>NZ_JAMXSB010000010.1 GCF_024124665.1 Pleionea sp. CnH1-48
CCCGAAGAGAGCTACGAGCTGTGTATTCAGGACTATCCGATACCAGAAGACCTAAAGAGTGTTATACGATTAGAGGGGAATATAGCCTTTTATGAAGACACTGGCGAGGTGGCTTATGTGTTTCCAACACTTAAAGTTAGCGAGGATGAAGTGAAACAAATTATCTTATCCGAATACTGCAAGGAGCAGCGTTATAAGCATGAAAAGAAGAAGTTAGAGGAACCTTTGCACTGTGAGTTTATGAGCAACAAGGTGTCATTTAAAAAACCTGCTAATGATGATGTAAGGAGCTATAACTACAACCGTTTGATTACAGATAAGCTAGAAATGTCAGAAGGAGTTATAAGTTATTGATTTTACTTAAAAGTACCTAGTCGGTAGTTTTGAACACTTCATCAAGCGGCTTACAAGTCAGCTCTGAGTGCGTTGTAAGTTATTGATAATATTGAAACACGGTGAAACGCCGTATTTGGATTTGCTGACCGTCGTGAAACGCGACTGTTAGAAAGTTTAAAGATGCTTATAGTTTGTGCAAAAGCGGTAAATTATCACCTTTAAATAAATTTTAAGTATATTAGATAGGCGGAAACTTTGTAAGTCATTGATTTTATTCAAACACCCCGTTTCGGGTGGTATGGATTTATAGACCGTCTCGTTTCAGGACAGTTAGGAACTCTCAAGTCTGGCTTAAAGGTTGCCCTGAGTGCGATGTGTTATTGATGCAGAGTTGAGGGGCGACGAAACATCGACCCCTATTAAGTGAAGTATTGTTGCAACTCATTGATGTCACCTAAAAGTAGGAATATCCGACATTTGAACACTACCATTTCGAATGTTGGGGTATTCTATTCAATGCCCCGTTTCAGGGTATTTAGAAATTCTGCTGTATAACCAAACCGGAAATTTCAGATTCGCTTAAAAAAAGAATTATGCAGATTTGCACAGTTTCTCTGGTGGTTTAACACTAAGACTAACGACTGCCACATGTACTAATTTAAGTGATCTGTAAGGTGTCTATAAGCCTCTCTGAGATCTCATCTCTAAGGGGGAGGGGGTAGATAATAGCTACAGATAAAAGCCTCTCAGACCGCCGCCTAGTGTTATTTATATGACCGCAGGTTAGCTAAGCATTTTTTGAAAGCCTTGTGGATTTATCGCTTATCTCTATATTAAGTGGCTGCTATAAATATCACTAAACGGAAGTGAAGATATAATGCTATAGTTTTGTGGGACATATAATTAAGGATATCGGGATTATGAAAAGAATTTTTATAGCTGCATTATTGAGTATATCAAGCGTTGTGCTAAGTACCGCCGTATTAAGTTTAACCCTAATGCTTATCGGCGGTGATTTTAGTGGTGCCGCCTTGGGGGTATCGGTAGTATTTATTTATGTTGCTACGATAATTGGAGGCTTAGGCATCTTTTTTGTAGCCATTCCTCTGCATTTATTTTTACAGTACAAAAATATTGATTCAGTCAAGCCTTACGTAGTGACTGGGTTGATTGCTTCGATGGGATTTGGTTTTATATTCAAACCATTTGGTAATGATGATTTTCTTACTTTGATTCAACAGTTGCTAATAGTTGGAACAGTAGGTGCTGTATGTGCATTAGTGTTTTGGTATGTGGCAGTTAAAGGCGAAGCTAATAAAGTGTCATGTTAAGGTATTTAGTCGTTTTTCAAGCTAGGTAATCATGCTGGATGTCATGAGTGACGTCCAGTGTTATGCATTTGGTTTGAAGATATACAGCCTTTTTAAATTATGCGCTAAATGATCTATATCACTTGTTAGTCTGAAATTAAGCTGGTGTAAGTTAAAAACTAAATTCAATAGAGCTTTAAAATGAAGCCAATAAAAACTCAAGAAGCGGTTCAAAAAGTAAAAAGCCTTAAACTACCACCCATTATTTGCGATATCCTCTTGGAGAAAACAAATGACCCTGTAGATATATATTTCACTTGTCCTAACACATACTTGTTGAGCGATGAGGAACAACTAGCTTATGAGCTTGGTGAGGTGATTCCACTATTTTCAACATGTGGTGGAGGTGTTGTTGCTGCATATAGTGTAAAGAATAAGTCATACCTTACTTTCTATTTGGATGGTGGAGTTGCAAAGTCTAATATGACCTGGAACGATATGTTAGTAGATTGGTTTGAAATCATTATCGAGGATTACTGGGAAACTGAGCCAGATTTTGTGCGGGAGTTAGCTATTAAATTTAGATTCGAAAACTTAAATCAATTAATAGAATAATCAATAACTGCCCATAACAAACCTGAAATTCTGATTCAACGTGCTGAGGAGTATTTGCAATGGTTAAGCTTTAGGCGCACCACAAATTTCGGGCGCGGTTGTTTTCTGAGCAATATTCATATTGATCAAGATATGGCAAAGACGCAAGTTTGCGACTAACCGCTGAGTGTAGTTTCAGGGGAAAGAGTAACAAGAAATCCTGTTTAATATTGTGGCGTGTTTTTTTATGGTAGTTCAAAAAGCACAACTTGTTCTTTTTTAGATTTTCAAAGTCGACGTTTCGTCGCTTTTAAGAATTGGGATACCCAAAACCTAAAGGTCACGTTTTGTTACTTTTGGAAGTAGCGAGCTAGCAAGTTTGAATCGGGGTGTTTTAAAAGTATCTATACTAGAAGCTCTGATTCAAGGCTTCGAAAAGAGGTTGACATAAATGAAGAGTTAGAAGAGAGCCGTTAAGCTCTCCTCTTTAATTCTCCGTATTAAACACCAAGCTATCAAATTGTAAAAAAGGTTCTAATTTCTTCTCGACCTTATCTATGGCTGGCTTTAGGATTTCTTTAATATTCGCTCCATCCGAATACAAACCATAAGTTAATGTTTGATTGTGAGAGTGTCCACAAAGCCACGCGGCGGTTCTCTCTTCAATCTTGGCATTTTCGCAAGCTGTTGCAAGGTTACATCTGAGACTATGGAAAGATTTCCAGCGCGATGTTATTCCAAACTCTCTCTTAGACTCTCGAATATTATTACTAAACCAGCCTGAATGTTGATTCTTTGCTATGCGAGCTTCTTTAAATAAAAACTCTTCGGGGTTTCCTTTTGCAAGTTTTTTAACTACATCAATATATCGATTCATAACAGGAATATATCTAATTGCATTTTTAGTTTTTACAGAGCGGTGTTTATTATTAACATGGAAGCACAATACACCATCAACATATTTCACATCGCCTTTTCTAAGTCCTGATATTTCTTCTATACGCATACCAGATGTAATACCTAGAAACATAAAGAGCTTTGCCCCAATTGTTTTACTCCTAGGCAAGTAATTTTTGAGTATTCCTTCCCACTCTTGCAAAGTTAGGACTTCATAGGAGTTACTATCTAGTATTTCTAAAGAATGATCAGTAAAAGGAGACCCCTTGTCGATTACATATTCTTTATTTGTTGCATAAATCCACGTTTTGTTAAAAATAGATAAAACATCGCGAATGGTTTTGTTTTTAAGGTCGTCAGAAAGGTATTCAATAAACGCAACCACTTTTGCTCTGCCAATATTTTGTAAAGGTGTTGATTCTTTGTCGAATTCTTCCCAGCGTGTAGCAGCCTTGAAGACTTTATTTAAGTAGTTGTTAGACTTCTTGCCTAAGATTGTATTTCTATATTCCTTTGCAACTTCTGGGAGTGTATAACCTTCTTGAACACCTGAAAACTTAGCCTCGCCGCCCTTAGCAATTCTGATAGCATCAGCCATAATCAAATCGCCTTGGTTGTAGTAATACTCTGGGTCGTGCCCATCTAACCAAGTTTGAGCTGTGTCGTGGTCTCCTAACGACTCTTTGTAAGATTGCTTAAGGTCTGCTACGAGAGAACGTAAACGGTGACCTTTGGGGTTTATTCCAGCTTGTAGTTTTAGGTTTTCCCATTCACGCAAAAAGACATCTCTATGCGCTCTCGCTTCTCTTAGATTGTTTGTCCCAGTTGAACGAGTTAGAACGGCTTTATTGTTTGTTAAATGGCGCAATGCTGTTGGTACAGCGATTTGAACTAAGTATACGCCGCCTGCTTTTTTCTGTTTTAGATATCTTCTATCTTGCTTAGCTTGCATAATTTAATGACTCCTTGTCATATATTGAAACGAGATTTTAGCAAGGGTGGAGCAAATTGAAAACAAATATCGCTCATTTATGTGGTTATTTGATATACTACGACTAAGCACTTAATACTCCTAAACTCATAGACCCCAAACTAGACCTTTGTTTTTGGGGAAATTTGTAGAAAGTGAGAGAACAAGGTGGCTGTAGGCCAGTTTTAACATTCTGAAACTATTAATTCTGGCAAATATAGGGAGTGTTTCACTCCCTTTTTTATATCTATAAAAAATTATTAAACGGTAGAGTTGTATTAACGGATGAGTAAAAAGCAAACCAAAAAATCAAAGCCTTCGCAGGAAACTCAAGACGAAGCCATGAAAATAGCCCGTGGCACCCAAAGACCTGGGCAAACTAAAGAACAAACCAAGCTCATTGCGCAAGGCATTCAAAAAGGGATTGAACAGTATAAAAAACAATACAAGGAAAAGTCACGCCAACTGGATCGACAGCGCAAGAAAATGCAAAAGCAATCAGAAGTAGAGCCTGAAGCTCTTGTTGAAGAGAAGTTGGTATATAAACAATCCGTACTTCCGTGGGGATTGCTGGTGGCTTCTTGGATTGGATTTGTCGCTTATTTAACGATGGGATAAACAGTATTCGAATTGAACACTGTTTATCCTTAGGTGAGAATTACTGTTTGTCTTTCTTGCTTGCTTCTACATATTCTTTGGGCGTGACACCAATCTCGGCTTTAAAACAACGTCCAAAATATCCCACCGAAGAAAAACCAACTGTATAGGCAATGGCACTGACCTGCATGCCTTGCTGCATGAGTTCTAAGGATTTATGCACTCGATATTGGCGCAGATATTCACTGAAAGAGTAGTCCGAAAGCGCTTTAAGTTTGCGTGAAAACTGTCGTTCGCTTATGTTAAGCTCATTGGCGATGTCTTGACGCTTCAGATCTATGTTGTCGTAGTGGTTCGCAATCAGTTCTTTAAACTTGTTCAAAAACTCAATGTCTTTTTCTTCACTTTCATCATCTGCTTGAATCGTGACTTCACCAGGTTGAACTAATTGGGTGGCGAATTTGCGCTGCAAGATTCGGCGAATCGAAAGTAGGTTGTGAGCGCGTAGCATTAACTCTTCAAGATTAAATGGCTTGGCCAAGTAGTCATCTACATTGCGACGGAAACCTTGCATGCGACTCTCTGCATCACCTTTTGCTGTGAGCATGATGATGGGAATATGGCTGGTTAAAGTGTCCTCTTTGAGGCGCTGAGTTAATTCGTACCCATCCATAACCGGCATCATGACGTCAGTAATAATAAGATCAGGAATATGTTTGTGAGCGAGTTCTAATGCATCTTTACCGTTGGATGCCATGAGACAACGATACTTTTCGCTGAAAGAATCGAATAAAAACTGACGCATGTCGGTATTATCTTCGGTGATCAACACCAGAGGCTGTGCACCATCTTCAGTATCTGATACTTCGTCTTCCTGTGTCGTTGTTTCTGTGTCTCGGGTGTTTTCTATTTCTGATAGTGCTTCGACTTCCTGCTGCACATTGGGGGTGCCTGACTCATCTTCAATCATTAGGTGAGAGAATTCTGATTCGTCTTTAATAGGAAGGACAACAGTAAAAGTAGATCCTTGGTTCAGCTCACTGGTTACGCTGATTTCGCCCCCGTTGGCAGAGACCAGTTCTTTTACTAGAGCCAGACCTATCCCAGCCCCTGGAATATTCTCTTCGTTTTGCTCGGTAGCACGAGTAAAGCGATTAAAGATGAGCTTTTGGTTCTCTTCACTGATGCCAACACCTGTATCAGAGACGTTAAAAGTAATCTGAGAGTTTTCTACTGTTACCTTGAGATCGATAGAGCGGTTATCTGGCGTATATTTAACGGCGTTTGATAGCAGGTTAATAAGGATCTTTTCTAATGAATCCGAAACCAAAATGATTTGAGTGTCTTCGAAACGGTTGGTTGTGAAAGTAATGGACTTCGCATCAAACAGAGGCTCAAAGGAGTAGAGCAATGTTTGCACTGTTTTACGTAAAGAATATCTTTTACGAGTCACTTCGATGGATGATTCTGAATGCGCCAGATCCAACAGTTGGTCAACCATTCGCAGTAGCCTACGCCCATTTCGTTTCATCATGGTTAGGGTAGTGGCTACACTCGACTCTGGATTTTTGTTGAGCATAACATCCAGAGGACTGAGTATCATGGTGAGTGGTGTTCTAAACTCGTGCGAGACATTGGCTAAAAAGCGCTGCTTTTGGTTGAGCAGGGAGTTTACGATTTCATTCTTGTGTTGCAGTTCTTGGGTGGCTTCTGCAATGCCTTTTTCCAGTTCTGCTGCACGTTTTTCAAAAGATCGAACTCTTTGACGATAGAAAATATAGATCGCTGTGAGGATGGTGAGCAAGTAAAGAACATAAGCTTGCCATGTTTTCCAGATAGGAGGCGAAACAGAAATCGGTAACAGAGTCTCGTCACTATACCATCCTTCTTCAACATGCTTTGCGCGTACCCGAAAAACATAGTCATCCGCAGGTAAAGTCGTGAAGGTGGCCATTTGATTTTCTGCTTTGATCCAATCACCTTTCAAACCATCAAGTTTGTAGTAGTACTCCAGCTTTTCCTGATTTAAATAATCAGTACTAAAGAAGGATAAAGAGAATAGGGAGTCTTTGTAAGTTAGCTCCAATTTATCCAGCATGTGTATTGGTTTTTTTAATGGCGAGTTAGGATCTTTATGAGCTAGCTGAACGGGTTTGTTAAACAGCTTAAAATCTTGTAAATGGATTTTATGATCGTTCTTAGGTGACTCTAAGTTGAGATCTGCTGGGTTGAATTTGACTAAACCCTTGAAGCCGCCAAATACCAATGACCCATCTTCTAGTTTTGCCACAGAACGGCTGATATAGTTGTTTGGTCGTAGACCATCAGAGCTTGAAATTAGTCTAAGAGAATCATTATTCATGTTATATTTGAACAACTGAGACTCAGTTGATATCCAATAAAATCCTAGATCATCTTGTATTATGTTTCTAATCGATTGGTTACTGAATTTATCATTTATTACAGGAGCTATCAAAGAAAGAGAACTTCTATCAAACTGGTATAAACCTCGACTATTCGAACAAATCCAAATTACATCTTCGAAGTCTTGGTATACGCATCTAGACTTTAAGTCTTTAATATTTTTTATGTTGATAAGTGATAAGTTAACTTTATCAAGGACAGCTACTCCCTTATTTCTAGTTGCTAAGAGTAGTTTATCACCGAGGTCGAATATTTGTTCAATAGTCATTTGGGATGTTATTTGAACATATCTATTTTCGTTCTCAATGTATTTATAGAGACCAGACAATGTTCCGTCAGAGGTTCTATATAAGCCAACCCATAGAGTTGAGTTGTCATAAAGAATACTTTGAATCGCGTAGTTTGGTAGCCCAGTACTTTTGGGAGAAAACTGACTTATTTCCCCTGTGTCACTATTGAACTGGTAAATTCCTTTAGAGTCGACTGACAATAGTATCCGTTCATCAGAAAGAGTGGTAAATGAGCTGATATAACCTAGCTCTGGATAAATTAGCTTTGAAGTTAAGTCCGAATTTGCTGCGTATAGATTGCTGTTATCGGAATACAGCATCTTGTTCTTAGGTTGGGGTATTATTCGATTTACTTCGAAGTACTCGCCATCATTTTTTTTTACATAGTTGTACTTAAAGGCCTGAGCGTTAAGTTTTAGCAGCTTACCTGCGACTGTAGTTGCGAGAGTTATATTATTTTGACTGTGATGAACTTTGATTAACTCTTCTCTTAAGAATGATTCGCTGTAGTCTCCCGGAGAGTACTTATATTCTAGTGCGGTGGACTCCAGAATATTTAATCCATGTAAGGAAAATGAAACCCAAACTTTCCCAGTTTTATCTTCCGATACACTTGCGACACGACCATTGTATTCATTGTGTTTAGATTGAACTCTGATGAAATTTAAACTTTCTCCATTAATTGCAACTTTGTTAACTCCGTTCGATGTGGCAAGCCATAGATTGTTATGTTTGTCTAAATGCATTTCATATATGCTGTTGCTCGAAGGGGAGTTCCCAATTTGTTCACTACTAGGAAATTGTTTTACTGTTTCTTCTGATGTATTGTATTCAAGCAAACCTTTTCCAGCTGTAGCCACAAAGACCCTTTTTCCAGATATTTTTATTGCGGTTGTATCTGGTGAAATTATGTTTAGATTCTTTGGAGTCTTATCGGAAAGAGTGGATAAGTCTATTCTGTTAACGCCCTTTGGAGTTGCTATCCATAAGTATTGAAAACCTTCTAGTTCAAGGTCTCTGATTGTTCCATCCGCTTGCATTGATATGGCTTGCTGGTTAAAAAATGTATATTTCTCTTTTGCAGGATTGAAACGAATAAGTCCTTGGTACGTAGTGGCCAACCATAGATTTCCATCTTGGTCCTCCACGATATCATTTATTTTTAGGTGTAGATTTGTAGGAGTTTTATAATGCTTAACATCGTGCCCATTGTATAGAGCTAAACTATGAGATGTTCCTAACCAAACTTTGCCTTTTCTGCTGGTGTAAATTGAGTAGACTCTACTGGAAACATTAATTTCTGAGTACACTGGACCTGGATTAACGAGTTCCGATGCTTCTAAGGAAAATATGGGTAGTAATAATAAGTAGGGAAAGTGTTTTAGTAAACTGAGTTGTTTTTCTAGTTTTTTAAGCATGTCTACTTGTCTTTTGTTATGACCTTAAGCTAATTTCTAAGCCGAGCTTCACTTACTATTTTATCGAATAATACGTACTATCGCAGAAAATTATTTAATGTATTTATTTGCCTTCTTTTCCCAGTTTCTGTATTATGGGTCTTGTGGTTAGCGGAAACCACAAGATTATACAGCCTCATTTCACTGCTGTGTAAATATTAAGTAAATTTTATCAAACATCATCACAGCCTAAGAAAAGAAATAACGAAGTTTAGGCTTAATAAATTAAGTTACATTATGGATTAAGTAGCTTTGATTAATTAGGGATTACAAGAAAGGATTGATCGTTATGTTGATTTGGATTAAGCGAGTCGTTTTTAACTAAAAAATACCCACGATAAGTGCCAGTATCTATGCGGAAAGTATTGGTATTTGATAATGGATTATTTTAGCAATTTCTAATACTAGGTGTAAGAAATAACACTATAACTGCTTGCGCCTCAAAATCAGAAATTGGAGTTGTTAACGAGCACATGGAGGAAAAATTAGTAGGACTTTTTTAACTGCTTTGAACACGGTTTGTTCACTTATTGAGCAGTAACTATTTGGAAATATATCGCTAGGAGCGACCAGGATAATTTTAATATATATGGAGACACACTATGCTAAGAAGAGCTTTAAAAGCGCTGTGCGTTACAGCGGTTGTTGGATTTGCATGCAATGGTTTTGCAAATGTTAATGTTAAGGAAGATAGCAGCAATGCTAACAGAGATAATTGGGCAGTTGTTTACACTGCGTGTGTAAGCTTAAAAGGAAGTCCTTCTCTTTGTGGAATGGTTGCAAATACCTTAACGGCAAGTACTAATGATACATCTTTACTAACTAAATCTGTTGTAAAAGGCAGTGATGTATGTAGAGAGTCTGAAGAAGTTTGCTAATCATTCAAGCTTCTTAAGTTGCTGGCGAGAAATGCTCGCCAGCATTTAAAATTCCCATGATGGCCGAATATTACTACTCATTGGCCCAATTTTAATAACATCTATATCCTCATTTCTGTATCTTTACCCCATCGATGATTCACAAGTGCTCTCCACTGGGACATCGATACCAGTAAAGTTTGAGTGTTTCTCTTGTTGTAGAGTATTTATACAACCGCATGGAAATTATTGCTCCAAGGATGGAGTGTTTTTTTAACCCTTGAGTTCTTAGGTTCTCTTTCAAATCACTTCTAGATATCAACCAGACAACTTTGTCATGGCTTTAATATAGCCTTTGATCTCTTCTCAATCCGTAGTCTCAATGTACCAATTCTAAATACTTTAAATAAATGACCTTATTAAAGGAGTTATAAGGTACTGTATTTAAAAAGAAAATTTGTCGATGTCCTTAAATTGACACAACTTGGCCGGATATTGATAACACATAAATCTCAACTTCAGTATCTTTCTATCTGTCGGCGGGTACACGGATATTTACATACCTGTCTATTGTTTCATCAAGTGCCAATGTTGCAATAAACGACATGATTTTTCAGGAAGAAAATAAGGATGCCAAAGTCAAAGCCCAGGGAGGGTTGTGATTTGAAAAGGCAAGTGAGTGTTTTGTCTGTCTAAAGGATATAAGCTCGGATTGATAGTAAGACCATGGATGGTAGACAGACTCTCTTATCTTCATAACTCTTAATTAGCTCATTTTGACTTATCTGGCTTTCCTCTATCCTGTCGTTCTTGTAGCTAATTATCTAGATGTAAGGCTTATTTTGCAGCTCTTGGGATAAAGGGCATGTCAAAGCTATCTCGATTTAGCCAAGTACAGCACGTTCAAACCGTTTGAGCAATCAAACTAAAGGCCCAGTCATTTTATGGAGAAGGGGAATTACTTATAAACCTCTGTGGTTAAGGAGTTGGGGTAACCTTAAATCCTGTGTGGCTGGACTGTAATAAAAGTGTAATAAACTGGCTTCTGCTTGCCTTATTTTCTTAACTCAAAGTCTCAGTTAAATTTTCACAAAAAAAGACATCGTTATAACCTGTTGAAATTATTGCTTAAAATCTCGATGTCCGAATATTGCTATACATTGTCCCAATTTTGATAACACCAAAGTCTTAGTTTCGGTATCTTTATCCCATCGACAACGCAGTTACTCTAATCTGCGCTGCCGAGTTTCTGGAGACAGGAACACATTGGGGAAATTAGAGTGAACATGAGTGATATTTTGATTCAAGGATTGAAAATATGGATGTCGAAATATTACTCCAAGGATTACTGGAATAGTATTGAACGGCAGGTGCGTTTTTGGTTTCGAGGTTTACGCTAAGGAAATCAAAATAGTCCCCCAAGGAAGGAAAATTTATTTTCGAGGAGTATGAGACAAGGCGGTCTTATTGTTAGCTCGAATGCAATATGTGTCAAATTGACTTAGTCTAAGGAAAGACTAACGCGTCAGTTCTCCTCTCAAGCTTAATTGCATTTTCTCTTTGATCTCCTCTTTATCCAGCGAAAGGCTCAGCAGATAGTAAAGCTTTGTTAACGCCGCCTCTGTGGTCATATCATAGCCACTAATAATGCCACATTGGCTAAGTTTGTTGCCTGTTTCATAACCACTCATATCAACACTGCCTCGATAACATTGAGTAATGTTAACGATAATGACTCCTCTGTCTGTTGCTGCTTTTAATACATCCAATAACTCTTGGTTGTTGCAGGGCGCGTTGCCCATACCAAAGGTTTGTAGAATGAGGCCTTGGAAAGGCTCAAGTAGTAGATTATCCAACATTTTGGCTGACATACCAGGGAAGATACTGATCACTGCTATTTCCGCCGCCGCGATAGAGTTAACTACCAGAGGCTTTTGATTGGGCTGCTGAACTAAAGAATGGTTGATATCGATGGTCGTGCCCAATTTAGCCAGAGGAGGCAGATTGGGGGATGCAAAAGCATGAAAATCATTAGCGTCTACTTTTTGTACTCGATTACCACGATATAAACGATCATGAAAATACAGTGACACTTCAGGTATATCGCTGTTAGCCGCCAACAGGATGGATGTGATCAGATTATCGCGCCCATCGCTACGTAGCTCACTAAAAGGGATTTGCGAACCCGTCACAATCACTGGCTTTTGTAGGTTTTCCAGAATAAAGGATAAGGCCGAGGTCGTGTAAGCCATGGTGTCAGTACCATGAAGGATAACAAAGCCGTCGAAGTCGTCGTAGCGAGACTCAATGTCTTTGGCAATATCCATCCAGTCTGCGGGTGTGATATTCGAAGAATCGATGAGTTGAGGGTACTCGTGGATCTCAATCTCAGGCATATCATCACGTTTTAGCTCTGCCAGTTGCTGAACCTCTTCTGTTAGATAGCCTGCCTCAGGCACAAATCCGTGTTGCGATGGCTTCATACCAATGGTTCCGCCAGTGTAGGCAATATAAACAGAGCGCTTTGACATAGTGTTCACCCGTAGTTTGGATATCAATAGATACTGACTTTAAAAGCATAGAACATCGAAAGGTTAAGCTTTAATACCCATGTCTTTCAATATATAGAGGTTACTGACTGCAATCACTCAGACCAATGACTTAGTGAGTCTAAGATCAAAGGAGCTGCTCGCTTGCCGTCTACCTGTATGACGAAATACTTTGAGTAAAGTCATAATAATTAAGCGGGCGCAATCTTCGCTTTTTTTGGGGAGAGACGCAAATATTTTTATTAGATGAGGGGAGGAGGTATGAGCAGTGCAGAGAAGCACTGCTCATCGACCCGTCGCTTTTTAAATGCTTCGGGCCGAGGGCTGGATATCAAGGCTACTTCAATTCACAGTTACATAAAACGTAAGCATGATTTGGATCATTGTAGCTTTGTAATGTTTCTAGCTCAGTTTGCAGTGCATTCAAGAACTGAAGACTTGGCGACAGTTTTGATGCGTTTACATCCGAGTCGGTTAGCATTTCGCCGATTGAGCTGTTAAAGATGCTTTGCAGCAACTGCTCTTCTTTAGTCAGCTCACGTTGTACTTTCCATACATCGTACTTGGCTTCGGCAATGCCTGCTTTTTCAGCTGCTGCGTTGATTGCATCTTTTAACGTTCCTAGCTCATCAACTAAGCCTAGCTCTTTGGCTTTAGCACCTGACCAAACACGACCCTGAGCGATTTTGTCGACTTCTTCAGGTGTCATGCCACGGCCTTCAGCAACAATGTTTAAGAAGCGCTGATAGCCTTTTTCGATGTTAACCTGAATGATATTTTTTACTGGCTCAGAAATACCACGACCTGTATCAATACCACCAGCTACTTCTGTAGTACCAACACCATCACGGTGAATACCCACCCAGTCCAGAGTCTTTTCGAATGTAGGAATCATACCGAAGATACCGATAGAACCTGTAATAGTGGTTGGACGAGCCCAGATCTGGTCTGCGTTTGCAGAAATCCAGTAACCACCGGAAGCAGCATAAGTACCCATGGATGCGATAACCGGCAATCCTTGAGCTTTGGCTTCTAACAGTTCCTGACGAATAACTTCTGATGCAAAGGCGCTGCCTCCAGGGCTGTCGACACGTAATACAATCGCTTTTACGTTCTTGTCTTTACGCGCTTTGCGAATTTTTGCTGCTACTGTGTCACCACCAATAGCGCCTTCTTTCTTACGGCCATCTTGAATAACACCTTTGGCTACGATTAAGGCAATTTTCTGGCTCTTAGGATTAACAAAAGGAACTGGAGGTTTAACTACCTTCAAGTAATCACGGTGGTGGATTTGCTTGTAAGACGTTTTCTTCTCATTTTCGCCGACCATGCCAATCATCATGTCACGGAATTGAGGACGAGTTTTTAAACCGTCAACCAATTTGTTGTTTACAGCTACTTGGCCCCACTCAGTGTCTCTATCCGACATTTCGCCTGCGAAGTTATCAACAAAGGTGTTGAAGTCTGCTAATTCGATATTACGCGCTGTTGCGATGTCTGCTTTGTAAGAACCCCAAAGGTCGTTCAAGTAAGCCAGATTTGCTTCTTTAGCGTAATCAGACATATCGTCACGAAGGTAAGGTTCTACTGCACTTTTATAAGTACCAACGCGGAATACGTTAACGGTTACTTTGGCTTTCTCTAACATTGATTTAAAGTAGGTGCCTACGCGGCTATAACCTTCAATAAATAGACCACCGTAAGGATGCAAGTAGACTTCGTCAGCCAGAGAGGCGATGTAGTATTGATTCTGAGAGAAGTAATCACCCATCGCATAGACTTTTTTACCACTGGTTTTAAAGTCATTGATAGCGTCGCGCAGGTCTTCCATCATCGAAGGACCAATGCTTACGATGGATTGAGGATAGATAACCAATGAAGTGATGCGCTTGTCGTCTTTTGCATTACGCAGAATTTCAATGAGGTCATAAAGGTTTTCTTCTGGTACACCGTCGTTACCAAAAGAGTCCTGCATGGCTTTTTGAATAGGATCGACGTATTTGCTCTGCTCAACGATGGCTCCTTTGGGCGCAAATACTAAGGCGGCCCCTTTAGGTACCTTCACTTTACTGTCACCGGAGAAAATCCCGATAAGAATAAACAATAATATAAGAAGGAAGATCAGGTTGAAAAATACACGTCGGGTAATATCCAGCCCGCTCCATAGGGTCGAGAAAAATCGGCCCGCTGCACTCGATGGTTTATCCACTTTAACTCCTGGTTTCTAAACATTATCCCCGTGCTTTTCAAAACGCAGGGGTGTTAGCTGCGCTTTGAAATACTTGGGTATAGTCAACATGTTGGGCGAAATTTAAGCGCTTTTCGACTCAAATCTCGTCGTTTCTTACTGAAGTAGCACTATAGAGTACTCTGATTCGTCAACTTCTTACAAAAAATAGCATTATCAAAATGTAATCAATTGTTATTATGCCGTGCATAGCGTGATGTTTTAACACTGGAAATCTGTTGCAAGCACTGATACAGTTTCTGCAAATTAAAGTGGTAGGACCAGCACTCAATGACACAAAATGCATATTTTCCTTCATTAATGAAGCCTTTGGATTTGGGATTTACCCAGCTAAAGAACCGAGTCCTTATGGGATCGATGCACACCGGCCTGGAAGAAGAAAAGGGCGGATTCGAGAAAATGGCCGCTTATTTTGCAGCCCGCGCCAAGGGTGGTGTTGGCCTGATGGTGACTGGCGGCATTTCACCAAATTATCGAGGACGTCTTGCACCTCATTCGTCTCAATTATCGAATCGTTTTCAGGTAAAAAAGCATCGCATTATTACTGATGCCGTCCATGCCGCAGACGGCAAAATCTGTCTGCAAATACTGCATGGTGGCCGCTATGCTTATCACCCTCTTAACTGCGGGCCTAGCGCGATAAAAGCCCCTATTAATCCTTTTAAGCCTAAGCAGCTATCTGATCGAGGTGTGCGTCAGACGATTCGCCATTATGTGCGTTGCGCCAAGCTGGCCCGAGAAGCTGGCTATGACGGCGTAGAAGTTATGGGCTCAGAAGGCTACCTGATTAATCAGTTTATCTGTTCTCGCACAAACAAACGTACTGACCAATGGGGCGGAAGCTACGAAAACCGTATCCGTTTTCCTCTAGAAATCATTCGTCAAATGCGCGAAGAGGTAGGAACCGACTTTATTATCATTTATCGCCTGTCGATGCTTGATCTGGTCGAAGACGGTTCTAGCTGGGAAGAAGTGGTTCAGCTGGGTAAAGCGATTGAAGAAGCTGGTGCGACCATCATTAATACTGGCATTGGCTGGCACGAAGCGCGAGTACCAACCATTGCAACTTCGGTACCTCGTGGCGGGTTCACCTGGATCACCCGTAAGATGAAAGAAGAAGTATCGATTCCTTTGGTCACCACCAATCGAATCAATACGCCAGAAGTGGCCGAAAGCATTCTTAATCAAGGTGACGCCGATATGGTGTCTATGGCGCGTCCTTTGTTAGCCGACCCTGATTTTATGCTTAAAGCTGCCGAAGGCCGCTCAGATAGAATTAACACCTGTATCGGTTGTAATCAGGCGTGTCTGGATCACGTCTTTAAGCAGCAACGTGCGACCTGCCTGGTTAATCCTCAAGCGTGTTACGAGACAGAGTTAGTGCCACAACCTCTGGCACAAAAGAAAAAGCTCGCTGTTGTAGGAGCTGGGCCAGCAGGGATGACCTTTGCTTTTGAAGCCGCCGATCGAGGCCACGATGTGACTTTATTTGACCGCAGCGATAAGCTGGGTGGTCAGTTAAATATTGCCAACCAGATCCCCGGTAAAGAAGAGTTCTATGAAATGTTGCGCTACTTTGAAGTTCGCTTAAAAGAGAGCAGCGTTAACATTCAGTTGAACACCGAGGTTAATGAAGAAGCCCTGCTTGACGCTGGCTTTGATGAAGTGATTCTGGCCACGGGGGTTGTGCCGCGTACACCTCCTATTGAAGGTGTTGATCATCCTAAAGTGATGAACTACATCGATGTGTTAAAACTGAAGAAGCCTGTTGGTGAGAAGGTTGCTGTTATCGGTGCGGGTGGTATCGGTTTTGATGTTTCTGAATACTTAACACACACGGGTGAGTCCTTGACGCTTCGACCCGAAGCCTGGATGAAAGAGTGGGGTGTTGACCGTAATTATGAGCATCCCGGTGGATTACTTGAGCAGAAAGTTGTTGAGCCGTCACCAAGACAGGTTTGGATGTTCCAGCGTAAAGAATCCAAAATGGGTAAGAACCTGGGTAAGACCACTGGTTGGATCCACCGTTCTTCGTTGAAACACAAAGGCGTAGAGATGGTTACTGGCGTTCAATACAAAAAAGTTGACGATCAGGGACTTCATGTCGAAAAAGATGGTGAAATCACCGTTTATGACGTGGATCATGTTATCTTGTGTGCAGGCCAGGAGCCTTTGAGAGTATTACAGCAAGGTCTTGAATCCAAAGGCATGAAAGTTCATCTAATCGGCGGAGCAGACGTTGCGTCTGAACTTGATGCAAAACGAGCGATCCGTCAAGGAACAGAACTCGCATTTGCTATTTGATACCCTGCTATAAATCTGTTAAAAAGCCAGAATATTACAATAAAATATTCTGGCTTTTATGATCACAGGCACCTTAAAAAAACTTAAATCGGACCTACAAGACACGGTTAATTATTGGCTACCCGTCGGCGAGCAAGATATTGCTCTTAACCCCTTGATTGGTCAGTCAATTCGATTAGAGCACACGGGCAATATCTATTGTCTTAACTGTCAAACCAAAACACGCAAAAGCTATGCGCAAGGCTTTTGTTTTCCCTGTATGCAAAAACTGGCTTCGTGCGATATGTGCATTATGAAACCAGAAACTTGTCATCATCATAAAGGTACCTGTCGTGATCCTCAGTGGGGAGAAGACAACTGTATGGTGCCGCACTATGTCTATTTATCCAACACGTCCGGCATTAAGGTTGGAATTACCCGACACACACAAATCCCTATTCGTTGGATCGATCAGGGCGCGACGCAAGCCATCCCAATCTTTAGGGTAAAAACTCGACAACAGTCTGGATTTGTCGAAACGGCTTTTAAAGATCTGATTGCTGATAAAACCAATTGGCGCGCTATGCTAAAAGGCAATGCGGAGCCAGTCGATCTGGCGACTCGAGCAAAACAGCTAAAAGAAGAATTGAAGACGGTCATTGGAGAACTTGAACAACAGTTTGGTGAGGGGTCTATTGAATCATTAGAGGATGAGAGTGTAGACATCAGCTATCCTGTTGAGCAGTTTCCTACCAAAATAACGTCACATAACTTTGATAAAAACCCCGTGGTTGAAGGAATTCTTCAAGGCATCAAAGGTCAATATTTGTTGCTGGATACTGGTGTTATTAATATTCGAAAATTTACTTCTTACGAAGTGAATTTTGATGATCAGTAGATTTGTTTTTAGTTTCTGGCGGCTTGATGATCAAAGGTTGATACGATGAAGCCTGAACCAAAGGATCTCAAGCCTGATTACTATCTGGATAATTTCAATCAGTTGATTGATTTTGTCCATCATCACTATGCTTCGATTTTAGAAGCCACAGAACGTCTTTTTTATCAAGAGTTTCAATCTTTGTCAGCAGACGCACAAAAGTTATTTGTGCGTCTGCTTATGCGTTCCAAGTCGATCTTTGTACTAAACAAACTTAAGTACGACGAAATTCTGGATATCGAAGACGCAGCTTCAGAATTAGTAACCTTAGGATGGGCTGAGTGGTTTAACAAAGAGGAGTATGCAGATTGGGTATCTCTGCTTACTAAAGCTGAACTGGTTGCTTTATTTTCTGAAAAAGCCTGGAGCAAACTTTCTCGTGCAGAGTTAGACGAAGAAGTTTATCAGCGTTGGGAGCAAGGACTGTTACCTGAGGCGCTGGATAAAGTCGCTATTCTTGAAGTGCACCACCAGGATGTATTCGATACCTATCGACTGCTGTTTTTTGGCAACTTGCATCAAGATCTTACGGATTTTGTTTTGCAAGACATTGGATTAATACGTTATGAATCTTATCCATTGTCGGCAGCGTCTTTACCTTTTAAAAGTTATCATCAAATAGAGCAGCATTTGCTGTGTTTTGCGTTGCTAGATGCTATTCATGAAGTAGAAGAGTGGGTAGAAGAAGCCGTTGAAGTATTTGTTAAAGAACTGCCTCCGCTGATAGAAGGTGACAGTGCACTAAAACGTCGTCGAGATCGAATTATTTTGGCGCTGGCAAGAGAGCTGGAACGACTTCAGGCATTTGAGCGTGCTGTCGAGGTGTATTCCTTGACGGATGCACCTCCCGCTTTCGAGCGGCGGGTTCGATGTTTGGAAAAACTCGGGCATTACGAAAGTGCCCTTAGTATTTGCCAAACTTTGCTTGCCCATCATAATGAAGAAGAGATTCAATTTGCTGAGTTTTTTCTGCCTAAGTTGCAAAAGAAGTTAGGCGAGTCAGTTACCAAAAAAGAATCCTATATTCCTGTAGAAGAATTGATGCAGTTGCCGCAACAAGAGTCCTCTGTTGAGCTCGATGTGGTGAATGCTTTAAACCGTGAAGGTGATGCTTACTGGGTCGAGAACTCTGTTTTTTGTGGTTTGTTTGCACTGGTGTTCTGGGACGTTATTTTTGCTGATATCGAGGGCGCTTTTTTTAATCCTTTTCAAGCCGCGCCTGCTGACTTTCATTTGCCTGAGTTTATATCCTCCCGTCAAGATTTAGTTGATTCAGCATTAGAACGATTGCAAAGCGAGCAAGTCTTCGAGTCCTGGTGTCGAGACATCTTTGAGCATAAACAAGGCGTTGCTTGTCGTATGATGCACTGGCCCTTGTTTGAAGAACAACACTTTTTCGAGCGGCTATTAGAACGAGTGCCACTTGAGCATATTCGAATCATTCTTATGCGAATTCTGAGAGATCGAAAATCGAATCGTTCGGGTATGCCTGATTTAATATTCTTTCCTGATGCTGGAGGTTACGAACTGGTCGAAGTAAAAGGGCCTGGTGACCGGTTGCAGAAAAACCAGCAGCGCTGGATGCAATATTTTGAGCAACATGATGTTCCGCATCGTGTTGTACGCGTTGAGTGGGCCGATGAGTGATGCCCTTGCTGTATCGATAACGGAAGTTGTCGCTTTTACCTGTCAGACTGGAGATATTGCAGCCCTTCATCAACGTGGGCCGAGTGCGAAAGAAGGCATTCAGGCGCATCAAACGGTGCAAAAAAAACGTGGCAAAAACTATCAAAGTGAAGTCGCCATTGAGGCGCACTGGCAAGTTGGAGAACAAACACTTCTGTTACGAGGCCGAATCGATGGTGTTTTGTTTAAATCTGCCGATGATCACGCCAGTTGCGAACTGGAAGAAATCAAGTCGATGTACGGCAAGCTCGAAGATCAGGCTGAGTCTTCTCGGGCTTTACATCTGGCGCAGCTAAAATTTTATGCCTGGATGTGGATGTCAAAGTATCAGTTGAGCGAGATATCTGCTCAGTTGACTCATTATGACATCAATGCCAGAAAAGAATATAACCAGAGCTTTCAGTTTGAGCTAGAAACACTGAAAGAATTTGTCGACGAAAAACTAAATCAATACTGGCAATGGTATTCGCGAGTGCTTGAGCATCGAAAGCAACTTCAAAAAAACTGCCAATCTTTAACTTTTCCTTTCTCTGAGTTTCGTACTGGCCAACGAGAAATGTCTGTCACTATCTATCATCATATCCGTGAACAGAAAAACTGCATGATTGAGGCGCCGACTGGCATTGGAAAAACCGTCAGTGCTTTGTTTCCGTCCTTCAAGGCGGTCGGAGAGTCGTTGGTAGAACAGGTGATCTTTCTAACAGCCAAAACATCTGGGCGTTTGGCTGCTTTTGATGGTATACAACTAATACGGCAACAAGGCATTAAAGCCAAAGCTTTAGTATTACAGGCAAAAGAGAAAGCCTGCTTTTGTTCTAAAGATAAAGCTTTTATTGTTGAAGGGCAGTGTTGTTTTCAGCAGGGGTTTTATGATCGTTTACCGGAGGCTTTGGTTGATTGCTTTCAGGCGGATAATCTTAATGAAGAGGCATTGTCGGCTATCGCAAAACAATACCAACTATGTCCTTTTGAACTGTCTCTCAAATTAGTTGAGTGGGTTGATCTGGTTATTGCCGATTATAATTACGTTTTTGATCCGGTTTCGGGGCTTAATAATTTAACAGGTGATAAATCGAAAAAAGTATTTTTGATTGACGAAGCCCATAATCTTATTGACCGTTCTAAAGATATGTATTCGGCTGAATTGAGTCAGGCAAGTGTAGAAAGCTTGGCAGAGACAAAGTCAGTGTCTGTTTCTTTACGCCAAACCGCAGCAAAAATTGCGCGTTTGCTGGACGGAATAGATGATGAATCGTCAGTTGAGCAGTTAAGTGAAGAAGATGAGGCATTATTGGTGGCTTTATGTCGACAACATGTGAGCCAAATTGCACATGCAGCGACTAAAAAGCCGCTGACGGACGAAGTTGTTAAATGGTTAAAGTTGTTGGTTCGCTATTTGGTCATTGATGAGTTAGCGGGTGAGCATCATCAATATTTTGTGGAGCAAAACGTTTCTGGACTGTTGGAGCAAAAGACACTACGTCGTCGTTGCTTGAATGCGTCTGAGTATATTGCGCAGCATTTAGCAAATCATTCTCATGCGATGTTTTCGGGCACATTAGGGCCTGACCGTTTTTTTCGCCAAAGCTTAGGCATTGATGACGAAACAGCTCGAGTGAATCTTCCCTCGCCATTTTCTACGCAACAAAGCTGTGTCTTAATCGCGCGTCATATTGACACGCGCTATCGGCAACGCCCTTTTTCTGTAGGAGCTATTGTTGATTGTATTCTTGAAGTCAAACAGGCCAAGCTCGGGAAATATCTGGTTTGCTTCCCCAGCTACGTATTTATGCAGCAGGTTTATGAACTGTTTGTCGAAAAACATGGCGACAAAGATCTATGGTTACAAGAAAGAGACGCCAACGATCAAAGTAAAGCGGAGTTTATTCGTTCATTAAGTGAGGCGGAACAAGGGATTGGCTTCGTTATTATGGGAGGAAGTTACACCGAGGGTATCGATTTTAAGGGCGATGCTTTGCATGGGGTGTTGATCGTGGGTACTGGCTTGCCACAGATTGAACCTATTCGTGATGCCATTAAGATGGATTTTGAGCAGCAGGGTTTTAATGGATTTGATATGGCCTATCGGTTTCCTGGTTTACAACGAGTGTTGCAAACTGCAGGCAGGGTAATACGCACAGAAGAAGATAGAGGCTTGATCTTGTTACTGGATCAGCGCTTTATGTCTGCGGATTATCGACGTTATTTTCCATCACAGTGGCAACCCCAATTGTTTTCTGAAGCTATGCAATTGCGTCAACACCTCGAGCACTTCTGGCAACAAAATTAGTTGTACTTTCGTTCTACTGAGCGAACCAATGTTTCTATTAAACGAAAACAGGGTGACGAATAAGTTAAAAGAGATAGAGTCATACAGATTGATGATAGAAGCTAAGGAGTCGCCATAATGAGAATTGATAAGTTGTTGTGCCTAATTTGTGCTGTTTCTATTGGCAATGTGCTTGCCTCAGATACCATGCTCAGCGTAACCAACTATGTTCAGGTCAAAGATAAACATTTTGCCGAAGCTCGATATTACTACCAGAAAAATTGGCTCAAGTTACGGCAGGCTGCTGTTGCTGAAGGTATGATCCACAGCTATCGATTGACCGAAATCGCGCCGGAAGAGGAAGTGCCTTTTCAACTGGTGCTAGAAACCGTGTTTCGGGATCAACAGCAATATGATGCAGCAGAAAAGAATTTTCGTCGGTTAATAGACCGTATGCAGCCCAACGGACCTCGCTTGCTGAACGAGCTGAAGAGCAAGCAATTTCGCAAGATTCTATATACCAGCAAAAAGGCGAGTACCATTGGTGGCTAACTAAGCTTAACCTAACTCACTGAATTTAATGGAAATAATTAGTCATTCTAATTGAGTTGATCCAAGTCAATCTCAAGAAGAAGACAAAAGCCGATTAATTTTTTATAATACGCGCCGTTTTAAGCTCCGGATTTACGGTCCGACTCGCATAAAAGGTAAATTATCTATGTCTCAGTACGTTGTATGTGCTCTGTATAAATTCGTTCGTCTTGAAGAATTTGAATCCATTCGTGAACCTTTGTTAACCGTGATGCTTGATAATGAAGTTCGTGGAACTTTATTACTGGCACGAGAAGGTATTAACGGTACCGTAGCGGGTAGTCGCGCTGCTATCGATACTTTACTCGCCTGGATAGATAAAGTGCCTCATCTTGATAACATCGTTACCAAAGAGTCTTACTGTGATACTCCTCCCTTTAAGCGTTCGAAAGTGAAGCTTAAAAAAGAGATCGTTACTATGGGTGTGGAAGGTATTGATCCCAATCAGGTGGTGGGTACTTATGTAAAGCCAGAAGACTGGAATGCGCTGATCAGCGACCCAGAAGTATTACTGGTCGACACTCGTAATGATTATGAGGTTCAGGTAGGCACCTTCGAAAATGCCATTAACCCCAATACTGAGACCTTCCGAGAGTTTCCCGATTATGTAAAAGATAATCTTGACCCAGAAAAACATAAACGTGTTGCTATGTTTTGTACGGGCGGAATTCGCTGTGAAAAATCAACCGCTTACCTGAAAGAGCAAGGCTTCGAAGAGGTTTATCACCTTGAGGGCGGTATCTTAAAATACTTGGAAGATGTGCCAGCAGAAGACAGCATGTGGAAAGGCGAGTGTTTTGTATTTGATGATCGTGTAACGGTTAACCATGAGCTGGAGAAAGGCAACTACGATCAATGCCATGCCTGTCGCATGCCTATCACCGAAGCGGATAAAGAGAATGAGAAATACCAGCAAGGTGTGAGCTGCCATCACTGTTTCGACACTATTTCTGACGAAGACAAGGCGCGTTTTTATGAGCGTGAAAAGCAGATTCAATTAGCCAGAAAGCGCGGTGAGGTTCATATCGGCCACGAAGTGACTGAGACCATCAAACATCGAAAAGAAGAGAAGCAACAGCGTAAATTAGAGCAACAGTCTTAAGATTGTTGTTCTTTTTATAGTCAGGATCAAAAAAGCCAGCTTAATGCTGGCTTTTTTGTATCTCAACAGAGACAGTCAATTAAGCGCGGCTTTTACGAGCTGCTAAACCTAGTAGACCTAAAGCGAAGATTGCTAAAGTTCCAGGAGTTGGAACTGGAGTAATGTCGCCAACAACTTTAACGTTGTCTGTGTCAGTACGGAAAGTGAAAGTGTTACCTGAAGTCAGGTAGTTACCGAAGCTAACAGTTAAAGTAGTGTACAAGTCACCGTAGAAAGTGTCGTTCAAAGAAACCTGGTTTGAGTAACCGAAGTGAGCAGACAGGTTGTTCTGAGAGCTGCTTACGTGAGTAGGACCAGAAGGATTACCTGGACCACCACGAGCTGAATCTGGAGTAGAATCAAAAGTGTACAAGTAATCAAATAAAGTGTCACCAGGACGACCGTCGATGATTAACGCTGCAACGTCTAAAGTGGTTGCGTTGTTGAAATCCCAGTTGCTGCTGAAAGTAGAACCGCCTGAGAAAGACAGAGTCCAATCAGAACCAGTGGCAGAACCGAAGTTGTCGCCATCTACGCCTGAGTCAAAGCTAACAGTTTCAGATGAACCATTAGAAAACTGAACAGTGATCTGCATACCGTTCATGTCGTCGCCACTAGTAGTGTAAGTGTCTACACCAGAAGTGTCATAACTGATCCCTGCGTCTACGTCGTGAGTTACGGTTACCGGAACAGCGAAAGCTGCTGAGGACATCAACATTAGGCCTGAAGCCAAGCCAAACAACTTATTACTCATTTTATTTCCTATATCTTAAAAATGGTATATCTGGAGTTGCTATACATAGCATGAAGTGTGCCAACTTTATCACGCTGTAAGTTATTGATTTTAAAAGGGCTGATTAATGGTATAAATATTGCTGTCAAAAAAGCTGACATCTTTTATACAAAATTGATACCAAAAGTGTGAATATGTCACAATTTCAAGCGCTTAGAAATCACTTTCGCGTTGTTAATTGACTTGTTCCGGGCCGATTGGCTAGATTAAATCTTTATTCTTATGGAGAGCTCAGGTGTGACTCAAATTAGATTGGCTTTGATGGCTGACGTAAAAGTTATTTATAAGCTTATTCAGCGTTCGTCGCGAGTTATTGGACTAGAAGATTATACGTCTGAGCAAATAGAGGCAGCGCTTCAGTCTGCATTAGGCCTGGATACTCAATTGGTTGAAGATCAGACTTACTATGTTATAGAGGATGGTGACCGATTGGTGGCATGTGGTGGCTGGAGCTTCCGAAAAACGCTATTTGGTAATGATAAAGAAGGAGGAAGGGATGCGGGAAGAATTGATCCTGTTGAGGGAGCTGCCAGAATACGGGCTTTCTTTGTCGATCCAGACTATGCACGACGGGGCTTAGGTACTCTGCTACTGACCACCTGCGAAAATGCAGCGATAGAGCATGGCTATCACCAGCTTGAGTTAATGGCAACGATGCCCGGAAAGCGTCTTTACGAGCGGTTTGGTTACATAGCGGCAGAAACGATTGAATACGATTTGGGCGAGGGGTTAACGATACCTTTTGTACCCATGACTAAAAAAGTAATGGAGTGATAATGCAAAAGTCGACAATGAGCATTGCTATGGCTGGTTTGATGGGGTGTCTTACCGTTTTACCTGCCAAAGCTGATGAAAAAGCGGTGCGTTCTTTTATTGATGCCTTTAATAAGAAGCAAACTAAGGCTATGTTGGCTATGGCGACACCAGATATTCGTTGGATGAGCGTGATGCATGAACATTTGTCTGTTGAAACTAAAGGCCGCAGTGCATTAGGTAAAGCTATGGATGGTTACTTTAAACATTATCCTAAGGCAAGCTCGTCGCTATTAGATATCAGTAGCCATGGCCCCTTTATTCACACCGTAGAAAAAGCAACATGGCAACAAGAGGGGAGTGCCAAGTCACAATGTAGTCATGCCATCTATGAGATGGAGCAAAAGCAAATCAAAAGTGTGTGGTATTTTTCTTCTTACGCTTGTTAGTCAAAGTTCTGTTATTTTATGGCAACACCCTTAATGTGTTGCGTGCTGGGTGAGCAGGCTTTCAGGCTGGAGTAGTTAACCTTTTGAAAATTAAAATCCAGTAGTGTTTGCGGTAGATCGAAAGTAGTAAGGCGTTCGGCTGGTTTTTTTAAATAGGCTTGAAAACAATGAAAGGGACTCAACCAGTGAGGCCGCTTATGAGTGGCTTTGGGTTGGTGCTCCAAAAAAACAAAACGACCGCCTTTTTTTAATACTCGATAGGCTTCTTTAATTGAGCGACAAACATCTTGTACAGAACATAGCACCAGTGTGCTGACCACAGCGTCGAAACTGTTGTCATCAAATATCAACTCTTCGGCATTGCCTGCCACGATCAAAGCATCACGAAAAGGTAGCTGGTTTAACTTTTGATGAATATATCCATGTTGCGATATGTTCGGCTCAAGGCCAAGCCATCTGATGTCTCTGGAATAGTGCAACAAATTGGTCCCATAGCCTGGACCAATTTCTAGAACGTCTCCGGTTAATGGCTTAAGCAATGAGTTTTTATCCCAGCCGTAGATTTTTTCTGAGCGAACTTCATCTTGTGTCATAAATACACTGTAGTCAGCTCTGGGTAGGCGTTGGACAGGTTTTGTCACAGTTGTCCTCCTGACATTTTCTATCCGTTATTAAGCTCCTTTACGAAGCGAGGTAACAAGCGTAGACCATGATTGTGTCATTTTAAATGATAAAGTGAGATAAAAGGGTGTTAAATATCTCCTCTTGATTTCGCATTTTGCTATTTATGTTATGAGGCGTTGTGAAATTTGATCGCAGCGACTTTTCGACTTATCGGTTTTTGCTTGTTTCTTTTTAGATGTGGGTGGGAGTATGTCGTTTTATTTTAAATGCGACAGATACTTAGTGGCATAACATACACAGTTGGTTACACTAAAGAGCGACAGGCTTCAAAAGCCGAAAGATATTTGATGTTAGATTATGCGACTGCGACCACCACATTATTCTAAGAACAATCAGCGACAGGACCAAAACAATGATAGAACTGACCATCAATGGAAAAAAGCAACAGCTTGATGTTGAGCCAGATATGCCTTTGCTATGGGCAATTCGAGATATAGCCGGATTGACAGGCACTAAGTTTGGTTGTGGTAAAGCGCTCTGTGGAGCTTGTACGCTTCATCTTGATGGTGTGGCTATTCGTTCTTGTGTAACACCAGTGTCTTATGCCGCGGGCAAGTCAATTACAACGATTGAAGGTCTGGGTGCCGAAAAGATGCACCCATTGCAACAGGCCTGGATTGATCACAGTGTTCCTCAGTGCGGTTATTGTCAGTCGGGACAACTTATGCAGGCAGCATCTTTGTTGGCACAAAATAATAATCCCAGTGACAAAGAAATTGATCAGGCGATGAGTGGTAACATCTGTCGTTGTGGAACTTACCCTCGTATTCGTGCAGCGATAAAAGATGCTGCTAAAGCCACTCAGTCCTAATAGCAAGGAGAGCACTATGTCGACGGTTTTAAAAATGGATCGCCGTGAGTTTTTGAAAGGCGTAGGGTTAAGTTCTGGTGCATTAACTTTAGGTGTAGCGATTCCCACTGGCTCTGTTTTAGCAGGTGCGAGCAGCAATGGGACTTTTCATCCTAACGCGTTTGTTTCGATCGATAAGACGGGGCTGGTCACCATCATTGCGCACCGCTCAGAGATGGGGCAAGGTTCTAAAACAGGTCTACCCATGATTGTGGCAGACGAAATGGAAGCTGATTGGAATCGAGTGAGTGTTAAACAGGGCCTGGCCGACAAGGCTTACGGAAGCCAAAACACGGATGGTTCACGCAGTATTCGTCGTTTTTATCAGCCGATGCGCAAAGTGGGTGCGACAGTTAAAGATATGTTATTAACGGCGGCGGCTCAAACCTGGAGCGTTGATAAAAAAGATTGCCTGGTTGCTAATCATCAGGTTACTCACAAGCCTTCGGGCAAGTCCTTGCATTTTGGGCAACTCGTCGGCGTTGCGCAAACACTTCCGGTACCCAAAGACGTTACCTTAAAACCAGAAAAAGAATTTCGCTATGTAGGCAAAGATGTACCGATAGTTGACCTTGAAGATATGGTTACGGGTCAAGGCGTTTATGGTATCGATGCTCATGTTGATGGCATGCTCTACGCTCAGATTGAACGTTGTCCTGTTTATGGCGGCACGGTAAAAAGTTTTGACGCCAGCGCTGCGCTAAAAGTGAAAGGGGTGCGTGAGGTTTTTGTTATCGAGCACAAAGGTATTCCAACCCAGTTTGCCAGTGTCGGTGGGGTTGCAGTGATAGCCGATAATACCTGGGCTGCAATCAAAGGTCGTCAACAACTCAAGATAGATTGGGATATGGGAGAGAATCGTGTTTACGATAGCAGCTCCTATCGCCGTCAACTGGAGCAGGCCGTCAACAAACCGGCTAAAGTGGTGCGCAAAGAAGGTGATGCCACTGCTGCATTAAAAGCGACAAAAAAACGCATTACAGCTGATTATTATTTGCCTGCTTTAGTCCATGCTCCCATGGAGCCTCCAGCCTGTGTTGCCTGGGTGCAAAAAGATAAAGCTCAGGTGTGGGCCTGTGTTCAAGCACCTCAAGGTGTACAACAGGTGGTTGCTGGTGGTACTGGGCTCAAGCCAGAACAGGTTGAAGTGAATGTAACTCTGCTTGGTGGTGGGTTTGGTCGCAAATCAAAGCCGGATTTTGTTTTTGAGGCGGCGGTGATTTCCAAGCGTATTGGCAAACCCGTTAAGCTCAACTGGACTCGAGAAGATGAAGTGAAGCATGGTTATTATCACAGCGTCAGTGCTCATCATCTGGAAGCCGCCATTGATGATAATAAAGTATCGGCCTGGTTACATCGAAACGCTCATCCATCTATTAGCTACACCTTTGATAAAAATGCTGAACACGCATCTGATGGCGAATTAAGTTTAGGGTTTGCGGATCTTCCTTTTGCGATTCCTAACATACAGCACGAGAATGGAGCCATAAAAGGTCATACCCGTATTGGTTGGCTGCGTTCGGTTTCTAATATATTTAACGTATTTGCCAGCGGTGTTTTTGTTGATGAGATCGCCGCGGCTCGAAAGAAAGACCCCGTTGATAATTTACTTGAGTTGATGGGCCCCGACCGTCATCTTTCTTTTGATGAGTCTGGTTTTAAGTTTTCAAATTATGGAGAAAACATTGAGCAGTACCCTTACGATATTAAGCGATTGAAAGAGGTCACACGCCGCGCAGCCAAAAATTCTAACTGGAAAGCCAAGACAAAGGAGGGTAACGGCAAAGGCATTTGTGTTTATCGTTCTTTCTTGAGTTATATCTCGATGGTGGTGGATGTTTCTGTTCAAGATAAAGAGTTAAAGGTCAATAAAGTCTATTGCGTTGTTGATTGTGGCCGCGTTGTTAATCCAGATCGTGTTCGCTCACAAATGGAAGGCTCCATTATCTTTGGTTTGTCTCTTGCTTATTATGGCAAGATTACGGCGAAAGAAGGTGCCATTGAACAAAGCAATTTTCATGATTACCCGTTGCTTAGAATTCCACAGACCCCAGAAATTCATATTGAACTGGTACAAAGTGAAGAACTGCCCACGGGGGTTGGAGAGCCTGGCGTACCACCGGTTGCTCCTGCATTAATCAATGCGATTTTTGCTGCAACAGGTGAGAGGATCCGTGAGCTGCCTTTAAACCAGCGTTTCTCGGTATAGAACCGTGGCTGAGGTATCTTCAGAAGATAATGTGGGTGCCTTTTATCGAGATCGAGTGATGAAGTTGAGTCGCTCGTCTCGATATCGAGGTGTTCCTACAACCTATGAATACAAAAAAGACGCGGTCAATCATTATTGCGGTGACGAACTCTGCTTGTATCTGACTTATGATGCAGACAAAGTGTCTTTGCATTATGAAGGTGAAGCCTGTGCCATCTGTTTAGCCTCATCGGCTTTAATGGCAGAGCATATCAACGGTTTGACGCAACCACAGGCGCAACAGATAACGGAGCAGGTGTTATCTTGCCTGTCACAACAACAAGATGTTGAGCTGGGTGAAGAATTTACTTACTTTGTTGAAAAAGTAAGAAGTTTACCCGTTAGAATTCAATGTGCTTCTTTATGTTGGAATGCGCTGCATCCCTTATTAAATTCTCTACCAGAGGATCAACCTTCTGGTGATTGACGAATAAGTATTATGAACCACCTATTACCTATCCTGAAACAGTTTTGCCAGTTGGCAAAACTGCAAGAGCCATTTGTTCTCGCTACATTGCTGCATAAAAAAGGTTCCACCTATCGGCGCGAAGGCGCTCGTATGATTATTCGTCGTGACGGAAAAATAAGTGGATTGATCAGTGGTGGTTGTTTCGAAGCGGATTTGCAGTTGCATGCAAGGCAGGTGTTGGAGTCTGGTGACCCCTTAGTGATTGAATACGATCTCATGAACGACGATGATCTGATCTGGGGCATGGGAGCAGGGTGTAATGGCGCGATTTTGGTTTTGTTGCAGCCGATGCAGTCGGCGCAGGACTATCAACCTTATTGCGATCTCTATCAGCAACTGGCATCAGGTCGCAGCGTTTGGTGCCTTAAGCGATTAGACACCACAGATGACCATCATCTTGAGGTGTCGACACAGGTATTTGAGGACTGGGCGCAATTAGAAGTCTCTGTGCCGCGAGAGGTGTTACAAAAGCTCCCGAAGGAGAGTTACAAGCCTGCTTATCAATCGCATCAAAGTTGTCACTATTATATTGAGCGTTTGCAACCTGCGACTCACTTATTGATAGCCGGCGCTGGGCCAGATGTTATGCATCTTGTGCAGTTGGCTTTACCACTGGGATGGCGCATCACTATTATGGATCATCGTCCTGCATTTTTAGATGCGTATAAAGCCTTGCCTGTAGAGTGCATTAAAACGAGACCTGGTGCAGCAAAAGCATTGTTACAGGATAGTCATATCGATTTGGCCATGGTGATGAGCCATCATCTTGAAACGGATGAACAGTATCTTAAGTTACTACAAGCGTTGCCCATTACATATATTGGATTGCTGGGGCCTGCGGGACGACGTAATCAGATGCTAAAACAACTTGATCTTTCTTTAGCGGATTTTGCTGGCCGATTGTTTAGTCCCGTCGGTATTGATATGGGAGCAGAGTCTCCAGAAGAAATTGCGCTATCGATTATTTGTGAAATGAAAATTGTTCTTGCGGGTACCTCGGGCCAATCGTTGCGAGAAAAACAACGAGGCATTCATGAGTGAGCTGAGTGTTGTCATACTGGCTGCGGGCAATTCCAGCCGACTCGGGCGACCTAAGCAGTTGTTGAAGTATCGAGGACTAAGTCTGATAGAGAGAGCATGTTGTCAAGCATTAAGGATCACAGACCGCGTATCGGTGGTTACCGGGGCGAGTGCAGAAAATATTGCAGATGCATTGCAAGAACTACCAGTAAAGTTAATTCACAACACCCGCTGGCAAGAGGGAATGGGTAGCTCAATTGTCACCGGAGTCAGTGCTGACACGGGCTCTTCTGGGATGTTGTTAATGTTATGTGATCAACCCTTAATATCCGATGACCATTATGTGGCTTTAGTTCAGTGTTTTAATGAAAATCCTCAGAGCATTATAGCTTCATCCTATAAGCAGGTTATCGGTGTTCCTGCGATTTTCCCCGCTCGACTTTTTACATCCTTACAGGGGCTTTCTGGTGCAACTGGAGCCCGTAAAATTATTCAGGAAAACCTTGATTCACAGATATCCATTGATTGCCCACAAGCAGCTATTGATATTGATGTAGAAGCTGACGTAGAATCTTGGTTAGTTTAAGGATGACTAACCGACTCACGGATTGATTCGTTTTTATCTTCATACCTTAAAATGGCTATGGTGCCAAACTGATTGGTTTCTATCTATACTGTTATAGTGCTTGTTGCTCTTGAGTTATACCCGTCGCCTTTCAATGTGCAGCGGTGTTGGCTGCGCGTACTCACCCCAATCACTTAGTGTGTCTAAGTTCAGGGGATTCGCTTGCTGGCCGTCTATCTGCATCTTGAAATACTTTGGGTATAGATATCTTTGTTGTGATTAAAGGCTATCGATCGAGGGATGAAGAGTTATATATAGGTTTTAATTATGGAATTACTATTTTTAGGTACATCATCCGGTGTGCCGACTAGAACTCGTAATGTTTCGGGATTGGCTGTGATACCTGACGGTGGGCGTCGCTGGTTTCTCGTCGATTGTGGGGAGGGAACACAGCATCAAATTCAGCGCACTTCACTTTCGTTGGCGCAGTTAAGTACTATCTTTATTACCCATGTTCATGGTGATCACTGCTTTGGCTTACCTGGTTTATTGGCCAGTGCGTCAATGAGTGGACGGGATCGGCCATTGACCATTGTGGGACCATCAGGATTAGAAAAAATGATACGGACTATTCTTGATGTTTCACAAACACGATTTACTTATGAGCTAAAGTTTATTGATGTTGAACAAATTTTGTCGGCCAATTTGTTTGAGCGAACCATGGTGGACGCCTTTGCGCTTTCTCATCGAGTAGAATCTTATGCCTATCGGTTTACAGAGAGTTTTGTTTCTCGCAGTTTAGATACGCAAAAGTTGCTGCAAGAAGGGATCGAAAAAGGCGCTATATGGGGGCAGATCCAACGCTCAGAAACAGTAACACTGGATGATGGGCGAGTGCTTGAATGCAAAGATTATTGGTTGCCATTACAAACGCCGCGACAAATTGTGGTGGGCGGAGATAATGATACGCCTGAGTTATTGAGTGAAGCCTGTGAGAAAGCTCAAGTGTTGGTTCATGAAGCAACTTATACTCAAGACATTGCAGATAAAGTTGGCCCGGCCCCGCAGCATTCATCGGCGAAACAAACCGCTACATTTGCGCAGTCACTGCAACTTAACAATCTGGTGTTAACGCATTTTAGCCCACGTTATGTTGAAGATGAAACAGCACTCATGTCGATTCAATGTATCTACAAAGAAGCCGAAGCTGTTTATCAAGGTCGATTGTTTTGTGCAAAAGATTTCGCGCATTATCGCTTGAAGTCGGATGGAGACTTAATTCAGTTGGATTAGGCCTATAGGCCCTAATAAATAGTGTTTTCGGGTTAAGGAAGAACCCGAAAATGGAATACTAAGGAATGATGAGAGATGGATAAAAAGTTATTGATTTTGGATATTGATGAAACCCTGTTGTTTGCAACATCTGAACCTCTATCGCAGAAAAAGGTCGACTTTATGGTCGGCCCTTACTCTATTTATTTGAGGCCTTTTTTATATGAGTTTTTAGCAGAGGCGAGTCAAAATTATAGAATAGCTTTGTGGACCGCATCATCAGAGTCGTATGCTCACCGCATTGTCGAGCAGATTTTTAAAAATCGTTTTGAACTGGAGTTTATCTGGGCAAGGAAGCGATGCACCTTGAGATTTGATCCCATACATTACGAGTATTTTTATCTTAAGAATTTAAAGAAACTAAAGCGTAGAGGTGAGTTGTTAGAGCAGATTATTATGGTTGATAACACGCCGCGTAAGTTAATGAAAAACTATGGTAATCTTGTTGCCATTCCATCGTTTGAAGGCGAGTCTGATGATGAGGCATTACTCTATCTATCTCATTATTTGCGCATTTTGGCGAATGCTTCTAATGTAAGAGTAATAGACAAGCGAGGGTGGATAACGAAGGTGAAAAATCAGCAAGCCGACAACCTGGCTCAAGAAAAATAAAAGGGAGGATTTTTTATGCGCTATACCACGGTTGTTGATATCAATGTAGGTCGAGATCGATTAATTGAGCTGTTTGATAGTTCGGAAAACATGAAAAAGTGGCAGCCGGATTTAGTGAGCTATGCTCAAATGTCTGGCGAGCCAGGGCAGGTCGGCGCCAAAATGGAATTGGTCTACAACATGAACAACAAAGAGTACAAGCTTGTAGAAACCATCACCATAAAAAACTTCCCAGAGGAATTTGCGGCGACTTACGAAACAGACAAAATGTGGAATCTGGTTACTAATCAGTTTTATGTGCTGGATGATGAGCGTACACGTTGGGAGAGTGTTTCGGAGTTTAAGTGCCAAGGATTTATGCGCATTATGGCATTTTTGATGCCCTCAATGTTTAAGAAGCAAACACTCAAAATGATGAACAATTTCAAAGCTTTTGCCGAAGAAGCCAAGTAAACCTGCCTTAGAATCATGAGCCAATACTCATTAGTTGGCTCATAGTTTACCTTATAATTCAATTAGTTAGTCTTTATCTTGTATTTTTGTTAAACAAAAGTCTTGCGCATACATACTGTTTGTCATACAGTATATGAAAAATACTATGTGGCATACAGTAATATGGATGAGCAAACGATATACGAAAAAATGCGACTGGAGTTGCGCCGAGGTGTGTTGGTTCTCGCCGTACTCAGCCAATTGCAACAAGAGCATTATGGGTATTCATTACGTAAGAATTTGGCCGACAAAGGCGTGGATATTGATGAAGGTACTTTGTACCCATTGATTCGCCGCTTGGAAAAGCAAGGATTGTTGCAAAGTGAGTGGCGGCAGGACGACAAACGCAAGAAGCGTTTTTATCAATTGTCAGAAGCTGGAGAGCAAATGCTTGAGCGTTTACAGAAAGAGTGGTTTGAGGTCTCGTCGACTCTGTCATCATTGTTAAAAGGAGCATGATATGAAATTAATTCAACACTATGTCGATACGGTAGCGAGTTATTTATCGAGTGAGCAGCGCGATGATATTTCTGCTGAGTTATACAGCTCTTTAAGTGAGCAGTACGAAGAACAGTGTGAGGATCAAACACAACTGGAGGATCTGAGTTACCAGGAGGCATTTTTACAAACACTAGAGCATCCTCTAAAAGCGGCCAGCCACTATTCTGAACATCAGTATTTGATTGGTCCCAATGTGTTTCCTGCCTATTGGCATGTATTAAAAACCGCAGCCTATGTTTTCTTTGCCTTATTTCTGGTGCTGTTGGTTGTTGATATTGTGACGACTTCGAAAGTGGTTGATCATATTGCCGATTTATTTCCTGGCTTTTTTTCTGGGATGTTAATGGTATTTGCATTGGTGACAGCAGTGTTTGTTGCTATCGAACGAACAGGACAAAAACTTAAATGGTTTGATGAGTGGGAGCCCTCCAGTTTAGTTGGGTCGGAGCTCATTCAGTCTCGAAGTTCAACGGTTTTTAATCTGGTTAGTGAGTTGGTGGTTTTAATCTGGTGGAATGATTTAGCTTCTTTTACGGATTGGTTATCTAAATACTCTGGTGTGGGATTGGAGTTAACGCCTCAATGGCAGGCAATGACTGTTGTGATTAATCTATTACTCATTACCGGCATTCTTTGGTATAGCTACCGATTAGTTCAAGTTCGTTGGACTAAGAAAGGGGTGTTATTTGAATCTCTGCTCAATCTGGTTTGGATTATACTGTTGTTAACTGCCATTTTAGGAACCCCCATGTTTGTAATACCCGAAGACTTTTCGCTGGTTGCTCATTTTGATCAAGCCGCAGAATGGATGGCGCGTACTATCCAGGTGAGTCTGGGAATCATAGTTGCAATATTAGGTTGGGAGACTTTCGAACTGTTTAAGAAGTATCAGAAGTGTCGCTAGTTGGAATCAGATAGGATAAAATAGACAGGTGATGTAAAGGAGACTACATCGCCTGTTCAGGATCTAGATGTCCTAATTTTCAAGGATCATTAACGCAGAATATTTAGGAGAAAAAATGCCGGTTGAAGTTCAGCAAGTCGATATTACTCAGTTGTCTGTTGATGCTATTGTGAATGCTGCTAACGCTTCTTTGTGTGGTGGTGGCGGCGTCGATGGTGCGATCCATCGAGCTGCTGGGCCTGAGTTGTTAGTCGAGTGTCGAGGGTTAAGAGGCTGCGAAACAGGGAAAGCTAAAATAACGGCCGCCTATAATCTATCCGCGAAACATGTCATACATACCGTCGGACCCGTCTGGTATGGAGGGAGAAGAAATGAAGAAAACCTTTTAGCCAGTTGTTATCGAGAAAGTTTGCTTTTGGCTCAACAACATCAACTTAACTCAATCGCTTTTCCGGCTATTAGTTGTGGGGCTTATCGGTTTCCTTTAGAGCAGGCCTGTAAAATTGCTGCGCGAGAAGTGAAACGATTTTTAGTACAAGACAATGATTCAATGATGGTCATCTTTGCCTGCTTTGATAGCAGAACAGAAACTGTTTTGCGAAAAGAAGTGGGGTGACGTTAGAACAAGAAATACCAGCTGAGACTTACTCAGCTGGTATACAAAGTCTTAATGACGAACGCCTTCAACATTCAAGTCAATAATAACCTGAGTAGAAGCCGGTCCTAATTTACCTTTAACTTTGTAGTCCGCCATAGTGATGGTGGTGGTGCCCTGAAAACCAACACGGTAGCCACCCCATGGATCTTTACCTTCGCCAATTTTAGTCGCATCGATAGTGATGTTTTTGGTTACACCGCGAAAGGTGAAGTCGCCTTTTACTTCTAACTTATCATTGCCTAAATCTTTAATAGAAGTACTCACAAAAGTTGCTTTAGGGAAAGCTTTTACTTCTAAGAAGTCAGCGCTGCGTAGGTGTACGTCACGTTTAGCGTGATTACTATCAACGCTGTTTGTATCAATCTCGATGCTGATTTTTGAGGCTTCAGGCTTAGCTTTATCCCAGTCAAATTTACCTGAGAATTTGTTAAAGCGGCCATGTAGCCAGCTGTAACCTAAATGCTTAATTTTAAAGTTGATGGATGCGTGGGCGCCTTGCATATCAACAACGTATTCGGCTGCTGATGCAGATGCGCTGATTGCTGCGACGGCAACAGCCGTTAAGAGAGATTTAATTTTCATTTTTATACCCCTTTACGAGTAGCTTATTTTATTAAATGATAATCGTTTGAATGTTAACAATGGGAACTGTACCTGACTAGCGAAAGGACAGCCAGGAAGAATTCATCATTTTTTAAAAGGTTTTAACATTCTTTTAAGTACTTCATTCTTATGAACAAAGTGGTGATAGAGAGCCGCCACTGCATGAATGAGAGCCAGCCCAATGAGTGAATAAGTGAGATATTTATGCCAGATCCCCAGTGTATCAGCCTGGTTCTCAATAACACCATTGAGAGCTGGAACATTAAACCAATCTAATACGACAATAAATTCTTTGTCTTCTGAGGCAATAATGAAGCCCGTTATCAGGGCGGCCAGTAGGAGCAGGTATAACAATCGATGGGTCCATTGGGCCAAAAGGGCGGTTATGCCAGTCTCAACAGGAGATATTTTGGGTTGTGCAGAGCGCCATATCAGTCTAAGCAAGGTAAAAAATAGCACCAGAAGACCCATTCCTTCATGGAGCCACTGAGAACGGTTATACCAAGTGTGGTAGTAGTCGAGCTCAACCATCCAAAAGCCCAGGCCAAACAAAAAAATGACTGCCAGGGCTGATAACCAATGAAAAAGAATGGAGGTCCACCCATAACTACTGTTGTTGTCTTTCCACATACTTTTGCCGAATAGTTAACCTAAATCATATTAGAAGAAGCTAAAGTAAAACGCTTTGTACACCTTTATTTATCAGGGCTTCGGAGCGACTGCTTAGCCTGCGCTAAATTAACCAAGCTGCGTAGGAAAGACAATCAAAAATCCGTAAAAGTCGACGGAATGCGACAAAAAACGGTTTATCGCTCATTCATTTTAACCCTTTTGATTGCATCGGTGTTTTTTTGTTCGGAGTTAGCCGTGATGGCCCACGTGAACAAACAAGACTGCCTATTAATTAAGTAGTAAGGGGAGCCAAGAGACCGATAGCATTGTGAGTTATTATGACTTAGGTTGATTTTTCACCCTAATTTGGATAATAAGTAATCTTAATTAATATAGAACGAATAAAATCAAAGGGATAGGTATGAAGAAGGCATGGCCATTGTGTTTGTTTGGGGCTGTCTGTGTATTAGCTCCGTTATCTCGATGTTAAACGATTTTTTTATTAAGTAGGCGCAACTTTTTTTCGAGAGATGTTACTTAGTTATGTTTATCTTAGTGTTTTGTACAATTAGTGTACAAGTGCTAAGAGTGGGGTAAACGAACTGTTAGTGTGGGCAAGAATGAAATCTTTATTTATTTCGGTCTATATGATGTTACTGATGCTGGCTCCAATTCATGCATCCTACTTCATTATCAGCGATTTTTCGTACGTGTGGATTGTAGTGTTAGCGGCTACTTTGCCCATGCTTATTTTTTTCTTATCGATTAATATGACACCGTATTTTTCGACCTATAACCTAAACCTGACACCTTTATATGTGTGGGAAGTGGCTACGGCTATTCTGCTATTGGCCGTGGGCTATTTAACGGGGCATTGGTTAGTCGGGATCTATTATGGTATTGGTGTTACCTTAATTGGCAGCGGTCTCTATATTTATTGGTACTCAAAACTTGAGCGGGGTAGCAATAACATATTAAAGGTCGGAGCCAGATTGCCAAATTTTGAGCTTAAAGATATTGAAGGGCAAAGTGTTAGTTTTAGGCAAGCCTTTGAAGGGATCACCTTAATTGTTTTTTATCGCGGTAATTGGTGTCCTATCTGTATGGCTCAGATTAAACGTCTGGCAGAAAATGCCAAAGAGTTTAGGGAGCGCGAAGTGGATGTTGTTCTGGTAAGCCCGCAACCTCCAAGTTATACCTTTGCTTTAGCCAAAAAATTAAAAGTGCCTTTCTACTTTTTGGTCGATGAAGAAAATAAAGTCGCGCAGCAACTAAAGATATCTTCAAAAGAAGGCATGCCAAAAGGGATTGAGTTATTAGGCTATGATAGCGAGACGGTTTATCCGACGGTGATTCTGACGGACAATGATGGTCAGATTTTTTATGTCGATTTAACCGATAACTATCGAGAACGACCTGAGCCCGTATCTTTTATTGATGAAATTGATCGACATTACGCCATCTCATAAGTCCGATTCATTCTCCCGAAAAAAGTAAGTTTCCTCTTTTCGGGAGAATTGGTGAGTCAGAATACCGCTTTATCCCTAGCTTTTCGATATGGAATGATCTTTGCTCTTTACTCGTTAGTGGTTTGATAAACATTAACCTGAGGAGAAAAGCATGACCATGTATCAGGCACGACAAAAATTCAATCGCTATTTTTTATGGGTAAGCTTGGTTATCTTTTTCGTGAGTTTGATTATCAACAATGGCTATTGGTAGAGTGCAAGATAATCGATATTTTATTGTGGTTGTGAATGTAACGGGCCTTTGATTCGCGACTCTAAAAGTCACCTGTCATTGTCTTGCAATCAAAATGTTAAAATCACTGTTTATCTCTGTCTATTTAACTCTTCTTGTTGTCACCACTTCTCAATCGCTCTATCACTTGTTCCTAAGCTTTTCTGCATTTTGGCTATTAGTGCTGTTGGCTAATGGTGTGATGCTTGGCTTTTTTGCTCGCTTATTTTTGTTTCCGACGGCTCGTACTGGGCGTTTAATTATTCTGCATATCACCCAATGGGGATTGGGCCTGGCCATTGTAATGAGTCATAACACCATAGTCCCTGCCATTCTCTATGGTGTGGGGTTACCTATTATTGGCAGTAGCTTGTATATTTTTTGGTATTCGCACCTTGATCGACAGTCTAATGAGTTATTGGTATCAGGAAAAACATTACCTGACTTTGAGTTGATCACGATAGAAGGCCAAAAGGTTGAAGTTAATCAATGGTTGCCTGGGCAAAAGCTGATTCTATTTTACCGCGGTAACTGGTGCCCCTTATGTATGGCACAAATCGACGAAATTGCTTTGCAGTATCAACAACTGAATGCCATGGGATTTCATATTGTACTGGTAAGCCCTCAACCTCATAAATTTACTGTAAAGTTGGCGGCTAAGTATGACGTGCCTTTTTATTTTATGCAGGATGAGGCCGGTAACACTGCCAAACAGTTAGGAATCTATGCTCAGCAGGGGACACCAAAAGGAATGGAGTTATTAGGGTATGAGTCGGATACTGTATTGCCCACGGTTTTGGCTACGGACAAAAATAACAAAATTATCTTTGTGGATCTCACTGATAATTATCGAATAAGACCTGAGCCGAAAGTGTTTATCGAAATGATTCGAGAGCATCAACAGGCAATGAATGATTGATTTGTTTTGAGCTTAAGCAAAGCATCGCCAATGGGTATCTGGCAATGCTTTGTTTTTGAAGTTTTATTGACCTGCTTTTAGCAGTTTGGTCATAGTACAGGTATAACCGTCATTTTCTTTTCGCATTAAGTGCACACCTAAGTTGGTAGTAATCACGCCTGCTTTTTGTTGTACATTATCGACGATGTTGTTGCTGTTCTCGTCAATGTCTCTAAATTGATTCGCGATACCCTGCCAATAGGCTTGTTCTTCGTAATCATTGGTGAGTGCGTCAGCAAACACCAGAGTTTGTTCGTCAACCATAGAAACATGGCTACCAAATAAACCATAAGGCATTTGATATCTTATTTTGTCCAACAAACCCGTAAAAATACTGGGTATAAAAGAAAACAGCTCGCGGAATTCATCAAGTGACGTTTCGCCAACAGGAATGCGAGAAAACAAATCTTGTGTATTGGTTACTCGATAAACGGGAGTGCTGCCCATGATCTGGTTAGCATCTGCAACCCAATCGAGGCTTCCTACTTTGGGAGAGCCCGTGGCGTAAACCTGAGCAACATCGATGCCTTCAAGCTTTAACCCTGGTGCAGACAACAAGGCTAAAGCACCACCTAAACTGTGGCCAAAGATATGAACTTTTTGACCATCTTGAGTGCGTGCCTGCAATTCGCTAACAACATCTGTCCACACAGAGCCTAGCATGGTTGCAAAGCCGTGATGAACTTTTCTATTCAGCGCGAAGCTGTGGTCGAAATTCCATAACCCAAAATCGGCGTTGAGTAGCCAGTTAAGGTTTGAGTCTGTGTGGCGAAAAGTCAGAAAAACGTCACCTTCGTAATCGGTAATCATGGCGCGAACATTCCAGCGCTGATTATCAAACATTTTGATGTTACTTAATCCCCATTGTTCCTGAGCTTTGGCCAGATCAGCGTCTTTATCGTCGTCGTAGCTATTGGGGTCAGTATCTAACGTTTGCAAAGCGATCCACGAAAAGCTGAGTGCGTGAGCCAGGTCAAATTGAGTTTTTGCGGTATCAACAAGGATGTGAGCGGGAGAAGTGCTGCAAGTGTCTACCGATAGTTGGTTAATAAACTGAGGGCGTTCGATTGTTTGCGCCGAAGTGCTCAGTGCTATTGTTGCGGCAAAGGCAGCGATAAGAGTTTTCATTAATAGTGATTCCAAAGTAAAGTTGTATAGTCACTTCTCTTAACGTTCTGTTAGCCTAGGTTGATGTACTTGCCAACCAGAATGTGTGCAGAGACGAGTGCGATACAACAAAGTTAATATGCAGACTGGTCAAACCAGATTGGGCGCGATATTACCACAAAGTGGGTAATTTGGAAGTGTGAATATGAGATATTTATACGGATTATCATAATAATGTCACATTTGATCTGGGTTTGGAGAAAGCCAACGCAGGATTGTTTATGGTTTCTTTTTATCGCTTATTTAAGATTAAGAAAACCAACAAATATCGGAATTTGAGTTATGTTGTATAGGCGTACCAGTTAGCATTTTGCTGTGGTGATGGCACATCTTGGTCAGTGAGAGAAAAGAGTTCGTTGATATAAAGAAAGATTAAAAAATGAACTATCTTCTGCAAGCCTGTGATGAAATTGATATTGTCGCGATTTCGTGAGGCAATGAAAGACCATTTCGGGGTATACTGGCGTTTAAGTGAATAACAAGAACTTTCTCTTAATGTATTACAGGCTCGCTTTTGGTCATCAGAACTGAGGCGTTTGGCATTTATGTATTCTGCTGTTTTAAGAGATATCAATTAAGCTTAACGGAAGGCCGTATGACGTTTTCTATTCGATTATTAGGGTGTGTGTGTTTGGGCGTTTTGAGTCCCTCTTTATTTGCTCAAGATATTCAGTATGGAGCAGATGTCTCGTTAGTCAGTAATCAAATTTTTCGTGGTCGCAGTTTAAGTGACAAATCTGGTGATTTGCAGGCCACTTTGCATATTTCAAATGACAAAGGTTGGTCTTATCGTTTCTTCGCGACTTCTTACGAAAACTTTTTGGGTGATAAGAAAATGCGCGGTGAAGCGTCACTCGATTATCGCTCTAAAAGCATTGACGGATTTGACTACGTATTTGGCTTTAAACGTTACTTTAGCCCTGATGGTGGTATTGTCATTAATCCTTTAACCAAAAGTTACACTAACGAAGTGTATGTTGGGATTACTTATAAAGATGTACTGCTTACTTACCATCAAGATGATGATGCAGATACCAATTACACTAAACTGAGTTACAAATATGAGTTGATGCAAGGCTTAAAGCTCAGTGCTCATTATGGTATTAATAGTCCTATATATGAAGGGGACGATGCGAATGACTATGGTCTTGAAGCCGTATATCACTGGAACGAAGATTTAAGCTTCTATGGTGGTGCCACCGATCATGAAGTCGAGGGTGGTCACAGCTATGCCGGTGTGACTTATCGGTTCTGGTAATTAAAAGCAGTTTGTTAAAAAAGGCGCTTACATAAAGCGCCTTTTTTGTGCCTGAAACAAATATACCCGTCGCCTTTCAAGGTGCAGCGCTGTGCGCACTCACCCCAATCACTTAGTGTATCTAAGCTCAGGGGACTCGCTTGCTGGCCGCCTATCTGCACTTTGAAATACATTAAAGTAAGCTCATTTGCCGAGAGGCTTCTCGTTGAGCTTCATTGCTAAAATGGCTTGTGTCGAGTTGGTTATAATCATGTTGATTAAGACCTGCTTTTTGACAAGCAACTTTAAATCTTTGTTTAAACAGTTTTGCATAAATGCCATCGCCAGACATACGATAACCAAATCGATTTTCGTTAAGTTTGCCATTACGCATTTCGGTCAAAAAATTGAGTACTTTCTTTTTACGAAACGGAAAATGTTGCTGTAGCCATTGTACAAAAATAGGTTTTACTTCGTAGGGTAGACGCAACAATATATAGCGTGCGACAGAAGCTCCCGCATCGCTGCAGGCTCTGAGTAATGATTCCATCTCACTGTCATTAATCCCAGGAATAACAGGAGCAACAATCACCGAGGTTGGAATATGGTGTTTGTTGAGTTCTTCAATGGTTTGCAGTCTGGCTTTGGGGCTAGCTGCACGTGGTTCCATTATTCTTTTTAGATGATTAGACAAACTCGTCATGCTCATGGCCACAGAAACCAGATTGTTCTCGGCCAGCTGAGATAGCAAATCAATATCTCGGCAAATGAGTTTGCTCTTGGTGATGATGGTTACCGGATGTTGGTACTCCACCATAAGTTTGAGTATATCTCGTGTAATTTCGAGTTGTTGCTCTACTGGTTGGTAAGCATCAGTATTCACACCCAGCGCTATCGGAGTGCATTGATATCGAGGGTTATCAAACTTGGCTCTGAGTAATTCTGCGGCATTCGATTTATAGATTATCTTGGATTCAAAATCGAAACCTGGCGAAAAATCCCAATAAGCATGAGATGGACGCGCAAAGCAGTAGACACAGCCATGCTCACAGCCTCGATAAGGATTGATGCTTTGTTCAAAAGGCACATCACTCGACTGATTGGTACTGATAATGGATTTGGCTTTTTCTTCTATTAACTGAGTTGTGTTAGCCGGTTGATCGCCTTCTTGATACCACCAGACATCGTCCGGTGCTTCAACAGACTGATGGCTAAATCGGTGCTGTACATTATCACTGATGCCTCTTCCTTTGAGGGGGGGAGTATGTAGAGCCGTCATATTTTTCGTTCCTCGTAAAATGATGATCGGAATCGTCCATTAGTAGACGTGGCTCTATACTAACCTACTATTTTAAATGATGCTACTTTTTTAAGTAGTGCTTGTTTGGGTGCTAAAAAGGGCGTTTAGTTCGCGGTTGGTGAAGTAGCTGCTCCATCGTGATGCCATGAGATTGTGCATATTGAGTTTGAAGTTGAAATTGGTTGATGCGCTTCAATAGATAGCGATAGCCAATAATGGCTACAATAGCACCAGGAATCACTAAACCAATATAGGGATAGCCTGCACCAAAAATAATGGCAAACATGACGCTGTTTACGGATAGAGAAATCCACACGCCTAGTGCAAGGCTCAGTTTTGTAAGGTGTTTTTTCTCAGACTCGTTTAAATGAGTACTAATTTGGCGACTAGCCTCAGACTGCCAGGGAGACCAAAACAGGTTCATACCACTTCCCTCAAATGACTAGATGTATAAAAAACTGACAGTCTAGCAGATGGTTAACTATTGATCACCTAGTATTTATAACCATCCTTTTTGTCTGGCTATTCGAGCCGCTTCAATACGATTATTGGCATCCAGCTTGCTGGCGGCGTTGGAGAGATAGTTACGAACAGTACCCGGCGAAAGACACATTTGTTCAGCGATCTGTTCTGTTTTTAGACCATCAAAAGCGAGCTTTAAAGCATGCCGTTCTTTATCTGTCAGTGGATCGGATTGCTCCCAGGCTTCGGTAATGAGTTCTGGAGCGATCACTTTGCGACCAGCCATCACTCGTCGAATGGCATGGGCTAATTCGTCACTGGGAGCGTCTTTGAGTAGATATCCTTTTACGCCAGCATCCATTGAACGGCGCAAGTAACCTGATCGAGCAAAGGTTGTTAAGATGATCACTTGGGTTTTTAATGCTTCCTGCTGAATGGATTGTGCGAGTTCTATACCCGTCATCTGAGGCATTTCTATGTCGGTTAGTACAATGTCAGGTAGGTGTTCACGTGCCAGCTCAAGCGCTTCTTGTCCGTTATTGGCTTTGGCGATCACGGTGAAATCTTCTTCAAGGTCGAGGAGGGCACTGAGTGCACCTAACAGCATCCCTTGATCTTCGGCAATCAAAATTCGAATCATCGGTGTTGTTCCGGCAGGTTGATAAGCAGTTTAAATCCATTGTCAGTCATATAGTCAAAACTTCCCGTTAACTTTTCAACTCTTTCTCTCATACCCTCTATGCCATTACCTTCATGAATGCTTTTTAGTTGACCATTGTCATGAATGCTAAGAAGGGTGCGTTGTTTTTCGCTGGTTAATACAATTTCGCAACTGGTTGCATTGGAGTGACGAACGATATTGGTTACGGCTTCTCGTACAATAAAGGCGAGTGTTGAATTAACCGATTCGGCGAGTTCTGAACAATCGACACGATAGCTGAGTTCGATATCGGCTGACTTAAGCATCAGTTGCGCGTTAGCCAGTTCGGTATTGAGATCCTTTTGTCGATAGCCGCTGACGGCTTCTCGAATTTGTGCCAGTGCATCTCGGCTTATTGACTCAAGATCTTTAATTTCTTGTCGGGCTTTATCTTTATCAATGTCCATGAGCTTGTGAGCCAATTGCGCTTTCATGGTGAGCATCGATAAAGTATGGCCAATTGAGTCATGTAAATCACGGGCAATGCGTTCGCGTTCGGCTGTTTTGGCCAGATGTTTAACTTCTTCTCGAGAGAGTTTTAATTCCTGATTTTTTCGCTCAATTTCATTGGAGTATATATTTAAGCCGCCAATCATGATGGAAAAGAAAATGGCAGGCATAAAGAAGTATACGGGTTGGTTGAGTAACCAGGAGGTCGCAACAATCGAAACGATAATTAAGCCAACAACAAAGGCAGCTTTTTTAGGATTGTTATAGCGAGAGCAAAAAGAGGCTGCATAAATAAAATATACGTTTGCCCCGGTCGTTAAATCAGATAAAGCACATCCGAGTAACGTGATGGCTGCGATATAAAAGCTAAGCGTTTTTCGGGTTGACCAGTAGGTACGAAAATACAGCACCAGAAAAACCAGCATGCCCAATAAGCCAATTGAAACTTCCCATGACGCAAGCGACTGGCTAAATAAACCAAATAAATAAAATACCAAATAAATAAGCCAAATATAGGGCAGGTAGTTGGTTCTGGTATCAGAAGGTAATAAAGTTTGATGGATGCTTTTCCAGAAAGAACCCGATGTTTGCGTCATAGTCTATTTGGCCTGGATAAAAAAGTTTGCCCTCTGATGGTGAGTCAGAGGGAGTTCAGTTAGTTTATAACAATGTTATCTAATGTGAAATGGAAGTCTGACTGTTGTTTGCCTGCAACCCAGGCAAAACCAGTGACATTGCCCCAGTCGACAGCATCCAGTTGAGCGAAATCTATTTGTATTGGTTGGCACTGCGCAGAAACTTCAAAACCTACTTCTGCCGGACGTTGCGAGTCTCGGGTGAAAACCATCAGGCGATATTGTCCCGGTTGCCCTTTTACCTGAAACTCAATGCTTTTTTGTGCGGTTAGATTAACGCCTTTTTGCATAGACTCTCCCAGCATAAAGAAGACTCCCGCCCAGGGAAAAGGAAACTGATTACCGACGGTTCCTTTAACGGCTAAGGCGCCTGCATCCTGACAGCCTTCAGCAACCCAGTTAATAGAAGCCGTCGAGTTGCCTTTCATCATGTTGTCAGATGTGGCACTGAATCCCAATCCATTTTGTGGTTGTAGATTGGCATCGGGAAAATGACTGACAACACCATTATTTTTTAGCGCGACTTCGCTGACTTCTTTATCTTTTTCGATGGTGTGTACATAACCATTCTTCCAGATGGTTTTGATTGCGCGGGTGTGCTTGATGTCTTTGGCTGGATCGGCAGAGAGCAAAATCATATCGGCTCGAGCGCCAGGTTTTAAGTGACCTCGTTGGGTTAAACCAAAGGCGTTGGCTGCATTGAAGGTTGCCGCGGTCAAGGCCTCTGTGGGTGACAGGCCACTATCAACTAATAGCTCGACTTCGTCATGCATACTGATCCCATGAGCGGTGCCGGGATTAGGTGCATCGGTCCCCGCTAACAGGAGGATGCCAGCCTGATGCATTTTTCGCGTATTATCGAGCGCATTGGCAAAGGTATGGTTGCCGTGATCACCAAAGGAGAAAGATTGCAGTAAACTTTGCTTGATTGAAGGCGTAACCAAAGAAGAAAGTGTTGGATCATCAATTAACGCTTGACCTCTTTGTTGGTTTGCAAAAGAGGCAATGACCGAAAGGGTCGGGATCACAAAAGTGTTTTGCTTTTTTAATGCCGTTAATAATTCGTCACTGACAGCTTGGTCGGCAAAAGTATGGACCAATCCATCGGCACCTGCCTCGACGGCATCCAGAGCTGAATTCATATTACTAATATGTACGACGGCTAATCGATTGTGCTTATGTGCTGCTGTGATCAGAGCGCTCATGGTTGCTTTGTCAATGGATGTAAAATGGCTCTTTTCGTGGGTTCTATCATAGACGATCTTGATATAGTCTGAGCCTTCTTTTAGTCTGGCCTGCACAAAAGCTTCTGCTTCGTCGGGACTTGTTAGTGTTGGCACCGGAATGCCATACTCAGTGCCATGTCCTTTAGGACTGGTTGCTAAAGTGCCAGCAGAAAAAAGATCTGCCTGTTTAACCTGATCGACATTATCTCGTTGCGTTTTATGTTGCTGCAAAAAGCGATAGTCAGTAAACATATCCAATTCTGTGGTGACACCAAAGTTAAGGGCTTGCTGCAAAGCTTCTCCCCAGGTATGGGTATGAGCATCGATTAACCCGGGTATCAGATAACCATGTTCGCCATCAACAACTGGCAAGCTTTGTTGTGAATCATTGTTGGCGATATGACCGTTGATAACAGTAACTTGAGTATTGGGTATCCATTGCTGGCCATCAAACAGATGGATGTTCGTTAAGCGAAAAGAGGAGGCTTCTGTCTTGCCGCTCTTGGAGGTTGTTTTTTCTTCGGTGGGTGTTGGCAACAGAAAAATAAAACCGGTTACCAAAGCCAATATGATTAAGGCAGTTATTATAGGGCGCATAAAAAATGTCTCTTGCAATAAACTTGTTGCGCTCGCTTAAACAAAAACGAGCGCTATCGATTTAGTTGTTTGATATTCGATGGAAAGCGCGTGTAGCAAGCGCCAGAAAAATAGCTGTCATTGCTGCCAGTGCTGCGAGATGAATCATCCAGGATTGGCCAATGTCCAGCGACTGAACTTTTAGTGTCAGTTGTGCTAAATGAAAAGCGGGCAGCAGATTCGCAGCTTTTTGCAAAAAGTCTGGAAAGTAATCGATGGGGATCCAAAGGCCAGATAAAAAGGCCATTGGAAGATACAGCAAATTAACAACGGCTGGAGCCGCCTGTGCTTTCAGTTGCAGACCTAACCATAAGCCGAGGGTACAAAAAGGAAGTACGCCCAGCAACAAAACCAGCAAAGTCATCGCCCATTCTGATCGGCTTAATCGTACGTCACCAAAAATAGCCGCAAGACTAAACAAGGCCATGGTGATGATTAAAGCAAACATCATAGCGGTCAGTATTTTTGATACAAAATAGGCCGAGATGGGCATCGGGCTGGCTTGTTTTAGTGCTAACCAGCCGTGATCTTTTTCTACCGCTATGTTAACGCCAAAAGAAAAAAGAGCAGGGCCAATTATGCCAAAAACACCATAGGTCGCCATCAGGTAAGCAGGCATCTGACCGCTCATGCCACCACGGTTAAATATTAAACCAAAGAAAACATAAAACATCAGAGGAAATGCCAAACTAGGGAGTGCAAAAGCAGGCATGCGAATTACTTTTAAGAATTCGCTTTGGGTTTCTAGTGAGAAAAGACGCAACCTTTGATTAAAAGTAAATGACTGGCTCATCACACGGCCTCCTGATAAGGGGTAGTTGGCGATTCTTCCGTTAAATGAATAAAGGCATCTTCGAGTGAAACTTCGGTAACCGTTAAGTCCGTTATCTTGGCTTCGCGGTTTAACAGATGCTTGAGGGTGTGTTCTGCATGAGTGGATTGTAACTCGATGTAGTCGCCACGCTGACGACTCTGACTAACATCTGGCAGTGTGTTGAAGTCCTCTGGCTTATGAGGACTACGAAAGCGGATCCGTTTACCACCGAGATGAGATTTAATTTGTTCCGGCGTACCCTCCATACTGATGCTTCCATTGTTAAGTAATGAGATGCGATCGGCGAGTACATCGGCTTCTTCTAAATAATGGGTGGTCAGTAATACGGCGCATCCTTCTGCTGATAATTGTCGAATGCAATTCCAGAAATCTCTTCTAGAGTTAACGTCGAGGCCAACAGTTGGCTCGTCCAGAAAAACCAGTTCGGGTTGTCCACAAATAGCCAAAGCAAAAAATAAACGTTGTTGTTGTCCTCCCGAAAGCGCGTCAAAGCGTCGCTGTTCAAGTCCAACGAGATTGGCTTTCTCCAAAACGGATTCTAACGGCAGAGGATTTAAGTAATAGCTTGAAAATAGCTCAATATGTTCTTTAATTGTCAGAGTATTTGGCATTTTTGTGGATTGTAAAACAGTACCTGTGCGACGACGAGCATCGAGATGACCGGGAGCTTTGCCGAATACTTTTACGCTACCCGAATCATACTTCACGCGACCTAGCAGGGAGTTAATAAAGGTGGTTTTGCCAGCTCCGTTAGTTCCCAGTAGCGCCACAATTTCGCCAGGATTAATAATAAAGTCGATGTTTTGCAATGCTCTAACATCACCATAAGATTTGCTGAGTCCCTGTACTGATACACAGGCATTAATTGTCATAAGGCTCTCCTCCAAACTACTGAGCCTATTGTGTCTTATTGATGCCGTGATGAGTAGAGTGATTTGTCACAGATGTTTAATGACAATTGTCATTTGTCAGAAATGAGCGCCGCTAATGAGTGCTGGACGATAAATAAGCAGACCAGCCGCAACAGAAATTAACAAATAGGAGTTGTCAAAAGGTGTTGTCGTTAAAGAGTTTGTTCTGGAGATTATTTGGACCGGTATTGGTGATCGTCATTGTTGCTGCGGTAGCCATGATGTTTATTATTCCTTCGTCAATCAAGGCCGGAGCTATTAAAGACGCGATTGCATCAGCACAAAATACCGTGCAGCAGTTTAAGACATTGCGAGCTTACTACACAAAAAATGTCGTCGCCCCGGTGCTCAGTGATTCCAATTTAAAACCTCACTATGACCACAAACAGTCCGGACGGATCCCTTTGCCAGCCACTATGATTCATGAACTGAGTGATGAATTAAAAAAGAAAGGAATGTCTGTTCGGTTATACAGCCAGTATCCGTTCCCTAATCGCAGTCAGCGTTCGTTGGGGGATTTTGAGCGTAACGCATGGGAGTTTTTATTACAAAACCCAAAGCAAGTGTTCAGTGAAACCACCCAGATTGATGGCAAAGCCTCATTGCGAGTGGCGATTGCCGATACCATGGCCGCTCAGGCCTGTGTGGATTGTCATAACTCTCATCCAGAAACCCCCAGAAAGGGTTGGAAGCTCGGGGATGTTCGAGGCGTTTTGGAGGTGGCGATACCCATCGAAGACAAAATAGCCATGAGTTATGAGATAGGTACCAATGTTGTGCTGATCTTGATCGGTGTATTGGTGATTATTTGTGTCACATTGTTATGGGTGTATCAGCGTTTTGTCAGTGCCCGTTTAGAAGGTTTCTCGGATAGTATCGAGCAGATGTCTCGAGGTGATTTAACGGCGCGACTGGATGATAAAGGCAGTGACGAATTTGCCGAAACCGCGCGAACCTTTAACCAGTTTGGTGATAAGTTATTAAATTCCATGCGCACCTTCAGGGAGCAGTCGGAGCTACTGAATATGGCCGCAGCGGATCTGGCGGGTATTTCGGATCGCTCATTGGGTACCATGGAACAACAGAAACGAGAACGCGGGACGGTAGTAGAGTCCCTCGAACAGACATCAACGGTTGTGAGTGATGTTGCTCAAAGCGCATCCTCTGCGGCGATGAATGCCAACAGTGCCGATACTGCGGCAAAAACGGGATTGAGTGACGTTAATAATACGATAGGAGCTATTCAGCAACTGGTGGGAGAAATCGAAACGGCCACTCAGGTGATTAACCAGTTAGAAGAAGACAGTGTCAGCATTGGTTCGGTGCTGGATGTGATCCGAGGCATTGCAGAGCAAACCAACCTGCTAGCGTTAAATGCGGCCATTGAGGCAGCACGAGCCGGAGAGCAAGGACGAGGGTTTGCGGTGGTTGCCGACGAGGTACGGACTCTGGCCAGTCGAACTCAATCGTCTACTGAAGAAATTCAGGTTGTGATCGAAAGAGTGCAAGAGGGCGCTCGTAAGGCGGTGGCGGCCATCGAGAGCGGTAACTCAGGTGCGGCAGGTAGCATGGAGCAGGCTCAACAGGCAGGAAAGTCTCTGGACGAAATTGCCAGCGAAGTGGCTTCTATCAGCGATATGAATAACCAGATTGCCAGTGCTGCCGAAGAGCTTTCGGTCAATACTCGACATATTATTGATGTGGTGACGCAGGTTGCGAGAGTGGCGGAGCAGTCTTCGCACACAGCACAGGAAGTTGCATCGCAGTCCGAGGGACTTAATGCTCTGGCCTCAAACTTGCTGGAAAATGTGAACCAATTTAAGGTGAACTAGCTGCTGCTGATGGTTGGCTGACAACCACGGCAGCAACACTCAAGTCTATCTACGGCCTCAACATTTGGGGCCGGTTTTCTCTTAGCTTTGTTATAAGCTCCTCTGTTCTTATCGTTACTTCATAAAAGTGTCGGCATTTATTCAAAAATAAAATATCTGCCCAGAGTTAAAAAGGACTAGGCTTAATAGAGTTGCGCTACAAAGGCGTTCTGCCTGAGGCGAATAACTTTCGATTGCTAATAAGGTAGTGACTGTTCTATGGAGAATGCTGAGACCCAGAAGATACCCGCCCAACGTAAGCAGGTTACGGTATTGATTGCTGATATTCGAGGATTCTCGCAATTGTCATCAATACTCGAGCCAGAAATGACCATCCTGTTGCTGAATCGCTTTTTCTCCGAGATGGTTGATCAGGTTCATCGGTTTCACGGAACGGTGGATAAATTTATGGGGGACGCCATTCTTGCTGTTTTTGATGGTGATCACGTGGATGGGCCTGCGCAGCAACAGGCCAATATTGCCGCTCAGAATGCTGTGGCCTGTGCGGTCAGCATGCAACAATCGCTCAACTCTCTTAATCACAAAAATGCCGTTGATAAGATGCCGCCCTTATATATTGGCATCGGCATTCATTCTGGCGAAGTGATTGCCGGATGCATAGGTTCTTCGTCACACAACGAAAAAACCGTGATTGGTAAGACGGTAAATATGGCGGCCAGGGTAGAAGCCCATAGCTTACGGGGGCAGATATTATTGTCTGAGGCGACCTATGAGCGTACCCAAGGATTCGTTAAAGTTGCGGATCCTTCTCGAGTATTTCTTAAGGGCGTATCACAGCCTGTTCGATTGTTTGAATTACTAAAAACCCAACGTCCTAACCCGATGATTGTGCCCCGTCGTGAAGAAAGAAAAAGCCCACGGGTAGAAGTTCACATGCCGCTGTCTTTTCAGTGTGTTGCTGGACCCACCGTATTAAGAGAAGAGTACCACGGAGAAATATTGGATTTGAGTTACCATGGAATGAAGGCCTTTACTCCCATTAAGTTAGAGCCTTACACCGACATTAAATTTCCGTTGTCATCCAGTTTGTTTGGCGAGCAACTCGGTGAGGTGTATGCCAAAGTATTAAAGTCATCCACCATGTCGAATACCTTTGGTCATACTGCCAACATGGAGTTTACTGCGATGCGGCCACAAAGTCAGTTTGCTCTAAACCGCTTTGTGGATGGCCTGATTGCGTAAAACTATCGACGATTTAAAAACGGCTGCAAATAGTCTTCGAGATTTTCTATACAACGATAAATGCGTTTTGTCATAACATTCTGTTTGGCGTTCTGATTCATGACTTTCATGGTAATTTCTTTACCCAGCTCTGGATCGGTAGTGAAGTCTTTGCCACCCGAAGCTTTGTCGCTGATAAAAGTGTCCATGGCAATGTTAACTTCAGTCACGCATTTACGTAATGCCTGTGTTAGCTCAGATATGTTTTCTCCCCACAAGGCTTCGGCTTCAAGCGTACAGGCATCGAATTCCTTGATGGCTTCATAAACCGGTATCCAGCGTTGTTTGAACACATGCATCCAGGCTTCGGCTTCTTCTTTAGCACTGGGGTTTCGGTGCGATGCAAACTCAGAGGGGAGTTCTTCTACCGTTACAAAAGGCGCGCGACAATAGTTGAGTTCTTCGCGCAAACTGTAAACGGCTTTAATCAAACTCTTGGCCGCTTCGAACTCGGCTTTTCCGTTGTTTTCTTTGCGCCAGCTTTTTAGTCCTACGATGGCGACACCAGCCAGTGTCAAAGCCGCGATTGAGAGTGACACATCTTTGATCATGGTGACAATTTCTGCAGCCATAGCTTTCCCTTCGTTTGTTTTTTATTTTATGGGTTGTCAGAGCAGGTGGATTTAACACACTGCCCTGATTGTAGTTTAAGAGCTTAATTCAAAGTTGGCCAGTCGTTCTAACGCTTGCTCAAAGTCGGCTTCGGGAATTGATAGTACAAATCGACAATAACCCGGCAAACCTGTCCAGGTGGCGTTATTAATCACGACACCCGTTTCATCGAACAAACGTCGTGCGATACGGTCCGTTGCTTCTGTCCATCGGTCTTGCTCCAGTGCATCAAGACTGATTTTAGGCTTTGCTACCAAGAAGAGACCTGCTTTGGGCACTAGCACATCCCATCCTTGTTCGCTCAGTACTTTTGTCAGTCGCTCAGCCCGTGAAGACAGGGTTTGCCGTTGATGGGCCAGACATTTCATCAACTCGGGATCTTCTGTTAACTGTGCTTCAATGGTTTCTCGGATCGCATAACCCATTGTAAAGTGCGGTCGTCGATGAGTTTTGCGATCCAGTTGCTGCATCAGTTCACGATCATGAGACCAGGCGTATCCGAAGCGTAAACCACCTGCGGCATATTCTTTTGCGATGCCGCTCACCAAAATTAATCGGGCGTCGTCAGCATTGATCAGCGCTTCTACACCTTGTTTAATATTCCACTGTGCTGCAGCATCAAACTCTAAGCCAGAAAATATCGTGTCGAGGATCAGAGTGCCACCCATGTCGGCCACTAAAGTCATTATCTCGTTGAGTTCTTCGTTGGTATACAAAGCGCCCGTAGGATTGACGACCGGAGCGTTTAAAAATAACCAGGCGTTGGGGTGCTGTGTTAACGTAGAACGTAAAAGCTCTGGTGTGAGCTTAAAGTGATCCTGCTCCTGAGTTTCTATGGGGTAGTGTTTAAGCTGATAATAATCGGCAGCGGCAACAAAATATCCGTAAGAGCCAGTAGGGAACAGCAAGGTTTGCTGGCGTTCGTGACAAATAGACAGCAGGGTAGAGTACATGGGCGCAACACCCAGGTTAAACGCCATGTCGGCATACCATGACTGAGGGATTGCAAAACGCTGTTCCAGTTGACGTCGAATAGACATTTCTGGAGATGTTTCGTCGGCTGGGAGTTGGTTCAACAAAAAGCTCTCTAACACCGACTGCTTTAAACATCTTGGTGCGGGGAGTTCATTTTCACCATAATCCATGCGCAAGGTGTTACTGCCAAAAGGCAAATGGTTACCTGTGATTGCAGGATGTTGAAACGCCGTTTTTGCGTGCGATGTGGCATTTAATGTGGTTGCGTTTTTTGTGGCGGAGTTGTCGCCACTGTCTTGAATCAAACGCGTACGTTGAAAGAATAAAAGCTCTTCAAACAGATGGCCGTAGTACAGCTGATTGATCACCGGAGTTCGGCTATAAGATAATTCGGCAGAATCGGTTAAACATTGCTGAATATCAGGGTTAGCTGATACAACAATGTTCAGGGATAGATCTTGGTAAACCTTGTTATTGATCAACGCAATGGACAACAACAGATGTTGCGGTAAAGAGTTATTGGCTAACCAACGATAAATTGCATGACTCTGTGTTTGGCTCGATAACTCCACATGGTTCGATAAATCAAGCACCAGCAGGCATTGATGCTGTTCCGTTACTTTGATGAGTTGTTCAATCAGATGGACCGAGTGAACCTCATGCTCTTGTATCTGAGTAATAAGGGCAGCGGGTTTAAGTTGCTCTATGAGCTGCAATTGCAACTCGATACTGGTAGGCACTTCCAGTAGGCGAGTATCGGCGGGCAAGTGACTATTGGTGATACGCGATTTACTTTCGCTGTCCATAAATACCAATGGCAGTTCACAACTATTTAACAGGTTGGTAATAAACTCTTTGCGTCCGGGCGTAATTAAAATGTTATCTTCATGAGCTTCTACATGATGGTAGTAACGCAAAAACTCTTTTATTTGTTGGCGAAAGTAAGTAATACCTTTGGTGCTTTCATAAGGAAAAGCATCAATTGATTGCAACCAAAGAGACAGATGCGCAATAAAAGAATAACGTTCTTCTGCCAGCTCGGGATTTTCTATGGTTAAGTCTACGGCGCTTTTAAGTTTGTCATTACCGTAATTGAGTAAACTTTGGTAGAGTGTTTTTACCGCTTCTGGATAGTTGAGTTGAGCCTCATACACATCAACCGTATGAAAAATTTTGCCATCAGCCCGTGCATAATCTGCTGCGGTGGTTGCTGTAATAGGAGTACTGTCATCGGGATTAATATAAAACTCGAATTTATGACCGGTAGTTTCTTCGATGGCAACCAGAGCATCAATGTCGGTGTCGGCTGCTTGTTTTACATGGTTTTGCCAGATGCGACGGAGATTAAACCCGCGGCGTTTTATCAGTCGTTCGAGGACTGCCTGACCGGGTCGCCCGCCAAGATTTAAAATCAACTTGCCTTGGGGTTTGACTAAACAAATCGATTGCTCAACGGCTTTAGCAATCAATCCTAATCCAAACTGATCTTCAATGTAGCCTTGAACGGCGCAATAATTAGATAACGACAGCAAATAGTCATCGTTGGCGGTTTCGGCTACCAGAGTTTCCATCACTTCAGGTTCTGGGTTCAATACCTGTGGAATACAACCAATAATATAATCAAAGTGATTTTTCTTACCATCGAAGTGAGACAAGAGATCCGATTGATAAAAAGACACGCAATCCAGAAGACCACGGTTATCATCAATGAGCAGGGCTTCGCCTTGTTCATTAAAGGCATTAACTAATAGATTTAATTGAGCGCAGGTGATGGCTTTGGGATTAATATCGACGCCGACAATCATTTGAGGGCGATAACGAAGAGCCAGTGCAATGGTGATCCAACCAATACCACAGCCGAGTTCGGTCATGGTTCGTTGGTAAAATTCGTTGTCGGGATAACGAACTAAGCCTTCGTAAAAAGTAAACGACCAATCTTCTGGTTCAAAGGTACTCGGAAATTGAAATAACCACAGGGTGTGTTGTTTGTCGTGATGGTCGAGAATAACTTGAGGAAATAATCGGAAGCTATGTTGCTCTAAGGTGTAGTCACTGGCGTTCGTTTTTAGTTGCTGAACCAGATCCAGCGCTGCACTACGAGTGTTGTCGTTAGATAATTGTCGAATAAGCTCTTTAAATGCGTCGTAAGCGCTTGTGCTAGACGCTTGGCAAAGATCAATAAAGTGTTCTTTGGTGAATTGCATAAACAATGTGTTTCCGTGGGTTAACTCATTGTGATTGGAATATATATCCGTCGCCTTTCAAGGTGCAGCGGTGTTGGCTGCACCTTGAAATACTTTGGGTATAAAATCCTGGTGCAATCTATGTACTCATTTTAGTCGTTTCACAATGAGAGTTTTTATAGGAGCAACTGTTCTTAAGTCAAAACAAAAAAGACTCGCCAGGGCGAGTCTTTTTTTGTGATTAAGCTACCAACCGCACTGACGATTTTTGTTTTGCTCGTCAAGCCAGGTTTTGAGTGGGGCAAAGTAATCGATAACAGCCGTCGCATCCATTTCTTTGCTGCCAGTCATTGCAGCCAAAGCTTCTTGCCATGGCTTGCTTTGACCCATTTCTAACATGGCAATAAGCTTTTTGCCCGCTTCTTTATTGTTGTAAATAGAGCAGCGATGCAGTGGGCCTTCATGGCCTGCAATTTTACAAAGCTCGCGATGGAACTGGAACTGTAAAATGTGTGCAAGGAAGTAACGCGAATAAGGTGTGTTACCTGGGATATGGTACTTAGCACCGGGATCGAAGTGTTCTTCGGTACGCTCAACAGGAGGGTGAATACCCTGATAGTCTTTACGTAACTGCCACCAGCCAGCGTTGTAGTTTTCTGGCTTTAATTCTCCGCTAAATACTTTCCAGCGCCACTTATCAACCATCAGGCCAAATGGTAAGAAGGCTACCTTATCCATTGCCATACGCATTAAGAAAGGCAAGTCGCCAGACGCATCCGGCTCTTCGTCAATCAAGTGAATTTGTTTTAAGTACTTAGGCGTGATGGACAGAGCAACGGTATCACCAATGGCTTCATGGAATCCATCGTTGGCGCTACCACGATAAAGCATGGGCTGCTTCAAGTTGTAAGCACGCTGATAAACGTTGTGTCCAATCTCATGGTGAATGGTATTAAACTCATCTCCAGTGATTTGGATACACATTTTTATACGATAATCGTCGCTATCAAAGTCCCAGGCGCTGGCATGACAAACCACATCGCGATCACGTGGCTTATCAAACAAAGAGCGTGACCAGAAAGTATCGGGTAGTGGCTCGAAACCTAGTGAAGTGAAGAAACCTTCTGCTTCACGAACCATGCCTTTAGAAGTATAAGCTTTGGCTTTCAGGCGCTCTGTCACATCAACACTGCTGCCACCTTCAGGAGCAACCAGATCATAGATGTTACCCCATTGTTGTGCCCACATGTTACCTAACAAGTGCGCAGGAATGGTTCCTGAGTTTTTCGCTACTTCATCACCGTACTTCTCGTTTAGATTGGCACGAACGTGGCAGTGGAGGGCGTCGTACAATGGTTTAACTTGTCCCCATACGCGATCCATTTCGGCGGCAAACGCATCGGGCTCCATATCGTAATTAGAACGCCACAAAGCACCGACGTCAGCAAAACCTAAATCTCTTGCGCCTTCGTTAGCAATTTCTGCCAGGCGGGTATAAGGCGCTTTCATGGGTTTGGAAACTTCACGCCATTTGACCCACGCATCCAACATGGCATCAGGATCGTCAGAAGTTGCTAAGGTATCAGAAGCTGCCAGTAAGACATCACTGCCTTTACCGTACATACCGTTTAGTTTACTTTCGATCTGAGCCAATTCTGCGGCTTTTTCTGGCTGGTTAGCAGGAGCAGGTAAGGTTAATGCTAACTTAAGTAATTTCAGTTTGCGGGCGACGTCTGCAGGTAGTTCTAGGCCATCGAATTTTGATGCGCCATTGGCTAACTCAATACCCAATAATTTGTAGTCTTCGTTAGCTTTGGCTTCGATGAATTGAGTGTCTTCAGTAATAAAGTTAGAAGCAACCCAGGCTGCTTTGGCAATGTATTCATAATTGTCTTCCAAACGCTTTTCTGCGTCTGCAACAAATGCTGCGGCGTCTTCTGCCGTTGGGCCTTTAGGGGCAACGGGTTTTTCGGCGACTTTTTGCTCTGGTTGTTGGCAGCCGATCAAAGCGCCTGCGACAGCACCAGCAATGAGCCAGCGGCTAACTGCATGTGTTGTTTTTTTCATAACTCACCCACTGTGATTGTTTTTAGCTTCGCAAAGATTAACGGCATCAAGGTCATACATCAAGGCAGTATTATGGATTACTTACTTCATCGGACCTTATCTGATGGAGTTTTAACCAGAACCGATGGGTTTTTCTGGCAAACTTTTGGATTGGCTATTCTATGGCTAATGGAGAGGGGGACAAACGTTGCGTTACAGTAACTGGATGGTTAGCATAGGTGCTTATTCTATATCGAGTTGGATCCCTGTATGACTTTGCCAGGACCTGTCATGTTGGACTTAAAGTCCACCGACATTAGTGCAGAAGAAAAAGAAAAGTTAACCCACCCAAGTTGTGGGGGTGTCATATTGTTTGCGCGCAATATCGCAAGCCCTAAACAGGTCAGTGAATTGAATCAATCGATCAGGAACTTGAATTCATCGCTGCTCATTGCTGTCGATCAGGAAGGCGGACGTGTACAACGCCTAAAAGATGGCTACTCTTTACTACCAGCGTTGCGTTTGCTGGAGCAGCAGGCTCAAGATCATGATCAAGCCTTGTTATGGGCTTATCATCATGGACGCCTGATGGCCTTAGAGGTAATTGCATCGGGTTTTGATATCAGTTTTGCCCCCGTTCTTGATTTGGCCAGTGAAGATAGCCGTGTGATTGGCGATCGTGCTTTTCATGAGAATGTCGAAGCAATTATTCCTTTGGCGCAGGCCTACATACGCGGTATGGGGGAAGCGGGTATGAAGGCGACAGGTAAGCATTTTCCTGGGCATGGTACGGTACATGCGGATTCCCACGTAGAAATACCCGAGGATGATCGTCCTTTTGAGACCATTATGCGTCAGGATTTGAGGGTGTTTGCTGAATTGTCGCCACAACTGGCAGCGGTTATGCCTGCCCATGTGATTTATTCTCAGGTTGATTCTCAACCCGCTGGATTCTCACCCCATTGGATTCAAGAAATATTGCGCCGACGCTTATCCTTCGAAGGGGTGGTATTTAGTGATGATCTGTCGATGAAAGGTGCTGAGACCGCAGGCGATTATTGTCAGCGAGCGGAGAGTGCGTTAGAAGCCGGCTGCGATATGGTGTTGGTTTGTAATCAACCAGAAGAAGCCGAAAATGTTCTAGAATTTTGTGAGCAATACCCTTTTGCCGAAGACTCGGCAAAAAGAATTCAGTCAATGAAAGCCTCGGGTACTAAACTGGCTTTGAGTCAGCTCGCTGAATTATCACCCATGTGGCGCGAAAGTCATCAAATATTGGCTGCACAATTCGCACTCTAGCAGAGCAATCAGTGGCAGCCTATACCCAAAGTATTTCAAGGTGCAGTAGGCGGCCAGCACTTCGAAATATGACGGATATATTTAGGGTGAGATGCAGCAAAAGTTAAATAGAAAAATGTTTGGTTAAACATGTCGGTGCAGGAGAGTAAGGTGGAAGTAATTACTAAATGGTTGTACGACATTCAGGGTGAGTCAGCCTGGATGACTGAGATTTTTATTTTGGTTTTGCTGACGCTGATTTTAAGCTTTAGTTGGAGTATTTTTAGTCGCAAAGTGAGCGAAAAGTTTGACCGGACCAAAAACTTTTGGGATGACGCTCTGATCCTTGCCATGATAAGGCCGGTTAACTGGGCCATCTGGGTGATCGGCGTGAGTTATGCCATTGAACTTTCTCAATCAAACTATCTACAAGAAATTATTACTTTTAGTTTGGCCGGAGAAGATGCTCAGGTCGAAATTCGTGATGTGATTTTAATCGGTTTGTTTGGCTGGTTTTTAAACCGCTTTATTCGCCAGGTCGAAAAAAACATGGTGGTCGATCAAAAAGGGCGAGAGCGCGACGATCGTATTGACGAAACCACTATTTATGCCATCAGCAAATTGTTGCGGGTATCAGTCACCATTACCGTCACTCTGGTGATTTTACAAACGGTAGGGATCAGCATCAGCGCTGTTCTGGCTTTTGGTGGCATTGGTGGTATTGCAGTGGGTTTTGCCGCAAAAGATTTGCTGGCAAACTTTTTTGGTGGATTAATTATTTATCTGGATCGGCCTTTTGCTGTCGGCGACTGGGTCCGCAGCCCCGACCGAAACATCGAAGGAACGGTGGAGTATATAGGATGGCGTCAAACTCGTATTCGCACGTTTGATAAGCGACCTTTGTATGTTCCTAATGCTGTATTTAACAGCGTGGCTTTAGAAAATCCATCCCGCATGTCTCATCGACGTATTTACGAAACCATTGGTATTCGCTATCAGGATATTGGGCAGATGTCTGATATTGTGCAGGCGGTTAAAGCCATGTTGTCGGAACATCCAGAAATAGCGATTGACCAAACTATGATCGTTAACTTTAATAGTTTTGCGCCGTCTTCTGTCGACTTTTTTGTTTATACCTTTACCAAAACCACTAACTGGATCCGCTTTCACGAAATTAAACAGGACGTGTTATTAAAGATTGCGGATATTATTACGCAGCATGGCGCAGAAATGGCGTTTCCTACTTCAACGGTGCACTTGCAGATGGAGCCAGAACAATTGGCTCAATTGGGATCTGAATCGTAGAGAAGGGCATAGATAGCACTAGTGCTATCTATGCTTGTAACTTTGGGTAGACGGTTTAGGCTTTGTGAGTGACAGAGTGAATGACTTTGTCGAACTCAAAATACACCGTAAAGTCCTGATAAACCCAACGTGTAATCGGTGGCTCACCGACTGGCTGAAGAATTTGAGCTGGCTCACCATATTGAGAGCGTACCGAATCCATCGAGATGCCATGGCGCGGCGTGGACTGTTGTTGCCCTTGAGAACCGACTGGAACCGGCTCAGACTCTTCTGCGATGGCTAGCATTGGACCAGCTGCGATGACAGCCGCAATAATCCAGTTTTTCATAGTGGGATCCTCTCTGGTTTTTCTCCAAGCCTTTGGGCTCGTAGCTGCCTGGATTGCAGGCGGGTAATATGTTTTATCAATTCATCTTGATCATGATGATCGATATCTCGAAACTCGGTGGCGATAAGAAAACTGCCATTGTCTGATTGGCAACTCACTACTTCTGCCAGCGAGCTGAAACTAAAACACTCTGGAAACAAAACAATTTTGAGTCCCAGATGAGATTTTTCAGCTAATGCCTCGGGGTGGCGAAAACGTATGCCACCGCCGCTTATATTCACTTTCGTGGTTTTGAGGCTCTGCCCATGGTGTTTCACAATATATCGGGCTATCAGCTCAATCTTTTCGTTTTGCATTTTTAAATAATGACCAACCGAGCGATTTTTCTCAAAGATACTGCTTAAAGTTTGCGCGTTTTCACTATCGAGTTGGCGCAGTTCTCGCAGCATTTGGAACTCGGGTGGCATCTGGTCGTCAAAGCTCTGTCGCTTAGGTTGACCCGCCGCTGCATCGACCGGGAAAATCTGTAGAGATATTTCGTCGTCGATGCGATAAAAATCGCGGCGTTCTTGCTCTTGGGCCATGGTGGTTTCTCGCAAATAATCTTTGCACTCCACGCAGGCTGTCGTTAGCATAGAGCGCCATTGGCATAGTTAACTATACCTCTTCACTCAGTTTGAGTGCGAGGAAAATCGCGTCAGACCTTATTCGCCAAGGGCTTTACAAGGCTTTGACGATCATAATGGGAAATCTTATCGCGTATTTGCTGTTCTGTTAATATAATAGCTTAAAAATCTGTGATAACTTACTCAAAATTAGAGAGTTTTGTAAATATATTATGAAGTTTCCATTTTCCTGGTTTGTGGGTTTTCGCTATACGCGGGCCAAACGAACCAATCATTTTATTTCTTTTATCGCATTAGCGTCGATTATAGGGATTGCACTGGGTGTTATGGTGCTGATCACCGTATTGTCGGTAATGAATGGCTTTGAGCGTGAGCTTAGAGAACGTATTTTAGGCACTGTACCTCATGTCACTGTGGGCGTCAGGGGCGAAGATTTTGCCAATTGGCAAGAGTTGGGCGAGCAAATTAAGCAGATCCCCGATGTGGTGGCGGTGGCTCCCTATATTGATGCCAATGCCATGTTCCGTAATATGTCCACCACAAGCTATGGCCAAATGCGAGGCATCAACCCTGACGAAGAAACCAAAGTGTCGATCCTCAATGACTTTATGGTGCTCGGCGGGTTCGAGAAGCTTGAGCCTGGTAAGTTTGGCATTATCCTGGGGAGCGGTCTGGCGGCTTCTCTAGGTGTTTCTATGGGCGATAAAGTGACCGTTTTAGTAGCCGATGGGGCGACGGTATCACCGGCGGGTATTGCACCTCGCTATAAACGATTTACGGTGGTGGGCATTTTTGAGGTGCGCTCAGAAGCCGATGGTCGGGTCGCCATGGTCCATATTAATGATGCTGCCAAGCTTATGCGCAAAGGCGACAAAGTTGAGGCGGTACAGGTCAAAGTTCAAAACGTTCTGGATGCTCATGTGGTGGCGTCGCAGGTACGTGCCGCATTGGGCTTTAACTACTGGGTAAGTGACTGGAATCGAGTGTATGGCTCTTTATTCCGAGCCATAAAAATGGAAAAAACCATGATGTTTGTGCTGCTGACTCTGATTGTTGCAGTGGCCGCTTTTAACATCGTATCGACCATGGTGATGGTGGTGACCGATAAACAGTCGGATATTGCGATCTTACGTACCTTGGGGGCTTCTCCGGGTACTGTGATGAGAGTATTTATTGTACAGGGCAGTATCAACGGCGTGGTTGGGACACTATTTGGCGTCTTGTTTGGTGTGTTACTGACCCTCAATTTACCAGATATAGTGCAATTTTTAGAAAGTACTTTGAGTGTGTCTGTGGTACCTGCCGATGTGTATTTTATTGGCTTTTTGCCAACCCAGTTAGAAGTATCTGATGTCGTTAAAATTACGGTATCAGCTTTGTTAATGAGTGTAGTAGCCACCTTGTACCCAGCATGGCGTGCGGCTAAGACTAAGCCCGCGGAGGCCTTGCGTTATGAGTAATACTGTCATTTTAGAAAGCCGCAATGTGACCAAAACCTATACCGACGCAGGCAAAGAAGTGGTGGTGCTACAGGGCGTTGATTTGGATGTTAATCAGGGTGACAGCATTTCTATTGTGGGAAGCTCTGGTTCTGGAAAAAGCTCGTTGCTCCATGTGTTGGGAGGGCTTGATGTTCCAACAGACGGCGAGGTGCTGATCCATGGCAAAAACATCCACGAAATGAGTGCTAAACGTCAGGGTGACTGGCGCAATAAGCATTTAGGATTTGTTTATCAGTTTCATCACCTGTTGGCTGAATTCACCGCGCTAGAAAATGTCGCCATGCCGTTATTAATTCGAGGTATGGATGCTAAAAAAGCGAATGAACAGGCGGCCAATATGATTGAACAGGTCGGATTGCGTGAACGTCTTGAACATAAACCCTCGCAATTGTCCGGTGGTGAGCGTCAGCGTATTGCGATTGCTCGCGCTCTGGTGACTCGACCTGATTGCATTTTGGCGGATGAACCAACTGGTAATCTTGATTCAGATAATGCGCAAATGGTTTATGAGTTGATGCTGGATCTCAATCAAAAACTGGGAACCGCGTTAATCGTGGTGACTCATGACAGGGATTTAGCCGCTAAGGCGAATCGTCAACTTGAGTTGGTCGATGGTGTCTTGAACAAACACTAAAAAGCGGGATGCTTGATAAGCCCTTAAAGCTTGATGTTTTAAGGGCTTTTTTTGTGCTTAATGAGAAGTTTGTTTGTTACGTTTTAAGCGATTCTTGATACGGGTTTTCCACTGGCTGGCAACATGGATACGCCAAAATACGCGCATGCCTACATAAGCCAGGGCTGCGGCAACGATGCCGCAAATCAAACAACCCAGCAAAAAGGGCTCCCAAATAGAAAGCAAACCATCGCTGAGCCATTCCCAGGTAAATTCATCAGGGAATTCACCACCAGTATCGCCTAGAATCCAGGTGCCAACCAAATAGGCAAAACCAAAAATGACGGGCATCGTGATAGGGTTGGTGATCCACACCAGAGCGACCGACAGGGGTAAGTTCGCGCGGAACAGAATGGCGATACCTGCTGCCAGTGGCATTTGAAAAGGAACTGGAATGAAGGCGCAGAATAAACCAATAGCAAAAGCGTTGGCGACGGAGTAGCGAGTCAGATGCCAGAGTTGTGGATCATGAAGTAGCTTCCCAAAAATTTTTAAAAAGCGATGGCTTTTTATGGTTTCTGGGGCGGGCATGACGCGTTTAATGATTTTCTTTGGCATAAGGCTCCGTTTCTACTAGTGCTACGACTGAAAACTTTGCTATTGTAGCCGTGATGGTCGGGCTATAAAAGTCTATTGTGAGGTTTTTAACCCGGGTTTCACTCGCTCTATAGTGGTAGGCTGTCAAGCAACCATTGTAAGTGAGTTGGGTTTGGGACTGCTAAGGCCTGTTGTTATATATCCCAAGTATTTCAAGGTGCAGGTAGGCGGCCAGCAAGCGAATCCCCTGAGCTTAGGCACACTAAGTGATTGGGGTGAGTGCGCGCAGCGCTGCAACTTGAAAGGCGACGGGTATAAGTATAGAAGCTCGACGAGGATGTCGGGTCGTTGTTATCAAGGAATCGATGATGCGCTTGTTTGGCGTTGGTCTGCTCGTGGGTTGCTGCGGGTTATTGTTTGTTCATTCGTTGTGGTCTGTGTTAAGCCTCTGGGTGATTGCCGCGACTTTCCTGTTTTTTCTCTTCGGTTGTTTTCTTTCCAAACATTACAGAGTCCTGGCAACTTTGTGGCTTGGTATCTGTATCGGAATTTGCTGGAGTCAATATCGTGCTGATGTGGCCTTATCAAGTCGTTTGCCAGTGGTAGAAGAAGCACTGCTGATTCGAGTTGAAGCAAAAGTATGCTCTTTGGTTAAACACTATCCAAAACTTTCCAGCTTTGAACTTTGTGTGATCGACTGGTTAAGTGAGCCTTTGCCTATAAAAAAGTTGCGAGTGCGATGGTACCACCCAGATGATGAGCTTGAAGTGGGAGAGACGGCCGAATTTCTATTAAAAATAAAAACACCCTTAGGGCGAATGAATCCTGGTGCAACTGACGAAGAACGTTGGCGCTTATTGGCAGGCTTGGATGCTGAAGGTTATGTCAGAGACATTAAGTTAAGGCGTCCACCTGTTTTGTCTTTGTTGTCAGTGCGAGCAGAGTGGGTGAGCTTTATTGAACGGCTGACTATCCACAGTGAATTTCAAGGATGGCATCTGGCGTTAGTAGTGGGTGAACGTCATGGTTTAAAAAGCGCAGAAAAAGAGCGGCTAAAACATTCGGGTACTGCGCATCTTATTGCTATTTCGGGTTTACACGTAGGACTGATTTACGGTTGGAGCTTTTTAGTTTTTAGTACTTTGTGGCGTTTACTTCCTGGTCGCTGGTTAATATGGCCTGCTCATTCGGTGGCAATGTGCATCAGTTTATTGCTGGCTGGTCTTTATGCCTGGTCGGCGGGTTTATCATTACCCACTCAACGGGCAATGATTGCATTGAGTCTTTGGGTCATCGTTCAGATGTTGGGATTGCAATGGTCGCTCTCTCGTTTATTAGCGGTTACAGTGAGTTTGCTGCTGTTGTGGGAGCCAATGAGTGTGATGAGCGAGAGCTTCTGGCTTTCTTTAGTGGCGGTTTCGTTAATTTTTTTGTGCCTTGCTTTGTTTAAGCTGAGAGGTTGGCGCTTTTGGCTCCTGTTACAGGCAGTGATGTCGTTAGTAATGTCATTATTTGCTGCTCTCTTGTTTGGAGAGCTGTCTATTAACGCATTTTTGTCGAATATTATTGCTATTCCTCTGGTGTCGATGGTGTTGTTGCCATCAGAGATGATTACAGTGTTAGTGGCTTGCTTACAGGAGTCTTGGGGAATGTCGTTGTTAGTGGTGAACGACGTCATCATCGAAGGACTGAATGGCTATTTACGACAGATGAATCAATGGATACCTGCCTATTCTCTCTCGGTTGCTCAATCGATTGGTATTGGTGTGGTTGCACTCTTGTTACTTGGTTGGTGGACGCGAAAGATTCCGGTAGCTTTTGCGTTGATAACATCTTTAGTCATCGGGTTAGGTGGATGGAGTTGGCAGCAGTCGCAAGATAAGGGATTTTCTTTGCACGTTCTGGATGTAGGCCAGGGGCTGGCGGTTGTTGGGATCAGTTCTGAGTTGGTGTTTGTTTATGATACGGGAGATGCCAGTGCTCACTGGAGTGCAGCACAAAAATATCTGTTGCCGTTTTTGCGCAGTCGAGGTGTTAGCCATATTGATTTCTTGTTTATTAGCCATCGAGATCGTGATCATCGTGGAGGTCTACAAGTACTTCTGGATTCATTTTCGGTAGGACGCATTATTGAGGGCGAACAAAGTGAATTGCTTAATGCAGAACCCTGTGAAGGGGAGCTCAATGGTGACAACATTCAACTAAGCTGGCGGCAGATGCCTGCCCAAAGTCGCAATAATGCTTCCTGTCTATTAAAAGTCAGTGTGGCTGAGAGGCAGTGGTTGTTGACGGGTGATATTGAACGGCCAGCCGAAAAGTATTTTTTGCACCATTTTGCTGACTGGATACGGGCTGATGTTTTGTTGGTGCCTCATCATGGCAGTGCGACTTCATCAATGTCGGCATTTATTGAGGCGGTGGCGCCCGAGTGGGCGATTGTTTCTAGCGGTTATGCGAATCGATTTAAGCTCCCCAATAAAAAAGTCATGGAACGCTATCGCCAGAATGGGGTCAAAACCCTGAATACGTGGCGTAACGGTATGATTTCTATAAAGATTGATGAAAAAGGCAGCATTCTGATAGGAACTCATAGAACCGAATCACAAAATTTTTGGAACCATTCAATGGTTAGCAGCAATTAACCAATGACTGTGATACATTACGGCCATCATTCGTAGTTTATCCCTTATCGCAAAAGGCTTATTTAAGCACCAAGGTTATAAGGGGATTGTTGATTGTCTAGGCTATAGATGCGTCTAATAGCTAAGCTAGGAGTTTTTTGAGTGTTATTCGATATTATTGTTAATGGTGGCTGGATCATGTGGCCGCTGGTTTTATGTTCTATTGTTGCATTAGCGATTTGTGTTGAGCGTTTTTGGACACTAAGAAAGTCTCGTATTACACCCAAGCATTTGGTAGCTCAAGTTTGGGGTTGGATTAAAAATAACCAACTGGATAAAAAGAAGCTTAAAAGCTTAAAAGACTCGTCTCCTCTGGGTGAAATTTTGGCTGCTGGCATTGTAAATCATGCTCATGGTCGTGAAGTGATGAAAGAAGCTATCCGAGATTCTGGCCGCCAGGTAGTGGTACAGCTAGAACGCTTTTTAAACACTCTGGGTACGATTGCCGTGATTACTCCGCTGATGGGATTGTTAGGTACGGTTATCGGTATGATTAAAGTATTTACCGTCATTACTTCGCAAGGTATTGGTGATGCTAATGCGTTAGCTGGCGGGATTTCTGAAGCATTGTTAACCACTGCTGCTGGCTTATGTGTTGCTATCCCTGCACTGATTTTTCATCGTTACTTTGAGCGCAAAGTCGATGAGCTGGTTGTTGTGATGGAAGAAGAAGCATTGAAGATGGTTGAAGTGCTTCATGGTGAGCGTGAAGCGGTAGATAAGTAAGGTTGTCATTGTGTTTCATCAACGAAGAAAAAATGAAGTATCTGTCAACCTGACACCTTTGATTGATGTGGTGTTTTTGCTGCTGATCTTTTTTATGGTATCTGCCAGCTTTAATCGCGATACTCAAATTAAACTAGAATTACCTGAAGCGTCAGGTGATCCTATGGAAGCCTTGCCAGAACTCATCGAAATCAGTGTAGACAGTGAAGGCCGCTATTTTGTGAATGCCAAACCGGTTGTTAACACTCAGGTGGAGACCTTGGTAAAAGCCATTCAGCTGGTGGGTAAAGGTAATGATAAAATTCCTGTGATGATCAGTGCTGATGCCGGTGCGCCGTTCCAGTCAGTGATGACAGCAATGGACGCATCGCGAAAAGCAGGCTATTTTAATTTCTCTATGGCAACAAAACATCCGCAATCAAAGCAGTAACAACAGGCTTGCCGCAACAATGAAAAAACAATCTGGCTGGGATATTTATAAACGGCTGTTAGGGTATACCCGAAAGCACTTATGGGTGGCTGTGGCAGCCATTATCGCCACCATATTTTACGCACTGATTGAGGTCGGTATTATCAGTCAGTTCGAAAAATTGATTGATAGCGTACTGAAACAAAATAGCTCTGAGTTGTTTGTCTTTTCTGCGATTGTCTTTGTGATTGTGATCTTGTTGCGAGGCATTGCGTCTTTCTTCTCTGTTTATTGTATGGAGTGGATTGGACGACAAATCGTCTATGCTTTGCGGCTTGAACTGTTCGCTAAATATCTACGCTCTCCCGTTCGTTTTTTTGACCAACAACCGTCCGGTGAGTTGGTCTCTAAAATTACGTTTAATGCTGAGACGGTTTCTCAAGCGACCACCCAAGCTATTTCTATTTCTGTTAAAAGCGTTGCCTCGATTGTATTTGCCATCGGCAGTATGATGCTGATCAGTTGGTCACTGACGCTTATCTTCTTACTTGCTGCTCCTATCATTGCATTTGTGGTTAACGTGACAGCAAAGCGCTTTCGTAAAGTGAGTCGTGGCATTCAAGACAGCATGGGCGATGTGACTCAAATTGCTACCGAAGCGGTAGAAGGTATTCGTGTCATTAAAACTTATGGTGCCCAAAGTTACGAGCAGCAGCAGTTTGATCATTCTGCCAATATCAATCGTCAGCAATATATGAAAATGACGACGACCAAAGCCGTCAGTTCTCCTTTTATCCAACTGATTGCAGCCTTTGGATTTTCGATTGTTTTTGCCATCGCAGGTTTTCAGTTTGTTGATGGTAAATTTTCGGAAGGGCAGTTTGTTAGTTTCTTCTTATTGATTATGTACTTGATGAAACCTTTAAAAGATTTGTCGAGTGTTAATAGCATTTTGCAGCGTGGTATCGCAGGTGCAGAAAGCATTTTTGAAATCATTGATCACGAAGATGAAAAAGACTCTGGCACAGAGGTTATTGAGTCCGCACAGGGTGAGTTAAGTTTTGAGCAAGTCAACTTTGCTTATGCAAAGGATGGCGAAACGGTTATCAAAGACTTTTCGCTAGACATTAAAGCGGGCGAAACCGTTGCGTTAGTTGGGCCTTCAGGCAGTGGTAAATCCACTCTGGCTCAATTGTTATTGAAGTTTTATCATCCAACGAAAGGTTGCATTCGTCTTGATGGCCATGATTTAGAAACCCTTGAGCTGCAATCACTGCGCAAACAGTTCGCATTAGTATCACAAAACCTGGTGTTGTTTAATGATTCGGTGAAAGCCAATATTGCTTATGGCGAACTAGGCGATAAACCCGAAGCGGCACTTAATGATGCGATCGAGAGCGCTTATTTAAGTGATGTGATTGACAGTCTTGAAGAAGGAGTAGAAACAAACGTTGGTAACGCAGGCGCTCGTTTAAGTGGTGGCCAGCAGCAACGTATTGTTATCGCTCGCGCGTTATTAAAAGATGCACCGATTTTAATTTTGGACGAAGCGACGTCGGCGCTGGATAACGAGTCAGAAAAGAAAATTCAGCAGGCACTCGATCATCTGATGCAGGATCGAACCACTTTGGTTATTGCACATCGTCTCTCAACCATTGAGAGCGCTGATAAAATCGTCGTTCTAAAAGAAGGACAATTGGTAGAGCAGGGAACTCACCAAGAGCTGATGGCAATGGATGGCGAGTATAAAAAGCTTTATCAGTTGCAGTTTTCAGAAGTCTGATATGAGTCAAAAAATCGAAAACTTCTGGTATTCAAACTCACTCTGGAAGTGGTTGTTGTGGCCATTACATGGGCTACTCTGGCTGCTTACCATGGGACGTTTTTATGCCTATCGCCAAGGCTGGTTTAAGCAATATCAAAGCGCTAAACCAGTGGTGGTAGTGGGTAATATTTCTATTGGCGGCACAGGCAAAACACCATTCATTATCTGGTTAGTGAAGCAACTTCAAGAGCAAGGCATTTCTGCTGCGATTATTAGTCGCGGTTATGGTGGAAAAGCTGAAAGCTACCCATTAACACTTTCATCCGATACACGCGTTGAAGAATGCGGCGATGAGCCTTTTATGATGTATCAGCGTTTACACATTCCTATTGTGGTTGATCCTGTAAGAAGCCGTGCTTGCCAATATGTTGAGCAGCATTTTGATGTAGATGTGATTATTAGCGATGACGGTTTACAACATTACGCCTTGGCTCGACAAGTCGAGATCGTGATGATTGATGGTTTTCGTCATTTGGGTAATCGATTGCTGTTACCCTTTGGGCCTTTACGAGAACCTGCCGCGCGCTTGAAGTCTGCTTCTCTGGTTTTAATGAACAGTGGTGAGCCACGAGCGGATGTTAATCAGCTGTCCATTGCACCGGTTGCTTTGGTTAATATGGTATCGGGCGAGCGTTGCACCATCGAACAGTTACCTTTTCAAGAATGCTATGGGGTTTGTGGGATTGGTAATCCAAAGAAGTTTGAGCATACGCTTAATCAATTGCCCATTACTTTTTCGATGAAGACTTTTGCCGACCATCATCACTTTGAAGCGCAAGATTTTGCTGACTTAACTGACCAACCGATTATAATGACAGAAAAAGATGCCGAAAAATGTCGCGCCTATGCGCAAGATGACTGGTGGTATCTTGAAATTGATTTAGTACCTAATGAACAAGCCAGAGTGGTAATTGAGCACTGGCTGCAAGAAATAAAGAAGCGAGTAGGGCTATGAAAAGAGCACTAATAGATATTCTGGTTTGTCCTTTATGCAACGGCAAGCTGGTGTATAGCAAAGGAACCAATGAGCTGATCTGTAAATTTGATAAATTGGCTTTTGCTGTGAAAGAACAGTTTCCAGACATGTTAATCGAAGATGCTCGTAAACTTGAGCTGGAAGAAGTTGAACAGTTAACTTAATTAACACGCGAGTTTAGAACAATGACTTTTCATGTAATCATTCCTGCTCGTTACGCTTCTAGTCGTTTGCCGGGCAAACCATTAGCGATGATTGGTGATAAACCAATGATTCAATGGGTGTATGAGCAGGCACAGGCATCGGGAGCACAGTCCGTTGCTGTGGCGACGGATGATCAAAGGGTGTATGACGCCGTGCTCGATTTTGGCGGTGTGGCGGTTATGACTCGTGATGATCATGAGTCGGGTACTGACAGAATTCATGAAGCTTGCCAGTCACTTGGGCTGGAAGAGTCGGATATTGTTGTTAATGTTCAAGGTGATGAGCCTTTTATCCCACCAGAAGTGATTAGTCAGGTAGCTCAACTTATGTCTGCTCCAGACAGTGTGATGGCGACACTTTGTACTCCGATTGAAAGTGAAGAAGAACGTACGAACCCCAACGCTGTTAAAGTCGTGTTTTCTGAACGAGGTAAGGCGTTGTATTTTTCTCGTCATGCTATTCCTTATGATCGAGATCAAAGTATTGATGCCGATAAGCTTAACCAACATTATTTTCGTCATTTAGGGATTTACGCTTATCGTCGTTCTTTCTTGCAAGTTTTCGCGCAGTTAAAACCTTCGCGTTTGGAGTCGATTGAAAAGCTGGAGCAACTACGCGTATTAGAAAACGGTTTTAGCATCGAAATTGGCGTGGCTTCGGAAGCACCATTGGCAGGAGTTGATACCGCTGATGATCTCGAAACAGCACGGGCTTATGCTAAAAAATTATCATCTTGATAAGGCTTAGCTCGTTCTGTAACCGCAGTGATGAATGTTTCTACAAAGATGCAAAAATAGTTAAAAAAATGTGGGCTTTATGAGTTGTTTATCAATTATCTCATCTATATAATGCCGCCCGTACTTAGAACGTTCTTTTTTAAACCTCGCACAAGTGCGAGGTTTTTTTGTTCTTCGTATATCAACAACTTTATTTAGCCCGTAAACTTTTTCTTACGGGCTTTTTTTATGGTTGTCGTTTTTAAATTCGGTCTTGTTATTTCAGTTTATATAACACCAAACTTTCTTTGATATCTTCCGACCAACTGTATCCTCTATCCTTAGTATATACCCTAAGCATTTCGAAGTGCAGGTAGGCGGCAATCGAATCCCCTGAGTTTAGATGTACTAAGTGATTGGGGGAGTGCGCGTAGCCAACACCGCTGCACTTTGAAAGGCGACAGGTACAAACTCCCTGCTATACGTATTTTTCGTTTGAGTTGACGTTTGATATTTTGAAAGTAGTCTTATTCTCTTGGGAGACAACAAGTTATTTATGAGTAAAAAGCGGGATTATCCAGTAAAGTCTGTTGGCTTTTTACTTCTATAGGCTGAATAGTTTTTCGTCGTATTTGATATTGCCTATGCTATAGTGGAGGCCTGTGCTGATGGCGCTCAGTATTTTTTAATATCGTGATCATTATGAAACAAGACAAAGATAAAATTGTTGATATTCGCTCCGCGCGATCGAAAACTTCACCAAGCGGTAAATCTTCGGGTATTTCCGATAAAATTAAACATGGTATTTTATTGGTGATTGTTGGGATAATCGTGGGGTACGCTTTCTATTCTTATGATACTGGAACGGCGGTTACGCCCATGCGCGAGTTGCAAGAGCCTAAAACGTCCAGTGAAGGCGAACAAACCGTTGTGACTATTGCAGCGGATCGACAAGGGCATTTTATTTTTAGAGGAAGTATAAACGGGCTTCCGGTTAATTTTTTGTACGACACTGGCGCATCGTTTGTTGCTATTCCTGAATCGGTTGCCAAGCGTATAAAGGGCTTGGTACGCGGAGCTTCTTATTATACGCAGACCGCAAATGGTGAAGCCTTGTCTTATCAAACTTTGTTAGACTCTGTAACCGTTGGTGGTATTGAACTCAATCAGATAGAAGGGTCTATATCGACAGGATTAGAGGGTGATATTATTTTGTTGGGAAGTTCCTTTCTTAAGCATCTGGATATAGAACAAAAAGAAGGTAGATTGGTTCTTAAGCACACCCGTAAATTACATTAGACGCTATGCTGAGGTAAGTTTTGAAGCAGATTAGCCAGTGGTTCCAAACAATTCTAAAGGGGAGAGCACCGTTGACCGATCCTAATCGTGTAAGCGTATTATTTGTATGTATGGGCAATATTTGCCGTTCACCTTCAGCAGAAGGCGTGTTTGAAAAAATTGCTAAAGATTACGGAGTGTCCGTGCATGTTGATTCTGCGGGTACGGTTGCTCATCATATCGGAGAGTCTCCCGATCCTCGCTCTCAGTCGGCCGCTAAAAATCGTGGTTATGATTTGAGTAAAATCCGCTCGCGCAAGGTAAAAGAGAATGACTATGCTCTTTTTGATTATGTGCTTGCCATGGATCATGACAACTTAAGGTATTTAAAAAAGCACTGTCCCGCTGAGCATTCTCATAAAGTCTCGTTATTTCTTGATTTTGCTCCTGGCTGTGAAACTGACGAAGTTCCCGATCCTTACTACGGTTCGCTGAATGGATTTGATCGCGTGTTGGATTTAATTGAGGAGGCAGCGAAAGGGCTGGCTTTGCATATTCGTCAGAACGCTTAACTGCATTCGTCAGGATCAAAAAAGCCAGCGATTAAGCTGGCTTTTTTGTATCGAAAAGAAGCGATTAAGATTTATCGTCTTCTTTAACGGCATCAGTAGTCAGTGATGGTTCTTCACTTCTATCTGCTGTAACAGCTTCGCTGGTTTCGGCAGTACTTGCAGTAACTGCTTCTGTCGCTAACGCTGCAGGTTCATTGCTCACTGGCTCAGCAGGGGCTGCCTGAGGTACCTCTGATGTTGGTTGAGCCGCGACTTTGGGCTCGGGAGCCTGAGTAGTTGCCACAGGAGCAGGTGCTGGTTTTGACATCGGACTAAAGCTCGATGTCGTTGCCGAATCAGCTGCTTCTGATGTGAAAGGACCGTTACCTAAGTCTGACTTAATAAACGCAGAAAAATCGCTAGAAACCAACTCTCCAACTGCTTCAGGCTTTGCCATAGGCGATGTCGAATGGCCGACAATATTTTTGGCTGGCTCTGGCTGAGTTGATGGAGCAGCGGCTGGCTCTGGTTTGCTTTGAGGCTGAGGCTTCTCTGCTTTAGCAGCTTCAGGAGCCTTAGCAACCGGAGGCTTAGCTTCAACTTTTTCTACCACTTCTGCTTTCGGCTTATGCTCAGCTTCGACTCTAGCAGGAGCGCTGGCTTCTGCGGGTTGAGCTTGTGGCTGTTCTTTAGCTTCTGGCTGGGCCGGAGCAGGGGCTGGTGCCATTGGTTTATCTTTTTGAGCCTTTTGGGCTTCAGGGATAACGGCTACTGACTCCTGAGGTGTAACAACGGTTTCTTGCGTTGGCACTACCGATTCTTTTTGTTGCTTAGGCTTCTTTTCTGCTTGAGGTGCCTTATTTGCCTGAGGTGACTCTTGCTTCACATCTTTGGCTTCAAACACCGCTGCTTCATGAGACTGTGCCTTTTGGTTCTTCTCCTGTTGACGCTCTCGTTCTGCCAGCTTGCGATTTTTAGAACGCGCTTTGCTTTGCTCTTCGGAGCGCTCTTTACGCGACTGTCGCTCGCCTCTTGGAGCTTGCTCTTTCGGCTGCTGTTGGTTACGGCGATTACGGTTGTCTTGCTGACGGTTTTCACCCGCAGACTCTGCGTTATCACGTGACTGATTGCGTTTGCGATTATTCCGGTTACGGCCCTTACGCTCTTCGCGTTGCTGATCACCGCCTTTATCATGACGTTCATTTTGCTCGCCAGAACGTTCGTTACGACCTTTATTGTTTGGACGTGAACCCGGGCCACGACGCTTGCGTTGGTTTTGGTTGCGTTGACGCTTGCGGTTTTGGCCTTTGCGTTCTTGCTGTTTTTTGCTCTTTTTCTCTTCTTCACTCTCGCCAAAGAAGAAGTTAAGGATACGTTTAATCAAGCCTGGTTTGCTGGGCTCTTTAGTTTCTTTTTCCTTTTTCTTCTGCCGTGGTGCTGGTGCTGGAGGAGGAGCAATCGGCACTGTCATGTTCTGAACTGCGGGCTCTTCCGACGCCTGACGCGCTGCTGGTGCAACGTAAAGCTTAGGTTTATCACCTTCACCTTCTTCTTTATCAAGCTTCAACTCAAAACTGCGATGTTCAGTAACGTCGTCTTCTTTCAGACGTAGAATTTCAAAGTGAGGCGTTTCAAAGTCTGTATGAGGGATTAAAACCACTTTAACTTTTCGACGTTTCTCAATTGCGGCGATGATCTTACGCTTTTCGTTGAGAAGGAAAGTGGCGACTTCTACCGGAACAAAAGCCTGTACCTGACTGGTGGACTCTTTGATCGCTTCTTCTTCTACCAGACGGAAGATAGATAAAGATAAAGATTCGATACCGCGGATACGGCCTACACCGTTACAACGAGGGCAGGTATGTTGACTGGACTCGCCCAATGAAGGACGTAGACGCTGGCGCGACATTTCGAGCAGACCAAAGCGCGAGATGCGGCCAATTTGGACACGTGCGCGGTCTTGCTTTAAAGCTTCTTTTAATACGCTTTCGACTTCTCGTTGGTGCTTAACTGGAGTCATGTCGATAAAGTCAATAACGATCAAGCCGCCGATATCACGTAAACGCAGTTGGCGGGCAATTTCTTGAGCGGCTTCGATGTTCGTATTCAGAGCTGTCTCTTCGATATCTGAGCCTTTAGTTGCGCGGGCTGAGTTAATATCGATAGAAATCATGGCTTCGGTTGGGTCGATTACAATCGAGCCACCAGAAGGTAACTGGACTTCGCGCTGGAAGGCCGATTCGATTTGAGACTCAATCTGATAGCGGTTGAACAGCGGAATTTCGCGATCGGTGTAAAGCTTGATGCGGTTGACGAAGTCTGGGCGAATACGTTCAATGGTGTACTTGAGCTTCTCGTAGGCTTCTTGTTTATCAACTATCAGCTCGCCAATATCTGGGCGTAGGTAGTCACGAACAGCACGGTTTAGAACATGGCTCTCTTGGTGAATCAAGAAGGGCGCAGGGTCTTCGGCTTTATCGCAAATGTCTTTCCACAGGCTGAGCAAATTGCCCAGGTCCCATTGAAGTTCTTCGGCACTGCGGCCAACGCCAGCAGTACGAACAATACAACCCATACCTTGTGGAACCGTCATGCTACGTAAAGCATCACGCAATTCTTCGCGCTCTTCACCTTCGATTCGGCGAGAAATACCACCAGCACGTGGATTATTAGGCATTAAGACAACATAACATCCAGCCAGGCTGATAAAGGTGGTTAACGCTGCACCTTTTTGGCCACGCTCTTCTTTATCGATTTGAACAATCAGTTCCTGACCTTCTTGTACGGCGTCTTTAATGTTTAAACGACCACGTTGAGAAGGATCTTTAAAGTATTCGCGGGCAATTTCTTTAAGGGGAAGGAAACCATGGCGCTCAGCACCGTAATCAACAAACGCCGCTTCTAGGCTGGGTTCGATACGGGTGATTTTTCCTTTATAGATATTGGCTTTCTTTTGTTCACGACCGGTTGTTTCTATGTCCAGATCGTAGAGTTTTTGACCATCAACTAAAGCTACTCGCAACTCTTCTTGTTGGGTTGCATTGATGAGCATTCTTTTCATAAGATTTTATCTCTTTTCCTGTATTTTATGTGTTTTAGCAGGCCGAGATAGGTTAACTTTGGAGGACTGGCAGGTATACCTACAATACAAAAGTGCACGCCATCAAGTAAATTTGAAGGCGATCAAAGGCTAGGTAACATGTTGTAAACAAACAATTTAATTAGTCCCTTCAGTAGAGTCCTAATTAACGTTATTGCTTCGCTTAACAATAACGATATAGATCCTGCGTATTCGTCCTGGCAAAATAGGGTTAACCGTTTCGGTTGTGCCAATTAACGTTCAAATTGTGGTGCTTGGGGGGGGCTGGTTCCTGTGCGTTTCGGACAGCCTTTTCACATACCTTGGTATGTTACTCCTACAGTCTCATTATTGGGGGAAAGCAAACGGCTTTCAGACTGCGTCATTGCTAGATTGTATTGATAGATAAGTCGTATAGACTTAAATGGCGCACCACAATACAAAATATAGCAGGCTTGCAAAGTCTCATCAATTTATTTGTAAAAAAATGGTACACTATCAACTGGTTAAGTCTCTGATTTGAATGAATTTTGAACAATTTTAATAAAGTACAGCTTGTGACTGTCGAAGATGACATGGCAGGCCAGCGAATTGACAACTTTTTAATGGCGCGCCTTAAGGGAGTGCCACGCAGTCTGGTGTATCGAATTATCCGCAAGGGTGAAGTCAGAGTTAATAAAAAACGCATTAAGCCTGAATACAAATTACAGGCTCAGGATGCGGTTAGAATTCCGCCTGTTAAGGTGCCCGAAAAAGACGAGGTAACTATTTCTTCTGCGGGTCTTAACAAAATCCAGCAGCTGGAGAAGCACATCATTTTTGAGAATGATCGTGTGATGGTGATTAACAAACCATCAGGCATGGCGGTTCATGGTGGCAGCGGTTTGTCTTTTGGTGTGATAGAAGCCATGCGCCAATTGCGCCCACAAAGTAAGTTTATGGAACTGGTGCATCGATTAGACAAAGACACCAGTGGCTGTTTGTTGATTGCCAAAAAGCGCAGTGCACTACGTTTTCTTCATGAGCAACTGCGTAACAAAAAGCTATATAAAGAGTATGTGGCACTGGTCGATGGCCGTTGGCCAAAACGTACACGGGTTGTTGATGCGCCATTAGACAAAAATCACCTGCGTTCTGGTGAGCGGATCGTCAGAGTGTCTGAAGCGGGTAAACCGAGCCAGACGGAGTTTTCGATTGAACAGAATTTCGCTCGAGCCACTTTGGTAAAAGCCATGCCTATTACTGGCCGAACACATCAGATCCGTGTTCATGCTCAATTTGCTGGCTGTCCGCTGGCGGGTGACCCTAAATATGGCAACGAAGAGTTTGACCAATTTTTGAAAGCTACCTATGGATTTAAGCGTTTGTTCTTGCACGCACGTCAATTGAGTTTTAAAGATGCTCCAGATGGTAAAAAGATTACTGTAAAAGCAGAATACGACGACGCTCTTGCGAATCTTTTATCTGCGTTGGATTAGGCTTACTTAATGAAAACCGATTATCAGTTTGTGGTATTTGATTGGGACGGAACATTAATGGATTCTGCTCCCCGTATTGTCTCTTCAATGAGTGCGGCGGCTCGTCAACTGAGTTTGCCGGTTCCTTCTGATGATGATATTCGCCACATTATCGGTTTGAGTCTGGACGAAACCTTTAATGCTCTGTTTCCAGAAACGAATGAACAGCAAAGGACTGAGTTATTTGAAGCCTACCGTGAAGAGTATGTTACGGGTAACCCAACACCCACTCCACTGTTTAGAGATGCTGAGCACATACTGAAATCACTTAAAGAAAGAGGTTATCGCTTGGCGGTGGCTACTGGCAAAGGACGCCAGGGACTCGAACGTGTTTTTAGAGAGTCCGGAATAGGGCACTGGTTTGATGATTCTATCTGTGCTGGTGAGGCGGAGTCTAAGCCTCACCCAGATATGCTGCTGCAGTTATTGAGCCGTAACCAAATTGATGCTGATGCTACTTTAATGGTGGGTGATACCAGCCATGATTTATCCATGGCCGCAGCGGCGAATGTGGATGCGGTCGGTGTGTCTTTTGGTGCTCATGGTGTTGAAAAGCTAACACCTCACCAACCGCAGTTGATCATTGACCATTTGTCTCAGTTGCTGGATTGGCTGCATCCAGTATCGGATTGACGCCTAATTGACGTAGCCCGTTAGCGACAGCTATTAAAGGAAGACCAATCAATGAGCTAGGATCCTGGCTCTGGATTTCTTCAAACAGGCAAATGCCTAGTCCTTCGCATTTAAAGCTACCGGCGCAATCGAGTGGTTGTTCAATAGCAATATACTGATTGATTTCTTGTTCGCTCAGTGAGCGAAACTTGACGCTCACAGGGTCCAGATGAAAATAGCTCTGCTCGGTCTGAGTGTTCAACATATAAAGGCCGGTAAAGAAGTGAGCTTGATTACCCGATAAAAGCGTGAGCTGTTGACGTGCTTTTTGTTCAGTCCCAGGTTTGCTGAGAACTTTGGGTCCACAACAGGCAACCTGATCGGCGGCAATAATAATGGAAGGTTTGTCTGCTGAGCGCAGTTGTTCATAGACTGCCATGCATTTTTCTTTGGCCAGACGCAGACTTAATGGCTCTGGTTGTTCCGAAATAAGCGGGGTTTCATCGATGTTGGGACTAATGCAGGTCGCAAAAATACCGATCTGTTTGAGCAGGTTGGCACGGTAGACAGATGAAGAGGCGAGCACAATTCGATAATTCACTTAAAGAATCCTATGTATATAACTGATTTTATTGGCAACTTTTTAAAGCTTAAGCGATAAAAAAAGCCATGTCGACAAACTCGGTGTTTTCAGTCTTAAAAATAACAGGATTTCTTTGACCTTTCAGGCATTTAGCTATAGAATTGCGCGCTTATGCGTAATACAGATATCACATGGTCAATCAATCCAGCGAAGTTGGCAGACAGTTCGGCTTATACCGAACGCCATCTCACTGTTGCCCATTTTAAACGATTGGGCGAATATCTTGCCGATGATTCGGGAGAGATTTTTGTCCGATTTGATGGATTGCGTGGTGATGGTGGTTCCGGCAGACGGTTATTAAAGTGTCACTTAAACGCCAAGTTGGCGATGGAGTGTCAAACCAGTTTCCGTGCTGTGCCATTCGAAGTGGAAAAAGAAATAGTGTTTTGTCCGGTTTATAATGAAGAGGCAATGGCCTCGGTGCCGGAAGAATACGAAGCGGTTTTAATTGATGATGAAGTGCTTGATTTGCTAACGCTGGTTGAGGATGAATTAATCCTTTCCTTGCCCATAGCAGTTCATGCGCCAGACAGCCCATCTTCGATGAGGTTTGGTCCGGAAATCATTGAGGAAACACCAGATAAGCCTAATCCTTTCACTGTGTTGGAAGGGCTTAAGGCAAAAACAGATTCTAAAGACTGAAATTAGGAGATACGGTAATGGCTGTACAACAGAATCGTAAAACTCGTTCGAAGCGTGACATGCGTCGTTCACACGATGCTTTAACTGGTCCAACATTGTCAGAAGACAATACAACTGGTGAAACTCACCGCCGTCATCATATTACTGAAGACGGTTACTATCGTGGTCGCAAAGTTCTGTAATTCGTCTGAATAATTTGGCTATTTTGACGTTATCATGCTGTTTTATAATGCGAATGCATTAAAAATCCAGTTCGATAACTTCTGTTATTGTCTGAATTAAGCAGAACTTTGAAAACAATCACGTTAGCGATCGATTGTATGGGGGGCGACTATGGCCCTCCTATCTCTGTTGGTGCTGCTCTTATAGCACTAGAACAACACCCCCACCTTCATTTAAAACTCTTTGGCGATCAAGATCGCATCAAGCAAGAGCTTTCTCGCAGTTCTATTAATCTCTCTCAACGAGTCACCATTTGCCCAACCTCTGATGTTGTGTTGATGGATGATAAACCGTCTGTTGCCCTTCGCAGTAAGCGTGATTCTTCAATGCGTAAGGCAATAGAAGCCGTGCGAGATGGAGAAGCCGATGCTTGCGTCAGTGCAGGCAATACCGGAGCCTTAATGGCGCTGTCTCGGTTTATTATTAAGATGTTGCCTGGTATTGATCGTCCTGCAATTATTACTGCCATTCCTACCGCCAATGGTCATACGCACATGTTAGATTTAGGTGCGAATATTGACTGTGATTCTGAAACCTTATTTCAGTTCGGCATTATGGGCTCGGTTTTAGCGTCTGCGATTCATAATATTCCACGACCTACGGTTGGATTGTTGAATATTGGTGAAGAAGAAATTAAAGGTAATGATCAGGTCAAACAAGCTGCGGTACTATTGCAGAGCACCTCACATATCAATTACATTGGCTTTATTGAAGGCAATGATATTTTTGCTGGTAAATGCGACGTTGTAGTGACCGACGGATTTACAGGCAATAATGTATTGAAAGCCAGTGAAGGGGTTGTCCGACTGTTAGCAAGTCAGTTGCGTTCGGTATTTGAGCGTAATCGCTTTTATAAACTGGTCGGGCTTATGATCAAACCCATTTTAAAAACATTTAAAGACGAGATCGATCCAGATAAATATAATGGGGCAACCTTGATTGGTTTAAAAGGTATTGTGATCAAGAGTCATGGCGGTGCATCTATTACCGCCACCGTTAATGCTATTAATGAAGCGATTACGGAAGTTGAAAAAAACGTACCTCAAAGAATTGCTCAAGAAGTTGAAAACCTATTAATCGACAGGAGCTAATTTATGTATAGTCGTATTGTTGGTACAGGTAGCTACCTGCCAGAAAAAGTTCTAACGAATAAAGAACTGGAATCCATGGTGGAAACCAGTCACGAATGGATTGTTGAGCGAACCGGTATTCACCAACGTCACATTGCCGCCGAAGATGAAAGTGCTTCTGTGTTAGGTGCAAAGGCAGCAGAACGAGCAATCGAAGCTGCGGGTATCGATAAGAATGAAATCGATATGATCATTGTTGCAACAGCAACTTCTGATCGTTTGTTCCCAAGTACAGCCTGTTTTGTTGGTAAAAAATTAGGCCTGGAAGGTGTTGCTGCATTTGACGTGACTGCCGCTTGTGCTGGTTTTGTGTATGGAATGAGTATCGCTGATCAGTACATTCGTACAGGCAACAAGAAAAATATTTTGGTTATCGGCACCGAAGTCCTGTCTCGTATTCTCGACTGGGAAGATCGTACCACTTGTGTATTGTTTGGTGATGGTGCTGGGGCTGTGGTAATGTCCGCGTCCGAAGAGCAAGGCATTATGTCGACACATGTTCATGCTGATGGTAGCTACGTCGATTTACTGTACTCACCGAATATTATTCGCGGTCAAGAAGAAGGTTGTGTTCGCCCTAAAGTATTTATGAAGGGTAACGAAGTCTTTAAAGTCGCAGTAAGAACTTTGAGCAGTATCGTAGATGAAACCTTAACTGCCAACAATATGACCCGTGAAGACATTGACTGGCTGATTCCACACCAGGCCAATATTCGTATTATCCAGGCAACCGCTAAGAAATTACAGATGCCGATGGAACAAGTAATGGTCACCGTTAACGAGCATGGTAATACCTCTAGCGCGTCTATTCCTTTGGCATTAGACAAAGCGGTACGTGCAGGAACCATTAAGCGTGGTGAAACCTTGTTATTGGAAACCTTTGGTGGTGGTTTTGCCTGGGCATCAGCCTTATTAAAGCTCTGATTTTAGTCATTAGTGTCTGTTTGATAGCGATACGCCTCACATCGCGTATCGCCGAAATATAGCGAGTTAATAATAACAATGAATGATCAATTAGCGTTTATCTTCCCTGGGCAGGGTTCTCAAGCCGTCGCCATGTTATCCAGCTTTGCTGATAGTGACGTTGTCGCAGCGACCTTTAAAGAAGCGTCTGATGCGTTGGGTTACGACTTATGGGCATTGTGTCAGGAAGGACCGGATACTGAGCTTAATAAAACGGATAAGACTCAACCTGCTTTGTTGACCGCCAGTGTTGCTTTGTGGCGCTTATGGCAAGAGCAAACGAGTGTTCAGCCTTCAGTGTTAGCGGGTCATAGCTTGGGTGAATACAGCGCGCTTGTGTGTGCGGGTGTTTTCTCATTAGCTGATGCGGTTCAGTTGGTTGAAGCTCGTGGGCAGTTTATGCAACAAGCGGTTGCTGAAGGCAGTGGCAAGATGGCCGCTATTATTGGTCTGGACGACGCATTAATTGTTGAAGCCTGTAATGAGGCCGCTGAAGGAGAAGTGGTTTCTCCTGTGAATTACAACTCCCCAGGACAAGTGGTTATTGCTGGTAATGCGGATGCTGTTGAGCGTGCTATGGTGCTTTGTAAAGAAAAAGGTGCCAAAAAAGCGATGCCGCTAAAAGTCAGTGTTCCATCACACTGCGCTTTAATGTCTCCAGCCGCCGAAAAACTGGCCGAAAAACTGGCGTCGATTGCTTTTAACACGCCAAATGTTGCCGTTATTAATAATGTGGATGTTGCCAAAGCTTCTAGCGAAAGCGATATTCGCGACGCTTTGGTCCGCCAGTTGTTTAATCCTGTGCGCTGGACAGAAACCGTGCAAGTTATGAAAGAGCAGGGAATCACCACTTTGGTTGAAATGGGACCAGGCAAAGTACTTTCTGGATTAAACAAGCGAATTTCAAGAGAGCTTACCAGTTACTCCGTCGGTGAGAAAGAAGCTTTCGAAAAAGTGATTGAAGAACTAAAATAATGTCATTTCGCATCATTTCGACGCAAAATTAAGAGTTTTTGTCACATATTAATTTAACAATTGTTCGTTAAATTAACGCTGCGTTGTCTTCGATGAAAGGCGTATAATCTCAGTTTTTCTGAAAAGCTGAATAGTTAAAAAGAATAGTTTTGGGGAACCAACATGTCCGAAAACGCAAAATTAGCTTTAGTAACTGGGGCCAGTCGTGGCATTGGCCAAGCCATTGCGCTTACTTTAGGCCGAGAAGGCCATACAGTTATTGGAACTGCGACATCAGCAGCCGGTGCTGAAAAAATTTCTGCAACTTTACAGGAGGCAGGTGTCAAAGGAAAAGGCATGGTGGTTAATGTCGCCGAAGCCGATTCTATTGATCAACTGTTAGCTGACATCAAAACTGAATTTGGTGGCAGCCCTGAGATTTTGGTTAATAACGCGGGCATTACCCGTGACAACTTATTAATGCGTATGAAAGACGATGAGTGGGAAAGCATTTTGCAGACCAACCTTACATCGATTTATCGTCTTTCTAAAGCCTGTATGCGTGGCATGATGAAAGCGCGCTGGGGACGCATTGTGAATGTAGGCTCTGTAGTGGGTACCACAGGTAATCCTGGGCAGACTAACTACTCAGCAGCGAAAGCCGGAGTGATTGGCTTTTCTAAGTCTTTAGCGAAAGAGATCGGTGCCCGTGGCATCACTGTTAATGTGGTAGCTCCAGGTTTTATCGATACTGATATGACCAAGGCTTTAGAAGAAGATCAGCGTAGCGTGCTACAAAATCAGATTGCTCTAGGTCGGTTAGGTGACCCATCTGATATTGCTGAAGCCGTTTGCTTTTTAGCCTCTGATAAGGCGGGCTATATCACGGGTGAAACGCTTCACGTTAACGGCGGAATGAATATGGCTTAGTGCGATATTCTTTGTGAATTTATCGTATTAAGTGCTTGATTTTTATGTGTTATCAGACCGATAATGGCTGCCATATCTGGTCTGACCAACGTTTTTTTATAGGTTGTAGCTTGCAACTTATTTATGAATCAATAAACTAGCAGCGCAGCGAAGGCTGTGAATTTGGAGGAATAATTCAGTCATGAGTACTATTGAAGAGCGTGTAAAAAATATTGTTGTTGAACAACTAGGTGTTAAAGAAGAAGAAGTATCTAGCGAGTCGTCTTTTGTTGACGATTTAGGTGCAGACTCTTTGGACACTGTTGAATTGGTTATGGCTTTAGAAGAGGAATTCGATACTGAGATTCCTGATGAAGAAGCAGAGAAAATCAGCACTGTTCAAGCGGCAATTGACTACATCAAAGCGAATGTAGACAACGCTTAATTTATCCTCGTAACGGCTTTTGTCCGTAAGTTGATAAGAAAAAAAAGACTGTTATGGAAGCAAAAATGCTTTCGCAACGGTCTTTTTTGCATTTGGGAGTTAAATAAGTGAACGGTAAAAGAGTAGTGGTTACCGGGCTCGGTATGCTAAGCCCGGTTGGATTAAATGTTGAAGATACGTGGAAAAATATTTTAGCGGGTCAGAGTGGTGTCGAGGCCATTGAGTCTTTTGATGCATCGGCTTTTAACACTCGTTTTAGTGCGTCTGTCAAAGGATTTGATCCCACTGATTATTTATCGCCCAAAGAAGCGCGAAAGTTTGATCCATTTATTCAACTCGGTCTTGCTGCGAGTATTCAGGCGATCAAAGACAGCGGTATCGAAGTGGATGAGAGCAATGCCCATCGTATTGGTACTTGTGTCGGCTCTGGGATTGGCGGTTTGTCGACAACAGAAAAAAACATTGCTGCACTGAATAAGTCTGGGCCTCGAAAAGTATCGCCTTTTTACGTACCTGGCTCCATCATTAATATGATTTCTGGCCAGTTATCCATCATGTATGGGTTAAAAGGACCTAACATCTCTATTGTTACGGCATGTACTACTGGCGTTCATTCTATTGGGCATGCGGCCCGAATGATTGCCTATGGTGATGCGGATGTGATGGTGGCTGGTGGCGCAGAGATGGCGACTTGCCCAATCGGGATTGCTGGTTTTTCGGCAGCAAAAGCTTTGTCGACTCGTAACGACGAACCGCAAAAAGCCAGCCGTCCGTGGGATAAAGATCGCGATGGTTTTGTGTTGGGTGATGGTGCCGGTGTTTTAGTACTCGAAGAGTACGACATGGCGGTAAAACGTGGCGCAAAAATTTATGCCGAAGTGACAGGTTTTGGTATGAGTGGCGACGCTTACCACATGACATCACCTCCTGAAAATGGTGAAGGTGCAGCGGCAGCGATGCGCAACGCATTAAATGATGCAGGCGTAAACGCCGATCAAGTGGGCTACATCAATGCGCACGGAACTTCGACCAAAGCGGGCGATATTGCTGAATGCATTGCCATTAAATCGGTGATGGGAGAACATGCCAATAACGTGATGGTGAGTTCTACCAAGTCTATGATCGGGCATTTGCTGGGAGCAGCTGGAGCGGTTGAATCTTTATTTAGTATTTTGGCCATCCATGACGGTGCTATCCCGCCAACGATCAACTTAGACAACCCTGATGATGGTTGCGATTTAGACTTTGTTCCTCACGAAGCGCGTCAGCAAGCTGTGCAACATGTGTTGTGTAACAGTTTTGGTTTTGGCGGCACAAATGGCTCATTGTTGTTCAGTAAAGTTTAAAATCAGTTCTATTAAATGAACATTATTTTTTCTGATCAAGAAGAGGGAATAAGCCCGCTGGATCGTGGGCTTATTTATGGCGATGGTTTTTTTACTACGATGCGTATTCAAAACCATCGTCCATTATTTTGGGACGATCATATCTTTCGCATTCAAACATCTGCTCACCGATTATTATTTCCTGAACTAGAACTTGAGTTCCTGCAACAGCAATTGTTCCCCAATTTACCCAAAGAAGGGATTTGTCGATTATTATTCACGCGAGGAGATGGTCCCAGAGGTTATGCCATTCCCGCAGAGCCTAAGCCTAACTGCATCGTGATGTTAGCTCCCTTATCGACACAGTTACATTCAAAGGATATGCGCCAGTTAAAGGCGATGATTTGTCAAACCAGTGCAGGTATTAATGCCAGTTTGGCAGGTATTAAACACATCAATCGGCTAGATAATGTATTAGCTCGAACCGAAGTAGAGCAGGCTCTCTGCGACGAAGGATTGATGTTTGCTGGTGATTCTCTGGTTTGTGCCACTCAGGCCAATGTTTTTTGTGTTCGAGGTCAAGAGGTACTGACACCTAAGCTGCATCAGTATGGTGTTGACGGAATCATGAAAAAAAACATTTCGCGTTGGCTACAATCACTACAAATCCCCTTAATTGAGACTCAAATCACACGACAAATTCTTGAAGAGAGCGAGGAAGTTTTCCTTTCCAATTGTGTCTCTGGCATAATGAAGATTGCTCAATTAGAACAACTGGATTTTGAACAGCGGGTGGCCGAAGCGTCATCGGTTGCTCTTCAATTGCATCACCATTTCTTAAAGGCGTTATCAAATTTATGAAGTTAATGCTTCGTTATGCTCTTGGCATTATTTTACTCGGCTTGCTGTTGGTAGGAAGCTGGAGTTATTTTTCTTATCAGCAATTTATTGCTGAGCCTGTTGCTATTCAACATCCGATGACCTTTAAGCTTGCCAAAGGCGATAGCGGTTATCGAGTAATCAACAATTTGGTGAAACAAAACATTATTTCTCAACCGCGCTGGGCCAAGCTGTATTTGCAGATCAGTAAGAAGAATGGCCTAAAAGCGGGCACCTATCAGCTTCAGTCGGGTATGACGTTTCCGCAATTAATTGAGCTGTTTATTGACGGCAAAGAAATTCAGCATCAACTGACATTTATTGAAGGCTGGAATATTCATCAATTGCGACAATTTGTTAGCCAACAACCGACGCTAACTAAAGTGACCACTGACTGGACTGACGAACAATTACTGGAAGCCATTGGCGCGACAGAATCTCATTTGGAAGGTTTGTTTTTTCCTGATACCTATCATTTTCCAGAAGGCTATCGAGATATCGATTTGTATCAACGAGCCTATCAACGTTTAACACAAACCTTGGCCGAAGAATGGCAGCAGCGAGAAGCTGAGCTGCCCTATGAAAATGCTTATGAGGCCCTTATCATGGCATCCATTGTTGAAAAAGAAACCGGACGTGCCGAAGAGCGAGCTACTATCGCAGGCGTGTTTGTTCGACGCATGCAGAAACGTATGCGACTGCAAACAGACCCAACGGTTATTTATGGTATTGGTGCTGATTTTGATGGGGATATTAAGCGCGTTCATCTAAGAACCGACACGCCATACAATACTTATACCCGACATGGATTACCGCCGACGCCCATTGCGATAGTTGGTCGAGAGTCCATTCATGCGGCATTACATCCTGCGCCAGGAAAGGTGTTATACTTTGTGTCTCGAGGGGATGGTAGTCACCATTTTAGTGAAACTCTGCAAGAGCACAATGCAGCCGTCAGAAAGTATCAATTAAAACAAAAATGAAGCCTGGACAATTTATAACAATTGAAGGTGGTGAAGGCGTTGGCAAAACCACCAATATTCAGTTTGTAGAATCCTTATTGCAACAAGAAGGAATCGAATATCTCCTGACCCGCGAGCCGGGTGGAACTCCCTTCGCCGAAGAAATTCGCGAATTGCTGTTGGCTAAACGAGACGAAAATGTCAGCAGTGACGCTGAGCTGTTGTTGATGTTTGCTGCTCGTGCTCAACACGTAGCAGAAAAAATAAAACCAGCGTTAGCTAAAGGCTCCTGGGTTATCGGTGACCGATTTACTGATGCCAGTTTTGCTTATCAGGGCGGCGGGCGTGGGATTGATTGGGCGCGTATTGAACAGCTCGAACAATGGACTCTGCAATCTTTTAAACCTTGTTTTACTTTACTACTCGATGTCGATCCTCAAATTGGAATGCAGCGAGCGGCTAACCGTGGTGAGCTTGACCGGTTTGAGATAGAAAATCTCGAATTTTTTAATCAAGTCAGAGCGGGTTATCAACGTCGAGTTGCAGAAGATCCGGAGCGTTTTGCTTTGATAGATGCCAGCGTGTCATTAGAACAGGTGCAAGAGCAAATAAAAACGCAACTCTTGGCTTTTATAAAGCGTTCGAATCAGGATTAGCATTCATGCAATATTTTCCCTGGCATCAGGCCTCTCACCAACGATTAGCTGAATCTTATGAGCAGCAACGTTTACCTCATGGTTTACTTTTAATTGCGCGAGAGGGCAGTGGTAGTGACATCTTTGCGCGCCACTGGGCGGCATGGCTATTGTGTGAAGCTGAGCAGAAACCTTGTGGTCGTTGCAAGAGTTGTCAGCTGATCGAATCGCAAACTCATCCTGATTTTCATTGGTTGGGGATCGAAGAAGGCAAAAAGTCCATTTCTATTGATCAAGTTCGTGAACTGACCGTGAAGCTAAAAGAAAGCGCCAGCTTGAATCATTGGCGAGTTGCTGTGATTTATCAAGCTGAGCGGTTGACGGTTAATGGCTACAACGCTTTGCTAAAAACTTTAGAAGAGCCGGGCGGACATACTCAACTGCTATTGGTGGCAGGTGATAAGTCCCGTATACCCGCGACTATTTTGAGTCGTTGTCAGTTAATGGATATTAATGCTGCTCAAGATCAAACAACCGTCAACTGGTTACAACAGCAATGCCCACAAGCAAAAGAAGAAGACGTTCAGTTGGCTTTGGCCCTAAGTTATTATGCACCCTTAAAGGCGCAAGCCATCATCGAGCAGCATCTTCCTCAGTTCTTTGCGTTAACCGAAAATCTCGAAGCGATTTTGCGTCGACAGCTGCCGCCTATGGCCTTAGCGGAATTAAAAGAGTTGGATCCCGAGTCGCTACTAAGTTGGTGGGATTTTTTGATATGCCAGTTGCTGCGCAAGGGCATTGATGGCTCGTATAGCCAACAATATTCGTTAAATCGATGGTTTCAGCTTGCAGAAATCGTCTCGGAAAAGCTATTATTTCGATTAAGAGATGAATTGTTAGCTGTATTAAAAGAGGTTCAGAGTGGTGTAGCGCTTAACATGCCTATGCAACTGGATCATCTGGCCTCACAATGGATGCAGTGTGTAAAGAAGTGATTCGTGCTGATATGAGAAGGTTTAATGACTATAGTTGTTAAACGCATCAATGAAAGCGACGTGTCAAATAAGGTGAATAGTTAATAATGTCGACTCCTCCAAAAGCTGCACCTCGTCATGGGATTCTGTCTTTAACCATTAAAGATAAAGCAGTGCTTTATGCGGCCTATATGCCGTTTGTGCAAAATGGCGGCTTATTTATTCCTACCCATAAGCATTACAAGCTGGGTGACGAAGTCTTTATGCTACTGTCCTTGATGGACGAAAAAGAAAAGCTGCCCGTTGCCGGAAAGATTATCTGGGTAACGCCTAAGGGAGCACAAGGGAACAAAGCGGCAGGTATCGGCGTGCAGTTTTCTACGCAGGATAATGGTCAGGCTAGAACCAAAATAGAAACCTATTTGGCGGGCGCGTTACAGTCGGATCGTGCCACCCACACCATGTAAAACATCACTTAATTCTTTTTTATCTAATGTAAATCATCAGAACGAGCACACCTCCCCATTTTATTGAGGACTGCTTGTTCTGTTTGTTTTTGAATCTACTGGAACCTACTCCTATGATACTCGTCGATTCTCATTGTCATTTGGATCGTATTGATTTAAAACCCCATGGGGGCTCTTTGGCGAACGCCTTAAATTTTGCTCGTAGCCGTCATGTTGAACACTTTCTTTGTATTGCCACCGATCGTGGTAATTATTCGGAGGTGAAAGCCATCGCTGATGAACACGCCAATGTCCATTGTACTGTTGGTTTACATCCATTGTCTGAAGACCTCTCTACGGAAGAACTGTACGATTTTTTAGTGGCCGAGGCTCAGGCAGACAAGGTGGTTGCGATTGGTGAGACCGGACTCGACTATTTTTATGCAAAAGATACTGGAGCTGCTCAGGCTGAGAGCTTTAAGCTGCACATTGAAGCTTCTCGAGCGGCTGATTTGCCATTGATCATTCACACCCGCGAAGCGAAACAGGACACCTTGGATATGCTTGCTGGCGAACAGCGAGATAAACCCGGCGTTTTGCACTGTTTCACCGAAGACTGGGACATGGCGAAGCAAGCCATGGATATGGGTTTTTATATATCGATTTCTGGCATCGTGACTTTTCGTCAGGCCGATAATGTTCGAGAAGTTGCACGACAAGTACCGGCTGATCGTCTGCTTATAGAAACTGACAGTCCTTATCTTGCGCCTGTCCCTCATCGAGGCAAAAAGTGTGAGCCTTCTTTTGTGGCAGACACGGCTGAGTTTATGGCAGAGCTAAGAGGGGAGTCGGTTGAGCAATTGGCCGAGAACACTACCCGAAACTACTTTGAGCTGTTCAGTAAGATTTCGTCCGCACAATAAAAAAGGCTCCTTTTCAGGAGCCCCGCACTTGATGTGGGAATTGAGATTAACGACGTTTCCGGTAAGCCGCTAAACCAGCAATTCCCGACAGCAGGATGAACAAAGAACCAGGCTCTGGAACCGGAGTGGCCTGATACAACCAATCCATAGCGTTGTGATGGGTCAAATTCCAATTGCTGGAATCATTGGATTGAACAAAATCCATCGTAGCCGACAACCAACCAATGCCAACCCAGGGCCCACAACCAGCATGACCGTTACAACGGTGAGAATCGTCATCTAAGCGTCCCCCCATGTGCTCAACAAGGCCAATTGAGCTGTTCATATCAGACAAGTTGTCGCCGTTGAGGTCAACATCACTGAGTAATGTCAGCAGACCCCAGTTCGCTGTGTTATCGCCGCCTGAGTCACTGACTGACCAGCTACCATCTGGGTTAACGATGATATTGTCTGAATAAAGAAAATCTACATACCAGTCATATTCGGTAGGACGGGTGGGGCCAGTATCGATGCCGCCGTGCAGGGTACCGTAGATGTGAGCGGTACCGAGCGTCGTATCGACATCCATCCTCATATTATCAAAGGTGAAGGTCCATTCGGTGCTGCTGCCTGAACCAAACAAGCCGTCTAATCTTAAACCGTAGGTAGGTAATGCCTGATTACCATCAGGATGATCGGCGAGATCGAAACTGACAATAGTGGCGTGAGAGGAGATGGAAGCGAAAGCTATTGCGCTGATTGCCAGAAGTTTTTTCAGATTTTTTATCATCTTTTTACTCTCCGTATATTGTATTGAGATTTATGCGCTTTTTATGCCACTAAAAGTAAGTGTTTGAATATTGAGATATTTTGAGCGGCCTTATTAGAGCTCAAAAAACGTTCTGTTAAAAAAGCTGACAGGCCTATGTCTGATTGATTAGCAAGGATTTGATAAACATTTATCAATGGAGCAAAAGAGAGTAAGATTTTGCTAACTATTTGAAAATACTGACAATTGATTCTATTTAGACCCTGCTTTGCCCTTGTTTTTAACTGCGTCTTTTCCTCAAGCAGGGTAGTATGGAATCGTTATTTTTTGGTTGATGCGTTATCAACTGTTGCCGTAAGGCTTTTTATACCCGTCGCCTTTCAAGGTGCAGCGGTGTTGGCTGCGCGCACTCACCCCAATCACTTAGTCTATCTAAGCTCAGGGGACTCGCTTGCTGGCCGCCTACCTGCACCTTGAAATACTTTGGTTATATCTTTAAGTACATGTTGTGCAAGAAATGCAAGGAGTCGAGTTGTGAGTTATCAAACCCTTATTGGTCTGGCCGCCGCCGTATTCATAGGTACATCGGTTCAGGCACATGAAGAGCAGCGTAATGCAAACTGGTGCCCGAACGGGCAAATTGTGGAGTTAGCACAGATGGATATTCGCTATGCTTTGCTCAAACGTTTTGCTGAAGATGCTGGAGCCTGTGTGGTAGGGCCGCGCAGTTGTGGCCAATTTGATGATGATTATCTGGCAGCATTTGCAGCAGCTGATCATTACTGCCATGGCCTTAGAAGTGCCTCGGTTGTTGGTGAGTTACGCGCTACTTTTAATGCGCCTGCTTCGTTCAAACATCGCGAAACCCACCATCAGGACTACGACATCAGAGCTGGGCTTAACTTTACCTGTTCTGTCTGTGTCGAAATTGTTAGAGACACCATCCCCCCAGAACCGATTCATGAAGAGCGTCAGGTTCGTCAATAAAAGGGCAGAGGGCAGTCGTCTTTAGGCTAGAGAGCGTGTACGGACACTCTGCATAAACTCGTCGAGCTTATGTTTTAATCGACTGCGGTCGTCATCGGGCAATTCGCAGTGTGAGAGTATAAAGTGGCCTGTTCGTACCACTTCTCGCCAGCGTGGTTGCTTGGGAAGTTTATCCAGGTTCAGATAACGATCCATGGCGCGGGTGCGTAAACGGCCATCGTCGACGGTGACGCGCCAGATACCGGATTGCTCTGCCAGTTCGATGCGGGTTGTATTCGTGGTTTGTTCCCATAAGCTCACGCAAGAGAACATAAGGTCCACCAGATCAGCCCGAAAGTTCTGTTGCAGCGAGTCCGGTTGCACTCGCTTGTTCAGTTTTTCTAGACTCTGCTCAATGGTGGTCATTTCGTCTTTAATCGATGCATCGATGGTGAAGTTTTCTGGAGTGGCCTGGGCCAGTAACTCGTTAAGACGAGTCAGGGCTTTTTTGCCTGCATTCAGTTGCTGTAAAAACACTGGGCTTTGTGCCGATTTCTTTTGATTGAGTTCGCACAGGGTAAGAACCCAGATTTGCTGCTCAAGTTCTACCGGGGTTAACCAGGCCTCACAGGCCAGTTCTTGCTGTTGTTTGTGTTGGATATTGAGCTGTTCAATATGCTGCGGATCGCTATCTTCTGGAATCAACCCCGTCTGTTTATCATGTTTTAACCAATGAGAGAGTTCTTGTTGAACCAGCTCTTCAAAGCTATAGCCTGTTAGCTCGCACAGAGAGTGATTAACAAAGAGCACCTGTCCGCTGACATCCAGCGCCATTAAAGCTTCATTGCTGGTATCAAGCATAAACTGCAAGCGTTGTTGAGTGGTTCTTAGTTGATGTTCTGCCTCTTTGTGGTAGTCAACCTGATGTTGTAGCTCGTTGAGTTTTTGTTGGCTCTCAAACGCGCGTTGCTGATTACGGCGATGAAAATACCAGGCGACAAATGACAACGCCAGAGTCGCGCCTAACACAACGCTCAGCATAAGCCAGCGTTGTTGTTCTAAATGCAGATTATGAATTCGATTTTCTTGTTCTAGAGTACGGATGGTGTTTTCTTTTTCTCGTAACTCTAGTCGATTGCTGAGCTGAGCAATTTGTTTGTTATAGCTGGCTTCTAATTGCGCTTTGTAAATCACCTGATATTCTTCGGAGCGTTGCAGTGATTCTTCGAGCAGTCCCTGGGCTTTCAGCACTTGGATGAGCAGGGGATAGGCTTTCAGTAGTTGTTCGCGGTTTTCATGTTGAGTGTTGGCCGTTAGCGTACTCTCGAGATAGCGTTTGGCTTCATCGAATTGCTGTTGCTTGATATAGGCTTTAGCAAAAACGATATTGAGCGCGCCTTGTAAATGAGCATTGGCCAGAGTAGCTACTTGGTTTTGAGTGATTCTTAAAGTGGCAAAGGCTTTATCCAGATACCCATAATCGACATAGAGTTCTGACAATTGAGTCATTAGTCGGCTACTGTCGGCTAATGAAGGCAGCGACTTATAAAGCGCATTGGATTTTTTCATTAAGGCTTCAGCTTTATCGAACTGCTGATTGGCGGCATGTAACAGAGCAATGTTTTCTTGTGTATGGGCAATGCGACTTTTGTCATCTTGTAATAGATATTTTTGCAGCGCTCGTTGGTAATACTCCAGTGCTTTATCGTCATCTTCCATAATGCGAAAAACGTTACCAATATTATTCAATGTAACGGCGACTTTTTGTTCGAGGCCCAGGGCTTCCTTCTTTTGTAAACTTTGATAGAAAGCACTTAGCGATTGTTCAAAATCACCCAGCTGGCGATAGACGTTGCCAAGGTCGTTATAGGAATTGGCCAGCCATTCCTCATTTTCTTGTTGCTTGGCGAGTTGTAATCCCTGGTTAAAATGGTGTTGTGCATCGATGAACTGACCTTCACGATAGGCCAATATGCCAAGGCGGCGAGTGACTAAATATTGAAGTTCGTTATCTTTTTCGAATTGCTCTAAATGGGTGATGACTTCTAAGTAATTTTTGGCTTTGGCGTATTGGCCCTGGCGACGATAAGCATCGCTGAGTGCGACATTGAGTTCGACCCAGATTTTGGGATGAGTTTGCGCCGATGTTTGCTCGAGTTTTGCCTGACAGATCTCAAGCCCTTGCGCCAGTCGTGATTTGGTTAACGCTTTTTTGCAATCGGCAATACTGTTATCTGTATTGGCGTAGAGCCAATTTAAACTTGTGAGCAAATAAATAGTTATTAAAAAACGCATTGATAACCAGGGAATAGAAACCTAAAGGGAAGAGCTATTGTAAAGTTCCAAAAGAAACTTACAACGACAAAGTTCAGAATCTAGATAAAAAAACACCCAGGCCCTTTCGGGCGTCTGGGTTAGGGGAAGTTTGATTGATGGCCTCTCGCCATTTGATAATATAAAACTAGAACATACTGGGGGAAATACAAGCAATTTATACTCAAAAAGTAGAGATTTTTTAATTTTGTCGCACTGGCTCGTATTAGGTCTCTGGTTCTGCCCTGCAAATATCTATACGGTGAGTTATTTAATAAGGTTTAAAATTCTATTTTGAGATTTTGATTTTCACTGGTTTACGCTTCCTATCGATTTAAAGTCCCCACAGATTTGCTTTTCAAACTTCGCGCTTTTTGTATCGCTCTTTTATTTTGCCCGTTCAATGCTCAAGGAATCATCGTCATTGGCTAGCAAACCATCCTGATTCCAGGGCAGCTGGCGATAAGAGGGTTTGTCTTTGTCGCCCCAGAATGGAAACTTGATGATTTTAAAGTAGGGTGAGTAATCGAAATCGGCAGGAACAAATAAATTGGTATTACGTTTTATCAACTCAACCCGACCTTTACCCAGGGTTCTAAAACTCGGCAGTACGGGATATTGCACCGTTGCAAAGGCTTCGGCGAGCATGGATGAACAAACAGTACGGGTTGGCTCACCTGCATGATGACGGAAAAGCGAAGAGCGCCAACGTCGCGGGACGATAGTCCAGGGAAACATCAATCGAGCCAAATCGAGTAATTGGCGTACATTGTATGGGGTGCCCAGGCGGTCAATGGCATATTGAATGACTTTCTGAGCATCATCATGAGACAACTGTGCAGGTCGGCAGATGCGCAGGTTATCCTGCTGATAGATGGACAGAGGATTTACAATCGTACCCTGACCCAGTAGTCCTTCGATCATCCACTGGGTGGGACCGTCTTCGCAGCCTGCGGCGAGCAATTGTTCTCGCGCCTTAGGATCCTGTATGTCATGCAGACGGCCGATATAGAGAGCTGCGTGAGTCCAACGGCTCTGGGTAATGAGCTTGATGACCTCAGAGACTCGACTGCGTCCCTCTACTAATATGACGTCTCCAGGGCGTAGTCCGTAGCTTAGTTGTTCAAAATTACAATTGGTGAATTCGGGGTTAGGCGCTTCCTTATTCAGCCATTGTTCTGCCAGTTGTTTTAGTTTATTCAGCATATTTGATTAAATATCAGTAGGTTAAAATTCAGTCCCTTCAATAAATTATAGCTTATCCTGGTGAGAGTATGGATTCTGATAAAGAGCCTCTTGAGGTCTAAGATAGTGCCCGCAAAGACATAGAAATTTACAAAACTCCTTCACAAATTTTCAACTGCATCTTGAAAAATTCTCGATAACATAGCATATATACTCTATGTACTTGATTGAGCTGACATTACTGCTTAATTCGTAATCCCTGAAAAGGAGCAAAAATCAGGGAATTTTTGATAAAAATTAATCATCTTCTGAAGTCTTAGCTTTCCATCAGAGCATGCTCAAAGTGTGTGTAGCGTCTAAACTGGAGGTTAAGGGGGAAGGTGAGAAGTCCATTGAGCAGTATATTCTGGCTTTTTATCGTGTTCTCAAGCGCTGTATGAAACAAAGGTGCTATTTTGATGTCAGAGTTTGAGAACTGTGTTTTATAACGAATTCAAAAGATTATAGGATGTTTATGAAGTTTCATTTGCTAGCTATTGTTTCTTTGGCCGGTGCTTTGTCAGCATCTTCTCTGGCAGGCACGTCTGATACCCAGGCTGATGTATTAGCCAACGAAAAGTTGAAACCCGGCAAAAACCACCAAACTTCAAGTCGCTATATTGCTCACTTTTTGAGTGAAGGGCACTATCTAAAAACCCCCATTAAGAATAACGACGAGTTATCTGGCAAAATTCTGGATAAATACATCGAGCGTTATGATCCTAACCGCATTTATTTTTATCAGCAGGATATTCGGTCTTTTGAACGCTATCGACTGATGATGGATAACGTCATTGAGTCCGGTAATCTGCAATCCGTCTATGATATTCATTCTGTCTATAAGCAACGCCAGTTAGAGCGGTTTGATTTTGCAATAAAATTGCTCGACAAGCCTTTTGATTTCAAAAAAGATGAAGAGTTTATCTACGACAGAGAAGAGTTGGACTGGCCCTCTAGCGAAGCCGAAATGAACTTACTGTGGAAGCGTCGAGTGAAAGCTGATGCTTTGGCGTTAATGTTGGCCGAGAAAAACTGGGACGAAATTAAAGAGATATTAAGCAAACGCTACAATATGGCTAAGCGACGTATGGAGCAGATGAAAAGCGAAGACGTTTTCAGCGCTTATATGAACGCTTATGCGTTAACCATTGAGCCTCATGCTTCTTATTTGTCGCCTCGTGATGCCGAAAACTTTGATATCGAAATGAAGCTGTCTTTAGAAGGCATCGGCGCAATTTTGCAGGCAGACGATGTTTACACCAAAATCACCAAACTGGTCACTGGAGCACCTGCTGAAAAATCCAAGCAATTGAAGGAAGGTGACCGCATTGTGGGTGTTGGCCAGGCCGATGGCGAAATCAAAGATGTGATTAGCTGGCGTTTGGATGATGTGGTTTCTTTGATCCGTGGTGAAGCCGGCTCTGAGGTGCGTTTACAGGTATTACCTAAAGATGAGGTCATCGCTGGTGAAACCAAATTGGTTACTTTGGTTCGTGAAAAAGTAAAGCTGGAAGAACTATCGGCCAAATCCAAGGTGATTGAAATCGAGCAGGATGGAAAACCTCTGAAAATGGGTGTTATTTCTATCCCTAAGTTTTATGTCGACTGGGATGCAAAATTTGCGAATCGAAGCGACTACAAAAGCACCTCCCGAGATGTGAGAAAGTTTATTAAGCAGCTAGAAGCCGAAAACATCGACGGTCTTATTATCGATTTACGTAATAATGGCGGTGGTGCTTTAGACGAGGCGGTTGAGCTGACTGGATTGTTTATTGACTATGGCCCTGTGGTACAGCAACGTGATCAACGTGGTCGTATTACTGCTTTTTCTGACAGCGACCGTGGCGTTGCTTACAAGGGGGAGCTGGCCGTGTTGGTTAATGGTAACAGTGCCTCTGCTTCCGAAATTTTTGCTGGTGCGATTCAGGACTATGGCCGCGGAATTATCGTGGGAGAGCAAACCTTCGGTAAAGGAACCGTTCAATCTCTGGTTGACCTAAATCGTTTTCGTGGCGCTTCGGAAGGCAGCCTAGGTAAAGTAAAGTGGACGACTTCGAAGTTCTATCGAGTTTCTGGTGAAACCACTCAACATCGGGGCGTGGTACCTGATATTTCATTCCCTTCGGCCTTCTCTCGCGAAGAATACGGCGAGAGCGCTTATGACAATGCGTTAGTGTGGGATACGATTTCTGCCGCCAGCTTCAATAAAACGGGCAAACTGACGCCTTTTGTGGCCCAGCTAAAAAGTCGTCATCAACAACGTGCTAAGCAGAGCCTTGAGTTTGGCTTCCTGGCTGAAGATATTGAAGAGTTCCTTAAAAAGAAAGAGCGTAAGTCGGTGTCTCTTAATCTGGAGAAGCGTAAAAAGGAAATCGAAGAGAACAAATTGAGCCAGCTGGAGCGTGTTAATTCTCGTTTGAAAAAGAAAGGCATGAAACCTGTTGAGTCGCTGAAAGACTTCGATGATTCTGTGTTCGAAAAAGACGACTTTAGACTTGAAGAAACCGGCAATATTTTGGCCGACTTCATTACTCTAAAACATCGCAAAAAGCTTGCTGAACTTAAATAGTTGTCTACACTTTGTTCTTAAGATGTAGAAAAAGGAGGTGTTAAACACCTCCTTTTTTATTGTCTTCATAAATCTAAATGGATGACCTTTTGTGCGGCAGTTTCACAGCTGATCTTTATTTTAGTTAAAATTGGGTTAGCGAATGAGCGAAACATTTATTACCAGAATCTACGCAGATATCTTCTTTATTTTAGGTATCGCGGCGTTTTGTGCCATTTTTCTTCGTTTTAGCTATCGACTTAATTACCGTTTCTTAAGACTCTTTGCTCACAGCCTTGTTTTTGTTGCTCTGTATGTAGCCGCTGGATTGGCTGAAGCGCTCTTTGTTGTACAAAACAATGACCATCAAGCCATTCATGTCATTAATTTCTTTGGGCAGATGAGTTTGTATTTTCATCTTGCTTTGCTCCTCGCTGGTATCTATCAAATGAAGCTGGAGCGTAATATTGAGTTTTCATACATCAAACAAATTGTCTGGTTGGCCTTAGGTGTGAGTTTTGTGTGTGTAGTGCCTTATGCTAACGATCCTGATGGTGAGCTTATTCGGCGTGGTTTTCGTATTTTGGCACCAATGCTGTTGGTTGGCATTACCTTAATGGTGGCGTCGGTGCTGATTAAGTCTGATGATGTAGATAGTGATGTGACAGGCTTACCCTTGGTTAAGCTCTCACTGTTTGTGAGTGGGGTGGTTAAAGTCGCGACGGGCGGTATCGCCATGCTGTTACCTGGTGCCGCAGTGATTGCACCGTTATTTCAGGTGCTTAACTATCTTAGCTTGATTCTGGTGATGCTGACTGGTGTTGGTCTCATCATTTGGTTACTCGAATATCAAAAAAAGCAGAATGAAGAAGCGGAATCTAAGATCAATTTTTTAAGTTATCACGATCAGTTGACAGGCTTGTTTAATCGAAGCACTTTTATTAGTCGTCTGGGCCTGGCGATTTCTAGCTCTCCCGCGAAAACCTTCAAAACCATGATTGTGCTGATTGGTATTGACCAATTTAAGAGTATTAACGAGAGTCAAAATATATCGACAGGCGATTTGCTTTTGGTCTCTATTGCTGGACGGTTGCAAACGCAATGCCCAACGGCAACCAGTATCGCCCGAATTGCTGGCGATATTTTTGCGTTGATGTTTGAGCGCATTACTGAGCAGGAAACCTGCGAGCACCTTCTAGCTAAGGCACAAAAGGTTTTTGAGACACCTTTTACGCTTGATAGCAAACAGTATGCATTAAAAGCTTCTTACGGCATGGCCTTATATCCAGAACATGCTAATCAGGCAGAACAGTTGATAAAATGTGCCGAGCTCGCTCTATACAATGCGAAACGAGAAGGAGGGGACCAGTGCAGTGTCTATTTTGACTGGATGATTTCGGGGGCAGAAAAAGAATATGAGTTACAAGGCGAAATCATGCAAGCTTTCGAAAACGATGAGTTTGTTTTGTATTTTCAACCCATGCTGAATTTATCTTCCGACAGTATTCAGGGATTTGAAGTGCTGATTCGCTGGATGCACCCCAAACGAGGGCTGATTCCACCGAGCGAATTTTTGCCGTTGATGGAACGTTTAGGCATATTATCCAAGCTTGATAAGTTGGTGCTGAATAAGGCGATGGAAAGCATGTCAATTTGGAAGCATCAGTATAATGTCGATGCTTATGTGGCGGTTAATCTATCGCCTGAGCATTTTCAAAGTGATATTTTGATCAATGAATTGAGGCAATTACTCAAGATCCACGCGTTACCGGCGGATTCTTTGCAGCTTGAAATTACCGAAAACGCGGCCATTGTAAATATTGAATCGAGTATCATCGTTCTTCAAGCGTTACATGACATGGGTATCCTGGTGGCTTTGGATGACTTTGGTACGGGTTACTCGTCAATGAGCTATTTGCGTCAGTTGCCTGTTAACAAGATAAAAATTGATCGAACCTTTATTCAAGCGGTAGAAGAAGATCCTACCGCTGCCAGCATTGTTAAGGCCATTGCTGCCTTGACTTGTGGTTTAAATAAATACGTTGTCGCTGAAGGAATAGAAACGGAACAACAGCTTGAGTTTGTGAAAAAAACAGGTTGTTATGAGGCCCAAGGTTTTGGTATTTATAAGCCCATGGAATTTACTAAAGCAACCGAGTTATTGATGTATGAAAAACAGTCAGCTAAAGAGGGTTCTCAACTTTCTTCGCAAACAAAATAACCTTCTTTGGGGTGTTTGGTTGATAGCACTCAGTGGGCTAGCTAGTGCAACAGAAGTAAGGATTAAAACTAACTACGGCGATATTGATGTTCGTTTGTATGAAACCAAGGCACCCGTAACGACCAAAAACTTTCTTCACTATGTAAAAAGCGGGTTTTACGACGGTACCTTGTTTCATCGAGTAGTAAAAGATTTTGTTATTCAGGGTGGTGGTTATACCAAGACAAAAGACTACAAAGAAACCAGTCCTGCAATTATCAACGAAGCTAAGAATGGTCTGCGCAACTTACGTGGAACTCTCGCTATGGCTCGGGAATATGAAAAAGACACTGCGACTAGCCAATTCTTTATCAACTTAACTGACAATCAACATTTGGACCATCGTAGCGAAACTAATAGAGGATTTGGTTATAGTGTATTTGGAAAAGTGATAAAGGGCATGGAAGTGGTCGATAAAATTGCTGCTATCCCTACCGGAGCATCGGATCCCTTTGATGAAGAGTTTCCTGTATACCCGGTTATCATCCAAAAAGTGACAGTAAAACCAACAAGTTCAGAGACTAAATAATGGAGTGGAAGTACTGGTATAATAACTGGAGATAATTCATGGATGAATGCGGTTTTATGACACCTAAGCTTAACCTATAAAGCAGAAAGTAATATTTCAACAGAATGGCATTTTTGTTGTGCTTAAATGCTCTCTTACTAATGTGATAGTCGCATTCTATTACACTTAGAGTTTTTGCAAAAACAACGGTTTAGACTACGCTCTAATATGAATAAGTAGGGAATTGCAGGTCTCAACGCACCAGCTTTGTATGCTCGAGTCATCATCAGTTTACAGAGAAAGTTGAGCCTTTATGAATGGACATCTAATGTGTTGATTCTTAATTCTCTGAACAAACTAAAGTGAATTCATAGCAAGCCTTAGTGGGCGAGAATGGATTCACTTAACCGTGCCAGATTCAATGACAAACTTAAGCCATCAAACAATCAATGAGACCTCTACTGAAGCGCAAAAAGCCCTCAGGGTTTTGACGGCACTTTCGTTCAGTCCCATGTTGTTTCTTGATGATGACCGTTGCGTTGTTGAAGCAAATGAGATTTTATTGCAATGGTTGGGATATTCATCGGATGATCTTGTTGGCAAGTCTATCGATGAGTTTGTTAGCCCATCCTGTTGCGAGAAACTGAGTTGGTCATCTAATGACAGTTGCTTTCTTGACCCTGAAGAAGTGCTTCCTTTCGACCATATAAAAACCAAGAATAATAAGAAGGTTCATGCCATTGGCAAGCGTTCTATTGTTGATGCAAAAGGGCAAAGCTTTCTCGCTTTAACCTTAGAGCCTTTGAATAAAAAAAATGAAAGTGAAGTTGTATTTCAAGACTTGTTTTTTGAGCTACAACGACTTGTGCCTTTTGGTTTCGTACTTGTTAGTAGCAATGGCAGTATTAAAGAGGTAAGTCCCAAAGCAGAGCGCATTCTGGACTATGGCAGAAAGGACTTATTAGAGCAAAATATTGAGATTTTATTACCGGAGCATGTACGAGAAGAAAAGTCAGAGCTTCATCGTTGCTTTCGAGAGCTTAGCCAAAGCTCCGACGGAGATTATCGATGTGGAGAACTGGTTTTTCGTAAGAAAACGGGCGATCACATTTTTGCTGATGTCTCAATTAAGGACATTATTATTGGAGCTGCTCCTTATCTGGTTTTGTGTATCAGTGATATTACTCTGCGTAAGCAAAGTGAGTATCAGGTAACACAGCGGGGTGCTCAGTTAGATGATATGTTTGACTTAGCGCCTAACGCTATGATTATGATTGATGACAAAGGATTGATTCAACGTGTTAATAATATGTGCGTTAGTCTGTTTGGTTTTAAACATGATGAGTTGGTAGGAGAGCCTGTAGAAGTATTAGTTCCCGAAAAATATCGTGACCGACATTATGAGTTAAAAGAAGGCTATTTGCAGAGATCATCATCGGAACGCGGAATGCAGGCACGCAAAGTTAATATTTTGACTAAAGCTGGAGAGACAAAAGAAGCCGAAATTACTTTGTCTCCAGTCGAAATCGAAGGACTTATTTTTACGATGGCTTCTGTCGTTGATGTATCTGATCAGCGGCGTTTAGAACGTGAGGTCAGAAGCCGTACAGAAAAGCTTGACAAGATGGTCGAGCATTTAACCCATTCGAATCAGCAGTTGGAGCAGTTTGCTTTTGTTTGTTCTCATGACTTGCAAGAGCCTATTCGAATGGTTCAGAGTTTTAGCCAGTTATTAGCATCTCACTTAAAAGATCTGGATGAAAAAAGCGAGAAGTATTTGCACTTTATTGTTGATGGTGCCGAAAGGGCCCGCAATATGGTCAATGATGTTTTAACTTTCTCTCGTTTAGAGAAAGAGCAATTGCAATATGAAAAAGTACCTCTCGAAGAGCTTTTCCAAAGAATTTATCGTGTTATTTATGCATCACTTGAGCAAAAAGGTGGTGAGCTATCCTGGTCTGCAGAGCCTCCTGTTGTTGTAGGGGTTGCGACACAACTTGAGCAGCTTTTCCTTAACTTAATCTCAAATGGATTAAAGTTTAATAGTAGTAGCAAACCTGAAGTGTGTATCAGTGTCGTCTCGCAAGGAGATTATTGGAAAATAACAGTGGCTGATAACGGTATCGGTATATCCCCTCGCTATCATCAAAAAGTGTTTGAAATTTTTCAACGAGTCAACAAAAAGTCTGAGTTTCCTGGCACGGGTGTTGGCCTGGCTATTTGTCAAAAAATTGTTGAGCGCCATCATGGTGATATTCAAATTGAGTCAGAGGAAGGTAAGGGCACTAAGTTCCATATATTGTGGCCAAAGCGATCTGAAGCGGAAAATTTGACTTGTTCTGAGTCAAGGGGAGGAAAACAATGAACTCTCATTCTAAGGCCGTTAAAAACTCCGTCAAACTTCTCTTAGTAGAAGATAATCCTGGTGATATAGAGTTAGCTCGCCATGCATTCGAACATACTAATGTCGATATTGATGTCTATGTCGCCGAAGATGGTTGTGATGCCGTTGATTTTTTGCGTAAGGGAGAGGTGAGTTCATCGATACCTCGACCGGATTTAATCTTGCTTGATATTAATTTACCCAAAATGAATGGGTTTGAAACCTTAGAAAAAATTAAGAGTAACGAGAGCTTTAAGAGTATTCCTGTTGTGATGTTAACTTCATCCAGTTCTGTGAAGGATGTGAAAGCCAGTTATCAACGTCATGCAAATAGTTATTTAAATAAGCCTGTTAACCTGAGTGATTATCTTGGTATGGCTAATGAAGTGAGTGAGTTTTGGTTCAAGATCGCTCGGCTTCCAAAGAGTGAAAGTGATAAAGGGCAGGTCGCGTGAACAGTAGCATAAAAGATACGTGGTTAGCATATAGTTGCTTAGTAGACAGGCTGCCAATAAATGAAGTTCTTTATCGCGGGGATTTAAGTATTGGTTATATGTTGTTGCAACTATTCAAGGTGTCGTCAACCATCTTCATTGTCACAGATAATTTGGAGTTTAGAAGTGGTACGACAGTTATTTATTAAAGACAGTCATTGAGTACAATGTCTAGTAGTGAGCCGTAAGATATGGATAATGACAATACACACACACAAGTAACCTCTAGTTATTCGCATCTTGACTGTGCGGGTAAGAGTGACGATGCTCTTCAGCAGTTGATCTATTCTTTATCTCACGATTTAAGCGCGCCTTTGCGTCAAGTGAGTGGGTTTAGTGAGATGCTAAAGAGCACCTACACCAATGAATTAGATGATAAAGCGGTTAAGTGGTTTTCTTTTGTTATTGAAGGCAGCGAGAAAATGCACAGTATGCTTGACGCGCTGCTCATATATTCACGTATTTGGACGCAAGACTCTGTATTTGAAGAGATTGACTTAAAAAGCTTAATCGAATCGGAGTGGGCACGGTTAGCGGTCAGCTTTCGAGACAGAGACCGAGAGCGTAGTTTACACATTGATGACAATATGCCATCGATCATTGGCATTCGTGCTCAATGGAGTCAGCTGATATTTCATCTTTTGAGTAATTGTTTGAATTATACGCCACGTGACTATGAGTTAGTTATCGAGGTTAAATTGCTTCAAGATGGAGAAAATATCGGTATTGCTTTTGATGACAATGGCAAGGGTATTGATGCCAGGAAGCATGACCGCTACCGTCAATTATTTGCTCGGGGTGTTTCTGATAAAGAGTGTGCAGGTTTAGGAATGGGGCTGGCTTATGTCAGTCGAATTATCGAGCGTCATGGCGGAGAGCTGGTTTTAGACACTAGCGCAAATGGTGGGTTGTCAGCACAGTGCTGGTTAAAATCAGAATACAAAGTGGCTAAATAAATAGAATAATGATGACAAAAGAAGAACAGCTCTTTGAAGAGACTGACGATACATTTTTGATGGTGGAGGATGATCCTGCTGATGCGGAGCTATTTAGCTCGATGCTCAGTCGTGCCATGGGAGATAGTTGTAAAGTTGATTGCGTTGGCTCGATGCATCAAGCCTTAGATGTATTAAGCGATAGCCATTACTCTGCTCTCATTTTAGATATGAGACTACCAGATGGTGATGGCGTGGAGAACATCGAGAGAATACTAGACTGCAATCCGCACATTCCTATTGTAGTGCTGACGGGAGTAGATGAACCCAAGTTAGCATGTGATTCTTTTCAGTTAGGAGTTCAAGATTATTTACCGAAAGCAGACGTGACTCCAAAAAGTTTTGCTCGAGCGATTCGTCATGCGATGGAACGTAAAGATATTGAGTTGAACTTAAAGTCAGAGTTAGAAAGAAGCAGCAATAAAAACAAGCAGCTTGAACAGGCAACCAAGTATGACTTTTTAACTGGGGTTGCCAATCGCAACTTTTTTTATGAAGAGGTCGAAAGAGAGTTAGCCAGTGCCCAGCGACATCATCAGTACTTTGCTGTTTTGTATTTTGATTTAGATGGTTTTAAGCCAGTCAACGACCATTACGGTCATGCACTGGGTGATAAACTATTACAACAAGTTACCATGCGTACTCAAGCTGTTTTGCGGAAAGGTGACTTGTTGGCTCGGCTAGGTGGGGATGAGTTTGTGATTCTTTGCCGTCAGCTTGTCGAGCCTCCTAGCGCTTATTCGGTAGCAAAAAAAGTTTACTCAGCGCTATCTGCTCCTTTTATTATCGATGACCGTCATATCAAGATTGGTTGCAGTATTGGGATTGCTACATTTCCAGAAAGCCAGTCATTGTCAGAGCTCATGCGCCACTCAGATATTGCAATGTATGAAGCGAAACATAAACGAGAGCATTATATTCATTTTTATACTCAACGCTTAGATAAAGAACATACACGCAAGTTTGATGTTGAACGTTGCCTGGCAAAAGCCAATGTAGAACAAGAGTTTTATGTTGAGTTTCAACCTATTTTTGATGTTAAAACGGGGCGGGTTGTAGAAGCCGAAGCATTGTTACGCTGGTGCAGTCCTGAGTTAGGTATGGTGAGTCCTGTTGAGTTTATTGCCATCGCTGAGTCCATGCCCATTATCTATCCATTAACTGATTTAGTAATTGAAAAGGTTGCGACACTTTATCATAAACTCAAATCGGATAACGATCTTTTACGCTTTGCTATCAATTCAGGGAACCGTCAGTTAACGCATCATGACTTTGTTGACTATTTTGTTGGGCAGCTTGATGCTCATAGACTACCTCGGCAGTGTGTTTTTCTTGAAGCGGCTGAGCATCAAATGGTAGAGAACTTATGTACTACTCGCAGCCAAATATTATCTTTGCAAAAACTCGGGGTTTCGGTGTCTCTTGATGATTATGGTACGGCACTTTCTTCCATTTCTTTGTTGACCTTATTGCCTATTGAGCAGGTAAAGCTTGATCGTAGCTTGGTCAAGAACATTCATAACAACCAAAAGAATCAAGCAGTAGCGGCGGGCATTATTGAGATTGCTAAACGATTGGATATTACAGTGGTTGCAGAAGGCGTTGATAACCAGTCAGATCTTCGCACTTTGGCCGAGATGAACTGCGCTATGATTCAGGGATTCTTTTATGGAGCACCCGTCTCCGCAGAAGAAATTATTGATAACTTTGTTCAGTGCGAGCCTTTATTAGAGCGTCAAGACGTTACTCAATAAGCTGAAGCTTTTCTGATATAAAAAAGTCATATTTTTGTCACTTAGTCTATTTAATATTAACAATAGTCAGGCTTAATCCAACTATTGGAAATGAAAATGAATAGACGTGTTGTTATTACTGGCATGGGCCTTCTTAGCCCTCTTGGTGAAGGTGTTTCGGTAAACTGGGAGGCTTTGTTAGAAGGGCGGTCTGGAATAAGTAATATCAGCAAGTTCGATACTTCTGAGTTTCCCATCAAAATAGCTGGAGAGATTAAAAGTGACTTATTGGATCACTTTAGTGTTAAGGATAAAAAGAAAATTGATCCCTTTATTCAATATGCTCTCGTTGCAGCGAAAGAGGCGATAGCCGATGCAAATTTGACGCAAAAGGAAGGAGTGGGGGTTATCATTGGTTCTGGCCAGGGGGGAATTAATAATATTGAGGAACAACAGGCCAGAGTGCAGAGTGGTCGTTATAATCGAGTCACTCCCTATTTTATTCCATCATCGGTTATTGGCATGGCAGCGGGGCATGTATCAGCACACTTTGGTTTTGATGGTCCGAGCTATGGGGTCAGTTCGGCTTGTGCGACATCGGCTCATGCAATTATCGATGCCTGCAAAACCATCCGTCTGGGCGAAGCTGATGTCATGATTGCCGGTGGCAGTGAAGCCACTATCACACCTTTGTCCTTAGCGGGATTTGCTCGTATTAATGCATTGAGCCACCAGTTTGATACTCCAGAAACCGCCTCTCGACCTTTTGACCGTGAGCGAGATGGATTTGTTTCCAGTGAAGGTGCTGGCATCTTGGTTTTGGAAGAACTCGAATCAGCACTCCGTAGAAACGCGCCCATCTATGCCGAAATTGGCGGTTATGGTATGAGCTCAGATGCGTTTCATGCCACGGCACCTCATCCCGAAGCTCATGGACAAATTAAAGCGTTAGATAAAGCCCTGCGTTCTTCGAACACAAATGCCAAGCAGGTGGATTATATCAATGCGCACGGAACATCAACGGCTCTTAATGATCGTATTGAAACCAAAGCGATTAAAAAGACCTTTGGTGAGCACGCAAAAAAATTATCCATCAGTTCTACCAAGTCTATGACGGGGCACATGCTAGGGGCTGCAGGAGCAACGGAACTTATTTTTTCGGCGAAGACCATCGAAAAAGGAATCATTCCACCAACCATTAACTTGCATAATGCTGATCCGGATTGTGATCTGGATTACACACCTAATGAAGCTAAAACAAAAAACGTGGATGTGTGCTTATCAAACTCATTCGGATTTGGTGGTACCAATACTTCAATCCTCTTGAAAAAAGTATCTTAAGGATTCTGTGCTTTGCCAAATAGAAACAATGACTAAATATTTAACTTACCGCCCACAGCCTGTATTGGCACTTGCGAATCTTTGGTTGATAACCAAATAGCAATACCTATTTCTTGCGCTATGCTGGCGTCATATTTTGGTAAATGCATTTGCAACTCGAACTGATTATTTGTTCCTTTGCGTGTGGTTTGGCGTTTTTTAGCAATTTGAACAAAGTCATGCTCCAATGTGCGGCCATGATTTTCTCCAGCAGTGATATGATTTTTGATTCCAAAACCCAGAATGGCAATGTGAACGTCTAATTGAGTGGCCTGTATGTTTTGCGGAACAAAAACGATGCTTGCCTGATTACCTTTCAGATGCGCGGTGAGTGTGCCGACTTCTGGTAGTTCTAGTTGAGGTAAGGGGCGGCCACGAAAGAAGCCTCGCCATTCGTGACCTGCAAACACGATTCCTGGAGTATATACCGAATTGATCTGGCCTTGTTGTTTGTATGTTCTTTGGCGATTTGAATTTGCCCGGCTGGCTAAGGGATCGCGCCAGCCAATGTAATCCCAATAATCAACATGAAAAGCAACGGGAACATAATCGTGCCAAAGATTTTTATCCAGCTTTAAAAGACTGAACCAGCGATCAGCAGGAGGACAACTACTACAGCCTTCAGAAGTATAGAGCTCGAGTAAGGGTGTTTGCACAACCGTACTTTTGAGTTCTACAGCGTTCACGGTTATTGCTGATAGTAAGGACATTAAGACAAAAGGTTTTAGCATAGGTATGCAACTCTGTTAAACAATCGCTTTGTAATCTAGAGTCGCGTGATAAGGATTTATTACAGAATGAAGCCAAAACCAATGAATCGGACTTCATTGGTTTTGGTCGGGACAAATTAGGTAAGTGGAATTAATCCGCTTTTCTTAATTAACTTATGGCCTGCACGAGAACGCAGAAAGCGCAAGAAGAGGGTGTCGGCTTTTGAGCTGAGTTGATTTGCTTTGTTGTAGTATAGATTATAAGTTCGAGAGAGAGGATAACGACCACTGACCGCAGAGCGTGCGTTCGCATCAACAATCTGACCATTTATATTAAGGCTAACCGCTTTAATCTTGCTGTTCTTAAAATGCATTGGCGCATAGCTGATAGCTAATTTATCTTGTGCAACGCTATTAACCATTTCTGGAAAGCTAAATAATTCGATGGCAGCAGTAGAGTATTGGCCTTTGCACATGGCTTTCTTGGCAAACAATCCAGAAGTCCCCGAGGAGCTATCTCGTCTTACAGCATTGATGTTGCCACTGTAACCAATGTTTAAGTCATCCCAACGGCGAATGGTTGCTGTGCCACCACACTTAAGCTCATCCGAAAAAATGGCATCAATTTCTTGAATGCTAATACTATCAATCGGGTTACTGGCATTAACGATGATTTTGATAGGATCAATTGCCACACGGAATTTGGTAGGAGGGCTCTTATGTTGATCGATAAATGCCTGAGTTTCATCTGAGTTCATTACACGACTCATAGCCGCGATGTGAGCTTCTTGAGCCGTAAGTGCGATAGGACCGTGTTTTGACCCTTTTTCTCCAACTTGAATGGTTACATTGGGGTAGAAGCATTTGAACTCTGCAGCAGCTGCTTTAAGCAGTTTTGCCATGCTGTCAGAGCCTTCAATGATGACAGTGTCTTTAATAGAACCATTAATTATGTCACTTTTATTACAGTTAGAGTATACTGACAGTGACAGCAATGATCCGGCTAGTAAAGCGAAGTGTTTAAACAACAATTTGGTTATCATTAAACGTTACCTTTTACTACCAAGTGGGTATGAGTCTTAAGTCAAAAGCCGTCTTCAAGCAAACAAACTGACCTCTACTTTGGCATTTGTGGCGTAGTGCCGCCTATTCTATATGCATAAAGTATAGTCAAGCTTCTCTTTTTATCTCAGAAAAAATGTGCTTTTAGAAAGCCTCGCTATTTTGTGGGGCCGCGCAGGGTAACATATTGATCTTTTATAATAAAATACCGATGAGAGTGATAAATTAACAGTCATCGCCTGTTTTCTAACTTACAATACTCAAGGTGTGATTTTAATCACACTTTAAGATATCTCCATAAAAATCCTTAATTATCAAATAGCTAAAAGTAAGTCTGTAAAGTGTCTATTAGAGTTCTGTAATTGCAAGCTTATATGCTTCGCAAAGCTAACTTAGTGAACCGCTCAAGGTGTTAATGAGGAAATTAATATCTCAATTTATAAAGAATTGATCGCTTGTTAGTGAATGATATTGATAAATTCTGATGAACTCGATTATATACAGACTAGATTTGTAATATCGATGGTCATCAATATTTAAGAAGGAGTTGTGATGGATATTTTAGCTGGTCCTATTGTTAGGCGTGTTACGCAGAATCGAGTTTGTATCTGGTTGGCTACTAATACTACTGATGATTTGTCTTTAAAAATTTATCAGGGGCAGGATCAAGTGTGTGGTGTATCGGGTCAAGACGCCATTCAACAGTTTAAGGTCAGCGACAACCTAACTGTTTGGCTGTTGCAAGCTCGTCCAGTTAATCAACAAAGTTTTCCAAAAGACGAAGTGTTATTTTATGCCATTGAGCAAGATGAAAAAGAGATTCCTCTGGATGCTTTAGCGCTCAAAGGATTTTCTCGTCCTTCTTTTTTTATTGCCGAAAAAATGGAAACTTTTGCTCATGGTTCTTGCCGTAAACCTCATGGTGAAGCCTTTGACGACAATGACAATCCCGTTGCTTTAGATGCCTTGTCTCTGTTGGCAGGTGAGCTGGATGATACAGCAAATAATTTAGCAGAACGACCAGCGCTGATTTGTTTGACGGGCGATCAGGTTTATGCCGACGACGTGCAGGGCGATCTGGTGCGTTTGTTAGCGCAAAAAGCAACGGAGATCATGGGGACGGCTTTAGGTGTCCCCGGCATCATGAACCCTTCTGAGTTAGAGGTTAACGGGCGCATCAATCGACTCAAATCATTAACTACTGACGCTGGCCACAATCACCTTATCGGACTGGGTGAGTTTATCGCCATGTATCTATTTGCCTTTGGTAATGCTCAACAATGGCAGCTACCTTCTACTCAATTTGCCAAGGTTGAACAGGTTAAGCATTTTATTCAGGGGCTACCCGAGGTGCGTAGAGCCTTAGCGAATATTCCTGTTTACACTATTTTTGATGATCACGAAGTCACTGATGACTGGAACCTGAGTCGACGCTGGTATGAGGCGGTACGTGGCAATCCTACCAGTCGTCGTTTGGTATCTAATGCCTTAGCTTGCTATTGGTTGTTTCAGGGGTGGGGGAATGATCCTGATAATTTCCACAAAGATTTTTTTCAGTCTATCCGTTTGCATCTGGATAATCCAAAAGATGAAATTATTGGCGAGCGCTTTGATTTGCACATGTGGAAGTCGCGCGGATGGGGATATGCAGTTCCTACTGAGCCTCCCATTATTGCGGTTGATACGCGCACCCAAAGAAACTACATAGGCAAACGCGATCATGCCTGGTTGTTGGATCGTGTCGGCGCTGATGCAATGCGTATGGAGTGGACAAAACTGCAAACGCGCGCATTAACCAGTCCGCCGATTTTGTTAATCGGTACACCTGTCATGGGATTTCGTCCTATCGAATTTATTCAGGATGCAGCTTATCTATTGGGTGTCAGTAAAACAACGTTGGATATGGAGTCCTGGGTCGCCAATAAAGATGGCTTTGCCTATTTTATGGATACACTGTTGTTGCGCATGGGGTTGAATTCGGCCACCTTTATAGCTGGAGATGTACATTATTCATTCGTTAATAAAGGCTATTACGAGGCTGATGGAAAACGCCTCAACTGCATTCAGTTAACCAGTAGTGCCTTACACAACAGCCCAAACAAAGGTAAAGTTTTAAAATGGTTAGCGCATCCCGAGAAAGGTAAGCGAGAAAGTCATAAAGGATGGCGTCCTGCTTTTCAACCGGGGATTATTAAGCGCTGTATGTTACCTCTTTGCCAAAACACCAGTACTTATCCTATCTGGAAGTCAGAGGTAGAAGCTTTGCCCATGAGTCATAACGAAAAGGCCAAGTACATTACCAGTGTTCCTAATTTTGCTCTGATCAAAATTAATAAAAATAACGGTAAACCTGAGAGTCAGATTTTGATATCGGGCATGGACCGAAAGCAAAGGTTTGTATTTAATCTTCAGTGATCTTCATCAAGTTAATACGCTTGTTAATAGCAAATTGAAAATAGACTTAAAGCATTGAGTTCCTTGCTCAATGCTTTATTATTCAGTAACTATCTTTTTATTGTTTTTCCTCTGATATGACTGAACACAAAAAAGCCGTTATCTACGCGTTAACGGTGTTGGTTCTTGCTAGTTTTGCAGGTGTTACTGCCAAGTACTCTCTTAATAGTGTAAGTGCCATTACCTTTCTTTGGCTTCAGCTCACGATTGGTCTTGGATTGTTAACCTTCTATACCTTTGGTGTTCGAAAAGAGGTTTTTCCTCGCAAGATGGGCTTGAAAGTCTGGCTCATGGTTATTTTAATCGGTGTGGCAAACTTTACCATTGTGCGCACGTTTTTTATGTTAAGTCTTGAGTTGTTGCCAGTGACGACTCATACGTTTTTAGTCAATTTTGTTGGCATTGTGACTATGTTGATGAGCATTGTCATTATGAAGGAGCAACCCTCTCGCTGGCAGTGGTTGGGAGCGTTGTTAGCCTTGTCGGGTGTGTATCTGTTTTTGGGCGATGTTGCCGTTGCTGATAGTCGACTGGGCTTAGTTTATTTAGCGATTGGCGTGTTTTTTCTGGCATTGACTAATAACATCACCCGCAAATTGGTTAACGATCAATCTCACTCTTTATCGAGCCTAATGATTTCAACCATCGCACTGTGGATTGGGGGAGGGCCTGTTATCATCTATGGAATGATTATGGATGTTGATTCCATTAATCTGAGTTTAGAAAACTGGGCCATTATAGCTTTTAATGGATTGGTGAATATTGCTGTCGCATTGACGGTCTGGAATCACATACTCAAAACATTACGATCCTATGAGGCGAGCATTTTGGCCAGTTCTAGTATTATTTTTACGGCTCTAATGGCAATGCCCATATTAGGAGAGTTTCTGAATCTTTATCAAATTATTGGCGCTTTGGTGATGATGTCTGGCTTGTGGTTGGCGCAAATTCGTCGCCATAGCAAAGCAAAGTCAATATCTAAGGGCTAATAGAGTTATGTCTTCTCGTTGGTTGGTTTATGTAATCGAGTCTAGTGACGGTAGTTACTACACGGGCATTACCAATAATTTGCGGCGCCGATGGCAGCAACATACGAGTGGTAAAGGCGGTGCAAAGTATTTTCGTGGCCGACAGCCCAAAGCGGTTGTGTTTATTGAGTGGCAACAAGATCGCAGTGCTGCGAGTCGGCGAGAATATCAAATAAAGCAACTCACCCGCGTACAAAAAGAGAGCCTGGTTGAGTTGCAACAAGTGCCGGGGCAGGCGTATATACAATCATCAATGTTCAAGGTGTGTTTAGAGTGAGTTTTTTGCAACAGTTATCTTTGAGAGTGCAGGAGGCAAGAGCATTTGCAGTACAGCATCATGGTGAGCAACGCTATGGCTCGAGGCCTTATGTGTATCATCTCGATCAGGTGGCTTCGTTACTGGAGCCCTATGGAGACGATGCGCAGATAATTGGTTACCTGCACGATATTGTGGAAGATACTGATGTGAGCCTGCAAACATTAGGTACTCGATTTGGCGCGTTGATTGCGGAGTGTGTTGATATAGTGACAGACAAGCCGGGTCGCACACGCGCCGAAAGAAAAGAGCTAACCTATCAAATGATGGCGCAGGTGCAAGGTCATCATGAGCTGGCTCTTATCGTTAAGGCTGCTGATCGCTTGGCTAATGTAAAAGCCAGTGTGGCTGCACAACGTCTTGATCTTATGCAAACCTACTATGATGAAAGTTCTGCTTTTAAAAATGCTGCTTATCGTAAAGGTTTATGTGATGCTTACTGGCAACAACTCGATGACTTGTATAAGCAAATTGAAAGGGTTTTGGGAGTGAAAACAGATGGCTAAAGAGATAGAGCGAAAATTTTTGGTCGATATGGCGTTGCTTAAGACACTGCCGCAAGGCAAACGTATTGTTCAGGGCTATGTTCCTACTCAAGATCTGACGGTCGTAAGAGTACGCATTATGGCTGATCAAGCTTTTCTTACTCTTAAAGGCGCTAATCAAGGAATGACGCGAACTGAGTTTGAGTATGCTGTTCCGGTAGAAGATGCAGAACAGATGCTGGAGCAGTTTTGTCAGGGACAGATGATCGATAAAGTCCGCTATTGTATTCAGTTTGGCCAACATATTTGGGAGCTTGATGTGTTTGGCGGAGCCAATCAAGGGGTGGTGGTGGCAGAGGTAGAGTTGCAGTCTGAGACTGAAGAACCTGATTTGCCGGAGTGGGTGACTACTGAAGTGACCGGTGATCCTCGTTATTATAATTCTGCGCTGATGGAGCATCCCTTCTCTGAGTGGTAACTCTCGTTCATTACCCTTCGAATTCTTCTCATTTTTTACTGATATATCGACATTGAGGCACTGACGAAGGTGAGTGCCTTATTTCGCATTGCTATAAATTGAATTAAATATATTGTATGCAATATATTTAGGGTGTATTGTTTGAATCATGAACAGTCGCTTTTGCATTTAGCCTATGGGGGATCGGGATAAAAACCGATAGGGCATTGGCTAACAGGGTTGTTCATATCAAAGCAGGGCGAGGATAAGAACTTAAAAGTCGATACCCTTGAATTGCCCTGAAATAACAATAAGACTCACTTCCGAGGAGAAATAAAATGACGTTGCGTATTAAAGCAACGCATCTGCTCTCGTTATGCTTGTTATTTTCGAGTTTACTGGTGCAGGCAGGTGCATTTCATGATCAATCCATCTTAAAAAATACCCGAATAAAACAGAGTTCAATTAAAAAAACATCTTTGATAGCGCACAAAGTTGATATTGGAAACGTGTGCGGCACAGATAATAATTTACAGAACTGGTCTTTAATTCAGCAAGAGCATAAAGAGTTGCTTGCAAACAAACACAGTTTTGCCGCACAGCTCTTATCAGGACTAAAGTCTCGTTCACAAAAGATAAAGGCGATGGGTGATGGCGTTCCTGGACGCTATTATATTCCGGTGGTTGTTCATGTTTATGGTAATCATTTTAATTGCAACGGCGGTGGCGCTTGTTTAACTGACGAAAAAATTCAGGACGCATTAACACGCACTAATGAAGATTTCTTGGGGCTCAATACTCAGGATGGTCCTATTGCTGCAGAGTTTCAGGCTATTCGAGAGAATTTAAGTATCGAGTTTGTGTTAGCCAAACGAGACCCTGATGGCAATGCGACCAATGGCATTGTTCGTTATAACCGTGATCAATCGGGCTATGGCAATGGTTCAGGTTACGATACACAAATCGCGGCAGACGCCTGGGATAACTTTAAATACATGAATGTATTTATTATGCGTGATTTGTATGCCAATGGAGAAAGCAATAACTCTGGTGTGGCATGGTATCCACAGGTGTCAATGTCTCAGTCGGGTACCGCTCGGGTTGTGTACAACGGAAATTATCTTGGTTCTAATACCAATGAAAACTTTCGTTCTGTGTTAACTCACGAGTTTGGACATTGGCTGAATTTGCCTCATGTGTTTGATGGTGATGTCTGCTCTGTGCATCAAGAAGCATTTTGTGCAGCCACGGGTGATCGAGTTTGCGATACACCACAAATGAGTAGCAGTATTTTGCAAAACAATGCTACTAACTGTTTGGGACGAGCAACGAATACCGAAAACTTTATGCATTACTCTGATAACTATGCCATGTATACCCAAGGGCAAGTTAAGCGAATGGTCGCCGCATTGCACGGACCTGCGCGTGCTACTTTGTGGTCGAATGAAAATTTGATTGCTACAGGTTTGGCCGACCTCACCAGTGATGCCGATCATCCGTGGGATGGCTCTGGAGTTGATACCGTACCAGAAGGAGAAGTGTTAAAAACTGTTGATGGTATTAGTGGAAACAAAGGTGACAATGAAACTCATACCATTGATTTACCTAGTGGAACGGAAGCCGTTGCTTTTTATCTTGATGGGTATACTCAAGATCCTGATATGTATGTATCCAAAGGTTCTGCTCCCATAAAAGAAGGTGATAACTGGATTGCTGACTTTATTTCTTTTAGAGCCTCAGGACAACCCGAACTCGTTACCGTGACTGCGCCGTCTTCTAGCGAAACCTATTACACAACTATTGATGCTTACTCTGATTTTTCTAACGCCAAGCTGCAAGTGATTAGCGCTGACGATCCTACTTTGTGCGAAGGATGTGAACGCATATTTTTGCTGGAAGAAACCGGATTGTCTGCGCCGAAAGGAGAAGACCCTAAACGTTTTCAATTTGAAGTTCCAAGTGATGCACAAAAACTGATCGTAGTTATACCTGGAGGTTACGGAGGAGATGCAGACGGTAACAATGGCGACCCAGATTTATACGTCAGCATGAATCAGGTTCCTACGACGGATAATGCTGATTGTGGACCTTTTGCCGCACCTAAATTAAGTGAGTATTGTGAACTAGGTGCCGGGGGAGGGACTGCACATATTATGATAGTTCCTTTTATCGAGTACAGTGATGTTACTTTACAGGTCTATTATGAGCGTAGTGCTCATTCGGGTATACCTGTTGCAGAAGCTAATGGTCCTTACTCAGAGATTGTGAATCAGCCCATCAACTTTAGTAGTGCTGGCTCTGATGATAGTGATGGTGTTATTTCTGTTTATCATTGGGATTTTGGCGATGGTCAACAAAGCAATCAGCAAAACCCTGTACATACTTACACTGCGACGGGGGATTATGTTGCGACCTTAACGGTTACTGATGACAGTGGTTTAACTGCCAGTGATACAGCTCAGGTAACCATTGTTGCAGACAACTTGCCTCCCACTGCAAACGCAAATGGTCCTTATAATGCTTCTGTTAATCAAGCCATTAATTTTAGTAGTCAAGGATCAACGGATGCAGATGGTAGCATCGCAGAATATCATTGGGATTTTGGTGACGGTAATAGCAGCAACCAAGCCAATCCTCAGCATGCTTATTCTCAGGTTGGACAATTTCAGGCAACACTGACCGTGACAGATAATCTTGGCGCTACTGATATTAGTATCGCGGAAGTCAACGTTAGTGATATTGAGTATTGCACAGTGAGTGGCAACACGCGCTACGAATGGATCGCAAAAGTAAAAAGTGGCAGTTTCGAAAACTCGTCTGACAAAGAAGGTTATGGTGATTTTTCTTCAATGACTATGTCTTTAACCGAAGGCAATAACACGATTGAGCTGACCGCTGGTGGTAGCTATAGCGAACATTGGGCTGCCTGGATTGATCTTAATCGAGATGGTGAGTTCGATGCAGAAGGCGAAAAAGTTCTGGTGGATTTGTCGGGGCGCGATACCGTTGTGGGACAATTATTCTTGCCTGATGGTTCGGCAGGTATCACCACTCGAATGAGAATCGCGATGAAATATCACAGCGAAGCGAACGCTTCTTGTGGAGATATTGGAGACGGTGAAGTGGAAGATTATACCGTTTCTATTTCAGCGAGGATCAACACGCCGCCTGTTGCTAACGCCAATGGACCTTATACCGGTGTTGTTCAACAAGCGTTACGTTTTTCTAGCGATGGTTCGCATGATCCAGATGGGAGTATTCAAACCTACTTGTGGGAGTTTGGTGACGGTAATCAGAGCAATGAAGCCAGCCCTGAATACCGTTATGCCTCTAGTGGCAGTTTCACATTACGTTTGACTGTTACTGATAATGAAGGTGCCAGTCATTCGCAGGAAACAATGGTAACCATTAGTGATGGTGTTGCAACTTTGCCGAATGCATGTGCTGATCAGCAACCAATCACGGGAGGTCGTTTAACACCCGGTCAAGCTGCGTGTTTGGGTCAACAGGAAGTTATCTGGCTTTCGATCCCTGAGGTAAATCAGCATCAGAACATCGCCATTAGCACTGGGCATGGTCAGGGTAATCTGGACGTGTTTTATAAAAACGGTGGTTGGCCAAGCGAAACCGATTATGATGCTTCGTCAACCAATGCTGGGAATATTGAGTGTATTTATCGAAGTGCAGGTTCTCAATATTGGTCTTATTTAAAAGTTAGTGGAGTGACAACAGGGGCAACCATTTTGGTGGAGTTTGATTCTCCTGCGTGTTGACAATAAGGGCTTGAGCAGGTTGCAATCTTAAGTGGTTGCAACCTGTTTTTTACTCTATCGATTCCAATGTTTTTGCATTTCAATAAAAATAAAAGATGCCGTCCAGGTGATGAGTACCAAGCCTGTAAGTGCTTCTAATCCTGCCAGAAAACGCAGATTGCCTATGGGCGCGATATCACCAAAGCCTAGTGATGTGTAAGTCGTAAAAGAAAAATAAGCACAATCGAGCAGGGAACCATCAAAGGCTCCCGTTAAGTTGCCAAACCCACCATGTTGCATCATGAAGTAATAGCCGGCTGCAAACAGCCATACCTCAATGGCATGGGCACAGAGGCTCATAAGCAGGATGATGACGATAGCAAAACGAGAGGTGCTAACGTATTTGACCAGCAGGTTAGAGGTTCTGTTGAGCAGTTCGTAATGGACGAGTACCGCTGATGTGATGATCAAGCAATTGAGGATGATGGTTGCGAGCATCGTTGATTAGACTCCCGTCGTGCCATGAGCTAGGTAGAATGGCAATTCTTTTTATAAGGTAGTGTTCTTTTTAGTATATCCGCTTAAGTAGGGCAAACCTAGTTAAGTTGCTGGATTTTAAAGCAATTTGGTTGCTTACCGCTCAGCAATGTCATTAAATAGTAATTTATTGATTTTATTAGTTGACAACAACCGCTGGCATCAGCATAATTGCGCCCACTTCGCGCATGTAGCTCAGCTGGATAGAGTACCTGGCTACGAACCAGGCGGTCGGAGGTTCGAATCCTTCCATGCGCGCCAATTTAACAAGTTGATTTAGCTGAATTTTCTTGTGCTAGTGATTTGCCAAGGGGCATATTAGGGGCGGTAACCCCATTCGTTAATGTGTCACCTTTGCAAATTACCTTTTCTTCTAAAGCTTCACTGAATACATTATCAAATCTTGGCATATCCTTATTTATAATTTTTCCATAGTGTTTTCTTAACATTCTTTCTGAAGAATGACCCAGTTGATTAATGATCCAATTTGTTGGAAGTCCGTGTGTAATGGCTTGGCTTGCAAATGTGTGTCTGCCATTATTAAAACCTCGATGCCGAACTCCAATTCGCTTTAAAAAGCGGCCCCACCAGTTTCTTAAATTTCCTTCAAAGCAAGGTTTGTTTGTTCGAAAATTTCTGAACACTAATACACGCTTCATAACTTTTGGTTTATCTGTTGCTAATCGTTGTTTGACTACACAAGTTTCAGGAACATCATCAAAAGTGTGATTCATTTGCTCTAAAATAAATTTACGAGCAAGTGTAGGTATTTGAATAACTCGTTGTCTCTTTTTTACTTTAGGCACTCTCCATTCTTCTTTGTCGTTACGAATAACTTTTATTTCAGCAGTCCATTTTAGAAAGTCTATGTCTTCGTAAGCTAGGCCACTGGCTTCTGAAACAGCAAGTCCAGTGAAACACATAAAGCCAAATATGTTGAGTTCTTGTTCACGGTCAGGTGTTCTACTTTCTAAAATACGATTCACTTCATCCATGTCAAATGGATCTGGTGGCTCTTGATCATATTCTGGTACTTCCATTTCATGTGTTGGAACCTCTGAAATTACTTTTTGCAACAAAGCCTGTTCAAACACAGTTTTGGTTAAAGCAACAATACCATCTTTCGTTTTTCCTGCGAGATGTGCAAGCCCTCCATCTTCTTTAGCTTCAGTGAGCCACTTCTTTAACATCAATGGTTTAATATCAGAAATTTTTTCTTTTCCGAATCGTCGTTCCAGGTAACCTAGTTTGTATTCATAGTCTTCAAAGCTTGATTCTGATATCGTCGTTTTAATGAGGTCTTTATACTCCTTTATCTCTTCGTTGAGCGTTTTATCTTTGTTGTTAGTTTTGGACTCGGATTGAATGACTAAATCTTTTGGCTTAGAGTTTGGAAAGTAGTCATTCCAAACAAATGAGCCATCAAAGATCTTTCGCTTGGAAGTGGGTGCAGAGCCAATACTCTATGGCCTTGATGATATTGATGAAGATTGCACTATCATCGTAGAAGGAGAGATGGATAAGCTTGCACTGGAGGTGGCAGGATTTACAAATGTGGTTTCTCCGCCTCACGGTGCACCGCAACCGGATGCAAAAAACTATTCGAGTAAATTCGATTTTTTAGAAAACGACTTAGATACTATTCGCTCTGTTAAGCAATGGATTATCGCTGTTGATAACGATGAGGCTGGAAACAAACTTGAATATGAGCTGGCTAGAAGGTTGGGGCGAGAAAAGTGCCTAAAAGTTTCTTGGCCAAAGGGAATTAAAGACAGTAATCAATGCCTCGTTGAAAAAGGGATAGATTCACTTATTACAATTATCTGTGACGCGAAGCCATACCCTCTTCAAGGAGTGTTTACAGTCGAAGATTTATCCGATGAAGTTAACACGCTTTATAAACAAGGGCTACAGGGTGGTGTATCAACGGGTTATAGAAATCTCGATCAATTCTATACGGTCAAATTAAGTGACTGGACTGTAGTAACGGGAGTGCCAAACTCTGGAAAGTCAAATTTTGTTGATGCAGTCTGTATGAACTTGGCAAAGCTACATGGTTGGGCAATCGCGAATTTTTCACCAGAGAATCAACCTATTGAAGACCATATTGCTCGTATGTGTGAAAAGTATGTTGGGAAACCATTTAATAATAGTCGGGCGCAACGAATGACACATGATGAATTGGAGCAAGCGAAGGCATTCGTTAACGAACATTTTTTTTGGATACTGCCTGATGATGATAAAGACTGGACGATTGAACAAGTGTTGAAAGCGGCTGAACTGCTGATTTATCGAAAAGGAATAAAAGGGTTAGTCATTGATCCTTGGAATGAGCTGGAAATACCACCGAATAACCAGCTTTCTGAAACACAGTATATCAGTCAATCATTAAAAAGGATGCGTCAATTTGCGAGAAAACACGACATACATCTTTGGATAGTGGCTCATCCGCAAAAGCTTTATAAAGATAAAAATGGTAAATATCCAGTACCGACGCTTTATGATATATCGGGTTCTGCTCATTGGCGAAATAAAGCTGATAACGGAATAGTTATCTATCGTGACTTTGAAAATGACAACTTTATAATCGAAGTGATTGTTCAAAAAATACGATTCAAACAAGTGGGCAGATTAGGTACTGCTTACCTGGAATATAACCCCTTAACATCGTGTTATTCAGATAATCCGAGAATACCTATAAAAGAGGGTGGATTACATCGTCAGTATCATTAAGGAGGTGATGTGTTGGGATAAGTGTTAAAGGAACTGGGTATATGGGCGAAAGGAGGCCAAGGGATTATGCGCTGGCGCTTTATCAGTTGAGTGACAAGGAGATGAAAGAAGTTGCAGGGAAATTGAATATTCCACCGGAGTTAAAGCCTCTCGTATGGAAACATATTCAAAATTTTAGGAGAAACCAATGCCGAACGCATTGATAGTTGTTGTTTGTTTAATGGGAATGTTAATGGAAAAGGAACTAATGGGCTTGCTTGAGTCGAAACTAAAAAAACACGACTGGAGCTATATGTTTTCTGATGATAGGAAAGCCTATAAAAAAGGTCGTGAAGAGTCGATTGAAATTCAAAGTTTAATTCAAAAAACAGGAGCCGAAGGAAAGGAGTTGTTTTGTCAATATCAAAGGAGGTTTTGGCATTAATGGGCAAGAGACAGGAAGTCGAGTCGCAGCATCAACGTACCGTTATTGAGTGGGCTGACTTGGCAACTATTCAAGGAGTGAAAGTCGGAGAACATTTATTCGCAATACCCAACGGTGGACACCGACATATAGCCGTTGCTCGCAAGTTAAAGTTGGAAGGTGTGCGACCAGGAGTGCCGGATTTATTTCTGGCTATTTCAAAAGGTGGATTTCATGGATTGTTTATTGAAATGAAAGCACCCAAACCTCACAAGTCTACTGTTAGTCAATATCAAGTCGATTGGCAAGTGAGGCTAACAAGTCAAAACTATTGGGTGGTTGTGTGTTATGGCGCTGATGCAGCCATTCAGCAAATAAAAGATTATCTACAATTAAAGGAGTAATGATTAATGAATCCAGAAAGCATTTTAACGAAATTATCACAGCAATGTGTTTCTATCGAAGCACGAAGCGCAAATGGCGGTGGTGATGTTATTAGCCGTTCGGAATTTGCTTTTTGCATGGGCAGATTGCCTGAGCATGTCGATGCTATTTTGCGTTCCCGTTATTTACTGGAACAGTCTGACGATTATATTCAGGTCATTTCTGATGCCCTTTTTAATATGTTAGTCGAGGAGTTTTATGCTGAGCCAAATGAGCCTATTGCCAAACAACTGTGTACGGTAGTCGCTCATGAATATTTGAACCCTTTACGTTGTAATCGATGTAAAGGTAGGGGGAAGGTTCAAGGACGTGGCGGGAAGAAACATGATTGTAACCGTTGTAAGGGACGTGGCTTTAAAAAGCTGAGTATTGAACAAATCAAAGGTGAACTGGGGATTAAGCGTTACAAATGGGATATACAGTATAAAGAGATATATTCTGTGCTGAGCCGACAAATCGCCGCCTGGGAAACAATCGGGCTTTCACACATTAGCGAAAGACTTCATTAATCAAGGGCCAGAGTAATCTGGCCTTTTTTAAACGACCTCTAAAACTTTCTTTTTCATTCTAAATTCAATCAATTACCACTGTAGTAATAATGGTTAATGAGATTTGTGTATCGCATAATCTCATAAAACATGTATCTCAATTTAGGTAGCAAGTACGGTTGTTTTGATATTTCTCAATCATTAAAATCTCACTCGATTGCACACTGAATATAGCAATCACATATACATTATTCGCTTGGTCTACGCGGGAAATAATGAAGAGACAAAATTTAACTGAACTCTTAACGGAACTTTGTAACGGGGCTTTTTAATTAGGTTCAGTTATGTCGTTTTTTTGTCCTTAATATAGATTAAATGGAATTTTGGAGATTAATTAATGACACTATTTAAACGTGGGCGCACGCTCGCCTGTATGTTGGGGAGTATTGCACTGTTTTGTCAGTCGATGACATTCGCAGCCAATGTAACCGAAAGGAATGGAACGAGGGTAGAGGTCAATAAGACTTCTGAAAGCTACAGTCTAAATGTAAAACCAAATCTAAAATCAGTCGGGGATATTCAAAATCCAACCGTTCAAGATGTGATGGCATCAGGGCAGCTTGGCGGTATCCTTCATCCTAATCAAGATGCAAATCAAGCATCCCATTCATTAGAATTAACAGATAGTTTTGCCGTTCAAAATAGCGCGTTTGCTAAAGCTATGGACGAGTGGAATCTACACAATTATAAATACGCTTATTCTATGATGGATGAATATTTGCGGCGTTATCCTGATGGACTATGGGCTGGTGAAGCCGACTTGCATATGGGATGTGAGGCACGATTTAACGGTCGATATAGAGAAGCCAATGAAAGGTTTTCTCGCATTGTAAAGAAGTACGAAAATAACCGATTTGAAGGTGCTAGAAAGATAGCTGAAAAAGCTAAGAGTCGTTTAGCAGTTTTACGAGTGATGGAAAACAATCTTCCTGCCGCCGAAAAATTATTTGAGGAATTGTATAGTGATGGCAGTGATTGGCGACAACGGACCTATGCCAGCCAGTGGGTGCAGCGTATTGCTCGACTAAAGCAACAAGGTAGAAGTTTAGCCGACTGCGGAACACAAGCTTTAAGCCATGTCCTAGCGCAAAAAGGGTTAGAAAGTGAAGCTCAAACGGTTAAAGCTATGAAGCCTGAAGAGAATGAAGGCTTTACCATTCAGTCACTAAAAGACATTGCAGGAAAATATCAACAACCATTGACTGCCATGCATATTAAATCGTCAGATATAGAACGATTGCCATTACCTGCTATCGCTCATATTGATAGGCAAGACACCGGAGGTCTAGGCCATTACTGGATTATTGAGTCAGCCAGTGATAGTGAGGTGGTGGTTTACGACAAACAAAAGCAGCGTCGATTTAAACAAAGCTTGGAGGAGTTTGACCGCGAGTGGTCTGGACGCATGTTGGTTTTTGCCGAAGCAAATGGATTGCCTGGTACTGAATTGTCCTTTGAAGAAGCGTTAAGTGCTTATGGTGGCTGCTGTGGGATTCAACGACCAGAAGATGAGTTAGGGCCTCACTGTAAGTTTACCGCTCGCGGCTGTCCTAGATGGAGTGTTAACCCTGTTAATATGAACCTGTATGTGGCTGATACACCACTTTGGTACGAAACGCCTTATGGGCCTGATGTTGAAATCACAGTCAGCTACAATGCACAGTCTGCACTTGCTCAACATGAGCCAGTTGGCAACAAATGGATTCTTAATCTAAGTTCCTATGTAGTTGAAGACCCCGGCAATACCGTTACAGTCTTTATGCCCTCTGGTGAACGTAAGACTTTCACAAAAAATCACGACACTGGTAAGTATGATGCTGCTATTGGTGATTTAGAGGCTTTAACTAAAATATCTGAACAGCATTATCAATTGCGTTTTCAAGACGGTACGACTTATCACTATGCCATTCCATCTGGCACCCAATCACAACAACCTTTGTTAACGAAAATAACGGATACTCATGGCTTTTCATTGACACTAGGGTATAACGCCAGTATTCAATTAGTTTCATTGACGGATGCTCAACAGCGGGTAACAACTTTTGAATACAATGGTTCCGGTAAAATTAAGAAAGTAACGGACCCATTCCAACGCAGTGCTTTATTTGGTTATTCAAATGACGGTGACTTAACATCAATAACCGACATGGGCGGTTACACCTCTACACTTGAATATGATTCTAATAAGTATGTGACTTCAATTGACTTTCCAGACTTAGGGAAATATCAATTTATTCATGAGCCTTCTGATGGTGATAGTTCAGGCGGTACAGTTTACTATCCAGCGCCAGGAAAGCCAATGTGGGCGGCATACCGCTTAACCATCATCGACCCTGAGTTGAAGAAAACAGAATATCACTATGATGGTAATAATAAGTGGTGGATGGTCAAGCCAGAGCATTATATTGAGTATGTGGACGCTAATACAAACAATGAAAAGAATCCCAATCGAGTGCTTTTTGATGTGTCCAAGTTAAGTGACAGTCAGTCAGAAGTCAGTGCTCGTCGATATCCAGATAGCAGCAATTCTGGTCGAAGATTTGATAACAAGGGTAGGGTGATAGCAAACTGGCAAGCAGCAGGTGTGCGCCGTGATTATGAATATAATGCCAACAATCAAGTGGCCGTTATTCAGCGAAATGAGAATGAAGATACCAAGATTAATATAACTTATGCTGATGGCTTTTTGAATCTCCCTGCCACCATAACCTATCCAGTGAATGAGCATGGATATCAGCGAGTGGTTGAGTATGCTTATGATGCCAATTTCTTTATCGATACCATCACCGAGAAAAGCATCAAAGGTTCAAATGTAGAGAGTCGTGTCACGGATTTTACCGTCAATAATAAGGGGCAAATCATATCAGTCGATGGTCCTCGAGATGATGTGCAGGACATTACTCATATTACCTATTACGACTGTTCTCAGGGCGCTGCTTATTGTGGTCAAATTGAAACCGTCACAAATGCATTAGGTCATGTGACTCGTTTTTCTAACTACACACTGGATGGTAAGGCACAACTTATAGAGGAACCTAATGGTTTAACCACCCGCCTAACTTTCGATAATTTGGGACGCATTAAAACCTATACCCAAACGGATGCGACTGGAAACAATGATACACTCACACTCGCTTATCATGGTGTTAAGCGCATAAAGAGCATTACACATTCCAGTGGCCTTTCCATGCAGTATACCTATAAGGCTAATGGTGATATTGATACCATTACCAATAATGCGGGTGAGAAGATCGCTCTCAGTATAGATAAAAATGGCAATGTGACGGATGTCGATTTGTTTGATGCCTTGCATGTCAAAGTAGGTAAGCTTAAATATCAATATGATAACGGCGATAAGCTTCAATCTGTAAAGCGAAGTGATTCCCCTGGCGACACTCTAGAATATGATGGTTTTGGAGCTTTTGATGGATTAACGGATGCTCTTGGTAATCGTATTAATGTTGTTGTTAATGGCTTGAATCAAATTACAGAGTTTAATGTAGACTTTAAGGAAAGAATTGAGTTTAATTACGACTACACCGATAACCTGGTATCTGTATCCGATGGTGAAGGGCATTATACTGAGTACACCTACAATGGGTTTGGTGAAATTATCATACGACAAAGTGACAACACTGGAACAACTCTCTACCAGTACGATGCAGCAAGCAATCTAATTAATGTCACTGATGCACGAAACACACAAGCAATATTTACCTATGATGCCCTAAATCGAATCACGAAAGCAGACTATCCTGGGACCGCAGAAGATGTTGTTTATACATGGGATAACTCTGACAACGGCAACTATGGTACTGGACGATTGACATCGATTCAAGATGAGTCCGGTGATCAAGCTTTTGTTTATGACTCTGTAGGCCGTATGATTAAGCAAAGCCATACATTATATGGTGTTACTTTATCGACTCAGTACGCATACAACAATAAAGGACAACTGGAAACCTTAACTTATCCCAGTGGTACAGAAGTTCAGTTTCACTATGACGCATTAGGTCGCGTAGAGTCCGTTAAAAAAGGTAATCAAACATTAGCCAGTGATATACAATATCTACCTTCTGGTCCAATGAAGTCACTCACCTTTGGTAATCAACATACCTTTAGCCGTAACTACAACATTGATTATCGTTTAGAAGGGCTGACGCATTCTGATATCAGTGCTCAAAGTTTTGCTTATACCGCCAGAAATAACATGGTGTCAGTTAATGACTCTTTGAATGCAGCTTATAATCGTCATTTTCATTACGATGTTATGCACAGGCTGACGGGTGTTGAATATCCCAATCATTTTCAATCGCTGCGTTACAATCAAGCAGGCAATCGTTTAGGCATAGCAGAGTGTTTGAAGAACAGTTCAGATATGCAAACGTATCAAAACTGTCTTGAATATTTCAATACTCAGTTTACCAAATGTGACCAGTCCGGTTCATGTGTTGCAACACCTCGCTGTGACACACAAAATGATCCAAGTTGTGGTGGTGGAGATGGCGGCTCTGGCGGCGGAGATGATGGTTCCGGTGGTGGTGATCCTTCTCCAGATGATGTTTGTCCTAACCTGGATAATTTGTGCAGTATCATGCCTCCTGATGTTTGTCAGTCATATCGAGATTTTTGCGCAGCTAATGGTTATTCAGCAACGACTAACCCTGCTATTAGACTCATTGAAAAGGCGAATGCTCAAAGTGGTGTTACTTCGAGTCAGTCTACCGCAGTCAATCATCAATATACTCATTATGACTATGCTTTTGATGGGCAAGCGTTGAGTGCGGCCAGTCAAAACCTGATGACTTACGATGCTTCTGGCAACCTTCTTACTCGTGACAACGAAGTGTATGAATACAATCATCATGGTCGTTTGCGAAAGCTAACAACAGGTAGTGGTACATCGGAGTTTATTTATAACTCTCAAGGGTTACGAACGGTAAAAGTCGTTAACGGAGTTGCCACACTATATAGTTATGATTTAAACGGAAAACTGCTGGCAGAATATGATTCACAGGGGCAGGTAATTAAAGAGTACGTATACTTAAACAATGAGCCTTTGGGGTTAATTCAGAGTGATCAAACCTACTTTTATCATAATGACCATCAAGGAACGCCCATTGCTCTGACCAATCAGCAGAAAGGCGTTGTATGGCAAGCTCAATATGATGTATTTGGGAGTGCTAATATCTCAAATAATGGGATTGAAAATAATCTGCGATTTGCGGGACAATACTTCGATAGTGAGAGTGGGCTGCATTATAACTGGCATCGTTACTATGACCCTAAGTTGGGGCGCTACATAACGAGTGACCCTATCGGCCTTGCGGGTGGTATTAACACTTACGTTTACGCCTTAAATAATCCAGTTATGAATATCGATCCCACAGGTGAAGCTGTACCACTAATTCTGTGGGGGCTTGGTAGTGCTGCCCTGGACTTCGGAATTCAGATGGCGACTAACGGAGGGAATATTAAGTGTGTTCGTTGGTGGGAAGTAGGTCTGGCTGGTGCTATGGGAGCTTTTGGTGGAGCTTGGCATCGAGGATTGTTCAGGCATTCTGTGAGTGGCAAAAAATGGTTTGATTCGAGTAATGATTGGAATGCCGTTACTCAGCGATACCGCAGAGTGCAGGAAAGGATTAACAATAACCCAAGTGCAGACTGGGACGCGCATCATTGGCTAATATATAACAATGGTCGAGTAGCTAATGGGTTGCGTAGAGTTTTTGGTAACAGAGCTGATTATGTTATTAATCATCCCATAAACTTGAAACCTTTAGTTAGAAGGACTCATGAGCTAATTCATGGTACTGCACCAGGAGGTGCACAGTATGGCGGTTTAATGAGGTGGTGGCATGGAACACCTGAATGGGCAAAGATCGGTAAGTTGTCACTTGCCAGCGGAATATCCGCAGATTTGATTACTGATAAAAATGATTGTCAATGTAACTGACAAGGGGAAAGGAAAAATGAATTCATCGCAGATAAAAACACCATTTTGGGCACATGACTCCAAATGGTCATGGCTCTTAAATGATGTTTCAGAATTGAAAGAACCAGAAGAGTCATACTTAGACTCTGGTGAAGTTAGTCGAATAAAGATAATTGATAGTAATCTAAATCAGTATGAAGTCTCTGAAGTTTCTATAAAAGGCAAGTCTGGAATATTTGGGTGGAAGCCAGGTTATAAAGGACGCTATTTAAAAGTGGAGTTAAATCTTTCCCTGTGTAAGCGGTTACAATTAGACGAGGCAAAAGACTATATGATGAAGTTTGCTTCGCAGCATCCGGAAGTTTATTCGTCTGGTATAGGGATAGATGAACTAGCAAAGAGAATTAGAGAATCAAAAGATCCTAAATCTTTACTGTCTTCCTTTATATAAGTAGATAGAGGAAGTTGGTGCCTACACTCTGTGGGCACTTCAGGAAATATTAGCTATTGTTGGTAAAAGGCTAGGTGGTATTTATATCACCTAGAACTTTTACTGAGCTGATTAACTGGATTTTAATTTATCGTTAGTTCACTTGTTATCTAACTCTAGACAAAAGGAATGTCAAGAGTCCTAAGTTATTCTGCATTGCATAAAGGAATGTGCTCTTAATTGAGCGTGGATATGCTATTGCCAAAAAAATGTGATTGTATGGAAATTATTATGATTAAACACTTTTATTCTTCAAAAGAGTGGGAGCGACGGGTCGTACCTAAAGAAACTCAGTTACCTTTGAAAGCATCAGATGTGCAGGGCTTTTTGCTATCAGCATTGCCACATAAGTTTGGACCTTACTCTGTGATTAGTAGCTACTTTACTAGTATAAGGAGTGGGCCGGATTACTATAATACGCTCTGCGAAATAAGCCTGTATGAGTTAAATCAAGAGCGTGATGGTGGTGTTTTTCAGTTTTTCATTCGGTCAAAGAAGTTGACTCCAAGTTTAAAGCTAAATGAACTTAATGATAGCAATGAGGCTTTAGTAATAAATGGTTTGATTAGTTTGCAAATTTTTAAAAACTACCGGGGTGCAACTATCCCTCCAACACTAAATATTGTTGACAGGGTAGTGCACAAAAAATCTAAAGAAGAAATTTCTCATATTGAATACTATGAAATTTTTCGGGCGTTGCGGAGGGCAAAGGATGCTTACGTGAGAAAGCATAGAGATAAAAAAGTTAAGTCGTCAGAATGACTCAATAGGATAATGCCGTGTTCCATATAAATGTAATGATAGTGTTAATCGTCCTACTCGTTGTACTGACTTTATTAAGCGGGTTTAAACGTACTGTTTTCGTGTTGGGGTATGCCTATTTTCTAGCGTATTCGTTTGCATTTTGTCTTGATCGATGGGGTAGTGAGTTCGGAATGTTAAAGGTCGCTGCCTGGTATTGTGTGTTTGTTTTAGTTCAGGCTCTAGGCTACTGGCTGTGGCAATACCTTCAATATCGAAAGAAAATAAAACAAAGTAATACACGTCATAGACGTTAATTAATCTGTAAGGCTAAAGGTTCTTAAACATGCCTCAAGGACGAGGTTTTTATTACGCCGTGTGTGAATAAATACGATATGATGATTCTCGTTTGAACCAAACAGTGAATCTGGATATAGTCTCGCTATTGGACTGATCACACAACGGAAAATAATAAGGATAAATGATTGAATGAAAGCAACTATACATATAATAGGAGTATTGACGGGGTTACTCTTTTCATTCTCGTCACTAAATGCTCAGACACCTAACGAGTCAGTTTCTGCCAAGCTGTCCAAAGAATTAAGCGCAGCATATCGCAAAGGTATTTTTGAAGGAACCATAATCATTGCATCGAAAGGAAAGGCTGTTATTAAATCATCTTATGGCTTCTCTAACAGAAAATCTAAAGTACCTAATTCAGCGGAGACGATTTCTGATATTGGCTCTATTGCAAAAACATTTACCGCAGCGGCAATTTTGCAACTGGTATCAGAAGGAAAACTTAAGTTAAGCACAACTATTGGCGAAATACTCCCTAATGCGCCTAGTGAAAAACGGTCAATAACCATTAATGGATTACTGTCTCATCAATCAGGTTTTGAAAACTATCATACTGATAATGACTTTGATGATATGACTAAAAGCGAGGCATTAGAAAAAATATTTGCACTATCACTGCTTGCAAAAGAGGGGGAGAAAGTCGCTTACTCAAATGCTGCCTATACACTGTTAGCTGCAATCGTTGAAGAAGTGACTAGCATACCATTTCAAGAATACGTTCATAAGAGCCTACTGGCTCCACTAGGTCTAAAAAATACAGGGTTCTATGGTGATAGCTCTCTTTCAAAGAAAACGATTGCTAGAGGTTATGGCGGTTCAGATAGTGGAGAAACAACTTTTGAAAAAGGATTGTCCTGGGCGCTGATAGGACAGGGCGGTATGGTCGCATCCGGCAATGATTTATATCAATGGTTTTCTGCACTTTTAAATGGGAGGGTTTTTCCTGGTAACTCTAAAAATTTAGCGCTTATGAAGGCCAATGAAAAGTGGTTACTTGGCAATATCAGGCATTTCGACTCATGGGGAGCATTGAGCTATGTAGCTGGTGGTAGTACTGATTATGGTTACACATCACTCGTACAGTATCTTCCTGAAAGCGATACGGTCATCGTTCTACTTCTCAATAGCTATGGTCGAAAATACCGCAATGCGACTCACCAAAAGCTAAGCAAACACCATATCATCCCCTTACTGTTGTAAGACTAGCAATATGTAGAAAATGAAGTAACTCCATAGCTATAAACTCTTTGGGAGATATTTAAGGCTCATTTATCGACAGTTTGAAGATTTCTGCTAATCTTTTTAATTAAAGGGGGGAAGTCTAATGAAATTTTCACGGATTGTTGTTTTATTTATTTTGTCTCTTAGTTCGTCTCTGGCTTTATCCTATCAAATGTTCGCTGGCTTTGATGAGTTTTGCGGCTTACCTGTTATTGTTGGCCCTGATCCTGGTAGTGCGTCAGCTCGAAGAGATGCCTATGGAAATCCCATTATTCATGTTGACCCAAAGGTAATGAGTAACTGGACGATGTCGCGGCGTTTCGTAATTGCACACGAATGCGCGCACCACTTATTAGGACATACGAGTCAATTAGGAGCTTTGAAAAGATACTATGGCGGAACTAGGGAACAAGAGCTTGAGGCAGATTGCTGGGCTGCTCAACGTCTTTCAAAAGAAGGGTTTAATGTAGATATTGGAAGAACTGCGCTTAAGTATGCAAGTGAAGGCCATTTTTCGGCTGGAGGGTATCCTTCAGGTACAGAGCGAGCAATGAACATTTCTCATTGTGCCTCCATTGATGATGACGATAATTGGAGAAAGACTAGTTCGTGTCGATATCGAAGAGTCGCTGAAGAGTATCAAGATTATGAAGTGCGAGTACAAGCGGTGCAAGTGCCTTGTTCTCATTGTGGTTACAATGCCTGGGGCTACTATAGTTGCTATCATCCGTATGATATTATGAATCAACAGGTTCAAGTACCTGTCACAAAAACAAGAGTAGTTAGGAAGAAGGTTTGTGATTGACTTAGTGTTCGTTTTTCAAAAAGAATGACTCTCTAACTTAGAAGTTAACTTTGGCTCTAGATTATTGGAGGTGTAATGACTAGTAAAGTCGATTTTGAAAGCGTTGTTAATGATTTGTCCAAGCAAATAAAGATTTTAAATGGAATGGAGGATGATTATAAAAGAAGGATTGAAGAACTGGAAAGTAAGCAAACTGAACAGCTTCGAGCAATTGAAGAAGCCAATAGGAAAGCTAAAAGAGCGGAAGCGTCAGCTAAGGAAGCTGCAGAGAAATTAGAGTTAGCAAAGGAGTTTCAGCGTAAGCAATATGACTCACTTATTAAGGACCTTTTCAGTGAACCACAAAAAGACCTTGAAAATAGCATAAAAAAGCAATCAGCCATATCTACGAAAGTAACTTGGGTAACAGCATCGGTATCAATTATCATTACTGTAACTGTCTCCATGTTGTTTCAAGCTATTAATTCGTCATACGCCGACGACAGCAACGAAGAAATAAAATTGTTAGCTAGTGGCGTTACAAAACAAAATGAAAAATTAGAGAGTACCATTGCAAAGCTAAACGAAGAAATTGGCTCTGCTATTGAGCAAACAAAAGATAAAGTGACAGAGCTTTCAGAGAGTTCCGGTGATGGAAAAGTATCAGTTGAGAGTATCGAGGATATATTAAGTGTTGTTAGGAAGTTTGAAGAAGAGAATGGTTCAATAAATTCATTAAATGATGTTCGTCTTTTATATAAAATGAGGCTTAATCACTATAAGATTAAATATTATGAGCTTAACTACATATTGAGAGAGTCAAATATAAGAAGGCAATTACTTCCCAAGCTCAACTACTATTCTATCTGGGATAAACAGTTAGTTAGTTTATACAGCACCTGGTTAGTAAAGCTGGAGCCATTAGCTCACGATTTAACTGCCAACGAATACATGTATTATAGTCACTATAAGGAAAGTGATGACGCAACAGACTATGGTGGTTGGCATTTTCAAAGTGAAACTGTAGGCACTTTGAGGTCCAGATTGAAGCGTGAAAGGGCGAGAGTTTATCTAAGATTATGCATTAATGATGTCAAATTTGAAGGGAGCTTGCTCACTTGCCTTGGTATTAAATAAGAAAGCCTGGAATGATCAATAAACGAATTATTATCAGCTTTATTGAATCGACTCTTTAGAGTCACTAAAGAGTCGCGTAACTAAGTTACTAGGGACTACTAGCCATCACATTGTGGATTGCTTTCTGTTCCTGCTGGAACTTGCAAAGTGTGCTCGCGGCGTACCAAGGTAAAGGTATAATGTGGATTACCATCATCACCAGTAGTGACTCTAGTTTCCATATCGTATGAGTACCATATATAAGTATTCGTAGTATCTAAAAACGTTTGACCATGACAGCCTTGCCAACCATTACCAGCTCCAAAAGCACTTTGATGATCGCCAAAAGAGACTTCAAAACCTAATGCTTTAATGGCATCTTCCAGGTCTTTAAGTACGCATGGATCAGTTATTATATTAGAAGTATTGTTTGGAACAGTTCTGCCCCCTTGAGAGGTAAAAAAGCGTGACAATGGTATATTCGCACTAGGATTTGGATGTGCTCCAGCACCTACTGTACTTAGTCCATAATTTAAGACAGGAACAAATCCCCCACGAGGTTGAGAACGCACTAAATCAAATATTAAGCGACCGCCGTTACCAAAATAAGCAGTGGCAGTACCAGCTTCTTCATTAAATACAATATTAACCCCTAAACTGCCTCCCAATGGAACGCCAATACCAGCCGTAATACCTTGAACACTCGAATCAATTCCAGGCTGGTGAGCATTGGCCCTAGCTAGCATGTCTGAATCTATTTGGCCTCCAACTACTGACCTAAAATAGTCAAAAGGTGAACTGTAGTCATTGTTTAGATCACCACAAGAGCCATTAACTACAGGTTGGTAGTTATCAAATTTAAGCTTGGCTTTCTCAGCGGTGTAGCCTGTTATTTGAGCCAAGCTATCATTGATGTCAGCTCGCATTGCCTTTACCTGGTCACGCAAGGTTTGCATCTGACTAAAGTAAGTTCTGGATTGAGGGGATACAAATAAACTGTTTTGAATATAGGCTTGACGGTTTTTGGTATAAGCCATCACGACATATCCTTTATTGAAGCCTGTGCCTGTGTAATAGCTATAGAATGTAGTGTGAGAGGGTTCGCCTCCTTCTTCACTCATACAATCGTTTGCATCACAGTACAATCCTTTAAAGTCTGATAAAGCGCGGGCCTTAACAGTGTTCAAGTTGCAATCCAAGCATGCTGTAAACACCTTATCTGCGGCCCATAAAGAACCACCAGTAAATAATAGACACAGTAAAGTTAGATTCCTAATCATATTTTTCATTTTATATAGACTCTTTAAATTTAATTAAATGTATATGCAAATGCTCTATGTAGTGTGCTTTTGCTCTTTTTCCTAAAGAACTTATTTCTTAATGTCCTTTCCTTAAGGGGGGTAATAATATCAATGTGAGAATAGGTTCTCTATGCCAAGTTTGAGATAAATTAAATAAAAATAAAATTTTTTATAAGGATATGAAAAGCAGAGTAAAGTGCCTGGTGTTTGACCAAACTTCCTAGTTGATATTTTCTTTCTTATTGCTAACAAATTAATTGTTGATAAACTGTTCAAGCATACAAGTAGGGAAATAAGGTTATTTAACAGCTTTATCGCTTTAGATTATTAATTAGTGGTATTTAAGTAGTAGATAGCCTGTTTTTAATGTATGCACTACCGTTAATTAATAGTATGGAGAGAAAAACAATGAAAAGAATTGCTAGTGTTTTAACGCTTACTTTTATTATTTCTGGCTGTGCATCAATTGATTTCAACGTAGATTCAGAGAAAGATAAAGAAAAAGGTCTCGTATATTATGAGTCAAAACCTTATCTACTCTATTTAAAAACGGAGAAGTGCGAAACAACTGTTTCAGTTGTTTCAGTACCTGGAACAAAAAAGAAAATGAAGTTTAAAACAAATATGTTTGGTTCATCAGAGCACTCTGCCAAATTTTCTAATGGAATTATTACTGAGATAGGTCAAACGTCTGATAGTAAAGCATCAGAGCTTTTAACCTCTATAGCAGGGCTGAAAACTGCTGGAGTTCTCTCTGACCCAGGGCAAATGAAATGTGATCCAGTGGCAAGGATGATACCGATTAAAGATGGTGTCTTGGATGTGGATGATAATGTTGACATCATAAGCAAAATTATAAATAACCCTTAGTATAGTTGTAATTTTTCATGTTAGAGATTACTTCTTTGTCGAAATGAAAAAGCCCCTTTGCAGGGGCTTAGCATTAATTTAGTTTTTGTATCGCAGACCAGCCTTTTTCACTCCAGCAGACCTGAGATACACTTCGCCTGTGAATATATCCGTGTTGTGAAGCGCGATGAAGTATTAGGTTTTGTTCGTTAGTAAATAAACCACGACCGTTAGCTATCTTCATCGCTTCGGATAATTGAGCAAACTCATCATTTGTGAAGTCTGGTTGATTAAATACAACTTCCCACGTTAAAGGCCAGTCAGGGTGTATTGACTCAAAAACAGCTTTTTGATCATCCAAAGCTACACATCTGGCTTTCAAGATTCCACCAACTCCACTGGGAAAATAAGCAAATAATCCTACTCTAATTTCTTCAACGGTTAACTGTCGGTGATCCAAATGGGTCATTCTATGTAAGTTTAAAGTAGCCATTATTTATCCCCCAAAGTTGGCAGTTCAGGGACCACAACAATATTATAACGGTTGCCTACTGGTACATTCGGCTCGCCATCTTCTGACACGGTGTACCAATGAGCCTGTTTATCTTCGTCATAAACAATCACGAATAGTTCAGAAGTTTCTAGATTTTCGTAAATTCTACGTCCAGAGTCTGCATCATAAGCGTGAGGACGAACACCGATATTATCAGTGTGTCGTTCGTCTAACCTGGAGATTAAATTCAATGCTTCTTTATAAGATTTTACTTGTTCAATGGTGCATTCGTCTCCGCAAGTAAAGTGCACTTCATACTGATAATTTTCTATTGGAGTGATAGAGGTTTTGCCTTTTATAAATGTTGTTGAAATCATTACGCAACCTCCTGAGTTCTAGCTGGTAAAACGCGAAAATCTTCTTTCGGCAACTTAATTAAACCATCCGTTTCAGGGTTCGTTCCATAAATATAATCATCGTTTTCTGCTTCAATAATTATCTGGTAAGCAGGTAATTTAACATCTGAAACTTTTGGAATTGCACAGTGAATAAAGTTCATTTTTTAATCCTCTTAATTTGATTTGTTTTTTACATTGAGCAAGAGTGATTATAATGAAGAGAATCAGAGTGTCAAATAAAATATCCAATAAATACAAGGGGTTAAGTTCATTTTGGCAGTGTTAAAGCGGTGCGTTCGCAGTGTTGCCGCGACAAGATAAAGAAAGAAGTTAGAAGGTTAAGATAGAAGTATGAAGCTAGAAGATAGAAGTATGAAGCTAGAAGATTAGGGAATATGTAACATCCTACTCTGTACTTAAGATCATAACTAATTAAAAAACATCTAATACCTGCGAATCGAAAAAAAATGGAAAATGACAAAAAATATTGTTGAAGCTTTCAAAGCAATTGTGACAACGACAAAAACATTTTAAGACGATGATGCAACATAAACAAAATCGTTGAATACAGAGCAAAATAGAACGGTTACAAAGTGAATTTAAACAGCAACACAAATACATCAACCAATAGCCGCAAATTAAAATAAAAGCTGTATGATTGTTGATCAAAATGATTAAATATTTACATTGAATCCAGCTCCCCATCTGAAAGATGCCGGAATTTTTACGAGCGCGCGGGAGGCTGACCGAAAAAAAGGGAAAGATTTTGCCATTTTGACAGTAGGGAATTTGTTCTGAGAGTGAGGGAGAGTGCGGAGCGGGATGAATTGAAAAAGTTCAGAGTTGCCAAAGGGGGTACGGCGGGACCAGCAGGCGAGGGGTGGGGGCGTCTATGGAATATGGTCTTGTCAAAACGCAACTCATTTTTTAGTAACTATTCGTTGTGTTTAAGAGGTGCGGTGATATAATGGTTTTGCAAATCCTTTTATTTAGGTTTTTGCATTGAGCAGGGCCGGATTACTTAGGTAGTCTGGCCCATTTAATTTCTGGTTTCTGAAAATTTTTCCCGCCTAATTTTTTATCTTCAATTATACAGTTTTGTTATAGACTTTTATTGCTGCGGCCCAATGTGCAAATATGCACACTGCTTTCCAAAGCTTAATCAGAATAAATGTTTTTATTTAATTTTTAAATTGGGTATTTACAATTTCGACAAGAAGTGTCAAACTACTTCCCAAGAATCGAAAACTATATCTGATTCTTTCGCAGGGAAAATCCTGAACAAGCAAAAGCTCTGATGTTTCATAACTTCGGGGCTTTTTTTTCGCCTTCAAAAAATGCCAAATCAACAAGACTTCTTGAACAAAATGCTCAGCGATATTGAGCAGGAACGCTATCGCTCGGACAAAGATCGTCAGCGCATCACCACGCTAGAATCTGACCAAAAACACATGATGAAAGATTTACACGCCGTCACCAAGCGGCTCGATGCGTTAATTGAAGAACAGAAGCGAACGAATGAAGTATTAACCCGCTGGTAAGGACTGAGCGCGGGGATTGTTATTATTACGAGCGTGCTTTGGAGCGTTGGATTAACCGCCTATAAATTAATTTCAAAAGGATAATTATTTGATTTCGTTGAAGGACTCGACTGTCAAATTGACAGGGATGAGTTGCCAAACTGTGTTTGCGATTGTGGTAGCAGGGAGTATCTACCAAAGTTTTGATAAACCGCTTGTCATTACCAGTGCTAACGACGGGCATCATAGTAAAAACTCGAAACATTATAGGGGCGATGCTATCGACATTCGTACTCGGCATTTAACCTCAGAGGAAGAACAGGAAATTGTAACGCAATTACGTCATTGTTTAGGGAGGGATTACGATGTCGTTCAAGAAAGCAATCACATTCATATTGAATACGACCCTAAAAGGAGAGACTAAATTGAAGGATGATTCACCCACTAAAAAGCCGTTGCAATCGAAAACGATTTTAGTGTCACTCTTGCTCGCTGCGTTAGGAGCAATAGAATTAAAGTTCCCAATGCTGCGAGATTTGTTAGGCCAGTATTACGGCGTGTCTTATATGGTGATTGGAGGTGTAATGGCTTACCTTCGTAAAATCACTAATAAGCCGTTAGCTAAATGATTGTAGAAAAGGACATTGATGAGTCAAAAGTTTATACGCTGGATTGGTCAAACGAACTAGGGAATGACACCATAGAAGAAACGGACTTCGATGTAGGCAGTGAACTTAAATTGATGAATCAATGGCACAGCAATACTGAAACTAATGTGTTACTGGAAGGAGGGGCGGCGGGGAATATTTATCCCGTTGCCGCTCAAGTTTCTACAGTAGCCGGACGAGTTTTAGAAAAAGTCTTATTTGTTCAAGTGATTAAAAAGTAATGTCTAAATATAAACCAAAAACCACTTACATAAAGGAAGTGGCCGCAAAGATATGTGAGTTAATCGCTAATGGTGCAACGCTGGTTGATATTGATAAGGATAAATCACTACCAGCGCGCTCCACTATTTTCACCTGGCTTAAACAACAACCGGAGTTTGAAGCTATGTATGTTCGAGCGCGAGAGATGCAATCTGAATATTACGTGGATGAAATTGTCAGGCTAGGGGAAGAAGCCGAACAAGCCACATTGATTGATGAAAAAACCGGACGCGAAAAAGTGGACCACGGATTGGTCCAAGCGAAAAAGCTGCAAATTGATTCACTCAAATGGATTATGTGCCATCGAGCACCTAAAAAATTCGGACCTCGTGTGGAGGTGGAGCATACGGGTGATGTAAACGTGGGAATCATAGAGCGACTGGAACGCGCTAAAAACCGGAAGAAAGAAGAAACGGATTGAGCATGACGCTCATGAAAACATTAAACAAAAGTCAGGAGTAAAAACACCGATGCAACTTATCCCTTTTGAATTTGATGACCATAATATTCGAGTCATTGAGCAAGATGGCGAACCTTGGTTTGTTGCGAAAGATGTTGCAAGCACACTGGGGTATTCTAACCTGAGTCGTGATATTGCAAGGCACTGTAAGTCATTGAAAATATTAAAAAGTACCGAAACGGTACTTTTAGATATTCCGCCAAGAGGCTTACAAATTATTCCTGAGCGGGACGTCTATCGTTTAATCATGCGTTCAAAACTACCCAGTGCAGAAAAGTTTGAAAACTGGGTGGTATCGGAAGTATTACCGAGTATTCGCAAAACGGGCGCGTATGAAGTGGACCCCGCCAGTATTGATTATGAGAAAGCGCTGGAGATTGCATTGGATGCAACCCGAAAAGTGAAAGCTTTGGAACATCAGGTTGAAGTAGATAAGCCTAAAGTTCGTGCATTCGATCAGTTGGTTGATGCGAAAAACACATTAACCTTTCGAGAAGCTGCAAAGCGCTTAAGCGTTCGACCGAAAGAGTTAAAAATTTGGATGCTGAATAATGGTTGGATCTACCTGCACTCTGGTAGTGTTAAAACTGCGTACCAAGATAAGTTGAATGCGGGTTTATTGGTACACAAGTCTTACACAAAACTTGGCGCTCATGGTTACTGTGAAGTGTATTCGCAAGTCCGGGTGACTCCAAAAGGATTAGCCAAGTTATCACAGCACGATATTGCCAAGGAATGGGCGGTTGAGTGGTGGGATGAGCTTCAGGCCAGTTAAAGGAGTTTAGGCAAAGGATTGCCGAAAAATAATAAGGATATTTATTGAACTTAACCCCCGCTGATTATGAAAGTCAGTTGATTGAAACTATCGGAGAAATGTTCTTCGATCCTTACGCTTATGTGATGTTCGCGTTCGATTGGGGCGAGGGGGAGTTAGCAGAGTATGAAGGACCAGACGTTTGGCAGGAAGAATTATTAAAAGCCATACGTGATGGACTCATAAGCACCGATGAGGCGTTACGTTTTGCAACGTCAACGGGACACGGCGCAGGGAAATCTGCTCTAACCGCATGGATCATATTATGGGCCATGTCGACTCGCCCCAATCTGTCTGGGATAGTCACCGCAAACACAAAGAGTCAGCTCGAAACAAAAACATGGCGAGAGTTAGCGCTTTGGCACAAAAGAGCGATCAATCAACACTGGTTTAAGTGGACGGCAACAAAGTTTTATCACGCTGATCATCCTGAAACTTGGTTTGTTGCTGCGGTTCCTAATAGTGAACAAAACAGTGAGGCATTCGCAGGACTTCACGCTCGCTATGTGCTGGTGATTTATGATGAAGCCAGCGCAATCCCCGATAAGATTTGGGAGGTCACGGAAGGAGCCATGACGACCTCATGGGCGTTATGGATAACGTTCGGAAACCCAACTCGAAATACAGGACGTTTTCGAGAATGCTATGGACGGTTTGGGCATCGCTGGAATGGACGCAAAGTTGACACACGGACGTGTGCGATGGCCGACCAACGGCAAATCAGTCAATGGCTATCGGATTATGGCGAAGACAGTGACTTTTTCAGAGTACGTGTACGCGGGGAGTTTCCAAGAGCAGGCAGTAATCAATTTATTGCCACCGACTTGGTTGAAGCGGCCATGCTCAGATGTGTGCCGAAAGAGGTTTATTTTAACTTCCCTAAAAAAATCGGTGTGGACGTTGCACGATTTGGAGATGACCGAAGCGTCATTATTCGTCGTCAATGTGCAAAAGTTTGGGAGCCGTTAACATTTCGCGGTATCGACACAATGGAGCTGTGTGCCTATGTGGTGGACGAATTTAACCGCTGGGGTGGAGACGCGATTATTTATGTGGATGGCGTGGGGGTTGGAGGTCCGGTAGTAGACCGTTTACGTCAACTGGGATTACCCGTTGTCGATGTGCAGGCTGCGTCTTCATCCACTGAACGAACGCGCTATGCCAATATGCGAGCGGAACTGTGGGGACGATTAAGAGACTGGTTTCAGGATGAACCAGAACTACCTAATCTACCGGAACTCAAAGAGGATTTGATTGGCATTGAGTACGGCTTTAATAATCGAATGCAAATTCAATTAGAGCGTAAAGCCGATATGAAAAAGCGGGGGTTAGACTCTCCTGATATTGGGGATGCGTTAGCGGATAGCTTCGCTCCTGATATGCTTATTTCAGGTCGTGTCGTCGCACAGCCTATCAGACGAACTGCAAGAAGAGGATGGACTTAATTTAATGAATACTCAACAAGTGGACGTGAGTGATATTGTCAATAAGATGCGAGGGCTATTGTCTCGATTTGCAGCACCTCCTATTAAAAATGCAGATCAAGCTCATTGTTATTTTGAGAATGTAAAGGTGCAATATTCATCTCATTCGTCCGTCGTTGATTTTAGCTTTGAAACACAAGATGGATTGGAAGTTTCAATTGCCCTGGATTTTAACGAAGTGTTTAAAGAGTCCAGTTACATTGAACGAACGATGCAAAAACTTGTTTTATGTTTGGAGGATGCAAGGCGCAATTCTCAAGAGCAATCTAGAATAGTTCTTCACTAAATGCCAGGGCTACTACAAGTAAAATCCAACGCCGAGTTGGACAAGGAAGCGCAAAGCGCTATCGATTCGAAACTGAAAGCAGAGCAACCCACCGAATCCATTTCTGCATTGTCTGCTCATATACAACACGCATGGGACCAAAACAAGCGAGCGAAACACAGTGTTGAAAAACGTTTATTGATGTGTCTGCGCGCTCGCAATGGTGAATATGACGCAGCAACGAAAAGTGAAATTGATTCAATGGGTGGTAGCGACATTTACATGTTGCTTACGGCGACAAAAATTAGAGCGGCCACCAGTTGGGTTAGAGACATCATTCTTCCATCAAACAGTGACCGTCCTTGGGGATTGTCACCGACTCCAATTCCTAATTTACCGCCTACTGTTTTAGCATCGATTCGAGATCGTTTGATTGCTGAAATCGAACAGGAGTTAATGGGAGCAGAACAGCAGGGACGAGCCATTGAACCTGATGTGATGAAGCAACAGGTGATGCAACGTGCGGCGTTAATCATGGAAGACGTGAAGAAAGAAGCCGATAAACAAGCTCAAGTCGCCTGTGACAAAATGGAACTTCGCATTGATGACCAACTGAAAGAAGGAGGTTTCAATAGTGCATTGGAGCAGTTTGTTGATGATTTTTCCACATTCCCCACGGCGTTTATAAAAGGCCCCATCTACCGAAAAAAGAAAAGGCTTAAGTGGGGTAATGACCATCAACCCATTGTTGAAGATGAAGTCATTCCAGAGTTTGAACGGGTAAGTCCGTTTGATTTATATCCATCGCCTTATGCTGAAAGTATTGATGATGGTGAGTTAATTGAATTGATTCGCTTCTCACCTAAAACACTGTATGGATTGATAGGCGTAGAAGGATATAGCGAAACCAATATCAGGCAGGTGTTGGATAATTTTGGGCGCGAAGGATTTCATACACACTTATGGACAGACACCGAAAGAGCTGAGTTAGAGGGACAGGGGACGTTATCCCGTCAGGATGAGCGCACCATTGAGGCGCTTCATTACTGGGGAACGGCACAGGGACAAGTGCTATTGGAGTGGGGAATTGATCCTGAGTTGGTCGATGACCCAGTGGGTGAGTATGATATTGAAGCCATTAAAATTGGTCCTTACGTTATTCGCGCACAAATTAATCAAAACCCACTAGGTCAACGTCCGTATCAGGGTGCCTCGTTTCAAAATACGCCGGGTTCAATATGGGGTGTTGGCATTCCTGAGCTTATGGAAGATATACAGAGAGTATGCAACGCAACAGCACGCGCTTTGATTAATAACTTAGCTATTTCATCGGGACCACAAGTGATGGTACTGGCGGATATGATTGCAGAAGGTGCAGACGTCACCGAGATGTACCCCTGGAAAATCTGGCAGATGCGCTCTAATCCAATGGGGGGCGGCGCGCAAAACCCTATTCAATTTTTTCAGCCTAGCAGTAACGCGAATGAGTTGTTGAGTGTGTTTAAAGAATTTGAACTGCGGGCTGACGATGCGACCAACATTCCGAGATATACCTATGGCAATAGTTCAGTATCAGGGGCAGGGCGTACCGCCAGCGGATTATCCATGTTAATGGAGACAACGGGTAAGGGCATTAAAACTGCTATTGCTCATATTGATGTCAATCTTATTCGCCCACTGCTTACCAAGCTCTATAACGACAATATGATGTACGACTCTGACCCTGATATAAAAATGGATGCACAGGTCGTTGCGAAAGGAACAACAGCTTTGATTGCGAAAGATCAAGCTCAAGCCCGCCGGATGGAAATGCTGCAAATCACTGGTAATGATTTAGATATGCAAATTCTGGGCGTTGAAGGTCGAGCTAAAATCTTACGTGATTTATTTAAACATATGGATATGGAGGATTTCATACCGAGCGAAGAAGAGGTAATTAAAAAACTAAAAGAGCAACAACAAGCACAAGCCAGTCAGGTTAGTGAACAAGAGTTAAAGCAAGCCGAGTTAGAGTTGAAAGCCAAAGCGATAGAATCTGATAACGCGCTCAAAGCGAAAGACATCGACACGGACGCGAGGTTAAAAGCGCGAGAGTTAGAATTAAGACGAGAAATCGCATTGATTCAGAATGAACGGAGAGCGAAAGACTGATGGACGCTGCTAAATTGACAGAGCGCCAAAAACAGGCGTTACACCGACTGGTTTATAACGACGATTTCAAACTATTTTTAACGGCGCTGGAGGAAGACTTCCAGCGTCAAATTGAAACTTTATTGATAACGGATACCGCACAAGCAGGGAAGGGACAAGGCTATTGCTACGCCCTAAAACGGATTTTAGAAGTAGCAGAACGTTATCAAAAAACTGGGTAAATCCCTCTGCTTACCCATTATCGAATCCCAATACGTTCAATCACACAGTACTGAACGATTGAATCGACCTCTACAGGAGTTTAGATGAGTTATCCCCAAAGTGTAAGGAAGCAAGGCGAAGAATCAGAGCGCATTCAGCAACAACTATTAGGTGTGCCACAGGAAGAAAAAGCGGAAGCCGGAGCCGATAAACCCGATCCATCTTCTTCCAATGAACATGACCCAAGACAGGAAGACGCAACCTACTGGAAACATCGGTTCAGTGTGATGCAAGGTAAGTACAATGCAGAAGTGCCACGTTTGAAGCGACAGATTGAGCAATTAGAGCAGTCTGTGCAAAGCCTCAAAGAGTCGCCGCTATCGCAGTCACAAGCAAAGCCTTCACCTACTGAACCTTTGTTAACAGAGGAAGAACGTGAAGAGTACGGCGAGTTTGCTGAGCTAATTGATAAAGTCGCTGGCAGAATATCAGAGCGACAACCCGCGACCGTTCCACATTCAGAAACAGAACAACTTAAAAGTGAGTTGGAATCTCTGAAAAGTCGAACGGAGCAAAATGATATTAGTGACTTCTTCAAAGATGTTGAACGTGCCATACCTAACTGGGAAAGTGTCAACAATGACACTCAATTTCACCAGTGGTTGCAAGCGATAGAACCTTATACTGGACGCACTCGACAAGCCTTACTGGAAGAAGCACAACACAATCTGGATTCTGTGCGAGCCATCTCCTTCTTTGAAAACTTTTTAAGCTCTCAATCATCAACACCGATGTCGCCCTCTCGTGAAAACCTTCTACAACCTCAACGGTTAGCGAACGGTCAATCAAAGGGACAAGAACCTGTGATTTGGACCAGCGAGACGATTAATCAATTTTATTCTGACGTCAGACGAGGACAGTATCAGGGACGAGAGGATGAGCAACGGAAAATTGAGCAGGATATCCATTTAGCTTATACGCAAGGGAGAATCCGCTAAATACTAAACATTAAAAGGAATTTTAAATGCCAATCCCACTGGATACGGGATATGTCAATTATTCGGCAGAGGGAGCGAATAATGACAGTAAATTCATCCCTCAATTGTGGTCAGGAAAATTGGTTACCAAGTTCTATGACCGAACCATTTTTGGATCAATCGCTTCAACGGATTATGAAGGCGAAATTTCAGGCTACGGTGACAAGGTATTCATTCGAACCACTGCTGATATTGTTATCAAAGATTACCGAATCGGACAGACCCTTGATTACGAAACGCCTGAAAGTCCGAACATTGAGTTAAACATTGATCAAGCGAAATATTTTGCTTACAAATGTGATGATATCCATCGCCATCAAGCCGATATCAATCTGCTGGATAACTGGGCAGGTGATGCGTCAGAGCAAATGAAAATTGCTATCGACAAAGATATTTTGGCGTATGTGCCAACAGAAGTTCATGCGCACAACTCAGGCAACAGTGCAGGGCGTATCAGTGGCAACGTAGAAATGGGCGCGATGGATGGCAGTGGTGCAAGTGCCGTTCAACTCACCAAAGATAACATTGTTGAAAAAATCATTGATATGGGACTATTGCTTGATGAGCAAAGTGTACCTGAGTCGGGACGTTGGTTAGTGTTGCCTGCCTGGGCTTGTGCGTTGATCAAAAAGTCGGAGCTGAAAGATGCGAGCCTGACCGGAGATCGAGTCTCGATTGCACGTAACGGGCGAGTGGGCATGATTGACCGATTTCATTTGTACATGTCAAACAATGTGAGTTCTGGAGCCGATGGCTCTGTGACCGTATTTGATTTAATTGCAGGTCATAAAGCCGGACTCACCTTTGCGTCACAAATGACCAATATGGAAAGTCTGAAAAACCCTAATTCATTTGGTCAACTCGTTCGTGGTCTTAATGTTTATGGTCGCAAAGTGCTGAACGGGAAATACCTCGTTCACATGGTGGCTAGAAAATAATGGAAGGCCGGACATGTCCGGCCAAGTCAAAGGAGGTTGAATGCCACAGTACTTAAAAAGTATGGATACAGGGAAAATATTCAGTTTTTCCGAAGAGCGCGCCAAATTACCTAATATGCAACTCATTCATGAGTTTGACGAATTAAAAGGATTATCGAATGACTCTATTGAAAACTTAAGTTATTTATCGAAATCGGTCACGGAAATGACTAAACGAGAGTTGATTGCGTTTGCGTCTCATGAGTTTCAAGTGGTGTTAGATGGCGCTGATCCCAAAGCGGATTTATTAGAGCAAGTCACTCAACTGATGCAAGCGCGTGAAGCCAACGGATGATAGCGGCAGACATCATTGTCAGAGCAGCTCGATTGTTAATGGATGAGCAGTTTGAGGTGTTTTCCATTGGGGAATACCTCACCTATATCTCTGATGCACAGCGTACCATTCATAAACACCGACCGGATGCTAACTCAGTGAACATGGTCATGCGTTTGATTCCAGGCGCGAAACAGTCCATACCCACAGATGGTTATCGGCTGCTACGAGTCACACGCAATATGGGTGCTGATGGCAATACAATGGGAAGTGCGATTATCGAAGCGTCAAAAGCAACGTTTGATGCCGAGTTACCTCACTGGCCGACGATAACGGACAGTCGTATCCAACATTTTCTATTTGACGATATTGACCCCAAATCTTTCTATGTGTATCCCGCTATCGCTCAAGATGCATCTCACTATGTTGAGCTTATCTACTCTAAGACGCCAATGGAAATAGGGAGCACACGGCAATCATTAGAACTGCCGGACGAGTATGCCAATGCAATACTCAATTGGGTGCTATATCGCTGTTATACAAAAGAGAGTGTCGCGGCTCAAAATCTACAAAAAGCTCAAAGCTACTATCAACTTTTCGCCCAGGAGGTGAATGGCTCATTACAAATAGAGTGGGCAACGTCCGGCGAGCAGAAAACTTCTTAATTTATCATGGCTGATTTAATTGAATTAATACCGGATATTAAACCGGATGTTCCCACTGCGCCGGATTTGTCTATTCAGCGTTATTTAATCTTGAGCGCGATTGAATTTTTTAGAGAGTCGGAAGTTTGGAAAGTGGACCTAGACTCAATCGCGTTGGTTGAACATCAAAGTGATTATACGTTAACGGTTCCGAAGGATACGAGAACAACACACTTAAATAGTGCTGTGTTTGATGGAAGACGAAAACTGACTCACGTCACTAGTGAAAAGCTGAAAAGTTATCAACGATTAGCGAGCAGTCATGCGGCTCCATTGCTTATCAGTTTGAATGGCTCCGATATTTCATTATGGCCTACGCCGGATAAATATGTAGATGGAAAGTTTTTACAACTCACGGTGACGATTGTCCCCAAGTACATTACAGTCTCTATCCCTGATGAATTGCTGGAAGAATGGCGATTAGCATTAACTTATGGAGCGAAAAGCAAACTATTTCTATCACCGAAAAAAGAATGGACGGATATTAACCTTGCACAATACTACCAACAATTGTTTCGCTCAGAAATTCAGCGTGCCAAAGCTAAATCGATTGATAATGGGGGCGTGGGTGTTCGAGTCTCGAATCGATTCTTTTCTGGCTCTCGTAGACGAGTAAAAATGCATTCATGATAAAGATTGTAAAGTTTGTGGGTGTTGTTCCCCGTGTTGATAAGCGATTATTGACGGATAATCATGCTCAGGTCGCAGAAAATTGTCGGTTACTCTCAGGTGCGTTGGAAGCATGGAACGAACCAAAACTATCAGCAACCATTCAAAGTGCGGCCTCAACGATATATCGTTATCAGGACCGTTCATGGTTCGAATGGAACAAAACTGTAGATGTGGTTCGTAGTCCGGTGAATCGAGACATTTATAAACGAGTCTACTGGACAGGGGATGGCGAACCCAAGATGACGGTGAGTAATATTGCCGACAATAGTTCTGCACCATATCCTAACAATAGTTTTCGGTTAGGTGTTCCAAGCCCGTTAAATCCGCCAACGGTAGAGTTAGTCAATCCACAAGTTGATTTGCCCGCCGCCGATGCTGCCAAAGTTGAGGACAGGTTTTATTTATATACCTTTGTTTCAGCCTATGGTGAAGAAGGACCACCTAGCCGACCCTCTGCATTGATTGAATGGAACGAAACCAAAGATGTTTGGTTAAGCAATCTGCAAACGTCAATTTCAGGCGATTTCAACATAGCCGCCATTCGTGCTTATCGTACTAACGAAGGTCAGTATCAGTTTGTAAAAGAAATTCCTTTCGGACAAGCCACATCAAGAGACTCAAAGCTCTCTCAAGACTTGGGCGAATTATTACCGTCACTGAATTGGCTAATGCCGCCAGCGGATCTGGAGGGGTTAACGTCGATGAGTAATGGCGTGTTAGCAGGTTTTCGTGATAATCAGATTTGTTTTAGTGAACCGTTTCAGCCTCATGCTTGGCCAGAAGATTATCAACTCAGTGTCGATTTTGACATTGTGGGCTTAGGCACATTTGGCAATAACCTGGTCGTACTGACAAACGGATTTCCTTACGTCATTACAGGCAGTCACCCCAGTTCCTTTATCACAGAAAAAATAGAAGTGGCTCAAGCCTGTGTAAGCAAAAACAGTATTGTTTCAATGGATGCAGGCGTGATTTATGCCAGTCAGGACGGTTTGGTCAATGTGTCGTTTAATGGAACTCAGTGTTTTACCAAATCACTCTTTACCAAAGAAGAGTGGAGTAAGCTTAATCCATCTTCTATAAACGCTGCTTGGCATGATCAAAGATACATCGCTTTTTTTGAAAGTAACCAGGGCAATAAGGGGTTGATTATTGATCCTAAAGATCCGCAAGCGCTGACGTTTGTGGACGATTTTGCTCAAGCGCTTTTTCTCGATATCACACAAGACACGCTTTACTTTGCTCAAGCTAATGGAAATCAGATTTATGAATGGAATCATGGAGAAAACAAAAAACAATACCTATGGAAGTCGAAAGAATTTGTGCGACCTTATCCGGTTGCTTACTTTTTTGGGCAAGTCGATGCACAGTCTTATCCGTTAACGCTGCGGATTTATCAAGACGGTCAGTTAGCGGTAACTAAAGTGATAAAGGACTCAAAGCCTTTTCGACTGCCAGTTAAAAAAGCGACAAGGGCATGGGAGGTTGAAGTCAAAGGGCAGGCGACAATCAACACAATCTACTTAACGGAAACAATTAACGAACTCCAAAGGATGTGATGAAGCAAAACTATCGCGGTATTCCCGCGCTACCCACGTCGATATCACAAGATATACGGCGACCGCTTGAAGCGATTAAAGCGAATATGGAACGCATTACCGGGCAAGTCGGTAATAATCCCGTTGTGACGGTCAGGGACTTGCAAGACGTGACCACTTTTATTGGTCAAAATAATTTTCCCTTTAGTTCCTTCGAAGAAGCCTGGGAAGATAAAACCGCCGCCGATTGGATTCATCGAGAAGGGACTGGGCAACTATCATTCCCAAACAGTGGCATTGTTGGAGGACGAGTACTAAGAGCGGAAGGTTATTGCTGGCGAAGTGGTCCACGATTACTGCCCTATAATCCTTTGGGTTTATATACCCTTGAAGCACGAGTCAGAATGACTCAAGCACCGACGGATGGAACAAGAGATAAAGTGTATATCGGTGTCGAAGGTATAGCGTCTGATGGTGTGACACTGATTAATGCCAGTGGTGCAAATTCTTATACTGGTCAGCACTACATTGCGGCGGCTGGTTTTGAACTGGACCAAGTGCCTCTTGGTGAATGGGTCACATTGAAAGGTTACTTTAGTGGGTTAGGCGTTAGCGTTCGTTCGCCATCCATAAACCAAAACGAACCGTCACCTTTGTTTAATAGTGTTGTTTATTTTCGGCCCGTCTTTATTCTAAACGCCAATGAAGGCGATGGCGTGATGGAGTTAGACTATCTATCGGTCGGCTCCAATGCTCAAGGTTCGAGCGTTAACTTTAGTTTTTACCAAGATAATGAACCCGTTGGTTTTAATGTGGGTGATATCTGGTTTGATACGGACGATGGCAATCATCAATATTATTTTAATGGCTCAATATGGGTTAGTGTTCAAGACCAGAAATTGATTGAAGCGTTATCGGCGGCGGCTAATGCGTTGAGTGCCGCTGATGGAAAAATCAAAGCTTATTATCAAACAACACCGCCGAAAAATCCTGATGATAATATTGATGAAGGGGATTTGTGGTTTGATACGAATAACGGCAATCATATTTATCGTTGGGAAGCAAATACCTGGATAGATGCGCAAGACTCCAGTATTGCCGCTGCCATTTCATTGGCTAATGATGCACAAACCACTGCTGATGGAAAAGCCATCATACACTATGAAAGTGAAGCACCTTCGGGCAAGTCGATTGATGACCGTGGTGACCTTTGGGTTGATATCGACAACGACCATCGTGTGTATGTGTGGGATGGTTCAAATTGGCTTGTAGCTCAGGATTATATTGAAGCCAAAAATATTGCGACTCAAGCATTGGCACAAGCGGCTAATGCACAATCGACCGCCGATGGAAAAATCGTTACCTATTTTCAGGACTCCGAACCCGGTGATGGCAGTGTCGGTGATTTATGGTTTGATACGAACAATGCAAATAAAGTGTATCGTCATAATGGGAGTCATTGGGTATCAAGTGACGACAATCGTATTGCCCAAGCGATTAGTGATGCGCAAAGTGCTGTCACTATCGCGGATGGAAAAGCCATTGTGCATTATCAAACCACTGCACCGGGAGGGAAGAATGCATCCGACCAAGGTGATTTGTGGGTTGATACCAATGATAGCTATAAGCTTTATGTTTGGAAAGGGGCGCAGTGGGTTTTGTCGCAAGATTGGAGTGCTGCGAATCAAGCGGCTCAATCAGCAGCCACTGTTTATACTTTTAATACCCCTCAACAATTACCTCGTAATACCGATTATTCAGGCGCACTTAAATACCAATTTAATCCAGGGGATGAAGTAGGAACTGGATATTTAAGTGTAAAACTCGGTGATGCAGAAAGTGGCACACGAGTCAGTTTTAACGGACAAGAATTAGAGGGGTTTTCCAGTCCCGATAATGCAGAGCTTTGGTTTACCTTTCCCATTCAAGTCATTTCTGGAACAAATGAGGTTGCTCTTTGGTCAACAACGAATGATCTCGCTGTGTTAATCAGTATCGTAGTGACAGTGGGAGGTATTGGCGATCCACAAGCCATACTGGACGCACAGGCCGCACGAGCCATTGCGAACGATGCGTATACTCAGGCACAACAAGCGTTAGCCAACGCCGCGAATGCTCAAACCACGGCAGATGGGAAAATTGTTGCTTACTATCAAAGCTCTGAACCCACTAACGCGAGCATAGGTGACTTGTGGTTTGATACCGATGATGGCAATAAAATTTACCGCTTTGATGGTTCCGTTTGGTTATCGGCGCAAGATTCACAAATTGCACAAGCGATTAACAATGCACAATCGGCACAGACCACCGCTGATGGAAAAGCTAAGGTTTATTATCAAAATTTTGCTCCAACAGGTTTAATGCCTAGTGATGAAGGTGATTTATGGGTAGATCTCGACGATTACTTAAAACTATACGTCTGGAACGGAACAAATTGGATACTAGCGCAAGATTGGTATGCCGCATCGCAAACCGCCAATTGGAACCAAATTAACGGATTGCCACTGGACTGGTTGACTCAAAACTTACTGGATCTCAGTCAATGGACAATTGGACAGCAAGGCAATCATGGAGCGTTTCAATCCATCGGTTACAGCTCAGAAAACAAAGTGATTTTAGGCGTTGGCCCTTATGGACACTCAGAACCTCTGTGGCAATGTGGTGTTGATAGTCACAATGACGCTGATGGTGGCTGGAATCATACGGTTGATCGTTCACAAGGTTTTGATCCAAAGAAATCTTACCGCCTTACGGTATGGGCTAAGCAAACGAATAGTAACGGCAGTATATACATTGGGTGTGGTGATTCGTCCACCACTTATCTCAATGGCACAGATAATACCAATCCCTATTTTTGGTATGGTGATTTGCCTCAAAATAATAAATGGTATTTGTTAGTCGGCATTGTTCATGGTGAGGACTATACTGGCCCAGCGTCAGGTATTACCGGTGTCTATGATCCGGTTAATGGCCAAAAGGTACTCAGTGGCACTGAGTATATGAATAAATCTGGCGTTTCCTCTCAGGTGCATCGAGCGTATCTTTATTATTCTACCGATTTAACAAACTATGCCTGGTTTGCTCGTCCTCGAATGGATGTTCTGGATGGGAATGAACCCACACTTGAAGCATTAATGACAGCTAATGCCACCTTGAATATTCATCAAGACTGGAATGACATTAGTGGTAACGGATTACCGGATGATAACGCTACTCAGAATCAGATCTATCGGCAAGCCACTGCGCCCAATGGAACAACGGGTGATTTCTGGTATGACACAGATGATAGGTTGCTTTATGAGAATCAAAACGGTCAATGGTTTTTAATCGCCAACAGTTTTGATAGAACGAGTGATTTAGTTGATGATGCAGGGTATGCACTATCAGCACAATGGACGAACTTAACGGGTAGACCCGCTGATGGTTTAATCATGAATGCGCTTCAACAGTGGAGTGACGTTCAAAATCGTCCCGCCGATAACAACATTTTAAACAGTGTGGTGGAGGCGCGGTTAAATGCGTCTGTTTACTATCAATCAACGCAGCCAGGAAGCGCAAATATTGGTGATGTTTGGATTCGTTCATCGACAAGCCAAATGTATGTGTATCGCTCTGGAGGCTGGCACGCGGTGGGGGCTTCTCTTGCGATTACCTCTGCGAACATCGCTACCTTTATTGCTAATGGTGCGATAGGTAATGTGCAAATTGGGAACGCGGCTATAGGTGCGGCGAATATTCAGGATGGTTCCATTGTTCGTGCGAAAATAGCCAACGCTGCCATTGGCAACGCTCAAATAGATAATGCAGCGATTAACAACGCAAAAATTGCCGACTTAGCCGTATCCAATGCGAAAGTTGCCAGTTTATCCGCAACCAAGTTGACCGCTGGAACCATAGGCGCGCATACTGTGAATGTGGGAGATTCACGCATTGCGTTGGATGGTGCCAATAAGCGAATTGATATTCGCGACACAGCTAATCACCTGCGAGTTCGGTTAGGGAACGATGGCTCTGATTTTGGTCTGGAAGTTTTTAACAGCTCAGGACAAAAAGTTTTTGATGCGGATGGGATGATCACGCAATACGCACAGAACCCGACCTGGATTGCACATTATCCAACTACTAATAATATCACCTATCAATACGGGTATGTTTATCGAAGTACGCCGACTGGCCCCATTGAGGCGAAGTTAGGCATTAAGTTTGTTCGAGATAATGTAGGGAAAAATTATACGATTGCGTCCGTTGAAGGCAACGTTGCGGAACTAAAATCATCAGGAAGTAAAATATCCAGTTTCAACACTCAAATTTTCTACGATATCGAGAGTGCTGCTGCCACTCAATATCATATGTTTCGTATTTCGCAAGTGCCTAAGTTGACGGTGCGTAATGATCGCGTTGATTTCTCTGTACCTGCTAACTACACCTCGTCGATGCGTTATAAAAAACATTGGTTACCTTTAAGCAATGCGGAAGAGTTGATTTCTAACATTGAAGGCGGGACTGCAAAATGGCGAAGCCAAAAAAGAGGGCATGAACGGTTTATCTGCTTTAAAGCAGAAGAGGTAGCGAAGTACGAACCGTTAGCCGTAGGCTTTGATGAAAAAGGACGTCCTGACTCTATTAACTATAACGCCATTGTGGTTGCACAAAATGAGGTCATAAAAAAACAAAAGGAAAAAATTGAGGATTTGGAAAAGCGATTACAAAGGATTGAACAATGCCTAGTGGACTTACAACAGGCGGCATAGATTTAGACGACATCTTTTTGCCGTATACCAGTGGGCCTAAAGCGAGTCAAACGGGCTATCAAGTCAGTGGCTCGGATTTAGCCAATCGTTATGCGCCTTATACCAGTGGCGAAAAAGCGAGTGTTACCGGTTATCAAGTTGCTGGCAATGACCTTGCTAATATTTTTGCGAAATATGTTGAGGTTGGATTGAAAGGTGGGACCATCAGAGTCATTCGTTTTATGGGCAGGGCGCTCGGCAGTTGGATATTTAAAACTAACGGTGAGGTCGAAGCTCTCGGTGGTTTGGTCAATCCCCATGAAATTTGGCTACCATCAGGAAGCGCCAGTGATTATGACATTCGATTTACTCATTTATCAGGCAATACACCATCCGGTGTCTTTAATAGTTGGATGAATTTATCGAGAACACGGCGATTTACTTTATCAACGAATGGCAGCCACAAGACTTGTTCAGTGAGAGTGGAAATCAGAAAGGCTGGCGCAAATACGGTGTTGGTATTCAATGATTATCATATTCACGTAGAAGCGGCCCCCGCATAAGGAGAGTTATGAAGTTTACGGAAGTCCCCATCGAAGAATGTTGGGATGATATTAGGGAATGTGTCGAAAAAGTACAGAAAACCATTAACGCCAACTGGTCAAGTGATGATGTATTTGACTATTGCTATGAAGGTCACGCCGCTGTATTTGTTTGTGACGATGGATTTATTATTTTAGAGCCGAAGCTTGAGCCGTTTACGCACAAAAAGCAGCTCTTGTTATGGATAGCCTATGGTAAGAAAGGAAGGATTAATCTGACAGAAAAGTATGCTGATGACATTATGGCGATAGCTAAATCCATTGGTGCTGACAGTGTTATTGGTTGCAGTTCTCGTGCTGGCTGGTCGAAAAAAGCGATTGATGTAGGATGGCACTACTGCTATTCGGTTTATGAAAAGGAGGTGACTTAATGGGCGGCGGAGGAGGCGGTAGCGCTCGAATTGATGAAACGCCGGAAGAACAGAAGCTCGCTGAAATCGCGAAACAAAAATGGATAAGATACAAAGAGGAGTTTAGGCCGTTTGAAGACAAACTCTATTCAGAGCTGCGTATGGATGAAAGCGATCACAGAACAGCAAAAGGGATAAACACCGCGCATTTAAATCAGCAATACAATCAGGTTCAGCAACAGGTACAAGAGCAGCAACGAAGGCAGGGGACAAATCCCAATTCAGGCCGTTATAAAAAAGCGTTGGATAAAGTGTTTAATGCTCAATCCCAAGGAACCGCTTTTCAACAATCACAAACGGATTTGGATGTTGAAAATCAGCATTATCTGGGGTTGCAAAAAATGGTCAATATTGGGCGGGGTATTCAAGACGATTCCGAAGCCGGATTAATGACGGTCACGAATGATGCAGCTAATCAAGCGGCTCATCAGGCTGGGCTCGCCAGGAAGCAAACCAACAACAACGCATCCGGTTTTGGTCAGTTCGCAGGGATGGCAGCATCAGCCTGGGGGAATCTACGACAGAGTGAGGAGCAGTGATGCCTATTAATGACTGGGAAACTCAGTTCAATGAATGGAGTCGCGGCGATGACTTTCGTAACTTTATTTATAACAACACGAACAATGGAAGTTTAGGCGGTGGTGGTGGAATTCAGCCGCCTTCTATTAATCCGGTTAACGAGCCAGAAAACGAAGAAATAACGATGCAACAAATACTCAGTTATCTGGATAATCGTCTGGCGAATAACCCTGATAATGTTGGATATACCCCCACAGGAAACTATCAAGGAGAAAACTATTTTCCACATATTAATCCCAATGACGATGATTATGCCTCGAAAATTAGAGCGAACATTGCCGAACAAGAGTATCACGATTATCTGCAACGTTTTAAGCCGATGGAGCAGGAGTTGATGTGGTCCGTGGATAATCCATTGTTAAAAGCTATTGATCAATATCGAACCACATCGAATGTGCATTCGGCATATCTGAATACTAATGCACAAAAGAAACGCACGATGCAGCGTTATGGGTTGCAAGTGGATGGCACCAGCGTAAAAAACAATGTTATTGCTCGAAGTGCTGCGCTGGCTAAAGCGCGCAATGAAACTCGTCGAGCAGGCAAGCAAAGAGACATTAATATTATGGGAGGTGGACTCAATGCATCGGCATCGACTCGACTCACACAAGAAGGAGGCAGTTAATTGGCAGGATTAACCGGTTATGGACGACATACAGCGCAACAGTCCACACGCATGTGGGACCATTTGTCTAAAATGGAAACGCAGCGAAATCAACAAAATGAGCAAATAGAAGTCGCGGAAGATATGGCGAAACAGCAAAGTGTATCGACGGGTGCAGGCATGGGGGCGACGGTTGGCGCTTCAATGGCAACAGGTGCAGCTCAGGGTGCGCAGTTTGGGATTTATGGAGCGGCCATTGGTGCAGTCGTTGGGCTATTGGCCTACGAATTATTTTAAGGAGGTAATGTGGCAGGGTTTATGGATGGCTTTATGCAGGGCTATGAATTTACCGAAAGACAGTTTGACCGATATCGACAAAGAGAGCGACAAGATCAACTCGACCGCGAACGTCAGGAAGATCGGACGTTTAATAAAGATATGGCAAGCAAACAGCTTGGCCTACGGCAACGACAGGTTGAGTCTTCTGAAAAAAGTGCGGAAGTGAATCGCCAGTTAGGTGGCTTGCAGATGAAGCAAATTAATCAAAAAATGGAACATACCAAAGAAGATAGAGAGCGAGGCGATAAAAAGCGCGAGCTGGAAGCATCGATATACCGTGTACAATCGGCAGTGCAGGATTTAAAACAGGGAAAGCAAACCTCTTTAGATGAAAAAACGCTCGATACCTTACGCCCCTATTTGGATAAGGGCCGTTTTCAAGAAATGAATGAATTATCGAGTCGATTGCAAAACTTAAACTCCTTCCAAGATATTAACCAGCCGGATGTGTTGGAAGCCATTAACAAAAATACCACCTATGCCGAGCAAATTAAAAGACGTATCGGAAAAGATTTGATCGGTGAAGAAGGTACGATAGAAGATGTAGTGATTTCCAAAATTGTTCCTGGCTCTAAGGAAGGGACGGTAGGCTTTCAGTTAGATGTATTGGCGAAAAAGAAAGATGGGACAAGGTTTCAGACGCAAGTGTCAGCCACCAAAAATGGTGAAGTCTTAGAACTGCCCATTGAAACCGTAATGAACGATATTAAAGGGCGAACGTTGTTGCCAGTAGCTATGCGTGAAATGATGGCTGAATACATTGAAGTAGGGGGACAACTCCCACAGTCTCAAGGCCAGAAATGGCATTTAAAAGATGGTTGGTTTTTTGATGAAAAGTCAGGACGGCGAGAGTTTGTTGGCATTGATGGCAAAGGTGGTCAATCCAGCTCACGAGGGGGAACGGATAAGTTGTCAGGTAAAGCCGAAGAGTTAGCTTATCTGTTGTCAAAAGGATTGCCACTCGATGAAGCGATAAACAAAGTTTACACAGAGAGGGGACCGCATTTTCATGATGTGGTTTTAAAACGACTGAAATCTATCGGTCAAGAAAATGAATTGATGCCCAGTGATCAAAAGCTCTCACAAGACGAAATGTTAGGTATGGCCATTAAACAGGCTGAGCAAATTATGGCTGATCGCGAACCACAAGAGTCAACCGAATCAGATGGTGGGTTAACAGTTCCTCAAACTCAAAGACTGGAACAAAGAAAGCCAACACTTAAACATTTAAAACTCTTGCGAGCGAACCCTAAACTGCTACCTAAATTCATTGAAGCGTTTGGACTGAGTCAAGTACCCAAAGATATTCCTATCGGTCAATACGCGCCACAAACATATTCTGGTCTACCGACTAACTTTTAATTTAATCAGGACGAAATATGACAGAAAGACAGGATGAGTCTGTTCAAAATAAGGTTAATAACTATGTATTGGATGAACCCAACCCCTTTTTAGAATCCCAAGAGCAATACAACCCATTTCAAGATCCACAATACGATGATCCTGACCTCGATAAAATGAGTACGGGTGAATACTTTTCATTTTTGGGTGATCAGTTTTATGCTGGAATGCAGGATCATAAAGCGCGCTCACACTTTAGTTATGCACAAAGCCTTGTCTCCGATAGACCTATGAGTCTTGAGCAACTTAAACCTTACACACAAGATGGATATCTTACAGATCCAAAACTCCGTAAGTATGTAGATACGATGATGGTAGGCGAAGCTGATAATGAAACTCTTCATCAGCTATGGATGGATTTTGCACGAGACGATATTCTCAAAGCCGCTAGCAAAAGTTTAAATAAGGCCAGAGAACATCGAGCTATTGCTGCGGAGTACCCTTCTAGTAAACAAGCTCAAAATTTATTAGCGACTGAGGAGTTTTCTAAATCTGTCCAACAACTTGTTGAGTATCCTGGGTTAGTTGGAGAGGTTGGATCTCGTAGCGGATACACCTCAATAGTCACCGCTTTAACTGCCTTACCTGCTGCGGCAGTGCATCCAGCGTTAGGTGCAGTTGTGATGGGGGGGAGTTCGGCTAAAAATGAGTACACGAGCACAATTATTCAGGAGTTGGAAAAAAATGGTATTGATCCATTTAACTTGGAACAATTACAGGCGTCGCTAGATAATGAAGAGTTAATGGAGCCGATAATTAAAAAAGCAGCTATTCGAGGTGGTTTAGTTGGTTTCTTTGACGGTGTTTCTTTCGGTTTAGCCGGAAAAACGATGGCTCCAAAAGCTTTGGCAGGAACGGTTTCTGGAAAAGCGATTAATTTGTTTAATCAAATGGCTGTTCAAGGTTCAATGGGCGCAGGAGGTGAGTTATTTGCTCAATTAGCCACAGAGGATAAGGTCAAATTTGGACAGGTTGTAGCGGAATTTGCTGGGGAATATGTTACAGCACCGATAGACGTTACCATTGCGACTGCTGGCACCATTATACATGGGTTAGAAGAACAGGAGTATCGTGCTTTTGAGAAGTTAATGAATGATCAAGAGCTATCGAAAAATGATGAGCAAGTATTAAGAAATGCCATTCAGCGTGGTGTGAAAAAAGCGAATGTTCGTGTTGAGCCAACATTAGGTGAAATGGTTGTTGATGCCGATGAGTTGACTAACGAGTCTAATTTATCAGAGCCAGAGCAAGCATCATCATCCACGAAAGAAAACATTGAGCAAACAAAAACAGAAACAGAAACAGAAGCTCCAAACCCCATTGTTGAAGCAGTTGAAAAAGAAGTTGTATCGAGTGATGTTGAACTGAACAATAATTCAGAGCCAGAGCCAGAGCCAGAGCCAGAGCCAGAGCCAGAGCCAGAGCCAGAGCCAGAGCCAGAGCCAGAGCCAGAGCCAGAGCCAGAGCCAGAGCCAGAGCCGGAAGTCTATTCCGATGCTCAAAGCTTTTACCTAAAAGAGCTAGGTCAAAAAATCCCTTCGAAATCTAAGCTAAAAAAACATTTTCATTTAACAGCGGATGAAGTGAAGAATATTAGTGTTGATGACTTGAAAAGCAGAGTTGAGCAAGTTATCAAAACTAAGAAGCCGCTTGATTTATCTGATAATGTGAATCGAGCAATCAGTGAGCACTTCTTACAGTCTGGAGTCATAGAGCAAGATGTGTATCGAGAATCGCTTGCTGACTTAGAAGAGTCGAAAGTAGATTTAGATGATAGAAGTGATCTGGAGAATCCTGGCTCTGTGATAGCACCAGAAGTCGAGTTTTGGAAAAAGGAACTCGAAACCAATATCGGCAAAATAGATCGACATTATATTAATAGAAAGCTAAAGGAGAGGTCTAATACAAAATATCCTAAACCTGTTACTACCAACGAGGTAAAGGCGGTGCAGGAAGCTATTGAGGCGGGGTTAACTCATATTGGAAGGAATATTGTCGAACAAGGAAAAAGCCGCGAAGAGGTCTTTAGCAAGCTACTTAAGTTGATGGATGAACAGCCTAACCTTAATATCCGAACGACGACTTCGATAAAGAATCAAGCTTATTCAACGCCTTTACCTTTGGCCTATCTGACAGGCGTGTTAGCAGGGATTGATCAGTCAAAGTCTGTGATGGAGCCGACTGCTGGCAATGGCATGTTATTGGTTGCGCGTGGTAACAAAGTGAAAGGGATAATCGCAAATGAAATAGATTCAACACGCTACAAGCATTTACAGCATTTGCAGTACCCTGCTTCTCGACAAGATGCTTCGCAGTCATTTCATAAATCTTTTCATAAAGCATTCAGAAGTGTTGTGATGAATCCGCCTTTTGAAAAGTTAGAGAAGCCTGTGAGTATTGATGATTTCGAATTTAATAAACTCGACCACCTCATTGCCGCTCGTTCATTAGAAACAATGAGGGACGATGGCCGAGCTTCCATGATTATAGCGGCTAATAAAAAAGAAGGAAAACCCACAGGGCAAGATCGTGTCTTTTTTAACTGGTTATATTCAAATTACAATGTTGTTGATCATTTTGAAGTCAATGGGGAGCTGTATAAAAAGCAAGGCGCAGCTTGGCCACTGAGAATTATCTCTATTGAAGGACGACAAAAATCTGAGCGTTACTATCCTGTTAATCAAACCGTTCAACGCTATTCTGATTGGAATGAGATATTTGAACATGTCAATGATATTGTGCAGAAAAGGGAGGTTGAGCAGACTAAAACTGATTCTAGCGAAAGGAAGGAGAGTTTAAAGTCTAAGTCAGATAATAAAAAAAGTGATAACCAAGCTTCAAAGAAAAAGACACAACCCACACCGGAAAAGCAACCAACAACGGCGAAAGCGAATAAAGGGGTTAACAAGTCCCGGTATCAGGAAAGTTACCAGTCAAAAAGCGAGGGTGCTAATCAAGCGGTATTAACACCCACGGCAATGGCAAGCTCTATTCAAAAAGCGCTCTCTGAATTAGAGTTCCGAGTGGGAAATTTGGATGAGTTCGTAACGAAAGAACTGCAATACGATTCAGTCAATGAGACGCACCAGTATTTTATGGCGTTACAAGTCGATGCAATAGCAGCGTCAATTAATGCCATTAAAAACGAAAAAGCCGTGATCATTTCGGACCAAACAGGTATTGGGAAAGGAAGACAGGCCGCAGCGATTATTCGTTGGGCAAAGCTAAATGGATATGTGCCAGTTTTCGTCACCCAAAAACCAAATCTCTACACAGATATGTATTTCGAAGTGCAAGACATAGGCGATGAAGTAAAGCCGTTTATTTTGAATGATTCTGTAGGTATTTCAAAAAATGATGAAGTGATTGTCAAAAAAGTGTTTCCAGGCTCTAAAGTCAAAGAGCGGGATATGAGTCATATCGAAGATACTGGCTTTTTACCGGAAAGATTTGACTCTCTGTTTATGACCTACGACCAAGTAAAGCATCCTAGCTCAACAAAGCGCCGAAATATTTTAAGGAAGGTCGCACCGAATGCGGTTTTTGTTCTGGATGAGGCGCATACCGCTAGTGGTGAAAGTCAACTAGGTAAACTTTTTATGGAAGCATTAAGTGAGTCTAGAAGAGCGGTTTATTTGTCAGCAACCTGGGCAAAAAGACCAGACAATCTCCCACTGTACTTTTTAACCGATATCCAAGATGCGACTGATTCAATTGATCAGTTAATCGATGCTGTAAAACAAGGTGGACTGCCCCTGCAAACGGTCATATCGGGCGGGTTAAGCCAAGTTGGACAACTCTTTCGTCGTGAACGTGATTTGAGTGGAATAGAGATTGTAACCGAAGTTGATGAAAAAAATACTGAGCAGCATGAAGGGTTAAGCAATAAAATCAATAATGTCTTAAGAGCCATTGTTCAGGTGGACGAAATGGCAAGCGATGTATTGGTTGATGTCGTGTCGAAACAGAAAAATGGCGAAGACGGTCGAGGCGGCTTTGATATTAGCGGTGCTAAAAATAATATGCAGGTGCAAGTCGAGCATGCTCAGTTCAGCAGTCAGGTTCATAATTATGTTAAACAGATGTTGCTACTACTGAAAGCAGACGCCGCAGCCGATAGAGCCATCGAAGTTCATAAGAGAAATGAAAAGCCTGTTATTGTTCTGGATAATACAATGGGCAGTTTTCTACAAGACTATGTGAATACGCATGGCTTAAGTGTCGGTGATGTGATTGAAGGGATTGATTTTAAAGATGTGCTTTTTAATGTACTTCATAAAACTCGCAGCGTGAGTGTCAAGGAAGCGAACAGTAACAAGAGTCAATCTGAAGCAGTGTCCCTTGACTCGCTGCCCAAACATCTTCAAAGCGTCTATAAGGATATAGAGAAGAAAATCAGGCAAATCGATCTAACAGATTTACCCGTTTCACCGATAGACTGGATAAAGCATCGCTTACAAAAAGAGGGAGTGTCAGTAAAGGAGCTGACGGGTAGAACACACCGAATTGATTACAGTCAGACAGAAGCGGTTTACGATAGCCTCGATGCAGAAGAAGTGGCCAATCGTCGTCAATCAATCGATGAGTTTAATGATGGGGCATTGGATGCGCTGATTCTTAATCAAGCAGGCTCGACAGGATTATCAATACATTCTAGCGAGCGCTTTAAGGACCAGAAAGTTCGCCATATGATAATCGCGCAGGCTGCCGCCGACATAAATGTATTTATGCAAATGTTGGGTCGAGTCAATAGAACTGGACAGGTTGTACTACCGAAGTTCACACGATTAGAGCTTAATCTGCCTACTGAGATACGACCAGGAGCGGTACTGTCAAAGGCATTATCATCGCTGAATGCGAATACAACGGCTGATACTCAGTCATCTAACAGTGTGAAAAGTGAAGATTTTTTGAATCCTTATGGGGATATCGTCGTTTTCAACTACTTGAAAGAAAATGAGGAAGTGACTTATCAGTTAGGTTTGTCGAGTGTATTAAAACAAAAAAGTCCTGAGCGGGATTTAGCAAGGCGAGCAACGGGGCGCGTTCAATTGTTACCTATTTCTCAACAGAGGGAGTTTTATCAAGTCGTCGAGCAATCTTACAAGGAAGAAATTGAGCTTCGCAATAAATTAGGGACCAATGAACTAGAGCCGAAAACATTGAAACTGGACGCCAAAATCATTTCATCAGAAACCATTTATCAAGGAAAAAATCCTAGTTCGGTGTTTAGAAAAGATGTTGTTTTGCATCTGGCAGATGTTAAGAGATTGGGGAAACCACCCAAGCCGGAGGATATTCAAAAGGAACTCAATAAACGACTAAAGGATACTACTCCAGAACGAGAGCTAGATAAGTTCCAGAGTCAAATGGAAAGTGACTTGAGCTATGAAAATCTACTTAAAAAACGTATTGATAAGGCCAATCAAAAAGTTGAGGGAAAAGATTCTACCAAACTAACGGAAAAGGGGCTGTCTACTCTGCAAACTACGGTTGCACAAGCTGAATCAAAGCTAGCCACCTATCGAAAGAATAAAGCCGAAATTAATCAGCGACTAAAATCATCGACCATTGGGACTCATTTGAATATCGAAGTGGAAGGAGAGATATTAAACGCGATTATTTTAGATGTGAAATATACTCATAAGAAAAGTAAAGGAAACCCGTATTCGACAAGTAAAATCAAGTTCCGGTTGATGATTAACTCAGGTGCTCGTGAGCTTCATGTATCTTACAGTCAATTGTTTCCCCAGAGCGGTTTTGACCGTGAGGCGTTATGGAAAGGTACACTTAAATCGTCTGGGCTGGAAGCATTAGACGAGCTGTTCGACCCGGCTTTATCGGAGAACCTACGTGAAAAACGTTACATTGCTACAGGTAATCTATTGGCGGCGATGACCAGTGTGAAAAAGTCTGGACAAATTACACACTTTACAACCGCCGATGGCAGAACGATTCAAGGAGTGTTGTATCCGAGAAGTTTTAATCAGAAAACCGACCTTGCAACCAGTCGTCCGGTACGAACAGCGATAGAAGTGAGACGCATACTGGATAAAGTCAAAGGCACAGAGAATGCAAAGGTAGGGGTGGCTTCTAGTGGTGGTAAAGTGCGCTTGTCCTACAACCGACAAAATGAGTTTCGGATTTCTCTGAAAGGACAGAAGAAACGGAAGATGGAGATAGCCGAAGATGTAATTTTGAAGGACTACATTCAAAATGAGTTTGCTGGCAGTAATGGTGTTTTATCTGCCATAGTCAAACCTGAGTTTGAAATGGATGCTATCAACCGCATGCTCGAGCTTGAGTCTTTTTCGGTTCTTAAGTCGATTGATGAAGGGGAAAAGAAAACCATTAAAATCAAAGATTGGTATTTATCCAAATCACATATTGACAAGAAGCCTGATAAACCAATTGACAGACAAGTAGTTGAGCGAGTCGTTGAGGATTTTAAAAAGAAATACCAGGGAACGGCAAAAGTTAGAGTGGAAATTAAGAATAATCCAGAGCAAGTGTTTGGTGAAGAAGCGAGGCACGATATCATTCATTCCGCGTTTAACCCTAATCAAAACAAGCTTGTCATTTTTTCTGAAAACATCGAGAGCAAGCGCCATCTAAGACAGGTTTTGCAACATGAGCTGATAGTTCATTACGGGTTGAGGCAGCTTTTACCTATGACCACGTTCAATCGTATCAAGAGTCATATTTTAAAAAGTGACTTATTATCGGTTAGACGATTGTTACGGGAAATTAATTTCGACTATCAAGGGCTGACGATGAATGAGCTAGCAGAAGAAGCGTTAGCACGCTTGGCAGAGTCAGAACAAAGTCAGTTACAACAACTTTTTAATCAATTAGTTGTGACCATTCAAAAAGGTTTACGAAAAGCATGTGTTCTACAAGCACCTATCACACTGACTGAAATGAAGCAGTTAATCACACAATCTGCTGAACAACTCACGCAACCTGTGAATCTTTCTGAGGCCATTAGCGAGCAGCCAGTTATGATGAGCCGCAGGCGTCTGCGACAGCTTACTAAGAGTGGTATTTTTGAGTTGTCTAAGTCTGCATATCAAAATACTCTAAAAGCCGCTAATGAAATTAACCAGGCTCAAGTTTGGGCAAACATTCGCGATCAACATTTGGCCTTGGTTCCTACTCGCTATTTAAAAGACTATGCTCATAAAGATACGCATGGTATTGCGAGCTACATCAACGTTGAGCAAAAAATGTCAGGAAGACGAAGTGAGCTTCAACGACGAGCAGACAAAGTAGTTGATGGTTGGCATCGCTGGGCAGTTAAAAACGAAGAACAGCAAAAGTTACTGGCTGATTTAATGACGAAATCAACGATAGCTGGCGTGGACCCGTCAAAGCCGTATCAACCACTTTCTGATTGGGAAACCTTTAGAAGTCTCGAAAAAGAACTCAATGCAGATATCGAAAAATTTAAGAAGCTTGCAAAAGCCACACAAGGGAGCGAGCGCCAGCGAGAGTTTTATATCAAGATAGAACAAGCTGGAAAGAAATTGAGGGATGAAAAAGCGAAGGTCTTTCAGGAGATGAAAAGGGCCAAAGCAAAGCCTTTGATTGACAATCAATGGCGCTTATTATCTAAAGAGGCTCAAAACTGGTACACGACTGTGCGTGACGCTTATAAAAATCATGTCAATGAAATGCAGGCGGCTTTAGAAAAACGCATCGAGCAGGAGTTTATCGACGAGGAGCAGCCAAAGAAGTTAATTGACCTTCGAGCACTCTTTGAAAATTCTCGTGTCCAGGAGCCGTATTTTCCTTTGCCGAGATTTGGTGACTATTGGGGACTCACTCGCCAAAAAGTATTTACTGATGAGGGTGTCATGAAACCCGGACCAATCATTGAGTTTCAACTGTTTGAGAAGGAGTCGGATTGGAAAAGCTACATTGATGCGCAATCTCTCAATAATGAGGTGATTGTGGATGGCGGGAAAAACACTGAAGCACTTAAGGTGTTGGATAAAATCGACCCTGAGTTTGTTAAGACAGCGATGAATATCATTGATACCAAAGTTGGTAGTTTGGATGATAAAGCGAGAGCACAGGATGATATATGGCAACTCTACTTGATGACACTGCCAGACCTTTCAGTGCGAAAACATTTTATTCACCGAAAGAAAACCCAAGGGTGGCATCAGGACCAGATTCGAGCTTTTGCTAAACAAATGTTCCACGGCGCACATAATATCAGCCGCATTGAATATGGTGCGACATTGCAGAAGCTTTTGAAAGTTGCTCGCGAAGAACGAACGAATGTGCCGATTAAAGAACGGCCAAAATATTCAGGTGTAGTGACCGAGTTAATTAAACGCCATGACTGGATCATGAGTCCACGAGATTCCAGCTTTTCAGCGTTTGCTACGTCTGCGAGCTTTCTTTGGTATTTAGGGTTTAGTCCCGCAGCAGCCATGCTCAACATTACTCAGAATTTCTTAACAGGCTTGCCTATATTAGCGGCTAGAACACAATCGCTAATGAATGGCACTTCAACTGTTAAAGCTTGGGGGTTAGCTTCAAAAGAAATATTAAAGGCAAGTGGTCAGTTTGTCAGAGGTGCGCATGTTGATAAGCATTTGTCAGGAGATGAGCTTAAGGCGTTCAAACGTGCAGAAGCATGGGGGATTATTGATAAAACTCAATCAATGGAGTTGGCGCAGATAGCAGAGCATGGAGAAAGCTTCAATCAGAAAACTAAGCGAGTGATGGAATGGGCAGGCTTTCTGTTCCACCATGCCGAAAGGTACAATCGAGAAACGTCATTTATTGCTGGCTATAGGTTAGCTCGCCAAGCAGGTCGTAGTCACGATGGGGCTTTTGCGTTTGCAGTTGAGTTTGTTCAAGACAGTCACTTTAATTACTCAAACTCTAATCGCCCTCGAATAGCTCACAAGGACTCGCAAAAGTCGCATTTATTTTTAGACAACACTCTTTGAATATGGCCTACCGTCTTGCGCGTGATTTCCATAAAGCCATTCGAAAAGCGGATTACTCAAAGGAAGAGCGACAAGTTGCTAGACGTCAATTGACAGGTATTCTACTGATGCACACGTTAACGGGTGGCATTCGATTTGGGTTGCCCGTTGTATTTTTTGCGGCATCAATTATCGTTGAGGCATTTATGGATGATGAAGACGATCCTTTTGACCTGGAACATTGGTTGCGCTGGTTCCTAGCTCAAAATCTAGGTGAGTCAGGTTCCAGAGCAATAATGGATGGTGCAGTAAACTCAGCAACGCCTATTGATTTAGCATCACGAGTCAGTTTATCGAACCTGTGGCTAATGGACCATGAAAAGGAATCAAGTAATCGAGAGAAGTTTTCTGATTATTCGACACAGCTTCTTGGCCCCTTCTTTGGCATTTTCCAGCGTGCAGCGACGGGGCTTGATATGTTTGGTGAAGACAATTGGAGAGCAATGGACTATCTAACACCAAAAGCTGTACGAGATTTAAGTAAGGCCGCACGATTCGATAGTGAAGGCGTAACCAATATGAGAGGGGATGACATCATCTCTGATGAAAAAGTGACAGTACCGTTTTTAATCTCTCAAGCGATTGGTTTTACGCCCAGTGATCTAAGTGCTCAATACCGGGAAAATCAGTTTTTGAAAAATATTGATATAAGGTTGGCACGACGAAAGCGAAATTTATTCTTACGTTTTGCTGATGCTTTAGAATCTGGTGATAGCAGTGATTATGATTCAGTAATAGGTGATATCCAGGCATTCAATCAAAAGAATCCTGATATTCAAATTAGTGCACGTCAATTGCGTGTATCTATTCGTAACAAGCTGAGGAGCCATGCAACCCAAATGAACGGTGTATACGCAAATAAAAAGCTGTTAAATAGACTACGAAATGTGCAGTACATAGACTAATTTATTATTCTATAGCAATAAGAGTTGTAATAAAGATGGCTCAAATTCTGACTAATAAAGTGGTTTCGAATTTTGCTCATGTTCAAGAGGACTCTGGATGTCGAAGTTAAATAAGGTGGTTGGCAGTAGCATTTTTTGGGTTTTGTTAACGGGGTATGCCTATGCAATAAGTACGGCTAAATATCACGGTTATCTATCTTTGATGAAGCTAGACACAGATGTGATGGCAAGAGACTTCCACCAGATAGTATACAACGGGTTCGTGTTGAATTTTGGTTGGTTGTTTGGTTTTCTCTTAATGTATTATCTATTTAGTCCACTATATATGTTTGTGTTTTACCCGCTTATGGTTCGATATTCTTTCAAGCGAAAGCAAGTATATATAAGAAAGGGGTTAAGGTGGTTTTGGAGTGCAAACCGAAAGGAATATCCTCTTATTATAAATAAAGTTAGCGCGAACTCAATTAACTTGTTATTTTCAATTATTGCCCTTGTTTTTGTGATATCAATTCTTAAGTTTGAAAAGGAAGGTAAAGAAAGTGCAAGAGAAATGATGTGTTATTATTATGCTGCGCCCGAAGCAAGGAAAAATTTGAAGGTGGTCATCAATAATCAGCCTAAAGAGCTTGCAACTTTGGGGTGTGGAGCAAAAGTCTGTGCTGGCATTCACTGGGATACCCAGGAAGTCGAGTATTTCCCTAATGTAACTGGCGTTTATCACAGAGCCGATATTTTTGACATTCTAGGAAAACTTCATACAAGTAATAACGATACTTCACGCAAGAAAAGACAGGAAATAGCAGATAAGTATGAGTTGTGCATAAAGAAAAGTGTAGAAGAAAATTAAGTGCCATCAAGGAAGGCAACAATATTGTTATGTCATTTTCTCGGGGTGAACCCCTGTATTTATGGGTAAGAGTTGTATTTGCTAATATCATTTGGCATTTTCATAATACTTAGAGGTGGTTTGTTTCAAAGCTTTATGTTTCACTATGCACATGTCTGTTGGTGCAAGCAGTATCTTGTAAAATATCAAAATGGGATGTTGTTAGGGCTTGTTTTATGGAGGATTGTATTGTGGACATTTCGCAAGCTTCTTTATCAAATTTTTTAATCGAGAGAATCCGTGAGCGGTGTAAAGATTTAGCTAATTCTAATGAGGGGGAAGATTTTAACGGCCTTGCTAAAATCTTTCCAGTAGCTAGTCCCAGTGACATTCTGGAGTTAGAGCGAGATCTAGGGTTCGATATTCCTCACTTTTATGCTACGTTACTTACCGAAGTCGGAAATGGAGGTTTCGGGCCGGGATATGGTTTAGCTGGTACTAAAGTAGGAGCAAAGTCGGAGGACTACTATATTGCTGAACTCTATCATTATTTTCGAGAAAAGCCAGATGATGATCCTGGTTGGAGTTGGCCAGAAAAACTAATCCCAGCAGCGCATTTAGGTTGTGGGATGTATTGGTGCATTGATTGCCGTGATGAAAAAGGTAGGGTTATTTGGTTTGAGCCAAATCCACGCGAAGTAGACATGCCATTAAGTGAGTTTTTAATGCCCCTAACAGATTCAATTGAAGAATGGTTTCAAGGTTGGCTCAATGATATTGACTTTATGGAACCAGCCTATGAAAAATATTTTCCGAAGCATTATTTTGAATGATTTTTAATCTATAACAGCATGGTTAATGAAGGATAGTTAGGTAATGGGGATTGGATTCAATATGGATAGCTCAAAAGTCGTCTTATGAATTTATTATTGAGTGGAAACTTACTAGCTTCTTAGCTAATGATTTTAAAAAGAGGTGGTGTTTTGAAAGTAAGAGTATTATTTTTCGCATTGGTTGTTAACTTAGCGCATGGAAATGAGCTTTGTACATTGGTAAAAGGAGCTAAAATATTTGCTCAGGATAGTAGGCAAACTTATTTAGGCGACATTTCTAACGGATATCAAAGTAAATCGATTTTCAATGACTTCGGGACTTATGGCAATGAGTTTAGTTCTGAATCTATATGGAATGAATTTTCCAAGTTTGGTAATGAATTTAACCCTTATTCGCCATTTAACGAGTATTTAAGTGCGCCGCCTGTGATCATTAAAAATGGGGAGCTTTTAGGGTTTCTTTCGACAAACGAAAATATGAAAGGGGCCGTTTCTCCTAGTGTACTGAAAGCTTATTGTGAAGAGAAACTATGACTTTAGCACTTGACATTTTATAGGTGAGCTATAGTGCATTAGAGCTGTCTTGATGATCCTAGTAGAGCATCATCAAGATCATGTTGTTACTAAATTATCTAGGTTGTGAGAATGGTTTATAAGATTCTGATCCGATATTTCTTTGTGGTTGTGGGTGCAGTTGCTCTGTCAGTAGGTTCTTTTTTACTAGGAAAGACTTATCAATTTGTCGAATTCTCAGTAAGAACACAAGGTGTTGTCGTAGAGCATATCAAAGCGCATCGTGGCTATGCTGTCACCCCCCTTGTGGAGTTTCACTCTGATAGTGGGGAAAAAATTCGCTTTCAGGCAGGCGCGGCGTCTAGTCCACCGGCCTTTGATATAGGTGAAAAAGTATTAGTAATATACCCGTATCATCAGCCTGATAATGCAAACATTGATAGTTTCCGCACCTTATGGGTGGGACCTCTTGTTCCATTTTTTCTGGGGATTTGTTTTTTTACTGTAGGCATTCTGGCTGTTCGGTTTATGCAATGAATACTGATATCTCTTGAAAGCTAGCTCAAACAAGGTTTGATGTACTTTCAAGAAAATTCAAATGTTAGAAATTCAGCAGTTTAACTTGATATCCAGATAATCTAACAGTACTTTGTTCACTGCGGGAAATCAGTTGGAATTAGCTATGAGGTGACAATGAAGAAGGTTGAGTTGAACTTGCTGGATAATGCTGTGGATAGCCTGAATGAAGCATTGTCAAAGTATCAGCAGGGAAATGATGGAGACTTGAAAGCATTCAAATTTTCTGTGTTACATTTTTCTCATTTTTTTGAACTTATATTAAAGTATTACGTTTCATTATCTCATGAATTATTGATATACAAAAACCCGTTTTCCAAAAAAATATCAAAAGAAAACACGATTGGTATTTGGGATGCTGTACAGTTTTTGAAAAATGAGGGGCATGAATTTGATAGAGAGTTCATGGATGATCTGAAATGGTTTAAGGAGCTTAGGAATAATATTGAACACCATGAGTTTTCTCTTGATGTCGATTTGGCTAAGAAAGTGTTAGGACGATTAATGCAAACATTTAATGAGTTTGACTCGATCCTCGGGGAGGTTGATCTAAAGAGTAAAGTCACATCTGAGCTAATGGAACAATTTGATATTTTAGCTGACGAGTACAAGGCGAATGTTAGACGTGCTGTTGAACAAGCGAAAGAAGCTGGAGGCTTAGAAGAAGACTATTATTGCTCAGGGTGTGACCAAGCCGGTACATTATCCCTTAAGAATGGTATGTACATATGTCATTTTTGTGGGGAGGAATCAGTAGAAGTAGATTGTTGTGTATGTGGTGTGAGCTTCCCCAAAGATGAGTTGATGGTTTGGAATGATGATTCCGAACAGTATGTTGACTATATCTGTCAGGGATGTGAGAGTAGAATTCAAAATATGTAGCAGTATTCAGAAGGCAGTAATTCTGTATAGGGAAGTGACGACTAATTCAATTATATGGCATTTTTTGAGCCTTGGTATAGTGGAGTGTACGATACTTAGTTTTTTTATGGAGGCACTATATATTGTGTCAATGTCGACATATATTGCAATATATGTTACAATGGAACCCTACTGGTTGGGGAGAAAGCCCCAACCAGTAGGGTTCCAACAGATTTCAAACACCTGTTTAAAAAGTTCGAAAGCACTAATTTAAGTCCAGCTACAAAACAATTGATTAAGTTTTTCATTTCTGTTCTCCTAAGAAGTTTGGTAAGGGATTTAATTTTCGATTATATTTTACCACATTTTCTCATGTAAGTCATTGAATAATAAAGATTAAGGGGTGGTTTAAACCCCTTAAGGGAGCTGTGTTGGCGCATGCTTTTCGCTTAAAAAATTGTGCCAATAATCAAACACTTTTCCTTGTTATCAGTTCGTTATCAATTTAACGATTCTGCGAACTTACAAATAACAGGATTCGATTTTTCCGATTGTTTTAGTGGTTAAGATTGGGAATGCTATGTGCTTGTACCAGTAGTTATTTAGGGGCAGTATTAGGGGCAACTTAGGGGTACACTGAGGCATAAGGGGAAATAAGCTGAAATGGCTAACATATTGAATTTATTAGAATTAGGACACCTCCATGTGCCCTAATATGTCCTCATAGTCAATTCACGCAAGGTTCGAATCCTTCCATGCGCGCCATATTCTAAAAACCGGATATTCTTATCCGGTTTTTTTATGCCCAGGGTTTGGGTAAGTGGTTGATTGTTAAATTGAAATTAGGATGCATAGGCTTCTTTTATAGTATTTAAAGCCCTCTTTATTGCGCTTATTAAGTTTGATTCTATCTTGTACAGGTTAAAAGCGCTGAAAACCAAAGATGAATGCTGAATTACTAATGAGGGCTATTTTCTTGCCTGATGCTGGTATGAGGATTGTACAGTCAGAGATTGCATTATTGATTTCAAGCCGACAGTCATTCAATGGAAGGACATAAGTCGATTGTAATGGTAAAAATAGACTAAGTGGCGGTGCGCAACATGAGACGAAGCAAAAGACTCGAAAGAAGAAAGCTCTAGAGAAAAGTTGATCGATTCAGAGACGTTAAGCAGGATCGACTAGAAAACGTAATTCTCATCATTTCTCTTGTACCTCTGTCAACGAAGTTTTTTATTGATTTTCTTTATGATTTGTTTCTAGGGGATTTATTGATTGCAGTTATTGGAGTGATCGTTGTATTCAATGCGATTAAGAAACTTATCGAGATTAGAAAAATACTAAAGTCTATAGAGACAGGAGAATTTACGGAGAAAAAGGGGGCGGAAGGTGTTGCTGATTCGCGGGCTATGGATGTAGCCGATATTTGGGAGTAGCGTTTTGAGTGTTCTGGCAGCGTTCAAAAATTATTTTCTTAGGTTCTCTATTAAAAGTGGGAATGCGACCATAAATTGACTAGAGTTTAAAGCCGCTAAAAATATTTTTTACTCATAACAGTTACAAAGAGTTTTGCACAGAAACTGATGAGTCATAGCCCATGGTAGTAATCTACGGACACTCCGTTCATTAGAGGCTAATAAAGGCTTCAATAAGTAATCTACTAAGAATAAAATGGCTTCAGTTATTTAGTTGAATCGCCAAAAGTTTAATCCTGATATGTAGGCTATTGAGAAGTTGGGAAGAGAGTTTTCTACTGGCGATGAAATACCTTTCGCATAGGCGAAATAAAGATTTTTCTGAACTGGTTTAGTTGTAAAGCAGTTTGGCTGAACTGATACCCTGCAAACAACGTCGATAGAGTTTTTTGGCTCGTTGTCGAATGAGTTCGACAGGACCAATGACTCTACAGTAACGACTTTCCAAGGAATGAAGTTGTGTTAACCAATGATTGGTCTGTAGGTTGAGTCGTTCAAGCACAGCTTGAGTATCTTTCGGTATGGAAGCTTTATTGGGATGAACTAAGGCCTTGCCTGCCCATTCGACCAGATTGATGTAGTCCCTGTTCGATATGTTCTGAGTTATGTGTTTTACAGAGCCTGAAACAGGAAGTAAAGTTTCTTCGAGCGATTTGTCACTGGTTATGTCATTAAGTCGCTGTTTGATGGAAGTATGATGGGATTCCTCTAGCTTCTGAGTGATTTTTGCTCTGACCGGGTTGAGGTCCACATAGGCCATGCAGGAGAATACCGCTCCTTCGTCCAATAGGGCTTGAGAGGTATAACGAGACTGCCAGAACTTGCCATTGCAGTCATCTTCTTGATTACTGAGCTTAGCTAAGGGTTCATTCAATCGACTCATAAACCAGGAGAGGGAGCCGAGTCGTTGTCGATAGAGAGCGAGTGTTTTGGGTGAGTTCAAGATGGCCTGTTTTCGAAGAGTTCTTCTGAGGTCAGTTTTACTGGGATAAATAGCAAGCCAACGTTCAGCGACCTCATCATCGGTCAGTTGTAAAGGAGCTAATGGGGCGAGATACAACACAATATGATAATGATTACTCATGACGGCATAAGCATAGATATCCACAGAGAAGAGGGTGCTTAATTCGTTGATTCTCCTTTCAATCCAGTCTTTTCGATGGGAGTAGTCTTGTCCTGATTCTTCATTTATTCCACAGAGAAAGGCTCTGCGAACACAACGGGTGGTGCAATGATAAAATCCGGGTGAGTGGGTATCTACCAGTTCCTTTCTGGCGACGGTCATCCATGAGTTCCTTTGTTCTTATAAAGTCAGTGACATAGTGTCGAACCAAACTCCTTGAAGCTAGAGGAGAATATCGACTCATGTTGTAAGAGGAATCTTAATCTGGCTTGAGTTAAGTGCTATAGTTGGAGTGTCTGATAATTTTTTTACTTCTCCCAAACTAACTCATCCCTATTAAAGGAAAACCCCTGTTTCTCTAATGTGCCAACTAAGTGCTTATTGCCTTGAAATAAGTTTTCTTGAAGTGTTATCGAATCTATTCCTGCTTGATTACACATATCGCGGAAGTGAATTAAACTAAACTTTAGGCTTGGTTTAGCTGGTGGCTTTTTAAATACAAGAGAATTCAGGTGTTCCAAAGGGTCTAATTCTCGTAAATAGAGTGAAAAATTATTCTGCGTAGTGCTTCTTAAAATTCCATAAGCCTTATACCCATTTCTATAAGCATGAAAAAAAACACTTTTTTGATTAATGTCTCTTACAATTATTTTTAATAAATACAGCTGTCTTATGATATTTTCCTCAGCTTCTTTGATGAAGTATTTGATTTCAGAGACAGGGTATTCGTCACATATTAATATTTCATCAGAGTCACTTGGATATAAAATGCCAGAACTGAAAAATGCACCGTACAGCGAATATAATTCGTAATCACTTAAGGACTTGTACTTTTTCTTGGTTGCTTTGTAAAGAGTAAAGTTAACGCAGTTTTTACCTAGAAAGCTGTATATCTGAGAGGAAATTTTATCGCCATGTATGCTAATTGCAGAGTTGATTTGGCGAAGAATTTGATTACGTTCGTATTTAGTATAAAGCTTAGACATAGAATACCTCATATCGTTAGTTCATCTCGACCTTTCCTCTGCTCTAGATCGACGATATTCGGTTATCAATTTTGAAGTTAGATATTTATCAAGTATTTATAGTGCATTAGTCCACAAGGACTTTTGCCGTAGCAGAGGGCACCAGGCGTACACATCACCTCGTGGCCATGCTAAATCAATGCTCAATTAAAGTCAACGGTATAGTGTTGAGCCTAGCTCTTTTGAAGCTAGAGGAGAATATCGGGAGTTGGTGTGAGGGAGAGTTTAATGTGGCTTGAAAAAACCGTTATAGTTTGGATGTATTATGCCTTTGGTTTTCTTTTCCTTAAGCAGGTAGTAAAGTGGGGCTGTACATTAATGCATTTTATCTATGTGATTACTTAGGAAAAATAAAATGAATCAAGAAGATGCAATGAATTTATTACATCAGTTTCTACTAAATCCTGATCATGGCCATGGTGCACAATACGGATACGAGCTATATCTTCCCACTTTGTTGAGAAACCACTTGGAAGCAAATGGTGTGCAACAAGGACCAGATGTTGAACACCGAATAAGCCAATGTATTCCTGCTCTATATAGTGCTGCGTGGGAGTTTTGCCGTAGAGGAATAATAAGACCAGGAGTCAAAGAATTTAGGGGGCAGGCTACGGATGATGGAAATGCTGGTAATGGTTACTCTATTACTCCATTTGGAAGACAATGGCTAGCGGATGAGCAGCAAGATATATTCGTTCCGACAGAGCCTGAGCGATTTGGGCAACTATTAGCACGATTTAGAGAGAGTTTTGGTGAGGGATTTCATCAAAGAGCACAGCAAGCTGTTAGATGTTACGGAGCTCATGCCTATTTAGCGTCTTGTGCTATGTGCGGAGCTGCGGCAGAAAGCATTATGCTCAAAGTTGCTATAGAAAAAACTAATGCTGAGAATAAAGTATTGAAGATATATAGTAGAGCAAGAGGTCGAACAAATATCCAAAATATAATTATTGGAAAATTGAACAAGCCTATACAAGAACAATTTAAAGCTTTTACTGGATTACTTAATTATTGGCGAGATGAGACTGCACATGGTAAAGCATCAGAAATTGATGCAGATGAAGCTTTCACATCTTTGGCACTTCTCTTAAGATTTTCTCTCTTCGTGGAAGATGAGTGGGAAGATTTAACTAGAAATGAAGAGTAAGGATATCAGCAGACACTCCGTTTGCTAGTAGTTATACAGGGCTTCTTATTGTCAGATCCCTAATAAAAAGTAGGTTATAGTTCTTTCAAGAGACTGTTTATTGTTGGTAGGACTCTATTAACTCGGGAAGAGTGTTTTCTTTGGATGATAAGAACTTATTTAGCTGTAAAGCAACTTAGCCGAGCTGTTTTTTTCTGGCTGCGTCGATAAAGTTTTTGGGCTCTTTTTCGAGTCTGCTCGAACGGAGCCGTCGCTTGACAGTAAAGGTTTTCCTATGGAGAGTTGGTCGGTGAAACTGATATTCCAAATTCTCAAGAAGGATATGCTTCGTGGAAAAAAGAGTATGATACTGGTAATGCTAGAGTTTTTTCTATATCTATCGGGCAGTCTATAGAATATATGGAGCGTACGCTAAATAGTTAGGCGTACTGTCATTACATTTTGAGGAAGGGAAACAATGAGCATCAAGTAAGCTAGGTATGTTAATATTGGTTAAAATCAAAGGAGAACTTATTGAAAATTAAACTTGTAGCATTTCAACTGGATTTATTTTACGCATGGAAGAAGTATTTTGAAGGTGTTAACAATATTGAAGTCATTGATGGCGATATCTTAGAGTAAGAAGCCGATGCCATCGTCAGTCCTGCAAACAGTTTTGGCTATATGGACGGTGGGTTAGATCTTAAATACAGTCAGCATTTTGGTTGGGAGCTTGAGTCCAAAGTAAGATATAGACTAGAAAAAGAATACTATGGTGAAATACCCGTCGGTAACGCAATCATTATTGAAACTGACAACTCTCAAATTCCATTCCTTATTAGCGCTCCTACAATGCGAGTGCCTTCTGATGTAAGCAATACCGTAAACGCCTATCTGGCCTTTAAAGCCATTCTTCAATCGGTTAAGCAACATAACCAAATGAGCGGTAGAAAAATTCAAAGCATTTTATGTCCTGGCCTCGGTACTGGAGAAGGAAAAATGCCAGCGGAACTGTGTGCTAAACAAATGTATTTGGCCTATCAAACCGTTATTGGTGGAAATATCCTTAAAACAGGTGGGTTGGCAGGTGCTGTAAACCATCATTTAGAATTGTTAGGGGAAGTTAAAGGCGCATGAAAAATAGGGGTACTGGTGAGGTTTCGGACTCAGTTTTAACCTCTGTTGATCTCCTAAGGAGAGTCATTCAATTAAATCATGAAATTAGATAATTAAGCTGAAACTTAACTTCTATTCCCGTTACTAAGGCAGCGGCTGTATAAGGCCAGTGTCTATTAATCAATTTAGAAGTGTGAATATGAAATCAATGATTCAATTTTGTTTGTCCTATCTAAACCAATCTACCTATTGGAACAAAGCTGCTTTGTTTTTGGGTGTATGTTTTTCGACCAGTGTTTTGGCCGATCCTCAAGAGATCAATATTGATGAAATCAATACCGAAGAAGGATTGATAGAGTTAGCAACTAAGCTAGCACCTCAGTATCGTTTCCATCCTTATGAATACACATTCCCCATCTCTATGGAAGAGTTGCTAGAACACAGTGAAATCGTGTGGGATTTTGATAATTCTGTTAGTACCAATCCTACTCTGGAGCATCTAACCGGTGAGAAAGGAAAGAGTCTAAATAAAAGAAGTGACAAAGATTTCATGCGTTTTAAGCCAAGTGTTTTCGAGCATCGGCCCTTTGAAGCTGGACGTATAAAAAACACGCCTATTTATTTGACTACCAGAGAATCTGCTACACGACTTTACCTGGTTTACTCTATGTTAATGCCATTTAGTGATTGCCAGATTTTCCGTGCTAGAATTTTTAAGAAGTTTGAGGTTAATCATAATGCACGACGTCGCAACTTTGAATGGTGTAATGCAGCCAGACATTATGGAGACTGGGAAAACGCGGTAGTGGTTATCGACAAAACTTATCCTGCGAAAATTCTTGGCTTGGTCACATCGGCACATGGTCATGAAACCTTTACACCCTATGAGAAGCTAAACTGGTACCACGGTGATGGTGGCCATCATCCACGCATTCACGTGGCTTTAAATTCTCACGCTTTATACCCGATGGCCCCAGAGGGAACTCCTCAGGTACCTTTCCACTACACTTCTAAAGCGTCTGTTTTTAAACAGGTTGTCGATCTTTACAACAGTAACTCTGCTAGCCAACCTGTCTGGAAAATTGACTGGATGCAGACTATAGATTTGGTCACGGACAACGGTCAGTTAGTGAAATTCAGAGAGCCGCTGTACAAAAAAAATGGTGAGCCTGCGGTGATCTTGTGGAATTCCTGGAGAGAAAGCAAAAACAATCGTATTGAGTTGCTCGAAGATCGTAATCTCGAGAATTGGGAAGGTCGTTGGGGTCAAACCCGTCGTGTAGAAACCAATATGGGAAATCCCAGCGGTGATATTCCACATGTTGATGATGGTGCACTAAAAAGAACGGCTGATGATTTAAGAGGCCTCGTTAATTTTTATAATAGTGGCAATATTTATAAGGATGTTGAACTGCCTCGATACACATCGCCAAATTCACCTTGGGATTCTGGTTGGGCGAAGAAGAATGACTTCGGAAACGATTTTGCATTGGCTGAAGATAAGTATTACGCCGATAATGATGCACGAATTAAAACATTAACCATCGAAGTTGAAGATAGCAGTGATTTAATACTAAATGTTAAAAAACTCAAAGCCATTGGACAAAACAACTTGCACAAGTGGTCTGTGGCAATTCACCCTGACAGTTCGCGTTATCAAGGAAAGCATATTCGCCTTCAGCTAAACTCAAAGCTTTGGAACGACAACACTAATAAGTCTTTTGGTGGATTAATTGAAGGTCCTAAAGTAGGACTCAAGCTAGATGCACCTAAAACTAATACCGCGATAACGAAAGGCCGATTAGCGTTTAGACGTACTAATGGCGTTAACACTCTCGTTTATGTTAGAGATGAGGCTGATCTTAAAGGTGAGCACGACATCGTTTATCTTCCTATCATCAAACGTGATGGAACTGAGGTGACATATCGATTGGTTTACATCTTCAAGTCCTAATTATCCTTGATTATAAGAGGAGAGTTTCTTATTTTCCTTGTAAACCTCAAGCTCCCAGTCTTGCAAAAGGCTGGGAGCTTTCTTTTGTATCGCTCATTCTGCGACTTTCGAATCTGTAGATAATTTCTCCTATTTCCATACATAAATTGAGTCTTTAATCTGTCGCTCATATCAATTAAAAATAATGTCTTAATAGTTTTCCCTTCCTGAAATAGCCGTTGTGACTCCATCGAGAGCAACAGAGAGTGAAGATTAGAGCTCAAGTAAGCCTCATTTTAAAGCTTAATAATATCAATAGCTTAGGTTTGTCTTAACCTCGATTGGCGAAATAGTGCAAAAGATTGTCTGAATGGTGATAGTGGGCGCTCGTAACTTTTCTATAGACTTCATTGCTGTTGACAAAAGATGGGATTAGTCACTTCCATCGTCCTATAAATCTAAATTATTGATGTTCTTTTTTTGTTGTTGGCTAACGAATTTATCGTGATTAAGTTCGGATACTAAAGAATTAGGAAAGTGTATGTTAAAAAAAATAAAACAACTCTGTTTAATATCATTTATTTGTTTTAGCCCGGTGTTCCCCCTTGGATTATCCAGTGCCTGGGCTTTTTCAGATTGTCCCGAACCTTTGGCATTCTCTCCCGGTGAGCAAACAACAAAACAAAAGGCTCAATTAAAAAGTGGCAAAATCCAAGCCTTTTCCAACTGCAACAGTACACCGACAGAACCGACTAACATTTCTTATCCTGCTACCAGTAATAGTGGCAGCTTCACAGTTTTTTGGGATCCAAGTACCAGTTCGGTCAGTGAGTATCGACTAGAAGAACAAAAAAACAGCGGCGCCTGGGTTCAGGTTTATGTTGGCTCCACCTCTGTTAAAAACTTAACTGGTCGTAGTGACGGCAGTTATCGCTATCGAGTTAAAGCGTGTAACGGAGCCATTTGTAGTGGCTTTAATACGGGCACAACAACACTCACTGTAGGTAATACGCCAACTATTCCTGCCAGCCCAGCAAGTATCAACGCAACGTCAACCAGCTACACAGTTTCTTGAACAAAACCTTCTGGAACAGTAACCCACTACGACCTACAGGAGCGAGTGTCCAATGGTAGTTGGAATACCGTTGCCACTGGCACGACAGCCCTAAGCAAAAGCTTTAGTGGTAAAAGCAATAACACGAGTTATCAATATCGAGTAAGAGCCTGTAATCAATATTCCTGGGCATGTACCGATTACAGTGTACCTAATAGCGTAAAAGTAGAGTTAAAGCCAAGTGTGCCTGCGAAGCCCGCAAATATTAATTCCACCGCAAACAATTATACTGTGTCATGGACCAAACCAGCCGGGACCGTCACTTTTTATGATCTACAACAAAGAATCAATGGTGGAAACTGGTCAACGGTTGTGGTTAATACAACAGCGTTGTCAAAATCTTTTAGCAATAGACTTGATAACACGCTTTATGAATATCGAGTCAGGGCTTGTAACAGTTATACCTGGTCTTGTTCTGAATACAGTTCATCGAATACCGTTCGAGTAGAGTTTGTACCTTCGGTACCTGCAAAGCCTGGCGATATCAACTCTACTTCAACCAGCTATACCGTTAGTTGGACCAAGCCTTCTGGAACTGTTAACTACTATACATTACAAGAAAGAGTGGTTGGAGGCAGCTGGTCAACGATTGAAAGTAGTACGACATCTACTTCGAAAACTCTATCTGGTAAGGTTAATGGTACTGATTATGAATACCGTGTTTTAGCCTGTAATAGCTATTCTTGGTCTTGTTCTGCTTATAGTTCATCCAACCTTGTTAGAGTTCGATTAAAACCTTCGGTTCCGGCGGCTCCTGCTCGCCCATCAACAAGTACGGGCAGTGCCGTCATAAGTTGGAGCAAACCGGCTGGGTTGGTGTCTTACTATGATCTACAGAAACGCCTAAACAATACTGGCAGTTGGTTAACGGGTTCTAATGGCGTAACGACTACTTCGAGTACTTTGTCTGGTCTCACTGATGGTGTTTGGGATTTCAGAGTTCGAGCCTGTAACGATTTTTCCTGGGCATGCTCCAACTATAGTACTGAGTCGGCTGATAGCACAGTGCGGGTAAAGCCTTCTACGCCATCAGCGCCAATGGCTCCTTCTACTTCAACAGGAAATGCCATAGTAACCTGGAGTAGTGCAACGAATGCCACTTACTATGATCTTCAAAAACGAAATAACTCCGGCAGTTGGGTAACCGCAAAGTCAGGTGATACCGGGATCAGTGAAACCCTATCAGGACTAACCGATGGTAGTTGGGATTTTAGAATCAGAGCCTGTAATGGACACAGTTGGGCGTGCTCGGAGTACAGTAGTGCGTCGGCAAAAACGACGGTACGGCTTAGACCTTCTACGCCATCGAAACCGAATGATGTTAATTCTATTTCTACCAGTTACACAGTTTCATGGAGCAAGCCATCTGGTACTGTTACCTATTACGATTTGCAGGAGCGAGTAGCAGGCGGTAGTTGGTCAACCGTTGCAGGTCCAACAGCAGCCATTTCTCATTCGTTCTCTGGCAAAGTCAATGGGACTAACTATGAATATCAGGTTCGCGCTTGTAATGGGTTTTCGTGGTCATGCAGTTCCTATAGTCCTGCTAACAGCATTAAAGTTCGATTAAAACCTTCGGTTCCTGTTGCCCCTACACGCCCATCAACCAGTACAGGCAGTGCTGTCATCAGTTGGACTAAACCTGCTGGGTTAGTTTCTTATTACGATCTACAAAAACGTTTAAACAACACAGGAAGTTGGTTAACGGGAAGCGGTGGTGTAACAACCACGTCGAATACTTTATCGGGTCTAACCGATGGGGCATGGGATTTTAGAGTTCGTGCCTGTAATGAGTTTTCCTGGGCGTGCTCTGATTACAGTGCCGAGTCAGCTGATAGTACGGTGCGAATAATTCCTGCCACACCATCCGTGCCTATTGTGCCTGCTACTTCAACAGGCAGCGCTACTGTAAGTTGGGGGAGTGTGAGCGGAGCAACTTATTATGATCTTGAAAAACGTAACCGACTAGGCAGTTGGGAAACAGCTAAGTCACAGGCGATCGGAAATTCTCACAGCATATCTGGATTAACCGATGGTAACTGGGATTTTCAGGTAAGAGCTTGTAATGAGTTTTCCTGGGCTTGTTCGAGTTTTAGCGATGCGTCTTCAAAAGTCGTTGTATGGTTGAAACCTTCTACGCCGTCGAAGCCTGATGATATCAACTCAACCTCAAGCAGTTTTACGGTCAGTTGGACTAAGCCTGCTGGTACTGTCACCTATTATGATTTGCAGGAGCGTGTAGCGGGTGGTAACTGGAGCATGGCCGCTACGAATACAATCGGTTTAAGTAAAGTTTTAAGTGGAAAATTAGATAATACACTTTATGAATATCGGGTACGTGCCTGTAACGAACAATTCTGGTCTTGCTCAGAATACAGTGCACCAAATCAGGTGAGAGTTGAACTCAAACCTTCAGTACCAGGAAAGCCAACAGATATTAATTCTACGTCAACGAGCTATACCGTCAGTTGGAGTAAACCTTCGGGTAGTGTTTCTTTTTACAACTTACAAGAAAGAGTTAATAGTGGAAGCTGGGCAACCGTTGAGAGCAATACCACCAGTCTATCAAAAGCCTTCTCGTCAAAAGCTGATGGCAGCGATTATCAATATCGAGTACAGGCGTGTAATTCAAATTCTTGGGCGTGTTCTGACTATAGCTTAGCAAACACCGTTAGAGTTCGTTTAAAACCTTCTGCGCCCAGCGCGCCAACGAGCCCTTCAGAAAGTACGGGCAGTGCTACTATCAGCTGGACTAAACCCGCAGGCGTCGTAACTTATTATGATGTAGAAAAACGCTTAAATAATACTGGGAGCTGGTTGGCTGGAAGCAATGGCGTTGCGGCTCTTTCAAGTACCTTAACCAATTTAACCAATGGTGTTTGGGACTTCCGAGTCAGAGCCTGTAATGAATTTTCATGGGCGTGTTCCGCTTATAGTTCTGAGTCATCAGATACTATTGTTAGATCAATTCCTTCTACTCCAGCAGAACCGATAGTGCCTGCCACTTCTACGGGGAGTGCAGGAGTTGGCTGGATTGCTGTTACCAACGCGACTTATTACGATGTTCAAAAACGTTTGAACTCTGGCAGCTGGGAAACTGCAAAGCTGGGTGAGACAAATAACAGCGTCACTCTATCGGGATTAACAGATGGTCGTTGGGACTTTAGAGTCAAAGCCTGTAATGGAAACAGCTCTGCTTGTTCGAGTTACAGTGCTGCTTCGCTGCAAGTTGTCGTGCGGAGTCTTCCATCAACACCTGTCGCTCCTACCAGTCCTGCGACTAACACAAGTGGCAGTTACACCATCAGTTGGGCGAAGCCTGCTGGAACCGTAACTGTTTATGACTTACAAGAACGAAAAGATAATGGTGCTTGGACTGTTATCGACAGTGACACCACTTCTCTAAACAAAACCGTTTCTGCTAAGAGCAGCGGTAATTATGATTACCGTGTTCGAGCGTGTAACGAATTTGATTGGGCTTGCACCAATTATAGTAGTGTATCTTCCGACACTCAGGTTCGACGCATTCCTGCAACACCATCTATCAATCAACCCGCTGGCAGCGAAATGAGTTCTAATAGTTTTGTTGTCGCCTGGAACAGTATTGCAAAAGCAACCTACTATGAGCTTCAACAAAAAGTTGATAGCGCAAGCTGGACAACTTTAGCTGCGAATGAGACAAGCACCAGCTTTAGCGTTAATGTTGCGGCTAATGGAACTTATGAATATCGAGTCAAAGGGTGTAATGAGTTCAGTTGGTCATGCTCGAGTTACAGTGCTATTAAATCTATTTCAATAGTTTTATCTCCAGATTGGGCATCGAAAACGCCAACTGTTGTTCCTGACGCAACTTTCGTTGAACCCACTGTTCCAGCCAATGAAATTGTTGGTGCTGTTGAAGGCAGCGGCGGTGTTTCTGGTGGCTCAGCGTCTTACTCTATTCCAATTGCTATAGCACCAGGCCGAGCGGGCATGCAGCCCAATGTTGCTTTGAGTTATTCGTCTCGTGGTGGAAACGGTATTGTTGGTGTAGGTTGGTCTTTGAGTGCTGGTGGTGCTATCAGCCGTTGTTCTGCAACGGAAGCGCAAGATGGTTATACGGCTGCTCCTCAATACGATGCCACACGTGACCGTCTGTGTTTGAACGGTCAACGATTAATGAATGTAAGCGGAGCTTATGGTGCAAGTGGTACTGTTTATCGTACAGAAATCGATAGCTTTGCTCGAGTGACTCAATCTGGAAACATCAATTCGGCTAGCAGTTCATTTGTTGTGGAATACAAAAATGGCCGCAAAGCTTATTTTGGTACTACCAGTGATTCTCGTCACAGTGCAGATGGCGTCACCGAAGTAATGACCTGGGCAATTGCTAAAGAAGAAGATCCTGCGAGCAACAACATTACTTATCACTACGCTCATCGAGGAGAAGGGGAGTACACCTTAAACAACATTAAGTACACAGGATTTAATGGCAGTAGCGGTGATCGTTCAGTGGTCTTTGATTATGAAGACCGAAACAATGACTACCGAACTTTTTACACTGCAGGTGGTAAAACTCGTAGCACATTACGTCTTAAAAATATTCAAACCTATTATGGCGTGGAGTTAATTCGTCAGTACAACTTGAGCTACGGTGCGAAAAGCTTATCCAGTGGCCGTACTTTGTTACGCAGTGTAGAAGAGTGTGGTTATCTTGAAAGTGTTGCTCACTGCTTACCAAGCACTACCTTTGAGTGGCAGGAAGCGGCGCCTAAATATGTACTTGAAAAAGTGGAGTTCAACGACGGCGGAACTACTCATGCTGCTCATAACGCAGAGCTTATTGCCGATATTATTCCAAAAGCAGACATTAATGGTGACGGCACTAAAGACTGGCCAGCCAAAGACAGCAATTTCGACGGCGTACTTGATCAACAAGGATTTATGGTGAATGCCGAGTTGGGATTAAAAGCCAGACACTTAGAAGAATTCGGTGGTTGCTTCCATAAGTCATTGTTGAGTTTTAATCGCACTTGTATGGCTGCGGACTTTAATCAGGACGGAAAAACCGATGTCTTTAAGATCGATGATGGAAACTTATTGCTGCGCTATACCGGAACCACTCAATGGATAGACACGGGTATTGATCTGCCCCACGAAACAGAAAAAGTGATGAGCTTTACTGATTACAATGGTGATGGTTGGCCAGATATTGTAACTTTTGAAGCGGATGTTCAATGGGGAAGCCCACGGGTCTATTTATATCTTAATACTTTAAATTCCGCAGCGCCTTATGTGGCCAATAATGGTATTTACTTAACAACTTTACCAATTTTTACACCACCAGGCACTTTCGGTAGCAACGACTTTACTCGCACTATTGAGGAGGTCGGAGACATGGATGGTAATGGTACGCCTGACCTGATGATCTCTGCGACTTTAAGAAACGTGCAAGGGATGCCAAGGCCCTATCAATTGTTGTTGTCACAATCACAGACTAATGGCGGAATTACGTTCGATACCTATGAATTTAGCGGTTTCCATGGCACCAATGGGTTCGCTGTTTATGGTGAGGCCTATTTCTTCCATGACATTAATGGTGATGGGCTTCCTGATTGGATCAATGCATCTGCACCCAAGCTAAGTTATAAACTGAATTTAGGAGGGACGTTTGAATCGTCTTGGACTGATTTAGACATTTCGTTACCGACGCGTGATTATGCTTATGAGCTCACCATAGGTGAACCAAACTATTATTCATTGCCGAATATTGAAAAGACCGCGATGATGGATTACAACGGAGATGGCAAAGCAGAGTTGCTTTATGCTGACTCTGTAGTGGCCTCTGCCTGTTCGCGAGTGACTCATTATGGACACTCTGGATTAACCACTGAGTGGATGTGTGATGAAGAGTTATGGGGCTTGGCAGTTAAGCAGTCAATGACTCAAATTCCAGAGCCTATTGATGGAGCTCGTAAAGACGTTTCCGCGAGAAAATATAAAGCCATTTATTTTGATGAAAATGTTGATGGTAGCATCACAGCAAAAGTAAAAGAAACAGATATCATTGCGGCGCCAGTTGAGAAGTCAGTAATGGATGCTAATGGTGATGGACTGGTGGATATGGTCACTACTTTTACCTGTAAATTGGGTGTGAATAATTGCCAATTTAATAGCGATGCAAGTGATAATGGTGGCTCTCAACAGGATGCAAGTATTCTAGGAAAAACGGTTTACATCAACCGAAACATAGGGGCTTCTGCCGATGCGGAGAGCTATGAAATAACGGATGTTATCAAGACTGTGAGCAATGGATTAGGGTTTAAAAATCAATGGACTTACAAACCCTTAAGCAGCGACGCTTTTAGCACTAATCTTGAAGCTTTCTATAATGCGGATCACGATTACACCAACAGCATTTTGAACGCTAATGATCACAATTACTTCCATTTTGGATCATCGATGACTGTGGTTGCTGAGCATTGGGAGAGTAACGGAATTGGTGAGAGCTTAAATGCCACTCAATATAGGTACCGTGGCGCGGTTTACAACAATCAGGGGCGAGGCTTTCAGGGCTTTAGAACCGTTATCATGGATGGTCCAACTGGTGTTCGAGCGGTAACCGACTTCCACCAGAAGTTCCCGTTAACAGGGGCCGTTCAACGCGTGAAAACCTGTGCGAAAACGCCAGGGGATACCAATTGTTCTAATGGTTTACTCTCGGATCGTAATAATGGTTATTACGTAGTGGAGCCTGTAACAGGATCGACCTATTGGCCGATTGCTGCAAAAACTACCAACCAGATTTATGAACTTAATAGTGGTGGTTGGTTGTCAAAATCCATGAGTTATGTGGGATTAAGTAATCCAGGCAATGACTTATCTAACCTCTCACTTGCTAGTTCGGCTTACGATAGTTACGGGAATATTTTATCGTCGAGGAGTCGGTTAGATACTCGTTATGGTGTGAGAGCCAGTAAAACAGAATATGTCTATGATAGTCATGATATTAGTAACTGGTGGATAGATAAGCTTAAGACAACCAAAGTAACGACCGCTAAACTGAAAGGAGACAGTCGTTCGGTTTATGATGCCTCGTTAGATCGTAACAGGGTAGTGATAACTACTGTTGACTCATATGATACAAATACGCGAAAGCCTTCTGAGGTGACCGTTAAGCCTGGCTTTGGAAAGGGCAGTGTTGTAGAAACCATTTACAATGGTTACGGATTGCCAGTTTCCGCTTCCTCTAAAAATGAAGCGGGTAGCGAAGCTCGTCAGATCACCATGACTTACTCCTCTGATAATTATTTCGTCGAAACGATTACCACAGATATTGGCAAAAAAACTGTGATTACTGATGAGAAGTTTGGCAAGCCCTTAGTAATTACTGATGTGAATATTCTAGATCAGACTTTTGAGTATGATGCGTTCGGTCGATTACAAACCACAACTCGAGAAGGCGTGCCAGATTCCCATGTACGTTATGCTGTTTGTGATAACTGTGATGGTATTGGTAAACCCGATGTGGTTTACAAAGTCACTACCTATGCGGCAGGTTCTCCTCAAAACACCGAATATCGTGACAAACTAAATCGTGCCTTATTGATTTGTACTGAGGTATTTAATGGCTCGGAAGTTTATGCCCATGTAACCTATGACGATTTGGGGCGTAAAACCTTTGAGTCGGTACCCAGCGTTTCCACCTCGACTGTACTAGGAACCCGGTATACTCATGACATACTTGGCCGAACTACTAGCAAAACAACAGACCAAACGGTAGATCAGTCATTGCATACTGAGTATGAATATGGTTATGGAAATAACCCTCACCGTACTCGTATTAAAGTTAATGGTGGTGAGCAATATTTATATCGATTTTATAATGGAGCAGGGCAGTTAGTTCAAACCACCGATGCCCTTGGTGGCATTACACAGTATGCCTACGATGGTGCAGGTAATCCGATTGTATTGCAGGATGCTAATACAAAAGAGATTAAAGCCACTTACAATGACCTAGGGCAAAAGTTATGGGTTGAAGACCCTAATATGGGACGTACAACCTTTACTTATACCGATTTTGGAGAATTAGATACGAAAACCGATGCGTTGGGCAATATGACCGATTTTGATTATGATGGTTTGAGTCGTATTAGGAAAAGAGAGGTCTCTGGACCTAACGAAAACTCTATCAGTCAGTTTGAATATGACAACCCAACATTGGCAAGCGATAAGTGTTTAGGTTTTCCTTCGAAGGAATGGAAAGGGAATGAATTTGTACGCTCCTATCATTACAACAATCGTTGTCAGCTGATATCAACTAAAACAACCATAGATGGAAGTGATAGTTTTGAAGTGAAAACTCAATACGACAGTCACTATGGTAGGCCAAAAGCGATTGAATATCCGTCAGGACTAACAGTCGCCTATGAATACAGCAACGAAGGTTATTTGAAGCGTATTTATAATGCGGCGACGAATTATACTTACCAAGAAGTCACTGCTGTTGATGAGTTAGGAAATTGGACCCATACCAATGTAGCTGCGGCTAACGCAACCTTTACGCGGAGTTTCCATCCTGCTACTGGTCAGATGAAAGATACCGAATGGCTAAATGCTTCGCTCTCATATCAGAAGTTAGCTTACGCCTACAATGAATATGGCGACCTGAAACAGCAGACTGTGATTAATTCTGCAAATGAAGTATCAACAGAGTCTTATGTCTATGATGATTTACATCGTTTGATCTCAACATCCAGAAGTATACCAGGAGCACCGAATACACTAGATTATTTCTTTGCTTACGATGCCGTCGGTAATATTAAAAAGAAAACGGACTTTAGTGCCGATAGTGCCGATGCTTATTCTTACAATGTCGAACCACGAAGTGCTACGAATGGCTGGGCAGGACCTAATGCTGTTCGAACAGTAATGCTGGCTAATGGTGCGGGAGCTCGAACCTATAATTACGATAAAAATGGTAATCTTGTGAGTGATGGTATTCGCGCTATTTCCTACAATGCCTTTAATAAACCCACTCAAATAGAAGTAACAACGGGTACCATTAATACGGCATTGGATACGCAACCAACAAGTAGTAGTAGTGCCTCCATATTCTATGGCTCTGATCAAATGCGTTATAAAAAGGTCAAGTCTTTGAATGACGAGACCACGACTCATATCTATATTGATAAAATCTATGAGCGTGTTGTCAAAACAGTAAGTGGCGCTACGACAACGGAGCATAAAAGTTACGTTGGTGACATTGCGATAGTAGCAGAAATAGTAGATGGCAACGCAGAGACCAGTTTTGAAGCAACTTATTTCCATCGTGACCGCTTGGGGAGTATGACTGCAGAGTTAGATGAACTAGGGAATTTAAGAAAATCTCATAGCTTTGATGCTTTTGGTCGTCCGAGAAGTGAAAACATGAGTGATAAAACGCCGTTGCAACAATTACTTGGTGCCAGCACTAATCGTGGCTTTACAGACCATGAACATTTAGATGAGAGTCAGCTTATTCATATGAATGGACGAGCCTATGATTATAATCTAGGACGCTTCCTGAGCGTGGACCCTGTTATTCAGGAACCTGGTAATAGCCAATCGATGAATCCTTACTCCTACATTATGAATAACCCTCTATCAGGAACAGATCCTAGTGGCTATTCTGCAATGAAAGCACAAAAGGTTTGCTTTAATGCTTCAGACTTTATGTGCAAGTCGGTTGTAAGTGGGGTTCCTATTGTTGTTAAATTTGAAACTGAAGAAAGTAATGGTTCTACTGTAACAGCTACTAAAGAGCCCCCAAGTGAAGTAAGTAAGCCTTCGGAAATTAATAGTCCATCCGAGATTGCTAGTGAGAGCCCTACCGAACCAACAAAAGTTGAAGAAAAACCGAAAGAGAAGCCAAAAACAAAAGAGAAAAAGGAACCACATGGAAAAGTGATGAGAGACAATCCTCGAACGGAGGATGAAGATAAACAAATTGCAGATCTCAATGAAGAAATAAAAGCGTACGAAGAGTTGAGAGATCTTATTGTTAAACAAGAGAAAGCAATGACTCAAACGCTTCGTGATGATATGGATGAGCAAAAGATGGATGTTTTAAGTGATTCAACCTTGAGAGATGTAGAGCTGCCTGATCCTCTAGATGTCCCCTTTTTCATGGAGAGAGCACTAATGTTAACGATGGAATTTACATTTGATGAGCGAGTTAAAGGCATGCTGTATGAAGTTCGCAAGGGAATTGAAGAAAATCATATTCGGCCATTAATCGACAAGCGACTCGAGCTCAACTCTATAATTAGTGATCTGAAAGCTAAAAAGAGAGAGATAGCTGGTAGGTCTTTAGAGCGTTATAAACAAAGACGTAAAGAAAGAGGAAAGAGAATACAGGAAAAGCTTGATAGAATTTTAAAGCGAAAGAATAAGTCGAATTGACTTTAATTTTCTGAGTCAGCAATAGTTGGTGGCAATAGCACTTGCCGAAGTGTTGTTGCCACTTTACTCGCTAAGATAGTAATTTAGTAAACTTTCTAAGCGACTGAGATTCTAAGTTGAAGGGTATTTGAGGCTTTATAAGTGAAGAGCGGAACGAGTAAGAGCTTTTTTATGAGCGAATAACCAAATTATTATGGACAGTGAGCAGATACGAGTGCAGAACTCTATCTTAAGCACTGATTTTTTTCGATATGACCAAAAACAAAAAGTTCACCATTCCTGAATCTGATAGTCCATTTCTTAGTGGAATACTTTCTAGTATCGAAAAACGACGAAAATCTCTGAGATACAACTCTTGGTCGATGTCCCTTGAGCGAGTTGTTGAAGTTTATGAAGAAGGTAAGCTAGAGAAATTGGAGTTCAAGATTCAACCGTCAAGTCACAACGCCTGGTTGGAGGCAAGTCTGTGGGAGGACAGGTTTATTACTGTCAATTGCTGGGAGCGAACAAAGCAAAATAAATGGGATTGGTATCATGAAGGAAATCTGTTGCCCTTATTTGAGCCCAAATCTGTCATTGAAGCCATTGAGAATACTCGAAATGGCTTCAAATTGATGGGAGATAGATCTGAGCCAAATTTTTCGTCAATTTGGGGGTCTATGTTGGCTTCAGGACTTAAGTTAGTTTAATTATAATGGCCATCTGCACATCATATTATTAAGCATAAGAAAGGTACTGGGATGTTTACGAAAGAGAATATGGTCCCTGGGTTCATGCAGTTTTTAGAGAAGAAGGGGAAAAGGATAAAATAACTTGATAAGTGAGTTCTCAGAAGCGGATTTTACTGGCAACCAGGCCGATTTTGACTATCTTTTATTATAGGCAAGTAGAAGTTGCTGTTTTGGGACCCATCAAAGGAGTTTGACCTTGAAATTACTACGGTTTTTTATGATTGTGTGCGCTGTATCAGTGAGCCCTTTTTCTGCCGCAGATGCTAATGAAAAGCAATTGGTCGAAAAAGTAGCAAGCATTATGATTGAGAGTCATTCTCGTTATATTAATATTAACCTGCTATCCGAAATTTGCGCCTTGGATACCTCTTTGAATATCGACACCAAATCCCATGTTTTTGCTGAAGATTTAGACAATGCGCTGATGAATACCGCACGTGCGACTGGTGTTAAGAAGTTCGATGCTAACAAAGTGAAGGCACAAGCAGTAGAGCAGTTTGAGTCATTTATGAAAGGTCTGCGCTACGGAGGCTCGATTGCTGATAACTTTGTAAAAAGTAGAAACGTAAAGCTGTGCCCCAATGAAATCAAAACCATCGTGCTCCATGGCATTCATGATTTGCAGCAGCAACCTATGTATCTGGTGGATATAGAACAATAGTTTATCCTTCTTAATTATTCGAATACTAGCCCTATACAAATGTTATGGGGCTTTTCTTATTTACTGTAAGTATTCCATAATCTTTACTTGACACCTTCTCTGTAAATAATCCTTCTTGGTAGCCAATGAATCTTTTGATAGGGTGCTATCCAAACATGTAGCATTTCGTTATGTAGGGGTAAAGATGAAGTTGGGATTTTTGATGGCTATCTTAGTTCTGGGGAGCTCAGGCTCTTCGGCCGTTACGTTTCAAAAAATAGCTATTGAACATGAAGTAACATACAAAGATATAGTCAAGTGTGAACGAATGGGAGAAGATTCGCTTTCAGTCACTTTTAATAAGCAAGGCGTTGCAAAACTCAATCAACTTTTCTCTGAGTCTGGAAAAAAGTTGAATTTGGTCGTTGATGATAAGGTTGTATCCTCTGTGATGATTCAAGGCGTTATAAAGGATACTAAAACACTAACCTTTACAAGCAGCGTTAATACTTTATATAAAAGGTTTGAATGCCATCGATTTTTATAACGTAATGGATAAGTAATTAGTGACGTTTAACGACTTTGACTTATACAGTGCTAGCAGGGCCAACTTTCCGCAGGAAACTTTTGTCGACTTTAAAGTTGACTCTCTAAAGCTGGCAAAGCATTTAGATATCACGGATAGTTTAGGTATGCTATCTGTTGACCCTAAATACGCTAGGCAGTTGCTTCTAAAGGAACCTTCAGAGTTTCTGTCAGGGAGGGTTCCACTCTATGTTTGTGCCTGCTGTGCTGATTTATACTGCGGAGCTGTCACCGTTGCGGTAGAGCTGATTGATAATATGGTCGTCTGGAAGAACTTTGGATGGGAAGACCCAGACTCTCAGGATATTTCACAATCTGAATATATGGAACACACAGGGCCTTTTTATTTTGAAAAAAAGCCATATCGAAACGTTCTTTATCCTTATACTCGTTCCTGAAAGTATTCATTATCTACTGTCTGTTTATAAAAAGGAGTGCTCCTGTTTATGCTCAACAATAAAGAAGAAGCTTATCAACTACTGTCGTCTCTCGGGGCTCCTAAAGCGTTATTATTACATGTTCAACTGGTAGGAGAAGCGGCTGATATTTTGCTATCAGAATGCGCGAAACTACAGGTTCCACTCGATCAACAACTCGTTGAAGTCGGAGTGGCAATTCACGACGCGGGAAAAATACTTCATTCTAACGAGTTGAAAGAAAAAGGCGGTGAACATGAGCCTGCTGGTGAGAGGCTAATGCTCAGCAATGGCGCTTCTGTTGAACAAGCTCGTTGTTGTCTGTCCCATGCTCGCTATCAAGAAATGTTTGTGTCGTTAGAAGAGCTATTGATCGCTCTTGCCGATAAATTATGGAAAGGCAAACGAGTCGAGGAGCTTGAGCTGCGAGTTATCGATAAGATAGCAAAAACACTTGATAAAACACGGTGGGATATTTTTGAGCAGCTGGATAATTGTTTCGAAAGCATCGCTGCAGACGGTCTTGAGCGTCTTGCAAGAAGCCGAGTTTAAATTCATATCCAACAAGTAGTCACCCTAAGTCGTTTGGATACAAAGATGGCTTCAAAACTAATCGGCCACCATAACGAGCTTGGACTCAATCACAATTTCACTTAAACTCTCTGGCTTTCGATCTTCTGGTGGTTAAGGAATCTTAAATATGCCCACCCAACACAATCAATCCCCCTTGTATTTTATCCCTGGAACTCTCTGTGACGAACGTTTGTGGACCGAGTTATGGGAAGTGTTGGGAGACGATTATTCTTGTCATTCATTAACCATACCTTTGCTAGACAGTATCGATGATATTGCTCTGGGGTTAATCGACCAATTGCCATCTGAGCCTGTTGATTTGGTTGGGTTTTCTTTAGGTGGGTATCTGGCGGCATTAATGGCGGTAAAACATCCAGAGCGTATCCGTCGGCTGTGTGTATTATCCAATCACCCCGCAGCGCTGAATTCTATGGAGATCCGTCAACGAGAATTGAGTATCCAATATGCTAAAGCAGGGCAGTATCAGGGATTGAGTGACAAAAAGATCAAACAGTTAATCCATCGTTCAAAGCATCAAAATCTGGGAATTATAGACACCATACGAGCAATGGAGCAGCGAGCGGGTGTTGATACGCTTATCGGGCAACTGACCATTACCACCTTGAGGCCCGATTTAACCGCTGAATTATCCGGCAGCCAACACCCCATTCAATTTGCTTTTGGCGATCAGGATCCTTTGGTTCAACACTCTAAGATTAGTCGCATATGTGAGCAGAATTCTCAGATACAGATGGACATAGTGGAAGATACGGGCCACATGCTACCACTTGAGCAACCCTCAAAAACAGCCAATATTTTACGTAAGTTCTTTGTATAGCTATCAGGGTGGTGTTAGCTATTCTTCAATATTATCAATAGCTTGTGTATCACTTCATGTTATAGACTAAGCTATTATAGGTAGTGCGTAGCATCCAGGCTTTAATCGCTTGCGAATATCTATTTGATTGGCATCCAGAGCAGATTTTAGCTATCTTTTAGGTGAGTCATTCCGCGCCCACTTAAATACAAAAAACAGGAGCTTGACGTTGAAATTCTTAAAACCCTTACTAGCGGCTGCCGTTATCGCTGGATTTACAGTCCCTGCTACTGCGTCAGCGAATGATGAGCTGGCCAAAAATGTCGTGAGCATTATGATCGAAAACCACTCTCGTTTGATTAACATTAATCTGTTGTCAGAGATCTGTGCGATAGAAAAATACCTCGGCGTTGATGCGAGCTCTGATGCATTTAAAAAGCAGCTGAGCAAAAAAATTGCTCAAACGGCTGAATTGACTGGCGTTAAGAATTACAACGCAGATAAAGTAAGCGTCATGGTCACCGCGCAATTTCAGTCTTTTGTGAACGGTGTTCGTTATGGAGGCTTTATCGCAGACAATTTTATTAAAAGCAAAAATGCCAAAATTTGCACCAAAGAGATAAAAACAACGGTGATTGAAGGCATTAACACAATGCAAAAAGAGCCCTTATATCGATTGGAAGATGACAGCTAGGCTTTGATGAAAACAAATCATTAAGTTGTTTGTACTGCATGAGTGGTTTGAAAACACTGCTACAGCAATGGGACAACAAAGATCTCGACGTGTTGAGTGGTATTTACGCTGAGTATCACTCCTCATCACGCTTTGTTAGCTCATTGCTCAATTACCTGTCCGAAGGCTCGCTGCAAACAGCGGCTTCCTGGCTTTTGCTACATCATTTAGCGCAGGGGGCTAACCTTTCTAAAAAGCAGTCGCTTAAGTTATTTGAACAGATGAGCCATCTAGCACACTGGCAGTCCTGTTTGCACGTCTTACAAAGCATTCAATACCTATCCATTCCGTCAGATGGGGAATCGTTACTTTACTCCTTCGCTCGTGCTCAATTGGATTCCCCCAATAAATTTGTCCGCGCCTGGAGCTATGATGCTTTGATTCGTTTGGCCGATATCGAGTCAGACTATCGAGAAGAAGTTGCCTCCTTTGTCGCAATGGCGAACAGGGATGAAGCCGCATCGGTAAAAGCTCGAATTCGGCAACTGACAAAAGTTTGCCAATGGTGTGTGACGTCGGAGTAAGAATTTTTGCAGAGTCAAAAATCAACAAAAGCCTTACAATATAAAGCAATAGAGTAACAAAGTGACTTCACAAACGTCTCTTTAGCAACAAAAGGATAAATACACTAACTAACATTGAATGATACTTGCAGTTAAAGCGAGTTATCTTGGGGACATCGATGAAAACCTATCCATTCTTGCCACTCAAATTCACTACCTATTCAGAAAATCAGATGTTGGAACGCGCTAAAGCCTTCTATGAAAAAGTCAAACAACGTCGAACGGTGCGGGAGTTTTCGCCCGAGCCAATACCCCAGGAAGTGATAGAACAAGCTTTGTTGGCTGCAGGTACTGCGCCTAGCGGTGCCAATATGCAGCCGTGGCATTTTGTTGTTGTGAGTGACCCTGACAAGAAAGCACAAATAAGACAAGCTGCCGAAGCCGAAGAAAAAGAATTTTACCAACGTCGTGCATCTCAAGAATGGCTTGATGCACTTGCACCGCTAGGTACAGACGAACATAAACCATTTTTAGAAACAGCCCCGTACCTTATCGTTATTTTTGCCAAAAAATTCAGTTATACAGAACAGGGTGAAAAACGAAAAAACTACTATGTTTCTGAGTCTGTGGGGATCGCAACCGGGCTGCTCATAACGGCATTACATGAAGCGGGAGTGGCAACCTTGACTCACACTCCCAGCCCAATGAAGTTTCTAAACGAACTGCTGGGGCGTCCTGATACCGAAAGACCCTATATGATTCTGGTCGCGGGGTATCCTGACAAAGAGGCCAAAGTTCCTGACATCAGTAAGTTTGCTTTATCCGAAGTGGCGACCTTCGTATAGTCTCTTTGATGAGTTAGGTCGAGCTATCAAGAAAGTCGGCAGACTAGAGATGATTGGCCTAAACTCTTGTTAAGTAAGCCTGATTGAGACGTCGTCATTGGTCCAGAGAGTTCTCTGCTATTGCATCATTTTTCTGATCACTGTGTTGCTGAGTCAAAACTCAGCCGCTGATGAAGTGGTGGTTTCTGAAGCCCGTTTGAATCTGCAACCTTACCTCGAATATTACCGAGATGATGCTGGCGATGTTTCTTTAGGGCAAATCAAACTATTGCCTGATGAGCAGTGGGTGCAATCTAATCAGGAACGCATTAATATCGGTTTTGATGACTCAGTCTATTGGTTTCGTACCAAGCTCGTTATCAAGAGCGCTCAAGACCACATCCTTGTTATCAGCTATCCATTGTTGGATAACGTCGAAATCTTTACGTTTTACACGCACCGCACTTCGTCTCAACTCGCTGGCCACGCGCTGATGGGCGATCATTTGCCCTTTGCAGATCGTAGCATAAAGCATCGGCAGTTTATTACGCCACTAGGTGGAAGGCCAGGCGATCAAATTGATGTTTTTATCCGAGTACAAACTTCTGGAGCACTGCAGTTGCCGTTGTATGTGTGGCAAAAGGAGGCGTTTGTTCAGCAAGATAGTGTGACCTCATTAGTATTTGGTTTGTACTTTGGTGTGGTGCTGGTGATGGTTTTGTATAACTTCTTCATTTACGTGTCACTTCGAGATATTAGTTACCTGTATTACATTGGCGTGGTGGCGTCAACGGGGCTCTTTCAGTTTTGTTTTCATGGCTTTGCTTATCAATACTTTTGGACTGAATCGCCTCTTTGGCATGCTTATTCGGTCGCGATTTTCTCCATTCTCTCTACTTTGTTTGCCATGATGTTTGCACGACAATTTTTACGAACCAAAAGACATCATGATTGGGTGAATACCTTGTTTAATTGGGTCTTGATTCTGGTATTCATCATGTGTCTGCTTAGTCCGTTTTTGCCTTACAGTGTGAGCATTCGAATGTCACTAGTGGTTGGCTTCGTTGTGCCCTTAGTATTGGTCGTGGGTGGGGTAGTCCGTTCGTTGCAAGGAAATATCGCCGCTCGATATTTTACGGTGGCCTGGTTAGTTTTTGCCATTGGCACGGTGACTTTAGTCTTTGTGAAGCTAGGCTATCTAGAAAGTAACTTTGTGACAGAAAATTCGAGCCAAATTGGTTCGCTCATTGAGGTGATCTTGTTAGCCTTGGCTTTAGCACAGCGTTTTGCAGACGAGAGAGCAAAACGTTACGAAGCCCAGCAACAAGCTTTAACCAACGAAATTAAAGCCCGAGAAGCCAAAGAAAAAGCATTAACTATCCAGCAACAAACCAACGAAAAACTCGAAGTTCGAGTTAAAGAACGTACCGTTGAGTTAGAAGACACCATGAAGCAATTGTCTGAAGCCAACACTATGTTACGTAATTTAAGTGTCAAAGATGGATTAACCGGGATTAACAACCGCCGAGCATTTGATGAGCGATTTGAACTGGAATGGAAACGGGCTGTTCGCTCTCGTACTGATCTTTCTGTCGTCCTTATTGATATTGACTGGTTTAAGAAGCTCAACGACACCCATGGTCATTTGACGGGCGACGAGGCCTTAAAAGAAGTCGCCGACATGATCAACAGTGCTACCCGACGACCGGGCGATTTTGCTGCTCGATTTGGTGGTGAAGAGTTTGTCGTGTTACTGCCAGATACACGAGAACATGGTGCTGTGCATCTGGCGGATCATCTACGCAAGCGAATCGGCGATCTGGTCATCAGACACAACGATCTGCGCTTACAGGTCACTGTGAGTTGCGGTTGCAGCTCGGTACGACCAAGGGTAGGAGAGAGCGCTTCTTCATTGCTGGAGTGTGCCGATAAAGCGCTCTATGAAGCCAAGGAAAAAGGCCGAAACCGTGTGGAGTACCTTCCTTATCGACAATACAATGATTCAGCAGACACCCCGGCGAGCGACTCCGCTAATTGATGCTTCGACGGACACCCCGGTGAGGGGGATTCAGTTATCTATTGAACTAACAGACACCCTGGCGAGAGATTCTGCTCATTAACCGTTTAATTGGTGCATTTAGGGGCATTCAGCAGGTGCAATTGTGTTGTTTTCGATTTATTATCTCTTTACAAACAATTAGATGGCCGTAAAAGTTCTATCCTGATCGAGCTTTGAGCGATAGGGTGCCAGCTGGCGGTTTTGGGCTGCTGGCTCCATACAGGGACATGTTATTTACAGGTCATAAAAACAACAGGACATACATTTATGAAAACTCGCGCCGCTGTTGCCTTTGAAGCCGGAAAGCCGCTGGAGATTCTTGACGTTGATTTAGCTGGACCTAAAGAAGGGGAAGTATTGGTTCAGGTGGTTGCTTCGGGTGTTTGTCATACCGATGCTTATACACTGTCTGGTGCTGATCCTGAGGGGATTTTTCCATCGATTCTAGGGCATGAGGGCGGCGCTATCGTTGTTGAGGTAGGTCCTGGTGTTAAGAACTTAAAGCCTGGTGACCATGTAATCCCATTGTATGTTCCAGAGTGCGGTGAGTGTAATTTCTGTCACTCTAACAAAACCAACCTCTGCCAGTCGATCCGTACCACGCAAGGGCGGGGTGTGATGCCTGATGGTACATCGCGTTTTTCATATAAGGGTCAAACCTTGTTCCATTATATGGGGACTTCGACCTTTTCTGAGTACACCGTACTGCCCGAGATTTCATTAGCAAAAATTAACCCTGCTGCACCGCTGGATAAGGTGTGTTTGCTTGGTTGTGGTATCACCACTGGTATTGGCGCTGTGCAGAACACGGCAAAAGTAGAGCCCGGCTCAACCGTGGCGGTATTTGGCCTTGGTGGCATTGGTTTAAGTGTGATTCAAGGTGCTGTGATGGCGAAAGCCGAGCGCATTATTGCCGTTGATATTAATCCCAGCAAATTTGATATGGCCAAACAGTTAGGCGCGACAGACTGTGTGAATCCTAAAGATCACGACTTACCGATTCAAGAAGTACTGGTCGAGATGACCAACGGTGGCGTTGATTACTCCTTTGAGTGTGTCGGCAATGTCGAGTTGATGCGCTCTGCGCTCGAAGCCTGCCACAAAGGTTGGGGCACCAGCGTAATCATTGGTGTGGCTGGTGCAGGCCAAGAGATTGCGACGCGGCCATTTCAGCTAGTGACAGGCCGTACCTGGAAAGGAACGGCATTTGGCGGTGTTAAAGGACGTTCTCAGTTGCCAGGGTACGTTGACCAATATATGTCGGGTGATATCAACATTGATGATATGGTGACTTATACCATGCCATTAGAAGACATCAACAAAGCCTTTGATTTAATGCACGAAGGTAAATCGATTCGCTCGGTTATTAAGTTTTAATTGCGGTTGTTGAAAGAGAACTCAGAACCTATGAATTTGTTGTCAAAGATAAAGTGCTTTGAAGGCCATTGGCATCGTTATCAGCATGCTTCGCAGTCTTGCCAGTGCGACATGACCTTTTCTATTTTTTTGCCACCTCAAAGTGAACAGGGCAAAGTGCCGGTCCTTTACTGGTTGTCTGGATTAACCTGCAGTGATGAAAACTTTGTACAAAAAGCTCATGCGGAGTCTATTGCTGCCGAACTAGGTATGGCTATTGTTGTCTGTGATACCAGCCCTAGAGGGTGCAACATTGAAGGCGAAGATGATGACTGGGATTTTGGTAGTGCTGCGGGTTTTTATTTGAACGCAACGCAAAAACCTTGGTCTAATCATTACCGCATGTATGATTATGTGGTCGATGAATTGTGGCAACTGGTTAATGAACATTTTCCTGTGGATGCTAACCGCGCAGCGATAGCGGGTCATTCCATGGGAGGCCATGGCGCGCTAACCATTGCGCTAAAAAATCCGCAACAATATCGTTCGGTATCGGCTTTTGCTCCTATTTGCGCACCCATGGAATGTGCCTGGGGCGAGAAGGCGTTTACAAACTATTTGGGGCCCGATCGTGATAGTTGGAGCACCTATGATGCGTGTCAGTTAATAAAAAGCGGGCATAGGGTAGATTCGATGTTGGTCGAGCAAGGCGAAGCTGATGGTTTTCTGGCTGAACAACTGCTTCCAGAAAAATTGCAGCAGGCCTGTGAATCGGCACAGATTCCATTAAAGTTAAACCGTCGTGAAGGCTACGATCACAGTTACTTTTTTATAGCGAGTTTTATTGAGTCGCATTTTCGTTATCATGCTGCACAACTAAGTGCTTAACAACAAGAGTTATTTGTATGAAATTTGGTTTATTCATTGCTTTATTAAGTCTCAGCATTAAGGGATTTTGTGATGGTCAGGTGGTTATTCCTGAGCAATTTAATTTGTTAAGTATTAATGAACAGCCTTACGAGCAGGGGCTGTTAGAAAAAAACAAAATGTTGTCGTTTACCAGCGGTACACACAAAGTCACTTTGCAATACGAAGTGGTTATTGAGATTGACTCTGATGAACACGAGGTTGTTAAATCACAGCCCTTTGATGTGAAGTTTCGTATTGAAGACGGCAAGCGTTACGTAATTCATTCTCCTTACCATAGTGAACTTGATGCTGCTCAAAGCTTTGCAAAAAAACCGGACTATCAGATTCGAGTAGAAGAAATGACTCGCCAAGAAGTTAAAGCTATTGAAAAAGTTAATGAGATCCCTACGAAAGCGTTGGATAACTTGAAACATTGGTGGTTACAGGCGTCAGACGCAGAGAAAGCTCAGTTTAAGAAATGGATGAAGAAAAGTTAGTAAGTTTCTGCATTGATTATCATCTTAAAAGCCGATCTTAGATCGGCTTTTTTATAAATAACTATTAAAAAGTCCAACTATTTTGTGATAGAAAAACTATCATCTTCTACAACGCCTTGTACGTTCTTTTACTTCAAGTAAGCCCTTCCTGATTCTATATTGTTCTAAAAGAACAACTTTTCATCTCTTTATGTTACTTAAGTAATACACAAACATTAAGTTTCTAAGGAGGTTAGTTGTTATGCCTATTAATTTTTCATTGTTAGTCGATGAATATGCTGAACTTGCAAATATAGATACGATTCAATGGCAGCAGGGCAGCCACTTCTCTTTATCAGCAGAGAATATAGAGATTAATGTTGGTTTTATTGAAGAATCTAACAAAGTTGTTGTTGTTAGTTATCTTTCTGTATTTGCGAATGAATCGATTTACAAGAAGCTGTTGAAAGCGAACTTCGCTCTTCAGGACATTGAAATCGGATGTTTAGGTTTAACGCCACAAGGAGAGGTGACTCTGAACATTAAACAAGATGCTTCTCATTTAGATGCCGCAACTTTCGACCGCTGGATAACCCAGATTACTCAAGAAAGTCATCGTTGGAGAGAGTTATTGTCTCTACCGCAACTTATTGATGACGAAACTATTGTGCAGCAAGGCGACTCTTCCTGCGAAAACTTATTAAGAATATAATTAGGGAGCTATTAATTATGCAAATTTCAGTTGATTATAAATCGGTATTATTGTCAGCACAGTCAGAACAGACTTCTGTAAAAGAAGCGTTAAACCTGCCTCAAATGACCAGTAGCAAATCCATCAGAGAAAACTTTGTCGGCTCATTAAGCAACGACTATAAACTGGATCAAAAACTGACTTCTCAGTTTGTTGAAAGCGAAACGCCTCTGACAATTAGCTCAGCAAGAGAATTTTTCAAAACGGCGGCAGGGACTAAGAAAACGTCTCAAAATCTGGTTCAACCCCAAATTAACTTGAGCCCTAAGCCTAAATTTATACCTCAAAGTGAACCTAAAGCCGATATTGTGAAAGCTCAGGTTATTTTAGACCGATTTGATGAGAACTCTCATGATATCCCTAATCATTTACAATTTCGCTCATATAATGATGTGTTGACGTTAGTTAAAACCCTTCAGTTAGCACAGGATAAAATTGCATCCTTAGACAGCTCAGTTAAGCGATTGGAGCAGTCAATCGAATCCGAAAAATCTTATTACCAAGATAGGATTAACCGAAACAAAGAAGCAAAAGATCCTTTTATTAAAGGTTTGGAAAGAGATTTAAGCTTACTTAAGTTCGAAAGAAAACAGTTGATTCAAAATACACCGGATAAGAAAAAATCAAAGCAAAGCTATATTCAAAAGCGTGATGATTACAACCGAAGAATCAAAGATACAAGTGCAAAGTTAAGTAAGTTAAAAAACACCATGCAAAAAGAAAATGACAAGTGGGCAGATATTTGTAACCGCAAAGTATCTAAGTTACAAGTTAATTTAAGATCACAGATGACTGAACGAACTCGAATGGAGGCTTTAGTAAAACGAACCAATGATGCATTTGATAATCATGGTATTAAAGAAAATCACTTGAAAGCTGCAAAAGAGTGGAATGAGCTAAGCTACAAAGGTCATTTATTCACAGCGCCTATGATTATGGGAAGTTGGCATCAACATCTTCAGCCTCTTTACGACCCAACTGGAGACAGCGACAATGGGGTAGTGTCCACCAGCAAATATCAGAAGCAGGTAGATTACTTGTCAAAAGATTCTGTTGTAAATGGTCCAATTTTGAATATGCCCGATGAAGACTGGTCAGAGATTGGAAATCAGGCCTGGTTACAGGGTGCGTATAATCGAGGCAATATGTTTGTTATTAAGTCTCACTTAGAGCCCGAGATTGTTGAAGCTCATAATAAAGCGGCACTTTCTGGTAAAGATGAAGACTTAAAAGCTTATTATGACTTGATCATCAAAAGTGATAACACCGCGCTTTCTAAGCCTGCATCAGGAGGAAAGTTGGCCGCAAAGGGACTGTTAGTTCAAGACTCCGTGAAGAAAGGGCTATCGTTAGAGGGTGCATTACTTAAATTGAATGACCAGACGCTCGCAGATAAACTACGTAACAACAGTGATTTTTGTAACGCTTATAGGTTGGCTTTAGATGAGTATCAAAAAGTTGCTTCTAACGTTGGTCATGACCCAAAAGACTATATCGATCCATCAAATACTCGAGAGCAGGAAATTGAGTCTGATTTGGGTTTCAGTGGTGACTTCCAATCGAAGTTTGATGATTTGACTCGCTGGTTGCAGAGAGTTCCTGGTACTCGCTCTGAGTCTCTGGAACCGACATATTCCGCGATGGAATTGATCGATGCTGCTAAGCACGGTTACATTATTAATGAAACTTCAGGGGACCCTTCTGTTCAGTCAGAAGAAAATAGACAGACTTTGATGCCGCAGATAAAGTCATCTATCAATAAAGAAATTACTCATTAGTGAGCTATCAATCAGAGTTGAGTTATTCAACTCTGATTTTTCTTTATTAAAAAGCGAAAGTTATTGCTTAGGATCATCCGGTGTTAAGTCCAGATTCTCTTGCCAGGTGAGTCCTGGTGTCATCAAAATGGGAGCAGGGAAGTCAGCTAAAGTTGCCGAAAAATCTTCATCGGTTAATAGCATTGCGCCAACAACGGCGGCACGATCCAGAATGCGGCTTTCTCCTACACGGCCTCTTTGCCCCCAATCAACAACGTTAGTACCACTAGCAATAATGCCTACATCTGCCTGAATTTGATAACGGTGCTGCATCATGAATTGTTCAAACAAAATGGCGAAGTCTTCACGAGCGGTAAAAAAGCTTTTAAACAGCAAGCCGTTGTCTGGCTCAAAGAAAGGAATGATATCAGTGCTGGTGTAACCGCGCTCTAACTCTGTTGATGAGTTGCCCGCAAATTTAACACCAGCTAGTCCCTTCATGGCTGTCGAGGTAAGCTCTGTTAATGTTTCATTGCCTGACGTGACGTTTAACGAAGCCTGATGAACGGTTTGATCGCTGTCTAATGTTGCCCAAGTGCTAGGGGGAAAAGTGTCATTGGCATGGGCAAACTGGTGATAAAGTACTGGCGTTATGTCATGACGATAAAAATTTAATGGGCGAGCCTGGCGGAAGTTATACGGCCAGAAGAAGGTAACAAAGTCGTCGTTTTGCGTATAACGTGTCGGCATAAAAAATTGCAACGAGCCACCAAAAGCGGGAACGTTTTGTTCGAGTAAGGTGTCTCGCTCAGCAGGATTGCGCCACAAATCAGAAGGATCAAGATAAAGTGCGCCCGTATAGGACCAATAGAAAGATGGCTTGATATCGTAAGATAACACGATAACAGTGGCGGCTCTTGCCAAACGCTTAAAATCGTTTTCGGTGTCTTCGAGCTCTAAAAATTCTTTAAACGCATCACCCATCCATTGATGAGAAACCACCACCCGATTCATGACATCATCCAGCGTTGGGATAATAGTGTCTTGTCCTAGTAGAGGCAGATCGTTGAGCTTGCAGGACTCAATGAGTACATTGGAGTAAGCACAACCCACCAGCTTGTCGGCATAAGGCCCCGTTGGATTGTAAGGGCGAGTGTTGGCTGCCACTTTACCTAATGCTGCAGGAAACACCCCTTGATCATCAATCGTGATGTTTTCTACTAACACAAAAACCTGATCAGTGGCTGTGTTTTCGTCAGCATCTGTTACCGTGACTTCAAAAGTCAGCAGGGCATCCTGCTCCACTTCTGGCGAGACAAACTGCAGTACGCCGGAATTACCAAAAGTAATTTCTGCACTTGGCCCAGATATCTGCTGCCAGCTGTATGTGATACCCGCACCATTAGCAGAGTCAAAAGCTCGAATACTGCCCTTGGTTTGCTCAACCATCGCGTGATCAAGTCGTGCGTTAACGGTTAACGGCTCGGCAGCCACATCAAAGGCTTCAAAAGTGTATTGCTTGCTGTATTGATTATCTTCGCTGTCAGCGAAAGTTAGTTGGATGGTATGAATACCTGGCTCTGTCACATCAAAGCCAATGGCTTTCCTTTGGCTGGCTGCAATGTCCAGTTCGCTCAGGCCAGTAAGCTGTTCCCATCGAATATTTTTTACGGTTAAGCTGGGTGCTTCTAATACGAGCCCTACTGATTGACCGACATTCACCTGATTGTCTGCTGGTCCCGTGATTTTAAACGTTTCTACGGGGGGAGGGGGCGGTGGTGGAGGTGTCGGGTCATCGCTGTTGCTACAAGCTTGCAACAGAACGAGTAAGGGGGCCATCAGCAGTATTCGCATAACTTCACATACCTGTATTATTATTGAGCACTTTGCTTACGCTTTCTGGGTGTATTGCCAGATCCGCTCTGAGTGCTGTTATTTATTCCAAATCTATTGCTTATTGTAACGCGATTGGGGCAAAAATAAGAGTGTAAATTAATGATTGGAGCGGGTCTGAAATGAGGATATTGAGAATTACGCTACAGCGATAGCAAAGGAGGGTATCGCAGGCCTAGATGGTACGAGGCCTGCGGGGTAGATTAGCGTTCAAGCTTTTCTATTTTATTGGGTTTTCCGTCCCAATCTGCGGCATCCGGTAGTGGGTCGCTTTTTTCCGTAATGTTCGGCCAGGTCTGCGAAAGCTCTTCGTTGATTTCGATAAATTGTTTCATGTTATCTGGCACGTCATCTTCTTCGAAGATGGCTTCTGCCGGGCACTCAGGTTCGCACAGAGCGCAATCGATACACTCATCTGGGTTGATCACCAAAAAATTAGGGCCTTCATAAAAACAATCGACCGGGCATACCTCTACACAGTCAGTATATTTGCATTGAATGCAGTTATCTGTGACGACAAAAGCCATGAATATTATCTCCGAACTTCTTGTAATTGTTGCTGCCATTGATAGAGCAGGTCGAGTGCGTCGCGTGGACTCAACTGATCGATATCAACGGAGGTTAATTCCGAAACCACTTTTTCGTGGGTCAGGTTTTTCACGTTTGCCATCAATTGCTCGGCTGGGGTCGCAGATAGCTGAGCATGATGGGCGCTGTTTTCCAGTTGTTCCAGCTGAAATTTGGCGGCGGCAATAACGCTGGCAGGCAATCCTGCCATTTTACCGACCTGAATACCAAAACTCTGGCTGGCTGGTCCCTGGTGAACGCTGTGATCCAGTATAAAATCGTCGCCGTACTCTTGTGCGCCAAAATGAAGATTGATCACGCCGTCTTGTGAATCGGCTAGTTGTGTCATTTCAAAATAATGGGTCGCAAATAAAGTAAAAGCGCCGATGTTCTGATGAATATGTTCGGCAGTCGCCCAGGCCAGAGAAAGGCCATCAAAAGTGCTGGTGCCACGTCCAATTTCATCCATCAACACCAGACTATTTGGTGTTGCGTTATTCAGTATATGCGCTGTCTCGGTCATTTCAACCATAAAGGTTGAACGGCCACTGGCCAGATCGTCTGATGCGCCAATACGCGTAAAGATACGATCAATAGGCCCTACCTGTGCACTGTCAGCAGGCACAAAACTGCCGATATAGGTCAGCAGAGTAATCAGTGCTGTTTGCCGCATATAGGTCGACTTACCGCCCATGTTAGGGCCGGTAATGATCTGGGTGTTCTGGCTCTTATTCAAGTTAACGTTGTTGGCAATAAAAGGCTCAACCGTGTTCTCGACGACGGGATGGCGTCCCTGACATATATTAATAACTTTGTCAGATACCAGCTCAGGGCGCACATAGCGTGAAGTCAGGGCTTTGTCGGCAAAGCTTTGCAACACATCGAGAATCGCTACGGATTGAGACGATTCTTGCAGCTGGGCAACGTAAACTTGAATATCGGCAATGAGTTGCTGATAGAGTTCTTTTTCGAGCGCTAAAGCCTTCGACTTGGCCGATAAGACTTTTTCTTCGTATTCTTTGAGCTCAGGGGTGATAAAACGCTCGACATTTTTGAGCGTTTGTCGGCGAACGTAATGGGTGGGAGCTTGTTCACTCTGAGCACGAGAGATCTCGATGTAAAAACCGTGAACTTTGTTAAAGCCAACTTTTAAGGTGTGTAGGCCAAGCTCTTCTTTCTCGCGTTCTTCAAGCTTAACCAGAAAGTCATCGGCGTTAGCCGAGAGGGTTCTTAGCTCATCTAAATTGTCATTAAAGCCTGCTGCAATCACACCGCCATCGCGAACGACCACCGGTGGGTTTTCGATAACGGCTTTTTGCAGATGTTGGTGCAATTCTTCTAAAGCGTGAATCGACTGGTTGAGCTCACCGATATGTGGGCAATCGATTTCAGAAAGCAACAATTTGAGGGCATAGATTTCGACCAAACTATCGCGCAGGCGAGCCAAATCTCTTGGGCGAGCCGAACCGAGTGCAATACGAGTGGTGATACGCTCAATATCCGAAATCGCTTTGAGCTTTTCTTGAATCATCTCAAGCGAACTGGATTGTAAGCGCGAGACGATATCATGACGCTGGCGTATTTCGTTTTGATTGGCCAGTGGTTGATTCAACCAGGATTTTAACAGGCGCTTACCCATGGGATTGCAGGTATGGTCAATCACTTCAAACAGTGTATGAGTTTCGCTGCCTTGCAAGTTTTGCGTCAGTTCCAGATTGCGTCGTGTGGCCGAATCGATGCTGATGCAATCGTTTTTGGTATAGGGAATCAGACGGCTGATGTGGGGCAGAGCACCACGCTGAGTTTCTTCGGCGTATTGATAGATAGCACCTGCGGCTCCTATACCAACGCTAAGTGCGTCGCATCCCAAAGCAGCCATATTGGCGACTTCGAATTTACGACATAGAGTTGTGCGATTTTCATCGATATCAAAATAGTAATCCGGCAGAGCTTTACAACTATAGGGCAGATCATCCAGCTCGGTTTTTTCTGATGTTAACAATTCGGCTGGTGATAAACGCGCAAGCTCATTGAGTGCTTCGTCGATATGCTCACATTCACTCACCCAAAAGCGACCACCGGCTAAATCGAGCCAGGCTAAGCCAATGTTTTTCTTGGTCGGTAGGATAGCTGCCAACAACTGCACGTCGTGGCTGTCGAGCAGGGCTTCGTCGCTCACGGTCCCTGGTGTTAGAACACGTACAACTTTACGTTCAACTGGGCCTTTACTGGTGGCCGGATCGCCAATCTGCTCACAAATAGCAACGGATTGCCCCAGCTTGATTAAGCGGCTAAGGTAGGTATCGACCGCATGAAAGGGGACACCCGCCATTGGGATGGGCTCACCCGCTGACGCACCGCGCTTGGTGAGCGTGATATCGAGTAAATCGGCGGCTTTGATGGCATCATCATAAAACAGTTCATAAAAATCCCCCATCCGATAAAATAGCAATTCTTCGGGGTGAGCTGATTTGATTCCGAGATACTGTCGCATCATCGGAGTATGGGCTTTGGTTTCCGCCATTGTAGGAGCTTGTTCTGTTTTCATGGCGAGGATTGTAACTGAATCTGAACAGGGGTCACCACCCAAATTCACAATAAAATAAATGAGTTGCTTAAATGATGGACAAAATAGAGGATCTGGTCGAAAGCCTTGCACAAATAGCCGTCAATCGATCCATTCGAGTCGCGACCGCAGAGTCTTGCACTGGTGGCTGGATCAGCAAAACGTTAACAGATAGAGCAGGGAGCTCCCAATGGTTCGAATGCGGATTTACCACTTACAGCAATGAGGCAAAGCATGGAATGCTAGGAGTGGACTCTCAACTCATCGAACAATACGGCGCGGTATCAGAACCCGTGGTAGCAGCAATGACGGCGGGTGCATTAGCACGCTCTAACGCCACCATTGCGGTCGCCGTGAGTGGGGTCGCTGGTCCAGAGGGAGGAAGCCCGCAAAAACCCGTCGGGACCGTCTGGTTTAGCTGGCAAATCCAAGGCCAACCTGCCGAAACTCAACGCATTTTGTTCGATGGAGATCGAGAATCGGTTAGAAAACAAACGGTTTATCGGGCAATTGCTGGAATTGTCGAGAGAATTGCCGATTAGGGCTACCGTCACAGCAGGATTTTTGAAATAATTGGCCAGCCCCTGCAATCAATTTGTTAATACTCAAGTTTCCGCCATAGTGTGAACCATCAAACGATCTTGAGTTAACACCAATTTTATACAATATAATTTGGAGAAATAGATGGACGATAGTAAGAAGAAAGCGCTCGGTGCTGCCTTATCTCAGATTGAACGCCAATTTGGTAAAGGTTCAATCATGCGAATGGGTGAAGAGCAGGGGCCTCGGGATTTTGAAGTGATTTCGTCAGGCTCTATCAGCCTGGATATCGCACTCGGTGTGGGCGGCTTCCCTAAAGGCCGTATTATCGAAATTTATGGACCAGAGTCTTCTGGTAAAACCACCATTTCTTTGCAAGCCATTGCCTCTTGTCAGAAAGACGGCGGAACGGCTGCCTTTGTTGATGCAGAACATGCATTAGATCCTGTTTATGCCGAAAAGCTCGGCGTTAATCTAGATGACTTATTAGTCTCTCAGCCAGACACTGGTGAGCAAGCATTAGAAATCACCGATATGTTGGTGCGTTCTGGTGCGGTTGACCTGGTCGTTGTTGACTCGGTAGCGGCTTTGACGCCAAAGGCTGAAATCGAAGGTGATATGGGTGACACTCACGTTGGTTTGCAGGCACGACTGATGTCGCAAGCTTTACGTAAGTTAACTGGTAACATCCAGCGTGCTAACTGTACCGTTGTCTTTATCAACCAGATCCGTATGAAAATTGGTGTGATGTTTGGTAACCCAGAAACGACTACGGGTGGTAACGCACTTAAATTCTACTCTTCTGTTCGTTTGGACATTCGTCGTACAGGTGCGATTAAACAAGGTGATGAAGTGGTGGGTAACGAAACCCGCGTTAAGGTCGTGAAAAACAAAGTAGCACCTCCATTCCGTCAAGCTGACTTCCAGATTCTGTATGGTGAAGGCTCTTCATTAGAAGGTGAAATCATCGATCTGGGTGTTAAAGAGAACATCATTGATAAATCTGGTGCTTGGTATAGCTACAACGGCGATCGCATTGGCCAGGGCAAGATGAATGTGACTAATTTCTTAAAAGAAAATCCAGAAATTGCTCAGGAGCTTGAAGCGAAAGTGAGAGCTAAGTTGATGCCGAATTCTGCTGCTGCACAAGGTGAGGTAGCGGAAGAGATTGAAGGCTAAAACTCAACCAGACAGTGCTCGCCATCGTGCGATTGGGTTATTAACCCGGCGCGAGCACTCTCGTCGAGAACTCCATCAAAAGCTGCTACAAAAAGGTTACGTTGCCGAAGAGATTCAGTTAGCACTGGATGATCTGGAGCAACGTAATTGGTTAAGTGACGAGCGTTTTGCGGAGTCGTGGATTCGTTACCGAGCTGGACGATTGTATGGCCCGGCAAGAATTCGCATGGAATTAAAAGAAAAGGGCGTTGATAGTGCCATTATCGACGCTGCTTTTGCTGAGTCTGAAGTCGACTGGATCGAAAACGCAGTGCGAGTAAGAGAAAAAAAATACCGCAACGCGCCCAGTGACTGGAAAGAGAAAGCAAAACAACAACGATATTTGCAGTATCGTGGATTTTCCAACGATATTATCAATATTGTATTTGAAGAATATTAACTGAGTATTTCAATGGGGCATTATCGAGCGAGGTAATGTCGAGTTGTCATACTCATTTTTATAGTGACTGTATTTATTAAAATAAGGTGAAGCATGAACTTCATGACGAGCAACGAAATTAGAGAAGCATTTCTGGCCTATTTTGAAAGCAAACAACACACACGTGTTGCCAGTGCCTCTTTGATTCCTGCCAACGACAAAACGTTATTATTTACCAACGCTGGTATGGTGCCTTTTAAAGATTGTTTCTTAGGTACTGAACAACGTGGTTACACTCGAGCAACGTCATCGCAACGTTGTGTTCGTGCGGGTGGTAAGCATAACGATCTAGAAAACGTTGGTTACACAGCTCGTCATCACACCTTTTTTGAAATGTTAGGTAACTTCAGCTTTGGCGATTACTTTAAAGAAGACGCGATTCGTTTTGGTTGGGAGTTTTTAACCAAAACATTAGGTTTGCCCGAAGAAAAACTATGGGTAACCGTTTATAAAGACGATAAAGAAGCCGAAGATATCTGGTTCAACAAGATTGGCATCAATCAGGAACGTTTTTCTCGCCTGGGCGAAAAAGATAACTTCTGGTCCATGGGTGATACTGGTCCATGTGGACCCTGTTCCGAAATTTTTTATGACCACGGTGAAGATGTAGCCGGTGGTCCTCCAGGTTCTCCAGATGAAGACGGTGATCGTTATATCGAAATCTGGAATCTGGTATTCATGCAATTTAACCGCAGCGCTGATGGCAAAATGACACCATTGCCTAAACCTTCCGTCGATACCGGAATGGGACTAGAGCGTATTGCCGCGGTGATGCAAAAAGTTCATAGCAATTACGAAATCGATATGTTTGATGGTTTAATTAAAGCCATCGCTCAAGTGTTAAGCCTTACGGATACTGACCACAAATCTTTGCGAGTTATTGCTGATCACATTCGTTCTTGCGCATTCCTGATTATTGATGGTGTTGTACCAAGCAATCTTGATCAAGGTTACGTGTTACGTCGCATTATGCGTCGTGCAATTCGCCACGGTAACAAGTTAGGTGCCAATGAGCCTTTCTTCTATAAGCTCGTTAAACCGTTGGCAGAGCAGATGGGCGCAGCCTATCCAGAGCTGAATGAAAAATGCGAGCTGATCGAAAAGACGATTTTGCGCGAAGAAAAACAATTTGCTCGTACATTAGCAAATGGCTTAAAAGTGCTAGAGAAATCGTTGGAGACAATGGAAGGTACAGAAATTTCCGGTGAAGTACTTTTCTTGCTAAAAGGAACTTACGGATTCCCAGTTGATTTAACGGCTGATATTGCTCGTGAGCGTGGTTTGACCGTTGATGAGAAAGGCTTCTTAGAAGTTGAACAAAAAGAGAAAGATAAAAACGCTCAAAGTGAAGCGGGCGATAAGTTTGACGTTGACTACAACGATAATCTTGATCTGGATATCGAAACAGAATTTACGGGTTATGCAGCACTTGATGGCAACGCTAAAGCTGAGTTCTTACAAATGAACTCAGAATCCGTTGATTCTTTGTTAACGAATGAAGAAGGTTTGTTGTTTACCTCTCAGACTCCTTTTTATGCCGAGTCGGGTGGTCAGGTTGGCGATACCGGAAAAGTTACCTGGCAAGGTGGCGAAGCTTTGGTGTTAGACACAACCAAAGTCAATAAAGCCTTCGCTCATAAAGTAAAAGTATTAAGCGGTGAGTTAAACGTTAATACTGAGATTCATTTTAAAGTTGATGATGCAAAACGTGCAGCAACAGCAGCGAATCACTCGGCCACTCACTTACTACATGCTGCCTTGCGCAGTGTCTTGGGCGAGCATGTCACTCAGAAAGGTTCTTTGGTAGACGCACAACGTTTGCGTTTTGACTTTTCTCATCCTGAGCCTGTCACTGCCGAAGAAATGACGAAGATTGAAACTTTGGTGAATGCTGAGATTCGTAAAAACAATCCGGTGTCTGCTGATGTTATGTCGATGGATGCCGCCAAAGATAAAGGTGCCATGGCACTGTTTGGCGAAAAATACGGCGATGAAGTTCGCGTGTTAACCATGGGCGATTTCTCTATCGAATTATGTGGTGGAACTCACGTCGAGCGCACCGGAGATATTGGTACCTTCCGTTTGCTGTCTGAGACTGGTACCGCATCGGGTATTCGTCGTATTGAAGCCGTCGCGGGTGAGGGTGCATCGGAGTTTACCTTGCAACAAAACGATGCACTGCAAACATTAGGTGCTCAGTTAAAAACCGATGCGGGCAGTGTTCCAGAAAAAGTCTCTGCGCTACTCAACAAAAATAAAGACTTAGAAAAGCAAATTGAGCAACTGAAAGGCAAACTGGCGTCGTCGCAAGGCAGTGACTTGCTGAGTGAAGCTCAAGATGTACATGGTGTAAAAGTACTGGCAAAAGTATTGACCGATGTCGACAGCAAGTCGTTGCGCGACTTGATGGACCAGCTTAAAAACAAATTAGGTTCTGGTGTGATTGTGCTGGGTGTAGAAAACAACGGCAAAGCGAATCTGATTGCTGGGGTGACCAAAGACATTACTGCTCAAGTTAAAGCGGGTGATGTGATCAAAGTGGCCGCCGAAGTGGTAGGCGGACGCGGCGGTGGCCGTCCTGATATGGCTCAGGCTGGCGGTAGTGAACCAGAAAAATTACCTCAGGCGATTCAAGCGGCAACAGAGTATTTGGGCGAACAACTGAGTAACGCCTAATGACGCTGATCGTACAAAAGTATGGTGGTACATCGGTAGCTGATGTTGAATGCATTCAACGCGTTGCAAAACGCATTTTAAGCGCCTGTAGCGATCATCAGGTCGTTGTGGTTGTGTCGGCGATGGCAGGTGAGACCAATCGCCTGCTTGATTTGGCTCGGACCCTTCAGGAGCCGCCAGATTTCCGCGAGCTGGATGCCTTACTAGCCACAGGAGAGCAAGTGTCTGCAACCTTGTTGGCTTGTGCGTTGCAAAGCTTAGGGCAGCCAGCGCAAAGCCTTAATGCTTATCAGGCGGGTATTCTGACCAACAACGAGTTTGGTAAGGCGAAGATAGAGAATATCGATACCCAAGCCATCAGAAACGTGATTGAGGCCGGAAAGGTAGCCATAGTGGCGGGTTTTCAGGGCTCTGACTCCGACGGCAATGTGACTACACTAGGCCGTGGAGGCTCTGATACAACGGCTGTGGCATTGGCTGCCGCTCTTAAAGCTGATGAATGCCAGGTTTATACCGATGTGGATGGTGTTTACACCAGCGATCCACGAATAGTTAGCGATGCGCATCGTCTTGATCAGATAACTTTTGAAGAAATGCTTGAGTTGTCGGCGGTCGGTGCTAAAGTTTTGCAGACAAGGGCTGTAGAGTTTGCTGGTAAATATCGCGTACCGCTAAGGGTCTTATCTACTTTTGAAGAGGGACCAGGCACATTAATTTCTTACCAGGGCACTGATTTAGAGTCGCCCATGGTATCGGGGGTTGCCTTCCATCGCGAGCAAATTCGCGTGAATTTGACCGGTGTTATGGATAAACCGGGGCAAGCCGCCTTGATTTTGCGAACTTTTGCTCAACATAATGTTGAACTGGATATGTTAATTCATCACGCCAACAATAAAGGATTTACGGATTTCTCGTTTACCGTATCTCATGCGCACATTAACGAAGTGCCTGCTATTGTTGAATCACTGAAAGAGCATCTGGGCGATATTCAACTGAATATAGACCCGGGCATGTCAAAGGTGAGTATTGTGGGGGTGGGGCTACGTAGCCATAGCAATATCGCAGAAAAAATGTTTTCGACACTGGCTGACGAAGGCATCAATATTGAAGCGATTTCAACGGCAGAGACCAAGGTTTCGGTTGTTGTGTTGCAGAAATACTTAGAACTGGCTGTACGAAGTTTGCACTCGGCGTTCGACCTTGATGCAAAATTTGTACAAAATGTTCGAAAAAGCGTTAAAACTGAACAATAATAAAACGAAGTATTATATAATATCTCGTTTACATCAAGTGCTGTGAAATTGCCCCTTGTGTTGGGGGTAGGAGAAAGGAGAAATAGGATGCTAATTTTAACTCGTCGAGTCGGCGAAACTCTGATGATCGGTGATGACGTTACCGTTACTGTCTTAGGCGTAAAAGGTAACCAGGTCCGCATCGGCGTAAATGCCCCAAAAGAAATTTCTGTTCACCGTGAAGAAATTTATTTACGAATTCAACGTGAAAAAGAAATGTCTGGTAACGCTCACGAGTAATTTATTTGCTCGTATCATCCGGTAACTGTTCAGACGGATGGCTTCTTGTGAATGGATTTGTTTTGGACATGTGTCATTTTCTAACCGTTAGTGATCACTGTTTATACAAGTTTGATAGCAACTGGTAATAAGCTGAACAGTTCCAAATTTTTTTTAAGTTTTTTCTTGCATTTATAATTCAGTACGGTATTATTGCCGCCGCTGACGAGGAGAGATGGCCGAGCGGCTGAAGGCGCTCCCCTGCTAAGGGAGTATACGGTTTGTCCCGTATCGAGGGTTCGAATCCCTCTCTCTCCGCCAGTCTTAACAGACTGGTCCTCATCAGATTATACGATGCGCATGTAGCTCAGCTGGATAGAGTACCTGGCTACGAACCAGGCGGTCGGAGGTTCGAATCCTTCCATGCGCGCCATCTTCTAAAAGCCCTGTGTGATTCACACAGGGCTTTTTTTATGTCTGAATGAAATCCTATGGATGGAAAGTTATTTTGCTGCTACGAGGGGGTAAAGTAGACCCTTGTTAGGTCTTCAGATCGCTAGTCAAAGACAGATAAGAAATAATTATGTTTTATCTTGATGAAGTTTTTGACATCGATAAATCTATTGGCAGTATTAAATAATGTTTACCAGTCATCTTTCATTGCGAGCCAGTCGTATTTAACTAATATTTTATTACTAGTTTATAAAACCTCTCAGAGAACAACATGAACCTTATTTGCTCTAAAGCAGCCATGCTATTGGTTTTGTTTTTATGTATTGGTTGTAGTACTTCAAAGAAAAATTCAGCCCCTTCATCTCATGGGCTTGATGTTGTTAACTTAGGCGAAGCTTTAGGAATGTTAGATTTCTTTATCATTTCTACAAAACAGAATATCGACTCGTGCTGAACGCATTAGGTAAGGAGTTTGAACAGACCTTTGCTGATTGGCTTATCAAGGATGAGAAAGTTGTTAAAGCACTTAACCAAGCTCTCTCGCAACGTCCAGTTGGCCAAAATGACAAAGTTGTTTGGTTAAAGAGGTTCTGCAAACGCTTTTTTGAGGATTCTTTTAACCAATTAACAGATGAGTTAAAACTGGAGCATTGCAGAAAAAAAATAACTGAATTAAAACTAGGTAAAAGGCGAGAACAAATACCAAGAGCTTTTTATTTTTTAGATAATTTTGAAAACGATTGAGTTGTGGTTGAACTCTAAATAATCAATAGACTGGTAAATCTCTATTTGAGTTCATTGCTTTCCTGCAAACCTGTTCTCTTTTCATACAATAATGCCCATGCTAGTATAAAACTCGCTGTATAAATAAGTCTAATAACTATAATAATGTTGCGTGTATTACTCATCGATGACGACCAATCTTTATCTGATCTTCTAGCTCAGTATTTCCCTCAATATGACATTGAATATCACTACGCGTCTAACGCTAGTGAAGGCATCCGCTTGCTGCAAGCGAATGACTTTGATGTGTTAATCCTTGATATTATTTTGCCTGATCTGGACGGATTCAGTGTGTGCAAAAAAATTCGAGACTTATCGGATATTCCTATCATTATGTTGACGGGAAAAAACGAGCTTGTCGATAAAGTGGTTGGGTTTGAGCTAGGGGCTGATGATTATCTTACCAAACCCTTTGAACCCAGAGAGCTAGTGCTACGAATCAAGTCACTCAGTCGTCGCAAAGAGGGTGCACTAACAAAAGAATCCGCTCTTATTTTTGAGGAGTTAGAGATTTATCCGAATACCCTGGATGCTCAAAAAAAAGGCCATTCTTTAGAGTTATCTTCTATGGAATGTAGGACATTAGTATTCCTTGCAAAAAATTTAGACCGTGTGGTTTCTAAAGACGAAATTTCTGTTCATATTAAAGGATTCAAAGACAGTCCTTACTCCCGTTCGATTGATGTGCTTGTCAGCAGGTTAAGAGCAAAACTTCAGCGCCAAAATATGGATGCTAATTTAATAAAAACTGTGAAAGGCATTGGCTATAAGTTTACTGGCACGCCAGCAAGTTAAAGGGATAAGTCTTGAAGGTTGCTCTAAGAATTACATTAATATTTTTGGTCACACTGATAACGGTGATGGTAGTTTCTGTTGTTGTGATCAAAAATCAGGTGATTGGCAGTCAACGTCATCAAGAGCTGTTGCAGTTTTTGGCTCACTACACTCAGGTTATTGCTGACGATAAGGAAAGCTACCAAGAGTTACTTAACAAGTTTGGCAGTATCAAAGGGATTCGCTTGTTGTGTATAGAAGGGAATGAAGCCTATGCCTGTGGGGAAAGGGATAAAAGCGTATTATCATCATTGCACTTTACTAAAATAGAAAATACTCGTTCTGCTTATGCTCGAAATAGAAACGATATCTATTTTAGTGTTAGCAGAGGAGAGCACAATGTCTATTTTGAACTTAATGTTAAGCCAAGTGTACAGCCTGCGGTAATATTGGGTTATCTGTGTTTTCTTGTGGTTATGATTGGTAGCTGTTACTTCCTGGTTATGCGGACACTTAATCCGCTTAAAGGCCTCCACAGGGGGAGTGTCGCTCTTGGTGAAGGCAACCTGGATTATCGCTTCAACGAGCGCTCTGTCGGTGAGTTTGGCAAGTTAGGAAAAACCATGAACTGGATGGTCCAACAGTTCAATGAACTGCTGGTGGCTCGGCTTAATGTTTTGTTAGCCGTCAGTCATGATTTACGTGGGCCTATCAGCCGCATTAGAGTGGCTGCAGAGATGGTTGAACAAGATGGGATGCGTAAGGCTTTGGTCAAAGATGTTCGCCTGTTGGACGAGCTATTGTCTCAAATGATTGATAAGGAAAGACAGAAGGTATTAAGTAAAGATTTACGCTTTAAGCCTTCTGATATATCGAGCTTGATTCAACAAGTTATCGAATCGGAGTTTTTCGATCAAAAAAGTAAAATTTTGCTCGAAGTTCAATCAATCGAGCCTGCGGATTGGATCGTTCAGCTGGACGAAGAACAGATTCAAGTCGTTGTGAGAAATCTGCTTGAGAATGCGATTCGTCACTCGAATGATAAACCTGTTGTTATTCGACTGAATAAAGAAAGTGAATGGGTAAAAGTGGCTATTATAGACGAGGGCCAGGGTATCCATCAGGCTGATGCTTCAAAAATATTTGAAGCTTATTATCAAGGAAGTCAGGAAGACGTTGGTACAAGCGGCCATAGTGGAATGGGACTATTTTTATGCCACTCTATTATTAAAGCTCACAATGGAGACATTGCTGTTATCAGCGAGAAGGGAAAAGGCGCTCACATTACAGTGAAGCTTCCGGTTAACAGGCGTTAATAACCTTATAAATACTATTGTTTAAATTACACAAAAGATAGGTTTAACGAAACTATGTAACACTATGTTACATGACATTATTGCTCGAATGGTGTTTATTTTTTAGTAACAATTTTAAAGAGATAACACCATGAAAATGCTCACCGATAAACGACGTTTTTTTGTTCTAATTATTTTCATTTGCTTTACTTCTGGATTGCCAGCGATCCAGAAGGATCAATGGATGGAAACCGTATTTGAAGGCCGCGCAGATATCGCTCTTAATCAAATTGTTATGCCGGGTACCCACGATAGTGGCAGTTACCTGATCGGAGAGTACAACGAAGCGTTTGATTTGGTGGATGAGGAATGCAATGACTCCTTTTGGAGCGATTTCGCGATGGAGCTGGCTTTTTGGGTCACTAAAAACTGGGCTATTACGCAAACAAAAAGTTTTAAGCAACAGCTAGAAGGTGGGATTCGATATTTTGATTTGCGTGTAACAAGCGAAGATGGTGAGCCTTGGCTTTTTCATTGCGCACTGAGTATGCCGCTAGATGATGCTTTGGATGAAATTGAGTTGTTTGTTAGAAACCATCCTAAAGAAATTATCATTCTTGACTTTCAAACCATAGCCGCTGGTGACATGATCGATAATGTCCATGCTATGCTCCAAAATCGTTTTGAAAGTCTGCTGTTACCTAGTCACCAATTCAATCCTGCTTCTCGCTTAGAGAGTCTATGGAGCTCAGGTAAAAGTGTCATTGTTATCGCGAACGACAAAGACGGTGATAACAAGCCTGGACTACATACCTACGCATCGAATCGTTATTGGAATCGTAAGCAAACCTTAGAATCTAAGTGGGCGAACACCGACAGCGTCAGTCGCTTACAAGACAAAGTGACTCTGGCGATTAAGCAACGAGACCTTAACAAATTATCTGTGGCTCAAACGGTGTTGACTCCCGAAGGCGACGACAGTGACGTTCTATCGTTTGACTCGCTCATCGGTGATTATACCTTGCGTGATATGAACGATAAGGTGAGTGATAAAGTTCATCAATGGATGGGGGAGTGGAACTGCGAAGGTCTCCAACAAAACATCGTTATGGTTGATTTTTATCAAGATACGCAAATGGTGGAAACAGCTATAGGACTAAATAGTGAACTTGGTGATTATCTGAGTCAAGCACTAGCAGGCAGTGCAGAGAGCGATGATCAATTAGGTCATGCCCTTGCCAGTGGTGATTTCAATAATGATGGATATCAAGATTTGGTAATAGGCGTTCCACGAGAAGATATTGGAAGCATTCTTGATGCTGGAGCCATCAACATAATTTACGGTGGTAGCGAAGGTCTAGCCAATCGTGCTGGACAATGTCAAATCATTCATCAAAACAGCTCTGAGGTTGCGGGCTCTTCAAAGGCTGGCGATTATTTCGGTCATTCGTTGATTAGCGGTGATTTTAATGGTGATGGTTATTCCGATTTAGCCGTCGGTGTACCAGGCAAAGATGTCAGCGGATATTCAGACTCTGGTGCAGTGGTTATTCTTTTGGGCAGCGCTTCTGGTTTAGGTGGCAGTGGTTCGAAAGAAATTTATGAAGGGAGTATTGGTTTTTCGGGAAGCGTGAGATCGGGTGATCAATTTGGATTCAGCCTAACCAGTGCGGACTTTAATCGTGACGGTTATGGAGATTTGGCAATAGGAGCTCCTTATGACGACAGTGCGTTAGCCGATTCTGGTAGAGCTTTTGTGCTGTACGGTTCTCGTCATGGTCTTTCTAATTCTGCCGATAGCTGGTCTCAAGGGGTTGCTGGCATCAACGGAATGACTGAGTCCGGTGATTTGTTTGCTTATGCTTTAACAACAGGGGATTTTAATGGCGATGGATTTGATGACTTGGCTGTCGGTAACCCAGGAGAAGGAATTGGCTCAAAGAATAACGCGGGTTCGGTTAATGTCCTATATGGTAGTTACAATGGAGTTAACTCGATTAACGATCAAGACTGGCACCAGGACTCGACAGGCGTTCAAGGCACGGCAGAGTCAGGAGATCATTTTGGCCATGCCTTAAGCAGTGGGGATTTTGATGGCGATGGATTTGATGACTTGGCCATTGGAGTACCAGAAGAAAATGATGGTGAGGGATTGGTTCAAATTCTTTATGGACAATCTCAGCGGTTGAGCTCTGCCCGCAATCAAAAATGGCATCAAGATGTGAGTGGTATTAAAGGCACTGCAGAAGATGGTGACCGCTTTGGTTTTGCGTTAGCATCTGGCGACCTGAATGGTGATGGTTATGATGATCTGGCCATTGGTGTACCTTACGAAAACATTTCTAAAGCAGATAATAAAAATGAAGGAGAAGCTGCGGTACTTTATGGAACTAATACCGGCCTACATGAACAGGATGATCAAGAGTGGAATCAAGATACAAGCGGCATTAAAGGAGAGGCAGAAAAAAATGATTACTTTGGTTTTAGTTTGGTAATTGCTGACTTTGACGGTGATGGCTATGTCGACCTTGCTGTTGGTAGCCCCGGAGAAAATCTAGCTAAACATACAGAAGAAGGCTTAGTAAGCGTTATATACAGCGATAGGGCTGGTCTCACCAAACGAGACCAACTCTGGCACCAAAAAGAATAGTTCTTACGGGAGTTTGCTCTCCCGTACTCACCCTTATTTTACACTGCGACAGTACTAAGAATTTGCTCTGGGGCTTTGCTATGTCAAAAATAATTGTGAACCACAAAGCTCATTAACAAAACTCGACTGACAAAGTGTGAAAGAAGAGGCAATGCAATCAGGTGGTATGAATTGGCTCTAACAATGCCTGCTTATGCAGGGTAATAGTACTTTTCTATTAGGAGTTGCGTTATGAGTAATATTAGCTTTAAGAAGATTCTTTACGGGCTTGTCGTGACCATTGGATGTTACCAGCCGTTACAGGCTGCTACAGTAAAAATGGATGACGGCAATTCAATTAATACAGCATCCTGGATGACTGATACATTTATCGTTCATAACAAACCAGATGTTCCATTAAGAGAGTTAATGATTCCTGGCACACATGATAGCGGAACCTCTCAAGTCGCCGTTTTTAATGGGGTGACTGCGGTTGATGATTGTGACTCAGCTATCCTAGCTTATGGGCTCGAAATAACAACTCGATGGGCGCAGGCTCAAGATACAAGTGTATTGACTCAATTAAAAGACGGTATTCGCTACGTTGATTTACGAGTGGCCTGGGATGAAGATGATGAGTCCACGTGGATTATCCATTGTTATAAATCCGTAAGGCTGACGGCAGTTTTAGATGATTTAAAAACTTTTTCCTTAGATCATCCAAATGAAATCGTGATCGTTGATTTTCAATCTATCAAGATTGAGGAATCAGAAATGGGACAGTTTTACGATGAGTTGAAGAGCGTTTTCCCAAGTAATGAAACACCTCAGCTGCTCATTGATTCAAGCTCGGGGGTTAATAAGGGCAGTACCATAAAAGAGTTACAGGGACAGGCTGGCAATTTGCTCTTTCTAATGGGAGAGAAAGATGTGTCTGACTTGGACTCTCGATACCACTATAGAAAAGACTTTTTGAAAGATAAGTACGCGAACAGCTCTGACCCGAGTACCGTACAGGAAAAGGTTGAAGGTATTTTAGAAGAGTATGATTTGTCGAAGCTGACCAAAGTTCAAGCCGTATTAACTCCTCAAACTACAGATATTATTATGGGACTAGTAATATCTGATGAAAGTACTGCAGTAGTATGTTCAGCTTTCATTGTGTTTTGTCCTGAAGCTGCCATTGCATTAGGGGTTTACAAAGCTATCAAGTACTTTAAACCCAGCATTACTTTTCCCGATTCTTTAGAAGAATTAAGCGATGTCATCAAGAAAAAGGTCGTGAAGTGGGTTAAGGATTATCGTAAGAAAGGTTTGCGAACCAATATTGTAATTGCCGATTATTTTGAGAAGACGCACCTGGTTGAATACGCGATCCAAACCAATTACGGTTCGAACAATAAGAATGGAACACGCTTGGGAGATAAAAACGAGTACTTGAGCTCGGGTAGCAGTGGAGACTTCGATGGTAATGGCATTGACGATCTTGTTGTTAACGGTGGTTTAGTGGACGTTGATGGAAAAATCTATGCCGGTGAAGTAAGAGTGCTTTATGGTAAGTCTGGAGGTTTTGAGCAAGGGCAATATGATGAGCATGTGATTAATCAAGACACTTATGGAATCCCGGGGTTTGCCGAAGCCTACGATCATTTTGGCACTTATACTGCCAGCGGTGATTTTAATCACGATGGTTACGATGATCTGGCGATATCCATTCATAGTGAAGATCTAAATGCCGATATCGAAAATAGTTATCAAAGTCTGCTCGATTTAGGTTTGGAGCTGGGAGATATTGACGAATTAGATACCATTGATGACATCGATGGCAACTGGGTGATGGATTACGCTGAAGAGAATTATTTCCCCGATTGCGAAACTAACTCACTCAGTGAAGAAGACTGTCAGGACTATATTGAGCAACAAACGGATAGCCTGCTTGTGGCGATACAATCATACATCACCAAGAAGTCAGGCGCTGGTGCGATTGTTGTTGTCTATGGCAGTGAGTTAGGCTTAGACACCGAGACTAGCCAGCTTTGGCATCTTGATTCACCTGATGTTGTCGGTAGCACGGATTCAAGTGATAAATTCGGCAGCTTTCTTTCATCCGCTGACTTCAATGGCGATGGTTTTGATGATTTGGCAATCAGTGCTGAAGGTCGTGACGTAAAGCTTAACGATGGGACTACCTCATGGCGATCAGGGGCCGTGTTTATTCTTAAGGGTAGTTCTCAAGGTATAACGGGTGTAGGTAGTCAAGAATTACACTTAGGCGATACTGACAATGGGCTAGCAGGAAGCGCTGAACATGTTTCCTACATGGACGAAACAGGAACTGGTGACTTTAACAATGATGGTTATGATGACTTGGCTATTAGCGCCTCGTTTTATAACAGCGGCGGTGTATCAAAAAGCGGAGCCTTCGTTATTGTGTATGGTAGCCAGTCTGGGTTAGATGAAGGCAGCAGCTTGCTGGTTGATAGAGCCAACTATGGTGGATACATAGAGTCCGATTACTTCGGCGGAAATCCTGTGGTGGATGATGTTAATGGTGACGGCTTTGATGATTTAGCAGTGCGTAGCTTCTACGATTCGTCAGATAGCAAGAGTGGCGCCATTACCCTTATTCATGGTTCTGCAAACGGTCTGGATCTGAATAACTGGGGAGAATGGCATCAGGATGTATCTGGCATCGAGGGTGTCGCTGAACATGAGCAGGAGTACTTTGGCAGTGCGGCTCATTTAGTTGACATCAACGGTGATGGTTTTGCTGACCTGGTTGCTGGCAGTTCTAGTGAAGATCATGATACGACAGGGCACTCTAGTGCGGGCAGTATTAACGTTATCTTTGGTTCATCACTGGGGCTGACAGCTAATGGAAATCTTTATCTACATCAGGATCACATTGATAATATTAATCCAGTAGAGTCCTATGATTACTTTGGCTCTCATATCTTTTCTGGCGACTTCGATGGTAACGGGTTTCTAGATTTGGTTGTTGGTGCTCCAGGAGAAGACAATCCTGCCGTTCACAATGATGACGAAGGCATACTTCATATCATTATGCAGAACGATTCGGCTGGCATGGAGTTGACTACGGGCGTCGCTTGGGAGAAGTAGCGAAAGTCTAAGGCTTTAAAGAGAAGGGGCCTAAATTACTCTTCGGCCCCGCATAATAAATATCGGAAGCTAGATATTCTATACTGCACATGGCAGACATTAATTATCTACTGTGAGCAAAATCAACCTACCGAGCTGAGTAAAATATGCTTTCCAACAAAGAAAAAGTGCTGAAACTATTAAAAGGCATCGAGACAGGCGATCCTGACGCTGCTAGTGTTGTTAATGAACAAAAGTACGTACAGCATAACCCTCATACACATGAAGGGAGTATGGGGCTTGCGGAGCTGTTTAAGCAGTTGTCGAAGACTGGCCCAAAAGTAGAGATGATTCGGGTATTTGAGGATGGTGATTATGTCTTTGCACACATGCAATATGACTTTTCTAGCTTAAAAGCAGCCTTCGAAATTTTCCGCTTTGAAGACGGATATGCGGTTGAACATTGGGATAACATACAAACAGTAACCGCTTCTGGTTTTAATATTTGGGCTGGGGCTACAAAGGCCGAAGATATCCATCTAACGGAGTCTCATCGCGAATTTGTTCGTACTTATGTCAACGAAGTGCTTATTGATAGGCAATTTCAAAGGCTAGGAGAGTTCATTAATGATGATATATTTGTTCAGCACCACTCTGCAATGGGGGACAACCTAGGCTCCATTCGCAAAGCGATGGAAGATAAAGGAGTAATTTATACCCATCTGCATCGAGTTTTTGCGGAAGGGAATTTTGTGCTAGCTGCCTGTGAAGGGAAAATAAATGAACGGCACTGCTCGATTTATGACCTATATCGAGTGAGCGAAGGGCGGTTAGTCGAGCACTGGGATACAATAGAAGACATTCCGCCAGAATCGGAATGGAAGAATACAAACGGAAAATTCAACTATCCACTCTAAGAGATTAATAAATAATACATTTCACTTTGAAATAAATTCGAACTTAGTCGGGATTAGTCTATGCTTTTAGTAACTGAAGCAATCTCAGCCCGTCATCATGATACTGAGAGAAAGAATAACTCTAATCACACTGCTAATATTGGTAGGAGCTTTGGCCTTAGGCACGATGGGCGTGGCTTCGGCTGCTCAACAAAAAGATGAATCTTCAGAAGAAGTAGACCTCCTTTCCTTAGGTTTACGTGAGTTACTAGAGGTTCGAATCGTCTCTGCAACCAAAAGTCTCCAGTCCATTAATAAAGCGCCTGCTATTATCAGCGTCTTTAGCTCCAGTGATATTGAGCGGATGTCTGCGGGTTCACTCATAGACATTCTTCAATATGCGCCAGGTATCGAAACCAGCGTGGCACCTAATGGTTATTATCGCTTAGCCCTACGAGGGGAGCGACGACAAGGCGAGCTGTTGCTGCTGATAAATGGCATGAAGTTTAATAATTTTTATAATGGACAGGCTATTTTTGATTTGCCCGTTGGATTTATTGAGCGCGTTGAGATCATTCGTGGCCCTGGCTCGGCACTCTATGGAACCAATGCCATTGTCGGGGTGATTAATGTTATCACCAAAAAAGGTAAGCGCTCGGCAAATGTTGAACATGGTGTTGATGACCGATACGCGTTCGATCTCAATTACTCTCCAGAGGCAGAAAGCTGGGATCTATCTTTAGGTTTTTCTCTTTCCGATGGATCCGAGCAGTTTGCCCAGTCTTCTTCATCGGTTGGCATTAGCCCTCCCAGTTCTGGATTTACTCAACGCTTCGTGGAAGACGAGTTTATATCGTTTCGTTGGGACGATAACCGCCATTCACTTGATGTATTTGGCTTAAGAAGGAATCGAGGAGTATGGATTGGTTCTACCTTTGACTTTGGTACAGATTCAGACTTAAAAGAAACTCAAATTACCGCTAACTACAAAATAAAACATTCTTTTGAAGAAAAGGTCCAAACCTCGTCGAGCTTTAATTTTCGCTGGATTAATAACAACTCTCTGTATCAGGACCATCCTGATGGATTTGTTTCTAACAGTGGTCTCTTTATCGATGGTGCTTTAACGCAAGAAAAGTATCAGGGGGCAGAGGTTAACTACGAATATCAAATGAATCGAAAGTTATCTAACAAGACTTCCTTGCTACTTGGTGGTGTCGTTGAGTATCAAGATATTATTGAGTATGACTTGCAGCGCAACTATATAGTATCGGGGCTGGTTCCTCAGGCTGAATTTGGAAATTACGATAATGTCGATACGCAGCAAGAACGTGAAGAAAGAACTGTTGCTGCGTTGTTTTCGCAATTGATCCACCAACTGGACAACAACGAATACACATTAGGTCTTCGCATCGACCACTACAATGACTTTGGAACATCGATTAACCCTCGTATTGGTTGGACTTACTTGCCCGACGACAACTGGAGTTTTAAAGCCCTTTACGCTCAAGCATTTCGCGCTCCTACCTTTCAAGAACTTTATGATAATACCAGTGTTGGAGTTGAAGGAACTGCGAGTAATCCTTCGCTAAATGCCGAGTCGGTAGAAACTCTAGAGTTGGGAGGAGAATACCGTATTAGGCAACATATCATTCGCTTCAATTTTTTCTATACCGAAATTGAAGACATCATCGAAAGCTTTGATCCGTTTGGGCAGGGTGCGAGAGGACAATATCAGAATATCGGTCAAACTCAATCAGAAGGCATTGAGTTTGAGCTTAAAGGACACTTGAGCGATGCGTTAGAATATTTTGTTAACTGGGGGCAACATCAAACCGACTTCGAATGGAATCAAAGCAGCGTATTTGATTTGCAACGAACCTTTTTGGAGTCAAGAGGGGTCGCCAGATTACTGCATACTCCCCGTATTCGCATTAACACGGGTGTTTTTTATAAGAGTGCAGAGTGGGATGTTTTTGCGGGTTTACGGTATGGTGGTCGAAGTGCGGCTAATAAACGATCGGCACTGGAGGCTTTTCAAGACATAAACGAACCTGTGGTTATCGATGACTATTTGCACTTGGATTTTTCAGTAAGTTACAAACTAAACGAAAAGCTAAAGTTCAAACTGCATGCATTCAATTTGGGCAGTGATAAATTCTCTGATCCCGAAAGTTCTGTCAATATTGATCGATTTGGTGTTAAGGGGCTTGTTCAGCCTGGGCGTAGTTTTTTTGTTGCTGTTCGATATGAGTTATAAGTTATGAGAGTTCAAAGTATAATCGCTTATAGTTTTTATATCGCGTTAGGAATGTGCCTCATTAGTTGCGATGATCCTAATGCTATTCCTGATATCAGAGCCGGAGAAGATGTAGGCATCGGGTTTACCAGCGTTGGCCTAGACTTGAATACCATTGCGTTACGTACGCAGGAAGCTTTAGCTGGAAACCTGATTACTGATGCAATGCTGTATAAGTCGAGCCAGCTGGGTCATAACGTAGATTTTGCTATCACAAATGGTGGAGCCATTCGATTCAATTCGAATGTCTATCCTGATGGTATATTGCCACCTGGAGAAGTTACTCGTAGCGATCTGCTTGATATTTTACCATTTGATAATCGTATGGTGGTAATAACTGTGACAGGGGAAGAAGTAAAACAAATTTTAGAACGGAGTGTGGCAGACCTTCCCGATAATATATCTCCGGCAGGACAATTTATGCAGGTTTCTCGGGGTATTACTTTTACCGTTGATCTATTTAATGATGCTCAGATTATTGATACCAACCAAAATGTCCCTGTGATTATCTCTCCAGGCAGTCGAGTAGAAGCGATTATGATCAATGGCGCAGCCTATCAAGATCGTCAAGAATATGTCTTGGTCACAAACGAATTTGTCGCCTCGGGAGGCGATGGTTATGCCACGTTTGCTGCGATAGATGCATCTCGTAAGGTTACCCTTGATGTTCTCGATAGAGATGCTGTTGAGGATTATTTGACCGATAACTCTCCGGTTAGTCCTATTATAGAAAGTCGAATTAATTTAGTTCAGTAATATCGTCTAGCTAGAGCTTTTTGAAGAATAGTGTTAGATTGATGACGGTTTTATAATATCTAACAAGCTGTCTATGCAGGATGCGTTTGGCAGTGTTTATTAAAATGGAGCCAATATGAATGATTTTGTATGGGTGATGATTGCTATCATTGCTTTATTAAATTTAGGTGTTTCGATTTTTGTTGCCAGACGTCCCGATCTTGAGACTTTTCAGAAAGGAGCACAGATCTTCTTAGTATGGTTGATACCAGTGATAATGGCTTGTGTGGTACTTATTATTAATCGTGATAGTGACTCCAATTTAAAATTTAAGAAGAAAGTTGGTAATTCCGGTTTTGATAATACTGGTGGTGGGCCTGATTAGCTATTGTTAAATCTATTTATCTTTGCAGCGCTAATCAAACCTGATATATGTGATCAAGTCGGATTGGGAGAGACTGGATTGTATGTTATACATAGGCAATATGGATTTAGAACTAAAGTTTAGGAAGTAATATGAGCAACGACTATCAATACAAGGAACGAGAAGTAGAGCTCGATAAAGATCGAGAGTTTCGCCTGGGAGAAGGGAAGATAAGCGGCTATTGCTCGCTGTTTCTTGGTGTGATGAGCTTGTTGGCGGTATTAGCGTATTTGTATCCTTCATATCTTACCACCACAGAACTACGTCAGGCTTACGATGCTAAAGAACTTCAAGTCATTCTAAAATATGGTATGTACTTCTCCTTGTTCTTTGGAGTGCTTACCTTTGTGTTAGGTAAATATCGAAGAATGGGGACGGCTGGTATTCTTTTTACCTTAACGGCATTTGCACTTGGTGGATATACCATTCCAGTGGGGCCCGTTGAGGCAAAGACAATGTCTCTGGGTGTTGACTGGTTAATTCTGGCTTTCTTGGGCTCAGCATTTGTTTTTATGACATTGGAGAAGCTGTTTCCCAAGTATAAAAATCAGGTGATTTTAAGAAAAGAGTGGGGGCTCGATCTCTTCTATTTCTGTTTTAATCACTTGGCTATTTCTGCCATTCTTATTTTCGCTAATTATCATGCTGCACATTTTGATTGGGCAATCAGTCCAGACTTGCAGAAAACGATTCAATCGATTCCTGTCATCATACAAGTCGTGATTATTATTTTGTGTGCAGACTTTGTTTTGTATTGGGAGCATAGACTTTACCATGAGGTTAGGGTTTTATGGCCAGTCCATGCGGTTCACCATTCGGTGGAAACCATGGATTGGTTGGCTGGGTCTCGTGGTCACTTTATTCAAGTGTTCTCAGAACGAGCAATGGTTATGATCCCGTTGTATTTACTAGGGGCAGATAAAGCCGCCTTGGATATTTATGTGGCATTTGCAGCACTTCAAGCCGTACTTATTCATTGCAATGTCAAGATTCCCTTTGGCTTCTTAAAGTATATCTTTGTTACTCCGCAGTTTCACCACTGGCATCACAGCTCGGAGAAGCCAGCTATTGATACCAACTACTCAGCGCATCTAGTGGTATTTGATCGTCTGTTTGGTACTTACCACATGCCAAAAGAACATTGGCCTGCGGACTACGGCACGACCGTAAAACTACCGAATTCTTATATCGGACAGTTGATGTATCCTATAACTGCTTTATTGAAAAAGAAATCGTGAATATGGGAGCTAAGTCAATGAAACGAAGTATCTTGGTGATCTTTCTCGTGCTTGTTATTTCTGCTTGTTCAGATCCGGTGCCTGATGATAAGAAAGAGTATGTCGGTGAGTGGGAAGGCGAGAACATATACCTGCTTATCTTGGCTAATGGTCGCATAGAATATGAAAGAAGAGCAAATAGTGGCAATGTATCCATCGAAGCGCCTATTAAGGAGTTTGTTGGTGATGACTTTGTAGTGGGTATCTGGTTTTTTGACACGACGTTTAAGGTTTCCCAGCCTCCTAATGAGGAGGCTGGGGAATGGGTGATGGTTGTCGATGGTGTGCGGCTTGTGCGGAATTAGAAATGGCTTCTAACTGTCTTATATCACTTTAGGTTTTATAGTGAAGATATTTTACTTACTGGCTACTGTCTATTTCTCTTATGCAGTGTATAAGAATATAGCGGACAAAGGCGAGCATATTGTTTCAAAAATAATATGGTCCAGCCTTTTCTTACTTATTATTTTATTCTGTGTTTCAGAGTTGTTAGAGCTTGGAATATTCGAGCTGCCGCCGTATTGGAGCTTGGCCATCTGGGTTGCTTTTGGGTGTCTGTTTGAGTATGGCGTTCTGTATTATTATAAACGACGAAATGATAAATGGATTTCTGCTGAGTATTACATAATCAAAGCATCAGAGCTTCTGAGTCAGCCGGATTTGTTCGAGTACAGACGTAAGTCATTGGAAGAAAAGGACTCATCAAAGTGGAAAAAAGAAATTTTGGATGCAATGATTGCCCTTGAAGAACTGGCAAACGAAAAGGGTGCTAGTTCAGACTTTTGGCGACTTATGGAAAACGCTGCACTGGCCTTAGGAAAGAAGGAAAAGGTCAAGCTTTATAGCAAAACATTCCATGAAAAGCTTTGTGTATCGCCTCATAAAACACCTAATACTCTTAAAGAGTAATTTCGACTGGCTCTAACAGTGGTATAAGTAGAGATTTATTATCTATAAGGTGTGTTTATATCTTCTACTACACGTCGCAAAGCAATTTAGATAAGTAGGTTCTATGGAATATAAAGGTATATATGTTTGTCATGGTATGAAGCATCCAAGGCAGTTCTTTTTTGAGGGCAGCGAGGATCTGATAGAGTACTTTTTGAGTCGATCGCCCTATAGCTCATTTGAGAGCGATATTTCGATATTGGAGAACAGATATGTCGAAATTATGGATCAAAAGATCTATGAGTATTTGGTCAGTCATGATGGAGGTTTAAGTGGGAATTACTACCCCTATGTTTTTCATGCAACTTTAAAGGTTAGTGGAAGCCAGAGCATATATACTTCAAGCTCACTCAGTCGCTTTGACGAAATGGTGCTGGCTTACGAGGGGAAGCGTTACTTATTCTCGAGCGATGTTTCAAAGCCGCAGAAATAAATATAAGTCATTATCTAGAATGATTAAGCTACTAATGATGGAGAGTATGAGTGGCAATCGAGAAAGTTGAGGTTCTGAATATTGCTGAGTGCGTATGCAAAAGGCCTAAAATGTTTACAGCGACGGGTTCAATTGAAGAGATTGTGGCCTTTTTTTCCGGTTACGAATCTGCATCAATGTACAGCTCAAATGTTAAAGATATGTCTCCAGTAGAAGCTTTGAGTTGGATATCTTCTGAATGTGGGATTGAAGACAGATTTTCGTATGGTTTACCTCTCAATTATGTAGAGGTCGTAAAAAGTAGGTTCGGAACTTCAAGCAACTTGCTAGAGGAGCTCCTAAGCTACTTTTCAAGCTTAAAGCATAGTAGTACTTAAGTGTAAGGCTGAGTTTGTCGGAATAAGGCCTATATTTCGCATCCATGAAGGATTCAAACTGTTTTTGAAAAAGCAACACTTTCTCTGTAAAGTAGGATTATTCGAGAAATGTTGGATAAATAAGTGACTACTCTTAAACAAAAACTCGCAACAGCGTTAGGTATCTGGTTTGTTAACGTGTTAGTTGCGCTTTTATTTATGCGTTTTTCGCCTGTTTGTTATTCTTATGTGGATGAATCTTATACTTCTATCAGTGGTATTCTGATACTTGCACTACAAGTGCCTTTTTATTGGATATTTGGTTTTATTGTATTTGTTTTTATCTTTCCTATGAGTTTGATGGCTCTACTTAGCGATCTATCACTGATAGAGAAAGACAAAGGGTTTATTGCACAACTAGCTTACGTTTTTATGACTTTTGCAATATCGTTGTTTGGCTTGTATAAGTGGCGAGTGTTGTCGAGTAGGCAGAAGTGGGGGATTGTCTTGATTGTAAGTTTACTAATTAACCCCATTTTTCTGGAGTCGTTTTTTCTGTCAATGAGTGTATGAGTTTTAGGCTCATTAGCCTGTTTAGCTCGTTTATATCGAAAGACTTTGTGGTGTTTCTTTAATAAAGAGGTAGCTAGTGTTTCGAGTAATACTTTTAATGTTGGTAATGTGGACTTCAGAGTGTTTATGGGCGACAGCTCAAGTTCCCGATACATTATTATTTCAAGGAAAGACCCATGACTTGCACGTTAATCCATTAAGCCGGTTTTTTGAAGAAAACCCCGAATTAAAGCCTGAGAGTGAGGTGACGGTTACTTCTAACTGGAGAGGGTATGAGGCAACATTTTCTATTGTGAATGATCAACTCTACGTTAACGACATTACTGTTTTAAGAAAAGGCTTCTTTAAGTGGAATGACATTCGCGATGTTTCAGTTATTAGAGATGTATTTCCAGAAAAATTGGATAGAAGGCTAAAGTGGTACTCAGGATTGCTTATATCGCCAAAAGGAAAAGTAGTGAAGTATATTCACGGAGGCTATGCGTCTCAATTTGAGCGTTACCTTCTAATTCGAGTGAAAAAGGGCATTGTGACAGAATATGCCGAGATGACACTGGAACAGTGGAAGACCTATAAGCAAAGACAGTTTGAAGCTTACAAGCAAACCAAAGAATATCAAACCCTATACAGAGATATTGCGGCGGAGCTTCCTTCGTTTACAGATCAACAAGTAGAAGACGCTATTTTTCAGATGGAAGGTTATGTTCAGTCAGAGGAACTTCCTTTTAAAGAGAAAGGCAAGTGAGCTAGAGGTTATTGTGTGTAGCTATCAAAGGCTTTGTCTTAAAGACTAAAGCCTCTGGTATTTGTTCGTATACGAAAGATGACGGCTAGCTATAATGATTAAAGATCATTACAAAAGGCAATTCCGTATCGGTTCTCACCTGTAATATTATCTTTTTGATAGCTTTGGAAGTTATCAATTTCATGCCATTGTCCAGACGCATAGCTGCTCATATACCAGGTTGAACCATCTTCGTAGTGCACGATCACGCCTCTGCGATTATCACCCGATATATCTTTGATTCGACCTTGGATCGGAGAATGAATACTTGTCCATTGACCCGAGGCATAGTTGTTTATATAGGCAATTCGACTATTGGCTTCATCAGAAAAAGCAATTACACCATTTTTGTTATCGCCAGTAATACCCTTGATTCGTCCATGTGCAAAAGGAGCTCTACTAATTGAACGCCATTGATTGGCAGAGTAACTGTTCATATAGGCGATGGAAGAGCCATTATGTATCACTGGGCCATATCGGTTGTCGCCAGTTAAGCCTTGAATGATAAAAGGAGCTTCTCTTAGAGTTGTCCAACTATTCCTGGCGTAAGAGTTCATATATTTAACCACTTTAGCGTGACTTCCTTTACCCGCAACAATAGGACCGTACTGATTATTTCCTGACAAAAAGCCAACATCAATTTGAGGATCTTTTATTTTATTCCAGACTCCAGAAGAATACGATGTGATGTATTTAATAGTGCGGTTATTGTAACCTCCTGCTGCTATTATACCTTTGCGATTGTCGCCCGAAATAAGAGAACAGTTTAACCCTGGATTTGCTAAAAATACGGTGTCTCTAGAACTGTAACTATTTATATAACCAAAATTGCTCGCCGTGGCGGCGTGAGATAACCCTAGGCACAAGAGTGCACATGTTAACTTTTTCATAAAAAACTTTCCTTAATGATATGATTTTTCAATCAAACATGAGTGTTTCTATTGCTCATCCATATACGAACGGAGAGAAGTTAACATTTGCGTTTTTTATGCGTCAATTTAAATATTGAGATAACGCGAAGGGTTATATTTTAAAAGGATATATGTGGATTGAGAGTCGTGAATTTTTCAAGAAATATTTAAGTGAACACTCTGGTCTAAACACAAAGTGTTCACTGAAAAGTCAGCCTGCTTTCAAGCTAAAGATAGCAAAAACTTTAAACCGAGTTGGTTTATTAAGTCCTCAGCAATACCACCTGAAAACGTTTTTTCATTTACTGGTATATTATTTCTTTTAGTCTGTTCCAGAAAAGTAAATGTCATGCTTAAAGCTTCTTGGTCGTAGGTTAACAGTTGGTTAAACTTGGTGAGTAACTGTTGCAAATTAATATGTTTTAAGTGGGCAGAGATGGTTGTTACATTACTGGTCACGTGGACGCGTTCTTTTGGCGGCTTGTTATATTCTTCTTGAACATTAGGGGCAGCCAGAGAGCCTGCTATCATCACGATCTTCTTGATGAGCTTATTCATAGCTTTTTGAAAAGCACGCTCACTTTGCTTAAAGACGTTATTAATTTTATTTCCGTTTGCCGCAAACTGAGCATTGTATTGAACATTCGCTTGTTCTATAGCAACTTTACCAAGAAGCTCTAAGATAGCATGCATAATAATATCAAAGCTTTCTGCATTGTAATCTTCCATAGATTCTAGCTCGGCAATAATTTCTTCTGCCGTGAGCAGTTTATCTGCTGTTTTATCGTTACAATAGTCTGCATCGTCAATAACAATACAGCCACTGGCTACCGCCGACATAGAAAAGATGCTTAAGCCAAGTAGGCTTGCCATTGTTGGTTTTTTAAACTTCATTTAAGAACCCTTATCAGATTCTGTGTTAGTGTTACTTTGTGGTTCTAATTAATATGCTTATTGGTGTGAGTGGTGGCTTTATAGCGCACAGCTTATGCCAGTCACATTGGATAGCTTATTTATAGATTATGGAGATACTGTGGAGAATGTGGATATTTTTAGTAGGGGGCGAGAAAGAAGGCTCAAGTAACATCAAATGTGGTTATATTTTGTCTATTATCTAACTGGCTGGGTGAAAAAGGTGAATATGAAGCATGAATAAGTACAAAAAATATACTAATGAATTAAAGTCAGCCCTAAAACAGGTTTCTACGGAAGAGAAGGCCGAGTCGAGCCGCCGTTACTTCCCTAATGGCATTCATTGTATTGGCGTTAATGCCACGGATATTAAAACGATTATTGCTGATTTTCACAAGAGCCACTCAGAACTCAGCCCAGAGGAAGTTTTGGCGATTACCGAGGCGACACTTAAACAGGCTGAATATCATGAAGAAGTGATGGTCGCTTTCGGTTTGGTCACTAAATATGTGAAAAAGCACTACGATGATTCGTTGTTAGAACGATTTGAGTTTTGGCTCGAGCATTATGCGAGTAACTGGGCACAAACCGACGACCTGTGCATGAAAACGATTTATCAATTTATGTTGTCACGTCCACATTTGATTGAGCAGGTACAACGCTGGGGCCACTCAAAAGTCTCCTGGTGTCGTCGAGGGAACTGTGTTGTCTGGGTTAAATTTATTAACCGCAAGATAGGTAAGACGGTCTATGTGTTAGATAAGAAGCTTATTTTCAAGCAGTGTGATTTATTGTTAGAAGATGAAGACGAGTTCGTGCAGAAGGGAGTGGGCTGGTTGCTTAAGGTAACTGCTGCACATCATGAGAGTGATGTGATTAAATATATAAAGAAGAATGCTTCTAAGATGACTCGCGGGACTTTGCGGTACGCGATTGAGAAGATGGATAAAGAGATTAGAAAAGGGTTATTGGCATTGTCATGAGAGTGCGAAAAGCAACGCTAGAGGATCTTCCTTATCTGGTAGAGTTTACGGCTGAGGAAGCTCGAGAAGCTGAGGGTCTTGTTAAGATCCCTGAAACATTACAGAAGGGTATTCGAGCCGCTTTGAAAGATCCATCGATTGCTACTTATTGGGTTCTGGTTGATAAAGAAGATTCTCCAATAGGCAGCGTTTCTGTTGTGAAAGAGTGGAGTGACTGGAATGCAGGATATTACTGGTGGATTCAAAGTATGTTTTTGTCGAAGCCTTATCGAGGTAGAGGGCTCATGTCTACCTTATTAGATACCGTAAAGGCAGAGATGAGTGCCCAGAAGGGGCTTGAACTACGGCTGTACGTTCACAAAGATAATAGCACTGCTATTCGAGCTTATGAGCGAGCTAACTTTTCAAAGTCAGATTATGAAATCATGGTATTGAAAAGTTCGCATGCATCTTAGCCTTTTGATGCTTCGCTTAAGCATTATAAAAAAGTTGTTTAACAATATCATTTGAGAGCATGTTCAGCTTGCTTTGAGTATCATTGGCAGAAAGATTTGTGACGATAAATACTCCTATTTTTCGCTTTGGATAAAGAGCTAACCAGCTAGAAGTACCCAGTGAACCACCACTGTGATAGAGCATTGGGTTATCTGAGTCATACTGATACGTATTCCATAGATAAGCTCTTCCATTTCCGCTTTTGTTACCGGCTAAGAAAGTGTGTGACAAGGCAACCTCTGGATTTTTAGAAGTGAGCTGATAGTTAATATAGTGTGTCATGGACTCGATACTAGAAGTGAGTCCTCCACCGGCTCGAGAATAGGGACTCAGCAGTGGCATGACATCTCCAGTTTGGTTTCTGCCTTTGACGACATCGTCCAACCCTCGCTCTATGTATTGAAACTTTGTGTTAGTTTCTCCTGATTGAGCCATGATGTATTCTGCTAGCAGCGAATCTAGCGGTTGGTTATAGACGGATTCAAGTATATAGGCGATGAGCTTGGTTCCTGCACTTGAATACCGATATTCTTCACCTGGAACAGAGAGTAATTCGATTTTACTTAAATCATTAAAGAATTGCTCTTTTGAATAATTTGACATTTTTTCAAGCACTCGACCTTGTCGAACGTCTTCATCATTGAACACTAAATCTTTGGGGAGCCCACTAAGGTGGGTTGCGAGATGACGTAATGTAATTGGCTTGCTCGCCAGAGAGAGATTGCTATAAGTATGGGTACTGAGGTATCGACGTATATCGATATCTATGTCTACTTTGTTATCTAAGACGGCTTTAGCGAGTAACAGACCAACATAGGTTTTGGTGATGGATGCCAGCTCATAGATCGTTTGGTTGTTCGGTTTGCGACCATTATCGAGTTCACCAAAGTGGTATTGATAAGTTTTTCCATGGTTAACGATGACAACAGAAGCTACCTGTGCGTTTTCTTCGGCTAAAAACTCTTTCATTTCTGATTGAATGTAAGAGTCCATGCTAATGGAGCCTTCATTGGCGCATGAAGTTATCGAGAATAGAGCAATACAAAAAATTAACACCTGAATTTGTTGAGTCACACTGAGTCCCTTAATAAATGTTGTGAGCATTATTTAATGTTTCGAAAATAATATATCGTAAATGGACCGGACTTAAAAATTGATAAATGTCAGAGGGTGTTGTTAATTTGTAAATATTTTTTTTTAGGAGCGCAGAAGCTGAGTCGCTTCTGCGCAGGCCAGGTTTACTGTGCCTGAATCAGTCTGCTTGAGTCAGTTTATCTTGAGTTTTTGTTTCAAAGTCGCTGGCATCATGACGCTCGATAAGTTGTTCGCTTGGCTCTCCCCAACTTTTATTTACAATGCAACCACGTTTTACAGCGGCTCTTTCGTTGATTGCGTCGGCCCAACGATTAACGTGAGTGTAGGTGTGAGCTTCAAGAAACTCTGCGGCTTCATAGACTTTGTTTTTAACTAATGCGCCATACCAGGGCCAGATGGCGATATCAGCAATGGTGTAGTCGTCACCCGCGATGTAAGGGCGTTCAGCTAGCTGTCGATCTAGAACATCAAGTTGTCGTTTGATTTCCATGCTAAAGCGGTTGATGCAGTATTCTATTTTGATGGGCGAGTAAGTATAAAAATGCCCAAAGCCACCGCCGAGGTAGGGAGCACTGCCCATTTGCCAGAATAACCAAGAAAGACATTCTGTGCGCTGGGCGATATCGGTTGGGATGAGTGCGCCGAACTTTTCTGCAAGATAGAGCAGTATAGAGCCTGATTCAAAAACACGAGTAGGTGTTGGTGTACTGTGATCGATCAGTGCTGGGATTTTTGAGTTGGGGTTGGCTGCTACAAAACCACTGCCAAACTGATCGCCTTCGGTGATATCGATGAGATAGGCATCGTATTCTGCGCCAGTATGACCAAGGGCAAGCAGTTCTTCCAGCATGATGGTGACTTTAACACCGTTGGGCGTCGCAAGAGAGTAGAGCTGCAAGGGATGCTTACCAACAGGAAGCTCCTTATCATGGGTGCTGCCTGCAACGGGGCGGTTTATCTTGCCCCATTTGCCGTCTTGCTCAATGTGTTTCCAGACTTTGGGTGGTTCATAGTTCGATGTATCGCTCATGCGCTAGCCCTTAGTAGTTGAATAACCAAATGGATCAGACTCTTTAAAGGTTAGTTTATTACAGAAGCTGATAGACGTCTAAGCTGCATCACTCTGTGGCTATGTTGTTTGGGGGTTGGTTCTGGTTTGAGTTCGATTTATCAACTGAAGGCACAGTTGCATTCGAAAGGTGAACACCTACAACAGGGCTAATAATAAACTCGTCAATAATGAAGCGTAGGTTGCCTTTTAGATCTTCAAGGTATTCTGTTTGAGCCTGTAACTGATTGTTATCTGCATTGGCTAAATGCATCAGTCTTGCTTCAGCAGTGCTAAATTTGAGTTGTAAGGACTTCAGCTTAACAGAAATGTATGTTGGTGCTGTATGCGCTACGGCTTGTGTGAACTCTTTAATTCTCTTTCCCAGTTCAGAGTAGTCTTTTTTTAGCTCGGGTATTGTATGTTTAGATGCATTTAGGTTTGAGAGATTGCAGTCATTCAATACGACTCGTCCACTTTTTGAGCGGATTAAGCAGTGGCTATCTTGCCAGGTTAAGCGTTGAGGTGTGTGATGCCATTCGTTTTGACTGGTGTCGCAGTCGATAATGGCAAAGTTTGATTTGTTTGATGTTATGCAGGCCCCGCCACTGAATCCCCAAGGGTTCCAGTTTCTGTTCCAGTCGTCTTTAGCCATTTGAAGACGGCCATTTAGATGTAGCGTGAATTTATGGGCTGTGGTCTCACAGGCGTTTGCCCAAAAGATGCCGCCGCCTCGGTAATCAAGGCATGTAGTACTGTTTTCACTATTAGAGTTCAGCTGTAGTTTGCCGTCTTTTCTGAACTCCCAGGCTTGTTTTTCTGTTGCCTCCGATGAGGTGGGTAGCACTATAAAGCAGGCTAGGGCGAGGCTGATTAGTATGTTGACCATTGAAAACTTCATGATTTCTCTCGGTGTGTTGGTGTCGTTTTGAGAGTAATGTAAATGGCAATTATGGAGGGAGTGTGGATGTATTGGTTGGTTGATTTTTGAGCGGGTGAGAGGGGAGTTGAAGGCAGCTGAACTGCCTTCGCTCGATTAGGCTTTTACGCTGAGTCGATCAATTTCTACTTCGACCAGTTGTTGCATGTATTCAAGCAGAAAGTCGAAGCCTGCAATGGCGGCTTCTTTGATGGGTATATCAGAGCCGGGTGGTGTGAAACCGTATTGTATCACCGCTAACACATGCTGAATTTTAAAAAGGTTTTCTTCGAGTGATTCACCGATCATTAGTTGATTGAGCTGCTGCTGATCAAAGCGTGTGTTGTGAGAAAACGTTGCAGAGCTGGGTTTAACTTGTCTATCATTATCCATGTTTGGGTAACCTCTTTGCTAGGTTATCTGAACCGCGGGTTGAAGAGTGGCCGCTCTTTGGCCCGCACCTGTTAATCCAATTTTTAATGCTAACTGGATGAGTAGTTATTATATCAATATTGGATGGATTAGTAGAGTAGAAAGTGGAGTCTCATAACCGTTGTTTTAGGTTTGCTATGATTTAACTAATAGAGCATTGGAAGTTACTGTTTCCTAAAATACCACCATGTGATTTATTCCATTTTAAAGATGATCTGTAGGGATAGTTGTATTTGCAAATCTCATGAGTGAATTATTTTTTATTAAATATGGATTTGTTGGAATTTCTTCTTGAAAAGCCAGTTGTATCGGAGATATTTTCAGAGCATATAGGAATAGCGTAGTAGTTATTGCTGAGCTTTATTCGAGTACTTTATACGAGTTTCTCCGGCAGTCCGGTAGGCCACACATTAAGTAAGAAGTGAGGATGTGTGTAGAGATAACCTAGTAATCATAAGTTGGAAAAGAAATGGCAAAAATTAAAAAATTTCTAATTTCTGGTCTATTTTCAGAGAGAGATGTGGAAATAGAGTTTGATAGTAACGTCAAAATAATGGTGGCAGAGAACGGTCAAGGAAAGACAACTATTCTAAATGCTTTGTATGGGGTTTTATCGGGAGATTTGTTTCGTCTAGAAAACATTGAGTTTTCTTCAATGAGAGTCTGCTTTGATGACGGTGATGAGTTTAAAATAGATAAGGAGGAAATTGACTTTTATCCTAAACTCATAGGAAAGAACAAGTATTTGTTGAAGAATATAGAGATGACCTTAGGGAGAAGAGCTTTAGGAGAGCTACTAAAAGAATACCACTCATCTACTGAGGAGGAGTTTAGGAAAAGTGAAGTTCTTAAATATGCCTCTAATAAAATGGAGGTCTCTCCAGTATATATCAATCATATGCTTAGGGAGTCTGAAGGTGATAAAGATTTATCAATGTTTACTAAAGTCAGAGATGTATTAGATAAAATCCAATCAAAATTAAACTATAAAGTTGTTTATCTACCAACGTACAGAAGGGTAGAGCAAGATTTCAAAGAGCTGGGTTTGGAGGCTGAAAGTCTGGGAGAGATTAACAGTGAGTTTATAAATTTTGGTATGAGGGATATTGATAGTAAAATCAAGGAAATTACTAAGGAAATTCTTGAGTCATCAGTGGAGTGGTTTTCGAAAGTAAATGGAGAGATGTTGAGCCAGTTAATTGAAGGCTTCAATGTTAATGATGAATTGAGGGAGAGTATTAAGAATCCTGATGCGATAAAGATTGTTCTGGATCGGGTAGGTAGTAATATTGACGAACATTATAAAGAGAGAATTATAAATCTGATAGATAGTGGAGAGATATTTACTGGGCATGATCCATTGATTTATTTTATTGCAAACCTTTCAAAGGTTTACGAGCAGCAGAAAGATAACGATATTTGCATGCAGAACTTTACGAATGTGTGTAACAGATATTTAGGTGACAAAAAAATTGAGTATAATGAAAGTATGGTCACTATGGATATTGTTAGGAGAAAGAATAACAAAAGTGTTGGTATAGAGACATTATCCTCAGGAGAGAAGCAGATAATCTCGCTTTTTGCAAAGCTCTACCTTCAAAAAAATGATAATTTAGCATTGTTTTTTGATGAGCCTGAGTTATCGCTGTCTATGGAGTGGCAAAAGACGTTGCTGCCAGACATAGTGAACTCTAGTAAATGTGAGTTTTTATTTTGTGCTACTCACTCTCCCTTCATATTTGAAAATGAACTTGTTGAGCACACTGTAGACTTGGCAAGCTCAATAAGGGAGTTATGATGAGCAGAGTTGATAAGCTGAAACATGCGAGTGAATCTTATTCAGTAAAGTTCATGGAGTTTATTAGAGTTAGATCTAAGGATTCTAAAGTAGTAGTTTGCATATTTGAGGGAGAAGATGAGAAGTATTTTTCTCACAGGATATCGGAAGCGCTAGCGCCTGTAAAATGGTACTCAATAAATGCAGGAGGAAGAAAAAATGTTCTAGAGTTGTATCAAGTGATCATAAGTCACCCTGCTTATCGCGAATCTAGGTTTACTTGTTTTATAGATAGAGACTATGAGTATTGGTATGAAAATCCTGATCCTAGTAGAATATATGTGACTCCATGTTATTCAATTGAAAACCTATATATATCAGAAGAAAGCTTTATTAAGATTATAAGTTCAGAATTTGGTTTGGCAGAGTTTGGTGAAGAGTCAGGTGACTTTCAAACATGCCTGAAGTTGTTTAGAAGCTTTAAGAGAGAGTTGATTGAACACTTATCACAATTTAACTACTGGGTAAAAGCTCATCGAATAATGAACAAGAGTTCATCAGATATTTGTTCTTTAAATGTAAGAAACGTAAAGTTGTCACATTTAGTAAATATTGGACTGTCGGGAACTGGAAGAGTGTACGATACAAACAATATTTTGAGTGTCTTTAGAGATTATGAAGGTGGAGAAATATGTCCTGAGGCGCACAAGAAAGCTAAGTTAATCTTGTCTGAAAAAGATCCTGAAAGTGCCTTTCGAGGAAAACAGTTACTTGAATCTTTGAGAGTGTTCTTAACTTTATTAAAGAATGATAGGACTAAAGAAAATCCTAGCGTATTTTCTAAAAGAGGAACTGTTAAACTAAACTTGTCTAATGGGAATGTTATATCAGAGCTGTCTCAGTATGCGGCGACTCCAGAATGTTTCAACGATTTCATAAAATCATATAAGGCAATGTTAGCAGCATAGTTTCTAAATATAGGAGAAAATAATCTTCACCTAAATCAATTTGATATGATTTGAGGGCCTACTCTATCGGTAGTCAAAACGGAATGACTATGAGCTTTTACTAAGTTTCTAGTAGAAGCTTTTCTAAGAAAGTATAAGTTGTGCGTAGAGACTGCTGAAAACATAACTCTGTTATGTGAACAGACTTTTTTGCCGATAGATAGTCTTTATCCACTGATAATCGAAGCTTATATTTTCCACTTAAGGAATTCATCCCACCTAGAAAAACTTTCTGTTGAGTTAGAAAGGGTCGATCTTAGCAAGGATTTTTTTATCTATCCCAAAGGGAAACTAAAAAAGTGAATGATGAATCGATGTATGTTCCTGAAAACTCAGATTCCATAGTGTCAGCTTCCCCGTAAATGAGACAAAGCTAATTGGAGTTTTCTGAACTATGATAGTTTCAGGAGACAATCATGAAGAAATCAAAATTCTCAGAATCACAAATCGTTTCAATACACAAAGAAGCAGACTCAGGTATGAAAGTTGATGATGTTTGCCGCCAGCATGGCATCAGTAATGCCACTTATTACAACTGGAAAAGTAAGTATGGCGGAATGGAAGCATCTGACATCAAAAAGCTCAAAGAGCTTCAAGAAGAAAATGACCGGTTGAAGAAGATGTATGCAGAGTTGAGTTTAGAAAACCGAGCGTTTAAGGAGTTGTTCGAAAAAAAGGGTTGGTGACCGCTGAGAAACGAGAAGCGGCCTTAGACTTTGTAACAATGGGACTGAGTATTTCAAAGGCTTGCCAGTCCTTG
>NZ_JAMXSB010000011.1 GCF_024124665.1 Pleionea sp. CnH1-48
CAACCTTGCATATGCCTTTTGACTTCCTGATGTCATGCCAATTGCAATAAAACATCCGGTCTTATTGCTGGGCCGAAATGCTACAGAATGGATAGAGTTTTAAAAAGGAAAATATGTAAATAATTTATAATAAATCCACATAGGAGATATATCTGCGAGCAGCTGTCGACAAACTGAGATATACCACTTAGTAGTAGTTATCTTATTGATTAATCGGTCACTTTTTCAAGCGCTTCTGCAACGTGCTATCAATTATCCCACGAAGTAACGAACGAAAGCCCAACGTGTCGATGAAGAGTCCCGCGAGCAAATACCAGTACCATTCAGGCGTTTCTGCAAGGGCCTTAAAGCCTTCTTTAACATACGGCTGCATATCTGGAATAAATGACAATACAAGCGGAACTGTACCAATCACCAGCAAGTATTCATCTTTCCAACCTCGTGTTTTCAATGCAACTAAATCAAGATTGATGTCTGCGGCTTCCTGATTTTCTGCACGTCTGATTTTACTTTGAGATTCAGCCCTTAAAACTGCTAACTGTGTCTCTGTTTTTATTTTCTTGATTTCTTTTTTGTGAGTTAACCATGAGGTCAACGGACCCACAGCCAACTTTAAAACTTCAAATAACATTCCTTTATTTTCTCCTTAAGCTTCCCTAGCTGTTTTATAGTCATGACATGGATAGCAGAGCGATTGCAGGTTATCAGGTTCATCGGTCCCGCCTCGCGATTTCGGTGTGATATGGTCAACGGTTTGCGCTGCTTGTATTCGACTTATTGCGAGGCACATCTGACACAAGTATTTATCACGCGCTAAGATTTCCTTGCGCAACCTTTGCCACGACGAGCCATAACCACGTTGTGAGGATGTTCCCCGTTCGCTCTGCCATTTACCCCAACTAGCAAGGCTTGCGTGTTCCTGACAATATCCATGTCTTTCTATTGTTAATTGTGTGCAGCCTCTTTTGCGACATCCTCTAGGCGCTCTCTGCGGCACTTGTAAACCTCCCTATTGACTGTTAACAGCCCTAACAATCGCGATTTCCTTTTGATTCGTTAATGCTGTTCTATTTACTTCTTTTAATTGGCTCTCTGTTTGCGAAAGCCTCTGATTGATTGCGGCAAGTCTTGCGGCTGTCTCGATAGACATTTCTCGCGTTTCATCAAGCTTAACCACAATCTGATTTAAACGTGCATCGACGTTTCGCGTGTAATAGGTTGTGAAGCCTTGGAGAACCGTGAAGATAATCCCCAAGCATTGACATTAGCCATGCTATTGTTTTAGATTTATTTTTGGTATTCATTATACAAGTTTCTTATGCGCTATTGGTTTATTGAAGGTTATGATGGTCCCCTAAAAGTTTTCGAGAAGAAAGTTAAGTTTGGCTATATTACAGATAATCAAATGAGAGAATTATTGAAGGCGCTTACAGCAAAAGCTAGCTTAGACGATGATGAGATCATCGGCGCGTACTGTAAAAGAAATACAAAGATTGCAAACAACCTGCTTATAGTAACTTGTAACTCATCAGAATCTCACTACACCCTAACTTGCGGCACCAACCCTTTTTTTATGGCAAATGTTATTGAAGGTTAATGCGGAGTCATCTAATAATATTTTTAGAAAAGTAAATAATCTTACTCACATCATAATTGACACTTACGCCTGCTTTGCCTCTCCCTTGGCGCGCCTCTGAGGTTCTGCGAGTTGCCTTCACGATATTCCCTAAATCAAAAACATTATTGACCATGCAACGGATAACATCATTACAAGTCACTTCTAATGACTCGCCTTTTTGATTTGTAATAGTGAAATCATAATAGCCACTAGAGCCGCCAGAGCTGGTTATAGACGCTCTTTCGTTTTCTAACTCTTGTACCCTTAGTGATTCAGGATAGCCGTTAATTGTGTCTGTTCTGAACTATTGTTGGCTGCATGCTCTAACCTGTGCTTTTAAAGCAGTATTTAGACAATATTCAAGGATAGACTGTTCAGATCAAGTTTGAATAATTTATTGAAAACGAAATTCGGAGTTTGTAGAATCGAGGAGAAGCATTAATTGTTGGATCATCTATTTGAACTCTACTAGAGGTCTAGAGTGTCTAACTTAGATTAGTAACCACTTTCAACAAATAAGCTTAATTATATTGGCCGAGAGAATAGAAATTATTTAACTCTGTACAGTTGGGGAGTGAAACACTCCCCTCTTTGCTTACGATAAGTACTGTTTTAAGTACTTATAGTTTGGCGTTAACTTACCTTTATAAACAATCACCGCTCGATATAGCTCTGGGTGGAAATCCAAATCATCAAAGTCTTTGGTTAGATCCAACTGCATCAAGTCAGGCGTATAGTTTTCTAAAATAGAAGAAAAATGCTCTGACGCATCGGCCGATAACTCACAAGGAAGGTTATCAATCGACATAACCGTTACACCATCCCAAGAAATACCATTTTTATATTCATCGGAATCCACATCATAAGTAAATGCAGGCTCATCAATGGTGCTGGCAATTTTTGTACATTCTAAAGAACCGTTAATGTCACAGCTAATATCACCAATCACCCAAGGTAACTGCGCTTTATGTTGCTGCATACGTTGACGATCAAGATGCTTTGGGTATTTCTCTGTCCAATAAGGCGTTTGAATCAAGATATTAAACTTGCCAAGCAGTTGATCAAACGAACTTTCGTACGCATCAACGCCTTTAGCTACAAAATGGTCGAACTCAAAGTCACCACCATCTTTACGCACATTAATATGACGGCTACTCGCCACTGCATACCAACTGCCTTCTGGGATATGCCCCATCATAATCGAATGGATGTCGACCTTTGGCAGTTTAAGCCAACGGCAGACTTCTTCTGAGCCTTTACCGACATTACCAGTACCTACGATGATGACACGCAGTGGTTCGCCTTTTTGTAACTCAAGCTGATCGAAAGACTTCTTGATGTCTTCAATGCCAGAATACTTAACCGTCTGCTTAACTTTCGAGATGTCAGAAACCATCCCTTTTTGCGCCAGTTTTTCACCAACAACATTAAAAGTATCAATCGCACCTGCGATGCCAGCAAAACGACCAAAAGCAATGGTACGAGCGCCACGTTCATTCACAATGGTTTCGTAATCAATCAATGTTGCTTTTTGATCGATGAACTTTTGCAACAATGGCATGTTGTAGTCTTGCCCTTTAATAGTATGAGAAAAGGCAACATGCACTTGCTCGGGCATAATAGAATCAACAGGAGGCTCTTTGATGCCCATAACCAGTTGATATTCTGCTGGAGAATCGACCATAGTCGCACCAGCATCCGCATAGCTCTGGTCATTATGAATACGAATATCACAAGCTTCGACTGCTAAACCAAATCCTTTTTCGTTGAGTCGTTTTACAGCATCGGGCGTCAATGGGGTTCGCTTTTCCCACTGATTTTTATGTTCTTTGCGAACAATCGTTTTTAACATTATCGAGTCCTGAATTAATCTTTAACGGGTGTCTTAACGATGATATTTTGAGCATCATCAACCAGCTTCTTAGTCGCTTCGGATTTACCTAACCGAACACTGCCATCACCTTGAACCCGAAATGGCTCATCGCGATCAGGAAAGTGAGTGGCGTCATAGATCATCACTGCCTGAATAGCGATATCCCGCTGTTCATCAGTGATGGGGGATCCATCAGGCCATTTGCCAATCTCTACCGCTGTCTTCATATTCTGGTAGATTTCGGGCGTCATGGTTTGAATTATTTGCTCAAATTCCATCAATTAACCGTCTCATATTTAGTTTCAGGCGCGGATTATAATGAAAAGCTGGAAAGCGGCGCAAATTAGACGTAGCATTTTGCCTTCATTTTTTAAAATAATTACAAAAACCCTATGAAATTAAAGGCAACTTCTCCTCAGGCTTGGTTAGATGCGGTCATGTCTGATTTCGATGCATTTTTATTGGATCATGCCTCCTGCGAGAAAAAAGCGTCAGGTATGGCGATGTCTATTCTCTCTCATTACCCAGATAAACCACGACTGGTTCGTGCCATGACAGATTTGGCACTCGAAGAAATGAATCACTTTCGTCAGGTTACTCATCTCATTTACGACCGCAGCCTGCAACTGGGCGCAGATAGAAAAGATAACTATATCAATGAGCTACGAGGATTATATCGTCAGGGTAAAGAACATTATGTGGTCGATAGATTACTGCTGGCCGCCATCATAGAAGCCCGTGGGCATGAACGTTTTGGCATGATTGCCGAGGCCCTTCCAGAAGGAAAAATGAAACAGTTCTATCAAGCCATCACACGCTCAGAAGGAAAGCATTTTGAGTTATTTTTAGACTTGGCCACTGACTTTGCTGATCAAAATACCTTGGATGAGAGATTAGAGGAATTATTGCAACAGGAAGCCGAAATTATGCTCAAACAACCTCCCGTTGCCGCACTGCATTAAAAATAGTGCACTTAGGGGGCTACTAACCTTTCGTTGATGGCCAAAGCCCATCAACGAGAGAGCTAGTAACCATCAGAGAACAACACTAGCTGCACACCGCGAGTCGTCCAGGGGCAATGTTTGCCTCCAGCGGTAGGCATGGGCTTATATTTAAGCTCACCATTGTCATTTTTTTCGGTATTCAAGAAGTGGCAAATCTTCTGCACTAACTGACTGGCCGCCACTTGAGTATGCCAACTGCGATAACCACCCTGCCACTTGAGCGAATATTCACGAGGACGAGTCCCGCCCCATCCAGGCACTAAGCCGATATGAGCAAAGCGATCACCCAACTCCTCAACACCTGCTTCAACCAGCAAAAAGTCCAGACGAGAGATAATTGAACTGGCAGAACGACTGTTCCAACAAACCATTGGCAATCGCCCTTCTTTGCCCTCTAAATGCGCTGTTGCCAGGCAGGCAAGATAGGTCCAGCCACTGTTCATTTTGGCTTTTGAGTTAACATCAGCGGTGAGTGCTGCTTTTACCGCCTCACGCACATTCTGCCAGGTGACTTCTCGCTGCGGTACACCAGCAACCAGGAACACTTCGTTAGCGACTTTCACCGCCAACTCACGCTCTTGATAATTCCACTGATAATCCGTCTCAACAGATTCCGCCAGCACACCCGCCCGATATAACACCGGACTGACAATATGACTGTATTCCAGATAACCAGTACGAGGTTTGGGCCAGAAAAACGCCAACAAACGATCATGCCAACCGCTTACCGCATCCCCAACGGGCTTACGCTGGTACATAGGCTGGAAGGGATCTTCATCCACCCACGCCACCAAAGCTCGAATAAATTCATCGTCAGAGGAATCCGCAGTAGGAACATAAGGCGGGTAGATATCTTCACCAATCAGCTCAACACCCGCGTCGTCCAGAATCACAGGAGCATCGCATGGCGTTTCGATATCTGCCTGAATACGCGCCTCGGCAAAGTTAAGATAAACATCTTGTTCCAGATGAGTCAGAGAATCCCAATAATCCAATGCCTGATCCGTTAAGCGCGCACCTTCAAGGGTATCGCCCGTATCACCGCAGGTATAAGGCACCAACCGTAAAACTGCAGGATTCATCTTAAGCATTTCGTCAGAGACTTGACGACAATCTCGATAAGACCAGGGCACCATTAATCGGCAAGCCACTTCAACAGAAAAACGCTGTTTTTCAACCAACAACTGGTGCAGTGGCATGGCCAGATTTTGCAACGGCATCTTTCCTTCGCGCCATGCATAATGGTCATCAAAACGCTTGAACCATACTTTCCAGGCCGCAATAAACAATGCTCTGGGTATTTGATAATTACCAGCATGAGGGAAAGTCATTAACATAGAAAATCTACCATCCTGTTTCTGACACCTTCGAACACCGTATCAGTGCTTATCACCGAATCGAGGCGCATTGTTGTATGTAATTTAAGCTATTGATAACACAATTAATTCTGCTTTGGGTTATGCTGCTAAGCAGGTCATGTCATTAACAATAAGACGAAAATAGCTTTGTTGCAATTTTAACCGCTCGAAATCACCTCTGAGGCCAACTTTTCTGTAATATCAAGCACCTAAATGACGAGATTTATCAGCATTGGTTATTAATCCAACGCATTTAACCTCTCTCTGTCTCAAAAAATGAGATATCAGTATTTTTTGGTCATTCATGGGCATTGATTTAGCCTATAATGCCCCCCACTTATGACTGTCGTACGCTTTAGGCTGTTTATTCCATGCAATTATCACTTTCGCTACCCGATATTACTTTAAAAGCCGGGTTTACTAATCGTTGGCATCACCTGCAAGGCTCAAGTACTTCTCTGGCCATTGCCCAGTTGGCGCAACAGCATTCTGGCCCTGTGGTTGTGCTGTGCAGTCAGAGTAGTCAGGTTCAACGCTTCGAACGTGAAATAGCACAATTCAGCAGTCATACCCAGCAACCAGTGATTACTTTTCCTGACTGGGAAATTCTACCTTACGATTATTTTTCGGCCCATGAGAGCATTGTGTCAGAACGTCTTGAATGTCTGCACCAATTGCCTTCTCTTAAGCAAGGTGTGGTGATCACTTCGCTTTCGACAACAGCCACTCGTTTATCGCCGCGTTCTTTTATTGCGGGCAATATGTTGGTGCTTAAACCCGGCGACCAAATGGATCTCAGTGCAGCACGTTCAGCCTTCGAAGCATCCGGTTACCACTGCGTAAATAAAGTCATGGAGCACGGTGAATTTGCAGTAAGGGGTTCTCTGCTGGATCTGTACCCGATGGGTGCAGACACACCCTATCGAATCGACTTTTTTGATGACGAGATTGAATCCATTCGCTTGTTCGATCCTGAGTCACAACTATCGACCGAAACCATCAATCAAATCGAACTGTTACCTGCACACGAGTTTCCAAATACTGATGAAGCCATTGCACGCTTTCGCCAGAACTTTCGTGGACGCTTCGATGTTGAACTAAAAGATTGTCCGATCTACCAAGATGTTTCTAATGGCTTGTTGCCAGCAGGTATCGAGTTTTATTTACCTTTGTTCAACGATGATACTTGTAGCTTCTTCGACTACCTACCAGAAAATACGTTGTTGCTCACCGTTGGTGAGCTTCAACAAACCCAACAACAATTCTGGCAAGAACTCACCCATCGTTATGAAGAACGACGTGGAGATCGTACCCGTCCACTCTTAACCCCAGAAGAAATTTGTTTAACACCAGAGCAAAGCAATCAACACATCAAACAATTTGCTCGTGTTGATTTAAATGGCAAAGACGAAAAATCATCTCATGCACTGGCAACCTCTTTGTTGCCAGACATTGCCATTAACCACAAATTAAAAGATCCTTTGCAGGATTTACGAAACTACTTACAACAGCAACCTAAGCCCGTTGTAATTTGTGCCGAAAGTGCGGGCCGACGCGAAGTGATTTTAGAACTGTGTCAGCGCCATCAATTAACAATAAAAGTTCATGAACATTGGGCAGACATAGAAACCAGCCAATCTCTATCACTGATTGTTGCACCGATTGACGAAAGTTTTGCTGCTGAACATTTTGTCCTGATCGCCGAGTCGCAGTTATTTGGTCAACACGTACTGCAACGCCGACGACGTAAAAGTAACAAAACCGCTTACGATCCAGATGCGGTTATTCATAGCCTGGCAGAGCTAAAAGAAGGCGATCCGGTGGTACACGTCGAACAAGGTGTTGGGCGTTACCTAGGACTGCAATGTTTAACCGTTGCCGATCAACCCGCCGAATATTTAACGCTCGAATATTCTGGTGGCGATAAGTTGTATGTTCCCGTTCAAAGTTTGCATTTAATCCATCGCTATTCCGGCACCGCAGAAGGTGGTGCCCCTTGGCACAAGCTAGGAAGTGAACAGTGGGAAAAAGCGCGTAAAAAAGCCGCCGAAAAAGTACGTGATGTGGCAGCAGAGTTACTCGACCTTTATGCTAAGCGTGCAGCACGACCTGGCTTCCAATATAAAACACAAGATGATGACTATCTAAAATTTGCCGATAGCTTCCCGTTCGAGTTAACCGATGATCAAGACAACTCGATTCAGGCTATTCAAAAAGATATGGCGGCGTCGACGCCAATGGATCGTCTGGTATGTGGTGATGTGGGCTTCGGTAAAACCGAAGTGGCTATTCGTGCCGCTTTTATTGCCGTCCAAAATGGACGCCAGGTAGCCGTATTGGTACCCACCACTCTGCTCGCCCAACAGCATTACGAAACCTTTAAAGATCGTCTGGCAGAATGGCCGTTTCGCATCGATGTATTATCCCGCTTTAAAACCGCCAAAGAACAAGCCGCTACCTTTGACGATGCCGAAGCAGGCAAAGTCGACATTATTATCGGCACGCACAAACTGATTCAGGGCAATTTAAAGTTTAAGCAACTGGGTCTTGTGATCATTGACGAAGAACACCGTTTTGGCGTTCGTCAAAAAGAACAACTCAAAGCATTGCGTTCTGAAGTGGATATTTTAACTTTAACAGCCACCCCGATTCCGCGAACACTGAATATGTCGTTGTCGGGCATGCGCGATCTGTCAATTATTGCTACGCCTCCTGCGCGTCGACTGGCCATTAAAACCTTTGTACGAGAGTACAACATGCCACTGATCCGCGAAGCCATTCAGCGTGAAACCATGCGTGGCGGTCAGGTGTACTTTTTACATAACAGCGTCGACACTATCGAAAAGCGCGCTCGCGAGCTAGAAGAACTCATGCCAGAGCTCAATATTGGCGTTGCCCATGGTCAAATGCGCGAGCGAGAACTGGAGCAAATCATGCAACAGTTCTACCACCAGCGCTTCCATGTGCTCTTGTGTACCACCATTATCGAAACTGGTATCGATGTTCCTAACGCCAACACCATTATTATGGAACGGGCCGACAAGCTGGGTCTGGCTCAGTTGCACCAGTTAAGAGGACGTGTAGGACGCTCTCACCACCAAGCCTATGCGTACTTACTAACGCCTTCGATCAAAACACTCACCAAAGATGCCAAAAAGCGTCTGGATGCCATTTCATCACTTGAAGATCTGGGCGCGGGCTTCTCGCTCGCTACTCACGATATGGAGATCCGTGGTTGTGGTGAAATACTGGGTGAAGATCAAAGTGGGCAAATGGAAGGCATTGGCTTCAGCCTTTATATGGAAATGCTGGAAAATGCCGTGGAGGCCATCAAAGATGGCAAAGAACCCACCTTACACGACAGCCTGGCCACTCAGACACAAATCGACCTGGGCATCCCGGCTCTCATCCCAGAAGACTACATTCCAGACGTTCATACCCGTTTAACCTTGTATAAAGAGATAGCGAATGCTAAAAAATCTCAAGCACTACGAGATATTCAGGTATCTATGATCGACCGTTTCGGTCTTTTGCCGGATCATGTGAAGCAGTTGGTTGCCATTACAGAACTAAAGCTTAAATTAACACCTCTGGGAATAACACGCCTGACCGCCACCGAAAAAGGGCTCACCTGCGAGTTTAACCCAGACACGGTGGTTGACCCGGCAAAGATCATTCATTTGATACAAAGTAACCCTGCACGCTATCGGTTAGAAAAAGGCACTGTATTAAAAGTGAACCGACCACTGTCTGATGTTGTCGCAAAAGTAAATGAAGTCGAATCTTTGATTGAAACTCTAAGCCGCTAACGGTAGGCTAGCGCAGAGAAAAATCGGAAAGTTAATATATGATCAAGTACTTAGTAAACAAGCACTCATCCAAACTCTGGCTGGCTGCTTTACTTGGAGCCCTTAGCCAGACTGCTACGGCTCAAGAAGACGAGCTACGCTGGTTCGAAGTAGAAGTTATTTTGTTCAAGCAGAAATACGCCAATATGAACGAAGAACTTTGGTCAAAAACGACCCCGCTCTCATTTCCAGAAGCTTTTAAGGATTTTGCGACGGCAGAGTTGTTTCCTGCACCAGAACACACAGCAGCACAAGCAGAGCAGGTAACCACACCTCCTGCAGAACTGGTAGACCCAGTGCCTGTTGCCGAAGAAGAAAAAACGCCGCTCCAATTATTGATCGAAGAACATGCCTTTCAATTGCTGTCAAAAGACGACAAGCAACTGAGCGCGATGTTCAGCGCCCTGCAAAAAAGCTCACGCTACGAGCCTTTAACGCACTTAATGTGGCGACAACCGATGGTGAGCGAAGGCAATGCGCCCTGGATACGACTGGTTGGTGGCAAAGATTTTTCAGAGAGCTTCTCGCCAGACGGACGCTCAACCACAGAGACTCAGCAATACCACAACCTGGGGCTGACCTCTGACAACTTAAATAAATTAATTAACCGCGATAACACTACTGCCGTCGATAACACCAATAGCTTTGGTGTTGACCCAGGCTTCCAAGATCCTGCGAATGAGCAGCAAGAAGCCACTCTTCCTCCCCAATATGTAGCAGTTCCAGAGATAGACGGTTCTATTCAAGTTTACTTAAACCGTTATCTGCACATTAACACTCAACTGTTCTTGCGCATTCCAGGCAAAAAGAAAGTGGATGTTTCTAGCATCAATGCCAGTCTGTCTTCATCACTATTAGACATGACCCAGGATGGCATCATCGATAATGATCTGGAGTCCGGTTTTAACTGGAGTTTTGACCTAAGTGGCAATGAAGAACAGCAGCAAGAAGAACAACAAGCCATTGAGCTTGATCACCTGATTGACTATCCGATGCTGCAATCCAGACGTATACGCAGCAAAGAATATCATTATTTTGATCATCCTCTATTCGGAATGATTATCGAAGTCAGACCTTGGGAAATGGAACCTCCAGCGGAGGAGGCTCCAACCGAAACGTCTGACGATCCTTCAAATGCTCAGCTATCAAGTAATAATACGGGAGAATAACTGATGGCACACATTTGTGTATTAGGTTGCGGCATGGTGGGCAGTGCCATGGCGCGCGATATGGCTAAACAACATAAAGTATCGGCATTTGACCGCGACAAACATGCGCTAGCCAAATTAAAAGAATACGACGGCAACATCCAAACACAAATTACGGATTTGTCAGATAACGATGCCATCGCTGATGCCATCGCCGACGCAGACATGGTGATCTGTGCGGTCCCTGGATTTATGGGTTTTGAAACCCTTAAGCAAATTCTTACTAACAAAAAACCAGTCGTTGATATTTCGTTCTTTCCAGAACGCGCAATGGACCTGGACTATCTGGCTCGTCAAAACGGCGTATTTGCACTGGTAGACTGTGGTGTTGCTCCGGGTATGGATAACATCATTCTGGGCCACCACAACGAGCAGATGACCATCAGTCGTTTTGAATGCCTGGTCGGTGGCTTACCCCGTGATCGCAAATGGCCTTTTGAATACAAAGCCCCCTTCTCTCCAATTGATGTTATCGAAGAATACACTCGCCCTGCGCGTTATGTGGAAGCAGGCCAAGAAGTTATTCGCCCTCCACTGACCGATTGCGAGCTGATTCATTTTGATGGTGTCGGTACGTTAGAATCCTTTAACACAGATGGACTACGCAGCCTCATCGAAACCATGTCACATATTCCTAACATGAAAGAGAAAACACTGCGTTATCCTAATCATGCGGAATACATCAAAGTGTTGGCCGAAACAGGTTTCTTTTCGACAGAGCCGCTGGAAGTAAAAGGTGTTTCAATCGCACCTATCGACTTCACGTCTGCCGTTCTGTTTGACAACTGGAAGCTGAAAAAGAACGACAGCGAATTCACTGTTATGCGTGTGACCATCGAAGGTGACGAAAACGGCAAACAAAAACGTTATGTTTACAATCTGTTTGATGAAACCGACAAAGAAGCCGAAGTTTCATCCATGGCTCGCACGACCGGATACACAGCGACGGCATCGGTTGATTATCTGCTCAACAACGAAATGCCCGAAGCCGGTATTTGCGCACCAGAAAAATTTGGCGCCATTGAAGGTGTATACGATCACGTACTGAATTATCTAAAAGACCGTGGCGTTACCTATCGTAAAGAAGAACAACGTCTTGATGCCAATAAAGGCTAATCGAATAGAAAAGAGAAATTCAATGTCAGAATCCAAAATGTTAAACGAAGATAAACTCAAAGAAGTAAAAGATAACTTTAACTTTTTTGATCGCGATGGCAACGGTGAAATTGATTTAAAAGAGTTCACAGAATTATTAAAAGTACTCTCACCTCAATCAAACGAAGAACAAGCCGAAAAAGGTTTTTCATTAATCGATAGTAATGGTGACGGCCATATCGATTTTGAAGAATTTATCGGTTGGTGGAACACCTGCTGGTGGGAATACTAATTTATCGCTGCTAGCAAACTCAAAAAGCCTGACTCTTCGTCGGGCTTTTTTTTTACCTCAAAGTCCCTTCCCTTTACAGAATAAGATTCTCACTTAGAGATTATCAATCATTGCCTTTTAGTGTTAATAATTGCCATAGTTTTATCTCTCCCTGCTTTTTATAATGTTGGCTACTGAGTTAAAGGAATAGTCGCGTATTTCAAAAACCAGTATCCAATAATCAATGGGATGCTATTGGATATAAAGTTCGAATAAGAATATCCCTGTTGTATATTTTATTTTTTGGGAACATATTGTGAGAAAAATATTGAACTACTTTGCAACCAGCTTAATGCTGGTTCTTTGCATGCCTGCGCTTCACGCATTTAAGGTTAACACCCATGTGTGGATCGCGGACGAGATTATTAAAGACTTAGAAGATGGTAAACTCACCATCTATGTTAATGGTACAGCGAGACATATTCCTGTCTCCCACGCGACCAGAAGTTATATTCTTAACCATCAAGATGAATTTCGTGCAGGCTCATTAGGCCCTGACGCTTTTCCTGATCCGATTGTAGGCCAGCTGCTTATTCATCCTGGCCCTAAAAACCCCCCCACTCATTACAAAACCTGGGGAACCGACGAGTGGTTAAAGCATATTCTAAATAATGCTTCGGTACCGCCAGAAAAATCGTTTGCTTATGGGAACCTGGTTCATGCTGCATCCGATGCTTTTGCTCATACCTATGTCAACCTTTATACCGGTGACATATTCGACGTAGGCGCTCATCTAGGTGTCGATACCGAAGCAGACCGCCGTCACTTCTTGCTCGAGTCTTTCATTGGCAATTACACGCCTAATCTGCCATCGGGCAAAGCTTATCAAAATGCCGTTAATTTTCCGGATACTAAAAAGTACATTCGCGAGCAACGCGACCGCGAGTACCAGCAATGTATTCTAGAAAGTCGTCGAGAAAACTTAAACCTTGACTGCAATCGTTTTGTAGAGCGTTTTGACCTCTCTAAACCAGACTACTTAATGCGCACCTTTTTTTATGATCCTAATAAGATAAAAGAGCTGGTAGCTGCTAATGGCTCATCTTCAGGTATTATTCGTCCCGCGCACATTCAGCAATATGGTGACGCAGCCACAGAAGCTTCTTTAGGTGGACTTCATATTCGTTCAATCTATGATCTTCGCTACCGTATTGAACAAATGATTCAATCTCAAGCATTGCAAGAGATGGATATTCTTATCACTCAAGCCGTTGTTTATTATTGGACGGATATTGAGCTTTCTGACAGTGAAGCCGCCGTTCTTGATGATCTGCATAAGCGCATTAAAAACTTAGAGTATGACTCGGTTGAAGAACTACAACGCATTAAAAATCAGATAGAAGATATCGTTCAAAACTCAACGCTTAAGATTCACAAGCATACAGAGAATGTCACTCGCAAGATTGATCAATTAAACCGTTCGGTATTTTCTCTACATAGCCAAGTATTAGATCTAGAACGTAAAATCCATGATCTTGAAGACAAAATTGACCGCATTAGCTGCCCCAAATGGGATCCAATCTGTAATGCTCTCAATCGCTTAAAAAGAAAGCTTCGCGATGCTAAGTCTAAACATGACCGTGCAATAACCGACTTCTTTAGAAATCGAAACTTATTAACTGAAGCGGTTAAGCAATTGCATGAAACCGTACGGTCGGTTGAATTAGTTCGTCGTAACTTAGATGACGCCGTTGTCGACTTTGCTCAAATACTGATGAAAGACGTTAACCCTATTCGTGCTATGTTGATTAACTGGGCAGAAGGTATTGATGCCGCCATGTTAAGCTACCGCACGGTAGGAATGAACATGATGCAAGAAGCTATGAAGACCAATGGCAATACTCTTCAGCCTCTTCAACAATGGGCTTTTGGTGACTGTAATATCGCCAAACTAATTGGTATTGGAAACGAGTTCAGCAACTCAATATGTAAACTCAATCGCAGCCTGGAAGGTGCGTTTAGAGAAATTCAAGAGTTAATGCCTTATATAAACAATGGAGTTTTGCTAGGTAATGTACAGTCTCGTTTAAACGAAATTAAAGATGCCGAAGTTCGACGCTTAAAAGAGAAACTGATTGAGCAACTGGTCGACTACTCTTTGAAAAAAATCAACCCCGAACTTAAAGAGTTTTTGGAGATCATTCGTCAAGGTGTGAATGACACAACCATTAATACCGAGTTTGGAAAAAGCGGTAACAATCCTGGCTACCTGGTTATCTCCGATATGTCTCAGCGTGTTAAAAAAGAAATGCGCATGACTTCGAGCTACGCCAACTGCCGAGGAAAAAGCAGCTGCTTTAACAAAAACACCTACCCTGTCATTCATAATGCATTGCAATTATCAAAACTCGCATTACTTGATAACAACGGTCTTAACACAGTCTCTGGCTATGTTGGTCGCAATATCATGGGAGAGAACCTAAACACTTTTGACAAAAGCTTACTTATCGGTGCGATCAATAGCATTGATGGAAATCATCACTGGTACGGTAAGGCAACACCACCACTGCCAAGAAAACCCTCTGTTGATGGCCAATCAAGCTTCCGCTATGAGTGGAAAAACAAATACTACGGAGAAGGCAGCGGAAAATTATTTGGTGCATCTTCAAGTGCTCGCCAAACGATTATGTATGCTTTATTTAAAGGCCCATTAAACGAAGGATTATTTGTGCCTAAAGCACTCAATAACTTTAACAACTTGTTATCAACAAAATACAAGTTACAGTTTAATGCGTGTAAAGGCCATCCATTCCAATTGTCTCCAAGTGACAGCTACTGTGACAATGTCCAGGATATTTATGAAGGTGGCAACGGCGGCGGTGATGATGGCGGTTCCGGCGGCGGAAGTGGTGGCGGCCCCATTCTTCCACCATGGGATGACTGCGGCGGTAACACAGGTCGAATCTGTCGATAACCATCTATAAAAAAAGCGGCTCTTGCCGCTTTTTTTATTATTTCTATTTTAAACGACGCTGCCTTAGTCGTCTCATTCCCAGCAACGCTAACAAAAAGATACCCATCGAGCCGCTACTATCTTCCTGCTTCTCAGCTTTCACTTCGATAGATTCGCTTTTTGCCGATTCATTGTTAGAAGCATCCTTCGCAGCAATAGCATAAGTGTAAGTTTCACCATTGCTAACCGCTGAGTCTTTGTAGGTTAAATCAGTCACTGTCTTTAATACCTGATCATTACGATAGATCACATAACTCAAAGTATCATCATCGGTTACTGCTTCCCAGGTTACTTCGATATCCGTTTCGGTCGCTTTTGCCGTTGGCTTAGCAGGTACCGTAGGCGCTGTTGTATCGGCAACAATTTTGTATTGCCCTGTCGTACGAATCACTTTACCGACAATGGAAGTTTCATCAGTTAACTCAATATTAAATGCATAGTCACCAATCGTTAAGGTATCAGCAGAACGAATTTCTAAAGACTCCGTTACCGAACCGTCAGCAGCAACAAATACATCATTTGCTAGACCTTCATGACTCAAACCATCAGCAAGAGTAACCGCAGCTTTAAAACGACGTTCAGCACAACCACTGGTGTCGTTATTGGTCACTTTTACCTGAGTCACTAAAATACGCCCAGAGTGATCGGTTTGTAACGTACCTTCAGTCAACTCAACGGTTGGCTCTCGTGCGATACAATCTTCTTTATCTTTATGAATGATTCGGATCTGAGCAGAGTCACCGCCAGTTTGTAATGCTTCAAACGTTACGCCACGGTCAGCATCATTAAAACTTTCACCTTGCCCCAAGTCTTTAACAAAAACAGACTTACGCCCTTCTAGTCGGTGCAGTGTAAAACGATTATCAAAGCGATCGTCCATACCAAAAGCGCCAACGTCTTTGCGGTAAGAAACATAGTAATCGTCATTTTGCAGTGTTGGTACTTTAATAACCTGATAGCCTTGAACAGATTCTTCTCGCAGATCCGTTTCTGTCGACATAACAAATAACTCAGCACTTTGATTCAGTGTTAACATGTGATCCGAGTGATCATCATACCAACCTAATAAATCTCTGTGAGCGGCATTCATCGGACGATAACCAGACCCCATGTAATCGGTTTTATCACCGTACTCATTGAGAGAACCATCATCTTTCAATGTACTTGCATGACTTGATCCAAGGTTATGGCCTAATTCATGAGCTAGTACATACGCCATAGAACTAATGCGCGTTTCAATCCAGGCGCGACAAGTGTTGCCACATCCAACATGTGCCAACCCAGCCCAACTACAACCCACATTGGGTGGAAAAATATATACTCGGTGACGGTATTGAGAAAGATTAGTGCCACTTTCAGACAGTTTATTGTCGGCTGCATTCGCCCAGTCGCTGTATTTACATTCTTTGTTGGCAGCAATACCTAGCTGTATTGGACCAAAGACATCGGGATTGTTATCCCCATCGACGTCAGTATTAAAACGCGCTTGAAAAAATGAGCTGTGTTCGGTAGCAAGGTTTGCAGACTTATCACTATCCACATTCGAGTACATGGCTTTGATGATTTGATCACGATTAAAGTAAGAGCCCGTTTGTTCATCGGTAAAATCAACCAAAACCACCAAAGCATTGCGCTCATCTAACGCTTTGGCATTGGCTTCCTTTTTGGGTTTAGCCACAGATACTTTTTCAATATCATTTACCTGCAAACGAATAACCGCTGCCTTTTTGGCTACGTCTGATGCATTCCAGTCGCCTTTAATTAGGACTGAATCGCCATTTAAAAACTGGCTGGCCGTTTTTTCGGAAATAATAAGAGGAATCGTTTTTTGCGTGCCACTTTCAATTAGATTCACTTTCAACTGGCTTTTGCCTGCCTCAAAGTGATCTTCGATAAGCACTTCTAACGTACCTTCAAGGGTACTTTCTGCTTTAATAGAAAAAGGAGCAAATAATAAAATAATCAGAAAAACTCGATACATAAGGTATCACCGCAATTAACACTTGATGAAGGTTTATTTAAACAGAATTTATTCAATCGCCCTATTAACGACATCACAAAACGCAGGGTTAATAGTTACATCTATTACTGATGAGGTAGTTCAAGTCAAAGCGAATAAGGGATTAAAAACGCGAGAAGTCTCATAATCAATGCTAAAATAGCGATCTATATATAAGAACTGACTGAACAACTATGTCTCCTGATGAAATCCAGCAAGCGCAAACCTTAATGAGCAATGGTGAGCTTCAAGCGCTGTATGATCTATTGCGTCCTTTTATAGAACAAAACGAACCTAATGCCTTATTGTTTTATTCCAGTTTTACGTTAGATGACTGGAACGAAAGCGATGAAGTTTTTATGCAGCGCAGTTTTAGTAATTTGCAACAGGCGTCCAAGGCAGGATTGGCAGAAGCTTCTTATCAACTTGCTGCCCATTATCTGTATGGTGAAGACACTTTCGATTTACAGCAAGCAACACACTATTTTGAAAACGCCATAGAACAGCATCATCCATTAGCAGAATTTACTTATGGTTATAGTCTTTACTACGGTTTAAATGGATTAACAGCGGATCAAGAAAGAGGATTACGCCTGTTAAAAAGCGCTTCTTCGCAAGGCGTCGAAGGCGCTGATGATGTACTTGCAGATATTAAAGCCAGTTAATTTTTCTTGAGAGCTTCAGTGCAGAGAAAGCAGCTTTTATCGCGGCGCAAAGAGTAGTGCCGCTTCAGGCTTCTTCCCACAGACATTGTTCGTGATGAAGCACTAATAAGTCCGCAGCGCTTCTTACCCACTTCTCCATGCGTTGCTGTTCTTTTAATTGATCCAGATCGATTTCGTCCTTCATTTGATTGGCTCTCAACTGATGTGCTTTATGCAAATACTGTCGAGAAAAAGCACACAGCGCATCGCGAGCATGAGTCACTTGAGGTTTTACCAAAACATCAACTGGCAAATCACCGGTAATTACCCAACCGCATTTCACTTCACTATCTTGAAAAGTCACATGCCACACAGCAAGTACAGGTGGCAAGATACGCGACTGAGCGGCACTGACTTTTAACAGCGACCAGCCTCGTTGAGAACAGGCAGACACAACGTCTCTTAATTGTTGTTGTGTCCAATCGTCGAGCGCATCCCACTCAATATCTAAATGTCGACACGCATAAAATTCGTAAGCAGATTGTGATTGCATTGATAGCTTTCTCTATAATTATTCCGCTCAATGCAACCTTATCCAGTTAGGTACTCACACAAAGGTGGTATACGACTCAGGTACAGCGATTGTTACCGACCATTTTAACGTATGGCGGTCAATTGTTGCTGAAAGCGGTGGATCTTCTTTATGTATATCTCTGCTGAATATTCCAACTTTTTGCGCTCGTCGTCTGTGAGTTCCCTCACAACTTTTGCGGGTGATCCCATTGCCAACACGCCAGAAGGTATTTCTTTGCCCTCCGGAACCAAAGAATTAGCACCTAGCAACGAATATTCGCCAATATGGGCACCATTGAGTACCACCGAATTGATACCAATTAAACTGTAGTCACCCAATGTACACCCATGCAACATCACCTTATGACCAATAGTGACTCCCTCACCCACATCTAATACATAACCAGGATCAGTATGCAGTACCGAGCCGTCTTGCACGTTACTTCGGTTGCCAACAACAATGCGATCCGTATCTCCACGCAATACTGCATTAAACCAGATACTGCATTCTGAACCGATTTCTACCTGCCCAATCACATCGGCACTTTCGGCAATAAAGGTGTTTTCTGTACTGATAACAGGGCGATGTTCACCCAACTGATAAATCATAAGTCGCTGACCTCACTGTAATTTTTTGTAATCTCTATTATTTAACACGTTTTATGCAGATTTCCTACGCCGAAAATATAAATCTCAAATAGCATCTCAAAACTCAGAAAGCGGAAGGCAGGCCTCCTCGCAATCCCTTGCGTTTAACAAGGCATTTAGTGATCGCAACCAAAATCAGCAGGGATTCTGAAGCCCTTGTTAAGTCGTCGGAACGCCAGTGAGAAAGCCCCCTGTTCAATCTTCATTCATAAGCTTTCATGCAACGCAACATGAATCTCATACCCCTTACTCATCTGACCAGAAAGATAAGACTTTATCTTCTAAATAGCGGAGAAATGGCGCTATTTGCCGACATATTGGAACTTGAAATCGCATTTTTCAAAAAATTTAACTAGCGTTATAGGAGTTCCGGTGGTAAGGTTGCGCCACCTCAAAACAGGGGGGCTATTTGGTATGAAATTTATACAGAACAGATTGATGATAGATACTCATCCTATTTCTACCCACTTATTCACTACGCCAGACTTGGCTGACGGTCTCCCCTTCCCTTATTTACACCAGTCTGTGTACTCACATTGAACATTTTTTAGAGAGGTCAACTTTATGGATTTTCTTAAGGAACTGGGCATTGAGCCGGTTAATTCAGGTGCTTGTTGGGGCGTTAACGAATGGTCAACGACTACCGATCAAGGCATCATCGAATCAATTAACCCTGCTAACGGTGAGCTAATCGCCAAGGTTCATGCTGCATCCCAAGAAGATTACGACAAGATCATGGCTAAGGCAGAAGAAGCCTTTGTTGAGTGGAAAACCGTTCCTGCCCCTCTACGTGGCGAGCTGGTTCGCAAAATGGGCGAAGCCCTGCGCGAGCACAAAGATGCTTTAGGTAGCTTGGTTACCTACGAAATGGGTAAGAGTAAAGCTGAAGGTGACGGTGAAGTACAAGAGATGATCGACATGGCTGACTTTGCCGTTGGTCAATCACGCATGTTGTACGGTAACACAATGCACTCAGAGCGCCCTCAACACCGTATGTACGAGCAGTGGCATCCACTAGGCATCGTTGGTGTTATCTCTGCATTTAACTTCCCAGTGGCTGTTTGGTCATGGAATGCTTTCATCGCTGCTATTTGCGGTAACATCACTGTATGGAAGCCTTCTCCAAAAACTCCTTTAACAGCAGTTGCGGTTCAAAACATCTGTAACAAGGTAATGGAAGCAGAAGGCTACAAGCCAATCTTCTACACCTTTGTTGATTCTGCTGATAACAAATTAGCCGAAGCCTTTATTACTGATACACGCGTTAAAAAGATGTCATTCACTGGCTCTAGCGTTGTCGGTAAAATGGTAGGCGTTAAAGTGGCTGAGCGCATGGGCAAATGCTTACTTGAGCTTGCTGGTAACAACGCACTTATCGTTGACGAAAGCGCTAAACTTGAGCACGCGATTCCAGCGGTTGCATTTGGTGCGGTAGGTACAGCAGGTCAGCGTTGTACAACAACACGTCGTTTGATCGTTCACGAAAGCATCGCCGACAAAGTGGTTTCTACTTTGGTTGACGCTTACAAGCAAATCAAAATCGGTGATCCTCTAGACACTAACAACTTGATGGGTCCATTGATTGATCAAGTTGCTGTTGATAACTTCAAAGCGTCTGTTGCTGCTGCAAAAGAGCAAGGCGGCGAAGTACTGTTCGGCGGAAACGCTATTGAAGGCAACGGTTTCTATGTTGAACCAACCATCATTCGTGCACAAAACGATTGGCCAGTGGTTCAAAACGAAACCTTTGCTCCTATCCTTTATGTAATGACTTACAAAACTATCGAAGAAGCAATTGAGCTGAACAATTCTGTTCGTCAGGGCTTGTCTTCTGCCATCTTCACTATGAACGTTCAAAACGCAGAGAAGTTCCTTTCTTATGCTGGTAGTGACTGTGGTATCGCTAACGTTAACATCGGTACTTCTGGTGCAGAAATTGGCGGAGCATTCGGTGGTGAGAAAGACACAGGTGGTGGTCGCGAAGCAGGCTCTGACTCTTGGAAAGCTTACATGCGCCGTCAAACCAACACTATTTTCTGGGGTGATCAGCCTACTTTGGCTCAGGGCATTAAATTCGATCTTTAATTCCGTGCATCTCAGCTTGGGGCCAGCTGTTTGGCCCCGCTCTGTATTCCAATTTTAGGGAGACGATATATGGCAGTATTTAATCTGCGAGCTTACGACGACCACGAACAGGTTGTTTTTTGTAGCGATAAAGAATCTGGCTTAAAAGCTGTAATCTCTGTACACAGTACCGCTTTAGGTCCTGCTGTTGGTGGTTGCCGCATGTGGGAATATAACTCAGACGAAGGTGCGTTAATCGACGCACTACGTTTGTCTCGTGGTATGACCTACAAAAATGCAATGGCCGGTTTGAACATGGGTGGTGGTAAATCCGTTATCATCGGTAATCCACGCACCATGAAATCAGAAGCTTTATTTGAAGCTTTTGGTCGCTTTGTTGACAGCCTTAAAGGTCGTTATATCACCGCAGAAGATGTTGGTATCAACCCTGACGACATGGCCTTGGTTCACAAAGAGACTCCACACGTTTTGGGTCTTGAAGGTAAAAGTGGCGATCCTTCTCCAGTAACCGCTTACGGCGTTTATAAAGGTATTAAAGCAGCGGTTAAGTACCGTTTAGGTCGTGACGATCTGGATGGAATTAAAATTGCTGTTCAGGGCGTTGGTCACGTAGGTTATTACCTGTGCGAACATTTAGCAAACGAAGGCGCTAAATTGTTTGTTACCGACATCAATAAAGAATCTGTTGATAAAGTTGTATCTAACCTTGGCGGCATTGCTGTTGATAAAGATGCGATCTACAGCCAAGAAGTTGATGTTTATGCACCTTGTGCATTAGGCGCAACGATCAATGACGTAACGATTCCAAAGATTCAGGCAAAAGTTATCGCAGGTGCGGCCAATAACCAGTTGGCAGAAGATCGCCACGGTGACGAGCTGAAAAAGCGCGGTATTCTTTATGCACCTGATTACGTCATTAACGCGGGTGGTATCATCAATGTTTCTTTTGAAGAGAACTACAACCGCGATCAAGCATTAGTAAAAGTTGACGAAATCTACAATACGTTAGAAGAAGTTTTTGCTACTGCGGATAAAGAGAATAAGACTACGAATGTTGTTGCAGATGAGATTGCGCGACGTCGTGTTGAGGAAGGTCGTAAGTAATTTTTTTTGCTTATGAGTTTCTTTTGAAAAAGGCGGGTTATCCCGCCTTTTTTTATGTTTGTTTTTTGGTTTATTAGTTTTCCTTTGATTCCTTACTTTCTTAGAAGTGCAGATTTCGCCTTTATGTCCTGTTCGGGTATGCGGTGAGCATACTTTACCAAGAAGGGTAAGAGCTCCTTAGATCCCATTTTGTATTACAAAATAGGGGCACGCTGCGCTCGGCATTTGTTCTGTTGGGGTTTTAACCTTCAAGTATACCTGCAAACTCTACATCGACTTTTTGCTCTTGTATGTGCCAAGGAAGTTTCGGTCTCGTTTTGTGTTTTAGTTTCGTGTTCTATCTTATTTTGAAGTTATAAGACTTGCTGCTTGCCGCATTATTAGCAGCAAGCAATTAGGAGAAAGAATTAGATAGCTTTTCTCTCCGATTGTTCTCGGTATTGAACGAGATCTTCGATACTGAGTACTGGGATTTTATGTTGTTGAGCAAATTGAGTGATTTGTGGCAGTTTTGCCATGGTGCCATCTTCGTTGGCGAGTTCGCATAAGACACCTGCGGGTTCGAGTCCGGCCAGTTCCATTAGGTCGACGGTGCCTTCGGTATGGCCTCTTCGTGCCAGGACACCACCAGGTGTGGCTCTTAGTGGGAAGACATGGCCGGGTCGCGCCAGGTGCTCGGGTTTTGCATTAGGAGCAATGGCGGTTTTGATGGTGGTGACTCGGTCGGCAGCGGATACACCGGTTGTGACGCCCTCTTTCGCTTCGATAGAAACAGTGAAAGCGGTTCCATAGCGGCTGTTGTTGTCACTGACCATCGGTGGCAGTTGGAGTTTACGTAAGCGTTCGTCGCTCATACATAAGCAGACAATGCCGCTGCATTCACGAATGAGCATGGCCATCTGTTTGTCGGTGATGTGTTGTGCAGAAAAAATCAGATCGCCTTCGTTTTCACGATCTTCATCGTCCACTAACAAGACACAGTTACCTGCACGCAAGGCTTCAAGCGCACGTTCGACTCGTTGAGTTGAATTTCCAAAAGGATTTAATAAAGACTGATTCATGGTTTTACCTCTTTGTTGTTCACCAGAATCAGGGCATAGAGGAGTACAGATAAGCACGCAGAGGCGCTCATCTGTCGAACGACAGTTGAGTTGAACCCTCACCAATGAGAGTCTCAAGTGATCGCTTTATTCTCTCCCATCCGGACTGTAACCGTCGGCTCTGGAGTTTAACCAGATCTGCTGACCCTGTTGTGGCAACAGGCGCTCGCGGGCTTATTTAGGTTTTGTCTAAAATCACCGCCGGTGGGGAATTTCGCCCCGCCCTGAGAATAAATAAAGTTTTTTGTTGCGGTTTTGGCCGCGGGGGAATAGTCGCAGATTTTTGGTGGTTTTACAATGATCTGGTTTATTAGTAGTTTTTTGTTAAGGGTGTAGTTATCTTTCTGTGCTTTCCTGCTTTTACGATATGTCAGGTTTCGCCTGATGGCGACTTCCTTTACCAAGAGCTGTAAAGGAAGCAAAGAGCCCTAGGTCGCTGCGCTGGCAATTGTTCAGTTGGAATTTTATGATTTGAGTATGTTTTGCAATTCCGAAGTGAATTCTTGATCTTATCTGTGCCAGGGAAAATTCGATCTTGTTTTGTATTTTAGTTTCGTTCTCTTTCTTAACTTTGAACTAACAGACGACTCCTTTTGTGACTAGATGAGAACGGAGTGAAGACTTAGACCGCACTGGCTTGCTGCACGGACGCAGCAAGAGTCTTATCCGCACAAGGAAGTGCGTATAAGACGGTCAGTCGAAGGACTAAGGCTTTACGGAGTGGTGCCGATAGGCCTCATCTTTGGAGCATGGCCCTTTTTTGTCCCTTTTGTGGGCTTACAAAAGGGACTCGCCTAGCAAGGCGAAATCTGTGGGTTGAATCAAATTAGGATTTTTCGTTTAGAATGATAAATTAATTGAGAAAATATTCTTTTACTCTTCTGCTCTTTTGAAAGTACAAATTTCGCCTAGTGGCGAGCATACTTTACCAAGAGCGATAAAGTAGCCAAAGCGCCCTAAGTCGCTGCGCTCGGCAATTGCTCATCTGGGATTTTATGGTTCGAGTATGTCTTTCAGTTTTGAAGTGATTTCTTGATCTTGTCTGTGCCAGGGAAGATTCGATCTCGTTTTGTGTTTTCGTTTCATTCTCTATCTTAGCTCGAGGCTTTCAGACGACTCCATCGTGACTGGATGAGAGCGTAGTAAAGACTTAGACCGCACTGACTTGCTGCACGGACGCAGCAAGAGTCTTATCCGCACAAGGAAGTGCGTATAAGACGGTCAGTCGAAGGACTAAGACTTTACGGAGCGGTGCCGGAGGCCTCATCTTTGGAACACCGCCCTTTTTGGTCCCTTTTGTGGGCTTACAAAAGGGACTCGCCCGACAAGGCGAGATCTGCGCGTAGAATCAAGTTATAATATTTCGTGAAAAGTAATCTAAAAAATAACTAACTCACAACAATACTCATCTATCTTTAAAAAGAAAGACGATTAAACTAAAATCACTCCTAACAAAAAACCAATACTTATTCTCATGGACGTCAATCAAATCAAACAATGTCTACAAGCCGATCCCTTCCGAATGGAAGTATTAAAATACGCAGCGAGTCTAAACTTAAACGACTGGTGTATCGGTGCAGGCTTTGTTCGTAATTTAGTTTGGGATCATTATCACGGCTTTACTCAGACTACATCACTAAATGATATTGATGTTATCTATTTTGACTCAACCAATATTGCTCCAGAATACGATAAGCTTTTGGAGGAAAAACTCAATGACATGACATCTTTGCCCTGGTCGGTAAAAAACCAGGCACGCATGCATCTCAAGCATCAGCATACGCCTTATCAATCAACACTGGATGCGATGAGTTATTGGGTAGAATGCGAAACCGCGATAGGAGCTCGGTTCAGTTCAAAAGGAGAGTTAGAGATTATTTCTCCTTTTGAGCTCGCTTCATTATCTGACCATACTATCACTATGAATCAGCGTTTTGCTCAACCCAAAGTATTCCGTCAGCGGATTGAGCAGAAGCAATGGCTTTCTATTTGGCCAAAGTTGGTGATTAACGAATAATTTCTGTCACTACTTCAGTTTTAACAGAGTTAGCAATAAAGCACTGTTCATGAGATTGATGATGCATTTTTTCCAGCTGTTCATCCGTGGGTTGTTTGTCTCCAGAAAAAATGACTTTAGGGCGCAGAGTGACTTTGGTCATACTCACCTTTCCACTTTCATCTTTCCCCATAAGGCCAATGGCTTCGTCAGTGTACTCTTCGATAACAAATTTTCGTTTAGCAGCAATGCTTAAAAAGAACAACATGTGACAACTGGATAAAGATGCAACAAAGGCTTCTTCTGGGTCTATATTGTCTTCGACCGAGTAAGGCAGAGGAACAACATCTGGAGAAGACGATGCTTTAACTGTTGCTCCACCATCAAACTGCCACTCATGTCCACGACTGTATTGGTTATCAACAAAGGCTTCTTCTTCGGCTCGTTGCCAACGGATGGTAGCAATATGTTCAGACATGATGTATTCCTGGTAGGTAATCGGTAACTGTCATTTATCATCAGACAGTGGCCAACGATAAACGCTTGAATGGAACAAACACATCCTCTATATTACTGCGTTTTATTGTATTGTAAATATCACTAATGGAATTTGAACGTTTAGAATTTGATGTAAAGCAAAAACGAAGAGATGCTATTTTTGTTGGCATGATGCTTCTGTCTCCCACTCTTTTTGTATTATTTGGTCAGCTTTTTTACGGCTTAGAGAATGTTTATTCCAGCATTATTGTTTCCGTGGTTATAGGTGCTCTTTTAGTCTTGGTGTTTCAGCCTGACATCAAAGAGAAACGTTGTGATCGCCTAATCATCACATCGGATTCCATTGTGTTTATCAATCATCAAGTAGAAACGAAGCGTTATTTTAAACACCTCAACATTATCGATATCAGGGAATTATCGAGTACCACTGAGCTATTTCTGCATTTTGAAAATGAAAAAGTAATTGAACTGGTAGGCTATTCCGATATGGACCAAATAACAGAGCGGATCTTAGCTTTTTCGAACAAGGAACGTACAAATGTGTGGAGAAACCCTTCTCCAGATAAGGCAACTCCATAAATAATATATCCATTATTTAACTGCGGTTTTAGAGGAATAAAGTTAGCGTTAAATAGCCCCCTTTTGTTATCTCAAGTAATAGATATATCCACGACACTCTCGTATCATGGGTGCAGTCAGAACATAGGAGTGATGGAGTCGTTTCGGACAAGTTGCAGGAGCAAATAATACCCAAAGGATATACTTGATAAGGCTTCTTCCGCGTTCTGCCTGATTTAATATTTATAGCAATTTCAATCACTGCAAGTGAGTTTATTTCGTCACTTTTTATTAACTTAATATTTTTTAATTAATAGGATACTCGGAGAATACGATGCGTATACGCCGCAATTCTTTGCTGCCTGTCAGTCCATTGCTTTTACTGCTAGGCACGCAAGCTCATGCTTCCCAAGTTCTGATATCTGATGATTTTGAATCTGGTTACGGAAACTGGAGCAACACAACATTGAGTGATAGCCACCAATGGACATTAACAACCAATGGAACTCCTTCGTCTGGAACGGGACCATCAGGTGGTGGAAACAACAGCACTTATTTTTTATATCTGGAAACCTCTTCTGGTTCTGCTCATAGTCCAGGGAACTCTGCCATACTAGAAAGCTCGACCCTTTCGGGTAGTAATATTCAATTAAGTTTTCAGGCTCATGCCTACGGTAGCGATATCGGTACTTTATCCGTAGATGTTCTGGTTGATGGTAATTGGATAACCGATGTATGGACCCTGACTGGCCAACAACAAACCAGCAATGCAGCACCTTATAACACTTACAATGTCGATCTGAGCGCTCATGCGTTAACCAAGATTCGCTTTAGAGCCGTTGCTGCTGGCGGATTTCGTGGCGACATTGCTCTTGATAACATTGTTGTAAGTAGCACTCCCTCTGGCCCATTGCCTCCTTACTTTAACGACAGTGCACTCGTAAAAACAGCCGCTCATCAAAACTATCCTTACAGTGGCAGTATCGCAGCTGACGCCACCGATCCTAATGGCGATGCTCTGACTTTTAGAAAGATATCAGGACCTGATTGGCTTCAAGTTAATTCCGATGGAACTTTATCTGGAACACCTACATCATCGGATGTTGGCGACAACCGCTTTGTCGTTGAAACCTCGGACGGTACATTTAGCGCACCAGCCACTCTCGATATTTTTGTTCATGATGCCACTGTTCCGATTGTGATCAGTGAAGCAAATTTCGAAACGGATACTTCGGGTTGGATTAATGTGACAACCGGAGACAACAAAAACTGGACACGAGACTCAGGGGGAACCACCTCACAAGGAACAGGTCCAGCGACAGGTGCTGATAACAGCGAATATTATATGTATTTAGAGACCTCTTCAGGTTTTGCTTACGCCAATGGAGACTCTGCAATACTAGAAAGCCCAGAATTGAACGGCAACGATTTGTCTTTAACTTTTCAGTATCACATGTATGGAAGCAATATTGGTTCCCTTGCTGTTGATGTATTTAGCGGCGGGATCTGGTTGAACGATATTTGGAAAGCTTCTGGTCAACAACATGGCAGCAATGCCTCTCCTTATAAAAATGCAGAAGTCGACCTCAGTAACTTTATCGTCGATAAGGTACGACTAAGAGCCACAGCCGCAGGAGGCTATCGCGGAGATATTGCAGTCGATAACATAAGAGTTTCTCGTGCCAATATTGATACGAATGACCTCGACAGTGATGGCATTCCTAACGATCAAGATTTATGTCAAAACACTCCCCCAGGAGAACCCGTTAATTCTGAAGGTTGTTCACTATCGCAAATTGACACCGATAACGATGGTGTTGTCGATAGTCTCGATGCGTTCCCAAATGATCCTAACGAATGGCTAGATACCGATGGTGACGGCATCGGCAACAACACAGATACCGACGACGATAATGATACCGTTTTGGATGTTGATGATGCCTTTCCATTGAATCCACTGGAGTCGGTTGATACCGATGGCGACGGAACAGGAAACAATGCAGACACCGATGATGATAACGACAATGTTCCAGACAATGATGATGACTTCCCTTTAGATCCGTCTGAGCATGTTGACACGGATCAAGATGGTATCGGTAACAATGCTGATACGGATGATGACAACGATGGCGTTGCGGATAACGAAGATGCCCTACCACTAAATCCCAACGAAAGTGTAGATACCGACAACGACGGCATCGGTAACAATGCCGATACCGATGATGATAACGACGGTGTTGCCGACAATCTGGATGCCTTTCCGCTCGATCCTTCAGAGAATCTGGATTCTGATCACGATGGTATTGGTAACAATGCCGATATGGATGACGACAACGATGGCGTTGCCGATGTTGATGATGCTTTTCCTTTCGACAGCACAGAATCAGTCGATACAGATAGTGACGGTATTGGAAACAACGCCGACACCGACGATGACAACGACGGTGTTGAAGACGCCTTGGATGCGTTTCCATTGGATAACAATGAGTCCTTAGATACAGACAACGATGGCGTTGGTAACAACACTGACCTCGATGACGATAACGACGGCTTAAGCGACGATGATGAAATCAATCGTTATCAAACCAATCCATTACTGGCAGACTCTGATAGCGATGGAATGCCCGATGGCTGGGAAGTACAACATCGACTAAAAGCAACAACCAATGATGCTGCAGAAGATCCTGATCAAGATGGTATTACGAACCTGGATGAATACCAGATGGATACCGATCCATCTCCACCGGTTGTCTTTGAGACCTTACCTGCCGATCAAAGTGTTGACGTATCATCAAGCGATGCAATCGTCATCACATTATCCGAAGACATTGCAGCAGATAGCGTGAATGCTTCAAGTTTGTACATCAACGATGGAGTGCAAGATGTGGCAGGAACCATCAGCGTTGATAAAGCAAAAATTACCTTTACGCCTGATCAGCTATTACAAAGTAATCAGCTTTATACCGCCGTGTTAACTCAAGATATTGCAGATCTTGCGGGTAATTCTCTTTTGCAAAACTATCAATGGACATTTACCACACAGAGTAGTTATAAAATGTCTGGTAGCATCAACTTTTCTGGTGCTGGACTAGAAGGCGTTTCGCTAGCCATCACAGGACAAGCTTCTACTAATGGCACATCAGATAGCCAGGGTGAGTTTAGTATCGATAAACTTGAGCCAGGACAATACACCATTACCCCATCAAAGTTGGGATACATGTTTACTCCGGCAAGCATCAATATCGAAGTTGCCGATCAAAACATTGCCGATCTTAGTTTTGAAGCTGTAACTATTCCTGTGATTCATGTTCCCGCCGACTTCGCAACGATTCAGTCAGCAATTGACTCTGCGACAGAAGGTGCCACAATTCTGGTACAAGACGGTAGTTATCACGAAAACTTGGTGATTAACAAAACCGTTAGTATCGAGTCTCAAAACGGTTATGCCTCAACAGAAATCATTGCCGCCAATAATAACACTCACGTTATTTCTATCTCTGCACCTCATGTAAAGATTAAAGGCTTTGATATTTCTGGTGCTCATGTCTACTACAAAGCCGGAATCTATTTTGGCGCTGGTGCCGATTATGGCCAAGCTCTGGACAATCGCTGTGGTTATGATGATGCTCATCGTAATTATATCGGTATTTCTATTCGCGGCAGTCATCACGTTCGCGCTGACAATAATATCTGTAACCACTGGGGATTATTCGGTATCTATGTAGACATCAGTACAGGAACACAAATTACCAATAACAGCGTTGCCGATCATAGTATGGAAGGGATTAGTCTGGATGAGTGTCAAAACTGTCTAGTGTCTGGCAATACCGTCACACGTTCACGAACAGGCATTAGACTCAGAAGTTCATCAGATACCATCATCAGCAACAACAACAGCAGCTCCAATACCGAAAATGGTATTCACCTGATAAATACACAGGATGGCAATAAAGTCGTAAATAACATAACGGAGTCAAATCCTGAAGTGGGTATTTATGTTGAGTCGACTGGAGCCACAGAGGTTGAAGGCAACACAGTAAAATCCAATGACATTAGTGGCATCGTTATGTATAAATCGAGCAATTGTCTGGTTAAAGAAAATACCGTCGAGCGTAATGACGACTACGGCATTTATATTAACAACTCAGATAATTGTAATGTTCTAGAGAACAGTACGCTTCGTAACGGTGCGGCTGGAATCAAACTTAACTTTGCTGATGGCAATCAACTGATTGGCAACGACAACAGAGCTTACGAAAGAATTGGAATAGAACTGTATCAGTCAAACAACAACCTGTTAAAAAGCAATAAGGTGACAGCGCCCATAACAGGGCTAGCTTATAACGCACTTTACTTGCTTAAATCTTTCAATAACCTGATTTATCTTAATCACCTTGAAGGAAGCAGTAATGGCGCTTCAGTCATTTCAAACAACGGTTCAGTTAACTTATGGCAATCACCCTCTGAGCTGGCTTATTTATTCGGTGGGCAATCTTTCACTGGATTCTTAGGAAACTACTACGGAGAACATGCTCTAACCGATAGCAATGGTGATGGTGTTACTGATAACAGCAAAGATCTTCCTGGCGATGAGCCGGACGATACAGTCGCTTTATCATCTCCTCCATCTGAGTATCAAGAAAGCGAGTAAGCAATCAGCAACAGACACTCTCTTAATTGAGAGTGTCTTTTTTACTCAACGAAAGCACAAATACTCTCAAAACTCCTACTACATTTTTTGACTTCTAAAAGTATTATTAGCCAGATACCTTCCGTAAAAGATACAATCAGTTAAAACATAAAAAGTGGCTATATAAAATGATAAGAATCAATAGTCTTAACACGCTACTTCAATACATGCAAAAATCTGAACTATCTGTAGAATGGAGAGTTACTTCTGATATCGGTCCCGACTGGATAGGCAGCACTCGAGAGATCTATTTTTACCTAGGTAGCGAAAAATTAGACGAAACGGAGTTTCATGATCAGCTTAAAAGCGCGTTAATAAAAGTAGCCAATATCCCCCCTTCCAGCGAAAAGCATGTAATCGATGGTGAGGGTGATGTGACAATCGAAGACGGTTTTCTGAAAATCAAATTTTGGTGGAGCAAAGCAATCCCATATCAACACTCCGATGAGAGTGGTAGCGGAGAAGGAGTTTTATTCAAGATATAGTTAGAAAACTTAACTTTGTTTAACCAATCCAGTCTTCCTTTTAACCAAGAACAAAAATTGCAATAAGAGATTTCAAATATTCTGCTTCTCCTGCATTTTTCTCAATCGACAATAGTTTGCTATGATTTATAAAAAATAAATAAGAGGAAGTCCCTATGGAAAGTATTGATTTTGAGAAACTCATGAACCAAGCTATCGAGCTGTCGATGGCCTATGCTCCTAAGCTGGTTCTGGCATTAATCACACTGTTGGTCGGTTTTTGGATCATCGGAAAGATATCTAAAGGCGTCGAAAAGGTCCTCACCTTCCAAAAAGTTGAACCCACTCTTGTTCACTTTTTGCGCAACCTTGTCAGTGTTGTCCTCAAAGTCCTTTTGGCGATCAGTGTTGCCTCTATGATAGGCATAGCGACCTCATCCTTTATCGCCATGTTAGGTGCAGCAGGTTTAGCCATTGGTCTGGCCTTGCAAGGCAGTTTGTCTAACTTTGCTGGCGGTGTACTTATTCTCTTCTTCAAACCCTTTAAGGTCAACGATGTTATTGAAGCGCAAGGTTATCTAGGTCGAGTCAAAGAAATTCAGATTTTTAATACCATTTTGACAACGTTAGATAATCAGCGAATTATTATACCCAATGGTGCGCTGTCGAATGGCTCTATCAAGAATGTGTTTGCCGAGCCTACCCGCCGAGTGGATCTGACTTTTGGCATCAGCTACGACGATGATATTCTTAGAGCTAAATCCATTCTAAAAGATGTGATTGATGATCAGGAGTTTGTGTTAGATGATCACGATAAAGAAATTTATGTATCAGAACACGCCGATAGCTCAGTCAATATATTGGTAAGAATTTGGACGAAATCAGAAACCTACTGGGATGTTTACTTCGGCATGTACGAAAAAGTGAAACTGGCCTTTGATAAAGAAGGCGTTACCATCCCTTATCCTCAGCGCGATGTACATATTCATCAAACAGGCCCTGCGGCTTAAGTATCATTGTGAGAGGGGCTTCTTCGTAGACACGACTAAGAAGCTAACACATAATTACACAGACCCTATTTATTAATAGGGTCTTTCTCTACAGCAAGAATGCATCGATCATGGTGATCGAAATATAACAAGTTACCGCTCGTTTCAAATGCCAATAGTGTATCATTTCCACCACCAATTATTGGCAGCTCAAGGTCATCCAATCGAACCAAGAGTGAATCCACATGGCAAACGAAAGCTTCTCCAGAATAATGTCCGGCGTCAGGAATAACTAAAACTCTCTGACTTTCAATAGCTAATGCTTCTCCGTAAACCGCAATAATAATTTCTCTATCGCTTCTCTCTCTATCAACCTCACCCAAACTTCTTTTATCTGGATACAAATTAATAATGTCGTAAATATGATCGAGCGAAAAGTCAGACCAACCGAGAATGATGGCTCTCGAACGAGGGCAAAATTTATGTAAGAATCTTAAACTCTCTGCTTTATCAATACTCATCAAAGTGCAACTTTCTCGAACGCTTATTCAACCCGAAACGCTCCAATGGTTTCTGCCAGCCGCTCTGTCTGCCCTTTTAATCCTTCACAAGATTGCGAAACACCTTCCATTTCATTTGAGATCCCAGCCGAGATATCTCTTAATTGCACCGTATTCTGCGTAACATTCGCTGTCACTTCTGCTTGCTGTTCTGATGCATTGGCAATTTGTAAATTAATCGCGCGTAACTCTTCCATTCCTGAACCAATTTGACGGATGGATTCGCTTACTTCTCGCGTATTAGAAACCACAATATTTGATTGCTCAGTTCCTCGATTCATACCCGCCACCGCAGCAGAGGTTCCTGATTGTAATAAGTCGATGGTTTTAGCAATTTCTTCTGTTGATATTTGAGTGCGACTCGCCAAACTGCGCACTTCATCTGCAACTACTGCAAACCCACGTCCCGACTCACCCGCACGAGCCGCTTCTATGGCAGCGTTCAATGCCAACAAATTCGTTTGCTCAGCAATGCTCTTAATGACCTCAGTTACCTTACCGATGTTCTCAACTTCTTTTGCTAACTGTTGAATATCAGTGGACGCCTGACCAATCACACTAGACAGCTCTTCTATGGACCCCATCGTTGAACTCAAACTTTGTAGGCTGGATTGAGACACTACCATGAGGTTTTGACTCTGCTCCGAGGCATTGCTGGAGCTATTCGACACTTCCGCAATAGTCGCACTTAACTCTTCTGATGCTGTTGCCACCTGCTCAGAACTATTAAGTTGTTCTTGCGCATTACCCGTAGTTGCGCGGGCCGATAGTGTAAGTTGCTCTGTGGTGGAGGCAACCAGCGAATTGGCCGTTTGTATTTCTTCAACCAGTCCTCGAATGCCTGCTCGCATCAATTCAATGTCGTCAGCGATATCACATAACTCGTCGGAGCCTTCTAGCTGTAACGCTTCCGTTAGATCCCCTTTTGCAATTAGTCCTGCCTTAGTGCGAATATAACTGACACTCTCGGTTAAATTTTTCAGGGTTAAGAAAGCAAAGGCCAACACCATAACAAAAACCACCAGACTCACCATCATATTCACCGCTCGACTGGTCGACAGCTGGCTTTGTGTTTTTGCAAGATTGCGAGAAAATCCCTGAGCAACCGCCGCTTCTAACTGAGCTAACTCCGTGAGTAATCCTTGCCCCTGCGACAATACCTGTGCGGTAGAAACGTTCAGGCTGTCGCTATCCATCATATCTTTGCGAATAGTATTCAAAAAACCATCTAACGCCTGATTCACGCTCGAAGCAGACTGCTGCAATTCTTTGCGGGTGTTTTCATCTTTGCTAAAAACAAACTGCATCACGGCATTCATATTACGTTTGCGCGCCAGAATCGATTCGTAGAAAGAACGCATACGCAAAAACGACTCTGGAGTAAACTGACCTTTTTGAGTGACGTTCACTGCAACGGTACTTAATCGACTCACATCTTCATAAACATGGGGCAACAGGTTGGTAGCCATCAGGCTCAGATAGTGAGTATCCAGTTGAGAATCCAGCACCAGCCCAGAATCTTGAGCCACTTTTTCCATCAAAAAGAAATGCTGAGAGATAAGCTCACTGTGCCCATCAAAACGTTTCATCGCATCTTGCGTCTGCATAGACGACAAGGCATCCCACTCCGCCTGCAAACGATTAAGCTCAGACCCATAGTTCGTTCCCCAGTCAGTCTCACCAAAGGACTTAAGCTGATTAAAGAGTGACTGGATCTCGCTGCTGAGATTGCTGATGTTTGCAGATAGAGAGTTATCACCATTCAGCTGACGACTCACACTGTCTCGGTGAGCAGCCAACTTAAATGGCAATCTCTGTATTTGCTCAACCAGAGCAAAACCTTGCTCTTCCAATGCTAATTGAGATAGTTTTTCGGAGTGTAGAACCCATACCTGTGGCAACATCACAAACATGGGTACGGCAATCATAAAAATTAATATTAAAAATCTGGTCTTATACTTCAAATGACTGATCAGAGAAAACACCTTAGCTCACCTTGTTTATTGTTCATTTTGTCCTCAATAACCAAGCTAAGTATAGACAAAACCAGACAATTTCCAGTGATACTAAGGGTGCATTAACGCTGATTTTCGGACTTATTGATTTTTAACATCAAAGAAGATACCGTTTTATGCCTCTTTAGTGAGATATTTATTTGGCTCCAGAAGCGACATCCACAAACAAAGCCGGGTCCAGACGTTGCTCAAACCAATTAATGCGCCAATCCAGATGCGGCCCGGTTGCCCTGCCACTCTTGCCAATGCGCGCAATAAGCTGTCCCTGTTTTACCTGCTGTCCATCTTCTACCTCGATCTTATCCAGGTGAATGTAAGTGGATGACAACCCATAACCATGATCCAGTATCAAGGTGGCCCCCGAATAAAACATATCATCGTGACTCAAACTGACAACACCATCAATGGGAGCATAGACTGGCGTCCCCACAGGAGCAGCAATATCTAATCCAAAATGCGGACGCTTTGGTTTTCCGTTCAACACTCTTTGACTGCCATAGACACCACTGATACGTCCTTTAGATGGCAACACAAACTCTTGCTCAAACGCCAGTAGCTCAGAACGCGTTGCTCGCGCTGCACGGATCAAACTTGCTTCAGACCGAATACGTTGCAAAACCTCTGGCTTTCTAGGCGACACTTTAGACGGTGGCAAACCATCAATCCGCTCAATTTTCCACTCTCGAGGAGCAATGTCTAATGCAACCCGACGTTGCTTGCCCTGGTAATGAATATCAAAGTGAGTTTTGGCGCCAAAGTCACGGCCAAAACCAATCACAAATCGACCTTTTTTATTAACATCCACGTGATGCTTTAAGAACGAAATTTGCGCACCAGGTCTGGTTTGCCCTATCAGGTAACCACCTTGTTTGAGTTCTTGTTTAACCACCTTAAAAGGCAGCGAAGCCTCGGTCACATCTTCAGCCCAAGCCATCATGGTCATGCCAAGAGCAACAAAACACAACGCGCGACCCAACCAATTTTTGAGTAAAACAGTTACATTCATCAAAACATCCTATTTAGGTGTGTAGATTTTTATCAGTCTCTATCTTTTTATGTTGTTTACTTTCTCGGTACATTAAATAAAGACCGCTGAGTATGATAATGGTTGCACCAATCCAAACATTGGCAACTGGCAGTTCAGACCAAATCCAGTAAGCCATCAGGGCTCCCCAGATAAGCGCAGTATAATCCAGTGGGGCCAGCACCGAAGCAGGAGCATAAACAAAAGCTCGTGTAATAAAATATTGCCCTAACGCCCCCGTAAAACCTAAGCCCAACAAATAAGGCCAATGATCAAACACGATGGGACGCCAATCCGTTATAGCCAACAAGCCACAGCCAACAGACAGCGACACCAGAAAATAAAAAATCATGGAAAAATCAGACTCGGTCTCCGTCATTTTCTTAAGCATAATAACGACAATACTGTAACCGACAACAGACAGCAGGCATGCCACTGTGCCCAAAGTAAAAATAGGACCATCACCTGGATTAAGAGCGATAAAAACGCCTACTAGTCCAACCACAATCGATGCCCAACGATGAATGCCGACTTTTTCGTTCAGCCAAAATATCGACAGTACAGCAACCAATAGTGGTGCAGAGAAAAATATCGCATAAGCATTAGCAACGGTTAACTCTCTTAACCCAATCACCACACAAACAAAAAACAGCACACTCAAACCGCCACGCATTAAATGCAATGACAGACGTTGTGTTTTGAGCTCTTTCCAGGCGTCTTTAGACATAATCCACAACAATACAAAAGGCAGCGACATCAGGCCGCGAAAAAAGGCCACCTGATAAGAAGAATAATGAGCACTCAACCATTTGATAAGAATATCCATAAACGAAAAAAAGAACACGGCAACGACCATTAAGATCATACCTTTAGCAACATTTTCGTTCGAGTTTTCAGTCATCTGAGATGATCCTGTTGTTGAAATAAATGGTTACAAACAAAAGTCGATAAGTTGATGGGGCTCTTTCATAATCTGCTGTATGACTATTGCCCCCACTAAGTTCTCTTGCCAATGACAGTTCGGTTTGTTTATATCAGCCTGCTTGCGGTATTGTCACTTTTTTCGAACACATTATTGGCCAACAACGACTTTATTACCCAGGCCGTTAATAATCCTGCACGTCCAGAGAGTGACCTAAAGCGGGATAGCCACCGCAAACCAGCACAAGTTTTAAGCTTCTTTAAAGTACGTCCAGGAATGACCGTCGTTGACATATTTTCGGGCGGAGGTTACTACACCGAACTCCTATCTTACGCTGTCGGTCCTAAAGGTAAAGTGATTGCTCATAACAATCAAGCCTATGAAGACTATGTCAAAAAAATGGTTGCCCTGCGTTACAAAGATAAGCGTCTACCCAATGTGGCTCGAGTCATTGCCGAGGCCAACGAGCTGGTACTCCCCAATAACTCCGCCGACATGATGTTTATGGTGTTGGCTTACCATGATATTTACTATCGCCCCAAAGATGGTAACTGGCCAACCATCGAGCGCGATGACTTTTTACAACGCATGTATCAGAGTCTTAAGCCCGGCGGAACGCTGGCTGTCATTGATCACAAAGCAGCCCCCGGTAGCCCACGCTCAACAGGGCATACATTGCATAGAATTGATCCAGCCATTGTGATTAAAGAACTTAACAAAATTGGCTTTAAACTGGTCGACGAATCAGACATTCTGGCAAACCCTAAAGATGATCACCAACGCCACATGTATGCGCCCGGCCTGAGAGGCCAAACGGATCGTTTTGTTTTGAAATTTATTAAGCCGCTGACACTGGACAATCAACTGGCTAACGAAACTCCCTTTCCCTGATTAAAGCAAAAGAATCCAGATAAAAAAAATCCCGCAAACGCGGGATTTTTTTTACTGAACTCAAGCAGACTAAAACTACTGAGTAGCTTCTCTTTGGCTGATAAAGTCTAGCGCCAAATCAATACGTTTTAACGCTCGCTCTTTGCCAATCCATTTAAGGGTAATATCAAGGTTAGGCGACATGCCACTGCCTGTTACCGCAACGCGTAACGGCATACCGACTTTACCCATACCGACCTGCAAAGCTTCCGCTGTATCATCAATAGCTTGCTGAAGCGGCGCTTCTGACCAATCATCAAGCACTGCTAAGCGTTCTTTAATTTGCTGTAATGGCTCTTTAGCAACTGGGCGCAAATGTTTTTTTGCTGCTTTTTCGTCAAACCCCTGGAAGTCTTCATAAAAATAACGAATGGAGGCTACCATTTCTTTTAACGTTTTGACTCGATCAGCAAACACCGGAAGTAACTCGGTAACAACAGGTCCGTTAGTCACGTCTAACTTTTGCTCATTAAGATGCCACTCTAAGTGAGACAAGACTTCGTCAGCGGGCAGCTCTTTCATGTAGTGCTGATTTAGCCAGTTTAGCTTTTCCGTATTAAATGCAGAGGCTGCTTTGTTAATATTCTGGATATCAAACAACTCAATCATCTGCTCTACCGAGAAGACTTCTTGATCGCCATGGGACCAACCTAGTCGAACCAGATAATTAAGCACCGCCTGTGGTAAGTAGCCATCATCACGGTATTGCATCACACTCACTGCACCATGACGCTTTGATAACTTTTTACCGTCATCACCTAGTATCATTGCAACGTGAGCATAAGTCGGAACCTTTGCACCCAAAGCTTCAAAAATATTAATCTGACGAGGTGTATTGTTGACATGATCATCTCCGCGAATCACCTCAGTGATGCCCATATCCCAATCATCAACAACAACGGTAAAATTATAAGTGGGTGTGCCATCGGTACGAGCAATGATCAAATCGTCTAACTCTTCGTTGTTGATTGAGATCTCGCCTTTTACCGCATCATCCCAAACCACAGCGCCAGTCTCTGGATTTTTAAAACGAATCACATGAGGCTGAGACATGTCACGCTCATCTGCGGCTAGTTTTCGGCAACAACCGTCATATCGAGGCTTTTCTTTGTTCGCCATTTGTTGCTCTCGCAACTCATCCAATCGCTCTCGTGAACAGAAGCATGGATAGGCTTTGTCTTCATCCAACAGCTGCTGAATGACTTCTTTATAGCGGTCAAAGCGCTGAGTCTGGTAATAAGGGCCTAAATCATGTTCAAGTTGCAACCATTTCATACCATCCAAAATCGCTTGAACGGCTTCATCAGTGGAACGCTCTCGATCAGTGTCTTCAATACGTAATACAAACTGACCGTTATTTTTTTTTGCGTGTAACCAACTGTACAAAGCGGTTCGCGCGCCACCAACGTGAAGATATCCTGTTGGACTGGGTGCAAATCGAGTAATGACTGACATATCGTTTTTTCTTCCTGCAATAAAGTTGCGCACATTCTACCAAGCCCACGAAGCATCTCAAAAAATTTATTTGTCGTTTTTTGACAGCGCCTGCTGTTATACAAAGGCTCTTATTAAAGTTTCAATTAAGATAGCTCAAGTGATAGCAAAATGACGCAGGAATGAACGAACATTGGCCCTTTTTACATCAAATTGGACTAAATTCGCTCAGACTGTAAAAAAAGTGAAAAAAGTTATTGACCGATGGCCGATGCTTCCCTACAATTCGCCTCGTTCTTACGGAGTGGGCGCTTAGCTCAGTTGGGAGAGCATCGCCCTTACAAGGCGAGGGTCACTGGTTCAAGTCCAGTAGCGCCCACCACTCCATCTCTTTTCTTTTATTACATCCCTCGTAATCTCTATATTCAATATATCCAAACACAACTCCGCTATCCGTTTATCTATTGACTTATAAACTATTCATTTTGCCTTTTCTGTTGTCGGTTCACATTTGCCTGACAAAATAAGTTTCTCTTTAACCCACTTTAAAATACCTAATTAAGATGCTCAAAATTAGCGCAGATAGGTGAGCTAAATGTATAAATTTAAAGCGTTTTTCTTCTTTTTTAATGAAATGCACTATTTTTTCAAATAATGGTTGACCGCCCTGCAAAGCTTCTCTACAATTCGCCTCGTTCTTACGGAGTGGGCGCTTAGCTCAGTTGGGAGAGCATCGCCCTTACAAGGCGAGGGTCACTGGTTCAAGTCCAGTAGCGCCCACCACTCCAACTCTTTTCTTTTGTCTTTGCTTACCAAAATTCTCTTTCAAATCAACTTCTTGACAAATGTTTCTCGTGTTAGGATAGGCTTATCTAAACACAACGCTTGCCGCTCTTGCGTTGCTACAGCATAGAAGCCATAACATGAATAAAAAACGCTCATTGTTTCAAAACAAAAAGAAGCGTCCTCTGATGCTCCGTCTTATCCTCTGGTTATTTTCAACGACATTTATTCTTATTTCCGGCATTGTTGTTTTTGCTTATTACCAACTGAATGCCAGCTTGGCGACCTACGATGGTGAGCTGGCAGTGGCGCATTTATCAGCGCCCGTTACCATTCAGCGTGACACTCTGGGCGTGCCCACTCTCGAAGCTCAAACCCCTCTCGATCTCGTTTATTCTTTAGGATTTATCCATGCTCAGGAACGCTTTTTCCAGATGGATATGCTGCGCCGTAGCGCTGCGGGTGAATTATCGGAATTAGTCGGCAAAAGTACGCTCGATTACGATATGAAATTACGCCCTCATCGTTTTCGTCATCGCGCACAAACCCTTTTGCAACAGTTGCCTCCTCAAGACCTCGAATTGCTGGAGCGCTATACACTTGGCGTCAATGATGGTTTGCAGCAATTAGGCAGCAAGCCCTTTGAATATTGGCTGCTAAGCCTGGACCCGGCAACTCAATTTGAATCTCAACGCCCCGCCCTTTGGCAACCAGAAGACACCATTCTCACGGTGTATGCCATGTACTTAAGTCTGCAAGACTCCAGTGTTGAGAGAGAGAAAGTGCTACAACAAGCATTCAATAACCTTCCAGCGCAATTATTTAACTTTTTGGTACCTCAAGGCACAGCGTTTGATGCACCTATTGACGATACTCAGCTCAGTTTGCCCACCATACCGCCATTAAGTCAGTCATTTGCCAATACACAAGAGACCGTTTCGATGAGCCAGGAATGGGGCTTAGCGAATCGTAAGCACGGCAGTAACAATATGATCATTGCAGGTGCTCGTAGTTACAATGGCAAAGCCGTATTGGCTGGCGATATGCACCTTAGCCTGGGCGTGCCCAACATCTGGTACAAAGCGGTCATTGATTATCCTACAGACTCTTTTGAACAGGTTGTGGGCGTGACACTGCCAGGCGCACCTTTTATGGTAGCTGGCTCTAACGGACATATTGCCTGGGCTTTTACTAACAGCTATGGCGACTACTCTGATGTATTCGAGTTAACTCTCGATCGACAAAATCCCAGTCGCTATCAATACGAAGGACAATGGCATGAGTTCGTCACTCATGAAGAAACCATTCGTATCAAAGGACAGCCTGCTCGCAATATCACTGTCAAAGAATCTCTGTTTGGTCCTGTATTAGAGCAGACCGCCGACAAAGCCTGGTCGTTTATGTGGGTCGCTCATGCCCCACAAGCCGTTAATATGCATATAAAAGAGATGATCCATGCCCAGAATGTAGAACAAGCCATCGAAGTGGCTAATCGTTCTGCTATGCCAGCGCAGAATATGCTGGTTGGAGACAGCAACGGTAATATCGGCTGGACCATCATAGGCCCTCTACCTCAACAAAGCCTTCTGGCCGCGAATCCCTTTGCAAACCTGTTGCATAAAGATGGCGAATTAAAATGGCTAGAACCACAGCACTACCCCAAGGTCATTAACCCGCCACAAGGCGCTTTATGGACCGCCAACAGCCGCGTGGTGGGTGGTAGCGAACTAGCAAAAATCGGTGATGGAGGTTACGCATTAGGCACACGTGCCAAACAGATCCGAGACAACTTGTTGCGCATGTCACAGGCCAACGAAGAAGACCTGCTGAAAGTCCAGCTCGATAGCCGCTCAGAGCTCTATTTGCGCTGGCGTGATCAACTGATATCGCTACTAAAAGAAAAAGATTTTAGCGCCAACCCGTTGCGACGCACTTTTCGTGATCACATTGCCAACTGGAATGGCCATGCCGATGCGGATCAGGTTGGCTACACGCTGATTCGGCAATATCGTACACAGCTTTCTCGTCTGTTACTGGCCGACTGGAGTAAACAATTGAGTGCGGATGCCAAACACTCTCTGGTCTATTATTCGAATCAATATGAGTATTCGTTATGGTTATTGGTAAAGGAACAGCCTTCAGGGTTTTTACCAGAAGGCTTTAGCGACTATAATAGCGTCTTTTTGCGCGCCGTAGATTTGGCCATCGAAAAGCTGCCAGGTGATAAAAAAGATTTTTCGGACTACCGTTGGGGACAGTTCAATCAGTTGAATATTCGCCATCCCTTTACTCAAGGGTTGCCGATACTGGCGAAATATCTGGATTATCCTCGCCACGAAATGCCAGGCGACTATAATGTTCCTCGAGTACAAGGTCCATCGTTTGGCGCTTCGCAACGCATCGTGGTATCTCCAGGTGCCGAAAGCGAAGGCATTTTTCACATGCCGGGGGGACAATCAGGTCATCCGCTCTCCCCCTATTATCGCGCAGGATTTGATGCCTGGCTCAATGGCACTCCACTGCCTTTGATGCCGCGGCAAACACAGCATCAGTTAACATTACTACCGAACACTACAGGAACACCATGAATCAGGTTAATTTAGACGCACTTATCGCTATCGTAGGTGACAAGCAGGTTTTAACCGACGAGTCTGATCGTCAAGAATACGGCAAAGACTGGAGCAAGATATTTACCCCTTCTGCTCAAGCCATAGTGCGCCCAGGCTCCATTGACGAAGTACAAGCAGTCGTCAAATGGGCCATCGAAAACAAGGTCAACCTGGTTCCTTCTGGTGGTCGAACAGGTTTAAGTGGCGGCGCTGTTGCTAACAACGGCGAGATCGTTTTGTCACTGGATCGCATTAATCATATCGACAACTTCAATGCTGTTGACCAAACCGTCACTGTAGGCGCCGGTGTTATCACTGAGCAGCTACAGAATTTTGCTGACGATCAAGGTCTTTACTACCCAGTCGATTTTGCTTCTGCAGGCTCCAGCCAGATTGGCGGCAACATTGCCACCAATGCGGGCGGCATTAAGGTGATCCGCTGGGGTATGACTCGAGATTGGGTCATGGGGCTTAAAGTCATCACCGGTACAGGTGATTTGCTAGAGCTGAACCATGGCTTGGTAAAGAATGCCACTGGCTATGACCTACGTCATTTATTTGTCGGCAGTGAAGGCACTTTAGGGATTATTGTTGAAGCCACCATGAAGCTGACCAATAAGCCAAATGATCTCACTGTGTTTGTATTAGGGCTTGATGAACTGCAAGATGTTTATCCTGTGATGGAAAAATTCCAACAACAACTGTCACTTACCGCTTTTGAGTTCTTCTCTGAAGAAGCATTACAGAAGGTTTTGGCCCATCACGAATTACAACGACCTTTCGAAACTACTTCTAACTACTATGTATTAATTGAATTCGAGAATAGCTCAGAAGAAACCTTGGAAACCGCACTCGGCTGCTTCGAAACCGTAATGGAAGATGGCCATATTCTTGATGGCGTCATCAGCCAGAGCGAAACACAAGCAGAACAGCTATGGCAACTGCGCGAGCGTATCTCGGAGTCTATCAGTCAATACACTCCTTATAAGAACGATGTGTCGGTTGTGCCCTCTCGTGTGAACGAGTTCCTAAGCCAAATCGACGGCATTGTTAAAGAAAAATACCCGCATTTTGAGATCATCTGGTTTGGCCATATCGGCGATGGTAATTTACACCTGAACATTCTGAAACCAGCGGATTTATCCGTTGATGAGTTTGTCACCGAATGCGAAAAAGTGAATGGCCTGATCTTTACTGAAATCCAGCAAATGAAAGGCAGTGTTTCTGCTGAGCATGGTGTTGGATTGACCAAGAAAAACTACCTTCCCTACAGCCGCTCGGAAGCAGAAATTGCCATGATGAAGCAAATCAAAGCTGTCTTTGATCCTCATAACATCATGAACCCAGGAAAAATGTTGTAACATTGTTGGCGTAGCGGCATTGTTACAGTAGAATGCCGCTACTTTTTGTCAGAGCTTACTCGTAATAGTCGACATTACGTACATGGAATACTGAGCCCACCGCGGTATCGCGATCTTCTGTGCCCCGTATTCGAGTTCCCAATAGTTTGACGAACTTCTCTTTTTACTCGCCTGTTGGACACTATGTTTTATACATTTTTAAGTTTATTAGTACTGGTGATTGCGCCTCTGCTTGAGCGATTATCGCGAGGCAAGCAAGCATTCGAACACACCCTGGCGAGCTTTTTGATCGTTGTTTTGGGCGGTATCGTCCTATTTGAAATTATTCCACTTTCCTATTCAAACGCAGGCTGGATTACAATCCCTCTGATCCTGCTTGGCCTAAGTGGCCCTTCCCTTATTGAAAAGCTGTTTCGCAAAGCGGCGGATAGTACTCATCAGGTCACTCTACTGATTGGCATTTGCGGTCTGCTTGTTCACGCCATGATCGATGGCGCCATGCTTAATGAATATGAACATATAGAATCTTCGTCAAAATGGCTGGCGCTGGCCATTCTGATACATCGTGTTCCCGTTGCTTTAATGATTCTGATGCTGTTACGTCCTATCTTTGGTAATAAAGGCGTGTGGATGGGTCTCGCTTCTCTGGGTATCTTTACTTTGTTTGGCTCCGTTTTAGGGCTACAACTAGAAGACACTTTAACCAGCGAAGCGTTTGCCTTAATGCAATCCTTTGTTGCAGGCACTTTACTGCATGTATTAATTCACCAACCTCACAAACATAGCCACGAACATGGCCATGATCACAGCCACTCTCTGGTGCACGAGCTTAAACACTGGGGAAAATATCACGTAGTAGGCATCGTTGCTGCATTAAGTACTCTTGTTTTGCTATCGCAGTTACATAATTAGGGTCTGTTGAATAAGATCGAAAAGCAGGCTCCTGCTTCTTGTTCGTTATTAACCAGAGAATACGTATAGCCGTGCGCTTCTAATACTTCTCGAACGAAAATCAGGCCAATGCCCTGCCCTTTTTGTTTGGTGGTCGTAAAAGGCGTAAATAAACGTCCTTCCATCGCTTCAGCAATCCCTTCACCACTATCGATCACCTTAAGCTGCAACTGTTCACCTAATGGCTGAATTTCGACTCGAATCAATCCGTCATGGTCGATAGCTTCCATGGCATTTTTAAAAATATTAACGACGACTTGCTCCAACAGATTTTGATCACCTAAAACCCGGTCATCATCAATCAATGTTAGTTGCAATTTGATATCACCGGCTTCAAGTTGAGATTGAAACAGTAGCGACATATTGCTAAGCACTTCTCCCAGTTTAAAAGAAGCCAGTTCTGGTGTTGGAATTTTTACCAGAGAAGCATAACGCTGCATAAACTGATTGAGGCTCTGAGTTCGCTCTATGGCAATCCCCAAAGCATCAGTAAAATCGTCTCGATCTTCTGGTTTAATTTGTTCTTGATAATGAAAGCAGGACTGCAACAGCGAGCCCGTTGCGCCAATGGTGTTGTTAATCTCGTGGCACATTACGCGGATCAGCTTATCGTAAGTATCTTTTTGCGAGCGTGTCACCTCTTGAGTTAGCTCAGTGATCAGATAAAAACGACGATGAAAACCTCGCTCCACAAACTGCGCATGTTGTACTCGATAACGGGCTCCCGAGGCATCATTAAAAGTTTGTGTCACGCCCAGTGAGATAGCCGCCATTTTTTCGGCCAGTTCGCCCTGAATGCTGGCAATGCTCGCGCCTTTTACCTTCTCAATTTGACTCGATAAAATAGCCGAGGCGGCAGGATTCAGATCAGAAATAAGACCATCAAAATCGAGAATAACAATACCCATTGGAGTATCTTCAATCAGCTTTTGTAATATGCCTTTTTTCTCTCCTAGTTGTAAACGCTCTTCATAGAGTTGCGACAACATACGATTAAAAAGCACAATCAGATCATCTAAATCTTGCTGTCCCACTTTACTAAAACGAGAACTGTATTCCTTTTCTTTAATAAAGCTTTTTAAGGTATCAATATAATAAAGTGGCTCCGTCATTTTGCGAATAAAATACAGAAACACAAAGAACGAAAGCAATAAAAAAACCTCGGCAAATACTAATAGCAAACGTTGCTCACCGACGATATAGATACAAAAACCGAGTAATGATAAGTGTAGAACAACGTTTGCCAGATAAACTTTGGTTTGAAACCTCATCCATTGATCTCATATTTTTCTAAGCGTCGATAAAGAGCCGAGCGGCTAACCCCCAAAGCATCGGCCACACGGCTGATATTGCCATCATAAGCTTCTAACGCCTGCTTGATCATGGCTTGCTCCATCTCGCTTAAGGTCATTGATCCCACTTCGGGCAAAGCCTCAGTGTCTGAAGTTGACTCACTGGGAACAGGCACCTGAAAATCGGCCAAGCCCAGATGAGTTTTATTAGACATAAGAATGGCTCTTTCGATGGTTTGAGTCAACTCACGAATGTTCCCTGGCCAGGGTTGCTGCTGGAGCCATTGCATGGCCGAAGCCTCAATAGAAAGTGGCTCAAGACCATACAATTGACTCACTCGATTAAGATGATGTTCAACCAGTAAAGGGATATCCGATTTGCGTTCTCGCAGCGGCGGCAAGTGCACTGTGATCAGGTTTAAACGAAAGAGCAAGTCTTCACGAAAAGTGCCTGCAGCAACCATCTCATTTAAATCACAGTTGGTTGCAGAAACCACTCGAACGTTCGCTCTTAAGGTTTTCGAAGAACCAACAGGTTGAAAGGATTGGTCTTGCAATATACGCAATAGTTTAACTTGAGAACTCTTATCAAGATCGCCAATTTCATCCAAAAATATCGTACTCTCATTGGCTAGAGCAAAACGTCCTTCGCGATCCGAGCGAGCATCGGTAAAAGCACCACGAACATGCCCGAACATCTCACTTTCAAACAATGACGAACTGATTCCACCCAAGTTTACTTTAACCATTTCTTTTGCACGTCGAGCGCTATTATTATGCACAGCGTCGGCAATCAACTCTTTGCCCGTTCCACTTTCACCCAGAATTAATACTGAAGCATCAGTATTAGCGACCCGCCCGATAGTCTGCAAAACTTTGGTCAAGCTGGGGTGGCAACCGATGATGCCAGAAAAATCATAGAGTTCATCGAGCTCCTGACGTTGGAGTTCGTCGCGTTGCTGTTCTTTGCACAATGAAAGTGTTGTTTCGAGGGTTCGCACCAAGTGTTCATTGTCCCAGGGCTTGCTCATAAAATCCGCAGCCCCATGCTTCATGCCTTCGACTGCGAGTTCAATGGAGCCCCAGGCAGTTAATAAAATAACGGGCACTTCTGCATTTTGCTGTTTGATGGCCTTAAGTAGGGCCAGCCCTTCTAGCCCACTGGTTGAACGAGAAAAATTCATATCTTGAATCACGCAATGAATGATTTCACTACGTAATATGGCAAGCGCTTCATCGTGAGAAGAAGCTTTAAAGGGACGCATGCCTTGCTGCTTTAATAAAAGCGCTATGGAGGTGGTGACGGAATAATCATCATCAACAACTAAGATATTAAACTGCTTCATATTCATAAGCCATGCAAAGTGGATATTAGAGCCTTTTGGCCTTTAATTTAAATCAAACCTGCAACCAGCAATCGCTGGTCGCAAGCCCTAAAAAGATTATGATAACTATTCGTAATGCAAAGCGTATGCAGGGTCAATGCGAGTAGCCATCTTACTGGGATACAAAGCACAAACAAAAGACAGGCTGAGTATGACCGCTACCGCTATTGCAAAACTCACCCAAAAGCTAAACCAGTCTAACTCAGGGAAGAGTCCTAACAAGGGCACCTGTATCGCCAGCACCAAACCTGCAAGTATACCAAAAGCTGCCAACATCATCAGCTCACCAATGATCTGCTGATGAACACTCATTGCACTTGCCCCAATGGCTCTGCGCAAACCGATTTCCTGTGTACGGCGCGTAATATTTTGCCATAGAACACCAAATAACCCCAGAGCAACCATAATGACAAAGAACAAGGCGACAATTGACAATACAATTAATGGCGTTAGCTCATTCTCGATACTTTGACTGCGTTGAGATTTCAATGTCACAAAACTAAAGTGCCATTCTGGCGCAATGCCTTTTAGTAACGTAGACAAATGCTGTTCGTAGTTTATGTCGGTTCCCTCTTTAACTTTTATGACAATGGCAGAAGGTTGGTGACCTGTCGCGATATCAAAGCGACTGATGACATAAGGAACAGGTTTTGCTAACTCACCATACTGTCTGAACTCTTCAACAATACCGATAATCTTTCGCGGCAAAGTACCTCCGTTAGCATTATCTCCTGGCATCAATTTGTCTAGAGCATCTCCATTGCTAAAATAAGTATCGACAAATAATTGATTAACAATAACAGGTCGATAACCTTGGCCGTTATCTCTTTCATCAAAGGCTCGGCCAGCCAGAAAGTTTACAGACAATGTCTCAAAGGCTTCATCATCTAAAGTATTGGCATTAAATGTAATCAATCGGTCATCAGAACGTGTAGAGCTTTGCCAAACAGAATTGAAAAACAAGGGCTCCTTTACAACCCCTACCGAATCAATGGCCTCCTGACTCTTCAGGGCCGCAATCATTTGGCGCAATGTTTCGCGGTTAGTATCAGTAGACCAACCACCCGATATACCTAACGAAATTTGCCAGTGATCTTGCCACTCATAGCCCAAAGGGACTTGATAGTTTCGGTAATTACTCACCGCTAAAACCGAAATCATCAATACCACAATAAAGGCAATCGCAATCTCTGTGATCATCAGTGCATTATTTCTTTTTCTATTCCATATCAATTTAAGAATATGAGAAAACATGATTACGCGGCTCCTTTCAAAGCAATAACAGGGTTTAACTTAGACATTCGATAAGCAGGATAAATACCACTAAGAGTCCCAAAAAATATCGATAACACCAAGGTAATAACCACAACAGAAGTATTGATCGACAACTCTGCATAGGGAATAAGCCCCAGATATTCAATATATTCCAAGATACCTATACTTATTATCAGGCTCACTGCAGCGCCAATCAGAGTCAGTAATATATTTTCAATCAAAAACTGAATGACCAGATGCCCAGAAGAAGCCCCAAAGGATTTGCGTACACCAATTTCTGTAGAACGCTCCAAAATTCGGCTGACATTTAAGTTGATCATATTGATACTGGGTAACAACATAAACGCAATGGCAATCAAACCTAGCATCAACAATAATTGATCGTCCCCCGTATCAAACGTTCGGCTATTATTGATATCCCGAGCCAGTCGAGAAAACTTTGTATCCGCTGTAGAATAAACAGTCGCATAGACAGTGTCACTGCCTGTAGATGCATAGGGCTCAAAATGATTCTTCAATGCATTGATATACTCACTTTGAATAAACTGTCGTTTATCTTCTGAATCCACATAAATCAGTGCACCCCAGCCTCCCATAAAGTCTGTTTTATAGCTGCTACTGGGAGCTGTCGTATAAGGAACCCAAATATCAGAGTATGCATCTTGTTCTAACAAGCTCACATTATCGACCACACCGACAACCGTAAATACCTTTTCGTCAAACTTGATTTTCTCTCCAATCGCATTCCCATCATTAAAAAGCAATGACTTTGTATGTTGATTAATAACCGCAACACTTCGCCCCTGCTCAAAATCGTCCTGCTGATAAGCACTTCCTTGCTTAAAGTTAAAATCTAATATAGAAAAGTAATCAGCGTCCGTTAAGCGCATTCGGCTTTTTACTTGCTGCCCATCCAGATAAACACTAACCATTCTGGGACTAGAAAATATAGAGACTTTGTCTGCCGATTTTAATGGCTTTACGTATTTATTTAAAAAATAATAACCCGGATCAGAGCTACTTGACTGAGTTCTCTCTTTATTCAGAGCTCTTAAGTAAGAAACCGATAACATATTGTCATGATTTTTTTCTGCATGCCCAGGATATATATAATTTTCTAACAATGTTAAGCCAACCACTAATACTGACATGGTCAACACAATCCCAAACAGGTTGATAAAGGTAAAGAACTTACGCTTTTGAAATACCTTTAGAGCAATAATCAAATAGTTTTTAAACATCCTATTCCCCTTAATGAATCAACTGTCCGTCAAACACACGAATGAGTCGGTCGGTTCTTTTGGCTTCATCATCGTCGTGAGTCACCATAATAATCGTAGTGTTCTCGTTCTTGTTAAGGTCTTCGAGGATCTGCATGATTTCGTCACCCATGTGACTGTCCAGGTTTCCGGTAGGCTCATCTGCAAGTAGCAAACTGGGTTTTCCGGTAATGGCTCGGGCTATCGCTACTCGTTGTTGTTGTCCGCCCGATAACTGTGACGGAAAGTGATGGCTGCGTGCTGATAAGCCTACTTTCTCTAAAGCTTCCAGTGCCAATTCACGACGTTTTTTAGATGATATTTTTCGATACAATAGCGGCAGTTCCACATTATCAATGACTCTTAACTCAGGAATCAGGTGGAACCCTTGAAAGATAAATCCTATTTTTTCGTTACGGATTTTTGCCAGCTGTTTTTCTTTGTATTGCTCAACGTTCTCTTGTTCAAGAGTGATGCTGCCTTCATTAGGCTTGTCGAGTAAACCAATAATATTGAGCAGCGTGCTTTTTCCACAACCTGAAGGGCCCATGATTGAGACAAACTCCCCCGTCTCAACTTCCAGGCTAATATTATGCAGCGCAATGGTTTCAATTTTATCGGTAAAGTATGTTTTGTTTACATTGTTTAGTTTTATCATTGTGTTCACCTAATTAATCGCAAATTCGTTAAGATGTTTAAAGCTCTCGACGTTAGAAATAATGATTTCATCACCAGCGCTTAAGCCCTTAACCACTTGAAAATAGTTTTGATTCGAAGCACCTATCCTGGCCTGTACTTTTTTGACAGTAGAATTTTGAATCACAAAAACTTCATGAGATCCTGCCCCATTAACAAAAGGGCCCTTCTCTACTAGTAAAGTGTCCTTTTCAACACCCGTGATCAGTTCCAGATCCACTCGCTGAGATGCTCTCAACAAGGAACTCGAGTTTTGTTCTAACTCAACCCTGAGATTTAAAACGCCTTCTTTATTGGCAGCAATAATGGACACTACCTGGCCTGTCAGATAGTCTTCTCCAATTTGCACTTGCACAGGCATATCATTGCTCAACTGAGGGGAATAAAAATCACTGATACTCGCTTCAATATGAAACTGGCTCATATCAGCAATCTTAATTAAGGTCTCGCCTTCCGATACTGCTGCACCTTCTTGTTGCTTTAACCAGGTCACAGTGCCGTCACGGGGAGCTAAAATCTGGGTGTCATCCAATAAACGCTCTTGCTCTGCCAAAGATTTTTGCAAGATGGATTTTTCTAGCTTAATACCAGCAATTTCTGAGTTGGTGGATGCGGTCAAATCTTTGACCGACTGTTTTATCTGGCGGATTTCGATAGTGGTTCGCTTTACATTCAATCGAGCTTCTTGCATATCATGTTTAGACGTCGCACCAATACCACCGAGTTGTTCTAATCGCTGTAATCGAGTTTTGCGGCTGTCTAAGTCCACCTCTAACAATTCCAGACGACTTTTTTCACGATTGATCTGTTTACGCGCATCTAACTGGCGACTCTCAATATTGTTTTCCTTGAGTGCAATCTGTTCTTTAAGTCGATTAATCTCAAGAGCGACACGGGTGTTATCAAGCGACATCAACAAAGTGCCTTTTGTTACTGACTGTCCGGCATTAACCCAGACTTTATCAACCTGACTGTTGATTTCGGACGCGATGCTTTCTTCGACAAGAGGACGTACAAATCCACTGGTTGAAATTGTCGAGTTGAGATCTCCGGCTTTTACCACAGCGGTCATGATCTCATCCCGATTGATCGATGGCTTGAGTCCTTGCCATACTAAGCTGATTAAAATCGCGATAACAGCCACTGGAATAGCCACTTTGCGTAGACTCTGCCACTGATGTTTGCGCTGTGCTTGGCGACTGATTGGTCGATCCATAGTTTACCTGGCATTCTTATGTTCATTGATGTTGTATTACTAGTTAACACATTTCATGCCAAGTTTTACTTTTAAATAATTTCCTTATTTATCAATAAGATAAAATCATATCCCTGCGATAGCTGAGATCCTTTGTTCGTTATCGAACACAACCCAAAACAGCGAGTGTTCGATATTGAACACCTGGTTCACATAGGCTCAGCGATCTTCATTAAGCACTATGCCATCCATAGCTGCCACATCGTAGGTTGCACTCACCAATCGGCTCCGCAAATCATATAACACTTCTTTTAAGTAGGAATGAATCGCCGTGTCTTTTGGCGACTTACGTTCACAATAAGCATTGTATTGAATAAACTTGTCGATACTCATATAGAGATCCGCCAGATGCTGCGGGCACTGACACTGCACTGATGATTGATGATTCAATAAAGCCTGTATCTGCTGATGATCGAGAAAAGAAGGCTTATGCTTGTTGCGTTGAATGTCCGTTTTTTCTGCAAGCAGAGCCTGTAGTTTAGACAGCACCCCCTCATCAACGTCCGCCATTTCTACTTGAATGCCAGCATTAACCAGGCGCTGATGCCGTTCAGGTTCCAGGTTTGGTGAGTATATGACCACAGGTTTGCCTTTCATCGTGATAAAAATGGAATAAAGCAACTCTTCTATCTCATCATTGATATCACTAAACTCCATCACCAAAGCACTTACAAAGGCCGAAGAATGACTACAAAATTCGGCAACTTCCGAAAGTTTATTAACACTGTGATAGTAAAAGCTCACACGACTTTGAAATAACAGGTGCGACAGATGATCGCCAAATATTAATACCCCTCGCTTATGCTTATCGATGCCAAAGGGCTCCTCTTGTGCGTAAGTAAAAGAAGACAGCTCGGTCATCGAAAGATGGATGACTTCGGAAACAACATAACCTAAGTCAAGAGCCCGCTTAATGAGCTTTAGGCGTTCTACACTGCCTGCGTCATAAATTCTCCGACCATTCTCAGCGCGGTGAGACAGATTGACTTTGTAGCGCGACTCCCATACTCGCAGCGCGTGGGGAGAAATCCCAACGAGTCGAGCGACAGTACCAATAGACAAATTTCGTTCTTTTGTAGACATAGCTTATACATGTTTAACATCTGTGTAACAGGTACTACGCCCGCACTAAACCAATGGAGCAATACTCACGTAAAAAAAGGAAATATATCTGAATGCGAGTTGTTAATGAAAAGCGATGTTAAGCGATATCCCATCCTAGTCTCTGATAATGATGGACTCAGTCAATACACCGAAGCCGTAGCTCGTTACCCCTTGTTGAGTGCTGCAGAAGAACAACAACTGTTTCGCAAACTCACTCAACTACGAGAAGGCCACTCGAATAGCTTAAAATTCCTTTCATGGAATGGAGTCCATCATCTCCACTCAATAGAAGCCGTGGAAGCATTAGCCCATAATATGAATAAACTACCAGAGCTTTCTGACACCTTATTTCAACCGAGCTGTCGAGAGTGTCATTCTATTATTGAATCCATAGAAAATCGAATACAACAAAAAATTAATACCATTGCTTACAGAAACCTACGACTGGTCATTCGCATTGCAAAAGAGCATAACTTTTTAAAGCTTCCGCTGATGGATTTGATTCAAGAAGGTAACATCGGTTTACTCAAAGCCATTGATCGATATGACTTGGACAAAGACACCCGTTTTTCTACCTATGCTTGGTGGTGGATAAAACAAAGCATTACAGCGTATGTTAGACGTCAAGGTAGCCTGGTAAGAAAGTCAGAAAAAGTCGTTGATGATATGCTATTACTGCTGCGCCAATTTCAAACACCAGAAGATTACTCGAACTCAAAAAAACGATCAGAGGCAAAAAAATCACTCGGCTTTTCGGAGGAAAAAATAAACCAATTATTTAAGTGCGCTTTACCAGATCAATCCTTAGACCAGGAAAATCGATATTATTCGACAGGAAGTTTCATTGACACTCTACCATCAAAGACTCGACAGCCAGATGATCTATTAATCACAAAGAAAATGTTAGTGCGACATATCAGTAAATTACCTAAACGATTGCAGGTGTTAGTTATTATGCGCTACGGACTAAAGAGTGGAGAAACTTTATCGTACCGGGAAATATCTACAGTAATAGGATTGAGCACTGAACGAACACGACAGTTAGAAAAAGAAGCACTCTATCTACTCAAAAACTCAATGACACTGAATCATTAGAGGCTGTTGACCTTTCGTCGACGGCCTCTAGTCTCGCTCAAGAAAGAACTTGCTTTCCACGGTGAGTGATCGACCAGCGAATGCCTTTTTTACCAGGAATTTCGACAGCGAGTCCCAGAGAAACCAACAGGTCAAGCTGCTCATGAACTTTTTGAGCACTAATATCAACTTGCAGTTTTGCAAGTGTCGTTTTAACACCATTAACCGAGCGTAATGTAAACTTGGGATGTTCTACTAAGGCTTGCAATACTTGTTGACCTAATTCACTGACCTCGACAGCTTCTGAAGTTTCATCAATGCTATCTTCTTCAGTAAAAGTATCTAATACTGGCGTTACGTTTTGCTCCAAGCCTTTCATATTTGACTCTAATCCCTTAACATCGCCTTCAATTTCTTCGGCTTTCCTTTGTGCCTGACGAACTTCTCGTAACACCTTATCAGAAAGAGATTCAATAAATTGTCGAGAAGAAATAGAAGCCAAAAGACAAAATCCAATAAACACCAGCATGTCTTCAACGGGTGGGTTATCTTTTGTTAAATTGCCAATCAGCTGACTATCACTGATTTTTAAAAACAAAGGCACCAGAAATGCAGCGACCACACCAACAAAAGCGGCAACGGCCCAATCAAAACCATTCCACTTATCTGGTTTCGATAAAACGTAGTTAACGCTTCCTCCTACAACACCAGCGATCAACATGGTCCAAACAAAAATGCCCATAGAAATTCCTAATTTCTTGATTTTATAAAGATTAGCTTAGCAGGTGTCGATGGTCATCGCCATGGTACTTACAGACGACATGCCTGCGAAAAACTAAGGCCTCTCTTAAGACGCCTCTCAAGGCTCCTCTGCAGTACTAAAACGCCGTCGAAATTCTCGCGGCGTTAGCCCCATCACTCGAACAAATATTTTTCTGAAAGCACTTGCATCCTCGTAGCCTAATTGAGAAGCAATGTTTTCAAAAGTTTGAGAGGTTGACTCCAGCAACTCACACGCTACCTGCACACGTAAACGTTGCATATATTGGGTGGGTTTGATTCCTGTTGCTTTTACAAAGCGACGCAAAAACGTTCGCTCTGTTAAAAAACAATGCTCGGCTAGTTGAGCGATGGTAACCGACTGATGAAGATGCTGGCGCATAAAGTGTTGAACTTTAACAATCGCTTCATCACCATGATTCAGCTTGGCATGAAACCGTTGATAGTAACGCTGCTCACGAGCACCAGTATCAACAATTAATAATTGCCCTAGCAGACGCATAATATCCGGGCGAACAAATTGAGCCACCAACTCGAGGCCTAAATCAATCCACGACATCAACCCACCCGCCGTGATGATGTCTTGGTCATTAATCAATATCTGATTAATGTCTAATTCAACTTGAGGAAACTTATTCGCAAATTGTTCGGCAAAGTCCCAATGCGTTGTGACTTTTCGGCCATCTAATAACCCCGTTGCAGCAATAATAAAAGAGCCAGCACAGGCCGAACACAACAAGGTTCCTTGAGCATGATAGCCCAACAGGGTGTTAACCAGCTCAGGCTCAGGTTCGAGATAATACTCATCCTCTACAATGGGAGGAAGCACCAGCACTTGAAGCCCATTAGTACTGTTTTCGTTACTTGAGAGTGTCTGGTGGGACAAAATATGAGTTTCGAACCGGCTGGTAACTGCTTGCTGGGCACACACTTGATTAGCCAACTGGAACATCTCTTTCCAGCCATAGATAGCTGACTGCATCGCTCCGGGATAGTCCAAAACTCCTACAACAATGCTTTTCTCATCCGACGCTTTGGCTTTTGTCACTTTTGCCACCTTTTATGCCAGTTATGACTTTAGTATAGCGTCACCGAATCACCAATAATAGCTTCCGTACCCACAAATAACCCACAAAGGAGACAAACCATGTCTAACACAGCTTTATTAGTGATCGACTTACAAAATGACTACTTCGAGACAGGAAAATGGCCGCTAAAAGGAATTAATCAAGCGACCGATAACGCAGCCAAACTGATTACTGAGTTTCGTCAACGAAATGACCATGTCATACATATTCGCCACGAATTTGAGTCCGATGATGCGCCTTTCTTTGTCGCTGGATCAGAAGGTGCCCAAATTCATTCATTAGTCGCACCGGATAGTAAAGAAACGGTGGTTGTTAAGCATCAAGTGAATGCCTTCTTAAATACCGAATTAAAGTCGGTGCTTGATGCCAAAGGCATCACAAACCTTGTGATCATCGGCGCTATGACACATAACTGCGTCGAAGCAGCCACTCGAGCCGCCTCTGACTTTGGCTATCAGTGTACCGTTATCCATGATGCCTGTGCGACTCACGACCTTGAATTCAATGGGGCTACCGTCGCTGCCGAAGAAGTTCAAACAGCTGTGATGGCAGCGCTAGGTTTTGCTTATGCTACCATCTCTTCAACTCAGGAATTCTTGCAGCAATAAACACAAAAGAAAAACCCTGGTGATAAGCCAGGGTTTTAATTTTACACAGTCGCTTGATGTCGCTTTTATCAGGACGCACTCATTGCGTACCTTTACTTTTTTAGCGGCAGTTCGCTGGGCGATATTTTTTATCTAAAGAACCACCGCGACAATCCCACACCAAACCCACATCTTCTTCGCTAAGCACAAAGAGTATGGTTTTCCCTTCGATTGCTTTGTTGGCAAACAACACTTCGATGCCTTGTTCGTTAACCTGAATGCGAGCTTGAGAAGGTGTTATTAAAGGATCATCCAAACCAATCATTATGTTGCTGTCTGGAAGCAGTCCATGCTGTTGATAAAACTTACTGTACTCCGTTTGCACGGGTTTCACTTCACTAAAGGTAGCTGCAATTTTAGCTCTAACCGTATAGTCATGATAAGCAGGAATAGCAATGGCTGCCAAAATTCCTACAATAGCAATCATAAAAAAGAAGCCCACGACCACAGCGATGACGATAACAACACCACTAGACTTATCGGATGGTCCAGCGGGCTTGCCTTCATTATGGCGACGATTCCAGGTCGTGTCGGTGGTCAATAGCATCACAATAAACTCGATTAATCCCACCAACCATGGAATGCCAGTCCAAAATAGCACTAGGTAAAATATGCCCCACCACTGTCCTAAATAAAATCGATGAGCACCAAAACCACCTAAAAACAAGGCTAAAATAGCCGCTGCATATTTACTTTTGTAACGACGCTTACGCTGAGGCAATCCACATTTTGGGCAAATTGCAGCCTGTACATGAACGGAGTGTCCGCATCCTCGGCAAGGAGCTAACGCCTGCGATACGCTATCTCCCGTATCAGCAGAGGGCGCTTGGTAAGGATTTGTCATTTTTATTCCTTTTTAATCAAACCTTTTTAAATTACGGCCAAAGCTATCATGTTAGGGTTATCTATGACAATGGCTTCCTTACTTCAATCTTGTCTCACTAAAAGAAAAAATCCCGGCTATTGCCGGGATTTTTTGTTAAGCCTTAAGGGCTCCAGGCTGCATTAATATTAGCTCCAGAATAACTCGAATAAGCTCTTACGCTGATATACCAGGTACCTGCCGCAGGATTGTTGAATGAACAACTTTCAGTATTACCCCAACGGTAAGGACGACAGTCATAGCTACCTGTTGTTGGCTGCGATCCACGACGCACATACAGATCGGCATCACCACTGCCGCCATCCATATCGATGGTAAAGGTCGACATACCCGCAGGAATATCTACGGTGTAATGTTTCCAACCGCCTTGAGAGTCCGACAAATTGGTTTGCTCAAAAGTACCGCCAGATCCGCCCGTCGTGTAGGAGCCTGTTAAAGTAACTCCAGAGAAAGAACGATAAGCTCGGACCATCACATAATAGGTTCCCGCTTGAGCGTTAAAGCTACAGGTTTCGTTGTTACCTGAAGTATAAGGACGACAATCATAACTGGAAGTTGTCGGCTTGGAACCAAACTTCACATACAGATCGGCGTCACCGCTGCCGCCCGACATAGTGAACTCTACATTGGTTGCATCTGCAGGAACCACCATGTAAAACTCTTGAGTATCGCCAGTAGAACCCGATAATCCCGTCACAGGGACACCATTAGAAAGCTCACCATCACCACCAGATCCTACATTAACAGTTTGAGTTGCACTATCGGTTCTGCCTTCATTATCGGTGACCGTTAAAGTCACAGTATAAGAACCAGCACTGGCAAAACTATGGCTAGGGCTCACACCCGAACCAGTATTGCCATCACCAAAGTTCCACGCGTAGCTAGAAATTGTGCCATCAGGATCGGTAGAACCCGAACCATCAAAACTACAGTTTAAATCAGTACAGCTAAAGCCAAACGCAGCGTTAGGATCTTGTCCCCCACCACCGCCTGTTGCTTCCATTCCATCGATAGCTAACTGACCTGTGCCAGCAGAATCTAACCAGTTACTGGCACGCGAGTTATTGCTGCCGCCACCATTCCAGCTCACTGATAATGAACCATACCAGTCAGACTGATTGTTACCACAAGCGGCACCGCCACCATGTAGTTGACCTATAACGCGTTTGTTTTGGTCAAACAATGGTGAACCAGAGGAGCCTGGCTCGGTGGTACCCAAATCCCAATCGGCAACACGAACGTGGGTTCCATTTGCATTGGGTGTACTGCTGCTGTAGTTAGTGCGCGATACCGGATCGTTTTCGAAGCTGATACGCTTTTCATCAACACTTGGATGGTGAATTGCGACCGCCGATGTATTCAATGCCGAGTTCGCATTCCAGCCAGACAGATATACCTGATGAGATGCATTAAAGGGATCATCTAACTCAACCAAGGTAAAATCTGAATTACTGTAGCTGGCTCTAAACGTGGCTCCAGTATTGAAGTCGCTTAATGAACCATCACCCGAACTGCCGCTGTCAGTACTGCCCGGTGTTCGGCAATAACTGTTTTCATAATTCCAGTAGGTTACTAACGACGACGCGTTAGAGGAATTAATACCACAGTGATTCGCCGTTAGAAAAAATCCACGTCCATCGTTTGCCGTGTTGTTAAGTGCGCTTCCCGTACAAAACAAACTACCGCCCGTACTAATGGCTGCTACTGATCGAATCTGCTTACGCCAGTCGTCTCCTTCTGGACACACAACATCTACGTTACAGGAGCCAGACATAATCTGAGCCTGCTCAAAAGAACTATTGAGATCTTCTCCCAGATAACCATGATTCACTGACGACAAAGTCAGTCGCAAAAACTTTAGCTTATTGGTAGGTACATTAGCTTCTATAACGACCTTATTACCCGGTAACATGGGGGTCCAAAGTTCTCCATGTTTTTCGTTATCAGCCGCAGTAAAAGCGCGAATTTTGTGTTTACCATCGGGCGTATAAATAAATAGAGAACCGCCCGCTGGCATATAATATTCGCTAAAACCAAGATTTAAAGACAGTGCACCAGGAGACGTAACTACCGTGCGCCAAACAGACATAGCCTGCCCTTGTGCCTGTAGCTGAACCTGTTGCCAATCATTATTGGGTTTAATGTTTACACTCACAGGCTCGGCGTAACGCAAGACAGGCTGTGTCGCGTTGGCCATCACTAACGCATCGCGCGCTCGCAACTGTGAGTTATTAAACCCTGATAAAGTAATGGTTTGTGGATCTGACAAATTGATTTGTGCACTCGCCGACAAAGGCGTATCAGATGCTTTGGCTGATAAAGAGAGACCAGCGAGCACGGCAAGCATGCTGCTCATCATTTTTTTATATTTCATTGTTTGAACCTTATGGTTGAGGTGTCTCTCAAACCGGTCCTACGAAGTTTGTCAGCTCAAATCGACACTTAATGCAGGGAAGTGATACAGAGTCCAGGATTGATTTGAGCCTGCAGAGACACAATTGTATTTATTTGTTCAATACAAACTTAGATTTGAATTATTGTTTTTGGGTTTTCGATATAAAGACCCACAAAAAAGAATAATATAAAACGCTCAATGAGCAAGCTGACGGAGTTTTTCACTTGAGATATATCGCTAATATGTGATGATAATCGAATTACATCAACGCATATCTCCGAATTAAAAGTGGTTTCAACTTTTTAGCCATAGAGTGAGCAAGGTTATTAGAATGAAGGGAGCTTCTGTTAAAAAATGCTCCCTTCATTCTCTGTTAGCCCATAACAGTTTTAATAATAGGATTGATCTGACAACTTGATCATGATTAAGTAACCAAACAGTATGTCTAACAAATAACTATTTTCTAAACGGTTAAGTAAACAATGAAACCTGTCTTCTTTTATGGACTGTTTATGGATCAACAGCTTTTAGTAGCGAATGGTCTGCATCCTAAAAATCCATTTAATGCCAGTGCTCCAAACTATCAACTTATTATTGGTGAACGAGCAACACTTATCCCCTCAGCAGAAGAAACCGCTTATGGTGTTGTGATGGAACTGGATGAAGGCGAGTTATTAAAACTTTATGGCGAAGCCAGTGTAAAAGATTATGAACCCGTTACGATTGAAGTGATTAACGAATCGCAACAGAAACTATTGGTAGACACCTACCTGCTGCCCGAAAGCAAACTCGCAGGAAGCAATCCTAAGTACGCCGCTTTGCTGGTAGAAAAATTAGAGAAACGCTCTTTTCCATCAAGTTACATTGATAAAGTGAAAGCGTTTATCAAATAAGCCACTCTGCTCTATGCTTCAATCGAAGCAAGATGTTGCGATAGATATTCTAAAAACAGCCGAGTTTTCGAAGGCATATAACGCGACGGCAACAATGCGCTTAACTCTATCGGTTTTAGCTGCCAAGAAGGTAAAATTCTTTGCAGTTTTTTTTCTTTAAGCAAACGATAACAAGACTTAGGTGAAACAGCCGCAATCCCTACCCCAGCACAAGCCATCTGTAAACAAACACTCAAGTTATTGCTCCAAACAGCTCCTTGTACCTCTTGTTCATAGTCTCCTTCTGGTCCAACAAAATGCCAAAGTTGAGCATCTGAAACCTTATTAGATGTTAATCGAATGCAAGAGTGATTCACTAGTTCACTCGGGTGCGATGGAGCTCCATGCTCTTGAAGGTAGGCAGAAGAAGCGACAGCAATCACTTCAAAGTACGTAATACTTTTTTTAATTAGTCGAGAATCCGACAGCAACCCTAGACGCAGTACCAGATCAAAATGCTCTTTGACCAAATCAACATGATAGGGCGAGGTATCTATGTCGATTTGAATGTCAGAGTAATCTTTAAGAAAAGTCGCCAGCCATGGTGTGACAAATAACGCAGCAAAATCTGCAGTCATAGATACACGAAGCAAGCCTTTGGGTTGTGCCTGATAACTTTCCATATCAAATGCAATGCGCTGCGCCTCATCAACCACGCCTCGCGCCTGCTGATAGAAGAGCTCTCCGGCGTTACTCAGCTCCATCTTCCGAGTAGAACGAATTAGTAATTTCGTTCCCAGTCTTTTTTCTAGCGCAGCAATCCGCCGGGATAATGTGGAGTTGGGTATATTCAACATCTTAGCTGCGCCAGCAAATGTGCCCTGGCGCACTACTTCGACAAACAATGTCATGTCTTTCACTAGCTCATAACGCATTACTATTCCATTTTTGGGATTATGATTACAATATCTTAGGGTATACACCATAAAATGGAACAAATATAGTGAGACTTTCTGTTTTCGAGGAGCCAATCCATGAATTTCTCACCCAGTATCGCATTAAAAGTCGGTGCTCTCTCTTTCTTCTTATGGGGGGTTTTACACCTCCTTGTGGGTTTAAATGCCGTCTTTTTTCTTACTGATGGGCCAACCGCTATCTTGAGTATGTTTCAGATAGTTCCTGCCACAAATGAGCTTGATTCCAACTTACAAAACGCGACCTATTTAGGCGCTAACTTCCTGATTGACTTAGCAGCATTCGGCATACTGGCCATGTGGCTAGCGGTGTATATCTGGAAAGGAATTTATGTAAAACCCAGTTACTTTATCAGCTTGATTGTCTTAGGGATTGTCGACACTGCGTTTGTACTGGCTATGGTGATCACTCACATATCCCCTCTCAGTGAAGCGATCTGGGGACCACTACTGTATGTATTAGGTGGGATCTTTACGACGTTTGGATTGGTTGGAGAGCAGAAGTTGCCAGAGAAAATATAGGGTAGGAGAAGCAGACTTACATTTGAATACGTAAGTCTGCATTAGCCTAATCAGTGCATAACTCTTGCCTAAATAGCAGACTATCGACAAGTAGCCAAATCAAAGTCAAAGGTTGCTGTACTCACTCGGTTGCCTATCTGAGAGTTATCTTCGAATAGAATACCTTTTTCGGTGACCACCAGCTGACGTGAGTTAAACATTGGAGGTTGCCCTACCAATACAGAGGATGCTCCCTGAAACGTTGCTGGTCCACTGCTGAACTTGGTGTCACCTTCTGAGTTAATGTAAAATAATTGCCCACTGATGTAGTCAGTCACCACAGCACCACCACAATAAGGGATCAAATCATCAAAAATAGCAGTTTTTCTCGCGAGTGTTTCACTGTGTGAAATCACGCCCATTCCGTCCAGAAACAGTCGCTTTACCGCACCGCCATCCGTTAACAAAATAGAATTATCAATAAACTGCATACCATTGGGGTGAGAAATCCCCTGCTCAGCACCAGCCCAGTTATTAACTTGAGCTAGAACCTGTTTTTTATTGTTTCCGTTCAAAGAAAACTTAACAATAGTACCCTGACCAAAATAATTAGTATCAGCCATGTACAATGTGGATTCACCGTCACTGGTTAATCCATTGGTTAAGCTCACTCCGTCAATGGTGTGAATAATATTGAGGCCATCTGCCTCGTTGGCCAGATCATAAGCCAGCAACCATTTTGCTCCATTGATCAATTTAACTTCAGAACATACCGTATAAATCACAGAGCCAATTTGAGTGATTCCACCGAAAGCACAGTTTTGAGTGCTGATTTTACGTGGAATAAACTCGTTCGATTCTTTCCTTAACTCAAATAATCCTTTACCAGAAGACAAAAACAAACGCCCTTCGGGGGTAAAGTGCATGTTTTCGGCATCAGCGAAAGTAACAACGGTTTCTTTAACGTAGCAAGAGGTTAATACCAAAGCCATAGCGGCTATCAACAACATCTTTATTTTCATTATCGATCCTATATTTATTTTAATCATGATCCCGGCCCCAAGACTATCGGCGGCTGGCAAAGTGGGTCAATAATAAATATGAGATATATAACCTTGTAAGAATTGCAGACTAAAGTTGGAGATTTGCCTTAAACTGTTTGCCTATTGCCACCCGTTTTCCGTCTAACAAAAGAATCTCATCACCTTCGATATAATTGATATGTGCTCGATTAACGATAAATGACTTGTGGATACGAACAAAATAGCCAGGCAACTCGCTTTCAAAACTGGATAAAGTTCTTGGTGTTAACAACGCTTTATCTGCCCGCCATACCTTAACGTAGTTACCGTAAGCTTCAAAACAACTCACCTCCTGCAAACTCAGTTGAACCTGTTTTTTGTCCACTTTAATAAACAGAAAGTCATTTTTTAATAAGCCCTTCCCTTGTTTCTCAGCAACAGAGTTCATACGCCCTCGAACTCTATCGACCGCTTTAACAAAACGGTCAAAGCGAAATGGCTTTAATAGATAATCGGCGACATCCATATCAAAACCATCAATCGCATATTCTTGATAGGCTGATGTGATAATCACCTGAGGTTTCTCTTTTAACAAACTCAAAAAGTTTAGCCCATTGAGAACGGGCATTTCTATATCGAGAAAAATGAGATCAACAGTATGCTCTTTAATATAATCCAGCGCTTCGGTTGCCGAATAAAACTGCCCAACGACCTTAAGATCTTCAAGCTCGTTTACATAAGTCAGTATGACTTCATGAGCCAGAGGCTCGTCATCAATAATGAGTGTTCGAATCATTCATTTAAATCCAAAGTCAGTGTTACACGATAACTTTCTTGGCTCACTAGAATATCAAGCTCATGCTGATTTTTATAAATTAACTCAAGCCGCCGTCGAACATTATCCAAACCAATACCCGGTTCTGGTTGTGCCTTCTTTTGTTTGGGCAAAGAGTTTTCACAAATAAACAACAGTTTTCCTTCAACAAAGGTTAAAGAGACGTTTAACCAGCACTTTTGATTGCTAGGTTCAATACCATGCTTAAAGGCATTCTCCAAAAACACGATTAACAACAACGGGCTCAGATAAAAGCCGGGCGGTTCGCTGGGTAGATCAATTGTAAACTCACATTTATTATCAACACGCACTTTTTGCAACGCCAGGTAGTCATTCAAATAAGTGACTTCATCTGCCAGAGAGACTTTGTCTAAGCCTCCCTTGTAAACAACAAAGCGCAATAAGTTCGCCAGCTGCAACACCATGCCGGGAGCCACATCCGACTTAGTTAAGCTCAGCGCATATAAATTATTCAAGGTATTAAATAAAAAGTGCGGATTAATTTGCTGTTGTAGCAACTTTAATTCTGTTTGAAGTGTTTTTTGCTCAAGCTCTGCAACATCTCGATAGTCCGCTTGCGCCTGAAAAGCCAGAATCACTGGCAGACTGATCACCATGACTAACGTTGCAATATAAATATTCCAAAAATCAAATGGATTATGATCACCACTGGGGATCAATGTCATTTGCACTTGATTAAGTGGTAACCAAAGAGCTAATTGAGACAGCACAGGGTACAGTATTAATACGGTTAATGTCGTCATCCAAAGGTAGGCGACAACGCCCTGCTGCCGTAACACCCGCTTAATTAACAGGTGATGATGAATAAGATAGAGCACAAACAGGCATCCATACAGAATCATCATTTGACACCAATAGGCAATGAGATCGCCCAGATTAAGCACATTCCTTTTTACATCAATTAAAAAGGGAATCGGTTGGTTGTTAAGAGGATCTTCGTGAGAGTTTAATAACAAGGCCCACATGAAACTCAGCAAAATAAAAACCAGCAACAAGCCCGTATCCATATTCAATGCAAATTTAAATCGATTTTTGCTTTTATGTTGAAGCCAATGATTAAAAAACAAAATGCCTTCTATCAACCATAGAATGAACAGTGTCACATCTCTGCTAAGCAGGTGTTGTTGGACAAACATACTATTGTGGTAGGCCAACAGAGCCACTAATGGAATCACTGCAAACCCCAACAACCACCAAATCTTGCTGGTGGTTCCAGATGTATTCAAGCGAAAATACTGGCAAATAAAAATAGGACTCAATTCAAAACAAAGCTGCACAAGGATAGGAAAAAAATCCTCCCAATAAGCACTGTTCATTTCGTCCATGGCCAATAACCCTGTTGCCCAGACAGCGATCAACATCGGCAAGTATCGATTAGTGGCTATCCAATCGAGCCTAAACGGCGGCCAAAGGTTAGATTTCATCCATGCTTGAAGCACTTTCATTATATGGCTTATACGTCTGTTTCTAAGTGTCTTTAAAGTTTACCTAATCGTTGATGAATGTCATCAATAAAATGACAAACTCCCCTAAAACCATGATCAACTCTTACATCTGTCAAATCTGCGTTTTCGTCACTGCTTTTTGAGTGTTCACCATCTATCACTAGGCTCTTGATTAAAGGTTTGCTGGAATGGCTCCTAACCCGTTTTTAACCATGGAATCCAACATGCTAACTATCAATAACCTCTCAAAAACTTACTCTAATGGCGTCAAAGCTCTAAACCAGGTGACACTGAGCCTATCCAACGGCATGTTTGGACTGTTAGGCCCTAATGGTGCAGGCAAATCCACCCTAATGCGCACTTTGGCGACCTTACAACAGCCAGATAGTGGAAGTATTCAATTTAATGATATTGACCTACTGGCCGCACCACAAAACATCCGGCCACTGCTTGGTTATCTACCGCAAGAATTTGGTGTCTACCCTAATGTATCGGCACAGGATTTATTGACTCACTTTGCCTTGCTCTCTGGGCTATCTGACTCCTCACAACGTAGGCGACAAATAGAAACACTGCTAGCTATTACCAACCTGACTCAGCACCGCAAAAAAGCAGTCAGTACCTTCTCAGGAGGGATGAAACAGCGGTTTGGCATTGCTTTAGCTTTGCTCGGAAATCCAAAGCTACTGATTGTTGATGAGCCCACCGCTGGACTAGACCCCGAAGAAAGAAATCGATTTCATAATCTGTTACGTGATGTCAGCGAAGAAACGGTTGTCATTCTTTCTACTCACATTGTTGAAGATGTGAGTAATCTTTGCACCAACATGGCCATCTTGAACCAAGGGACCATTGTTAATCAGGGCTCACCTATTGAGCTGATTCAACAAGTAAAGGGACGACTCTGGAAACGTACTGTCGACAAACATGAAGTAGAGGCCATCGAGAAAACATTTGACATCATTAGTCATCGACATGTTTATGGCCGCTCCGAACTCCATATTCTCGCTGATGTATCACCTGGAGAGGGTTTTGCTGCTATCGATGGTGATCTCGAAGACGTTTACTTCGCCAATCTAAAGTATCCCGATATTACATCATCAAAATCAAAAGCTGCTGCATAATTACCGTCAAGGATATATCGAATGAACTCCGTCAATTTTTCGCGACTCTTTAAACTCATTCAGCACGAAGTGTACTTACAATGTTCCAGTCGATTATTTTTAATCCTGTTTCCATTAAGTTTTGTTGTTGGCGCTTTGTTGTTGAAGGGACAGCCCATCTCTTCTGATCTTATGGTTGACTCACCTTACGCTTTAACCAAGTTACTGATTTTATTTTCGATCACCCTACCGGGCCTGGTCACTTTATTGTCGATCAATGCCAGTACTCGAGATCATCAATACCAGATGGTTGAGCTTACTTACACTTCATCGATAACTCCGAGTCATCTGGTGCTCAGTCGTTGGTTAGGGATCATTATACCCTGCATGATTATCTGCATTGGTGTATTAACCGGCATATCGATTGCTCTTTTTTTACAAGATAGTGAACTAACAACATCCTTTTTAGGACGCACTTCTACCCTGTTGATTTCATTTTCGTTGTTTCAGTTACCCGCCATTCTCTTAGCATCCAGTCTTTTACTAGGACTCGGTTTATTCAGTCGCTCACCGCTTACATTATACATTGCAGGAGCCATCGCATTTTTCAGTTATCAAATGCTTTTGATATTCACTGGCTCTCCTATCATGGCTCAACCTGTATCAATCAACGAGACCTTTAATCAAATATTCTTGCTGTTTGATCCCATTGGTTCTTCAGCATTTTTTGAGCAAGCACAACACTGGACACCTGACGATAGAAACACCAACACGATCCCATTAAGTTCTCAGTTGATTACTAATCGTATTGTGACAATGACGCTAGCTTTTCTATGTCTGACCGCGATAGTGCAAAGGATGACACTACAACTACCATCAAAAAAGCGAACAAAAACCAATCATGAAATAGAGAAGCAATCAAAACACGCACCTCAATATAAGCGCATCCTAGCTGATGAAACCTTCAAAGCCCAGTGGATGAGTTTTATGAGTCTGGTGAAACGAGAATACTTATCTACGATCTACACAAAGAGTTTTACACTTATCCTGTTGTTCTGGTGTGTGGTGCTTATCAGCGAGTTAATGACAGGTTTCACCCACCTAGAAAGTCTTGATGTCACTCCACTGGCCACCACGTCCATCGCACTTAGCCGTTTTCAATATGATGTTTTGCCGCGATTTGGCATGTTATTTCTAATTTTCTTTGCTGCTCAGATAATGTGGCGAGATAAAGAACTGAAAGTCCATGAGCTGATCGGTGCTTCTCCGGTTTCAAATCGACAACTATTACTTTCGCGCTGGCTGACTTTGGTGCTTCTTCCTCTAACGTTAATCACCATAGCCATAGCTATTTCATCAGTGTTGCAAAGTTTTTTTGGTGGCACACCTGATTTATTAGTTTATCTTAAGCTCTACTATTACAATGGTATTCCTCTGGCCTGCACTGCCTCTTTGTTGTTGTTTCTGCACGCCATCGCACCAAACAAAATCACAGGTATTGTACTATCGATTCCTTTTATACTTTTGAGTCAAACGAGTCTCGGGGCCAAGATAGGATTGGAACATGGCCTGTTTAAATTTGCCAATAGCCCTCCAATTCAATACTCAGAAATGATTCAGTTTACGGCAACGGACGATGCATTTTTTGGATACATGTTGTTCTGGACAAGTTTAGCAGCACTCTTTGTGGCGATAGCCTATAGACTTTATAACCGCGGCCTTGCAAACTCTCTATTAGCTCAAGTTCGAGTAGCTACTTATCAATGGCGTACGCCAACAAACATCGTCTTTTGTTTGTTGATACTGGCTTCAATAACCACAGGCATCCATGTTTTTTATCGCACCAATATTGAAGGACATTACCAAAGCAGAGCAAGCAAGAGTGACTGGAAAGCCGCTTATGAAAAAAAATACACTCAATATCAAAACCAACCAACGCCCAGCATAGTAAAAGTTAATACTCAGGTTGATCTTTATCCTCACGCGCGCCGCTTAACCCTGAATGCAGAGTATCAGCTAAAAAACCAAAATGCCGATCCCATCAATGAAATACTGATAAGTGTTGATCGCAACACGCTTTACACCCAGATGCAATTGGAAGGTGGACAACTGCTCTCTCATGACAAAGAATTTAACCAATACCTCTTCCGGCTCGATAAGCCTTTAGTTTCTGGTGCAAGTGTTACATTAACCTTTGCTCTGGAACGACAACAAAACGGATACCTTGGCACTCAATACGATAGTGTTATCTTGCCTGATTTCATATATTTTCGTTCGATACGCTACCTACCGTTTATAGGGTTTGTAACTCACTATCAACTTAAACATAAACAGGAACGCGAGGCCTATGGTTTGCCGCCTCTTCCGCCTGTGACACCTCTGGAGCAAGCTATCGATGAGCATCAGGGCGACTTTTCTCAAGACTATCGATGGGCTGACTTTGAAACCGTTATATCCACTCACAAAACACATACAGCCATAGCAGCAGGAGAGCTTGTTAAACAATGGCACAATGAAGAGCGGCAATATTTCCATTATAAAACACGGCAACCCATTCACGATGTTACTGCTTATCTGTCTGGCAAGTTCGAGCAATCTTCTGTCACTCATAGGGGTATATCTGTTGAGGTCTATCATATTGCTGAACATAAAAGTCAGGCCGCCCTTCATCAGGAAGCCATGATAGACACACTGGATTATGCCAGCGAACAATTTGCTCCTTATCCAGTGCAACAACTTCGTTTGATCGAGGTGCCTTATACACTAGGTTACAGCGCTTATGCTCTACCACAGACCATTCTATTAGATGAACTCAAAGGCTTTACTGTTGATAGAAACAATACCAATGCTTTCGACCACCAGTACCGTCGTACGGTTCACGAAACAGCCCATCAGTGGTGGGGGCATCTATTAGATAGCGCTGTACAGCAAGGTGGCAGTGTTTTAGTAGAAACCTTAGCCAAGTATACGGAGCTGGTTTTATTAGAACAAAAGTACGGCCAAGAATATGTACGTCGGCTAATGCGCTATGAGCACAACCGGTACTTGAATGGTCGAGGCAGAAGCCTTGAAAGTGAACTCCCTTTGTATCGAAATGATGAAACGCACATTATCTACTCGAAAGGTGCCGTGGCAATGTACGCACTAAAAAACCAGCTAGGAGAAAAGGTTATCAACAAGGCTTTGGCCGAGCTTATCAATCAATATGCTTATCCTAAGCCGCCACCGACCACCTTAGATTTTATTCGATTGCTTGAACAGTACGCCCTTCCCTCTGACAAATCTTTTATCGAAAGTTGGTTTAAGCATGTCGTGATTAACGATTGGCAAATAGATTCTGCCAAAGTAGTGGGCCGCACGAATGCTCTCTACAAGATAGAGGTATGCGTAATGAACAATGGCTACATTGATGAAGGAGGCAACAAAAAGCCGTTTGACTCTGAGCTTCATCGTGGGATGCTGGTATTTTTTTCCGATAATCCAGCGGTGCTTTACGATCAACCAACAGACGAGAAGACGATCAAACACACTTGGATTAGTGCGAATAATCAACTTCGCTGTCTTAGCTTTTCGCTCGATGAAAAGCCAGAGTTTGTATCGCTCGATCCTTATTACTTAACACTGGATATAGCACGAGATAACAATGTGATAGCACTAGAATAAGCCAGCAATAGATAAAGCCAGTGTCATTCACAAAAAAGTGGCACTGGCCTCAATCAAAAGATTCTTTTTCCCACCAACGATCCAGTGTTTCTGCTAATCCGGCCTTTTTGAGTGCACTACGTGCAAGCTTACGATCATCATTATTTAAGAAAGCACCGACTTCATAATCCGATTGCTCATCACGCAAATGCAGCTCTAGCATATCCATCGGTTTAACCGGTTTCTTAATCCATAAAAAAACATCACCACGCTCAAATTGCTTTACGTCTTCGAGTTGATAAACACCTGACTGAATACGAACAACCTTATCCTCAAACGAAATTCTTTGACGAGTATGTGTTTTATAGCAAACGCGATGCATTAGAAAGGCCAATAATCCAAGCTCAAGCCCGGCAAATGGAAGCACTAGCCAGAATCCTAAAAAGCTCCATATCGAGGCTATAATGAGTGAGGGAATACTGATGACCAACAAAAACAACTGAGTCTGCTTCCAGGTAGCGGAGCAGTTAGGTTGCAAAGTAATGACCTTATTGGTTTGACTAAAATCTTCAGTAACCACAGACTTAGGACCCTACGTTCAAAGCCAGACTGTAAGTATGGTTCAAATTCTACTAATGTCACGAAGATTGAGGGCCGTTAATCCTTTTTATCAGCCCATGAGTGATACTGCTCCGAAGACAAATGATACTCTACGCAATCTAACCATTGCTCTTTGACTTTCACCATCGCAGAATGATGCTTTATTTGCTGAAAGGCAAACTTATCTAAAACTCGCCGCGATGCAGGATTTTCTGTCGACACAAACGCTTTTATTCGTACTAGAGAATACTCCTCAAACGCTATCTGCAACAAGCTTGCCATTGCAAGACTCGCAGCACCTCTGCCAGCTTGCTGTTGGGCCACTCGATAGCCAACACTGGCTTCCTTACGCTGTATGTCAATCTGATGCAAGTTGGCGCGCCCACAAATGTTTCCCTCTGAGTCTACAATCACCATCGGATACATAGTGTTTGATTGCAGTCCTTTAAGACAGTGCTCAATGTGCTTCTCAACACCATTTTCTTGATAAAAAGTATCGTTGCGCTTTTCGATAAAATCTTCAAACCAATGGCGATTGTTATACTCAAACTCGGCCAGTTTTAAAGCATCCTGCTGTTGCAAAAGTCGTAATAAAAAACGGCTCATTCTACACCCCGCATATTGAGTTCTAACTGCTTGAAAAACTCACGGTTACTTCCTTGCTGAGTGCGCAGAATTTCTTGCATTCGCTCTATTTGCAAGACGCCTTCATTAACATCGGGTAACCAACCAGATTGCATGAGCTGCTGGCTTAGACGCCTTGCTTCGGCAGCATTGTCATAACGAAACATCCAATACAGATGAACCACATTTTCGGGTTCAAAGTGTTTTCGCATATAAGATTCAATACGCTGATTAACCTGCTTTAGTTTCGATACTTTTTGATTAAGACGCAGTAACTCAGCATAGATTAACCATCGGCGAGCTTGCTCTCGAGGGATTTCATTGTCCAAATCCATAGTGTGGGCAAGTCGCTCTTCAAACAGTGCTAATGCTTCTGAATGTTTCTTATTTTTGATAAGCATAGACAGATAGGCGAAAGGCATATTCGGCAGCTCAGGATATTTAAGCATGCGTTCCTTTAGCAGGCTTTCTGCAACCTCAGCGTTACCTTCATACAAAGCAGTGATGGCCGACAGATACAGAAAGAACTGATGCCCAGATAGTGGTTGCTCAATTTTCTCAAGGTGCAGCTTAGCTTCTTCGACCTTGTTCAGTGACAACAAAATAGCCGCATAAGAGAGCGTAAGAGCGGGTACCTTTTCAAAGCGTTGTGGATGTTGTCGAATCCAATGAAGCAAAGCTTTGGCTCGCTGTTGATTAAGAGGCAAAAAGTTCAATTCGTCTACTGGTCGATCAGTGTAATCCTGTTCAAGACTTAGCGCTCGCGTGTAAGTCTCGCGCGCCCGATTAAACCAACCATGGTTTAAGTAGGTAAACGCCAGGCTGCGATTGATAATCGGTGACAGTGGGGCTAACTGATAGGCTTTTTCATGCTGCTGTAGCGCCTCTTTTAAACGTCCTTGATTGCGTAACAAAGTGCCATACCACATGTGCACTAACGCGTAGTTGGGCGTCAGTTCAATAGCGTGCCGATACGCTTTTTCGGCCGCTTCGGTGTCTCCCTGACTGTGCAGTAACATGCCTTGAGAACCATAAGCTTGCCCTAAATCAGGCTGAGACTGTAATGCTTTCTGTAACAGAGGTTCACAAGCGTTTAACGCTTTCTCGTTCGACCAGTCGCCATAAATGCTGTAAAAATAGTAAGTGTCGCAAAGCCCAACATAGGCTAACCCATAATCGGGAGCCTGTTCGATCAGTGTTAAAAACGCCTGCTCTGCCTGAGCTAAATAGTGTGGTGTTCTTTTTGCCCAAAAAAAGCGCGCCAGCAAATAATCGTTATACAAAGCCTTATTTTGACTACCAACAACTGTTACTGCTGGCTGCGAGGAAGGTTCAAACAACTTTCGCAATGCCGCTCCCATGCGATCCTGTAACTCAAATAGATTGTCGGAATGCCCTTCGAGCTGCTCAGCCCACAAGGTTTGACTGTCTTCAACAGACACCAGTTGCAGTTGAACCCTCAGGCGCTTACCCTGTTGCAAAATCTGCCCCGACAACACGCCATCGACCTGTTGCAATCGTCCTTGTTCAACCCATTGCTCACGAGTCAATGCGCGATCAAAAGCGACCACCGTTAGCTGATTCAAACTTGCCGCCTGTGTGAGCAAAGCATCGCTTAATCCCTGCTGCCAATAAGCGGTAGCCGAGGGTTGAACAGAACTCGTTAATGGCGCCACCATCAACGACTGCCATTCATCAAGGTGAGATGTTGACTGGGGTACTGGCCAATCCTCCTTTATAAAGACGCCAACCAGTAACACAATCACAAGGAACGCGACAGCGATGGCTAAATAACCGACTTTTCTGAAATCACCTGGGGCATCCGATGACTCTGTTCCCTGTTGAGTAATCTGTTTTGTTATCTGTTCGACAGGAGCCACCAGTCGATAACCCTTACCGGACACCCGCTCAATATATTGTCTGGGTGTCTCAGAATCTCCCAGTGCCTTGCGCAACTGCGAGATCACCTGATACATGGAGCTATCAGAAACAATCTGCTCACCCCACAATGCTGCCATCAAATCATCTTGCTTAACCAGCTCGCCAGAATGAAGTGCCAACTGCTGAAGTGCAGCCATCACCTTGGGCACTAAAACAACCGGTTCTCCTCCCTGCTCAATATGGTTGAGCGTGGGATCAACCCGCCAGTTTCCCACTTTAAAAGGCTTATCTGGATTGATTGGCGACATAATATCCAATGCAACTAAAAGAATGTATTTCGATTATAACTTATTGAATTTATTACGTTCAGAAAATTTTAAGAAATCTTTTACTGGATTTTTAAGACCCAAATTTGTTCACCCGGCATGCTGCAACCACATTCACTATTCGAGGAAAGCACATGTACAGGAAACCCATCTTATTACTCTGTCTCTTACTTTGCGGCTTGTCTATTGGCCCTCTGATTGCCAAGAATTCTTCTTCCGCCAACCCTCCTTCAGACTGGCTACTCAATCGAGTTACCATCATTTCACCAGAGCGCTCGGCTCCGCTCACTAACGCCTGGGTACACATTAAAGAAGGCCGTATTGCTCAAATTGGTCAGGGAACACCGCCTGACTTGAACATTCCGGTTATCGACGGAAAACATCAATATCTGACACCCGGACTGATGGACTCTCACGTTCATCTGATGAGTGTTCCAGGCATGGGCTTTGGCGACTATGGCACCATCGCCGATTTTCCTGACATAGCCGCAGAATATATGCAGCAGCAACCTCGCAGCTTGTTGTATTTCGGTATTACCCAGCTGGTTGATCCTGCCGTTCCTTCTGGTGCACTCAAAAAGTTTCAGCAAGCCCCCCTGCACCCAGATGCCTTTCATTGCGGCTCAGCACCCATTGTTGATGGTTACCCCATGTTGTTTCTAAAAGAAAAGGACCGGCTGAAATCTTACGACTACTTTATCTATCAACAAGTAGCAGATAAACCTGCTCCCAAAGGATTTGACCTATCACAACACACGCCCGAAGCCGTGGTTAAACGCATTGCCGAAACCGACGCCGTCTGCATTAAGCTATTTATCGAAGATGGTTTTGGCGGTGCATCTCATTGGCCCCTTATCTCCAACAACACTATCAAACGAGTCAAAAAAGCGGCCGAAAAAGAAGGCTTGTTGGTGGTGGGCCACGCCAATGCCATCGATATGCACCAAATAGCTCTGGCTACTGATGTCGACATCATTGCTCATGGTCTATGGAACTGGAATCAATACTCGAGTGTGTCTGGCATGCACCCGGAGATCCAGAAACACCTTGATAACCTCATAAAACAGAAAAAAGTGATGCAGCCAACCATGCGTGTTATGCATGGCCTACGAGAACTTTTTGTTCCAACAACCTTAACCCAGACGCAGTTTAAACAGGTTGCCCCCAAATCTCTGTTGGACTGGTATCAAACCCCTGTTGCGCAATGGTTTAAGCAGGAGCTGATCAAAGAAGATTTTGAAGGCATCCCCGAAGACAAAATTGCCCCTTACTTTGATTACAATATTAATCAGGGCAAAAGAGCCATTCAGTACTTAGCGCAACATGATTATCCTTTTGTTCTCGCCAGCGATTTTCCTTCGAGCCCGACTTATGCCAACCAGCCAGGTTACACAACCTATCAAGAAATTCAGCTGATGGAAGAGGCAGGTGTGTCAAAGCAAGGGATTTTTGCAGCAGCAACCATCAACAACGCACGCGCGTTTAAAATAGATGCCCATTACGGTTCTGTAGAAGCAGGAAAAATAGCCAACCTGCTTCTGTTGAGCCAAAACCCTCTGTCAACCACCGAAGCCTACGACAGCATTCAGTATGTGATTCTTAATGGCAAAATGATTGAGCGAGATAGCTTAAAAGCCCACTAGCGTTTTTTATTGTTTCACTATTTAGCCTGCCGACATTCGTGTCGGCAGGCACAATCCTACCTTCGGTTTCTCGTCACAAAAAAATAATTTTAAACATTTTTATTCCTTATATTCGTCATGCCCCCGTCTTCTCATACAGAAGGCCTCATAGAGATAGCTATGTAGCCGGAACCTAATTCTTACAAAGAGAGCTACTCATGATAAATAGATGGTTGTACATTACTTCCCTTATCCTGATGATCGCCGCATGTGGAGGTGGAGACTCAGGCGTGACACCTCCCCCACAAAATCAGGCACCTATTGCCAACGCAGGTGCCAACCAAACAGTAGCCAGCCAGTCCACGGTGACTCTTGATGCCAGCAATAGTCGCGACCCCGATGGTTCTATTCGAGCTTATAGTTGGACACAAATTTCAGGCTCTTCCGTTAATTTGCAAAACACCATGCAAGCCCAAGTGACGTTTACCGCACCCAGTGTGACTCAAAATACTAACCTGGGATTCAGAGTCACGGTGACCGATAATTCCGGTGCCACAGCAACCGATGATGTCGCCGTTCAAGTCACACCCAGCAACACTCAAACAGATTCAATATTTAAAACTAAAGCCAGCACTACTCGCTTTTTAACTCAGGCTACTTTTGGCCCTAAACCGCAAGAGGTCGATCAACTAACAGGGAGCGCGGCATCAGATTGGTTACTCGCCGAGTTTAATAAGCCCTCCAGCTTGCACTTGCCTTTAGTTCAACAGTTTGGACAATTAGATAGCGCCAATCCAGAAAGTGCGTTTGGCGAAGAATCTCCGAGCTTTGCTTTTTGGACCAACGCAATTGGAGCCGACGATCAATTGCGTCAACGCATGGCATTTGCGTTATCAGAAATATTTGTTGTATCAAACTTTGGCGAAAACCTGCTATTCGATAACTTTTATGCTCTGGGTGCCTATCAAGATATCATGGTACAACATGCTTTTGGTAACTACCGAGAATTGCTTGAAGCAGTCACCTATTCGCCTGCTATGGGTTTTTATCTAACCTATTTAGAAAATCAAAAAGGCGACCCTTCAACAGGACGAACACCCGACGAAAACTATGCTCGAGAAGTTTTGCAACTCTTCTCTATTGGTCTGGTAAAGCTCAATAAAGATGGTAGCCTGGTGAAAGATGCGCAAGGTAATGCAATTGAAACTTACACCAATGCCGATATTACAGGATTGGCCAAGGTTTTCACCGGACTCAGTTTAAATACAGAAGAATTTTTTAGCGAATTTTCTGCCGATGATCCCAATGTTTTTGCAATGCCCATGAAAGCATTTCCTGCTTACCACTCAAGTTTGGAAAAAACATTTCTGGGCACCACTATTGCAGCCAACACAGGACCAACACAAAGCATCAAGCAAGCCTTAGACACTATTTTTAATCATCCTAATGTTGCCCCTTTTATCAGCCGTCAACTTATTCAGCGTTTTGTTACCAGTCATCCCTCACCACAATATGTTGAAAGGGTTGCAACAGCATTCGAAAGCGGGCACTTCCGTTTACCTAACCGGCAGTTAGTGGGTGACGGTCGTCGAGGTGATCTTAAAGCCACTCTGGCAGCTATTTTATTTGATGAAGCCGCTCGTTCTGATGCCGCGAGAGCCGGTAACACCTTTGGAAAAATTCGTGAACCTATTTTACGTTTTACCACTTGGGCACGTACTTTTAATGCCGGAACGATCACACCAGAATATCTGGAAAGATTATGGGACACCTCTAGCCCAGAAGCATTAGCACAACATCCTTACCGTTCTCGCTCCGTGTTTAATTTTTATCGTCCTGGTTATGTCGCACCAGGTACCCAATCTGGAGCCGCTAATCTGACAATTCCTGAGTTACAAATTCTCAATGCTTCTAGCATGCCCGGTTACATTAACTTTATGAACTACTTCGTGAACGCAGCCATGATCGACGAAGACTACCAAGGGCTGGCAGATGAATTCAGTGCAAGTGGTATTAACCTTGACGCTTCTCGTTTGCAATCAACTTTGGTGCCTAACTATCAAGAAGAAATGAGGCTGGCTAATAACCCGCAAACTCTGGTGGATCGCCTTGACTTAATTTTAACTTACAACACCATGTCGCCAGAAACCAAAAACAACATCGTTGCCGCAATTACTGCCATCCCATCCAATGGTGCAACTTCGTCTGACGAGCGCGTTAAGCTGGCAATACTGATGGTAATGACTTCACCCGACTTTTTAGTTCAACGCTAGAGGACACAATTATGAGTATTAATCGACGTCAATTTTTACATGGCCTCGGCGCAGCAGCGGCCTCTTCCGCTTCTTTTGCAGCGATGGGTAACACGCTCAATGTTTTTAATCAATCCGTTGCTGACTCGGTGAATGACTACAAAGCCATCGTTTGTGTTTTCCTATTAGGAGGGATGGACAATCACGATACGATTATCCCTTACGACCAGGCAAGCTACGACCGCTACGCCCAGATCCGCGCCCCTTTGCTCAGCCGTTATGGCAATCGTCGAGCACGGGCTAACTTACTAGTCATGAGTCCCAACAATAGCGCAACATTTAACGGACGTCAGTTTGCCATGGCACCCGAACTGCCTAAGCTTCATGCTTTATTTCAACAAGGTAATGCGGCATTAGTGGGTAACGTTGGACCGTTAATTCATCCCTTAAAAAGAAACGACTATGAGAATTTGTTAGTAAAAACTCCAACTCGTTTATTTTCACATAACGACCAGCAGGCAACATGGATGTCGAGTTCACCCGAGGGGGCTCAATTTGGCTGGGGAGGATTTTTTGCCGATGCATTATTAGCAGGAAATCCAAATGGTTCTCCAGAATTCACCACCATTACCAGTGGCGGTAATGAATTATTTTTAACAGGCAGTCATTCGTTTCCTTATCAAATTGGTCGCAACGGCTCTATTGGCATAGAAGCTCTGGAAGATCTCAATGGAAACGCAACGCTTAGAGAAAGATTACTGGCCCATTTTAAGGCCAGTCAGTTCACGCGTAACAATATCATCGAGCAAGATGTCTCTCATTCTATGACGGCTTTTTTTGATTCCAATACCAAATACAATCAGTCACTCGCCAATGCGACAAACTTTACCACTCAATTTCCAACCACTGATTTGGGCTCTCAATTAAGAGCGGTGGCAAGAACGATTTCGGTAAGAGACAGTTTGGCTATGAAACGCCAGGTTTTTATTGTTGGAATGGGCGGTTTCGATACCCACTCTGCGCAAGTCCAGGCCATGCCTCGACTGCATCAACAAATCGATGACGCGGTCAGTGCTTTTTATCAATCAATGGGAGAATTGGGATTAAACAACAATGTCACTTTGTTTACGGCCTCTGACTTTGGTCGAACCTTAGCGGTCAACGGCGATGGAACCGACCATGGCTGGGGTGGACATCACTTTGTAGTAGGTGGTGCCGTGAACGGCAAACACATTTATGGAGATATTCCTAATGCAGACTTCGGACACGATCATGATGCTGGTTCAGGCCGCCTGATACCCTCTACCTCGGTAGAACAATTTGCCGAACCTTTAGGCCGATGGTTCGGACTCAACGAAACTCAAATCAATACCGCGCTGCCTAATCTGCGCAACTTCTCGACTCGTTTAAATTACCTTTAATCAGTACTGAGACAAGGATGTCATCTCTATTAATAAAAAGCATCAGAGCTGAGGAGTGCTCTGATGCTTTTTCAAATTAATTTATTACAATTATGGATAAAGCACATAACTCGCCAATAAAATGTTCGCAAAGTGTCGGCTGATTTTTACCAAGACGAGCAATATACGTGGGGAAAGTATTTTGTAAATAAGTCGTAGGATTTCGTACCATTAAGTGCCCGAGATAATTTAACTTACCTGCTTCAACATTAGTGCAAAAACCACCGTTGTCATAGCTATAACGTGAATCATAAACATTGAACTTAACAACACAATATCTTCCCGCAGGAACTTTTAAAGTAATATTGTGAGTCCCCGGCTTAATGACATTAACACCGTATTGCTCACCATTTTCAGCATTCTCTAACGTCAGTTGCCGAAGGATATCTAATGTATTAACTTCTAACCCTAATAAACCTTCATTATCTGTCAGTGTTGGAACCTGATCAGACACGACAACACTTGTAAGATTTGCACAAGAAGTCATCAGCAATACCAATAAAACGATTAAACTACGAATTAACAACATTCTTCTCCTATTAAAATTATTCACCATTGCCAAAATAAGCTTTCAATCCATTCGCCTATATTGTTACTTTCAATCCCTTGATATTAGCTACTGTAGCCAATCACTTCCTAATTCATCGCCAATATTCCCTCAGGGGCGATAAATACCAATCCAATAACTGTCCGGGATACTTAGCTTCATATTGACAGCGTATATCTCGAATAACACCATCTAGCTCAAATACGGATTTCTTTTTTAACGCGTTGGCAGAAAACTGGCTAAAAGCAGCTGCCACACGCACACGATCACCAGCACCAAACAACCGCTCATAATGATCGGGAAACAACATAAACAGAAACATGTGACGAAACTGGCGTTTCTCATTACCTGGTATCGACTCTAGCCATGTTGCACATTCTAAAGGATCACTCAATAAATCACTTCTCTCCGAGGCAGATAAAGCCAAAAGAGCCGCCATCATCTCGATAGCATAAGATAATTCTTTCTGACGAAACGTATTGTAGCCAGGCCCTCCACTACCAAAACCTTCAATAAGAGACTCGTCTGCAAATGAAGAAGATGACTCTAGTACCTCATCCCCCCAGGACAACACAATAGAAAACGTATTGATCTTTGTAGTCGCACTGATGTTGCTGGGACAAAACAACATGCTCCATAGTATTTCAGCACACAATAACTGACAATCCGCTGGCGCTGCCGATAGTTGAACTTTCAAGCGCTGTAAAAAATTGCCATCACTCGCTGGCGCATTGTCAAAATAATGTTTGGCCAACTCATTAATATTGGCTTTCGTCCAGATAGACTTGTCAGTAAATAAAGATCCCTCGTTGATTAAGCATTGTTTTTTCCATGCTAACGCTAACTCAAATTTACCAACCGTCGAACGATTACCACAATAGCGACTCATTTCTACTCCAACCTCATCAACAACGGGCGAGATTTTACCACATTGAGTTATTTTCGCGAGCCACCAGAAGCGAATATTTCTAGCCCTATGATGTTTATAAAACAGACACTTACCTGTGCCCCTCTATGCTTGAGCCTCCTTGAAGGCTTGCATCTTTCGAAGTGTCGAGTAAGGAACCAGCAATGACTCCTTTTGAAAAACAAAGTTATATCTCAATGTACAAAACCACTCCCCTTTAATGACTGGTAGCCTATACTTTTAAAAAAACATAGAAAGCAACGGAAGAATCAGGTTTTCAACCCATGATGCGTCAAGGTTTACTCTTTCTGGCACTGGCTAGCTTTTGGCTGCAAGCAGTTGCTGGCCCTAACAGTACCCAACAACGACCTATCCGAATTATTACCAATAACTGGACCAGCCAAATTGTGCTAGCTCATATTACAGGTGAGCTCTTTAAACAACAGGGATATCCGGTTAAATATGTTTCTTCCTCTACGGCCCAACAATGGGGAGCCTTGGCTCATGGCGCTGCTCATGTTCAGGTCGAAGTATGGGAAGGCACCATGTCAGAAAAATTCAATGATATGGCTCAACGAGGACTGATTGTAGACGCGGGTACGCACGACGCGACTACCCGAGAAGATTGGTGGTATCCCAAGTATGTAGAGCCGCTATGCCCAGGTCTGCCTGACTGGCAGGCTCTCAAAAAGTGTGCGGCCATTTTTTCGACCCAAGGCAACCAGACAGGCACTTACTATGCGGGCCCCTGGGAAAAACCGGATGAAGCCAGAGTAAGAGCTTTAGCTTTAAACTTTGATATCGTTTTATTAAAAGAAAGTGATGACTTATGGCGAGTTTTGTCTAAAGCCTATGACGAAAAGCGCCCTATTGTGCTTTTTAACTGGACACCTAATTGGGTTGAATCTCGCTACGAAGGACAATTTGTAGAGTTCCCAGCTTATGCCCCAGAGTGCGAAACTCAACCAGAGTGGGGAGTTAATAAAAATCTCGTATATGACTGCGGCAATCCGGCCAATGGCTGGCTCAAAAAAGCAGCATGGCCAGGTATGAAAAACCAATGGCCTTGCGCTTATCAGTTACTCGAAAAAATTAACTTCAGCAATCAACAACTCGCCAATGCGTCGGCTTTAGTGGTATTAAAAAAGATGTCTCATTTACAGGCTGCACAGCATTGGTTAAAAGAAAATAAAAACATTTGGTCTCCTTGGTTGCCTCAGGGTTGTCAGCCATGACATCACCGCCTTCACAATATGATTCTATTGCAACACAACTCATTCGCCGTGTGTTCATATTCTATTGCCTGGTCGCAATCACTGTCACTCTTGTCCATATCGTTCAAGAATATCGACATACTCAACGAACAATTGTCGAAGAACTAAAAAACTATGAATTAATTTTTAGCCCTGTACTCAGCCAAGCGCTGTGGGAACTTGATAGAGAAAGAACTCAGACTATTCTCCAAGGAATTTATCAAGTTCCCATTGTCACGGGGGTTAAAATTGAGTTAGTCAATGAGTCCATGCCTTTCGAGTCCATTGGCTCGACACCATCGCGTCCTATTCCTGATATCTCATCAAACAACGACGCATTTGGCGAGTACTTTTTTTATCAGTTCCCTATTAATTACGAAATTTTTGGCGAGCAAAAACAGCTGGGCACGGCCACACTTTATTCTCATTCATCGGTTGTTTTAAATCGCGTTCAACTTGGCTTCGCTTTTATTGTTATCAACGCCATTATCAAAGGTGTAGCTCTGTGGCTTATCTTTCTTTGGATAAGTAAAAAGTGGTTATTAGAACCTTTGACCAGGCTGATTAACGCCATTACACAAGTTAAGTTCGACAACCTGACTGAAGCCAAGATCGACTTAAAGCTAGAGCAAAATAATGAGCTGCGAGTTATAGAGCAATCATTTTCTGCCATGATTGAAGAGTTAGCCGAGGCTAAACAACAGGTCATCAACTTCAATCACAAATTAGAGCAACAGGTGACGGAACGAACCCATGATTTACAACAAGCCAAAGAAGAGGCCGAACAAGCTCTGCATATAAAGTCGGCGTTTCTCGCTAACATGAGCCATGAAATACGCACACCTATGAATGGCGTTATCGGCATGCTTGACCTTATGGAACAGTTGCCACTGGACAAACAACAAAGCCACTATCTTAATGTTGCTCGGTCAAGCGCAAACTCTTTGCTTACTCTTATTAACGATATTCTTGATTTTTCCAAAATAGAAGCCGGAAAGCTTGAGTTTGACGAGGTAGATTTTGATTTACGCACTCGGCTGGGTGACTGGACCGAAGTCAATGCGCACAAAGCGCAACAAAAAGGATTAGAGTTAGTGTTGGATGTCAGCCAGATTCAACACACTATGGTAAAAGGCGATCCTGATCGCGTACGGCAGATACTCAACAATCTGTTAAGTAACGCCATTAAGTTTACCCAAGATGGCGAAATTGTTATTCGCGCGGAGTTAAAAGAAACCAACACAGGCCGACTTAAATTTAGCTGCGCTATCGAAGACACAGGCATTGGCATTGCAAAAGAAAAACAAGACCAACTTTTTGAATCCTTTACGCAAGCCGATACTTCGACGACTCGAAAGTATGGAGGCACTGGACTCGGATTATCCATTACGCGGCAATTATGTCGACTTATGAACGGTGACATTCATGTAAAAAGTAAAGAAGGTGTCGGAAGTCGATTCTATTTCTATATTATTCTTAACAAAGGCGCCCCACTCACTGGCAGCATCCCAACCATTGATCTGACGGATCAACCTATCTTGATTGTTGATGACAACGCCACCAACCGTGAAGTGTTATCGACTCAACTCAACCACTGGGGAGCCAAAGTGACAGAAGCCGAAGATGGTCCTCGAGCTTTATCTATACTTGCTACCCGAGCCACTCAAAAAAAACCGATGTTTACCATCGCTATTCTTGATTTCAGTATGCCGGATATGGACGGAATGGAACTTGGTAAACGCATCAAAGAACATCCCGCCTATCAGTCAATTCGACTCATCATGATGACGTCTATCATGCAGCAAGGCGACGTGCAAAAATATGCGGACGTTGGTTTTCATGGTTATTTTTCTAAGCCCGCAACCCCCTCAGATTTACTCGACGCCCTTGCCATTACACTGGACGGTGGCGATTCTTTGCAACAAGCACAACCTTTAATCACACAAAACTACATCAGAGATCTCAAGATTCAAAGTCGACGTTCTCCCACACCAAAATGGCCCAAAGACAGTAAAATTCTGGTGGTAGAAGACAATCAGGTGAATCAGATGGTCACAACCAGTCTGTTAAAAACGATGGGGTTAGCTAGTGATATAGCCATCAACGGACAAGATGCTCTGACTCGCCTAAATACCTCAAAAGAAGAGACTTATCGTCTTATATTGATGGATTGTCAGATGCCCGAAATGGATGGTTACGAAGCCACTCGCCACATTCGTCAGGGTAAGGCAGGTCAACACTATCAAAACGTAAAAATCATTGCCTTAACGGCTGGCGCTATGGCCAAAGACAAAGAGAAGTGTATTCAATCCGGTATGGATGACTACCTAACCAAGCCGTTACGCGCAGAACGCCTAAGAGCATTGCTGGAGCAATACTTGCTTTCCGTCCACGAATAATCTAGCTTCCACGAAGCTGAACTAACTGCTCTCAGGCTCTAACCAGTTTATATTCTCTCAACCAATGACGAACCTGATCGGCATGAGGTCTCCATGCCTGCCAGCAGGACTCAGCCCATTGCTGCACCCACTGTCTTTGAGCGACAGGCGTTTGAGCAACAGCCACATTCTGAATGGTCACATGTCCCCTATCCGCTGGCGGTTGCAATCTGTCGAATACTGGATGAAACTGTCTGATCATCTCACTAACAGCCGCACTCGCCTGATTCTGCTCAAAAGAATATTCTAATACCAGACACAAAGACATGAGACGAGTGGCCATCCACTGATTAGCGCGCCGATTATCTGGCCCAGGATGTTGAACAGCATAACAATCTACAGCCAAAGCACTCGATTCTCGATAGGCGGGCTCTGAGTACTCCTTCGCCATAAAAATTCCAAACAGATTCCAGCAAGCTGCGGATGAGCGCATAAAGGGATGCGTTGGCCCTTCCATCGCCATCAGCTCAGCTCCACATCCGACACAAGACTCCATAGCCGTTCTCCCCAATCATTCCTAACATCCTGTGTATTGATTAAGGTTTAACAAATAACGAGAAAACCGTCCAGAACCACTGGCATAAACTTTGCCACTTCATTTAGTAATGGGATATATAGGCCTTATCACGCATTTTATTTCCCCATATCAGGAAACTAACGTTAAGATAGAGGAGTAACACTCCTCATATCAGGAAAACTTCATGTCTCTAAAAAGTGTTATTTTTGCCAGCATGTTCGCCATTTTGCTGCTCATTTTGACGGTGAACACCTGGTTTTTACACCATCTAACGGAATCCGTTAGCAAACAACTGGGCAGCTCCGCTTTTGAAGTGAGTAAAAGCACTGTCGAATCGATGCTCAGCCACAACCTCAATCGAGAAGTGTTATATATTCAGCATCAGTTCGCCTTTGTTGGTTCCGACGAAAGCTCCCAACCAAGAACCCGAGTGCTGCCTTTTGGCGGTCAACTCAACCTGGCCCAGAGTGTTGAGTTGCGATTGAGAGATCAACAGAATAGTCGCTCGATTATGCTCAAACGTGGCAAACAATCTGTCGACATTCCTATCCCACGAACCGCTGTCGAAAAACGTCTGGAAACCACTCAACAGCAAATTATTCTATCCAGTCTGCTGATAATGACTGTCGCACTGATTCTGTTTTACTGGCTAAGCCGCAAGTTAACTCAACCACTTAAAACACTCTGTCATGTCAGCGAGTCGATTGGTCAGGGCAACTTTGGTATTCAGGTAGAGCAAAGCAAAAAACCGCTCAGTTACGAAGTCAACGATCTGGTCAACGCAGTCAACAAAATGTCAGGAGAGCTGCAACGACTCGAACAGGAAAAACAACACTGGCAGGAACAAAAGCAAACCTCAGAATTATCAGATATTGCTCGTGGTTTAGCGCATAGTATTCGCAACCCACTCAACACCATTGGATTATCCCTCGGTGAGCTGGCTCATCGAAATCCCGAACAGCGTTCATTAACCGATATCATTAATACTCAGATTAAGCGAATTGATCTGAGTCTAAAGAATCTGATGGCCATCGCGACCCACGAAAAAATTCCTCAACACTCTGTGGATATCGCAACACTGTGTCACAACTTAAAACATGAGGTTGAACAACAATGTGCCCATACCGAGGTAATACTTGAAGGTGAAAAAGAACTCTATGTTAAAGGAGTCGAATCCGAACTCTATAGTGTCTTCCACTCTTTGATGATCAACGCAGCAGAAAGCTATCCAGCGCAGCAAGAAAACGGTGTCATTACGGTAATCCTCTCTACAGAAGGAGAACAAAAAACTCTACTCATTAAAGATCAGGGACAAGGTATTGCTCAAGATTATTTGGACAACCTCTTTAAACCTCACACCAGCAGTAAAGTTAGCGGCTCAGGCATGGGTCTTTACATTGCCCGACGAATCGTGAGAGGTCGTTACCATGGTGACATCGAATTGCTCGAAACCTCACCGGCTGGTAGTTGTTTTAAAATAACGTTAAATGATAGAAAAGTAACCGAATGAAATTACTCATAGTTGAAGATGAATTAGAACAGCGCACCTTACTTAGACAAATTATAGAAAGTGCTACTGACTATCAACTTTATGATGCGGCTTCGGCAGAAGAAGCACTGGAGTTGATGCGTCGTTATCCTATCGATGTGGTGTTTTCTGATTGGAAATTGCCAGGAATGGATGGGCTGACTTTACTCGAAAACATCAAACAGGATTATCCCGAGGTGGCTTTTATTTTAGCAACCGCCTACGGCAGCATCAGTCATGCTGTCACTTCGATTCGAGCGGGCGCCGATGATTATTTATCGAAGCCTTTTGAGCGAGATGAATTATTGTTTACGCTTAAAAAAACAGAACAAAGCCTGACACTCAAAAAAGAAAATGCTGAACTCAAACTGCAACAAGGCGAACGCAATCGGCTCGTAGATATTATTGGCCGAGCACCTAAGATGCAAAAGCTTTTTGCTCAGGTCGAGCGTTTGTCGGCAACGGATGTCACCGTATTGATCCACGGCGAAAGCGGCACAGGAAAAGAACTGGTAGCACGAGCATTGCATCAGCTGTCTCCCAGAAAAGAAGCTCTCTTTTTGCCCGTTAACTGTTCTACTATTCCAGAGTCGATTGCAGAGGCCGAACTTTTTGGCGCCGAAAAAGGAGCCTATACCGGCGCCCAACATCGCAAGATAGGCAAAATAGAAGCCGCCAATGGTGGTACTCTGTTTCTTGATGAAGTCGCAGAGCTGCCTCTATCGATTCAAGCAAAACTGTTACGCTTCCTTCAAGAAGGCAGCATTATACGAGTCGGTGGCACTGAAGAAATTCAAATGCAGGTACGCATTTTGGCAGCGTCTCACAAAAATCTGGCTGACGAAGTGTCACAAGGCAACTTTCGCGAAGATCTCTTCTATCGACTCAATGTGATTCCTCTGTCAATTCCCGCCCTGCGAGAACGCAAAGAAGACATGGCCGATCTGGTTGCCTTTTTTGCCGAGCAATACGCAACCAAACATCATTGTGAGCAAGTATCTTTTAATCCTAAAGCATGGCAAAGCATGTTGAGTTACCACTGGCCAGGTAATGTCAGGGAGCTATCAAACTTACTTGAGCGTATTACCATCATGCAGGCGGGAGAAGTCGTCTCTCCTGCTGATCTGCCTTTTACCAAAGAACAACTTCCTCTTTCTGAACACTTTGACTTGCCAGAACAAGGTCTTCACTGGGAATCTTTCGAAAAAGACATTTTGCAGCAGGCGTTAACACAAGCCAATAACAACAGAACACAAGCAGCGAAGTTGTTAGGCTTAAGTTACAAAGCCTTTTTATATCGACTCGAAAAACATCAAGTCCAATTCCCCAAATAGGGAACCTATGATGTTTTGCGGATAAAGTAAAACAATTAAAAATCAGTGGAGATAGCAACTTAGTCATTAAAAACAAACACTTATAGAAAATATAAAAAGTGGCACGATGCTTGAGTTACTCTACTTGAAGCTAACCAGGGCACAGGCCCTAATAGCGAATTAAAACTTTAATGGAGAAACAAAAAATGAAATCAATGAAAAAGCTAGTATTAGTGACAGCCCTTGCAAGCTTAGGTTTAACCGGATGGGCAACCGCTGAAGAACAAGAAAAACAGATTTCAGTATTTATCAGTCAGGACAATGACGAAGCCGCAAAGGTTGATCTAAAAGTGGATGGTGACGTTGCTGTTTTCCAACTGCCCGAGCTGGCGGAAGGCGAAACCAAAGTGATTACAACTAAAAATGGCAAAAACCTAACGATCCAGAAACTCGATGGCAAACTTTCTATCGATATTGATGGCGAGCCTGTAGTGCTTCCTGATCTGGAAGGTGACCACATGATGGCAAGAATTCACTCAGTTCCAGATATGTTGCATCATCGTCACAAAGGATTGCGCATTATGGGCGATACGTTAACAAAAGAACAACGCCAAGCTATCAATGATGCGTTACTCGCAACTGGCTATGATAAAAAAGTTCTATTTATCGAAAGCGATATGGTCTTTGTGACAGAAGATTCAGAAAATGTATTTAAGCACAGCAGCGATGGAGGCGATGTAAAAGTTGAACGCATCGTTATTAAGAAAACTGAAAAGAAGAATTAATTGATATCAGGCCTGTTGCTCTTAGGCTGCGATCATCAGTCCAAGCTCAACAGGCCCAGAATCGCCAACCGATCTCTAACTCCCCCCAGTTATCCCGCTCCTTTGCCTATATAGCTTTTTCTTTCTATTCCACAAAAAACCAGAGCGAGTTGAATTTTTCAGTATAAAAAACGAACGTAATACCCAGCATTTACTTGAAGAAAATCAAACATGATCTAGCAGATTAAATTTTAATCTTAAAGCTATACGTTGCCAAACCAGAAGACTGACACTTAATACAACAGTTCAAAATAGCAGCTCAGCTCTTAACCCTAAAAGTATCACAAGCAACCAAGAGTATTCATAAAAACCATACTGATTAAGTTGAAAAGCTCTTCTATAAATATTTTTCATTTTTCTAACAACCGTTCAATATCTAATCATAATCACCATCCACTCTTAATATAATTGACCTGATCAACCTGATTATTCCCATAAAACACCCCAAAACATCCCGGTAGTTAGAGTTTTATCCCCATTTTGCCTGCCATTTTCATAGCCCGAAAACGCCGCTCCTCATTAAACTAGCCGCCGATTTCATTAAGGTTTGCAGAGCGGACTCGGCAAACGAATAACACAAAAAATATGCAAACATGCAGGAGTTGTTTATGTTAAAAAAATCAATAAGTATTGCTTTGTCAGTAATGGCAATGAATATGGCCATCGCTCAAAAAGCGACTGACCAGACACCAATGGCCTCTTCATTGGATGTAGTAAAAGAAACTCGTAAAAGCCATGCGCCCATTATTGTTTCATCAGACATAATGAATGTTATTGCAGAATGGCAAGGGGAACATAATCCATCGTATCGTGAAGTCTTAATCGCAGAAGAGCGCCACGACTTAATAGAAAGTTTCCTTGAGTATGGCCGACTTTCACGAACATTTATTACGCTATCAAGCTATGTTAAACAACATGCTCCCAATCAATGGGAGTACATTCAAGATCACTACTCTGAAGAAGACATTCAATCAAAAAGTGAAGTTCGATTATTTGATATTTTGATCACTAATCATTCAACTGTATTTGACGAATGGCAGAAAAAAGCCCTATCTCCCTCCTTTAAACGATTCGCAGATTTTGCCAAAGCCAAAGATCCAGAAAGTTATTATCAATGGGAAGAACGGTCGGAAATACCCTCGAAAGAAGTCACGTTGTATCAATACGCCGAAGAACATTACCCAGAAATGGTCGAAGAAATGATTTCAACCTTACGTCCGACCCGTCCCTGGTTGCCTTCTCCTGGAGGTCCTCGAGGCAATGATTGCGAGTGTACTGTTGTTACAGGCTTCCAAAATCTCCCCACAGGCTATCAGCAATTTCCGGTTTGGGAATATAAGAACAAAAACAATAACCCCAGCAAGCACAAAAAAATCTGGAAAGAGTCCTTTTATGCTTCTCACTATGGCGAAGCTTACGTATATGGTCGAGGGCATCAATTAGACTTAGCTGATACCGATGTGAGACGCACCAATAAATCTGAAATCACTACACGCATTTTATGCGAAGACGAGAATGGTTACGCCTGTTCAGGTTGTAGTGCTAACTTAGATATCTATGCCCTTTACGGCAGCAACCTGCAAGTAAACAACGACCAATGGTCTTGGTTTGGAGGGCATTCGGAAGCATCAGCCAAAGATTCTGTTAACCTTAAAATCAACTTAAATAATGGATATGTTAAGGCGGTCGATAAAAGTCTGATTTTAAGTCAATCAAATAAGCAAGAGTTTAAATCAGACAAACTTATGGATGTGATCAATGATGCAGTAAGTCTGTATAAACAAATTAATAAAGACAAAGACGGCAACATTACTGCGGGAGACTTAGGTGAGTATGGAAAAATCGCTGCAAAAACTTATAAAGATGTGAAATCTATGGTCAAAATCACGGGTAAAAAAGGCACCAGCAATGAACAAATGTTGGTGGAATATAATACCAATACCGATTCTGATGCTGCCACTCATACCCTACTGCAAAACCGTCACTACTCAGCAGAAATGACCAGCACAGGAGAACTGGTTTATTCTGGTAAAGGTCGTCATCGCACCAACAACAGCTATTACGCCAGCAGCTCCGCTCTCGCCATTGCCGTCAGTGGAATGCAATGCACTACTAATGTTACCGTGACTCCTAAAAATACAGGCTGCTGGGTACACTCCAGTGTTTACCGTTCTCCTTATCACAACAATAGCACTCCCAAAGACAGCGTGGCTCAGTTCCTGCAATACAACTTGAATAAGCCAAACATAGACACCAGCGCCCATTTCTCGTGTGTCTCTCCTTAAACACCAATAATACTCATCACATGCCTCCTTTATCTCCAGATCAAAGGAGGCACTCCTTAATAATCATCTATGAGCCACCATACTCTGGTAATTTCTGGCCGACTTATCGTATCAAACAGCCATTGTCCAATATTTATTAATTTTTAAGACAACACTTTCTAGTAAAAAACCAGAATGTCATTTTTAGTGAAAAGAATAAAAAAGACACCCATCATTCTCCTTGTCAATGTGAAAGACGGGGTCCTTTATCTTTCTTTATGAGAGGCTTGATATTGCCTCTCATAAACAGAGTGCTCGCAATGACTCTTTTATTCTATTTTTTGATACTCTCCCAAGTCCAACTTTTCATAGCTCTCGGGACTTAGTTCATCATGACCACCGCCCTCACCAAATCTGAGGTAGCATATTTCTGAAAATAAAATAGAGTCGCAAGTTTCACTTTCAAAGCGTTCGACTTTAAGGCTTCCTATAACGCTTCCTGCGGCTTGAACGCAAACTGCGTGACACTCATAACGAGCATCAACCAATGAACATTCTATTTCTCCGGAAATATCTGAAATTAGCTCTTTTTCGTAAACTTTTGGAACACTGTCAAAATAGGCAATGACAAAAATTTTATGCTGCGCTTCAGAAAACAAGACTTTTAACATCCTGAGTGCAGGCGTCACACATCCAATCAATGCTACATGAGCAGTCGCTATCAAGTCACTTTTATTGATCATTACTAAAACTCCTTCAATGGGTTTGCAGGAACGACACTAGGCTGGCCTTTACCCTTTATAAACCAAAAGTACGCCATCACTCTCCTTGTCAATCTGAAAGATGGGTGTCCTCTATCTTCCATCCTGAAACTAGAGGACTACTCCTGAAGCAAACTCCAGCCCTCCAATATTAAGGTGGAACTTATAACTAGCTACAACTTCATCCTTGAACTCTTCACCATATGGAAGCTCAACAACCAACTCATATTCATTACCTAATTTGAATTGATGATCACCTGTGTTAGAAATTAACTTACATATAATTAGATCATTGGGCATAAAAAATGACGGCTGCATCCCAGAAACACCATCTTTATGTAGGCCACCTTCTTCTTTAGTTTTAAAATAGATTTTTGCATTAATCCTAAGCATAATTTCACCTAAAAAACGCGATCTATTGATTTAACAGTATTATTAGAAGCATCTAGTTTATCTGGTTAAACTGTAACTGAACCGCTCTTAAGAATAAGTAAGTACAAAGAAATTCTTATTTCGCTTTATCGGAAGAGTTTTTATCATCCCGACAAAACGCACTTCCGGATCTCGCAATATCAAACATACCAGCAACAAGCTTTTGGCATATAAGCCAATAGTATAGGTGGTGCGCTTCTATTTTGAAACCAGGAGGCTTAATTTCACCTATCATAAAAAGAATGTCTGCAAATGTATGAAAGACGGGTGTCCTTTATCCAGCATCAGTCCACTTTCTTATAATTCACATTTTTATCAAAATAAGAGCTTTCAAGATCTTTTGCTAAAGTCAAAATTCTGTAACTGCCATCTTCATATGAGAATTGCACCTCAAGCCTTTTAAACCTCTCATTCTTGTCTTTAATCTTAAACTTCAGCTTTAATCTAGGCTGCTTATCGTTTAACGAAGAGCACTCAGCTGAGTACTCTATATAATTTAAGATGTCTTTATTATGCTCGATAAATCTCGACATTAACTCTTCTATCGAAAAAGACTTATTCGACAACAAAAGATAGTTACTTAAATATCTAATAGATAGTATTGAGTCTTTCCTTAATAACTGGTCAAACTCTTTGTATGTACCCAATAACTCTTCTTCACATTTATTTGACTTAGCATCAGATGAGAATACAAGCAGCACTAGTAACAAAACCAATACTATTGAGCGCATTTTAAAGTCATCCTATTTTGGAGAGCATTAAGCGTCTAGTAAAAAACCAGAGTTCCATTCTTAGTCACACCCACCGCTTGCGCTCCCAGCCGACGCGGATCCGATGCTCCCAGATATTTTCCATCTTTATCTTGTGCCACAGACTGAACGCTACCAAACGCGCGTGTCGCCACAACGTTATGACCCATACCCTGTAACGCTCTTACTGTGTCAGGCGAGTAACCTTTTTCTAACATAAGTTTGTCGGGGTACCACTGATGATGAAAACGAGGAACCGAGCAGGCTTCGGCAATATTCATTTTAAAATCAACCAGATTAACGATTTGGTGAATCACAGCAGTGATGATACGACTGCCTCCGGGGCTGCCAGTCACTAATACTGGCTGTCCATCTTTCATCACAATGGTAGGCGTCATCGAACTTAACGGTCGCTTGCCACCTTCAATTGCGTTGGCTTCTCCACCAATTAAGCCATAAGCATTGGGCACACCAGGCTTAGAAGAAAAGTCATCCATTTCGTTATTTAAAATAATGCCAGTACCAGGCACAACCTTGCCTGATCCGAAGCTGAAATTGAGTGTATAAGTATTGGTAACAATGTTGCCCCATTTATCCATCACACTGTAGTGAGTGGTTTGCGGACTTTCCGCATGGAGCACTCCCGCTTTAATCGCACTGGACGGTGTTGCTTTGCCAGACGAGATATTCTTCGCCAAAGCTTTTGCGTAGTCCTTAGACATAATATCTTTAGCAGGTATCTTCACAAAATCAGGATCGCCCAAAAACTGGCTGCGATCCGCATAAATACGTTTAAATGCTTCCGTCATAGTATGAACATGCTGCGCACTTCCCCACCCCATGGAGGCCATAGGAAAACGCTCTAGAATGTTCAACGCCTGAATAATATGAATGCCTCCAGAGCTAGGGGGTGGCATAGAAATAACCTGATAGCCCCGATAATTTCCAGTGACGGCTTTGCGCTCTTTGATTTGATAATTAGCCAGATCGTCAACACTGATTAAGCCACCGCTTTTTGACATATAGTCAGCGATTTTTTCAGCCACCGGACCTTTATAAAAGCCATCACGGCCTTTCTTTTTAATTTGTGTTAATGTCCACGCCAGTTCAGGCAGCTTAATCAAATCGCCTACCTGATAAGGTTTACTTTGATTAAAGTAAACTCGAGCAAACTCAGGATCTTTCAACAGTCTTTTTTTGCGCGCATCTAATGACGCCAGATAAGGGCGATCAGCAACAAAACCTTTCGCGGCCAAATCAATCGCTGGCTGAATCGCTTCCTGCCGTGATATCGAACCATAATGTTTTAGCGCATGTAACATACCAGCAACGGTTCCTGGTACCCCAGACGACAACGACGAGTAACGGGATTTGTTTTTATCTACATCCCCTTTATCATCAAGAAACATATCTCGAAACGCTGCGGCAGGTGCTGCTTCGCGATAATCTATCGCAATGGTTTTTTGCTCCTTTGCCAGATAGATCAACATAAATCCGCCACCGCCAATATTGCCTGCTTTAGGCAATGTAACGGCTTCACTAAATCCGATAGCAACAGCGGCATCAACGGCGTTACCGCCACGAGCTAAAACTTCGGCACCAATTCGCGAAGCTCGATGCTCCTGTGTAGCAACCATACCAGCATCCGCTTCAATAGGATGATAAATCGGATGCCATTCAATCAGTGCATTATCAGCATAAGACTGTGTCGACCACAGTAATCCCCAAACCGCTAAACTCCAATAGCCAATACGTCTAAGCGCATTAATCTTCTTCTTCAACCACATGCGTTTCAAACTCTTTTAAAGAAAATAATTGTTGTTCTAGTAATAATTCAACACCATCTGACAAATGTTGCTTCAGTGTTGATATATGAATATCTGAACGGCATTTGAACTGGAAGCACCCGCTCTGTCCGGCTTGTGCTAAATACTCCAGCAAATCTTCCATTAGATAACAGCCCTGAATGCGCGTATCCCTGTTTGATGACTTCTCTACCAGAGGAACCGGGATCATAGCAATGTTAAACTCAAGGTTTAGCAATTTACCATTGCCCATATCATAAGAACGATTGGACAATATTTTATAAAGATTCACAATTCGTTGAGCTACTCGATCTATCTCCCCGCTTTCTAACAGGTATATTTGGTCATCTTCCCAACGGCAGAATAAATCATCACCCGAAAAATAACTGCTCAACGCTTCAGACAATTGGCATACTGCGGCTTCAATATTAGCGGGATAATAAGAATTAAACTGCTGCTTATAATTAACAACATGGATCCCTATTAACAAACCTCGAGGTATATCTTGGTTCTGGCGCGAGCACCAACGTTCTTCGTTAATGATCAACTCTTCAAAATATTTGCGCGAAAAGAACTGCGTAATGGGATCGCGCTTCTTATAAGAAGCCAACTTAATCTCCAGTTCGTTAAGCTTGGTTTCGAGAGTCTGATTCTTTTGTTCATTCTTTTCGATATTGGCATTAAGCCAGGACACCTGCTCATCCAATTGCCCTTGCATGACTTTGGATTTATCCAGTTTTGTTTGCAGCACATTGTGTTTTTTTCTAATGTGTAAGTACCAGAAATAAATACTCAAAAATAAGACTAACGAGGTTAACAGGATATAGATACCGAAAGCCGCGCCAGAGGTCCAAAAATAGCTCTCCACCACTACATCCACATTTAACTCATTATCCAACCAACGCCCATCTTTATCAGAGGCTTGAACATTGAGTATGTAGTTTCCTGCTTTCAATGATGAAAAAGAAATGGTTCTATGATTATCCAGCTCGATCCAGTCTTCATGCAATCCATTCAGTCGGTAGCGATATTTCTGACGTTCGGCAAAGAAATAATTGAGAGCCACCACTTCAAAAGAAATAAAGGTTTCATTCTCAGAGATAATCACCTTGTTGTCAGAAAGCATCGACCTACTCACAGGCTGTCTATTTGAACCTACAACGACATTAGACAAAACAAGTGGAGCGTTGTACGCACTTTTTGAGAACTCTTCAGGTTTAAACCCAGATACACCATTGATGCCACCAAAAAACAACTGGCCTTGAACGCTCTTATAGTAAGCCCAGGTGTTAAACTCATTGCTCTGTAAACCATCGCTGCGAACAAAGTGACTGACCTGATAGTTACTAACGTCAAACTTAATCAAACCAAAACTGGTACTTAACCAAAGGTTTTCGTCGTTACCAGACAAGATGCCGTAAATGCTGTCGTTGGGTAATCCGTCTTTTTCGGTATAACGTTGGAAGTAGCTACGGCTTATCTCCAGACGGTTAATAAAGAGTTGATTCAAACCATCAGCAGTCCCGACCCATAAATTGCCCTGAGTATCTTCGTAGATAACCTGAATAACATCGTCGGATAGACTGCGTGAATTATTTTCTTCGGATTGAAACAAAAACTGCTCATGGGTTTCTGGATCATAATATAAGAGTCCGTTATCACCACCAATCCAAAGCGCACCCTCTACGTCTTCATACAGGGCTTTAATAGGTGAGCTTTTGTCCAAAAACAAACTGTCTAGTCGATGGGTATAGTTAAGTAACTCAATATCTTTTGCCGCAGCGACTTTTCCGGTTTTGTTGATGGCTTTATACAGACCATTGGTCGTACCCAGCCAGATATCACCACTATGATCTTCCAGTAGCGTAATAACAGACAGCTCACTCTGGGTTTCTTCATCAATAAAATCGCTGATAACTTGAGATTGATCATAGTCGAAAATTCTTAAGCCTCCGAGCGTACCAATCCAGAGATTGTCATATATATCAAAGTGCAACGAAAAAATTGGATCTTGTGCTAAGTTGTCAGCTTGCAAAAACTGGATTTGTTCAATCTCTTTGGCTTCGGTATCAACTTTAAACAAACCACCATCAAAGGTACCCACCCATAGATTACCCAATAAGTCGGAGGTAATTGCATGGACCACATTTTCGATATCAAAATTATTGGCATCTGCACTGGTCAGGTAGTGAGAAAAGAATTCGGTTTGAGGATTCCAGATGTGAAAGCCAGCACTGTAGGTTCCAATCCAGATCATGTGATTGCTGTCTTCAAATACCGACAAAATATCATCTGACTGCAAACCAAAGTGACCATACTTATCTTTGCGGTACACGGTAAAACGTTCTGTGTCTGGATCGTACACATTGAGTCCGTCAGCGGTTCCCACCCAGACAAAGTCGCGACTATCAACAAATACGGTTTGAACAAAGTTCGAACTTATTTTTTTGTCGACTCCGCCCGCTGAATAAAAGCGCTTTTCTCCCGTCATCAGGTTTTTTCGGATAACGCCACCGCGCAACACACCAATCCATAAAATTTCGTGCCCGTTGGAGTGCAGCGAGCTAATGCTAACGTCCTGCTCAGCATCAAAAATATCATCAAAGCAATCTCGGGTAATACTCTCGCTAATAAAGTCGAGTGCTTCAAGGCAACGTCCAGTCGAGACAAATAAATTAGGACCGGAAGAAAACAGAGCGTGCACATTAAGCCGTGATAACTTACTGGCTGTTTTTATGATTTGCTCGTAAGAAGAAAAACGATTAGACAGCTCATCGAATACATAAAGCCCACTGGCTCCACCCACCCAGATGCGCCCATAGAGATCTTCAGATAAAGTGACGATGGAATGGTTGTCTGTGCTTGAAGGCATCAAGTAATGAATAAAGCCATCGACACCAGGATCATAAAGTGACACGCCTTTATCGGTCGCCACCCATAGACGATCCTTGGCATCGACCATGATGTCATTGATTAAGTTATCTGGCAGAGATTGAGGTTGCCCAGTTTCGTGTTTAAATATTCTAAACTGGTACCCGTCGAAAAGATTGAGGCCATCTTCCGTAGCCACCCAGACATAACCATCTTTTGTCTGAGCAAAATCCATAACTACGCTCAAAGACAGCCCCTGCTCAATCGAGAAATGTTTTAAGCTCAATCGAGAAGGAATAGGATGTTTTTGAACTTCTGCGGCAAAACCAATACGACCAGACAAAGCCAGCACACAAAGTAACAATAGACTTTGGAGCCATAAAAATTGGTGCAGTCGTTTAGTTCGTTTTTTCACTCTTAGTGTCTTTTTTTACCCGCACATCAGATGTGCACTCGGGTATCACTCCCTGTTTGTCAGCATAGAACTCACGCAGTAGTTCAAAATCTTTTTCAATGTCTCCGCTGGGCATGATGGGCTCTTTCTCAAGCCCCATAGTGCGGGTTTTCACATCTAAGTAAACCAGATAAATCGGTACATTTGCAGCAACAGCAATGCGGTAAAATCCAGTTTTCCAATGATCTTTTTTACTTCGTGTACCTTCTGGCGCAATCGCCAGTTTAAATTGTGGATCATCATTAAACTTCTGAATAATTTGATCCACAATGTCTTTTGGTGAGCTTCGATTAACCGGAGAACCACCCAGAGCCGTTAAAAACCAGCCAACAGGCCCCTTGAACAATGTGTGCTTACCAATAAAACGCGGCTTCAAGTCTAACAAAGTACGCAAAAAAAGCAGCAATACAACATCCCAATTGGAGGTATGAGGGGCAAAAATCACCACATACTGGTCATCTTTTGGTTTTTCACCCAGTACTTTCCAGCCAATCAACTTGGCTAATACACGAAAAAAAAATTTCAACTCACACCTCGGGCTTGTTGTTAGAGTTATCAGGCCTTAAAGCGGGCGTAATGTTACGCCGCGCCTTCGTTGTCATTGTGGATGTCCATCACCATATCAACGTCTTCAACACCACCAGACTCTTTGGCACTATCGCTACGCTTTGCTTCTAACGCTTCAAAGTAAGCTGCATCAATATCACCAGTCAGATACTCGCCGGTAAAGACTGACGCATCAAAGCCATCAATATTAGCGTTGCCCTCTTTCACCGCATCAATCAGATCATCAAGATCTTGATAAATCAGTTTATCAGCGCCAATGGCCGTTTCGATCTCGTCATTATCCTTACCGTGTGCAACCAGCTCAGTAGCAACAGGCATATCGATGCCATACACGTTAGGATGACGTACCGCTGGAGCAGCAGAAGCAAAATAGACTTTGTTAGCGCCAGCTTCTCTTGCCATCTCAACAATCTGCTTACTGGTGGTGCCACGAACAATAGAATCATCCACCAACAGAACATTCTTACCTTTAAATTCCAGATCAATGGCGTTCAGTTTTCGGCGTACTGATTTCTTACGCTGTTGCTGTCCAGGCATAATAAAGGTGCGGCCAATATAACGGTTTTTAACAAAACCATGACGCATTTTCAGATTAAGCCCATGAGCTAACTCCATTGCAGACGTTGTTGAAGTGTCAGGGATTGGAATAACCACATCGATATCATGATCAGGCCACTCACGAAGAATTTTTTCGGCCAGCTTATCACCCATACGCAGGCGCGCTTTATAAACGGATACTTCATCAATCATAGAGTCAGGACGCGCCAGATAAACGTGCTCAAACAAGCAAGGTTTGAGTTCTGTTTGCTTGGCGCAGACGCGAGTATGCAGCTCACCATTAAAGTCAACAAATACGGCTTCGCCAGGTGCTACATCACGAATCAGCTCAAAACCTAATGAATCCAAAGCGACACTTTCTGATGCGACCATATACTCGGTGCCATTTGCAGTTTCACGCTTACCAAACACCGCAGGACGGATACCATGAGGATCGCGGAAGCACACCATGCCAACGCCCAGGATCAAGGCTACCGCAGCATAACCACCATTGCAGCGCTCATAAACACCGCTAAGCGCAGAAAAAACATCATCCGCAGACAGCTGATTGTTGTCTGATTTGCTTTGCAGTTCGTGTGCTAACACATTCAATAGAATTTCTGAGTCAGAGCTGGTGTTTATATGACGACGATCCGTGTTGTAAAGCTCTTGTTTTAGCACTTCGGCATTGGTCAGGTTGCCGTTGTGGGCCAGAGCAATACCATAAGGAGAGTTAACATAAAAAGGCTGAGCCTCTGCCGAGCTTGAACAACCTGCCGTAGGATAACGAACATGTCCTATCCCGACATTACCTGCCAAACGACGCATGTGACGGGTATGGAATACATCGCGAACCAATCCATTGGCTTTTCTCATGAACATACGCCCTTCATTGAGCGTGACCACCCCAGCGGCATCCTGCCCACGATGTTGCATAACCGTCAAAGCGTCATACAAACTCTGATTTACAGGATACTTACCAACAATACCTACAATACCGCACATAAAGCTAATGTCCTAAGAATGTGATGATTGAATTTCGTCGTTTGAAGCCAGGCTAGGAATCGTCTGCTTTAAATGAGCATAGAACCAGCTGCTAAGAACTTCAAAATATGGAACAAGAGTTGAACGTTTCCACCAGTTATCTTCGGGTACTGGCGTAAAAGATTTAAGCGCAATAACGATGACGGATACCATTAAAACACCCCGTAAGGCGCCAAAGGCCATCCCCATCATTCTGTCCATGCCACTGAGGCCAGACCGCTCAATAAATTGACTTAACAGGTAATTAACCAGGCCAGTTACCGCCAATGTCATAAAAAACAATAGGCCCCAGGCAACGGCCATTCTCAGGCTGGGTGTTTCTATTTGATGTTGTAGCAGAGCAGACATTTCGACATAAAAGCCTTTGGCAACAAAAAATGCCAAAATCCAGCCCGCTAATGAGAATGCTTCTCGAATAAATCCTCGTGCCAGGCTGATCAGTGTAGAAATACCAATAAGGCCAAGAATAACCCAGTCGAACCAGACCATAGAGTGAAAAAAACCTTAGTTAAGATGAACATGGCGTATTTTACCAGAGCCAGTATGGGTCGCCTAGATCTTGATTTTATCCTTAGTGTATGTTTGGTTGCCAACGTGCAACAATTGGCTTTAATCGAGTGATATCTTCTATCTTACTGACCGCGTTCTGCGCCGGCTCTTTTTTGAGCCATGGCCCAACATAAACCCGGTACAGAAGCTTTTTCTGTTTGATATTAATATGGCGTACAAACGCCTTCATCGCTGATGCTTCAAGCTTTTTGGCTAACACTTCGGCGTTGGCTCGCGATGAAAAACTGCCTACCTGCACCACCCAGCCAGATTGCTTCATTGCTGTATCTGGCTTGGTTTGAGCGGCAACGGGAGTTGGCTCCTTTTTGGCGGGCGACGGTTTTTCGACGACTTTTTTTGTCACCGGAGTGGTTGATTTGGTGTTTTCTTTGGGCTTTTTGCTAGTAACTTGAGCTTTAGGTTCATCTTTTTGAGTCGCATCAGGGACAGTTTTTTGCTCTACCACCTTGTCTGTCACCACTTCTGGCTCATTAGCTGGCTGAGTGTTCGTGGTCTGCTGCGTCTGCTCCGCTACAGGTTGTTCAGGGATTTTGGATGCGAAGGGTTCACGCACATTCTTTTGCCCCAAAATGCCAGGGAGAAAAATAATTGCCAGCGCAATCAAGACAATCGCGCCTACTAGTCGTTGTTTGATGGTTTGATCCAAACCCATATTCGTTATTTTCCTGATGCCGTCAAATAAGGTGAGGGCCTCGATGATCTTTCATTGATAGTCATCGTCACTATTTGTTAATAGTCAACGCCACTAATTCAAAACATCGGCCACCACTAAAAACGAACCAAACACAATAATACCCGTAGTCGATGACGTTTTTGCGGCCAGTGCCGATGTTAATGCGTCTTTTGCCGAATCGCTACATACACCTTCTGACAAACCAACACATTGTTGCAACGCATGAGCCGATTGCCCTCTTTCGCCGTCAATGGAAGCAAAATACCATTGCGATATCAGCCCCTTTAAAGGTGTCAAAGATTCAGCTGCTTTTTTATCTTGCAACATACCGCACACAGCATACCATTGTTTGATGCCCGTCTGCTGCTCCATTTTGCATCTTAGGTTCAAGATGGCTTGTGGATTGTGAGCAACATCAGCCCAAACCTGCGGCTGCAATAACTGCCAGCGTCCCGGCAAATGGAGAGAGTCTAATGCTTTCAACAAGCCATCTGCTGGAAGTGACACCAGCCCCAACTCAACCATCGCCATATAACCACAACGTAAACTGGTAGGATGGATAGTTTGCGCGACTTTATCTTCTACCAGCTGCCAACCTTCAATGGGTTCAGCCACTTTCCAGGCAGAGACTAATTTCCCCACGTCGGGCAAAAACTCTTGCGCCAAATTGAAGGTTTCTTCTTCGCCAATAATCACTGTTTTGCCCGCACGAGCAATACCCGCTTTTTCGCGCGCAATAGAGCGTAGATCGTTACCCAACCAGCTTTCATGATCCAATGCTACGCTGGTGATAACGGCAACCGTATTCTCAACAATATTTACCGCATCCAGGCGGCCACCCAAGCCCACTTCGAGCACAATAATATCGGGCTGCTGTCGCTTAATCACCCATAGGGCCGCCAATGTAGAGTATTCGAAATAGGTTAATTCAATATCACCTCGAGCCGACTCTATCTGCTCAAAAGCTGAACACAAACTTGCATCGTCGACCATTTGGCCCGACAAACGCAAACGTTCATTAAATTGAATAAGATGAGGAGAAGTATAAACCGCCGTTGATAAACCCTGGCTTAACGCTAAGGCTTCAATCACTGCAACGGTGGATCCTTTACCGTTTGTACCCGTTACTGTGACAACTGGCGCTTCAAATTCCGTAAGTTGAAGATGCTGGGCTACCGTTAACAAACGTTCAAGGCCCAGCTCAATAGACTGTGGGTGGGTTGACTCGATATAAGCCAACCACTCACTTAAATTGCGAGACAAAAAATTATTCCCCTTGCGCTTCTTCTTCCTCGGCTTCAACCTCTAGCATGGGCTCAGGTCGATGAGTCATCTTGCACAATAATGATGCCAGTTTGGTGCGCATTTCACGACGATCAACAATCATGTCAATCGCCCCCTTCTCTAATAAGAATTCGCTGCGTTGGAAACCATCTGGCAGTTTTTCGCGGACAGTTTGCTCGATCACACGTGGACCAGCAAAACCAATCAAAGCGCCTGGCTCGGCAATATTAATATCACCTAACATCGCTAAGCTGGCAGAAACACCACCCATGGTTGGATCGGTCAAAATTGAAATAAAAGGAATGCCTTTTTGCGACATTCGAGCAAGGGCTGCACTGGTTTTTGCCATCTGGAACAACGACAACAATGCCTCTTGCATACGCGCTCCACCACTGGCAGAAAAACAAATCAGAGGTTTGTTGTGCTCGATACAATGATTAGCGGCGCGAACAAACTTCTCGCCAGCAACGGACGCCATTGAGCCACCCATAAAGGAAAACTCAAAAGCAGCAACAACAACAGGCACTTCTAATATTTCGCCTGACATGACAATCATCGAGTCATTTTCGCCAGTGACTTTTTGCGCTGACTGAATGCGATCTTTATATTTTTTGGAGTCTCTAAACTTGAGAGTATCAACGGGCTTCAATTCAGCGCCGATCTCCAATTGATTATCTGGATCCAATAAACGCTCTAGTCGTTTTCTGGCAGTGATGCGCATGTGGTTATTACATTTAGGGCAAACCTCTAGGCTGCGTTCTAGCTCAGCGCGATACAATACCGATGCACATTGAGTACATTTGGACCATACCCCTTCTGGGACTGAGTTCTTTCGGCTAGTCACCGATGTATTTCGCTTGGGCAGTAGTCTATCTAACCAGTTCATTGAATACCTCAGATCTTCACAACGTTTTGCCAACGGCAAGTTGCGCAATTCTAACATGGCTTTATTAACTTAAAAGCAGATTTTTGCTACAGCTGGTCTTATCAGTTAGTCCAACAAAAAAGCGGTGAAGTTCCGCACAAAAGTGGTTATAACCGGCACAAATACCACGGCCTTTTTGTTTAAATGATGTTCTCTTTACAATAACCGACCATTCTAATAAGTAAGAACGCTTAATCAAATAACCACAGGCTGGACTGTCGTCCGGGCAAACGGCAAGCCGCAGGATAATTTGCCTGAATAAAATATAGACCGTCGGGTGCTGCGGTGGGGGCAGCTAATGTACGATCTTCTTGTTGCATTAACCACTTTATCCAATCGGTTGCCTGATTTCGGCGACCTACTTCAATAAGCGAACCAGAAATATTGCGAACCATGTGATGCAAAAAGGCATTGGCTGTAATATCAATCATCACAAACTCATTTTTGCGAATCACTTTGATCGAAGTGACATTTCGAAACGGCGTCGGCGACTGACAGCTGGCCGCCTGAAACGAAGAAAAGTTTTGCTCACCTAAAAAATGCTGAGCCGCTTCATGCATTTTGGTTTCATCCAGTGGTTCTCGAATCCAGGTAACCTGACCACTCAATACAGCGGGACGAGAACGTACATTGGCAATCACATAGCGATAACGTCTCGACACGGCACTAAAGCGCGCATGAAAGTCTTCTTTCATGGTTTGCGCCCACTGGATAGCGATATCATCAGGCAAATGGGCATTACCTCCCATCACCCAGGCCTTGCTCGGACGTTCTGCTGAGGTTTCAAAATGAATGACCTGGCCTGTGGCATGCACTCCGGTGTCCGTTCGCCCGGCACAAAAAACTTCTACTTTGTGATTGGCCACTGTCGACAAGGCTTTTTCGACACACGCCTGAACCGATGGCGAATGGGTTTGGCGCTGCCAACCACAGTAATTTGAGCCCAGATATTCAACGCCTACCGCTATGATCATTAACTACAACTCGCTACTTAAAAAACTCTTCTGGAAAAAACAAAAAAGCCCCATAACCTAACAGATGCACTGATAGTTTATGGAGCTGACGAGGTATCAAGCCTCGTCTGGTATTACTGAATTAATTAACTGTTGATTTTGTCCAACAATTTTAAAGCTTCATCTTTTTGAGCTTCTGCGCCCTCTTCGATGACTTCGTTCAGAATTTCTTCTGCACCTTCTGAATCGCCCATATCAATGTAAGCACGAGCTAAATCCAGTTTGGTGGATGCTTCATCAACATCGCCACCTTCTAGTTCATTTAACTCTGCATCTTCATCATCCAGGTCAAAGTCATCGCTACCTAAATCAAAGTCTCCGCCGTCCAACAACTCGCTATCAGCGTCAGCGCTGCTGGTATCATCCAGGCTGTTGTCATCTAACGAGAAGTCATCATCACCGCCCAATAAGTCATCGGCATCTCCGAGACCTAACTCATCGTCGTCAAGAGACACATCGTCATCATCTAGCGAAAACTCTTCGTCATCACCTAATGATAAATCGTCCTCATCGACTAATGCAGCAGGAGACTCTTCGGCAGGCTCATCATCCAGCGAGAATTCGTCGTCATCAGCATCCAGATTGAAATCAAAGTCATCTGTATCAAACGACTCTTCTTCTGGTGCGCTGTCTTCTGGTTCTGCCAGGGTTTCATCGTCACCTAACAGACTGTCTTCACTGATATCGTCTAATGAGAAATCATCATCGGCCGCATCATCACCTGAAGCAAAGTTATCGTCGCCAAAAATTTCTTCGGTAGACGGTAACTCAAAATCATCATTTGCATCGTCTTCTGGCCATGCATTGTTGCGGATCTGATTCACCTGCTCCGTCATCTGAGGATCATTATCAATCTCTTCAGCATACTCTGCATAGTAAGACTGGAAGTTGTCTTTATCTTTTGTCTCGGCGTAACACTCAAGCAACTTCACTTTAAGGTCAGCACGAGCTGGATTGTCATCGATAGCTGTTTTTAGCAGTTGCTCAGCTTGCTCGTACTTGCCATAAGCAATATAGATGTCTGCTTCACCTAAAGGATCAGCTTCGGCAGAACCCGATTCATCAAACAGATTTTCTGAATCCATTTCGTCGAGTAGCTCGTCACCCACATCAGGCATTGCAATGGATTCTTCAGTATCAAAACCGCCACCTTGAGCCGAAGCAACTAAGTCATCCTGGAACTCATCATCACTCATGCGCTGACGCATACGCCAGAATACAAAGAAGGCAATCAATAAAGCAGCAATTAATCCAGCTCCGCCGTAAGTCACATAAGGACTGTCCATAAAGGACTCCTCAACAGGAGGGTTGACAGGTGGATCACGACGTACTGGTGTTTCGGTGGCTTCAGCTTGTTGTGTATCAGTAGTGTCGATACCAGTATCACCATCAAGGGTGGTTGAATCGGTTGAATCCACAGTATCTGTTGCAGTCGAATCAGAAATACCTGAATCTGTTGAATCAACAGACGTATCATCAATACCCGCTTCAGAAGTTGAGTTATCAAAAGCAGGTTCGGTTGTCTCTACAATGTCGTCAGTAGCAGAAGGCGTGTCCGTTGTTTCAGTCAGACCATCGTTATCTTGATTAGCCAGAACCGCTCCGGTAGCGCTCTCTACATTCACTGCACTTTGTTGCAAATTTTCAAGACGATCCAGAGTATCTTGTAGCTGCTGACGAAGCTCTGCATTTTCGGCTTCCAGGGTCGCTGCTCGCTCTCTGTTCTCTGCTAACTTAGCGCGCATTTCTCCAAGCTCTGCATCGCCACCCGTACCAGCACCTGACTCGCCGTTACCAGAACGAGGAGGCACTAAGCGCAAACGATCTTCGCCTTGAGCCACCTGACCAGATGACGAACGGCCACCGGTAGTATCTAAAACAGTCTCGCGGGCATTAGTCCCGCGAGAATTAGAAACCAAATCTTGTAGCGCGGCTCGCCGCGGAATCGAGGCGATATCCCCCCCATCTGGGATTTTTAAGGTTTCTCCTCGTTTGAGCATATTGATGTCGCCGCCAATAAAGGCGTGAGGGTTAGCTCGATATAAGGCAACTAATGTTTGATGGATAGAAGCGTTAGAAGGACGAACCTGAGAAGCGATTCCCCATAAAGTTTCGTTGCTTCCAACTGGGCCATAGCTGTTACCGCTATAGGAAGGAGCAGAAGAAGCTTCTTGGTAACGAGGAGCCTGCTGACGCGATGTTGACGTCACTTCAACAGCAGAAGACTGTGCTTGTTGAACCTGACCAGAACCCGACTCACTAAAAACTGGAGGATCTAGCAATACCGTATACTCACGTAGCATACGACCTTTGGGCCAGTTAAGTTCTACCAAAAAATTTAAGAAGGGCTCTTTCACTGGTGTGCGAGTGGTTAGTTCAACCACCAAAACGCCTTCGCCACGACCAACGGTTTTGAAGCGAATAGACTTTAAGAAAGAGAAATAATCGATTCCCGCTTTTTCAAACTCAGCAATACTGGCCAAAGACGCCGCGATTTCAAATTCGCTCATGCCTTCAGGAGAAAACAGCTCAATCTCCGCTTTTAGGGGTTGGTTTAAACCAGATTTAAGTTTGATTTCCCCAAGTCCCAGCGCAAAAACACTGGATGAAAACAGAGCAACACAGGACACCAAAATCAGGCTGAATTTGCGAAACATAGAAAGTTCCCTTTGTTACTGGTTCGGATAAAACCAGTTGTAATCTTTTGGGTTAGAATTCTAACTTTAGAATGTTCTTTATGATATGCCTGTAACTATAGCAAAAGTATCAGATTTTTTGGAATTATTTTTTGTTCGCAGTCGTCTAAACTTGATTAACTTCTCAAAATGGACTTTAGCCTATTTTAATCAAACTCACTGCATTGTATTAATTTTGATCAAGTTGATATTAGAAATGGATAGCCGACTTTGCCAATATCAAATTGAGTTTTTAATAAAGACAATGCCTAATTACTCACCAATGATTGCCAAAGGAGATAAAGAACCCCTTTGCAATCAAATGGTTAGTAAGTATTCAATAGCAACTATAAGTGCTTTTCTATCAGCAGCTCAGCAATTTGAATGCTGTTCAACGCGGCCCCTTTGCGTAAATTGTCAGACACGACCCACAAATTTAAACCTTGGGGATGACTGATATCAGAACGAATGCGACTGACCCACACATCATCTTGGCCTGCACCATGTACAACTGGTGACGCGTACTCACTATTGGCAGTATCATCTAAGACAGTTACACCTGGTGCATTATTGAGCAGTGCCACAGCATCACTCGCAGGCAATGGCTGTTTCATTTCAATGTGCACGGCTTCTGAGTGTCCGTAAAAAACGGGCACTCTCACCGCTGTTGGATTTACTTTAATGGTGTCATCGCCAAAAATCTTACGAGTCTCCCAGACCATTTTCATTTCTTCACGGGTGTAGCCATTGTCTTGAAACTGATCAATTTGAGGAATCAGATTAAAAGCGATCTGCCATGGATACTCTTGTACCGTGGCTTCTTTGCCCCCCAGCAACTCAGTGGTCTGCTTGGCCAGTTCATCGATGGCTTTTTGTCCAGAGCCAGAAACCGCCTGATAGGTGGCAACATTAATACGCTCAATACCGACAGCATCATAGATTGGTTTAAGTGCCACCAGCATTTGAATCGTTGAACAATTGGGATTTGCAATAATGCCGCGATTTTTATACTCAGCGACTTTATCGCCATTAACCTCGGGCACCACAAGAGGAATGTCATCGTCATAACGAAACTCTGACGTATTATCGATGACAACACAGCCAGCGGCGGCTGCCTTGGGCGCAAACTCGCGACTGATCGAGCCACCCGCCGAAAACAAGCCAATATCCGCTTTAGAAAAGTCGAAGTTCGCCAGGTTTTCGACCACAATGGACTCACCGCGAAAGCGCAGAGTTTCACCTGCCGAACGTTCGCTGGCTAACAAGTATAAGTTTTCGACCGGAAAATCACGCTGCTCTAAAATTTCTCGCAATACCTCACCGACAGCACCCGTTGCACCAACAATCGCAACGTTCCAACGACGATCAGACATATCTCACTTACTCCAAAATATCAGGTAGTCTCATTGTAACGATGAAAATAATTGATTTGAAATAATAATAAGTAAAAAGTAGCCGCCCAGAGCAAACCTTATAACTGAAATACGCCTCACATCCTGTGTTAATAAATACCCTGGTGAAAAAGCGAGCCGTTGCTAATGCACGACCGCCGTTCGTGCCAACATATCAGACAACAACTCCGCTTCACCTAAAGAGAGCTGACATCGTTCAACCACATCATTCACAGTGGCTCCCTTTTGCAACATCAAAGTGGCTTCTTCAAAGGTTTTGTCTTCCATAGACGCATCGTCGATGACCTCATCGCGGGTTTGCTCCAGAGCATTTAAATGATGTCCAAAACGCGTCAAACGGCGGCCTAGTCCTAAGCTCCCGCTCAATAACGCCTGCTGCTCACGAACCACCTCGGCTAAGGTGTTCGTCAATAATTTTTGTTGTTGCTTCAATCTTAACACGTAGATTAGGCCACCAATCTGCAGTGCAAACAACACAACAATCAACAAAGTGGTTAATGAAATACCCTGCATAACTTCTTAAGGCAAAAACTAGGTCTCAATAATCTAGATAATCTAATTCTTGCCACTCCTCTTCTTCTAACAATTTGTTTAAATCAACCAGAATAAATAACTCGCCATCCCGATGAGTTACCCCCTGAATAAACTTTGCACTCTCTTCGTTGCCAACATTGGGCGCAGTCTCTATCTCTGATTGTCTTAGGTAGACAACCTCGGCCACACTATCGACCAAGATACCGATGACCTGTTGATTGGCTTCGATAATCACAATACGAGTACTGTCTGTGATTTCGATGGGCATCAAACCAAACCGTTGACACGTATCGATTACGGTAACCACATTACCACGCAGATTGATGATGCCCAGAACATAATGTGGCGCTCCGGGTACAGGTGCAATCTCGGTATAACGTAATACTTCCTGCACTTGCATCACGTTGACACCATAAGTTTCACTCGCTAAGCGAAAAGTGACCCACTGCAACACCTGGTCGTCGTCAGTCCCCTGCGTTAGTTGATTTTTTTTATCCTCAGTGCTCATTTTACCCTGCCATCTTAAGCGTCAATATTTCGTCGCGTCTAAACCGTTTGAGCTTAATATAGAAAAGTGAGCAAGATTTATTCCACTTTTCTGTCCGATTTACCAAGAGTCACGACACCTCAACTTAAATAATAGACGCTTTTCAAAAAAAGACAGTTTTCAATGATGCTAAGGTGAAAAGTGAACGCTTTGATGCAACATATTGATTCAATTTGAGCTTTTTTAGCCTCTAGGGTCCATACTTGAGCCATTATCTGTACTAAGCCCGCTTATGCAGGCCTCTTCCTCTTTTTAATAAGCGCCTATTTGCCTGACTGGCCAGACAACAAAGCGCTTTTCATACTCAAAAAGACATATTCTGAGATTTTTGTCGAATTTACCGATCCTTTATTAGAGGCTATTGAAGATTGACCCATTAGCCCAACGACAAGTAGCTGTGAAACCGCAGCAGCGACTAATACAAGCTTGCTGGTCTACTATCGACATAACGGCTCATCAATGATCCTCTTCTGATAAAATGACTCTTTCGATATCATCAAAGTATTCTTTGATATCAAGATTCTGAAACGGTCTTTTTAATTTCCCCAATGTTAAAAAATCACGCGACTTCCCGACTTCTCTCACATGATGCAACCAAGAGTGGATCAGATGAGTCGCTTCATTATTCATCCGTGTAGCAGCCGTATCAAGCGTTGTTAAAATGTGGGATAAGTAAACGTCATCTCCTTTCTTCTCTAACAACTCCTTATCTCCAGCTCGAATAGCACGCTCTCGACTTTCTGACGCAAACACTTTGGCAAGGGGTTGCCATCGAGCATTCAGTGACTCACCGTTTTTAAGGGAACCAAACGCCTGTGCCAGACGCAGAATTGCAATGCAGTTTTTATGGTGCATATTCCAGTCAGTCGATAATACAAAATGAAAAACAGGAAACACCTGAGTAGACTTATTACTAAAGAACCCAATTTTTTCCAGATGAACACTTTGGTAAGGCGTATACTGGTAGTTATCAATAGGAGTTAAATTAAATGCCTTATCAGTAAGCATCGAGCGATAAGGCATGGACTCAAATTGAGCACCCGGTTCCCACACGCATAACTCATCGACCAAGGATAACAAACTCAAAATGGGGGTATCCAGCTTACCAATTCCCGGTGAGAATGGCGGTAAGTGGTGATATAAAATAGCTCGAACAGCGGGTACTAAAACCCCTTGCTTACTAATATGGAACTGTGAGCTTTCCTGATAGTAAGCATTTTGCTGGGTTAAAACCTGTAAAGAAAAGTGAGCCGACTGCATGGCATGTTGTTTGTCACTTTTCAATACACCAAAATAAGCGCGCTCCTCTTCACCAATGACAGAGTGTCGGAGCAAATCTTCACAACCTTCGTCGTTTTCAGCCTGCGGACACTCTTTGAGTAATGCGATGTCATGCATTAAAGCAGCTATGGCAAATCCTTTTTTTAAATTCAACGCAGCAGCACACTCACGACTGTCGGAGAGTCTTGCAATATAATGAGCTAAAGAAAAATCTTCATGAGATGCTTGCGTATCTAGCAAAACAAATCCCGTCATATAAACATCGATTACATGCTGGAGAAAAGCCACTTCCTGTCGACGATTTTTAGAATACTGCCGAGAATAAATGTGATGCGTTAGCTCAAGGAATGGCCTCGGTAAAATAATTTTTAAAACAATCTCGGCATGAAACTGTACAATATTTAGCAAACACCTCAAAAACTTCAGTGGGCGAGTAATAAAAGCCGTCTCTCGCATACCATAATAACGCACGGTTTCATGTAACACGTATGCAACAGCTTGTTTTAGCTGTTGAGATTGACTATCACTCATTGCTACATTGGCTTTAAAAACATCCTGAATCAACGATTGAATAAAAGACAGCCGGGTAATATGTCGATCATACAGCGTCTGCTGACGTCGCTCATGACATTCCTCTTCGACTCCCTCTCTATGTCGAATATAATAGCCGAGAGTTCCTCGTAAACTCTTCTCAAAATCAAGACTCGTCGGAGAGTCTGGATCAAGCACTATGTCTTCAATATTCTTCCAAAATAGCAACTGTTCTTTACCCGGACCAGAATTTAAGAAGCGAGAAGAAGCAATCAATATTCTTGCAACAGGCAACAAGTCCATTTGAGTATCGTTAAAAATGGGTGATGACTCAGGCTTCAACAAGGGAGTCGCTACTTGCTGAAAAGCCGATAACATTAATAGTAAGCTTTGATTTAGTTGGAAGTGCTTTTTCGACTTATGAAGTCCACTGCAATCCGTGCTTGGTTCAATAGCAGAAACAAAAGCTTGTAATCTATGCCACCCCACTTCCTTCTTAAGACGCTCAAGACTGCGCCTAGATTGATGGCTCAACGCATTATACACAAAAGCAATCAAATAGCTGGCAAGACTGGAGCGACGATAAGAAATATCCAATTCAGAGACACTATCTGCTAGCTCTATCAGTTTATCAAACTGGCTAGATGTTAATAGCGGTGGCTGAGATCGACAAAAAGAATACACTCTCAGCGAGATATGTCCATACAAACGGTTCTGTCTGAGTGTCGACACCAGATGAATCAGTCGCTTTTGCCCTTGTCTAAAGTGTGCCACCCCTTCTAATAGTAACTGTTCCTGCTCATCAAAACCTCTTTCATCTTCGTGTTGCACCAGAATCAAAAGCGGAAAAGGACAGCGACTACTATAAGTCATCGCCAAAGCAAACTTACTTTTGGGTAAGTTATTCTCTCCAACCTTATTCCAGCCATAACGATGTCCAAAACGATCAACCGTATCCGCCGACAAATCAACACCAGCCAAAAAAGCCCCTTTGTCACAATAGACAGTTCGTTGATTATCAACTCGAGAAAGTTCAGTTTTTCTGCTGCCTGTTCGGTGAAGATAGTTGGCACTCTCGTTATCCATCCACACATGCACCCGAAAACCAGGTAGTAGCCTTTCTGCAATACTGCGAGCAATGACTTCTTGTAAAGGATCAGCTGAGTTTTCTGCGTATTTCAGCAAAAAAAACTCTACACCATAGAAGTCCTGCTCAATCAAATTCACGCTCTACTCCAGATAAAAAGAGCAACAAGTCATCCACGTCCAGAGGCTTCGCATAGTGATTAACCACTGGCTTGCCACGACCCGATGAATAATTCTTGTTTTTTTCATAGGATGATAATATAAGAACAGGCAGCCTCTTATTATCTTCATGAGGAGGTGGATACTCATTTTTTAACCGCTCCAAACAACCTCGCACACTGGCACCGGCATTCTCTAAATCACTGTCTGACGAAAACAACCAGGCATAAATAATATTTCCTGCCCAAATATCCAACTCTTGTCGACTGTCTATGTGCGAATCATCATCATAGGGAAATTGCTGGTCGAGGAATAAGGCCTGATAAGATTGACTATTTAACTTATCAACAGCCTCACAAATACTAATTGCGAAATCAACTTCCCATCCCGTATCCGAAATACGATCTTGTTCGTAACGAAAGCGATTAAAGCGCCAGTCATCATCAATCCATAGTAGTTTCATCGCTATCGCCTCCGATGCCAATGGTGGGGAAGTTTCATGGTAACCGTTACTTTATGGCGGTTTTTCTTACTGTTGGTAGACCCCGTCGTAACGGGTTCAGATTCAAAAGAAATATGTCCCTGATGTGCGGCAACAATGCTCTTAATGATAGCGACTCCGTAACCTTCACCAGCAATCACTCGAAAAGGGTCTTCCCATGTAAAATGACTGCCTATTTCATATTGTTCGTCAAAGTCTGGTGGTAATGGGTGCCCAATATCCACTACATTAACTTTTACATGAGCACCATCAACAAAACAGAAAACCGATATCGTAGTATTTTTGAAGCCATATTTGATGGCATTGTCCAAAATATTACTAATGGCTACATCAATCGCTGGTTTATCAAATAAAAACTCCAACGCTCCAGTATAATGAGGTTTAAACTCAAGGTGAATATTGCGTTCTTCCGCGAACACTTGAAAGCGAGACATGCAATTTTCGAGAAGAGGGATTAGGCCGTGTCGATTCGGCTGGATACGCAGTTCTTTTTGCTCACCTAGCAGGCGACTTCGGTTCACCCATTGACGAATAATTTCACTGTCCCAGCGCAACTCTTTCTGCCGAGCTTTATAGTCTTTTTCATCGAGAAACTTTTTGCATGCGTACATTGCGCTTTCTGCCTTGGATACCAACCCTTGAGCTGGAGCCATAATGGCATGACGATACTTAGCCAAATCTTTATGTCGTTGATGACGCAAATACTCCTGAAGAATGAGCATTGACAAGTCAAACACTGCATCCTGAATGATCGCTTGTTGATGCTTAGAGAAAGGACTCTTATTTAAAACGACAAAGGAACCGTAAAAACTACGAGAACCTCCCATCGCAATAGGCGCGCCATAGTAATGCCAACCATGATAATGACGACTGTCATTTTCTTCCTTCCAGTTTCGACGTTCGATAAAGTCTAATGTTTTTTGGCTGATGCCATCGCTGTTGCAACAAACTAGCTTACCCGTTTCATCATAGGTAAAAATAGCGATGCGACTGTCCTTGGATACAAACTTTCCCGTCCAGGATGTCAACTTTTCTTTAATAGTGTTCTCGAGTCGCTTTCCTGTATAAGAAGACAAGTCGCTGGTTAGTTCATTGAGTTCCCGCAACGATTCTACACGCAGTATTTTGGTCTGCTGAAAAAACAGATAATCAGCAAACGCCTTGCAAAAATTTTCTGCAGCATTATTTAATACCTTCCCTTGGCCACCCACTCTTAGTGTCATCAGAGCTAAAAAGCCATAGCAGCGCTCTCCTTTGGCAATCGGAACTATCATCCAACTTAAAATATCACTGACGGTTCTGGGCTTAATGAAGTCATTAATATAGTCCAGAGACACTGCCTGATTAATAGCAAGACGGGCATCATTAACATCAGGAATAAGTAATGACGAACGTAAGGTTCGAGTATGATTACATTCAACATCGTCATCAGCTGGATCAAACTGATTTAACTCTCCGTTATCCCGATAAACATGAGACTCTCCCCGTTTCTCTATCAAGCTGTGCAAATAAGTATTAGACTCATCACCTAAATACAAAAACACTCGATCTGCTCCCGTTGTTTTCATAATTTGATGTAATAAAGGCTCACGATTGCCATTAGGCATTTTTTCATGCAGTCTACTGATACGGTCGCGGGTGTAAGCTCGATAGTAAAGCTCGGTGTGTTTATCAATGCTGTCGATAAAGCGTTGCAACTGCTTCTCATCACCACTGGCGTTGAGAAAGTTAATATTGGCATCAATAGGCCAACGTAATAAAATCAATGCTTTTGTTGCGTCTTCTGCGGATTGTAATAAGACAACATTTTGAATCACTATGTCTTGTGTTAGTCGCTGACCCGCCAAAACAGATTGCAGAGCTTGCTCCAACTCATTAGAAGATACAGCCCCGGTATGCTCAACCATCATACGAATATCACTAAGCATGGCCTGAAAATACTCAAGGGACTCGCCTTCTTCTTTGCGACTTTCAAAGTCTTCGGCATTAATATAAGAATTTGAGCAAAACCAGACTTGCTGCTCAACACTTTGATAAACCGCACGATCAAAACTCAATGCTATACAGGCCTTCTGCAACACACAGCTAGATTGCAAAATATGCTGATGTGCAAATGCGTGAGACGCTGTTACATTCACCTCGTCCATTAAATGTCTATGCAGCTCATATTCAAACTGTTTATCATAAACCGCAATCATATGATGGCAACATGCTGATATTGCACTCTGATAATGTTGGCAATCTTCGATATCTTCCTGTTTAAAACTTTCGCTCTCATCTCTTCGTAAGGCCAACACAGCATTAGGTAAGTGCTCCCCTGCGGCAGAAGCCGATTTATCTTTAATATAAAAAGGTAAAAAAAACGCACTTTTTTCGGTATCTCCGTTCGACCGGCATTTCCAATCAGTGGCCTTTGACGCTTTAATACGAATCTTGTCTCCCTGCTGTGAAAGAAACTCAAAGCATCCGCTTTTGTCACTAAAGTCGTCACCCATCAGCCACTGGTTATTTCTTAATACCCACTCACAAATACCTTTGTCTTTAAAAATGGGTCGATATTGCTTATTCCAGCAAGGAGGAAAAGGTTGCTTGGCTACAGCCTTACTCTCAGGAACACAAATACCTTCACAACGATTATTGCTGCAATAGAGCTCCATGAGAGACTCGGTTCCCTCAATCACCGTGGCCATATAAACCGCCAAATCACTCAACCCTAACTTTCGACATATATCTTGAGCCAGAGTATCTAATGATTCTTCTGGCTCATGAATCGCTAAAACTTTGGTAAGCAACTCTTCAAAACTAAGTTCGCTATAGTCCATATCGAGCAATTTCCTTTTCGGCTTCGCTTAAGCGTTTAATAGCTGCTTTAATATCGTTAGCCATGTGTTGACGGAAGAATTCCTTAAATCCTTTTTGTGCCATCAAATCATTCACTTCATCATCATCGCTCACTTCGCCTTTTTCTATATTGTCACTCATCTTGCTCCAGAAAGAGAATGGCTTTCTTAACAACAGACGGCGCAATGTTGGCCAGCGTTCTGTAGCAGCCATCCATAAATAAATTGAAGATTGAACTGGCGGTGCCAGCTCCTGTCCATTAAAAAAACGATTAAACAAACATATTTTATTCAAACAGCGCTTTATCAAACGGGGATTACGGAACGATTTATCCAATAATTGCTCAATGACAGCTTCTTTCATCTCATATAAATGATCAGTGTCATCAAGCTTCATATCTCCCATTTTTTTGTGAACAAACTGACTCAAGCTTTCGTCGCTCATTGTCGGTATCTTGAAAACGAAGGGAAACAGCTTCTCCATATATCGGTTCGCTTCATAGCTGTTTAAACTGGAGAATTTATTCGCCACCATTTCGGTGACCGTAATTTGATCCATAGCCACCACAAATCGAACTCTATTAGGCTTTATCTGCGACAAACCGTTGACCAAAATACGAATACTATCCAGCAACACCAATGAAGACTCGGGACTGCATCGGTCCAAATCATCAATAAGAATAATAATATCTCTATCTGGAAAAATACCTGTAATCAGTTCAATGAACGAAGACACCAACTTATCAGTGATACTGGCAGTTGGCTCGAAGTCAGTAATCTCCTTTGCTGTCTCATACTCTTTCACCAATTTATCAAGTGTTAATCCTTTACATAGAGTTTGAGCCCCTTCGCCTAAAAAAACAGGCAAGGCTCTCATACCAATGGCCGTGGTAGCAGCCAGAGTCACTCGAAAAAGATTTCGAAGTTTACTCTCCTGCTTTTTTTCAATCTGTCGACTTTCCCATAAACAGCGAATCAAACAAGATAGTAAGCTGTCCTCCTGTTCATACTTCCAAGCATGAAACTGAAGAACATGATGACTGGGAGTTAATCGAGTCTGAAAATGATGCAGTACTGAGGATTTACCACTACCCCAGTCTCCACTTAACAATACTGGGCTTGAGGGAGGAATCAAAGGAATAGTTTGCACCATTTTGCCAACAAAGTTCTCTAGTTCAGACTCTAGAGAGTCTTCGGCAATGGCTTCGGATAATAATTGCATATACGATTCCTTATGTAGATACAACACTCCATATTCATATTTTATACAGCAGTTTACCTCCATTCTCAACTCTCATAACGAGATGAAGCAATGATAACTTCTTCATACTAAAAAGAAATCTAAAAACGAGTTTTTTAATTTCCTAATTCCACTCACCTCTCTTAACAATTGCCACCACTTCGAAAAATCCATCGTCCAGATGGTGTACATTGCCGAATGACAACAAGCACCGCTGAAACTCGTATTCATTGACTTCAATAACTTTAAACATGTTAATGATAGTATCGGCCACGATGCAGGTAATCTGGTATTGGTAGATTGCGGCAAAGCACTGAAAAAATGTTTGAGGACATCGGACTTGAGTTGTCGCTTAGGCGGTGGCGAATGTGTGAAAGTCCACCTCTTCTATGAAAATAAGCTAATTATCATGAACTGAAGTTTTGGCTAGTTGCCCAACAAAGGCAAATGCTTAATGCGATGATATCGCAACGCCATCGAGATACAGTGTTTCAACTCTGAATCCGGTAAAGGCTCATCCAGACGTAGCAAAATAGCTCGATTTCCTTCAAAGCGAAAGGTATCGGGATAAAGCTGACGAAAAGTTTCGACGAGTAATGATTTGCAATTAAAATATACGCCACAATACTCTGGCCTTTTCTCTTTCCAGTCCATTCTTATGGGGCTGCCACTCTTAACAACAAAGCTGGGTTCGCCCCATTTCAAGGAAACGTCAACGTTACCTAGCTCCTCTTCTTTCGCAACGTCATAAATGAGGTCTTTAACTCGACTCAGTCGAATATAGGCAGGCTCGGGATAACCAGAAATTTTACGCTCGACTTCCTGTTGCATAAGCACTTCCATCTAAATAATTATTTTCGACACAAATAGAAAAGTATACCTAAAAAGACTAAACAGTTATTTTATCTTACGACTCACACCACTACGGTATAATAAATTAATCAAAGAGTCGACCTCAAGTAATGCACACATAAACTGCACTACCATACCAGCAAACCATTCTTTCTGTGTCCCTTTTTGCGCCCAACGGATGTCATCATGAGTCAAGGTTTTTGCATCACGAACCTGAGTGCAAGCCAGAGCCCAGCGGGTATCATCAAGCAAGATGGCATAGTCGTAGTTTAATTGATCTTCAATCTGAGCATATTTCTCGGGCATAATTAAACGCGCGGTATCCACCAGCATGATGTTACCTTGCTCTGATGGAATCAACCCCATAAACCAATCAGGCGAGCCAAACAATGGTGTGATGTCTTCATCAGAATAGGCATGTATACCACCTAGTTTTTGCAAAGGCACGGCGAGAGGTAATTTACCCACTTCAAACACTAAGGTTTGGAAGCGGTCTCCCAGAATGTTGCGACTCAATTGCACAATACGATGCTCAGAATCATGCTCAGTCGCGACATCGACTTTAGCATCTTCCTCTTTCGCTTCTTCGACGGTGGGTTCTGCAATATCAGGCTTGGGTTGAACTTCTACAGGAGTTTCAACAGGCGCTTCTGTTTTTTCAACCACTTTAGCTTGTGGTTTTAACGGGATACGAGCCAACAATTGCTCAACATCTTTAAGCTTGTCGGCCAACTCAACCGATTCGTTGTTAGCTTCTGGAGGAGTGGCTTCTTTTTCTTTAGCGCAAAGTCCATGATCATAAGCATCCACCAGACGTTCCATTGTTTTTCGCGCTTTTTCTTTCTCTGCTAAAGAGTGCTCCGGCTTCATATTTCGTTGAAGTAAAACACCCTCACTAGATACTGGCTCTTTTGCCGAACTGGTTTTGATTTCTGGTATCGAAGGCTTAACGACTTCTTCAACTGTAGGCTTGTTTTCTACCAGGCTTAGTGGTGGCGGCATATGTTCTTTTTGCTCTTTTACATCAGGTTCAGGCAGTGGTGTCTTAGGCTCAACCATAGCAGCAGGACTTGCCGTCTCTGTTGTCGATGTCTCTAATGATTCGCTGGCAGAGGTTGCATCTTCAACAAACATATCGCTGATAAAATCTTGCAAGATATCACTTTGCGGCTTGGGATCTTTAATAGAGCGCATTACAATGTCCTAAGCCACTTTTTCGGCAACAGAATGGTTCATTAAGTCTTTCAACAATTTTCGGTAGGCTTCAACACCATGTGATTCCGAAAATAAAATATGGGGTGGCGTATGAGCCTGACTCGCATCACGAAACTTAGTATCCACAGGAATCACCCGAGGCCACAGCTGGCCTTCATAATCGTCACGTAGCTTGCGTAAACTTTTTACAGAGGCTTTGGTACGACGATCAAACATGGTCGGAACAATAACGTGATGTAAATTATGATGTTGAGCCTTAATCACCATATTCAGTGTTTGCATCATACGATCGAGTCCCTTGATAGCAAGAAACTCTGTTTGAACGGGAATCACCAGCTGCTCACAAGCCGCCAGAGCATTAATCAACAACACACCCAAAATAGGTGGGCAATCCAGCAAAACATAATCATATTCGTCTGCTAAAGCTTGAGTCAGTTGTTTAATAATAAGCCCCATGCCTGGGCGTTGAGAAAAACGCTTGTCGAGCGTTGCTAATGCCAGTGAAGAAGAAATCAAGGATAGGTTTTCGAACTCAGTCGGCTGAATTAACTTACTAGGAATGTCTGCACGCGTTTTTGGCGCTTCTTCAAACACGTTATACAAAGTGTAATCAAAGGCGTCGCAATCGTAGCCCAGATAACTGGTAAGGGAAGCATGAGGATCACAGTCGATTAACAGAACCCGTTGCTTTTTTTCAGCTAATAATCCGCCCAAGGTGACAACGGACGTTGTCTTACCTACACCACCTTTTTGATTTGCAACTGTCCAGATCTTCAATACAACACCTTCAACTAACTATAACGATTATGATGCTATCACTCTAACGGACTCAATGGTTATAAAAGATAGCAATATTAAAACTGAGTTTTAAAACGAAAATACGCTGGTCGCTTTGCTTTGATCATCGGCGCGAGAGATGACAACTTTAGTATTTATAACAACTTTAATAACGTCAGAACTTTGACACTTACTTCAACTAAGCCCTGGCGAGGGCTGTTTTATGGCTTTTTATCTTTATCGTCAGGCTTCGATTTACCACGAATTAATAAACCGCCACTGGGCAACCGTGTGATTTCATACTCTTGATCAGTCGCTTCTTCACTCTTAGTGGGTGCCGGTTTATTGTCACTTTTTGTTGTCGATGATTTTTGCTGCACCTGCGGTGCAGTATCAGAAGCTTTTTCGGTCTCTTTAAGTTTATACCGTGAGATAGCAACCGTCACGCGACGATTTTTGGCCCTACCCTTTGCCGATCCGTTCGTGGCAATGGGGTTGTGCTCGCCATAAGCCTCGACTGACATACGGGATGGTCCTACACCACTTTTTTGCAATTTGCGTACCACGGCAGCGGCTCTGGCGGCCGACAACTCCCAGTTAGACTGAAACCTTTGCGTATCGATAGGAATATTATCTGTATGCCCACGAACACTGATTCGTTGTTGATGCTTGGTGAGTTGAGTGGCAATTTCTTTTAACAAGACATTGGCTGATGGCCCTAAGGTTTCACTGCCGCTATTAAAGAGAAGTGCACTGCGCAAATCGATCTCTAACCAGTCTCGAGTTTTTCGAATAGTCACCAAATCTTTTGCGATCAAATCCTCCAGGCTGCCCTGTAAATTGCGCTCAATGGCCTCAAATTTTTTTGCGCTGATGTAGTTTTCGTCATTCGATACTTTTTCGACATCTTCAGCAGCGCCAGGTGGATCAAGACTGTCGCCGCTCACTGGCTGTTCAGTACGATTAATTTCGCCTTCCTGAATTGGTTGCAGACTACTTTCGGGAACATCAAAAGCTGACAACATAGATTGAGAGAGAATACGATACTTACCTTCATTAACCTGAGAAATAGAATACATCACAACAAAAAAGGCAAACAGCAGCGTCATAAAGTCGGCATAAGACACCAACCAGCGGTCGAGATTTTCTTCTTGCTCTGTAGAACGTTTTCGTAACATAAGTCAGGACCTCGCCTAACCGGGTCAAACCTTCCCTTTATCGGGTACAAAGCCTCGTAACCGGGATTCTATGACTTTAGGGTTTTCGCCCTCTGATATTAAGACAATACCTTCGATCATCATTTCTCGATGCAGGCTTTGTGTCTGTACAATAGATTTGAGTTTGTTGGCAATAGGCAGAAATAATAAGTTGGCCGATGCGACGCCATAAATGGTTGCCACAAAAGCGGTTGCGATCCCCGTTCCCAATAACGCAGGCTCAGACAAATTGCCCATCACTTGAATTAAGCCTAACACTGCACCAACAATACCTAAGGTTGGCGCATAACCGCCAAGTGCTTCAAATACTTTTGCCGCTTTCACGCCCTCTCTTTCGCGTACATCAAGTTCAATCATTAACGTTTCACGAATACGCTCTGGCTCGCCACCATCGACTAGAAGAGAGAGACCTTTGTTATCAAAAATATTGCGTTCAGAGTCGAGAATATTTTCTAAACCTAATAGCCCCTGCTTGCGTGCAATCAAACTCCATTGAGTGATTTTTTCGATGGCACTGATGGGATTGCTTTGGGGAGGAAAGATCATCCAGGGCATCATACGAATAGCTAACATTAAGGTCGATAAAGGTGTTTGAACAAAAACGGCTCCTAAGGTACCGCCAATAACAATGACAAACGCAGGTCCATTGGCTAACGACTCTATCGATCCTCCTTCCAGTACCTGCCCGCCCAGTATGGCAAATACTGCAAATAAAAGTCCGATCAGCGTTAAGGCATCCATTAAGTCACTCTTATGATCTTGTCAGCCATATCACCGAGGCGTACTTCTTCTGTTGCATGACCGGCTCGCATCACCGACATCGGCATACCATACACCACGCAACTTTCCTCATCCTGAGTCCATACGGTTGCGCCTTGCTGGCGCAGTATGCGCGAGCCTTCTCGTCCATCGGCTCCCATTCCGGTTAACACAATAGCCAAAACATTTTTGGCAAACACCTTGGAAGCCGAAACATAAGTGACATCGACACAGGGGGCATACTGCAAACGCCCATCGGTCTCACGCACACGAATACGAGCACTGGCCGCCGAGCCTTCGATGTACATCTGTTTACCACCGGGGGCAATATAAACGGTCCCGGCTTTCAGTGGCATCGAGTCTTCTGCTTCCACAACTGATAGCTGACACAATCCGTCCATGCGTTGAGCAAATGCGCCAGTAAAAGTACCGGGCATGTGTTGAGTGATGGTAACTGGCACGGGCAAAGAGCCCGGCAAACGAGTTAATATCTTTTGCAGAGCCACCGGTCCTCCGGTAGAAGCACCAATAGCAATCAATTTTACGTTAAGTTTTTGTCCAGCAATCGAGGGTTTGGGGCTGGGCGTTCCAGGCCGAATGGGTGCAACTGAAGGCGCAGCACGAGGTGCCGAAGCAGGCTTAACTGGCGAACGAACAATGGCGCGAATTTTATCTTTTAAAGCCCCTACCAATTGGCCATTGCCTTGCGACACGGCTTCGTAACTTTTTAGCATAAAATCGGCAGCGCCAGCGTCTAAAGCATCCAGCGTCAACTTTGCACCTTCAAAAGTTAACGACGACAGCATAAGAGTGGGTGTGGGACGAACCTTCATTATCTCTTTTAATGCCGTGATTCCATCCATAACAGGCATCTCGACATCCATAGTGATCACATCAGGTTGTAAACTTTGAACTTTCTGAATTGCATCGCGGCCGTTGTGAGCCACTCCAATGATTTTTATTTCTGGATCGGCACTCAGTATCTGTGCCACTCGTCGACAGAAGAAGTTTGAATCGTCAACTATCAGAACTCTTATTGTCACGCAATTACCTCAATCCCTGAACAGGACACCAACACAATGCTCAGCATCACTGACACTGACTTTTGCACACTAAGAGCAACCCATAGCTTGCTCAGCCATAATACTTGGAGAGTAGGATAATCGAGCTTCCAGGCAATGCCGAAATTAAGTGTTATTAGGTTCTTCGCGCATAACACTTAAGCAAACTGGGAATATCGAGTATTAATGCAATACCGCCATCACTGGTGATGGTAGCACCTGCCATTCCGGGTGTTCCCTGCAAGGACTCACCCAAAGGTTTAATCACTACTTCTTCTTGCCCTATCAAGGCATCCACCACAAAACCTACTTTTTGTGTACCCACTTGCACAATCACCACATGACCTTCGTCTTTTTTCTCGTGGGATTGCTTATCATGAGACAAGAGCCATTTTTCTAAATAAAACAGTGGTAATGCTTTTTCTCGTACGATCACAGTCTCTTGCCCATCAACAACACGAGTGCTGGTAAGATCGAGGTGGAAAATTTCGTTCACACTGGCTAATGGCAAAGCAAAAACCTGCTCTCCAACCGTCACCATTAAGGTAGGCAGTATCGCCAGAGTTAACGGCACTTTAATAAGAATCGTGGTGCCCACACCTAGCTGAGAATCAATGGTCAAAGTTCCATTAAGCTGAGTAATTTTGGTTTTCACTACGTCCATTCCGACGCCTCGGCCAGAGACATCAGAGATTTCTTCTTTAGTAGAGAAACCTGCCATAAAGATCAGATTAAAGCATTCGGTATCACTGAGTCGGTCGGCCTGATCTCTATCCATCAGACCTTTCTCAATTGCTTTTTCGCGCAGCGCATCGGGATTCATTCCCTTACCATCATCTTCAATAGACAATAGAATATGATCGCCTTCTTGCGCTGCCGATAGAATAACTTTACCAGTACGAGCCTTTCCTGCAGCAACGCGATCTTCTGGGCTTTCTACACCATGGTCCACAGAGTTACGTACCAAGTGAACCAGAGGATCTGCCAATGCTTCTACCAGGTTTTTATCCAGGTCGGTTTCTTCACCCACCAGTTGCAGAGAAATTTCTTTCTTCAAACTTCGAGCCAAATCTCTAACCACTCGAGGAAAACGACCAAAGACTTTTTTGATCGGCTGCATGCGAGTTTTCATTACTGCGCCTTGCAAATCTGATGTCACAACATCAAGAGTGGCAACGGCTTTATTTAAGCTTTCGTCCTGATAACTTTGCCCTAACATCTTAAGACGGTTACGAGCCAGAACCAGCTCTCCAACCATGTTCATAATGTCATCCAGTCGCGACGTATCCACGCGCACCGTAGACTCAGTTTGAGCCGGAGCTGCTTTGGGTGCCGCTTTAGGCGCTGCTGGTTTTGCCGCTGGTTTGGGTTCGGGCTTGGGTTCGGGCTTGGGCTCTGGTTTGGGTGGTGGTGGCGGTTCGGCTGCCTTTTCTGGTTCTGGTGGCGGTGGTGCTGCTGGCGTAGGGGCAGGAGTTTCTGCCGCTCCGCCACCACCACTATGAATTTGATCCAGTAACGCTTCAAACTCATCATCAGTAATCTCGTCACCGGGCTTTTTGCTCTCTCCGGCCGCTGCTGCAGGAGCAGCATCATCCGTTTTCTTGCTGTGCAACTCATCTAACAAAGCTTCAAATTCATCATCGGTAATTTCATTGTCGCCTCCTCCTGCCGCAGCAGCGGGGGCTGGCTCGGGAGGTGGCGCAGCTGCTGCACCACCTCCACCACCATGAATTTCATCGAGTAGTGCTTCAAATTCATCGTCAGAAATATCGTCTCCGCCACCACTGGCTGCGGGTTCTGCAGCGGGAGGTGGTGCGGGTGCAGGAGTCGGTTCTGGCGCAGGAGCAGGTGCAGCTTCAACGGGCGCAGGGGCCGCGCCTTCGGCAGCAGCAAAAACTTCCAGTCGTTGCAGAAAATCGGCCGGAGCAGGTGTGGGCATTTCGCCCGATTTCACTTCATCGAACATGGCATTAACATAGTCCAGTGCTTGCAATACCGCGTCCATCAGTTCGGGATCTGCCGAACGATTACCATTACGCAAGTTATCAAAAATATTTTCGGTTACATGACATACTTCAACAAGCGCAGTTAAGTTCAGGAAACCCGCTCCCCCTTTAACGGTATGGAAGCCACGAAAAATGGCGTTCAATAGATCCATATCGTCGGGATCATTTTCCAGAGAAATTAATTGTTCGGACAGCTGTTCTAATAGCTCATTTGCTTCGATTAAGAAGTCCTGCAATATTTCTTCATCGGCATCGATTGCCATTCAAGAGCTCCTCTAAAAGCCTAAACTGGAAAGCAAATCATCCACATCGTCCTGACTGGCCAGAACGTCGTTTCTTTTTTCTAGATTAACAATAGGACCTTCTGCGCCATGGTGTTCTTGTTCTTCAACTTGCGCTTGCTTGAAGTTTTCCATATTGCCAAACATCTTTATCAACGTTATTAGATTCTCTTCAACGTCATGTACCATGGTGATCACTTTTTGAATCACTTGCCCGGTTAAATCCTGATAACCCTGGGCCATGAGTACATCCGTCAGAGAGGCATGGAGCTGCCCAGCATCTGCATCGACACTTTTTAAGAATTCCTCTACACGACCAGCTAATTCTCTAAACTCGCCGGGTTTTAATTCGCGACGATGCAAACGACTCCAATCACTTAATAGTTCAGATGCATTTTGCTTAATCCCATCAGCCAACGGAATGCACTGCTCAACGGAGTCCATGGTTTTGTCTGCAGCGTTTTTGGTAGTATCAATAACGTATTGCAAACGATCTTTTGCATCAGGTATATCTTGTGCTGCAATATCTGTAATGCGGTTGTCCATCTGAAAGCTACTGATCGCTTCATGTAGCTGGCGAGTCAATTTACCGACTTCAGTAAACAAACTAGCGTCATGACTCCCACCCGACAGCTTGTCTATGGAGGTGCGCGCATTTTGCATGTCCCCCGACTCTAGCTGCTCTAATAACTGGCGTGCCTGTTGAAGGATTTCTTCATTGACGCTTTCTTCATTATTTGTCATAGCGGGTCCCAGTTGTTTATGCACCACCTTCAAGACGTTCAAAAATCTTATCGATTTTCTCTTTCAGGGTTCCAGCGGTGAAAGGCTTAACAATATACCCATTAACGCCAGCCTGAGCGGCCTCTACGATTTGTTCTCGCTTAGCTTCAGCGGTCACCATCAACACAGGTAAATCCTTAAGGTTTGGATCTGCCCGCACGTTCTTCAGCAAATCAATTCCCTGCATTCCAGGCATATTCCAGTCGGTTACCAGAAAATCAAAGTCACCAGCCTGCAACATTGGTAATGCGGTGTTGCCATCGTCCGCTTCGGCGGTATTAGTAAATCCCAGATCACGCAGTAGATTCTTAACAATTCGACGCATGGTCGAAAAATCATCAACTACCAAGATCTTCATATTTTTGTCCAACTCGAACCTCCCCTAATTAGAGCTTAATTATCTTTGCCTGTTCGGTTATACATAAAGTTAGTCAAAATTATCTATTTACGCCAATCTGTTAAACGAGATTGTAAACGTAGCATAGCCTGACTGTTGATCTGACTAACACGAGACTCACTTACCCCTAAAACTTCACCAATTTCTTTAAGATTCAGCTCATCGTTATAGTACAAAGCCAGTACTAATCGCTCACGTTCTGGCAAGCTGGCAATGGATGAAGCCAGGCAATCGCGAAAGTTCTCAGTTTGCAATCCATCATAAGGTGAAGCAGCGGCAGCACTGAGTCCTTCGGCAAAATAATCTTCTGTGACTCCTAATTCTTCAAAATCGAGCATGTGGCCACTGTTCGCTTCCATCAACATGGTGCGATAGGACTCAAGATCGACTTCGAGCTCTGCGGCGACTTCACTATCTCGAGCATCGCGCCCGGTGTCTTGTTCTATCTTTGCAATCGCCTGAGCGATACTCCTTGCATTACGATGGACCGAACGTGGAACCCAATCGCCACGACGAATTTCATCGATCATCGAGCCACGGATGCGAATACCCGCAAAGGTTTCGAAACTGGCCCCTTTTGAAGCATCAAAACTGGAACTGGCTTCTAGTAGCCCGAGCATGCCAGCTTGCATTAAGTCTTCTAACTGAACGCTCGAGGGAAGGCGAGAAAGCAAATGGTGGGCGATACGCTTAACAAGAGAAGCGTAACGAACGGTGATGTCTTCTTGAGATCCAATTTTTTTATAAGTGTCTATCCCACTCACGGACAGCAACTCCTAGTGTTTTGAACCCATTAACGCATACCTTGCGAGCTGATTGGTTAAAGAAAGTGGCTGCTGTTCATATTGATAAACAGACCACCTGAAAACCAACTCTACTACGCGGGGTATGATCCTCAACAAACGATTTGATGGCTTAAATTATTACTTTGATTCTATCCCAAGCGCAATTGGGTATAAACCACCACAAGGCCTCTTTGTCTTTGCTATGCACAAGTGGCATCAAAACAAACAGTCCTTCAATTATTATCATGTATTCATGTTGTTTTTTATCGCTACCTTTCTTTACTATTAATATTAGCAAACAGATTGCCAACTGGCGTACCGATTGATACGAATTAACAGGCAATCACTTAACCAGACACCAAACGCTCCATAAAAAACTCGATATTACCGTTCGGTGTTGAAGGTACTGGCCATTGCTCCACCCGTTTTGCGACGGATTTAATGGCAATGGATGCAGGCGAGCGAGGAAAAAGCTCGACCAGCGCTTTTTGTTTTTTCACCGCTTTGCGCACATTTTCATCGAATGGAACAGAGCCTATATAATTAAGCCCAACGTCAAGAAAACGATCCGTCACTTTTAGCAACTTAGCAAAAATATCCCGCCCTTCTTGAGGAGATCGGACCATATTCGCCACAATATTAAATCGATTCATGCCATGATCCTGATTCATGACTTTCATCAGCGCATAGGCATCGGTTATCGATGTCGGCTCATCACACACCACCACCAAAACATCCTGTGAAGCCCGTGTAAAAGAAACCACGTTGTCAGTGATTCCAGCAGAGGTATCAATAATTAGGTAATCCAGTTGATGACCTATCTGGCTAAACGCACGAATAATCCCGGCATGCTCAACGGTACTTAGCTCAGACATCTGTTGCATACCCGATGATGCTGGAATAATTTGTAAACCATGAGGCCCCTCAACGACGATGTCTTCTAAATCACACTCACCTGCGAGCACATGAGACAGGTTACGAGTCACTTTAAGCCCAAGCATGATGTCAATATTGGCCAAACCGAGATCGGCATCGAGCATCATCGTTTTGTAGCCCTGTTGCGCCAGCGCCACTGCCATGTTGACCGATATATTGCTCTTTCCTACCCCTCCTTTACCTCCTGTCACTGCAATCACTTTTACCGGTTTTGTATTTACCATTGCTCTTAGTCCAGCTGCCTGATCGTCTATTTGAATACTTTGCCCATACATCAATGTGTTCCTGTTGCCAGAAGATCGATTGATCGAGTCTCGTCTTGTTTTTGTTGTTTTGCTAACCACATCATTTTTGACACTAGATGACGGCTGCGTGCAACGCGAATATCTTCAGGTACTCTTTGTCCATCGGTGGTATAAGCCAATGGCAAATCATGTTGTATTAAGGTAGAAATGGGTTCACCCAAACTCGTCGCTTCATCCAGCTTAGTCAACAAACAACCACTGATATGAAACTTAGAAAATAATTTGATCGATTCTTGTAAAACCCCAGTTTGGGCAGTCGCCGACAACACCAGATAATTACGAATAGGAAACTCTTCATGATTAAAACATGACATCTGTTGAGCCATTCGTTCGTCGTGATGGCTCATGCCTGCCGTATCAATGAGCACCAGACGTTTATCACGAAACGCATTCAGAGCTTCCTTCAGGGTGTCAGCATCTCGAGCCACTCGCACTGGCAAACGCAAAATACGGCCATAGGTTTTTAACTGTTCGTGAGCGGCGATACGATAACTGTCGGTAGAAATTAAACCAACAGACTGACTACCATTTTGTAACACATAACGGGCAGCTAACTTCGCTACCGATGTGGTTTTGCCTACACCAGAAGGCCCTACTAATGCCACCATACCTCCATGAGTTAAAATGTCATCGTCGGTAACAGTGAGCGTTTTGGATAACCAGTGCATGGCTTTTTTACAGGCGCGTTCAAAATCCGGTTCTTTGCCACACACTTCAGTAAGTTGCTTTATAAGCATAGCGCTTAAACCATGGGCTTTCATTTCGTTTGCCAATCGCGTTGTTAACGAAGATGACGTAGCCAGATGACTCTGATTCGGTTCACTTAATTGCTGCTCTAATAACTGACGCAACATAGCCAGTTCCTCACGCATGGCAGCAATAGCAGGCTCTTGATGTTGCGCGGGTTCTTGTTGCTGCGCAGGTTCTACTTTTGGCTCACTGTGGGCAGATTGCCTGGGGCGTGACACTTTCTTCTGCTGCTGGTTAAGCACTTTTTTAACGGCGGGGTGAGAGTCAGAAATATCTTCTATCACCGCCTGGCTCGTATCCGGCTTCATCATAGATTGGATAGAACGTCTTAAAGCAGGTTCAGGAGGTTTGGCCGCTGCACTCTCCTGTTGTTCCATTTGCAGGATCTCCTGCTGCAACGCAGACAGGCCAGCAGTCGCCAATGAATTAGGATTAAGAGCGTCATTAATAGAAGGCGCTTTAAAGCGTTCTTTTCTTGCCTTTGGCATTTCGGTAACGTCAGTAAAAGGATTTTGCTGGACAGCGATACGCGCGTGAGCACGAGATAAAATCGAGCGTTCTGTTTGTGCCAGTTCATCAGCGGATAAGCTCTCTAGCTGCTGGCGAAAACTAGGAGGCTCTGGATTGTTGGCTGGTTGTTGAGCCGGCATTGTTTTAGCTACGGCAGCAGGTTCTGCTACTTCCGGAGCCAGTTCTGGTGACCCTTCTTCTTCAGCAGGCTGTTCACGTTTGTGCAATAGGGTTTCATCATAATCCATTGCAGCAACCAGCTCGACACCACCTTTTACTTTGGTAGTCGATAAAATAGCAGCATCAGCACCCAGTTCTTCACTCACCAGGGTTAACGCAGTACGCATATCTTTGGCAACAACGCGTTTTATCTTCATAATTTATTGCTCGTCTCAGTAATGATGTTACTGTCCGACGGTTGCCACTACACGGATTTGCTTATTGTCAGGTATTTCCTGATAACTCAACACATGCAACCCTTGAACGCCAAAACGCGCAAACTTTGACAAACTGCTTCTGAGCCCTGGCGCCGTCAGCAAAATAGCAGGCTTACCAATTGACTCTTGTTTGTCAGCGGCTTCTTTTAACGACTGTTGCAGTTTCTCCGCCAGACCGGGCTCAATGTTCACGCCCTCATCGGCGCTGCCCTGTAATGACTGGTGCAATAACTGTTCCAAAGATGGATCTAAAGTAATAACGGGAAGCTCGGGCTCTAAGCCATTGATATGCTGAACAATTAATCGACTTAGCGCGATTCTTACTGCAGCCGTCAAAGCGGCGGGATCTTGACTCCTGGTAGAATACTCCGCCAAAGTTTCGGCGATGGTTCGCATATCTTTAATTGGCACCTGCTCTAACAACAGGTTTTGTAATACTTTAACCACAGCGCCCAGAGGCAATGCACCCGGTACCAGATTTTCGACTAGCTTAGGCGCTCCTTTGCTCAAACTCTTTAATAATTGTTCGACCTCTTCATGGCCTAACAATTCGTTCGCATGAGTTTGAATGAGTTGACTCAAATGAGTTGCCACTACGGTGCTCGCATCCACTACCGTGTATCCCATCGACTGCGCATTTTCTTTTTGCATTGACTCAATCCATAAGGCTTCCAGACCAAACGCAGGATCTTGAGTCTCCAGCCCTTCCACCTTGCCAAATACCTGGCCTGGATTAATCGCCATTTCTCGGTCGGGATAAATTTCTGCATCGCCAACCGCCACGCCCATCAAAGTGATTCGATAGGCATTAGGCGCTAACTCAAGATTGTCTCGAATATGAACGGCAGGAATTAAAAAGCCTAACTCTTGTGATAGTTTTTTTCGAACTCCCTTAATTCGCCCCATCAATTTTCCATCCTGAGAAGGATCCACAAGAGGGATCAAACGATACCCAACTTCTAAGCCAATAGGGTCCACTGGTGGCACATCTTCCCAGGTGAGCTCTTTAAGTTCAGGCTCTTTTGGCGCGGCAACTTCTTTCTGTTTTTGCGTCTCGACTTCTTCGGCCTGTTTCTTGCGATGATAAGTGATAGCAAACGCAGTTCCAGCAGATAACAGAGCCAGCGTTAAAAACGCAAAGTGAGGCATACCTGGAATCAATCCCATCACACCGAGAACCGCTGCCGCAATCCACAGTGTTTTGATGCGAGTGAATAACTCCATAACCATCTGCTCGCCCATATCGCGCGATGCATTTTGTCGCGTAACCATAATGGCAGCCGCAGTTGACAGTAATAACGAAGGAATTTGAGCAACGAGTCCATCACCAATGGTGAGTAACGCGTAGTACTGCATCGCAGTGCCAAAATCCAGATCGTGTTGCCCCATGCCGATTGCGATGCCACCCAGAATATTAATAAATAGAATCAGTAAACCAGCAACAGCATCACCACGCACAAATTTAGACGCACCATCCATTGCCCCATAAAAGTCGGCTTCCTGTGCCACTTCTGATCGACGTTCACGAGCTTCTTCTTGCGTTAATAGCCCAGCATTAAGATCGGCATCGATGGCCATTTGTTTGCCCGGCATTGCATCCAAAGTAAAACGCGCGCTGACTTCAGAAATACGTCCTGCACCCTTGGTAACCACTACAAAGTTGATAATAACCAGAATGGCAAACACAACCAGCCCCACCGCATAGTTACCGCCAACCACAACCGAACCAAATGACTCAATCACTTGTCCTGCTGCACCAGGGCCATTATGTCCATTAATTAATACGACACGAGTGGATGCCACGTTTAACGCCAGTCGCGTTAGAGTTGCCATCAATAAAACCGTTGGAAAAGCCGCAAATTCCAGAGGCCTCATGGTGTAAATCGAAGCCAGTAACACGACCAACGCTAAAGTAATATTAAAAGTAAATAATATATCCAGTAGAACGGGAGGCAATGGCAGCGTCATCATGGCGAGCAGCATGAGCAAAATAAAGGGCGTACCAAGCCCAGAAAAGCTCATTGACTTTAATCGTTCTTTAGAAAAAAACTCAACCATGGATCATTACCTTAATACTTCATCGATTCGGGGATGGGATACTCTCTAGCCTGAGTTGGCATGGGTCCCTGCCCCTTTTTATAGGCTTGCAACTGGAATACGTAAGCCAACACCTGAGCGACCGCTAAATACAACTCCGATGGAATTTCTTGATCCAGTTTGGTGGTATAAAACAGAGCACGGGCCAAAGGCGGTGCTTCTAAAATAGTGACATCGTGCGCTGAGGCCACTTTACGAATATTAAAGGCAACTTCATCGACACCACGCGCGACCACTATAGGAGCGGTTTGTCCTTGTTGATCGTACTTTAATGCCACCGAAAAGTGCTCTGGGTTCGTCACTACAACATCCGCTTCTGGAATCGCTTCCATCATGCGTCTATGTGTTAACTCACGCTGCATTTGTCGAATACGGCTTTTAACTTCGGGCTTACCTTCAGTTTCTTTATACTCGTCTTTCACTTCTTGTTTGGTCATTCGAAGTTGCTTGGCATGGTTCCAGATTTGAAACGGCACATCGATAAGCGCAATTAACACCAGTGATACCGAAACCATTAAAAAAGCAAAAAGAATGAGCTTTGTGGCCTCCATGGCTTCGGCTTCAATATTGGACTGCCCTAACTTTAAATAATCGTCAAAACTCGTATGCATCACCAACAAAGCGACTGTACCCACAATCAGCACTTTTCCAATCGCTTTTAATAGCTCCATCAAAGCATTCATACCAAACATTCTTTTAAAACCTGCCATGGGGGACAAGCGACTGCCTTTAGGCATTACAGCTTGCGCACTCAACGAAACCCCACCCATTAAAACCGAACCCATCACCCCTGTGAAAAACAACAATAGAAAGAAAGGGGCAAAGGTTGTCATGGCCATGCGCAAACTTTCAGCAAAGGTGGCTAACATATAACGTTCGTCAAAAATTTGTTCGCGCTCTAACTCAAATGACATATCAGTGATAACAGTAAATGCTTTGCTATCAGTAAAGGTCGTTAACATCAAGGCGAGCGCCGCTGCCATCAAAATCAGAGCTGTATTGAGTTCTTTTGATCGGGGAACCTGACCTTTCTCTTTGGCCTTCTCCCGTTTTCGGGGTGTGGCCTCTTCGGAACGTTCACCTGCGTCATTCTCGGCCATCTCAACACTCCACTAATAGAAGTTGGCAGATCAGGCTTTGGCCACTCTCTATCTGAGCGATAAAGTGTGGAATAAAACTGCGCAGTATCAACCACACAATCATCAAACCAGCGATCATGGTGACAGGAAAACCAATAACAAACAGATTGATTTGCGGTGCTGCTCGAGTCATAACACCAAAAGAAAGATTAACGACCAGCAGGGCTACAACAGCAGATAGCACCATCATAAATGCGGTTGTAAAAATACTTTGAGCCCAGTAAATCATCTTATCAATTCCGGCAAAAAATACGACCGACTCAGAAATAGGCAAAGACTCAAAACTGAGTACGATCACTTGAATCATCTGCAAGTGACCATCCAGAGAGAGAAAGATCAAAGTCGCCATCATTACCAACAATTGTCCAAGAGCAGGCACACTCACACCACTCGAAGGATCAACCAAGGAGGCAAAACCTAAACCGGTTTGCATGGCAATCACCTGTCCGGCAACGACAAAGGTTTCAAAAACAAGACGCGTCACAAAACCAATGGCCAAGCCAATCACTGTTTGCATCATCACCTGAATCGACATGGCCAACGAAAATACTTCATCGACAGCCACATCTGGAACCGACACTACTGGCACCGTAATAATAGTGAGAGCAATGGCAGTAAATAATCGAATGCGGATAGGTACGTTACGAGTTCCCAAAATCACCATGGATGATGTCATGCCAGCAATACGCGCAAACACTAGCGCGTGCTCAGCTATCCATTGGTTGATGATGGCAAGTTCGATGGTCATATTAACCAATCAACTCCGGTATCTGATGAATCAACTCAATGGTGAACTCTGTCAACATGCTGATAAACCAGTGACCCAATATGGCAATGGTTAACAAGGTAACTAACAATCTGGGTAAAAATGATAAGGTTTGCTCGTTGATACTGGTAGCCGCCTGAAACACAGCAACCAGAAGCCCTACCAGAAGGCCAGGTAATACTATGGTTCCTACCAAAGAGATGATAAGAAACAAAGCACTTCTAAAGACGTCAACGACAACTTCTGGAGTCATGACATTCTCCTACTCGATGTCTTTTCTCAACCAAAGCAGCTAACCAAAGCTGCCAGCCAGGGTTCCGATCACCAGCACCCAACCATCCACCAAAACGAATAACATAATTTTGAATGGCAAAGAGATAATCAGTGGTGACAACATCATCATACCCATGGCCATTAAAATACTTGAAATCACCAGGTCAACGATAAGAAAGGGAATAAATAAAAGAAATCCAATCTGAAAAGCGGTTTTTAATTCGCTGGTTATAAACGCCGGAGCAATAATCGTTAATGGCAGCTCGTTATACTGTTCTTTGGCACTGGTAACGCCTGCAATTTCCATAAACATGACGAGATCGTTTTCGCGGATTTGTGCCAGCATAAATCGTTTAAAAGGCTCAACCGCAATATCCATCGCCTGCTTGGATGTAATTTGCTCTTGAATATAAGGCTGAATCGCGGTGTCGTTTACCTCATTAATTACCGGCGACATAATGAAAAATGTTAGAAACAAAGTGAGGCCAATCAGGATCTGATTTGAAGGCGTCTGCTGCATACCCAGTGCCTGCCTTAAGATGGCAAAAACAACTGAGATTCGAATAAAGCTGGTCATCATAATGACGATGGCTGGCAAAAACGTTAGCATCGTCATTAACATAACGATTTGTAACGTCACTGAGTACTCTTGAGAGCCATCCTGTGCCGTCACAACTTTTACTGCGGGTAACAAAACCTGCGCATCCACCGAGGTGCTCATCAACACCATCAGTAGCACTAAGCTGCCGACTTTTAATCCAGAACGTATCATGCTAGCGACTTCCCAATACTTGAGTTAACTGTTGGGCAAATGCAGATTGATTAAGTGGAGTTTCGTGTTTCTCTTCAATTGTAATGCCGTCACCTTCCAAAGAGGATAACAACGAAATATTTTGTGCAGTAACCCCCAACAACAGTTGTTGCTCAGCGATTTGAACAACGACAATCCTTTCTTTCGTGCCTAAGCTATGACTTGCAATTACTTTAATAGGACTCTGGTTAGCTAATACAGGAAAGTTCAAGCGCTTAATGATCCAGGCACAAGCAAAAATAATTCCTAGCACCAGTAACAAAGCAAAAAAAACAGTAACAACCGATGCCGCCGTATCCGGTGTCGCAGATTTTTCTATCGCTGTAACACCGGGTTTTACTATACTGGCTGCACTCAAACTTAAATATTGCATGATAACCTACTTTAACTTTTTAATTCGCTCACTAGGGCTCATCACATCGGTGAGTCGGATGCCATACTTTTCGTTAACCACAACCACCTCGCCGTGGGCAATCAAAGTACCATTCACCATTACATCCAATGGCTCACCAGCTAATCGGTCAAGCTCCACCACCGATCCCTGATTCAATTGCAATAGATTTCGAATAGCAATCTGCGTACGTCCGACTTCCATCGACAAGGTCACAGGGATGTCTAGAATAACGTCGAGTTTTTCTTGTTGAACGGGATCGGGTTGTTCATCGCCATTAAAACTGGTTAGTGGTGCAGATTCAGACTCGACTTCAGCATCGGCCTCGTCTTGCTCTGCCATGGCCTCGGCCCATGCATCATCGACGTCATCTACATCATTCTCATCACTCATTCATTTCATCCTCTAACGTGGGTCCAGTAATATGATCTCTCGATATTTCTTCAACAATTTTTAATGCCATGCTGTCATTCAACTGACCATATTGAGCGCGAAAAGTGGGCAATCCTCCCACATCAACAATCACTTTATCTGGTAATTCAACAGGGATAATGTCACCTTCTTTTAGATCCATAATTTCTTTGAGCTGCAAATCTTTTTCTACCAGAATGCTCTTCATCTCTACTTCAGCACTCATGATTTCTTCGCGCATGGCATCTATCCAGCGTTCGTCAACGTCGTCTCTATCACTCTGGATACCGGCGTCTAACTTTTCTCGAATAGGTTCCAACATAGAATACGGCATGGTCACATGAAAGTTTCCGCCGCCACCATCAAGCTCAATATGAAAACTACAGACAACCACAACTTCTGATGGACTTACGATGGTTGCCAGTGCGGGATTAACTTCTGAGTCTAAGTATTCAAAATCGACTTTCATAACTGGAGACCAGGCTTCTTTTAAATCAATAAAAGACTGCTCCAGTAGGATTTGAATAATACGACGTTCTGTCGGTGTAAATTCACGACCCTCGATCTTGGCATGAAAGCGTCCATCACCACCAAAAAAGTTATCCACTAAGATAAACACCAGCTTAGCTTCCAGAGTGAACAAAGCTGTTCCCCTTAATGGGCGGATACGAACCATGTTCAAACTGGTTGGAACGAATAAGCTATGAACATATTCACCAAACTTGATCATCTGAATGCCGTTGATGGATATATCAGCACTGCGACGCATTAAATTAAATAAGCTGATGCGCATGTGACGAGCAAATCGTTCGTTGATCATTTCCAGTGTGGGCATGCGCCCACGAACAATACGATCTTGCGACGTAAAGTCGTAGGTGACGGCTTCTCCCGGGGGGGCATCGCTATCTTCAACATCGATGTCGCCATCATCTACACCATGAAGGAGCGCATCGATCTCATCTTGGCTTAATAAATCAGTCACGGTATCCCTATTGCATTACAAAACTGACAAATAAAACTTTCTCGACATACTCTTTTCCTTCGAGTTGCTTCATGGCGTCTCTAACAACCTGCAACGAATCTTCCTGCAATTTATGCCGACCATCTGGTTTAATAAGTTCGTCCGCCTGTGCGCGACTTACCAAACTCAATAAATCATTCTTTAAGCGTGGCATATGTTTTTTAACTGCTTCTTCACCGGATGCACCACGCACCATAAAGCTCATTTTGATTTGCACCAGGCGCTCTTTTCGCTTGCCTTTTATCGGTGAGATAATGGCTTCGGGAACCCCGACATAAATGGGAGGCTCTTTCGATGCAGCGGCTTCTTCTTCCGCATCATCTTCACTGGCCTCAGCAGTCTCACTGGTTTCTTCTTCTCCACCCATTAAGAAAAACGCTGCACCACCGCCACCACCAAGTACCAACAAAATAGCAATGATAATGATAAGCTTGCCTTTACCTTTTTTACCGCCCTCTTCTTCCAATTCAAGATCTTGTTTATCGTCGGCCATCACCTGTCCCCAAGTGTCAAATAAATGGAATCCACCTAGTAAGTTTAGCAACTATCAAGCCAACTGATATTTCTTGTAAAATACATTAATTATCAATAGGTTATACGCATTACTTGAGAGACAAATAATTGACACTCTGATCCTTGAGTCGCTCTAGTGAGCTAGTGACGGTATTTTGTCGCTAACAAAGTATCCTTACTTTGTTAGCATCGGTTATGTGTTTAGTCGTTTATGCAAACAGACTGAGGCCATTGTAATGAGTATTAGAACCAGTGACTGCATTGTTTGTGTTTTCGGTTGTTGACTGGCTCTCTTGTTCGGCTCCTTGAGACAATTGTGCTTCTTGGCTGTCTTTATCGCCTTCTTGCTGCTGGCTGCTTACATCCAGATTACCCAGCTCGATTCCACTCTCGCTCAAAGAATCACGTAACCGATCCAGATTTTGCTCGATGAGGTCACGGGTTTGGCTATGGTGTACCTGAACAGCAATTTGAGTCACGCCATTTTGTTGAACGATTTTAACATTCAGCGGACCCAACTCCGGTGGATCAAGCTCAATCTGAGCGGTCTCTAAACCCGATTGCTTCATCCAGTTAATTTTTTGTGAAAAGTCGCCTTGCCAGTTTCGAGAATAAAGATCCAGTGGCGTTGTCGAAACCGGTTTTGCCGCCTGAACACTTTCATCTTGAGCTACTTTTAAAGACTGTTCGGGCAAAGCCGTAACATTTTCAATCACCGGAGCGGTGGGAGTTTTTGCCATCGGCTCACTATTTTGCATCAATATATTCTCTTTGCCAAAAAGCATCGAAGAGGCAAAAGATTTTTCGGCTAACTCTCCTTTTATAGGATTGAAGTTAAAATCAATCCCATCATCAAAAAACGCACCACTCTCTTCTGTGTTGGCCCAGTGTCCTGCCAGTTTGGATTTTTCGGCATCCTGCATCAATGGCATGATTTTATCTGCCGCACTCACTTGAGTTCCAATATCCGCTGGCTGTGATAGGGAATTAAGGGTTTGCTGGGTAGCGGTCTGAAAATTAAATAAGATAGGAGTGGACTTTGCGTCCAGTTGCAAGGTTCCTTGTTGAATATTCTCTGTAACCGATGTCGACATCAAGGTCGCAGAGTACTTTGCTGTCTCGGCATTTGCCCAGACTGCGGCTGTCGGTGCGATAGCGACCTCCCAGTCTTGAGGCAACATCTCACCGACTCCGGGAATATCTTTGCCTTCTACAAGATTAAGAGACCACAAAGGGTCAATAGAAACGCCCTCTTCAGGATTCTCCTGTGTGGACACGGAGTTAACGATTTGTTCGTTTAATTGCTGCGAAAACTCGCTATCAGAGGCGTTTGAGTCGCTATTTAGCTGGGTAGAAACTTTTTCTTGAGGGAGCTGTTCAAAATTAGACGCATCAAGTAGCAGTGGCTGTGTCACTTGCATTCTCCTTCGTTACGGACTTTACGAGAATGAAGCAATAAGGATGCCAGTGAATAACTGAATCAGCTTAGACTGACTTCAATATGGTCACCGCTTCTTCAAATAACTGCTTAATGGTGACTAACTGTTCTTCTGCTCCAGATAGGTCGCCGCCACGAGCAGACTGTTCCATCGCCTGGCATAATTGGGTAAGTTCGACAGCACCTAGGTTAGCGCTGGCGCCTTTAATACTATGAATGCTATTGGCCACCTGTTGGGCATCCTGGTTAGACAGGTGTTTTTCGACATCGATAAGCACTTTACGATTGTCGACATCATAGGCCTCAACGAGTATTCCAAAGTCATCGCCTAACAATTCTTTTAGTTCTAATATTTTCTCTTTCATAGTCTTTTCCTATCGCATCAAACCCCGTTATTTTCCGGTCGACCAGGAAAACACGACTTTAATCGTTGCTCCATTATTTTCAAACTCGACAGAATCTGCCAGTCGATAAAGCAACGGAAAGCCTCTTCCGCTATAACCTTTACTTTCAGCTTTCTTTAATGCTTTTTTATAGTCAAATCCTTCACCGCTGTCAGATACTTGAATTTCCAGGCGTCCTCCATTGTCGGAGGGACTGTGCTTAACATCGACTTTAACAAACCCTTCTTCAAGCTCTTCAAGTCGCAGCTGGCGCAATCGGTAATACTCTGCGAAACCTTCTGCCGAACTCTTCAATGATGACTTCAGCTTAAGCACACCATGCTCCAAAGCATTAGAATAAAGCTCCGTAAGTATGGTAAGCACCTGAGTACGAAACATCTGCAAATGGCCAATTTCCATTAATGGTTGTGACAATACCGGCAATGGATTAAAGTTGCGCAAAGAGTTTGGCCCCAGCTCTAACGAAAAACGACTGTCAGATGGACCCGAAGATAGCTCTCCCGTTAAGTTCTGCTCATCTTCTGGCCCTTTGTAATCGGTACTATAATGCACTTCGATATAAGTAATATCATCGCCCTGCTCAGGCTCTGTTTGAAACTCGTCGACATCTCTTAATAAGCAACCAAAAGCATCATCATCATTAATACCGCGCTTTAAGGCTTCCAGTAAACGCTCTTGACCAAACATTTCACCTTCTGAGTTTTCTGCTTCCGTAACACCATCGGTATAAGCAAACAAACGATCATCTTCTTGAAAGGAATAGATGCTAAAAGAGACATTAAGATTTTCGTTACCAACGATGCCTAAGGGTAAGTGGCTCGAAGGCAGCTCAATAAACTCGCCACTGGCTCGATTCATCAAATAAGCTTCTGGCAAACCAGCATTCCACACTTGAATATTATGTTCTTCAAAATCGATATGCGCGGCTAACGCACAACAGAAAAAACCCGTTGGCAGTACCGCATGCAAACGTCGATTTAACTCCTGAATAATCTCAACAAGCGCAAATCCTTTTAAGGTCATGCCAAAGAAAATATCACTCGTCGGCATAGCGCCAATAGCCGCAGGTAAACCATGTCCAGTAAAGTCACCCAGAAAAACATGAACACCGCCAAAAGGTCGTCGAGCGACTAATAAAATATCACCATTAAAAATAGACATTGGCGATGCGGTATACCGAATGTAAGGTTGATGCAGTTCGCCAGTATGCGCAATCTTATCAAAAATACGCTTAGCGACTTCTTGTTCCTGCAACATGTGATCAGTGTGAAACTGGATCTCGTCTCGTTGTTTTTCTATAGTGCGATATAGGTTATTGGTTCGTTCGAAAGCGCGTAACTTAGCCTCCAAAAAAACTTTATTAAAAGGTTTAGTAAAGAAGTCATCACCACCCACCTCCATGCAACGAACCAGATCAGCTTGCTCGGTAAGAGAAGTAATGAAAATAATAGGAACATAATGATTGGTCGTTAGCGCCTTAATTTTTTCGGCGGCCTGATAGCCATCCATTTCGGGCATGATGGCATCCAGAAAAACCAGATCAGGCGACTGTGAAACAAAGACTTCCATCGCAGTGACACCATTATCAGCCTCAAGCACTTCATGGCCACTGGCTTCTACGATTTTTTTTAAGATAAGTCGATCAGTAAAGTTATCTTCTGCTATCAGTATCTTCATTCAATAATGACTTAGTTAATAGTAAATAGCTGTTCAAAATTAGAAATTGCCAATATCTTTTTTATTTCGGTATTGCAATTTCTTAAGCTAATGGTTCCGTTAGTACCACCGGCATAATCTCTTAACAACAACAACATACCTAGCGCAGAGGAATCCAAATAGGTCGTTTCGGTCATATCAATGACATAAGTAGAAGGCTTTGGTGCAACCCCCTCATAAATATTACGAAAATCCTGATGAGCACTAAAGTCAAACTTTCCCGAAATTTTTATCGTCAACTCAGAATTCGATAAGCTTGATGTAATTCCCATAAGCGTCTCCTAACACTCCTAAACATCGCACGATGGCTACCCATAAAATCAAAACCACCCCACAAATTATAGACTCAGAATAATATTTTGGGGGCGACTCTATTATTTAAGCACTGCTTGTTGCATATATACACTGTTTATTTGCAAACACACCAACAAATCTCACTAACGAGATATTGCTCGAATAATTCCTGCGGGTACCTTACTTAAAGGCAGTACTTTCATTGCTGCATTCATTGCCACAGCGGCACCCGGCATGCCCCAGACCACACTGGATGCTTCATCTTGTGCAATCGTAAACCCACCACTATTGCGAATATCCAACATGCCAGCAGCACCATCAGCGCCCATTCCGGTAAGCAAAGCGCAAACGACTTTTTTACCACAAGTGTCTGCTAACGACTGAAACAAAACATCCACGGCTGGACGATGTCGATTCACTTTCTCAGAGGTTAACAAGCTACCCATTAACCGTCCGCTCTGACGCCTTACAAAAAGATGTTTATCACCAGGTGCCAAATAAGCACATCCCGGCTCCAACTCCATCGGCGATGTCACTTCAAACACATTGATATCGCTTTCAGAATCCAAACGTTTAGCAAAGGAGGTAGAGAATGCAGCAGGAATGTGTTGTGTCATAACAATGGGTGGTAACCCAACAGGCAAAGCTTTGAGCACCTGCTTGATGGCTTCGGTTCCACCTGTTGAAGCACCAATGGCAATGACCTCATAGAGATCGTTAGTTGATACCGGCGTTGCGGTTGCTATTTTTTGAGGTTGCATTGCAGCCCGCACATTAGAACGAGCAGCACCTTTAACTTTTTCGATAATGTCATCGGCATAGTCAGCCAATGAGTTTTTAATATCAGCAGACGGTTTACAAATATAATCAAAGGCGCCTAGCTCCAGTGCTTTTAAGGTGACATCCGCTCCTGCCGCAGTTAAGGTGGATATCATCACAACAGGCATTGGTCGAAGGCGCATCAAATTCCGAAGAAAAGTGATTCCATCCATCTTTGGCATTTCAACATCCAAAGTAATCACGTCGGGATTATAACGTTTTATTTTTTCTCGGGCTTCAATGGGATCTTCTGCAGTGGCAATCACCTCAATTTCAGGGTCACCATCAAGAATTTCTTTTAATAACAGACGAATCAAAGCGGAGTCATCAACGATTAACACGCGCGTTTTTGTTTTCATTAGATTAGGTAAACCCCGCTCATGTTAATCAAACAGCTCCACCGACCCGGTTGACTCCTGGGCCGAAATATTATTCATGTAATCATCTTCTCGTCTCACAATAGTATCGTTATGCATATTGCGTAATCGTTTTACTTTAACCACCCCAGTTAAAGGGTCATAAACCACTTTTCTTGGCAGGTTGCCCCCCATATCTTCTGATATTACTTTTAGCGCTTCTGAGGTTGTATATTGAGTAATAAACTTAATGTTTTTTTCGCCTACATCACTCATGCGTTTAATAACGTTAGCACCACCAAAAAGCTTCACCTCCAAATACCGACGTTCACCACCATGAGTGATGATGTTATTGATCAAATACTCCATAGCAAAATTGCCGTAGCGAGCGGAGGCACTGACTAGAGAATCTGCCTGAGAACTCGAAGGCAACATAAAATGATTCATGCCCCCCACACCATTAACTGTGTCACGAATACAAGCCGCAATACAAGAACCTAACACGGTAACAATCATCTCTTCCTGATTGGTAACATACCATTCACCAGGTTTAATTTTTGCGGCCACCTTTTTGTTCGAAGGGTCATAGTAACGAGAGACGTTCTCGAAACCTTCAATACAGGGAGGCAGATTCTTTTTACTTCGCGAAAACATCCTCTACACCTTACAGAAAATTGTTTTGCCTTTTGACTCAAACTTAGCTCCCATCTCTCCAATTGACTCGGAGTGACCAAGCATCAAGTAGCCGCCGGGTGTTAACTTGTCATAGAATCGACGAATAAGCTTTTGTTGTGTCTCCTTGTTAAAGTAAATCAGCACATTGCGGCAAAATATCACATCGAACGCTCCCTTCATGGGCCACGGCTTCATAAGGTTAAGATGTTTAAAATGAATCGCTGAGCGTATTCTACTTTTCACTTGGTACAAATCCGCTTGCTTTCCTCGATTAAACCCCATACTGATCACACTAGAAGGCAACTTATCTACCTTCTCACACTCATAAACACCGGTACGAGCTTTATCCAAAACGTTGGTATCAAGATCCGTTGCTAAAATCTTAATATCCCAGTTTTTGCGACCCGCAATCAAAGACGATAAAGTCATTGAAATACTATAGGGCTCTTCTCCAGTGCTGCACCCAGCAGACCAAACTCGAATACGCTGATCATGCTTATGCTTTGCGACCAACTCATCAATCACCGTATTCTTTAAATAGTCAAAGTGATGTTCTTCACGAAAAAAATAGGTCAGGTTAGTCGTTATCGCATTGATAAAGTTAACCATCTCATCTTCTGCAGACTCCAGACTTTGTAAGTACTCTTTAACCGTACTGAGTTTTAACTCTCTTAACCGACGGGCAAGCCGCCCATAAACCATATCGAATTTATGTTCGGCCAGATTAATACCCGCCTGATTGAAGATCAAACTCCTTACTTGGTCAAAGTCTGTCTTAGTAAAGATAAACTCTTTTGCTACGGCCAATTAAAACTCTTCCCATTCGTCGTCGTCATCAGCCATCATGGCGCCCGAAGATGGCTGGTTAGAGCCAACAAGCTTACCGCCTCTCACAGGGCTTCGAACACTGGCTCGAGAAGTACCTTCGCCTCCCGTATTAAAGAAGCGCATTAGCTCAAGTAAATTACCCGCTTGCTCATCCAAAGATTCGGCGGATGCTGCCGCTTGCTCAACCAAAGCTGCGTTTTGTTGTGTCATTTCATCCATCTGGTTAACGGCTTCGTTAACCTGCTGAATACCGGATGCCTGCTCCTGACTGGCGTTATCAATGTCTTTGACAATGCCAGAGACTTCGTTCACGGATTTCACAATACTGGTCAGCATCTCACCGGACTCACCTACCAAACGAGTACCATCAGATACTTTGCCGACACTGTCCTGAATAAGCTCTTTGATTTCTTTTGCAGCATCAGCACTGCGCTGGGCCAGATTACGTACTTCAGAGGCAACCACGGCAAAACCTCGACCTTGTTCACCCGCTCTTGCGGCTTCCACCGAAGCATTTAAGGCCAATAGATTGGTCTGGAAGGCAATTTCATCAATAACCCCAATGATGTCAGAAATTTTCTTCGATGACGCTTCGATTTCGCTCATGGCCGTGACCGCATCACCAACAACCTCTCCACCTTTCTGCGCCAAATCTTTGGCTTGATCAGAAACTTCATTCGCTGACTTTGCATTATCTGCGTTTTCTTTTACAGTACTGGTAAACTCATCCATACTGGAGGCCGTTTCTTCAAGGCTGGAAGCTTGTTCTTCTGTACGCTGGCTTAAATCAGAGTTTCCTTGAGCAATTTCTTTGGCAGAACTAGAAACATGACTGGCTGACTCGATGATTTCCATCACCATCGACTTGAGCTGCTCCATCGAAGAGTTCATTGCAACTTTTAAATCTTCGAAATCTGGATCGACTTCTTCGCTAATGGTTTTATCAACATCACCCGTCGATAGCGACAATAGAGCTTCTCTCAATAGCGAAATAGAACGTTTTCTGGCCGTTACATCGGTAGCAAATTTAACCACCTTAAATGGATTTCCATTTAAATCCAGTATTGGGTTATAAGACGCTTGAATCCAGATTTCTTTTCCGCCTTTGCCAATACGCTTATATTCACCCACCTGGAACTCTCCACGACCCAGCATTTCCCAGAATTGAGTGTACTCAGGGCTGGTGCGCATCTCCGGCTCAACAAACATACTATGATGCTGCCCCTTGATCTCGGCAAGAGAGTAGCCCATGGCCCCCAGGAAGTTTTCGTTAGCGTCTTGAATGTATCCTTTCATATCAAACTCGATGACAGCAGTCGATTTACCTACTGCCTCGATTTGACCAGAATAGTCAGCATTTCTTACTTTTTCTGCGGTGACTTCTGTTGCGTACTTCACCACTTTAAAAGGCTTGCCAAACATATCTAAAATAGGATTGTAAGAAGCTTGAATCCAAATTTCTTTTCCGCTTTTTGTAATGCGTTTGTACTCACCAGACTCATAATCCCCTTGGTTCAACCGCTTCCAGAACTGTGAGTATTCCGCAGAATTTTTAAGTTCTTCTGGAGCAAAGATGCTGTGATGCTTCCCTTGAATTTCTTCCAGATCATATCCAGTAGTTTTAAGGAAGTTTTCATTGGCTTCAATAATAGTGCCATCCATTTCAAACTCAATAACGGCATAAGACTTACCAATGGCGTCAATCTGGCCAGAGAAGTTGGCAAAATCAGGATCAGACATTAAATCTTCCCACTGGACACAGGTACCCAGCCTATTACCGTCTTCGTCTTTTAGCGCAAAGGCAGTTAACCTAAAGCGAATATCACCGACATTAATTTCAGATTTATAGGGTAAACGACTCTCATCTTCTAATATTGCTCTTTGGTGCGCCGGATTTTTGTGGAAAATATCGATATTCTTTCCAACTAAATCGTCAACACTAAAGCCCGGGAAGACACCTCGCAATTGGTTTTCTCGAACTTTTAACAAGTCTCTTACCGCAGGGTTTAGTGAAACGATGTTCAGGTCATTGTCTGCCATCATCAGTGAGACTTGAGCAAACTCAACGGCGGAAGCCAGACGACCCACTTCGGTCATCCTTTCCAATAAAACATCCTGCATATTTTCGAAAGCTCGAAATAGGTCCGCAAACTCATCTTTACCCTCTGAGTCGATATGATTATCTAACTTACCTTCGGATATGTTTTTACATAGAGCTCCTGCATTGCCTAGCGTGGTCACAGTATTACGAACGATAAAGGCACCTAGAAATATTGCCAATATCGTCGCAATGGAAACGGAGACAATTTCTGCATTACGTTCGGCTTCTAGCTCTGAAACTCGATCATTAAGCACATCCATTAGTGCTTGTGTCAACACATCTAGATCTTTATAAATGATATTAATTGACTGAGTTGTTCTATCAAAAAACTCTTTTGAGTCATAACTTAAAGTATCTACAAAAATGATATTATCTTCGACCAAGCCAATGGCCTCATCAATCGCCGATTTGACCTTGTCAAAATCTCCGCTTAGCCGACTACGCAAGCCTTCTCCCTGTTTATCGCTGTAGTCAAAAATTTTACTCTCGTTATACTCAAATGTTTTTTTCAAATCTTTAGCATTGGCTTTTAAAGTCACCAATGTAATTTCTCTATCTTTACTCAAGGTTCCCGTCGCAAGAGCGGCGGTACCGTTCGCTCTTATCTTTCCTATCGCATTGCCTAACTTAGGAAAAGTCTTGGTGATCAAAAGAGCCATGTACTTTGCATCACCATCGGGGTCAAAGGATAGCTTTGATTTTCCAGCCACATTGGAGGCAGTTTCTAATAGCTGTTCAATTAATAAGTTATGTCTTTGAATACCTTCGTTGGCTGAAATTCGGGCGCTGTCGGAATCAAGTTTTCCCCAAGTTGATTTCAACTTCTCGACGTTATTATAAATATCTGATTTTCCACCTGACTTTTGTTGGCCAAGCGCAGGGCTTTCATTGAGAGCTCTTAACAAATTAGAAAAGTTCTTTGATGTTTTGTCTGCTGTATTGTCCAAGGCTGATCGAAGATTCTGATTGCCATTAGCAAACCCCGCCTGAGCACCACGATGCTCTGCCGTTGTCTTGATGACATTATAAATAGCTTGAGCAACTTTAACGCCCTCAAGCTCATCCTCACTGTCATGAATGGATTTATTCAAAGAACCCACCAGCAAGACAATAACAAAGAATAAAGGTATCAGCAGAAGCACAAACACTGCACCTAACTTATAGGACATTTTAATATTTTTTAACCAACTCAGCATCTCCGCCTCCAGCCATACTACGATAGCATTTAGTTAGATAGTCTCAATTACCATTAAGTTAACGATGACAGCTCGTCGAAATCAAACGCCTTATTAATATCAACAACTGTCACTAATTTATCAGATACCGTTGCAACCCCTTTTAAATACTTGGACTCAATGGTCCCAGCAATACTTCCGCAAGGTTGAATACTGCTCTCATCCAGGTCATAAACCTCTGACACGGCATCAACTACAACACCAATCACTTTTTCACTTCCGCCATCATCCACTTTAATAACGATGACAACCGTCGTTTTTAAATACTCAACTTCGGTGACACCAAAGCGAATGCGCATATCCATAATAGGAATCACTACACCACGAAGATTAACAACGCCCTTCACATAGTTTGGAGCGTCCGGCAATGGTTTGGCTCTTTCCCACCCTCGAATTTCCTGAACCGCAAGAATGTTGATGCAGTATTCTTCTTCACCAATAAAAAACGATAAATACTGTTGTTTATTACTGGTTGACTGAATCATGAGACGGACTCCTCGGAGCGCTCTTCAGCTCCATAATGTTTTCTGATATCCGATAAAGCCAACAGTCCTTCTACATCCAAAATAACAACGACACCATCATCAACATTACACAACCCCATCACAAAGCTGGCATCAATACTGCCGCTCATATCAGGTGCATCTTTTATCTCACTTTCGTCGATATTTAATACATCGGATACGGCATCAACCACCACACCCATCACTCGGCTAATGCCCGCTTCTTCCACACTCAGAACAATAACGACGGTTGTCTCGTTGTACTCTTGAAACTCCATATTAAAGCGCTGACGAAGATCAATAATAGGGACAATGTTGCCACGTATATTAATGACACCTTTCACATATTCTGGAGCATTAGGTAACATGGTAGGTGTTTGCCAGCCACGAATCTCGTTGACAGACAAAATATCAATGCAATAGGTTTCACCCTGTAGTGAAACGGTGAGAAACTGCTTACCGATGGTTTCATTAATATCGTGGTAAGTGTCGTCCTCACCAATATAAGGAATGGTATCACTTGCTACATCATTCATGCTGCGTAGGCCTTTTTGCTTTTCTTGGTAAGGTTGACACGCTTAATCATCCCCCCGATATCAAGAATCAAAGCGACTCGACCATCTCCGAGTATCGTAGCGCCAGAAATACCATCGATTGAAATAAAGTTGGTATCAAGGCTTTTGATAACCACTTGTTGTTGAGCCAGCAACTCATCGACCATCAAGCCAACTTTGACGCCCTCTGCTTCTACAACAACCACCGTTGCATCATCATAAGATTTAAACTCAGCATCGATGCAAAATTCTTCACAAATTTTTACGATGGGAACATGATCTTCACGCAGTCGATAGACTTCGGTATTACCTACAATCTTGGTAATTTCTTGATTCTTTAACTGTAAGGACTCAACAATAGAAATCAAAGGCACGATGAAAATCTGATCGCCAACACGGATGACCTGACCATCCAGTATGGCTAGGGTTAGTGGTAACCGTATACTAAAGGTACTGCCGTGACCCGGTGTTGAGGAAACTTCAACACTGCCACCAAGAGAATTAATATTACGTTTAACCACATCCATACCAACACCACGACCAGAAACGTCAGAAATAGTGTCAGCGGTAGAAAACCCTGGCTCAAAAATTAAATTATTAATTTGCTCGACGGTAAGCTCACTTTTCTCATCAATAACACCCCGTTCAATGGCTTTTTCTTTTACTTTTTCAGCATTGATACCGGCACCATCATCAGTAATCTCTATAACGATATTGCCCCCTTGATGATAAGCATTAAGTATGACCTTCCCGACTCTGGGCTTGCCTGCCTGTTCTCGTTTATCAGGAGACTCAATGCCGTGATCCATGGAGTTGCGCACTAGGTGCACCATCGGATCGCCAATCTGCTCCATCACGGTTTTGTCAAGTTCGGTACCTTCTCCAATCAGTTCAAGTTCAACTTCTTTATCCAGTTTTTTAGCTAAATCTCTGACCATTCTTGGAAATCGATTAAAAACAAAACTGATCGGTAACATACGAATACGCATAACGCTTTCTTGTAGCTCACGAGTGTTTTGTTCTAACTGAATCAATCCTTCTTTAAGGCGTTCCAGTTTTTCCAGATTAAAATCATCTCCCATCTGACCTAACATAGACTGGGTAATAACAAGCTCACCCACCAGATTAATTAGACTGTCTACTTTATCGATACCCACTCGAATGGAACTGGAGCCCGTCGACGCCACTTTCGCAGGTTTTTTATCTGCAGCTGCGGTATCTTTGACTTCTTTTTTGGGTGCTACCTGAAGTTGACGATTATCAGCAGCAGGAGCTGCTTCTGGAGTTGCAGCAGGTGAACCTGGAGCCGTAGCTTCTACCGCAGCCGCAGGTGCAACTTCATCCACCGCCACAGAAGCCTTGGTGCCAAGTCGCTCCTCAGCAGCCGACAATGGTAGGTGCTCGTAACCAAGTTCGCTCTCGTCTTTTACCCACTCAAACACTTCTTCAATTTGCAACAGGTCAACGTCGGCATTTAAAATAATGCTCCAGCTTAGGTAGCAAAGTTCTTCTTCAATCTCTTCTAGAGAAGGGAGTTTTTGGTGATGACAAACAACGGTAATTTCGCCAAGCAATGATAGCTCTTTGAACATTCGACTGGGTTCATTACCCGTTCTTAAGATATGTGACTCAGGAGCAAACTGAATCAGCCAGCTCATGCTCTCATCATCAGTAGCCTCAACAACATTACTGCTAGCGGAGCTTTCTGCTACAGCAGCACTTTCTCCATTGCCTTCGCCAGCACCTTCTTCACTCACCATCGCTTCAAGTGCATCTGAAATTTCTTTATAAAGAGACTCAGGCACAGGCTCGTGGGCCTGCAGTAACTGCAGCATGTCTTTTAATACGTCAACGGATTGCAGCAATAGATCAACCGCTTCGACGGTAACCTCTCGCTCTCCATTGCGCATTTCATCCAGCAAAGTTTCCAGGATGTGCGTAAAGCTGGAAACTTCTTCAAACTTAAAGGTTGCACTACCGCCTTTAATCGAATGTGCGGCTCGAAAGATAGAGTTGATTGTTTCGTTATCCGTTTCGCCAGGTGATAAACCCAGCAAACCTTGCTCCATGATTTCAAGTCCTTCGAAGCTTTCTTCAAAAAAAACCTGATGGAACTGACTTAAATCAATGCTCATAGATGAGTTCCCACTGGTACTAACAACCGATCAACGCAAGACTTTTTGGACAGTAGAAATTAATTGCTCTGGGTTAAAAGGCTTTACTATCCAACCAGTTGCTCCGGCTTTTTTTCCTGCCATTTTCTTATCGGCAGTCGACTCGGTTGTCAGCATCAAGATAGGAGTAAATTTGTAGGCGGGTAATTGGCGTAGTTGGGTAACCAGCTCAATACCATCCATCACTGGCATATTGACATCCGAAATAACCACATCGTACTTATTCGCCTGTGCAAGCCCCAGTGCCTGTTTACCATCAGCAGCTTCATCCACATCATAACTTGCACTTTTCAATGTAAAAGCAACCATTTGGCGCATAGAGCTTGAATCATCAACGGCCAATATTTTTGTCATCTGAGCTCTCCATAAAAAGACTGTAATTCTAAACTTTCTAACATACCCAAAATCTGAACACCTCTGAGTAACTCTTCCGAGGGCTTTTGCCAGGAAATATCGATATCTTTTTGTCTAGCTTCTCGGATAAAAGAGAACAGCAGCTGGACTCCTGCTGAATCGGTACGTTCAACCTTGCCACCATTGATGACAAAACTTTCAGGATTTTTTTCCAGCGCTTTCACCAATCGCTCTTTAAGAGCATTGGCATGTTGGATATCCAGATGAGAGCCACAACTAACAGATACTTTGTTCCCCATGAGAATCTCGACTTGAATATAAAGACTTAATTTATTTTCGTAGTAATTTATATAGCAGATAATTTAAACTTTGCGCCCTTTTGGACTAAAAAATATTTTTTAAATTCATATCATTAGTGGTAATTATTGAGAGCCTGAGTTCGATAACTCATTTGGAGATTAACACTCAAAATGCCTTCCGCAAATAGCTCTCAACGGATAATAAATAGATGAAGATGTGACGAGCGTTTGTCACTCTTTGGAGACTGTTTTTGTCGTATTCAAAGAAGGTAACACCTAGGACTTATTATGCCGACTAGAACTGTTAAACGTATCTTCGGCGGCTCGAGATTCTTTAATGTCTGATTCTTTTATCTCTGCTGTGCGAACCTTTTGTTGGTAACGATTGACGGCTTCGGCACGGCTGTTTTGTTTTTGCCAGAGCTTTCTTTTTTCTGCCATCTCTTTTTGCAACTTATTAAGCTGATGTTTTTGTTGTTCTATCGCATTATCGAGTTGCCCTAAAAAATGCTTATAATGCTGCAGTTGCGCACCGGACATTCCTTTACCTGCACGAAAATGAAACTCTGCCAGATAATCGGCACGATAACGCACTAACTCACTGAGACGATGCTCAGCATTTTGGCAAGATTGATTCGCTTTGCCCAGGGCATCAGCAGCGCCCTGCTCTTTTTGCTTGGCCAGGCGCTTTACCGGCTCAATGCGTTGCGATCTTGGTTTCATGAGTTAATCACTCCAGGTAACGCGGCGGTGGTTGACTGAAGGAGCTCGGTCAGTTTCAACAAATTGTTCTGGCGTTCGGCTTTTTCATCAATGTCTTGCTGCAAAAATTCACGAATAGCGGGCATCAGCTGAATCGCTTCATCAATGTCTTGATCACTGCCTTGCTCATAAGCACCAATGCTGATCAAATCTCGATTGCGCTGATAGGTGGAATAAATGCGTTTGAACTGTCGGATCATGAGCTGCTGTTCTTTATGGGTGATCTGCGTGATAGCACGACTCACCGACTGCTCAATATCGATAGCGGGATAATGCCCCTCATCAGCGAGACTACGTGATAACACAACATGTCCGTCCAGAATCGCGCGAGCAGCATCAACAATAGGATCTTGCTGATCGTCGCCTTCTGCCAGCACGGTGTAAAAGGCCGTGATAGACCCACCTTCTTTTTCGGCGTTGCCCGCTCTTTCGACCAACTGGGGCAACTTGGCAAATACCGAGGGTGGATAGCCTTTAGTAGCGGGAGGCTCTCCGACCGCCAAAGCGATTTCTCGTTGTGCCTGACAGAATCGCGTTAACGAATCCATCAGCAATAAAACGTTTTGTCCTTTATCGCGAAACGACTCGGCAATCGCCGTGGCCACCTGTGCTCCTTGTAATCGCATCAAAGGAGGATTATCTGCGGGTACAGCAACAACCACCGAACGCTCGCGCCCTTCAATGCCAAGAATGTTTTCGATAAATTCTTTTACCTCTCGTCCTCGCTCTCCGATGAGTCCCACTACGATCACATCGGCTTCGGTAAAGCGGGTCATCATACCCAGCAAGACCGACTTACCCACGCCGCTTCCGGCCAGTAATCCCATGCGCTGACCTCGACCAACCGTCAATAATGAGTCAATGGCCGCAACGCCCACGTCCAATGGCGAATCAATGGGATGACGTAACAGAGGATTAATCGGTTGTCCTTGCAACGGATAGCTTTCGTCAGCCTCTAGTGGGCCAAGTCCATCAATAGGTTGTCCCAAACCATCCAGTACTCGTCCCAGCAAGCCATTACCCACTTTAATATTGGCCGATGCGCCTAAAGGCGTTACCTTGGCCCCCGGGCCAAAACCTTCAACTTCGCTGGTAGACATCAAGTAAATTTTATCGTGAGCGAATCCAACCACTTCTGCCGTCGCCTGATGACCATTGCGCGAGGTAATAATGCAACGTTCACCGATATTAACCTGGCACCCGATGGCTTCCATTGTCATCCCTACCATGCGCGTTAACTTTCCGTCCACCACAGGATCAGGCGCAGAACTCAACTTCTGTTGATAGTGTTTGAGCGATTGAGCAAAATCAGTTTGATGCATCGTCTTCACGCTGGCGTTGTTCGCCAAAAATATGACCAAAAATATCGGCGATGCGTTTCTCTATGGTTGCATCAATACTGGAGGCTGTTGTTTTGACCTGGCAACCTCCTCGAGTGACGGTGGGATCGTCCAACACTTTCCAGTGATGTTCGCCTCCTCCATCCAGATGAAATAATTTGTTAACCAGTTGCACATCGTCTGGATGCAGATGAACGCGAATATCTTGCGAGCGCTCAGGTAACATCGACAGAGCTTCGCGAATGACGGCAACAATTTGTTCTGGGGCTTGTTGTATCTCTCGACGAATAAGCTGATGGGTTATGGCGCAGGTGAGATCTTTTAAGGCTTCTTCTACGGCCTCTTGTTGTTCTATCAAAGGATCCTGAAGGTGAGTCATTAATTGCTCGAAACGCTGTTTCCATTGAGCCACTTCGGCTTCGGCCGCTTGCAAACCTTGTTGCAGTCCGTCTTCTTTCCCTTTTTCTAAACCTTCGTCATAGGCTGCTTGACGGATCTGTTCAATCTCTTCTGCTGTTGGTGGAGCATCGATTAATTCTTCAACGATAGGTTCAACTTCTATTTCAGCTTCTTTTTCTTGCCCCAGCTGATTAAAACTCATCCGAGTTAAATTGGCGGCAGTCTCGCCTTTTATAACAACCGATTCATTTTTTTTGTTCTTTGTTTTGGCAGGACTTGCAGAACCCTCTGTCGCTTGACCAGAGGCTTCTTGCTCAGCCATTAAAGCATCAATATCGAATTGCTCTGCCATTACTTACAACCTTATACCGTCACTAAATCATTTCTTCGCCGACACCACCCAGAACAATCTCACCGGCATCCGCCATACGTCGGGCAACAGTAAGAATTTCTTTTTGTGCGGTTTCAACTTCACTGACTTTAACAGGGCCCATCGCATCAAGATCGTCACGCAATAGCTCTGCTGCTCGTTTAGACATATTGGCCAGAATTTTATCTTTAATACCTTCATCAGCCCCTTTCAATGCCATGAGTAAAGTATCGGTCGATATTTCTCTGAGCAGCGCTTGAATGCCGCGATCATCAACATCAGATAAGTTATCGAATACAAACATCAAGTCTTGAATTTGCTGTCCGAGATCTTCATCAACTTCTTTAATGTTTTCCATTAGCTGGCTTTCGACGCTGGTATCCAGGAAGTTCATTATGTCTGCAATCTTACGTACACCACCAATCTGAGCAGCTTTAGACGTTGTACTACCAGAGAATTGTTTTTCCATAATGGTATTCAGTTCTTGTAATGCAGCGGGCTGAATACTTTCTAGTGCCGAGATTCTGAGCGCCAGATCAACCCGAACATTATCAGCAAACTGTCCCAGAATTTCGGCCGACTGATCAGGGTCTAAATAGGACAATACAATGGATTGGATTTGCGGATGTTCATAACGAATAATGTCGGCCACAGCACGAGGGTCCATCCACTTTAAGGTATCCAGCCCTTTGGTGTTAGCGCCCAATAAAATACGGTCAATCAATGCATCGGCCTTATCGTCGCCGAGTGCTGATTTTAAGGTACGACGAATATATTCTTCGGTACCAATCCCGATGCCCGTTTGACCTTCCACTTGCTGCAAAAAGATATCTAACACATCTTCTACGTCGTCTTTTTCGACATTATTTAATGATGCCATCGACAAGCCAATGCGTTGAACTTCTTTCGGCCCCATGTGCTTGAGCACTTCGGCGGCGTTTTCTTCTCCCATCGACAGCAGTAAGATGGCCGCTTTGTCGGTGCCCGAAAAGCTCTTTCTCTCTCCGTCAGCAGGTTTATTTTCGTCATCACTCATCTTCGTCTACCCAACTTTTTATCAGCTGTGCAACCATGGTCGGATCTTGAGCCACTACGGCTTTCGCCTGCTCAATTTTGCGTGAACCTTCCAAACTGGGGCCTGGCAATTGCAGGCTTTCTTCACCGCCACCGGTCAACGACAATTGTTCATCGGCCATCACATCAATATCGTCCAGACTCTCTTCTGGCTCTGCTGTTGGAATCACCTCGGGTGCTGTCGTCAAGTTACGCATGACGGGCTTTAAAACACCAAAGATGAGCAATAAACCTAACAGTAAAGCAGTAATAGGCTTCCACAACGCCTGAAACAAGGGTTGTTCGTAAAATTGCAGCGGCGCTACTTCTATCGGCTCAGGACGCACGAAAGGAAAACTCTCAACTTCGACCCGATCACCTCTTCCTACATTATAGCCAATAACCCCCTGTATCAGACGGGTGATGTTATTAATAATGGCCTGTTCGCGAGGAATGCGTTGAGTGGGGTCTGTCGGGCTATCGACAAAATCAACACCTACCGAAACAGACACTTTTCGTACCACGCCTATCTGGTTGCGAGTGTGACTGATGGTAGTGTCGAGATCATAGTTGCGCTCTGATTCCAGACGACGATTTTGGCTACCATTACCTTCTGTTGAATTAGTGTTATCACTGGTTAAGGTTTCAGGGATCGTTGAGGCCGCAGGAGGCTGATTCGATAAAGCACCGGGTATGCCCGTTGCTCGTCCGGCGTTGCTGGTATCTTCTAAGGTGCGTTCGCTGCGTACCGCTGGAACTTCTGGATTAAACAACTGCTGTGTTTGCTCGGTTTTAGAGAAGTCCATATCCACATTAACCTGCACCGTATAGTTACCTTCTCCCAAAATAGGCAACAGTATCTGGTCGATTTTCTCTTGTAATTCCTGTTGGCGTTCACGTTGCATTTTAAGTTCGCGTGTTGTTTCACGCTCTTCTTTGCTGCGACTGCCAGAATGTAACAAACGTCCGAACTGATCGGTAATGGTTACTTTCTCAGGCTCCAGATTAGCGACACTGCCGGTGACCAGATCAACGATTGCCCGAATTTGCTCATCTTCTAATGTACGACGGCTAAATAGATTAAGTAAGACAGACGCACTGGGCTTGCGTTTGTTTTTAAGAAAAGCGGACTCTTTGGGGATGGCTAGATGAACTTTTGCAGAACGCACACCACGAAACTCTTCAATTGTGCGCGCTAATTTTAGTTCGGCACTGCGTTGTAAACGTGCGGTTTCTAAACGTTGCGAAACGCCAAAGCCGGATTCTTTGTTGAGTAAAGAGTCACTACGATCAGGATTAATTTCGAGTCCCTGCATCGAAATTTCGAGTTGCACCTTTTGAAAGTCTTCACTACGAATTGAAATAATGCCTCTTTCATCCAAACGGTGAGGAATATTTTGCGCCTTCAACATGTTGACGATTTCTACGGTGGTTGCCGCATCCGTCAAGGCCAGGGGTGTCATTTCTTCTTCCGTTCCCCACAACACTATGAAAACACCTAACGCAACACTGGCGGCAATACCAATCATTAATCCCAGCTGTTTAAACAAGCTGAGATTAGTCATGCCAGGTAATAAGGTTCGCGGCGTTTTAGAGTCTTCTCCGCTATCGTCTACACTGGCCAGGTCTGTTGACGCTGTTGCTTCTGCCACCGTCTATCCTCACTTATATTGGCATGTTCATGATGTCTTGATAGGCAGACACCACACGATTTCTTACTTGAACAACGGCGTCAAAAGCGACACCTGATTTTTGCGACGCAATCATGGCTTTTACCAGACTGACACCACCGTCTCCGGCTTCTATTTGGCGCGCTGCCTGACTGGATTCTTTCTGCAGTTCATTAACCTGATTAATGGCTTTTGACAACGCCTGAGTAAAATCGCCACCAGACTCAACTTTGCCAGTCGGTTGCGCTGGACTTTGCTGTGCCACATCAGACAAACGACGCATGTGGGCTAGAATTTGTTCGGGAGTAATTTGATTCATAATAATGACCTCAATCGATTGTCATAACTCTATGCGGGTATGTCGTAACCCATTTCTCTCATGCGTGCTAACTTGTAACGCAATGTTCTGGGGCTGATGCCAAGCTCATCGGCTACGTCTTTTTTTCTGCCCGTACGTTTTAGTGCATCAATAATTAATTGATACTCGTGATGACGTACACCATCACCTAAAGATGCTTGTGCAGATTCAGATTCTTCTTTTTCAACACTGGTTTGATGGGTTGTTTCAAACATTAAGTGTTCGGGTAACAAAGTGTCATCGTTACATAAAATCAAACACCGCTGCATCACATTATCCAGCTCGCGAACATTGCCAGGCCAGCTATAAGAAATCAGTTTAGAACGTGCAGCAACTGACAACTCAGGCATCTTGCGTCCGTTCTGTTTGGCATATTTATTTAATAGCATTTCGGCAATGGGAATAATGTCACCGGAACGCTCAGCAAGCCCCAAACAACGTAAAGGAAAAACGTTGAGTCGGTAATAAAGATCTTCACGAAAACGCTTTTGTTGTACTTCCTGCATCAGGTCACGATTGGTGGTAGCAATAATACGCACATCCAGTTCTATCGACTTTCTAGCACCCAGACGTTCAACTTCGCGCTCCTGAATAACTCGTAACAGTTTTGCCTGGAGGGCCAGATCCATTTCTGAAATTTCGTCTAACAATAAAGTGCCGTTTTGTGCTTGCTCAAACTTTCCTGGGCAGCTTTGATGAGCTCCAGTATAAGCACCTTTCTCGTAACCAAACAAAGTGGCTTCAAGCATATTTTCAGGGATAGCCGCACAGTTGATAGCAATAAAAGGATGTTCACTGCGCTGTGACTGTTGATGAATGTAGCGCGCCATCACTTCTTTACCCGCTCCACTGGGTCCATTTAATAGAACGGTTGAATCGGTTTGAGCAATTTTTTCTGCCAACCCATAAAGAGACTGACTTTGCTCATCACAAATAACAGGCTGATCGCAAGCGGTGTCTTGATGAGACTGATATTGCTCGATGACTTTTAATAATGAAGTGGGTTCAAAAGGCTTTTGCAAAAACTCATTGGCACCTTCTTGCATGGCTGCAACCGCTGTATCAATAGTGCCGTACGCCGTCATTAAAATAAAAGGCGTACGTTGATTTTTATTGCGCACATATTTTAATAAGTCACGTCCGTTTTTTTCTCCAAGATGGATATCGCTGACCACCATATCAGGTTCTGACTTCCCCCAGCAGGCGATAGCCGACTCAACACATTCAGCAGAGACAACATCATAACCAGAAACTTCCAGAGTATCCGAGAGCGCCTCACGTAAACCGTTGTCATCTTCGACGACTAACACTTTTGCTTTATTCATAATACAACAACCTCTCTCGTTTACTCGGCAGATAACGCTTGAATGCAAGGCAAGGTTACAGTAAACCGAGTGCCCTTATTGGCTTCTGAATCTACATCGACCTTGCCATCATGGGCGATAACAACCCCTTGTAATACGGGCAGTCCCAAACCAGTGCCACCGGACTTGGTCGTAAAAAAAGGCTCAAAGATCTGTGCTTTGACGGATTCAGAAATACCGATGCCATTATCTTCAACTTGAATCGTCAGCCAGTCATTAGCTACCGAAAATCGAACAACCACCTTCGCTTTTTCGGCCAGAACCTCGGTTGCCTGACAAGCATTATCGATTAAATTCATAACCGCACTTTTCACGGACTCTTCATTTACAAAAATTCGATAGTGACTGGTAACATCTAGCTCGACATCTACATCAACATTCATCTGTTTGACATGTTGAATGATACTTTCTACAAACTTTTCGACATCACACCAAGATTTTTGTAAACCTCCACTGCGAGCAAACTGCAACATGTCACTCACATGCTGCTCCAGGTGGTGCAAACAGCCTAATAAGCGTTGGCCAAATTTTTGACGAGTTGTGTTGGTTAAATCTTCACGACTTAAATTTGCGCCATATAAGAGTGCCGAAGACAAAGGCGTGCGAATTTGATGAGCCAGTGAGGCCATCATCTTTCCAATGCTGGATAAACGCTTGTCCTGATTGAGCTTGTCTTGCAGTTTGCGGGTTTCTGTTAGATCGGTGATAACAACCAACTGACCAGGCTCATAATCCAATGCTCGAGTTTCAATACGAACCCGGCGTCCGTCTTTTAATGAAATCTCATGCCCATCATCCGAGCGAGGCGAAAAGGCCCGCTGAATGATGTTCATCCATTTTTCCCCCAATAATGGACGGCCTAATAAATCCACAGCCACCGCATTGCAATCTTGTACACATCCCTGTTCATCAAGCACCACCACACCAGCGGGTAAGATAGACAATAGACTGGAAAGCTTTTGCGCCAACCTTTCTTTTTCTTGCAACTGCAGTTGTTTGTTGCGAACTTCGCTGGCTAGTCGATCAGCCAGGTTTTCTACCTGTCCTTCCAGGGACTGATAAGAATGCACAAAAGATTCTGATAATCGATTAAAATGCGCGAAGGCATCCTGCATCTGCTCCAGATCCAAACGTTGGCTGTCGATCTTAGGAAGACCTTCATTATGTTCACTGATTATCGAAGACTGTGCTGACATTGGTTTGACTCTCCTCACCAGAACCCGTCAAAAAAATCGCAAATACTGACTCTGGTAAGAATTAACGCAAACATTATGCCACTATCGCATTTCTTTTTGTTTTCATTAAGTTAGAGAGGGAGGTAAAAAGCATCGTCAAATTTACGACGTTTTATTAAGGTAGTTTAGTGAGTATTCAGTGATTAATAAGAATGAACTAAAACAATAAACATACGTACAACTTAATCTAAAGCTGGGGTTATTTTCTTTTTAGCCATCAATGATGGAGAACACAAAAGGTCTTTGTTTAATTTAGCATGGCCTTATACTTCTTCATTTTTTCAACCAGTGTCGTACGGCGCATACCTAAACGCTGTGCCGCTTTGGCAACGACACCCGAACTCTCGTCCAGCGCTTGTCGTATGTAATCCACTTCTAGTTTTGCCATAAACTCTTTGAGATTCAGCCCCTCTTTGGGCAAATTAAACGACTCAACAGTCGTTGCCGACACCTCTTCGGTTTCATCAGGCTGAGACTCGTTGGCTTCAATATGTTGAACCAGAGCGGGCGACTCATAAGCTTGAATACCATCACCATACTGATATTTTTCTGGCAGGTCGTTAATATCCACCACCCCATAGGGAAACAGAATACATAAACGCTCTACCAGATTAGCCAGCTCTCGAACATTACCCGCCCAATCGTGTCGCATTAATGAAGCAATGGCACCCGCACTAAGACGCACCGACCCTCGGTCGTGCTTCTCGAGACGAGTAATGAGCTCATTAATAAGCAATGGAACATCGTCTTGTCGCTCTCTTAACGCTGGCATCTCGATGGGGAAGACATTAAGTCGATAAAATAGATCTTCACGGAAATTTCCTGCGGCCACTTCTTTATCCAGATTGCGATGAGTCGCAGCGATAATACGAACATCGGCCTCAATGGTGCGGTTGCTGCCCACACGCTCAAAACATTTTTCTTGCAACACACGCAGCAGCTTTACCTGCATAGCCAGAGGCATATCGCCTATTTCGTCCAAAAACAGCGTGCCGCCTTGTGCCAGCTCAAAACGCCCCTGCCGCGCACTGAGTGCGCCAGTAAAAGCTCCCTTTTCGTGACCGAAGAGTTCGCTTTCTAACAAATCTCCAGGAATCGCCCCGCAATTAACAGGAACAAAAGGTTTATCGGAACGTTCGGAAAGATAATGAATATTGCGAGCCGCGACTTCTTTTCCGGTACCCGACTCACCAAGAATTAATACATTCGCTTCGGTGTTCGCCACCTGCTCGATCAATTTTCTCACATCTTGAATCGCCTGACTGCTACCTATCATGCTACGAAACAGTTCCAGCGGCTTTTGACCATCTTCCATCACATGCCGATTGCCACGGCACTCCTGGCAGGCATGCAACACTTCCAATAACGAATTATAGCGAGGTGGATTTTCAATTCGTCCAACAATCTGGGTCTGAAGGTCGTTGGGCAGATCACCGGAATAGCTGATATCACCGGTAAGCAGTATAGGCAGAGTTTTTGATACCGCCTGAATCTCGCTGATCAGCTCAGACAGTGAAGAATAATGCTGGTGAGTACCAATGGCTATCGCCAGCAGATGCTCGGGTTGTTGGCAGGCTTGCTGCCAGTTCTCAGAGGTAGCAGAGAGGCATTCCTCGCCAATGAATTCTAAAATCACTTGAATATCATGAAGGTGATCGTGATCATCATCGATCAATAATATTTTTAGCTCTGACAGCACATAACACCCCGATTCCAATGCTAAAAAAAGGTATTGTTCTTATTGTTAAATGTCAGTAGCACATCTACAGCTTAGAGCTCCTTTAGCTGTCTCGTCGCTTTATCAGAGTTTACTGACCGTCCCATCTAATAAATAGGCTGATAATGTTTTTCTGTCAATTTTTTGGCAATAAAAAGACGCTCTTTAAATTGCAGAAACTAACTCACTGAAACATTGTATTTTTTGGGCTTTATTACCCACAACCTTGTCGTGTCTAAATATACCCGTCGCCTTTCAAGGTGCAGTGGTGTTGGCTGCGCGCACTCACCCCAATCACTTAGTCTGTCTAAGCTCAGGGGATTCGCTTGCTGGCCGCCTACCTGCACTTTGAAATACTTTGGGTATATCACACAGCGATGATCAACTTTTAAACACCACTAAGGTCATTTACTTATCGAAGATCAACAATAGTCCATACTTGGTTATAAGAAAAACATTTAAAAGAATAAATACTTATTAATAAACTCAATAAAACATTCTAGTTTTATCCTACATCTTCATAACAATAACAAGGCTGCACAAAATTAAGCACGATAAGCGGGAAAATAACTTGTCGATGGTGAGGATGATAGTTGGTGATAGTGAGTGAGATTATGAATTCGCCCACCTAAATAAGCTATTCGTTCTGCATTGCACCAGCCTTTTTTAAAACGCCCCAGTCCATCATTAGCATTTTCTTTCACACCACTGCTTCCTCCCAGGTCAAGAAATTGGATGCTTTGCTTTTGGTAATAGTCAATGGCCGCACTAAATAAAGCGTAAGAGGAGTTTTCTTTGTAGCCCTGATCTGCGTGAGCCCCTAAATGATAATAAATACGTTCATCGATTTTAGTAAACAGCAGCATGCCAACAATATGCTTTTGTACTCTGGCGACAAAGACATCACACAAAAGAAGCTGTTGCTTCAATGCGCCATCAGAAAAGTCCGCAACACCAACGATAGAGTGTCGCAACTTTAATTGGCGATAAAGCTCGAGCCAGGCGGTAGATACAGCTTCCGGCAGGTCGCTACCAACAGCATGCAGTTCGACCGTTATGTTTTTCTGAGCTTTGCTAACATTACGGCGATGATGACGCGCCAAAACCATAGGCTGCTCAAAGTCGATGACGTAGTGACGTTTAAAAGGAATAAAGCTGTGATTAAAAATTTGCTGGGCTTCTTTATCAGAAGGTTGCTTAAGAGGGTCCACAACTGCGACAAAACTGACAAGATCTTCAGGAGCATCATTTACATCGGCCACCATAGCAGACCAGTTACGGCAACAGAGCAATGGATAAGGAGCGCTCCAGTCTACAAAATGGGAGCTATCAATAGCGCGTTCAATTACATAAGTGCTGGCATTGGGCAGCGCCACCGGCTGGCCAATGTGCGCTAAAGTTTGTGCATATTGATGACCTTGATACATCTTATGCTCGTCGCTCTATTCCACCAGCTCTGCTATACCAAAACCACTTTTACCGAATCCATTGCCGTTATAAAACATCAGATAACGGCCATCGACTTTTAGTAACGCAGGGTAAGCGGTCATTTGCGAATCCCAACCTTGTTCCGAAGGCCCCAGGTCAGGTGGATCAGGTAAGCGCTCCCATTGCATTCCGTCTTGAGAAGTCGCCTGCCCTATGGCATAAGCGTTTTGTCCTTCGCGAAAGCCTCGACTACCACGATGACAGTAATACATGGTCAAACCCTGATCAGTTTCTATGATCCAGGGTCTGGCAAGTGCTTCTTCTGGATAGTCTGGCTGCAAACAACTGTGATTAGGTCGTTGCCAAAGTGTGCCGCAAGAGGATTGAGCCAATTTGATGTCATAGAGCATTTCTGGCGTGTCATTTATATCCACCCATCCAGTGCCAGAGGTGTAATACATACGCCATTCTTGTTGATAGTGATGGACAAAAGGCGAAGTAAATAAAAAACACTCATGAGGTGTTCGATCAACAACGGGCCCTGGATACAAACGCTTAAAGGTTTCTGAGGCATGATCATACTCGGCAACACCTATCGCATAGCTTAATGGCACCGTCACCTTGGGCGTAATGCCAACAAAATACATTAACCAGCGGCCATTGACTTCAACCATGCAACTGGGTGCGACCCCTCTATCATCAAACCCACCACAGGGTCCGAGATCAAGTGCAGGCTTTTGTGAAATACCTAAGACTTTATCGGGTTGCTGTCGATCCAGATCAACAAACCCTATGCGACTCATATTCTGTGCATTTCTTGTCATAATAAACACACGAATACGATCATCCATTAAAAATGGTGTCGGTAACTGAGCATGAGAAACCATCCAGTTATTTTCGTTTTCAACGCTGTAGATACACCCCAGTTTATTCCATTTCACAATTGCCACCCCATCTGCCAAAAGTCGACTTGATACCAGTGCTTACGTAAATAAGCTTCTTCTTCAAGTCCGATATGTTCATAAAACCGTTTGCTGTTTTTATCGGGAACGGTCAGTTTAATTTTATGTGCTCCTAACTCGCGATACTCTTCGGCCGCACGAAGCATCAGTTGCTTGCCGATACTTCGTCCACGAGCCGACTTATCAACGACTAGCCAAATCACAGTGGCGACGCCACTCTCATGAGGAGTCCCCAAAAGCGCACCCAAAACCTGCCCTTGTTCATGATAGACCAGAGATACCTGTTGTTTTTGGTGAACCCAGTGCGTAAGCTTGTCTTGATCCCAGCTCTGTATGTAATCTTTTCTTGCCGTTTCATTAAGCGCGCCAAGATCTTGTTGAATCATCTCTACCAATAATTTGTGAACATCCTTAATATGATGCAGAGAAAAAGTCTCAACCATGATTAGCCTCTTTATAAACGTAAACGGTATATTCGTACAATCCGTAATCCTGACGCATTATAAAATGCGGTGATATATTTTTTCTCAACCAAAAGCCTAGCTCATCACAAGACACATGAAACAGGTCGGGACGACACCAGTCCACCTGATTGCTCATAACGTTAAAAGCGACGCCTTGTCTTGATGCTTTAAAACAGGCAGAGATCATGGCTTTAGCAAACTGCATCATATCGTCATAAGACAAAGACAACTTCTCAGTTAACACGCCATTCATAACGCATACATCCACACTGTTATCGGCCAAAGGTTGTTGCAAAATATCTTGCTGCCAAAATAACGACTCATCCCATCGCTGGTGGGCAGCGGCGATCATTTTCTCAGAGATATCCAGCCCTCGGTACTGCCAGCCCTGCGCTGGCTCATACTGTTTAACAAAGTCATAAAACAAACCAGCTCCGCAACCAACATCCAACAAACTTCCAGGCTTAAAATATTGAAGTAAATCAGCCATAACCTGAAAGCGCACATTTAAACTCTCTTCGCTTGGCCAGTCCATCCCTTTTGCTGATGCGCCATGACGTTGTAAACATTCTTCATAATGTTGGGCCAGTACTCGATAATCCATTAACTTGAACCCGAATAATAAGGAGGGAAAAATTGAGAGGGTTTGGCCTTAGAACAGAGCTTATCAAATACGGGTTGATTATGAACTTGCTTCAATACATTGCAACGCACTTCTGTGCCTCCCATGCTCTTTTTAAAACGGGCTAATCCATCGTCTTCGCTGATGCCTCCACCGAGGTTTAATGACACTATGCCCCTCTTTGCCAACTCACACATGCCATGCCACAATAATCCACGGCTATGTGTTTTGCCTTCTTCAGAAAAGCTCGCAACAAAATAGTCCGCCCTGTTATTGGCAACGATAAATACATTGGCCGCCACAAGTTTGTTATTTTCCCAGATGCAGAACACCCAGGTGGTATCCAATTCGATAAGACGCTTTAACGACTCTAATATATGAAAGTATATATGGCCTGCCTGCTTCTGCTCTAAATTATGGCGATATAGTTGCAGCAGTTCAGGTAATGCTTTGCGCTTATTATCACAAACCAATAGGTTCATCTGTTCCCACTTGCGCACCTCGTAACGAGAAGTTTTACTTAACTGAGCAAACATCTCATCAACTTTCGAGCTAAGAGTGACTTTATAAATAGTGCGATAGTGATCGCTGGCTTCATTAAAAGGCTCACTCTCTGGCCCCTGTACCAGATAACTGCAAACCGAGTTTTGTTCAATCGCATAATCATTGAATTGCGATAATGCGTTATCCAATCCATAACCACACAGGCCAGACCAACCATAAGGAGAGTACCAATCTTTATGGCCCTGATAAGAACGTTCTAAAACAGGACAAACCCAATATGATTGGTCATCCGAGTATTTAATTAAGGCAATATCAGAATACAAAGCAGAGAGATAATCTGGGCAAAATCCCGGTCCGGTTGTGAGCGGATGCAAAGCTTGAAGCCAGCGTTGTCGTTCGCTGGCCAAAATCCATTCTATATGACTTAGTGACGATTGAGCCACGGCAACTGCCATTCGTTTGGTTGAGTAAACACACCATGTTCAGGTCGCAATCGTTTCGATAGTTGAGGATGCAATACCGAGTCAACTAAGGCCTGACTATTGCGGTTATTGAGGTCAATGTGTGTCTCAAACCAGAACCAGAAGTGAGCGATCTCAAGACGAAAAGGAACATGTTGATTGTTTTCGGCAGCCCACTGCAAATTATTCATCAGCATTTTGCCTTCAACCACGGCTGCCCAGATAAATTCATTAATATATAAGGTCTGATCAACCTCATCAGAATCATCCCATAGAAAACGGACGCCCTCTTCAACACTACTATCAATCACAAAGTTAAAGTGTTTTTGATTCCACTCAACAACGAACCTGACTCTCACATCAAACACAATATCTTCCTGATAGATCCATTGCTGCAGATAAGCGATATGTGTTCGTGTTCTTTGCTCCAGATCATCAAGAGAGCTGCTGTCGATCCACTGTTCCAGTTGGCTAATCTTAGATTGATAATGTGCTTTCACTTCCTTTATATGATCAAGGTAGTGACTCCAATCAATAGGAGGATGATTTTTTGTAATGCCAGACTCTGGCGTCCACTCATCCGATGGATACATTAAAACTAATTCAACCCCGCCCCCACGTTCGTGAGTTTCAACATACTCTTTAAATTCTAACGGCGTCGCTCGGTTAGACCAGTTACAGTGCCACATGCGATCACTTAGCCAGGCGAAGTCACCCGCAAAAGGCGCGATACGTTTTATATCAAGATACTCCAACACATTGCGTTGCTGTATCCAACTGGTGCGACGTTCTTTTACTGCGGCTTTCATTTCTTCAATCGGCATTCGGTAACAACCAGGGAACATGGAAACCCCGGCGTATTGAATAAAAGCAATGTCTATTTGACCAAACTGTTTATCGACCTGTTCATAAAGTGCTTTATCAGAAGGACAATCATTCATATTAAGCAGCTTATAATTGTCTTGCTCGAGTACGAAGCCAGAGTTTTCCCAATCCCACCACTTGGTCTCGCAAGCAGGTAACAAAGTAAATACACTGCCTTCGCCCAGATCCAGCGACTGCCAGGGCTTTATCTTTTTGATATTATAGAAGCCCATCTCGCGCAGTGTGCGCTCCATGGTTTGTGCTCTGAGTCCTGGCTTACAGGTATACTCCGCCAACAGAATGCAGGTGTCTCTTGGGATCAAATCAATCGATGGTATATGGAAATGATCTTCATGTGGGTGAGAAAAGTACACATAGTCCAGTTGCCTATAAACCTCTTCGGGAGGCATGACTGCCGCAGGAAATTTCCAGGTAGTAAAATTATAAACGGGTTCATTAAGAATCCATGGATCGCATACCAAACTGCCAAACTTGCCTTCTATTCTTAGACAAGCATGCGAAACAAAGGTGACCTTTAGCGATTCGCTCATTACCGCATCCCTCATTGAGTTCAATTGAATGTGTCACTTTTTACCGCTAAGAGGAAAAGCTTTTCCTCACTCTGTTCTTTTGGCCACGTATTTATCGTTAGAGTTTATTTGTGACTTTATCACCACAATTTGCCATCGACGGCCACAAGCGGCAAGCCTTATCCGCAAATTAATCTCGGGCGAAAAAAAGGGGCTATTGCTAGCCCCCTACCGTACGACGATTTTGAAGGAACTTCCTGCGAATTTCTCAGGTTACACAGGAATATACCCTCTCGAAGAGTCAAATCATACGAATGTTCTCAGCAAACGTATGATCATTCACTTCGTGTGAGCCAAACATAACTGTTCTCAGCAATTACGGACTCGATTTTACTTCGCGAAAGTAATTACCACCTCAAAGGTTCAGGAGATCTACAAATCTTTTTCCCCTTTTTCGGTAGCAATCAATACACAGCAATCACTGTGCCAACTTTCAAAACTGATAAAGCTGAACTTCTTTAACCAGGCAAAAAAATCGCTTTGAGATAAAAATTTAAAAATATTCTCACATTGCGCCCCTTATTGGCCGATAACCCTATATAAGGAAGCAATAAAGTGACCGACTTGATGATTCGCTTTACAAGATCGTACTCACACAATATCGCACAGTACTTACGTCAAAAAGCTGGCGCTTGACCCGTGGTATAAGTTTTGCTTCACTCTTAATTAACGTCAAAAAACCGATTACTGCTTGCAAATCAAAGTTATACCCAAAGTATTTCAAGGTGCAGGTAGGCGGCCAGTAAGCGAGTCCCTTGAGCTTAGATATCCTAAGTGATTGGGGGGAGTGCGCGCAGCCAACACCGCTGCACCTTGAAAGGCGACGGGTATATAAGTAATCGGACAAATCTTGATGTCTGACGCAACTGGCTTAAAAGCGTTCAAGAAACTAAACGCTTGAGGAAATTTATAATGAAGGTCGATATCCGCAATGAATCATCACTTCTTATATGGAAACATTTACGCCATGCCAGCCAAGAAATAAAACGCGAGACACTACACCAGCTTTTTCAAAAAACACCCAAGCGTGCAGATATCTTTCATATTCGTCATCAAAACTTGTTACTAGATTACTCAAAGCAGAAAGTTAACTTGAACGTTATGCAGCGACTGTCACAGTTAGCAAAGAACAGCCGAGTCATCAGTGCATTCGACAACATGATGAGCGGCGCTGTTGTGAATCAAAGTGAAGGACGTTCTGCACTGCATACGGCTCTGAGGCTTCCGCAAGGTCAAAAGCTCGTAGTAAAGGGTGAAGATATCACACAAAAAGTTCATACGACTCTGCATGCGATGGAATTGATCGTCCATAAGCTCCATGCAGGCTATTGGCGAGGATGTACAGGCGAACCTATTACCGACGTAGTTAACATTGGTGTCGGTGGTTCTGATCTTGGCCCCTTCTTCGCCTGTCAGGCATTGCATGAGTTTGTCCCAGAGAACGCTCAGCATTTGCAGGTTCACTTTGTATCCAGCATGGATGGCATCCATATAGACCGTCTGTTGAAAAAACTCAATCCCGCTACAACCTTGTTTATTGTTGCTTCAAAATCCTTTAAAACTCCCGATACACTCGGCAATGCCAAGATTGCCAAAGCCTGGTTACACTCTCTTGATAGTGAATATCATGAACGTATGAAGCATCATTTTATTGGCGTGTCTTCTAGTGCTGAACGAATGACAGAGTTTGGAATCCAACATCAGCTGCCAGTTTTTGATTGGGTTGGTGGTCGTTTTTCACTTTGGTCTGCCATTGGGTTGCCCATCGCAATAAAGCTTGGGATGAAACATTTTCGTGAGCTGCTTGCAGGCGCTCACGCCATTGACCAACATGTTATCAATGCGCCCATTGCTAACAATATTCCTTTAACAATGGGCTTGATTGCTGTGTGGAACGCTTCGTTTTTAGATATACACGCGCACACGATTTTGCCCTACGATGAACGCATGCGACATCTTCCCGGTTATCTTTCGCAACTAGAAATGGAAAGTAACGGCAAAGCGGTAACCCATGACGGGCAAATAGTTGCCAGTCAAACCAGTCCTATTGTTTGGGGAAATGTTGGAGCTAATGCCCAACATGCTTATTTTCAGCTGTTGCATCAAGGCACTCACTACGTTTCTAGCGATTTTATAGCGCCCATTAGTCGTTATGAAAACGCCACAGATATCACCGAGCAACAACGCGCTTTGCAAGAGCAAGAGAAGTTGATGCTCGCAAACTGTATTACTCAGAGTCGCTTACTGGCTTTTGGCGACCAAATAAAGGATGGAGACTCGACACCCCACTTAAAATATCGCGGCGACCAACCTTCTTCAACTTTGCTTATGGATCGTTTAACGCCCTACAACTTAGGTTCTCTACTAGCAATCTACGAGCATAAAGTATTTGTTATGGCCACGCTGTGGAATATCAATCCTTTTGATCAATGGGGTGTTGAAATGGGCAAGCGCATGGCTCAGTCAATGCTGGCAGACATTCAGAATCCACAAGACAGCCAGCAGTCTCACTATGATAGTTCATCCGCTTTATTACTGAATGCAGTAAAAAAACAAAATCATTATGGATCATCCAATCAATCATAAAAAAATACTGATCACAGGTGGGTGCGGCTTTATTGGCTCAAACCTGGTGCGTTATCTACTCGCTCACTACCCCGACGTTCATATTATCAATTTGGACAAATTAACCTACGCAGGAGCATTTAATGTTCAGCTTGATGCACTTAGACATGAGCGTTATCGTCATTGTCAGGTGGATATTTGCGATGCACCTTCTTTAACTCAAATAGTTCAGGAGTTTCAACCTGATTGTGTCATGCATTTGGCTGCGGAGAGTCATGTAGATCGCTCTATTGACGGGGCAAGTCCTTTTATCACCACCAATATTGTCGGTACTTTTCAGCTTCTGGAAGTGATGAGAGACTATTGGCAAACATTAGACACCAACCAACAACAAAGTTTTCGCTTTCTTCATGTTAGCACCGACGAAGTTTACGGTGATGCCGAAAATATCAGTAATGCTTTTACCGAGGCCACAGCCTACAAACCCAGCTCTCCTTATTCGGCCAGCAAAGGGGCATCCGATCATCTGGTGTATGCCTGGTATAGAACTTATGACTTGCCAGTGGTCATTACTCACTGCTCTAACAACTATGGTCCGTTTCAGCATCCTGAAAAACTATTGCCCAAATTAATATCTAACGCGACACAGACCTTACCATTGACTATCTATGGCAATGGTCAACAAATAAGAGATTGGCTGTATGTTGATGATCACGTAACTGCACTACTCACCGTCCTAACTCACGGAAAAATTGGAGAGCACTATAATATCGGTGCAGATGAATGTATTACCAATCTCGAAATGGCTCACCTGATTTGTCAGCTGCTGGAAGAAAAAATGCCCCTCGCTCAAGGCCAACGCCAGCCGTTTAGAGATTTGATCACTCATGTTAAGGACCGACCTGGCCATGATCTTTGCTATGCAATCAATAGCCAGAAGCTTCGTCAACTGGGCTGGAAAGCTCATTACTCTCTAAAACAAGGTTTAACACAAACCATAGATTGGTACCTTCAACAACAGAGCAAGATAACCTCCATACTCAAAGAGGAACATCAATGAAAGGAATAATACTCGCAGGTGGTTCTGGAACGCGACTGCATCCGATAACAAAAGGCATCAATAAACATCTTTTGCCTTTGTATGATAAGCCTATGATTTATTATCCGTTGTCTATTCTTATGCTCGCTGGTATTCGAGACATTCTAATCATCACCTCCCCCGAGTCCTATGAAGAATTTCACCGTTTACTGGACGATGGACATCAACTGGGCATTCAATTGCAATACGCCACTCAACCTAAGCCTGAAGGATTAGCGCAAGCTTTCACCATTGGGGAAGACTTTATCGGCAACGACAGTGTAAGTTTGGTATTAGGTGACAACCTGTTTTTTGGTCAAGGCTTCAGCCCTTTGCTACACAATGTCTGTCAAGAAAATGAAGGCGCCACCGTTTTCGCTTATCCAGTTAACACGCCAGAAAACTTTGGTGTGGTTACCTTTGATGAGCATTTCAATGCCGTATCCATAGAAGAAAAACCTCAAAACCCCACATCAAACTATGCAGTCACCGGACTCTACTTTTACGACAATCAAGTAGTGGACTTTGCCAAAGAAGTGAAACCATCGGCTCGAGGCGAATTAGAAATTACCAGTATTAATCAAATGTATCTGGAACACCAACGACTGAAAGTGAAGTTACTAGGTCGTGGCTTTGCCTGGCTGGATGCAGGAACTCATGATAGCTTGATGGAAGCTGGTCAGTTTATCCAAACACTAGAAAAAAGGCAGGGACTAAAAGTTGCCTGTCTGGAAGAGATAGCCTGGCGTAATCAATGGCTGAGTGACCAACAACTGGAACAGCAGGCAGATGCGTTACAAGCGAGCTCTTATGGACAATACTTGAAAAAGATACTCAACGAGTCTCGTTAAAGCTTTTTATTTCCAAAAAAAATAAAGCCTAAAGTGACTTTCGAATAAATAAGGTATCACTCGCCGAAAAAGCCACTTCAAAATTCATCGACGCCAAGAGTTCATCTCCTGCTCTCTGTGGACCATCACCAAATGCCCAGACATAATCGTCCAAGAGTATCCATCCTCCGGGCATAACATAAGGAGCCCAGGTTTCGATATCCAAACACACCTGATCGTAACGATGGTTGCCATCAATATGGAGTAACGCAATATGGCCAGAAACAGAAACCGGCTCTAACTGTTCACTGCGTAAATATCCGTTATCAATGGCCTGTCGATAAACATCAACGGCATCTTTTGAAATGTCTCGAATATAACCAATATTATTTAGCAAAGAGACACTGGCAATAAACCCCCAGTAAACTTTTTCGAAATCAATCACGTCATCATCTTGAGAAAACTCATCGTTGAGAATTTCGGCCTGCGCTCCTTGAGTTTCTATCTTGGCATTCTCCCAAGGATCAACACAAATCACGTTACCTATTTGATAACGTGCAGCCAGCCAGGCCATGGCATACGCAGAACGCCCATAAAAGGCACCGACTTCGACAATATCTCCTTGCGGTAATATGCGAGACATCTGCGTTAATACCGTCAATTTAGAAACATCACACTGGCCAGGTATATCAATAAATTGTTTATGAAGTGCGGCATACTGACCTTTTGATAAAGTAGGTTTTACAGCCGCCTCTTCGATATCGGGCAAAGCTTGGGCAAAAGATTCATTCACACATTGCTCAGCCCATTCATAACCGGGCACAAACAAAGACCATTCTGCATAATGAGGGTTGGGCCGACATAAATGAAAGTGAATAAAATCTGGATCTTGCTCTAGCTTTTTTAGGTGACTCCATATCCCACAATGAGGCGTATAAATATGGGTGATGTCATAGACTTTGATTTTTTCTTCCAACACTTCAATAAAATGATCTTCGGTAATAAATGGCAAGTGAAAGAAATCATCCAATGAATGTTGCCCAGCATTTTCCATTACAGAACTGGAACCCGCGACATAACATTGCATACTGCGAGCACACTTAACTATATTGGCCGCGATATCAATATCCAGAGGAAACACCAGTAATCGAACACCATCACCCACTGAAGCAGCGGTGCCTTGAAACGTGGGCTGGGTGCTTACTAAAGTCATAGCAGGTTCCTTAATCACAGGATTCGGTTACAAGAAGCGGAGCCTCAGCCACTTGCGGACGAATAATGGTTTCTCCACTGTCCATAATGGCATCATGGTGCTGCCACGCCCAATCAACTGCGTTCAAAAATCCATTGATAGATTTGTCTTCGGTCACCATGAGTCGTTCTTGTGGTTTCTGTTGGATCAACGATTGACTGATCTGATAACGCGCTTCATCATCTTCGGCCAGGCGAATCACCGACTGACACCAACTCTCAATATCCGAACAACACAGCCAGTCGGGTAACTCAAAGTGATCATAAATAATCATATCGGCACGGGAATGAATTTCATTGCCGAGAAAATACACTTTAGGAATTCCCAGACGTGTCAGATCGACATTGGTGTTACTACCAGCAAATGGAAAAGTTCCTACAGCCATATCCGTGAGGCTAAGCACATGGAGATACTGGTTGTACATTAAACGAGGCACTACCTGGGCATTGGGCAGCCACTGAGAAATATTCAAAGAGGCTTCGTAATAGCCAACTTCTTTTTCGTAGGTAAAAAACAACCACTCGATTGGACGTTTACACTGTTGATTGATCATTTGGCATGCGGCTAAAAACGGCACCCCTATCTTAAAGCTGATACTGTTAACGGCAATACGAACCACATCGGGACTTTTTCGTGGCTCTGGCAGTGGCAGTTTTTCGCCCGGCGGAGGCATCATGGTTTCGGTGCCGCCTTCTATCAGTAGTATTTTTTCGGTGTAGCACGCTGGGTCACCTACCAAAGATTCTTCTGACAACATATAATCAATGGCATCACTGACGGATGAAGCAGGATGTCCTGGTGCCATAATTTGGATGGGAGCAAAACGCACAGAAACCAAAGCGACGGTCCATGCCGCTAAGCCGATACTGGGATAAAAGACAACATCTGGCTGTTCTTTTGCAATCAACTGCACTACATCATTTAATGAGTTTTCTTCTAATGAAAAAGTTCGGGCGGCATCAAAGAGTTCTTTGCCTTTATCATCTACAGAGCTCTCCATTGCCACTAATACCACTTCGTATTTTTCTTTAATCTGTCGAATATAGTCGGCATAGCATCGATACACCGAGTGGCCAGAGCTAAAGGCTTCAGCTATCACGACCATTTTGGGTCGCTCTTTGTTCACGTCTACACGGTTCACTACGGGTACGACAACTTTCCCATCTTCCAGTCGGTTTTTCATCAACTGATTCATGTGAAATTTAAAGACATGCTTGTCTTCACGCTGCGCATAACTGCATAACATCCAGGCCGTGGCGAACTGAGATAAGAAAGGATCGGGTAACTTAGCGCCAGAACTCATTAGCGGCCCTAAGCTCAAAAGTTGTTCTCGGCCTACATAAGCCGCTTCGTTCATAACCACTCGAGTCGTCAGTAGAGCTAAAATGGCCACTATGGCTACATTTTTATCCATGGCCTCTAATTCATGAATAAAAGCTTCGTCGACATCTTCTAGACGAGTGAACAGCAAGCGTTTATGAAGATTGGAGGCGTCCTTCTTGGACTGATTCTCGAATAACTTTTTAGTGTGTTCTAAACCGACCTGAGTTCCGGCAAAGCCACTGATAGAAAACAACGAGGTAATGGTGCTTTTATGTATCGATAGCGCCACATAATTGTCATAAGACAAATGCATATTTCGACGGCAAATCAATGCCATAAACGCACTGCATATTCGGGTTGCATGCATCACGACTAAACTCTGCTCACCAAATAAAGCACTGGGATCGTTAAGACGCTCGTCATCTTCAATTTGACAAAGCAGAGCAATGAGCGTTTTTAATGCCGTTTTTTCATCTTTTTGATAGACAGCAAATTCTAGCTCATCAACACTAAGTTTTTGCTCAGGCATGTGAAGCTACTCCCTTTAATGGTGTTAACTCACCAATGGCTTGCATCACCCTATCAACCTCCTGCTCTGTTAAATAAAGATGATAAGGAAATCCTAATAAGTATTGTGACATTCGATCAACAACCGCCAATCCATCTTGCCCAGGTTCTGTTGCTAACTCAGATTTTGACAATATCGCAGGATGGCAATGAAGCGCAGGATAATACCAACGCCGAGTTTCGATGGATTGCCGCTGCAACTGTGACTGTACAAAGTCGGCTTCGCACTCAAGCAACAAGACCTCGACACCCGGGGTAAAGTGCTCGGCACCAGGTTGAGAGCTGATCCCAGACCAATGATTGATTCGTTCCATATACCAACGATGACACTCACGGTAGCCTTGATAAAGCTCAGGCCAGCGAGCAAGTTGTGCTAGCCCTACCGCTGCATGATATTCACTTAATTTGGCGTTAAAGCCAGTTTCTTGAGAAGCTCCCTGATGCAAACCAAAGTTGCTGCACTTGTGTATCGCTTCAATAAAGTCAGGTTGACGCGAAAACACCCCTCCTCCTTCACCAATCCCCAAGAGCTTAGTCGCATGAAAACTCACTACAAGGTTACTGCGCTGACCAACCTTTTGTTCCGCGAAAGCTGCCGCGGCATCAATGACCACAGGGATCTGAGTGTCTTCAACAAAATCATCCCAGGGCTTTGTCTCTACCGGAATACCAAAGGTAGCAACGGGCAGTACCGCAGCGATAGGTCGTTGGTTCGCCACCTTTTTTGCCATATCAGGCGTTAACTGCCAGCTGTCGGCATCAATATCACAAATAACGGGCACCAACCCTACTCGCAAAACCGCCAGTGCAGAAGCCACAAAAGTCAGCGCAGGAACCAACACATAAGAACCCGGTGCCAGTTTTAACGCCATCAAGGCCAACTCAAGCGCTGCCGTGCCAGAACTGACCACTTCACCATGTACAGGAGGAAGCTCTGGGTTTCGTGACGATAGCTGAGCAATCACGGCTTGTTTAAACTCGCTATACAAAGGCCCCTGATTACTGTACCAACGAGTCTCCGCCATCCGATTTAAATAAGGCAGTAGCTCATCAGGCGCCGGTAAACTCGGAACCAGACAGGCAATGGCTTGCTCTTGATCCAATGGTTTCATCGATTATCTCTTTATTAACCTTTCTATACCCGTCGCCTTTCAAGGTGCAGCGATGCTGTTCAAGTTGCAGCGCTACGCGCACCTTGAAATACTTTGGGTATGTATTGAGCGTTCATATCTACCGGACTAAAAATACCTCTAGTTATCGTAAAGTAGGCTATCGACCAACAAGTTATCTAGATACATTCGCAAATTTAATGCCAGAAGTAAGTATCGCGGCAATGGCACTCACTGCACTTGTTTATCCACTTAATAGCTAAAGTCTTTCAGAGTGCAGCCGACATCACTGCACTTTGAAAGGCGACGGGTGTAAGTTAATTCATAAATACCTAGCTTTATTATAGTCTGAACTAAAACATCTCTGTTATCGATTAGAGACTGTTGATCCTTGACTGACTTTTTCTCTTGTAAGCCGTTGCAAAGCTCTTACTTACCTTTTGTGAGCGGCATAAATTTACCTCCTCAATACAGAGTTTGCCGCTTTTAGAAAAAATAAGAAAAAAATCTGTGTTTTTTCTAAAGTCAAAAAATCCTGCGCCGATAGTGTGAGTAAGTCAGAAACAACTCAACTATCTGACCTCACTTCGGATGGATTGCTCAGGGTCCGCCGTAACTTGCAAATTGAAATAAAAACAATTCGATATTTGCAACTGTTCGAAAGAAATATTCTCAGTATTGCCTTTCGTATTACCAATATTTAGTGCTTGAACACCGCTGTAATTCAGCGATTGAACAGTATTAAGGAGTAACGAATGGGTAACGTCATAGCGACTAATGTGTCTTCGTTGAATGCACAAAGAAATTTATTTCGCTCCGGCGAAAACTTACAAACAACGTTCCAGAGACTGTCATCAGGTCTACGCATTAACAGTGCAAAAGACGATGCAGCCGGATTACAAATCAGTAATCGCTTAACATCACAGATAGGTGGTCTAAAGCAAGCAGTTCGAAATGCTAACGATGGTATCTCTCTCGCACAAACTGCGGAGGGTGCGCTTCAAGAAGCAACCAACATTTTGCAACGAATTCGAAGCTTATCCATCCAATCTGCAAACGGCTCTAACAGTCCTCAAGAACGCGCTGCACTTCAAGCAGAAGTCGGTCAGCTTCAAGCTGAGATTAATCGAATAGCAGACACCACTGCCTTTGGTGGAAAACGTTTGCTCGATGGAACTTTCGGCAGTCAAACTTTCCAGGTGGGATCACTTGCAAACGAAACGGTAACCGTAAGTATTGGTTCAGCTTCTGGTGATTTAATTGGCAGAAACAGTACAGAATTTGATGGCACCATATTTGGTAGTGTCTCGGCCGCGGCCAACACACCTCCAACTGCGAATGGACTTACTGCAGCAACGGTTTCGTTAACCGGTGGCCTAGGTAACGCCTCTATTGTTATTCCAAATGATGCAACGGCAAGAGAAGCTGCATTATTGGTGAACCAGGATAGTCCAGCCACAGGTGTATCTGCCGATGCACGAACCAATGTGCGCTTATCAGGTTTTGGCGTTGGTAGTATTTCTTTTGAAATTACAGGTTCCAGTGGTGCTCCAGTTAGCATTGCAGGTTCCATTGCCGATGTCACCGACTTGAGTTCTGTTGCCAACGCAATCAACCAAGTCACAGGACAAACCGGTGTGGTTGCGGTTGCTGACAACAAAGGAAACCTCAATCTTATTTCTGAAAACGGTGAAAACATTGGTATTGGAAACTTCACAACCAATAATACGACCAACACAACCGTTGATATGATTGCGCGCAACTTTGATAACACTGCCAATGCATCTGGTGCAGCCACTGTAACTCTAACATCAGGCGGTACAGACTCTGCCCTGGTAACTGGAGTTGTGCGTCTTAATGGTGGTGGCAATGGTTTTACTTTCTCCGGTTCAACCACTCAATTCGCTGCTGGTACACAAGGTGGTTCTAGTTTAACCGCTGTTTCCAGTATCAACGTGAGCACCCCCGAAGGTGCGCAATCATCTATTAGTATTATTGATGGAGCCATCAGCTCTATCGACGCTTTTCGAGCCAGTCTTGGTGCGGTTCAAAATCGATTGTCATCAACCATTGTAAACGTTGATAACATCGCAGAAAACGCAGCAGCAGCTCGTTCAAGAATTCGTGATACCGACTACGCACAAGAAACGTCGGAGCTAGCGAAAAATCAGGTGCTGCAATCTGCAGGTTTATCCGTGTTAACGCAAGCTAACGCATCAAGCCAGCAAGTATTGCAGTTAATCCAAGGTTAATTTCAAACTGAGAGAGGATTTGAATGAATGAACACTGATACAAGCGACGCCCCCCTTCCGTACGACAACTGAAACATGGCGTCTCACTTTACTGGCGAGTGGCAGCTCGCCAGTTTTTACGTAACTACAGTTGCAGTTATGTTATAGCATTGCCTGATGTCATAGGGCAAGTTGTCGTATAAAAAATAATGATAATAATAGTTCGGAGTAACGAATCATGCATTTGTGTGCTGTGAGTATTCTCAGTGCTCTAGTCAGCGAATATTTAAATAATGAACTCAGGCATTATTAATAAATAACACGAATAAGAGATTGCTGGTTCTCACCAGTCTTTAAGTTACTTTGATAAGTTTGCTCACAGCAAACATTCTATTTACTCAAAGTGAGTAAATAACACCTGTGGAAACTTTAAGAACAATAAAATTCAGATTGGTGGTCTGTTTTTTATCCTTTTAAAAAATCCGCATTAAAACTCAAAAAAGTGGTAACGATAAAGTAATTGGCGCCGATTAGTTTATTTTTACCACATTTTTTTAAAGTTGACTTAATGCATGCCGATATAAGGTGTAACACCCCACTCCACCCCTATTCTTTTTCTTGCTCTTCATAATCAAACTTTTTAGCTAAACTACGCTTTAAATCCACACGTAAAACGATCTTTTAAAATTATTTTTTTAATAAAATATTAAAGTCGCATATCCCACAGTCGATACCCATCCATGAGACGTTCTCAGCGGCTCACACAATAAACTTTTCAACACTTTGTAAATTTGCTTCTCAGGCAGATATCGAAGGTTAGGAGATCTACAAAATGGGTAATGTAATCCAGACGAATGTGTCGTCTTTAAATGCGCAGCGCGCGTTAACATCTTCAAATAATGACTTACGTACAAGTTTTCAGCGTTTATCTTCGGGTTTAAGAATCAACAGTGCAGCAGATGATGCTGCGGGTCTACAAATTTCAAATCGTCTAACTTCTCAGATTGGTGGTTTGGGTCAAGCCGTTCGTAACTCGAATGATGGAATTTCGTTAGCACAAACCGCAGAAGGAGCACTTCAAGAAGCAACCAATATTTTGCAGCGAATTCGAGATCTATCCATCCAATCATCCAATGGTTCTAACAGTGCTCAAGACAGAGCAGCACTGCAACAAGAAGTGGGTCAGTTGCAAACAGAGCTCAATCGAATTGCAGAAACCACGGCTTTTGGTGGTCGCAACTTGTTAAACGGAACCTTTGGCAGTCAGTTATTTCAGGTAGGTTCTGAAGCTAATGAAACCGTAGCAGTAAGTATTGGTTCGGCAAAAGCAACCTCTATCGGTCGCAACTCTCATGATCTCGACGGAAGTATTTTTGGAGATGCACTAGCAGCTGCCAACACCATCCCAGCAAGCAATGGATTAGCAGCAGCGGCTTCCTTTGCTGTTATTGGCAACCTGGGAGCCGCAACGCTTGCCGTCGCAGCTAATGATACGGCAGAAAATGTTGCTTTAACGGTTAACCAAAACTCTGCGACGACTGGCGTATCTGCCGATGCTCGAAATGTTATTAGATTGTCGGGATTCGGTACAGGTTCCGTATCCTTTAATTTAACGGGTGACAATACAGCAGCAGAAAGTTTTGCCGCCAGTATCACTGATACCAATGATCTAAGTGCAATGGCTGACGCTATCAACGAAAAAAGTGGTGTTACAGGAATTACGGCTTCTGCCGATGATTCAGGAAATTTGACACTGATTAGCGAAACTGGTGACGATATTGGTATTGGTGACTACACTACCAGCAATACAACCAATACCACAGTCACTGTTCGGTCAAGAAATTTTGCCAATACTGGTAACGCAGCGGGCTCCGCTGATGTCACTTTAACAAGCGGTGGTACAGACTCTACTTTGGCAACAGGAATAGTTCGTATTGATGGAGGCAGAAGTGGCTTTACGTTTAGTGGTGCCAGTACTGAGTTTTCAGCAACGGCTTTAGGTGGCTCAGCGGTATCTTCCGTTGCCAGCATTGATATTGCAACAGCGGAAGGAGCGCAAGATGCATTAGGCGTCATCGATGGCGCGATTGCTTCAATTGACAGCTTTAGATCCAGCTTAGGTGCAGTTCAAAATCGTCTTAGCGCGACCATCGCTAACCTGCAAAATATTTCAGAAAATGTTTCGGCTGCTCGTTCTGCTATTCGAGACGCCGACTTTGCCCATGAAACATCTGAGCTCGCCAAAAACCAGGTATTACAACAGGCAGGCACATCAATCTTGTCTCAGGCGAATGCTTCCAGCCAATCCATATTATCCTTGTTACAATAACGAACATTATCCATATTCACCGGTATACCTTCGGTATGCCGGTGTTTTTTCTTTTCTGTACGCCTATTTTGCTTTACTCACTTCTTCTCCCCTTCTTCCTATACCCAAAGTATTTCAAGGTGCAGGTAGGCGGCCAGCAAGCGAGCCCCCTGAGCTTAGCTTTACTAAGTGATTGGGGTGAGTGCGCGCAGCCAACACCGCTGCACCTTGAAAGGCGACGGGTATATATAGCTACTTTATGTACGTACACCGTTTGCTAAAAATAAATCACATAATATCTCAATTATTTTTAATAAAATCCTTATGTTGGGAATTCCCGTGCCGATAACTATCTTGTAACGGGAAAAACGCTTTCTCAGCAAGGCTAAGTATTGAGAGTACTGTCCACCAAACAGCTCCCTACTTGGCCAACCCGAGGTAAGGCATTTATCCCCAATATTTTCATATCAGCTGAAATAGTCGGCTGATATAGGTTAGATAGGTAACACCAACCTACTCTGATCACTTATACCACGTGTCTTTGCTGCCACAAGGACGTAAAAACCAGATATGGAGGCTTTTAGAGCGCAGCATAGAATTCAACTTAGAATAGAGGTCCATAAGGGCCTTATAACAAACTCATTTAAAAATACCATTTGTTAGATCGTAAACAGCTAAGCCGTAAAAAAAAACAAAGATCTTTGAAAATAATTTAAAGACGGTTTTTTTGAGGCCGATACTGTGATCGAGGCGTTCTCAGCGCTTCACTTTCTTTCAACACTTTGTAATGTCTGTTTCTCAGACGGGCTATCAAAGGTTCAGGAGATCTACAAATGGGTAACGTTATACAAACGAACGTCGCTTCGCTTAACGCGCAGCGATCACTAAATGAGTCCAACAATTCGTTGCGATCGAGCTTCCAGCGTCTGTCATCTGGTTTGCGCATTAACAGTGCGGCAGATGATGCGGCGGGTCTACAGATTTCAAATCGTCTGACTTCTCAGATAGGCGGTTTAGGCCAGGCAGTACGTAACGCGAATGATGGTATCTCACTAGCACAAACCGCTGAGGGTGCATTGCAGGAAGCCACCAACATTCTGCAACGTATTCGTGATCTGTCGGTGCAATCAGCCAATGGTTCAAACAGCGCGCAAGACCGAGCAGCACTACAGCAAGAGGTTGGTCAGTTGCAGACTGAGTTAAATCGTATCTCAGAAACAACTGCATTCGGTGGACGAAATCTATTGAATGGTACTTTTGGTAGCCAGCTATTCCAGGTGGGTTCAGAAGCCAACGAAACCGTTGCAGTAAGTATCGGTTCTTCACGAGCAACTGATATTGGCCGTAACTCTGTTGACTTAGACGGTAGTATTTTTGGTGATGCGCTTGCCGCTGCCAACAGTATCCCTGCAAGTAATGGTTTGGCTGCTGCGGCATCCTTTGCTGTTATTGGTAACTTGGGTACTGCGACTTTGGCTGTTGCAGCGAATGACACTGCAGAAAATGTAGCGTTAACCGTTAACCAAAACTCTGCTAGCACAGGTGTTACTGCGGATGCTCGAAATGTTGTGCGACTTTCTGCTTTTGGTACAGGTTCTGTGTCATTCACTTTAACGGGTGACAACACAACAGCAGAAAGCTTTGCAGCCAGTATTACCGATGCTAACGACTTAAGTGCGGTTGCTGATGCCATCAACGAGAAAAGTGGTGTAACAGGTATCAGTGCTTCTGCGGATGACTCTGGTAACCTAACTTTAATCAGTGAAACCGGTGATGATATTGGTATTGGTGATTACACTACCAGTAACGGTACTAACACTACAGTAACTGTTCGTTCTCGTAACTTTGCTAACACGGCAGCTGCGGCTGGCTCTGCTGATGTCACTCTAACCAGTGGCGGCACAGACTCAACCTTAGCAACCGGTGTTGTACGTATTGACGGTGGCCGTAGTGGTTTCACATTCAGTGGTGCAGCAACCGAGTTTGCAGCAGCGACAAGTGGTGGTTCAACAGTATCATCCGTTGCCAGCATTGACATTGCAACTGCAGAAGGTGCTCAAGATGCTTTGGGTATCGTTGATGGTGCGATTGCTTCAATCGATAGTTTCCGTTCTAGTTTAGGTTCGGTGCAAAATCGCTTGAGTTCCACAATCAGCAACCTGCAAAACGTATCTGAAAATGTATCTTCTGCACGTTCTCGTGTAAGAGATGCAGATTTCGCTCTGGAAACTTCAGAGTTAGCGAAAAATCAGGTACTGCAACAAGCTGGTTTATCGATTCTTTCGCAGGCTAATTCGTCTTCTCAGTCGGTATTGGCGCTTCTACAGTAAGCTCGATAAATTAACGTTACACCCGAATAAGCGCTCTTTGGCGTTTATTCGGTCCAACGAGGTAAGGTGATACTATGGCGATTAGCAACGTTACAAATGATACATCTTTGCCACTCAACAAACCGAGTGGCAACAATGTGCCGTTTACCGCTGCTGAAACGTCGGCATCTCAGAAGCCAGTAGGCGATAACCCGTCTACTGATGCTCAATCTGGACAAAGAGTTAACCAGGCTGAGCAAACGGAAGAGACCATCGTTAACATCGAACAACAGGTGTCTGATCTGAGTGACAATGCTCAACGCATTGAACGCCGCTTGCAGTTTAAAGTGGATGAAGACTCAGGAAGCACCGTGGTTTCGGTCTTTGATCGTCAAACTGACGAGCTTATTCGGCAAATTCCGCCGGATGAGTTACTGACGTTAACTAAGCGATTAAAGCAAATTAACGAAGGCTTAACCGAAGAAACTTCTGGTTTGCTGCTACAAAGACAAGTGTAAATACGGCTGACTTTGTATACAGCATAAAGTGGCGTGTATTTTGCTGAATTAGTTTCTGAGTAGGTAAAACTACTCGGAAGCTATGCCAGCAGGCACACATTCGAGTGAACAAAAGGTAACGACTATGGGACTTCTCAGTTTTGGCGGTATAGGTTCAGGCATTGATACCAATAGCATTATTGATGCTTTGGTCACTGCTGAAGCAACTCCCAAAAAACTTAGCCTGGATCGACGAGAAGCGAACCTTCAGTTAACTCTGTCTGGAGTAGGTTCCCTAAAGTCGGCGTTATCCGATCTGCAAACAGCTGCAAAAGCACTAAACGAAAGTACCCTGTTTGATAAACGAACGGTTAGTACCAGTACAACAACAAACTTAACGGCATCAACTAGCAACACCGCTGTTCCAGGTAGCTACGATATTGAAGTAACCGCTCTTGCTCAAGGTTCCAAGCACCAAACATCTATTTTCGCATCCGGAAGCAGCACAACTTTTGGCGCAGGTACATTAACCTTCACCGTTGGCTCTAAGTCTTTTAATGTGACAGTGGGAGCCACCGATACGCTGGCCGATATACGCACTGCAATCAACGATGCCAGTGACAATATAGGTGTCAACGTAAGCTTACTGAATAATGTCACTGATGGCATGACTACAGGCTCAATCTTAACCATTGATTCTACAACAACGGGAGCAGGTAATGATTTGGCAGTTACCTTTACGGGTGACGCATCGCTTGCAGATTTATCGACCAATCTTACTAGTACTCAAACGGCGGGCGACGCAGCGGTCAAGTTTGGTGCCTTGACATCATCTAGTGCTACTAACACCTTTTCCAGTTTGATTGATGGATTGGACATTACGGTCAAAAAAGTGAATACCAGTGGCGAAACAACCACAATTACTGTCGCAAAAGATAGCTCAGGCGTCGCAACTAAAGTGAGCGAGTTTGTTGATGCTTTCAATAACTACTCTTCGATTATTAATGGACTTAGTTCTGCCGACTCAAACGCACCAGGACTACTGTTAGGAGATGCCGTATTGCGTCAAGCTAACAATCAAATCAGAGGGTTACTAGGTACCGAAGTTACAGGGATCAACAGCGATTTTAACTCACTGGTTTCTTTGGGCGTAACAACCAACAAAGACGGAACGCTAACACTCGACTCAACCAAATTAAACAATGCTATCAGTAGTAATATTGATGATGTTAAAACTTTATTTACCAGTAATGATGGTTTTGCAAAACAACTAGAAACTACCATTGATCGATACGTAGGAACCAATGGTACGCTAGTTCAAAGAGAAACCTCTATCAACGAACAATTAACCGAAGTTTCTGAAGAACGAGTAGTTCTGACTGCCCGATTGGAGCAGCTTGAAGTACGACTAAGAAGCCAGTATGCAGCGATGGATGCACTAGTCGCACAGTCCAATAGTACACAACAGTTTTTAACACAACAGCTGGCTTCCCTACCCGGATTCTCCAGCGGCAATAAATCTTCCAGCAATAGTTAATCAGATAAGGTGAAGTATCTATGGGTTTAACAGGCGCACTCGCTTACAGCAAAATGAGTACCGTGACATCGGTAGAGTCGGCGGATCCCCACCGACTCATTCAACTGCTGATTGAAGGAGCTATAGAAAAAATCAATAAAGCCAAGTACTTTATGATGAAAGATAATATAGCGAAAAAAGGTGAGCACATCAGCTGGTCGATATCGATTATCGATGGCTTACGCTCCAGCCTTGACTTATCGCAAGGTGGAAGTGTTGCCCAGAACCTGGACTCGCTTTATGACTTTTGTACCTATCACTTGTGTCAAGCTAACCTGGAAAACGATATTGATAAGTTAGATGAAGTACTTGCCGTTATGAATAACATTCGGGAAGGTTGGGAAGGTATCAGAGAACAGGCACTTGAAGAATGGAAGAACAATGGTTAAAAAATTTGCCCGATGAGCTGGTTGATATTTGGGAACTCAACAACACAATATCACAGCTAATCGATGCTGAGGAGTGGGATCAGGTCACTCACTTAACAGCGCAACGACAATCGCTTCTTGAAAGCTTCTTTTTAAGTTGGGATAGGCAGGGAGACATTGAAGTAATGATTGATTATATCAAGAGACTCCATGCATGTATTGATAAGCAAACACACCAAATTCAATCCTGCCGCAACCAATCCATGAAGAATGTTCTAGATTTTAAAAAGTCATTTAATGCGACTCGTGCCTACGAAGACATTTCAAGACGAAAAGCATAATGGATACTCAACTACGATTAGCGAACGAAGGTGACATAACGATATTTTGTCACTGGATACAACAGCTCCACTCTCACGAGCAACATGACACTCAACCCCTGCATACCAATATAGAAAGCAACCTAATCGAATGGTTTGAGCAACTTTTAGAAGATCGCAACAGTTTGATTGTCATGGCCGAAGTTAATAACAGCCCAATAGGTGGGTTAATAGGCAGTATTACGTTAAGCGGTTCAGGTTTAGTGCAAAATCCATTGATGGCGAAAGTCGATATTCTATGGGTTGAAAAGGCTTTTCGTGGTCATCAAGTGGCCAACAAACTCGTTGATGTCTTCGAAAACAGTGCGAAAGAAATGGGTGTACCTTATGTAGAATGCTCTCATACTATCACTAACAAAGATGCCGAGGGATTTTGGCTTAATCAAGGTTATCAGTCGACTTCTGTAACCCGTCGTAAAACCTTCTAAAAATTTGCACTAAGAGTTATTACTCAAATCTTTATAAGAAACGGAAAACGGTTAAATTTTGAATTCGAACATAACTGGATTGTGCCGCATCCAATACCGCTGTTTGTTGAGACAAACGGCTGGCCGCTTCAATCACATCAAGATCTTCTAACTCCGATAGAGTCGTCTTATTCGCTAGCACCAGACCAGAATTAAAGTCAAACTCTTGTTGTGTGGCATTTAATCGGCTACCAATTCGACCTCGAGTCACATCAATGCGTTCAGTCGCATTAACAAAAGCACCGTCGAGATTGTTTCTTAAAGTTCTAAATTGAGCCCTTCCTTGTGGTGTGTCTTGATAGTTATTAATGCCATCGATAAGCTGATCAAAAGTCTGAAAAATACTTTGCTTCTGGGCAGGGTCAACTCTAAAGACATCTCCCGTTGCGGGATCACCTTCTAAACGCACCGTCAGGTTCGCAAAAGTAATGTCATCAGGATCAGAGAATGTGCCGCTTTGTATGACGGCGCTGTCCGAAATACGAACAACATCATAGGCCGTTGCGGAGGTAAAGCGGATCTCATAAGAGTCCGTCACAAAATTTCCTCCCGCTCCCGAAAAAGATTGAGGAGAAATCCATCCTTCACCGGTATTCGCCGCGTTAGCACTCACGGTAAACTTGCCATTACCATTAAAAATGTCTTCAAACACTTCAAAACCAGAATCCGAAATCGGTACTTGCACTCCGGTACTGACTCTTAGCAAACGTTGTCCTTGATCACCGTTATAAACCACATTGCCCGCACCGTCTCTGGTAAAAGGAATCGTGCTACTTGAAAATCCAGAAAACAAATAGTCTCCAGCAGAGTCACGAGTATTAGCTAAACCGAGTAACTCATCAAACTGTTGCTCCATTTCAACTTTGATAGAATTGAGATCGGTCGGAGTAAATGCACCATTACCTAACTGAACCATTAACTCATTCATACGAAACATGATTTGGTTAACACCAATCAAAACACTTTCTTCCAGGGTATTATTCGACTCCGCAAAACTGGCATTGCGATTAAACTGCTCCAGCTGAGCAATATCCGAACGCAAATCTAAAACACTGGTCGCAGCAACAGGATCATCCGCAGGTGTCAAAAATCGTTTTTGCGTAGATAGCTGCAATTGAGTTTGCCGCAGCTCATTTTGCCGATCCAGAATTTGGTTTAATCCAGAAGTGTTTATTAAGTTCGTCGATATTCTCATGATAACACCTTAGGGCCTGCTGCTCTGACTACCGGAACGAGTCAATCACGGTTTGAAACAGTGTTTGCGCAGTAGAAATCACGCGAGCAGAAGCCTGATAAGTCTGTTCCAGTTTAATTAGCTTGGCGGCTTCTTCATCGAGATTAACACCAGAAACCGACTCTCTTCTCTCCTTCACTTGATTTAGTAAGCTTTCGGAAGAAGCCAGGCTAATTTTTGAAGCCTGAGTTTCGGTACCCACCTGACTTACCAGACGAGAAAAACCAGACTGAAAAGTAGACCGCCCATTATCCAGTACAGTCGACTGTTGTAGATCTGATAACATCAGCATATTACGGTTGTCACCAAAACCATCGGTATTGTAATCAACAGAAAAGGTGTCGTTTGTTTGAGGCTCGCCATTTACAGTAATGTCATAACCAAAGTTTAACCCTGCTAATGCCAACATATCATTATCTTGATTGGGGACAAACCCGGCCACAGGCCCAGTGATAACGGCATTGGTTGTAGCGTTAACTACGTTAAAGCTTGTTGGCGACGTAAACTCAAAACGTACTGGCGGCGTTAGTGCTCGAGCTGTCGTGGTAAAGGCCGCATTCGTCGTATCGGTTACCGTTACATTCTCAATGGAACCGCTGCCAATATTATTACCAACCACGGCATTAACAGGAAACGCTGCCGCTATTTTGTTAGGATCAGTCACCAACACTTCCATATTTGATGCGCCATCACGAGTGGGAAAAATCGTAAATTGATCACCCGCATTCGCTGCACCCGAATTTAACGTCAAACTAAAACCTTCAGTTGGAAACGCGATGGTACTCGGCACAACACCAGGAGCAGGAAAGGTACCTACAATCGTATTGGTACCAAGATTAGTTACTTGATAGTTCGCTCCATCAAATCGTAAATCATAGTTGTGATCTTGCATCACACTCAAGTCATCGATGCTCACGCTAAAGCTGGCGGTCCCAGTGTTTAAACTACTCACCGAAACACGACGTGCAGTGACAGCAGGATCATTAATGTCGCGAAAAAAATCGCCACCTAAGTCGTTGTTCAGGTCCATGCCCAAACGGTGTTGGTTATTAAACTCTTCCGATACCGCCATGGCCACACGACCAATCAAGTTCAAGCCAGGCTCAACAATTTCATCACGATACTTAAGATAACCGCCAATTTTTCCGCCCGTGATACCGTCTGTGACGGTAATTTGTCCGGCCCCCGTCTGGAGTACCAGCTCAAGATTTCTTGGATCAGAGGGACTACGAGCAGTCACTAATCCATTAGAAACGGCTCCCACAACTAATGACTGTCCAGTTCCGACAAAAACACTGATGGTACCATCATCTAATCGCAGCGTTTGAGTCTCAACCAATTCACTTAAATCATTAACTAAAGCTTCACGTTCATCCAATAAATCATTTGGAGCACCTTGCCCGCCACCGGTAGCAGCGGCAATTTTCACATTAAGCTCGGCAATTGTTTGCCCCAAAGCTGTAATTTCTTCCGCAGTTGTTCTTAATCCTGCATTGATAACTTCGGTTTGACTATCCAACTCCTGAAAAAGACTGTTAAACCGGGTAGCTAACAAATCTGCCTGACCAACAAAAACCTGACGAGCAGCAATCGATGAAGGATCATTCGCAACACCCTGAGACGCAGCAAAAAAGTCTTGAATAGATTTGCTTAATCCATTGGAAGAATCAGCAACGATACTATCGATACGAGAAACCTGAGAAAAGAAGATATTCTCTTGATTAAACGCCGATAAATTGGCATGCAGCTCTTGTGCGACCGTAATATCAAACACGCGCGTGATTGCGGTTAGCTCTGCCCCGGTGCCCACAAAATTACCACCGATAAACAGCGGATTTCGTGTATCGATATCAGTCCTTTGCCGAGTGTAATTCTCATTACTGGCATTAGCGATATTATGAGAGACAGTATTAATGGCTGCCTGACTGGTTATCAATCCAGAGACGGCAATATCAAGAAAGTTTCCTGCCATAACAGTGACTCTTATATAGTTTTACATACTAAATTGTTTGCAATAGCCGTGCCTACGGCTTCACAAAAGGTATTGAAGGCTGTTCTTGAGGTGCTTCTTGAAGGTCGAAGAGTTTCTCACGAGAGAAAATGGAGAATATCTTATTAGAGTAGTCGGGATCAGTGGCGTAACCCGCGTTCTGAATTTCATCAAGGTAGGATTTAGGGCTGTCCGTATTCTTCAAAGCTTCATGATAGCGGGAGTTATTCTGAATAAACTCAACGTAGTCATTGAAGCTTTGCTCAAAGTTAAAGTACGAACGGAAGTTCTGCATCTTCCGCTTAGGTATGCCTTGCTCAAACTCCAAGGTTGACACCGATACTTCATCGCCTTGCCAACGCGAGTCTGATTTAATGCCAAATAAATTAAACGAAGAGCGACCTTCTTGGTCTTGACTGATGAATTTTCCCCAGCCTGTCTCTAACGCAGCTTGAGCCACAAGAACACCCGGTGGAAGCCCTAACTTTTTAGCCGCTTCGATGGCAAAAGGTTTCATCTGGCTGATAAAATCAAACTTATCAGAGAAGCTTGGATTCTGTTGTTTTTCTATTGCAGTGGCCTGTCCCTGTGCAATAACATTTGTTGTTGGGTTTGCTGACTCTATTTCAGAAACAGCCCGCTCACCTTTGCGCACATCACTACTAGCAATGTCTCTTGGCTGGCTATTTATTTGGCTAAACTGAAATTGTTCGAGAATGTCTTTAATATCCTGCCCAGCGAGTTCCATAACACGATTAAAAGAAGCTTCCAAATCCGGCTTTTCTTTCTCACCAGGTGAGCGTTCGAGTTTTTCTTGTGTACTGGAGTCAGGAACAGATGCAGACTCATCTGGCAAACTACGTGCTAACTGCTCATATAAAATATCGCCGATTCCAAGGTTGCTGTTTTTCGATAGATGCAACGCCAATTGTTTGTCATACATCTCGTTATAAAAGGAAACATCCTTGCTGGTTAACGGACTGTCTGCGCCAATCACTTCGTTTGCTGAACGCATATTTTTTAACATCAAGTTTAAAAAATATGCTTCAAATTCTTTAACCGCCGACTTTAACGCCGCTCGTTGGTCATCTTTGGCTGTTCTTCTCAAGCCATTTAATGAATTAAGGTCGTGGTAGTTAGAAAATTGGTCAGTCACTTTGCAATCACTCTATATAACGACCAACTCGCCTTGGATCGCACCGGCTTGCTTGAGCGCTTCTAATATCGCCATCAAATCACCAGGAGCAGCCCCTACCGCGTTAACGGCTTGAACTAATTCATTCAAAGACACGCCAGGTTTAAAATGAAACATACGAGAGTCAGGCAACTCGACATCTACATCGGCTTGTTGTTGCACTGCTGTCTCGCCATCCGCCAGAGGGTTTGGCTGAATCACCTGATTGTTTTCGGTAATGGTTACCACCAGATTACCATGAGATATGGCCGCTTCTTGAACTCTGACATGTTTGCCAACCACAATGGTTCCTGTGCGCGAGTTAATAATAATTTTTGATTGAGTATCCGCGGGCTCTACATTGATATTTTCTAATACCGATAAAAAAGCCACACGCTGAGAAGGATCTCGTGGCGCACTCACTTTGACAGATGTTGCATCAAGGGGCTTTGCAATGTTAGGCCCAAACATCTTGTTAATGGCTTTGGATAAACGGCGAGCGGTTGTAAAATCTGATTGATTAAGATTGAACACCAGATGACTGCCCTCTGCGAAAGGATTCGGTACGCTACGCTCAACCATAGCACCATTGGGAATACGTCCCGCAGTAGGAATATTAATGGTGATTTTCGATCCGTCGCTACCTTGTGCTCCAAATCCACCAACCACTAAGTTGCCCTGAGCAATAGCATAAATTTGTCCATCAATGGCTTTTAGTGGCGTTAACAACAAGGAACCGCCATGCAAACTTTTTGCGTCGCCTAAACTGCTCACAGTGACATCAATTTTTTGTCCTGGCTTTGCAAATGCAGGTAACTCACCGTGCACCGCCACAGCTGCAATGTTTTTTAACTTAGGATTTAATCCTGGTGGCAAGGTAATGCCAAAACGCGACAACATGGTTTTAAAAGTTTGTGCAGTGTAGACCGTTTGCTCGCCTGTACCATTGAGCCCAACGACCAAACCATAACCAATCAAAGCATTGCTACGCACTCCCTGAATAGAAGCCAGATCCTTAATGCGTTCTGCATAAGAGAATTGACCGAAAAACAGAGATAAGAGAAATAACCATCGAAGGTTTCGCCACTTGCTCATAACATCACCTGATTAGTTGTAAAAACTAAAATTAAAATGGCCACCAGCCGCTATTAAAGAAACGTGTCAGCCAACCAACATCGTTGGTTTCTGCCAAAGGTCCAGTACCACTGTATTCAATACGCGCATTGGCCAGTCTGGTTGAGGCGACCGTATTGGACGAATCAATATCATTGGGTCGGATAATGCCCGATACTCGAATAAACTCATCTCCCTTATTCAAAGTGATCCATTTTTCACCTCGAACAAACAAATTACCGTTAGGCATAATCTCTTGCACGGTAACCGTAATGGTTCCGTTCAATTGATTACTCTGGCTACTATCGGCCTCACCTTTAAACTGGTTCTGGCTATCAAGCCCTAACTGAAACGACTTAGAACCGTGATCAAAAGTAACTTGAGTACCTGCAATCGTTGGATTGGCCATGGTTAGGTCGGTATCTTTTTTCAGCTCGGTATCAGCTTGCTTCGATGCATTGGTCGACTCGGTTAACGTAATAGTAATAATGTCTCCAACTTGCGATGCTTTTTTATCTTCGTACAGAAACATGGTGCCGTTAGTTTGATAGAGAGATCCATTATTAACTTTCTTTGGCGCTTCATAACTCTGGTATCTTGGCGCATACAAGGGGTCGTTAGGCTTTGGCGGAACAAATGTTTTGCAGCCAGACAAAATTAGTAATACAGGAACCCATCGCAACAAAAACATAGCTAACTCGCTTAAATAGTCTGGTTAACGAACTGCAAAATTTGGTCAACACTCGAAATCACTTTGGCATTCACTTCATAAGCGCGTTGCGCCTCGATCAAGCCAATCATTTCTTCTACTACCGAAACATTAGAAGACTCCAACTGGCCACCACGAATTTGCCCTAAGCCATTTAATCCAGGCTCTCCGACTACCGGAGCGCCACTGGCACCCGTCTCGGCAAATAAGTTTTGCCCAAGAGGCTGAAGACCCGCAGGATTAATAAAGTTAGCAAGCTGAAGGTTTCCTAATATGGTCGGTGCTGGTTGCCCTGCAATTCTGACAGAAACGGTGCCATCTAATCCAACATCAAACGTGATCGCATTGGCTGGAACGGTAATTACCGGTTGAACTGGATATCCAGTCCCAGAAGTCACCAGTTGACCAGTAGAATCCAACGAGAAGGCTCCATCTCGACTGTATCCAGTTGTTCCATCTGGCAGCAAAACCTGAAAAAAACCACGACCTTCGATAGCCATGTCTGTTTGGTTTTGTGTTAACTGAAACGAACCTTGACGAAACTCTTTAACTGTCGCAACGGTTTTAACCCCAGTCCCCAACATCAGACCCGATGGCAGTTCCGTGTTCTGCGTCGACTGGCTACCAGGTTGACGAATGGTTTGATAAAAAAGATCTTCAAAGACAGCACGGTCTTTTTTGAAACCGATAGTACTGGAGTTTGCCAGGTTATTAGAAATCACTTGCAGGTCGGTTTGTTGTGCGTCAAGACCAGTTTTACTGATCCACAATGCGGGATGCATACTCTACTCCTCAATAAACCGCGGCAAACTGTTTGGAATTTATTTGCCGCTCAGTGACAATGTTTCGTCACTTTTCAGGCGGTTTTGATAACTACTTAACTAAGTTGCAATAAGCGTTCCAATGACTTGTCATTTTCTTCGGCTGTTTGCATCAGCTTTACTTGCAACTCAAACTGCCGTGACAAAGAAATCATATCCGTGAGTTCTTCAATAGCATTAACGTTACTGGCTTCTAGTGATCCAGACACTACCGTTACGGCACCATTAGCCACTTCTAATGCTCCATCCTTGCGAACAAACAGTCCTTCTCTGTTTTTCATTAAATCCCCGTTATCGGGCAATACTAATTTAATACGATCAATCACAGCGACTTCGTTAGGAGCCGCTCCTTCGGGCACAATACTGATACTGCCATCATTGGCAATATCAATTTTATCAAAAGGTGGCAAAGCAATAGGCCCATCATTACCCAGTATCAAATGACCAGCACCATTCTCTAGCAAACCGTTGGCATTGATTTTTAAATCACCGCGACGAGTATAGGCTTCATTGCCGTCATCACCTTGTACAGCAATCCAGCCATGCCCGTTAATAGCAAAGTCAAAGTCGTTGCCTGTCGAAATATTGGTTCCAGGATCAAACCGATAACCGGGTCGTTCAGACAGTGCAAAAACGCGAGTGGGGTGTCCTTCTCCAAACGCTGGCATCGCGCGTAACTGATCCAGGTCGGCGCGAAATCCAGTGGTTTTAACATTGGCTAAGTTGTTAGCGGATGAAGCTTGGCTCTGCATGGTTTGTTTTGCACCAGACATTGCAACATAAAGAACTTTATCCATAATCCCCTCTCAAAGATTCCTATGACTCAATCCAAAAAACTATCGAATCTGAATCACTGTTTCGGTAATAGTGTTATTAGTTTCGATGGTTCGGGCATTGGCCTGGAAGTTACGTTGAGAGGTGATTAAGTTAACCAGCTCCCCCGTTAGATCAACGTTCGAAGATTCAATGGCTCCCGAACGTACCTGACCAAAACTTCCGGTTAACGCCTCCCCTGCTAATGGCTCACCAGAATCAATGGTGTCAGACCAGGAGTTATTACCTAACTGAGCTAACCCCTGAACGTTAGCAAATCTTGCCAAAGCTATTTTACCTATGGCATCGGACTGTCCATTGGTAAAGTTTGCTCGAATAACTCCGGTCTCACTGATCTCAATACCCGCTAATCGACCGATAGAAAAACCGTCTTGATCCAAACTGTTTACGGTAAATGCAGAAGCAAATTGAGTCGGCTCATTGTTCGCGTAGTCAATATTAACCGTTTGTGTTGGATCAGAGCCGTTGGTAAAACCTAAAGGAGCAGTGGATGGCGACGCAGGAACCGTATTAACAAAAGCACCCGAGTCGTTAAAGTTGATTCGATTGAAAAGCTGACCACCCGCACCTGCGGTACCGCCCGTAATGTCAACAGGATTGCCATCAACATAGTAGTAAGCAGCCCAACTATTACTCACTGCCGCATCTTTTACATAATAAATCGTCATGATATGGCTTTCGCCGAGAGAATCAAAAATGCTTGCGGATGTAGAACGAGTAAACGAAGTGGCAACCGTTGGATCAAAGTTATTAACATTCAATCCTGGCGCTGTGGCGGGTAAGTTAATACCTAAATCCAGTTCGGTTGTTGGGCTGGGGGCACCCGCTGTTTGTGGTAACTGCAAATCAATAGTGCCTGATAAACTGGTAGTGGTTACTGTACCGTCAGTATTAACAGGAAAAACCTGCAATCGTGCGCCGGAATTGTTAACCACAAAACCAGTGCTATCAACACCAAACTCACCCGCTCTGGAAAATATTTGATTAGCATTATCAACCGATGCATTCAAAACAAAAAAACCATCGCCCGAAATCGCCATGTCCAAAGTATTCGCGGTAAACTCTAAATTACCTTGGGAAAACTGCTGGGAAACATTGGCCAATAACACCCCACTACCGATGGCAGTTCTCGAACTGCCTAATGAAGAAGTCGCAAAAATATCACCAAACTCGGCACGGGAAAATTTAAACCCCGCAGTGTTCACATTCGCAATATTATTACTGGTAACGTTTAGATCCGATTGAGCGGCATTCATACCACTGAGTGCGGTGTTAAAAGACATTTCGATACTCCCAACTGACTATTGCATTACGATAAAACTGATTGTGACTGGCTAAAGCTATTAAGATCAGCCAATCTCTTGAACATCATCCAGATAAACCTGACCTAACCCGTTCAGGTTTAATAAAATACGTTGATCGGCACCACCAATATTGACGCTGCCTACTTGCGCGCGCATCGAGGTTCCCAACTGCTCAGTCTGGTTTCCAACCCGTCCAAACACGCTGATGTTATACACCCCTTCAGCAGCACGCTCACCATGCTCATTTAAGCCATCCCAATCGAAATCAAGATCGCCCGCACTGTAGCTGCCTAGTTCAAAGCGTTTAACCACCAGACCTTGTGCGTCTTTTACTTCAACCCACATATCTTGAGCTGATTGCGTTAAACTGACACGTCCACTAATCCCCCCCTCTTCACTTAAATATCCTTGAGAGGTTGGGATAATGACTTCTCTACCAACGAGTGAAGATGCTTGCAGTGCATGATTAGAGGTCATCGATGAAGCAAAAGATTCGAAACTTTTGTTTAACTCCTGCATGCTACTCAAGCTAGAAAATTCTGCCATTTGCGCAATAAACTGTTGATTATCGACCGGCTGAAACGGATCTTGGTTGGCTAACTGTGTGGTTAACAGAGCAAGAAAGTCAGCCTGACCCAGCTGGTCTTTATTACCTGTCTGCAGTTCGCTTTCGCGATTTAATCCTAAATCGTTGTATGGGTTGGTGTTGTTGACCGAGTTCATAACCGTCTCCGGGCTTCAATCAAAATAAAAAATTACAGCCTACTGGCCTAAACTTAACGTGCGTTGTAATAGCGTTTTGGTGGTATTCGCTATTTGCACATTCACCTGATAATTACGTGAAGAAGAAATCATATTTGCCATTTCTTCAACGACATTCACATTAGGTAGATACACATTACCTTCGGCATCGGCCATCGGATTTTCGGGCTCATATTTCACTCTGGGTGTAGCCTGACTTTCGACCACGCCCAATACCTCTACCCCAGCCCCTTCTAACTGACGACCACGTGAGGCGTCAAACACCGCAGAAAACACCGGATGTCGAGCGCGATAGGTCTCGTTAATGCTGCTTGATACACTTTCGGCATTGGCGATGTTACTGGCGGTTGTATTAAGGCGCGTACTTTGCGCACTCATCGCCGAACCAGAAATTTCAAAGATATTAAATAAACTCATGACATAAACTCCAAACCACTACTCACCGCGTATGGCTTTGGTTAAGCCCTTAAAACGCGAACCTAAAAATGTCAGGGTCGCTTGATACTGCAATGCGTTTTCTGCAAAGCGTGCTTGTTCTTTTTGACTATCCACCGAATTGCCATTACCCGTGTCGGGTTGCTCTGGTGTTCGGTACTGTAATGCGCCAGGTCCAAAACTTGATGCACCTGAGTCAAAATGTTTCTCGTGGGTGCGCAGCAAGCCGCCTTTGTTGCCATTAAGGGCATTATCCATGGCTTTGCGAAAATCGATGTCTTGAGCTCTGAACCCTGGCGTTTCGGCATTGGCCAAATTGTTTGCTAGCACTTCCGCGCGTTTAGCTCGCACTGTCAATGCTGACTCATGAACACCTAATGCTTTTTCAAAGTTGATAGCCATGTCTGCTCCTAATCATTACCGTTTATTAATTAGCAAAACTTGTACCATAAAAAGTTTTTCTTACTAATCATAAAGTTACGTTAGTGAGGAATGCTCAATGGGCGAAACGACGGCAAAGGGATACCGCCAAGCGGCAACCACTATTAAAGAATAAAGAGAATGATTGAATGAATAGAAATATAAAGAAGGATGACAATCTCGAAGCCAGTAACGGACTTACTTAAGCCGATAAACCAGCCCCGGATTGCAACGGACCATTTCGAATAGATCACCTGTTAATGGCATAGACTCAGAAGCACCTAAAAACAAATACCCTCTCGGTTTAAGACATTTTGCCATGTTTTCAATGACCTGAGTTTTTAGTTCTGCCGAAAAATAGATCAAAACATTGCGACAAAAAATCACGTCAAACTTACCGATGCTATAAGGCATCTGCAACAGATTTAAGCAGGAGAAACGTACACGGGACCGCAAATGAGATTTCACTTGATAGCCATCATCAGTCATACGGTCAAAATGCAACTTCTGTCGATCAACCGAGAGACCTCGAGAAATTTCCAACTGCTGGTACTTACCCATTTTAGCCTGATCCAATACTCGAGAAGAAATGTCTGTTGCCACCATATCGACCTGCGCAGGTAGCTGGTTGGTTGGATTTTTCTTTTCTTCTTCTATTGCCATGCTGATTGAATAAGGCTCTTGCCCAGTAGAACAAGCCGCACACCAAATTTTGGCACCGCCAAAACCAGATTGTGCCTTCACTTCGGGTAAGATAGTTTTGACCAGGTATTCAAAAGGAAAACTGTCACGAAACCAAAGCGTTTCGTTGGTTGTCATTTTGTCGATGATGGTTTGTAGCAATTGGTTGCTGCCCGGTCGCTTAAGTTGGGTTAACAAACCATCCAATGAGTCAATTGAGTTTTCTTTTAAGTAGTTACTTAACCGGCTCGCCACCAGGTATTGTTTATTATCACCTAGCAATATACCCGTTTTGTTTTCTAAAAACTGACGAAAGCCAGCGTACTCTTCCGGTGATATCAGCATCGAGAAAAATACTCCAATCTCTTGGGTTTAAGTTAATCCAACATCTTCTGTACGGCACCTGCCAACTCATCAGGATTAAACTTAGGAATAAAGTCATTCGCTCCAACTTTATCAACCATGGCACGGTTAAATACGCCGCTGAGTGAAGTATGCAGCAACACCCAGAGTCCTTTTAGACTTTCTTCTGAGCGAATTTCTGCGGTCAGGGTATAACCATCCATCTCAGGCATCTCAATGTCAGAAATCAGCATTAGAATTTCTTCGGATATGTCTTTTCCATCGGCCACCAGGCCTTTTAAGTATTCAAGGGCTTCACGTCCATCTTTTACCGCTTTCACCTTCATACCCAGCTGTTCGACGGTTCGTTTGATTTGATTACGAGCAACGGCAGAATCATCAGCCACCAGAACAATTTTATCTTCCGGTTCTCGACCTTTAGTGGCCTCAATAACCTGAGCGCTCACCACCTCATTCGACGGTGTGATTTCTGAAAGAATTTTTTCAACGTCAATAATCTCAACCAATTGATTTTCGATTTCTGTGACTGCTGTTAAATAGTGATTACGTCCACTGCCCTGGGGAGGTGGATGGATATCACCCCAGTTCATGTTAACGATACGCTCCACCGAGCTGACTAAAAATCCTTGCACCGCTCGATTATATTCAGCGATGATGACAAAGCAGTTAGTAATGTTATCGAGTGGAGGAGCCCCAGTCGCCGCACTTAGATCCATCACGGATATGGTTGCTCCACGTATATGAGCAACGCCACGAATAACGGTATTACGCTGAGGTATCTCGGTTAGCTCAGGACACTGCAACACTTCTCTTACTTTAAAAACGTTGATGCCATAAACCTGCTTACCCCTGAGCTTAAATAGCAAAAGTTCCAGACGGTTTTGCCCCACCATCTGGGTGCGCTGGTTAACACTGTCAAGTATTCCAGACATGAGTCTCTCCACTTTCTGCCTGTGTAATGCAGGCATGTTATTTGCTTTAGATAAAATGAGGTCACTATTAATCATCCATTTGTGTGCTGCGACCGCCAAGTCTGTTGGCCAGCACTGACAGGGCTTTTTACTCACTTGCCCTTATCTGTGACACTACATGTAAAGATTAGGCCAAATATATGAATATAGGTAATATTTTTAAGCTAATTTGCGTATCAGTAATTGCTACTAAAAGTTTTGCGGCAAATTTGCAGTCCGATACCCGAAAAGCTATCCAGAACACGGCAAACAATTTCCTGTTAAGTCAGTTTGATCACACTCAATCGGATGTCAAAGTCACACTAGGCAAGCTAGATCCTCGCTTGCGTCTGCCTACCTGTGAGCAGCCACTAGAAGCTTTTATGCCTAAGGGGAGTCAGCTCAGTGGCAATTCAACCGTTGGTATTCGCTGCAATGGTGTCAAAAGCTGGCACATTTACCTACAGGCAAGAATCGATGTTTTTCAGCCTGTTGTCATTTTTAAGCGTTCTCTCAATAAAGGCGATACGATTTCGTCACAAGATCTGGCTTTTGAGAAACGAAACATTAAACAATTCCGAAAAGTGCCGATAACTAATATGAAGCAGTTAGTAGGTGCTCAGCTGAAGCGACGAGTTATTGCAGGAGAAATCGCCGAACAGAAAGTGGCATGTGCTATTTGCAAGGGCAGCCATTTGACCATTGAGGCTCAATCTCCCAGCATGACCGTCGCCATGAAAGGGGTCGCACTCGAAGACGGCTATCTAGGCAAAATCATAGCCGTTCGTAATCTAAGCTCCAAAAAAGAGCTTACTGGTACAGTAGTTGCAGGAAAAAAGGTGATCGTCAAAATTTAGTGTCATGATATCCAACGAAAACATAACATCAGGTACGCGGATATGCCTATTGATTTTAATACGATTGGTGCAGGTAAGGTAGGAACCTCAGCCACTCGACGCAAAAAGAGCAGCAGCGGAGCAAGCGATACAGCAGCCAGCGATGCCAGCTCAGATGAATCGCTTGCCCTCACCGGCAAAGCCGCTCAAATACAATCATTGATTAGCCAGATGATGGAAGCACCGGCTGTTGATATGAGTATTGTCGACCCTATTAAAGAAAAAATTGAAAACGACCGCTATCAAATAGAACCTCGAGAAGTTGCTAATAAGATGCTCGACTTTGAGTCTTCGTATAGCCGTCTAAGGTAAACTGCTATGAATGACAATGTAAAAACTTTTTTAAAAACCGCCATTCGACACGAGCTAAACCTGGCTCAAACGCTTTATGATCTCCTTGCTCAAGAACAAAAGTATCTTGAGAAGCGCCATGTTGAAGGTTTGAATCAATGCAATGAAGAAAAAGTCAAAATATTGTCAGAGATCGATCAATCCAGCCAGCGCCGACTCAAAGTGTTAGGGTTGCGTAGTATCACTCCTAATCATATTCAACTATTTGAATCTCAACTCACTGACCATGAACTACAAAGAGAATGGGATAGTCTCAAAGATTGCTTTTCTCAATGTAAGGTTCAGAACGAAATCAATGGCAAAATCATTGAGCTGTCACAAAACAGCGTAACTCGAGCTATGAATCTATTGCGTCAATCTCGCAGCCAAAATAATGCCACCACTTACTCAGCCAAAGGTTACGTCAGTAAGTCTGGAAATCACCTGAATAGTACCAAAGCCTGACGTTTAGCGGCTCCCTGAGAAGCCGCTAATCAGACGAAAATCCTAGCTTCCTAATAGTCGACAGAAACATACAGCGTTTCTTCCTCCGAGCAACTCCGCAACAACTCATAGATATTCATCAATAACTCCTTAAAGTAGTCCAGCTGGTAATGCGAAGTATCATAATCGGTGATCCAGCCAAACCAGAAACTGATGACTTTCTCTGGCTCCTCGACTTCATAACGAGCCAATACCGCTTGCTGCCAAAGCTCTGCGATAGGCTCTAACTGCTCGGTACTCAGGTTCAATATTTCTTGTTGCAAATCATCAGAAAAAGAAAAAATTAATTCAGGGCAAATCCTTACATAACTGTGATTATTCAAGCCATCATGTAACTTGAGAATATTTGGCAGCTCTACCAATGCGTTGGCACTTAACCCGTAAGTAGAATGGATTAATGGAGATCTAGACTTTACCTCTTCATATGTTTGGTTATGAAACTGATGCTCTTTTTCCGCTGTAATAATCACATTTCGACAATGTGTTTCTTCATACTCTTCATTTGAGCACGCAGAGATTAAGGAACCACAAGAGACATCAAAAAAGTTCGCGTTAATAAGATCATGAAGAGTAATATCAGCTGAGGTTTTTCGTATAAAGTAACGCTCATCTGCAATGTCGAATCTTTCTTTAACATCAACAAGCTCGTTAAAAGCTTTTGTCTGCGGCCAATAGTAATAATTCATTAACACCTCGAAGATACAAAATTTAGTGGTTGACTTACTTTAAAAACGCTTTATCATAGTGACTGAATTATCTAGTAAAACTCTTCTCCCTCCTTTATTTTCCTCACAAAAAAAAAGTCGCAGATAATAGTATTTTAATAGCCAGCCCTCAAGAGCTTTCTTCATTTAATAATGTATTTTTTTAACTCGTCAAAAACTGATTGCTTTAAGTAAAGGTGTGAGTAACACTATCCAACCGATAGGAAATCAAATGTCGTTACAAACCTGTGTTAATTTCAACAAGAAAAAGCAAGATACAATACGGACATAAAAGCGTTATAAAAACTAGCACAGCACTAGCTTCCAGATAGTTAGAGAAAAATCAGAGAGTTATTCCTTACCGCTCTTAAACCATTCCAACTTGGATGTTTGAAAATTTAACTAAAATAGAGAATATCAGTGAGAGCTGATTTATGTGCTTAAGTTGCCGTAATTAGCTAGGTGCAAATAGTGATTTGATTTTCGGAAAACCCTATTTCTTTAGCGACTCCAACCGCATAGTCCTGGCTAGGAAAAGAGTTTATTTTGTGGTTATCATCCGTTAAAACATATCGAGCCAGCTTTGGGTTATCATGAGCATAGGTTACTAACATAAACTCTCCCCCGCTCAATGCCCTTACCTCACAATTATCAAGGTATCCAACAGCAAGCAAGTTTTGCGCCATTTTTAGGGTATGCATAGGGAGAAACCAAAGCTAATAGTTCATCCAAGATACGCCTAATAGAGGCCGAAGTAAATATCATTCAGTGGGTAGAGAGTTGCAGCCTCTTCGCATAATACGTACATCAAAGGCCACAATTCAACTTAATCGAGCAACGAACTGATACCCTGATCAATCCCAGCATCACCAACAGCAGACGTGATATCCTCTACATCTTTTTGCTTGCCATACAACGCGAGATAAAGAAAATAGGAACTAATGAGCAAAGAAGTTACCCCTCCAACAATCCAGGCTACCGATATACCTTCTGACACTCCATTAAAACCACAATAGAGAGTTAAGCCATAAAACAAAGCAGCCAACAACAACACAAAATATCGACTGAATGTCCAACGTAATACTTTAACTTTCTTAGTCCTCTTATTCCGTGATCGATTCTTACGCTTTCCCATAACTTTCTCCTTACTTACAAGTTGCGACAATCCTATTGCCTCAATACAACTAATGCTTTTGCCGCATCAACCAATCCCAGGAACGATTGATAAACTTCCTTCTCAATATCTTCGTTAAAATCAATAGAAGGCTTGTGTTTAATGCTTTTACAGCTGGTTAAAAACACAGCCAATAATCCAACGACAATACTTCTTAAAATAATATTTATATGACTTTCCAAATTTTAAACAAATAGCAGAGCCACTAGCTCTCTAACAATATCATTTCGTGGGCCTGTTTAACCAACTTAGATTGCTTAAGCATTTTTATCCCAAAGAATGTAAAGACAATCCCAACTAATACAGGAATTGTTGCAATACCAACCAGTGTAAACAGCCACCCAAAAGCTTTTAATACTTTTGCTTCACTATGGCTAACAATATTTTTTGTTTTGTTCTTAAATGATAAGGCTTTAAACAGTCCATTCTCAGTGATACCCGCGATAACGCAAGTGTCTCCATCTTCTAGAATAATACTATCTTTAGAACGAAACTCTATCGAGCGTCCATCCAGTTCAAAGACGGCGATTTGAGCTGTTGATGTACCATTCTCACTGCCAGAAACGTCCGTCGAAAATCGAATTTTAGAAACCTGTCCTTCCAGTTTTTCCACTCTTTTTATCCTTATCATCAAAGAGCAATCACTTCATTACGATAGCTCTGAAACTTCGATAAGTGCTCAAATATCAATCAAAAAGCCCGCTTATCTACCGAATCAGTAATACTTTCATAATCGGCAACTACGAGCAACCCCTTTCACAAAATCACCGAGCAAAGCTTCTGCTGATCGCACATAGTTAAATATTTTTACCTCTCCAATAACACCAGGAAACAAAGCAGAGGCTGATGAAGAGCGACTGCCTATGCGTAGTTGCTGTTCGGTTGTTAACGAACCAGCTCGAGTGGTCGGGTCGAATACTTTAACCAGTGTGCCATCTACATAAAACTTTAAACCCTGTTTATCATCGCGGTCGACTGTGATGGCGACATGGTGCCATTGATTATCAGCAACAAAACTTTTTGAATAAAAATTAGTACATGAAGATAGTTCAGGTTCTGGTAGACAGCGCCATTGGCCTTTACCATCAGCCAACTGCATTCCCAAGACGCCATCCTTTATATGAACATTAAAGCCTCTGACATTGCCCTCAATTCTTTCGTTTCGCTTGTCGACAATAACGGCAGTACCCTTTGCATCTGTCTTAATCCATGCGCTAATGGAAAAATCATGAACACCGATCTCAGCGATGGGATGATTATCGACTTCAATATAATCATCAACACCATCAAGACAGAATGCTCGGTGTTTATCCCTTGGTGCCAAGGTTACATTCTGATTAACAACATAATCCTGCTTAATTTTAAATGAAGGATCTTGATCTTCATGAGTATCATATTGATATTCATTAAAAGCTAAGCCACCAATGGCAGATATTAAGGCACCACCTAATACAAAAAAGCCTACTTTTTTGCCACTAGGCTGCTCGGTATTTAACAGGTCTTCTTTAATATCCCCCTCTTTAATATCATCCTCTTTATTTTCGAAAGCATCCCGAGCACTCTTCGGCAAAGGTTCAATCACATCACTTTCACTCATTAACTCGACTTGCGCTTCTAAAACATAGCCTCTCTTAGGTATCGTTTTAATACAACTTTCACCCGAGGAGTCTACATCCAAAATTTTTCTTAACAACGCAATGTTTCGATTAAGAGAACTATTACTGACGATTCTATCTTGCCAAACTTTTTCAATTATCTCCTCTCGTAATACCAATTCCCCTTTCTTTTCTATTAGTATTAAAAGTACTGCCATGACTCTTGGCTCTAAAGAGTGATTGATTCCTTCACGACTTATCCTGTTTAGTCGAAAATTGATTAACCACTTATTCATTAAATATGTTTGTTTATTATTCATACTTTGTAGGTAGTATAAGTTTATGCGACGCGAGTATATATACGGAGGTTGGCTACTTTCAACAACAGGCTAAAAATAATCCGTAGCGCCATTCAAATGATAAAACTAAACGCAACGTGATAATGACAATATAAAACGCTAAAAGGTTACATCCAAGATAATTTTAAAAGAGAGGCTTCTTCTAGGTACTTTTAACAAATTTGACGGAAAAAATATCAAAATGAGAACAACAATTTCCTTTGAAAGCCCAAACGGTAATTTTGAGCCAAAAGCATATATTCTCTAAGTCCATTTAGATCAAATAATCATCAAAAAGGGCTGACTTTTGTCAGCCCGTATAACTTTTAATTATGGCAACTTATTGGAATAATGGTGTGTATGAAGGACAACGTCCCATCATTTCGACCGCCAGCTCAATCCATGCTTTGCTGCCTCCAATACGCTTGGTACACGCCTGAATATCACTTCGCAAACACTTCTTCCCGTTGCTGGTGACAACATTAAAGCTATCTTGGTGAGCTCCACTTCCTGGGCTGTGCTTTTTCAAAACTTCACCAAAGCCTAACCCTACTCCAAGGTTGTATCCTCGCAAGTTATCTTCCACACATGCATTTTCAGGCAAGCAAACCAGCTCGTCCAAATCAACACATTTTTTGTTCCACACGCCACCCGTCACTTCTCTCTTGCCGAAGTTTTCGTAAACCGTTTCTTCTTTCCATTTAGGAACCAGTTCGGTCAACTTATCGTTCAACAAGATATTATTAGGTAGTGGACTGGGGTTCGTTGGATCGTTGGGTCCACGAGTATAATAATCATAAGGATGCTTACAACTGTCCCACAGAGTATGGTCGAAGCAAGCTTTTTTCGCCGACTCTAACTCTTTGGCCGCCTGTGTACATCCCTGTGTGTCAATACGATCAGAATCCGCATTATAAAGTTCAGCAGTTTGACAACGTTTCTCACGCTCAATATCCATACTCATCCAGCGCCCCATGTTTTGATAGTGGGGGAACCAATCCGCATAAATAGCATCTCTAGGATGGCCTGCGAATTCGAATGGAATTGGATAAGGTCGAGTTTTCAGATCAAGTGCTTGCAAGTTATCATCATTTAGCAGAGACACCCACTCCCGATATTTCTCTGGGAAGTTGCTTATGTTAATAGTCGGTGCGAACCCTTCTGGCCCACCCCATGCGTAAGCTTTAACAGAAAGTTTCGAAGCTGTTAAAACATTAATCTGAGCTTGAGTTAGATCTCTGGCATGGCCAGCACTTAACACCGAGTTCAAAATTAAATCGATTTGACTGCTATAATATTCTCTTTCAGATTTTGCAAACGTTTTTGCATCATATGAAAATACCAGATAAATATGTGCTCCTAACTCTACTTCTGATACATATTCATCACCACAAAGACCACGGAATTCATGTTTCGCAGTTTCGTCGTTAGGCTTCAATACCTTCGAAACGTATTCAGGTTTGATGACTTCGTTACCACCAATAGAGGTTGACCAGTTTTCGAGATAGTTCTTCCATCGCATAACAAAGTATTCTTTTTGGTCGTCAGCAACGGATTCTAAAAATCGCTGCTTATCTTCTACAAAGCCAGCCAAAAAGCTATCCTTGATAAAAGTAAGTCCAGTTGACTCTCTCACTGCAAACAATTGGTATAAAAGTTTAGTCGACGTAATATGCTTATATTCGTAATCGTCACTGAGTCTTGTAGGTTGTTTAATGACTTCGAAACCATTTTGCTCTGTATCGATACAGACATCATGGAAAGCATCGCCAATCACGTTGTAGCCCTGTCCAAGATTGTAGGTTCTATCATCGCCCGTCACTCTTAACGTACCATTTGAGCCAACAATAGGGTATGAGCCTTTGCGAGAGGCAAACGAAGGTGTGCTTTGTGCGTAATTGTCCACTTGCTGTTCATAATCTTTTAAAAAAGCATACTTATTGTGGAGATCGACTTTGGCAAGTTTATTAATGATTCCATAATGCCCACTCTGATAGGGGCTACAACCATCACTGTTGCACGCACGGACTCTGAAACGGTAGGAGCCATTACTGAGATCCAACTCTATCTCTGTTGACGCCCCCTGATATATTGATGTCCAGGACTGACCATGATTCATTTGCTCAAGCTGATAGGAGATTCCAGCCGCTAACACAGGTGACCAACTGACCTTTAGCTTTTCTTTACCACTGTAATCAGAATAAAGAATCGCCGATGGAGCAGTTGGAACCGCAGTGACTTGAATGGTTCCACTATATCGGTAACCACTACATCCATTATCATTACACGCTTTTACACGATACAGATAAGAACCTGAGCTTTGACCTGTTACCTGATAATTAAAACGATACCCAGAGAAAACAGGACTCCATAAGGCACCGTTTTTACGTTCCAGTCGATATTGGTTAGCACCAGCCGACGCTCCCCAGGTGACCTGATAGTTACCCGTAGAACTCGTTGATGGAACGCTAATATTCGACGGTGTGGTTGGTGGATTGTCCCCTCCACATCGTGTTGTTGACAGTCTTTCTGTAGCAGATGACGCTTGATCGGCTGTCTCTGCCATTTGCGGTAAGCAAATATCATCGATAATGCCACGAGATAATGAAGTTGCCTTGTCAGACGAAGCTAATTCGGTGGCCAATGCTACTTGCGAGCAAGATGCTGCTAATAGTATAGAACCCAACCCTTTAGCTAAGGCTGCTGGTGTGCCTTTGGATGGACTAAAGTTAAACATAATGTTCCCCATAATTTTCTTAAATTTACCTATTATTAATAAAAGCTGCTCTTCCCATGTCAGCGATTGTCATCCTGCTTAAAAATGTTGAACAATGAAATAGAGTAAAACTTAGGTCTTCATTAAGTTATTAGTAAGCGTCTTAGCAGAAGCTTAGTTAGATATTAAGTTTTGCTTAAGGAAGTAGCTTAAGGCCCCGTGGTTAAAGGCGTCGGACAAAATGAACCTTGCTACTCAAATTAACAATTCAAGCAACTTTTTTTAGGCAATAAAGTTTAAATAACAGCCAACATATTGAAATGAGTTCAACTGTCTATTGTTAACGGTGTAAGATAAGGTTCAAAAAAAGGAAATGATGATGAAACTCTTCCACCATAAACGAAAAATTCTTGGGTTAATACTTACTGTCACTAGCCTCTCGGCATTCGCCGAACAATTGCCAGCTTTGTTTATTAACCAACAAGTTTATCTGGAACCTCAACTCACCAACGGTACAAAAGTTCGTTTTTTCACCGATACGGGAGGTGGTTGGAACGTCATTAGCAAGGAGCTGTTAGAAAAGTACAACTGGCCTATTCACAAGAAAAAGTCGGGCGACGGTTTCACCGAGCTAACGCCCATGCCGAGCTTTAAAAAAGGTCATTCGATTCCTGCGGGTGATCAGCATAATTTTATGGAAGGCAAACTCTTTATTGCAACACAAGCCAAGATTGCTCGAGGTGCTAATTACCAGGGCTTTTTAGGTGGACGCTGGCACGCCGGAAAAATCTTAAAATACGACTATCCCAAACAAACTTTGTCGCAAATATCTAAAAACGAAGTAGCTCAAATCAAAGCCATTCACACACAGCCTTTAGGGTTTCAAAAAAATGATCAAGGAGCCTACACCACGGCCTTCCCAAGCATTGACTTAATCATTGATGGGCAAACTCACCCTATGCTGTTTGATACAGGTGCAACCGTTCATTTATCTAAAGAAGCTCAGCATCAACTAAAAGTGCAAGGGGAACGAGCTGGTACTTCTTATATGGCTGCATCGGTTTTTGATCAATGGGCAAAAAAACACCCAGATTGGCTTGTGATTGATAAAGCCGATATCTTGCTGGACGAGCCGATGATACAAGTTCCTAAAGTGACATTAGGAAACATTACATTGGGCCCCGTTTGGTTTACTCGTCGGCAAGATAAAAACTTCCATGAATACATGTCGAAATTTATGGATCGAAAAATTGACGGTGCTATCGGAGGCTCTTTGTTGCAGTACTTGTCTTTTGTCATTGATTACCCCAAAGAACAACTGCATATTCTTGAAGTAAGGCAATAGAAACAAACATTATGAGTTACGATATAAAAGAAATCACCGCTTTAATAAAAGAAGCCGCTCGTTCGGCATTTACTCAAATCAAAGAACAACATCCGTCGGAGCATTTTTTTGCTTATGCTCTGACAACTCTGGATGATGTATGCTACGTCAGCGCCAGCGTTAACTCCGAACAAAATGTTCAGGCACTCATGCAAGAACAGAATTTACCCAAGGAAAACTCTGAAACGGTTTATTATCGGTGGAGTCCCTGCGAATGGGGTAAGTTTGAATATATTAAACCAGAATGCTTCGGACCCGTTGACGATATTTTACAACAAGCCTACGACGGACTAGACGATGAAAACGATGAGTTCGATAGCTATCGCAGCGACATACTCGACGCCATGATGGCCGCTCTGGAAGAACTCGACAAAGAAGGTTTTTGGGGGTCAGGCAAAGCGCGAGAAGAAGTTACAGTGTTTACTACAATCTATGACTCTTTTGATGCCGAAGCCATTGAACAAACTTCTATTAAGCGCCTCAACCCAAAACTCAGCTATCAAAAATTTAATCAAGCCTGATAATTTTCATTGGCGACAAACGCTATCGAAAAACAACGATTTCAGGCTGGTTAATAGCCTAAAATAAAAGCCAGACACGCAAGTCTATTTGTTCAAAGCAGGCAGAACGGATTCGTCGTAAGGCTTAATGTAAAAATTCACCTTTTTGATCTTCTATTGATTTTTCCGCAACTTCAAAAACCACCATGTTACCAAGCAAGCATCTCTAATTTAGCAGTAACCCATTGAAAAAGAAGGGGTATTTCTTCGGGGAACAAACCTGACTGAAGTCCTTTTAAATTTTGTGGTTTACAAACATCCTAAGAGTATAAAACTTAAACTAAACAGGTCACTCATTACAACTATTTGCATTTTATTATTTAAACTGTAATATACCGCACCTCAAAATCTACCCACTTTATTCAATCATCGCCACATAACGGGAGTTATTAGATGTTCAAAAACGGCTTAGTGGCTGCGTTGGTTTCTTTAACCACAGTCCTACCTAACGACTCAGAAGCGTCGACACCATCCGACATATTGGATCAGGCCCCAAAAGGCCAGTGCTGGTATCAAGGTGATACCCTACTCCATTCAAATAAAGCCAAACTCGAATTTGGCACATCAGGTTTTCTGGAGTACTCATTAAACAACAATGGTCGCTGGAATCCAGTGTGGCGATCAGGACGAGCTGGCACCAAAGTCTGTTTCTGGCACTCAGGTAAAATGTCGCTGTATAACGCTGACGATAAATTACGCTGGGCAGCAAACTCAGGTAGTGACAAAAGCAAATCACTACAAACCTTATCAAATTGTCGACTGGTATTAACTGGTGAAAACGAAAGAGTTTTGTACGACAAAGGATGTGCAGACGAATTTAATGGCAGCAAACCAGAAACCAATTGGTTTCGTCAATATGCCAACGGTGGTCAGTGTTGGACTCAAGGCGATACTTTATTAGAAACCCAACAAGGTCGTATGGAGTTAACAAATCACGGCTACCTGGAGTACTGGATTAAAAACAAAAACATCTGGGATCGTGTCTGGCGTTCGAATAAAAAAGGGGCCAAAGCCTGTTTATGGAGCGTCGGAAAGTTATCACTTTATGACGCTGATGATAAGCTGCGCTGGCAAGCTAACTCAGGAGAAGACAAGCATAAGTTTCTCCAAATCACACCTCAATGTGAGCTTAATTTTGGTGGTGTTGGTAGTCGTTCTAAAGCTCTGTATAACGGCGGTTGTGCAGACAATTACAATGGCTCAGTTGCTTCGATTCTAAACAATAAAATTTATACCAACCATGGTCAATGCTGGGACAGAAGCAAAACTATTTTAAAAACCAAGCTGGCCCGATTAGAGTTTTTTAGCGGTGATCACTTAATTTACTATGTTAAAAACAATGATGAATGGGATGAAGTCTGGCGTTCCAGTAAAAAAGGTGAGCGCTTGTGTTTACGCAGCCATGGCAAATTTAACATGTATGACGACAAAGGGAACGTCAGCTGGGTAGGTAATGAAGCCAGCAACAACAGCTCTTTCTTAGAAATTGATAAAAACTGTCGCCTGGGCTTCAATGGCAATAATCAAAACAACTTCTATAACGATGGCTGTAGAGATAAATTTGTCTCTGTAGACATACGTAAAGATCGCACTGAGCTGGCAAAAGAACTGGCTCCGGTCTTCTATTTCCACCCACACGAAAAATACTTCCCAGTCACTATAACAAACTTTATCAAGCACTCGAGAGTGCGTGACGAAAAAGACGAAACCATTAACCGCAAAGCCAATAACGTTGCAGAGTTTGTTGAACACATAGAAGATCTCGAAGTTCCTTATCTCGAAGAAAATGCTGAGTGGGCGCAAAATGGCAACACATTAAGTGACGCCAAAGTGTATGTTAAATACATTGATAGCAATGCAGGTTACCTGGACATTCACTATGCAGTGCTGTTTCCATTTAATGGCTGTCAAACCTTTCGCATAAAAACACGCAACTTCGATAAAACACGCACTCGTCGTTTCCCATGGTGTAATATGGCTCGTCACTATGGTGACTGGGAACATGCTACCGTTCGAGTATCTAAAAGCGATGGTGAAGTAGTGGGCGTTTATACTGCAGGCCATGGCCATGCCAGGTTTACCTACTATGATGATATGGAATGGGTCGATGGTACACATCCAAAAGTGTATTTCGCCCTGAATACGCATGCAACCTATACAAAGTCTAGCATGTTTTATACAGGCACTATTATAGGCGGCAACTGGTCATTCTTATCTGACCTGGCTCTGAACATACTGTCGTTTAAAACCATTGATGTTACCGCCTACTACGGAAGTGATGGAGATGCTCTAATTTCCGATAGAAATGCACCGGATAGAACAGAGCATCATGTATGGCATTCAAAAAATCGCTTGTTAGTGCTGCCAAAGGACGATCCTATCTTTAAATTTAATGGCCGCTGGGGTCAACGCCTCAATAACACAGGAATCAAGCAGCCTCCACTCAACATTCCTTATACCGATGATGATATTTTGCGCAAGCTGGTTAAAGACAATTTACCCTCTAAGTTTAAATACGGAAACGGTCCTAAAAGCCCTTTCGAAAAAGACTGGTGGATTGAAGGTCATGCCCCTTGCAAAAAAGTGAATGTTGGAAACAAAAATATTCATGTTTGTGAGAACGAACCTAAGCAATGATGCGACAAGTTGATAGTTGCTTTTGTTAGCAACACAACCATAAAAAAGGCTAATCCTGCTCTATGGGTTAGCCTTTTCTCACACTGATCCAGCAACCATTTAAACTATAAGTGGTTCTCTTCTGTCCAATCTTTTAACTCTTCAAGAATACCTAACGCTGTCTTTCCAAAATCAGTAATTTGATAGGTAACGGCAATTGGCCTTGTGCTGATCACTTCACGCTTCACCAATCCATTGGCTTCCATCTCTTTAAGCCGTTGATCCACCATCTTCTTACTAGCACCACCTAGTTGACGTACTAGATCATTAAATCTCACAGGCTCATCTTTAAGGTGCCACAGGATGGAACCTTTCCATTTTCCACCGATGATGCGCATGCCTCTTTCAATCGAACATGGCTCAAGGCACGCATTTTCAACGATTTTTTTGCCATTGGGGGCTACTTTAACTTTAGCGTCCATAAAAACACACCCTAGGTTACTAAAAGTATACTAGTTGACATTGGTTACCTATGATACCACCATAAGCCCACAATGTTGAGTAACGGTCATATTGATACCGAATCTACCCAGGAGAACCTAGAGTGAATGTTTATATTATCAATGCCCATCATCACTATCCTTTTTCTGAAGGCAAATTGAATAGAACTTTTGTCGACAAAGCTATAAGCCTGTTTGAAGGCAAAGGCCATAGAGTCAAAGTCTTAAATGTTGATGATGGATATGATGTTCAACAGGAACTGAGCAATCACCAGTGGGCGGATTTTATATTGTTACAGTCTCCTGTTAACTGGATGGGAATGCCCTGGCCATTTAAGAAATACATGGATGAAGTATATACCGCGGGTATGTCTGGCGAGTTGTGCAATGGCGATGGTCGCAGCCGAGAAGACGCCAGCAAACATTATGGCGCTGGCGGCACACTCACAAACAAAAGCTATATGTTGTCGTTAACATTTAATGCCCCTAAAGAAGCCTTCGATGATCCCGAACAGTTTTTGTTTCAGGGCAAAGGAGTTGAAGATTTAATGTTTCCTATGCACATGAACTTTCGCTTCTTTGGCATGACAGCACACCCCACTTTTATGAGTAATGATGTCATGAAGAACCCCGATATAGAAAATGACCTCAACCAATTTATCCAACATATTAATCAACACATTTTAGGTGAATAACTATGACCGCAACAAAAATTGCAGCAGGCTCGGAGTTTCCATCGCTCAAGGTTAAAACACTGGACGGAAGTGATGTTACTTTAGGTCATCCCGCATCCGGTTGTGACTGGCAACTCGTGATTGTATACCGTGGCAGACACTGCCCTATGTGTACACGCTACCTCAACAAAATCGAAAACATTAAACAGAGCCTGGCAGATATCAAGATTGATATGATTGCCGTATCAGGTGATAGTAAAGAGCAATTAGAAAGTCATCTTGAACATCTAGAAGTTTCTTTTCCTGTGTACTACGGACTGTCTCAAGAGCAAATGCAGGCATTGGGATTATATATTTCGGTCCCGCGCTCAGAAAAAGAAACCGATCATAACTTCGCAGAACCCGGTATGTTTGTTGTCAATCAAGATGGCCAGGTTCAGGTCGTAGATATTTCTAACAATCCTTTTGCTCGTCCCGAAATTGAAACCTTCTTATCGGGGCTCACTTGGATAAGAGATCCCAAAAACAATTATCCTATCCGTGGCACTTACCAATATTGAAGAACAAAAAATAATAGAGCTATTCAATGTGATTGAATAGCTCTTAACTTACAATACTTACTTAGCTTGGTGCTGATTGAGAATCCACTCAGTTAACAACCTTACGCCAAATCCTGTGCCACCCACGGGTACTTCACCACTTGGCGACGCTGCTAATGCGTTACCCGCAATATCAATGTGCAACCAAGGCGTATCACCAGCAAACTGCTGTAAGAAGGTAGCCGCTGTTGTTGCACTAGGGCCTCCTTTACCGGTATTTCGCAGATCGGCAATAGGGCTTTTTAGCATTTCTTTATAACCCAATGGCAAACGCCATACCGGTTCGTTGACCACTTTACCAGCATAAGTAAATTCTTTAACCAACTGCTCATCTTCGCTGAAGATGCCACCTAACTTGGTACCAAGTGCACGATACTTACCACCAGTTAATGTTGCGATATCCACTAATACACTGGGTTTATAGTGTTTGCGCGCATACCACATACTGTCGGCCAGCACGAGTCGACCTTCGGCATCGGTGTGAGTAATTTCTACGGTCAGGCCTTCTGCTGTGGTGAGTACATCACCTGGAATATAAGACTTCTCTGACACCATGTTTTCAGCCAGTCCCATTACCGCAACCACGTTTACTTTTGCATCCATGGCAGCTAACGCTTTAACAGTACCCAGTGCCGCAGCAGCACCCGCTAAATCAGACTTCATACGAACGATATGTTCTGATGTTTTGATCTGAATACCCCCAGAGTCAAAAGTGATTCCCTTACCAACAATGGCAATAGGCGCATCATCACTACCTTTATAATGAGCAACAACCAAACGAGAGCCATCGACACTGCCACGACCAACCGCTTCAAGAATATTCATACCAAGTTTTTTGATCTGTTTTGGCTTTAATATTTTTACTTTAACCCCTAGCTTTTTAAGCTTTTTTGCTTCTTCGCCAAAATCAGCAGGTGTTAACTCGGTGGGTACTTCGTTCGTTAAATCACGCGCTAAAAAGATGCCGGACTGGATGTGCTCTAGTTTAGAGTATGCAGACTGAGTAGCGGAGGCGTCTTTAACATCAAAGGTATAGTTTTTTTCTTGGTGTTTTTCTTTTTTGTACTTGTCGAAATTGTATGAACGCAGATTGATACCATGGGCTAACTGTGACGCTTGTTCAGCATTAAAATCTTCTGCCGCAACGGAGACATCACTAATATGCTTGCCTTTAAGCTGTGCTGCGATGTTGCCACCAAGTTTTGTTAACTCTGATTCTGTTAGCGCTTTGTCGCCTGTTCCAACGATCAATACGCGGTTATAACTCAATTTGTTGGGTGCAAGTACTTCAACAAACGTATTGTAACTGCCCTTAAATTGATTTGCGTTTAACGCTCGAGTCAACTGGCCTTCTGATTGCTTATCAAACTTTGCAAAGTCTGTAGACTTAGTGTCATTTTTAAAAACAACAAGAGTGTCTGACTTGTCATTGACATCAGTATTGAACTTAAAAGTTTCTGCCATCGTGGATTGCGACATGGCAAGCGCCATAAAAACTGACGACAGTTTAGCTAGCTTTGCTTTCATAAAAGGTTTCCTAAGGGCTATTGGTGTATTTAAGCGCCGTAAGATAGAGCGAGTAACCACCAAGTCTATTCACTCAAATACGTAGAGCTCGGATTAAAAGCGACATTCAAGCCCACTTCCCCAAAAAAATCAATAAGCGACAATGCTCTTCTTGTAAATACTTATGTAGATAGGCCACTCCCATGGATTCCCCTCATTTAGCGAATCAGGATTTTCTCTTTTGTATCAACAAGTTAGTCACTTTCCGACAGGTTCAGTCCCAAAGCGAAGCTGCGCTGAACCACTCGACAAATAGTTTTAAGACTCTACTCAGCCAATAAGTTTCCTATGGTAATGAAGGCTTAGAAACTTAGAGATATCCACTTCTATATTAAGAGGTCGACTAAATAGCTATCATGTTTCACATTAAAGTATGTCGGCTTGAGTATGATTTGATGTAGTCAAATTGATTAGCAGTTGCCTTGATCTAAAAGCTCCTCCCACCTAGCAATAACCATGTCGGTGTAGTCCTTAGCGCCAATTTCATATGCTCCAACGGCAAACCCATCATTCATTTCAACGAGAGCTGTTTCTCCAGTTGACAGCACTCCAAAATCAATTGCATAACCAGCATATGACTCTTTTGCTTTATCTAATTCCTTTATTGCGCTCAGAATTACACTTCTACTTACCTCAACATTCGGCTCACCGTCATAATGGTCGATACAGCGTATTTCTGAATCTACAAGTCGATACAGCGTATTTCTGAATCTACAATATATACTCTAAATTCGCTGATAAAATTAACTGGCTTCGTACAGTAGACTTTCTGTCTCCTTGAAATCCCCTGTATATAGTACAAATCCTGTTCTGTCTCAAATACTCTACCAGTAAATACTTTTTGCTTATTAGCAGGTTTTGCAAATAATGGCCCAGTACCATTTCTTAGATGGTACTCTAAATCTCCGATCGTGCTCTCAAACACATCCCTATATAAATATTTTCTCAATGATTTCGGGTATGTGTTGGCTTCAGGAATTTCAATATTCAGTTGCTTAAGTGCGCCGTATATACAATTCATGTCACCAACAACCAAAGTGTTAATATCTAAAGGCAAATTTCGCCTATTTATCCTTTTTTCGGTGAAGACATCGAATGATATCCCCCTAACACCTAACTCCGAAACGACTAGTTGTTCCTCGTGCCGAAATTTATTATTTCCTTTAGTTTGTATATACGCTTTATTTATCATACCGACTCTACTACGGCTGGCATTGTAGTAAACGGACAACAGAGTCCGCTAATTACTAAAAATTTCGAATAATATATATGATATAACTATAGCTCAAAGACTCAACTAATAACTAATGTTCAGTTTGATGCATCTATGGAATATGTAGAGCCCGGGCATATTAGAAACTTTAAGTTAACGATGGAAGATGGCATTCATACTAACCCACACTAACTTTCTCAACCCTAGGGTCTTTCAACATCCCAAGCGATGTTTGAGAGCAACAAACACTCCTTACACTCAAAATCAAATCGGCCATGCCACTGCTCTTCTCGCAACCAGTCTCCATCACACTTAGGACATTTACGTTTTATCTCGGATGCATAGCTTCTACCATTGTACCGATAGAGATAATAATAGACGGGCAGCCCTGTGCTTTTTTTAAGAGACTCACAGATATCGAACCCCACTTTGGTTAACGCACTGTCAAAGCGTGATATTTCACGTATTCCAAAGCGCTCTCCCACCTGGCATCGCATCTGCAACGAATCACAACATTGATAATCTTTTTCCCAACATAAAATATCATGGGGTTCCAGTTCATCCTCTGGCAACTTAACTTTGTACAAGGGCACGTAATGAAAACAATCACCACAGAGCAGCGGGAGACCAGCGACACAAGAATAGCTCGAATATAATATATAGGAAGTCCGAGACTCACACTGACATGAGCTAAGCGACTCGGCTTCTCGCCCTAAAGATTTAACATCAATATGACTGATGCCTATTTCTGCTAAAGACTTTTGCGCTTTGGTGATGTACTGGTTGTTGTATTGTTCCTGTAGCGAGTCTTCTTCTGGAACCATTAAATAGGTAGAGTAACCTTCGGCTGATGCGACGATAGGAAACTCATCACCTATCACTTGCCCGTTCCGCCGAAGATCATCCAGATAGCTGCTGATTTGTTCTACGACGTCTTCGCTTTTAACTTTTGTATAAAAATCCACCTGATTAACAAACATATTGAAATCCTATTATCCTTTTGGAGCCATTATGTCGTCTTCTCTGAGGCTGTCAATTTATTTGGTTGCTTATCCTTGTTGGCTACTGCGCCCTCTTTAACCGTGACTTTGTTTGGGGTTGTTTAAAACCCGAGCGAATATCCGTTTTTCTTAATGACCAGAAGATCTCTTTATAGCCACCATGCTCCACGACTTGGTTATTAGTACGATTTTGAATGGTATCCACCATCATTAAGGTGGGAGACGTACTGATACCTCGGTATCGTTGATAGATCTGCAAGCAAATCAAACCGTTTAGCATGAGCTCTTCGTTGGAGTTTGCAAGCTGAGCGAGGTTAAAGGGAGGCGTTATGGCTTTGCTCATAATAAAAAACTGAGACACACCTTGTTGTATATAGTTTTCTAAGTCCCATACTTTGATGGTTCGCCGAATATTTTTGTAGCTGCTATTGCCCATGTTCTTTTTAAAAGCACTGGCAATGATGACATAAGGTTCGTAGTCAACCAAGAGACCATTCGTTAACAGGTGGCTTAATGTGCTGGGATAGTTCAGGCTGATTTGCTTTGCGACACCATAGCGCTGCCAGGATGATTCTTTAAAGTAGTTCATCGTTTTTCCTTTTATTTATTGTAGGTAGGCAGCCTGTGCTTTATGAAAGATACATTAGTTATCAATAGAGCCTGAGTAGAGTCCCTTCTAAACAGACCGTTAAGAACCTATCGACATTAACAGGCTACGTAAGCAATTTTTGCAGGAATCACGACTGAGATAAATCTTTAGGGTGGAGAAATGCCGAGACTTTCTCATAAATTTTCATTTCATCTTTCGGCATGCATTGCGGTGATATTTTGCGGCAAACTGCGGCAGGAGTGACGCGCATAAGATCTACTGATTTCTGAGTTTTCTTACAGCTAAATATTTAAGACAGGATAAGTATAAGAAAAAGTCAATATCGTCATAATCAACAATGACCTCTTCTCCTCCGACAAACAAGCCTAAGACACCCTCTCTTATTTCTTTAATATCCGCTCTTTCGATACAACCACAAAGGCGACTTAAGCACTCTTCTATTTCTTTATTGGAATATTTTTTCAGCAAATCAGGGCCAACATGAATTAATTTGCATTTTATCCCTACATTTTCAAAATATATGACTTCTTCCTTGGCTTGCTCCAGACTCATTTCATCTCTGAGTTTAGATGGCTCTCTGATAATCTTCTTTGCTGTTTGTTTTGATATCACCTCTAAATCACACAGTTTCTTTTGAACTTCAATAACACTTCCTGAAGCTCCATCAGACCAAACCTCATAAAAGTCCTCTAATATTTCAATCAATAATGGAATATTCATCAAGCACTCCTAACTCACAGGTTCACTTTGACTTCTCTGGTGGTTCATCAATTAATTTATAGTCAATGATCTTCCCTAGTAGATACTTACCCAGTATTGACTTTTTAGTTGTTACTGTCAGCAAAATAGTTTTTTCTTTCTCTGTGGATCTATCGGAGTGTTTAAAGTGCAAGTGTTCTTTTGGTAACTTAGCTATGTCTTTTTTGGGTAGATAGAGATAATAAGGTTCGTCATCATTTTCTACTGAGAAAAACAGTGCATCATTACCCATTAGGTTTTCGCCAAATATTCGAAAGAAGTCAGGTATGCAAATGGCTTTCTGCTTCACTTTAAGCTGAAAGGTCACGGGCTCCCCTCGCGTTATTCTTGTTATCGGAAGGAGCAGTATTGACAATGGGTAAGCAATAACTAACCAGATAGCTCCCAGTAGCGATCCCAATAAGTTTCTCAAGTTTGTCCCTCATCACTTCTATGATCTATAAAATAGATATGGGCATCTTAGTTTAATTCAAGCTAGCCAGGTTTTCAGACACATTTTCTATAACCAAAGTAACATATTTGGTAGCCCGTAATACCCACTTCGGTTTCACTTTATGTTTTCAACAATTAATGACATCTCTCTGACACAAACAAGAATTAGTTTATAAAAGGCAGGCAAGAAGCCCGCAAAACTATGGACATTTAAATTGAGGAAATAACATGTTAAAACCTACGTTAGCTATTGGTGGATTATTATTACTCTCAGCTCAAGCCAATGCATCTTACTGCTCAGGTTATATTTCTGAGATATTTACATCGAGTGATAGAGTGAATTATCGAGTGCGCTTATCAAACATACCTTATACCAGTTACGAGGTATCGCCAGAGAATACAATTTGTCAGCTTCCCCGTAAATGAGACAAAGCTAATTGGAGTTTTCTGAACTATGATAGTTTCAGGAGACAATCATGAAGAAATCAAAATTCTCAGAATCACAAATCGTTTCAATACTCAAAGAAGCAGACTCAGGTATGAAAGTTGATGATGTTTGCCGCCAGCATGGCATCAGTAATGCCACTTATTACAACTGGAAAAGTAAGTATGGTGGAATGGAAGCATCTGATATCAAAAAGCTCAAAGAGCTTCAAGAAGAAAATGACCGGTTGAAGAAGATGTATGCAGAGCTGAGTTTAGAAAACCGAGCGTTTAAGGAGTTGTTCGAAAAAAAGGGTTGGTGACCGCTGAGAAACGAGAAGCGGCCTTAGACTTTGTAACAATGGGACTGAGTATTTCAAAGGCTTGCCAGTCCTTG
>NZ_JAMXSB010000012.1 GCF_024124665.1 Pleionea sp. CnH1-48
TTAGATTGACCAAACGCAGAAGGCAGACTTAAAACCGATAACGAACTAATTAATGATAAAGCTAATATATTTTTCCTATTAAAAAACTTCATTTCTTAATTTTCTCCTGAAGTTCCATTTAAAAAAACAACAAGAAGTAGTAAGAATTAGCAACCTTGCTCATGTCTTTGACTTCCTGTTGTCATGCCAATCGCAATAAAACATCCGGTCTTATTGCTGGGCCGAAATGCTACAGAACGGATAGAGTTTAAAAAAGGAAAATATGTAAATATTTTATTAAAAATCCACATAGGAGATATATCTGCGAGCAGCTACCGATAATTGAGATATATCACTTAGTAGTACCTATCTTATTGATAATTTTGCTACTTTTTAAAGCGCTTTTGTAACGTGCTATCAATTATCCCACGAAGCAGCGAACGGAAGCCTAGCGTATCAACAAACAAACCCGCCATTAAATACCAGTACCATTCAGGGGTTTCTTTTAATGCTTCAAATCCTTGCTTAACATAAATTTGCATGTCTGGAATAAACGATAAAATAATTGGAACCGTTCCAATCACTAATAGATAATCGTCCTTCCAGCCTCGTGTTTTCAATGCGACCAAATCAAGATTTCTTCTCTTTTCAGTTATTTCTTCTTTACTTTTTCTAAATCTTACGAACCTCTAATATCTCCAAGAGGCTTCATATAAGTAAAGTTTCTACTTGCTCTCCGATGACAAAGTATGATTTTCTATTCAAACCATTCTACGAAGGGAAAATATTATGTTTAAACTTCCGTTTCTAATATATCAACATATTACTCGCACAAAGATAGATAACATTAACCAACTAATATCAATGATGAAAGATGAACTTATTCCTTTGGATCAAGAAGAAATAGTTAAAGAAGCTCTCGCAGTTCATAGCTTTCATTCAGTTACAAAAATGATTGTGAGTAGTAAACTTAGGAAAGCATTAATTATTTTTTATGAATCGAAAGAATGTGAATTAGGTTGGCATAGAATTCGTTGGATGAAGCGCTACTTATCTACAGATGACGGAGTAAACCTTAAGATAAAAATCACCCTGCTAGATAGACTTGAGCTTTTCATGAACTGCGTATTAATACCAGTTATCTTGCTCGTTCTATCCTTATACATAGGAGACAATATACCGAACATGTCTAACATTTGGATGCAAATAGGTAGTATATTTTTGAGTGCAGTGTTAATTGCTCTTCCTATCGTATTTACTATACCTGCCGTAGCGCTAGCTGATGCTGTAAAATTGAAACGTCAACTTGAGGATAGAGCAGCATCCAATGACATTGAGTTTGCGAAATAGACAATCTTATTCATATCATACTCAACACTTACGCCTGCCTTGTCTCTCTCGGTGGGCCTCTGAGGCTCTTCGCGCAGCCTTCGCGATATGCCTAAATCATTGTTAGCCATACAACGTATAACATCGCTACAAGTAACATCTAATGACTCGCCTTTAGAATTGCTAATGGTAAAATCGAAATAGCAGAGAAACCACCAGAACTGGTTATAGGTTCCTCTTTATTCTCTCTTATCAGTAACCACTAATTGTATTTTGTTCTGAGTCATTGTTGGTCGTATGCTCAAGCTTGTGCTTTGAAAACATCTTTAAGGCAATATTGATAAGAGAATTTTTGCAAATCAAACTAATAGAACTTATTGATAACGGAAGACGAAGTTTGTAGAATCGCAAGGAAGTGTTAAGGATCTCGTGGCTATACGAGCTCTATAAGAGGTCTAGAGCGCTTATATGATGTTAGTGATTACTTTCTTTAAAAGTGACTATATATCTAACCAGAGAGATTGAGGGATTTATAAAATTCTATTAGTACAGAGCAACTCGCTTCGCACTCTCCCAACATCTGCCTATTCGACTTCATCTCGTTAATCTTGAGTTCAGTTAACACTGCCTAAACTATTTCCATGGATAATTTTCGAGTATAAGAACAATGAAGTCTTACCTATTACTCATCACCACACTTGTTTTTTCTTTTCATACTTTCGCCAGCAATAACCACAAGCCTAAAAATACTTTGTCTGTCGACTCTGTAACGATTCCTCATAGCAACCTTCGCTTCGAAAATGACGGCAATATCTACCCCAAACAAGGTGACTTTACCATTGCCTCCTATGTACTCATGAGCAGCGAGTCGGGTGAACGATGGGCAACGATCACATTTAAAAATGAATCCAGTGGACAACGCTTTTTATCTAAAGATCACGTTATGGCAATCTTTGCCGATGGTGCTCGACGCACTCCCAAAAGCTTGAGACAAAGACTTGATGGTCATGAAAATCTAACTGTGACTTTGTTTTTCGGCAAACATAAGTTTCCTATACTAAGTATATTTACTGATCACAGTTACTAGTTCTAAGACTCGGCAACACGCCATAAATACCAGCTAGCTATTGACCGATAAGGCCGCCATTTCTCTCCTAGTTGTTCAAAGGTATCCTTATCGGGCAGCTCCGGTAATTGATGCAAAATCTTAATGCCTTTTTTAAGCCCGAGATCACCATAACTCCATATATCACGATACCCGAGTGCAAATATGGCCAGCATTTCTACCGTCCAAATACCAACGCCTTTAAGCTGCGTTAACTGTTCCGCAAGTTCCTCATAAGGCAACGAATGAAGTGTTTTAAAATGAATACTTTTATCCGCTGCTGCCTTTGCAATACCCAGACAATAGTCAGCTTTAGCATTAGATAAACCACACTGCCGTAGGTCTTCTTTTTTAAGAGAAAGGATCGCTTTAGGGGTAAAACAGTCAACTCCCAAGCGTTGATAAATACGTGAGTTAATTGTTGCTGCTGCTTTTGTCGATAATTGCTGAGAAGCAATGGACGATATAAGACGATCAAAAGGATCGTAGAGCCAAGGCTGAATCTGACTGCGTCCATGCTTTTTGATCAGCGAACGCATTCTTGAATCATGTTCAGAGAGAAACTTTTCTCCTGCTAATACATGCCTTCGGCAGGTTATTCGTTGCGAACCTCTTTTGCTAGTCAATATTCATCTCGTAAGCGAAGTCATTCAGATCTTGAGTATGACTCTATCTTTTAAGAAAGCAACAATATCGTTAAAATGAACAGACCTCAAACAAAAGAGCATGTCATGAAATATTTTCTATTACTTTCCATTTTTTTCTGTTTTCAAGCATGGTCAAAAGAAAGCACTTGCTATGGAAGTACCAAAAAAGGAAAGCTAGACAATGGTGTTCAATTGCCGGTTAGTGGTAAAAACTTTGTCAGTTACAGCAGCCTGGCTCATACATTAGGAAGAACCTACGTACACTCCAAAGTCCATAAAGTATTTATCGAAAGTTACAAAGCGCTGGAGCAGTCCTATTCTGATAAAATATTTAAGTATGCAGAAACTGGCTTCGAAAATGGAGGCCGCTTTAAACCTCATAAAACCCACCAAAACGGTTTATCTATCGACTTTATGACGCCAATGATTGATCAGCATGGAAAGTCACAACATCTTCCAACCCATATAGGCAACAAATGGGGCTACAATATTGAGCTGGACCAAAATGGTCGCTATGAAAATTTAACAATAGATTATGAAGCCTTAGCGGCTCATCTGGCAGAGCTTGATCGACAATCTAAAAAGCATGGTATAAAGATTTGGCGAGTTATCTTTGCTCCTAAATTGCAACCGGATTTATTTAACACTCAGCAATCCGACTACTTAAAAAAACATCTGACGTTTTCTAAAAAACCATCCTGGGTACGTCATGATGAACACTACCATGTCGATTTTTCTATCCCCTGTAAACCTTTGAAGCAATAAACCGTTGCTCTGAGTCGCTCACTCTTCTATTGAGCTTTTTTTCGCCAATACTATTGCTTTTTCTATGTGATTACTATTTAATTACTCAATTGATTAATTAAATAGAGCTAAATGATGACTCCTCCAAGAGGTAGACCCGCCGATCCCACCAAGCAGGCTCATCAAAAACAAAAGCTGATAGCCGCAGCCATTGAGCTACTGAGTGAAAAAAGCTACCGCAGTGTCACCATCAGAGAAATAGCAGAGCGGGCTGATGTTAACTCAGCAATGATCCGCTACTACTTTGAAAATAAAGAGAATTTATTTCTCGCCATGTTCGAAGAACTCTCTGTGGAGCACTTTAATCTGGTCGAGAATGCCGTCGCCCTGGAGAATCCTGTACGAGAATTTATCTATAGCACTCTTAATATGATTGGCAAAAATACGGGCATGATGCGCCTAATTCACGATGAGATATTGCGTGAAGACTCTCCATTAAAAGTCGCTTTTATTGAACGATTTCCCAAAAAGATGGCCCAACGCTTACCACGCTTAATTCAAGCCCAGATAGACAAAGGACTCATGCGCTCAGACCTAAATCCCAAGTTTGCAGCCTTGTCATTAATGAGCATGATTATCTTCCCGTTTACTGTACCTGATGTACGCGAACAAGCCTGGCAGATGTCACAAGATGACATTACGTCTCCTGCGTGGGCCGAACACCTTTATCAACTCTTTGTCTCCGGATGTACCAAGGAACCACAAACATGAAAGACCTGTTAAAACGACGATTTGCCCTACCTGTAATTGCTGGTCTGGGTGTTTTTTTGATGATTCTGTTGGTTAAACTACAGCCGGAGAAAGTCCATACCCCTCCAGATCAAAAAGCCAAGCCGGTTAAAACCATCACGCTTACTAAACAGTCACTGCGCCCAACCATTATCGGATATGGCAGCGTTACGCCCGACTACAAACTGGCGGCCAAAGCAGAAGTCACTGGCCGAATTACTTTCGTCCACCCAGAACTAAAAAAGGGAGCCATTCTAAAAGCTGGAACCCTGGTCATGAAAATTGACGACAAAGATTATCAACTCGCTTTAAAACAGGCCCAGGCCGATCTATTGGCCAACCAGGCTAATTTAAAAGAGATGGAGTTGAATGTTGAAAACACTCAGCTCGAACTAGAGTTAGCAAAAGAAAAATTGAAAGTAAGAGAAAAAGAACTTAAGCGCCTGGAAAAACTAAGCAAGTCAGGATCTGTCTCTCGCTCCAATCTTAACAACGAGAAACAAAACTACTTGCAACAAAAGCAGGAAGTTCAACAACTAGAAAATAAACTAGCTACTCAACCGTCGAATATCGAAGTACTCAAGGCCCAGATTGCTATTTCAGAAGCCAAGGTCACTCAAAGCCAAAGAGATCTTGAACGGACACAAGTTTATTTGCCTTTTAATGGCAGAATAAGTCAAGTGTATACAGAGCAAGAACAGTACATAACCACTGGCGCACAAATGTTTGATGCCATCAGTCTGCAAAAGGTGGTTATCAACGCGCAGTTTCCATTTGAACAATTTCGCCATATTGCCGATAAGTTTGACAAAGAAAAATTGGCTAACGTTGATTTGACCAACATTCCCAATATGAGTGAGCTGCTAGCCTCACTGGGGATGTCGGCAGAAGTGAAGATTGCAGGCTCAACCTATCAAGGATGGCAGGCTCGTGTAGAGAGAATTTCAGACAATCTGGATCCTAACAGCCGCACCATTGGTGTAATTGTAAGTGTTGAAGACAGTTATCAAAAAAATCGTCCGGGTGAGCGCCCTCCTCTACTTGAGGGTATGTATATGCAAGTGACACTAAAAGGTGCACAAGGAGAATATCTGGTCGCTCCTCGTTCGGCCCTGCACGAAAATCAGTTTTATCGAGTTAATACCGAACAAAAGCTAGAGCGAGTGAATGTATCCGACGTTTTACTACAAGGCGAACTGGCGTTAGTGCAATCTATCCTTAGCGAAAATGACAAAATCATTACTTCCGATGTCTTCCCTGCCGTAAACGGAATGCCATTGGCGACAGAAGAAGATCTCGTAGCAAAACAAGCAATGCAACAATGGGTGGAGGCCGCGCAATGATTCGCTTTTTTGCCTCGCATCCAACGGCAGCTAATTTGGTCATGATATTATTGATGATCGTTGGCATTGTCACTTTACCTAGCCTTAAACGCGAGACGTTTCCTGAAATAAAAGCTTTTAAAGCTGAAATAAGAGTAGTTTATCCAGGCGCAACACCTCTCGACGTTGAGCAAGATATTTGTTTACCTTTAGAAGACGCCTTGGATGGCATCAGTTTTATTGAAGAAAAAGTCTGTGAAGCGCGTCAAAGTCTGGGTGTTATGACGGTTAAAATGCTGGAGAAAGGAAACTTCTCGCAATTTCTCGACGATGTTAAATCCGCTGTTGATGGTATTAATGACTTTCCATCTCAAGCAGAGCCAGCCGTAGTGAATGAGTTGGGACGCACACAGAATGTTATTTCGATTGCATTAACGGCAGATATTCCACGAGTAGAATTGAAAAGTTTAGCCGAAGAAATGAAGCAAACAATGCTAAAAGATCCATTGATTCCCCTGGTGGAAGTTACCGGTTTCTCCGAGCGACAGTTACTCATTCAGGTACCAAACTACAACCTACGTCGCTATAACTTAAGCTTGCAACAATTGGCAGGCTTAATCAGCAAGCAGGATCTAAATCTGCCTTTAGGTTCTATCGAAACCGATTCTGTCGATGTACAGCTGCGCTTTAATGATGAACGAAAAAATGCCAGAGAACTCTCTAATCTGGTTATTATGAAAGGCAGTCAAGGTAACGAAGTGCGGTTGGGTGATATAGCCACCATCATTGATACTTTCGAGTTAGCAGAAGACAAAGTTGAATTTAACGGCAGACCCGCTGCCATTATCAAAATTAAGAAAAACTCAATTAACGACAGTCTCCAAGTCTTGGAAGCCGTAGAAAAAGTCATCGAAAAAAAACAAGCCAAGTTACCCGAAGGTGTATATCTGGAATTAACACAGGATGCCACCAGTATTGTTAAAGATCGTATTCAGCTACTGGTGACCAATGCCTGGCAGGGTTTACTGCTTGTATTTGCTGTGATGTGGCTATTTTTCAATATCCGTTATGCTTTCTGGGTTGTTATGGGGTTACCAGTATCCTTTCTTGCAAGCTTTTTTGTCATGTCGCTGTTAGGTATTACAATCAACATGATTTCGATGGTCGCTTTATTACTTGCACTAGGCATTTTAATGGATGATGCCATAGTTATTGCAGAGTCCATCGCCGCACAACTCAAGAAAGGGAAAAATGCTCTTCAGGCTGCTGTAGAAGGAACCAGTATGGTATTGCGCGGTGTTGTTTCATCGTTCTTGACTACCCTATGTATTTTTATCGGCCTGGTCTTTATTGAGGGTGATCTCGGGCAGATATTAAAGGTTATCCCGATTGTGTTAATTTCTGTTATATCAGTATCACTCATCGAAGCTTTCTTGATTTTACCGAGTCATCTTTATCATTCACTGGAACATGCTAAAGATAAAACACCTCATCCTTTCCGGGTACGCTTCGAAGAAAAGTTCGAACAAGCAAGACAACGAGTATTTAGTTGGGTAGAGAATCTCATCAATTTTCGATACGCGTTTATCGGTTCTGTTGTCGCCTTCTTCTTCCTTTCGATCAGCCTTATGGCATCAGGAGTTGTTAAGTTTTCGGCTTTTCCTTCAATCGAAGGCGACTTAATTCAGGCTCGAGTGCTCATGCCAGCAGGCACACCACTGCACAAAACAGAAGCAGTGATTGAGCAGATACTTAAAGGACTGGATCAAACAAAACACAAATACAGTCAGCAAGAAAAAGAACAACTGATTAAGGCTGTAACCGTTAGTTATAATCAAAATAGTGATGCTCAAGAATCCGGCCCTCACCTAGCAACGGTCAACATAGACATGCTGACTGCCGAGCGCCGTAACACTCGTATTCAAGATTTTATCAATGACTGGCGAGCCAATACTGGTGTCATCGCTTCGGCTCAAAGCATTACTTTTAAAGAACCAACTATTGGTCCTAGCGGCCGGGCTATTGAGGTTCGTCTGTACGGCAAAGATCTTGATCAACTGTCTGCAGCTTCGTACGACTTGCAGCGTTGGCTATCAGGATATCCAGGTGTGAGCAATGTGAATGATGATCTACGCCCAGGCAAACCAGAGCTGACCTTAACGCTCAAACAGGGCGCGTACAACCTGGGCATTGATGCAGACACTATCGCTAATCAGGTACGAGCGGCCTTCCAGGGACTTAAAGTTGTAGAAACCAGTGTTGATCTTGAAACCTATGAAGTCACCGTTATGTTAGATCCTGAGTCTCGAGACAGTTTTGAGGACTTTGATACGTTTCCAATCATTGCTTCCAACGGCACCGTCATACCCTTAGCAACAGTCGCCAATATCGAACCCACTCGTGGATTTTCACGCATTAGCCGAGTCGATAACCAACGCAGCGTCAGCGTTTTTGGTGACATCGATTCAGCAGAAAATAACACCAACGAAGTTCTTGCCGATGTTAAAAAGCGTTGGATACCAACAATGGCAGAAAAGTACCCCTCTGTTGATTATAGTTTTGAAGGCGAAATTAAAAATGCCGGAGTCACACAACAATCTATGATGCGTGCGTTTTTGCTAGGAATTATCGGTGTATTTATTTTGCTTTCTTTTCAATTTAAAAGTTATATCGAACCAGTTATTGTGCTAGCAGCGATTCCTCTGGCACTGGTCGGAGTTATCTGGGGCCATTTGTTTATGGGACTGGATATCACCATGCCATCTATGTTGGGATTTGTATCTCTTGCGGGCATAGTTGTGAATGATTCCATCTTACTGGTAGAGTTCGTAAAACGACGGGTATCAGAGGGACTCAGCGTTCACGACGCCGCGGCCAAAGCCAGTTACGATCGATTCCGAGCAGTCTTTTTAACATCCGTTACAACCATAGCAGGTATGACACCGTTGTTGTTTGAAACGAGTTTACAAGCTCAGGTATTAATTCCATTGGCGACTAGTATTGTGTTTGGTATAACCACCTCTACTCTACTGGTACTTTTTGTTATTCCATGTCTCTATAGTATTTTAGAAGACTTTGGTGTTGCACGCACCGATACCTTGTCAGAAGCGCAAACTCAACCAGCATGATGATCTCAACCAGTGGCCTGCTTCTTAGACAGGCCACTCATTCTACCAGCCCAAATTAAATCGAATATGAAAATTGCCTTTGATCTCGATGATACTTTAATTCCAACCACTCGAAGTTTTTCTTGCGGAACGACTGTTCACAATGGCCTGCCCCGTTTGATATCAAAGGAGCCTTTAAGACGCGGCGCTATTCCATTGCTAAAATCATTATCAAAGGAACACTCTATTTGGATTTACACGACTTCTTTACGCCCACAGGCTTCGATTAAGTGGTGGTTTCGACTCATGGGTGTTTCACTCGAAGGCGTCATCAACCACCAGCGCCATGCCCATGATATTGCACACTACCCTAACATTCGCTATTCAAAGTACCCTGATATGTATGGTATTGATGTATTGATTGACGATTCAGAAGGTGTCGCCATGGAGCTTGCATCTCAACAATGTCACTTCATCTTAGTGAAACCAGAGGAGCTCAGTTGGGTAGATAATATTCGGAAAGCACTAGGCTTCTTGTCGAATAAAGCCCCAACAAAAAACTACGCTCGATAAACATCATAAAATACCGCACCGAGTCGCAATTTGAACCGCTTCCGTACGATTAGAGGCTTCTAGTTTCTTCAAAATAGAGCTCACCAGTTCTTTTACTCTATCTTTAGATACTGACATAAGTTCCGAAACCTCCGGATTCGTCATGCCTTTAGCCATATACCAAAGACACTCTTCTTCTCGTGTTGTTAAATTCGGCGTATCGAATAAAAAGTTTAGGCAAAACCTGGGAAACAAAGTTATCCAGTATGAACATACATTCACTGGAACAACTTATTGAGGCAGAAAATACATCGACCCATAACTTGAATGCGCGAGAAGCCACTTTCTTTGAGGACTTCATAAGTAAATCCAAAGCCCTGTGCTTTCCTGCAATTCATATAAGCAATAAGTTACTTACTAACAGAAAAGTACAAGACTTACTGGATGACAATAGCTTCTTTGATAGCTCTGATTTAAGCCCAACTAAAGCACTTCAGCTAAAAAACTATCTATTAGTCGTCACGATGTGCATCGATAAATCGTTTCTAGAAAAGACAAGCAGCGACAATTTCTTTAAATAGCATAACTACAGGACTTCAAATATGGCAGAGTTTCAGGCTTGCTACGAAAAGACCCTTCTCAACGAAGGAGGCTATCAACTTCATCATGTTGCACATGATAAAGGAGGCTTAACTTATGCAGGTATCAGTCAAAGATATCATCCTAGTTGGGAGGGATGGAAACTTATAGGTTCGAAAGCAAATGCAGAACAACTTACACCGCTGGTAAAACAGTTTTATCGAGATAACTTTTGGCAAAGTATTAAAGGTGACGACATACATTCGCAGAAAGTAGCGGAAACACTTTATGACTTTGCTGTCAACGCTGGTGTAAGAACGGCGATAAAGCTTATGCAAATAGTCGTCGGCGCTACACCCGATGGCATCGTTGGCCCTAAAACAATCGCAGCGATTAATCATATTGAACCAGACATGTTTCTTTCTAACTATGCACTAGCAAAAGTACATCGCTATGTCGAAATATGTAATAGAGATAAGACTCAGTCAAAGTTTTTGCTGGGATGGTTAAATAGAACCCTCGGAGTATAATCATGAACATACCGGGCATAAGCACCATTGTCGATGGCGTTTCTAAACTAGCCGATGACCTTTTTACCTCTGATGAAGAACGTCTTAAAATTGAGCTTCAGACAAAGCAGATAGAAACAGGGTTGCTCCAAAGTCAGCATGAAATCAATAAAGCAGAAGCTCAACACTCCAGTGTATTTGTCGCAGGATGGCGTCCTTTTATTGGTTGGGTTGGAGGAGCAGCTCTTGCGTATCAGTTCTTGCTGTATCCCCTACTTATCTGGCTTTGGTATTTCATGCAAGCTCAAGGTTGGATATCACAATCCCTTGCTCCTCCTCCGCCTTTAGACGCAGAGATATTGTGGGTAGTTGTCTCAGGCATGTTGGGTATTGCAGGTATGCGCAGTTACGATAAGTTAAAGAAAACTCAAACCGACAAGGTCAAGTCTAACTGATCGCTTCACACGGGCTTGAGATGCTCCATAATGCATGAAAGCCCTTGCATCATCTTATCTTCGTTCACGCCAGCAAATCCCAGCCGCATATACCGATTCTGATCGCTACGACTGTCTAAATGAAAATGACGCTCATGTTGAAAAAAGACACCCTGCTTTTCTGAAAGCTCAAACACCTGGTCAATAGGGCCAGACGTCTTAACCCACAAAGCCATACCACCATCTGGTTTTTCAAATGATAAATCGATACCTTTCTGTTGATATTGAGTGAGCAATGACACCATCAAATCACGTCGTCGTTCATAAGTACGAGTTAACTTTCTTAGGTAGCGCTCAAAATCTCCACTCTTCATCCATCTTGCGACTGCATCCTGCATCGGCACGTTCGCTTTATGATTCATGACACTGCGATATTGCACAACCGAATCGTAAAGCGCAGGTGGAAGTGCCAAAAAGCCAATACGAGCCGCAGGAAACATCAGTTTAGAAAAACTGGAAAGATAAATAATTTGTTGAGCAGGATCTTTCGCTGCCATAGGTGCGATTGGCTGACAACGATAGTGGAACTCATGATCGTAATCATCTTCGATAATGGGGATATGATATCGCTGCGCAATATCTAAAATCTTGAGCCGGCGAGAAGCCGATAAAGAAACCGTGGTCGGGTATTGATGCAAAGGCGTTAAATACAAAGCGCGCAGTGTTTTTTGTTGAGCCACCTTTTCCAGATGTTCGGGAACAATACCTAAGTGATCCTGTTCAATGCCAACCAATGAAGCGCCAGCGTTTCGAAATGCGTTCCATGCTGGCGCATAACCAAGCGCTTCGACAGCAACATGATCACCAGGCTGCAAAAGCAACTGCGCCAAAATATAAAGCGCTTCTTGAGTACCATTTACAATAACAATTTTTTTATCGACAACAGAACGGCGTCGGCGCAAAAAAATATCAACCTGTTCAATAAAAGGCAGATACCCCGCATTATCACCGTAGTTTAATGATTGGATATCAGGCCGTAGCATGGCTTCATTCATATACCCCCGAAACGTCTGAAACGGAAATAGCGAAATATCTGGACATCCCCCAGCAAAATTCACCGAATAGGTTACTGCTTTTCGAAAAGGCAGACTCTGAGTTTGGCGAGGAATACGCCAAGAAAAAGCCTCGGGGGAATCTTTGGCTGCACCTGTACCTAAGCTGGATTCAACAGGCAACTCCTCCACGACTCGATAGCCAGATCTCTGCCGAGACTCAATCCACCCCTCTGCAACCAGCTCTTGATAGGCGTTCATCACCGTATGACGATTGCAACCACACTGCTCTGCCAAATGGCGAGACGATGGCAAAGCATCACCCGCCTGTAGCTGACCTTCCTGAATAGCTCCTCTAACCGCCTTGGCGATCGCAAGATACAAAGGCATGTCGTCCGTATTGTAGTTTAAATTTAGCCACTTCATCTGGTCTATCAAATAACTCAATTCTGGTTATTTATAAACAACCAGAATAATTCAATATGACTCCTATGAGAAGCCAATCACGAGAAACCCTAATGCAGCAGCCCCCACTAACAAGTTCATCCTTTGACCCAGCCCCCATCACTTTGGAAACCAGCAAAGTTCGCCTGGAACCTATGGCCATGGAGCACCTGGAAGGATTTTATCGAGCTGGAAATTATTCAGAAATATGGCAATGGCTGCCTAAAAACCTCTGCGAAAATCTCCAGACAGCCAAAGCGTGGATACAAGAATCCTTAGAAAATGAGCAAAAAGGCGAAGATGTTCCTTTTGTTTTATTCAACCAAGAAAGTGGACAGATCATTGGCAGCAGCCGATACCTCAATATTGACCGAGCCAATCGTGTGCTAGAAATTGGCCATACTTTTATTACACCTGAATTCCAGCGCAGTTTCGTCAATACCCATGCGAAATTCTTACTATTGGGTCATGCATTTGAACAACTTGGTGCCCAACGGGTTGAGTTTCGAACTCACGAAAAAAATGAACGTTCCCGCAACGCCATTGCGCGACTGGGTGCCCAATTTGAAGGCATTCTACGTCAAAACAGAATCTTGCCCGATGGCAGCATCCGCAGCACCGCTCTGTTTAGTATCGTCACTACCGAATGGCCACAAGTCAAAACGCGATTACAAACCAAAATGGAGTCATACTCATGACCCACAAGCAGTCAGACAAAGTCACCAAACAACAGGCCTGGCAATTGGTTCGCGATTATCCATTTGCTCAATTGCACTTTCTGACCTCACCAAGCTCGTTAGATAACATCATCCATCTGCCAGTTTATCTGGATGCCAACAGCGATACGCTCTATTGCCACCTGGCAAATGCCAGTAATCCGCTTGACGACTGGCCTGAAGGAACACCAGTCTCCGTCGTTTTTAGCGGTCCTCATGCTTACATTTCACCAACCTGGGCAGAAGAACAAAAGGAACCCACCTGGAACTATGCCTGGGTTCATATACAAACCAGAGCAGAATACCTATCGGACACAGCACTAAAACACGAGCTAATGGAAAAAATGGTTCGTCAATTTGAGCCTGAGTGGCGCCAGGAAAGCTTACCGCCACAGAGATTGCAAGCCATGCTAAAAGCCATCACTTTCATCAAGTTACCGATTCTAAATTGGCAAGCGAGATTTAAACTTAGCCAAAATAAAACAGCCAAAACACGACAAATCCTTGAAAAGGCATTAAAAAACAAAGGGTATCAAACGCTATCAAGCTTAATGGGAACCAATTGACTTAAAAAAAGTAAGTTATTACCTAAGTAATAAATTACTTACTTTTCAATTTGTTACAGTTTCATGATCGTGTAGAAATAAGGGAATATTGATCAATTCGACTTATAGACAAGAGTTTCGCCGAAACTTATAATCAAGATTGGTTACCAAAGGGTAAATTGAAGTGAAAGCTTCAAGACACAAAACTACCGGTCTAAGGGTATGTGCCTATTGATAGCGGAGTTGCTGGACCACGTCATTGAGCAGCCTCCTAGTCACTCTAGATTCCCAAAAACCGGTTTTTGGCCCTACCAAAATTAGCCAATTGTGACTTAAAGCGAAAACAACACTAACAAAGTGAGTCTGTATGGCATTTTTTCTTGAAACAAGAAAAGTCGATGTAAATGATCTGCAAAAAGGTATGTACGTATCCCGCCTGGATATCCCCTGGGTAGATACCGACTATCCGGTGCAAGGTTTTTTCATAAAAAATAACCTCGACATTCAGAAGCTGTGCAGCTATTGCTCTCACGTTTTTATCGATCTAAAGAAGACTTATGAGTATTCGTTTTCGTCCTATCAAACACAATTAGGTAGCCAAAGCGAAATCAAAGTCAATCCTCGTTGGCTCAAGCAGTACTGCAACGAAACTTACACCGAGAGCAAATCGCTTAAACAAGAAGTTCAAAGCGCATCTCCTCTTATTTTACGCGCCTCTGCTTTGTTGCAGAAAATGCAGCCGCAACTTGATCAGCTGGGTTCTGCTACGCTGCAAGAACTGCATCGCTTGTCTGATGATATTATTGCCTCTGCGATCCGCAACCCTGACGCATTACTTTGGCTATGTAAGGCTCGTAATAAAAAGAAAAGTATTTTTGATCATTGCGTGCATTCAGCCATTTGGGCCATTTTATTAGGCCGCCACCTGGGTGTTAACAAAGAAATGCTGGTGCTTCTATGCGAAGCTCTATTGTTAACTTGTGTAGGCAAAATCGCATTACCCAAGCCGGTATGGACTCAATTAAATCCCATTAAGCCCAGCAAAGAGTTTCAGCAATATCTTCCAGAAACGCTCACCAAACTCTTCCGTTCTCCAAACTTAAACCCCAGAGTATCAACCATCATTCGTAATATGGGTGAAAGAGCCGACGGCAGCGGTGTACCAGAGCAAAAGACGGGAGATAAAATTCCTTTTCTGGCACAAATTGCATCCATTGCAGAAACCTTTGAGTTGATTATTAACCCCATAGAGCAAGTAGGCAACTACACAACCGCTGAGGCGTTAGCTGTCTTGTATGGCAACAAAGGCAACCTGTTTGACCAGGGTCTTGTAGAATCTTTTATTCAGGCGGTGGGCATCTATCCAACTGGCACCAAAGTGAGCTTGTCTGACAACTCACAAGGCATCATCATCGAACAAACCAAAGACAAACGCATTAGAGCCTTAATTGCGAAAGTAAGAGCAGCCGATGGATCTGAGCTCAAAAAACCAGAACTGGTTGACTTAGCTAAGAAAAAGTTTAAAGATTTAAATATTAAGCAAGAAATTGCCAATATTGACTTAAGTCTTTCTATGTCAGAAAAAGTCGACGAACTACTGACAAAAAAGCGACTGTTCTTATTTTAAATATCATAATTTCTCTGGAGGTCAGCAATGTTAAAACTTAAACCCAGTTGCGAACATTGCGACAAAGCCCTGCCTCCAGAATCGACAGAAGCCATGATCTGTTCCTTTGAGTGCACTTTTTGTCGAGAGTGTGTAGAAAATATTTTACAGAATGTTTGCCCGAATTGCGGTGGTGGCTTTTGTCCTCGTCCTATTCGGCCCGCTCATGACAGAGTGAATGGCAACAACCTCACACGCTACCCTGCGAGTGATAAAAAAGTCTTTAGTCCAGTTAACTTAGAGCAACATCAAGCCTTAGCTAAAACTCTAAAAGCAGTTGCCCCGCAAGATCGCTAATAAACTGACTAACGAGACACTCTCTGCCAAACCTGGCGTATATGCCCTTCAGAAATATGAATAGTGTCGGCGTCCGCTAACTTGAACTCCGTAGCTCGGTAGGTTGAGTTGATAAGACTTTGAGTATTTTTGTCGTAGGTTAAATATAAGTCTTCCAAAATAAAACGATTTCGCTTGGTATGGACTATGTTGCGCCATTTAAGTTGGCCAACATGCCAGCCGTAAGACTGCATCGTGCCAGGACAAACGACAAGTTTACCCTGTAACTTCGAAGTTCCATGAGTGATTTCAATAATACAACCAGCGAACGAATCATTTACGCGCATCCATCGTCCCGGCAAATCTCCTAGCTGCGCCTTCTTTAACATACCAAACATATCAACAACTCAATTTACAAATGTTCAACATCATAGAGTTAAGTAACACCTGCGAAATGAAAGTTTCAATGAGAACTTCGATGTGTGACTTTTCAAACACTGCCCGAATTTGGCCACATTTACCCGCTGGTTTGCCCGTTTCTACCCATCTTTAAGCCCCCTCCTCTTGGTTTAATAATTCCCGTACCCCGGCAACAACACACAACGAGGTACAACAAGCATCCCCGTAGATTGGAATCAAGAAACGCTACGGAGGGCGATTTTAAAACCCAAACATCGAGGATTACATCATGAAAAAAGCCATCATCATCTCTACCATCATCGCTGCCACTTTGTCTCACAGCACATCCGCTTTCGCTGCCAAGAAATCCAGCACCGAACAAGACGTCGGTGTCGCCAGCGGCGCTCTGGTGGGTGCAGCCGCAGGTGGCCCCATCGGCTTCTTAATCGGAGCAGCCATCGGTGGGTTGTTAGGCGATGAAGTCAATACCGCCAATCAGGTTGATGGCATGAAGACGCAACTGTCTGATGCACACAGCCAACAACAAGCGCTACAGGCTGAAATCGATACCTTAAAGCATCAGGCTTACTTAACCGCTCAACAAAGCCCAACACTCAATGGCTCTGAGAGTCTGCAAATGGACCTGATGTTCCGTACCGCATCCAGCACACTGAACACCGAAGCCACTCAGCGTATCGACCGACTGGCTGACTTTTTACAACAGTACCCAACATTGACCATTAACCTGGACGGCTATGCCGACCCACGAGGTGATGAAGCTTACAATCAAGCTTTATCGGAGTCTCGAGTGAGTGAAGTCCGTCAGCGTTTGATGGAGCAAGGCATTGCTGCTCACCGCATCATCACTACCGCTTATGGTGAATCCACTTCAAGCGTTTCGAAAGGCGATGTGGATGGCTATGCACAAGAACGTCGTGTGAGCATTCGCTTCTCTGCGGATACCGACACCAGTGTGGCACAAAACTAGTCGTTAGGATGAATCAAGGTGATGGCTTTTGAGCAAGGAGGCTCAATCCTCTTAGGGAAATAGATTGGAGACATCACCACCACTTTTTTTAAGTTTCTTAAACGTCATAGCAAGTGACTCTTCAATGACTCTCCAACCTTTGGCACAGTGGAAGCTGTGCTCTTTTTAATACGCAATAATACTGTAAATCAGTGGCACACTATTTACTTCAGTTGGACACGCCCCCCAAGTAGAGACTTGTACCTCTTTTTGTGCAGCAAAAGCTGATAACAACAACGAAGTTCTAACCTTGCCAACCTCTGTTGTCGCGTCATAAATGACTTTGTCTTTCTGTATGTTAGTACAGCTGGTTGCTAAATCAGTACCATCACAAGCCATTGTGACCATAACAAATTTCGCAGCAGAATCTGTCTGTTGCATGTTTTTGATTTTACAAGGCCCATGATTACCAGCCAATGCAAAGCTAGACACAGACGCCAGCAACAAACCTCGAATAAAAGATTTCATAATGTTTTCCTATTAACAGTTAGAAGAATAAAAGAAAGTCTAGCTCTATTATTAGTAATAGAACTCAATGGCTGTCCATGCCAAAAACGGGGAGAATTATATCCTTTTGGTTCACCCCATCCAATCCTCATTCTGCAGGAAATCAAAAGTCCCCAAATAATCCCTGCAGCAAACTAATTGCGGTTAATCCAGCAGTTTCGGTTCTCAGAACTCGAGGCCCTAATTGAATGGCGGTGCCTCCGTGCTGTTGGATATATTGATTTTCTAAATCCGTTAGTCCTCCTTCTGGACCAATAACAAGGCTAAATGCATCTTGTGCCGATAGACTTCGCACTGACTGCCCTTTATGGGGATCAAGCAATAGATAAGAAGCATCAATATTCATGATTTCGTGCAACTGCAAAACTGGTACAGGAGAGTTTAAAACGGGAATTGAGTTACGCCCACACTGCTCACAGGCACTGGTAATAATTTTACGCCAGTGCTGGAGTTTCTTTTCCATTCGTTCGCTGTTTAACTTAACACCGCAGCGCTCACTTAGTAAGGGCGTGATCTGCTGAACGCCCAGTTCAACCGCTTTTTGTATGGTAAGATCCATTTTATCACCGCGAGAAATGCCCTGAATGAGGTGCAAGTTCAACGGCGACTCATTATTTTTCTCTTCGCTTTTTTCAATAGCAAGCGTCATGGATTTTTTCTGGATTTCTTCGATCACTGCAAAATATTCAAATCCATCACCATTAAACAGCACCACCTTTTCTCTTACGGCCATTCGCAATACAGTCGCAAGATGACGCGCCTGGTCCGGTGGTAGTTTTATCGCCTGCCCAACAGCTAAAGGCTCATCAACATAAACTCGGTTGTAACGCATTATGCCTCCGTTGCCTTAGTAATACCTTGCCAGGCAATATCACCTAATCGTTCAATTTCTTCTTCGGTGATCACATAAGGCGGCATAAAGTACACCACATTACCCAATGGTCTTAAAATGGCTCCCTGCGACAAAGCATGTTGATAAACTTTCATTCCACGGCGTTCCAGCCAGTCAAACTCTGTACGGGATTTGGGATCTTTCATCATCTCAACGGCCAGAACCATACCTGTTTGGCGGACATCACCTACATGAGGGTGTTCCGACAGCTTCTCGCCTATTTGCGTGAGTTTATTGATAAGCGGTTTATTCGACTCTGGTATCTGTTGCTCTTTCATCACTTTGATGGTCGCCAAAGCAGCAGCACAAGCAATCGGGTTGCCAGTAAAACTGTGGGAATGTAAAAAACCTCTTAGAGTTTCATAATCATCATAAAACGCCTGATAAATCTCATTGGTTGTGATGACCGCCGACAAAGGCAAAAAGCCGCTGGTCAGTGCTTTGGATAAACACATAAAGTCGGGAGAGATCTGTGCATGTTCGCAGGCAAACATTTTTCCGGTACGACCAAATCCCACCGCAATTTCGTCAGCAATCAGATGAACATTCAATCGGTCGCACAGTTCGCGCACTTTCTTTAAATAAACAGGATGATACATGCGCATATTGCCCGCACATTGTATTAACGGCTCAAGGATAACGGCGGCGACTTCTTCATGATGTTCTTCGAGCAAAGCTTCCATTTTGGCAAACTGGCGCAAAGAATAAGCTTCCCAGCTCTCGCCCTGTTCGCGATAGAAACAATCGGGAGAGGGTGCCATCAGAGTCTCAAACAACAGCGGTGCGTAGGTTTCTTTGTACAAAGAAACATCCCCAACAGCAAGAGCTCCAACCGTCTCACCATGGTAACCATTCTTAAGTCCGACAAATTTTTTCTTCTTTGGTTGGCCTTTATTTAACCAATAGTGAAAACTCATTTTTAACGCAATTTCAACCGCTGAAGAGCCATTCTCCCCATAGAAGACCCGATCCAGTCCCGAAGGAGTAATCTCGACTAAGGATTCAGCTAGTTGCACTGCAGGCTCGTGAGAAAACCCAGCAAAAATAACATGCTCAAGCTGTGCAGCCTGTTGTTGAATCGCCGCAACGATATCTGGTTGTCCATGACCAAGAGAATTAACCCACCAGGAGCTAATGGCGTCAATATATTGATTTCCTTCAAAATCTTCTAAATAAACTCCCTTACCTCCTTTGATAGGGATAAGAGGATAGGTTTCATGATCCTTCATTTGGGTACAAGGATGCCATAAAACCGATAGGTCGCGCTGTTTTAACGATGTCATTTAGAAAGTCCTGAAGTGAAGTAGGCTCATCAATTATCACCTATTATACCCAAAGTATTTCGCACTGCACGTCAGCGAGTCCCAGTATTGCAGGGCTTTTAAAACATTGTTACGAATAAGCGGTAGCAATTTATATCGCAGCCGTTAATCTGTGACTCTGAATTCCTTTTATCAACAGCAGATGAACTTGAAAAGTCTTTTATTATTTAGCTTTGCGTTACTTTTAAGTGGTTGTCAGCCCACACCAAGCTCTCAAACAACAGCACCAGAACCGACTAAAGAACAACCCGAGTTTTCCAAAGGGGCACTAAAAGCTCACATAGACTTTTTAGCCAGCGATCTGCTGGAAGGCCGTGAAACGGGCAGTCGTGGATACGATATTGCCGCCCACTATGTAGCATCCCACTTTGCTCAATATGGACTCACTGCTGCGGGTGGGGATGACAGCTATTTTCAATCCGTTCCGCTACGTCAAAAACAGCGGGTCAAAGACTCAACTTCCCTAAGTTTTACCCAAGGCGACAGAACTTTATCACTAAGTTTTCCCAATGATTTTATCAGTGGCGTCAGTAGCATCAGCACTGAAACCTCTATTTCGGCAGAGCTGATTTTTGCTGGGTATGGCATCTCGGCTCCACAGTTAAATTATGATGACTATGAACAACTTGATGTAACCAATAAAATTGTGGTGATTTTAAGTGGCAAACCGAGTCACTTTCCGAGCGAAGAAGGCGCTCATTTCGCGTCACGCTATGAGAGAACCAAAGCTGCTGCAAAAAATGGCGCGATAGGGATTATTTATCTACAAACACCCAACAGCGAAAAACGCTACAGTTATCAGCGAGTACTGAAAACCATTCACAAACCGTCGTACGTTTGGCTCGATAACAACAATCAACCTGGTGATACTCAACATCAAATAAAAAATAGTGCCTTGCTGAATATCGCCAGCGCCAAAAAAGTCATCGCCTTCGCTGGCAAGGATTATGACCAGTTGATAGAGCAAAGCCGTCAAAAGAACCCAATGGAAAAGTTTTCTTTAGGAATGTCAGCAACACTTAGCTCACAGGCCCAGCACGATACCCTACATAGCCCCAATGTGGTGGGTATTGTAGAAGGCACAGATCCAGAATTAAAAAACGAATATATCCTCTATAGTGCTCATCTGGATCATGTTGGCATCTATGGTCATGGAGAAGACCGCATTCACAACGGCGCAATCGATAATGCAGCGGGTATTTCTATTATGCTGGAAACCGCTCGTGTATTTGCTAAAAACCCACCTAAACGCTCTATTGTATTTGTTGCCGTCACCGCCGAAGAAAAGGGCCTGTTAGGTTCAAACTATTATGCTCATCATCCAACCGTTGCCATAGACAAGATAGTCAGTGTGATAAACCTTGATATGCCATTGATTCTCTATCCCATTGGTGATGTCATCGCCTTTGGCGCAGAGCATTCGACACTGGGTGAGTATGTACAAAGAGCAGCAGAAAAAACAGGCTTGCAGATGTCGCCTGATCCAATGCCCGAGCAAAATATTTTTGTGCGCTCAGATCATTACTCTTTTGTAAAGCAAGGCGTACCCGCCATATTTTTAATGCCAGGCTTTAAGTCTTTAGATAGTGAACGAGACGGTGAGAAAATTTTCCGCGAGTTTCTTCATGAGCATTATCACCAGCCTAGTGATCAGGCCAACCTTCCTATTGATTACAACTCGGGAGTACGTTTTACCCTAGTCAACTATCTGATAGGACAAGAAATAGCCAACTCAAAAACAACACCTAAGTGGAAAGAGGGTGATTTTTTTGGCGACGTTTTTGGTCGCTAAGAATATTTACTACTGCTTTGGCAGAGGCTATTAACGAAAAGTCAACAGCCCCTAACCATAAGGAAGTTATATAACTTCCTTATGGTTGACTCAAAGGTAACACGGCCCACTTTTGGCCAAAACCTGACGATGCCTCAGTAATCACATGCTTACCCTCAGCATCAAAAGCAATGGCATACACAATAGCGCCACTGGGCTTCCATTGATTGCGCGTTTTTGCTTTCCATTGTTTTAACTTCGCGCCCGATTGCGTTGACCACAAGATAATGTCTCGTCCCGGTGCACCGGTTGCGACCCACTTTCCATCCGGCGAAAACCGTGCAGCGCTGATCACATACTCTCTAGGCTTTAAAGCAAGCCGCGATCGTTGTCCTCCCGTTGTTAAGTCCCAGACAAAGGCATTACCTCGAGTGCCAGAAGTAAACGCTTGCAGCCCTTTGCGATCCAATGCAACCTGAGTGACACGAGAGTCATGCTCAAAAATATATTTAGGTTTGCCGCTGCGCGTATTCCACAAAATAGCACGATAATCGTGGCTTCCAGTGAATGCCCACTCTCCATTCGCAGACAAATCAACAGAAGAAACGGCTTCATCCCGATGGCCAGTGAAGACCAGCCGCCGCCCGGTAGTCATATCAATATGAATGGCGTTACCATTTTGTAATCCTAACAACACATAACGCCCTTTTCGGGAAATAGCCACAGAGTATATTTTTGCAGGTGCCTGCCAGTAACCATAAGGTTTGCCTGTTACCGTACTCCAGATAACAAAGTTCTGTCGATCAGCGGTAATGACCCTACTCCCATCGGGTGAAATATCGCTAGCTAAAATGCCATCTTCCGGATTATCATTATGACGCCACTCATACAACAGCTCGTTGGTCTCAAGATTCCAATAACCGATACCGTGATTCACCGAACCAATGACCGCAAAGCGGCCATCTTCAGAGATAGAAGCATCTAATAACCCCACAGCGGCATGCTTCCAATCAGCTACCGATTCTGGCGTATTCTCGCAACCCGCGATAATAAAAAGGCTAATGGATAAAAAAGCAGCACATATTTTGCGAACCAGATTCATTATTCACACAGTTCCCTTCACTTAGAGGTTGGGTTTTGCCTCATTAGTCGTTAGACTGAGGCTTTTATTTTTCATCTATAAACTTTAGGGGATAAACCGTGAAAAAACTAATTTCTATCGCTGTTGCCGGTGCTCTTATCGTGGGCTGTAACCAGCAGCAAGCCAAAGAAGAGCCTGCAAAAGCAGCCAAAGCGACCACAGAACAAGCGGCAAAAACCGACGCGAAAGCAACTGAGTTTGCTAACGAAATGGAAAAAGTAAGCTACGCGATTGGTGCATTCCAGGGCAGCCGAATGAAAGACAGCGGCAACGAATTTGAAGAACTGGGCATTAACTTAGAGTTGTTAAAAAAAGGATTTGTTGAAGGCGTTGATGGCAAGTCCACAATGAGTCAGGAAGAAATTCAAACTCTACTTACCAGCTACCAGCAGAAGCTACAAGCTCAAGCAAAAGAAAAACAAGAAAAAGCATCAGCAGAAGCTAAAGCGACAGGTCTTGCGTTCTTAGAAACCAACTCAAAAAAAGATGGTGTTAAAGTTACAGAATCTGGCTTGCAATACGAAGTCGTTCAAAAAGGTGATGGAAAAACTTTCCCTGTTGCTGTTGACCGTGTAAAAGTGCATTACGTTGGTACACTTATCGATGGCGCAGAGTTTGATAGCTCAGTAAAGCGTGGCCAACCAGCAGAGTTTGCACTTAACGGTGTAATCAAGGGTTGGACAGAAGGCTTACAGTTAATGAGCAAAGGCTCTAAGTTCCGCTTTTACATTCCATCAGAACTGGCTTACGGCGAACGTCAACTACCAACGATCCCGGCTAACTCTGTTCTGATCTTTGATGTAGAACTGCTCGATATCTTCCCAGCAGCTAAAGAAGAAGAAAAGAAAGAATCTTAATCACTCGTTGATAAGATTTTTTTGAGTCGCTGTTTTAAAAATAACAATAAACGGCGACTCAAACTTTTCGACCTAAAATAAAGCTCATCTTATTCCTAAAACGCTTTACTTTCTAAGACACTGACTCTCTCGTCACGACTTAATAATGGTTTCATAGACTCCAACAAAGACACACGTTCTTCGCTATCAGTCCACTTTCGCCATGAGTCAATATCTTGCCAGCTGGCAATGATGGTTAAACGGTTGGGTTCATTGATGTCTTGATATAGCTCACCACCTAAAAATCCTTGTTTGTGGCCAGCATCTCTTTTCGCTTTTAAAATCAGTGCAAAGTAATCTTCGAGACACTCTGCTTTTAACTCTCGTTCAATAATCACTCGAATCATAAATACTAACAACCCCAATTAATGTTTACTGGTTAAGGTATCAATAAGCTCGTCTTCTAGCTCTACACGATGAGCAATAGCCTCGCCCAAACGCGACAGATCAGAATCCAGTTGTTCAAAAGAATCATCACTTTTAATTGAGGAATATTTATCATTAAAGTCAACAACGATATCCGTTGTTAAACTGATTTTAGGAACAAGCTGTTCCAGTAAACTGAGACTTTCTTGTCCATTTGTATCACAGGCCGATACTATCTGTTCGTATACTTCAAAATGACCAGCAGAAACATAATCTACCAGTACATCACAAAACTGATTAATTTGTTCCCCATCAGGCAGTACCTGCTCTTTGCGTTTTCCACTGAGACGGCAAAATAGCACTAATAGCTCATTCCTCTCAGCTAACCAGTTTTCAATGAGACTCGTTGTATTTACATCTTTTTCTTGTTCACCAGATGTCAGCATATTCACTCCTCGGATGCTGTGTCTGTATCCCACCGAGTAATGTGCCAGGAATTTCATTTTTTCATTAAAGCTAATGAAACTTTGTCATGATATTCTCATGACACAAACACCCACCCCTGATTTTTCGTTCTCTTTCTTTTTAACACAACAAAGCCCTTACGGAAAGCTTTTGCTGTGAGACAAGAACTGGTCTAATCTTGTAAAATAAGTATTAGAGGAATTTCAAATACTTATACAAGCAAGCTCTTAAAGAGCAAATACTTGAACAATGATTGCCTACCAATCTAACTATAGCTGAAAAACAAAAGCTTAAGAGGATTGGTCTAAAACAGTCGGCTTCATATTTAAAAACTCGTTGTTAAAGGGAATAGCACGCATCAGTTATGGCGAAAAGTAATAAATATAACTCTCTTCAAGCCAATACATTTTTATTGCTCTTTGTTGCGTTATTGTTGCCTGTGGCCGCAACACTTGCTTTCGATATTTATCTGGATGGTGATGTAAACCTAACGCAATTAATTACCGAGTCGACCATTGCGGCATCAACCATCATCATCATTTCATATCCACTCTATCAACTGTTGCTGCGCATCAATCAAGTTGAACGTCGACGCAGCGATACCCGTAAAAATGTTGCTGAATTAATGGATCACGCAGCAGATATGATTTTTATCATGCGACCCGATGGCACTATCATCGATGCCAATCAACGTGCTGTAGAAATTTTGGGATATAGCAAAGAAGAGTTATTGAATGCTTCAACCTGGGATTTAGACATCGACTGCTATATGCGTCGTCATCCCGATCTGCATCGACGCTTATACCAGGGACAATCCATTTCTTTTGAGAGTCAGTATCGAAGTAAAGACGGCGCTAATATCCCTATAGAAAGTCATATTACAATGGCAGGCTGGCTTGATGAACCTCACTACTTTGAGATTGCCAGAGACATCACTCGACGACGTAAAGCAGAACAAGAGCTTTATGCCTCTAAGGAAGCATTGGAACGAGTAAGAAATCGATTAGAAAACCGCGTACAGGAGCGTACAGAAGAACTGGTCGAAGAAATGCGCATTCGTGAGCAGGCCGAACGTTCAGTCCATGAAATGCGCCACCTGCTCGAAAACCTGGTGAATTCCATGCCCTCCATCATCATCGCACTGGATGCCAACTTTCGCGTCACGCAATGGAATCAGGAAGCCGAGAGAATTCTCAATATCAGAGCGGTGGATGCCATCGGAAATTTTATCACTCAAATTCTGCCATCATTCAGGAGTGCTATCGTCAATCTGACTAAGCGCAGCGACTATGGCCGAAAAGCCATTACACGCCGCCTGTCATTAGAACTCAATCAGCAACTCAAGCAGTTTGAAGTAATGCTCTACCCATTAACCCCCACCAAGCGCTCAGGCTCTCCAGGAGTGGTGATCCGCATTGATGACATTACCGAGAAAGTACGTATCGATGAAATGCTGGTTCAAACCGAAAAAATGCTGTCTCTGGGAGGATTGGCCGCGGGGATGGCCCATGAAATCAATAATCCTTTAGGCGCTATTTTACAGTCCTCGCAAAACATCCAGCGACGCCTGTCTGTAGAGTTTCCTCGCAATCAAAAAGTGGCCAAACAGCTCAATCTGGATCTCAATCTACTCGAGCAATATCTTGCAGAGCAAAAAATACCGCTGTTTATCGACGCGATTCGAGAAGCCGGTGAACGTGCGGCTCATATCGTAGGCGACATGCTGAGTTTCTCACGCCCATCACAGGGACAAAATGCCGCCATCGATGTGACCCACTCGTTAGAGTCTGCCCGTCGGCTGGCCGCCAAAGACTATAACCAGAAGAAGAAATTCGACTTTCGCAACATACATATCCATTGCGACTATCAAGAACATCTGCCCCCTGTGCTGGCGCAAAAAAATCAATTGGAGCAAGTTTTCCTTAACCTGCTAATTAACGCTGCCCAAGCGATGGCTCAACACCCAGAAGTCGCCTCCCCCACCATTACATTAAAAACGCGCCTAGAAGGTCAAGCGATACGGGTAGACATAACAGATAATGGCCCAGGCATGGACGAGCATATTCGTCGACGAGTCTTTGAGCCGTTTTTTACAACCAAAGAAGAAGGTGCAGGTACAGGACTGGGCCTTTCGGTCTCCTACTTTATTATCACCGAGCAACTTGGTGGCCAGATGATGCTAAAGTCAGCTCCGGGCCACGGCACCAGCTTTAGCATCTATTTACCAATACAGGGAGACGCCGTAGCGCTCGAAGAGAAAACCGTTGATGGCCAGGTGGGGCAAATTGAACTGCCCCTGAATTCCGAATAACCCTTTTCGTTTAAGCGTTGCGCTGTGTCCAACGAGTGTAGAGTCCAAATAATGAGAGCAATAAAAAGCCGCTGAAAATTACTAGCATCCAGCCAGGCATAGATAATCCCATTAGCGTCCAATCACCTTTCGCACACTGACCCGAACCGTGCAGCACTTCTTGAATCACTTCTAGAAACGGCAAGGCTTCCATCAAGTAATCCAAAGCCGGACCACAAGCAGGTACCTGATCTTCAGGCAGCGATTTTAAATACACATGACGGCCAGCAATAAAAGCGCCCAGCCCAGCAAAAATAGAACTCAAACTATAATAAAGCCACTGAAACTTACTGCTAAGTTGAGGACCATGTAAGGCTTTGGCCAAGAAAATAATACCGACAAAAAACACCATCACCCGCTGAAAGATGCACAGTGGGCAAGGCTCCATCCCCTCGACATATTGAAAATAATAGGCTGCAACTAATAGATCGTGACATATAAACGCCACCAGAAAGCTAAAGCCACGGGAATTAAGTGCCCGCAAAAAAGTATCAGACATTATCATATTATTTATTTTCTCAATGAATGGAGCGCTGGATGATAGCAAAGCACTCTGATGATTAACTAGGGGAATAAGACCAGCGCCAAAAATAAAAGTTTAATGGGGAGGACAAGTCCCCCCTTTTTCCAGATGAGCGGAAGATTAAGCTCCCGTAAACACAGGCGTCAATCCAGAACCCCAAAACACAACGGTGACCGCTAGCATTCCAACCAATATCACCATACACACCGTAAGAATCGAACTAGCAAACAAAAATCCGCGCTCTTTTTCTATTCCCATCAAAATGGGCACACCTAAGTAAAGCAAATAGACGGCCCAGGCAATCGCCACCAATGACAGCAGCATATCCAGCCACAAGATAGGGTAGGCACCAAAAATGCCAACCAGGAACAGCGGCGTGCAAGTATAAGCCGCCAAGTTCACACAGCGTTTTAATGAGGGATCAGCGCCATAGGTTTTGGCCATCCATTGAATAAATAGCGAGAGAACAAAAATGGCAACCAAGATAGCAAAATAAGCGGCAATCGACAGCATCATGGCACTGTCTGTGGTGAGCCTTGAGACTTCGCCAAAGCCAATACTCCAACCCACATAGGTGCTACCGACAAAAGCCGCAGAAGGTGGAATTGCCGCCATGAAGATAAGAAATGAAAAATAGGTTTTGGCAATAGACTGATTCTTATCGGATATTTTTTGCCATTGCGCCTCAGGATTATAAAGCAAACCAAAGGTATTCTTGATTGACATAACACGCCCCCACAACTTTTAACGGTTGGTCATTAGATACTTTGCGCTCCTCTAAAAACTCGCCACAAACCAGGACCGCAAAATGCTTATCAAACATCTTGTTCTATGTCTTCGCCACTGCTCAACAAACGTTCAAAAAAGCTGTTAATACAACCAGTTGCGAACGCGATATCACCGAACTGATACTTCGTTATAACAATAATTTTACTCTAGTGCGAGAATTTCGCCTTGATCTATCTCAAAGCAGTTTACTCAATGCCATAAATTTGATACTTATACTTGCACAAATGGGTACGGAATATTTTCCAACATGCTTAAGGAGATAAGCGGAATGTTGAACAGAGTTTTCTATGAACTGCTTCCCGCGATATATCTTGTATTAGGACTGGGACTGATTTTTCTTATTGAATCTGACTTGCGCTGGATACCAGCGGTATTTTTTCTGATTAACGCATTGCTTATCAGCGGATGGCGCATAAAGAATCGACTCAAGAAAGCCGAGCAATCATAACCACAGAGTTGTGCTTAGCAAAAGTCTTCCCTGTTTTGCAGTGAGTAACGAAAGCAGGACCAACAAAAAACTGAAGATTTAAGAAACCTTTTTTCAGGTTGCAGTGTCCTAATAATAGAGTCGTGGCTTTTCCCGGTGCTGCGGCTCTTTTTTTATGTTTTTTATTACTTTTTTACAGGCAATAAAAAAGCCCCACATAATGTGAGGCTTGTAAAGGTTTTCCAGTCTGCAGGGCCCAGTTCCTCTGGGCTTCTTTATATTCGCTAGCGCAAAAACGTTATAACAAACCGCATTATGAGTTGCAAATATTTTTTTACACCTTTCTATGTGCAGGTGCACAAAAACAAAGCACTATTTCACTAGTTTTTCCTTACACCAAAAGAGCTTACAGCACTTCAAGTCTTTTTAAACTATTGTATAAAAATCTCACAAATATAATATTTACAAAAGAGATGCGAACCGCAGGACATTTCGTATTTAATCGTGAAATAACAAAAAAGGCTGACTCTTATAACAAAAGTCAGCCTTTAGTATCAGGACAAAGCCTAAGGGTATTGCTCAAGCATTACTTGGATTTTTTCAAAGCATCCGCCAACGCCATACCCAATGCACCCGATGGACCTGAGTTACTTTTTTGCGAACGCTGCTTGCCGCCACCTTGATGACGACGTCCTCCGCCTGAAGGCTTCTGAGACGCTTTTTGTCCGCCACCCTGCTGATCAGGATTAGGACCAATCATCGATAAGCCAATACGCTTACGCTGCAAATCCACTTCGGTTACGTGAACACGAACGATATCACCCGCTTTTACCACCTCACGTGGGTTGCTAATAAAGTTCTTTGACATCACAGAGATATGCACCAAACCATCCTGATGCACACCAATATCAACAAAGGCACCAAAGTCCGTCACGTTGGTCACAGCCCCTTCCAGCTCCATGCCTTCTTTCAGGTCAGCCATGGTTTCTACGCCTTCTTTAAAGCGCGCCATTTTGAACTCACCACGAGGATCGCGGCCTGGCTTTTCCAACTCTTTCAAGATATCGGTTATGGTAGGTACACCAAACTGCTCAGTGACAAATTTCTCTGGCATCAGTTTACGAATCACATCGGTATTACCCATTACGTCTTTAACGGGCTTGTTATTCAAAGACTCAAGGATGTTCTCAACCACAGGGTAGGCTTCTGGGTGAACCGTCGACGCATCCAATGCATTATCACCATCGATGATTCGCAAGAAACCCGCAGCCTGCTCAAACGCTTTCGGCCCCAGACGCTCTACATCAAGTAACTGCTTACGATTCTTGAAGCGGCCATGCTCTTCACGATGACGCACAATATTCGCAGCCAGCGTTTTGTTAAGGCCTGATACTCGCGCCAACAAAGGACCCGATGCCATGTTTAAATCAACACCCACCGCATTTACACAATCTTCAACCACTGCACCCAACGTGCGAGATAGCTGGCTCTGACTCACATCGTGCTGGTACTGGCCTACACCAATCGACTTAGGTTCAATCTTAACCAGTTCGGCCAAAGGATCCTGCAAACGTCGTGCAATCGATACCGCACCACGGAAGCTAACATCCAGATCAGGGAACTCAAGTGCTGCCAGCTCTGATGCAGAATAAACCGATGCACCCGCTTCGCTGACCATAATGCGCTCCAACTTAAGCTCTGGTGAAGACTTCTGTAACTCTGTCACCAGCTTATCGGTTTCGCGCGATGCCGTACCGTTACCGATACTGACCAAATTTACTTTGTGCATCTCGCACAAGGTTTTTAGTTTACGCAACGACTGATCCCATTGATTCTGCGGCGCGTGTGGAAAGATAGTGGTATGAGTCAGCAATTTACCGGTGTCATCAACCACCACCACTTTAACACCCGTACGTAAACCCGGATCGAGACCCATAGTCACTTTTGAGCCTGCTGGTGCAGCCATCAAGAGATCACGTAGGTTGTTGGCAAATACATTGATGGCATCATTTTCTGAATTTTCACGAATGCGACCAACCAGCTCGGTTTCAAAATGCATGTGCAACTTAATGCGCCAGGTCCACTGAACCACCAACTGTAACCAGCTGTCGGCAGCGCGATTTTCGTTTTTAATATTAAAATGTTCAGCGATCATATACTGGCAAGGGTTTGAAGCTTTCTCATCTTCCAATAACTCAGCACTGGGTACTAACTGAATGGATAAAACACCTTCGTTACGTCCACGCAAAATGGCCAGGGCGCGATGAGACGGGATCTTGTTGAGTGCTTCAGAATACTCAAAGTAATCAGAGAATTTGCGCCCTTCCTGCTCTTTACCTTCAACCACAGAAGAACGAATAAAGCCGTTATCCCAAAGGTAATCGCGCAGTTTGCCTAGCAAAAGAGCATCTTCAGAAAACTTCTCCATCAAGATCTGACGTGCACCATCAAGAGCGGCTTTGGTATCGCCAATATTATGCTCTTCGTTTAGATATCCTTCTGCCTGTTGCTCAGGTACCAGATTCGCATCTTCCAGCAGCGCTAAAGCCAGAGGTTCCAGGCCCGCTTCGCGCGCGATTTGAGCCTTGGTGCGACGCTTAGGTTTGTAAGGCAGGTATAAATCTTCTAATTCTGTCTTGGTTGCCGCCGCTTTAATGGATGCTTCTAATTCATCCGTAAGTTTTTCTTGATCCGTGATACTTTTAAGAATAACCGCTCGGCGGTCTTCAAGCTCACGTAAATAGTTAAGGCGCTCTTCCAGAGTTCGCAGTTGCGTATCGTCCAAACCGCCCGTCACTTCTTTACGATAACGAGCTACGAAAGGTACGGTTGCCCCTTCATCCAATAGGTCAACGGCGGCTTTCACCTGTTGAGATTTAACGCTTAATTCATCAGCGATCTGTTTTGAAATATCGAACATGAGCAGAATCCTGTAACCAATTTCCTAAAGTGGAGATTTAATAACCAGAGCCATCAAAAAATGCCATCAACACACAGTTCAAGGAACCAAGGCTCAACAAGAGGGTCAGTGAGTTGGTGTTAACAAAATGCAGCATTTTTATGGCGACAGGCATTAGATGAGTTTTGTTCAAAGTGGCGCGATTATAACGAATGGGCGTTACAATGGGGAGACCTGCTGCGCGATATAAGCAATTTGCTGAATAATTGTTTACACTTAGAAGATTGTGGACGAGGATAAAACATTGATAGCATTAACAAAAGCTGGCCACAGGGCGGTTCAGACTTTTGTCATAACTTGAGACATAAGGCGCAAACCTATGCGATGCTCTTAGTTGTATGAGGGTTACACTAAGAATATCGTTTAAATCATCGCTGTTTGCGACTAATAAAACTCGTTTTGAACATGCCCTTAAAGAAAAAACACAAAAGCAGGATGGATGCCATGAGCGAAGAAACCCCCAAAATACTGGTAGTAGATGACGACTTGCGCTTACGCAGTTTGCTGGAACGCTACCTGAAAGAACAAGGGTTTATTGTCAGAACAGCGGCCAATGCCGAACAGATGGATCGCTTTTTAGAACGCGAAAACTACCACCTGATCGTACTCGACTTAATGCTACCCGGTGAAGATGGCCTGTCTATCTGTCGTCGTTTGCGTTCTAACGACAACTCGATTCCTATCGTTATGTTAACGGCAAAAGGAGACGAAGTAGATCGCATCATCGGCTTAGAGTTGGGTGCCGATGATTATCTGGCTAAGCCATTTAATCCGCGAGAGCTTCTGGCAAGGGTCAAAGCCGTATTGCGACGTCAATCTAAAGAAGTGCCAGGCGCTCCCAGCTCTGAAGAAAAACACATTGAGTTTGGTGACTTCAAACTCAATCTGGCGACTCGAGAAATGAGCCGTGGCGAGCAAGTGATGGGATTAACCAGTGGCGAATTCGCAGTGCTCAAAGCACTCGTCACACACGCGCGCCAACCCCTCTCAAGAGACAAATTGATGAATCTGGCTCGCGGCCGAGATTACAGCGCACTAGAACGCAGTATCGATGTCCAGGTTTCACGTCTAAGACGTATGATAGAAGACGATCCCGCCAAACCTCGCTACATTCAGACAGTATGGGGTGTAGGTTATGTATTTGTTCCAGACGGCAACGAGTAAAGCGTTTTTTATTCATTAGACATTGGCATTCCTACCTCACTGATGTTCATCGAGTAACCGCATGAGAATCTTCCCCCAGGGCGCCTTCGGGCGCACAGCGCTGCTTATCGCAGGCTTACTGTTCATAAACTTAATTGTGTACCTGTTTGTAACGGCCTTTATGGTGGTGCAGCCGAACAATGAAATCTTGATGCGACAGTTAGCCAATCAGATCAATACCATTGTCTTGCACGAGCAAGATAATGTGCCCGATTCAGTGCGCCACACCTTTGAAGAAATCACTGGGATCACGGCTCATGAATTTAAAGAAGCGCAAGGGGCTGGTCTTGATAATGCGTTGTATTACGCCAGCTTGTCTCACCAGCTAGCTCAACATCTGGGCGAGGGCTCTGAGTTACGTATTGAAGAATCCGATATGGCCTACTATTGGATTTTGCATCCCAAGCAAAAAGACATCTGGATCCGTATTCCCTCGGTACGCATCGACTACTTAAATTATTTTACGCCGGTAGTCTATCTACTGATTATTTTTGTATTAAGTCTGCTAGGTGGCTGGCTTTTTGCCAAACAGTTACACCGCCCCTTAAAACGACTAGAGCTAGCTGCGCGAGAAATTGGCCGTGGCGACTACCCAGGCCAGCTTAAAGAACAGGGAGCTGTCGAGCTGCGTGCTGTGACCAAAGCATTTAATCAAATGGCGCGAGATGTTCATCAGCTCGAAGAAGATCGAACCTTGCTACTGGCTGGTATTTCACACGATTTGCGAACACCGATAACCCGCATTCGCCTGGCCTCCGAATTTTTGGGAGAAGCAGAAGAGGAAACAAAAAACGGCATTATCTCGGACACCGAAGACATGGATGCCATCATCGACCAGTTCATTTCATTTGTTCGTGACGGACGCGACGAAGCCAATATCAACATTGATCTGAATGAACTGATTGAACAGATTGCCGAACTCAATCAACTGCACCAACGGGATGTGCGCACCCATCTGCAAGAAATTCCATTGCTTCCAGTTAAGCCCTTAGCCATGAAACGACTGATTGGCAATTTAATAGAGAACAGCTTCCGCTACGGCGAACCTCCTGTTGAGATCTACAGCTTTACCGAAGATGACTCTGTTGTCATTTCTATTCAGGATAACGGAACGGGGATCCCCGACTTAGATATGGAGCGACTGTTTCAGCCTTTTACCCGTGGAGAAGAAGCCAGAACCGGACGAGGTTCAGGGCTCGGGCTTGCTATCGTCAAGCGCATCGTTGAGCTGCATGATGGTGAAATTTTACTGCGAAACAGGCAACAAGGTGGACTCGAAGCCAGACTGGTGTTTCCAACACCAACCCTTTAACGAGCGGTTTTGCGAACGAGTAGAATAACCGGGACCAATCCAACGAGCACCAGCGTTATCGCAGGCAGTGAAGCACGCGCCCACTCGCCTTCAGAGGTCATTTCAAAAATCTTAACGGCCAAGGTATCCCAGCCAAACGGCCTGAGCAACAAAGTGGCCGGCATCTCTTTCATCACATCAACCAGCACCAGTAATAATCCGGTCAATAGACCTGGCTTGAGTAATGGCAAATAAACACGCGTGACCACCTGGCGCTGCGAAGCTCCCAAGCTGCGCGCGACCTCGGCCAGTGTAGGTGTCATTTTCTCGAAACTGGAATCAATTGGCCCATAAGCCACCGAGATAAAACGCACCAGATAGGCAAACAACAAAGCGGCAACACCAGACGACAATAATGGGGCCTCCCACTCAAGCGTTTCGAACAGAGGATAAATCAGGTGGTTATCAATAAAGGTCAAACTCAGCATAATGCCAACCGCCAGCACCGAACCCGGCAGAGCGTATCCCAATCGAATAAACGAGGTCAGTCGATTCATGCTGCTGTCTTTACAAAGATGCCGGGCTAATGCCGCCAGAAAAGCGGCCGTAACCGTCACAACGCCTGCACCGCCACCTAACAATAAAGTATGCTCGACCAACTCCCAGTAGTTCGAGTTCCAGTCATCGAGACTTGATAGTGCCCATACAAGGAGCTGGATAGAAGGCAATAAAAATGCGAGCAAAAAAACAGTAAAAGCAAAACCAAAAGCCAGCCAGCGTGAACGATGAGTGAGCTGAATACGCCCTTGCTGTTTGGTTTTATGAGTTTGATAGTAACGCAACTTTTGTCTGACCCGTTGCTCACTTAACAAGGCAAACAAAACAAAGATCATTAACAGACTGGCTAATTGTGCCGCCGTTTGTAAACTAAAAAAGTCAAACCAGGCTTTATAAATTGCAGTGGTGAAAGTATTAAAATTGAATACCGAAACAGCGCCAAAGTCTGCTAACGTTTCCATCAAGGCAAGGCTGGTTCCAGCCACAATGGCTGGACGACTCATCGGCAATGCTAATTTAAAAAAGGCTTTCCAGGGGCCCATTCCCAAGCTGCGAGCGGTTTCATAATGAGTCAATCCCTGTTGCAAAAACGATGCACGAGACATCATGTAGACGTAGGGATACAGCACCAACGTTAAGACAACACTGACACCAAAACCATTGCGAATATCAGGTAACCAGTTGATATCTCCCGTCCATTGATGCAAAGGCCCACCAAAATCAACAAACCCCAGTACTACAAATGCCAGAACGTAAGCAGGCATTGCCAATGGTAGCATCAATGCCCAATCCAACCAGCGTCGGCCAGGAAACTCACACATGGTCGTCAGCCAGGCCAATCCCACGCCCAGCAACACGACCCCAAAGCCAACCAGAACAACCAACTGAAGCGTATTGAGCACCAGCTCCAGTAACAAAGTATCAGTAAGATGTTGCCACAACTCAGCATCGATCTGTTGCCAGGACATCAAAATCCAAATAAATGGTAGGGCAACAAACAAGGCCAATCCCCATAGGCTCACACGCAACAACATCAGATGTTTATTATCAGAAGATTGAGCAGGGGGCTTAGGTAATTGTTCTGCAACCAGTTGGTGGGTCAAAAGTTAGCCTACTTTGTGATTCTATGGATTGGAAGAGTTCCATCAAGAGTGAATAGCAACGAACGTTCTTCTACCCGTCACCTTTCAAGGTGCAGCAAGGATTCACTTGCTAGCTGCCTACCTGCACTTTGAAATACTTTGGATATATTGTATAAGCGCACTCAATAAAACAAAAGCCGGACTTTCGAAAAAGACCGGCTTTTGGTAAGCACTTAAAAACACTCAGGCCAATCTTAACGATAGCCTACCGTGTCCATTAATTTCACAGCATGCTTCTGTAGTCTACCCGCTTCATTCACATTGATAACGTCGCCTTTAAAGTCGCCCCACTGCTTAACACTCTTAACGGCTTCAACCTTAGGATTAACTGGGTATTCCATATTCAAACCAGCAAACTGTTCTTGCGCTTCTGCGCTTGATAACCATTCCAATAACTTCTGTGCCGCTTCAGGATGCTTCGCATGTTTAGTGATACCCGCACCAGAAATATTCACGTGAACACCACGATCTTTCTGGTTAGGCCAGAACAAGGCTAACTTAAGGCCAGGCTCTTTCTTCATCAGACGGCCAAAGTAATAAGTGTTGACGATACCCACATCACACTGACCCGCTGCAACGGCTTTCAATACTTTGGTATCGTTTGAAAATGGCTTAGCTGCCAAGTTTTTGATCCAACCTTTTAATACGGTCTCTGTAGCTTCTTTACCTTTATTAGCCATCATAGTGGCTACCAGCGACTGGTTATACACTTTCTTAGAAGTACGTAAACAAAGACGCCCTTTCCATTGTGCATCGGCCAGGTTTTCATAAGTAGAAAGCTCAGTTGGCTTCACTCGCTCAGGATTATAAACAATGGTACGCGCTCGTACTGACAAACCAGTCCAATGATTTTTAGGATCACGTAAGTGCGCAGGTACGTTTTCTTCCAGCACTTTAGAGTCCAAGCTCTTTAAAACACCTTCCTGTGTTGCAAACCAAAGGTTACCCGCATCAACAGTAATCAACATGTCGGCAGGAGTACGCTTGCCTTCTGCTTTTAGACGCGCAATCAGAGGGGCAGCTTTGTCGGTAACATACTTAACTTTTACGCCCGTTTTCTTCTCATACATATCAAACAAAGGCTTGATTAAGTGCTCTTTACGAGATGAGTAAACATAGACTTCTTCCGCAGAAAGAGACGGAATCGCAGTGGCAAAAGTGGCCAGAGCTAAACATTTGGCGAGAAATTTCATGGGGATCCTTACGTTGTTCTATAACGACAATTTAGTAAATGATAATAATTCTTATTTTTAACTTCAATAACCAAATCATAAAATTCGATAAACTGACAACAAAATTAGCTCAAAAGCACATTTTTGCCTCTCAATTTCTACTGTTTTTGATTATTGAGCTTTGGCCAACTCTGGAATATGTCCTTTGATCCCCATCGCTCTGCGCATAAATTCAGCCTTCGCTAAAGGGTGCTGATTCAATAGATTCACCCCCAGATTACGTGCCACCACCAATGCAGGGAAACTTTGGCCATATACCCAATTGAGTGCTGTCATGGACTTTTGGATCAGGTGGTTATGAGTTTTTCTGCGTCGTTCGAACGCACGAAGAAAGCGAATATCACCAATGTCTCTTTGCTGTTTATGTGCACTGACAATCTCTTGAGCTAGCTCTGCCGCATCAAGAAAGCCTAAGTTCACACCTTGCCCTGCCAGAGGATGAATCGTATGAGCCGCATCACCGATCAAGGCGACTCGATGATCAAGGTAACGCTCGGCGTGACGAGCAACTAATGGAAACCCTGCCAAAGGCGTCGTCAGCTCGACGGCTCCCAACCGGTAATCAAAGGCGGCAGCAATTCGACTTTGTTGCACCTCAGGCTCAGCGGCCAAAATCTCAGTCGCTATTTCTTTGTCCAGTGACCATACGATGGAGCATAAATTAGCTTCTGGTAGCGGTAAAAAAGCAATGGGGCCAGAAGGCAAAAAACGTTGCCAAGCCGTTAGCTCATGATGGTTTTCGCAGCGAAGGTTCGCCACCAAAGCTAATTGGTGGTAATTCAGCTCATCGGTTTCGAATCCGCCCATCTGACGAATTTTTGAGAGTGCACCATCGGCACCCACCAGCAATTTTGCTTCAATACGTTCACCATTTGCCAAAACCAGCTTGACCTTCTGAGGTTGCCACTCGACTTCTTCAAGCTTTGTTGCCATACGAAAACGCACATTGGGCTCATCACCAATACTGCTCACTAGCGCCTGTCGGAGTACCGAGTTTTCAACAATATACCCAAGATCTGGCTCTGCTAGCTCCTGCGCACTGAAGCGCAATTCGGCACTGCCATTTTGCTCCCACACACGCATAGCGTCATAAGGTGTACAGCGACCAGGAGGCAAATGCTGCCAGGCGCCAACATTGCGCAGTATGTTTTCACTGGAACGCGCGATAGCACTGACGCGGCTATCGTATTTTCCGTCAACAGACGGAGCCGGAAAATCCTGCGCATCGATGAGCGTTATAGATAATCCCTGCTGCTTTAGTAGTGCGGCCAGAGCCAGCCCCACCATACCCGCGCCTACAATGGCAATATCGACTTTTTCAGCCATAAGCCACTCCCTTAGTTTTTTGTTGAATTCGCTCGAGCGGAACTCCTCGCGCTAACAAGGGAAGATCATGACGCAATCCCATTGCCTGCTGCGCAAAAAGTGATTTAGCGGGTGAGAAAATATCTAAGCCCTTCAAGGCTGCATTCCGTAAAGCAATGGCTAACGGATGACGATGGCTAAAGCCAACTGCCAGACTGTGCGTGGCCGCCAAGGTTTGCTGAATATCTGGCTGGCGACTTTGCCAATAAGCCTGCAAATGCGCCTGAGCACCGATATCTAGATTTTGATAGTGCGCTTTTGCAATGTACTCAGCGAGCGCAGCGACATCACGTAACCCCAGATTAAACCCTTGTCCGGCTACAGGGTGAGTCGTATGCAAAGCATTGCCCACAAAGACAACACGTCCCACCACACCCTGCTGTAACTGTTTTAAGCTCAACGGATAAATATGTCGCTGACCGATACGTTGGATCTTACCCAGTCGATAACCAAAGCTCTGCTGGAGTTGTGCGCAGACTTCCTTATCAGACATGCTTAGCAAGGATTCTTTATCTGCAGCATCAATAGACCAGACCAAGGACATACGATTACGCGTTAGTGGCAATAGAGCCAGTGGCCCGAAAGGAGTAAAACGCTCAAACGCCCAGTTCTTGTGAGGCACACTGGTAGCAATATTACTGATCAGCGCCATTGGTTCATACTGAGTTTGTTGATATACCAAATCTAACAACTGAGCGCTGTTTGACTGGGTACCGTCGGCTGCGACCATTAAATGGGCACTTAGTTTTTTATGACCGTCAGCAGTCTCTAACCCCAGCGTTACCTGATGAGCATCTTGCTGAATAGAAATCAGCTTTGCCGGAGAAATTAACTCAATCTGTGGCTGACGGGCAATACGCTGATAAAAAACCTCACCAGCAAAACGATTTTCAACCACATAACCTAGCGCTTTCAAATCATAATCACTGGCATGTAAACGGCATAAACCCGCTTGCCCACGTTCAGAGATGTGAATGTGCTCGATGGCCGCACAGCCTGGCTGTAATGCATCCCAGCACCCCATCGTCTGCAAGATGCGCACAGAGCCAGACGAGAGCGCCACCGAACGGTCATCAAAGCTAGGCTGTTGCTGACCTTGTGGTGGAAATGCTTCTACTACAGCAATAGACAAAGGCAATACCGACAGTGCCAGCGCCATGCTGGCTCCAACCATACCACCACCAATAATCACCACATCATAATGTGACTGCATCGTATCTTCTCGGCTTATGCACTCATGAGTTGTTCGATTTCTTCAACAGATTTAGGCACTCCAGATGACAAAACTTCATGGCCATCGGGAGTCACCAATACATCGTCTTCAATTCTCACTCCAATGCCCAATAGAGACTTATCAACTCCCTGGCTGTCTGCAGGAATATACATACCAGGCTCAACGGTCATTACCATGCCGGGTTCCAGTACTCGTGGCTCACCATCAATTTGATAATCACCCACGTCGTGAACATCCAGCCCAATCCAATGTCCCGTTTTGTGCATATAAAATCGTTTGTAGGCTTCTGCTTCGATGAGCTTATCGAGCTCACCTTTGAGCAACCCAAGCTCCACCATACCTACCGTTAATACTTCAACGGCTTTGTTATGAGGCTGCATCCAGTGATTACCTGGCTTTACTTCTTCAATGGCTGCCAGCTGTGCTTTGAGGACAATCTCGTAAACTCGCTTTTGCGCACGAGAAAATTTGCCATTAATAGGAAAAGTTCGAGTAATGTCGGAGGCATAGTTATGTAACTCAGCCCCAGCATCAATCAATAATAAGTCGCCGTTTTTCAGCTTAGAATGATTCTCGGTGTAATGCAGAATGCACGCATTATCACCACTGGCAACTATCGATGGATAAGCTGGAAAACGCGCCCCACGGCGAGCAAACTGGTGGTGTAGCTCAGCTTCTATATCCAGCTCTGTCATACCCGGTTCGCAGACTTTCATTGCGTGGCAATGAGCATCCGCAGCAATCTCAGTCACCTGACGCATCAGCTTGACCTCAGCACTGGATTTAAACAGACGCATGTCATGAAGCGCATGACGTAGATCAACAAACTCGCCTGGAGGCTGCGCGCCTTTTTTTACCTGAGTGCGAATTTTATTAACCCAATCGATCACCCGTCGATCAAACTCAGGCCGTTTACCCAGCTCGTAGAATATTCGGTCGCGCCCTTCCATCATGCCAGGGAGAATGTCGTCAATATCATCAATTGGAAAGGCATCATCCGCTTCAAACGTAGCGCAGGCCCCTTCGGTTCCATAACGACGTCCATGCCAGGTTTCCATTTCGAGATCTTTCTCGTTACAAAACATCACGAACTCGCCGTGCTCACGACCAGGGATCAAAGCCATAATGGCATTCGGCTCCGGGAAGCCAGAAAGATAATGAAAATCGCTGTCTTGACGAAACAAATAATCCACATCGCGACTGCGCACCTGCTCCTGAGATGAAGCAATGATAGCAATACTGTTAGGCCCCATACTTTGCATAAGATGGGCGCGACGACGGGCAAACTCCTGACGACTTATCATGAAAAAACTCCTACAGAAAAGTCAGTAGCGCGAAATAACAAAAGTGCAGCATCGATTCATTTCGATAGCACTAGTGCACGGTATCCTGAGAGGTTGGCAGATCATCCTCTGGCTTTTGTTGAGGCGTATTGGTCTCAACAAAAATCACTTGAGCGGCTACTCTAACATGTTCATAAACCGTGAAAAAAGCCTGCTCCATTTCTTCATCTTCTTCGATATCAAGATCTACCATGGCAATTTCGGAGAGATCTTTAACGGCTTCTTGAAGATCTTCGCTGTCTGGCTGCTTGTCGCCAATCTGCAACCCATACCCTAATAAAAATCCCTGACACCACTGACTTAAAGCTTCTAGACGATCGATCAAAGGACAATCATCCGTTGGCAGTAGTAGATCCAGATTAAAAATATCTTGAAACAGCATTGCAACAACGTCCTGAACCAATGCGTTCAAGCGTTCCATAGAACCATCTACCAGAGGCTCATGCTCATTAACTTGTTGAATAACAAGTGCTTTCCAATCGTCACTTTGCGCTGGCATGCCGCCAGAAAACAGTCCACAGACCATTCCCTGAAGCTCACTGGCAGTTGTTTCGGAGTCATTAGAGGTAAGAACTTCTTCAAGATCATCAAATGTTAATATACTATCACTGGCCATGTAACTATCTCTTTATGTAGGCTGCTCTTGATAAATTTGCCATCAAATCGGCACGTTGGGGGTGATTATATCATTGACCCGGAAAGCGCGGCGCTCTATATTTGAACCAGTATAAAAAACAATAGCTTGCTATGGAAAATTCAGAAATAATTCAACTTGAAAGCCGTGTTGAACAACTGCTGGAGCGCTTTCATCAGTTGCAGAGTGAAAACCGACAGCTTCGCGTTAAGCAAGAAGAGCTGATCGCTGATCGAGCGCGCCTGCTCGAAAAAAATAAATTAGCGACCGAAAAGATCGAAACCATTGTTCACCGCTTACGCACCATGGAGACCCCGTGACAGATCCAACCACTAACAGTGTTAATATTCGTATTCTGGAGCGCGACTATCAATTTAGTACACCTCCAGAAGAAGAAGATCGACTGCGCGAAGCCTCACAGTTACTTAACCAAAGAATGAAAGAAATTCGCAACAGTGGTCGAGTTGTTGGCACCGAAAGAATCGCCGTAATGGCAGCACTTAATCTCGCTTATGAGTTAATGCACAACGCTCCTCTAACGCAAGACAATGGCGACACTCAAAAAATCAGTGCGCTAACAACAAAAATAGAAGAGGCACTAGCTTCTGATAGCCAGATGGAGTTAACATAGCACTTAATGTGTTACCTGGATTTTTCGTTATTCAGAGAACGTCCTTGAGCCGATAATACTATCTCAGGGTTTCTAGCTGTTTTCAGTGGTGTGCAAGTCCGGCATGTACCGGGAAGCCTGATCTGTTACCATGAATCCCACCTGGAACTTCGGGTTCTGGGCCTTTACCTGAAGCGGCTTATCCGGGTAGCGCAGTATAAATACCTCTTAATTTATGTCAGATTCGGCCACCCATTCCCAGCAAAAAGCTCAGCTTAGGCGACAGATGCGTCAACTGCGACAATCCTTGTCAGGTAACGAGCATCAGCTCTATGCCAAGGGGCTTGCCCAACAACTTCAATTATCCACAGCTTTTCAACAAGCCGAAAGAGTTGCCTGTTATCTGGCTCAAGATGGCGAACTATCACTCTGCCACATCATTACTCTCTGCTGGCAACTACAAAAACAGGTCTTTTTACCTCACTTAAAACCCCTGCCTCCCAACAGACTCTGGTTTGTGCCCTACACCGAACAATCATCACTTGCTCCTAATCGCTATGGCATTGATGAGCCTACAGGAGTCCATCATCAAGCCTGTCGAGTCAGCGAGTTAGATATAGTACTGTTTCCGCTCGTTGCGTTTGATACTTCAGGGGGACGCTTAGGGATGGGAGGTGGATTTTATGATCGTACTTTCGCTCATCTTAGCCAGCAAAAACATCGTCCCTTATTTATAGGGATCGCGCTCGAAGAGCAAAAGGTGGAAACACTGCCTACGGAAGCCTGGGACTTACCGTTAGATGCCGTAGCAACTCCGGATAATTTCTATTCTTTTGCTGGATAGATTGCGCTTAAACTAATTGAGACATCAAGGATTAAAAGTAGCGTAGGAAAAAAGTACTTTTTGGAGAACAAAAGAAAACTCCCCCACCCTGAGGTAGGGGTTATTTCTTATTATTTTTGTCGCTGATCTATTATCTGAGTGCTTTGGGCTAGTTGTGGTTGAGCAACACTATTGTCAATCTCTTTCGTGTTACCGACACTGGACACTGCAATTCCAACCCCGAGCAACGCAGCCAGTAAGACCAGAACATCTGGTTTGCGTTTCATGGCGCTCTCCAAACCAAATGGGACAACCCATTGTTATTGTTATGTTAGCGGTATCCCTACTGAGCAGTCTTCCTTAAATCGCCGATTCTCATATTGTTATAGTTTAAGGAGTAACCAGGCGAGCCCCACTTTACACTTATCTCTGGCGGTTATGCAAGCACTGATTCGTGAAAAATCAAGCTCATGGACAAGTTTTTTTATCTACTCAGTATTCGCAATATTGGTTACTGAATCTCGAGCTTCAAGTCACTATACTGCTATGAAGATGATCGCCTAAAGAGAACACTTAATGAATTACTGGTTAATGAAATCGGAACCCGACGCCTTTAGCATTGATGATTTAAAAGCACGCCCAAAACGCCGAGAGCCGTGGGATGGTGTTAGGAACTATCAAGTAAGAAATATGATGCGTGATCAAATGAAAAAAGGTGATCTGGCCTTTTTCTATCACTCCAACTGTAAGCCTCCAGCAATTGTCGGCATTATGGAAATAGTCAAAGAAGGATACCCAGACACAACCGCCTTTGATCCCGAAGAAAAATATTACGACCCAAAAAGCGATCCTGATAATCCTCGATGGTTTATGGTCGACGTCAAATATAAGCGTCATCTTAAAAGAGAAATCCCCTTACAAGAACTCAAAGAGGAATCTCAACTAGGGGATTTCGCCCTCACCAGAAAAGGCAGTCGTCTGTCTATTGTTCCTGTAACAGAGCAACAGTGGGAACATATCCTGGCAATGGAATCAGGAAAAGGCTAAGTCCTAGATCCCTTGCTACACGGGCTTTGTGAGCTAATTCACTGTTTTTTGAGATATTTAATTTTTTTTTGTGCATAACCCCGCAAGCAAATGAAACAAGAGTCAAAATATTTAGCTTTGGCCGATAACACATTTGCTATATTTATAGATACACACTGACGTAGTGGGGTTAGTCATGTTGAAGAATGGTGTTACAAGATTAGCAGTCGTAATTCTCAGTACTGCTCTTATTTTTGGATGCTCAGGTGGAGGCTCAGACGAAGCCCCAGCAAGCGAACAACCATCGGATGGTAATGGCAATGGAGACGGCAACGGTAGTGGAAGCGGCAGTGGTGACACTAATACGGCCCCAGTTGCAGCAATATCAGTCACAGATTCAGTTATCATCAATAATGTGGTGAATGCCAGCGGCTCTGGCAGCTCCGATGCCGATAATGACAGTTTGACCTACAGTTGGCAGTTGGTAGCACCAGACGGCTCCTCAGCTTCATTAAGCAGCAACAATCAAGAAGATACCTCATTTACACCCGATATCGCAGGTAACTACGAGCTTCGACTAACCGTTAATGACGGAACCGAAGACAGTAACCAGGTTAGCCGAACTGTCGCTGCTGTTGCTCCCGCAACAGGACAAAAAGTTTCGTTTCAAAGTATCAGTGGTTCTGAACAAACCAATGTTCCCGTCACATTTGCTTATGTGTTTGAAAAAGGAACCTACCAAAACAATCAACAATTTGCTTTTCAGCTAGAAGATGAAAGCAACATTATCGCCGTTCAGACGGATGCAAAAGCAACCTATAAAGATGGCTCTCTGCGTCATGCAATTTTCTCAGGTGTTATTCCACAGCTCGGTGCCAATACCACTTTGGCTGGCGAACTCATTCCTGTTAACACAAGCCCAAGTGCTACCTCAGCTGGCCTCAATGACTTGCTGGCGAGTAACTTTGACGCCACCATCGAGCTCAATGTTAATGGTGTGATTTATACTGCTTCGGCTAAAACTATGTTGCAAGCACAAGCCAACGCTTGGTTAGCAGGCCCAGTCGCTAATGAGTGGTACGTGAATGGCAGCTTTAAAAATGGTAACTCTGAACACCCCCACCTGGCTGCTAACTTTAATATTCGAGTATACGGTAACCTAGATAACATCTGGATCAGTGCTGCGGTAGAAAACAACTGGGCCTATCAAACAAGCCCTCAAAACTTCACCTACACAGCCACCTTTTCTATTAACAATCAGGTTGTTCACACAGAAAATAACTTGAAGCACTTACGCAGCACTCGCTGGAGAAAAGAATTCTGGACTTCAGCCGCTCCACAACTGCATATTGCCCATGATGCTCAATACCTGATTAAAACAGGTGCGATTCCTAACTATGATCCCGCACTGATAGATAACATTGCTCCTGCTCAACTGGAATACTACGCCACCGAATGGCAGGACCAAAACGTTGACATCGCAGTGACAGACGATGGTTATCTGGTACACATGGGAACTGGCGGTAACGAGTTTACCTACAACAAAATTGGACCAATGGGTTTAGGTTTTGCCAATGCTAAAATGCCAACTACGGGCGCTCGTCCTGATATAGGACCACTCCCTCGCTGGGCAGCCACTTACTTATTAAGCCAAGATCGCCGCGCCAAAACTGCAGCATTAGGAATGGGTAATCAGGCAGCTTCCTGGCCTATTCACTACCGCGACAAAAATACCGGACTGCCACTGTCCATCGTCGACTATCCTTATGCGTCGTCTTTCTGGAACGTGAACATGTCGAACAATCCTAACACGGGTTTGAATGAGCATACCGCTCTGTGCGAATTAGGCCCCGAGGATTGCGTTGTGCCTTACACTGCAGACACCGCTCACCAGCCATCATTGGCTTACGTTCCTTATCTTGTCACTGGAGATCACTACTATCTAGAAGAGTTACACTTCTGGTCGACTTACAATTTGCTCGAAATGAATCCCAACTATCGAAGCCATGATAAAGGTCTTTTTGGTGTCGATATGCAGGACCGAGCGCAGGCATGGTCAATGAGAACCCTTGGTCAAACGGCTTTCATTACGCCCGACAACCACCCCATGAAAAACTACTTCTCCACCATCCTGACCAACAACCTGGATTACTATCATGAGCTGTATGTTACGGCTAAGCCTAACTCTTACGGTGCCATGATCCCTAACTACTCTCATCCAACGGCTTCTCCCTGGATGGATGATTTCTTCACCTGGGCTATCGGTTCATTGGTTGACCTTGATTACACTGAAGCAAGACCTCTGCTTGATTGGAAAGCGAAGTTTCCTGTTCAGCGTATGGGCTACGGCACTCAAAATAACGATAGCTACTGCTGGATTTTCGCTTCGGCTTACCATGTGTTAATCGCGCCAGCCCAAGGCGAGGCGATGTTTAATGAAATCGCTGATGTGTACACCAATACCAACGGACAAGAGATTCCCTGGGGCGGTGGTTTTGATGACGCAGGTACCGCATGTGCGAGTCAGGCTCAAGGTGATGCACTAGGTTTGCAAGCTAAAGAAATGATTGGATATTCAAGCTCTCCCACGGGCTTCCCATCCAACCTGCAAATCGCGCTAGCTGCCGCTGTGGACTCTGGTATAGATGGAGCAGAAGAAGCCTGGCAACGATTCCAGAGCCGCAGTGTAAAGCCAGACTATACTGCTTATCCTAACTACGCTATCGTACCTCGAAGATAATAAGAGGTTACGAAAACCGACGAACCGCTTATAATAGAAGCATCCAATACGGGCACCATAAGGTGCCCTCTTTTTTGTCTGATAGAATGACTGCCAGCAGGATCATTGAGAAATCACTATGACACAAGATGAATTAAAGAAATTGGCTGCCGAAGAAGCCGTCAAATATATCGTAGAAGAAGAAATAGTAGGTGTAGGCACAGGCTCAACCGTCAATTATTTTATTGATGCTTTAGCTGCCAAAAAGCACCTTATTGAAGGTGCAGTATCCAGCTCAGAAGCGTCAACAGAGCGACTTAAAAGTCATGGAATTCCGGTGTTCGACTTAAACAGTATCGATCGCATCCCTGTCTATGTTGATGGTGCGGACGAGTCTAACCACTTGTTACAGCTTATTAAAGGCGGTGGCGGTGCTTTAACTCGAGAGAAAATCATCACTGCTGTTGCAGATAAGTTTGTTTGTATTGCCGATGAATCAAAACTGGTTAGACAGTTGGGAGACTTCCCACTGCCGGTAGAAGTCATACCCATGGCCAGAAGCCATGTTGCCAGAGAGTTAGTCAAATTGGGGGGCGACCCTGTCTATCGAGAAGGCTTTAAGACAGATAACGGTAATATTATTCTCGACGTTCATAACATGGAAATCATTGAGCCTATCGCGCTTGAACAAAAGATAAATCAAATTGTTGGTGTTGTAACTAACGGTTTATTCGCGGCGAGAAGTGCCGACACGCTTATTTTGGCCACTGAAGATGGCTTGAAAACAATGGAAGCTTAAACGCCAGACAAAAAAAAGCCTCTCAATCGAGAGGCTTTTTTATGTGTCTTTTCAGTTTAATGATTAAGCGCGCTTACGACGTGCCAAACCAAAACCGATCAAACCTAAACCTAAAACACCTAAAGTGCCTGGCTCTGGAACAGGAATGAAAGACTCAACCATAACAACCATATCTGAGTAGTCACGGTCAGAGTTGTTTAATGCCAAATCTTCCCATGCCAAGATGAAGTTGTTGTCAGTGAACTGACCGTAGAAGCCGTCACCGTCTGGGTCCATCATTTCAGTGTTGTCGCCCTGGAAAGTTACCAGGTGATCAGTTGTACCGTCAGCAGCTGCGTCGCTGTTCAAGTCTGCCTGAGAGTAGAACGTGTTGTTCTGAGCAGAAGTCAGGTAGAAACCGAAGTTGCTTGAGTTCAAAGTTGCTGAAGCTTGACCCATGTAAACATCGTTAGAGTCGAAGTAAGTCGCAGTGAACACGTTACCTGTCTGAGACAGAGTAGTGTGCCAACCTTGAGAAGCAGCACCAGAGAATAACTCTAGAGTTACGCCAGTGTTACCAATCTGGTAGATACCCATAGTGTTAGCGTTTGCAAAACCAGCAAACTCAAACATCATTACAGCGTTACCAGAACTAACAGCGTCCAATGTCCAGATTTCATCAGGGTTATACTGATCAGCATTTACGTCCTGGCTGAAAGTACCGTCTTGAGCAGCACCGTTCAAACCGTTTTGCAGACCGCTGCCTAAAACAGGGGTTGCGCTAGCTGGGATTGCAGACAATGCACCCAACGTCATTCCAACAAATAATTTTGCTAAGTTGTTCATTTTAAGTACTTCTCCTGATTGAGTTCCTTGTGACCAGTGAAGGTCAATTCATTTGAAAATAAAATTTTCCCATCCATGAAAGCAAAAGACGTGCCAATTTTATAAGTCCATGATTTGTATTATGTTTTAAAGAATTCCGTTTTTATAACAATAAGCAATGTAAAATTTGTGGACATCGCCTGTTTATATGCTACTCAATTTTTAATACCGATATATTGATCGATTTCATAGTTCCCAAAATGCTCATGAATAAAAAACAAAAAAGCCTCTCAATCGAGAGGCTTTTTTATACGTCTTTTCAGTTTAATGATTAAGCGCGCTTACGACGTGCCAAACCAAAACCTAATAAACCTAAACCTAGTACACCTAAAGTGCCTGGCTCTGGAACAGGAATGAAAGACTCAACCATAACAACCATGTCTGAGTAGTCACGGTCAGAAGCGTTTAATGCCAAATCTTCCCATGCCAAGATGAAGTTGTTGTCAGTGAACTGACCGTAGAAGCCGTCACCGTCTGGGTCCATCATTTCAGAGTTATCACCTTGGTAAGTCACCAAGTGGTCAGTTGTACCGTCAGCAGCTGCATCGCTGTTCAAGTCTGCTTGAGAGTAGAAAGTATTTTGGCCAGCGGTTAGGTAGAAACCAAAGTTACTAGCGTTTAATGCTGCTGAACTTTGTCCCATGAAAACATCGTTCTCATCGAAATAAGTTGCAGTGAACACGTTACCTGTCTGAGACAGAGTTGTATGCCAACCTTGAGAAGCTGCACCAGAGAATAATTCTAGCGTTACGCCAGTGTTACCAATCTGGTAGATACCCATGGTGTTAGAGTTAGCAAAACCAGCAAACTCAAACATCATTACTGCGTTACCAGAGCTAACGGCGTCCAGTGTCCAGATTTCGTCAGGGTTATACTGATCAGCATTTACGTCCTGGCTGAAAGTTCCGTCCTGAGAAGCCGCATCTAAACCAGCCTGCAAGCCACCGCCAAAAACTGGAGTTGCGCTAGCTGGGATAGCAGACAATGCACCCAAAGTCATTCCAATAAATAATTTCGTTAATTTCTTCATTTCCGAGCTTCTCCTGGTTTGTCCCTGTTTACGATATTTACCGTAACATCTCAGTTGTCTAGTTAGTCAAGTATAAAGCAATGCCTGTGCCAACAATTCAACCCATTGATTCTAAAGACTTTTTTATTTCTCTGTTCATAATTCAATCTATGCCTGTAAAATTAATCGACATTAAATTAACTCATTTCCCAATACGACTTACTTTACTATCTCTCGGCTCATAGCTTGCTCTCGTAGCTTGCTCTCGTAGCTTAGCATAACTTATTGTTTTTACGATAGAAAATAATATTCACTCTCAATTAAAGGTAGGCCTCTTATACAGTGAATAAATCAAAAGAAAAGATTTGAGCAACAGATAGGTCATAATCGATAGCTATCTCACAAAGGCGATGTGCTTTAAATTTAAAGTGAGAGCTCCCTTATAATCACCGTTAACAACCCCTGTCAAAAATTTATCCAATAGCCTGTGAAAGAAAGTTACCCAGCTATCATGGCTGGGTAACTTGGGTGCTTATCCAGATAATTCAGCTAACTTATCTTTTGCCATACGCGCAATTTGAGTGTTTCCTTTATTGCGGCTAAGCGTTTCCAGAATGGTTTTTGCCTGATCACTCTTTCCGATCTTTAGGTAACCGATAGCCATGTGGTAGCTGGCTTCCGGAAAATAAATCTTACGAGCAAACAATTGCTCCAGCTCACTCACACCTTTTGCTGGATCGCCAAATAAAATTTCAGACCAAGCAATAGTGTCAATAAATACAGGAGGTTGAGGGTTAAGCACACGTAGCTTTTGCGCGTACTTTTGTGCTTCTGGGTCTTTTAACTCAACATAAAGCCAGGTGATGTTATTAAGCAATACCATATTCTCAGGGTGCTGCTTTAATAATTCCAGATACCCTTTTAGCGCTTCTTTATGCTGCTTATGCTCAAGCCTCAAGTTCGATAGCTGAAAACTAATATCGCTATTTTCTTCGTTGCTCGTGATCCAGCCTTCTAGATTTTTTATCGCCTTTTGCGCCTGGCCATCGGCATTTAGTATTCGGCTAGTAAGTACAGCCAGCTCTTTTGAGTCACCTAACTTACGAGCCTGCGAAGCATAATCCAGCGCTTTCTCAAAATCTTTGCTTGATAAGGCAATATTCGCCATCAAAGGCAACGATAAGTTTTTCTCAGGCAAGGTCGCCGCAACAATGTAAGCTTCGTCAAACTTTCCTTTACGGGCCAATGCTTTTGCATAAGCGCTTTTAACCATAGAGTTATCGGCAAACTTAATTAAAGCCTCATTAAACAGGTCATCAGCACGACTGGGTTCATCTTTTGCCAAATAGGTTTCAATCAAGGCCAGATAGTGTGCAGGATTATTGGTTTCCAGATTTTTAGCCCGAATAAAGTACTGCACAGCTTCCTCAAGGTTGCGCAACCGCAGCATTACTTTACCCAAATTGAACAAGGCATCAGCACTATTAGGGTTACTTTTTAGCATCTCTCTGGCAACAGATTCTGCTTTATAAGGATCACTCACCAGATAGCTATTCACCAAACGACGGCCCACGGCCACTTTAGTTTTGTCTTTTTCCCATATCGCATTCAGCAACTCTCCAACTTGTGCAGTATCTTTGCGTAAACGCGCACTTTCTAATTTGAGCATCAATACATCGGTATCATTCTCGAATGTTTGACTCATACGATTAATGAGATCATCAATACCTTCCAGGTTCTTGGCATCAACCTGAATCTTTGCCATTAATTGCCAGGCCGTTTTTGTTTTTGGCAAGCGAGTAACAATTTGATCCAACAATTGATAGGCTTTATCTTCTTTTCCGACAGACAGTGCGTATTTAGCTTCCAGCTCCAGCACCATTGGATGATCTGGGTTCCCTTCTTTTAACTCTCTGAGCAGCTTATCGGCCTCTACAAATTTATTATCCTGAAGGTATAGCTTAACCAACAATAAATTAGATGCCAGTCCTGAACCCGAGATCCCTTTTAATGCATCAACCGCTTTTTGACGATCACCTAATTGAAATACAGCCAGTGCTTTACTGGCTTGTAATGCCTTAAGATCAGGACGCTTTTCAAGTAGGCTATTAATCAATTTCAGGGCTTTGTCATACTGAGCCGTGGCCATCAACGCATCGATTAAATGCGATTGATAAGTAAAGTCATTGCTAAAGCGATGCGCGTAAGTCTCCAGTACTGGCACGGCTTTTTCTGGTTGCTTCAGGCCGAACATATAAACCTGAGCCAAAGCTTCAATTGTTTTCTTGTGACCGGGGAAGCGCGTTAGAGTTTCGCCAAGGTAGCTGGCCGCTTTGTCCCATTGCTCTAAACGACCGCTAACCAAGCCCATAAACATGTTCGCTTCAGGATGCTCAGGAGAGATCGCCAACGCTTTTTGCAACAAATCTCTGGCTTCAACATTTTGATTATTAATAAACTTCCATTTTGCATCCATCAACACGGTTTGCAAACTACCAGGAAAGCGTTGCTGCAATGCCTTGATGTTTTTCTCGATGGCTTCATTATCTTTTAACACCAGCAAGATGTTGGTGTGACGAACCAAAATGCGAGGATCAAAAACATAGCGCTCATGAGCTGCTGCAAGTTCTTTCTCAGCATCGCGAAGTTTATTTTGGTTGCTCAATATTCTCGCTTTAAGCAATCGTTTTTCGCTATCAAGATATTGGTTATCAATTTTGTTTAACAGTGTCAGGGCATCATCGGCTTTCCCATCCAAAAACAGCTGTTGCGCCAAAGCCATTTTCAAAACTTGACCATCTCCGTACAATGACGATGATTCAGTGATTTGCTGAGCTGCCTTTTCTAGTTCTCTGCGCTTAAAATAAACTAATGCTTTAAAAGCTGATAAGTCACCTTTTAGATCATCGTATTTAAAGTCTGAATCTTTAAAGTTAGCAAGAATTTTTACGGTATCATTCTGAACATACCAACTCTTTAACAATGGAACTAACCATTGAGCTGCAGCAGCATTTAACTCGCGTGCCTTTTCTAATTCTTTTTCTGCGGCGGCATAGTTAAATGTGTCCATATAAATGGCAGCAAGTTGCAGACGATACTCGGCAAGATTTTCTTTGGTAATGAGGTTTCGATAAAAGATAACTGCACTTTTATAATCTTTTGCAGCTGTGGCTTCTGCGGCCTTACTTTTCAACTCATCAATACTAAGTTCTTGATCGCTACACCCAGATAATCCAAGTGCGATAGATAAAGTTGAAGCAACGATAAACTTATGCTGCTTTTTCATAACTGACTCATCCCTTTAAAGTAATGGAAACAAAAGAGGAACATATCCCCCAAAAAGTTATTACAGTTCCTTGCCGTAGCAAAAAATTATCAATGATAGTTTTCTGCTACAGCTCTGTAATAACAAAGAACATCAAATAATTAGTAGTACTATAGTTTTTTCAGTAGCTTTTTAGCTTCATCTTGCCCCATAAAGGGCTTTCCAGACTTCACAAGCTCTTCAATTAGCGACTTGGCTTTGCTTTTTTGCCCCAAGTCAAAATGCGCTACTGCGGCATGATAGCGAACTTCGCGTAAGTTGCCATCCAGAGCAACAGCCTGTTCTAATAACTTAAGGCCTTTTTTAGGTTGCTTAAACTTGACGTATATCCAACCAACAGTGTCCAAAATATCAGCTCGTTTTGGCCCCATTTCGGCAATTTTATCGGCTAAAGCAACGGCTTTGTTATCGCCTGCTTCCATGTACATCCAGGCCAGATTATTCATGGCAAATACGTTTTTCGGTTGTATCTCCAATATTTTTTGATAATGGTTCATGGCTTTTGACGCTTTTTTCTCACGCTGATAAAAATCAGCAAGCATAAAGCGAGAACTGATATCATCAGGCTTGCTCTTTAACCACTCATCAAGAACCAACTCGGCCTGCTTAACTTCGGCAGAATCGACATAAGCACGATGCAATTTTTGAGCAACACGAGCCGTCGGCTGCGTTTTAAAAGAAGCTTGATACTTTGCTTTGGCTTCACCTTTTTTCTGCTGCGCCAATAATACATCACCACTTAACTCCAGACCGATAGCTTTGGTTGGCGCTTTTTGTAACAAACTGTCAACAACTCGGTTCGCTTTATTAAACTTTTTATCCGCAATTAATAGTCGAACCTTTGCGGTTGTAGCAAAAACATTATCTGGTGACTGAACCAAGAATCGCTCATAGGCATCTAGTGCTCGAGAACGGTTACCTTCGCGCAAGAAGGCACTCGCTAAAATACGCGTATACTTTAAGTTTTTAGGTCCTAAGTTTGCTGCTTTTTGCAAAGCCTCAATGGCTTTACTCAACTCACTATTATCTCGATAAGCCAGGTAAACTCGACCCAACTGGAAGAAAGCTTCTGCACTCTCGGGTTTGTTAACAACAAACTCGTTCGCTAAAGCAACTGCCTGAGACAAGTCATTCTTACTCAAGTGCTTGTCGATAGTCGCTATAACCGCCGCTTCAAAGCCAGGATCTCTTTTTAGCGTTGTATCTAACCAGGTTGAAGCAGTATCGATATCTTTTTTGGTGAGATATGCCTGGAACAGGCCATAAGATATTTGAGCGTCTTTCTTCTCAAATACATCATCAACCTTATGGAGATAGGCAATCGCTTTATCATATTGTTTTTGCGTCATATAAGTACGCACAATATTAAGCTGAGCGGCTTTATAGGTAGGATTGAGCTTTACCGAAGCTTCAAACTGCTTGAGGCCATCGGTGTATTTCTGCTGTGACAGATAAGCAATACCTAAAATATTTTTAAACAATGCCTGATCAGGATTTTTTGCAACAACTTCGTTAAGCAGTTGTTCGGCTTTACCATAATTCTTTGCGCGGATGTAAGACATCCCCAACCAGGCATTTTGTAAAGATGCTTCACCCTTCTCTGATGATGACTCTAGTATTTCGATAGCCTTACCAACATCACCAGTGGTCAATCGTGTTTGTGCCAGCATGGTTTGCAACTTACCACTGTCATCATTTGACTGGCTCAATTGCTTTTCTAGCACAGCGGTTGCTTTATCAGTTTCGCCATTGCGGCTATAGGAATCAGCAAGCTTTACAATAATATCCTGTGAGCCAGGCATAACCTTCGCTAACATTTCATAAAGCTTTATCGCCTCAGCAGGCTTATTCAGCTTGGTACGATAAAGGTTCGCCAACAAAATAGAAATATTGTAATCACCGGGATTCAAACGCTTTGCAGCGCTCAGATGGAACTCTGCTTTCTGCCAGTTTTTATCGTACACTTCGATCAAACCGAGCATTTTTTCCAGCTCAGGATGAGGCTTGGATGTTTTTGTTAATGCGGCCGTTAAGATCTCTTTAGACTTATCAAACTCTTCTTTAACCAGGTAATACTTGCCTTCAATAACATCGACAAGAAAATGATTGGGTAATATTTGTTTTAGATAATCAACATCCACTTTAGCCGCGTCGAGGCCTTTTTGCGCCAAGTTTAAGTTAGCGCGCAAAAAGCGTCCTTTGATAAAGTTTGGATGAGCATCAATCGCTGATTGCATTACGGCAATGGCTTCATCAACTTTATTACCTGCCGCTTTTAACTGTGCTTTAAGTAGCAAAGCATCTTGATTATCAGACTGAAGAGCCAGAGCTTTGTCTACCTGGATCAAACCATCATCAAGCTTATTTTGTCTGAAAGCCAAACTTGCCAATCCGATATAGGCTTGAGTGTTTTCTGGGTCGAGTTTCAAAGCCTCAGAAAACTTTTTACCAGCGCTGTCTAAATCACGATTAAAATCGTCAACAGCACCCAAAATGGCCAACACTTCGGCTTTAACTTTTGGTGAATCTTTATCTTCAGCTTTGATATAGTCTTTTATTTCATTCACTTTACCTTGAGCATGAAAAACCTGACTCAAGGGACGCAACCACTTTAATTTATCTACACCATTTTCTGCTGCTTTTAACAGCTCTTTTTCTGCGGCTCCCCATTGGTTCATCCGCAAGTAGGTTTCACCTAACAAAAATCTTGCGTGACCATTTTTGGGTTCTTCCTGAATGGCATTTTTTAATTCGATAACCGCTGCTTTTAGATCATTGGATGCTAAAAAGTCTTCTGCTTTTTTTAGAGCCTCATTGGCAAACGAAGTCTGTACCGTCAAGGCTGATGACAAGAGTGTCGCAACGAGTAGGTTTAACTGCTTCCGCTTCATGGCCGCGTCCTATTTATAGTTAGTGATGATCAATATGGTATTTAGACATAAGTGAATACAACGTCGGTCGAGTCAGCCCCAACATTTCAGCTGCTTTGGAGATGTTACCGTCACTGATGGTAATCGCTCTTAGTATAGCTTCTGTCTCTGCCTTTTCTCTCACCTGACGTAAGTTTAAAGGCATGACATCTTCTGACTCAGTAAAATTGAGCTGTAGATCCATTGCTGTCACTTGGCTATCGTCTGCCATAATGACGGAGCGCTTAACTTTGTTTTCAAGTTCGCGCACATTACCCGGCCAGCGATAATTTTCCATCGCCTCAATCGCGTCTGTCGAAAACCCTTTAATATTGCGTTTAAGCTCTTTATTAAATCGAGACAAAAAGGCTTTGGCTAACAGAATAACATCACTGCCCCGCTCTGCGAGGGGAGGAATATCAATGGTGATTTCGCTCAACCGATAATAAAGATCTTCTCGGAAGCTACCGTCTTTGACCATCTCAGGTAACGAGCGATGAGTCGCACAAATAACACGAACGTCCACCGGAATTTCTTCTCGGCCACCAACTCGCTCTATCGTACGCTCTTGGAGAAATCGTAATAATTTGGCTTGAAGCGCCATTGGCAGATCGCCAATTTCGTCAAGGAATAAAGTACCTTTGTGAGCATACTCGATCTTTCCTTTGGTCTGCTTAGCCGCTCCCGTAAAAGCACCTTTCTCGTAACCAAAAAGTTCACTTTCTAGTAGGTTCTCTGGGATAGCCGCACAGTTGATAGCAATCAGTTTATTTTTTGAACGCTGCCCTAATTCATGAACCGCTTTTGCAAGCACTTCTTTACCCGTACCACTTTCTCCAAGTAAAAGGGTTGTGACGTCCGCAGGTGCCACACGCTCAACCATTCGGCAAACCTGGATCATGGCAGGACTATTGGCAATCACACCATCAAGAGGTGATTCATTGACCTGCTTGCTCAATACTCGGTTTTCACGCTCCAACTCAGCCAACGCATAAGCACGCTTTACAATAAGATTGAGAATTTCTGGATCAACAGGCTTTTGATAAAAATCATAGGCACCCAGAGCAATGGCTTTCAATGCATTGTCACGATCATCATTTCCGGTAACAACAATGACTTTGGTGTGAGGTGCTAATGTTAAGATTTCTTGTAGGGCAGCGAGTCCTTCGCTGGCATTGGCAGGATCAGGAGGCAATCCTAAATCCAGCGTAACCACGGCGGGCTCATAACGGCGCAAATGAGAGATCGCATTTTTTCGATTTTCTGCGACCAATACTTCAAAATCATCGAAGCACCATTTGAGCTGGCTTTGCAGCCCAGGATCATCTTCGACGATCAAAATGTGTTTGTCAGTTGATTCCACGGACAAATCCTTATTCCGTATTGTTATTGTTAGTTGTTTCTTGATCAGCTTTGGTGAGTCGCACCATAAACTGACTCCCCTGTCCGGTTTTGCTGCTGACTGTCAGCGCGCCACCAAACCCTTCTATGGTTTCTCTGCTTTGATACACACCAATTCCCATGCCGGCATTCCCCTTCGTGGTATCAAAGGGCTTAAAGAGACGATTTTTGATGAACTCTTCGCTCATTCCACAGCCAGTATCTTTAATAGAGATTAAAACATCATGGCTTTCTTCTGTCACTCTAATTTCTATCTCGCCATCGTCATTGGTTGCTTCTTGAGCGTTCTGAATCAAATGATTTAGTACAGAAGCCAGCTTCTCACTATCTGCTCGCACTTTCAACTTTTCGTCAAAATCGACGATTTGAGGGTGCGGAAGCTGCACTTTACGAGTATCCAAAACATTAACCAAAACAGGTGCCACCAATATGCTTTCGGTAGTTATCGCATCGACTCGATCTTTACGTAAATGAGCCAGCATTCGTTGCATTTTTTGCACTGCATTTTCGACAGTGCCAAAAGCATCGTCAATAAATGCAGGGTTGGCTCGATGTTTTTGTGCGTTAGTTGTCACCAGTGACAACTGAGCACACACGTTTTTAAGGTCGTGAACAACAAAGGCTGACAATCGATTGAATGCTTCAAACTGTCGGGCATCGACCAAAGCAACTGTTGTAGAATAAAGCTTAACGTAACCGGCTAACTGCTGTCCGGCAGTTTTTAACAAATCTCGATCTTCCCAATTAATCGGACGGCTGGCTCTTGGTGTCGCCAACACGACCACTCCTACCAGCTCATCACCCAGTTTAAGAGGCACAATCGCCCAACACAGTGGCATTTGTAATAGCCACTCTGGCAAAGTCAAAGATTCATAAACATCGGCTTTGTTTTTGTACTCCGAAATATCAATGATCCAGCCACTTCCTTCTAAAAAGCCAACTAATGGCCCCAAATCTACATCTTGCGCTGGAGGATGCATGCACCAGTGAGCCTGATACTGGAAGCGGTTGTTTGGTTGGCGGATCCACAGCATAGCCCCCGGACTGTCTACCAACTCGGCAATGGCTTTGAGGATCTGGGGGAAAAACTGCTGCGCTTCGTTTTGATCGGCCTGAGACAGGCGACGGCTAAATTCTAGCCATTCTTCACGATAGTCGTATTGAGAAGCAAAAAAGTGTTTGCCGACTAATAGTTTGATTCGGGCACGGAATCCTCCCGAAACCACCAACAAAATAAAGAAAATAGCCGCAGCAAAAACAAAAACCAGCAGCAGGGCCTCGCTCCACTCTGAATTGGTGCTTTTTAAGTAGTACCCAGCTAATGAGATTAAAACCAGATAGATTCCCGCCATCAACACAACCAACGAACGAACGGCTAATGCTCGGGATACAAACAGATCCACAGACCAGCGTGGGTTTCGTGCAACCGCTACGGCAATCAGTGGCCAATAGATAAGAGCCATATAGCCCCGTGCCGCTTCAATGTCGGCGCGGATCTGATTAAATAACATGGCATCGGAATACAAATAAAAGTCATAAACAAAGACCAGTCCCAGGCCCAGGCACAAAAACTTAATCGCCCAGCGCTGCTCTTTACGTGTGTACCGATACAGTTGCTCGGTCAGAATCAAACAAAAGACCGATAAGGCCAACATAACCACATAGTGCAGATTAACCCCGGTCAGTACCTTCCACCAGATAGCGAGTTCTTTAATAAAGACGGTAATAATCAAAAATACCGGGAGCGCGAACCAAAAGGCCCGATGCTGTAGCCACCCCACCAATACGTGCTGATTTTGCTGCAAGGGTTTGAGTAAGCTAAACAGTAATGCCAACCAGGCCAGGTAGCGGAGTGGATCCGTAATCGCGTAGCTGACTAACCAGAAAGGCGCTTCGGTCGCATGCCACAGCAGTGCCATGGAACTCCAAATCATTTGTGCGAAGACAGCCAACCATAACAACACCCCTGACAAGCGCCCGCGCCAGGCAGAGAGGAGTAGAACTAAAAATAGAAGTGATACCGCAACGGATAATAGATAACCCGTTTGTGCTACTTGATGCATTAACGCATTTCTCGCTGATTTTTTGTTTTAATTCCAGCTTGTTGCAACATAGAAAGCAGATACTTGGAGGGAATGGCGTAAGAGATACCGGAAGGATCGCTGAGCACCTTCTCTTTTGCGGTCTTCACATATACCTTATTCATCACACCAATCACCCGACCATTCTTCATATCGAACAGCGGACTGCCACTGTTGCCAGGGTAAGCTGTTGCGTCTAGTTGAAAGATAACAAATGGTTCTCTTAATTTCTTTAGATCGGCGCTATTTAATTGCTTGGCATTGTCCATTGGGATGATATTAGGCGTAATCGCAGCAATCATCCCACGATGAGTCACAGGATACTGCCCTAATATCTGACCGATAGGGAAACCACTGAAAGCGTAGATTTCTCCCTCCTGAACGCGCGAAGAATCACCAATTTCGAGTATTGGCTGAGCCGGCCCGTCAAAACGCACGATTGCCAAATCATGCTCTCGGTCATAGGCCACCACCTTGGCACTGTATATTTTTAGATTTCGCTCGCGACCAATAAACACACTCAATAACGCATCTGGAACACTACGAGCTGAATCAATCACGTGTGCATTAGTCACAACATGATTGCCATCAGCAACGACAAACCCGGTACCTAGCAGTAACCGTGCGGGTGAACGGGTTTTTTTATAGTTACCGATAGCAACAATCGATGGCTTAATCGCTTTTAAGATATCAGGGAAGGACTGACTTGCCTCGGCAGGACGTGCAAAGGCTAGGATGATAAGTGTAAAAGTGATGATGTATTGCATTGACCCTCCCTGGACATACTGCTTGGATTAGTGAACTATCATGCGGATGTTTTTAACTGCTCTACAAAATTTGCCAAACTACCAATAGATTCAAAGACTTCTGCCGATAATTCATCGTCAGGGATGGCTATTTGCCAGGTCTCCTCTATTGCCGAAATTACCGAAACAATGGACATAGAGTCGAACTCAGGAATACTGCCTAACAGCAGCGTATCTTCGTTTAATTCCACCTTGTCATCGAGCGATAATATTTCGACCACCAACTGAATTATCGTTTCAACTAAAGCGGTACTAGCCATACAAAGACACCCTCAAAACCAGAAAATTGCGCCAAAGAGCGGCATTGTATCAAGAGATAGGGGATCTTTTCACCTTTTTGTTGTATCTCCAAACTCAGATGATCTTGCCTGCTTTGAGGCAATTGCATATACTTCGCGCTAATAATGTTAGTGCCTCAATTTAGCAGGTGATCTGGCGTTCAATAAGCCTATATATGAATGGATTGCCTCTCCTTACAGGGAACCCCAAGTTATGTCGAAATATCGTGTCTGTCTTATTGGTGCAGGCTTCATTTCTGAAGTACACGCCGAAGCCATCAACAAAATAGCCTCTACCGAGCTGTCAGCGATTGTTGACATCAATGAATCGGCTGCCAAAAACCTTGCCAGCAAGTTTTCGGCTCAGCATGTATTTACATCTATTGAGGCAATGATCGAGGCCAATGTAGCAGACGTCTGTCACGTATTACTACCACCTCCACTGCATGAACCCGTTGTCAAACAATTGCTTAACGCAGGAATGCAGGTACTAGTAGAAAAGCCTGTTACTATTGATTCGTCCGAAGCTTACGCTTTAGCAGAGCTAGCAAAAGATAAAGATCGCATTTTGGGTGTTAACCATAACGCCATCTGGTTCCCAGTCTTTAAGCAACTACGTGACAAGCTGGCATCTGGCAAATATGGCCAACTAAAACATGTAGATTGTGTATTTATGGCACCATTGAGACAGCTTCAGGCGCGCCAATTCAGTCATTGGATGTTTGCCGAGCCAGGTAACATCCTGTTAGAACAGGCCGTTCATCCTCTCTCTCAAATTCAGGCCTTAGTGGGCGAAATCAAAGAATTTAAGGCTTTGCGTGGTGATACCGTTACCTTACCTAACGGACAACCTTTTTATCCTAAAATGAGCGCCACCTTATTTGCCGATAAAGCACAAGCTCAGTTTCACTTTGAAGTTGGTGTCGAATATCAAGTTTGGCGTGTTAGAGCCGTTTGTGAAGATGGTGTTATTGAAGCCGACTTAGTTAACGGTCAGCTGTCAGAATCAGGAAAAACACGCTACTTGGATGCGATGGACTTCTGGCTTGATGGCGTAAAGAAAAGCGCCCGCGCTTTGTGGCAAGGCACACGGGATATATCGAACTACGCGATGGCTTTGTCTGGCTTAAAGGAACGTTCGGATTCTTTTTATCAAGGTATCAGACACAGCGTTGCCGATTTTTATGAGCAACTGTCTCGCAACACGGCACCGATGACTGACGCAAACTTTGGTGGCCATCTGGTTAAGCTTTGTGAAGACATCTCATCCGAAGTCTTTGATGTAAAAGCCGATATTAAAGAACGAGAAATCAAAACCGACGACAACTTCGACGTCTTACTATTAGGTGGCACAGGATTTATTGGTCGTCATACCATGACGCAGCTTTTAGCAGCAGGCTATAGCGTTGGTGTGATGGCGCGAAATATGAACCAGCTCGACGATTGCTTCTATCAAGACGGCGTCTCGTTAATCAAAGGCAACATAACTAACAGTGAAGATGTAGAAGCCGCAATAGCCCGCTCAACTTACGTTGTTAATCTTGCTCATGGTGGTGCTTCTGGCAGCTGGGAAGCGATACGTAATGCCATGGTAGGTGGCGCCGAGCGCATCGCTCAAGCGTGTTTGAAAAATAACATCAAACAATTGATTCATCTCGGTTCTATTGCAGGGTTGTACTTGGGTGACAAAAGCCCAGCAATTACTGCGACAACCTTACCGGATCCACAAAAAGAAGAACGTGGTGAGTACGCTCGAGCAAAAGCCGAAGCCGATCTGATGCTATTGGATATGCACCGTACTCAGGAGTTACCGATTGTACTGATGCGTCCAGGTGTAGTGGTTGGTGAAGGTGGTATTCCTTTCCATTCTGGTATTGGTCTGTTCAACAATACTCAACATTGTATTGGTTGGAACCAAGGCAACAATCCTCTGCCTTTTGTGTTGGTCGACGATGTGGCATCAGCCATCGTACAAGCCATCAAAAAAGGCGTTACGGGCAAATCTTACAATCTAGTTGGCGACGTGCAACTTAATGCTCGTGAATATATAGAAGAGCTGGGCCGAGTATTAGGTCGTCCATTGCATTTCCATTCACAGGCAGTTTCGAGCCTTTACGGTGTAGAATGGTTCAAATGGTTGGTAAAGAAAGCCGCTGGCCGCAATGTTCCTTCTCCTTCAATGCGTGACTTCAAGTCTCGTGGCATGGTCACACCTTTCGACTGCCATGCAGAAAAGTCTGATCTTGACTGGCAGCCAGAGTCGAATCGCCAAGCCTTTATTGAGCGTGGCATTCACTGCTATCGTCCAGAATAATCATCATGAGTCAGACACAAACAATGGAGGGGCGTCCCTCCATTTTGCATGTATTTTCGACTTTCAATATTGGTGGTCCTCAAGTTCGCTTTGCGCAATTGGCGAATGCCTGGGAGGATCAGTTTCACCATCATATTATTGCAATGGATGGAGCCACCAACTGCACCAGTCTCTTAAATGACAAGCTGTCATTTGAGGTTGAAAATAATCCCGCACCAACAGGTGGATTGGTTCATCGTTTAAAAACCTTGCGTCAATTTTTGCAACAACATAAGCCCGCCTTGTTAGTCACCTATAACTGGGGAGCCATCGAATGGGCTCTGGCGCGCTGGGGACTATCGATCCCTCATATACACATAGAGGATGGTTTTGGTCCTGAGGAACAAAATCAACAAATTCCTCGACGAGTGTGGTTCCGAAAAATTGCTCTTAAGGGCGCTGACTCTGTGATTGTGCCATCACAAACTTTGGCAAAAATCGCGACAGATTATTGGCAGGTGCCATCCCGTAAATTGCACTTTATTCCAAACGGTGTGGATCTTAAACATTTGGATAACCCAGAGCGACAGCGTTACCGTTCACTGTTTTCCAGAAGTTCTGCATTGCGAATAGGAACCCTGGCGCGTATCCGCAAAGAAAAAAACATTCCTCGATTGATTGATGCATTTGAGTGGCTGTCAAAACACCACGATATTGAACTCTATATTGCAGGTGATGGCCCAGAGTTGGATAGCGTTTCGGATTATGTTCAACAATCCTCAGCTCAATCTCGTATTCATCTGGTAGGTAACATCAAAAACCCAGCAGACTTTATCTGTCATTTGGATGTTTTTGCTTTGTCTTCTGATACAGAGCAAATGCCCTATAGCGTCCTTGAAGCAGCTGGCGCCAGTTTGCCAGTCGCTGCTGTTGATGTTGGCGATGTTAAAAATTTGGTGGCCGAAGAAAACCGCCAGTTTGTTAATGGCAATGATAGCGAAGCTTTGAAAATCAGTCTTGAAGAAATACTTAGTGATGCCGATCTACGCCAACGTTTGGGAGCAGCCAACCGAACATTCTGCCAACAACATTTCGATCAAAACGTCATGATAGAGCGCTATCTAAACATGACGCTGGAACTCATTGGTTAATATCGTTCCAAATCACTTTTTCGCCATAGCGCACATTAAAATTAGAAATAAACCGAGGCTTGTTTTGTGGAGGTTCAAACAAGCTCGGTGCTTTTGATTCAAATCCCAAGACCTGTTTAATGGTTTCACCGACCTGATAATGAGACATCTGATTCATGGCCGCTGGCACATTCTTTTGCGCCAGCTGCAACCAGTGCTGCTGTCCGGTTACAATAAACAAAGGTACTTTGCCTTCATCTGGGCTAACCCGTCCTTCATTGCAGTGCGTAGACTTCATGCGATCAGTCAACTGTAGAGACTGGCCGTGATCAGAAGTATAGATTAAAAATGTACTCGAAAAATCAACGTCCAACAAGGGTTTGAAGAACTGCGAAACACTCCAACCTACAGCTTTTAAATATTCTTGCTGCCAACGAGTACCTTTGAGTTTTTCTTTAGTTGCCGTAACAAAAGTTTCTTCATGCTCACGCTCATCTTCGTCGTGAGGATACTTGTTAGAATACGGAAAATGCGCTCCCATTTTTTGTACAAAGATAAACTCTCGAACACCGTTATTCATTAACGATGCAATCTTTGCGCCTGCTGCAGCATCTTTTTCGAACTCTTTTAAATCAGGAAATTGTAGCCACATATCAATAAAAGCCACTTCGCTTTCCTGCATATAATTTTGAAAATTAAGCGAGTCCATCTGAGCATCAATGTAGACGGTCTTAAACCCATTCGCTTTTGCATACTCCCACAAAAATGGATTGATCTTAGACGCCACAACAGGTGCATCAACCCCCGTTGCCGTTCGTAAAATCAAATTCGTGCTTGCGCTGCAATTGGTTGCTGAAGCCGCTACACCAAAATTACTCAAATAGGGCGTTAAAGGTTTAATATTTGTCGCAACACCTTTGTCTTTATTGATATCGAGCCAATCACCTCGAACGCTCTCACCAACCACCAAAATAACATCTTCTACTAATGGTTGTGCAATAGGTTTATCCGTTAAAGTTTGTCGCTCTAGCTTATCGTCAAAAATCATTTGATAAAAAGCATAAAAGGAAACATAAGACAGCGAGCTGATTTGATAAGGCTGGCCCGAGAGGCCCTTACCGCCTCGTGCATACAAAAGCCCCGACTGCAAAATCACCGGAACAATCAGAGCGAGCCACGCTATTTTGTTGGAACGCGCCCAGTGTGGAAGCGTATGGATTGATTCTCCGGTTAAATATAAGAGGACCATACCAACAATAATAATGACCCAGGAATAAATAACTTCAGCTCCATAGGTTTGCAGTACTGAAAAACCATGTGCATTTTCTTGCATGGAAGTTTCAATAAAATGCATGGATAAAAATTGCTCGCTGATAACTTCGTGGCTAAAACCAAAGAATCCACTGACTATCAGAACTAAAAAAAGCAGAGTTTTGGTCGTACTCTTTTTTTGCGCTGTAATAAGCCATAACGAGCCATAAGACAGAACAAACAAAAAGAGATAGGCACTCCATGCAAACCAGGAATCCAACTGCTGTAAGCGATCAACAATCTTCCAGTTAGTCATAGCAATGACAACAAAGACCGCCAGGCTGTGAATTAGTTTTTCGCGACTCATCATTACATCATGCTCTTGAGTTTCGGCTTTTCTTTTGCTGCCTGCTCTTCTTTTAAATGCCGTTCAACCACGATTAACAATGCGATGATGGTATACGGATAATCAAAATATCCTAATCCAAGGAAAGTTCCCGCCGTACCGTAGGCAAATAAGCTATACCAAAGACAGTCGCTGAGAACCGACATATCTTTGTTACCTTGCTTCAAGGCGAGTTTACGCAATTTTTGCGCTTTTAACCCCCCTCCAATAAAAATAGATAAAAATATCGCTAATCCGACCCATCCTTGTTCACCCAGGATCTCAAAATAAATACTATGAGCATCATGGTATCGATCAGGCTCAGGAGCATAACTGGTGGTGGCGAAAAGGTAAGGAGTAAATACTCGAGCCCCCCCTCCAGTTAATGGATAGTCATTAGCTAAATGGAAAGCATAGTACCAAGAGTTGACCCGCCCCATTGCAGACTCATCTTCATCGGCTGCTTTTAGCGTATTCATACGATCAAACCACTGTTGCGGAACAAGTGGCAGCGCCAGTGAGCCTATAATGGCAATCGCTACTATGCCTTTAATTCTTTGCTTAGAGCGCATAAGTGCAATAAAACCCATCGCTACAGTAGCGAGCATTGCGCCACGAGAATAGGTCATAAGAACAGCAACGACAGTAATCGCTGTCGCTCCTAACACCGCATGCCGCTGCCATGTAACCGTAAGGGTAGAACGAAGAAATACCATAAGGGGCACCGTCATTAGCAATGCCAGTCCCAAGTGATTGTTGTCTTCGATAAAGGTACCGACGGGTCCCCAAACCCGGTGATTACCTGCGGTCAGTACAGCGAAGATCCCTCCTTTAACACCATAAAAACCAAAAGAAATCGCAATGGCGGCCACCATCATGACGATCTTTTCTCGAGTGTTAACCAAAATGATAACCACAACGATAAAAACCATACTCTTTACAAAACGATCCCACTCAGCAAATGCTCCGTCGGGATTCCAAGCAAATATAGTGGTTATCGAAAAATGTAAGGTAAAGAGGAGCATTAAGATGGATAGGTTATTCCAATAGAACTTGCTTTTATCTTTGGAAATAAACATGGTCAGCAAAGAGATTGCAGAAACACCCACCACAACAGGCAAACTGCTTAAGAAACCCCAACTTAAACGATGAGGACTCATAAAGTTAAGACAGGCCCAGGTGAGCACGCCATAAATAGGCCGGCGAAATGCCATAGCAGCCCCTACGACGATAAACCCTAGCAGTATTAAATCTCTCACCTTTGTTATTTAACCTCAGTCTATTGCACTACCGATTGATATAATTCAAATTGTTTTTTGCACACAGACTCCCAATCAAATTTTTGTGCAATTTGATGAACCTGCCCTTTATTAAAACCCTGTTGCTCTGCTCTGCGAACGGCATCGGCAATACCCTCAGCAGAACGTTGCTCTACAAAAAGTCCAGTGACATTCTCGTCGATGAGATCTTCACAAGCTCCCACTCGTGTTGCCAATACGGGAGTACCCGAAGCCATGGACTCTAATACAACATTGGGACAACCTTCATGACTGGAACAAAGCAAAGTAAATTTCGCACGATTGTACCATTCCACTAAAGCTTCTTGAGCGATGTTATTCACAATAGTCACGCGAGACTCCAGCCCCAGCTCCTGGATTCTTTGTTCCAGTTCATGTTGTTTAGATCCTGAGCCAATAATAACTAGACGATAGTCGGTTAACTCTGGCATGGCCTCAACAATTAAGTGATGCCCTTTTAAATCAATTAAGTTGCCAACAGAAAGCAATAATTTGTCTTCAGTTAACTCAGGTTGCTGCAATCGAAACAATTGATTATCGACACCATTTTCTAACGTAACGACTTTCTTAACTGCTGGTTGCAGTTGCTTTACGTTCTCTGTTAATGGTCGACTGACACCGATAACAGCACTCGCCTCGCCTAATGCTGTTTTAATTTTCTTTTTATTATCAGGATGTTGATCCGGTAATACATTGATATCCGAGCCACGAACACTGAGCACATAAGGCAGGTTTAATTTGTTTGCTAACAGTGCAGTTGCCGCTCCATCAGGGTAAGCATAGTGTGCATCGATAATGTCGTATTGATTGCTGGCTGCTTTTGCATAGGCCTGCGCAATGAAATGTGGTTTAAAGCCAAAAGCTCGCCCCGGAGCGGAGAGGAATCTGGGGTGGTGAACCGTTAAGCTCTTCCAACGAGTGGTGGCAGGGATCTCTTTAAGATGCTGGTAAGATGGCAGCAAATGACTACCTGGAAACCAGGCAATGGGCGCAACCACCTCGATATCAACATCGCAATACTGTTGCAGTTGATGCAAACGATTGGCGATAAAAATACCATGTCGAGGCTGCGCAACATTAGGAAATAATGTCGTGACCGTAAGAACTTTTAAAGTCATTGGCTGATCGATTCATAGAGAGGCTGATAACGCGATACTGAGTTTTTCCAGTTACGATCATGCTCTACGTATTCTCTACCCAGCTTTTTAAACTCAGACCATTGCTCTTTTTTGCTAATCACTTCATCAATAGTTTTAGCCAGAGCAGCCACGTCATCTGCAGGAAACAGAAATCCAGTACGCCCGTGATCAATCAATTCACGATGTCCACCGACATCTGAAGCAACCACTAAACGGCCTTTGGCCATCGCTTCTAATGGTTTCAAAGGGGTAACGAGCTCTGTCAATCGCATGGATTTACGTGCGTATACAAAGACATCGATCAGATCGTAATAGCGAGATACTTCTGAATGAGGAACTCGTCCGGTAAAGATGACTCTATCTTCGATGCCTAGCTCTGAAACCAGCCCTTTAACCTTCTGTTCTTCGTTGCCTCCACCGACTAACAATAACTTTGCCGGTGTTTCCATCTTAGGCAAAGCACGCACAAGCAGATCAATGCCTTCATAAGAGTAAAAGGAACCAATAAAGCCGATAACATTCTCATTGGTCAACTTGAGTTCTTCAAGTAATGCTTCGTCTTTTGCACCATCGAACTCAAACTGCTCAACGTTTACTGCATTAGGGATTACTGTAATTTTTTCTTCAGGGAATCCTCGGGCGATAATATCCGAGCGCAAACCTTCACAAATACAAGTGATCGCATTCGCTCGCTCCATAACATAGGTTTCCATGTGTCGAGTGATTCGGTAACGCATGCTATTTTCAGTGGTTGTGCCATGATCTACCGCGGCGTCTTCCCAGAAAGCACGCACCTCATAAACCACTGGAATATTATATTTCTGCCCTACCTTTACAGCCGCCAAGCCATTTAATGCGGGTGAGTGGGCATGAATGATATCGGGCTTCTCCGCCTTCACAACTTTCTCGAGTCGTTTAGTTAATCCAGCGACCACATCATACTGGTTTAAAATTGGCACTCGAGACAGTTTTCCTTTAGGGGTTCGATAAAACTTTAAGCCCTCAACCTCTTCTTCACTTTCTTCGTAAGGAAAATGTTTTGACCCAGTGATATGAATCGTCTCGTACCCTAACTCGTGCTGATGTTTTAAGATCGAGCGTGTGCGAAATGTATAACCGCTATGCAGTGGAATGGAGTGATCCAATACATGTAATATTTTTTTGACAGTCATCTTTTTACCAACAATATTGTTAATTGACTAACATTATCAATCGAAGGTTAAGTCGAAGGCACTAGCTGCTCATCGACACGGGATAAACATGAATCCCAGCTATAAAAACGAGTGACGTACTCACGCCAATCACCAGAGGTTTTCTTTTCCAGTTGTTCCAGGCAACATTGAGCAAATGCATCAGGCTCGTTATAACAAAGCTGATCCAATGCTTCGGTTTCGACAAGCCCTTCATAAGCAGCCGATGTAACAACGACTGTTTTATTCAAGGCAAGTGCTTCTAAAACCTTATTTTGAATGCCACGAGCAATTTGCATTGGAGCAACCGCTAAATCAGCATGAACGATGTAAGAACGAACATCAGGGACTCTTCCGGTCACACTAACATCATCACTGGCCAGAGCTAGCACATCTTTGGTCGGATTTGATCCCACAATAGTAAAATGAGCGTTTGCATAACGCTGTTTAATAATCGGTAAGGCTTTTTCGCAGAACCATTTTACAGCATCAACATTGGCCCAATAATCCATTGCGCCAGTAAATACAATATTGACCTTATCGGCAGGCAAAGGATTATCATACTCACGATTAGGATCAAAAAACTCCAGATCCACACCATTATTGAAATAACCCACTTTAGCACCATTATCACTACTGATTTTTTGCAACAACGCGGCTTCTTTTTCTGACACTAAAAAGGAGTAATCAAACTCACCAACGATTTTTCTTTCGTAGGTTTCCAGAAAACGGTGTTCTCTTTGATACACCCAACGAGAAATACCTTTCATGCTTTCGGCATATTGACGCCACTTGTCAGAGTCTACATCGACAAAGTCAATATAACGGCTCACCTGTTGGTGTTTTTCTAGGTACTGCGCCATCGAAGAAGAATAAGCAACCGCCTGGGTGATGTTATGCTTCGCGATGGTTTCATCAACCCACTGGCGCATTTTACTATCAGCGTAATAAGGAATTGTTAATGCCTGGCCAGTCAGTAGAGCGGGTAAAGCTCTCACTTTTGCGAAAGTAGGATTGAGTGATAATACACAAACATCACGACAGTACTCTTTCACGATATCGACATATTGCCAGTCATTCTTATCGTCAATAAAAGTCGCGAGATAAATATCGTATTGTTTACTTAAGTGCTTCAATAAATGAAACGAGCGAATTTTATCTCCCTTATTAGGAGGGTAAGGCAGACGATGTACCAAATATAAAAGGGGTTGTTTTTTATTCATGATAATTATGTTTTTGTAAGAATTTTTCTAACATGAACAATGTCCACAGCGGTGCAGCGAAGTCTCTTTTCGCCGAAATGTGCTGATCAATCATCCAGCCTAAGTATTGATTATCAAAATAGCCAGTCTCTGCAATAGAACCGCTATTGAGCTGCTGTAACTTATCTTTTAGCGGTCCTCGGAACCACTCAGACAATGGAATTCTAAAGCCCATTTTTTGACGATAGAGCAGGTCGTTAGGTAACTTAGGCTCCATGGATTTCTTGAGCAAATACTTACCAATGCCTCGTTGCAATTTAAGCTCAACAGGTAAAGTTGCCATCCACTCAACCAGTTTATGATCAAGAAAAGGCACTCGAACTTCCAACGAGTGTGCCATACTGGCGCGATCTACCTTTGTTAAAATATCCCCCAGCATATAGCTTTTGATATCTAAATACTGAGTTAATGCTAACGGATCATCTGTATTGGCTTTTCGTTCGATATCACGAAACACATCAATTGCATGATAATCTTGAGTTTGTCGGCGATAAACTTTAGAAAATAACTTGTTTCGCACAGAGTCACCAACAATCGATACGCTTTGAAAATAACCTGCAACCGAGTCTCTCGACAGCGACTCAAAGGTACTTTTTGCTCGAACAAAACGCGGTGCCCAATCCATTTTTGGATAGACCGTTGCTAATGGACCAAACAACATACGACGCATACCATCCGGCATAAATCCACGTAACTTATCTTCTGCGGCCTGGAATTTATAACGTCGATACCCGGCAAGCATTTCATCAGCACCATCACCGGATAAAGCTACCGTTACTCTTTCTTTTGCCAACTGACACACTCGATAGGTCGGCAGAGCAGAACTGTCAGCATAAGGTTCATCATAAAGATCAACTAGCTGATCAATCAGCTCAAAATCATCAGCTGCAATAATCTTAGATAGATGATTCGTTTGATAGCGATCAGCGACCTGATTAGCATAATCACTTTCGTCATAGTCTTTTACATCAAAACCAATAGAGCAAGTATTGACTGGCTCATTCATCAGCTCTGACATAGTAGCGACAACCGCACTCGAGTCAACGCCCCCAGAAAGGAAAGCACCGAGTGGAACTTCAGCTACCAAACGTAAGTCAATAGCTTCTTTAAAACGGCGTAGCAATTCTTCTTCGGCCTCTTCGGCACTGCCTTTAAAACTATTATCAAAAGTGACGTCCCAGTATTGCTCGATACGCTGCTTGCCAGTCGATAAGTCCAGCTCTAACCAATGACCGGGCTCCAGTTTGTTTGCAGCATGGTAAATAGAGTTTGGCTCAGGGATGTAACCAAGACTCAAATATTCTTCGAGGCTTTCTACTCTTAGCTTTTTCTCAAAATCAGGATGTGCATAGAAGGTTTTAAGCTCGGAACCAAAGATGAAGTCTCCCTTAGAAGTCCAACCATAAAACATGGGCTTAATACCCAAACGATCTCGCACTAAATAAACTTTTTTGGTTTCACGATCATAAATAGCAAAAGCAAACATTCCTCGGAGCTTTTTGATACTCTCTGTACCCCATATCTGGAATGCCTTTAAAATGACTTCAGTATCGCAGTGAGTAGAAAAAGAAACGCCTTGTTGCATTAACTCTTGTTTAATCTCGTTGAAGTTATACACCTCACCGTTATAAACAATAACAAAACGTCCATCATCCGTTTTCATTGGCTGTTGGCCTGATGCAACGTCAATAATGGCAAGACGTTTATGGCCTAACATAACTAACTCGTCAGAAAAATAACCATCTTCGTCGGGGCCACGGTGATGAATACTCTGATTCATATTACGTAAGCAGCTATCGGTAGAGTAGCCACTTATATTTAAAATTCCGGTTAAACCACACATATCTACAAAATATCTTTTTCGAATTGTTTTAAAACGCGGTACGCTTTATCTTCAACTTGTGATAATTCAGAATTTTCGACAGCTATCACAACCACAAAACTATTATTCTCTGTTGCTGTTAATTGTTGATACAAATCCGTCGTCATAGCATTTAATCGACCTACGACTTGTTTGCCTCTTAAATACTGAACGGTTAACAGCCACACCGTCTGCTCTCTGTTATTTTGAACTCGAGTCCAGACACCATAAGGAGAAGAACGTCGCTCTAATTCACGCCACTCTTCTTTATCAAACTCACTATTGATCGATGAGAATATCTCGGCTTGATTCAATCCAGCATACTGATAGACATCAATCGCCCAAGGTTTGTACTCTATCGACTTACCAAACGAAATCTCTTTTCTCGCACCAGTATACTTACCCTTTAGCAGACTAGTCTGTGGTTGCCACCCCTCTTGATTTAACTGCTCCCAATTAACATCAACCAAAGGCGCATTCATTTTGGAATGAATAGGAACCACCGCTGCGACGATCAAAAATCCAATAACAACCGTACCTATGACAAAGCTCGACGAGCCTTTTCCGGCACTTAAACTTGTTGTCTCGCTTTGTTCCCCATCATCAGAATCCTTATTAGGCTTCTCGGCGAAGGTTCGGCCAATAGCAAATAACAGAAAGAGCACCACGCCAAACCAGATCCAACCATAGATGATATGGTCAACACCCGTTGCGTATTTATGATCCGATAGGTGAGCGATCATGATGATGCCGTAAGCACGAATCCCATTAGCAATAACAGGAACGATCAAAGACAAAACAACGAACAGAGCACGACGATAAACCGATTGATATTGATAGTAGGCATAAAGAACGCCCAGAGTGAAAGAAGCAATCAGATAGTTGATACCGCTACAAGCTTCCGCAACAAAGAAGTTGCCTGTTGGAATAGAAATATAACGACTGTCCAGAAAGACAGGAATGCCCGTTAGTTTTAACATTTCTACAGAAAAAACAGCGGTGATGTCTCGTAATGCAGGAACAAGCTCTGAGCCAAAAGGCACGGCAAAGAACAAGAAGAATAGTGGAAACCATATCTTCCTTGATAACTGCATACCAAAGCATGCAATGACCAACGACTGTATCATTAGAACAAGGGCACCTTGTTCAAATAGTTTCACATCGACTAAATTAGCGCACAACCAGATAAAAGCAGCAGCAATAAACAGCAAGCCACCACGCAGGTCAAGACCTACAGGAATACCAACGAGCGACTCTCGCTCAGAATAAATCAAGTAGGCAGAAATAGGGAAAATCAAAAAACAATGATTATAAGTATCTGAATTCATCCAGATGGTAAACATATCCATCAAGGTTGAATAGCTACCGATCAAAAGCAAAGCAGAGCATAACGCAAAGATGCTTGTTGCTTGTTTCATCCCATAGTTTTCTTTAAGCATTAATGTCGCCGACATGGAAGTCTTATCCTAAGTTGCGAGAAATAACCGGGCCAATTCTCCGCGCGATAGGTAGAGGCAGGCGCTTCCAGGCTTCGATGAATATGCGATACTTTGGATTAAGGGGATTAACCTCAGGGATCTGATCCGCCTTATTTAAGAAATACTGGTAGTGCAGAGGCTTAGGTTCAAAGCCCCAGTTTTTCTTAAAGAAGTAAGCACCCGTATCGACTTTACTGCGGCCATAATCAAAAAACTTCATACCTTTTTCGACAGCATGCTGCATCAAAGACCAGTACATAAAGTCATTTCCGGCCAAGGCTCTGGCTTTGCTGGTTCCACCACCATAAAAAGGCAGAACCGTGTCTTTATAGTAAAAGTTCATCACCGATGTGACTATCTCACCTTCGTGAGTCGTTGTAAGAACATCACACATGTCGCCAAAGGTTTCTTTTAATGCACGAAAATATTTGCGAGAAAATACTGGCGTACCTAGGTTTCGAACACTGGTTTCATAAGCCAGAAAGAAGTTATCTAAGGTATCATCAATTTGATATTCAAGTTCGAATTTGATGGCTTTTCTTACCATAGCTCGCTGCTTGCGAGGGATGGCTTTCATGTTTTCGTCGTGATCAGAACTCAGCTCTTTAATAAAGGTGCAATAAAGCTCTTTGGTAGGCCAATCACCTTCTACCGATACAGGTTCTAAGTTGCGTAACTCTAAAGAGTCGGCATTATTTTCAACAGTGAGCTTTTTAGCGTACTCTAAAATTTCCAGCTCAACATTCTGGTCATTAGCAATAACTCCACCATAGACACAAAATGGATTAGAAACCATATTGCTACCAAACAGAATGCTTTTAACATGAGTCAAAGGCAACACGCCGGTTATGGTGCCTGAGTCATCTTCGGCAATTAAATAATAGGTTTTGTGCTTAATGGCTTTATCAATGACTTCCTTCCACTCAAAACGATGGAAGAAAGTACCAGCTGGATGGTTATCGACAAACTCGTTCCAGCGCGCCTTGTCGGAATCGCTTGCGATTCGGATCATGCCTGATTCTCCAAGAAAATTGTGTCCATTCTTCCCCAATTAAACTCACTGGTTAATCGGTCAAGACGATGATAGGTTTTATCCAAGTTTAAGTAGTGTCTAAATCGACTTTTTGCCGATAAGCCTTCTGGTCTTGGCTGTTCAGGATCCACTTCCCAAGGATGGAAATAAAACAGAGCAGAATTATTTTCACCTTGATTAAAGCGTTTTAGTAAACTGCGATAAAGCATGTAAGGGAACAAACGAAAGTATCCACCACCACCGATCGGTAGGTTCTTGCCCATCAAAGGAAAGGTTGTAATAGGAATTTCAACTAACTCTGGGGCGTTATCTGGGCGATAAGCGAATCTCGGCGCATCAGGAATGCCATAAAGATCATGCTTAACAGGATAGACCGATGAACTGTATTGATAGCCTGACTCTTGCAAGACTTCGTGTGCCCATAGGTTGGCTTTAGAAATCGAATAACTCGGCGCTCTGTAGCCTCGTACGGCTTGTCCACCAAGATCTTCCAGCAGTGCTTTGCTGTCTTTAATATCTTGGCCAAATTCTTCAGGAGTCATCTCAGTGACACGTTGATGAAACATACCATGAGAAGCAAGCTCATGGCCTTCATCAACAATGCGTTTTATGACCCCTGGATTCTGCTGTGCCACGATGCCTAAGGTAAAGAAAGTTGCCTTGATATTTTTCTCGGCAAATAGATCGAGTACTTTATGAGTATTTTGTTCAACTCGAGGTTGAAACTCACCCCATTTTTCTCGCGGAGCAATGGGTTCGAACGCAGACACCTGAAAATAGTCTTCTACGTCAACCGTCATTGCATTGGTAATGGTTTTAGCATTCATCTCTAAAAGGTTCTATTAAAACTTAATTCAACTCGTGTTTCATCGAACTGAAGATCGTTCAAAGAAACGGTTTGGTTGAGCCTGGATGCTTCCAGCTCAACAGATGTTTTGATTCCTGGTGTATAGCGCCAGCTAAATAATATTTGATCGAGTTTGGAGTCTTGCGAAGTGAAAGGAAACTCAGTATTTTCAGCCAAGACCTGCATTTGATAAATACTTCTTCTTCCCGCCAAATAAGCTATCGTTACTTTTCCACCGGATAAGTTTTGATAAACAAAATCTTCTCCAACGGGTATGCGCTCGCCTTTTTGCAACTCTACTCCAAACTGAAAACGATTCGTCTGATACGACCAATAAGCTTCGCTTCGTTCAAGGATAAAGTCTGTAAAAGTAAGCCGATCCGATACAATCGGAATAAAATCATCAGGATCGGGTAACCCAGTACCAATAAGATTATTTTGCAATGGCAGCTGAAGAATCGACTCAGAAGATTGATTCTCTAAGTTGCGGCGCTTGAGTAATCGAAACTCGCTACGTTTACCAAGTGTTCGCCACTCAATATCAAACTGGGAGCCCTGCAACTGCCCTAAATCGCTTTTGGTATAGGTTGCTGTAATGCTGCTGCGCTTTTGTACAAAATAACGCAGGGATGCTTCAGAAAATCGATCACCGTAGACCGCTTCAAAAGAAAACTTAGAACGCCCGGTAAAACGAATACCGCTTGAATAGTAGGTGCCGTTGCGCTCTTCATCGACGGCACTGATGTCATCATTGATGTGTCCACCGCGAGCAACAAAATCCCAGCCGCGAGAAATTGGCACATAAAAGCTGGCATCGTGGGATTCGTATCGTTTGTCTTCTTGATCCGTATACTTTTGCTTTGTTTCTGTAACGCTGGAGCTAATGTACCACTGGTTACGACGCGTACTACCATTAGACAATCTCAGCTGTGCCGATCCGACATCGCTATCATTAAACGCCGTTTCTGAACTCAATGTTTGAATTTGATGATCGTAATCAATCTTGCTAAACGAGAGATTTAGGTTAACAGCTAGTAGCGCACCAAACTTTTTATCCAAGTTCAAAAAAGCGGTGTCAGATTGAAAGTCGGCTCGATTCTCAGAGATGTTTATATTGCTTAACGCTTTAGGCCGCAAAAAGCTGGAATAGACCTGATCGCGAGTCGAGCGAAAACCGAACTCTGCTGCTTTTGCTTTAGAGTGAATCGACGAGCTAAAGTTATATTGCTCATACTGCTCATCTTCAACGGGATAATTGCGATAATTAATATTCTCAATATTAAAATCCAGTCGTGACGACCAGTTAGGTGCTTGCTTATTCCAGTCCAGTTGAACTTCAGTGACATCAACAATGGCACTAATGGGATTTTCTTCATCCAATAGTAAGTTATCAGTATGTACACGCGAAACCGTTATCGCTGGAGTAAAATAATCTTCGGCGATGCTGGTTTGGTGTAAACAGGAGAGAATAAATGCAGTGCAATAAAGCCGATGCCTAGTCCGATTCATATCCATAGCCATAGTAGTGACTGTCCATTTGTCGCTGACTTTTATTGAGTACCAAGCCAATGGCGATTTCATCTTTCAAATTCAGTCGTTCAATTGACTGTTCTAATTCTTCACGCTTGGTATTATCAGCTTCTACCACTATGACAATTTGCCCCACATGAGTCGACAAAATGCCAGCTTCAGTTGTTGTTAACAACGGCGGTGAATCAAGTATGATGATTCGATCAGAGTAGCGTTTAGAAAGCTCATGCATGAGCTGCTCCATTTTACCACTCGCCAATAACTCGTTGGATAGATGATGAGGCTTACCAGAAGTGATCATACGTAATGTAGGAAAATCCGTTCTAACAATCACTTCGTTCAAGGTCGCTTTATCAGTAAGGTAGTCTGTCAATCCTTTGGTTTCAGGATCCAGACCAAAAAAGCGAGCCACAGAAGGACGGATAACATCACAGTCGACCAACAAAACGGTTTTATCACGCTCGGCGGCAATACTCATTGCCAAGTTAATCGCAGTAAAGGTTTTACCTTCATTCGGGTTACTGCTTGTCACCATAACCAAGTTGCCATGGTCAGATTTAAGATTGCCTTTTCCTGCCGCATTCAATAACAAGGGGCGTTTGATAAGACGATATTCTTCTTTAATTTTGCTACGAGAATCATCAGGAACCACCATACTCATGGCATGTAGATAATCCATATCCAAGGTCATCTTGATGATGCCATCATCGTCTTCGACCATATTACTACGGGGACCATTTTCTTTCAGTTCCGCAGCATCCGGCTGTTTATCTTCCGGTGTTTTTGCTTCTTCCGCTTCAGTTGAAGTTGGCTCGCTCACAGGTGCTTGCGGCACTTTTGCAACGGGAGGTTTAGGATGGCTCGGCGCAGCTTCAGCCGTTATCTCAACTTCTTCTAACTGCTGTTCAAACTTATCAATAACACTGTCATGCACAGGATTGGTTTCTGGCATGGGGCTGGTTTCAGCTACCGATTTTTCAATAGAAGAGGTGGCTGGCGTTTCAACCTTTGGTTTTGTTTCAGCTTCTTTGGCAGGCTCAACAATTGGTGCAGGCTTTGCCGCAGACTCAACTTTGGGTTGATGAGCATCAGTGGACTCTTCCCTGGATGCTTCATCAGCCTTGGGATCTAGGTTTTTTTCTAACTTCTGTGCGGCTTTTTCGATCAAATCCATGTTGGCATCCTAAATGAGCTGAATCTTAAGCACTTCTATCGCAACACAGCCGACATAAGCAGCAAGTAGCATAGCAAATACAACTAAAAACAAAATTCGTTTAAACCAGCGTTTGCGAATTTGTTCTTTACTAAGCACCATAGAAACAGTGCCAATCACAGGCAAACTGATTGCCGAATTAAGCGATTTAGAGTCATAGAAAGTGGTATTAACCTGAGACATAAGCAACGCAACGGCTAAACCAACGCCACATCCGGCAAAAAGAATCAGGGTATAGAATATAAGACGTTTAGGCCCAACAGGATCCGATGGTGTTTTAGGCGCATCATGGATCTTAAACTTCAATTTGTTCGATGACTGCTCTTTCTCTTTTTGAATACGAGCCTGCTCACGCTTGGTCACCATGCGATCGTGATGCTCTTTGATAATGCCGTACTCACGAGTCAGATCGGCCAGCTTTTCTTCAACCAGTGGCAGTTCATGAAGCAATGCCTCAAGCTCTTGCTCTCGCTTACTGTAGTCACTCACTTTTACTTTTAATGACGACACTCGAGCTTCAACTTCACCGATAGCTATACGAAGTTGTTGATAAACAGGATTTTCAAAAGAAGGATTCTTCTTGGTTTGAGCGCCCATAGAAGAAATCATCGAAGCTTTCTGCTTTCTTAGAGACTCAATCAAGCGTTTGGCATTGAGTACATCAGGATGTTGCTCGGTATAACGTAACAACAAACTATCGAGTTGTGCATTAATTTTTGCAATACGTTGGTCAATCTCTGGAACAGACACCTCACTCACATCAACATCAGAGGAGCCGTTTAATAATCTTTGCTCTTTTTCTAACTGTGATTTTAACGTTTGCAGTTCGTTTTGGGATTGTTTCAGCTCCAGAGAAGCTTCTCTTACTTTAGATTTGGCTTCTTGCAAACGTTGATAATAATCTTTGCCCTGCTCAGGTAAGCGATCCAGATTATTCTGTTTAAACTCAGCCAAACGAGATTCAACATCTTGCAATTTAGCTCGATAGCGATCAATTTGATCGTCCAAGAATTTTTGCGCCTGATCCGAGTCTTTGCGCTTATCTCCCAGCGCTTTTTCTTGGAATAAATCCAACATCAACTGAACAATCTGACGCGCCAATACGGGGTCATTGTCCATGTAGCTAATAGTAAAAACGTTATCAAGACGCTGTTTCTTAAAGGAAATCTTACCTTTTACGGTTTTCACCAGAGCGTCCAGCTCAGATTCTGTTTTTACCTGAAGGTCAAGGTCAGCTTTTCGAATGATTTTTTCGATATTGGTGTTCGACAGCACTTCACCTTGCAACAACCTTAACTCTTCTGTTGAGTCTGTGGTTGCGCCGCCAATTACGTGCTCCAATACAGAGAAGGTGTCTACTTCAAATTTTGTCGATGCCTGAAACTGATCTGGCATTTTCATCACGAATGGCCATCCAGCCAAACATAAAACCCAGGCAATAAAGACTGCCTGCCATCGATAACGTGCGATACCTCGCACGTAGTGCATTATCTGATCAATTAAATCTTGCATTGTTCATCTCTTACCTGAATCAGCTGATTCACTATTAGAACCAAGCTTCAGGAATGATTAGTACATCCCCAGGCAACAATTCTACATTAGCGCGAATATCTCCACCGCGAACCAAATCATCTAAACGCACTTTGTATTCTCTAGGAACGCCATTAACAACTCGAAAGATACGCGCATCGTTGCCATCGGCAAACTCTGTTAAACCACCTACAGCGATCATGACATCCAGCAATGTCAAATGTTGACGATAAGCCAACACTCTCGGCTTAGCTGCTTCTCCCACTACTCGGATTTGCTCGGACAAGGGACCAGAAAAGCCGCGAACAGTAATAGTAACAATGGGATCTTTAATGTAAGTAGCAAGAACTTTTTCGATATTTCTCGCTAATTGAGAAGGAGTGATATTGCTGGCATTCAGATCTTCAACGAGAGGCGTGGTAATTTTACCATCAGGACGTACAACGACCTTGGCAGAGACTTCAGGATTGCGCCAAACGAACACATCAAGAGAGTCGCCAGGACCAATTAAGTATTCGTAAACATCCGGTGATGATGTAAAAGGTTGTTTTAAACGCGCTGACTCCAAATATGGGATACCTGAGCACCCAGAAAGAAAAGCTAAAAAAGTCACTAAAAACAGAGCGTTACAAAACAGATTTTTTCTTAACATACGTCAATGTCCTTATCGAGCAGAAGCGCCGAAATTAAGCAGTTATTGTGCCGTTTTTTTGTCAAAATAGCAACTCAGTACGAGGTGGTTTGAGATATCTTTAAGAATAATTTAAAACCCGGGTATTGCCAAAAGATAGTGGAAGTTCATAATTGAATTGATTATTCTTTTTGCTACTACTGCATTGCATCAATTTAATGGAGCATAGGCTGTGACAAACAAAACATCACTTGATAAAAATAAAATAAATATCCTTTTGTTGGAAGGTATCCACCCTAATGCCGAAGCCGCTCTGCGCGTCGATGGTTATACCAATGTCACAGCATTGAAAACCTCCCTCTCTGGTGACGAACTCCACTCTAAGTTAGCAAACACTCACTTCTTAGGAATACGTTCAAGAACGCAGATCACACCAGAAGTTCTGCAACATGCCCCCAAATTGGCAGGCATTGGCTGCTTCTGCATTGGGACCAATCAGGTCGATCTGAGCGCCACTCGCTCTCTTGGTATTCCTGTTTTCAATGCACCTTTTGCAAATACACGTTCAGTGGCAGAGCTGGTTCTGGCCGAAATGATTCTGTTGCTTCGTGGTGTTCCTGCCAAGAACGCTGCAGCCCACCGTGGAGAATGGATCAAATCGGCAGCAGGCTCTTATGAAACTCGCGGCAAAACTCTGGGCATTGTTGGCTATGGCCACATTGGCACTCAACTGGGTATTTTGGCCGAAAACCTGGGCATGACGGTGCAATTTCACGACATCGAAAATAAACTGACACTGGGCAATGCGCGTCAGGTTGATAGCTTCGAAACCTTGCTTAAGACGTCCGATATTGTGACTTTCCATGTACCAGAAACCGCCCAGACCCAAAACATGATGGGTCCGGAGCAATTCGCACAAATTAAAAAGGGGGCATTACTAATCAACGCTTCACGGGGTACCGTTGTTGATATTGATGCACTGGCCGCTGCTTTAGAAAGTGAGCAGGTTGCAGGGGCAGCCATTGATGTGTTCCCCAAAGAGCCTAAATCGAATACGGAAGAATTTGTCTCTCCGTTAAGAGCGTTTGATAATGTCATACTGACACCTCATATTGGTGGCAGTACTCAAGAAGCCCAAGCGAACATCGGCACCGAAGTAATTGATAAGCTCATTCGCTACAGCAATAACGGCTCTACCCTGTCCAGCGTAAATTTCCCAGAGGTTGCTTTACCTGAACATACCGGTCGTCATAGAATATGCCACATTCACAAAAACGAACCCGGTGTACTTTCTGCAATCAACGATATTTTCTCTTCGAGAAAGATCAACATTTCAGGTCAGTACCTACAAACCAACGATGATGTGGGTTATGTGGTTACCGATATTGAAAAAGCCGATGATGAATTAGTCTCTGAGCTTAAAGCCATTAATGGCACTTTAAAAGTACGGACTCTCTACTGATTTGATTGCAGTCTATACCCAAAGTATTTCAAGGTGCAGCCAACACCGCTGCGTCTTGAAAGGCGACAGGTATATCTAATATTGGGCTGACACCAACGGCCCAATATTGTGTCACTACCGGGCAAAGGATTGTCCTTAATGTCATCTAACATTTTATTAAAACACTCCGTACTCTACGCCATAGGAAACATTGCGAATAAAGTCGCGGGTTTCTTAATGCTACCTTTATATACCTCAAAGCTTTTGGTTTCTGATTATGGTGTCATAGAGACCATCGACCTATTGGTGATGGTATTTGCCATTTTGCTAGGTATGCACGCACTTGGTAGTGCTCAAATACGTATCTTTCACGAAAAGAAAGAACAAGATCCCTATAAAGTTATTTCGACGTCCATGTTGTTGGCGGCAGTGTTTACTGGCGTCATAGCGGCACTGGGGTGCGTCTTTGCCGAGAGCATATCAGAGTACTTATTAAAATCCGATCAATACACGCTTGTGGTTCAATTGAGCTTTTTGTCACTGGTCTTTGTGACTCAGATCGAGCTGTTACTTATTTATAAACGTCTAAAAGGACAAGCCGTCTACTTTGTAGTTTTTTCGCTAGTTCGACTATTCGCTTCCATTGGACTTAATGTTTACTTTATTGGCTATCAAGAAATGGGATTGATGGGCTTTGCCTACAGCGTCATCATCACATCGGTAGTTTTCTCACTGGTTTTGCTCGCAGACTTTATTTATCACCATCGCTTATCCTTTGTTGGTGATGTTGCCAAACAACTGATCAAGTTCGGCGCACCACTCATTATGGCCTCTGCCTCCATGTATGTTATTCACTTCCTAGATCGTTTTGTGGTGAACTACTATCATGGCCTGGAAGAAGTCGGTCTTTACTCGCTGGCTTATAAGTTTGCGTTTTTAGTGTCGGTATTAGTTGGCGAACCTTTCAATCGAGTGTGGGATGTTAACGTATTTGACTATGCCGAGAAAAAAGACTGGAAGCCCTACTTTGCTAAAGTATTTCTCTATTACTCCATTGCGCTGTTTAGTGTGGCTTTAGGCATCTCTATTTTTATCGATAACTTGCTCGGCTGGATCATTGATGAAAAATTTGCCGGAGCACTCCTGTTTGTACCCTTCCTGTTGATGGGTTACGCCATCCGTGAACTCGGAGATTTCTTTAAACAAGTGCTCTTTATTAATAAGCGCTCGAAAGATGTGGGACGAGTTTCGTTTTATGCTGCCTTGGCGAACATTCTTTTGAGTTTCTTACTGATTCCTTTTTATGGTGCTTTAGGTGCTGCCATTGCCACGTTACTCACCTGGAGTTTGTACTGCCTATGGCTATGGTGGCTACAACACAAAGAGCACCACATTCAATATCCTTTCTTCAAAGTGTTTGCCTATATAGGTTTGTGCACAATCTTAATTGTCGCCAATGCCTTCTACTCAGCAGAATCTTTTGTCGTTGACTTTATCATTAATCTGATGATGGTTGGAGCGATGTTATTGGTCATCTTCTACGGCTTCATCGCTTCAGAAGACAGGAACAACATCACTCATTTTGTAGCGTCAAAATTAGGTCGCAATAATCAGGCAAGCAGTTAATTGTTACCGTCCCCGATTCCAATTTGGGGACGGCTCATTTCACAGCTCCAAAGCTTATTCGCTAAATACCTGTTGCATAAAGTCCAGTTCGGCTTGTTGGTAAATCGTATTTCTATGATTAGCCCATAGCTCTTTTATACGCTCTTGATTGCACACTTTTCTATCAACCAGAACTCGAGTATTAAGTTCACCGCGCTTTACAGGGCTTGGGCACTTCGCGTAGACAAACTCATTAGTAATAAGATCCATATAGGGTCCACACTTGCTGGTAGGCATAATAAAGACCAACTGCAATCCCAAAGAGTTAATCAAATACTCAATCACTTCACGGCTACGGGTTTCATCCATCTTAGAAAAAGCTTCATCCACCATAACCATACGCAAATGAGACTTGCCTTCACTAAAGCGAAAGGCGCTGGTAATAGCCGCAGCTCTGATAATGTAGGCAGGCGTTTCGAGCTGTCCACCAGAACCTGTTCCATATTCCGATAATGGAATCGCAGGCTTACCTTCAACCTCTTTAAAGATCTCGTAACGATGGTAGTTTCTATAATCGGATATGCGATCAAGCTCTCGCAATGCTTTGTCTTGATCTTCATCCAGTAACATTGACATCAAACGGTCACGTACTTTTTGCGATGACTTGGTGAGTGTTGCTTCAAATAAAGTTTGTCCGTCACCCAGTTGCGGATTACGAATGATTTCATCAAAGAACTTAGCGTATTCTTTATACTCCGGGAGCCAATCATAATCGAAGCGGAAAGTTTCTCTATCATCACCAAAACGATGATATTGAAGTTCATGATTCAATAATTCGATCTGACGCTTACCATCATTAATCGCCTGATGGATCGAGTGACAGAGGTTACTCACAAACGCATTATTAAAGCTTTCTTTAAGCTTGGTGAGCTGATGATGCTTTTCAACCAGTATGTTGTTTTTTAACCGATTGTAGATAGAATCAATTTGTCGCTGTAGCTGACACACATTACGGAATAAGGTCTGATCATAATCGCCACGGAATGCACTGTAAGCAATGGCGTCACCAGGCATGCTGTATTGGTTGTGTTCTTTTATAGCGTCATCGAGCTTACGTTCAATACTGTAAAGTTGAGACTCGATATGCTCTTTTTGATCCAGCGCCATGCGTAGATCTAAGCCTTCGGCTTGTCCATCGGCTTTAGCTAAGCGCTCAGACGAATCAAAGTCTGGCCAGTCTTCACTGATCTGCTGAAGAGCCACCTCGCAGGATTCAACTTTTTCTTGCGTCTCATCTTGCTCATCCGCTAAACGCTTAATGGCTTTTTTGAGACTGGAGAGTTTTTCTTCCTGCTGACCAATCTGTTTAATAAGCTGATCTTCTTGTGTGCGTAACTCTTCTTCATTCTGTTTAAACTGATTGAGTTTGTCTTCCAGCTCACTGTGATCACCCAGATCAATCTGTTGAATCAAGTTTTCCAGCTTTTGCAGTTCACGATGACAACTTAACATCTGACTCAATACATCAGCGATGTCTAATGAGTTCAACTCTTCAATTGCTTTGCTTAACTGGCGCAATCCAACCAGACGATCATTAACTAACTGCCATTGCTCAGTTAGTCGAGTGAGATCTTGCTGACGTGCCAAAGTAGCGCGGTTGCGTGCTTCTGCGCCAAAAACCAGATCAGCATCAGGTAAGTCACAACGCCAGAGAGAATAGTTACCTGAAGCCAAACACTCACGCGTCACGCCACGTCGAGTCATTCTTAATTGTTCAGCATCATCAACACGAACAACAGCGCCGTAGCTGGCTTGAACATAATGTCGCGCAGAAGCGTGAGTAAATTCCAACACGTGCATGATGGAATCTTTATCTAAAGATAAACGTTCTGCATCTTTAAAAGCTTTTTCGCCTTGAATGATTCGTGCTTTGCTCATGCGACCGGGTAACCCTCGCACCACACGAATAGCATCGGCTTCAAACTCGGGTTCAACGATAATAGAAAATCTCGCCCCACCTAGATAACCCTCGATAGCCGCTTGCCACTCAGGCTCGGTGACCTCAATATGATCACAAAGTACGCGAGGATCAGCGTCCGGCAACGCGATGCTAATGGCATCCAATGCTTTTTGTACATAGTCAGGATAGGATACTTGGTGTTTTTCTAAACGTTCAATGTCTTTTTGTTTCGACTGTCGTTCACGGGCAATGCGCTCGTAATCCATTTCTAAACGATTAAGTTTTTGCCGCACCTGTTGTTTCAGATTGTCCTGATCTTCAATGCTATGATTCCAGTGCTGCAACCACTGCTGCTGTTGATGTTGAATATCTCTTACTTCATCCAGTTGTTTTTCCAACATCTGAATGTCATTGAGCATATCTTTGCCTAACAGAGCCTGAATATTAAGTGCGTTGCTTTTTTTAGCTTGAACAACACCACGGGCCATCTTGAGCGAACCATTGTTCAATAGATCAGACATCGCCTGTTGGACAGGCTTTGAAGCAATAGCATCAACAATCACTTGAGTTTGGTCAAAGTTAGACTGCAGTTTTCTTTCTTCTTGTAATAACTGTTGAGCCAGAATAGATAAATGCTTTTCTTGCTCTTTGACTCGGCGAGACAAATCGTCTTTTTCTTGAAGAGCACCAATACCCAATCGCTGTGCTTCTAGTGCAACACGTTGCTCGTGTAACTGTTCTCTACGTTCGCGAGTAATAACGACTGAATTTTGATGGTTTTCGATTTGTTCTTCACAGTTTTTCTGTTGTTGTTTATTAGCAATATAGGTCTTTTGGCGGTTACGAAACTGGTGTTGCGCCAAAGTATAGTTATGGGTCTGCAATTCAATCCATTGTTCTATGTAGCCCTGACTTAATTCATCAGCATTCGCTAAGATATCGATAGACTGCAATAAACGATTAGCATCTCGTTCCATACCATGAATGGTCTTTAACTGACCGGATATAGAACGGATGGCTTCTCCCAGATCTTTCTTTTCCAGAATTTCTTCAGACACGAAGCGGTCAATGCTTTGTACAGGCTTGTACGCCATAAAGCGCGAGAAAGCTTTAGCCGAATTAAGAGCCTCTGACTCGGCTACCGCATCTTTTTTGCCACGCAGAGCACCATAAAGTCTACGTAAGTAGGCACGCTTGGTGTCATACTTTTCTACATTAGGATTACCAAAAGATTGAATCAGTGACGTATGTAAGTTTTCTAAAGTAAGAATGCTTTTGCTATCACCAAGTGATAATACCAAGTGTGAGAGCTTTATCTGCTTTTCTTCAAACTGGTTGCCCAGAATATAAAACTGGATAGCATCTTGGCGAGCTAAGGACTGTTGGCCATTCTTTTCAATGTAGGCACGCACAGCTATGAGTGCGGTAAAGGGTGTAGCATCTTCGTTCTCTGTCGGATAAAAAGTTCCGACAATATAGCCATCCGTTGGATTAAGTCTGGCATAGCTGCCGTCATCACAACCTAAGATATAGGACGCCAGAGTTCTTACTTTTTTACCGCCACGCCCTTTCTGTGTGGTTTCATCCTGACCAGGGTTAAACTGAAACAGATTTTCATGAGCCGCCGTCATCAAAGTTTGAATGGCATCTGCCGCAGTGGTTTTTCCAGAACCATTGCCACCAGAAAAAAGATTAAGTGGTCCAAATTCAAACTCAGTATTGGGCAAATTACCCCAGTTGATTAATATTAATTTCTTTAGATACACGGTTATTCGCCTGCTAATACTTGTTCGTCATTTTCTTGGGCAACTGCTTCTTCATCTGTTGGCTCAACATTATCTTCTGACAATGCAGCCAGAGCATCTTCATTGATAAAGGTAACGATCATAGGATGTATTTTTATCCAGCTTTCTCCATTAGAAAACTCTTCATCCTGACGATATTGAATCAATCGTAGCTGTCGCAAACGCTGAAACATTTTTTTGCGGTCCGTTAATTTTTCTGGCAACGGTCGTCGCAGCATGTTTTTCATGGCGATGCTGATAGACTCGAGAGATTCCAAAGCATAGCCAGAGTCATCAATCTTGCCTTCTCGTAGCGCTTTATCGTACTGCACTCTCAAAATCAAAACTAAGGCGACTTCGTTTTGCGTTAAGCGCTGGCGCAGACTGCCACTGAATGCCGATTCTTCAGGTTCTTTAACACCAGGAATTTCTGCTGCAGGAGGGTACAGTCGAACGTATTGAAACTGACTGTCATGATGGAGCTGAATATGAGCAACACTTAAGTAATCACGAACGAGTTCTTCAATACGCACAAAGCGATCATATAGTTGTTCTTCTGTCGCACTTTCAGAACGGCATAATACGCTGTAGTTCATTAAGCGAATGATTAACTCTTGAAAGTCGTTTAGCGATAAGTTTTTCGACTCTAAAGAGTCTTCAATTAAATTACTCAATATCATGACGCATCACTTTTATCTGATTCTTGTATCAATTCGATAGAAAACTCATCGGCCTCAAAGTAGCTATCTTCGGTACGCTTACCCGTTGGCTCAACCTTGAATGTGTATTCACTCGACTGACGACCACTTGAGCCCACTTCAATTGCGTGGGCACGCATAAGCAAATCTTTGGCGTTATTAACAGGAAGCTGATGAGAAAAAATACGATGGCCTTTGCCTAAAGACTCACCAAGATAGTCGGCCAAGTCTTGATTACTGATAGCAAAGGCTTTTTCTACCGATTGTTTAATAAATAATTCTTTACGAGCATCATCATTCATGTCGGCACTTTCTTCTGCTCGTGTATCAACAATACGTTTTTTGTTTCTTTGATAAAGCTTCAATTGGCCCGGATCAAACAGGGCTACTTGAAGCTGTGCCAGATGTTCACTCGCCATATCCAGTTTGCGATTAAGTGCGTCTTCATCGAGCGATGATAAGCTTTGACAAATATCAACAATTTCACTTTGTCTGCCCTGCGCCGAAAAACTTAACTGGCGCATAATGATGTCGGCACGGCGAGTAAAGCCATGCAACGATTGACGTAAAGCGGGCAGCATGATTTCACTGGCTCGATGAATACGCTGTTCTATTTTTTCGAGCAATGTGAGATAAACAGAAGCCTGCTGTTGCTCGATAAGTTCTGGCGCTACCTTACGTAATTGCTTTTCGGCTTCGGCTTTAAATTCTTTACGCTTACGTCGCGCTTTAACAATGGAGCCCTGAATTTCGTCACGCCATTTTTCGACACTGTCTGCCGATAAGCGAATAGACAGATCAGGCATAAAGCGCTTTTCCATAAACTCAAAAAATTCTTCACTGGCTTTTTCTACCAGCTGTTGTGCTTCGACTTCACGCACGAGCTGACGTTTACGTTCATCCAGCTCTGCAATAGTGTCGCTGAAGTCACTGATAATTCGTTCGGAATATTCGTAAGCATCCAGCAGATCATAAACATCGCCCTGGTCCACAAATACGGTTAAGGCATTACGAACGTTACGGGTATTGCGATGGCGTGTACGATAGGTCGCCCCATTGGATTCAACAATCGCCTGGGTGAATAAACGACCGACACGAGTAAATGCATAAGTGCTTTGTAATGTGGCTTCGTCCACTTGTTTTTCTAACCAGCCAGACTCCAACAATGAGTTGAGTACCCATGAAGCCTGCTCTCGATCACTCTTTGCAGGTGCGCTGAACTCGTCTTCGTTGCCGTTCTCAAGTACGGGCGAGCGAGTAATGGTTTCCTGAAATAAGGCGACGAGTTTTTCTCGAGAATTCGACGATTCATAGTCGGCTTGAGCGGTGTATAAATGAACATAAAGCGCTTGCAGACAGTTAGTGATTTGCTCCCGGTACTTACTGGTCAAAGGGCGGAAGAAGTCTTTCTTTTTATGCTCAAAAAACATTCAATAGGATACTTACAGCTTGAGTTATTATGGAGTCAATCTATCAGAATTGAGCCTGGCCTGCTTGCGTAAATTCAAAAAAATCACTTTGAATTTACGCTTTCAGTCGAGGCCGTTGATGTATCCAATAGATACAAAAAAGGTATGTCTTGAAAAATCAAAAACATACCTTTTACTTGGACCTGTTGGCCTATCGTTTAGAATTAAACGATTTTAGGATCCAACTCACCACTTTCGTAACGAGCGAACATATCGTCTAACGAAATCGCTTTCATTTTAGATGCGTTACCCGCAGTACCGAAGGCTTCATAACGAGCAATACAGATGTCTTTCATTGCTTTAGTAGTTTCAGCTAGGTACTTACGTGGATCAAATTGTGATTTGTTGTGGGCCAAGTAGCGACGAACCGCACCCGTTGATGCCAAACGTAGGTCAGTATCGATGTTAACTTTACGAACACCGTGCTTGATGCCTTCAACGATTTCTTCAACTGGAACACCGTAAGTTTCTGGAATTTCACCGCCGAACTCGTTGATTACCGCTAACCACTCCTGAGGAACAGAAGAAGAACCGTGCATAACCAGGTGAGTTCCAGGGATACGCTGATGAATCGCCTTGATGCGATCAATCGCCAAAATGTCACCTGTAGGTGGACGAGTAAATTTGTAAGCACCGTGCGAAGTGCCAATAGCAATTGCTAACGCGTCTACTTTAGTTTTCTTTACGAAATCTGCCGCTTCATCAGGATCGGTCAGCATCTGGTCATGAGTCAGCTTACCTTCAGCGCCAACACCATCTTCTTCACCTGCTTCACCGGTCTCAAGAGAACCCAGGCAGCCTAACTCACCTTCAACAGACACACCGCAAGCGTGCGCCATATCAACAGTACGACGAGTCACATCAACATTATATTCGTAGCTTGATGGTGTTTTACCATCGTCCATCAAAGAGCCATCCATCATGACTGACGAGAAGCCTAACTGAATCGAACGCTGACATACCGCAGGGCTGGTACCGTGATCCTGGTGCATAACAACAGGAATATGAGGAAACTCTTCGATTGCAGCAAGAATCAAATGACGTAAGAAAGGAGCACCCGCATATTTACGTGCACCCGCAGATGCCTGAACAATCACAGGAGAATCGGTTTGATCCGCTGCTTCCATAATGGCACGCATTTGCTCTAGGTTATTAACATTAAAAGCTGGAATCCCATATCCATGTTCAGCTGCATGGTCCAGCATTTGGCGCATTGAAATTAATGCCATGATTGTATCCTCTTGAATCTTCCTGAGATTTTTAAAATTGTATTGGGTTTACTGCGGCCAAATTCGCCATTTGACCGCTAGATGTCACCCACCAAGAATTAGCCGGTGACACGTAGATATTGCTATTCTGCCGCACGCTGCTCCAGAATTTCAACTGCAGGGAGTTTTTTACCCTCAAGAAATTCCAGGAATGCGCCACCACCTGTAGAGATATAAGACACTTTGTCTTTAATGTCGAATTTATCAACGGCTGCCAAAGTGTCACCGCCGCCAGCGATAGAAAACGCATCGCTCTCTGCAATCGCTAAGGAAAGGTCTTTGGTACCTGCCGCAAACTGATCAAATTCAAAAACACCGGTCGGGCCGTTCCAAACAATGGTCTTAGCTTCTGAAAGAATTTTTCTTAGCTCAGCGGATGAGTCTGGGCCCACATCAAAAATCATGTCGTCATCAGCAACATCAGTAGCAGGCTTAAGTGTAGCAGCTGTGTTTTCATCAAACTCTTTTCCAACGACAACGTCTGAAGGTACTGGAATAGAACCATCGTTGTCTTCGGCTTGCTTAAGCAAACGTTGAGCTTCTGGAATTAAGTCTTTTTCGTACAAAGACTTACCAACATTGTTGCCTTTTGCAGCGATGAAAGTATTCGCAATACCACCACCAACAATCAGCTGATCGACGATTTTTGATAAGGCATCAAGGACGGTCAATTTGGTCGATACTTTAGAACCACCCACAATCGCAACCATTGGGCGAGCCGGGTTATCCAGGGCTTTTGATAAAGCATCAAGCTCTGCCGCCAATAATGGGCCAGCACAGGCAGTCGGGGCAAACTTGGCCACGCCATGAGTTGAAGCTTGAGCACGGTGGGCAGTACCAAAGGCATCCATCACAAACACATCGCACAGAGCAGCGTATTGCTTAGACAAATCATCGCTGTTTTTCTTTTCGCCAACATTGCAGCGAACATTTTCAAACAATACAACTTCGCCTTCGTTGACCTCAACACCATCAAGATAATCCGCCGCTAGACGAACAGGCACGTCTAATAAATCGTTCAAATAATCAGCAATTGGCTGCATGCTGTCTTCGGCTTTTAATTCACCTTCAGTGGGACGACCACGATGTGACATCACCATAACCTTCGCGCCTTTTTCCAACGCTAACTTAATGGTCGGCAACGCCGCTTGAATTCTTACGTCAGAGGTAATTTTGCCATCTTTAATAGGGACATTGAGATCTTCACGGATCAGCACTCGCTTACCTGCGAGATCCAAATCAGCCATTCGCAATACAGACATGGTTGGGAGCCTTCTTACTTACTAAGTGAATGAGGGGATGTAAAAGTGCGCGTATTATAACCGAAAATGATAGCAATGTGGTGATGAGAATAAAGCTTCTTGATTCTTCCGATCTGCACACTTGGCACTCAATATACAGGATGCTTCAATGGACTGCATTGAGCAAAATACATACAGATCATCCAGTTAAAAAACGATGACTGAGTATAATCAAGCTACGTATTTCTCATATATATTCATCTCTGCATAATCACTCAGAGCTAACTCACTGATGCTCAAACAGTATCATTGAAGGCTTTCAGCAAAGAACTATTCGCAACTTATCAATAAGCTAAACGCCTCATCGCTTCCATATGAATCTGTTTTAAAAACATTTTGGAATAAAGGCGACTTAAATAGGGTTTGATGGCTATTTTGTACAATGCTTTTGTAGCGCTCTAAATATTGGTTATGAGATATTTTCTGCTAAACTTTTCTATAAGCTTTGTTCTATAGCCAAATTCAATTTACGAGTTTCTGCAAATGCGAAATTTAAGTTCGCCTTTATATAACAAGCTTTATCTCTCTTTATTTTTATCGATAAGCCTCGGTAATCATATTGATCTTCATGCCGCGCGCGACAAAAATAGAGACTTGTTTGATATGACTTTAGAAGAGTTATTGAACATACAAGTTTACAGCCTGCATAAATTTGACTCTGATTACTTTACGATACCAGCAGCTATTACAGTCATTACTCGAGAAGAAATAGAAAATTCAGGTGCTCAAACCTTTTCAGACTTGTTTGTCACCGTACCAGGGTTGTTTAGCTTTCAACATCAAGCTCATCGCAGTTCCATTTCTATCAGAGATGATGCTCAAGTCTTTATTAGTGCAACACTGGTGCTTCTTGATGGAATTCCCGTTTACTACCCAACAAGCGGAGGTCCAGAGTTCCAATTACTAGGATTGCCTCTCGAAGATATTGAAAAGATAGAAATCATAAGAGGTAGTGGCGGCAGTAGTTGGGGCGCAAATGCTACTTCGGGTGTGATCAATATCTTGTCACGTAGAGCAGAGCAGTTCGATGGTTCCTACTTTAGAATCAGTGGTTCGAGTCGTGGTGGATTCGAAGGATTTTGGAGAGAGTCGTTTCAAAAAAATAATGTTTTTGGGTACTTTACAGCAGGCGCAGAAAGCGACCCTGGGTTTGACAATGAAGCAAGCAACCAAGAAGATTACTCTCGTCAATATATACGAGCGAGAGTGGATTTTTCGTTATCAGAATGGGACTTCACTTCAAATATCTATTTAGTAAACAATGATAGAGTTGAAGAACAGTTTTTTTCTCATTCCGCTAACATTCACAACGATACCGAAGAAGCAGATTCAACCAGCCGAATACTACAGCTACAGGCAAACTATTCGCCTGATGATAAAAACAGCCTCACAATACAACCCTCTTATAAGAAAGACCTTTACGAGATTTACACACTGCCAGCAAATTATAGAACCACTCAAACCGATCTTGAAGTTCGCTACCAAAGAACCTGGAGCCCATCCCAACAAAGCCAGGTATTCGTTAACAAACGGCTATATGACTTTGATATAGGCTTACCTCTACCAAACTTTGTTAATTATGTTCCCAATAAGACTCTGCTCAAACTATCCGCTTTAGGTGTTAATCATATTAGTCAGCTAACCCCTTCTTTAAAATTTGAAGTGGGTGGTCGTATCGAAGAATTTTCAACCATTAGCTCAACGTTTTTTTCGCCGGGAGGCAGACTATCTTATCGTATTAATGACTCACTAGTATTATGGGGAAACTATACACGGAGTTATCAGTTTCCCACATACCTACAGTTGGCCAGCCGCATATCCGTTGGCTTTACACCTCTACCGAATGCTATACCGATAGTGCAAGCAGGCTCGAGTGATGTAGATGCAGAAAAAAATGACGATTATGGTATCGGCCTTCGATGGAAAAATAAAAATCACTTTGTCGATTTAACCTATTTCTCTAAGAAAACTTATGGCCAGATAAGAGTTGATCCTAGAGCCGCCGAACTCCAAGAGGGTCCAGTTCTGGCCCTCCCTTATGCAAACTCAGTAGATGTAGAGACACAAGGTTTTGAAGCAACCTGGAATTATCACTCAAATCATTATTGGCGTTCAAAAATAGATTTCACCTACTACGATAGCTTATCGAAATTGATTCCTCCTGATGCTAATTCTGTTGCACACTCAACAGTTCCTAAATACAAGGTTAGCTGGACACAGAGCTTAGCGCTTAGCACTCGACTACACTGGCATAGTCGGCTGACATGGTATGACCATTATAACTCTGAAAACATTCAAGGCATTTTTGCAGAACCTATTCCTATCGATGCACATTGGCGACTAGACACTAATATAAGCTACCGAATAAACGCAAAAACCACAGCTATTTTTGCACTTAAGAATGGCTTTAATAACGAGCATGAAGCTATTTATCAGGCATCAACAGCTCATCCAGAAAAAGTGGAACCTAGCCTCCACTTTTCTATCAAAATGTCACTGTAGCCTCACAACATCAAGATTAAAATCGAAAGCTTAAATTCAAACCGTAAGAATTCACGTCAAATTCATCTTCATTCATGCTTCTAAATTTTAAACCCATAGAAAATCGCTCTGTTATTGGGCGCTCAAATAGGATTTCGATGAATGGTGCCGTTCCATCTTTGATAACATCACCAGAATTCTCTCCAGGATCAGCATTCAGCTCCCAAGACATCAATCCCAATGCAGGTGTAAAGTAAACACCACCTAAATCAAACCGCTTTGCGACTTTGAGATAAGAACCATGAAAGCTGGTTTCTTTTTCAAGCGAACTGTCAGTAAAAAGATTGTCGAAGAAATCAAAAGCATGATCGATCTCAGCACCAACCTCCAATGACCAACTTTCGTGAAACTCCCAACCCAAGGCAATATTTTCAAAGGCTTCGTCTTCTGTAAAACCAGCGAACTGACCATTAAAGAACTCTTGCCCCACATCAAAACGACTGCTTCCTAGATCGACAGCAATATAAAACTGTTCTTGCGCCGCTATAGTCACCGAACACAATAATCCAGAAACAGCTAAAACGAAATTTTTCATAGACATTTTCCTATGTAGAAATACCTAACTGATTGGAAAGATGAGAAGAAAATAAGTTTTGTAAATATGTCACGGATAATATGTGAAGAATGCTATTGGCGACGCCAGCAAACAAATTTGCATTATTGTTGGCTCTAATGCTTAACTGACATCTTTAACAGGGCCAGCAATTCAATATTCTTTTATGAAAACAACTCAAGAGCTTATCCCATTGATGGACGAGGTGCGTCAATGTCGGCTTTGCGAGGAACATCTTCCTTTAGGGCCTCGCCCCGTGATCCGAGGTTCCATCAATGCCAAGCTTTTAATCATTGGCCAGGCACCTGGCACTAAAGTTCATGCAACTGGCATTCCCTGGAATGATCCCAGTGGTGATCGTCTTCGGCTTTGGTTAAATATGGAGCGAGATGCATTTTATGATGAAGACAAGATTGCCATTATGCCAATGGGTTTTTGCTATCCCGGCAAAGGCAAGTCTGGCGACTTACCGCCACGAAAAGAATGCGCTCCCCAATGGCATCCTCAGTTGTTTCCATTATTAGAAAATGTCGAGTTGACGTTACTGATAGGGCAATACGCGCAGCACTACTACTTACAGACCAAAGGACAAACACTGACCAATACCGTCAAAAACTGGCAGCAATATCTCCCTCAATATCTACCCTTACCGCATCCCTCACCACGCAACCGTTTATGGTTAAGGAACAATCCCTGGTTTGAGCTAGAAGTCATTCCTGAACTGCAAAAAAAAGTAACCGCTTTACTCTATTAATGGACAACCTAAAACCGACAAAAATAGCCCCCCCAAAAAAAATAAGATTTGAGCTAAATATAATTATCTATCTGTAGATAGCTTATTTTTGGGAAACAGTCATTGCGATAAAGTAATTAGTTTTTCTAACTATATCTTTTTAATGCTTATATTAAGCGGCTTACTTTTGCTTTAGCTCCTACTAATTGACTGTCATTAGCTATGGGTGGTAGGCTTTCAAGTGTATTAGGACACAAAAACCCTAATACACAAAAAAATATTAAATAGAAATAAAAAGGACTAATTATGAAAATGAAAGCTTTTTTTTCAAAAGCCTTGGCTGTTGCGTTTATTATTGGGAGCACGTTAGTATGTGCAGAAGAAGATAGTATAACGATTACAGCTGATTGCGTAGTTGTTAACAATGGAACCATGATGGTCTGTATGATATGTGCTGATGGACAACATTGTAAACTAAAAACAATTTATTTGGGGGCTGATCCTAGTCTTTAATAACCCAGGATATCTGATGCATTAATACATCAGATATCCATATACTTGTTAAATAAAGGGTAATTAAAAATAATGAAAAATCTGTTGATAGCGTTATTGAGCTTAGCTCTTGTCATTTCGCTTTACTTCAATGCATCAAGTATCAAGAACAACAATCAACAATCCGAAGCTCATAAGGATAATACATTGATGCCCCAGCAAAATTTAAAGCCTTCGACTTCACAAACTTTTACAGATACTCTACCAGCAAAAGAAGAAACGATAGAAGCCAGCTTACCTAGTTCCAGAAAAAAAGAAACTTCTGAGGCAGAGCGTTTTGAAAAAGATAAACAAACTTTATTGCCTGACATCTATAGACAACAATCTATTAATGAGTTCAAAGCCATCAAAAAATATAAAGAACTCAATAAATCTGAAATAAGAGATGATGTTTGGGCAACAGAAAAAGAAACCTCTTTAACAGAGGTTTTGAGCCAGCATGATTTTTTCTCACAGCGCTTTGCCTCTGTGCCTGAGTGCAAATTATCAACTTGCACCTTTAACTTTGCACTTGGTGACAACGTGGAAGAGTATAAAAAAGCGATAATGATGCTTTACGTAGATATGCTTGAATCTCCAGCAATAAGCCATTTGGAAGTTTCAACCTATCTCAATGAAGAGAGCAACGAGATTGAAGTATTACTATTTGATCAGTCTAGAATGCAGACAGGACAATAGCATCTATTGAGACATAGCCCTTGGTTTAAATCATTCGGCACATAAATGACAGGCAGAAAAAAGCCGGGATAACCCGGCTTTTTTCTGTAGCGTAAAAGCTTATGCTTTCATCATCGCAACAGCAGTATCTAACATACGAACAGAGAAACCCCACTCGTTGTCGTACCAGGTAACCACTTTAACCAAACGACCGCCCTGAACACGAGTCTGAGTAGAGTCGTAGTTGCTTGAAGCTGGTGAGTGGTTGAAGTCGATAGAAACTAATGGCTCATCGTTATAAGTTAAAACGTTGCCGTCAGCTGCTTTTTTAACGATTTCGTTAACTTCTTCTACTGTGGTGTCACGACCTGCGGTGAAAGTTAAATCAACAACAGAAACGTTAACCGTTGGTACACGCATTGCGAAACCATCCAATTTGCCATTTAACTCAGGCAATACTAAACCAACGGCTTTAGCAGCACCGGTTTTAGTTGGGATGATAGACATAGCCGCTGCACGAGCACGACGTAAATCAGAATGCTGGTTATCGATAACACGCTGGTCGTTAGTGTAAGCGTGGATAGTGTTAACCAAACCGTTTTCGATGCCTAAGCCTTCGTGCAACGCTTTAGCAACAGGCGCTAAACAGTTAGTTGTACATGAAGCATTAGAAACAATGTTGTGATCCGCTGTTAAGATATCGTCGTTAACACCGAATACAACTGTACCGTCAATGTCAGAACCGCCAGGTGCAGAAATCAATACTTTCTTCGCGCCACCAACAAAGTGCTTAGAAGCACCTTCGCGATCTTTAAACTTACCCGTACACTCAAGTACTACGTCTACGTCGTAGTCGCTCCACTTTAAGTTTTCTGGGTTACGGTCAGCTAACATAGCGATTTTGTCGCCGTTAACATACATGTTCTCGTCGTCACCAGTCACTTCTGCGTTAAAACGTCCGTGTGTAGTGTCGTACTTGGTCAAGTGAACATTGGTTGGAATAGGATGTGAAGAGTTAATAGCAACAACTTTCACTTCGTCTTCGCGGTTCAATTCGTAGATGGCACGCAATACCATGCGACCAATTCGACCGTAGCCATTGATGGCAACTTTTACTGTCATGATTACCTCACTGTCTCAGCTCATTGAGCCGACTTATTACTCTAATAACACGAGAAGCGATTTAATGATTACCAGAAAAAAGCCGTTACTGTTTAGCAACGGCTTTTTTTAATCATGCTTCCAATAATGATAATGACATCTCAACCAGATTCTTAGTTGAGAAGCCGAATTCTTCAAACAAGGCCGACGCAGGAGCAGACTCACCAAAGGTCGTCATACCCAAAATCTTGCCTTGTAAACCAACATATTTGTACCAGAAGTCAGCATGGCCAGCTTCAACAGCAATGCGCTTGGTAACCGCTGCTGGTAATACAGATTCTTTGTATTCTGCATCTTGCGCATCAAAAGCATCCGTAGAAGGCATGGAAACAACACGAACTTCGTGGCCCTGCTTCGATAACTCTTCTGCAGCATGCAACGCCAGATCAACCTCAGAACCAGTTGCCATCAATAAGAGTTCAGGCGTTCCGTTACAATCGCGAATGACGTAACCGCCTTTCTCAATATTAGCCAACTGAGCATCATTGCGTGACAAACCAGGTAAGCCCTGACGAGACAAAATCAAAGATGTAGGCCCATCATTACGCTCTAATGCAGCTTTCCAGGCAACGGCTGTTTCTGTCGCATCACATGGACGCCACACAGACATATTCGGAGTACTGCGTAAGCTGGTAAGCTGTTCAATAGGTTGGTGTGTTGGACCATCTTCACCCAAACCAATGGAGTCATGAGTAAAGACATAGATTGCACGCTGTTTCATTAATGCAGCCATACGTACCGCATTACGAGCGTATTCCATAAAGATAAGGAAGGTGCCGCCGTAAGGAATAAATCCACCGTGCAAGGTAATACCATTCATAATGGCCGCCATACCAAACTCGCGCACACCATAGAACAGGTAGTTGCCCGATGCATCATCGGCGCTAATGCCTTTTGAACCACTCCACATGGTTAAGTTAGAGCCAGCCAGATCGGCAGAGCCACCTAACAACTCAGATAACATAGGAGCATAAGCTTCAATGGCATTTTGCGAGGCTTTACGGGTAGCGATTTTTGCCCCTTCTTCTTGAGTCGCGCGAATAAACTCTTGAGCTTTCGCAGCAAACTCAGCTGGCAATGAACCATTAAGACGGCGCTCTAGTTCCGCTGCTAACTCAGGGTGAGCATCACGATAAGCGACAAAGCGACCATTCCAGTCAGCTTCTAACTGAGCACCTTTTTCACGCGCATCCCACTGAGCATAGATATCTTCGGGTACTTCAAAGCTACCGTGTTCCCAGTTTAAATTTTTACGTGTGCCAACGATCTCTTCTTCACCTAAAGGAGCACCATGACTGGATTCTTTTCCAGCTTTGGTGGGCGCACCAAAACCAATAGTGGTTTTGCAGCAAATCAGTGTCGGCTTAGACGTTTCGGCACGGGCTTGTTCTATTGCACTTTTGATCGCTTCTGGGTCGTGTCCATCAACCGCAGGAATCACCTGCCAGCCATAAGATTGGAAACGTTTCGGTGTATCGTCCGAGAACCAGCCTTCAACTTCACCATCAATAGAGATGCCATTGTCATCATAAAAAGCAATCAGTTTGCCTAATCCGAGTGTCCCCGCCAATGAGCAAACTTCGTGTGAAATACCTTCCATCAAACAACCATCACCTAAGAAGGTGTAGGTGTAATGGTTAATCATTTCGTGTTCGTCACGATTGAACTCTGCTGCCAGAGCTTTCTCAGCAATTGCCATACCTACAGCGTTGGCAAGACCCTGACCTAATGGACCAGTAGTTGTCTCAACACCGGGAGTATAACCATACTCAGGATGGCCAGGAGTTTTTGAATGCAACTGGCGGAAGTTCTTTAAATCATCGATGGTAAGCGCATAACCACTCAAATGAAGTAGAGAGTAAATAAGCATAGAGCCATGACCATTAGACAAAATAAAGCGGTCACGGTTAACCCATTCTGGGTTATTTGGGCTGTGATTTAGATAATCATTCCAAAGAACTTCGGCGATGTCGGCCATGCCTAACGGCGCGCCGGGGTGTCCAGAGTTAGCTTTTTGCACGGCATCCATACTTAAAGCACGGATAGCATTAGCTAATTCAAATCGGGATGGCATAAAACTCTCCTGAGAGTTGGCCCATTTTGAAAGGCGCGTATTTTCTCAAACGCTTGGGGGTTAGATCAAACCATTTAGAATGTTTTTTGGGCAAAACCTTGAATTTTTATGACATCATCAAGGCAAAGTCGCAAATTTAACCAATTTAAGCCCGTAAAACCCCCAAACTGCCATATATCTCATATCATGAATAGCGGTTTATCAGGTTGCTAATGCCATTTTATTGACCGTCAAAAAGTAACAACACGCTTTTGTTGTGCTGTGCCTATCAACGCTCAGTCATAGGTACATAGCCAGGCAACCCTTGGATATCTTCAAACCAACGTAATATATGAGGATAGTTGGTTAGATCAAAGCCGCCATCAGTCGCCACATGACTGTAGGCATAAAGTGCTATGTCAGCAATGCTGGCCTGCTCTCCGGCAAACCATTGCTCAGCTGATAAATGCTGCTCCATCACTTTAAAAGCTTGGTAACCTTTGTCATGCAATGCAGGCAGATCAGCACGTCGCGGATGATCCTCTGGCAAAAACTTACTAATAAATCGCGCCACTGCAATAGCAGGCTCATGGCTATATTGTTCAAAAAACATCCACTGAAGAACACGAGCCTGAGTCAGCGTATCATTCGGGTAAAAATCACTACCCGCCGCCAAATAGAATAGTCCAGCATTTGACTCAGGTAAAAATTCGCCGTTATCCAATTCTAGAACCGGGACTTTTCCGTTGGCGTTTTTGGCAAGAAACTCTGGTACAGCGGCTTCTCCTGCCAGAATATCAACTTCTTCCCACTGATAGGCTTGCCCAGTCAGCTCCATGAGTAATTTTAATTTATAACAGTTTCCAGACAACGACATACCATAAACTCGCATGAGCATCCCCTCTATCGTAAATTTATCACTTTAATATCGAGCGCTTGCAATCCTACTCGTTTAGTTTTGTTTAATCACTACCTATTATCGGTGCCCCGAAGGCGGCCTATTAATCCAGACCCCATTGGGTGCGTAAAATTCAATTCTGATGAGTGTAGCCCTTCTTTCTGAGAAGCATTATTATTATCAGCAAATCACAAATGGAGTGGACAAAATGAAAAAAGTTGCTGTCATTCTTTCTGGCTGTGGCGTTTTTGATGGTGCCGAAATTCACGAAAGCGTGCTCACACTATGGGCGCTGGAACAAGAAGGTGTTGAATACGAATGCCTGGCTCCCGATATGGAACAAGCTCATGTAATCAACCACATTACGGGCGAAGAAATGCCCGAGTCACGTAATGTCATGGTTGAAGCAGCTCGAATTTCTCGCGGTGCGATAAAAGATGTCGCCCAGGCGAATCCTGATGATTATGACGCATTGCTGTTGCCAGGTGGATTTGGTGCCGCCAAAAATCTATGTGACTTTGCTTTTAAAGGAGCAGACTGCTCCGTGGTGCCTTCGGTATTAACCTTTTGCCAATCAATGGCAGCACAGAAAAAGCCCTGTGGTTATATCTGTATTGCACCTGCCATGATCCCACTGATCTATGGCAAAGACAGCAAGCTCACCATTGGCAACGATGCCGATACAGCATCCGCTATTAATCAGATGGGTGGAGAGCATATAGCATGTCCGGTGGATGAATTTGTTGTTGATGAAGAAAACAAAGTCATCTCAACACCTGCTTATATGCTGGCGGGTAATATTTCAGAAGCGGCGGCGGGTATTACTCGTTTGGTCCAAACCCTAGTCAAGATGATCGATTAACAACAATGAATATGAACCATTTAATAAGACTGGCTGCCATCGGCAGCATTCTGGCAATAGCAGGATGTGAAACGCAGCGCGACTACTCATCGCTTAAGATAGTTACCAACACGCGCCTTGAAACCATTGGCAATCAATGCGAAGCACTCGGTTCCAAAGACTATGACTGGTACAAATATACTTGTGATGGATGGACAACTCCGGCTGAGCGGTGTTTTCGTTCAGAGCAGGAACTGATGAGCGAGCTGGCAAAAACAGAAGCCGATCCCGAAAATAGCTGTCGAGTTTTGTCGGTTATTAGAAGTCGTTAGTCACTGCCGCACATGATATCAGGCAAGATCTTAATGACTTTCTAGCCTGATGTCATACCTTTATTTGTCGCTATGCATAGCAGACAAGATTCAATGCGTACTTCAGCATGTTGTAAAACAAGAGGCCATCCGGTTTCTACTCAATCAATAACAATAAACAAAATCAGGAGTCTCTGTTGAGTAACAAAAAAGGATTAGATCCTAAAGCTTACACAAGCCTGCCAGAGGGTCAGGAATACCCACCCTATGTTCCAGCGCAAGAAAACATCGCAGAATTTACCTTCAAAGCCCTAGGATTGGGCATTGTGTTCGGCATTCTTTTTGGTGCAGCCAATGCTTATCTAGGATTGCGTGCCGGATTGACTATCAGTACTTCCATCCCCGTTGCGGTAATGGCGGTTGCCGTTTTCAGAATTCTGGCAAAAGGCGGCGTTAAAAGCACCATTTTAGAAACGAATATTGCGCAAACCACGGGGTCTGCATCCAGCTCTGTCGCCAGTGGGGTGATTTTTACTTTGCCCGCTCTTTTTATGTGGGGCGTTGAGCCAGAACTGTTACAGATGACTATTCTGGCCATGTGCGGTGGTTTGCTCGGCATCTTGTTTATGATTCCGTTGCGACGTTTCTTAATCGAACGGGAGCATGGCAAATTGCCTTATCCCGAAGGCACAGCCTGCGCTGAGGTATTAGTGGCTAACGAGGTGGGCGGCAATCGAGCTAAATATATTTTTTGGGGCATTGGCGCGGCAGCACTGTTTAAAACCTTAACCTCCTGGCTCAAAGTCATCCCTGATTTGGCCACCTTAAAAATCCCATTTATTAAAAAAGCAGAAGTGGGTATCGATTTATCGGCTGCTTTGTTTGGCGTAGGTTATATTCTGGGATCACGTATTGCCTTGGTGATGGTAGGCGGCGGCCTGCTTTCGTCACTGATCATTATTCCTGCCATTGCCTATTGGGGCGACGCTCGTACCCTGCCACTGTTTCCAGAAACCGTGAACCTGATTAAAGATATGTCAGCAGGCCAGATCTGGACTCGATATGTTCGTTATATTGGTGCAGGAGCCGTTGCCGCAGCAGGGATCATAACACTGATCCGCAGTGTTCCAGTGATGATAGAAAGCTTTAAGGTGGGCGCCAAACAACTAGGAAATCAAGCAGCACCAGTGGCGACCAAACGCACCAGTCTTGATTTGCCACTCAAATTTGTTGGCTTTGCGGTACTGGCTATTATCTTGGTACTAACACTGGTGCCCAATGCCTTTGGCAATGTTGGCGACATCGCAACGCGGTTATTGGCAGCCCTCTGTGTCACTGTGTTCGCGTTTTTCTTCGTTACCGTCGCTTCGCGCATTGTTGGTTTGGTGGGTGTTACTTCTAATCCAACCAGCGGCATGACCATTGCCGCATTATTAGGAACGGCCACTCTCTTTCTCGCCATGGGTTGGACTGACACCTCGGGCAAAGCAGCCACCTTAATAGTGGGTTGCGTGGTTGCCATCGCAGCTTCCATTTCTGGTGATACTTCCCAGGATCTCAAGAGTGGTTACTTGCTTGGAGCCACCCCCAGAAACCAGCAAGCTGCCGAGCTCATTGGTGTTTTAACTTCTGCGACCTTTGTTTGTCTGGCAGTCTTGTTACTGGCAGAGACTTTTGGTTTTGGCAGTAAAGAACTCCCAGCCCCACAAGCGACTCTCATGAAGCTGGTTATTGATGGCGTATTGGATCAGAACCTACCCTGGACACTGGTTGGCATTGGTGTGGGTATCGCGCTGCTGTGCGAACTGGTAAAAATCCCATCGCTCCCCTTCGCAGTTGGAGTGTATCTGCCCGTATCCGCCATGACACCAATCCTGTTGGGTGGTTTGATTCGCCATTACTTCGAAAAGAAAACCAAAGACGAAAAGACTCTGGAGTCTCGTCGTGAAAAAGGCGTTTTATTAGGCAGTGGTTTTGTTGCTGGTGAAGGACTTCTCGGTGTCGGCATTGCTGCGGTGGCCTTTATTCAAAGTCGCAAACCCGATGGCCTGGGCACAGGCTGGGCTGGAAGTGATTTTGTTGCCATGATCGCAGGCGTTATTGCTTTTGCTCTGTTAGTGAGCTGGTTCTTTAAAACCATTCATAAAAATGAAAGCGACGCTTAGTACCTAAGTAATGCTCCTTCACTACGGTAGAGAGTGCGGAATTCGCACTCTCTCACCCCTGCCGAATAAAAAGTGTGCAAATAAACAATTGTACTCTCAGTGTTCAACCCAAACCTTTGCTCATGTTAAACTACCTGCCCAATAGGAAACTCCTCCTATTAATTGTGTTTTCATTATTTTCTAGATAGGTATCTTCATGGCTGTTATTCGTTGGATTCTGGGTCGCATTATTCTTTTGCTCAACTTTGTTTTTTCACCCCGAGGAATTAAACGTACAAAAGAACAGCAAGCTGCCATCGATCAACAAACAGCGCTTTTGTCTCTTTATCAATTTGAAGCCTGCCCGTTTTGCGTCAAAGTACGCCGTGCAGCAAAACGCCTTTCGCTAAACCTGGAACTACGAGACGCGAAAAATGATGCCGTTTTTCGTCAGCAACTCGAACAAGAAGGCGGCCGAATTAAAGTACCTTGCCTACGCATCGTCGACCAGGACAATCAGGTCAAATGGATGTATGAATCAAAAGATATCGTAGCCTACCTTAACAAGCGTTTTGCTACACACTGATCACCATCTGCTGATTATCCACTGACCACAACGCTATTTTTTAAGAGAGCTGTGTATGCTAACCGTTATTTCTCCCGCCAAAAGTCTCGACTTCGACAGTCCTTTAGCGACTGAGCACCATTCGCAACCCGCGTTTCTGGAACATTCAGAACAGCTGATTGAAGAACTGCGCCATCTGACTCATGCTGATATTGCAGGCTTAATGAAGCTGAGCGATAAATTGGCAGAGTTAAACTTGCATCGTTTTGAAGCTTTTAATACTCCCTTTACTCCCGCCAATGCTCGCCAGGCAGTATTGGCTTTTCGTGGTGATGTTTATCAGGGGTTAGATGCCGATAGTTTTTCTGAACAAGACTTTGCTTATGCTCAAGACCATCTACGGATCCTGTCTGGCCTGTACGGTTTGCTCAACCCTCTGGATTTGATTCAGGCTTATCGCCTGGAGATGGGTACTCGCTTTGCTAATTCGCGCGGCAAAGATCTGTATCAGTTCTGGGGCGAACGATTAACCGATGAACTCAACGCGCAACTAGAGCAACAGGCAGCTGATGGAAAAGAAGCTTGTTTAGTTAACCTCGCCTCAAACGAGTATTTTAAAGCCGTTAAACCCAAACACTTAAATTACGAAGTCATCACGCCTGTATTTAAAGACTTTAAAAATGGTCAGTATAAAATCGTCAGCTTCTTTGCTAAACGAGCACGAGGATTGATGAGTCGTTATATCATCCAAAACAAAGTTGAAAATGTTGAAGGGTTAAAATCATTTGATTTAGCAGGCTACTACTTTGATAGCGCAAGCAGCAGCCAAACAGAGTTTGTCTTTTTACGCGACGAAGTACTGGCCTAAACCAAAGAAGCAAGCCTTAACATAAAAAACCGTTAAGGCTTGTGCTTTAGATGACTCTCTAAATCCTGAAGATCATCAAATCTCTTTTCTTGTTCAGAAACATTACAAAGCTGGGCATAAACAGCCTCTTGTGTTTCAAATCGATGCAATGGTCCATCGTTTTTGTACGCACTGTCTGAGATAGAAAAAACTCTACGATCCGGATGATAATCCCTTTTCAATACACCATGCCATTGCATGCACTCTAGCGCGCTCCCGCGAACAACCACCACATCGTAGTTATGTTTCATATTGATGCTATTCGTTAACAGGCTGGTGTGAGACAGTACCGACTTTCTTAAATTTGCTGATGCGGCTAAGCAGGATTCATCCGCTAAAGTGAGGTAAGTTTCATTTTTTAATAGTAAAGCCAATATATATAAACAATCATTAAAAACACTGTTGCTGCTTGGGGCAACACCATCACTGAAGTCGAACAGCCGAGGGGCCGTATCAATGCTGTTCTCTTTCGCAAAATAAAATCCACCATGGTGGCTTTGCAACTGTTCGATGGCTACGTCGACTAATTCCAATAACCAATGAAACCATTGGTGACTCCACTCGACTTCAAGCATGTCGATGATGGCCATCGATAAATAGGCATAATCGTCGAGTGTAGCCGATTGATAAGCAACACCATCTCGATACACAGCATACAGCTGACCATCCTTCCACAAATTAAGATAGATAAAACTCAACGCCTGCCGAGCGGCTTCTTTAATGTGGCTATCATTGAGCAGAACAGCACTTTTTAATAAGCCAGATATGGCCAGACCGTTAACTCCCGTGAGTACCTTCTCATCTCGATAAGGTTTGGCTCTCATATTTCGAGCACTCAGTAGTTTGGTTTTAATCGGTTCAAGCATCCAGGCAATCTGTTTTTCATGCAATCCTGTTTTTTGTGCCAGAGACTCATTGGAATACCATTGGTGCAAATGCCATTTATCTAAAAAGTTAGGCGCTTGCTCAAAGCCAAACGCTACATTGGCAACAGCCCACTCTTCTTCGGTTAGCAGTGCAAGAACTTCCTCTTTCGACCAGAGATAAAAAGTCCCCTCTCCTTCCTCACTATCTGCACCAAGAGAAGAAAAGAATCCTCCTTGTTCATGACGCATTTTATCTAACATCCAGTAGCTGCTACTTCGACATAGGTTTGCATAGTGGCCGTCTTTGGAGAAATGCGCGAGCGATGCATAGAAGCCTAACAACAACGCATTGTCCGATAGGATTTTTTCAAAGTTAGGAATGCCCCAATGGGGATCAGTACAATAGTGGAAAAAGCCACCGCCGAGATGGTCATATAAACCTACACGCGCCATACCTTGAGCAGTTCGTTGTAATATCTGATACAAAAACTCACTCTCGTCTGGACGGATCTGATAGATGACTCTGAGTAAGGCTAACAACAAGACAGGCTGTGGAAACTTGGGAGCACCCACTAAACCGCCCCACTGCGGATCATGTTGCTGTTTTAGCTGCTCGATAAAAAGCTCGTAGTCAGGCTTACTGGCAACCGCTTGCAACGTTTTAACCGCGTTGAGGTCTTTCAGCTCATGGATGACTTTTTCTGCCATGATAGCAACATCATCAGGCTTCTCTTGAAAAATTTCGACAATAGACTTTAACAGTTGCTTAAAAGAAGGCATGCCATTTTCGGGCTCTAACGGAAAATAAGTGCCGGCAAAAAAAGGAACGAGTGAGTCCGGTTGCAAAAAGACAGTGAGTGGCCAACCGCCATTGCGGCCATTTAAAATCCAGTGACACTGTTGATAAAGCTTATCTAACTCCGGCTGTTCTTCTTTATCAATCTTAATATTGATAAAGTGCTCATTCATTATGCTTGCGGTCGTTAGATCACCAAAAGAGTCTTGCGCCATAAGATGGCACCAGTGACAAGCCGAATATCCGATAGACAACAAGATAGGTTTTCCTTGCTGTCGTGCATACTCAATAACCTCTGACTCCCATTGTTGCCAATGTACTGGCTGTTCTTTATGAAGAGACAGATAGGGGCTTAGGCTAGTAGCAAGCTGGTTGCAATGGAATCTTTGTTCGTTCGACATAGCTTCAAGTCATAATAAGTTAGGCAAAGGTCATGGTAAACTACTATACCTAATTAAAGAAACCTTCCGTTAGGCTGGTGAGTAATTTTTTTCGTGTCAGGTAAAGTTTAAACAATGTTACTCTATTTATCACTGTATGATTGGATAGCACTCTTCTGGTTCTTTTTGTGCTGGGTAGGCTACGCTACTTTTGCAAAAGTACGTGGAAAACACATACCCACACTGTCTTCTAACTTATCAGATATACGTAAAGACTGGATGCGACAAATGCTCAAACGAGATGTTCGCATTGCCGACACAACATCCTTAGGTATTCTTCAACGCAACGTCACTTTTTTTGCTTCAACCACCATTTTTATTCTGGCTGGTTTACTGACGGTGTTAGGTGCAACGGATCAAGCCATCGGATTGATCAGCAATATGCCATTGGTCAGCGAACACTCCGCAATAGCCTGGGAAACCAAGCTAATGTTGCTTATCTATGTTTTCGTATACGCCTTTTTTAAATTCACCTGGAGCGTGAGAAAGTATAACTTCTCGATCATGATGTTTGGCGCAGCGCCAAGCCCAGATACCGATGACGAAGAAAAAGAACGTTTTATATTTAATGCCGATAAACTACTTACAACCGCTAGCAACTCTTTTGCTTTCGGTCTTCGCGCTTATTCTTTCGCCTTAACGATACTGGCCTGGTTTATCCATCCTTTGTTATTTATGCTGGCTTGCGTTTGGGTTATTGCAGTACTCTATCGACGAGAATTTCATTCTCGTTCGCTTGCAGCCTTAAGCTCCATAAATCAAAAGAAGGAACTGCCCTAAGCACGCTCACAACATACCTGATTGCGTCCTTTTTCTTTTGCTCGATACAAGGCTTTGTCTGCTCGATTAAAAACATCCTGCGCTGTATCACTGTTTTCAAACTCTGAGACGCCAAAGGACATGCTGACATTGATGGACTCGCCATCTGCCACCACAATAGGTTGACGATTGATCAGCAAACGCAGTTTATTAATCGCTTTGGTCGCATCCACCAGCCCAGTCTCTGGCATTAACAAAATAAATTCTTCGCCACCAAACCGAGCCGCAAAATCTGACTCCCGCACACCTTCTCGAATGATTTCAGCGACTTTTCTCAGCACTTCATCACCAGCGGAATGTCCGTGAACATCATTAATTTTTTTGAAGAAGTCCAGATCACCAACCGCCAGGCTCAAGGCCCCGCGATAACGACGCCAGCGAGAATACTCTTGAGTCAGGCGTTCGTTGTAAGCATATCGATTAGGCATTTGAGTGAGAGGATCCGTATGGGCCCGGAAACGTTGCTCGATCAGATTTTCTTTAAGTCGCACCGCTTCGTCTTCGGTGACTTGCAGCTGTTCTTTCACAATATCAAGTTCAGCCAAAGAAGCTTCTACCCGTGTATCCTGAGCCATTCTGAAGCGCTCAATGCTGGCAAAGATCGTTTCGAAGCTGGCGGCAACACGTTGTTTCAAGGGTCCAATTTCTGTTGCCGTGGATATTTCTCGTTGAATAAAAGTCACTTGCTCCTTCAGTTCTTTATCCAGCAGCACAGTATCTTGAGTTAAATCCTTATGTCCAACAGCCGCCTGATTAAGATAAGAAGCCACATGAAGTAATCGTTTATTGAGTACTTTCAGAAACGACTCAAACTGGATGTGTTCCTGATTGGCCGCTTCTAACAACGCCGAGGCGATGTCTTCTATAATCGGCACCAACTCATCATAGTTCGCCAGCAATTCGACCTGCTTGCGGATATGTTCGGTCGCGTCTTTGTAAGCTTCAATTACGCTGAGCTGTTCGATAAACCTTCGCAATGAATCTTGTAGTGATGATGAAACCGCCATGGTTTGCACGATTGGCGCATTATCTTCTTCGGCATCATCATCTTGCTCTTCGTTATTACCACCACCAAATAAATTAGACCAGCGGCCTCCCTTTTTGGGTGTCAGATGCTCACCTAACAAATTGGATGTTGCCTGAATCAGCTCTGTCTCATCCATGTGAGGTGCTTTTGACAATAATTTATTGAGTTTGGATTTCACATTGCGCTGGAGTTCTTCTTGCAGCAAAGATTCCAGAAAGTTCTCAATTAACTGTTTGGCATCGGGTGCGCTTTCTTCTTTTAGCGTTTCTACTTTTTCTTCCAGCACTCGCAAGTAGCTGGTAATCGCATCCACTTTGCTTTTGAGCTCTTCAATAGACTCATTCTTTTTTAGTCCAGCACGCAACTGACGTAAAAGTTCATCAAGCTGTACGTCAACTCCCATACCGCTGTGACTGACATGCAAAATAAATCGTTTGAGCTGCTCTTCGTCGCTCAATCCATCAGATTTAGAATTATTAGCTGATGACATTGCAAAACCTTAGGGATTAAAGTTACTGACACTGTTTCTATCAAGTATATTACTGGCCAAATCACCTGGGATACAAATATCCATAGCGATGGGTAAATGATCGGATATGGGCTCTGCCAACACTTCTACCTTCTCAAGATAGATATTTTCGCTGATGACAATTTGATCCAGTTGACGTCGGGGCTTCCAGCTTGGGTAAGTGGGCAGCTCCTGATGCTGCGCCTGTGCCTTAACGCCATAACGTCGCAGCTCAGAGACGACCGCATCGTATTCACAGTTCATGTCTCCCATTAACACAAAGTGTTCATAGCCAGACAAAATATCAGCAATATAACGCAGCTGATTGCAGCGAGTACGATGTCCTAATGACAAATGAGCAACAACAACGACTAGAGGTTGCTTACCATAGCCAAAAGAGACTTCTAGTGCTCCTCGTCCAGGGATCATGCCGGGCAGTGCGTGATCAATCACCACTTCGGCAGGTATTTTTGACAGCAGACCATTGGCATGGGCGGCCACTCGGGCCAGATTACGATTACATTGCCAGTGGCAATGAGGAAATCCAGCCTGTTGTGCAAGGTATTCGACCTGATTCACGTTATGGCTGCGCAGACTGCCAGCATCGACTTCTTGCAAAGCTACCAGGTCATAATCTTTAAGGATTTCAGCAATGCGAGCCAGATTTACCTGCCTGCCAGAGTAAGGCAGGATATGACGCCAGCTGTTACGAATGTAGTCGGAATAATTGCCACTATCAATCCCGACTTGAATATTAAAACTTAGAACACGTAGCCGATTACTGTGTTTCGACAGGTGCGTGCTGCTCTGAGGCACTGGCTTCTCCGACTTCATTTTCAGATTGGCTCGATTGTTGGCTAATATGCTCCAGAATCTGAAGGAGTCTGGCCGCAGTTTGAGCCTGGTTTGCGTTGATGATATATCGCCCTTTAAAGATAATAGTCGGGACATGAGAAATTGGGTACTTTAACAGCTGCTTCTGTATGACTTTTAGCCGTTTTGGTAACTCAGAATCTCTTAACGCCGTCTCAACGGCTTCTTGCTCACCATGTAGTTGGACCAACAGCTCAGTCTGCCGTTCCCGTTGCCAGTCCTGCGGACTTAAAATAACTTGTTCAAATATCGATAATTGTTGCTCGTTAGACAGCTTTAGCTCCTGTGCCACCATGGCTAATCTTGCCAAAGGACGCCAGGACTCGCGGAAAACAGCGGGCCATAAAGTAACGGATTCGGCTTGTGGCCATTGGCTAAGCGCATGTAACACTTGATAACTGGATTCAGAGCCATACCAGAAAACTAATATAAGCGGAGGAACTTCTTCGGCGACAGGCTCCAGCACAAGATAATCTTGTCCTTCGATAAACTCGGTGGGTTCGGTTACAGACGACTCAGCATCTTGAGCCTGACACACAATAACCGCAAAGAAACAGAAAACAAGGAAAAATCGATTTAACATCAACAAGGTGCATTTTTATAAATATTGGTAATGCCCATTGTGACTGATTTTGAAGCATTAAAAAAGGCGACCGAAGCCGCCTTTTTGAGCAATCTATCAACTTTTAGTGCAAACCCACCAAATAATAGGCTAAGGCTTTCATCTGCTCGTCAGTTAGCTTGGCAGAAATGTCTCTCATCATACGATTAGGATCATTTTCACGCGAACCGTTACGGAAAGCTTTTAACTGAGCGATAGTGTACTCAGGATTTTGGCCACCCAGTGCCGCAAATCCAGCAGCATTCAAACCATTGCCCTGTGGGCCATGACATGCTGTACACGCTGGGATACCAGACGCTTTATCACCTGCTCGGTACAAACGCTGACCCATTTCAATGAACTCATCAGGAACCGCAGCGTACTGAACGTCCAGACTTGCGTAGTATGCCGCAATGTTTTCCATATCTTCATCAGATAAGGCAGTCACCTGACCATACATAATATCGTTGGCGCGAGCTTTTGACTTAAAGTCTTTAAGCTGCTGCACAATATACTTAGCATTCTGTCCTGCCAGCTTCGGATAGTCACCCTGAAGCGTAGTATTACCGTCCTGCCCATGACAACTGCCACACACAGCGGCTTTAGCTCGACCTTTTTCAACATCACCGGCAAAGGCCCCGCCGGATACTAGCCCCAAAAAAACAGCTAAAACTGCAAATTTTTTCATCTCTGGTCCTTAATTCCGCGCAAAACCTCAGAAATTACTTCCACATAGCATACACCATGCTACACTTGCGCCAACTCGAAAGTGCATGAATTATAGGTAAATCACTTTTAAAAAGCCACCACCTACCATGACGATTATTAATCCATTTAGAAAAGCCCAATATCTTATGGGTGCAGCACAGCTGGCACAGCTCCCTCCAGATGCCGGATTTGAAGTCGCTTTTGCGGGCCGCTCCAACGCGGGAAAATCCAGTGCTCTTAATACACTGTGCGAGCAAAAAAGTTTAGCGCGAACCAGTAAAACCCCTGGCCGCACGCAGTTGATCAATCTATTTACCCTGGATGATGAAAGACGACTGGTGGATCTGCCCGGCTACGGCTTTGCCAAGGTTTCGTTAGAGATCAAGCATCGCTGGCAAGCCACACTGGCTCAATACCTACAAGAACGCGACTGCCTCAAAGGTCTGGTGTTGCTGAGCGACATACGCCACCCTCTTAAAGAAGTGGATTTAGAAATGTTGCACTGGGCAGCAGAAGTCGGTTTGCCCTCTCATGTCTTGCTCAGCAAGTCAGATAAGCTGAAACAGAGTGCCAAAAAGAGCACGCTACTCAGCGTCAAAAAATCGGTTAAAGACATTCACCCAGAATTTACTGCTCAGGCATTTTCTTCACTCAAGCGACAAGGTGTCGATCAGTTATTAACCAAGCTGGTGGAATGGTATCAATTTCCGACAACCAAAACGGAACCTAAAAAAACCACAGACTAGAAAAGAAAAAGCCTCCAAGCGCTAGCGATTGGAGGCGATAGAGTCTGACTTGGGGTTATCAGACCCAATATCCCGCAGATAGAAGGAGGGTGTCGCGGGAGACACCATCATGGTGTCATATATTAAGACGTGCCAAGGGGCGAAAGGTTTCAATCGTTACCATCCCAACATGTAAAAAATTGTTAACGAATGGTTCCCCTCTTCCTTCTATATACCCAAAGTATTACGCACGGCAGCGCGGCAGGCTCTAGTGAGCCTCATCCCAGTTATCACCGACTCCTGCTTCTACGATCAACGGCACACTCAATTCAGCAGCTTCCATCATTTTTTGGCAGATCTGCGGTACGATTTCATCCAATTGCGACTCTGCTACTTCAAATACCAATTCATCGTGAACCTGCATCACGACTCGGCAATCCAGCTCACTCTCTTCCAACCACTGATTAATACTTAACATCGCCAGCTTGATGATATCCGCTGCACTCCCCTGCATGGGCGCATTGATAGCCGTTCGTTCAGCCGCTTTTTTGCGCATGCCATTGCTGGAATTAATTTCGGGCAGGTACAAACGTCGGCCATATAAGGTTTCGACATATCCTTGCTCAGCGGCAGTAACCCGTGTGGTATCCATATATTGCTCAACCCCGGGGTAACGAGCAAAGTAAGTATCAATGTAATGTTGCGCTTCGTCCCGGCCAATGTGTAACTGTTTGGCCAGACCAAATGCCGACATACCATAGATCAATCCAAAGTTAACCGCTTTCGCGTGACGTCGTTGCTCAGAGGTTACCTCTGACTCGCTAACGCCAAAGACTTCTGCAGCGGTGGCTTTATGAATATCTTTGCCTTCAGAAAAAGCCTCAAGCAAGCCTTTGTCCTGTGACAAGTGCGCCATAATACGCAATTCAATTTGTGAGTAGTCGGCTGCAACTACCTTATAGCCTTCTGGAGCAATAAACGCCTGACGAATGCTGCGACCTTCTTCACTTTTAATGGGGATATTCTGCAAATTAGGATCAGTAGACGACAGTCGCCCAGTCGCCGCGACCGCCTGATGGTAAGAGGTATGCACTCGACCCGTTTTTTGATTGATCATTTCTGGCAGCTTATCGGTATAGGTAGACTTTAATTTGGACAAGCCTCGGTACTCCAAAATCACTTTAGGGAGCGGGTAATCCAGTGCCAGTTCCTGCAACACTTCTTCTGCCGTTGATGGTTGCTTTTTAGGCGTCTTTTTAATGACTGGCAAGCCGAGCTTTTCGAACAATATTTGCTGCAATTGTTTGGGTGAGCCCAGATTGAACGGCTCACCTGCAATCTCGTGGGCCTGTTCTTCAAGCTCTTTAATACGCACAGCAAACTGCTGACTTTTTTCTCGCAACTGTTGGCCATCAACCAGCACACCTTGTCGCTCAATTTTTGATAACACCGACAGCAAAGGCATTTCGATGTGTTCAAAAACGCCACGAGGACCACTTTCTTGTTCTAACATGGGCCATAGTTCTTGGTGCAGGCGTAGAGTAATATCGGCATCTTCTGCCGCGTAATCTGACGCTTTTTCTAATTCAATCTGGTTAAAGGTCAGCTGTTTAGCACCCTTACCAGCAATGTCTTCAAAATGAATCGTTGTCATATCCAGGTATTTGCTGGCCAGGCTGTCCATATCATGACGACTGGCAACACTGTTATGAGTGTAAGACTCCAACATGGTGTCATAGGCAATGCCTTTCATCTGAATGCCATAACGGGCCAGAACACTGGCGTCGTATTTTAAATTCTGCCCGACTTTTTTGGCTGACTCAGACTCCAACAAAGGCTTAAGTTGCTCAAGAACCCAGTCGCGATCAAGTTGATCCGGTGCTCCCGGATAATCATGGCCAACAGGCAGATAGGCGGCTTTACCTGCTTCAACGGCAAAAGACATTCCCACCAACTCAGCGACCATATAATCAAGGCTGGTGGTTTCGGTATCAAAAGCAAATAACTCACTATTGCTTAATGCATCCAACCAACGAGTAAAGTCAGCTTCGGTCAAAATCGTTTCGTACTCACCAGACAGCTTGGCGGGTGCATCGTCAGCCTCTTCGTCGCCAGTTGCAGAAAGTTCTTTTAACCAGGTTTTAAATTCATATTCTTTGTATAAATCCTGAAGGGTTTCGATATCGATTTCAGAGTGCTGGATATCCTGCAGCGACTGCTCTAGCTCAACATCGGTTTTAATGGTGGCAAGCTCATAAGATAAAGGCAGCTGTTCCAGAGCATTTCTCAGGTTCTCACCGACTTTACCTTTCACTTTGTCAGCATTCTCCATCACACCTTTTAGCGAACCATATTCCGTTAACCATTTAACCGCTGTTTTAGGGCCGCATTTTTCAACCCCAGGAATGTTATCTACCTTGTCTCCCATCAAAGCCAGGTAATCAATGATCTGCTCAGGCGCTACACCAAACTTCTCGTTAACCGTCGCAACGTCCATTTGAACATTGGTCATAGTATTAATCAGTTCAACATGCTGATTCACCAACTGAGCCATATCTTTGTCGCCAGTAGAGATCAATGTGTCTTGCCCAATCTCCGTTGCCTGGTGCGCTAATGTACCAATGACATCATCGGCCTCAACACCATCAATGACTAATAACGGCAAGCCCATCGCTCGAATAATATTGTGGACTGGCTCAATTTGAACGCGTAAGTCATCGGGCATGGGAGGGCGGTTGGCTTTATATTCAGCGTAAAGGTCATTACGAAAAGTTTTCCCCTTGGCATCAAAAATAACAATGACCTTGGACTCTGGGTAGTTTTTAATCAAGCTCCGAATCATGCTGACCACGCCACGGATCGCATTGGTTGGAAACCCTTTACTGGTGCTTAAATCACGAATGGCATGAAACGCGCGGAATAAATACGATGATCCATCAACCAGAATCACAGGATTCGTTAACGACATAATGGCTTTCCTTTTGAGTTCAGAAAACACACAGAGTACTAGAGGCTTAAACTGCAACCAGAACACTCGATTACAAGAAAATCCAACTCTTTGTTTTCTATGAGCTTTTTATTTACCCAATATGATACAGAAATCATGGGTAAGAAATGCAGATTTGACTTTATAGGCGGCATGATAAGCAAGCTGCTAATCAATCGCAAGCAGCATCCTGATTGTGGTCATCGAATCGACCACAGAGCAAAAGTCCGACGCTTTTTAACACTCTCATCTCACCGATAGTGACACTTTTAAATCACCGCCCCTGAAAAGCTGCAACCCCAAGACAGGGAAGCTACCGTTTAATCAAAAGCACGTCTATCAAGGAATAATTTTCTCTGCCAAAACTTTAAAGCAGAAATGATAGGAATTTATTAATTAGCAATGAATTTGAGGATATTTATGAAAACAACATTAGTGATGGCTCTACTGGGGACAGCAGCTCTTTTTTCTGCTCACACAAATGCTAAAAACTATATCAATTTTAATTATGCACAAGCCGATGTAAAAAAGTACGACCAAATCGTCTATGTCGACGGTGTTGGCAATATTTTATTTGTGGATTTAAAAGAACAAGCAAAACCAACCTATCTGCAAACCACTATTGGTCATTATTTTAATGATAACTGGTCAGCCGAATTGCGTCTGGGTATGAGTGCGTCGGATGACCAAGTAAAATCGGCCAATGTGTTTAACCTCACATCTTTCGATCTCTGGAAAGTGAAAGAAAGCATAGGGATTTATAGTAACTACCTCTTTTTACCCCATGAGTTTTTATCGCCTTTCGTGTCGGTAGGTTATAACCAAATCACTTTGCACGAGTTTGTACAAGACAGAAACACACAATACAAAGACCTGTCGATAGGGCTAGGTATTAGCGCCAGATTATCGGATAAATCCACTTTCCGTTTTGAATATAATCGATTACATAATAAAGATAATGTCGAAATTTCGAACATTACCGCAGGCTTGCAAGTTTCTTTTTAACGTAAATAGAGTAAGAAAATGAAGTTGGTAGAAGCAACTGCATTCTCTTCTTCACTAAGCGCTCATATCGCACAATAAGTTACTTATGAAAACTTTGCCGCTGTTTTATTCTAATCAAATAATTTCTCTTTCATATCGTACAAACTGGATGTATTTTATAAGGGACAGCAAGTGAACAGAGAGCTTTATGCAATTAACCCGCTACACAGATTACGGTTTTCGACTACTGACCTACCTCGCATTATTACCGCCAGAGCGACTAGCCAGCATCGATGAGATAAGCAACACCTACAACATCTCACGCAACCATGTGAATAAAATTGTTCACCAACTGGGTAAGGCAAACATTCTTTTTACCAAACGAGGCAAGGGCGGGGGGTTTCGTCTCAACCAGAAGCCAGAAGAAATTAATCTTGCCGATATTGTATTGCTGCTCGAAAACAACCTAAAAGTCGTGGAGTGCAGTGATCCCCCATGTCGTATTTCGCCAGCTTGTAGCCTCCGACAAATTCTTAATGAAGCAGCCGATCAGTTTATCCAATCGCTGCGTCAATATTGTCTGGCTGATCTGGTCAAAAGTAGTAACCCCACACTCTATCAGGTGCTAGAACTTGAGCCACATCGCTAGCCCGTTTTTTCATCCAGTTTGGCCAAGTAAAAATCGGCACAAAAATCAAAATCCCGTTAGAGCCAATACCCCTGACGCAACCAGGCTGTAGAATCCTGCTTCATCCTCAAAAGCTTCTATTTAACATTAAGTCCAATAGTTAAGGTGCTTCATAGCATTAAGACGAGCGACGTAAGCCAACTTCAAAACACTGGGAAACAGCAATATGCCAAGATGTGCAGCTATCTGTTGTGCCAAGGTTAGATGTTGGTCGGCAAAATAGGCCGCAATCGTTGACAGCAAAGTCCCCAGCAAACCCACCACGATTAAAGTATCGGCCCAGTTCAATAAGACTCTTGCATCAGTATTCATAACATTACCCTCTTAAAGATACATATAAAAAGCATCAATTAAGATGCATATTATATGTATCTTTAAGTTTTGGCAATATCGAATGAGACAAAAAATAGACAGATCATTTTTACTTATTACAAATCAATGGGTTAAAAAACAAGAAACTAACTCATTGAAGTAGAATAGGCTCCTACAAACGACGACTGATGCAACTCCGGCAAGGTTTCTAGCCTGTTTTCATGCTCATTTGGCATTGTACTGATCTTGATCAAGTGCCTCGGTAACAGCTTGAGATAAGCTAGTCACACAACGTAGCGCAAAGAGGTCAAAGTGATGGAAGTTTGGAAAGAATTGTTCGGCACTTTTGAAGGTCTGCTAAGCTTGGCTGTGATTATATTTATGCTTGGGATGTTCGTTTATTTCGGCATCATGGCCTACAAAAACATCAAAGCAGACACCGAAAAACACAAGAATGAACTTTAGCAACTATCTCTCTAATCATTGATAGTCACTGCCAAAACTCATTTTTCTGCAAAGCAGAGCGAAAATGGGGCTGGTACTAATAAGATTCAGAAAAGATTTGCTCAGTTATCGTTCCATCCTCGTGAAACACTTCACAACGATATTGTTTGAGCGGGAAAAAGGGCGGGTCATAAACAACAAACAGCTTGCCCTTATTTTTTTTTGAGCGAATGACTTTAAAGCCGGCTTTTTTGGCGGCTTTTGAAAGTTCACTGACAGGATTACCAGAAGAATATTGAATGCAAAAGTCATAAACGTTTTGGCCATTATAAAAGTTGAATACCTGACATACGCACAAAAAAATTCCAATAGTAAATAGAGTAGCTAACAGTGCTTTCAATCCTATTCTCCAGAATGATTCAAACTACCGGGCAGCGATCGCTCATCGTTTATAAAATTATAGGAGAATATCGATAAATCGATGCTGTTTAACGATATAATCCTCAAATGCAAAATCATGGTAAGCGCTTAATGACTGATAAAACCTCCTCACCCAACATTCAAAACCTGAACACCTCAGGAGCAGCCTATGGGACATTGGATGCATCATTCCAGGCCGCTGGCGGAGAACAAGGCGTAAAGCAGTTGGTTGATGACTTCTATGACATCATGATGGTGTTACCCGAAGCAAAAAAAATATTTGCCATGCACCCCGAAGACAATGCGATATCGCGAGACAAGTTGTACCGCTTTCTTTGTGGCTGGATGGGAGGGCCAAAGCTGTACCGCGAAAAATACGGCCCCATCAGCATCCCTCAGGTGCATAAACACCTCACGATCGGGTATGCAGAGAAAAACGCCTGGCTCACGTGCATGCAACAAGCCATCGCTAAGCAGCCTTATGCCGAGGACTTTAAAGAGTACCTGTACTTTCAGTTATCAAAGCCAGCCGAGGTGGTGCGTAACTCAGACTGATCGAGTTACGCTTCAGAAAGCATCCTCTCAGGCTCTAAAGCTCAGTTTCGATTTCGTGCATTTCGCTAGCTTGCGGTAAGGTAACCAACGACGATATCAATAACCCAGACACCAGAGAAATTCCCACCAGAACCATATCGAAGGCGGTGTTGAGACCCGCGACGACATCATGTTCCAGCAATGCTGTCAGGCTTTTAAAGCCGACCGACCCCGGAACTAGCATAATAAACCCAGGAACCACGACTACCGCACCGGGAATGCCTTTAAAGCGACTGACCAAATTAGCACAGGCGCCAACGGCAATCGCACCTAAAAAAGCAGCCAATGCATTACTAACAAGAACGCTAGCGTATTTGACTGTCGCAAAAGCGACTAGCCCGCCTAAAATGACCCAGCCAGTGTCTTTTATTCGCGCCTGAAACAAAATAACCAGCGAAATAGATCCAACAATCACCGCCAGCCACTCAGTCCATAGTGGCAAATTCATAATGGGCATGGCCATTGTTGTATCAGGCCAGCCCTTACCAATCTGATTACCAATAGCCATTCCAAAGGCCATCAAAATAAATACGGTACCAGCACCAAACAGGCGAGCCGTTCCAGACATCAAGTTTTGAGTCGCCAGTTCTGTCATGGCAATGGTTAGAGTCAGTCCAGGCAACAAAATGATCAACCCTGACACAATGCTGATATACACTTGAGTACCTGGCAAAAAGTATCCAGTCGCATAAGCTACCAAGGTGCATGTGAGCGCCGCTGTTGCGGGTAGCAAATGCGCCAACAAACTCACCGACATAGAGGAAAGCACCAATATCCCCAGCGCCAGACCCGAACTGGCTGCGCCAATAATTTCAAACCAACCGCCGCCAAACACTCTGGCAACCGATGCCGAAACCAGAATGAATCCCATAATCACCATCCAGCGAGAATACACTGGCCGACTGGCATTGATCTTTTGCAAGGCAGTTGCGCCTTTTTGCGGTGTCATTGCGCCACGCATCACTTTATGTGCGATCCGGCTGACTCGAGTGAGGCGGTCTAGATTAATTTCTCCAGGTGCTACCCGAATAACATAGGTCTGTGTTTCACCGCCTTTTTGCATCAGAGTCATAGTAATGCTGGTAGGCAGCGATAGACATTGCAACCCAAATCCCAGCTGATGAGCACAAGCGGTCATGGTTTTTTCTAACTCATAAGCAGGAACGCCGTAGGTATGCAGCGCTTTTGCCAAACGCAGAATAAATCCAATCGGCTCATAGCGAGCGGGGGCGTTAGGGACAGCATCTAATGACCGAATTTGGCTAGGCCCCTGAGGCAGCTGAGACATCCACTTACTCCGAATGTAAAAATAATGGTCTAAAATGAGTACCGAAGTTTCATTTCATTTTGTGTTGTTAATCAACAATCAGTATGATTACCAAGAATCGCTGTAAAAATAGTTTTCATGGTATCTTGAGTTAAACTTATAATCAGCATAACGTTATTACAATTAAGCCTTTGAATGAATTTATTATTGCGCGACTTATCTCAGCGCCTGCAATGTTTTGCCCTTAAATATCTCACATTATTATTCTGTGGGGCATTCATACTGATCAATACATCGGCTTTTGCAACAACAGCAGAACTCAGCTTTAACCGAATCACCAGCGCCGATGGGTTGCCGCAAAATAATATTACCGCCCTATTGCAGGATCAGCATGGCTTTGTCTGGATCGGCACTTACGAAGGGTTGCACAAATACGACGGCTACGACTTCATAAGTTTTACTCACGAACGTAAAGATCCCACCACCTTATCCAATAATGTCATCACGGCTTTGGTAGAAGACAAAGACGGCATGATCTGGATTGGAACAGAAAGTGGCGGCCTAAATCGCCTGAATCCCAAAACAGGAAAATTCAAACGTTACGAAAACTCTATCGAAAACTTTGAATCACTCAGCCACAATAATGTTACCGCCCTCTACATAGATAAGTCTGATCGCCTCTGGGTTGGAACCTTTAATAGCCTGAACCAATACATTCCAGAAACCGACTCATTCATCCAGTACTATGGTAATCCACTGGATAGTCAGTCCATCCCAGAAGGCACCATTACCGCCATCACCAGTGACGGTGATTCCGATCTTTATGTCGCCACCAAAAACACCCTTAGTCACTTTAATATAGAACACCTGATTTTTACTCGCTTTGAATCTGAGTCGGCTCCTACAGGAATCGAGTCTCTATACTTAGATGTAGACAACAGTCTGTGGATTGGCACTCAGCGCAACGGTTTGTATCATTTACTGGCCAATGGCCGTACCTTTGAACACTATGATAAAGACAACGCCGACCTGAGCAGTAATCATGTCACCAAAATTCTGCGAGATAGCCTGGGTAACCTCTGGGTAGGAACCGAAAGGGGAGGCCTAAACCTCAAGCCTAAAGCCAGCCGCACCTTCTTGCACTTCAAAAACAATACCGCCGATATTCATAGTTTATCTATCAATGATGTCTGGTCGTTGCTGGAAGATAGAAGCGGACAGATCTGGATTGGTACAGCAGGGGGCGGTATCAATAAAACCACACCTCACTTCCAGAACTTCTCACGACTGCAACATTTACCTTTTGACGACAACAGTCTCGCTCATAACTACGTTAATGGAATCGATCAAGATAACCAGGGCATTATCTGGTTTGCCACGCTCAATGGCATCGATCGCTACAATCCAACAACTGGCGAATTCAAACACTACCGGCAATTTCACGACAAAGATCAGATCGAAGTAGGTAGTCGTATTACCACACTGGCAGTGGATGCAAATAACAAAGTCTGGTTCGGCAATCAGCAAGGGCAGGTGGCACGACTGGACCCGAGTATCGACAGTGGAGAGGTAGAGCTGTTTCAACGAACGGCGATCACTTCCTCCAATCGCGCATTCAGTCTCGAACGCATTTTATTAGTCACTCACGACAGAATGAATAATATTTGGGTGGCTACGGAAGAAGGGCTGGCCATGCTCGACAGCACCACCGGAGAAATGCTAGAAGACTTTCGTTTTGCCGCTGAGATAACAGAGCTGGGTATATCGGCCAAACATACCATGCTACAAGATGATCAGGGCATTATGTGGTTTGGCACCAGAGACAATGGTATTCAACGTTACGATCCAGAGTTCCGCCAGTCCCTATCGTTTCCTCATCAACCAGATCAAGAGAGCTCTTTAAGTGATAACACCGTGCGCTCGATTTTTCAGGATGACAGCGGCAACCTGTGGATAGGTACTTACAAAGGGCTCAACCTGTTAAAGAACGAAGACCGTTTAAATGGGCGCTTCGAATTTCGTTCCTATTACGAATCTGATGGACTCCCCAACAATACCATCTACGCCATCACTAGCGATGCATCAGGCTACATCTGGTTAAGTACCAACCGTGGCCTCAGTCGTTTTGATCCCATTAACAATCAGTTTAAAAACTTTACCACCCTCGATGGACTACCGGCCGACGAATTCAATGGCAATGCCATATTAAAATCCACCAATGGCCTGCTTTATTTTGGCAGCGTGTCCGGCGTCGCTGTGATAAAACCTTCGGGCATTACTTTTAGCCAATATAAACCGCCGTTGTTTATCACTCAGATCAGTATTAATCATGAACCTCTATTTGATAAAAACTGGGAAAAGATCACCCAGCTCGATTTAGAGTTCGACAAAAATAACCTGCTGTTTCAATTCAGCGCACTGGATTTGCGACTGCCACAACGCATTCAATATTCTTACCGTTTATTACCAGAAGATAAGCAGTGGCAATACCTGACGGGAGAAAACCAGATCCAGTACGGCAATCTGGCGCCCGGCAATTACACTTTTGAACTGCGCTCATCCAATAGCGACGGCTTCTGGTTTGATGATCAGTATCGACTCCAATTAACCATCACACCGCCTGTTTGGGCAACCTGGTGGGCTTACTCGCTGTATCTATTCTTATTTGTCTCTTTGGTCAGTGCGGCGGTCTTCCGTCATTCTCGCAAACTGAAAGAACAGCAAGATATTAATGCTCACCTTAAACGCATCGATAAGCTAAAAGATGAGTTTCTGGCCAATACCTCTCATGAGCTTCGAACGCCTCTAAATGGCATCATTGGCGTTGCCGAATCATTACGAGAAGGCATTGCAGGCCCCTTAAACGATAAAACTCTTAACCATCTGAGTTTGATCATCGACAGTGGTAAGCGTCTGGCCCATCAGGTCGATGAAATACTCGATTTTAAAAAGCTACGCCACCAAGGCTTATTACTCAATCGTCGCCCGGTAGACTTACGTGTCGCTGCGAAAGTTGTCATCAACTTACTGTTGCCACTGGCTGAAGAAAAGAAGCTGGAGTTAATTAATTCTCTTCCACGCTTTTTACCTCATGTATATGCAGACGAAAACCGACTGCGTCAGGTGCTTTATAATTTGATGGGCAACGCCATTAAATACACGCAAACCAGCGGCACCGTCGAACTAACGGCGCGTATTCTTGATACAGAAGTTGAGATCTGTGTTAAAGATAACGGCGCAGGCATACCCAAAGATAAGCAAAGCGTCATATTCAAACCATTTGAGCAGCTAGAAACCAGTTCTCTGCATCTTAAAAGCGGGACAGGTTTAGGGTTAGCAGTGTCACGACAGCTGGTTGAATTACAAGATGGGCGTATCTGGCTAAAATCCAAACCCTCTCAAGGCTCTTCATTTTACTTTACCCTACCGAAGGCAGAACAAGAAGAATCGACCAGCGAAAAAGCACCAGATGCCGAAAGCGAAAGCTTCCCACTGCTTAAACATCAGTCCCTCAATCTGGAGCCACGAGCAAGAAATCTTCAGCTGCTAGGTAGCGAACACACCAAGATATTAATCGTCGATGACGACCCGCTCAATCGCCAAGTGCTTAACGACTTCTTATCCATGCAACAATACCAGGTGAGTGAAGCCGTTGACGGTCTTGATGCATTAGAAATATTACGCAGAAACACTTTCGATCTGATCATTATGGATGTCATGATGCCACGGATGTCTGGGTTTGAAGCAACAGAAAAAATCCGTGAGCACTACACTCAGGTAGAGTTACCAATCCTGTTACTGTCGGCAAAAACTCAACCAGAAGACATCAGTACTGGCTTTTCCGCAGGAGCTAACGACTACATCAGCAAACCCGTTGATCGAAAAATTCTCGTCGCCCGAGTTAAAACCTTGCTGATGTTGCGAGAAGTCTTTGAGTCGCAGCAAGAAAGAGCTCAGCTCAAAGTCATGGAGCAAACCTTAAACCGCCTTGGCCGTTACTTCCCGCGCCAGCTGGTGGAAAAAATCATGGCCTCAGAACAGCAAGAAAGCATCCAGCCAGAGCGTCGCTGTATCACGGTACTCTTTGCCGATCTGGTGGGTTTCACCGAATTCTCTGATCGCTTCGAGCCCGAAACCGTAACCGACATTTTAAATGAGTTCTTGGGTGAAATGGGCAAGTTGACCGATAACCACAATGGTCTTCTCAACGAAGTACTCGGTGATGGTCTGGTGGTTTTATTTGGTGCACTTGAGCACCTCGACAAACCGACTCAGGCACTTAAAGCCATCTCATTGGCGACAGAGATGAACAAAGCCATTGGTGAGCTGGCAGAAAAATGGCGACAAACAGGACTGGAACAACATCTGTCATTGCGTATTGGTATTCACCAATCCTATGTGACTTTAGGTAACTTCGGTTCCAACGAACTGATCGTCTTTAGAGCAGTAGGCAGTGGTGTGAATCTTACCAGTCGTATTCAGGGTCTGTGCCAACCAGGTGAAATAAAAGTCAGCTATCCAGTATATGCTCAGGCCAGAGACAGCTACGATTTTTCCAACGAAGAAGAGCACCAGTTTAAAGGCTTTAACCATACTCACAGAGTTTATAAGTTAACGGGTTACTAGGCGCTACTCGCTCCATCTTTAATCGGTTAGGCAGAGTGGAGCTACCTGACTTAAACAAAGCTGCAAAACCCAAAGTGCTTCTACCGAGTGTGCGTAAAGTAATGCCACACTCTTCTCAAAATCCCTCAAGCGGTTATTAATTGTTCGATAATGTCTTAGCAGTAATTATTCACATAAGCGATAATTAAACGCGATAGAGTGGAAATCAAGACAAAGACTAAACAAGAAGAGTTTAATGAGAAGGGAAGGCTCTAGAATATTTTATAAGTCTGGCAAACGCGCCATACGGTAATCTTTTTTATCAATCATGGTCTGATATTTACCTAACCAGAGAGCCACATCCTCCAACTCTGGCGATGACAGTTTGCCATCAATATCCGACAGAGCTTTAAGTGCATTACGCTTAATATTCTTGGCGACAGGGCTTCCATTATTGGCAGCCAAACGAAACCACACGGTTGCCATCATTTTGCTCTCTTTTATACCGCTACCACGATAATACAAAACAGCAAGGTTATACTGAGCGCCCGCATGTTCACGTAACGCGGCCTGAAAGTAGTAATCAGCGGCTTTCTTTAGGTTTTGACGGACGGAGGTATTTTTTGGAGGCGACAGGTAAAGGTTGCCCAATAAAAAAAGAGCATTAGGATCACCTGCCTCAGCCTTATGTCGTAAAGGACCAAGCTCGGTGAAATAGATTGATGTCCCTCCACTACGGTGCTTCGAGCTATTAGCCGCTCCCTGCGCCGAATTAATGAAAAGACAAATTATTAATAAAAACCATTGATACCGCATGTATTACCGGCATTAACCCTCAGTACAAATTGTGTACAAGCTTCCGTCTATTAACCAGGGCAACAAAGCTACCCTATCTAGTAAGTATGAATCTATAATATTAATTACCATTACATATTGTTTGGTACTATTCACACTTGCACAATCGACGGACAAAGGGTCTCCTATTGATATTCCCGCATAGTCGATTAAAGTTAACATAATGAGCCTAATAAAAAACTTGAGTAGATATTACATGGAACTAAATGAATTCCCCATCTTTAAAGATTTCGATGATGAACTAATCAAGGCTATTAGTGAGCACTTACACTACCGCCAATTTCCCAAGAAAACTCAAGTTGTCGTCGAAGGCGACGCGTCTCATAGTATGTACTTTATCCTCGATGGTCGAGTTAAGGTATATCTTGATGATGATTCAGGCAAGGAAATTGTTGTAAACATTCACGGTCCGGGAGAATTTTTTGGTGAACTGGGTTTGATTGAAGGTATCCCCAGAACCGCATCGGTGCTTACCATGGAAGATACGCGGGTTGGTATTTTGAATGATCAGGACTTTCGCACCTGTATGCAGCAATACCCTCAGTTTTCGATGAAGTTGATGCATAACTTGGTCACTCGCCTTAGAGAAGCAACAGAAACCATTAGAAAACTCGGATTAATGGATGTTTATCGCCGTATCGTTGTGACATTTCTCAATATGGCAGAAGAAGACAATGGCCGAATGATTATTCGCGAAAAGCTCACTCAGCAAAACATTGCCAGTCGAGTGGGAGCCTCTCGAGAAATGGTGGCAAGAATTCTTAAAGATCTACGAACGGGTAGCTATATATCCATGGAAGATGGGCTGATCGTTATTAACAAAGCCTTACCGCACTCCTGGTAAATCCCAAACTGAAATTATCATCCATTCATGACTAATCAGGGCCAAAGTTCAGCAAAGCGACGATGAACAGGCCCTAATGCGCAAGCGCCGTGTTCACCTCAGAATAAGAAAAAGCCCCTTGATACATAGGCTTACCCAGGGTCACTCCATAAAGTTTCTGATACAACGGCTGGCTCAGGTTTGCCAAGTCCTGCTTATCATTAACGCCACCATGGGCAATGACGGGCAATTGCACCTTGGCAGCCAACTCACTGGCCGCTATTAAGTTATGCCCATTGACTCGCCCCGTCTCAGGGATCTCCGTAAACATTAAAGCAACGACGTCTTCTTCTTCCAGCAGCTGGATCCACTCTTGCACCGTCATTTCTCTCGCAGGGCAATAACCTTGTTGCCACAGGTGCTCGCGAACATCCAGTGCCACCACGATCTTTCTCTGAAATTCCACCAGAATCATTTCTAGATGCTCAAGTTGCTTAGCCAGGCGTCCTCCCACAGTAATCCAGTCGGCTCCAGCATCCAGCCAGACCAGAATGTCTTCTGCCGTATTCACGCCACCGGTTATTTGCAACTTTAGATCCGGAAAACGTTTTTTTGCCTTTTCGACCAATCCCAGGTGCTCAGGCTGTCGGTTACGCAAAGCATCGGCATCCACAATTTGAATCACGCGGGCCCCGTCATCGTAAAACCGCTGGAAGGTTTCCATAGGGTCGTGATCGCCTCGGGACTTAGAGCGATGGTTCATGGAGTGGACGCATTGGCCACTTTTTATTTCTACCACAGGAATAGCGAGCATCTTTTTACAACCTTTTTGCAACACCCATAATTTAATTCTAGGACGAAAATGCCAAATAGGTAGAGAAACCTTTGTCGACAATTTCACAACTATAACGTCTTGAAGGGATCATATTTCAGTGGCAAAATTATGGGCTTGGTACATTAACTGGCTCTCGTTATGTGGTCTAACTATCGCAACATAGCTATACAACTCTTGCTTCTGGCCGTTTTGGTCATTGGTCAGGTGGCTGTTGCTCAGCACGAGTACGACGAGTCTCACAACACCAGTGAGCATGAGTGGTGTATTGCTCAACTGCTTCAACCTGAAGACAGTTCCAACGATATCACTCACGTTAAGCTCTGTGTTAGTCAGCAGAACTCATCTGTCCAGACCAGTTATTTCTCACAACCAGAATCCTTACAACCTCTTTACTTCCGCTCGCGCGCACCTCCTTCTTTCTCTTAATTAAAATCCTTAAGTCATCAGCAGCTCAATCTTGGGCCTGTCTGTTGCTATCCGTTTGTAAAGTTTACTTTTAAAGCGATAGTTTTTTCACAGTGTCAAATCGATGAGTTTTCGATCCACTGTACTTTTAGTTTTATTTTGCAATTGCCAGAGCATTTGCATGGTTTTATTTATTGAGAAAAGAACATGTTTAAGATAACAAAATCAGTTTTAGTTTGTGCCACATTGCTGTCAACCTCTGCATTTTCAGCTAACTTTTCGGGCATCATTCATACATCAAATCAGCGTCCAATATCTGAAGCAGAAATCAAGGTTCGCGGAACCGACATTAAAGTCAGCACCGATGCTCAAGGTCGTTTTACTCTTGACCTACCAGAAGGAAACTACATCCTTGATATCGAAGCGGGTCTGGCCGGGCACTTCCATGAATCCATTAAAGTGACTGGTAACAGCCAAAAAGCTACCGTGTTTACTTTAGATTCTAATGAAGCAAACAAGTTAGTCATCCGTGCAAACCCACTGGAGCATACAAAACTTGATATGGCCACACCTGCCATTGTCATTGGTGGCGATGAGCTGGTTATGAAGCGCTCGACAACTCTTGGCGATATCCTTAAAAACGAGCCAGGTATCAGCATGTCTAGCTTTGGTCCATTTGTATCTCGACCAGTTATTCGAGGTATGGGTGGTAGCCGAGTGCAGATCGCCAACAACCAGATGAATGTTCAAGACGCTTCAACAAATAGTGCCGACCACGATGACTCAGTAGAACCTCTACTGGCCACACAGGTTGAAGTCATTAAAGGACCAGCTTCTCTCATGTACGGCTCTGGTGCCATCGGTGGGGTTGTGAACGTCGTCGACAATCGTATTAACCCAGACGGTGCCGATGGGCTAACTGGTGGTGCGGAAGTTCGATTGGGTGACTCTGCTACAGATGAACGCTCCTTAGTGATTGCCTTGGACGGTGGAGACAGCCAGTTCACATGGCACTTAGATGCTTTTTACAATGATTTCGGAATTGTCAGCATCCCAGGATTCGCCGAATCTCGTCGACTGCACGAAGCAGAAGGGCATGATGATCATGATGACGACGACCATGATGATGATCACGACGACGATCATGGTGATGAAGAAGAAGTAGCTGGCATTCTGGAAAACAGTGATTCAGAAGCAAAAGGCGCAACTATCGGCGCTACCTGGATCAGAAACTGGGGTTACTTTGGTCTTGCAGTCAACGCGATTGATAAGAATTATGGCGTACCTGGTCACCACCACCATGAAGAAGATCATGACGACGACCACGATGATGATCACGACGACGATCATGATGATCACGAAGAAGAAGCAGGCGTTCGCATCGATATGGAGCATACACGCTGGGATCTTCAGCTAGGTTTAACTTCTCCCTTTGCCAACATTGACGAGTGGTTTGTCGGCGCTTCTTACACTGACTATGAGCACCAAGAGTTAGAGGGTGATGAAATCGGAACCCAGTTCTCTAATGAAGCTTATGAACTTCGCTCTTATATGAATCATGGCTCAATTGCAGGATGGCGTGGATTGTTTGGAGTTCAAATCACTGACCGTGATTTTTCTGCCATTGGTGAAGAAGCGTTCGTACCACCTTCAAATACCTCAACTCAAGCTATCTTCATTATTGAAGAAAAATACTATGATCAATACAAGATCGAGCTAGGTGCACGCTTAGAGCGTCGAGAATCAGATGCAGTAGGATTCACCAGTGCCGACGAAACATTACTTGGCCTGTCTGCGGGTACTGTTATCAATCTGGGTGACGATAAACTGGCGTTTAACTACTCTCTTGCAGATCGTATGGCTAGCATTGAAGAACTGTATTCATTTGGTGAGCACGCAGCCACACAAACCTTTGAGATCGGAAACCCTAATCTGGATAAAGAAACATCCAATAACTTTGATATTTCCTACCGCTTTAACAGCGGCGGTATTTCAGGGGAAGTAAACCTATATTGGAATCAGTTTGATGACTTTATCTACGGTGCAGTCGAAGAGAACACCGGACAAGTGACCGATTTCAACGGGCAAGTAGTAGACATCGAAGAAGAGCTGCCCGTTATTCGTTACCAACAAGATGACGCGCGCATCAGCGGTGTCGAAGTTCAGGTAGATGTCCCACTGGTTAACAATGGTTATGGCTTAAGCCTTGGTTTGATGGCCGACTTTATCGAAGCAGAATTAGACTCTGGTCCTTACTTACCACGTATTCCTGCTCTTAAATACGGCGTTTCTTTAAGCTACGACTATGATGCTGTTACAGCAGATCTTAGTTGGGTATCTCATGAAATGCAGGAACACACTGGACAAAATGAGTTAGCTACCGATGGCTTTGATATGCTCGATCTAGAAGTTGCTTATCAAATCGTTGATGACTCCAGCGACTATCTGGTGTTTTTCCGTGGACAAAACCTGCTAGACGAAGAAGCTCGTGATCATTCATCTTTCTTGAAAGATTTGGCACCACGAGCAGGACGTAGCTTCACATTAGGGTTACGTTACAACTTCTAATCTCGCTCAGAGCGAATCGGTGAACACATCACGCCGATTCGCTCGATTTTATTGACGCCTTCACATCCTCAATGATCGTTTTTTGCGCTCGCTTAATCACACTGTCGATCAAATATAAAACCAACGCCAGCCATATCAATCCAAAAGTAATCGCCTGCTGCCAACCAAAAGGCTCCTGATACACTACAACGGCCAAAATAAAGGTCATTGTCGGTGCAATAAACTGAAGAAAGCCAATGGCATAAAGCGGTATCAACCGGGCTCCATAAGCAAACAATATCAAGGGAACAGCCGTCACCAATCCGCCAGCAATCAAAGTCCAATCAATTGCAGCTGACTGCTGCATAAAAGCACCCTGTCCAGCCCAGAAAAGAAACCCAATAAAACCAAGAGCAACGGGCATAGCAATCATGGTTTCTACCAGTAATCCATTAAGGGCATCCACTGGTGTTTGTTTTCTAATCAACCCATAAAGACCAAACGTGAAGGCCAATGCCAAAGAGATCCACGGCAAAGTACCAAGATAAACCACTTGATTTAACACACCCAAGGTTGCGATTGCCACAGCGATCCATTGTAGGCGCGACATCCTCTCGCCCAGAAAGGCCACACCCAATACGACAGAAAACAGTGGATTAATAAAATACCCAAGACTCGTCGCTAAGACCTGATCATTGACCACAGCCCAGGTAAAAATAAACCAGTTATTCGAGACCAGCAAAGTACTGGCAACTAAAGCCCAACGCAGCTTTTTATTTTGCCATATCTCTTTGATAGCAACGGGTCGTCTCAACAACCACATAATCACGAGAACCGTCGGCACACACCAGGCAACACGATGAGCGAGGATCTCCATCGCATTCACTTCAGTAAGCAATTTAAAATAGATGGGGATGAGTCCCCACCATAGATAGGCAAAAATAGCTGCCCAATAACCTTTCTTTTTTGCGTCACTCACAATCAGTTATCCAACCAAATAGGTGCCGGTTCCCACCGCGATCAATACATTTTCTTCGTTATGTAACTCCATACGAGTCACCGACACTTTATTGCCACTACGCAAAACAGTTGCTGAGGCAACAAAGGATTTGCCGCGCCCAGGGCGCAAAAAATCGACGCGTAAATCGATGGTCCCGAGCTTAGCAAAGCGTTCTTGTAATTCTTCAAGAGACGCATTTTGATTACGTTGCAAAACACCCATCGCAGCCATGGCTCCACCAGCCACATCCATCGCCGAAGAGATAACCCCGCCATGCAAAATTCCCTGCACAAAATTACCAACCAGTTCGGGCTTAAAATCAAAGTTGACTTCGCAGGCTTCCACATCGAGACGACTAAAATGCAAACCAATGTGTAAATTAAACGGAATGCTGTTACAGAACTTCTCCGCTAACTGAATAATCTCTTTATTTTCAATCATATTAAAACGCTCAAAAGCTGCTCATAAAAAACAAGTCACCTGCTAGACGATAACTTGAAGTATCAGGATATTGACTAACACCCCATAACCCCATCGAAGTGCTCAACCTTGCTCAGATAATGGTTCAATTCGACACATTTTGCATCTATTCACTAAAACCCAATACCCTGAGAGATTATAACTCATTGATTTTAAATAACTTAGCAATATGGCGCAAATTTCGCAGAGATTTAATTTTGCCCCTAAAAAGGACATTTTTTTGTATAAGATAAAATCGGCCCTGATGGTTCTATTGCCTGTGTTCACAGCCACCTTCGGCTTGCTTTATTACACACAGCCACATCCACTGACTTACGCAGCTCTTGTTGTGTTGATGACAGCGAGTATTGGCTTTTTCACTAATTGGCTAGCGATTAAAATGCTCTTTCATCCACGAGAAAAGACGGCATTTGGCAATCAGGGATTACTGCCCAAATATCAAAAGCCCTTAGCTCAAAAAGCGGGCCAGCAAATTCAGCAGACTTTTTTTAATAGCGACTACCTCCTAGGGTATATTCAGAAGCAGCAGTTCATTCCACTCCTTATCGATTATTTGGCCGATAGCGGCAAAAAACGCCTACAAGATCCAGAACAGATCCGCCAACTGTTCGCGACCATCAATGGCTACATCGCACAGCCTGAGTTCCAAAGACGAATGGACCTTGTTCTACGTCCGCAATTACTCAAACTGTTGCAACACTTCAGTCACCATCAAAACCTGCCAGGCAACACGATTCACGAATGGCTGAACGACTTCTTACCCGATTCTCCTCATCATCCCACGATTGATAAAGTCATTAACCGCGTAGCAGAAGAAGTACCAGAAATTGCCCAGGCTATTGATCGCTCGCTAACAGAGCACATCGAAAACCAGCAAGGTATTAAACGCAGCTTTGTAAAATTTCTGCACTGGAGTTCAGATATTGATCAACAAGACTTCAAAGAGCTGCTGTTTCGACTATTAGCCAGCAACGAATTTCGCCTGTCCATTGCCACTGCGCTATCACAATTGATATCCGATATGACCCAATATATGGAATCCACTCAAGGCAGCCAATGGCTATCAGAAAAGCTCGAAATACTGCTGAAATCCGTCATGCAGCAATCACTGCCTCTGCTACTAAACCAACTGGAGCAACATTTATTAGAACATGCAGATCCGGCATCAACTACTGATAGTCCATCACCAATAATTTCAAGTATTGATCAAGTGTCTTCGTCACTAAAAGCTCATTGCCAAAGCGAAGCATTCTTCCGTTCTTTGGCCCCCTGGCTGGAACAATGCCTCCATGCGTTCAACGTACCTCATTTAATAGAATCACAACTTTCTCAGCTCTCTGCCGAGCGCTTTGAATCACAATTAATGAGCATTATGGGCAGGCACTTTGCGGCCATCGAGATCTATGGTGCAATCATTGGCGGCCTATCGGGTTTAGCGCTCGTGAATCTACCCCTTTTTGGTATGGTACTGGTCCTAATATTTAGCGTGCTAGCACTTGACACAATCGCGACTAACTATAAGAATCAAACTACGAAAGATCCTTAACTTACGGTACTTTATGTCAGAGCATCCGCTAGACAATGAGCATGACAACAGCGCATCAAATGACGCAAAGTCGGTAGACTCTAGCGAACAGGACTCTGACACCTCAAAGCCTCATCATAAAGATAAAAATAAAGCTGCAGACTCCCAAGAATCCTCACATAGTGAAGAAAAGGGAGCCATATCACCATCCGATGAAGAGCCGCCTTCTGTATCTAGTGAAGCCGATGAAGAAGCAAGCGACGAGTCATCCTCTGCTGCAATGCAATCAGACGAAATCAGCGATGATAAAAAGAAAGCAAAATCTTCAATAACATCCGACGGCAATGAGCTCGAAGATGAAGATTCAGAAGACGAAAGCTCAGAAGATAACCAAGTCGCGGAAAAAAGCACCGAGTCAGAATCAGCATCAACAGAAGAGAGCGAACCAGAATCTGGGGCCGAAGAAGCCGCAACGCTATCAGAAGCAGATACCACGCAGGAATCAGAAACCGCAGAACATGCCAATGATGAAGCTGAGCTCGATACTGAGAGCGAATCAAATATTGAATCTGATGACATTGCAGAAGACACTGAGTCAGCATCAACAGATGAGAACGAATCAGGATCTGAGCTCGAGGAAGCCACAGCGCTAGCAGAACCAGATACCACTCAAGAATCAGCGACTACAGAACACGCCGATGAAGCTGAACTCGATACTGAAGTGAGCGAGTCAGACGTTGAGTCTGATGGCCTTGAAGAAAGCACAGAATCGGCATCAACTGAAGAAAGTGAGCCTGAAGTTGAGGAAGCCGCAGCGCTAGCAGAAGCAGATACCACGCAGGAATCAGAAACCGCAGAACATACCAATGATGAAGCTGAGCTCGATACTGAAATGAGCGAGTCAGACGTTGAGTCTGATGACCCTGTAGAAAGCACAGAGTCGGCATCAACTGAAGAAAGTGAGCCTGAACCTGAGATCGAAGAAGCCGCAGCATTAGCGGAACCAGATACCGCTCAAGAATCAGCAACTACAGAACACCCTGATGATGAAGTCGAGCCTGATGACGCAGCTGAGCACACAGAATTAGCTTCAGCAGATGAGAGCGAGCCAAAATCTGATACTGAAGAAGCCTTCTCAGAGGAAGAAACGGCAGAATTCTCTGAATCAGAGCCAGCTTCAAAGTCTGACGACCAACAAACTGCCGAAAATATCTCTCAGGAAACGCAAGACAGCGAACCTGAATCAGAACCTCAAAACACCGACGTGATCGATGAGACAGCGGAGTCAACATCGTCAGAAGAGACTGAGACAGTAGAAGCTGCGGCCTTGACTGAACCAGAGTCAATCTCAGAGTCTGACGATCAACAAACTATCGAAGATACCTCTCAAGAAACACAAGACAGCGAACCAGCTCTAGAACCGCAAAGTGCTGACGAAACCAACGAGACATCTGAGTCATTATCGTCGGAAGACACTAAAACAGAGGCAGTTGAAGATGCAGCCTCGGCGGAGCCAGAGCCCGTTTCAGAATCTGATGATCAACAAACTGTCGAAGAGGTCTCTCAGGAAACACAAGCTAGAGAATCTGACTCAGAACCTGAAAGCGCTGACGTGACCGATGAGGCGGCGGAATCAACATCGCCAGAAGACACCGAGACTGAGACAGTAGAAGCTGCGGCCTTGACTGAACCAGAGCCCGTTTCGAAATCTGATGATCAACAAACTATCGAAGAAGTTTCTCAGGAAACGCAAGCTAGCGAACCTGCTCCAGAACCACAAGATACTGACGAAACTAACGAAGCTGCTGAGCCAATATTGTCGGAAGACACTGAATCAGAGGCGGTAGAAGATACTGCCTCGGCGGAGCTAGAGCCCTTTTCGGAGTCTGATGATCAACAAACTGTCGAAGAGGTCTCTCAGGAAACGCAAGCTAGCGAACCTGATCCAGAACCGCAAAATGCTAACGAAGCCAACGAGCTAGCTGAATCAGGCTCGCAAAGCGCCGATGAGGCAGCGGAATCGACATCGTCAGAAGACACCGAGACAGAAACTGTAGAAGCGGCTGCCTTGGCTGAACCAGAGTCAATATCAGAGTCTGACGATCAACAAACTGCCGAAGAAGTCTCGCGGAAAACACAAGACAGCGAACCTAAACCAGAGCCGCAAGAGATTGACGAAACCAATGAAGCCGCTGAGTCGATATCAGCAGAAGACACTGAGGCAGAAACAGTAGAAGCTGCGGCCTTGGCGGAGCCAGATCCTGTCTCAGAGCCTGATAAGCAACAAGCCACCGAAGCAACTTCTCAAGAAACGCAAGACAGCGAGCCTGCCTCGGAAACGCAAAAAGCAGATGATGCCAAAGAAGCAACTGAATCAATATCAAAAGAAGACGCCGAGACCAAGACAGTAGAAACTGCGATTTCGGCAGAACCAGAGCCAGTTTCAGAATCTGACGCGACCAACGAGCCAACGGAGCCAGAACCAGCTGAAAACATTGAATCAGCAGAAGCGACAACACCAAAAGAATCAGAAGAAGCTATAGCACCTAAGAGTGAACAGGCTCCGAATGAAGGAGAGCCCAAAACCAAACCTGCGGTGTTCAAACCCAAAGAAGAAGCCGAAGAGTCAGACAAGGCCAATCCTTTCGTTGATGACCTATTGTCAGATACGGAAGATTCTCAAGAAGCCTCAGAGATAAAACCTCGCACAAAAGTCGAGCCGAAAGAAAAGAGCAAGAAAACAGTTTCCACCAGTGAGAAAAAAGCGTCCAAGCCTAAAGAACCAGAACAGTCCGACAATGACACTGGCGAAACTGAAGCTCCAATCAAAAAACGTTTTTTGCAGGGCCTAAAACAAGGCAAAAAACACCTAAGTTATTTGTCTTCGCAGCTTAAAGAAGATCCCAAGCAGGGATTCTCCTGGTGGTTAAAAACCTATAAGCAGCAAGATGATTTACGTTTGGCCATTGCCGAGCTGCGAGAAAAAACACGAGCCGATGACTTTACATTGGATCAAGTCACACACATTCTTTCTGACTTTAAGTTAAAAGATGATGATGTCGGTCAACTAGAATGGTTCTCGAGTACTCACTACAAAGTCATCAATACCATCAAGGCAATGAAAGCCAAGAAAGCTATTGATAAAAAACTCCTGAATCCTCTTGTTAATGAACTCAGATTTATTACCAATGCCGAAGAATTTTGCAATAACTTCGGTTTGGATATTCTGCGCAAAAAGGTCTTCAAAATGTACAAAGAGCTAACAGAGTTGCTCAATGAACTTAAACAAATTGAGCGCGACAAATTAACGCTTAAACAGCAAGATGCAAAGTTGGAAGCGAAGCGTTTGGACAAAGAAAAAGCAGAAGCAGAACTTAAAACACAGAAGCTCGAAGTTATAAAAACTAAAGAAGCTCGCTTAAAAGTGATGGAAGAAAAGAAACGCGCTATCGCCTATAAGGAAGCCGAAAAAGTCGAAATGGAAAATCGAGAAAGAGAGGCAGAGCTGAATGCTCAAGAGGCTGAGAAGCAACGTCAACTACAACTGCAAGCTTCTTTTGTAGATCTTCAAGTTCAAGAAAAGCTGTCTAAACTTTCAATTCCAGAACTTGCCATATTGTTAGGCTCAAGAGTCGGTGAGATCAATATGTCGGATGTCGATCACAACGCTCTGAGTAATCTAAAGGCGAAGCTGGATTTGCTCTAGTTAACTAACTGATCTTTAAATTTCTTTTAATAGCGTCTGTAGCGTTCGACTGGCTTCATATTCAGTTCCTATAGCACAAGAACCGACACTGGTAATACGATAGTAAACTTCAGAGTCTACCGTAAAACTGCTACAAGTAAGTTGAGCTCGGCATCCAGTAAGCCCCGCCGTAGTAAAATTGATTGTACGATTAGAGCAACTCCCTGCACCACTGATAGGAAAAATCTCCGACGCTGCTGACTGTGCTCCACTCTCTGCAGCAAAGAAAGCTCGAATGGATAGCACTTCTTGCGCGACAGACACATTACTTGATTGGTTTAATCGAACCATAGCAACGGCTAAAACTCCCAACAATACCAGTATAAACAGCACCGTTAACATACTGAAGCCTTGTTGTTGAATGAGTCGCGACGATTTAGGGTACATTGCGCACGTGCACCTCATGTTTTAATGATATGGATTCATCTCGTCCCGACAGATGTAGATTGATTTCTAGCAAACCAGCTCGATTCAGTGTGCCCGGAGAATAAACAAAAGGAATGACAGCTGAACCACCATCGTTTAATAACACATCGGTAGTTAAACGAGCTCCTCCAGTTAAAGACGTCGGCTGAGTTATTTGGAATCCATAGTTAGTATAACGAATCAGATCATTTCCGACGACACAATAGCTCACTGGCTGACGAACAAAAAACAAACGTTGCTGTGCAGACTCACGAACAAACTGGCTCGATGCAGCAAAGTTTACCTGCATCACATTGGCAGTCACGGGAGAAGTATTTCCAATAGAAGCAACAAGAGCACTGAAGCCCGCCGCCGTATTATACACTTCGCTCTGATTCAACGGCATAACCATGGCGTAAAGATCCGTTGCAGTGCTCGGCCTTACATCATCGATTGCTCTCATTGATGTCGCCGCACTCGATATAGGCAGATCAATGTAATAAGTTGCTCCAACCGTCGGCACAAACTCCAAGCAGGTTGAACCCGAGCCAGTATTCACTCTCAAACTATTGGGCATAGCCTCACGAACATCTCGTCCCATTCTTTCTAATGCGAGACGCGCGCTGGTTGTCATATCATTGCGTACTTCAGTAGAAATATAAGCTTCCATACTGGACACATAAAAACGCGTAATGGACACAGACACAATGCCAACAATGATGATCACTATGATCATTTCTATCAAAGTAAAACCATTAAATAAAGTCTGCCTGCTCATCAAAAATTACCTCGATAAGCCGTCACCCGAATGGTGTTTCCGATAGGAGAAATTACGGTTACCTGAATACGTTTAGCGTCGCCATTGGCTACACCAATTTCTGCGCCAGCATAATTTACCGTAACCAATACTCGATAGTTTAAGTACTCAGTTCTTACGTTGCCAAACACATCAAGAGGAATATCGGGCAAGCCATCAAAATCATTGTAATCATCAACATCATCATAGGTCGCTCGAGTCTCACCGGCGTCCGGAGCCATCGAGCCGCTACAAGCAGGAGCTCCTGTTGATCCACAACGTAATGTTGAACCAAGTGTATTGTTTTCATCGAAGCGCTTACCGAGTATTTCTTCAAGGTATGATTGCGCCAGTTCTGCTGATCGCATTTCTAACAAAGGATCAACGCTGGCCCGATTGGCAGGAAAAAACACGGTAATCAAAAATGAAAAGGCAACAGCAAACGCAGCAATGGCAACCACTACTTCGACCAGGGTAAATCCCAAAGAACGTCGACTAGACATCACACAACCAGGCATAACCAGTACTCTCGATACAGACCTGTTGGCCCGCAGAAGGTGTCACAGCAATGGTGGTAGCAGCAGACACTTCACCACTGCTATTAAAGGTCAAGGTTGCCGTCGGCGAAAAGGTGACCCCTTGATCAGCAAAAGAGTGAGGGTAGCTATCACCTTGCGGAGAAAGGATAGGGGAAAGGTTTTGTTCAATACTGACTGATTGACTGCCAATAATCACACGAACGGATTTTGCTGTATTGTTCATAGCCAGCTGCTGTGCATAACGGAGATGGCTAACTAGCTCGGAGGCGGCAGCTCGCCCTGAAAATTCAGATGAGCTTGAAAAGCGGGGAGCAACAACAATGGATAGGATGCCAATGATAACAATCACTATCAGCAGTTCCATCAACGTAAAGGCCGCCATAGAAGGCGGCCTTTGATATCTTCTGGCAATAATCATTGCCAAGCAATTAGCATGCAGTTGCAGTCACAGTCACAGTTGGAGTATTACCAGCGGCAGCAGGCTCAGTGTATGCAACACGACAGTTTGCATCTGGGCCAGCCACACCATCCAGATTATATCCAACAATGCCTGAGGCAGCGGTTGAAACTAAGTCATTACTCGAGATATCCAACTGGCCAACAATGGCTTCAGTTTCTGGGTATCCGAACTCAACATTGACAGATGAGCCATCAACTGTGACCGTTTGACCAGCAGCACCTTCAACACCCTGGATTAGGGCTTTGGCATAAATAAGACTGGCCGCACTACGCATAGAAGCTTCAACACCACGTAATACTGACTCACGTGCATCAGATTGCACATCGATAAACTTAGGTGCAGCTACAGCAGCCAAAATACCAATAATGGTAATAACTACGATTAACTCAATCAGGGTAAAACCTGCAGATTTTGCTTTCATGACTCCTCCGGTACTTTTTAAATTACAAACAACAAAATACTCTTTCACACACAGGAGTCCACTCCCCCTAAATAACTTTCCTCACTATAGAAGCTAGCAAAAAAACGAACAAAAACCAAACATAATTACGAAATAATCTGATATTTCATAGTCTTAGTAAGTTTTATTCATGTTTATTATCAACAATTTATGAAGCTCTTACCAACTGAACACTTCAACAAACTGGCGATAATCTATCTTCTAAAGGGCTTTCTGGTTAGTGAACATTCACTGTACATTCGTGAATAACTTCGATTTAACCCATTGTGCTTATTCAAGCACAATAGAGAAACTAATAGTCTACTTTCAGATAAACGTTACCTTTTCTCGGGTTATAGACAATTTGGTGGCTTTCGACCACCAAAGACTGATAAATGCATAGGCCGTCTTTTGTTAAAGCGCGAAAACTCGCATCAGACTCTGGCATGATTGTCGGGCGAAAAGGCCCCTGTAAATACTGCCACAACTGCCTGCAATCTCGCTTAGTCACCGCCCGATGGATACTTTCTTGTGTATGCTCAAAACCAACAGGATACCCCTGATCATTAAAGTCGAGCCCCTGGCCATCCAATGAAAAAACATCTAACTGTTTTTGTCGGCTTCCCGTAGAGTGATACTTCAGATGCGCAAAGATCACACCCTCCTGAAGTGCTCGAGTACTCATCGCGACCATATCTTTGTAGATCGCTTTAGGCTCGTCTTCATCACCTTTAAAGACACTGAACACAATACCAGCGCTAAACCCAACCAATATGAGTGACCAACTATAAATAGCGGGGATCTGTGCTCTCATAGCCATGCATCAACGGCCACCAGCGAGCTCCCATACGGGCATAAAAACGCCTAATGCAAGCACAGTAACCATTCCGCCCACTAATAAAATTAAAAAAGGTTCTATATAGTCAGACAGCTTCTTTAAATCATAGTCGACTTCTCGCTCATAGAAATCAGCCACCTCGTCTAACATATCATCCACTTGGCCAGTATCTTCACCTACCGCAAGCATCTGCATCACCAGAGGCGAAAACATTTCGCTACGACGCGCTGTTGTTGTAATATTTTCGCCACGTTCTACGCCGTTCTTCATATCAAGAATGCGGTTACCAACAAACTTATTATCAACCACATGAGCGACCACTCCCAAGGTGTTGGTCACAGCAACACCAGCACGAGACATCATGGCAAAACTACGCGAAAAACGGATCAATAGTGATCGATAAATGATGCTGCCAAACACCGGGGTTTTCAGTTTCTTCTCATCCCAGAACAGGCGACCATTATCGGTTTGAATATAGGAGTAGATCCCCAGAGCAATAGCGACCACAACCAGAATAATAACGAACCAATAATTCACAACAAAATCGGACGTACCAATCAAGATGCGAGTAAAGATAGGCAACTCATCACCTTTTAAATGCTTAAACAGTGCACTCAATTGTGGAATGACATAAACCGTAATAAAGGAAAATGCGACGAGCAAAACAATGACAACAATAATCGGGTAACGGGTAGCCGACTTAATTCGATTGCGATTGACTTCTTCTGTTTCCAGATAATGAGCAACCTGCCGAAAGGCTTCTTCTAACTGGCCTGAGTTTTCGCCAACATGAATCAAGCTCACATATAAGGAGTTAAATATTTTGGGATGCTGGGACAGTGATGTCGCCAGATCGTTACCCGCTGTAAGACTGTCAACAATGTCTCTAAGCGTTTCTTTCAGCAGAGGATTATGAGTCGACTCAATAATACCATTCAGTGCTCGATTCAGTGGCACGCCTGCTTTAATAAGGCTATACATCTGGCGCGAAAACATGACCAGATCTTCGGTCTTTAATGTTCTATTTCGAAAGGCTTTAAACGCCAACGACAAATCAAAGATCTCAGCTCTTTCTGCCACTTCTTTGATTTCTACAGGGATCAATTGTTGTGATATTAATCGCTCTGCCAACGCTTCTCTACTGGTCGTATCGTAGGTTCCGGTAACTGCCTCACCACTGGCGTTTCTTGCTTTGTACTGAAAAAATGGCATCGAACTTACTCATCCTCTACCGGTGTTGGTAACACGCTATCTTCAATCGTTTCTGCGATGCGATAAACCTCAGATAGAGAGGTCAAGCCTTTAACTGCCAGACGAATAACGCTTTCTTGTAACGACTGATAGTGTTTCGAACTTTTCGCATAACGACTGAAGTCATCGGGATCATTACGTCGGAGTGCACTTAACATATTGTCATCAAGAATCAGCATTTCGTGAATCGCTATACGACCACGATAGCCCGACTGGTTGCACTGAACACAACCAACACCTCGCTTAAATACCGCACTAGACACAGTATCTTTAACCATCGATTGCAGCCAAACTTTATCGTTAGAAGAGACTTCATGTTCTTCAGAACAAAAAGTACATACACGCTTAACCAAACGTTGCGCAACTACTCCTCTTAAGGCGCTGGCAACCAGGTAAGATTGTGCGCCCATATCAACCATTCGCAAAGCGCTGGATATAGAATCATTGGTGTGCAAGGTAGAGAGTACCAGGTGCCCTGTCATCGCAGCTCGTAAACCAATTTCTGCCGTTTCTTGATCACGCATCTCACCAATAAGAACAATATCGGGATCTTGACGTAACACAGAACGCAGAACGGCAGAAAAACTCAAACCTATTTTGGTATTTACCTGAACTTGATTGACTCGCGATAACTGATACTCAACAGGATCTTCAATGGTTATGATTTTCTTTTCCGGCGTATTTAATTCTGCCAGTGCGGAGTAAAGGGTCGTTGTTTTACCTGAGCCTGTTGGTCCCGTCACTACAACCATACCATGTTGCGAGCGTAACAGTTGCCGAAACTGTTGTAAGATATCGGGGGTCATCCCCAGCTCATCCAAACGCATAATACCACTGGTTTGATCGAGTAAACGCATGACCACCGACTCACCATGTTGCACAGGCATTGTCGACAAACGCACATCAACATCATGACCACGCACTTTAATGTTAAAACGACCATCTTGTGGTTTGCGTTTTTCAGAAATATCTAACCCGCACATCAGCTTCAAGCGCAATACCAGCGCAGGTACGATGCGCTTTTCTTTCATTACCTGTTCTTGCAGAGAGCCATCGACTCGCAAACGGATCCGCAACACGCTTTCATCGGGTTCAATATGCACATCGGAGGCTTGCAGCTGCACGGCTTCTTCAAAGATACTTTGCAATAGCTTAGCAACAGGAGCTTCGTCTGTGTCGGTTGTTTCTCCGAGTCCAGGTAACTCGAACTCTTCGGTTCCTAACTCATCTTCAAGCTCTTCGGCCAGTGAACTGATTTCGCTGGTTTTGCGGTAAAGTAAATCAATATTTCTTAGAATATCCGATTCTTTGGCTACCGATACTTTGAGTTCTTTTTGTAAAATATTTTGGATCTGATCATAACGATTCAAATCTGTTGGATCGGCCATGACGATATGATACTTATCGCCAAACTCATCTACGACGAGCGTTCTAAATCTACGAGCTTGAATCTCAGACAAACGTCCAACTACTGACTGATTAATTTTAAAATTAGGTAGATCTAAATATTCTATTTCTAACTGTTGAGCAAGAAAGGTTAGTAGCTGCTCTTCTCCCACATAGCCCAAGTTAACTAGCATGGAGCCTAAGCGCTGCCCAGTTGATTTTTGTTGCTTCAGAGCATCCAATAACTGCTCTTCGGTAATAACACCGCCTTCAACCAGCAGATCTCCTAGACGAATCTTTTTTCTAAGCATTAGTGCTAACCTTTAAACGAACCAGTTTTTGTTGAGCAAAACGTTTCTGAGATGAACTTAAGCGACTGTCTCTTAATGCCTGATGGTAAGCTTTGTATGCCTCTTGATGACGCTTTAAGGCCTCTAACGAAATAGCAATACCAATCCACCACTCACCTCGCTGCTGCTCTCGTGTCAGTAAGCGACTATAAAGACTAACCGCTTGTTCGTGTTCAGTAAGCTGCTGACTTGCAACCGCTTTAAGTATCAAAAAATCATCCGGTACACGAGAAGATGCTGGCTCAGCAAGAACTTGTTGAACTTGCGACCACTGTTTCTTCGCGACATAAAGCCGTGCTAGTAGCATGCGATAAGTAACATTATCAGGATATTTGCGCACACCCGTCTCGAGCTCAATCAGCGCCTTATCTTGTTGCGACTGTGATATTAAATAGAGTGCGTAGGTTTCTCTAGCTTGATGATAATCGGGATATAAAGTTAACAACTGTTGCATATCACCTACTGCTCTGGCGCTGTCAATAAGCATCAAGCGTTTAATATCATCTAACTTTTGTTTTTTAAGTTCTTGCACAGACAGTGACTTCACTTCTTTCGCAAGAGGTGCTGAGCTTAGCGACTCTTGGCTCTTAACATTAACAACGGCGTTGTTTATTGAAGGCTTTGCTTTTTCCAGATTGGGTGAAACTGATTGGGGCTTTGTTTTTTGAGCGATAGATGCAACGGGTTCTTCAGTTGTTGTTGCTTCTTGGCTTAGACTCACTGTCGCTTTGCTAACCTTTACAATCTCTTCGCCGACAGTTTCTTGTTTACTTTTTTGCTGATTTTTTTGCTCAGAAAGCTGAACCACAGGTTTATGGCTGACTTCCGTTTTAACCAATATATTTTCTTGGTCATTACTTTCGCTAGTTTCAGTCAATGGTTTAGAAGCATTTTCATCGATGGTGGCTGTGACCATTGATTGAGTATTTATGGGCTTAATTTCTTTCGTATTCAAATCCAGGTAAAATAATACCAGAAGAACAACCCCAACTAATCCAAGAAGAATGACTAAAAAGGTCTTTTTACTTAATCCACCAGACTCTTCTGTCGGAACGGCATCCATTTTTAAAGCCGCGTTAGAAGGATGCTGCTTATCCAAATCTTTCAGCATTTGATTAACAACACTCATGGCGCTATCCACCATGCAACGGCGGTACTACTAAATAGCATCAGCAATAAAAGCGACATAATGTGCTTTGCTTTTTCAAAGTTCTTGCTAGTGTCATCGGTATCTTTGGTTGCCACTAATATATGTTTCAAACCAATACGATGCTCGCCTTTACCAAAAGCAAGCATCAATGATTTATGACTTAGAATGTTGACCAGTCGTGGCACTCCTCGACTAAAGTAACTGATAGCTCGCAAAGCTAAATGGGAAAAGACAACACCATTACCTGTAGTGACATGAGCAACTCTATGCTGAACATATTGTCGTATCTGTTTTCGGTTCAAGGGTTTCAAGTGATATGAAAAAACAATACGTTGACGAAGTTGCCGTAAGTGCTCCTGAGCAAGTTTCTCATTAAGCTCGGGCTGACCCAATAGCACAATTTGCAGTAGCTTAGCCTGTTCTGTCTCCAAGTTAGCAAACAGCCTGAGAGTTTCTAGTGTTTCATCTGGCATGGCTTGAGCTTCATCAATGACCAAAATAACAGGGCCTCGTTTTTTGAACTCATCAATGAGCTTCTTCTGTAGTTTTGGAATTAGCAGCTCTTCTCCAACATCGCCCTTAACTCTCATATTTAATTCGTGAGCCAGAGCTAACTTTAGCTCTTTGGGTTTTAAGACAGGATTAGGGATATAAGCAACAGTACGCTGCTCACTGATTTTGTTCAGCAGAAGGCGACACAATAGAGTCTTACCAGAGCCGACTTCTCCGGTCACTTTGCAAAAGGCTTCGCCTGTCGATAAGGCGAAGTTTAATGTATTGAGAGCTTCCTGATAAACAGGCAAGGCGCAAAACAGATCGGTATCTGGAGTTAACGAGAAGGGAAGCTTACGAAAACCAAAGTGATACAGATACATGATGACAACGCACCTATTGACCCAGACTTCGGAATCGGTTTTCGTATTCTTTAACCTGCTTTGACCAATCTTCCAAACCGATAACCGTGGCCTTTAACAAGATAACCAGCTCGCTCTTTTTGTGGCTTTGCCGTTTTTGATTAAACAAATTTCCAAGAATAGGAATTGATCGTAAACCAGGTGTTCCAGCATCAACTTCTTCAATTTTATTTTGCATCAAACCACCAATAACGACCACATCGCCACTTCGAGTTTTAACAATAGAGTCAGATTCTCGAACACTGCTCAATGCCAATGGAAAAGCAAACTCATCAGCACCAACAGTAACCACCTTAGTTTGATCTTGAATGTCACTAACCGAAGGATGGACATGTAAGATGATCTCACCTTGCGCACTGATATGAGGAGTCACATCCAGAGCAATTCCAGAAAAGAAAGGTGTCAGTGTCACATTCGGCGTGGTTGCATTATTAAGTCCTGTTACCGTTGTTGTAGACACATCAGTAACAAAAAACTCGTCAGTTCCCACTTTAATCACAGCCTTTTGATTATTGATTGTCGATACTCTGGGGCTCGACAGCACTTGTACATTACCTTGCTCTTCGAGCAACTGAATGGTTGCCGAAAAAGGATCAGGATCGCCATCTTGTGTTTGAAAACCTAAATTGAAAATGCCATTCAGAGGGTTTGCAGAGTCAGCAACTTGTAATACCTGACCTAAGTTGCCAACGGTCAATTGATTGCCAGCACCATTGGTGTAAATTTGCTGCCAGTTAATCCCCGCCTGAAAACCATCATTGAGTGTCACTTCCAATATCTTAGCTTCTAATATGACTTGCCGCTGTAAGTTTGACTGGGCGACACCAAGATATTCTGCAACCTGGCGCTGAAGTTTGGGTAAAGCTTTTACTACAACAATGCCTGTTTGCGGACTGACCATAACAAAGCTGCCTGGTTCCTGCTCTACAATAGCAGTTAAGGTATTTTGTAGCTCAACCCAAAGATCGGCTTCTGTTTCTGTTTCGATGCTTGTTGAGTTTAATGTGACGATATCACCGCTACTACCGCCTTGCTGATTATTGTTACCGTTATCATTAGAGCTGTTTTGATTATTCTGATTCGAGGAGTTTCCTTGAAGAATTTGTCCAGAACTCACATTGGTTCGTGAAGTACCCGAACGTTTTAGGTTTAAGTAGTTCAAGGGATAGACAGCAGTTTGAATCTCCGAAGTACCAACATAAAAGATATTGCCTTGCTTGCGTACATCAATATCTTGTGTGTGCTGAATTAAATTAAGAACCTCCGAAATAGTCACATTTTTTAAATGCAGCGTAACCGGATCAACAAGAGAAGGATCAACGACCATATTGTAATCGGTACCATCTACCAACCCCATCAAAAAAGCATTAAGAGGTAGCGCATCGGCTTGTACATCAAATCGCGTTTCGCTGGCCGCTGGCGTATCAAAAGAAATAGGAGGTAACAACGAATTCAAAATATCGTTTGAAGCCGGTAAGGAATCATTGTCACTTGTGCTAGTAGCATCACTGGCTTTTTGCTCGAAGGTTTCATCAACGATGGATGAATGCGTTGTATTTTTTTCTTGGCTTGAAGAACTTTGAGTTGTACTACAAGACACGAGGCATACAACGCATGCGATTCCGAATAAGCATTTAAGTTTATCCATTTGAGTTGTTACCTTTTTTATTTATAGATTTCACACTAGGTACCATACGCAACACCTTAACGTCATCGCCTCTGCGTAGCACGACTTTCTTTTGGCTAATTGAGTCAACACGATAGCCATTAATAAGACTTCCTCTATTAACGGTTTTTGAATCAATGATGGCATACTTTATTTTTTTATCTTCGGTAATAATGGCTTGCAGCTGATTTCTCTTTTCGACAACCTGTTTCGCTGCGGGACTTGCCTGGCCACGCTGTCCGGTATAAACCAGAGGGCGAGTGGGGTCCGATACGGGCGTCTGCGCACCGATACTCATCGCGACAATCATCAATAGAGTCAATAACCATTTCATCATCAAGCCCCTATCCAATCTCGATCGTAACTATAGGTATAAATCACCATTTTTATCTTCGCCTGTGGATGCTGCTCAACCTGATACTCCAGGTTTTGCCAATATATCTTGATGTTCATATTCTCTAATTGCTTAAGCGCATCAAGCAAATCAAAGTATTGTCCTTTTAGCTCCACTTCAAATGGATGCTTAAAGAAACTATTACTTGTGGCAGATTCTGGATCACTGCTTACAAACGCATCTTCTACAGCGAGCTTCTTTAATCGAATTAATTTCAACTTGGCACTGCTATTGAAAAAATTTCTTAGTACTTCTGGCATTTGCCTTGGTGTCACAAGCTGAGCATAATTTGATAACTGCTTATCTAGATCTGATACGCTCTTTTTGAGGTTATCTAGCTCTCGTCGTTTTGTTCCAGTTCCATCGTCGGCTAATGCATTTTGTAGTGCAGTTGATTTCTCTGTCAGCTCTGAGCGTTCATTCTCCAGAACATCAATTTGACGCTGTAAGCTTTTGGTTTTCTTTTCTTGTGGTGCAAACCAAAAAAGGTCAAAGATAACTAATAGAACGACCGCCACCAGACCCAACGCGATAAATCGTTGCCGAGTCTCAAGACCTTCGTACTTATCAATAACAGTGGCAAAGCCCTTTTTATCTTCATCACTCATTGACAACTGAAACCCCATCTATTAATTCAAAGTCGAATACGCGATCATTGTTAACGTTTTTCTCGATATTGATCCCCGAAAAACGTCGGCTCAATGAACCTTTAAAAGCAGGAGACTCAATCCAGGTAGTGATGGTCTCAGGATCAACCGTTTGCCCTTGCAAATTCAAAATATTGTTGTTAACCCGAATCCCTGTAAACCAAATACTGCTGCTTTTAGGAGCTGCTAACTCTGTTAACAACTGACTGAAACCACCGCTCGCTGACAGGTCACTGGTTCTTAATGTAGAAATGGCAGAAGACTTCTTTTGAATTTCGGATTTTATTGACTTGATTTGTTTATCAACATGACCAGCGTCGGGCTTATTAGCAACAACCAATTCAAGTTCTTTGATTTGAAGGCGAAGCGGCGCTAGCATTTGCTCTTGCTCTGCTAATCTTTGCGCCAGCTTATTGGTGTTAGACTGTAATAGCATCCCCAACAATACATACAAAATAACAACAGCAGCGATAGCCATTATCAACTGGCCAAAACCTAAAACAACTTTCTTAGGCCTGAACTCTGCTTGATATAAATTAACTTGCTGCACGATCAACCCCTTCGTTACGAAAAACACTACCGCAAAGAGAAAGCCTGCGACAAATACCTTCAGCGGTTATCTTTTCGTCCCACTGACATAGATTTTCTAGCTGAATCACTTCTACCTGAGAATCCAGATTATCATTGAGTAATTGAGTGATAGCCTCTGTTGCTGCGCCTAAATCTGGAATCAGTAATCGCGTCACAGGCTGTCTTGCTATCTGGCTCTCGTAGTAGTCGAGCGTTCGCTGTATCTCTAACAACAAGCGATCCGACACATCCGACTGGCCTAAATCAACATCAAATGACAACTCATCTTCTTCTTCACTTTTATGAGGAAAATAAGTACCCGCCAACAATCGGGAAAACGCCAAGTCATTACCAACAAAGCAATTAAGGCTAACCCCACGAGACTGTTCACCAATAAAAGCGGTGTTTTGTCCCTCACTCAGTTGAGGTAATAGCAAGTTTTTGCAAGATAGTTCATCAATATCGATTGCAGTTAGGGTGAGATCAGCAGCCTCACTGAGGTGGATAATTTTTTCGATCAACGAACGATGCGCTACAACAGAATATATCTTGGGCTGACTGGTATTCACGGGATAATCAAAGAAATCAATGACCGCTTCTTCGATAGGGAAATCAATTTGCTCTTTTAACTGCCAGCGTAAGGCTTCTTTCATTTCTTCATCGGGTACGGCAGGGCGATTGAGCGTCATTATCTGGTATTGAGTCGTGGGGAGCACCCAATAGGCACTGGCATTACGAGCCCCAATATCAGCCACCACTTTTTTGAGGGATTCTTCAAGGCCCTCTTCGCCAATCGGTACCTGACCAATATCCTGAATGGTAGGCTTGGTGGCATCACTATTCACATAGCAGTAGTGGAAGTGATCACTCTCAAGTCGTAAGCCAATACGTTTATTATCTTTATTAAATAATGACTCGAGCCACTTCATAAAGTCTCTCTTACATTTTCGCTGATAAGTTAGCCAGTTTATTTTAATCGTTTTATTAAGAAATCCTAGCAAATATATGAAATTAGGTACAATTTTTAGCTATAAAAGTCTTGTTGACGGCTCTCGCCGTGTTTGAACTTCTGACGTCTTACTCTTACTATAGAATTATCCACCCTTAATAATAAGAAAAGTCATCTAAATGAAGATAAAACTGCTAAAAATCATAACCTTAGTGGTAGTTTCAGCGTTTTCAAGCGGCATCATCTTTGCTTCAGAAGCTGCGCCAGGAGCCAAAGAATCCAAATGGGACGTCAATACACCGCCCGGAAACAAAGAATTTATTGATATCGATGTCGATGAAGGTACCTGGATGAATCTGGATGTCAGCCCCGATGGCAAAACCTTGATTTTCGACTTACTCGGTGACCTTTACACCATGCCCATTGCTGGCGGTACTGCCCGCTCGATAACCAGTGGCATGAGTTGGGATATGCAACCACGCTTTAGCCCTGACGGACAATGGATAGCTTACACATCCGATGCTGGCGGCGGTGACAACATCTGGTTAATGAAAGCCGATGGCAGCCAAAAACATCAGCTTACCAAAGAATCTTTTCGCCTGTTAAACAGCCCAGCATGGTCACCAGACAGTCGTTACATTGCTGCACGGAAGCATTTTACAGCACGCCGTTCTCTGGGTGCAGGAGAAATCTGGATGTATCACATAGCTGGTGGCAAAGGCGTGCAGTTAAACAAACGCCCCAATCAGCAGAAAGATTTGGGCGAACCAGCTTTTTCGGCCGATGGAAAAACACTCTACTTTAGCCGTGATTCAACGCCAGGCCCTATCTTTGAGTACAGCAAGGATTCCAACCAACAGATTTACGAAATTTTTTCTATTGACCGCAACAGCGGAGACATAGAGGCTTTTATCAGTGGAGCCGGGGGCGCAGTCAGACCAACGCCTTCTCCAGATGGAAAGAAAATGGCCTTTATCCGCCGTATCCGCAATCAGTCCAGCATATTTCTAAAAGACCTTACCACGGGTGAAACACATCCGGTCTACCAACAGCTCGACAGAGACATGCAAGAAACCTGGGCCATTCATGGCGTGTATCCAACACTGGCCTGGACACCGGACAGTCGTGATCTGGTGTTTTGGGCAGGAGGAAAAATTAAACGTTTAAACACACAAACCTTAGCCGTCAAAACCATTCCATTCCGCGTTAAAGACCAACGAGAAATTCGAGCCGCAGCGCGTTACTCCACCCCGGTATTCGAAGATAACTTTGCTGTTAACATGCTGCGCTGGGTTACCGTTTCTCCCAACGGTAAACAAGTGGTTTTTCAAGCATTAGGCCATCTTTATAGCCGCAAGCTGCCCAACGGAAAACCCAAGCGCATCACTCGACAAAACAACCACTTTGAGTTTTACCCAGCTTTTTCTCGTGACGGCAAATGGCTGGTTTACAGTAGCTGGAATGACAAAGAACAAGGACACATTTACAAGGTCAGAGCCTCCGGTGGCAAGGGTAAGAAGCTGACACCACAACCCGGCTTGTATCTAGAGCCTCAGTTTTCTCCGGATGGCAAAACCATTGTTTATCGCAAAATTAAAGGCGGCTACCTAACAACGCCCAAGCATTCTCTTAACCCTGGAATCTATCAGATGACTCATAAGGGAAAAGAAGTAAAACTGGTTACCAAGAAAGGCATAAAGCCCCATTTTGGCCATCAAAATGACACCATTTTTGTGACACGAACACGTCAAGAAAAAGACAAAAGTTTACAAACCTTGGTTGAAGTTAAACTCAATGGCAGCCAACCCAAAGAACGACTGAATACACCTCATGCGACGGAGTTTAGAATATCCCCTGATGGAAAATGGGTTGCATTCGTTGAGTATTTTCAGGTTTACATCATGCCTTATGCGGAATCGGGGCAAAGCATTAAAGTCGATCGCAAAAAGAGTAGCTTGCCGATCTATAAACTCAGCACCTTTGCAGGAGAAAACCTCAGTTGGACCAAAGACAGCCAACAACTCTACTGGTCGCAAGGCGCTCAACTGTTTACGCAAACATTGCCACCAAACTTTACCAGTGAGACAAAATTTGCTGAGCCGAAAGTAACATCATTGGCATTTACAGCCCCATCGGCTCAACCGCGCGGTCAAATCGCTTTATTAAATGCAACCATCATTACCATGAAAGGGGATGAAGTCATCACCAAAGGCGATGTGCTCATTGAAGCCAATCGCATCAAAGCTATTGGGCCAAGCGGCAGTTTCGATATACCTGGAGGCGCCCAACGGCTGAACCTGTCAGGCAAAACCATTATTCCTGGTTTGGTGGATGTGCATTGGCATGGCGCTCAAGGCATCAGCGAAATTACGCCACAACAAAATTGGCAGAACTACGCCACACTGGCTTTTGGTGTGACGACGATTCATGATCCATCTAACGACACCTCAACCATTTTTTCGGCCAGTGAACTCGCCAAAGCCGGTGCGATTGTTGCGCCTAGAATTTATAGCACAGGCACCATACTGTATGGCGCCGATGCATCCTTCACCGCGCATGTTGATTCTTATCAAGATGCCGAAAACCACTTAAAACGCCTTAAGTCGGTCGGTGCCTTTTCGGTAAAAAGCTACAACCAGCCACGACGTAATCAGCGCCAGCAGATTCTGTCTGCCGCACGCCAGCACAATATGCTAGTGGTTCCCGAAGGTGGCTCCTTGCTGCAGCATAACCTCACTATGATCATTGATGGACATACAGGTATTGAGCATGCGATTCCAGTCGCCGAAATTTATGATGATATCGAGCAACTATGGTCTCAAACACAAGTAGCCTATACCCCCACTCTCGTGGTCGCTTATGGTGGTATATGGGGAGAACACTATTGGTATCAGCACGATGAAGTATGGAAGCATCCATTACTCAGCAAATATGTTCCTGACTTTATTTTGCAACCTCGCTCTGTTCGTAGACGTATGGCTCCCGAAGAAGACTACAATCATTTCAAAGCTGCTGCCGTTGCTGCCAAATTACAAAGTCTTGGTGTTGGTGTAAACATGGGAGCTCATGGACAACGAGAAGGATTAGGCTCCCATTGGGAAATGTGGATGTTTGCTCAGGGAGGCATGCCTCCCCATAAAGTGTTGCAAGCAGCCACTATAGATGGAGCAAAGTATTTGGGAATGGAAAAAGAAATTGGGTCGCTCGAAGTCGGAAAGCTGGCAGATCTGGTTATCCTCAATAACAATCCACTGGATAACATTCGCCACACCGAGTCGCTGGATAAAGTGATGGTCAATGGTCGCTTATTTGATTCCAACACCATGAATCAAGAAGGCAATCACCCAGCAAAACGCCAGCCCTTTTTCTTTGAACAGAAGTAAATTGAAAAAGCTGCAAGGAATCAACCTTGCAGCTTTTTTATCACAGAATCAGGACAACATATTCTTTAGCATGGCTATGTTTTTGCGTCCTTTCTCCTGCCGTTCTGATTCGCTCATTGGCTGCTGATCTTCTTCCCAGCATAAATCTTCCTGAGGTAACTCCAGCAAAAAGCGACTCGGCTCAGTTAGCTGCATTTCGCCATAGCGTTTACGTTGACGCGCGTAGGTCATGGTCAGCGTTTCTTGAGCTCGCGTAATACCGACATAAGCAAGACGACGTTCTTCTTCGATATTATCTTCTTCAATGCTGGTGCTATGGGGTAATATCTCTTCTTCAACACCCACTAAATAAACATGAGGAAACTCAAGACCTTTTGATGCGTGTAACGTCATTAATTGAACTTCGTTGCCATCTTCTTCTTCTTCGTTACGATCAAGCATCTCGCGTAAGATCAATTTATTAACCGTTGCGAGCAATGGTTCCTCTGCATCGTGGTTGTCTTCCAGTCCCATCTCAATCCAGCTTAATAGCTGTTGCACATTGGCCCAGCGATATTCCGCAGCCTTCGGACTACTGGAGCTATCAAATAACCAGCCGTGATAGCCAATATGTGCGATAAGTTCGTGAATAACCGCCATGGCGTCACCACGTTTGGCGTTATCGCTGGCTTTAGAGATCAAAAGAGAGAATCGCTGAACAGCTTGTAAGCCCTTGCCCGATAACTCTTGTTCCAGCCCTAACTCGAAGCAGGCTTCGTACAAACTAATCTGTCGTTCCAGAGCATAGCGTCCTAGCTTCTCTAACGTTGTTGGGCCGATTTCACGGCGCGGCACATTCACAATACGCAAAAAAGCGTTATCGTCATCTTCATTAACCAACAACCTTAGGTAAGCCATAATGTCTTTGACTTCTGCACGAGAGAAAAATGACGTACTGCCACTGACTTTGTAGGGTACTTGTTTATCGATAAATGCTTTTTCTATAAATCGAGCCTGATGGTTACCTCGATACAACACCGCATAATCTTTATATTTAGTCGCGTGTTTTAATTTATGAGCCAAAATTTCATGCACCACTCGACTGGCTTCTTCGGTATCATTTTTTGCCACTAATACACGAATCGGTTCACCGTATTGTTTTTCTGACCAGAGCGTTTTTTCAAAAACATGAGGGTTGTTTTCAATCAGCACATTGGCCGATTTTAAAATGCGACCAAACGAACGATAGTTTTGTTCTAACTTAACGATTTGCAGTGCGGGGTAATCTTGTTTAAGTAACACCAGATTCTCTGGCTGCGCACCTCGCCATGAGTAAATGGACTGATCATCGTCTCCAACAACCGTAAATAAGCCAAATTTTCCGCATATTAATTTAACCAGAGAATACTGACAGGTATTCGTGTCTTGATACTCATCAACCAACAAATAACGAATTTTATTGCGCCAACGCTGCAGTATCTCTTCATTATTTTGAAATAGAAGAACCGGATAACGAATCAAGTCATCAAAATCGACCGCGTTGTAAGCTCGCATGCTGCGATCGTAACGCTCAAAAACATGAGCTCGCATGAGATCATCTTGATCCGTCGCTGCCGCAATGGCTTGCTCAGGCGACTTCAGTTCGTTCTTCCAATAAGAAATGCGCTGTTGAATCGCCATGAGTTCCGTTTTGTCGGCTTCACTGCTTCGATTACAGAGCTCCCTTAATAAAGCCAGGGTGTCCTGATCATCAAAGATAGTAAAGTTACTTTTAAAACCCAGCGCTTTGTATTCGCGGCGAATAATATTGAGCCCTAGATTGTGGAAGGTCGAAACCGTCAGTCCACGGGCCTGACCACCACCGAGCAAACGAGTAACTCGTTCTTTCATTTCTCGAGCGGCTTTGTTGGTAAAAGTCACTGCCGCTATTTGAGACGCTTTATAGCCGCATTCAGTAATCAAGTGAACTATCTTGGTTGTTATTACACTGGTTTTCCCACTTCCGGCACCCGCCAACACCAGCATCGGGGAAGATATAGAGGTAACCGCCTGTTGTTGGCGTTCATTAAGCTGATACGTTGCCACTAAATAATCTCTAACTAATTGATAAACAAATATAAATGGATATTTGCCTTAACTGGGAAAATACCGACTGCATTGCTCCAATGCCACATTATATGAGTAAAGGATAAAATTTGAGGGGATATTATAAAGAAATGAAGGAAGTTAGGTATCAATTATCTCTCTCCAACCTGGAGAGAGATAATTGTAAATAAAATTGACATTTTTTCTCATAAAGCGGAGCTTTATCTGAAAAGGTTATGAAATTGGACCTTCCCAGTGACCCTGTTGCAGAATTTTGCCAGGATCAAGAACAACACCAGCGCAGCGAACACGCCACTCGTTGGTTTGCTGGACCGAACTTTTAAAGACGCTGACTTTGACTCGTGGAAGCCATGTAGCGACTTTTAGATTGTATTTCCCAGGTTTTCCCGGAAACATAGTGAACTCCTTAATACAGCTATCCTGTTTGTTAGTTTACTGCTCGCTTTAATAACGAACAACCCAGAAAAGCAAAATGTATGCCATATTAATAATTGACATATAAATCAATACGTTAGTATTAAGTAACCACCAAGAATGCCAGCTTTGTAAAAATAGCCGACAAAGATATTTATTCATTTGAGTTTTAGCTACAATTTAAATATTAGTATCTTAAATAGAGATATCCAGAAAATTCTAAAACATTTAATGAGGTCTAACCTCCATGCATAAAAAAACGTCTAAGCCACCACCGTTTATTGTAGGCGGCAGCTTACAAAATCCATTTAATAAGAGAATGGGGAGTCACCCCATCACTCTATAACATTAACCGACTAGTTTCTTGATACTTCCCACGACGGCTTCACCTTTGAAAGGCTTCACAATCCAGCCTTTAACTCCGGCAGCTTTACCACGTTCTTTCATACGTGGATCACTCTCTGTGGTTAGCATAATGATGTTAACCGTTTTATTGCCTAGTTCATTACGGATTTTTTCCACCATCGTCAGGCCATCAATATTCGGCATATTAACATCAGAAATAACCAGCTTTACGGCAGGATCAGCGCGCATTTTGTCTAATCCATCTTTGCCATCTACAGCGGTCGCCACAGCAAATCCATTACTTTGTAAAAACTGACTGACTTCGTTTCTGACAGTAGCAGAATCATCAACAACTAGAATTTGAGCCATTTTTTTCTCCAAACCTTCTTATCTAACAATATTAAAAGAATTCTAATTCACCAGAGTCAATCAACTCCTCGGTTTTGGTATCACAATCAAGGAAGTTCTCAGGGTAATAACTCAGGTTAAAAATCAGCTTCTGGTACAAATCGATACTTGGACAAACCCCATTTTTATCGGTCAGCCGAAAATGAATACATAGCTGGGGCTCGTTGGTTCCAAAGCTGATAAATTTGTGTGAATGGTTGACTGATATAGGCACTTGAGTACGTGATAACACATGAGAGTCATCAGTATCCATCTTGAAGCGATTCTTCAATCCCCCCCAAACAAGGTTGGTCACCTCACTTAATAATGAACTCACATAGCGAAAATTATTTTGATCTTCATGCAGTGAAGTTTTTCCATGTTCTATCAAACTAGAAATCTCACTTTCGGTAGTTTGTAACATCATATAGCCACGATACCAGTTACTTTCTAGTGGGATAAGACTAAACAGCTCGCCATAGATCAATTGATCTTTGACAAGGTAAGGTGCATCGCAATGAATCTCGCAATCTTTAACGCTGGCGTGAATGGCGTCTAACGAAAGTTCTTGTAATACTCGAACCAGTGGCATTGGATAATAAATAGTGAACAAGTGATTATCGATACTGTCTTTTAAAGCATCTAGACGATCGATATTAAATTGACTGGCAATGTGATGGTCAAAATCAATTGCTGACTTTTCCAATGGAGCACTAACATCACTGAGGCGCATAAAAATAGGAAGTTCAGGACGACTTTCGTGAATTTTTTTTGCAAACTCATTGCCGTTCAAACCGTCCGACTCAAACTCATCAGAAACAATAATACCACCGAGATCCGTGTTCGTTTTTAGTATATTCATAGGATCTTTTTTACTGGCTTTCAGGGTGATAATTGAATGCTCTTCGCAAAAGCTCTTAATTTTACCCTCGGCACTTGCATCGCTTTCAAAAACCAAAATCTTACTTTTTATTTCGTTCTCTGATTCCATCACAGCTACCTATAAGAATTAAACATTTTAGAAAAACTCAAGCTCACCGCTTTCTACATCATCAACACTTTGCTCGACTACTTCGATTTCGACATCATCACTGCGACAATAAAAGTAGCCGGCATAAAGCACAAAATCACTATCGACCTCAACACTGTAGTTGCCACTTTTAACAACATCAAATACGCTGATAAAATCAAAACACCCTTGCGATAGTAAATTAGGTGTCGACATTCCCAGTGCAGGAATACTAGTACCCAAGTCTCTTTTGAGCACACCGCAAATGCTGTTTCCAACCTCATACAAAAAGTCATAAACGGACTGATCACTCACATCTTCTGCTGATATTTTTAATGCCTTACGATAGAAAGATGTGCACTTTTCGACATCAAAATGTAAGGTCAGAAATATTCGAAACTGATGAGAGCAAATAGTCAAAAAAATCGCTTCGTTCACTTCTACGCCGTCCGTATTTTGTATCGGACTTATGTACCAGCCCCCATCGGGCAAACTGTCTCCCAGACAAGACTCAATACTGCGTTTAAACATTCCATCCAGTGCGTCAATCAATAACATTAGAAAGACTCACTTTGTAATCGGCTAATACAGCTGTCGACCTGGCTTTGCACTGTTGCCAGCTCGGTGATTACCATTTTTCCACTGGCTTGAATATCTTGGAATGTCGATGTGGTTAACAGGTCATTCTTATACAAGTTTTCTCGATAACTTTTACTCAACTCCTGAGAGCGCAAAGCCAGTGCTCTCACTTCATCGGCCACCACCGCAAACCCGCGTCCAAATTCTCCTGCTCGTGCCGCTTCAATGGCAGCATTCAGCGCCAAAATAACAATTTGCTTTACGATGTTAAAAAACTGCCCATTCTGGTCGCTCATGGCCTGATTGTGATCCATAAGTTCAGTCAAGGACTCATGAATGCGCTCAAAAGTGAGCATCACTTGCGCCAACTCTTCGAGCTGGACTTTTACTTTTGACAAATTTTGGTAGAGATCATCGGACTTCTCTTGCTGGCTGTTTTCCAGAGAAGCCATTCGCGACTGTAACTCTTCTTGAAGTTGCTGCTTTTCTGTCTCAAATGCAGAAATCCTGGCCTGATGATCACGATGAGATTCATCGAGTGATGCCTGAAACTCACTGATTTGCTGCTCAAGGTTATTCCTAACATCTTCCAGCTCAGAGACATCCACCATAGAGCGCATTCTTTCTTCGGTTTCGTTATTCTGTTGGGTCAGCTCATTTTCTTTCTTTCTATAGTGAAAATGGCTAAACAAGCCTCCAATGACGATCCCACCGATCAACGACAATAAGATTGCAATGATATTCATTTGTACTCGCTAGCAATGATTTAGATATGAAGTCGAATGAGTAGTAATATTCAAGACTTCGTTTTATTCTCTCCATTATTGAAGAGGAAAAAGCTCCATATAGCCCAATCCTTTCAAAAACAGAATGTTATCGTTCAATGACTGCTGGGTCATTGGTTGAGTAGGCAACAAAAACTACTCCCTGCTGTATTGAATATAGCTCATTTCATAAAGTTTGCATGGCGACTTTTAGCAGCAGGAAAATCAATTAATCCAATAGCTTAAAATGACCTACATGCTCTGGCTTAAGCCTCCTCTACGCATCTTTAATGTCGGGTAGCGTCAACGAATATTTTCTGTTTAAACGAATCAGTGTTCTAAAATTACGAAACGAAGCCTGTGCCTCACCATCATCTAAGTGAATCTCAATATTGCCGCCATCTCGCTCCAGGAACTGTTTGACCGCATCCATTCCGACACCCCGGCCTGAGATGTTAGTCACCGCTTCTGCGGTAGAAAATCCGGATGAAAAGATGAGGCTCGCGATTTCTTCTGCTGAAGGCCTTGGTGCATCCTTCGATAATAATCCTTTATCGACTCCGCTTTGATAAATTTTATCTAAAGCTAACCCCCGGCCATCATCATAAATTTCGAACTCAATAAAGTCTTCGAGCATTCGAGTGTTTAAATAGATATGTCCTTGCTCGCTTTTACTTTGCCCAACACGCTCTTCTGCGCCCTCGATACCGTGGTCCATAGCATTTCTAAAAATATGCATAAAAATACTATTAAGCGTACTGTGGATGTCGTTCAGCACAAATACACTGCCATCATTTACCGATATTTCAGGTCTGGGTTTATTAAGGTCATCCGCCAGTGACTCAACCGATTTAATTACATCGCCAATAACGTAACTGATGGGTCTCGCCTGAGTGGAAATGAGCGCTTCGCAAACCGTAGCTATCCAGCGTTTAATCTGAGCGCTAGCATCCACAACCTCAATGTCTTCGATTTCTTTAATTAGGGTAAGCGCCTTATCTTTGCTGATCGCATAGCTCGATGCGCCCTGACTGTCATCAACATTCAAGCCTAGCTTGGTTTCGGCAATCATCTGATAACGTTTGATGTCTTCTTCGGCATAAGCCAGTTCTTTTAATAGATCTTCTTGTTCCCAGGTTTTTTCATCAAATTTTCTTAACTCATCATAAGTATGTTCTACCTGATGAACGGAATCTGTGATTTGATTAAAGCCAAATGTTCTGGCATTACCTTTTACTGTGTGCATATTTCTAAACAAAGAAGCAACGACCTCGAGGTTTTTCTCTTCGTTGGTGGCAATTAACTCACGACACTGCTTAACAAAGTCAAATGAAGTATTTAGGAAGTCAATAAACTTATCTTGCTCTAGAGACAGCACCTGGCCGATGATTTCAAGCTCTTGCTTTTGAGCCTCGGCTTCTTTTTGCAAGGCTTTTAGCTCAGTGACATCTCTTACCGAAACCATTAGCTTTTCAACTTCGTCGGTTTCTTTATTAACAATCGGAACCCAGTCCATCTCTAATATTTTTTCTCTTCCATCAGGCATGGTTTTCACCATTTCGTTAACCAGCAAATGAGAGTTACAATCAAACATCATCTCATCCATGCCTACGACAGCATCAACCGCTGTTGCTATTTGATCTAAACTGTCAGCTCCGAGATCCGTATTGGTTAGCAATAGGTCTTGATAGTTTCTATTGGCAATTTTTTCAGTCTCAAATATCTTAGATAAATAAGCCGAGTACTCAGGATGGATAATCCCTCCGTCCTGAATTGTAAATAACCCTTGGTGAAGATTAGCCATCATGATGGCGATATCTTCATTCTTTTGTCTTAATTCTTTGGTGCGTTCTTGAACCTTTTGTTCCAGTGTTCTGTTTTGCTCTTCAATGACTTCGCGCATCCGGATGTTTTTGATATTGGTCACCAATAATCGAGCAATAGAAGAGGCATATTCATAATCGCTATCTTCGAACTTTACCTGACCAATATCACCAGAGAAATTCATTACGCCTACCAAGACGTCTTTATCAACCAGAGGAACACACAAGAGTGTCCTATCAGCGACTTCCTTGTTTTCTCTAGTAACAAAGCGGTCATCTTTTGCAGTACTCGGCGCAAAAATAATCTTCTGGTCTTGTGCAGCATGACCAAGAATCCCTTCACCAACCTCAAATACTTTTGGATGACTATCTGGATCAATTGTTTTAGGAGGGTAGTAAGCTTTAAGCTCTAAGTGATCTTGCTCATTCATAAGATAAACGGAGCCTTGACCGACGCCTATTTGCTCGTGCATTGCAGCCATCACTTCTTCGAGCGCTTTGTTCTTTTCTTGTATTGCCGCCAGAGACTCTCCCGTCGAGTTCAATTTCGCTAGGTCAGACATTTTCTTCTTGATGGATAAGCGCATCGAATTGAAGTTTTGTGATGCGAGAACAATAAGTACGATCCAGGCAACAAGACTGGTTTTGGTACCCAGACTTACCGCTTCTTGAACTTCACTTTGCTTTTCATTGAAAAGATTGTCGGCTTCTACCAACAGGGCATCAAAGTCACTCACAACGCCTTTAACACTTTTCTCCGATGCATCAAGCTGTTGTCGAGCTTCATCCACTTTTTGAAGTTGAAGTAATTTGAAGGAAACTAAACCATTCTCCGAAGCCGTTCTTTTTTTCAGCTCATCCAACTTGGCCAAAAAATCCTTCCACAAACCACCCGTATCAATATCGTTTAACAGATTACCAATATAATCTACCCGCGTTTGCATATCGCTGAAGGCATACTGAATATCTTCTCCAGAGGTTGCTAACTCTTCGCTGTTTTTTTTACCATTAATTTCTTTAAGCGAGTTATAAAGACCTATAAGTTGACCATCAATCCTTCCGGCTTCGCCAGCTACCAGCTCAATAGTTTTTGCATGCTCATCGGACTCATAGTAAGAAATATCGAGCAACAGAGCGCCAGCATCATCAATCAGATTACTTAACTCTCTCAACTCTTCATTGGCACTGTTCTCTGCTTCTAGCAGCTTAATTTTGGCAGTAAACATAGTAGAAACAGCTTTAATGTAGTCCTCGTAGTGGGTACTCGCCGTTTCTCCATACTTTTTCATCGAGGGTAATACATTGATGGTCTGACTCAATACAGAAAATTGCTCGCGAAATACTTTTTCTGCACTATCAAATTCGCTTTGATAATTCTTAATTTCACTCAAAGTGTTAACGTTATATCCAGAGGCGCTGAGTTTTGCCTGTTTTAACAAGCTGATCTGAACCTGATTACTTTGCTTAAGAATCGGCACAGCTTCGCTGTTAACTCGTTCTGTAGAGTTTCCAATATCACTTAGGTTAAACAGGGATAGAGCACTGGATACGGACAGCAACAAAATGATGATGCCGAAACCAAGCCAGACACGTTGATTAAAGCTCATTTTCATGACAAGCCATCTCGGTTTAGTTTTCGATTAAGTCTTTTAGATTATGGTCTAAAGTTAATAATCCTCAAGTAAGACAAAACAAAACTTTTTGATAACCAGACTCGGAGCGCTATCTGTGGATTAGAGGAGACTTTTTTAAGTTAGATAACAGTATCAATTACAATGAGTTAAGCCTGTTAATTAGCGCAAACACGCCGTTTTACTTAAGTTGCTTCAAATTTAACGCTTTTAGTGTTCTTTATTAGAATTCATCCGCTCTTTTGGGGCGCAATAAATTAAGCTTGCTCAAGTAATCGCTCTATCTTTCGATAATTCGCCGCCTCGGCTACCGCTTCCATAGTGACCATCTCTTCCTGTCGAAGATCAGCAATCGTCCGAGATACTCGCAAAATGCGGTGATACGCTCGTGCAGAAAGCCCCAACTTTTCCATTGCTTCAAGAACAAACTGATTGGCTCTTGGTTCTATGTGAATGTGCTTTTCTAGCTCTGCCGCCGATAAAGTAGCGTTCAATTTTCCCTGTCGCTGATATTGTATTTGGTGAGCAGCCTCAACGCGCAGACGAACAGCTGAAGAACTCTCTGCATCTTGGTCGGTAGTTCGCATAAAGTCCTCTTTAGCAATGAGAGGAACTTCTATGTGCATATCAATTCGATCCAGAAAAGGCCCAGACAGTTTAAGCAGGTAACGACGGATCTGCTCTGAAGAACAACGACATTGCCCGCGCGCATTGCCAAAGTGTCCACAAGGGCAGGGGTTCATCGCCGCAATAAGCTGAAATTGAGCAGGGTATTCAGCTTGCCTCGCCGCTCGCGAGATGGTCACATATCCTGACTCCAGCGGCTCACGTAACACCTCCAAGACCTTACGATCAAACTCAGGAAGTTCATCTAAAAACAGAACTCCACGATGAGACAAAGACACTTCGCCAGGGCGAGGAATGCTGCCACCGCCAATAAGAGCAACAGCCGATGCGGTATGGTGGGGTACACGAAACGGCCTTACTTTCCAGTTTCGTGCCGCCACTTCGTTACCTGACACCGACGCAATTGCGGCGACTTCTACCGCCTCTTCATCATTCAACTCGGGCAGCAACCCACTCAGTCGACTGGCAAGCATGGTCTTGCCAGTACCCGGCGGGCCGATAAACAACAGATTATGAGAACCTCCTGCCGCCAGTTCTAATGCTCTTTTGGCCGCATGTTGGCCTTTTACATCCTTTAGGTCGTGAGGTAATGACGAAACAACCTGGCGATTTTGATGTTCATTTAGCGGCAATGCCTGCTGGCCACAAAGGTGAGCAACCACATCCAGGATATGATGAGCCACTAATTGCTTTCCTCCAGCCAGTGACGCCTCTTCAGCATTGGCCGCAGGCACAACCAGTACTCGGTCGGATTTTTTCGCCGCCAGTGCGGCAGGCAGTACGCCACGAATCGGCCTTAACTCACCGGATAGCGCCAATTCCCCAACAAATTCGTAGCCCTGAAGCTGCTGCATAGGCAGCTGCCCTGATGCCGCCAAAATACCCAGTGCAATAGGTAGGTCAAAGCGACAACCTTCTTTTGGCAGATCCGCAGGTGCGAGATTAACGGTAATACGACGCGTCGGAAATTCCAGATTAGCATTCATCAAAGCACTGCGAACTCGATCTTTACTCTCTCGCACCGCCGCCTCGGCCATACCCACCATAGCAAAACAGGGCAAACCGTTTGATAAGTGAGTTTCTATCGTAATTAAGGGAGCATGGATTCCAACCCCTGCTCGTGAAAAACTGTGAGATAAGTTCATTATTCCTGATTATGTATCAATTCCTTTTAAAACCAGAAGTTTAACGAGTTAAAGCTCAAGATCTATTGGCGATCAGCCCTTTGCTATGTAGGAAATTAGCGTGAATAGCCATAAGTGTATCTTTCTGCTGGTTTGTGTGCGTATTATCGAGTTTATTACCTATACTTCTAAACAATTTCACACAAAGGCCCTTTTAGCTCAATGAGCATAAGGGTAGAATTAGCCCAAACAGAATATTTGCTCCCTTCAGGGAAACAAAAATAACAATATTAAGGAGCCACTATGCTTAATACTGCAAACCTCAACCCGGCAGATATTGACCTGTCACCCGATAAACTCCAGAGCCTCATCGATATGTACGTCATTCCTTATGGTATTAAGGTCATTATGGCGATTCTTATCTTTGTGATAGGAAAAATGGTTGTTAAAGCCATCACCAAAGTGCTCATTAAGGTCATGAAGAAAGCCAAAACCGATGACATTCTCATTGACTTTATCTCGGGTATTATCGGCAGCTTATTGATGTTGTTCGTCATTATTGCCGCTATCGGTCAGCTGGGTGTCGATACAACCTCTCTGGTCGCATTAATCGGTGCTGCAGGTTTGGCTATTGGTTTGTCTCTGCAAAGCTCGTTACAAAACTTTGCTTCTGGCGTCATGCTGATTGTGTTCCGCCCCTTCACATCTGGTGATTTTGTTGAGGTAGCAGGTATTGCTGGTATTGTAGAAAAAATTACTATTTTCTCTACTCAGTTGAGAACTCCCGACAACAAAGAAATGATTGTACCGAATGGAAAAATCTACGGCGACGTCATTACTAACTACTCTGCTAAGCCTACTCGTCGTGTTGATATGGTTTTTGGTATTGGATACGGTGACGACATTAAAAAGGCTAAAGAAGTGCTTGAGTCTATCTTGGAAGAAGATGAGCGCATCCTAAAAGATCCAGCTTATGTTGTAGCTGTTTCTGAACTGGCCGATTCTTCAGTGAATTTTGTCGTTCGTCCTTGGGTCAATGCTGCAGACTACTGGAACGTATTTTTCGATACACACGAAAAAGTAAAACTGCGTTTTGACGCAGAAAATATTTCGATTCCATTCCCTCAAATGGATATTCATCTGGATAAAGTTGAGTCTTAAATTTATCCCATAAGGCCACTTAATATAAGTGGCCTTTGTTTATTCTTATCCGACAAGGCTAAAGCTCCTCATATTTTCCATCGATAGCCTTTGCTGCTTTCTTTGCCTTTTGTAAGCACGGACAGCACTCTCTTTTAAATCTGCCTTATTAAACGTTCTAAATAATGCATCTTAGAACACTGCCATCATCTCTGTTTGATATGCCTTTGAATCCATTTGAATAAGCTTATAGCTGACATTAGAATAATTATTCAGTGACTTGATATGTGGATTACAAAGAGAGATAAATATGGCTTATCTTTTATGCCTGACCGATCATTCGAAGTGTTATCTTAATTCACATCACACTTTTGGGCGTTTGGAGCATTCCGTTAACACTTTAATTTCAGAGCCCGATATTTCAAAGTTTCATGCAGTCATTGAATGGAGTGGGAATACCTGGCTTATACGTGATATTAGCAAAAATGGCACCTACCTAAACAACAAGAAGCTTGTTCCTAATCAAGCTTACTCGTTGGCTATTGGCGATCAATTGTTTTTTTCTCAGCACCAAGAACAAAGCTATCAAGTGAAAGACTTGAGCCAACCCGAAAACATCCTTATTCCATTAGACCACACATCGACTCCGATCAGTATCAAAGACTACAACCTTCTGCCATCCAATCAAGAATGTGAAAAGGTTGTGTATTACCACGCACAAAAAGGAATTTGGTTGCTTGAAGATATCAACGGCAACAACTCTTATCCACTGGATAACGGTGATGTTATTTTACTTAAAAATAAACCGTGGCAATTCCATACTGACACAACAACACAACCAACCTTGCAGCTTTCGGAACAACAATACTCTATTAATGACATCAACTTTGTTTTTAATTTAAGCCAAGACGAGGAAGTTGCTCACTTAAAATTACAAACACCTGTGGATGATATTGACTTAGAAGTAAGAACCCATCATTACCTGACTCTCACACTGGTAAGAAGCCGTTATAAAGATGCCCTGAAGGGTTTTGATAGCGACACTCAAGGCTGGATTTATACGGAACAATTGGAAAAAGACTTAGGGCTTAGCCAGTCTCATTTAAATATCCAAATCCATCGTGCCAGAAAACAATTTAAAGAAATATTAAGTAATATAAAAAGCTCTGAAGATATTATTGAAAGAACTCGAGGGAAGATACGTTTCGGTCCTGCAAAGTTTCAGTTATTTAAAGGCCGCACTCTGGAGTGTCAAATGAATAGTATGGATACCAGATGACCGATCAAGCTAACAGCGCGCTACCAAATGACTATCCTATTATCAAAGAGCTAGGCCGGGGAGGTATGGGGAAAGTTTACTTAGCAAAAGATAACAAACTGCAACGTGATGTCGCCCTTAAAAAACTACATAAAGAGTGTTCTCCGAGCAACATCATTCATGAAGCAAGATTGTTGGCAAAAATAAACCACCCCAACGTTGTTCAAGTACATAATATTCTCGAAGAAGAGAGCAATGTATCTATTGTCATGGAGTATGTAGAGGGCATTACTTTAGACAAAGTTATTAAAGAGCGTCATATCAGCCTTGAGCAAAAGCTGCAATGGCTTTATCAGTTATCCCTTGGTTTATCAGCTGCTCATAGCCAAGATGTCATTCACTGTGACTTGAAGCCATCGAATATTTTAGTTGACTACAACAACCAGATTAAAATTGCAGACTTCGGTATTGCCCAGCTTATTCGGGCTGATGAGTCAGCCGACTCAAACTACGGGAGCCTGGCTTATATGGCCCCCGAAGTGATTATGGAAAATAATCACACCAAAGCAAGTGACTTATTTTCTTTTGGAGTCATAGCGTTTCAACTTCTTACCGGTCAACATCCATTTGGCAACCTCTCTCCTCAAAAAACGTCCGAGCGCATCCTAAACAATGAAAAAATAGAGCCAAACCATCTAACAGAGGAAATGCCTAAGCCTCTTATACTTCTGATTGTTCAGTTGCTTTCTCATAAAAAAGAACAGCGACCTCAAAGCGCTCAGGTAGTTTCTGATAGCTTAAAGCAACTATTAGTGCTCGAGCAGCAGCGAGAAATACTCAGCCAGGAAACACAGCCTTTTACTAAACCAGTAAACGATTTATCAGACAAAAGTCATATTAAAAATCGAGTTATAAAAATATTATCGATCATACTCGTGGCTCTCGCTGCGCTTATTATTACTTTTTCGTTTTTTCTACAGCCTCAAGACTCAAGTCGCAACTTGGTGATACTACCCCCTCATGTGACTAATACGGACGATAGCTACCCCGAACAGAACTATCTAGTACGTTCAACAATAGACTCAGCATTAAGAAACTATGCCATCAATGCTCTACAACTGGATTTAGTTGGGTATGATGAATCTAATAGCGCAGGAAGTGGTCTGCCAACGGTCGCCAAAGCGACAGGGGCCAGCGATATACTAACCACCAGAGTAGACTGTCATGGTGTGCAATGTGACGTCGTATTTTCAAGAGCCGATAACAATGGAAAAGTTATCTCTCAAATTGACTGGATGATGCCATTTCAAAATATCTCTGATATTTACCTTATTAGCCAACAAAAAATATCAACTCTATTTCCTGAGATTTCGAATACTATTGCAAGGACTGGAATGAATGATCCAAAAAACTATGAAAGTTACATTCAACTTTACCAGTCCGTTCGTATTGATGGATCTTATAATCAAGAAACATTAAAGCATCTATCAAGTCTTATTGATAAAGAGCCTCACTTTTATCCCGCTTATACATTATATCGAGAGCTTGCTCTTAATCTTTATGAGCAAACTCAAGAGGAAAGTTACTTAGAGAACCTAGAATTCATTTTAACAAACTCTCCTTCATCATATCGTTTGAGTCATCATGGAGCAACCAACTATTTTTGGCTAGCAGTGTCTCGAAATCAATACAAGCAAGCCGAACGCTGGATCACTAGAGTTAAGCAGCAAGGTGCATCGGAGCTTAGAACACGTGAGCTTGAGTCTTATCTTTACTTCAGTACAAGTCAATATAGCAAAGCCATAGAGAGTTACCAAAAAGCTCTTCAATTAAGAACCAGCACTTTAATGCTTTATAACTTATCTCTGACTTACTGGTTTAGCGGGGATATTCTTCTAGCAAAAAACAACTTGATGAAAATTCTTAAACTAACGCCAGAAGATTATTTTAGTAACCAGTTTCTTGCTTCTATCGAACTATTTGAAGGCAATACAAAAAAAGCGATCCCTCTATACAAAAAGCTTATTGAAGATAATCCACAAAGTATTGACTTAAATAACCTTAGTTTGGCTTATCTAATCAATGGAGAGGCTCTTGAAGCTCTTAAGTTTGCACAACAAGCTGTTAAGCTCAACCCCAACCACTCAACATGGACATTAAATCTAGCCGATGTGCTTTGGCTCAATGGGCAAACGACTGAGGCAAGAAAATATTATCAGCAAGTGATCAAATTGCGGGAGAATTCCCCTGACTTTAAGTCTCTTTTAGAAACCGCTCAAGCTTATGTGCATACTAAAAACCCAACAGCAGCCGTAAAAGCGCTTGATGAAGCGCGCCAATTATCGCCCGACAATGGAGAGCTGTTTTATACTTCTGCTCTTGTTTTGTCTGTACTGCAAGAAAATACTTCGGCAACGCTTCAGGTAGAGCGAGCCTTGGAGAAGGGCATTGGTGTTCGTTGGTTTAATCTTACCTGGTTTGACAACTTATGCAGTGATACTTTATTTATTGATCTGATGAAACAACACAACAATGCCCAGCGTTGCATAATATAAGGCTAACCACCTTTACCTCGACTAACGCCAATACTTGGGTCTTGTGACACATGAACGGTTGTCGTTTTTTTCTTCTTATCTTCACATGCTGCCACATAACGAAAACCTATATCGACATAATTTGCCTTCTTCTTAGTAGAGCCTGTATCTCCTACATGAAAAACCGTAATGGTGAGTTGTTTACGTGAATCACTCAGCTCTGTAGTGATTTCAAAAACATTATGATTAACCCAGTTGGTAAATACGATGCCTTTATCAATGAATACCCAGTCTTCATCATCATTGTTGCCATCCAAAGAAACAACTAATACGGCCTTTTGAAGCTTCTCCAGATATTCAGTACCTTGGTAAGCCGCTGAGAAAAACAACTTTAATGTGCCATCCACTTTGTTGCGATTATTACTTTCGTCATAAATCTCTGTCACCCAAGGCTGCTCTTTCTCTGGGGTTACTGACAAATAACTGACCGCAACAACCGATGGCACATCGGATAAGAAGTTTTTGCTTAAAGCACAAGGAATGCCAATAGTAAACTCTTCACCATCCTGATCCTTTGCTTCGGGTTTGATCGATAGTATTTTCATGTTTCCTCTCCTTTGGGTATAGTTAATACGAATTACCACTCGTCTTCAGTTTAACGCTTCTCTCGTAGTGTTGTTCAGGTAATGCCTCCTTTATCACGTTTTCAGATATACTTTTATTACAGAAGCTAATCCTTCTCTGATACCTTTGTTTTGTAAGCCGTACGACGACAGCTTCCTGGAGCACCAGTGTTTTCGGGAAACTCCGTAATCACATTGCCACTTCGAGTACTCTCAATAATTAGCCGACCACATAACTCTCCATGAGTGCCGATAGCCACACCCAGGTTTGCGTCGTAGCGAACACGGCCATCGGATTGAACACTTCGGACTTTATTGGGAGCATGTTGAATCATCCCGCATAATCGTTGCATACCCTCACGAGTACAGTACTCAGCTAATAGTTGGCTTCCACCACCTACAGAGCAATGGCGCAGCAGAATGTGATTAAAGGAAGCTTCAGTAATGTAACAAGCCGGATCGCCTAACTCGCTAACCGACTTTACACTTTGGTGCGAACACCCAGTAACAACAAGCAAAACAAGGCAACAACTAATCAATGAACTCCGTAGTATTACTTTCATTATCCTCTCCTTATTCAGCGATATTTAATAATGTAATTAACTGCAATATTTCTAGGACGGGTTTCACTGCTGCTTTTGGCGGGATCAGTAGGAATACCCGTTTGTTCATCGGATGATGCCTGCCCAGCCGCATTACCGGAATTTGATGTAGCCGATAGTGTGACTGACTTATAGGTATGGGTATGAGACTCCAGTGCATCACATTGATAAGAGCCGATCCCCTCTGCCACACCTTCTCCAGTTGGAGCCATGCGTTTTGCCGCGTCAGGATCCATGCCAGAGCCAGCATCAACACCTCGCAAAAATAACCCTCGGTAATCAGGAATAAGAAAGTCATCGTCTTTACGGCCATAGAGGTATCCCAGAACAGCAAATAGCTCGGGGTAACTGTGAGGGCTTAACGCTCTGCCATCACAAAGCATCCATCCTTCTGCTTCCAAAATATTAAGGGGCACCTCATCATTACGCTTAGCAGCCGCTGCGTCTTTCGAAGTGCAGCATGAGTTCTTCCAGATGTTGTTGGCATCTTTTGATACGGGGTCCGTTTGCCCGGCAAATGCAACAACACTTCCAGTCATAAGAGCAGAGTACACAACAAACTCCTTAGAATCTGGCAGCCTCAAGTAATATCGAAGCTACCAGCTATTCCTTTAGTTAATGATCAGGCCGCTTTCACTCGACGCGACTTCAAAGCATTTGCTTCTGCAAGAGTAATAGGAGCCTCCCATGAATTATCAGCATTTAAGGTTGTTGTTAGCGCATACACACCAACAGGAAACTCAAGCTTAAGCGGATTATTAATGGTACTCACATCGATCACTTCTCCTTCTTCATAGTTCCCATAAGCAAGGTAATACGAAGGACGCGGGGAGAAGGTAAGATTTTGATTGGGTTTAGCCTGGGTTGCATATACGGTACTACCCGACATGGTCATACCGACAGAAGCTTGTGAGTTAACAGGAATTCTTCCGGTTTCTTCCAGGTAGAAGCGGTTTTTATCAACGCCTTGAGAGTAGTCATCAAAAAAATACGCTTTGTTGTAGTCCAGTGTTACTTTATTTTTTTCTGGCGTCGGTGAGTAAGTTTCTGAAGCCTGAAATGAAATACCGGGTTTCAACTCACCGGTTTCTGCCCAAGAGAATCCCCAATCAACGGTCCAGGTAAACTTCACCTTAGAAGTAGGGCTGGGATTAGAGTACTTAGAAAACCAGGCAAGAGACAGTGCATTCGGGTCCCATGCTGTAGGATCATCCTGATACACCATTAAGTATGCAGAGGTACTCGCCTGATTATTAACAGTAACAGAATATTGATAAGCCATAATGTTTCTCCTTTAACGAATGATTTAGTGATGTGCTTGAGCAACACTTTTGTTCCAGTTGTGTTGTTTTCTCTAGCAAGGAAAAGTATAAAAAAGGAGAAATCAGAAAAATATTACGGCATATTACACCAAGGTCTTCGACAGCTATTGTTATAAAAAGTAATTTTCATATTCTATAAAAAGCACTAGCTTTCCATCATATAGACAACTTTATTCTTTCCTGACTGTTTCGCAGAATAGAGAGCTTCATCAGCCTTTTTGATAAACTCTTTGATATCGCATATTTCACCAAAAGACTCGCAGGAAGCAACACCCTGACTGACCGTAAGGCTCAAGTTTATGTTACTGAAAGTGTGCTGTTCTATGGCAACTCTTAAACGCTCAGCCATATCAAGAGCCCCTTGTTTTCCAAGGTGACTTAATACAATAGCGAACTCTTCTCCGCCATAACGAGCAATGTAGTCCTCAGAAGACCGAATTGACTGCTTCAAAATTCTGGCTACTTCAACTAAACATTCGTCACCGATATCATGTCCATGATTGTCATTAACGCCCTTGAAATTATCGATATCTAGAATAATAAGAGAAAGCACCTTGTCTTGATGACTCTCATCTATCCAGGCAATATTTAGGAATTCATCAAAGGCACGTCGATTGGGGATCTTTGTGAGGAAATCCATTCGAGATTCTTTTTTGAGAGTTCGCGTTCGACTCTCAAGTTCTTTTTCTATTGTTAATGGTATTGACCGAATCTTTACAATGGTCAGTATCAGCAATGCAAAACTCACCAGAGAAAGGAGGCTGAAAATTATATAGGCCTTCTCGGCCATATCTTGAACCTGACTCCCTTTAACTGACAATGGGAAGCTGATATCTAACACCCCTCGAACATCTCCTACCTGCCAATCTTTTTTTGGGCTGTCCGGATGAGAGTTATGGCAATCAACACAGCTTTCTTCCATTATGATGGCCTGAGCGAAACGATACACCTTCATCCCATCAATGTGGTCCCAATCTGAGAAATTATCAGTGGGATTCGCCGTTAGATATTGAATTGCTGAAGCTTCAAATTGATCTTTAGGTCCACCAGTGAGTTGTCGATTAGCAAAAGGATAATTGCTAAACATACGAACAATCGTAGTGTCATATTTACTGGTTATCTCATCACCGATTTCTATTGCGAAAGTAGCTGGGTTAGGTACTCGATCTGATAGATTTTTATGATCGGCCCCTACACTGAGAGCATCTGTTCGGTTGACCTTCTGAATTACATTTTTACTGTAGAGAACTCGCGAAGTATTGAGTGTATCAGCAAGTACTTTTGCATTATTTTCTGCGATCTGCTCTATGGTTCTAAGGCTGAACTTATGGATGGCAAAGAGAGAAACGAAAGTCATCAAAGTAAATAATATCGATAACAGTAGAATCAGCTTTGCTTGTCTCATTGGAATCTCTAGCAGGTGGTTTACAAGAGGAGTGAATAACGGATTAAGACTCAACCTCATTAAGGATAGAATAAGGAATGTAAGATATAAAGAAACGTGTCGTAAAGATGATGAAGGGCGGCTCCAACAAGCCCTTCACCAGATTGAGCGATTAGCTGCCACAACCTCCACCACATCCAGACGAGCAGCCACTACCGCATCCATCTCCTCCGCCACCACCACTACCGCCTGAGCCGGGTGGACCTAAATGTTTAGATAACCATCGGATAACAATAAAAAGCACCCAAGCGATAGCAATCGCTTTTAGCCAGAAAAGTAAATCTTGATATCCCTCTCCACCTTCCACACTGCAAGCCGATAGTAAAAGAGCAAAAGGCAATATCAAAGTACCGGTAAATACCTTTGTTTTCGAAACCAACCATGACTCGGCAGTATTGACTCGGACAAATCGTCCTGCATTTTTGAAACGAGAAGTCACATCAGGCCAAACATCTCGCGGCGCTGCGCCAAACTCTTTTTCATAATCGTCTAATGTGGCTTGATATTGCTGTTCAAACTTAGAGTCTTCCGCAGTTCCTCCTTCCGTAGGATTATGATGTATCGCTTTACCAACAACCTCTTCACATAACTCATTCCAATAAGATTGAGTGTAACAAAGATGCAAATGCCAAACTTGATCGACAGCATCCGAAGGCGTTTGTGATCGTCCTGTTACTGCCACTAAATAGATAAACTTCTTATATTCCAGAATTGCTTTTTCGCTAAATGATAAGGACCAATTATTTTCTCTAGCCAGTCTTCGTGCAAAAGATAACTGAGCTTCTTGTGATCCAATCGAAAAGTCTTCCAATCGTTGCCATAGAGATACTTGTGACGGCATAACAATATCCTCCATTTAAACGTAAAATAAATCTTACTTTCTCGTTACGAAAGAAGCAGGAGATTTAATCATAATCCATTATCTAAATCTCACTAACGTTATTCAGGCTATGAGATAGCGAAACGTAAGTCAAGGCAAAGCCTTGTAAAAAGTTATAATGATTTACTTTATTATATCGTAAGGCCATATAAATAAGGGAATTTAACAGAAGCAAATACTTACTTAATATTTAAGAAAGATTGAAAAATGCTATTTTAATCCATTCCCTCTTTGAGTATCCTAATCTATACTCACTACTAATAGGTTAATAAAGTCGTCATAATATTCGACAAGACGCAGGGATATTAAAACACGGTTTGAGAATGTTGGACGTAGCTTGATCAACTCATTAGTTCAATCAAAGGATGACTGATATTTTTCTATCTGCCTGAATTGCTCTACGATAGGACGGTTTATGCAAACAATCATTAGCGATAAAAAAAAACAAAGAACGACATTACTCTTTATAGCGCTATGTCTAAGTTCAACGTTATTTGCTCAACAACCGGTCAATGTAGAAGAAGTCACTATGCAAGTGTCTTCACCTACTCATCGATTCTCCGGTACGCTACGAGCAGCCGCAACCTCTAACTTATCAGCCAGCGATGCCAGTCGTCTGGAAGCTCTCTACGTTAACGAAGGAGAGAAAGTTAGAAAAAATCAAATCATTGCAAAACTGGACGACCGCAGACTGACGGCTTCATATCAACAGCAAGATTCATCGGTAAAAAATTTACAGGCCATCGTCGCGCAACGTCAGGCAGAACTGAATAACGCACAAGCCGATTACGATGCCTTTGTTGTTTCGCAAAAAGGCAATGCTGTATCAAAACGAGAACTTAGAAATACTCAAACTCAGTTAGCTGCAGCAGAAGCTGCCTTGTTAGCAGCAACACACCAACTGCAAGCAGGAAAAAGTCTTTTACAGCACCTCAAAGTCCAACTGGAAGACACAGAAATAAAAGCACCCTATAACGGTATTATCACTCAACAACTCGCATTTCCCGGCGAATGGGTACAACCTGGAGACACCATACTAACACTGGTTTCAAGTGACCAGATGGAAGCTTGGTTAGAAATACCAGAACGTCTGGCACACCACTTTATGGGTAACTCTATCGCCCCCATTACCGTCGATATTAATTCCCAACGCTTAACAGCTTCCCAAGCCCATGTCATTTCACAAGTCGCACAAGATTCGCGAACCTTCTTTTTAATTGCTCAACTGGATCAGTCTCCAGACACATTATTTTCGGGCATGTCGGTACATGGTTGGGTAGAACTGGGAGAAAAAACAGAACACCTGATGGTTCACAAAGACGCCATCATAAAAAATCACAACGGCACCTTATTGTATAAAGTCATTCCTTCGACTGATCCTGAATCCAAAACGATTTACATCACCCAGGCTATTCCTATTCAGGAGCTTTTTGTGAATGGCGACTATGTTGCAGTCAACTCACATAACCAGTTGCAAGAAGGCGATCAAATCGTTGTTGAAGGTAATCGCCGTCTCATGCCAGGCGCTCAGGTTCAAATTAACACACCACCAGATCAAAGCCATATTTCATTAAAATCGAAAAATAAAGAAGACATTGGAAGTTAAGTTATGAAGCTCGTTGCCAGTGCTGTTAAATACCCTGTTACGGTTACCGTTGGCATTATTATTTCTATCATGACAGGCATACTTGCCTTCACCCGTGTTCCCGTACAGATGACACCTAATGTTGACTCCGTTGTGATCAGCATCAATACCTTTTGGGAGAATGCAACTCCCTTGCAAATAGAGTCCGACATTATTACCGAGCAAGAACGTGTACTCGGTGATGTGGCTCGCTTGGTATCAATAACCAGCTCCAGTCAGGCAGGCAGTGGCAACCTGCGCCTTGAGTTTGAAAATGGCACCGATATCAATCATGCACTTCAGCAAGTGTTGCAAAAACTTGATGAAGTACCCAGTTATCCAGAAGGTGTGTTACAGCCAGTTGTTGAGCCTAATGATCCTGAGCGTGTTAATTATATTTCCTGGGTTGGACTGGCTTCCACGGATCCTTCATTTGATCCCACCAAGCTATATAACTTTATGGAACGACGTCTGCACCCTAGACTGGAACGAATAAAAGGAGTATCAAAGGTTCAAATATTTGGAGCCAGTGAACGGGAGTTACAAATACAGGTTGATGCCACAACCATGGCAAACTACGGTATCACCTATAGCGAGCTTGCTACTACACTAAGAGCGAATAACCAAACCTTCTCAGGTGGTCAACTTCCCGATGGCAAAAGCAACATACGAGTGCGCACTGTTGGCCGTTTTCATGATATCGATACGCTGCGCAATATGGCGATTAAGCGCACTTCATCAGGCACCATCTACTTAAAAGATTTCGCCGAAATAAAACTCGCTTACAAAGAAAGAACGGACTGGGTGAGAGCTCGCAGTTTGCTCATGCCATTTTTCAGTTTTCAACTTCAATACGGCGCGAATGTGATACAAACCATGGCCTCCATTGATGCCGAAATAGCCGAGCTAAATAAAGAAGGCGGGCTATTACATCAAAAGGCTCAGCAGCTGGGAATCGATGGCACTTTAGAACTGGTAAAAACCTATGACTCTTCTATCTATGTCAATAACGCTATTGATCTGGTAGAGAACAATATTGTCATCGGAGGCATTCTAGCAACGCTGACATTACTGCTTTTTTTGCGTTCACTCAGCACTATCGGTGTTATCGCTATTGCAATACCAATTTCGGTAATAGCCTCTGTTGTGGTTCTGGTAGCACTCGGTCGTTCAATCAATATTGTTTCATTAGCAGGTATGGCATTTGCTGTCGGTATGGTAATAGATAATGCCATCGTAGTTATCGAAAATATCTATCGCCACCTTGAAATGGGAAAGCCTTCTCTAAAAGCTGCGGTAGAAGGTACACAAGAAGTTTCTGGAGCCGTATTAGCGTCTACCATGACGACGCTGGTGGTTTTTGTTCCCGTATTATTCATTCAAGATAGTGCAGGCCAATTATTCAAAGATATTGCCTTGGCCATCATGGCAGCGGTAGGGATCAGCTTTATTGTTTCGGTGATTGTTATGCCAACGGTTGCGGCCAAATTGTTAACCAAAAAACCTGCATCATCATCGCAACCCTGGTTATTTAAGCTTGAACAATTTATCAATCAACTGCCACAAAAAGTGTCTGCCATTGTTCAAAAACTGATTAAGACCGGAATAAGAAAAGCCACAGTAATAATTGTTTTTTTTACGGTCACCTTCAGCGGAATAGCCTGGCTTGCTCCCCCCATGGACTATTTACCTAAAGGGAACTTTAACGCAGCCATTGGTATTTTAATTCCACCACCCGGATATAATATTGACCAGCTTTACAATATTGGACGGCGGATTGAACAAAAGTTAAAACCTGCATGGCAACAAAGTTCACAAAAATTTGCCGCAGAATCACAACTACCTCAACTCCCAGATTCCACACCATCACCAATCATCATGGTGGATGGCAAAGCCGTTCCAGCACCGGCCATCGATCAGTACTTCCTGGTTGCCTGGAGTGGTCAAATGATTCAATTTGCCATGCCAAAAGATGATCGCCTAACCGTTGATTTGGTAGATTACCTTAATCAATCAGCCGCTCAGGCACAAATACCCGATGTCATCAGTTTTGCTTTTCAATTTCCTCTATTTAACACAGGCGGTAGTACGGGTTCTGCCATCAGTATTAATCTAATGGGTGATGATCTCAATGTCGTCAATCAAAGTGCATCGGCTTTGATGTTTAAATTAATGGAAGAATATTCACCTTATAGCGTGGTGCCAGATCCTGCCAATTTCTTGTTACCAACCCCCGAACTAAAACTGATCCCCGACGACGAACGTTTACAGATGATGAATATGAGTCGACAGGATTTAGGACTCGCCACTGCCGCCAATGGCGACGGTATCATTTTGGTCCGAGCTTTCGAACTGGATGGTATTTTGAATGATGTAAAAGTACTGTCGAAAGATGCCATTAGTGCTAATCCGATTAATGCACTGATGCAATCCCCTTTAGCAACACCAAGCGGACGCGTTATTGATATTCAGAATGTCGCGGAGATATCACGACAACAAACTTCAGAAAAAATTCGTCACGTGGATCGCCTACGCGCCGTCACTTTGCAATTCACACCGCCACCGGGGCTTCCACTTGAACAGGCGATTGAGCATATCGACAGCCTTGAACAAGAACTACGTGCCAACCAAAGCATTAACAACAGCGTTGAAGTAAACCTCTCTGGCTCAGCGGGTAAGTTAAAAGATATTCAACGCGCTTTAATGGGAGATGGTAGTTTTGGTGGGACAATTTCCAGTTCTTTATTTTTAGCGTTAGCAATCATTTATCTGGTAATGGTGGTGTTGTTTCAAAACTGGTTTTATCCCATGGTTATTATGGTAACCGTACCGCTAGCAACCTTTGGGGGCTTCGCCGGATTATCCTGGGTGCATGCCGCCAGCGTCGCGGATCGTTATCAACCGATACAGAATCTGGATGTTCTGACCATACTGGGCTTTGTTATTCTTGCTGGTGTAGTAGTTAACAATGCCATCCTGATTGTTCATCAAGCCATTAATTTTTTAAAAATGCCAGAGCGCCACCTGACACCGGATCAAGCGGTGATTGAGTCGGTAAAAAGTCGTGTACGCCCGATCCTTATGAGCACCTTAACTTCCATCGGCGGTATGTTGCCACTGGTGCTAATGCCAGGGGCTGGTTCTGAACTTTATCGAGGATTAGGCGCTGTTGTGGTGGGAGGCTTATTGGTTGCCACGGTATTTACTTTGTTTCTGGTTCCGGTATTACTGAGTGTCATTTTTTCTTTTACCGAAAAACAATCGGCTCAGGCAACTTCAAGCTTACCAGAAGAAGCACCCGCTCAATGAATCCAGTTTATTCGGAAAGATAAACATCAAACCGATGCTTTTTACTTTCAATTTGATAAGAGGGTTTTTCGTCGCCAACAAAAGGGGCATAGCCTGGACGTTTGACGACGACTCTTTTACTTGCGCAGTGCCTAGCAGCCGATAGCAAGGCACTGTCATCCAGATCTTCTCCTGCCAGCTGTTTAAAGATGCGCATTTCTTTTTTTACTAATGCACTTTTTTGTCGCGCTGGAAACATAGGATCCATATAGACAACATCAGGAGCCACTAACGAATCATCTGCCAAATAATCAATGCTGTTAGCGAAAGAAAGTTTAAGTTGATCTTGAGCTAAGAAATTATCTTGGCTGGCATAGAGCCTTTCTAGCGCATTGTTTAACAACGCAAAGATTGGAGCAGAGCGTTCAACCGCTGTTACCTGACAACCAAGAGCTGCCAGAAGCAAAGATTCACGCCCCATACCTGCAGTGGCATCAATCACTGTAGGGGAGGCGTTGTGCTTCAGTCCAATGGCTTTTGCCAAAGGTTCCCTGCGTCCGCCACCATGCTTACGACGGTAAGTCATGGCACCGGATAACAGATCGAAAACCAGCTGAGATGGCTTATTGTCTAACTGACAGTGTAGGCTTAGCACCCCATCAGCAAGTCGCAACTGCCACTCCTGCTCATTAACCACTGATTCTTCAACCATGGGGAGATTGAGCTTTTGACTGATGGACTCTAGCTTGGGGTCGGAGTAAAAACTGAGCTTAATTGACATCTTTTACTTCCTGTCCATTTAAGATCAATAGTTAACCCCTTTGAGCAAATCCACAATATCCATCAGGTCCAGTCGTCGTTGTAAGGAGCGACGATTATCACGTAGGTCCTCAATTTCATCGCGAATTTCATCCCGTGCATGATCAGCAAGCTCTTTGCTTTCCAGTCGCTGACGCAAGTCGTAAACACGCTCTTCAATACGACTGATCTCTTGCTCAACTTCCCAATACTCACGACCCAGACGATAGTTGCGACGGAACTCACCAGCCGTCGGCCCATGACAGACATCGTAATAGGTGTGTCCATTGCGACCTAACCAGGCACCGTGCAAAGGTTCACAGTAGGTACGCAATCCCTCTTCACGGCCACGGCGATAAGTCGTTCCGTCTAAACGAATACCATGCTCAGAGCAGGCTTCCTGATGAGAACTCAATCGCGATAAAGGCTGCCCATTTTGACCATCCTGCAATCCGATCCCATACCAGTCTCTGGCCTGACAATCGGATTTACTCAAGGTAGCACAGCCGCTAAGGCCCAAACACGTAATTAGAACAATAAATAACCGGTTCATTTTTCTACAGTTTTCCCACTAAGTGAATAAATGACACATAGAAACCATTATCTATGACCGTGAATATTTGCGCAAAAAAATTGACAGACCAACTGGTCTGTTCATATAATTCTTGTGGTTTTTCAGGGCTCGCTAGCCCTTAATTGTAAAGGTTTTCACTTCCTCAGCGATCAGACCTTCTGGTTTGGTCGCTATTTTCAGGAGATAATTTGATGAATGAGAACAAGGTTGTCCAGTTTTCTAACTGGATAATTCGCTGGCGCTGGCTGGTCATTCTCGCCAGTATCGTGTCGGTGGTTGCCATGGCTTATGGCATGTCCAAAGCCTATTTTAAATCCGACTACCGTATCTTCTTCTCCGAAGACAATCCTCAGCTGATTGCTTTCGAAGATATTCAAGCTACTTACAACAAATCCGATAATGTTTTGATGGTCGTCACTCCCAAAGACGGCAATGTATTCACTCAAAGCACACTTGCTTCCATTCAATGGTTAACCGAGCAGGCATGGAGCACACCTGATGTACTCCGTGTTGATTCCATCACTAACTTCCAGCATACCTGGGCCGAAGACGAAGATGATCTGATTGTTAAAGATCTGATTTGTTACCCCATGGCATTGCGCGAAGGCGTCTACGATACGGACTGCTCACATCAGACGATTACACCGGAGCAGCTCGCAGCCTACACTGCTGACGACTTTAAAAAGATGGGCGACATTACGGTTAATGATCCTATCTTGAAAGATCGTTTGATCGCGCCTGATCGTTCAGTGACAGCTGTTAACATCACCGTTAATCTGCCCGAGAATCAGGATCAGAGAGTACTGGCTGTTGCGGCTTATGCTCGTGACCTGGCAAAGCAGATGGAAGCACGGGATCCTAACCTTGAAGTGCGTCTCACGGGTATCGTGATGATGAACGTATCTTTCCCTGAAGCATCCATCGAAGATACCTCAACACTACTGCCCTTAATGTTCCTGGTCGTAATTGCCGTACTCTGGTTTATGGTCAGAACCTTTAGTGGTGTAATCGCTTCTATCTTCCTGATTTTCTTCTCGATTTTAGGTGCAATGGGTAGCTTCATCTGGCTTGGTGGCTTCTTAACAGGTCCGGTTATGTCGGCTCCTATTATTATCCTGACCATGGCCGTTGCCGACTCAGTGCATATATTGGTGACCTTCCTGCAAAACTACCGCCAGACGGGAAATAAAAATCAGGCTCTGGGTGAGTCACTGCGCATCAACATGCAACCAGTATTCCTTACCAGTATCACCACGGTGATTGGCTTCTTAAGTATGAACTTCAGTGATGTACCACCACTTCGTGACCTGGGTAACGTGGTTGCTATTGGTGTTTCTCTGGCGTTTATTTACTCGGTCACTTTCTTACCAGCAATGATGAGTTTGCTACCTGTAAAACAGCCAAAGTCAGAACCTAAGGCTTATCACTGGATGGATGGTTTAGGTGACTGGGTTATCAACAACCGTCGAGTGTTGTTGGTATCGTCAGCATTGCTTTCTATTGCCATTATCGCGTTCATTCCAAAGAACGAGCTTAACGATGAGTTTGTGAAATACTTCGACGAAAGTGTCGCCTTCCGTGCAGATACTGACTATGCCGAAGAACATCTAACAGGCTTATACAACATCTTTATCTCGGTTAAGTCTGGCGAAGAGCAGGGCATTAACAAACCTGAATATCTGCAAAAGGTTCGCGACTTCTCTGCATTTGCCTTACAGCAATCAGAAGTGTTGCACGTTGAAACCTTAACCGACACCATGAAACGCCTTAACCGTAATATGCATGGCGATAGCCCCGAGTGGCATAAACTGCCAGACAGCCGAGAACTGTCAGGTCAATACCTGTTACTGTATGAAATGTCGCTACCCAAAGGCTTGGACTTAACCAATCAGATCGATATTGATAAATCCGCTACACGCCTTGGTATTACCATGAAATCCATTTCATCCAATGAAATGATCGACATTGAGCAGCGCTTTAAAAACTGGTTTGATACCAATGCACCTGAACTGCAAGTTCAACAAGCTAGCCCGAACTTGATGTTTGCTCACATTGGTGCGCGTAATATCAAAAGCTCGCTGACGGGAACGGCCATTGCACTGGTATTGATTTCATTAATCCTTATCTTCGCACTGCGTTCGCTCAAAATGGGTCTATTGAGCCTTATTCCTAACCTGGTTCCGGCAGGTCTGGCATTTGGACTGTGGGGCTTATTTGTCGGCCAGGTAGGTATGTCACTTGCGGTTGTTGCGGGTATGTCTCTGGGTATTGTGGTGGACGACACGGTACACTTTTTAAGTAAGTACCTACGTGCTCGTCGCGAGAAAGGCATGGACCCTCAGAACGCGGTTCGCTATGCCTTCAATACCGTGGGTATGGCCCTGACGGCAACCACCATTATATTGGTCGCTGGCTTCTACATCATGACCCTGTCTACTTTCACCATGAACAGTGACATGGGTGCTATGACTGCCATGACCATCGCATTAGCGTTAATTATCGATTTCTTAATGTTACCCCCAATTTTGATGAAATTAGAGGAAAAGAGTAATGAGAAAAGCACTAGCAATTCTGAGCTTAGTAAGTCTGCTACCGCTTAGTGTGGTCGCAGAGACCGCCGAAGAGAAAGGCTTGGCCATCGCTCAAGAGTCAGACCGACGTAACACTGGCTGGAGAGACTCCAAAGCCTCCATGGAAATGATTTTGCGCAACCAGGCGGGTCGCGAGAGCCGCCGCAAAATTCGTATCCAGAGCCTGGAAGTAGAAGGCGACGGTGACAAAGGCTTAACCATTTTTGATGAGCCAAAAGACGTTCAAGGCACAGCCTTTTTGTCTTTCTCTCACTCTATCAAGCCTGATGAGCAATGGTTGTATTTGCCCGCTTTGAAGCGTGTAAAACGTATTTCTTCTAGCAACAAATCTGGTCCATTTATGGGCAGTGAATTCTCTTATGAAGACTTATCTTCATTTGAGTTAGAAAAATACAAGTTCAAATATTTACGTGACGACAAAGTGGGCGAGCATGATGTGTTTGTGTTAGAAAGCACACCTCAATACAAGCACTCAGGTTATAAGCGCCTGGTCACCTATATCGACAAAGCCGAGTATCGCTCAGTCAAGATCGAGTTCTATGACCGTCGCAACGAGTTGATGAAAACCTTGGTCAGCAGTGAATACCAGAAGTTTCTAGATAAATACTGGCGTCCGCTGAATATGGAAATGACCAATCACCAAACGGGCAAAAGCACAACGTTAAAGTGGTCTGACTACGAGTTCCAAACCGGAGTCAAAGAGTCCAACTTTAGCAAAAGCGCTTTGAAGCGTTTGCGTTAATCGGGCTTCATAGACGGTGTCAGTGATCAGCTGGTCACTGACACCAACGATGACCCACCTTATGTTTTTGAGTGTTATTGAAAAGTAGTAACAACGAGGTTGAATTATGACATTACAGCGAAACCCTGATGAAACACGCCAGCGTATCCTGGATGCCGCCTTAGAAGAGATTCATTTGCGTGGCTTTCAAGGCATGCGGGTCGATCAATTGTTAGAGCGCACAGGCCTGACAAAAGGCGCACTGTATCATCACTTCGCTAATAAAATGTCCATTGGTTATGCCATCGTTGAAGAAATTCTTGAGAAAGAAATACTGGAAAAATGGGTAGGCCCACTGGCCAAAACCAACAATCCAGTCGAATGTATTATTGAAATTTGCCGCACCGAATCTCAATCCATGTCGCCTGATGAGCTAGAGAAAGGCTGTCCAATAAATAACCTGTCACAAGAAATGTCGCCCATCGACGAAGGTTTTCGTGAGCGTTTGGCCGGTGTTTACCAGATGTGGATAGAATCGATTGCGAATGCCTTACGTAAGGGCCAGAGCAACAATGTGATTCGTAAGGATATTAAGCCGGATAATGTCGCTAAATTTTTGTTGGCCGCGCTGCAAGGTATTATAGGCGTTGCCAAATGTTGTAAGAGTGAAGAGTCGTTAGACGATATGGGCGAATGCCTCGGAGAGTACCTGTTTCAGCTGCAGACACCCGAAATACAGGCTTCTGCCGCGCAAAAAAAAGCCCCGAATCTTCGGGGCTAATGTCATATCAAACAAACCTAACCAAGGGGGTCTGAACGTTTTGACCACCTTGGTATTAAAAAGTTCTCCAACGGACCTGAGTTTTTTTCTGTTTTTCTTCTTTCTTTTGAATATGGGTCGCATAACAGCTTAATTCCAACTCTGCGCTGTTCCTATCAGGAAAAGGCCCCATATCAATACCTTCGCGAGTCGCAAAAAACCAACCCTGCTTTTCTTGAAAAACGCGATCACCGGATAACTTATATTGTGCGGACACGTCCATGCCAGGAATCCTTTTTATAGAGTGGTTATGGAATGAGGGAAATTATAGCGAGTCGATATAATCATTTCTGTAGGAAAAAAAGGGATGCTTTTGTAAGCGATCGTCCATTCATGGGCAACATATCGACCACATCAATATTTAAAAGCCATAAAGTTGCCACATTTCACCCGTTTTTGTTGATAATAGCGTTTTAGAATAGGGTTAATAACCGTCGTACGGATAACAAAGATCCCCTGATCAAGCCATATATCCAAAGTATTTCAATCTGGAGTTTGCATTTATGAATGCCTTAAGAGCCTTTTTGTTTCTTTGCTCATCAATATTGTTGGTTTCGTGTCAACAAGACAGTCCTTCTGCCAGTCCCAATGACTCGACAAAAAAAGAAGCATCTCAGCAGAGCAGTGCGCAGGCGACCTCGTTTAAACCGACGGATGCGCAAAAACAAAAGTTGCAACAAGACTATGCCAATACGCCTTTTAAGGTATTAACCCTATCAGAGCAAAGTTGGGACAATGCTCCAGCGCTGGCTGTTGTGTTTTCCGTTCCGCTCAACCCAGATACCCAACTCTCTCGCTTCATAAAGGTCAGTGACAAAGACAAACAACCTGTCACTGGCGACTGGATCTTAAGTAGCAGTGGTAATATTGCCTACTTTCCATTTATACAGCCGGATACGAAATATCACCTTGAGGTACTTGAGGGAATAACCGCTATTAACAATCGCTTGATCAAAGCGGGGGCCAGACAAACCATCAAAACCCGTCGGGCCCAATCTCAGCTGCGTTTTGCCAGTCACGGTTCACAACTATCAACCGCTTTATCCGACGGATTAACCATCGATGCCGTCAACATTGATGCCGCCGACTTTGATTTCTGGCGCGTCAAAAAAGATAAGTTATCCCACTTTATGAATCGTTACCTCGGGCGCACAACTTATGATTTAGAAAATATCAAGACGTTGGCGGATCTGGTCTATAGTGCGCGTTTTGATTTAGACAGCAAGCCCAATCAGCGCAAGAAGCATGTTATCCCCCTTACCAACATTGATGAGCTGAAACAAAGTGGCGTATATGTAGCTATCGCCAAAGGTGCAGGCCACTACCCCTACCGTTATGAAACCACCTGGTTCACCATCAGTGATATAGGCTTGCAGGTACGCCAATACCCTCAACAAACCGTGGCCTTTGCTCATCATCTACTGTCAGCCGATCCAGCACAGGGAGCAACCATTACCATCCTGGATCACAAGGGTAATCAGTTGGCTCAAGCAACCACCGACAATCAAGGATTTGCTAACTTCGATAACTTAAAGTCAGAGCGCTTAGCTATCGCCGAGTTAAAAGACAATTACTCCGTTGTTAAGCTCAATACCCCAGCAATGGATCTGTCAGAATTTAAGCTGGCCAGTCGTCAACAACGACCACTTGAGTTGTTTATTTATTCCGCGCGGGATCTGTATCGCCCAGGCGAAACCATTCGCATCAACGCTTTATTAAGAGATAACGATGCCAGGCTGGTTCAGCCAAGCCCCATCAAAATTCAAGTCAAACGCCCTGATGGCCGCAGTTTTAAGACCGCCACCCTCAAAGGTAATGTGAATGCTTTTTACAGTAGCGAATTTGAAGTCCCTAAAAACACCTTAACTGGAGAATGGCGCTTTATTGCCAAGCTGGGTAATGGCGACAAATTTGAATACAACTTCAGTGTCGAAGATTTCTTGCCAGAACGCATGAAGCTTGAGTTATCCAGTAAGACATCAGGCCCAACACTGGCCCATGAAAAAACAACGCTGGACATACAAGGAGATTATTTTTATGGCGCACCAGCGGCAGGTAATCGCTTTGAAACCACGGTTGAAGTCAGACAACAACGCACACTTTTTGATGAACAATGGAAAGACTTCATTTTTGGTGCCGAAAACTACAACGATTTTAACAGTTACCGTCAATTGCCTGATCAAACTCTTGATGCCAAAGGACATGCTAAAGTTGCATTAAACAACGAGTGGCAGGGCACACAACACCCACTCAGAGTGACTGCCAATGTCAGCCTGTTTGAATCGGGAGGACGACCCGTCACTCGCCGTTGGCAAACCACCATTTGGCCAAAAGATGCTGTGATTGGTATCCGCCCCATGTGGGAAGGCAATATCGGCCTGCCGAACTCGGAACTGAGTTTTGAAGTAATCAACGTCAATCGACAAGGCGAGCTAGTGGCCAATGATCATCTGGATATTCAGGTGATCCGTGAAAACAGCCACTATTACTGGCAGTGGGGTGACGACGGCTGGAGTTACCAACAAAGTGCCCGTAACCAACCGATCTTTAATCAAGTAGTCAAAGTCGCCGATAATGCCCGCGCAACTCTGCACGTTCCTGTGAACTACGGCTACCATCGAATCGAAGTCCGAGATCGCCATCAACGCCTGTTAAGCAGCTATCAGTTTTTTGCTGGTTGGCGCTGGGATCAATCTCGCAACGGCGAAATTGGTCGACCGGATCAAGTGAAGCTTAGCTGGAATCAAGATCACTTTGCAGCAGGAGAAACGGCCCAGTTGTCCATCGACGCACCTTATTCGGGTACGGCTCTGGTGACTATTGAAGCCAATCAACTCTTATGGCAACAACAAACCAATATACAAGATGGTAAAGGTACCATCGAAATCCCCGTAAGCGACAGCTGGCAACGCCATGATATTTACGCCAGCGTGATGGTCTTGCGTGCGGGTGAAGCCAAACGAAAACATCTGCCTAAACGTGCTTTTGGCGTTTTACATTTACCACTTAACCGCGCCAATCGCGAGCTGAAAGTTGCCATTGATGTACCAACGAAAGTGGAACCAGAAACCGAAGTCGTCGCCAAAATTAAACTGCAAAATCCACCATCAAACACAACACCCACCCAGCTAACACTGGTGGCTATTGATAGTGGCATTTTGAGCCTATCGGATTTTGAAACACCTAACGCTCATGAGTGGTTCTTTGCCCAACGCCGTTACCAAGGTGAAATTCGCGATATCTACTCCTCCTTAATAGAGCAACTCAGTGACAACAAGGCACAGCAACGATTTGGTGGTGACGCCGATGAGCTCAGTCATGGTGGCGATGCGCCTCAAACCGATGTACAGATTGTTTCTTTACTATCAGATGTTGTTGATTTTAATGATCAAGGTGAAGCCGAAGTCACTTTTCAGTTGCCTTACTTCAACGGTGAGGTTCGTTTTATGGCGTTGGCATTTGGTGCCAACCAATTTGGCCATGCTGATAAAAAAATGACCATCGCAGCACCAGTGGTTGCCGAAGTCAGCTTGCCACGATTCCTGGCTAAAGACGATGAGTCCAACGCCACCTTTGATGTGCAAAACCTCACGGACGAAGAGAAGCTATTTGATATTCAGTTAACGGCAGATCCGGCTCTGGGCTCAGCAAAAGTTCGTAAACAAATTACATTAGCCCCCAAAGAAAAGAGCGTTTTGCAACTGCCTTTGGTTGGCAGCAGCTATCAGGGTCAGGGTAAAGTCGCGATTGAACTGAACGAAAAAGGCGACAGTGAAGCGCTTATCAGTCTGCAACGAGACTGGAAACTGGGATTGCGCCCGGGCTACCCAGCCGAGACACGACAAAAGAGCTGGGTAGTACCAGGAAACCAGAATCGTTACTTGAACGCAGAAGAACTCAGTGGACTGTTCCGGAACCTGTCGCAAGATGGTATGAAGAGTGTTCTCAACCTATCGCCCAAACCACCTTTTAATGCTCAAGAGCAGCTTCAGTATTTGATTCAATACCCTTACGGCTGCCTGGAACAAACCTCTAGCCGAGCTTGGCCACTGTTGTTGGCAACAGATGCCGATCTTAAACGCTATGATCGATCACAAAACATCAGTCAGAACCGAGGCAAGTATCTGGAGCAGGCCATCGCTCGCATCAGCGCCATGCAACGTAGTAATGGTAGTTTTGGCTTATGGAGTCGTGATAATTACGAAAATCACTGGTTGACCGTTTACGCCACTGAGCTGCTACTGCACACCAAACAGAAAGGATATTCTGTGGATGATGCGGTCCTTAATAAAGCCATTAAACGCCTGCAAAAATACGCAACAACATCCAGCCGACTCTATACCGAAAACAGTCATTACACTGATTGGCCCCATCACTATCACTTTGCTTATCGTGCCTATGCCAGCCTGGTACTGGCCAAGATACAAAAAGTGAAGCTGGGTGACTTAAGAAATCTACGTCAGCAACACGCAAAAAATGCCAAGTCACGCTTGCCGCTGGCTCAACTGGCGCTGGCTTTCGAAACCATGGGCGACCAAAAATCAGCTCAGGATCTGTGGCAACAGGCGCTCGACACCCAACGGGATCCCGATGGCTATGCGGGTGACTATGGTTCGATTTTGCGCAACCTGGCATGGGTAACGGTGTTAGCAACAGAAAGTAAGCTGGTAAAAAATCCCTGGCAATTAGTGCAGGCCATTCGCGAAGAGCTGCTTGAACGCCGCTGGATTTCTACTCAAGAACGTTTTGCACTTTATCGTTTATCCTTAAGCTTGCAAACCGAGTCTCAGCAGTGGCAAGCCACATTGAAATATGGCGAAGAAACTCAACAACTGGCCGATACTCAAGCGGTGATCCAGTCTTGGGTAGAACACAACATTCCACGTTCACTGAGTATTAACAATGAGTCAGAAAACCCACTGTTTGGCGACTTTAAAGTGCAAGGCTATCCTGCCGCCGCACCGAGAAAATCCAGCGAAGGCATTGAAGTTCAACGAACCTACTACAACGACCAGGGCCAGCCGCTCAAGCTCAGTCAGGTAGAAACCGGGGATCTGGTACTCGTGCGTCTGGATGTTAATAGCGAGGACAAAAAGCGCATCCCTGATGCGTTAATCGTTGAGCTGCTTCCCGCCGGACTGGAACTGGAAAACCAGAACCTGATGCACGCAACCAAGATGGATAATATGCGAGTCGGTGGAAAATACGTTCATCAATGGATGCAACGCACGCGTATCCAGCATCAGGAATATCGCGATGACCGCTTTGTTGCCGCTATCGATCTGGATCGACGCCGAGTCAGTACCGTATTTTATCTTGCCCGTGCGGTAACGCCTGGCCATTATCAGGTGCCGCCCACCTTGGTTGAAGATATGTATCGTCCTTACCTGCGCGCCATTGGCAACTCGTCTGGCACATTAACCATTAAGGCCAAGTAATTATGAGACTTGCCCGGTGGCTAAATAAAAAGAAAAAAGGGCTGGCGCTATTGCTAGCTCCTTTCTTGCTGTTTTTATTGCTCGACTTTTTATTTCCATTACCGCTTCCGGGCCAACACTCTCAAGATTTTGCTCAAGTCATTACCGACAACAAAGGGCAGCCTTTACGAGTATTTGCCGATGCCGATGGTGTCTGGCGCTATCCCATAAAACCCGAAGATGTTTCACCGCTGTATCTGGAAGCTTTGCTCAACTACGAAGATCGCTGGTTTGAGCATCACCCAGGCGTCAATCCTCTATCCTTAATGCGCGCGGTCGGACAGTGGCTTTATTATGGTCGTGCAGTATCCGGTGCCTCAACACTCACCATGCAGGTTGCCCGCTTGCTTGATCCTCACAGCAAGAGTATTCCAGGCAAACTGAAACAAATTTTTCGAGCACTGCAACTTGAGTGGCATCTGGAAAAAAGCGACATACTGACTCTGTATCTTAACTATGCACCTTTCGGCGGACCGCTCGAAGGAGTCGAAGCCGCCAGTTTTGCTTATCTGGGTAAGTCTTCTTCTCAGCTATCTCATGCAGAAGCCGCACTGCTAGCAGTACTCCCCCAATCACCTTCTCGCAACCGACCTGATCGCTATCCGCTTCGCGCCGAAAAATCCCGCAATAAATTATTAGATCGGTTGGCAACTTATGAAGTGTGGCATGCTGATACCATCACCAGTGCTAAACAAGAACCGGTTCTGGCCGAATATAATACGGCTCCGCTACAAGCTCCTTTGCTGGCACGCAGACTCGCAAAACGTTATCCACAACAACGAGTTATTCGCTCAACCATCGACTCAGAACTGCAAAGCGTGCTGGCAGAACAAGTGAAAGAATATGCCGAAAGTTTTCCTGTTGGTACCTCCGCTGCAGCATTGATTGTAGAAAACAAAACCCGCTCTGCTGTTGCCTATGTGGGTGCCGCTGATTTTGGCGACTCACTGCGCTACGGCCATGTGGATATGATTCAAGCTCAACGCTCGCCGGGTTCAACATTAAAACCCTTCTTATATGGCATCGCTATCGACGAAGGTCTGGTCCATGAAAAGTCCCTGTTATTAGATACTCCAGCAGATTTTAATGGCTATCGTCCAGAGAACTTCCATCAGGGATTTTCAGGCCCCGTTACGCTACGTTCGGCACTGCAACGCTCACTCAACCTGCCCGCAGTTCAGGTACTGGAGGCGTTAACGCCCGAAGTCTTTTATGCTCGCCTGGCATCCGCGGGTTTAAAGCTGAACTTGCCCCACTCGTCAAAACCCAATTTATCCTTGGTGCTGGGAGGGGCAGGAACAAATCTGGAATCCTTAACGACAACCTTTAGCTCTCTCGCTAACCAAGGCTATGCAGGCCCCATACGGCTCAGCCAATTTGACCCAGACTCCAAAGGCAGACGTTTATTGTCTCCACAGTCAGCTTGGTTAATCAGCGACATTTTGCGCGGCGTGTCTCTGGTAGGAAGCCCTATTGAACGCATCAGCGCACAAAGACACCATCGCATTGCCTTTAAAACGGGCACCAGTTATGGTTTTCGAGACGCCTGGGTATTGGCATCGAGCCAAAACTACACCCTGGGAGTCTGGGTGGGTCGACCTGATGGCAGCATTTTAATGGATAATTTTGGTCGACGCTCAGCAGTCCCCTTATTGAAACGCATCCTTAATGTGTTACCAGCTTCTGGGCTAGCACCGTCACCGCGACCCGAGCAGCTATCAAAATCTGTTATTTGCTGGCCACTGGGAACAACCCTGACCATGAACGAAACACCCTGGTGCCATCAACAACACAGTAGCTGGCTGGTGGACGGTATGGCACCACCCACTCTGGTGGAACCTCAACAGCAACAATGGGCCCAATCACTAACGTCCATCTGGGTTGATGACGCAGGAAAAAGATTAACTCCCAACTGTCTGACCTCAACACGCCAGACCTTAAAAGTCGCATTATGGCCACAATCGCTCGATTCCTGGCTGCCACTCAAATGGAAGCGCAGCACTTTACTGCCAGAACTAGCCACTCACTGTGAAGAAGATCAGGTACTCAGACAGACATTAGCGATCCGCGGTATTCAAGCACAGGCAACACTTTATTCAGCCCCATCAGATAACGCTTTACCCAAAGTGTTACTGCATCTCGAAGGCGCCCAAGGCGAAGCCCATTGGTTTATTAACGGCCAGTGGCTTTCGGCGACCGCTAACAAAGAACACGCTCTGGAATGGCAAGCCACCAAGGAAGGCGCCTTTGAAATCAGTGTGATCGACAGCGCAGGACAGATTGCCCGTCTGAATTTTAACGTTCGTTCATAAAACAAAGACTCTGTCATTGCAGTAACAGCCGTCGCCTTGCGAAATGTAGGGGTGTTGGCTGCATTTTGTAATACTTTGGACATATATCGCTCGATTAAATTTTGCACTGCAAGTACAAATAACACTCAAATTTTATAACTCATTGATTTTATTGACTTATATATATCTCAAAGCAGAGGGTATTAATACCCTGTTTTATTGTTGGCCAGATTTGATAAGGTCGAGTGGACCAATTAATAAACAATAAGGGTCAGTAGACCTAATAATAATTAAGGGGACCATTGATGCTTGAACAAGGTATCACGCTGTTAGCAGTTGTTATTCTGGTATCCATCTATCAAGCCTTGCGAGGTGGTATTGATTACTTGAACAGCGAACGCGAAAGCAAAAATTTGCCACAAAAATCGATCCCACTGTGGTTAAACGCGTTTATGCTTGTCTCTTACACCTTATTGTTTTTATCCGTTACTTACGTCTGGATCACCCAAGTTTGGTTAGTGGCTTTAGCCATGACAGTTGCAACCTTTATGGCCAGCGTATCGGTTAAAATGATTTTCTTACCGCGTAGCGAAAGTGACTTTTATCAAAAGTACTTTGAAGGCCCGTTAACTGGCACCAAAGAGTTATCTTGATTTAATTCGCACCCCTTCAATAAATATAATAATTACGAAGGCCCTTATCGGGGCTGAATAATGTTTTCCCCGGTTAGGATTGCACGCTAGCATGGATGCTATTTTTATATAACGGTTACGCTATCAAACCTGTAGAATAGTCCCTACCTGAATAGTCAAACACAACGCTCTACACTGCTATGAACGAAACGCTTTTGTTAGAAGCTATCCAGCAAACCATGCCTTTTGGAAAATACGCTGGACGTAAACTTTTAGAATTACCTGAGCCTTACCTGGTCTGGTTTAACCAGCAAGGTTTTCCGCAAGGAAAACTAGGCGCACAACTGGCTCTGATCCATGAAATAAAAGTGAATGGACTAGAAGAAATGCTCAAACCTTTGTTGAACGCCAAAGCCTAAGGCCCCAACTTGCAACTGTTCGTTCAGGAACCCTGTTTTAAAGCCGTGTTCCAGGCCATGGGCGGCCCCTGTGAGTTGCTCATAGAAACGGATAGTGAAGCCTTAGCTTTTCAGCTTGCTTCGATCGCTCAGCAAGAAGTTGAACGAATAGAAGCGAAATACAGCCGCTATAAAAAAAACAATATCTGCCATGACTTAAACCAAAGTAATGGTAAAGCCGTCGCGATAGACGCCGAAACCTACCGCTTACTCAAGTTTGCTGATGATTGTTATCAAATGAGTGAAGGACTATTTGATATGACTTCTGGCGTGTTGAGAAAAGCATGGAAGTTCGACGGTTCAAACACTCTGCCCGATCAAGAAAAAATAAAATCTTTATTGCCCCATATTGGTTGGCAAAAAATAACCTTTGATCACAATCATTTTGTAATGCCACCGAATATGGAGTTGGACTTTGGTGGAATAGGAAAAGAATATGCCGTAGACAATGTGTGCCATCTACTAAAAAGCACAGCACCAACGACTGCCATTCTGGTTAATCTTGGTGGTGATTTAGCGACGACCACAACACGACATTTGAATAAAGCCTGGCGTATTGGCATCGAAGGACACAATGATATTTCTCATTTAGAATTTATGCAGGGTGCCATTGCAACCAGTGGCAACACTCATCGTTTTTTCGAAAAAGAGGGTGTTCGTTACAGCCACATATTAAATCCCAAAACAGGCATGCCAATTACTAATGCTCCATCGACTATCACGGTTGCCGCACCGCTATGCATCGAAGCAGGGTTGCTCGCCACACTCGCTATACTTCATGGCTCTGAGGCAAAATTATTTCTTGATACTCAAAACATTCGGTACTGGATCTCATAAAATAAAAAAGCAGAGCTATTGCTCTGCTTTTTCACATTTAGCGAGGATCAACCCCTCCACCATTAAAGCACTTAGGAACATAAGCACTGAAGTAGTGATAAGAACCTGTTTCGCTACTGTTTTTAGCTCTTACACGCAAGTTATAGCTTTTGCCGCCATAAGTTACGTCAAAAGCTGCCGCAGGTGCTGACGTAGAAGTAATATTGCGCCATGCACCGGCTTCATACTTTTGGAAGTCATAAGACGTTGCGCCTTGTGGTGCAGCCCAAGAAACAAAACCTTTACGAGTATAATAGCGGCACGCTCCGTACTCATAAAAAGCAGAGTTTACAAACGGCTCTCTAGGTACATAGTGACAGGTTTGTTGCGTTGTATAAGTTGAATGACTATAAGGTACTACCGCTGAACAACTAACTGACCGGCCTAGCTGATGATTGTATTCAGACAGTGTTGTCCATTGGCTGGTAGAATCATGGACATACTGGTTAATCCACCCGCTATGCCAACTTCCATTGATATACTCATTATAATGACAACTGGCCCAGCCAGCATAATGACGAATTTCGATTTGATGGTCCGTACAAACGCGATCTCGATCACTGTAGTCAATAATAGGATCTGCCGCAAACACTGTCATAGAGCTACCTAAAGCAGCAAGCAATAATTTAAGCTTCATAAAGTTTCCTTTTTATTTCTGGTTTTGAAAAATTGTGAATGAAAAACAACAATCACAATGTTGTTTTCGTTGAGCAAAACGCGACCCAACAAACTTTAAAAAAGTTTATTTATCATTTTTGTTCTTATGAAATTAAGACACATCCTAGTGCCGAAGAATCCATTACAGACTAAAGGAGCTCATTGCAATAAGCAATTCTCGAAGAGGACATTAAATAACAAAGAAGAATTTAATCGCAAATAACTAATAATAAGACAAAAAAAGAAGCCGGTGTAAAACCGGCTTCATTATGTCCATATCTATAGCGCTAGCTATGGAAAACTTTACTTATACAGCAACATATTTTTTGTTACCGATATCCTGCAACATCATCAATGATTGGACGGATTGCCTGATAAGAGTTTGATACACCTGTCACACCACATGGCTGACTATTACATGCATTCCAGTCAGGATCAGAAAAAATATCCAACTGAGTTACATTGCCATTGTAAGCCTGAGGATAAGCCATGATCGTTGAGAAGCTGAAATCAACACCATGTCCCATACCATAAGAGTAAACACCACCACTTCGATCGCCTTGACGACGTGAGTGAGCTAATCCCATGTTATGCCCTAACTCGTGAACAAAGGTGTTGTAACCACAATCAACTGCAGAAATACTGTAAGCACGGCTATTAGAGCTGCTATACATAGTGCCGTTGTTTCCACGACCAACCCAAGCAATACCACAAACATAACCCTGCAATTGACCACCCTGGAAAATATTTTCGCGAGTTCCCAACAACACAACCATATCTGCTTTGTACTGATTTCGATACCCCTGAATCGAATTGCTATCAGTAATCAAATCTAAATCGCTTTCTGTTGGCTGCAAGTCAGAAGTAGAAATTCTACCTTGAGCTACAACGTTCAGTGTAATATCCAAACCATTATTACGATAAACACGATTAGCATACGAAATAAGATTGTTAATACGTGTGCTCATGCTGCCCGATATTTTATCCGCTGCAGGTTGCGTATAAAGCATCATAACATCAATGGTTTCTGCCTTTGCAGCTGAGACCATTCCCACCATCCCAACAGTGGCCATCATTAGTTTTTTCATTAGAGTTAGCTCCTCTTAGTTTTATTATATTTGCGATTTATCGTCGCTCGACGATTTTTAATTTGATGATTTGATATCGGCATCGATCTCTAGATTGTCATTACTATCGACAGGTTGGTCATCACTAAAATGAACACCATCTTGATGATCAGACCAATGATTAGCGGCCATCGCTCCCCCCGGAGCAATCCAGGCATAATCGCCTTGTGACTCAAGCATAAAAACACCATCAGGTGTACTAATTTGAGCGTAGGTGGTCTTTTCGCCGATAGTAAATACCGCACTGAAGTAAGGACTCATACCAGGAAAATTGGCTTCGACCGTACGGTCACCATTTTTATGGTTGGTAATGTGATCGACTTCAGCAATCAACTCTGTGCCAAGTTGAGGAATAGCAATTGGGAAAGAATCTCCCAGAGAAAGGTTGAGCAAACCACTATTGTCGAGTTGAACATAAGCTTCTTGAGCCAGATCAGCAGGCAATTTGTCAGACGCCTGAAGCACCGACTTTGCTTTATCTGACACCGCCCATAATTCCAAATTAACAGGGTTGGAATCAGCAGATTTTGATTCAACAATCGTTGGTTTCTTTTTAGCAGGAGGGGATGATGGAGAGGAAGATGCCGGAGCATCTGCTTTAACAATAAAAATAGCTTTGTCATCAATTGAGTTTTCGTTATCAACTTTATGCGCCTTGTTCTCAGCACTATTAAAGTAAATATAACTACACAACATTAAACTCAAAACGACAGCAACTAGCCAGATCACTTTATGTTTCATGGCTTCCCCTTATTTTCCAATACTTGTTAATAATTATTTTTTTTACAGTTTGTTTGTTTTTTTATGAAGATCACAGGTAATTTTTATCATTTACGGAGTGACTTAATACCTACTTTTTGTGGGTATTTATTGTATTTCAATTGAGGTAGATTTGAGGTAGGATCGCGCGACTTTTTATTATTCTTACCACTAAATAAATATATTGTTAATATCTAATTAAATAAAATCTTATTTAGAATAAACTAAACTAGCTTACAGTATATTACCAGCGATTTTTTCTGCTGATTTTAGTTAGATGCTTGTTATCAATAAAGTTCACTTTGTCTAACGGATATATCAGACAAAGTGACTCATATCGTCAATGCTAATCCGTTATACTGTCCAAGTGTTAGAAAGGCTAAGCTATACACTTTCATTCATAACCCATCATAAAAGGCTTCGTCTTTCTTTACCCTTTGGTTCTGTGAAACATTATCTTTATTAGCATGAAATATTTTCTGGCCCGTTTTATTTTTCCCGATAAAAAATTATTATTTTATTTAAGTAAAAAGTTTGCTATCTCAGTAGAAGAGAATGTAAAAAAATCGAAACAAGGTTAGAAAAAAAATTTGAATCATCGCTTTAATTTGACACTAATCAACTAATTGATTCACTTTAATTCGATTTAAAAAAATAAGACTAGTCTTTATTAATTAGCAAGGAAAAATTGATTATCGATTCAATAATAATTGTTAATCCAATTAAGAAACTAACTAACAATAATTCTTATTCCATTAAGTAAAAACACTTTGCCTGCCTGTTGAGAATAACTCAATAGCAGGTCTGCCTTACCGCAATTCAGGCATCAGAATGGCTAGTGTAAGCCATGGTCTTTTCTTCTTCAGAAGTTTTCTGTTCTGGATAGTGAACTTCTGGATCTTCTGGTAACAAAAGATAAGCGACAGCGCTAACAGACATAACAAACACTGCGAGTATTACGTTTTTGTGTTTCATAATAACAACCTCTCTCTGCCTATATATAAAATCCTAATTAACGTTTTTATTCTGCTGTTAATTTGAGCATTATTTCTTAATTAGGTTAAGTAATTTTAACTCACTTTCTTGTGATTTATTACACACAAATTTTAAATTTAATTTAAAAAAGAGATTTTTATTTTTGTGTGAGATTTTCCAATATTTTATATTTCAACATCGAGATAAATAGCAGGGCATTTTAAAACAACGTAACTAATTTAATAACCGGATCCTTTTATACAGAGGCGACAATTTTTTGTACAAAGGTCGGTAAGCTTGTTGATAGATCTGTTGATAAAGCTCTACGTTTTGAGCAATCGGCTCAATAATATTGCGTGTATGACACATCGCTTTGCATGCATCGTGATAATTCGAGTGAACACCTAACCCGACAGCAATATTAATAGCAGCACCCAGACCCGAAGTTTCAAAGGTAGCCGGATGTTGTACTGGCAAATTGAAAATATCTGCGGTTACTTGCAATGCCGTTTTACTTTGTGAGCCGCCACCGGAAACACTGAGTCGAGTAATATCGGTGCCGCTTCGTCGTTCAATATTTTCGCGTCCTTCAAGCAAACCAAAGGCAATCCCTTCGATCATCGCACGATAGATATGAGCGCGCGTATGCTGATCAGTAAAACCGATAATGGCACCGCGAGCTTCAGGACCAGGATGTCTTACTCCTGGATTCCAATAAGGCTGTAGAATCAACCCATTGGCTCCAGGCTCAATCATTCCTGCCTGTTGATCTAATACCGTTTCTGTAGAAACTCCTTGTTGTTCCGCCGTCATTCGCTCTTGATGGGCAAACTGCTCCTTAAACCAGCTGACCATCCAATAACCGCGATAGATTTGAAACTCAGTGTTGTAAGTTTCAGGTATTGCCGCAGGGTAGGGAGGAATAAATCGAATAGGTTCAACATAACGTGACGTTGACGTATTGATAGTCGCCGTTGTGCCATAACTGATTTGTCCATGGTCAGGCGTTAAACAACCACAACCCAGAACTTCGCACGCTTTATCAGCAGCGGCAGCGATCAGGGGCGTGCCTTCTAACAACCCAGTTTGCCCGCTAGCTTCTGCGGTGATATGTCCCATGGTTTCGCCGGGTGCTATCAGATCAGGCAGCTGTTCTGGCTTCACAGGGCATGCCTGCCACTTCCAGTCTCGTTTGCCTGCCCATTGGTGAGATTTGTAATCGAAGGGAACATAACCCACTTGCGACCCCACCGAATCAACATATTCGCCACACAACTTATAGTTGTAGTAACCCGACAGGAACAAATACTTGTGAGTTTTATGGTAAATGTCAGGTTGATGCTGCTTTATCCAGTTGATTTCTGCATCCAGTGCGAACTGCTCAACAGTATCTTGCACACCCACCAGTTGAAAGGCCGTACGCCATAACCAGTGAATATTCGGTTTAAGCGATGCCTGACGTTTATCCATCCAGATAATAGCCGGACGCAACGGCGCACCTTTGCTGTCCAGATTGATCATGGTGGCTCGTTGTGTTGTCACCGATACGCCTAAGATAGACTCAGGAACTATGTCTGATTCGGTCCAGAGCTTATTACAAACACGACACAAGGAATCCCAGAAGTAATTAACATGTTGCTCAACCCAGCCGCTTTGATCCGAAAAATATCCATCCAGACTCACTTGAGCTTTTGCCAGCAACTCCCCCGTTGCATCAAACACCAGGGCGCGGATACTCTGGGTACCACAATCGATTGCTAATAAGTTACTCTTCTGCATAGACTTCATTTCTCGAATAGACACAAAACAGAACGCCATCGGTCATCAGTGACAATGGCTTCCAAACCACGGCTTATTGGACTTGAACGGTTGAGTTCAAAGGTGCAAGCTTGAGGTAAAAGATACAAAACCCAACAGAGGCAGGCTCTGTTGGGTTCGCGCTCAGATTATTTCATTACCGCCAGATAGCATCAAGCGTTATTGCTACCAATCCCAGAATGTCTTAATAGTGGCTCAATATCCGGTTTACGCCCTCTGAATCGCTGAAACAATTCCATCGCAGGTGCAGAGCCGCCTCTTTGTAGGACACTTTCTTTAAAGTCAGCGCCTACTGAAGTACTAAAAATACCTTCTTCTTCAAAACGAGAAAACGCATCGGCGCTTAATACTTCTGCCCATTTGTAGCTGTAGTAACCCGCCGAGTAACCGCCAGCAAAAATGTGTGAAAAGCTATGTTGAAACCGGTTCCACTGTGGCGGTATCACCACCGCTACCTGCTGACGAACTTCGTTTAAGGTCTGCTGAATTTTACTCTCCTGGCCAGGCTGGAACTCACTGTGGATACGGAAATCAAACAGAGCGAACTCCAGCTGACGTACCATAAACATGGCTGATTGAAAGTTCTTAGCAGCCTGAAGTTTTTCGCGCATATCGTCAGGCAATGGCGCGCCAGTTTCAAAGTGGCCAGAAATTCGGTTCAAACCTTCTTTTTCGTAGCAGAAGTTTTCCATAAACTGACTGGGCAACTCAACAGCATCCCACTCCACGCCGTTGATACCAGAAGCGCTCAGATATTCCACTTCTGTGAGCATGTGGTGCAAACCATGACCAAACTCATGAAACAGAGTCACGACTTCGTCATGAGTTAACTGTGCTGCCTGCTCGCCAATAGGCGGATTAAAATTACAGGTCAAATAAGCAACCGGGCGTTGTAATTCATCATTAGCAAAACGAAAGCGACTGCAATAATCGGCCATCCAGGCGCCACCGCGTTTAAAGGAGCGGGCAAAGAGATCGAGATAAAAGCGGGCTATGGATTCGCCATCACTGCTCTGAACCTCGAACAGACGCACATCTTCATGCCATTTATCAAAGCCACTCTCAATTTCTTTGATCTTCACCTCAAATAAGGTTTCGGTAATGCTAAATAGGCCATCCAATACCTGATTAACCGGAAAATAAGGTCGTAACTCTTCTTGCGAAATGGCATAGCACGCCTGTTTGAGTTTTTCACTCGTATACAGAACATCCCAGGCATTAAGTTCTGCCGTCTTTAATTCTTGCTGTGCGTATTGTGTTAATTCCGCCAGTTCTTTTTCTGCCTGAGGTTTCGACTTTGCTGCTAAGTCCTGCAAAAAGCTCATGACTTCTTCGGTGGATGATGCCATTTTTGTGGCGAGAGAGAGCTCTCCATAATGGGCAAAATCAAGCAGCTGGGCCAACTCGTGCTTGAGCGCGAGCATCTCATCCATCAAGGGGCTGTTATCCCATTCGCTATGTTCACTTTGATCTGATGCCCGTGTACTGTAGGCACGATACATTTCTTCGCGCAAAGCCTGATCATCGGCATAAGTCATCACGGCAAAATAACAGGGGAACTCGAGATTTAATAAATAGCCCGACAGCTCTTTCTGCTGCGCATTTTGCTCAAGCAGGGCTAATGATGAGGCAGGTAATCCTGACAGACGTTGGTCGTCTTCAAGGTGCTTACTCCAAGCCATGGTCGCATCGAGCAAGTTTTGTTCATATTTAGATGACAGTTCCGACAAACGTTTACGGATCTCACCAAAGCGCTGTTGTTTTTCTAGCGGTAATGCAACACCGGCTAATTTAAAATCGCGTAATTCGTCTTCCAATATTTTTATCTGAGTTGTGTCCAGATCAAGAGAATCACGATGTTCATACAGCTGCTCAATCGCCTGATATAACGGTTTATTTTGTCCCAACCAGGTACTGTGCTCTGACAGCAAAGGCAAACACTGATCATAGGCCGCTCTCAACTCGTCAGAATTCACCACCGCATTCATGTGGGAAACAGGCGACCAACGCTTGCCCAGCTCATTTCCGAGTTCGTCCAGCGGCAACATCAGATTGTCCCAGCGGTACTCATTTTGTTCAGATAAAAGTGTCTCTATAGCGGACTTCTGTGCTTTTAGAGTGCTCTCTACTGCGGGCACTATGTGCTCCGTTTTAATTTGAGAAAACGGAGCTAAATCAAATGAATCTAACAGGGGGTTACTCATATCTCTACCCTTTATGTTTTTTATCTCGAAGGCGCATCGAACGGACTTAAAGAACAGCGTCAGGCTGTCTATTTAATGAATGTCAGTTTAGAACCCGACTCGCAGGCCTGCCACGCCAATTTCAAGAATTTGTTGTTTACTACTTGATGGGGTCTAGCCAGTATAATTAAAGCCTAATGAGCAAATATCTATTGAATTCAAGCGCTTTTAACCTCAATTAGGTACGACAGACAAAATATTACGTTCATAACCCCAGCAAAAAAACGTGTGTCTTCTGTAACATTTCACTAAGCTAGTGGGTTATTAATTATCATTACAAACGTTTTTGAGGTAATCGGTATGAGCCAATACGATTTTGATTATTTAGCCATCGGCGGGGGCAGTGGTGGTATCGCTTCTGTCAATCGTGCCGCCATGCATGGCAAGAAATGCGCATTGGTAGAAGCCAATGCGTTAGGTGGAACCTGTGTGAACGTGGGCTGTGTTCCCAAGAAGGTCATGTGGTATGGCGCTCAGGTTGCCGAAGCTTTTAAGCTTGCTCCGGATTATGGTTTTGACGTCAAAGTGGATAATTTCGACTGGTCTGGCTTAACAGCCAGCCGTGACGCTTACATCAGTCGTATTCATCAGTCTTACGACAATGTTCTAGAAAAGAACAAAGTTACCGTTATCAAAGGCTACGCAAAATTTGTTGATGCTCATACGGTCGAAGTGGATGGCCAACACTACACTGCTGAAAAAATCCTCATTGCAACGGGCGGTACACCCAGCATTCCTGATGTGCCAGGGGCAGACTTAGGTACCGACTCGGATGGCTTCTTTGCTTTCACCGAACAACCCAAACGGGTAGCCGTAGTGGGTGCCGGTTATATCGCCGTAGAAATTGCCGGCGTACTAAACGCCCTGGGCAGTGAAACTCACCTGATTGTGCGTAAAGAAAAACCGCTCAGACAATTTGACGACATGCTGTCCGATACCCTCACCGAGGTCATCAATGAGTCCAGTATTCACCTGCACAATCACAGCACACCCAGTGAAGTCATCGAACAAGACGACGGCAGCCTGCTGATTAAATTAACCAATGGAAATACCGTCGGACCTGTGGACGAGTTGACATGGGCAATCGGTCGAGCGCCTGCAACAGACAACCTCAATCTCAATGCGGCAGGGGTTGAGCTCGACTCTCGCGGTTTTATCATTACCGATAAATACCAAAACACCTGTGTTGAAAATATTTTTGCCGTGGGCGACAACACTGGCCGAGCAGCATTAACTCCAGTTGCCGTCGCAGCCGGACGCCGTTTATCCGAGCGACTCTTTAATGGTAAGACCGATGAGCATCTGGACTACACAAACATTCCAACGGTCGTGTTCAGTCATCCTCCGATTGGCACCGTTGGTTTATCAGAAGCAGAAGCCATCGAAACCTATGGCGAAGACAAAGTGAAAGTGTATCGCTCACAGTTCACCGCCATGTACACGGCGGTTACTCAACATCGTGAACCAACCAAGATGAAATTAGTTTGTGTGGGTGACGAAGAAAAAATCGTAGGCATACACAGCATTGGTTTTGGATCCGATGAGCTGCTTCAAGGATTTGCCGTCGCTCTCAAAATGGGGGCAACTAAAACAGACTTTGACAATACCGTTGCCATACACCCTACATCGGCCGAAGAATTTGTCACCATGCGCTAATCCCATCAGGCAAGCAGAGAAGTTCGTTCTTTCTGCTTGCTTTTTTACCCCTCAAAAGTAGTAACTGAAACAGGAAAAAAGATCCGGTCTTTTTTCGTTACTCAAATTAGAAAAGCCTCTCTAAAATTTTGCTATTCGAGATAATATTTATTTTCAATTTTTATTATTCACAAAGAAAAAACTAAAAGTGTGATGCAAATCACACTAATGTTCGTCAATGAAAATTCACGTTGAGTTGTAAAACAAAACCCTGAAAAATATCCTATCAGCAAATATGATTATCTTTCAAAGAGATACGAACATGCATAACAACGTCATATTTGTTCGGCACTATGCCCCCTTAGCCTATAAACTTTTGGAGTAATCATGAATGATATGACATTGGGCTCTAAGCCAAGCTCAGACAGTAAGCCTTTTTTGTCAGGAATGAAAGAAGAAGCCAAGCCAGCAGAAGCAACCAGTAAAGTTGAACAGAAGCTAGCAAAAGATCACTCGGTTATTGGTAAGAACATCAAATTCCGTGGTGAGCTTATTGGTACTGAAGACCTGCACATCGAAGGTACTGTTGAGGGAACTGTCATCATGGAAGGGCAGAACTTATCCATTGGAGAAGAGGGAGAAATTAACGCGAATATTCACGCTCAAAATTTGGTTATCAACGGTAAATTAACCGGTGATGTACTGGCTGATGAGTTGATCGAAATTCGTAAATCTGCGGTAGTAAAAGGTAACTTAATCGCGCCACGTATTCAGCTAGACGACGGAGGTAAATTCCGTGGTTCAATGGATATGATTGATACCGATGATGAGAAGAAACAACGTCACATCGACTTTAAACAGAAGTTGATTCATCCTCATCTTCCCGCTAATGATGCTGTTGCATCAGACAACAAGGTATCATCAACGCCAGCGCAACCTGCAACTCAAGCAGCAAAAGAGTCATCCAAACCCAACAATGACTCGCGCAATAAAAACGATAAAAAATAATATTTATCGTTATCATTGAGCACAATGATAAGCCAATCGATATGCAAGTATCGATTGGCATTAATATGCTACGACTAAATTAATGACTCAACATCATTCGTTCGCTTTAGCTACCGTAGTTAATGACATGGTCACAGAAAACAATGTGATCCTTGACCTGGGCTCTATGGCCTCAGGTTCTACTGGTGCTTTTTTGAAAATGGGATGCAAATGCTACGTCGAAGATCTCAATGAGTTTCTCGAAGAAGTCGACACGTCTTCAGAAAACTCAAAAGCACAGCTGGATGCACATTTGCTCGATAAGCCCTCCGGCCTAAAATTTGACTTCGTTCTCTGTTGGGACATTCTCAATTATCTGGATGCTGATTTACTAGAGCATCTTATGCAAACCCTCAGCCCTCATTTTAAAGAAGGGACAATACTTCACACGATGCGTTATGTTGGCGAGAGTATGCCAGCAAGCCCTGGTCACTTTAAAATAGGTAACAATTTTAATCTGGAGCTTATTGAAGCTTCAGACTCACAAAAGGTTCCAGTCAGCTCTTTATCAACCGTTAAAATGTTAAAGCACATGGGTGCCTTTACTATGCGCAAAACACTCATGAATCAACAAGGCATGAAACATGATATTAACGAAATGCTACTGGAATACGGTAATACCGCGTTAGGCAAAAACCTGAAACGTAATACTCAATCCAATCAGTTACGTTATTCCAGCCATAAAACAACATTTGACGATGTGTTTTTGCCTTGCCTGGCTCAAGTGCTCGATCATGTCAGCCCCAAAGCCAACCTTTCAATATTAGAAACCAGCAAAAAAAGTGGCCGAGCGATGGAGCATTTAAACACCATCGCGAGCAATGTCTATGTAGAAGACGTCTATTCCTCAATGATGTGGCACGATAAAATTGCGGCGAATGGACACTCCACGGTTAACGACAATATGTTGCGGTTTTCTAAAGATATCTATTTTGATGTGGTGCTGCTATGGGATCTGGTGAACTTTACTGACTTTCATAAACTGCAACGTTTGATGGAGTTACTTAAACGAAACCTGAATCCAGGCGCGCTAATACATATTCTTCTGTTCAAAAATGAAGGGGCTCCGGATTCCCCTGCTGTGTTCGAAGTAAATAACGACACATCTGTCACCGTCAAAGGAGAGGTAAAAGGTAACAACCAACGACCCGTTAGCACGACGGCAGAACTTATGAAACTTATGTCTCACTCAAAAATGGTTAATACGCACTTTGGTAATATGGGCGGCGAACATTTTTGTGAGTTTGTATTTGAGTATCTCGGTTAATGCCAGCACTTTTAGATGAACGCTCAGGAACAACATCATGTCTGACTTTATGAAAAATACTTTCTTATCTATCACACCATCAGATATGACAGAACTGTTTATGCTAATCATGTTGGTGGTATTCATTATCGCCGTGCTGGCGCATGCTACCAATCGCTTGAAACTGTTTGTCCATCAGGCACCAGGATTATTAACCTCTCTTGGAATACTGGGTACTTTTACTGGCGTTATCATTGGACTTATGAGCTTTGATATCACGCAGATAGAAGCAGGGATTTCTCAATTATTGGATGGCCTAAAAACGGCATTCATTACCAGTGTCATGGGTATTACTTTATCCATTTTATTTAAGATTATCATTACACTGTTTCCACGTACCCACCCAGACAATGAGCTGGGAATTCAGCATCTCTACCAAGCTATCAACCAGCAGACATCAGTCATTGAACAGCTCAGCCAACGGATTAATAGCCAGCAACAGAACCAGAGAGAAACGCTTAAGCACTTTACCGAAGATTTGTCACAACAGACGGCCCAGTCGCTGGTGAAAGAGCTATCCTTGGTGGTCACTGAGTTCAACCAAAAGCTATCGAATCAATTTGGCGAGCACTTTACACTTTTTGGCGATCGCTTCGAGCAATTTGGATTGATTGTTGACTCGCTCTCTAATGAGTTTGAAGCTCATGAAGCGCGCATTAACCATTGGTTAAAAAGCAATGAAGCACACCATGAAGCCGTCAATAAGACTCATCTTGAACTCGAAAAGATTGGAGAAAAATTAGCACTGATACCAGCGCATCTCGAAACACTTAATCCTGTTCTAGAACAGGGAAAAGAGCAGATATCACTGATTAACGAACAGCTTAAAGCATACCAATCAACCTATGAGCAAGTGACTCATATCGTTCCTGAAGTGTCTAAGAACCTCAGCGAATTCACTGATGGTATTCATTCAGTAAAACAACTACTGACTCATGATCTGCAAGAAACGATGGGGCAGTACAATCAGACTCTACAACAAGCTCAACAGGGTGTGCTTGCCCCCATTGAAGAATGGCAGCAAAATCTAAAACAACTGGAACAACATCAACGAAATACCATCGATGAATGGAAACAACAATTATCAACAGCGGTTGGAGAGCTCAACCAATGTTATATCCAGTCTTTAACCGCACTATCTGATCAAAGCGCGGTTATGACCGAACAAACTGGACTGATCCAAGATGTGCTCAGCCAGATTGTTGATGTAGACACCACTCTGGTTGATAAAATCGTTGAACAAACCTTAGTAGCACACCGTCAAAGCTTTGCCGATATAAAAACCTATCAGCAAGAATCTTATCAACAAATCTCTGATGCATTGAGAAGCTATATAGAAGAAAGCTTGCATCAATCTGACACCTCGTTTGCCCAACAACAAAACTTAATCAATCACAAGTTAGAGCAAGAAATTAGCCAGGTTATGGAAGCAATGGGAGAGGCCCTGGCGTTAATCAGTGGGCAATTTGCGCGCGATTATCAACAACTGCTGATGCAAATGAAACGCATCATGAAAGACACTCAAGAACTCTCACTATGAACCCCGTTAATTTATCCCATAAAGATACAGACTCCCATTGGATCAGCGTGTCGGATTTAATGGCTGGTTTAATGATGGTGTTTCTCTGTATTGCGATTGCAATGATGTATTCCGTCTCAGTAGAAAGGGATAAAGTACGCAAGATGGCTGTCTCTTATCGCGACAATCAGTTAGCCATCTATCATTCGCTTGTAAAAGAGTTTGATAAGGATCTATCAGCCTGGGGAGCTACGATTAATCGTGATACCCTGACCATCACCTTTCAAACACCCGATGCCATGTTTGCTACTGGTGATACTCAACTAAGCCAGCCCTATCAAGAAATCCTGAGTGAATTCTTTCCTCGCTACTTACGAGTACTGACTCCCTTTAACGCCTCTATCGAAGAAATTCGATTAGAAGGGCATACCAGCAGCCGTTGGCAACAGAGCAATGATGCCAGTGTCGCATACTTTAATAATTTAGCCTTGTCACAAGAACGTACACTGTCAGTGCTTCAATTTGTATCTGCACTACCCTCTGTGACAGAGCACAGTCGTTGGATTACAAAACATATTGCAGCCGTTGGCTATTCATCATCAAGGCCCGTTCTTGACGAATATGGGCAAGAAGCCGTGGAACAATCAAAGCGTGTTGCATTTAGAGTCATTACCAACTCTGAAGTGAAGATAAAGAATATTTTGGAGGAAACCCTGTGACCAATTCTTGGTTAAAACATTTTAAAGGCTTAAATAAAGCCGTCGAGTTGATGCGGGGTCATAAAGACAAAGAGCCCGATGTGACTGCTGACTCAGCCAGTTCAACCCACACACCCAACAGTGATCTGGTAGAAGAAAATGACACGCCTTTAGCTGTCGAGGTAAAACCGGATTTGGCCGGGCATCTGCCAGAACAACTGGATACCGATGCTGATGCTGATGCTGATGCTGATGCTGATGCTGATGCTGATGCTGATGCTGATGCTGATGCTGATGCTGATGCTGATGCTGATGCTGATGCTGATGCTGATGCTGATGCTGATGCTGATGCTGATGCTG
>NZ_JAMXSB010000013.1 GCF_024124665.1 Pleionea sp. CnH1-48
GTATCTGTATCTGTATCTGTATCTGTATCTGTATCTGTATCTGTATCTGTATCTGTATCTGTATCTGTATCTGTATCTGTATCTGTATCTGTATCTGTATCTGTATCTGTATCTGTATCTGTATCTGTATCTGACTGTTCGCCACGAGCAGCAGCTTCGTCAAGCTCTAGTTCTGCATTTATCTGATCTAAGTCACGAATCTCAGACAATGTCGGTAGCTCTTCCAGACTTTTTAAATTGAAATAATCCAGAAACTCTTTTGTCGTTGCATACAAAGCAGGCCGACCAGGAACATCTCGATGTCCGACGACTCGAATCCACTCACGCTCTAACAGTGTTTTCACAATATGCGAGCTCACAGACACGCCACGCACTTCTTCAATTTCGGCTCGAGTAATGGGTTGTCGGTAAGCAATCAGCGCCATGGTCTCAAGTAACGCTCTGGAATATCGTGGAGGCTTCTCTTCCCATAGACGAGCAACCCATTCTGCATAGTCCTGTTTGGCCTGAAATCGATAACCCGAAGCCACTTGTTTAAGTTCTACGCCACGGTTTTCACAAGCTTCCTGAATCGCAGCCAGCGCCGCTTTTATATCGGTAACAGAAGGACGATCCTCATCCGTAAAGAGCTGCATTAAATTATCCACCGACATGACTTTACCGTAAGACATGAGGGCTGCTTCAAGAATATTCTGTAACTTTTCAGGTGTCATAAATTACTCTTCGCTCATTCGTGCTCGTACATGGATCGGGCCATAAGGTTCTGTTTGAACCAATTCAACCAAAGACTCTTTAGAAAGCTCCATAATCGCCAAAAAGGTCACGACGACGCCCATGCGGCCTTCTTCTACTTCAAATAAGGTCACAAAACTTGTGAATGTATCACCTGACAATACAGCTAATACATTTGTCATCTTTTCACGCACCGATAAGGTTTCCCTTTGAATTTGGTGGTGGGTAAACATTTGTGCGCGCTTTAATACATCTTTAAATGCCAATAGAATTTCTTTTAGATCGACTTCAGGTTGTGGCCGAACAATATTAAGTTCTGGCGTATCTGCCGATGCCGGGAATACGTCACGCCCAACACGAGGCATCTCTTCAATATCTTCAGCGGCTTTTTTGAAACGTTCGTACTCTTGCAATCGACGAATCAGATCCATACGCGGATCCACTTCTTCTTCTTCGTCAATTTTGGGACGCGGCAATAAAACGCGGCTTTTGATTTCGCATAAAACAGCAGCCATTACCAGATATTCTGCCGCCAGTTCCAGATTCATATTCTTCATCAGCTCAACATATTCCATATATTGCTCAGTAATTTGAACAATAGGAATGTTCAGAATGTCGAGATTCTGACGACGGATCAGATAAAGTAATAAATCCAGAGGTCCTTCGAAGGCTTCCAGAAAAACTTCTAATGCATCGGGTGGAATATAAAGATCCTGCGGCATGTCTTTAACAGGCTCGCCATTAACCATTGCCAACGCCATCTCTTGTTGCACAGGTTGCTCTGTCGCAACAGCAGTCGAGGATGCAGCTACCTGCTCATCTTCTGGCTGTTCAGGGGCCTCGCCTTCCGTCACATTGGTGTCGTCTTCAATTAAGGCAACTTGTTGTTCGATAGGATCTTCACTCATTAAGCAACTCTAATCTACTTTCTCTGATTAACGATAACTCAAGCCCATAGCATGACGAACATCATCCATAGTCTCGCGGGCAATATCACGGGCTCGCTCACAACCTTCATTAACGATATTCTTCACCAGCTCAGGGTTTTCTTCGTACTCACGCGCATTATCCAGAAAGGATTGCTGCTCCTTCAACACACAATCGATCACAGGTTGCTTACATTCAATGCAACCAATACTGGCTGAACGACAACCTTCCTGAACCCAGGTTTTAACTTCTTCATTAGAATAAATTTCGTGGAATTCCCATACCGGACATTTGTCAGGATCACCGGCGTCTGTTAATCGAACACGAGCAGGATCCGTTGGCATGGTACGGATTTTCTTTTCTACTGATTCTGGCTCATCACGCAAAGCAATGGTGTTGTTGTATGATTTAGACATCTTCTGCCCGTCTAAACCAGGCATTTTGGGCACTTCGGTCAGCATCGCCAGCGGCTCTGGCAATATGACCTTGCCGCCACCTTCAAGATAACCATAAAGTCGCTCTTTATCGCCCAACGACATAGAGGCATGGCCTTCAACCAAAGCACGCGCGGTCTCTAAAGCCTCTTCGACACCTTCTTCCTGAAACTTTTTGCGCAATGAGTTATAGAGCTTGGCATTTTTCTTACCCAGCTTTTTGATCGCCGCTTCGGCCTTTTCTTCAAAACCAGGTTCTCGCCCATAAATATGATTAAATCGACCAGCAATATCACGCGCCAATTCAATATGAGGCACCTGATCAGAACCCACAGGCACCAGACCCGATTTATAGATTAAAATATCGGCGGCCTGTAGCAAGGGATAACCCAGAAAACCGTAGGTAGAGAGGTCTTTCTCTCGTAGCTTGTCTTGTTGTTCTTTGTAAGTGGGTTGACGCTCAAGCCATCCAACAGGCGTGATCATAGAAAGCAGTAAATGAAGCTCAGCGTGCTCGGGAACTTTAGATTGAATAAAAATCGTTGCCGAGCCAGGGTTAACACCCGCCGCAAGCCAATCGATCACCATATCCCAAACATGGTTTTCGATAAGAGAAGGATCATCATAATGAGTTGTCAGTGCATGCCAGTCTACTGCGCAAAAAAAGCACTCATATTCGTGTTGAAGCTTAATCCAGTTCTTCAAAACACCATGATAATGGCCTAAGTGGAGTTTCCCTGTTGGACGCATCCCCGAAAGAATACGTTGATGCTGTACCGCCACCGAACTCAAAATGCTCCCCCTCTAAATAAATGAATAGTCCTACAACGGCTCCAAGTGCTCAATGTGGACTTTAGTACGCTCTATCCATCACCCTTGTTGGGATATCTCACCGAGTGTTTGGCTAAGTCGTAAATGACAACAAGCGAACGGGTAATTATACCCTGCCAGCGCAAGATCAGTAAGCTGAAAAGTAACCTTTCCTCATAAAGCTGATTTCCGTTACCACGCAAACGCCTTCCGAGCTCTTAGCCAGCGATCAACTCAGGTTCACCAGCTGCCGCTCTTAACACCTTGGGGGCTCCCTCTGTCATATCAATAACCGAGGTTGGCAAGGTTCCACAAAAGCCACCATGAATAACCATATCTACTTGATTTCCAATAGCTTCTGCAATTTCTTCAGGATCAAATAATTGCTCCTCTAAATTAGGCAAGATCAGACTGGAGCTCATAATCGGCTCTCCTAGATCCTCTAGCAGCGCTAAAGCAATGGCATTATCAGGCACTCGAATCCCAATGGATTTTCGTTTTGCGTGCTGTAATCGACGTGGTACTTCATTCGTCGCTTTCAGGATAAAAGTGTAAGGTCCAGGAGTGTGGTTCTTAAGCAATCTAAAAGAGGCGTTGTCGACTCTGGCATAGGTCGCCAGTTCAGATAAATCCCGACAAATCAACGTGAAGTTATGGTGCTTGTCCAGATTGCGTAACCGTCGAATACGGTCCAGTGCCGCTTTATCTCCAATATGGCATCCCAATGCATAACCCGAATCAGTAGGGTATACAATCAACCCGCCGTTTCTGACCAATGCAACAGCCTGGCTAATAAGTCTAGGTTGCGGGTTGTCAGGATGTATTTCTAAATACTGTGCCATAAACATGTGTCCTTTATGATGATTCTTATTATTGCCACAATGACCAAACAGGCTCAACACCCGATTTTAACGCCGGAAACCGTCCGGGTTTAACCCAGGGCCAGGCAGGATCATGAAAGTCAGAGCCTTGCGATGCAAATAATCCATGCTCCTCGGCTCGTTCCAACAACCAACGTGCGGTTTTTTCGTCAATGTTAGAGTAGGTTAACTCAATGCCCTGACCGCCCGCAGCTTTAAACTGCCGAATGAGTTCTTTCAATTGGCGATTTGATAGCTGATAACGTCCGGGGTGCGCCAGAACAGCGGTGCCTCCTGCCGCTTTAATCACAGCCACCGCCTGTTCCAGACTCGGCCATTCAATTTTAACGTAAGCACGTGCTTTTCGCCCTAAATAACGCTTAAACACCTGCTGATTATTCTTTGCATAACCCAGCTGTATTAGTATTTCAGCCAGGTGAGTACGAGTGATAGACTCCGCTTTGACCGCATCGATGGCCTGATTGACGCCTTCCAGGCCAAGGGACTCCAGCTTATCACCGTACAGCCGTATGCGTTCTCGGCGACGCTGCTGTTGCTCAGCCAAAAAAGCCAACATAGCGGCATTGTTAAGGTCAAAGTCGAGACCCACTACATGAATTTCTCGCCCAGCAGCCGAGCAGGAGATTTCGACACCGGGTATCACTTCAATGCCATCAAGATCATGCTTTGACAGCTCAAGGTGCGCACCGATGGAATCGTGATCGGTAATGGCCATGGTTGTTACCCCCGCCTCCCGAAACAGGCCAACTAACTCAACGGGAGGCAACTTGCCATCAGAAAGATGAGTATGAGCATGTAAATCAATGTCATGTTGAATGTTGATAATCATAGGTACGAAATCACTAAAAAAACTCTGTTGAGCGTATTTTAATCGCCAATGAAACTCTGCTGTTTCTCAATCCCTTAATGCCACTGAGTAAAAGTCGATAAAAACAGCAATTAACTCTTTGATTTAAAAATAGAAATAAACAAATGATTCGCTCTATGTGAGGCTCATCTCATTCATTCAATAATAACTATCAGAAAGCATGGCGATCAGAAGCAAGGCAAAGTATCATTGTTAACCACTTAAAAACAAGTTTATACCCGTCTTTAAAACTGCGCGGGTGTTGGCTGCCAGGAGTCTCACAGCCACTCGGTGTGTCTGAGTCTAAGAGATTTTCTTGCTGGCCACTCAAGAGCAGTGTGAAGCACTTAAGGTATAGTGACTCTATTCAGGGACCCCGATGAAGGTATTAATTGATTTCTTTCCGTTGCTAGGATTTTTCATCGCCTACTATGTTTTCGACATTTATGTTGCAACAGGCGTACTGATGGTTGCCGCTGTCATTCAAACAGTGGGTAATCGCCTACTCAAAAAAGAATGGGAAAAAATGCACCTGTTCACTTTGGGCCTAGCTTTGGTTTTTGGCAGTCTAACCCTGCTCTTCCGCGACGATGCTTTTATTAAATGGAAAGTCACCATTTTGATGTGGATGCTAGCCGTGGTGTTTTTATTTCGCCAATGGGTACAAAATCGCATCGTTTTAAAAGATCTTCTAGAAGGTATGTCGGGTGAATCTTTTGGTATCGAAGATGCTCTGTGGAAACGACTGAATGTTATCTGGGCTTGCTGTGCACTGGCTGTTGGTTTGCTCAACCTATGGGTTGCTTATACATTCAGCCAATCGGTCTGGGTTAACTTTAAAGTTTGGGGTATCACTATTATTCAATTTACTCTGATGATGATAACCTTCGCCATCCTCTTTAAAAACATGCCCGAAGACGCCAAAAAGGCACTCGAAGGCAACGACACCGATAACACCAAGGAGTAACTCGTGTTATACGCCATTATCTCGCAAGATGTTAAAGACAGCTTGCCACTGCGACAATCAGCACGTCCGGCCCATTTAGAACGATTAACCCAGTTGAGTGAAGCGGGTCGTTTATTAATAGCAGGCCCTCATCCAGCGGTAGATAACAACGATCCTGGAGAAGCAGGATTTAGTGGAAGCTTGATTGTTGCTGAGTTTAACTCTCTGGAAGAAGCCCAACAATGGGCTGATGATGATCCTTATGTCAGTGCCGGTGTGTACGAAAACGTGATTGTAAAACCCTTTAAGAAGGTGCTGCCCTAAATGAATGAACAACGTATGGAGCAAATGCAAGCTCGACTAACTCAGGCACTGTCTCCAAGTCAATTGAATATTATTGATGAGAGTCACAAACATATTGGCCATGCCGGTGCTAAAAGTGGCAAAGGCCATTTTGTTGTTCAAATTTCTTCATCCGCTTTTGAAGGCAAAAGACCTCTGCAATGCCACCGTCTTATCTATGATGCCTTAGGTGACATGATGGACACAGACATCCACGCATTAAGTATTCAAATTCAATAACACCAATACATGAAACATCTGCTGTATGTTTTTTCAATCCTGCTAATCCTAGTGTTGGGCTGGTATTTCTGGCCTGACACAGCACCTCCCAAATCAGCACCTGCTGACATACCTGATGAGCCCATTAACACTCCGGTTAATACTCAAACACATTCTCAAACCACTTTAACACCTACAGAGTCGATAGAAACGCAGCCAGCTCACTCTCAACAGCCCAAAGATACAACGACTTCCGTTGTCGACAAAAATTGTTGGAGCGCAGATGATTTAGATGCACTCCATCTAACTCCAGAATATGCGGTTGTCAGAGAATGGTTTAATGATTGGGGCATGCCATTTCCAGAATATTTTCCAAACTCTGATGAAGTCATTCGAGATCATCCTTACCAGGGCTACCAGGAAGAAACCTTATTAGAACTCGCCAATCAAAGTGACCCACTTGCTTTGCAAACACTGGGAATGATTTATCGACTGCAAGCATTTGGTCAAACCGTCCCAACAGATATGTCGAGCATCATGTTTTCGTCTCCAGACATCAGCACAGAACCCGTTGACATGGAGCTTTTCGAAAAGAGCAACAACTACTTGTATCGTGCTGCTATTATGGGAAAGATAGGCGCTCTGATAAGCCTGTCAATGAACTACAGTTATCTAAAACTATGGCATGCACGACATAATCTATTAACAAGTACATTAAAAGCAGAATTAGAAAAACGAGCCTATATTTTTGGTGAAATGCCAGAACAACTCATTGATGGTTTAAGCCAACGTTTTTTCCATCAACAGCTGGAAGAACCGATAAAAAAAGAATACCAACAGGCTTTGGATAAGATGCTGGAACAATACCAAAAAGATCGCACTTCAATTGGCATGGAGCCGTGGCAATCCACAGCCCCAGAAGAATATTTTTTATTAATTAGCGGTGAGGCCTGTCCTGAAGAGCTCTAAGCCCGATTAGAGCGTATTGGTTCACGCTCACTTTTAATCCAATTGCAACATCAAGACAGGGTTACTTATAGACTTACCTTATTTAAAGCGTCCTACCATTGTTCAAACCAATTGCTTAATAAAGAAAAGGATTGTCCAGTAGAACGCCATAAATACTTGCCACCATTTGGCTCAAAAGAAAATAAGTGACTGTTATGACTCGCATCATTATTACCGAGTACATACCTATAAGGCTCTAACTCAGCGCCATTCTCTCCCCATTGAGAAACATTAGAAAAAGAGCTAACAGAAGAAAGCCACACATAAAAACCACGTCCTTCAAAAGAGACTACATCAGAGCGTCCATCCCCATTAACATCAGCAACTCGATACCTATCACTCTGACCATAATCTCGTCCATTCTGTCCCCATTTAGCAGGGCGGCTCAAGCCATTCCCATCTTTTGAGAGCCAGACATAAAAATTGTTGTTTGCTTCAAAAGAAATGATATCGGCCTTATTATCTCCATTAAAGTCTCCGAGTTTATATCGTTGCATGGCAATATCTGCACCATTATTACCCCATACGATTGGGCCAGAAAAGCTTGCAGTGTCGTCGGCTAACCATGCATAAAAATAGCCATTAGACTCTATCGAAAGAATATCAGATTTTCCATCTCCATTTAGATCTGCAACTCTATAACGCCGCATATCTTCTAAATCGGCTCCATTTCTTCCCCACTCTGCACTTTCAGCAAATAATCCACCAGCCATCCGAATTTGCACATTGAAACGGCCAGAAGAATCCATGCTCACAATGTCGATTAATCCATCACCATTAAAGTCTCCTAAATTCGTTCTTTTGTTCAACTCAAGTAACTGCGATCCCCAAGTTTCAATACCTACTTTATTATTGACAGTAAAAATATCATTCTCAGCTAACTTCACCGAATCTGACTCTGCACAAGGCTCACAACGACCATCGTTATCTGAAGAAGGATCAACATAAACTCGGTAAGTTACCGTTGGAGCTTGACTGAACCAATTAGAAAACACCCAAACGCCTTCTCTGGGGATTCCAGAAATATGAATACCTCCGTTTACAGAATCTGTTTTATAAAAAGTATTGTGATGAACGACCATCCAGTCACCAGCATCGTTTGTGCCATCACGGCGGTCACCGCCCCCATGCATATCAACAACATAAAGCTCAAAGTTTTTACCAAATATATTATAACGAGCTTCGTAAGCAGAGCCGATTGTTCCAGTGCTTGCGATACCATGTCGGTGGTAATCAAAATAATTCGCTTCAATAAGCCCGTTAACGCCATCCAACATGACACCATAACCTTGCCCGTTTCCGTAATTATGGTGTATGTAGTTATGATGAACATGAAGATTATTTCCCTCATCAACACCATAGATAGCAGCGTGAGGCCAATTGTAAATTTCGCAATTGTCTACTTCTGAATGGTTATGTGCTATTTTGATTCCACTGGAAGTAAAACTATCATTTAAGCGTGTGCCATCATGTCCCTCAATACGTAATCCAGTAATGCGAATATCAGGCCCTCCTGATTGTAGTAATGGATCATATACTGTGGTCGGGTCGCTTTGTGATGCTTTCAAGATAGCACCAGATGAATTATTCTTACCTCTCCCACTTGCCAGAGTAACACCAGCAGGAATAGTAAGCGGCCTAATGCTTGGTGGCAGGTCAATTACACTATCATCATCAATATAAACAACATCTCCATAACGAGCTTGAGCAAGCGCATCAATCAATTCTTGGGAGGTTGAAACAATGACAGTGGGGGTTGTAATAACAGAGTATCCATAGCCACCACCGATTGGGTAACCCGTTGGATTAAACTCAGCAATCGTATTTGTATTGTGTGCGGCAAGTGTTTTTATCAATGATTGAGAGTCTGCATTTATAATTGAGCTAAAAAGCAAAGAATATACTAGTAATAAATAAGTCAGTGTTTTCATTAAATCAAATATCCTCAAAGTAAATTAAAATATACGGATTATCTAAAAGAGTAAAAATCATGCACCTAAAATATGAAAAAAATACCAAGAATGACCATTTTGAGAGCATCTTAAAAGAACAGTGTTGGAGACAACTTCTCCAACACACTATTGTGACCATAAGTCAAAGTGTCAAAATTCCGAGCTTCATTAATCAAACTCTTCGGACAAATCCTGTCACAAAATCCCTGCTCTCACACAAATAAAACACTTTAGAGTGCCACCTTAACTATCCATAATTATAAATTTTGTTATCGATGAAACGTGCTATGTCAGAATATTATTCCTGTTATTTTATAAATGAAAACCAACACTCTGAAAAAGCTCTACTGTATCTAAACCCGATTATCACCGATACCATAGGCAACAAGCAAGCTCAACTCCTGCAAACTTCTATCTGACTCTGCTCGCCACTGGTTAAAAACATCCTGAATTTGATGCAGAGTTCTTTTGGCGGTAAGCCCACCATCTATCAACTTGTGATTGCGAAAGTAAGCTTCAACATCACGAGTTAACAAAAATGTATCTTTGCCTAGAGTGCGCAGAGAATAAGGCCCTGTATTGCCCCCCAAACGGTCACCGCGCTTTTTTAGAAGCAACCAAAGCTCGACAATACTGTCTTCTGGCCACTTGGCAATCCATTCGCCAAAGCTACCTTCTGCCTTATTAATATCATCGATAAACAACGCATTATTTTGAATACTTTTTACTTTTCTCAAGTTACGAATGATATCGGGATCAGAAGCCTTACGCTCAATCATATCTGGAGGCATCATAAGCAACTTCTTAATATCAAAATCAAAAAAGACACGTTCAAAGTTTTCCCATTTATTTTCTACGACTCTCCATACAAAACCTGATTGAAAAATCTTTTTGGTAAACTCTGATAAGTAGCGGTGGTCGGGTATCTTGCTTAGTAACTTATTATCTAAAGGTTTATCCAGCAAATGCTCCAGCGATGACTCTCCACCTTTGCGCTCAGCCGCTCGTTGATAAATAGTGTCGAAAGATTCAGCTTTCATAAAATGAACCAGTACCTTTTCTTTCTATACCCGTCATCTTTCAAGATACAAACAACACCGCTGCTCTTTGAATGACGACAGGTATAAATAATTCAATGTTGGGTGGCGAAATGATACAGGGTATTTTTCTAAGACAAAAAGGTTTTATTCGAAAGTGCGTGATCATACTGACAAAATAGACTGGCAAAAACAAAAAAACTCGCATTAATGCGAGTTTTTTTGCGGATTGGATGGTCAGCGATTATACGCGGAATAACGCATCCAAAGATAATCCTTGCTTTTCTAGAACATGACGCAAGCGGCGTAAAGCTTCCACTTGAATTTGACGTACACGTTCACGAGTTAAGCCAATTTCGAGTCCTACTTCTTCTAGTGTTGAAGGCTCATAACTTAAAAGTCCAAAACGACGGGCTAACACTTCTCGCTGTTTTTCACCAAGTTCACTCAACCAAAACTCAATGTTACTTTTTAAGTCATCATCTTGAAGTTTTTCTGCTGGCCCCATATCTCGCTCATCAGCAATGGTATCAAGCAGAGATTTATCAGAGTCAGCCATAAAAGGCGTATCGACCGAAGCAATACGTTCATTAAGACCCAACATGCGAGAAACATCTTCAACAGGCTTATCTAACTTCTCAGCAATTTCTTCAGGGGTAGGTTCATGATCAAGTGACTGCGCTAATTCTCGTGAAGCGCGTAAATAAACATTAAGTTCTTTAACAACATGGATAGGCAAACGGATAGTTCGAGTTTGATTCATGATGGCGCGCTCAATGGTTTGTCGAATCCACCAAGTCGCATAAGTAGAAAAACGGAAACCTCTTTCGGGGTCAAACTTTTCGACCGCCCGAATTAAACCCAGGTTGCCTTCTTCTATTAAATCGAGTAATGCTAAGCCGCGGTTATTATATCGGCGAGCAATTTTAACAACGAGACGTAAATTACTTTCAATCATCTTAGCTCGGGATTTCTCACATCCCTTTTGAGCTTTCCTGGCGTAAAAAACTTCTTCTTCGGCCGTTAACAAAGGAGACGCTCCTATCTCTCCTAAGTACAACTGAGTCGCATCCAGAGACTTATCGTAAGCTTTCTGATAGTCGCTGTAAGCATCAGACAGACCAGAATCGGCCTCTGTTTCTGCTGTCGCTATTTCTGCCTCTTGTGTTTCCGTCTCTTTTTGATTCGAGTTGGATTCACTCAAGCCAACGCCATACAAAGTGTCTAATTGGTCACTCATAACATAGCTCTCCACCAAATGCGTAAACGCATAGTCCAGTTAAAAAGCGGTATTGTTTTTCCTGATACCGCTGCCGCCGCAAAACGACGACTTATAATTTGGGTAAATAAGTCAGCGGATTGACCGGTTTTCCTCGAAATCTTATCTCAAAGTGCAATTTACTTTGATCGGTCCCGCTTCTTCCTATATCGGCAATAACTTGCCCAGCTTTAACCAATTCGTTTTCTTTAACATGAATCTTGCTGTTGTGAGCATATGCGCTGAGGAAATCTTCGTTATGTTTCACAATGATGAGATTTCCATAACCTTTTAGCGCACCACCGCTGTAAACCACTCTGCCAGGGGCAGCGGCTCGAACAGGTTCACCATCTTTACCGGAGATATCCAAACCTTTATTTCCGCCTGCCTTTGGTGAGAATCGACTCAGCAATTCTCCTTTCGTTGGCCAGAGCCATTTGCGAATTTTTCTTGCGTCTGGTTCAGGATTAACCGATCTCGATGTGGCTTGTCGACTATTTTTTTTATTTTTTGTATATAAAGCGCTCTTTTTTATTGAATTCTCTACCGCTTTAGTCTTAGAGGGTGAGTTTTTACTTACTTTTAAGGCTTTCGTTTTTGGCTGCTTTGTAGCAACTTTTGGGGTAGTTTTTACTCCTAGCGCAGATAGTACCGAGTTGCGCAAATCATGTTCATTAAAATTCGCGATAGAAGCCCCTGATTGCTGCTTTGCAAGAAAAAGCTCTTGCCCTGGATAGATTTGATAATCAGAATCAATCTTATTTATCTTCGCAATAAAACGGTAATCCAGGCCATAGCGCCAGGCGATAGAATACAGTGTGTCTCCTCTCCTAACTCTATGAATATCCTTGTTTTTATAATGTTTTTGCTTACCCTGATGAGATTCTCTGTCAAGCTCAGAGGATTGATAGGATGAAGAAAGGTGGATCACAGGCGCAGGCGATTTGTGGCTGCACCCAGTCACTCCCAACAAAAGGAGGGAACTCATCGCAGAAGCCAATATAGCTCGTCTATTTTGATTATAAATCGACATGAACTACCCCAAAATTCGTTTTGAGATAACCTGCGAAAAGCAGCGCCAGAAAGGCGCTTGCTCGAATTTAATGTTAAAAAGTCGGGTTAAACTTTTAAACATATCGACTCTCCATCGAAACCGCTTAATGAGGCAGCCTGAACCTTCAATCAAAATCAAGAGTCAATATTCACACTTAGCTACCTGATCGGTCTTTCCCAAACCTTCTAGCCGTGCAGAAGCGCGATAAAGAACCCTATTTCAGAACAAAATATAACCAGAACACTGCCATCAACTAGCTTTTTATTCCAAAGGGTTCTAAAACCGACCTTACTCTTAGCTTTTCACTTTAAGAAAAAGCAATAACTCTATGATTTTTCTGAGCTTAGATATATTTGTATATCAAATAGCCAGCCACTGCAAGGAAAATGACGACCCATCCGAGCCAATCAATGGTTTGCTTTAATTTACGATCAATGGCATCGCCGCCGTAATACATCATCGCCGATACCAGAAAGAATCGACTAGCCCTGCCAATCATAGAAGCCACCAAAAACGGCAGTAGCGCCATGTGCAAGGCGCCAGCACTGACAGTAAACAATTTGTAGGGTATTGGTGAAAAGCCTGCGATAAAGACCACCCAGACACCGTATTCTTCAAACCACTTAACCACTTCATCATAACGAGTGATGTAGCCCGTAGACTCAAGCACTGGCATGACTAAAGAATCAAAAGCCCAATAGCCTAAGAAATAACCAATAACACCACCAACGACAGAAGTTAGCGTGCAGACAAAGGCATAAAAGAAGGCTTTTTCACGTTTAGCCAATGCCATGGGTGCCAGCATGACATCCACCGGAATCGGAAAGAAGATCGATTCAGCAACACTCATACCACTAAGATAATAAACAGCATGTCGATGTTGAGCCCATCTTAAACAACGCTCATACATCGGAGAAAATATTTTCATTGAATAATTCCATTCACCAAAGGAACAAACTTAACGGCTTCCAATGTCTGCTCAACCAGTTGTTCTTCTGTTTTTTGAATAAAGCGCAATGTTTGTGCGCCACCTTGTGGACCAACGGGTATCACCATGCGTCCATCTTCTGCCAGTTGCTCAACCAAGGCCGCAGGTACCTGCTCCGGTGCCGCCGTGACAATAATGGCATCAAATGGCTGTTTATCCGGCCAGCCTAAAAATCCATCGCCATGAGAATAATGAATATTAAACAGTTTTAGCTGACGTAAACGCTTTTGTGCTTGCCGTTGCAAAGGACCAATTCGTTCTATGGTGAAGACTTCATTAAAGAACTGGGACAATACAGCGGTTTGGTAACCCGACCCCGTACCGATTTCCAGCACTCGATTAACCGGCCCTGACTCCAATAGCAGCTCGCTCATACGCGCCACAATAAAGGGCTGCGAAATGGTTTGCCCCATACCGATTGGCAATGCGGTATCTTCATAAGCTCGATGAGATATGGCTTCATCGACAAACAGATGTCGTGGCGTTGAGCTAATGATATTTAATACGGTTTCGTTGGTAATGCCTTCGTCACGTAAGCGTTGCGCCAACCGCTCGCGCGTTCGTTGCGAGGTCATTCCAATGCCATTTAGATGGATAGAATTCATAGTTCAGACATCCACTCCCCTACCTGATTAAAGCTATCATACGCCGTCAAATCGACAGTCAGCGGCGTGATAGAAACATAGCGGTTTGCCACCGCATAAAAGTCTGTGCCCTCTCCCATATCTTGTGCATCCGGTGATGGACCAATCCAATAAACCGAACGTCCCTTGGGATCTTGTGCAGGCACAATAGTATCAGCTCTATGACGATGACCCAACCGGGTTAGCTGAAAACCAGCCAGTTCTTCGTAAGGAACATCAGGTACATTGACATTGAGTATGCGATTCGTCGCTAGAGGATGTTGCTTGAGGCGTTCTATAACGCGCTCAACCACTTTGGCTGCTGTGTCGTAATGATTTGATCCAACCAATGAAACAGCGATAGCAGGAAATCCCAAAGAGCGTCCTTCCATCGCGGCAGCAACGGTTCCAGAGTAAAGCACATCATCGCCCAGATTTGCTCCAGCGTTCGTCCCCGCAACAACAATATCCGGCGGCTCAGACATAAGATGGTAGGTGCCAAAATGAACACAATCGGTAGGCGTACCATTCACCGAAAAAAATCCATTCGACGTTTGCTTGTAGCGTATAGGCACTTCCAGCGTCAGAGAATTCGACGCGCCACTGCAGTTTCTATCAGGAGCCACAACGGTTACTTGATTTGAAACTGCCAATTGCTCTGCCAGACGGCCTAAACCTTCGGCAAAATATCCATCATCATTACTTAGCAAAATGTTCATTACCGCTCTACCACTCTTCAATAGGATCTTCTGTTGACCTTAGTCTCAGACCAAAATCTAGTCTTGGCCGGTAGACGTGTTTTCGACTCGGCAAATTTCCATGGCATCTTCAAGTTGTCCAAGCTCGCTTAATAACCCCGTCGCATAGGCACCTGATGGCAATGCAAAATCCAATTGCAGACTTTGCTCATCCAGCCAGCTCCAGCTCATTTGCTCGGGAATCACTCGAAGTGAACGCCAGTCGGTTTTCATTCTGGCTTTAGCCAAAAGCTCAATATAATGCTCCCAGCTTTCAGTTAAATGAAGGTCACTCAATAAAGCCAGGTCCAGATCTTCACCGGGCAAAGGACCAGCAATATGTAAATCACCTTGTTGCAAACGTTGTTCTATATCAGCCAGCTCATCGTCACTGGTCATAGTAAAATGAGAGTGGCTGTTGTTAAGCATCAAACGATCTTGCGGGCTCAGGCGAGTCCAACTGTCTTGTTCTATACGCACGTTCAAATAATCATTAAACAGTTTTGAGCGCAAAGCAGACAGATAAATGGAACGTTGGCTTTTTTTAACTCGACGCCCATTCTCAAGCATATCGATAGCTTTATTAACGTTGTTGCCTTGATGGCCAAAACGTTGGGCACCAAAATAGTTAGGAAATCCCTGTTTGGCAATGAGAGCCAGTCGTTGCTCTACTTCGTCTTGGTTACAGCGAAGATGACGCAGAGTAAGACTGAATTGATTGTTTGCGATAGCACCACGACGAAGCTTTTTGTTGTTGCAGGTTTGCTCTATGACCTTAAAGTCTTCGTGCTCAGGCAAAGAATCTGGATTAGATTTGCCAGGCATGTGCAGGCTAAACCATTGTTGAGTAACAGCGTGACGATCTTTCAATCCCGCATAACTCACATCACGCTCTTTTAAGCCAAAAAAGTCCGCTAATTGTCGTGCAACCCAGGTGGTATTGGCACCACGTTTTTCAACATACAATAAGCAATGTTCGCCATCGCCACTGGGAGTAAAAGAAAGTTGTTCTTTAACGCGAAAATCTTCGGCGGTGGTTCGATATTGCCCAGCCTCAATTACTGGCTTGTTGGCAGGTTTCCACTCGGTCATGATCTTATTCTCAAAGGATAAAAGTTACGATTCGGTACGCATTAACAAAGTCACCGCATGAACGGCAATGCCTTCTTTACGACCCACATAGCCCATTTTTTCTGTGGTTGTTGCTTTAACATTAACCTCGTCTAGCGCCAGCTCGCAGTCATCAGCAATCACTTGTCGCATGGCTCCAATATGAGGTGCCATTTTGGGTGCTTGAGCGCAAATAGTAATGTCCAGATTCACAGGCTGAAGCTGCTTATCCGCTAACATACTCATTACTCGTCGCAACAGCTTACGACTGTCGATATCGGCGAACTCGCTGTCTTGATCAGAAAAATGCGTACCTATATCTCCTAATGCAGCAGCACCTAATAAAGCATCGCACACTGCATGCAAAACGACATCACCGTCAGAGTGAGCCAATAACCCCTGATAGTCAGGAATTGCAACACCGCCCAATATCAGAGGCTTATCGCCACCAAACTTATGAGCATCAAAACCGTGTCCTATTCTTAGCATGTATTTTGCCTATTTTTGCTAGAGACTACTGAGCAGAATCCTGCTCGACGCGTAGCCCTTTGTTAATCTGTTGTCGCAAATAAAACTCTGCCAGAGCAATATCATCGGGGTAAGTTATTTTGATGTTGTCGGCGCGTCCCACCACAATACCTAACTGTCGCCCTGATGACTCGAGAGCTTGAGCTTCATCGGTGACTTTAATCCCTTGCTGAGCACACTGCTCATAAGCCTGCAACAAGGTCTGTAAGGGAGCCATCTGTGGTGTCATAGCTCTGAACAGAGCCTCTCTTGATACCGTACAATCAATTTGTAGTGGCTCGCCCGCTTGCGCTCGCTTTAATGTATCAACGACAGGAACACCAAGAACAGCACCATCAGAAAACTCACGACGTTGAGCTAATAAATCATCGATCTCTGCCGCTGTCAGACAAGGTCTGGCAGCATCATGAACAAGCACCCAGGCGTCAGGATCATCAATGGCTTTTACTGCATTAAGTACAGAGTCAGAACGTTCTGCACCACCGTCAACGCATATCACTTTAGATCTTAAAGTGGCATCAATATCTTGCCAGTAGGGATCATCAGACGACAAAGCAACGACCACCCCTTCGATGGCTGGATGTTGAAGAAAAAGTTGCAGACTGTATTCCAGAACAGGACGTCCCAGTAATGGCAGGTATTGTTTAGGTTGTTCACTCTGCATACGGCTGCCCGTTCCCGCCGCAGGAATCACTGCCCAGATAGAAGTTTTATTCATCGACATAAAACGATAACTCCGAATTCCACGAGGCTGTACGAAGTTACTACACATTGAAACATGAAAGGCTCCCTGAAAATCACGCCTTGTGAATAGATGGCGCTAACGAGAGTTGCGAGGTGGTGTAAACCGATAAAAGGTTTCACCCGGTTTGATCATTTCTAGATGTTGACGAGCATACTGCTCTATAGCCGCTTCGCTCGAACGTAACGCATCAACCTGCTTGCGCAAATCGGCGTTACGTCGACGTAGCATTTCGTTCGCTTGCTTTTGTTCTGCAACCTTTGTTTCTAACTGACGTAGCTCGGCAATACCGCCATCATTTGACCACAAACGTATTTGCAGCAATGCGGTTAAAATTAACAGTAATATTGCCCACCACTTCATCGTTCAGTTGTTGAGGAAACCCTCACTCCTTTCGGTTAGAAACAATTGAATGCATCACGGCCAGGATAAACAGCTTTTTCACCTAGCATCTCTTCAATTCTAAGTAACTGGTTATATTTTGCAACTCGGTCACTACGACATAGTGAACCTGTTTTAATTTGACCAGCCGCAGTCGCAACCGCTAAATCAGCAATCGTTGTATCTTCTGTCTCACCTGAACGGTGAGAAACAACCGCTGTGTAGCCCGCTTCTTGAGCCATTTTGATCGCTGCTAAAGTTTCTGACAAAGAACCGATTTGGTTAACTTTGATCAAAATAGAGTTAGCGATGTCCTTGTCGATACCTTCTTGTAAGATCTTGGTGTTGGTAACGAATAAGTCATCACCAACCAACTGAACTTTGTCGCCCAGTTTTTCGGTCAATAACTTCCAGCCGTCCCAATCGCCTTCATCCATACCGTCTTCGATAGAGATGATTGGATAGCGATCAACCAAGTCAGCCATGAAGTCAACGAACTCAGCAGACGTCAGGCTCTTGCCTTCTCCATCTAACTGATATTTACCATCTTTGTAGAACTCAGAACTAGCAACGTCTAAGCCCAAGAATACTTGCTCACCTAATGTGTAACCAGCACGTTTAGTCGCTTCAACAATGGCTTCAAGGGCTTCTTCATTTGAACCCAGGTTAGGTGCAAAACCACCTTCGTCACCGACAGAAGTGTTGAGACCTTTTTCTTTTAATACACTGCGCAATGCGTGGAAAATTTCGGTACCACAACGTAGTGCTTCTGCGAAAGAAGGAACGCCTACAGGCAAAATCATAAACTCTTGAATATCAACATTGTTGTCAGCGTGAGCTCCACCATTGATGATGTTCATCATAGGTACAGGCATGTTCATTTTGTCGCCAGCAATGTGCTCATACAAGGCTTTACCGTTCGCTGTTGCAGCAGCTTTTGCCGCAGCCAAAGAAACAGCCAGGATTGCGTTAGCACCCAGATTAGCTTTGTTTTCAGTTCCATCAAGCTCTAACATCATGTTGTCTAATGCTGTTAAATCATCAACAGACTGACCAACCAATGCACTTTTAATGTTCTCATTGATATTAGCAACGGCCTTTAAAACGCCTTTGCCAAGGTAGCGAGATTTATCACCGTCACGTAATTCTAAAGCTTCTCTTGAGCCAGTAGAGGCACCAGAAGGAGAACAAGCAGAACCTACAACTCCACCTTCCAGAATCACATCAGCTTCTACCGTGGGATTACCACGTGAGTCCAATACTTCTCTAGCTTTAATATCAACGATCTTTGTCATTAAACTTTCCTCAATTCCTAATAATCAAAATGCAAAAAAGCACCGATAATCGGTGCTTTAAAAATCAAACTTCCAACGAGTGCTCAATAAAGCCTGCGGATTTCACACTATCATCGATGGCTTTTAAGGTACTCAATAAGGTTTCAATCTGGTGCATAGGAAACACATTCGGTCCATCGCTTTTTGCTTCGGATGGGACTGGGTGAGTTTCCATAAAGATGCCCGCAACACCCGACGCTATAGCCGCTCGAGCCAGTACAGGTACAAACTCTCGCTGTCCGCCAGAGGTTGCGCCTTGTCCACCGGGCTGCTGAACTGAATGCGTAGCATCAAATACAACTGGACAATTCGTTTCACGCATAATCGCTAAACCACGCATATCCGACACCAGAGTGTTGTATCCAAAGGATGCACCACGCTCACACACCATAATGTGCTCATTACCTGTCGCTTTTGCCTTATTCACAACGTGCGTCATATCCCAAGGAGCCTGAAACTGGCCCTTTTTGATATTAACGGGCTTCCCCGCCTCACACACTCGTTGAATAAAATTGGTCTGACGAACAAGAAAAGCCGGTGTTTGTAATACATCAACAACACTGGCTACTTCATTCATCGGTGTATCTTCGTGAACATCGGTTAGCACAGGCACGCCAATTTGATCTTTAACGGCCTGAAGAATGCGCATGCCTTCTTCTAGTCCTGGACCTCGAAAACTGGCATGAGATGAGCGATTCGCTTTATCAAAACTCGACTTATAGATAAAAGGAATGCCCAGACGTTGGGTGACTTCTTTTAAGTAACCCGCAGTATCCAGCGCCAACTGTTCACTTTCGATCACACAAGGACCAGCAATCAAAAAGAAAGGTTGGTCGATACCGACTTTAAACCCACATAGTTCCATAATCTGATCCTCGTTTTAAATTAAGCGTTTCTTTCGTCGTTATAGCTGCGCGCCGCATCAACGAACGCAGTAAATAACGGATGGCCATCACGTGGCGTTGACGTGAACTCAGGGTGGAACTGACAAGCAACATACCAACGGTGACCCGGTAGCTCTAAAGTTTCTACCAGATGTTGAGCCGCAGAGAAGCCAGAGATCTTAAGACCCGCCTTTTCTAAACGCTCAATGTAATTATTGTTCACTTCGTAACGATGACGATGACGCTCAACAATCACATCACTGCCGTAAATTTCGCGCATCTGAGTACCACCAACCAGTTCTGAAGGTTGTGCACCTAAACGCATAGTGCCACCCAGATCAGAACTTTCATCACGGGTTTCAACAGAACCATCTTCGTTGATCCACTCAGTGATCAAACCAACAACCGGATGGGGTGTCTCCATTTCGAACTCTGTACTGTGAGCGTCTTCAAGCTTGGCAACGTTACGTGCATACTCGATAACAGCAACCTGTAAGCCTAAACAAATACCCAAGTAAGGAATGTTATTTTCACGGGCATATTTTGCCGACAATATTTTGCCTTCAACGCCACGCTCACCAAAACCACCAGGGATCAAGATCGCATCGGCGTTACCCAGGACTTTCTCAGCCCCTTTCTTCTCAACATCTTCGGCGTCAAGGTATTCAATATTAACTGAGAGGCGTGTTTTCAAGCCTGCATGAATAAGGGATTCAGTTAATGATTTGTAGGCGTCAGTCAGATCCATGTATTTACCGACCATAGCAACGGTCACTTCACCTTTTGGATTCGCCTGCTCATAAAGAACCTGTTCCCACTCATCCAGATTGGCTTCAGACACATCCAGATTGAAGCGCTCGCAAATGAGCTGATCCAAGCCTTGAGAATTCAATAAAGAAGGAATGCGGTAAATGCTGTCCACGTCTTTCATCGAGATAACGGCTTTTTCTTCGACGTTAGTGAACAAGGCAATTTTAGCTTTTTCGCTAGGGGGTAATTGGCGATCTGAACGGCAAATCAAGATGTCTGGCTGAATACCAATAGAGCGCAACTCTTTAACAGAGTGTTGGGTAGGCTTGGTTTTCAACTCACCAGCAGTCGCGATATAAGGCAACAAGGTTAAATGCATGAACAAAGCGCGTTCACGACCTAATTCAAAACCTAACTGACGAATCGCTTCAAGGAAAGGAAGGGACTCAATATCACCAACGGTACCACCGATTTCGACCATGGCAACATCAGCATCGCCAGCGCCTTCGATAACTTTACGTTTAATTTCGTCAGTAATATGAGGAATAACCTGTACCGTACCACCCAGATAATCACCGCGACGCTCTTTGCGCAATACATCGGCGTACACTCGACCGGTGGTAAAGTTGTTCTTTTGTGACATACGGGTACGAACAAAACGTTCGTAATGCCCTAAATCCAGGTCGGTTTCGGCACCATCATCAGTCACATAAACTTCACCGTGCTGAAAAGGACTCATAGTACCCGGATCAACATTGATATAGGGGTCCAATTTCAGCAAAGTGACTTTTAAGCCACGTGCTTCTAATACTGCTGCCAAGCTGGCTGATGCGATGCCCTTACCCAACGAAGAAACCACACCACCAGTAACAAATATAAATTTCGTAGCCATCAAAACCCACCCATTGTGTAAAACGACCTCGGTTTACCGAAAAAACTTAACGAGTCAGCACTCAGGTTGTCTGAGCACCGATAAAATAATTAACTACCTGCACGCGCAATTGACCTGACAATCAACAAATAAAAACCAGCCAAACCCCGCTTCTATTAAGGAGTTTAGCGTAACAATTGGTCAATTTTGGTATCTTGCGAAGAGTAGTATCAAGACGGGGTAGTAGTATAACAAATATGGCACTTGGCATGCGAGTAGAATTTATGCGCAGGCATCTTGCGTATCTCAAAAATCTCGTTACACTGAGGAAGCTGTCTCATTCTCGATTGAAGACTCCACTAACGTTGTCAATACCAGTTGAGACACTCACTCATGATTAGCTTTGGGAAACCTATCACTAAAGGATATAGGAGCTTGATAACAAAGAGTTTATATCCCGAGAAAAAGGCTTTCTGATTCAGTAGTCTAACGGTAATACCTAAAGGACTAACTCAGTGAGAATATCAAGTAAGTAGTAGTTGTTTTAGTAGGATTTAATAACCAAAATTATGGGATGCAATGAATTGATACAATGCGTTACGATTCTACGACATCATTTTTAACTATTTAGAACGATGATATAGCCTCCGATTTATCGCCCTCAAAACATATAGCTGATAAAGAAGCGACAAAATAAGAGAAGTATATTTATGAACAAACTATCCCTAGTCTTGCTGACTGGAACCATAACATTAGCAGGATGTGATTCTGCCAATACTGCGTCTCAGCCAGCCAAAACACAAGCAACGCCAGATAAAGCCATGACTCAACCAACCCAACCAGCAGCTCCTGTCGCCAAAAAAAGCCCTCACCCGATGGATATTCACGGCGATAAGCGTATCGATGACTATTATTGGATGCGCGACGATAAGCGCGAAGACAAAGAAATTCTCGCTCACCTCGAAGCAGAAAATAAATATACCAAAGCCGTCATGGCTCATACCGAGCAATTCCAGAAAGAACTATACGACGAATTAATCGGTCGCTTAAAGAAAGATGACTCTAGCGTTCCAGCTCTAGAAAATGGCTACTGGTATTCCACTCGCTATGAGGGCGACAAAGAATACCCTGTTTTTGTTCGTAACAAAGACAAAAGCAAGCAAAAAGAAGAAATCATTCTTGATGAAAATGTATTGGCCGAAGGTCATGATTACTTCGCATTAAGCGACATTGAAGTCAGCCCCGATAACAAGCTTTTAGCTTATTCAACGGATACTTTGAGTCGTCGTATTTATACCGTTGAGTTTAAGAATCTCGAAACTGGCGAAATGCTGGCAGACAAACTCACAGGTACCGACGGTGGTATCGTTTGGGCCAACGACAATCAAACAGTTTTTTACATCAAAAAAGATCCACAGACTCTACTCGGCTATCAGGTCTATCGTCACAAACTAGGTACGGATCAAAAAGATGACGTCTTGGTTTATGAAGAAAAAGATACAAGCTTTTATACCGGCATAGGGAAGTCAAAAGATCGTTCAACGATTTCTATTTATCATTCCAGCACTACGACACAGGGTGCATCAATGATAAACGCCGATACACCAGATGCTGAGTTTAAGCCTTTCGCTCCTCTTGAAGAAAATATCGAATACGCTTATGGAAAGCTGGGTGACTGGTTCTACATTCGAACAAACTGGAAGGCTAAAAACTTCCGTTTGATGAAGGTACATAAAGATCACACAGCGGATCGTTCCAAGTGGGAAGAAGTTATTGCCCACAACCCAGACGTATACTTCCAGGATTTTGAGCTGTTCGAAAACTATCTGGTTACCAAGCAAAAAGTTCGTGGACAAATTCAGATAAAAACCATCGAATGGAAAACAGGCAAAGAAACACCTGTAACCTTTGATGATGATGTTTTTGTCGCAGGCTTTAGTGCTAACTATGAGCAAAACACAGATACTTTAAGACTTTACTATAGCTCTATGACAACACCTTCTAGCGTCTACGACTATAACTTAAAAACGGGTGAGAAAACGCTAAGAAAAAGAGATGAAGTCATTGGAGACTTTAAACCAGAGAACTATCACAGCGAACGTATCTTTATCAAAGCGAGTGATGGTGTAGAAGTTCCTGTATCCATCGTTTACCGTAAAGACAAATTCAAGAAAGATGGAACCAATCCTATCTATCAGTATGGTTATGGCTCCTACGGTGTCACAATAGAACCCTCCTTCTCGGCTTCTCGATTGTCTCTACTGGATCGTGGTGTTGTTTATGCTATTGCCCATGTTCGTGGTAGTCAGATGCTTGGACGTCCATGGTATGAGAACGGCAAGATGTTCAACAAAAAGAACTCTTTTACTGACTTTGTTGATGTCACAAAAGCTTTAGTTGAACAAAAGTATGGCGCAAAAGACAAGGTCTTCGCGGTTGGCGGCAGTGCCGGTGGTCTGCTCATGGGCGCTATCGCTAATATGGCACCAAAGAGCTATCTGGGCCTGGCAGCTCATGTTCCTTTTGTTGACGTGGTTACTACCATGCTAGATGAAAGTATTCCTTTAACCACCAATGAATACGATGAGTGGGGAAATCCTAACAACAAAGACTCTTATGACTATATGCTGTCTTATTCTCCTTATGACAACGTCAAAAAGCAGGACTATCCTCATATCTTAGTCACCACGGGTTTGCACGATTCTCAAGTACAATACTTCGAACCAGCTAAGTGGGTTGCCAAATTAAGAGACTTTAAAACTGACGATAATCGTTTGTTGTTTGATGTCAATATGGAAGCAGGCCACGGTGGCGCTTCAGGTCGTTTCCGTCGTTACAAAGAACAGGCTCTTGAATATGCCTTCTTCTTTGATCTGTTAGGTATCAAAAAATAATCTCCTGTAGTCACTCCACCTGACCCCGTCAGGTGGAGTATTCTTTAATTAACTTCCGTGTTAGTTCACCGCTTAATATTCATAACTCGCCGGGTTTTGCGTTAACGGCGATTCCTCAATGACTTTTCCACCCAGATGATGGGCAACGGCACAAGCCGCATTGATACCAGTTTGCAACGCACCTTCAGTCCAACCACCTTGCCATGACACGCTGTCTCCAGCCAGATACACACCTGTATCGAAAGAAATGCAATCGGCTTTGCGTAATGAAGTCTGAAATTGATAATACAAATCTCTAACGTAAGTTTCTTGCCCAGGGTAATCCACTTTAAACGCACCGTAATAATGGGGTTCTCGTTGCCAATCGACATTCATCACACGAGCATTATCTCGATCAATGTGTTGTGCAAACTCGGGACAGATGTCCTTTATATTGTCATACAGCAATTGATAACGTTGCTCCGGTTCAATGGCTATCAACTTGGTTGAGTCATCTCCCCAGGTATAGCTAACAAGCAACACGCCTTTATCAGTTTGCTTTCCATAATCCAGACAGTAGAGACCGCGCACCAGTTCATCGGTCTGAATATTTTGCGGTAAGGATTTATCTTTTAACCAAAACTTATCCTCAGTAAAGACGAACATTTTTGATGAGTTCATCATATGAACTTTTCGTACACCATTTTTTACGGGCTCTTTGATGGTGTTACCTAACGTCATTCCCATCACTTCCATGGAACGCGTAGTCGTAGCAACAATAACCGAATCAAACACTTCTTCTTCAATCGTTCTATCAGCAAAAGACAACTTGATTCTATGGCTACTATCGCCCAAGTACTCAAGTGCAGCCACTTCATGTTTCCATCGAATAGAATCGAGTTTTCTTAAAGAAAGATGTTCACCATCAGGTGTCAGAACTTCTTTTTCATAAAAGTTTTTCGGCAGGCTGGAGATGCCTTCAAGCAGCAATTGTTGCTTGTACTCGAGTCCGTCAACAATCAACCTTAGCATTTCTAAAAAACAAACCTGATACAAAGGACCAAATCCACCACTACCAATCCCTAATGCTCCAAAGGCTCCCAGCTGCTTTGTACCCCACTTAGGAATGCCTTCAACAATAGCCGTTAAGAAACTAACATCTTTGTATCGGGTGATCAGCCCTTGCCAGTGAGATTGTGCCTGCTGGTATTGGCCATTGCGTAAGCAAGCAGTAATCTCATCGACGCCTAACGAACTTAAAAAGTTTTCCCAGTCTTTTTGAATTTGTGCAAAGATGCCCGGTGGCTGTGAGGCGTTTGGCTCCCACCGAAAACGCTCATTTTGATAGTAAAGCAATGTTGGCACCTTGCCTGGATCTGGAAATTTATTACTTAGGGTCAGATCAAACTCATTTACATAATGAGTAAATGCAGCCGTGTGGGGAAATCGCATTGCCCCCATCTCGGCAATTGCGCCTTCGGCATCATCTTGTGTTTTCGACCAGGCGCGTCCTCCCAATCTTGACGATGCTTCAAACACGACAGGTTTAAGTCCTGCCCTTAACAACTCGTAGGCCGCAACCATACCCGCTTGCCCGGCTCCGATAACAGCCACCCTCGCATTACGTTGTGAGGGTTCGAAGCTCGCAATAGGCTGCGACTTCACTTTGTTTAAAAAGGTTTCATAGTTATATAAAGTATCAATAACTGCTGGAAACCGAGCCGTTTCGTGTTCAGATAGTGCCAATAACGAAGGGCTGAGATTACTTAACAATCCATAACCAGGCATTACATACTCCTCCTCTTATTGCTTAGACACCAACAATGCCTTAGCAAGTTGTCGACAAATTGCGTTTACTGCACATTGGAATATTAGGCGCGATACGAAAAGGCAGAGAATCAGGCTTAGGCTTGTTGATAAATTTAATGGCCATTTGCAAAGCCAGCCGACCTAATAATTGTGGTTGATCCGAAGGCGCAGCTTTTACTAACCCTCGCTCGATTTCGTCGGTTAATGCAGGACTATAGTAGGTTGCAAAAACCTGAGTAATATCTTCATGGCCCATGGTCGCTAAAATATGCGCAGCCTGTTCGGCAGCAACAGCGTTGCCAACGATATAATCCACATGAATATTTTTGGCCATAACATCTTCGATTAACTCCCGTTGCTTTTCTGCCTCAGGGGTTCCCCATCGAGGCTCAATCAATTCAAACTCTCCAGAAAAGCTTCGTAAAGCCTCGACAAAACCATATAAACTTTCTGGAGCCCATCCGGCATTGATCGGACCAGGAAAAAAAGCTACACGAACTTTATCTTTTTTACTCTTAATCGCATCTTGAATAATAGCCTCTCCGACCTTTTTTCCCATATCTGAGAAGGCAACCATTACTTTTCCACACACCGCCTGGGCATAGATATCATTGACCACCGCAATAACGGGAACTATGCTTTCTTGATTATCTTGCTTGAAGCATTGATTTTTGGTGGCTGCTAAAACTAGCTCATCCATTGCCCGATAATGCATCGAAGCCAGAATAATGGCATCCACACTCTCATCTAATAGCTGTTGGAATTGATGTTGATGCTGTGAAATTGCTGAGTAGCCGTCGCTATACTTTAGAACAACATTAATGTTCCACTTTTTTGCTTCTGCATAAATACTAGATACCACGGGTTGCCATGCGAGATCATGCTCTGGATTATTTGGTAACAAAACCCCAATTTTTAGAGGTTCAGGTAATGGAGAAAACTGAAAGTGCCAAGGTTCATTATCTAGTCGAGTTAAAGACTCAGCAGGCATCCCACTCATCTTGTGTTGAGTAAGATAAGGACCAATAAACTGAGAAAGCCGTATAGCATCAGGGTGTTTATCTTTCTTTTGAGCTTGATGGCAACTATTGACCCAACTCAACAGAAGAAAAACCAATACTAATCGATAGTACATGATGAACTCCTCTGTAGACCTAACTGTACGGCAAGAGAATTTGGCAATCTTGTTTTAGCATCAATATAGCTATGCTTTAACTGAGCAATGGTTAAGCCCTTTGCTGAAGTTAAGTTCGCACCGCATAAGTTCACTTCATCAAACCAGGCTCCAGAGAAATCAGCCCCTGATAAATCAGCACCTGAAAAAGAACTTTTTTGGATCTGTGCACCAGCAAAATGTGCCCCTTTCAGATCGGCGTTAGAGAAGTCGGTATGCAGTAATTTGCTCGAATAGAAAATGGCTTGTCGCGCATTGGTATCAATGAACAAAGCTTGGTTAAAGTCCGCTTGAGAAAAGTCAGCCTGATTAAAAGATGAGTGAGTAAAATTACTGCGATGCAGTCTGGCCAATATAAAGCGACTTTGATTCATTGTGGTTTTCCAAACGTGCGCATCTTTCAAGTCTGCCAAATAAAAGTTGGCCTGGTTTGCCTGAGCCTGATTCATGGTAATATGCCGCATAATAGCCATAGAAAAGTCAGCCTTATTAGCGGTAACAAAATCTAAAGCGGCTTCGGTCATATCAGCACGAGAGAGGTGACTATTAGACATTTTTGCCCCCGTTAATCTGGCCGAACGGAAATCAGCCAGATGAAAGTCACCATCCGACATGACCGCAAAAGGCATGGAAGCGTTAACGAACCTGGCTCGATTAGCAATGACATTTCCTAACTTAATATGCTCCATCTTGGTATTGCTTAATATGGACTTAGCCAGGTTCGAGTAACTGAAATCTGCATGTTGCAATATCGAGAACTCTAGATCGGAATCGACAATATCACTGCCTTGAAGCGTTGACTTTCGGAAAGATGCAAACTTCAGATTTAAGTGAGAAATATTGACACTTTTTTGTTTTACAAGCTCATTATCCTTGTCGTTTGTATTCTCCAACCGTTGGCTTAGTACTTCATTTCTAACATCTATGTTTGCGTTGAATGGATAAGGTATTTGATAGAAGCAATTAGCAATGGTTATCAGAGATAGCGATGCGACTAAAATAAAGCAAGGTATGGTGAAAGAATAGCCTACATGAATTTTACTACGTGTCTTAAAATGATTTTTAATAAGAGCCAGCAAGTAAAAAGTGTGGAGAACAATGATAGATAACAAAATCAAGTGCAAACTTGATCCAATCCAGTCATGTCGTTTTAGAAACGAAAACCAGTAGCACAATAAAGTAACCGGTGTAGCTGAAAAAATAAGGAAGGTCGCTATTACTACCTTTAATTTTTCTGAGCTTTTTCGCCGTGATGTAGCTCGCAAAAAAGGTGAGTATGCTTCGATAAGTTTACCAAAAATCGATGCATTCACCTTGCTGATAACTTTTGTACCATCAGGAAAGATAGAAGGTAGCAGTGAAACTTTTTTCCAGTAGTTAGTGAGCTGTATATTAAAAGCAAAAGAAACGATGAATAATAAAAGAGGTGCCACATAATAAAAGCCAACCGTTGGCAATGACATCTCAATTAAAGGAAAAAATACGGTGCTCTCATTGAGTAACAGATCAACGTCGGTTGTTGAACCTATCGCCAACCATGAATAAAGGCACATAAGAGCCACAGTAAGAAAGTTGCGACGCAAGTCATCAGCGTTTTTCTCTGCACTTTCAATCGCGGTAAAGCTTATATCATCTGGCAACTGACAATAGGCAAGATTGGCACCAGAAAACTGTTCTTCATTAAGAAAAAGTGCGTCTTTTAAATCGGCACCTTCCAGGTTTGCGCAAAAAAAACGACAGTTTTTTAAACTGGCCTGGGCAAAGTTAGCTCCTTCTAACTGGCAAAAAGAGAAGTCGGTTCCATCTAGCTGTTGGCTAACAAAGCTGACATTAGAAAAATCTCTACAAGCATAGTTTTTCGTTTTTTCTGAGAGAGAAGTTTCAGCAGTGGAATCATCTACCTGGTTGGCCAGTTCAAGTTGCATGAAATATCCTTGACTCTGCTATTTCCTTAAGCAATATTTGCTCAATGAAACTCAAATAATGATATAAAGATGAGATATCTTATTTGAGTATGGCAGTATAAAAATCAATCATCAAGGAAGTGAATTAGAGTTAAACAAATCATCTCTTAATTGAGATGATTTGTTTGTGAGCATGATTTATATTGTTAGCTGTACTTAACTATCTTATGCTTTTTTCCAAAAGATAAAATCACGACGTCGAAAAACCTGAAACAATAATATCACGCCAGTAACTGAAAAAATAAATCCTGAAATGGCAAAAGAAATCAGTAATGGATTATTAAAATCTTTACGCTCGTCATAGTCCATAATATGCAGCATCCAGAAGAAATCATAAAATCGCCAGATATCACTTCTTACTCGCATCAGCTCACCCGTCACCGAAGATAAGTAAAAAGTAGTATTCCAGGTATCATCGAATCTGACCGACCATGCTGGTAAGCGAATACTACCTGCTTCTCTCACTTTCTCTGTCAGAGTAGAAACTTCAACAATAGACTCATCACCTGTGTAGTACATAGCAGCTAGTTCACGAACTCGAGCTTCATCGGTTTGTACAATCGCCTGGCCTGTCCCACCATTAAAATATCGAGTCTGTTGCTTATCTTTTATTTCGTAAATCGGCGTTTCGGCTATCCAACGCCATTTGATTTGAGTAGGCTGTATCTCATGTTCTTTGAGCAATTGATCAATAGAGTATTCATGATCAAATTGCCCTTCTCCAGACTTAAGAGGTTGATGCAGATGATTCCCACGCACGATTTCGATAGGTATGACACTCATCACAACGCCGCCGGATATCCATAACAACACTTGCAAACCAATGACAATACCCGCCCACTTATGGATCTTTCGGCTGTAACGATAGAGCGCTTTTTTCATAGTTTCTTATTCTCATCTTCAAACTTCTTATGCCAGAACGATAGCTTCCTATCATCTGGCTCCCCGCCACACAGACTCTACCAAACTCTTAATAACGCTACATGCCTAATTTGTCGTGATTTTTTACCTTGGTTCTCAATTGAACAAAAAAACATTTAACCAAAAGGTTGAATATAAGACCAAAACGATCAATACTTAACCAAATGGTTGAATATCTATTGAGGATTAACGTTGCATCACGACTCAGAAGAAGCTCTAGATCGCGTTTTTATGGCTCTGGCCGATAAAACACGCCGCCAGATTGTTCACTTGGTCGCAGAGAAAGAACGCACGATTAGCGAGCTAAGTGCTCCCTTTGATATGTCGATGGCGGCCGTATCAAAGCACGTAAAAATCCTAGAGAAAGCGAAGATCCTTCAGCGCCGGGTAGATGGCAGAATCCACTACTGCACTTTAGCTCCCGAACAACTGGCCCCAGCACTCGACTGGGTATCAATTTATCGTAATTTTTGGCAACAACGACTGGATACGCTGGACGACCTAATCACTCCAGCAAATGACAATACTTAAGAGGTTTAATCATGCATCAGCTTACTATCGAAAGAGAATTCAGCATCCCTGTTAGCGAATTATTTAACGCCTGGTCAAATATAGACGTCATTGCCCGTTGGTTCGCCCCTGGAGACATGACGGTTCCACATGCTGAAGTCGATTTAAAAGAAGGCGGCAATTATCAAATCGTCATGCAAGATCCTGACGGTAGCCAACATATTATCGAAGGTCATTATCTCAATATTGAAAAGGATAAAAACTTAACCTTTAGCTGGCAGTGGAAAGACAGCCCGACTAAAACTAAAGTACAGGTAGACTTTACCTCGATTGATGAGCAGCGTTCGAAACTGTCTCTGCTTCATACTGAGTTTCCCGACCAGGAAATGTGCGATAAACATCAGATGGGTTGGAATGGCTGCCTTGATAACTTAAACAAGCTGACTGAAGTCAATGCCTGATATCTTCAATTCAGAGATACAACGATAGGAGAAACTAATGGAACTCTATTACGCTCCCTTTTCAACTTACTCACAAAAGGTTTTACTCGCTCTTTACGAAAAAGAGCTCGAGTTTAAACGCAATGTCATCATGTTGCTCGATAAAGCCGTACAAAAAGAGTTTGCTCAAGTTTATCCTTTAGGGAAGATACCTTTACTCAAGAAAGAAGATGGGAGTTACCTTCCAGAATCAACCAGCATCGTAGAATATCTAGAAGTTCAGCATGGTTCTCAATTGATCCCAAAAGATCTTGAGTCGGCGGCGCTCGTTCGATCAATTGATCGAAAAATGGATCTTTATCTCAACAATCCAACAGTGACGTTATTATTTGCCTCAATGAAGCCAGAAGAAGAGCAGGATAAAGAAGCGCTAGCAAAAGCCCAAAAACACATCGACTACAGCTACAGTGAAATGAGTCAGTTGTTGGCCGATCATCAATGGTTGGCTGGCGACGACTTTACCATGGCCGACTGTGCAGCAATACCGACCTTGTTTTACGCACAACAGTTGTATCCGTTTAACGACTACCCCCAAATTGTAGATTACTATGAACGGGCCAAGCAACGTTCTTCTTATCAACATGTTTTAGAAGAAGCGCTGCCCATGTTAGAAAAGCTTAAAATGATGTAACCAATATCAGCGAGAGCTCAAAGCTCTCGCCTTTTTAAAGCAGTTTTAGATAGCCTTCCATTGTTGTCTTTAAATCACCTTTAGCCACATTTAACGCCCACCGAATAATTTTTGCGGCCTCTTCTCGGCGATTTAACTTTTCTGTAATTAACTTAGCACAGGTAAAGCAGGCATCAGCTAAACCAGGATAATCAATATAGTGTTTCTTTAGATGGTTCATCAACGCGTAGCATAACTTAACATCATCTTTCTTCGATAAACTGCGAATCAATAAATGAATGATCTTGGGATGCTTGGGAACAAAACCAGAATCAACACCCTGTGCTTTCAAAAATACTTCTCGCATTTGAGGCAATGCATTACGTGTAGCCAGTGCATCTAAATGTTGTAACGCCAGAGAAGTATAAGATTTGGTTTTACCTTGCAGCTGATAAAGCTTGTACAGCAGATCGTAAGCTTGCTTATCTTGAACATCTTCTTCAATGGCTTGTCTTAACAAACTTTCGGCCTCAGCATAGCGACCTTCCTGTATGCATATTTCTGCCTCGGTCACGCCACCACTTTGCTCATTGAGTTCCTGCTGCTCATCCATAAGCTCACTGGTATGACGCCCATGAGAACGAATGTTTTGATGCAAACTATCGCGATGCACAGAAAAGTCCAGCTCGAAATGATATTGGTAAATGACATAACCAAACATTCTAAAAGTCACTAAGGACACATAAATCAAAAAGAATATCAGTAGAGGATCACTCACCAAACTGGACAAGTTGCTATCGATTAATTCAATGCCATAAAACAAACTGGTGTTGAGTAGTAATAGCAATAAAAAAAGAATCCAGTAACTGCCACCAATGGATAGCATTATATGAATAATTCGTAATGGATTAACAGCCCTTAGGATAGATCTGTCAATACATAAAATAATATTGGTCGCAGGATATCCCAAGATAAAGAAAATACCCGTAATGATGGCTAATACATTACTGTAGGCACTGATTTTCCATAACACGAGGCCCATGATCAGATACACAATCATGAGCTTTAAAAAAGCAGAGTTGGTATTAATGGCCGTTATTTTTTTCCATTCAACCACATCAAGATGTCCACTGGCGGTGTATTCCATCACTGCAAAGCCCACTTTGACCAGATATGCCAACCAAAGCAACTGTATGACAGGTGCAAACAAAAAGTCTGGAATGAGCATAAACAACACTGTCATAATAATATTGAAGGTTAACAGGGTTGTATGGAATGGATAGAAAAAGAAATGTCCTAGCTTAAACCAAAATGGCGTGATCACATCTCGAATGCCAAGCAGCTCTAAATCGTTACGGCACAGAGTACAACGTGGTGTATGATGCTTTTTGTTTTCTGGTACGCAACTCATGCAAAAAGGCACATCGCAGCGTCCACAGTACCAAGATGCAGAAGCATCAGGATGGTATTTACACTTCAAGTCTTCCATTTTGTTCCTTCTTAATTTAGCTAAGGCTTAGTCTGGCTTTGCCTTGTATTCTTACTAATAATAGAAAATATTTCGCCAACCATTCATCTATTTGGCAACAGAACAGGTGTCTTTTTTGGCAATCTCCATGCCACAATCTTCCCTTTACAGGGACCTTCATTTTTAAAAACCCAATCCCCCACCCGATTAAGCTGTGCTAAAAGCCTAATGATTTTGGGTGGGGAGAAGAACTGTCTTCTCTCTCGCTATTTATGGTGCTTTGGCTGCAAGCTCTACCAGTGCGTCGCCAGTCACACGTTGTATCGTCCACCCCTCCATGCCAGAAGCACCCATAGCACGATAAAACTCTATGGCAGGTGTATTCCAATCCAGCACCGACCACTCAAAACGACCACAACCTTGCTCTAGCGCGGTTTTCGCCAGATGAATAAGTAATGACTTACCAATTTTTAGTCCTCGGTATTTGGGATTAACAAATAAGTCTTCAAGGTACAATCCGGGCTTACCCAGAAACGTGGAGAAATTATAAAAATACAAAGCAAAACCCGCTGGCTCACCATCAGCTTCGGCAATCACCACATGTGCAACCGGATTATCGCCAAATAAGGTATTGCGCAGATCTGCCTCAGTCGCAACGACCTCATGAGACAATTTTTCATAGTCAGCAAGTTGCTGAATAAAACCCAGAATTAAAGCAACATCCTCAGACGTCGCTTTACGAATCGTTATTGAAGTATTCATGATTGTTTTACCACCCTATCAACTTGTTCAAAGGTTGTTACCATATTTTGGCTTGGTGTTTGCGTTTTGCTGGCAAAATAAGCAGCCAGGCTTGCGACGATAACACCGGGAATCATTTCATAGGTTTGCTTAAACACACCGCCCAGTTCTTCTTTGAAAGCAATCCAGAAAATAACCGTTAAGGCACCGCCTAGCATACCTGCTAAGGCACCGTTACGGGTCATTCCCTTCCATACCAGAGACATAACGATGACAGGACCAAAGGCAGCACCAAAACCCGCCCAGGCATTACTCACCAAACCCAGTACTTTGGAGTCTTTATCCGTAGCAATCATTACCGCAATCAACGCAATCACCAACACCGAACAACGACCAACCCAGACTAACTCTTTGTCTGAAGCATGACGTCGATAAAAGACGCGATAAAAATCTTCGGTAACCGCACTGGATGAAACCAACAATTGCGAATCAATGGTACTCATCACCGCAGCTAATATTGCAGCTAACAGAAAGCCCGCCACTAGCGGATGAAACAACACCTGGCTGGCAACAATAAAGACTTTCTCGCTGTCTGTAGACAAGAGCTCAAAAGCATCTTTGCCAACAAAATAACCGATAGCAAAATAGCCGACAGCTAAGGCACCAACCATACTGATCAACATCCAGCTCATTGCAATACGTCTGGCTTTATGGACATCAGCAACCGATTTTGCCGCCATAAAACGAGCCAGTAAATGAGGCTGTCCAAAATAACCCAACCCCCAGGCCATTAAGGAAAAGAAACTAATGGATAACAGATAGTCCGCAGCTGACTTACCCGCAAACCAGTCCATCTTTTTGGCATCCACTTGAGCAATCGTCTGGTTAATGGACTCAACACTTCCCATTTCCATCCACATGACAATAGGCGCGACCACTAAAGCCGTTACCATCAACAGTCCCTGAACCACATCCGTCCAGCTAACAGCCAAAAAGCCCCCAACAAAGGTATAACTTACAATAACCACAGCACCGACGATCAAAGCAACCTCATAGCCCATGCCAAAAGAAGCTTCAAACAATTTGGCCCCAGCCGTTAAACCCGATGCCACATAAACAGTAAAAAACACCAAGATAACAAGTGCAGAAATGACTCTTAGTAAGTTCGAGTTATCTTCAAAACGGTTAGTCAGATAATCTGACAAAGTAATCGCGTTACCCGCAGCTTCGGTATAAACCCGTAGACGAGGTGCAGTGATACGCCAGTTAAAGTAAGCACCAACAGCTAACCCTAAAGCGATCCAAACTTCGCTAAGTCCGGCAGCATAAATAGCACCTGGCAACCCTAATAGTAACCAACCACTCATATCCGTCGCACTGGCACTTAGTGCTGTAACGAGACTGCCCAGACGACGTCCACCAAGAATGTAGTCCGATAGATTTCGAGTTTGAAAATAAGCCCAGACACCAATGCCTATCATCCCCAACAAATATAAAACAAAGGTCACCAGTGTTGCAGTATTCATATTATTGTTATCTCCCCTTGTGCGACGGCGTTAAATGTTACGCAAAATAGTCGCTTAAAAACTCTTCAAATGTTTTATTATCGTTTTGTTCTATTTCTCGTTGTTTTTGCAACGACACTTTCGCTTCTTGTTCAAACTTTGTATGTTTCTCATCATCTAAAGGACGTTGATTAAAATACTCTGAGTGTTGTTTAGAAAGCTCCATCGCGAATGGAAAGAATCCATCCTGGCGTTGTTCAATTAAATTGACGATTTGCCCAGAAAGTGATTTTTCTGGTTGATCAATCAGGGCATGTTGTTGCTGAACCGACGAAGAAAAAGCCGATGTTTCGTAAGCTTTATCCAGTAACTCAGCAACCTCTTGCAGCTGCTCAAACAGCTCATGGGCAAAATGCTTTAATTCAACTTCAGAGTTCTGCATTAACAAATGAACACCCGGCAAACGTCCACGCTTAACAACACGCGTTAAATTTTCTTCCAGTTCGGCTTCCTCACGCTCGGTAATACAAGGCGAAGGTTTGATTAAACAAAGTAGCAACAAGACATCAATAAAGTGCAAGGTATCTTGAGTGACTCCCAGTGGATCAAATGGATTCAGATCCAGAGAACGAACTTCAATGTACTCAATCCCTCCTTCGCTCAGTGCTCGTGTCGGTCGAACTCCCGACTGACTCGCACGCTTGGGCCGAATATTGGCATAAAACTCGTTCTCAATTTGCAGCAGGTTGGCATTAAGTTGTCGGTATTCTCCATCAACCAAAACACCGATTTGTTGGTAGTAAGGATCTTCGGTGCGAATCGCCTGATCAAGTCCCTGAACATACTCTTCTAACGAGTTATAGCTAACTTTCAGGCATTGCTGGATATTGTTTTGATAACCCAGGTCACTCATGCGCAAAGAAGTAGCAAAACGCCCGTAACGAGTACCAGGCACTAGCAAGTCCAGATGGGAAGGACGACCTTGTAAGAAAGACTCACATAAAGCTGGGGACGCACCAAACAGCAAAGGAATTAACCACCCATGACGGCGGAAGTTGCGGATCAACCCCATATAACGGTGAGACTTAAAGTCCTTCAAATCCATGGTTTGATCTGACGCCTGCCACAAACTCTCCCACAACGCCTCGGGGAAAGAAAAATTATAGTGCACACCGGCAATGGTTTGCATAAAGCGTCCATAGCGATTGCCCAGGCCCATACGATACACCGTCTTCATCTGAGCGCTGTTAGACGAACCATATTGTGCCAATGGAATAGACGCTTCATCTCCCATCACACAGGGCATACTAGAACCCCACAGGGTCTCACCATCCAAATGCTGATGCACATAGCGGTGCACATCATCCAGACAAGATAAAGTTGCCGATAAATCGGTGGTAGGTGGCGTGATAAATTCCAGTAAGGCTTCGGAGTAATCCGTAGTAATAAATTGGTGTGTTAATGCCGATCCGAACGCCTCGGGATGCCTCTTTTGAGATATGCATCCTTCATCAGTGATTCGAAGGCTTTCTTTCTCTAATCCTCGTAAAATCCCATTTAGTTGTGAGGCAGCATCCTGCGACCAAAATGAAGATTCGTGTGGCAGCGAAAAGTTAATCGACATTCATTCTTTTTCCCAACATTTTAATGCCCGTAACTATGCCATAGGCGAGGTTGGGATACCAGTTTGACCAGATAAAGCCGCAGTGGCAAAAATGACCATTTTCGCAGCAAACAAGTGCTTTTTGCACAAATAACACTCACTTTTATCGACAGAAGGAAAGTGCTCTGAGATAAACCCGTTGATATACTAAGATCTGAACCCAAAAACCTATACAGCACATAGTATTATGTGATCAGATTGCCAACCAAATCAGAGGATTTATGCCAAACGATACTCAATTAATCAACCTCCTTGAGCAGGCGGGTAAATATCATCCTCACTATGGCGACAGGTTAGCCACACACTTACCCATGGTACTATTAGCGTTGCATCGCTTAGGGGCAACGGATGAGCGGCTGCAATCAATCTTTGATAAAAGTATAAAAGGGCTTGCCCTTGTCGACGAGAAAGAAGCTGACTTTGTTATTGAGTCACTTAATAAACACTTAAGCAGAAGTGGTGCTTACACGAACTATTTGAAGTACTACAAGCAACAAATCAACAGCCTTGGATTCGAAGCGGTATTAAGACAATCTCTACCTATTTTGCTGCCAGGTATCGCCGCTTCCGCTTTTCATGCGTTAATTCGATTAGCCTATGCCATTGATGCTGGTAACGAGGGCGAAATGGCTATTGCTCTGGCTTACTGGAGTGCTGAATTTCAACCTTTTGAACTTTGCAACGACAAAACCGAAGAAACTTTAGAAGACATTCTAATCAGACTGGCTCCCATAGGGGTTAAGCACTCATTCTCTCCGGGTATTATCATCGATAGAATGAACGAAGTGGGTAACCTTTTAAAACAAGATGCTGTCGTTTTTCAACCACAAGACATTACGTTTGCCTCACTTAGAAAATTATGTCTTAAAGCATTTTATCTGCAAAACGATTTTACACTATTGCACACGGTGACAGGTTGTCATGCCTTTTCAACAATACTGCAATATATCGACGATGAATCGTTAGCACTAAGGGAACTATGGAAAGCAATAGTCGTTGCTTATCTAAGTACGGGGTTACCGTTTGATAATAAAGAAGTAGAGCCCGAAGTACAGGACTGCGACTTCGACTCCATTATAAAAAAAGCACTGGCTTCAACGGACTCTCACCAGATCAAGTTGGTTTATTCATGCTTATCAGAGTACTCCAAGTATGGAGATTCATTATATTACTTAATCGCTAGAAGAGCGGTGAAGATTGATGAAGAGTGATTAAGTCATCGCTCAGTTCGAAAGCTTAGCATCATAAAATTCTGAAGGAGCACAACCATACTGAACTTTAAAGCACTTGGTAAAATAACTGTGTGATGAAAAACCAACTTCTAGTGCAACTCGACTAGCACTTTGACCTTGGGATAAAGCTAGACGAGACTTTTCTAATCTATAGTTTCGCAAATACTCTCGGGGAGTCATATCAGAAATCGCTTTGAGCTTACGAAATAGCTGGCGACTACTCATAGAAAGCTTCTCAGATATTTGTGGGATCGTTAGCTCAGGATCTCCATGCATAACTTCTAGTGCCTGATTTAACCTATCAATAAACTGTTGATGCTTATCTTCTATTATTAGCTGACTAGACTCACTGATAGCTCCTTGCGTATTAAGCTCTTGAGCAAACCGCCTTCTTAACAGCTGCCGAATACCTAATAAATTACTGACCCGCAATTGCAGCTCTTCTATATCAAAAGGCTTAGTCAAATACTCATCGACCTGATCTTTAAGTCCCTCTAATTTTGTATGACGGTCGCTTTTTGCGGTCAATAAAATAATAGGAATATGATCCGTTGAATCTCTGCTGCGGAGCGCTCGTGTAAGCTCTAGCCCAGTCATAATAGGCATCACTAAATCACTAATGATCAAGTCAGGGATTTCGTCGATGGCTTTTTCTAACCCTTGCTGACCATCAGCGGCAACCATCACTCGATATTGCTCACTTAAACAGTCAGAAACATAAGCCAACATATCCTGATTGTCTTCCACAATTAAAATAAGTGGTTGAGCGTTATCGGCACTTAACGGTTCATCCCAAGCAACGTGTTTATTTAAGATGGAATGGCCACGATCGATGCTCATTTTCTCTGTGGCAATAGCTCCAGTATTTGACTCATAAGCCTCACTAGTCGCCTGCTCGCCAATAATCGGAAGGTATACATTAAACTCAGAGCCTTGCTCGGGTTGGCTATCCACTTCGATAGTACCATTATGTGCAGCCACGAGTTCTTTTACTAACGCCAAACCAATACCAGCACCAGGTATATTCTCTTGACTACAAGATGATATACGGTGAAAACGGTCAAAGATCCTTGGTAACTTTTCTGCAGCAATTCCCATCCCCGTATCGCATACCTGCAAATGAAACTGTCCAGAGAGAGTACGAAAACTGCACACGGTGATCTGCCCGCCTTTGGGAGTATATTTGATAGCATTTGAAATAAGATTCAGAAGTATTTTTTCTAGGGCATCAGGCACTAACAAAAAACTTACTGGTTCCAGGTGAAGAACCTGTAATGTCACTTGCTTCTCTTGTGCTAAGTCATAAAAAGCTTCGGTGGTAACTCGTGTCAGTTTTTGAGTGTCATAAACTCTTTTTTCATCAACCGCTTTAACTCTAAAGCTTTCCATATTCAATAACTGCTCTACCATCCTCAACAATCGATAGCCGTTTCTTTGTACTACTTCTAGCTTGTTTTTTTGTCGGTGCGTAATACTTGGCTGAGTATTTACAAAAGCATGGGATTTAAAGTGAGTTAATAGTTGTTCTGTTTGACCCAATATCAAAGTTAACGGTGTCCGAAATTCATGAGAAACATTAGCCAACTCGGCATTCTTTTGAGTGAGCAGTTGCTCTACTTTGCTTTTTTCTTCAGACAGCTCTTGTGTCCTCATTCGTACGGCTATCTCTAATTGTTTAGACCGCTTTTCAAGAGAGTGAGTTCGAAACTTGACAATAGCAATAAAAGTGACCGCCGCCAGTAGAATATAAAGACAATATGCCCATGTCGTGAGCCAAAAAGGAGGAGCAATATGGATAGACAAAAGATGAACATCATTCAACCAGGACGCATCCACTCCTTTAGTCTTTACACGAAACTGATAGTCTCCAGGAGCGACATTGCGATACCTTACTCGGCGTTGTTCGGCATTGACGACAGTCCAGTCTTTATCCCAAGGCTCTAATTTATAAGCATAATGAAGTTGATTGGCGTTATGAAAACTTAAGTTAGAAAACTCCATCCCAAATGCATTATTTTTGTAGCTTAAATCAAGCTCACTCATTTGATGAACAGGCTTACTCAATGACAAGCCATTATAAGAAGTTTCCGGGTTCATCCGCATATTGGCTAAATAAAATGCCGTCAACTTGGCATTTTTGTTCGAGTGGTTACGCTTAATAAGGTTTGGAGAGAATTGAATAAAACCATCTTTCCCTGTAAAGAAAACATCACCACTATCAGCCCTGAATGCGCCTTGATTAAAAGCACCCTCAGAGAAACCGTCAACGGACGAAAATACTATGATGTCATCCGTTACAGGATTTAACTTAACTAAGTTTTTCCCTCCAGATAACCAAATATTCCCCTGATGATCCTCAAGGATACCCGCGAACTTTTCTATTACTGGCAGCTTGTTACTATCTCGGTAAGCCTTAATAAGCTTTCCTTCTTCGGAGAACCGAAACAAGCCGAGATCATCAAACCCAATCCATAAGGTTTCCTGACGATCCTTAAATATTATATTGCTAGGGTTCTTAACAAAGTCAAAACCCGGCCACTGTACCGGAACTAGTTTCTGGTCTGTATTTAACATCAATAAACCTCTCCAGCTAGAAATCAAAACTCGCCCGCTAGAGAACTGAAATGTCTTAGCATAGACATTACTTTTATTTTTTAACCCTTGAGAGACTAATTGAGAAGCTTGTCCGGACTCTAGATTATAACGATAAAACCCACTATAAGCTGCGAGATAAACATCCTTTTTGCTATCATGAGAGATATCAAAAATGCCACTGACCTTATCTTTAAAAATATTATGAGACTCTACCTTAAGGCTTGATTGATTCAGGACATCAACACCTCTTGTGGTCAACACATAAAGCAACTCACTTATATAAGGATTAGGGATCAATCCAACAATTTCTGAACCTGAAATATGCGCTTTTAGATGAAGACTTTTTTGTCCTTCATGAGAATTAAATTCTTCACATTGACCATTCTGTAAATCAACCCGATAAAGTCCGTTGGATGTGCCAAGCCAAAATACCGAGTCACTACCAACAAAAATGTGAGCCACCTCAGACGTTGCCAGGCAAGACAAGCTTTGTTCATGCATGGAAAACCAACGAAACTGACGAGAAGAAGGATTAAAAAGAGCTAACCCTGCACGGGACTTGCTTACCCATACCATTCCATCCTTATCAGAAAAAACAGACAACATCTTTTGGCCAGCAAATGCCTGATAGTCTTGCTGCTCGCTTTCGCTGACAAAATGCAAACCATTCTGAAAGGTCGCAACCCATAATCCCTCGGCACCTTCTTCGGTCACAGACATAATATATTTATCGGACAACTGCGGAAACTGCCGAACCAGTCGGCGATGCTCTTCATCGATTTCAAAGAGGCCCTGATCGGTTCCCGCTAACAAGGTGCCATTATGCCGTCGATACAATACTTGAACTTTAAGTTGATGACTTAGCTCAGGCTCAAAAAACTCATAAGTGCCAGTTTTATGGCTTCTTACAATCAGCCCTTTTAACGTACCAATCAGCTCATCACCATCTTCTAGTCGAACCATCGAGCGCACTTTCGGCACATCACCTAAACCTAGCTGTTGATGCTCATAAGCGACAACACGATCAAACCCCGAACTTAAAGTGATAATGCCCTCATTAGTAGCAAGTTTAATCTGGTTGTTTGTCGTTTTAAAAAAAGCATAAATTTCAAAGTCCGACAGTGACAGCGCTTCTGTAACCTTAAGATTAACTCGATCGATACTTTGCTTGGATAAGTTAACAATACCTAACCCACCATAAGCTCCGACCCAAAGCTTACCATCGTCTGCTCTGTACAAAGCTCGAACATAGTTAAGCTCTCTATTTTTAAAAGTATATTGACTATGGAATGCTAAAAACTCGTAACCATCATATCGATAAACACCATTGGTTGTTCCCAACCATACAAAACCGTCAGAATCTTGCTCCATTGTCCAGATAGCATTTTCTGGTAAGCCTTCGTTCTGCGAAAGCTCTCGAAATTTCAATATAGGCTGAATGGCAAAACTTTGTGTAACCCAAAACAAAAATAAAAACCACAGACAATGCCACTTGATATCAAACAAACCCCAGTCCTTAATTACCTTTGCTCTTCGTACTCAAAGAACTTTGTTATTGGAAAGTCGCAGCTCATACTAACGACTCACCTTTAAAACTGTCTATCACTCAATGGACAGAAGCTGGCAATGATTGGACATAAACAACGAACAAAGTCACAGGCCACGCAACAAAGCCTGCCTAACCCACTGAAATAAAAAGAAAAACAAGCCTAACACGAAAGTAACAATAAATGGTCCTCTAAGTATCACTATCCGTCTTATCAGTGCTAATTGTGCTTCCTAAAAATATCTCATACTACTTGGCACAACCACGACTAAAACACGGAGCGAGTACTATGAAAGCTAACTGCCAAAGTATTTTCGGTGCATTGAAACTGCTTGGAACAACGCTGATATCCATGACAGCAATGGCGGAAGTCACAACGATTGCCACTTTACCCAATAGCTATAACGACGCGATCAACTTTAATAGAAACGGCAACCTATACATTTCTAATATTGGCGAGTTCGATCAAAACGGCCAACTCACAGGCACAGAAATTTACAAAGTCCGGCAAGATGGGACCGTAACGATTGGGTTAGGAGATCTGAGCGGTCCTATTGGCAATACCTTTGATTCCCGAGGCAACTTTTATATTGCGAGCCTAAACAACGGCAATATTTTTAAACGTAGCCGTTTAGGTCATCTAGAACAATTATCAACCATACCCGCTAGTGTTGGCGGTGGCATGGCTTATCATCCCAAAAGAGGTCTATTAGTGACCAGCTGCTTTGACGGTGGCATCTATCAAATCGATCGCTATGGCAGCGCCACGGTATTTAGCGACGATCCGTTATTGGCTGCCTGCCCTATCGGCATCACATTTGACCGTCAGGGTAATATGTATGTGGGCAACTACTCCGATGGCAGAATCATCAAGTTTGATAAAGATGGAAACATCAGCGTACTCGCTACACTCGACATTGCTGGCAACAACATCGGCTATCTGGTTTTCGCCGCTGGCCATCTTTATACCACCAGCTTAGCCACCAACAAGATCTACAAAGTAACACTGGAAGGAGAAGTTTCTGAGTTTGCAGGTAGCGGTGGCTTTGGAAACCAAGATGGAGCCAACGAAGAAGCGACCTTTGGACTGCCTAATGGCATCACGACAGACCGAAATCATAGCGCGATCTATATCACTGAATATTTTTCTCCCCATGTTCGAAAAATAACGATTAATCAAGCAACACCTTCTTCATCCCCCTCCTCTAACTCAAATCATCAATAAGGAGCAATATAATGAAACTTAAATACGCTTTAATTCCATTGTGCTTTCAATTTGTCGCCTTCGCCGTCGATGCGGCTCCCGTCAGCAAACACAGTCAATTAGCTAACGATAACTGCCACTTAAATAAAACCCAATCGAGCACTAATCCCAATATCCTCTGCGGAGGCGGATCAGGCGGTGGTTCAGGAGGCAGTGGAGGTGCAACAACACCAGCCACCTACTATGCCAATAACATTCGTGTACGTTGTGAAAGCATTCATGGAGCGGACGAAAGATGCCAACTGCCCAGAGTCGCCAGTCACTACGTCTTTGGAACCATCAATATCCACTCTCAGGACAGCTGTTTTTCTAATGCTGGAGCGGATTATGGCATCGTTTCAGGACAACACATTAACGTAGGTAAATATTGCCGGGCCACTTTCCCCATTGTTCTCCATAACACCGCAAAACTGGCCGACCTAAGTTGCTCTAGCGAACACTACAACTACAAAACCTGCACGTTTAACGTAAAACCTTTTAACAATGGAAACTCCAATGTTCCTGTCTGGATACGATATCGTCACTCAGATAGCTGGTGTAAAAAAGGAACGGACTGGGGCGTGTTAAGTGGAACCAGCAGTAACCAAGTAAAACTGTGGGTCGATAATGGATGCCGGGCAACCTTTACGGTACATGCGAACTAAACTTTACTTGGTATTTAGAATATAAAGGGAAGTCGAAATAACATCATTACGACTTCCCTTTCAATAATACAGCTCGTAGGGAGACCAGTATTCCCTGCGCAGGCTGCTGGTTAAAATGACTACTTTTAAACCTTAACTATATATCTACTTCCGACTATCTTTCCTGTAGTGCTTCGTATTCTGACTCATATTTTCTCACTAATTCTAAATATTCTTTTCCTAATATTACGATCTCACCTCTTACTCCACCTTCCCCTAGGAAATTACAAAAGAAGCTAAATACTAGCTCATCAGAGAACCGATTCATTTCAGTACAATTGAGCAAGTACACTCCTGTGATGTCCGTATATAGATCATGCAATACTGACTCTGAGAAAAAAACAGTCGGAGTGTCTCCGACTACTTCCAAAGAAACCTTGAGAAATAAAGATGAATTTTCACTGTCTCTAATCTTCAAATTCTCACACTCACTCAACGCACTTTTAAGGTCACTTAAAAAAGTTCCAGCACTTTTCTTATTATGTGATAACTTGCCATCTTCTATTAGCTCGTCGATATGTTCAAATACCATTTTATCTCCTTTCAAAAAACTCTAATCAAAAAGGCCCAAATCTGATTCTTTCTTGAATCCACAGAGAGATAGGTCAACTTTACCTACTTTTTCTTTACCAGTACCTTCAGACTTCATAATCTGCAGTTTCATTATTCCTTTTAACAAAGCTCCAATTACCCCCTACTCCCTCTACTTCACTTGATGCGACTGGCATCAACTAAATATAAAATACGTACATTAGGATTTTCCCCATAAGCTTCTGATTGAGTAAAAAACTGCTCAGGCAACTCTAGTGTATAAATTGCATTAATGAGTTTTGTTAACTCAAGGCGAGGTTGTTCTTGGTGGTAGTTCGTTAGTTCTAATCGGCAAATGCTTGTTCGACAGTCAATATTCTTTAATAGAGCACCTGTTTTTTGGGGCCATGGCTTATCAAACAATGACGAGTATTTTTTCGTTTGTGCTAAACGCCACTCTTTATCAACTTGTTCCTTATAAAACAGCTTACGAGCATCCTTCAAATAGTCTGGCGCAAAACTACTTTTTTTAGAGGAAGCGGCTTGAGCGTTTGTTGTTGCATCAGCTTGATGACTCCAAACAAGGCCTCCTGCCATCAGAAGTACACCAGCACAAACGACCTTAAAAGTTTTCATAAGTATCCTTTAAGTTTTCTTGTTAAATTGCACTAAGGGTTTCTTTCTGTATCAATTAAGTAGATGACTCGAGTATTAGGATCATCTGCAACCGCTTCAATATGGAAAACATTAGCTTCTGACCAGTCAACGGAATACAAGGTTTCCATTGTCAGTTGAATATCTAAAGCATTCTGTTCTGAATCATAATTACTTAGCTCCAACCGACACATACTTGATTTGCACTCCGAAGACTGAAGTAATATTCCAGCCTCTTGTGCTGTGTGACTATCGAAGAGTTGTACAATTTTTTCTCGCTGACTATGGCTCCAATCAAAATCAATCGATTGTGTAGCATAGCGCTCTGAGTGGCTTGCCTTCTCTGGTAACTTAGAAGGAACTTTAGCTTTATTAGTTTTTACCGTTTTTTCTATAGAAGTTTGCGAACGATGCTCTACAGTTGGTTCATCGACAACATCTTTCGTTGTTGCTTCTGCATTTAAAGGCAAAGTGTGTTTTGTGTTGGTGTTTTCAGAGTCAGATGTTGGTGTTACTGGCTCAACACCTCGGCCTTGCTGTCCTAAGTAAATCCCTGCTACAAACACCACCAGAACGAAAGCGATATATCCCAATTTATTCATTTTATAATTCTCAAAAACGGCGCGAGTTCACACATCACGCTGTAGCTAACCCTTATGCTATAAATACGATAAAAATGACAAGATAACAACAATAAAAAAAGGAGGCTATAAGCCTCCTTTTTTAAACAGTCAGTTTGATTTATCCAACCCAAACACGAGCATTACGGAACATACGTACCCAAGGACCGTCTTCACCCCACTCATCAGGGCTCCAACTGTTCTGAACATTACGCTGAACACGCTCTGGGTGTGGCATCATAATCGTCACACGACCATTTTTATTAGTTAATCCACTAATACCCATTGGTGAGCCATTTGGATTCGCCGGATAAGTCGATGCAACGTCGCCATAGTTATTAATATAGCGCGCAACAACCAAACCAGAATCAGAGGTTGCTTTTGCCGCGTCAGCAGAAACAAACTCTGCACGACCTTCACCGTGAGATACAGCAATCGGCAAGTGTGAACCCGCCATGCCTTGCATAAAGACCGAAGGAGACTCTTCAATCTCAACCATGGCAAAACGAGCTTCGAACTGTTCTGACTGGTTACGTACAAAATGCGGCCAATGTTCGCTGCCAGGGATCAACTCTTTTAAGTTCGACATCATCTGGCAACCATTACAGATACCCAGAGCAAAAGCATCTTCACGGTTGAAGAAAGCTTCAAACTGGTCACGCGCCTGAGAGTTAAACAATATCGATTTTGCCCAGCCTTCACCAGCACCTAATACGTCACCGTAAGAGAAACCACCACAAGCAACTGCGCCGTTAAAGTCGTTTATTGAAACGCGACCAGCCAGAATGTCACTCATGTGAACATCAACAGCATCAAAACCCGCTTTCATAAAGGCAGCGGCCATTTCTAGATGACTGTTAACGCCCTGCTCACGCAAAATAGCTACTTTAGGCAATGCACCCGTTTTAATGAAAGGTGCTGCAATGTCTTCGCTAACATCGTAAGTTGTTTTTGGCTGCATACCAGGATTTGACATATCCAAACGTGCATCTTGCTCTTCTTGTGCACATTGAGGATTATCACGCAGGCTTTGCATGTGGAAGGTTGTTGCCGACCATAGCGCGCGTAAGTCAGCTAACTCACGTTGCAACCATTGCTGATCGCCATGAGCAATCGTAATGGTTTTATCTTGAGCCAATTCACCGATGTTATGAACACAACCGCTTAATTGGTGTTGCGCAAAGATGGCATTAACCGCATCCATGTTATCAGCTGAAACCTGAATAACTGCACCCAGCTCTTCGTTAAACAATACGCCCAAAGGATCGTTTGCTAAGGAGTCCAACTTAAGGTTCAAACCAGTATGACCAGCAAACGCCATTTCGGTAACGGTTGCTAATAAACCACCATCAGAGCGATCGTGGTAAGCATGGAGGTGACCCGCTTCATTCAATGCCTGAATCGCATCAAAGAAGTGTTTTAACTGCTCAGCGCTATCAACATCAGCGGTATCATCACCAAGCTGATTAAATACTTGAGCCAGTGCAGTCGCACCTAAACGATTTTTGCCGTTACCTAAATCGATTAATAACAATTGAGTTGCGCCTTTGTCGGTGCGCAATTGTGGCGTTAAGCTTTTACGAATGTCTTGCACTGGAGCAAAAGCTGTAATCACTAACGACATAGGTGCAGTGACACTTTTGTTTTGCTCGTCTTCCTGCCAAACCGTACGCATTGACATAGAGTCTTTGCCTACAGGAATTGTAATACCTAATGCAGGACAAAGATCCATACCTACTGCTTTAACCGCTTCGTATAATCCAGCATCTTCACCAGGAGCACCAGCAGCACACATCCAGTTTGCCGATAGACGAATTTCAGAAACTTTATTAATACGAGCAGAAGCAATATTAGTAATGGCCTCACCAACGGCCATACGAGCTGAAGCACCGTAATTTAATAGAGCCGCAGGAGTACGCTCTCCCATGGCCATAGCTTCACCAGTATAAGCACTCAATGTTGATGCCGTCACACCACAGTCAGCAACAGGCACCTGCCAGGGACCTACCATTTGATCACGAGCAACCAAACCACCAACGGTTCGATCACCAATAGAAATCAAGAAGGTTTTGTCGGCAACAGCAGGCAATGACAATACGCGATCAACCGCTTCGTTAAGCTCTGCATCAATATTTAACGCAACACCATCCGTTTTTGCACTGGTGACATCGCGATGCATTTTTGGCGCTTTACCAAATAGAACATCCATTGGTAAATCGATAGGCTGGTTATCAAAATGCTCATCATTCAAAGTTAAGTGCAACGCTTCTGTCGCTTCACCAACAACAGCAAACGGACAGCGCTCGCGCTCACAAATCGTTTCGAAACGCTCAAGATGCTCAGGAGCAACCGCTAATACATAACGCTCTTGTGATTCATTACACCAGATTTCAACAGGGCTCATGCCTGGCTCATCATTAGGTACACGGCGCAGTTCAAAGTTACCGCCCATACCACCATCATGAACTAACTCAGGGATAGCATTCGATAAACCGCCTGCCCCCACATCGTGAATGAAAGCAATAGGGTTACGATCACCTAATGCCCAACAGTTATCGATCACTTCCTGACAACGACGTTCAATTTCTGGGTTGTCACGTTGTACCGATGCGAAGTCTAAATCTTCCTGGCTGGTACCTGATGTCATTGATGACGCAGCACCACCACCTAAACCAATCAACATGGCAGGTCCACCAAGAACAACCACTTTATAGCCGTCTTTGATCTCGCCTTTTTCAACATGACCGTCGCGGATGTTACCCATACCACCAGCAATCATAATCGGCTTATGGTAACCACGAACTTCTTCACCATAACTAAAGCTATGAGCCTGCTCATAAGTTCGGAAATAACCACAAATAGCTGGACGACCAAACTCGTTATTAAATGCAGCCCCACCAATCGGGCCTTCCATCATAATATCGAGGGCAGAAACGATGCGAGAAGGTTTGCCGTAGTCGATTTCCCATGGCTGTTGTAAGCCAGGAATTTTAAGGTTAGAAACACTAAAACCTGTTAAGCCCGCTTTTGGCTTACCACCAATACCCGTTGCACCTTCGTCACGAATTTCACCACCAGAACCGGTAGATGCGCCTGGGTATGGAGAAATAGCAGTCGGGTGATTATGAGTTTCTACTTTCATCAAGATGTGCACAGGCTCTTGATGATATTGATAGTGCTTTGAATCAGGATCAGCAAACAGACGAGGTTGCTCAAATCCTTCAATAACAGCGGCATTGTCTCGATAAGCAGACAGTACGCCTTCATGACCTACTTCGTAAGTGTTTTTGATCATCTTAAACAAAGAACGATCTTGTTCTTCGCCATCAATGGTCCACGAAGCATTAAAAATTTTGTGTCGGCAATGCTCAGAGTTAGCCTGCGCGAACATCATAAGTTCAACGTCGGTTGGGTTACGCTTTAGCTCACCAAAGCGTTCAACCAGATAATCAATTTCATCTTCGGCGAGTGCTAAGCCCAGCTCAACATTTGCAGTAACAAGCGCTTCACGCCCACCTTGCAAAATATCCACTCGAGTTAACTCGCGCGGCTGTTCCTGACGGAACAAAATGTCGGCAGCTTCTAGCTTCGGTAGTACCGCTTCAACCATACGATCATGGATATGGGCTTTAACAATATTCAATTGCTCTTCATTCAACTCCGCACCGTCGGTGTTTGCACAGTAGAAGGCAATACCACGTTCAAGACGCAGTACTTTATTTAAGCTACAGTTGTGAGCAATATCCGTTGCTTTAGAAGACCATGGAGAGATAGTTCCAGGACGTGGAACGGCAACCAATAAAGAGCCATTACGCTCTCCAGTGGCGTTACTGGGGCCATATTTTAAAATACGCTCCAGAACCTGATGTTCGGCGTCGGTCAAAGCCTCCGAAACATGGGCAAAATGGACAAATTCAGCATACAGACTGCCAAGCTCGACACCAGCTTCACGACAGTTTTTTTCAATTTTAGCTAAACGGAATTCAGAAAATGCAGGGGCACCACGCAAAATCAGCATGTAACTCACTCTCTATAATGACATTGATCAAAGGCAAAAAATAAGGGCGCCAGAAAAGGACCGCCATTTTACTGGAAAAGGCTCCCTTTGGTAAGTTCCTGAGCAAGTATAGAGCATATTTTTCTTGTTATTTATTGGGTACATAGCCAAACGAGCTCAATTTTCACTCAAGAAATTGCCAAATCGGCCGTTATATTGCTGCCCGGATATCGCAAAATTCAGCTAAAATTCATACAGGGTGACGCAAAATTGTCCGCATAAAAACTTGCGCAATCCATCGCCAGCCCTGATAATCGCCCTCGTACTATGGGACTTGCACAGTATAGGGATATAAATAGGATGAGTTTGGAATCTAGTATATTTATGAGTTTTATTACACATTTACGACAATTCACAGCACGATCGGCAACGTTAGTAACATCAGTCCTGATGCTTTTGACGCTAACTGCGTGCCAGGAACCCCAACTCACCCGACTCGAGCAGATTAAGAAATCCGGCATTTTGCGTGTGGTTACTCGCAACAGCCCAACGACCTATTATGTACAAAAAGATGGCCCAGCGGGCATTGAGTACGAATTAGCCACTCAATTTGCTGATTATTTGGGCGTCACCCCCGTTTTTGTTCCAGAAGACAGCATAAAAGACATTTTTGATGCAGTAGAGAACGGCCAGGCCGACTTCGCTGCTGCAGGTTTAACCGTGACAGGCTCTCGCAGTGAACGTGTACGATTCGCCTCTCCTTATCAAAGCACCACATCAAAGCTTGTATTTAAACAAGGTAAAACCTGGCCCAGAAACTTTGGTCAGTTAAATGGCAAGCTACGTGTTTTAGCACATAGTAGCCACTCAGCCGCTCTGCTTGAAATGAAAAAGCAGTTTCCTAAGCTAAGTTGGACCGAAACCGAAGAACACACTCAGGAAGAACTACTGGATATGGTTCTGAATGAGACACTCGACTACACCATTGTTGATTCCGTTGCCTTAGATCTTAATCGTCGCTACAACACCGAATTGGTTATCGCCTTTACCGTTGGTGAGCCACAACAGCTGGCCTGGGCGTTTGCGAAAGACAATGACTTCTCTCTGTTTAGTGAAGCGGTCGAGTTCTTTGGCGAGCAACAACAATCAGGTCGAGTCAGTCAGTTGGTTGAACAATATTATGGCCACGTAGCCGAATTTGATTATGTAGACGCTCGTACCTTCCTTAAAAGCGCCCAAGAAAAACTGGAGCCTTATAAAGAGATGTTCCAAAAAAGCGCCAAAGACGATCTTGATTGGCGTCTGCTTGCAGCGATTGGATACCAAGAGTCCCATTGGAACCCTAAAGCACGCTCCAGCACAGGTGTTCGTGGCATCATGATGCTCACTCAAAGAACAGCTAAACAGATGGGGGTTACTCATCGTCTGCATCCTGAGCAAAGTATTGAAGGCGGTGCGCAATACCTGCGCCGTATGCTAAAACGAGTTCCCGAACGCATTGGTGAACCAGACCGAACCTGGTTTGCCCTGGCGGCTTACAACATTGGTTGGGGTCACGTAGAAGATGCACGCATCATTACGCAAAAGCAAGGCGCTGACCCAGACAAATGGGTCGACGTTAAAGAAAGACTTCCTTTATTACGTCAAAAACGTTACTACAAACAAACCCGCTTTGGTTACGCTCGTGGTAATGAGCCTGTCGATTATGTAACCAACATCCGTCGTTATTATGATGTTCTGCTTTGGTTAAACGAAGAACGACCTGATCGCATTGAGCTTCAGCCTGGCGAAATGGTGGCATCGAATGACGACACTCCCAGCGAGGCCCATCCCCGCAGTCAGTTAAAACCGCTGCCTGAAAAAGAATCAAAATCACACGTTGATTAACGGCTAACTATTCATTTTGTTAGCCTTTTTTATCATCTCCTCGTAGAAAAATCCGTTACAATGCAGTCATCATTCTATTGAGGAACTGCACATGGGTAATCGCTTATCAAAACTCGTCACCAAAACTGGTGATGACGGCACAACCGGTATCGGTCAAAACCAACGCGTCGCCAAAGACAGCCTAAGAATTGAAGCCATCGGCACAGTGGATGAACTGAATTCAGCAATAGGCATGGTCACCTCACAGACGCTGCCAGACAACATCCGCGAGAAGTTGGATAAGATCCAGCATATATTGTTTAACCTGGGCGGCGAACTGGCCATGCCAGAATACGTTCTAGTCAAAGAAGAAGACGTCAGCACGCTTGAGTCCTGGTTGGCAGAACTGAATGACACACTACCGCCACTAAAAGAATTCATCTTACCGAAAGGCGATATGGCAACCACCTGCTGCCACCTGGCGCGTACCATCTGTCGTCGAGCAGAGCGCAGAATGGTCTCTCTAGGCCGAGAAGAGAGTATCAACGAATCCGGTAAAATCTATCTCAATCGTTTGTCAGACTTTCTTTTTGTGTGCTGTCGAATTCTGGCCAAAAGCTCAGACATTACTGAAGAGATGTGGCAATCCAAAAGAACTCAAGACGACGCATAACTCTTTATCAGGGGGATAGAGTCCCCCTGACAAAGAGCAATCAACTATCGCTAATGGTCACTGGAAGGCCCCAACCACTTAGTGGTATATTGGCGAAAAAAATAGCAGGGGATAGCCATGAAAAAGCTCTTTTTTATTGTAATGTCGGTCGTCTTGATAATGGGCATTGTCGTCTGGATCAAATTAGAAGATACCCTATCCTCACCTCCTGCTGTCGCAGAGCCTCAACCAGCACCAACCCAACAAGCCTCCAATCCCCCTCCAGCTATAGCCAACAAGCAAGCATCCCCAGAACCAGTTGCGACCGAGGAGCAGCCACTCGATCCTCGCGCAGAAGCCTACTTTAAAGACATTGAAGATGGCGAGCGATACCACAAGCAGTTTAAGGAACTTGCCCAATTGTCTGGAGAGGAGCTGGATAACACGGCGAATGAATTATTAGAAGACATTGAGACCAAAGCGGCTAATCAGCAGATTTCTCAACCTGAGAAAACCTTTTTAAAGCTGGCGCTAATGAAGTACGTGATGAATCAGGAAGACTATCAAAGCTATTCTCAAAAATTGCTGGCCGAAGAAAAAGCAGTAAGCGAACAACAGTGGCAACACTATCTGGCGAACCGTACACCAGAGCATAAAAGTTACAAAGAGCGAGAAGCCGAAATTGTTAGAGAAGTTATGCAAATGGATAGTTACCCAGATGGTTTAACGCGTTCGGAATATTTGCGCCAACGCTTGGATGAAGTTCGCCGCGAAATCTACGCAACACCTACTGATACGCCTTAACGATAATCTGTTAAAATTGAAACATACATATAAGATACTCGGTTAATAAGCCTCACATTATAAAAGCTTGTTAACCGCTCACAACGAATAAATAATCAGGAGTTCATAAATGGCTGGATCAAGCCTATTAGCCTTAATTGATGATATTGCAGCAGTACTGGACGATGTCGCAGTTATGACCAAAGTTGCGGCAAAAAAAACCGCGGGTGTACTGGGTGATGACCTGGCACTTAATGCAGAACAGGTTTCTGGAGTAAGAGCCGAGAGAGAACTCCCTGTTGTTTGGGCCGTTGCCAAAGGTTCCGCTAAAAACAAATTGATTCTGGTTCCATCTGCGCTATTACTCAGTGTTTTATTACCCTGGTTAATTACTCCTTTGTTAATGTTAGGCGGTGCGTATCTTTGCTACGAAGGTTTCGAAAAAGTCGCTCACAAGTTTTTTCATAAAGACGATGAAAAAGAGCACCAAGAGAAACTGGAGGCTCTGTCTGATCCCAACGTAGATATGGAAGAGTTCGAGAAAGAAAAAATCAAAGGCGCCATCAGAACAGACTTTATTCTCTCCGCCGAAATCATCGTTATCGCTCTAGGAACAGTACAAAACGCCGAGTTTATGATGCAAGTTAGTGTTGTTGTCGGTATCGCAGTATTAATGACAGTGGGTGTTTATGGCTTAGTCGCAGGCATTGTTAAGTTGGATGACGCCGGATATTACCTGGTAAAGCAAGCATCAAGTTTTAAGAAAGCCGTTGGTAAGGGGCTACTTATTTTTGCACCTTTCTTAATGAAGTCACTGTCCATTATTGGCACCATTGCTATGTTTATGGTTGGCGGTAGCATATTGCTTCATGGCATACCCGGCTCTCATGATTTCTTCCATGGCGTAAAAGAAACAATGGCAGCAATATCAACGGTTGGTACCGCCTTAAAATATATCGTCCCAACTCTGCTAGAAATGATTGGCGGCTTTATCGCTGGCGGTCTAGTACTACTATTAGTCAGCGGTGTTCAAAAGGTAATAGGTAAAAAAGAAGCACACTAAAAGTTGAATGCCCCAGATGCTTAGTCTGGGGCAACTCTTACTCACCAAGCTCTACTTTCTTGCTTTTTATTTTATAACCTTCACGAGTATCTTCTACCTGAAATCCAGCACTTTCTATTTCATCTCTCAGTTCATCTGACAATGACCACTGTTTGTTTTTTCTCGCCAGTAGTCTTTTTTCTGCCAGCTCTATAACCTCTTGAGGTATATCTAACTCGATGGTTGATTCCATCAGATTAAGACCTAACACTTGATCGAAATAGGAAAGTGTCGATAACTTAACATTCGACTCCAGGTCACTTTGAGCCAACTCCCAAGTTAACGCTAATGCGCCAGGTAGATTTAAGTCGTCATTAATCAGATCATAGAAACGCTGTTGATATTCGGCATGCGGTAACTTGTCTTCTTTGCTCCCCCTTTTCCACTCCGATACCAACCCTCTTAATCGAGTCAACGCATTGGTTGCTGACTGCAATGATTGCCAACTGAAATTTAAATGACTCCGATAGTGAGCCGTTAAAGTTAAATAACGATAACTCAGTGGATCAGCTCCCTTTTGTATCAGTTGCTCTAATGTTAACGACTTACCCGACTTAGATATTTTTTCTTTATCCAGTTGTAAGAAATAACCATGCATCCAGTAGTTCGCCATATTCGTATTATGTCGAGCCTGAGACTGAGCGATCTCATTCGTGTGATGAACAGAAATATGGTCTTCTCCACCCACATGAATATCAAATAATGGCCCTAAGTACTTTTCGGCCATTGCTGAGCATTCAATATGCCAACCGGGAAAACCCTTGCCCCACGGACTTTCCCATTCCATTTGTCGTTCGGTATCACCACTGAACTTCCACAAAGCAAAGTCAGTAATATGCCGCTTGTGATTAACTTCAACACGAGCACCCGCCATTAAGCCTTCTTTATCCAGACGCGCCAGAAATCCATAGTTATCTTGACGACTGGTGTCAAAATACACGCCATCATCTGTTATGTAAGTAAACCCCTTCTCTTCCAATGACAGAATAAAATCGATTTGTTCTTGAATATGCTCTGTCGCTCGACTGACTATTGTCGGCTTTAAAATATTAAGTCGTTCTAGGTCGTCAAAAAAAGCGGCTTCGAAACGCTTGGCAATATCCCAGGCAGACTCCTTGTGCTTGCGAGCACCTTTCTCCATCTTGTCTTCACCATCATCAGCATCCGATACCAGATGGCCAACATCAGTAATATTCATCACGTGCCGGATGTCATAGCCATTCAATGCCAAAACACGTTTTAACAGATCAACAAATAAATAGGTTCTTAAATTCCCAATATGCGCAAAGTCATAAACCGTTGGCCCACAAGAATAAAGCCCCACCTGATTGTTCTCAATCGACTCAAAGGCCCTTACCTCGCGTTGGTAGGTGTCAAACAATTGTAATTCCATCAGTTTTCTCCAGGCATAAAAAAAGGGCCGCAAATTTCTTTGCGGCCCTTTAAGAAAAGGTAGTTGTCAAATTAACAGACAAGCGGCCGCAATCGTTCGCAGCAGCAACACTGTGAAGTAGCGGAAATAGCTCTGTTAGTTTGGATAATCATGTTCATAACACAAAACTACCATCATTAAGGAAATTGTCAACCTTATGAGTTAAGACCAAAATAATTAATTCTGGTCTTAACATCTCTTATCAACAGCTAGAATCCAATGTAAGGAGGTGGAGGATTAAGCATATCGTAAGGACTCGGTGTCTTGCCTCCAGTTTTGGAGGCAAGCGAACCATCAACATCACTAATTTCCTGTAATGCTTTACGAAGTGTTTTAACAATGGCTCTTTTTTGTCGAAGCGTTGCTTTACCAGCCCACCAATAAGCAGCTCTATAAGCTGCATAACCAGCACCACCACCAATCGGAGTTACCGTTAGAGCAATCTGAATGTTCCGATCGCCTTTGCGAGCATTCTCCATACGTAATGTATCAGAGGCAGTAGAATAGAAAAGCTTTCCGGTATTTACTCCACGTAGGAAATCATCATTACAGAACTTAGTACACATAATGCTTTCTTCTGAATGGTTAACTCCGAGCTCTTCGATCGTGACGCTACTTCTTTGGCTAGAGTAAGAAACCGATTGCTTAGAAAGCGATGCGCCATCCATTCCATCATCAGGAATACCATCACCATCAATATCAGCTCTAAGTTGAGGTGCAGTAATATCTTCTCGTTCGGAGCTTTGGCCTTTACCTGTTTTGCCCTTTCCGCCAAGTATTTTCCCAGCCATCCATTTGAATGCATAGCCTTTTGCTCCATTTGAGAACTTGCCCCCCGTCGCTTCGGAGATAGTTCCCTGAATTACAGCACCCGCTACAAAACGCAAGAACCCATTGCTAGTGAGACTATTGACATAACTTCCTGCAGCACCAGAAACATAAGGTGTGAAGATACTAATGAAATAGCCTTTAACCGCACTATCCAGTGAGCCATTCTTCATGGCCACGTAAGCATTCCGCATCATCTTTGCTGCTTGATAATAGGCATAGAATGCTTCTCCAGATCCTCCAGCATAGACATTCAAAATCACTCGAACAATCTGAGCGATGATCTCAATCACCGCACCACGATACTTACGCCATTTGCTATAACCACTGGGGTCTGTATACACCAACGGGTTATTACTGACATAACTATAACGATTGTAGCCTTGAGTATTCTTAACACCATCAATCACAGGGTCGGCACTGACAAATCGCGCCAGCATAGGATCATACACTCGACCATTCATGTGAATAAGGCCAACCTCATCCAGCATTTCGTGTCCTGTATATCCTCTTTGTGTTGAGAGCTTGGCAAAGATACTGATTCCAATAGAAGGCAACTGAGACTCTAGCAACTGCTCGCCAGAAAAAGGATTTCTCCGTTTTCCCCAGCTATCAAAGCTAAAGATCATCTTGTTACCTTGCTCATCCACCAGAATGTCGCCACTGCCATTAGTGATGACATCCGTTGATCCGAGAGCTTCCTTGTGGATGTAATGAGTATCATTTTCTTTGATGATACTTCCTGACGTACTCAGCTCTATCTTGATCGTTGCAACACCCGCAATAGTACGACGGTAAAACGCATCCGTAATGTTGCCAAGATGGTTTCTCTCGACTACTTCTTCAACATTATTAAGATAGCGAGTCGTAACGGTATTACTTCCATCAGAGTCTATACGCACAATTCGATTGCGATCTGGTCCATACTCAAATGTCGTTGTATGACCACCTTTAACAATTTTTACTGGCTTGTCAAAAGTAGAGTACTCTAACTGACGTCCACTCGAATCATTAATCAAGTTACCATTTGCATCGTAGTCATAACTAACGTTATTCGCACCTGAGGTTTCGCACACAGCATGAGGACCAAATCCTGAAGCACATTCGGAACCATAACGATAACTACCCACATCCGATTTGAAAGTGATGTTGCCACTATCGCTAAATTGAGTCTCTTGAGATTTGATCAAGCTGCCAGAACGATACAGATTTGCATAACGCAGGCGATTGAGGTCATCGTATTCAAAGTTTTCTTCCAGTGCCTTGGTGATACTGGAATCTCCACTTAGCTCTTTACGACTTAACAGGTTTCCATTGTCATCCCAATCATACTCAATATCTTGTAATAACTGACTACTGCCCATGGGATTAGAAGTCTCTATACCAGTTAATCTTCCCGTCGCCTCATCATAAAGACGAGCCGTAGTAACTCCATTACCATATTGAACAGACTGGACCTGGCCACGAGACGTCATACTTTTGATAGTGATATAACGTTGCTTTGACTTACCATCAACAAAACGCGTATCAATGATGGACGTTAATTGCCCTTGAGTATTGTACTCATGCTGAATACCAAAAGAGCGACTGCCTTGACTCGCAGCATCAAAGGAACGGAACTTTCTTCCATATTGATCGTAACTGACTTCTTCTATATAAAACTCAGTTTCACTGGAAGGATGATAATCAGAATGAGTGTCGATAACCCTTCCATAGCTGTCATAACCCATACGACGAAGATAGTCCGCTTGAGAAGAAACCAAGCTGCAATCATCAGATAACAACTCTCCTTGACGTTGAGCAACAGCATATAAGCGTCCAGGAGATTGGCTAACACAATCAAGAGCTTTATCGTAGTACCAACGAGTATGGGTCACCAGGTTGTGATGAGTATCCAGATCAAGACGGCTTACCATACGCCCCAAAACATCGTACGACATTTCAGTTCGCTGTCCTTTTGCATCCGTTTGAGTTTTTAGTTCATTAAAACCAGTATAACTATAACTCCAACGTCCTTTGTCAGGATCATCCAGCTCAATTTTGTTTCCTCGCGCGTCGTAACTTAATTTCGTCACGCTAGAAGAACTGCCACTGGTATCCTTCTTCTCAACAGACTTTAACAGGCCGAAAGGATGGTAAGAGTAAACCAGCTGTCCACCAAGAGCATCTGTCACTGTGTCGTTCTCACCAAACACATTGACCTTGGTCGTCGTGCTTTCAGTACATCGAGTCACAGTGGCAGCTAAACCTGCATACTGGTAACTAAGGTTACATTCACCTGATGGCGTTGTTGCCGTCAAAGTTCGACCTAGTACGTCATAGGTATAATGTGTCCAGTAAGCTAAACCACCTGCTCGATAAGGAGAAGACTGTTTAGCAACACGGCTTAACGCATCGTAGTAGGTATCAGCGTAAACTTGATAATTACCCCACTCATCAAAACTGGTCGATTCTTTTCGAATGGAACGGCCTAGCGAATCAAAATACTCAATAGACTCAGCTTCATCATTTCCGTACTGATGAATACGGAACACAGCTTGAGGCATATCGGCAGGACAACCACCATCATCACACCAACGTTTTAATAAACGAGAGCTTGAACCTAATTCAGAATGACTTAGATAAAGGTGGCCAAAGGCAGAGTATTGACTGCTGGACTTAACGTTGTTGATATCAAATGATGACTGCGGATTTCCGTAAGCATTATGATTATCAAAACGCTCTGTCACTTGCAGTTTTGCGTTGGTCTTAGAAATCAAATAACGGCCATTACTATCGAATACCTGACTATCTATCCTGGCAGTTTCATTAGGAGCGGTTGTCGTCGCTGAAATACGATTGCCAAAGCTATCGTAGACGTAGTTCTTATGTAACTCTAGCTCTGTACCTCGATGAATCCACTCATCGGTCAGCAACCCAGTCGTTAAGTCATAGTTGAACTCTGATTCTCGCGATTGAGTAACGAGCCCCCGAGTATCTTCTACTTTTGATTTTGTTAAACGTCCTAGGTGCCACTGCTGACTGTTAACACGATTAGTGTATTCATTCGTAGTGAGTGTTTTGCCTTTAAGTTGCCCGGTCAAATCACTCCCAGAATAAGTAGCCACCTCCAGGCGACTTACATTGCCATAATCAATATCATCGGCTGTATCGTAACTCATACTCGTTACTTGAGTGTGAGTCAGCAGACCATTGAGATCATAATGACTGTTGCGGTTAACAGAAGCATAGGGATAAACGGTACCCAAACGTGTCGAAGCAATAGAGAATTCCGTTGATGATTGAGCGATAACTAAATCCAATGCATTCTTTTGCACAACGGACTTCGCCATTCCTATTTTAGGAAACTCTTGCTCATAGGTTGTTGTAGTCCTAATGCCTGTTTGTGCATCAATGCTGGTCACTTTTTCAAAACCGAGCATACCACGCCCGCCAGCTTGAGCTCGTAACCCTTCATAATGGAATCGAGTTTCCACCATATTGTCTGGGTTAAACTCTATCGGTGCAGACTGTTCAACTTTAGATACCACAAACATAGGAACAAACAGATCAAAGACGGGGGAGCCATTGCCGTAATTTAATGTGTTTGCGTCGAAGGAACGTTGATAAACATTAGCAGAGGAATCTGTCAGCAGCTGGTAATCAATATGAGTTTTGGCACCATAACCATCCGTCACACCAACAATCACATCTCTTGGCGTATTGCCTCCATTCGAGAAGTAGTAGTGAACAAAGTCAGAACCACTGTCGAGGTTAGCTTTGACTTCGATGTGATCAGTGAATCCATCACCAGTGAAGTCAACAAAGTAATGATGACGATTATCATTGAATGAAGAAATACCGGTACTGCCCGTATCAATCAGCTGTTCATTCTCCCACTTGCCGATATGATAAATTTCTCCTGCACCGGGATAAGCCAAATCGGCGATACCATCATTGTCCCAGTCAACAATATCAACCTGACCTTTCCAGACACCTTCTAATGCAGGAATTGTCTGTTCGTCGGTAAAGCCTTTACCCGTATTGAACTTAATGCGCCAATGCTTATTGTCGATGTACGAACGGTTAAAATAAGCCAGATCCGTTAATCCATCGCCATTAAAGTCAGCCGATAACGCTCGCCAGTCAGGAACAAAGGCCACACCTCCTACAAAGTGTTCAATCTCTTTGTAACTTCCATCAGCCTGCGATAACACCAGATTACGAGAAACAAATGGACCACCACCAAACTGTTCACAACGACGAGGACCATCCGGACAAAACGCAGGCTTGGTTTCGGCAGTCACCGCAAGCAGCATGTCGGCTTTTCCATCGTTGTTATAGTCAGCAAGGCTAGTGTAGTCTAAATTAAATGAGACCATTGCCTTACTACGTTCGATGCCACCCGTATGAGTAATGACAACAGGTAAGGTTTCCCAGCTAGGAGAAATATCCAACCCGCCTTGGGCACTAGGAGTTAAATATCGAACCTGAATCAAGTCATCTCTATCGTCATGATTAACCACTCGAACCAGATCAGGAATACCATCGGCGTTAAAGTCTCTAAAGGCGGTGTTTTCACTTTCGTACAGAATATTTGTTGGCGTGGATGCCTGAAAAGAAGTGCCATTGGAATAGCTTACTTGCCAGTAAGCATTGTCACCGGACTCTGGCGCATGGAGAATATCCATCTTGCCATCATAGTTAAAGTCGATGAGATACCAATCGCTTAAACCATCATTACGGGCACGAAGCTCGCTGCTCTGGGTAACCAGACGAGTGCCATCAGAAAGCGAAATTCTCCAGTAATATTTATTACCACCAGAACCATTGTGATAATAAATCCAGACGAGGTCTTGCTTGCCATCACCATTGATATCACCCCAGCGAGCATCAATGAATCGACTGGATAAATGACCGCGCTGCATTTGCGTCGCAGAATTAATACCAATATCCGGTGTTGACCAATCAAACTCCAACTTTTTTAAACAAAGTTCACTGACGCATTCCTGAATCGATTTCAGCAAACTATCGCCTGTAGTACTTGTTTTGTAGTCCAGGTTATATCGACGTAATTCAACGCCAGCAGAAAATGACAATACGGTTGCTAAACGCTTACTTAAAGTTTCTTTGCGACCAAAGTGATAAGCAACTCTCTTATCGGGCCGGTCACTCGTATACTTAAACTGAATAAAGTTGGTTGCATCCGTAGCACCGTTTGTCGCATAACGGATATGGCTAATAATCAGTTCGTTGGTGTCGTTGTAATGGTTATAGTAGTACTCAATTGTGTTCCCAACGGAGTCACTAAACGTCGACTGTAACCAGGATGTTTTTCCACTGTTAGCCGTCGCCACGTCCGCCAGGTCATAAGAACCTTCGGTATAAGAATCAGTACTATTTCCGTAATAACTTATGGAACCATCTTTACGTTCTACAACAAAATGATCAGGACCATTACCAGACTGTCCCACAGAACGAATGCGCGTAAAACTATCTACCTCAGTGCGATAATAAGTACCATCTGCACCATATTCTCCTTGATAAGCAATGAGCTTCATTCCATCAAGACAAAAACGATCATCTTCATTGAGCTTCAGAGCTTTATCAACACCTTCCTGTTCTTTGGTTTGGCGACAGCGTTGGATCGAAGACAATCCACTTACTTGCCATCCTTTACCCAGAAGTCCGTTACCACCCAGGCTGCTGTAGTTCAAACTGATTTCTGGAGCGACGTTGCCCGATGATGGACCCGTTAAAATAGGTAAGTGGTAATCAGAACTGCCCGACTCACTGACTCGGAACTCACCTTTAGTGATACCCACTCGATCGGACTCATCAATATCATGTTGTGCAACCGTTGGTGCTGCAGCAGGTTCGGTCCCCACAGCAACGATGGTAGATTCGAGATAGCCACTACAGAAAGTTGTGCTGTTATGTAACATGCACGCTCTAACTCGATAGCCATAAGCACCATCGGCTAATGCACTTAAGCTGTATGCAGAATCAGCTCCCGAATAAACAGTAACCCATTCTCCATTGTCTGCTTGCATTTGCACTTCATAATACTGTGCATGATCACTGACGGTTCCCCACGCGATGGAGTAATAACCATCTGCATCCGTATAAGGAACATCAATGGTCGCAGGCTGCTCTAATATATAAGTCAAGGTTCCTGCATTAGAATCGCTATAGGCACCACAATTGGTAAAGCTTCCAACCGTATTACAAGCCTTTACTCGAAAATCGTAAACACCCGGCTGCAAATCCGACAACTTATGCTGAGTGTTATTTCCGCTATAAACCGATTGCCATGCCTGGTTGTCTTTTTTGATTTCTAGAACATAGGAAGAAACGTTAACACCAACGGGCTTCACCCAGGCTAAATCAATATCTTTTCCATTGCTGAGTAACACACTGCTCACAGCTTGAGGCTTATCAGGTTGACGGGCGACAGGAACAACCGTCGATACGGCAAAGTCACCACAACCTTTTTCGTTGTTAGCCGTATTACATCCTTGCACTCGGAACTCGTAGAGACCATCAACAAGGTTTTCAAAGTGTTGAGTCAAGTTCGTTGTTGCAGGCAGAAGCAACCAGTTATCAGAGTTTTTACGTTGATAAACTTTATAGTCTTCGGCACTACTGGATGCTGTCCAGCTGATATCAAAAGTCCCTGTTTCGCTGGAATTAGGAACTGTCATAGCGCTAGGAGGCGCAGGATAATCGATCACAGTATGAACAAAAGGCAAGCCTGTTCCATGACAGGTCACTGTTTGCTGCCAATCATCCGGATCTTCCCAGTTACGAGAACACAACTCCAGACGAAATGTGTGTTGGCCGACTCCTCGATTTAAAGTAACACTACGCTCTTCGTATTGTTGAGAGGACTGTCCAAATTCATGGAGAATATAGTGAGCAGCTCCGAACTCGAGAAAGTTTAATGTGAAAGAGCCGCGAGACTCGGTTGGCCCACTAAGATTGGTTACCCGTTGCAAAGTAATCGTATGAACTGGTGAATAATCAGCACAAAATGTATTACAGGCTCGAACACGATATTGATGACTACCTAATTCTCGTCCATATAAGGTTAGCGACGTTTTGACGCTGCTTTGACGGGTATACCAATTCTCACCTACTTTCTCCTGTAACTGATAATAAGTAGCGGTTGGAACGGTATTCCAGGATACCTTGATCAAATCAGCAAAACCGAAAGTGTTTTGTGTAGTTTCAGAGGTCCACTGTGGAGATGCGGTAGGAGGAAACTCAACCAGAGTCGTATCGATGTTACTCCATACAGAGCAGTTACTTCCAGAACATGCACGCGCCTGATAACGGTAACTACCCGGCGTTTTTCCAGTCAAGGAAAACTGCGTTTGACCTCCAGTATAAACAGTCGTCCAGGCACCACTGTTTAATGATTCTTGCAAACTATAAGTTACACCAGAGGTTGGTGAGGTCCATGAAACACTATACTGACCATCAGAATCATTATGTGGTGAAGTGACGGTAGGCGGTGCTATCTGTACCGAGACATTCACATTAATGGTATCGATTTTGGTGTTTCGAAAGAAAGGCTCACCTCGCATATAGACTTCGACTCTATGCCATAACTCATAGCGATAACTACCGCTATTTCGACCAGACACAACGGCACTGGAAACACTTGGCCCACTGGTTACATTGCCTTGAAATGCATTATTTTTATACTCTTTAACATAGACACTCATTAAATTACCGGAGCCTGAATTGCTCCACTTTAATGTGTACTTTCCTGTCGTATTAGTACCCGTGGGATATTGTGTGAAACCACCTGCCCAAAGAATGCAGGGCATTAATAAAAAACCAAACAGCAACAACCTGTAACGATGCATAACAGCTCCTAAAATAAAGCAAAATCCTCAAACAGCTAATCATTACAGTCAGAGGCAACCTCTGTTGCCTCTGAACCTGATTAACGCACTTGTTGAAATGAAAACAGCAAGTTGACTAGTCAGTTGGAGCGTTTGTGAGTACTTTGTTTATCTACTTTCTGAAGGATTAACTAAGTACACTCCTAGCGCCGAAAAAGACTCTGGCCAACAAGCCATCCAACATATATTCATGGTCAAATAAGAGCCTTAAAAATCCGGGAAGATGCATTAAATATTCAGGCAGGCAATTTAAAAGCCACTATTTGTCCTGTATAGCTTCTCAATATCCCCCAATTTAATCTCAAGAATAACTAATTAAGAAATATGACTTCTAAAGGATAGAAGTGTGACCAACTTCAAAATGCCAATGCTCCCTAGAGCACATTTATAGACAGATTTTCTTGCAACACTTCCTATCACTGGCTGCTGCTTGTATAATCTTGTACAAGGTCAAAGGAAAGGTATTGAGGCTGGCCGAATAGTTGTTAATTTCTTTTCAGCAGGGAAATAGCTGATTTATTAATAGACTGTGCAAACTGAATGTATTGCACGTCTCTATTTAATTATATTTGTGATACTAGGCATTAAAAACACGATCTTCCTATGCTCATTGATTATTGTTTTCGCTTCTTCAGCAACATATTACGTATTTTTTTTGCACTGGCACTATCACTCTGCCACGCATCAGAATCAGGCAACCAGATTGCTTTTTATTCTATGCCATCGGATGTTGAAATCTCTGAACTGAGTGTTGCACCGACAGGCAGAACCATTATTCAGGACCGGCGTGGATTTTTATGGCTAGGAACACAAAATGGACTCAATCGATTTGATGGTATCAACAATAAAATATACCAACATGATCCTGGCAACCCTGATAGCCTGTCAGACAACTACATCCAGGTGATAATCGAGGACAGTCGTGGATTTATCTGGATAGGGACAGCAAATGGGCTTAATCGCTATGACCCAGAGACCGACAAATTTACTCGTTACTATCATCAGCCAGACAATCATCAAAGTTTATCTTCTAGCCATATCTCTGCCATTGTCGAAGAAAAGCCTGGGCATTTTTGGATAGGAACATCAAATGGAGGCCTCAACTATTTTAATGTACAGACTTCAACCGCTAAACATTATCGGGCAAGCGAACAAGATCCTGCCTCTCTCACTGTTGACGATGTTTATAGCCTCTACAAAGACAGTAAGGGTACTCTTTGGATTGGAACCAGCGATGGTCTAAATAAGCTCACTTCAGGTTCTCAGACAGTGAAGCGAATATCTTTTTGTACCAAAGGAAAACCGATTAGCCGTATTAACGATATAATGGAAGATAAAGAAGGATTCCTTTGGGTCGCTACCAATGCTGGAGCGATAAAAGTCAACGCTTCGGAGCAACGCCGAATATTAGCTGACACTGATGTGCGCAGTATTTTGCAAGATAGTAACGGAAACTTATGGTTTGCAACTTTTGGCAAAGGATTAGTAAGAAGCATAGGTAATGAGCAGGCCCTTACACATTATGTTGAACATAAAAACTACTCTAACAGGCTCTGCAATAATTTCATCCCGCATATTTATCAGGATAAACAGGATCGTATCTGGCTTGGAACGATAGGCAACAGCGGATTCTGCTACTTTCATCAAGCCGCCAGCCGATTTAAAAATATTCAACTCGAAGGCTCTCCTCCCGTAATATCCTTATTAGAAGACAATCAACAGCGGCTTTGGGTTGGTACTTACGGTGACGGTATATCTGTTCATAATGCTGCTCGTCAAAGGATCCATCACTTCCGTCATGACCCACTCAACAAACAAAGTGTGCCAAGCAATAACGTAACGACTTTACATCAAGATGCTGAAGGGACTATCTGGGTTGGAACGGTCGATGGAGGCCTTGCGCGTTTTGATGACTCAACATTAGGTTTTATACACTACCCCAAAGGCCCAGAAAGTATACTGACTATAAAGGGAGGAAGCTCCGATCGCCTCTGGATAGGCAGTGCGGATAAATCATTAACAGAGTATGACAAGCAAATAAATACTTTTGTCTCTCATAACAACTCGGGAGAAATTCAGCTAGGAGTTGGGACTCTCTTTGCCAGTAACAAAAACACAATATGGTTTGGTACTACCGAAGGTTTTTTTCGCTATGACTTAACAACCAATCAATACACACAGTATCAACATATACCGAATGATGACAACTCGCTCAGCAACAACTTTATTTTGTCTTTGTATCAAGATAATAAAAATACTGTATGGATTGGTACCATCGATGGCTTTAATCGCTTTGATCCTGCCACCAAGCAGTTTCGCACCTACAAAGCAAAAGATAAGCTCCCAGGCAATACCATCTACGGTATTTTACCAGATGCTCAAGGTCATCTTTGGTTAGGCACCAATAAAGGGCTTGCTAAGTTCAACCCAGAAACTCAAGAGTTTACCAGCTATCGTCAGGAAGATGGCTTACTGTCCCCACAGTTTAACCACAATGCTCATTCCAAAGGTAACGATGGTAGGTTATTTTTTGGAGGCAGTGCAGGCGTTACTTATTTTTCACCACAAAATATCAGCACAGACAATCAACCACCTCAAGTTCACTTTACCGATCTCCTATTGGCCAATCAGCCAGTCTCAATCAAACATTCGATTGATTCTGATCAGTTTTACTTAAAACAGCCTATTCATTCGGTGGAAGAACTCGTGCTGCCTTATAAACAGCATGTGTTCTCTTTTAAGTTTGCAGCCATCAATGCACTCAAGAAAAAAAGGGTTGCTTATGCTTATCAACTCCAAGGATGGGATGACCAATGGATACAAACCAGTTATAAAGATGCCGCTGCTCACTTTACTAATATCGATCCTGGAAACTACCGATTAAACATAAAAGCGATGGATTTGGATAACCAGTGGGGAGAGGTTAGTCAATCTATAAAGATAAAAATACTGCCACCATTTTGGCGAACAAACCTCGCTTATGTGCTCTACGCATCACTCATTATTTTGACAATAGTCTGTATTGTACAGTACCGCACCCGTTCACTAAGAAAACAAGCATTAAGATTAGAACAAGAAGTGACTTTACGAACATCAGAAATTGAAACACAAAAACAGACGATAGAATCATTACTGCAAAAAAAGGACGAGTTCTTAGCCAATATTTCTCACGAGCTTAGAACACCGTTAACGCTTATTTCTGGCCCAGTGTCTAAACTTCTGGAAGAAAGCCGTAGCCCTAAAGTTCAACAAACATTAACACCGACCTTAGTGAATGCTCAACGTCTACAACGAATGGTTGATCAGCTACTTACCTTCTCCCGTATAGAACATATAGAAGAAGTAAAGCTTAGTCCTATCAACTTGTCTGATGTAACAGAACATATTCTTACGAATATGGACAGTCTGTTTGCACAGCATAAACTGACGGTGAAGCACTCCATAACACCAGAACTGTGGATTCAAGCTAACCAGGACGGTATAGAAAAAATTCTTGTTAACCTCCTATCCAACGCCATTAAGTTCACACCAGCAGGGGGACTCATTACCGTTAAAGTCATGACATCCAATAACTCACAGATGCTAGTGGTGGAAGATACCGGGATTGGTATTGCCCCTGAGCATCAAGAAAAAATCTTTGAACGTTTTGTACGACTAGAAACACCCTCCTCTGGTTATACGCCAGGGGCAGGTATCGGTCTGGCTCTCGTTAAACAACTGAGCGAAAACTTTAATGGAATAATTAAGGTAGAGAGCTCCCAACATGGCAGCTGTTTTAAAATTGAATTTCCTGCGGCAGAACCTTCGGTGAGTAAAGAGGTTCTTTATTCCAGCACCAAAGATCTTCATATCTTACAACAGGAAGCCAGCGCATTAAGACAACCTGCGTCGGAGTCAACACCATCCATCACACCTGCGACAAACTTGCCTCGCGTATTAATTATCGAAGATCATCCCGATATGCGTCACTATATAGAAAACATTCTGAATGATCACTTTGACTGTCTACAAGCAAAAGATGGGAAAGAAGGCGTCGAAAAAGCACTCGAACAAACACCCGATTTAATCATTACAGATTTAATGATGCCACATAAGTCCGGCTACGAGGTAACAGAGCTTATACGAAATGATACTCGCACCTCACATATTCCTATTATTATGCTAACCGCTTTGGCCGATGATACCAATCGTATTACAGCTTGGAAAAGTGACATTGATGATTATATGGAGAAGCCATTTAACGCTGACGAGTTGCTCTCGCGTTGTCATAACTTGCTGAGTATTCGCCGTTTGTTAAGCCAACGACTCAGCCGCGAGTTAGAATCTTCAACCACTCAAGCTGTCTCAATAAACAAAGATAAAGAAAGCTTATTTATCGAAAAATTAAAGCAGCTCTTATCAGAGCACTATGACAACCCTGAGCTCAATGCGAAATTCCTTAGTCAGTACTTATCAATGAGTGAGAGTCAATTACAGAGAAAGATTAAAGCCTTACTCAACAAAAGCATTCCAGATTATATAAAAACTTATCGACTGCAAAAAGCTGCCGAGTTACTAAAAACAAACAGCACAATAACGCAAGCTGCTTTTTCTGTTGGCTTTTCTTCTTCAACGTATTTTAGCAGCTGTTTTAAAGCCCACTATGGCATGACACCAAAGACTTACCAAAACAAACTGCATTCCGATGCACATCTATCATCTGAATGACAACTTCAATATAAAGCTCATAATCATAGCTCATAAAAAAAGCCTCCCGTAGGAGGCTTTTTTTTCTTGCCAACTTTTTTATTAAAGCAGCTGATCTAACAACCAGTACAAGAAGTTGAACGGTTTGTTGTAGTCTGCATTCTTGTCAGTTTCTGACGCCTGCATAACCGCACCATTACCTTCCATTACGTTCTTCACAAAGTCATCCAGCTCAAGACCTTGCTCTTGAATATCTGCATTAGCAAACTCGATGATCGAAGTACAGTGACTTTCGTTAACACCACGATAGTAAGGCAAGTAATAACCAATGTTGCTATGACCTTCTAAATTCTGCACAAGATTGTTGGTGTCTTTGTGCCACAAGGCATGAATTTTCTGCTCTTTAATAACAGGGTCTGACTCGTTATTAATGTCATCATAAAAACGCTCATAAGAGTATGATGAGTAGTTTAGATCCTGCCAGAAGTGAGTATGCCCCATACGATCGTTGCCATATTTCTGCGCTAGACCACCATAGAGGGTTCCCATGTCATTATCGCTAAATCCAGGAACACGACTTGATAGGAATGCTAATGGTCCATTATCTAAGCCCCAAGCTGCGCGAATTTGTTCGTGCAAACGAATGGAAGGATAGTCTCTATCAGATCCACCACGAGGTGCCGTAAAGATAGGGCCTGAGTCATTAATCATATAACCTTTGGTTGGCGCGATATCTTCACGAAGTCCGGCGTAGTTGGTAAGAGTTCCTGTACCACCTGCACTACATCCGGTCATCAGCAATTGACCTGGACGTTGCAAATTGTTTTTCAACCAGGCTGTTGCGGCACGAAGATTTTTCAATCCATTGTGATGCCACACTAATGGCTCTTTCTGGCCTTGTGGATCTTCATACACTTCCACTTTATCACCAGAATAAATGTCACCCGTACAGTAAGGAATATAAACCATATTCCAGTTCTGAGATTTGGTGCGTGTCCAGGGGTGTAGGCGGAATACAAAAGGACTTACTAAACTGGCACTCGGATTCATCAAACTCATGTAGTTATCTGGAATACCGTTGGGGTTACGCGCACCACGAATACCCGTTTGTCCAGTACAGCTCTCATAATCCCAACACGCACCACCACCCTCGAGGTAATACACGGTATTACTGGTATGTGCAACGCGATTTACAAAGATTTTATAAGGCGAGCCATCACCACAAACCGCACCTGTGTCTGGGTGTAACTGAACCGTTTGCCACTTAAGATAACTACCCGCGCTAAAACCATCATCAAACCCACTCGGGTTGCTTTTTAGTGGGTACGGAGGAAGTCGTTGTGTAGAGTTGACTGGGTTGTCGGCTTTAGGAGGTGAAAACAAGTTTTTAATCGTTTGCCAAAAACCGTAATCTCCCAGCTCCGCATGCGCGCTGATAGAGAACGAACCCAGAACTGAAGATACCGCTATCGCGCCAATCAGTTTTTTATTCATTGCCTGTCTCCTAGGGGGAAGTACCAGGGCCTAAAGATATTTTAAAAATCCACTGTCCAAGGTGGGGGTGGCCCTATGTTATTGTTAGAATGTGTCTTCCTCTGATAGACCCTCTCTATCAGGACGTCAGAAAACGAATGGAACATAAGCAAAATAAGACTAAAACTGGTACTAAGGTACTAGTTAGGACATTAAATAGCTTTTTTTGTCAAAAAATATCCCCCTAAAAGGAGATTGAGCAGCCCGCCAGTTCCGTCATTCCTTGATAAATACTTTAAAACTACTGTTTTAAACAGTCGTATAGATAGGAGTGGAATAAAAACCCATACCATCAAGCTTATCCTTTTGATATTAAAATAAAATATAAGTCACAGGCCATTCATGAGATATATTTTCAAACATCAGTGACGATAGCTTAAGCACCACTGAAGTGATAGGCAAAATCCACAGCAAGCCTATTCATGGTTCTTTCTGACCATCCAGCCAATCAAAAAAGTCAGGACATTTCACTAAATTAAAACAGATTTACCGCTCTGCACAATTTTTAATCGCATGCTCAAATTAAGGGCTTATCGAGACAGAAAATACTCTTCATCAAAGGTTTTCATCCACTCGGGGTAGAATACGGTAATCGAAGACACCACCACCCCATTCAAAAAAGCCTCAGGGAACATGGCCAAAAAAATCCAGGCGACTTCAAATTCCTTCAATGACTCGAACAATGAATACCCCGATAAATACACTGCGATGGAAGCCCCGATTAAAACACAGGGAATGGTCAGGGCACTGCCAAAAAAGCCAATCCCCAATGTATAGAAGAACAAGTTAGTGGGTTTTAAACGTCGCATAAGCCAGACTAGAAACGAGATAAACAAGGCAGGCATCCAAACGTTAATCAGTAGGTTCACTCCCCATAGCTGCCAAGGCTGCGACTGTATCAGTAAATAACCCAACATGGCGATACTGGCACAGATCACACTAAAACGAAGTCCTAGTACCAAAGTCGCCGAAGCCATCATAGAAAAATGCAAAGAAATAGCATTCAAGACTTCAAAATCCATCGACCAGAACATTACCAATAAGATCACAGTGGCAAAGAGTAAGTGTTGGCGTAAAGGTACTTCAAAAATCATGCGCCAGCTTGCTTTCCATAACGCGAAGCCCAGGCCCAAACAGGCTATCAGATTGGCAAATAACAATAGCGTAGACGACAGCAAAACATCACTGACAAACATAACAATCGATATCCAGAAAACCGACAATAGGTGAGCCTATTATACGGCATCTGGTATTCAGAAAGTATGTTAACGCTTTATCGGCTAAATTAACCTTACCGTCTTAATGTCCCTGTAATCGACAAGGGCACTCCGTAAACTCAGCATTATTAGTGTGATATTTTAATATTGGGGACTGAGTTTGAGCTCGGAACAACAGTGGCTAGACTTTTACCTGCATAAAGGCAGCGACAACCAGCAACGTCTATTGCTGGATATCTGGACGATGACATTCGAAGAATTGGAGTCGACACATGACTACATTCAGTGGTTGTTCCCTACAACGGAGCCAAGTCCCATCAATCCCCACGCTCCTTTAGTTACCGAATCTCTACGCCAGAAGATACAGGAAGCTCCTGAAATCAGAGCAAACTTATTGCGCTCTTACGATACTATGGCTGCTTTTTGGGGATTCTATCGCGACGATGATGAACAACTGTATGCCAGCCCTCATATTGAGACGCAAAGCAAACGCTGGTGTTGCCAACATAATCATAATCAGCTGCGCATTACTCGAATGCTCAAGTGTTTAACATTGGCAGGATTTGGCAACCTTGCTTTTCAAACCAGTACTTTTTTACTCTCTTACCTCAATCAGGCGGGTTTAAGTTTTAGTGAAGTTCCTGCCTCGTTATATTGGATGAGTGCCGTAGATAGTAGTGAAGAAGTCGAATTAGAAATTGAAATCGATATCAACTCACTGCCTCCAGAAGATCCTCAATAAACATGTTGCTTCTAGAAAAGTAAATTGCTTGATCACACCGCGTAGTCGCCAAAATATTTAAGCAGCTTATTTACTTTTTCTTGCACAACTATCTGGCAATAAGGTTGTTGTGAGTTATTGTTATAGTAATTTTGATGATAGCTTTCTCCTGACCAAAAACGCTCCAGAGGTTTAATTTCTGTGGTAATGGGCTGAGCAAACTCTTTTTGATACTCTGGCATCCACTGCTGGATCTGTTCACCTTCTGTGTCAGTGCTAAAATAAATCACCGAGCGATACTGAGTTCCAACATCATTACCTTGTCGGTTTAAGGTTGTAGGGTCATGAATAATAAAGAAGATGTCTAACAATTCCTTAAGTGAAATAACATCTTCTTGGTAAGTTAAACGCACCACCTCTGCATGTCCGGTAGTTTCACGACAGACACTACGATAATCGGGATCATCAATGTGACCTCCCGCATAACCAGATTCTACTTTCTCAACCCCCTTAACCCGTTGAAACACGGCCTCAAGGCACCAAAAACATCCACCACCAATGACAACTGACTGACTCATAGCTCTACAAGCCTCTATATTGTGTTAGTACTGATTAGAGCCTCCGCTATAGAAAATGTTACGAAGGCTTTTCCAGTTACTCTTTTTTATCGCTGCTATTCTCTGCCGCTTTAGTCTCTTCTTCACTTTTATTGGATTTATCTTTGTCGGTAGCCTCAGCGTTTTCTTCTTCCTCTTCTTCGGCACCCTCGCAAATATCATGCAATTCTTTTAGCGCTTCCGTAATTTTTGTGTGCATCTCTTTAAGTTGATCACGGTTATCTAAACATAGAATTTCTAACGCTTGATCAACCGTTTCTACGGTATAGATAGCAAACTGATTTTGGCGTACCGAATCAATCACCTCTTTCTTTAACATGAGGTGTTGCTGGTTCGCTTTGGGAATAATAACGCCTTGAGTTCCTGTTAATCCACGGGCTTTACACAGTTGATAAAAACCTTCGATTTTTTCATTTACACCACCGATGGCTTGCACTTCGCCAAACTGGTTAATGGAGCCAGTGACTGCCAAAGACTGTCGAATAGGCTTCTCTGTGATGGCAGAAATCAGTGCACAGAGTTCAGCCAGTGATGCACTATCGCCGTCAATCAATCCGTAGGATTGCTCCATTACAATATTGGCCGAGATAGTCAAAGCAAACTCACGAGCATAACGGTTTGATAAATACCCTGATAAAATCAAAACACCTTTTGAATGAACAGAAAGTCCCAAGTCACTTTCGCGTTCAATATCAACAATGCCCTTGGCACCTGGAAACACCGTCGCTGTTATACGAGCTGGAGTTCCAAATTGTGTGGAGCCGATTTCCCAGACAGTTAATCCATTGATACTTCCAATCACATCGCCATCGGTCAAAATTAGAATCTGTCCATCGATCACTTCTCGTAACATGTCACTGTGCATGCGCGAGTGTCGATATTCTCGCTGCAATAACGCACTGGTTACATGTTTGTTCGATATGGTGGTATCTCGCTTTTGTGCGCGAATGACTTCGGCTTCACCAATCAGCTCAAAGACTTCGCCAAAGCGCAATGACAATAACTTTTGATTTTCACATAAGCGAGAACTAAAAGTTACAATCTCGCGAAACGCCGATAAATCAACAGGAGCGAACCCTTCGCTTTCTGCATGTGTTTTTATCAGTCGCGCCAGTTGAGTGATGTTATCTGTCGAACGTTTGGTTTGATCATCAAAGTCCACTAATACACGAAACAGCTCGCTGAATTCTGTGTCCATATCTTGCAACAGATAATAGTGATGACGATGACCAACCAAAATAATCTTAACATCCAGGGGGATCGCATGAGGATTCAACCCAATACTGACAGCGGATTGACCTTCTGCCGTAGGCGGCTCCAGTTTTAACTCTTGCGTTTGCAGTGTGCGCTTGAGCTGCTCCCAAATATAAGGATCTTCAAACAGTTTCTCAGCTTCGAGGATCAAATATCCGCCATTAGCGCGGTGTAATGCCCCAGCACGGATAAACTGATAGCTGGTCGTTAATGCTCCGGCCTCGTTCCAGTACTCAACTCGACCAAATAGATTGGCGTAGGTTGGGTGAGCTTCATAAACAACGGGTGCACCTAACGCAGGATTATTTGTAATCAAAAGATTGGGAACAAAATTCTGTTGTAATAGCTCACGCAACTCCAGGCTATTTTTAAGTTCTGGTGATTCGATCAAATGGAAGTTTTCTAAAATCGTTTTAACCAGATAACTGCTCAGTTCTTTAAAATAAATCTGCGCGCCAGTTAATCCACGATAATTATCTTCTAATTCCTGAACCAGATCTTGAATCGCGGCTTGGATCGTCTCTGAATACAACTCTTGTTGTTTCTCGTAAGATTCTCGCTTCCAACGCGGCATCTCGAGCAAAGCTTCGCTAAGCTTGTCTTCTAACAAAGAGATCGCCTGGTTGATTTCTTCTTTTTCTTCTGCGGGTAATCCAGCAAACTGAATATCATCAATCGCTTTACCATCTTTTAATGGCGAGAAAGACACATTAGAGGCATCTTGAAATAACGCAAAATTGAGAGCATTGGCTTGCTTTTCCATCTCATCAAGAGCCGTCTCAAAACGCATATTGAACTCTCTTTCAATAGCCGTTTTTTTGCGTTGGTAACTGGGGTTTTCGAAGGATGCAGGAATGGTCACCATCAGTTTTCGAACCATCGACTGACAGTCTTGCACTAGCTGCTTGCCAAAACTCGCCGGGAGCTGCACCGCCCAGGGCTCTCGCGGTTCATCAAAATTATTGACATAAACCCAGTCTGGTTGCGGTTCACTGACTTGCGCTTTGGCTTCCAGCTGACGCATAACCATCGAGATCCGTCCAGTGCCAGACTCTCCCATGACAAATAAATTGTAACCACTACGGCTGGCTTCCAAACCAAAGCCAAGAGCCGCCTTTGCACGAGTTTGGCCTAAAAAATCGACACTGGACTCCAATTCATCCAATGAGTCGAAAGGCAACTCAGTTTCGTTGTAATGTGCAGATAGTTGTTCGCTTGATAATTGATAAGTGGTTCGTTGTTCCGACATTCGGCTTCCGGTTGTTATGAGATGGCCCAGGGCCTAGTTGATCTTGCGTTGATAGTCACTAGTAAGTGTTGCAGAAGCCAATGCCGAAAACAAGATAATCCAGCATTAACCAGCAATCGATTAGGTTACAAAAGGTTTAAGGGCCAGAGTGTTTCATCCAGAGCCTACCACTCTTTAGTTGATAGACTCTTAGTTAAACGACATGCCAACAACCAGTCCAACGGCGATGCCCAATCCAATAAAAATAGAGGCTACGACAGAACCCACCGCTCGATTCCCCTTAGTCAGCTCTTCATGGGTATCAAAGGGTGTCATAGCATCGAACAGTTTATAGCCAAGTGCCATGACAATGAGCGCCACCGATGATCCCATCAAGGTGTAAATAAAATTCATAAAAGCGATATTCCAATCCATTATCGGATCTCCTGTTTTATTTTTTCTATTTTTCTTACGTAGCCAATCGTTTCTTTGCTGTGCCGTCCGGTCACCTCATTCAGAACGCTTTCTATCGATGTCCAGATACGAGGATTCAGCCCTTTTTCGATGGCTTTTCGTTGAGCTTTTAGCATATTGCCTTTGCCAGCATTATAAGAGCCGAAAGTGAATCGCAACCGTTCTGTTGTCCCTCGACCCTTTTGCCAAAACTCATACAGTTTTTTGTTATACCAAAGACCTGCGGCAACGCTCCATCGAGCATCACGAGCATGTCCCTGGATCATTTTATTTTTGCGTTTAATTTCATCATAAGTACGCGGCATTATTTGCATTAATCCCTGTGCCCCTACGGGAGACTTGGCATCGGGATTTAAGTTTGATTCGGCAATCGCCTGGGCTTTAAAAACCTGCCAATCAAAGGTCGGACCAAAATAGCGTTTGGTGTATTTTTTAAAGTAAGCGTCATACCGCGTGTGCTTTTTATATTTTTTAAAGGATTCGGCGGATGCAGGAAGCGCCATAACCATCAAAAGCATCACACCCGCGCACCTCGCCAATAAGCGACCGCGGCTGTAATCGTTTTTGTTTAACAAGCATTCCATCGTAGGGTTTTGCCCACCAATATAACAAGACAAACATCAGTATTCATGATGTACTCACTGAGTGTCAACCATTGCCTTAATTGCGCTCGCTGGCGGCAGCCAGTAGTCGATTGCTTTCTTGCAAAAAGTCCTCAGCGTAATCCCCAAGATACTCCTTTACCTCATTAAAACACTTAAGAAGCCCTGTTCTATCTTTGTTTTTTAGCAATGCTAACAAGGATTGATACTGCTCAGAATAAGATTCAATCACTTCGACGCCTTGACTTGAATTGAGCAAAATATCCACATACAACTCTGGGTTTTGCGCGAATAATCGTCCAATAAATGCTAACTCCATCCGATAGACCGGGGAACTCATTTGAGCAATAGCACCAATATCCGCTTGTGATGACAGCAAATGTTGCCCAGCGCTAATTGCACAAAAATGTCGCAGAGCTTGAACTATCGACATAACCTCATCATGTTGAGTCGCTTCGACTTCACGACACAAACACCCCCAGACAGAAAACTGCTCAATGAGCCACTGACATGATTCAGCCTCACGTCCGTGACAAAATAACATGAGCTGTCGAGCCAAGGTGGTACAGCCAGGCCCAAACATAGGGTGCAAACCAATAACAGGGCCAGAATGCACCTCCATCATCCAACCTAACGGCTTTTGTTTATGGGAGGTAATATCGGCAACAACACAGTTTTTATTCAATCCAGTTAACTGTTGAATGACACTCTCTGTGACTTCAATAGGAACAGCAACCAAAACCAGATCGACAAGTTTTAGCTGCGCCCACTCATCATTAGTCGAATCCTTTTCGATAATCACAACATCGTAGGCACTGCGTTGAAAGTGTTCAGCGAATAAGGCACCTAGTTTTCCTCGTCCCCCAATAACGGCAACCTTTTTTACCTGCTCGCAAGACCGAGAAAAACGCATCTGAGACTGTAGCTGATAAGAGTTGCGAAATATTCGCTGCATCACATCACTGGCTAGCGCAGGCTCCAATTCTATATTTTTTGCCTGCTGCTGAATTCTGGCCAACACTTTCTTTTCGCGCTCTGGTACATATAAAGCGTCGCCTTTCTCGCGCTTTACTTGAGCAAGTTGCTCAACAAGTTGTTGCCGCTTTTTTAGCAAGAGCAACAACTGTTCATCACATTCATCAATACCCTGGCGAATAGAGTCAACACTGGCTTCGCTCATCAGATGGCCTCATAGATATACCGCTTGCAACAAATTATATACCCAAAGTATTTCAAAGTGCACCTAACCAGCCCCGTACCACTTTGAAGGCAACGGATATTAATGAGACATCAAGAGCATTCTATTCGATTCTTTTTTTCAGGTAACCTTTTAGTTGTTGGTAGCTTTCTTCAATCAGCTCAGCGGTTGTATCCCAATTAATGCAAGCATCGGTAATCGACACACCATACTTTAAGTCGCCTTTATCAGCCGTTAGCTTTTGATTGCCTTCATGCAAATGACTTTCTAACATCAATCCTAGAATCGAGCGGTTACCTTGCCGGATCTGACTAACCACATTGCGGTAGACCAAAGGCTGTAAGCGATAATCTTTTTGCGAATTGCCATGACTGCAATCCACCACAAACCGAGCATCGAGTTTCTCATGCTGTAACCGCTGCTCTAGCATAGCAATGTGCACCGAGTCATAGTTTGGATGTTTGCCACCACGCAAAATTATGTGCCCATCGGGGTTTCCTTTGGTACCGATAAGCGCCACCTGCCCCTGTTGATTGATCCCAATAAAATGATGACCAGATGAAGCCGAGCAAAGTGCATTAATGGCCACTTCTAAATTACCATCAGTTCCATTTTTAAAACCAACAGGCATCGATAAACCTGACGCCATTTCGCGATGTGTTTGGGACTCAGTTGTACGTGCCCCAATAGCGGCCCAGGTAAATAAATCGGATAAATACTGCGGAGTAATAGGGTCCAACACTTCTGTTCCTGTGGGTATCCCTAAATCTGCGCACCAGGTTAATAATTGACGCGCTTCTTTTAGACCCGTTTCAACATCAAATGTATCGTTAAGATGAGGGTCATTGATTAAGCCTTTCCAGCCAACCGTCGTACGCGGCTTCTCAAAATACACTCGCATGACAATAAAAAGCTCATCGGCATATTGATCATGTAACCGCTTTAGCTTCTCTGCATATTCTTTTGCAGCTTGAACATCATGAATAGAACAGGGCCCAGCCACAACCAACAATCGATGATCTTTGCGCGCAAGAATATCTTTCACCTGTTGGCGATAAGACAATACGTTTTGACGCCCAATTGAAGATAATGGAAACTCTTCTTTTAGCACATGAGGTGCTATCAAGATGTTTTCTTGGGAAACATTAATATTGCTTAATCGGGTATTCATAATCGCTCCATTGTCTTTAACAGGTCGGGGGATAGACTCAAATTGACAGAAGAGTCAAAGAATCAATAAAAATAATAGAAATAGGGAAACGATCGAGTAGAAAACTCGATGTTAAAAAAGGATCGGATTGTAAAAAATTGATTAAATAGTCGCATCTTTCACTCCACACATCTATTGATATCAAAAACTCACAGTGAAAGATAATGCTTTTTTGTTATTAACAAGCCACAAAAGGACTTATGAAGCGCGGAGGCAATAACTAATCCTCTGATTCCTGTAATAAATAATCATATAGCCGCAGACATTTTTCTAGCGAATCGTTTTCTTCCAATAAAAACTGTTTAAACTCAAGCGGCAATGGCAATAGCTGAGCAAGTTGATTCACCACATACTCAGAACTGGCCAAAGCAACGGACGATGTATTGAGTTCGGTATCTGGCAAATTTGCCAATTTCAATAACACCGATTTTAACGCCGACAACTCCATGGGAATTAACTGGTCTTCGACAGGTTCGATCACCGATAGATGATGGGCCACGTTAAGGCGCGAGTCATCACAATGGCACTCATGTAAGCGCACACGTTCACCACCGGTCACTTTAATGGTTAACAGCCCATCCTCACGAGAGCCAAAGTCAGAAATACGGGCGTAAGTACCGACCATTTCAAAACGCACTCGACTGTCAGCTTCTCGTCCCTCGAGTAAGCGGCTGACCACAAAGGGGATTTCATTTTTAAGGCATTGCGACACCATCTCTAGATAGCGCGGCTCAAAAATAACCAAAGAAAGGCAAGCACCGGGAAATAATACGGTATTGAGAGGAAACACAGCTCTTTCGGGTTCGACCATTGGGCACTTGCTCTTCGCTGAAGTTATCTCAGGTATAATATATATACCTTGAACTAACATACTACACCTGAGATTTGTCGTTATTGTTTCACCGACCAGCAAGCCACATTTGATGCCTCAACCTAGCTTTTTAAGCCCTTGCCTGTGTTCAATAAATAAAGTGCAAAAGAAAACAACACAACAATAAACGCAGAAATAATGATAAAAGCGGTGGTCAAATCAATATCTGACTGCCCCAAGAAACCATAACGAAACGCGTTGACCATATACAGAACTGGGTTGGCGAGGGAAACCTTCTGCCAAAACTCGGGTAATAAGGTTATAGTGTAGAAAACGCCTCCCAGATAAGTCAAAGGTGTTAACACAAAGGTCGGAACAATAGAGATATCATCAAACTTCTTAGCAAAAACCGCATTGATAAGTCCTGCTGTCGAAAACAAGGTAGAGGTTAATAACACCACGGCAAAAATCACCCCGTAGCTATGCACCTCTAAATCGACAAAAAACAGCGAGATAGCCGTGACAATGGCTCCCGTTAACAGTCCTCGGCTCATGCCACCGCCCACATACCCAATTAAGATATAGATATTAGGCACCGGAGCAACCAACAGCTCTTCGATATGTCGTTGAAATTTGGCGCTAAAAAACGATGACACAACGTTGGAATAAGAATTGGTGATCACCGCCATCATGATAATACCTGGCGTGATGTAAGCCATATAAGACACACCACCCATTTCACCAATGCGTGAGCCAATTAAGTTACCAAAGATAACGAAGTACAAGCTCATGGTAATGGCGGGTGGCAACAGTGTTTGCACCCAGATACGAAAATAACGCCCGACTTCTTTGGTTAAAATGCTTTGCAATGCTACTAAATTTTCACGAACCATCTGGTTAACCTCAATCGTTACTTTCAACCAAACGCACAAACAGCTCTTCGAGACGATTGGCTTTATTGCGCATGCTTAATACCGTAATCCCACTCTCTTTAAAGCGAACAAAAAGGTCGTTTAAAGTATCGTGACGTAATATATCAACCTCTAAGGTGACCTCATCCAGCTGTCGAACAGGTTGACCACAATAATCCGGCAATGCTCCTTGATAAGGTTCAATATCAAAAATAAAGGTTTCCATATCCAATTTGGCCAGCAATGCCTTCTTGGAGGTGTTTTCGACAATACGCCCCTGATCAATAATGGCGATATTACGACACAAACTCTCAGCTTCTTCCAAATAATGAGTAGTAAGAACAATGGTTGTCCCTTGTTCATTCAGCTCGGTAAGGAACTCCCACATTGAACGACGCAGCTCAATATCGACTCCTGCCGTTGGCTCATCCAGTATTAATAACTTAGGATCGTGCACCAACGCTCTAGCGATCATCAGGCGACGCTTCATACCACCCGAAAGATTACGCGATGGTCCGTCGCGTTTTTCCCACAATCCCAGCTGTTTAAGCAATTGCTCTACTCTAGCAGCAGCCTGATTGCGTGGAATACCATAGTAGCCTGCCTGATTAATGACGATCTGCCACGGTGTTTCAAACTGACTGAAATTAAATTCCTGAGGAACCAAGCCTAAAGAGCTTTTGGCATTAAAAGTCTCTTTATCCAGATCATAACCAAAAATGGTGACCTGACCTTCTGACTTATTCACCAGCGAGCTTACTATGCCGATGGTGGTCGACTTACCAGCACCATTGGGTCCTAATAGAGCAAGAAAGTCTCCTGATTCAACCTCAAGATCAATCCCCTTCAGTGCCTCGAATCCGTTTGCATAAATTTTACGCAAGCCGGTTAATTTCAACGCTGTTTTATTCATAAATGTCTACTTATTTTACAATAGTCGCTTATTTAACCAATATTCTTTATATCTTGGTTTTCATTGTTAAAAATTAGAAGGGTCCAAACAGACACACGACCGATAAACAGCAACTCTTACCACGAAAATGTGTGAAGACTCGCCTCTGATTCATGATATAGTAACTGCATCTTCTACATGGAAGTTCGCAGAGCAAGAGCAATTTCGACTTGAGCTTTTTTTGAACAAGTGGTTGCCAAAATAAACGCTCAAAGTAATGACGAATTGTCCTGGTCAATAGAAGAAAATGGACTCATATTGGTGATGTCATAACTATATAGAGATAGGCATGAGAGATACAACTACTTTATTCATTTTGTGGTTTCTGGCAAGCGCCAGTCCCTCTTCTCGTGCTACGCCTTCAGAGGCGATAGATGTCTCTGAGCTGACCGATTACACCCTGTTAATTCTCTATCTGCTGGTATTGATATGCGGGCTGATTTTTTATGGTCTGCGACGCCATCGACAACACCGCCACTCCCTCAAACAACTACAAAAATCCAAAGAACAACTTGATTGGGCTTTATGGGGCAGCGGTGATGGCTTGTGGGATTGGGATATCAAAAACGGCATTGTCAGCCGTCATGGTATTACCCAAATGTTGGGGTATAAAAACGACGAATTCAAAAACACATCGGCACAATTATTTGAGCTGATGCATCCTGACGATGCTCAACTGGTTGATGAAAAAATGAACCAGCACCTGTCAGGCAGTTCACATCACTTCGAAGCTGAATATCGTATAAAAACGAAGCAAGGCGACTGGCGCTGGATTCTGGACAGAGGGAAAGTCGTTGCCCGCGATCAAAGTGGTAATCCTATTCGGGCAGCAGGCACGCAAAAAGACATTACCGAAAAGAAACGCGCAGAAAATGAATTGCGCCTGGCAGCCGAAGTGATTCAAAGCATGAACGAAGCAGTAGTAATCACCGATAACTATTTTCGCATTCAACTGGTAAACCATGCTTTTACTTGCTTAATGAAAAAAGATGAATCAGAAGTTATCTCGCACACACTGCAGCAATTTTTCTCGGTTCGTCATGATGATGATTTTTATAATGACATCATCAAAACTGTTAAGCTCAAAGGGTCATGGCAAGGCAACCTGTGGCAAAACAATGGTGGCTCTCACGAAATCCTGACCCAGATGGAAATCAAACGGGTTACGCCATTTAAAAAAGAAAGCGAATACTTTGTTGCCATATTCTCTGACATAACAGAAAAAAAACGAACAGAAGAACAGTTAATTTATCTGGCAAATTACGACACCCTAACCGGGTTACCTAATCGCGCGCTCTTTCATAAGCGATTAACCGAGTCCATTCAGAATGCTCATCGTTATAAAGAAGGCATTGCATTGCTTTGTGTCGACCTGGATAACTTTAAACAAATTAACGACTCTCTTGGGCACGACGTAGGTGATCAAATATTGCAGACGGTAGCAGTCAAACTGAAGCAGCTGCTTAATTTTCATAATTCAACCGTTGCACGCCTAGCGGGTGATGAATTCGCCCTACTCGTATCGTCGGGTAAACAACAGAGCGATACTCTGCAACTGGCCAGTTCAATCATTGCCACCTTTCAGCAACCCATTCGTATTCAATCTCACGAAATCACCATCAGTCCCAGTATTGGCATTTGCTGTTATCCAGAAGACGGTCCTGATGCGATTACTTTGTTACGTAATGCCGAAAGCGCGATGCACTATGCCAAAGCTCAAGGCCGCAATAACTTCCGTTTCTTTACCGAAGACTTGCAGATGGCAGCACTTAGAAAACTGACCGTAGGTAACCATTTGCGTAGAGCACTGGATAAACATGAGTTAGAACTGGTCTATCAACCCAAAGTGAATTTGGAAGATGGAAAACTCACCGGCGTAGAAGCCTTACTGCGCTGGCATAATACCGACGTTGGTGCTATTGAACCTGACGAATTCATTAGCATCGCCGAAGAAACATCGTTGGTAAACGAAATTGGATTATGGGTGCTTAATGAAGCCTGTCGTCAGGCGAGAAGCTGGCAATTTACAGGTCGTCGAATTCCGGTGTCTGTGAATATTTCGACCAAGCAATTTTTACAGCCCGATTTATACAAAACCATTGCTAACGTATTAGCCGCCAATGATTTGTCTCCTCAGCTGTTAGAGTTAGAAATTACCGAAACCATGTTGATGGAAGATCCCGACAGCGTGATCACAACACTCAACCAGCTAAAAGAAATGGGTATTCAAATATCGATTGATGATTTTGGTACCGGCTACTCATCTCTGAGCTATCTTAAGAAACTGCCTATCGACACACTCAAGATAGACAAAGCCTTTATTGCAGATTTCACTCAAGATGATGACATTGCGATCACCCAGGCGATTATTTCTCTTGCTAATAGCTTGCGCTTAAAGGTGATTGCAGAAGGGGTAGAAAATCAGGAGCAGTTAGATTTCTTGAAAAATGCCGGTTGCATGCAGGCGCAAGGTTATCTTATTGCGCCTCCCATGACCGCACAAGAATGCGATATCTTTATTAAAGAAACTCAACCCGCTTTTGTAACCGATAGACACTTGTTAGTAGATTAAGCTCTACCGTTTTATTCTGATGCTTTATAGCCCCAGCGCTGGGATAAGTTATGATCAAGCTTAAGGTGATCCATAATACGCGCCACCATAAAATTCACACAGTCTTCGATAGACTGAGGTTTATGATAAAACCCCGGTGCCGCGGGCATGATGGTCACGCCCATTTCGGACAAGCTCAACATGTTACGCAAATGAATTGTTGAAAAAGGTGTTTCCCGAGGCACCATAATCAACTGGCCTCTCTCTTTGATCACAACATCCGCAGCGCGTTCAATTAAATTATCGCTGGCTCCATTAGCAATGGCCGATAAAGTTCCTGTACTGCAGGGGCAAACAATCATCTGCTGAGGTGCAGAAGATCCTGATGCGGTTGGTGACATCCAGTTTTGAGTGCTATGAATCTCAAGATTCCCCTCACCCAATGCCGTTTGTTCGGTAATAAACTGAGTCGCTTTTTTAACATTTTGCGGCACCGACCAATCCATCTCGGTCGCGAACACCACTCGTGCAGCATCAGACAACAGCAAATAAACGGTGTCATAATGGCAACGCAACTGACGTAGCAACTCGATACCATAAACGGCTCCTGATGCCCCGGTCATTGCTAAAGTTATCGCGGATTTCAACGTCCAAACTCCTGCTCTAAAGCGGCCAGTAATTTATCGTAAATGCCACCGAACGCACCATTGCTCATCAACAACACATGACAACCTTCACTGGCCTCTTTTAATATTAGCTCAATGACAGCATCGACCTGATTAACAACGGTGATATTGTCGTCATGCTGTCCCCAATCCTGGCTCGAAGGATCATGAATGATGGCGTAATCCGCTGCCGCTAGTGCAGGAATCACCGTGTCGTTGTGATGTCCCATGCGCATGGTATTAGAGCGAATGTCCACAACCGCAATCAATCGCTGCTTACCTACTTTGTTGCGCAACCCGTCAAGGGTCAACTTTATCGCCGTAGGATGGTGAGCGAAATCATCATAAACACAAATATCGGCAACCTGGCCTTTAAGTTCCATGCGACGTTTGACGTTTTTAAAGCTCGCTAAGGCCTCAATGGCATCTTCGATACGCACCCCAGCGTGATGAGATGCCGCGATAGCGGCCAGTGCATTCGATACATTGTGCTCACCAATCAATGACCAGTTAACCTGACCAACCGTTTGGTTGCGATAAATCACATCAAACTGACTGCCATCTTCTTTGATTAAGCGAGCCTGCCAATCACCGTTCTCTCCTAAGGTTTGCTCTGGTGTCCAGCATCCTCGTTCAATCACGCGCTCTAGCGCTGGCTCGTTATCAGGACGAACAATCAATCCGTTGCCAGGAATAGTACGAACAAGGTGATGAAACTGAGTCTCGATGGCTTTTAGGTCGTCAAAGATATCCGCGTGATCAAACTCCAGATTATTGAGTATGGCGGTTCTTGCTCGGTAATGAACAAACTTGGAACGCTTATCAAAAAATGCGGTGTCATATTCGTCAGCTTCCACCACAAAGAAGATAGAGTCCGTCAAACGGGCAGAGACACCAAAGTTCTCAGGTACACCGCCAATTAAAAATCCGGGATTGAGGTCATTTGCCTCGAGTATCCAGGCAACCATACTGGAGGTTGTAGTTTTGCCATGAGTTCCAGCAACCGCGATAACCCATTTGTCCTGTAAAATATTTTCGGCCAACCATTGAGGCCCAGAGCCATAACGCAAACCACGCTCAAGAAGATGTTCTACCTCTGGATTACCTCGAGAAAGCGCATTGCCAATAATGGTTGTATCCACATCCTCTTCAATATTCTCTGCCGAGTAGCCTTCTTTGAGCAAAATTCCAGCCTGTTCCAGCTGTGTACTCATGGGAGGATAACAATGTTGATCCGAACCGGTTACGGCGACCCCTTTTTGTTTTGCCAGTTGAGCGATGCCCCCCATAAAGGTTCCACACACACCAGAAATATGAATTTTCATAAATATTTTAACCTTTAGATAAATCTGCCTGCGAAGGTTTGATAACTTGCTTTTGGCATCATAATCAAAGCCTGCATAAATTCCCAGCCGTGACTCATGGCGTAGTGCTAATTTCTGCGCCTAAGTCACAAACAAAGGCGCAATCAAATAAGCAAGCACCATATTAATCAGCGTTAAGCCAATCACCAGACCAAACGCTTTTAGCATCGTCAGCTCCAATGCTTTATGGTAAATAAAAGTACTGACCGCCAAACGCCAGATATAAACAATTTGTACAATAATAGATGCCTCTGCTGGCAGCGAAGGCCCTTGAGCAAACAGCGCCACTATCAATAGCGGCAAGTAGATAATAATATCGGTGCCCTGTAAGGCCGTAAGCGTTTGAACCGTTCTTTCGGGCTTACTAAAAGCCCACATAGGCATAGCTCGAATAACCACATGAAGGACAACTAACACTCCACCATAAACAGCATTAAAGGATTCGCTAATTGACCAGATCCCCCATTGCATTGCTGCCGCAATCAACAATGTCAGGGCTAGAACAGAATAAGAGAAAGCCAGACCAGAGGGAGTCCCACGTAATAATGCCAGACTCCAGAACTTTTTAATTTCGCTATTCAATCTAAAAATCTTACCTTATTTAAAAACACTTGAGTGTTCACTTTTCAACCAGAACAATCTTCGCTAACCGCCCCAGGTTCTAACCCATCAATCACTTTTGCAAGCCAAGGTCGAAAAAAACGCCACTAATGCCCTAGATTCTGAGGATACATGATTCATTCGTTCTCGATATCCTCTATAATTATGCCGAGAAAATGACTCGATAGCCAAGCATACAGGGGATACTGATGGCTCGCACAAAAAAATACAACGCTTTTTACGCTCAATCAGGTGGCGTAACAGCAGTAATCAATGCATCTGCTTGTGGTGTAATAGAAGCCGCTCGAGAGCATAAAGACAAAATTGGAAAAGTTTACGCTGGCCGCAATGGCATCATCGGAGCGTTAACAGAAGATTTAATTGATACTAGCAAAGACAACAAAAAAGCGATTGCAGCTCTCAAACACACGCCTTCTGGTGCTTTTGGTTCTTGTCGCTACAAGCTTAAGAGTCTTGAAGAGAATCGAGCTGAATATGAGCGTCTGATCGAAGTATTCAAAGCACACAATATCCGCTACTTCTTTTACAATGGTGGTGGCGACTCAGCAGATACCTGCTTAAAAGTATCACAACTGTCTGAGCAAATGGGTTATCCGATCCAGGCGATTCATATTCCTAAAACTGTCGACAACGACTTGCCTTTTACCGACAACTGCCCAGGTTTTGGTTCTGTTGCTAAGTACATTGCCGTTTCTATTCGAGAAGCAGGTTTTGACGTAGCGTCAATGGCAAAAACCTCAACCAAAGTGTTTGTAATGGAAGTGATGGGACGACACGCTGGCTGGATTGCTGCCGCAGGTGGATTAGCCGCCGAAGAAGAAGGCGATTCTCCACACATCATTCTGTTCCCAGAAATTGCTTTTAACCAAGAAAAATTCCTTAAGCGCGTTGACCGTTGTGTTAAGAAATTTGGTTACTGCGCCATCGTAGTATCTGAAGGTGCGGCCTATAAAGATGGCACCTTCTTAGCAGACGCAGGTTCTGTTGATGCTTTTGGTCATAAACAGCTGGGTGGTGTAGCACCGGTCGTCGCTCAAATGGTCAAAGAAAAGCTAGGCTACAAATATCATTGGGCTGTTGCTGACTATCTGCAACGCGCTGCTCGACACATTGCTTCTGCAACCGATGTGGATCAAGCCTATGCTGTTGGTCGTGCTGCGGTAGAATATGCTTTGGCGGGCAAAAACTCGGTGATGGTCACTATTGATCGTAAGAAAACCAAGCGCTATGGCTGGACCATCGGTGAAGCACCGCTTGATAAAGTTGCGAATGTCGAAAAAATGATGCCTCGTAACTTTATTACCAAAGATGGCTTTCATATTACTGATGCGTGTCGTGAATACTTAAAACCACTGATTGCTGGTGAGTCTTACCCTCCTTATAAAGACGGACTGCCTCAATACGTGCGTCTTAAAAATGTAGCGGTTGAAAAAAAGCTTAAAAAGAAATTTAAAGTGTAAAAGAGAAGGCAGCTCTAAGAGCTGCCTTTTTTTGTTGGTCAGATTAGCGTTAAGCATTCCCTTCTAAATTAAACTCCAGTGTTACTTGCTGCCCTGACATATAAACGCCTTTACCCTCTTCCTTCTCTGGTGAATACTTCCATTTTTTTAAAGCTCGAATCGCGGCTTTATCAAAAATACGTTTAGGCTCCGACTCAACCACACGAACATTGGTCGTGTAACCCTCTTCGTTCACATCAAAAGACAACTTAACCCATCCTTGTAACCCTTTTTTTCGAGCAATCATAGGATACTCAGGTGCAATTTGTACTTTAGGTGTTAGCGAAGTGCTTTCTCCCATTGAAGAAAAATCAGTCCCAGGCGACATGGGAATATCTGGAACTGAAAACGGCGGCAAAGACGGTCCTGCAGTTCCTATGTCAACAAGAACGACTTTGGTTGGCTTCGGCGGTTTTTTGCTCGCTGGTTTTGGATCGGGTTGAGGTTTGGGCACCTCTTTTTTCTCTCGCTTTGGACGCTCCTTTACTTTTAAATCAGATTCATTAATATTTACTAACCAGTTGGCATCAGGAGTGTCCTTTCCTTTTTTATATTCCTTGGCAACAACCATCTGGCTCATACCTAACAACAAGCCCATTACAACCACGGCTGAAAAAATAAAAGCTACGATTAATCTCATTATACCCTCCCGTAGTAATAAACAGAGTCAAAACAATATGACTCTATTAATAACTAACGAGCGTATATTTTAAAAAGGGTTAGAACCTAACTACCATTGACTACGAGACAAATAGTGAGACTTAATAACACTGTTAAATATTCGAATAATTTTGGGTGAGTAAATACGTTCGGCTTCTTCATTAATTGCTTTTACCGCAGCGAATAAACCTTTTTTGTACCCCAGGTCTCGACAGGAAAATATCTTGTCAAAAAAATGAGACACTAATTGGATGATTTGAGCGCCGGGTACGATATCTTTATCCTTAAGTTGTTTAGGGAATCCTGTGCCATCAAATTTTTCTTGTGACTGAAAAATCATTTCTGCGGCTATATTCCACCCAGGCATTCGACTGAGCAAACCACCCGCAGTAAAAATTCGTCGTTGTGCAAAGTCTTTTTCGTTTTCTGTTTTGGCTTTTCCAAAAAGGCTTGATAGCTCGAAGCAGTACAATGCGGCCGTTAGCTGTTCCTCATCGACTGCCATTCCCATGGACTCATTCAACACCAAAGACAATTGGATCATATTTTGAACTTTAGAACGAACATCTGGAAACATCTGACTCTGACAATCGATCAGATATTGAAAGAACTCCATATCCGTCGCATCAAAAATACTGAATACACTCCCTTCACTATCAGCTGCGGCAATAAGATCAAGAGAGTAATGACCATCGGCAATCGCCGAATCAGCACAACGAGCGATGGTGGGTCTTCGCTCATCACCTGCTTCTCTCACTTCTTTTATCAGTTGGCGAATACCGCTTAGTGCTTTCTCATCAGCCTGTCCGGTTGCAATAGAGTCGCCCAAGAGCTCAACAACACGATTGCAGCTTGATACAAATAAGGTCGCATACGCAGAGTTGTAAGGATAGGCTCCATTCCGGACATCCTGAACCATCTCTTCAATAAAGTGCAAGGCGTCAACATACATCGGCAAAAACACCATGTTGCAGTTGCCTTTAATCGTATGGATAGCACGAAACATTCGATGAATAAGTTCCTCAGACTCTCCATCGCCCATCTCTTGAGTGCAATCTTTTAAGTCTTGCAAGCAATCCTTAACGTCAGAGTAAAACTCCTGTTTTACTTCATCTTCGAGCTCGCCAAACTCATTTAGAGTAACCATCGCATTCATAGTAATGTAATAAGCCAAATCAAACCGTCCATGGAAAGTATGGCAAAAGATTCAAGAGTTTGCAGAGCCAAGCCACCTACTCAGCCCCACAAATCTCAAATTAAAATTAAACAACCCTTCATCGGCTTATTTCAACAACGGTGCAATCACTAAACTCACAATAGCCATAACGTTGATTAAGATATTCATCGCAGGACCAGATGTATCTTTAAAAGGATCGCCCACCGTGTCACCAACGACCACAGCTTTGTGTGTTTCGGAGCCCTTACCACCCAGATTGCCTTTTTCGACATACTTCTTGGCGTTATCCCAGGCTCCACCCGCATTCGCCATGGTCAATGCCAACAACACACAACTAATAAGCGCACCGCCCAACATGCCTCCTAATGCTTGCGCTCCCAGAGCAAACCCCACAACCATGGGAGCAAATACGGCAAGCGCTCCAGGCAACACCATCCGTCTTAGCGCTGCGGTGGTAGCAATTTCTACACAACGGGCGTTATCAGGTTCTGCGGTTCCTTCGAGTAATCCAGGGATCTCTTTAAACTGGCGTCGAATCTCTTTGATCATATCGAAAGCCGCATCTCCCACCGCACGCATAGTAATGGCGCTGACTAAGAAAGGAAAAATGCCTCCCAGGAACATCCCCATCAATACCATGGGATCATTGATGCTCAGGTTAAAACCATCAATATTCTTTGAGACCACCTCGATATAGGCAGCAATAATGGCTAACGCGGCTAATCCAGCGGCACCAATCGCAAAACCTTTTCCGATAGCCGCGGTTGTATTACCTACTTCGTCGAGACCATCAGTAATCGCGCGAGTCTCTTCACCGAGGCCCGCCATTTCGGCAATCCCGCCCGCATTATCGGCGACAGGCCCGTAGGCATCGATGGCCATGGTAATCCCAACAGTCGCCAACATGCCAACAGCACCAATACCAACTCCGTAAACGCCAACCCCTTCTGGCAATAAGGAGCTACTCACAAAAATAATTCCTGCAATCGTTAGTACAGGAATAACCACCGACTCCATACCAATCGCTAAACCAGAAATCATAACCGTGGCAGGTCCTGTCTCACCACCGCGAGCAATGTCTTCGATCGGTTTGCCACCGGTGTAATACTCGGTGACGAGACCGATGATGATGCCGCCAACCGCACCACAGATAACACAGAACCAAATATTGATGTTGAGGTTTAAGAAACTCACAACACCATAAGCAGCCCCAATGAGCAGCACTGTTGCGCCTATAGTGCCAAAACGTAGCGCTTTTGCCGGTTCTGAAGCCGACATAAACTTCACCAGAATAATGCCGAGAATCGAACAAATTAAACCAACGGAGGCTAAGGCCAGAGGTAAAAACATCAGTTTTTCAGCAGAGGTAGCACCTGGCGATAGCTCAGCAACTGTTGCCACCGACATGGCTGATGCAATAGCAATCGTGGCAATCATAGAGCCGCAATAAGACTCAAAAATATCAGATCCCATGCCAGCCACATCACCCACGTTGTCGCCCACATTATCGGCAATCACACCTGGGTTTCGAGGATCATCCTCGGGAATACCCGCTTCCACTTTACCCACCAGATCAGCCCCTACATCAGCACTTTTGGTAAAGATGCCGCCACCTACACGAGAGAATAGAGCCACCGTTGATGCGCCCATACCGAAGCCATGTATCGCTTCGGCATGCTCAGGATCAGCGCCAAACAATAAGTACAGTCCGCCCAGACCAAGCAATCCCATCGCTGCGACGGTAAGCCCCATGATTGAGCCACCAAAGAAAGCAACCGACAAAGCTTGGGATGCCCCTTGTTGATTCGCTGCCACCGTAGTACGAACATTAGCATGAGTTGCTGTGTACATTCCTATATAGCCAGCTACAGCCGAGCACAGCGCCCCAACAATGAATGCGACAGGCGTATGCCATGACTGAAAACTCACAAAAAGAAATATCGTTAAGGCAGCAGCAAACATAAACAGTATGCTGTACTCTCGGCGCATAAACACCATGGCACCAAGGTGAATGGAATCCGCTATCTGCTGAACTTTTCCTGTTCCAGCATCCTGCTTTTTGATAAATCCAAAAATAAGGAAAGCAGCAATAAGACCAATGCCTCCCATTATCGGTGGCATCAATAACAAATCTTTCATATATCCCCCAACAGACCCTGAACAACTCCCAAGTAAGGAGCAACAACCGCGATGAACATCTGCCCACTAATGAACAGACACCAACAATCGTCGACTGACAAGTAACACTGCCGGGGCTTTTTTGCCCGTCACTTCTGACTATTTTTTTATTTATACCCAAAGTATTTCAAGGTGCAGGTAGGCGACCAGCAAGCGAATCCCCTGAACTTAGACGCACTAAGTGATTGGGGTGAGTGCGCGCAGCCAACACCGCTGCACCTTGAAAGGCGACGGGTATGGAACTCACTGTGACAGATTTTGACCAGGAAGGAATATCCCAATAAAAAGAAGTTCTATCGGATACAAATCCTGCCGTATTAAGCCAAAGATCGAATAATTACTTAGTTTTTTATAACTTGAATCATAGTCGGCTCAGGGAATAAAACCATATCTAAACTGTATATTATTGTTTTTACTGATTTTTTATTAATTAACGCTAGTAATTTATTTTGCGTTGCAAGATGGTTATAATACGCGCCGTCAAGAATATAAAATAATCAGTTGAGCGAAATATCATGAGTTTGAATCTAGTCCCTGCGGGAGCCAAACTTCCGCACGAAATTAACGTTATTATCGAAATTCCAGCCCATGCCGATCCGGTAAAATATGAGGTTGATAAAGATTCTGGTGCTATGTTTGTTGACCGTTTCATGGCGACTTGTATGCACTACCCATGTAACTACGGTTATGTTCCTCACACTTTGTCTGAAGATGGCGACCCAGTTGACGTTTTGGTTCCAACACCTTTCCCTCTATTGGCGGGTTCTGTGATCAAGTGTCGTCCTGTTGGCGTACTTAACATGACCGATGAGTCAGGTACTGATGCTAAGCTAATCGCTGTTCCAGTTGAGAAGCTGACACCTATGTACAAAGACGTGACAGACATTGATGAGGTTTCAGAATTACTACGTAACCAAATCGAACACTTCTTTGAGCACTACAAAGATTTAGAAGCTGGTAAGTGGGTTAAGATTGACGGTTGGGCGAATGCCGAAGCCGCTCGTAAAGAAATCGAAGCCAGCGTAAATCGTTACGAAGAAAGCAGCGACAAGCCTGCATTCTAAGAATGATTTTTCAATAAAAAAGGGGACGCACAGTCCCCTTTTTTATATCAGTTAAAAATACTATTTTAACGCAAACTTCGAAGCCTGTTGTTTCAACACCTGTCGGCGCATAATACTGATTTGAGCTTCTAATCCAGCCAGAATATTAGTAAAGACCGAATCCCCGCGAATATTATCAAAGGTAGGATCTACCTTTGCCATCCACACATCCGTCCAGCCTTCTTGCACGGCTTGATTAAATAGCCTTAGCGCTTCATCAGTATCTCCTTTCATCGCCGCCAAAGACGAATAGAAATAAGTAAGATAATGATGGTTAAAGCCATCGGCTTTACGCTTATCCAGAAGCTTTACCGCGTGATCGAGCTGAGTGTTCGCTTTAACATAATCACCAACTAATTGATGAGCACGAGCGAGCATCAACTGGGTGCGAATTTCCTGCTCCATATAATACTTTTTCTTCTGCTTTTTCAGCTTGATGTAGGTATCTAACGCACTGGATAAGAACTCAACACCCTGCTTAGAATTATTCTGCATCATGGCAGCGACACCACGCCAAAATGACTGACCTGCGAGCATAGAATACTTATTGTATTTATGAGTCTCGTCTTCCAAGTCAGGCCAGTTTTGCTGCGTAAGCTGAATGAATTCATCCTGCTTACCTTGAGCCATAAGCAACATCGCCTCAAGATCGAACAGTTGCATAAAGTATTGCTCAGACGTTTTCTTATCTTTAAGTCGTGCCAGCTGAGAGCTGGCTTCGTCATAAAGCCCTAATACAATCAGCAATCGAATTGACTGGATAGGCCAAAATCGATCATCTTGCGCCAACTCAGCAGCTCTTAAGTAAAGGCTGAATGCCTGGTCTAACTGGCCGACGTTATAACTGACATCCGCAGCCAAATTGTAAGCATTGGGATAGTTAGGATCCGTTCTAATCAGGGCGTTAAATACTCGCATAGCCGACTGATAGTTACCCTGCCATAGCAAATCCTGACCATAGTTGTATCCTGCGACCCGCGATTGAGGATCAAGCTCATAAGCTTTTTTATGGAACTGGGTTCCTTGTTCCCATTGACCTTTCTGCTGCAATATACTGCCGTACCACATATAAGCCTCGGCATAGCTTTGGTTTATATCCATCGCTTTTGCCAAATGCACCTGGGCTTTATCAAGCAGGTTTTCTTTTTCGTCGCTGTGTCCTGACTTTTGCCACAGATACAGTCCCATAACCGCATGAACATCGGCAAGCTCAGGGTTAAGCCCTAATGCTGTTTCCAACGCAGGCCAGGCAGCTTGTTGAGCATCACCAGGTTCTACCAGTTTATAGCTGGCCTGGAGTAAATAGCTTTCTGCCAATCCGGCATAGGCTTCGGCGTATCGGTTATCAAATTCAATCGCTTGCTGAAAACTATTGATAGCCGCTTCAAATGACTGGGCAGTCCGTTTTCTTAGTTCACCCTGGCCTTTGGAATACTCAGCAAAAGCATCCAGATTCTCAGTCCCACGATATTCGAGCCCGATGGGAGACTCACCTAACAATTGAACTTTAAGTTCTTGCAAAACCAAGTTGGCAATTTCATCTTGAATAGTAAATAGATCTTCGAAGTCTCTATCCCAGACCTTTGAAAACAAGTGACTATCATCACTGGCATTAATGAGCTGCGCCGTCACTCGCAAAGTCTCGCCAGAGCGGCGAACACTACCTTCTAATATATATTGAACCCCAAGTCGTTGAGCGATGGTTTTAATATTGATATCGGCATTTTTATATTCAAAAGACGAGGTTCTAGCAGATACCCGTAGTTCTTTTACAGACGCGAGTACATGCAATAATTGCTCTGACAGTCCATCAGCAAAGTGTTCATCTTGAGTATTATCACTAAAACTATCGAAGGGGAGCACCGCAATCGACTTGCGATTAGAATCATCCAACATAGCCGCCACTTTTTCAGCAGCCATCGGCGTTGGCGTTGATGGTGTTTCAGTCAGGGTTTCTGGCTCAGTGGATAATCGGTCGGCCGCTCCGCCAAGATATAACCCAGCAACTAATAACCCAACCAGTACAATAACGCCAAACTCAATACCTCGCTCAATTTTGAATTGACGCAGCTCCGATGCAGGAATTGTTTTTGATGATTTATGTAGATCGAACAACCAAATAATGGTGATAACAACAGGAAACGCGGTGACTGCGAACAGCACCGCGTAAGGAACCCATGGATTAAAAAAGACATCAGCAACCTGTATCACACCCCAGGCCAGAGCCAGGTATAGGGTTGCCCACTTAAACAGTTTTCGATGTCTTAATTCACTTATAACCGTTTGCACTGATAACCTTTTCTGAAACAACGATTTGGTATTGAGTCGCTAGCAAAAGATTAATTGCTTGTTTCCTACAATGTATCTTTGTATTGACTCCAACAAAGAACTGTCATCATACCGAGTTAAACATCAATAAAAAATACCTAAATATCTCTATATCAATTAAAGCTCATAATGATTATTTTACACTGATACTGCCAGACACAGTGGTCATTTTTACGCTACCTTGACCTTTTCCTACGGTGAATCGCAATTGCTTATCCTGAATGAAAGAGGTTTTGGGTTCATGGGATGTCAGCTTATTATAGATATCACCACCCGGCCCTGTTTGTAGATTAACATCCGCGTCAACATCACCAACAAAATCAAAAGTTGCCTCTCCGTTAACACAAGACATTCGAACGTTGCCATTTTCTGCCAACTGGCCTTTAACTTTAGCATCACCGGATACAGTAGAAACTTTTAAGTTTTCAACTTCCTCAGTTTTAACATTTACATCCGCAGAAACAGCACTCACCTGAATATCCCGGCTCATCACGATGGCTTTAACATTGCCACTGACCGTCGAAACCTCTAACGCGCCTTTTACACCATTAAAATCCAGATCACCGCTGACATTGTTTACATAAACATGCTTAGCAATCTGTTCTAATGCAACGTTGCCGCTCACACTGGTTACGTCAACGCCACCACTCACGCCTTTGATGCTGACATCCGTAGCGACACCTTGAAAGACTACATTGCTTGGGTTTGGAACAAAGATCTTCAGTTTTGAACCAGAATGGCCTCTCATTCGAGTATTCTGTGGAAGCTTCACCTTAATATGAGTGACTTTACCTTCTGTCTTGAAGATAAAAGACTCGGTAATTTCATCTAAGCGTCCTTTAACATGAACTTGAGCTTTATCCCATCCTTCGATATCAATATCTCCACGTACGTTGGAAATTTCTACCTTACCGTCAGCAACAACATCCAGCACCTGGTCCACTTTTTCTGCAGCCATGGCATTCAAACTAAACAAGAGAACAAAAAACAAAACTCGTTTCATAGATGTTAAAACCTCAAATTAATGCATCAATTCTAAACACTAAACTTATAACCTAAATGGAGCGATCTCTAAAAGGCACCTGCTGAATGACTAATTGTTGCTGACGATAGGTTTCTACCAGCAATTTAGCCAGGCGCGGATTCTCCGGCTCTTTGGCCATAGCAACCCTTAAATCTTCCAGAGCTTCATCGATCACAAATAAACTATTGCGGATATCGGCTACCACAGCAGAATCCATGGAGTCTGCATACTCATCTAACTTTTGCTGAAAGTTAGCTCGCATCAGTCGATGCCTTTGCTCCAGCAGACGTATCTCCATGTTTTGCTCTAGCAGTGCAACTTGCTCTGAATTTATTGCTTGAGCATGCTGCCAGGTAAATACAGAAAAAGCCAAAGACGAAACCGCAACCACCAAACTGGCAGCAACTGCGTGAGGCATCCAACGAGAACCTGTGTATGGTTGTCGCTCAATCGGAGTCTGCAAGCGGGACTCTATTCCTGGCCATAAGTTGCGGCTTGGCTCGACCTCGTCGGACAATGCCGCCACCGCCTGCTCTAATGTAGGCTTTTTGTCATAACCATCATTACTCATAATTCAGCCACCCTTTTAACAACTGTCGTGCTCGATGAAGCTGTGCTTTCGATGTTCCAACAGCACAATCCAGCATGTCGGCAATTTCATTGTGAGCATAACCCTGAACATCGTGAAGAACAAATATCATCCGAGCTTTTTCAGGTAATTGACTAATGGCATTTTCTAAATCGCGTTGCTCGCCCAAAACTTCAGGACCAGGTCGCAACTCGAGAACTTCTTCCATTATATTTTCATCAAAAACCAACAAGTTAGCTTTGCGAAAATAACTAATAACCGTGTTGCTGGTCAATCGATAGAGCCAGGTACCAAACTGGCTATCACCACGAAACTGAGCCAATGAACGCCATGCTTTAATAAAAGCTTCTTGAGTCAGCTCTTCTGCGAGTCCAACCTGTGCGCACATTCTCAAACACAAAGCATAGACTTTCTTTTCGTGAGTTCGATACAGATGCTCAAATGCTCTTACATCACCATTTTTTGCATCTCTAACCCACGAGCTTTCTAAAGCTTTGGAAGACTGAGCAGTTTCTAAAGCAACAACATTGTTATTCAAAAAGACGGCCTTTTAGGTCACTTACCTACTATTATGACGCAAGCCGATAAGAAAAGGTTTAAAGAATGTAAGAAGTTAATACAGAAAAGAGATATTTAGAAAAACAGCCACCTGGCAGTGGCTGTATATTGTACAAAAAACTAAGGTATTATCCTTGCTCGAGTAAGCGTCTTATATCAATAACCGCAGCATTAGCACGCGAAATATAAGAGGCCATCACCAAGGAATGGTTCGCCAAAAAGCCAAATCCGCTGCCATTAAGCACCATAGGGCTCCACACTGGCTCCTGAGTGGCTTCAAGCTCGCGAATAATCTGTCGCAAGCTGACGGTGGCGTTTTTCTTTTCTAGCACCTGTGCGAAGTCTACCTCGACCGCTTTTAGAAGATGAATCAATGCCCAGCAAGCACCACGAGCTTCGTAGAAATGGTCGTCAATTTCTAACCAATCTGTTTGAACCATCAGTTGCGAATCCACATGGGTAGATTGTGTGGCGTTTGCATCACCAGCTAAGTCGGTATTTACCCTGGCCTGACCAACACTGGCAGAAAGCTTCTGCGATAAGGCACCCAATCGTTTCTCGACAAACTCCAACCAGCTGCGCAGATTGTCAGCACGAGAATAAAATTGAACGTTGGGGTTCTCTTGATCCAGTAGAGCATCCCGATAAGCTCTCAACAGCACGATGGACTCTTTGTAACTGCTTTCAGCTTCTGGCGCAAACCAGGAAGTATGGTCGTTACGCATTAATGGGTCAGCTTTCTTTAGATGCTCATTTTCAATCGATTGAGACTGGCTGCGGCTCATGTGATCGCGCAAGGCTCCCACCATATCACGAACCTGAATCAGCGCACCGTATTCCCAGGAAGGCATATTGTCCATAAAAACGCTGGGAGGCAGAATATCATTGCTTAAGTATCCGCCCGGTTTATTTAATAACGCCTCGGCGACTTTCGCAGTGGTTTCTACTGTTGTATAGCCAATAACCAATTGTTGGCCATCAGCAGTTTTGCGTTGAGCAGCTTCGCTTCTAACATCAAACAGCTCAGGCTCAACGCTCCAAAAAATGGCAACCAAGAACCCTAAAATAAACAAGACCACCAGCGTTAAACTGATAGCTTTTATTGGGCTAAAGAAACTTGGGGATTCTTTTGGTACAGATGCATCCGTCATACGAATATTCTCCAATTAGCTGACATTTATTTTTTTACTGGCACCTTGGCCTTAATAACTTCGCCATTCTTCAACACTAGATCAAGCTCAATGGTTTGTCCCTCAGACAATGGCTTTTTTATGCCCATCAGCATAATGTGCAACCCGCCGGGTTTAAACTCGACGCGATTTTCACCAGGCACCTGAATTGAGCTTTGATGTAACATGCGAGCAACGCCATCTTGTTCTTGAGTCAAATGAAACATTGCCGAACGAGATACATCAGACTCAACATCAACGACTTCGATCATCTTGTCTGAGGCGTTTTCTAGCGTTAGATAGACGGCAGACACTCTTTGTCCTTCTACCACGGCGCGCGCCCAAGAATCGGTTACCTTGAGCGAATGACTATGACCCTCTACCGACCAGAGCGATAACATAATCACACACACAGCGATAGTTTGTTTAAATAATCTCATAATGGCACTCTTAAAAACACAGGTGCCAGTATTCTAACGGTATATTCAAAAAGATAGTATAGATTCTTTTAGCCAGAGGTTATATCGAATCTGTAATCAGCCCAGTGATAATATACCCAACCAAAGTAGGTGTAGTGAAAAAAATCAAAGAAACAACCATCGCGATTCGAACCAAAGATACATCCCACCCCTGATGCAAAGCGATGCCAGCACAAACCCCAGCTACTTTTTTACGATTACTGGGACGATAAAATCGGTGTGAACGAGAGTAGTGGCTTCTCATAATGTCAAACTCCTTCAATGGTTAACAATAAAGACTTACGGTAGGGAATTGCACAAGCCTAAGCCTGTGCAACTTTCTGTTTCAATTGCTCCAACTCCTGATCAATTTTTTCGTTAGAAGCCAATTCATCGATTTCTTCGCTCAAACTTTTATTCTGGCCAAGATCCATTGCTTCAACTTCTGCTTCTAACTGATCCATTCGCTTTTCGAATAATTCAAACTTATTAAAAGCAGTATCGATTGCAGGTGCATTAACTTGATGCTTTACCGCTTTGCGCTTTTCGAGGGTTTCTCGGCGTAGCAAAATCGCATCGCGACGAGCAATTGCCTCGTTTAATTTACTTTGCAAACGGCCAACATCCTGCTCCAATTTTGCGAGAGCGTCTTCAAGGTGATTAAACTCTTTGCGCTGTGCTTCCAGAATCTCGCTAATGCGGTTTTTCTCTTCCAGTGCGGCGCGAGCTAAATCTTCACGTCCTTTAGATATCGCCAGTTCGGCTTTCTCCTGCCAGGCCTCTATATCGTGACTCATGACTTCCATCTTACGAGCCAATTCCTTTTTGTCGGCAATGGTGCGCGCCGATGCGGTTCTTACTTCTACTAACGTTTGTTCCATTTCCTGAATAATCATTTTAACCAATTTTTCAGGGTCTTCTGCTTTATCCAGCAACGCATTGATATTGCTGTTCACGATGTCCGAAATACGGCTAAAAACTCCCATTGTTCACCTCACATAAAATTTAAAATTTGTAAACGTCACCGGTGATTGACAGAGAAGAGTAATTCAGAATTCGTGCCAACCCATTAAATAATGACTTAACACATTGATATTATTAGATTTAAAAGACATTCTTGTAAAATTAACAACGCCAAAGCAGCTCCTTGCTTTGGCGGCTATGACAAAATTAACCAAATTATGGTTAATCTGCCCACTGTCTATATTCGGGTAGGAATTCTTTCTAAAGCGGCCTGCACCACTTCGATTCCAGCATCACTACGATGAGCATTTTCACTCAGATATCGACGCCACTGCTTACCACCTGGCTGAGCGTGAAATAACCCAAGCATGTGTCTTACAACATGTTGCAGACGCCCACCTTGCTGGAGATAGCCTTCGATATACGGCAACATCTTATCGACAACTTGCGAGCGAGCTACCTTGTTATGGGTTGCGCCAAAAAAGCGCTGATCGACGTCAGCAAGGATATATGGATTCTGATAAGCTTCACGCCCAATCATCACACCATCCACGTGCTTTAAATGAGACTCCGTCTCTTCGAGCGTCTTAATCCCCCCATTGATAATCACTTCTAACTCGGGGAAATCAGACTTTATTTGATAAACCGTATCGTAATGCAATGGTGGGATTTCGCGATTTTCTTTGGGGCTTAATCCCTTTAGCCAGGCTTTACGAGCATGAACGATAAAAGTCTTACAGCCAGCCTGTGCCACCTGAGAGACAAAATCATGCAACTCCTCATAGCTGTCTCGGTCATCGATTCCAATACGAGTTTTGACCGTCACTGGAATATCCACCGCCTTTTGCATCGCACTCACACATTCAGCTACTAGCTCAGGCTCAGCCATCAAGCAGGCACCAATGCGGCCTTTTTGAACGCGATCACTGGGGCAGCCGACATTTAAATTCACCTCATCGTAGCCAAAATCTTGGCAAATTCGAGCACTCTCAGACAACTCATGAGGGTCACAGCCGCCTAATTGCACTGCAATAGGATGCTCTGCCGCATCAAATCCCAACAAACGCTGGCGATCACCATTAATAACCGCCCCGGTGGTTACCATTTCGGTATACAGCAAGGTATGACGACTAATTTGACGCAAAAAGTAGCGATCATGACGGTCAGTCCAATCCATCATCGGCGCAACGGATAGGGTTCTATCTAAATAACTCATTGGTTTAATTGAAAAATTAATTAACTAAAGAGAAGTCTTAGTAATATTAAGTCTTCACCTGTTCAGTGAGCCGCGTATTGTAATACGGGGAACCAAAGCAGATCCATTTCTTTTGGCTTATCCTGAAGCGGTCTAGAAGCTTATAGTAGGAAACAAAAGCGCTATCATTAATTCGAATGAGGGATTGTATTCAAGCAAACTCTGGCTTAAAAATACTGAAGCTCCTCATAAACCAACTAAGAAAAATAGTATGAAAGGTGGCATAGAACTCGGAGAATTTATAGAACAGGTCAAACAAGAGCTGGTAGAAGCACAAAATACTCGGGATTCCTCTTTCTTTAGTCTGGATAATGTCGAGCTGGAAGTTTCCTTTGCACTGTCCACAAAAGGCAAAGCCAAAGGCAAGCTTTTTGTTGTCAGTCTTGAAGGAGAAACCAATGCCACACAAACCCACAAGGTAAAACTCAAGTTATCGCCTTTAGCAACAACACCTCCCATCGAGACCAAGCCACTGCCACCACAGAAACTGAGTGATGCGATCAGCACAAACTCAAGCGGAGCTTCAGCTCTCGACACAGGAGCATTATCAAAACCGTTAGTCACCTACTTCCAGCACCCTAAAGATGATGAAGACCCAAGCTCTATACTCTAGCAAGCTTCTCACAGTCCATACTTTACTTATTCAGCATGGACGTACTCAAAAAAGTAAGCGGCCTAAGGCTCGAATTTTCTTGAAACATCTCACCAATAGTTAACAAAAACCCTGCGGATCTGAGCGTTTTGGACTATTAATTAATACTGTGTCTGTTAAATCACGCTGGTTCGATCATGGCCCGACTGCAACTGTATGTTGTCGCATTGCAAGCGGATGAGTTAGATAACAAGTTACTTGGTAGTATCTTTAACCGTAAAGAGTTCAATATAACTACATTCGGTAAAGCACGCGACTTTCTTAAATATATGAAGCTTCAACCTGCTCCTGATTGCATGATTACTGATTTAGATCTGTCTGATGAGCCGGGAGAGCAAATCATACATAAAATACGTAGTGACGAACGCTGGAAAGATACCCCTATCTTGGTATTGGCAGAATCTGTCGATAAAAATACCGTTCGAAAGCTCAGCAAATATCGAATTAATGGCTATGTTGTCAAACCTTTCAATCCCGAAAGGCTGTTCAACGATACGCTACGCTTAATGGGCGTTGAGGTTGTCACTCAAAAAACAAAAGTGAAACGGGTAAAAGCTAGCTAAGGTTACCGCTTTTGCTTTAGATGCCAACATGGTCATGCAGTAAAAAATTAAAGATTTTTTAGACTTAGCCGATACTCAAAACACAACTGAGCAATATTGAGTGTCTATACCCAAAGTATTTCAAGGTGCAGGTAGGCAGCCAGCAAGCGAATCCCCTGAGCTTAGATAGACTAAGTGATTGGGGTGAGTGCGCGCAGCTAACACCGCTGCATCTTGAAAGGCGACGGGAATATATTGACCTCACAAACCGTAATAAGAGTCACTGATAGGAGCTATCCAGGTATGAGAAAAAAAGTTTTATTTCTAGCAACCTGCTTTACTTTTTCTATGCTGGCAACCCCGGCAAAAGCCAATGATGACTTAATTAGGTTGGCAACCAGCCTATGTGACTATGCAAAAGCCGATGACAGAACATCGATGCGACGGAAATTGAAAACGTCAGGCATGAACCTGCGTTCTCTCTATCCAGCTATATCGTGTGGTTCAAAAGGCAGTTTATTACGCACAGCAACACATAACAACGCGTTTGAAGCAGCAAAATTTATTACCTCTAGAATCGGCAAGAAAAACCTAAAGAAGCCTGAAAATGATGGAAAAAATATCTTAGAGTGGACTCAGAGTTTGGTAAGTTCTGGAGATGCAGGAAAACAACCTTTTGTTGATTTGTTTCAATCTAAAATGTAATTTAAAGCTATCGTAGAGTTTAGCTCCTCTCGATACTAAAAAAGGGCGATAAGTCTTGTTACTTATCGCCCTTTCTCTTGCGTCAACTAATTCCAGATACTTTTGATCTTTTTCGAGCCAGAAATATCTAAAAAACCAACCTGCCTTATATCTTAAACTGCATCACCATCTGTTGCAGTTGCTCAGCCAAAACTGCCAACTGGCGACTCGCCGACAAACTCTCATTAGCACCTTGAGCATTCTGTTCAGCCAATGCTGAAATGTTCGAAATGTTTTCGTGCATTTCATTCGTTACCGAACTTTGCTCTTCGGCAGAGCTGGCAATATGAGTACTCATATCATTAATGACAGCGACGGCTCGAGTAATACTTTGCAATGCTTCTCCAGCTAATGCCGTTTGATCCACACTTAACTGAGCTTCCGTTTGGCTTTGCTGCATAACATTCACTGCATCACGGGTTCCGTTTTGCAAACGCTCGATCATGTCTTGGATTTCTGACGTAGATACCTGAGTTTTACTCGCCAAGGTACGGACTTCATCAGCTACCACTGCAAATCCCCGGCCCTGCTCTCCTGCTCTGGCGGCCTCAATGGCAGCGTTAAGTGCCAGTAAGTTGGTTTGATCAGCAATACCACGAATCACATCCAGAACAGAGCCAATATTTTCGCTGTACTCATTCAACTTGTTGGTAACATTGGATGACTCTTCAATTTCACCAGCCAGTTTGTTAATGGTTCTGATATTGCTTTCAACAACTTCTTGTCCTCTAACCGTTTCCTGATTGGCACTCTGAACTTCTTGCAACGTATTATTAGCGCTGTTCGCGACTTCTCCTACCGTTGCGGTCATTTCGGTCATGGCAGTTGCCACCAGCTCCGTTTGCTCCCGCTGACGATTAATCGACTCATGGCCTTGCTTTGCAATGGCTTCGGTTTCTTCGGCACTTGAAGCAAGCTGTTGGGCGCTATCAGCAATACGGCCCACTATATCTCTTAACTTCACCGCCAAATCATTCACACTTGCCGCTAATCCACCCAGTTCATCGTTCGTTTGAATATCTATTCTTTGAGTTAAATCACCGGTAGCAACTTGTGCAATGGCTTCAACAATATCAGAAAGAGGGCCTCGAATTCCTCGAATCACTAAATAAGAAATAACTCCAGCAGCAACCACAGCAGCAATAAGCATGATCACAATGATCGACAAACTGCTTTCAACCTGTGATATAGCTTCATCCTTTGAGCGATCAGCAAATTGCTTGATACTGGACACAACGGTCCTCATTTTTGATATCGCTATACTGAGATGCCCTTCGGCTTCATTGAGTGTTTTGGCTGATAGATTCCCAGCCCGAATCTGCTCCATATACAAACTGAGCAGGCTTTCATTGCCACTCGTCATGTTGAGCAAACTATCGATCGCTTCTCTGAGCTCGCTGTAATAATCGGAGGAACGAGCACTGGTATTACCAAGAGCAGAATAACGTGAATTAACCGCTTCAATGATCGCCTGATTATCTTTATAAACGGTTTGAATCGTCGTTAATCGATCAAGATTAAGTGCATCTAAAGTGCTAATGGTACTTTCTCGAATCAAATTACCAATGGCCTGAACCTGTTCCTTGGCCGCGCTGTCGCTCACCTCATCGGCAAAGTCAAAGATGATACTATCGACATTATCAGCAGCGTCTTCAAATTCTCCCTTAGCATCGCTGATCTTCTCGGCCAGCTGTAACTCTAGCTGATGATTCGCGATTACTTCTGGAATAAGAGCAAAATAGCGTTCGGAGCTGGCTCGACTGTCATTAAACGGTGACTCAGCGCCCTGTATTAACTTGATAGACTTCGCCAACAATTTTTGACGCTTCACAAAGCGCGCTTTAATTTGCTCAAACTCCTTTTCAAACCCTCCAAGCTCGGCACTTAACTGGCTTTTTTGATGGCGATTTATCTTGTCATTTGCTTCAAGCAACTCAGAAATCGTTTCGCCACTGTTTTGCAGCATGGGCGTCGCATCTTCTACGACACTGTGTAAATTATTGCTGATACTGCGGATGCTGGAAATACTGGTGATACTGGTGATAACCAATAAAGCCACCACCAAAGAAAAGCCACCGGCTATACGAGCAGAAACCGTTAAAGACATATTAAAATGAGCCTCCCATCGCTACTGGGATTTATTACACAAGAAATAAATACAGTAAATTATTATGATGTTTAGGTAAGCTTAGGACAATTGACAACAATTCGCTAAGCATTCGTCCTATCCTGTATCGGCCTAACTGAGTAATTATTAAATAAAAAATAGAAAAAAATGATAATTAGGCCCAATATCACTAACCTAAGTAATAATTGGGCCTTGAGATAACTTACTTTTAGAAGGAATAACCTAAACGGAAGTAGTAGTAACCACCATTAAAGCCCATCGGCGAAGTCACCGGATAAGCCGCACCCGCTTCACCAGCCCATGGGTTATCTTCAGGAAACTCATCAAAGATGTTCTGAGCACCAAAGACAATATCAATGTCTTCGTTGACATCATACCCAATTTCGAGGTCAACAGTTGCAGCGCTGTCTACTTCGATGGGGAACACTTCTGAGTCTAAGTGATCTTCATAGAACCCATGATAATGGTTGTATCGAGCCGTTACACGCCATGCATCATTAGTGTAATTCATCGAAAGTGTCGCCCGAACATCAGGTAAGCCTTCTTCTAACAAACGCACTCGAGTCAAACTAATGTTCTGCGCATTAAAGCGGTTAACTTCGGTGTCTGTCCAGTTATAAATCACACCAAAATCAACATCTCCACCCCACATTTCCATTGAGTAATTAACAACTAAATCAACACCTTGAGTAGTTGTATCAAAGTCGTTAGTAAAGAAACGAATGGCACTAAAGCTGGATGCATCAGTGACCCCTTGCGCCAACAAGGCAGCAATATCAGCAGGAGTTAAAGCAATGGAGCTGCTCTGACTGATTCGGTCTTCAACTTTGATGCGGTAATAATCCACCGTCATGAACAAGTCATCCGCTTCGTATACCGCACCGACAGAGAAGTTTTTAGATAGTTCTGGCTCAAGCGGTGTCGCACCTAACTGCACAGAAATCGGGTTTGTTGGTGGTAGCGTTGCACGATCTTCTAAACCGTTGGCACCGAAAACGGTACTTACGTTTCTTACATTCGCCTGACCAACCGTTGGTGCTCTGAAGCCAGTACTGAAAGCACCACGAAAAGCCAAGGTATCCGTATACTGCCAGCGACCAGAAATTTTAGCATTTTCAGTAAAGCCAAAATCTTCGTAATCCTCGAATCGAGTTGCCAGAGTCAGTAAGAAGCTGTCGGTTAAATCAAGCTCAACGTCAACATAAGCTGCCCAGTGACTACGATCACGAGCACCTTCGTCTTCTGGACGGAAGCCAGGAAAACCGTTAGAACCAATACCAAAACCCTGAGCAGCCAGGTCAGTATTGAAGGTATAAGAAGCCGCATCACCCGCGATGATATCGAAAGTATCACGACGAGTTTCAACACCCGCAGCGATATTACCGTTATCTAACGGATAAGATACATCAAAGTTTGCACCCACCTCTTCTTGAATGTAAGAACCAGGAGTAAACTCCGTTGGCGTATTAGGTCCAAACGCAGCATTGATAGTATTTTTAATGGCAAACTCGACATCGTTTTTACCGTAGGAAACACTAAAGTCATAGGCAAAACCATTTTCGTCTTCACCACGATAACCCGCAACGATAGAACGATCCGTTACAACACCACCAAAACGAGGTGTAAATCCACCAGGGAACTGACTATAGAAAGTAAAACAGTTAGGGTTAGCCTCTACTGCGGCTAATGCTCCTGCATCAGGGAGACCACTAGGGCCTAAAGGTATTGCTGTGGGGCATGTAGCTGTGTTTGGATTTAGATTACCAACTAGGACTCCTAAATAAATATCATCAGCATCAGGATCGTTGGGATCAGGTGTATAAGCCCCAAAAACACCTCTACGAGTTAAAGGATTACGAAAAAAGAAACCACCTTCAACCTCACGTTGTGCATAATTGCCAAAAGCATAAACTTCGCTGTTATCATTAACTTCCACACCAGAATTGAAGAAGATCTTATAATCCTCTTTTATTTCAGGGGCCCCCCAAATTTGTGCAGGGTCAGCCACATTAGTATTTCCTGCTGCGATCAGTCCCGCCGCATCCGTTCGCTGAACACTTCTTGAAGTAGGGTCTGCTTGCTTATATTCAAAACTTAAGTTTAAGAAACCTTTTTCTGTTAGCTGCATACCTTTGTTAGCAGACAACTGGAAGGCGTTTCCATCACCATCATAATACTGTCCATTACTCACTTCTACATAACCGCCAGAATCAGAATCTTTTAACTGGAAATTAAGAACACCAGCAATTGCGTCAGAACCATACTGTGCAGCTGCACCGTCACGCAGAACTTCAACCTGCTGCAACGCAACGCTTGGAATAACAGAAATGTCTGGACCTTGTGAGCCATCGGAAATACCACCACCTAAAAATGCAATAACTGCAGAACGGTGACGACGTTTTCCGTTAACAAGGATCAATGTGCTATCTGGTGGCAGGCCACGTAAGTTAGCAGGACGAACTAACGTAGCAGCATCAGAGATCGGTTGAGCATTTACGTTATAAGAGGGAACCGATACTGCCAGCATAGAGTTCATATCTGTAATACCCTGACTGGTAAATTCGTCTCCAGTAATGATATCAACAGGTACGGCCGACTCTCCGACAGAACGAGGAGAAGAACGAGAGCCAACAACAACTACTTTTACAGAGTCTTCTTCATCTTCTTTTTTTTCTGCTTCTTCCTCTTCGGCAAAAGTAGGAAAAGCAATTGCAGAAGCAATAGCTAATACCGATGCTTTTATCCAGAAGGGTTGTGAGTTAGGTTTCTTTTTTTTCATTATATCGCTGCTCCCATAGCGTCTTGGTTCTTTTAATATTTTTTAATCCATCGCCAATGTAACAAAAAAAATTAACAAGTCAAAATAATGCGCGACGGCAAATTATTAATAGCGATAATCAATCATTTTTTAATTTCAAATAATGATATTTGATTTTTTTTTGCCAACTAAAAATTAAATTAATTGTTAAAAGCGATAAAAAAAACCAGAAGCTCATTGCTAATCGCGATTAGCGCAGCGCAATAAAAAGTTAAAAATAAATTTGAAAGAGAGATATAAAAGAAGAGAAATCAGGAAATCATTTTTATCCAAGGAGAAAAACCAACAAGCATTTCTCCTTGTTTTATTTTGTTTATTCTTGCATGTGTACAACAACTTCTCGCGTTGAATTTTGATGGCGGTGTTCCCATAAATAGATCCCCTGCCAGGTACCTAACAAAAGCTGGCTTTGTGAAAAAGGAATCGAAAGCGATGCAGCAGTAAGAGACGCTTTGATATGAGCAGGCATATCATCAGGCCCTTCGAAGGTGTGAGTATAAAGAGGATCATTTTCTGGAACTAACCGATTCAACCAATGCTCCAAATCTCGACGAGCAGAAGGATCAGCGTTTTCCTGAATCGTTAAGCTGCATGACGTATGCCTTACAAAAACAGTGCAGAGCCCTTCAAACATCCCACTTTTATTAACAGCCCAGTTAATCTTATCTGTAATTTCAAACAATCCTTGGTGCGAAGTCACAACGCTCAGACGCTCAATCATAATGCTCTCTCGATCTTTAAGGTAAGGAACTATACCCAAAGTATTTCAAGGTGCAGGTAGGCGGCCAGCAAACGAGTCCCCTGAGCTTAGATAGACTAAGCGATTGGGGTGAGTGCGCGCGGCCAGCACCGCTGCATCTTGAAAGGCGACGGGTATATATGACAGTATGACTTAGTTTTTTATCGGTATAACTAAATAATAAATATAGTCATCACTTTTCAAACAGAACTAAAATTTGGTGTGTGGGCTTTTCGTTGACTGTCTCTGTTGCATCAACTTTAACTCGAATGAACTTCGTTAACACAATGAAAACTGACCCGTGATGTCACTCCACAAAGTAAAGTATAGGGAATAGTATCGGCATGACGAGCTACTTCTTCAACAGGTAGTTCACTGCCCCATAAGACAACACGATCACCGAGACTGTCACTTGCCTCACTCCCCAAATCAATCGCAATCATGTCCATAGAAACACGACCCGCTAATTTTGCTAAGCGGCCGTTAATCCAGACCGGCGTACCATTCTTCGCGTGACGGGGATAGCCATCACCGTAACCTATGGCAACGATGCCAATATAAGAATCTTTATCAGCAACCCAGTGAGCGCCATACCCGACAGAATCTCCTTTCTTGATCGATTTAATCGCAATCAAGCGAGACTCTAGTGTCATCACAGGTTGCAGCTTATGATCAGCTCCAACGCGATTTGAAAGTGGCGAGCATCCATATAATAAAATACCAGGGCGTACCCAGTCATAATGGGATTCTGGCCAGGCTAGAACCGCCGCCGAGTTGGCTACGGTTTTAAGTTCGTTTTTGTCGTGGACCAAACGCTTAAACAAAGATAACTGTTGTGATGTTTTATCATTAGAGATCTCATCAGCACAGGCCAGGTGGGTCATCAGGCGAATCTCTTTTACCTGCGGTAAATTTTTTAATGCTTGGTAAGCCTGCAAATAACTCTCTTCATCAAAGCCAAGGCGGTTCATTCGACTGTCTAACTTAAGCCAAACAATCAAAGGTTGAGTCGATGAACTTTTTGCCAAAATATCAATTTGAGCCTGATGATGAATGACCGTTTGCAGGTTATAAAGACTCGCCATATCTAACTCAGACTGATCAATAAAGCCTTCTAGCAAAACAATAGGCGCATGGATGCCTGCCTGACGAATTTCCACCGCTTCTTCCAGACAGGCAACGGCCAAAGCGTCAGCTGCAGACAATGCTCGCGCTACAGGTAATAATCCATGACCGTAAGCATTGGCTTTAACCACAGCCATGGTAGAGCTTTTGGGAGCTAACTGTCTGGCAATAGAAAGGTTATGCCGCAACGCCGACAAATCTATGGTTGCACGGGTTGGCCGCATCAGTACTCCTCTTCCATGTATTCGGCCGCATAATTCACAAAGCGGTTGAAATGCCCCTGGAACGATAAATTAACGGTACCAATGGGACCATTACGCTGTTTACCGATAATCACTTCGGCCAAGCCTTTGGCTTCGGTGGCTTTGTTGTACACTTCGTCACGGTAAACAAACATAATGATATCCGCGTCCTGTTCGATCGCTCCTGATTCACGCAGATCAGACATAACCGGGCGACGATCTGCACGCTGCTCCAACGAGCGATTCAGCTGTGATAACGCAATAACAGGAACCTTCAATTCTTTTGCCAGAGCTTTTAATGAGCGCGAAATCTCTGAGATTTCCAGCGTTCTGTTATCGGATAGGCCAGGTACCTGCATTAACTGTAAGTAATCAATTACAATCAAGCCGATATCGCCATGCTCACGTACAATACGACGCGCCCGAGAACGGACTTCGTTAGGTGAGAGCCCAGCAGAATCATCAATAAACATTTTGCAGTTGTTCTTGAGGATATTGGTCGCCACCATCAGATTATCCCAATCGCGATCATCCAGGTGTCCTGAACGCAACCGAGTTGCATCAACGCCACCGATCGATGCAAAAGAACGCATCAATAACTGATTGGCAGGCATCTCCATACTAAACACCGCCACCGGTTTGCCGCCGTGAATAGAGGCATGCTCAGCGATATTCATCGCAAAGGTTGTCTTACCCATTGCCGGACGTCCTGCCACAATGATTAAGTCTGTTGGCTGCAATCCACGAGTCTTCTCATCCAGATCTTTGAAGCCTGTAGACTGACCCGTCATGCCGCCATCGGACTCCACAGCAAATTGAATTTTTTCTAGTGTTTCTTCAAGAAAGCTTGCCGCGATTTGTGGGCCAGCATCATTGGTCTCGCGCTTTTCAGCAATTTTGAATACTAAAGATTCAGCCCTATCAAGCAAATCATTCGAGTTTTGGCCTTTGGGGAAGTAGGCAGAATCAGCAATTTCATTCGCAGTATGGATCATTTCACGCAAGATAGCGCGTTCTCGAATAATCTCTGCGTAAGCCAAAATATTGGTGGCACTGGGTGTATTTTTCGCCAAATCGTCCAGATAAGCCAAGCCGCCGGTGTTATCTGCCTCCCCCTCTTGCTCAAGAAACTCATGAACGGTCACCACATCCATCGGCTTAGAGTTGGCCGCCAAATACTGAATCGCTCGAAAAATAGCCCGGTTGCTTTTGGTATAAAAATCATCAGCGACAATCTTATCGCCGACTTTATCCCAAGCTTCATTATCCAGCATCAACCCACCTAATACGGATTGCTCAGCTTCTAAAGAATGAGGAGGAACTTTTAACTGTGCTAATTGGGGATCAGAATTGCTCATAAGACCATCTAGATAGAATGCGTTAATACCCATGAGTTTGCAGGCAAAGAACAGGTTCTTAGAGCCCTATTGCAACACTCGTTTCATATAAAAAAAACCCCTTGTTTGGTTTGCACCAAACAAGGGGTTCTATTCTGTCATCCACTCAAGGTTCCGTAAAGAACATTCAGTGTCTGCTACATCAAAGTAATGACTTACTCTTCTGCAGCAACGTTAACAGTGATAGTAGTGTCAACGTCAGTGTGCAAGTGGATAGCAATCTCAAACTCACCAACTGTACGGATAACACCGTTCGGCATGCGAACTTCTGCTTTAGATACTTCAACGCCAGCAGCGGTGATCGCATCAGCAATGTCACGAGTACCGATAGAACCGAACAATTTACCTTCATCACCAGCGTTAGCTGTCAAAGTAATGCTCAACTCTTTCAATTTTTCTGAACGCGCTTCTGCAGCCGCTAAGCTTTCTGCAGCCGCTTTTTCTAACTCAGCGCGACGCTGTTCGAAATCAGCAACGTTAGTCGCTGTAGCCGGAACTGCTTTTCCGTGAGGAATCAAAAAGTTACGGCCGTATCCGTTTGCAACAGATACTTTATCACCCAGGTTACCCAGGTTACGGATTTTTTCCAACAGAATGACTTCCATCAGTCTTTCCTCTTAATTCAAAATTCTGACGACAGGCGACTTACTTGTGTGAATCGCTGTATGGTAATAAAGCTAAGAAACGAGCGCGTTTAACAGCTTTTGCTAACTGACGCTGGTATTTAGAACGAGTACCTGTGATACGGCTAGGTACGATTTTACCAGTTTCAGTGATGTAGCTTTTTAATGTAGCCAGATCTTTGAAATCGATTTCTGTAACGTTTTCTGCAGTGAAACGGCAGAATTTACGACGACGAAAATAACGTGCCATGTGATTAATCTCCTAAATTATTCTGCGTCTGCTTCAGCAGCAGGCTTGGCGGCTTCTTCAGCAGCAGGCTTGGCGGCTTCTTCAGCACGAGGTGCTTTAGTAGCGGCTTCGCTGTTCTCTTTTGCTAATGGAGAAGGCTCGGTTACGGCATTCTTACGACGGATAGTCAAATGACGTAAAACAGCATCGTTGAAACGGAAAATGTTTTCGATTTCTTCGATAGCAGAAAAATCACACTCAACGTTCATTAAAACGTAGTGAGCTTTGTGGACGTTTTGGATAGCGTAAGCTAATTGACGACGACCCCAGTCTTCCATTCGGTGAAGGTTTCCACCAGAGTCTTTGATGATGCCCGTGTAACGCTCGATCATGGCAGGAACCTGATCGCTCTGGTCCGGGTGAACCATGAATACGATTTCGTAATGATTCATAATTGCTCCTTTCGGTTTCCAGCCACTGCCCTTTAAATAGTGCAATAGCAAGGAGTTTAAGCAGATTGTAAATAGAACAGCATTGACATGCTGTAAAAATGAGCCGCGAATTATACGGAAAACCAGATTAAATAGCAAGCAGACACGCTACAGTATAAAAGCTAAACCTATTACGACAACAGGACTTAAGAATCAATGAGTTACAGTAACTCTTAAGCATAAATCAAAGTATATAATAGTGTTCAGTATCTTACTCAATGTCTAAACCACCTAAATACTACTGCATCACCGACTAACAACTGAATTTAAAACTCATGTAGTTCCCACGACTCGAAGTCAACACTAGGCTCTTTTAGCATTTCACGATAAATATAAGGGTGGGCATTACCCTCTAGTTCAATAGAATAGATAGATTCAATATTCAGCTCAGGGTACTTTAGGGATGCGACTTCCAAGTCCTTAGCCTTATTGTGATCATAAACAAAGTACCCTACCAGAGGGATTGCGAGGACCTTCCTCGGATCTGGTATCGAGTGTGCAACAAATCGACCTAGATAGTAGGTTTTACCTGACTCAATCTCAAAAGGCACAGAGAACTTGCCCTTTGATTTCGAAGAAGAAGCCATTCCCGGACCCGACCAATGAAAACTAACGCCAGTAAAAGAATATTTCCCCGGTTTAAGTAAGATCTTATAAACACCTATTTTGTTATGAACATCATTGTAGTCATTGACAGAACTGGAGAAGGTACTGGAGTTATATCTTGCTTTTAATATGCTTTCATTAGAATGCTCATCTTTGAAATATAAGTTATTGGCATAAAAATCATTATATCAAGGAGCTGGTTTGTATATTCCTATGGACACAATAACAGTAGCTGCTGATGGTAATTGATCTTGTACTTTGTCATTTATATACAATGACTCAAGAGTTGCGCAGCCACTCAAACAGCATAGAGCGAAAGTTATTAGTAAGCGATACATAAATACCCACCGTAACAATAATAATTGGTTAGTATAGGCTGTTGTTTTCAACTATCCACCAAGCAAATTATCTAATCCAAAAGAATAATTGCCGACAACCAACATCAGGATTCAGCTGCTTTAAACCGCCAACTTCATTTTTCTTTTGACCTTATTGCTATATTCCCTCCATCTAATAGCTCATAAACCAATAAAATGATTCATAGCAGCAAATTTTAACAATTCCAAGCCTTATATCTAAAGCTTAGCTAGTCATTCAAAAGCCAATTAGTTTGCACTCACACTTCGCAAGAGCTTTATATCTAAAGAGCTCTATGTTGCGTATCTAACCAAAGATGTCTTAAGAAGCCCTATTCAGTTAAATTTCTTTAAAATACTTATTGTATACAATATCCAATATAAAATAGTCTAAAAATCGCAAACATGATGATTCATTTGCTCACAATAGAAGCTCTCGTCGTGCGGTATCAGTGCGAGTCGATAATTCAAAATAAAAAGGAGCATTCCAATGCCATTCAATAATACTTTGGGGCCTTCTCGATTTAAGCGTAGTCTCGCGGCTGCAGCCATTAGTGCCCTACTCGGGGGAGTTAGTATTTCAACTTATGCTGCGAGCGATTCTTACGGTGAAATAGGAGGAACCGTCATCGAGCATCTCGGTGATGAGTTAACCCAGGCAACCATTATCATTCGCCACCAAACCAAGGGCTTTACTCGACAAGTTACCACCAACAGCGATGGCGAGTTTGTCCTTAAATCCCTGCCATTAGGCTCTTATACCATCACCATCAGTAAAGATGGTTACGAGAGTGTCAGCCAGGAAAATATAAAAGTATCACTCGGAAACCGAACACCACTTAACGCCACTCTCAAAACCCTTGGCACCAACACACTGGTGATATCCGGTGCAGCGGTCTCAAAGATCGATACCTCCAGTTCGCAACGGGGCATCAATCTTAGCGCCGAAGAGCTGGAGCTTCTGCCGATTGGTGAGGATCTCACATCGGTCGCATTGATGGCACCCGGCAATGCACTCGGCGATAGTGGAATCTTCAGTGGGATCAGTGGTTCCAGTGGTCGACTGGTCGCTTCTCAAGGTGGCTCTGTTGCAGAAAACGCCTACTTCCTAAATGGCACCAACATCACTGATGTTCGCTACAACGCTTTAATATCTGACTTTCCGTGGGAACTGGTTTCTGAAGTTCAGGTGATCACAGGAGGTATTCCAGCACAATATGGCCGAACCGTAGGCAGCGTTACCAATCTGGTTGCAAAATCAGGAGACAATGAGTTTCGTTATGGCATAAAAGTCGACTGGCAACCTGAAGGACTCAGCGCTCAAGCCCCAGATTTTAACTTTCTGAAAGGTGATGGAACGGGCTGGACCAATCATATTCGCAATAGTGAAAACAGCAGTGATAGAAAAGAATACAGCCTTTATGCCAGTGGCCCTCTCATCGAAGATAAAATGTTTTTCTATGTGCTCTACTCTCCCGATAAAGTGGATTCAGAGTGGGCGGCAGCAGGTGAACCAGAAGTAAGAAAAACTTTTCGAGAACGAAAAACTGACCGTGCTTTTGTCAATCTTGATTGGGAAGTGACCGACGGACACTCCATCACTTTTATGATGATGGATTCAGCTCAAGATGTTACTGACAATCAATTTTTCTGGCATGTTGCCAATGGGCTAGGTGACCCCGTTAATAGCGATCCTAATATTGATAATACATTTACCTACGACACGCGTATTTCGACCATTAATTACAGTGGCTACCTCACCGATAGACTCTCTGTATCCAGCACCTACGGAAAACTGAGTTTCGATAGTGACCTGCGCACAGGAACACCCGACCTCGCACCTTTATCGAATTGCACAACAGGAACCTGTATTCCCATTGGTAACTGGGTTGGTAGTTATGACTCAGTAAACAGCGATGAGCGCGAAGAGTTTCGTATTGATTTTGAATTAGAACTTGATGATCACACCATTAGCTTTGGTTACACCGAAGAAGAATCTAACTCTAAAACATTAGGCGCCTACCACGGTCCTAATCGTCGACTGGAACAGATCTGGCACACCACCGCAGGCGGAACACGTTGGAGTGACTCAGGCGTTGATATTGTATTGCCTCCCAACAGTGACTATCGCTGGACTCGAGAGTTTACTAAAGACGTCAATGTAGATTCCGGCAGTTCTGCATTTTATATCGAAGACAGCTGGCAGGCGACCGACGCATTGGTGGTCACTTTTGGTATTCGCAACGAACACTTCTGGAACAAAACCAACGATGGTGACAAGTGGATCGACTTAAAAGATCAAATAGCTCCTCGATTACAACTCAACTATGATCTAGCTGGTGATGGTAGTCAAAAGGTTTACTTTAACTGGGGACGCTATTATCAACCCGTTGCACAAAGAGTTAGCGAACGATTTACCGCCCCAGAAATCGATGTACGTACCTATGCATTGGTGGATAGTTACAACGCTGATGGTACGCCCAATGTCGGTCCAATTCTTGGTACGCAAACTGTCGGCAATGGTGAAGTACGTCCAGGCCAGATTTATGCGGCCGATAACCTAAAACCTATGTACCTTGATTCATTCTCGCTCGGTTATGAATTTACAACAGAGAATAACTGGCTGTTGGGAGTGCGTTATACCCATCGAGATCTCAAACGCTCCATCGAAGATTCAGCCATCGACACAGGCGTACTTGCCTGGTGCGCAGATACAGGCCGAGACTGCACAGGGTTTGAAGCCGTTGCTGGACAAGTATGGAATGGAGGACAAGCTCGCGTCTGGAATCCCGGGAGCGACCTTTCGATCTGGGAAGATTTTGATGGCGATGGCACACTTGAACTCGAAACCATTCCATCCTCTTATCTTGGTTATCCAAAAGCAGAACGAACGTATCAAGCATTAGAGTTTACTTTTGACGGGCAAGTCAGCGAAAACTTTAATCTCTCAGGCTCTTATACCTATAGCAAAAGTGAAGGCAATATCGAAGGTCTGGTACGTTCTGATAACGATCAACGAGATCCGGGATGGACGCGTGCCTTTGATGAACCACAAATCACTGACTTTGGTTTTGGCCGCCTACCGAATGATCGCCCTCACTCCTTTAAGCTATGGGGCTTGTATCAACTCGATGATCAGTGGAGTACCAGTTTTAACTATCAGGCATTCTCCGGTCGTCCTATTAATCACTTTGGCTACCATCCAGAGCTAAGAAGCTGGGGAGCAGAGTACAACTATCGCGACGAAGTTCCAGTACCAAGAGGCACTGCAGGGCGCACACCTTTCCAACAAAACTTAAGTGTGAACCTGAATTATCTTGCGCAGTTATTTGAAGGCGACCTCAACATAACAATCACCGTATTTAATCCGTTCAACTGGAGCAAAGTGACTCAGGTAGAGGAAGTCGGAGAACTCTCTGCTCGACAAGATCTGGATAACGACGGTGTCTACGAGACGCCAGCAGAACGTAACTATTTGTGGGGCACACCAACAGGTTGGCAAGCTCCTCGCTACGTTGAGTTATCAGTCCGTTACGAGTTTTAACATTCCCTACAGCGCGAGGGGTACGCCGCCCCTCGGCTATCTGTCTTGGGCAATTGAGTTGTATTGCCGTTTGGTTTTATTTTTCTGGAGCCGATGGCTCCAGTTTTTTAAGCTTCGATCGATACTAAAAACAGAATCTATCCATAATCAAAACGGATACATCCGTTAATAAGTATCTTCAAAGCATGCTTCCAATGCATCCAGTGACGACATAGTAGCAATCACATTAGCCAGGTTAGATTGATGGAATCCATAATCATTTAACTTGTTATAATTATTTTCATCATTGGCCGCCGCGAGTTGTCGTTCCAACTCAGTTCTCACTTCAGAAATATTATTAACATTTACCCCTATCTTTAACAATTGTACCGGCGTGTAAGCTCCGTAATGACAGCCAGATTTTATTTTGTTGCAATAGTAGTTTGTACTATGAGCAAGCTGGCTTTGTGGTTGGTTATCAAAGTATGCAGGCAAAGAGCTCGCATCATTCTTTTGTAAAACCAAGCTATTCATCTCGTCACTGTTAACGTTATAATGATTTGCAGCACTCGCCCAGGAATCAATTTGAGATGCCTGATTTCTAATATCGCCCTGAAGCTGCTCTAGCTTTTTCCAGCCTTGACGAATGAGCACTTCCGCTTCTTTTTTATGTGGGTCTATTTTCTTATCGTAACGCCCCTCAATATTAGCAATTTCAGCACTGAACTGTGTTGTTCTGTTTTTAAGATAATCAAGCCTATCTTCTAAATGTTCTTTTTTATTTACCAAAGCCTCTTTTTGAGGCTCACTATCCTTTAATTCTTTGTGACGAATAGAAGCATCTTCATACTTGTTTTTAGCATCCAGATAGTTTTGATAAAGTTCGGCCTGACTTGCATCCAAATGTCTATAGAAGTTTTTAGATGTTAACTTACTTGACACGGACAAGGGTATTTTTTGACCTACCTTTTTTGAGAGCATATCCAGACGCTTTTTATAAAAGGTTTCATCAGTTTTAGCTTTTTCTAGTGGACGCTCATGTTGGGTATAGATTTTTTTTTCAATTGCATCGATCTTATTCTGAGTCGCCTCTATAGAAGCTGTGCGCTTATTCAACACGGCATCGATTTCAGACTGCATCGACTGACTAAGTTGCCCCATCTGATTCAGATGGTTATCAATCTTAGCATTTTTCCTCTGGATTTCAGCCGCCGATGGGTACCCCATTTTGTGGGACACAGCAAAGTACTCTGTCGTGCTTTGTTCAAATTTTTGAGACATAGATTCAGAAAACTTCGAAACCTCTTGCTCGAATAGCGCTTTCTGCTCATTAAATGTTGGCTTATGCGATAGCATAGACGCATTTTCAATTTTAGTTTGAGCAAAGTTGGTTGGCACAGTGTTACTTTGTTCGGCCATAGTCATGGTCATAGAAGAAACAATACCAGGCTCTTGAACGATACGAGGAATCTGCTTTGCAATAAACCAGGTAGCTTCATTATCACCGTTAGCTTCATTAAGCCCACGAGCTACATTGCCAGCTAACTGGTGCTCTTGATAATCGGGTTGTTTTAACGATTGAGACAGCGCAGCCTTTGTAAACCCATAAGTTTGATAACGATCAGCTAATGAATCTGCCAAAAGATTAGCATTCCTAGTTGTATCAAATACTCCAATTTCATCTAAAACCTGATGAAAGTCAGAGAAGTCTCCGTTTGATACAATATGCATTATTTTTTCATCAATCTTCTGAATCAAATCATCGCCTTTTCCAACTCGTTGAATATGAGCTTTCAGCTCAAGTAATACATTTTTTTGACTGCCACACACTCTCAATGCAGCTAATGTTGCTTTTTGCGGTGATAGTTCTACATGAACTTTAGCATGAGCGACGTTAGCAGGCACATTCGAAATCACATCATTACCGCTTATTCCAACAATGCCACCATTGCGTACATTATGAAGACAAACATCGGTATTATCGTATCGAATGATTTGATCTCCAGTGTAACCATAAGCATTTTTATTGTTGCTTGGCGTAAAATCGGGCCTGTCTCGGTAGGAAGAATAAATGGAATAACACGGTCCCAGAGAAATATCTTGTGAGCTACTCCAAAATAACTGATTTTCTAAACGATCACAGAAGTTTGTTATCCTGGCTTGACAATGCTCACAGGGTCCATAATTTGAAGCGAACTCAATAGACACTTGATCGCCATCTTGTACATCGCCATTGTTAACCCAGTTTTGAACGTTGCGATAGGCTTCATTTAATGAAGCTACCTCAGCATCTCTCTTTGTTGAGTTGGGGTGACCTACACCAGAGTAAACATTTCTATATTCATCATAATCATCATGAGTTTGACTGACAAAGGGCTGACCACTAGAGTCGGTAGCATAAAAAGTGTGAACTTCTTGGCCATTTCGAATAATAGCGATACGGATTTTCGAGAGAGCAGCACCATTATTACCCTCATTTAAAGTGGATGAAAATGAATGACTTCGAGTTAATCTAGGTATCGACTCTTTTAACGTTGCCGACGTTTTTCCAGAGTTTATAGCATCAACAGGTCGATTCATTCTAACGTTGGCCTGACTGACATCGACCTGTCGAATGCTATTGTTTAAGTTGTTAGCAACAGGAGTAATTACTTTCTGCGTTGGATTATGATTAATAACTTTCAGTGAAGTATTTAAGGTATTCTGGCTGGCTGCTGTGCCAAGCGAGTTATTTAAGATTGGTGTTTGCATAATGTTAGTCCTTAAAAATCGTCGTTATAGTTACACGCTAAAAGTTAACTCGTTTGTATTCTCATGCACCTTGTCACAAGAAGAGTTTTTAGCATCATCATCAAGTTCGTTCGACCAAATAACGCAAATATCTGCCAGCGCTTGATAGATAGAAAACACATCACTCGCTGAAATACCGTCAACACCTCTCTGGAAGCTTGCGGTTAACCGATTTGAATGCTCACATATACCAAGAGTGATTCCGCCTGTTGAGTTAAAGCCTGTGTTAGCCACTAGTAAGCGAGCGTATACCGACTCATTGTTTTCCTTAGATAACTCCATCCCATAACATACAAACAAGACGGTATCAGAGTCCTCAAAATAGATTTGATTGACTTCCACTTTCTCATCAAATACAAAACCAACACCATGATTGTCATCTAGAGAGTATTCTTCAAACCCTAAAGATTTCATCACTTCATCCATTACCTTTTGATAGCTCGCTAAATTTGTCATTTCACTTTCCTCGTATTAACTCAACTTTCTTGTTGTTTTCGTAACGACGATTTAAATTAAGTTTTCAGGAAAAGTTTCAACCTTCATCATGAAAGATAAAAAGATGCCAGAGGAACTAGAAAGAAAAACACAGAAGAGACACCCAGCCAAATCCACAAGCAACTGATTTAAAAGGGCTTTCAAGATCTTAAAACTAGCTTTATTTCAAGGTAAAAAGTTAAATTTTAGCTGTAAATTAACTCTATTACATTCCATTACACACCCTAAAACCTCTCGGACAGCTTACCTTATTTTTCGATGTAATAAAATGTAATGGACAAATCAATCTTTATGATTCAAAGCGGATAAAAAAACCGGCAATAAGCCGGTTTTTTTGTGGGTATCTATTAAAAAGTAGATATTGCAGGAATAATTTTTTAATAACAAAGAAAGCTCAACTATGCAGAATCTTTTTGTCGAACAATTTCAAACAAGCACACACCTGTCGCTACAGAAACATTCAAGCTACTGACACTGCCTTTCATGGGGATCTTGATCAACTCATCACAATTCTCTCGCGTTAAGCGTCGCATCCCTTTGTCTTCGGCCCCCATGATTAATGCCATTGGTCCCGTAAACTTTGCCTCAAAGGTATTTTGTTCGGCTTCACCAGCGGTACCAATAATCCAGACACCTAAATCCTGTAACTGCTTTAAACAACGAACCAAATTAGTGACAGCAAAAAATGGAACGGTTTCGGCGGCACCACAGGCGACCTTTCTTACCGTTGCATTTAGTCCCACCGACTTATCTTTTGGAACCACAACACCATGAATGCCTGCTGCATCAGCGGTTCGTAAACAAGCCCCCAGATTATGTGGATCAGTAACACCATCCAGAATCAACAAGAAGGTTTTTTCTTGGAGCTTTTCTACCAGTTCATACAAACTGTTTTCTGACTGAACCGTTGCACCACCAGCCACATCAGCAATAACACCCTGGTGAACATCCTCAGGCAGCATCTTATCTAGCTTCTCTTTAGCCCAGCGTACCACAGGTATCTGATGCTTTTTAGCCAACTGCATAACATTTTGGCTACGCTGATCCTGACGATTTGCCTGCATATAAATCTTTACAACTTGATCGCTGCTTTTCTTTAACAATAATTCAACAGCGTGTATGCCGCAGACTTGTTTCTCACTCATTATTTACGCCTATTCTTTCTCGTCTTTTTAGGTGCCGCTTTCGGTTTTGACTTAACCGCACCTTTAGATTTCTTCCCAGTCGATTTTTTTGTCGAAGATTTTCGACCTTTTACAGAGCTTTTCTTCTTTGGATCTTTCTTGCCTTTTTTACCAGCAGCCCCCAAGCCATAAAGCTTATCTCTCTCACTACGACCACTCGACTTCTCTTTGCGTTCAGTCAATCGTCGAACCAGTTCAAAGTCTATTTTTCGGTCTTCCAGATCAACGCTGGCTACTTGCACTAACAACTTATCACCTAAACGGAAACTCGAGCCAGAACGCTCACCAACCAAACGCTGCCTGCCAGCATCAAAATGGAAGTAGTCTCGCCCAAGAGAAGTAATATGAATCAAGCCTTCGATATAAAACTCTTGCAAGCGCACAAAAAGGCCAAAGTTGGTTACAGCAACCACCTCTCCTTCGTACTCCTGACCAACTCGGCTGGTCATAAACTCGCACTTCAGCCAATCAAGGACATCACGAGTCGCCATGTCCGCATTGCGTTCCATTGCAGAGCAAGACTCACCTAACTGAGTTAGTTGTTCATGACTATAAGGTAAGGCGCCGCGGTAGACTTGCTTGGTTTGTTTGGTTGCTCTTTCGTCTTTTAGTAACTCACTTTTGATCACTCGATGAATAATGAGATCAGGATAACGACGAATAGGCGAAGTGAAGTGGGTATAGGCATTAAATGCCAAACCAAAGTGCCCCTCATTGTCTGGGCTGTAAACCGCCTGACTCATAGAACGCAGCAACATGGTTTGCACCTGTTCAAAGTCAGGTCGTCCTACGACACCTTTTAACAGTTCAGAATAATCTTTAGGTGTCGGCTTGTGGCCGCCAAACATAAACAGTCCCAGCTCACCCAGATAAGAACGTAAGTCCTCCAGCTTCTTTTCTGTGGGGCCTTCATGAATGCGGTACATTCCGGGAATTTTCTTCTTGATAAAGAAGCGAGCGGCGGCAACGTTGGCACAAATCATACACTCTTCAATAATACGATGGGCATCATTGCGTTCTACGGGTACCACTTTATCAATCTTACGGCCTTCATTAAATACAATCTGAGTTTCGGTGGTTTCAAACTCAATAGCGCCGCGTTGTTTTCTTACTTTTAATCGAGATTGATAGAGCGCATACAACTCCTGGATATGCGGTAGCAGCTCAGCATATTCTTCTCTAAGCGCTTCATCACCTTGCAGCATGTCCCAAACTTTGGTGTAAGTTAAACGAGCCTTTGAGTGCATCACCGCAGGATAAAATTTATAACCGCTGATTTTACCTTTGGCACTCACCGTTATCTCAGAGACCATGCACAAGCGATCAACATGAGGGTTCAGAGAACATAAGCCGTTTGAGATCTGCTCAGGCAACATAGGCACTACGTATTCGGGAAAGTATACCGATGTTCCTCGCTGTACCGCCTCTTTATCTAATGCACTTTCTGGTGTGACGTAATGAGAAACATCAGCGATAGCTACCCACAGCCGCCAACCACCGCTGTCTTTCCATTCACAATAAACAGCGTCATCAAAGTCTCGAGCATCTTCTCCATCGATGGTTACAAAAGGTAAATCGCGTAAATCCCTACGGCCTGCCTTATCTGCTTCTGTCACTTCGGGCGCTAATGATTGCAACTCATTCATCACAGCATCAGGCCATTCTCTACGAATGCCGTAGTTGTGAATGGCTACATCGATTTCCATGCCTGGCGCCAGATAATCGCCCAACACTTGAACAACTGCACCAACTGGTTGAGACTTTTCCTGTGGTCGATGAACCACTCGCGCGACAACGACCTGCCCAGGTTCAGCACCGGCCTGCTGGCCTTCTGGTATCAAAATGTCATGGGTAAATCGATTATCGTTGGGTGTAACAAACCCAATACCGCTCTCAAAGTAGTAGCGTCCGACCATCTGCACAGCATTGTCTTCATCTTCTAATACTTCAACGATTTTGGCTTCGGTGCGACCTTTGTGGTCGATGCCTTTGCAACGTACCACCACACGCTCTCCATGAAATACTTTGCGCATTTCACGAGGGCTTAAGTACCAATCATCACCGCCATCATCAGACACAAAAAAGCCGAAACCATCACGATGGCCTTCTACTCGTCCGGTACATAAATCCAGTTTACTGACGGGACCATAACCGTCTTTGCGGTTGCGTATTATTTGACCATCACGTTCCATCGCTTTTAAGCGTCGGCTTAAAGCGACGTGATCATCTGAGTTTTCGGTATCCAGCCCCAATCCAGAGAAAATCTCATTAAAACGAGCGGGACCATCATGAGATTCGAGAAATTCAAGAATAAACTCGCGGCTGGGAATAGGGTTTTCATATTTTTTCGCTTCTCTTTCCCTAAAAGGGTCGCGAATTTTATTTTTTGGCATCAAAGCTTCCAGTTTTCATCAATAAAACAATTTTACCTAATATACGTCCAAAACAGAATTGACAATTACTATTCCTCGCAGTATAGTTCGCCGCGCGTTAAATTGCGCGTATGCCCAGGTGGTGAAATTGGTAGACACGCCAGCTTCAGGTGCTGGTGACCTTCTGGTCGTGGCGGTTCGAGTCCGCCCCTGGGCACCATCCATTCCTTGTATACATCCTTTATTTTCAATAAGTTACAGAAAATCTCTGCAAAAAGCGAATAAACTTAATCAGTACTAGCAAACATAGTCACTTCAGCCTAAATAAGAACAGTATTCTTTTTAATGGTTGCACTTTTATAACTAAGAGCAAAAACGAACTCTCATAAAGCTCAAAAAGTAGACAAGCTTAAAATATTCTATTATTATGCGCCTCGATTTTTGGGCTAACCGACGGATTGGTTACTTGTTAAAGGTGAAGAACCTCTTTTCTGTTCTTCAATTTTAAAAAGCACGGACTTCCATACACTAAACAACGACTCATTAAATTATATTTTTGGAGAAAACTGATCATGAAGTTTTTATCAGCTACCATTGCCTGTTTATTTATTCTTTTAACAACAGGGTGCGCAACAGTACCTCAAGCAAAAGTGACCTTAAATAACACTTTCTTCCAACAAACGGATAAAGTCGTTGGCCTTTATGTATCAAACTTACCTAAAAACCCAGACACCCATCTATATGGAGCTTCTTGCTTGCTATGTTATGCAGTTGCTTCCACCGCTAACTCAAGTTTAACAAAACATATTAAAACTGTTAGCACTGATGACTTAGCAATCCTAGAAAAGGAGCTGACTCAATCATTAAAAAATGAAGGTATCAACGTTAAAGTAATCAAAGATAAATTAAATATTGATGAGTTAAAAAAGTTCAGTAATAAAGATGGCTTTCATGCGCGTAAGGACTATCGTTCGCTCAAAGAAAAGCTCAATGTAGATAAATTAATTGTAATAAACTTCAAAAATGTTGGTGTTTTTCGAAGCTATAGCGCATACGTACCAACAAGCGATCCCATGGGCTTTGTATCTGGAGAACTATATTCTGTAGATTTGGTAACAAATCGCTACGACTTGTACGAACCTATTAATATTAAAGTTGCAGTAAAGGGAAGCTGGGATGAAGCACCTAACTTTCCAGGCGTAACAACAGCTTTTTTTGAAGCATTAGAACTATCCAAAAGCAACATCATGCATATCTTTAAAGCAAACCAGGGTAGCTAACGCTTCCCTGGCCTTTCATAGGACTCACATGATGAAACTCATAGCAATTATTCTTGCATCAACACTACTACTAGCTTGTACTTCTACTCCCAAAACAAAAGACTACACTAAGTTTCAACGAAATACTGATAGTCTACCACTAGAAAACGCACATTTAACAATCATACTAAAAGCAGAGCAGCTAGTAGACTTCAATGGCGTGTATAGCTCAGACAGAAGTGTTAGCCAAGCAGGCATGATGTATTCAGGTAGTGCGGGTGGTGCAGGCTTTCTAGCTCAGATATTAACTCATGCAGCAGTTACTTCAAGTAGCCAGCAAAGCAAGTTAAATGAAAATCAAAAAAAGGCGAACAAAGTATTAGCCCCATTTAAGGAAGAGTTGAACTCTTTTAGACAATCTGAGCTAGTGCATAAAAATCCGAACTATCAATTTAGTCAAACAAAAGAAAGTGGTATTAACGTAGAAACAACCCCTATGTTTTACCTTTCACAAGATATGAAGAATATTGTGCTAAAGCTGCTAGTCTCAGTAACATCAGAGAAACAAAAGAAACCGATATATCAAAATCTGGTCGAATACGTATCGAAAGATGTAACCGACAAAAACAAGGTAGATTACTGGAGTAAAAACTCTTCTCAAAACTTAAAGACGACTAGCAAAGAGCTTTATCAGGCATCTTTGCAGTTGGCGATAAAAGACATAAAGAATGAGCTAAGCTCGAAATCAAGCCAAACTAAAACTTATCGTTATTATACAGGTGAAGCACTAAAAATAGAACGAGGAGCTCTAGTTCAAAGCAACTGCAAACGAACAACAGTAAGAAACTTGCGAGGTTGGTTAATTTCTTTTCCTGTCGAAGAAAACAATCAAGACGTCACTATATGTGACTCTCAACCGGGGTAAATAAGACCACTTGAACGGTCTTAAATCAAAATATTTAAGACCGTATTTCAACACCATTACTCTCCAAATGATTCCTAATACCAGTCCAGAATATAAACTAACGCACGGCTCCTTGACCAATCACTTCTTTAATACGGGCTCTCCCTCCTTTATCAACCATCAAAACCGCAATGCCGCCATCGCGCAGATCTTTCTCAAGCGCTAGAGCCTCTTCTTTGGGTGCAAAAAAAGCATCAATGCCGTAGTTTACTTTGTAGCGATTTTCATAGTAGCCATGCCGAACAACACGGCCTCGCAAAAACACACCATCTTTGGGTAACTCAAGAGTTGCACCGTCGAAGTGGTATAAGTTATCGTTTCCTTGCTTCAAGGTGACGTAAACCACTTCTCCATTTCTTAGCTTTTCTTCATTTTCAAAGTACTTGGCATCAATGCGATCAAAATCATAGCGCAAACGTGCGTAATTTCCTCGAAACAACGAGCGGGGATCAACAGGAATGGTTTTTACTTTTACTTCTGTGCCCGTCCACAAAGGCATTGCTGCTTTTACGTACATTCCAGTTAGAACAAAAAACTGAAAAGCGACAACACCAACTAAACCCAATAAGACTTTATTCTTCATCTGGCTAACTCCTTAGTTTGGAATTTCTTCCAGAACTTTGCCGCAACAAACAATAGTACGGCAAAAACAGAAAACAACACAGCGCCACCAACATAGTCACCAATCAGATCGAAATAACGCATAAGGGCTGTCATTAAAATAGTGGCTACGCCTAAAAAGAAATAGTGTGAGATTCCCTCATGAAGGCCTTTAAAGATTAACCATACACTTGAAGCAATCAATGTCAGGTTATACACAACTTGAAAGTACACTGCAGCGGATTTATCAACAGATGCCAAAAGCATCAGTAGCGTAATCCAATAGAAAGGTACGATAATGACGATGGGCATTAACTTTTTCGCTGCATAGGATAAATAAAGTGCGGCTCCAGAAAAGATAAGCGAGATTAGAACCATGGTCGTTTGATGCTCCCAATCAGCTCTTATCAGTTCCTTCCAAGTTTGTTCATAGCTCATCACCAGCATGAAAACAGCACCAAAGCGCAGACTCCACACCGCTAAGATAGCGCCATAATCTTTTGCTTTAACGGATTCTTTTTTGCCTAACCAATGGCTGAATGCATACAGTAGAATAAACAAGCCAACACTCACGACAACATGCTCGGCTTCAAATCGAAAGTAGCGACTATCCCGCCATAACTCGCTAAGAGAGTACTCGAACCAGAGTCCAATACTCGCCGCCGTTGTTAATAGTAATAAAATGCTTCGCTTGCCTGTTGTCAGTACATATAAAGCACCAGCAATAAAGATAGGGAACAGTGCAGGATAAAAACCCATATCAGACTCAACAAAAAACCAAATACAGGCCAACACCAGTGATTGCAGCGTAACCCATGGACTTTTTATCAAGACTCCAAAAGGTAAACATCCCAACGCCCACCAGAATATCCCATCAGGCATGTGCTCTCCCAGATGATAAATCTGAGCGATAAGAATAATCGAAGCCCCATAAAATAAGTTGCCCAGCATAAAGACACCGGCAGCCCCTGTTTGTTCGCCTTGAAGGTATTTTTTCACCCCGAAGGCCTGTGTTGCTAGTGTCAGAGCAACGAGACCTCCCATACGAACGGCACGAGGGATATCATCCCAGTTGGCACCGAGAATCGTAATAACGGCTAAACCAATAAATAGATAAGCCAGGCCGACCAATAGGTTATAACCAAAGGATTTGTTTTTGGCTTGATGATAGTCTGCGTCATAACGCTGGCAGATGCGTTCGGCCTGAGCTTCGGTAATGATGGACTCATCCACCCACTCTGCAGCTTCACGCGCAATATCATTTTTCAATAATCGAATTAATCGCATTTTGATGCCTTTCAAATATGCCCCTACCAATCACCTTTTTGCTCTTTTCGTTAGAGTTACAAGGTCCAGGGATCACTCTCTTAAAACAATCTGAGTCTATTTTTCGAATCACTAAAGTGCAGAGGCTAACGTTATCTGAGTGCCAATCAATGAAAACCAGACAAGTATCTTCATACGCATCTAACAGTAACATATACTGCTACCGGGCAGCTCTCTGGCCTATTACAGCAGCACCAATAGGCCGATATGGATTTAACTATTTTGAGTAACGGCTCACAAAGATGATATTCATCGAAGCGCTAAAATACATGATTTGGCGATGAAATAACCTCGTTCAGCCAGCAGAACAGCAGGCTCGAGATGCTTTTTCATATATCAAACTTTGAGTTAAATAAATATCGCATTCCAACCACCAACTGCTTAAAATAGTAGGATATATCTTATTTGGTTTATCTTTACTGAACCAAACCAATGCGATGATTTATTCAAACTCCCATAGTATAGGGGTATAAAATGCGCTTTATCCAAATAATTTTAGCTGTGAGTTTGCTTATCATTTTATCGGCCTGTGCAAGCACCGGAGGCCAGACTGCAGCCCAGAAACGACAAAACATCATTAAAATGCGTAATCAGGTACTGCAGGAGCTTTATCAACACAAGCCATCGGCCAAATCGATGATTGCCAGTGCGCCAGGTTATGCTGTGTTTAGCAATGGCAATGTGAATATTATTTTTCTGAGTGTGAGCGGCGGTTACGGTGTTGTCACTCGCAAAAATGCCAGCAATGTTTATATGAAAATGGCAGAAGCAGGTATAGGACTGGGTTTAGGTGTAAAAGACTTTCGAGCTGTTTTTGTCTTTCATGATAACAACACGCTTGACCAGTTTATTAAGCACGGTTGGCAATTCGGAGCCCACGCCGATGCAGCAGCTAAAGCCAGTGAGCAAGGTGCAGCCGTTGCAGGTGAAATGCTTGTTGACAATATTACAGTGTTTCAAATAACCGAAAGCGGTTTGGCATTACAAGCAACGCTAAAGGGCACTCGTTACTGGAAAGATGACGAACTGAATTAATCAAATTAACAAAGGACCATTGATTGAAGTTTAATAAGAAAAAGACAGGATTGGCATTAGGTAGCGGTGCTGCAAGGGCGCTCGCTCACTTTGGCGTCATCAAGTCATTGTATCGCGAAGGTGTGCGTCCTGATGTTGTGGTTGGATGCTCAATGGGAGCACTGGTTGGTGCCGCCTATGTAACTGGCCATCTAGGCGAGTTAGAGAACTGGTTTCTTGAACAAAACACAACGAAGATTTTGCGACACTTAGATATTAACTTTTTTGCCAGCGGCGGTATTGCTGATGGCAATCAGTTTATCAGTTTCTTAAAAAGTCAGTTTGGTGATTATCAAATTGAAGAACTGCCGATTCCATTTGCAGCCATTGCCTGTGATATGCACAGCGGAAAAGAAGTCTGGTTAACTCAGGGCTCTATATGGGATGCGGTTCGAGCATCAGGAGCCTATCCAGGTCTCCTGTCCCCAGTCAATCAAGAAGGCCAATGGTTAATCGATGGTGGTGTAGTCAACCCGGTTCCGATTAGTGTATGTCGAGCGCTGGGAGCCACACAGGTTATTGCGGTCAACCTGAATAATGACTTACTAATGAAACCTCGAAAGAAAAGCAAAGATAAGCAGCTGTTTCGATTTAACAACGAAAACTCCATATTGGGCAAAGCAACAGGCAAACTGCGTCAGTCTATCAATGATAGAATACCACTGGCGGCAAAACGCAATCTGGTAAAGCGCAGAAGTTTGAAAATCAAAGAGTATGAACCTGGCATTATGGAAGTTATTTCAACAACCATTGACGTAATGCAAGACAGAATTACCCGCAGCCGATTGGCAGGCGATCCACCCGATGCACTCATCAACCCACGACTTTCTCATATTGGCTTTTTAGAAACAGATCGCACGGCAGAAATTATTGAAGAAGGTGAAAACAGCGTAATCAGAAACATCGATCAACTACAGGACTTTAAAATAGGATGAACTACAAAATCTCACTCCTTATCATTCTTTGCATGATGCTTACAGGGGCAAATACAGTCAATGCCAAAGAGCTGGATTTTACAGGCACTTGGTGTGGGCAATGGGATGCAACTTACAAAGTTTGTTTTGATATCACAACAAACGACGATGGCTATCAATCTTTTTATCGTTGGGAAGAATACTTAAAGCGCCCAATGAAAAAGAAGCACCTGAAAGTCGAGCAAATCAATGCGAACACCTTAAATATGGAAGGCAAATATCTTATCATCGATCTTCATGCCCCCAATACAGCGTTTGCATTTGGTCTATTTGATCATCAATCTCGCGTTGCCTTACTGAAAAAACAATCTCTCGAACACACTAATCAATAGGAACATCATGTCTGTTATTTATATAGCCTCTATTATCGTTAAACCACTAAAAGGTTGTGAGTTTGACTACAAACAGTTTGATGCGCTTCAAACACAATGTTTTATTCCGGCTCGAGACGAAAAACATGCGGCAGAAATTCTTTTTGATGTTCTCGAAGAACTCAACTTTGATTTAATTCAAGAAGAATGGCTGATAAAAGACAGTGAGCTTGATATGTCGCATCCCGACAACGTTCAAGCGAAAGATCTGGTTGAGGAAGCCAGAGAAGAAGAAACCACTCTTTTCTCTGATTTTTTTAGAGTAGAGCTACCAGAAGTCGAACAAGAGACAGATAGCGACGACGACTAAAAATAATAACGAATGCCGAGTTGCCATTGCTTCTCGGTTAACTCTTCAGGATAGCCAGCATACATTCGTCCTTCTTTGTCACTGCGCAAACGGTTAAATTCGACATGAGCAAACCAACGCTTATGCCATTGATAAGCATAAGACAATGTTAAACCATTACCATTTTCGCCATTACCATCCATCGGCAAGGTATCTTTATCTGTTACAGAAAAATCCTCTAAGCGAAAGGTAACTCGATGCCTGTCAAATTTTCGAGTCAACGCAGCAAATACGTTACGATAGTCATTGTCAACGATGATATCTCCGTTTAATCGTGTCATTGCTGTTTGCCCTTGCATCCATTGAGCAATGAGTTGTGTTTTTCCCCACAATCGCCATTTTATACCACCATGAAAGAACTCTGTGCCCCAGGCATATTGTCCATTAACGACATTACGCATATCGGCATTGTTATTGTAGTAGCCAAGCCGTATGAATCCCTTACCGTGCTTATTCCATTCTCCAGAAACATGGTATCCCACACGATCATCCAGCTCGAGAAAAGGATCAGACTCGGCGGCTTGTTGATTTAACGGATATTGTGAGCGCGCAGGAAAGTCAGGGAGAGGCAATCGTTCATGCCATAAACTCTGACGACTCGAAGATGTCCACCCATGCCATGCCAACATGGCACCAGCGGTATCATTGTGACTCATAAGCGCTAAAGATAATCGCCAATCATGCTTTTGGTTTCTGGCTTTACCTAACCATGTCCATTGGCTCTCTACACCTAGATATCGAAACTCTTCTCCAATCCAGCTGTTGAGTGTTGAATAATTCAAGGTGTATGGAGATGACCATGCTGTCGCAATATTTTCTAATGAAATAACAGGATAGAGCATGCCTGCCTTTAGTTGCCAACGACGACCATTTTCTGTCGGCACACCACGATAACGAAAATAGGTTTCACTGACACCCACATCCGTTCGGCTTTCATCGGCATATAGATTGCTAACACCATGAAAACTCCAATGCTCATCCCAGTCCAGTCGATAATCAATAGCACCATGAGCTAAGGAAAACTCAGAACCATCATCATACTGAAACTTCCCATAACCTCCGTCGAGGTATCGCTGCAATGAGTCTGTGTGAGTGGCCCGAATGTCTACCAAGCCTCGAAAGTGGTGCTCAATCGCCACGCACACCTGAGGAATAGAAAATAATAGGATAGAACCAAGAATTAAGAATCGTCTCATCACACTTCCTTTTCAGGACAATAATCACTGCTGGTCAACCAAGCCATAAACTCATCAGCAGGTTGCGGTTTGTTAATAAAATAGCCCTGTATTTTTTCGCAGCCTTTATCGCGCAGCCATTCGAGCGTACTGAGATCTTCGACGCCCTCAGCTACAACTGATAGTCCCATGTTATGAGCTAAGGCAATCGTTGAGTCCACAATGATCTGATCATCGTCATCCAATAAGAGCCGTTGAACAAATGACTTATCAATCTTCAACTCATTAACGGGCAGATGTTTAAGCTGCGCTAAAGATGAGTAACCGGTCCCATAATCATCAATGGATATACGTACACTTTGCTCACGTAAATCATTTAATACTTCTAATGCTTTATTAGAATCATTCACCACAGCATCTTCGGTGATTTCTAAAATAATAGCTTCGACAGGAATGTTCTTACTCTGTAATAAATCAAAGTACTTATCTTTGAACCCTTTTTGATTTAAATTTTCGGCAGATACATTAACTGCGATAGAAATAGCAAAACCTCGCTTGCGCCAACGGTGATATTGCTCACAGGCTTCGTTCATAACCCATTGAGTCAGAGCATCCATTTGTCCCGTCTGCTCAGCAATATGAATAAAGGTATCTGGCGCGATCAAACCATTAACAGGATGTAACCACCGAACTAAAGCTTCAACCTCTTTAACTCTACCTGTTTTCAAACTGAGCTTGGGCTGATAAAAAAGCACCATTTGTTCATTTTCAATGGCTGTCTTTAAACTATTAACCAAGTGCAATCGCTCGACCGTGTTAAAGTCCAACTGCACATTATAAAGCTGAGAAAATGCATTCTTTTGTTTAGCCAGCCGTAGTGCAGTATCAGCTTTTTGCATCAAGCTGATTGCATTGCGTCCATGAAGTGGGCTAATAGCAATTCCTAATTGAACTTGCAGATGAAACGAAATACTTTGATAGTGAAAGATGGCTTCAAAACGTTCACTAATTTGTTGAATCACTGGCTCGAGGTTGGCTTCGCTTGTTTGGTGACAAACAACAACAAATTCATCCCCACCAATATGGAATAACGAGAAGCCACTGCCCAAAGCACTTAGGCGTCGCCCCACTTCTTTAATAACATCATCACCAACAGCTCTTCCTAAAGTATCATTCACATCACGAATTCGACGAATGTTCAGCAGTACAACCGCATACTCCAGGCTCTCTTCGGAGGCGTTCATTTCATCCAACTGTTGAATCAACAGGTTGTTATTAGGCAAGTCGGTCAAAGGCTCATGATATAGGCGATGAGAAATCTTATTTTCTCGCATAAGAACGGCTTCTTGCATCGCCGTGAATTCTTTTGACAGCTGCTCAAGCTCTGCACTGTTATCAATCGATACTTTTATGTCGTAATTACCTCCTGCTATATATTGAGCCTGACTAACGAGCTGTTTAATAGGGTTGGTAATTCCTTCTGATATGACATAAGCACTGATCAGTGATAATACGACGGTTATAAGGATCATGATCAATAACTGCAACCAACGATCTTCCAAAGTCGCTAAAATATCATCATGCAGGTTATACATGATCAATTGAACTTTCTTATCATTCACCTCGCCAATAGTATGCAAACTGTATAAGATATCGGTGCTTTCCTGTTGCATTCGAATAGACTCAAGTAACGCATTTACCTGAGACACATCTTGTTTGGCCTCCGAGAACGAAAGTACACTCCATTTCTTTTGTGTTGGATCATCAATAAAAAAGCCGGTTTTCAACCCCGTTTGCGCGGCAAACTCCTTTGCTACCGCTTCATCGATGACATAACCAAAGCCTATCCACCCCATTAACAACTCACCATTCTTTAATGGTGCAAAACTAATTTGGTAGAGCAGCCCTTCTAATTCGTAGAGTTGCGTTTGGTCCGGCAAATAAAGCCACTCCATATAACGAAAGTTTTGTCCCTGCTCTTTTCCCACTTTCACTTTGGCACTGCCATCATCTTGCTTGGTAACCAGCAACTGCCCAACGACTTTTCCACTAGGTGCAACGGCAACAGAGATATCAGCATCAATACGCTTGCGATGATTGTTTAGCGCAGCAAGAAAGCTCCGGGTATCTTCTTCAAAAACCTCTTTTAACCCAAAGTCTTTTGCGGCTGTTTCTGAGAAGGCAGCAAGATAGTAACTGCGGTTATTGTAATAGGCATCGAATACAGCATCAGCCGTTGTTAACTGGTTACTTAACTTAAGATCTTGCAGTTGCTGGTTAGTCTGATAAGCAATCCAGAAGGACACGGCTTGAACAACGATCAAAATCAGCACAAATAGAGCAAAAATTTTAGTTTGCAGACTCTTCATGACAATCATGTCTAATACCCGTCAAGAAAGTCAAAGTCATCCAGAGGCTTCTGTTCTGGAATGCTATCGAGAGGCTGTGTTAGTGAAATAGAAAAGGGATCGGTTAATGGCCAGGCAACAATATGCTGTTGGTCTCGGTCCGCCTCTTTCATCTGCGGATGCCAGACACGCAAAGTGTAGCTCCCAGACTCTATGTGCGAAAAAAGAACTCGGCCATTATCGTCGGTGATACCGTAATAAGGAGTATCTACAACCAAGAGATATCCACTCATCCAGTCATGAATATTACATCCCATAGGAATGATGCCCGCCTGCTGAAACTGCAGGGTTCTTGCCGCTTCATCTTTACGAATTTTGAATGAAAACCGTTCTTTTCCGGTAAGAGAATAAATGTGGTGAGCAATATCATCGTTGTTTTCGAAGGAAACAGGCACTCCAACCTGCACAACGCTGACATAAGGCTGAAACTGTTTGTTTCTCTGTGAGATAGTAGGACGTATCGAAGCTTGTGCGGATTCCCCTTCTGGAGCTTTATGTTGTAAATAAAGCACAACGCCACTGACAGCCTTCCCCTCATGACTCAACAACTGAATGGCGTTTTCAGCATGTAAGGGAATAACAATGAGTAAACACAGGCAGCCTAACCAAATTCGCTCAGTCAACGGAGTTTATCCTTAGAATTCTTATATTTGCCTTTTCTAGTATAGACAAAGACCTCAAAAACATGACAAAGAGTCGTTAAGGGCCCTTGAGTTACAGCGAATATCAACTTTTCGTATCTCCTCAAGGTTTTCAGCTTCTATCTCATAAAGAATTAATCGGGTTACTCAACTAGAGGTAGCGTTGAAATATTAATGTCACCAATCTAGCCACAAATTGTCACTAACCATCTCTATTGTAGAGCAGGAAAAATTCCAATAAGAGTTAGGGACACCATGAAACCTTTATATTCTTCCTTGTTAATAGGCAGTGCATTGACCCTCACCGCCTGTATCGATAACCCGTTTGAAATCAATGCTGGCGCAGACATCAACGCTGACATGAAAACTCAAGTGACGCTGACTGCCACCGGTGATACTCAAAGCACCGATCTCCAATGGCAACAGGTAGCAGGCCCAGCAGCAACGGTTGTTGCTCAAGACGGGGCTTCGTATACCATCGAAACACCGCTTATCACTCAAGCCAGTGGTGCCACCTTGACCTTTGAAGTGACGGTAACAGCTGCCAATGGCCGTCAGCTGAAAGATCAGGTTAATGTCGACGTAAATCTGACAGCGCCTTTTGCAGTTCCAGACTACAAAGCAGACGCAACCCCATTTAACTTGACTGAAACTCGCTTTGAAATAAGCCAAGCCTTATCAACGGTAAGCTTTCAGCACAACGGCAATTCAGCCGGTAGTATTAGTTTCGATGTAGGCTTTGGTAGCGGTGCTTACCACTACCCCAATGATCCAGAGCATGTGTTCTACACCATTTCGGATCGTGGCCCGAACATTAAGTGTGAAGACTCAGAAGATATCATTGGCGTGGCAGACTTCTGTGGTGCCGATAATGAAGATAACAAGATCTTCCCAGTTCCAGCGTTTGCACCCGTGATTGCTCGCATGGAATTGATTCAGGGAGCCAATGGTCCGGAAGCCCAGATTGCCGAGGTCATCACACTAAGAGATAAAGATGGTCAACCTATTTCGGGCATCACCAATCCTCTCACGGTGACTGATACTGAGCTTTCTTTTTCTCACACCGGTGAACAACTGGCATTTGATGCCCAAGGTGTCGATCCAGAAGCTCTGGTCAAACTGAATGATGGCAGCTTCTGGATTGCTGAAGAATACGGTCCTAGCTTATTGCATGTGGCCGCTAACGGCATCATCCTGCAACGCGTTGTTCCAGCGGGTATGGAACAAGATCTCGCCGATGCTAACTACCCTGTTACAGGTTCTCTGCCAGCAATTCTCGCCAAACGCAAACTGAATCGAGGTGCAGAGTCGATTGCTATTACACCAGATAACCAGTTTTTGTATTTCATTATGCAAAGCCCACTGGCGAACCCAGACACTGACGCCTACGCTAACTCTCGCAATGTGCGATTAGTTAAGTTAAGTCTGGCAAATGATGGCAGTTTGGATTCTGTTATTGGTGAGTACGTTTATCGCATGGACGTTCCCCAGACCTTTGCCAATAAAGCAGCAGAATCCGGCGATCTTAAAAATGGCGACTACCGTAAACAGAAAGACGTCAAGATCAGCGAGATGGTGGCCATTGGCGAAGACGACTTAATCATTCTGGAACGCATTAGCAAAGTGACCAAACTCTATCGGGTGAATTTGCAGCATGCCGATAATATTTTATCCAGCCAGTTTGATTCGCAGAGTACTTCTTTGCGTCCTTTAGAGTCTACCGCCGATCTTTCTGAGATCACCGCTACTCCAGTCACTAAGGAACTGGTTTACAACAGCTTAACAGCAGCGGGAACAGGCTTACCCAAAAAGGTCGAAGGTTTAGCCATGCTTAACAACGAGCATCTGCTATTAATCAACGACAATGACTTTGGCATCGAAGGCGATAAAACAGAGATCGTCATCTTACCCATTGTTGACGCCATTAGTTCCGGTAACGCCCCCCAAAAAATCGCTCTAACGCAAGTGGGTCGTTATGACTCTGGCATTTTTGATGAAGGTGCGGCAGAAATCGTTGCCTTTGATAGCCAACAAAAGAAACTCTTTGTCGTCAACGCGAATGACGCCAGTGTTGATGTACTTGATATTTCTAATCCAGCATCACCCACCAAGCTAACAAGCATTACCGCATCTAGTGCAGGCCCAGACCTCGGTAGCGCAAACTCAGTGAGCGTTTATAACGGTACTTTAGCTGTTGCTATTGAGGCTGATACCAAACAAGATCCGGGGTTAATCGCTTTTTACTCCACCACTGACTATAGCCTTTTGGCTACCGTAGCAGTTGGAGCCCTGCCTGATATGGTGACCTTTACTCACGACGGCAGCAAAGTGCTGGTCGCTAACGAAGGTGAGCCCAACGATGACTATGACAATGATCCCGAAGGTTCAATTTCGATCATCGATGTGAGCAACGGTGTTGCTAATGCCACGGTAAACCATCTGCGCTTTACTGACTTTAATGAAGGCAACAGCCGTGCAGATGAGCTTCCTGCCAATGTTCGTATTTTTGGCGCGAATGCTTCGGTTGCTCAAGACCTGGAGCCAGAATACATCGCACTTTCCGCCGATAGCAGCAAAGCCTATGTGTCGCTGCAAGAAAACAACGCGCTGGCTATCATTGACGTGAACAACCAAACCATTGACTCGATTGTGGGTCTTGGCGTCAAAGACTATAGTGTGGCAGGCAACGAAATCGATGTATCAGACAAAGATGACCAGATAAATCTGAAAACCTGGGATAATCTGGTGGGCATGTATCAACCCGATGCTATTGCAACTTATAGCTGGAACAACCAATCGGTTGTCATCAGCGCCAACGAAGGTGATGCCCGAGATTACGACGGTTATTCAGAAGAAGTTCGTGGCGATGATCTGACATTATCACCCATACATTTTGCCAGTGATGCAGCCGACTCGAATAACTTAGGGCGAATCAAAACAACCACTGCTAATGGCGACAGCAATAACGATGGTATGGTTGAAAGCATCTATTCTTATGGCGCACGATCTTTCTCATTGTGGGATCAGAATGGACAACAGATATTTGATTCAAACAGCGAGTTCGAGAAACTATTATCAGAGCGTTATCCCGAAAACTTCAACGCCAGCAACGATAAGAACAGCCACGAAAATCGTTCTGATGACAAAGGGGCTGAGCCAGAAGGTGTAGCCACAGGTCAGGTTGGCGATAGAGTGTATGCTTTCATTGGACTGGAACGCCAGGGTGGTATCATGGTTTATGACGTAACCAACCCTTACGGCCCACAGTTTGTTGAATACATCAGTAACCGTGACTTTAGTGTCAAACCCGGCGAAGGTTCTGATGCAGGAGACTTAGGTCCAGAAGGCATGCTGTTTATACCCGCCGACAAAAGTCCATCCAATCAGCCATTGCTTGTGATTGGCAATGAAGTGAGCGGAACCACCACTCTTTATACTATCAATGTTCTTTAAGCGTTAAAAACGGGGCCTCAAGGCTCCGTTTTTTGTCGATCCCAAATAACTGAGTACAACCTCTCTCAAAATATACACATCAATTTTGTGCTTAAACCCCAATTCAGCCCATCGCCCCCCCTCTCCTTCATTCGCATATAGCAGAAAGTAGCCACTCCATCAGGTTTTGTTATTAGCTCTGGTGGTCAATTTATCGCTTAATAGCATAGTGTGTTATTCGCTAAGCAGATGTAATTGTATGGACTATCTACCTCTTTTTACCAAAGTATCTAATAAGCATTGCTTGCTGGTAGGCGGCGGTGAAGTCGCGGCCAGAAAACTGGAGCTATTGACTCAAGCTCATGCCAATGTGACCGTTGTTTCTCCGCAGATAAATGATGAGATCCGACAAAAAGCGCTCATTCACAAAGTGACTCTGTTGCAGCAAGAATTTCATCCAGCCCTACTGGATGAAGCCGATCTTGTCATAGCCGCGACGAACAACTCATTGCTTAATGAATCCATCTATTTTGAATCCACACGGCGCAAGCTTTTGGTGAACGTGGTCGATAACCCAGAGTTATGCAGCTTTATCATGCCCGCCATTGTTGATCGCGGTGCCATCACCATCGCGATTGGAACAGGAGGTAAAGCCCCAGTACTGGCTCGCCTGTTGAGAGGAAAAATAGAATCCATGATTCCTGCAGCCTACGGTCGACTGGCATCACTGGCAGAAAAGTATCGTGGAATCGTTAAAAAGTCTTTACCAACAGGCACCGCTCGAAAAAACTTTTGGGAGGATATTTTTGAAGGCAATACCGCAGAAAAAATATTTAACCAACAAGATGAGCTTGCCGAAGCGGATTTAAAACAAACACTACTCGCTCATCAACAAAATAAACAACTACAAGGTGAAGTCTACATTGTAGGAGCAGGCCCCGGTGATCCCGACCTATTGACCTTTAAAGCTTTGCGACTCATGCAAAAAGCCGATGTGGTAGTTTATGATCGTCTGGTATCTGATGATATTCTCAATTTGGTAAGACGTGATGCAGAACGTATTTATGTTGGTAAAGAAAAAGCGCATCACTGCGTCCCACAAGACCAGATTAACTCATTACTGATTAAACTCGCCAAATCAGGCAAACGAGTCTGTCGTTTAAAAGGCGGCGATCCTTATATCTTTGGTCGTGGTGGAGAAGAAGCACAAGAGTTAGCGGATCAGGGTATCGATTTTCATGTAGTCCCAGGGATTACTTCAGCGGCAGGAGCATCGACTTATTGTGGCATTCCATTAACTCATAGAGACTATGCTCAGTCAGTCACTTTTGCTACAGGACATCTAAAAAATAACCAGGTGAACCTTGACTGGGAAAGCTTAGCTAAAAAAAATCAAACGCTGGTGATCTACATGGGGTTATCTGGGCTCAACATCATAGCTAAAGAGTTGATACATCATGGACTGTCTTCGAGCACTCCGGTTGCCATCGTTCACCGTGCAACTCAACCACAACAAAAAATAGTGACGGGTACTTTGAGTACGATATCCCAAATTGCTAGTGATGAAAAAATTGAGTCACCCTCGCTCATTGTTGTGGGCGAAGTCGTTGCATTACACAATCAATTACACCCAGAAGCAACAGTAACTCAACCTAAAGTCGTTAATGCTTAAAAAGAAAGCTCGGAGCAATATTCCTCCGAGCTTTTAACACTTACAAAAGAAAGCAGTAGCGAACGTTATTGATGTAAACACAATAGCAATCTTGAGGTCTTTCTCGGCACCACCTCTGCTCCCAGTTTGACTTCAACAACTGATTTTGAAGTACCTCAATTTTTTTTGCACTATGAGTTTCCATCGCAACAGCACCATTAAATGCAGAGATACCAAATACAGTGACAGCTGTTAACAACATTTTTATTTTCTTCATTTTTATATTCCTTTTTTACTGTACTACTTATTGAATACCAACCCTAATACTTCAATAATCCAAACTGACAGTCAACGGAATCTATAGCAAATACCTCTAAAGAGTTTTTATTAACGAATTAGAATAATTTTGCAAAATAAAAAAAGGCCACTCACAAAATGAGTGGCCTTGCGGGTTTCGATGATAACTTAGTTAACTCGAATAGGGATATATGTTGCGTTGTTGCTACCCGTCGATTCACTAATGGCATTATCGTAATCAATCACCGCACCAATCCAGTAGTTCTGACCAGAGTTTAAACTGGAAGGAATGGTTAACGTACGTTTGAATGTATAAGGTACGTTGCGAGTTAAATTAAGCGACCCAGTTCCGATGTTTTGGTCAGCAGTCGAAATAATGTTATTAGTAGAAATATAGTAACGGATCTTAGGGCTCTGGAAGCTCTTACCGTTGTTTTCAGCGGTTAATTCCAATTGAACCGTTTGACCTTTATTAACTCGATGTACTCGTTCACCGCCAGAGAAGAAGCTACTTAAGTTACCACCAGAACTATTATAAAGGCGAGTAGGCGTGTGCGTGCTGTATTCACCACTGGTGCCCAGATATTTATGGTGTGTTAGAGCCACATCTTCCATGTTGCCACTCGTTGTACCATAAAGGATAACCGCACCGTTCGCTGCATCTTCACCAAGATAAGCGCGAGCGGTTGAACCATTCGCATGGATATGATCCCAGTCTTGTCCCATGATGTTGTAGTAACGATTTTCATGGAGTAGTCCCATTGCATGACCAAACTCATGAACAGCAGTGGTTCTGAATGGACGGCTGCCGCCACCGTAAGGCCACAATGATGTTTTATTGTTAGTGCTGGTGTAGCTCACGTTGTTGTTAAACACAACATCTACTTCATCGATACCATAGTGCCATCCGAATAACCAGTAACAATGGGTCCACGAAAATGCAACTGCAGGAGCACCATCTAACGAACCAGAGTCATTAGTAAACCAGGTTTCGTTCTGTCCATTATTTTTGCCAATGGAAGTATCACCAGTTACCAGACTAAAGTTAAATTTACTAGGGTTATCATTAACTCGACTGATGACTGTTTGTAATGCGCTAGTGTAAGATGAACCGCTAGCAAAACTCACATTACTTGCTCGCACAGTAGCAGAGTTACCACTCCACTTAATTTTTTTGCCATCACAGGTGCGCCATGCTGCGGCTTCTGCTACCTGACTCACGACACCAGAAAGTAATAATGCTGATAATAAAATAACGCGTTTCATTGTTTCGTCCTCTTAAAAAATAATTGTCCATTAACTTATTGAATAACTGGGTCGCCGCCGTTTTCTTTTACCATTTGCTCTTCTCTGCGATCGAAATCACTTCCAGATGATTTCAATGCAGTTGGCATAGATTTACCAATCGGAGCAGCATCTTTTGGGGCTACAGCGCGAAACACAGGAGCAGAGAAACTTGCTTTAATATCGGCACTTTTGAACATAGTTGCTTTCATCATACCTTTGGCTTTCATAGCTCTCGCCTGTTGCTTTAAGTCGGCAACAAAGCCAGCGGTATCCATAATGCTTCCTTTTTCAGATAAAGCCGAACGCGCTTCACCAGACTCAGTAGATACAGCACGACCTAATCCAGTGCTGCGCTTTTCTAAACCTAGTTGGTCCGCCATTAACTCTCGGCTTAAGCTGTATTCATTTTTTTCACCTAGCAACAAAGGCTGTCCATGGTCGTTAGTGATAATGCCATTAGCATCACGATAACGTCCCTGGCTACATTTAACTAAAGGGCAAATATTGCTGTTGTTTTTGCGAACAAACAAAATATCGCTGTCACCTTCCTCAAAGTCAGGCATATCAGAAACGTGTAGATAACGAATCACAGCACCACGCTTTTGTTGTCCACCCATAAAGCGTAAAGTCACTTGTTTTTCAGTAGCTTCACCAGCAATCATGTCCTCAACACTGTAAGTAACAAAAGTGTGAGGAATGCCATCTGTAGAATCCTTGTAATCGACATTAATAACCTTACCTTGAAAAACAAGATCCGATTTTGTTAACAGCTCTTGTGTATTCACTTTTCCTTGTGATGCCATTACGCTTGTTCCAGTAATACTCATAATGACAGCAGCAGCTAACGCAGTAGTCTTTTTCATCTTTCCATATCCTTGTTTGGTGTTAGACATCCCTGATGTGATTGAATCAATATCCTTTCGCTCAATCAGGTGGGCTCATTAAACGCTATTTGGTATCTCAAAAAAAGAGCAAAAAGGTGATTCTTTTTGTAAGAAATTGGCTATCTCAAGACTAAGATAATAGAGAGAAAAGGTGTCATCCCTTAATAAAATAATTAACTGAGGAGCGCTGAATGCAGCATAGAAACTGGTCTTGCATGAAATGCAACAATAGAAATTTTGATGTTGGAGAAATTAGGGTATCAGGAGGTTTCTGGTCTCGAATTTTTGATGTTCAAAACAAAAAATACACAGCAGTCTCTTGTTCTAACTGTTGTTATACCGAGTTTTACAAAGGCTCATCATCTACATTAGGCAATGTTTTAGACTTTTTTACCGGTTAAAAAAAGTATTAAAGCTCTCAAGCTGTTTCAAGATAACGCCGACTTAAAACATCCCACTTAGTACCAATGGTTGGCACAAAGGATTTTAAATCCAGTTGATAAACAACACTGCGAATACCTTGAGGGCGCTTTTCATTATCAACAAAACACTTATACTCTTTAAAACCTATAGAAAGCATGGCTTTACGAAAAGGAATATTCCCCTCCCACGAATCCGTACAATAAGATTCAGCGCCAAACATACGAATGGCTCGCATCATTGATGTATAGCCCAATCCAATGGCAATCCTTTCGTATTCCATAGCAGGATCAACGGCTAGGGTAGAAGCCATCACCGACTTTTGCCCTTGCTCATCGATACCTAAATAATCCGTATCAATACATCCAACGATTTGCTCATTCAACACCGCAATAACCCAAAACGAGTTATTTGTATTAATGCGTTTATCCACATGAGCAAAAATGGATTCTTGTCGTTGGGACAAAGGCAAATTAAATAAAGCGTCGATTTCTGGTCGCTGTAAAAACTGCACCAGACTGTCACGCTCCTGGTAAGTCACCAACTTATATTCAACGGCCCCGATATTCATGGTTGATAAATTCCTCAATGGTAGATTATCAAACAGTCTTCATTTTTAATTAGCCAAGAATAAATCTTTCAGCTTTGCAGCCCCATAGGTGGCTCACTCTTCGATCAGAAATTTCACTATAATCGTCGAAAAGCCGATTGGATAGTCCAAAAATGCGATAACTATCAAAAATCCCTTTTTCTATTTGTTCCTGAAATGCGTCATCTTATTTGCCGTGGGGTTAATACCTGTTTATGCATCCAGATAATCTAGTCGAAAAATAAAGCTTGATCTGAAACCGCTTTAATTCTATCATTTCTGTACAGACAGAAATTACCGAAAAGAGAAAAATCAGGCAATGAAACTGACACCAACATCCGAGAAGTTCATCTTGCACTGGGGTGAAATGGGTACCCGCTGGGGAGTCAACCGTACGGTGTCGCAGATACATGCCTTGCTTTATCTTTCTCCCAAGCCATTGTGCGCAGAAGAAATCGCCAACTGTCTCAATATCGCTCGCTCTAACGTGAGCACGAGTATCAGGGAGCTGCAGAGCTTTAACATTATTAAGGTAGTACATGTCTTGGGCGACCGTCGTGATCACTTCGAAACCGAACATGACATTTGGGAAATGTTTATCAATATCATTGAAACACGTAAAAGACGTGAAATAGAGCCCACGTTAGCAACCCTTAGACAGTGCATGCTAGAGGCAGAAGAAGATAAAGAACTGGACCCTGTTTCTAAAGAACGAATCAAAACCATGCATGACTTTATTTTTAATATGAGTAGCTGGTATGAGCGCATGATTAAGCTAAAAAAAGGGGTTTTACAGAGCCTTATGAATATGGGCGAGAAAATCGCTAAGTTCGCCAAGTAACTCAAGCCATTTAAATCAGCTATTTGAAGCACCAACAAATAGCTTTTTTTAAGACTGGTAATTTCTGTAATTACAGAAATTACCAAACAATCAAAACAGTTAGAAATTAGTGTAAGGAATTACCATGATTATTGAAGCCACCTACCTCACCTACTTACTTGTCAGCATCAGCATGACGGTCTGGGTTGCCAAAACCTTGAGTCAAAACGGTGCCGTTTTTTTGATAGACAGCTTCAGCGGAAACGAAGCACTAGCAAAATCAGTGAATCACTTGCTGGTGGTGGGCTTCTATCTGGTCAATATGGGCTATGTCACTTTAATTCTGAAGTACGGCGATAAGCCAACCAACCTACAGCAGGCAATCGAATTCTTCAGTACCAAAATAGGATTGGTTTTATTGGTACTCGGTGTCATGCACTTTTTTAACGTCATTATGTTGAACCGTTACCGAGAAAAAGCCGCTTTAAGAAAGCAATTAGAAAGCGCTTGTTAGATACCCAAAGTATTTCAAGGGGCAGGTAGGCGGCCAGCAAGCGAATCCCCTGAGCTTAGATACACTAAGTGATTGGGGTGAGTGCGCGCAGCGCTGCAACTTGAACATCAGTGCTGCAACTTGAAAGGCGACGGGTATAGATACCCTGTATTGAGATCATTAGGAGGACACATTATGGCAACGCCCCCACTCACAACAAAAGCACCAAGGTTAACGAGCCAAAAAGCTTTGCAAAGTATCGTTCATTACTATTCAGAAGCCAGTAATGAATACGAAGGCTGGAGTTCAGACTTCAACATGCACTTTGGTTACTACGAGTGGGGAATGAATCCTTTTGATCGCGAAACCATGTTGGAAAAAATGAATCAACGAGTTTTCGAAGTATTAGGAAGCCATATCCCTAATAAAACATTCAAACACATTCTGGATATGGGGTGTGGTTATGGCGCAACGACTCGCTCATTTGCCAATCAGAGAGAGGTTGAGTCAGTAACAGGGATTACCATCGCCCCCAACCAGGTATTTGAAGCTCAACAGCTTGCCAAGGAGAAACACTATGACTGCACACTAACTTATATCATTGATGATTATCATCATACTCAATTTGATGACGCAACATTTGATGGCATTGTTGCCATTGAAAGCGGCTGTCATTCACCAGAACAAGATAAAGCAACGCTACTAAAAGAAGCTTACCGCTTACTCAAGCCCAATGGCAGTTTTGTTATGGCCGACGGATTTTTAAAGAAGGATGAAAGATTAAATCCCGTAATGGACTATTGTTATCGAAAAGTATGTCAGCATTGGGCTTTGGGTGAGTTTGGTTCAATCAACCAAGTTAAAGAGACAATGGAAGCTCTTGGATATAAGGATATAAAAGTTGAAGATGCTTCTATGAGAGTAGCACCGTCAGTAGCATCTATTCCATTAGTAGCCACGGTTTATTTGCTCAAGCGGCTAATCAAAGGGAATAATACTTCACAAAAATGGAGTCATTTATTAGCCCCAGTTTTTCTTCTACCACTGGCATTTTGTTTACATCGATTTGGATACTATATTATCAGCGGAAGAAAGCCAGAATAGATAAAGGACTTTAGATTATTTTATAAAGGAATAAATTGAAAAAAGGAACAAATTAAGCCAAGGATGGCGAGAAAATACTTTCACTAAGAATACACCATGAAATATCGGCCAAAGTTCTTAACTGTTGAAGAGAGCTCTTAAACCGATAAAGTGCCAGGCAAAATAAAAGGATGAACACTCAGTCTTAAGGCTTCATAATTTTCTTCGGTGATCATACCATCATTAAGGCATTTCCATTGTTTTGACTCGAACAGCATTTGTTTAAAAGCTTCTTGAGTATTTTCTGGTTGAAAATCACAAACGGCCTTCATCTTCTTATCAAGAATACCTTCTGCTTTACCGCAATTCATCTGATTACAATATTCTAACCAGAAAATCATACTCATTGCGGGAAGATAAAGCGACGTCTCTTTCTCCTGATAATTATGAAGACTTAGTTCACCACCGTCGTCGAGGTAAGCTCGATACAAACGATATGAGTTAAATAGTCGTTTTATCTGTCTGGGGTTAGAGAACTCATACACCTTAACCAATCGATGAAAATGAGAAAGCTCACTCGAGGAATGGCGTAATACAGAAGGAGCTTTACTTTGACTCTTTGATTCAGTCGTTGGCTTGTGATCAGCAGCAGCTTCTTGGCGAGTTACTTGCTCTTCTGTTGGTGAGCTTTGTTTGTCTTTATCAACATTAGATGCCTCCGACTCTTTTCTCTCTTCTTGAATGATTGCCTGATTTTGCTTTGGCTCATCAAGCTCACTAGAGATAGCCGCATCATTGTTATCCTTCACTGATGAATTAGACTCATCCAACAGATTCCCTTGAAACAACGTATTATGAATGTAGTTACTCAACTCAGTCTCTGGTGCAGGTGTCAGAACCACTGGCAATTGAATAATTTTTCCTAAATACTGTCGAGCAATATCTTGAGCACCTGAATCCTGACGATGCTCAGCCAGATCCGCATAATGACAAGCCAATGCCGATAAAGCAATACGATGATCAACAGCAATCACCACAGTCACATTTTTTTGCGTCATGACCAGCCGAACCGCTTCTAGTACTTTTACTATCCCTTCTTTGCTACAGCGATCCAGGTCATCAATAATAAACAATAAGCGACGCTTCTTTGTGGCTTCAAATGTCTTATGTGCGCGATTAATACCGGCAAAGCTGGCTTTGATATTACTAACACCATTAAGGCAGATATCACATAAAATATCGACCTGACGTTTCATAATCGGAATTGTGCCTAGATGTTTGCCGAAGAAAGAGAGCGTAAGGTAAGTATTTAGTTTGTCAGCTAACGGGTGTGCCGTTAAATTTCTGTTAGCTTGAAAGAAAGCCACTAATGAAGCAAAGATACCCGCCATGGTCACGCCAGTCTTTGAGTAGATAAGACCTAATACGATACCTACAACAGTCACTACCGCTAATCCACAATAAAAAAGGTAGGATGAAAAATTATAGCGGCGAGCAAACAGATAATAGAGATAGTCTTTTTGCCAAAAGCTGTAACCTTTTGTTAGACCTTGAACACACTCTTGCGCAATACCTGCTTGAATATTTTCACAATGCTCATACGTCCAGGCATTAAACTCAGCGACCTTCCATTCATTTTGTGCATTACTCTTTAGCTTTTCTTTTAACAACCTTAAGACGGTCGACTTGCCAGCTCCCCAGTCACCGAGTAATCCGATGGTCAGTTCACCTTTATGCTCTGGCGTATCAAGAAAGTCAGCAATCGCACTGACTAAACGAGAGCGCCCTAATCGATCTTTTACATTAGTAGACTCGGGTATAATACTGCCCAACCTTCCGGTATTAATTGTTCCTTCTTTTTCTCTTGCAGCACTTTCCAAAACAGCAGGCCAAAACTCTGAATACACAGACTCGATATGCTCTCCTCTTAATAGAGACTCATAGCGCGAGGCGAAGTCAATAGGAAGATCATTATAAACACTCCTTAATGCACTATTTAAAACAGGCTGCAATAGCTCAGGCACATCCCCGTGCCACAAAGGATGAACCATAAGATCTTCTTTATTTTGATAAAGGCGAATATCGTTTTTTATTGCTGTTACAAACAACTGCCAAATATTAAAGCCATTATCTAGTCGACTAAAAGCAAAGGAGAGTGATTTTAATGCTTTAACAATAAGCTTAGGCTTCAATCCTAAGCTATCGTCAATCAGAGCACACATAGTAAATACTTCTACTAAAGACTCATAGAAAGGACTTGATTCTGATTCAACGTCAAAGTAATAAGATGCAGTATCTTTATCTTCCAGTGGAAAGTAAAAATCTGAGATCGATAAATGAACATCGTATCCTATTCGCGTTCCATGCCAGTGAATCAAACTTAACGCTTCAGCTTTAATTAAAATTCGGTAGCGGTCATCTTCTTCTTTAGATTGATAAGGGCATAAAGCGAAAAACGGTAGTATGCGAAATAAAGTTCTATTAATAAGGCTATCTTGAGCACTCGACAATTCTTCCTGAAAAAGCCAGCTCCAATCCCCTGCCAGCGAACTCGAGTGTACCTGAGACAGCATCTCGTCATCCAGCATATTCTTTTGCATCATGGCTCACTCCCTTATCCCATCTCTATTTCATATTAGAACCAAGGAAGATCCAAAAGCAAGCAGCAGAAAAAAGAACGCCCAATAATCTCATTTAAAAATAAAAAAGCCCCTTCGATTAAGAAGAGGCGAAGCGTGACTGGAGATAGAGCGTCACATTGGGGGATGTAGAGAGCGAAAAATAATAACTAGGTAAACATTTTTTCCAAATCGTCGGCACCACCGATATGTTTACCTGCAATAAAAATCTGAGGAACTGTATTGCGTCCACTGACTGCTCGTAGTGAAACCAGCGTCGCGTCTTGTCCCATGACCACTTCTTCATAAGGCATATCGTTTTCTAACAATAACTGCTTAGCACGCGCACAGTGCGGGCAACCCGGCTTGGTAAAGATAGAAATCGCATCCGGCTTTTTGGCATCGGCATTGATATAAGACAGCATGGTATCTGCATCAGACACTTGGAAGGGGTCGCCTGGTAAATCAGGTTCGATAAACATTTTGTCAATCACACCGTCCTTTACCAACATGGAATAACGCCAGCTACGCTTGCCAAACCCAAGGTCTTTCTTATCAACTAACATACCCATACCATCAGTAAACTCACCATTACCATCAGGAATCACTGTCACGTTGCCAGCTTCTTGATCTCGTAACCAGGCATTCATAACAAAGGTATCATTAACCGAGATACAAACAATCTCATCAACACCATTGGCTTTAAATACCGGGGCTAGCTCGTTGTAGCGAGGCAAATGCGTCGATGAGCAAGTGGGAGTAAAAGCACCAGGTAAAGAAAAAACAGCAACCGTTTTACCGGCAAATAATTCATCTGATTTCACTTGTTTCCAATCATCGTTTTCACGTACAGGAAAAGTCACTGATGGAACGCGCTGGCCTTCTTTATTCTCAAACATGGGTTACTCCAATTCTTCGCTTGGGCTTAAAAGTTGAAGTAAGTATGGATGGTTAGAGGTAATTGTTCCAATTCATTGTTTCTATCGGCTTGATAGCCAGTGCCTATCGAAACTCAAAAATAAATAGTTTTTATCATAAAATGGCGTATCTGTAAGTTTGAATCCCTTACACTGCACTTTGCCGTCCGTTGGCAAAAATACCCGTCGCCTTTCAAGATGCAGCGCTGATGTTCAAGTTGCAGCGCTGCGCGCACTCTCCCCAATCACTTAGTCTATCTAAGCTCAAGGGACTCGTTTGCTGGCCGCCTACCTGCACCTTCAAATACTTTGGGCATAAAAGGCACATTTAAGGCCGCTCAAACTCATCATTGAACAACCAAAACAAAAAAACAGTCAGCAGCATAAAGCTCACCGTGGCCACCATGGTACTTGCTGACTGCCATTGTTGCTCTAACATCGCCCACGAGGAAGGAGCAACGAGCATGACTCCATAGAGCGCAGAAGCGAAACCAATAAGCACTGCGAAGAATAAAATCCATTGGCGCAGACGGAACGCCCTTTCTACTTTATCCAGCACCTTCTGAACAAAAGCATCATCAATAAAGTGTTGATGATAAGACAGCATTTTCTTTAACAACGAGTCATCATTCGCCATCAAGTTATCGTTCATGCTACATGCTCCTGTGCTACGAACAGTTTTTGCAGTTTTACCCGCGCTCTCTGTATTAATGATTTAACACTGCCCAAAGGCAGCTCGGTTAACTCAGCAATTTCGCTGTGACTTAAGCCTTCACTGTAATTTAAAGTAACCACTAAACGCTCTTTAACATCCAAATGGCTCATCACTTTTTCAGCCATAATATCCGCTTCAACATTGTCTTTAATTTCTACCATGTCGATAGCCAGTTCTTGCTGAACTTCGTTTTTAACGGCTCCGCTTTCCAGATACCGTAAAAAACGGTGATAAGCTATTTTTTGAGCCCAGGCTCGAAAGCTGCCTTTACCCTGAAAAGTATGCAGCTTTTGAAAGACCTGTATAAAAGTTTCTTGAGCAATGTCGTCGGCCAAATGATAATCACCCGCGGTTAAACGACGCAAAAACAGGCGAATGCCAGTTTGGTACCTGCGCACCAACTCAGCAAACGCCTGATGATCATTTTGGGTAGTAACTTGAGCAATCAGCTCATTATCAGTCATACCTTAGAGCTCAATCGTTATAACGATTAAGTTTCCAGACAATCAGGAAGCCCAGCCCTAAAAACAGTGGAAACATCGAAATAGCAACAAACCCCATCGAGTCATCGGGATCGACAAACATTGAACCAGCCACCAGACCTGCAATTCCTAACGACATAAGCACAACACCACGACGCAAATCTCTGACTCTGGGTGAATGGTGTGTGCCTAATCGCTCTAATATTTCAGGCGACAACTCCTGCCCCATATCCAATGACTTTTTGATGGTTTCCTGAATAGCTGATTTGTTCTTGTGACTAAGGTAAAAAAACGTCACCAGCACCACCGTAAAACCAGTGATCGCAACGATGGGGATCCAGAGTACATGTGATTCCATAGTTATCCTCTTTAATTAAGTAATGATTAGGCTGCTGAAAGCCTATGACTATCGACTTAATGATATAGATACAGGATAAAGGAATATTAGATGCAAGAGATTAGAATTTTTTTAACACGGCGCTCCATCCAGATTGGAGTAAAAAGTAAGGATGACCCCAGCCCACTCAAAATAGCTTAGTGCAAAACACAACCATCACGCCATATCAATGATTGCATCCCATAAATCAGCTGTAAGAGCTCGTTCTGGGTGGGAGTCATCCCGAAACAAAGAGGTTTATTGCCCCTCTTTTTTAAATACAGGGCATAAAGCCCTGAGCGCCATGAAAGGAAAAATCCAAACAAAAGATGCTTAATCCGGGCTAACAAAGCCATAACACAATAATCACTCTGTGCTGGATTAACCATCGGTTCTTAACCAAGGGAAAGTGCCGGAGCTAACCTTAAGACACCCCTGCCTTTAATTGCTTGCTAGCTCCGACAAGAGTTATAGTACCCAAACAACAACTACACATGCAAGTAGTATTTTTATAGTTAGTAGCAAATGCCAACCAATGCACTTTCTTATCAATTAAAGCCCCTACAGATAGTCGCATCACCAAACAACTTGCATTACAATGCACCCAATTCTAACCCTTTGATATCTTGTGCATTCATGACTCAACTCTCCATTCAGCTCAGCACCAACGACAGCGAGCTTCAACAAATAGAAGCTTTGGCCGAAATTATATGGCACGAGCACTACACGCCAATCATTGGGACGGAGCAGGTACTTTATATGCTTGATAAGTTTCAAAGTTTTAATGCTATGAAGCAGCAGATCGAGCAGGATGGATATCAATATTACTCGATGTTTGAAGATTCAAAGCTTGTTGGATACTTTGCTATTCAGTCTCGAGGGTCACGTTGCTTCTTAAGCAAGCTCTATGTCGACAAACAATGCCGTGGCCGAGGCTTTTCTCGTCAGGCGCTTATTTTTATTGATGAGCAGGCCAAAGCCACAGGATGCAGTCATATCTCTCTAACTGTAAATAAATACAATTCTGGCTCGATTGCCGCCTATAAAAAAATGGGATTTGAGCAAATCGACGAAGTGGTTGCCGACATTGGCTCAGGCTACGTGATGGATGATTACGTATTAGAAAAAACATTGTAGGTCCCTACACATTTTTACCTGCCCAATAACTGATTGATACACAAAAAGAAACCATTCGAATTCAGCAACAGAACTCACTCGCGGAGACTTTGTTGCCGTTCGTCTAAGTTGACAGCCCTCTCAACCTGACGTAAGGTAGGTTGTATGAAAAATACCAGTGATACACGCAGCCGAATCCTCGATGTCGCCCAAGATATGGTGCAGCGTCAATCAATCAGTGGTGTCAGCTTTCAGGAGCTGGCCAATCAGATTGGTATCAAAAAAGGCAGCATGTATTATCACTTCGAAAGCAAAGATGAACTTTCTATCGCCCTTCTTGAGCGTAACGCAGCAGACCTGAAAGCAAGCTTTGAGCGTGGAGAGTCGAAATCAGCAACCAAACGATTAAAGTATTTTTTAGCCATCTATCGAGATATTATCATTCCCGGTAAACGCATGTGTCCTGGTGGGGCCTTCGCAAGCGAGTGGGAAAAAGTCTCTGAACCTGTAAAGAAAAGCGTGAATAAAGTGCTTAACACTCAATTTAAGGGTGTTGAAGACATATTGACGGCAGGTATTGAAGCTAAAGAATTCAATAGCCATGACCGCCCAGCCAAAGAGCTGGCGCTCTGGATCATGTCTTGCCTACAAGGTTCATTGGTTCTGTGCCGAGTTGAAGAGAATCAGGCCCCTTTTGATGCAGCCGTAGCAACGATAGAAAGCTACCTTGGAATGACTTAAAAAATTTTGCCTGCAAAACCTACCTTACGTCAGGTTGGCTTTGTAAGAGGCACCGATTAGTAACAGGAGTTCATTATGAATATTGCGTTTACAGCTTATCGTATTAGCAATCAAATAAAGAGCATGTTTGCCCCTAGCTCTGCAGCAAAGAGCGCACTCAATCGCTTTATCAGACCCCGACGCTTTACGCCCAAGGCTTGGGAGCATAAGGCTGAGGCCTCGGGCACTCGTATTGCTATCAGCTCGAAGATCAGTGCCATACGCTGGCGTTCATCGAGCTCTGAAGACTCAAAAATCCCTAATAAAAAATTATTGCTCGTTCATGGCTGGGAAAGCCGGGCGACACAAATGTATGGCCTGGTACCAGCACTATTGAACAAGGGCTACGAAGTCATCGCCATCGACATGCCCGCTCACGGTCACTCTCATGGGAATATCTCTCATGCTGAGGCTTTTATTCAAACAATTCTGTTGACCCAGCAGCACTTTGGAGAATTTGACGCCATCGTCGGTCACTCACTAGGAGCAGCGGCTTCAAGTATTGCGTTATCGAGAGGGTTAAACACTCAAAAGTTGGTGTTGATATCTGGTCCGTCAAACATCGCCAATGTACTCACACGATTTTCACAATACGTGGGCCTTAATAACAAAGCGACACAACACTTTTTAACTCATGCAGGTAATCTAGTTGGCAAACAACCTTCCGATCTCGATGCAATCAATGTCACTGACGATATTCTGGTGAATACGCTGGTCATCCATGATCAAAATGATGTCGAAGTCCCCATGAGTGAATCTCAACGACTAATGGATAAATTTAAAAATGCAGAGTTGTTTATTACTCAGGGGCTAGGTCATCGACAGATATTAAAGTCAGAAGAAGTTATCGACAGAGTGAGCGCATTTTTATAAGTTGTCATAACAAGCGATAAACACCTTCGCCACGCAGTGAGCTCTATACCCAAAGTATTTCAAAATGCAGGTAGGCGGCCAGCAGGCGAATCCCCTGAGCTTAGACACACTCAGTGATTGGGGTGAGTGCGCGCAGCGCTGCAGCTCGAACATCAGCGCTGCACCTTGAAAGGCGACGGGTATACATACAAAACTTTTTATAAATAATACAGTTGAGTTCAAAAAATATGTCCGAACAAAAAGTATTAATCTACGGTGCTAATGGTTATACCGGAACCCTAATCGCCGAACATGCAGTCAATGCAGGAATGCATCCAATTATTGCAGGTCGTAATAAACAAGCAATCGAAACGCTTGGGCAACAGCTTGCGCTTTCTACCCGTATTTTTTCCCTCGATAGTGAGCAAGAGCTATCGAAGCAACTCGACGATATCTATCTTGTGATTCATTGTGCGGGTCCGTTTTCTGCAACAGCAGAGCCGATGATGAATGCCTGCATTAAAACGAAAACTCATTACATTGATATCACTGGCGAAATCAATGTGTTTGAACTCGCACAGCAACTGGATAGCCAGGCAAAGCAGGCTGGCATCGTATTATGCCCAGGCGCAGGCTTTGATGTGATCCCAACCGATTGTTTAGCGAGCCAGCTAAAAGAAAAAATGCCTGATGCCACACACTTAACCTTAGGTTTTGATTCAAGCAGCGGACTAAGCCCAGGCACCGCCAAAACATCAGTTGAAGGCTTAGCCCACGGCGGTAAGATACGCGTCGATGGAAAGATAACTCCTGTGCCTCTCGCGTTTAAATCTCGACAAATTGATTTTGGCAATGGTTCAAAGAATGCGGTTACGATTCCCTGGGGCGATGTCTCTACGGCTTATCATTCAACGCAAATCCCCAATATAGAAGTTTACATTCCGATTTCTCCCAAACGAGCAAAGAGTTTGCGCCGACTGAACTTATTGCGTTGGTTATTCAAGTTTAATTGGGTACAGAATAAGATGAAGTCGAAGATCGATAAAACCACACAAGGTCCAACTCAATCACAAAGAGAAAAATCCAGAACCTATATCTGGGGTGAAGTGAAAAATGCAGCGGGGAAAACCTTAACCGGTAGAATCGAAACCAGTAATGGTTATGAGCTGACTTATGAAGGAACATTAGAAATAACACGCGCGCTTTTGAGCAATAATTTTTCAGGCGGCGCCTATACACCGTCAAAATTATTTGGCAACGATCTTATCCAACGTTTGCCAGCAACTTCAGAAACAAAACTAGAAACTCAATAGAGTTAAAACTAGCTGGAGCCTAAAGCTTCAGCTAGCTCTATAAACTGCATCAATAAAAAAGACTTTAGATTACTTATTCAGAAGGGGAATTATTGATAAAAAGAAAGTAGCAAAAAATTACCCCCGCCCAGACGAACAAAGAAAACAACAACACTAATAAATCATAGCGGTTCTTGCTTTCATCCACACCAAGCAATCGGCATATCAAGTGTCCGGGCAGTTTAAAGATAGGCTCGAGCACTAGATCAATGAGTATTTCTTTTAAAAAACGAAAAAGCGGCTTTATTATTTCTCCGACCAAGTCATCTAACACCGCCTACTCCTTCTACAATTAAGCGTAACCTCAAATCCAATCGCTAAGACATGAGGTTGGTAATAATCAATACACTAATCTGGCTTTGTCACACCCTTTTAAGCCTTCTAAATGATAGAGGAGCTCGTCCGTAGGTTGAACTTTCCATTCGTCAGAAAACGATAACTCAGCATCGGCTTTATCGGTTATAAACTTAACCTTCACCGGAATCTTTCCATTCAAGCAAGGTTTGATATTACGATGTAACTGCTCTGCAATATTGTCTTCTAAGGCAGGCTCATTGAGCTCTAATAACAGATAGCGAGCATGCTGTTCTCTCGCCGCAACAAAATCAGTAATGGAACGTACACTCATACGCAAACCGCCATTGAAGTCATCCACACTCACATCACCTTCAACCAAGATAACATTGTCATTGGTTAAAATATTTTTGTGTGCCTCATAGGTATCAGCATATACCATCACATCAATTCGGCCACTGCGATCATCAAGTGAAACGATAGCAAAGCGATCACCTTTTTTGGTCTTCATGACACGAATACCAACAATAAGTCCGGCAACCGTAACATTTTCACCACGACGGGTGGGTTGTAACTCAGCAATTCGATGACTGGTAATGGCTTTGACTTCATCTAGATACCGATCAATAGGATGCCCAGTTAGATACAGTCCCAAGGTTTCTTTTTCGCCTTGTAAAACCTGATCTTCTGGCCATGGACGTACCTTCGCCCAATTCAACTCACCCGTTTCTTGATCGGAGGTAAATACATTACCAAATAAATCATTCTGGCCAATGGCCTCAGCGCGCCCACGTTGTTCAGCAGCTTTAATGGCTTCGTCTAAAGACGCGGTCATCACCGCACGATCAGGCCCTAATGAATCCAACGCCCCGGCTCGAATCAAAGACTCTAATACACGACGGTTAACTTTTTTCAGCTCAACACGGTTACAAAAATCAAAAAGATCTTTGTAAGGGCCGTTTTCTTTTCGTTCATTAACGAAGCTTTCTATCGCTCCCTCACCCACACCTTTTATGGCACCAATACCATAAATGATCGCTTCACCATCCACAGTAAATTTGTATTCACCTTTATTAACGTCCGGTGGCAGTATCTTGATGCCATGTGACATACAATCATCAACAAAAGCGACCACCTTATCGGTGTTATCCATATCGGCAGACATAACCGCAGCCATAAAAGCCGCGGGATAATGCGCTTTTAAGAACGCAGTTTGATAGGCAACTAACGCATAGGCAGCCGAGTGAGATTTATTAAATCCGTAACCTGCAAATTTCTCTACCAGGTCAAAGATATTCATCGCCAGATCGCTATCGATCCCCTGCTTCACAGCCCCGCTTTCAAAAATACTGCGCTGTTTGGCCATTTCTTCGGGTTTCTTTTTACCCATCGCTCGACGCAACAGATCAGCACCACCAAGACTATAGCCAGCCAAAACCTGAGCTATCTGCATTACCTGTTCTTGATAAACAATAACACCGTAAGTCGGTTCAAGAATCGGCTGCAAAGAATCATGTTGGTAATCAGGGTGCGGGAAAGCCAACTCGGCTTTACCATGCTTACGGTTAATAAAGTCATCAACCATTCCCGATTGAAGTGGACCGGGTCGGAACAATGCCACCAGTGCGATAATGTCTTCAAAATTACTGGGCTGAAGTCGCTCAATCAGGTTTTTCATACCGTGGGATTCCAGCTGGAATACCGCCGTTGTGTCTGCGGCTTTCAGCAAAGTGAAGGTCTCTTCATCTTCGGTAGAAATGGTTTCGATATTCAGCGGCTCAAGTCCTTCCTCCGCACGCTGTCGATTGACCGTTTCCATCGCCCAATCGATGATCGTTAGTGTCTTGAGTCCCAAGAAGTCAAACTTTACCAGACCCGCTTTTTCTACATCATCTTTATCAAACTGCGACACTAATCCCGAAGCGTTTTCGTCGCAGTAGATCGCTGTAAAATCAGTTAATAGTGATGGGGAAATAACAACACCACCGGCATGTTTACCAGCCTGTCGGATAATTCCTTCAAGCGACTTGGCCATATCCCAGATTTCCTGAGCTTCTTCGTCGCCGTTTACTATGTCTTGCAAAGCCGGTTCTTCTTCCCAGGCTTTGGCTAGAGTCATACCTGGTGTTGGTGGGATAGCTTTAGATAATCGATCGGCCAAACCATAAGGTTTTCCGAGTACGCGGGCAACATCCCGCACTACCGCCTTTGCCGCCATGGTACCGAAAGTAATGATCTGCGACACACTTTCGCGACCATAAGTTTCGGCCACGTAATCAATAACACGGTCACGACCATCCATACAAAAGTCGACGTCAAAGTCGGGCATGGATACCCGTTCAGGATTCAAGAAACGTTCGAAAAGTAGGTCGTATTCCAATGGATCCAGATCGGTGATTTTGAGCGCGTAAGCCACTAACGAACCCGCCCCCGATCCCCTGCCAGGTCCTACAGGCACCGCGTTGTTTTTTGCCCACTGAATAAAGTCTGCAACGATCAAGAAGTAACCGGGGAATCCCATCTGATTGATAACGTCCAGTTCTATTTTCAGACGCTCATCATAAGCCTTGCGCTGCTCTGCAAATTCGGGCGCAGAACGATCCATTAATTGATCCAGTCGCTCTTCGAGGCCCTCTTCACTGACTTTGCATAAATACGCTGCTTCGTCCAGATCTCCCGTAGGGAAACGCGGAAGATAATAAGTACCTAACTTCAACTCAACAGAACAACGACGAGCAATTTCGACGGTATTCTCAATGGCTTCAGGAATATCCTGAAACAGTTCAATCATTTCTTCTGGGCTACGTAAGTATTGCTCAGCAGAATATTCTTTTGGACGCCGTGGATCTTCCAATACACGTCCCTGACTGATACAAATACGGGCTTCATGGGCGCCAAAATCATCAGGCGAAATAAAGTGAACATCATTGGTTGCGACCACTGGCGTGCCCGCGCCTTGTGCTAAGCCAACTGCCGCGTGAATATAATCGTCTTCGTTTTCACGGCCTGTTCGTTGCAACTCGATATAGTAACGATCGGGGAAGTGATGACTCCAAAAACCCAGGCATTGAGCCGCCAAATCCATATTGTTATTGAGCAACGCTTTACCTACGTCACCTTCACGTCCGCCAGAAAGAACAATAAGGCCTTCATTCCATTCGTGCAGCCACTCCTGCTCTACCACAGGAATTCCACGCACCTGATTGGTCATATAAGCACGAGAAATAATCCGCTTCAGGTTGGTATAACCTTCTTGGCTCAAGCACAAAAAAACCACACGAAACAGCTCATCGCCCATCGCTTCTGAACGCAGCCACATATCAACACCGGTAATGGGTTTGATCCCGTTACTCAGCGCCGTGTTATAAAACCGCACCAAACCACAAATATTATTCTGGTCAGTCATCGCCAAAGCTGGCATGCCCAGTTCTGCGGTTTTGGATACCAGAGGTTTAACTCGGCAAATTCCATTGATCATGGAATATTCGGTATGAACTCGAAGGTGAACAAATGATTGCGGCATAGGCGTTTTGTTTATCTTTTAATCGTTTAAAGCGGGGTGATCTTAAGTGATAATGTTAAGGAATTAACTGCGTAAAATACAGCAGTTTTCGGCTTCATTTTACAAAAAGGTGACAAGGAAGAAGCCATCAAATATCCCCCGAGCTTAGACACACTAAGCGACCAGGGTGAGCGTGCACAGCCAACACCCATGTAGCTTAAAAAACAAAGGAAAATCCCCAAAGTACTTCACGCTACACGTAGGCGGCAAGCAAGCGAATCCCCTGAGCTTAGATACGCTAAGTGACAGGGGTGAGTACGCGCAGCCAACACCCATGTAGCTTAAAAAACAAAGGGAAATCCCCAAAGTATTTCACGCTACACGTAGGCGGCAAGCAAGCGAATCCCCTGAGCTTAGATGCACTAAGTGACTGGGGTGAGCGCGCGCAGCCAACACCCGTGTAGCTTAAAAACAAAGAGAAATCCCCAAAGTATTTCACGCTACACGTAGGCGGCAAGCAAGCGAATCCCCTGAGCTTAGATGCACTAAGTGACTGGGGTGAGCGCGCGCAGCCAACACCCGTGTAGCTTGAAAGACGAAGGGGATTAGTTTATTGGGCTTGATAAAAAGGATAACTAAATAACATAAAATGCAGCACATTAACTAACCAATGTACCAGAACGGCGGCTTCCCAGCGCTGCGACCACCAATAAGCAATCCCATACCCCATCCCGGCAATAAATGAGGCCAGAATCAGTTTTGAGCCACCACCGGCATGAGCAAGTGCAAACAAACCGGAAGTTGCCAATAATCCAATGACTTTCCCCCATTTTTCAGGCCCCAGAGAACTCAACCAGGGCTGCATAAAACCTCGAAAAAAGGCTTCTTCGGCCACACAGGTGACTAACAGTTGCTTCCACATAAACAATAAGGTTAATGATAACCAAGGCACTAAAAATTCTGGTTGCCAGCGGATAAAGCCCAATCCATACATCAACGGAAATAAGGTGCAGAGTAATATCAAAGTAACGCTACTAACAACGGTAAGTACTCGCTTCCAGGATTGCACTTGTGTATTCAGGTATGTGCCAATCAGTAAGATGGCAGCAATGGTTTTGTCCAACGAAAAACTAAAAGAAAACACTCCCGAGTCTGGTTTTAAATACTGAGATTCGACAATGTCCCAACGTTCAAATCCCGGCAGTAAGTGAGCACCGAACATGACAAACATAACCGCAACAACAAGCTTGCCCAACACGGCATACCAGCCAGATGCGCGCTTAGTAGCGATCAGTACTCCATAAAATCCGCCCAGGCAAATCAACGCAAGCCATGACAATTTTCCCATTACCAAAGCAACAAGCGTTGCACCACACAAAACCCATAACCAGTGGCGATGCGTTTCTTTTTGCGGATGCCATAGTAGAAGAAAGGACAAGGTAAGCAATCCATACACTAGCCAGTTATCCATTGCATCGCTCCACTAATAAATCATTATCTGCTGGGCTAAGCTATCAACTCAATCAGTTGATAGCTCACACTAGGACACGTCAGGACAATACTCAAACCGAGCAACCTTTTGGCCTTCGTGTTCTACCCTTTCGGTAAACATGCTTAATGGTCTTACCCACAACCCTCTCTCTCCATATTGAGGTTGATAGACAACAACTTGCTCCATCGTTTCTGAATGTGTTGCTACGCCCATGACTTTATATAAGTTGCCTTTAAAGTGGCGGTAAATACCGGGCTCAATCATACTGATGTTTCTCCGTGGTTAATCAGTGAGTGCTACAATATACCCAGAGTATTTCAAAGTGCAGCCAACAATGCTGAACCTTGAAAGTCGACAGGGTATGAATACTTAGGAAGTGAATTCGGGGATCTATCTTATGACAGTCAAAACCATGGCTCAATTTATCTTTTTGTTCGGCCTGTTGGTATTAACCACGGCGTGTTCTAGCACGAGCTCAAGCCGCAGTGGCAGCCAGTACTATTGCTTACCAGGATTAGGAGTCAAACTAAAACAGTCCGATAGCAGGCCACTTCCTGAGTCCATGCTATGGAATCGTAAAAAAGGTTCCTGCCTGCATCAGTAAGTATCTTTACGCTAACGCCAACAGCTTTTGTACAGGAGCATAAGATTTACGGTGAATAGGCGTTAATCCCAGTTCAAGCAAAGCTTCGCGGTGCTGTTTGGTTGGATACCCTTTATGTTTGGCAAAGCCATAACCAGGATATATTTTTTCGAAGGCTACCATCTCGCGATCACGTGTAACCTTAGCAATGATCGAAGCCGCACTGATGGCAGGCTCGGTTAAATCCCCTTTCACGATGGCTTCTGATGGTACGCCAAAATCGGGCGACTTATTTCCATCCACTAAAACATGTTCTGCTTTAATGGGTAATTCAGCAACCGCTCTTTGCATGGCGACAAAAGACGCCTGCAAAATATTAATCTCATCAATCTCTTCTACTTCGGCTCGCCCAATGGCCCACGACAATGCTTTCTGCTTTATTTCGTCAAACAAGAGATCTCGTTTTTTCTCGGTTAACTTTTTTGAATCCGTTAACCCTTCAATAGGATTGTTGGGATCGAGAATGACAGCCGCTGCAACAACAGCTCCTGCTAAGGGTCCACGTCCGACTTCGTCAACACCGGCGACTAACATACAAGTTCTCCACTTTTTGTAATTTTATTGAGGCAACAATTTACTTATGGCATCAGCAGCAATAACATCAGCGTCTTTCTTTAAGGACAAATGAATGTCACGGAAGGATTGAATCAAAGAGGCGTATTTTTCGGGATGGTTCAACCTGTCCATCAAAGCTTCTGCCAAAAGCTCTGGCTGACACTCTTTTTGAATGTACTCAGGGACCAAACTTTCGCCCGCTAACAAATTAGGTAACGAAACATTTTTAATTTTTAGCATACGACTAAAAATGGCATAACTGAAGCCCGACATCTTGTAGCCAACGACCATCGGCTTCTTTAACAAAGTCGCCTCTAGAGTTGCTGTTCCTGATGCTAATAAGACTACATCGCTAGCCCCCATGACTTGTCGTGCATTACCCACAGTGATCGTCATTGGAGGTTTGTTTTCTAGCTGACTTAGAACCTGTTCAAACTGAGCTTTGCGCTGTTCATTAATCACAGGTACGACAATTTTAAGCTCTGGATTATCTTGCCAACAACGATAGGCCGCTTCGATAAAAGGCTGAGTGATATATTTAATTTCGCTACCGCGGCTGCCAGGTAATACGGCAAGCACTTTATCTTGTTCAGCCAGCCCTAATTCGTTGCGATATCGACCTACAGGGACTTCTACATCAATTTTGTCGGCCATGGAATGGCCAACGCAGGCAACATCGACATTGTGTTCGTGATAATACTTCTCTTCAAAAGTAAACAAACACAACATGAGATCAACAGCGCGTTTTATTTTGAAAATACGTTTTGGACGCCATGCCCAAACCGAAGGACTTACATAGTGTACTGTTTTAATGCCGGCTTCGCGCAGTGCTAATTCAAAATCTAAATTAAATTCTGGCGCGTCAATGCCAATAAAAACCGCAGGAGGATCTTGAATCAACTGTTCAATCAGTTGTTTACGAACTTTACTTAATTCACGATAGCGCTTGAGAACAGCGACAATCCCCATGACCGCTAAACGCTCCATCGGGTAAACACTTTGACAACCTTCGGCCATCATACTCTCGCCAGCGATACCTTCAAATTCATAGGCATCACCATAACGTTTTTTGAGTTCTCGAATGAGGCCAGCACCAAGCAAATCACCTGATGCTTCTCCGGCAACCAGAAAAATCTTAGAAGAATTAGACATGAATTATCGGACGATACCACGCTCAGATGCGGCGATAAAATCTGCAAACAATTGTACAGCTGAATTATCAGCAGCCAATTCTTTGATAGCTTCTAGTGCAACATCCAGTTTTTGTTCTTTACGGTAAAGCTCGCGGAATGCATTACGTACTGCGCGAATATCTTGATTAGAAAAACCTCGGCGTTTAAGGCCCTCTGTGTTAATCGCACGAGGCACACCTCGCTGCAACATAACGTAAGGAGGAATATCCTGAGTAATACTGCTGTTCATTCCAGCAAACGCATGAGCGCCAATTTTGCAGAACTGATGAACACCCGTAAAGCCTCCCAGAATGACCCAGTCACCCACATGAACATGGCCAGCAATGGTTGCATTATTAGCCATGATAACGTGATCACCCACAATACAATCGTGGGCAACATGAGTGTAAGCCATAAACAGGCCATCACTACCTATCTGGGTATAACCAATATCTTGTACAGTGCCGCGATGGACCGTACAAGACTCACGGAACACATTATTGTCACCAATAATGGTCTTGGTTGGTTCGCCTTGATATTTTTTATCCTGATTTTCTTCTCCAATACTGGAGAATTGAAAAAAACGATTGTTTTTGCCTATTGTTGTATGGCCGTTTATAACAACATGAGGGCCAACAACTGTGCCGCTATCGATTTGAACATGAGCGCCAATAATGGAATAAGGGCCGACTTCTACATCGTCAGCTAACTCTGCTTTTGGATCAATAATCGCACTAGGATGAATCATACAATACTCTTTTTTGCACACATCAGATCAGCGGAACATACAACCTGGCCGTCGACGACGGCTTCTGCGTCAAACTTCCACATGTCGCGCTTACGGCGGGCTACCTTAACACGCAATTCAACTTGATCACCTGGCTCAACAGGACGCTTGAAACGCGCGTTATCAATTCCTACAAAATAGTACAAAGAGTCCTCATCTGGCAATTCACCCATGGTTTTAAATGCCAAAATGCCTGTCGCCTGCGCCAATGCTTCCAGGATCAACACACCGGGCATTACAGGACGGTGTGGAAAATGTCCGGTAAAGCAGGGCTCGTTAACAGTAACATTCTTAATAGCGGTTAAATATTCGCCGACTTTGTAATCAATGACTCGATCAACCAATAAAAAAGGATAACGGTGAGGAAGGTGCTTCATCACCTCATGAATATCCAATGTCGAAATATCCTGCTCTTCAGTCATTCTCGTTTTCACCTTTTAACTGCTTTAGCTCTTTTTCTAAGAGTTTAATTTTTTTCGCCATCTCGTCTAATTGACGAACTCTGACCATATTCTTGCGCCACTCACGATTCTCCATTAAAGGAGCACCAGATGAATAAGCGCCTGCTTTGTTGAGGGACTTGCTAACCTGAGACCCTGCCGTAATATGAACTCTGTCGGCTATTTCGATATGCCCGAGAATGGTCGCACGACCACCCGCAGTGCAGTAATCTCCAACGCGCGAACTGCCTGCAACACCCGCATAAGCAGCCATCGCACTGTGCTCACCAATCTCTACATTGTGGGCAAGATGACACAAGTTATCCAGTTTTACACCATTTCCGATGATCGTATCGTTGAGTGCTCCACGATCAATCGTGCAATTGGCGCCACATTCAAAGTCATCGCCAATAACCACACCACCGAGCTGGGGGATCTTAACCCATAGGCCATTATCGCTGGCAAAACCGAAGCCATCAGAACCAATGGTGGTGCCGCTATGTACAATGGCTCTTTTGCCGATTTGCACACCATGAGTAATGGTGACATTAGGATAAATTTTTGCCGCTTCGCCTAATACGCTGCCATGCCCAACATAGCTGCCAGCACCTAGCTCAACGTTATCGCCAATCACGGCTTGAGCCGCAACTACCGCATTGGGGCCAATATGAGCGCTCTCCGATACCGTCGCAGACTCATGAATCACGGCAGTAGGATGAATCCCCTGCGCCAATGAAGGTGTTGTGTCCAGAAGTTGCGCGACACGGGCAAAACCAAGGTAAGGGTTGCTCATTACCAGAGCATTACCGTCGTAATCTTCTGCCAGCTCAGCAGACATAATCACAGCAGATGCCTTGGTATCGGTCAAATAAGTGCGGTATTTAGGATTGCTTAGAAAGGTGATATGGCCGCTAACAGAATCTTGAATGGTATTAACAGAAAAGACGCGGCAAGCCGCGTCCCCTTTTACTTCTGCACCAATCAGAGCAGCTATTTGCTCAAGCGTATACCCCTGATTGTCTATCACAGGTTTTCTCTCCTGAGTTACTTACCAGCAGATGCATTCAGTTTAGCAAGAACCTGCTGAGTAATATCAAGTGCTGGATCAGCCCAAACCAAAGACTGACGATTAGCAATCATGCTGTATTTGTGCTCTTTCGCATAAGCGTCAACAGCGGCCAATACCTGAGCTTGTAAAATTTTAGTTTCTTCTGCCTGACGACGCTGAAAATCTTCATCGAAGGCTTTCTTTTTCAATTTGATAGCCGCTTCTTTTTCTGTCACTTGACGGCTCATGTCGATCTTTTGCTCTTGCGACAAAGTAGCCGCTTCTTTTTGAGCTTTCTGAACCAATGCTTCACGATCTTTCAGCATCGCTTCCAGACTTTCGCCACGCTCTTTAAATTCTTTACGTAGTTTTTCTTGAACAGAAGTGTACTGAGGAGACTTATACACCAATACACGAAAATCAACGTGGCCTACTTTAAGCTCTGCCGCTACCGCTTGACCAATAAATGACGAAACTACCAAAATGGCTAATGCAACAATCTTTTTCAATGTCTTTCCCCTCAAAATTCGAAAACTGTGAAAACTGCTAAATACGAACAGTTCGCAAAATTTGTCTGTTAATTAAAAGCAGACTGTCATAGCACATGATTAAGTTTTAGACAGCCGCTTTTGAGCGATGACAGGCATAATGCTAAATTCAGCTCTGCCTGTCCAGTTTAAAAATTGTGACCAATGTTGAACTGCAACTGTTCAAACTCGTCAAACGCTTCATCTTCAATAGGTCGGCCAATACTGATCGAGATAGGCCCCATTGGTGACAGCCATTGTATAGCAAAACCAGCAGAGACACGATAGTTGCTTGGGTCGCTATAGTCCGGCATGCTCAGCGATGAAATTCCGTTAGGCGCTCGAATAGTACTGCCAAAGCTGTCGTAACGACTTACATCAAACTTGGTATCCCAAACGTTACCCGCGTCGATAAAGAAGCTGGTACGTACCGAACGGCTTTCTTCGGCGAAAGGCGTTGGGAAGATTAACTCCAAACTGGCGGTCGCCATCGCATTACCACCTGATGAGAAGCGGTGAAGCTGAATAAAGTCATTCTCTGGCGGTAACACAATAGGTGAACCGGATTGATCAATCGTTGTTGGTGAACGCAAGATATCTCGAGGGCCTACTGAGTTGTTTTCGAACCCACGAAGTGAGCTAGAAGAGCCACCACGGAAATTCTTAAAGTACGGTAGGTTTTCACTTGCACCATCACCATATCCATCACCAAAGGCTGCATTAAATCGAGTTAAGAAACTCCATCCTTTTGCAATCGGAAAATACTGACGGAAGTCGTACTCAACTTTGTAGTACTCCAAATCACTACCAGGAACCGATGCCTCCAGAGAAACGCGATTAATATTTCCGCGATCTGGGAAGATACTACGATTCAAAGTATTACGAACCCAAGACGTACGCAATTCGAACAACTCAAATTCGAGCGTATCATTTAGTGTCACATCCTGGCCAAAGGCATCAAACAGATCAAGAATGTTTTGCGAACGTGTACCTGCGCGGCCAGCATTGGTGAATGGGAACGACGTTAACTGATTGCTCAGATAATTGACTCCTACATTAAAACGAGATACTTCGTTTAATGGAAAGCCCATAGTCGCGCCAATACCGATAGAGTCTTGAGCCGAACGGTTAATATTTAACTCACGATAATCGGTCTCGTTATAAGACAGGTTATAACCTAAGCTGATACCATCGGGAGTGAAGTAAGGGTCGGTGTAATTAAAGCGATAATTTTTCACCGCTTTAGAGGTGTTAATAGAGAACCCAATCTGGTTACCGGAACCTAAAAAGTTCTCGTGACTCACCGCCGCTTGAAGCGATAGTCCATAGAAGTTACCGTAGCCTAACCCCCCACTGATGGTTCCAGCAGAGCGTTCTTTCACTTCAAAGTCTACGTCCACCTGATCTTCTGCATCAGAAACCTTAGGTGTTTCGACTTTTACTTCCTCAACGTAAGGAAGACGTTCCATACGCGTTTTTGAACGTTCAACCAAACGGGTAGACAAAGTTTCGCCTTCCATTAATCGAACTTCACGACGTAATACATGATCGTCAGTGCTTTCGTTACCGGCAAAATTCACTCGGCGTACATAGGTTCGCTGCTTAGGATTAATAAAAATAGTTAAAGCAACTTCTTTGTTTTCTTCATCAATTTCGGGAATACTTGCAACCTGTGCAAAAGCGTACCCATGATACCCTAATAATTCAGCAATTCGCTCTTCGGCAAAGCTGATAGCAGCACCAGAATAAGTATCACCTTTGCCCAATGGCAACATCGCTCTTAGGCTAGACTCTTTAACAATAAGCTCACCAGAAAACTTCACACTGCTGACTTTGTATTTTTCGCCTTCTGACACATTAATGGTAATAAACATACCTTTACGGTCAGGAGAAATAGCGACCTGAGTCGATACAATTTGAAACTTAAGATAGCCACGATCCAGATAGTAGTTGCGCAGCTTCTCTAAATCACCAGACAGTTTTTCGGCTGCGTACTGATCGTCACTAGAAAAGAAACTAAAGAATCCGCCTGTCGATAATTCAAACTGATCAAGCAATGCGTCGTCTTCAAAAATCTTGTTACCAACAATGTTAATTTCTTGAATGGTCGCCGCATCACCTTCGTTAATATCTAAACGAACTTGAACACGATTACGAGACATATTAACGGCACGACTCTTTACCTTGACGCCATATTTACCGTGAGAAAAATACTGCGACTCAATTTCGCTGGAAATCGCTTCTAACGCAGCCGCTTCGTAAACCTCTCCTTTTGCAAAGCCTGCGCCTTGCATACCGGATAATAGGTCTTCAGTTTTTAGCTGCGAGTTTCCGTCGATAACAATATCGGCAATAATCGGGCGCTCTTCTACCTCAAAGATCAACACGTCGTTTTCTCGCGATACTGATACATAATCAAATGTACCAGAGCGATATAACGCACGAATCACATCAGGCAAACGAGCCTCATCGATGGTTTCTCCAACCTGCAATGGCAAGTAAGTAAAAAACGTCCCGAGTTCCGTTCTTTGTAAACCGTTGACTTTAATGTCTTCAACTTTAAAGGCTTTAAAGGAAGCCTGTGCACTACCTAAACCCACAAACAAAGTTGTAGCTATTATTAATTGTTGTAATCGCATAGAGAAAGTAAAGCTCCACTACTACAAAAAACGAGCAATATCGTTAAAAATTGCCAATGTCATGATACCGAGTACAAGGGCAGCGCCAAACCAACTGGCCCAAGCTCGAAAGGCTTCTGAAAGTGGCTGACCTTTGATTGCTTCAGCCGCATTCATCATTAAATGTCCACCATCTAAGACGGGGATCGGTAACAGGTTAATAAAACCTAAATTCACACTAAGCATGCCCAGAAAGTACAAAAACGTACTTAATCCGGCTTTTGCTGACTGACCAGCCCCTTGGAAAATGGAAATAACACCGCCAACTGACTTGAAGGATACTTCGCCAGTGACAATCTTTTTCAGCATTCCCGCCGTGAATACCGTCATATAGACCATTTTGTTCCAGCCATGTTCCATCGAATCGATAAAACCGTAATCACGATCAATACGATAACGCTCGGTGTACTCTTCGATGGTGAGGTTTGTGGCAGGTCCAATGCCAATTAAAAAGCGCTTGCCAGACTTAATAGGCTGTAATTCTACCGTTTGTATTGAGCCTTGGCGCTCAAAAGTAACGGCGACTACGCCCGACTGATAACGCTTCATAAAATGGGTGATGTCAATCCACTCTGCGACAGGCCGTTTATCCAACTCTAAGACGATATCGCCTTTGCGCAGACCTGCCGATTGTGCAGCACTGTTTTCGCTCACAGCGCCAATCTCATTAGAAATAATGGTTGGTTCACTCAGACCAAGGGACCCCAATAAATCGGGTCGTTTGTCATCAATAACCCATCCTGTTGTAGGTAAGCTAATGGTCTTAGTTGTATCAGAATCAGGTAACTTAACATCAAACACTATCGGTGCTCTGTCACCAATTCTTTGAATCAGCGCGAAGTTAATATCTTGCCAGCTAAGCGTTGACTGTCCATCAATCGCCATCACCTGCATGCCTTTAGTTAAGCCAGCCTGACCTGCAATACCATCCTGAGCAACAGGCCCAAGTACGGCACGAGTTTCGACCACACCATTCATAAACATGAGCATAAACAAGAAGATAGCCAGCACGAAGTTAGCCAGAGGTCCGGCCAAAAGGATTACAGAACGCTTCCACAATGCCTTATTCGAGAAAGAATACTCTAACTCCTGCTCATCCACCTCGACTTCTTTGTGGTCAAGCATTTTAACGTATCCGCCCAATGGAATCGCAGCAACAACATACTCGACACCATCTTTCGCCTGGTACTTCCAGATTGGCTTACCAAAACCTACCGAAAACCGTAGAACTTTGACTCCCAGTTTTCTTGCAGCATAAAAATGCCCCCACTCATGGAATGTGACTAACACTCCAATGGTGGCAATAAACGCTGCAATAAATAACAAAGAATCCAACATAAATCTTTACTCACACCTTATCGTGTATCGCTTTGAGCGCCAGGCTGCGAGCCTTTTGATCAATCTCAATCAGGCCATTAATCGAATCTGCATCGGCCCCTTCCATCGCTACCATTGTTCGCTCATTAATGACCGCAATTTGCATAAATGAAATCTCTTCATCTAAGAAAGCAGCCACTGCAACCTCATTCGCTGCATTCAGAACGGTAGGCATAGCTCCACCCTGCCGATAGGCATCAAAAGCCAGTTTTAAACAGGGATATCGAGCGAAGTCCGGCGCAGAAAAGCTTAATTGACTGACCGCTAAAAAATCCAAAGGTTCCACACCGGATTCAATTCTTTGCGGCCAGGATAGAGCATGAGCAATGGGTGTCCGCATATCTGGCTGACCCATTTGCGCAAGCACAGAACCATCCGCATAAGATACCATGGAATGAATAATACTTTGAGGGTGTAATACGACTTCTATTTGATCAGTATCAATATCGAACAGATGACAAGCCTCAATGACTTCCAGGCCCTTATTCATCATGGTGGCAGAATCAACTGAAATCTTACGCCCCATCGACCAATTGGGATGTGCGCAGGCTTGCTCAGGTGTCATAGAATCGAGTTCTTCTATCGGGGTGGTACGGAAAGGTCCACCGGAACCAGTTAGAAGAATCTTTTGAATCCCTGAGGCCGAAAACCCTTGCTCAGCATAGGATTCGGGCAAACACTGAAATATCGCGTTATGCTCACTATCGATGGGCAATAACGTAGCACCCGAATCACGTACCGCTTGCATCATCAGTTTGCCAGCAACGACTAAAGATTCTTTGTTGGCTAACAAGACTTTTTTGCCGCTTTCTGCCGCAGCTAAGGTGGGTAACAAACCTGCAGCGCCCACAATGGCAGCCATAACAACGTCAACCTCTGACGCCTTAGCCACCTCTACGAGACCTTCTAGTCCACTTAGCAAACGGGTATCACTGCTTACTTGAGCAAGCTTGGCCTCAACCTCTGAAGAATCATGATCACCGGATACCACGACATAAGCAGGCTTGAATTCTTCAGCTTGCTGTAGCAAAAGACTGATATTACTGTGGGCTGTCAGTGCGTACACCTGGAAATCATCAGGATGGCGTTTAATAACATCCAAGGTGTTAACACCAATCGATCCCGTAGCACCCAGTACTGTCACTTTTTGCATGATCAGTTCCAGCCCAGTGATTTCGTCAAAATAAGGAAGAAAGGAGCAACGGCAAGAGTACTGTCCATTCGGTCAAGCAACCCACCATGTCCAGGCAAGAGCTGGCTACTGTCTTTCATGGATTGCTCGCGCTTGAGCGCGCTTTCGAACAAATCACCAAAGACAGAAATCGCCACAATACCCACGATGGCCAGACTAAAGAGTAACCAATCATCGACAGATACTTCTAATAGCTGAGCGCCCACCAAAGCAACGATAATACTGGCAACGGCTCCACCTAAAGCCCCTTCCCAGGTTTTGCCTGGACTGACTGAGGGGGCTAACTTGTGCTTGCCCAACGTTTTGCCCGCAGCATAAGCGCCAACATCAGCAGCCCAGATAATGCCAAACATAAGTAACAGGAACCAACTACCACGGATAGGATCAAGCAGATAGTCGGTGTTACGAATACTGATCATCGATACCCAGAAAGCGATTAATATGACCGTTCCTAACAGCAAGCGAACCCATGGGCCCTTGTTCCAAACACCGTTGGTCTTTGGGTAAGTCAATACCATTAAAATAGCCAGCGCCCAGATGACGACACCAGACCATATCGCGAGTACCGTAGCATCTGGACTAAATTCCAGCGACCAGGTCGGTGCTGGCCAGAAAAACAAATCAAAACTGAAAAACCAGATGCCTAAAGCCAGAAGGCCAATAAATAGCGAATAAAACGAGCGTTGAACAGGATGACTTAACCCCGATAAACGCGCCCATTCCCAAGCCATCAAGTAGTTAATAATCAATAACGCAGTCGCAAAAAACTTTAAGTTCAGCGAAAAAAGAATCACTCCAACCAAAGGCAACAGGAGTAATGCAGTAATAATTCTTTGTTTTAGCATAGTGCTCTCATTATTCAGTTCCTTTGGACTCAACCTGCTCGCCAGTCAGACCAAAACGACGCTGGCGACGGCTAAAGTCGTTAATCGCTTCCATTAACGCGTCAACACCAAAATCAGGCCATAAATGATCGGCAAAATACAGTTCCGAATAGGCAGCTTGCCATAATAGAAAGTTGCTGATTCGATGCTCTCCACCAGTACGGATCATCAGATCAGGAAACACAGCGCCAGCCGTTATCAAATTATCTTCGAGTTCCTGCTGAGTAAGGGGCGCATCAGCAACACTGCCTTCTCGCTTCGACAATGCTGTGTTTACAGCATTCAAGATGTCCCATTGGCCGCCATAATTGGCCGCAATTTGTAATAACAGCCCGCTGTTGTCTGCTGTTAAGTCTTCTGCTTTGGTAATCGTTTTTTGTAGCTTTTCATCAAAGCGAGATACGTCGCCAATGACTTTTAGGCGCACATTATTTTTGTTTAACGCTTTTGCTTCACGGCTTAAAGCCGTGATAAATAAATTCATTAAGAAGCTGACTTCGGATTCTGGACGCTTCCAGTTTTCGCTACTAAAAGCGAACAATGTCAGCACTTTAACGCCCATTTTTCCACACTGCTGGATGACATCACGAGCACGCTCAACACCTTCTTTGTGTCCCTGAACACGCTTCTTACCACGAGCTTCTGCCCAGCGGCCATTGCCATCCATAATTACGGCAATATGTTGAGGTATGGTTAAATTCTCAGTCACTTCGTTATTCTTATCTGGTCACTAAATACACAAACGCCGCGTAAGGATTACGCGGCGTATGCAAAGCCTGAATAAAAGTAATTACACTTCCATTAACTCTGCTTCTTTGTCTTGTAAAATCTTGTCGATTAATGCGACGTGCTCGTCCGTTAACTTTTGGACATCATCTTGTGCACGACGTTCATCATCTTCGCTGATTTCTTTTTCTTTCACCAGCTCTTTGAAAGTGCTGTTGGCGTCTCGGCGGATATTACGTACCGCAACTTTGGCACCTTCGGCTTCGCCGCGAACCACTTTAATCAAATCTTTACGACGCTCTTCTGTCAGAGGTGGTAGAGGAATTCGAATAATCTGGCCGGCAGAATTAGGATTTAAGCCGAGATCAGAATTCAGGATGGCTTTTTCTACAGGGCCAACCATGTCTTTTTCCCAAGGTTGAACCTGAAGCGTGCGCGAGTCTAAGATAGACACGTTAGCAACTTGAGTAATTGGCGTGTCAGCGCCGTAGTATGAAACCATTAAATGCTCAATCAAACTAGGGTGAGCACGTCCGGTACGGACTTTCGTTAAATCATTTTTAAACGCTTCAACAGATTTGCCCATACGAGTTTTCGCATCAGCTTTAATATCGTTAATCACGAATTATTCCCCTTGAATCAGTGAATTACTCACATTCAATGATGGTACCTTCACTCTCGCCTTTGACCACACGAATCAAAGCACCAGGCTTATTCATATTGAATACCTGAATTTTCTTGTCGTGGTCGCGAGCCAAGCAAAAGGCTGTTAAATCCATTACCGCTAACTCTCTATCCAAAGCTTCTTTATAGGTCAGATGCTCATATCGAACAGCTTCCGGGAATTTGGCAGGATCAGCAGAATAAACGCCATCGACTTTGGTGGCTTTGCAAATTAAGTCAGCATCGATTTCGATACCGCGCAAACAAGCCGCTGTATCAGTGGTAAAGAAGGGGTTTCCTGTTCCAGCAGAAAAGATAACCACGCGTCCTTTTTCCATGAATCTCACAGCAAAACGACGATCATAATCTTCACATACTCCCGTCAAGGAGATAGCTGACATGACTCGAGTTTCTACCGAGTTACGCTCAAGCGCATCTTGCATGGCCAGAGCATTCATGACCGTTGCGAGCATTCCCATGTGGTCGCCCGCTACACGATCCATTCCTGCTTTGGCCAGCTTTTCGCCTCGGAAGAGGTTACCGCCACCGATAACCAACCCAACTTGCACCCCAAGATCAATGACCTCTTTGATTTCCTGGGCCATTCTGTTCAAAACATCGGGATCAATCCCAAATGCTTCATCACCCATCAGGGCTTCACCACTTAACTTTAATAAGACGCGTTTAAATGGTAATTGAGATGCAGTTTGTGTCATAGGGTATTATTCTCCGCGAACTTGCGCCATTACTTCTGAAGCAAAATCTTCTTCTTTCTTCTCGATGCCTTCACCAACTTCGAAACGCACGAAAGATACTACATCAGCCTGCTTAGATTTCAATAACTTCTCAACGGTTTGTGAAGGTTCTTTAACAAATGGCTGACCCATCAAGCTGATTTCTGCAGCAAATTTGTTCAAACGACCGCCAATCATTTTTTCAACGATTTCAGCTGGCTTGCCGCTTTCTAGCGCTTGAGCAGTGAAGATTTCTTTCTCTTTGTCCATTACATCAGCAGGAATCTCATCAGCACGGATGTAGTCAGGCTTAACAGCCGCTACGTGCATTGCGATGTCACGAGCAAGTTCTTCGTCGCCGCCTTTAAGCTCAACAACAACACCGATACGGTCACCGTGACGGTAGCTGCCTAACAGGCCTTCAGCGCTTTCGATGATTTTAACACGACGTACGTTCATGTTCTCACCGATTTTAGCAACCAAGTTAGCGCGAGTTTCTTCAACAGTCGCACCGTCTAACTCAGCAGCGTTCAAAGCTTCAACATCGTTGATTTTGTTAGTAAGAGCAACATCAACAACTTTGTTTGCGAAGCCAACAAAATTCTCATCACGAGCTACGAAGTCAGTTTCACAGTTGATTTCTAAGATAGCCGCAGTTTTCTTGTCTTCTGCAGTTTTAATCAGGATGATACCTTCAGCAGCAACACGGCCGGCTTTTTTAGCGGCTTTTGCTTGACCTGACTTACGCATGTTTTCAATGGCTTTATCAATATCACCATCTGTCTCGACCAGAGCTTTCTTACACTCCATCATTCCCGCGCCAGTGCGCTCGCGCAGTTCTTTTACCAATGCAGCTGTAATAGCCATGACAATTCTCCAATAAATACTTTTTAACGGTTTCTGCGGTTATTTTGCACCACAGAACGCAAATCATTATGACAAACTCTCAAAAAAGGGGGCAAAGCCCCCTTTTTGCGAAAATCTTTGAGGCTTACGCTTCTTCAGACTCTTCTTTACCTTCTTCTTCAACGAACTCATCGCCTGCCTGCTCTGCAACAGTCACGCTCTGACGCCCATCAAGAACAGAATCAGCAACAGCACCAACATAAAGTTGAATCGCACGGATTGCGTCATCATTACCTGGGATAACGTAATCAACGCCATCAGGATTTGAGTTAGTATCAACAACTGCTACTACAGGGATACCCAGTTTACGTGCTTCAGTGATAGCAATGTTTTCTTGATCAGCATCGATCACGAAAATAACATCAGGCAGACCGCCCATGTCTTTGATACCACCAATACTGGCTTCCAGCTTCTGCATTTCACGATTTTTCAACAGCGCTTCTTTTTTAGTCAAACGCTCGAAAGTTCCGTCTTGGCTTTGAGCTTCAAGATCTTTTAAACGCTTGATAGACTGGCGAATAGTCTTGTAGTTAGTCAACATACCACCTAACCAACGCTTATCTACGAAGAATTGACCACAACGCTTCGCTTCTTCACGTACGATTTCACTGGCAGCACGTTTAGTACCAACAAAAAGAACTTTACCTTTACGAGCAGAAATACTTGAAATGAAGTTCAACGCATCGTTGAACATAGGTACAGTGTGCTCTAGATTGATGATGTGGATGTCGTTACGTGCACCAAAGATGTAAGATTTCATCTTAGGATTCCAGAAACGAGTGCGGTGACCGAAATGTACACCCGCCTGTAGCATATCGCGCATGCTAACTTTAGCCATTGAATTTACTCCAATAAATTGTAAGGGTTATTCGTCCGCAAACCCCATGCGCCAACCGCTTTTTGCGATAAAAAACGGCACCCAGACCCATGTGTCGATTTGCGTGTGAAATTTAATTGCCAAACAGGTTTGCCTGATTGGGGCGCGCTTTATACCATATATAGGTATTGAGAACAATGAAAAGTGCCATCTGCGAACACTTTTTGAACAAAACATAAACAAATACAGGTTTTACATGAGCGTTATTATCAAATCCCCTGAAGAAATAGAAAAAATGCGCGTTGCAGGCAAATTAGCCTCCGAGGTACTGGAAATGATCGGCCCCTTTGTTAAAAAGGGTGTGACGACCGACGAATTGAACCAAATTTGTCATGATTATATCGTCAACGAGCAAGATGCCATCCCTGCACCTTTGGATTATCACGGCTTCCCTAAGTCTATCTGTACGTCAGTAAATCATGTTGTTTGCCATGGTATCCCCAGCGACAAACGCCTGAAAGATGGCGATATCATTAATATCGATGTCACAGTTATCAAAGATGGCTACCATGGTGATACCAGCAAAATGTTTGTAGTTGGCAAACCCAGCATTCAGTCTGAGCGTCTGATAAAAATCACTCAAGAATGTCTTTACCTGGGTATAGAAATGGTTAAGCCAGGCGTTCAGCTAGGTGATATTGGCCATGCCATTTCCAATTACGCCCACAAACATAACTACTCCGTTGTGCAGGAATACTGTGGTCACGGAATAGGCGCACAATTCCACGAAGAGCCCCAGGTACTGCACTACGGTAAACCAGGCACAGGCGAAACTCTGCAAGAAGGCATGACATTTACCATCGAACCTATGATTAATGTCGGTAAACGTCAGGTAAAACTGCTCAAAGATCAATGGACTGTCGTGACAAAAGATCGCAGCCTTTCAGCACAATGGGAGCACACACTTCTGGTTACCGCCAACGGCGTAGAGGTGTTAACAAAACGTTCAGAGGAAACCTTTTAATCATAAGGTTTCCAGCCTGCTTAATTCACCATACCGCTCAACTCGACGACTAAGGATCCATGTCGAATGGAAAAAGCCAGTACTTCGTCTCCGACAGGCGCTCCTACAGCCCTAGTGTCAAATGGAGACATGGGGCATATTCAGCTACCTATAGCGCCCGTTTTTGCCGCATCTGAAAAACCAGAAGATAACTGGGTCACTCAATGTAAGCATTATCTGGAACAAGGCAGCGACATCATAGAACAGGCATTTGCTGATCGCGTTGCCATACGACATTTAATTCATGCTAGAGCGGTATTGGTAGATCAACTTTTGTGCGCTTTATGGCGTGCACTGATTACCAGTGATAAACAAGCCACACTGGTGGCTGTCGGTGGCTATGGCCGCGCAGAGCTTCACCCTGGCTCCGATATTGATTTGCTCATCTTACTGACCCAGCCTGACCACAAAGTGACTCAGCAACAGTTACAAACACTAATTACCTTTTTGTGGGACATCGGCCTGAATATTGGCCAAAGTGTTCGAACGGTCAAAGAGTGCATCAGCCTCGCCAAAAGCGACATCACCATTGCAACCAATCTGATGGAATCCCGCTTACTGGATGGTCACGCTATGCTTTTTGATGAACTGATCGAAAAAACTCAAGCCAAATATATGTGGCCTGTAAAAGAGTTTTTTGATGCCAAAGTAGCCGAACAAAAAGCGCGTTATCGAAAGTACCAAGGCTCTTCGTTTGATCTGGAACCTAACCTTAAGGGCAGTCCAGGAGGATTACGAGACATCCAACTGGTTGGCTGGATTGCTAAACGCCACTTTCGTTCCGATTCACTACAAGCACTCACCAATCAAGGTGTTTTTACGGTTAAAGAATATCGAACACTAATGGCTTGTCAGCATCTTCTGTGGCGTTTACGTTTTGTGTTGCACTCTGTAACAGGCAGAAGCGAAGATCGATTATTGTTCGAACATCAAAAGAAAGTAGCTGAAAAACTAGGATTTAAAGATAAGCCCGAAGCGCTCGCTGTTGAGCAGTTAATGAAAAAGTATTTTCGCGCTGCCATCACTGTACGCAACCTGACAGAATTGCTATTGCAGGTTTTTGAAGAAGCGATACTTGAAGAACAAAAACCTAAAAACCAAATTCCAATCGACGATGACTTTCTACTAGAAAATGATCGTATCCGCATTAAAGACAACACTTTATTTGTAAAGAAGCCAGAGCTGATACTCAAAACATTTATCGTCGCAGCGCAAGTGCCTGGTAACAAACATGTTGGGGCAAGAACCTTGCGTGCAATCCGCGATAACCGTCATTTAATCGACCAGGCCTATCGTGATAATCCATTGCATAAACAGCTATTTCTGGACTTCTTTAAGCTCAAACACAGTGGCGACAGACCCTTCTTTTTGATGAAACGTAATGGCATACTGGCTCGATTTTTACCAGCCTTCGAAAAAATATCTGGTCAGATGCAGTTCGACATGTTTCATACATTTACTGTTGATGAGCACACTTTGTTTTTGTTGAAAAACCTGGTTGGTTTTAACGATCCAGAACAGGCAAAAGAGTTTCCTTACTGTGCCAAAATCATGGAACAATTAGAGCAACCCGAACTTATTTTTCTTGCTGGTTTATTTCATGATATCGCCAAAGGTCGTGGTGGTGATCACTCGGAATTAGGCGCAGACGATGCTTACCACTTTTCGATAGAGTTAGGATTGAACGAAAAAGATGCGCAGATAGTGTCCTGGTTAGTCCGTTTTCACCTTATCATGTCATTAACGGCACAACGCAAAGATATTTCTGATCCAGACGTCATATCAAATTTTGCCAGCCAGGTTAAAAACCAGCAGCAACTGGATTTACTTTATATTCTGACGGTCGCCGATATTCGAGCCACGAGTCCTAAGCTATGGAACTCATGGAAAGCCGCTTTGCTACAAGAACTCTACCTAACCACCACCTACTTCTTAAAGCAGGGGCAGCAAGAGCTTCTCACAACCACGCAACATATTGAAGAAGTGAAACGCCAAGCTCGAAGTTTATTGGCTAACAGAAAAGTGAGCCTTTCGAAAGCAGAAGCTCTCTGGCTGACCCTGGACGAAAATTACTTTAACAGCTCGCCTGTCGAACGCATCGCGTCTCAGGCAGAATCCATTGTGAAACACGCCCATGGTAAAAGCCCTCTGGTTGAAATCAAACGCCACCACAATCAGGGCGGAACTGAAATTTTCATATACATCACAGACCAAGCAGATTTATTTGCAGCCATTACGGCAACTCTCAGTCAAAAAAACTTGAGGGTTCAAGCAGCAGAACTGCATACCACTAATGACGGCTATTGCCTCGATACATTTGTTGTGTTGGAAGAAAATGGCACCCCGATCCAGTCTTCTTCACGAATTCAAAGTATTAAAAAACTACTGCAAAAGAACCTCAAAAACATATCCGGCATGTCAAAGCGAGTGAATCGATATCTTTCATCTCGCATGAAGCAATTTGATGTCACGACGGAAGTTAAATTTACTAACTTCGACGATGCCCGTTATACCCAATTAGAATTGACAGTTTTGGACCGACCCGGTTTACTTGCACGTATCGGTGAAACCTTTAAGGAATGCGGAATAATCATTCATTCGGCACGCATCGTCACGTTGGGCGAAAAAGTGGAAGATACTTTTATTATCTCCACTCCTGACGAACAGGCCATTGTAGATAAATCTCTACAAGAAAAAATCAAACAAACCATTATTGAACGACTGAAATAAGTCAGTTTGGAGTACCTCATGTCTCAGTTAGAACAACTTATTAACGATGCCTTTGAAAATCGCGCAGAGTTTTCTCCTCAATCGGCACCACAAGATGTACGCGATGCCGTTCAGCAAGCCCTTACCCAAATTGACGCTGGAGAAGCTCGTGTTGCAGAGAAAAAAAACGGCGACTGGGTTGTTAATGAATGGCTTAAAAAAGCCGTACTGCTCTCATTCCGCCTTAATGACAACGAAACAATGGAAGGCGGGTTCACGCAGTTTTACGACAAAGTCCCTAGCAAGTTTAATCAATTAAGTAACGAAGAGTTTGCAGCAACTGGGGTCCGAGTAGTACCGCCAGCAATGGCGCGTTTTGGCAGCTATATTGCGCCCAACGTGGTACTCATGCCCTCCTATGTCAATATTGGCGCCTACGTTGGCGAAGGAACCATGGTCGACACCTGGGCCACCGTCGGTAGCTGTGCTCAAATCGGTAAGAATGTTCACTTATCGGGCGGTGTGGGTATTGGTGGCGTTCTGGAACCTTTGCAAGCTAGCCCAACCATTATTGAAGACAACTGTTTTATTGGCGCCCGTTCAGAAGTAGTTGAAGGTGTTATCGTTGAAGAAGGCGCCGTTTTGGCAATGGGTGTCTATCTAAGCCAAAGCACAAAAATCTACAACCGTGAAACAGGTGAAGTGACTTATGGCCGTGTTCCGGCGGGGAGCGTGGTTGTTCCAGGCAGCTTGCCTTCATCAGATGGGAGCTACAGCCTGGCATGTGCGGTTATAGTGAAACAGGTCGACGCTAGTACTCGCGCTAAAACGAGTATCAACGAACTGCTCAGAATGGCCTGATAACAGGACAGGGCTGGTTGGTCCAGCCCTTGAAACTGAAACTACTTTCTAACACATTATTGCCCCAAAATTTATTTCACTTCGAGTTAGCTGGCCAAATTATTTCTCAACACCGCTGGCGAAACCTCTTTGACAATGAGACAATATCACCTTCTGTGAGCAATAGGATATAGGGGCTGCTTCACTATGAAAACAATAATGAAATCCATAACCATAATGACTGTTTTCATTTGTCTGTCATCCATGGCAGCGACACAAACCTTCGGCACCGGCGCCGATATGAAGCATGTAACTCCCATTTCCAAAATTTTAACCTCACCCGATCAATTTCTAGATAAGTCCGTCACCGTCAAAGGCACCATCATTGGAGTCTGTAAAAAACGTGGTTGTTGGGTAAAGCTAGCCTCAGATCAACAGTTTCAAACTTTACGCATTAAAGTAAGAGACGGTGATATGGTTTTTCCCTTTAACTCAAAAGGAAAAACCGCCTACGCTACAGGCCAACTAACGGCCATTGAGCTCGATAAAAATCGCACCATCGCCTATCTGGAAAATTTAGCCAAAGAGGCCAAGGAACCTTTTGATGCCTCTTCCGTAAAAGAAGGCATGACGATTTATCAGCTGACACCCATCGGGGTCACCATTGTCGACTAGACGTCCACGAATAAACTGGTTCAAACTTAATCGTTCTTTACACCGTGATATAGGTTATTTCTGTATAGGAATGACACTGGTTTTTGCGATCTCAGGTATTGCCGTTAACCATATCGAAGACTGGAACCCGAACTATCGAGTGGTGCATACAACTCTCCCACTCAAGGGCGTACAGCAACAGCGCGAATCGGCTCAGTTGAATCAGTGGGTTCAGCAACAGCTAAACACTTCCTACAAAATCAAAACCACCTTTTGGGAATCCACCGATCGCTATAAGATCTTCGCTCAAGATGACATCAACATCCTCGTTGATCTGGCTCGAGAACAAGCCATTATTGAAAAAATCGAAGTCCGCCCTATCTTAAGAAGCCTGAACTTTCTTCACCTGAATGAAGCCCGCGAAGCCTGGACCTATTTTTCCGACTTATTTGCTCTGCTACTGATATTTCTCTCCATATCCGCTCTATTTATGATTAAGGGCAAAAAGGGTGTCTGGGGAAAACGAGGCCTCATCGTTTTAAGTGGTTTTAGTATTCCTATTTTGTTTATTTTGCTCCGTTCGCAATAATATTAATCAATATAATGTTGATACCGGTCGCCTTTCACAGTGCTGGATTGTTGCCTGCGTTCACATCTTCCAATCACTTGTTAATCTAAATGTGTTTGCTTGTCGCCTACCTGCATTTTGAAATACTTTGGGTATATAATATTTCCTCTGATAGTGACTCATCACAACACTAGAACACTTCACTATGCACAAAGATCCCAGTTTTATTAATTTTATGCCGAACCCTTTGGCTCCTATGAGAATTTTTTGTTTTCCATATGCTGGTGGCAGCGCAGCCATCTATAGCGACTGGGCAAAAGATTTACCTTTCCTTGAAGTTATTGCTATTCAGCTACCAGGTCGAGGCAGTCGCCTAACAGAACCATTGGTTGACTCCATAGAGCACATGGCAAACGAATTATCAAAAACCATACTACCTTTGCTCGATAAGCCTTTCATTTTCTTTGGCCATAGCAATGGTGCGACTTTATGCTACGAAGTCGCTAAACGTCTTCAATATCGTATATCAAATGTTCAACCAGAACAGAACATATCATATTATCAGCAAAACGAGCGGTTCATTTAGAAAACAAACGCAAACCCATTCATGCGCTTCCCTATGATGAATTTATTGAAGAACTCAAAAAGATGAATGGCACGCCTGCCGAAATTTTGACAAATCGAGAGCTAATGGAATTATTTATTCCAGTACTTCGTTCAGATTTTAAGATGAATGAAACCTACCGCTATACTCCCTCTCCCAAACTCTCGTGTCCTGCGTCCATTTTTAGAGGAACAGAAGAGATCGAAATATCAGAGAAAGACTGCTTAGCGTGGCAAACCCTATTCCACCAGAAGATCGACTATACAGATTTTCCAGGAGATCACTTCTTTATTCATTCCTGCCGAGATCAAGTGGTTAATAAAGTCGCAGACATAGCAAAAAATAAAGCGTACTTGATGCAAAACGCTTAATAAAAAGGGCAAGCCGCTTTCGGCTTGCCCTTCGTACTTACTCGTAACGAAGCGCTAGTATGGGCTCCATTTTTAATGTTCGCCCGACAGGACTAATAACAGCAAGCAAGCTAATAAGGGTAATACCCAAAGGAATCATTACAAAAATGCCCACCGACATAGTGACCAGGTCGGTATCTTCCAGCATATTAATGAGAACATAGCCAATTGGAATGCCAATAACCAAACCAGCCAGCAACAACTTCCCATTTTTGATGAGGAAGTGGATCAACACTTGAGCATCATCGGCTCCTAATGCTTTTCTGATTCCAACTTCTTGAGTTTTTTGCACCATCATATTAGCAACAACACCATAAATACCGCTGAATGCCAGCACTGTTGAAGCAATCGCAAAAATAACAAATATTCCACTTATAAAGTTATAGTCTGCAAATGCTCTTTCTTTCAATCGCGCTACCGTTCTAACATTAAATAGTGGCGCATTGGGTTCTGCTTTAAAGGTTACCTGACTCAAGCTTTCTCTTACTAGGTTGGGATCACCTTTGGCCTTGATCACAATATTCATTGTGCTTCCAGGGTTCTGCTCTAAGCTTACAAACACACTCGGCCGGGTAATCGTATCCCCGTATGGAAATACATGAGCCACACTGTTTACAACACCAACGATGGTGAACCACTGATCATCACCACCAACTAATTTAAAACGCTTGCCAATGGGTGATTCATCTTTAGAATATCGATTAATAAAGCTTTGAGTAACAACCGCTGCTAGTGGACTTCCCGCTTTATCACGAGCGTCAAAAGCACGGCCCTCTAATAACTTAACCCCCATCGTTTCAAAATAATCACGAGCGACGGTAACGTATTCAACAAGTGGGTATTGTGGGTCCTTACCATAATCCGCCCCTTCCATCATAAACTCAGGTGTTAAGGTCCATGTAAATGGTAAGTTTCTTGTGTAAGAGACGGCTTCAACATTCGGATTACTTTCCAACTCTTGCTCGACACTTCTAAAATAGTTCATGATTTTCGAATCAGAATTATATTCAGAGCGAGGCAAAGTAATACGCGCTGATAGATAACCGTCAAACTCTACACCAAAGTCCATCTTTGATTTATTGTAAACGGTTAACACCATAGATGTAGCTAAGATTAGTAATGCGCAAGACAGAGCTACTTCAATAACCACGATTAACTGGCTCAAATAAGACGATACCTTGCTTTGCGCCCCTCGAGTTCCATCACGCAATACACTATTAATATCTCCTCCAGTTGACATCAATGCTGGTAGAGCACCGGTTACAACAGCAAGAACTAGAGTAACAATTCCAGCAACGATAAAACTGCTGGAAGTTAAGTCAAACTGCCACCAGAAAGGAGCTTCACTGCCTCTAAACATTTTGCTGAGTTCGGTAAGGCTAATATCCAATCCCCAGGCAGCAATCATGCAGGCAAATATTCCCGAAGCTAAGCAAATTATTGCACTTTCTAGCATGACCTGAACAACTAACTTCAGTCTTGGTGCGCCCAGTGCAGAACGAATTGCAGATTCTTTGTTTTTTTCCAATGCTCTAGAAAGCAATAAATTACCAGTATTGATACAAGCCAATAACATAACAAGCGCAACACAAAGCTTCATTGCAAGTATCAACTCTTCTTGATTTTGTGATGCCGCTTCCTGATAGGTGATCATGTTGACGGTTTTGTCAGCATTAAGCTTAGGGAAGCGTTGCTCAATATCTGACATCATTTGTGTCAGTTCAGCTTGCGCTTTCTCGTCAGTGATACCTGGTTTAGTTCTAGCAAGAATTTTGACAAAGGGAGCACTTGCTCGCGCAACACCAGCCGTGGACTGTTTAAAGGGTAACCATAGATTGCCAGTTTGAGGGAAACGATATGCCTGCGGCATAACACCAACAATAGTATGAGGGACATTGTTAACCCGTAGTTTTTTACCCAATATATCCGCATCCGACGCATAGAGTCTTTGCCATAAGCTTTCGCCAATGATAGCTACGGGTTCTGCAGCAGGCTCCAAATCTTTTTCGTTTAGCAAACGACCCAATAAAGGTTTTGCGTCAGACACTTCGAAAAACGTAGGACTAACATAGTAGGTGTTTTCTCGCATTGACCGATCACTTGTCATTAGATTGCGAGTGCCATTGCTATAAGCGTCAAAGGTATCAAACGATGATAGCTTGCTTTTCATTTCCTCGTAATCATTCATACGAACAAGAAAATAATCAACCTGCATCCCTTGAATCAAACGTACTCGATCTCCACCAGCAAAAGGCAGAGGAGAAGTAAGAGTATTGTGCAAAAAGCTGTAAATAAAGATGAACAGGGCCAGCCCTGTTGTCATAACAAACACCGTGAGCAAAGAAAACTTCAAATTCCGGCTCATCGAGCGCAGTGTGTACATTAAATCCGCCAACATCAGACTCAGACTCCTATGCCACAGCTTCTTCTGCCAGAGACTCTTGTGAATCTACTCGCACTTCTTGAACTGATGAATCAGAAACAATTTTTGAGTCGAATATTTCGATAACTCGTTTTGCGCGCTTAGCACCTCTTGGATCGTGTGTCACCATACAAATGGTCACTCCGTCTTCATGAAGCTTGTCAAGTAAAGCCATCACTTGATCAGCGTTTTTAGAATCCAGGTTTCCTGTTGGCTCATCAGCGAGGATAATAGAAGGATTACCAACAATCGCTCTTGCAATAGCCACTCGCTGCTGCTGACCACCGGATAACTGAGAGGGATAATGCTTAGCTCGGTGTGACATATCCACTTTCTCTAATGCTCCCTGCACTTGCTTACGACGTTCTTCTTTTGAAATATCTTTACGGTAAGTCAGTGGTAGCTCAACGTTTTCTTCGACGGTCAAATCACTGATCAGATTAAATGACTGAAAAACGAAACCAATTTCAATATTTCGAATGGCAGCACGCTGTTTTGCATCCAATCCAGATACGTTTTTTTCATTTAAAACATATTCACCGTCCGTCGCGACATCAAGAAGCCCCAAAATCGACAACAGTGTTGATTTGCCACAACCAGAAGGTCCAGAAATTGAAACATATTCACCGGTTTTAATTTCGAGATTAATATCACTCAATGCATGGGTATCAACTTCTTCAGTAGAAAATACTTTGGATAAACTTTTTAACTCTATCAATGTTTTCATAACTCTCTCCTAAACCCCTAAATTCTAATTAATGGCTACTTTTTTATGCCGCTCAAAATTACTGACTTCTGATACGATTATGACGTCACCTTCCGTTACACCGCCTAACACTTCAATATTCACGCTCGAAGAAACACCAAAGTGCACTTCAGTTTGTTCGGCATAAGAACGTTCACTATCCAACTTAAACACTCGCATTTTTTGGTTAGCTTGCGAAAAAGTTGGGCGACGTACGTACAAAGTGCTCGTTCGTTCTGTAATAAAAATTTCACCATCAATGGATAAGTCAGGACGAGACTCTGACGGAAGTTCACTTAACAGCTCCACATCAACCTGTACAGTCCCATCCACAACAGCAGGATCGATGCGGATGACTCGTCCATCAATTTGACTAAAACGTGTATCGATAGATACTCTTTGGCCTATTGAAATATCATTTACGCTAAACTCGGGAACGTTAAGCTCCGCAAGAAGATCACCCTGGCGCGAAAACTTTGCCACGCTATCTCCCAACGATATACGTTGGCCCAGTTCTAGAGGCATCGCTTGTAACACCCCAGAAACAGGCGCTTTAACATTCAACGAAGCCAATTGAAACTCAGCGCGTTTAAGACGATTACGTAAACGATTTAACAAAGCTATCTGCGCTTCATACTCTGCTTTTAAAGTCGTTTTTAACTGTTGCGAGCGCGCTGTATCCATCTCCAGAGTTTTTTCCATCTGCGCAACAGTAAGCCTGCGCGATTCATAATCTAACTTTGAGATCGTTGAATTGCCTCCTTCGATGAGCTTTGCTTCAGCATCCAGTCGAATTTTTTCTTTGTTGTACTCCATTTGATTGGTAAGCACCTGTGCTTCCATATCCAGTAAACGGGTGTCTTGACGCTCCTTAAGCGCTCGAGTTCCAGCTTCCATGGCTTCGAGTTCCCAACGCAACTCCTGCACCTGTTGAGTTAACTCAGGATTTAGCAACTCAACAATTAAATCTCCTTCTGTTACTTTTGCCCCCGGCTTTACAAGAATACGTTCAACTTTGCCTTCAACCGAACTAGCAACCCAACGAACATCTCGTGGAGCCAAAATACCCGGTGCAGATACTTTTATTTTTAAATCACCTCGTTGAACCGTAGCGGTACGAAAAGTATTAGCATCCACTGAATGGAGTGTTAGTTTCATCATTGAACTAGCAACACCAATAGTTGCTAACACCAACACTCCAGCCCCCATCAAAACCTTTTTATTTTTATAAAAAGGTGTCTTTTTTTGCTTAATGACATCCATAGAAGCTACTCATTAAAACGACGACTCTCTTTATCTCTATACGTGATAAAAACTTCATCTTTATTACCTTTAAGACCATATTACTAAATTAGTCAACTAAAAAAAATCTATTTAACAGAGGTCTAAACTCACCCCATTGAAACCACAATCAAACGTTCGCCCGTAAAAGGCTTTCGTCCGTGCGCAACACGATAATTATCAACCAATAAAACATCTCCCGGACGCCAATCAAAGGTGACTTCTGCACGACGATAAGCCTCTCGAATATTTTCGGCATACTCATCAGGTATCGTTTCGCCATCCGCAAAAAATGTATTGTAAGGGAACTCTTCTGGTGAAAAAGCTTGAGACATATAGGCACGATAATCACTGGATAAGCTTGATGGGTGCCAAAATACAATGTGGTTCAACCAAAGTGGCAAACCACTTACTGGATGAGCACTCACCGCGTCTCTGACGTGTGTTGTTCTTACCAAATCATCTTTGATGATTTGTAAATCTACATCTCGACTTTGGCAATCTTGTTTAATCACATCAAGATCCGTCGTTCCAAATCCATCGGCGACCGTCGGCCCAAAACCCATTCCGAAGTTTCTTATCAACTTCCACCCTTTATGTTTTTCAAAGGCTTCAATTATCTCAGGATCGATATACCCAAACACTTTATTGACATCTGCGATTTGAGTTTGGCCTCCTGTTTCAGGTTCTTTTAAACAACAAAACATTAATGAGGGAGGGACAAATCTTTCATAAGACAACTCATTATGCAATTTAATCTCTTGTTCTCTTGGAAACTCTGTTGATGTAGATACCGACTTAGTCAGTGTTTTTCTTGGTGTTGCCCCTCCTAAATAGGGAGCTACTTTGTCTATAACACACCCAACAAATTCATCAAATGCATCTAATGTTCTTACATCAAAATTTCTAAACAGAACGGCACCGTACTCCAACAAGTCGCTCTTAATATTCGCTTTATTATTCGTGTAATAATGCTCCAGGTTTTCAGAAGAACAACGGGCCTCGTGCACAATAGGCAGTTTGCTCTCTTCATCGAAGAAATACTTTTCGATATCCAGAACAACCTCATTAGTGGTCGTTGTATTCATACTCTGCTCTCCTACCAATACTTTTTTAACTTACAATAATCAGTTATGCCTTAATAAAACATATAAGTACTGATCTCATCGAGTGCATCGAAAAATCGATCGATGTCAGTTCTTTTGTTGTAAAAGTAACTCGATATTCTTAATACTTGACCAACCCCAACATCACTCACATAGGGCTGTGCACATAGATGCCCAGTTCGGCAGATGATGCCATACGAATCACTTAACGCCCGTGCGACATCATCCAGTTCCTTCTGCCCACGAATACTCATACTCAAAACAGCGCCTCGGTCAGCCGACTCATCTGTATTGATAATTTCCAGGAACTCTCTTTTTTTCGCCAGAGATAACATGTACTCGCTGGTCTGGCGATCATGATGCTCAAGATTGTCAAAACCTATCTGGTTAAGATAATCAATGGCAGCAGCCATGCCGTAAGCTCCCGCGATGTGAGGAGTTCCCGCTTCAAAGCGATGAGGAATCTTACGCAAATTAAAATGATCTTTTTCGACCCAGTCGACCATTCCACCGCCTAACAATTGAGGAGTTAGTGATTCCAGCATTGCTTTTTTACCAAATAAAACGCCGACTCCTGTGGGCCCCAACATTTTGTGTGCAGAAAATGTTAAAAAGTCGATGTCTAACTCACTGACATTAACTCGCCGATGAGGAACCGACTGCGCCGCATCAACCACAACAATAGCGCCAACGTCTTTCGCTGCACGAACCATTGACTCAAGCGGACAATAACCCCCCGTTACATTAGAGCAGTGATTAATAGATACAACCTTAGGTTGCGACTTCAGTAACTCATAGTAGTGCTCAAGATCAAGTCCGCCCTGTGGGTTTGTTCGAACACACTCAATACTGGCTTCATTCATCCAGGGTAATAAATTGGAATGGTGCGCGTCAGAGAAGACGATCACCTTATCGCTTTTATCTAATTGCAGGCCTTTGGCAACCAGATTAATAGACTCGGTTGTATTACGCAGAAATACGATTTCATTTCCAGAGCAAGAGAGCAAGTCTGCAACCTTGTAACGAGCCTCTTCATAACGGTTCGAAACCATTTCTAATGCATAGCTTTTGCCTCTATGAACATTCGAAGACACTCCTAAATAATATTCGTTAACGGCATCAACCATGGCCTTTGGTTTGAGAGTCGTCGCGGCATTATCCAAGTAGAAAACCGGCTCGCCATCAATTTGATACGATAAACCAGGAAAGTCACCACTAAAGTCTATGGTCTCTAAATCTTTATTCATCACTACTTAGATCCTTTTACAGATTGAAATTTCCCAGAACGATCCGAGGCAATGTAAGAAACTACAGAAGCTTCTATACTGATATCATCGTCAAAAGCCTTTTTGATACGTGTAATCAAAACCTCTTTATCAGACTCACTAAAGCGTTCGTTGACCATCATTTTAAGAGTAAAGTTTGCACTGCCTATTTGTTCAAACTTGTATAAGTCTAACCATTCAGGCGCACCTATCGCTCTGTCTACAGTTAAAGGTGATATTGATGCCTCATTATTATGCTTGATGAACTGAGATGAACGTCCTTCCATAAAAATCTGTCGCCCACTATGACCACACGAACAGGTATCATCAACGTAAGTCACCATGTCACCTGTTTGATAACGAATGTGAGGCAATGCCCCCTGATCAATACTGCTAATACATAACTCGGCAAGCTCTCCTTTGCTCGCAGCTTCACCTTGTTGATTAATCATCTCAAAGAAAAAGCCATTTTCATTAAGGTGGAGATGTCCTTGAGGGCACTCCATTGCAATCCATCCCATCTCTGACGAAGAAAGCAACTCAACAAAATACTCCGCTGGAAAAAACTCACAAATTTGACGTCGGCTCACTTGTGTCACTGCCGAATATGAGGCAATAACAGGAACTTTTGGTGGCTTCAACCCACGCTTTTTAAACTCTCTGAGTAAAAAAGCAAAATGTGTAGGATCAACATAAAAAAGATCGGGTTTGTACTCATAGATCTCACTAATAGCTCGCTCTATAAGTTCTTCTGACGTTGTTAACAGGTCGTGGTATACAGGAAGCACCAGCGTACCATCAGCCAGCAGGCGATCTTCCATTGTGCTATGGGGGTTTGCACATTCAACATCAGAGCAGTTAGGCGCGGCATAACGACAAATTTTTCTTCCCGGCTTGGCAAAAACATCAGCAATGATGGGGTTGGCTTCTGCACACGACAAAGCTCTACGCAACAAATTCATGCCAACCTCGAAAGTAACTAATCGGTCACCTGTTGTTCCAGAGCTTTGGCTTTTGTTTAACATTGGATGATTAAGCGAAAACCCCTTAGCTAAAACACCTTTAGGGAAGTTTCGTCGGTAATCTTTCTTTTCTGTAAAAGGCAATACATGGGCATAAGATTCAGCTTTCAAAGCAGCTTGATCTATACCTAAATTATCTAATTTGTCTTTGTAGAACGTGACATTATTGTAAGCATAATTCACTTCTTTTAAGAACGCTTCTATATTCTGCATTACTCAGTTCCAACGTTATGATTGAGTTAATGATGAACTGCTGCATGGAACAGACATACCAACCAGTACTTTTCGCTCACCAGAGAAGGGCTCTCTCCCGTGGCTAAACAACATGTTATCAAGCAACATGACATCACCTTTTTGCCACTCAAACTTAATTTTCTTAGCTTGATAAATATCCCGAATCTCCTGTAAATACTCATCCGGTATATCACTACCATCACCAAAATAGGTGTTGCGCGGCAGATTTTCTTTGCCTCGAGAGTGGATAAGTTCTCGTCGTATATCTTCTTCTAGTGCTGATACATGAAACAGATGAGCTTGATTAAACCAAATCCACTCTTGAGTATCTGGGTGTTTTACAACCGCTGGTAATATTTGTTTGGTACGAAGCCCGCCATCAGCAAGCCACTCAAATTGAATATCATTTTCTTTGCAGTAAGCCTCTACTTCAGAACGTTCTTCAGTACAAAACACTTCGGTCCAAGGCAAATCCAGCTCAGAAAAATTGCGCACGTACATCACACATTTATCAGCGAAAGCGTTACGAATATGCTCTGGTATCGTTTTATAAATTTCTCGGCTGTCAGCAATAGGCGTCTCTCCCCCCTGATCGCTAGAAAGCATACAAAAGAAGCCGATTCTCATGGGCCAAAGATTGGTGTAAGCCTGCTCATTATGTTGTTGGATTAACTGGTCAGAGTGATACTCCGTTGCGGTATAAACATTCCCTCTAAGTTCTGTTCTTGGTGTTGATCGATGGCTATAAGATAACAACTCACTGCCAAATACATTTGTTAAAAAGTCACCGAACTGACGGCTCGCCATAATATTTAAACCACGGATCAAAAGAGCACCTTGCGAAGACAGCCACTCATTAATCGAAGGAGCATGCTTCTTTGCCCAATCCTTAAGTTTAAGCTCGCCCTGCTCAACATTTATCAACAACTGAATGCCGCCAAGATCTTCAATGTTGCCTATATTTTCAAAGTTACTCATGTCCTAGCTCCTTTATCAGTTGCTGTCGAATATTTTTAGTTAAACCATCAATATTTGGAGGCAGTAACATACTGGTATGCCCCCCTTCCGCGGGTGTGACTGTGACGTTACCCGTGGTTGCTTTGTCCCAATCCAAACACTCATTCGCTCTGGCTGTTGAAGGAATTTTTCCTCGCGCAACAAAAACAGAAATATCAAGTTCGGTGGTTGTTGATTGATAACGCCCATACATCCAGTACATGTCGCAATAGAACTGGAAGTAACGAATAAATTCTTCTGGCTGTACCCCTTCAACAGTAATGTCTTGCTGCATACACACAGACTTAAGGACCTCAAATCCTTCTGCTTCAGTCATTGGGGCAAGGCTATCCCAATCAAAATCCAGCTCAACATCCAGATAACCTCTAAATGCACGGCGTAAGGGGAAGTACCAAGGTTTGTCAGAGTTATCTTGCTGCCAAGAAAGATAAGGCGTATCCAATAACCCTAGATAGCCAACCTCTTCTCCTTTGGCGACCAGTTGATTTGCAACTTCATAAGCAAAAGCACCTCCCATTGAGAAACCAAATAAATGATAAGGACCTTTCGGTTGCACTTTACGAATCAACTCAACATAGAACGCTGCCATATCATTCATAGTGTCGAAGCGTCGACCGAGATAAATTTGTGGCGGTTGTAAACCGTAGATGTTGGCAACATCTGACAATCCAGTTGCTATGTCACGATTAATAAATGCAGTACCAGCACCAGCATGGAAGCTAAATACGTTATGCTTACTATTTGATTCGTTCAACTTAACAATACAATCTCCACCCACCTCAACAGCATCAGCGAAGCCATCAGACAGGCTTGAGTCTCGCGAATCAATGCAACTTGCCAGTTCCTCTATCGTAGGATGATTAAATACATCCACAATGGTGAGAGTGCATGTAAGTTGCTTTCGAATACCTGCCAACAAACGCATAACCATCAGTGAGTGACCGCCCATATCAAAGAAGTTTGCGGTCGCGCTGATTTTGTCTAAAGCTAAACTGAATTGCTCAGCCCAAAGATTTGCTAATACTTTTTCGGTCTCTGTTTGTGGTGCTCTGAAGGAACTCTCATCCACCGAATAATCAGGCATAGGAAGCGCATCTTTATCGACTTTTCCATTTGTGGTTAATGGAATGTGATCAACCATTAAAATAGAAGATGGCACCATATAGTCAGGAAGCTTTGATGATAGATGACGCTTAATGGTTTCTGTTTGCCCATCCTTGTCATGCTGACTAACAACATACGCAACGATACGGTGATCACCACCTCGGTTGGTGCGTACCAAAGCGACACAGTCTTTGATGCCAGACATCTGCATGGCACAGTGTTCGATCTCACCCAGCTCAATACGATAGCCTCGAACCTTAACCTGCTCGTCCGCACGACCAACATACTCCAACACACCACCGTCAAGGTAACGTACCCAGTCTCCCGTTCGATACAAACGACCCTCGC
>NZ_JAMXSB010000014.1 GCF_024124665.1 Pleionea sp. CnH1-48
TGCTGATGCTGATGCTGATGCTGATGCTGATGCTGATGCTGATGCTGATGCTGATGCTGATGCTGATGCTGATGCTGATGCTGATGCTGATGCTGATGCTGATGCTGATGCTGATGCTGATGCTGATAACAGCGTACCCTCCACAACATCAGAATCACAAGTATTATCCGACAATAAATCGCACTCCCCCCAGACAGAAATAAAACCAACAACACAACCTGTGTCGTTTGCATCAGAACTTAAACGAGGCTTGGCTATAACACTCGATCAACTACAATCAGGTATCACCGGCTGGAAACACCGTGATGTGCCTGTTTTTGTTTATGGCGTTGATGTGAAGGAATGCGAAGATGATGAACTAAGAGAGAATTTTCGCCATCGCATACATCTTACGACTTGTTGTACAGCATTGGAGTCATCCACTCAATCAGCCTGGGCGGGTACCAATCTGGCTCAAATAGAACTACCGAATCAAACCTCTGAACTGAGTGTCTGCGAGTTTTGCTTATCTAAGCTCAACTACCAAGGTTTTAACCTGGAGCCAGCTGATATTGCAACAAACTTTAACTTTGATGAATTTGTCCAATGTTATGATTCGCATTATTTCCCAACACCCAACTCGAGCGAAGAGAAAGACGCACTAACAACACTTCGCAATCGCTACCTGGAGTGGAAAGAAAATAATCCGCAGACTTCTCTGACCTGGGAGCAAATGCGTCAACACATCGATCCGAGTTGGCATGGGTTACTTTATTATTTTCAACAGCATGAATTATCCCTACCCGAAATCTACTACTCAGTCCCCACAGTAGATGGCGAAAGCTACAGCGCAATAATCGCCTGGCCAGAACTTAAACGCATTATTGTTGCCGATTACGAAGCCGAGCAGACGGCGGTTAACAAAGACGACTGGGAAGTTTGGACTTATAGCCAGGTGATGAGCAGTTTGTCTGCATAAACAGACTGCCCACCGAGCGCACACTTGCGCTATAAATCTCTTTCTTTGATATCAAATCCATATATAATCAGAGCATAATTTATACAAGGTGTGCTCTATGCGTTTATTGTGTGTTTGGTTGTTATGCTTTTTAGCGGTTATTGTTAACAATGTCTGGGCCTTCGATCCTTCCTTAAATTGGCAAACCCTTAGCAGTGCTCACTTTAAAATACACTACAGTGATGATCAGGAAGCCCTGGCCAAACGCACTGCCCGCCTGGCAGAAGCAATACACAATAAATTAAGTAAAGAAATCAACTGGCAACCCGAACAAAAAACCCATCTGATATTAACGGATCACACCGATCTTGCGAACGGTTACGCAACCTTCTTCCCTTTTAACCGTTCAGCTCTGTTTGTACATCCACCCAGCGCAGGCGCAATGGATTTTAACTCCTGGTTAGAAACCTTAATTCGCCACGAATACACTCATATTCTGCATCTGGACAAGAGCCACGGCCCAACAGAAAACCTGAAAACCGTATTAGGTCGATTTGCTTTTCTGTTTCCTAATAGCTACCAGCCATCCTGGTTAGTTGAGGGTTTCGCAACTTATCACGAAACGGATGCAACCCTGCATCGAGGTCGTGGTCAAAGCACTCTATTTGCCATGATGATGAGAGCCGAGCTCAAGCATGGGTTTAAATCGGTAGCAGAAGTTAATATGGCAAGTAGCAGTTGGCCACTCAATGCTCGCTATCTTTATGGTTATTACTTCTTCGAATTTTTAAGTGTGACTTATGGTAAAGATAAAGTGCAGTCACTTATCGAGAACTACAGTAATAACTTTATTCCTTTTATGTTAAACACCAGCTTTGAGCAAAACTTTGGCAAAGATCTCAATGCGTTGTGGAAAGACTTCGAAAGTTATTTGCGCAACAAACTCATGACCGTCAACGCACAACACTCTATCGAAGCGCTAACCGATGATGGCTTCTTTAAATCTGACTTTGCCATGAATGATGATGGTGAGCTGTTTATTGTTAAAAATGACGGTGTCCATCAAGCCGCTTTGATTAAACGCTCAAATAATGGTGACGAACAGCATCTGGTGGATATCAATATCTTCGCGAATATCGATCATCATCCCATCCAAGGTCTATTGATTGCTCAGCCCGAGTATTGCGATGAGTTTCGCCTTAATTACGATCTCTATCACTACAATGAACAAACTCATGACTTTACTCGCTTAACACGCTGCGCTCGTTATACTGAAGGTGTCTGGAGCAGCGATGGCGACTACATTATTGCACTCAAAGCAGAAAATGGGATCTTTCAGATTGATCGACTTTCGACAACAGGCCTTGTTGCAGAAACCCTATGGAAAGGCCAACAGGATGTCATCGTTTCTCACCTCACTTTGTCGAAAGATAACAAGACTCTGGCGGCATCGGTTCAGCGCTCAGGGCACCCTCGGGCTAACATTGAGTTATTCTCGATGGATACACGACAATGGCAGCGGCTACTAGCAGACAATGCTCACCAATGGCATCCAGATTTTATTGCCAATGATACTGCCATTCGTTTTAGTTCTGATCGTGATGGATCTTTTAATAGTTATCGCTGGGATCTAACAGAGCAGCAATTAACTCAGGAATCGACCAGCACCCAGGGTTTATTCAAAACACTCGCCCATGAAGGTAAGCACTTCTCTATTGGGTACACCCATAAAGGCTATGAAATATTCTCCTATCAGCCGACGGCTCAACCCATCGAGCTACAAACAGAATCTCGCTGGCATATCCCACCGCTGGTCACTCCAACCGAAGAAATAGACTTTACTATCACGCCTTATTCATCCTGGGACAGCCTGGCGCCTAAATGGTGGTTTCCCTTTGTTGTTGGTGATGGCGAGACGCTGGAAGTAGGGGCCCAAACCAGCGGCCAGGACGCGCTCGAAAATCACTTCTACTTCGCAGCGGTAAGCTTCGATGTGGAGCGTCTGTTCCCCAACTTATTTGCCAATTATTGGTTCAATCATCAGTGGGAATTTAGTATTCGTAATACCTTCGATGTAGATCCCGGCCCCAATATCGACTTCTTTGAGCGAGAACGAAAAGCCAAACTGGGTTATCACATTCCCTGGACCTTTGTGAATCATCAATGGGATCTGGAATTTGCAGTATCTGCTGAACATTCATCTTTTGGTCGTTGGTTCAATGACCAGGCTTTCTATGATGCTAAATTTAAAAACACCCTGGGCGGTATCGTATTGAGCTATAACTCCGCCCAATACTTTGCCCGCTCAATCAGCGCCAACGATGGTCGCAGCTTACGCCTGAGCCTTGCCAGCAGCGATATTTTTGATAGCAGCTTTTATGGCAAATCAGCGGTACTCGACTGGCGTGAATATATTCAACTGGTGGATGAGCATGCGCTGGCTCTGCGCTTTGTCGCCGCCAGCGCAGAGCGGGGCAGCCAGATATTTGAAATGGGCGGTAATTTTAGCGACTCCTATTTTCAGGTCTCACCCGGCATCATTCAATACAGCTATGCACTGCGAGGATACGAAGAAAACCTCTCGGCACTCAGAGGACGTCATTTACGATTAACCACGGCCGAATGGCGCTTGCCCATCAAACATATAGAACGCACTGCCATGGTACCGCCCATAGGGATAGAGGAACTCTCTGCTTCGGTGTTTTATGATCGTGGACGGGTTTTTGGTGGGGCAGGTGACAATACGTTTAGTAGCGCGGGTGTTGAACTGCACGCCCAACTAAGATTGTTTTACTTTTTGCCCATAACACTTCGGCTCGGCTACGCTGATGGTCATGATGACCAGCTAGGACAACAAGAAACTTATCTGAGTTTTGGTACCAGCTTCTAAGCCAAGGATACCCGTCACTTTTTAGACTTCTGTGGGAGACCGCATCCACCCACAGAAGCCGTTTAATGCGCCTAAGCCCAAAGGCTCTATCTAGAGGCAAAAAATCAATATGGACTCCTATCTGCCAAGTTTCGCCATGACGATTTTTTAATCACAGATTTTTGAGCTAAGATCCAGACATCAGGCCCTGGATAGCTTGTGGAAAACTTAACAAGCTGCTTGCTGTTTTGCAGCAAACCATTACAATTCAGCCACTAATAATAAAATACAAGTCAACATATAGAGGATTATCATGGCCGTACGCGCTTTTGGTGACATAAATCCAGAGTTAGGGCAGCGAGTATTTGTCGACCCTACCGCATTGGTAGTGGGTGCTGTATCCCTTGGTGACGACAGCTCGGTATGGCCGATGGCAGTGATTCGAGGGGACGTCCATTCCATTAAAATTGGCGCCAGAACCAGTATTCAGGATGGTGCAGTTTGTCATGTGACTCACGCTAGCCATTACAATCCTGACGGGCACGATCTGGTTATTGGTAGTGATGTGACCGTCGGCCATAAAGCGATGCTCCATGGTTGCCGAATCGAAGACAGAGTATTAATTGGTATGGGCTCTGTGGTTATGGACGATGTACATATTCACTCTCACGTTGTCTTGGGTGCTAATAGTGTTGTTCCACCAGGACGAGAACTGGAAGGTGGATTTTTATGGGTTGGCTCGCCAGCGCGCAAAATTCGCGAACTCACTGATGAAGAAATCGCATTTTTTGAATATTCAGCAGCGAACTACGTAAAACTCAAAGACCAATATCTTATCCCTCCGAAACAAAATTAGACTCCTCCTCTCTGCTTTTTCTATTCTGGGCTACACTTAGGTTCATAGCGTTCTTTTACTAGTAGCCCATGGAATCCAAATCATTTGATATAAAACCCATTCTTGTCAGTATTTGTGCTCTGGGAGTTTTGGCTGCGGTTTTATTTGAGATGAAGTGGATGGCTATCGCCTTTGTTATTGCACTGTTAGTAGCCGTTGCTTTTAGTTTAAAGAAATCAACCACACCAACACCGGAAGTGCCAGTAATCATGCCAGACACCCAGAACAACTCGGATGATTTAGAAGCATTAGAGCAGATCGTTAGTTTTAACGAAAATGAGCTTGCGCTTATCAACGAGCGTTTAGAACAAGCAAGTGAAATAATAGACAATGCTGGCAGCCAATTGTCAGGTAGCTTCACCGGGCTTCACGGTTCCTCAATGTCACAACAGCAGTTATTGTCGGAACTGATATCAGAGATCTCGAAATTGACCGAATCGGTGAATGTAGAACATCTGGAGTTAAATAACTACGGTGACACCATCCGCCATTTATTCTCCACTATGGCACAATCCATCGACGAAGCGCGTAAAGTGGGCGACGATATCAATCGTAAGTTTTCCGTTGTCATGTCTAACCTCGACAAAGTGAACTCACTGCTCAATGACATCAATGGCATTACCGAACAAACCAACTTGCTCGCACTTAACGCAGCCATCGAGGCAGCAAGAGCAGGTGAGGTTGGACGCGGCTTTGCCGTGGTAGCCGATGAGGTACGAGCCCTGTCACGTAATACTCAGGAATTCAGTAACAACATCGCCATACAGATCAAAGATATGAGCACATCGCTTGCCGATATCGATAAGCATGTCGAAAAGATATCAAAAATGGACGAGCATACGGCTCATGACGCCAGCAACAAAATCGAGAGTTTATGGCAAGAAGTCACCGAAACAATTAATATCGCACAAGACAAAAGTAATCACGTGAATGAGCTGGTCGAAAATATTAAGAATCACATTAACGAAGGCATTACCTCATTGCAATTTGAAGATATGTTGCAACAACTGCTCGCCTATCTAAGACAACGGGTATCTGAGATGACGGATTTTGCATCACAATCTCGCAGCATATTAATAGATAACCGAGAGCAAGAGTCCATAAAAAGCTTTCGCGAATTACTCAACAAAAAAACGCAAGAACTTCAGGGTATGCGCTCAGCCGTCAACCAAAAATCAATGGACTCGGGTGACGTTGATCTATTCTGACGGGATCGTGAGTGTCTGAGTATCTGGCATTTTTCCATGCCAGCAGAAAAAAGAGAGAGCCGCCTGCTCAACCAACATTCCCCAACCATCATAACTTGCCAGGCACCCTTTGTTTTGGCAATAGCTCAAAAAAGCCTCCGCTCGTTGACCGTAGCTTATGTCATAAACACATACAGAAGACCAATCACTTAAGTTCAATTTTTCTAACCACACCTCGCCTTGCGACGACATAGTATTGATAACCAGATCAATCGAAGACAAGGCGTCTTGTTCTGTATTCAATACCGATAAATTGGAGTACTCAGCAAACTGTCGTTTCAACTCCAATGCCTTTGACAGCGTCCTGTTTACCAAAAAAACATCAGCTCCTGCCAGCAATAATTGCGGCAAAATTGAACGCGAAGCTCCACCTGCGCCAAGCACCAGCACCGCTTTTCCTGCTATAGAAATATCCTTATGTTTCAAGTCGTTAATTAAACCAGCCCCATCGGTGGTGTCGCCCAATAACTGTCCTTGCTGAGTCATAGACAGGGTGTTCACCGAACCACAGGCAGCAGCCACATCACTGAGTTGGTCGCAAAGAGCATGAGCAGTTTCTTTGAAGGGTAAGGTGATATTAAGACCAATACCGCCTTGCTCGAAAAATCGACGAACTCTGGTCTCGAAATCCTCGGGCGTTGCAAGAATCTTTTGATAGTCGAGCGATAGCCCGCATTGCTTAGCAAAAGACTGATGAATAACTGGTGAGCGACTGTGCTCGATAGGATTACCAACGACGGCACAGGTTTGTTTTTTGATATCGGTCATGGCTGAAAAAATATGAACAGTAGGATTCTGTTCAGTGTATCTCGGCAACTTTCCCTTGTCATTAAGCTTGGATTCACCTGAAGCAGGTATAATAACTAAAGCTTCTGTAGTAGCGGAGCCATTAGCCAGTATTCGAACAAGTGTTATAAATTTTGTTACTTTTCTGATGAACATCGTTGCATTTTTCTCATTATCATATTGGAAAGTGCAACCCATCGACCACTCGAAGGTTTATATGTCGATGGAATTCGAATAACGCATACACCATACCTGACACGGGGGAAGTCAAAGAAAATGATTAAGCAAAGTATCGTTGCCATCATCGCAGTATCAATGTTAAGCGGATGCGTAATCGCCGTAGGCGGTGATCATGACCGCTATTCTGGTGACTGGAAAGAAACCCAAGAAAAAAATCGTCAACTGATCAGCCAATTGCAAATCGGTTCATCCATTGCTCAAGTAAGTGACATACTTGGCGAAGCTGCAGACTCAGAAGGGTTTGAAAAAGACGATGGCCGTTACACCATCTTATATTATCGTACTCAACACCGTCATTCGGATGGTGAAACAACCCGAGACGAAACAACGCCCGTTATTTTTAAAGATGGCAGACTCTTAGGTTGGGGTACGTCTTTACTGCACTCCGTTGCACCTTAAATAGAGTATTAGCCATCGGAAGCTATCCGATGGCTTTTCTTATTATTGAGTAAAAGGATTTTTAAACAGCCATAATGCAGGACGATTATCTTTGGCATTCGACAATCGGCTATCACCATTATTGTCAATAATAATGGCAAGTTGGTTTTCGTTCATTGCTACACCTTCTGCCAATCCATAAATATCTTTATCGTATCCCCATTCTATAGAACGAGATATTTTTTCAAATGAGAAACAACGCTCTTTAGTCAGCTCAGGCCATTTCCTCTCACATATTTGATATTCATTTCTCTCTAGCGTATATAATTTTTTATCGCGAAAATACAGACCAGTAAAATCAACATTAACACCTTGTTCTGTTTTTATTCCTTTCGAATCTACAGTTATCTGAGAATCGCTTTCTGAATCAATTTGAATAAAAGCTCTTGGCTGGCGTTCTGCAACAACAAGTAATGAATCATCTGTTATCGTGATCCCTTCAAGGTAAGCGTTGTTATAAGCAAACAATCCCTTCTCAACGCCTTGTTGATATAAGTTTTTTGCAATCCACTGATAAGTTCCATCTTGCGCAACTTTTAACACCGAAAAATAATACTCGCTCGCCAAATAAATATTGCCTTCTTGATCGCAAGAAATACCTTCCCAATCAAAGCCACCAGTAATACCAAAGAGTTCAGCAAAGAATCGCTGTACCTGCATAAGAAATGGAAAGTCAGATGATGGAGGTTCAGGAACATCGGCTAAGGTTTTATACACCTTAGTATTAACGGCAGGGGAATCTTTCTGGATAGCTAGCTCGAAAACAACACGGCTGTGTTTATCTGAGACAAATAGCCAACGTTCATTGCAATAAGTTAAACCCGAAGGCTCTAGATTGTCGACACCATCAATAGCATACCCGCTAATCCATTCTAGTTCTGGAGTCGTTGCTTTGATAGGCGCAATAAAAAAGATAAGTAAGATAGATAAAAATATAACAGCGCTATACTGACGGGCAGACACAATGAGTTCCTTCACATGACCAATTTAATTGGCGGCATCATACCACGACAAAACATTGGGTTGGAAGAAAGCCCAGAAACAAGAAAGCGATTGAGCGGACCATTTACTGGGGGTGCAATGATTCACTCAACCACTTTCAAAACTATCTGGAGTGCAAAGCTATTACACTCCCTATCGATTACTGGTGCTTACCAGAAAGCGATAAACCATAGAAGGTACGATAAGCTCGAAGACCGATGTACCATTTTCCAGCTTGTGGATTACGGATAGTACAGGCTTCGTTATTACCATTTTTATAAGGGCGACAAGCGTAGCGGTTTGTGCCTGGAACCTGGCCATGATTTAGATACAGATCCGCATCACCATAACCACCAGTAATGTTAACATTTAGCTCAGATGTACCAGCAGGAACATCAATCACATAATATAACCACTGACCACGACTTGCATATAAGTTGCTATCGGTAAATTCGCCACCAGCATTACCGCCACCATTTGACTCATCATAAGATACTTTTAAGTTAGCACCAGAGAAAGCCGCATAGCCACGCAACATGATTTGATAGCGTCCAGTGTTTGGCTGATCGATAACACAAGTTTCGTTGTTGCCATTTTTGTAAGGACGGCAGTCGTAGCTAGAAACACTTGGCTTTGCACCCGACTTAACATAAAGGTCAGCATCACCAGAACCACCAGACAACGAAATACTTAAGTTGCTAGCACCTGCAGGAACATCAACGTAATAGTGAAGCTCTTCGCCTTTTGCCGCTGAGGTAGAAACACTCTGGCCATTAGTTAGCTCATCATCACCAGGCTGGCCACCGCCGCCTCCACCACCATTACCACCAGAACAACCATTCTGATTTAAGTAGTCATAAGCTGATTTCGCTTGCACTAAACCAAAACCATAAGCTTGGTCACGACCATTAGCTCCAAGATCTTGAGCTGTTGCGTTTAATGCCTGACGAATATCTGCATTAGTACAGCTTGGGAAGTGACTCCATACTAATGCCGCTACCGCAGATACGTGAGGTGTTGCCATTGAAGTACCCGACCAGGCCGCGTAACGATTGCCAGGCAATGTTGAATTAACATTAACACCGGGAGCTGCAATTTCTACCTGTGAATTTTTCTGCGAGAAGTTGGCGACATTTTTATTTCGATCAATAGCAGCAACAGACATAACCATGTCGTATGAAGCAGGAAAAGAAAACGCATCATTACCACTTGCTGTTCCATCATTACCAGAGGCAGCAATTAATAAAACACCATTGTCGTATGCATCTTGGAACGCTGCTCTTTCTGAAGAACTTTGTCCACCACCGCCTAAGCTCATGCTAATGACTTTTGCGCCAGAGTTAATACACTGCTCTACAGCAACGGCCATATCAGAGCCATAAGCCCAGTTTCCACTATCGTTAAATACTTTTACGATATGCAAACCAACTTGGTCACTAGGATTTACACCAACAACACCAACGCCGTTATTACCAATAGCAGCAATGGTTCCTGCAACGTGAGTACCATGACCATGGCCGTCGTTATACCAGTCTCCAGTGTCATAACCTGTACCAGTGTTATCACTACCACTGATGTTAGAACCATTGTATGGACGCAAATCTTCGTGGTTGCGATCATAACCTGTATCAGTAATACAAACTTTTACCGATGCAGTATTCGCATCACTGACTTTGTCACCTTGAACCATTCCAATACCATAAGGTACCGATTCAGCTTGAGGAGAAATACTAGAATTAACCAATGGCTCAGGATAATGACGCAATGGATCTTTTTCGATTGACTCAATCACACCAGAGCTTTCTAAGTTTTTCATTTGCTCTGCTGTCAGGATAGCAGCAACAGCATTGCCACGAACAAGAGTCTGTTTAACTTTACCGCCGATGGATGCAATACGTGATTTATTTTTTTGCGCTCTTTGTGCTCGCTCGTATTTGCTCATCATTTTTGTAGAAGTTGCGTTGCCATCCCAACCTTCTTTAAATTTTACTACGTAACGCTCGGGCTGATTAGCCGAAGCAGCACATGCAGTAATCACGAGTGATGAAACGATCGCTTTTTTAAAATGATGACGTAGAGTATTTTTATGCACGCTATTTCTCCTGAATATTTATTATCATCTATTGATAGATAATGTCCTTAAGAGACTTCTAACATCGACGACAAACCAGACTAGAAAACTCTCAATTCGAGTAATGGCAGGCAGACTAAAGTTAAAATAATTTTTTTATTGGAAGCAATTCACATTTTTATCGACAAATTTATTTTCTTTTTTGTTCGCGTTTGTAATTTGATAACCCGGTCTCAAATGAATAAATAATTTGCCTGCGCTAATAAATATTCGTAACGGAATAAAACTTTGTGTAAAATTCACATTATCAAATAACCTATTTTTTGAATGGACTTTAACAAGGAGCAACTAGCCCTTATGACTATTTTTGTAGTGGATGTAGAAAGCGACGGCCCTATTCCAGGTGATTACTCTATGATTTCTTTTGGTGCTGTTGTATTAGATGAATCACTGGAACATACTTTTTATGGTCGTATGAAACCCATCAGTGATCAATGGATTCCTGAGGCACTCGCTGTTTCTGGATTTAATCGCCAAGAAACACTCGAATTTCCAACACCAGAAAAAACTATGAACGAGTTCACACAATGGATTGCCGAACATGCTCGTTCACGACCACTGTTTTTTAGTGACAATAATGGTTTCGACTGGCAGTTTATCAATTGGTACTTTATTCATTTTACGGGTAGCAATCCTTTTGGTTTTAGTTCAACCAATATAGGGTCGTTATATAAAGGCATGGTGGGAGATATGTTTAAAAACTTTAAACATTTAAGAAAAACCAAACACACGCATCATCCCGTAGATGATGCAAAAGGAAATGCCGAAGCATTACTGTATATGAAAAAAGAAATGGGTTTAAAAATCAGTTTGAAGTAAAGCGGCTCTCACCGCTTTACTTTATAAAGTTACTTAATCACATCCAGATCATACCAAGGAGTGGGATTAATAGGGCAACGAAAACGTACACCGTCCTTGGTGATCGTTACTTTGGAGACTCGTTGCTCACCTGGCTCTAGAGGAAACATATCTAAAGTTTCTTGAGACTTAAAATTCTGTATCTGAAAACCGACCAATTTATCGGACTTGTTGGTTACGACAAACTCGTACTTACCAGGCTTTAGGCCTGCAACCGTTTCATGAGCCGAAAAATAACCGCTGTACTCATCCAGATGAATAACTGTTACGCCATCCGCTCGGGTTTTAGGCGTTCCGGCGTGGGTAATAGAGGATAAGGTAACTGCCAGCAAGACCAGACCAATAACACTTAACTGTCGAAATATTTTCATGTTTAACTCCTAATTCACCAAAGGGGGATTGATTAATCACATACAGGAGTTACTATAAACTTTTAAAAAATACGAGCTATGCCTATTAGTATCGATTTATTAGCAGATCGTCCAAACCATTATGAAAGAAGACGCTTTAAGTAATATTTTACGAGGTTTACGCTTAACCGCCGAAATCTACCTTCATACCGACTTTTGCGGAACCTGGGCGGTCGACACATCAGGGCAGCGTCAGGTGCCTTTTCATCTGATTAACTCAGGTCAAGCCTGGCTCCATCAACCAGATCAGAAACCAATACCACTTAGCAGCGGCGATCTGGTGGTGTTTCCACACGACTCACCTCATACTCTGTCAAACTCAGCGGTCGAGCCTGACAAAGCACTCGTTAATCAACTTACCGACAATGCTCAGGACTTACCAACCACCAATATGGTTTGCGGCTTCTTTGATTTCAACAGCAGTCAATCGTGGCCCTTACTCGATTCTTTGGACAATACCATTCTGTTGTCATTACAAGACACTCGCAAAATAAGTAACACCATGATTCTGATGAATTTACTGATCAGCGAGTTAGAAAATCAGCAGCAGGGTAGTGGTGTTGTGGTGGATGAACTGGCCTATGTTTTGTTTATTCACATACTGCGCAGCCAAATAGAGAAGGGCATCAATCAGGGTCTACTGGCAGCCTTGTTTGATCCCAAAATAGGAATAGCACTGAATAAAATACATCAGCAACCGTCAACCAGCTGGACGCTGGAACGGCTAGCCCAAGAAATAGCAATGAGCCGATCTGCCTTTGCCGATAAATTTAAACATCTGGTCGGAAAGACCCCTATGCGTTACCTCGCAGAGTGGCGCATGCGGCAAGCATCTGAACTTTTAATGTCCAGCGATCTTAATGTTGCGCTAATTGCAGAGGAATGTGGTTATCAGTCAGAAGTCGCGTTTCGTAAAGCATTTAAGAGCATCATAGGTCAAACACCAGGCCAATTTCGCAGCACTTTGCTTAAGGAATAAACGCCCAAAAAACATAATCTCAACAAGAGGTTATATTTAGCAAAAATTGACATGCTCTTGCTAAAAGCTTGGTTTATACTTAGCGCCCAATGAAGGACACTCTCTATTTCTGCAAGAAGGAATTTGCTATGCAGCAGCGTATCTTGGTATTGCTTATCAGTCTGGGCTTATTACAAGCCTGCACCCAACCTTTGCCTTCTAATAAACATCATTATGCAGGCCATTGGAAAAACCATCAGACCTCTCTGCAGATTTCTACCGAGGGGAGGTTAAACTACCAATCGACAAAAGCGCAGCAAGAATATTCTGGCTCAGTTGATCAACTGACCGACAAAGCTATTAAAGTAAGCCACTGGTTTTCTAAGCAGTCACTCATTGTTAATGAGCCTCCTTATTTGGAAGATGGCTACTGGACAATGATCATTAATGGAGAAAAGGTATTTCGTACTGATGAGCAAGGCGAGTTACCTAAGCCAACGCAAGTCCCTCCTATTGCCAGATTACAAGCATTATCAACCAGTCAGTTACATCAACTTGCCAATGCCATCACCCAGATGGATTACAAAGATTATCTTGATCAGATGTCAGATGACTACAAAAACCAGTTTACAGAACAACAACTTATCGAGCTTTATCGCCCCTTTTCTGAGCGCAATATCGACATTAGCCAATATATGATTGGAGACATACAGCTGGTCGAAGAACCGAATCTGAACGAAGAAGGCGTACTGACCATAAAGGGAAAGTTTGATAACAACGACACGCCTTTATCACTCAAATACGATGTTTCCTTTATCTATTATCATCCCCACTGGAAGTCTCTGGGTATGAACATCGTAATTAATGCAGAAGAAAGTATTTAAGACGCTTTAGCGAGCTTTATATAACACTTTTGTGTCAAAATGTTTTACAAAAAACCATCTCATAAATAGGTCTTCTCGGGAAAAATCTCCAAACCGCGATATCAATCTTAAATATTTGAACCACTTTCAATAGTGATAGTATAAAAAACCACCTCAAAATCTCATTTTGATAAAATCGTACAAAATATTGTCATCGAAATTTACAAAGGCTCATAATCTCAGGCAGCTGTCAACAAAATTATATTTCAACTCACTGATTTAAAACGGTAATTTTCACACTGGCACATCTCCTGCTTAGATAAGAATTGTATTTATACAGAATCCTTCACATTTAATAGGAGATGGGGTAATGAGTAAGCTTTGGAATCGCTTTATAAAATCCGCAGGACTGGTTGCATTATTGGCATTATCAAACTCTGCATTTTCAACTGTTTTAAGCTTTGATGACATCACAGGAAACACAGGTTTCACCAACCTAAATGGCACTAACTACGGACAGCTGAACTGGAGCAGCGACTGGTATATCTTACATACACCAACCTATACTCCTTCTGGTTATCAGACTGGTACCGTTTCTGGTGACTATGTTGCTCTTAATGGTTTTGCTAGTGACGTAGAAATTTCAGACGGTCTGTTTGATTTTGTTGGCGCTTACTTCACAGCGGCTTGGAACGACGGCCTGCAAATCGAAATTACCGGTTTCTTAAATGGTAGCCAGGTTAACCAACAAACCATTACTGTTGATACTTCTGGTCCAACTTGGTTCAACCTTAACTTCACAGGTATCGACTCTTTGTCTTTCCAATCTTTTGGTGGCGTACAGAACAATAACCTGAATGGTTCTGGTACTCACTTCGCAATGGATAACTTCACCTACAATGTACCAACTCCAGGTTCATTAGCACTATTTGCTCTAGGTGGTTTATTCCTGGTAGCGCGTCGTCGCATGTCTTAATCTAAAAAACTGCTCGACCAAAAGCCTGCTTTATGCAGGCTTTTTTATTGCTTTCTTTTTCTCTTCATTTCAATAAGTTATTCATCTCAATATAGATCTATAGTTATGCAATAAGTTGCATACAATTAATCCTCATTTTTTGTGTGAAACACAACTCTATTGCGAGGCTCAGCATGTATCCATCCATATCCCTGCTTATGAGGATATTCCTACTTGGCATCATCAGTATATTTTCAGTTTTCACCTACGCCACAAGCTTTGAAGAACGGCGACAACTCTTTATAGAACACGCACTGGATAATCCCAATGGCGACAGTTTGGTCATCGCCGCGCAGGCAGGCTTACCCCTGAATCAGCAGCATTTACAAGCATTGCTGAATGATCTGGATACCATCGAGTTATCGGATTTTCGCTTAATCAAACTGATACGTATCTTGAACTACACCCGAGACTACGACGCCCAGATATTACCCATTATGTCACGCTTTCCTTATTGGCTGACTCGCGGCGAAGACACCCGTGTTTATTGGTCAGAAAATCACATGATTATGTGGATGTCATCATCTTGGTTGATGTATGAAAGAGAAGGCTGGTCCATTGAAGCCAATTTACGACAACGCTTAGTACATTACTTAAAACTTAAAGTTGAATACGGCTACTACGAGTTTTTCTCGTCGGTGTACTTTCCTTACACCATGAGCGGCTTATTGAATCTGGCAGATTTCGCAGAAGATCCTGAGATCAAAATGCTGGCCACTCAGGCAGTGAAGCGACTGCTTAAAGAGGTGCTTATGGCAACCAATGATCAAGGTGCCTTTTTTCCCGCGGCAGGGCGCAATAAAACAAATAAATACACCAGTGCGTACGGTGCTAACCACAATAAAATTATTTATCTGCTTACCGGAATGGGTCATCCCGCTACGACAGCGTCAACAGGAAGCGGCATACTCGCTACCACAGAAGTAGATATGAATGACGTGCTTAATTCATGGCAACCCCAAGTTAACACTCAACTAATAATGGGGCATTCGTTCGGGCAATTCGATGCTCTATTGGCCCCGCTACCTAAACAGGATAAATACATTTTTCAATGGAGCGCAGGAGGCTACTTTCATCCTGATGTTGCCGAAGATACTTTATGGATGCTCAAGGAATATGACCTATGGGACCATAAAAACTTTGATGAGTTTCCAGGCTTCTCTGGTTTTCCTGGCTGGATCGCCAAAGCAGGCGCCAAAGTTCTTGCATCCATCACTCGCAGCTCTGTATTAACAGGCGCCAAGGTTCATATCTATAAAAACCAATCGAGCATGTTGTCATCAGTGCAAGATTATTGGAGCGGTCGTTTAGGCCATCAGCAATGGCCGTGGGCAGCAACAACTGGAACCATTGCTGTATGGACACAATCAGGAGCAGTAAAAAGTGACTGGCATCAACGCAGCTCATCGAATGTTAATACCCACCTTCCTTATATCAAACAAAACGAAAACGTCGCTTTGATCATGTACAAAGCTAACAATGACTTAAGCCTGTTTGGTTTTAATGACCAGGACGTTTCACTCTATTGGCCCACAGAACGCTTTGATGAAACACGAGCCCATGATCATTGGGTACTAGGTAGAGAGGGGGATAGTTATGTAGCTGTCAGACGTCATTGCAAAGATACTCAACAATCCATTATGGCCTGCGCCATCGACGGACAGACATGGGCAGTTGTTGTGGGCAACCAATCTACTCACGGCAGCTTTGATCAGTTTGAAGCGGTTATTCGAGCAGCTCAATATTCGCAAAAATGGAAATGGAATTGGCGACAATGGCGCTATGAATACTCTGGCAGCATTAAAGTCGATGGAAAATCCCTAGCCAAAACCTGGTAAACCCTAGCAAAGAGGCTGGAGTTCCCTATAAGGCAGGGCTTAAGCCTCTTCTCCCTCTGTTGGCAATTGTGTCACTTCCAACAGATAAAACTCGAGCCCACCCACCTGTTTCTCTTTTGTTAACTCCCAGTTATCAGGAAAAGAAACGGGATCCGAATGTCGCTCTCGCTCCACATAAATCTGTGTGCCTTGCTGCACAAATCGGGAATTATTAATCAGTACCAGAATGTTATCGAGGTACTCCTGGTAAAAAGGCGGATCGATAAAAATGATGTTGTAAGGCTGTTCGTTCTTTTTCGCCACAACCTCGGCACTGGTATTGAATACACGTGCATTCGAAAATTCCAGCTCGCGCAAGTTATTATGGATGTTATCTGATGCCTTACGGTTCTTTTCGACAAAGACAACTTCTTTGGCACCACGCGACAAGGCTTCAATACCTAAGGCTGCACTGCCAGCAAAGAGGTCAAGACAACGTGCACCTTCAATATCGTACATCAACCAGTTAAATAGAGTTTCGCGCACTCGATCCAGAGTAGGTCGCAGACCTGCTGATTCCATAAACTTGATGCGTCGGCCTTTCCAGCGCCCACCAATAATTCGAACTTGGCCAACACGGCCACTTCCACTTTTAGAAGGCTTTCTCGTTGATTGGTGCATTAGGTCTCTACTGCTTTGGTTGCGAAAATGGTACGATAGCGGCCAGTTTTTTACTGAATGCTTTAGCTCTATGTCAGATAGTAACGATTCTAACACAAAGAAAAAGTCCGGTGGCCTGTTTGGCTGGTTTCGACGCGATAAAAAACCAAAAGCCAAGCCTGAAGCCGAGAAAGAGATAGCACCCGAAACAGAAGCCTCCCAAGCCGAGGCAGAAGAGGTAGCACCTGAACCAGAAATTGCAGAGCCAGAGGTGCAAGAAACAACCGTTATTGAGCCTGAAGTTGCTCCAGAGTCTGAGCCTGCTCCAACCCCAGAGGTTGAAACAGTTCAGCAAGAAGATGAAGCGGAATCGACAGAAGTTGCTGAAACGGAAATAGCAGAAGAAGTTGTTGAGGTTGGTGACTCCCCTACAGAGAAGCCAGAAGAAGTTCAGCAGAAGCCAGGTCAGAGCCAGGGCTTTTTTGCCCGCTTAAAATCAGGACTCACTAAAACCCGCTCTAACTTAGCCGAGGGTTTAGCCAGTTTAGTTTTAGGCAAAAAACAAATCGACGATGAATTACTGGAAGACATCGAGACTCAGCTGCTGACTGCCGATCTGGGTGTAGAAGCCACTTCTGCCATCATTGAAGAATTGACTCAGCAAACCGCTCGTAATGAACTAAAAGATTCAGAAGCCTTAATGCAGCGACTCAAGCAATTGCTTCAAGAAATGGTCGAGCCTGTTGCCCAGCCGCTGACTTTTTCTCGAGACGAGCATAGCCCCTATGTCATCTTGATGGTGGGCGTTAATGGCGTTGGCAAAACAACCACCATAGGTAAGCTTGCCAAGCATTTGAAACAGCAGGGTTTGTCGGTCATGCTTGCTGCAGGTGATACCTTCCGCGCTGCTGCTGTTGAACAGCTACAGGTCTGGGGTTCACGTAATGATATTCATGTGGTCGCCCAACACGAAGGTGCTGACAGTGCATCGGTGATCTACGATGCCTTAGCATCCGCTAAATCTAAAAATGTAGATGTATTGATTGCTGATACCGCAGGACGCCTACATACCAAAAGTAACTTGATGGATGAGCTGACTAAAGTTAAACGCGTGATGGGCAAAATCGATCCAACCGCGCCACATGAAGTCATGTTGGTCGTCGATGCAGGAACCGGGCAAAACGCTCTTAATCAGGCGGAACAATTTGATAAAGCCGTAGGTCTCACAGGTATTACTCTGACAAAACTGGATGGAACGGCAAAGGGCGGTGTTATTTTTGCGCTGGCCAGAAAATTCAATATCCCCATTCGCTTTATCGGCGTTGGTGAAGGCCTTGATGATCTAAGACCATTTTTTGCAGATGAATTTATTGAGGCTTTATTTTCTCAAGAAAGTGAGTAGTCGCCAACACCAAAGTCTAGACAAAATGAGTACAATCAAGGCAATCACTTAACCAATTAATGGACCAGTTAATGATTCTGGTCCTTCATAATAACAAGATAAAACGGTTTACATGATTCAATTTAACGGGGTTTACAAGCGCTATCCTAACGGCCATGAAGCGCTCAAAAATGTGAATTTCACTCTAGATAACGGTGAAATGGCCTTTCTGACAGGGCATTCTGGGGCAGGAAAAAGCACCCTGTTAAAACTGATCTGTGTGATGGAGAAATCAACCACAGGCCAGGTTCTAATCGACAATGTGAATGTCAGTCGTGTGGGTCGCCGCAAAATTCCTCATATCCGCCGCAATATCGGCATGATCTTTCAGGATCACCGTTTACTTTTTGATCGCACCGTATTCGACAATGTCGCGCTCCCACTTATTATTGCAGGCTACCCTCACAAAGAAATCGGCCGCCGAGTGCGAGCGGCTCTTGATAAGGTTGGCTTGCTATCAAAAGAAAAACTGCATCCGATCATGTTGTCGGGAGGGGAACAACAACGAGTGGGTATCGCTCGAGCCGTTGTTAACAAACCACCATTACTGCTAGCCGATGAGCCAACAGGAAACCTGGACCCGGAGCTATCCGCCGAGATCATGGGGTTGTTTGAACAATTCAATCAGGTGGGTGTTAGCGTACTGATTGCATCTCACGATTTGGGTCTTATTGCGCGCTTACCTTATCGCGTTTTAACGCTTAAAGAAGGCAGTATCATTCGAGATGGAGCGGACGCATGAGCAAACCAGCAGAAAAAGGCGCCCACTTTTCATCGGGTAGTACACTCTCTTCACGTCTAAAAATGACCTTACGCCAACATGTGCAAGAATGCCGTGGCGGCTTGCGCGAAATTGGGCGCACACCTTTATCAAGCCTGATGACTGTTGCGGTACTGGCCATAGCACTCGCTTTGCCCGGCGTGTTCCATATATTTCTTAAGAACGCGCAAAGTGTCTATCAGAACTGGGATCAAGCCACCCAGATCACGCTTTATCTTAAAGACTCGACAACGGCCAAAGCATCCACCGATCTCGCGGACAGTTTGCGTAATCACGCCAATATCGCGGAAGTTCGCTTTATTGGCAAAGAGCAAGGACTGTCGGATTTTATGCAGTGGTCAGGTTTTGGTGATGCTTTAAACCACCTGGAAGATAACCCACTGCCCGATGTGCTGGTTATCACGCCCACTCAAAGCCACAGCACTCCAGAAAAAGCCGAAGCACTGTCATTAGAGCTAGAAGTACACCCAGAAGTAGACATTGCTAAAGTGGACATTCAATGGCTACGACGACTCTACGCCATTATGAACATCGCCGAAAAAGCCGTGTTTGCTCTCGGTGCGTTATTAAGTTTGGCGGTACTGCTCATCGTCGGCAACACTATTCGCCTGGCCATCCAAAGCAAGCGAGAAGAAATCCAAATCATTAAGTTGGTGGGTGCCACCGATGCCTTTATTCGCCGCCCATTCCTTTATAACGGGATCTGGTACGGCATCTTTGCTGGTTTGCTGGCCCTCATTATGGTCAACGGCAGCGTTTATTGGCTTAGCGATCCGGTACGACAGCTTGCAGGACACTATAACAGCCAGTTTGAGTTGAACGGGCTATCCGCTATAGACGTGCTTAAATTACTTGGTATCAGCACCGCGTTGGGCTTTGTTGGCTCCTGGTTATCGGTTGGTCGTCATATTCGAGAAATCGAGCCACGCTAAACGGGCGCGGCTCCCCAACAATCCTCCGGTCCAGCGCATATAATCATTCTTGAGTAGTGCGACTACCTGATTTCCTTATAAAAAATCCCAAAATGGTATGAAATCACCAGAAGTGTAAAATCTTGTTTCAGTAGGCTTGAATTGAGCAACTTTCGGCACAAAAATGTGACCAAGATAACGGATAAACTATTGAAACTTTTCAGCACTCTGGCACTCTATAGTGGTGAGTGCTAAAAATTAGCACTGGTGAAAGATCAATGCTAGAATTGGCGCTGTGAGTTGATTAAGCTCAGGACGAGCGTTGTATTAGGAGAACCAATGAGTAACCCATTATTATCAAACAGCATGGCTCTTGCAGTCCCTCAGGGGAGTATTGAAGCTTATGTTCAAGCCGTTAATGCCGTATCGGTACTGAGTGCCGAAGAAGAAAACACGCTAGCACGCCGTTTTCAGGAGCAGGGCGACCTCGATGCAGCTCGTCAGCTGGTGCTATCTCATTTGCGTTTTGTTGTTCATATTGCTCGTAGCTACAACGGTTATGGTCTACCGCAAGCCGACTTGATTCAAGAAGGCAACGTAGGCTTGATGAAAGCAGTTAAGCGTTTTAATCCTGATGTAGGTGTACGCTTGGTTTCTTTTGCCGTTCATTGGATTAAAGCCGAAATTCACGAATTTGTATTACGCAACTGGCGTATTGTTAAAGTAGCCACCACCAAAGCTCAGCGTAAATTGTTTTTCAACTTACGAGGTGCCAAACAACGTTTAGGCTGGTTTACTAACGATGAAGTCGAAGCCGTTGCAAAAGATTTAGGCGTTAGCACTGAAGAAGTGCGACGTATGGAAGGTCGATTGAATGCTCGCGATGCAGCATTTGACGCACCGAATGATGACGATGATTCTGCTGCCTTTGCACCAGCACAGTATCTAGAAGATACGTCAGCTGATCCGGCATTAGTCTTAGAGCAAGACAACTGGCAAAACCATCACGAAGCCAAATTGTTGAGAGCCTTAGAAGCTCTAGACGAGCGCAGTCGAGACATTCTTCAATGCCGCTGGTTAGACGATAATAAAACCACATTGCAAGAGTTAGCCGATAAATATCAAGTATCTGCTGAACGTATTCGACAGCTAGAAAAAAATGCTATCAAAAAGTTAAAAGAAGCCATCGTTGGCTAAAGTTAACAACTAAAAAAAGCGTCTATCCAGGCGCTTTTTTTATATCTAAACATTCGAATATCTCAAATCAGCTAATAAGTTGTTACCAAAATAAACACTCTCTAATAACCTACCTCTAATAGCTATATCAATTTGAACTACACTTAAACAATAGTGTTATCTTTTCGCGCCGACAAAGAAAAGCACTGCTGTATTCGCCTTATGTTTATTCACATAAACACGCTGCTTCCGAATGGCTTTTCTTAACATCGGTTAATATTTTTATTTCGTAGTCATTATATTAGGTATCGCCCGGAGGAAATTGACTATGTCCAGATCAGCAATCTTGCTGCTTAGTGTTCTTATCTTCTTGCTGACAGCCTGCAACAGTGAAGCACCACAACAAAAGCAGCAGCCCACTCAATCTAAACCTGCAGCAGCAAGCGTCGAAAAAGCTCCTAAGGTCGACTGTACTCTCAACATGGGCTGGGATCCTTGGGAGCCCTACATGTATTTAAGCCCTGATGACTCGGTGAGTGGTTTAGATATAGAAATAGTCAGAGCTCTTGCCAACAAAGCGGGTTGCGATGTTAAGTTTATTCAAGATGACTGGATGAGTTTATTACAGCAACTTTCTCTGGGTAATATCGATTTGGTCGCAGGTGCATCGGTTACAGAAAAGCGTAAAGAGTATGCTTTATTCTCAGCCCCTTACCGCCAAGAAGAGTTTGCGCTTTATATCCGCAATGGAGAAGGTGAAAAATTTGCAGGTAACTTAAGCTCCATTTTATCCAGCGGCAAAAAAATTGGTATCACAACAGACTACATCTATGGAGAGGAGGTCAATAACTTTCAGGATGATCCCAAGTACGCTGAGCAATTTATCGATGCGGCAGTAGGTGAGGTGAATTATTATAATTTGCTTCAACACAATATTGATGCATTTTTAGAAGATCCTTTTGTTGCTACCTATAACATAAAGCGCAAAGGCATCGTTAAACAAATTGAGCCCCTTGAGCTGAAAATTCATAGTGGCGATGTTCACTTAATGTTTAGTATTAAATCCGTTGATCACAGAGTGGTTGAACGTTTTAACGAGGCGTTAGCATCCATTAAACAAGATGGCTCTTATCAAGCAATACTGAACAAATATTCTATGTAACTTAAGCCCCGGCTTTGCCGGGCCTTTTATTCCTACATTACAACTTTTGCAAACTTCCATTTGTCGGTGCGCTTTGGTACTTTGTTATCATTCCAGGTGCCAAATAAAGAGTACTGATGCAAAAAGTTAAACAGATATTTTTAGTGCTACTAGCCGTTAGTATCGCTTTTGTTTTGGTTAATATTCTTTACTCTTTTATTGAAGGCATTCGACTGGATTGGTATTGCACGGAATTACGCGAAGGCAATGACTGCTATCAACCAGATTGGGTATTACATCCCACATGGCTGATGTCTTTCATAGGTTTTCTGGCTGCTACACTGTCTATGGTATTAACCATTATCTTCATCCCTAAAGAAAAATTTAAAAGTGCGATCCTGACGTTCTTGCTGGGTGCCATTGCCGCATTACCACTGCTACTGACTGGCTATATTCCTTACCTTGTCGCTTTGCTCACAGGCATCGCGGCGGTATTGTTAATAAAAAACAAATACCCCGAATAAATGCCTGCCGCTCAGCGATAAAACAGTGTTGCTATTAAGAGCGTTAAATGTTTTCACCCATCTCGCGTTTAATATCCAACATATCAGAGTAAATCTGCTCTTTAGGCACACCCACATCAAGTAAATCCTGATACACCGCCATCACCATGGCTTCAGAACCACTCACATAGAAATCATACTGAGTATAATTAGACAATTGAGCCAGTGCCGCTTTATGTACTAAGCCGGTCGCACCCTGCCAGCTTTTATCGTCACCAGAAATCACTGGCGTAAAATGGAAATGCTCATAGCTTTGTTGCCACTGTTCGGCCAACGTCTTTAAATAGAAATCACCTTCTGACTGAGCTCCCCAAAACAGGTGCATAGCGCGCTCGTCCTTTTGTGCAAATGCCGACTCTATCATCGCTTTAACTGGTGAAAACCCAGTACCACCGACAATAAATACTGATTCACGAGGTGATTGACGCAAAACACACTGCCCCATAGGAACTTGAACATGGGCTTTCTTGGTGGTTTTAAGCTGATCAAGAATGTGCTCAGCCAGATCATGACCAGGTATCAAACGAATATGTAATTCAAGATGGCTGATTTCTTCTGGAGCATTACCAATAGAAAAGGGGATCCAGCGCCCACCTTCCACCTGAAGCGTCAGGTACTGTCCACCTTGATAATCCAATGTTGCTAACGCATCACTGGTTAGCTTAACTCGGTAAACGTCTTGTCCCAGTAAAGCAATGTCTGCTACCTGGCAAAAAATTTCTTGCACCTTGTGCTCCAATTATTCATCTAATATGTTGAGTTGATCCCAGATGTCATCAACTCGTTGCTTAACATCATCACTCATGGTGATCACTTCCCCCCATTCTCGGGTAGTTTCACCAGGCCACTTATTCGTAGCATCAATACCCATTTTAGATCCCAGCCCAGAGACGGGCGATGCAAAATCAAGATAATCAATGGGTGTATTTTCAATCATAGTCGTGTCTCTCGCGGGATCAACACGTGTGGTGATTGCCCAGATCACATCTTGCCAGTCTCGAGCATTCACATCATCGTCAGTGACTATCACAAACTTGGTGTACATAAACTGACGCAAGAAGGACCAGATCCCGAGCATCACGCGCTTGGCATGACCTGGATATTGCTTTTTCATGGTAACCACCGCCATGCGATATGAGCATCCTTCTGGCGGCAAATAAAAATCAACAATCTCAGGAAACTGCTTTTTTAGAATCGGCACAAACACTTCGTTGAGGGCCACCCCCAAAATGGCAGGCTCATCGGGTGGACGTCCTGTATAAGTGCTGTGATAAATCGGATCTTTGCGCAGTGTGACTCGCTCAACCGTAAACACCGGGAACTCATCCACTTCGTTGTAGTAACCAGTGTGATCGCCAAAAGGCCCTTCTGGCGCCATATCATCAGGATAAATATAACCTTCCAGAATGATCTCAGCGCTGGCAGGAACTTGTAAGTCGTTGGTCTGGCAAGCCACCACTTCGGTTTTAGAACCACGCAACAGACCAGCAAATGCATATTCGCTCAAGGTGTCTGGAACTGGCGTCACAGCACCAAGAATGGTTGCAGGATCGGCCCCCAAAGCAACGGCCACAGGAAAAGGCTCACCAGGATGAGCTTGCTGCCACTCTTTGAAGTCCAGAGCGCCACCGCGATGAGAAAGCCAACGCATAATCACACGGTTTTTACCAATCACCTGCTGGCGATAAATCCCTAGATTTTGACGCGCCTTTTCTGGCCCTTTGGTAACAACCAATCCCCAGGTAATCAAGGGGCCAGCATCGCCTGGCCAACAGGTTTGTACTGGGATTTTGGCCAAATCAATCTCATCACCTTGCCAAACGACCTCCTGACAAGGTGCCTTTTTGACAACCTTAGGTGCCATATTCAGTACTTGCTTAAAAATAGGCAGTTGGCTCCAGGCATCTTTTAATCCCGCAGGAGGTTGCGGTTCTTTCAAAAATGCTAGTAGCTCACCAATCTCACGCAAAGCTTCAGTACTTTCTTGTCCCATTCCCAAAGCCACACGCTCAGGAGTACCAAACAAATTGGCCAGCACTGGCATGGTGTGTCCTTTAGGATTTTCGAATAACAACGCAGGGCCGCCTGCTCGCAAAGTGCGATCAGCGATTTCGGTCATTTCCAGATTGGGATCTATGGATTGAGAAATGCGTTTTAGCTCACCACGCTGTTCCAGCAAGGCGATAAAATCTCTGAGGTCTCGATATTTCATAAGAGGGCGTTAGGAGGGTGCTTAAGAGAGCACCATGAAACGCCTATTGGCGTTTCATGGAGTTGAAAAAGTCTTCGTTGGTTTTGGTCATGGCCAACTTATCGACCAGGAATTCCATCGCTTCGATTTCCTGCATAGGATGAACAATCTTACGTAAGATCCACATCTTTTGCAGTTCGTCAGGTGTTGTTAATAAATCTTCTTTTCGCGTACCAGAACGATTGATATTAATCGCTGGGAACACTCGCTTTTCAGCAATCTTACGATCCAGGTGCAGTTCCATATTACCGGTACCTTTAAACTCTTCGTAGATAACTTCGTCCATCTTGGAACCCGTATCGATAAGAGCCGTCGCAATAATCGTCAAGCTACCGCCTTCTTCGATATTACGAGCGGCACCAAAGAAGCGCTTAGGTCGTTGCAATGCATTGGCATCAACACCACCAGTTAATACTTTACCAGATGATGGAATCACAGTGTTGTAAGCACGAGCAAGACGAGTAATCGAATCTAATAAGATAACAACGTCTTTTTTGTGTTCAACCAATCGCTTGGCTTTTTCGATAACCATTTCGGCTACCTGAACGTGACGACTGGCTGGCTCGTCAAAGGTTGATGCAATCACTTCACCACGAACCGAACGTTGCATTTCGGTTACTTCTTCCGGTCTTTCATCAATCAACAAAACAATCAAGTTGGCTTCTGGGTGGTTTCCGGCAATAGACTGTGCAATGTTCTGCATCATCATTGTCTTACCTGCTTTTGGTGGTGATACCACCAAGGCACGTTGACCTTTACCAATAGGAGCGGCTAAATCAATAACGCGAGCTGTAATATCTTCGCTACTACCGTTACCACGCTCCATACGCATACGATCTTCAGGATGTAGCGGCGTTAAGTTTTCGAAAAGAATTTTGTTCTTAGCATTTTCGGGGCTGTCGTAGTTGATGTTATCAACCTTCAACAAAGCAAAGTAACGTTCGCCGTCTTTAGGTGGACGAATTTTACCCGAGATAGTGTCACCCGTACGCAAATTAAAACGGCGGATCTGGCTTGGTGAAACATAGATGTCATCAGGACCAGCCAAGTAGGAAGAGTCGGCACTTCTTAGAAAACCAAATCCATCAGGGAGGATTTCTAAAACGCCGTCGCCAAAAATGTCTTCACCACTTTTAGCGTGAGCTTTTAGAATTGCAAAAATGATATCCTGCTTACGCAGGCGCGCCATATTTTCCAGACCCATCTGGGTTGCCAGATCATTTAAAGATGCGGCAGATTGTTTTTTCAGTTCCGTTAGATTCATGATAGAAAAATTCTGATTTGTTGATATTAATAGGAAGTTAAATGGTTACAAAAGACGTGTACTATTATCGGGGTCAATCTTCGTCAACGCCCGTATGTCCATGTTTTAAGCCCGAATTGATCTCAGGTCTTAAAGAAAAGCTAAGGCAAACTTAGCATTAAAACTATAGCCTGTCCAGTATCTTTATGGAAATAGAAAGAGGCCGGTGATACCGGCCTGAGAGCTTAAATATTGCTATCTAGGAATGCGATGAGTTGAGACTTATTAACGGCGCCAACTTGCGTCGCTTCGGCATTGCCATCTTTAAATAACATCAAGGTTGGGATGCCTCGAATACCAAACTTAGTCGGTGTATTACGATGCTCATCAATGTTCAGCTTAGCGATTTTTACCTTACCGTCGTACTGTTCTACCAGCTCATCTAAGATCGGCGCAATCATTCGGCAGGGTCCACACCATTCTGCCCAATAATCCACTAAGACGGGAATATCAGATTGAAGTACTTCTTGTTCAAAACTATCATCGGTGAGGTGGACAATTTTGTCACTCATTTGCCGAGTTCTCCTGTGAAAAGTCAAATTCTGTTAACTAGAGTATAATTGGGCTAAGTGTGACAAATTTCAAGGGAAAGCGCAAAAGCTGCTTTCAAAGGCAGAAAAAGCACATTACACTGCCCCAACTGGAGTATACACATAGGCTGACAAGGCCCAACTATAGCCAAAGTATTTCAAAGTGCAGCCAACACCGTTGCACTTTAAAAGGCGACAGGTATATAAGCTCACTAGAAATAAAATAAGGCCACAAGCCTATGACAAAGCATTTATCGAAAACAACGTTTAAAACCATTGGGTTAGACCCACGCCTGGTAAGAGCCCTGGCGGATATGAATTACACCCATTGCACCCCCATTCAAGCCAAAAGTCTGCCCATTGCCCTAGAAGGCGAAGATGTATCAGGCCAGGCACAAACTGGCACCGGCAAAACCATTGCCTTTCTTCTTGCCACTCTCGACGAGTTATTAACACTACCTCAAGATGCCAACCGCCAAGTTAATGAACCTCGCGCCATCATCATGGCCCCGACTCGTGAGCTAGTGGTACAGATCTACGAAGACGCTCAAAAACTCATAAAGCACACACCAATCACTGTCGGTGCTGTTTATGGTGGTACCGCCTACGATGAACAACGTACTATGCTGGAGCAGGGAGTCGACGTTTTAATCGGCACCACTGGCCGACTGATCGATTACTACAAGCAAGGCGTCTACTCATTACAAGCCATTGATGTGGTGGTGTTAGACGAAGCGGATCGTATGTTTGATCTGGGCTTTATCGCCGACATTCGTTATCTGTTCAATCGTATGCCAAAACCCGAAGAGCGGCTGAATATGTTGTTTTCGGCCACCTTGTCTCATCGCGTCAACGAGCTTGCTTATGAACACATGAACTCCCCTAGACCGGTTTCTGTAACACCAGAACAAGTCACCGCCACGCGAGTAAAAGAAGCACTCTACTATCCAAGCAATAACGACAAAATTGCTTTATTGTTGGGTTTGCTGAACAAACATCAACCACAAAAAGCCATGGTGTTTGTGAACACCAAGCGCGAAGCCGAAAATGTCTGGAACACCATCAAAAGCAATGGTTGGAAGATCGGCATGCTGACAGGTGATGTGCACCAAAAGAAGCGCCTGATGCTATTGGATCGCTTTAAAGAGGGCACGATTTCAGTCATGGTCGCGACCGATGTCGCCGCTCGAGGCTTGCATATTGATGATGTCACTCATGTTTTCAATTATGACCTGCCCGATGATCCCGAAGATTATGTTCACAGAATTGGCAGAACCGCTAGAGCAGGTGCCGAAGGCGATGCTATCTCTTTTGCTTGCGAAGACAGTGCGTTTTCTCTGCCGGCCATCGAAGAATATATTGAGCATCCTATTCCGCGTGCTGAGGTCACAGCCGATTTACTCCCCGAAGTGATCGCGCCACCACCACAGCGTCGACGTCGACGTCCACCCAATAGAAACAGCGGACAGCGTAGAAGAAATAATAATCGAGACAAGTCCTCTCAAAATAACTCAAATTAACAGTCGGAGTGGTTATACGGTTATATGAGTATCGAAAGTGGGTTAAACATTGCTGTTTTGGATCTAGGCTCCAATAGTTTTCATTTAACACTCGCCAAGGTTCTCAACAACGATGTAAAAGTACTGGGCAAGTTTAAAGAAAAAATTCGTCTGGCAGCGGGTCTGGACGAACAGGATAACTTAACCCCCGATGCTCAAACCCGCGCACTCGAGTGTCTCAAACAATTTGCCCAACGTTTGCAGGGACTCGATAAGCAACATGTAAAAGCCGTCGCCACCCATACTTTTCGCAAAGCCAAAAATGCCGATGACTTTATAGACGAAGCCGAGAAAGTGCTTGGCTTTCCTATTGAGATCATTTCCGGTCATGAAGAAGCCCGCCTGATCTTTACAGGTGTGAGCCAGTATCAAGATAACCCACAGAAAAAACTGGTGGTTGATATCGGCGGTGGCAGCACCGAATTTGCTATCGGAAATCCTTTTGAACCTACGCTTCTCGACAGCCTGCAAATGGGTTGCGTTTCTTTTGCCAAACGCTATTTTACGGATGGCAAAATCACAGCGGCCCAGTTTCAGCAAGCCGAAACCGCAGCACAGCTAGAACTGCTCTCAATACAGGATGTTTACCTGCGAGAAGGGTGGGAAGTTGCTTTTGGTTGCTCAGGTACCATTCAGTCAATTCTCAGTCATATTCATGAGCGAGACGCTAACCGAGCCTATATTACTTTGGATGATCTGCTGACACTGAAACAGCGAGTGTTAGAATTTGAGAACCTTTGCGACTTATCTATTGAAGGCATTGCCGAGTTAAGACAAGAAATTCTGCCCAGTGGTCTTGCTGTTCTATTAGCTATTTTCCGCAGTATGAAGATCAAGCGTATGGAAGTGGCTCAGGTAGCCCTTAGAGAAGGATTACTCTTCGAACTTACTGGGCGTAAAAACAATTATGATATTCGAGAGCGTTCCATCAATGGGTTAATGTCGCGTTTTCATATTGATCTTAACCAGGCTCGACGAGTCAATAACACCGCTCTTGCCCTATGGCAGCTGACCAAAGAAGAGTGGCAACTGGATGATGAATATTTTCATCAGATGTTGAGCTGGGCTGCGCGCTGTCACGAAATTGGCCTAACCATTAATTTTAGCCGTCAACAGAAACACAGCGAATACTTGATGATCCACACCGACATTGTCGGATTTACTCAACGCCAACAAAATATTTTAGCTCTGTTAATACGCGCCTTTCGACGCAAGTTTCCACTGCAGCGATTTGCAGAGATTCATGATGAGTCGCTCAGGCTAAAAATGATTCGCCTCGCACGTTTGCTGCGTCTTTCAGTACTGTTCAATCATCGACGCCGAGATGTCGAGCTCCCTGATTTAAACATCCACCTGCAAGACGAAGAGATGATACTCGAGTTCCCACCAGGGTATCTGGATCAACATCCTTTGTTAACTGCCGATCTGGAACTCGAACAAAAGTTTTTATCGATGGTGAATTTAACCTTCAAATATTAAGAACTTCCGCTCTTAATTACTTGCTAAGTGTATCGAGTAAAATCTTTTGTGCTCTTAATTTAGGTTCATCATCTTCGCAGCGTGTTTTTTGATAGCTACCATCACTTTGCAACTCCCAGCTTTGCTGATTATCACTCAAGTAATATTCGATAGTTTCATCAAATAACCGTTGAGCCAGTTTTTTATCGGTTATCGGAAAGCAGGTTTCGACTCGATGATAAAGATTACGATCCATCCAGTCGGCACTGGATGCATAGACTTTCAAATCACCGTTATTAGCAAAACAAAACACCCGAGAATGCTCTAAAAAGCGCCCAACTATTGAACGTACATGAATATTTTCGGATACGCCTTTAACGCCTGGTCGCAAGCAGCAGATCCCACGAACAACCAGATCCACTTTAACGCCAGCCTGAGAGGCTTCGTAAAGCTTCTGGATCATCTTCGGCTCTGTGAGCGAGTTCATGCGAGCCTTAACAAAGGCGGGTTTGCCTGCCTTATGGTTAGCAATTTCTTTGTCGATATGATGACTTAAACTGGATTGCAAGCTGAAAGGCGCTTGCAAGATTTTATTCATTTCGTAGGCTTTGCCCATTCCCGTCAGCTGCAAAAACACCCGTAATGCATCTTCACATAACGATTTATCCGAGGTTAATAAACTGATATCTGTATACAGTCGAGCGTTTCCGGCGTGATAGTTACCGGTGCCCAGGTGAGCATAGTGACGCAGCTTTTTCTTTTCTCGTCGGGTTACAACACATAGCTTGGCATGGGTCTTATAACCGACAACACCATAAACGACCAAGGCTCCCGCATCCTGAAGTTTGCCAGCTAATTCGATATTAGCTTTTTCGTCAAACCGCGCTCGTAACTCAACAACCGCAGTCACTTCTTTGCCCGCTCGCGCGGCATCAATCAATGCTTCGACAATGGCTGACTGAGATCCGCTGCGATAAAGCGTTTGCTTAATCGCCATCACATCGGGATCGCTTGCTGCTTCGCGAATAAAATTAATAACCGGCTCAAAACTCTCGAAGGGATGGTGCAATAAGATATCTTGCGCCTTAATGGCTTCAAAAATACGCGCACGTTTGCCTGACAATATCGCTGGCACGGAAGGCTTAAAGGGTTTGAACTTTAAGTCGGGTCGCTCGAGCATTTGCGTCAAACTCAGCATTCGATTGAGGTTAACAGGGCCAGACACTCGATAGAGTTCGTTTTCGGTTAGATTGCATTTTTGCAGTAAAAACTGCGCGACTTTGTCAGGGCAGTTATCGGCAACCTCCAAGCGCACGGAAGTTCCAAAGTCTCGAGATTGCAACTCTGCTTTTAAGGCACCAGCCAAGTCTTCGATTTCATCTTCATCAACAAACAGATCACTGTCTCGAGTCAAACGGAACTGATAGCAACCTTTGACTTTCATACCCGGAAACATTCGTGACGCGTTGGCATGGATCACCGCAGAAAGAAAAACAAAGTTAGCGCCTTCATCACATATTTCGGCTGGCAGCTCGATAAGACGCGGCAAAGAACGCGGTAAATGAACCACCGCATAACCACTGTCACGACCAAACGCATCTTTGCCCTCAAGGGTTACAATAAAATGCAAACTTTTGTTGACCAGACGTGGAAACGGGTGTGCTAAATCAAGACCGATAGGACTAATAATCGGAGCGACTTCATTAGTAAAATAATTTGTCAGCCACTCACTTTGCTTTTTATTCCACTGACTGCGGCGCAAAAAGTGAATACCTTCTTCCGCCAGCTTGGGCAACATCACATCGTTAAAAATACGATACTGCTCTTGCACTAATTGATGGCAGCTTTTGCTGATTTCATTCAAGACCTGATTGGGTGTCATGCCATCAGGGCCTACACGCTGTGGATTGCGTTTTGCCCAGTGCACATAGGAAGCAACACGCACTTCAAAAAATTCATCCAGATTATTACTAAAGATAAAAATAAAGATGAAGCGCTCAAGTAAGGGCAGATCTTCATCCAATGCCTGCTGCAATACACGCCAGTTAAACTGTAAGAAACTTATCTCGCGATTAATGTAGAGCTGCGGATCAGAAAGGTCCTTTTTGTCGATGGCTTCTGCCTGTGGCTGCTCTGCCAGATATCCAGACAGACTGCGCATTTCATCCGTGGGATCCGAAGTGTGTATCTCATCAACCATCAACAACAACCTTATAGTTCTTCAAGAGAAAAGCACTGCCAATGCATGACAGTGCGTTAAATGGTTGCCTGGCTAACGCAGATTTAGGCTACGCATTTAGCCATTGAGCAACCTCTCGTGCATAGTAAGTTAATACTGCATCAGTACCCGCTCGCTTAAAGCTCATCATGGCTTCAAGTACACAGGCTTTTTCGTCCAACCAGCCATTTTGAGCAGCGGCTTTTAACATGGCATATTCGCCACTGACGTGGTAAGCCATCACAGGCACACCGAATTCATCTTTCGCTCGACGAATGATATCCAGATAAGGCATGCCGGGTTTCACCATCACCATATCGGCACCTTCTTCGAGATCCATCGCAATTTCATGCAAGGCTTCATCGCTGTTGGCAGGATTCATCTGGTAATTCTTTTTATCGGCTTTGCCCAAATTACCGGCCGATCCCACAGCATCACGAAAAGGCCCATAAAAAGCCGAAGCGTATTTAGCAGAATAGGCCAAAATCTTGGTGTTTACATAGCCCTCTACCTCTAATGCCTCGCGGATGGCTTCAATGCGGCCATCCATCATGTCGGAAGGGGCAATCACATCAACGCCAGCTTCTGCTTGAGACAATGCCTGCTTAACCAGTACATCCACTGTGTCGTCATTGAGCACATAACCATTATCGTCGATGATGCCGTCCTGACCGTGGATAGTAAAAGGATCCAGCGCGACATCAGCAATGACCCCAATCTCAGGAAAGCGTTGCTTAATCGCTCGAATGGTCGTTTGAGCCAAGCCATCAGAGTTATAAGCTTCTTCGGCTAGCAGTGACTTTTTATCGGCTTCAACCACCGGAAATAACGCAACGGCGGGTACTCCAAGATTCGCCAAAACTTCAACTTCGGCGAGCAGTTTGTCGATAGAAAGACGCTGGATACCAGGCATAGAAGCGATGTCTTCGACTTGGTTATCGCCAGGCAGTACGAACATGGGATAAATTAAATCGTTAACGCTTAATTCGTTTTCTGCTACCAGACGTCGCATAAAATCATCGGTACGATTACGTCGTTTGCGTGTTAACGGGTAATGACCAAGGTTAAATCGACTCACGCTGCTGCTCCTTGATAGTGTATTGAGATGATATTACAACGGAATGACAAGGACCGGAGGCCCTTATCTTTAATTCTTTAAAATCAAATGATTAGAAACTACTCAACCCATTCTTTATCTTGCAAATAATGAGTATAAAGCTTTTCTTCGGCGCTGCCTGCTTCTGGTTGCCAGTCATAGCGCCAGCTGACAGCCGCTGGCAAGGACATCAGAATAGACTCCGTGCGTCCCCCTGTCTGTAAACCAAATAGAGTACCGCGATCATAAACCAGGTTAAATTCAACATAACGCCCACGACGGTAATGCTGAAACTCCACTTGACGGGCTTCATAAGGCAGTTGTTTGCGGCGCTCCAGAATAGGGATATAAGCTGGTAAAAATTGATCGCCAACAGCACGCATAAACGCAAAGCAGGTTTCAAAATCCCAACGATTCAGATCGTCAAAAAATAAGCCACCGATACCACGGGGCTCGTTGCGATGCTTGATATGAAAATACTCATCACACCATTGCTTAAACTCTGGATAAATCTCTGCGCCAAAGGGCTCACAAGCCTCTTTCGCCTGTTGATGCCAATGCTGGCAGTCTTCATCAAAACCATAATAAGGTGTCAGATCAAAGCCACCACCAAACCACCATACTGGGGTTTCACCTTGTTTTTCGGCAATAAAAAAGCGCACATTCATGTGGGTTGTCGGCGCCATCGGATTTTTAGGATGGATAACCAACGAAACACCCATTGCTTCAAAAGATCGACCTTTTAGCTCGGGGCGAGCTGCTGTCGCCGAGGCGGGTAAAGACGCACCTTTAACGTGAGAAAAGTTAACGCCACCTTTCTCGATGACTTCTCCCATTTCGATCACACGCGTGCGACCACCACCGCCTTCTTGACGCTGCCAACTGTCTTCATGAAATTGAGCCACTGGTTCTTGAGCAGCTAACGCCTCACAAATAGTGTCTTGCAACTGCATTAAGTAGCTTTTTACTGATTCTTTATCAATCATTGAACACCTTGTTAATGTCGTAAAATTTTTCCTGTGAGCAGATCAATAATCTGTGAAGCGCTACTGGCAGAACCGGATTGCCCTGGCAATATCCAGTCGACCTCTTGATAAAACTGACGCACACAGGGCCAGCGTGCCGTCAATACAGGCTGTCCTGCTCGATTAGCACTGGTCGACACAATGGGGCCCACACGTCGGCAAATTTCACGACTCAGAGGGTGTGTGGTGATGCGTACGGCAACAGAAGAATGTTGGCCAGAGATCCACTCTGGTGCATAAGATGCAGCGGGCACAATCCAGGTTGTCGGTTTGGCAGTATGCTTCTGGATCATCTCTTGTTGTGCTTCAGTTAGCGGTTCTATCAGACCAGACAGCTGTTCGAGATGATCGGCAATAACGATCAAGCCTTTATGCATGGGCCGTTGTTTTATGCGCAAAATACGTTCGACAGCCGATTGCTGAAAAGGATCACACCCGAGTCCCCAGGTGGTTTCCGTAGGATAGGCAACCACACCGCCAGCGCGAATAATGCGTGCAGCAAGACTGGCATGCCATTGATAAGGGCAGGAAATGCTCACAGACAATAATTAACCGTTTAATTTAGGAGCTGTGTTGCCTTAACAATATTACTCAAAGGCAACCGGGATATATGACAGCATTATTTCACACTGGATACTCAGTTTCTACCCTCTACAACCCGTTAACTCCAGCGCTTTAAGGCATGGTTCCTTCGGCCTGTTTATTAACATAATAAAGGCCCCCGGCGGCGACCATCACCACCACCATCAACAACAGTGCTAACTCGGCGTTCTCTTTCCAATAACGGTCACACCCCAACATCAAAACAAAAAATCCAGCAATCATTCCAATATAGCCAAGGTAGAGCCATATATTGCTTTTTATCCATTGACAGATCTTGCAAGAGGTTCGAGCACCAATAAAAGAGAGTAACAATAGTCCAACCATGATTTTAAACATCAAGCGTGCCGTCCAGCGCTCGGTACATATCCACTGGCAGGTATCCGGCGGTAACTTTTTAGCCACCCATGACTCGAACATCGTTTGATTATCCTGCTCAATTAAAAAGCGCGAAATTTTATCAGCAACCTGTTCATAATTAGCATCTCCCGTGGTTGGCACAGGCCAAAAACCGACACCACCAAAATTATGTTTGGCATAAATCAGATCATCCTCAAATTGCCGATAAGGCTCTCCCTCAGCCGCTTTAGAAAAAATATCCGTTGGTATCAATACAGGGATCACTTTACGTAAAGCGTTGCTACGGGCCTCTCCTTTAAATTCGTTTTCAATAACTTGCCGTAACTTCTTTTTGGTGTTGGTTGTGTATTCCGGTAAATAGATCAGTACGTAATCCAACACATGACCGTTTGATTGCTCACTGCCCAACACACATTGTTTTTTCTTTTTGCCACCATCCGTTCCTGACATCATTTGTGAAGTGGCTCCTGCCAGCAAGTGACTGCATAACCCAATATTATTGAGCTCACCTTCAATATCCGCTTCCGACATGCACTTCATCGCCTCGCCGCAAATACTGATATCCAACAATAAGTTAATTGTCAGGTGAGGGAAGTCTTCTTTTAGAGTGAGTAGTTTGGCGATAAGATTGTTCGCCGCTTCCAGTTGATCATTATCATCAGGTTGATAATCTTCGAGATAAAAGGTGACACCATCGAGTGTTAGAGATTTTTTTCCAGTCCAAAACGCGGGTTGTTCATAATCATAAATCAGCAGTTGAGAGCGTACTTGTCCAATCGCTTTATCAATCGTCTGATCGTTCCAGTCAGCCCACTGAGCTAAACGCACAACGACATCGGCCTTGGTGTAATGAACATGAGCCTCGCCAATAAACTCATCTCTGACTTTGTTCCATCGTGTAATGTCTTCAAAATCACCATTGGCTTCAACGGTTAGCCCCTGAAACCCGATACGCGACAAATAACTGTAATCAATCGAGTTGGCAGGTTTCTTATTATCACTCTCCGAATCAGCCTCTGGCGCTGGCCAATAATTACCTGGAAAAAATCCATAAGTAATGCGACCGTCTTCAATGTCTTTAAGACAAGGACAGTCAGGCTCAGGGAAAACATACCCCGTCAGTTGCGGCAACTTGCCTGCTAATGGAAACAGCTTAGGCTCGATTTGATAGCTACTATCAACGGCCAGTAAGGCACGGATAACATTGCTGTAAAGCCGTTTGGTGGGGTAGGGCTGCTGGGGTATCACCTTTAATGCATTGAGCAAAGGCTCCGAAAATTGGAAATACACCGTGTTATTGTTGTTCAATCTTTTCCATGCTGCATCATCAAGCAACCATTGGTAATGCCGGGCACTTGATAAAATGGCAGAAAGTACCACCGCATCAATAGACTCGACTTCGGCGCTCTCACTGGTTTTATCGGTTTTATCGGTTTTATCGGTTTTATCGGTTTTATCGGTTTTATCGGTTTTATCGGTTTTATCGGTTTTATCGGTTTTATCGGTTTTATCGGTTTTATCCGTTTTATCGGTTTTATCCGTTTTATCCGTTTTATCCGTTTTATCCGTTTTATCCGTTTTATCCGTTTTATCCGTTTTATCCGATGAAGATGCCTCAGAGGTCTGTGAACTACCACCCTGACTGTTTTCATTGGCCTTTGGCTCACTGCTCGCATTAGCAGCGGCGCTTTTTTTAACAGCATCAATCAACGCTTGCTGAGTCGAAAAAACAACGCCTTGCAGTGGTAGTAATTTTTCATAATAGGGCAGTATGGCGTAGTTAAGTTTCATCTCTTTAAAAGAATCTTCACTCAATATCCATTGCTCGCCTTCCGACAAAGCATCCAGTACGGCATTAACATAAGCACTTTTTTTTGCTTCGAAGGCTTCAGCTAATGGATAAAGTACCGCTTCGGCGCCAGGTTTATCAACAAAAGACTTTTCCTTCAGCTTTTTTAGATCAGCAAAAAACTGAGTGTCTAAATCAATCAAGGCGAGATCCTGTTCATTTACCTGATAGTAATCATAATGTTCTTGCACCTGAGCTTCTTGGCTCGCGTCTGCTTCAGTATAAAAAGAAGGGTTGCATTGGCGAATGATTTCGAGCACCCAGGCATTACTACCCGCATCGGGTTGAGAAGTAATCCAATTTTCTAATGCACTGGTGTCTCCAATAGCCTCACAGTCGGGCGTTAATTTGTTAAGAGCAGCCAAGTAGAGCAAAGAATCATAAAACTCGCTTTGCTGTTCGGGCACAAGGCTACTGCAAAATGTTTTAACCCATGATCGAGTAATCGGCCCAACGATACTGTCAGACAAAGGCTTACCTTTTTCTGATAACGTCTTTTGATAGTCGGTATTGTTTTGGTAGATGCCATAAAGTCCTACTTGAATAAGCATGCTTTCGATACGACTGTACTCTTTATCGGCGTGAAGAACTGCTTCACAGCTGGTTTCTTCAGCATTCTGAACATCAGCGATAGCACTAGCAATAGCAACCCAGGAGATAAAAAGTATCCCGAGCAAATAACGTAAATAAGGCAGCCCACTGGCAATTATTGGAGACATAAAGTTACCTATATGTTTTTCCCTTCCTTTCTCAGCTCTTTTGTCACCCCCAAAAACAAATCTCGTTGGCTCAGAGCTTGTCGTTCACTTCTTAACGCCAATATTGCGGCATGACGTATCACATTGGTAATGGCACCACCAGACAGTTCGTAACGTTCTGCTAAATCAATCAGATCGATATCATCCTCGAGCTGGCAATGTTGTCCCAGAGCATTTTTCCATAGGGTTAAACGCAACTGGGCATCTGGTATCGGAAAGTAAACCATCGATTGAAAACGTCGCGCAAAAGCATCATCCATATTGGCTTTAAGATTGGTTGCTAAAATAACAACACCACGAAAATCCTCGATTCTCTGCAACAGATAGGCGGTTTCTTGATTGGCATGACGATCATTTGAAGAACTGGTTTGGGTGCGCTTTCCAAAAAGTGCATCAGCCTCATCAAAGAACAGAATCCAATGTTTGTCTTCGGCTTGAGAAAATACATTTTCCAGATTCTTCTCTGTTTCGCCAATGTACTTTGACACTAAAGACGAAATGTCAATTCGATAAACGTCGGCCTTCGCCTTCGCACCGATAAGGGTAGCTGTAAGGGTTTTTCCGGTTCCTGGAGGACCATAAAACAAAGCTCTATAGCCCGGCTTAATATTTCGATCCAGTTTCCAATCCGACATAATGATCGATTGTTTATCAATCCAGGTATTAATTTGTTCTATCTCATTCATCACCGATGGAGGTAAAACCAAATCACTCCAGCTGAGCTTTGACTCAATGCGTTTAGCTGGAAAGTGGACATTATAATCTAGCTTGTTTTTTTCTCCTGTCGTCAGCAACTCAAGATACTCTGGCTTTAACATAAGTTTAGCGCTAGCGAAAGGTTCTCCGGCATCACTGTGCTCTATTAACAATATATGCTCCAGAATGGGTGATTGCCGAAACATCGACATGGCAGCCATTCTTTTGGTTAAGTCGTCACCGGACAACACAAATAAGGCCGTTTCACAGGTAGGTAAAAAACCTTGATGGTGCTTTCCATTCCAGCCACCAAACTCAGTAAAGTGTCTATCGAGATTTTTATTACGAATAAAAAAAGAATCTAACAGTTGAGGTTTAATATGAGGGGCCAGTGCTAATAACAAAACAAGCCGCTCTTCAACAGAAAGGCCATACTCCTGCAAAAATAACGAGTAAGGCGAGAGAGGATGCTCGATATCAGGAGCAACCAGACTATCCAAACTAAACTCACACTCTGTCTTTTGAAAGTAATCCTGTAAACGGGCCTCAATAATTGATGATAGCCAGACTAGATCTCGTTCTAAACAACGAAAAACATCATCAGCATTGTGATTCGAGACTGGATGTTCCGTGTGAAAAACTCTGGCCGTCATATCAGTTTCTCCAGGTCACATGGATGGGATGCTCCATCCATGGATGTTTGATGACAGAGAATCCCCAGGGCAATTGATCGAGTAACATATCAAAAGTTTCTTGATGCACCGTCAGCTGCCATTTATCGTCATCCCAATACAATACACCTTGTCGCTGTATAAAGGTCTCTCTGAGGCCCTGAATACTGGTTTTTCCTAGCGCACTCCAGTTTTGAATAACTGCGCTTAGTAGCCCTTCGATGATCTCTTGCTCTTTGTCAGTCAGTGACCGTTTTTTGGTGCTGAAGTCGATATCTAATCCACATAAAATATTGGATAAGCAATGGACCTCATGTTCATTCTCATCTTTAGAAACGATTGCATCTAGAATGGATAAGGCCTTCTGCTGATGTTGAATGCTAGTAAACTGTTCATCTTTAATAAGGCCGAACATATCAAAGAGTCGCGGCATATAAGTTGCGATGATCACAATGCCCGCATTATCGACAGAAACACTATCATAATCTCGTGACGTCTCAGGCTCTGTTTCAATAACGTCATCTTCGTAGACCAAGGGCCTGGTTGCATCAATAACTTCTTGAATATCAAAGTCATCATCAATTGCTTGATCCGATGCTAACTGCCTTATAATAGCTGCCTCATCTAAATGAATATTGCTTTTGCCGTTTTGTTGCTTGAACCAATGCAAGAGGTCACCAATAGCTACTCGGTGGCTAATATAGAACTGACGTTTATCGATCAAGTTACCCATAAGATAGAGCCACAACTGATGATATATTTCCTTCCTTCTACCCTGGTCGTTTATCAAAATTATCGCCTCGATAATTTTCTCTACTTTAGAAACCAGAGAAGGAGAAGACCACCGGTCAAGAAAGAAATAGAGTTTTGCAAACTCACTTTCACTTAGCTCTTGAATTATCAAGGGTAAATATTTTTTATTCTCTTTAAGAAATAACAACAGCTTTTCTGAAGAGAGCTGGCAAGCTATATCCAGATCGTAATGTGTTGCCTTAGCGATTTTTTCCAGCAGCTTTGTCAGTTCAGTATTATAGGAAAAGCTTTCATTTCTTAATGAATCTTTTTCGTTCGAGGGTTTGTCGTCGGGAACGCTATCGCTTTGGCTCTGAATAATACTTTCCAAGTTAATCATTTCTCCACGTACCATAGATATCAAAATCTCATGGTAGAACTTAACAGGATGTTTACTTTTTTTGGAGTATTCTTTTAGTCCTTCTACGAAACTACTTTTATAGCTATCGTCACCCAAGCAATGTAACTTAATACAGCGAAGAATTAGTGCGATGATAGAGTCAGGATAAGCTGATCGGCTAAATAGGCTGCTGTACCGTTTATCAAAAGCCATCGCTTTTGACAAACGATACAGCACATCATCATTAACTCTGGTTATTAGTGCTCTGAGCCTTTCACCGCTGACTCCAGAAGAAAGATAAGTGAGCAGTTCGTCGAAATTGTTTTTCCGATTAACGAAGTTTTCTATCTCATTTTCTCTGTGTTCTTCCTCTACCTTAGCTTCAGCTAGAAGCTCCTGAACAATGAGCTGAAACTCACTATTCAACAATCGATAGGGTAAGGCATTAAAACCAACCAGATAGTCAGAAACACTAACCCCATGCTGATAGGCCATCGTACTAAACATCTGTTTAAGGTAGCTTTTTTTATTAAAGAAAGATCCCTTCTTTTCCAGAGTATAGATAAGCCCCTGCTCTAATAGAAAGTGGTTGTCAGTGGCAATATCTAACGATGCACTTTTTTGATTATGTTGCCAAAGAAGACATTTATTCGCCCAACGAAGATAATCAACACCTTTTCCTACTGCCTCTTCCATGCACTCATGGAGAAATTTTTCGGGAAAATTCCGTACCCAATACTTTCTCTTATCAGGGTTTAAGCATTGTAGATATGATGAGGTTATTAGCTTTTTCTTTTCTGCATTAGATAACTTAAACCAAATATAGCCATCAAAAACACCCGCCAATAATTTTTGGAAAAACTCCTGAGCTTGGCTTTGGGATTGCGTCGTTTTAAACTTTACATCTTTAGTAGGATGCTTTTTTCCAACCAGGATTCTATCGACCTTTCTGCAGTCCGAAATCACTTCCTTGATCAAGTTGATGGATAGATTGGAAAAGTATACTTTCACTTTCTCTGCTTGACGAAAAAGGTCAGCAGTAAAATGAGCTTCATTAAGATAATTGACCTTGCTTAAAAGAAGGCTTAAAAAGTCTTGATAGAGTGCTTTTTCAGAGTACTCTGACTTGTTGCTCAATATACAATCGATGGAGAATATCCATTGCAACTCGTTGACTTCTCTAGCAGATAAATTAATGTTGAGCGTGCAGAAGATATTGGCGATTGCTTCAATATGCTGTAGTAACGATGGAGAAGAGGAGCATAGCTCTAGCCATTGGCGTTGCTGACGACTATCCAACACTTCGAATAGGCGCAAGGCCATTTGTCTATTACTAATCATAGAGTACAGCCAGTGCTTGTTGCGAGGTCCCATAGATAGCAACTTATCGATGTGTTGATAAATGCTTATGTTTTCTGTTGTTAGATGCCCCTTATTCAACATCTCTTCTACTGCCACAAGTCGCTCATCGTTCGCCATCAATTCTCGCTCTGATTCTTGTCCAGAGCCTGATGCAATACTGTCCTCTCTGATAGAGCTTTCAAGAATAGTCTCTAAATGAATAGTTTCTCCATCTAATAAGGTAGAAAACAAGTTTACCCAGAAGAGCGCTGGCTTATCCGCTTTCTTTGAATATTCCTCGCATGCTTTTATGATTTCGTTCTGTGGTTTTCCATATAAACAAGACCAGCTTATTAAAATCCACTGTTTCAGCAAACCAGGATCTTTGTTAGCCAAGTATTCATGGGCAGTATATTTTTCATTTCTGAGTCGGAATAAGATAGGATTGACCAATGCTTTACCCTGATCATCCATCTGTTTGACATCAGTTAAAACACTATCAATATCATTAACGACTTGATGGCCATAAAGCCAATAAGTGATCTTACTACTGACTTGAAGCTCTCTATTGGAATTATCAACTAACTTATCTTCCTCAAGCAGCTCGTTCAATAATTGCTTTATTTCTGTTTTTCCTTGCCAATCGGAGGAATATTGATTCAGAGTACTCAACACTTCATCATAACTTTGATTATTAGCACTTGCCGATTGCCTTATTACTCCCTTCAGGTAAGTTTTCCGATTAAAGTAACTTCCCCTATCATTAAAAATGTAGCTTAATGTGAAGGACCATAGATGTTCCTCCAGTCTACCTTGTTGACTGTGTAGATGCTTTTCGTCCTCATTGTTCTTGGACTTATCGATAACAGAAACTATGTAGTCCTTTTCTTCTGGTAATCTGAGATCGATAATGTCGACAAGTTTTTCTCTTTTAAGAAACTTAACAAGCCGACGACGAGTATCTGAATAATAGCTTAGAGATTCAATGTCCGACAATAGGTTCGATGCTTCTTGATGAATGAGTAAATTCCAGTGTTTGTTTAGTGAAGAGCTATCTAGCTGCCTGAAAATTTGGTAGAAGCTCAACAACCCTACATCTTCACCTAAAAGTGCTTTCTGAATGTTTTTCCCAAACGCCGTATTTTGCCAGGATTGACTGAACACTAGCTTTCGTAAATGCTCTTTGTGATCGTTATCAAGTAAGAGCAAATAACGATAGAGCAGAGAGTCAAGGTTAGCTCTGCCAGTTTCCGCAACGAGCTTGATAAGAACCGATGACCATAGCTGGTGATATCTTGAATAATCCAAGCTTAGAAAGTGACTGCGAGCGTAGTTTGATATGAGAACCATCAAACGATATACAGATTTATCTTTTTTACTATATTGTTTTAGCCAGTCTAGACGTTTTGCATCGCTAGAGGCCATAAGACCTGCGATTAATGCCTCACTATTAAGAGAGATGTCACCGTCTTGATTTAATTGCTCTCCGTCAATGAATGGTTTCGAGCTTACTCTAGTACTTTTCGCATGATTGGAAAGCGCCTGTTTCAGCTTCTCTTCTAGCTTTTCTTCAAAAACTTGCTCTACTTCTCGTGTTTTACAAAGTCCTAAATCGAGCTTGATTTCGTCAATTTGTAGCTCGTAGTCATGATACTTGTCGAACACTGACTCCACAATAGCGAGCAAATTCTGACAGACGAGAGACTCAATCTCTTTCGATATGTTATTCTGATCTGCCCCAGAAGAAGCGTGGAAGTCGAATAGTAAATTCTCCACATGATGCGATTTCACGCTTTTTTCTCCATCAAAATATTGCGGAGCTTCTCTGAAATGGGGTCAATGTCTTCTGGTTTGCATAAGTCAGACTCCAATAGCTTGAGCCATTTTTTATAGGCCACTTCAAACTGAAACATCTCTTTTATTGAGAGCCAATGAAATTTAGGAAGTATGTGCGCAGGACAGTTGAGTCGAATCGTCTCTTCGGTAAACTGCTGAAACTTGTTACTGCTGCACCGTGCAGTCCAGCTGGGCAGAACAATGCTAACAGTCATATTGCAAAAGGCTTTCTCTTCACTTGACCAATCATCTTGACTTCTCGGTCTTAACAGAAGATGCTCAACCACGTGCATGCCTTCACTTTCCAGGTTGATATGAATCAGGAACTGCTGCAATTTATTGACCGCAATAACGGCTTTATCATAAGAATCAAAGTCGGCAATTGTTCGCCATACTCTGCATTCAGCATCGAAAAACACGACTCTGAACTCATCTTGATGCCGTTCAGTGATACGATAGTTATCCAGGAATATTCCTTGGGTTAGCAACTTATCACTAATAAAGCTCTCACTGACTGGAAACTTGCCCTCAAAAGCTTCTCTAACTTTTTCTAAAGAATAGCTACCAAAAACTTCTCTGGCTTCAATATGGATATAATCATTACTGACGTCTTGAGTACTGATGCTTTCCGATGTCTCAGGAAAAGTGATCTCCTTACCAGACTCATAGCTATCCAGATTACCTTCGCTAAGCTGAATACCATTTCTAAAAATACCGAAGCTTAGGGAGTGACAGGAATATCTTTTAAAACCTAACAGGAGGCTGCATTTTAACTGCAGTCCAGAGACATTAGGGCGTCCCCATGACGCTTGCTTATAGTTAAATGCAGAAGCTCTGTCTCGAGTAACTTTCTCTATAAGATGCAAAAACCTTATTTTATTCTTAACAATCAAGCTTTCGAGTTGCGTATTAGTGTAATAATAGTTGTAGTGCCGCAGAGAATTTTGTGTAAAAGACTCGCCATACAGAGCTATAAAGTAGTCCAAAAGTCGACTTTTTCTGTCTAGTAGGTTATCAAACTTAGTATTAAGTTCTGACAAGATATCTTTTCTGTCCTCTAAGAATAACGACTCAATGTCACCCGCACTTTCGTTACTTAACTCGAAGTCTTTATAGCTTTGCTTAAAGCCCATATCGTTAGAGAATAGCTGCTTGATGTTGTTAATATAGGACACTCGATTAGCAATAATCTGATCAAAGATAAGCAGGTAAGCTTTTAACTGAGCAGCCTGGGCTTTACGCTCATTGCTCTCTGAGCGAGGTATGCCAAATCGATTAATTCCATAAGTAGCGGGAAAATCATTTTGTATCGAGCTGTAGCTTGACAAATCGATGTAATTGCCTCGAGGCTTTGAGTAAAGGTCAGTAGCGTTAAATTTTGCCCGTCTTAAAGATGAGTTTTTAAACACTAACTCTTCATAACGCACCTTCAATTGTTCAAAAGGTACAGATACGGAGCGCTTGTTAATAGACAATTTAACTTTTATGTCTTCTTGGCTCTCCGGAATTTTCAGACGTGTTTGTACAGAATAATTGCTCTTATCAAAATAAGGGACTGGTTTTCCATCAACCAAAAAAGACAGTTCAACAATGTCTTCTACACCATCGATTTCTTTCACGAAAGAAAAGAAACTGGATATCGCTATTTCTTTAAAGTCATCAGCGAGATCATCATCTTTAAAAAAACCGTGCTGAGTAAAAGGCCCTCGAAATAAGTGCTCTAAGTTAACCTCTTCACTCTCACCATAGTCACTGTACGAGAAACATTTTTTGCTACCAGAAATGTGTTGCAAGCACTGATAGTACAGCTCCGCCAGTATGTATTCGGGAGCTCGCTGGCTATTAATATCAATCTCTGCATGCAGCTCGCAGTACTGCTCATCAACAGTATAAATTTGTCGTAGATCTTCACCCATACTGCGATTGGCATGAAAAACTCGACTGACCTGCTCAATCAATGAACTTTTGTTATCAGTCAGAGTGTGCGATTCGGCCTGTTGATCGACAGAAACAATGATGTCGTACAGACCTGAAACTCCAGCCTCTTCTGTCGATAAAGGAATGACTCTTAAATCTTCTACCGCCGGTACTTGATCCAAAATTACTTTTTTTAGATCAGTAGTGGTCACTGCTTCTGAAGGAAAGATGTCTTCGGGAAGATGTAGTGCAAGCTTCTGAAAATCCAGTTCTTCATTCTTATTACAAAGATAATCAGGTACATTAAAATCAGCGTAGTAGCTCAGTTCGGTAAGCGCATAACAAAGTTGCTCCCAAATAGTGACGCCAGGATCATGAACATTATAATCCGTCCATAACTGGCCAGAAGTTTGTTGAGAAAGTTCGATGGCTAGCTTTCTCAATTCCGTAAAGCTTAGCGCATCTTGCTGTGCCTTCTGTTTGATATTTCTAATTGCCGAATTCATGAGGCACTCCCATTGTCCTGCTCATTCATCCAGCTTCCACTCATGTCTTCATCAAACCATAACTTGGTTATCGAGTAACGGATTCTGATGCCTTCGCCATAGTCGCAATTGCTACGGATCTGCAAATAGTATTGGTCTGACTGTTTATCCTTACGCCATCTCAATTTCAGACGATGGGCAAAAGAGTAGTAATAGGCGTGATGGTATTTCACCTTGTTTTTATGACCTAAGAAGTTGAACAACCAACCCTTAGGGTTGAAAGTATTCATTGCTATGGCATGCATTAAGGCATATTTTCCAGTGCCTTTGTTACCTGCTCCAGCAATGACCTCAAATGCCTGACAGCCATTTAAACCATCACTGATATCATGCCACTGGCCATCAGCCAAAGCGCTTTTTGTTTCTATGCCCCGACGTCCCTTTGATTTGATCACTCCATTAACATCAAGTTCACTTTCGGGGCTATTTGTATTGATACCAACTCTACCTTCAGGCGACAGTGAAATAACAGCCGACTGCTGCTCGCTGCCCGAATGTTGCCGAAACGACAACTGATCATTGGATTGTCCATCAAAACCAATAGACCAGTTGGGATACTGCACGTTGTTTATTTTATAGAAACTAACCAGGTTATCATTATCGCCAAGAGATGATATTTCTAATCCATTCTCCGGCGACTTGTTAAATCCTTCATCGACAATATTGAGCTGAGAGTCAATCAAGTCAGAAAATTGATCAGAAGAAGGGAGTGCTCCTTTTTGGAAAAAACTTTTGAGAGTGCTGCGATTACGTTTCGCCATATCAAGTCACTCCCTTAATAATAAAGTTACTGCCAATTTCAAGCTCATTAATTCCTGTAATGTCGGGCTCTACTGGAAAAGTAACATCAGCAACCTCAATGGAGTGGCGAGCATCTGGTAGTGGAAGGCTCCAGGGGAACTTCGCTTTCACTCCCGAGCTTTTGCGATCGGAGTCTACCGTATCGACCAGCGTATAAAGCCGCTTATCATGCTCATAGATGTGTAACATGGAGAAGTTAGTAACATACTGAACGTACTCTCTTCGGCGGATAAAAGATTCCACGTCTTCCTCTGTAATACGCCAACCGAAATGACATTGCGTACCCTGGCTATACCAAGGACTAATGTACTCCGAAAGCTCTCGATTCAGTTGGCTTACATAGAGCCCGCCGAGAGAAGCATTTTCGAATTTGACGGAGCAACGTACTTGTACTCGCTCGTAAGAGGGGTTTCTAACTTCAATCTCTGCAAAAGGTGTCGAGAGATTCCCAACAAATTCATAGATTCTTTTTAACAAGGTACTGTTCGCCATCAACCTGGTTTCTGGCTGACAGTTTGCTGGTAAATTTGGCACAACAAGTATCAATAGATGCCCGGGCTTTAATTCAAGAGTATCCGAGCATAGATTGGCAAAACATTTGACTATTTGTAACTCGGGAAAGTGTTCAATAATCAACAACTCGTAGTCCAAGGGCGTAACGGCTCGAAATTTATGCTTGAGCCTCTCCGATATTCTTACAACTTGCTCTTTTTTACTGTGACTGAGCAATGCTTTCTTTTGTTGATAAATAGATACTAAAGATTTAATGTTTTTTTGTTCGGCTTGTTTTTTCCATGCCGTGACTTTATTAACTCTTTCCACTGCTGTAGACATCTTTTTTACTTCTATGACATTAGCAACAACACGAATAAGACTAGAGTAGTGTTCAAGATCGTCACTCGTGCTGACTCTCAACCAATAATTCGATGCAATATCTGGGCTACTGTCGCGGCGCATATTGCTGGGCAAGGATAATGAAATCAACCCTGACTTCAACAAACCTTGGGTGTCATCAGACAACACATTGTCTTTGGGCAATCGCTTCCACCCATCATAGGACAAATAGAACCACTGTATATTGGGGTTATTTCTGCGCACTGGATGACGAGAATTTTCGGCCATGTGAAAAAACAGACTAAGATTTTTTGGCAGAGCGTGGCAGTTAAAACCGATGAATAAGTTACCATCATAAGCATAACGAGGAATGAAACTAAGATGAGAACGCTGCTTTCCTACATCCAAATTAGCAAACGAGTGAATATGGAAAACGTTATTAGCACCTGAATGTTCTACTTCTTTCAGATTAAATGTATCAATGACATCTCTTGCATGATAATTAACTGAAAAGTCATTGATAATCGGAGTGTAAGGCGTATTGGGAAGATTTCTTTTGAGCTTCTCTTTAACCTTAGCGTTAAAAGCAATGGTGTCGGATAAGAGCACAGGATACTCTCTATGTCCAAAGACCATATCTGGCTCATTGATCTTCATTTTATAATGACCATTGCGCGCTTCGTTTGCCAACCGGAACATTTGCTCGCTGATCAGGTTGTTAATTGCTTGAAAGTGCTTGTTCTTGGAAAAGTGTATTTGATGATGAGAAGCCAGGCGCTCGCCTTCTTCTTGTTGAGAGAATAAATGTTTCTTATCAATAGGAACCCACTTCCCCTCACTGAGAAGATCTATCGAAACAGTAAATGACTGATTATCAACTTCACTGTACTGCTGATAGTATTCTCTAAATCCACCATAGATACTTGGTAGATCTCCCCACTCAATATTTAAACTGACAGACTCGAGTTTTTTAAATGCCATCTCATAACTGGCAAAAGCAAAGTATGAGTTAGAGGAGGGCAGAGGTCCAAAAGGCTGAAAAGGTTTGGTTGCATCCAGTTGCCCATTGTGATTATACAAATTCAACTTTCTTAGTTGTTTGACCTTAACATCAATCGCAATGTTGCTAATGATTAACTCACTGAACAGCGAGTAGGGAAAGAAGTTTGCCTGATGATTAATACAACACTTAACAACAGGTTTAGTACACGATAGCCCTTCTCCATGGATAGCCTTTTGGTAACCTATGATAGCTTCCATTCCTGGGTGCAAACTTAGGTGGATCTTCATACCCCAGTTTTGAGATCCTGATATAACAGGTTCATAGCTATATTCTTGAAATGACAACCAACCATTCTCTCCCGTTACTTCTATCCTAAATACATTCTTAAAGATTTTGTAATAACTATAGAGGCTATTCTTTGACAGTAACTCTTTAATGCTTTTGCATACCTCGGGTTCAGAGATTTTCCAGTTATTATCTAATAATGTTACTATGAATTCGCGATCAGACTGGCTTAGCCAACGCATACCGGATATCAGGTGACGCCCATACAAACTGCCAAATAAATCAAGCAGGTGCTCACGGCTGGTTGTTTTTGCCATCTTTGCCATAAGAAAGTACTTCAGTAAGTTGACTCTCTGGGCTTGTAGTGGCTGACAAAAAAATTGATTAATCTGAAACTCTGAATAACATGAAAGCAACGAATTGATAGTACCTTTCGTATTTTCAAAGCCAGAGGGATACTTTTTCAGCAGATGTTCAAAAACGATATATAAACAGTCATTGTTTATTGATGACCAACTGGATTCGGCATTGTCCTCTTTACGGTCTTTACACTCTTTCAGATAGTCACTTAACGCCATGTTCGCCGACTTGTAGTCGAGAAACTCAAACTCTATTTCAATGTCTCTTTGCCCTTCTCTCAGCGAAAGCACCTGAGAGGAAAATGCAATTCCGATATCAGCATCTTTACTTTCTATACTGTTTTGGTAGGGTTTCTCTTCACCAAAGAGCGGCCACTCTTCAAAAGCCTGTTCTCCTTCTCCCATTGGACTTGTTTCTGGATTGTTAACTGGTATATGACTGGCTTTGATGCGGGTGACATAATCCATTAAGCTTTCAGGAGAAATATAACGGTCTCTTTGTAAAAATAGAGTATGCAAATTATTAACTCTAACATCACTGAGCAAACACTCATCATTGGCTTGATAGAGAATATCCTTTAACTTCTGATCTTTATCTTTCGAGAATAGGTCACCTTTCTTAATATATATTTGGGTAGCTTCATCAAATGGTGTCATTAACAAGTAAGCTTTATCTTTTTCCTGCTCTTCACTTCTTAGTTTGAGTAAATCAAAATAGTAGAAATCGCGGTGGTCTTGGGTAAAGTTATTAATTTTTTTCTGAACCTGCTTATACAACTGCAAAAAGCTGATGAGCAAACCGATAGAAGGTTCAATGGTTTGGCTGTTAAGTGTGGCACTTTTATAGGGAGGGATCGCGGTTTGCAACATTTTGATAGCACTGGTCAGTGAATAACAAATAGCTTTTAATTCATTAACGCTGCTTTGCTTACCAATGGTTCCTGTGATTCTTGAAAGCGGAAACTGCTGCAATCCCCCTTGAGATTCAATTCTCCAGACAGAAGAGAAGCCTTCGAAAGAAGGTTGAAAAGGAATGTCATAAAATAGATCTAGATATTGCAGGATAGAGCCTAATGTATGAACGTCGGCAACTAACTTTTCATTGATAAGGTTTCGAATGCGCTCAGCCAGTTTTACCCCAGTCTCGTTGCTACCTTTTAGCAATCGTAACATCCATTGATTAATCTGCTGTGCACTCTGATAGGCCCGACCAGCAATATCTAAAACTTGTGCACTATTAAGCCGAGAAATATTATTTTCGAGCATCTGAGTGTTAGCACTCATGATTTCGGCCATAACGACCATGTCATTGTTTTCAAATAAAGAAAACCAGTTGCCTTTCTCAGTAAGGTTTAAATCAAAGTATTTAATATAGCGTGAGAACTCACTGGCATACGACAGTAAGTCCTCGAATGTCATTTCGTCGATATTGAAATAATCAGGAGCCAATGCCCTGGGAAATCGATTATCCCGACGCGTCACAAAGTGACGATGTATAATTTGGTCAACTTTATTCATTGACCGGCTCTATTTTATCCAAGTGCAAGATTGGTTCCCTCCTTGAAGTAAAAGGGAAATACCATATTGCTACGAGTATTTGTTCGGCGAATAAAATACTCTATATTAATTTTTAACAAACCCTCGTAATAATCTTCAGCTTCGACTTCGATGTTTTCTACTTTTATCCGCGTTTCAAAAAATAGAATGGCTCTTTTTACAACATCGATGATTTCTGTAACGGTACTTTCATTAAAACTTTCGAAAACCAGTTTTTTCAATCCACAGCCAAAGGTTGGCTGCATCACCCTTTCTCCTGGCACCGTTGATAATAAAATAGCCAGGCTTTGTCGAATATCTTCAGTATCCGAAACTAACGAGACATTACGCCCTGCTGACTCAAAAGTAGGAGGAAAACTCCATCCTCTGCCGAGAAACATCTGATCTTGGTTAGGCATGGATTAACCTCCTATCATCACGGTAGCGCAACCAGCGACAATAACGCCGCCATGAGCCGTCGTATCGCCCATTCTTGCCGCGGGTTTATTGCTGATCATGACCGTTGCCGAACCTTTAGCAACCGTATCGGGTGGCCCAACACATACACAGCTGTCTCCAACAACAGATGCAGGCAATTTGCCAATTAATACTGTAGGCACACAAGGACCAATCACCGGGCCTCCTACATGCGGAATGGGAGGTACTCCAGGCGTTTGCATAGGGCAAGTGTGCATATCAGTGATACGAGCAGCTGGGGGCATCTGTTAATCTCCTTAGTTGATCATGACCATGGCACCTTTGATGGTTGTTTGCCCTGAGGCCGAGACCTCAGCCGTCGCATTACCTTTTGCAGTAAAACCAACATTGGCTGTATGACTCACATTGAGTCCTTCTACGGTGACATCTTGTTGCGATGTCATACTGATTTTGCCCACAGCATCAACACTGACTTCGCCTTTTGCAGAAATTTTTATGTCTTTTGGCGAATCAAGAGTGATCCCATCACTGTTTAATACCATCGAGTTATCATTAACATCAGTGAGCGAAATCGATTTTTCATCGTCATTGAAAATAAGGCTGTTGCCATCGGGGGTTTTAATGGTGATGATTTGTTTGTCATCATCGAACTCTACGGTGTGTCCGCTTTTTGTTACCAGCGCTTTAGTAAAATTATCCGCCGTCAAGTCATAGGCCGCTTTATGGTTGCTGCTGTAAACGCTGCCTAAAATAATGGGGTGAGCAGGATCATTATTTAAATAGCCAAGAATGACCTCATCACCAATTTCGGGGATAAAAAATAAACCAAAACCTTGTGACGCATAAAACTGAATCAGCCTTGCCCAAACACCTTCCGTTTCGGCTTGCAGTACGGGCACACTGACCTGTATTCGATACTCTCCATTAGGATCTTGATCGAGCTGTTTAACGACACCAATATGCAGTCCTTCAATACCGGGCAAAAAGCCGTTCGTCAGTGGCGCAGGAATATCTCGCTTCTCAGCAAACAGTTCTGCCGATAGACCAAAGTCCACTTCGGTAAACCAGCTGCCATCCGATATGGAATGACGAACGCCCGACACAAAAACCGACCCATTGAAACGTTCGCCAACACCTTTTAGTTCGATCAAAGAGCCCAGTGTTGCTTTGGCACTGCCTTGAAATTTGATGTGTCCGACAATTTTAGAAAGCGCTGACTTTCTTTGCTGTCCGGTAGCCCAATCTTTAAGAGCACCACTTTCAAGCGGTGTCGAAGTTTGTAAACGATAGGAATCCAGCCCAATGATATCTGCCAGATCACTGGCACTGAGATTACCCTGGCTATTCAGTGTTTGCTGAGAAATAGGTTCTTCAACAATGGCTTGGCTGCTCATGTCCCAAGAAATACCTTTCACCTCGGTATATTGAGACATCGCATCCACTTTGGCAGAGAACTCAATAATATCTTCGCCATAAGTGACCGTTAATACGTCATCACTGGTGTCTGCCGGACTTTTTATGGCAACGGTTCCATCGGTAACCATCACGAGCAGACCATTGGCTTCTGCTCGTGTCAGGATAAAATCCCAATCCGATGCATTGTATTGAACAAGCTCACCATACTGTACCGTTGTTGCCGTCACATCAGCTGTTAATGTGCTGTAGTTACCAATGATCTGACTCAGGATATCGCTGTCTTTCATATCCACATAATTAGCATTTTTGCGGCCAATAGTTGTTGCTACAGCAGCATCCCGGCATTCTATAGAAAGCCTGGAGTAGTTATCGCCACTGATACTCACACCATGCTTAATTACAATACCTTCGTAGATTTGAGTTTCGTCATCACCATAACCGGCTTTGATAGTGATTTTTTTTCCTGGTTTAAGATCATCACCATCACTGATAGCAAAGCTTTGGTCTGCCATCTCGCCATCTAGCACAACAATCGTTGCGCGGGATATTTTGTTAATTCGATGACAAGTTTCAACAGAAACGATATCGATGTCATCAGACACTGGGCTACCATCACTCAACAAGGAGAGCTTAACAACGCCAGTAGAATTCAGTTCGGGAGAGTCAGCCATATTGCTATTCCAACGGCGGGAATTTTAAGCGCTGCCCAGGAGTGAGCTGGCGAAATCCAGACATATTATTGATACGAGCAATTTCCTTGTAATAAGATTCATCACGATAAATCTGATAACACAATAAAGGCAGTGTATCTCCCGCTTTTACTTCGACCATGTGAGTCAGGTCGGGGGACGATTTATTAGCGAGTAGGGCTTCTTCTTTTTTACTCATAAAGCCAACAAAAGCTAATTTCACTTTTGCCCGTAATGGCTCACCACTGGGTTTGAATACGGTAAACTCTGTCGACATAGACTCAAGGCGACCAAAAAAAATCAAGCTGCCCCATAGCAAGCGCACATGGCTCGGTTGGTGATCATTGCCATCATATTGATAGACTATTGAGTTCAATTGCTGGATTTGGGTTTTAACATCGGGTGATCCCAATCCTGGTATCGGCAAGTTCACAACACCGGTGCCGTCGATGACGATATCAAAGTTGACTTTTTCGGCATTAATGGCGCTAAATTTAGATTCAGATCCCAACTGCCCCATGGTTTTTTTATGGTTGTAACAAATAGAGTGTTGATGGCTATAACTGGAAGGATTTAACATGACTTCAAAACTGTCACTGGAAGAAACCGTCACCGAGCCATCGGTCTCGAGAGTGCATTGGGTGATGGTTAGCTTTTTCTTTAGCCCAGTACTTAAACCTGCCATATCATCGCTCTCTTATACTGGATAGACTGTCTTCAATCATGCGGCGACATTGATTAAGAATCTCTTCTTTGGCTTCCTCCAAGTCAGAACAGGGATCACCAGACTTCTTTTTTTTCGAGGTGTCTGACTCAGAATCATCATCCTGTTCAATATTTGACTTGATCACTAGGTTTTTCACATCGACTGGCATAGTGACTATAAAATCCTATTAGAGTAGTTATAACTAAGTTCTATTTTTTCGATGGCAACTTCATTCTTTGTCGAGTTAAATGCTTCAAGATCCCAGTTAACCGGATAGGCATTGGCGAAAGACCAGATACGCACGGGAATCGAGTTTTCGTTATTTAAAAATATTAACAACGGCATAGGTACGATAGGCACCAGAAAGTCGGCTTCCAAAACAGACTTGCACCAAATAACAAGGGGTGAAGTCAATTTGGCGACCCCGCGCTTCAGCACCAATTTAGGATGCTTAACCGCTTTAGGCAGTCGATGTACGTAACGATTTTCTCCGCCTTCAACGATATCTTCTGTTTCGATTTCGGAACCAATACCACTGACTTCCTGAAACGATGAGTCTGCAAATCCCGCCGTGGCAGAAAAAACCACTTTAAACTGGAACGCGGGAGGAGGGTAATCATTCGAAAAAAGAAAGCTACTTATCGACACCTAGGTTTCCCTATGTTGCAGCCGTCAGCCAGAAGCTAACGGCTTTCCGTTGTTACGAGTTGGCAATGGTTAATCCTTCATGAGCAATTTCGATTGACTCAATAGCGACTTCATTACCATCCGACTTAAGATCCGTTCCAGTAATTTTGGTTGGCCACGCATTAGATAATGTCCACACCATAGTGGGTGAACCTGTTTCATCTAATAAACTAATGGTCACTGGAATACGTTTGATCGTATTCATCTTTATTTGACTGAACCAGTCCCAGAATTTGTTATCGGATTTAAAGACGCCTTTCTTCATTGTGATGTTACCCGACTTTTGTATGCCCGGCATTTTCACTGTTGAAAAAAGTTTGCTGTCTCCACTTCGATACTCAATTATTTGAGCTTCAATATCCAAACCAGATACTTCTTGAAAAGACAATACTTCGCTATCCCACTTTACCTGAAAGTGAAACTTAGGAATCGGCCATATACTCGTGGATTGTGCGCTTCCGTCATCAGCCATTGTTAACTACTCCTCTACATTGAGTTTTATTCAATCATTCGAGTCATTGTTAATACTTCTTCTAATGAAACTCATTCGCCAAACTAAGATTTTTGCATTTGTTGCTGGAAAGTAATCTCGATGAATTCAGCCGGACGAGTGATCGCCACTAGTACAGTGACTCGTAAAATACCTTCCAGAATGTCCTCGGGTGTCATGGTATCGCCCAATCCCACATGCACACTGAAGGCATCATCGGGGGATGATCCGGCTAAACCACCACGCTTCCAAATGCCTGTTAAAAAATTTTGAATCATACTTTTAATAGTGACCCAGGTATTCGCATCGTTGGCTTCAAATACGTAAGCTTTTGTGGCCAGACGAATCGACTCTTCCAACATGATCATGGTTCTTCGAACATTGATGTAACGCCAGTCCAAACTGTTGCCATCTAGGGTTCGAGCTCCCCATACCAAGGTTCCTTCACCAATGAACTTGCGAATGGCGTTGATCGACTTACCATTCACATCCACATTGAGGTTTTCTTGTTCATCATGAGAAATATCTACGCTTGGTTGAACAACAGCACTTAAACTGACATTGGCAGGTGCTTTCCATACGCCTTTTGCGTTATCAACCATCGTATAAATGCCTGCCATTGCAGCGGCCGGAGGCAATAGATTCAGTTGGTCGGTCAGATGTTCTTTAATCAGTTTATAAGCCAGACTCATATTAGTGAGACCATTATCAACGGCTTTTTTCTTCGCCAGAGTTTCGGCATCGGTTCCAGAAAAGTCATCGGTGATCTGGTTGACAAGGTCCGCCTGAGCTTGAGCATCTTCTGGTAGGCTGTCACCAGTGAGATTCAATTCGTATTGAATAAGCGCCTTAAGATCATCAGGTTTGTCAATATTTTCAAAGGATAGGTCAGCGGCAGCTAATATAGAGGTCTGTAACCAGGGATAGTAGGTAGCACAAAAGGCAGGAAAGTTTGTAGCCATCTGATTACGAAATTCTTTAATGCAGTTTCCTCTAGAATCCTGTTGAGCACGGTCGCCGTTATAAACATCCAGAATCGCAAAGCGATTTTTCATGGTTTCGCCGCAGTGAGCAACAGCAGCCTGTTGAAGTTTAAAACATTGAGCGCCTTTGCTTTCACCTTCTGCTTCGCCGTCACCTTTGATGGCCACAGCTTCTGGGATAACCACCATAGTGGGCTCTTGTTCTTTAACCAAGGTTTCAATTCCACCGGCTAAGGATGACTCTTCAATATCATCCTTATAGCTGCCAACCGAAACGATATAACAGGGCCCGCCACCATTCTGGAAAAATAACAACATACTGCGATAGAGCATGTAGTTATTGTCAGGACGTTTGAGATTGTACTTCTTTTCTTTTTCTGTATCGTTGTCTTTGCCTTTGACGGTAATGTCAGCCTCAACATCATCTAATGTTCCGCCATCGGGTGCCGCTACAGCTTCTAATGAAAATTTTTGAGGAGCACCAAAGCCGTAGTATTGATGAAACTCCGCCATGGACGATATACGCCAGGGCTTGTTCTTTAGGCTTTTGTTATTGTTATCCGCTTTCTCTGTATAACCTATAAAGGCAGGGACAGCGGTTGCTACTTCAACAACAGAATTTGGGAATGCGTTTTTCTCTACTATATAAACACCTGGAGTCTTCATTGCCATGGTCTTGTCCTTTCAAACCTCATAAGTTAACGAATATTTCAGATACATCGACTTTTTCGCCATCTAGAACGGATGAATTGATTTGACGATTCGATGCCACCGGTAGGCGCTTAACAATCACCCGATTAAAATCACTTTTTGTTTCTTTTAACTGCAAACGAACATTTGAATATTGCTTTAGTGCAATGGGAAGTTTCGACATATAAACAGACGCACGTTTATTATTGTCAATCACTTCGGTACCCAAAAAAGAAAACTGTTGATTGTCATCCAGATCAATGATCGAATAGTCATTGCCACCTGAGTTATCAATCAGCCAGTACTTCCAATAAGTTTTTCGACTTTCAAAATAAACTTTGTAATAAACAGTATTGTTTGAGTTGTCAGACTGCTCAAGTAAGCTTTTTAAAGAAATCTCGATAACAGCTAAAGGCGTATTAACAAAATCTCTCTCAGAAAAAAGATCCGTATAATCTTTACTATCAATTGAGATAAGATCACTATCACTTAAGCTTTCTTCTTTATGCAGATTAATAACGCCATCCACTTTATTGTCACCCTTTTCATTACTAAGGTAGTAAGTCGTTTTTCCGTTCTTAATATTCATCTTAGTAAAATTATAAAAAAGAGGATCAGAAGCATGGACCTTGATAACAAGATTGCTTTCATTATCTCGAATATAAGCATTAATAACTCTTAGGGAGCGGGGACTCATTAATAACTGAATGCTACTTTTTCTATTGATCGCCATGACATCGGCATTAAACAAGCGCTTTTTGCTTGTCTCATTAAACTCCAGATTTAACGCACGACAGGGCTTATAATCAAAAAACTCATGTTCGATATTAATATCTGCCAACACCTGATAACTCATCTTTGCCCCTTAAGATCAGAAACAGGTTCTCTTAGTTTATGTACTCGTCCAGAAATAGTTGAAGAGTCCATGCAGATCATTCTTAATCGATAAAATACCGACGGCAAATACTTACCGCTTAAAACTCCCCAGAGACTACTAAGATCATGTATTGATAAATTCTCTATATCGACGACGAGCTTTTCGATCCCTTTATCCAACTCTGGACTGCTCTGGTGATCAAAAACCGCATGACTCTGAAAATAGTTAGCTGCCGATGACAACAACTTCAAGCCTTCGCTATAGCTGTTACCACCAAAGTTAGCGGCGAGCATAAAGTACAAATTTAAATGAAGAGAGTAGGGCGATGAAGGTTTGAAATTACTTTCTGACTGCCGTACAGGATAGTTCGTAGTATAGGTACTTTCTTTTTGAACATTAGCTAGCGAGATGGTTAGTTTATTATTAACGTCGGTACTGGCACTGCCGTCTTGTTCAGTTAAATTGGATACAACAACGATGTCTTCATCAAGCTCATACTGATGCCTTAAAAACTGGTTTAAGTTACTGGCAATATGTGTGATGGCTATATTGATCATTCGTTTTGATCCATCAAGTAATTGTGAAACTCCCTAAACTACTCACAATAGTGTTAATCAAATTACGAGATAGCTAATACTTATTGATCAATCGACAAAGAATGTTTATGGCGACAAATTTAGTCTTCATCTTATTGAGCGATAAATGCAAAAGCTACTCAGTCATAATTAAGCTAGTTCATGAGTTATAAATGCACAAGAAGTGAAGGCATAAGTTGTGCCGTCACTGTGCTTTGACAAGATAGATAGAAATTTTTTCGACGTGATAAGGATGTTCTAACTTAATAAATAACTTTACTTTTTTAATTTTTTATCAGTTAGAGAGATGCTTAGAAAAAATCTAAACATCTGCAATTATACCATTGGAAGTAGTTGGAAAAATTTGTTGGCTAGCAACAAATAAAGATAACATTGCGCGATGTTTTAATGGATATGGTCATCCATATTTTCAAACCATGCATAAGCGCTTTCTTGACCGGGAAGATTAAACAACACCATCATGGTGATCCATTTTAGTTGCTCTAAATCCACATCTTCTACCGCAAGAGCCATAATACGATCGATGACCAGCTCACGAGTAATAGCATCTAACACTCCAATGTGTTCGAGGTGATACAAAAACCCCTGTGCTTTGGTATTTAGCACAACCATTTCGTCTTCACTGAAAATGCGCGTGGCAATATTAGGTCGATCGGTTTCAATGCTGGCTTGCTGTCGAGCATCCATTAAACCATCTAGCCAATCCAAGGCGCCATGAATTTCGTTGTCACCGAACCCAACCTCACTGAGTTCTTCAACAAGTTTGGCGGCTTCATCAATGACGACATAGTCTTCTTCCTGAAAACGTTCAAAAATATACAACAGCACGTCAAGGACGTCGTTTTTCATAATTTCCCCTGAATGACGCTTTAACGCCAAATTAACTAAAGTAAGCTGGTATAAGCACAACCAACATTACTACGTTATTTTATTTCACGTTTTTAAAAACGTTTATACTTCAAAATTGTTATTTGAGGCGCTGATAACCACCAACCGATGATACCACCCATCCTTCAAGCTCTAATGTTAGCAGTTTTGATGAAAGCTCCGCTACCGATTTCTGACAAGCTTCCACCAGGCTATCAAGCGGCGTCGGTGCGAAATCGATAAGAGTCAGTAGTCGCTGTTGCTCCTCTGATAATTGAGCCATGTCAGGCGTACTTTTGCTAATAAGATCATGCTGCCCACAAGCCAACCAGTTAAGTTGTTCGAGAATATCATCGACGGTCTCTACCAGATGCCCACCCTGCTTAATTAACGCATGACATCCTTTAGCCACCGGATTATGAATCGAACCGGGTATAGCGAATACTTCGCGATCTTGATCAATAGCGGTACGAGCGGTGATCAGAGAACCGCTACCAATGGCGGCTTCTACCACCAGTACTCCTAAACTTAAGCCACTAATGATTCGATTGCGCTGTGGGAAATGGCTCGGTTTAACGCCCACACCCGGCATAAACTCCGACACTAATAAACCCGATTGAGCAACACGGTGCGCCAAGGATTTGTGAGCCGCAGGGTAAACCCGATCAAGACCTGTCCCAGTCACAGCAATGGTAGCACCGCCGCAGGCCAAAGCAGCCTCATGAGCCATGCCATCTATACCCAGTGCCAACCCCGAGGTAATGACAAAACCTTCCTTTACCAATGCCGAGACAAAATGACGGATTAGCCCTTTGCCAGCCACACTTGGGTGACGACTGCCCACCACCGCAATCTGCGGTGACTGAAGCCAATGGAGCTGTCCTTTGGCATAAAGAACATTAGGAGCCCCCGACACTTGCTGCAATAGGCGCGGAAACAGAGCGTGCTCTGGCGTAAGCAAATGATGCTCTTCAGACTGATCGAGCCAATCTGTCACTCTGACTAACAGACCATCATCAGGGCATAATATGGCCGACCGCTGCTCCTTATTGAGACCCACCTCTTGCAGCTGACAACAGGATGCAGCAAATAGAGCATCAATGCTGCCAAACGAGTCAACCAGGCGGCAGGCATTAACAGGGCCAACATTGTTAATTTGAGTAAGTAATAACCACAGACGTTCACGATCAGATATCATCGACGAAACTCCTTTTTCGTTTAAAACTACCTTTATGATGAAAGGTAAAAATTGAATTCACTGAGCCAAGAGTCGTTGTTTAACACACTTGGCAGAGCTTCCATGCTCTTTCGTAGTGGCGATAAACAGCCACTAAGTTGAGTGGGCATTAACCCACTCATATTCTTTTAATAAGGGGTCTTTGCCTTATCTAACACATGTAATGGGCGCTGAGCTTTCAAAATCAAGGCCATGCTGACTTTATCGAAAGTACGGAAGACCATAAGAGAACCCGCTTCTTCGTCAGGTAACGTGACCATATCTTTCTCATTGGTAATGACCTTAAGAAAACGGTCAAAGCCAGAATCCTTATTCACGTTTTCATTATCGCGGGCATAACGATCTTCTACTTCTTTACCACGCTGGAATACCGTCAATACATGGCCTACCTCTAAACCTTCACGTTCCCCTTTGTTCAATACAACCACATCATATTGACCAATCTGAGAAACCCCGTTGTAAACCGAGATAATGGTCGCATCGATATTTTCGTTAGGAGCATGAGGGAAGTAATAGGGGCGTAGCTGTTCTTCATTGGTTGGCCAGGCATTATCGCCTTTCATCACTTCAGAGACGCTTTTTTCAATGCGGATGGTAGCAGGATCGCCATTACGGATTTTGGTACCGCCACCCAGGTGTATGGCTTCAACTCCCAAAACCTCTTTGGTGTCAGGATCGACATAGCGTTCACCGCGGCGGAAGAAAGCATACTTGCTGTGTTCAACCTGGGTAATGCCACGCACATAAACACGGTTGTCTTCGGCATTGGCGATACGTCCCTCATCTCCAGCGACAACGTAAGGGGCATTTTTGAGGTCTTTTTCGGCCACGACCTGTGCTCCCACAAGAAACGGCAAAATCGCATCAAGAGGAATAGTGGTAATGGCATCGCCGCGACTTAGCTCTCGCACAGATGGAGATAACTTAACGGTTCCATCGGCCATTCGAATCTCGCCAGTGTTGTTTTTAATCAACCTAGGTTGGCCATCCATGTAAACCAGCGCAATCACATCACCAGGATAAATAAGGTGTGGATTATCCACCTGATCATTCACATGCCAGATCTCTGGCCACAGCCAGGGGGTTTGTAAAAACAAGGCCGAAATATCCCACAAGGTATCGCCTTCCTTCACAACATAGAAGTCTGGATGATCTTTTCTTAATTCTGCGGCTTGCACACAGGCACACATCCCATATACCCATGCGGCGATCAAACCAGCAATAAACTTTTTCATAGTGGGTATCCCTTATCTTATAATATGCAACGATTACGTTGAAAAACCGATAGTTAACCGAGTTAACCATTAGCTTTTCGCATGACTTATTGAGTATGATCATAATCTTAGCAGCAAAAGTTGCGTTTTTACTAGAACTTACATCACAGATACATGGCTTTTATATGGCAATATTAGAAATTCTTGAGTATCCCGATCCACGCTTAAGAACGAAAGCAAAACCAATTACCCAATTTGATGATGCCCTACAGGCCAAAATTGATGACATGTTTGAAACTATGTATCAAGCATCCGGTATTGGTTTGGCAGCGACTCAGGTGGATATTCATGAACAACTGATTGTGATGGATCTGTCAGAAGAGAAGAACGATCCCTTAGTACTTATTAACCTCAAAATAACCGAAAAACGTGGCTTTGAAGAATTGGATGAAGGCTGCCTGTCGTTTCCTGGAGTCTATGCAAAAGTGCAGCGAGCCAACGAAGTAACCATTGAAGCTCAAGATCGTCAGGGCCAAACCTTTACTTTGGACGCCTCGGGTTTAAAGGCTGTTTGCATTCAACACGAGATGGATCATCTGGAAGGTAAGCTCTTTGTTGACTATCTATCGCCGCTGAAGCGTGATCGCATTCGCAAAAAACTGAAAAAACTACAAAAAGGCCGCTAGTCAGACCTGTTATGAAGCCACTTAATATTATTTTCGCCGGAACCCCGGATTTCGCTGCACACTGCCTACAAGCACTACTCAACAGCGAACACAACATCGTTGCCGTGTATACCCAGCCCGATCGACCTGCTGGCAGAGGCAAGAAGCTGCAACCCAGCCCGGTAAAAACCCTCGCCCTCGACCATAATATCGCAGTAGAGCAACCACTTAATTTTAAAGAAGAGGGCAGCGTAGAAGCACTGCAAGCTTACGAGGCCGATCTCATGGTTGTGGTTGCTTATGGCTTACTTTTACCTCAAGTGGTACTGGATGCACCCAAACTCGGTTGTATCAATGTTCACGCTTCATTGTTGCCTCGCTGGCGAGGTGCCGCACCGATTCAACGAGCTATCGAAGCGGGCGACGCCGAAAGTGGTGTGTGCATCATGCAAATGGAAGCGGGTCTGGATACCGGACCTGTTTGGTCAAGCGTTAGCTGCCCAATCACTGATACCGAAACGGGCGCCAGCTTACACGACAAACTGGCAGCATTAGGTGCCACGGCGTTGATTGATGCGCTTCCTGATATAACCGAGCAGAATCGACAGCCCGAAACACAAGACGAAGCCCAGGTTATCTATGCCCACAAATTGCAAAAAGCAGAAGCCGCCATCGACTGGTCTCTGCCAGCTTTAGCCATAGAAAGAAAAGTCAGAGCCTTCAATAGCTGGCCTGTGGCATTTATCAGCATCGAGAATCAACCACTGCGCATCTGGTCTGCCGTTGCACTGGAATCATCATCCGCCCAACCGCCAGGACACGTCATTAAAGCCGATAAAGAAGGGATAGAAATCGCCTGCGGTGAAGGCAGTCTGCTTATTCAAGAAGTACAGCCTTCGGGTAAAAGAAAAATGGCAGTCGCTGATCTGCTCAATTCAAAAAGCCACTGGTTTACCCCAGGAAAGTTGGTAGGAGCTTAATTGATGTCGGCTGCGCTAAGAGCACAAACCGCACGGTTATTTTATGCCATCGCCTTTGATGGTCGTTCTGCCAATGAGGTGTTGCTAGAATTGCGTCAGCAAATCAGCGACCGACACGAACAGGGTTTTGTACAGGAATGTCTGTTTGGCACTGCACGCCACTTTGAAAAACTCGACTGGATGCTAAACCAGCTCCTGAGCAAATCCTTCAAGAAAAAAGACAATGATTTGCGCTGCTTGCTGTTAACCGCGCTGTATCAGCTATTTTATCTCGATAAACCTTCTCACGCAGTGGTCTCCGAAAGCGTTAATGCTACCCGTCAGCTAGACAAAGACTGGGCCAGCAAGTTGGTTAATGGTGTTTTGCGAAATGCTCAGCGTCAAGGCAAAGAGTTAATGAGCTCTGATCAACAGCCCCTCAATGTTCAGCATGAATTACCTCAATGGTTATTTAAACGCTTACGTGGAGCCTGGCCACGACAGTTAGGCGCCATCGCTGAAGCCGCAGCCACCAAAGCCCCGTTAGTTTTGAGAATCAATCAGTCTCATCCAGAAGCAGCGCATTATTCTGATCACCTGAGCACCGCGAATATTGAGTTCGAAACCCATAAAACCGTTGAGTCTGCTATTCGCCTTAAACAAGCCGTGCCTGTCTCTCAGATCCCCTTGTTTGATGAGGGACTGTTTTCTGTTCAGGATCTGTCAGCCCAGCTGGCCGCCTGGATACTGCCGCTCACCTCTAGCAATAAAGTATTGGATGCCTGCGCTGCACCCGGTGGAAAAACCGCGCATCTACTGGAACGTCATCAGCTGAATTTAACCGCTGTTGATAAAGATCCCAGACGAGCCGAGAAGATCCATCAAAACTTACAACGCCTATCCTTAGAGTGTGAGGTGATAGCCGCCGACGCAGGTCAACTTGAAGAAAGTGCCTTTGACGGCATTTTGCTTGATGCGCCCTGTTCTGCGACTGGGGTCATTCGTCGTCAGCCTGACATCAAGTTGCATCGCCAAAACAGCGACATTGCTCAAGTCGTCAACGAGCAAAAACAACTGCTAGAAAGTTTGTGGGCCAAAGTAAAGCAGGGTGGCCACTTGCTCTATGCTACCTGTTCTATCTTGCCACAAGAAAACGCCGAGCAGATTAAAGGCTTTTTGGATCGCCACCCCGATGCCAAATTAGAGCCACTTGCCACCGACATTATGGCGTTAGGCATCGATACCCGCTTTGGCTTACAAATATTGCCGCAGAACTGGCACGATGGTTTTTTCTATGCCTTACTAAAGAAAGCGTAATGCGACAAAGATAATCTCCGATTATCAATAATTTAACTGGCTTTTAGGCGATGAAAGCTGAATAATGGATTAGCGATAACATAAAAATCTAATACGCAAATGAAGATAATTATTCTTGGTGCAGGCCAGGTCGGTGGAACCTTAGCTGTGAATCTGGCTGGGGAAGATAACGATATTACCGTCGTTGATACTGACGCCAAGCGTTTACGTGAATTACAGGACCATCTTGATCTACGTACCATTGTAGGTTGTGGTTCTTATCCTAATATTCTGCAACAGGCTGGCGCAGACGATGCCGACATGCTTATCGCCGTCACCAACAGTGACGAAACCAATATGATCGCCTGTCAGGTTGCTTTTTCACTCTTTCATACGCCCCGCAAAATCGCCCGTGTCAGAGCACCGAGTTATCTCTCCCGTAAAGATCTGTTCCAGACAGATTCGATTCCTGTCGATGTTGTGATCAGCCCCGAACAACTGGTGGTTGATTCTATTGCTCACCTGGTGGATAACCCAGGCGCGCTTCAGGTTATGGACTTTGCCGATGGCCGCGTCAGACTGGTTGCTGTTAGGGCCTACTATGGTGGGCTACTGGTAGGTAATGCTTTATCAGCATTGCGCGAGCATATGCCAACCATCGAGACTCGAGTGGCCGCTATCTTTCGCGAAGGCCAGGCAATCATGCCCACCGGTGACACCGTTATCGAAGCCGATGATGAAGTTTTCTTTTTGGCAGCTCGGCACCACATACGTACGGTTATGGGTGAATTGCAGAAGCTGGAACACACCTACGAGCGTATTATGATTGCCGGGGGCGGCAACATAGGCCTGGGCTTGGCCCAGCGGCTTGAAACGAATTATAGCGTTAAACTGATCGAGCACAGTGCCAAACGCGCACAGGCCATATCAGAAGAACTTGAAGATACCATCGTTTTGCATGGTGACGCCTCTAACCAAGAAATGCTTAGTGATGAAAACATCGAGAACATCGACGTTTTTATTGCGGTGACCAACAACGATGAAGTAAATATCATGTCAGCCATCCTCGCCAAACGGATGGGTGCTCGCAAAACCATGGTGCTGATTAATCGCAGCGCCTATGTGGATCTGATGCAAGGATACGAAATCGATATCGCGATCTCTCCACAGCAAGCGACCATTGGTAGTTTGCTAACGCATATTCGTCGTGGTGATGTTGCTAACGTTTATTCACTACGTCGTGGAGCTGCCGAAGCACTCGAGGCCATTGCCCACGGCGACGAGCAAACCTCTCGTGTTGTAGGCCGTGCCATCGGTGAAATCGATCTACCGCCCGGCACAACCATTGGTGCAATTGTGCGCGGCGATCAAGTTTTGATTGCTCACGACAATATTGTTATCCAATCCGATGATCACGTCATTTTATTTTTGGTCGACAAAAAATACGTGTTCGATGTCGAACAACTGTTCCAAGTCGACTTTGCCTTTTTCTAGTTATGCAGCCCCGAGTCATTATTCGAATTTTAGGCATTCTGCTCATGGTTTTCAGCCTGACCATGCTGCCGCCTATTGGTGTGTCTTTGTATTACAAAGATGGCGCAGGCGGTGCCTTTTTATCAGCCCTGATCATGAGTTTGATCACAGGCTTTGTGCTTTTTATCACCAACAAAAAATATCGCGCCGAACTAAAAATTCGTGATGGCTTTTTGATCGTTGTGATGTTCTGGACAGTACTGAGTCTGTTTGGAGCCATTCCACTGTATCTATCGAACATTCCTCATGTTGGCATACCAGAAGCGGCCTTTGAGTCTTTTTCTGGTTTAACAACCACAGGGGCCACAGTGATCGAAGGACTCGACTTTTTACCTAAGTCGATCCTTTATTATCGTCAACAACTGCAATGGTTAGGCGGTATGGGGATCATCGTATTAGCCGTCGCTATTCTCCCTATGCTGGGGATCGGGGGTATGCAGCTTTATCGAGCCGAAACGCCTGGCCCGGTTAAAGACGCGAAGCTGACACCGCGTATTGCTGGAACCGCAAAGGCCTTGTGGTTTATTTATTTAGGTCTAACCGTTGCTTGCGCTATCAGCTATTGGTTAGCAGGCATGACGCCTTTTGACGCCATTAATCACAGCTTTTCTACCGTGGCCATTGGTGGTTTTTCTACTCACGATGCCAGTATTGGATGGTTTAACAACAGCACCATCGAGTTGGTGTGTAGTGTCTTTATGTTGATATCTGGCGTGAACTTCTCACTCCACTTTGTCGCCTATCGTCAGTTGAGTATTGATCCTTACGCCAAAGATCCAGAGTTTCGAGCTTACATTACCTTAATGCTCATCGTTGCTGCGATCTGTTTTATTGTGTTGTTCTCGACCCAGCAATTTGGCTTTAAAGATTCCATTTATAAAGCCATTTTCCACGCCATTTCTATCGGTACAACAACCGGATTTGCCAGTGCGGCTTTTGATACCTGGCCAAGCATCTTGCCCTTGCTATTGCTGTTGTTCTCTTTCGTTGGTGGATGTGCAGGTTCGACCGGTGGCGGTATTAAAGTGATTCGCTTTTTGCTGTTGTTCAAGCAGGGCATGCGTGAGATCCGCAAGCTGATTCACCCCAACGCGGTGTTCTCTATCAAGCTGGGTGGACAAGTATTACCCGAGAAAGTGATTGATGCCATCTGGGGCTTCTTTGCCACCTATGTGGCGCTTTTTGTGATCATGCTATTGATACTGGTTGCCGAAGGGATGGACCAGGTAACGGCGTTTTCTGCGGTGGCAGCCTGTATGAATAATCTGGGTCCGGGTTTAGGTGAAGTCGCGACTAACTATTCTTCGCTTAGTCCTTTATCTATGTGGACTTTGTGTGTGGCCATGTTGTTTGGCCGACTGGAAATTTTCACCTTGCTGGTTCTGTTTACTCCCGCTTTTTGGCGACGTTAAAAAGGAAAAATAATGTCACTTATAAAAACAATAACAACCATTGCCTTCACCTTCTCAGTTTTAACCAGCTTTGCAGAAGAGCACAAACACCACCATCATCATACATCTCCCATAGAAGGGCTTTCTCCCGAGTTAAGACAGTTACTTGGCAAAGAGATGCGAGCATTACAAGGTGGCATGCAGTCGATTATTCCGGCTTATATTTCTGGCGATTGGGAGCAAATTGCCAAAACCGCTCATAAGATGAAGAACAGTTATATTTTGAAGCAAAGTTTAACCGATGCTCAAATCAAAGAGCTGCATCATTCATTACCCAAAAGTTTTTTGAAACAAGACCATCAGTTTCATTATCTGGCAGGTATGTTGGAGCATGCAGCAAAACACAAAAAGCCAGAGCTGGTGAACTTCTACTTCTCTGAAATGAACGAAGCCTGTGTCAGTTGCCATACTGACTTTGCCACTCATCGATTTCCTAAGTTAAAGAAAGAAGAGAAAGGGCATCATCATTAAAGCGTTTTGATAGTCATAAAAAGGGTTCTTCTGGGTTCAATTGGCGCAACTAAGATATCGTTTGCTCATACTTTTTTAGCCTTATTGACTCTTGGAAGAAGTTTCCGGAGAACAAGTAATAAAAGGCCAAAGATACAGAAGCTTCCACCACCCGATGATTCTTCACCTATCGGATAAAGTGGTCCATTGTATGTTCCAGGGTAATCATTTTTCATGACGGCTTTGATCCAGTCCAGATTATCGCTGACCCTTTCATATACGGACATTGAACCGTACTTAAATATACGATCAGAAAAATCAAAATGGGCCGTTGATCCAACACCAGCCACGTAACGTTGATTATCTACCCAGATGAACGCTGGTCCACCACTGTCTCCACCACCAATATGAGCTTCAAACTCTGTAACATCACTATCATCTGGACGATCAAACGTCATAAAAAGCTCATGGTCGGTTATTCTATTTACTCGGTTTGTGCCACGACGCAAAGTACGTGAGCATGGCTCAGAACCGCAAGGTTGCAACTGGCCACTGAGTCCGTTTCCAGTATGTCCAAAGCCCCAGATTTCTACTGGCTGATTCAGCTCTTGCGAGCCCTCATATAAAGGGATGGGGGTAACATTCAGTACCGGACTGCTGAGCTTAACCAGTGCAATATCTTTGATTCGTTCATCGTAGCTTGGCCGTCTTACCGAGCGATACTCTGGGTGAAAATAGGGCGAGCCAGTTACGGAATATTCTGTGCCAGCAATGGTGACCTTCGACAATGTAGAGATGCCACTACCATCGAAGCCTCTCACACAATGGGCGGCTGTCAGCAACCATTGAGGGTGGATCAGAGTGGCTGAACACCCCCAATACACAACATAAGCATGGGTCGTTTGGTCCATCACATAGTCGCTGTCGTCTCGGTCATGGCGCTTGATGATGGCATTGGCTGCAATAGGCATCATTAAAATAAAGCTGATTAGCCATGTGCAATTTGTTCGCATCCAGATTCTCCTTTTAGGTATTTAGCTATCTTCTACGCATCCAGACAAGCCCCAGCAAAAGCAATAAAGTTGAGACAGCGCCTCCACCAGATGCTGGTTCTTGTTGATCTGGATAGGCAAATTTGTACTGGTAGAGAAAAGTTTCATCAAGAGAGCTGTGATCGTCGATAGCCGTTGTCACAGCTATGGCCAGCATGACTTTGTCTGCCCCCGCGACGGCCACAGAAAATTCATCAAGGCGGCCATTTTGCAAAGGCAATTGTGTATAGCTAGCAATGCCGTTAGTGGTCGTTACGACACTCACATGCCATTCGCTAGATGCATTTAAGCTCCCGTGAGAAGCTCCCTGAAAAGAAATCAGCAGATTCCCTTGGCTGGGCTTAGCCAGTTCAATGTAGTTACTGCCAAAACGGCGTGGCAAAGTGGCCACTGGAGCAGAATGCCAGCGATTTTCGGGTTGTGCGTGGCGACGAGCAATATGTTCATTTCGGTGGTTCGTAGAGCGCGAGGCGAGCACCTCAACATAAACCGACTGATCGGGATAATCCCAAAGCGCGTTCCTTGCGCTGAACGCTGCAAACGCGGAGGAAAGTGTTATGTTGTGGGTATCGATTAAATAGCGGTCCAGCTCTTTTACCGCATTGGGTGTGTGATTGGGCCGAGCAATAGTTTTCAGGTATTCCAAAAAATGACGTACAAAATTTTGGTCTCCAGTTAACTCGGTTAAATGCACAAAAAACAAATAGGCACCATAGTGATGGCCCCTTAACAAATCGTATCCAGAGCCTTCTTTTGTGGGTGATTCATGATAAAGGGTGTAGTGTGGATAGAAGGCATATTGAGCAAGCACATGTTCAGCAACGCTTTGTGCACCAGCGTCCGTTAGCCCAACCGCCCAACTGGCCGTTGCTTCTGTTAACCAGCTGATATACACCATGGCGTCAGACCGTATAAGGCCGTAGCTTGACTGAATGGTGTGAAAAAACTCATGGGGGAGTACAAAAATCAGATTGTCAGGCAAAGGCACAATGTCTTTATGCATAACAAAAGCCTCGTGCCCACGACGATCAAGAATAGCGTAACCTCCCAACACATGATTATAAGGAACTCGGCTTCCGGTACCTGAGAGATACACATTCAGCTTATAGTTTTGCATGGTAATAGGGCGTTCATATCCCTGTTCAATCACCAGACTTTCCCAGCTATGCTCTAAAATATCGAGCAAAGGCTCAACCTGTGCAGCATCAACACCCTCCTGCCAATAAATGACAAAGTGCTCGCTACTGACTGAGTTTTCGAGGTTGTATGGATTACGTTCCGTCAATTCACTAACACTGCCGTAAACTTCTGTGCAGCAGAAAATACAAAACCAGTAGAGGAGGCTGATACCGTATCGTAGCATTTTAAAAATCTCTGATTTATGATGAATTCACTTTTAACATGGGTCTTTGGCGAAGTCCTTTCCATGGAGATTGAAAAGCTGTGATTTTTTTGTGATGCTTTTAAAAATCAAAGAGTTAATGCCCTCTGACGGAAGTTATTAATAGATAGAATGGAGCCATTTTTTGCAGCAAAGTGAACAACAAAACTCTTCAATCACGACGCTAAGTGCTGTGCACTGGACACTCGGCGACTGGCTTATTGATGCCGATGGAAATGGCCTCTATCGTGCTGGCGAGAATTATCTGATTGAGCCCAAAGCGATGGCCGTGTTGGTCTATCTAGCCGAGCACAAGGGGCGCACTGTTTCTATTCAGGAACTGTTGGAACAAGTCTGGGAAGGTTCTGTTGTCAGCGAAAATACCGTGCGCCGAATACTGACCCAGTTGCGCAAAGTATTACAGGACGATGCAACAAACCCTCAATATATAGCGACAATTCCCCGCAAGGGTTACCGAGTGATTGCCGATGTACAGATAAAGCCGCCTTCGCGCACCTGGCGAAAGCCGTTTCTGCAGGCTGGATTGGCGGGCATTTTACTTATAGCGGTGAGTAGTATTGGATGGCTAACCGAACCTTCCAATGATTCTGGTGCAATACCCTTGCTCCCCATCACCACACTGCCAGGTCGAGAACTGACACCCACTTTTTCACCAGACGGAAAAGCGTTTGTTTATGCTCATGCAGAAGAAAACTCCCCACATTATCAACTCAACATTCAATGGTTGGAGAGCGGCAAACGCAGCGTCATTAAAGACGTCGTGGGTAACCCTTTTGCGCCAGTATGGTCTCCCGATGGACGCTATCTAGCTTATGCCGATATTCAAAACTATCAGATCATGGTGGCGCAGTGGCAACCTGATGGCCTCAGTTTGAAAACACCACAAAGTATCTATGCTTTTCAGCCTGATAATTTTCCTCAGCTTGCATGGTCGAAAGACAGCCGCTCGTTGTTTTTTAATGATGTGGATTCCTCTCGCTGGTTCTATCAGCAATTCCAGTATTACCTGAACACTGCTTCGCTCGAACTTATTGATCTGAAGCCTCCGGAAAGTAAGCAAGGCATAATAAAAATCCTGCCGCACCCGAATGAAGATAATTGGGCCGTGGTATCCCTTGATGGAAATAACTCTACACATACCTGGTTGTATTCGCCCACGGTCGGTAACTTCACCAAAGTCTATGATGCTCCCGAATTTAATCCGCACCTTACCTGGTGCGGCTCACAAAAAAAGTATCTTTTGCTGGGAGGAAAACAACAGTTACTTAAGCTGGAGGCTCAAAACCATAATCATAAGGTTTTAAAACAGAACGCCGATGGCTTTCATTATCCAACTTGCTCTGCCAGTGACTCAAAGGTGTTATTTGCATCACGCTGGAGAAACCACAGCCTGATCAATCAGCCCAATCCTTTAACCAATTCTGACTTGTCGACTCAACCTCAATTTCTGTATCGTTCGACTCAAACAGAAAGGCATCCTGTATGGAAGAATACAGAGAAGCTCTTGACCTTCACTTCGAACCGAAAAGGTTATTGGCAATTATGGCAAGGCGAAGGTGTCGATGAGGCCAGACAACCTGAATTATTATCCGATCAAACTTTTGAAACCCGACCTCAACTCATTGGATGGTCGCCGGACGACTCTCAATTGTTGCTGACTCATTTGGGCAAAGTATGGATATTTAGTGCTCAAGAAAATATCTTCCGCACAATTGAATTGAAAATTAACGCACCACTCGCTTTGAGCTGGTCGGCAAATGGCAAGATGATTTATTACGTTGATGCAACTAAAGGAACCTTGTACCAAACGGAACTGAAAACAGGCACTACAGAAGTCATTGGTGGTAACGCAGGCCATGCTCTTGCTGCAAGTCAAGACGGAGAACATATCTACTTATCAAAACAAGAACATAAAGGACTATGGAAAATCCATCTGTCCAGTAAAACAGAGAGCCTGATTTTCAAAGATTTTCCGGCTGGGAGCCAGTTGCAAGTATTTGAGAAGGGTATCTATTTTCATCACCATGATAAACCCGCTCCCGGTCTCTACTTTTATAACTTTACTTCCGAAACTATCCAGCCAGTCCTAAATCAATATAACGACCAAGGTCATGAGTTCGCCATATCTTCCGATGAAAAGGAAATCACATATATTACCTGGGACAAATACCATTCTGATCTGAAGTTGCTGCACCTGCAAGAGTAGAGCACTTCTTCAATCGTACGGAAAGTGAAGTCGTTAAACAGTATTTAAACAAGTCAGGCAACATGCCTTTAAACAAAAACCAAAACACTACCTTTGTTAAACAAAAGAAAACTTTATTGATCAAATTAAAACTTAATTGGACTTGAAGATTACGGATACCAGTGAGCCGTCACAAAAAGTTCAGCTGGTAATTCAGTTGGCTTCTGGTGCGAACGATGCGCTTGGGAATATTGGTCGTACTCAGGCTAATACTATGTAGATGCAACTTTAAAATATAAAAGACGCCAACCAAAGTTGGCGTCATAAATGCACTACTTTTTATCTTCCTTGGTTAACTCGGAATAAATACTCTGGCCAAGGCCGATTGCGGCCGTCGCAATAGACTTTTTATGGTCAGCTGATATCGTGATTTTAGATGATACCTTTGTATCCGAAAGTGTTTTTCCTAAAGTGTTATCCGCCAAGTTGTCTTTTAGTGAACCCGTTAATCCTCCAGTAGCAGCATCTGCAGCATCAAATGATGAATTATCAGTAGTGTCAAGCGCCTGATTAATAGCTGACTCTCCTAGAGAAGATACCGCTCCTGATAAAACAGCTTCAGTGACATCTCCTGCCGCCTTAGCTGTAGTATTCACCAGCTTTGCAGCCTTCTTTCCTTTAGAATAAAGCGATGCTAACTGAGCAGCTTTCTGGCCTAACCCAACGCCAGCTCCACCTGCAATAGTCGCCACAGCCAACTTAGCAACATCGTACTCTCCTTGAATGGCTTGCATAGTTAATTCCGCTGCAAAACCTAACGCAGCTCCAAGAATTCCGAACTCACCATCAGGATCGACAAATTTGTGAGGGTTATTATTCGCATAAGTAAATCGATTAAAACCATGTACAGAATTCCCTCTGCTTATATGCCCTAATGCACCAACAGGGTCATTCGAATAAAAACGCCCAACCACAGGATCATAATAACGCGCCTGCATATAGCTCAGATCCAAACTCTTATCAAACTTATGTCCGGTATACCCAACATCATCCTTTGGTGCTTCAATCTGCTCACCAAAAGGTTGATAGTGCATCTTCGCTGTCACAAACCCTGCTGTATTAGTTTCTGCCGCGGGACTGCCCAAATAGTCCGTATGAACATAAGTCACCGCAGAGCCTTTCTTCTTCGCAACCAGCTTTTTACCTAAATGATAATAGTCGGTATGAATGCCGTTTACTTTTCGATAAACGAGCTTTCCGTCGCGAGCGTACATTGAGTAGCTGGTGCCTTCACTATCAACGGTCTTCACTCGTTTGTTATGACCATCGTAAACATAATCACCCACATCCGAGCTGTACATCTGATCTGCGGCGTTATAGAGGAACGTATGCAGACCATTACTGGTGACATTCCCTTTATCATCATAATTAAATGAGCGAGACTGATGTCCTGAAACAGAGGTTAATTGCTTACTGCTGTTGTAGTAATAGTTAAGCGACTTATTGCCTATTTTGTAATAAGTGATGTTGCCCATGCCATCATAGTTAACATCGCCCGTTCCAGAGTAACTGTCTGTAATGCGGTCAAGACGATCCAGACCATCATAAGTTGCTCTAAAGTCATAAGCGCTGTTGACCTTGTCATCCCAGAACGTCAGGTTACTGTTCGCGTCATAAGTAAAACCTTGATTGATGGCATAAGTCAGGGTCTGACCAGCTTTCTGGATTGTTGCTCCCTGACCGCCTTGTTTAGCGAATACACCGCCTTTGATAGGCTCAATAATAATTGGGTCAATCGGTACTGGGTCAATGGGTACTGGCGTAATGGTTCCTGACTTTGCAATACGATCATAAGTACTTGAAGGCAAGCCCGTTGTATTCTGCGTCATACTGTAAGAGTAGTTATTTCCATAAGTATGAGTCTTCACAGCTCCGTTCGGATGATAAGTTGCATACTTGGCATAACTTCCCGCAGTCGTAGGTTGACCCAGAGCATTAGGTGCATAGGTAATATTGGCACCGCTTGGGTATTTCAAGCTACTCAGGTGGCCATTGCTGTTATAAACATAGTCAAGTACGAAGTTATTTGAATCAACCGACAGGGCTTCAGATTCCAACAACCCAGCGCTGTTATAGGTGTAGGTCGTTGTAACGTTACCTGCTATTACTCTTTTTAACAGATTATTCTTATAGTAGGTGTAAGTCTTATCGGGGCTATTATCAGAGTAGGTTGTACTTCTTAAGTTACCCAGATTATCGTAACCATAAGTGACTTTATCTGCAGAATTAACCGATGTATCACACGCACTGGTACTGCTTGATATAGAGCTTCCTTTTGCACTCCATAACAACTCGTTCAATGCGTTGTAGGAGTAAGCAGAGTTTCCAACATCTGGACGAGTGGTTTTACAATGGCGTTGATAGTTATCATACACACGATGTTCAGTGATACCTCCTTGATTGATGGAAGTAACATTACCAAAGATGTTGTAATTTAGACGGGTGTTGGTACTGTGAGGCGCGGCAATATAAGTTGCCATACGCTGACTGGGAGAACCGTAAGCCAGATAAGTGGTCGTGGTTTGGTTGCCTTTATTATCATTAGCACGAACACGATTTTGCGACAGGTAACTGTAAGACATGGAACCTGAAGTCGTATTGTCGTTGACATCAACCACACGACCCAAAGCATCGTATTGAGTGATGGTTCCATAGTTGGTGGACGACTTTAACCAAGGCTTACTTTGATAGGTTGGACGGTTAAAAGCATCAAAATCATTTCGGGTATATCGTTGAGTCGTTGACTTTGATTTGTCCCACTCTTTAATCATACGCGGACGTAAAAGATTATCGAAGTAGGTGACTTTTTCATAGTTACCACGAGAGATTGTCTGCTTTAACATGCCACTGTGGACATAACTCAAGCCATCATTGCCGGATGTGGTTTGATAGCTGATATTGGTATTACTCCAACGCGTATCACAAGGATCAATCTGAGTTAAGCGACCAATGGTGTTGTATCGATAGTAGGTACAATGACCTTCAAAATCCGTCACTTTGGTCGTTCGACCATCATTGTCAACAACAAGGTACGCATATTGACTGGCCGTGCTCTGGCTTTGTGGCATACGAACCGTTTGCGGTTTACCACGCTTGTAGTTAGTAAAATCTACCCAACGACTGTAGCTATTATTGCTCGCACCGTTGTATCTAACTCTCCAGGGTAATCCCGCTTGATCACCACTGGTGTGATACAGCTCATTGCGTTTGTACCAACGACCAAACTCATACTCATAATGAGGTGAAGACTTATAGGCACTGGATGCACTGTGATAAGTAGTTTTGGCCACCTCAGTGTAGTTGGAATCCGTTGCAGATACCTGAGTAATGCTATGACGGCCAATCAGATTATAAGTTTTATCGTGATTATAAAATGTCTTGGTGTACTTCTTTTTATTACTGAAGTTATTGTGTTCATAGGTTTTCTGAGGTAGATCGTAGCTATCAAAACCACTATAGACTGTTGTATACACATCGCCTGTTGTAGAGAGTGTCTCAACTTTTTTTGTCGTCAACTGCTTACGTGAGGCTGAATGCCCCTTTTTGATATCAGCAGCAGTGAATGCATCTTCAGTAGCAGGCACAGAGGTATACATCAATGCTTCGCCATGATAGTACCCATCGGTATACTCATACGAACTTCTTTTTAATAGCGTATCCGTTGCACTGTATATTTCTGAGAATCGCAGACTGCCCGATTGCTTCCCATATCGGCGATCAAAGTATTGTATGGTTTTGCTGTTGTCGGGACCGATGATGGTTGTTGACTTCAGATGTGCGGTTTCAACACCAGGTACATTCAAGCTTAATCGATGACTGGACTTGATGGCATCGCCTTTGTAGTGACCGTCATTATTGGAGTAGAGATAGTCCCACTCATACTCTTCACCATTGGACAGTGTCAGTTTCTTTGAGGAAATAGCAAACAAATTTGAAATACGTGGAATGTAATAAGTATCGTAGTTTCTTCTCAGTGGGTTTGGACGACGGATCTTAGGTACATCAAACTGTCCCTGACACACTTCTTCCAGAACAAATTGTCCCTTAATACCTTCTGGGTGCGTGATATCAATGAAGTTTCTTGTTCCACTCTCAATACACTGAATACCATGATGAGGCGCTTGAGCATGTTCTGCTATATTGCCAAATATCCAAAGGCTGTTGTTGCTCGTCTTGTCATGGCTAAAGTTCCATTCTTTGTTATCTGGGCGAACAACGGTTTTCAGTGTTTTAACACGATAATCGTCATAGTAATAACGCCAGGACTTTCCGTTCGCAGACACTGAGCTAATTCGCTGGCCCGAATAATAAACGTTAATGCTTCGTCCATCATTGGAAGTAATCTTCTGAAGACGTCCATCATTGTGATAACTGTAGTTCACCCAGTTTCCGAAGCGATCTTCTATACGTGTTGCCTGCATAAACACAAAGTACTGTGGGTACTGCACTGTCGAATCAGGATCCGAAGGGCCGACGGCCTCCATAGGGCAGGGGCGAGAAGTTCCATTACAAGGAGTAAGACTGAATACAGGTGACAAATTGAACGGCTTAATCGACTTAACGGTACGTTGCTTACCCATGGTATAGGTGACGCCGTTGTCCAGAGTAATCTTGAATCCTTCTGTTCCATCACTGTTGGTGATGCACTCGACATTCCAGTTGCGATTGTTGTACCGCTTATAACTACTGTCACCGGGTTTTTCTGTCAGTTTGACAGAGCCATGCCCCGGAATTGAGACAGTATCACCATTCCAGTAACTGTCTTTACTCCCCTGGTAGGCTTGTGTTTGTAAAGAGTAAGAACTATAGGATACATATCGACTGAAAGTAGGATTCGAATTCAATCTGCGTGAACAGGCTTGACCAACCGCCCAGTACGCATTCTTGGCATTACCAGTCTTATCTGTAATGTAAGTCGACCTAACGTGTGGGATCGACAGACTCCAATTTTCAAATTCACGAGTTTCACGAAACCATGAATCCGGATCGGACAAGGTTCTTGTGATAGCGACAGGCAGTCCAGAATTACCAGGAATGCTGATATCAGTCTGAGTAAAAGAGATGCTGCCAGACGAAGGATCGATCTGATCACCCAACAAATCTGTAGTCATGGTTGGGATATCAGGAGTGATGTTATTTTGTTCGTGAAAGTTATAGCCGTAGTCTTTAACTTCCTCTGCAGGTCCTTGACCTATATCGCCAGGGTTAAATCCATCAATGGCGACAACAGCCTGACCAGCAAACATAAGGCTTACTAAAGTGGATTTTATAAACAGGTTTGATGTGCGTGCCTTTTGGCGCAAACCTTTTTGGGTAAGACTCCCCATACAAAGCTCCTTAGCTAACGGATGTACATTAATCGATTGGGAACAATAGACCTGTGGATGTGGTGGTAAGCAGTTACACAGTTTTATCTAGAGTTTCGGAGAGAATGAGTGACCAGAGTCGCTCATTCTTTAACATGTTGAACTTCAACTGAATCATTAAAACGGATTAATAACTCCCGTATTTTCTATGGTGACATACTGCGTTTTTGTACTTTCATAGCCATCGTCGTCTGTCACAATGACCTTCACCAGATAACTTTGTCCAATGGCTCCTCTTAACATCACACTGGTTCGGTTTTGTAGCTCGCCATCTATAAACAGTTGCTTCTTTACAATGGTGCCATCGCTGTCATAACCCAGAGCTTTGATGTAGACCTCACCATAACTAAATTGATCCACTTCAATCTTGGCACTGGGTCGATAATCACACACTTCTCGAGATACAGGCTGATAGTGAGAGAATGGAACCGATGCTACACAGCTAACTTCGATCACTGAACCCGAATAGAGCTCTACGAGTCGTGTAATTTTAAATCTGGGACTCGATTGAGGAGGCACGTAAGCCGATAATGTAAAGAGAAAGTTATTGTGGCTAGCAATGCAGCTTGCTTGACCCGAGTAAATAGGCAATTGTTCAATAATTTCTGTACGGCAATTTACGGGTTCTCCTCCAGCCATTGCACTCATAGAAAATGCCGAGAATACAAGTGATGAGAATAAGTATTTCTTGAGTTTCATAAAGTTTCCTTAGTTTAATTTTGGTGCTGTTGTTTAAGTTTCGAGCAGAATATCGGACTCGTTCTTATGCCTTGAAGGAGAATTCGGCCCAGCCAGAATTGATTGAAAACCAAACCAATCAGGTTCATTAAACAAAGTTAACTATCTACTTGAAGTAACGACTCTGCATGCAACGACGAGCGTCAATGAAGGCCAAAAACTCATTAATATCAAGGGAAAGGAATTGTGCGATCATTGAGTTAAAATCAGGTATAAATCATCGGACAAACACAAGCTCTATTCAGACAAGCTCTTATTTATCAATAAGTTATAAACCGTCCAAATAAAGAGGCAGTTGAAGAGTATTTCAAGATCCGAGAGTTAACTTTCGGCTTGAAAATCGGAGGGGGCAACTCTGTATTTTGCTTTAAAACACTTTCCAAAATACGAATAGGAAGCGAATCCAACATCCAATGCAACGTTGCTGGCAGGTTGACCGAGGCGCAATAAATCAGCGGCTTTAACCAGACGGTAGTCGCGTAAATAATGCGTCGGTGTCATATCCAAAAGCGCTTTAAGCTTGCGGAACAACTGTCGCTCACTCATAGCGACTCCTTTCGCGATCTCTGATATTCGCAATCCTTCCTGGAAATATAATCCATCAATAACGCTATTTAACTCTTCAATAAATTCCTGCTTTTTTTGATCCCCAACTGAAAGCGCAGTGCTTGATTCTGTAGACTCAGCTGGCTTAAAGCTTTGCTCCTGGAAGCTTTTTTGAACAATTTCCCGAATTGACAACAAGTTATCGATTCGAAGAATCAGCTCTTGTTCGTTAAAAGGTTTGGTCAAATATTCATCGGCCTGGTGTTCCCAGCCTTTCAATCGACTCTTTTGATCTCCACGAGCGGTAAGCAAAATTACCGGGATATGGTTAGTCACACTATTCCCACGAATAGTTTTTAGTACTTCATAACCATTCAAACCTGGCATCATAATGTCACTGATAATTAAATCCGGAACTTGCTCGATGGCCAACTCAACGCCTTTTTGTCCGTTAGGTGCAGCCATCACGTCGTATTGATTCTTCAAGCAGCTCAATATGTAGCTGGACATGTCTTCGTTATCTTCAATAACCAACAACTTAGGGTTCGAGGATCGGCTGGAGGCATCTTGAGATTCACTCTCAACCTCTAAAATTTCGCTCTCCCGGTCCTGAAGGCTGTTAAGCTCAATGTCAATCAGCTCCTGATTAATAGACTCAATGGCCGTTTTTTCGCAAGCTTCTATTACAATAGGTAAGCTAACGCTGATTGAGGTTCCCTTATCAACTTCACTGTGAATATCAATAGTTCCATCATGGCTATCGACTAATTCTTTGACCAGCGCCAAACCAATACCCGCACCTACGACACTGTCGCTTTCTTCACCTAGCACTCTAAAGTACTTATCGAAAATATGAGGGAGTTTGGCTTCAGGTATGCCAATACCAGTATCCTCGACGCTCATGACAAGATTGTTCTCAGATTTTTTAACTATCAAGGAGATGCTATTCCCTGATGGAGTATACTTGAGCGCATTTGAAAGCAGGTTGAGTAGAATTTTTTCTATGCTGTCTTGAGTGAGTAGTAACTCAATATCGGCCTCAACAGTGTACTTCATGGAAATATTTTTTTCGGAAGCCAGCTGTTCAAAGGACTCCGCAATCAACAGGATAATCTTTGAGGCTGGCTGCACTCTTTTTTCAACAATAGACTTAACTCTAAAAGTTTGCAGATTAAGTAACTGATCAACCATACGCAATAATCGAAAACCACTTCTTTGAATAACGCTGAGCTTCCTTTTACTCTGTATAGAATTCTCCTCACTCGACAACATCTGACCCAAAGGCCCCAAAATCAATGTTAAAGGTGTTCTGAATTCATGAGATATATTGGCAAACTCTTCGTTCTTCTTTTCTAGTAATTGTTCTACTTTTTCTTTTTCTACTTTTAACTCCGTTGTTCTTTGCTCTACAACATCTTCAAGGAACTCAGCTCGCAAACGCAAAGTTTTTGTTCGATACCATAAGAATGAAATACCTGATACAACCAGAAAAAGAAAATACAGTGTATACGCCCACCAAGTTTTCCATGGTGCAGGAGCAACCGATATTGGCAGTGTTAAGGCCTCTTCACTCCAAATACCATTGATAGTTTTTGCTCTTACTTTAAAAACATAATCACCAGGCTCAAGGTTTGAGTAAGTCACTCTCCGATTCTGAAAGCTGGATTTTATCCAGTTGGGTTCCAGACCTGACAGTTGATATTCGTATTCCAACTTATTGGGAGACAAATAGTGCGTTGCTAAGAAATGAAAGCCAATAACGGCTTCTCGATGGCTTAGGTTCACGCTTTCCATATCATTGATATGGTTATCGATAGAAAATCCTTCGTAATCGACTCGAGGCTCAACAATCTCGCCTAGTCGAGTAAAACTTTGCAATGATATTGTTGGCGGGCTCAGGTTAACTTGAAGCTTCTCAGGAGCCAAAAGGTTGAATCCATTTCTGCTGCCGAACAGGACTCTTCCATCTGGAAAACTAGCGCTGGCCCCCAGATTGTAGATATTGTTGATAAGCCCGTGCTCAGAAAGGTAATGCTCAACATCATCGGCTTTCAGGTCAAATTTGAGTAATCCATTGTTCACCGATAATAGCCATAAGGTATTGTCATCATAAGTATGAAACCCAGCAAAGCCCTCTCGATAGGTAAGCTGGAAGTCATTGGTTCTGTTCTTAACCTCATTTGACACTGGGTCCCATTGAAACACTCCTTGGCTTTCTTCAGTAAACCAGACGCCATGATTTTGGGTAACAGCAACGGAATGAACGGCATTATGGTTAAGGTCAGGATTATCCTTCCATAAGTGAAAAAGAGTGCCTGTCTCAGTATCCAATCGATGAAGACCTCGACTAGTGCCTACCAATACTGCGCCAGAATCTAACCGTCTTAATACCGAAATACTAAAGCTTTCACCTTCTTCATTAGTAATCTTTTGCGCAGACCTTTTATCCATATCAAAGTGGAAGAGGCCTTTGTTTGTCGCCAGCAGCAAAGCCTTATCATAAGGCAGAATATCGAATACAAGAGCATTATCAATCAGATGGCCAAACCTTTTTACATCGCCGTTTTTTAGCGAAATAATATCAAGACCTTTATCAGTTCCAATCCAGTAATGATTCTCACCAGCAGGGAATATTTTGAAAACTTCATTATTCGATAAGCTTTTATTACTGGAAGCGTCATGGGTATAGTGCTTGCAGCTTTTTTCGTTCAGGTTTACAAGAGACAGTCCTTTTAAGGTACCAAATAACGCTTGTTCGCTGGATACCGGATAAACACTTCGAATATCATCAGATAACAAGCAAGGTAGACTACTTAAAGAGTTGTTATAGCTCCCAAAAGTAAGGTGCAATGGATCAAAGTAATTAACCCCAGCATTGTAAGTTCCAACCCATATGATGCCAGATCGGTCTTGATACAAGCTTAAAACCGTCTTATCGCTCAATGAACTGGCATTACTTTTATCAGGTAAAAAATTGAGCACAGGCTCCGAGGGTGACACTCTAAAAAGCCCCCAGTTAAATGTGCCAACCCAGATATTATTATCACGATCAACTAAGAGGGACAGAATATACGATGCGGCTTTACCTAATTCGACTTTTCTGGCAGCTCCAGTATCAGGATCTAAGACATAGAGTCCTTTATAAGTGCCGATCCATATTTGTCCAGTATGCGACTGAACCATCGTACGAATAACTGGCTGAGTCTCTATAGGGAGCGGGATGGCTTCAAATTTTTTATCTTTATAGCGCTTTCGAAAAACACCTTGGCTAGTGCCGACATACAAGTCATTAGACGCAGTCGTCAGCAATGCTCTTGCTTGTTGGGTTAGACCACCTTCTACTTCAGAGTCGTGACTATAATGAGTAAATTGCTGCTTAACTGTGTCAAAGTAATCTAGCCCTTTGCCTGTAGCTATCCACAAATTACTATGAGTATCCGACGTTAATGCCAATACTTTGTTATCACTTAAAGTATTAGTGTCTTTTTCGTTAAATTGAAAATGCTCAAAGTTGCTCGAATCTTTTCTATAACGGCTCACTCCCTTACCACCGCTAACAACCCATATACTTCCTTGATTATCGACATGTAAAATTCGGATATAGTTTCCAGCTAGGCTACTCGTGAGCGATGAATTAGCAAAGACAGTATCTAATGAATATCCATTAAACTTAGCCAGGCCTAGCTCTGTTCCAAACCAGATAATACCTTGGTTATCACTCGCTATCGAGCGGATAGAGTTATAGGGCAAACCATCAGTGATATCGATAGTCTGAAACTTGAGGTTATGAGAAAAAAGTGTTTGAGAGAAAAAAACCAGTCCAGCTAGAAATAACTGGACTAGCTTTAGATAACAGTTAGCTTTCACTGAATGACTAGAGAGTGATCACAGGCATGCCATTTTCAATAACGGTTCTCTGCGTTTCAATAACACAGCTCGCATTACCATGAGTTTGATTGTCATAATAAATGGAGGTATTGGTTTGGTGAGTCCTATTTAAGATCAGCTTCTCTCCTCTGAAATTAGAAGGAGGAGGGCACTCTCTTAAATCGTTATAGACTTTTATCTCAAATAGCTCGGTCTTTACACCTTTAATATCTTCATAGTGATAGCTAGCACACTGAACACTGGTTGCAGAAAGTGCTGTCCCATGAAAAATAAGAGCACTGGCTATAGCCGCCCCAACTTTACAATACTTTAACATTTATTATACTCCTGACTATTTTGAAAGGTTCCTTGAATACTAACAAAGTGGCATATTTTGCGTCACTCTATCACTTCGCAGCTAGAAATAAAAGTGTTATAGTTCACAAGCTGAGATTGATAAAAGCGAGAAGAATCATGGGGAAGTTTTTTTTAGGATTGGTGACAGGAAGTTTTCTGACAGTAGTAGCTTACAGTACTTTTAGCTCTGTCGAAGAAGATAAAAAGCAGGATGAACATACATATATTCAGCAGCCTTTAGCCAACATGCAACGCCAAGAACCAGTTCTTAATATCCAGGAAAAAAAACAAAACATCACTCCAGTTCTGATAGAGAATCAACATAAGCAGCTCAAAGAAGAAAGTGCAGACTTAGATGAAAACCTGATAAAGCACATTAGGTCCCTCAACGAAGAACAATATGTTCAACTCCAGTCTTTTCTTCAAAACTTAGGAAAAAAGACATCCAAAGAAAGATTCATAAGTGAATCCACTAAATCAACTTCTTCTCTTGAACGTCAGTCGGAATTGGAATATTCCTTCTATCAGAATGCAAGCCTTAAAGACCTCGGAGTATTGAAATCTATCGATTGTAGGACCAGCATCTGCCTAGTTCAAATTACTGCTCCAATCGATACAAAGTTAATGCCTTCAAATTTAATGGACTGGGTAATGCCTGAAGCGATAGAAATTAATTCGACCGGAGATGAAGAAAATCCTGAACAGCTAATTGAGCTTTATATTTCTATGGAGTAGTTAGAGTATTACTCTCAACTCGATAGTACTTTCTATCAAGTTAATAACTTTTTTAGTCTCAGTATTCAACCCTCTTTTAATTATTATCATTTTTAATTGATAACCTTTCTTTTAATCAATTAAAACTCCCGGTCACTTTGAAGACAGTATAGAGCGCAACAATCACTAGTAATTTTCCCATTCTTATCTAACTCCTGATCATTCCGATATGGGAAGTTCTCTTAGCACTAAACATACGCATTGACACACTATAGCTTACCGAACTTTGCTACAACTTTTAAAACTCAACGACTTTTTAGCAGCAATTTCATTAACTGCCTAAAAACAAAGTAAACGACTAAGGTATTAAGAATAAAGCCAAAATAAAATGCCGCCTTGATAAGAAGTTTGCTACCACAATCATCTAGACATGCTAAAAATGGAGTATCAAACCAAGGAAATGACCAAGGCAAAGAGCCATAGTAAGTAAACTTGTATAGCAGTTCATTGAAACCAGTGGAAACTTTGGAGTAGAAGTAGAAAAGACTGCCAATGAACATAATTATGACAATTTCTTTCTTATTCAAATGTATTTCCTTACGATCAGCGCTCTCCTGCATCAAGAGACCCGATGACCTTACAAAACCTATACTGACCACCACCGCTGACATTGTACCCACAACCAGACGGTACTTGTTTACGATAGCCGCCCTACTCATGCCATCTAAATTAATCTCTCTCTTCGACTAAAATTGACTCTAGAAGAGGTAAACTTGCTCCTCTTTCAAGCTCCTCAAGATAGATGCCTTTTAGGACCTTAAATGCCTCATCATAAGATACAAGTAACTCAGTAATATTTTCCGGATCACTCAAAGTCTCGGATTTGAGCAAAGCCTCAAACCTATTAATACTCTCATAGACAGATTGCACTGCAACCAAAAGAGTGTCCCTATCTATAATGGGCATTTTTTTAGTTTACCTCTCTGCTTCTCGATATTAACAAGCAACTGATCTATTAACAGTTTGAAATTAGCTACTGACATAGGATAGTCAGGAATAATCGAATAGCGTGTTGTTTGATTCCGGTCATGTAGCCATCTTAAGTTATTAGTGTGCAGAATATAGCTGATAATATTCAGAATAGCACTTTCACTTTATGCCACTACTTTTCAAATGAAAATGTCATCGTATAGCTTAACTCTTGTTTTGAAGCCTCTCCATACTGAGGTTCAAAATGCCACTTGGGAATCGTTTTAGCTACTGTTCTTTTAAAAGCATCTCCGGGGCAAGACTCACCAAAACGTAAGTCGTAAGCTTTTCCATGCTCATTAACCTTAAAATAAACTTTTACCCAACCGCTTTGTTTCTTGTAAGCTTGTCTTTTAGGGTAGGGAGCTGCGGTAACTTTTATCGGTTCTGCAACTTCCAAGTTTTTCTCTCCGGTATATTCTGGTGGCTCGCCGCACTCAACGGGGCCGCTCTTAAGATGCGCACAACTTGTAACTAAAAATACTGTTGATAATAGAAGTAATACCTTCACTGATTTATCCTTATTCAATCACTATTTCAATAAAAATCCGAGTAACACTCGGCGATAAAATAATTAGCCTTACTAAATGATATTTTATTAATTTTCTTCAGATACTTTGTGAAGCTTCAGCGCCCCTATCTTGGACAAAGTATACATTAAAGCAAATGGAAGAAAGAAGCATACAACCGCTGCATATTTAACATCAAAGTTAAAATATAAGCTCGCCATATAAACACTAAAAATCACTAAGCCACTTATGGTATAAGCAATGATATTTATCTCGGCCATTAAATATGGCGGAGCGAGGATAGCGTTGGCATAAACGAACATTGCCGTATTCTTTATGCTTAACTCGGCAGTGTCATGCTTTTTCTCTCGAACAAAAAACTCGAGCGACAAGTGAATTAAAATAGGTAGTGCTATCAATAAAGTTAGCACAGTAATATTCTGATCTTCTATATAACTCCAATACATAATGGAACAAAATAGTAAGTATGGATTTATAAAAACAGACTTTAACTTTATGTTACTCACCTCGATGTGCTTCCTTAAGGTTCATTTTTAGAGGTAATAGATGGATTAACATACATTAAAATCAGAGCAGACAATATGTTAACAATAATGCCTAAATTCGCTTCCAAGTAGCTTGATGACAAGTACAACACAACCGCAAAAATGAATACATTGTAAAAAATCCTAGAGGACCGAAAAACAGATACACCGCACTTTTTACATTTAATCTCTGAAAAAGCATTCAGCATTAAGTTTTCAAAGTAGCTCACTGTTTTACTTGTGCAACTAGGGCATTTTATCGCCATATTCGACTCTCCTTTAATCGCTACTATTTTTCTTCAAACAATCTTACTAATACATCTTGAAGGATTTTATCGTCTTTTGTCGATTCTAAGGCTATCGCCTTTTGTTCTTCGGAATAGTCTGCTTTTAGCAAAGGTAATATTTCAACCCGCCCATTTCTGATAGCCATCATAAGAGTAAAGCTTCTCGGATCTCCTGTTGGGTCTAAGTCTTTATCGACATAAGTAGGGTCTGCTCCTCTCCAAATTAAAAACTCGACTCTTTTATTTGAAATATAGCTTTCTTTACGACCTAATTCGTAACTAAGCGCTTTATTAGGTTCTTCCAATAACTGATAAATGCCACCTAGTTGCATGACAGCCATTACCAGTAAGATTGAAAGTATTATGAAGTATTTCTTAGTAAATGCTTCTCTCAATTTTCCTTTCAATTTATTTTTAACTCCACATATTAATATATCGCATAGACTATGCTTTTAATGTTTTCGCTTATTTTATGGAAAGAAATTAACAGACAAAGCTCCTTCTCTTGTTTACTCACTCCTTATTACTAGCATATTGAGTAAAACTGAAATTATCAATTCGCCTCAAACAACCGCTGCACTTAATAAACTTAACTTATCTAGAACTTTAGGTTTGATAAATACAGCGGCTAAGATGTATCAAGCTACTAATTATAGCTTTGCTACCATTTGCAAACTCTAAGTAACTAGGAGCTTTCTGATTCTTGTCGAGTTTTAACTTCATTAAGAACATCATTATAGATGTCTTCATCATTCACATGTGGAGTTATCCAAATTCTCTTTAGATGATCTACCTGATAAGAGTAAGGAATGCCTTTCTTATCAAGTAAATGCTTAATGTCATTCACTAACTCGCTATTTGAATAACTATAGCTTGGATAAAGTTTAACCTGGCTTTCTAAGTAAAGATAGCTTGCTCCAAATGCCAAGCCTACTCCAAGGAAAAAACATAAAATACAATTCAATTTCATAAATATACTCTCTGATCAACATCCACAACTAGAAGCCCAGCTCTGAAGTTCCTCAGATGAGGAGTCAGCCGCTTCAAACCATTCATAACCAGACTGATTATAAGTCCAAGTTCCAGAATATGTGTTATATCTAGCATTAGGATGATAGGTAGTACCAATAGGATTTCCTTCTCGCCCATCATCACCATCTCTATCGTGTAAATACCATTCTTTATGAGTGCCTTTGATAGATTTTTGAGAATTTTTACTCTCTGTATTTTTACAAGTATATGTTGCAGTAACTACTCGATCTTGACCATACCAACGATCTATATACTTGTCATCTTTCATAGTACTTTTATCGAAAATACATACACAGGCCAACCCAAGAAAATCATATCTTTTTACTGGGTTCCCATCCACGTAAGCGTAAGTCGACGGTTGCCCTGCCGCTAATCCAATAGGATCACTCTGCAAGTATCGTCCTAAATCGGCATCATAATCACGGAAGTAGTTATACCACGAAGCTTTCTCTGCGTCATAGTATTGCCCAGGAAAGCCCAAATTAAACTCACCAATAGATGAGGTAATCACTTTGCGATCAAAAGCTTGATTCTCTGCTCGCCAAACGGTTGTATTACTGGTATTGGTTATTACTTCTGGGCGGCCTAGATGGTCCGATTGAATATAATGCAAAGTACCGTTTTTAATATAGGCAACAGGCTCTGAATTAAGATAGACGTAGTCTTTCTTATCATCTGGCAGACTTTTGTGGTTTAAATCCACATACTCATGCAACAGCTTGCCATCAGTACCATAACTAAAGAAGGTATTGATGTGTCCAACTTGCTTTTTAACACGCTGACCAAACGCATTGTAGTCATAGCTGGCATTGGTAAATCCTTGTTGGTAACTCATCATTCGATTGCTGTCGCCATAGCTATAGCTCTGGCTACCTTTGCTTAAGATGTTACCGTTACCATCATAAGAAAACGCTATCGAATCCACCGATTGTAATCGATTGGTATAATTTGATGTAACGTACCGAGTGCCATCTTTATAGGTGCGGTTACCATTTTTATCGTAACGATAGCTGTGGTAGGTGCCGTAATCGTTTGAAGTTAGCAGACGGTCCATAACATCGTAGCTGTATAGTCGTGACGATGTTTGCCCGCTGTGATACCCATCTGTGATTGATTGGATGTTGCTGTTCTTATCGTATTGATACGATAGGTTCATTACTCCCGCACTGAACAAGCGCGTCACTCGATACTGGTTATCTCGACTATAAAGTCGCAGTAAGTTACTGCCGTACTTCAAGTCACTCACTGGACCAAAAGGTTTGTAGTTAACCGAATGTACCACCGACTGACCGTTGTAGGTCACCCCATTTACTCGGCCCTGACTATCAAACTGATAACGAATATCACTGCCACTGGGGTAAACAATGCGCGAGATTTTTCCGGCTTTGTTGTACTCCCATCGAGTGATGAGAGAGTGGCCGTTCAAACTACTCGACTGCCAGGTCTTTTCACCATGTGCATTAAATTCAAAGTTGTGAGTACCCGATTCATCCACCACGCGATTCAAATAACCCACTCGCTGCTTATCGTATTGATAGCTGCGTGAAATGGAAGAACCCATCGCTTCGGAAGTAATACGACCTAGCGCATCGTAAGTCATAATTGAAATGACGTTTCGTGCATCCGTCTTTTGAGTCAGATTGCCTGCTGCATCGTACTGGAATCGAGTGATACCTGTATCGGGGCTTGTCTGTTGGATTAACTGACCAAAACCATCGTAAGCATAACGTGTCGTGTTACCTTCTGGGTCATTCACACTGGTGATGCGATCATTAGTGTCATAACCATAAGTCGTCACACCACCGTCTCGACTGACTTCGGTTTTAATTCGACCCAGTGCATCATAGCTACGTGTGGTTGGAATGCCCTTGGCATCTTTTATCGTAGTCGGTTGATTATTAGTGTTGTAAGCAACACTTTTAACTACAGAACCACTCGTGCTGCCACTTCCGCCACCAAAGCTAGTGCTATCTTCACCAATACCACGAACTATTTGCGTTAATCGATTTAGAGCATCGTAACCACGACGTTCTTCCTTAATAGTTTCGTGCGTTAATACCGGGCATAACTCACCACCCAGCTTACCAGCAAACGGATTAAATCCACCAAAACCACCTGAGCCACCATCACACACTTCAAACTTGGTGACCCAATGTTTGATGCGTTCGTGGGTTAAGTTACTTGCTGCATCATAAGCGTATTCGACGGATTGATTCTCGGTGTTTTTGACCGATGTTAAACGATGCGCCGAATCGTAAGTGAAGCTTAAGCGCAGACCATCGGGTTTGATGATTTGTGTTAACTGGCCGACTTTATCGTATTGATAACTTGTTGTGCGTTTATCACCATAAACATCGGCCTGTTTGCTTAACAACCATCCGCGCGGATGATAAGACAAGGTATCTACACGCCCATCAGCATAACGAATGGTTTGCGGTTGACCGTTAGCATTGTAGTTTTCGTAACGTGTCGTATGACCTAGCGGATTGATCACCTGAGTCAAAAAGCCCTGAGTCGAATAATGGTAAGTGGACACATCATTGACATCAGTGCGAGGCCCATCAATGGTCATGGTTTTAGTTAAACCATTTGCATGCTGTGTGTATTGATAGCTCCAGCTACGGCTGATCTGGCTATCTAATGCTGTTTCTGTTTTTTGACTTAATAATCCCTCATCGGTGTAACTGAAAGTCGTTTTTAAATTATCGGTTTGGATACTTAAAGGTTGGTTAAGCATCATATTCCACTGATACTCGGTGGTGCGCTGCTCAGCCGTCCCTTTTGCTTCAATGATCTTGTTAACATAGCCATAAGCATTATGGTCATAGTCTGTCACATGACCTGCCCAATTAGTCTGAGTGTCGACAAAACCATTGGCATCATAAGTAGTGTTTTGATTTGCGGCCAGGCAGCTGTCTTTAGCATGCCCCTCTACTTGTTTTATTTTCCATTGCCCACCTAACTTAGCAAAATGATAAGTCGTCTCTTTGCCTAGTGCGTTACGAGTGCGAGTGTAGCGCCCACCACTTTCTGTGCCTGAACTAATAATCGAAACAGCATTTTGTTGGTTGCCATGTGCACTTGCTATCGCTCTGCCATAACTATCGTACTGCCAGTGACCATAAGCATCGCCATTTTCATCGATGATTTTAGTTAAGCGTGTCCCTTCATAAACATACTGCTTTTGATGCACTTCGTTATTCAAAGCAGGATAGGTAACGGAAGTCAGGTTGCCAGAGCTATTGTAAGCGTAGCGATAGATAGCATTGCCTGGCGCTTCAACTTGGGCTAAACGACCTTGAGTGTATTGGAATTTCAAAGCTTGGCCCGAGTTGTGACGAATCTCGGTTAACTCACCATAACCATTAGCCAGAGAGTATACATATTGCAGTTGTTCGCCATTAGCATGCTTGACCGCCATAATACGGCCAGATGGGTAATAAATTTCTTCTAAGCCGTTATTGAAGTAGGCAAATGAACCTTCACCCAATGCTATTAACTGCTCAGTTTGGCCGCTAGGACGTCGCCAAACGTTATCCTCTGAGTCATATTTTAAAGTGAGTAGTTTGCCATCATATCGGTACAATTTAACTTCACGATAGTCTACGCCACTCGTGCTGTAGTCTTTCCAAGAAAGCTGAGGGAATAAATTGCTTGACCATTGATGGCCAAACACACCACTAAATCGGCTTGCACTATTGTAAGTGCGAGTAAGCATGAGAGGCAGGGTTCCATGACCCCGATAGTCCACTTCGGTTTGAACTTTGTTTTGTGTGGCTAAATCAATGGGATTGGTTTCACCACTGCACTGACTTTCGCCAGTGTTTTCATTCGCATCACTGCTTTCACCTGAACCAGCTCCGACCGATCCGCCCAGGCCACTACCACCACTACTTCCTGAACCACCAATGCCAAAACCTGAAAGATGACCTCCAGCAGCCTTACAAAAAACATAAGTTCTACAGGTCCTTCCACTGCCATCATCTTTTACTGGGCAAGTTTGACCCACTTTGACGAAAGTGGTGCCTGGAGGACAATACCGCCCCCAGTCCTCTGCTTTTAAACTTGGACTGAGTCCTAAAGCGATCAAAATGCCGCCAATATAAGATGATGTTTTCATCAGTTTACTTTTACTAAACATTCATTAACCCTTTATCAAATTGCCTTCTTGGCACAAGTATTCACTTTATTAATTCCCACAATTATTTTGCTTTTTTAGAGTTCCCTTCTAAAAAATGAGTCCGGATTCTACGGAATTCAAAAGAGGAAAAACAAGCCTATCTTTTACTGTTTTTATGACGTATCGATATAGAAACAGCCGCTTGATTATAAGAACGTTCTCGAACGAAAAACATCCATCATTAAAGCGCTCTTAGTAGACCAAACATGGATAGCAGTGTAGAGAAAATCTTGCAGAGAAGTTCATAAAATTGGGCCAAATGATAAGAATATTCGGCCATGCAAAAGAAAATTTAGGTGGAAGAGAACAGTTTGATTAAAAAGCATTCTACGCAAGGTTAAAACGAACACAAAAACATCGGACGGCACAGCTCACTGTACGCGACCTAATTATTTTAATACACCTTTTCGATATCAGCGGGGCGTGTTTTGAATCGTTTATAAGCCCACTCAAACTGCTCGGGACGATGTTCAATCTGCTGACTCAGTCGCTTATTTAATCCTGCCGCAAATACTTCGGGGTTTTGTTCTTCAACATCAAAGTCAGCTTGCTCGATATGCAACTCAAATCCTTTTTTGTTACGCACACAACGAAAGAATAACAGCTCCGCTCCGGTGCGTTGAACAAGTCGCTGTGCCAATACCATGGTGTAAGCTGGCTGACCAAAAAAGGGTGCGAACACACCACTGTTAGCAACCGGTTCCTGATCCGACAAAATCATAAAAATCTTGCCTTCTTTTAATACTTGCAACATACGGCGAACACCTTGTCGCTCGCCCATAATTAACTCGGAGCCACCTTTTTCGCGCGCATTACGAATGATGGTATCGAGCTCTGCAATTTTGGGTACTCGATACAAAGCAGCAGTGTTACCCTGGAAACCCTCCCACAATAAAACTGGCTCCCAGTTTCCTAAATGTGCGCTGGCCATAAGCACGCCTTTGCCTTTTGCCAGTGCGGCATCCAACACCTCTTTACCAACGACTTTATTAATTAATGGCGAAACTCGACTTTGCGGACGCAACCACACCCAGGCAGCTTCCGTCAGTAGCATTCCTGATTGAATACAACTGGCTCTTACTCGCCGCTTAATTTGCTCATCATTCAACTCAGGAAAACACAGGCGAATATTTATTTCTGTGATCTTTACGTTACGACTTTTGGTGAGCCAATTAACCCAGCCAATAAAGCCACCTATCATGCGATTTAAACGAAACGGCATGATGGCAAAGAGTTTAAACAAACCCACAACGGTTTTAGCTTTTAACGGCTCTGACTGAGTATTTTTTCTCTTCATAGATTTTTGCTACTTCATAATATATTCAATAATCTGAGCAACCTGCTCGGGGGTTCTTGCTGTAGCCTGAGCCGCAGCATCCACCTCTTTTAGCGCATGATCCAGAGATTCTGGATGCAGGGTAATCAGAGGTTTACCCATAGCGCTTGCCAGCCCTGCATCAAAGGCAGCATTCCACTGTCGATACTTCTCACCAAACCGTACGATAACAACATCGGCCTGTTCGATGAACAGTCGAGTTCGAATGCTGTTAATACCGGCACCTTTTCGATCTTTCCAGAATGCAGCAGGCTCTTCACCTAATATATCAGTACCGCAATCATCACTGGCTTGATGGTCGGTGACGGGGGAGAGCAGCTTAGCTTCGATGTGCAATTGTTGTAGCGTGCTAGCGAGCTCATCACGCCACTGACTGTGTATTTCACCGCTTAGGTAAAGAGTTATCATATTAAAGATTGGATTGGTAAATGAATGTATTTATTAAGATTTTACATTCGTTTTCGGCATTTTGCTTAAATAAATACGCTCTACCGAAGTAATAGGTATGTTTTTACACATTTTTGCTTTAACAGACTTGGCGGTTACCCACTTTATCGTCCTTAAAGATCGCAAAAATCTCTCCTTATTAAACGGCTATAAGACTAGAAAGTGGTATTACCATTAGTCAACTATAGGTTGTGGATAACTTCTTGGATAAAGAATCGGATTCTACTCCCAACTTATCCACAACTTACAAACACTGACCTTTAAATATCTACCAACCAAGTGCCTTACTTTTGTCTTTACGAAAAAGGAGCATTGAGTCGAGCCTCTTTCGTATATTCACTATTACTCTTAATAACAAACCGAAATTGTTAGTACTTACATACAACAAAGCCAGAGTTAAGTATATTAGAAAGCCCTAAAGTCTAGCTCTTACTTCTTATCAAAGCCCGCAAAGAAGTTGCTGCAACGAATCATCATCCGCCCAATTATCAAGATGAAACAAATCTTTCATCTGTTCATCAATGAATACCACAGAGTATGGGGATATCAGGCTTATTTTTTGATCATTCGCGTTCTTACCAATGTGGATAACATCAAAAACGCACTAAAACTTGGCATAATAAAGCAGCGTAAAATGCCACTACCGACCCTTGTTGCTTGATATATATAGGTTTTTGAACTACGCGCTCACTTTGAGTCAAAGAGAATAGTTTAGCTGAACAATAAGCGCATTGATGTCGGGAAAAACACTGTCTGCCGTTAACGGTACTGACAGAGCAAATGGCGACTCATGATTTTGACGGTAATACTCTATGCGCACGGCCATATCCTGACCATTATCCAACACCCAACTGTATTTGATACCAAGAGTCACTGCATCAAATCGTCCCAGGCGAGGATCCGCCGAAGCAAAGGAGGGGAGTTCGTCCTGCTGGTTCAAATAGGGCCGATAGAATGCCGCTTCCTGCTGGCGATACCAACGCAGATGAGGCTGCCAGGTCGAAGTGTCTTCTGTGGGGATATGCCACTTAACATCCAAAGTATGTGAGCGAACCTTCCAGGTATCGTTCATGTAACGGTAAGAGACATCCCAGATAGAATGATCACCATGGTATTTAGTTTGCCAGTAGATACTGCGCTTTCGACGCTGATCGGGCCGTTTTTCGTAAAGATAAGCTTGTGATATGCCGCTTTCATTAAGGTTTGAAAGCACTTTGAAAGGATCGGTCTGGTAGCCCGATACGGTAAAGAAGGAATAATTAAATAACATCAAAGTGCGGCGATTGATAACCTGAGTGACGCCCACTAAGAGATCAACAATGTGTTTGTCGTCATTGCCTGCACGCCGAGTCGCTCGAAATGCCTGCCAAAAAGACGCTTCATCCAGATGGTCCTGACGTAATGTCATGGCGCTGAAAGAGTTGGGGATCCCGCCTTCTGGATCAAACTTATCGTAGGCCGTCGACAGCCCCATACTGAGAGTTGTGTTCTTTTGATTAAAGTCGATGGCCCAACTGCCATTCGCTCCCAACGAAAAGTAGTCGTACTCTTTGGACAGGTGCAGCCCATAACTCAAGGTATCGGCAGCTTCTGTGAGCCGAGTCCACTGAGCATTCATTTGTAGACGGGTATCTTTGAAGGTATCGTCCAGTGGTGTTAATCCTGCTGCGACTTCGTAACTGCCATTACCTGATGGCCGAGTAAAAGTCTGGACCTGAGGCTGAACAACAGCACCCGAGGGCGATGCCCCGGTCAGAGAATCCAGAGTTACTTTGTAGTTAACCGATGCTTCATCAGATAGCTGCTTCGTGGCACTGAAAATCCCTTCTACCGCTGTGACTCTTTGGCTTTCACGATAATAGAGCAGGGCCGTATCGATCTCCCATTGTGATTCTTCTGCGCTGCTTGCATCCTGCGCCAACAAGCTTGCCGAAGCGAGAGCCAATGAGTGACGAATATTAGGCAGGGGCTTCAGTTGCATCCGCATCCACCACCAGCAAAACTACGACCGCCGCTTGTGGCCTCTTTACTGAAATAGATATGCTCATCCAGAGTTTGATCCAGTCCTTGATAGCTCAGTTGCATTTCTTCTTTAGCCAGCAGGTCTCGTTGCCAGGGTTTTACACCCCATTGGGCGCATCCTGTGAGAATAAACAGAACCAGTAGCCAGACCACTTGCCGCACAACGACCTCCATTACTTGGATAATAAAGTAAGAATACTCTGTTCGTACTCTTTCACTTTTTTACTTCGAAAGCCCACATGCCGAGCAACAATCTGTCCTTGGCGGTCAATAACATAAGCATTGGGCATGCCCTGTAATTGATACTTCTCTGCCAATACACCTTTTTGATCATAGATAATATCGAAGTTAGCCGGGTATTGTTTTAAAAACTCATCCGCTAATCGCTTTTCTGTGTCCAAATTAACCGTAATCACAGTGAAGCCTTTGGCTTGATGGCGCTCTAACATTTCATTCATCCAGGGAAAAGAGTATCGGCATGGAACACACCACGAAGCCCAAAAGTCCAGGTAGATCACCTTTCCTTTATGCAGCTCAAGCGATTCACTCAGTTGTTGCTGAGGATCAGAGGCCTTTGAAGGCATGCTCAAGATCAATAAACCTATTATCGCTACTGTTTGAGCCAGGCGTCTCATCAAAACCTCCGCAGCTAATTTAAATTATCTTTCCACCATAGCTTTGACTTTAGCGGGAAGCAATAGTTGCCTGAGAAAGTCATGTACAGTCAGCACAAACAAAAAAGCCTTGTTACCCAATGGGAAACAAGGCTCGATATAAGCGGCGTCTGTTGGAGACGAATATTTTATACCCGTCGCCTTTCAAGTTGCAGCGCTAAGCGCACTCACCCCAACCTCTTAGTAAAGCTAAGCTCTGGGGATTCGCTTGCTGGCCGCCTACCTGCACTTTGAAATACTTTGGATATATAACCGCTATTTTCTAATCGTTCATTTCGACGATGTTAATATCTTCAAACGCTGCTAAAGAGCTAGCCAGTCGTTGCTCTATATTGTCCAACGTCTCCAGGTTTTGGCATAGCATCATAGCTCTTTGTTCAATGCCTTCGGCATCTCGCTCCAACTCGTCTTCTATTTCATGCTCGAGCATTTCCATACGAAACTCCAGATCGGCGGCTTCTTCTTCATCACCACTCAAAGCTTGTTTAACAATGTTCCAAACTCCTTGAACGGCAATTTTGCTGACAGCGTCTTCCATCAGTTGTTCGATCTCTTGCTCAAGCTCGCTGTCCTGAAAATGGCTATTAAACCATTCACCCTCAAACTTGTTTTCACTCACATGATCATGCAATTTGTTGGATATATTATCTAATCTATGCACAAAGTCTTGTGTGAGCTCGGGATCATGACCCGCCATTGCAGTGATAACAAGAGTGGCTGCTTTGATACCTAACTCGGCTCCTTCTACCGCGATATGAGCGATATTGGGTACCAATTCACGATACTCATCGGCCATATCTTCAACGAGTGCTTCTTGCTTCCGTGTAAGGTCAATTTCATCTCCGTTGATATAAAGTTCGTTATCTCTTGTGATCCTGAAAACCACCTCGTCAGAACTCGATATTTTTACTCCTCGCTTGGTAATGTCGATATCGTGCTGAATGTTGTAATCGCAATCATCTCCATTGATGTTGATATCCATAGCCCAACCCATAGAACAGCTGCCAGCCAGTAATAATGATGATAACCAGTACTTTTTCACTTATGTTCCCCCAACGCTCAAGAGTCAAAATAATGTCCACAAGTTAATAGTCGACGGCTTTCGGCAAAAAGTTTGGTTTTTCATTAAAAGTTTAAAGAATTGGGTGTAACAAGATGTGAATATTTATCTATTCCTTCTATGATAGAGCTCCATACCAAATCTTGGATAACACAAATTACTACAATGACCACGGTTCATAATTCCTTATTTTGTTCCAGCAGGCTGATAGTTAGGCATTTAATGCCTGATGATCTTGAGCCTTTTTACGATATGCAGAGTGATCCTGATGTTATGCGCTATATCAAAGCGCCAATGAATCATGAGCAAAGTCAAAAGGAACTCGAACGCTTTATTAGCTACTACTCTCATGAAAGCGCTTTTTTTAATATCTGGGCTATGGTCGATAAGGCCAGCATGCAGTTTGTCGGTATTTGCGGGGTTTATGAAAATGAACAACAGGAATTTGAAATTGCCTATCGTCTAAGGCAAGCCTACTGGGGCAAGGGATATGGTAGAGAAATAGCTAGAAGCCTGATCTCATACTGTTTTGAGCATCTTGGATTGAAGGATCTTACCGCTTATGCAGACAGCCGCAATCAGGGATCAATTACGATTCTGGAAAAAGAAATGATGTTTGTTAAAGAATTTTATAGCGAAAAAACTCAGGTAACCGAGCGCAAATATTCTCTTAAACTTGAGCAGTAGTGCCCTGAACAGGAATAGAGTAATTCATGGAATGAAGGCATAAAAAAGAGCATCATAATGGATGCTCTTTTTCATGTTACTTAGACCTGAGTGAATTATTTATTCATCAAGGTCACAATCGCTTGCATTAACTCATTGGTCGTTTTAAATGCGCGAACATCAATCTGATAGTGATCATTGATTACATAAGAAGGTGTACTGATCACACGCTGTTTGATGGCTTTTTGACGACCTTGACGCATTTTGGTGTTCAGCTGAAAAGAAGAAGCGACAGAGTCGAATTGCTTAGGATCAGCGCCTAAAGAAACGAAGAACTCTTTTAGGTCAGCTTTATTAACAATCTGCTTGTTCTTGCCATGAACACGCTGAAAAATAGCGCTGTGGGCTTTGTCTAAAATGCCCAACATATCGGCAATGTAATAAGCTTCGACATAAATTTTCCAGCCTGAGTGATTCTCAAAAGGGATCGCTTCAAACTTGGCGTCTTTTGGCATTGTTTTTTTGAGCTGAGACACAAAGCCTTCTGCGCGGTAACAAGCGCCACAACCATAGTTAAAGTACTCAGATATCTTTTTCTCAGAACTTTTTTGTGCTGATATAACTTTGTAATGAACGCCTTCTTTAAGCGCTTCAGCCATTGCGCCAACGCTGAATAGAGTAAACGCAACCAACGTTAGTAAAGACTGTTTTAATTTCAACATACTTACTCCACAGTAACGGATTTTGCCAGATTTCTTGGTTGATCCACATCGGTGCCTTTGATCACAGCAACGTGATAAGACAGCAACTGAAGTGGGATCGTGAATATAATCGGTGCGGTGATCTCGTGAGCTGATTCAATTTTGATAACCTTAACACCTGGTTCATCATTAAATGGCCCTTCATGGTCAGCGATAACATACAATTGACCACTACGTGCACGCACCTCTTCCATATTGGACTTCAATTTTTCCAATAGTTCATTTTTTGGTGCAACAACAACGATCGGCATCTCATGATCAATTAAAGCCAGTGGGCCGTGCTTCAATTCGCCAGCGGCATAGGCTTCTGCATGAATGTAGGAGATCTCTTTAAGCTTCAACGCTCCTTCCATCGCGATGGGGTACTGCTCTCCGCGACCTAAGAACAAACTATGGTGCTTTTCTGAGAAGTCTTCGGCCAGCGCCTCAATAACAGGATCTTGCTCCAAAGAGCGTTTGATTTCGCCAGGTACTGATTCTAAAGCATGGACCAGCTTTTTGACTTCGTCTTCTGACAATCCATTATGACGAGCCACACAGATAACCAACATCAACAAGCCCGCTAACTGCGTAGTGAAGGCTTTCGTTGATGCCACGCCAATTTCGGCGCCTGCTCGTGTCATAAAGGCCAGATCAGATTCTCGTACCAAGGATGAGCCAGGTACATTACAGATGCTCAATGACGACATAAAGCCTTGCTCTTTCGCAACACGCAATGCTGCTAGAGTATCAGCGGTTTCACCTGACTGAGAGATAGTGACGAACAATGCGTTGTCCGGCACAAAGCTCTTGCGGTAGCGGTACTCACTGGCAATCTCTACCTGGCAAGGGATGTTTGCTAAGGACTCACACCAGTATTTGGCCACCATTGCAGAGTGATAAGAAGTTCCACAGGCAACAATCTGAATCGCTTTGATTTCGCTAAGAATTTCTTTGGCATTAACACCAAAGATCTCGTCACTGATGTCACCATTGTTAACACGACCTTCAAGCGTGTTGGCGATCGCCTCTGGTTGCTCGTAGATTTCTTTGAGCATGTAGTGACGATAAGGGCCTTTGTCGGTAGCGTCGTGGCTAACCGTTGACTCTTCGAATTCGCGCGCTTGAGGTTCGTCATTGCTGTCAAAGATAGAAACCGACTCACGTTCAACCTTGGCAACTTCGCCTTCTTCCAGGAACATAAACTGGCGGGTAACAGGCAATAAAGCCAGCTGATCCGAGGCAACAAACATTTCGCCAATGCCTTTACCAATAACCAGAGGGCTACCAGAACGAGCCACGATGATTTCGTCAGGGTTGGTTCGATGCATAAATACTGCACCATAAGCGCCGTGTAACTGCTTTACACTACGTTGTACCGCACGCAGCAAATCACCGTCAGCTTTATATTCTTCTGCAACCAGATGAGCCATTACTTCGGTATCGGTTTCAGTAACAAACTCATAGCCTTTACCGCGTAATTCAGCTCTTAGTTCTTCGTGATTTTCGATAATACCGTTGTGAACGATGGTAATATCGGTTCCAGAGACATGAGGGTGAGCATTAATTTCACTTGGCTCGCCATGAGTAGCCCAACGCGTGTGAGCAATTCCAGTACCGCCAGAAATAGGGGTAATTTCGAGTGCATCGGATAATTCTTTTACTTTACCCAGTCGACGCACTCGCTCAATATTGTCGTTGTTAATGACGGCGACTCCCGCCGAATCGTATCCACGATATTCCAGACGACGCAATCCCTCAATTAAAATAGGGGCTACATCACGCTGTGCAACGGCTCCAACTATTCCGCACATGTCCTGTCTTCTCCATTAATCTTTGTTTTTCTGGGGTCTGACCCAGTTAGAAATTTCTTTTTGCTTGACGCGCGATACACATAAAACACCATCACTTACGTCAGAGGTGATGGTGGCACCCGCGCCCACTGTGGCATTTTCGCCAATCGTTACAGGCGCGACAAGCTGTGTATCAGAACCTATAAAGGCTCCGTCTTTAATAATCGTTTTATGCTTATTGGCTCCGTCATAGTTACAGGTAATCGTACCTGCACCTACATTAACGCCGTTACCGATTTCGGCATCACCAATATAAGCTAAATGGTTTGCTTTGCTGCCAGAACCAAGAACCGACTTTTTCACCTCAACGAAGTTGCCAATATGAGCATCGTTGAGTAGTTCTGTGCCTGGACGCAAGCGAGCGAATGGTCCAATAGTACAATCAGAACCCACAATAGAATCTTCGATCATGCTATTGGGTTTGACGACAGTATTCTCACCGATAGTACAGTTTTTAAGAATACAGTTTGCGCCAATGGTTGCACCGGATTTTAAGATAACGTGACCTTCGAGGATCACATTCACATCAATGGTCACATCGGTTTCAAAAGTGACCTTGCCTCGCAGGTCGAATCGATGGGGATCGATAAGAGTAACACCACCGAGTAGCAGCTCTTTGGCTCTCATCTGTTGGTAGGCGCATTCTAGTTGAGCAAGTTGAAGTCGATTATTAACACCTTCTACTTCGGCCTGATCAACAGGGGAGGCGGTTTGCACTGCTTGTCCTTCATTAGCAGCGAAGCCAATCACATCAGTCAGGTAATACTCGCCTTGGGCGTTGTCATTACTTAGCTGTGATAACCAGTGTTTCATCTGACCGCCATTGGCCGCCATAATGCCAGTATTCACTTCGGCAATGGCTAACTGTTCTTCGTTGGCGTCTTTTTGCTCAACAATTCCAACAACCTGATCATTATCATTACGAATGATACGTCCGTAACCTGTTGGATCGGGGAGGGTAACAGTGAGTAGAGCGATGCCTTTTTCTGGCTTGATGTCCAATAGCTCATTAAGAGTACTAGGATGTATCAGAGGCACATCGCCATACAAAATCAGAACGTCATCTTCATCATTCAACAAGCTGGATACCTGGTCCACAGCATGGCCAGTACCAAGCTGTTCTTTTTGTTCGACCCAGGTCACCTTAGGTTCGGTGATGGTTTTCTGTACCATTTCACCGCCATGGCCATAAACAACATAAATGTTGTTAGCTCCCAGACTTTTGCTGGTATCGATAACATGTTGAACAAGCGGCTTACCCGCTAGAGGATGTAATACTTTTGGAAGTGATGATCGCATGCGTGTCCCTTGACCCGCTGCAAGAATGATTACACTCAAAGCCATAACAACTTTCCCTGATATTTCTTATATGGATGGATCTTGCCTGAACTATCCCTTAAATGGAATAGCTAATCGGCTAAACCGGAAAATATGAAAGTGGAAAAGGAGGATTATAGATAGAAATAAAGCGTTAGCCATAAAAAAGAGAGGCAAACCTCTCTTTTTTAAGGACTATGCTAGGGCGTGAGCCCTATTTACCCGCTTTTTTGCGGATAGCCTGCAGCGTTCGTAACTGAGCAACAGCTTCAGCTAGCTCGGCAGCGGCTTTAGAGTATTCAATCTCAGCAGTCTGATCTTTCAGTGCCTGCTCAGCTTGACGACGAGCATCTTCTGCAGCGGCTTCATCAACATCATGAGCGCGCACAGCAGTATCAGCCAAAATAGTCACAACGTGAGGCTGCACTTCCAGCATTCCACCAGAAACGTAGTAAAACTCTTCTTCGCCTCCATGCTTGGTTACCTTCACTGGCCCCGGCTTAAGCGAAGTCAGTAATGGCGCGTGACCCGGTGAAATACCTAACTCACCCAGATCACCCGTTGCAACCAGCATGTCTACGGTGCCGGAGAAAATTTCTTCTTCGGCACTGACGATATCGAGATGAAATGTAAATGGCATATTCTTCATCCCTTAGGTCACTAGACCATTAAAGGTTTTTAGCTTTCTCAACAGCTTCTTCGATACTTCCTACCATGTAGAAAGCCTGCTCTGGTAAGTGATCATACTCACCATTCAGAATGCCTTTAAAGCCAGAAATTGTATCTTTCAAAGATACGTATTTACCAGGAGCGCCGGTGAATACTTCTGCTACGAAGAATGGCTGAGAAAGGAAACGCTGAATCTTACGAGCACGAGCAACAACTTGCTTGTCTTCTTCGCTCAATTCATCCATACCCAAGATCGCGATGATGTCTTTCAGCTCTTTGTAACGCTGAAGAACAGACTGAACACCACGAGCAACGTCATAATGCTCTTGACCAATGACAAGAGGATCAAGCTGACGAGAAGTAGAGTCCAAAGGATCAACCGCAGGGTAGATACCTAGCTCTGCAATCTGACGAGAAAGTACAACAGTCGCGTCTAAGTGAGCAAAGGTGGTTGCTGGAGATGGGTCAGTCAAGTCATCCGCAGGTACGTATACCGCCTGGATAGATGTGATCGATCCAGTCTTAGTAGAAGTAATACGCTCCTGAAGAACACCCATTTCTTCAGCAAGAGTAGGCTGATAACCTACCGCAGAAGGCATACGACCTAGCAGTGCTGATACCTCAGTACCTGCCAGTGTGTAACGGTAGATGTTATCTACGAATAACAGTACGTCACGACCTTCGTCACGGAATTTTTCTGCCATGGTCAAGCCAGTCAAAGCAACACGTAAACGGTTACCGGGTGGCTCATTCATCTGACCATATACCAGAGATACTTTATCCAGTACGTTTGAGTCGTTCATCTCGTGATAGAAGTCATTACCTTCACGAGTACGCTCACCAACACCTGCGAATACTGAGTAACCTGAGTGCTCAATCGCGATGTTACGGATAAGTTCCATCATGTTTACGGTTTTACCAACACCCGCACCACCGAACAGACCAACTTTACCACCCTTTGCGAAAGGACAGATCAAGTCGATTACTTTAATACCTGTTTCTAGTAGTTCGTTTGCTGATGCCTGATCTTCGTAGCTTGGAGCTGCACGGTGTATAGACATGCGCTCTTGCTCACCGATCGGACCTTTTTCATCAATAGGGCTACCCAGAACGTCCATAATACGTCCTAGAGTTTCTTTACCTACTGGTACTTTAATAGGGTCGCCTGTATTGGCTACGCCCATTCCACGCTTCATACCATCTGAAGAACCCATGGCGATACAACGTACAACACCGTCACCCAGCTGCTGCTGAACTTCCAGTACAATTTCACTGTTTTCTACGGTGAGGGCGTCATAAACCTTAGGTACATTGTCTCGTGGAAATTCGACGTCTACAACCGCACCGATAATTTCAACAATGTTACCACTGCTCATATCACAGTCCTCTTAAACAAAATCTAATTCTTTACTGTACACAACCGGCTTAAACCGCCGCTGCACCCGCTACAATCTCACCCAATTCTTGAGTGATAGCAGCCTGACGTGCTTTGTTGTATACCAGTTGCAATTCGTCGATTAACTCACCTGCATTGTCGGATGCGGCTTTCATAGCCACCATTCGAGCTGCTTGTTCACAAGCGATATTATCAACAACACCTTGATACACCTGAGATTCGATATAACGAACCAATAACATCTCTAATAATGCTTTCGCATCTGGCTCGTAGATGTAGTCCCAGTGGTGCTTTAATTCATCATCTTCGCTTGGAACAATAGGTAACATCTGATTAACGACTGGCGATTGCGTCATAGTGTTGACGAAATCATTTTGTGCCAGGAACAAACGGTCAATCTTACCTTCGTTATAAGCATCCAACATAACTTTAACTGCACCGATCAAATCAGCAACCTGCGGAGCGTCACCCAAATGCGTTGCGTTAGCAACCACATTGCCGCCAAAGCGTTTAAAGAAGCTAAGGGCTTTTGATCCGATTAAACAAAGGTCAATTTCGACCCCTTTATCAGACCACTCTTTCATTTCTAAAAGAGTTTTCTTAAACAAGTTAATGTTTAAGCCACCACAAAGTCCACGGTCGGTAGAGATAACTACAAAACCAACTCGCTTAACTTCGCGTGCTTCCATAAAAGCATGCTTGTATTCAGTGTTACCGTGAGCCAGGTGGCCGATAACACTGCGAATACGCTTGGCATAAGGACGAGTAGCAGACATGCGATCTTGCGCTTTACGCATTTTACTCGCAGCTACCATCTCCATGGCACCGGTGATCTTTTGGGTGTTTTTAATACTCCCAATTTTCGTTCTAATCTCTTTAGCGCCGGCCATATTCGTTTCCAGTTACATAACAGGGAACCTTAGAGGCTCCCTTATCGTTGATTACCAGGTCTGAGTCGACTTGAACTTAGTGACGGCTTCCTCTAATCCACCTTTGATTTCATCGTTGTAATCACAGGTTTCATTGATTTTGTCCATCAACGCTTTATGTTCGTTGTTCATGTAGTCGATCAGAGCCGCTTCGAAGTCACCAATTTTATCCAACTCAACATCTTTTAAGTGGCCTAATTCAGCTGCATACAAAGAGACAGCCATTTCAGCAACAGAAAGAGGAGTGTACTGAGGTTGCTTCATCAACTCGGTAACTCGCTGACCGTGTTCTAGCTGTGCACGAGTTGCATCATCAAGATCCGATGCAAACTGAGCAAACGCCGCTAATTCACGATACTGAGCCAGTGCTAAACGAATACCACCACCTAACTTCTTGATGATTTTGGTCTGTGCAGCACCACCTACTCGAGATACCGACAAACCAGCGTTAACCGCTGGACGGATACCAGAGTTGAATAGGTCAGTTTCTAGGAAGATTTGACCGTCAGTAATAGAGATTACGTTAGTCGGTACGAAAGCAGATACGTCACCCGCTTGAGTTTCGATGATAGGTAATGCAGTCAAAGAACCTGTTTGACCTTTTACTTCACCGTTAGTCAGCTTTTCTACGTACTCGGCATTGATTCGAGCAGCACGCTCCAATAAGCGAGAGTGCAAGTAGAATACGTCACCAGGATAAGCTTCACGACCTGGAGGACGACGTAGCAACAATGAAATTTGACGATAAGCCCAAGCTTGTTTTGTCAAATCATCATATACGATCAGTGAATCTTCACCGCGGTCGCGGAAGTATTCACCCATAGAACAACCAGCAAATGGAGCAATATACTGTAGCGCTGCAGAGTCGGAAGCCGCCGCTGCAACAACAACGGTGTGAGCCATTGCGCCGTGTTCTTCTAATTTACGTACGATGTTAGCGATAGTAGAGGCTTTTTGGCCAACCGCAACATACACACATTTAACGCCAGTGCCTTTCTGATTGATGATGGCATCAATCGCGATAGCAGTTTTACCAGTCTGACGGTCACCGATGATCAACTCACGCTGACCACGACCAACTGGAATCATGGCGTCGATAGATTTAATACCTGTTTGAACAGGCTCTGAAACTGATTGACGAGCGATAACGCCCGGCGCTACTTTCTCAACTGGAGAGTAAGTAGAAGTTTCGATTGGGCCTTTACCGTCGATTGGGTTACCTAGTGCGTCAACAACGCGACCAAGCATCGCTTCACCAACAGGTACTTCAAGAATACGACCAGTACATTTTGCTTTCTGGCCTTCTACAATACCTGAGTAATCACCAAGTACAACAGCACCTACTGAGTCGCGCTCAAGGTTAAGAGCCAGACCGTAACGACCACCAGGAAGTTCGATCATCTCACCTTGCATCGCGTCAGCTAAGCCGTGGATACGTAAAATACCGTCAGATACGCTGACGATTGTGCCTTCATTGCGAGCTTCAGAGACAACTTCAAATTCGTTGATTCTCTGTTTGATTAACTCGCTGATTTCAGATGGATTCAGTTGCATACTCATGCTCTGGATTCCTTTTATACTTTCAGCGTCTCAGACAACTTGGTTAGCTTACCGCGAACCGAACCGTCAATGACCATATCTTCAGCTTCGATGACCAGGCCGCCAAGTAATGTTGGATCAACGCTAACGTTGATATTGACCTGCCGCCCTAATTTCGTTGCCAGTTTCTGTTTTAAATTCTCTTGCTGCTCAGCGTTTAATTCACTCGCTGACATAACATTGGCATCAATGGTTTTTTCAAACTCAGCTTTCAAATGCTCAAAAATTTCAGAGATTTGAGGCAACGCTAACAAGCGGTGATTCTCAGACAACAACTTAATAAAGTTTTGTCCCTGAGCGTCTAGTTTGCCTTCGCAAACTTGCAGCATAGCATCGCGCTGTTGTTCGTGAGTAAGATGAGGACTGGATAACAGTGCCTGCATCTGTTCATCAGCGACAACAGCCGCTGCAAAACCAACCATTTCAGACCAATTTTGCAAAGCATTCGCCGCCATAGCATGCTCAAACGCCGCTTTGGCATAGGGTCTTGCTACTGTGGTAAATTCAGCCATGGTCCACCTTCTAATTAAAGTTCTGCGACCAGTTTTTCAACAATGTCGTTTTGAGCTGAAGCATCGATATTGCGCTCAAGAATTTTTTCCGCACCAGCAACTGCTAGAGTTGCTAACTGACCACGTAAGTGTTCACGAGCACGGTTAACTTCTTGTTCGATTTCAGCACGAGCACCATTCAAAATTTTGTCGGCTTCGTTACGCGCATCTTCTTTCGCTGATTCAACAATTTCAGAATGACGTTTTTTAGCCTGGTCAATCAGTGTAGCCGCTTCTTGCTTCGCTTCTTTCATTGTGCTGGCAGCTTGCTGTTTTGCTAACTCAAGATCATGAGATGCTTTTTCAGCTGCTGATAAGCCTTCTGAAATCTTCTTTTGACGCTCTTCAATAGCACCAATAAGAGGCGGCCATACGAATTTCATGCAGAACCCGACGAAAATGGCAAAAGCCACCATTTCGAAGATGAGTGTTAAATTAATATTCACGCAGGTTCTCCTTTGGTTAATCGTTAGTGGTTATTGCAATACTAATAATTAACCTTGAGGTAATGCAGCTAAGTATGGGCTAGCGAATGTGAACCACATACCGATACCGATACCGATCATAGTTACCGCATCAAGAAGACCAGCTACTAAGAACATTTTAACCTGTAGCATAGGTGCTAATTCAGGCTGACGAGCAGATGCTTCTAAGAACTTACCACCTAATAAACCAAAACCAATAGCTGTACCTAATGCACCAAGACCTAAGATCAAAGTTACACCTAGTGCGGTCATAGCCAGAATAGTTTCCATTGTTTTCCTCCAGTTGAGTTTAATGCTTAAAAAATAAAACTAAAAACTTAAATTCTTTATCGTTGTTAATGGTCTTCGTGCGCCATGCTCAGGTACACGATGGTCAACATCATAAAGATAAAGGCCTGTAATACGATAACCAGGATGTGGAACACTGCCCACAATACATGCGCTAGTGTGCCGCCGATGAATCCGCCAATACCAGCAGTCATCAACAAAGCGATCAACATGAAAATCAACTCGCCTGCGTACAAGTTACCGAATAGTCGTAGTGCCAGAGACACTGGTTTAGCTAACAGACCAATACCTTCTAACAATAAGTTGAATGGCATCATCCAGGGCCCAAACGGGTGAAACGCTAGCTCTTTAAAGAAGCCAACAGGGCCTTTTACTTTAATGCTGTAGTAGATGATGAGTAAGAATACTGACAAAGATAAACCGAATGTGATGTTAGGATCGGTTGAGGGGACCACTTTCATGTAACCAACGCCACCTGCCTGGAACAGCATAGGCAGTAAGTCTACTGGGATAAGGTCCATGAAATTCATCAGGAAGATCCAAACGAATACTGTCAAAGAGAGTGGGGCGATAACAGGGTTACGGCCATGGAACGTTTCTTTCACGCTCTTATCAACAAACTCAACAATCATTTCTACAAATGCTTGCAGTTTGCCAGGCTTTCCAACGGTTGCTTTTTTTGCAACGCTACGGAATAGCCATAAGAAGAAAATACCTAAAAAGAGTGCCCAGCCAACACTGTCCACGTGAATAGCCATAAAATTGCCATCACAGACATAATTGTTTTCTGCGCCACTCCATTGCCAACCTTGCTCGGTTTGACAAACAGTGAGGTTTTTAAGGTGGTGCTGAATATAACCTGCACTTGTTAGTTCGCCGTTAGCACTCGCCATAGTCCGGAACCTTCTTAGCCTTTTTTAGAGGTTGTCAAAACAAATGGCGCTACCCATTGCAGCAATAACGCCAAACCAAATCCTAAAAACAATGGACCAACTTCAATTGGAAACCATTGAAATGCTGCGATAAACATCAAGATAGTTAGAACAAGCTTGAGCGCTTCACCCAGGTAAAACCCACGCAGCACTTGTCGAGATGCTCTAGCTCCCGAATGTTTGAACGCAAAGTGTGTGAAAACCAAGGATGGAAGAACGCAAGTCAAGCCGCCAATGAGAACGGAAGCTGAAGACCACAAACCCCAACTCAGCGCGATGACTGAGGCTATCAACACGAAAATCGCTTGAGTCGCTATAATTTTTAACGCCAATTTCCGGCCGCCGACAGAGATGGAATTTGCCATTGATTTACCCGGAAGAAAGTAGTTGTTAACGACTAACGCAGTTGAGAATCATTCTCAACTAGTTATTATAATCCGCGCAAATTATAAAAACTAAACGCCAATGAATCAACCTGAACCGACCTTTTTTGCACGATTTACACAGCTCTTTTGCAAAGCCTTAGATTATCGTTATTACAATAATTCACTCAAATCTCATCTCTGTACTACATCTTGTGACGCTATTGAGAATAAGGTGCATATCTTGGCTAAAAATCCAATTTGCGATACTCACAAAATAATTGAGGAAAATGCGCTACTGGTGGTCTGCTAAGTTATATTTTTGGGCTGATTTCTAACAACTCTCTGCAAAGCATCTTAAATTAACAATGTTTATCCATTCTTTGCTTCTCAAGACACCAGGCTCTAAACCAATGCTGATTTATAACAGGCAGTTGTAAGAATCATGAGTTCTGCTTTGTGCGGTCATAAAAAAAGGCGGTTATTAAACCGCCTTTTTAATCGAGCTATGCCATTCAGCTATTATGGCTTCCACTCTGCATTAAGAGATACACCTGAGTATGTAGAGTAGGCGTAAATCGAAATGTAAAGTTTACCTTCTGCTGGATTGTTGATAGTACAAGTCTCGTTGTTACCGCTCTTGTAAGGACGGCAATCGTAAGCAGAGCTAGTAGGCTGCGAACCTTGACGAACATAAAGGTCAGCATCACCAGAACCACCTGACATAGTAATAGTCGCAGATGACATGCCTGCAGGGATATCTACAGAGTAGTGAGCCCAAGCGCCACGAGAACCAGAAAGGTCGTTAGCTGAAGCAGAACCACCTGTTGATCCGCCACCGCTACCGCCACCAGATGCTTCTGTGAAGCTACCAGTTAAGCTAACGCCAGAGAAAGTTGAGTAAGCGCGAACCACTACGTGATAAGTACCCGCCTGAACATTGCTGATTGCACAACTTTCGCTGTTACCAGACTTATAAGGACGGCAGTCATAAGAGCCTGTAGTAGGGCGAGAACCAAACTTAACATAAAGGTCAGCATCACCAGAACCACCTGACATAGCAAAGTTCAAGTCAGTCGCACCAGCAGGCACTTCTAAGGTGTAGTGAAGCTCGTTACCAGAAGAAGCTGAAAGACCTGTTTTAGCAGTACCGTTGGTCAAAGCGTTGTCGTTTCCGCCGCCGCCATTGCCACCGCCGTTACCAGCGTTTGCACCACATAATCCATCAAGGATATCGTGAGTCGCTTTTGCTTGAACTAAACCGTAACCGGTTTTGTCATCACGACCTGAAGTGCCGATGTCTTTAGCACCATCACGTAATGCCTGGCGAACCTGAGCCGCTGTACAGTCAGGGTTGTTGTTCCAAACCAACGCTGCAACCGCTGTCGCATGTGGTGTCGCCATTGACGTACCATTGTAGTAAGCGTAGTCAGTACCAGTATTGGTTTGTACAGTTACTGTCTGGCCAACTTTAGACATCAAAGATTGACCCAAAGTACGGTCAACAGAAACGCTTGGCAATGTGAATGCAGTGTTAGCATCAACCAAGAAAGGATTTTGTAGACCAGGACGAGCGCTGTTTGAGTAAACGATAGCTGCTTTTGCACCCGCGCTTAAACATGCCTGTACTGCGTCTTTTTCTGGGTATGTACCAGAAGTCTGATTTGCAACACGCTCGGTGATACAAATTTTGTTAGTCATGTTGCCACAGTTATAAGAAGAACCAGACACTGTACAAGAAGCCAATGTTCCGGTAGCACTTCCACCGTAGTAAGACTGAGTGTAGCTACCATTAACTGGAACTAAACGATTGTGAGGAACCACATCGTCGTCACCGTGCGTGGTACCACCAACAGTGATATAACTTTGTGTACCGTCACCTACACCAACGGTAGATAGGATGGCTTCACCAGGAGCAGATAGCTCAACCTGTGACGTGTACTGAGAGAATTCAGCCCATTGCTCGTTAGAATCGGTTGCACCAACCGCAATAACTGAATCGTAAGAAGCTGGGTAAGAGTGAGCTGTGTTTCCACCGTTACCAGACGCTGCTAATAGAAGAACGCCCTGGTTTGCAGCTGATTGCAGAGAGTTTCTTTCTGCAGTGCTTGAGCCGCTTCCACCCAAACTCATGTTCACAACTTTAGCGCCGTTGCTAACACAAGTGTTAACCGCAGATGCCAAGCTAGAAGAGTAGCCCCAGCCTGATGCGTTGAATACTTTGATGATGTGCATATCTGCATTGGCATTAGGCAGTACACCTTTAATACCAACAGAGTTGTTAACTGCACCAATAGTACCCGCTACGTGAGTACCATGAGATCCACCAGGAACATACCAGTTACCAGTACCTGAATCGTTGGTACCGTTAGCCGTTGGTAAGTCTGGATTGGTCTGATCATAGCCTGAGTCAATGATACAAACTTTTTTATCCGTCGCAGTAGAAGTCGCAACAGTTAATTGATTCGCTTGTACATTAGTGAAACCCCAAGGCGTGTTTTGAGCTGCCAAGAAACGAGGCTGATCGATTTCGAAAGTGATGTTGTATTTTGCTAACGCTGCTTTCTGGCGCTCAGTCAGCACAACAGCCATTGCACTTTGCTCTGGAAGTTCAAGCTTTACGCTTGCGTTGCCAGATACTTTCTGGACCAGAGCTTTTGCTGCCGCTGCTTTAAAAACACTGACACCCATTTTATTGGTCGTCTGGAATTCCTGACCATTAAAATACGCGATGTAGCGCTTTTCTGATTGATTAGCCATAGCTTCTGCTGCTAAATCAGCAGGATTGTTAGCCAGTTGAAGTGTGAAGTTTGAAGAGCTGGTATCTTGTGCCAACGCTACCGATACTGCCCCCGCAAGTAAGGTGGTTACAAACGCTTTTTTCATAATTATATTATCTCTAACTTCTTATCTGTCTGTTTTTATGGTCATGCTTTAGTGCATGCATATTATTCTTCTGTATCCCTGTTTTGGGCTTCCTTAGCAAGCCAATCAAGCAAGGATGCATAACAACCACCTGACTTTGAACCTACTTAACTATACAACCACAATTGTCAGGTCTTGACTAACTCGAATCCGAAATTGACATAAGCGATAAAGTGAGTCAACCACAGAAATCAAATTAGTAAATATTACACAGTGAAATAGGGGCATATTCACATGTTTTGATGTAACAAATGTCATCTTGTTCGAGTTTTAATCAAAAACAGACCAAATAACGAGCTTTTCTAAACTTAATCAGTCAACTCAAGCCCTATAACACTAAAATAAATGTGTATTTAATTTCGTTAGGATAAAACACACTTATCTTTCGCAATAAAATAACTAATGCGTAGCAAACTGCTATCAAAGCTACGAAAATCTAACTTACAGACAATATATATATACAACCAAAAAGAAGAGGCTTTAATCATTGAGTTTAAGCGGGTTTAAATAAGAAAGGGGGAAAGAGAGGTCTAAGTGACTCAATTCATAAATATTCAGCTAGCTATGAATATTCATAAGTTTTTTTAGCAAAAAGAAGGGGGCTAATGCCCCCTGTATTATTAAGCTTTTTCTAGCGCTTTATTAACAAGCATCCTGAGGTAATTTCGATGGGCATTTGTAGATGCACTGTATCGAGAGTATTTACCAATGTTTTGTAAACGACTTAGCTGATTAATGGCTGCTGCACGAGAAAGGTAATCGTATGTAGATAAGCCTTTTAATCCACTGATTCGAATCAAGCGATTAACATACTCTGTTTGAAGATTCTGGCGATGAGTATTTACATCGCTGTTTTTATCTTCTTCAAAGATGGCATCCGTTAAGTCTTGCATGAACTCATTAAGCTCATACTGATTACCATATAGCCCAGTGTCCACCATACGCTTCATGACATTACGGTGCATCACGTGATCAAGAACGCGTTTTTGTGCATTCAGTACCATGTCATGAATTTTAGGGTCTTCATTAATAGCAAAGGCATTAAAACCACGTCGTTGGCGCTGAAGGTAAGCATAAAGAGGTTTTGCTTCTTCTAAAACGCTAGGCGCAAACATGTATTTGCTTAAAGAGTCCATCGCTGCTTTCTGGATGTCTACTGGTACTGGGGTGAAAGGTTGAGTTTCTCCATCCTGCCCCACCAAAGCTCGATCAAGATAGATTCCGCCAATATAGCGTGAAGTCACCTCTGCAGAACGACGATATTCTCCGAGCAGATAGTTGGTTGAGATCAACAACTCCTGATAGGTATCGCCTTTCTCAAGAGTTTTATCTTTAATGGTTTTTAAAGTCTCTTTGATCAGGTCCATGCGACCATTGTTGTATTTCACCGCTTCGCTGGACATATCACCAATCATCACACGAGGATCAATGTGCAGCCCGGCACGACGCATATCGTCCGCATCATTACCAAAGGTAAGCGCAGGTTCAGTAGAGCGCGCAAGAATGGCCTGCAGGCGCTTCTCTTCTTCGGCAGGATCACTCACCGCAGGAGAATAACCATACTCAATAGCCCAGAGGTCATAAGGACCCGGTTTAGAGTTAGTAAAGTCACCTTGCTTAACGCCAGGAGGTGCAATATTAACTGCGGGATAGTCCATTACAGAACCCGCAACAACGCCTTGTGTAATGGATGAGTCGTGAACATCCGTGGCATTGTGGAGCTGAGTCGCTTTCATATTGTGGTTAAGACCTAAGGTATGGCCTAACTCATGCAAAATAAGATAGCTTAACGATTGCTTGACTAACTCACTCGACAGCTCTTTGCTGCCACCTTGAGCTTTTAATACCGCTCCAGCCATTGCTGTTGAGTCATGTAACATGTGGCCCGCGCTACAGAAAATACCTTCAGGTGCTTCTGGAACCATTTCTTCCATGGTGGCACCGCCAGTATACACCGCATCGTATAACCAGCGATTTTTCAAGAAAGAGTATTCCAACATAATGTCGGAAGCAATAATTTGACCTGTCAGCGGGTTAGCAACACTTGGACCGTAACCACCAAAAGGAGGTCTGGGCGACGCTGTCCAACGCAATACGTTGTAGCGAATGTCACCGGCATCCCAGTCTGCATCATCAGGCTGAACTTTTACTTGAAGAGCATTCTTAAAACCGGCTTTTTCGAAAGCAACGTTCCAGGTTTCGGCAGCAGTTTTAATTGTCTCACGCCATTCTTCAGGCGTCGTGTTTTCGATCCACCATACAATAGGTTCTACTGGCTCAGAAACAGCAGCGTTCGGATCTTTCTTCACCAGATGCCATCGATTAATTACATCCTGGTAAGGAGCCCAGCTATCTGAGGTCAGATCATCAAACTGTTGCGAAAAATAACCAATGCGCGCATCGTCACGACGAGGTTGGTAATCATTCTCTGGCAGTTCAATAAAAGAATGCTGCATTTGTACCGCAACAGTACGCGGATCCGTTACTTCTAAGCCACCACGAACCATTGGTGATTTGTTGTCAAATACGTACTCAACGACGATGTCGGCATTCTTAGGGAAGCTACGAATATTAACGTATTTGGTTTTACTTTTGCTCAAGCTACCAATTTTAAAAGCCGGTCGCGCAGGCTGCCCAGGAACAGGCGGGCGAGGGTAGGGAGAGACTTTATGTAAAGTTTCTTTTAAGAAAATGGGATCGACTTTAACAACGTAAAGTTTCTTCTCTTCGTCGTGTAAAACCACTTTCATGCTCGAAAGTATCGCTGGCGAGATGTTAGTGCCTTGAGAACGGCTGATCGCACTTTCAGCATCTAACTTGTAGCGCGGAGTTTTGGAGATGATTTCGATACGGTCAAAGTGTTTCGAGAACTCCAGCAACTTATACTCACGAAAAGCGCCTTTAAAATGACCAGCGTCTAATACGCCATTAACAGTATGAGTAAAGTACAAAAAAGGTTTATCGAGTTTATCTTCCTCGATAACCATCATCAGCGAACCGGTTTTTTTGTCCTGATAAAAATCGACAAAACTATCGTAGGCTATTTTATCCTTGATAATTTCTTCATAAGTTTTGGGTTTAGATGGCTTATTCTTTTTGGCAGCAGCACTCACATCAGCACTGGCTACAGATGCCACAATGACACTCAAAGCGATTCCTTTAATAGAATCCGATAGCTTCATTCTTAGACTCCGCAATTAATAGAAAATAGAGATAATGGTAGTTTATAACCGTCTCGAGACTACAAAGACAACCTAAAAGGGTAACAAAGTATGACCTTTAGCAAACAATAGTTAAAAGGATAAGAATAGGTAGTTAAAAAAAGCCCCCTAAAAAAAGGGGGCTTTTGATACAAAAATGAGTCTACTAGAGATCTTCACTGATCCCCAGGTGGCTCAGAATGCCATCGAGCTCATCGAGGCTGTTATAGCTGATCTGCATTTTCCCTTTACCACGGGAAGAATGTTGCAGCACAACAGGCGCGCCGATTTTTTCTGAAACCTGTTGCTCCAATCTTTCTATATGGGGATCAATCGCTTTTACAGGATTTTTGAATTTTTCTGGCTCAAGGGTTTTTCTGACCAGTTTTTCGGTTTCACGAACAGTCATTTCTTTAGCCACAACAACTCTTGCTATCTCTGACTGCTGTTCTTTTTTGAGTCCAAGTAAAGCACGCGCATGGCCCATTTCCAGATCGCCTCGTTCTAGCAGAGTGCGGCAAGCTTCGCTCAATTGTTGTAGGCGCAGAAGATTGGTCACCGTGGTTCGGCTTTTTCCAACCGCATCGGCGGTTTGTTGGTGAGTTAAACCAAACTCATCCATCAAGCGTTGTAATGCCATGGACTCTTCGATGGCATTGAGGTCTTCACGCTGGATGTTTTCAATCAATGCCATGGCGATGGCAGCTTCGTCAGGGACTTCTTTTACCAACACAGGCACTTCAGGCAGCTGAGCGATCTGAGCTGCTCGCCAACGTCGCTCACCGGCAATAATTTCGTACTTTTTATCAGCGACACCGCGAACCACAATCGGCTGAATGATGCCTTGAGCCCGAATCGATTCGGCTAACTCTTCCAGAGCTTCATCCATCATGATTTTACGAGGCTGATACTGACCAGGCTGCAAAAACTCAATGGGTAATTTTCTTAATTCGCCTTTGACTGTGTCACCCGAACCAGAGCTGGTTACTTCGACTTTTTCTTCTTTATTTTCAGCTATTTTCTGGCTAATAAAAGCATCAAGACCGCGGCCTAATCGCTTTTTCATAAATGATTCCTGTGGTTCTTTATTAATTGACTTCTGCTACCGGTTGCACGTTTTGTTCTTCGCGTCGAATAATTTCGCCAGCTAATGCCAGGTAACATTTGGCTCCACGTGACAAACGATCATATTGTAGAGCAGGCATACCGTAGCTGGGTGCTTCTGCCAAACGGACGTTACGCGGAATAACGCTGCGATAGACCTTATCTCCAAAGTGTTCATGCAACTGATTAGATACCTCAGTTGCAAGACGATTACGAGGATCATACATGGTACGCAGAATACCTTCTATGTGCAGCGATGGATTAACTCGCTCAGAGATCTGATTAATGGTCTGAGTCAGCGCAGACAGTCCTTCTAGGGCATAGTATTCGCACTGCATCGGAATAATAATAGAACATGCCGCTACTAACGCATTGATCGTTAACATATTTAATGAAGGAGGGCAGTCGATAAAAATATAATCGTACTGATCTTTAACGGTATTAAGCGCGATACTCAGACGGTGCTCTTTCATATCCATTTGCAAGAGATGCACTTCGGCAGCTGAGAGGTCACCATTAGCAGGCAAGACATCAAATCCACCATGCTCAGACGCTACCAGCGCCTCTTCGACGGTTGCTTCTCCTGTTAGTACATCAAATACATTGGGCTCGGCCTCGTCTTTATCGATACCACTGCCACTGGTGGCATTGCCCTGTGGGTCCATATCGACCATTAAGACTCGACGTTTTGTCGCTACCAGAGAAGCAGCAAGATTAATACTGGTGGTTGTTTTACCAACCCCGCCTTTCTGGTTAGTTATTGCAATAATTTTTGCCACAATAAGCCTCAATATATTAGCTAGATGCTTTTTTCCTAAGAGTTACCAAGTGTCGCTCAGCGTTTAATTTTGGCACAGAAATCACGTCGACTTTTACCAATTCTACGTAATCAGGTAATGCAGCCAGTTCCTGTTCTGGATATTCACCCTTCATCGCTTGCCAGACGCCTGTTTCAGCCAACAAGTGGTGAGACAGAGAAACCATTTTTTCAAGAGAAGCAAAGGCACGGCTGACAATCACATCAAACAACGTATCAGGTTGCCACTCTTCGACTCTGGTGTCTACTACAGAAACCTGACTAAGCGACATATCATAGACTAGCTGCTTAAGATAACGGGTCTTTTTGCCATTGCTGTCTAATAAGGAATAGTCTCTTTTGGGCTCATAAATTGCCAAAGGTATACCCGGGAAGCCAGGCCCGGTGCCAATATCTAACAGACGGCCTTGAGCCATAAAAGGAGCGATCGCCAATGAATCCAGCAAGTGGGTAATGATCATTTGCTGAGGATCGCGTATGGCCGTTAAATTGTAGGCTTTATTCCATTTAATGAGTTGCTCAATGATACGTTCGAATTGCTGCAACTGCTCCTTGGTGACATCCAGTCCTAATTCTTGGATGCCACCCGAAATAGCTTGTGTTAATTCCATCAGGCGCTTTTTCTTAATAAGTTATGTTTTTTCATGTAAACCAAAATGAGTGAAATCGCTGCTGGAGTCACTCCAGAGATACGCGACGCCTGGCCAATGGTCTCGGGTCGGCTGTTTTTCAACTTCTGGGTAACTTCTGCTGATAACCCTTTGATATGTTCAAAGTCTAACTCCGCAGGTATACGGCTTTTTTCGTAGCGCTCAGTACGTGCAATCTCATCTTTCTGACGTTCAATATAGCCCGCATACTTGACCTGAACTTCAACCTGAAAAGCCACCTGCTCATCATCAATACCAGGGCCAATGCCGTCGATATCCATCAGGTTTTGGTAGGTCAACTCAGGACGCTTAAGCAAGTCTTTGAGGCTGGCTTCACGAGCCAGTGGACGCTCAAGTTTCGGCTCCAGCTGTTTGGCCTGTTCTGATCCTGCCTGAATAAACGTACGCTCAATACGCGCACTTTCCGCTTCGATGGTTTCCATTTTACGGCAAAAGTGCTCCCAGCGCTCATCGCTTATTAATCCAAGTTCTCGTGCTTGAGGTGTTAGTCGACGATCAGCATTATCCTCACGTAACAGCAGTCGGTACTCTGCGCGCGAGGTAAACATGCGATAAGGCTCTTTGGTACCGCTGGTGATTAAATCGTCCACCAAAACACCAATGTAAGCTTCATCACGACGAGGTGACCAGCTTTCCTTATCTTGCGCTCTTAATGCAGCATTGGTTCCTGCGAGCAAACCTTGCGCCGCAGCTTCTTCGTACCCGGTTGTGCCGTTAATTTGTCCAGCGAAATACAAGCCTTCAATAAATTGTGTCTCCAAAGAGCTCTTGAGATCACGAGGATCAAAGAAGTCGTATTCAATGGCATAACCAGGACGAGTTATATGAGCATTTTCGAACCCTTTAATGGATCGTACAAACTGCAACTGAACGTCAAACGGCAAGCTGGTTGAGATGCCATTAGGATAAATTTCGTGTGTATTAAGACCTTCTGGCTCAATAAAGATCTGATGCGATGACTTGTCGGCAAATCGCATGATCTTATCTTCAATCGAAGGGCAGTAACGCGGGCCAATCCCTTCAATCACTCCAGAATACATGGGGGACCGATCAAGTCCGCTGCGGATCAGATCATGGGTTTGTTCATTGGTATGAGTGATCCAGCAATTCACCTGTTGAGGATGATCCTCACGGCTACCCATAAACGAAAATACAGGGGTAGGGAAATCACCAGGCTGGGCTTCTAACTCACCAAAATCGATGGTTTTAGCATCAATGCGAGGAGGCGTTCCGGTTTTTAGGCGATCAACTCGGAAAGGCAACGCACGAAGGCGCTCGGCCAGAGCTATAGAAGGTGGATCTCCCGCTCGTCCACCAGAATAATTAGACAGACCGATATGAATTTGACCACCCAGGAAAGTCCCTGCGGTTAGCACAACCGTCTTAGCGGCAAATTCCAGTCCCATTTGGGTTTTTACACCAACGACCTTACCACCTTCAACGATAAGATCATCTGCTGCCTGCTGAAAAATACTGAGGTTTTGCTGGTTCTCGAGAGCCTCTCTAACGGCAGCTTTATATAAAGCACGATCCGCTTGTGCTCGAGTAGCCCGTACCGCCGGCCCTTTGCTGGCATTTAAAGTTCGAAACTGGATCCCACCTTTATCAATAGCCTGCGCCATGATGCCACCTAAGGCATCGACTTCTTTGACCAAATGACCTTTACCAATCCCGCCAATGGCTGGATTACAACTCATTTGTCCCAGAGTATCGATATTGTGAGTTAACAACAGGGTCTTCACGCCCATACGAGCCGCTGCAAGCGCAGCCTCGGTACCCGCGTGTCCACCACCAATCACTATTACGTCAAATTGCTCTGCAAACCGCATGTTCATCTATAACTTTTTTAAAAAAGGGCGCTGATCTTACCTGACTTTGCCTAAATTTTGAACGTCATCAATACAATTCCTCTATATATCTGCTATAAAGTGTTGTAAGTTATTGATATCTTCAAAAATTTATTGCGGATCAGGATCTATAAATATGGAACTGGTTCAGATAAAGAGACAATCAATCATCTATAATCCAGTGTCACTTTAAGGTAACAAGCAGAATATTATCATGGTCAGGAAGCTCTTTAGGTTATTTGTACTTTTACTTTTGCTGGTCGCGACCACTGCCTTTTATATTTGGTTCGAGCTGCAAAAAGGCATTTCGAAAGCAGTAGAAACGCTACCAGACAAGTATGTGCTTACTTATGACTATCATTATATCAACCATGAGGGGCAACTGATCATTGAGAGGCCTCGGCTTTTCCATCTCGACTTTGGCGATCTGGCTTACGCAAATCGTATGATCGTGCAGCTGGAACGGTGGCAGGATTACCATAAACTCGATGACAAGCTGACCTTGTTGCAGTATCCAGCCAAAGGAGAAATAAGCTTACAGCGTTTGGTGCTTCACGGCGATAAAATCAAACCTGCAACGGATTTTCTCTACTCTCTTAAACTATCCAAATTGATATTTCAGGGTTGCGAAAGCGTAAGCACCTTGACCGCTGCGGATTTCGAATCCCTCGATCTCTTGAGTATCGATTCCAACCTAACCCTCAATTATCACTACAATGTACTGGGGTCGTCACTGGAACTATCAAGTAAAGGCGAGTTTGATTCGTTATTCTCTTACGAATTCGATATTTCTTTAAGAGACATCCACCCAGGCGATCCTGTTTCTCCTTACTTGGTATCTTCTCAATGGGTCATGATCGATCCAGACATTCTTTCGAAACGCGATCAATTCTGTGCGCAAAAAACCGGAATGTCACCTCAAGACTTTGCTCAAAAACACCACAGTGATTTGTTGGAGCATTTAAAAGAGCAGGGAATTATCGTATCTGAACAATTTGTAAGTAGCTACAAAGCGTTTGCAGCTGACAAACAAAGTTTAGCCTTCACGGCAAAACCATCAACAGGTATTCGACTCTCCAGTTTTGCTAATAAAAGCTATTCCGAACTGCTCGACGCTCTCAATTTAACGGTGCACTTTAATGGTAAAGAAGTGACCCCCATTGTTGCTGCCATTGACTTTATGCAACAACCCAAAGTTAAAGAAGTCGATCCCAAAGAACAGCAACGACGAGCACTGGAGCGAAAACGAATACAACGTCCAAGTGTGAGTCGATTGCAGTCTTTTGTACAAAGAAAAGTTGAATTAATTCTGCAAAACGGCGACAGCTATAAAGGAACTATTTTGGAAGTTAATGGACGTAATTTGCGGCTTAAGATACGTATCAGGCGAGGCAATATAGAACGAAACTTCAAACCGGATGACATACGTTCCGTCTTATTGCTTGATTAATAAAAAGGCCAGCTTAGCCGCTGGCCTTTTTGATAGAGCTATTGATGCTTTACTGTTAAACATTGAAGAGAGTAATATCTTATCAACATTAAGGAAGCCATAAGCTACGTCAGAGATAACAAATATTATGAAATATCCACGCCCACTGGAAAAGGGCAGCCGCATTGCAGTCACCGCATTCTCTTCTGGAGTATGTGCGCCTTTTCATCAACGTTTAGACATAGTCAAAAGCCATCTTCTTAGCTTAGGTTTTGAGGTAGTTGAAGGTCAATGTTTACGTCACGATGCTGGCCATGTAAGCGCCTCGGCAGAACAGCGAGCACAAGAACTTATGCAGTTTTTGTGTGACGAAACAATTGCTGCAATCGCTCCCCCTTGGGGTGGGGAGTTTGCAATGGATGTTTTGCCATTACTGGATTATGAAAAATTAAAAACGGTAGAACCTAAGTGGTTGTTCGGCTTTTCTGACGTGAGTACTTTGTCCGTCGCTTTAACATCGAAGTTAGGTTGGTCGACCGCTCATAGTCCAAACCTTATGGAAATGCATCCCAGTGAAACCGACGCATTGACCGCAAAAACTCTGCATTGGTTAACACTGAGTGAAGGCTCTCACTTTTCTCAAAAGTCATCAGACTATTATCAACTGAGCGGTTCATCCTTTGCGACTCACCCCAACGCAACTTTGAATAAAACGGAGCCGAGTAGCTGGAAGATCCTAGGAACAGATAATGGATTAGTATTTAGCGGACGATTAGTTGGTGGATGCTTTGACACTTTGTTGCATCTTGTCGGTACAGACTATTTTGATATTGAAACATTGCGCAATCAGTATCGCGACGACGGGATCATTCTCTATCTTGAAAATGCAGAGATGTCGCCCACAGTACTCAAGCGTTCTTTACAAGGATTTAAAAACAAAGGCGTGTTTGATGACCTAAAGGGATTCTTGTTTGGCAGAAATGCCGTAACAGATAATTGCGGTAAAGACATCAGCTCAAGAGAAGCTTTTGTGGAAGTGGCCGAAAGCTTGAACATTCCAATCGTATATGATGTTGATATTGGCCATTTGCCACCCAATATGACACTGCTAAACGGGGCTTACGCCGAAGTAAGAGTGAATGCAGGGAAGGGGGAGATTAAACAAACTTTAAAGCCGTAAGCAAAGAGAGTGCGTATCTTGCTAAAAATACGCGCCTCTTACCGATTTTATTTTCCGATACAGAAACTGGAGAAAATTCTTCCAAGCAAATCGTCAGCGGTAAACTCTCCAGTAATTTCACTCAAGAAGTTTTGAGCCAAGCGTAACTCTTCAGCAACCAGCTCACCAGCGTTAAATTCTACCAACTGTTCCATTGCCTGCTTAACGTGATGCTTAGCCATCGCAATCGCCTCAATATGACGACGACGCGCCATAAAAACACCTTCATTACTGGACTGGTAGCCCATGCATTGTTTGAGATGTTCTTTAAGTAGCTCGACACCCTCACCACTTTTGGCACTGAGCTGTATTTGCAGATACTTCTGCTCAGACTGTTGAGGTGTAAGCCCTGCAATATCAGCTTTATTTTTAATAACCGTTACAGGAGGTAACTGACTAATAACCTGTCGCAAGGACTCAAGTACCTGCTCCTGCTGTTGTTCATGATCCGGTTCTGAGCTATCTGTTACCAAAAGAACTCGGTCAGCTTCTGATATTTCTTTCCACGCACGTTCAATGCCGATCTGCTCAACTTTGTCGCTGGCATCTCGTAATCCAGCCGTATCAATAATATGCAGTGGCATACCATCAATATGAATGTGCTCTTTTAAGATGTCTCGTGTTGTGCCAGGTATATCGGTCACAATGGCGCTGTCTTTACCTGCCAAGGCATTCATTAAACTCGACTTTCCAGCGTTAGGCTTTCCTGCCAGAACAACATTCATACCGTCCCGCAATATGGCACCCTGTTGAGCTTTTTTCTCTAGAGCGATAATACTTTGTTGAAGCTCTTGGAGATCCTTTTGCACTTTACCATCAGAGAGAAAGTCGATCTCTTCTTCCGGAAAATCGATTGCCGCTTCAACATATAAACGTAAGTGAATAAGTTCTTCTACCAAGCCATGAACCAGATCAGAAAACTCACCCTGCAGGCTTCTGAGCGCCGATTTTACCGCTTGCTCAGAAGAAGCATTAATCAAATCAGAAATCGCCTCTGCCTGAGCCAAATCCATCTTGTCATTTAGAAACGCCCGCTCACTGAACTCGCCAGGACGTGCTAATCGAGCACCCAGCTTTACCACTTCTTTAATTAAAATATCCAGCACAACAGGACCACCATGGCCTTGTAGCTCAACTACATCTTCACCAGTAAACGAATGAGGCGCTTTAAAATATATAGCGATGCCTTGATCGAGAGTCTGTTGCTCAGAAGAGTAAAAGGTAAGATAAGTAGCAAGTCGGGGAGCAAGGGAATGGTGGGTAATGGTTTGGCCAATAGATAAAGCGTCAGGCCCAGAAAGTCGAATAATCCCCACACCACCGCGACCCGGTGGTGTGGCTAAGGCTACAATCGTCTCGTTAGTAGCACTCATTGATTACTTCTTTTTGCTATTGTTTTTACCAGCAGCGTGTTCTTTCTCAATTTTCTTAGTAATGTAAACCTGTTGAGCAATCGACAATAGATTGTTCACTAACCAGTACAAAACCAGACCCGCAGGGAAGAAAATAAAGAACACAGTCATCATGACTGGCAACATCTGCATGATTTTAAGCTGCATAGGATCCATGGTAGGTGAGGTTGGCTGCATCTTCTGCATCAACCACATGCTGATCCCCATTAATATAGGCAGTACAAAATAAGGATCTTTTGCTGAAAGGTCTGTGATCCACAAGGCGAAGTCGGCCTGACGAATCTCGACACTTTCCATTAATACCCAATAGAGAGCCAGGAATACAGGCATCTGAATCAACAGCGGCAAACAACCACCCAGAGGATTCACTTTCTCTTTTTTGTACATCTCCATCATCGCTTGCGACATGCGCTGACGGTCTTCACCATAACGTTCTTTCAGCTGTTCTAACTTAGGTTGTAATAGGCGCATCTTAGCAAATGAACGGTATTGAGCATTTGCTAGAGGATAAAGAAATATCTTAACGGTTATGGTTACAAGAATAATGGCCACACCCCAGTTACTCACAAAACCCTGGAACATGGTTAGTAACCAGAAGATAGGCTGTCCTAACCACCAGAAAATACCGTAATCAACGGTCAGATCAAGCCCTGGAGCAAGAGAGGCCAACACATCCTGATCTTTAGGTCCCAAATACAATTTGGCATGAAACTCTTGAGTTTGACCTGCGGCAACCGCCAACTTATCTTGCTCGACGCCAACAATATAAACGCGTTTCGCTTTATCGTATTGAGTCGTAATTTTGTTAACACTTTCTTTGTTAGGTATCCAGGCAGAAATAAAGTAGTGCTGAATAAAAGAAATCCACCCACCCTGCGTAATAACTGCGAGCGGTGCGTCGTCCATATCATCAAAATCGTATTTTTCGAATTGAGACTCTTGAGTAGAGTAAGCCGCTCCAAGGTAGGTTTGCATACCAAAGCCGCTGGTGTCGGTGTCCAGCTCAATACGATCACGGATTAGCTGAGTAGTCAGCGTGTATTCGTGATTGGTGGCTGTCGTATTTTTTACTCGATAGAAGACATCAATATCGTATTGATTCTCATGCATCTTAAAGATCTTTTCGAATACGATGCCTTGCTCATTGGTCCACTCAAGAATCAGTTCAGGCTTGTCAGCCGTAGGTTTACTCGCCACACGATAGATCACCTGCTGCTTGGCATTTTCTGGAGCTCCAGCACCAGACAATTCACTGGCTGCAACATAAGTACGGTGCGCACGAGATGTTAATAACTGCACATGGTCATCGGGGTTTTCTTGAGTATTAGAAAACTGCGTTAGGATAGAGCTAACAACGGTCCCGCCCAATGTATTCACCTGTACGGTCAATACTTCATTGGATAAGGTGATAACCTCTGCAACAGTCGCATTGTTAGCAACAACGGCCTTGGAGTTATCAGCAGGTTGCTCTGTGACATTAGCAGCTACCGACTCATTGCTTTTAGGCTGCTCAACAATTTGCTCTGATGTAGTAGGCTGTGGCTTAGGGCCGTAATCTTCCTGCCATTTTTGAAACAGCAAGAAAGATATAAAAGCTAACGCTAAGACAAGAATACCTCTTGAAGACTCCATATAAATTTCTCTTTATTGGTGTATATCTATTAATGTTTGTGATTTGGCTGACAATTCCTACACTCAGGCACAGGATCAATCCCGCCCTCGTTTAAAGGATGGCACCGCCCAATTCGTTTGATAGCGAGCCAGCTTCCTTTGAGTGATCCATGCTTTAAAATAGCCTGTTCGGCATAAGCTGAGCAGGTAGGGTAGAAACGGCACTGGTTACCGATCAGATAACTCAAAGAGTTCTGATACAGTCGGATCATTAAAATCAGCAATCTTTGCATACTTTCTCTACTTTACGCCATATATGTGACAACGCTGATTCCATACTTTTTCTGTCCATCGAGTTAATGTCGCGACGAACCATAACAACGAAATCAAAGGATGGTAGAGTTGCCTGTCGGGTACGAAAAGATTCACGCAATTTGCGTTTAATGAGATTACGGTTAACCGCTAGTTTAACCTGCTTTTTTGCGATCGCAAGACCTAGTCGAGGAGATTGACTATGATTGGGAGTAGCCAGAATAGTAAAGGCTTTATTGGCGATTCTGACGGGTTTTTTGAAAACCTGAGCAAAATCTTTCGAGTCCAATAAACGAAGCTCCCGCGGAAACTTCGCGGGCGCTTTAGAAGCATCCGTTGTCATTTCAGCAAGAGCCTGTTTTTAAAAAGACGTTCGGCTGATTAAGCAGTAAGTTGCTTACGGCCTTTAGCGCGACGACGCTTAATGACCAGACGACCGTTTTTAGTAGCCATTCGAGCACGGAATCCGTGACGACGTTTACGCTTTAAGTTACTTGGTTGAAAAGTACGTTTCATTGCTCAAAACCCGCGATTAACTTTAGTAGAGTACAGCTTCAGCCCGCTACTAGCTGGGCAAAGGGTGCGAAATTCTAACTAATGAGCGCCCCGAGATCAATCATTAATCGAATAAAAAAGAGACAACCCCTCGGATTCTTTAATTTTTGTATTTTTCGATCACAAAATGATCTACTAGATATAGAAATGATCAGATCAGATCTCCACCAGATATAGTGATCACACCCGATCTTTGCTTGTGGAAAATTTTTTTTATTTTTTTTTAGATCATTTCTCAGAAAGTTACCGAAAACAGCGATATTTGCCTGTCTTAGCAAACATGCAGCAAAAAGGATAATCAAGTGATCTCAACAAAGTATTCACAAGACACATAATTTATATTTTTTAATAAAAATAAAAAGATCTTATAAGATCTATTATTAGATCCGTCGATCTTTGTGGATAAGTAGAAAAAGTTCTTATAAAACATAATTTAATAACATTTTTAACCCTGTTAATAACGTATTAAGATCTAGCTTATAATTAACGTATAAAACTTTGATAAAATGATCTCAGGATCTAAACTCAAATTTATACACAAGAAAAGAACAGTAAAGTGATCCAGATTGATCTAAATCGATCTAAAAAAGTTGAAAGCAGGCGACAAAATCATCAAGTACAAAAAATATCCAATGCGATCAAATTGGATCTCTAGATCTTTTTCTTGTGGAAAACTCTGGATCAATTTTTAGAATCGATCTAAAATTTTTAACCTTTCCATGAAGACAAAAAATAAATATTGGAGATATTTGGGTGGAAGAATCCTATTGGCGCTATTGCACCGATCGCTTGAGGGAAGAGCTGGCTCCAACTCAGTTTAATACCTGGATCCGACCCCTAAAAGTCGATGAAAGCCTCAATGAAATTGTTTTGGGAGCACCAAATCGATTCGTTCTTGATTGGGTTAGAGAAAATTATTTAAATAAAATTAACAAATTATTGGATGAAAATTCATCTGAAGGCAGTCGAAAAAAAGTCAGTTTGATCATCAACGACAACAAAAATCGACCTGCGTTTAGCAGCCCTAAGAACCAGCACCAACCACAAATGCCAGTCCGCCCACAGGTAGAAATGCCTCCTAAGGTGTTGCAGCCTCAAACTACTGCAAAAGTACAACCTGCGGTCTCCATTTCACATCGACCAAACTTAAACAGTTCATTTAGCTTTAACAAGTTCGTTGAAGGTAAGTCTAACCAGCTAGCAACAGCGGCAGCAAAGCAAGTAGCGGAAAATCCAGGTAAGGCTTACAACCCTTTGTTCATTTACGGTGGTGTGGGGCTTGGTAAAACCCACTTGATGCACGCTGTGGGTAATTTAATCCTTAAGAACAAGCCCAATGGTAAAGTCATTTACTTGCATTCTGAACGCTTTGTAGCGGATATGGTAAAGGCCCTTCAAACCAATACTATCGATGAATTTAAGCGGTTTTATCGGTCAGTTGATGCGTTGTTGATTGATGATATTCAGTTTTTTGCCAACAAAGAGCGTTCACAAGAAGAATTTTTTCACACATTTAATGCTTTATTAGAAGGTAATCAACAAGTTATATTAACTTGTGATCGATACCCCAAAGAAATCGATGGGGTAGAAGAACGATTAAAATCACGCTTTGGATGGGGATTGACCGTTGCAATCGAGCCTCCTGAGCTAGAAACGCGTGTTGCCATCTTGATCAGTAAAGCGGAAGAAACGGGGATCGACTTACCCAACGAAGTGGCGTTCTTTATCGCCAAGCGTATTCGCTCGAATGTTCGTGAATTAGAGGGGGCTTTAAAACGCGTTATAGCGAATGCTCAGTTCACAGGTAAGCCAATTACTATTGAGTTTGTGAAAGAAGCGTTGCGAGATTTGATTGCAGCACAAGACAAACAAATAAGTATCGATAATATTCAGAAAACCGTCGCCGAATATTATAAAATCAAAGTATCCGATTTATTGTCTAAGCGGAGAAGTCGATCAATAGCCAGACCTCGACAAATGGCCATGGCATTAGCTAAAGAGCTAACTAATCGAAGTTTACCTGAGATTGGTGATGCCTTTGGTGGGAAGGACCACACAACGGTTCTACATGCCTGTCGAAAGATTAAGGCCTTGAAAGAAGAAAATTTAGATATAGAAGAAGATTTTACTAACTTATTAAGAATATTAACTAGTTGATATTAAAGGGTTTTTTATGAAGCTGGCTATATCGCAGGATGACTTGATTGGTCCTCTGCAATTAGTAAGTGGAGCGGTGGAAAGAAGACAAACATTGCCTGTGTTGTCGAATATATTGATACAGGTTGATAACGGTCTTTTATCACTCACGGGAACAGATTTAGAAGTAGAAATGGTGGCTCGTATTCATTTAGAGGGTGAATATGAAAGCGGCGAAATTACTGTTCCAGCGAAAAAGTTTTTAGACATTTGTAAAAGTCTTGGTAGTGGTACTTTAATTCGCCTGGAGCAGGATGAAAATAAAGTTAAGTTAAAGACAAGTAAGAGCCGTTTTACATTATCTACACTGCCAGCTTCCGAGTTTCCTAATTTGGAGGAATCAGCTGGTCTGGTTGATATGCAGCTAAGTGTCGCCGCGTTAAAAGATTTGATCGATAAGACACAGTTTGCAATGGCTCAACAAGACGTACGTTATTATCTTAATGGTATGCTGTTTGAGTTTTCTCGCGAACGATTGAATTCTGTCGCGACAGATGGGCATCGTTTGGCGCTTTCGTCGACTCAGATTGAATCATCTTTTGAAGATAAGAACCAGGCCATAGTGCCGCGGAAGGGCGTATTAGAGCTAGCAAGATTTTTATCTACCGTTGGTGAGAATATCCATCTGCAGCTGAGCAGCAACCATGTGAGAGCTATTAGTGATCATTTTACTTTTACATCTAAGTTGGTTGATGGAAAGTATCCTGACTACGAAAAAGTATTACCGAAAGGTGGTGATAAGCTGGTTGTAGCAAATCGGGAAGTACTGAAAGAAGGCATGCAGAAGGCTGCTATTCTTTGTAATGAGAAGTTCCGCGGAGTTCGGGTGAACTTGGATAATGGTTCATTACGCATTAATTCAAACAACCCAGAGCAGGAGGAAGCTGAGGTTGAAATTGAAGTCGATTATATTGGTCCACATTTAGAGATCGGCTTTAATGTGAATTATATGTTAGATGTACTTAATACAGTGAAGTCAGAGAATGTGAAGCTTACTTTTTCAGATGCAAACAGCAGTTTGTTGATGGAAGAGGTCGATGGCTCAGACAGTATGTATGTGATTATGCCAATGCGCCTCTAGGCATTGGCATTTTATTTTTATGCTCTTCAAAGAAATTCGTCTTACGAATATCCGAAATATTCCCAGTGCAGTTTTACAACTTCGGTCCAAGTTGAATGTCGTTATCGGCGAAAACGGTGCCGGCAAGACGAGTCTGTTAGAGGGAATATCAGTTTTGGCCAATGGCCGATCCTTTCGCACCTCTAAGATCCCAAAGGTTATCACTCGCGATTCGGCGAATTTGACGGTGTTTGCTGAGGCGAATCAGCTTGATCAAACCTTTCGACTTGGACTGTTAAGGGATAGCCAAGGTAGTTTTCAGGCTAAGATTAACGGTCAGAAGTGTAATACGCTTTCCGAAATTTCGAAGATTCTTCCTGTTATTACGATAGCTCCTGGATATTACGACAATATTCTTACCCAAAGAAAAGAGCGATCTAAGCTGTTTGACTGGGGATTGTTCCACGTGGAACATTCCTTTCATCACTACTGGCTGCAGTACGGTAAGATTCTTAAACAACGAAATGCTTTGTTAAAGAAGATCAAGGATGCTCGTTTTACTGATAAAGCTCAGGAACCGGGGTTAATCAAACATCTAAGCCATTGGGATAGCCTTTTAGTCGACGCAGCAAAGCCGATTACGGAACAGCGCAAAAACTATGTGGCGCAGATGAATGAAATGCTAAGTGACTTCCAGCCGTTTCTAACTTCTCTCCAGGAGACTATTTCTCTTGTTTATCGAGATGGTTGGAGTTCCAAGAAGAGCTTGAAAGAGCATATTGAGAGTGGGCGAGAACGAGACATTCAGCTAGGTTATACCCGCTCGGGCCCTCATCGGTCCGATATCGATATATTGCTTGGAAATGAGCAAGCCGTTGAGATTGCATCGAGAGGCCAACAAAAGCTGATCGTCTCTACGCTTGTACTATCCATTATTAAGAAATTTATTAGCACCACTCAGAAGCATTGCTTTATAGCTATCGATGACTTACCTGCTGAGTTAGATAGCGTTAATCAAGCGACTTTAATTCGTCTCTTGATGTCTATGAAAAATGTACAAATTTTGTTAACTGCAATATCATTAGACTCCCTGAAAGAGGCCATTTCAGGGTATAATAGCCTAATGTTTCACGTGGAACATGGCCAATTTAGTCAGATGTCATTGGAATAAGAAAAGGTATTTATATGTCAGAAAACTCAGAATACGGCTCATCGAGCATTAAGGTTTTAAAAGGCCTGGATGCAGTAAGAAAGCGCCCTGGAATGTACATAGGCGATACTGATGATGGAACTGGGTTACATCACATGGTATTCGAAGTTGTCGATAACTCAATTGATGAGTCATTGGCTGGATATTGTAACGATATCAAAGTAACTATACATGCAGATAACTCCATAAGTGTCAGTGATGATGGCCGTGGTATTCCCGTCGATGTTCATGAAGAAGAAGGCGTATCGGCAGCAGAAGTTATTATGACGGTTCTTCATGCGGGCGGTAAGTTTGATGACAACTCTTATAAAGTTTCTGGTGGATTACACGGAGTAGGGGTGTCTGTTGTTAACGCTCTTTCCGATGAATTAAGGCTGACTATTCGACGCCAGGGCAAAATATATGAGCAGGTTTATCACTTAGGTGAACCGCAAAAACCATTAGAAGCGATCGGTGATTCTGAGACTACCGGTACTGAAATTCGCTTTAAGCCCAGTAAAGAAATCTTTTCTAACATCGAGTATCACTACGACATCTTGGCCAAACGTCTACGTGAACTGTCCTTTTTGAATTCTGGTGTTTCTATTCTACTGACAGATGAGAGAACAGGTAAGCATGACCACTTTAAATATGATGGTGGTATTCAGGCTTTTGTAGAATTCCTAAATCACAATAAAACACCTATCCATCAGCGTGTGTTCCATTTTGTTTATCATCGCGAAGAAGACGGCATCAGTGTAGAAGTATCGATGCAGTGGAATGATGGTTATCAAGAGAGCATCTATTGCTTCACTAACAATATTCCACAGCGCGACGGTGGTACTCACTTAGCGGGCTTCAGAGCAGCACTTACCCGAACTTTGAATAACTTCATGGAAAAAGAAGGGATGAATAAGTCAAAGGTAAATACCTCTGGTGATGATGCCCGTGAAGGTTTGACCGCTGTTGTATCGGTTAAAGTACCGGATCCTAAATTCTCTTCTCAAACCAAGGATAAGCTGGTTTCTTCTGAAGTAAAAAGCGCTGTAGAGACCGCCATGGGCGAAAAACTGGGTGAGTATCTTTTGGAGAATCCAGGTGAAGCAAAGACCATTGTTAATAAGATGGTTGATGCGGCTCGCGCAAGAGAAGCTGCGAGAAAAGCCCGTGAAATGACCCGCCGTAAAGGTGCCTTAGATATTGCTGGTCTGCCAGGTAAACTTGCTGACTGTCAGGAAAAAGATCCTGCTTTATCTGAACTTTACATAGTGGAGGGTGACTCTGCGGGTGGATCGGCTAAACAGGGTCGTAATCGTAAAAGCCAGGCGATTTTGCCTCTTAAAGGTAAGATCCTAAACGTAGAGAAAGCACGCTTTGATAAAATGCTTTCTTCGCAAGAAGTCGGCACACTGATTACCGCACTCGGTTGCGGTATTGGTCGAGATGAATTTGATCCAGAAAAGGTTCGCTATCACCGTATCATTATCATGACGGATGCGGACGTCGATGGTGCTCACATTCGTACACTGTTGCTGACTTTCTTCTATCGTCAAATGCCACAGCTAATAGAGAATGGCTATGTCTATATTGCTCAGCCGCCACTTTATAAACTGAAAAAAGGTAAACAAGAAACTTACCTTAAAGATGAAGCGGCACTGGAAGAATACCTAACAAGCCTTGCATTAGATGAAGCGTCTCTCTTTGTTAATCCTGATGCGCCTGCTTTATCGGGTGTTTCTCTTGAAGCTCTGGTATCTGAGCACCGAGAAGTGGTCTCAGTTATCCACAGGTTATCTAGAGTTTATCCATCAGAAATCCTCAACTCGATGATCTACCACGACAAACTTACGGTGGAGCAGCTGGCTGATGAGAGTGCTGTACAAAGCTGGGTTGATGGGCTTAACGAAAGCTTGAACGCCGAAGTAAAAGCCGGCTCAGTACGTTATGAATGCGTTGTAAAAGAAGACACTGAGCGCCATATCTATATTCCGGTAGTCAAAGTGATCAACCATGGATTAGAAAATGACTTTGTTCTGGATCATGAGTTCTTCTCCTCAAACGATTATCTAAAAATCGTTAATCTAGGTGCTCAGCTCACCGGTTTGATTGAAGAGGGTGCTTATATTAAGCGTGGAGAGCGTAAGCAAGAGGTCAGCAGCTTTGAAGAAGCGCTCAACTGGCTTATGGCTCAATCTAAACGTGGACTCAATACACAGCGTTACAAAGGTCTAGGCGAAATGAACCCTGAGCAGCTATGGGAAACGACTATGGACCCAGATACGCGTCGTATGCTGCGTGTAACGATTGAAGATGCTGTTGGTGCCGATCAGCTTTTCACTACGTTGATGGGTGATCATGTTGAGCCTCGACGTGAATTTATCGAAAGTAATGCTCTCGCTGTTGCGAATCTAGATGTATAGATAAAGCATACTGTGGGATCTCATAATTTATGCTCTGGCGTCTCATTTATGTGAACTGACGTCTCATAATTTATGAACTCAATTCATTAATTCGCATCATCGTTAAAATTTAAAGCAGGGTGTAGCAAATACAGCCTGCTTTTTTATGGGGTGTATTAGACATATAGTTGAGACCTGTAACTAATAAACCCGAGTTTAACTAATTTTCGGCCATTTAAGGAATTATGTTGAAGTGATTACTTACTTATTTTCTATTGATGAGTGGCTTGTTAACAAAGTAAAATTAGACTGCACAAAGTTATCTAGAAGAGAATTTTGATGGTATCTTTAAAAGGTATATTCAATACAGACGCTAACTATCCTGGTATTCAAATAAAAGTCGAGCTATCGGTAATTCAAAAATACCTGTCTTTAATTGAAACAGGTGTATCTTCTGTATGTAACAAGTATTTAAGAGAAGAAGAGAGCAAAATTGATGGGTTAGAGTATTCAGAGTTCAGTCATATCTATCAGATTGCTGAAGATGAAATTCCCAGACTAATTCGAACCCCCTACATAGTGACTATTTATACTCTATTTGAGAATTCTGTTACTCAGCTTCTCAATTATGCTCAGGAAAGAGAATGTAAATCGCTGGGACTAAAAGATATTAATGGAAAATCTTTGCAGTCGAAGTTTAATAAATATATGGCTCATATAGTACTTTATGAATTTGAATTCAATAACAATGAATAAGCTCTCAGAACTCACAAAACTAAGAAACTGTATCGCGCATGCAAATGGAAATTTAACCTCTTTGAGTGCAAGTAAAGCAAATGAAATAGTTGCTTTGACTAAAAAAAATCCAGATATAACTTTGAATATGAATCAGCTAGATGTTTCATATCAGTATCTTAATGAAACTATGAATTGTATATCTAGTGCGATTGAGGGGTTGATGTACTATATGGAAAAAAAGTATGGTTTCTATTGATACATGAATATCAAAATAATATTTAAAAAATCATTCATCTTCTAAACAATCTCTTGCTTCACTCCAACCTAATGGTGGGGAAGTTAATAAACCTTCAGAGTTTAAATCAATTGATTCTGAAGTATTTTCACTACACACTCTCTTAATTAATGAGTATTGCTCACTAGCGAACCATTTAGGCGACTGAAATTCACAAGCAATTCGTAGAAAGCTCAGTTCACTCACACGAAAAGTACCCTTCATTAAATCACTAGGATCAAGGCTTAGTTGAAATGAATGGTCACCATCCATTAAAGCTATAGGGTGCAATCCTAATTCATTGAAATGGTTTTTTATTACAGCTATATCAATCACAACAAGAAGTTGAATTTCTTCTTGTATAAATAACAAGGTATTTAATGGAGTCAAGGACAGCGTAAAGGGATAAAGTGGTAGATAGCTTGGTTCAGGAGTTAGAGTGACCATCATGCAAGTTTTAGAAGTTATGCTATTCACCTTTTTATTAAAACTATCTACGTTGGATGAATACCATTCTGAAGTAAGCGCTATGTACTTCAGGCCCTTCTCTGGTGAAACAGTAAAAAAGCCAAGTTGTATTGCTTGTCGAATGCATTCGTTTATTTCTGCAACATAGCAAACTTCTTCTCTTTCTAGACTAATCCTTTTCGTATTTACTGCTCCTCGAAAATTCCCTACATCATCATTTGTGAAGAATTTAGATAAAACTTCTAATTGTTCAAACTGTCGAGCGGTACGAGCATTGCGATTATTTGAAGATTTCATTTCAATAAGAAGAGGTTCTTCCGCTGCAAGGGCACAAAGATCCCCATGCCTTATTATGTTGGTTAGGTCTGACATTAATACGGGAACACCCATTCGAATACCAAGGACTAGAGCGCGAAATTCTTTACGAAAACCTAACTTATCGGAAATGAAACCGGAATCTTGCTTCGGTAAGTAATCAGAGTCGAAATATAGATGTTTTAAACTGTATTTTGATTGATAAATGTTGGCTATGCCGTCACCAATTGCCTTCCATAGAAAAAGTAGATGCTGACAGTTTTGGATTCTAGGCTGAACTTGCTTTAAAAGAATCTTTATGTCCCTTGCGGTATAACAAAGATTGTTCGGTCGAAACTTAGATTTTCTAGCTTTCAAGCGCTTCTTGATGAGCTTAAGTCGACGTATTCTCTGCTCAATTCTAACGATATTTCGAATTAGAAACTTTTGAAGTTCTAGCAGTTTTTTTTAAATCGTTAGAATCTTCTTTTATTAGATGTAAAAGTAATAGTGCTTGTGAATATCTAACTCTTTCTTCCGGGAACCTCATTTCGCGACCAATATGTTATTCAATAGGTACTGTCTGCCTGTTTTTAACGAGTCAGTTGATATCTTAGATCTTAAACAACTTACTATCTTGAGATAGTGAAATAACTTGATATTTATCTACATCAATATCTCTTGGTAACTTATCTTTTAATACCGGAAGAACGTACTGGCAATTAGTATTCTCAACTAGTTCAGTAAGAATGTTATTGATCTGATTGTCATGAATATTTTCTATCTGATCTTGTAAAATAAAATGAAGGCACTCGATTCCTATATCATCCGCAAACTTTATGTAAGATAAATCGAAAGCTGCCATTTCTCCTTTCTTTTTTCCTGTACCAGGATTACCCAATAATGTAGATATATTTAATTCATATCCCTTATCATTTTTGTCGGCACTTAATACGTATCTCTCTCCGTAAAGCTTATTTGAAACATCCGAAAAGTATATATTAAATGCAGACACACGTTCTTGAATTAAGTCATCCATTGAGTCTATACCTTCGTCTATTCCTTCAATATCTTCTTCAATAGACTCGAGCTTACCTAAACTGCTTTCCCAGAGCCGTTTCTGTTCTTCAAGTGTTCCTTTTGCTTCATGTGCTTGATTTAATGCTAAGACTATTCCTTGAAATTCGTCCATTGCTCCTGACTTGCTTATTTTACCTGTTAGCTCCTTTTCTTTATCAAGATATGACTTTAACTTTAAATTCAAGTCCTCTAGTTCAGTGTTAATTGATGGCAACTCACTAGTAATGAAGTTCTTTTTCTCTCTTACCATATTATTATGAAATTGTAGAGTTTCATCAAAAGTTCTTTGAATATCTGGTAAGAGCGCTTTCGCTTCTTCATAAAGTTTTCGTATTTTTTCTATACTTACGTTTGAATACTCTTCTTCTAGTTCTTGAATACTTTCTGTAATCAAATCTTTTCTAACTTCTAATCTTCCTATCTTTGTAGATGCTCTACTTATCTTAGATTTGATTTCATTTAAAGCATTAACATCTTCTTCATAGTCTTCGTTAATGTTAAAACTGTCTTTTTTAAGCTTTAGTTCTTCTATGTTATTTTCTACAAGTAACAGGGATTGTTTAACTTGAGATAAAGTATTCTCTTTAACTAATCTCTTCTGTAAATCTTCTTCTATCTTCTTTTCTCTGAATAGACGTTGTTTTCTGTCCGCAACATCTAGATCAACACCCAACCAAAATAGATATAGCGCTTCGTACTCTTCTTTAGTAGTCGAAGGGTGAAGAACTTTAACAGTATTTATTAGTCGACTTTTCTCATCTCTTACATTCTTGGAAACTATCTGTCTAAAGGTTGGTTTCTTGGGATTCGTATGAAAAATCAACTCCTTGAGATTTTCAGGGAAATCCTTAGACTTAACTTCAGTATCATTTACCTTAATAATTTTTTGTGATCTTTGTAGGAAGTTTCTTTTTATTACTATTTCTTTTGAATGTTCTACATCCAAATCTTCTTTTAGAGTCAAGGTAATTAGAACGTTGTTTTCAGTGAGAAATTTTTCAACAGTCAAATTGCTCTTATTCTTAAACTCAGGATCTACATATATATTCTTTCCACTGCTTCCGAGACAAAAATCAATCAATCTTAAAACAGTCGTTTTACCTACATTATTACCGGACTTTTTCTTGTCAGCTGTTTTTGTTTCATCAATAATTAAGTTAATTCCTTTCCTGAAAGAAATATCCCTGATTACTTGGGAACTATTTTCAATCTTTAAGTTTTTTAGAAACACTTTCTAATCTTCCCTTTATCATTATCGATAACACCTAAAATATACAACCAGTCTAAAGTAAGTGAAAAACTCTCTATTGAAATACCGTATTTTTCTTTGATATTCTCGTAGATGTTATAGTAATTATGATTGAGCTCCGTAGTATCATTTAAAAACTCAATAACCAGAGCACCCCAGTAGTACAATTTTTGTTCAGGATGAACATCCTTTCCCAGGATCATGACTTAGGGGGCTCCTCTAAAATTTTACAGCGCATGAAGGCATCGACCATTATAATTGATATTCCGAATGAAATATCTTCGTCGCACAAAGAATTATAAGAATCACAGGTATTTAGCAACTCTTCCTCTATATCTTCTATAATATTATCCGCATTTTTTTGTATATCAGAAAGTTGATTGTCGAAATTTGTAATGTATTTTCCTTTGACCTTTAAGTACAGACGTTCAATATTTCTTAAGAGTTTGTTCTTCCTAAAAGAACCGTTGGCCTCCAGCTCAGAATAGAGTGATGCTATTTTAATGTAGAATATTTTATATTCTTCAATTAGAGGTCGATTCCTAATTACAGAGTTGTATTGAATTTTATCTTCGATCTTAAAAGCAGCAATACTTTTGTTGTGACTCTCTTTTTCGGGAGATTCGCTTTCAAAATTGATCTCTGAAATAGCATTTATTGCGAGCTTTAAAAGAGAAGGTTTAGATTGAAGTCTAGATAAGATCTTTGCTTCATGCTCTTTCTTCCATTCCTGTAAAAGAGAAACAGGATACTTTTGTTCATTATCTAAATTGTCGATAATTTCATGGCATTCATCGCACATTAGTATGAGATTGTTGTAGTGCCGTCTCTCATCATCCGACATAGCTGGATTGAATCTCGGCCCATTTTTACTCGCTGCTTCTATATGGCATATTTTACTTATTATTGTTTCGCCATCACGAGCTATAAGTGCGCGAACACAATCTGGTGCAGCACATTCGTTTCCCGAAAGTGTATCCAACCTCCTTACATGGGAAGGTTTGTATTGCCTAGCTTTACTAGCCATAAATTCTCCCTCAGTTTCCTATTTTTTGCCTAACTGGATACATTTAGCTTTCATATATTATCTAACAAAAGATCTAAAATTCTGAGGGTTATACTACCTCATACACCGATATAAAGTCTCTACATATTAACAAAGGCAACTAATCCTATATTTAGTATTTTCTAGTTTGCATTGCACAATATGTAGTTCATCTTAAGAAAATCAATATATAGAGTAATTTGTATAAAACAAAGCTAGTAGAAATCAGATTTTTTCAAAATAAATTAGTATCCAGTAATTACTTATCTAAAAAGTTATGACTATCAAATTTTATACAGTTTTGTGTAAATACCAAACTTTTCCACAATTCCCTCAAAAGTAGTTATTGAACACCAAGCCACTCTGCCATATTTTGTAAAAAATAAATCCGTAATCGGTAACAATTTTATGACCCCGTTTGGACAATATCTCGAAGCATTACGAAGAAGTCGAAACTTGCAGCAGACTCAATTGGCCGATCTGTTAGGTGTTCATTCTTGTTACGTAAGTGCTATTGAAAATGGTAAGAAAGGTCCACCCACAAAGAAGGTCCTGGATAACCTAATAATATCTCTTCGACTTGATGAGAGCGAGCAGGTATTACTTTGGGATTACGTGGACCAATCGCAAAGAACTACGCGATTGCCAGATCATGCAACTGCTGATGAATACAGCATGATGCGGGACTTGAGGCAGTGTTTAGGTTCATTAAGCAGTGAACAAATAACAATCATTCGTAATGCTTTGAAGTTGGGAAACAAAAAACGATTGAAGCAAGGTCTTGATTTAAGAGGAATTTAGCTATGTAGAAAACAAAAACGGGAATTACCCAAGGGCTTTTCCCGCTCTGCTGCGTAAGATGATACCTACGACGTGACAATCAAAAGTATTACTTCTTCCTCAGAGCTAGTCAAGCCGACATTTCAAATATAACCATGAGCAGTAAATTTTATTACCGAAATTGGTAAGAGGTTTATATGTCTTCGAAAAATGTTGATGTATCTACAAGTAGTGGCGTGCAGGGGCGGTTATGCCTAAAAATTGCGCCTCAACCTGATGTAGTTAGAGCAAGAGAGCCGGTGCAAAGAACCAAGGGAAGAGTTGTTGGTTACTATCCGTCCGTGAAAAACAACAGGCAGATCGCGTGGGAATCTCAGTTAGAACAGAAAGCTTGTAATCTATTTGAGTTCTCATCAGTTGTAGCGAGTTATCGGGAGCAACCAATAACAATATATTTTCCAACAGGAAACGAGTTGTGCAAGTACACTCCTGACTTCGAATTAATCCTTACTAACGGACAAACGATATATGTAGAAGTTAAGCCGGCTGGAAAGTTAGCTAACAAACGAATCATAGAAAGACTTAAAGATATCTCCAATTTTTTGGAGAAAAAGAATCATAATTTTATTGTAATTACAGACGAAGAACTAAACCAACCAACTCGACAGAGAAACTTTAACCTTTTACGCCAATATCTTACTAAAGAAATAGAAGAGCAGTTCCAGCCTTTAATTCGACAAAAATACTCAAGTTGTTCTAAAGAAACTGTTGAGTCGCTGTCAAACTGCCTCGGATCTATAGGCCGAGTATATTCCTTGATGGCTAAAGGAATAATCACTTTTGATTTAGATACCCCCATCCAATTATCAACGCAATTGTATTTATCTGAGGAGAGTAAACATGAAACTTGCTTCTTTTCATACAGGGTTGCACCTAACTTTAAACGCCGTTCCCTATCGGATCGAACGAATCCTTGAAAATGGTGAATGTTACTTGGAACGATTAACTGACCTGGCAATTATTAAGCGAACCAAGTCTGACCTTTCAAAAGCTCTGACTGATGGAGAATTGATCTTACAAGGAAAAAATATCATAAATGAAAATAGTAACCATACCCCATCAGATTTATCGTCCTTTCCTGAAAAAGAACAGAAATCGATTATGCGAAAATACATCTATGTCGAGGAAGCATGTAAACAGTTAGGGAAAAATCCAACAAAGATCAACTTAGAGTGCGTAGTTAACTATGTAGCTAATTTAATTGAAGACAAACATAAGCCAAGCTTTCATAGTGTATATCGTTGGTGGAAGAAGTGGAAATTAGCGGAAAAGAATATTTCTGCATTAGCAGATAGAAAATCAGGTAAAAGAGGTTCAAAAAAATTCAAAGGGCATATACAGAGTGAGATCGATACGGTTATTGAACATGTGTTTTTAACTCGACAAAAAAACTCTATTCAATCTACATATGATGCTCTTTGTGCAAGAATAAATGAAATAAATATATTCAGAAATAACTCCTTACCAACTCCTAGCAGAGCAACGTTTTATCGAGTGATTGAAAAATTAAACAAATACGAAGTAATGCTTGCTCGTGAGGGAAAGCGTAAAGCAGATAACCATTTTTGTTCTTCAGGTAAAGGCCCCGATCCTCAATATATATTAGAACGAGTAGAAGTCGATCATACACCTCTCGATGTTATAGTTATTAATGAGATAACAGGACTGCCTGATGGTAGACCTAACTTAACAGTATTACTGGATATAAAATCAAGAATGCCGTTAGGGTTTGAAATCGGATTTGAGCCTCCATCAGAGCTTTCTGTCATGAGGGCTCTTCGTAACTCGATACTACACAAAGGTTATGTAGAAGAACTATACCCTGATATTAAAAATCAATGGCCAGCTTATGGCATTCTGAAAACACTGGTATGTGATAATGGATTGGAGTTTCACGCTCATCAATTGAGGAGGATGTGTGCGGAGCTCAACATCGAGTTACTTTTTTGTCCGAAGCAGCAACCGCAATATAAAGGTTCTGTTGAAAGATTTTTAGGGACTTTAAATCGACAAGTTTGTCATCGTCTTCCTGGAACAACGTTTTCAAATATTAAGCAACGAGGTGATTATAATTCCGAAGAACTTGCAAAATTGACTTTAAGCAAATTGAAGGAGCTGGTTCATGAATGGATAATTGACATTTACTCTCAAAGTACCCACCGTTCTACCCAAAGAACACCATCAAATTTATGGATAGAAGGCTTATCTCTAGTAGAGCCATTGTTACCAGAAAGTATCGACCATCTAAATTTAATATTAACTACCGAAAGTAAAAGAGTGCTAAGCCATAAGGGAATTGAGCTTGATGGTTTACTTTATAACAGCTCTGAACTTAATCTTTTGCGAATGAGGAGTAATGAAAACAAAATTACCAGGATACGTTTTGATAAAGAGTCAATTTCATACATTTGGGTATTTGATGAAATTAATGGAGATTATATACAAGTACCTTGTACAAACTTTGAGTATACAGAAGGACTTACAAGAAGGCAGCATTTAGACATTAGAAAAGATGCTAGAGCAAGAGGTGCAGGTGAATGTAGTAAAATTGAGTTATTAAAAAGTAAAGAACGATTCCGAAAGAAAATTGAAGAGTTAGGTAAGAATAAGTTTATAAGGGAGAGAAAGAAAGCTGCTCGTGACAGAAATGAGTGGGTAGATACCAAACAAAAGAATACTTGGTCTTCTAATAGCTTACCATCTAACAACAATAGTGATTTACAGAGTACGGTTGATTGGGACTTAGATGATATACCTGAATTCGAAACTTCTCATAAAAAGGTTTGCTAGTAATGAAAATAGCTCTTAACCAACAAAAAAAGATTGCTAGCGTTAGAAAACTGGTTATTAGTCATCCGCAATTTGAGTTAGCTTATCAAACTATCACTAATGCATATGAGCTAAATCGAAACGTTCGGGTTGCAGAAAACATTATTTGCGTGGGTATTTCGGGCACAGGTAAATCAACACTTAAGCAAAAAAAAAAGAAGAATATCCAAAAATTGAACACGATAACTTTACGGAAATACCGGTCTTAGTCGTTGATACACCACCTGTGCCAACCGTTAAAAACGTTGCTGAGGAAATGTTAGTTATCTTGGGAGATGAAAATTTTCATCGTGGTTCAGCTGTAGACAAAACTAATCGAATACTACATTTTATAAAGTCTTGTAAGGTAAAAATGCTTATCTTCGATGAATTACAGCATTTCATTGACCAGGGTAAAAAAAGAACACCCTATGAAGTATCTGATTGGTTGAAGACGATTATTGATAAAGCTAATGTTTCTACTGTTTTAATGGGATTAGAGCGAAGTGAACAAATATTGAGAATAAATGAACAATTACGACGTAGGTTTAGTAAAAGGATTAATATTGAGCCATTTGATATTGAAAATAAAAAGTCGCGAATAAACTTTATTGGTGTCGTAAAGAAAATTGATGAAAATTTGGACTTACCTTATAGATTGGATATTAAGGATAGAGAACTTATTTCGTCTTTGTTTTTTGCGACTAATGGAATAATTGACTATATGGTCAAACTGCTTATTGGAGCATATGAACAAACATGCATGTTAGAAAGAAAGTCAATAGACCGAGAGTGTTTAGAGTTAGCCTTTACTGAAAATATTTGGATTGAAGGGGTAGATAAATGGAATCCATTCAATAAAAAGTTTTGTTGGCAAAAGCTTGATAAACCAGGTATGCCATTTAACCAAATTGACGGACTTTCGACGGAGCGATTATCACGATGATACGTAACCAATATGAGTTGATTAAGCCACTAATTCGCCCAAACATATATGATGATGAAGCGCCTATTTCTTACATCATCAGATTGGCGGACTCTAACAAATACAAAAGTTTCAGATGGCTATTTAAATCGAAAACTAGAAGTGTATCGACTTTAAACCACAAAATATCCGAATTATTAAAAGCCAACAATTGGAGCGGATATCGTCCAGGCGAAGGAGATGCAAAGAAGTATAGGGATATTTCAGCCTTACACTTCATCTCAAATAAATCGCGATTTTGTCCACAATGCTTGGATGAGAATGGTTACTTTAAACATGTATGGCAATTAAAAGTAAGCTCATGTTGTAAAACTCATAATGTTTGGCTATTGGATAAGTGCAGTAGCTGCGGCGAAGAAGTGAGATTTAGTAGGAGTAAGTTACTTGAGTGTAAGTGTGGAGCTGACTTTCGAACTATGAAGTCAGAAGAGCCGTCTAAAAAAGTATTGATTATGCAGAGCTTCTTAGAAAACGAGATAGATAAGATATGGAGTGCTAATCAATTACTACCTAAAAATCATAACTTAAACTTAGATAATCGAATAAAATTAATAAGTATGTTTTCCGGATGGCTATCTAATAGAAAGTTAAGCCGTTCTGGACCTAGCGTTTCATTGTCTAATATGTCCTCAGCCAAGCTTTGTTTTAATAATATAGCGGAGGCAGTTTTTGGAGAAGAAACTGGTTTTAAAAATTTCTTATCAAACTTACAGAATGAGAAAGTCACTTCTAATAGCAAAGATAATCAATTAAAAAAGTTTTATCGGATATTTTACAATCGGTTTACTGATAAAGTTTATGATGAGTTTAAAGTTGCCTTAGAAAACTACTTGCACAAATCATGGAGGCAATCCTTAACTAGAAAAAACAAGCTGTTCAAATCTTCAACTATAGAGTCACATCCTTGGATACCATTCGAAAAAGCATGCAGAGACTTTGGCGTAAATAAAAGTGTTTTGAATAGATTGATAAGAAATAATGAAATACATTTTCATAGGGAATACAAAACACATAGAATTTTTGTCAATGTATATAAACCTGACTTGATAGAAAGACTTGATCATATTCAAGACATAATAACCGCTAAAGAAGCCGCTAATATTTTGGGACTAACGAAGGCTCAATTTAGTCAATTAAGAAAGTTTATTAAACTTAAAACAGCAATTGAACCGTGTGTTAGCTGCCAAACATGGATTTTTTCAAAAGTAGAAATTACTAATTATATAAACAACTATCTGGAAAAACTTAAAGAGGAAAGTATTGAACGTGCAAAAATATCTTTCTCCAGCATTCTTAAATACTATGGTGGTAATATTAGGAATCCATTAAAAACAGTTATTGAGGCTATAGACTCTAATGAGCTCAAACCTATAGCCAAAAAGAAAGGTTACGATGGCTTTAAGTCACTAATTTTCGAGAAGGATGATTTTCTAAATTGGTACAGCATAATACGAAAACGAGATAAATACATGTCTATTCCAGAAACAGCAAAGTTGCTGGGTATAAGCCAGGAGTTTACTTATCAATTGGTCAATAACTCAATATTAACAGTTTCTAGAAGAGGTAATGGACGTTGTATAGCTGAGAGCAATTTAAATAAATTTAAAAAAGAGTATGTAGTGCTTTCCAAGCTGGCTAAAGAATGTAAGATAGACTCTAAAACTTTGATTCGTTACCTGTCAGATAATGATATTTCCCCAGTTGATCAGGATTGGAAGAAAAAGATGCATCAAAAGGTGTATAGAAGAAGAGAGTTAAAATCTGTTTCAATATTAGAAGGTTTGATTTAAAAATAGCATTATGAGGTTTGTATGAAGTTATACGAAAACATAGTGATCGGCAACTTTCTTTATGCATTAGGATTTTGTATAAGATCAAAAAGCCACCTTGATGTTCAGCCTGGAATAATAAATCTACTTCAGCAGTCGCCAGCTGATACTTTGCTAGGTGATTTATTGGTAGAGTTCCAAGGAACAACGAAGCTCATAGAGTTTAAACAGATTTCAAATAAAAGTAAGAAAGAGCGAGAAAAACACCGAAAGATTAGAGGGGCTATTGTTGGAAGTGAAGCTCTTGAAGAAATATCTAGAGATATACATTGGTTTGTAGAAACATCGCCTGTTAATGATTCATTTACTTCCAGAATTGTTCCTTACCTAGATGCCTATCCCGAAGAGGAAACGATGTTTGAATTTCCAGAATTCGTAGAGCACATTGCTGATAGAGCAGTTGATGAAAACAATCAGTTTAGCGAAGATCAGTTGAAAAAATATTTGGATGTTATAAAGAATTTGAATGGACCAGATGATATAGGTACTGGTGGATTGTTGGTTCACATTGATAAAAAGGGGAACATTCGATATATGGAATTAGTAGATATGACTCAGCTTAGATTAACTCATAAGCTTTATTTAAGTGAAATGAAACTTTGGTATGAAAAAAAATATAGTTTAAATAAGGAGTTATCTTTAAATAAAGGAAAAAGTTTAGGTTTTAGCATGGGGTTATAAGATGAGTGATAAAGATTTTCAAATGATTTTTGACTGTTTAGGTCGACTCCTTAAAGTAGCTGATAGAGATCAGTCTACAGCAACAGAATTGCTTAAAAAACTAGACTTTCAAGTTAGAGAATACGAACTAAATCAACAAAGGTGTCAGAAAGCAATTGAACAAACAATCTATTCAACGATAAATACCTCTATCCAAAATGAAGTTAATCAAATATCGGCAAGTTTTAATGATGCTCAAAAACAAGCTGATGCCGCAGCTAAAAGATATGAAAAGTCATCGAACTGGGCCATATGGAAAGTCGCCGTGACTGGAGTCTTAATTGCTATCATCACTTTAAGTGTGTTCGTGGCCGCAGTATACATGGTAGTCCCTTCTTATGAAGAGATAACCGCTCGCATTTCTAAAATGAACGAGTTAGATAGTGCTATAAGAGATTTGGAAAGTCGAGGTGCGTTAGCTAAAACTAGCTATTGTGGTCAAGAGAGTCGTTTTTGTGTTCGCGTCGATGGCAAATTAGATTTCTATGGTGATGAAAAAGAAAAGTATATGATTATTCATGGGTACTAATAATAGTAGTTAAATGTTATGTATATTATTGCATTGACCTAGCTAAAACGAATAGAGAACATTGCTGGAGTAAATAGGTATGTCTTGCTTTGATCAGGTTTCATCTGAAGCAAAAGAGTTGCTTGTAACTTCATTCTACCAAGAGGAAGTATTCTTTTGGATCGGTTCTGGATTTTCCAGAAATTTTGGATGCCCAAGCTGGGCAGATGTCCTTAATGGTGTTGCAGAAGAGATTAGTTACGATGAAGAAATTAACACCGATGCGCCACTAAGAGCTGCTGAATTGCTATTTTCTTATTCAGTAATCGAGCATGGTTATGATGAATATCAATTTAACTCCCTTGTTTTGAAGGTGCTTCAAAATAAAACAACAAAAGTAGAGTGGCCTGACTGGGTTGATAATTTCAAAAAGATCTCCCCCAAATTAATTGTTACTACAAATTGGGATACTGTGCTTGAGGAGTTATTTGAATTTCTCCCAAACGTTGTTGTTCGAGGAGAAAAGAAGCCTAGAGTTTCAACAAATAGAAAAAATATTTTGAAAATTCATGGTGGAGCAGGAAGGCCAGAATCTGTAGTAATAACTAACTCCCAGTATAATTTCTTCCAGAGAGAAGATACTTATCTAAACAGGAAGTTATACACGCTTTTCACTGAAGGTATGCCCATTTTTATAGGGTATAGTTTGACAGATCCGAATATTGGTTTTCTATATGAGGAAGTATATGCTCACATTGGTGAGGAAAAATCACCTGCTTTTATGATTGTACGTCCTTCTGTAGATGAAGCTCAGTTCAAGGAAACTAAATTACTATTTTCTAATAAACAAGTGTATTTAATAAAAGCAGAAATAGGAGAGTTTGTATCTGATCTAATTGATGAAATTGAACAGTTTATAGAAGACAATAGGCAGTTTTGGATCGATCATGAAAACATAAAAGACAAAATCTACGAAATCGTAAGTAAAATAACCGATGGAGAAAGATTATCTGATAAGAAACTAATTAAGAAGTTTCCGGGGAGGGAATCTGGTCATCAAGCTATAGAGGCTTTAGTTAGTTTGATGGAGATGCCAAATTTGTATCAAGATGCTGGCGGAAACTTACTTTCACCTGATGGTCGTATTTCATATACAGAAACTAACAATCTTATACAGACTTTGATTAAGCTGCTAAATGAATACTCGTCTCCATCAGTTGATGTACGAAACAGATTCCACGCTTGCGTAGTAGATAACTCTACTACTGGACCAGGTATTTGGGATTTTTATCAAGCGAAGGTGCCTTTTGAAAATATCCTAGCTATTCATCCTAATAAAAAATCTAAATATTTTCTTTCAAGACTCAGGCATATAAGAGATGTTTTACAGTGGTCATCACCGACTCAGGTTGGAAAGTGTTGGTCAACTTGGAGTGTTTTTAAGAAGCGACTCGACTGGTTTAACTACGATGAAATATTTGCTTTAGTGAAGATGGTTGAAGATGAAGAGGATGGTCTAGTATCTAAAGATGATGTCCGTTGGATGAAAGCGATAAAGTCTGCATCAGCAATCACTGATGAAATTAAAGAAAAAATAGATGAAATAATCGCATGACTTTCCTATTTTACAAATATAGTAATTGGATTGGCCCTTCTTGAAATAGATTTATTTAAATGGGGTATGCTTCTTTGGATACTTTATTGACTCGAGTATTAAATTGATACCAATATGAGGATCGATATCTAATGCCTCGCAATAATCTACGAACTCTAGCAAATCTATCTTCCGACGACCGTCTTCAATTTTTCCTACAACCGAGTGGTGAACACCTAGCTTTGAGGCCAAAGCACGAATGGATAGATCCGCTTCATGGCGTTGCTTTTTCAGCCATTCACGTATCACTTCATACTGTGTGGAGTTTATCGAATACCTCATTGTCTCTATTTTAGAGACGCAATATAATGTCGCTAAATTCGAGACAAAAGCTCATATAGAGCCCTTACATGAGGAATAAGATAATGAAAATAATGGTGTTTTTGTTAGCCTGTTTTTATATAAGTAGCATATTGGCGATGGATAATAATTTAGGTGAAAGTAAAGCTGAGTATGAATTTAGTCTTACTAAAATAATCTCAAACCCAAAAGCTATTGATAAGGCAATCATTAGAACTTGGGGGGTACTCCAGGATCATGGTGCTTTTATGAAGCTTTATCTTGATAGGAGTTCTGCGAAACATTGGATATCGGCTAATTCCTTATTGATACGCAAAGGTGACTTCACAAGAAAGCATGAAAAAGAGCTTGAGTCTTTCGATGGAAAGTATGTGTTGTTAGAGTGTTTATATGACCCCAGTTTTAAAACTAACTTCTTATCAAAGAAAGAAGGCAAACCTTTAGTTGCGAATCCATCATGTAAAGAGCTAACGAGAGTTATGCTTTTAAAAAACTATCAGTAAGTTCTCTTTGAAGCTATCCTACTGATTTTAAAGAAAAATCAAGATAAATGAGATTTTAAGGGGCTGAGAGCATCAGTGATGAGATTTTCAACACAGCTCAAATTCTCACAATCCTTGCTCCGGCCAGTATTTATGGGGTATCTTCGAAGCATGCTTAATGAGATCCCACACATACGGGGTATCTATAAAAAGCTGGCTGTATTTATACCGCCAGCTTTTTTATGGGCGCTCTAAAAGTTAGCCCCTTTAATGCCAATGTCACAGTCATCAATCTAGTAGTAAGGAAAGCTATATATCGAGTACTAAGGAATAGGTACTTCCAATATAAAAAAATTCAAACTGGATGATTTATGAAAAAATTAATCGGATTTATTTTAGTGTTATGTTTATCTGGTCTTGCTGATGCGGCGAATGGTGATGCACCTGGAGGTAAAGTTGTCTCTATAAAGTCAGATGATGTAAATATATTTGGCATTCTATATGATGAAAGCAATAACAAAGAAAAGAAGAAACCTGCGCTGATATTTCTGCACGGGTGGGCACCTCAGAACGTCAGGGCAGGTGAGAGAGGAACCTACACGGCTAAAAAGTTCTCCAAATCAGGCTACATATCATTAGCTGTGACGATGAGAGGATGGCCTGATACGGGTGGATATAATCTTTGTGGCTGGAAGCAGCCGCAGGACATTTCTCGTGTTGTTGACTGGCTTAAGCATCAGAAAGGTGTTGATCCTGAGCGGATAGGCATTGTTGGTCATTCTCAGGGAGGGCAGGTTGCTTTGTTAACTGCGGCTACGAATCCATCAGTAAAAAGTGTTGTGGCTTATTACCCAGTCACTGACATCGCTTTATGGGCTGAAGCCACGGATCTGCCGAAGGAGGCCATTGAGGGATACATCAATGGTGTTTGTGCCTATAAAGCGTCGCAAAAGACGCGCTCTCCAGTGTTTAAAGCAAAAGAAATACAGGCCAATGTGTTATTGCTGCATGGAGATGATGATAAACGCGTACCCATTAAACACAGCGAAATAATGTTAAAAGCGCTTCTCGACAGTGATAAGGACGCAAGTTTGCACCGAGTTAAAAATGGGCATCATGGAGCTTACGGTAAGGTCTGGGAAGGTTCTGAACAACGTGTTCTAGATTATCTAAAAAAGAATCTGTGATAAATATTGGATACTAGCTGCCGCCTGCTAAGGAATTGCTTGGGTTAACTCCTGGCGATGCAGGGCGGCTAGCTAAACTGCTATCAGAACAACAGCGAATGCTATTCAGGCATAGCGGAGGAGTGGTGCTCAATGATAAGCCACTTCTCGCCGTTCCATTGATAAACAAAAGTATATCTAGCTTTTACAGTAGAACCGTCGTTAAAGCTGAAGTTGTATACGCCAGAGTTGATCGCAATCTTATTAAAAATACGAACATTAGGAGCTTCTAACTCGCCTTTTGGACCTTTTGCCAAAAATTGAACAAAATAGTCGGCTCTTTCTTCTTGAGTACGGCGGACTTGGTTCGAAATGGTTGGAAGCAAAATGGCGTTTTCGTCATACAAAGCCACTACTTTCTGTGGATCGCCTGTTTGTAGTGCCTGATTCCAATCGTCGAAAAGGCTTATAATTTCATTGTCGGTCACGCTGATCTCCTAAATCGGGTCGATACTTTTGGCGCACATTTTATAGTGATCGTAACGATATTTCTTTACCTTTTTGCTTATCGAGTAGATGTAAGACCATTAACCTCACAAATAACAAAAATTGTTGCTTATAGTCCGGGATCATACTTTCTTAATGAGTTGTTTTTATTTATTCTGTTTGTCTGAAAGACTAGCTAAATACATATATAGTTAGTAAGCACATACTATATTGGCACGATGAGCAAAATATCATAATAATGCGTTTTCAGGTGTATCACCTGTCGTATGGAGTGAGTATTTACTTATTATTAATTTAAGAAATTTATAAATATGCTTAATTTTAGATTTTCGCTCCGTCTGTTTGCGAATCTTGTTTTCTTATCTATCTGCTTATTTTCAACCCGAAATGTCGATGCAAGTTATCCTGACTATCGGTTTGAAACAATACAAGTCAATGGTGAAGCCTTCGACCTCGCCGTTAAAGCGATCATAACGGATCGCCATGGCTTTATTTGGTTAGCCACGACAAAAGGCTTAATGCGGTACGATGGATATTCAGTTAAAGAGTTTCGATATGATCCGAATGATCAAAACTCTATTTCCAGTAACTTCACAACAAGCATATTAGAAGACACCAACGGAATGCTATGGGTTGGCACCGCTGGTTCTGGTCTTAATCGGTTCGATCCTACAACAGAAATATCCGTCCGTTTTAAACCTATCGAAGACGACAGCAGTAGCCTCAGCCATAATGATGTTGAACATATTTATGAAGACAGCCAGGGCACGATATGGGTTTCTACCAGTGGTGGTGGTCTTAATAGGTATGACGCCAAAGGTAACCGGTTTAAGCGATACCTGCCCGACAAAAATAACCCGTTAAGTATTAGCCACTCTTATGTTAGAAAAATCATTGAAGATCCATCCGGCAACTTATGGATCGCTACTAATAATGGACTCAACTATTTTTATAGAGATGAAGAACGTTTTATCCACTTTGTCCATAACAAAGCGATACCATCGTCTTTGAGCAACAGTATTGTTCGTGATATTTTTTATGACAAAAAGGGAAATCTTTGGATCGCTACTTCAAATGGACTGAACCGTTTTATCTCGTTTAATGAAGGTTTTGTACATTACTATCCAAACGAAAGAGATAAACACCGACGTGTCGACGATAATGTCATTAGCTCTATTTATGAAGACAAATTGGATCGTCTTTGGCTCGGCACGAAAGGCGGTGGAGTAAAAGTATTCAACAGACAGAATAAAACGTTTTGGCACTACCGTAATGAACCCAATCGACCTTACAGCCTAGCGCATAACAAAATCAAAAAGTACGGTTTCTATGAAGACTCTCAGGGTCTGTTATGGATTTTAACGGGCAGCGGGCTTAATCGAGTCAATCCCATGGCTTCAACATTCAATCATCATCGCTATGCCAGTCACCATGATGGTGGCCTGATTGGAAATAGAGTTTGGGCGATATTTGAAGATGAACAAGAGCGCTTATGGATTGGAACGGATAAGCAGGGTATCAACATACTCGATCCTGTATCACAGAAGTTTACTCAACTAAAGCATGATCCCTCCCAGCCTAATGGTTTAAATAGCAACCGTATCTTTTCCATTCTCGTAGATAAAGAAGAAACTCTATGGATTGCCACCGACAAGGGGCTTAATAAGAGGGAGAAAGGACAAACTGATTTTACTCACTATCAGCATAATCCTGGCGATGCGAATACACCTAATAGCAACTTTATTTTCGAGTTACTGGAAGATCATCAAGGTAATATTATTCTAGGTACTGATGCAGGTATTGCCAAATATAACAAAGGCACCGACAAAATAGAAAGGTACAACGTTAGCAATCGCAGTCAAAGCGTGTTTGACTTTGTAAGCTTACAGGAGCTCTATGAAGACAAGCTTGGTCGACTTTGGGTTGCTACAACAGAAGGGATTATTATATTTGATGCCAATGGTAATTCCGTTGATCTCATCAATAAGAAACCCAGTTCGAAGTATCAACTGAGTGACAATGATGTTCATGCAATCTATGAGTCTGATGATGGTTATCTATGGATAGGCACTCGTGGTGGTGGCCTAAATCGATTCGACGTCGAGACCGGAGAAGCCAGATACTACCGTGAAAAAGACGGACTAGTCGATGACGTCGTTCTAGAAATTGCCGATGATAAACAGGGTAACTTATGGTTAGCAACAAGTAATGGATTAGCTCGTTTTAATATTGAGCAAGAGACTTTCCAGCACTATAGCGAAATTGATGGCGTTTATAAGCGAGTCGGTCAATGGGAAGGGATACAACGAAAAAATGGTGATATTGTCCTCAGTGGCCCAGATGGTTTTAATCTGTTTAATCCGGCTGAAATCAATATTACTTCTATAGCGCCCAAAGTTAGCTTTACTGGTATGTTGTTATTTAATCAACAGGTGCCTCTAAAAACGACAAGACCTAATGATGCTCCCTTACAAACCGATAACAATATTCATCAAACATCGGTCAGCAACTTTAAGCTAGAACAACCTATTCATTTAACAAAAGCCATAACATTAACCCATCAGGAAAGCCTGGTTTCATTTGAGTTTTCTGCACTTGACTACATTGAGCCCAAAAAGAATCTGTATGCTTACAAACTTGAAGGCTGGGATAAACACTGGATACACACAAACTATCAAAATCGAAGAGCGACTTATACCAATCTTCCTGCTGGTAATTACACGTTAAAAGTGATTGGCAGCAATCGACACGGAGTGTGGAACAAACAGGGAGCATCCATTGATATCACTGTTTTGCCACCAATTTGGAAAACCTGGTGGGCATATATCCTATACTGGGTGTCAGGGTTAGGGATTATGTCTCTGATAGGCTATTTGATCTATCATCGTCGAATGTCAGAAAAAGACAAAGAATCTGCACTCGCCATAGCCAATGCAAAAGAACAACTGTTTGCCAATATTTCTCATGAGTTTAGAACGCCACTAACATTAATTCTTGGGCCTGTTGAGCAGCTCGCTGAACATGAAGAAAGTAGCAGAAATAAAGAGAAGCTTAATGTCATTAAGCGAAACGGACAAAGATTATTGGGTTTAATTGACCAAATATTGGATCTGGCAAAACTCCGTGGCGAAAAAGATATTGAGCGAGTACCTCAGGAAATTAACGAGACATTGAAGTTTATTTGCCATTCTTTCGAATCCATTGCACACGCAAATAATATAGAGCTAACTTTCTCTATTAAGAATGACAAACAACTATGGGTCAATATGGTGCCCGATGCTTTGCTTAAACTGTTACTTAACATCATATCCAATGCGTTTAAATATACTGAAGAGAATGGAAAAATTCATTGTTCTATCGTTACTAACAATGAGCAAACTGTTGAGTTGATGATAGAAGACACTGGATGTGGGATCAGTGAAGAAGAACTGCCTCATATCTTTGATCGTTTTACCCGTCTTAAGGATACCGAACAAAAAGTTTCGGGTACGGGTATCGGATTAGCGTTGGTCAAAGAAATTGTTGACTCCCATGGAGGCAAAGTTGTCGTAAAAAGTCAGCTAGACGTTGGCAGTTGTTTTACTATAACGCTTCCTTTGTATTCGTATTCTGGGCAACATCCATTGCCTGAAGAACTAAGAAGCACAAATTACATCAACGAAGTTGTTGATACCATCAGCTTACAAGAGCTCGAAAGCTATGAGCTGGATAATTTCTCTGACGAGAATAACCTACCATCAGTTCTCATCATCGATGACAACCAAGATATGAGGCAGTACCTAACCAGTGTGTTGTCTCCGTTCTTTAGCTGCACTATCGCCGTTGATGGAAAAGATGGGATTAACAAGGCAGAAGAGATTATTCCAGATGTTGTTATCAGTGATTTGATGATGCCAAAGGTGAATGGATATGAAGTCGCTAATCATTTGAAATCCAACGCAACGACGAGCCATATCCCTATTGTCTTGTTAACGGCGAAAGGTGACAAAAAGGATAGGATCCGCGGATGGCAAGAAAATATTGATGAATATCTAGTCAAACCTTTCGATCCCGAAGAACTGATATCACGAATCAAGAATTTGATATCTATCAGAGAATTGTTGCAGCATCGTATTAAAGAAAACACCGCAGGTATAGTCTCCATGCGCAACGAGCCTGTACCAGAGGATGATGAGTGGATCTCAAAGGAACAACAATTTATTGAAAAGCTGGATCACTTTTTAGTTGAGAATATGGCCGATTCCGATCTTAAAGTCGCAGCCATTGCTCAGGCATTATTTGTCAGCGAACGACAATTGCATCGAAAACTAAAAGCACTGCTTAATACGACGCCAAGTAACTATTTGCGCAATTACCGATTAAAGAAAGCGCTTGAGCTACTAAAGCAAGGAAAAGGCATTGGCGAAGTGGCTGGTGAGGTTGGCTTTTCATCTCATAGTAACTTTAGTCGTTGTTTTAAAGTTAAATATGGGTATTCACCTAAACAATATGCCGAAATGAAAACACTGGAAACCGAAAATTAGGGGTATTTAACGTTTTATGTTAGGCAAATTGAATGAGATCTTTCACTCAACAAAAGTCCAGCTAACTAGAGTGGACTTTTGCTACCAATTAAAACTAATTGGTAGTGGTCAGTTCTTCACTTTGCTCACCACTACGTTGATACTCTTTTGCCGTCATCCCAAATTGTGCCTTAAAGCACTTTGAGAAATAGGCCTGTGAGCTAAAGCCTACATTAAATGCAACTTCACTGATCCGTAGCCCTTTACCAAGTTCTTCTTTAGCTTTCATGAGTCGGTAAGAACGCAAATAGTCATTAGGTGAGCGGTCAACCAGTGCTTTCAATTTACGTTGAAGTTGTCTGTCGCTCATGGCCAAATTAGCAGCCATTGATAGGGTGTCAAAATCAGGATTCGAGAAGTTTTCTTCGCAGTGTTTATTTAACTTTTCAATAAACTCCTGATCCTTTTCACACAGACCTGTGGTTTTTAGTTGGCTCGAGTTTTTAGAATTTTGAATAATTTCCTGGCTAAATCGAGAACGCAAAATATCTCTTATTGAAAGCAGGCTTTCTACTCTTATATTAAGCTCATCGTGATCAAAAGGTTTCGTTAGATACTCATCGGCGTGTTCTTTCCAACCTTTGAGGCGACTTTCTCTATCGCCTCGAGCGGTTAGCAAAATAACAGGAATATGAGAGGTCTTTTCATCTTGCTTAACCAGCTTGCTAACCTCATAACCGCTCATTTCTGGCATCATAACATCACTGATAATCAGATCGGGTATCGACTTAACCGCCATCGCCACGCCTTCTCTACCATTCGAAGCTTGCAAGCAGATATAGTGATTACTTAGGCACTCGATAATGTACTCTCTCATATCAGGGTTATCTTCTATCACTAGAAGTGTGCTTCGACTATCATCACTTGGCGTATCAATCGTCTCGGCTTGCTGCGTTGGCGGTGTTAGATCGCTATGTTGTTCTCGAATACTTTCCAGTTCCAGATTGAGCAGCTCTGTATTAATGCTTCTATCTTCGATATTTTGAGATTGCTCTAAAGACTGTAAAAAAGAAACTTTAAATGTCGATCCTTTATCGGGTGAGCTAGATACTGAGATCGAGCCTTGATGAGCATCGACGATTTCTTTGACTAAAGCTAGACCTATTCCAGCACCGGTAATTTGTTCGCTGTAAGAATCCAACACTCGGTTGTATCGTTCAAATATCTGTTTGTGCATGTCTTCCGGTATGCCAACGCCAGTATCTTGAACTTTAATAATTACTTCGCTACTGGATTGTCTATAGATAGATACAGTAACTTTTCCACCGGACGGAGTATATTTGATTGCATTAGACAATAAATTAAGTAATATTTTTTCAAAGGCATCTTCTGTCAGATAAAGATTAATATCTTCAATTTTTTCTACAATCAGCTGAACGCCTTTTTCTTCAGCGAGATCTTTAAACGACTGGGTGATCAGAGATGCAATAGGTTTGATTGCAACTAACTTGTTTTTAACAATATGTTCTACGTGAAACTTTTCCATGTGAAGCAGTTGGTCTACCATCCGTAAAACACGAAACCCGTTGCGTTTAGCCATCTCGAGTTTATTTCGTGTTGTGCTCCTAATATTTGAGCGTAATAAGTTTTGAATCGGGCCTAGTATCAGAGTCAGCGGCGTTCTAAATTCATGAGACAGATTGGCAAATTCATTACGCTTATTGGTAAGTAACTTTTCAACAAGATTCTTTTCTTTCTCTAACTCCCAGGTTCTCTGGTCAACCATCTCTTTTAATTGTTTCGCTCGCTTAGTGATGGCTTTGGTTCTTAAGTGAAAGACAAGCAGAGTCGTGAGAATGATTGCCAGAACATAAATGAGTTGTGCCCACCAGGTGAGCCAAAAGGGTGGGGCGATGGTTAGAGTGATCCTTGCTGGCAGGCTCCCCCAGACACCGTCTGCATTGCTGCCTAAAACTTCAAACTCAAATGTTCCGCTGGGCAGGTAGTCCAGTGTGATGCTTTTGGATTGTGCCGGAAGTTCGATCCAGCCTTTACTTAGGTTTTTAACCTGATATTTAAATCGATTCGATTGCGAGTCGGTGAAGCTCAATGAAGAAAAGTTGATGGTTACTGGACCTTCATTGTGCTTGAGCTTCAAATGATGTAACGAGTCTGGAGAGTTACTGTTGGGATTGGCTTGTTCTGCAATTTTTATTGGCAGCAATTGGTCTTTTACATGAATACTAGAAATGACCGTATTCGCAGGAGTTGGATTGATCAGTTCGACCTCATTGGATATATGCAAAAGGCCATCATAGCCAGAGAAGAGCAACTCTCCGTTCATCTGATGACAAAAACGACCAGTAAGTCCATTGGAGGTTACGCCCTCACTTTTCCGCATGGCTATCAAAGACTGTGATTTAGGCTCCCACCTAAACAGGCCGCCCTTTAACTTGGCTAACCAGAGTACATCATCATCGGATTGTAAAAAGCATCCAATGTTTTCCAATGGCAGCTCGATGGAACTGCTTTCCATCGTTACAGGATCAATAACCTGAACCTTTCTATCGCCGTTAAATAGATAGAGCTTTCCATCTTCTGACTGATACATATTGACGTAGCTTCTTACACTTTCTGAGTTAGGCACTTTAGAAAGCAGCTGTTTTTCAATATCGTATTTATAAAGTCCTTTGTTCTCGTATAAGATGAAAACAGACTTTCTATCTTGAGAGATCTCTATAAAAGTTGCTGTAGGAGAAAAGTCTCCAATCATCATCTTTTGCTGCTGGAAAAAAGGATGGGACTTTTTTGACGTATTGTGAATAACAACACCTCTTTCTCCTGCCATTAGCCAAACGTTTGAATGCATATCAACAACGGCTTTGTCTGTAGGCAGTTTCGTGTTGGTTGGATAATCTTGAATCGAACCATCCAAACCAATAACGGAAAAACCAGAGGATCTGCCAACATAAACTTTGCCATCTTGTGCTTTATGAAGCGAGTAATAGCGTCCGAGCTGGGTTTTTTCGCCATTCGTTTGTATAACAGAGGAGGTGCGGTTGGTTTTTTTTGAAATCTTAACGAGTTGCCGTTCTGTGGCTACCCATAGTGCATCATCAGACTCCATTAAGCCGTTAATTGTTGTGTGGTTGTTTTGTTTTGTATGCGAATCGAGTTTTACTCGTCGGATTCTTTTGGAGTCATTACTGATGTAGTGAACTCCACCATCTTGAAAAGACGTCCAAATGTTATTTTCTTTATCAACCAGAAGGGCCATAGGAGCAGGGTTACGCTGGGTATTTGTAGTGCTATTGTCCATACCAAAGCGCTCGATAGTCGTTAGATTGTTCGAAAGGCGCAATAGTTCATCATCGGTCACTGCCCACCAGTTACCATCATTATCTTTTTCTAAGCGTATGACCGAATCAGGGATATCGAGTTCGAAAATTCGTCGAGCATTGCCACTATGGCTGTCAAATTCGTAGAGTCCGCTGCCTGTTCCTACCAGAAGTTTTCCGGGAGATTTTGAGCGAATCACATTAATAAAGTCAGCTGGAAACTGGTTGGGGTTATCTTTATGATTAGAATAGTGTGTAAAGGTATTCTGGCTGTGATCAAACTGAACCAGTCCACCAGCAGAGGTACCAACCCAAATAACGCCTTGCGCGTCTTCAAAAACCGTATAGGCCCAGATACTCAGTTTTTTGTATGAGTACTCATCATGCCAGGGGCGCAATGACGAAAAACTATCGTTTGTTCGATCATAAAGATAGAGAGCGGATGCTGCCGTTACCCAGACCCGGTTTTTACTATCAACAAAAACATCATAAATTCTATTATTGACATACTTTGAACCGGAAGTGGGTCGGATTAAGTAGGATGTAAAATGCTCACTCTTTTTATCAAAGCGATTGACCCCTTCTCTTGTTGCTATCCATAAATAGCCACTTTTGTCTTCAGCGACGGCCGATACATGATTATTAGATATTGAATTAGGGCTACTGGTACTACTGGAGTAAAGGTTGGTCGTGTTGCCGTTATAGTTTAAAAGTCCTTTTTCTGTTGCAAACCATAAACTACCCATCGAATCTTGATAGATCGTTTTGACCTCTTCAACAGGTGAAATATTAGGCACATCGACTTTAAGAAACTGCCGTTTTATCGTAGGTAACGCATGGGCGAAATTGTTAAGGGAAAAAAATGACAATCCGATAACAGCGATCAGTTTAATAATAAAAGTAAGCCCATGGTTGTGCATTGTATTCAATCATTTTGTCTTAAAATATTTCTTATTTTGAGACTTTATTGAAATCAATAACCCAGTGCAAACAAATTTACTATTAAGATATTTAAAGCGTCTCAATTAGAGATTTTGCTGTTGGTATGGAGAAGCCTTTAACAAAATCTCTAATGTGAGGTTAGTGAGTTTATTTATCAGAAATAATGTGGGGAGGACGACATGCTTTGCAGGCGCAACCCAATCCGTGGGGAACTGAGTCGTCTCGATTTTCTATTTTTCCGCCTGAGATAAATTCGATTTCTTCAAATGATAATTCTCTGATTGCGACTTTAACAGGTTGCTTTTGGCTATTGTTGTTCATTGTTATTACCTCAAATTTAATCAAGTGTGTTAAGCAAAGTGTTTTTCAAGTTGAGCAACGTTTGTTCACTGTTAGGTGAGCATGGCAGCGAAATAAAAGATCATCCTGATGCAATTATTTCGCTGCACGTTGCTTCACTTGATTTGTCTCCAGCTTTCCATTCGCTGAAGACGAGTCCATTATGCTGAGTTTGAGGTAAAAGTTTTATGACTCTGGCGTCAAAATTATTAACTCCAGCGACATTTTATAATACGTTGAAATAATTTTTTAAAATCAGTGGTTTAGAGGTTTTGGGTAACTTTTTTGTCGGTTTTAACCAATGAATTTAGCACTGTTAATGCGCTAAATTCATCAGAAAAGTGATGTGCCTGCGGCTTTCAAAGGCAAAGCCTTGATTCCTGTGTGGACACTAAAGCAGACTGGATTGCAATAACACGTCCTTATCAACTTCTACCAACACGCCTCGATTTAGAGAAACCACTTTATCGGCTGAACGAATGGTCTCTGGTCGATGGGCGATAATAATACGAGTAATGTTTAAGTTCTTTACCGCCTCGTTGACGACGGACTCTAATTTCGTATCGAGATTAGAAGTCGCCTCATCCATGAACAGAATTTTCGGCTGACTATAAAGTGCTCTGGCTAAAAGCAGTCGTTGCCTTTGTCCTCCAGAAAGTGTTGTACCCATATCACCAATCAAGGTGTTGTAGCCCATAGGCATGGATTCTATATCACTATCAATGGAAGCAAGCTTTGCACATTCAATGGCACGCTCTTCATCAACGTCGGCATCAAAAAGCGAGATATTATCCATTAGAGAACCTGATAGTAATTGGTCATCTTGCATCACAGCACCAATATGGCTTCGATAATTATTCAAACCAAACTTTTTAATCTCTATACCATCGACCATGATTTGACCCGAGGTCGGATCGAGCAAACCCAGTAGGTTTTTCATTAGTGTGGTTTTTCCACCACCAGAAGGACCCACGATAGCGACGGACTCTCCTGGATTAAATGTATAAGAGACATTTCTGAACACCTGTGGTTCGGCGTCCGAATATTGGAAAGATAAGTTATCAACCGTTAGTTTACCTTTCACTTCTTCTTGTTTAGTGCCCATTCCTTTTGGACCCAGATCTTCTTCTGGTGTTAGAGCAATATCGGCAATTCGGCTAAGGTGCAAACTGATCATTCTAAACTCAATGAGTTTTTCGATAACCTTTGCGGCCTTGCCTGTGAACTGGCTTTTGTAAGCGGTAAAAGCAAACAGCATACCCACAGAAAACAATCCCTCCAGAACCAGTGTCGCACCAAAATAGATGACTGCAATGTTTTCGATACCAAATAGCAGATCGTTGATGGCTTTGTAGCTGATCTTCAGCTTGTTAATTTTAATATCCGCATTCATGGCATCGGCATAGTGGTTATGCCACAGGGTCTGGCGCTGAGCTTCACGGCCAAAGATTTTGATACTTTGAGCGGCTCGAACGGTTTCCATAAAGTTGGTATTTTCTTTGGCATTGGCAACGATGGATTCTTCACTCAGTTTTCTAAAAGGTTGATACATTGCCACGCGAAGGAGCGCATACAGAGCGACGACAGAAAGTACGATGCAAGCTAACAGAGGGCTATAAACAAACATCATGATCAGTGTCGTGATGATCATGATGCCATCGACCAAGGTTTCTATCAGTCCGGTGGTCATCAAATTTTTGATGTTATCCATTGAGCTAAAGCGAGAAACGATATCGCCAATATGCCTTTTCTCAAAAAATGACAGCGGCAAGTGAACCAGATGTCTGAACAGGTTGGCCGCCATCTGAATACTGAGCTGATTGCTCAAATACATGATGATATAACCTCGCAGAGCATCCGTTCCTACACTAATGAGTGCCAGCAGTAAAAAGCCCAAAGCCAGTACCACCAGTAACTTTAAGTCTTGGCCGACGACCACATTATCGACCACTAACTGCATATAAAAAGGACTTACCAGGGTAAATACCTGAAGCAATAAAGATAAAAAGAAGATCTGAATAAGAATTCTCTTGAGCCCGGTAATATTGGACCAAAGATCCGACATTCTCATTCGAGTCTCATCATTTTTTACTTCAAACTGCTGTGTTGGTGTTAGCTCAAGGGCAACACCGGTAAAGTGTTGAGACGCTTCACTAAACGTGAGTGTACGAATGCCTCGAGCAGGATCATGGATGGTGACGCGATCTTTTTTGACCTGCTTTAACACGACAAAGTGGTTGAGATCCCAATGCAGGATTGCTGGTGCTTTCAAGTTGATAAGGTTATCCATATCTAACCGAACAGCTCGAGTCGAAAACTTCAAGTGATCGGCGGTCATCATCAGGCTTTTTAGTGTGGCGCCTTTTAATGAAACAGGATAACTGCGTCGCAAAGTGTTTAGATCGATTTTGTGTCCATAATAAGAAGAGATCATCGATAAACAAGCCAGTCCACACTCAGCCATCTCGGTTTGCAGAATGATGGGCAGGCGTTTTTCGCTCTTAAATGACAGTAAGCTAACAGGGTTTTCCATCATAATCTTCCTTTTAGGCTATACAGAGGATCAAGAATCCAATCGATCAAAGTCAGGTTTTCTAGAATGATGTCGGCTTCTAGCAACATGCCAGATTGTAGGGGTAATGTTTGTCCATAGGCTCTTACATGTTGTTCGTTCAGCTCAACGGTGACGCGGTAAACAGGTTCACTTAATGTGACAGGTACAGGCAGCTCATCGGGCCTTAAAATCACTTCAGAAATTTTGGCAACCGCACCTTCGTAGAGGCCATAACGCTGATAAGGAAAAGCGGCATAGCGGATCATGGTTTTTTGGTCGGGTTCAATAAATCCGATGGCGCGAGTAGGAACGAAGAGTTGAGCTTCAAACTTTGCTCCTTCTGGTAAGATCGCCAGTACGGGCATATTGCTTTTTACGGTTTGGCCTTCGTATACCTGAAGAGCGGTTACACGGCCATCAGCAGGAGCGTGCAGAGTAAAACTTCGCTGTCCTTCGATATTCAGCCGTTTTTGTGCGATGTCAGAAATTCGCTGGCGCAGATCCGACAGGCGAATAGATAGCTTTGCCGGTACCTGAGCCAGATCAAACTTGGCTTCCTCAAGGCGGTTTCTTTGTGCGGTGAGCATTCTTTCGGCTTCATCAGTGATCAGTTTGTTATCCAATAATTGCTCATAGTGTTGTTCGAGCTGATTTTCTGATATGTGGCCTTTCTTCTTCAGTCGCTCGAATCCTTCGATACGTTTGGCAGACATCTCATATCGGGCTTTTGTGCTTTCTAATTTTTGCTCTAGCTGTTTGATTTCCAGATTGAGTCCGTTAATGCGAGATCGAAGTTTCTGACTCTCTATTCGACTTAACTCTTCTTCTTCAAGGATCTTTTTATGAAGATCAGATTCTGTGCGTTTTAATTCTTTGATGATATCGGCATCGATGTCGCTGGTATCTTCAGTTGCTCTGTGAGTCGATACGCTGATAAGGCGTTCGCCAGACTTCACCACTTGCCCTTCTTGAACATGAAGGTGCGAAACAATACCGGCATTTTTTGCGTAGACTTTTGCCAATCCGGTATTGGGAACCAGATAACCGTTTACGGTTTCTTTTCGAGCGTAGTTGCCCCATAGCAATAGGCAAACTAACAAAGCTGCAACAATCGTAATTGCGATTGATATTAGAGTGAAAGAAAGGGGCTGCATTATGATGACATTTCCCCAGAGTCTTTCTCTGCTATGTTCTATAACTTCTTTGCGAAATAGATCATTGCTCATTTTATATTCTCTTTTTATTCTATTTAAAATACGAACTGGGCTTATCTTTCAACAGTAAAATAACGAGATCAAGATGAGCCAGGTAAATATTCTGCATACATTACCTGGCTGTAAGGTGAAAGATTAAGCGGGCTGCTGATTCTCGTCAGAATTTAACAGCTCATCCAACATAAAGAACTTGTTGCCAGAGTGTGTGTTAAATCGATTCAAGAACAAGGCGACACCGGCAGAGCCATCGAATAAGTCAGCACTTATTTTAGAACGGTTAGCATCTGGGAAAGCACTGCCATCTTTTCTCTGAATTTCAAACATTCTTAATCCAGATACAGCGTTGGTAGCCATCGTCAGGTAGGACTCGTCTTGCAAGAAGTCATAAGCGTCCAGTAGGTAGTTGCCTAGACCTGCCAGTCCTGTTGATAGTCCTGAATTAATGGTGTACTTATGGCATATATCCCGTGTCAGTTCATTAACAAGTTCCAAATATTGTTCGTCTTTTGTTACGGCATAGTAGCGAAGTGCAACGGTTGCAACACCAGCGCTTCCATAGGCGACATAAGGGTAAACGATGTTGTCTTTTGAATTGCGAGGGAATCCAATAGAGCCTCTGGCATCTTTCTTAAATGATAAGTCGTAGGCTAGTGCTTTTTGTCCTGCTGTTAAGTAATTATCATTTTGGGTCGCGCTGTAAGCGTACAGCAAAAACAGTGCGATTCCGCTAGAGCCTTCTAACAGCCCAATTCCTGTACCTTGTTCGCTCTCAGCATCTTCCCAAACCAGACCTTCTTCGTGTTCGAAAGCGTTTTCGCAAAGAATATCGGCTATCTTAATGGCTTGATTTAAGTTGTCTTCATTCTTTGTCTCGGACCACAAGTGAAGATTCGCTAAACCAAACCCAGCAGCGCCGTAACCCAGATTCATTTTTTGATAGAGATTGCTATGATGTCCTGCCGATCTTAGAAGCTTTTTGGCATCGTCTTCTAGTCCTAAGTTTTGTAAAACCCATGCACTCCCACTAAGTCCGTTCATTAAACCGGGCAATTTATCTTTTAGGTTATTGGAATAAGTATTTTTTACCCATGCTGTCAAATTGTCTGGGACGCTGCCTTCAATGATCTGCCAAGCATAAACAGCGCCTAAAATGCCTTTGTCCAAAGCCATCGGATCTTCCATTTTAGAAGCGACGGGCAAAACGTATTCACGTCGTTTAGTATCAAGAACATTATGGTTGTACTGTGCAACTCTTTTTACCGTAGTCAGGCTATATTCTTTTAGGTCATCCTTGTGGGCTTCTGTGTCATAAGAAAAAGCATGCAGATCGGTAATGTCTATGGATTTCATCAAGTCAATGCAATGCTGTAAGTCTGCTTCTTCATTCGTTAGAAGATACTGAACCACTTCGATATATTGTGAAGGGATCCCATAGTCTTTCTGCATTTCGCGCAAAAAAGTTTCGTCATAGCTAGAGTTTAATTGAAGCAGGCTGGTGTTAGGAAGCAACATCGAGAGAAAGGTGCAACCTAGCGCGTAGAAGTCATCGCGGAACTCTGCTTCTTTGCGATCCCATCGCTCAAACGTTGCGAAGCCAGGAGTGAAAATATTGATTGGGTGGTCGACACCTATTTCGTAGGCTCCTTCAAAGTCAATCAAACGAGTTTCAAAAGTGTCTTCGTCCACCATGATGTTATTGGTAGATAAGTCACCAAAAACAATGTTTTCATTGTGTAAGCTTTTAATATCTTCTAATACATTGATGGCAATAGTCGTTAATTTTTGAACCCACTCTTGAATATCTTGATCCGTTGATTGAGAGTGTGTCATTCGATTGATTCTTGGCTGGATTTCTCTTAATGTGCAGCCTCCAATCATTTCTTGTGCCAGGAACATGTGCTTCCACTCTTTAAACAAGCCATAAACTTTGGGAGCAATATTTAAATGTTCTACCTTGGATAACAAACGATGTTCTTTTTTAAGTTGATCGATGATATCTAAACCATCTTTATTAAGGCCGACAAAAGGGCGCGCTTCTTTTAATAAAACGTCATCATCATTATGTATGTTCTTCGCTATGTAAACACCGCCCGCATTGGATGCTTTAATAACCGAAGTGACTTCGTATTTTCCATCAAAATAGTTGGCAGTATTCTGCTCTTCTGTCTCAGAGTTATCTTGGTCAACTGAGGTGGCTTGTCCCGTTAATAATGCGAATTCTTGTTCGGCAAATTCAGGAAGGTGAAAGCTAGCTTGACGAACATCTTCTATATAAGTGTGCTTGTCATCTAATATGTAAGCAGTTTTCTCTCCGTTAACATCGGTTTGAGAGAAGCTTTTAAAACCACCATAGCGGTAGAATACAACTTTAGAATCTTTGTATTGTCGATCAGACAGAATGTAAGGGCCTTCTTCATCTTTTAATGCCGCATGTAATTTTTCTAGCATCGATTGGAATGTTGCAAAATCTCTTGGATAGATCGTGACGAACTTTCCAGCTGCCGAGCGCGAGCAGTTCTTACTCATAAGTTGTCTAAGTATTTGATAATCACTCGCAAACTTAAATTCGGTTTCAAACTCGACACAGACTTTAATCACTTGAGTCAAGGTGTTCAAAGCACGCTCAGGAAGCGTTGAAACATGGATTTTCCAGCCCTGTACTACCTGACTAACTTCTCTTGGATGAACATAAGTCCAAAAATAGTCTTGAGATACACGCCAAATTTTAGGCAGAAGAGAGGAGGCGTGATCAAAGTAAGTGTTTTTGGGTTTGCGCGCTTCAAATGGCACAAAATAGTCGGGGTGTACGTTGAGATCTCTAGCAAAATTTTCCATGATTGACTCCTATAGATTTTCTCATCGCACATTGACGGACGAGAAGCGAGTATAAGTTAGTTAATTAAAAAAGAGTTGGCTTTTACTCGACTTCAAGTCGTTATTTGGAGTTGTAGCTTTGTGGAACTCCAAATAGCGACTTGAAGTCTTGTCTGTTGTAATGCGAATAAAACTTAGGCTCTCACCAGATCATCGATTCGACAATCTAGACTGCTGGTGCTCCACTCATTTGTATCGAGACCACCACAATCGATACTACTGACACTCCATTCTGATTGTTGGCCGCCTGATACAGCAGTCAGTTCTTGCAGGTTTAATACTTTGATCTGGTCATTGTTAATTGAGTTGTTATCGTTGTTCATTGGTTTTTCCTCTTTTAGTACATTTTCGTTTAGGTTTGGTGTCGGAAAGTTATCGCTCAGTGGGCGAGGTTTCACCCAGAGAGCAATAGCTTTCGATTCAATAACTAGAGAGCTTACTTAGCTTCAATTCGGTCAAGAGTACGGCAACCGCGGCTTAATGTGCTCCACTCGTTCGATTGAACGGTGCCACAATCGATGCTGTCGGTACTCCAGTCAGCGGCACGGCCACCCGCTACTTGTGCTAGCTCTTGTAAACCCAATACTTTCATCTGGTCGTTGTTGATAGCGTTATCTTTTTTGTTGTTCATGATGTTTTCCTATTTATTAGTTAAAAAGTTGTTGGTTAAATGAACTAAAAATTACTTAGCTTCAATTCGGTCAAGAGTACGGCAACCGCGGCTCAGTGTGCTCCACTCGTTTGATTGAACAGTGCCACAATCGATGCTGTCGGTGCTCCAGTCTGCCGCACGGCCACCGGCTACTTGTGCTAATTCTTGTAAGCCCAATACTTTCATCTGGTCGTTGTTAATTGCGTTGTCTTTTTTGTTGTTCATGATGTTTTCCTATTTATTAGTTAAAAAGTTGATGGTTCAGTGGACTAAAATTACTTGGCTTCAATTCGGTCAAGAGTACGGCAGCCACGGCTTAATGTGCTCCATTCATTAGATTGAACGGTGCCACAATCGATGCTGTCGGTACTCCAGTCAGCGGCACGGCCACCCGCTACTTGTGCTAATTCTTGTAAGCCCAATACTTTCATCTGGTCGTTGTTAATTGCTGCTGTTTCGTTGTTCTTTTTCATAATGTGTTTTCCTTATATGTCGGTGCGAAATCGCACATCTAAGTAAGTTTTGTTTGTTGTCTGTGTTGACGAGATGAATGTTACGAGCTGGCAGAAAATACGTCTTTCACAGCATCGACAAAGGCGATAGCCGGAGCGACAGAGGCAGAATTTGTTAGCAAAATACGTTCAAAAAAAGTAACCAGAACGACAAAAAACACGACGACTAAAGACTATTTTTTCTCTAACTATTTGATTATTAAAGAGAATACATTTTCTTGGTGAGTGTCTATTAAATGACCAGAAGCTAGCCCTAAAAAAGATGAGATTTGATGAGTTTTGCTAAAATAATTATTTGGCTTAAGCGTTTTTATACTGAGCGTGTCGTTATATTTAAACTGCGCAAGCGGCTTGATTCACTTTATTGATGATAGAAAGAGTGGGGCGGAGTTCGCTTATCTTTTAATCACAGATTTTTTCATCTGATCCAACAATCAGAGAGGCAATAGAATGGAGTTTTATGACTTTTTTCAGAACTTTCGAATGAAAGAAAATAAGGAAAAAATTCGTGCGGTGAGTATGAAATCATCGATCAACGAGTCGGATCTTAAAGTTTTGCAAGATAAGGTTGATCATCTTTCTCTTGTTTGTCAGGCGATGTGCGAATTGTTAGAGCAGGTGGGGTTTGATAAAACCATGCTCGCCAAGAAGATACAAGAAATTGACTTACGAGATGGCAAGCTGGATGGTAAGTTTTCGCAAAAGAAAACCTGCCCGCAGTGTGAGCGAGTGGTTGCTGCTCGTCATATAAGGTGTCTGTTCTGTGGAACTGAGACACCCTAGCCAACGGTTGGATCTATACTTCGTGGATAACTGAAAAGCGGGGGAGCTATATGACTTTTGAATCTGAAAAACTGGCACGAGCCTGGATTGACGGGTGGAATGCAGGGAAGCCAGAGACTTTGCCTTTGGCTGAGAACTTTACCCATACCAGCCCACTAGGAGTATTAAGTGGGCGCAAAAAGTATCTCGATAAGATTATCCCTATGGCGGCTAAGAATGTAACCACACTCAAGATCATCAGAATGCTAAGTCGAGAAGGCGAGACTGCCATGATCTTTGAGATGGGAACACCTAATGGCCCTGTGCAGGTAAGTGAATGGATAAAAACTCATAAGGGTGAAATCACAGAGATCACTTCATTTTATGATACCTATCACTTACCCCATAGAGAGACCTATTAAAGCCTTGATAATAAGGGTCATTTTTCCAGATAAAATAACTCTTCTACTGTCACTTCAAATGCTTCAGCAAGCTTGAGGGCCAGAATAGTCGACGGGATAAAGACTTTATTTTCTATCGTATTGATCGTTTTACGTGTCACGCCGATGCGCTCTGCCAGGTCGGCCTGAGTGTATTTTTTTTGTGCTCGATATTCTTTAAGGCGGTTACCTAGAAGCTGATCGGCCATTAATTTGCCCCCCAGTCATTCTTTAACTCAAGCGCAGCAAAGTAACCAATAGGAATGATGGCACCGAGCGTTCCGACAACCTGTAAAGCAGAAGCGATATTAAAAGACCAAAGATCGGTGGCCAGATAAAGCAGCCAAACTAAGATAAATAAGCACGTGAATCCTACACTAAATGCTTTCGCTCTATTCTTCTCAGTCAGCTCGTCATTGAGCGGATCAATGGCTTTAGCCCGCTTAACTTTTCGCGAAAAAGCAAAAATAAAATAACTGGCGATAATCCAACACAGGCCTCCTATCATCTTTAGGCCGATGAAGAGATGAGTCATTCCTTCCTTGTTGGTTTGGAGGGTATTTTCCAAAACGCTTGCAAACTGCCATAAGCCAAATGAAAAAGCGGCAAATATCAGCATTCGTACTCGATCTCTTACTAATTTATCAACGTCATTCATGTTTAATATCTCCTTTAAGTCACCTACAGGTTACATTTTATGTAACCTGTAGGTGACTTGTCAATATGAGTGAATGACGAGCTGGTGATAAAAGCACACGATTAGCAATTAAATATATCAAAAGAGAATAAATTTCTGTTAAGCTAGCAGCTTGGAATGAAGGGACAATAGTGTAAATGGATATTTTGTTGCGAGATATTTGGTGTATTCCTGAGCATTTAATCTATGTATCATAGCGTCCCTTTTTTATACCTGGCTTAGACCACTAAAAACGTACTGATAGGTAAGTGACATTGCAAGGCGATATGGCAGAGAGTTTCCACTGTCTTTTTCAGTTGATCGAAGATTGCATTTACATTCATGATCTGGATGGACATTTTATTGCCGTTAATAAAGCGGTAGAAAAAATGTATGGCTACTCACCTGAACATTACATTGGCAAAACACCAGCAGACTTTGCGGCACCTGGCCTCAATGATTTAGACAAAATAAAGCTGCATTGGCAAAAATGCCTGGAGGGGGAAGCCCAGCGATTTGAGTTTTGGACACAAACCGCCAACGGTCATGTTTACCCAAAAGAGGTGATTATTAATCCGGGAGTTTACTCCGGTGAGCAGGTGATCATTGCGGTATCCAGAGACATTACCAACCACAAGCGTTTAGAAGAAAAACTCAGAGACTTGGCAGATAAGGATCCATTAACTGGACTGTATAATCGCCGAGTGTTTTTTGAGTTGGCAAATAAGTCTCTGCAATTTAGTCAGCGTTACCAACAACCTATCTCATTAGTCATGATCGATATCGATCACTTCAAGAAGATCAACGATACCTTTGGTCATCCCATTGGCGATAAAGTTCTGGTTGAGTTCAGTGATCTCTTATCGTCCAGCGCCAGAAAGTCCGATATTCTGGCACGTTTTGGTGGCGAAGAGTTTGTTGTATTGATGCCCAATACGGCTCAGGATAATGCCGTTTATTGGGTTAAAAATTTTCGTCAGGAATTAGATGCTTTTTGCATTGATGCCGAGTTGAGTCCCATTAATATAACAGTGAGCGTTGGGATTGCCACTAACCAGGAAGGTGGTCATCTTGATGAGCTAATCAGAATTGCAGACAGCGCACTTTACCACTCTAAAAATAGCGGCAGAAACAAATTTTCTCTGGCCTGATCAGGTTCCAGCCACTTTGATTATCTCATTAATGGCTCTTAATTAAAGGGTTTGTCCATATAAAAACTCTGGCATTTTGGGTTTGAGCGATAGGGACGCTGATTGTTTTTTATTAAGCCAAACTAAGAAAAATGGGTTATTTATAGCCATTTCTTGCTACTTTTTAAGCAAAATACGCTTTTTGGCAGGATATTTCACAAATCTGGCGTGATTTTACTAACGGACTTTTCTTTCTATTCCCTAATATTTACCTCTCATATCGTCTTCGAAGTAACACCTGAAGTACGAAGGCAACAAGCTTATGATTCATTAGTAGAAGGAGAAGTGTGATGATGTCATTGGCAGAGAGTAAAGCGACCACAGCGTGGGAGTTTTTAAGAAGGAATGAAGGCTACCAAAAGGATTGGGAAGATAATGGGTGTGCTAAGCGCTCAATTGTGTCGGAATTTCCATTTCCTGTTATTCAACAAACGGAAGAAGATCTAAAAGCGGAACAGTGGGGGATCCTGGCCTACAAAGATCCAGCGGATACCTGTGTTGATCACCTGTTTTGGGATGGAGAGCGCTCTGGTCGATGCTTACATTCTTATGAAGGCAATAGCGCAGACAATTGCGAGTTTGATCTAACAAAGGTCGACGGGAAGATTTCGGGCATTTTGCTCATTAATGGAAAATTATGCATCAATATAGACAATGGATTTGAATTTGTTCAGCTGCTTATTCATCGGCCTCAGTCATTTGATATACAAAAGCCTATCGGTTTGAGTTTTCCGATGAGTGCCAATGCCACTAAATCGATTTCGCTGGTTAATCTGGCTAATCGGGTTTTGTTAGGCAAATCAACGGCGCGTTCCACCTATAGCAGCAAATACATTGAGTACCTGAATTATCTAAAATTATATCAGGAAGGAAAAAGTCATCGAGAGATAGCTCATGCATTTTATGACCGTGAGCAAGTTGATTATGAGTGGACCCCTGATAGCCGCTTGCGTGCCAAAGTTCGCTACTGCATTTCGAAGGCTAAGCGGTTATCCAACAAGAACTATCACAGCATTATTAATCTATAACAGCGAGTGATTATTTCTCCAGCTTGACTTGATTTCGACCATTCTGTTTAGCCCGATAAAGGGCTTTGTCTGAACGATCAAACAGGCTATGAAAGTTGTCCTGCACTTTAAACTCAGATAGGCCAAATGACATAGTAATACCGGAGATAGGTTTGTTGGTGGATTTGTTGATAAAGTTAAGCTGCGCAATTTTCTGGCGAATATTATCCATCAGTTTTAACGCATCTGTATCTCGAGTTGAGGGAAGAATAACAACGTATTCTTCTCCTCCGTAACGGCTGACGACATCGGTTCCTTTAAGATGGGTAGTTAAAGTATTGGCAACCAGTTTGATGACTTTATCGCCAATAGAATGACCATATTGATCATTAAAGTTCTTAAAGTGATCGATGTCGGTCACTACCATGGTTAATGGGTAGTTTTCTTCTTTTTCTAACAGTGACTTAAACTTCAGTTGTAATGCGCTACGATTGAGTAATCCTGTTAGCTGATCATGGTTGGCTTGTCGCTCAAGTAGCGTGAATTTCTTTTGCAAAACACGGACATCGGCCATGGTTTCGCTTAGCTGATCTTCAAGAGTCGTGAGAGAAGTGACAACGTTTTCGGAGCGCTCCATGAGTTTGAGCACCAGATCGACCGCTGCGTCAGTGTCTAGCTCGTGAATTTTCAGTTTGGCTTCTATCAGAAAGGTTTGAAATGCTTTTAGGTGAGAATGGGTTTCGTTGATGGCTGAGTGAGTGCTATCAACGATGCCAGTGACTGAGCGATTAAATCGATCAACATCAATATATTCGGCGAGGATGAACTCTTTGAAAAGAAGGTTAATAGCATCTTCGTCTAGTTGGTACTTACTTTCGAGGTAATCGATTCGTTCAACCAACATTTCGAGCTGCTGCTTTTTGTATTCATAAGCAACAGAATAGGCGACGGGTATAGCGGGTAATTGTCTATCCCGAAGCCAGGTTAATGCTTGCAGTGAAAAACGACCGACAGCCTTATTGTCCATGTAGACACTCGAAGATTAAGCTCATCCAGTATTTCTTGGTAAATAACCTTATAAGGAAACAATAGCTTAAAGTAGTGGGCTTTTCACTGTCTTATTTCTAATAGCCAGTCTACAAAGGCGGCCAGGTCTTTAAACACCGGGATGTTCGAGTCTGGGCTGAGTTTGGCCTGTGTTCGCTCGCCTTTGCCTGTCAGTACCAGAGCGGGCTTGCATCCAGCGTTGAGTGCGCAGTCCAAATCACTTTTGGAGTCACCGACAAACCAGGTTTGAGCCGGATCGGCGGCAAATTGCTGCAACAGAGATGCGGCCATTCCAGGCGCAGGTTTGCGTCTATGAGTGGCTTGATCTGGGTGATCTGGACAGTACTCTAATGCATCGATATGAGCACCGTGTTGAGCCAGAGCCTGCTCCATCTTTTTGTGCATCATGGCCAGTGTGGCGTGATCAAAATAGCCTCGGCCAATGCCTGACTGATTGGTAGCAATTCCAATTTTGTAACCTGCCTGATTAAGCCGAGCAATGGCTTTGAGGCTGCTGTCGATAGCAATCCATTCGTCAGGTGATTTGATATAGGCGTCAGAATCCAGATTAATGACGCCGTCTCGGTCGAGAATAATGAGAGGAGTGTGTTCGTTCATAATTAAGCGTCAGCTCGCCGGAGTAGCAGGCTACTCCGGCTGGTGAGTTATTTTTGCAATAGCGAGATGTCGGCGATAGCGATGAACTGCTGTCGAAGTTGATTCAATAGTGCCAGGCGATTATTACGGGTTTTTTCGCACTCAACATTGACCATTACCTTAACAAAGAAGTTATCAACAGAGTTTTTTAGCGAAGCTAATTGCACTAAAGCACCTTCGTAATCGGCATTGTTAAGATGGCCTTTTACCACATCATCAATGTTGTTTAATTTGTCGAACAGGGCTTTCTCTTCGTCTTCGCTAAAGAAACTCGGATCCACCTTCAGCGTTTCTACTGCCACATCACTCTTAGCCAGAATATTACTGACTCGTTTGTTAGCGCCGGCTAATACTTCTGACTCTTCCATCGCGTTAAATGTATTCACAGCGTGAATACGGCGATCGATGTCGAGTGGAGTGGATAAGCTCAGAGCGGCAACCGACTGAATCACCTGCGCGCTGATTTGATTATCCGCATACCATGCCTGGCTTCGTGCAGCAAAGAACTCGAGCAGTTGTGATTGAGTGTCTGCCACTAAATCGATAGCGCCCATCTGACTCATGGTAACCTCAATCAATTCAGCAAGATCGATGGCAATGTGTTTTTCGACCAACAAACGCAATACACCGAGTGCTGCACGACGTAGAGCAAAAGGATCTTTGGCACCAGTAGGTGCCTGACCAATGCCAAAAATACCCACTAAGGTATCCATTCGATCCGCCAAAGCAACGGCTGTACCTGTGGTTGTTTCTGGGAGCTTGTCGCCAGCAAATCGAGGCATGTAAATTTCGTCCATAGCCTGTGCTACGTCAGCATGCTCACCATCTTGCGCTGCATAGTAACGACCCATAATGCCCTGAAGCTCTGGGAATTCGTACACCATCTTGGAGAGTAGGTCGCACTTACTTAACTCAGCTGCTCGTGCTGCATGAGTCGTGTCTGAACCTTGTTGGCTCGCGATCCACTCGGCAACAGCCTTGACTCTCTGTGTTTTATCAAATAGGGAGCCTAGTTTATTCTGGAAGACAATACCTTTTAATTTCTCAGTATATGAGGATAGTGAGTGCTTGCGATCTTGATCGTAGAAAAACTTTGCATCGGCCAAACGTGGGCGAATCACTTTTTCATTTCCGGCGATCACGCTGGTTGGGTTGCTGCTTTCTATGTTGGAGACGGTAATAAAGTGAGGCAACAAGTTGCCTTGCTCGTCTTCCAGGTGGAAGTACTTTTGATCCGCAGCCATAGTGGCTATCAAGGCTTCTGCTGGAACTTGTAAAAAGACATCGTCAAACTTACCCATCAGTGCTACCGGCCACTCAACAAGAGAAGCGACTTCTTCTAATAAGTCTTCTTCGATAACAGCTGTACCCTTAACGGATTGAGCGAGTTCTTCAACCTGAATGCGGATTTTGGCTTTACGAGCCTCAAAACATGGGTTGACCTTTGCTTCCAACATTAAGGCTTCATAATCAGAAGGTGTAGGAATGGTGATGGCTTCTGGGGCATGAAAACGATGCCCAAAAGATTGGTTGCCTGATTTCAACTCTAATAGTTCGGCGTTGACGATCTGATCGCCCAGCAACATAACCAGCCAGTGAGGAGGACGGATGAACTCAGCATCACTGTTGCCCCAGCGCATGGCTTTTGGGATAGGCAGACGAGATAGGGCAAACTTAACGGCTTCGGGTAAAATTTTGCTAGCTGATTCTCCCTCTACTTTTGCCTTGTAACCCAGTCTCTGACCTTTAGGCGTATCGAGCTTTTCTAGTTCAGATACATCAACACCACAAGATTTAGCAAATCCCGTAGCAGCAGGTCTAGGTTGGCCATTGTCGTCAAACGCGGCAGCGACAGCTGGCCCTAATCGCTCAACCACTTTGTCTTCTTGTTGAGTCTGTAGATCCAACACACGAACGGCTAACCGTCTGGGCGTTGCAAACCACTCACTGTCAGTAAAGCTCAGCTCGTTGTCACGTAAGCTGGCAATCAAATTATCATGGAATGCCTGTGCCAGTTTGGTCAGTGCTTTGGGTGGGAGTTCTTCTGTTCCTAACTCTACCAAAAAATCTTCAACTTGCTTCATTTTGCCTCCTGCTGCTGGCAAATTGGAAAACCTAATGCTTCTCGCGAATGGTAGTAAGCTTCGGCTACCGCTCTGGATAAAGCTCTGACTCGTAAAATATAGCGCTGACGCTCAGTCACAGAAATGGCGTGTCGTGCATCTAACAGATTAAACGCGTGAGATGCTTTCAAGACCATTTCGTAGGCAGGTAATGGCAGGCCTTTCTCAATTAATGACTGGCTCTCTTTTTCGCAATAGTCAAAGAAACCAAATAAGTAGTCTGTATCGGCATGTTCAAAGTTATAAGCCGACATTTCTACTTCGTTCTGATGGAAAACATCACGATAGGTGACTTTACCTTGAGGACCTTCGGTCCAGACCAGATCAAATAGGTTGTCGACGCCTTGCAGATACATAGCGATGCGCTCAAGACCGTAGGTTATTTCACCCGTTACAGGACGACACTCCAAACCACCTACCTGTTGAAAGTAGGTAAATTGAGTAACTTCCATACCGTTAAGCCAGACTTCCCAGCCTAATCCCCAGGCTCCCAGAGTGGGTGACTCCCAGTTATCTTCGACAAAGCGAATATCATGCTCAAGAGGATCAATGCCTAGCGTTTTCAAAGAACCAAGGTAGAGCTCTTGAATGTTTTTAGGAGAAGGTTTTAATACAACCTGGTACTGATAATAGTGCTGCAGGCGATTCGGATTGTCGCCATAGCGACCATCGGTAGGACGACGGCAAGGCTGCACATAAGCTGAATTCCATGGTTCAGGGCCAATTGCTCGTAGAAAGGTGGCGGGGTGAAAGGTGCCGGCACCGACTTCAAGATCCAGAGGTTGAACGATGACACACCCCTGATTGGACCAATACTCCTGAAGCGCCATGATTAGACCTTGAAAAGTCTGGGGCGCGCTTGATATTCCAGCCAACGTGGTTCTCCTGTTAATTTGACAGCACTGATTGTGGCAAAGTGGCGATTATATCAGGGCTTGGCGGGGGTTCCTATGGGGTAAATTGTGAAGCAAGTAATACCGTTGCAGCAGAGGAGAGGATATTAGAGAGCCAATGGATGAAATGAAGTGAAATAGTCTATTTTTTGAGCATGATAAGAGAGCAATATAGAACATTAAAGGTGAGTTGTTAATGTTTACCATTGACCAAAATGAACTCAATTCTTAAAATTGTCGGGTCTTTCGGTTCCTGCTACCAATGAGGTACTTTTGGGGGGCAGAAAGATAGGTTTATGGTTTGGATATTTTTATAAAGTAGATGGACTGTTTGGCATGGAGTTGCGCTTTTGATGGCTTTGTCGGCTTATGAGTTGATGAAGGATAGCGAAAGAAAACGGCTACGGATAATATCAAGAGAATCCACTTATTTGGCTTGTTATTTGAAAAGATAAACTTTATAAATTACTTGTTCCTACTATTTAGGGGCGGATGAGTACTAAAACCACACTGATAAAATTAGAACAAGAAGATCGGTTTTATGGGTTGGTTTGTAGACGTTCGAACTCAACAAGGATGGTTGGATAGCTGAGCAAAGGAATTTTTACTTCACTAGGGATTAAGTGGGTAAAACAAGCTTTAAGGAAACTGATTGTTATCGATCAGAAGGGATCAATATTGTTAAATGAAATTGAGGTGATTGTGTGAATACGCAAGAGTGTCTTCCTATTAATCAAAAGGAAATCGAAATGTTGTTGGAAGCTGGCGTTATTGTTGATTTTACGCTGAAGTTTTCAATTGAAAACAAAGCTTATAAAGGCTTTATCCACTATAACGACGGTGCGGTTATTCGTCAGGTTTATACCAAGCGCAAAGAGCAACGTTGTTTTAAAAATCTGGATTCTGCTATCAAATGGGGCCATGACATGGGGTTGAGAAGTGTTAACTTTTCGATGCAGTTAAGTGATTATCGCTCTAGAAAGTAGTCTTCATACCCAATCAGGGAAGTGTCCACTTCCCTGATCCTATCTTTGAAATCATTAATTTTTAACTTGCCTGAAGGGTTGGCGATAATGCCAGACTACTGACATAATGCTGTCAGTAGGGTGTCAGTATACTACTCATAAACCGACACCCATCTGGAGAAAATTTATGATTCAGCAACTCGCAACCACTATCTATAACGTCTCTGATTTATCGCGAACAAAACAATGGCTTGCTCAAATATTCGAGATAACTCCTTATTTTGACGAACCTTTTTATGTTGGCTACAACGTCGGTGGGTTTGAGCTGGGGCTGTTACTTGATGAAAGCAACGACAACCCATCACGGCATCATCCCGTACTCAGCTATTGGCGCGTTGATAATCTGGAAGCCAGTTTAGAGCTGTATCAAGGACGTGGCGCAAAGATTGGAGAGCCTTTGCAGGATGTGGGTGGCGGAGTCAAAGTAGCCTCTATCCTTGATCCTGATGGTAATCATGTTGGTCTTATTGAAAATCCAGCATTTACCATTGCTGGAGTAGGGCAATGACAGAATCTATCGTCCGGGAAGTGATCCATTATCGAGTAGCGCCTGGTTTAGAGGAGGGTTTTTGCTCGGAGCTTTTACCCAGAATGCGTTTTTTGGTAACTCAAATGAGCGGTTGTCTGGCGTTTGAAACGCTGGCCGATATTGATAAGTCGAATCATTATATTGATATTGTTACCTGGCAATCGAGAGCAAAGTTATTACAAGCGCAACGTATGCTGACTGGAGTTGGAAGTTCCGGTGATCACAAGGAGTTTCAATCTTATCGACAGATTTTAAGTCGCCAGCAACTTAATCACTTGAGTGATTGGTGTCATGATGAAAGTCACTGGCAGGAGGCCAGTTGATATTTTATGAGAAGAGCCGATCGATTATTCCAGATTGTTGAGATTTTACGTGATCGTCAGTTAACGACTGCTGCGTATCTGTCTCAGCGACTTGAAGTAAGCGTGCGAACGATTTATCGAGACATTCAAGATCTGCAAGCATCTGGAGTGGATATTGAAGGCGAAGCGGGGGTTGGGTATCTGCTTCGCCATTATGATTTAGCTCCACTTATGTTTAATGCGGGCGAGGTAGAAGCTTTGGTCAGTGGACTGCAAATGGCCAAGGCATGGATGGACACTGACTTAAGTGACCATGCTGATAAAGTATTAAACAAGATCGAAAAGATTTTGCCACCCTCATTAAAAAATCATATTGCTGAGCTTTATGTGCTTGCGCCTGACTTTCATGTTCCAGAGGAATTGCGGCGTCCGATGGCAACACTAAGACATGCTATTCGTCATCGGCGTAAAGTAAAAATAGACTACCGGGATGCTGAAAAAAAGCAGAGTCAAAGAGTGATTTCTCCTTTGGGATTGGTATTTTGGGGGCAGACCTGGACACTGGTAGCCTGGTGCGATCTGCGGGATGATTTTAGAAGTTTTCGATTGGATAGAATAATTAACTTCGAGCAGTTAGCGCAGCGTTTTAACTCTGAACCTGGCAAACGACTGCAGGACTTTTTGCAAAAGGTAAAAAATAATGACAATTGTTAGATGTAGTTGGTGCGGTGATGACCCTCTCTACGTTAAATATCATGATGAAGAATGGGGTGTGCCCGTTTACAATGATCGAGAGTTATTTGAAATGCTCTTGCTGGAAGGCGCTCAGGCTGGATTAAGTTGGATCACTGTATTAAAAAAGCGTGCTCACTATCGCAAAGTTTTTCATCGTTTTAATATCAAAAAAATGGCTGCAATGACCGACGATGAACTTAATGAGTTATTGCAAGATCCTGGTATTATTCGTAACAAGCTTAAAGTGTTTGGCTTTCGAAAAAACGCTCTGGCCTATCTTGAACACTTTCCAGAGAAAGGCATGTTCAGTGATTTCATCTGGTCGTTTGTTGATGGTAAAACCATCGTCAATCACCTTGGATCGTTAGATGAAGCTGTTGCAACCACTGAGCAATCGGATGCTATGAGCAAAGCGTTAAAAAAATTAGGATTTACATTTGTTGGTTCGACGATATGTTATGCGTTTATGCAAGCTGCGGGACTGGTAGATGATCACGTAACGGATTGCTTTAAACATCGTTCTAATAATAAAGGATAGTCGTATTCATGTTGTTACCAAAAGAATATTCCTATGAACAGGTGTGTTCTTTTTTAGATAAACCTGGGTTAGACAGTTGGCTGCCCGCATTGGAGTTTATCAAACAGAAGCACGAATTAAAATTTGATTCCATTCATCGGATCAGCAAAGGCGGTAATGCACTTTTCGCCTGTGGTCCTGACCTCATCGTGAAATTGGTTCCTCATCATTGGCGCTATCAAGCGGATGCAGAAGTAGTGGGCCTGCAACTGGCGGCACAACAGCCTTTGTTGTTATCGAGCGCTGAATTAAATACACCAGACCTATTAGCTTATGGTGAAATGGATGGCTGGGTCTATTTGGTTATCAGTCGCTTAGAAGGCGCGAGTTTGGGAGATGTGTGGGATGAACTCGCAGAAGTTGATAAGCAAAGTTTGTCTTATCAAGTTGGAGCGCTGGCCAGGCAGATCCATCAGCTACAGGTAGAGACAAACAATCCGATTGCGGTCGATTGGCATCTTTACTTAAAGAAACTGATCGCTGAGTCCTACGCCAGGCATAAACGTAACCAACTGGCTACTCCTTTATTGGAAACTTGTCAGGAGTACTTGTCTGCGCACAAAGGCTTTTATGACACTCAGGCACCTTGCCTGATCCACATGGACCTACATCAGGATAACCTGATGGTGCAACAGCAGAATAGTGGTTGGCGCTTATCTGGCGTTCTTGATTTTGGTGATGCAATTATTGGTTGTGATCCTTTACTGGAATTGCTTACACCAATACTGTTTTTAGGGCAAGGACAGAGAAAAAGAATCGAGGCGGTTATTCAAGGCTACGGTTACAATCTGAATACTATTAATGATGAGTTTCAGAAAAAGTGCTTAGCTTATATGCTAATAAGACCCGCCAGTAATTTAAATTATGTAATGGATTATGCGGGAGTAAAAGGCAAACGAAACAGCTGGCAAGATATTGCTGACCAGCTGTTTCCTATTTAAAAACCAACGGCTAACAGTATGAAGATAATAATGATAACGATGATTGCCATTAGACTATCTCTAATCCATTGTTAATGTAATGACGTGTCGTGATAAAGCTGATCAATACTGCGGTTATGGCTACCAGAGCTGCGGCAATAAACGACAAGCTCATGCCAGAGTATATAATCGCCACGACTAAAATTACTGACAGTACTCGAGATAAAGTGTTGATGATGACATTAGCCAGCTTTTTCGGCTGAAATAAAAATATGTTATAGGATACAACAAGATCAATGGTTTTAATAAACACCGTTGAACCTAAAACCATAATAGAAAACGAAAGGCTGGGCTGAGTGATTGCAAGCACAAGTCCTAAACTCAGAATAGAGTGCATCATCTCTTTAAGTACTCGAAAGTGTGCCAGTCTAATCATAAGTCGAGCAAAGTTAGATTTTCCTTGAGCGATGGGCAGGTATGAAAAAAATCCTGCTCGCTTCTCTATATGGCATAGTGAGTCTGTGCTGCTCAATGAGAAGCTGGCAATAAGAACAATAGCAACCAGATCCTCGAGGCGAAAAATCATTTTGTCAGTCTCGCCTTGAGTAAACCCATCTACAAACCCTCTGATAGCTGGCTCAAGATTGCCTGTGGCCGCCAAAAGAATGAGTGGAACAACGAGGAGCCAGCGATAAAGGTTATCTCCGCTCAATCCGACACTCGGCAAAGCCGCGTTTAGCTTGCTAACTAAGTGTCGTTTTGCGATCTTCTTACTTTCCAAGTTATAGCGAATGCGATTAATCCAGTCAAAAGCGGACTTAAACCAACGAGAATGGTAATAGCTAAAAAACTCTTCCTGAAAATTTCTTGGTGCTTTTTCTTTACCTTTACATAGTAGATGCATTGGCTTCTTGCTAAGAATGTAAGTATTAAGAGCCAGAGACAAAACTATGATAAGCACCAATATAAAGGAAACAAAGAGATCGTTAATACCAAAGTAAGAAAAGTCGGTTGCGTTTTTGGCTGGTATTAACCAAAAGACGGCTAGAGAAAGAACCATTAAAGAAAGGATAAGTCGATATCTTTTCTTCAAAAAATTAATGCCAAAGGTTGCAAGAAATAGTGCCAGTGCAAAGAGCGAACTAACCAGGAAGGTACCCTCAGCAATATAAGCGACTGCGAAAATCGGCACTAACGCAATACCAATAATGAGTGTCGTAGACTTAATAAGTAAGTTTCTAAAGTTCGGCAAGCTATCGTTGTACGGCTGTAGTAAAAAAAACTTGATGGTATGAGAAATAATTCCCGGGGCCGTAATCGCCATGACCATTAACATAAGATCAGGAATAACATGCCTTGCTCGATTAGATGCTTCTTGTTGGTCACTGACTAGATAGACCATAAAAAATACAAAAGCCATAAAAAAGACTTCTAGCACAAAAGATACCGAAAGCTGCCATTTAGAATGACGTACTATGGCTCTGAATAATGTACGCTCAGGACTCATTGGTGGCACTCCACAAAAATATCTTCTAGACTCATCTGCTCGATACGAAGGCTGGCATTAAGGCTTTGTTCAAGCTCTGAAATATTCAACTCAGTGAGGTTTTCAACAGTCACTTTAATCTGTTTACCGCTACGTTGCTCTTTGAGTACTTTGGCAAGCGGCAGAGTTTCGGGCACTTGATCGTTACATTGAATATGTATGCGGGCAATGTTCTCTTTTAAGGTGTCGATATCGCCCTGAAAATAATTCTTCCCCTCTTTAAGTATCATAATTTCTGCTGCAACACGTTCTAAGTCCGATGTGATATGAGTAGAAAAAATAATGGTGTTATTAAAATCCAAATTGATATCAATGAGTTCTTTGATAAACTCTCGTCGTGCTAATGGATCGAGGCTGGCTACCGGCTCATCCAAAATAAGCAGCTCTGGTTTGTGCGCCAGGGCTAGTATGATTGAGAGTTTTTGCTTTTGACCGACCGACATATCTTCGATGACTTCCTTGCTGTTGATCTTCCAGTCGTTGAGTAATCGGTTGGTTAGCTCATCATCCCATTGGGTGTAAAAGGATTTTGTATAGCTAATAATTTGATGAGCTGTCATCCAGGGCAGTAGATCGGCTTCTTGAGACACGTAACCAATTTTATCTTTACATTCGATGCTTAGATTATTGCTATCTTCATTAAAGATAAGGGAAGTGCCTAAGTTAGCGTTATATTGTCCCATTAATGTTTTTAACAGCGTCGTCTTGCCTGCACCATTGTTGCCTAGAATGCCTATAACCGATCCTTCATTGACAGCAAAGTCCAATTCTTGCAGTACTTGTTTATTACCAAAGCTTTTAACTAACCCTTGTGTTTTTACAACTGTGTTCATTTGGCTTCCTTAATCAACTGCTTAAGCAACTCAAAAATTTTGTCTAATGGGATATCTAACTGACGAGAGTCATTGATGAGTTTTTCCAGACTGGGCTTTAATAATTCCAATCGTTGATTCACATCTAACATTTGATTTTGGGCTGTTGATACCACCATACCTTTACCTCTTTGTCTTTCTAAAAGTCCTTCAGCTTCTAGTAGGCTGTAAGCCTTTGAAATCGTCATTGGATTGACTTCCAGCTGGCTAGCAAGGTGCCTAACTGAGGGGAGATTTTCTCCCGGTGATAAATGATTACTGGCTATCACCTGGCGCACTTGTTCCATGATTTGTCGGTAGATTGGAACCCCCGAAGAAGGGGAGATTTCCATGTTAATTAGATCTGAATCTGTCATTAAGATGTCCTACCAACCGAGTAAGTTCGTTGCTGCCCATTGAACTACATTAATTGCAATACTGGCTGGCTGCTCTAAAACCGGAGCATCTTGTATCGCCAGTTCTGGTAGAACCAGGATGGCAGCAATAGTAAGACACCCTCTTGTATAGAGACTGCGAAGTTGTCGTTGATGCTTCCTGTAGCTTGTAGTGACTCTGATAGATAAAAAATCGTTCATTGTCGTTTCCTCGAAATATCTGGTGTATTAATACTATAATACAGTTATACACTAAGGCAAGTATTTTATGGCTGTTTTTTGATCGCTGCATACGCAGACACTCTTAAGATATTGATATTATTGACTATTAGTTGCAGATGAAGAGATAGGCAGACACTAATACACCGGAGTGTATTAGTGTGATCCAGAAGGGTGTATGGGTTTGAGTGTATTACTCTGCTAGTGCTAATTGACCGCTTGATAACCGTAAAGTGAGCAAATGGCCATTTTTGACGCTGTCGAAAGCGTTCTTTTCTTCATAAACAGAAAATAGGCTTAGCAGGCAGCGCATCGCTTCGCCATGGGTGACTACCAGAATCTTTTGCGCAAGATGTTGGCTCGCAATGTCTAACAGGGCCTGGTGTATTCGGTTGGCGCAATGTGTTCCTGACTCTCCATTGGGTGGACTAAGCTCATTGACGCGTTCGAATACTTGTTGGAATAAAGGATCTTGCTGTAAATCATCCATCAGTTGACCTTGCCAGTCGCCGAAATCTCTCTCTTCTAAAGCAGTCACTTGCTGATGCTCACACTCAAGCCATCGTTGGCAAATCTTACTACTGCTAACGGCTCGACCAAGCTGACTACTGTAGATTTTTTGTATACCTAAACTTGTAAGACTTTTAGCAATGTCCTCGATCTGTTGTTCGCCCTTTTGAGTGAGCGGGCTATCTCCACATCCTTGCAGTTTGCGTTGCGTATTCCATTCGGTTTGTCCATGTCTAACCAGATAGATAGTGGTGACTTTGTTGGTTTCTTCTTGGTTCATTGCTTGGTCGGTGTTGTTGTGAGTGATGGTGAGGTTACCTTAATCGGAAAATTTTTTCGAATACTCCCAGAATGAATAACTTGAATTCTAACGACAGTCCTTTTAGTTTGTTAAAGATTCTACGGACCAGGAGAATGATTGATGACGATAAAGCTATTTCAGGAAGATGCCTATCTCAAAGAGTGTGAGGCAAAAGTTATTAGTATTTCAGACCAAGGCATTGAACTGGATCAAACGATTTTTTACCCTCTCGGCGGTGGCCAGCCCGGTGATATGGGGTGCCTTTTAACGTCTTCGGGAGAGTCTATTGATATTGTTGATACGCGTAAATGCAAAGAGAATGCAAACAGTATTCGCCATATTGCATCGACCGTTCCAGACACTCTAGCCGTGGGCGATACCGTTAAAGCCGTTATCGATTGGGATTTGCGTTATCGCTATATGCGTACTCATACCTGTTTGCATTTGCTCGGCGCATTACTTAAGTTTCCAGTAACTGGTGGAAGTATCAGCAAAGAAAAAGGTCGTCTGGATTTTGATATGCCTGAATCCCCAGACAAGGCTGAGTTGACTGAACAGATCAATGCCTTAGTTCAACAAAATCGACCATTGGAATTCTCCTGGATCAGCGACGAAGAATTACAGGCTAATATGGAGCTGGTAAGAACCATGTCGGTAAAACCACCGATGGGAGCAGGAAAGGTTCGTTTGGTGAACATTCCTGAAGTCGATTTGCAGCCCTGTGGTGGCACTCATGTTCGCAACACCAGCGAAGTGGGTCAGGTGTTGATCAAAAAAATAGAAAAAAAGGGCAAGCAAAACCGCCGAGTTAATTTGGTGTTAGTGGATTAATATTCGACTTACCCTTTAGGGAGCTTAGTTAAAAGCTCCCATTGTCGTTATTCTTTTGCATTAAGCAAATGTTTCATCTTATTCGGATTACGTTGAATAAAAATTTGTGAAATCTGGTTTTTAGCGTTATGGGCCAGCGTCATAATGGCAATGATCTGGTCGCCGTCTTTAACGACAACAGCCCGTGATTGATTGAAGTCAGCCAGATTCCAGCTGTAGTTTAGCCAGTAACGTTGCAACTTTTTACCAATAAAGCGTAAGACTTTTTCTTTTCCTTCCAGAGATTCTAACAGCGCTGGTACCACACCACCGCCATCAGCCGTTAAGGTGACATCTTCGGTGAGCAGCTTGGCAAAATGTGTGGTATCTCCCGTACGAAGCGCTTGCTCAAAACTGGATAGGAGTGTTTCCTGTTGCTGAGTTGATAGTTGTTGGCGAACATGTTCGCGACCAATATGAGTTTTGGCTCGAGAGACTAATTTTCGACAGGCGACTTCGCTTACCGTGAGCGTTTTTGCAATATCAGAATAGCTTTGCTCAAGGAGTTCATGCAAAAGAAAGGCGGCACGCTCTTTGGGCGTCAGTCGTTCCAGCAATAGCAAAAAATCCGTCGTAAGAGAGGCAGCGAGCTCATGACTATGGTCATCGTCTTGAACCTGCTGAATGGGCTCGGGTAACCACGCTCCTACATAGTTGACTCTTGTTTTGTTTGCTGAGCGCAACATGTCCAGGCATCGACGCGTGCAGACAGTAGACAGCCAGGCTTTGGGATTATTAATACCCTGTGTGTCGCTCTTTATAAGCTTCAAATAAGTATCTTGTACGGCATCTTCGGCATCACTCACTGAGCCGAGTATGCGATAGGCCAGGCCCATCAATGTTGGGCGCATTGCTTCAAAGATATGAATCAAGTCAGTTTGCGTGTGCATGATTGTTCTCTGTACTGCTTTTTCATTCTTACTGAGAACGATTTAAACATTCCATTTGTGACATGCAAAGGTTATTTGTTGATATTTTTTTAGGTATGTCACAATCAACTTTGCTCTATCGTCAATACAGTATCGGTTAATTAAATATTGTAGGAAATGACGATGAATACCAATGACTATCTTACTGAAATCGAGCAGTTTGAATCACACTATAAATACGACACTACTTATATGAAGGAGCTTCTGGCTTCTTCTATTGACGCATACGAAGTCTTTGCTGGTTTTTTGCCTATGGCTCGACTTCGAGAGAAATTATCGCCCGAGGTATTCTGGGTGGCAAGATTGGCTGGCGTACTATCAGAAGATTGTGGCGCTTGTTTGCAGCTCAATATAAACATGGCTGCAGAAGCAGGAGTTGATGCTCAAATTATTCAGATGGCCGTGGGAGGAGGCAGTGAGCTGCCTTCTATTCTTAGAGATGTTTTTTACTACGCTCAAGCAATCAGTGAAAATAAGATACTAGATCCTGACTTAAAACAACGTATCGATGATCAATTTGATAAAGGACAACGGCTAGAACTGGGACTCTGCGTAGCCAGTGCTAAAGTGTTTCCAACGATAAAGCGTAGCCTGGGATTGACTCAGAGTTGTTCTTTGATGAGTTTTTCTTTTGATAGCTAATGAGTTTCTCGATGATCACAGCAGAGGCCACTTAATCTGTTGTGATCATTATGACTAAAATAACTCCAAACCCTGATAAGGTTTCTTGGCTATTGCGGCAAGTCGACTGTCGAGATCACCTACATGGATTTCTAATTTATGTTCGTCGGGATCCAAAATATAAAGTGACTGGCCTTCGCTAGAGTTTTGCTTCCATTGAGGAATGTCTGCATCGATAAGCTGTTTTGCTAAAGCGTCAAAATGATTCCTATCAATGGAAAAGGCAATATGGGTGTATTCTTTTTGATTGCTCTGTCGGTGTTCATCAAGACTTAGGCATAGCCAGAGATCGCCAAGAACCAGATAGGCGCCTTGATCCCAGCGTGCCCTGGGTGTGAAGCCTAACTGTTGAGTATAAAATTGAAAAGAGTGATCGAGCTGTTGGGTAGACAGGGTGATGTGACTTAAACCCGTTAACCCTGAACCAGACAGTATGGGTTTAACAAAATACACTTGTTTATGGCCGCGAGCTTCATAATCTTGCTGAGCGTTGTCGGCGTCTTCTTTATGTTCGAACTGAAACATCTCTATTTCGTTGGCGTTATCATCTAAACGAAACAGTGCCCACTTTTTCATCAGGCAGCCTCCATCTCTTAATCTATGTTCCAATTCAGAGATGGGGGCTGTTTTTTGGAATTACAACTCTTTATCTTTTTCGAAGAGCTGTGATAGTTCTTTACGACCTTCTTTGGCAATCTCTACCAGTTTATCCATATCATCAGAGTGAGCGACCTGTTGGTCGAGCAGCCCTTGATCGTGATGCTTAAAGACATTGACTTTGTATTCTGCCCGCTCGTTGCTATAACCTATTCCGGTCAATACATGTCGAGCCGCCGATAAGCCGCTGGCAAAGGTTTCTCGTACGATGCAGTCGGCACCCAACGCGCGTAATTTGAGTACGCTGTTTCTGTCTCTTGCTCGAACGACCAGTTGAACATCGGGGTAGTGTTCGTTAATTGTCGTCACAATCTTTTCTGCATCACTGGGATCATTCACGGCAACCAATACCAGCCGCGCGTGCTCTATTCCTGCAGCTCTGAGTAGATCCAATCGTGCAGCGTCGCCATAAAACACTTTATTACCAAAGCGTTTTACAAATTCAATATGCGCTGCGTCCTTATCGAGTGCAGTAAAGGGAATGTCGTTGGCTGATAAGATACGCCCAGCTATTTGCCCAAATCGCCCGAAGCCTGCAATGATAACCTCGGGCTCATCAATGTTTGACGTTGAGTCGTACTCTTTTTTGGAGCCAGAAGATTTGTCTGGCAACAACTCGAACAACATCAATATCGGCGCTGTAAATGCCATCGATAAACCGACGATCAAAGAAACATGGGCAGCGATGTTGGCATCAACAATTTTCAGATCCAGAGCCTGTGTCATGATCACAAAGGCAAATTCACCCCCTTGAGCTAACATCAAAGCAATGCGAATGCTGTCTTTACGTAATGCGCCTGAGAATTTCAACAATGCGGCGATGATAGCAGTCTTTAATGCGATCAGACATAAAGCTGCAGCAATCAGCAATAGTGGCTTTTCTAACAACAGCGGCAGGTTTAGATTCATTCCGATAGAAATAAAGAACAAACCCAGTAACAAGCCTTTAAAAGGCTCAATCTCTGCTTCTAGCTGGTGTCTGAAGCTGGAGTTCGCCAGCAGAATTCCTGCTGTGAAAGCTCCTAGCCCCATCGAAAAGCCCACTTCTTCCATCGTCAACGCGATGCCTAATACAATCAGCAAGGTAGCGGCGGTCATAATCTCGCTGCTGCCGTAACGAGCGATTAAGCGCAGTAGTGGATTTAGTAGATAACGGCCAGCAATCAATACGCCAATGATGCTGAGAGCAGCCATCCACCAGGTGAGGTGACTGGCATCCTGCTGTTGCTGCGACATGCTTTGAACAGTTAACAAAATGGGGATAACCGCAAGATCCTGCATTAACAAAATAGCAAAGCCACGCTGACCGATACCGGAGCCCAATAAGTCTCGCTCAGACATTAGTTGAATAGCAAAGGCTGTGGATGACAAAGCCAGAGCCAGGCCAATAACCACTGCAATGTTGGTTGGCTGATTAAAAATTAATAAGACAATGCCAAATACGGTAACGGCCGTCACGGCAAGCTGGCCGGCACCTAATCCTGCAATCAGGTTACGCATTTGCCAGAGTTTCTCTGGGTTGAGTTCCAGCCCTATCACAAAAAGCAGCAAAACAACGCCGAGTTCAGCAAAGTGGAGCACTTCTTCTGCTTGATCGATAAACTCCAGCCCAAAAGGGCCTATCACGACTCCCGCCACCAGGTAACCTAATATGGCGCCCAAACGAGCAACCTTAAACAAAGGAACAGCTATAACGGCCGCCGCAAGAAATATTATGGCATTAAAAATTGTATCAAACTCCACGTTGCTCGGGCCTCCATTGATGGTTTTGTATTAACTATAGTATATAGTAACCAATTTTTATTAAGAGTTTTGTTGTTTGAATATTTTTATTTTTCAATAAGTTAGTTAGTTGGTTTTTTCTGAGGCAAAAGAGCTGCCTTTGTTTAGTTGTTTTTTTATGGCTTTTTATACATTTATACAAAATTCTGGGTCAAAATCAGGGTTTTCTTGGTTGTAGTAGCCTTTGGGGTTACAGACAATCCGGCAACCATCTATAACGTATTTTGAACTGTTGTGTAAATGCCCATGTAACCAAAGAGATGGTTGATAGTGCTCTACTAGGGCACTTAAGTCAGAAGCATAGGCAGCTGTGGTCAACTCGCTTCGATAATGTTCTGCAACGGAAAGAATCGAAGGCGCATGATGAGTGACCACAATGTTGGTTTCTCCCTGATGTTTAAGCAGAGTTTCTTCTAACCATTTGCGAGAATGAAAATGAAAAATCGCCGTGTCGACTGAGCGCAGTCTAGAAAAACTGGGCGAGCGTCGTATTTTTCTATAATCATTCATGACTTGCTGGCAGTGATAACCAGCTACTTTAGCATCGCCAAACAACTCAAAATCGGTCCATAAAGTACACCCCAAAAAATTGTATACATCAATACTGACAAAATCCTGTTCGAGGATAAACACGTTTGGGGGGGCATAATGTTGTTTTAAATCTTTGAGCAATTTCGGGTAGGCCGATTTGTAGTATTCGTGATTGCCCAACACATAAATCACTGGCTTGTTTTTTATATGAGTCTTTATCCAATCAATGGCTCGATGTTTGGTGTGAATATCGCCAGCCAACACAACCACATCAGCATCGGTTGGTTGATATTCAAAGGGGGCAAACTCTAGATGTAAATCACTGAGCAGTTGGATTTTCATTGCTGGTGTCGCGAAAATTGAATGATGTTGAATTAGCTCAAGGTATACCAGGCACCGGTATTTACAAAACAATCCATAGAATCAAGAAGCATATGTATAACAAGCCCTACGCCAAGGGCGCGAGTTTTGCGAAAACCGCAAAGTATGGCATAGACGACCATGGCGGGCGGGGTATGTAAAGGGTGAAATCCAATACTGCACCGAGTGGGATCATAAATAGGATCAGCCAGTAGATGATCAATATCGATGATCATCGTTAACATCATGAGTAAGAAAGCCCGTTGCCAATGCTCACCAAAAAATAGCTTGGCGACAATCAGGGGGACTAAGAAGTGCAGTAGTAAATGAAAGATGGCTTGTGCTCATAGCGATCAAATGTGGAGGCTTATTATAAAGCCTTAGTTAATGATAAAACATGATTTAGCGATATTAAAAAAAGGCCAGTCTGCCTGGCCAACGTACATGTTGCATTCCATTTTTTGTTGTTGTTATTCGTGGGTTGAATAGAGCAAATCATAAACCGAGAAAAACCTTCTTTCCTACTTAAACTGGGGACGAAACCGGGAATAAATGTCAGGTTATCTCAACTTGTGGGTATGAATGAAAGCTAAGTCGGTGTTTGAACAAACAGAAGAGTTAGTAGAAGAGCACTCTTTAAAAAAGATTATTGAATGAATAGGTTTGAGAAAGTAGGGGAGAGCAATGAGCCACGACCAGCTGCCGTGGCTCGATAAAGTTACTCTAAAATTCTGATGGAAGAACTTAAACTTTGGCGCATACGGTTAAACGAAACAATCAGCTCTTCGATTTCGTCCTTATTGGCTTCTTCGCCTTCTTCTGGAAGAGTCACACTGTTGGTGCTGATCTCATTGGCCTCAAATGAAATTTGAGTAATAGGTCTAATAATCAGTTTTTCCAACATAATGTTTAAGACAACAAACAAGAATATGAAAATCCCCGAGATCATCAGCATAAACATGTTGAAAGCATCTTGGGCTTCTTGAATAGGAATGTCCATAGGAATAGAAATCATCTGTGCCCCAACGATTTCATCCAGTGTCCAGCCAAAGCCATTATCAAGACCGTACTTTTCGATCATGCTCTTAGGAGCCATTGCTGGCGTGCTATGACAGCTTAAACAAGCGGTATTTTCGATTTTTATAGGACGTGCGATATAAAGAAACTGGCCGTGGTCGGTGTCTTTGATGGTAATGGTTTCATCAATGCTTTGGTCATTAATAAATTCGCCAATGAGATCCGCTTCCCAATCTGTTGCTTTGTTTCTTGGGTTGGTTGGATTTAGCGTGGCTTCTTTATAGGTGTAACCGTTGTAGCTTTCTTTAATGCGCTGAAACGTCTCTGCTGCGGCAAAAGCCGGTACACTTTGAGGTAAAAACTCATTGTTATTAATACGTTGCAAGTGAGGACGCACTTGATCAACGGTGTAGCCGCGGATTGCTTTTGCTGATGCCATCATCAGCTCTGCATCACGGATAATGCCATTCTTTGCATTTTCATGCAGAAGTTGGTGCAAAAAGACGCCAGAAGCGACCAGCCCCAGAATAAAAGTAAATGACAATACCAGATTAATTCGTAACCTTAATCCCATTGCAGCTCCCAACTGATAACAAACGATTGGCTTGATTCAAGCGAAAGCGGATTTTAATGGATCGATTTAGCTAATGGAATCTTTAGTTGGTTTAATTTTAGCCAACTGGCAATATTTGCCGACTTTTCCATATTTTCTGCATATTTCGACCCAAATATCGATAATTTTAAGTGATTTTTATCTCTTTGTGAGTTTTGGGTTGCTGAGGTAATCCCCAAACAACCCTTCTTAACTAGCCTTTGTTTGAAAGGAATTCGGCTAGCTCTCTTTCGTCATCATTGCTTACATGAGGTTTAAAGTCATGGATATCTAACTCATCGTCAAGTAGCTCTTGATAACCATCATTACTTCCGATTGAGGTGTGATCATCAAACGTCAATTCTGTGTCTTGACGCTCAATACTGCCATAACCGGAGTGCTGGGTACTCAGTAACGGCGTTCGCTCATCGTCTAAAATTTCTTGATAGCCGTCATCACTGCCAATGGAAGTATGATCATCAAACGTCAATTCTGTGTCTTGACGCTCAATACTGCCATAACCGGAGTGCTGGGTATTCAGTAACGGCGTTCGCTCATCGTCTAAAATTTCTTGATAGCCGTCATCACTGCCAATGGAAGTATGATCATCAAACGTCAATTCTGTGTCTTGACGCTCAATACTGCCATAACCGGAGTGCTGGGT
>NZ_JAMXSB010000015.1 GCF_024124665.1 Pleionea sp. CnH1-48
CTTCAAAAAAGTGGACTATGCCGATTAGAAATTGGAAAGCGGCCTTAAATCATTTTATGATTGTTTTTGATGGCCGCTTAGATGAATATATGTGAACTGGCAGATACACAGAATAATTTACAGGGTCGGATAAGCTGGCTTAGTTTGTTGTCCAAGTCCGCAGTGTCTCGGTAATAGCATCTGATGTTAAACCTAAGCGTTTCATCAGATCCGCGTGATCACCATGTTCAACAAAGAGGTCAGGCAAGCCAATATTCTTTACTTTGACTGATAGGCCTTTATCGAGAATATATTCGTTCACAGCACTTCCTGCCCCGCCACTAATGGCGTTTTCTTCCAACGTTACGATGGCATCGTGAGTGCCTGCAAGCTCAGTGATCAATGCACCATCAATGGGTTTGATAAAACGCATATCAGCAACCGTCGCATCAAGAGTTTCACCCACTTCTTTTGCTGTTTCTAACATTGAGCCAAATGACAAAATTGCGATCTTTTGTCCACTTCGAATAAGACGCCCTTTACCTATCTCGAGCGCTGTCATGGTTTGCTCTGGTGTCACACCTGTGCCCGCACCACGAGGATAGCGCACGGCAGCGGTACCTTCGTATTGATAGCCTGTGTAAAGCATTTGACGGCATTCGTTCTCGTCGGCAGCAGCCATAATGACCATGTTAGGAATGCAGCGAAGATAACTTAAATCAAAAGCGCCATTGTGAGTCGCTCCATCACCACCGACCAAACCACCACGGTCAATAGCAAACAAAACATCCAGATCTTGTAAGGCGCAATCATGAATCAATTGATCATAAGCGCGTTGCAAGAAAGTCGAATAGATTGCAACTACGGGTTTGACGCCTTCGCATGCCAAGCCAGCAGCGAGGGTGACACAGTGTTGTTCGGCAATACCTACGTCGTAATAGCGCTCTGGGTATTGTCGCGAAAATTCAATAAGATCGGAGCCTTCGCGCATGGCAGGGGTGATACCGACAAGACGTTCATCTTCAGCGGCCATATCACAGAGCCATTGACCAAAAATATTCGAATAGGTCAGCTTTTTCTTACCACCACTGGGCAAGGAATCCTCTTGAGGATTAAAAATAGGTACGCCATGGTAAGCAATGGGATCTTTTTCGGCGGGTTCGTAGCCTTTCCCTTTCTTGGTAACCACATGCAAAAACTGTGGGCCTTTTAGCTGCTTCATATTACTAAGGGTTTGCACCAAAGCTTCAAGGTTATGGCCATCGATAGGACCAATATAGTTAAACCCTAATTCTTCAAACAAAGTGCCTGGCAACATCATGCCTTTCATGTGTTCTTCGGCGCGGTGTGCCCATTCAGAAATGGCAGGCATGTTCTTAAGAACTTTTTTGCCACCTTCTTTGATCGACGAATAAAAACGTCCCGATAAAATTTTGGCGAGATAGTTATTAAGACCACCGACATTTTCAGAAATCGACATGTCGTTGTCATTCAAAATGACCAGCAGATCGGTGTCGGTATCGGATGCGTGATTCATCGCTTCAAAGGCCATACCGGCCGTCATAGCTCCGTCGCCAATGACTGCAATTGCTTTGCGATCAATACCTTGTTGTTTCGCACCGATGGCCATGCCTAAAGCGGCGCTAATGGAGGTGCTGGAGTGACCGACTGCAAAAGTGTCGTACTCGCTTTCGGTACGTACCGGGAACGGATGCAACCCATCTGTTTGGCGAATGGTTTCCAGGCGCTCGCGGCGACCTGTTAGTACTTTATGTGGATATGCCTGATGGCCAACATCCCAGACAATACGGTCTTCGGGAGTATTGTACAAATAATGCAGAGCGATAGTCAGTTCAACGGTTCCGAGGCCCGCTGCAAAGTGTCCTCCACAGCGACTGATGGTATTAATGAGGTAGCGGCGGAGTTCTTCGGCAAGCAAAGGTAACTGCGTTTCTTCCAACGCCCGTAAATCGGCAGGACTATCGATCATTTTTAAGAGTGGATAATCTGCAATATTGGCATTCATTGAACGGTTGAACTCCATTGATTTTCTGTTGGCAACGATTTTTGGCTAAATCGTTTATAAATTGCCCAAAATTAACTGTCGCGGTTAATAATGTGTTGGGCGAAGTATTCTAAGAGCTGCGTATTATAAGGCAAGTTTTCTAAGGCCTCTAACGCTTCTTCAACTTGAAGTTGCGCATGACGCTTGGCACCATCGAGCCCCAACAGTGCTGGGTATGTTGCTTTGTCGGCTTCTTGGTCTGAACCTTTAGGCTTGCCAAGCTGCTCGGTGTCTCCTTCGATATCCAAAATGTCGTCTTTAATCTGAAAAGCCAGCCCAATTGCTTTGCTGTAGCGAGACAATGCCTGCTTAATATGGCTGTCATTTTGACCGCTGCACAGATAGCCGAGTTCAACCGAGGCCGATATCAGTGCCCCTGTTTTCATGGTGTGCATGGTTTCAAGTTCTGGCAACGACAGTTGCTGGCCTGTTGCAGCCAGGTCAATGGCTTGTCCACCACCCATACCCAGTGAGCCACTGGCATGAGCCAGCAGAGCAAGCATTGGAATACGGTTGTTTTCTGCCTGAGCTGAGAATGCGCCATTGATCATCAGATCAAAGGCATGGGTTTGCAATGCGTCACCTGCAAGTACCGCAGTGGCTTCATCAAACTGGATATGGCAGGTAGGGCGTCCACGACGTAAGTCATCATCATCCATGCAAGGCAAGTCATCATGGACTAATGAATAGGCATGAATCAGCTCAACTGCCATGGCGGGGATATCCAGATCGTCGTTATGAGCCGAAAAAATATGGCCTGTTGCATAAGTAAGCAGTGGACGCAGGCGCTTGCCAGGATTGAGAGCGGCATAGCGCATGGCTTCATGTAGCCTGGTTGGTGTGATGGTCGCAGCAGGTAAATGGCTTTCTAGACACTGTTCAATACGAGTTCGAAACTCGCTTTTAAAAGACTCAAACGACATGAATTATTCTTCTGTAGGGCTGGCAAAATCGTCAAGCTGTTGATCATTAGACAGGACTTTGACTCGCTGGCGCGCATTGTCGAGCATTTGCTGGCAATTTTGGGTGAGTTTTACGCCTTCTTCGAAGTGCTTAAGCGCTTCGTCCAGTGACAACTTACCTTGCTCCATTGTCTCCACTATATTTTCCAGCCGTGACAGTCGCGTTTCGAAACTATCCTGGGTTGGTTCTTTAGTCATTCAGTTATTTCCTGCTTCAAAGTTATCTCGTTTAAAACGAGGGGGCCTATTGTCGCTCAAAATGGCGCGGAAGAAAACCGAATCTCGAGTGGGGATTTTGGGCGATGAAAAAGAGTTAACTAACTATAATTTCAACAAAAGGTCAATAATCGGTGTTCAGCAGTAGTGTTTGGTGTCGCTGGAATACGTCAGAATTTCGATTATTTTCAGCAAGATACTGGAAACTGTCTTAAAACTGACTAATCTTTTCATTAAAAGCACTGCAAAGAAACAGCTGGGCTTTTTGGGGTTTGCTTTACGAACTGAATGGTTTCTAACTGGCGCACGTGGTGTTGCACCAACTCTCCCTAGACAGGCAACCCCGAGTGCTTGGTAGTCAAGTGTATGCGTGCCTTGCTGTTCTTGGATTCAAATAAGACAAAGAAGATGAAAGAGGCTATTTAACAGGTGGATATAGCAACTCTGGTAGGTTTGGTTGGCGCGGCCGGGATTGTCGCTATGGCAATGGTTCTGGCCGGCGGATTTGCTCAGTTTATTGATGTAGGCTCCATACTTATTGTGGTGGTTGGCAGCCATTTTGTGGTGATGGGGCAGTTTCCTATGGGGAACTTTGTCGGCGCTGCAAAAGCTGGGCTAAAAACACTCACTTTTAAATCGCCTAACTGTGATGAAATTATCGCCAAGGTGGTTGAGTTAGCCGACTTGGCTCGCAAAGGAGGATTACTATCTCTCGAAGGCGCAGAAATAGAAGATCCTTTTTTGAAGAAAGGAGTCGGCCTGCTTGTCGATGGGCATGATGGCGAAGTGGTTAAAGCGATCCTCAGTAAAGATGTGCAAATGGCATCAAAACGTCATGAGCAAGGAAAAGATATTTTTAAAGCCCTGGGCGATGTGTCTCCTGCGATGGGGATGATCGGTACTCTGGTTGGATTGGTAGCCATGTTAGGTAATATGGATGACCCCAAGTCTATTGGCCCTTCTATGGCGGTTGCGTTATTAACCACGCTCTATGGTGCGATGATTGCCAACATGATGGCCATTCCCATTGCAGAGAAATTGGGCAAACGTGATGAAGAAGAAAAAGTTGCCAAAACTTTGATGATTGACGGTTTGCTTGGTATTCAGGCGGGGCAAAATCCACGCGTTATCGAGCAGGTTTTACATGGTTATCTGGCTGAATCCAAACGTCCTTCTGGCGATGATGGATAATCGCTCATGAGTGACGAAGAAGAGTGTAATTGCCCTCCCGAAGGACTCCCCGCTTATATGGGGACCTTTGCCGATCTTATGTCTCTGTTGATGTGTTTCTTTGTATTGTTGCTAGCGTTTTCTGAAATGGACGTACTTAAGTTTAAGCAGATCGCTGGCTCAATGAAATATGCCTTTGGTGTTCAAAACAAAGTGGAAGTTAAAGACATTCCCAAAGGTACTAGTGTGATCGCACAAGAGTTCTCTCCAGGCAAACCCACCCCTACGATGATCGAATCCATCATGCAACATACGGTAGAGATCACCAAAGAAACACTGGATTTTGATGAAGCCACTGAAGAAGAGCCGGATCAAGGTGAAGGCTCAGAAACCAATACCGGCATGGGCGAAAGTTCTGACGTGGGAGAAGGTGAGCAAGCTGCTATCGAAGAAGCCGAAGAGCTAGCAAAAGATATAGCGAAAAAAATGTCGCAAGAGTTGGCTTCGGGTCAAGTTGAGTTGTTGACCAATGGTAAGCTGGTTGTTATTCGGATCCGCGAAAATGGTTCTTTTGGTTCTGGCTCGGCACGGATTAAACGAACCTTTTTGCCAGTAATTAATAAGATAAAAAATATTTTGCTCGAAACCGATGGTGAGGTGCGAGTTGCTGGACACACTGACAATATTCCTATCGATACTGATCGTTTTCGATCGAACTGGGAATTGTCTGGTGGACGTGCTGGTTCTGTGGTTCGTGAACTGTTGCGTTCTGGAGAGCTGGAGCGAGATCGTTTTGTTATTACGGGCTATGCTGATACCAAACCGTTAGCTGATAATGCATCGGCAGACGGGCGAGCAAAAAACAGACGAGTAGAAATTGTCATTGTTCAAGGTGATCCGCCACCGAGCCAAGTACTGGATGTAGATAAAGAAGAAACAACAGAAGAAGAAAATTAAGCTTCGCCGGGATGATTTAGATGGTTACTTTGGAGCCAGGCCTTCACTGCGACCAGGTCAAATTCCCACTCATTGCCATGGTTGCCTGTTTTTAACACGGGCATACCGGACTTTAACCAAACCTCCAATTGAGCCCGGTTAATGTCGAGCACCGAGATAAGGTGGTTTTTGCCTATAATTTTGTCCTGCCAGTTCGACTTTTCAGTGGTTGGACGATGGCTTCTGCGTTTTGCCTGACGTAAGTAGTTTGAGGTTTTCATAATGTAACTTCGCTTGTTTATTAATAGATCAATAGCTCAAAAAACAAACCAGATCCAGTGACCCAATGGGGATTTTGAGGCATTGGTCAGCAAAAAAGTTTGTAGTTTGTTACATAAATATGCAGGATAAAATAAAGTGTTTTGTGAGAAGATAGCGCTACCTTATTCTTTCTAAAAGAGTTTGTTTCTGTCAGTAGTTACAAACATAGATGGCAGCCCTTTGAGGCTGAAAATAAAACCATAAAGAACAGAAAAATGACCACAACCGACGACCAAACAGCGCCAGGCATCATCAAGATTGAGCAGCTCACCACGCATTATGGTGAGCGTCAGATTCTCGATGAGTTAAATCTTGAAGTGAACCGAGGAGAAGTGTTGGTCATTATGGGAGGTAGTGGTTCTGGTAAAAGCACGTTGCTCAGAACCATGCTGGGGCTCAACAAAGCGACGTCAGGTTCTGTGGATATCATGGGGATTGACGTGGTGAATGCCAATCGTAAGCAGCTTTACCAGTTACGTCGAAACATTGGGGTGGCTTTTCAGGGCGGGGCATTATTTGGTTCCATGTCACTGATTGAGAATGTCCAGCTGCCGCTTCGAGAGCACACCAATCTGGATGAAAATACCATTCGCATTATGAGTCGCCTGAAGCTGGATATGATGAATTTATCCGGTTTTGATGACTTGATGCCATCTGAGCTATCTGGTGGCATGATTAAGCGTGCCGCGCTAGCCAGAGCGGTTGTGATGGACCCAAAGTTATTGTTCTTTGATGAGCCTTCTGCTGGGCTCGATCCCGTTGTTGCAGCAGAGCTAGACGAGTATATTCTGGAGTTGAAACAAGCAATGGATATGACCATTGTTGTTGTGACTCACGAGTTAGAAAGTGCGTTTCGTATTGCAGACCGTATTACCATTCTCGACAAAGGCAAAATGGTGATCACGGGAACCGTTGATGAAGTGAAACAAAGCCAGGATCAACACGTGCAGAATCTGCTCAACCGTCGTGCCGCTCGCGATCCGATTTCTCCTGACGAATATTTGGACCTATTGACCCGAACCAAAGCCAGTCGACCAATTCCGGGACGTATCCATGATTAATATGATTAGCCGATTAGGGCAGAGTGTTATTTATAACTGCGAGCAGGCGGGTTATCTGACGTTGTTCCTATTGCGTGCCCTTGGTCGAATGTTTAGCTGGCCTATCAAGCTTGGGCCGATTATCAAGCAACTGCATTTTATTGGTGCTAAATCGACCTTTGTGATTGTAACCGCCAGTTTAACCATAGGTTTGGTCTTGGGGCTGCAACTTTATTATGAGCTGAACAAGTTTGGCGCCGTTGATCGCTTAGGCACCGTGGTTGCGCTCAGTATGATTCGCGAGATGGGGCCTGTTGTGACCGCTCTGATGGTGATTGGTCGGGCAGGTTCTGCAATGTGCGCCGAGGTAGGCATTATGCGTACCGACGAACAACTGGACGCCTTGGAATGTATGGCCATTGATCCTTATCGTTTTTTAATGGTCCCTAAATTTTGGGCAACCATCATTTCGTTACCTTTGTTGGTAGCTATCAGCGATGTGGTTGGCATTCTGGGCGGGTATGTTGCGGGCGTCTGGATTTTTGATGTGCCTTCAGGTGCCTATTTTTATGGCATGTATTCGTCCGTTGATTGGGTCGATATTAATATGGGGCTGGTGAAGTCTTTTGTTTTTGGTTTGATCATCGTGTGGATATCAACGGGCAAAGGTTTCTTGCTTCATCTGGATCGCGAGGGCTCTTATGGGGCTGAAGGCGTAAGTCGTATTACCACTCAGGCGGTAGTACTGGCATCGATTTCTGTATTGGTGGCAGATTATTTAATCTCTGCCTTTATGATTTAACTATTTTTTAAGTTGGAAATGATTCATGAGACAACTCAAAGTTGAATTCTACGTGGGACTATTTGTTATCGCGGGAATTGCTGCCTTAGCTTATATGGCTGTTAAGATGGGCGATTTGAACCTGTTTGAACAGGATAATTCCTATCAGGTCGTTGGACGATTCACCTCTGTTTCGGGCCTTAAAGATGGCGCATCGGTTGAACTGTCTGGCGTTAAGCTGGGTAAAGTGACGTCGATTATTTATGATACTGAACGGCAAGAAGCTGTGGTTACCATGCAAGTTCCAAACACAGTAAAGTTATCAACGGATTCGATTGCATCCGTTAGAACCTCCGGAATTATTGGTGATAAATACATCAAAGTGACGCCTGGAGGCGAAGAAGATTTTATGCAAGAAGGCGACGAATTTGAGCAAACAGAGTCGGCTCTGGATATTGAAGAATTGATCAGTAAATTTGTTTTTAGTACAGGGGATGATAAATAATCTGAGTTTAGGATCAGGGTATTAAAGACCGAAAATTACCCATTCTCAGCTTTTTGAGTTCGCCTGAGGAGCTCTGTGCTTTTGAGCATGATGCATCCTACTAGAAACCTTTGTTTTTTGCGTATTCGCGCTAACCTATTCGGGCGTTCTGGTGTACACTAACAGGTTTGATGCCAATCACAGCTTGGAAGTCGTAGATGACAACAGAAACCGCAGAAAAACCTAAACATTTTATCCGTCAGATTATCGATGAAGACCTGAAAACAGGAAAACACGCATCGATCGCTACTCGGTTCCCGCCTGAGCCTAACGGCTTTTTGCATGTGGGACACGCAAAATCCATTTGTTTGAATTTTGGTCTGGCTGGTGAATACCAAGGAAGCTGTAATCTACGTTTTGACGATACGAATCCTGCCAAAGAAGAGCAAGCTTATGCTGACGCTATTGAGGCGGATGTACGCTGGTTGGGCTTTGAGTGGAATGGTGAAGTGCGTCATGCTTCAGACTATTTTGAACAGCTTTATACTTATGCGATTGAGTTGATCGAAAAAGGTTTGGCTTATGTGGACGATTTACCCGCTGATAAAATGCGCGAGTATCGTGGCACTCTGACTGAGCCTGGCAAAAATAGCCCGTCGAGAGAGCGCAGCGTTGAAGATAATCTGGATTTGTTCAAGCGTATGCGTGCCGGAGAATTCGATGATGGTGCCTATATTTTGCGTGCCAAAATTGATATGACTTCGCCAAATATGAACATGCGGGATCCAGTGCTTTATCGTATTAAACGTCAGCACCACCACCGCACAGGTGATGATTGGTGTATTTATCCTACATACGATTACACTCACTGTATTTCGGATGCGATTGAAGGCATTACACATTCGTTATGTACGCTGGAGTTTGAAGATCATCGTCCGCTTTATGATTGGGTCGTTGCTAATATTTCAATCGAAACTCGCCCCCAGCAGATCGAATTTTCGCGCTTAAATCTAGAGCACACGGTGACCAGTAAGCGAAAATTGAATCAACTTGTCACAGACAATCATGTGTCCGGTTGGGATGATCCTCGTATGCCTACGATTTCGGCAATGCGCCGACGAGGTTACACACCAGCATCTATTCGAGAGTTCTGTGAGCGCGTTGGGATCACAAAGAAAAATCACACGATTGAGATGAGCTCGCTAGAAAGTTGCGTACGCGATGATCTTGATAAGAGCGCTGCTCGTGTGATGGCCGTTCTTAAGCCGCTTAAGATTGTTATTACTAACTATCCTGAAGATAAAGTTGAAGAGCTGTCTGCGCCGAATCATCCGCAGAAACCTGAGATGGGCGAACGTACTTTATTCTTTACTCGTGAAGCTTATATTGACCAGGAAGATTTTCGTGAGTCAGCCAACAAACACTTTAAGCGTTTAGTGTTAGGTAAAGAAGTTCGTCTTCGTAATGCTTATGTCATTCGTTGTGATGAAGTTATTAAAGATGAAGACGAGAACATTGTAGAACTGCGCTGTAGCTATGATCCCGAGACCTTAGGCAAAAATCCTGAAGACCGAAAGGTAAAAGGGGTAATTCACTGGGTGTCTGCTTCTCATTCATTGCCTGCCGAAGTGCGCCTGTATGACCGCTTGTTTAATGTTGAGAATCCGGGGGCTGAAGACGATTTAGTGTCAACGCTGAACCCTGAGTCTTTAAATGTACTCACTGAGGCACGCATTGAGATGAGTGTGAAAGAGGTCGCGCCTGAGACACGCTTCCAGTTTGAGCGAGAAGGCTATTTTTGTTCTGATCGTATTGATTGTGTCGATGGCAAGCTGGTCTTTAACCGAACCGTTACCTTGCGAGATAGTTGGGCCAAGGTAGAGAAAAAGGGCGGTTAACGTCTTTGTTAGTGAGTTCAAAGAGCCTCCATTAGGGAGGCTCTTTTGTTTGTGTAACAGGAAATAAGGCTTCTAAGTGTAAGGAAAATCGACACCCAGGGCTGATGAGCCGACGCATCCGTCGAAACGAAATGTCATTGCGACTAATGCCGGGCTTGCTGGTTTATTATTCGATATAATTTTAATGAGGGCGTGTCGCATAATGTATACACAAATAAAGAAAAGTAAGACTTCAGGTTTAATTGCATGAAACAACTCAAAGATCTATTCGTCAACCGGGATTATTTGTTCTGGTTTCTCAACTTATCTGGCTGGGCTGGATGGGCGCTGACGTCGTATCTTGCTGGTCGCTATTGGGGCGTTAAATGGGGGCTTATCGATTATCGATTGGTGGGAGCGCTCATTGGATTGTTTATTTGTGTTCTTTTGCGCAGATTGTATCAACGAATATGGAACAGCAGCTTAGCGGTACGATTGATTGCTGTTTTGGCGGTTTCTTATATATGTGCGGCGCTCATGGCTGCATTCACTAATTTCTATTTATGGAATTTCCATGATGATGGCTATGTGCCGTCTTACTTTATGAAGTATTTTAAGGGCGTCACTCATATCTACTATGTATTTTTATGTTGGAGTGGCCTCTACTTTGGTTTTAAGTTTTATCAGGGAATGCAGGAAGCAACTCAAAAAGCCCTCAAAGCAAATTCTCTGGCTCATCAAGCCCAATTAAAAATGCTGCGTTATCAGCTAAACCCGCATTTTTTATTTAACACTTTAAATGCCATATCGACTTTGGTGCTAGAGCAAAATACCAAAAGAGCGAACGATATGGTCACTCGCTTGTCTAACTTTTTGCGCTATTCTTTAGATAATGATCCCATGCAAAAAGTGACCTTATCGCAAGAGATTAACGCACTCAAATTGTATTTAGGCATAGAAAAAGTTCGGTTCGAAGAACGTCTGGTATTGAGCTTTGATATTGAAGAGCAAGCGAATGAAGCTTTGATTCCCAGCTTGTTGCTTCAACCCATGGTGGAGAACTCAATTAAATATGCCATCGCTAAAGCAGAAAATGGCGGTACGATTACAATAAAGGCCAAAGTGTTTGCGCGAGAGTTGCTGTTGGAACTCAGTGATGACGGCCCCGGCATCAAGCTTGTTAATGGCGAGATACCCAATGGTTTAGGCGTCGGTGTGCGCAATACCCGTGAACGACTCAGTGAACTCTATGGTGATAAGCACGCATTTGAGTTAAGCAATCGAGTGCCAAATGGGTTACAGGTCAGTATTCGTATTCCTTACGAAAAAGAAAAAGTATAGGTGTTTTTATGATAAAAGCCGTGATCGTTGATGATGAATCTTTAGCCCGACGCGGATTACAGCTCAGACTCAAGCAGTTTGATGATATAGAAGTGATTGCGGAATGCTGCAACGGAAAAGAAGCACTACAGGCCGTTGCCGAGCATCAGCCTCAACTTATGTTTCTTGATATCCAAATGCCCGGCATGGACGGATTTGATGTTGTTAAATCCATGCAAGGCGATAACATGCCTCTCGTTATCTTTGTCACAGCGTTCGACCAATACGCTATCGAGGCCTTCGAAGTTCATGCCGTCGACTATGTTCTTAAACCCGTTGAAGAAGAGCGACTCGAACAAGCGCTTGTCAGAGCAAGAGATTATCTACAAAAAGAAGATGCCATCAGCGATAAAAAACGCCTGATGGATCTCATCACTCACATTACCGGGCAACATCCAACAGATCTCAACACCGACCTCAAAGCCGACTCTCCTGCAAAAGCTTACCCCGAAAAAATAGCCATCAAAGATCGTGGTGAAATCAGCTTTGTAAAAACTCAGGACATAGAATGGGTTGAAGCCGCAGGTGACTACATGTGTATCCACGCCAACGGTGAAGTCCACGTACTCCGCAGCACTCTCAAACAACTTGAAGGCCAACTCAATCCAACTCACTTTCAACGCATTCACCGTTCAACCATCGTCAACATGGACTGCGTCGAAAAAGTGTGTTCCCACATTAACAGTGAATATTTTTTGGTGCTAAAAGGTGGCGCTCGGTTGAAGATGAGTAGGAGCTACAAGGATAAAATTAAACACTTTCTCTGATGTGGCACTCTGTGCTCATCAATCTCTGCGTTGAAAGTGCTCATTTATACTTATAAACTGCGCGCTTTCGCCTTGACCTTGATGAGCACAGAGCGCCACAGGTCTAATTAAATCTCTGCGTTGAAAGTGCTCATTTATACTTATAAACTGCGCGCTTTCGCCTTGATCTTGATGAGCACAGAGCGCCACAGGTCTAATTAAATCTCTGCGTTGAAAGTGCTCATTTATACTTATAAACTGCGCGCTTTCGCCTTGATCTTGATGAGCACAGAGCGCCATAAGTCTAATTAATTTTCTGCGTTGAAAGTGCTCATTTATACTTATAAACTGCGCGCTTTCGCCTTGACCTTGATGAGCACAGAGCGCCACAGGTCTAATTAAATCTCTGCGTTGAAAGTGCTCATTTATACTTATAAACTGCGCGCTTTCGCCTTGATCTTGATGAGCACAGAGCGCTACAGGTCTAACTAAATCTCTGCGTTGAAAGTGCTCATTTATACTTATAAACTGCGCGCTTTCGCCTTGATCTTGATGAGTACAGAGCGCCACAGATCTAATTAAATCTCTGCGTTGAAACTGCTCATTTATACTTATAAACTGTGCGCTTTCGCCTTGACCTTGATGAGCACAGAGCGCCACAGGTCTAATTAAATCTCTGCGTTGAAAGTACTCATTTATACTTATAAACTGCGCGCTTTCGCCTTGATCTTGATGAGCACAGAGCGCTACAAGTCTAATTAAATCTCTGCGTTGAAAGTGCTCATTTATACTTATAAACTGCGCGCTTTCGCCTTGATCTTGATGAGCACAGAGCGCCACAAGTCTAATTAATTTTCTGCGTTGAAAGAGTTCATTTATAAGCCGTGTTCTACCATTTTTTCTTGGATGAACAAGCTACACTGAGCTAGTTAGAGTTTCTCTATTTGAATTGATTTTTTGAAGTTTATATAATGAATTATATTCAGGATGAATAACGATATAAGCCAGTGAATTAGGCGTAGTATGAGTAGGGCTATATTTCGGAAGGACTGGCTCAAAATATAATAGACAGAAGAATATCTTGATGATATCGAGAGTTGTTGCCACTGCTCGTTTCGAATCTAAATTATTTTTCGGGTGACCTTATCGTGTACGAAAATGAATTAAAAGAAATAGAATCCATTATTGGTAAAGCCTTACCAATAGAGTTTAAGACTTATGTAAATAAATTAGAAGATGACTGGTTGGAGCCTAGTTATTCTTTTCCTCTAAAAGAGCCGACACCTTTCGGCAGTGGAGTGATCGAAAGCTTATTTGTTCCAGTCGCTGAGTATTTAGCAGAAGACGAGTTTTTTGAGCTAGGAATGTTGTGTATTGGAAATAATATGTTTGGCTGTGGAGTCTACTTATCAATGCGAGAGGAAGATTTTGGTGCTGTATATTATTGGGATCATGAACAACGATGTTTTTGGGAGGATGAGGTTTTCTATCGGATGTTTCCTAATTTGTCCGAAGGTATCGCTAACTATTTGGAGCTTAGAAAAAAGAGGAAAGTACTGCAAGAGGGTGAATCTCTTGTGAGCTTTTATAAGGCCGCTGACTCATTTGTTGAATTTATTGATTGTTGGGAGCCTATGGATGATGAGAGCGATGAAGAAATCAGTGATGACTATAAGGCTGTATTAGAGTTAGTTCAGCAAAACACTCTTGAAGGGGGCAAAAAAGTTATTAGTCAGTTTGGTAAAAACTACTTGAGTGACTACCAACATAACTTATGCGAGCTGGCTGCTATCTTTAATGCTGTGAATTGCCTGGATTATTTTATTGAGCAAGGACTAGAGACAGGAAATGCTTTCACTTTTGCAGAAAATAATAACCATACTAAAATTCTAGAGCTTCTAAAAACAAGAGGTTTGTGCCCATAGGTTTCTCAGGAGTGGTAAGCTGTTTATAAATTATAGCTTTGCCGACTCGAATACCCAGGCGACGGCCAGACCCACATAAACATTGTCCTTTTGTCTAACCAAAGGGCTATCGATAAAGGTTGCGTTCTCAAGCGAGCGGTGACGGGCAAAGGTGCCAACCCAAAAGTCGCCGCTGCGATAGGTGAGCCCCACGATAAATTGGTACCCGCCAAAACCTCGATCAGCCTCATAAGCTGGGCGTTCTGTTGTCGCGAAATCTGGCGCAACGGAGTAATAAAAGTCATGGAAGTCTTTGTTGGAGTGATACAAGCTTGTTATGGTTGTGAGTTGCCATTTATCGCCATTTACATACCAATCTTTTTCGGTTCTAAACGTTGGGCTTAGTTGCCAACCGCTGTAATCAAGATAACTGAAGTCAGTTGTGATGGCTATTCTTAGAGGGAACTCAAAGGTCGCTGAGAAGCCTTCTTCATGAATCCACTTATAGTTGATTGCTGGGCCAGTTTGAATCAACCAATCTAAATCGGGCATGCCTTTGCGCGCATCATTTTCTTCGCTTTCAATCGGAAAAGTACCCCAAAAGCTATAGTCTAGCTCCCAGGTATCGGATTCAATGAGATGCCTTTTGGCACCCGTTTGATCGAAGGAGAATTTGTTACTTTTATAAACCAGATAAGGGAAGGGAAAGGCGACGGTTTTGGTTTGATCACTGCCCTCATAGTGAGGGACATAAACAGTCGCGACGCTCACGCCGATCTCTAAAAGCGCTTCGTCTTCAGAGAGAGAGGCATTGGCATGACTATTTACTGCGAGAGTACTGAATAATAAGCTGGCAAACAACGTTAGTGGTTTCATAGTTCATTACATTAGTGATGGTCGGGTCGCAAAATAAGGCTTTTTTTGAGCTTTGGCTAGTCGGATCACTCAGTTTTTTAATGTTGAGGACTATTTCTGATAATCTATCTTATTAATGTAGTAGACTTTCTGACCTTCTGGGGAACGAACGATCACTTCATCATCCATTTGCTTTTTTAGTAAAGCGCGTGCCAAAGGCGAGTCGATACTAATATACTCTGGTGCTATGTCGAATTCATCCGAACCTACCAGGCGATAGCTAAACTGGTTGCCGTCCTCATCTTCCAGTTCAACAAAGGCTCCAAAAAAAACACGAGATTGATCCGATGGTAAGTGTTCGACTACCTGCATTTCACTGGTGCGTTTTTGCAGGTAACGAATACGTCTATCCATTTCTCTTAGCTGCTTTTTTCGGTAGATATATTCAGCATTCTCAGAACGGTCACCTTCGGCAGCTGCGGCGGTAATCGCTTTAGTCACTTCGGGGCGTTTATTCTTCCAGAGATCGGCCAGCTCGTTTCTGAGCCGGGTTGCGCCTTCGCTGGTAATCAGGTTTGAACGAGCCATAAAAAAAATTGCCACCCTATTTCTATGGTGGCAATACTACTTTACTTGCAATGGGAGTCAAGAGGGAATCGAAGCTCTCCCTCTTGTTAAATCTCCTTTACAGATTAACCGTTTTTGATGACTCAGAACCCTTGTCATCTTTCACCGTTAAAGTTGCGGACTCAGCATTCCACCAGAAGAATCGTAGTACCAGTGGACCTACCGCCGTAAAGTCATCATTGAAAGACCACTTTGACTCAACGATTTGGCCGTCTTCGTCACTGCTTTTGCTTACGAACAAGTGAACGAACCAGAAACGGTAAACATCAAAATCTGCTTCAGGGGCTTGATTAAGGTGAGAACCAGAAAGGTTTAGCTCGATGATAACAGGATCATGGTCTGACGCACGATAGGGGCCTGCATCATACAGATTGACCTTTTGTAGATCTGTTTTGTACTCAGTGTTGTAATCCAGAGCGCGTGGCTCGTCAGCATTGATGTGCCATTCTTTAATGCCTGTCACATTCGGCGTCAGGGCTTCGCTTGATAACGCGTGATCAAGGTAGCCAGATTGTCCATAAAAGACGAATGAGTAAGTTTTTTCACCTAATTTATCTGCAATAAGATTAGTGAAACCTCTGTCTTCAATCGCTTTAATAGGGTCTTCTTTAGCGTAAGCGTTCAGGTCACCCATAATCATCTGGTTATCGGTTTCAACACCTGTTGGTTGAGTTGCTAACCAGTCAACAATAGCGTTGGATGCTTCGGTTCGTTTTTCATTCCAACAACCTTGGCCATCACCGGAATCATCGTTGGCACTGCCATCTTTTGGACAGCTGCCTTTAGATTTGAAGTGATTGACAACCAGAGTGATGTGCTCATCTGATGCCAGCTCCAAGAAAGTTTGAGCTAAAGGCTGGCGGTTTTTGTCGTCGAAAGGATAGCTGCTTAATGTAGCGGCTGAACCTGCTTCGCTGACTTTATCGGTACGATAAATGAAGCCAACAGCAATGGCGTCACTACCAAGTTGCTCAAGGCCTGGATTAACAAAACCATAGACATCGCTGCCGTAAGCCAGATTTAAGGCGTCAACTAACTCTACAATAGCACTGAATTCGCCATAGCCATCGTTCTCGATTTCCATTAAACCAATGATATCTGAGTCCATTGCTAAAATCGCGCTAACAATTTTTTGTTTCTGACGTTCAAGCTCATCGGCGTTGTCGGCGCCACGAGGTGTTGGGAATCCACCACCCTGACCGTCACCGTTAAAGAAGTTAAGAACGTTAAAGCTAGCTATTTTTAGACTACCAACACCTGGCAGTGTAGGAACACCAGTGCGCGGGTTTGCTGATTCAAAGGTGGGTGTTTGAGTTGGGTGCAAACGGTATTGATTGAAAGAGTATCCTACGACTCCTGTAAGGTTAATGACCTTGTCGCCGCTACGTAGTGTGTTGTGGGCGCTTAACTCAGGTGCTGGATATGGAATCACCGTCGGGTTTTGTTTTGTCGAAGCATCATCAACAATTAAGCGATTAAGGTTGTTTTGAGCTTGCTGCGCGATAGCATCAGCACCAGGCTTTGCTATAGCTGTTGGAACATACAAGCGGTCATTAGCTGAAACAACAAACTCACCGTAGCGAGACAGGTTGTAGTTTTCGGTAACAAATAGCGGCTCATTGAATGTAACCAGCATGCCTTCTACTGATTCCATAGCGTCAGCAGTTGCTGCTGGAAGCATGATGTTGGTTGATACCAGAGCTTCGTCAGCTGAGCCACAGTTCACAAATTCTTTTACGCTGCTTAGCTGAGTCTGGTTGTAGAATTCGCCCGCTTTGGCACGAACGCGAACAATATCACCAACGGCCAATTCTGGTGCGTTTGAGCCTGTGTAAACAAAGATACCTTCGGATGTTGTACTGTCACCATCTTGATCACTTACTTCTTCTTGCAGGTAAAAACCTTTCAATGAGTCGGCAGCTGTGAAGTTGGCAGTGACGATGGCTTCAACATTTAGTTCGCTACCTTTTAAGGTGGTTTCTGCCTGGTTGCCCTGGATTTCACTGATCAGTGTTGCAGAGTCACCACAGGAGCCGATTTCGGAGACCGGTGGTGTGTTGTCATTGTCTCCACCTTGATATTGACCAAGATCAGAAAAGTCATTTTTCTCGAATCCATCCCATTCGTTAGCTGGATCAAAGTCTGCGGTGGCATCAGTACGGCCAGACTGAACATTATTTTTGCGGCGAATAGTATTGTCTTTAGTACTCGTCAGGTCGTTGCCCCACTCAGAGCCAGGATCTACTCCTAATTGGCCGATTGAGTCGATAATGGTATCGCTTTTGGTCAAAGTGATGGCGTCATCACCATTAAACAAACCTCCGCCATAGGTTTGATTGGCGACGTCAAGAATAGCCGCGTCAGCAGAGCTATGAGCTAAAACATAAGAAGTTCCTGCGCTTAGTGAACCTGACAATTGAATCGAGGCTCCTGCAGACGTATTTCCGTTAAAAAATACATTTAATGCGTAATCATCAAGAGTGACGCTTTCGGTTCCTAAATTGGTAATTTCAATGGCTTTGTTATTGCTGCTTCCTTCAACATACTCAGTAATTAAGACGTTGGCATTGACAGCAGATGCGCCAGTGGCGAGTAGTAATGCAGCGCAAACTGGTTTGAGCTGAGTGAACATAATATCCCCTATTAAGATGTTATTCGAATAGGGGCGATCTTGGCGGAGCTAACTTACAATTAGGTGCGAAATATCTTAAATTTATTTGAAAAATATGGGTCAGTTATGTGTTGTATTTCTTAAAAGAAGGTGATGAAAAATTGACACTAGTGTGACAACACTGATGGTTGGGCTGATAACGAAATTTGACGGGCGAACTTTGTGCTTGAGAAAACATACACAAAGCACTTCTCCGGAGTTGTTATTGGAAAACTCCGGATATCGATCTGCTAATGCGCAATGACTTTATGCGACTTTGGCTTTGTCCTCTAAAGGAACAATACGGTAACCCTTAGCAATAAGTTGGTTATCCGCGATAGAAACCTCATTACATTCTTGAGATTCATTGCTTGGTAACATTATTTGACCGCATTTAGCACATCCCTTGATACTAATACGACCCTTTACATAACTAACCCAGTGATGATTCCGTGACATGTGCTGGCTCCTACAATGTAAGTATAGTTGGCATACGAAATAGCTTAGTGCAAACAAGTCTTGTATAAAATTACCGTTTTCGCTAATTCTTGTAAGAGATTTCTCAAAGAATTGTGCGTTTAATCACACAGCAAATAGGAGATATTTGCTCATGAAATGAACAAAAGTGAATAAAAATCATTGTTTAACACTAAAAAGATCGGTACCATACCCGCGCTTGGAAAAAGAGAATAATGGAATGCTCGTTTATAGGGTTGGTTTTTACACCTTAAAGGATGCTTGCTATCAAGGTGAGATAGATTTTACAAAAGCTTCTAGTGGTTCTAAATACTCGATTAATAGCTAGGCTATCTTATTGATAAATAAACACTGTTTATTGATGGAAGAGTTAAGATTGTTTTAAAAAGGCAACAAATGATTTCGGTAATGCGGAATAGCTATTATTTTTTCCAGAATTTTGAGTGGGTTATACCTGCTTAGTGAATGATAACGTTAAGGGAACTTATGTTGTCATAAAATGTCGTAGTTTGAAGTCTGTCGATACGAGACATACCCAAATTACTAATCGTTCTGTTAGTAATATATTGTCAGCGCCCAATGATATTGGTTTGCAGGAGCTTTGCCTACTTTCGCCCCAGAAGTAACAAAGAATACATCTCATTAAGCAAATACTGGGCCGATTAATGGCTGACAAATTGGATAATTACTAGCAGGTAATATACTGTATTTATATATACAAGGAGGAGTTTATGACTATTCAAGTTAAAGCTTTTACTTCGGCTCCGTCAAAGTTGCGTTGGCACCGTCGTCGTAATAAAAAAACATCAAGTAAGTAATTTGTTTAAAGAAATTAGATGTTTCTCTGTCTGAGATTTTAAATCTGCCGCTGACTTATTCCCCATCAGCAGCAGGTCTAGAGCATGCTGGTTGTGAGTATTCGCTGCCAGCCCTCAAGCTCTTTGATATTTTGAGATGAATTTTCATTTTGAGCCTATACTCAAATAAGTTGTTTTACTCTATTGCAGGCTTGTTTGGTCAGAGGCCTTCATACTAATAGAGAATAAAAGCATTAAGTTTTCTAGGGCAACAGGCCCTAATTACCAACAAAAATCTGATGTCACTTTATTGATTTGTTCTTGAGGTTTTTCAGGGCTATTTATGGAATTATTTTTTTCTCGACTTGATGGCCAAATTGAGAAGTATTACGTTACTTACCTGCGCTATTTAGACAAGGCAGATATAGAAGATGGTAGCTTTCATAAGCACTGTCGGCAGCTGCTTGATAATTGGGGAATGATAGCCAGCATTTTAAAGCAGGAAGACTTTAATCTAGAGACTACACCTGATTCATTATCTCTATGTCTTGAACGAGTGGATCAAGGCATTATTCGGTTAGGCGAAGATGAGAGCGCATGTTTTCATGCTATGGAGCCTCTCGCTGACCTATTTATACAACAATTTTTCTCATTTTTTAGAGAGGGTCTTTCACTACAAAGTTCTCTTTCTCATCTTTCTTTATGGGTGATGAAACAGTGGCTTATTGCTACAACATCCGATTCTCAACATAATTTCGAGAGCGTTCTTGAGTTCCTTGCTCGATTGATGATCCCTATTGATGCCTATTCTGGCAAAAAAATATATCAATTATTAGAAAAGTACAATGAGCTGATTGGAGCATCCATTTGGGATGGTGATTCTTCTCAGCAGGGCATTGAAGAGCTTTATCAAAAGCTGTCGAAAGAATATCAAGACTTTAACCTCGGAGTGAAGAAATTCGAGCAAAGAGTGGTAGTTTCTGAGCAGCAGACAGCACGCAATATGACCGCTCGAAAAAAAGCAGAGGATATTATTAATCAAATATTCAGTGAGCAAAGAATTCCGGAGTGGGCTTATGAGTTCTTAATGGATAACTGGACTAAACTTATTCACATCGCTTTGTTAAAGCATGGCGAACAGTCTGACGAAGCAAACAATAGCCGCAATGTTCTCAAAGAATTGTTGTGGGCTTTAACGGTTAATGATTATCAAGAGGTCCAGGAGAATTTCGCTCCACGCATACTACCGCTTAGAGATAGAGTGAGAGAGTTATTTACCAGCATTGTGGTCGGGGATTCAGTTATTGATGACTTTTTGAATCGTTTAGAGAATTTGCATATCTCAATATTAGAAGGCAATACCCAGCACGTTGAGTCTTTGATTCTGGTTAAGCATAACGAGATGAGTGAAGCTTCGATCAGTCAAAGAGAGTTAACCTTCGCATTAAGTGCATTTAGAAATGGTGTCTGGGTTAAGTACCGAAAAAACGAACAGTCAATATTCTGCCGTGTCGCAAGCAGAGATATTCAGTTGGGGCGTCTCATATTAGTTAACTATAATGGTGCCAGAGTTGATTCATTAAGCTTTGTTGAGGCAAAGAGTTTAATTGATAATAAATGTTTAACGGTAGTTTCTCTTCATAGCCATCTTGATGACAATATCAAAGAGCTTGAGTTTAGCGTTGATAGCATGATATCTGACTATGAGAAGAAAGTGCATGAAAGAAAGCAGAGCGCTATCAAGAAAAATGTGATGCAAAGAATAATGGCATCACGAAAGAACAGAATGAGTATCTTCAAAGAAAGAAAGCTTGGTGAAAAGCGAGCTCAAGAAACCAGAGAAAAGCAAATCTGGCATCAACGATTGAATGAGCACAAACAGCTTGTTGCCAGCCTTGAGATCGGCTCTATGTTCTCTATGAACACGGAAGATGAAAAACAAGTAATAATTCAGCTAGCTTTGAGACTAAGGTCTAAAGGGAGTTTGTTATTTGTTAATCATCTTGGAGTTAAAGTCAAAGAATATAGTCCAGAGGAGCTGGCAACTGACTTAACCAATGGCGTTGTTGAATTGCTGAGTTCTGCCGAGCGCACGAGCTCAACGATTGAAAATGTTGTCGCACACCAGAGAGAAAAGTTAAATGAAACAACATAGTCAAGATGATTTAAGCAACCGAAGAGCTGACGAGAGACTGGATAAGCAAAAAAGCCTGGTCTTTGATCTGTTGATAATGGGAGATGAAGGTGAGTTTAGTCAAATTCCCTGTGTGACAGAAGACTTGTCTAAAGGTGGGTTTAAAACATTAGTCCCAAAAATGTTACCGAAGGGGCTTATTGTCGAGCTTTGTTTTCACGATGAAGAACATTGTTGTGATTATTTATTGTATGCAGAGATTCGTTGGTGTCGAGAGTCTGATGAAGGATTTGAATGTGGTTTTCAGCTAATTGATGCCGCTGAATCTGATTTGCCCATGTGGATAGAATCTTTGTTTTAGAGGTAACTTTTAAATTGAATTGACTGCCTATATTTAATATAATTAGCACAAGGAAAATGGATTTCTTTATACGTTCTAATTGGAATTTAATTTATTTGAATAGCCAACTGGCATTCTACAAACCTTATAGTTTTTAAGCCTGCGTTCAGCTTTGTACATTTAAAATGTATGACTATGTTTTGCTGTTTTGAGTTAGATAATACCTACTTTCCGCATTTGGGTCTTATGAGCTTAAACAGCTCCTGACAAGAAACTCTTCACTCTTATAGAGATGGTTTTTCTAGTTAGGTTTAGTGTACCTTTTTAATGCTTGGTATCATCGCAACTGTGTCTCCGCGAAAGCCAAGTATGAGGAAGGTGCACTTTTTTTACTTATGAAAATACTTGAGAAAGTCATTAACTAGGAATCTTAATCAGTGTGTTATACTGTTTTTTATTATGCCTTCATAAACTGAGATATAGTAGAGCTTACTATTATGAACTACAAAGCTTCTCAAGCTTACCTCTTATCAAAACCTGAAGCGATTGAAGATTATCCATTTGGTGAAGATGTCGCTGTGTTCAAAATAAAGAATAAAATGTTTGCCACGCTCGCCTATCATGAGTCTATTGCTCAGATGAATTTAAAGTGCGAACCGCAAGAAGCTTTGATGCTAAGGGATGTTTTTGAGGCCGTTATTCCTGGATATCACATGAATAAAAAACACTGGAATACGATTATCTTAAATGGCAGCATTCCAGAGTCAGAAATAAAGAGAATGATTGACCGCTCTTATAGTTTAGTTGTGAATGGTCTAAAGAAATCAGAGAAAGATGCTTTAGTTCTCATTCATGGAAAAGACGTTATTCATAAGAAGTAGCTTTCTTATCAGCTAAATTTAGAGTCAATGTGAATTCTTTTTTTGTTTGAGTAATGTTAAAAGTCCAGCTCATTGACTCTACCATTCTTGATACTAAAAATAGCCCTTGCCCCATCCCTTTGCTTTTCTTATTTTTGACACCTGCTTGAGTGATATCTTGATGCTCAATATTCTCTATAGTGTTATGAAAGGCAAGTTGCTTATCTTGGTATCTGATTTTCAAGGATGGGCTACTGGCATGATTAATCGCGTTGTTAATAATGTTCGTTATTACCAGTTTGAGTAAATGTCGGTTAGCCGTTACCTGGATATTAGATGGTATATCTATATCGACTTCAAAACTACCTGCTATGAGCTCATCAGAACATTCAATAATAGTTTCTTCAATAAGCTCATTTAATGCGATATCACTTTTGGTTAGAGATTCGGCTCTGGCTAAAGAAAGTAACGCATTTAGAGTGACCTCTATTTGCTCGCAAGCGGACTTTAAGTCTTGTGTGTCTTTATTAGTTAGCTCCCTGCTATCAGAGAGTATCAAGGTATTTTTAATGATGGTGAGAGGTGTTCTTAGCTCATGGCTTACATCTCGGGTGAAGTTTTGCTCTCTTGTTAAGGCATGTTGTAGTTGATTAATAGAATGCTCCAGCGTTTGCGATAGATAGCCGATTTCGTAAGGATAGGCTTTGAGAGAAAGCTCATTTTTCTGAGCTAATTGTTTCTTGACCGATTCGGCAAGCTCAACAATCGGTGTTGCGGTGATCAAGCTTAGTTTGTAACCTATCCACACTCCAAGCAAAAGTGTTGCAAAAAATGCGATGCTAAAGAGAAGCAGGACACGAGAAGATAGATAAGTAACGACTAATAGTGGCGATACCTCGGCAACCAGAAAAACGCTCTTCTGATCGTAGAGTTTGATCGTCACCAGATGATAGTGGTCCTGAGTTGGTGTGAAAACTTCTTCTGTCTGTGGAGATTGTCTGAGTTCTGCCTGTATGACCTCAGGAAGAGCATCAAAGTCTTCGTAAAGATTAATGTAGTCAGCTTGAGGAACAACTAATTGATGAGTGATTCGGTATTGCTCTTGTATGCGGGTGGTTTCTATACGAAGTAGTCTTTCAATGATTTCGTCTTCTACCGCATAAGAAATAAAAATAACGAGAGCGAAATAAATAACACTGAGCCCCGTTGTAAATCCGCAGAGAATAAGCAGCGTCTTATGTTTTATGCTAGAAATTGTCATATATCAAGCTTAAATCCTACGTTCATTATTGTCTTGAGCATCGGTTTGTTAAATGATTTATCAAGTGATTTTCTCAAGCTATAAATATGTGATTTTAGTGCGTCACTTTCGGGCGGATTATCGCTCCAGATTGAGTGAATAATAAAACTGCGTGATACAGAGTTGGGATGAGCTTTCACCAATATTTCTAAAATGTCGAAGCCTATTTTGGTTAGTTTGATCGGCTCTCCTTTCCTGGATGCTGCGCGGCTTTTTAGATCGAGACTTAATTCCCCTACTTCGATAGTCTGCGTCTGGTGCAGATTTTGGCGCCGAGCCAGTGCTTTGCAGCGCAGTACAACTTCTCGTAAGTCGAATGGCTTAGTCAGGTAATCGTCGGCGCCCTCATTAAATCCTTTGACTTTGTCATCGAAACTGTCTCTGGCGGTTAGCATCAATATGGGGGGAAGTACGGTGGCCTCTTGTTTTATTTTTTTGCAAACATCCAAACCATCACCATCGGGCAAATTCAAGTCGAGTAGAATAACATCAAAAATATTATTGATAGCAAGTTGAATACCTTGCTTGGCAGTGCTGGCATAATCGACCTGCCAGTGTTGTAACGTGAGAAATTCGGCAAGCTGTTTAGCGATAGTTTCGTTGTCTTCGATAAGAAGGACTTTCAATGCTACGATCCTGATGAATAGAGTTCATAGCCAGTATATAAGGTAATAGGTGAAAAGTAAGTGAAAGTCGTAGATTTGGATAGTAGCCCATGCCACGAAGTGATTAGTTAGAAAAGAGCGTCGCAGTGTTTCCACTGCGACTTTGATATATTAGGAATTAAAGTAGTCGCGAGTTCCGTGCGCTTCAATACCCTGGCCAATACGTCGCATGGCAACAGTATAGGCGGCATCGCGCATGCTGCGATTTTCGGACTCTGTCAGCTCCCAAACATCAGCAAAAGATTTTTGCATGATGTGCTCAAGGCGCTGATGAACTTCTTCCAGTGTCCAGGCGTAACCCGCTCGATTTTGTGCCCACTCAAAGTAGCTGACAGTAACACCACCGGCGTTGGCTAAAACGTCTGGTATTACAACGATACCTTTTTCATCGATAATCGGATCGGCATCACTCTCGATTGGCCCGTTGGCAACTTCCACGATGTATTTGGCTTTAATATTGGCTGCATTTTTTGCTGTGATCACACCTTCCAACGCCGCAGGGATCAGTATGTCAACATCAAGCTCTAGTAGCTCTTCGTTGCTGATGCTCTTATGATCCACTAATTCACAAACCGAATGTTCGCAGTAGACAGCACGTACACGACGAGAACGCTGTTTTTCTTGGTAAATACTATTCACATCGAATCCGTTATCGGAGTAGATGCCACCTTGTGAGTCACTGATGGCGACAACTTTATAGCCCGCATCTTGAAGCAGGCGTACCGCGTGATAGCCGCCATTACCAAATCCTTGAACGGCAACCGTAGTTTCTGCTGGATTCAAGCCTTTCTTTTTAGCCAGTTCGAGCACACAAAGGTAGGCACCACGGCCCGTTGCATCGTCACGACCTAAGCTGCCGCCAAGGCGTACGGGTTTGCCGGTAATAACACCAGGCGCTTTAACGCGTTTGATGGCTTCGTATTCATCGGCCATCCAGCCCATAATGCGAGCGTTGGTGTAAACGTCGGGTGCTGGAATATCTGTTTGTGGGCCAATAAAGTCAGCCATCGCTCTTACATAAGAACGAGACAGTCTTTCTAGCTCCATAGGAGAGAGGTGTTTGGGGTCGACAATCACGCCACCTTTACCACCACCGTAGGGCAAACCTACGACCGCACACTTAATGGTCATCCATAAGGCCAAAGCCTGGACTTCTTCTAAGGATACGTCTGGATGGTATCGAATACCGCCTTTAGTTGGCCCTAAAACGTTGTTGTACTGGCAGCGATAACCTGTGAAATGCTTGGTTGAACCATCGTCCATACGAACAGGTAACGAGGCCGTCATCGTTGCTTTAGGGTGCATGAGCCCCTCGATGATTTCTGGGGATACGTCTGCGCTTTCACCAATTTGCTTAACGCGGTTTAGAGCGTCCGAAAAGACGTCTGTTGACATGAAGTTCACTCCTTTAAAAAACGCTATCGTAGAATTTGGATAGGGTTGTTTTAACGAATAATTATTGACCGAAACACTTGGCCATTACGAGGCGTTTATTGTCTATGGATGTCCCTTAAATGGAAAATACTTTATAGCTGCTCTGACCAGATTAAATGGTTATTTAAGAGTCTTCATCCTGTTTTGATATGTGCTCGAATCGACGCTTTTTATGAGAGCTAAGTCGCACTTTTTTGACTGTACAACTGGACTCTCATCACAACCTTGAGAGTAGAAAAAACCTTTAAAATCATCGAGATTACATTAGAAAATGCTAAATAACAGGCGAAAGGCAAGTGAAATAATTTTGGATAGAGATATATGAAAATTTAAAGTGAAATTTGCAACAATATTTCCATTGGTGAATGTGAATATTTCACAGAGTATTGATCGCGATTATTTAATAATCGGTCTGCTTGTAGGGGTATACAAGCATTCTTATCGTTCATATTGAAAGCTGAGCAGTCTTCAATAAAAACACTATAAATATGGGAATAACCAATATGAACACATTTAAACTGAGTGCCTTATCGGCACTTTTACTCGTTGGGACGAGCTATTCTGTTGGCGCACAAGCAGAACCTTTGTTTCAACCATTATCTAAGCAATCTCTTAAAGCATCAGAGTCTGTTGCGGCCAAGATGAGCAGTCCGGCGACCGAGTCTGTTGTTTCATTTAAAGCCAATACGGCGCTGGTCAACCTATCAGCAAAATCTTTGGACATTAACCTGGCGTCCGATCTGAATTTAAAAGTGTCGCGCCACAGCGTTCACACTAATCCGCAAGGCAGTGTTGTCTGGAAAGGGGCAGTCACCAGTGCTAACCATCAGAAAATGGCAGTCTCTGATGGTTTGATGGATAACAGTGTAATTTTGGTTAAGCGTGACTCCGGGATCACCGGTAGTGTGCGTGTTAATGGACAACTTTATAGCATTCGTCCTCTAGGCAATGGTGCTCATGCTGTCTACAAAATTAATGAGAGCAAAATGCCAGAGGATCATCCTCATGGTGCAATGCAGACCATTGAGCAAAGCGATGCTCTTTCGTATGACGATATTCAAGCGTCTGTTCAAAACACGGTATCTACTCAGGCCGAAATTGCTGCAACGGCAGACATTGGAATTCTGGTTGGCTACACTGCCGCTGCGAAGAACGCTGTTTCTGATATTCAGGGATTGATTGAGCTAGCTGTAGCAGAAACTAACACGGGTTACAGCAACAGTGGCGTCGATGCGACCATGACCTTGGTGCATACCTATCAGGTGAACTACACAGAAAGCAACTTTAGTACTGACTTAAGTTACTTCCGTAATAATAATGACGGAGTGATGGACGAAGTCCACGGCAAACGTGATCAGTATGGTGCTGACGTTGCCATGATCATGACTAATGTTACGGATTATTGTGGATTGGCATCGGGTATTGGCTCGACATCATCCACGGCATTTGCCGCGGTTTATCATGGTTGTGCGACAGGATATTATTCTTTCGGTCATGAAGTAGGGCATTTGCAATCGGCTCGACACGATCCGAATGCCGATCCGACTTCGACACCTTATGCATTTGGACATGGTTATCAGTATGCGGCAGGTAACTGGCGCACCATCATGGCCTATAACTGTTCTGGTGGCTGTACTCGCATTAACTGGTGGTCAAACCCTAACAAGACCCGTAACGGCGTTGCTATGGGAACGTCTTCTACCAATGATAACGCGCGCGTTTTGAACATTACATCACCCACTATTGCTAACTTTAAAGGCAGCGGTGGTGGAGGCGGTAGCGACACTGCATTAACCAATGGTCAGGCGCAAACTGGTCTGGGTGGCTCACAAGGTAACGAAGAGTTCTTCTACCTGGATGTACCAGCGGGTGCGACAAACTTAAGTTTTGTGACCAGTGGCGGTTCCGGTGATGCCGACCTTTATGTGAAGTTTGGTTCTAAGCCAACGACCTCTAGCTATGACTGCCGTCCATACCGTAATGGCAATGCAGAGACTTGTAACATTTCAAGTGCGCAAGAAGGGCGTTACTGGGTGATGTTACGTGCTTACAGCACTTTCTCTGGCGTGAGTTTGACAGGCTCTTTCTCTGAAGGTGGCGGTAACAATGGTGGTTCGCTAACAGAAAGCAATTTGTCTGGCTCTCAGTCGGCCTGGGATCGTTATAGCGTTGTGATTCCAGCAGGTATGTCGTCGTTTACTATCACTATTAATGGTGGTTCTGGCGATGCAGATCTTTATGTTCGTAAAGGATCACAACCTTCGACCTCGAGCTACGATTGTCGCCCTTACCGCAACGGTAACTCTGAGACCTGTACCTTTAATAATCCAGGTGCTGATACCTGGCACATTGGTTTAAGAGGATATCGAGCTTACTCAGGAGTGACACTGAATGCTCAGTGGCAACCTTAGAGTTAAGCGCTCATAATGAAGAAGGCGGCTTATGAAAATAAGCCGCCTTTTTTATGCAAGGAACCTCAGTTTTAAAAATGTCTCAGGGATGTCATACTCTTATTAGTAATTTTCTTATAGAGAGTAATCAGTGGATTCGAGTATAGGGCAATCACTCAAAAAGAACTTGGTTTCGATTATCAGTTTGATCGTAGCGATTGTGGCTTTGACTTATAACACCTGGCGTAACGAACAAACCGAGGATAACCGCAATATTCGCGCAGCGAGTTTTGAAATTCTTAGAGAATGCGCTCATTTGCAATTACTAACCGACCTGGCTTTCTATGGATCTTCAAAGTCTGCGGATTCGATTGATGGATGGGTTCGCGTTAATTTTATTCTATCACTGACTCAAGTCATGCCATCATCAGTAAGACACCAGGCTGCCGAGTTGAAACAAATGTGGACGCAGCACTCAACGGAACTTCACGTAGAGAAAAATGCAAATGAGGTTCTTACTCAATCGATTAATGATATGGAGCAAGCGGTTCTGGATGCTTTGGAGCACCTCGAGTAAGGGGCATCGCGTTGTGACGAGTTGTGAAGTAGTGTTAATGACGATTAAAGCTTCTGTTATGAGTAAGGTTTAGGATGAGTCAGCGCGAGCTATGTTGCCAATGCCAGTACCCTAAGTCGACCTGTATTTGCCATGCTGTGTCGAGTGTTACTACCCGGCATAGGGTGATTATTCTACAACATCCTTCAGAAATGGAAGCGTCCAAAGGTACGGTTCGGCTCATCAAGTTATGCATGCCCGATGTGATCTGTGTCGCGGGAGAAGTCGAAAGTGATTTTGATGCCGTCAAAGCATTGTTAAAGGACGATCAGCAGCCTTGCTATCTTGTATATCCAGGTGAAGACAGTATTGCGATAGAGTCGTTGGCTGCAAAGGATGAACCTGGCGGCGGGGCTATTACTTTGATTTTGCTCGATGGTACCTGGCGTAAAGTTCATAAAATTTTACAAAAAAATGAATGGCTACTAGCGCTCCCTAAAATGAGCTTTTCTAATGTGCCTGAATCTAGGTACTGGATTCGAAAAGCAGGGAGAGAAGACAGCTTATCGACTCTGGAAGCCTTGGCTTACTGCATTAACCAGCTCGATGATAGTGATGTGAGTCCTTTGTATCAGGTCATGGATGCGATGATGGAAGCACGTTTTCATCGTATGCCCCAAAATGTGCGTGAACGTTACCCATAGCCTTGCTGTTGCCCTTCATCTGACTCTGTAATAGAGTGCCCCTCATCGAAATATCGTATGGCTAAATAAGCAAAGTGCTTGTTAGACCAGTCTATCTATAAGGGGATGAAATGAAAATAAAGACGAACCTTCAGTGGTTGACGAGTGTTGCCCTTGTCAGTGCAGCCATTGCAGGCTGTTCTCATCAACCTGTTGAAACACCATCGGCTGAGAAAGTTGCCCACAGTGCTCAACAAGTCAAAGATACCGACTTTTTATGGTTAGAAGGCGTTGAAGATAAACGTGCTTTAAACTGGGTAGAAGAGCATAACAAAGTGACTCATGAGGCGCTTGCAACAACCAGTCATTTTAAAGAGCTTTATAGTAAGAATCTGGATGTTTATCAGTCTAATGAGCGCATCCCTTATATTACACAGCGAGGCGAGTACTACTATAACTTTTGGCAAGATGCTGAGCATCAACGCGGTATTTATCGCCGAACAACTTTAAGCTCTTACAAAAGTGATAACCCTCAATGGGAAGTCGTTATCGATTTTGATGCGTTGGCCAAACAAGAGAATGAAAACTGGGTATACAAAGGCATGAACTGCCTTTATCCCAAAGAAATCTTATGTTTGGTGAACCTATCTCGCGGCGGTGCGGATGCTACCGTAGTGAGAGAGTTCAACATGAAGACAAAGTCATTTGTTGAAAATGGCTTTAAGCTAGCCGAAGCCAAAAGCAGCATCGCCTGGATCGACAGCAACACTGTTTTTGTTGGCACCGATTTCGGTGAAGGGAGCTTAACCGAGAGTGGTTACACTCGAATTGTAAAGCGCTGGAAACGTGGCACGCCATTAGCCGATGCTAAAACGGTTTATGAAGCAAAGCCAGAATCTATTTATGCTTACGGGGCTCGCTTTTTCTCAAAAGACGGTTCTCTGGATATGTTGGTTGAAGCACCGACTTTCTTTACCAATGTTGCTTACGTTCTTACTGATAAAGGGCGAGTTAAAATTCAGAAGCCTGATAATGCAGTCATCAGTGGTTACTTTAACAAGCAGGCCTTTATCTCTTTAAAAAGTGACTGGAATGTTAATGGCAAGATCTTTAAGCAAGGATCAGTGATTACGATTCCAATGGAAGACTTATTAGCGGGTAAGAAGAACTTTGAGTTATTTGCTGCTCCTTCTCAGTCGAATACCATTGCTGGCATTAGCTTTACCAAAAGTTATGTTTTGGTAAGTTGGCTAAAAGATGTAAAAAGCAGCGTCAGCGTTTATAAGCAAGACAAATCTGGCAAGTGGCAGTCGCGTGATTTGCCATTTGATGCCAATGGCCGCATCAGTGTTTTTGGAACTAACGAAAACTCAGAGCAGTTCTTCTTATCGTACGAAAGCTTCCTTCAGCCAGACAGCTTCTATATTGTGAATGGCAAAAACTTGAAGTCTGAAAAACTGCGTCAGCTTCCGGCTTTCTTTGATGCTTCTAAGTATGAAACGGCACAGCACTTTGCGACCTCGAAAGACGGCACTAAAGTACCTTACTTTATTGTTAAGCCTAAAGGCATGAGTAGCGATAGCAGTAATCCGACCTTATTGTATGGTTATGGCGGCTTTGAAGTTTCATTACGTCCTAGCTACAGCTCAACAGTTGGTATTGACTGGTTAGAGCAGGGCGGTGTGTATGTTCTGGCGAATATTCGTGGTGGCGGTGAGTATGGCCCTGCCTGGCACCAAGCGGCACTTAAGCAAAACCGACATAAAGCTTACGAAGATTTTGAAGCTGTTGCAGAAGATTTGATTCAGCGTAAAGTCACTTCGCCCAAGCACTTAGGAATTCAAGGCGGTAGTAACGGCGGCTTATTGATGGGGGCTATGTTGACTCGTCGACCAGAGCTGTTCAATGCGATTGTTTGTCAGGTTCCGCTACTCGACATGCTGCGTTTTCACAAGTTGCTGGCTGGTGCTAGCTGGGTGGGTGAGTACGGCAGCCCTGACATTGAAGAAGAAAGAAAGTATCTGGCTTCTTACTCTCCTTTCCATCAGTTAACTAAGACAGCTAGCTACCCAAAAGTATTGTTCACGACATCAACCCGAGATGATCGCGTACACCCTGGTCACGCTCGTAAGATGGTTGCAAAAATGGAAGCCCTTGGACACGACGTTTTCTATTACGAAAACACTGAAGGTGGACACGGTGGTGCAGCAAACCAGAAGCAAAGCGCCTATTTGAATGCAATGGTTTACACTTATTTAATGGATCGCTTGAAGTAAAAAACAGGGGGAGTTCTCTCCCCCTTTCCTCTGTCATTTTATCTTCACAAAAATGCTAAAAACCTTTCTTATCGGCCTGCGAAAATTTGCGGCACTCATGATCGTTCTATCATAATTTCTATACTGAGAATTCCATTAGAAATACGCTTATAAACGTTTTATTTGTGGCATAAAGCAACAAGTTTCGAGAGTTATCTATATTCGAGAAATGGATGTAAAAGGGCTGGAACCTCGATTAGAATTGCGGTAGCATCATTGACGTGCATGGTGTTTTTTGAGCGATTACTTGCAAGAATTCAGGGTGTTTCTTGTCGGTAACACGAGCAGAAAACAGCACTTAGTTTTTGGTTTTATTAATAAATATGTTAGTGGTGACGAATAATGGCAACCGGTACAGTTAAATGGTTTAACGAGTCAAAAGGCTTTGGTTTTATCTCTCCAAGCGATGGAGGTCAGGACGTATTTGTGCATTTCTCTGCAATTAAATCCGAAGGTTTTAAAACCTTGGCAGAGGGACAATCTGTTTCTTATGATGTTGAGAAAGGGCCAAAAGGCTTACAAGCTGCAAACGTTCTTGCTCAATAGATCCGTTTTGTATTAGTTGTACGAAAGCCAGTAGATAACTGGCTTTCGGTATTATTGTATATAGTATACCTGTTCGATAGACTAGGCTATGTATCCTTGCGCCTGATTCTTTACTAAACCTCTTATTTACTCAAATATAATCGTGAGATATTCGTTGTAATATAACTTGTTAACTCAGGACTATTGAGTTCTGATGATGGAAAGTGCTTGTTTAAGGCACGCTAAATTTAATCAGATGGGATTTGATTAATACTGGAGAATATAAATGAAAAAACTATCTTTATTACTTACCGCCATGCTGTCGTTCAGTAGTGTTGTGAATGCTAAATCTTCTGTGTGGAAGATAGAGAAAGACGGCAATGTCGCCTATCTGGGTGGGACGGTTCATATCCTTAAGAATTCAGAGCCTGCATTACCTGGTGAATATAAACAAGCTTATAAAGATGCAGAAAAAGTTATTTTTGAAGTACCCATCGATAAGTTAGCCGCGCCAGAGTTCCAGAGCAAAATGATGACCCAGGCATTTTATTCGGGCGAAAAGTCTCTTAAAACTGTGATGAGTCCTGATGTGTATAAACGCCTAAAAGATTTTTGCACCAAAGAAGGGATTCCTTTTAATGACAAAGTAAAGCCTGGCTTTTTGAGCTCGATGATTTTGGTCATGATGGCACAGAAGCATGGCTTCTCAATGGAAGGCATTGATAGCCGCTACTTTGAGCAAGCCAAAAAAGATGGCAAACAAATCGGTGCGTTAGAAACCGTTGATTTGCAACTTTCTTATATCACCAGCATGGGAGTGGGTAACGAAAATAACTTCTTTAAGTACAGCCTTAAGGATATGTCAGATTTTGAAACGGCAATGAACAGCATGATCACTGCTGTCAAAAAGGGAGATACTCAATTTTTGACAGAGAAAGTGCTAGAACCATCTAAAGCTTTCCCCAGTATTTATGACAAGCTAGTGGTAGAGAGAAATAAAAACTGGATACCTCAAATTGAGTCTATGATGAAAACAAAAGAAAAAGAGTTCATCATGGTCGGTGCGCTGCACTTGGTTGGGGAGCAAGGTGTTTTAAAGATGTTGCGAGATAAGGGATATAAAATCAAACAGCTATAAGCAGAAAAAAGGGCTATTAAGATAGCCCTTTTTTTAGTCCTCTGAATTATTCAAATACTTTGCTAATTGCGCTTTGAGTGATTTAGGTATCTGTTTAAAAGTTAACGAGCCTGTTTGCGCATCATAGATAATCTCTTCACCGTACATATCTGAAGAAAAGCTAATACTAAGATTCTTGTCTCGACCGAAAAAGCGCACGTACTTCTTTAGACTGGCTCGATCCGTAAAAATTTCATTTCTACTTTCTGGTTGATTTTCGTTAACAAAGTTAGAAAAGTGTTCTGGCTGTTCTTCGTCAAGTTGGCTGGACAGATCTTTGATATCAATGGGGCTTCCCGATGTATCTTGATCAATACAGTACTCTACAATTTTGCTTTTTAGTTGCTTCGCCATCGGCGCTTCTAAACTTTCGGTATATTGATCAACAACCTCTAGAAATTGCTCGGTTTGTTCTTTTAGATCAACACTAGAAATAAAGCCAGAGAACTTTAAGAAGGCCGCAGCCAGATCTTTATTACCCTTTGCTGCGATAAGGGAGAAGTATTGATCCCAGCCATCGACTTTCCATTGTTCTATGTCGATTTTAAAGGCATAGGTCAGCTTGCTTGTATTGATAAATTCAAGAGGTTCTGTCTGCAAGTCTCCGCCAATTTTTGTTGCATCTGAGTGGTTTACCCAGAAGCAGTAAAAGAAGTCTTGTTCCATTAAGGTTTCGACAACAAAGAGTATATGCCCACTAAAGGCATCATTCATTGCATCCAGTTGCTGTTTCAGGTGGTTCATAACTCTATGTGTAAAAGAAATAAAAGACGATTTCTCTTCTTCGAGCTCTTTTAAACCAGCAGGCATAGGGTTATCGCTGATATCAGGATCAAAAAGACCATATTGTTTTTGAGCATTACGAGTAAAGGTCATTTTCAACTGCTCAAATAATGAAGCCATAGGGCCTTCTAGAGGGTGTTCTTCGGGCTTTAGCTTAATACTGAGATTGGCACCGGGTTGAGCGCGTTCGACTTTGTGAATGATGCAATGCTTAATGGTCATAAAATATACAAAAGTGTGAGGTCGTTCGGAGGGTTATTGTAACGGAAATTGGCCTGGATGCCAGAAGCTTTTCAGTTGCTGTGAGTTCATCATATCACACACCGAGCCTTCAGTTGATGTCGGAGTAAGTTGTGTATAGTATGAGCGCACCTGGATGGCTTTCAGGTTATGAAGATTTACAAGGAACTTTTAACTTTCTTATCTATTTGTTTTTTATCAATATTTCTGCAAGAGATGTTGGCTGAACATTTAGAGCTAATCATTATTAATTGGAGATTATTTATGAGAGGTTTATTGCTGATAGGTTTATTCTCACTGTTTTCTGTGTCGGCATTGGCGGGAAACACAACCGCTAAAATTGAGAAAATATTGATGTATGAAGAAGGGGATCTTGTCTATGTTTATCCTGAAGGGGGCGTGAAAAATCCTGCTTCTTGCCATGGTGCTAATGGTGACTACTACTCTTTTAAAATGAGTCGCCCAAGAGCAAAGGAATACTTGAGTGTTCTTATGGTGGCTTTCACTGCGCAGAAAGATGTTTTTTTTAGAAGTCGAGAAGCTTGTATTGATCAATCTGTTTCAGAAACACTAAGTTACTTTGTGATTCACCGATAACAGCTCCATTTTAATTTGACCCAAGCTTTATCGTTTTGCTATTTATTAAAAATCCTGGGGACTTGAGCCTCCAGGATTTTTATTTCTTTGCTACTCTTTCGGAGCTACTCGCAAGTGCTACATTCGACGGTCATTAAGCCCAATATCATGAAGCGTCGTCGGTTACTACTTTGGGATATATTTAATAGAAGGAGCTTAGATGAACTTAGTAAAATTTGAGTTCACTCTATAGTGTTTTATTAGTTATTGCGTATCCAGAAGTAATCCAAGTATTATCGAGTTAGTATTTAGTTAAAAGGATATTTAAAGATGAGACAGCATATTTTGTTATGGGTGATTATCTGTTTGCTATTGGTTAGCTCAGCTGGTTTCTCGGTAGAATCTAGTGCAAATGGGCAGTTAGTTAATTCATCTATTAGCGCTGAATTGCAAACTCAACCATTGAAACATCATCAAGCTGTCATTTATCAGCAGTTGTTTGCACTGCAAAAACGCATAGCAGAATTGGAAGTTCAACTTGCATCGCAGAATATTGACACTCAGAACCTGATCAAACATGAGAGATTCCTAAACTCTCTCAAACTAGATTTGAATAAGTTGACTTTGGATATTCGGACAATAGAAAAACTTGAATCGGAGAAGCATTTAACACTTAAGGAGCGGATTTCAGATATTACCTTTAGCACAAATATGTGGGGAGTTATTCTCTCTTGCTTTGGATTAGTCATTACCGTCGGCGCTATTTTTCTTGGGTTCTCGACTCGTCGAAAAGCAGTATCGGAGGCAAGAAAAGCCGCGGGTGATTATGCTAAAGAATGGCATGAAAAGCACGAGGGTGAGTTATTAGAGAGGGCTGATACAAAGTTTAATGAAACTCAGGTTAGCCTAGAGCATCGACTAAAAGATCTGGAAGATGGTGCAAGGGCTGAAATTAAGACAATCACCGAGAGTATTGAGGTTGAAGGTGGCGCTAAAAAGACAGGTATTAGTAGATCTGATAGGCGCTCCATTAAAGAATTATTCGTAATGGCTGTAGATAGCTATAATGATAAAGAATACGGTACATCGCTTTCTTTAATCGATCAAGTTCTGGAATTGTTGGTAGATGGTGATAGGTTTCTTTATACAAGAGCATTGATGATTAAAGGCGTTATTTTTGAAAAGTTAAATCAATATAAAGACGCTATTTCTTTATTTGATGTATTGATAGCAGAGTTTAAGGATAACCCTGAGGTAGGTATCCAGGAGCAAGTTGCTCTAGGGATGCTAAATAAAGGAGTGACTTTAAGTCAGCTGAAACAACATAAAGAAGAGGTTGAAGTTTATGATGCATTGATAGCAGAGTTTAAGGATAACCCTGAGGTAGGTATCCAGGAGCAAGTTGCTCGAGGGATGTATAATAAAGGAGTGGCTTTAGGTCAGCTGGAACAACATAAAGGTGCATTTGAAGTTTATGATGCATTGATAGCAGAGTTTAAGGATAATCCTGAGGTTGGTGTCCAGGAGCAAGTTGCTCGAGGGGCGCTAAATAAAGGAGTGGCTTTAGGCCAGCTGGAACAATATAAAGAAGAGCTTGAAGTTTACGATGCATTGATAGCAGAGTTTAAGGATAACCCTGAGGTAGGTATCCAGGAGCAAGTTGCTCGAGGGATGTGTAATAAAGGAGTGGCTTTAGGTCAGCTGGAACAATATAAAGATGCGCTTGAAGTTTATGATGCATTGATAGCAGAGTTTAAGGATAACCCTGAGGTAGGTATCCAGGAGCAAGTTGCTCGAGGGACGCTAAATAAAGGAGCGGCTTTAGGCCAGCTGGAGCAACATAAAGATGCGCTTGATGTTTATGATGTATTGATAGCAGAATTTAAGGATAACTCTAAAGTAGGTATTCAGGAGGCAGTTGCTCTAGGGATGCTAAATAAAGGAGTGACTTTAGGTCAGCTGGATCAATATAAAGAAGAGGTTGAAGTTTATGATGCATTGATAGCAGAGTTTAAGGATAACCCTGAGGTAGGTATCCGGGAGCAAGTTGCTCGAGGGATGTGTAATAAAGGAGTGGCTTTAAGTCAGCTGAAACAACATAAAGATGCGTTTGAAGTTTATGAGGCATTGATAGCAGAGTTTAAGGATAACTCTGAAGTAGGTATCCAGAAGCCAGTTGCTCGAGGGATGCTAAACAAAGGAGTGGCTTTGAGTCAGCTGGAACAACGTAAAGATGCGCTTGATGTTTATGATGCATTGATAGCAGAGTTTAAGAATAACTCTGAGGTTGGTATTCAGGAGCCAGTTGCTCGAGGGATGCTAAATAAAGGAGTGACTTTAGGTTGGCTGGAACAATATAAAGAAGAGGTTGAAGTTTACAATGCGTTGATAGCAGAGTTTAAGGATAATCCTGAAGTTGGTATCCAGGAGCAAGTTGCTCTAGGGATGCTAAATAAAGGAGTGGCTTTAGGCCAGCTGGAACAATATAAAGAAGAGGTTGAAGTTTGCGATGCATTGATAGTAGAGTTTAAGGATAACCCTGAGGTAGGTATCCAGGAGCAAGTTGCTCGAGGGATGCTAAATAAAGGAGTGGCTTTAGGCCAGCTGGAACAATATGAAGAAGAGGTTGAAGTTTACGATGCATTGATAGTAGAGTTTAAGGATAATCCTAAGGTAGGTATCCAGGAGCAAGTTGCTCGAGGGATGCTAAATAAAGGAATGGCTTTAGGCCAGCTGGAACAACACAAAGATGCGCTTGAAGTTTACGATGCATTGATAGCAGAGTTTAAGGATAACCCTGAAATTGGCATCCAAGAGCTGGTTGTTCAAGGAATGTGTAATAAAGGAATGGTTTTAGTTCAGCTGGAACAATATAAAGGTGCGCTTGAAGTTTATGATGCATTGATAGCAGAGTTTAAGGATAACCCTGAAATTGGTATTCAGGCTCGGGTTGCTCAGGGTATGCTAAATAAAGGAGTGGCTTTAGGTCTGCTGGAGCAACATAAAGACGCGCTTGAAGTTTTTGATACACTGGTAGCAGAATTTAAGGATAACTCTGAAGTAGGTATCCAGAAGCCAGTTGCAAGAGGGATGCTAAACAAAGGAGTGGCTTTGAATCAGCTGGAGCAACATAAAGGTGCGCTTGAAGTTTTTGATACATTGATAGCAAAATTTAAGGATTGCCCTGAAGTTGACATTCAGGTTCAGGTTGCTCTAGGGATGTTTTATAAAGGGAGCTTTTTAGGTAGAAGTGGGCAGTTTGAAGGAGCTATTAGAGCGTATGATGCTTTTCTTTCTCACGTTAAAGACAACGAAGAACATGATGATATTAAAAAGCTTATTGGTGGTGCTTTGGCTAATTCTGCTGAGCTTTCTTTAGTAATTGAAACAGAGGAGCAGACTCTGAATAGAATTACTATATGTGAATCTGGAGAGCCAGATTCACAAACTATTGCAGTTATGACCTTCTTACGGTTTTTGTTAGATCAATCTACTGCAGATGCTATTTTACTCGCTGTTAAAAATATCCCTAATAACGAAGTTACTTGGCAGTTTTCCGAGATAAAATCTTTCTTAGATGAACACTTTACCGGCAAAAAGTTGAAGCAAATATATGCCGTAGTTGCTTTTTTTGAAGAGCATAAAAACGTTAATAAATTGGAGCATGAGCTGCTAATAGACAATATGAATGATGAAAGTACCAAGTAATACTACCGAAAGTGAATATTAGTTCGTCAATTAATAAAAAAAGGAGAAGCTTAGCTTCTCCTTTTTTGTTTCGCTACTTCTTTGCTTTTTTCGCTAGCATGGGTTTTAAGAAGCGCCCTGTGTGCGAGGCTTTCACTTTGGTTACCTCTTCGGGTGTTCCTGTCGCAATAATCTGACCACCTTTATTACCACCTTCTGGGCCTAAGTCAATCAACCAGTCTGCAGTTTTGATGACGTCCAGATTATGCTCGATCACCACTACCGTATTGCCATGATCTCTAAGTCGATGCAATACCGTGAGCAGTTGATTCACATCATGGAAGTGCAATCCAGTGGTTGGCTCGTCCAGAATATAAAGGGTTTTTCCAGTATCCCGCTTACTTAATTCTCGTGAAAGTTTTACTCGTTGCGCCTCACCTCCAGAGAGTGTCGTCGCGGCTTGTCCTAAACGAATATAAGACAAACCAACATCCATCAGGGTTTGCAGCTTTCTGGCAATCGCAGGCACAGCATCAAAAAATTCTCGAGCATCTTCAACGGTAAGGTCGAGTACTTCGTGAATGTTTTTTCCTTTGTAAAGGACTTCCAGAGTTTCACGGTTATAGCGTTTACCTTTACACACATCACAAGGAACATAGACGTCAGGTAAGAAGTGCATTTCGACTTTAATCACACCGTCACCCTGACAGGCTTCACAACGACCACCTTTCACATTAAAGCTGAATCGTCCAGGTTTGTAACCCCGTGAACGTGCTTCGGGGGTAGCAGAGAACAGCTCACGTATTGGAGTGAAAATACCTGTGTAGGTTGCTGGGTTAGAGCGGGGTGTACGGCCAATCGGGCTCTGGTCGATGTCCACCACCTTATCGAAGTTATCCATGCCTTCATAACTTTTGTGTGGTGCAGGAGTATGAGACTCTGCACCGTTCAAGTCATGGGCAGCAAGTGGGTAAACCGTATCATTGATTAACGTTGATTTTCCTGATCCCGAAACACCAGTGACACATGTGAATAAACCGACAGGAATTTCTAAATCCACATCTTTTAGATTATTCCCGGTCGCGCCAAACAGTCTAAAGATCTGCTCTTCGTTAACAGGCGTTCGTTGTTTCGGAATGCTGATTTCTTTTTTGCCAGAAAGGTATTTTCCGGTCAGCGACTTACGTGATTTACAAACTTTTTCGAATGTCCCCTCGGCAACAATTTCTCCACCGTGCACACCAGCGCCTGGGCCGATATCAACCACATAATCAGCCAGTCGAATAGCATCTTCATCGTGTTCGACAACAATGACTGTATTACCTAAGTCGCGCAAGTGAGTCAGTGTTTTAAGGAGTCGCTCATTGTCGCGTTGGTGCAAGCCAATGGATGGCTCGTCGAGTACATACATCACGCCAACGAGTCCAGCACCAATTTGGCTAGCTAAACGAATACGCTGTGCTTCACCACCTGATAAAGTATCGGCGCTACGTTCCAGGGTTAAATATTCCAGACCCACGTTCACCAAAAAGCCAAGACGAGCTTGAATTTCGGCGAGGATTTTGGCAGCTATCTTGCCTCGTTTGCCAGCAAGTTTGAGCTTGTTAAAATAATCAAACGCATCGCCAATCGGCATGTGAGTTACTGTAGGCAGATCCATTTTTTTAATGAATACGTGACGCGCTTCTTCGCGCAAACGACTGCCATCGCAACTCGGACAGTTTTGCGTCGTCATGTATTTCGACAGTTCTTCTCTTACTGCCTGAGACTCAGTCTCGCGATAGCGCCGTTGCATGTTTGGAATAACACCTTCGAAGGGATGATTACGAACGTAAACATCGCCTCGGTCATTCACATAATTAAATTCAATGGATGTACGTCCACTGCCATACAAAATGCACTTTTGGATTCTCTTTGGCAGACTTTGATAGGGGGCTTCGATATCAAAGTCGTAATGTGCCGCGAGTGATTGCAACATGTGGTAGTAATAAATACTGCGTCTATCCCACCCTCGTATGGCACCGCCAGCGAGAGACACCTCGGGATTAATAATGACTCGCTCAGGATCAAAAAATTGATCCACACCTAGACCATCACACTCTGGGCATGCTCCTGCTGGGTTATTAAATGAAAACAGACGAGGTTCTAGCTCTGTCAAACTATGACCACACTCTGGACAGGCAAACTTTGCCGAGAAGAGTAAGTCGTCTTTGTCACCGTCCATAAAGCTGATTTGAGCCAGACCTTCGGCCATGTCGAGTGCAGTTTCAAAAGACTCGGCGATACGTTGCTGTAGATCTTGGCGAACTTTCAGGCGGTCGACAATGACTTCGATAGTATGTTTTTTATGCAGGTCTAGCTTAGGCGGTGAAGCGACTTCGATGATGTCACCGTTAACTCGAGCACGAACAAAACCTTGGGCCTGCAACTCTTGAAACAGTTGAACATGCTCCCCTTTACGATTTCGAACCACAGGTGCTATCAACATGACTTTGGTGCCTTCGGGCAATGCCAACACCTGATCAACCATTTGGCTGACGGTTTGAGCTTCTAGCGCAATGTCGTGCTCAGGACAGTGTGGTGTGCCTACACGAGCAAACAACAGACGCAGATAGTCATATATTTCGGTGATGGTACCCACCGTTGATCGTGGATTATGAGAGGTTGATTTTTGTTCAATTGAGATGGCGGGAGATAGCCCTTCAATATGATCAACATCGGGTTTTTCCATCAAAGACAAAAACTGGCGGGCGTAAGCCGACAGGGATTCTACGTAGCGACGCTGACCTTCGGCATACAAAGTGTCAAAAGCCAGAGAGGATTTTCCTGAACCTGAAAGGCCCGTTATGACGATCAGTTTGTCTCTGGGCAGGGTTAAATTCACATTTTTCAGGTTATGGGTGCGTGCACCACGTACTTCTATATTTTCCATCGTGTATAATAGCCGCCTTTTAGCTTTGCCGATGTCTTCGGACCGAATTATTAAGATGAACTGCGTATCTTAATACGCACCGCCATCAGGAATCCAGTTAAATGAACTCGATTGAAAAGCAGACGGCTATATCCTTAAGTCTGATTTTTGCTACCCGCATGTTAGGGTTGTTTATGGTGCTGCCAGTATTTGCTGTTTTAGGCCAGCAACTGGATGGGGCGACACCCTTACTGATTGGTTTAGCCATCGGTGCTTACGGTCTGACACAAGCCATTTTTCAAATTCCCTTTGGCCGTTTATCAGACCGGTGGGGACGTAAACCCATTATTCTGATTGGCTTAATCTTATTTGCTCTAGGCAGCGTGGTTGCCGCATTTTCTGAATCTATTTATGGCGTAATATTCGGACGTTTATTGCAAGGTGCTGGTGCAATCGCCAGTGCGGTGATGGCATTAGCGGCTGATTTATCTCGTGACGAACAACGCAGCAAAGTGATGGCGTCTATCGGTATGAGCATTGGTTTGGCATTTACCGTTGCCATGTTTGTTGGACCCTGGTTGGCGCAATGGCAGGGGCTGTCAGGAATCTTTGGGGTGACAGCGGTTCTAGCGGTTTGCGGTATCTTAATTATTCAATGGTGGACTCCTACACCCAAACATCAGATGCTGCAAAGAGATGCAATTGCGGGTAAAGGCCAGATCCGAAAACTGATTCGTCATCCTCAACTGTGGCGGCTGAATTGTGGCATTTTTACTCTACATTTTTTAATGACAGCTTTCTTTGTCAGCTTTCCATTAAAACTGGCTGATTGGAATATGAACCTCGCTGATAGTGGATGGCTCTATTTAGTTGTAATGCTAATTGCTGGTGTGCTGATGGTGCCCTTTATCATCTTGGCTGAAAAAAAGTGGCTGCATAAAGCTGTGATGGTGGGGATCATTGTTTCAATCGCTCTGCTAGAGGCGGGTTTTGTTGCCTACGTGGGGCCCATGTGGGGACTGGTCCTGCTTCTAGGATTGTTCTTTACTGGCTTTAATGTGATGGAAGCCTTGTTTCCTTCACTGATTTCTCGTATTGCTCCGGTGTCAGAAAAAGGCGCAGCATTGGGAATATATTCCACCAGTCAGTTTTTAGGTGCTGCACTAGGTGGACCCATTGCTGGTTGGTTAGTGCAAACTCATGGCGGTGAAGCAGTGTATTGGGCGAGCGCAGTGTTGGCTCTATTGTGGGCCGTTGCGGGGTTAGGTCTTAAATCTCCTCCACGCCTGACAAGTTACACTATGACGGTTCATAGTATGGTCGAAGACAACTATGCCGAGCTGTTAAAAGACATTCATGCAATAGAAGGTGTGGCAGAAGCTATTGCGTTACCTGAGGCTGGGGCTGTGTATTTAAAGGTGGACAAGAGCCAGTTTGATGAGGCGGCACTTCAGGCTCTCAAGAGTAACCAGGGGAAAAGCTAGGCCAACGCACCTAGCCTATCGTGTCCTGAGCGCTTATCTGTTAGACTGCCAGCATAAAGAATATATTATGTCCGTTATGAGGGCATGTTAATATCGGTGCAAACCGAAAGTTGTTCATTTAAGCACGCGTCGTGTGAATTACGATGAAAATCGTAAAGGAGAAAAAAGTTCATGGCCAGTAGAGGCATTAACAAAGTCATTTTGGTAGGCAATCTAGGTAATGATCCTGAGATTCGCTATACCCCAAGCGGTAGCGCAATTGCTAATTTGAGCATTGCAACGTCTGAAAGTTGGAAAGATAGAAACACAGGTGAGCCAAGAGAAAAAACCGAGTGGCACCGTGTGGTTATTTTTGGCAAGTTAGCCGAGATTGCTGGTGAGTATTTGCGCAAGGGCTCTCAGGTTTATCTGGAAGGAAAACTTCAGACCCGTAAATGGCAAGATCAACAAGGCCAGGATCGTTACAGCACCGAAGTCGTTATTGATATTGGCGGTGTTATGCAGATGCTAGGTGGCCGTACCGGTGGTGAAGCAGGTATGGGACAAGGCGGTGGCTATCAGCAACGTCCTCCACAGCAACAAGGTGGCTATCAGCAGCAAGGCGGTGGTTATCAACAACAAGCTGCTCCTCAGCAGGCTGCTCCGCAAGCGGCACCACAACAGGCTGCTCCTCAGCAGGCGCCAGCACAGCAACCTGCAGGCGATGGTGGCTTTAATGATGCATTTGACGATGATATTCCGTTCTAAGACGAGAATCTTCAATTAGTCATTGCACTAAAAGCCCGTAAATTGTTTGCTCAGTTTGCGGGTTTTTTGTATCTGAAGTGTTTGCTTATTAGCAACTTTAGAAAAGTAACAAGTGATAAAGAAGATGGAGTTATCAAAACCAGAATCGTGGCGATGCCCAGATTATTTTTGCCCTGAAAGTGATGGAGTATGGGAAATATCCGAATTGAAAGCTTTGGCGAAGGAAGTGCTCAAGCGAAGCCTTGGATTTTGTGTGGTGTTAGATATTGGTGAGCAGACATGTGTCTTTGTGTCGGTTTTTAAAGGCAATATTAAGTTAGGCGAAGTTTATGTAAATAGAAAGGATAATCATTTTAACGAGCCAATCTTTAGCGTGTTTTATGGAAAGGAGGAGAATGAGTTTCACAGTTCGTCATACCCGCTGTGCGCTAAGAAACTTTTGTCTTCAGATGGTTTTGTTGGCGAATAAAATCAAAACTAAATATTTAAAAGGATTAGAAGTAATGGAGAGAGAAGCAAGTACAGAGCTTTGGGCTGTTGTTGCTAACATAAGAAGAGATATTCCTTATGGACCCGGCGGTAAAGAGATAAGAAATGGTACGAATCAATTCAGAGGTGGTGCTAAAGTTCATATTATTGGTGCCTATTTTGGCATGTGCGAAAGCATTATTGCTGTCGGCCAACATTGCAAAACAGGTAAATATGTCAGGTGTGTTATTAGGGCTAATGCCATCGAGAATATGAGAGTTAAAAAAATTTATAGCCGCTCAATATGGGATAGGCTTGATGATTACCAACCAACTGGGGCTTCAATAACGGTATCTAAGGAAGAGGCTGAGAACTTGATGAAATGTATTCCGATTTGGTGCGAACTGTATTTTTAGCATCTGCAATATAGGAAGAGAGAAGCGCATGATGCTTTAGCACTTCTCTCTTTCGTCCACTAAAGGAAGATATCTAAATATTAATACAACCCACTTCTATCACAACGAAGTGTCATCACTGGCGCATAGAGATTATCGATCATTGTTCCGTTAGCGCATTGTGCTCTAAGGTTGAGTAGATCATTCGCTACCGGAAATACACCGCCTACCAAGTTAAACTCTTCGTACAACTGGCAGCCTGGATCGGTTGGATCACAGTTGTTTGTCGTTGCCCAGTCGACACAAATATTTTTAATATTCTGGTGATCAAAGCTTTGATAGTTAAAGTATCCTGCGATAGGATTTTTTAACGGGTTTTGCACTTTATAGCCACCAGGACCATTCACCGATAAGTGGGTTAAGTCACCAGGGCAAGCAGCCTGATCATACCATTTAAAGGTTAAATCGTGTTTTAGTTGATTATCACTGGGATTAACGACTTCCCAGGTCCAGTTTTCGGGAAGCTCCCAAGTCGGTGTGTTGCGGAGACTCACGGTAACAAAGGGCACCTCACGGTCTCTATCAAGAATCTGCTTGATAAACGCGTAGCCCTTGTTAGGTTGGTCCGTTAACTCTAAGTCCAGATTGTAATGTCTGCTTTTGTTTTTTTGATAAGCATCGTCGGCATAAATAGCATTTAATCCAGCCGACACCATCAATAAAAAAGTGACATTGCAGATTTTCTTAAGTGTTTTCTGATATAGGTTATTCATCCTGATTCTCCTGTTAATTGAATATCCGGTAAGGGCATAGCACCATTAAGTGATAAGCCTTACTGACTAATACAGGAAGCAATCAAAAATGCGGACAAAAAATAACAAATAATGTTTTAGGAGTGCTGGATCACACTCCTGCTGATTACTTAGAGAATTTGGGTTCCCACTTCGCTAACAGACTTGAATAGCTGACTGTGCTCTTTTTTCGAGATACCAAACACTGGAATTGGAGTATCTAATGAGTCTAATATGGCATTGAGCACGTCATCATCGTCAGTAAACATTCCGGTTGTTTTGATGGCAAACACGATAACCGGGTTACTGGGGTAGTGTTTCACTACTTTCTGTGCCAGATAAATCTCTTTTACTTTATCTACCGTCAACAGTTGATTGGCAATATGTGTGACCAGTTGTTTATCAAGATTTAAGGCCACAATTTGATCCGTTGGTAGTAGCTCTCGTCTTTCTTTTTCGGCGAGTAGATCAATTTCGTCCTGACGTCGAAGTTTTGCTAACCATTCGTTGGCTTCGTCAGTGCGTTCTAGCTCTATCAGGAAGGTGTAAGCTATTTCGCAAGCACTTCTAACAAAGTCATCAGACTCACAGGCTTTTTCAAGTTTGGCTAAACCTGAGTCATCCTTTCGTTCGAGTTTCATCCGTCCTACTATAAAGTCGCCTTTGAGGTCACTGGGGAAGTTCTGGTTATAGCGATCAAAGAGGACAAATGCTTCATCTGGCGAAGCAAACTTATCGGTGAAGTAAGCCAGCTCCCATTGCTCGTCCTGAGTCAATGATGCTTCTGCTTTTGCTTTGAGTTCTGAGAAGCGACGTTTTTCTTCTTGAGTTTCTTTGTAGTGTTCTTGCCATAGTGGAAGGTTATGTTGCTTCCATAAGTTGTCAAAATCATTAATGAGCACATCAAGGTGTGCATCGAGCAGGCAATGTGCAGCGCTTTTATCTAATGGCTTCGGAACTACAGATAGATCACCCAGAGCTCGCAGTCGATCTTTAAGCGCTGGGTGAGTGTTATGGTAAGTGGTTTCTACTTTTAGTGCCTGTTTGATTCTTTCTAGAACTTCCTTTTGTCCTTGTTGATTTTTTTGGACAAATTCATAAAGCCCCAAAAATGGCGACGTTGTAGGTTCAGGAAAATCATCGGCTTCTTTAAAGAATTCCTGCCAGTAGTGTTCTTCTAAATAAGGTGCCGTGGCATAAGTGTTCACAAGTGCAAGGCTTGCATCCTGGTTGGAAGTGATCTCTGCGGATACTTTGTCGGCTTCATATTCATTAAGCCGAGCCAGTGCAAACGAATAAGCTGAGAACCGAGGTGCATACCAGTCGAAAAATGCTCTTAATGGAGCTGTAACCCAACCACCTTGTTGGTCCAGAGCATACATAATACGCTCCCAAGACTCTCGGACTCGATAAATCCACCCGTTAAATTTACTATGATTACCTGACAGATGCCCTAGTTCATGTGCAATCACTGCCTTAGCTTGTTCTTGCGACAATGTGAGTAGTAATTCAATACCAAGAAACAAGGTGTTGTGATAGAGCCCTAAAGCACCAAAGCGGGGTGTCTGAGAAATCGCGGCATTAAAGTCAGCCGTTAAGATGACTTGATGAATCTTTGGAGTTTTTAAGGATTTCTGCATGGCCTTAAGTTCTTTAAAAAGCGTAGGACACTCTTTTTTCGTAACCTTGTATCCTTCGGGCTTGGGCCATTTTATCCATATTGATTTAAATAGAACCCAAATCATAATAAGCAGAGGAATGATCAATTTTTTCTTAAGTAAAAGAATCAAAAAGAATGAACTATAAAAGGCCAGAGCCACCGTACCCGAAACCAGACCAATAAGAGAAATGATTAAACCAAAAATAACGCTATAGCCTAATAGTGAATAAAAAAAGAGCTTGCGTTTGTATTTGTCTTGGTTGTTATTTAAATCTTCTTCCGCCTGATGTATCAGCGCTTCTAATTTTTCTTCCGAAATCGACATAATGTAACAGCCCTCCTTGGGCTTGAATATAGCAATAGTATAAATTTTAGGCGCAGTAGTGTAGAAAAGTTATCTTTTCTTTGCAATGACTACTCTTAAACATTAGCTCCTTTGTATAGCTTATTACCTGGAAGTGATTTTTTGGGGCTTGCAATAATAAAGTTTTGGTTTGTCTAGCTTAGTTCCTTGAATTTATTGATTAACACGGAGTTTATTGAGTTGCATAGAGTTGATGGATAAGCTCTTTAATTTCTGGCATGTCAGAATATTTTTTACCAGAGTCTCCAACTTGATCCCACTGAGCTTTGGAATCCATAAATAAATGAGCGCCCATTTCTAATTCATCTGAGTTCTCTAAGGCACCAACAGGTATCCAGGCATGTTTTTGGTCTCTCATTTCGTTTGCCGTTGGACTGCCACAAGTCTTGCAAAAATCAACTCGGTAACCACTGTTTTTGATAAAAGACTGAATATTATTTTCGCCCGATATCCAGCGCAGTTGCTCGATAGGAATGATTAAAGAAGAGTTGCAGGCAGAGCTTGTTACTCGACGGCACAAGCTGCAATGGCATTGATACATCGCGGGGAGTGGCTGAATAATTTCAAACTGAACGGCTTCACAAAGACATTTTCCTAACATAGTTCTCTCTGTCATTAATTGGGCAGGCTCGCTAGGGTAGCATTATCTGTGGCTCATGTAGTTTGCAACCGTATTACTAATACTTAATTTTTGTATCGATTTAACAAAAGGTTTCACATTTTATACTTAAAGTATCTCTAATTTGAGTTTTTGTATGGCTAATAGGCTTTGTAAAACTTTTGAGACGTAATGCCTATAGGATTAATAAATAGGTAAAAAATTCAATGCTAAAATCTTGGCATAGTTTTTAAAGTTCTATTATATTGAGAGCAAGAAGATGTTATTCACAGTGAGCGTGTTGACCCTTCTATCTCAACGGTTATAAAGGACTATTATTATGGCAGCATGGGCAATTATAGAAAACGATGGGAAAGTATTATTTGTTCAACGTAGTGCAAGCAAGTCTCGTTCCTTGCAATGGTGTTTACCGGGCGGTTCTATTCATATTAACGAACGACCCGAGGATGGTTGTGCAAGAGAAGTAAGAGAAGAAGTGGGATTAGAACTAGAGGGAATTCGACTTCAAACTTTGATGCATGGTAATTATTATTTTTTATGTACCCTGGTTAATAGCGATCAACCTGTGCAACTAAAAATCACAGAGTGTTGTCGGTATCGATGGGTTGAGCCCGAAAGGATCTTTGAACTCGGTCAGGTAATGGATGCCCGAATGATAGTTTCTGCACTTAGAGCCTCTGGTTTTTCAGTCTACTATCCGAGCGCCATCTTTAATGAACTGCAGCTGGATAGTTTGAGTGTGCGTTAAACCGCTGGTTTTAGTTGCTTATCCGATAAATTATGTCATACTCAAAGCGCTACTTGTTTAAGTAGTTTTGTGTGGGCGAAATAGATAGTTTCGGAGAGTGTAATGGCTAATACGCATGAAAATAAAGGCAGCTGCTTGTGTGGCGCTGTTAAAGTATCGGCTTCTCAAGCGAGTGATGCTATGGGAGCTTGTCATTGTAGCATGTGCCGTAATTGGGGCGGTGGGCCGTTTTTGACTTTAGACTGTGGTACAGACGTAGAGTTTGACGGCGAAGAGATGATCGGTGTTTATTCTTCTTCAGACTGGGCTGAACGAGGGTTTTGTAAGCAATGCGGCAGTCATTTGTTTTATCGGTTGAAGCCAACAGGGCAGTTGATCATGTCTGCAGGAATATTTGATCAAAAAACAAATTTTGATTTTGACCATCAAATTTTTATTGATGAGAAACCTGAGCATTATGCATTTGTTAATCAGACCGAAAATATGACTGGAGCAGAAGTGTTTGCTAAGTATGCTCCGCCAGAGTAATGACTAAGGTGACTGGCGGCATGAGAACAGCCGCCTGAGTTGATTTATACAGAGAAGTGTTTGTTAATAGGCAGTTCTCTGATCCTTGTTCCTGTGAGAGAAAAAATAGCATTGGTAACCGCTGGCGCTATGACAGGTGTTGAGGGTTCTCCTGCACCTCCTGTTGGCTCTCCACTATTCAAAATATGAACGTTAATTTCTGGGCATTGGTTCATTCTTAGCATTGGATAGTCATGAAAGTTACTCTGTTTGACCGCGCCTTTTTCGATAGTGATATTGCCAAAGAGAGCTGCGGTAAGTCCAAAGATGATACCTGACTCCATTTGAGCTTTCAGTCCATCAGGATTGATAGCAAAACCGACATCAACAGCACAAGTCACTTTTTCTATTTTTAGCCGATTGTTAACCATGGATACTTGAGCAACCAGTGCAACGATAGAGTGAAATGATTTGTGAATTGCGATCCCTTGAGCAGAGTTTTCGTTTAGCTGTTTCCCCCATTGGGCTTTTGAGGCGGCCAAGTCCAAAACTTTTTGCATTCTTGGTGAGTCTTGAAGCATATCGTGACGCAATTGATACGGATCTTTATTTCCTTTGTGCGCTAACTCGTCGAAAAAAGATTCGGTAAAAAATGCATGCTGAGAATGGGCAACGCTGCGCCAGGAACCAAAGGGAACATGGGTTGGGCTTTCTACGCTAACCACCTTTTGATGTTGTATTGGGTAAGGAATAAAAGGCGCAAACTTGGGGTCATGCTTATCAACGTAGTAGTTTTCCCAAGCATAAGGCAAACCATCGTCGCCCATTGCTGCACGAAAACGACTGACCACCGCTGGCCGATAGAAATCATGTTGCGTATCTTCTTCTCTTGACCAGATAAGCTTAACGGGTTTTTGAACCGCATGAGAAAGTTGAGCAGCCTGAACGGCAAAGTCACTCATCAAGCGGCGACCAAAACTGCCTCCGAGCAATTGGTTATGAACAATGACATCATCGGCGGGCATATCTAGTTTATCGGCGACTTCTGCTCTGACACCTAAGGGATTCTGGCTTCCAACCCAAAGCTCGCAGTGTGTCGACGAGCAGTTTGCTACAGCGTTAAGTGGCTCCATGGCAGCATGAGCCAGATAAGGGACCTGATAGTCAGCTTGAATACTCTCGGATTGTGTTGCGAAGTATTTATCGGGTTCGCCTGCCTGTAAATCTATATCTCCGCCATTGTGTTGTTGAGCATCTGTTATCGCGGTTTTAAATTGTTGATAAATATCGGATTGTGATAGCTGGTTTTCTTTCGGTTCTTCCCACTCAATAGAAAGCTGGTTTACACTCTTTTGAGCCAACCAGTAACTGGTTGCTATGACAGCAATTGCGTTTTCTAAATTGACGGTTTTAACGACGCCTTTCGTTGACTCTATAGAAGAGGGCGAATAACTTTTTACTGTTGCACCAAATACCGGGGCCTGTCGAATGGCTGCATACAAGGTTCCATCCAATTGTATGTCCAGGGCAAAGGTTGCCTGTCCATTGACTTTCCCAGGTGTATCAAAGCGAGGCAGACTCTTGCCCATCAGTTTAAATTGCTGATGGGATTTTAGTGTTGGTTGATCCGGAGGTGTCAGCTTGGCTGCGACACTGGCGAACTCAGAGTAGGGCGCCTTTCGATTGGAAGCAGGGTGATACAAAATGCCTTTTTCTGTTTTGATACTGGATTCTTCTACTTGCCATGTTTGAGCTGCGGCTCTTATGAGTAGCTCTCTTGCTGCCGCGCCTGCCACGCGCATTCCCAAGTGGCCCGTTGTCCTTACTGAAGAGCTGCCGCCAGTGACTTGGATATCTAACAGCTGTGTCGCTTGCAGAAAAAGCCCATTGATTGTTGGTACCAAAATGTCTGGTACGCTCAAATCACCAGCAAGGAATCCTCGAGCCAAAGCATAGTTGGCATATCCTGAATGGGCGGGGGCTTCCATCATTTTCATTTGTGACCAATCCGCATCGAGCTCATCCGCTAACATTTGAGCCAAGCTGGTGTGCACGCCCTGACCCATTTCGGCGTGCGGTATGATAGCGGTAACATGATTATTCGAGTCGATTTTCACCCAGGTATTAACCAGTGTTTCATTTTCTTTGTTAACCAAAGGAGATAGCTGACTATTTCTGTTTCCAGGTCTTACTGCGACACCAACTAGCAGACCTCCTCCAAGAGTTAAGCTGGTTGCGATCAATCCTCTTCGAGTCCATTTTTTCATGTTTATTCTCAGACTTTTTATTCGGCGGTATTGCTAGAGAATATCACACTTCATCCAGTTTGCAGGGGAGGTTTTAAAGTTGAATATCTAAGATGGACTTGATTTGTCGCTGGCTTCAGTTAAAATGCCGCTCAAATATTTAAGGAAGTATCATTTTTCATTTCGCGTTAGAGAATAAGCAAAGATTATCAGAAATGTATTAAACCAAAGCATAAAGGATTATATGTGTTGGTTAAGGAAAACAATTAACGAGATATTTTGACATTAAGTAAGTGTTTTTTTGAGTTTATTGACTAAGTGATATCCAGGATTATCGTAGATTTTTTACGAGGTATGTTTATGTTTAATTAAATATAAAAATCAATGAGTTAGATTGTATTTTTATGAGGTTTAGCTTGACTTCAAAAGCAACTGAGTGCAAAATTTTGCCAATTGAGAGACAAGGATATTTGTGACAGCAGGATGGCTGTAACTCCAAGAGAAGATAACTTTTTAGTGGCGTATTAAGTGAAAAGCCACTGACTCATATTTTTAAGCATCGAAATGATCTTCTGAGCGAACGAATACACGTTATTGGATTAGTGCATTTAACTTTTCAATTTATGGCATTGGGTACTTGCTCTGGTTTTAAAAGCATGCGGTGAACAACGGTTATGGAGTAAGGAGTGTGATCAAAATCTCCAAGGATGGAGACCTTACATTTGACATTAAATTGGCCTCGGAGAAGTGCATAGATATCTTTGATTTCGAGTTCAGTCTAACGGAACTAATTTTGGGGGGAAGCATGTGTGGTTTTTAACATCTGTGCTAATCAGTATTGCTACGAGTACGTGGGTTCGAATCCCACTCTCTCCACTTCTATTTTATTGCAGTTTCAACGGTGTTTTAACCACTTTCTTTGATTTGTCATAAAGTTTTAAGCTAGGTCGACTATACTTAATTAATAAAATTTTATTTGAAAATCAATCGATAGGATTGTTGCGACTGACTTTTTTAATGACAAAACATGAACTTCTGATGTTTTTGTTATTTTAGGGATGATTTGCTTTTAAAAAAGCAAATCTTTTTTGGAGCAAGCTATGTCAGCTAAAATTTTGAGATTAAATAAAGCGGGTACACCGATTAAATGGATTAACTATGAGCAAGCCGCATCGCTTTACGTCAAAAATCAGGTGCTGTGGACGTTAGGAGATAGTTTTACTCATCTGCATGGTGGAATTTGTCGCATGACACAGGAGCAGTCAGTCATTGCTTTGCATCCCATTGTTGCAACCGAAGGCCGTATCTCCAAGTATCAGTCATTTGCTGTCGCACTGACTAATGATGCTTTGTTTCAGCGAGATCAAAGCATGTGTTTATATTGCGGCAATATTTATAACTCCAAAATACTGACTCGAGATCACGTTATTCCAAAAGGTCAGGGAGGCAAAGATATTTGGGAGAATGTGGTATCCGCATGTTTTGCGTGTAACAACAAAAAAGGATGTCGAACACCTGAGCAGGCCAAAATGAAATTGCTGGCAGTGCCTTTTCGTCCTAATCGTTTTGAAATGTTGGTCTTATCAAATAAGAGAATATTAGGCGATCAGATGGACTACATTAAAAATCTGAGTCCTAATTTTCGTATTGCTTGAGTGGTGAAAGAAGAGGTTATCAAGCCTCTTCTTTCTTTTGAGGCCAACATAACTGGAGGCTAGCACCGCCATATTTTGACTTCCCAATAGTTAGCGATCCATTATGGAGTGATATGATCTCACTCACAATGGCAAGACCTAAACCAAAACCTCCGGTCTGTTTGGTTCGTGACGGATCAAGACGATGAAAAGGTTGAACCACGTCTTCTCTTTTATCGAGCGGTATTCCTGGGCCATCATCATCAACAGTCAATAGAATATCACTCTCACTTTTTGTCACGTAAACATCTATGTGCTCTGAAGCAAACTTTATTGCATTTCTTATCAAGTTATTGATGGCTCGCTCCATGAGTTTGGAATCAAAAAGTACTAATAGGTCGGTGGTGTTATAATTAATTTCAAACTTAATTTGAGACTCTCGCTGAAGGCTCTCTAGTACCCAGCTTAGATGCTCCTCTATATTCAGCATTTCTTTCTTTACAACTACTTCTGAGCGCTCCATACGGGCATAGTTAAGCAGTTCATCAATCAACTGGGATACTTCATCCAGGTCATCATGAATGCTGCCTAGTGTCGCCATCTGACTTTCATCTAGTTTGTTGGAGGCTAGCATTTCTAATTGACATTCAATTCGAAAAACAGGGGAGCGTATCTCGTGAGCTATGGCACTGGTTAACTGTTTGTTTCGTTGTAGTAGTTGCTGAACTTTTTCGGCCATTGAATTAAATGTCGTATTAAGATCGCCAACTTGTAGCCGCGACTGAGTTGGTGCACGAGCGCCAAGGTCACCATCCGCTATTCGTTTGGCGGTTTCATTGAGTCGAGCCAACTTCCTGTGCAAAAACAGCAACCAAAGAGCAGTACTGATTGCTATCGACAAATAAAGCATTTGGAGAATAATTCCGTCAATGGCATCTACTTGCTGCCAAAATTGATTTTCTTCCAATCTGGTCGCTTTAATGAGTTCTGATTCTGAGAGATAGAGATAGATAATGTTATCGTCATCCAAATCAAAGATAGCCTGCTTCTCCTTTAGATAATTCCATCGAGCGGATGACCAAGACAGTCTTTCTTTTTCCAGGCGTTGGTAACGATAGTGATTAAGTGATTCAAGCGGTTTGAATTGACTATTGATGCCTTGCTTGTCAACAGCGGCGAGCGTTTGAAGCAGTTGACTTTGCACTTTAAACTGATTTCTTTCTATTTCTGCTTCATCATCAAAGTAAAGTATTTGAGTCAAAATGTTGGCGAGTATCAAAAACAAGAATAAGGTGCCAACGATACCCAGGTAGAGTGTAATAAATAGCTTTTTCATCAGTAAATCCTGGAGGACTTAATTTTCGCCTTAGTCAAGAGTATATCGATATACTTCGCTAGGGTCTGTATGAAGATGTACCGATAAGTAAGTTACCAATTGTCGGGCACAAACAGGTAGCCTTTGCCTCTTACCGTGATGATCTTTTGTGGAAGAGAAGGATTGTCGCCTAGCTTCTTGCGCAGGCTAGCGATTTTGTTGTCGATAGTACGGTCCTGTCCGTCGTAGTCTATCCCTCTTGTTTTTTTGACCAGTTCTTCTCGCGACAATACTTGCTCTGCGTGCTCAGCCAATAATAACAGCAGATCAAACTCGCCGGGGGTTAGATCAATACGCTGCTCATTGAGATAGCAATGCTTGAGCAATATATCCAGGCGGAGGGCATTAAAAGACAGTTCCTTTAAAGGACGTTGTTTGCCATCGGGAGTGTTTGAAGAGGTTCTGCGCAGTAACATTCTTACTCTGGCAAGTAGTACTCGGGGCTGGATAGGTTTGACAACAAAGTCGTCGGCGCCTATTTCAAGTGCTGCTACTTGATCTATATCATCGTCACTTGCGGTCAAAAATAGGATTTTCCCTGTAAACTGCGAACGAATTTCGCGGCAGATAGTTAGTCCATCTTTGCCTGGAAGCATGAGATCAAGAATAACAAGAGCTGGTTGTTGTTGCTGAATAAGGCTGGCTGCAAGGGCGCCATTGGCTTCCAGAGTGACCGTGAAGCCCTGGGATGAAAAGTATTGTTCAAGTAACTGACCCAATTTAGGGTCGTCTTCAACTAAAATAATATGGTGAACTGTGTTCTCGGATTCGCTCATGAACTACTCTTATTCTTCAAAAAATACGAAGGCATATTGCTTGATCACTTAGAGTTGTGTTGTTAACCATAAATATTAGGCAATTTTGATACGAACGACATTCATAATTTCGATCTCAAAACCAGCGACAGTCTCTTTATCTGGATAGTAGGTAAGGTTGACTCGTTGCCCTTCGAGGTTTTTGTACTTTTTTTTCCGCTTGTATTTAAAGGGTGGTTCATAACCGTCAATCATTAGAGTGTTAATAAACCATTCTCCGTCTTCTCTTTGTACATGAGAGGTGACTTTTTTCATATCGGACTGAATAAGGCCTGTGTGTTTCTTGAGCAGCTTATCAACGGGATGGGTCATGATGTAGAACCTGTGCTTGTCTTGTTTCGTAAGGGTGATTTACGAAAATATCGGTTACTGGTAGAAAGGATTGTTTTAGATTAAGGTTATCTCAAAAGCTTTTCAATCTTGAGTAGTGACTCTCTCTCACTAATAATATTCTTCCTTTGAGATGAAATGGAAGGCATATTATTAACAAGCTCGAGAATAATTGGCACAAGTTATTGATATTTGTGCTATTTTTTGTGTAACCATGAAAGTCGAGCAACGAGTTTTGAGCCAACGAGCATTCACAAGTTTTTTCTATGCATCTTTATTGGGCATTATAGGAATAGGATTAAACTACCTTTCTGTACCCATACTTCCGCCAATTGAACTGATTTCTTCCCCTATTGTGTTAATGATCTCTGTACGAGCCTTGGGGCTTCGTTATGGACTCGTTACTTTGATTATTACCATGGGACATTTTTGTTGGTTATACGAGAGCTTGTATAATCCGATCATTTATACGTTGGAGTGTCTGTTTTTCTATTGGGGGTGCCGCAAAGGCTGGCAGCCTATTTTGGTCGATGCACTTTATTGGTTGATTCTTGGTATTCCGCTGGTCTGGTTTATTTTGACTTATATAGAGCCCACCGATAGCTCGGCCTTTTTTAGTATCCTTTTGAAGCAACCTGTTAATGGTTTTATTTATATCTTGATTGCCGACCTAATTTTATGGTTTCCGGCAATTCAAAAGTACTCCGTTGAACGTATTCGAAAAGGAGCACAACGCTCTCTCACCACCTTTTACTCTGAAGCCTTAACCTTGTTATTGTTTGTACCTTTGATGATTGTCTCTTTGATTACGCAATCTCAAATACAAAGCTCACAGTTAAAAGATATTCGTACCCTTCTGGTCTATGAAACAGAGCAAAGCTCCGAGAAAATAGAAAGTTTTTTAAATGAATATCGTAAGGCGATAGAGAATTTCGCCATGATCCTTTCTAACTCTGAGTTCTCAACTCAGCAACAACAACTCCATCTTTTGAATCTACATCAGCACTATGGTGGGTTTATCACCATGCTGATGGCTGATAGAGATGGTGAGCTCATATTGTCTAGTCCATCTGAGTTGGCTAAAAATGGCCTATCCGTTGCTGACCGCGAATATTTTACTCATGCCAGAGATAAGCATCAGCCGTTTTTATCCGACGCTTTCCGAGGCAAGGGTTTTGGCACCGATCCTATTGTTGCCATTAGTGCACCCTTCTATGACGGTGAAAAGCAGTTCAATGGTATTGTCGAAGGTTCATTAAATCTCTATGCATTTGACCTCTTTCGGAATGAGTATGCGTCGAAACGCAATGTGAGCTTGCTCGTTATTGGAAAAAACAACCGAGTAATATTTAGTTCAAAGGATTTAAAGTTAGAGTATCTAACCCCGGTTACGGTCGAAATTCAAAGTGATGAATTGTTTGGAGCAACGGCCTTAATTAATCGCTCCAATCTGTCTTACTCATTCGATGTGCGTAATTTAGACAATGGCTGGAAAGTCTACTCCTTGCATAATACCAATTTGTTCTGGAGCCGAATAAGAGAAACTTTCGTTTCTGTTTCTTTGGTCATTATCATTGCTTTTTTCCCTGTTGTTGGTCTGGCATTTGCACTGTCGAGACTTTCCATTCGCCCTATTAAAGGACTTATTCAGCAATTTAAAGATATTAGCTTGACCCATCATCATCGTTCTTTAAATAAAGACTCCTCTTTATTTATAGAAATTGAATTATTGTATGAGCAGTTCAGGCAGGCAAAAGAAGAGTTGAGAGAAGCTCATCATCACGAGCAGATGCTGTTGGAACAAAAACTGAATGCAGAAAAAGAGACCGTGGCTAAGAGTGAATTTTTATCTCGAGTGAGCCATGAGTTTCGAACGCCGTTAAACTCAATCTTAGGTAATGTTCAGCTGATTCTTATGGAAAAAATGGATCAACAGTTGTCAAAGAAGTTGTTTGATATAGAGTTCGCTGGCAAGCATTTATTGGCTTTGGTTGATGATTTGTTAGAGTTGACAAAGTTCGACGTAGGTGAATATGCGGTTAACTTTAAACCTGTTGAGCTTAATCTAGTTATTGAGCATGTGTTTGATATGCTGCAACAGATGGCACAAGAGCATTCTATATCCTTATCGAAGGATATTAATTTAACCGAAGGATACTTTGTAGAAGTTGATGAACTACGGATTAAGCAAATTCTGATTAATATTGTGAGCAATGGGATTAAATACAACTCTAAGAATGGCACTGTCGAAATAACTAGCTTAATGGATGGCGAACATTTGATCGTTGCTATTAAAGATAATGGTATGGGAATCTCCGAGGAGCACCATCAGCAAGTTTTTCAGCCATTTCAACGTTTAGGACAAGAAAACAGCGATATTCAAGGAAGTGGCGTTGGTTTAGCACTCGCGTATAACTTAATTCAGAGAATGAATGGTGATATATGGTTTGAGTCAAAAACTGGACAAGGCACTACCTTTTATATTCAACTGAATGTATTGACACCAACCAGCGATATGCTGATAGAGTCAGATAAAGTTGAGCACAGTCTCATTGAACACAAACAGTTGGATATTCGAAATAAAAGCATTCTGTATATTGAAGATAACCGATTGAACTATTTGATCCTGGAATCTTGGTTAAATAAATTTCCATCTGTGTCGGTATATAATGCTAAAAATGGTTCGGAAGCTTTAGTTTGGTTAGGAAAAAATCAGCCGGATATTATCTTTTCTGATTTGGGCCTGCCTGATATTAGTGGTCTTGAAGTGGCAAAAAAAATCAGGCAGCTTGATCTCTTTAAGAAAACGCCACTGATTGCATTGACGGCTGAGGTAACGGATAAAGTACGTGAAGATTGTATTGAAGTGGGTTTTGATTCTTTCTTAACAAAACCAGTAGAATTTACTCTTGTCGAAAAAACCTTGATAGATTTGGGCTTTTTCGACAAGAGAGAATGAAGCTTGGTGATTGAGCCGAAGCGACGCTAGGGAAGAGGCTCCTTATGCCTCTTCGATGCCTTGACTACGCAAATATTCATCATAGGTACCATGGAAGTCGACAATGCCGTCTTCTTTTATCTCGATGATACGGGTAGCAAGTGATGAAACAAACTGGCGATCATGACTGACAAAGAGCAATGTGCCGTCGTAGTTTTCTAACGCTAAGTTAATGGACTCAATGGATTCCATATCCATGTGGTTGGTTGGCTCATCCAAAAGCAAGATGTTTGGCTTTTGTAGCATAAGTTTACCAATCAGCATGCGGCCTTGTTCACCACCAGAGATGACTTTAACCGATTTCTTTATGTCGTTTTGTGAGAAAAGCAAGCGACCTAAAGTTCCACGAATCACTTGCTCATCATCGCCTTCTTGACCCCACTGCTGCATCCAGTCAAAGAGATTCATATCTTCTTCGAAGTCCGCCGCATGATCTTGTGCGTAGTAGCCGATGTTGGCGTTCTCTGACCACTTTATTTCGCCAGACTTAGGCTGCATCACTTCTGCCAGTGTATTTAACAGGGTGGACTTTCCGATGCCGTTTTGTCCAATGATGGCGACTTTTTCTCCGACTTCGACTTTCATCGTTAGATCTTTAAATAGCAACTCCTCAAAGCCTTGAGATACTTTTTCCAGCTCTAATGCCAGTCGATACAGTTTCTTTTCTTGAGTAAAGCGAATGAATGGATTTTGTCGGCTTGATGCTTTGACTTCTTCCAGCTTTATTTTATCAATTTGCTTGGCGCGAGAGGTTGCTTGACGAGCTTTTGAAGCGTTAGCAGAGAAGCGACTAACGAAAGCTTGAAGCTCTGCAATTTGAGCTTTCTTCTTTGCATTGTCAGATAGCATTCTTTCTCGAGCCTGTGTTGCGGCAAACATGTATTCGTCGTAGTTACCTGGGAACAATCTAAGTTCGCCATAGTCAAGATCGGCCATGTGAGTGCAAATGCTGTTTAAAAAGTGACGATCGTGAGAAATAATGATCATGGTGCTTTGGCGTTCACTAAGCACACCTTCTAACCAACGAATCGTATTAATATCCAGGTGGTTCGTTGGTTCGTCTAATAACAGGATGTCTGGATCGGCAAAAAGCACCTGTGCCAACAATACTCGAAGCTTCCAGCCTGGAGCAACTTCGCTCATTGGGCCATAGTGTTGCTCGATAGGAATGCCCACTCCCAAAAGTAGTTCGCCAGCACGAGCTTCGGCAGAATAACCGTCCATCTCGGCAAATTTAACTTCGAGATCGGCAACTTTCATACCGTCTTCTTCGCTCATTTCTGCCAACGAGTAGATGCGGTCTCGCTCTTCTTTGATTTCCCAAAGCTCGCTGTGGCCCATGATTACCGTATCGATAACGGTATGGCTTTCGTAGGCAAACTGATCCTGATTAAGCTTGGCTACACGAAGCTCTGGATCGACATTGATGTTTCCTGATGAAGCTTCTAACTCTTTGCTCAGGATTTTCATAAACGTTGATTTGCCACAACCGTTTGCGCCAATGAGGCCGTATCGATTACCGCCGCCAAATTTAACTGAGATGTTTTCGAATAAGGGTTTTTCCCCAAATTGCATTGTGATGTTTGCTGTAGAAATCAAGGTTTTGTTCCAGAACTGAGTTAAGCAAGAAATCAGGCGCGCAGAGTACCGTTTGCTGACTTCTTAAGCAACTCTATTTACGAGAAATTAGTGAATAAACACCCTTCAACTTCGGAAGGATGAAGCAAAGCTCTTATCTTTGCTTCCCTCCATGTTGGCGCTGAATTTGAGCTGATTGAAGTAATTTATCAGATAAAGCTTTTATCTCATTGATTTGATGCAACTTTGCGAGCCACTTGCGAGGAATATTCGACATCCCATAATAAGCTCCTGCCAGTTGACCGCAAATGGCTGCGGTTGTATCGGCATCATCGCCAAGATTCGCTGCGGCTAGCACGGCATCAGCGAAGTTAGTCGTGGTGGCAAAACACCACAGAGCGGCTTCGAGAGAATGAATGACGTAACCACTCCCGGTTATCTGATGTTCACTCTTACTTTGGTAGCCACAGTTGACCAAGTTTGACACGGATTCTGACTCAGCCTCATAACCCGATTGTTGTAGCAGAGACTGTTTGTCGCACTCGTGTAAGGCTCGAAACAGCAAAGTACCAAAGAAACGGCTGGCATCGATGCATTCTAATGTTCCGTGAGTTGTTCGTGAGCTTTCACCGCTAAAGTGCAGGGTGTCTTTGTAGGAGTCGCCATAAAACATAGGAATGGGAGCCAGCCTCATTAAGCAACCGTTGCCTGCAGTATCTGGCGAAACAGGGCCAGAAAATGGATCGCCTGTCTCTTGGTAAGCCATCAGTGATTGCTGTACCGTCATACCAATATCAAAACACTCGTTTGTGCTGCTCATGTAACCATACTGCCACCAGTTGCAGTAGCGATTCATTTGATCGCAAGCGTCGAAACCGTTTTTGTGCAACAGAGAATGGGCCAGACACAGAGCCATGGAAGTGTCGTCAGTCCATTGGCCAGGAGCGAGTGCAAAGGGGCCTCCACCGATCATATCGGTCAGTGGAGTAAAGCTGCCTCTCGGTTTAAACTCTAGTGTTGTCCCCAGTGCATCACCGACGGCGAGGCCAACCAGGCATCCTCGGTAGTTATCTTTCATAGGCTTGCTCCTTGCTTTCTTGGGTTAGAGGAGAGAGCTGGTTGGTAAAAGCCAGAAAGGTTTTTTGCTGATTTGAATTATCGAGTACGGCGAAGTCGATAGTCTCGAAGACTCCATGAAACTGACCAGACTCTTGCAGAGCATCCGCATAGAGTTGACTGATAAAAGCCGGATCATTGCGGAATACACCACATCCCCAGGCACCTAATATCAGGTGTTGATAATCCTGGGCTTTAGCTAACGCTAAGACATAATGTAATCGCTGCTTCATTACCGATGCTGTCTGTGATTTTTCATGCTCTTTCAATGCACCAAAGTTAACAGCTGGTGCCGTGATAAATGACACTTTGTAAGGTGCAGCTAATAGCTGATCATCATCATCACGGAACACCACAACATCCGGCGAATAAATCATGTTGTGGGTATAAAGACAACTCCCACAACGTCGATTGATTTCATAGTGCGTCATATCTTTGGTTAACGAAGCATACAAGGAACTGGCGCGAGCCAGGCTTTCTTCTTGAGCCTGACTACCACCCAAAAATCCACCTCCCGGATTTTTGGCCGATGCAAAGTTGAGACAAAGCACTTTATTCCCATTTTGCTGTGCTTCGAATGCTGCTGCCAGAGTGGTTCGATTACTGACACTGAGCTTTGTACTATGTTTCGAAGTACTTTGCTTAGCATTGGTTTGTGCTAAGAGCTCTAACGCATCTGGGGTATAGTATTGTGTGTGAGCTGTGCTGTGTTCAATCTCTTCCTGAATGTTCACTCTGTTATTTTGTTCATCGTCATAATACCCTTGGCTAATAATTTCCAGAGTTCGTTCTGCCGTCATGGCTCTATTTTTTCGATTCATTAATTTTCCTTAAATAAATATTCTTTGCTTTATTTCTCAAAAATAACCAGTGTATGATCTTCGTCCAGTAATTCTTGATCGATAATGTTTTTAATAATATTCCAGTCACCCCCTGCTAATCCTGCACCAATGAGTGGGTAAGCGATTCTCTTGCCAGAAAAATTGCATTTAATCTTTTTCATTACTGACCGTATTGCTTCATAGTCGACTTTCAAACCTTTTCCGCGCCAATGAAACTGAGTGTAAGCATTGACTATAGTAAGCGGATGGTTTTCTGATGTGACTTGGCAGTAAGAATAGCTACCTAATTTACTGCGATCCGATGCAGGCGTTTTCAAGTCTGCTTCATAAGCTTGAGGAAAGACTTCTTTGATCGTTTTCGCTATTCCGGCACCCATGGCACATTGGCAGTTGCAACCATGAATGATGACATCAAAGTGACCTTCTTTTGCGAGAGCTATTAAATCACCATGTATTTCTTTCATTGATTATTTTCCTTTTGTTATGGCTCATCCTTGAGCATTGAACGGTCCTTTACTGGCTAGTAGTTTCTGCTGACAAAGTTTCGCATTGCCAACCCCAGCCTCGTTGTTTTTCGATAAAAGCGGCGGCTTTTTCTTCACAGTAACCTAGTTGTGCTTCAGCTTTCCACAACACTTGCATTCCGCTGGCTTTGGTATATTGAACTTCACAAGGAGTTTCTTCTCCCTGCGGATAAACGATTTCTATTTTTCTTTGCGCATCACCCTGAGTGCATACCGTCACCTGATTCTCGATGGCAAACAGGCTGAGAGATGTCATGGCGGCGATGGCTATTATTGTATTTTTCATATTGTTGTACCTTTTGCATAATTAGGTTGGGTTTACCTTGGGCCTTCTATGTTTCGAGGGAAGAAATGGGACTCCCCCTCGGGTTTTACTCGATACAGTTTAGCAGGCCGATTGCTGCCTTTTCTGGTTGAGCCTGTTTCTTCTAATATATCGGCATCCAGTAAGCGGCGGCGAAAGGACTTTTTCTCTACGCTTTTTCCTAGAATGATTTCAAAGGTTTTTTGCAGCTCTGTTAACGTAAATTCCTGCGGCAATAAATTAACGGGCAGAGAAGTATACTGAACCTTGTTGCGCAGACGTTCATAGCACTGTTGTAATATTTCCTGATGATCAAATGCCAGGGTGTAGGTGCTGGATACATCATCGACGGGTACCCAAACCACTTGGTCGGAACTGGCGTCTTTTTGTAGCTGAAACTCGTTGTGAGCAATCAGCGCAAAATAGCTTACGGTGACTGACCAGCCTCGAGGATCACGATGATGGTTTCCTGTCGTGGCGACTTGTTCCAGGTAGGGGGTATCAACTCCTGTTTTTTCTTTCAATTTTCGTTGCGCTGTTTGTTCTAGAGTTTTATCGCTACTGATATCAATAAATCCACCAGGTAGTGCCCACTGGCCCAGGGCTGGATGCTGGGCTCGCTTTACTAACAGTACGTGAACCTGTTCGTCATGGAGAGTAAAAATGGCCATGTCGACGCTGGTTAGAGGTATGTCGTAGTCATGAATATTGTAGCTAGCTAAAAATTCTTGTTCGGTTTGTTGCTCACTCATCAGCAGTACCTTGAAAGTTTTTTATTGACATAGTGTCTTATTGACACTATCTTAGTGTTTGTCAGCCACTATGTCAAAGGTTTGTTTGCTAATGGACAGTCATGTTACGGAAACAAAGGAAATGAATCGAGCAATACATGGATGCTTAATGGGGACTTTATTTGGTGATGCGATGGGATTACCTTTTGAGGGAATGAGTTCGGGGCGAGTGAAGCGAATGATGAAGTCACCAATGGAGTTTCAATTGTTATTGGGACATGGAATGGTGTCTGACGATACAGAGCATGCTGCTATTGTATGCTCTGCTTTGATTGAGAGTTGGCAAGATCCCGGTTATTTTAGAGCACGGCTGGCCCGGCGCTTATGTTGGTGGTTCTGGCGATTGCCTCCAGGCGTTGGATTCGCCACAGCCAGAGCGTTAATCAAGGCTTCGGTCGGTGTTCCTGTGGATAAAAGCGGTGTTTACTCGGCTGGCAATGGTCCTGCTATGCGATCGCCTATGCTGGGGGTTGTATATGCCAAAGACTCAGCTCTTATGAAAACCTATGTTCGTTATTCAACACAAATAACGCACACTGATCCACGAGCGTATTTAGGGGCTTTGGCAGTGGCTCTTGCTGCCAGCTGGTCTAGCCAAAATTGCCAGATGAGCTTTGAGCAATTTATTCGTGATTTGACGGATCTTTCACAAGGAGAAGACGAGCAAGCATGGGAAGAGTTGCTTGTGTTGCTTAAGAGTATTGAGTGCTCATTGAAAGAGAATGAGTCACTCGAAGAGTTCCTGGCACGAGCGCAAATCACTGACGGAATTAGTGGCTATATTTATCATACGGTGCCTGCGGTGTTGTTTTTATGGCAAAAGTTTCGAGAACAACCAGAGTTAGCTATTAGACAGATTATTTTGGCTGGTGGCGATACCGATACGAGTGCCGCAATACTAGGTGCTATTTTGGGGGCGTCGCCGAAAGCAGACTTTCCTCCAATGAAAATATGTCGTCAGGTTGTTGATTGGCCAGTCTCTGTGGAATCGCTTAATAAGACCAGTGAGCAGCTTTCTCAGGTGATCGAAAAGGATACTGCCGCTTCAGTGCCCTGGTTATTTGGGCCTCTGGTAGTGTTAAGGAATATGATTATGTTAATGATAGTTATTGGACATGGTTTGCGTCGATTGCTACCGCCCTACAAATAGGAAAACAATAAAAAAATGAAAACGAATGATGTGCAGCTCAGTAAGTTCTTAAGTTTATTACTGAGGCATAAACCAGAAACCATTGGTTTGAATTTAGATGTCAATGGATGGGCTAATATCGATGAGCTTATTGAGTTGAGTGAAAAACGAGGCAAGCATTATAGTCACGATATTATTCGCCATATAGTCGAGACCAACGATAAAAAACGTTTTATTATCAGCGATGATGGCATGCGCATTCGGGCAAATCAGGGACATTCCATTAATGTGGATGTTGAGCTAAAGGCGATGACACCGCCTGAGCGTTTGTATCATGGTACCGCCACCCGCTTTTTAAAAAATATCATGGCTCAAGGGTTGATGTCGGGTAGTCGCCAACATGTGCACTTGAGTGCCGATCTGGTGACAGCAAAAAAAGTCGGCATGCGTCACGGAGTGCCAGTTATTTTGGAAGTTGATACCTTGGCAATGGCGGATGATGGTATGATATTTTTCTGCTCCGAAAATAATGTGTGGCTTACCGAGCATGTGAAGCCACGCTATCTGCGTCAATTGGACTAAACCAATAGTGTGAACAACTTATGAAAGATCCTTTGCTCAAACAAGTTATTTCAGCTCAGATTAACGCTTACTCATTTCCTTTGGAAATAAGAGCCTTGTCTGGCGATTGTTCTGTCTCCGCGAGTTTAACCAAAGAAGGTATTATTCAAATAGGAGAGAAGGCATTTGTGCAACCCGATGACGCTATGACTTTCGCCCTGAGTCATTTGGTAGAGCCTAAGTCCGCTTTAACTACAACGAGCAATGGTTGGCAGTTTTGGGGATGGTTTAATCCTGCTCGAAATGCATGGACACCACTAGAGCATATGCGTGCAGAGTATGTTAGCCGACAGCAAGAGCAGGAAATTAAAACCAGCGTGACTCACCCCCTGCGAATTGATTATGTAGAAGTTACATCGGGAGGGCGTATCGGATTGACATTTTGTCCTGGTAAACAGGGTTACGGATTATATGGTGGCGAATGGCAGCGAGATTTGCAATTGGATCTTGAGAGTGTTCAACAATGGGGAGCTCTTCATTTGATCAGTCTGATGGAGGTGCATGAGTTTGAGCTGCTAGGAGTGAGTCAGTTTGCAGAGGCTGTTAAGGCATCAAACTTAAAATGGCATCATCTGCCGATTAAAGATATGGATATACCCGGCGATGCTTTTGAGCATCTGTGGCAACAGGTAAAAGATGACTTACATCAAACCTTGGCCGAACAAGGCGCAGTAGTTATTCATTGCCGCGGTGGTTTAGGGCGTACGGGCATGCTTGCAGCTAGAATGTTGATTGAATCAGGAGTGTCTCCAGAAAAAGCCATACTCAAAGTGAGGCAGGCGCGACCTGGCTCCATAGAAACTTATGCCCAAGAAGAATATGTTTTAACCCAGCCATGGATGTCTATTTAACAGGATTAATAATGAAAAACTTGTTATTAACACAGTGTTTACAAAATGACTTTGTTCAATCTTATAAAGCGGAACAATCTTTACCCAATCCTTTGCATATCGGGTATGACGAGTCGCACCGCTTGATGGGATTAGAGCCTGAACATGGACCTGTTAGTAAGTTTATGGAGTGGACGAAAACACAAGGCCAGCAATTAGCGGTTTTTCATATTCGTGATTGGCACGATACTGAAGATCCTCACCAACAGTCGCACCTGAAACAATTTGGACAACATTGCATCAAAGATAGCTATGGTGCTGAGTTTGTGTTTCCTGTCGATGAACAGAAGGACACTATTTTTAACAGTACAACGCTCAATGACTTTGTCGACAGTGGTTTGTCGGATGCATTGGAGCAAGCCTTACCAGAGTTAGAACGTGTCGGTATTATTGGTGTTTGGACCGAAGCCAAGGTGATGTTTCTTGCTTATGAATTAACAACACGATACCCGCAATTAGAGGTTGCTATTTGTAGTGCTTTGACTGCAAGTTCTTCTCGCAGTCAGCACTTTTTGGCCTTGCAACAGTTGGAGCGTATTGTGGGAGTCAAGGTGATTGACTCCATTGGTGAGTTTCAGCAGTTTTTAGGCGGAGAAGGGCGTCATATTGAAACTTTGTCAATCAACGAATCTTTACAAATAAATTACCGCGATGACGTTGAGCTTATCGAACATGATAAGAAGTTATTAAACTACCTTTTTAGAGATTGTCGTTCTGTTGACTTAAAAGTGCTTGATGGTGGATTCTCGGGCAATCTTGTGGCAGGTGCCAGCAGTATTGATATTTATGGTCAAGAACAAACGCCCCATGTCGTTAAAATTGGTGAGCGACAATTGATGGCACAAGAAAGAACTTCCTTTGAGCAAATTGAAACGGTATTAGGAAATAATGTACCTGCTATTGCAGAGTATGCCGACTTCGATACTCGTGGAGCGATCAAGTATCGTTATGCTTCAATGGGAGAGGGAGCTGTTTTATCTTTTCAGGATGTTTTCCAACAGGGGGCTGATGTTAGTAGAATCAAGCATTATCTTGACGTTACTTATAATCAACAGTTGGGCAAGCTTTATCGAGCCTCTGTCAATGAAAAGCAGTGTTTGCTGGAGTATTATTGCTTCGATTCGTCCTGGGCTGACTCAGTAGAAAAAAAGGTAGTTGCTCTTGTTAATAGCTACCAGGATTCTCCTGAGCTAGAGCTTTATGCTGGTAGAACCACATATAATCCTGCGTGGTTTTATCGATATGATATTGAACAACTTAGACCTTTGAATATAAGAGCTCCTTTTGCGTTTATTCATGGCGATTTAAACGGAGCGAATATTCTAGTCGACAATAACGATAACCTATGGCTTATCGATTTCTTTCATACTCATAAAGGACATGTTTTTAAAGATTTTGCAAAGCTGGAAAATGATATCCTTTATATCTATACGCCTGTTGAGAGCGAGGAAGAGTTAGTTACAGCATTCGATTTTACTGACTTTCTTCTAGATAGTGAGGACCCATTTTCTCCTTTAAGCTTGCCGGAGCAGTTTTTATTTACGCCTTTTGAACGGAGTTACCAGGTACTGTGTTATTTACGTCAACAAGCCGCGCAATACCTGGATGGTGAAACAGAGCAGAAGCAACTCCAATGGTTGATTCCTCAGCTTAGGTACAGTGTACATACCATTGGTTTTGATGAGCCAAATGAATATCAACGAATTTGGGCATTGTATACGTCTGGTAAATTGATTGAGAAGTTAAAGCAATGTTGTTTGAGTTAATCGTTGATACTGAGGTTCTGTATTAAAAGTGGTATCAAAGAGAAGGGGATTTCTCCTAATTATGAGAGACACATTAATAATGTGATTAGGTATTTTGATTCAGTAACTTCTCTTGACATAGAGTTAGCCTCTGAACTCTCAGTACTGAGGCATAGCTCTATCTCTATTTAATATCTTATTGAATAAGGAATTAGTATGGCACAAAGGCCTGTTTTTAGCCCATCTAACGATCAGTCTTGGGTTTCTGTAGCATCAGTTGAGTTCACATGGTTCGGTGGTTTTTCGATACAACAAAAACAACGCTGTATCCAATCATTGCATAAAGCTTTCAATGTTGGTGGCGATAAGAGGATTCTGGAAATTTCTTCTAAATCGACAGAGTCGATGGGTGTCAGATTGAGTGCATTTAATTTACGCGATTATTTTACAGGCGTTCCATTAGAATGTGCTTTTCAGGCGGCTAAAGTTTTTACTTCTGCTGGCCCTTTTAGTGATCTGTTGGAGAAAACTCCGAGAGATGCTAAACGTGATGAGCGTCTTCGAAACTCCGGCCCTATGACACACTTTCTTCATAATGGTTGTACTTGGCCTCTTGAACCTAAAACTATGTTTTACAACTGGCTATACCTTAATGCGGTCTATCATGATCCGCAGCTTAAAGATGTGTTGCTGGCTTATGATGCATTTACTGATATTGAGTTTAATCCTGCACGTTCAATCAATTGCCAGGCTTATTCTGCCGCTCTTTATGTCTCATTACATAAAGAGGATTTATTGAAGCAAGCGTTGTCATCGCCGGAGAAGTTTTCCAGTACAGTGGCTGGTAGGATTCTTTAGTATTTGTATGTAATCAGCGAGTGGCAATTTTGTGGCTATTGTCACTTTTTTGCCACAATTGCTCATAGTTGGTCAGAATCTAGAGAGATAGCGGCACCTTTTGGTTGTTCTAATCATCATACGATGCTTGATTTAGGACACATTAATGAAATATCTGAAATACTTGTCACTCTGGGTTTTGATTGTTGTTTTTCCTCTTAGCTCTTTTCCTCTTATCGCTGAAACGTCTGAAGAAGTCACTCAGGGCTCCCTAATATTTGAAACAAAGAACTCTGGCTCAAGGCAGGCCCCTTTGCTTAAGACATTAGTGAGTATGGATATTCACGGCTTAGCAGCGAGGGTGAAAGTAACGCAAAGCTTTATCAATGAGTCTTCAGACTGGGTTGAAGGAAAGTACGTCTTCCCTCTGCCAGATAAGTCGGCGGTTGACCATCTAGAAATGAAAATCGGTGAGCGACTGATTATTGGGGAGATTAAGGAAAAGACAACCGCGAAGAAGATTTATCAGTCCGCTAAAATATCTGGTAAAAAAGCTTCTCTTATCGAGCAGCACAAGGCTAATGTTTTTTCTTCATCGGTAGCCAACATTGCGCCTTATGAAACCATTGAAATCACTATCGAGTATCAGCAGGATGTTTTGTATCAGAAGGATGATGGCTATTCTATCCGCTTTCCAATGACGATGACACCACGATATAAGCCTTCGAAGATTGTTCGCACGGTTTTTGATAAGCCTGAAGATGGGTTTGCTTCTTATGCTTCATCGGTTGTGAATTCTCCTAAAATCAATGAGGAAAGCCAAAGAGAAAACATCGTCTTGATGGATATTCGCCTGAATGCTGGCTTTTCCCTCGATAGTCTAGAGAGTACAAGCCACTCCATCATTTCTAAACAGGCTTCTAATACTGATTTTGTTATTGAACTTGATAGAGGAAAAGCTCTTGCAGATCGAGACTTTATCTTGAATTGGCAGCCTGTCAACAGCTCACAACCTCGAGCTGCTATTTTTTCCGAAACGAAGAACAACGAGCATTTTGCAAACATCATGATTATTCCGCCGGATATTGACTCAGCTGATTCTGCTCCTGTTTTATCGAGGGAGGTGATTTTTGTGATTGATACTTCTGGGTCGATGGCTGGAGAGTCAATAAAACAAGCTAAGTATGCTTTGAGTGAAAGTCTTAATACTTTGAGGTCGGGTGATTGGTTCAATATTATTGAGTTTAACTCGCGTTATCGTCGACTTTTTTCATCCGCAAGAGTGTTTGACCGGAGCTCTAAAAAAGATGCTTTGGATTTTATTCGCCAGCTTCGCGCTGATGGAGGAACAGAGATGCTTTCTGCCATGCGAGCGGCGCTTGATGATAAGGTAAGATCGAACAAAGTGCGTCAAGTAATTTTTTTGACCGATGGGGCTATTGATAATGAATCTGAGCTGTTTGCTGGTATAAAAAGTCACCTTGGCAACTCTCGACTTTTTACCATTGGAATTGGCTCCGCGCCTAATGCCTTTTTTATGAAGAAAGCAGCAAGCTATGGTCGAGGAACTTTTACCTTCATTGGTAGTAGTGCAGAAACGTCAAGTAAGATACAGAGCTTGATGAAACAAATCAGTCGACCGCAATTAAGTCATATTGACATTCGTTGGCCAGATGGTATGTCGGTGGATATGTGGCCTCGTCGAGTGCCTGATCTTTATTCTGGAGAACCTCTCTGGATCAAGGTGAAACTGCCTGAGCTGAAGGGGCGTCTTGCGCTTGAAGGTCGAATGGAAGATACCTTGTGGCAGACTGACTTATCCTTAAGTGGGCACAAAAGCATGTCTGGTGTTAGCAAACTCTGGGCTCGAGAAAAGATTGCCGGCATTATGGAAGAAAGTCAGCATGGCAGAGTCAGCCCTGAACAGAGAAGCCGTATTGTAGACGTTGCACTTAAGCATCATCTTGTTAGTCGATTTACGAGCTTAGTCGCCGTCGATAAAACACCTGCTCGAGTTGCAGAAAAACTGGTGGCGCGCCAATTACCCGTGCACAAACCCAAAGGGCAACTTGCTTATCCCAAAACAGCGTTGGATCTAGGTAACCTCTCTGTATTCAACTGGATGCTATTTGTTTTTTGTTGTGGTGCTCTTGTTATGGTTAGGCGGTGTCTGTGAGAAGTTTACTAACAGCAATACTGTGTGTTGGTATTGTTGTCTCAGCAAGCCCTGTTGTTGAACAGGGCTACTATCAGCTTAAGTCGATAGCTGCTCAACATTTATTGAATAATGCTTGGCTGAAAATGCAGCAAAATGGTTTATCTCTATCACAAAAAGTTAAACCCTGGCCCTGGGCTGATAGCTGGCCATTGTTTAAGCTGCACTTGCCTAATACAAAGTCTCTTATTGTTATGTCCAGTTCTAGCGGAGAAAGCTTGGCTTTTGGACCTGGCTTACATAGTTCACAAGTACTTCCGGGGGATATTGGTAATAGTTTGATAGCCGCTCATAGAGACACACACTTTGCGGATATACAAAGCTTACAGATGGGAGAGTTGATTCGTGTCGAAAATTCTAGTGGCGTCTTTTTGACGTTTGAAATCGATGATATCCGGGTGGTTGATAGCCGCTTGGAAGTGCCTGTTCTCGAATCTGATATCAGTCGTGTGACGTTAATATCTTGTTATCCCTTTGACTCTTCGGTGAAAGATCCTCCTTTACGATTTCTAGTAAGCGCTAAACGGGTTGTATAGAGTAAAACGAAAACAAATGCACAATTTTTTCATATTATTTACATATTTTATCAATAGAATTTTTGAATGGTTTTTGCGAGTGAGAGAGTAATGAGAATAAAGATTATCCTTTTTATCGTGGCTGTATCATCTATTCATTTACATGCAAGTGTCTCTGGACAAAAGAAGATAAAGCCTGTTCCTTCTAAAGCCGCTATTAAAGCGTGTGCTGGGCAATCTTTAGGGAAAGAGGTTGCTTATATTAACCGTGGTGGACGATTGATATCTGCTGTCTGCCGCAAAGCTGATGGGAAGTTATTTGCTGTCCCTAAGAGTTTTAGAAAGTTGTTACCAACAGCAAAAAGTTAAGAGGTGGTTGCCATCTTTATTGACGATGGCAACCGTTTTGATTAGTGGTATTGGCTAGCTCGAAGACGAATATCATCCAGCTTACACTCTTGTAGAAGCTCGCCGTTTCTGAATATGGTTTTTAGCAGGTTCGTTCTGTCTCCCAGATTATTTTCTCGAACGGTCTTAAACTCACCCAGCTCATTTTTTATCAAAGCTAGTCGACCTTTTTTAGAACGCTTGCCTTGATCTGTAATGGGATCTTTATAAACGTCTCTCCATAAGCGTTGAACACAGGCAGACGATGCCTTCATTGCAAACTTGAGAGTGTCCCTGTTTACCTTCTGCAATAGTTCTGCACCCATGCCAAAGGCCACATTATCGGCGCTTTGCTTTCTTACTCTCATAGCTTCGAGGATTGCTTCAATGGTTTTTAGAGAAACGCCATCACCTTGAATCACACGAATGCAATCTGGCAAAACTCGATAGCCTTTGCTGTTAGTGGTATATCCAAAAGCCTTCATCAGGCGTTCGATAGTCTCTGTAACTATTGCAATGGGATCTCCACTATCGGGTCTCACAACCAAAGTGCCGCCACTTTGTTCTACTTTGGCTTTTAATTCTTCACCCCAAAGATTATCAATGGCATTCCACAAATCATAAGAGTCACTGACAACGGCTACAATTTTATCGGGGCCAGAAAATTGGTTAAGCATATTTTCATAAGCTTCTTTTTCTTTGTGTTTACCCCAGCAGGTAATGGTGCTGTGCTCAGCAGCAGGGATAGAGAAACCTGCCATATCTGCATGATAGTAACGTCGAGCTGCAACAATCGCACTGATGGTATCGGTGCCCTGAAAGTTAGCTAAGTGAGCCAGTCCACCTATGCCAGCCGTTTGTTCAGAGCTTGCACCTCGAGAACCAAAGTCGTGAAGTTTAAATGGCAAACCTGAGGTGTCTTCGGCTGTTTCAAGTAGATATTTCTCGATAAGCTTTCGACACTCAAAAGAAACTGTTGCAACGGTAGTCGGGTACCAGATGGCTCTGAGTAGAGCGGTTTCTACATAGCTGGTTAACCATGCACATTGAGGATCCGTGTTAATCACCTGCGCCATAACATTTTGTACGGGTAGTAATGTGCCTTCATCAACCGCCTGAATTTCTATTGGTAGCAATCCATTGTGGTATTCCAGAATATATTCCCAACCTTCGCGATTGAAAGGAACGCCGTGTGCCTGAAAAATCTCATCGGCTTCATCAATGTCCTGTTGAGTAATCGGATGGGTTAGATATTGCTTAATGAACATCTGCAAACCGAAAACCAGACTGTGTTTAAATTCACCACCGCGAGACTCGATATAGCTGTTGATATATTGAGTTCCCTGGGGGTACTGCAAGTAGTGTGATGTTTTGTATGAATCGGTGTTTAAAATTAAATTTTGTGTATTCATGATGGAGCTCCTCCTATCAAATATTTATATCCACAGGTCTTTCCCGTTGGAATCTTTGTTTCTTACAAGCCAATCATTGATTGGATGATGAAATAATGGTCTTCGAACAAACTGCCTGGTTCCAATTCTGAGAGAGGCAGCCAAAATGCATGTTCTGCATCATCTGAGCCTCTTACTTTGGGTAAGGTCGCATTCGCTTTTAGTTCGAAGTGAAATGCATGAGTGATGGTGCGTCCTCGAGCAGAACGGTGAGGATCATCAAACACTCTTTGAGAACTTAATGAGCCTTTGAGCACGGGCTCAGGAACTTTAAGTCGTGTCTCTTCGCGTAATTCTCGGATGCAGCCATTAAGCAGTGTTTCGTCATTCTGGACAAAGCCTCCTGGTAGCGCCCAGAGTCCTTTGCCTGGTTTGGCTTTTCTCTTAATCAGCAACAAATGACCACTTTGGACCACAACGGCATCGACGGTTACAAATACAGGAGGATAAGGTGATTGTTCCCAAGCACTTTTGTACTTCTGGACAAACGTAAGCTCTTCCTGAATGTTTTTATAATCGTGAGTCTTTGCGTATTCCTTAAGATTGGTTTTTACTGCGCAGGGCAAACAGTCAGAATCAGTGAGGCTTTCTGCATCAGCAAAAAAAGTTTCGCGCAGTGTTGTCGCGCTGATACCTTGAAAGTTATCGACATTAACGCCCTTCCACTGTGGAAAAAGATTCAGATAGTATGATGACTGATCTTTGCTGTGCCCAATAAGACCAATTTTTGGGGCTTTGTGAGGAACCGGATTATGAGCAGTGACCAGTCCAGTTACCGTTGCCTGAACATTTCTGACCCAACTTTCGTCGTTGTAGACAATATCCATCAGTGGGGCAATGTGCAGTCTTCGGTTTTGCTCGTCGCTAAGGCAAGCTCGAATCATCTGTTCACGTTCTTGGACGGTCCAAGGATTGCGCACCGATCGCGGTTGGTGGGCTGAGCCGCACAAAATAATTAATTGCTGGCTTTGTTCTAGCGCTCGGTTAATAACTTTCATGTGCCCATTGTGTAATGGCTGAAAGCGACCAATAAACACCAAAAAATCAAAGGGTTTGTTATTCATATCAGCAAACTCCTTGCTGGGTGGTTGTTGACAGAAAACGGTCTATCCATTTTCTTCATTCGTTGGTCAGATGTGCTCTGACGGTTGTATGGTGGCATAAAGCCACTAAGTCTTCAAGTTTTATTATGAATAAAGTGACAAAAAAGACAATGGCATGAAAGTTTGCACTCATATTTGATGTCAGAGAAAAGCCGCCAATTTCATTAAGATTTAGTATTATCTGTTAGCAGAAAGCTTTATAAAGTGTTTTTTTGGGGTTTGTTGGCGCTTACTATGTTGTCGCTTCTTTACTCTTTCCTTGATTACTTTGCGTTGTTGATTGCGAGATCCGAAGACACAGGTACTTTAATCACTCAATAGCTTGTTGCGCTAAAGCTGGTGCTTTCTATCTCAGTTCCTTCAGTGTTAAGGCTTCGTAAAAAAGTTTGTTACCAATAAGTTACTACTATCGTGGTACAGGCTAATCGATGAAAAAGTACGAAACTTACGTTTTTCGACTATGCTTTTTAAGTGAAGTGTCAAAAGAGGGATGATCGAAATTCTTGTTTTAGCTGACTCAATTGTTTAGCCATGACTGCGAAGCCGTGGGAATTGTTGTGGAAAGCGTCCCAAACAGATAAGCTCGGAATGCGGATCAATACTTATAACTAACTGGACCTTGTAAATTATCGTGATTGATGAACTGGTAAAAAAATGTCTTGGTGCATGGATCGCTGCACTCGTTTTAAGTGCGTGGTTACTAACTGATTTTGTTGCGGAACAGAAGAATCTTTTGATTCAGCAAAAGCTTGATTGGATGCAAGAAAAACAGCAATTCATCACGCAAATGACGAGGGGAGTTAAGTGGCAAAATACTGCTGATCGTCGTCATGTTTTTGCTGAAGTGGTTGAACTGGACGGCATTGTCGAAGCTGTGTTGGTTGAAGACAATAATGTATTAGAGACTTACAGTAACACTGAGGAGCTGGGAAGCCAAAATGTGATGAGCTGGACGATTCCAGTTTCGAGCGACGGCTATGATTTTGCACTTACCATTCGTCAGTTGTTACCCGATGGAGCCTGGTCTGTTACACGTGTGTTTAGTTGGCAAATTCTTTTATTGCTGGCCGTTATTTCTGGAGCAGTTGTGTACAGCTGGCGATTATTTGAAGGCTTCCGTTGGTTAGAAGAAAAATCAGAGTTGATTTTAATGGGGCAATATTCCGAACAGAACTCAGATAATCATCAACATGGACATCTTAATCAAAACTCTGCTATCGAGCAGGTTCTTAATGAATATGTGGTAAATCGAACTCAGCATACAGAGTTTACTAATCAGCTACGCCGACATTCATTTGTTGATGCGACTACCGGCCTTGGCAATCGAGATTACTTTGACGCTGAGTTAGAAGTGCATCTAAAAGTCTCTGAGCAAGTAGTTAGCGGTGCAGTTATCTTTTTGTCATTTGAACCTTTGTCTGATCTTGATCATGATGATCGCAATGAGTTTGATTCTTATATTAAAGCCATTGGCGAATTTGTTAATGCCACCACGGAGCAGTATGAATTATGCTGGGCTGCTCGGCGCGGACAAGTTGATTTTGCTATTTTGGTTCTGGAATTAACTCCCGATAAAGTGCGCCGATTATGTAAAATGATGATCAAGGATTTATCAAGAAGCTTGTTTGATGCTAGTCCGTTTAAGATGAATTATGTCAGTGTTGGAGCTGCTTTTTTTGTTTCTGGTGAGAAGTCGTATCACGTCTTGTCCCGAGCTGATATGGCCCTTAGACATGCGCAGCTAGAAGGGTTTAATAAGTACCACATGTACAGTGCTGAGAACATCGGTAATGATGTGGTTAAAGGCAGCGTTCGTTGGCGCGCCTTTTTGCAGAACGTGTTAGAAAAAAGAAGTGTTATCTTATGTTATCAACCTCAATTTTATGATGAAGATATTCAAAGCTATGAGGTTTTAGCGCGTTTAAAAGATAGAGGAAAACTAGTCCCTGCATCTGTTTTCTTACCTATGGCTAACAGTTGCGGACTGGCCGCTCAGTTTGACCGAGTGATAGTCGATATGGCGTTAAAAGAACTCACTTTTTCTGACGAGATGAATCAAGTTTTTCTGAATATTAATATTTTTCCACAAAGCTTAATGGATCGGACTTTTGTTGAGTGGTTAGTTCAGCGTATCGCTGGCCACAAAGGACTTGCTCACCGAATTATGTTTGAAGTTAGCGAATTTTCAGTGTGTAAATATATTAATGAATTGTCTTACGCTATGGAAACCTTATTTGAAATCGGTTGCCGTTGGTGTATTGAACACGTTGGTGATCCTACTGCCGATCTGGATTATATCAATCAGCTTCCTATTTATGCTTTAAAGCTGGATCAAACCATTATTCGTAGTATTCAAACTGGTGACGAGAGAACTTTATTTATACAATCTTTGGTCCATTCTACTCAACACTTAGGGATTCAGGTATGGGCTGATGCGGTTGAGTCTGAATCAGAGTGGCAAGTATTACAAAGTGTCGGTGTGACAGGAGGGCAGGGATACTGGTTTGCGAAACCAGAAAACTCAATATCGAGTCATTTGGTTCACCACTAGTTGCATTGTATTTTTTAGATTCAATTCCTTCAGACATAAAAAAAGCGCTTCGATTGAAGCGCTTTTTTATTGCTTAAAGCTCAAATTAGAATTTGTGCTCTAAACCTAAGCCGATCCAGCTTTTGTCTGTACCAGCTGCATCTTCTTGATCAGTGTAGAAAGCGTAAACTTTAGTTTTCTTTCCTAACTTGTGATCGATACCGAATGAAGTCATTTCTTCATCGATAGTACCTTCGTCAGACTCACCAGTTTGAAGTTTGAAAGTGTTGTTACCCGTTTTATAAGCAACACTTACGATGTAACCTTCTTCATCGATAACACCATTGTCGTGCTCGTTGTAAAGGCCACCAAACTGCCAGTTACCTAAGTTGTATTGAGCAACGAAACGAGTGTTTGTCTGGTCAACGCCAGCAACATCGTTATCTTGCGCGAAAGCTACGAACAAGTCTTTGTTGCTCCACTCGACAGAAACAGAAGATGCTGTACCGAAATCATCTTGAGAAGTTTCTGCTGCGCCTTTAGCTGGAGTAGTTGCTGCAACTTTAACTTTGATGCCGCCAGCGAATTTAGGAGTCGAGTATTGAACCAAGTTGCTCGCACGAACTTCACCACCTACAAGGTTCTTGATATCACCTTCTAAGTCGTTGAACAAATCGATTTTTTTCTGAATCTTTTTAGTTGGAGTGTCGTGACGACCAGCGATAACCTGACCGAAGTTACCTTCAAGACCAACGTACTGGTTACGTGCTTTAATGTGGTCATCAGAAGCTTTTGCGTTATCAGAAATGTCAACTTCCCACTCTACTTTATAGATAGCTTTTAAGCTGTCAGATAACTTAGCTTTACCTTTGATGCCAAAACGAGAAGCGTTGCTTTTTACTTCGTTTCCGTCTAAACCATCGTCAGTTACCTGAAAGCTAAGGTTTAATTTACCGTATACAGTAGCTGCTTCACCAGCAGATACGTTCATTGCCCCTAAAGTAGCAGCTGCGATAGCTGACAGAGCGATCTTCTTGGTTAATTTCATGGTTTTCTCCCGGTTATGAAATTTTTTTGTCTTTTGAATGCGATTTTCTTTGTCAAATCAATGAGCGCAATATTAGCGACGAGATATGACGTTTTTATTGCAAGTATGCACGGGAACAGCAAAAAGATAATAAAGGGGAGTAAAAATGCTTATAAAACAAAGTGTTCTGATCGTTAAACAAGATTACTTTTTCTTTTTCCTAAATTATATTCTCGCCCAGTACTACACTAATGTTACAGTTGGCGCACATTTTCTTTATTTTGTCACCAATTGTCAACCGGTAATAGTGCGGAAATCACTTATTTTTCATAGTGATAGGCGTTCGGAAATTATTATATCTGAATTATTACAGTGCTTCATAAAAGTGTCATAAACTCAGTTTAGAATAGCCCGCATTAAATTTTATCTATTCATAAGAGAAAGGCGATTTCCGTGCAATCAATGAACGATTCTGTAAAAGACAGTGTCCGTGCACTCTTAGATAAGCAAACTGACAGTGGTCATCATACTTGGCGACGAGTCAAAGATAACATGGCTCGATACGGAATTGGTCTTGGTGGCATTTCTGTCATCATCGCTGTAATGATGATTTTCTTCTTTTTGTTATACGTTGTTCTCCCTATTTTTAAAGGTGCTGAAATTCAGGCGGGTAAAACACAGAGCTACCCAGCTGAATCTTCACTGTTTTGGGGAGTGGAAGAGTACGGTGAAATTGGCTACAACTTGAATGCCGAAGGCTCGGCTTTGTTTTTCGATACGAAAACTGGACAGCCTATCGATCAGTATGAACTAGAATTGCCCGGCGGAGCTAGTGTAACTAGTGCTGGTTATGCTGATGTTGAACAGAACATTGTCGCTTTGGGTCTTAGTGACGGCAATTTGTTGTTCGCAAAGTTTAAGTTTGATATCAGCTATCCTGATAACAAGCGCAAAATCACGCCCAGCATCACTTATCCATTTGGTGAAGATGTCATTGAGCTGTCAGACTCACCTATTGAAAAAATTTCTGCTTCTTTATCTGAAGATACCTTAACGCTGGTCGCTGCTGGTGCAGGAACCGAGTTTTCTTATATTCGTTTTGCCTTGGAAGAGTCCTTTAGCTCTGACGGCTTTTCTTTAGAAGAAATCGACCGTCAAGAAGTGACAGCCGATACACCTATTGATTTCTTATTCACTGAGCCTACGGGGATCTGGGTATATGCGGTGTCCAGAAATGGCGTATTACAGAGCTTTCTGTTTAGTGACTCAGAAGAAAAATTACTTGAAAATGAAAAAGTTGCGTTGGTTGAGCCTGGTGTAACGGTACGTGATGTAGATTTGCTAGTCGGCGGGATTTCGATGATTGTAGCCGACGACAAAGGAATGATTACACAATGGTTCCCAGTCAGAGGTGAAGACAACGTTTATAGCATGAAAAAAGTGAGAGACTTTTCTTTTAATGGCTCTCCTATCGTGACTGTGGCCCCAGAAGTTCGTCGCAAAGCCTTTGTCGCTCTTAACGAAAACAACGAGTTAGGGATGTTCTTTACATCGTCCCACCGTGTTGTATTAACCGAGCAGTTAGATTCTCAGGTCAGTAAAGATGCGCTAGCGTTGTTTAACCCTCGTGCCAACCAGCTGCTTGTAAAAAATGGTCAAGAGTTGATGCGTTGGGATGTGGATAACGAACACCCTGATTTATCATGGAGTGCGCTGTGGGGCAAAGTTTGGTACGAAAACTACTCTGAGCCAGAGTTTACCTGGCAGTCATCGGCATCAACCAGTGACTTTGAAGCTAAGTTTTCTTTAGTTCCCTTAAGTTTTGGTACGTTAAAAGCAGCCTTCTACGCGATGTTGTTCGCGATGCCACTGGCAATTTGTGGCGCGATATTTACAGCTTATTTTATGGCGCCTCAAATGCGACAGATGGTTAAGCCTGCCGTCGAAATTATGGAAGCCTTACCTACCGTTATTCTGGGATTCCTGGCCGGCCTATGGTTAGCACCAGCTCTGGAGGAACACCTACCAGGCGTCTTTATGCTGCTGATTGTCATGCCTTTTGGAATCATACTCTTTGGTTTAGCTTGGCACTTTGCACCTGTAGAACTAAAGCATCGCATTCCTGATGGTTGGCAAGCGGCGTTATTGATCCCCATTATTATTATTATTGGCTGGCTCAGTATGTCATTGAGCTATCCAGTAGAGCAGGCCTTCTTTGACGGCAATATGCCAGAGTGGTTACGTCAACATGGGATTACTTACGACCAGCGTAACTCTTTAGTTGTTGGTATCGCGATGGGCTTTGCGGTTATACCAACCATCTTCTCAATTGCTGAAGATGCTATTTTCAGCGTTCCTCGTCATCTTACTAATGGTTCTCTTGCCTTAGGTGCAAGCCCGTGGCAAACCTTAGTAAGAGTTGTACTTCCTACTGCCAGCCCTGGTATTTTCTCCGCGGTGATGATTGGTATGGGACGTGCTGTTGGTGAAACGATGATTGTTCTGATGGCAACGGGTAACACACCTATTATGGAAGCGAATATCTTTGAAGGTATGCGAACCCTGTCTGCCAATATTGCTGTTGAAATGCCTGAGTCTGAAGTCGGTTCGTCTCACTATCGAGTATTGTTCCTCGCAGGCTTCGTATTATTTGTATTTACCTTTGTTTTCAACACGGTTGCGGAAATTGTTCGTCACCGATTACGTCGAAAATATGGTTCTCTTTAACCCATTACGTCAACTTGAAGATAAACGAGACACAAACAGGTTTATATTAAGATGAGAGAAAAGTTTTTTAAATCAGGTGAACATTGGGTTTGGTTTAATGCCGGAGCCATTGCCATATCACTTGTCATGGTTGTCGGGTTATTGGCGCTGATTGCTGTTCGAGGCTTAGGTCATTTTTGGCCTAAAGAAGTGCATCATTATGAGTTGTCTTTAGAAAACGGCGAAAAAGCTCATGTTCTAGGAGAGCTTTACGAAGAGCAGAGCCCTAAAGGTGCTCAAGACGATAGCGAAACGCAACTTCTGATCAAAAACGGTAATCGTGAAGTTTATGGACTGGATTTTACCTGGATTCATAAGAAGCATGTGACCGCTGAGTCTTTTCCATCTGATGTTGTTGTATTAGAGCGTCGAGAGTGGGGTAACTTCTACGGTGATCTGCAGAAGGTAATTATCGATGGCGCAGAGGTCGGTAACGATAAAGAGTCTCGCTATGCGGCTATGCTCGCTCGTATTAATGAAGTTAACGATGTTTTTGAAGACATTCATGATCTAGAGAAAAGCGATATCGGCTCTGTGAACTATCGCCTGGAAGAGTTACGTTTAGAGCGTCGTCGATTAGAGCTTGATGGTAAAGATACTCGAGAAGCTTTGGCAGAAATTGCAGCTCAAGAACAACAGTTAAAAAATGAGTTTGAAGACTTACAAACCAAGTTGAATGCTTTATACGCAGAAGCCGAAAAAGACTCTGTCGTAGTAAAAACCATTGAAGGAAAAGAACTGACGGTTAACTTCGCAATGATCGTTAGAGCTTTCCAACCCAACAAGATGACGGGTTTGGGTAAGGTGGGGCACTACTTCGAAAAAGTCGGTGAGTTTGTACTGGAAGATCCGCGCGAAGCAAATACAGAAGGCGGCGTTTTCCCTGCCATCTTTGGTACTGTAATGATGGTTATCTTAATGTCTATCATTGTTACGCCTTTTGGTGTGATTGCTGCTGTTTATTTACATGAATACTCAAAACAGGGTTTCTTAACGCGAGTTATTCGAGTCGCTGTTAACAACCTGGCAGGTGTTCCTTCTATTGTTTATGGAGTATTTGGCTTAGGTTTCTTTGTTTATTTTCTTGGTGGAAGCATTGATGATTTGTTCTACCCAGAAGCAAAGCCAGCGCCGACATTTGGTACTTCAGGCTTGATCTGGGCATCGATAACGCTGGCTCTTTTAACTTTACCAGTTGTTATTGTATCGACAGAAGAAGGTCTATCTCGTATTCCTAAGTCAATTAGAGAAGGTAGCTTAGCGCTTGGTGCGACTAAGATAGAAACCTTATGGCGAACAGTATTGCCCATGTCGAGTCCGGCTATGATGACAGGCTTGATTTTAGCGATTGCCCGTGCGGCAGGTGAGGTAGCACCACTGATGTTGGTGGGTGTTGTAAAGCTAGCACCGACATTGCCTGTTGATGGCAATGCTCCCTTTATTCACTTAGAAAGAAAGTTTATGCACCTGGGCTTCCACATATACGATGTTGGTTTCCAAAGCCCTAATGTAGAGGCCGCTCGCCCCTTAGTTTATGCGACTGCGTTTTTGCTTGTTCTGGTAATTATCTTATTGAACATTGCTGCGATAAAAATACGCAATAACTTGCGCGAAAAGTATAAGTCACTAGAGCACTAAGACATCGAGTGATCTGGTTAGATTGAATTTTGAATAGTTAGGTAAACATTATGACAGCTGAAGCTCAAATTGGTCTGGAGCAAAACGACAAAGCCGGTGGATTTAATCCAGAAGTTGTAGCCGGCGAAAAAATTGCTCTAGAAGTTGAAAATTTAAACCTGTTTTATGGTGAGAAGCAGGCTTTACACAACATCAACTTACAAATACCTGACAAGAAAGTCACTGCGTTTATCGGCCCTAGTGGCTGTGGTAAGTCAACATTGCTTCGATGTTTTAATCGAATGAATGACCTGGTTGATATCGCTCGTGTAGAAGGCGCTATTCGACTGAATGGCTCTAACATGTATGCGCCAGGTGTTAATGTGGCTGACTTACGTCGTAATGTAGGGATGGTGTTCCAGAAGCCAAACCCTTTTCCTAAATCTATTTATGAAAACGTCGCTTATGGCCTGCGTTTGCAAGGCATTAATAAGCGAAGTCTTCTTGACGAAGTTGTTGAGTGGGCACTTAAAGGTGCCGCTTTATGGGATGAAGTTAAAGACCGCTTAAATGATAATGCACTTGGTATGTCGGGTGGACAGCAGCAGCGTTTAGTTATCGCTCGTGCAATTGCTGTGCAGCCAGAAGTGTTATTGCTTGACGAACCAGCTTCTGCTCTTGATCCGATTTCGACGTTAAAGATTGAAGAACTTATCCACGAACTTAAAAACGATTACACCATTGTTATTGTAACTCATAACATGCAGCAGGCTGCTCGAGTTTCAGATTACACTGCCTTTATGTATATGGGAGACATGGTGGAGTTTGATAAGACGGATACCATCTTTACAAATCCTGGTCAAAAGAAAACAGAAGACTACATCACTGGTCGTTACGGTTAATGACTTCGCTAAGCGTTTTATTTTATTAAGGTGGACAAGATGTTGGACAAAAGCCAGTTTACACAGCATATTTCACGTCAGTTCAATGAAGACCTGGAAAATGTGCGTCAAAAAGTTTTGGCTATGGGCGGTTTAGTAGAAGATCAAATTACTAAATCTTTACAAGCTTTAGAAAACTTGGACGGCGACCTTTCTAAAGAAGTTATTGAGACTGACAAAAAAGTTAATTCGCATGAAGTGACTATTGATGAAGAGTGCACGCGCATTCTCGCTAAGCGACAGCCAGCTGCAGGTGATCTTCGCTTAGTTGTTGCTATCATCAAAACCATCACTGATTTGGAACGAGTCGGTGATGAAGCAGAAAAAATTGCGCGCATGGCGTCTCACATTGGCTTATCTATGGACAATGTTATGCCGTCGAAGAAGCATTTTAGTGCGGTTATGCACTTAGGTGAGCATGTTAAATCTATGTTGCACGAGGCGCTTGATGCGTTTGCTCGTATGGATGTTGAGCTCGCTCTTCAGGTTGCGCAAAGAGAAACAACTGCAGATAAAGAATACAATGCCATTGCACGTCATTTGATTACTTATATGATGGAAGATCCTCGAAGTATTTCTTCCGTTCTTGATGTCATGTGGTCTGCTAGAGCATTAGAGAGAATCGGCGACCATGCACGTAATATTTGTGAGTATGTAATCTATCTGGTTCAAGGTAAAGATGTTCGCCATCTAAGCCTCGAAGAGATGGAAGTTATGACTCACGCTGATAACGCTGACAAGTAGACGTTGGATTTGTGAGGGGAAGGTGTAATGAATGCAACAATTATGGTGGTAGAGGATGAACGCGATATTCGAGAGATGTTAGTTTTTTCTCTCGAACAAGCTGGATATTCAACTCTTCAAGCTGGTACGTCAGAAAAAGCAATGTCATTGCTACAAGAAGAAACGATTCCAGATTTACTACTCGTCGATTGGATGTTGCCTGGCGCTTCAGGTGTAGAGCTAACCAGAAAAGTAAAGAAGAGTTCACTGTTTAAGGATGTTCCTGTCATTATGTTGACAGCGCGTGGAGAGGAAGATGACCGCATTAAAGGTCTGGACGCGGGTGCCGATGATTATGTTATCAAGCCTTTTTCTCCCAGAGAGCTGATGGCTCGCATTCGAGCTGTGCTTCGCCGTACAGACCCAGGCACAGCCGAAGAAAAGTCTATCGAAATGGGACGTTTAAAGCTGGACACTGCCAGCTATCGGGTGACTGTTGATGGGCAAACCGTTAAGTTAGGGCCAACGGAGTACAAGTTATTGTTGTACTTTTTGGAGCACCCAGAGCGTGTCTTCACTCGTAGCCAGTTACTCGATGCGGTTTGGGGACATCAGGTTATTGTTGAAGAAAGAACGGTAGATGTTCATATTCGTCGTTTGCGCAAAGCACTCGACCCCTATGGCATCGAAAACTACGTTCAAACCGTTCGCGGCGCAGGTTATCGCTTTTCTCACAGAGTATAACGGTCTATGACTAACTTCCGTTATTGGGCGGCAGAAATATGGTTTATCTGTATTGTTGCCGTCTTGACCTGCATTATTGGTTTGTCTATCGGTTATGTAGGCGAATTACTGCTTATTGTCGCTATTACCTATCTTGGTTGGCATTTACGCCAAATTAATCGGTTAAGAGTTTGGTTAACCGAGTCCAGAAATTTATATCCTCCTGAGTCTATTGGAATTTGGAGTGATATTTTCCACAATATCTATCTACTGCAAAAACGTAACCGTAAAGGACGCAGACGCTTAACAAATATTTTAAGCCAGTTTCGTGCATCAACGGCCGCGCTTCCTGATGGGGCAGTTGTTCTCGGTGCATCAGGCGATATTGTCTGGTTTAATCGTTCGGCAGAAAAGTTATTTGGACTTAATCCAAAACAGGATATTGGACAAAGAATTACAAACTTATTACGTGATCCTCGCTTTGTTAATTTTGAGGAAAGTGGGCAGTACGATAAACCTGTAGAGATGGTTTCTCCTATAGACGCCAAAATTCATTTGAGTATTCGTATTACACCCTATAATGACTCTCAACGATTGTTGATTGCTAGAAATATTACTCAGTTATACATGCTCGAAAAAGTTCGTCAGGATTTCGTCGCTAATGTCTCTCATGAACTTAGAACGCCGTTAACCGTTGTTCATGGTTATATGGAAATTATGGATGACAGTCGCGAAACGTTGCCGACTGTTTATCACAAGCCTATTGATCAAATGGCTCAACAGGTATTGCGTATGCGCAGCTTAGTTGATGATTTATTAACCTTGTCAAAGCTTGATTCCAGCAAAGGTGTAGGCAGAGATAAGCCGGTCAGTATTGAAACTTTATTAAGAAATATTTGTAAAGAAGCCATCGCATTAAGTGGTGATAAACATAAAATCTCATTTAAAGGTGATTGCGGTAAAAAAGTTCCAGGCAACGAAAAAGAACTGCACAGCGCGTTTTCAAATCTTGTATTTAATGCCGTCCGTTATACACCTGAAGGTGGCTCTATTGTGATGCGTTGGTATGAAACTGACGACAGCTTAGTGATGAGTGTCACCGATACGGGCCCTGGCATTGAATCTCAGCACTTGCCTCGTCTTACCGAGCGTTTTTATCGCGTCGATGATGGACGGGCGAGAGATATAGGTGGAACAGGGCTTGGACTCGCTATTGTTAAGCACATACTTGAGTTGCACGGCGCTGAACTAAAGATCGAAAGTGAAGTAGGAAAAGGCAGCTGTTTTAGCTGTGTTTTCGACAAATCCTCTGCACTGATGTAACTAATCAGCGCACATTATTGTAATAATTAGCTGGTATATTAAATTTTTGATTTTAACTTATTGATTTAAAAGAATTTTAAGTTGTCATAAAATCGAAACATACCGATCATATTATTATAAAAATTGAATAGCAGAATACTCGCTGACAAATTTAAATATCCTTGTGGGAGATGATAGATGAAACTTTTGAAAAACGTAGCCGTTATTGTTGCTGCATTGGGCGTAAGTGCTGCTTTCGCAGAAGCTAAGGTTGATGAGAAGTTAGATACTTACAAAAAAACGAGCGGTATCTCTGGTAACCTTTCAAGCGTTGGTTCAGACACTTTAGCTAACTTAATGACTTTGTGGGCAGAAGAGTACAAGCGTGTTTACCCTAATGTAAACATTCAGATTCAAGCGGCTGGTTCTTCTACTGCGCCTCCAGCGTTAACTGAAGGTACTTCTAACTTCGGTCCTATGAGCCGTAAGATGAAATCAAAAGAGTCTGCTGCTTTTGAGAAAAAACACGGTTATAAGCCTGTTCCAATTCGTGTTGCTATCGATGCGTTAGCGGTATACGTAAACAAAGACAACCCTATCAAAGGATTGACTATCTCTCAGGTTGACGCGATTTTCTCTTCAACTCGCAAATGTCGTGGTGACAGTGACATTTCTTCTTGGGATCAGTTGGGTCTAGGCGATTTAGGCGAAATTCAAATGTTTGGCCGTAACTCAGTATCTGGTACTTACGGTTACTTCAAGAAAAAAGCTTTATGTAAAGGCGACTTCAAAAACAGCGTAAACGAGCAGCCTGGTTCTGCTGCTGTTGTACAGGCTATCAGCCAATCTAAAAACGGTATCGGTTACTCTGGTATTGGTTACAAAACTTCTAGCGTTCGTACTGTTCCTTTAGCGAAAAAGCCTGGTAAGCCATTCATTGAAGCGAGCACAGAAAACGTATTAAGCGGTAAGTTCCCATTAAGCCGTTACTTGTACGTTTATGTAAACAAGCACCCTAACAAGCCTCTTCCTCCTTTAGAGCGTGAGTTTGTTAAAATGATTCTTTCTAAGTCTGGTCAGAAAGTTGTAGTTAAAGACGGCTACGTTCCAGTACCAGCTGAGATTGCAGAAAAAGAACTTGCTAAACTTAAATAAGTTTATCGCTTGTTAAAAAAGCCGCTTAGTTTATAGCTAAGCGGTTTTTTTTGTTTAGTAAAAGCTATTACGAATGATCTTGTATAAAGGTTGCAATCGTCTGGGCTGCCAAGTTCATATTATCGGCATAGTCTATTCCAGAGCGTTTTCGGGGTTTAAGACTATGGTCGCCATCAGGTAACCAGCAAAACTGAATAGTGGTATCAAGCGAATAGCTGGAAACTTCTTCTTTGGTCCCAAAGGTGTCTCTTTCTCCTTGAGCAATCAGTAAGGGTTTTTCAAACCTGCCTAAATGTTCTGTACGCAGCTTGTCTGGTTTGCCTACTGGATGAAAAGGATAGCCAAGTACGATGACTCCACGCACTTTAGGATGCTCTGCAACTAAAGTGGCCACCCGACCACCCATAGACTTCCCGCCAATCCAAACATGCTCCGCAGGATGCTGCTCGATGATAGATTGATATTGTTCGATCAGTTTATCCATCTTCTCTGGTGGGCGTTTTTTGCCTGTGTCGACCTGAGTTTGCATATAGTTAAAGTTAAATCGTGCTGTATTAATCCCCTGTTTATTAATAAGTTGGTACATCTCTTCCATAAAATCGGATGCAGAAGAAGCACCGGCACCATGTGCTAAAATCAGTGCTGGATTGTTGGTAATATTGACTTTGTCTAGGAACTTCATCACATTTTCTTTTTTGTAATCTCTAAAGTGGTATATAATGAATAAATTATATGCCTATTATCAGGTATATATGTCCAATTATCAGTCTAAATTTTTGAATTTGGTCAAGAAGTGGCTAAACTAAGGCTGATTGGTCGTAAATTAAGCAGTAGTATCCAGAAATGCTTTCAAGGATCAATTTACTCCCAGGAGATTAAGAGGAAATGAGAGTGGTCGCAACTCGAGAAACAGCTCATTTTGCTGTTATTAATGGTGAACAGTGTTACGTGGGGCCTGAGCGCCGCAAAGATAGACGCCGTTCTAATTGTAACCGTCGTCTGGAGTCGTTGCTGAACGATTTTGGTCTTGATCGACGTATTCGTACTGAGCGTCGCAGAAAGTCCACATCGTGGTTGATTATGCACGAAGCCAGCTAGACTTTTTATTCACGGATCGAATAGAAAATTACTTAAGGATATTTGTAGATGACACAGGGTATGTGGGCCTGTTTATCTTTACAGTATATTGGTGGCTGACAATTATTTTTATTGTCCAGCAGTGCACTCGTTATCTAATATTGGTTCCATAAAGATATTTTAGTGTGAATCTTATCTGTTAGGTTTGATGTAATAGCTGATACTGCAAAGATAAGCGGGCCCAATGCTTATTTTTTTGTTAACTTTTTTCTAGGGCTATGAAAGCTCATACTTTAAAATTCGTTTCATGAAAACGAATCCTTCCTATTCAAACTTGGTTGCCCAGTGGCAGCTACCGTCTCCCATTCAGCAGGTTTCACTGCCTTCGTCCTTATGGGGAGCTTTAACTCACCTATGGATTAAACGTGACGACTTGATACATCCTATTATTTCTGGCAATAAAGCACGCAAATTACTCCATGAATTACCTCGAGTAGAAGAAAGCGCTGCTTGTGGTGTTATGTCGATGGGAGGTAATTACTCTAATTTTCTTCATGCTCTTGCTTACGCTGCTCAACAGTTAGAATGCAAGGCTGTGGGGATTATTCGAGGTCCTGAACCTAAGGCGTGGGGAGCAACATTAAAAGATCTAAAAGCTTTTAATATGGAGTGCCGATTTGTTAACCGCGAGGCGTTTAAACAAATGCGTACTCAAGCTGATTATGCAGCAGAGCTTGCGTCTAAAGAGAACCTTTTATGGATACCCGAAGGCGGTAGCACAGAAGCGGCTATCGAAGGGGTTATCGAATCGGTAGGAGAGCTTAGCATTGAACCCGATTATATTTTTGTTGCCTTAGGAACGGGAACTACAGCACTAGGTATTGCTCAAGGTGTTCGACTACGAAGCTGGAACACCCAAGTCATTGCTGTTGCTCCCCTAAAAGGTGCGCAGCAAATAGAAGAAAGCATCGCTGCTAAGGCTAGTCAATGCGGGTTTTCGGTGCCCAGCAATTTGACGATTGAACATCGCTTCTGTGGTAAGGGCTTTGGTCGTATCGAGCCAGACTTGATTGAGCGAATGAGTCACTATCAAACATGCCTGGGTATTCCACTTGAGCCTGTTTATGCTGTTAAAACCCTGGATGCTTTAAGTTTTTATGGAATTAATCAGTTAATTCCAAATAGAGCCGAGGTATTGTATTGGCACACGGGAGGAATACAAGGGGCTCGGTCTATTAACTCTGGTTAAAATATGTTCTTTTTAAAGTTTATTGAGCTCCTAAATAGATTGTCACTAAATTGAATCGAGTTCATGTTATTTTATCCATCAAAGGCTTGAAATTTTTCGATAAAATAAAAATAATTCTGCTTTTATTTGAGCTCGTTATTTCTGCAAGTAAAGATTAGGGTACGGAGAAAAACTAATGATCAATGTCTCTGGGTTGACGCGCTATTTTGATAGTTTTTGCGCTGTTGACCAATTATCGTTTGATATAAAAGAAGGTGATATTGTCGGCTTTCTAGGGCCGAACGGAGCCGGAAAGTCAACCACTATGAAGATGTTAACAGGGTTCCTGGCGCCATCTTCAGGCAGTGTCCTTATTGATAATATTGATATGCTATCAGATCCTGTCGCCGCCAAAAAATTAATTGGCTATCTCCCAGAAGGAGCTCCGGGATACGACGAAATGATGGTTGTCGATTTTTTACGTTTTATTGGCCAGATCAGAGGGTTCTCTGGTGACGCCTTAACTCAACGAGTTGCAGAAGTGATTGCCGAAGTGCAATTGCAAGACGTTCTCTATAAACGTATAGATATGCTGTCTAAAGGCTTTAAGCGTCGCGTTGGTATTGCTCAGGCCATTTTCCACAATCCTAAAATTCTTATTCTTGACGAGCCGACTGATGGCTTGGATCCTAATCAGAAGCATCAGGTTCGGCAGTTGATTCAAGGCATGTCAAAAGATCGCATCATTATTGTATCTACGCACATCTTGGAAGAAGTGACCGCCGTTTGTAATCGAGCAATGATTATTGCTCGCGGTAAAAAACTATTTGATGGTACGCCCAAAGAATTACTTGAGAAGTCCAAGCAGCATAATGCGATTGCTTTGACGCTTGATCAAGCTGTTGACACTTCCGCATTTGATGCCTTGCCAGAAATCAGTGAAGTGATGCGAACATCCGATAATGAGTGGTTGTTGATTGGAGATGGTCCCAAGGCCTTACATAAAGTAGTTGATGAGTTAAAAAAACAAAGTGTGCAGCCGCTACATCTTGCCATTGAACAAGGGCAGCTGGATGATGTGTTTAGAATGATGACTGAAGGGAAGTAGAAATTATGAGTGCGAAGTCAGTCTTATTGCAGCTATATAAGCGTGAGTTTTTAAGTTATTTTTCCACGCCGTTAGCGATAGTCTTTATTATTATATTTTTGGTTCTTAATGGGTTATTTACTTTTCAGCTAGGTAACTTTTATCAGCGCGGTCAGGCAGAACTGGATGTGTTTTTCAGTTTCCATCCCTGGCTCTATTTATTCTTGATGCCAGCATTGGCTATGGGGCTGTGGGCAGAAGAGCGCAAGTCTGGAACCATCGAGCTGCTGCTTACTTTACCCGTTACTATATGGCAGGTGGTATTGGCCAAGTTTTTAGCTGCCTGGTCTATTGCTGCTATTGCATTGGCGCTAACTTTTCCTATCTGGATGACAGTTAACTATCTTGGAACACCCGATAATGGAATAATTCTTGCCGGTTATATCGGTAGCTTTTTGTTGGCTGGAGCTTACCTTGCTGTTGGTGCTTGTATCTCTGCGACGACTCAAAATCAAGTTATTGCTTTTATCATATCGGTTGTGGTGTGTTTTATCTTCTTGATTATTGGCTTTCAGCCTTTGCTTGAACTGTTTTCTGACACAGTAGTTTCTGTGTTGCTTAAGTTAATTGTGTCTATTTTAGTCGCATCCGTTGTGTTACTTATGACTAAGAAAAGTGTACTTTTCTACTTCATTTCTGTGCTTGTCTTGTTCGTTGGCTTGATGCTGTTTCCTGGCATTTTAGGCGGTGAAAATATTACTCAAGGTTTTGTTGATGCCATTGCATCATTGAGTTTCCTGACACATTTTGATGCTATTACAAAAGGTGTTTTAGATTTGCGAGATGCAATTTATTTTATATTAAGCATTGCATTTTGGTTGTTAACATCGGTTATTGTTATCGATATAAAGAAAGCGGATTGAGGTTTGATAATGAATAAAAACAAACTGTTTTCTCGTTTAGGCTTTGTCCTTCTTGCTGTCACTTTTGTGTCTGCCATTATGATTAATCAGTGGCTATTTAAGGGCGTGCGACTGGACCTCACCGAAAATGGTCTCTACAGCGTGTCGGAAGGAACTGAGAACATATTGGTCAGTATCGATGAGCCGATCAATTTATATTTTTTCTTTTCTGAAAAAGCAACTAGCGATGAACCTGGTATTCGCTCTTATGCCACTCGAGTAAGAGAGTTACTCGAAGAATATCAGAGTCTGTCTTACGATAAAATTCGTCTGCATGTTATTGATCCTGAGCCTTTCTCGGAAGATGAAGACCGTGCGACTGAGTTTGGCTTACAAGCGGTTGCCAAAAATACGCAAGGGGATGACATTTATTTTGGCTTGGCAGGAACCAATAGTGTTGATGACAAGCAAGTTATGCCATTTTTTCATCCGGATAAAGAAGCGTTTTTGGAGTACGACATCAGCAAGCTGATTTATCAGTTGAATCAAGCTAAAAAGCCTAAGATTGGCTTGATTGATGGCGTATCCGCTAATGGCGGGATGGATATGCTGTCTCGACAGCCAAAACCTCGCTGGGTCATTCTGGAGCAAATGTCACAGCTGTTTGACATACAGGCTCTGGATAAAGACATTGATGCCATTTCGGAAGATATCAATACCCTATTATTGATTCAGCCTAAAGGTCTGACCGAAAAAGCGATGTACGCTATCGATCAGTTTGTTCTGCGTGGAGGTCGTTTGATTGTCTTTAATGATCCTTCTGCATCCGTTGACAGAGCGCCTGCGAGTCAACAAAACCCATTCCCTAGAATCCTTCCTGGTCAGGATCTCAACAAGCTGTTTAATGCTTGGGGATTCAATCTTGATATCAATAAAGTGGTTTTAGATAACGATGCTGGAATGTTCTTAAATACTGATGGAAGAGCACAAAAGTTTTTATCGATCCTTTCGATGGGCGAAGCCAGAATGGATAAAAGCTCACTGCTTATCAGCGGGTTGGAGAGCATTAACTTTGATGGCGTGGGAGCAATAGAACCCTTGGATCAAGAAAGTATCTCTATTTCTCCTGTGATCACTTCTAGTCAAAACTCAATGACTGTTGATAGCGAGCGATTGAGCTTTTTGCCTGATCCTTCTGTGTTGAATAAAGACTTCGTTGCTGATGATAAGCAGTACATCATAGCGGCACATATTAAAGGACAGTTTAAATCGGCTTTTGAGAATAGCGTTAGCGAAGAGCAAAAAGAGTCACATCTTTCCACCAGCACAGGAGAGGCTAATATCTTTGTTGTCGCTGATGTGGATGTACTGTCTGACCGACTGTGGGTTCAAGTTCAGAATGTTTTTGGGCAACAGTTTGCCAGTGCGTTTGCTGATAATGGAGATTTCTTTTTTAATCTGGTTGATGTCATGTCTGGAAGTTCTGATTTAATTGGTTTGCGAGGACGAGGTCGTTACAGCCGTCCCTTCGAATTGGTTAATAACTTGCGTTTGCAGGCGGAAGCCCAATTCTTGAGTAAAGAAGAAGAGCTGAAACAACGTTTGGAGGAGACCGAGACACAGCTGGCTGAACTGCAAGCCAGTGTCGATGAACAAGGTGCTATGGTGCTGTCTCCAGAGCAAGAAAAAGCAATCGCCGAGTTTCAACAGCAGAAACTGCAAATTAGAAAAGAACTGCGCTTGGTTCAACACCAATTAGCTCGAGATATTGAAGCGCTAGGTAATCAGTTGGCATTCATCAATGCTTTCTTTGTACCAATAGTGTTGGTTGTTCTGGCTTTGGTGTCTATGCTGCTTCGTCGTCGACTGCTAACTCAATACAACCGAAAGTAGAGGTCTTTATGTTACAAAGTAAGCAATTTTCTATAGGACTGATTCTGGTTGTTTTGATAACGATTGCTGCTATTAGTGTTCAAATAACATCTGATAGTAGCACTGAGTTTAAGCCTAATCAGTTGCTTTTTCCTGAGCTTGGAAGTGTGATTGAGCAAGTGGATGAAGTGTTCATTCGTGATGATGAAATCACCATCCAGATTGAGAGAAAGGACAATGCCTGGGGCATGCCAGAGAAAGCCATGTATCCGATTAACTATGATAAGTTAAAAAGTATTATGTCTGCTCTTAAGGATGCTCATCTATTAGAAACCAAAACCGCTAATAGAGATAAGTATCATCGATTAAAAGTAGCGGATATTGGGCAGGAGGGCAGTGGTATCTTGTTGGAATTACGTCATCAAGGTAAAGCCGTAGCGAGCCTTATTGTGGGTGATTCAAGCAAGGGACTTTCTGGGCAGTATGTAAGAAAGCCTGGCGAAGCTCAAAGTTATCTTGTTGATAAGAGTCTGGATATCAGCGCTCAAAAAACTGACTGGCTCAATGTGAAGATTCTAGACTATAAGCAAGCGGATATCCGTTCAATGGAGCGAGCGGAAGGAGCTAAGCAGTACATTTTATCGCGTGAAACAGCAACTGACACTTTCACGCTATCTCCTCAATTAAAAGAAAATGAAAAATTAGGTGAAGAATATAAGCTTAATGGTGTTGTGTCAGTATTGTCTGGCTTTGAGTTAAAGGATGTTTTTGCTTCACAGAATACGGTATCTCCTGGCAGTGTTGTTCGTTCAAACGTTTCGGTCTATGAAACCTTTGATGGTTTAAAGATACGTTTGACCTACCAAAAAACTAACGAAGATCGTCACTTTGTTACCGTTTCTACTGAAGCTAATGCGAATGCAGAAAGTGCCGTTAAGGAAACTTCTGAATCGTTGAATAAATCGCTGTCTCCCTGGGTATTCGAAATATCGGCTTTCAATGGTGATGAGTTGGCGAGAACACGGGGTGATTTAGTTACGGTGCTTTCTCCTTAACTTCTTGGTTTTTTGGACTCTAAATTAGCTAGTAAGGACAGCGTTAGTTCCTAATACTAATAAGACAGCCACTCAGCTTTGGGGCAAGAGTGGCTGTGATGTAAAATGTTTTATTAGTGATATACGAGCGAGTAACTTCCACTGCCGCTATTATTGCTACTCTGATCGGTTATTATCAAAGTATAGGTTCCTGCTTTCTGCGTGGTGTAGTTAATCTGTGCCTGATGGGCTCCCTGGCCCAAAGTGATGTATTCTCCATCGGGGCCATATAGCCACACTCTTAAATACATGGAAGTTTGATTGATATCTGTCGCTGTAATGAGCAATGATTCATTAATTCCTGCCGACAATGTATAAGAGTCAATATCACCCATAGCCAATTGAGTCGTGACTGAGCTACCCTGCGAGAGCAAGCCATGTTCATTAGCACCAGGCATTCGAACAAAGTGCAGCTCATAATTACCTGTGTTGCAGAGACATGAAGACTGGTCAGTAACAACGACAGTATGTGAGCCTGATTGTGTGACCTGATAACTTATCGCACCCACATGCGCGCCTTGACCCAGAGTAATGTAATCTCCATCAGGACCATATAACCAAATTCTTAAATACATTCCACTGAGGTCGGTGTCGGCAATCCTAAGTTGAATATGTTCGCCGCTTTGAGCGTAAAAAGAATAGGAATCCAAATCGCCCTGGCTAATGTATTCTGTAACCGAATCGCCATTAGGTAAGGGGCCATGTTCACTGGCATTATTGTTGTTGCCAGGATCAATGCTTGATGTCTTAACGTAATGGAGCTCGTAGTCTCCGGTGCTGCATAAGCAACTGGATTGATCGGTAACAACAACAGTATGAGTGCCACTGGTTTCAATTTTGTAGCTGATGGCAGCCACATGGGCTCCTTGCCCTAGTGTAATATACTCACCGTCGGGGCCATACAACCAGATACGCGGATACATTGCGGTATTATCAATATCTGATAAGCGCAACTGAATATGCTCGCCTTCATTAGCATCAAGGGTAAAAGTGTCCAGGTCGCCCTGAACAATATTTTCAAATACGGAGTTACCACTGATGAGTTTATTGTGTTCATTAGCACCAGGCATATAGGCAAAATGAATATCATAGTCTCCAGTGTTGCAGAGACAACTGGACTGATCGGTAATAACAATCGTATGAGTACCACTGGTTTCAATTTTGTAGCTGATGGCAGCCACATGGGCCCCTTGTCCTAAGGTAATATAGTCGCCGTCAGGACCGTACAACCAGATGCGCGGATACATGGCTGTATTGTTTGTATCGGACAGTCTTAACTGTATGTGTTCGCCTGTGTTACCGTTAAAAGTAAATGAGTCCAGATCACCTTGCGTTAAAGTGCCAGACTTTTTGCCTCCATTCACCAGCAAGTCGTGTTCGTTAGCTCCTGGTAAGCGAGCGAAGTGCAGCTCATAATCGCCCCCATTACATAGACAGGCGCTTTGGTCGCTGATGACAACCGTATGGGTACCGCTCTCTGTGATTTTATAGCTGATCGCGGCAACATGAGCACCTTGCCCCAGAGTGATGTATTCACCATTAGGGCCATAGAGCCACATGCGAGGGTACATGCCAGTGTTGTTGACATCGGAGAGACGTAACTGAATGTGCTCGCCGCTACTGGCATCAAATGTATAAGAATCTAAGTCGCCTTGCTCAATGGAGCCAGTCACAGAGTCCCCGTTAAGCAATTGACCATGCTCGTTAGCACCAGGCATTTGAACAAAGTGCAATTCATAATCGCCTCCATTACATAAGCAGGCGCTTTGATCGCTGACAATAACCGTATGGGTACCGCTCTCTGTGATTTTATAGCTGATTGCAGCAACATAAGCGCCTTGCCCCAGAGTGATGTATTCACCGTTAGGGCCATAGAGCCAGATGCGTGAATACATTGCCGTATTGTTCTTATCAGATAAACGTAGCTGGATATGCTCACCAACGTTAGCGTTAAAAGTATAAGAATCCAGATCACCTTGTTCGATGGTTTCACTAACGTAATCACCATTACTGAGAGCACCGTGCTCATTAGCTCCCGGCAAACGTTTATAGTAAAGATCGTAACTGCCTCCATTGCATTGACAGCTGCTTTGATCTGATACCACGACGGTGTGAGTGCCACTGGTTTCAATTTTATAACTGATCGCGCCAACATAAGATCCTTGCCCAAGTGTGATGTAATCTCCGCTCGGACTGTACAGCGTGATGCGCGGATAAAAGGCCGTGTTGCTCGTATCGGCAATTCTTAGCTGGATGTGCTCATCTTTGTTTGCGATAAGTGAGTAAGTATGTTGTTGTCCGGGGAGGGTGATAGCGCTAGACACTTTATCGCTATCAGATAAAGCAGCATGCGCGCTAAATGATAAGCAAAGTGTCATGAGTGCGAGTAACTTTATGGCAAACTTCGCCCCATATTTTCTTAGTGTATGTAGATACCTCAGTAAGTCATTCATTTTTCGGCTCCTTTTTAATATCGACCAGAATGGTCTACAAAAAATATTGCCCTATCGATAGAAAAAAAGAGTCAGTGGGTTTCGCTACTTATCGTCAGATAACGCTAGTTAACTATTATTTTTTAGGTCATATCTCATTGTGAGGAGATGTCTGCGAATCTTTTGAGAGAAGGATAAGCGACATAGCCTTTGCACATCGCGGAAAGTTTTTGATAGTAAGGGTAAGCTTTTTCGTATTCATCAAGATGAGTCAAACTCAGTAACACCCTCACATAAGCCGGAGGCTCAACAAGATCGGGACCGAGATTTTCTATTTCCTGTAAATAGAAACGTCGTTCTTTGTGTTCCAGAACTTTGCCCTGAAGATGCTTCATCATTAGCTCGATATAGATCAAGTAGCTTTTTAAGGTGATTGGATTGCCGCCTTTTAGTCGTTCGTTTTCTATTTTTGCCAGTGCCGCCTTGTAGGTGTCCAGTGCCTGTTGTTTTCGTTGACCTATGCGATAAGCTTCTGCCAGTCCTATCCAGAATTCGTAGTGGCCATCGTCACTGTCTTTCTGAATAAACTGCAGATTATTTTCCATTAAATTAATGGCTTCTTGATGCTTTCCTTCAAACAACAATAGAGCGCCTAGTTGGTATTCCAATACTGGCGTTGCCTGGCCAATTTCATAGACTCTTTTGTAATAGCGCCTGGCATCCGTTAGATTGCCTTTGCAAAAGTGCATAACACCTAAGTTTGACAGTGAGTTGTAGTTTTCTGACAGGACAACGCTTTTTTCTGCGGCTTTAATTCCTTTTTCTGCCTGTCCGCTAATAAAGTAAATTCGCGCCTGGATAAAGGGCACCTTCCAAAAGCTTGGTTCAGAAGCTCCTGCTTGCTGCGTGTATTCAAGGGCTTTCTCGAATAACTCCGTTTTTTTCTGTTGCGCGCCACGTAAGGCATAGAGCTCTGCTAATCCTAGTTGTGCATCAACGTAACCGGGCAAGATGTCTAGCGCTTGCTGATAGCTCTGTTTTGCTTCATCGAGAAGGCCGCTTTTTCGTTGCCACTGCCCATTGGCAAAGTGATACTCTGGTAGGTTATCTGCTTGCTGGGCAATGGATTGACATTCGAGTTGAGCGTCTTTCAAGAGTGTTTTATCACTATGAGCGATACTTAGTCTGACTAAACTTTCACACAGTGCTGCCCTGGCTTTAAGGAAGTTGGGCGCTAGTCGTAGTGCTCGATAAAAATGGGCCTGCGCCTGAGAAACATTCTCTGCAACCAGTGCTCTGTCGACAAATACCATACCTTGCAAATAGTCTTCGATAGGTTGCTCTGCTATGGTTTGCTTTAATTCGATATCCGTTAAAGCTCTATTCAAATCTTGATGCGTTAAAATTTTCTTTAGGTTGCTGTAAATGGCATCGCTGATGGATTGCGAGTGGTCTTGTAATGGTGAGTCTAACCAAACATTACTATAAATAACGATTTGCTCTTGGGGACTTATTAGATAGAACAGATAGGCTTTATATCGTCCTTTTGACAATGTTTTGGCCGTGATAACGTAATCAACGCCTAGTAATTTAGGCAGCTCCCAGGGTGCTCGTTCTGGGACAAGCTGGTTAATGCTGGAGTCAGCCAAGGTGACTTCCGTCGATAACACCTCTTTTAACTTTTTTGCCAGAGCAGGACCGCTTGCAACATCTTGTAAGACCAATGCTACGGATAGTGTTTTATGATTGGGTTTAGGATCTGGAATACTTATGTCTTCACGCTCTGCTGGTGGGATATCAGTGAGTGTAGGTTCATTTTCTTCAGGCCAAATGCCAAGTACTAATGCCATAATGAGCGCTGGTACCAAGATAAGTAGTAGACCTTTGATGTGAGTGGGTGTGATTCTTTGATGGTTTGTTGAATGTTGATGTTTGGTTAGTTCATTCGTTGGTATGGAATGACTTCTTTGCTCTTCTTCTGCTGAAAGATAAAGTGTGTAAGACTCTACGTTTAAAACTGACGCTACTCTCTCGATGGTTTGGGGAGCGACGGGGATTTCTCGAAAAACACGGTTAACCAGATCTTTCGGTGGCGCATCCAGATGTTCGTGATCAGCGATTGCCTCGGCCAATGCTGCTTGCGTTTTTAAGCCCGCTGCTCTTAATGCCTTTTCGAGTTTATGGCGAGAAGCTCTAACACCTCTGGTCCGAGTTTTGGTTTTTAATGAAGGTGAGGAGGTTCCATTACTGTTCGAATTTTCCATTGCTTAAATCCTAATATCGCAACATAAAATATTCCACAAAAGGTAGTCTTCATCATCTTTGCTCTGTACATCATATCAACAGATAGTCGAGCAAAAAACAACTAGTAGGACAAGAAAGGAGGTGGAATAAAAATGAGATTGGCTCGAAGTAGAAGGCCGTTATGCAAACCTGAAGGCCGGCTTTGCTTGATCTGTGTTGTGAATCTATAAGTTTTTTACTAGAAGGGATTGCCGGACTTTAAAGAAAGCTCTATTCGTCCGGCAGGATTTTTATGACTATTGTTTTCTAGGCATTAACAAGGTGTAGTCCAACTCAAGCACTACATTCTTATCAAAACGTTTACGCCCATTGTCAATGCTAAAGCAGGCATCCAATTCGTTGCCAGGCACATCTTTTATTCCCCAGGTAACGACTCTTACCCAGCCAATATCACTACGTCCTTCAAATTCGCCTTTGTCGACGACTTGACTCTTACAGTAGATGGTATCTCCTGCAAAGCTTGGGTTTGCGTGGGTGCCACCATTGATACCAGCTAGCCAGAGACCGTTAGCGAGGCCATTGTGACTTAGTGCTCGACACATAGAAATAATATGACCACCATACACCAGTCTTTGACCGTGATGAGCAGACTTCATTGCGTGAGCATCAAAGTGAACTTTGGCATTGTTTTGATAAAGTCGAGTTGCCAAAGAGTGATCGGAATCATTAATGGTCATGCCATCAACGTGATCAATGGCTTCTCCTGCTTCGTAGTCATCCCATAGGTATTCACAGGCTGACCACTCGGGTTTAAAGGCAGAAAAATCTAAGGTAGGAGGAAGTAGTTTAGCACTTGGCTCTAAGTAACTCTTAAGGTTCGGTTCGCTGTTGATTCCCGTAACCCCTGAAGGTACTTTCTTGTGCACCATCACCCAGCGCTTCCACTCCACAATGGTTGTACCGTCTTGGTTGGTTGCCACCGAGTGTACGTAGACGATGCCTGTTTTTCCATTGCTGTTTTCTTTTAAGCCAATGACTCGGCTTTCTACGGCAACGGTATCACCGACATAAGCGGGTGCAAGGAATTGACACTCTGCATAACCCAGATTTGCTACAGCATTCAGCGAAATTTCTGGAACTGTTTTACCAAAAGCTATATGAAACAGAAGAAAGTTATCAACAGGCATTTGCTCAAAGCCGCAGGCTTTGGCAACTGTATCGGCACAGTTAAGGACAAAGCGACTTCCTGTTAAGCCAGTATATAAACTAATATCACCAGCGGTAATGGTTCTTGGAATACCGTGCTTGATAACCGAGTCGAGTTCAAAGTCTTCGAAGTAATTACCAGCAAAGGTTTTTGTCGATGTTGTCATAATTACTTTTCCGGTCCACAGAGATCACTTTGACCAATTTGATGAACGGTTTCATATACTGAGATCACACGTTCTGCCCACTCCGCCAAAGAGGGTTCAACCAAACGATCGTCGAGTATGGCAATACTGCGGTCATCTTTATTGGCTTGTTCCATGGCTTCGAGAATACGCTTTGCTTTGTTAATTTCACCGCGCTTAGGTGTAAAGGCATCATTGGTATAGTTGAGCTGCACTGGATGAATAACGGTTTTACCATCAAAGCCCAGATCACGAGCCTGACGACAAGCAAACTCGCAAGCTTCTACATTTTTTAAATCAAAGTGAGGGCCATCGATAACGCATTTTTTGTGTGCTCTGCCAGCTAACATAACCAGTGATAAGCTGCTCAATAGACCGCTGCGATCCGGTGTTGGAGTCATCTTTAATTCGTTGGCCAGATCAGTAGTGCCCATCACTAACACTTCAAGACGATCACTAGTTCCCGCAATTTCTTCTGCCCGTAGAACACCCAGAGGGCTTTCTATGTTCACCATGACTTTCAGATGACTACCACCCGCTGTATCCATTTTATAAATGGCTTCTTCGAGTTGCGCGCGACTTTCCATGCGTGGAAATAAGATGGCATCAATATCCATCTGTACCGCAGCTTTCAAGTCATCATCGCCCCATGGAGTATCAAACGGATTGATACGTACTATTTTTTCGGAATAGCCAAAGTCAGGATTCGCCAGTTGCTTTTTTAGCGTTTCACGAGCTAACTCTTTTTGATGAGGAGGGACTGACTCTTGCTGGTCAAAAATAACAGAGTCTACGCTGAGGCCGCGTGCTTTGTTGATGTGCTTTTCTATATGCGCTGGCACATACAACATCGTGCGTCTTGGTCTATAGGTTGTCATTTTATTCTGTCCCCACTTTCAAGCTGGCAATCAGTTGTTTTCTTAACACTTTGCCGTTTTTCGTTCTTGGATAATCTTCCATAAAATGGACTTTCTTTGGTGCTTTGTATTTTGCAAGATGACTTGCACCAAAGCTTAATAGTTCATCTTCGCTGGCGTTGGCGTCAGGTTGAAGAATCACACAAATAGAAACTAAGACTTTATCTTTGCCAATTTCTTCTCCAAGCGCTACACAGTCGGCAACCGCTGGGTGTGTTTTCATGACTCTTTCTACTTCATGGGGGGATACGCGGTACCCAAAAGTATTGATGATGTCGTCCTTTCGACCAACAAACCAGATGTAACCGTCATCATCATAACGCGCATAATCACCCGTGCGAAAATAGCCATCAACTTTGGCTTTTGCGGTTTCTTCTGGCAATCGCCAATATTCTAAAAACAAACCTGGATCATCAAGAGGAATACAAATCATGCCTTCTTCTTTGGCGGTCACCGGTTGATTGTCTTCACCTAACAAAGTGACATTGTGTCCTGGTTGAGGGAAGCCTGCTGCTCCGGGACGAATGTCTTTTTCTTTGTGTTGAGAAATATAGTAAGACAATTCTGACATGCCGATCGCTTCATAAACGTCTTGATTAAAGCGTTCGCGCCAGGCTAATAACATTTCATCCGACAAATGTTCTCCTGCACTCATGCAATGTCGCAAGCTGGGTACTTCTGCGGCTGAGTATTCCGTTTTCTGGATAATCTGTCGGTAAATAGTCGGCACACCGATAAAGATGGTGCACTGGTGTTTGGCGATCAATTTGGGCCAGGTAGTGGCGTCATTCGGACCTTCGTAAACCACAACGGTTTTGCCGTGAAACAGTGGGTCCATCAAAGCTGAGCCAAGTACGTAAGTCCAGTTGAATTTGCCGGAGTGTAGGATGCGATCATCTTCTTTAAAATCGAACCAGTATTCACTGGCAGGCAAGCGTCCGATTAACGCGCGGTGAGCATGTAAAACCCCTTTTGGGTAACCGGTTGTGCCTGAGGTATAAACCAGATAAGCCGGGTCAATGCTGCGAGTTTGGCGTGATTCGAACTCAACTTTTTGGCAGCCTACTTCAGTATCAAAGTCCAGAATTTGTAAGTCACCGCTTTTGGGCAAATCATGAATGGAGCCTTCGCCCGTTAGCAACACCATTTTTAGTTGTTTGCATTGAGCTAAGGCTTCAGCCAGTTGAGGCCACATTTTCTTGTCGGTAACGATAGCGGTTGCGCCTGAGTCGTTGGCAAGATAAGCGACTTCTTCTGCCGACAGTAAGGTTGAGGTAGGAACTGCAACCGCACCGTATTTTAAGCTACCAAAGAATGCTGTTGGGTACTCGAGGCTATTAGGTAAACGAATTAAAACGCGCTCACCTAAATTAAATCTAAGGTTGTTAAGTAAGTTGGCAAATGCCGAAGTGCGTTCGGAAAGTTGCTGATAAGACATCGTAAAAGTGCCACGGTTGGCATCTTCTAGAATAAAGGCGGGCTTTTCTCCGTTGCCTTCTTTGACGTGACGGTCAACACAAGCTTCGCCAATATTAAACTGTTCGGGAAGTTGCCACTCCCAACCACTGTCGGTTTGCTCTAAATAGTTTGCTAAATGACTCATTTAAATTTTTCCGTAGGGCCAGTTTTCACGAATAACATGCACAGGTAAGCGTTTTAATACGTCCATGGCAAACATTTTGTCTTCTTCACTTAAAGACTTTAATGCGTAGGCACGTAGTAATGTTTGCAATGCCTTACCAAACATCGGCGGATCAAGCATTTCACCTTCAAAACGAATAGCACCACCCAATAACGCATCGGCTTCGATTGCGGCTTTCAGAACCTGGACGTTGCGTTTGATTTGCATGGGAGATGGGGTGAAAGCCACTTTACACAAATGAATGTGATAAGGGTGGATGACCTGCTTACCGGTTAAACCCATTTGAGCTTCTTCAACAGCGTGACGGTGAACAACGTGTGATTCATGATCGCCATGAAGATCTAGCCAACGGCGTACGTCATTTGGCTCAATAAAACTTTCGGGCATTGAGTTGTTATTAATCAGTACCTCAACACCGCCGATAACACCTTTACCTGCAATACGCGCTTCGAGTAGCAAGTTACGCAGATAGGTTCGCAGTTCGTCAATCCAGCCTTCTGGTGTCAGGTGGATGGCCATCGCTTTAGAAAAGTCGTGAATACCAAAAACGACATGCTTCACACTGGGAAACTGCATTAAGTCGGGGGCGAGCTTTAATGAGCGAGGGTGTTCGATAATCGGCTGAATTTCTATTTTATCGTTAACGCTGACCAACCAGGCTGATAGGTCGCGGATTTCTGCAGCTCCATAAACCTCACCCGCTTTAGCCAGAATGATTACATCGATGTGTTCGGCCACGGCCTTTATCATCTCAAGATCTTTTTCGTATTCGGGGGTGCGGAAGGGATTAATGCGGAGGGCTATCTGGAAATTACGTTCGGGAAATTTGGGAAGTTCCTGAATCAGAAGTTGGCGGCTCATTTCTTTTTGTCGACAACCATCTTCAAGGTCGAAAAGCAGCGTGTGGGCCTGACAATGGTGGGCATGTTTGCGTATTCGCTCTGCCGCTTGCTCCATGGTCTCATATTCGCCCTGAGCCGGGTTGTATTTTACTGGAGGGTAATACAGTTGTATGCCCGGCCAATAGCCGCCTAGCACTACCTCTTCATCGACGTTGTCGAGAAATGCGTACTCGTAGTTCATCGCCTGGTCCTATCAAATTCAAAAGCAAATGTTGAACTTTATGGGTTAAAACCCGCTAAATTCGCGCCTTTTGGCGCACATACGTTATGGTTATATTTTGCAGCGCAATAATACTAAACCATAGTTAAACGCTCATTTCAATCAGTTGTTTGAATTTTTTGTTGCTATCAATTTTGCTCTGGGGTATCGTTGTAACTGGTGTATTGCAGCGCAAAATTTAATCAAAAAAATCATTCGTGTGAAATGGCTATGCGTTATATGAGTGTTTAGTCTGTTTAAAGTTAGTGATTTTTTGAGTAAGAACAAGGTGATATCGAACCTTGTTTAAAGCTAATAAACAGAGTGACCTTTGATGTCATCAGTCTGTCACTTAGCTAATGGCTGAAAAAATCTATACTTACAAACAGTTTGAGTACTGAGTATAGCTGGGCAGATAAGAATTAGGAGGATGGCCATGAGCCATAAAGTACACCCTCAAGACGCATTATTCGAAGGCGAGAAGCCTTTTCCTATTATCCCATCTTGCGAACATTTTGCAGGAAGCGAAAAACTCATTCGCAAAGCGATGGCGCTGCAAGAAGAAATGGGACCCGTTTTTGATATTACCTGTGATTGTGAAGACGGCGCGGCAGCGGGTAAAGAAGTTGAGCATGCCGAAATGGTTGCTAGCGTAATTGGCAGCGATGCTAACAAATTCAATATGGCCGGTGTTCGTATTCACGACTACAGCCACCCAGATTGGAAGCAAGACGTTGATATCCTGGTTCCTAAAATCGGTGAGCGTGTTGCTTATATCACTTTGCCTAAATCAACAGCTGCTGAACAAGTCGCAGAGATGGTCCAGTACATTCAGGACGTCGCCAAAAAGAATAACATTGAGCGTGAAATTCCTATTCATGTGTTAGTCGAAACCCACGGCGCATTGCGTGATGTTTGGCAAATTGCCAAGCTTCCGTGGATTCAAGTATTAGACTTCGGCATGATGGATTTTGTGAGTGCCCACCAGGGAGCCATTCCTGCTTCTGCTATGCGTTCGCCTGGTCAGTTTGACCACCCTATGTTGCAGCGTTCTAAAACAGAAATGGTTGCTGCGGCATTGTCAGAAGGGGTTGTGCCTGCGCACAACGTGACACTTGATCTAAAAAATCCCTACCAGACATACAAAGATGCTGAGCGTGCTCGCTATGAGTTTGGTTTCTTAAGAATGTGGAGTATTTATCCAACGCAAATTCGCGCCATTATTGATGCGATGAAACCGGATTACTCTGAAGTTGAAGATGCCTGTGGTATTTTGACGGCTGCCCAAGATGCTGAGTGGGGACCTATTCAGTACAAAGGTGAGTTGCATGATCGTGCAACCTATCGTTATTTCTGGCAGTTGTTGCAGCGAGCGAATATTACCGGACTTGCGTTGCCAGAAGATGTGAAGAAGCGTTTTTTTGATTAAGTAGTACGCTAGATTCTGAACAATAAAAAAGCCGATGAGCAAAACTCATCGGCTTTTTTTTAAGCTGGGACTATTGTTTGATGCGCATGACGCCTTCTTGAGTTGAGCTAGCTACTAGCTTGCCTTCGCGATTAAAAATCTTACCAATAACGAAGCCTCGGTCATTAGACGCCGATGGACTTTCGATGGAATAGAGCAACCAGTCATCAAAACGAAAATCACGATGGAACCACATAGAATGGTCAATAGTGGCCATTTGTAGTTTTGGTGTCATAAAAGACACACCATGTGGCTGCCCCGCTGTTGGCAAAAAGCTGAAGTCTGACGCATAGGCTAACAAATAACGATGCAGTGTTTCGTCATTGGGGAGCTGCCCATTTGTTTTCATCCACACATGACGTACCGGCTCGGCTTTTTCTGGCTTCATAGGATTATGAAAATTAACCGGACGCATTTCGATAGGTTTTTCGCAGGTAAAAATGCCTCTTACTTTTTCTGGTATATAGTCAGCGTACTTTCGAGCAAACTCGAGTTCTGAAGTTAACCCATCGGGCCCCTCTACTGTGGGCATCTCTGCCTGATGGTCAAAGCTTGTTCCTGCTTCATGAAAAGATGCCGTCATAAAGAATATTGAGCGGCCATTTTGAATTGCTTTAACACGTCGGGTCGAGATGCTGCCACCGTCGCGCACATTTTCGACATCGTAGACAATCGGTTTCGATGAATCGCCCGGCAACAGGAAGTAAGAGTGGAACGAATGAACCGGGCGGTTAGCCTCAACGGTTTGATTGGCTGCCGCCAGGGCTTGGCCAATAACTTGACCACCAAATACTCGACCAAACCCCAGATTCTGGCTGTCGCCGCGATAAAGTCCGACTTCTATTTTTTCCAGGCTGAGTAAATCGACCAGTTCTTGCAACACTTGGCTCATAACATGGCTCCGAGAAATAACGTTTCTTATCTCATTTTAGGAGATATACCCGTCGCCTTTCAAGAAGCAGCGCTGATGTTCAAGTTGCAGCGCTGCGCGCACTCACCCCAATCACTTAGTGTATCTAAGCTCAGGAGATTCGCTTGCTTGCTGCCTACCTGCACCTCGAAATGCTTTGGGTATAAAATTTCTGTTCTGCAATGCTTATTGCCGATAACTGGGCAGAAACGCCAAAAAAACCATGACTTGTTGTTTTATTAGGCTACTTTTTGTTGGAGCTGCGGAGTTCCGTTGGTTGAATTTTGCCGGGCTGCGAACGATGGATTTAACTTGCATTTTGACCTGAGACGGAGGATAGTCGTGCCATCTCAACTTGCTGGAGAATTGTATGGATCTTACCGATGAATTATTAGGCGATTGTTCCCCTTATATTAGCGACATGATTTACGATATTGATGTGCGCATGGTGTTTATAGAATGTATGTTTGAGCCTAAAAAGCAGGAGCCTGCTTTACGCATCGTATTTCCTGATATTACACATTATTCAGAAACAAGTTTGCTTGATGATCCCGACGACGAAGTCATTGATGATATTGTCAGCATTATTCAGGTGGACGAAGAGACCATCAGTATCACCACTTATAAGAAAGAAATGACGCTCAAATTGGCTGGAGAACCCTTCATCGAGGACATTTGAGAGTAGCCGATGACCGTCTGCATTAGTACCGATAAGAAACTTCTGGATGTTGCGTTAATTCATCAGTTTTTAACGCAGCATTCTGCCTGGGCTCGCGGCATAGACAGGGCAACGGTAGAAAAGTCCATTGCTCATTCGCTTTGCTTTGGTGCTTACATTGAGGAGCAACAAGTAGGGTTTGCTCGAGTTATCTCAGACTATGCGACTTTTGCTAATCTGGTGGATGTTTTTGTACTTGATGCATTTCGTGGGCGAGGAGTCAGCCGCCAATTGATGTCGGCTGTCGTGGAGCATCCGGAGCTCTGTTCATTACGTCGTTTTACTCTGGCGACATCGGATGCTCATGGACTCTATGCCAAATTCGGGTTTCAGTCTCTAGTGAAACCAGCCACCTTTATGGAACGATACTTTCCTGATTGCTATCAAAACGAGTCGGAACAACAATAACTTTAAAGAGGTTCGCTATCATGGTGTTTCTAAAACGACAATATCCTGCGCTTTTTGTACTGGTGCTGAGCTTCCTTCTCTCTGGCTGCAAAGCGACTCAAACGCTTTATGAAAAAAGTTTTCAAACCCTTGAAGAAGAGTCTCAACAAGGAAAAAAAGAATCGACGCACGCTTTGTGTCATCGGTTTTTGTACGGCATCGGGTTTGAAAAAAACTATTCGAAAGCCTTTTATTGGTGTCGCAAAGCGGCAGAGACAGGAACCGCTCGCTCGGTGACTTTATTAGGCTTAATGTACTTTAATGGTTGGGGTACGCCCGTTGACTATAAACAGTCTTACAAAAAGTTTCGTTACGCCGCCGACCGAGGCGTCAACAAAGCGATGGTTATGCTTTATGAGCACTATAGTAAGGGATTGGCTGTGGCAAAGGATTCTAGAGAAGCTAAGTATTATCTGAATCGAGCCGCTTCACGTAACTATCAGCCTGCCATTGATATCAAGAACCATTTAGAAATGTCTGGTGAAAGCGAATAAAAGAGAGTAGTTGGATGTTGAGTATTACCCGAGTATTGATTGCAGCTTTCGCTGTGAGTTTTTGGTCTTCTAAACTTATTGCCGAATCAGGCTCGTTTGATATTTTGAGCTGGTTCGAGCCACAACAACAAATCGCACTGGACCTATCTGACGACGGTCAGTCAATTCTCTGGTTAAAGACCGCTGACGATGGCAGGCAGTCTCTGATCACTCAGGTGATTGGTCAGCCATCGGCAAAAAGCTATCCGTTAAAGCTTGGTGAAAGTGTTGCTTACGCTCAGTTTTTGTCAAAAGATGATGTGTTGGTGCAGTTATTAGATAGTGAGCAACATAGCAGCATTTTGTTGCTGAATTTAACTCATCAGCGCGCTGAATTGCTAGTTGTTGGTGGAGCATCTCTGGAGATCTTGCGCAGCGAAAGTGACACTGAGAGTTTTTGGGTATGGAACCGAACAAAAGCGAAAGCCGATAGATTTGATTTCTTTTCGCGGCAGCTTCGTCATTCTCAGTCTTTACCCAAAAATACCCGTTCATTAAGTGTGTCGGGCGACGGTAATTTGTGTCTGGCCACCGATGAGCAGGATAAGTTGTGGCAACTGAGCAACCAAACCTGGAAGCCCTTGTTATTGCCTGCACCTTTTTCACAGAATTATTCATCTTTAGAGGCTAATACGGATTGTCAGTCTCTATGGTTTGTCAGTAATGCCGAAACCAATACTTCGACATTATACAGTTGGACCCCCGGCAGAGACCCTGCGGCATTGTATCGTCATACTCAATTTGATGTGGATGACTTTTTAATAAACCCTGATCAAAGCCAGGTTGAAGGCATCTATTTTGATGGCTTGTATCCACAGCAAGTAGCAGAGTCGCTAGCATTTGCGCGTCTTAAGCAAACACTCCTGCATGTTGATAAGCATGGCCGTTGGAAAGTTATCGCTCGTAGCAAAAAAGAGCATTACTGGATTATTTTTGTAGAGTCGCCGACTGAGCCTGGGTTATGGCTTTGGGTGGACAGTCAGACTAACCGAGTGGTGAAGCTGCATCGACGAATGCCACAGTTAAATCGTGATACTTTATTTCCAACGCAGGCCTTTACTATCCCTGTTAAAAAAGCTGCGCCATTGACGGCCTATTTAACATCCACAACATCAGCGGGTAATAAAAAACGTCCTTTGATTATTAAGTTGCATGGTGGGCCATTTGCCGTTCGTAATCAGTGGCGTTTTTTACCAGAAGAACAGTGGCTGGCGCAGCAGGGTTATCAGGTCCTAACTCTGAACTATCGAGGTTCATCGGGATTTGGCAAACAGTCTCAGCGGCTGGTCTATCAAAATATTCTGCAAACCTTGAATGAAGATATTGAAGCGGCCGTTGATTGGTTGGAGGCCGCAAAACGCATAGATAGTGATCGCATCTGCTTAATGGGCGCAAGCTTTGGTGGATTTGCCGCTTTATCTGAATTGATTGAGCGTGACTATGATTACTTATGTGGAGTGTTGTTGTCGACTCCTGTTAATTTTGGCTGGATAGCAGAGCAAGTTGCACAAGAACAGCCCGCGTTGTTGCCTGCGTTCGTGGAGCAGTTTGGAGATTATATGCTTCCAGAATGGAAACAGCGGCATGATCTTTCACAACAACTTAAGTCTCTTGAAGCTCCAGTATTAATCATCCACGGTGGTGCTGATGAGGTTGTTCAAATTAAACATGCCGAGGCTTTGGTCAAACAATTAAAGCAACTTAAAAAATCCCATCAGGCTTTAATCTTTGACAATGAAGCCCATGGTATTAAACAACCCGAGTCGCGCAACAAAATGTATCAGGCGATTCGCCAGTTTCTACGTCAGCACTTGAGCAAAACTCAATAAGTTTTATTGGTCCTATGTGAATGATTGGTGGCAGATCAATGCTCTTCCACCAATCGAGTCCCTTTTTCTGAGAGCTGAGCTACACACGCAAACGCTCTGGAGCCTTGCCCTAGCTTATCCAACATGAGTTCATTTATTGTGCGGGCCTGTGTTGCATCTTGCGTGATCGCAAAGCAAGTAGGCCCAGAACCTGAAATACCAAAACTCAAAGCTCCTGCATCAAGACAGGCCCGTTTGGCTTGAGCAAAGCCAGGGATCAGTTGTGAGCGACAAGGCTCTATGACATCGTCTTGTAATAGAACGTATGCGCTGTTTTCGTCCTGCTGATAACTGGCGGCTATAAACGCCGCCAGTCGAGCTTGCATGGTGGTAGATGCTGCTAAAGAGACATCGTTTGGCAAAATCTCTCTGGCACTTTTGGTGGTTATCTGAATGTCTGGAAAACAAATAGCATAATGCCAATTGTTAAAGGTTGGCAGAGCAATACTGGGTTGTTCGCCTTCTGCATTGATCAATTGAAGTCCTCCAAACAAAGCTGGAGCGACATTGTCAAAGTGTTTACCGCCCGAGTTACCCCCTTCGACTTCTGCAGCCATCAAAAGCAGTTCTTTATTGTTAAAAGGGCGTTGATACCACTCGTTCAATGCATACAGCGAGGCAACAATGGAAGCGGAACTTGAGCCCAGACCGCTACCAGCAGGCAAATGTTTGGTCAGTTGGTAAGAGAGCTTCTGTGGCTCTATTGCTTGTTCTTGCAATGCTTTGTTAAAACGTCGCTCACTGACATGAATTAAATTTTCTTTATGTGCTGGTAATAGATCAGAAAACTCACCAGAGCATTCAATGTTTTGATTCGGATCTGCAAACACCACCAAATCGTCACCTAATGGGCGACTATCGGATTCGATGGCGGCGCCTAGTAAATCAAAGCCAACAATAAAGTTGCCGATTGAGGCAGGTGTAAATACACGGACAGACTGCATAAGATGGATTTCCGTTTAGGCAACAATGGTTTGTAATATATCACCAAATACACCAGCTGCTGTGACTTCGGCGCCAGCACCGTAACCTCGAATGACCAAAGGCACTGGATTGTATCTTTGCGTCGTAAATGAGAAGGCATTTTCGCCGTCACGGATACCAAATAAAGGATGTGAACTATCCACAGCAAGCAGCTGCACTTTCATTTTTCCATCAGGCTCTATGGTGCCAGCGTATCTTAGGGCTTTTGAGTGTTGTTCTGCAGCCTGATTTTTTTCGGTGTAACTGCCATCAAGTTCTGGTAGTCGCGATAAAAAGTCTTCAACACTGCCGTTGGCGTTAAAGTGGCTTGGCAATAACGGATCGATCTCGACATCCGAGAGTTCTGCTTCCAGACCAAACTCTCTGGCAATAATTAGCAGTTTTCTGGCGATGTCCATACCGGATAGGTCATCTCTTGGATCGGGCTCTGTAAAGCCTTTTTCTTTGGCTTCGATAACGGCTTTAGAAAAAGTCAGTCCGTCCTGCAGACGTCCCATGATATAAGAAAGAGAGCCTGATAAAATGCCATCAAAAGCTTGAAGCTTATCGCCACTGCGTACCAGGTTTTGTACCTGGCCTATTATGGGCAAGCCTGCACCGACATTGGTTTCGTAGCAGAACTTTTTCAGCGAGTGTTGGGTGGAATCTCTCAGGGCATTGTAATACTTCATGCTTGCGGTATTGGCTTTTTTGTTTGCTGCCACTAGATGCAAGCCCGAATCGAGAATACGCGTATAAGCCATGGCCAGATCATCATTGCTGGTGCAGTCGACAAACACTGGATTCAATGGACAACCTTGCTGGCATAGATTGAGCAGTTCATCGATGGAGCTGTTGCTGGAGCTATTGGCGAGAGCTTCCTGATAATTGTCGAGTGCAATGCCTTGTTCATTCCACAGCAACTGCCGTGAGTTTGCAATGGCGATAACTCGAATATCAATGCGCTGTTTGAGCAGATGTTGTTGCTGTTGTTGGATCTGTTGAATCAACTCGGCTCCGATGGTTCCTACACCGTATAAGACGACAGAGATAATACGCGGGCATTCAAAAAAGTATTCGTAAGTTTTATTCACTGCGGTTTTAACTTTGGCACTTCTGACTATGGCAGAAATAGACCGTTCTGAAGAATCTTGTGCAATAGCGATAATGTTAACATTAGCACTGGCCAAAGCATTAAATAAGTTGGCGGCAATACCATGAGTTTGTTTCATATTATCACCAACAACGGTGATGGACGATAAATGCGAACGCAGCTCAACAGGTTCCATTTGGTGATGTTTTATTTCTAAAGCAAATTCTTTTTCTAGTGCTTTTTTGGCTGCGATAGCGTCTTGTGCATTTACACTGAAAGCAATGGAATACTCTGAAGAAGATTGAGAAATCATAATCACCGAGATTTTCTCCCGTGACAGGCAAGAGAAAACACGGCTAGCAAGGCCTGCTTCTCCCTTCATGTTGGTGCCCGATACATTGAGCATTGCCAGATCATCAAGCATCGTAATACCAGTCACTGCTCGGTCTTCCTGCGCGCCTTCTTCTGTAATGCGAGTGCCTGTAAACAGCGGATTGAATGTATTTTTGATATAAGTCGGGATTTGATAGGTCGCAATGGGGGCAATGGTTTTAGGGTGGAGCACTTTCGCACCAAAAAACGACAGTTCCATCGCTTCATGATAGCTCAGGTGATGAATAACCTGAGCTTGAGGGATCACGTTGGGATCGGCATTATACACACCGTCAACATCCGTCCAGATTTGTAGCTCTTCAACAGATAATCCTGCTGCGAAAATAGCTGCTGATAAATCAGAGCCGTTGCGACCAAGTAATCCTGTTTGACCACTTTCATGAGTGGCGACAAATCCGGGGGCAATAAACCAGTCTCCCTTAGATGAAGTGAGTTGTTTTATTTTTTCATGGGATTTTTCTTCATCAACATGTCCCTCGAGGAGCGGGCCGCGAGTGAACAGGTAATCTTGGCTGTTAAGCTGTTGAATGTTTTTCTCGGGATTCTGTGCGCTCAGGGTATAGTGAAAGATCTGAGCCGACAAATACTCGCCAAGGCCGAGAATTCGAGCCTTGGTATGATCGGACGCATCGGCAGTCAGTTGGATACCCTGTAACCAACGAGCACACTGGGCCAGTGCCTCATCCACGGTTTTTTGACAGTCTGTGAAATCCTGCTCAGGAAACTCGGCAGATACCTCTTGCACTCTTTGTTGGTGGCGGTGTGTTAAATCCTCAAGCAAGGTTTGTGAATCTTGACCGGTTAGCGCTGCATCAATGGCTTGCTCAAGTGTATTGGTGACACCACCAAGCGCTGATACGACAATGATGCCTCGGCTATTGCTTAGTTGTTGCTGTGTGATTTGACAACTGCGCAATAAACCATCTAAATTCCGCAATGAAGAACCGCCAAACTTAAGTGCTTTCATACCTTCTTCTATTTCCTGTTATCTGTAATAGGTAGGTTGCAGTGTTGAAACACAATCGTCAATATTCAGTTATAGCCGAAACGCATAACTTTACTCAACCTTTATTGGTTCTAATAGCTAAGGGCTGTCAGTTTATGAAATGGTTTGTTTTTGTCACGTTATCGATGTTTGTTCAGCTGGTTGTCGGTGCTGAGAAGATTATTCACGCCGGAAAAATGATTGATACGATTAATGGAAAAGTAAGAGAAAAAGTTTCTATTGTTATTGAAGGCAATAAGATAGCCGCAATAAAAGAAGGTTATGTGCAAGGCGCTGAGATTATTGATCTAAAAAATGCCACCGTCATGCCAGGATTGATGGATATGCACACCCACTTGATGAATGAAATGACGGCTGAATCTTACACCGAAGGCTTTTTTCATAACGAAAGTTTTTTTGCTATCAAAGCAGTGGCCAATGCCAATAAGACCTTACTTGCCGGATTCACCACGGTTCGAGATTTAGGCGGTGATCCTAATGTGACCGTTGAGCTGCGCAAAGCTATTGATAAAGGGACTGTTCCTGGGCCTCGTGTATTTACCGCAGGTAAAAGCATTGCGACAACAGGAGGCCATGCAGATCCAACCAATGGCTTGAATCATGAGCTGATGAAAGATCCTGGCCCAAAAGAAGGTGTGGTGAACGGTGTTGCCGACGCCTATAAAGCGGTGCGTCAGCGTTACAAAGAAGGGGCCGACGTCATTAAGTTAACCGTGACTGGTGGTGTTTTAAGTCTGGCAAAAAGCGGAGAAAACCCTCAATTCACTGATGATGAACTGGATGCCATTATGGCTGCGGCCAAAGATTATGGCTTTGTGGTTGCCGTTCATGCTCATGGAGCAGAGGGTATGAAGCGAGCTATCAAAGCCGGCGTTCATTCTGTTGAACACGGCACCTATATGGACAAAGAAGCCATGAGCTTAATGAAAAAGATGGGAACCTATTATGTGCCTACCATCACCGCTGGCAAGTGGGTAGCCGATAAAGCCAATACCTATCCTCCTATTGTACAACCGAAAGCGAAAGCGGTGGGACCACAAATTCAGAAGACATTTGCTAAAGCGATTAAGCGCGGCGTAAAAATTGCCTTTGGGACCGATGCGGGCGTGTTTCCGCATGGGCTGAACGGACGTGAGTTCAAGTATATGGTTGAGGTGGGGATGAGTCCGATGAAAAGCATTCAGTCGGCAACGATTGAGACCGCCAAACTATTAAGAATAAACGAGCGATTAGGTTCTATAGAAGTCGGTAAACTGGCTGACATTGTTGCGGTAGAAGGCGATCCTCTTACTCAAATTGAATTGATGGAATCGGTCAGTTTTGTCATGAAAGATGGTGTGGTCTATAAAATGCCATAAAAGTAAGGAGGCTAAGAGCCTCCTTTGTCTTTATTGAACATAATGAATGGCGCGAGATTTTAATCGCTCAATGTCGTTTTCTGATGTTGAATCACAACGAGATAGGTGCGACTTTTTGAAGACATAGGTCAAGTCTGTTGCATTACGCTCGTTAGCAAAGTTACTGAAAATCAGTGTGATGTGCTGGTCGTTAGCTACGCTGCGTAATGATGACGAGTAATCGCACAGTGTTACCAGTGTATCGTTGATGAACTTATCTTTTTTCACGCGGTACTTGCGCGTTTTTTCTTCTCGATACTCGCTCATTTTAACTTTATAAGCACCCATCTGTTCTTTTATAGATTCAATGCGTTTTTCAACAGCTTTCTTTTTTTGTTCGATGTCATCAGAACGTTCTTGTTCTGCGTGATAGCTTTCTCTTTCCAGTTCACGTAACTCACGTAGATAATCGCGATAGTTTTCTTTTGAATCTCTTAGGGCTTCTCGCATTTCGGCAAGTTGCTCGCGAATTTCTGCCTGACGTTCTGACTCATGGTGCAGGTGTGCTAGTTCACCTTCGACATCGGGCGGCACTGGCGCTTCTGGTGCTACAGGATCTATGACGGAAGCAATGTTTCCGACGATGGCTGCAACATTATTGCCCAGACTTTCTCCCCACACTTCCCAGTCATGTGCATCGCCAAAACTCGAGCTTGGAAACAGGTGGTGAGAAAAACCACCGCCACCGAAACGAAATACGATACCCTGATTGGCGAGATAGGTGGCTTCTACTTTCACTTTACGTGGGCTATAGCTGCTGTCGTTGCTGGCTGTTTCAAAGATGCCTGTCATAATGCGAATGTCTTTTTGCACTCGCTTCATATCTGGAGCTGCCAACACTAAGGTTGATGCACTTAGGAGGCAACAGCTTACCACTAAACGTTTTAATTTCATTTGAACCTCCACTAAAGGTGATTTGTATTCGATACCTGAAGCACTCTGTTCAGGTACTGATTGTTTTCAATCTGGTTATCAAGAATGTAATCAACGCGCTTATTCATTTCTGCGTTATCCGATTCACGTTGCTTTAACCAGCTTGCCATCAGTGTTTGCATATCCTGGCGTCGTTCTTGGCGACTATGTTCCAATAGCTCTTGCAACATGCCTTTGGTAACCGTGGCCTGAGCTAATTGCTGCTCTTCGAAACGGTTGTCGATATACCCCAGTTGTTTGATGGCTAACTCGTTAATTTTTTGATCGATATGTTGTGCTAGCTGAACCTGGCTGGCCTGTCCGCCAAAACTGATGGTCACACCTTGTTGGGTGGATACTATTTCAACTTTAAAGACGACCATTAAGATAGCTAACGCCGATGTCGCCATTGATAGCCAGGGCATCCACTCAAACGCAGTTTTACGTTTGGGAATGGCGTACTCGGTGCGGTGCCAGTCGGGCACTGGTTGCGGTTGCCATTGATGGGACCATTGGCGTACTTGCAGAGCGCTTTCGTAAACCTCGCGGCATTCTTCACAGGTTTCGATGCAATGTTCGATTTCTCGATTCAGTGCCGGGTCCAGAGCGCCATCAAGATAGTCGCAAAGATGGGCTTCGACCTGTTGATGATTACATGGCATTTTGGATCTCCATTTTACCTTTTAACCGTCTTAAACCTGCATAAAGGCGTGTTTTGGCGGTATTGGTTGATATGCCCAATTGGGCGGCAATATCTTCAAACGTAAAGTGCTGAAAGAACTTAAGTTCAACAACCACTCGTTGTTCTGCGCTCAACTCTCCCAACATGTGCATGATGTGCTGGTTATCGCGATCTTGCTGCAAACTCTGCTGAGGCGAGCCAGAACCGGGTGTATGGTCGGTAGGCAGCTCATCAGCATTCAGTGTGGGTACTCGGTGTCGCGAGCGTAACCAGTCTGTCGACTTATTGCTGGCGATACGAAATAACCAGGTGGTAAAGCTGCTTTGTTGCCGAAAATTCGGTAAATTGCGATACACCGCAAGAAACACTTCTTGCATCAGGTCCATCGCGTCGTTTTGACTTCCGCTCATGCGCAGGCAATAGTTGTACACCTTGCCTTCATAGCGACGCACTAATTTCCCCCAGGCTCGTTGCGAACCATTCAGTGCTTTGTCGATTAACTTTTCATCACTATCGTTGAGTAACATCATATTTATGAGCGTTATTGGTCAGTAAGGCCTGTGTTCTTTACAATCTTAGTCGTAGGCCTCATTAAAAAAGTTTGCCTCTAAGCAGAATATTTTTAAGAAATATAAGGACTATACCCAAAGTATTCCAAAATGCAGCTAACCCGCTGCATTTTAATAGGCGACGGGACTGTCAGGCGGGCTGGAGGTGATTGAGCGCAATGGAGACCAGATCGCCCACTTTTAGATTAGCTTCACGGCGTATAGAGCTTTGATAAACCGCCAGTTCGATTTGTTGATCGCTGTTAATTAATGCCAGACGACCGTGGGCAGGTGCGGCACAATAATGTTGGCAGAGCGGAAAATTGAGTGACTGGCATTGTATTTCTAATGGCTGATTTTTAGGAATGTCGCTGGCAAAAATATTGGTAATGGCATTACCGAAGTGATCAAAAGCAACCACCTGACCGATAAGTGAGTTGCCGACTAATTCTGCTTCGGGATAAACCAACTCGTGAATGTGCAGCAAGGGATCGGCCATTTTTTCGATAGGGGTACCCTGAGCCAGCTGAGCTGCTGCTGGAGCAAATAACGCCAGCCCATCAAAACTATCGTGCTTTTGCCACCATTGGGTATGGCTGCGCAAGGCGTACGCCTGGCATTCTTTGTATTCTTTGGCTGCAAATGAAAGCACGCCGTTATCTGGCCCTACTAGCCAATGACTATCACACTTCAAGGCTAGCGCTTTGCGCTCAGAACCAACACCGGGATCAACCACCACCAGATGAATACTATTGTCTGGGTAGTGCTGGGTGTAGCGTTGTGCGGCCATTGCGGCTTGCCAAACATTTTGTGGCGCAACATCGTGAGCGACATCATGAATTTGAAATCCATGAGTATGGCTGAGCAGATAGCCCTTCATACAGGCAACGTAACCATCGCGATGCCCAAAATCCGTCATTAACGTGATATGCCCCATTGCGTTCTCCCCAAAACTGACTGCTTGCACTGAGTGATATGATGAAAGTGCAATATCTCAACAGGTTAGAGTCTTTTCGCGTAAAAACGCGACTATAACGACTTTATTTTAATCATAACCCAGTGTTATATTTTCTTTTAGACCAATAATAGGGGGAGATTATGAAAAGCGCTACACAATGGTTTCAAGAGTATGGCGAGAGCCACCAGAATAAAACCAATAAATTAATCCATTGGCTGTGTGTACCTGCGATTTTCTGGAGCGTTGCTTTGATGTTGTGGGATGTGCCTCAGCCGTCCTGGATGGCCGAGTACGCTTGGTTGAATTGGGCGACTTTGACGTTAGCTTTTGTGATGATTTTTTATACGCTCATGTCACTGAGTTTAAGTATTGGTATGTTGCTATTTTCTGTCCTTGTTATGTGGGCTTGTGCAGCATTACAGTCGATATCTCCTATTCCACTGTGGCAAGTTGGCGTGGGTATTTTTGTGGTGGCGTGGATTCTTCAGTTTATTGGTCATCATATCGAAGGCAAAAAGCCTTCTTTCTTTCAGGATATTTTCTTTTTGTTGATTGGTCCTGCTTGGTTGATGGGATTTGTTTATCAAAAGCTGGGCATCTCTTATCGCTAATTTTTGACGGGCGTTTAGTAAGGTCAAGATTCTTACTTGGCCTTTTAATGTGGTAAATTGACGCAGATGCATCGATATCCGAGTAGTGGCGATAGACTCCACGCGAGATAGTTTGTAAACTGCGTGCTGATTTAGGATTTCATACCTTGCCACTTACGTTGGCTATCATGTGGTTTATCCTTTTACTAATCTCGTAGATCAATATATTGCCTTCAGATCCGTGTTATCTGTAAGACGTGTGGAGATTAGCATTAAGACTGGCTTGTCTAGAACAGCATCTCTTAGTGAGAGTGCTTTGTCGCTTTAAAACAAAATGTTTACACCGCAACTTTTGTTTCAAACCGTGTCTTAATGACCATCTGGCTCTATGTCTTAGAGCTATTTTGGGCTATGTTTTAGGTACGTTGGCGGTGATTTTGCGCTCTTATATTTTATGTGTTGTCGCATTCAGTGTGTTAATAAGTGATCGTCAAAAGGGAGGCGATGAATGTTAAAATTGCAGTTTGTGGATCAGTCGAAGCCTGATTTGTGGTTGGTCGATCCGCTATTAAAAGTAGGTAGTGATGCCTCCTGCAATATAGTGATTAATGAAGACGGCGTTGAGCCTTTTCATTTTGAGCTTCATGTTAATGATCAGGTAGTCACGCTTAAGCATAAGGCGCAAAATCGCAGTACTTATGTTAACGACTCCCTCGTACCTCTTGATCAAGAATTAAAACCTTGGGATGTGATTCGTGTTGGCTCCGTGCAAATGCGTCTGATAGACCCATTGTTGAATCGTAGTCCTATCAAGTCCGCTGTCCGTCAAGAAACCGTAGTGCGTCCCGCCATTAGCGATTGGTTGCTGCAAGCTCAAACGTCACCATACAACGGTCAGTTGTTTCCAGTTAATGAAAGTCTGGTGATTGGGCGAGATCATGAATGCGATATTTCCGTTCCGTTGCAGCATGTATCTCGACGTCATGCTCGCGTGTACATAAACAATGGACAGCTATATCTTGAAGATATGGGCTCGTCTAATGGAACTTATGTGGATGGTAAGAAAGTCGACTCTATGCCTCTGAATGATGGAGATGAATTTACGGTCGATAAGTTTTCTTTTAAGGTGTTATTTGCTGGTGATATCAATCCGGCCAGCCATCATCCTTCTTTTAGCTCCAGCACTGAAAAAAAGGCAGCAGCTAAGCGCCCTCAGACTCAAATTAGAGGGGCGAAAGACGCACCTAAAATGAAACCAGAACTCGCAGCAACCCGCCGTTATAACACACCACCTGTGATGGATATTCCTACGGATCCTACGCCTGCGTTTTTGCACGGCAAATCACAGTCGCTACGGGGTAAGGTTTATCAGCTCAATCCAGAAGGTAATGCTGTTGGACGTATGCTAGGCCATCACCTTTCGCGGGATGAAACCAGTGTGTCGGCACGTCATATCGATATTTTTAAAGAAGGCACCCGTTGGCATATCAAAAACAATGGAGCCGCTAATGGCCTGTTGATTAACGGCAGAATGGCAACCTCGGCTACCTTGACTGATGGTGACGAGATTATCGTGGGTGGCATGGAGCTGGTTTTTCAGGGAATTGGAAACAAACCGCGAGTACTTTTTGAAGAAGAAGAGGGCAATACGGCCATGATTCTAAAAGTATCAGGTATCTTTCTGGCTGTTGTCGGTGTACTTGTCGCCATTATGTGGCTGCGCTGATCCTTCTTAAACGAGTTATCACCTTCATACTGTACAAGGCATTAGCTTAATCTTAAGTTGATGCCTCGTTGAGTTCTGTGGCCAACAATTGCAACCATTCACTGAGCGTTTGTAGTAGCAGTTGTTTGAGCTCTGGAAAAAACCAGTGGATCTGCAAATAGGTAACAACAACGGCCACCAGCAAAATAAAAAATCCTTGTTTTAACCAATACCCTAATGAACGTTTGGCCGTGGGCACTCGCTTTGTGAGCGATTTTGCCTTAGGTTTCAGCTGACTTTTTGGTGAAGCTGACAGTTTATCAAGTTCACTAATGACTTCTGCCATTTGTTGATATCGATAGGCGGGGTCGAGTGCCAACATTTTTAATAGTAGTTGTTGTAAGACCTGAGGTAGCTCACTGTAAGATTCTTTCCAGGATACGTGAGTGTTCTTCCAGGTGAGATGCTCCCCGCACAGCATGTGATAAAAAATGGCTCCTAGCGAAAAGACATCCAGTGCAGGTGACGGGGCTTCTGTTTTTTGCGGTCGATACCAGTTTTCTGCTTCTATGGTGTCTTGATAGTGCTCTGATTGGCCAAAGTCTGTGACTTTGACTTCGCCAGTTTGATCGAAAAGCAGATTACTGGGGCGTAAATTGCCATGTATTATTCGATTTTGATGCGCAAACTGAAGCGCCAGGCAGATTTTTCTGGCAATAGGAAAGAAGTTTTCTGGCGCGAAAGGCGTAAGCAGGCGATCTGATAAAGAGCCTCCATCCATGTGCTCCATAACAATGATAAAAGATCTTTGGTTGCTGGCTGTACCGTGAATATGAATGATATTGGGATGCTTTAGGTTACTGAGTAGTTTTGCTTCTTTGAGTCCGGAGTTATCCTGATTACGTTTTTTGATAACGATCAAGTGATGGTTTTTTTGTTTCTCGTATAAATAGACACTGCTGTAGGAAGTTTCTTTTATCACATCCAGTAGCAGAAAGTTTTTGCTCAGAGAAGATAAATCTCGTTCTGCTTCGGCTTTTTGACTGATGGCCAGATGAGCACCTTTTAGCAACTGCAAAAAAATCTGCTCGATGACGCTGGCCGACGAAGGTCGGAGATCACTCTGTGTCTGGACGCAGCTGGAAACAATTTTGCCGATGGTTTTATTCAGTTTAGGATGCTGGTGCAAAGTGGCTACATCAAACTCTTGAGAAAAATCTTCACTAAACACCTCATACATTAAGATCCCCAGCGAATAAATATCACTCAAAATAGAGGCTGCGGCAGAATTCGTTTTAACTTCTGGTGCCATGTAGCCGGCGGTGCCAAGAACTTGTTTGGATTCGTCGATACCGAGATTGTCTTGACAAAAACTCGCTATCCCAAAGTCCAGAATACGCGCATTGTTTTCTTCATCGATGATGATATTCGCGGGCTTGATATCACGGTGAACAATGCCATTGCGATGGGCATAGGCAAGCCCTTTGCAAATTTGGATAATATATTGGATTTTCTCGCTGGTAGACAGCGGCTTGTCCTGAACCAGATCATGAAGTGTGGTGCCTTTTACATACTCCATAATAAAGTAAGGTTTGCCGTCGGCAGTGATGCCTTTGTCTATGATATGGATGATTTTGGGATGATTGAGTTGAGCAACAATTAATGGTTCATTGGCAAACAATTCTCGCGCTAAGGGATGATGTAGCAGATTTTCAGACAGGAACTTAACCGCTACTTCACGTTTTAGCGACAGTTGCTCAGCCCGATACACAGACGCCATACCGCCCTGGTCAATAAGATCGCCTATTTGGTAGCCTGGTATTTCCATTTCAGACCTTATGCGCGAAGGAAGGCTGGTGTTCTGGCTACGAACATCAAAAGCTTAAGGCATATATGCATCGAGCGGCTCATCCAGATCTTGATAGTCGATGTTAAAAGTAGAACCTACCGACTTGATTCTTCTAATTATTAATATGTTTATCAGTGTAGCAGCTGGATGAGCAAGTGCTTAATTTTACCTTGGTTCAGGTTACCTGGAGCTCGCTTTGGGTAAGAAGTTTTCTGCCATCATGCAGCGTAAGCTACCTCCACCAATAAATTCAATGGTAGGAATAGGGCAGGCCACGACTGTTCCATAAGATTGCAATTGCTGTTGTTGAGAAGGGGTAAAGTGATTCCAGGCCGTTTGCGACATGGCGATAACAGCTTCGCCCTGATGATTTTTAACTTCCAGAATATTGCCGCAAAAGCCCTCTTCCATTTGCTTGAAGCTAATGTCGATCAGTATTTTGCCACTTTCAGCAATAGCTCTAGTGACTGTTTCTCGTTGATCAGCAGCTATACTTTCCAGGCAGATCACAACAAACTGGCTACCAACGCTCATCATGACATTGGTATGGTAGATAGGAATTTGATGAGAGCTTGTGGATTGAAAAGAAACACTGCGCCAATCATATTGCTGGCAATATTCAGCTAAAACGTTGCCATCACAACGCTCAGACAAAGCTGCATAAACAATACGATTGGGATGATCGAATACCAAAACCCCCGTTCCTTCAAGAGCAAGAGGTGTGTGAGGAGTGGCAAAATCAATATGTTCCGGTTGTTGGTAGCCTGCTTGAGTGACTAACTCACTTAATAAATTGGGTGCTATCTCTCGTTGACGATTCAGGGTTTTCATTGGATAGGTGATGAGCTTGCCATCCACTGTGGTCGTGAACCAGTTATTGGGAAAAACCGCATCCGGTAGAGCATGTTCGCTTTGTTGTTTTAACTCGAGTATTTCTACCCCTGCCTTTTGAAGTTTGGCTACTGCCGCTTCAAATTCTGTTAGAGCGGTTTGTTTAATCAGTTCTGCCGAGGTTTCTGGACGGTGTTGAAATTCGTTGTCGGTACCTGTTTCGTCGTTATAACCGAAATCGTCAGGTCGGCACATAATAATGCTGTGGGTGGTTTGTTGGCTCATAGATTTATTCGATAGTTGCAATCAAAGTTAATTGCGCCGATTTAACCATTGCACACAGGTTGTGTCAAAAGAGAGGTTAGAGGATTTTTTCAAGGCAAAAAAAAAGGCTTGCGGGGGCAAGCCTTATTAGCAACAGCAGAGACAGATAGGACCTATAAGGGGTAGGAGGTGCTCTGGCCTCGCTAACAAATCACTGTTGGGACAGATAAGTTTGAGCTACTCACTCAGCGAAGGGGAATCTCTCGATCCCCTTCAAAAAACCAGGGTTGGCAGTTAATCTGCCAGTTGGCGCTCCGCGCCGTTTGCCAGGCTAGCCTGACTTGATAACGTTTTGTCAGCTTTGACAAAGGTTACCGATTTGAGCATCTGAGCTTGAAACTCTTCACGAGCTTGCTTTAAAAACTCAGATACACCTTGTAACGCTTGAGCTTTTTGGATTGAAAAGCCCATTTCGATGTTAGATTCAAACGCTAACTTGTTATCTAACTCGGTTGCTTGCGTATTTAATGTCACGCCAGACATTATCGCCAATGCGAATAAAACACTTGCAGACTGTTTCATATTGACGTCCTCATTCCGTCGAATTGATAGAGATTGCGCTAGTTACTTAAACGAAAACCTTTACTTTTTCGTTGACCCGCCAATTTAGCTAAGGTCAAAAGTGTGAAACCTAAACAGCGGACACGCGTCAAACAGAATGTTTATCCCTGTGTCTCTCGGCTTCGGGGCGTATATTAGTGATCGTGGTGCATTTATTCAAACGATCATTTATAATGTTTCAGATTAGAAAAACTAATGTAAAAGACAATGCCAAGACGACTACCACCACTGAATAGCTTAAGGGCTTTTGAAGCTTCTGCGCGCCACTTATCATTTACTCGAGCTGCGGAAGAATTATTTGTGACGCAGGCCGCAGTTAGCCATCAAATTAAATCCCTCGAAGAGTTTTTGGGGGTCCCATTATTCATAAGGAAAAACCGTAAGTTACTACTTACTGACGAAGGTCAGGAATACTGGCCAAAAATCCGCGATATTTTCGAGAAGTTAGCCTTGGCGACAGAGCAGTTAAAAGCCTTGGGTGCTTCGGGACCTTTAACAGTGAGTGTGGTCCCAACTTTTGCTATTGTGTGGTTGGTTCCACGCTTATCTCGCTTTAGTCAGCTTTATCCGGATATTGATGTTCGACTGAAAGCTGTCGATCGTACTGTCGATTTTTTACAGGAAGATGTTGACATTGCCATTTATTACGAAAAAGGCGACTACGGTCCTGGCCTTTATAGCGAAACGTTACTTCATGAGTTTTTAACGCCTGTGTGTTCCCCATCCTTGCTGGACGGAGATTTGCCTCTCAACGAGCCTCAAGACCTTAAACAGCATACATTGTTGCACGATGCTTCTACTGATGAGTGGCGTGCCTGGTTAAAGCTGGCAGGGGTTAAAGGAGCTGATTTGCGCCACGGCCCTGTGTTTTCTCATTCAAGCATGGTGATTCAGGCGGCAATACACGGCCAAGGGGTAGCTTTAGGCCATAATGTGTTGTCGAAGCCAGATATTCAGGCTAACCGTTTGATCAGACCCTTTGATATCGTATTACCAAGTGATTACAAATACGATCTGGTGTGCCCAGAAGAGTCGGCAGAGCGGCCCAAGGTAAAAGCGTTTAGAGACTGGATTACCGAGCTGGTCGCTTCAGAAGAGGCATTGGAGTCCCTGTTCTAAGGAAGCATCATTTTTCGCTCGGGTCGTAAAATGGAAGCAGTGTTTAAATAGAGATTTTAATATCTGAGTAAGCGATTTAATGTGTTGCTCATTGGCCGCAGAGCCAAGAGCAACATCGAGCTTTTCTCTTTATTATTCAAATACTTTGAGGTAATGGATGCTGAAGAGGTTCTTCTCATCGATCCAAACCTTTTCGGGTGAGAAGCCAGCCTTGTGCGCAAGTGCATGAAACTCATCGGGAGAGTACTTATAAGAGTTCTCCGTGTGAATGGTTTCGCCGACATCAAAGTGATAGGTTTTGTCTTCTATCTGCACCTCTTGATTTTCTTTGCTCACCAAATGCATTTCGATGCGGCCTTTGTCCAGATTGTAGAGGGCTTTGTGCTCGAACTGTGAGGTGTCAAAATCCACATCCCGTTGTTCGTTTAAATGATGCAGCAAATTGAGGTTAAACTCCGCCGTGACACCTTGCTTATCATTGTAAGCTGATTCCAGTGTGTTGGAGTCTTTCTTTAGATCCACACCAATCAACAATCCACCTTGCTTACCAACCAGTTTGGCTATTTGAGTCAGCAATTTTTGTGCGTCTGCAGGCTCAAAATTACCGATGCTTGAGCCAGGAAAAAAAGCATTGTATCGGCCGGGACCAAAATCGGGCACTTGCCAAGGTTTGGAGTAATCAACGCAGGTGGCATGGATCTCCAACCAGGGGTAGTCTTTTGCTAATCTTTCGGCTGAACGAATGAGGTGCTCTTCCGAAATATCCATAGGGACATAGATTTTAGGCTTTAAGGCTTCCAGTAAGAGCCGAATTTTGATGCTGCTGCCACTACCGAGTTCCAGCAAGATACTGTCTTTTCCCATCAACTCGGCAAACTCACTGGCATGAGCTTTTAATAGACCGACTTCGGTTCGCGTTGGGTAATACTCTGGAAGCTGAGTGATCGAATCAAACAGCTGAGAGCCTTTTTCGTTATAAAAGTACTTAGGAGAAATAGATTTCTGCTTTTTTGACAGACCTTGATGAATTTCTTTCATCATATCGGCGGATGCAGGACTGTGTTGGTGAAAATAAATATTGTTTTTCTTTACTGCTTGATTCATTTATAGCTCCTTAGCTAAACGAATGCCGGTCATTTGCCACCGATCAGAAGGATAGAAGAAGTTACGATAGGAGGCTCGAATATGTTGATTGGGACTCAGGCAGCTGCCGCCCTTAAGTACCATTTGATTGCACATAAACTTGCCGTTGTATTCGCCCACAGCCCCGCTTGCGACTTTAAAGCCGGGGTAAGGCTGGTAGCTGGACTGAGTCCATTCCCAGACCTGACCATAGTGATTCTGTGGTGTTCCAGTCGTGTTTATTAAAGGATGAAAACAACGCTCAGTGTTGGATTGTTTAAATTCGCTGGCAAAGCGATGTTCCCATTCAAACTCTGTTGGCAAGCGACATTCTGCCCAACGGGCGTACGCATCGGCTTCATAAAGATTGATATGACTGACCGGGGCGTGCATATCGAGAGGTCGTAGGCCGTGCAGTGTGTATTCAAACCACTCGTCGTCCTGTTGTACCCAATATAAAGGATGTGTGATTTGCTGTTGCTGCAACCAGGCCCAGCCATCAGACAGCCATAACAAGGAGTTTTGATATCCGTTGTTGTTTATAAATTCCAGATACTCACCATTGGTTACCGGGCGATCGGCCAGAGCGTGATCTGTTAGATAGGTCTTATGTTGAGGAGTTTCGTTATCAAAACAGAAGGATTCTTCGTTATGACCTATGGTGGTTAAGGTTGCAGACTGATTCGACCAAGTGGGCGCCATCGCCATTGATTGGGGTAACGGAGTCGGTTCGTATTGTGGGTACAAAGGATTTTGGAAGAAACAGTATTTGAGATCCGTGAGGATAAGCTCCTGGTGTTGTTTCTCATGTTGAATACCGAGCTGAACCAACGAAGACAGCCGATCATTTGGCTGACTGAGTAGCTTAAGCATTTGTTCATCGATGTGCGCTCGATATCGATAAATTTCATCAACGGATGGGCGCGAAAGCAAACCTCGTTTAGGTCGTAAAAAAGGCTGACCTACACCGTTGTAGTAGGAGTTAAACAAGTGCTCAAACTGCGGGTGAAAACAGTGATAATTTTCGAGATAAGGTTTTAGTAGAAAAGTCTCATAAAACCAGCTTGTATGCGCAAGATGCCATTTTACTGGACTCGTTTCTGGCATTGCCTGAAGTCCAAAATCTTCAACCAATAAATTTTCACAGAGCGAGAGACTGTATTCACGCGAGGCCGTGAATTGCAGGGTGAGCACTTCCTTTTGAGCAGTGATCGTCATGGGACACTCTTATTTTTGTTGTCTAGTTTAGGATAAAGCTATTGTTATATTTATCAACTTAATAGAGCACATAAACGAGGATTTATTACAAGGTTATCTCAAACTATATAGGTATATGACGAAGAAATAAATTTATGCCACTTATTGGGTAGAAGGCTTGAGAGATATACATCGTTATAAATGTTGCTTTGATCTTGTGGGGTAGCTCTCATTTTTTGTACTTTAGTTTGTTGCTCTGCAATATTGAAAATGGAAATAATTCGCTCTTGTCTCAATGCCGTATTCTGCTTATTGTCCTTCGTCCTTCGTTCTTTGTTTTGAGTGGGTTTCGCCCTTTCGATAGCTGGTATTGCAAAAAGTAAATAGTCTGATACATAAAGCCTACAGACAGTCTGCCTATGTTGATGAAACTATAAGGCTATTTACTGTCTATGATTTTAGATAGCGAAGCAAATTGATGGGGTTAGTCAGTCGTTATGGTCGCTCTTTATAAAGAGGGGGGTTGGCTTGGCGTCTCTGGCCTTCGTCACTGAATAAACCTCAGTGGTTGAGGATGTCGATAGAAGATGGCTAATATCTTAAAAAGTGATATCATCTCGCGCCAATCCATTGAGGCTTCAGATATTACTAGACCCATTAGGTAGACAGGGTGCTATGATCCACTTAACTTCAAACAATCATTTTCTTACATGGTCTGTAGGAGCGATAACATGTTGACCCTATTGGCAAAACTATTGTCAGCTTTAAATTCTGAAGATAATCCTGCGCAGATATCCTGGGCTGTTGCTTTGGCCTTCTGGTTTTCTATATTACCCCTGTTTAGTGGTTTAAAGTGGATACTGCTTCTTGTGGTGCTTCTGTTCCGTGTGAACTTAAGTACTTTTTTAGTGATGACGGGGCTTTTCTCTGTATTGGCTTACGCTCTTGATCCTCTATTTAACCAATTTGGACTGGCCTTGCTACAAAGCCCTTCTTTGGGTGAAACGATTGCTTCGCTGATGGCGTTGCCTGTTTTGGACAGTTTGGCGCTTAACAACACTCTGGCTTTGAGCAGTTTATTGCTGGGAGCTGTGATGTTTGTTCCCTTATTTTTTGCGAGTCGTTGGTTGGTCGAAAAGTACCGTGAAAAGTTTATGGAATCCTTTGAAAAACTGCATTTAGTTAAAGTCATTAAATCCAGTCACTTTTTTCAAATCTATCAGGGATTACGCTAGGGAGCCGTTATGAAAGCGATTCGATTATCGGGAGTCATCTTACTCGTTGTAACTCTTGTGATTTTAGGGTTACTTGCGCAACTGAGTATCAATAGTTGGTTTAAAGGTGAAGTCGAAGAAAAAGGTGGTGAGGTTAACGGGGCTTCAGTTTCGTTAGCGTCAACCAGTCTGAGTTTGTTAAAGGGTGGCCTGGCGCTGGAAGATTTAGAGGTCGCAAATCCAGATGATTTAATGCGTAATCGCCTACAGGTGAATACGCTTGAATTTGATGTTGCCTGGTTGCCGTTGTTGCAAGGCAAACTGCATGTTGAACAGCTGAATATTCAAGATTTGATATTGGACGGTAAACGGGATTCGGCGGCCAAAAAAATAGAACGCTCGATCACCTCTCCTGGCTCGTGGCAGTGGCCAGAGGCCGTGGCCAATGAAGCAAAAGAAGTCGATGTTGACGCGATTCTCACGCAGCTTGATATCCAGTCACCGAAAAAATTTGAAGCGTTTTCTGAAGGGCTGGATAGCAAAAAAACCGAGTGGCAAACAGCTATTAAACAACTGCCTGATGAAGCCAAGATTGCCGAATATGAACAACGCTACAAAGATATTCGGCAACGGGAGAAAAAAGCTAAAGGGCTAGAAAAGCTATCGGTACTCAAAGATCTTAAAAAGTTAGTTAGAGAAGTTAAGGGCGAAAAAGAGGCCATTAGCTCACTGAACAAAAAGCTAAAAAACGATATTAAGCAAACCCGTGGTGAATGGTCTGCGCTGCAAAAGCAGGTTGGCAAAGATGCCGATTTAGCGCTTTCGATTGCCAGTATGTCTCCAGAGGGCATGCGTCATGTTGCCTCGAGCCTATTGGGTAAAGAAATGGCCCATTGGTTAGAGTTACTGGTATCGGTAATGTCGAAAGTGAATCCTCCCGCCACTGAACAAGAACAAACCAAACCGTCAGGTCCGCGAGAAGGTATAGACGTTTTGTTACCCGGCATGAGCAAAGAGCCGGATTTTTGGGTCCAGCAAGCGGCTTTGGGCGGTGATTTTCGTTGGCAGGCATTGGCAGGGCGACTCAATGGAGAAGCTAAGAATCTGACAAATGCCTTGTTACCTGGCCAAAAGACCGATGTTGCACTGTCGATTGATCTGCATGAAAGCGAAGGTAAGGCAAATCTACAAAGCAGCATTATGCATCCAGACAGCCATAAAAAGCCTTTGCAGTTGTCATTTAACATGACGGACTGGCCGATACAGCAGTGGCTAGTTGGAGGTGCCGAAGGCGTTGCTCTGACAGACATTGATGCTCAGGTTAACTTGTCGGCTCATAGTAACTACAACCAGTTTGCTGTCGAAATGGATATATCACTATCGAATTACAAGGTCGCCACACAATCTGAAAATAGTGCTAAGCTTATCAATAGCTTATCTAAATTATTACAGCAGGCAGACCAGATAGAGATGAAAGTGACTCTGACTGGGGATCTGACGCATCAAGACGTTAAGCTATCCAGCAATCTGGATGACTTGCTTTACAATCAGGTGAAAGGTGAACTTAAAGAGAAATCCAAGCAGGTGAAACAAAAGGTTCAGGCAAAAATTGAACAGCAAGTAGCGTCTGTATCAAAAAAGATTGAATCTCAACTCGCAGGGATGGTCCAAATTGAAGACAGTTTGTCTGAAGCGATACAGTCGCTCGACAAGCTGAAGTAAAAGCAGTAGTGAGGAGTAAGCGTATGATGATGCATAAACCGTTAGGGTTTATCTTGTTTTTAATTTTATTTAGCACGCAGCTGGCCGCAGAACAGCTGTGTGTTGAAGATGTGTGCATTGGTGATGATGTTGAAGCGCTTGGCTCTAAATGGAAGCCCATCAAGTTAACTTATTACGATGAGAAGTTTGTTGAAACAGAGTTAGCGGGTCGTACCGCTAAGGATGTTTATGCTGACTTCTATGAAGTCTTGGTAGCTGATGACTCTGTGCTTAAAACGATTCTGCCCTATGTAATACGCAAGCAGCAGTTCGACTCAACAGTACTCAGAGAGTTATCTAAAGTAAGAGCTATTTGCTCCTCTCTTACATTAACCGGTGAGGTAGAACGTGAGTCCAGTAGCCGTTTGTTTGTTACTTTTCGTGTAACAGCTGACAAAGGCAGTCGAGGCAAGTTGCGCGTTGTTCGGTTAGAAAAGCAATTTAATATTATGTCGCCTCACATCCGCCCTCGCGACGCAGCTATGTTGAATAATGTAAAAAAAGAGCTGAAGAATATTTTTCCTGACATGAAGGTGGTGCGAGATATCGATGGCCGTCATGACAGCATCGAAGTACAGACAGCCTCAGCGTTGCTAGGTTTTCGTTTTATTTCTGATGTCTCTAATCCGCTGATATTACGAGTGACGGATCCCGCAGAAATCCCTGCCATTGAAGATGATCCCGAAGCCAGTCCTTTATGTAAAACGGCTTCTTAAAAAGTAATTTGTAGCGGCGGGTTTTCGATGTCAAACCATTGAATGCTGCCGCGCTTTTTCATTTTTGCTTCTGTCACCGCATGTTCTGCATCATAAATTAGTATATCTGGATTCTTATGCCGTTCGGCATCAAACATCACAGCGCCCGTTGTTGTCTGCAGCCCTAGTACATGATTACTGTCTAACGTTAGAGTCGCTGAGTTAATCTCTTCATGCAAACGTTTGAGGAAGTTGTCTGCATCCTGATTAGAAGGGAGTGTGGCCGCAATACAGAACTCGTCATCACTCAAGCGGCAAATGAGATCAAACTGACGCAGTACGCGAGTTAAAATGGCAGATACCACCACAACTGAGCGATCTCCAATATTGTGCCCATAGTTTTGATTGATCATTTTAAACTGATCCAAATCTAATACGGCAACCAGCAGATAGAAGTCTCCTCGTTGGCAGCGTTGCATTTCTTCAGACAGACGACGAATAAAAGATGGTTTTAGTAAAGTGCCAGTCAAGTGATCATAGGTAGAGCCTTTAAAGAACTGCCAATAACGATGCGTAGTAGATAAACCGGCTACCAGAGCAAACATCAGTGCGGCCAAGATAAAGAGAGCACCATGTTGCCAGCTAAACCAACCGGTACTTTGTAAGAGCTCTCGTGCGAGTTCTGCTGTCGTTGCCAGTAAGTAAACGATGAGCATGTAAGAGAGCCATTCCTGAGTTGAGGAAAGTCGTGCTCGCTGCATTACAAATACCAGACTGAGCACTCCCGCAGGAAAAACAATTGCCAATACCTGTGATATCACAAAAAATGTGTTGAGATGCTCTACTTGAGGCCAGATTAATGCTGATACTCCAATGATTGAATAGATGGTTAAGGTAAATCGCTTCGTTGTGGTGATAGTGATATCAAAAATGATCAATAAAAAGTGCAATAAGGATATTTGAGCAAATGCATACAGTACGATGCGAATACGAAAGATGCCATTGAGATCAAAACCGCTCATCAAAAAAAGCTGGCTTTGCAATACGATGGCCAAGGAGGTACAGATGCAGAATAAAGCCAGGCTCAAGGTTTCGCGGCTGGAAGGAATTCGGATAAAGTAGTAAGCCTTGAAGGTGGCAATCACCATTAACATGGCGGCAATCACCATGTACATCACCTCAGATAGCAACAACTTAATGCCGAGCTCTTTGGCATTGTGGAGTTCTGCCGAAATGGTATTCAGGCTATGTAAAACATCTTTATCATAGATGCGCAATTCAAGCTCGTTGGGCTTGTTAACATAAAGCCACTCGCTTGGGAGCAGATAATAACGCTTATAATAAGAGGCGTTTTCGAAAGAGGGGGGAAAATGACCGCTTCTTGCAACAAAGTGTCCATTTAGATAGAGCTCATCAGCACTGTGAAGCTCATTGATATAAAGACCAAAAATACGGGTAAGCAGGGATTCATCCAGAATAAAACGAACTCGTAAAACAGCAATGTTTGATTCGCTGTCTTTTAATGTATGAGTGTCATTGATCAGTTCACATTCAGAGCGAAATGGGTTCGGATTAGGTTGTTGGTGATTACACAACTGCCATCGGTGGGAAAGGTCAACAGGAAAACTATCAATATACAGTGTATTGTCAGCCAGTACAGTTTGTTCTTTGGCATTCGCTAGAATAGATAAGGATAACAGGAGTAGTAAAAGCGTTATGGGTTTCATTATTCTATCTGCTGACAGTTTGTTTTAGCTGGTTCTTATTTAACTCTACACTTAATCCGTAGATGGCTCAATCACAGGGTATTATGAGTTGCGGTTAAAATAGCATCACTCTATGTTGCTTATGGTTTATTTGGCATCAAGCAAGTTCTACTCTTTGTACCGCGATCGATATTATTTTAGCTGCAACCTGTAGGCTCAGCCAAAGAGCAACCACTGATCCAAATGTCTATTCATCAGGCTCAGACGGTTTCAGAGGTGACAAAGATATCTCTGTAAGACTCATAGATAGAAATATAAAAAATCGGTATGAGTATCAACATGAGTAATAGAGTATAGATTATGCTTAGCGCTACAAAGCCGGCTGTGGGCATCAACCAATAACCCACCACAGGTAATAAACCCAAAGCCAGTAGTGCTATTAGCGCGACCAGACTGTATACAAGATAGGGAACAATGTTTTTTAAGCAGGCTTTAAAGCTCAAGGTCATGGCCTCAATCGCTTTGATTTGATGAAACATAATGAGCGCCGGGGCAAACCACAAAGCCATAACCAGTGGCAAAGTCAAACCAATAATAAGCAACATAAAAAGTGCAGCATAGAGGATGAGCTGTGTGATGTCCGATTGAATTTGTTCCAGACTTAAGCCGGTAGCAAAGGCTAGCGCCAGTACCAAAATGGTACTGAGCAACATAATGATCATCATGCCTCCAGCATAAACGGCTCCCACAATGAATAAGTCTTTTGGTTGTTCTGAGATGCCAGCAAATAAGTGGTCAACTTTAAGATTATCTAGAGTTTGCTCATGACTGGCTTTGAGTAGACCTGCGCTGATAAAAGGTAACGCTATTTGTTGAAGAAAAGGAATGATAAACGAAAAGACCATCAGTAAGACGGTGATAACAATATTTAACAAAGAGATAGCTGTCCAGGTGGTTACTCCTGACAACCAGCCCTGGACACCTTTAACCAGCCAGGAGACGGCTTCCTGATTGGTTGCCTTGCGCAGCACCATAGTAGGGGGGGATGAAGCATCAGGCTTGTTTACGGGTATCTGTGGGTCCAAAGTCGTTGCCATTTACAGTATCCTTTATGAAGAAAAGCATTTAAATTCAAGCTATTACCATTGTACACGGGACAAATAAGCAGTCAAACCTGCCTACGTGAAGCGTTTTGAGAATAGTCTTGACGAATACACTATAATTAACGTAAAGAGATCATAAAGAAGTTCAAATGAAGGGACTAATTGTCGAACCCTCAAGACTTCACCAAGCCATCTTGACGAGTATTTTTGATAACAGCGAGATGGCTGCGAAAGTCGTTGAAAGTGCTGCCGAAGCGAAAGCCGCTATTGATAGCGGAGAGTATTGTTTTATATGCACTGCTTTCAAATTGCCTGATGGTTCCGGGGCCGAACTTGCGTCTTACGTACGTGAGCAAAATCTCAGTGATATAAAGGTGGTGATGCTGACATCTGAAGAGAGCCGCGAAAAACTCATCGATGCGGTTTCTGCCGGGGTTTCTGAAGTTTTATTTCGTTCGTCTCCTATTGAAATTGAAAATTACATCAGAGAGTTCATCCGTGACTACCGTGAACGTCATGGCCATAGATGGAATGTGCTTTATATCGAGGATAACTTAGCCATTGCCATTGTTGTTCGAGCCATTATCGAGCGTATGGGAGCTGAAGTCGTACATTGCGCCAGTGGAGAGGAGGCCTGCAAGCTGGTTGAGCAACAAGATTATGATGCTGTGGTGGCTGATGTGATTTTAGAGGGACAGATGTCCGGGGTTGATGTGGTGAGGCATATTCGTCAGTTAAAGGGAAAAATCGCTCGGGTACCTATTTTGATGTTGTCAGGACAGGAGAATATTTCTCGTCGCATTGAGTTATTGCAAATTGGAGCCAATGATTATGTGGCTAAACCAGTGGTTGATGAAGAACTGGTGGCTCGTTTAACGAATCTTATTACTCAGAAGCGTCTGTTTGACAAGGTCGAAATGCAGCAAGAAAAGCTACAAAACTTGGCAATGACCGACCAGCTAACCACCTTATACAATCGACACTTTCTAGCTGAAGTTGCGCCTAAACGCATTCGGGAAGCGCAACGTCATCAGCAGGATCTGAGTTTGATAGTGGCCGATATAGATCATTTTAAATCGATCAATGATAACCACGGCCATGAAACTGGAGACGCCGTACTCAAAGCGGTCGCCTTAGTGCTTAAAGATAATTGCCGACGAGAGGACATGGCTATTCGTCTGGGCGGCGAAGAATTTATCTTACTGTTGCCACACTGCAACGAAAAAGGTGCTCAAGAAAAAGCCGAAATGCTACGCAAAGAGGTTGAAAAACTGAATCCATCGGGCTTGGCAATTACGATAAGTTTTGGAGTGACCACTTCGTCAAACGGTGCGAACATTGGTTTTTCAGATCTCTTTGCCTGTGCTGATAAAGCGGTTTATGAAGCTAAGGAAGCAGGACGTAATCGAGTCGTGTACAAAGACCTTTCATCCATGGAAGATGACTTGAGTAGCTCTGAGGACACTTAGTGTTGGTATGTAATTAGAGCCGGAACCTTATAAATCGCATATTCTAGTTTGTCCCTCCCCCTTTATCTCAAGGATGAAACTTCAGTATTGTTTTGCTGAAAAAACATCCAGCCATCAGTGGGTATTTGCTATCTCAAAAGAATAGGCTTAAGAGGCGTAGAGTGATATGCTGCAAGGCCTATTTTTTACACTTATTGCTGTTGGGAAGCACTATGAAAAAGATATCCATAATGGCTGCGGCGGTTCTGTCTATACCTTGTTTTCATCTCGAACTGGTTGAAGCTAAAACCGTTGTTGCTGATCCTTCAACCAAGGTCTCGCTCGAAGTGATCATGAGTGATCCTGATTGGATGGGACGATTTCCTGAGCAACCTTATTGGTCTGATGACAGCCAGACAATATTTTTTAATCAAAAAGAACGTGGGCATAATACTCGACAATTGATGCGCCAAAATCTTACTGAGCATCAAGCTTCTGCTGTATCTGATGGGCAGTTAGATAAAGTAGATGCTCGTGGTGGCGTTATCAGTGCTGACAAACGTTACAAAGCATACAGTTATGATGGTGACATCTATCTTAAAGAGCTTTCGAGCGGAAAAATCAAGGCCATCACTTCGACGACAAGTCGAGAGCATTCGCCGCGCTTTTTAAGCAATGGTCAGCTAAGTTTTCAAGTGAACCATCAGCTATATAGTGTGGATGTCACCAGTGGTTTGCAACGCCAACTTGCTGGTATCTACACCAAAAGTAAACCAGAAGACTGGAAAGAGCCGAAAGACTTTTTAGGTGCACAACAGCGTCGATTATTTGACTATGTTAGAACGCAACAAGATGAAAAAGTCCATGCCAAAAAACGCCGTGTCGAAAAACAAAAAGCGACCATAACAGGCAAAGTGCCTGAGTTTTATTTGGGCAAGGGCGTTAACATCGAAAGCCTTGAGTTATCTCCCAATGGGCGCTGGGTTTTTGTCGCTGTATCATCCAAAAAGCGTGACAAAGGCAAAGCCGATAATATGCCGCGCTTTATTACCGAACATGGTTATGTTGATAATGACAAAGTACGCGCTTTGGTTGGCACCGCTCAACCCAATAAGCAGTCTTTTTACGTTCTGGATTTAGCCGATGGCAGCCAGCATCCTCTGAGCATTAAAAAGCTACCGAGTATTAGTAAAGATCCTTTAGCTTCGTTAAAGAAGAAAGCAGCAAAGAGCAGGGGCGATACTTTTAAGCCTACAAAAAAGCCTCGTGCTGTCTACATTCATAACTGGTTTGGTGATGGCGTTCAATGGAGTCCAGATGGCTCTAATTTAGCCGTTAATTTATTTTCTTATGATAATAAAGATCGTTGGATGGCGCGTGTAGACTTTGACAAGTTTGAGTTTAAGTCGCTGCACCACTTGCATAATGAAGCCTGGGTTAACGACTGGACCTTTAATGAGATGGGATGGCTTAATGATAATAAAAGTTTTTATTATTTGTCTGAACAGTCAGGATACAGCCACCTTTATTTAAAGCCCTGGAATAAAAAAGCTAGAGCACTAACAAAAGGCAAGTTCGAAGTTAGCTCTCTGACCTTAACCGATGATGACCAGTATATTTATTATCAGGCTAATGAAGAGCATCCAGGAATATACGAAATATACCGAGTCAATTTAAAGACAAGAAAAAACGAGCGCTTAACCCAACTCGGTGGCGTTAATCAATATCGCTTATCACCTGACGAAAAGCAGTTGTTGATTACGCATTCTACGACGACAGAGCCGCCAGAGTTATACTGGCAAGCGGCGACAACAACTGCTAAAGCTAAGCGTTTAACGAATACCGTTTCTAGTGCATTTCAGGTTAAACCCTGGGTGAAGCCAGAGATTGTCGCGGTGCCTTCTAATCATGCGGATCAGCCAATCTATTCGCGACTCTATAAACCCAAAAACTTTGATCCAAAACGTGCAGATAAATATCCTGCCGTTATTTTTATTCACGGCGCAGGCTATTTGCAAAACTCTCATCAGGGTTGGTCGGGTTACTTTCGTGAATTTATGTTCCATACCTTTTTAACTCAGCAGGGTTATGTTGTACTGGATATGGATTACCGAGCATCAAAAGGTTATGGGCGAGATTGGCGAACGGCGATTTATCAACAAATGGGCACTCCAGAATTGGAAGACCTTTTGGATGGTAAGCGTTGGATGGTCGAGCAGCTTAATGTTGATACTCAAAAAGTAGGCATCTACGGCGGTTCTTACGGTGGATTTATGACGTTTATGTCATTGTTTAAAGCGCCTGACGCTTTTGCCGCTGGAGCATCCTTGCGCCCCGTAACTGATTGGGCTTCTTACAACCACGCTTATACCTCCAATATTTTGAACACGCCGCAGGTAGACCCCGAAGCTTATAATCGCAGCTCTCCTATTGAGTTTGCACAGGGGTTAAAGAAGCCTCTGCTTATTGCTCATGGGATGGTTGATGATAATGTCTTTTTTAAAGATAGCGTGCGCCTGGTTCAGCGTTTGATCGAGCTTGAGAAAACCCGCTACTTCGAAACGGCTATTTATCCTGTTGAGCCTCATGGGTTTAGAGAGCCAAGCAGTTGGCTGGATGAGTATACGCGGATTTATATGTTGTTTGAGGAGCACGTAAAGTAATCCCCGTCGCCTTTCACGCTGCACGGGTGTTGGCTGCGCGCACTCACCCCAGTCACTTAGTGATCTAAGTTCAGGGGATTCGCTTGCTTGCCGCCTAGGTGCAACGCGAAATGCTTTGGGGATGCACCTGTCGCCTTTCACGCTGCATGGGTGTCGGTTATGTATCGGATAGAGCTTTAACGCTCTATCCGTTGAACAAAATAGTTCGCCACTTTATATTAAAGCAATAATAAAGATTTGGATTTTAGGGGGATATATGCAATTTGTTCGAGTCATTGATAATGCGCTACCCGACGCGCTGTGTGATGAACTCATACAAACATTCGACAAACATCCTGGGGTCATTGATGGCAAAACCGGAGCCGGTGTCGATAAAAGTAAAAAGAACAGTCGTGATCTAACTTTGGATGCTCATGCTGATCTTTCACCTTTGCATCAGCAGGTTTTAGGTCATGCGTTTCAGCATATTAAAAATTATTTGCTCGAAATACCCGGCGCTTTTGTCGGTGCAATCTCGCCAACGGTCATTCATCCTCAAACTGGCCAACCAGTTACTTTAACCTTAGATAATTTTGCTGAGTTGGGAGTGCCTCACATCGATGCGCTTGCTCAGTTTATTTTGCGCAGTGGTGTGATTAACATTCAGCGTTATGAACAACGGGTTGGTGGATATCCTTACTGGCATTCTGAGATTTATCCGCAGGATAATATGTGCGAGCCGCTGCATAGAGTTTTATTTTATATTTTTTATCTTAATGATGTGGCCGAAGGTGGAGAGACTGAGTTCTTATATCAAAAAGAAAAAGTTCAGGCTAAAAAAGGGCGTATGTTGATTGCACCCGCTGGTTTTACTCACACACATCGTGGTAACTTTCCTCTATCGGGCAACAAGTATATTTTGGCTTCCTGGGCGATGTTTCGTCGTGCTGAACATTTATATGGGCAGGCATAAAAAATCCCACGCTAGGTGGGATTTTATTAGCCAACTTTAATATTAAGTTGGGTTGGATGCTGATTGCCCGGCAGCGGTGTTGTAAGGGGCGCGTTTTCTAGATAATTTCGATATTTGCCGGGGTCATACACTTCGGCCAAAATCTCAATCAAACGAGAGTCAACACTGTCTTCGCCATATTGACTGGTGATATACGCTTTAATGGCTCGCATCCAAACTGGCCAGTCAAAATGAATTCGGTTGTTGTCTTCAGAAAAGTTAAGTGGAGAAGAAAATAAGTGATCGTAGCCGCCCACGCTCTGTGCTGCATGGTGAACTATCTGCCAGATATAATCTCTATCTTTCTGAGTTAATTGTTGTTCCATACTTGCTCCTGTTTATTCCCTCAAATACCCCGTTAGTATAGCATAGTATTTCGGAGGCAATGATAAGTAGGTCTCATAAATTCTGTTTTGGGAAAGAGCCTTAAAAATCTTTTGGACTATCGACACAAAAAGTCTCTTCTCTTATAGACATGAACTATAAAAAGACATGGTTTTTGTAAGAGATAGTTCAGTAACTTTAATGTGCTTAGGGTAAGTGTTAAATTTTTTGACATACATAATTTGCGTTGTTTAACGCTTTTTATCATTGGATTAGTTGGCCGTTGTTTTCTGTCTTGTAAAGAATATTGACAATTTATTCCCTGATAAGATAAAGCCATTTGCTTTATAATAAGCACGTAGAACCATTGATGGTTTTTGAAAAGTCGTATTTAAACCAACGTAATAAAAATTAGAGATTAACATTGTGAAATTTGAAGTCAGAGTTGTGACGCTAATAGCCTTACTTTTTGTTGTACTGCTTAGTGGCTGTGGGTCAGAAGAGCCTCACGAGTCCATCGGCTATTGTGCACAGCACTTTAAGGCAAAGAGTTATCAGGTTGCTAAAAAAGAATGCCTGATTGCGGCAGAAAAAGGCCATGTGAACAGCCAGTTATTGTTAGCCAATTTATTGAGCCGCGGACCCAAAGAACAGCGCGACGAAAAAGTGGCTTTTCAATGGTTATTGAAGGCTGCTAATAGCAACCATGCAGGAGCACAACTGGAAACTGGCAGAGCCTATCTTTATGGTAGAGGAGTGGAGCGCAGTGTTTCTAACGCAATGGAGTGGCTCAACAAAGCTGCGAAAAAAAGTCCTGAAGCGCAATTTTTGATAGGTGTTATCTATCTTGGTGGCTTTAATGGAAAAGCCGATCCTTCATCAGCATTGAATTGGTTTAAGCGAGCTTCTTCGTTTGGACACTCAATGGCTACAAATAATGCTGCCTGGATTTATTCCACCAGTCATAATAAGTCATTAAGAAATGGCAGCCTGGCTATTAAGATCATGACGCCTCTGGTAGAAAAAGCACCAGAGCAGTATATTTTTCTGGATACCTTAGCTGCTGCCTATGCTGAGGCAGAGCAATTTGAGCAAGCGGTTGAAGCGCAACAAAAAGCGGTTGATTACTTGCCGCCTCAAACCAACGAAAAAGAAAAAGCGGGTTATATTGAACGCTTGCAAAGTTATCAAAATCATCAGCCTTGGCGCGAAGATACGCCTGCATGGCCAGAAGACGAAGAAGAAAACGCAAGTGAAGAAGAGCAAGAGTCTTTAGAGCAGGAGCCTTCAGAGCAGGAGCCTTCAGAGCAGGAGCCTTCGAGTTCATCCGAACAATAAATCACGCCAAGCGCTTTGTATGCGCTATTAGAGTCATTGAGTCAGTGTGGGGCTCGTTTTATACTTTGCCCCAATGACTCATGCTGAGACTCAGGATATTTCATGGGAACAACCTACCGCTGCTGGACTCTACCTAAAGCAGGCAGCTTCCAAAAGTTAACCTTAACCACCCGTTCTATTCCGTCATCATTAGAACCCACACAGGTCCGCATTCGGGTAAAAGCCATAGGGCTAAACTTTGCCGATGTTTTTGCCATTACGGGTTTGTATTCTGCAACACCTTCAGGCGCTTTTACCCCAGGGCTGGAGTTTGCTGGAGAAGTCATTGAATGTGGAGCCGAAGTGTCTCACCTGAAACCTGGTGACAGGGTCATGGGATTAACTCGCTTTGGTGCCTTTAGCGAACTTGTGGATGTGGCCGAAAACCAATGTTCATTGCTGCCTGAGGGATGGAGTTGGTCTCAAGGGGCTGCCTTTCTCGTTCAGGCACTGACAGCCTGGTATGCGCTGTATGAGTTAGGAAATCTAAAACCAGGCCAACAGGTGCTGGTGCATAGTGCCGCTGGGGGTGTCGGTTTACAGGCGCTTAATATGATCAGTCGAGCGAAAGCCAATCCTATTGTCTGTGTTGGCAATCAGCAAAAGCTCGATTGGCTAAAGGAACAGGGATACAGCGACGGATTATTGCGTGATCAGCAGCACTTTCGTCGCGAACTTGATCGGGTCTTAGATGGCCGACCACTGCATTTGGTGCTAGACGGCATTGGTGGTGTAATTCAGCGCCACTCCTTTGATGCTCTGGCACCCACGGGACGATTAGTTACTTTTGGTGCTGCCCAGTACACACCGGGTAAAAACAAGCCCCGATGGCTCAAAACCTTATGGTTGTATCTGACTCGACCAAGATACGATGCCTTATCAATGATCAGTGACAACAAATCGGTATGCGGTTTTAATTTGATCTGGCTATGGCAACATATTGAGTTATTTCAGCAGATGTTTGAGCAATTGGAGCAAATGTCGTTGCCAGCTCCTTTGGTGAGCGCTGAGTATGATTTTGAGCAAATGCCTGCTGCCCTTCAGTGGCTACGCTCCGGTCAATCCATTGGTAAAGTGGTGGTTACCGTCCCCGATGAGTTCTCGGTTTGATTACTATTACTCTGATGTTGAGATGTTCGCTATTTTCTTTGTAAGAAAATTTTTTTCTCATTGACTGGATTATCAAGAATAGATTTGCGCTTGGGCTCAGTTGAGAATGGTTGTAGAATGCCATCCACATTCATTGGGATTTCACGATCCTGATACATTAATTGGGGATGTCCATTTTACATGTCACAGCAAGATCGCCTGTTTAACGATGTATGGCAGCAGTATTTTCCTGCCATAGCTCGGGTTGTACAGTCTTACGAAGCGATCCCGGCTTTGCAGGAGGAGCTGCAACAAGATATTGCAGTTGCGGTGTGGCGTTCCTTACCTCGATTTAACCATCAAAGCTCAATCAAGACCTATATTCTGAGCATTGCCCATAACCGTTCTATCAGTCATGTGGCTAAACACGTCCGCGAAGGTGTCTCAACCAGTACGGATGATATGGCTATTGCTGGTGATGAATGCCCGGTGCTGGATTTGGAGTCAGCACGTAAAATGTCGCGTTTGACCAAGGCGATGCATCGCCTGCCCGTTGTTCAACGTCAGCTATTAGGTTTAGCACTAGAAGGGCTGAGTTATGACGAAATTGCCGAAGTGCTGGGGATCACTGTCAATAATGTTGGAGTGAGATTGAATAGGGCAAAAAAAGCGCTGAAAGATGCGGTGGAGCGATCGTGATTGGCACAGGTATACAAAGCGGTTTGATGACTTATGAGTGATGACTTTAATTGGGATGATGCGGTTAACGAATGGCAGCATCATACTCCTGATTTGCCAGCTTTAAAAAGAACCATGCGTTGGGAAACCTGGCGCATGAAGCTTATTATTGTAATGGACTTTATTGCCCTGTTGGCATTAATTCCTGCCATGGCTTATTTGTTTTCTGGTGAACACACTACCAGCTTTAAAGTGTTCTTTGTGTTTTTGAGTATATGGGCGGTCATTGGAGCCTATTTTGATTTGCGTTTACGTCAAGGACTTTGGCAGCAGGATGGAAGCAGCACTCGACACATGTTGGAGTTTGCTCTAAAACGAGCGAATGCTGGTGTTCATATCGCGCGGTTTACCGTTATTTATATTGCTATCTTCATGATGGCACTTATCGGCTGGGTGGCTTACCTTTCGGTTTACGAAATGGCGATATTGTCCCAAGAAGAACGCTGGTTCGCGTTAGTTGTTTCGCTGGTCGTGTCTGCGGGTGTTTTGGTTGGAGGGATATTGTTTGGCCGCAAAAAGAAACAAGAAGCCGAACAGCTCACCGGAATGCTGCGGCAGTATCAAGAAAGTTAATTTCTGTCTTTATTCTTCTTTAAAATCCAACGAGAGCGAGTTAACGCAGTAACGTAACCCTGTTGGCTGTGGGCCATCAGGGAATACATGCCCCAGATGACCATCACACTGACGGCAAGTGATTTCTACTCGCACCATACCATGGCTAGTATCTCTGTGTTCCAGAATGCAATTGTCATTGATGGGTTGAAAAAAACTCGGCCAGCCGCTGCCCGAGTGGTACTTATTGTTAGAGCTAAATAAAGGAGCCTGGCAACAGGCACAGTGATAAGTGCCCGAAGCCTCATTGAGATAGTATTGGCCGCTGCCAGGTGGCTCGGTTCCCTTTTCTCGGGTGATCCGATACACATCATCAGATAGTGTATTTTTCCATTCGCTGTCCGTTTTTTTCATCATTCTAGTCTTTTGTCATTGAAACGGTAAACCAAAAACGAGAACCCTGACCGGAGTCACTGTTAATGCCTATTCTACCGCCCATTAGTTCTGCCAGACTCTTAGATACTATCAAACGTAAGCGTCCTGCAAAACTGCTATTGGTAAGTCGGGTTTTTTGTTCCAGTGAATCAAAGAGACCTTTTTGTGCATCTTCTGGAATACCGACACCGGTATCTTTTACTGTGAATTTTAAGAACTGTTTAGAATCGTTAACCATAAGATCGGCGAACAGAGATACTTCGCCCTCTTTGGTAAATCGGATGGCATTACCAATAAGGTTTTTAATGATCTGTTTAATACGCTTGGGATCATTAAATACTTTCTCACCGACTTCTGGCGATAAATTGACAGAGAATTTTAATCCTTTTGATTTTGCATGAGGGCTATATTCTGCTGAGATTTCATCCAGTAACTGTTGGACTTCAAACTCGACTTTTTGCAGTTTTAATAGGTTGGCATCCAACTTGGAAAAGTCGAGAATATTATTCAGATTGTTAATCAATGTGCCTGCGGCACGGCGCGCTATCGTCAATAGCTCTTTAGGTTCATCATTTAAATTATATTCGCTAAGCAGATGCAGCATACTGGTTAAGGTTTTCATGGGGGTCGTGATTTCATCACCCATGCGTGACAGAAACTCTGATTTGGTTTTTGGCGCAGCCGCTGCTGTGGATAACTCTTGTTTTATTGTCTGGGCTTCTGACTTGAGCTTATCGTTAACTAACTTGGCTTGCTTAATTTGCCCATTCAGTTGCTTTATGTTGGCTTGTTGTAGTTGCAATACTTGCTGCAAATCGTTTTTCATCGTCTCTAGCTCGGCCATATCATCTAATCGTTGCAGATCTTCAACAATATTGGCTAATGCCCGTTCTTTGTTAACCACATGAGACAGTATTTTAAAGCGTCGTTGCTGCTGCATTTGCATCCAGATAACGAGCCCGACAATGACAACAAAAATGATGACTATCACCACCATAGCGGTCCAATTGAACGCGATACCTGGGTGAATACTCCATGAAGGTTGGTGATAGTTCAATTGTCCTTTTAGCTTAAGTGCGCTTGGCCACTCGGTCGTTTGAGTGTTGGTTAAATTAAACTGCGGGTCGGTGGTGTAGGTTTGCCCTTTTACTTTGAGAACATAATCCAGGTTTGTGGTTTGTTTAAGGTGCTCAATTAAGCTTTTATTAAATGGCATAATAACAAAAAGAATACCCGTTAGTTTTTGGTCCTGGTGGATGCCATTGCTAAAAACAATCGCTTCGCTGTCACGAAAAGTGACAACATCGTTGCGTCGACCAGGCTGTTTAATTTGGTTTAATAAGGTATTTTCTAATCCGAGATATTGGCCTTTGGGTGAAGTGCCGTCTTTGAAGTGAAGAACATTACTAACAGAATCGTAGAGAGCCAGCTCAACAGGCAAACTGGTGCCTGGATCGGCTGCCTGAAGAAAGTGATTCCATTGCTGAAGGTTGATGGCTTCTTTTAAACTCTCTGAGCGGCCCAGTCGATTGCTCATCTCATGAACACGATTGAACAAAGCTAAAAAGGAATTGTATGAGACATTTTGAAAGTGACTGGTGTTATGCGTGTTGATGTTTGAAACATCTGCGCTGCTTTTGGAGTTAGCAATCAGCAACAGGAGGCTGCTTAAAATAGCCGCTGCTATCACAGCTGTTAGTAAGGTTATTCTTGTATTCATAAGATTTCTCTGTTCTGGAGACTATTTTATTTTACTGCATAACTCGACTCAGATTGCCTAGTTCGTCACATTATTGGTAAGCGCAGTCGTAAGATTTTTTCCCGCAAGCGACTGAAGTCATTGGTTGTAGTCTGAGTGCTTTTTAAATCACCTAACGCTTAATTATAGACTACTGAATAGAGGCTCGAAGCTTGTATTTATACCCGTCGCCTTTTAAGGTGCAGCGGTGTTGGCTGCGCCTTGAAATACTTTGGGTATATTAGGATTCAGTTGGCTGAGTGAGTCGCAGATAAATGTCTTGATGAGTAGGCATGACAACGCCTTGTTCAGAGGCTTTGTTAAGCAAGTAGCCACTTATTTGATCGATTTCTGTTCTTCTACCCAGATGATAATCTTGATGCATTGACGAATAATTCATGGCCGTTGTCGCGGCAACCGATTCTATTTCGGTAACAAAATCATAGTGTTTCAGAGCCGGGCACTGATACTCTATGACAGGGCGCATCTCGATGACCAATTGGTGCATTTGTTGGCGCCACTCAGTATGTTCTAGCAAGGCGCCATTGTTGCAGTCATATAATGCTGTTAATGGATTAATAACAGCGTTGACCGCCAGTTTGCGCCACAGCAGAGGTGTTATATCTGCTTCCCAGGTGACCGCTGGCAGTGCTTGATGAAGTTGTGCCAATAACGCCTCTGGAGCTTGTGTATTGATGTTTGCTGGTCCCAGCAAGGTTTTACCCCAACCTGCGTGAACAAACTGATGTTGAGATTGTCGAAATACTCCGTGGGTATTCGATGCTAAAAAAAGCTGAGCATGAGGCAGGTGCTTTTGTGCTAATTCTTTATGCCCCATACCATTTTGTAGCAAGATAACACGACTTTGGGCGTTCACGGCATGTTGAACAGAGAGCAAAGCCTGCTCGAGTTGATAAGACTTTACACAAATCAGCAAGTTAGTAATGCGTGATATTTGTTTTGCAGATTGTTGTGGAATAGACTGCGTTATATTCTGGCCTTGGTGAGTCAGGGTTAATGTTATGCTGTCATCGCTGACACGGCGGGGAATCAGTCGAGTTTCGACGCCCGAATGTGCCAGAGAACACGCCCACAGAGAACCAATGGCTCCTGCACCTAATATAAACACTGGTTGAGATTCGCTCACGCATTACCCAATAAAGAAAAGACCCTATGACGCAAATGATAAAAGAAAAAAAATCACTTCTACAAGCTTTGTTAAATAAAAGGATGGCCATCTGTATTTTTATTGGGTTCTCATCCGGGTTGCCTTTATATGTCTTGATTCAGTTTGTACCTGCCTGGCTGCGTACCCATGGCGTCGATTTGGGCACCATTGGATTGTTTAGTCTTGCTACATCGCCTTATGTGTTTAAGTTTTTATGGTCGCCTTTACTGGATCGATGGACGCCACCTTTTTTGGGACGCCGACGTGGTTGGATGTTGATCTCTCAGGTGTTATTGCTTGGGTTGATTTTAAGTTTTTCATTTTTTGACCCTATGAAAGATCTCACCAGCATTGTGCAGCTGGTGAGTGCTATCGCTTTTGTTTCTGCGACTCAGGATATCGCCATTGATGCCTATCGACGGGAGTTACTACCAGACGATGAATTAGGGGCGGGTAACGGATTTGGCGCACAGGCTTATCGCCTGTCTTCATTTATACCTGGGTCTCTGGGCTTGATTATTTCTGGGCTGGTTTCGTGGGAGATGGCCAACGCTGTCGTTGCCATGTTCATGCTGGTAGGCATTGTTACGACACTCCTGATCCCTGAGCCTGCAGATGATATTCGTGCTCCTGCAACGCTCTATGAAGCGGTTATTGGGCCTTTTAGAGAGTTTTTCCTGCGCAATGATGTGCGCAGTGCGTTCATGTTTTTGGGCTTTCTGTTGTTATATAAGTTGGGTGATACCATGGCCACAGCCCTGGAAACACCGTTTTTTCTGGATATGGGGTTTTCTCCGGTAGAAGTCGGCTCTGTTGCCAAGTTTTCTAAAACCGCTGGTGCTATTGCAGGCACTGTATTAGGCGGCATTGTGATGGTGAAACTAGGCATTAATCGGTGTTTGTGGATTTTTGGCTTTTTCCAGATTGCTTCCATCTTGGGTTATGTCGCTTTATCGATGGTGGGCTATGACATCTATATGTTGGCTTTGGCCAGTGGTTTTGAGTACTTCGGCGTTGGGTTAGGCACCGTAGGATTGCTGGCCTTTATGGCAAAGAACAGCAATAAACACTTTACGGCTACGCAATTTGCGTTGTTTTCGAGTATTACGACTATCCCTCGAGTAGGTGCCAGTGCGACAACTGGGTTCATTATAGAATCTGTTGGCTATACCCAGTTCTTTTTGATTTGTTTCCTGTGCGCTATTCCTGGTATGTTGATGCTGTTTTACATTGCTCCATGGAACAGCAAAGAAGAGGAGCAAGTTACCGAAGAGGCTGACACGGAATTATCGCCAAGTAGCAAATAAGCAGGGCATTAGAGTGACAGATAGTCTCTGTTGATTCGTTGCTTGGGAGGATCGTCAATGAAAATTGGTATTGTGGGATTTAGCAACTCAGGGTTTGATCAAAAGGCCGCGCGAAAATGGCTAGAGCAAGCTCTGAGCAATTGGGTTAATGACGAGAAAATTTCGGATTATGAAATTGTCAGTGGATTAACCAATGTCGGCGTTCCCAAAATTGCCTACGAAATTGCCGTGGAGCAAGGAATTAAAACCGTGGGGATTTCTGCGCAAAAAGCACTAGAAGTAAAGTGCGGCGTATTTCCTTGCGATAAGCAAATAATCATCGGCAAAGAGTTTGGCGATGAATCTGACGTTTTTATTGATTACATCGATGTGTTGGTGCGTGTTGGCGGTGGCACTCAAAGCAGAAAAGAAGTGCAAATGTTCAAAGACAAGGTGGCACTAGAGAAGGGTGATATATCCAAGTGTCTCATTGAGCATGAGGTGGAGTGACTCGGTAAAAGTGAGTCCGTGCACTAATCAACTTAGAATAAGAATGTGTTGAAAAAGCTGAGGCTCGAAATTACAGTAATAAAATTCGGCTTTTATTTTATCTAATACTATTATGCGACTCTCTCAATCTAACCGGCTGTTTCACCAACATGCCACAGAATATCGCAATGCTCACAATGGAATATAATAGCTTCATTGGAAGCTCCGCTATTTTTTAATGACTCCTTGATTACCTGACCACATTCCTTGCATTTAAACTCTTCATTTGTTGTTAATATCTTCTTTATAAGCAAAACAATAAAGATAATAAACCCGGGCAACACTAACCAGAATGGATGAACATCAATCCAATCTTCGGTAAAGGAAATCAAAAGTGCAGAAGAGATAAGCCATATTATGCCACCGATATAAAAAAAATTACCAAGATGTTGATAGTGGGATTTATCCGACCTGATTTCCGGCATTTAAAACTCCTTCATATAGTGATAAGTGGACACTAGGAACCGCATATTATTTATCCGTCTCAGGAGTTCTGTCACATCTATCATATAGAGAAACAACCCACTTTACTCATATTTTCTCCCCCTTTCTTTAACTATTTAGCAAAGTATAAGGTGATATCAAGTTTCAGCCTTCATTAATAAAGGATTCTAATGCAAGCGCTTCTTTTTTAAACTCAAACTCGGGATCTGCGTTTTTCCACATAGCTAATGATTTTTGCAGTGGCTCTGTGGCTTGCTCTTTAGTACCTAATTTAACATAGCTTAATGCAAGATAGTAGTTAGCCTCTGGATGATAGGGAAAGGCTTCAATATTTTCTAAGATTAAGTCTCGTAGCTCTTGCCATTTATTTAAAGCGATAAAAGTATCGACCGTATCCATCAGGTGGCTCAATTTAAGCTCTTTTGTTTCTTCAGGAATACCTTCTGGCCGAGTGCTTTTTAGCTTTAAATATAATTCGTAGGCTTCTTGGTACTTCTCTTTTGCTTGCAACAAATAGAGGTCAAGATAGTTTTCTGTCTGTTGTTGGAACTTGCTTTTTATAGTGACCAACAGTTCGCTGGCCTTAGATAACTCTTTTTTTGTTGCTAGCAATTTAAAGTATGGAATGTTCCCGTAGCCCGAGTTTTTATGCCCCACTAACTGATAAAACTCCTGAATTAACTGTTCCAGTTTGTCGTAGTGCTTCATCTTGAGCAAAGTACTATGGTGACTCCACATAGTGTACTTATAGACGTTAAAGGGTACGTCTGTTTTCTCTAGTAGCGCCTTCTTCTTGTCAAAGTTCTCTGTTGCTAGTTGGTAACGCCCCAAATGAAAGTTATTGACCATATAACGTTTATAAATGGTGCTTTTGCCACTGTCGGTTAGAGGTAGTGCCATGGCGTTATGGAGTACTGATTCTGCCTCGTCTGGATTGCCTAACCGAAGGTATATGTCAGAAAGGTAGCTATAAGCACTCGCATTATTGACCGTTAACAAACTGGCTTGAGTAAAATACTCTTTTGCTGTTTCTAATTTAGCATCGTGATAATAAGAGGCACCAATATAATAAAGAGCCATTTCGTGTTCGGGGTGTAGTTTGAGGTAGTTTGCATACATTTCTCTGGCTTTTTCCGAACGTCTTATAAAGCTGTAAAGCAGTCCGATATCCAGAATCGTTTGATCCAGGTAAGGGGCAATATCCAAAGAGCTTTGATACATCTGAATCGCTTCTTCCACTTTTCCTTTTTGTTTAAATAGGAAGCTGGCATATTCAAAGTAAGCTAAGGGATCATTGGGTAATGTCTTGATCCAAACTTTAAAGGCCTCTTCTGCTTTATCATAATCCTTTAAGAAAAGAGAGCGGTAAGCTTTGTAGTACAAGATTCTCCAGTCTCCTAAGCGGTAAGATAACTTTAACGCCTGATCGATATATTCAACGGCTTTGTCATTTCTTCCATTTTCAGCTTCCATCTGAATCAGACTTTGGATACAACCTAAGCATCCAGGCTTATCTGCTAAGAGGCTGGTCCATATTTTTATTGCGCCATCTCGGTCATTGTCCAGGAGCTTTTTGAGTCGAGCACTGACGAATCTTTGGTAACTGGATTCCGTTAAGGTCGAAACTTCACTCACCGGAATACTCATACTCGAATTCGCCAGCTTGAAATATTTAAACAACTTGTTTGACACTTGTTCAGTTGTTTTAAAGAGACTTTCATAAGGGAGGGTGATGGTCTCTAATGTGTTGTTTTGATACACATCGATAAGTTCCAGATGTATTGTGAGTTGTTTCTCTTCGTTAGTGAGTTTCCCCGTTAACATATATTTTTTACCAGCAGACTTAGTGATTTTCTTTTTAAGACTGACGGGTACATTTAAGCCGTCAGAAAAACCTAATGCTGATAGCTTATTGAAAGGGCCGTTGCGAAACTTAGTAAAGAAAGAGCGTACAGAAAGCGTTTTGCTTTGATAGAAATAGTCTTCGAGTAATGAGGGAATACCATAAGCTAGCCAACGCTCAGAGTCTGCTACTGATGAGTCCACGTCAAGAAAGAATGCTTGAATTCTAAAGTCTTTATCTTCTGTATCTGTTGTTTCTGTCGTATGAGTGGCTGAGGATGCCATTTCTTCGGGAGCTTGAGAAGTGGTTTCATTCTGGAGGACTGATGCTCCCCAACCAGCTGCTATAGAAGCTAATATCAGGTTAGAGGCTATGAAAGTCATTTCAAAACGACTCCAACTATCTTTGCCAGGAGCACCGTGGTTCCATCCTACAAGAAGGATGGATGGTAATAAACCCAGCCCAATAACCAGTACGAAATCTATCCATATCGTTGATAGTTGGTAACGCTCTACAAAAAAAGAGGTGAACTCAATGCTTAGCCACAAGCCTGCAATAAAGGAGGCAATCACCACAGGCATTCGGCGATGAATAAACTCATTAATGAAAGAGTTTGAATTATCAGACATTTAGAGATCCGTGCTTAGTTAATAATAGGAGAGTTGCCTATTATTTTATCAAAAACTGTTACCGAAGTTTATTGTGCTTTTTGACGCACGAGAGTGACTGATACGATGAATCTTGTCAGTGCTTAATGCCCTGGTAAGGGTAAGGTTATAAGTGATGTCTTTCTAAGGGGATGTATTGGATATTTTCAGAAGTGGGGATTTAAACAAGCTGGTGTAAAAAGCTACCAGCTTGTTTGTATTTTCTTATTTAAGGTTTAGTTACTTAACGGTTTTTGCCCCAATTAAACATGAGTCCGCTGCAGATAAAGAAGGCGAGTGCCATGAGCATTAATATGAACAGCTGCTGGCTCACATCGGTCAGAGTGGCACCTTCTGTCATCACCAGACGCGCAGCGTCGACAAAGTGAGTGAGGGGCAGCATCTGGCTTATTATCTTGATAAACTCAGGTGCTCCTTCAAGACTGAACCAGACTCCTGATAACAACATCATTGGCCAGGAGGCAAAGTTAAGCAGGCCACCTACCAACTCTTCACTTTCGCTACGAGAGGCGACCAACAAGCCCAGTGCGACGAGACAGATAGAGCCTATCATTAAGATCAACAGCAAGGTCCACAAACTTCCCTCGACTCGAAAGTCGAGTGTTAACCAAGTGCCCATAAAGACTATACTCGATACAGTCATAACGATAAGCATGCGAGAAACGATTTGGGCTGCCACAAACTCAAAGGTTTTGACCGGAGTGGCCTGCAAGCGTTTAAGAACACCGTTTTTTCGATAACGCACAATGACGTAACCTACGCCAAATAAACAGCTAAACATAATGTTCATACCGAGAATACCTGGAATGACCCAGTCAATATATTCAATGGCATCGCCAGTTACTTCATTGCGTTTTAATTGAGAAGACGAATGCAGTAACAGTTTCTCCAGTATATAACCCTTAGGCGAGGAATTGTTGACCCAGTATTCTTGATTGTCCCAGTCCAGTAACAAGTCAATTTGATGTTGACCGACTTTTTTCAGGGCGATGGTTTTGTCTTTGTATTCTACATAGGCGGTATACTTCAGGGACTCCAATGCCGCTGGCGCATCTACTTGATTAAGCAAACCCATCTTAAACTGGTTTTGATTGTTGTCAGAGAAAACGACGGAAAAACCAAATATCAGTAACAAAGGAAAAGCAAAGTTCCAGGACAGAGAGGAGCGGTCACGCCAAAACTCTTTATTTCTCGCGCCAAAAATAGCGCCAAATCGTCGAAAATTAAACATTATGCTCTTAACTCATGTCCTGTTAACTTTAAGAATAAGTCATCCAGGTTGGGGTTATGGATATAAAGCCCTTCTAAGGATACATTGAGATCAATAAGACGTTTTAAGTCCTGGTCTATGTGTGACGAGTTGATTTCTAATGTATCACCATATTCTCTGATTTGTTCAAAGGGTAAAGGAGAGGCAATATTGGCTTTAGGAATACGAATCAATGCACCACTAAAATGTTTTTGTAGCAAGCTTTCTGGTGAACCCTGTTCAATGATCTTGCCATGATCCATAATCGCAATGTCATCACACAGCTGATGCGCCTCATCCATATAGTGAGTGGTTAGCACCAGGGTTTTCCCTCTCGCTTTAATATCTTTGACTAGTTGCCAGAAGTTGCGGCGAGATTGAGGATCGAGTCCCGTTGTGGGTTCATCAAGAAAAACGATGTCTGGATCGTGTATCAAAGCCAAAGCTAATAATAGGCGTTGGCGTTGCCCTCCAGAGAGTTTCTTACAGTCTCGGTCGAGAAACTCTTGCAACGAGCAGAGCTCGATCAGCTCATCGACCAGACGGCGACTACCATAAAGGTCGGCAAACATCACCAGTGTTTCTTTGACCCGAATGAAATCTTGTAACGCGGTATTCTGAAATTGAATACCGATATGTTGTTGCAGAGATTGTTTAGGATCAATTAACGGGTAGTGAACATCACCGGAGTCAGCAGAGTTAATACCTTCCAGAATTTCCAGAGTGGTCGTTTTTCCGGCTCCATTCGGGCCGAGCAAACCAAAACAGTGGCCTTTCTTTACAGTAAATGAAATATCATTAACCGCTTTTAAATCGCCATAGTGTTTGCTTAGATTATTTACAGTAAGTACATCAGTCATGTGGGCAGTGTAACGAGTTAGCGGGGGGAATGTCGAACCTTTCGTTGCAAAAGGTTCGAGTTTTCTAAGACTTCTTTATTTGAGGATGCCTGATTTAGAAATGGAAAGTAACGTGGACAAATGCGCCTTCAAAATCCAGATCAGCACTCAGATCATTGGCATCGTCTACTTCTAATGAAAAAGTTCTCACTCCACCCTCGATACCAAGCCCAACGCTGGTCTCATAACCAACATAAAAAGCGGTATCGGTTACGGTATCACCAGAAGCGCTGATGTAGTTAATATCAGCATTGAAGCTTAATCCTGTTAGTGGCAGATCGAATCGAGCTTTTCCGTAAAGCATTGGAATGGTTTCATCGAAGGTTTCTGTAGCCGTATCTGATGCATTGTTCTGTGAGGTTAAAGTGACAAAACCATCAAATTTACGCAAGGTTAAACCTAAATCCAGATTAACCCAGTTATCCAACAGCTCGTAGTAAAACACAAAGTCTTGGTGAGATAAGTCAAAGCTTGAAACTAACGTATCATTGATGGTGAAGTTCTGACCACCAAAGTTGACGACCTGATTGAATGTTCCTGAGCCGCCAGACTCTAAGTCTAAGGTCGCCAGCTTAAAATTAGGCAAAAATGGAATGGGGTGTTCTAAGGCTATATAAAAGTTGGTTTGATTCTTTTCTTCGATGTTCAGTGAGTTGGTGCCTGAGCCGAGACCTATTTGGGTGGTGCCGTCTTGAAAGTTTCCTTTAAATTCGGGTTTCCAGTTACCGGTACCAGCATAAACACCCAGTGTATCTGCGTGGCTTAATGCTGAAAACAACACACTCAAAGTCGCTAACACGATTGGCTTTTTTATCATAGTATTCTCGATTTTTGTTGATAAATGAAAAAATTATGCATCATTATAGATTATGAACACTTTTTATGGGGCAATTTTTGACACAGACCTCAAAACGAAAAAAAGGCGCCCTTGAGCGCCTGTGTGGAAAAATTTGAGTTTGAAGAACCAACAAAGCACTTTGTTGGACTAGAAAAGTACCTTGTGGCACTTTTCAGTTTAGATGATGTCTTCGAAAACTCAAGATTTTCAACTACATATTGTGTTATTTTTCTCTGCTATTACTATATGTTCTATAAAGCGATCCCTTAGGAAGCTTTTGGGCTTAAAGCCGTCTGGTTATTGGGCTGCTGGTTTATTCAAGAAAGCAATGATTTGCGGATCCGTAAGGGCTCTCGAAAGCAGGTTGCCTATCAAATCGTTGGCTAGTCCTGTCACTTCTGCATCATTTGCCCGTCCTGCCACCATTAAGGTTTGCGAACGCGAAAAGCTTTTGCTTAACGAATGAGGTTTCTTAGTGAGCTTTAAGCTGAGCTTGCCATTGGCTTCGAGTGAATCTTTAACTAAGCCTGGTTTAATCGCCATTTTCAGATTAGAGAAATCTAGCTCCAGAATAACGTCCGAAAAATGCTTATTAGATGAGATTTTATAACCTTTCTTGGTCAGGGCTTTAATAAAGCTTTGTTTTATCGTTGACGTAAAGTTGTTGCTCGAATTAAGGAGCACTTCTTCGGATGTTGACGCTGCCTGAGGTTGAGGACCAACAATCGACAACATAATGTGAGTGTCTTTTGCCTTGGCTAACTGACTTAAGTTGATCTCGGGATCAATGGTGAATTGAGTTGGGCGATTAGCACAGCTGGTCGTTAGCAAAAGGGTGATAATCAGGAGCCAGTATTTCATTGATTATTATCTCCGTTTAATGATGAATACTTTGCAGAATAACAAACTTTGAATTCGCTTGAGCGACTTCTAGGTTACCAAATGTTTTTTTCATTAATGTGTGGTAACCAAGATGTCGGTTGGCCACAATCCAAAGCTGCCCTCCTTGCGTTAGACATTGTTTGGATTGACGAATCATCTGATGAGCAATGCCTGTTGAAACCTGTCGTTGTTGATGAAACGGAGGATTGCATAAGATGGCATCCGCTTTTTGCTCAATATTCGATAGAGCATTGTTAACCCGAAAGGTTCCCGTATTCAGCTGATTCATTAAAAACGTTTGTTGAGCAGATGCGACTGCCATATAAGATTCGTCAACACCCAATACGGCAACATTTGGATTTTTATAAGCCGCCACTGCTGATAGCACACCGTTACCGCAACCCAAATCGAATACCTGTTTGCAATGAGCTAAATCAGGAAAATGTTCGAGCAAAAAGCGTGAACCTATGTCTAAAGATTCAGACGAAAAAACATTGGGTTGATTAGCAATGATCAAATCGTCGACTTCAAAGTAGTGGTAATCATCTTCATAAATCGCATGATTGAGTAATTGGCCTGATACCAAGCGTGCTTTTTTAACTGCTCTGGAAGGTTCTGGGTTATCAATAAAATGCTCAACAAGCGATTTTAATCCTGATGTTATGTGTTTTTGCATCATACCGATAACAACAGGAATATTTGCGAAATGTTGGTTCAGTATTTGCAGTTGATGTTTTAGTAGGCGCAGGTTTTTCGGCGGTTTTATGATAACCAGGTCAATGTCTGGTGCAGGTATCTCCGTCGATGCACAATATTGGAGCGGGTGTTCGGTGTTATTGTGCTGAGCATTTTTTTGACACGCGATTTGAGCAAGCAGTGAATCGTGCCAATGAGTCACTTGTGTGTACTGAGAAAGAATGACAGATAAAGCTCCAAAACTATCGTTAACGACGAGTATGTGGTTTTTATCTTGATGCCATTGCTGTTGGGATATTTCATTTAGTAAATATTCGTCAGCAGCATCCCAGGCTTGCAAAGTATTATCCTGGGTTTTGGGATATCGGCTTAATGTATATTCGCCGAGAGATGATGAAAAGCGTTTCATAATAGTGAATTAAAGCCATTTTTTGGGATTTTAACATGCTTTGATCTTATAAAACGAGTGTAGCGTTTGAGGGCTGTTTCTGATAATTTCATATTTCAGCAATAAAGCATAACTATGCTTTGCTGTGTCCATTCATTCAGGAGGAAATTAGGTTATGTCAGGTAGAGTTGCGTTAGTTACCGGTGGAACCGGTGGTATTGGTACTGCGATTTGTCAACGACTAGCAAAAGAAGGCTATAAAGTGGCTGCTGGATACAATAGCGGTGGTGACCATGATAAAGCGAAAACTTGGCAATCAATACAAAAAGAGCAAGGGTTTGATTTTGATATCAGTTACGGTGATGTTCGAGATTATGCTTCTTGTGGCGAGTGCATTAAGCACGTCGAAGAAACCTTAGGCCCTATCGATATTTTAGTTAACAATGCAGGCATCACTCGTGATGCAACTCTAAAACGCATGAGTGAAGGGCAATGGACTGACGTGTTAAGCGCAAATCTGGATAGTGTGTTTAACATGACCCGACAGGTTGTGAATGGCATGATCGAAAGAAAGTTTGGCCGCATTATTAATGTTTCTTCCATTAATGCTCAAAAAGGCCAACTTGGACAAACCAATTACTCCGCTGCTAAGGCCGGGATGCACGGCTTCACTAAAGCCTTATCTCAAGAAGTGGCACGAAAAGGTGTTACGGTGAACACGGTCTCACCTGGATATATTGCAACAAAAATGGTGATGGCGGTGCCAGAAGATGTACGCGAGCAGATTGTTAGCGGCATTCCTGTTGGACGCTTGGGTGAACCAGAAGAAGTGGCTCATGCCGTTGCGTTTTTAGCGGCAGAAAGCTCGGGCTTTATTACCGGCTCAAACTTGTCTGTTAATGGCGGTCAGCACATGTTTTAATCTTAGTGGCTCCTTAGGGAGCCACTATTCTATTTCTCTTTTATTAGTTCTTTTCTTACTAAGCCACTTCTCTATTATATGACCTGAGTCACGAATTTTGAGCTCATTGCAAAGTTTGTTACGCAGCTCACAGATCCCGTGTGATTAGAGTCACAAGAAGTTTGCGTCAGATGTAATAGAATTACGCTCATTATTTGTCCTATTTCTTATTGGGTTGAGAGCATGCTGGGTAAAACTTGGTATTTTAGTCGTAGTGGACGCGTTGAAGGACCATTTACCTCTGAGCAAATTCAAGCGCGGGTAAAGATCTTTGATGACGCTTTAGTTTGGAATCCTTCTTTGGATGGATGGCAAAAAGCCCGTTTGTTGATGAAAAAAGTCGAAAGAGCAGTTCCTCCTGCCCTTAACAAAGTGGCTGACTCTCCATCCGATGCTGGTCTAAAGCGACTGCGACAAGAGAAAAAGTTGTGGGAAGTTCGCAGTAAGGCCATGGTTGCCAAGTCGCTGAAAGAATTTGCCCAAAAGTCACTGCAATTAGAACAAGCTCCAGAAAGCGATCGCCGTGCGGCATTGATGCAGTTTATCCAAAAACAGCATACCAATCTGGAGAATGCTAAGTTACATCTGCAGAATATGAAGCAAAGTGAAGGTCGTGCCCGTCGAACTGCGGTGGCCAAAAAAAAGGCTTCAGTAAAGCGTTTGCCTAGCAAAACGCCTACGCAGCGAATGCTTCAGGCAACGAGTGGCTCTGGCAACAGAAGCGCTCAGGCTGCACGACAAATTCGTCTGGCTGCAGAAAATCGACGCAAAGTTCATCCGCTAGATTCTTTAGTTGCTGCAAACGAAAGTTCTATGGCTCAGCCAGAAATGATTGAGATAGAGGGCCAGTCGTTATTGCAAGATCAACTCAAGCTGGTTGTGTCAGAAAATACCCAGGCCGTAGAAAAAGAAGACAAGCAGCAAATGATGAAGCGTGTGGTGCGTCGCCGCCGCCGTCGTCGTTAATCGTCAATATTGAAAACGTAGCGCTCAAGATAGTCATCAAGTGCTGCGGTGATCGTCTGTTTTCCCTGAACGTCTTGCAACATTAGTTGGGAGGCTATGGATTTAGCCTCCACGTTTTTTAATAAGGGTTCAGAGACTGGACGATAAGAAATATGCCAGGGCTCATGAGCGACACCACCACGATAGGTTTGATAAGGACGAAAGAACTCAAACTGACCTAGATTCTCCTGCAACCAACACTCTAACGATTCACAGGGGCCTCCCGCTGCAAATTCTTCGGGCACTAATTGTACGGAATAACCTTTTTTTACCAGTGCCTGCAAAAATAGATCAAAATCGGTGCCCCAATGATGACGACTGGTTCCTGGGACCGCACTCCAGAATGCAATACTTTTGAACTTTTCGTGATCGGACAGCTGTGTTAGATCGATAGGTTGTGAATGTTTATCAAGTACCGCTCTTTCTCCATTCCATTTTCTGTTCCATATCGAGGCTTGATGTTGGAATGAACGCCAGCTGCTGACGATATGAATATCTAACCCGGCTTTGGCCGATGCATCCATAAGCTGCTTGAGTGGTTGCACTACCGCCTGGTGGAGAATGATCGTTTGATCATTGTGTTCGAGCTGGGTTAAAGCAGGATGCTCTAAACCCAGTAACAGTTGTTCTGTCTTTTGCTCGTTCACAATAATAGCTTCTCCAGAATTTGCTCATAAACTTTTGATAGAGCAACCAGATCCTGAGTTGAAACACACTCATTCACTTTATGAATAGTGGCATTGATAGGACCTAATTCAACCACCTGCGCGCCTGTTTTGGCAATAAAACGTCCATCAGAGGTTCCTCCAGTGGTTTCTGCACGTGTTTTGATACCCAATTGCTCATAAATCGCTTGAGAGGAAGCTTCTAATAAAGCTCCGGAGGGCGTCAAAAAAGGCTCTCCATTCAACTTCCATGATAGCTCGTAATCAACCTTATGGGCATTTAGAATGGACTCAACTTTTGCTTTTAAGCCGTCAGCACTTTGTTCTGTAGAATAACGGAAATTGAAATCGAGAGTCACAATACCAGGCACAATATTACCTGCACCAGCGCCTGTCTCGATGCGAGTAATTTGAAAGCTGGTAGGAGGGAAATTAGCGTTGCCTTGATCCCATTGTTGCTCAGCCAGTTCAGATAAAGCAGCAAGAGAAGAGTGAACCGCGTTCTTAGCAAGGTGGGGATAAGCAACGTGTCCCTGTATACCTTTTACTGTTAAATGACCGCTTAATGAACCGCGACGGCCGTTTTTAACGACATCGCCCAATACCTGCCCAGAAGAAGGTTCACCCACCAACGAGTAGGTGATTGGTTGATTTCGTGCCATTAATGCTTCAACAACTTTAATAGTTCCATTGATGAAGTGGCCTTCTTCATCGCTGGTAATCAAAAAGCCGATGCAGCCTTTGTGATCGGGATGATTAGCGATAAAGCTTTCTGTCGCAGTAATCATGGCTGCAAGACTGCCTTTCATATCAGCAGCGCCACGGCCATACAAGATGCCGTCCTTTTCTACCGCCTCAAAAGGATCTGTATGCCACTCTTCGAGATTACCAGGAGGGACAACATCCGTATGGCCTGCAAAAACGAACACGGGTTCTGCATTGCCACGAGTGGCCCAGAAGTTTTCGGTATCGCCGAAATCCATTTTTTCACAATCAAAACCGATGGCTTTCAAACGGTCCATCATTAACTGCTGGCAGCCACAATCTTCAGGAGTAACCGAAGGGCGCTCAATAAGTGCTTTGGTTAATTCAATAACGGAATCATGCATTGGCAAAAAAAGCCTCGAATTCTGCGGCTTTAAAGCCAAGGTGGTAGTTACCTTTAAACTCGACTAATGGACGCTTAATAATGCTAGGGTTATCTAACATCAGTTTAACGGCCAGATCTTCATCGAGATTATTTTTGATGTCATCATCCAGTTTACGCCAGGTGGTTCCTCGCTTGTTGATGACAAGATTCATATCACAATGTTCAAGAAAGGTCTTGGCCTGTTGCTCTGACAAACCTTCTTTCTTGTAGTCGTGAAAGTGATATTCGACATTGTTATCATCAAGCCAGCGCAAAGCTTTTTTCATGGTGTCACAGTTTTTTATTCCAAAGATATTCACAGTCATAGGATTTTGAGTTGAGGTATTGTGGAGTGACAACTATGATAAACTGCTGCCTGACACCTTTGCAAGTTGCTATATAATCGTTTGAGATGGTTGCAGTTCAGAGCTAATCAAAAAGCATTGAAATGGTTTTGCTGGTTATTTTTTGTTCTTTCTTTTTGGAGTCGCTTCGCACTCCTTTTTATATAGACGCTATACGCCCAAGTATTTGCCATTTACCTTAGAAAATTTTCTATCCTGTTTGTACTATCAATTTTCATGCATTATTTTTTGTGTGTCACTTTATCGGTTTTAATTCACTTTTTTGTGCTCGCAAATCGCAAAATCATTTTAATTATTTTTAGAGCTTTATTTAACAAAAAAAGTTTTAAATGCTCCCTTAACAATGAAATTATTTTTTTATATTTACTAAATAAAAGTTTCATATCTCAACCAATATAAATGCTTTTTTTGATGACATGCTGCTGCGATGCGCCAATATTTCTTTATGAGTTTATTTATTTCGAAAGGTGCAGAGGCGGTAATTTATTTACCCTAAATAAATAGGTTAACTTATCTCTTGGTGATATCAAAATAGTACTTTATCTAATGTTTTTATTCATTTAATTGCACCTAGAAAACTCGAAAAAAAGCAAAAATATCTCTTATGGAAATTTTAGAAAATGTTTTTTATTTAATTTTTAAAGAAAAATTATTTTCATATTCTTGTGCTCTAATGAAAACGTTTAGTATTGGCAAAAAAGATATTATCCATAACTGAATAATATCTTGATTGTTTATAAAGGTTGGATGTAAAGTTCTTTCGCTCAAATCGAGATGTCGGCAATTTTTTATCATTGCTGACAAAAAAAGAATTTAAAAAAAAGCTCATGCCTGCGTTTTATAGAAGCAATAAAAAGTAGTCTTGTTTAAAATAAAATGGAGTTTTAATTGTTTATTAAGTATCCGTTATTAACAAGAACAGTATTGTTCGTTGTCATTCCATTGGTGATCCTTTCGGGCGTTATTTATAACGAGTTCATTGTTAGGCCTTTGCCAAATGAGATGAGTCTTTATGAGCTGAAAGGGATCAGTGAAGACGTTCGCATATCGCGTGATGAGCATGGGCTAGTAAATATCGTAGCGAATAAAGACAACGATGTTTATTTTGCTATGGGCTATCTTCACGCGCAGGATCGTTTGTGGCAACTAGAGGTTCAACGTCGATTGAGTCAAGGACGGTTGAGCGAAGTTTTTGGGCGTGGAAGCTTAGATCAAGATATTTGGATTCGCACCCTTGGTATTTATCAAGCTGCTGAACGTTCCTTGGAGTTGCTTAGTCCCGAGGCAAAAGCGTCACTAGAAGCTTACTCTGAGGGAATAAATACATGGCTGCAACATCACTCAAGCCTTCCTATCGAATTTACTCTGATGGGAGTGGAGCCTGAGCCATGGAAGCCAATAGACTCTCTGGCCTGGGCAAAAATGTTCGCTCTGGATCTCGGGGGAAATTTTCGTTTAGAACTACAAAGATATATCGCAGCTCATTATTTATCTGATCGTGAGTTTTCTGCTTTGTTCCCATCAACAGACTTATCTGAGATACAGCGCAGTTCTCAAGTTGCCTCAGCTAAAAATAATCTAGATCACTTATTAGACATTCAAGAACATTTAGAGTCTGAGTTGAACATCGGCGGGCGCTATGTTGGCAGTAACGCTTGGGTAGTCTCTGGGCGTCTTACTCAATCTGGCTTTCCTATTCTAGCCAACGATCCTCATCTTGGTTTGCAGATACCTTCGCTTTGGTATGCGGTGACTCAGCGGGGAGCTAGCTTACAAACAGAAGGAATGAGCTTGGTCGGCCTGCCAGTCGTTGTGTTCGGTAAAAACCAGCACATAGCTTGGGGGGGAACCAGCATGATGGCCGATGTTCAGGACTTGTTTATCGAAAAGGTATCGCCCACTGATCCCGAACGTTATTGGAATAATGAGCAATGGTTATCATTTAAAACACGCGTTGAATTAATCGATGTAAAAGCCGATTTTCCATCCGGTTTACGTAAGGCTTTAAAACCCGTAGAGATCAGTGTTAGAGAATCCGTTAATGGTCCCGTTGTTAGTGATGTAGTGAAGGGAGCTGATCAGGTGGTGTCCCTTCGTTGGACCGCCCTGGCAGCGAATGATACTACCTATGAATCATTTTATCGTCTCAGCTATGCCGATAATTGGGATAGTTTTAAAGAGGCTGCAAGCTACCACGTGGCGCCAACACTCAATCTGCTTTATGCCGATACAAGCAATAATATTGGATTTATTGGTGTTGGAAAAATTCCGCAGCGAGCAGGATGGAAAGGGGCTTTGCCGGCCAATGGAGCAGAGGCTAGCCAACGGTGGCTGGGGTATATTCCATTTGCAGAAATGCCACAAATTTATAATCCCAAGAGCGGCTATCTAGTCTCAGCAAATAATCAAAATGTAAGTGATGATTACCCTTACTTTATTTCTCAAGATTGGGCTCTTCCTGCCCGAGCTGAACGCATAGAAGAGTTAATTAAAGATGCTCTTAACTCCAATAAAAAATTCAGCTTGGATGACATGGCAAAAATGCAAGCGGATACCAAAGATCTCAGTGTTACCCATCTGCGAAACTATTTAGCTCTGACCAAGCCGCAAAATATTTGGCAAAAACAGGCGATTGAACTGTTAAGCCAATGGGATGGATTTGCCCACTCAGATAGCATTGGAGCATCAATATTTTATAATTGGTCGAGAAACCTTAACAATCAACTATTCACTGACGAGTTGAAAAACTATTGGAATCATAGTGCACATCGAATACATCTTAATAGTTTAATATCTAATGTACCTTCAGCAGCAGTCTTAAAGATACTTAAGTCTGAAGATCCTTTATGCAATAACATAGACACCGCCGTTGCTGAGACATGTGAAGATATCGTCCAGTCTGCTTTAGAAGCAACTATCAAGCAATATCAAAAGCTGGTTGGTAATGATGCTGAGGATTGGAAGTGGGCTGGTATCCAAAATACGCGTTACTCACATACCCCCTTTAGTAATGTGAAGCTGCTAGATTCGTTATTTGAAAGAAAAATACCATCGGGTGGCGCAATTAATACGATTAATGTTGCGAACTCTGCCTTTCATAAATCGGATGGTTATATCCAAACCTTTGGCGCAGGTTTTCGTCAAATTATGGCGTTCGCTAAAGATAATTCCTCACATATCTATATGAACTCCACTGGACAATCAGGGCAGGTCGGAAGTTCACATTATGATGATATGGTGGAGCCGTTTAGGGATGTTAAGTTTTATCCGATGAAAACGCCGACTAAGGCTGAATCTTCTTACATCCTTTCTCCCAAAAAGTTGTCAGGAGAAGCACCGTGAGATTGTTTGAAAGCTTTATACAGAAAGCACCTAACAAGGTATTCATTTCTATTGTCTTAGGTGCGCTGGCTGGTGTTGGCTACTCTGCACTGATTCCTTTGGTTCTAATGAGTGTTGCACCCAAAGACCCTGCTTTTGCCGAGGTTGAAAAAGATGTTGCAAGCTTCTTGTCATTAGAAGTTGCGCAATACGAAATTGCTTTATTGTTTTTTGTTTCTTGCATACTGATCTTGTTTGTAAGAACAATATCCGAAGTTATTCTTTTGCGAGTTGCAACCTTGGTATCCAGGGACTATCGGTTGCAGTTTTACAAGCAGATTACTGAAGCTCCGATATCGGCCATCGAAAAAATTGGTTCATCGAAACTTATAGCTTCTATTAATTTGGATGTGCCTAGAGTGGTCATGGGAGCAAGGGTCTTCCCTGCGCTATTGGTAAATGGTGTTTCTCTCATGGGAATGCTGGGCTTTTTGCTTTATCTAAATGCCAGTGTTTTTAAGCTGGTCATACTCTCTATCATTTGTGGTGTTATTGCTTATCAAATACCGATGATATTTGGTCGTAAGATCTTTACTCGAGCACGGCACATTCGAGATGACTTACAGGAAGGCATCAGAGGATTAGTATATGGCGCCAAAGAGCTAAAAATTAACGACGAAAAAAAGAAGGCCTTTTTTGAAGAAGTACTGATACAGCATGAAAATGATATTTTAAAGAATGAGAAGACTGCACATACCATAGTTAATGCCACAGCGAGCTTTGGCGAGTTACTTAGCTTTTTTGTCATTGGGTTGGTTAGTTTTGTTTTTGTGAACTACCACGCTATCACGCAGGAAGAACTGGTTGGTGTGATCATGGCGCTGTTATACCTCATTGGTCCCATGGCTATTATTCTCAACTCCATACCGCAACTAACTGTGGCTTTTGTTTCTGTCAGGAAAATCAACCAACTGTTAAAGGAAATACCTCAAGAAGAAGTTTCCTTAGAGGTTGGAGCTTCTCCTGCTTGGTCTCAAGTGTCTTTCGATGATGTTGTCTTCCGCTATGATGCGAAAGAAGATGAGTCGGGTTTTGGTATTGGTCCTGTTAATTTTACTCTAAATAAGGGTGAAGTTACTTTTATTATTGGGGCAAACGGCTCTGGAAAATCAACGCTTAGTAAGCTGATCACTCTTCATTACTTACCTGTTTCTGGAAACATTAAGTTCGGTGACGAAGCTTTGAATGCCGAAACTACAGCAACATTAAGACAAAACATCAGCGCCATTTTTTCTGACTACTTTTTGTTCGACCGATTGTTGATCGCTCTAACACCCGAAATGGAAGAGAAGGCGCAACACTATTTAGAGAAGCTGCACCTATCAAGTAAGGTCTCAATAAAAAACAAACGTTTTTCTACGCTTTCTTTATCCGATGGTCAGAGAAAGCGCCTGGCGTTATTAGTAGCATATCTCGAAGATAAAGAACTTTACCTTTTTGATGAGTGGGCAGCCGATCAGGATCCTGTTTTTAAGCGAGTCTTTTATCGAGAGTTGTTACCGGAGCTAAAGCAAAAAGGTAAGGCCATCGTCGTGATTAGCCATGACGAGCGCTATTTTGATGTGGCTGATCATTTGCTCATCATGGATCAGGGTAAGCTGGCTTCAAAAGAAAAAACCGAGCAAATGGTTAATGAACCAGAGCTACTGGCATCTGAATATTGTTAATTAGAAAGGAGTCTATGACATGTTAGTAGAGCATTCTGATATTGATAGCGCATTAACTCTTACCCAACAAGATATATACTTTGATCAAATAAAAAGTTTGGAGCAGCCCTTTTATAATGTAGGCGGGTATATTCAAATTAGCAAGGTAGATATTCACAAATTATGTAATGCTCACAAACAGTTAGTAGAAACTTATGATGCCTTTGGTGTTCGGTTGAAAGTTGAGTCTGGCGTCGTATCGCAATATATCAGTAAGGAACGTAACTCAGAACTAGAAGTGCTCGACTTTTCTTCAATGAAAGAGCCAGAACAGTATGCTGATAATTGGTTGGAAAATTTATTTTGTCAGGTTATTGATGTCGATGGAGAGGCGCTGTTTAAAGCTTTTCTCCTCGACTTGGGGACTCAGGGATATCGATATGTCGGCATTGCGCACCATATCATTATGGATGGTGTGGGCTTTTATAACTGGGCTCAGGTGATTGGACAATTATATCGTGGAGAGACAACAGATAAAGCAAGTTTAAAATGGCATGAAATTGTTGTTAAAGAAACAGAATATCTTGAGAGTGAGCGTTATAGAAAAGATAAAGCATTTTGGGAAGAACACATCCAAAAAATTTCTTCGGGGATGTTTGGTAATCGCTATCATCGTTTTGAGGACAAAAGTGTAGGAAAGAAAAGCGAAAGGAAAACTTGGCATTTATCATCCAGCGATAAAAGACGAGTTACTCAGTTAGCAGAAGTTCATGGTGTCGCAGAAAGCCAAGTTTATTTGGCTGCTCTTCTTATCTACTTTTATCGTGGTTATCATCGTAGTCAGCTAACTATTGGGCTGCCTGTTCATAATCGCCGTACAGCCAAAGAAAAGCATACCATTGGCGTCTTTACTGGAATCAATGCCTTCGCTGGTAATATTCGAAGCGAAATGACTTTAAGCTGTCTCATAGCGGAGGTTGCTCGTCAACAAAAGCAGATTTATCGTCACCAACGTTATCCAATAGGTGAGTTGCTACGTAAGTTAAAGATTGCTGAATCACAAAAGGCTCCGTTTGACGTCGACTTCAATTATTTAAAACTTGGCAATGATATTGAGTTTGACTCTGAATCCACTGAGCTGCATTACCTTTCGCATTTCCATGAGCGAACTCCTTTTACTTTTACCATTTGGGACAGTGCTGGTACAGATTGCACTGATATCCTAATTGATTACCAAACAAGCATGTTTTGCGCAAAAGAGATCAACTGGTTTTGTCAACGCATGTCGTGGTTGTTCGAACAGATGTTAACGGATGCCCATCTTCCGATAGATAAGATTTCATTGTTATCAGAACAAGAGCATGAACAGTTGCTCAATTTTTCTAATTATCCAGTTGAGCAAAAAGTACACTGTGCTAATCAAGGCGTTTATGGCGCGTTTTATAAAACGGCCACTTTGCATTTAGATAGGACAGCAGCAATTTGTGAACACAAGGTCCTTTCTTACGTTGATCTAATACATAAAGTTACGACTTTATCTGAGCATTTGACGCATAAGTTGAATTTACCAGTAGGCGCATCACTTGCTGTATGTATGGAGCGCTCCACCGATCTTCTTGTTACACTTCTTGCGTCACAACGATCTGGACTGGTTTTTGTACCCATTGACCCTTCTGCACCAGAAGAACGTGTTAAATACATATTATCTGATGCCAACGTGGCTTTAGTACTTACCTCATCCATGACAAGCGGTAAGATAGCAGAGCAGAGCGTGGCTCAACTATGTTGGGATTCTCAAGCAGAGTCTCAAGCGCCTATTAGTGCAGATTTAGCTTCTATCTGTTATGGACACGAAGAAGCCATCGCCTATGTTATTTATACATCTGGCTCAACAGGAAAACCAAAAGGTGTTGCTGTCGAACAGCAAGCTATAGTAAAGCATATCGAAAGCATTATCGATTATTTGAGCATTGATGAGCATGATGTTTCTTTGCAATTGAATGCATACAGTTTTGATACCTTCCTCGAGCAAACTCTGGCTTGCTTATTTTCTGGTGCTGCTGTTGTTTTATCCAGCGATCAACTGATAGCTCCCGATGCTTTCATTCAATATGTTCGACAACACAATGTGTCGATTACTGACTTAACCCCGGCTTACTTATCTTTATTATTAAAACACAGTGATAAACAGCTTTGGTCAGAGTTGAGTTTAGGTCGTGTTGTTGTGGGCGGAGAAGCGTTAAGCCATGGCGTAGTTAACGAGTGGTTTAGCCAAGGCGCATCTCAGCACTGCAAATTATATAATGCTTATGGCCCTACCGAGGCGGTTATTACCTCACTTATTCAGGAAATTTCTGAGTTTGATGGCCATTGTGTCCGTATTGGCAAGCCATTAAAGAATCGATCCGTCTATTTACTTGATGAAAACCAGAGTATGGCCCCAATTGGTATGACTGGTGAAATCTATATTGGTGGTCCACTCGCGTCCCATTATCTGAACAAAGAAGATATTACCAGTAAAGCGTTTATAAACAATCCTTACGGCAACGGAAAGCTATATCGCTCTGGTGATCTGGCTTATCGATTACCGACTGGCGAGCTGGTTTTTGCTGGTCGAATAGATGAGCAAATAAAGATTCGTGGCTATCGAATAGAACCCGCAGAAATTGAGACTGTAATCATTGAGCTAGCAGACGTTAAGCTGGCTGCTATTCGATGTTGTTATCACATAACGAACGAACCCTATCTGGCGGCATACTTAGTGTTGGCTGACGACTCACTGGAAGTTAGTGATACTCTCGGTAAGGTTAAACAAAAAGTTAAAGAACTTTTGCCTGAGTATATGCGTCCGCAAGCGTTTGTAGTGATAGATAACTTCCCATTAACAACAAATGGAAAAATTGATTGGGGCGCATTGCCTAAACCGGATTTAACTCTGGATGCAGAGAGCATAGAGGAGCCTGGCAGCTCGTTAGAAGAGAAATTGCGCGATATCTGGGCTGATTTGCTCACGATGTCAAAAGAGCAGGTCTGTGTGAATACTCATTTTTTCGAAATGGGAGGGCATTCACTGCTGATTCCTCGGATGATCGAAGCCATTGCACATACCTTTGATAGCCAACTGTCATCTAGAGATGTGTTCAAGGATATGACGATCAGAGCAATAGCTCGATGTATTCAAGGTACCCATGGTCGCGCTTTTGCACCGATAGAGAAAACAACAAGCGTTGAACAGGTAACATTGTCGACAACGCAGTTTCGGATATGGTTCGCTGAGCAACTCAATAAAGATTCGAATGCTCATAACATTTCTGGAGGTGTCAGGGTCCGAGGAGAGTTAAACTTTGAGCATCTTCAGTTAGCGGTTAACTCGCTATTTAGAGAACATCGAGTGTTAAAAGCTAAAGTGGCACAGTTGGGAGATGATGTTTTTCAGTCAACACATCATGCAGAGAGTCTTGATATTAGCTTTCATGATTTATCAAGCTTTAATACTGATAAACAAGAGTTGGAAGCGAGAGCAATTGGCCATGAACATAGTGTAAAGCATTTTGATCTAAAAAATGACCTGCTTCTCAGAGTTATGGTTATAAAACTATCAGACCAAGAGTGGATGCTTTATCTTAGTTTCCATCATTTGATTGCTGATGGCTGGTCTCTCTCTTTATTTGTTAACCAACTATTTTCTCGTTATGAAAATATAGAGTCTATCCCTAAGGAAAATGAACACCAGTTAGACTTTTTTGACTATTCTATATGGCAACAAGAATTCTTTAAGACTCACCACTACCAAGAACAGAAAGACTTCTGGATATCTTATCTTGACGGTGCTCAGCAGAAACTTTCTTTGTTTCCTGTCTCTGCAAAAAACTGGGAGAAAGAGAATGTATCTAATGAGGTTGTGTATAAGTTGCCTTCAGACTTATCGCACCAAATTAGACTACTGTCACGCCAATATCAAGGCAGTCTATTTAACTTTTTTCAGTCATCATTTTCTTTGTTGCTATCTCGACTAACAGGCGAAAAAGATTTAATTATTGGTGCCCCCGTTGCGGGTAGAAATATTCCTGGAACGGAAGATATGTTGGGTGTTTTTCTTAACAATCTTCCAATTAGAAGCCAGGTTGATAGTTCCCAATCGTTTGTAGGGTATTTTAAACAGCAGATTGATAATGTAGCCAATGTGCTGTCGAATCAAGATGTTCCATTTGAGCACATCTTGCAAGAAGTCGAAGTGGAACGTAGCGATTCAACACCACTTTTTCAGGTGTTTATTAACTTCCTTAATATTCCACAGATAGAAATGGAGAACTCGCGCCTTAAGGCGGAGTATGAATATGCGCCAGAGATCGACAGCAAATTTGAATTGACCCTTTATATTGATGATAGTCATGACGAAGTTGAGCTGAAGTTCCATTTCGACTTATCAAAATACAGTCGCAGTGCAATAAAGCTAATGGTAAGTCAATACATTCGTTTAATTGAAGGCATTGCTCTAGATGAATCTTTGCCTTGTTCTCAGTACGATCTTAATGGAACTGCACAGCAGAATGTTAATGAATTAGCACCCATTGTCGATTGCCTACCTCGTTTAAACCAATCATTGAGCATGAGTTGGCCTGGACCCGTTCATGAGTGCTTCAGACAGCATGCCTCCAGCAGTCCTGAGCAGGTTGCATTGTCTAGTAGTCAGAGGAACTGGACTTATCAACAGCTTGATAAAATATCTGATGGTTATGCAAAGCGACTGAAAGAGTTAGGGCTAAAAAAAGGCGATGTCGTAGCGATTGTAGCGAAGCGAAACGACTGGCTGGTTGTTGCCATGCTTGCAGTATTTAAGTCTGGTGGAGCATACGTTTTAGTAACTGAAGATTCACCTGCATCCCGATTGACATATCAGCTTGATGTGACAGAACCTTGTTTTTTGATGACATTAGATGAAAGCTCCATTCAATCTATTGCCATTAATAACTGGGTCGAAGAGAATCGATGTTGTGTAATAAATATTTGTCATCATAACTTTGATGACTTCTCCGATCTTGATGCTTTGGAGCTTTCTGTCGATCCTCTTGATGTCGCTTACCTTACTTTCACGTCTGGAACGGAAGGTCAGCCTAAAGTGATTCGAGGTTGTCATGGTTCGTTGACAGCCTACACACCCTGGATGGCACAAACCTTTAAGCTTGATGAATGTTCCAGGTTTGGCATGTTATCAGGTCTAATGCATGACCCTTTGCAACGCGACATTTTTACACCGCTATCCATAGGCGCCTCGCTTTTTATCCCTGGTGATGCTGATTATCAACCCGGGGTGTTGGGTCATTGGGTACAAGAAAAAGAAATAACGAGCCTTCATCTAACGCCCAGCTTGTCTCGTTTTATATTATCGGAATCTATTCAAAGCTTGCCTGATCTTCAGCATATCTTTTTCTCTGGAGAGCCCTTGGTGGTTGAGCATGTAAAGCGGCTTAAAAACTTAGCTCCTCGAGTTGATATCATCAACGTATATGGCTCTACAGAAACCAGCCGTGCTGTTAGTTATTGTCATGTTAAAAGTGAGCGCGATTTAGAGCTTTCTACCGTGCCTGTTGGTACCGGTGTCGCTGATGTTCAAGCCGTTATTCTAAGTGATGACTTGAATACTTGTTCTATCGGAGAGCTAGGGCAGATAGGGATTAGAAGCCCGTTTTTAACACTGGGATATCATAACGACGCTACACGGACTTCAGTTAAATTCATCACTAACCCATATACCGGCGATGTGCGAGATCGAATCTACTTGACGGGTGATCTTGGGTATTATCTCGCTAATGGCGATATCGTGTGTATGGGACGAATGGATAGACAAATTAAGATCCGTGGCTTTCGTATCGAACCTGCAGAAATTGAGCGCGCAATTTTAAATATTGATGGTGTCGAAAAAGTTGTTGTTGATGCAATCAAGAAAGAACATTCTGATGAACAAATTATTGCCTTTGTATCAACAAAAGACAATAAGTCTATAGACATTTCATTGATCAAAAGCCACCTTCGCCAGTCTCTTATGAGTTATATGATTCCAGCAGATATCATTTTATTGAATGATATTCCATTGACTGGAAACGGGAAGGTCGACCATAAGCAGTTAAGGTCGAAAGTTCAAATAGGGAAACCTCGTGAGTTAATTGCTCCTGCTAATGAATATGAGCAAGCTGTTATTGACATGTGGAAGATGTTGTTAGAAACGCAAGATATTTGTGTTTCAGATGCTTTTTTTGATATCGGAGGTCATTCTTTATTGGTTACGAGGTTCTTTTCGATGGTTAAAGAGTCTTTTGATATCGAGTTAGATTATCGTGACTTTTTTGAGCGTCATAGTGTGAAAGAGGTTGCGCAGTTAATTGAGCAAAAAGTATTGCTAAATAGAGTGACAGATAAAAAAGAAAAGAAGAACAAAATATCACTCTAGTGTTTTTATTTTGGGAGTAAAAAATGTATCAAGAAGGTATTGAAAAGAATAATGGTCACTATTCTAAGTTATATGAGAAGCTAGCGGGGCTTTTGGTTAATCACGAGAGCACTGCAAATAAACCTTTCAATTATCGTTCAGAGCGTATTGATGTGTTTATGCACAATTATAATGATAGCCATGTGGTTAGTCCTTGGCCGTGCATAGTCGACGAATCTTTCTTGAATAAAATGAAAGATATGGTTCGATCTTTTCCTGCCATTTTCTTTAAAGCGCTCAAAATTCTGCACTCTAGAGGCCGAGATAACTTTTGCGACTATTTAAACGTGCCTCCTATTATCTTTGAGTTTTTTGCTCAGTATGAACTTAATGCTAATGATATCCCTATTCGATACGATGCTATCGTAGAGCAAGGCGACTTTAAACTTCTTGAGTTGAATTGCGGGGCTTCTTTAGGTGGATGGCAGATGGACTGGCTACAAAGAGAAGTGTTGTCTTCATTGCAAGATTTTTCTGACTCAAAAGATTGGAATTTACGTCATCACCCTGTTTGCGAAAGCCTTTTCAAATGGTTGATTCAATCAATTAATCGTAAGAAAGGTGATTCGGCAACAGGCAATATCTTGTTTTTTGTTCCTGGTATCGCTGAAGACGAGCTCGAGAAAATGCAGCGAGCTTTCCGTGGTGTTTACGAAAATGTTAGACCCTCTTATTTTGCAAAGGGGGATGTTTTCTTTATGGCTAATATCGATGATCTTGACGTCACTGTAGACGGCTATATTCGTTTTGATGGCATGGAAATGGATACATTGATGTTATCAATAGAAAACAGTGAAGACATGTCGGAGAAACTTTATAACCATATTCAAGCGGCATCGTCACTTGGACATTTCTATCATCCCGATGACGCCAATCATACGCTAATGGGAAACAAGTTGATTTTTGCTTTATTGCATGAAGACTTTGTGCAGCAAGAGATGACAGCAGAAGAAATTTCGCTTATTAACCGACATGTGCCTTGGACTGCGAAAGTAGGTAGTGAATCTGTTATATGGCAAGGCGAGCGTTATCAGGTATCTGATCTGGTGGTGCTAAAGAAAGAGCAGTTAGTTTTAAAGAAATCTCATTCAGCTCAAGGCTTCGATGTAGTCGTTGGGCGATCAAGTACTCAAGAAGAATGGGAAGAAGTTGTGAATAGCCAGCTCGATAATGACTGGCTTTATCAAGCGTACTGCGCTCCAGACTTGGTTGTCAGTGCTGATTCTATCGAAGGAGCAGGCGCCTTCCGCATGGTGTGGGGTGTTTTTTCGTTGGGTGGAACCTACGGCGGAAGCTTTTTACGGGGTGTAAGGGACAAAAGTACTTCTTCGGTGATTAACTCTGCAAATGGTGCGACCGAATTCTTAGTATTTGAAGAACAAAAGCTGAAAAACAAAGTGACTTTATAAACGGATCTAACTTATGCAAATTAAAGAAATATTACAAGCGTGTGCCGAACAATCAGTTCATTTAGAAGTGGTTGAAGGACAGTTAGATGTCATGTTTGACGACTTTCCGAGTGAAGATTTAATTGAGCAGCTAAAGGCAAACAAACAAGCGTTAATTGATTTTCTTGAGCAGCAAGATAGTGGCCCTAAAGCCTCGCCTATAACTCGCTTGAATAAACTATCAGGACCACTGTCATTTACTCAAAATCGATTGTGGTTTGTCGATCAACTCGAAGCTGAAAGTCATCAATATAATATGCCCTTAACGTTAGAGCTAAAAGGGAATTTAAATGTCGATCTGCTTAACAGAACATTAGCCACTATTATTCAGCGACATCAGCCGCTTAGAACGATATATGGTAAGTCTGAACAACGCCAGTACGTTCAAGAAAGTATCGATTTTCAGTTGCAACATCTGGATTTGAGTCAAAACGCTTGTGATATAACTAGTTTGCGCGTTAGAGAAGCGATAGAAGAAGAAGCTTGCAAACCTTTTAACCTCTCGCAAGATGTGATGTTGAGGGCTCTATTAATCAAGCTAGGAGAGCAGCATCATGTAGTTCAGTTGACTATTCATCATATAGCTTGTGATGGCTGGTCTATTGGACTCTTTATTCGTGAATTTGTTGAGCTCTATCAATCTGGCATTGAACAAAGAGCTCCTACATTAACGGAACTGCCAATAGAGTATTTAGATTATGCCTACTGGCTGCATGAAAACAGAGAGCACTTAGATCATCAAGTTCATTATTGGTTAAAGAAACTTGCTGACTTACCTCCTTTGCATGGCCTGCCTACCGATTACTCTCGACCACAGGAACAGTCTTTTTCGGGTGAGTCGTTATCGGTGGAGGTTTCTGCTGACTCCCTGCAATCTCTTAAGCAGGTTTGTCAGCAGCAGGATACAACACTGTTTATGTTACTTCATAGTGTTTTTTCATTGTTGATAAGTCGTTGGAGCGGAGAGCAAGACATTGCGATTGGTACACCAGTAGCAGGGCGTTCACAACGAGAACTAGAAGCTCTGATAGGCTTTTTTGCCAACACCTTAGTTTTAAGAAGTGATGTTGAAAATCATCTCACTTTTAGTCAGTTTTTACAAAATAACAAAAGTACTGTATTAGATGCCTTCTCTAACCAGGATGTTCCATTTGAAGTTCTAGTTGATAAGTTACAACCAGAACGAAGTCTTGCTCATTCTCCACTGTTCCAAATTTTGTTGACATTGCATAGCCAAGAGTCTGCTGATATTAAATTGCCGAGTGTTGAGGTTAACAATATTTCCTCAGAAATAAATAACGCTAAGTTTGATTTAGAGTTAGCGGCAAAGGAAAGCAATGGGCAGTTAACTTTAGAGTGGCGATTTGTCAAAGCACTATTTGCTCGCTCAACGATTGAGCGTTTTGCAAAGTCATTTACATTCTTATTGGAGCAGGTTTGTCATAACATCGAACAGCCTTTAAGTGATTTTGAGTTGCTGCCAGGTCAAGAGTTCGCATCAATTATTGAGTGGGAAGCTGGAGAAGAAGTTGTTCAAAATTCAGGTAAGACCTTGTTATATGTCTTTGATCGACAGGTACAACAGAACCCTGACCGCGTTGCTTTGATTTATGGTGAGTCAAGTCTAAGTTATAAGGAGCTTGATGAACGTTCGAATCAGATGGCGCACCATTTGGCTCAATGCCAACTTGGTGAAGAGGCTATCGTTGGAATAAGTATTCCTAGAAGTTTAGAGATGGTCGTTGCGATCTTGGGAGTACTAAAATCAGGAGCTGCATATTTACCTCTTGAAATAGGCTATCCAGAGGCTCGACTGGATGCTATGCGTAAGGATAGTGGTGCCGCAGTCATCCTAACGCAAGAGGATTGTACCTTTGATGCGCTAGCTTCCTTTGATAAATCGTACATCTCCCAAAGTACGTGTGTGCCAGACAGTCTGGCCTATGTAATATACACATCGGGCTCTACGGGAGTGCCAAAAGGTGTGTCTATTTCTCATCAAAATGTAATGACCTTTTTACAAGCTATGGCATTTGCATTTGATGACTCAACCGTTGGCAAGTGGTTGGCCGTTACGGGCATTTCCTTTGATATATCGGTGCTCGAAATACTTGGTACCTTGTGCTACGGGTTTTCAACGGTTATTGCGAATGATCAAAAGCTCTCGGCTTTGTCGGCTCAAGAGTCTAGCCAACTTTCGAGTTATCTATCGATTGCTGAACAAATTGACCTGCACCATATTTCTCATATCCAGTGTACGCCTTCGTTTGCATTAATGCAGTTGGTCCAACAAGCAAAGCCGGATCAACTCCGTAGTTTAAAGAAAATATTTTTAGGTGGAGAAGCATTACCTCATAACTTGGTTCAAACGCTAGCTGAGACCACTCAGGCAGAAATATTTAACATGTACGGGCCAACCGAGGCTACGGTTTGGTCAACTTGCGATAAAGTTGACCCTGGTAGTGACAGCATTCATATCGGCAATCCCATCAATAATTACCGTACATATGTATTGGATGAAAAGCGACGTCGAGTACCTATTGGTGCCAAAGGGCAGCTTTTTATTGCCGGCTCTGCAATTTCTCGAGGCTATTTGAATCGCACTGAATTAAGTCAGGAAAAATTTGTTGAAGACATCCACAGCGCTAGCGAGCGAATGTATGCAACGGGTGATTTAGCGTTATGGACGTCAACGGGCAAGCTTAAGTTTCTTGGTCGTATGGATAGCCAAATAAAACTACGCGGCTTTCGTATTGAGCTAGGAGAAATTGAAGCCGTTTTGTCACAGGTTAAAGGCGTTGATCTCGCTGCTGTTGTTCTGCATAAGCGAACAGCCGATGATGCGTCTCTGGTAGCTTATGTACAATCGGATCTTGATTCAAAAGATCTGGTGGTCGATATGAAAGCACATTTAGCTTCTAGCCTGCCAGAACACATGATTCCGACGTTTTTTGAAGTGATGACTACATTGCCTCAAACTTTGAATGGAAAAATTGATCGTAAAGCGCTGCCTGAGCCTAAGGTTTCTGTTAATGCTGAAGACATCGAAGCACCGGTGTCAGATACTGAAACTCAACTCATCAAAATATGGAGTGAGTTGCTGCAAGTTGATTTAAGTAGCATTTCTCGCCATGCAAACTTTTTTGCTCTTGGCGGGCATTCTTTGCTATTGACGCGATTGTTAATGGAAGTCAATACTCGTTTTCGAGTAGCACTTACCTTAAAAGAAGTATTTGAACGTCCTGTATTGTGTCAACAAGCTGAGCACATTGATGTAAAACGACAAGAAGTTGATGCCAGTCACTTCTCTATTGAAGCAAGAGGCGAAAAGGAAGGGGCCCTCTCTTATTCTCAAATGCGGTTGTGGTTTATTGATAATTTACAACAAGGTACGCCAGAATATAATATTGCTGCTGCTTTCAAAGTTGAAGGTACTTTTGAGCCTGAGTTAGCCGAAACGGCTATTAATCAAATTATCCAGCGCCATGAGATTTTGCGCACACAGTATTTCGATGAGAATGGCGTTGCTGTGCAAAGGGTGAGTTCGGACTTTCATTTTACTTTGGCTGTTCATGATCTGCGTAATGTGAACGAAGAGACTCAACAACAGCAAGTTTATCAATTAATTGATGAAGATAATCATCATCCCTTCAACTTGCAGCAAGATCTGGCGATTCGTGCTTCTTATATTCGCATCGGAACAACAAACTCTCACAACGAAGGCATTTTGTTGTTTAACATGCATCATATTGCTTCAGATGGTTGGTCATTTGGTGTATTAGTTAAAGAATTTGTTGCCTATTACGAAGCGTTAAAACAGGGCAAAAGCTTCTCGTTGCCACCATTGCCCATTCAGTATTTAGACTATGCTCACTGGCAGAGAGAGTGGTTAAGTGGTGAGGCTTTAGAACAGCAACTTAGCTATTGGGAGTCACAATTAGAAAATGCACCCGTGGTGCATAGCTTGCCTTTATGTGCACCTCGACCACAACAAAAGTCACACAGTGGAAAAATGATATCTGGCCGGCTTTCGTTAGAGTTGAGTCAACAACTACAACAACTCGCTGCTCAACATCAAGTGTCTTTGTTTGTGCTGTTGCATGCAGTATTGGGGTTGGTACTAAGTCGTCATGGCAACAACCATGACTGGGTAATAGGCACACCCATCGCCAATCGAGCACAGTCAGAACTAGAGTCTCTTATTGGCTTTTTTGTCAATACGTTAGTATTGCGAACATCTACCGATCATAAGGACTTTGGTGATTACCTTGCACACGTTAAACAAGTTAATCTGGATGCACAAGCAAACCAGGACGTTCCTTTTGAACTTTTAGTTGAGCGCTGTCAGGTAACACGAAGTACGCAACACTCTCCGTTGTTTCAAATTATGCTCACCATGAATATTGGCGATTCAGCACCTTTGGCACTCGATGGATTATCTTTCTCACAAATGCCTTATGCTGCGGTTGTTGCCAAGTTTGATCTTGAGCTGATTGCACAAGAAACCGAGCAAGGATTATTCCTGGCCTGGGTGTATGACGACTCTATTTTCAGTGAGCCGATGATTCGTCGTATGCAAGCCCACTTCGAAGGTTTGTTAGCTCATGTTGTAACGCTCCCTGATACGGCTATGCCACATTGGCCGATGTTATCGAATGAAGAACAAAAGTACTTACTGGAAGAGCTGCAGCCAGCATCGGGCGAGATGCTGCCTTATGAGGTGATTCATCAGGGATTAGAAGAACAAGCTGCGCAACAACCAGATGCTGTCGCTGTGATATATGGTGAAGATCATCTGACTTATCAGGCTTTAAATACGCGCGCGAATCAACTTGCGCATTATTTGCGAGAGCAAAAGTCGATTGAGACAGGGGCGCGAGTCGGAATAAGCATGTCGCGCTCATTAGACATGGTGATTGCTGTATTAGCAACACTAAAGGCGGGCTGTGTTTATGTGCCACTCGATCCTAAATATCCTGCAGAGCGTTTGTCATTCTTAGCCGAAGATGCTGGGCTGGCTTTATTAATAACTGATAGATCAGTGGCAAAGAGCTGGAATGATGTCGCCATAGAGACTCTTGTATTGGATGCTTTATCTGCGGTACTGGCAGAGCAAAGTGACAAGAACTTACCGATTGATGAGCTTGAGTTAGAAGGTGACGGTCTTGCTTATGTAATCTATACCTCGGGTTCAACAGGACAACCCAAAGGTGTTGAAATTCGTCACCGAAATACACTGGCATTATTGTCTTGGGCAAAGGCTTCGTATTCCGCTGACATTCTGGCGCGTGTATTGGCAAGCACATCACTGAATTTTGATTTATCAGTATTCGAATTATTTGTGCCGCTAAGTCTTGGCCATCAATGTGTGTTAGTGGATGACGCTTTAAGCTTGCTAGACGATTCCGTAGCAGTGACTCTTATCAACACCGTACCTTCGGCAATAAAAAGTTTGCTTGATGCTGATGCGATTCCGCCAGGAGTAAAAGCGATCAATTTGGCAGGGGAAGCATTAAGTGCCGAGTTAGTAAATGGATTGCTAGATGCAGGAACCTGTGAACAAGTTATAAATTTATATGGCCCAACGGAAGACACAACCTATTCGACTTATGCGGTGTTTGCTGAGTGCCTGGAAGATGTGCCTGTCATTGGGCAGGTAGTAAGCCATAGCCAGGGATATGTACTTGGCAATCATCAAGAGTTGTTGCCCTTTGGTAGTGTGGGCGAATTGTATCTTGGCGGTGCCGGTGTGGCCGCTGGTTATCGTAACCGTGATGAGCTTACCGCAGAGCGTTTTATAGAGAATCCTTTTGGAGCGGGACGTTTGTATCGAACGGGTGATGTGGTTCGTTATTTACCGAACGGTGCTTTGGCGTATCTAGGACGAGAAGACGACCAGGTTAAGGTACGGGGTTTCCGTATTGAGTTGGGTGAAGTTCAGCATCAGGTATTGCAACAGCCGGGCGTGAAGAGTGCGGTGGTGTTGGCTGAAGGCGCGGGCTCAGGAGATAAAGTGTTACGCGCCTATGTGGTATTGGAAGACGGCGTGGATAGCGACTCGGCGTTGGCGCAACTGAAGTCGGGTTTAGAGCAGTGTTTGCCGGATTATATGATGCCTTCGGTGTTTGTGTTGTTGTCGGCGTTTCCGTTAACGGCGAATGGGAAGGTGGATAAGCGGGCGTTATCGCGTTTAGAGTCGGGAGCGAGTGAAGCGTCGTATGTAGCGCCATCGGGATATTGGGAAGAGGGATTGGCGCGCTTATGGTCGGTGTTGTTGAAGCGAGAATTATCAAGCATCAGTGCGTTGTCGAATTTCTTTGAGCTGGGTGGTCATTCGTTGTTGGCGGTGCGCCTGGTATCGGAGATGCGAGCGGAGCTGGGTGTAGAGAGTCATGTGAAGGCGGTGTTTGAGTCACCGATGTTAAAAGATTTGGCGCAGAGAGTGTCGTTGTTGGAAAGTGGTCGTGTGCGTCCAGCGGTGACGGCGTTAAGGGATGAAGAGCGAGACTTTGTGTGCTCCTTTGCGCAACAACGTTTATGGTTTATCGACCAGTTGGAAGGCGGCAGTCCAGAGTACAACATGCCGATAGCGTTGCGTGTAGAAGGGAGCTTTGATGTTGAGATAGCAGAGCAGGCTTTGCAGG
>NZ_JAMXSB010000016.1 GCF_024124665.1 Pleionea sp. CnH1-48
TTCCTCTGTCTTGATACCTTTAGCTGCTTTACGTGCCCAGGCTTCAATTTCTTTCTTGTCCATCGGTCTACCATCTCCTATTCAATAGGTTAATAATAGACAGTTACACAGAGTTATTTACAGTCTCTGGATATATTTAAGTATTCGCCCTAAAAATAGGTCATTAATTAATACTAGACTGCTTCTTTTTTGCTACCTGATTTTTGTAGTGAATTGGTGCGTCCTGTTTTATACGATATTTCATATCAGGTTTTGACAGTTAAATTACTGTAAGCATATTTATTATTTTTATAATCGGAGTTAAATACATGCTAAGTTGCATTAATAAGAGAGTCGCATTAGTCGGCGCTGCTTCTATCCTTTTTTTATCTGGCTGTACTTTTCAGGCTACACCATACTCACCATCTGCCGTTAACGTGAAGGTGATCTCTAACGAAAGCTTTAATAAATTCGAAATCAGTGAGTTCTCTTCTTTTAACTCTGATTTAAAATCCATAGGTTGCCGAGCTGCGGGACCTGTAAAGACACCTAATGGTCAAACCTATGAGAGCTATATCTTTGAAGCTTTTAAGAGTGAGCTTAAATTAGCTGAAGTTTTCTCGGAAGACTCCGCTGTTAAGTTGAAAGGAAAACTTGAACATATCGACTTTAATTCAAACTTAGGCTCTGGAAATTGGAACATCCGTTTGTCTTTCACTGATGGTAATGAATCATTTGAAGTAAATACTATTTATCCTTTCGAGTCATTCTGGGTCGCCGATCGAGCCTGTCAAAAAGTAGCTGAGTCACTGGCTCCAGCGGTTCAAAAAACAATTCAGGACATTGTCGCCCATCCTAAATTCAAATTAATGGTTGGTAAACGCTAATATTGCGATAGTTAAGCTGCCTGTTTATATTTTATAGTCAATCAAGCTATAGCTCTGTCACAGAGCTTTAGCTTCTTTCAATTCCTGTAACTCTTGCTGAGCAGGCCAAAATCTCAGCGATGTCTCCAAAAACTCATTGGCTTCTGATTGTTTAGAATGTTCTAGTAAATACTTTGCATAATAAAGATTAAATAACTTGAACAGGGAGCTAGTGGAATATTGGTTACCTGTTTCTCTGACACGTTTAAAGGCGGATTCACAACTGCTTGCTTTGATCACACCCTCACGGCTATCAAAAATGCATTCAGATATGTCCGCATAAAGTAAGCGGGAGTCTAGCAGCTTGTATTTATCTTTAATCTTTTTGATCAAACGGTGAGCTTGACTTTTGTTATTAGCTAAAGTTTCAATATGCAGCTGTATTTGTTCGATATAGCTTTGTGCCTCATGGTCATATCGTTCTGAAAGTGCGAGCGTAATTTCTCTGGCTTTCTCAAAGTGACTTTGTTCGGCATAGGTTAATGCGAGCTCGCTGTCGATTTGCAATTGATGGACCATCATTTGCGATTTTTTAGACTTTAAGCGTTTGTAAATTTCAATAGCAGTTTCAGGCTGGTTAAGCATGCGATAGTTGCTGGCTAAAGCTAACCCTTCATCCTTGGAGCCAGAGAAAGAATCTAGGCTGGTCAGCAAGGGGAGTGCATCATTATATCGTCCTTCTCGAATAAAAAAGCGGCTTCGTAATTGGTCAACTTCCGCAGAATTTCCTAAAAGGAGTGCTGCTTCATCAAGCAAGCTATGAGCTTTCTCATATTCGCCGGAGAAGTGATAAGTTCTTGCGATTTGAGCCAGATAGTGGTGTTGTTCTGGAGCTTCTGCGTATAAGGAAGTGTAAAGCGTTTGAGCTTTCTTTAAGTCTCCCATCAACATGTACTGTCTAGCAAGCAAAGATTTATACTGTTTGTGCGTGAGTGATACTTCTTCTAATAACTTTATGGTTTTGTTGACTTTGGAAAAAGTCATATAAAACATAAGCAACTCGATCTTAGCGTAGATATTGTTGCTTTCCATCGAGTTCCATGACTCTAGTAACTGTTGCTGTTTATCGTATTGGTGAGCATAGTTAAATTTAGCGGTCTTTAATACGTAGACTAGATCATTGGGCAGCTTAAAGTGATATTTGAGTGCCCGATTAACGTATTGTAAAGACTCTTCGCTATTACCTGTTTTTTGTACGGTAGCAACGCCTAATTCTGCTAATGCTAGAGCAAACTGGCTGTCTTTCGATACTGCGCTTTCCAATAACTCTAATGCTTTATCAAGTTGTCTCTTACGAATAGAAATTAGGCCCTGTGTATAGTCTTTTAAAGCGCTGACATTGCTGGTTACAAGTTCCAAAGCGGGGTAGTCATCCCCCTCCCATTTCTGATTCAATGCTTGAGTGATATCTTGTGTGAATTGGTCGACGCAGTTCACTAAGGAGTCATCACACTGCATATCCTTTATTTTTTTGACTGGATTTGTTGAATAAAGTGAAAGCTTCAGTTGATGGTTGTCGCCTGTGCTAGCTTGCTCTCCTGTTAACAGGTACTGCGCTGCAATCTTGTTAGCAATGTAAATTGAAGATTTAAGGTTTTTGTGCTCAATAGGTAGAGCTGAACCGGATGAGTTATAGGCGAAATAGGAGCTCGATATTGAACTTGCCACACGTATGTTTTTATTTTGTTCTAGATCCATCTGTAGCAATAAAGTGAAAGCTTGAGACCACCAAGCGTTGTCTTCATCACTCAGATTTTTTAGTGGAATAATGGCTATTAAGGGAGGCTGACGTGACGAGCTTTTTTCGACGACCACTTCAAGTGTTTTATCTGCCTTGTTAGAGATATAAGCAAGTATTCCGCCACTGATGATTAAATTAACAATGATGAGCCAGAGTTCTTTTTTTGACCACTCATCACGCCCTTTAGCGCCATGATTGTAGGCGACATAAGTTACAGCGGGTAGCAGCGTGAGAAAAAACACTGCAAATTGCAAAGGAAACCGGGTACTTAAGTTAAATTCCCCAGAAAGCCAGCTAGACATCTCGACACATAACCAAACAAATGCCAGATAACCTCCAACAATTTGAAGTACTCTCCTCTCCAAAATCTCTTTAAACAAGTTGTTAATCATCCTGGTTGGTTTATGAATCTAACTAATACATATGAGCGCTAATAGTATCACAGCAGACCCCAAGATGACTTATATTTAACCTAAGTTAAACTGGTCGTTTTTTGATATACTCATAGGGTCGTATGGCATAATCCAATAGATTTCTTTTTCGCCATATCGACAATAGTCGAATATTTAGTATCTAAGGAATTCTTTATGAAGTTATGTTTATCTAAATTACTTTTGTCTGCTGTTTTATTGGGGGCTGTGGTGAATGCAAAAGCCGCCTATGTATATAGCGGCATTAGCAATATCACTTATCTTTCTGTTTATAATCGGAGTAGTGCTCCTGGTGATATTTTTGTGAAGTTATCTAATCCTGCTGAAGAGTGTACTGCTGGTTATTATGTATCGGCGGACTCACCGGGTAGAGATACGGTGATGAGTGTTTTGCTTTCTGCTTATCACGCGAAGTCGAGAATTCGTATTAATGCTTATGATTCGCCAAACTGGAGAGGAAGCAATAACGATAAAACTTGCGAAATAGAAGGCGTTAATTTCGTCGACTATTAATGTCTTGTAAGTAGGAATAAACCCGCTGCTCTTAGTATTAGAGCAACGGGTTACGTTTAATTTTTATACTGCTCAAACCACATAATAGTAGCGCCAGCCACAGCAACGGGCATAACCAAAATATTCACAACAGGGATCATAGTAAAAAACACGATCACTAAACCAAAGCCCATGGGGCCAGAGCGATTTTGGCGTAATAGTTCGAGTGTGTGTTCAAAGGGTCTTTTGCGGTTGTCCTGAGGATAGTCCACATACTGAATGCACATCATCCAGGCACTAAACAAAATCCAGATGATTGGAGCAATTAAATTAAGTCCCGGGACAATAAACAACACTAGACATATCAGTGCTTTGGGTAGCCAATACTTAAACTTGTGCCATTCGCGACCGAGTAATCTGGGCAAGTCTTTTACCACTTCGCCTGCAGTCATATCCAGACCGTCGTAGTCTTTCCCGGCTATTTTCTTCTCTACCGCTTCTGATAACAACCCGTTAAAAGGCGCGGCTATCCAGTTGGCTAAAATGGCAAAAGCATAAAAAATACTCAAGATGATGACTAGGGTGAAAATTGGCCAAATCAGCCAGCCCATGTAGTCGAAGACCCATTGAACCCACTCCCAGCTCGCGTCATAAATCGCTTGTTTCCAATCTGATAGGCGAGAAAATATCCAAACCGCCGCTCCTGCGAGTAATAAGAAATTGATGAGCAAAGGAAAAAACACAAATTTGCGTATTCCCTTTTGCTTGACCATGGCTAACCCACGGGTGAAATATTGAGCACCACTAAATCCACTGGTTATCATATTGTTAAATTCTTCCTCAAAATAGATATCAAAGAGTGTGTTTCCGGTACGAAATAATTTACACTAACTGGCTAAAGTTGAAAAAGCGAAATGTTGAAAGAACTGTAAGAGATATCTGTCTTTTTTGTTCATTTGGACTAAGTTTTAAAAACAAAAAGTAATAAAAATCATTATCTTGATTAGTTTTTGGTCAAGAGGGTGTGTTGAAAAATACCTATTTGCGATAAAATGCGCGAGTGAAACACATATAATTAATAACGATACAGATTCGAGTTATGCGCTTAAAACAAATTAAGTTAGCGGGATTTAAGTCTTTTGTGGACCCCACAGTTGTACCTTTTCCTCAAAATTTGACCGCCATTGTGGGTCCTAACGGCTGTGGCAAGTCGAACCTGATTGATGCTGTTCGATGGGTAATGGGGGAGTCTTCTGCCAAGCACTTGCGTGGCGACTCGATGACTGACGTTATTTTTAATGGCTCCACAGCCCGTAAGCCCGTAGGGCAGGCCAGTATCGAGCTGGTATTTGATAACTGCGAAGGGCGTGTTATTGGCGAACTGGCCAATTTTTCTGAAATTTCTATCCGTCGCATGGTGACACGCGAGGGACAATCTAATTATTTCCTCAATGGCGCACGTTGTCGCCGTAAAGACATCACCGACGTGTTCTTAGGCACCGGTCTTGGGCCACGTTCTTATGCGATCATCGAGCAGGGTATGATCTCGCGCTTGATCGAGTCAAAGCCCCAGGAACTTCGTGTCTTTATCGAAGAGGCGGCAGGTATCTCTAAGTACAAAGAGCGTCGTAGAGAGACTGAGAACCGTATTCGCCACACTCGTGAAAACCTCGAACGCCTTGAAGACATTCGTGAGGAGTTGGGCAAGCAGCTATCTCACCTGCAACGTCAGGCCACATCGGCCATGAAGTACAAAGAGTTCAAAGCCGAAGAGCGTGAATTGAAGGCACAGCTCTCTGCCTTGCGTTGGCAGCGCTTCCATAATCAGGTGGGAGAATATGAGCAACTGATTGGCCAGTTAGAAACCGAGCTGGAATCTCGCATTGCCGATCAGCGTGGTGCCGATGCCGATATCGAGCGCTCTCGAGAGCTACACATTGAATTGAGTGATCAGTTTAATGAAGTACAAGGCCGGTTTTATGGTATCGGTGCAGATATCGCGCGTCTTGAGCAAGCCATTAAGCACCAAAAAGAACGCAAAGTTCAGCTAGTTGAAGACATCCGAAACGTAAGCGAGTCTTTACATCAAATTGGTGATCAAAAAGAAAACGACCAATCCCGTCTTGAAGAACTGCAACAAGAGTTGATGGAAGCTGAACCAGAGCTCGAAATGCATAATGAGTCTTTTGAGGCGTCTCAAGAAGAACTCATGCAGCTAGAAGAGTACATGCTGGATTGGCAAAGTCAGTGGGATTCGTTTAATCAGGAATCCTCCAAAAACAACCAGCAACTGGAAGTTGAGAAAACTCGATTACAGCACCTTGAATCGCATATCTCGCGAATGGTGTCGCGTCTAGAAAATACCGAAAGAGAGCTGGCAGGTTTAGAGTCTGACTCGATGGAAGCATCGATGATGGAAGCTTCTGAAGCGCTAAGTTTGGCGGAAGAAGAAACCGCTGCACTGGCTGAGATGGTAGAAGAGCTGGTTGAGCAGATTTCTGGGTTGCGAGAGCAACAACGTGAGAAGTCTCGCACCATCGATGAAACTCGTAAAGAAGTTCAAAAAATGCAGGGCCGCAAGGTCTCGCTTGAAGCCTTACAGAAAGCCGCTTTAGGACGTTCTAACAAGGTCGCCAGCCAATGGTTGGAGCAAAAAGGCCTTAAGTCTAACCAGCGCCTGGTTGAAAAAATGTCGGTAGAAAGCGGCTGGGAAACAGCCGTAGAAACCGTTTTGGGCGATACGTTGCAGGCCGTGTTGGTGGATGATGTTGAGCTGTTAGCCGATCTGAACGAGCTGAGTGAAGGCGAATTATCTTTCTTGCAAAAGAATACCAATGGTGAATTGGTTGCTGATAGCTTGGCTAGCAAGGTAACTGCCCCCGTCGATCTTGGTGGCATTCTTGGTAAAGTAAAAATGGCTGATGACTTGGCCAGTGCGATGTCGATGAGAAGCCAACTAGCTTCTGATGAAAGTGTGGTGACTCGAGACGGTATCTGGCTGGGCAAAGAATGGATCCGTGTTAGTCGTAAAGCCGAGAACGAAGCCGGTCTGGTTGAGCGTGAGGCAGAGCTGAAAGAATTATCGGCACAGCTGGAGGAGAAAGAGCTTTGGTTAGAAGAGCGTGAAGAAGAAGCCGAAGCACTGAAAGAAAAAACGCGCCAGCAAGAAAATGCCTGGGAGCAAAAACAGCGTGAACTGCGCGACGCCAATAAGGTCTATAGTGAATTAAGAGCCAAAGTTGGTAGCCAGCAAGCCAAGCTAGATCAAACTCGCCAACGTATGGAAAAACTGCGTCGTGAGCAAAGCGAAGTTCAGCAGCAAATCCAGACAGACGAAACTAATGTCACCAAAAGCCGAATGCTGATCGGTGAGCTGGTCGAATCGATGGCGGGTGATTTAGAGAAGAAAGAAGAACTATCTTCGATGCGCGAAGAAAAGCGCAATCGATTAGAGCAGGCACGCAGTCGTTCTCGTGAAGCAAAAGACGTTGCTCATAAATTAGCGTTACGAGTGGAGTCGCTAAAAACGCAAATCAACTCAACTCAAGTCAACTTTCAGCGTATGCATGACCAAGTGGCACAGCTGCAACAACGTAAAGCAACGCTAGAAGACAACTTAGCGGGTGTGAGTGAACCAACTGATGATTTGCAGATCGACCTTGAGGATGCGTTAGAAAAGCGCTTGCTGGTAGAAGAAGAATTAAAAGCTGCACGTGAAAAATTATCGGAAGCTGATAATCAAATGCGTGTGCTGGATAAAAAGCGTGCTGAAGCTGAGCAAGCCGCGCAAGTTATTCGCTCACGTCTTGAACGCTCGCGAATGGAATGGCAAGAATGCAAAACGCGTCAAAACACTCAGGCCGAATCTCTGGTAGAAGAAGAGCATGCGGTAGAAGAGTTAGTCGCTGGTTTGCCAGAAGACGCTAATGAAGATGAATGGCAAAAACGTCTTGAACAAATTGCCACTCGTATTCAGCGTCTGGGTGCTATTAATCTGGCTGCCATTGATGAGCATAAGCAACAAGAAGAGCGCAAGGTTTATCTTGATACTCAACATGAAGATTTAACCGGTGCCTTAGAAACGCTGGAGAATGCGATTCGTAAAATTGATCGCGAAACTCGTACGCGTTTCAAAGAGACCTTTGATAAAATTAACTCAGGTTTAAAAGAATTATTCCCGAAAGTTTTTGGTGGCGGTCACGCTTACCTGGAACTGACTGGAGAAGATTTACTCGATACTGGCGTGGCCGTTATGGCACGACCTCCGGGTAAACGTAACAGTACGATCCATCTGTTATCAGGTGGTGAAAAAGCATTAACAGCGATTGCGTTGGTATTCTCGATATTCCAGCTGAATCCATCACCTTTCTGTATGTTGGATGAGGTTGATGCACCATTAGACGATGCCAACGTTGGTCGTTTTTGTAACATTGTTAAAGAGATGTCAGAGAAAGTTCAGTTTATATATATTTCGCACAATAAGGTTGCGATGGAAATGGCGCACCAGCTCGCAGGGGTAACTATGCAAGAGCCTGGAGTATCGCGTCTGGTTGCTGTAGACATCGAAGAAGCAGCAGCTCTGGCATCACAGTAATCATCAAGGAGTGTGATATGGAGTGGGAATTAAGAATAATACTCGCGGTAATAGGGTTTGCGATCCTCGGTATTATTTTGTGGGACGGCATGCGTCGTTCTCGTAATCGCAAACAAAAGCAGAAGCTTCATCCGAGTGATGTTGCAACTGATGGGGCTTCGCGCGATAGCCAGGGCTTCGATATGGATGGAGTGAGCGAGGCTCGTGTGGTGAGTCGAGCTAAAGCACCACAAATGGTTATTGACGATGAGCCTTTGGTGGCTTCTCGTAATGACGAAAAAACGGAGCCTAAGGTAGAGCCAATTTCGACAGTCGAGCAGAGTGAAGAGCAAGAGCCCGAAGTCATTTTGTCTTTGGCTTTAATTTCTCAAGATGAAGAACTTTTCTCTGGGCAAAAGCTATTGCAATCAATGATCGAAAATGGTTTGCGATTTGGCGATATGGATATTTTCCATTACAACCGAACCATTACGGATTCTCAGCATAAATGGTTCAGTGTTGCCAATGCGATGAATCCTGGCACCTTCGACCTCAATATAATGGAAAATGAGCAGTTTAAAGGGTTAACCTTTTTTATGACTCTGCCAGGACCTTTTGAGCCAACCCAGGCCTATTCTAAGATGGTTGAGGTGGTCCGCAGTATTCAAGAGAGTGTTGGTGGGCAAATTATTGATGGCAGTCGCAGTGTGTTCACTGAACAAACTTTTCAGCACGAGCTGGAAAAAATCAAAGAATTTAAGCGACAAAATTTGACGCCAAAGCATAGTTAAATAGTACTTCTAGCAAGCAGCATAGGTTTGTAAATGTGCTGCTTATTAGTTTCTCTAATTATGTTTATGGTGGGATCTGGCCTGTACCTATTGTCTAAGTAAAGCCAGATATTCCTTATGGATAAATAATCATTTCTTCTATTCTGCTTCTGAATAGAGCCAGTTTCAGGTCAACTAATAATGAGTACAACAATTAATCAAGAACAACTAGATGCATTAGCAAATGCCAATTTAAAGGTTGGTGAAGAGCGAGTTCTTTTTTTACTTAATGAAGAGAACTTAACGAGCTTATCTATTAATGATTTAGAAGAAACGTTAAAAATTGCTAATGCGGCCTATCGAGCTGGTGTCCCTCTTATTGATGATCATGTTTATGATCACGTTTTCTTAAAAGAACTAGCGACCCGTGATCCTCAACATCCTTTTTTAACCCTTGTTGAACCTGAGCCTGTTCATGTATCAAAGACTGTGGCGTTACCACAAAAAATGCTATCTACGGATAAAGCATACAGCGAAGAAGATATTATTAAATGGATTGATCGATTAAAAAAAGCGGCTGACGAAATTGATTTGCCGCTTAGCGAACTGATGATTCGAGTAACGCCAAAACTGGATGGGTATGCGGCGTATGATGATGGTGAAACGCTATACACTCGTGGTGATGGTGTTCGCGGTCAGGATATCACTCGTGCGTTTGCACGTGGAATGCAAGTTGCTGAGCAAAGTGCTCGCGGCCAGGGTGCTGGTGAGATTGTTATTAAGAAGAGTTACTTTGAACAACACCTAAATGAACATTTCGAAAACTCGCGTAATATTCAGGCCGCTATTATTGCAGAAAAGAAAGTTGATGAACGCGTTCAGAAGGCAATTGATGATGGCGCTGTCGTGTTTTATCCCTTTGCGGCGATCACTAACTGGCAAGGGCATTTCGAGGCCTTGTTAAAAGATTTTGACGAGGTTACTGGAGAAATCTGGAGCGCTGTTGATTTCGATGTGGATGGAGTGATTTTAGAAGCGACTCATGATGAGCTTAAACAACATATGGGAGCTACTCGACATCATCATCGTTGGCAAATTGCTTATAAATCCAATGTCGAAAAAGCAGAAGTTAAAGTAATAAAAGTAACGCCTCAAACCTCTCGTACAGGAAGAATTAGCCCTGTAGCAGAGTTAGAACCTACCCGGTTGAGTGGAGCGACTATTAGCCGAGCCACGGTTCATCACTATGGCATGGTAAAAAGCAATGGTGTAGGACCTGGAGCGGTTGTTCAATTGGTTCGTAGCGGCTTGGTCATTCCAAAGATAGAAGAAGTGTTGCAACCTGTTGAGCCTGAGTTTCCTGAAGAGTGTCCTAGCTGTGGTTCTCATGTTGTATGGGATGGCGATCATATTATATGTCCTAATACGACTGAATGCCCTGCACAAACCGAAAACACCATGATTCATTTCTTTAAAACCCTGGGCAACATTGATGGTTTTGGACCTGCGACGATTGCGATACTCAACGAGAAAGGCGTTCGTTCCATTCATGAAATTTATCAATCAAAAGTTGAAGATTTTGTTGAGATGGGATTTGGTGATAAAACCTCTGAAAACCTGGTCAATCAATTGGCAGCGAGTCGCAGCATAGAGATCGAAGATTGGCGTTTTTTAGCAGCTTTTGGAGTTGTCCGTCTTGGTCCTGGCAACTGCGAAAGATTACTGGAGCATCATGATATCGAAACAATTTTTGATGTGTCGGTTGAAGATATGGTGAAGATTGATGGCTTTGCCGAGCTTAGTGCGCAAACTATTGCTGAAGGCTTAAAGAATATTAAGCACGAGTTTTTCCAGATTTTTAATTTGCAGTTTAATTTACGCAGAACCGAAAAACTCGGTGGTGGAGATGGTGCCGAAACGCCCATCACCGGAAAACAGGTCGTTTTTACCGGGAGCATGGTTTCTGGTCCTCGTGGTGATATGGAGAAGCAAGCCAAAGCTCTGGGAGCCAAAGTAGGCAAGTCTGTATCAGGAAAAACCGATTATCTGGTTACGGGTGAAAAGGTAGGGGCTAATAAGATTAATGCGGCTAAAGAGAAAGGCGTAACGGTGTTAACCGAAAGTGAATACCTTGCCATGATCAATGGATAAAACAAAGGCGGCTGAATAGCCGCCTTTTTCATTTAATGCTGGTGAGAATGAGAGTGACTGGCTTTTTTCGTTTGAGTGAGTCCTTTATAAACTTGTCGGGTCATTCTTTCTGTAGTAATAAAGCCCCAATTCCATTTGTCGTGATATTTTTTTAATGGATTCATAGCGACAACTTCATCTTCCGATTTTCCGGCTTTAATCGCTTTAGCAATCAGTTTTTTGGCATCTTTTAACATAGCGACTGAACGAGCCAGATCTTCCTTTGAGGCCAAAGGACCATGGCCAGGTATGATTTTGGTTTTGTCATTACTTAACTTCAAAATTTTCTTCTGCGCTTTAATATAACCATCTACGCTACCACCACTGTTTAGATCAATGAATGGAAACATACCATTAAAGAAAACATCGCCAGTATGTACAACATTAGATTTTTTAAAGAAAATTACTGCATCACCATCAGTATGAGCGTGGGCAACGTGAATAAGGCGTGCATTCTCGCCATTCAGATGAAAGTTCATGGCATGAGAAAACGTAATAACGGGTAATGCGTCTTCAGAAACGGGCACATTTTCTTTACCGTTAAACATGCCTTTCTTAACAAGATGACGACGTAAGTTTTCGTGGGCTACGATCCGAGCGCCTTCTTTTTTCATTGCTGCATTATTAGCAATGTGATCGCCATGTACATGAGTATTGATAACAAAGTCGACAGGCTTTTTTGTCACACTTTTTATCGCTGTTTTCATAATATCTAGCATGGGAGGCATGGAGTCATCAATCATCACAACTCCGTCTTTTCCTATGGATAAACCGATATTGCCGCCTGTAAACCCGCCGACACCGGATAGCATATAAATGCCTGGAGCAACTTGAGTCGACTCAAAGCTGAGTTCTTGCTTTTTTTCTTCTGAATAGGTGTTTGTTACAGCCAGTGCAAGGCAGAGAGATAAAGATTTTATTAGAGTTTTCATTTATGAATCTCCGGGTTTATGTAACGTAAAGCACGATGGATTAGCAAGATAACACAAACAGGATAAGGCGATAAGCTGATAATAGTGCGAGAAGAGTTAATGCTATAAAGCGATTGATTTCGTCGTTAACCAGTTTGAATAAGTTACAAAGTTGACAGGGTAGGCTTTTTTAGAATATTTATTGGTTTTAAAGATAGGATGGTGTGTTGATTACACCAAATAGGTAGCTGATTCAGTGCCGCTATTCCCAATCTCAAATAAATTTCCTATACTAACCTGAATACCTTAAGCAAAGATTGAAGTATTGATGCGAAATAGGGTAAAAATGTTGCACCATAACAATTAGAAAATAAGTAAGTATATTATGATGTTATCGATTACAGGGTTATACGCTGCTCCGTTGGCGCTATTGATTTTATTTTTGGCTTATCGTGTTACTAAGTTTCGCCGTAAGCTATTAGTGGGTGTTGGTAGTGGTGGAGATAAAGAACTTGAAGGAGCTATCAGAGCTCATGCGAACGCAATTGAGTATGTGCCTATTGCACTAATCATTATTGCTATTTTGGAAGTAAATGGTTCAGCAGAATATTTCGTGCATGGTTTAGGGGCGACGTTACTTATTGGTAGAATCCTCCATGCGCAAGGACTCAGTTCTTCTATCGGCAAGTCGTTTGGACGCTTTTGGGGAACATTATTAACTTGGTTAGTGATCCTTATTGCCTCGGTTAGCAATTTGGTTTTATTTGTCATGAATTAAGTTGCGACTTTCTTGATCTAGCCAGGTAGCCGGAGAACATTATCCCGGTGAAATATCATTAAAATAAAAGTCGGGAGATTGTATGCGCGTATTGTTTGTTTTTGTGATGTTGAGTATGTCTACTTGGGCAGTGTCTTCAGAAAAAAAAGCGATTTCTCAGCCTCCTTTTGCCATTGCCATTCATGGTGGTGCTGGAACCATTCTCAAAGAAAACCTGTCACCCAGATTAGAGCGGGCTTATCACAAAAAAATGACCGAAGCGCTTAAGGCAGGTTACGAAGTTTTAGTGATGGGCGGTAGCAGTGTTGACGCTGTGCAAACTACGATTGTTATATTAGAAGACTCTCCGCTTTTTAATGCTGGTAAAGGATCGGTTTTTACTCACGAAAAAACCAATGAGCTGGATGCTTCAATCATGGAAGGAAAACATCTTAACGCTGGAGCTATCTCTGGTGTGAGTAATGTTAAAAATCCTATCAAGTTAGCTCATGCTGTCATGACTCAATCAAAACACGTTATGCTCAGTGGTGGTGGTGCAGAAGTGTTTGCGGAGAAAAACGGATTAGATATCGTCGACAGCGGATATTTTTATACCGAGCGCCGCTGGAATCAATTAATGCGTGTGTTAAAAGATAACAGCAAATCTTCTCGGTTATCAGAAGATAAAGATGATCAGTTTTCGGGCCTTAAGAGCTGGCCCGACGATGACAAGTTTGGAACCGTAGGGGCTGTTGCCCTTGATCAGGCTGGTAATCTAGCTGCAGGTACTTCAACTGGTGGAATGACCAATAAAAAGTTTGGACGTATTGGTGATTCTCCAGTGATTGGAGCTGGAACCTACGCCGATAATAATGCCTGCGCTGTGTCGGCTACCGGGCATGGTGAGTATTTTATTCGAGCGTCGGTTGCACATGACATTTGCGCTCGTGTTTTATACAAGAATATTTCATTGCAACAAGCGGCTGACGAAGTCATTAAGGATAAGCTGGTAAAAATGAAAGGTGAGGGAGGCGTTGTCGCTTTAGATCCCAAAGGCAATCCTGTGTTTTCCTTCAACTCGGTAGGCATGTATCGAGGATATATCGATAAAGATGGGAACGTTTATACTGGAATCTTCAAAGAGCCTCTGAAAACGGAAGAAAAATAACCCTCTTCTGTTAGTAAGCTAAAGCCATGGCCGAATCTATGGCTATTTGTTAGTATACTTTTATTGATAGAAATAAAAGTAAGAGCTTATGACCATCACTTCAGATGACGATATTAAAGGCTTAAAACATATCGGGCATATTGTTGCACGAACGCTTAAGACCATGGGACAGCATTTAAAACCCGGTATAACTACCCTCGAGTTGGACAAGATAGGTGGAGAGTTTTTAACTCAACAGGGAGCTAAGTCTGCCCCTAAACTGGTTTACAATTTCCCTGGGTTTACTTGTATCAGCGTTAATGAAGAAGCGGCACATGGAATTCCTGGAGACCGCATTATTCAGCCCGGTGATATTGTAAACATTGATGTGTCGGCGGAGAAAGATGGTTACTTCGCTGACAGTGGTTTTACCTTCCTTGTTGCCCCCGTTGATCCTGCAAAGCAATGGTTAATTGATTCAACTCAAAGAGCATTGAAAGCGGCTATGTCGGTCGCCAGAGCGGGTAAGAAATTGAATCAAATTGGCAAGGCTATTGAGACTACGGCAAAGAAAGCGGGATTTACAACATTGCGAGATCTGACGAGCCATGGAGTAGGGCGTGCTCTACATGAGGAGCCTGAACATATTCCTAATTTTTACGAGCCCGGTGACAAACGTGTTTTGCACGAAGGTATGGTGATCACCATCGAACCTTTTCTATCTACACGCAGTCAATACACCGAAACGGCAGACGATGGTTGGACCTTGTTAACAGGGGCTGGCAATTTATCGGCTCAATTTGAGCACACCATGATCATTACCAAAGGTAAGCCGATGATCGTAACCTGAGCAATATTGCTCAGCAAATAGATTACTATTGATGCCAGCTGGGTATTTTTTTATAATTCGGCTAACTGATAAGCACATTTTAAAGACTGGAGGATGCAGATGATTGTATCAAACATCTTCCGGGTTATTATTCCATAGCGCTTTTGCGCTTCTTATAACCCGGCGTTACACGCTGGGGCCTTAATATAGCCCCGTAGATAATTAATGATGATTTTGATCGTCAGGGGTTTCTATGTCACATTATTATCAACTGTCCCAAATGGGATGGAAACCATTTTTTCAGCAACAACTTTCTTTAGAAGAGTTTGAAGAGCACGATATTTACCGAGTCTCTTCTGTTTCGCGTGGTCACATTGAGTGTTTTGGTGAGCGTAATATACAAACGATTCCTTTACTAAGTTACTACTCAGATGCAGCTGTGGGAGATTGGCTCTTGTTAAATAAACAAGGCGCTGTCGTTCGCATTCTTGAGCGCTTTAGCGAGTTTCGTCGTAAAGCCGCTGGCAGCAAAGTCGAATCACAATTGATGGCTGCCAATGTTGATATGGCTTTTATTGTGTGTTCGCTAAATGATGATTTTAGTTTAAACCGAATTGAACGGTATTTGGCGTTAGTTAAAGAAGCGGGAGCAGAGCCTGTTGTTATTCTTACTAAGGCAGATCTATGCAACGGCATTGATGATTACCTTCAAAAAGTACAAGGCTTAGATCCATTATTAAGAGTACAAGCTGTTAACGCGCTGGATGCATCTTCTAGTCAATCTTTGATGCAGTTGGCTTTGAGTGGTAAAACTATAGCCTTCTTGGGATCGTCGGGTGTTGGAAAGTCAACTTTGATTAATCAACTCTCGTCTTCACATCAGTCTACAGGCTCTATCAGAATGGATGATGATAAAGGACGCCACACGACAACAGCACGATCGTTGCATTTTTTGTCCTGCGGAGGTGTATTGATTGATATGCCTGGCATGCGAGAGTTGCAGTTGGCTGATTGTGAGTCTGGAGTTAATGCAACTTTTGCAGATATTTATCAGCTATCTGCTGCTTGTCGTTTTACTGACTGTCAACATCAGGAAGAGCCTGGATGTGCTGTTCAAAAAGCGATTGAAGAAGGAGGTTTGGAGCGTCGCCGATTGGAACACTATCGTCGATTAATGCGAGAGCAATTTGTTAATGGCGCAAGCCTGGCAGAGAAGCGCTCCCGCGATAAGGCGATGAGTCGAATGTATCGAAAGGTTCAGCAGGCTGCTCGAGCATCAAAACATAAGTAAAGGAAAAGTTCATGGCTTCTGGTCATGAGCTTTTATACCCGTCGCCTTTCAAGGTGCAGCGCTGTTGTTCAAGTTGCAGCGCTGCGCGCACTCACCCCAATCACTTAGTCTATCTAAGCTCAGGGATTCGTTTGCTGGCCGCCTATCTGCCCCTTGAAATGCTTTGGGGATAGGTCGGATTACAGTTGTTCGTTAAAAAGTTCCAACAACTTATTTTGATAAGGCGAATCTACTGTTACCCGCGTAATGGTGTCGATACGAATCAGTTTGTGCAGCCGTGATAGTGAGTTTTTAGGGCCATAAGTGTGAATCTTTATCCATTCTTTGTCTTTCGCTTTTATTTCTCCAATGTCAAAGCTGTCTTCTTCTTGCTGATGAAAAAAGCACAGTTGAGAGTGGGTTTCTGCCAGCTCAAATAACAGACTTTCAAATGATTGTTGGTGCAGCTTCAATTTTTTATGCTCGCCATATTCGTTGACCAACAATTTTATGGCTTCATGTTCTCTATTACCCCAAAAGAGGCAATCAATTTGGTGAGTCTCAAACAAAGTAAATCCATCATATTCTCCATCATCAGTGTACAAACACATGACAACCGCATCATCACTGACAAACTCTATAGTGCCTGTTAAATCTTCATCTGAGCAGTCTCTACTGACCGATATTAGCTCGCTTTGAAGTTTTAATTTCTTTAGTTCTTGAGTAAGCATGAGAAGTCCAGGCTCCTTTGTTAATACCGCTACTAAAAGCTTATTATCTTATGATTGTAGCGTTTTAGTCAGCGCTTTGACAATCATTACAATGAGTACTCTGATCCTAAAAAGTATCGACTAAAGGAATCGGTAATTTAAGCAAAAAATAACATTAATAAAAATGCCAACTGGCTCACGAATAGAGGTTAATTAATACAAAATTTGATGTCGGGTGTTAATGCTGGCACCTATCTAAGATGATATTCTAGTTATTCAATACAAGCGTTTTGGGGTTTGATAAATACTATGTTTTATTTTGGACGTGTGGAGTTTCCCTGGCCATTGCTATTGGTTGTTGCAACCATTGCTGTGGCAGCTTTGTTTTATCATCAGTTGCCTGCCTACCGTATGTCTGACAGCAAACGCTATCGCTTTGCATTCATTGCGACAAGTTTTACCAACCTGGCTCCGGTACTTTCTCTTATTGTTAGCCTTTGGGTATTCACTTTTGCCCAGAGTCACCCAACCGCTCAAATATCTGGTGCTGGTGGTTCTTGGGGTGTATGGACAATGTTTTGGCCCTTGTCTTTGCTAGCGCATCTGGTGGGAGGGGTGGCAATATTAGTGAGTTTGATTCTTGAATATCACTGGTTAAAACATAAGTTCTTCTTTTTGTATCGTTTGCTAAGTCTTGGACTGTTATTGCTTTCTTTCTCTTGTGTTATGGGGAACTTTCCTGATGCTTGATCTTTTCTGTCTATTTAAAGGATAAGACGCAGTAGTGAACTGCGCCATACTAATGTAGTGCTTAGCTATGTGAGCTGATTACATCGGCTAACAAGTTTTGTATGTCGTGAATATTGTGTTCATTAACCGTAAGAGCTGTTTTGGTTTCGTCCATATCAAACATAGATAGGAATAGACCGCTCATGCCTCGTGCACGGCGATCAATTTCTAACATAAGGCGCAGTTGATGCCCATCGTTAATAAATACGACTTCAACTTCGCTGACGCGTCCTGCAAACGGCCCAGAAGGCGCTTTAAACTCTAGCTCTTGCATAAAAGGAACATGGAAGTTTTTTACTGCTTCACATTCGGCTTCTACTAAAACAAAACCTAGCTCTTCTAATGCTTGAAGTACGCTAAGTTGAAGATCATTGGGTTCAACCTGCACATAATCTTTGTCGGATTTATCCAGAGCAAACTCGATATCTAGATTGGTTTCTACCCATGTGCGGCTGCGGCCTAGTGTGAGTGGCGAGGTTTCTGGCATAGTGATGCTAAAGGGAACTTCGCGTTCTTCATCAGGCTGAATTTCGAAAGCTTCGGGAAGATCGTAGGCAACAAGGGTTGCTGTTTCTTCTACCGTTTCAGTCTCTTCATTTCCATCTTCATCTTCCACTTCTATTTCGACCATATAGTTGCAACGGACATCCAGATCGATTTTTTGGATTTTTTGTGCGGCTTTGCCGCCTTTGATTTGAATAATACCGGAGAGTTCTCCGCCAGGATAAACGACCGAGTTATCTAAAATAGCGTCTACTTTTGCAGCACCGATGCCCACTTTTGATAAGGCTTTCTTAAAGAATGACATAAGTAATTTCCTTTTGTAGGTTTTTCATTAAACGAATAAAAGCGTACCAGCCGAGGCTGGTACGAATACAACAAACTATCGAATAACGTCCATTTCTTTGATTAGGTTGTCTGCGCCATCAATGTTTTCCATTACCCATAACATATAGCGGGCATCAACATGAATAGAACGGTTAAGAGCTGGCTCATAATCCCAGTCGCCAATAATGCTCTCATAAACACCATCAAACACCAATCCAACAAGCTCAGCTTTGCCGTTAAGTGTCGGTGAGCCTGAGTTGCCACCAGTAATATCCAGAGTTCCTAAGAAGTTAACTGGAACCGAATCGATGTCTTTCATGTAGTAGTTGCCATATTGCTTACCCTCAATCAACTCAAGTTGTTTTTTGGGGGAGTCAAATGGCTTTTCACCTGTATCTTTTTGCGTAATACCTTCTAAGCGAGTGAAAGGTACTGCATACAATCCATCTTTTGGAGAGTAGCCTTTTACATTACCGTAGGTAACGCGCAATGTGCTATTTGCATCAGCGTATACTGGCTTGTTTTTGCTATTGTAGAAAGCAATCATGGCTTCCATGTATTTAGGACGTACTGCATTAATGTCGCCAGAAAGCTGTTTGCTTTCTTTCTCGGCTTTCATTCGTGCATCATAAGTCGCAATAGCAAGCTTAATGAATGGATCGTCACTTTTGTTAAAGTCTTCTACTGATTTGTTCATCCAGTCCAGACGAGTATTCTCGTCACCTAACTTAGATTTTGCATACATGGCATCAAGACGCTTGCTTAATTTTTTTGCATCTAGTTTTTTACCAATACCAAAGAATTTATCAAGATCTTTACGACGTTGTTCTTTAGGAAGCTCCGCGTAACGTGTCAACATGTGCTGTAATAAAGCTTTGTCTACTTTGGGTGCATAACGACGGTCCATTGCACGCATGCCTTGTTCAAAACGCTTCATATCACGTTCTTGATAACCACGTTCGCGATCGATGTCAGCTTTTTGTTTTTCGATAGCTAGACGGTGTAGACGGTTAGCTGTTGACATCATGCGAGTAAAGCCCATGAAGTTTAAGATAGTATCGCGCTTCGCATCTTTTTGAGCTTTGTCGATTAACTTATCCAGCTGACTGATGGCTTTGCCATATTTTTTGTTGTTTGATTTACTTTTCTTAACCCAGCCGCGCATGGCTTTTTCGCGCGCGTCTTTGCGTTGTTGCGTCGTGCCTTTGTGATAGCTTTCGATCATGCTGCCACGATTTTTCTCGTAGTTGGCCAGACCAGCAAGTGAGCTTTCGTATTTGATGCGATCATCACTGCCTTCAGCAGAATTATCTTTAATCACCTGAATCAATTCGCCCATTAATGCTTTTGTCAGCGGGTAGTTCACCGTGAATTCATTTTGAACTTCCGTAGCCGTGCGATAGCGGTTAGTACGTCCAGGGTAACCCAGAACCATAATGTAATCTTTGTCAGCTACACCTTTAGCGTTAACTTTTAAGTGATGTTTTGGCTCAAAAGGTACATTGTCTTTGTTGAAATCAGCTGGCTTGCCATCTTTGCCGACATAAGCTCGGTAGAAAGCATAGTCGCCCGTGTGGCGTGGCCATTGCCAGTTATCAATGTCACCGCCGTATTTTCCGATGCTGGAAGCGGGAGCATGAACCAGACGAACGTCGCGAATGGTTAACTGCTTAAACAGATAGTATTCAAGGCCACCATGGAAGTTCACAACAGAACATCGGTAATCTTTGTTCGACTCACACTCTGCAACCAAGGTTTTTGTCATTTTATCCAGAGCTTTAAAACGCTCTTCACCACCCATCTTATCGTTAACGACGCTTTTCATTTTGTCGGTTACGTTGGTGATGTTTTCGGTCACATAAACTCGCGAGCCAGGAGCTGCAGGCAACTCTTTATCGAACGACTTTGCAAGGAAACCTTTTTCTAACAGGTTGTTACCTTCTTTTGAGTTGTACTGGATTGAACCATAGGCACAGTGATGATTCGTGACTACCAAACCCTTATCTGAAACAAACGAAGCCGTACAGCCACCCAGGCTAACAATGGCGCCCATTGGGAATCCGGTGAGATCCTGAAGATCTTTAGGGTCCAGCTCCAGACCTGCTTCTTTAAGCTTTCCGGCGATGATAGGAAGTTGATGAGGTTGCCACATACCTTCATCGGCGACGACGAGAGACGTCATACCTGCGGCAAGGAGAGTGAGTAGTTTCTTCATTATTATTTACCTTAGTTATTATGAGAAGGAAGCAACCAAACTCACCTGAACTGAACCTTGTCATCCATCGTTACTTTCCTAGTCGTGATAAAACCAGGTTTATTACCAAGTATTAGTAGAAGAGATAGATTTAACGGAGATTTGGCAGGTGATTGGCCTAATTTCCCAGAGATACGAGTATCGGCAGCCATCTTACCTATTATGACCGCAGGTTTGAATAGCCAGCAAGGGGGAACTTGCTCTAGTTATTAACAAAATGTTTACGTAATTAATGAGGTAGCAGTGAATGCTCTTTTTGTATGATATTTGAACTGATTTGTTGTGTTTGGAAGGCTGGTTAGAACGATATTCCACTAAAAAGGCGAGTTAAAACTCGCCTTTTAAAGTCGAAATGCTATTCATGCTGTTTATGCAAAAGTCATTTCTGGTACGTCACCTTCAACCACTAAATCGCCTTCTGTTTTCTGTTTGATTTCTTCAACAGAAACACCCGGAGCACGTTCAATAAGGTGAAAGCGTCCGTCACGAATTTCCATAACGGCCAGGTCGGTAACGATTTTCTTGATGCAGTTAACGCCAGTTAGCGGAAGGCTGCATTGCTTTAATAACTTGGAGTTACCTTTTTTATCGGCGTGAGTCATGGTTACAACAATATTCTGTGCGCCTGCAACCAGATCCATTGCACCACCCATGCCTTTAACCAGCTTGCCAGGAATCATCCAGGAAGCGATGTTGCCATTTTGGTCAACTTCGAAAGCACCCAGTACAGTCAAGTCCACGTGACCACCACGGATCATGGCGAAGCTTTCTGCTGAGTTAAAAATCGCAGCGCCTGTTGCAGCGGTAACGGTTTCTTTACCCGCGTTGATCATGTCGGCATCCACTTGATCTTCGGTCGGGTAGGGGCCCATACCTAACAAGCCGTTTTCGGATTGCAACATGACTTCCATACCTTCTGGTACGTAGTTGGCTACCAAGGTAGGAATACCAATGCCTAGGTTTACGTAGTAACCATCTTGCAACTCTTGCGCAACGCGCATAGCAATTTGTTCACGAGTCAGTCCCATGATTTTCTCCTGAGCTTATTTGCTTAAAGTGAGTCGCTCGATACGCTTTTCGAACGTACCTTGAATCACACGGTTAACGTAAATACCTGGAGTATGAATTTCTGTTGGATTCAATTCTCCGGGCTCGACAATTTCTTCGGCTTCTACAACGGTAATTTTTCCTGCAGTAGCGGCCATTGGATTAAAGTTCATCGCAGTGTCACGATAAATGCAGTTGCCGTAGCGATCAGCTTTCCAGGCTCTGACGATGGCGAATTCACCCGTAATGGATTCTTCCAGTACATAAGGACGGCCATCAAATTCGCGAGTCTCTTTGCCTTCGGCAACAGGAGTACCATAACCTGTTGCGGTAAAGAATGCGGGAATACCAGCACCGCCAGCACGCATTTTCTCGGCCAGAGTACCTTGAGGTGTTAATTCAACTTCTAATTCCCCTGCCAGATATTGACGTTCAAACTCTGCGTTTTCACCTACATAAGATGAGATCATTTTTTTGATTTGTTTGCCTTGCAACAAAATACCCAAACCAAAATCATCAACACCACAGTTGTTTGAAACGAAGGTTAAGTCTTTTGTACCCATGGTTTTTATCTGGGCAATTAAACCTTCAGGAATACCACATAATCCGAAGCCACCGGCGATAACGGTCATACCGTCTTCGAGTCCGGCCATCGCTTCTTCATAGGTTTTAACGACTTTGTCAAAACCAGCCATAGGAGCTCCTTGTATAGTTCATTTTATAGCGGGACAGTGGTGATACTGTCCCTGTTGTCTAGTGAAGCTTCTTTGTTAAAAAAGAAGCTCAAAAATTATTTTGGTGATTTATGAGCACTGGCTTTTGAGTGCTACTGCCACTTTGGATACGGGTTCGCGTTCAAGGTGTTGTGAAATAAAACGCCCAACGGCGGCCAGCTTATCCAAATCAACACCCGTATGAATGCCCATACCTTGCAGCATATAAACAACGTCTTCAGTAGCCAGATTGCCCGACGCGCCCTTAGCATACGGACAACCGCCTAAGCCTGCAACAGAACTGTCAAGGGTGCTTATTCCTATTTGTAAGCAGGCGAGGATATTGCTTAAGGCTTGACCATAAGTGTCATGGAAGTGAACGGCTAATGCTTCCATTGGCACTTTCTCGGCAACGGCTTTTACCATGGCTTGAGCTTTAAGTGGTGTCCCGACACCAATGGTGTCGCCGAGCGAAATTTCGTAACAGCCCATGCGATAAAGTTTATCGGCCACATCGGCTACTTTCTCTGGCGCAATCTCGCCTTCATAAGGACAACCCAAGACGCAAGACACATAACCACGTACTTTGATGCCGTTAGCTTTGGCGGCTTCCATTAATGGCGCAAAACGTTCCAGACTTTCATCAATGGAGCAGTTAATGTTTTTCTGTGAAAAACTTTCTGAAGCTGCTGCGAAGACGGCGACTTCTTTTGCTTCTGCTGCCAGAGCGCCTTCAAAGCCACGCATGTTGGGCGTTAACACGGGATAGTTAACGCCTTCTTTGCGAGTGATTGACTGCATGACGTCGGTGTTGTCACCCATTTGAGGCACCCATTTGGGCGAGACAAAGCTGGTGGCTTCAACTACCGAAAGGCCTGTTTCTGATAGACGGTTAATTAACTCGACTTTAACGTCAGTAGGAATGGTTTGCTTTTCATTTTGCAAACCATCACGTGGGCCTACCTCAACAATTTTTACCTTGTCTGGATAATTCATGGGTTAGTCCTTCGACTCTGCTTCGAACACAACCAGCTCGGCGCTGTCACCCACCAGATCGCCTTCGTTATAAAGTACTTCTGATACAATGCCATCGGCAGGTGCTTTGATGGTGTGTTCCATTTTCATGGCTTCCATCACTAATAGTGGTTGGCCACTTTCAACTTTATCACCCGCGTTAACCATCACCGAAATGATGGTACCTGGCATCGGTGCCGTTAGGTTTGCTGCACCTTGATCATCATCGTCGCTTAGTCCTTCCTGCTTAACAGAAAGAGCAAACTCTTTTCCGCTGATAAAGATATTCAGATCATGGCCTGACTCGATAACACTGGATTTAAACTGGCGGCCATTAAAATTAATGCTGACTTCTTTATCATTCATGGAGCCGTTAACAGACCACTCACCGCTTTCTAGTTCGATCAAGAAATCAGGACTACGGAAGTGAACCACTACGGGATACTCCACCAATGAGTCTTTATCAACAAAGGTAACGTGATGGTGATTGTCTTCGTTTAAGCGCCAGCCCTGAGTGCTGTCCCAAGGTGAGAAAGGATCCGCATTATCAGCAACAAACTGATCGCCACGATCTTTTTGTTGCAGCATGGTGTACAAAGCGGCAACCGCTAACAATTCATCGCTGATGGAAGCTTTTTCTGGGAACAGTTCTTCTTGATAACGGCTGATAAAATTGGTATCGAGATCCGCTTCATTGAAACCATCGTGAGCGGCTAGTTGACTTAAAAATTCCAAGTTGGTTTTCAGGCCAACAATTTGATAGTCAGCTAATGCTCCTCGCAAACGCGCTAAGGCTGCATCACGGTCATGATCCCAAACGATGAGCTTGGCAATCATAGGATCATAGTGAACAGAAACTTCGTCACCTTGGCGGATGCCAGTATCAATGCGCACATGATCATTAGTGTTTGGTGTTGCCAAATGGTTCAGACGACCAGTTGCTGGCAAGAAATCTTGATCAGGATCTTCTGCATAAATACGCGCTTCAAATGCGTGACCATTAATGGTTAGCTGATCTTGAGAGCAGGGCAGAGGTTGGCCGCTGGCGACACGAAGCTGCCATTCCACCAAGTCTTGTCCCGTGATTTTTTCGGTAACGGGATGTTCAACCTGAAGGCGGGTATTCATTTCCATAAAGTAGAATGAGCCGTCTTCATCAAACAGAAATTCTACGGTACCAGCACCTACATAACCGATGGCTTTAGCGGCTTTAACTGCAACATCACCCATTGCAGAGCGTTGTTCTGGTGTTAAGCCAGGAGCCGGAGCTTCTTCGATAACTTTTTGGTGGCGTCGTTGTACGGAACAGTCGCGCTCAAAAAGATGTAATGCATTGCCATGAGTATCGGCAAACATTTGAATTTCTACGTGGCGAGGTTTAGTCAGGTATTTTTCGACCAGTACTTTGTCATCGCCAAAGGATGCGAGTGCTTCACGTTTACATGAGGCTAATGAATCCGCAAACTCGTCGTTGTTCCAAACAACGCGCATCCCTTTACCACCACCGCCGGCGGTTGCTTTGATCAAAACCGGATAGCCGATGCTGAATGCTTGTGCTTGTAAGTAATCGGCATCCTGATTTTCGCCATGATAGCCAGCAACCAAAGGTACGCCGGCTTCTTGCATGATTTCTTTTGCCGCACTCTTAGAGCCCATTGCATCAATGGCCGTCGCAGGCGGACCAATAAATTGAATATCTGCTGCTTCGCAGGCACGAGAAAAGTCTGCGTTTTCTGAAAGAAAACCATAGCCGGGATGAATCGCTTGTGCGCCCGACTTTTTGGCTATCTCTAAAATTAAGTCGCCTTTCAAATAGCTTTCTTTTGCCGGAGCAGGACCAAGCAACCAGGCTTCATCTGCCATCGCTACATGGCGAGCGTTTTTGTCGGCTTCAGAATAAACGGCAACACTCTTGATGCCCATTCGTTTGGCCGTCTCGATAACGCGGCAGGCAATTTCGCCACGATTCGCAATAAGAATTTTTTCGAACATTATTTAAAATCCTGTTATTTGAGCCAGTTGGGCTTACGTTTTTCTAAAAACGCAGTCACACCTTCACGTCCTTCAGCAGAAGCACGAATGTCGGCGATGCGTTGAGCTGTTTCGCGAATCAGCTCTTCACCCATGCCCAGCTCAGTGACCACTTCGATCAATAGCTTTGCAGCTTTAATGGCTTCGGGGCCGTTACTCAAGATGTTTTTAATAAAGTCATTGGCATAGTTTTCTAACTCATCGGCCGCAACAACTTCGTGTACCAGACCCATTTGATGGGCACGTTGTGCGTCAAAGCGCTCGGCGGTTACAAAGTAACGGTTGGCCTGACGCTTACCAATAGCTTCGATGACATAAGGACTGATCACAGAAGGTATCAACCCCAACTTTACTTCTGACAAACTAAACAAGGCTTTTTCGCTCGCAATAACCATGTCACAACAGGCGACCAGGCCAACACCACCACCAAAAGCTGCACCTTGAACGATACCTAAGGTCGGCTTATAAGAGGTATGCAAGCTTTGCATGAGTGTTGCCAATGCAAGTGAGTCCTGATAATTCTCATCCCAACTGTAGTCGGCCATGCGACGCATCCAATTGAGATCGGCACCTGCCGAAAAGCTCTTGCCATTAGAGCGCAAGACAATCAGTCGAACACGAGGATCTTCATCAACTTGTTTTAAGGCGTCAGTTAAGTCGCTAATCAGATTGTCATCAAACGCATTATGAACTTCGGGACGATTTAACGTGATGATACCTGCGCCCGCTTCGGTAACTTCTAACAGTAGTGGTTTTTCCGCAGCTGGTTGTGTCTCATTTGTTGGTGTTTTTGTTTCATTCGACATTAGTTGATTCCTTGTAATGGATTACATGCGGAAAACGCCAAAGCGAGTTTCTTCTTTCGGCGCATTTAACGTTGCTGACAAACTTAATCCCAAAACCATACGCGTATCGGCAGGATCGATGATGCCATCATCCCACAAACGAGCACTGGCATAGTAAGGATGCCCTTGAGTTTCGTATTGATCTCTGATGGGTGCTTTGAATGCTTCTTCGTCTTCGCTCGACCACTCAACGCCTTTGCGATCAAAGTTATCGCGTTTAACCTGGGCCAATACGTTGGCAGCCTGATCACCACCCATTACTGAAATACGAGCATTGGGCCACATCCACATAAAGCGAGGGTTGTAAGCGCGACCACACATACCATAGTTACCTGCGCCGAAGCTGCCACCGACAACAACGGTAAATTTAGGCACTTTGGCACAAGCAACGGCGGTTACCATCTTAGCGCCGTTTTTCGCAATACCGCTGTTTTCATATTTGCGGCCAACCATAAAGCCAGTAATGTTTTGTAAAAACACCAACGGAATATTACGTTGGGTACAGAGTTCGATGAAGTGTGCGCCTTTTAGGGCTGATTCACTAAACAGAATACCGTTATTAGCAATGATGCCGACGGGGTAGCCCCAGATGCGAGCGAAGCCACAGATAAGCGTGTTGCCGTAGAGTGGTTTAAATTCGTCGAGTTCGGAGTTATCAACCACTCGAGCAATGACTTCTCTGATATCGAAAGGTTTGCGAGAATCATGAGGTATTACACCATACAATTCTTCTGCGGCGTACTGAGGTTCTTGCGGTGGTTTAATCGGCCAGTTAGGCGATTTTTTGTGGTTCAGGTTCGATACAATCTGACGACAAATTTTTAACGCATGCTCGTCATTATTGGCATAGTGATCGGTTACGCCCGATGTTTTACAGTGAACATCGGCACCACCTAAATCTTCTGCACTAACGACTTCACCTGTTGCTGCTTTTACTAGTGGCGGACCACCTAAGAAGATAGTGCCTTGCTCTTTAACGATAATGCTTTCGTCTGCCATGGCTGGAACGTAAGCTCCACCGGCAGTACAGCTTCCCATCACCACGGCAATTTGCGGGATGCCTTTGGCTGACATGTTCGCTTGGTTATAAAAAATGCGACCAAAGTGTTCTTTGTCTGGGAAAACCTGATCTTGTTGCGGTAGGTTAGCACCACCAGAATCAACCAGATAAATACAGGGTAGATGATTCTGCTCGGCAATTTCTTGCGCGCGTAGATGTTTTTTAACTGTCTCAGGAAAGTAGGTGCCACCTTTTACTGTTGCATCGTTGGCAACAATCATACACTCGACACCACTGACACGACCAATACCAGTAATCATTCCGGCGGCAGGTACTTGATTGTCATACATGTCGTAAGCGGCAAATTGAGACAGTTCCAAAAAGGGAGAACCGACATCCAATAATTTGCGTACACGATCACGAGGCAATAGTTTGCCTCGGCTTAAATGTTTTTGATTTCGTTCTTCACCACCACCTTGTGCAATCAAGGCCATTTTGTCACGCAGATCATCGACAAGCGTTGTCATTTGTTCTGCATTGGCTTTGAATTCCGCACTACGGGGATTTATCGTTGATTTTATGACGGACATGTTTGTTTCCCGTGTTTCTAAAAAGACAGAGGCGCGAAGCCTCTGTTGTTTTATTTTTTATTCGTTTTCGATAGCACGACTGATAACGATTTTCTGAACTTCGCTGGTGCCTTCGTAGATTTGGCAGATGCGCACATCGCGGTAGTATTTTTCTACCGGGAAGTCACTTAGGTAACCGTAACCACCATGAATTTGAATGGCTTCGGAACAGACTTTCTCGGCCATCTCTGAGGCAAACAGTTTTGCCATAGACGCTTCTTTTAAGCAGGGCTGACCATCATCTTTAAGTTGCGCTGCGTGCAGCACTAACTGGCGAGCTGCTTCAATTTGTGTGGCCATATCGGCCATTTTAAAAGCGAGTGCTTGATGGCGAGTTAAGGGCTTTCCGAAAGCGGTTCGTTCAGCGGCATAAGCTTTGGCGGCTTCAAGTGCTGCTCGCGCAATACCCAGACATTGAGCGGCAATACCAATACGTCCACCTTCTAGATTAGCTAAAGCAATCTTATAACCTTCGCCTTCTTCGCCTAAACGGTAGCTTGCCGGAATACGACAATCTTCCAGAATGATTTGGCAAGTGTCAGATGCGTGTTGTCCCATTTTCTTTTCGACGTTAGCCACTATGTAGCCTTCTGTCTTAGTGGGAACGATAAACGCACTGATGCCTTTTTTACCCGCTGCAGGATCGGTAATAGCAAACACAATGGCTACATCGGCAGTTTTTCCGGAAGTAATAAATTGCTTCACGCCATTCAAAACATAATCATCACCGTCACGTACGGCTTTGGTTTTTAGATCCGATGCATCGCTGCCTGCATGAGGCTCTGTTAGACAGAAAGCGGCTAGCTGTTCGCCACTTGCAAGAGGGCGCAAAAAGGTTTCTTTTTGCTCGTCATTACCGAATTGATAGATAGGCATGCTACCAACAGAGTTGGTGACACTCACCACCGTTGAACAAGCAGCATCACCGGCGGCAATTTCTTCTAGTACTAATGCAGCCGAAGTGTAACCAATGTCACAACCGCCCCATTGCTCTGGGATTAACATGCCATAAAAACCCAGTTCGGCGAGTCCTTTTAAGGCATCTGCTGGAAACGTTTTTTCTTCATCCCATTGCTGAGCAAAAGGAGTGATACGCTCTTGAACATACTGACGCGCGGCTTCGCGAATCATTTGTTGTTCTTCTGTTAATATCATCGAATATCTACCTCTATGGGAAATGCTTCCCATCTTTCAACGAGCAAAAATAAAATGCTTAAAGCTCGCTCTTTTATGTCTTAACTTTGATGCAAAAAGGCCAGAGTAAAGTGTTAAACAATCATCACACCTTATTCTGGCTATTGCAAAATAACGCTGCGCTAATTAAGGTTTACTGCCCCGGGGCGCTAGACGTTAAGTGTCTTATACAAGTTCGATAGCTAAAGCTGTTGCTTCGCCGCCACCAATACATAAAGAAGCAACACCACGTTTTTTCTCGTAGCGGCGCAATGCTTCAATCAAAGTGACAACAATACGTGTGCCGGAACAACCGATTGGGTGTCCTAGTGCACAAGCACCACCGTGTACGTTGACTTTGTCGTGATCCAGTTCTAACTCTTTCATCGCTGCCATGGTTACAACGGCAAAAGCTTCGTTGATTTCGAACAAGTCAACATCGTTTTGCGTCCAGCCAGTTTTTTCGAACAGGCTTTTCATTGCACCAACAGGCGCTGTTGTGAATTCTGCTGGCTCTTGTGCGTGAGTCGCGTGACCAACAATTTTTGCCAGAGGCTTAAGACCACGTTTTTCTGCTTCTGATTGACGCATTAAAACAACCGCTGCTGCACCGTCAGAAATTGAGCTGGCGTTGGCTGCTGTTACGCTACCGTCTTTTTTGAAAGCAGGGCGTAGCTGAGGAATTTTATCCAGGCGTGCTTTTAATGGCTGCTCGTCAGTATCAACAACCGTCTCGCCTTTACGAGAAGCGATAGTGAAAGGTGTAATTTCATCTTTAAACGCGCCTTCTTCAATGGCTTTTTGTGCACGCTTAAGTGAAGTAATAGCAAATTCGTCTTGCTCTTCGCGAGTGAAATCGTATTTAGATACGCAGTCTTCTGCATAGACACCCATGGCCTGACCTTCGTAGGCATCTTCTAAGCCGTCAAAAGCCATGTGATCAATTAATTTACCGTGACCGAAACGATATCCGCTGCGTGCATTGTCTAACATGTGCGGTGCGTTACTCATGCTTTCCATGCCGCCTGCAACCATCACTTCGTTAGTGCCAGCCATTAGTAGGTCGTGGGCTAACATAATGGTTTTCATGCCTGAGCCACACACTTTATTGATAGTGGTACAGCCTGCTGATTTTGGAATGCCTGCACCAATAGATGCCTGTCGCGCTGGTGCTTGACCAAGTGCTGCGGGTAATACACACCCCATAATCACTTCTTGCACATCTTCGCCTTTTAAACCGGCGCGTTCTACTGCAGCTTTAATTGCGCTGGCACCGAGTTCTGGTGTTTTGACGCTAGACAGGGCGCCCATAAATCCACCCATAGGAGTTCGTGCCTGGCCAACGATGACGATGGGATCATTATTACTCATGGTATTGTCCTTTCAGTTTCACACAGCCGTTTTGTGGGCTGTCTGGATAGTCTGGTTTGCTTTGTCTCTTTGTTTTGATAATGAGGCTATCCCGGGTAAAAGATATGACTCTAACATTATCAAAAAAATTCGTTAAAAACCGTTTTTATTTATTGTCTGATGCGATAATAAACAGGCTTTTTATGCTATTAAGAAATCAGTGCAAAGTGCTCAATCATTTCATTAACTTGCTTGAACACTTTGCCAATGATTCACTGCGATTATTCGGTTTCTTTAAACAATTCGCGGCCAATCAACATACGGCGAATTTCTGATGTACCGGCACCGATTTCGTAAAGTTTTGCATCACGTAATAAACGGCCTGTCGAGTACTCATTAATGTAGCCATTGCCGCCAAGAAGCTGAATAGCGTCTAGAGCCATTTGAGTGGCTTTTTCGGCACTGTAAAGAATAACACCAGCAGCATCTTTACGGGTGGTTTCACCACGATCACAAGCTTGTGCTACTGCATACACGTAAGACTTACAGGCATTCATATTGGTGTACATATCGGCAATTTTGCCTTGAATCAACTGGAACTCGCCGATGGCCTGGCCAAATTGCTTACGTTCGTGAATGTAAGGAACCACAACATCCATGCAAGCCTGCATGATGCCCGTTGGGCCACCTGATAAAACTAAGCGCTCGTAATCAAGACCACTCATTAAAACGCGAACACCTTTGTTCACTTCGCCTAATACATTTTCGGCAGGAACGATGCAGTTTTCGAAAACCAGCTCACAAGTGTTTGAGCCGCGCATGCCCAGCTTGTCGAGTTTTTGTGCAGTAGAGAAACCTTCGAAACCTTTCTCGATGATAAAGGCGGTAATGCCTTTTGAGCCTGCTTCTAAATCTGTTTTGGCATAAACAATTAAGACGTCGGCATCAGGGCCATTGGTGATCCACATTTTGTTGCCGTTCAGGACATAGTGATCGCCTTTGTCTTCAGCACGTAAGCGCATACTTACAACATCGGATCCTGCGCCTGGCTCGCTCATTGCCAAAGCGCCAATGTGTTCGCCACTACAAAGCTTTGGCAAATACTTCATTTTTTGTTCGTGAGAACCATTCTTGCGTAACTGGTTCAAGCAAAGGTTAGAGTGAGCACCGTAAGACAGGCCGATAGAAGCCGAAGCACGAGAAATTTCTTCCATCGCAATCACATGCTCGAGATAGCCCAGTCCAGAACCGCCGTATTCTTCTTCTACGGTCATGCCCAGTAAACCCAGCTCGCCTAACTTGGGCCATAACTCATTAGGAAATTCGTTCTTCTCATCGACTTCTGCCGCGATAGGAGCAATTTCTTTTTCTGCAAAACCGCGAACGGTATCGCGGATCATGTCGGCTGTTTCACCCAGATTAAAATTCAGGCTGGTAAACATAGTTCTTTCCTTTCTCTTTAACTCGTTAAATTCGGCGTTATGGCAGATTGGAGTATCTGCTTACTGAGGATTTATACGTCGCTCAAGTGCATCGAGTTCACCCAGCATTGAATTAATATCTTTTAATTGCTGGTTGAGTTGTTCTCGACGCTCAAAAATTTTGGTAAGTAACAGCTCGCGCTGCTTTTCTTCACCGTGAGGGATATCGTACAAATCGATGATTTCTTTTATTTCTGCTAACGAAAAGCCAACACGTTTACCGCGTAGTATAAGTTGCAGACGAACACGATCTTTAGGGCGGTATATTCGACGTGTGCCACTGCGCTCAGGGCAAATCAGCCCGTAATCTTCGTAATGACGAATGGAGCGGGTGGTGACGTCAAACTCTTGCGCCAAATCGCTGATGCTGTAGGAATGTTGATTATCTTTCATTGGGTAAGCTTACATAACCTTTACGTAAACGTAAAGTAAGTCGCGAGTTTTAAGGCTCATGGTCAGATGATTCATAGCAAACCTGGTGAAAATTTGCTCGAAAATTGGCGTTTTTTCTATTTTCGACCAACAAAAAATGCATAAGTGGGAGATTTTAGCTTGGCTTATTACTGGATTTTAGAGGTCATTCTTAACGTGCATAAAATGCTTTAGTTGATTGATTTTTAAAGAGAAAGTTTGAAGTTATGAAATGTGGATTCTTTTTTGAGATATTAAATTGAGTTTATTTGTTAATTTTTTTTGATAACCGCTTGAAAATTATTGTTTTCCGCCCCATTAAAAAGTGAGAAGATGAAGTTATTGTAAACAAAGTGCAATAAAATTGTGCTTTTTAATAGCGAATTTTTATTGGAGATCATGGTCAAATAATTCTAAGTTCAATATAGATGTGGATGTGAGGTGGCTTAGCTGAAACTTCCGCCAGTTCAGAATGAACGAGCTGAACCTTCCGGATATTAAAGTTTTGGCGCTCCTTACATCCGCGCCAATCACTGCCCATCAACAACTAGAAGAGGTAAGTCTATGAAAAGACAAAAACGCGATCGCATGGAAAGAGCTCATTCTCGTGGTTACCAAGCTGGATTGGGAGGCAAGTCCAGAGAGTCTTGTCCGTATTCAACACTCGATATAAAAGAACAGTGGCTCGGCGGTTGGCGTGAAGCTAGGTCTGAAATAGGCAGCGGATTATTTACCTGACAAATATAGAATAAAAGAATTGTGCTGTAGCACATCAGTAACGGCCCACAAAAGCCGTTAAAACCCCGCGCTAGATGCGGGGTTTTTTTATGTCTCAAAAAAAGTTCTGCAAATGTTAGCCCGGCTGAGGAAAATCAATTTCGTGTTGTGAGAAGTAGCCCTTCTTACGATCTTCATAAAATCGCTTGATAGCAAAGTCCACTGTATGGAAAGCCAATTGTTCCCACGGAATTTCATCTTCCGCAAATAATTGAACCTCTAAACTCTCTACCCCTGGGCTGAAGGTCGCATCCCCTAATTCCGCAAGATAAAGCATATAAACCTGACTGATATGCGTAAGGTTAGCGATCACAAAGAGTTCTTTTGTCGTTATCGTGGCACAAGCCTCTTCAAAGGTTTCTCGTTCAGCTCCCTGACGTGTTGATTCTCCGTTTTCCATAAAGCCAGCTGGCAATGTCCATAAACCATGACGAGGTTCAATGGCGCGACGGCATAACAAGATTTTATCCTCTTGATACACCAGGCAGCCACAGACCAACTTTGGATTCTGATAGTGAACGGTTTCACATCGAATGCACACATAACGGAGGTGGATATCACTATCCATTTTTTTAAGCTCGACGTTATGTCCGCAACTTGAACAGAACTGCATGAGGTTTCTTATCCTTTATATAGAAACTGATGTTATTGATTTATAGTAATGAATCTCGTCGAGGTTAGCGAACGGTATTTGGCTTTTGAGTTTTGATTTCAGGACTTTTATTGAAAGCCTTAGCTACAGATGAGTTGTTTGTTAGTTCAGCGTTCAGAGAAAAGAACGAAACAAAAACACAAAGCAAAACCGAATCTTCCTTGGCACAGACAAGATCAACAAATCCCTTCGGAACTAACAGATATACTAGAACCGTAAAATTCCTGCTGAGCGAATGCCAGCGCAGCGACTAAGAGCGCTTTGGCTACTTTGCCGCTCTTGGTAAAGTATGCTCGCCACAAGGCGAAACTTGTCTTTTCAAAAGAGTAGAAGAGTAAAAGAGTAAAAGGCAGTCTTTTGAATGACCCCTCACTCTAAACGAAAAAATTCTAACTTTATTCCACCTGCAGGTTTCGCCATGCCAGGCGAGTCCCTTTTGTAAGCCCGCAAAAGAGGCGAAAAAGGGCAATGCTCCAAAGATGAGGCCTATCGGCACCACTCCGTAAAGTCTTAGCCCTTCGACTGAGCGTCTTATACGCACTTCCTTGTGCGGATAAGACTCTTGCTGCGTCCATGCAGCAAGCCAGTGCGGTCTAAGCCTTTACTCCGTTCTCATCCAGTCACAAAAAGGCGTCGTCTGAAAGCCTGGAGCTAAGAAAGAGAACGAAACGAAAAAACATGACCAAAATAAATCTTCCTTGGCACGGACAAGAGCAAAAAATCCCTTCGGAACTAACAGATATACTAGAATCGTAAAATTCCTGCTGAACGAATGCCAGCGCAGCGATTAAGGGCGCTTTGGCTACTTTACCGCTCTTGGTAAAGTATGCTCGCCATAAGGCGAAACTTATCCTCTCAAAGGGGCTGATGAGCTGAAGAAAAACGCATAAAACTCATTTGTAGATGTAAAAGCGAGAAAGACTAACCAGTATCCAAAAAACAAGAAAAATCAAAAAGATACCCACAAAAAACGACAAGTTGACCCCAAACAACGACCTACCGACCACAAACTAATCACCGATAACTCGCCAATGACCCCAATAATTTTATATAATGCCCGGATTATCAGCTTTACCGGTAGTCCTTAATGACGCAAGCAGCACCACTGATTGACGTAGATGTCCCATTACCTTTACCACCCAAAACATTGTCCAAAGCAGAGAAAGATGCCTACTTTGAGCAAATCTCGGCTCTGCTAACAAAACACAATGCCGTACTCATTGCCCACTATTACACAGACCCCGAAATTCAGGCTCTGGCAGAAGAAACGGGCGGCTTTGTCGGTGATTCATTGGAAATGGCTAAATTTGGTGCTCGTCACCCAGCAGACACCCTGATTATTGCTGGCGTACGTTTTATGGGAGAAACAGCCAAAATCCTGAGCCCAGAAAAGCGTGTGTTAATGCCTACTTTAGAAGCAACTTGTTCTCTTGATCTTGGTTGTCCTGCGGACCAATTCGAAGCTTTTTGTAACCAACACCCCGATCGTACTGTGGTTGTATACGCCAACACTTCTGCTGCTGTAAAAGCAAAAGCCGATTGGGTCATTACCAGCAGTATTGCTGTCGATGTGGTTGAGTACTTAGATAAAAAAGGCGAGAAGCTAATCTGGGGACCTGATCGCCACTTAGGTCGCTATATTCAGAACAAAACGGGCGCCGATATGATTTTATGGCAAGGTCACTGTATTGTTCATGATGAATTTAAGTTTAAAGCGTTAGAGCAAACAAAAGCTTTGCATCCTGATGCGGCTGTGTTGGTACATCCCGAGTCACCAGAAAGCGTTATTAACTTAGCGGATGTGGTTGGTTCAACGTCGCAATTGATTAAGGCGACTCAAACTTTACCTCAAAAGAAGGTGATTGTGGCGACGGATAAAGGCATCTTTTATAAGATGCAGCAGGCAGCGCCAGATAAAGAGTTGATCATTGCACCCACGGCGGGAGAAGGGGCGACATGTCGCAGTTGTGCGCATTGTCCGTGGATGAAAATGAATGTTTTGGAAAATGTATCGACGGTATTTGATCGCAATGATAATGAAATATTCGTTGATGCAGATTTGGCGCAGGCGGCGCTTAAACCTTTGACAAAAATGGTGGAGTTTACCAGTCGTTAAAGGCATTTATCCGCTCACCCAAATTGTATAAAAAAAGTAAAAAGCTACTTTGGGAGATAACAATGAACATGAAAAAACTCGCTTGGGCAACCGCTGTTGCGGTTGGCTTATCAATGAGTGCCAGTGCAACTGCGGGTGTAAAAGACCCAATTAAAAAAGCGGTTGCAGGCGAACATCGTAGTGCTAAGAACAAAGCTCGTGATGGTGCTCGTCACCCTGAGCAAACGTTAAAGTTCTTGGGTCTTAAACCAGGTATGACTGTCGTAGAGATTTGGCCTGGCGGCGGTTGGTATACCGAAGTTATCGCGCCAGTTGTTAAAGGTAAAGGTAAGTTTTACGCTGCTCATTTTGATGCGGATGCGGGCGTTGATTTTTTTACCAAGTCTCTTAATCGTTTTCAAGAAAAGTTTGTTGCTGATAAAAAGACGTACGGTGACATTCATGTGACCACTTTTAATCCTCCTTCAAAATTAGAGATTGCACCTGCGGGCAGCGCAGATATGGTTTTGACATTCCGTAATGTTCATAACTGGTATATGCGTGGTGACGAAGAAGGCATCAAAGCATCATTTGGCAGTATGTTTAAAGCGTTGAAGCCTGGCGGTATTCTTGGTGTTGTTGATCACCGTTTGCCAGAAAGCCGTGACCAGAAAAAAGATAAAAACTCTGGTTATATGAAGCAAAGCCTGGTTATTAAATGGGCCGAGGACGCTGGTTTTAAACTGGTTGATAAATCAGAAGTCAATGCTAATCCAAAAGATTCTGCTAATCATCCAAAAGGTGTCTGGACTTTACCACCACGTTTACGTTTGGGTGATAAAGACAGAGCTAAGTATGAAGCGATTGGCGAAAGTGATCGTATGACGCTAAAGTTTGTAAAGCCTGCGAAGCGCTAAATATACCCGTCGCCTTCCAAGGTGTAGCGATGTTGGCCGCACCTCGAAATGCTTTGGGTATACAATGTTCTCCAATAAAAAAGCCAATCTTTATGATTGGCTTTTTTTTCGGTTTTTAAAAAGTGGATTACATATTGGCGACTACGCTTAAGAAGATTTGTCGTCCCTGAATTTGATAATCAAATGGGAACGGGCCAGTTTTTAATAAACGGGCTTCTTCTTCAAACAGGTTGCGCACATCCAGATTGATATCCACCATATCATTGACTTTATAAACAGCCTTGGCATTAAAGGTAATCCAGGCATCAATAGTGGTTGGACGATGATCATCCAGGTTGTAGTTGGCAGGAACATCAACACCTAATGGCAAAAAGCCGTTAGGGTTGCCCAACTCATTTGCTCGACGTTCTACTTCACCGTGATAGTGGAAGTAAGTAGAGATATCAAATTTGTCGTGTTTATAGGAGATTCCTGCATTGATTTTTACACCAGGTTCCCATTTAAGATCGTCTGGGTGAGAAGTGAATTCTGGGTTATTATTCGCATCGAAAGCAAGAATACGCTCGTCATCACGCTGAACAAAAGACAAGTTACTGAACCAGTTCCAGTCACCGTAGTTACCCAATAATTCAAATTCAAAACCTGAATTTTCCGTTGAATAAATATTGGTACTTAAGTTCAAGTTAACGGTTGAATAGGCAATTTGGTTTTCAAATTCCGTCTGAAAATAGTTAGCGCGAAAAACGTGGTTAGGATCGATCGTCCAGTCTAATACAAACTCCAGTGTCGTGATAAGTTCTGGCTCCAGCCCTTCAATGTTTGAGGCTAACGAGAAAGTATGAGCTCCACCCATTTCGGTAGGTGTTGGTGCACGGAAGGCTTTACCCCATAAACCTTTAAATACCAGATCTTCAGAGATAGACCAAACACCGGCAACCCTGGGGCTAACCCGAGAGTAGTCTTTACTGCGTTGAGGTTGACCTGCTGTGTAAACTTCTTTGTAATCCACAGACAATTTATCCCAACGAATACCAAAGGTCATTTCAAAATCTTCGCTGATCCAGTTACCTGTTGTTAGCTGTCCGTACAAAGCGGTGTTAATTACAGGTTCTTGCGCAATGTAGTCTAACCAGGGGCCGAGAGGTTGATTAATATCGCCGGGGAACGGGGCAAAAGTTACATCAACATCGATATTACTGTAATGCTCATGGTCATCTTTGTAGAGGAAGCGATCACCTTCAAAGCCACCTAGTAATGTGGCATTCGAGTCGTCACCGAAGAGGTAAGTAAACTGAGCCCGAACAAAAATATCGGCTGCTTCTGTATCTAAATACTCCCACATACCTGATGGGTAGAAGCCAGCAAACGCATCATCGGGATAGTAGCGTTGATTCCAGGTGATGTGATGCTTTTGATAACGCAATACGTATTCTTGAGACAAATTTTCACTGATATTGTTGTTATATTTGATAGAGAAAATATCGCGATATTCATTCATTTCTTCGTCAAAGTCTGGCACCCAGAATACCCAGCCGTGGCCTGTATCAAAATCCCAGGTTTGACGATGGTATTGGAATTGCCATTCATCGCCGACACTTAACTTGGCCCAAAAATAAGAATCGTCTTTGCGATCTCGATTCATAAATAATTGAGAACGAGGACGTCCAGTTTGCGGATCATTGAGTGTGGCCATACGGTTTGAACCATCATAGGTCAAATACTCGTTGCCTTCGGTAATATGGAAGGAGTAAGCCATAATAAAATCAATATCATCAGATACTGCGCCTGTCATAAATTCATGACGACGAGTTTGCTCGGTGCCAAAGAGTGTTACCTTGGAATAAATTTTATCCTCTAAATCGGCGGCTTTAAAAGTATTCATCTGCACAACGCCGTTAGTGGCGTTAGAGCCGTAGAGTGCAGAACCAGGGCCCCGTATAACCTCCATCACCTTTGTGGTAAAGGTGGGCATTAGCCAAGTGTAAGCAGTTCCGTACAGGTTATCGTTAAGAGGAACCCCGTCGACAAGGTGCAAAATATGGTTGTTACTCCAGCTGTCAAAGTTACCACGGGTGGCGACTGTTGGACGGTCATAATCCTGACTGGGGCCAAAACCGGGCAAGGAGTAGAGTAGGTCATTGATGACATCAAACCCGTACTCGTCGAGTTGTTCTTGCGTGTAGGCAGTGATAACTGCTGGAGCTTCAGAAATTTTAGTGGCTATTTTGGAAGCGGAAGTTACTTTAAGGTTGAGTAAATCTTCCAGTGAAATATCTCCAGAAAACTCCTCTTCGTCTTCTGCTTGAAGCATCAGTGGCGACAATGATAATGCCAACAGAACACAAGAAGTCGTGCGTTTTAGTTGAATCATAGGGGTACCATTTTGTCTTGTTATCACGAATAAAAAGCAAACACGAGCTTGCCAATGAACTAACTCAACTTCCGTTGTTGAATAGGGGGAACGAAAGTACTGCTGAGTTATTTTTATTTTGAATAGCGCTGTGGTTTAAGTTATTAACTTATTAATTTCAACGCTATTTTCTATAACTGTGTATAGACTATGGAAAATGTTCTTGCAAGATAAGCACGTTGGTTGGGATGACATGCAAGTATGTCGTTTTTTAATGTTTGATTTCTTTTTGAGATTTTAAAGGTGAATAAGAAAATAAATGAAGTTGGAAGTCACAATAGTGAGCCATTGTCAGGCAATCTGTTCGAGAATATTCCTGACTCCTTACCCGAAGAGTATTTTGAGCATCTGGTTCACTCCGAATCGTTAACCATAGAGCGTATTGTGTCACGGGGACATGTAACGCCAGAGGGTGATTGGTATGATCAAGAGCGCCATGAATGGGTGCTGGTGTTGCAAGGAGCGGCTATGCTTACTTTTGAAGATGGTCGACAAGTTCAGCTCGGTCGAGGTGATTTCCTAAATATCCCTGCGCACCAAAAACATCGAGTAAGCTGGACAGATCCTGATTGCGAAACTCTATGGTTGGCCGTGCATTATTAGGGCAGTAGCTGTCAATGAAAGAGCGGCAGCCTGCACTGAAAGAGGATGGGTGATGGCAAGCAATAAAAGTTTGACGCTGGTGCGACATGCAAAGTCCAGCTGGAAATTCCCTGAACTGGATGATTTTGAGCGCCCTCTTAATAAACGGGGCCACCGTAATGCCCCCAAAATAGCAGAACGTTTGAATGAGGTTGGCCTGAAACCAGACTGTATTATCTCGAGTCCTGCGGTTAGAGCACTGTCAACGGCTCAAATCATAGCGGATATCCTGCTCTTTGAGCGCAAACGAATCATTGAACATCCTGATTTGTATCATGCATCCGTTAAGACATTGATCGGTATTATTTGTCAGCAAGATGATAACCTTAAGCACCTGATGATTGTTGGCCATAACCCTACCTTAAACGATCTGCTTTGGATGACCGATGTTGATATTGATAATTTACCGACCTGTGGCGTGGTTAACTTTTCGTTAGATATTGAGAGCTGGTCATCCTTTTCGCATCAGGCTCTCAAGCTTGAGTATTATGATTATCCAAAGCGAGAGCGCTGAGTGTCACAACGCTCTCCAGTAAGGCTGATTTAAAAACTGGTCCGTTTGAGTCCACTTTGCACCATGATCTTGGTCGCTATTTCTTCAATAGACTTGCTGGTGGTATTGAGTACTGGCACTTTTTCTCGGCGTAACAGGGCTTCTACTTCTCGCAGCTCGTACTGACATTGCTTGAGTGAGGCATAGGTACTGTTGGCGCGGCGCTCAGTTCTGATTTCATGCAGGCGATTGGGGTTGATGGTGAGCCCAAAGAGTTTTTTCTTGTGCTTTTTGAGCGCGGGTGGCAAACGCAGGTTATCCATGTCGTCTTCGGTAAAAGGATAGTTGGCAGCAAAAATACCGAACTGCATGGCCATATAGAGTGAGGTGGGGGTTTTTCCGCAACGAGAAACACCGATCAGAATAATGTCGGCTTCGTCATAGTAGCGGGTAGTCGTGCCGTCATCGTTATTTAGCGCAAAATTGATGGCATCGATACGGGTGTCATAGCGGCCTTTTTTATCATAAGCGTGGGTTTTACCGACGCTAAAGTTAGACTTCAGATTGAGCTCTTTTTCTAATGGGCCTATGAAGGTCTGAAAAAAGTCCAGTACCAACCCCTGACTGTCTAAAATAACCTCTCGAATGTCAGGTTGTACAATGGTATCGAAGATAATGGGTTTGACGCCGTCACGCTCGGCGGCTTCGTTTATTTTCTCGCGCATGGCGTTGGCCTTGTCGATCGTATCGATAAAAGGCGCTGATTCTTGGTCAAATTTGCCTTCATCGAACTGACTGAGCAAAGATTGACCAAGCATTTCTGCCGTTATTCCGGTTCGATCGGAAATAAAAAAGACCTTTCGTTTCATAATTTTGAACCATCTTGTAAAATAGCAAACATGTTTGATAGTCAGATTTAAGCATGTAACCTCAAAGTCTGGCAAATGCGCGTAACAACTCAGGAGAGAATAAAGTGCAAAAGTATGTACTCTGGTATGATGGCTTAGGCATGGACGATGTCGAAATCGTCGGCGGTAAAAATGCATCGCTGGGTGAAATGATCAGCAATCTTTCCAATATGGGCGTGAGTGTTCCTAATGGCTTCGCTACTACTGCAGATGCTTATCGTGAATTCCTTAGCCAGAGTGGCCTGGAAGAGCGTATCCACCAGGAGCTAGAAACACTGGATGTCGAAGACGTTGAAGCTCTGGCCCAGACGGGTAAAAAGATTCGTCAGTGGATCATCGAAACCCCCTTTAAATCTGAGTTCGAAGAGGCTCTGCGTCAGTCTTATGACACGCTAAAAGGCGATGCTAACGACGAATTTGCTGTAGCCGTCCGTTCTTCTGCCACCGCAGAAGACCTTCCTGATGCTTCTTTTGCTGGCCAGCAAGAGACTTTCCTGAATGTTCGTGGTTTTGACAACGTTAAACTAGCGCTTAAAGAAGTATTTGCTTCACTGTTTAATGACCGTGCCATTGCTTATCGTGTCCACCAGGGCTTTGATCATAAATTAGTCGCCTTATCTGGCGGTGTTCAAAAGATGATTCGCAGTGACATCGCGTCCAGCGGAGTAATGTTCACCATCGACACAGAGTCAGGTTTTGAAGACGTTGTCTTTATTACTGGTGCTTACGGACTGGGTGAGACGGTCGTTCAGGGCGCTGTTAATCCTGATGAGTTTTATGTCCATAAACCCACATTAAAAGCCAATAAGCCTGCGGTTGTTCGTCGTACCATCGGCGGCAAGGCTATCAAAATGATTTATGCCGATAGCGAAGAGCATGACAAAACCGTTGATACCGTAGACGTTTCTTTAGACGAGCGTCGTCAATTCTGTATCAACAACGAAGAAGTTGAAGAGCTGGCACGTCAGGCACTTATCATTGAGAAGCACTACCAGCGTCCAATGGATATTGAGTGGGCTAAAGATGGTGCTGATGGCAAACTTTATATTGTTCAGGCGCGTCCAGAGACAGTAAAAAGTCGTGACGATGGTCGTGTGTTAGAGCGCTACCAGCTCAAAGAGACAGGCAAAGTTATCGCGAATGGTCGTGCGATCGGTCAGCGTATTGGTAAAGGACCTGCTCGTGTTATCAGTGACATTAACGAAATGTCTAAAGTCCAGCCTGGTGATGTTCTGGTTACTGATATGACGGACCCAGATTGGGAACCTATCATGAAGCGCGCATCGGCGATTGTTACCAACCGTGGCGGACGTACTTGTCATGCAGCGATCATTGCCCGTGAGTTAGGCATTCCTGCTGTCGTTGGCTGTGGTGATGCGACTGATCACATCGAAAATGGACGCGAAGTCACGGTTTCTTGTTCAGAAGGTGATACGGGTAATATCTACGATGGCTTACTGGACTTTGAAGTCAGTCAGAGTGCTGTTGATAACATGCCTGAGCTGCCCTTCAAAATTATGATGAATGTGGGTAACCCAGATCGTGCTTTTGATTTTGCTCGTTTGCCACATGCTGGCATCGGCTTAGCACGATTGGAATTCATTATTAATCGTATGATTGGTGTTCATCCTCGCGCATTATTAGAGTTTGACCAACTGGAAGATGAAGACTTAAAAGAGCAAATCAAAGACTACATCGGTGGTTATGATTCGCCAGTTGAGTTCTACATCAGCAAGTTGGTAGAAGGCATTGCGACTTTGGCATCGGCATTTGCACCAGAAAAAGTCATTGTGCGCATGTCTGACTTTAAGTCGAATGAGTATGCCAACTTGGTGGGCGGCTATCTTTATGAGCCAGAAGAAGAAAACCCCATGTTGGGCTTCCGTGGTGCTTCTCGTTATATCTCTGAAGAATTCCGTGATTGCTTTAAGCTTGAGTGTGAAGCAATCAAGCGTGTACGTAACGAAATGGGCTTAACGAACGTTGAGATTATGATTCCTTTTGTGCGTACAACCAGCGAAGCAGAGCGAGTGATTGAGCTATTAGCAGAAAATGGCTTGAAGCGAGGCGAAGATGGATTGCGCGTGATTATGATGTGTGAGCTACCATCAAATGCATTGTTAGCGGATGAATTCTTGCAACACTTTGATGGTTTCTCTATCGGTTCTAATGATTTAACTCAGTTAACCTTAGGATTAGATCGAGACTCAGGCATTATTTCTCATCTGTTTGATGAGCGTAACGAAGCCGTTAAAGTATTGTTGGCACGTGCTATCGAAGCTTGTAATAAAGCAGGCAAATATGTAGGTATTTGTGGACAGGGGCCTTCGGATCATCCTGATCTGGCCAAGTGGTTGATGGAGCAGGGCATTGACAGTGTCTCTCTCAACCCGGACAGTGTGATTGAAACTTGGCTATTCCTGGCAGAGCAAGAAAAGTAAGACCTGAAAGGCGAGTTAAATAACTCGCCTTTTTTTATGCGTGTTAATCCTGCTGCTTTCAAGTGGTAAGGATGTGGCCCACCCTGTTAATAAAGTACTTAGAGTATACAAGCGGAGTAAATTATTTTTGATCAGTTATCAACAAATCACCATTGAACAAGTTTTGCCATTACGACAAAAAATATTGCGGCCTCACCAGAGTGTGGAGGAGTGTCGTTATGATTGTGACCATTTTGAACAAGTCTGCCATTGGGGCGCTTTAGATCATAATAAAGTCATTGCGATAGCGACTATTTTTCCTGAGCGGCATACCGATATCGCAGCAAATAATCCCTGGCGGTTGAGAGGGATGGCTTGTGATGAAAATTATCAAGGACAGGGCATCGGCGGTATTATATTAGAACGTTGCCTGGAACATATCCGTCAACAAGATGGTGATTTATTGTGGTGCAATGGAAGGACACCGGCATTTAATTTTTATAAACGTTTTGGTTTTACTACCTTTGGTGATGAATTTACTATTGAAGGTATTGGCCCTCATTATATTATGATGAAACCTCTAAGTTAGAGTCTGTTAACTTCTCAATGAGAGGTTAATGTGTTCTAGAGTCTTTCGTTTAAGGTAGGTGGTTTGTTAGGATGACAACTTACCTTAGGGTTTGTTGATTTTTCGTTGACCGCCTCTGTTGTGTCTAAAATGGCATTAATTGTGGCACTGGTCTGGTGACACCTAATAAACGATGAGCAACATACCCTATACCCAAAGTATTTCAAGGTGCAGGTAGGCGGCCAGCAAGCGAATCCCCTGAGCTTAGACACACTAAGTGATTAGGGTGAGCGCGCGCAGCCAACACCGCTGCACCTTGAAAGACGACGGTATAAATCAAGATCTGTGTCGTACTTGAATTCCTCAACATCATCTCGATAAATAAAAAAAGAGAGATATCATGGCACTGAAAACTCCGATCCAACGTTTCAATGAGTGGCAGAAAAAAGATCCAGAAAAAGTTTTTTTGCGACAACCAATAGGCAACGAATGGCGACTATGGAGTCGCGCTGAAGCTTGGCAGCAAGCAGCGTCTATTGCTCACTATTTAAAAAAATTTCCTGCGCACTCAAAAATTGGAATTTATTCACTTAATTGTGCCGAGTGGTTTATTTTAGATATGGCCATTATGATGGCTGGTCATATCTCTGTGCCTATTTACCCAACGGCAGGACGCTCAACCATTGAAAAGGTTGTTAAGCACAGTGAGATGAAGCTCGTTTTTGCTGGGAAGTTATACGATTGGGAAGGTTTGCAGGGGCTTTTTGATAATCTTGAGGTGATTTCTTTTTTTAAGGATAAATCCGGTTTCGAATCAATCACAGATTTATTAGAGCGAACGTCATCAATAAAAGAGCCTGTAGATCCTTTGCCAGATGATATAGCAACCATTATTTATACCAGTGGAACAACGGGTGATCCCAAGGGCGTTATGTTGTCTTATGAGGCGATATCCAATGCCATTGATACGGTTGGTAAAAGTGTCGGTTTTACCGAAGATGATCGACTGTTTTCGTATTTGCCTCTTGCTCATATTGCAGAACGATTTGCCGTAGAGTTAGCCTCTATCTATTTTGGTGCTTGTGTCAGTTTTGTTGAGTCTCTGGATTCATTCGCTAACAACTTACGTTCAGTACAACCTACCATGATGTTTGGTGTGCCGCGTATTTGGGTTAAGCTAAAGTCGGGTGTAGAGAGCAAACTTGGCGGACAGGCCATGACTCAAAGATTAATAAGTTTGCCAATCGTTGGTGGATGGCTTAAGAGAAAGCTGGCTAAACTGATGGGATTTGGCCATGCTCGTGTTTTATTGTCGGGAGGTGCTTCCATCGCCCCAGATGTAATTAAGTGGTACGAGCAACTAGGCATTGAACTGAATGAAGTTTATGGTATGACTGAGACTTGTGGTTTATCCCACATGAACTTAAAAGGACAAAGAAAAGTAGGGACGGTGGGGCGTTGTTTTCCTGGCTCTGAATGCAAACTTAGTGAGTCTGGAGAAGTGTTGTTAAGAAATAACAGTCTCATGTTGGGCTATTACAAAGAGCCTGCTCTGACGGATAAAGTGATTCAGGATGGTTGGTATCATACTGGAGACTTAGGGCATATTGATGATGAAGGATTTTTGAAGATCTCGGGACGAGTGAAAGAAACGTTCAAAACATCAAAGGGTAAGTTTGTTTCTCCTGTAACTATCGAAAACATTTTAAGTAATTTGTTACCTGTTGAGCATGTTTGCGTATTAGGTCAGGGATTGCCTCAGCCCGTTGCATTGGGCGTGGTGTTGGAAGCATCAACTCCTGATGAACGAAAAAGTATTGAGCAGCAATGTGAGGCAGCCATCGCGCAAACTAACCAGCAGTTGGAGGCTCATGAACGATTAACTCATATTTATTTAGTGGGAGAAGATTGGAGCCCAGAAAATGGTATGATGACACCAACGTTGAAATTACGCCGACAATCGATCGCTGAGAAGTACCAGCCTTTGTTGTCTAAAGATAATTCGAAACCTGTTTGTTGGGAGGTTGCATGAGCCTATTAGAAGACTGGAAGAAACAAGGAGACTTTAAAGAGGTCAATGGCCATCGAGTGTTTTATATTGATACAGGATCACCGAAGCCTATCTTATGCATTCTGCATGGATTTCCTACTTCCAGCCTTGATTACGTAAAAGCGTTAGAGCTTTTATCGGCTCATTTTCGAGTGGTAGTTCATGATCATTTGGGATTTGGTTTTTCTGATAAGCCTGCGGATTATTCTTATTCTCTTATCGAACAAGCTGAAGTGGCAATGTTGTTGTGGCGCCAATTAGGTATCGATAGCTGTTATGTTCTGGCCCATGATTATGGTACTAGCCTTGCCACAGAATTGATGCACCGGGATTGCGAAGGATGGCTGAATATGGATATTAAAGGCTACTTGCTTTCTAATGGCAGTATGCACATAGAGCTGGCTCAGTTGCGTCCGATTCAAAAACTTTTACGCAGTAAAACCTTTGGCCCATTGGTTGCCAAACTGTTAGGGTTTGGATCTTTTCGACGTAACATTAAAGCCATTTTTACTGATGAGTCAAAAATATCAGAATCACAGTTAGAGGCTCACTGGCAACAGATGATTGAGCAAGACGGACGCCAACGTTTGCCAATGATATCCCGTTATTCTCTGGAGCGTTGGACGTTTTGGCATCGATGGATTGGTGCGCTCCAGCGGATACAAAAACCGATTGATATCATCTGGGCCGACAGCGATCCTATTGCGGTTGCGGCTATCGCAGAAACCTTGCACAGTGAAACGTCTAATTCAACGTTAAAGTGGATTGAGTCCTGTGGGCATTTTCCGATGATTGAGAAGCCCGAAGATTGGTCGGATGCTGTGATACAATCGCTGTCTGTTCGAGAAGAAATGGCGAAATCGGCATAATGCAATTCTTAAACAACTATCGGGTACAGCCTGCTACAAAAGAGGCTCTCTCTTCGGTGATTGCTTTACTGCAAGAGTGCAAGTTACCGACTGCTGATATTAATGCCGATAATGTTGGTATGTTTACGACGGTCTCTCTCGACCATATTGTGGCTGTTGCTGCACTGGAGCCAGTTGGCGATTATGCGCTGTTTCGTTCTTTGGCAGTTCATCCTGAGCATCGGGGGCAGAGTATTGCTCAACAGCTATTGGCGCATATTGAGCAACAGGCAAAGAAAGCATCCCTTAGCCAGTTATTTCTACTAACTTACGATGCCGACTCATGGTTTTTGCAGCAGGGGTGGCATCGGATTGAGCGGTCATCCGCTCCTGAATCGATTCAACAGACGGCTCAGTTTTCGGGTTTATGTTCTGCAAAAGCGATCGCTATGACCAAGGAGTTGTAATTTGTGAATAAACCGCGTGCCTTGTTAACGGCTGTTGTCGCTGTGTTTATGATGGCCTTTGTGCCAGTGATCGTAAAAGTTATTCAAGCTAATGAAGCAACTATTGGTATGGTTCGTTTGCTCATTGCTGCGGCAGGTGTTTCTTTGTGGCTGGTGATGCGCAAACATTCATTACGTATGTCTCGTCGCGAGTGGCTCTGCCTGATTTTACTGGGCTTAGTGTTTGCTGTTCACTGGTTCACCTATTTTAAAAGTATTAAGTTATCGACGCCTTCTATCGCTGCGATTGGTGTGGCAACTTATGGCATTCACCTTACTTTCTTGAGTCGTATCTTTTTAAAGCAGGCCTCTAACTGGTTTGATTGGGTCGCTGTTATGGTGGCGTTTTATGGAGTGTATCTGGTTGTCCCCGAATTTGAATGGGAGTCTGATCAAGTACAAGGACTGTTGGTAGGGGTTGTGAGTGGTTTCCTCTATGCCTGCTTGCCTATTATTCATCAAAAGTCAGCTCATATCCCCAACAGCATTCGAGCATGGGGGCAATTTGCTTTTGCTCTGGCTGCATTTTGTTTGTTGTTGCCCTGGTCTCAATGGCAACTCAATACGACCGACTGGAGTGGGTTAGTGTTTATGGGGATCGTATCAACTCTGGCTGCACACAGTTTGTGGGTCAAGGCGACAACAGAGTTGCCCGGTATTACGACCAGTATGATTTACTATCTCTATGTTCCGATTACTATGGTTTACAGTTTTGTTTGGACATCGGAGTCCATATCAATGCAGATGCTATTAGGAGCGACTTTGATTATCGGGGCGAATGTTGCTGGATTGGGGTTGCGTTGGTTACAAAGTCGCCGAAAATCCACAACCGTTAAGGTTTCGTGATTATCTGGTCCGATGATAATTGGGATTATGGACACCATTAGGCGAAGCCCTGCATTTTTATTGATATAAACGGTATAATCGGGCGCAGTGCCAGGGGCCCAAAGTGCTAATGGTTAAATATTGTGTTATTGGATTTATCGAGCCAGATTTTTCATCTGCTCAGACAAAAATGAATATCTCAAAAACAATTAAGGAAGTGCTATGAAGTTTTTCCACTTATTTTTTGTAGCTATGTTGGCCGTTTCGTTGCCAGCTGTGGGGGCAAAAAAGCGCGCTATGTCGTTAGAAGACACGGTGCGAGTTCATCAGGTTGGCGGTGCTCACGCATCACCGAATGGCCAGTACATTGCTTATACCAAGTCGATTCCTCGAACTCTGTATAAAGATGACGACGGCAGTCACTATGTTGAATTGCATTTATTAGATGCTAACAACAAATCACGCCCATTTATTACAGGTGATGTACGTGTAGGTAATGTGCAATGGTCTGCTGATAGCAAGCACATCTATTACACAGCGAAGCGTAACAAAGATAAGTTCAGTGCAATTTATCGTATTCCGGTAGACGGCGGCGAGTCGCAGAAAGTTGTTGATCACAAAAATAACATTAGCAGTTTTACCATTAACCACGATGGTAGCGTTTTGGTGTTTCGCGCTAAAGAAGCGAAAGACAAAGATGCTAAAAAGTTGAAGAAGAAAGGCTTTAAAGCTGAAGTTTACGAAGAAAGCGCTAAGTTCACTCATGCTTACAAAGTGCAGTTGAAAAAGGATGATAAAAAGCCAGAAAAAATGGCGATTAAAGCGAATATTTTATCGGCTGTATTCCATCCTAGCAAAAACAACCTGTTAATGCGTGTTGCACCAACACCATTAATTGATGACAACTACATGAGTTCTCAATATCAAGTGTTCAACTTGAAAGGTAAAAAACTCGTAGCTATTCCTTCGGAAGGTAAGTTGGGCGCTGCCAGCTGGTCAACAGATGGTAAGCACATTGGTTATATTGGCGCAGAAGACAAACACGATCCTTCTTCGGGCCGTTTATTTGTAGCCAACGCATCTTCTGGTAAAACCAAAGAGTTATTAAAAGATTACATGGGCCATGTGCGTGGTATTCAGTGGTTATCGGCTAACGAACTGGCTTATATCGGCCATGTGGGTACCGAAAGCGAAATGGGTGTTGTTAACATTAAAAGTGGTGACGTAACCGTTGGTATTGAAGCCGGTAAAGGCATTTTGCATAGCTTCGATGCAGATACCAAAGGTCAGCGCATTGCTGCTGTTGTTAGTCGACCAAACCATCCTAGAGAAGTCTACGTTGCATCACGCAAAGATATGAAGCGCGTAACAGAGACGAATACTTGGTTAAAAGACATTAAAATGCCTAAGCAAGAGACGGTTAAGTTTAAGTCTCGTGACGGTTTAGAGCTAGAAGGCGTATTGGTTTATCCTTACGGCTACAAGAAAAGCAAACGTTATCCTTTAGTGATGATGGTTCACGGTGGACCAGAAGCACACATCAGCAACGGTTGGAATGAGCGCTATAGCCAGCCAACTAAGCACATGGCTGCTAATGGTTATGCGATATTGTTACCTAATTATCGCGGTAGCACAGGTCGTGGTGTTAAGTTCTCTAAATTAGGTCAGGCGGATTATGCTGGCGGCGAATTTAATGACCTGGTTGATGCCAAAGAGCATTTAGTAAAAATGGGATTGGTTGATAATAAGCGCGTTGGTATTACTGGTGGCTCTTATGGTGGTTATGCTTCTGCATGGGCGGCTACTGCATTAACAGAACATTTTGCAGCCAGTGTTATGTTTGTTGGTATCTCTGATCAGCTTTCTAAGTTTGGTACAACCGACATTCCGAAAGAAATGTACAACGTACATGCTCGTAATTATCCTTGGGATAAATGGCAGTGGATGTTAGAGCGTAGCCCAATTTATCATGCCGATAAAGCCAAAACACCTATCTTGATTATGCATGGTAAAAACGACACTCGTGTACACCCAAGCCAGTCTATGGAAATGTATCGCTACTTGAAAACTCATGGCAAAGTACCTGTCCGTTTAGTTTTCTATCCTGGTGAAGGTCATGGTAACCGTAAAGCGGGTGCTCAGCTTGACTACAGCATGCGTTTGTTACGTTGGATGGAATTCTATCTGAAAGGCAAAAAGAAGAAGGGCATGGCAATGCCTGATTACGAAATTGATCACGCTAAGCGTCTCAATGAGAAAAAATCGTAATATAAAAAAGCCGCTCAATTGAGCGGCTTTTTCTTAACTGATATTTTTTATATTTAGCTTTTCGTTGCTTCCGCAATGGCTCGAATTTTTTGTACCATCGCACGTAACCCGTTACCACGAGTTGGGCTTAGATGTTTGAGCAAATCAATTTGCGCAAAAAAGCTTTCGATATCAAAACTTAAAATATCTTGAGCTGATTTATTGTTATAAGCACTCATTACAATCGCCAGTAGTCCACGTACTATATGAGCGTCACTGTCGACTTCAAACGTTAACACCTCATCTGACGGAATTGGCTCTAACCACACCTGACTTTGGCAACCACGTACCAGACGATCATCGGTTTTTAGTTCGTCACTCATGGCGGGCAGTTCTTTGCCCAGATCAATAATGTAACGGTAGCGATCTTCCCAGCTATCAAAAAAGCCTAGGTTATCCAACACCTCTTCACTGGATATTGTTGTTCCGAAAGGATTTGTCATAGGGATTCCTGAAAACTTTGGATTAAAATATGGATTATTTAAAGTGATGTCGAAACAGGGACTAGAAGAATAAGCCTGTTTCGAGCTTGGCTTCGTCAGACATCATGTCTCGCGACCAAGGTGGATCAAAGACCAGTTCTACTTTTACAGCCTCAACGTTAGGCACCTTATTCACGCGATATTCGACATCGGTGATTAATACTGGGCCCATACCACAGCCTGGTGCGGTGAGAGTCATATCTATGGTGACTGCTTTTGTGTCTTGATCCACAGCCACTTTATAGACTAAACCTAAGTCACAGATATTAACGGGGATCTCGGGGTCATAAATGGTTTTTAGTGCTTCCCAAACTTGCTCTTCGTGGATACTGCCATCAGGGCAGGGCGCAAAGTCTAACTCGGCTGCCTTCATGCCAATAGCATCTGCATCTGAGCCATCAATGCGGGCCAGATTTCCGTTAACTGCGACAGTGTAGTTGCCGCCGAGAGCTTGGGTAATGGTGATAAAACTGTCTTTGGGAATCGTTATTTGTGTTCCAGCTGGTACCAGGCGAGCAGGGCAGTCGCGCAGCGTCACGACCATTTGTCGTTCCATTCGTTTTCTACCTCGCCTTAAATGACAAAACTTTCGCCGCAGCCACACATGGCTTTGGCATTGGGATTATTAAATTGAACAATGCTGTTAACGCCTTCGGTGGCGTAATCAATTTCGGTACCCATTAGCAGCGTTAAAGCGTCTTGTGCGACAAAGAGTGTTAGCCCATCGAACTCAAACGTTTTGTCACTGTCTTCGGCTTGATTAACAAAATCAAGTTCGTACATATAACCTGAGCAGCCGCTTTCTTTAACCCACAAACGAACGGCACTGGCGTCGTTTTTTTCTACCTGACGCTTAAAGTGGCGAACGGCTTTATCGGTCATCGATAAATCTTCGCCAGGAGTAAATGTTTCTACCGTCATAACAACCTCTTATCCAGACCTTAGCACAAAAACATTTTGGCTTTGTTTAGGGCTTCGAATAATCGTGCGATATCTTCCTCATTATTATAGAAAGAGAAGGATGCACGAATGGTTCCGGGGATTTTAAACTGTTCCATAATCGGCATGGCACAATGATGCCCTGTTCGAACCGCAATGCCTTGCTGATCGAGAAGGGTCCCAACATCATGGGGGTGAGTGCCATCCATAAGAAAGCTCATCACGCCAGTTTTATGCGCTGCCGTACCAACCCGTCGAATGCCATCAAATGCATCTGCCAATGCTTCTGCTTTGTGCAGCAATGCATCTTCATAAGCTAATAATTGGGGCCGATCATACTGATTCAAGTAGTCGATAGCTGCTCCCATGCCAATAGCACCAGCAATGTTAGGAGTGCCTGCCTCAAACTTATAAGGGAGCTGGTTGTAAGTGGTTTTTTCAAAACTGACCACTTCGATCATTTCGCCACCACCTTGATAGGGTGGCATTGTTTCTAACAGGGCTTCTTTACCATAAAGAACACCAATGCCTGTTGGTGCAAACATCTTATGGCCAGAAAACGCATAGAAATCACAATCCAGCTCTTGCACGTCGATCGTTAAATGCGGTGCGGCTTGAGCACCGTCTACAACCACTTTAGCGCCAACGGCATGGGCTTGACGAACAATTTCTTTAATTGGGTTGATGCTGCCTAAAGCATTGGATACGTGCCCAACAGAAATAAGCTGTGTTTTTTCGTTGAGCAGAGAGGCAAAAGCAGCCATATCCAGTTCGCCCGTTTCCAACACTGGAATAACACGTAAGCTTGCGCCTGTTTGCTCACACACCATTTGCCAAGGGACGATATTGGAGTGATGTTCCATCGCAGAAACGAGCACTTCGTCGCCAGCTTTTAGCTGACTTCTGGCGTAGGTTTGGGCAACCAGATTAATACTGTCTGTGGTGCCTTTGGTCCAGATAATTTGTTCAGCTTTAGGTGCATTAATAAATTGCTGCACTTTACGACGAGCATTCTCAAAGTCGGCTGTTGCTCTGTCACTCAAGGCGTGTGCGCCACGGTGAACATTGGAATTATCCAGTTGATAATAGCGAGCAACGGCATCAATGACTTGCTGAGGCTTTTGCGTCGTCGCGGCATTGTCCAGATACACCAGTGGATGCCCGTTAACCTGTTGATGCAGGATTGCGAAGTCTTTGCGTATCAGAGCAAAATTAATATCTGTGTTGGATGAGGCTAACGCTTCACTCATAGATCACATTCCGCTAAGTGTTGTTGGTTGCCAAACAATTCGGCAATGACTGGACGCAGATAAGCACCAATGGCTTCATGTTTCACGCCATCGATCAATTCGTTAATAAAGCCAAAGCTCAACATTCTTTCGGCTTCTTCACGAGAAATTCCGCGCGATAACAAATAAAACAGTGCATTGTTATCCATCTGGCTTACGGTCGCGCCGTGAGCACAGCGAACGTCGTCGGCATAAATTTCAAGTTCTGGCTTAGTATTGATTTCTGCTTTATTAGATAACAACAGATTTTTGTTGCTTAGCTCTGCCAGTGTCTTTTGTGCTTGTGGATGAATATGAATACGGCCATTAAAAACAGCTTTACTGTTGTCATCCATAATACCGCGGAAAACTTCACTGGTTGTGCAATGAGGAACCGCGTGTTCCATGTTGGTATGGTAATCAACATGTTGACGATTTTTCGTTAAGTAAACACCGTTCACGTCACTGTGTGCGCCAGAACCTTGATAGTTAACTTCAATATCAATGCGTTTAATTTTTCCACCCAAAGCAAGATGGAAGCTGTTCAACTGAGCATCGCGTTGCAAGTTGGCATGCATGGCACCTAAGTGAATCATTTGCTCGTCTTCAAGATGAAGGCGGTAGTGATGCAGGTGAGCATTATTGCCCAGTTCGATTTCAGTTAACTGATTAAACAAACTGTTACCATTGCTTTCAACCGAGGCAAAGTGTTCTATTACAGCTGCCTGAGCATTATCTTCTACAACAAAAAGGTGGCGTGATTGAGCCGTCGCTGCCTGAGTTTGGCTTGAAGCATAATGAACGACATGAATAGGGGATGCCGTTTGACCTTTAGCTACATGGATGAGCAACCCATCATGGGTCAGGCTGCCATTTAAATGCGTGAAAATATTGCTGCTATTGCCTGAAGCTTTGCCTAGATAGTTTTGAATCAAGGCTTGTTGCTTTTCGTTCGCTTCACTGAAAAGACAAACACTGGCATTAGAGTCGATATCTAGTTGTGAGCGAGTTGCATCGAATACACCGTCAACAAACACTAACGTTTGCGCGTTCAGATTTTCAATCGCATAAGCTGATTCATCGATGGTTGATGAGGCTTGACTTGGCTGATTGAAGTTGGCTTGTTGTAACGCGTTGAGGCTGGTGTATTTCCAGTTTTCTGTCTTGCGAGTCGGCCACTGATTTTGACTAAAGCGAGTCTGTTGTTGAAGACGAAAATCTGCCAACCATTGAGTTTTGCTTTGTGACTCATGTGAAGACACAAAGGTTGTCGCTTGATCAATAAAGTTCATTGTTTCTGACATTGTCAGGCAACCTCTCCCTCGATCCAGCCGTAGCCTTTCTCTTCTAATTCTAGTGCTAATTCTTTGCCGCCAGATTTGACAATTTTGCCATCCGCTAACACGTGAACGTAATCTGGAACGATGAAATCCAGTAGACGTTGGTAATGAGTCACAACGACAAATGAACGATCAGGACTACGTAATGAGTTAACCCCTTGAGCAACAACCTGGAGTGCATCAATATCCAAACCAGAATCGGTTTCGTCGAGGATGCACATCTTTGGCTCTAGCATCATCATTTGCATAATTTCATTACGCTTTTTTTCGCCGCCAGAGAAACCTTCGTTAACACCGCGCTTTAAGAAGTTTTGATCCAGATTAACGGCTTTGCATTTTTCGCGCGCCAGTTTCATAAAGGACACGGAATCAATTTCTTCTTCGCCACGATATTTGCGGATTGCATCCATTGAGGCTTTTAAGAATTCCAGGTTACTGACGCCTGGAATTTCTACAGGATATTGGAAAGCTAAAAACAGTCCTTCACCTGCGCGTTCTTCGGGTTCAAGCTCAAGGATTTCTTTGCCTGATAAAAAGGCTTTGCCCTGAGTAACTTCGTAGCCGTCGCGGCCAGATAAAACGTTACCTAAGGTACTTTTTCCTGCACCGTTAGGACCCATAATTGCGTGTACCTCACCGGGTTTAACTTCAATGTTTAAACCTTTTAAGATGGCTTTGTCATCGACATTGGCATGCAAGTTTTCAATCGTTAACATCTACTTTTTTTCTCCGGTAAGATACTAGCCAACAGAACCTTCAAGACTCACTTCGAGCAGTTTGCCTGCTTCGACAGCGAATTCCATTGGTAACTCTTTAAAGACTTCTTTACAGAACCCATTCACAATCATAGAGACAGCCTTTTCTGGCTCGATTCCACGTTGCTGACATAAAAATAATTGGTCGTCACTGACTTTGGAGGTTGTCGCTTCATGCTCGACAACAGCAGCCGGGTGTTTGCTTTCGATATAAGGGAAAGTATGAGCACCACACTGATCACCAATAAGTAGTGAATCACATTGAGTATAATTACGTGCGTTTTCCGCACCTGGATTCATACGAACCAGACCACGGTAGGCATTTTGGCTTTTACCTGCCGAAATACCTTTAGAAATAATGGTTGAGCGGGTGTTTTTGCCCAGATGAATCATCTTGGTGCCAGTATCTGCCTGCTGATAATTATTCGTTAATGCAACAGAATAGAATTCACCAATACTGTTATCACCTTTTAACACAACAGAAGGGTATTTCCAGGTGATGGCAGAACCTGTCTCAACTTGAGTCCAGGATATTTTTGCATTCTGATGACAAATACCGCGCTTGGTTACAAAGTTGTAAATACCACCTTTACCTTCTGCATCGCCCGGATACCAGTTTTGCACTGTTGAGTATTTGATTTCAGCATCTTTCATTGCAACCAGTTCGACAACCGCCGCGTGCAATTGGTTTTCGTCACGCATGGGTGCAGTACAGCCCTCAAGGTAGCTAACATAACTACCTTCGTCAGCAACAATCAATGTACGTTCGAACTGGCCCGTTTTGGCTTCGTTGATACGGAAATAGGTCGACAGCTCCATAGGGCAACGCACGCCTTTTGGAATGTAAACAAAGGAACCGTCACTGAATACTGCGCAGTTAAGTGCGGCATAGAAGTTGTCTTTTTGTGGAACAACTGAACCCAGATACTTTTTGATCAGATCTGGGTACTTATGAACGGCTTCTGAAATAGGGCAGAAAATAACGCCAGCTTCTTCTAACTTGTCACGAAAAGTTGTGGCTACAGATACCGAGTCAAAGACTGCGTCTACTGCAACACCTGCAAGAATCGCTTGTTCATGCAGAGGAATACCTAACTTCTCATAAGTTTTGAGCAGCTCGGGATCGACTTCGTCCAAGCTCTTAGGCTTGTCTTCCATACTCTTTGGAGCCGAGTAGTAAGATACCTTATCAAATTCGACTTTGGGATATTTTAAGTGAGCCCATTCAGGCTCTTGCATCTCTTTCCAGACTGCAAAAGCTTTTAGGCGCCATTCCAACAGCCATTCGGGCTCGCCTTTCTTTGCCGAAATCGTACGAATAACGTCTTCGTTTAAGCCGGGTGGGATGGTGTCGGTTTCTACGTCTGTTACAAAGCCTGCTTTGTAATCAGACTCAATTCTTTCATTTATTACGTCGGTCATTACTCACTCTGCTCCTGATCGGCTGAGTTGGTTATTTAGCCTGATCGTCGGCTACAACTTAAGCCAGAGTAATTGGCTTCAATGAAGATAGAGTTAAGGAGGGGATTATATCAGAAATTATGTGTGGACCACCAAAAATAAAAACGCACCCGGTTAACGAGTGCGTATTTATTGAACAGTTCTTCCATTGTGGCAGGATTTACTGCAACAATGTGCTTTAACGTAGCGTTATAAAGCGTAGCAAGAAGACTGCGTTAGCGGCTCTGACGTAGGCACGTTTGTTGCCGAGTCGTGGATGCCGTCTGCGTCAATGACTACCAAAGAACTCTGCTTTTGCAGAACGCTATGAAGGCTGATACCGCTTAAGAATGTATGAATTTGGCTGCTTAACTCACACCAAAGATCGTCTGCCAGGCAGTTGCTCAATTCATCGCTATCGATAGAACGAGGCTTTTTAACATCGCCAGAGTCACCGTTAACAGCATCTACAATGCTTGCAATGCTGATATCGCTTGCTTCGTGGTTAAGCTGATATCCACCACCTGGACCACGTACACTGCGAACCAAATCATTGCGTCTTAACTTGGCGAATAACTGCTCAAGGTAAGACAATGATATTTCTTGACGACCCGAAATATCATTCAATGTTACCGGGGAGTGTTTTCCATGAATGGCTAAATCCAGCATTGCTGTGACTGCGTAGCGCCCTTTCGTTGTGAGTCTCATAAATATTCCTACTCCAGATATATGACCTTAGTACCTCTTTGTGGGTAAGAGTATTTAGTATCCAAATTCATCCGTCAAGTAATAATCGTTTTTCGGTATTATTATTGCTTTTCAGGGTATAAATTCAGCCTAAAGGGGTCATTTTATTACTTTAAGTATGGCTTTATACACCTTCGGGTTCGCCGCTAACAATGATTCGCCATGCTTTACGGTGGGGTTCCCTGCCAAGTCACCCACAATACCACCTGCTTCTGAAACCAGTAAAGCCCCAGCAGCATAATCCCACTCTTTAAGACCAAATTCCCAGAAGCCATCATGACGACCTGCTGCGACATAAGCCAGATCTAATGAGGCACAGCCTGCGCGGCGCATATCGCCACACTCTTTATATAGAGCTTCAAACTTGCTTAAGTAGTCAGATAGTTTATCCATATCGCGGTAAGGAAAACCTGTTGCGAGCAGAGATTGCTCCAGGCCTCGAGCTTGGCTTACACGAATACGCTTGTCATTAAGTTGTGCACCGCTTCCACGGCTAGCTGTAAATAACTCTTCTCGGATGGGGTCGTAGACAACGCCTACTTCGATTCTACCTTTAACACGGCAAGCGATAGATACGGCAAAGTGGGGGACACCACGGACAAAGTTGGTTGTGCCATCAAGAGGATCGATGATCCAGACATGGTCAGAATCGCCTTGCTCACCACTTTCTTCGGCAAGAAAAGCATGGTCGGGGTAAGACTTACGAATGGTCTCAATGATTTTTTGTTCTGCTTTATAGTCAACTTCGGTAACGAAGTCATTGCGCCCTTTGATATCGGCTTTTTTGAGTAAATCGAGATTCGCTGTTGCGCGCATAATTGTATCGCCAGCTGCACGCGCAGCGCGCACGGCTATATTTTGCAATGCCTGCATTGAGAGACCACCTTGTAAGAAGAACGAAACCTGATTGATCGTGCCAACCAGATTGGGAATAGGGTTAAGGCGCGCATATTACCAAAAATTCCCTTTTTGAGAAACGCTATATTGTACAAAAAGTGAACTTTTCATAAGTTTTTTACGCCATAGATGGGTTTTATATAGGGAGATAGCTTTTCTGTCATTCCTGACCCTTTATGCAATCTGTTAGAATGGCGCCCATCATTGATGGCCTATTGGTAGTTTTATCTATGTTAAACAACGTTCAGTTTGTGATGTCGCACCCTACGCATCCGGGAAATATCGGTGCTGCTGCTCGTGCAATGAAGAATATGGGGTTATCACAACTAAGCCTGATCAATCCTAAACAGTTTCCTTGTGCAGAAGCCACGCAAAGAGCTTCGGGAGCACAGGATATCTTGGCAAATGCTGGAGTTTACGACTCGCTGGATCAAGCGATTGCAGGCAGTCGGCTGGTGGTTGGTACCAGTGCACGCAGTCGTACCTTACCCTGGCCAATGTTAGAACCCAGAGAACTGGCAGAAAAAATCGCTCAAGAACCTTCAACCCATCCTGTTGCCATCTTGTTTGGTACTGAGAACTCGGGACTGACGAACAGCGAGTTGCAACTGTGTCACTACCATGTAGCTATTCCGGCAAACCCTAATTATTCATCGCTTAACATTGCGTCTGCCATGCAGCTAATAGCTTACGAATTGAGAATGGCGGCACTGAAGTTTGAGCACCTTGAGACTGCATCAGAAGCCGAAGTGGATCCGGGCGAATTACCAGCAACCGCTGAGCAGATGGATCAGATGATTAAACATTTTGAGCAGGTATTGGAGTCGACTGGATACCTTGATCCCGTCAAACCCAAAATGTTGGAACTTCGATTACGTCGCCTGTTTGGAAAAGCTCAGGTGACCGACAGCGAATTTAGAATGTTGCGTGGTATCTTGGCTTCGATAAAAAAATTCGAATGATATAGCAATCCACGTTAGTGGCTTAATTGGCTTGCTAAAAAATTAAATCCCTTCGGGCAAAACAGATACAGATGCTCATCAGACATAGGAATCTGATATGTTTAAACGAATAAAAGAAGACATAAACAGTGTGTTTGAAAGAGACCCCGCCGCACGTCATTGGTTTGAGGTCTTGACTTGTTATCCAGGCATGCACGCCATCTGGATTTACCGTTTAAGTAATAAGCTCTGGAAATATAATTTTAAATGGTTAGCACGATTTATTGGCATGTTAGGGCGTTGGGTGAGTGGGGTTGAAATTCATCCTGGTGCTACGATTGGCAGGCGTTTCTTTATTGATCATGCGACGGGCATAGTCATTGGCGAAACCGCCATTATTGGTGATGATTGTACGCTATACCATGGTGTGACATTAGGTGGCACGACCTGGAATCCGGGTAAGCGTCATCCAACTCTTGAAGACGATGTGGTTATTGGTGCAGGTGCCAAGGTTCTGGGGCCGATAACCGTTAAACGCGGTGCGCGCGTGGGTTCTAATGCGGTGGTCATTAAAGATGTACCCGCAGGAGCTACAGTAATTGGTATTCCTGGACATGTAGTACGCGATCAGGCGGGCAAAAACCCACAACATCGAAAGCGCATAGAGCAACTGATTGGCTTTGAGGCTTATGGCGAAAGCGCCACCACTTATGATCCCGTTGCTCAGGTTATTTCTAGCATGTTGCAACATTCTAGAGCTGTTGATTTGCAGTTAAAGCGTTGTCGAGAAGCATTAGAAGCGCAGGGCATTGATGTGGAGAATATCTCTCTGCCTGGCATTGAGATGGCAGACTTTTTGGAAGAGTATGAACTCGATCCAGCCTATGCTAGTGATGCAGAGTCTGAATCTACCAAGGCTGAAGAGTCAACATCGTCGTCTTAGAGGCTTAGCCCTGGAGATTTGTAGAACACCCTGAGTGGTCATTAAGAGAAAGTATTCTTACACTTTATATAGGTAGAGTGTCACTCGTTTTGAGTGGCAGGCAAGATAGTAGAAAGTATTAAATCATGAAAACACCGATTTACTTTGATTTCGCTGCAACGACTCCTGTTGATCCTCGAGTTGCAGAAAAGATGATGCAGTTCTTAACGCTGGATGGGCAATTTGGCAACCCAGCTTCGCGCTCGCATCGGTTCGGCTGGCAAGCTGAAGAAGCCGTCGATATTGCTCGAAATCAGGTTGCTCAGTTGGTTAAGGCCGATCCGCGCGAAATTGTTTGGACGTCTGGAGCAACCGAGTCTGATAATTTGGCGATAAAAGGCGTTGCTGAGGCTTTTAAAGAGAAAGGCAATCATATTATTACCATGACCACTGAACATAAAGCGGTGGTTGATACTTGCATTTACCTGGAGCAAAAGGGCTGGCAAGTTACCTGGCTAACACCGGATGCTAATGGATTAGTGGATATGGAAGCTCTCGCTCAGGCCATTACTGACAAGACGGTATTGGTGAGCATTATGCAGGTGAATAACGAAACGGGTGTTGTGCAGAACATTGAAGCCATTGGCGAACTCTGTCGACAACATAAGGTTCTATTTCATGTGGATGCCGCTCAGGCAGCAGGCAAGTTGTCGATCGATTTATCTCAGCTCCCTGTGGATTTGATGTCGTTTTCGGCCCATAAAATTTATGGACCAAAAGGCATAGGGGCACTTTATGTTCGCCGTAGCCCAGATGTCTCGTTGGAGGCTCTCATTCACGGTGGCGGTCATGAGCGGGGAATGCGTTCAGGCACTTTGGCTACTCATCAGATTGTAGGCATGGGTGAGGCCTTTGCTTATGCTGATGCAGAGCTGGAACAAGAAGCAGAACGCATTCAGTCATTAAAGTTAAAATTGTGGCAAGGCCTCAAGGATATTACAGGTGTTTCTCTGAACAGTTCCCTTGATGGAGCGCCAGGTATTTTGAATGTGAGTTTTGCTGGCGTAGATGGTGAAACCTTGTTGATGTCACTGCATCAACTGGCTGTATCCTCAGGCTCTGCTTGTAATTCCGCCAGTGTTGAGCCTTCTTATGTTCTTAAAGCGATGGGGTTGTCTGACGAGCTAGCATTGACCGCTATTCGTTTTAGTGTGGGTCGTTTTACCACAGAGCAAGAAATTGACTATGCTATAGAGCAGGTGAGCGAAATCGTACCTCGTTTACAGGCCTTATAAATGGAGCTTTTTTGCTCCATTTTGTAGAGTTTTGAACGACAATTGTCCACTCGATAAAAATAAGGGCATATTTTAAAAAAAAGTATTGCATTATTTTTGTATATCAGGATAATACGCACCTCATCAGGCAGGGCACTGCTTGAAGCGCTGAGATAACAGCGAAATCAAACACTTACCAGCGGGTTGTTAGCTCAGTCGGTAGAGCAGTTGACTTTTAATCAATTGGTCGCAGGTTCGAATCCTGCACAACCCACCATTATTCAAGGCTGTCTGTTGGGCCTTGTTCGATGTTGATACTTTCGACATCCAAAATCAACAGAGCGTTGGGTTGTTAGCTCAGTCGGTAGAGCAGTTGACTTTTAATCAATTGGTCGCAGGTTCGAATCCTGCACAACCCACCATTATTTTTAAAAACCGCAGCATCAACTGCGGTTTTTTTTCGCTTGTAATTTAACCCTGCCTTCTCTCTATTTTTCTTATTATCCTCATTTTCGAGTACCCATTGGGTAATGAATGATGCGTTTTGTTGTATCCATAAAATATGAAGGAAGAGATCGTGAATCTGGAAATTCAAGAATCTCTTTTATTTGATAAGTCACAGAGTGGTATTTGAAGGGTAATATGAAACTGTATTTTAGTTTTGTTAGTTATATGCGGTTTCGGTTGCCGCAACAAGACAGAGTAAGATTGAACTAAATTATTGAATAAATGTAAAAAAGTATCGGCAAACTGGTTGAAAACAAAAACGGGATTTGATTTAATAAATTCAACGACAGGGAGTCACCAAAACAAAATAAGGAAAATACGTAATGAAAAACTTATGTTTTGCTGCCCTGACCCATTCCCTTTTTAATAGCTGCTTTTATAGCCAGTTTTCTATTCTTAGTCGCCGTCTTTAGACGTTCTTCGTTCACTTACACCTATTGCTTTTCGTGATATCAGCGGGGATCTGTTGTGGCTAAACGATTAATAATTACTGATGAAAATATTCTGGATGCTCGAACTTGGCTTATTAATAAATTAGGCAAAGAGGGCTTCAATTTTAAAATTGATATTGAGCGGTTGAAGGATTGCGAGTATGTGGATTCGCTGGTGGTAAACCAATTGACTCCACGGGAAACTAATCTGCTTTCTAGAGCGATTTCGGCGGCGAAAGCCAGGCGACAAAAAAAATCACCAGGAACTCAGATGGCATCGGTACAATTGCCGAGAGATTTGGTAGAAGAATGGGTGACGGTAGCCGAACTCGTTGGTGTTCCTAAGTCAGAGATTTTGCGCCGGGCAATTGCTTCTTTCTTACAAGGTTTTCAGTCCGAGCAAATGGCCAATCCTTCTGATGTGTGTCGGTAATATGATGATTATTGAGCACTGACTTTGCCATAAGCGGCAGGCTGTTGGCATAATAAGAGCACTTAAAATTAATAATAATTGCCAGCAGGACCGGGTATGCTTTCTTTTGTGATGGTGGGCTGTGCCGCTTTGCTCACCGCCATTTTGACCATGTTTTCTGGATTTGGGCTCGGTACCTTGCTGATGCCCGTGTTTGCGCTTTTCTTCCCTTTGCCTGTGGCTGTGGCTTCGACGGCTTTGGTTCATGGCGCTAATAATTTATTCAAAGTGTCTTTGATGCACCGTGATGCGGATAAGGCCGTCGTGTTACGTTTTGGCTTAACAGCTGTCGCGGCTGCCTGGTGCGGTGCCTGGATATTATCGCAATTGGCCCATTGGACGTTGGATATTCGTTGGCAATGGTTTGCCGTTGATTTTGTTACGACGCCTTTGAATATTACTTTAGGGCTACTGATATTAGCCTTTACCGCCATCGATCATTGGCCGACATTAAAGAAGAAGCAATTGGCGCCTCGTTGGCTACCGGTTGGGGGAATTATTTCTGGCTTCTTTGGTGGCCTGTCGGGCCATCAAGGCGCATTTCGTTCTATGTTTTTGTTGTCTTATGGTTTAACACCTAAAACATTTGTCGCGACTCAGGCCGTGTTAGCGACTATGGTTGATACAACGCGTTTGCTGGTTTATGGAACTCTGTTACTCACTGTCGATGCAACGGATTCTATCGGGGCAATAGATTGGCCTCATATATTGGTTGCAACGGTTTGTGCTTTTATCGGAACCTTAACGGCGCGCAAATATCTCGAAAAAATTAAAATTGCTTTTGTGCGTCGTCTAACGACTTTCATGCTTGTATTAGTCGCGGTAGGGCTGATTCTGGGGATTTTATAGGCTTGCTTGAGCTAAGGGCTGCGATCACTGTAGAATGCACGACCGCCAATGATCAGGATAATAATGTAATGGGACATATTGATTTGTTAATGAAATCCATCGATTTTCTTATCGACGATGGAAAGTACAGCGAAGACGATATTCGTCACTTATTTGCTCTTGCTTTAGAAGATGGTGTGATTTCTGAAGATGAAAAGCGCATCTTAAAAGGCGTTTTTGAAACGGCAATGATGCATGGCATTGATACTTCTACTCACGCATTGATAACTGAGCTGTCAAAAAAATATAATATTTAGTGCTTCTAACTTATTGATCTTAATGGTTATAGGGATTGGCCATTAAGGATATAAGTATCAGTTATACCCTCATTTCTATCGCTTAGTTCAATGACATTTCTGCCTTGTCTATGCTGGACGCCACTATTGATAAATAAAGGCGTTTTGGCATGCTGGCCAACATACTACAAGAATTCGCAAGCCCCCTGACTAAAGAGCAGGTCGACAAGATTCAGGCGGCGGTTGGCGACTTGAGCTTAGAGCAAGTTAATTGGCTGAGTGGTTATTTGGCTGGGATTTCTGCGGGTGCGGGTGCTCAGACCTTGCAAGCCGCTACTAATTCAGATGTGCAGACCCTCTCAGCGCAAAAGCCATCGTTAAGTGTCGAGTCCACTACTATTTTATATGCCTCGCAAACAGGCAACGCTCGAGCTCTGGCAGAAGAACTGTATGAGCAGTTAAAGCCACAGGGTTCTCATATTCGATTAGCGGATATGGCTGATTACAACGCCCGCCAGCTCAAGAACGAGCAACAGGTGTTTGTTATCGTATCGACTCACGGCGAGGGTGAGCCACCAGATGATGCCTTACCTTTGCATGAGTTTTTGTTTGGTAAAAAAGCGCCTGATTTGTCCCATGTTAAATTCGCAGTATTGGCCTTAGGCGACTCCAGTTACGAGTTCTTCTGTAAAACAGGTCAAGATTTTGATGAACGTTTCAGTGAGCTGGGTGCACAGCGACTTTTCGAGCGTGTGGATTGTGATGTTGACTATCGTTCACAAGCCAAAGCTTGGTCAGGGCAGGTGGTTGAGCAAGTGAGTAGTGCGGCTGCCACTGCTTCTGCGTCAGAAGAAACCAAGCCGCAACTTAGCGTTGTCGAAACGGTGTCTCGCTACAGTAAATTCACTCCTTTTTCTGCTGAGTTATTAGTGAGCCAGCCCCTTACTGGTCGTGGCAGTTCAAAAACAACCGCTCATGTTGAAATCTCTCTTGAAGACTCAGGTTTGAGTTATGCACCAGGTGATTCGCTAGGAGTTTGGCCCGAGAATCACTCTTCTCTGGTCGAACAGGTGTTAGCGGTCGTTGGACTTAATGGAGAACAAGAAGTCACGGTTGAAGAGCAAACTAAGCGATTAAAAGAAGCATTGGTTGTTGATTATGAGCTAACACAAATTAGTCCTGCGTTGGTTCAGTTTGTTGCCGAAAAAAGTGGTGATGGTTCCTTGCAGGCAATTGTGCAAGAAAGAAGTGAACTCAATGCCTTTATTAAAAACCATCAAGTGATTGAGTTGCTCCAAAAGTATCCATTGAGCTGGTCAGTAGAAGAGCTTCTAGGACAGCTGCGTAGAATCACACCGCGTTTATATTCTATCGCGTCGAGTCAAGAAGCGGTTGATGATGAGGTTCACTTAACCGTTGGCCTGGTGGATGATGTGCGTGATGAACAACACTACTATGGCGCAGCGAGCCGATTTTTGGTGGAAGCCGAAGAAGACCAAAAGGTTCGAGTGTTTGTTGAAAAAAACAAACACTTTAAACTGCCAGACAATGGCGACACCGACATTATTATGATTGGAGCGGGCACCGGTATTGCTCCTTATCGAGGCTTTATGCAACAGCGTGAGTCAGTCGATACTCAAGGGCGTAACTGGTTGTTCTTTGGTAATCCTCATTTTCAAACCGATTTCCTGTATCAGCTAGAGTGGCAACAATGGTTAAAGTCAGGATTATTAAGTCGTATCGATTTGGCGTTCTCTCGCGATCAAGCTCACAAAGTTTATGTACAGCATAAAATCAAAGAGCAGGGCCAAGAGCTATTCCAATGGCTAGAGCAAGGCGCTCACCTTTATATCTGTGGTGATAAAGACAACATGGCAAAAGCGGTTGAGTCGAGCCTGCTTGATGTGATCAGCGAGTACTCCGGCAAAGATTCTGCTTATGCCGAAGACTATTTACAACAACTGCGCCAGAGCGCTCGTTATCAGAAGGATGTTTACTAATGTCTGATACAAAAACGTTTTCGTTAACAAAAGAACAAGTTCAATCGCTTAATCCTGTAGAAGGCATTAAAGATAAAAGCCAACATTTACGTGGCAGCATTGCACAGAGTTTGGCAAACCCCGTTACTGGTGCCGTTGCTGCTGATGATACGCAATTGATTAAGTTTCATGGTATTTACCAGCAAGATGATCGTGATTTGCGTAATGAGCGTCGCAAACAAAAGTTGGAGCCTGCCTATAGTTTTATGCTGCGCGCGCGCGTACCGGGGGGTATCTGTTCTCCTGCACAATGGTTAGCCATGGACCGTATTGCTAATGAGTTTGGTAATGATACGTTACGTCTCACTACCCGCCAGGCATTTCAACTACATGGCATTATCAAAAATAATTTGCGTCCGACCATGCAGTCAATGAAGCAAGTCATGCTTGATTCAATTGCAGCCTGTGGTGACGTTAATCGTAATGTGATGTGTAATCCGAATCCGGTTGAGTCTAAAGTGCATAAAGAAGTTTATGACTGGGCGGCGCGCATTAGTGAGCATTTATTACCAAAAACTCAGGCTTATTACGAGATCTGGTTGAACGGCGACAAGGTTGATACCAATCAAGAAAAAGAACCGATTTATAGTAAGCACTATTTGCCGCGTAAGTTTAAGACGGTTGTGGCCATTCCGCCGTATAACGACGTCGATGTCTTTGCTCATGATTTGGGTTTTATCGCAATCATTCAAAACGGACGCCTGGCAGGGTTTAATGTCACTGTTGGCGGTGGAATGGGGATGTCTCATGGGGATACAGAGACTTATCCTCGAGCTGCAGACGTTATTGGATTTTGTTTTCCACAGCAAGTTTTGGCCGTTGCTGAGCAAGTGGTCAAAATTCAGCGAGACTTTGGTAATCGAGAAGTGCGCAAGCAGGCGCGATTTAAATATACCATCGCGACTCGTGGCATAGACTGGTTTAAACAGGAGCTTAATGATCGTCTAGGTTGGAAGTTGTTACCTAACCAACCTTATGAGTTTATTAGCAACAGTGATCGCTATGGTTGGATTAAAGGGTACGATGGTCGGTGGAATTTAAATCTCTATATTGAGAATGGTCGAATTGCTGATCATCCTGATTGGCCGCTGATGTCTGGGTTAAGAGAAGTTGCAAAAATTCACGATGGTGATTTTCGCATTACACCGAATCAGAATCTGATCATTGCTGGAATATCGGAGCAAAACAAAGCACAGGTAGAAGCTTTAGTAGAGCAGTACCGGTTAAATACAGGCGAAGAAGTTTCGAATATTCGACGTCATGGTATGGCGTGTGTTTCGTTACCTACCTGTACCTTAGCGATGGCAGAAAGTGAGCGTTATATGCCTACTTTCCTCGATAAGATGGAAAGTCTATTGCAGCAACATGGATTAGAATCACAACCTATCACGATTCGAATGACGGGATGTCCGAATGGTTGTGCCCGTCCTTATCTGGCTGAAATTGGATTGGTGGGTAAGGGGCCTGGAAAATACAATCTATTTTTGGGGGCTGGGCATCATGGTGAGCGTTTAGGCGTGGTGTATCGCGACAACATTGGCGAGCAGGAAATTTTGCGCGTGTTGGATCAGTTGTTTGCACAATATGTTGCTCAACGTGAAAGTGACGAAAAGTTTGGCGATTTTATTGTACGAAAAGGGATTGTATCGCCGACAGCAACGCCGCAAGACTTTCATTTTGAATTACAACATCAGGCAGCTGTTTAGCGAATAGATGGACAGTCTATGACTGCCGAGGAGAACTCAATGGGTTCCTATTGTTTACAACAAAAAGCGTTAACCGTCGAAGAGTTTGATTTTGCTCAGGCTAACACCAGATTGGCATCAATGACGGCACAGCAGAGGGTCGACTGGGCATTAGATACCTTGCCTGGTCATCATGTGTTGGCATCAAGCTTTGGCGCCCAGTCGGCGGTCAGTTTGCATCTATTAACTCAGGCTTTACCTGACATTCCAGTCATGTTGATTGATACAGGGTATCTTTTTTCAGAAACTTATCAGTTTATTGATCAGTTGGCTGAGCGTTTGAAGCTAAATTTAAAAGTGTTTCGCAGTCCGATAACTCCTGCATGGCAAGAAGCTCGCTATGGTCAGTTATGGGAACAGGGCGTTGAAGGGATCGAACGTTATAATCAATTGAATAAAGTAGAGCCGATGCAGCAGGCGTTAGAGGAGCTTCAGTGTTCTACCTGGTTTGCTGGGTTGCGCCGAGATCAATCTAATTCGAGAAAACATATTGATTTTGTTCGTGCCCAGCAACAGCGATTCAAAGTGCATCCGATTGCTGATTGGAGCAACCGAGATTTGCATTATTACTTGAAGCAACATGACTTGCCTTATCATCCTTTGTGGGAAAAAGGTTACGTGTCGATAGGTGATGTTCATACCACTCGGCCTTTTGCCGCAGGCATGAGTGAAGAGGAGACGCGTTTCTTTGGACTAAAACGAGAATGTGGCATTCATGAAATATAATGGAAATAATAAAAAAGCCCGTAAGGGCTTTTTTATTAGAGCGATAAAGCTCATTAAAAGACTGGCAAGGATTTAACTAAAGACAGTAACTCGGTTTCTACCATCTCGTTTTGATTTGTACATAGCTTCGTCAGCATCGGCTATCAGATCTTTGAGTTCGTAACCTGAACGGCTAGCAGTCGTGATACCGAAGCTAGCGGTGATGGTAAAGTTATGGCCTGAATCCGTTGTATCAATCACTTCGATAGTTCGTCGATGCTCTTCTGCGAGTTTTTCTGCGGTTTCAACATCACAGCCAGGTAGTAAGATGGCAAACTCTTCGCCCCCCAGGCGGCCAAGTATGTCATTTTTGCGTGTGTGAGTTTGGCAGGCTTTAACTGCATTTTTTAATGCCCAGTCACCAGTAGGATGGCCGAAGCTGTCGTTGATGACTTTAAATTTATCTAAATCAAACAGAATGAACGCCATTTCTTGCTCAGTGCTATAGCAATATTCGATAGTACTTTGAGAGCGTTGAGTAAAATGATGGCGACTACAGATCCCTGTCAGGCTGTCATATTCTGCAAGGCGGCGTAAACGCACTTGAGTCAGTTTTGTTTTATAAGCCCATAGAGCAATAAAACCAATAATAGCGACTAATAGGATGATAAGCAGTCGATTGTTTTCTGCCGCTTTATTAGAAAGCTTTTTTTCCAGCTTTAAGACTTCATTTTGTTTATCAAGTAACTCCACTCGACGTTTCATCTCTATCGACTGGTGGCTGACTAGCTGGTATGCCAGCTGTTTAGCGGTAATGTCATTGATATAAGCTTTGTCTGCGACCGCATGCTTTTTATGATAATCCAATGCAGAAACAAGATCATTTTGTTTCATGGCGATTTGGTAGAGCAACTCGTAAGACTTTACGATGGGTAAGGTATGGCCTAACGATTCGCTTTCTTTCACCGCTCTGGCGGCGTATCGATCAGCTAGCTCAAATCGGTCATCGGTCCAGTGAGCTTTGGCTAGCAGATAGAAAAACTCGGAAGTGAGGCGAGGGTATTTTGCTGCCGTAACTTCTGTAATGTGTTGATTCAGCAACTCAAGGGCGGCTTGGTGCTGGCCTTTATCCATAAACAGCGAGGCGCGATAAGTGCGAATAAGATTCGTTCCCACCGTTTCTCGATGGGTTTTACAGGTGTCGAGACCTGACTGTATGTCTTTGTTATTTTGTTCCAGAGTTTTTAGTTGAAATTGTGCTTCTAGCTTCAACATTTTGGCTATGCAGAGATTTCTGCCTTCTGGAGCTTCAGACAATAAGCGGTTAGCGTATTGCAAACCCAGTTCATATTGTCCCATTTGGTTATATAAAATGGAGGCTACCTGTAGGCCCTGCTGGCGCGCTTCGCTATTCTGTATTTCTGGAAGAAGATCGAGCGTTTGCTCGAGATGGGTTAAGCCTTCTGTAAAATGGCGCGTTACCGCTGCGGTGTTGGCAATCGATGCGCCTGCGCGAAATCGCAGAAGAGAGCTGGCAGATTCTTCTAGAACCTTTTTAAAAAGAATGAGAGCAGTGTCCATATCTCCTGCGAACGCGCGCTCGTAGCCACGCAGGTAGTTTAAATAATTTTTTTGCTCTTGAGATAAGGTTTCGGTGCGGAGGCTGAGTCCATTTAACAAATCTCTAAACTTTTGTGGATCAGAGCTGCGAATGGCATCGGCTTGCTTGAGGATCTGATTGTTTTCTTCTAAAGAATCAGCCCAAACAGGGCTGATTAAAAGCATCGAAATGAAAACGATCCAGTACTTAAGATAATACTTGTTATTATTTTGTTTCATTTCCTGTTAATTAACTGCTTGACGAATCTTGTCATCTGGCTGATCGTCGCCTTCTTTCTCAGGCTCGTCTTCTGCTGGTGCGATAAAGCATATCACATCTGGACGAGAGCCTAGCAGTTTTTTTAGCGCTTCGGCATCATTATTTTGCAGTGCGTCACGCAATTCGTCATTAACGTCTAGTTGATTGATCTCCTCTGACAACTGCTCTTTAGATGCGTGACGTAAAGTTGCATCTTGGCCTAGTTTTTCTAAAAACTTAATGACTTGAGACATTTTTTTCTCCTTCGTATGGCGTTAGTTATTGCATTAGAGTTGTGAATTATCAAGTTCTGCCAGACGCTTGATTATGACGTTATTAGGTTTAAGCGACTGGCTAGGGGGTATCACTAGTGTAGAATAGGATTCGATTTGAGCACTGACTAAATCGTTAAGTGCAATGCGTTCCATTCGTGGTTGATGAATGGGGAGAGTAGCAGCTTCGTAGATGATGACCTCATGGTCTTCGGGATAGTCTTGACAAAGTATTTCTATTAATACTTCTCGATAGGCTGGCCCGGTTGAAAACTTGGCCAAAGATTTATCGCCAGCAATGCCTATCTGCCAAAGAATTAAGTAGGCTGATGGATCAATATGACGGTGATAAAACATAAATTGGCTGGCTTCAAATTGCTGACATCCCACTTTGCCCGGGTCAATTCCTAAGTCAGCAATTAAGCAATCTTCTGCCGAAATACCTGGCTCCATGTGTGCAGTGAAACCTTCGTTACGAGCTGCGCTAATGGCCTTATGAGGAACACAAGCAAACACACCCGGATGACCATAAAAAGCGCCGCATACCTTTTTGCCGGCTCTGACTTCAAGCATCATTGCATCAACCATTTGTTGATAGGTTATAAGGCGAGATTGCCCTTCTTTATAGAAGGGTTGCAGACTGCGCACATCGCTGTGCATTTCTTCTAGCCATAACTCAACAATACCGTCTGATGCTCCAACAAAAACAACATCAGCTTGTTTGATATAACTGGATGATAATGGACTTATATGAGAGCCTAGGGTCATTCCCAGTCCTACACACACCAAACTTCCTGACTGACTCAAACCTTCTCTCCTGATCCATTTTTTTTTTGTTACTAAGTATCATTATTGATGATGGTTGGCATACTTTAAATAAAGAGGATGCTGATACCATTGTTGTTTTTTTAATAGCCAATGAAACCAAAGTGTTCCATCATCATGGATACATTCTTCTTTAATAAATCCTAGTTTTGTCATTAAGCGTGTACATGTCAAGTTTTGAGGTGAAGATTTACCAAAAATACTGTTTACACTCAAACAGTTAAAGCCTCTTGTCATTAAACCTGTCATGGCTTCTGTGCCAATGCCTGCTTGTTGGTGAGATTGACAGATAGACATGCCTACTTCTACTTTTTCCATTCGCTCTTTGGTGTTGCTGTTTCCCCAGAGCAAGCTCATAATGCCAATGGTTGATTGCGATTTTTTATCTTTCATTGCCCAAAAAAAACGCACCGTGGGATAGGCTTCGTTCATTTTTAACGCGGCCTGAAAACTACGAGTGGCTTTTTCTGTTGAAATGGGAGGAGCGATATATTTCATAATGTCATCACTCGTAAACAGATGACAATAAACGGCTTCGTCATCATGCTGTATTGGGAGGAGGAGCAGATTTGGGGTTTCGATAGTATGTCGAAAAGGATTGTTATCCATCACGTTATCGTTGTTATTCTTTTTGTAGCATTGTAGAGAAATTTATTGGCGTGCGCACGAGATTCCATCGATAAAACACTATTATCTATTCTCGATACTCATCTTGGCGACAATATTTATCTTAAGTTCTGATATTAATTTGTCGGATAACTGGATTTTTTATAACCAATGTCATAGGATATCTGCATCGGCACTTTCAAAAAATATCCTTCTTAGACGCGCCAGTTTTTCATTCGTTACAACTTTTTTTCTCTTCTGATATTGTGATCATTTTGTGATTTTTACGTGAGTATTTTGCCATAACTTTCTTCTAGTCTCTTAATCAGGTTTTTAACTTTATGCATTCGCATAGGATGTTTAGCTTGGGCCTTCGGCGCTCTGAGTTGAATGTCCAAAGCTAATTTTTTGTTGAATTTTTTGTAACGATTTGACTTGTGATTTGCCTACTACCTGCGCAGGTAAATCCAGATACTGATCGTTAAATACGATGAAAAAAATAACATGCATAGAAAAGCGTGGTTTTTCAACAGGAGACTATTATGAAATTAACAAAGTATGTTGGTGCTGCCGTACTAACAATGGGGGCGAGTCTTGTCAGCGCTCAAAATATTGATGTGACTATTACTAATCTGACTCAAGGTATTTATTACACTCCTTTTGTCGTCGCAGGACACAATGATAGTACTTATATTTTCCGCACTGGTGAGGCGGCGAGCGCTGCGTTGCAGGCTCTGGCAGAAGGCGGTGATACTTCGGCTGTCGTTGCTAATCTTGATGCTGCTGGCGCTGTTGTTGTTAATAATCCTGCTAACGGATTGTTGGCGCCCGCTGCTTCAACATCAACGTCATTAGATACCGGAAGCAATGGTTATCTATCGATTGCCGCAATGATGTTACCGACTAATGATGGATTTGCTGGTTTGAACTCCTGGAAAATTCCAACGGAACCAGGCACCTATACTATTAATTTAAATGCCTATGATGCAGGTACCGAAGCTAACAATGAGCTTATTGTTAATGGTAGTGGTGCTTCTGGGGTTTTAGGTATTCCTGCGGCACCTGGTGGCGACACTGGAACCAATGGTACTGGCGTAACAGTAACCGAAGGTAATCAGACGGTTCACATTCACCGTGGTAGTTTGGGCGATGATGATTTGGCGGCTGGTAAAAGTGATTTAGATAACCGAGTTCATCGTTGGTTGAATCCTGTCGTGCGCGTTACGGTTGTTGTTAACTAAAGGAGGCGTTTATGAAACCTCAATTAAAAATGACATTGGCTCGTGGTTTAGCGGGTGCTATGGCGCTGTTAGGGCTTGCTGCTTGCAGTAGCGATAACAATAACACGACACCTATTTTACAGCCTCCACAAGAGTTTCGTTATGATGTTACGGTTACCAATTTGACCCATGGCCAACCTTTATCACCCGTTGCAGTACTGTTGCATGATGAGGGTAGTTTGTGGACCTTTGGTGAAGCTGCCAGCAATGAGTTAGAAGTTCTTGCTGAAGGTGGAGATAATGCTGATGTTCTGGGACTAAGCTTTGTTGATATGGGCGCCAGCGGGACTGGACCTATTCCCCCTGGAGGCTCAGAAACAGTAATCTTAACGCTCACTGGGACCGTTTACACCTACCTAACCTTGGCGACCATGTTAGTGAATACCAATGACGCTTTTGCAGGAGTGAGTCGTGTTCAGGTTTCTCAGCTAGGTGTCGGTGACAGTATGAGCTTGCGTGCTCCGGTGTATGATGCTGGTACTGAACAAAACAGTGAGTTAGCTGGCACCATCCCTGGGCCTGCTGATGGCGGTGAAGGTTATAACGCGACCCGTAACGATGTTAACTTTGTTGCTCGACACCCAGGTGTCGTAAGTGCTGATGATGGACTCACCTTGTCAGTACTGTCAGATGCTCATCGTTTTGACAATCCTTTGGTTAATGTCGAAATTACTCGAGTGCAGTGATATAGCAATGTCGAAATATATTGGCTTACGTTTGAATGTCTTTCAGGTAAGCAAAAGTAACGTTGATATAATTTCGCCACTGCTTATTATGTAATGCAGTTTATTATAAAACTATGAGTACTAGCCGGGCACCGCCCGGCTATTGTGCATATTGAGCAATCAGGTATGGAGGGTACCAATAGATGGCAGATTCGGTTCTTATCGTAGAAGATGACTGCGATATTGCGGAGTTGATTAAGGTTAATCTCGAAGATATGGCTTTGCAAGCCTATCATTGTGAGGATGGAGAATCTGCGCTAGAAAAAGCCCTCAACGAAAACTTTGCCATTATTATACTTGATGTAATGTTGCCTGGATTAAGTGGTTTGGATGTATGTCGAAAAATTCGTGAGCAAAAGCCGGAGCAGGCTATTTTGATGTTAACGTCACGCTCATCGGAAGCCGATCGAGTAGTAGGACTGGAATTAGGTGCCGATGATTACATGACAAAGCCGTTTAGTATTCGAGAGTTGCAAGCGCGTGTGCGTACACAACTAAGAAGAGTGCACTTGCTTAATGATGCTCGTGTGAAAGAACCATCGGAGCAAAATCGGATTTGTTTTGGGCGATTGATGATTGACGACATTAGTCGTACGGTATCCTGGAATGATCGTTTTCTGGAGTTGACATCCACTGAGTTCGATTTGCTGTTTTATTTTGCCGCTCATCCCAACCAGGTTTTTTCTCGTTCTCAGTTGTTGGACAAAGTATGGGGGTATCAACATAACGGGTACGAACATACTGTAAACTCTCATATTAATCGGCTACGTAGTAAATTAGAAACCGATGCCGCTAACCCTCTTATTGTACAAACAGTATGGGGAGTGGGGTATAAATTTGATCCCAAAGAATGCGAGTAGAGTTTTGATTTATTCGAAGTATCTATCTTTGTGCTAAAGCGGCATGAGTGATTGTAAGGAGTAGTGATTTTTGAAGTTATCGCTATATCATAAGTTAGCATTAACCACCTTTATTGTATTTTTTGCAATGGTAGGGCTTATTTTTTGGTGGGTGCAAAAACTGGAAGTCGCATCCCGTCATCAGGCCGAACAAAAACTGCACCTGGGATTGGCTGATCATTTGGTTCATGATAATCCGTTGCTTAAGGATGGTGCTACTGACTATAAAGCGTTAAAGAACTTGTTTCATACGATGATGATCCTTGGGCCTGGCTTTGAGTTTTATGTGTTGGATACTAAAGGTCAGTTGAGTAATTATTCTGCTAAGCCGGGTGAGATTAAGCGGCGAAAAGTCCGATTGCAACCTATTTTAGAGCTATTAGACGATCCATCATCTTTACCAATCTACGGTGATGATCCGAGAAGTTTTAGCGAAGCTAAGATATTTTCCGCCGCACCGATTTATCGTGAGGAACAATTACAGGGATATATGTATGTCATTGTTGGTGGGCAAATATATGACTCTGTTTTTGAGAGCATAAAAGCTAACCACAATTTGAGCATTGCCTTTTCTGTTGTCATTGCAGGGATCTTATTCTTTTTCTTCGTATTGATGTTCACTTTCCGTTTATTTGTTTTTCCATTACGCCGACTAACAAAGAATGTAGAAAACATACGGCAAGCTGGTTTTGATGGAAAAGTTGACTCATTGTTAAAGTGCGAAAAATCAAGTAGCGAGGTTGATCAGTTAGGGTGCGCATTTAACGAAATGATTGCTCACATTAATCAGCAATTTTCCTCGTTACAACAACTGGATACACAGCGCAGAGAAGTTTTGTCGCATATCTCCCATGATTTACGAACGCCGTTAGCTTCTTTACAGGGATACATCGAAACCATTGACCTGCGAGGTGCAGCGATAACGGATGAACAAAGAGCTTCATTTATCAAACGCGCTTTAAAAAATGCCCAACAACTTAAACTGTTGGTTGATCAAATTTTTGAGCTGGCACATATTGAAAGTGGACAGGTGACCTTGAATCTGGAGCCCGTTAACTTATCGGATTTGATGAATGATTTATGCGATAAGTTTACTATGCAGGCGGCTGAGAAAAATATTCAACTTAATGTGTGTTTGATGAAAGACAATATCACTGCTAAGACAGACATTGGTAAATTAGAGCGAGTACTCAGCAATCTGGTAGAAAATGCACTTCGGCATACAGGTTCAGGCGGGTTTATTAATTTGAAGATAGAAGAAAGTGAACGAGAGCCGAAACGACTGGTTATCAGTGTTGAAGATAATGGAGAAGGGATAGCAAAAGAAGAGCTGCCTTATATTTTTGATGTCAGCTACCGTGCCGAAAATGCTGCTGGAGAGCGTACTAAACACATAGGCCTTGGTTTGACCATTACTAAAAAGTTGTTGGCCATAATGAATAGTGAAATCAGGGTTGATAGCGAATTGGGAAAGGGAACTCGGTTTTCTTTTTATTTGCCATAGAGTCTGAGGTAGACCGATATTTTACTTATCTTTGGTTAAGGTTTGACTATGAGGGCTCGTCTTTTTTATTGGCTGATCTAAGTATCCAAAAGAGGAGATAAACTGCTACACCCGTTAACCAAATAAACAATAGGCCTATTTGAGCTAAGTATCCTGCGTGGGGATGAGGGTCGATATTTAAGATAAGGCTAAATATACTTATTAAAATAGTCCAGATGACTAAAGGCTTCATACTAATATCCTTATTATTCTTTTACCAGTGATGCTCTTGCTGGTTTATTAAAAAAGCTGCCCGCATATACTTGAAATACGGGCAGCTTTTTAAATGATGTCATCTACTGCGAATCAAAATTTCTTAATGAGCTAAAGAAAAGTCCGGCTCCACCGCCCATTAAAACTAATAATACCAAAATATCAAAAGCCGTCATTGGCATAAGTGTCATGCGAATATTGGCAATGATTCCCGCAATCAAGGCGACGAGACTCAGACCACTGAGTAGCCAGCCAAAGGGATTTTTGCTATTCCAAAAAATCATGATGACACCGATAACAAAAGGCAGCAAAATCATTCCGCCGGTTACATTGAAGCCTGAGCCCACACTGTATAAACGTGTACCCATTCCAAAACCGCTAGAAAAAGCCCCGGTTGTCACCATCACTTTGGATAGAAAAATATAGCCGCCAACACACATCATGGTGAGACCTGCTAAGTAGCGTCCAATGCCTCCACTTGTTCCTCCTGCACCTTTGGGTGTTTCCATAGATTATTCCTCATTTATTCGATTTAATAACTGCTGAACTTCGTCTTCACTTGGTAAGTGCTTTTCGTGTACCAGCAACAGTAAAGCCGTTCCTATGGCGGGTTTAAACGGTGGTGGATTTGTCCACACCTTTCCATCTTCTGCAACATAGCCTACGGGAGTACCAAGGCCAGCTTTGATAATGTGGCAGGCTAGATCAGACCATTGTTTGACACTGAACTTATGGTCGATTCGAGTGGGGTGATCGCCTTCGTAGGTAAAGAGGTTTTCTAATACTTGCTCAGTACCCGGTGACACCATGGCTCGTACGATAAGTTCAGGGTAAGCTCTGATGGGGCGCAAAACAGAAGAAGCGCCTAATTCGGTGAAGCGAATACGATTAGAATCTTTAACAGCTTCGGCAATCACTCGTCCTTCAATATCTAAACTTTCCAGGTGATAGAGCACATCAAGGGTCATAGAATCAGAACTGCGAGCATGGCTATCGCTTGAGATCACAACAATGAACTTAGCTGTTTCTACACTGGCTTTGTGCAAATCGGCTGACTCAAAGCCATCTCCATGTATGTGGGCCGCATTCATTTGTCGAATAGACAGGGGGAGGCCGTCTGGAAAGTCGCGAGTTACGATACAAATTGGACTCTCATCTAGACTTGGAGTGTCACGGATCTGATCAATTAGGCGCTCTAAGAATAGCTCGGGGTTGTTGTTGGGAGTATTAATAATGACGATATGATCGTTCATGTTGTTCCAGCTCCATAGACCTTTAATTTTTCGGTCTTTTTGTTCTATTCGGTATTCTATGTATTCCGTTGCTACTTGAGCCATTAAGGTAATACCAATACCATACATTAAAATAACGGTGAAAGTTCTACCGAAAAACGTTTCGCTGCTTAAATCACCATAACCTGTTGTATTGATGGTTGTTAAGCTTAACCACAGCGCATCACCTGCAGACATACCTTCAAAGAACATCATTGCAAGGGTATGAAGTGCAATGATGCTGACGAGTGCAATGGAAAGTTTTTTGATACGATGCTTCGAGTCAAAAACAATGCCCTTCAACAACCACTTTGAACGACGTCGCCGTAAGATTTTAGTAAAGAGTCTCACGCAAAAATTCCTTAGTCGCTTTCTGCCAAATCAATCAGTCGTTTAGCCACAGCATGTTTGATGGCTATGTGATCCGTTGGGTCTAGTTGAAATAATTCACCCAGTTGTTCGTAGTCTTGCTGACTTAAAGTAATAGTAAGACGTGGGCGTACTTTTTTTTGTTTATATTCTAGCCCTAGCATTTTGCGAATATAATCAGAAGGTTTCAGACTGTCGTCCACCGAACACTTTTGAATGAACTTGTGAACGGACTCGCTCACATCAAAAGCAACTTGAGTTGCTTTTGCGGCTTCGGCCTGTTTTTGCCATTTCGTATTATTACTCATATCAGATGCGACCAAATAAAGATTTGATGTCAGAAGCGGGGCGCGTAGCAATTAAAAATACTTCGGTATCTCCGTCAGACCATACCTCTATCTGGATTGAAAACATATCATCATCAGAAACTAATGAGACACTCTCTAATGGTTCTCCGCCGTCTTCTTCAAAGCGAGAAATTTGTCGATTGCGATAGTCGCCTTTTAAAAAGAAGCCTCGAGTCCAGTCGCCACTCATACGATAAGAATCTGATACCCAGCGGTCGTACTCATCATCAATATCATCCTGCACTTTGATGACAGGGTTGCCAGGGTTTTCGTCAAAAACTTGAGAGAAAGCATCCATATCAACCAGAGACTCAACGTCATCACGTTCGACTTTCATTGAAAAGTTGATCCAGTGTTCGCCGTCTTCGGTTTCTACGGTCATAAAGAAGGGCTCACCTGTTGGGCCTTCTAATAGAAACTCGGTTTCTTTTTCTCGTTGATATTCGTAAGTGTTAACTTCGGTGACTTTAAATGATTTTCCTCGTATTTGCGCTGGAAGACCAAATGAGTCTACCATTTCAAACATATCGCCAACCTGCAAATCTTCGGGGCGCTCAAGAATTCGTACAGATTCTTCTTTTTTGCCAAACCATTTACTGAACATAACTGAGTCCTTTTATGAGTAGTCAGGTAATTTTTAACTTTTACAAAGTCTAAAAACACAAAAAGGCCGTCACCGTTAAGTGACGGCCTGACTATCAGAATTACTTCTTCAAGCGAGCCAAGATGTCGTTGGCTTTTGCTTTACCTTCGCCGATACCAGCATCAGCCAGTTTCGCTTTTAGGCCAGCGTCAGAGTTTTCTGCGTTTAACTCTTCAGATGCTTTAATCTTGTCGTCCAAACGCTGCTGACGTTCTTTGATTCGATTAAGTGAATCTCGAGCCGCTGAAGATTTCGAAATGTTTGAAGACAATGTCTCGTTTACTGATACACGAGCCTTCTGAACACTTTCTGTTGTTTTTACTACTGACAATTCACGCTTATGCTCTTGAATCGCTTTTTCTGCTTTGCGGATCTGGTCTTTCAGAGTCGCAACGCTTTTACGGTAGCTGTCTAATACTGGTTGCAGCTCTGCGATTTCGTTTTCGAACTCAGCAATTTTTTCTGCAACTTCCAGAGCAAGCTCTTCATTACCTTTTTCAAGTGCTTGGCGAGCATAACCTTCGTGCTCTCCAACGCGATCTTTCAATGCGTTAACTTGACGAGCCGTTTTAGATTCATCAGCCATAACGCCTGTTAACGAATCTTTTGCTTTAGCAATCGCAGCTTGCTGATCGGCGATTTCTTGTTCCAGAATGCGAAGAGCATTAGCATCAACAATTGACTCTCCTACTTCTCTTGCTCCACCACGGATTGCTGTTACTAATTTTTTTAAGATACTCATAATTCTCTCCTGCAAACTATTTTAAGAAATCTTCCAATGCTTCTAGAGTTTCTAGCGCATTTTCTGATTGAGTGACTAACTCATGAGCGACATTTTCAAGCAGTGTTTTCACACTCATCGCGCCGAACAACACGTAGGTTTCATCAATGATACCCAGCGAGCTTAGAGGAACATTGACCGTTAAACGTAACATAGTGTTATTTAAGTCATCGATCAGTTCATCTTTCACTTCATCTTTGTGGAACAAGTTTGTGACACAAAGAATTTGTTCATCGGTTGCGGTGATGAAGATGGGTAATTCATCAAATCCTTCTACAGTTACCTGCAAAACAGATATTTCACCGTTGCCGTTTTCCTGGATGGGCAATACATCTAGCGCAAAACCGTCCTGAACATAGCCACTGAGTTGAATTGCCAATTCCTTTAAAACCATCGTCGGTTATCCTCATGTTGTTTGACATAAAATGTCGTTGTTGTAGAGAGATTAATTGAGCCGACATAAAATGTCAAGCCCGATTCTTAAAAAACTTCAAAATTTATTTTAGCTGACTGCCTTTGGCGTAAACACCCGTATCTTTCTGCCAAGCTAATGTGTGGTAACGATACAGTACGCCACTACCCAAGTGATTGACTTCTATAGATTTTTTGTCTCTATAAAAGTTCGCTGGCATGGCAAAAGCCGCTTTGATCAAAGTCAGATCAACATAATCATCAGTGACCCAAAGTTTATCGTGTCGCTGAATACGTTGCTGTGCGGATTGCCCCATTTTTGTGGCGATCGTCCATCCCCATTCACCAAAGCTGGGGACATTCTGGCGATATTGCTCTACGTGTTGAAAGCCCGCCGCCGCGACTGTCTTCTGAATGCTGATAAAAGCGTCTTGCGCGTGGTAGGGCGATGTGGATTGAACCACCATGGCGCCATCACCAACGAGCAATTGCTTGAGTCTGGCATAAAAGAAGTCACTGTAAAGCTTATTGAGATCCGGATGGCTTGGATCGGGCAGGTCAACAATGATGGTGTCGAAATGCCGTTGTGCTTTAAGCAGCTTTTCAATTTCAATAAACGCATCGCCAAACATGACAGTGACCCGAGGGTCTTCAAAAGCACTGTTGTTAAGCTGCATTAATTTAGCTCTTAGCGCTTCAGTTTGTTGATCGTCACGTATTTTGTACTGCTCCGAGTATAGTTCAACCAGACCATGATCAAGATCTATCAGCGTAACTGATTTAGGTGACCATTTTAAGATATCTCTAACAGCCAGGCCGTCGCCACCTCCTATCACCAGAACATGGTCCTGCCGTGCGGATGCCAGCAGTGGAGGATAGATTAGCATCGAATGATAAATACGCTCATCTGAGCTGCTGAACTGGAGGCGACCATTGAGATACATATCAATGACCTGATTATCGCCTTCGCCCATACGACGCTGAGTGAAGGTAATGTTTTGATAGGTGGTATTGACCTGATAGATCACGTGATCTTTATAGAGCACGTTGGCGAAATTGCTCATCCAACGCGCGCCGCTATCGGCAACAATGACGAGCACAATCACTAACAATAGATGGATGGTTAACAGAGCTTTAGGGAAGCGAATTTTGTCCCAGTAGCGAACCAGAAAGATAATGCCTGCCACGATATTGAGTGATGCAGTCCAGACAGCTGCGGTGGTAATGTCCAGAGTGAGCATGATGGTCACCCAGAGCAGAGCACCGAAGCCTGCTCCGATATAGTCTGCGCCATAGATGGTACCAGCGTTGTTTTCTAAATGTTGACCATAAACACGTTCTCGCACCCGCGCGATCAATGGGATTTCCATGCCAATGAAAAAGCCCAGGAAAAATCCCGCTACATAGGGCAGATAGCCTGCATATTCTCTAAGCTGTTCGAGGGTTCCGCCTTCAATGACGGTATCAGGGGGGAGGTTAAACGTTTGCGAGACGAGCTCGGGCAGAGTGCCTGTGAGCGCAATAATCCCCGCGATGATTAAAACTGCCGTAGCGCCTATGGTCGCTATGACCACTTCTAGCCAGGCAAATGCCGTAAAAGGTTGTTTAAAAGTTCGGGCGGCAAAAGCGCCTAAGCCCATGGATACGATCATTAAGCCAATCATGGCGTAGATAGCCGTTTCCATAATACCGAGCACACGGCCTGCATAGTGAGATAACAGATATTCGTAAATAAGGCCGCAGGCGGCTAATACCGCCATAATGCTGATAAGCAAAACATCTTGTATGAACAAGTGCTTACGTGAAGGGTGTGCAACCGATTGTTGCATAGACATTCCTACACAGGCTTAACTACTCTGATGACTTTGAAAGTACAGTGACTGCATTTTCAAATATCTAGGGAGTATGTTGGTACCTGTTTCATTATTTTGGATGAATAAAACTGAGTGGCCATTATGCTGGCCACTCAGAAACTACTATTTACGCTAACAGAGCTGCCAAAATGAGTCCAATGGCAATAAATATCGCGCCTTCAATGGCTGCGACGCCAGCGTTCTTCTGGCGATCAACTTCTTCGGCAACGTCGATGCCCGACAGTACCAATTTGCGAGTTAGCATCACTAGGCCAGCGAAGATAACGATAGCAACAAGAGAAAGCCCTGCCCAGAATACAACCGAAAGCCAAGGGTTTTCGAGGCTGTAGGTTACCAGACCTGTCATTGAGTTTGTTGCCAGTGCTGCACCCACCATAAAGGCACCGTAGCGTAGAGCCAGTGCGTAGTTGCCTTCTGCAATAGCCGTTTGTAAGCAGTTATCATGGCCGTCGTTACGAGCTTTAAACAGCTTAATACGATAGATGCTGGCAACCAGCATGACCAGTTGTGCTAATACGAAAGCAACCAACAAGACTGGGATAATTGACCAGTCTGAAACAGGTACCCAGATCATAGCAGCGCGAACGATTAGTCCAACAGCCAGCATGTGGCCAACGTCAACAAAAGCACTTGCCAGATTGCCTTTCGCAAGTTCGGCATGAACGTCTAACTTGGTCAGCACAAAGCGGTCTTGAATAAAGCGGCCAGCCATAATCATGAGCAGACCCAATAGACCAAATCCACCTACGCTCAGGGCTTCGTCTAAGAAGGTATCGGCGATTTCGCCAGATGATACGCCTGTTAGCATAATGCCCAGAGCCAGAATACCGCCAGCGTAGCTGATACCGAAGGCAGCGTTGTTTTTCTCTTTTAGTTCTTCAGTTGAATGTACACTGGAAAAGAAGCCTTTTAGAAACTTCATGCTGATCAGCAGCGCAATAACGATCACCAGATCGAGTGCGAGCGCTTGCAGATTCCAGATATCGATGTCACTTAAATTCATTCCTCAATCCTCTAATTTTAAATTCTTATTTTCCACGACGTGGACCACGGCTGGTACGAGAGCTACTACGTCGGCTGGAGCTAGACGACGAGTTACGGAAGGTCGATGCGTTTCTAAAGCTACCCGAAGAAGGGCGCGAGGTGCTCGCTTTAGAAAGCTTACTGGCTCCGACACGCTGCTTAGAATAAGGACTCGTGAACTTTTTCCCTTGAGCGCGAAACGATTTAGCCGTGCGAGTTTGCAGCTGCTTTTGTGAGTAACGGTATTTAGGACGAGTGTAACGATAGCGCCCGTAGTCGTGATAGTAGGAGTAGGGGCGTTTATAGGACCAGCTACTGTACTTGTAGCGACGGCCGCCATCAAGATCTGAGAATAAAGCATAGATGCCATACCACTCCCAAAAACTTAACCCATTGCTGCCTGTTACCCATTGACCGTATTGAGGATTACCAACCAGTTGAGAGCCAGCTGCGGCCTCAGATTTATTAATGCTTTTCTCAGTCGCCTTGTCGATGGAGTTTATGCGAGGCAGTTTGCCATCAGACAGGTCGGCAATGACATTAATAGGATCCGTAAGTGCATCATTAAAAGTGCGGATATTAGCCGCTTCTTTTACGAGAATAATTTCTTCAAGGTTATTCTCCATCTGCAATTCGTTATCTTTAGGTGCAGCGTCCACAGCAATAATGCGGTCTTTTAACGACTGATACAGTGGGCCATTCACGATGCTATTGTAGGCCAGGTTTTTGGCCAACTTGGCTAGCTCGGGCTTTTGTTTGCCGAGTTGTTCAGCATAATCTTGCAGCAGTACTGCATTGGTTAAGCTGCCCTTATCGAGCGCATTCTCTAGCGATTTCATGCTTTTTTGCGCTGTTTTCAGTTCTTGCTCGTAAGTCTCTATAAGACTATCCAAGCGACTGGAACAGGCAGACAGCAAGAACACTAGTGCAAAAAGTGTCCATCTGAATTTCATTCAACCTCCGGTGCTTCTTCTTTATATTGTCCGATGTTGTGTAAAGTCGTTAAGTGTATCGATTTATTACACTTAACTTGAAAACAATATTCTATCGGTTAGTGGTGGATTGGCAAGTTTTCGTTACTTGAATATCTATGGTTATGATGAATTTCTCATTGAAAGATAAGGGTTTATGTTACTTCTCCGTTCGCGTATAGTGAGCTAAAATAGCACACAACAATACTACAAAAGGCGAATAATATGTTGTCACCTATTCTGAAAACAGGGCTGTTTTCGGCCTTGCTGATTTTAGCCGGTTGTCAGTCTGCTTATTATGGGGCTATGGAAAAGGTCGGTATCCATAAGCGGGATATCATGGTTGATCGAGTTGGCGATGCTAAAGATTCGCAAAATGAAGCAAAAGAAAAGTTTAAATCGGCTTTAGAGCAGTTTCAGTTTATGTTTGGCCGTGGTGACGAGGCATTAGCCGATAAGTATGAGCGCCTTAATGATGCTTACGAAGAGAGTGAGAGTGCCGCTCAAGAAGTCACTGAGCGCATCGAGAAGGTAGAATCAGTTTCGGAAGCATTATTCGAAGAGTGGCAACATGAGTTGGGATTATATTCGAGTGCCGCGCTGCGTCGTGACAGCGAACGTAAACTGTCTGAAACGAAAGCGAAGTATAAGCGAATGATGTCGGCAATGCGCAATGCTGAGCGAAAAATGCAGCCTGTCTTGAGCGCACTTCGTGATCAAGTTCTTTATCTAAAGCATAATTTGAACGCTCGTGCTATTGATGGCTTAAAAGGTGAGCTAGGTAGTGTAAAGCAGAACGTTGCTGCATTGATTCGTAATATGGAAAAATCGATTGCTGAGTCTGAGGCCTTTATTGCTCAAATTAAAGGTTCATAAATTAGTTATTTATGATGAGGGGGAGTCATAACCCCCCTTTATCCGTTGTCTGATAATACATAGACACAGGATTAAAGGCTTATTGAGTTTCTTCTGGCTCTGTTTCTGTTTCTTTTTCTGCCCATCGACGTTTTATATCCAATATGTCGGGTAAATTATCCATAAAGACATTGATCAACTCAGGATCAAAGTGCTGACCTTTTTGTTCTTTCAGGTAATCGAGTGCCTGCTCTAAAGGCCATGCTGATTTATAAGGTCGTTGAGTGGTCAATGCATCAAACACATCGGCTACGGCAACAATACGTCCTTCTAAGGGGATTTCTTTTCCCGCTAATCCACGCGGGTATCCTGAGCCATCCCACTTTTCGTGATGAGTTAAAGCAACGGTTCTTGCCATTGTGAGTAGCGGAGAGGTATGTTCGCCGAGAATATCAGCTCCAATTTGAGAATGTGTTTTCATGATTTCCCACTCGTCCGCCGTCAGTGCTGCTGGTTTAAGCATGATGTGATCCGGTATTCCTATTTTTCCAACATCGTGCATAGGAGCTGCATTGAGCAATAGATTACACCAATCTTCAGGCTCGCCAACACGGCGCGCAAGTAATTCTGAGTAGCGGCTCATCCGTATGGTATGTAACCCCGTTTCATTATCACGATATTCAGCTGCTCGACCCAATCGCTCAATGATGAGCCGCTGAGTTTCTTCTAACGTTTCCATCTGAACCAGAGACAGATGTGTTTTGACTCTGGCTCTGACAATGCCTGGCTGAATGGGTTTTTCTATGTAATCCACTGCACCGACTTCGAAGCCCTGTTTCTCATCTTCGGTATCGTTCATGGTGGTAACAAAAATAACCGGAATATGCTTTAACTCAGCGGCTTGCTTTAAATGTTTGCAGACCGTGTAACCATCCATCTGAGGCATCATGATATCGAGCAGGATTAAGTCCGGTTGCTGTTTTTGTGCGATATCTAGAGCGTCCTTTCCGTTCTTGGCGAAAACAATACGATAGCCTTCGGTGGATAGAACTTGCTCCATCACCTTAAGGTTTTCTACTTGATCATCAACAATCAAAATAGTTTTCGCGTTAATTTTCATCTAACTAACTCATTGGTTTAAAAAATAAAATTTGCAAATCTCATTTTACAATATTTCGTTTGGTGTTATTGAGTATAGACAGCATTGCCCCAGTTTTCATCGTTGATTAGGACTCCGGTTAGTCGTTATCTGGTTGTATTTGCAACTGCTCCAGTAGAGTGACTGCTTCGCTAAAATCGAATTGCTCAATATGATGCTTGAGTTTAGCCCAGGAAGATGGCTCCAGAGAGGTCGACAACTCCTGTAAATAAGCGTCAATTTTGCCGGAAGGCATTTCGGCCTGGGTGAAGGTTTCTATCAACTCTCTGATGATGACTAAACTGCGTTGATGGGTTGTTGGAGCCGTCGTTGAATCTGTCAGAACGGTTGCAGGCTTCAATTGGTTTATCACGCTATTAGTATGCGTTAAGGTGGTAGTAAAACGCTCTATACTATCTTGGCGAAGCTCATCGGGTTGAGCGAGTTGCTTAAGCAGCGTTTGGCTCGACAAAAATAATTCTGTTAAACAACAGTTACCAGCAACACCATGGAGTGTATGCAGCAAGGCATGTGCTTTTTGATAGTCTTTGTTTTCCAGCAGGGTTATGAGTTGCTTACCATCATCTTGGTGGGTGTGAGCAAAATTTAACAAGCTTTGGCAATAGGTACTTGTTGACTGCCATCTTTGTAAGGCCGATTTGATATCGGCAATGTCATGCAAGAAAGACAACTCATCGGGGAATGAAGATTCATTTTGCGAAATGGACGTTGTGGTATTTTTTGTACCTTTCTCTTGAGGTACAAATTTTTCCATCGTTCGAAAGAGAAGGTTAAAGTCGATGGGCTTAGTTACAATAGTCGACATACCTGCATCAAGACAGCTTTGTTTTTCGTCAGATAATACTGAGGCCGTCAGTGCAATAATGACCAAGTTATTGGCCTCTGGATGATCCGAGTTACGAAACTTTTGCGTTACTGTTAGGCCGTCCATTATGGGCATTTGTACGTCCATCAATACAAGGTCATAGTCGTTATTTTCCATTAAGTACTTAAGAGCTTGCTCTCCATTGCTAGCCAAGGTTAACTGATGATGTTGTTGTTTTAATCTTAAACTAATCAGTTCTGCATTTTCTGCGCTGTCTTCAGCAACTAGAATATTAAACCTTCTCGGTGAGAGGTAGATGGATTCCATAGTATCTGGCTGAGCCAGTTCTTCTGTTTCTTTTATGGCAGTTTCTGTTAATGGTAATGTGAAGTGAAAGTGAGTACCTTCGTTGAGCTTACTTTCGACCCATATTTTTCCTCCCATGAGTTCTACTAATTGTTTGCTAATGGTAGTCCCTAAACCAGTTCCTCCAAATTGCCGAGTGGTTGAAGCATCTGCTTGAGTGAAGCTTTCGAAAATCGTTTTCAGTTGCTTTTCGTCAATACCAATTCCAGAGTCTGATAATTCGAACTTTAGCTGGTTGTCGCTTGAAGATACATCAATATTCACAAAGCCTTGCTTGGTAAATTTGATTGCATTGCCCAATAAGTTGATAATAATTTGCCTGACTTTTCCTGGGTCGCCTAAGTAATGATGGGGCAGATCCTCTTCATAGTTTAATGTGATGGAGTAGCCTTTTTCTTGGGCTTTAACATTAAGAATATGTATCACATCGCATATGACCTGAAATAAATTAAAGGGCTGTTGCTCTAACTCTAACTTCCCACTCTCGTACTTACTAATGTCCAGAATCTCATTGATTATAGTGAGCAGGTTTTCGGCCGCACCGTGAGCGATTTGAATATGGTGATGATCCTCGCGAGGTAGAGAGGAATTCTCTAAAGTCAGTTTCAAAAAGCCAAGAATTGCGTTCATGGGCGTGCGTATTTCATGGGACATGTTCGCTAGAAAAATTGACTGCGCTTTTGTAGCCTGTTCTGCTTTTCTTTTTTCTACCTTTAGCTGTTTTTGAGTTTCCTCTAGTTGTGTTACAGAAAGCTTTAGGTTGTGATTACTAAGCTCGACTTGATGATAAGCATAGGCATTGTCGAGGGCAATAGCAGTGTAATTAGCTAAAGTTTGAGCTGCTTCTATTAAAGCTTCTGAATAAGCATCTTTTTGCTTACTTTGTATCGTGAGACATCCTAGTATTTGTCCATCGCTGCCTTTCAGTGGAAGATAAATAATAGATTCCATCGAGTCTCCAAACTCTTCGTCAAACTCGGAATTTTGATAGCTTTTTATATCTTGCTTATTAGAGAGGAAAACCGTCTCTTTGTTATTGATACACCATACAGAGAGTGAGTCGCCATTCAGTGACTTTTTCTTCACTTCGATTCTCTCTCCATCTTTTATTGCAAGGCTAAAGACAAGTCTGTGCTTCTTTTTTGAGAGGATACCTATAGCAAAAACGTTGGTATCAAATAGGTTCTCGACATATTGATAAAGCCGTGTGAAAATTTCTTCTCTATCCAGTACCGAATTAAGTTCGTTTCCTACGCGACCCAAAAATTTAAGTTCTGCCGTACGCTCAGAAACTATCTGTGTTAACTCCTGCTTTCTTTGATACAGGCTGCGAGTTCGCCATTGAAAACTCTGGTAAATAACGAATAGCGAAACGAAAATAACAGCATAATAAAACCACAGTGTTTGATGCCAGGCTGGTAACACCGTGATAGGAATCTCAAGTCGATTTTCACTCCACTTTCCCTTTCTATTGGAGCCTTTGACAATTAATCGGTAAGTTCCAGGATCCAGGTTAGTGTAGGTAGCGACTCGATATTGAGGAGAGGCATCAACCCAAGTTGTATTGTAGCCTTCTAGCAGGTAGGCATATTGATTGTCTTCTGGTGAAGTAAAGTCTAGTGAAGAAAACTCGATAGCTAAACTTTGAGCATCAGGCATTAATTCTAGTGACGAGCCGGGGGCCAGGGGAATCGGTTGAGCATCAATCTTGGCTTGTGTAATAACGATGGGGGGATTGTAGTTCCATGATTTAAACTGTGTAGGATCGATGACCAACATACCTTTGGTTCCACCAAAAAGCAATAAACCTGAGCGCGTTTTGGCATAGGCTCCTAACCACTCTCCACCGATATCAAAACCATTCGCGGTATTAAACCGAAAGAAATGCCAGTTCACGGTATCTATCATTCCTGAGCCTGACCATATTCTACCATTGTGATCTTCTATCAGATTGCTAATTAGTGAGCGTTTGGAAAGCTTCAATCGTTTATTGATGGACTCAAAGGTTGCTGTTGTGCCATTCCAATCTGTCATTCGGTTGATACCCAGATCATTGGAAATCCACAACTGCCCCTTGCTATCAAATAGCAGGTCGGTAATGTTGTTGTGAAGTAGACCTTCATCAGAGGCTCGTGCTTTTACGGGCAATATGAAGTCGCTATCACCAGGCTTTACATAGAGCCCTCCGGGACCTCCCGCCCAAATAGTACCTTGATTATCTTCTACTATAGCTTTTATGGTTCCATTAAATGGCTGCTTGTCTCCTTCGTTCAATAAAGAGAAAGAGTGAAACTCCTGAGTTTTGGGAATGTACTGCTTGAGCCCTCGGCTCGAAGCTATCCAGATAGAGTTATCCGAAGCACTCATAAGGGATAAAATTTGTTCTTTGTTGCCCGCTGTCTTGTCGGGTATGCGGATAAAGTTTTGTTGTTCGACATTAAATTGGTGCAAACCTGATTGCAATGTAGCTACCCAAACAGAGCCATCCTTTGATTGCACTATTGATTTAACGTTGCCGTCACCTAATGCGTTAGGATTTTTTTGATCGGATCGAAAGCTCTTAGAGAATTGAAGTTTGTTATGGGTTCTTTCGAATACATCAATTCCGTCGCCTTGTGTTCCAATCCAGATAGAACCGTTCTGTAATTCTGCAATGCTGAGTACATCACCATTTGAAAGGCCGTTACCTTCTGCGGTTTGTTTGATCGTGGTAAAAGCCGAGTTAGTTAAATTGTAGTGATACAAGCCACCGCCCCAGGAAGCAATCCACAGTAGCCCTGAGTGATCAAGTGTTAAATGACTGATGTTGTTGGATGAAAGTTGGCCCTGATTGGCCAAATGCTTTGTTATTCGTTGGGTAATTTCCCCCGTTTGTGGGTTCAGAATATGAATTCCTGAACCGTAAGTGGCAACCCACACTTCGTCTTGTGAAGGTTGATTGATATCAAATATCCAGGCTTTGTCTAATTGCGGATCAAAACTTTCTAGCTGAGTATTTCGGTGAAACTTGTTGGCTTTGTTGATCCAGGCGTAACCATTTTTAACCGTTCCAATCCAAAGGGTATCCTTATGGTCATAAAACAGAGCGGATACGTTTTGTCCGAATAAAGACTCCGGATCGGCTGGTGTGCTATGGGGAGAGAGGAAGGTATTGTTTTGAGAATCATATCGATTTAATCCCTGACGACTACCAATCCACAAGCGATTTTTATCATCAACCAATAAGGAGCGGATATGGTTGCTAAGCAGTCCCGTTTCATCTTCGTGACGGTAGTGAATAAAGTCTGGCGCGTCCTTTCGCTTAAGGTCGAGGCCGCCGTTGGTGCCGATCCAAATGTTGCCGTTGCGGTCACCCGTTATCGCATCGACTCGATTATGAGACAGACTATTGGGGTTAGAAGGGTTATTTCTGTGACGTTCAAAGGTGTTGTTTTTGGGATCGAATATAGAAACACCATCGGTAATGGTGCCAATCCACAACTTTCCATCATCAGCTTGCCATAGCGCCCGAATGTAATTGCCTCCTAAAGAATCTTTATTATTGGGATCGTGGGTATATTTTTTAAAGTGATAGCCGTCGTATCTGATTAAACCGTTTTGAGTACCTACCCAGATGAACCCCTGACGATCTTGCAAGGTGACGGTGACGACTCCATTGGGAATTTCGGCATTGCTACCAATGGGTTGAAAATAACGAGAGCCCAGGCTAAAGAGGTTGCTTGTCCCTTCTGGGTATACCGCTAATGACGATAGACAAAGCAATAAAGCGAGTAGTCGCGACATGGAAGATAAACATCGTAGTTCAGGCCTTCTTTTTAGTTTAGACGGATTTTATCAATAGTGACTCGAAGTGTCTGATCCCAACCGCCTATTCATCGAGAGCACAGGTGCGTCAAAGTATAGAAGTTTGGTCTCTACCTCTGAGCTTACTGGGTGATGCGGGAAGCAGGCTTGCCTTATTAAACTTACAATGAGTAAATAAAGTGAAAAGTTGTTTTAAATCAATTTATTACGTATTTTTCGTCTCTTGATGAAACTATCTATGTTGGTTTGTTACTTATTATTTAGTTATCTCATTATCAAAAGCAAATCGGAGAAGGTTTCGTCGTGATACAAGAACAAATGACACGGTCCATGAATGAGTTGGGCCGTCTTTATCAGATTTCAAAATTTGAGTTAGATGATGGTGGACATGCTGGCCTTATTTTTGAAGATGGCATTAAAGTAGAGATTCATTTACAGCATGATTTCGTCAGTCTTTATTCGCTTGCTGCGGAGATCCCCGAAGGCGCAGATGAAACAGAATTTATGATCTCGAAGTTGGAACAGAACCTTCTTGGGTTCGCGTCTCCCCACCTTTGCTGGAGCAAGCTGAAGAATCGGCGCTCCTTATTTTTGCGTCGTGATTTTGATAGTGAAGAACTCGTCTCAAAAGGCTTGGAGAAGTTGCTTATTCAATTTTATCAAGCCGTCAAAAAGGAAAAGTATCGTTCGGATAATGCTATTACCGATAAAGCAGTGACCAGCACGCCTGATGTTGTCGCTCCGATGCACCAACAAGATTTTATCCGAATATAGGAGAAGAAGAATGCATACCGATTTCAAAGTAGGTAGTACTGGAAAAACTCAAGAAGTTGAACAAATTACCCCTAATACACCGCTAACTAATGTTTCTAAAAGTAGTTCATCTTCTGAGCATCTGCAGAATATCGTTGAACTTGATCATGAAGTGAGCTCACCACCAGAGCTGACTAAAAGTAAAACGGTATTGATGATTGAAACGATTACGACAGAATCTATTAAAGATGGAGTACTGGCTACAAAAGACAGTGTAAAAGGTAGCACATTGAAAACTTTCAATGATTTGGTACCGACATTACTGGAATGCTCTGTTTCTCGACAAGAGCCTTTTAGTAGTAAAGAAGTTGCAACGATCATTAATATGATTGAACAGGGTGTGTCTGCAGAGTTAATTGGTCAAAGCTTAGAATCCTTAGCGCAGATATCAGATAGCGCAATACAAGATACTAAGAATTATGGCCCTAAAATAGGTGGATCGATTAACGATTTAACACTCGATTTTCTAGATATTGCCGCCTCTCGTGGCGAAGCTATAAAAAGTACCGATGAAAGTTATATTAAAAATGCTGTAAGACAACATATACCAACAAACGTGATGGCATTTTCGCTAGGTGTTGGAGACTATAACCATGAAATGAAACAGCTTGTGGGCACTCACCAGGAGTTTTTGAATCCGCATAAAATGGCTAACTTTGTTACAGGCTCCACACAAAACGGTAAAATGGAAATGTTGTTGGCGACCAACTCAGCAAAAACAGAACAGCTCCATTCGGGGGACTCTCTTGTTTATTTTGGCGGCGACAGCGACATTCTGCACCCATTGATTGCAACGGGGGCGACTGAAATTAACATTGTTTCTTGTTCAAATGGTGAAGATGCTGAGCATGGCCCAAGATTAGATTATCGTAACAGTATGGAGGCGTCTATTGTTGAAAAGTTAGAAGCTTATATTGCTGATGGTTATGAAGTAAATGTGGAGCGCGATGATGAGAATCACTTATCTACTATCACAGTAACGGCAACTGAAGAGAACGATGATCCTGTATTAACAATTAAGTTCCACTCTGCCAGCTATGATCAGTTTATTGATGAAAGCGATGACACCTTTGATTACTTTATGGAAAAAGACTCTTGGTTAAAAGAGTGGAAAGATAGTGACGATAAAGCGGTTCCTCCTGTTGTTAATAGTCTTCTTAATGAAGATGGTCACTGGATTGGCGGCTTTGATTCAAACAAGTTAGGTGTTGAAGATGCATTGAGTGGAAGCTTCACCGATCGTACTGAGCAGTATGTCGATTCCCAGCACATCAAGTGGTCAGGCTATGAAAACTTGCATATTCGCCAAAAAGGTGTTGAAGAAGTAGCAGAGCTGGATGATGAACTGGTTGAAGCGGCTCCCAGTTATTCGGATGACCCTTATTGGCAGGAAGCAGGAGAGAGTATTGTAAGTTGCGCAAACATTCTTTTTGACAATGTGTTTGGCTCTTTCACTGGAGACCATTATGCATCGCTAATTGAAGATACAGGTCCTTTATCCAATTTAGGCTATGTAGGACTAGAAAATAAAGCAAAAACCATTGAACTAACGGCAATGTATCTTCAGGAAAAAATGAGCGACCTTGGATATGACAAGGCTCTGAATACTATTGAAAACGATATTACACCAGCGATTAATAAGTACTGGGGTTAGTCTAAAGTAATAGGTAGTAACAGTCGGACTATCGACTGTTACTACCGCAGTTATTAGAGGAAACTATTGAGCTTCCGAATCCTTTCAAGCCGCAATTTGGCTTTTAGATTTTGGTCGCTCAATTAACTTATAAGGTAATTGATTTTCGTTGATGTTACGAATGTATCCTTCGCGACGATATTCATTAACGGAATCATCAATGAGTTGGCGCGAAAGATGCGGCGCAATCATTTCGATAAAGTCATACATATAACTGCGGATGTATTGATCTTCTCTGAACCCTAACCAGGTGGTGCAGGATGGGAAGATATCGTGAGTGCTCACAGCAACCAAATCGGCATCTTCGTCAGCGTCATAAGCCATGCTGGCGGCAATACCAATGCCCAAACCTTTGCGTACATAGGTTTTTATGACGTCAGCATCACGAGCAGTAATTGCGATGTTAGGCGTTAATCCTTCTGCATGGAAAGCTTCTTTGAAAGATGAACGGCCATTGGAGCTAAATACATAAGTAATAATTGGGTATTCTGCTAAGTCTTTTAGTGTGACTTCTTCTAACTTCGTTAATGGATGATCTTTAGGCATCAAAATAGCACGATCCCAGTGGTAGCAAGGGAGTGTGACCATGTCACTGTTCTTAGCTCCACTGGTGCTTGCCATGGCAAAATCGATCAGACCGCTTTTCATCATCTCTGAGATTTGTTCACTGGTACCTTGATGAAGATTTAACTTTACATCGGGATAACGCTTTCTGAACGCCTGTAAAATATCAGGCAGTACATAGCGTGCTTGAGTATGGGTAGTACCAATAGACAACGAGCCTTCCTGCTCATTTTGTAATTCTTTCGCAAGTTGTTTGATGTTCTCGACTTCGCGCATGATGTTGGCGGCTTTTTCTAGAACCTGATTACCAGCATAGGTGATACCGTCCAGGCTTTTGCCGTTGCGAGAGAACAGACGAAGACCAAGTTCTTCTTCTAGTAATTTTAATTGCTTGCTGACACCGGGTTGAGAGGTGTATAGGCGTTCTGATGCGGCAGTGATGTTCAGGCCGCTTTCGGCGATGGCTAACAGATAACGAAGTTGTTGCAGTTTCATGGCTTTATCTCCCTCTTTGGTGACTGTCAGGTTGGGATAGTTCAAAAATCCAATAAGCAAAATGTTTCGCAATAATTGAACGACAGACGGGTTTGAGGGCCATGAGAGGTGTTGCAAAGGTTTTCATTGTTATCTCCTGATAGTTTGGTTGTAATGTTTTAACTAAAAGTTATTGGTTGGGTTCGCCAACCGGTTGTATATTTTTATCTAGCATTAAAAAAGCCACCGAGCTTTGAGGGCGGGGTGGCTTTTAAAAATCTTGTGAAACGGTTGTTTAGTTTCTATTTTTGGCGGCCACCCCATCCTGTGTCAGATACCATTTACACAGGGGCATTTTAATTAATGTAAAGAGGACGACGGCCTTATTCATTGTGATTACTCTTAAACTCAAATTCATCAAAGTGTACTTTCTGAGAGTAGGGTTTTTTATTGCCTCTATAGCCGGGCTTCACTTTCTCAGATACTAAGTTGTATAACACCTAAAGATATTTTAGACGTCTACATGTCTGTTATTTCTACATGACTAATTTGTCTAAGTCAACCCCTGTTTTGTGCAACATAACAAAAAAGTATGAAATCAGAACATCCGATTATTTCTACCTGCGGCCATAAGTCCCTACATTAACTGACATTGAGGGCTGATTATCATTTTCGGCATATAACTATGGGTTATGGGAGCAGAACTTATGATTCTGCGGCTGGAGAGTCTGTCTGGTATTAGGATGACCGTTATTAAGTTTTAAGGTGAAGTTATGATCTACGACAATATTCTGCAAACCATCGGCAATACGCCGGTTGTGAAAATTAATCGACTTGCACCCAAGCATGTGGACATGTATGTGAAAGTCGAATCTTTTAATCCTCTGGCATCTGTTAAAGATCGATTGGCTATCGCGATCATTGAAGATGCTGAACGGCGTGGTACGCTCAAGCCCGGACAAACGGTGATTGAAGCGACTTCTGGCAATACGGGGATTGCACTGGCTATGGTGTGTGCAGCAAAAGGCTATCCTTTTGTGGCAACCATGGTCGAGACTTTCTCGGTTGAACGCCGTAAGTTAATGAAAGCCTTGGGCGCTAAGGTCATTTTGACTCCTGCGGCGGAAAAAGCCACCGGGATGGTACGTTTGGCAGAAGAGCTAGCTGAGAAGAACGGTTGGTTCCTGGCGCGTCAGTTTGAAAACCAGGCCAACCCTGAGTATCACCGTAATACAACGGCAGCAGAAATTCTGAGAGATTTTGCTGGCCATCGACTTGATTATTTTGTTAGTGGCTATGGGACTGGTGGAACCATTACTGGCGTCGGTGAGGTGCTCAAGGTCGCACGCCCAGAGATTCAGGTGATAGGCACTGAGCCTGCTGGCGCGGCGTTGCTCGGTGGAGCCGATTGGAAGCCCCATAAAATTCAGGGTTGGACACCGGATTTTATCCCTCAGGTCTTAAACAAAGGTGTTATTGATAAGGTGGTTCCGGTTGATGATGTGGTCGCCCGTGATACTTCTTTAGCTTTGGCTCGAGATGAAGGCATCTTTGTGGGTATTTCTGCGGGTGGAACCTTTGCTACGGCGTTGAATGTTGCACAGAACGCTCCTGAAGGGAGCAGCATTCTGGCGATGTTACCAGATACGGGCGAACGCTATCTCAGTACCTTCCTGTTTGATGACATCAGTGAGGAGTCCGATGATGAGTGGCTACGTGGTCTGGGTGCTGCGTAAGATTGGCTGGCGTGGAGGCTCAGAAGAAGAGTCTCCCAAGGCCCCTTTATGGCGTCGCTTTCAATTTCGACTGTCTTGGTCTGACAGCGTTGAAAGCGTCGAGTTATTACCTCCAAACACAACCGAATCTGACAAATCCAAAGGAGTCAGGTCGTCAGATCTTAATTCGATTTAGTCAGTCTGATATTAATTCCACATCTTCCAAGCGGGATGAGCGAGAGTTTTCAACGGGCTTATCGTCTGCTTGTCTAAAAGTCGAAACGGCGGCTATTTTGGTTGTCTGACTGAAATTCCTGGTGGCGGCGTGCAACAGTCGACTATGAAACAGCAAAACGTCACCCGCATTCATTTCTACTATGTGCTTGTTGGCTAAAATTTGTTGGTTCTGCGGTGTTTCTCGGCGAAAGAACAGGGCTTCATCAAACTGATCCAGAGAATAGTCGAGCTGATGACTGCCTGGAACCACTTGCAAGCAACCGTTGTCTTTGTTTTCCTCTCCCAATGCCAGCCACGCTGATATTAGATTACCCTTTTGATACTGCCAGTAACGAATATCTTGATGCCACCAGCTATCACTGCTAAATCGCGGATGCTTGGTCATGATGCAGTTGTGGTGAGAGCGTACCATCAGCGGTGGGCTTTTCAGCAATGCCTGTAGCGACTCAATCAATGGAGAAAAATGTATCCAGCTGGCAAACTCGTCAAATCGGTCATAAGCTTGCAGCAAACGTCGGATGGTATGAGAGCCAGGCGCATCCACTTGAGGCGCCCCTGGGTACTGAAGTTCAGCTTCTAATTCGAAGGGGGCCTGGCGCTTGGTTAAATCTTGTACTGACAATTCACGAATAGGTTGCCACAGTGTTTTGGGACAAAAACCAGAAAGCAGCAAATAGCCTTGCTGATGAAACGATTCAATTTGTTGTGAATTTAACATCTGACTTGACGAAAAGGGTCTGAACACAGAACATTGAGCAATAGAGACGACATTATATAGACGGTTTTTATAATGACAAATAAGAATTATGTATGGTTATGGTTGGTTTTTGTCTTTCCTTTAGCAGTATTTGCTGACGAAAGTAATAAATTACAACAGATTTTTAAAGACGACTGGGACTATCAAATAAAGCAGTCTCCAGCAGGGCAGTTTAATCAAGGTGATAAAAAGACCAAAGGGGGATTTCGTGATGAATCCGTCGCTGCCTATCAACAACGATTACGTCATGCCGAAAAGGTATTAGAAGATTTACAACAGCTTGATGTGGCGCAGCTAACCGATCTGGATAAAATCAATCTGGATATTTTTCGTTTTCAGATCCGCTCGCGTATGGACAACATAGAGCATCAAGCTTATCTGTTTCCGATGGTTGGAGATACGGGGTTTTATTTTGGCTTGATTCGCTTGCCCGAGACAACCGATATCCAGAGCGAAGATGAACTGCGTTTTTATCTTGAAACGGTTCAAGCAATCCCAGTATTTTTGCGACAATGGAAAGCCAATATGAAGTTGGGGATGCAGCAAGGTTTGGTTATGCCTAAGGTGGTGCTTAAAGATTTCGAAAAGCCACTGTTGACCTTATTATCTGGCAAGAAAAAAGCCTCTCCATTTTTAGGGCCCTTAGATAAAGCCAATCCTCAGCTGCCACCAGAGAAAATTCGCAATGCGAAAAAACAACTAAAGACTTACATTAAGCGCAATGTCGAACCTGCCTTAAAAGATCTGATTGCATTCATCAAGAAAAAATACATTCCAGCTGGACGCGAGAACATTGCCGCGACATCATTGCCTAATGGTGCCAGTTATTATCAATCCCAGATAAATTATTACACCACGCTGCCACTCTCGGCTGATGACATTCATAAGATTGGTTTGGAAGAAGTAAAACGCATTCGGGCCGAAATGGACAAAGTGATAGCTAGCACTGGATTTAAAGGAAGCTTTGCTGAGTTTCTTGAGTTTTTGCGTACTGATCCGCGCTTTTATGCAAAATCTGCCGAAGAGTTGTTAAAAGAAGCAGCTTATATTTCTAAGAAGATGGATGGACAGTTACCGAAGTTTTTTGGTCATCTGCCACGCCAACCTTATACTGTTGAGCCTGTTCCTGCTGCGATTGCTCCTCGTTACACAACCGGACGTTATTCTGGTGCGCCGCTCAACAGTACTCGCGCAGGTGCTTACTGGGTTAATACTTATGCTTTGGATAAACGTCCTCTTTATGTTTTAGAAGCGTTAACCTTACATGAAGCCGTGCCAGGACATCACTTGCAAAGCGCATTGACTAAAGAACTGGATAACTTACCGGATTTTAGACGTTATTCTTACCTATCGGCTTATGGAGAAGGGTGGGCTCTTTATAGCGAAAAACTTGGTAAAGAAGCGGGTTTTTATCAAGATCCTTACAGCGATTTTGGCCGCTTAACTTACGAAATGTGGCGTGCCATTCGATTGGTTGTTGATACAGGCATGCATGCAAAAGGTTGGAGTCGTCAGCAAGCGATTGAATTTATGGAGTCAAACACAGCGCTTTCTAAACACAATGTAAGAACCGAAATCGATCGTTATATTGCCTGGCCTGCTCAAGCATTATCTTATAAGTTAGGTGAGTTAAAGATTTGGGAGCTGCGCCGCCTGGCAGAAAAAGAACTCGCACGTAGATTTGATATTCGAGATTTCCACGATCAATTGTTAAGCTATGGTCCTATGCCGCTTAATTTGTTGGAACAAGAAATGAAGTTCTGGATCAATACAGAAAAAAATAAAGCGCCCGAATAATTGGGCGCTTAACGTTATTTTGCAATAACAAGATTGAGTATTAGTTTACTTAGACTCAATCTTGTTTGATCAAAAAAGATCAGAAGTTGAACCAAAGGTCAGGAAGACGGCATCTTCCATATCATCACCCGCAAATTTCTTGTAAGAGATAGTAAAAGTAAATCCGCTGTTAGTGATAAATTTGATGTGTGGCTTGAGGTAAAAACCAGAATCAATGTTAATGTTTTCTGATGGACAGTCTGTGCAATTGGAAATGCCGCGTTCTGACCAGATTTTTTCGACACCTATCATGGCTCCTAGATGTACACTTTTAGGCTTCCAGTTAAAGCTGTAACCGATTTCACCAAATAAACCAAATCCACTGGCACTAGAACTGGCTCTGCGATGATCACCAAAGCCATCAATCACATCAACGCTAAAACTTTCGTTGTCAGAATATAAGATGCCCGTAATACCACCGCCATAAACAAAACTATCTTCTTGTTGATGCCAAACAAAATCTAAATGGACTGCTGATTCATCAACACCTTCGCGCGCAGCTAATGCTGGGTTGAAGTTAATGGTTCCTGCACTGATCCCCCAGGTGGTGGTCTGAAGATACACTTCTTCTTTTTCTTCGGGTACAGGTTGTTCGGGCTGCGTTTCTGCCCAGACTGACGCTGAAGATATCAGGGCCAGCAATGTTATTAAATTCCGCATATTTAATATATCCATATTGAGATTAAAAAAGGGCGCTCGTTATACCAGTAATCCTACAACAGATCAATTTGTACTCACAATGAGTCCTTGTTTCCATTGCTTGAGATAACCATAGGTGAGAGCTCTCACTTTAGTAGTGCTTTAAGCGAAATTGAGATTTTCTCTTTAAAAATCAATGTGTTGAAATAAAAGTGTCATCAGCTATATATATTCTGATCACGTATCTGACATATCTCGTGAATAAGGTAACCCCGTAATTCGTAGTGATAACCTGGAGAATAAAATGAAAATGCTGAACACGTTAGCTTTGGCCGTGACGGCTTCTGCTATGAGCTTAATGGCATGCAGCAGTTATGCAAAAAATGACACTCAGTTGGAAGCAGAAGCGGAAAAATTCCATTGGTTCCGCAAGCCCGCCAAGGTTCAATTGGGACCTCGTCCGTTTTTTTTGGTTGAAGATATGGATGAAGGCCCTCTTAAACGTCAGCTAAAGCGTTGTTCGAATAAACGCTTTAAGAAGTCTGACTTTTCTATTGGGCATCGAGGCGCACCGATGCAGTTTCCTGAGCACACTAAAGAATCTTATGAAGCAGCGATCCGCATGGGTGCTGGTATTCTAGAGTGCGACGTTACCTTTACCAAAGATCGTGAATTGGTTTGTCGTCATTCTCAGTGTGATCTTCATACGACAACAAACATTCTTGCTATTCCAGAGTTAGCGGCAAAATGTTCGGAACCCTTTACGCCTGCTAATGCGTTAGCTGGTATTTCGGCTTCTGCAAAATGTTGTACCAGCGACATTACTTTAGCGGAATTTAAAACACTAGAAGGAAAAATGGATGCGGCCAATCCAAACGCTTCTACGGTTGAAGAATATATGGATGGGACTGCGGCATGGAGAACGGATCTGTATTCAGCTAAAGGGACTTTGTTAACTCACGCTGAGAGTATCGAGTTATTCAAGAAGCATCGAGTCAAAATGACGCCTGAGCTAAAAGCTCCCAGTGTACCCATGCCTTATGAGGGCGACTACACACAGCAAGACTATGCACAACAAATGATTGATGAGTATCGTGCTGCGGGTGTTCATCCTCGTAAAGTATTCCCTCAGTCTTTTAATGTTGATGATGTGCGTTACTGGATCGAAAACGAGCCTCGTTTTGGACGTCAAGCGGTTTATCTGGATGGACGTTATAGTGATCCTTCATTCGACCACAATGAGCCTTCTACCTGGTCTCCTAATATGTCTGAGCTGGTTGCCGATGGTGTTAATATTATTGCACCACCAATGTGGATGTTGTTGGATGTTAAAGAAGGAAAAATCGTACCATCGACTTATGCAGAAGAAGCTAAGATGGCGGGGCTGGATATTATTACCTGGACTATTGAGCGTTCTGGTTTATTAAAAGACAAAGGCGGTTGGTATTATCAAACCACCAGTGAAGTTATTAATAATGACGGTGATATGTTCGAAGTGCTCGATGTGTTGGCACAGGATGTCGGTATTTTAGGAATTTTCTCTGACTGGCCTGCAACAACAACTTATTACGCGAATTGCAAAGGTTTATAAGTTGCTATTCTAGAACTTAGTTTAGTAGAGACTATACCCAAAGTATTTCATGATGCAGGTAGGTGGCCAGTAAGCCAATATCGCTGCATCTTGAAAGGCGACGGGGATATATCGTTTGGTATAGTCTCTTCTTTTCTTAAGAGTCATTTTATTCGAAGTTGAAATATTTTCAGGGAACACTCTTAGTGTTTTGACTTTTGTTATCTCAAATCAATTCTATTTTAAAATTTCGTTACATATTTTTCTGTTGGTGTGCCCTCTGTTGAGAGTATTCTCAAGCGTTATGGACAGTGACGCAAGCGAGAAGAAAATGAATAATAAAATTGCGAGATATGATTCCATTGATCAACTGAGAGGGATAGTGATTGTTTTGATGGCACTGGACCATGTGAGAAATTTCTTTTCTCCATTTCCCTTTATGCCAGAAGACGTCAGTCAAACTTCACCAGAGTTATTTTTTACGCGATGGGTTACTCATTTTTGTGCTCCTGTCTTTGTCTTTCTGGCAGGTGTTGGTGCCTATCTCTTTCAACAAAAACAACAAAGTAAAAAGGAGTTGAGATACTTTTTATTAACCCGAGGTTTGTGGCTGGTTTTTATTGAGCTTATTATTATTGCACCGTCCTGGACATTTAATATTGCTCCATTTTTTATTTTGCAAGTTATATGGGTTCTTGGTATTTCCATGATTTGTCTTGCACTGTTGACTTACTGCCCACGAATCATCATCTGGTGTGTTGCTGGCTTTTTTATTTTAGGGCATAACCTGTTGGATAGTATTTCTGCGGCTTCTTTTGGCGATATCGGTTGGTTATGGAATATTTTGCATGAACCAACCTTTTTAAATGTTTCTCAACCTGGTTTTTCTGTCTTTGTTGCTTACCCATTAATTCCCTGGATTGGTGTGATGGCGTTAGGATATGTTGCGACAGCCTGGCTGATAGAAAGTGAAGCGACTTTTTCTCAACGCTGTGTTATTGCTGGATCATTTGCGATAACGCTGTTTATCGGATTGCGCCTACTTAATATTTATGGTGATCCTGTGCCTTGGCAAATGCAGTCGCGCGGGGAGGTGTTTAGTTTAATCTCCTTCTTGAATACACAAAAATACCCACCATCCCTCTTGTATTTGTGTATGACTTTGGGCCCTGCGTTGGTGTTTCTCGGCGCGTTAGAAAAATATAAATGGCGCTGGAGCTCGTTGTTTCAGGTCTTTGGTCGCGTTCCATTCTTCTTCTACGTCTTGCATGTCCCTGTTATTCATTTGCTGGCGGTTTTCTGGTTCTGGTCTCTCACTACTTCTACCGGATGGCAATTAGCTGGCCCCTCAGCGTTTCCGGCTGGCTATCAACCTAACTTATGGCTGACTTATGGAGTCTGGCTGGTGGTCACTCTGGGATTCTACTTCTTATGTCGCTGGTATGCAGGCATAAAGCGCCGTCATGACAGCTGGATTTTACGGTATCTCTAGGCCAATTTTGCCGATCCGTTTCTGTGTAGCTGACGTATAAGATTCTAAAGCCCTGATAAGCTACCGATGTTCGCAGAATCATCGTGATTATCGACGTCTATGCTTATTCAGGGTTCTGCGTGAGAATTAACCCGTTGTTATAAGAGAGTTACTAGATTTTATGGGTGCTAAAGAATCGCCATTGATAGGTCACTTTGTTCAGTTATTTACCACGATGAATCGCCAAAAGATACCTCGTTTGGCTGGAATTTATGCTGACGATATCTGTTTTATTGATCCCCTTCATCAGGTAGAAGGGCTGACCCATTTTTCTGCTTATATGGCCTCCTTGTTTGATAATCTCTCTCACTACGAAGTAAAAGTTGAGGATGTTGTACAACAAAGCGATTGTGCCTTTATTACCTGGCAGATGCGCTATCAACATTCAGCCATCAAGCGAGGCAAAATGATCGAGGTTGATGGGGCCTCCAAGTTGCTATTTCACGACAAGATATATTGGCATCAAGACTATTTTGATGCGGGCAGCATGATGTATGAGCATTTGCCAGTACTTGGCACCGCAGTTCGCTGGGTGAAAAAGAGAGTTTCCCGCTATGATGCTGGCTAATAAGACCCTGTTCATTACCGGAGTGACTTCTGGAATTGGAGAGGGACTGCTACGACATGCTTGTGTGCATGGTGCCAGAGTTTATGGTTGTGGGCGCAATGAAGCCAAACTTAATGCCTTAGCAAGTGAATACTCCAGTTTTGTTCCTATCGTTCTGGACATATCCAAGCATGAGGATTGGCGGCGATGTTTTTGTAACCAGCTGGTCGATGTGTCATTTGACATTGCGATCTTAAATGCAGGTACATGCGAGTATCTTGATGATGCTCATATTGATGTAGCCTTGGTTGATCGCTTAGTGGCGACCAACTTTTCTGGCAATATTCTTGGCATGCAAATGTTGATGGACAAAATGACTCACAGTGGTGGCGGAACCATTGCTGTAATGAGCAGCTCTGCTGCCTTTTTCCCTATGCCTAGAGCGGAAGCTTACGGCGCGTCTAAGGCGGCGCTGAGTTATTTCACTGAAGCTTATGCGGTATCGGCAAAATGCAAGGGCATTCACTTTTGCACGATCAATCCCGGTTTTATCAAAACTCCTTTAACAGACAAAAACGATTTTCCGATGCCGATGATGGTTTCATCTGAGCAGTTGGCCAAAAAAGTATTCGACGGTTTACTAAAGAAGAAGGCTACAATCAATTACCCTGTTATTTTTACTTCTGTTTTACGTATGATTGGATGTCTGCCAGTGAACTTTCGTCAATGGATAGCAGGGAGAATGTTAAAAACATGAAACGAATAGCAATCATAGGAACAGGCATTTCTGGGTTAACATGTGCTCACTATTTGCATTCAAAATATGATATTACTCTGTTTGAAGCGAATGACTATATCGGCGGGCATACTGCAACCAAAGAAGTGAGTATTGAAGGTGATGGCTACCTTATTGATACCGGATTTATTGTCTTTAACAACTGGACATACCCAGAGTTTAATAAAATTATAGAGCAGCTTGATGTCGAATACCTCGATACAGAGATGGGCTTTTCTGTAAGTTGTGAGCAGTCAGGCTTAGAGTATTCTGGAGGATCGCTTTCTTCATTATTTACCCAACGTAAAAACATCTTCAATTGGCGACATTGGAAAATGATTGCCGATATTATTCGCTTTAACCAACAGGGAAAAAAAGATTTATCGACTGGTCAACTTGATGAGTCAATATCTTTAGGTGAGTACCTTGACTCTCTTAATTTAAGTCAACGTTTTGCTGACAAATATCTGGTTCCCATGGGAGCGGCAATATGGTCTTGTGGCTTACAGGAAATGCTCGATTTTCCTGCGCGTTATTTTCTACAGTTTTTTGCTAATCATGGCTTGCTTAATGTTGGTGACCGACCACAATGGCGTGTGATCAAAAATGGTTCTCAAGCCTATGTCGATGCGATGATTAAGCCATTTAAGGATAAGATTTTACTGAATACGCCTGTAAGAAGTGTGATGCGAGGTAGTCGGTCCGTTAAAGTAGCTACGAATGATAAACTTTATGATTTTGATGAAGTGATATTCGCCTGTCATAGCGATCAAGCTCTCGCTCTTATTGATGACCCTGGAACATCAGAACTAGAGGTTCTGTCCCAGTTAAACTATCAAAGCAATGAAGTCGTTTTGCATACCGATAAAAGTTTGCTACCCAAGTCTCAACGAGCATGGTCAAGTTGGAACTACCGTATTAAAAAGGAAGCGACAACTAAAGCAACACTCACTTACAATATGAATATCCTACAGAGAATTGAGTCTATTCATACTTTTTGTGTCACGCTTAACGATACTGATTCCATCGACCCTGATAAAATACTGGGTACTTACCATTACGACCATCCTGTTTACAATCGAGGCACTCTAGAAGCTCAGCAAAGTCGACACAAGATCAATGGTGTCAATCGACTCTGGTTCTGTGGTGCTTACTGGTATGCTGGTTTTCATGAAGATGGAGTTAGAAGCGCTTTGGATGTTGTCAATGCTCTTGATAGTCAATTAGAGTCAGAGTCACACAGCTCTTTTGTGGTGGAGAACAGTGCTCGGGAGGCACACTGTGTTTGAACATGCTTTATGTGAAGGTGTGGTGAGTCATTGTCGGCATCACCCTCGGCATCATCAATTCTCTTATCCCGTGAGTATGCCTCTTGTAAATTTACAAAAGAGTAAGGAGTTGGATGAGCTTTCATCTTTAATGTCGACAAAAAATCGCTGGAGCCTTTATCGGTTTTGTGAAGATGATTATTTAAGAGAGCATCGGGTAGCATCTGAATCTTTGTATCAACGAGCAAAGCGGTTGGTTGAAGACTACAGCGAACAGCCATTTTCTGGCACTATTATGATGTTGGCCAACTGGCGCGTGTTAGGAATGGTTTTTAATCCTATTGCATTATTTTATTTCTATGATGATGAAGGACAGCTAAGCTATTTAATGTCGGAGGTGAGCAATACGCCATGGAATCAAAGACATCTTTACTGGCACACGCTATCTGATTCTGACACGACACTAAAAGCCACAACCGATAAAGCTTTTCATGTTTCTCCCTACAATCCCATGGCTATGGAATATCAGTGGCATGCGCATATTGATATCAAAAAGGTGACTCTTAAGTTAAGTTTATTTGCTAATCAAACTAAGCATTTTGATGCGGCAATGTCTTTGTGCCGTCAAAAAATGGATAAGAAGCAATTTTACCGAATGATAAGCCGCAGGCCGTTATTATCCTTGCAAACGCTATTTCGTATCTATTGGCAAGCTCTAAAGCTCTTTGTTAAGCGTATTCCTTTATATACTCATCCCGGTTATAAATAGGAGAAAATTAAATGAGTAGTAGCCGGTTAATTACCGATAAAATCAGTCAATCTAAGAGCTCATCATCCTGGTTATCATCGGTGTGCCGTAGTGTGTGTTTAAGAGGCCTCAAGCACATTCAAAAAGGACAGCTTGTGGTCATCGAAGGCGATCAACGTTTTGTTTTTGGCAACGACGATTCCTTAAAAGCAAATGTCATTGTGCGAGATCCTCGGTTTTATAGCCGACTTCTATCCTCAGGTAGTGTCGGGGCGGGTGAAGCCTTTATCGAAGAGTGGTGGGACTCTGACAATGTGACGGATGTCATTCAAGTAGTGGCTGCCAACTTGCCGATGATTGATCGAATTGAGTCATTCTCTCGCTGGTTTAGTAAACCTGTTAATTGGTTGAAAAGTAATTTTATATGGAATACCCGTAAGCGTTCAAAAGACAACATTGTCGCCCACTATGATTTAGGAAACGAACTTTATTCTCGATTTCTGGATGAAACCATGCTTTATTCTGCTGCAATGTTCCCCCGAGAGGAAGCTTCTCTATATGAAGCCTCTGTACATAAATTACAGGTGATTTGTAAAAAGCTGGATTTAAAGCCGGGTGATAAGGTTTTAGAAATTGGTACCGGGTGGGGGGCTCTTGCTATCTGTATGGCTAAAGACTATCAATGCCAGGTCACTACAACGACTTTATCGGATGAGCAGTTTGAGTATACGCAAGCATTGATCGAAGAGCAGGGTTTGCAAGAACAGATTACTTTACTCAAAACAGATTACCGTGATTTGACGGGTAAGTTTGATAAGATTGTCTCTATTGAAATGATTGAGGCCGTCGGTCATGAGCTTCTGGACCATTATTTTAAACAGTGCAATCAACTACTGCGACCTAATGGTAAGTTGCTGATACAGTCCATACTCATTGATGATAACCGCTACCAAAGTTACAAGGAAGGTTGTGACTTTATTCAAAAATATATATTCCCTGGTGGAGCTTTGCCTTCTGATCAAGTGATTCGCGAAAAAATTTCTCATGAGAGTGAGTTGAGTCTTGACGGTGTGGAGCATTTTGGTCGGGATTATGCACGAACATTAACATTGTGGCGCAACAACTTTAATAAGCACTGGCAAGATATTAAACCTTTTGGCTACGACCAGCGTTTTTATCGGTTGTGGAATTTTTATTTTCATTACTGTGAAGGTGGCTTTCTACAAAACACCATCAGTGTCGCTCACTTTCAGGTCAGCAAGAGCAGTGAGTAATCTATGTTATATCAATACTCCTTATCTAAGCTGCTGAGTAACTTTACTGCTTTTCAGCTTGGCTGGTTAGCTTGTGCTTTTTGGCATGATACTCGTTCTGTGGTTGTGACTGCCATGTTACTAATGTGGCTCTACCATTCGGAGCCGTGGAGCAAGGTGCGAATTTTTATCACTATTCAATGTGCAGTCATTGGTATCTTTGTCGATTCGATACTGAGCTACTTAGGGGTGCTGAGCTTTTCTCCCGTGTTTTTCCTGCTCCCTTTCTGGCTTGTTCTATTATGGTTTTTATTCTCTAGTACCTTGACCATCAGTCTTGATTGGTTAATGCGTCGACCGGTCTATGCTTTTATCGCTGGCTCTGTTTTTGGGCCCGCAGCTTATTGGGCTGGCGCTCAGTTTGAGGCTCTTCAAGTGGCAGGCGAGCTTGGTTATCCCATTCTGTCCATTGTCTGGGCATTGCTCATGCTTGTATTCAGCGGACTAATTCGGCTACAGCCTAACCATCATTTTATTAATCGGCGGTCGAACTCATGAAAGCATCTCTTACCTTAATTTTCGTCGCTATGAGTTCTCTTTGTTTATCGACTTCTTCGTCCTTAGTTGAGTTGGGCAAAGGGACTTACACATGGTGGGGTATTTCTATATATAACGCCTCTTTATGGGGAGCTCAGCCTTTCAATGGAGATTACGGTAGGACTCGACCATTACGTTTGAACATTCGTTATTTGATGGATATTGAGGGTGAAGAACTGGTTGAAACAACGATGGATGAGTGGCTTGATTTAGAGCTGGATAAAACAACTGAGTGCCAAGACATTAACCGATGGGAGAAGCAGCTGAATAAAATATGGCCAGACATTAAAGAGGGAGACCAACTAACACTAGATGTGATGACGACTGGCGAATCTATCTTTCTGTTCAATGAACAACCTATTGGCCGTATTAAAGACCCATTTTTTGCTGGTTGTTTTTTGGCAATCTGGTTGCATGAAGCGACGAATGCACCAGCACTAAGAGAGCAGTTGTTAGGATTACAGTAGCTTTATTGCGTTTTTTGTAATAATTTTGTCGAGGGAAAGACTCAGTAGATAATTGCTTAGAGAAGGAGTCTCTGAGCCGTATAAATAAAATTAATCTTGTTAGGGGCCATCATCTAAAGATCTATAGCCCCTGATCATCAAGGAGACGTATTTTGATGAGAAATGACCAAAAATCTAAAGCTAAACTAGGCCTTGCGGGAATGGTTGCATTCTCGGCTATCGCGCTGATTATGGGAACTGTTTTCACCGTTGACGAAGGTCATGTTGGGGTTGTGAAGCGGTTTGGAAAAGCCATTGAACAAGTCGACCCAGGCATTCACATGAAGGTTCCAATCATGGATGCGGTGGTCGAGATAGAAGTGCGAACGCGCAAGAATGTAGAAACCATGAATGCGGCGACAGCGGAGCAAATGCCCGTAAAAGCGGTGACTGCTGTTAACTGGACGGTAACAAAAAGTGCGGCTATTGAACTGTATAAGCAATATGGTGGCCTTGATCAATTTGAGCAACGTATCTTAGATCCTAGATTGCGTAGTGCAAGCAAGGCGGGGTTAGCCGAGTTTAAAGCCGAACAAATTATACAGAACCGAAATGCTGCAATACGTCGTATTGAGCAACTGCTAGAAGAGGAAACAGCAGGGCTTCCTATTGAACTCGGTGATGTTCAAATCGAAGATGTTAATTTGCCTCCCAAATATATTCAGTCCATTGAAACAAAACAAACGGAACTGAACCTGGCCGCGGCGGAAAAACACAAACTTGAACGTCAAAACCTTGAAGCGCAACGAGAAGTAAATACCGCTAACGCTCGTCGTGATGCAACGAAAGCGAAAGCTGATGGTGAAGCCTATAAAATTAAAGCAGAAGCTGAAGCCCAGGCTTACGCTATTTTGCAAAAAGGTAAAGCAGAAGCTTCTGCTATCGAAGCAAAAGCGAAAGCAATTGCCAAGAACAACACCTTGGTAGAATACGTTCGTGCACAACAGTGGAATGGACAGATGCCAACCACATTAATGGGAGCTGACCAATCTATTCTGTGGAATATGGGGGCACAGCAGAAAAAGTAACACACTTTCGAGAAGGGGCGCTCAAAGAGCGTCCCTTTTTTTGTTAAATTGCGAAAGCTCATATCCAATCTTATCGTTTGTTTTACTCAGTTTGAACTTTATCTAACAGACTCTTGCGAGCGATCCTTGACCATTCAAGTTAACTAACTTTGTAATCTGTGTTACTTTGCAAGTTACCAATACGAGTTGTTATGCCGAATAAAAAACTGAGTGCATTATGAAAAATATCGATTCAGTTGACCTAAATGAATTTATTCTTTCGATTCATAAAGATAATTCCGTTCATTCTAATAAGATCGAATTTGGAGCGCCAAAAGAGATCAAGGGAACTACCATTGGTTTGGCAACGATGGAGTGTAGTCCACCCCATAATGGTGAGCGTCATAACGATGGCGATGAAATAATCATTTTACTTAGCGGAAAAATAGCGGTTGAGTCTGATTCAAATCCAGATAAGTGTTTGGAGTTGAAACCTGGTGATTCCTGCATAATACGAAAAGGCGAGTGGCACAAAATCCAAGTTATTGAAAAGGCTCAACTCGTTTATGTGACACCAGGTTTAAATAACGAATATCGATTCTAAATTCGACGTAGCAGGACACAACTTCAGAACCTGCTTATGGCACAAATGAAGCTGTCGTATTTACTCGCATCTTAATGATTGAGTTTGATAGCTCTAGTTAAGACTTATTCAGTTAAATAGCCAGTTAAGTACCGGGCCAAATGTGCCTGTAAACTTTAAAGGTGCGTCCGTAATTGCCAGGCAGATACATTCACTGTCCGCTTGAGGAGAGTGTTCGTGGTTTCTGTCTCGAACAACGTAATCTCCACGACGATAGTGTCCCAAATGGTCATGGAATGAACCCTGCAATAATACCGTGATTTCTTTCCCCTGATGAGTGTGTTTAGGGACTTTCATTCCAGGCTTAATATAAATCAGTTTTACTTCTAACCCATCATCATTAGCTGCCAAAGGTAGCTCGGCAAATCGTTTGGTTCGCCAGTGCCAGTTCAGTTGATCGGTTTCTCCTCTTACCGCTTTATGGATGATATCAGAATAGTCTGAAGTCGACGGTTGCGGCTTGCTGTCAGTTTGTTTTCGAATAGCATCCAAAACATTGGCGGCATTGATATGCGTGAGAGGCTGGGGCTCGAGTTTATCAAGCCAGTCTCCGCCAAACGATTCAAGCTGATGAACATGCGAGGCACAGTGTGGGCACATATTTAAATGTATCTGAATGGCCGTTTGTCTGGCAAAACTGAGTCGACCAGAAGCAAATGCTAATAGCTGCTGGGAGTCGGGGTGATGTTGGCAAGTCATTGTGTACCTCTCATTAACTTGCTTAAGTTATTTATTGCGCTACGAATTCTTCCTTTTACTGTACCGAGTGTGATGTTCAGTGCATCGGCTGTTTTTTGATGACTCAGTTCTTCAAAGTAGACTTTTTGCAAAATCGTCACTTGTTCTTCTGGCAGGTGTTTAATCAAGGTCTTCACCTCGTCAAACTGACGTGCGTCGTATTGTTCACTTTGCTCGTCTCCTGCCCAATCGTCTTGCTCCACATCTAATGTAGGGACCTGACGATTCTGCTTTCGGTAGAAATCCAGCTTCTTGTTTCTTGCGATAGTAAAGATCCAGGTCGATACCTGACCTTTATTAGACTCAAAGTAATTGGCAAACTTCCACACGCTGATGAAGGTTTCTTGTGTCAATTCTTCGCTAACTCTTTCGTCAAGTTGAGCTTTGATAAAAAAGTGCTTAACTCGCGGAGCAAAATAATCAAATAGCTGCTGAAAAGCTTTTGTGTCTTCTTTTTGAGCGATAGCGAGCACGCAATCAATCCAGCGTTGATTTGGGCGTTCCGACGCGCTGTTATGTGGGTTGTTGCTCGACAATTTTTTATTAAAACCTTGGCGCTTAAATTGCACTACATTGGTCATCATACACCATTTACGTGTGTTGCTTACCTAATCATCGCCTTGCTACCTGATATATAGCAAATTAAGATGGTCTGGGTAGAGTCGTTCAATTGGCTCTGGATATTTTGTTATACGCTCAATAAAGATGATTGGAGCAAATGGATAAAAAGACATGCAGATACATCTTTCTCACTAGCAAAATACAGAGTGAGGCTGCATTCGTTCATTCCAGTCACTTAGTAAGCTAAGCTCTTTCAACTCACCACTCATGTGATAAAATAGCGGGCTCTTATTGCATAACTATGTGTGCAGCAAAGCACATTGCGACTATTTATCAGGGTTTCCACTTTGTTTGCTAATTCAAAGGAAGTTTCATCAAATCAATCGGGTCTTTATGAGCATCTGGAAAAAGTGGTGTGTCGCCATCGAGACTCGGAGTACAAAAAACCTATTCAGGCTCATAATCATGAAGCTTTTGAGCAATTGGTGGTCTGGATTGATGGACGTTCTAAGCCACTGATCATGGATTCCTGTTGTGGAACAGGGATGAGTACGGTTAATTTGGCTAAGCAGCACCCAGAACATCTGGTTGTTGGCGTGGATCAGTCAAAAGTGAGGATCACCAAGCCAGGCAGTGGTGGTGAGGATGTGCCTGATAATTGCCTGTTTTTACGCGCTAATTGCGAAGATGTTTGGCGTTTGTGTATTGAAGCTAACCTCTTATTTGAGAAGCACTATATTTTGTACCCGAACCCGTGGCCAAAAGCGGATCATTTTAAGCGTCGTTGGCATGGGCATCCGGTATTTTCGTATTTGCCTCGACTATCACCCTATATCCATCTGCGTAGCAACTGGCCTGTTTATTTAGCCGAATTTGCTAAAGCCTGGTCGCTGCTGGGCTATACTGAATATGCAGTTGAAGAACTGGAGGTAGGTTCGCCGCTTACTTTATTTGAGCATAAGTATCATGAGAGTGGGCAGCATTTGTACCAACTTACAGTGACAGCTTCATAACGACGGAATGTTTTCTTTTTTGTTAGGGCGCTCAAACCTTTTGCCGATGGTTATCGTCCAAAGCGACATGAGATAAGCTTTTGCGCTTTGTTTTGCCAGTTGAAACATTTATTTACGAATGATTGCATCCAACTTTGCAATTAGACGAATCATTAGTGTTATTCACAATAAATCATAAAAAAGCACATTAAAGACCAGTGGTTGAGCTTCTTGATTGGTTATATTTTCAAGTAAAAACAATATGTTATGTGATTTTGTTTAAGTTGGCATTAGAAATGCTTTAACAAAATAGCAAATGGCTTTAGGCATCTTTATTCAGCGCTAAGTCAGCTTATCTCAATATAATATCGGTTGTGTTTTAGTGAGTCGGTGTTATATTTGTGTATAACACTATGCGGCGGAAGCATAAGGTTTGTTTCATTGGGCAAAGTTGAGCAACAATCAAACGATAGATTGGATCTGATTATGAATTCGAAATACAAAAATCCATTAAGAGTATGTTTATGTTTGGGTTTATCCATGGTTCTAATGGCATGTGGGGACGAAAACGCTAAGGAGCAAGCCGAGAACAAGGAAGAAAAGAAAAAAGTAGCCGTGCCAGTTGAGGTTGCTAAAGTCGTTGAGGGCAGTATCAATGCTGTTTATACCAATACGACTTCTTTGGAAGCAGAAGAAGAGGCAACGGTCGTAGCCAAAACAGGAGAAATCGTTACCAAGATTTTTGTTGAAGAAGGTGATTTAGTTAAGCAAGGACAAGTACTTGCTCAGTTGGACGTAGAAAAACTTAAGTTAGAAATGAAGCGCTCCGAAGCCAACCTGAAAAAGTTGGAAAATGAGTTAGAAAGAAATCGTCGCATCTACAAAAAGAAAATGGTCAGTTCAGATACTTTTGAGCGCTTAAAGTTTGAATATGCAGCGCAAAAAGCAGCTTACGAGCTGGCTCAACTAAATGCTCGTTATGCCACCATTAAAGCGCCTATTGATGGCATTGTATCCGAGCGTTTAATTAAAGTCGGTAACATGGTGAACGTCAATCAGGCTGTTTTTAAAATCACTGATTTCGATTCGCTTCACGCTATTATCCATGTTCCTGAAAAAGAATTAAGTAAACTTAAAGTTAACCAGTTGGCTAACTTGCGTGTTGATGCCCGCGAAGGAGAGTATTTTCAAGGGCATATAGAGCGTATTAGTCCTGTTATTAATTCAAACAGCGGTACTTTTAAAGTAACCATCGAAATGGACAATAAAGACTATGTCTTGCGTCCTGGTATGTTTGGCCGTGTTGCCATTGTTTATGCTAACCATGATGACACCTTATTAATTGATAAAAATGCATTGATTGCTGAAGAAGGTGCTCCGTCAGTTTTCGTTATTCGAGAAAACAGCGCTCACAAAGTTGTCGTAGAAACTGGCTTTATTGATGCTCATCACATTGAGGTTTTAGCGGGCGTGTCGGCTGGCGACTTGGTGGTTACAGCCGGACAAAACAGCTTAAAAGATGAGTCTCTTGTGAACATCTTAAATCAGGAAGTCACGCAGCAAGCCTTGGAAACCGCAGAAAGCCGTTAATATTGACGGTTTTTAGGGAGGGCCAGTTTATTCAAATAAATGAACTGGCTCATGGTTCTATAGCCAAAGCATTTCATAGTGCAGCTAGGTGGCCAGCAAATAAATTCCCCAGCTTAGGCGACTAAGTGAAGAGGGTAGTGCGCACAGTCAACACCACAGCACTTTGAAAGACGGGTATATTTTAATAAAAGTTTATCAAAAGGCGCTAACATGCAGTTAAGCTATTCCCTCATTCAATTATCTACACGACGTCCCGTTACCATATCGATGTTTACTATTGCATTGTTAATGTTTGGTATGGTTTTAGTGAATCGTTTGGGGCTGACGTTGCTGCCAGACCTGTCTTATCCTACTTTGACGGTTCGTACTGAGTTTACCGGTGCCGCTCCTGCCGAAGTTGAAAATCTGATCACTAAGCCAATTGAAGAATCACTCGGCGTCATTAAAGGATTACGAGAAATTCGCTCTGTGTCTCGAGCTGGACAATCTGATGTTATGCTGGAGTTTGAGTGGGGCAGCGACATGGGGTTTGCTGGTCTCGATGTGCGCGAGAAACTTGATATTGTTCAATTGCCTCTGGAAGTAAAACGTCCATCGCTGTTACGTTTTAACCCCTCCTTAGATCCTATTATTCGTTTGAGTTTATCTAATAAAGAAGACAACTCGGCGCAAGAGTTTGCGTTAAACGATAGCAACCTTATTCAGTTACGTCGTTTTTCGGAGGAAGAAATCAAGCGTCGCATAGAGTCCATCGAAGGTATTGCGGCGGTTAAGATCAGTGGTGGACTGGAAGATGAAATTCAGGTACTGGTGGATCAAAATAAATTAGCTCAGTTGAATCTTTCTATTGATCAAGTCGCAGCACGACTTAAAGCTGAAAATGTGAACTTGTCGGGTGGTCGATTAGAAGAGGGAACTCAACAGTATCTGGTGCGTACTATCAACCAGTATGGTTCTGTTGAAGCCATGGCGAACTCCATTATTGCTAACGTTGATGGTCATCCGGTGTATTTACGTGATGTGGCAGAAGTTTTTCAGCGTTACAAAGAGCGTGAAGCTATTACTCGAATCAATGGTATTGAAGCGGTAGAAATCGCAATTTATAAAGAAGGTGATGCCAACACTGTAACGGTAGCACAGCGGTTAAAGAAACGTCTAAAGCGCGTAGAAAAGTCGCTGCCTGACAATTATAAACTCGATAAAATATACGATCAGTCACACTTTATTGAACAGTCTATCAATGAGGTGATTTTAAATGCCATCATCGGTGGTGTGTTGGCGATGATCGTCTTGTACTTATTCTTGAAGAATTTTCGTGCGACATTAATCATTTCTTTATCGATTCCTATTTCGGTCATTGTCAGTTTTAACATGATGTATGGTTTTGGTATTACCATGAATATCATGTCTTTAGGAGGGCTGGCACTAGCGGTAGGATTGTTGGTGGATAATGCCATTGTGGTGCTCGAAAACATAGCCCGAAAACGAGAAGAAGGCGCCGATATTATGGAAGCCGCTCAGCAAGGTGCAGGAGAAGTTGCCTCTGCCATTGTGGCGGCTACTTTAACGACGGTTGCGGTGTTCTTACCTCTGGTTTTTGTTCAGGGTATTGCTGGGCAACTCTTTAGTGATCAGGCCCTGACCGTAACCTTTGCTTTGATTATTTCTTTGATTGTTGCGGTGACTTTGATTCCGATGTTGTCGTCACTGGGTGGGCGAAAAAATCCTTACAACGCGACTATTCAAGAAGAGGCATTGCCAGAGACCCGAGGTGGCCGCATTTACCATCGTGTATTTGTGACAGCACCTACTTATGTTTATCTGTTTTTCCAATTAATTGCTGGGTTGATTTCAACGGCTTTCCGCTGGGCATTTAAGCCTTTGGTGTGGGGCTTTAATATATTCTATAAAGCCATTGCATCGGCGTACAAGAAGTTACTTGATTGGTCTTTAAAATTTAAAGCAATAGTTATTCTTGTGGCTGTTGGTGTGTTTACTTTCTCGCTGAGTTTAGTGCCTCTTATTGGTGTTGAATTGATTCCTCAGTTGTCTCAAGGCGAATTAGCAGTAGAAATTAAAGCTGTATCAGGAACACCACTAAAAGAAACCGATGGCATTGTGACAGAAGCGCAAAATCGTCTGTCGAACATCGATGCGATCGAAAGAACTTACTCTGTTGCTGGTTCTGGTAATCGTCTGGATGCTAGCCCAGATAAAGGCGGTGAAAACTGGGGACAGCTAAGCGTGGTACTTAAGAAGCCAGTAAATCACGAATTGGAAGAGCAAGTTATTCGGCAAATCCGTGAGAGTCTGTCGACCATGGCGGGTATAGAAGTTAAGGTGAGTCGTCCTACATTATTCAGTTTCAAAACACCTTTAGAAGTAGAAATCGTTGGCTTTAATCGTGAAAAAGTAAAACAAATCAGCCAAGCGCTGGTTGAAAAAATGCAAAATGTTGATCGCTTCAGTGACATTAAATCGACGGTAGAGCAGGGGCATCCCGAAGTTCAAATCGTTTTTGATCACGAGCGAGCGGCTCACTTGGGGTTGTCGGTACCTGAAGTTGCCAATAATGTTGTGCGTAAACTGCGCGGTGAAGTGGCTACCAAGTACGCGTTTAGAGATCGTAAAATTGATGTACTGGTTCGCGCATCAGAGACCGATCGTTCTTCGGTAGAAGATGTGCGCCGTCTGATTGTTAATCCACAAGAAGACCGTCCTCTTACACTGAGTGCGATAGCGACGGTGACGGTTGCAGAAGGCCCAAGCGAAATTCATCGCACCAGCCAGGAGCGAGTGGCAATCGTAAGCGCCAATCTTAAATACGGAGATTTAGGACAGGGTGCCGCCAAATTGGCTGAGTTGGTGGATGAGCTACCACCTATGAAGGGTGTTGAAGTTCGTGTTACAGGGCAAAACGAAGAGATGCAGGTATCTTTTAACTCATTAAAGTTTGCTTTAGCTCTCGCCATCTTCCTGGTTTATCTGGTCATGGCTTCACAGTTTGAGTCTCTGTTGCATCCTTTTGTTATTTTGTTCAGTGTTCCTTTAGCATTGGTTGGTGCTATCTTCGCGCTGTACTTAACTGGTTCAACTATCAGCGTTGTGGTCTTTATCGGACTGATTATGTTGGCCGGTATTGTGGTTAACAATGCGATTGTATTGATTGACAGGATCAACCAGCTGCGAGAAACGGGCATGGCTAAGTTAGAGGCGATAAAATCTGCGGGACAAGCACGTTTACGTCCTATTGTGATGACGACACTAACAACCACCTTAGGTATGTTGCCTTTGGCATTAGGTATTGGCGAGGGTGCGGAAATTCGAGCTCCGATGGCCATTACGGTTATTGGCGGCTTGCTGATTTCAACCTTGTTGACCTTGATCGTTATTCCAGTTCTTTACTCACTGTTTGATCGTCGAGCATAAGGAGAAGAGCCATGAAACTGACCGCCTTGGCGTTGCAACGACCCGTCACTACCATGATGTTGTTTTTATGTTTTCTGGTGACAGGGCTCTTCTCATCTCGTCTGTTGCCATTGGAATATTTTCCAGGTATTGAGTTCCCAGGCATCTTTATTCAGATCCCTTACGGTGGTTCGACCGCTGAAGAAATTGAGCAACGTATTACGCGCCCAGTAGAAGAAGTTCTGGCAACCATGAGCTCGATTAAGAGTTTAAATTCCACGACGACAGATAACAGTGCACAAATATTTATTCAGTTTGATTGGGAGCAGAACTCACGCTTAAAAGGTGTGGAGGCTCGTGAAAAAATAGATGCCATTCGATCAGAGCTACCTGATGATATTCAGCGTATTTTTGTTTTTACCGGCGGCACTCAGGATATGCCAGTATTAGAGTTGAGGATCTCAAGCCAAAAAGATTTGTCTAATGCATACGATATGCTTGATCGAAAACTAAAACGTCCTATTGAGCGTATTGAAGGCGTATCAAAAGTCACTTTATACGGAGTGGATAAACGCCAGATAAAAATAAAGTTAGATGCAGATCGTGTAACAGCTCACGGCATTAACTTGCAGGAGCTAAGTCGTAAGCTACAGCAGGCAAACTTTTCTGTCTCTGCTGGTCTTATTTCTGATTCTGATCAACGCTTAAGGGTTAAGCCCATTGGTGAGTATCGTTCTTTAGATGATATTAAGAATCAGATTATTGGACCTAATGGTTTGCGCTTGCGTGAGATTGCCGACATTGTGCTTGAGCAGCCAATTCCTCAAGAAGGACGACACCTTGATCGTGCTTATGCTGTGGGTATGTCTATTAATCGTGAATCCAATGCGAATTTAGTTGCAGTGGCCAAACGGGTAATGGCGGCCATTGCAGAAGTTGAAAAGGACCCAGCGTTTGAAGGGATTCAACTTTACGCAATGGATAACCAGGCAGAAGGAATCGAAACCTCGATTAATGACATCAGCATGTCTGGGCTTATTGGTTTTGTGTTATCCATTGTTGTTCTGTATTTCTTCTTACGAGAAATATCATCAACTTTGATTGTAGCATTAGCGGTTCCATTTTCGCTTACGATTACTCTCGCATTTATGTTCTTCTTTAATGTATCACTCAACATCTTATCGATGATGGGATTGATGTTGGCGATTGGAATGTTAGTAGATAATGCAGTAGTAGTGACAGAAAGCATTTTCCGTTATCAAGATATGTACCCTGATGATAACAAAAAGGCGATTACTCTAGGTGTTAAAGAGGTTGGGACCGCAGTATTTGCCGGAACCATTACAACGGCCATCGTATTTTTACCTAATATCATAGGTAAAAAGGTAGATGTCACGGTATTTCTGGGGCATGTGGCGATTACCATCACTATTGCATTAGCGGCTTCTTTGTTTATTGCGTTAACGGTTATTCCACTGCTGTTATCCAAATTTAAAGTGCGCAGTCAGGTGCGTTCAAGTCAGTTTATTAACAAGCTATCAGAACGTTATACCTTGACGCTAAACTGGATGATGGACAATCCATGGAAAACCTGGTTAATGATTCTTCTTGTGGTCGGTAGTGTGCTTATTCCTGCCCCGCATGTTGTGAAAGATAACTTCACGGAAGATACCCAACGACGTTTATTCTTGCCTTACCATATTAACGGTCAGTATACGGTAAAGCGTATAGAGAAGTCGGTGGATAAAATCGAAGAGTTTCTGTACGCGCATAAAGAAGAGTTGGATATTGAGAATGTTTATAGCTACTACAATACCAATCGTGCCCAGTCGACGATTTTATTGGTAGATAAAGAGGACGCTACCAAGTCTGTTAATGATATTCGCGAGTTTATCGAAAAAAACATGCCTAAAATCGCGATTGGTCGTCCGACTTTTGAACGCAAGAAAGGAGGAGGGCAAGAAGGTGTTAAAATTCATATTAACGGTGAGTCGACTAAAACCCTTACGGAAGTCAGCCATGAAGTAGCCCGTATTTTGAATACCGTTGAAGGTATATATGACGCGCGTTCAGAAGCCAACTCTCCTGATCAGGAAGTGCAAGTGACCATCGATCGAGTGAGAGCTCAAAATCTGGGACTTGATCCGGCAATGGTGGGCAGTATGATCGGCATTGCCATGCGTGGACAACCTTTGCGTTCGTATCGTGGAACTGACAGTGAAGTTGAAATGATATTGGAGTTTAGTCAAAATGATCGCAAGAACCTTCAGGATCTTAAAAGTTTAACTATCTCCACACCGCTTGGAGAGTCAGTCGCTCTAGATAGCATTGCAAGTTACAAAGTTTTGCAAGCCGCTAATACCATTCGCCGAAAAGATCGTACAACGCATATTGCTGTCGCTGCCAGCTTAAAAGATTTAACCGTTGATAAGGCAAAAGAAGAAATTAAGAAAGTGATGAAGACCGTTACTTTACCACCTGGATACAGCTGGAGTTTGGGGCGTGCCTTCGAGCGAGAAGCCGATGCCGACAAAATCATGATTCAAAACTTTATTCTTGCTGTCCTGATGATCTTTATTGTTATGGCAGCGTTGTTCGAGTCTTTGTTGTTTCCGCTAACGGTAATAACATCCATTATGTTCTCAATTGTCGGTGTTATTTGGTTCTTCTTTATCACGGGGACCAATTTTTCGACGATGGCAAATATCGGCATACTGGTGCTGATGGGGGTGGTCGTTAACAACGGCATTGTATTAGTAGACCACATTAATCATCTGCGTAAAGAAGGCCATCATCGTCGGGATGCTGTGTTAATTGGCGGACGTGATCGATTAAGGCCCATATTAATGACGGTGAGCACAACCATTTTGGGATTAATTCCTCTGTCTATCGGGGATGCGACCATTGGTGGAGGAGGTGATATGCCACCTTACTTCCCAATGGCAAGAGCCGTTATTGGTGGGTTGGCTTTCTCAACAGTGGTGAGTCTGCTATTTATCCCTACCATTTATATCTTGTTGGATGACTTGAGAAACTGGAATCGACACACATGGACTTATGCTCGCAGACGTCGACAATCTATATTACCTTCATAAAAAAGGCTCCTTAAGGAGCCTTTTTGTTAGCTTGTGACAACGGGTTCTTGAAACCAGAGTACGGTACCTTTGCGGTTGGCTTTTGCGGTAATCAATTGATCATCTGCCAGAGTTAATAATTGTTCTGGATCATTGCCTAAAATGGAATTGTACTCAACCACGCCAAACGTTGCCTGAGCACGCACCGTATCTTCTTTGACTTTAAGCTCTATGCTTTCGATGGATTTATGCAGTCGTTCTACAAAGTTACATGGATTGGTTTCTATATCCAATAGTGCCGATATGCAGAACTCATCGCCACCAAAGCGAGCGACATTGTCAAACAGTCGCAAATCTGACTGCAATACTTCAGCAACTTTTTGCAGAACCTTGTCACCAGTGTAATGGCCGTAACAATCATTCACCATTTTAAAGTTATCGAGATCAAACATGATGATTAACAAGCGCAAGTTATTACGTTTGCTTCGATAAATTTCTTGGGTTAGGCGCTCGATAAAAGGCGTTCGTTGCAGCAACCCGGTGAGCTGATCGAAAGTGGCCCACTTATAGTACTTCCAGTGTTTGTGCGACAAAATCGCACTGACAGTCACGCTGAGAATCAATAATGCATAAGGGCCCATTAACCGCTTAAGAATTTTGGGCGAACCCTGAGTGTAATCCAGATAGATATCAATCACACCTACGATAAGATAAAAAGCCACAACCAGCGCAAGAATTTTTGAGTACTCGAGCTTTTCTTTGATGGCCTGATACATGGTGTACAGCAACGGTGGGAGAGTGAGCAATAGAACAATCGTCTCAATGAGCTCTAACGACACATAAATCCAGTCGAGATTGGGCACTATCATCACAAACGGAATATTCAGCGTAACATAAATAAAACCGTATCGAGCAATTGTCGGAATTGGTTTGCCAAAGAAGCTATAAATAAACAATGGAAAAGTAACAAATATGACGTAAAACAACGCAACATTGGTGCGAAAGATGATATTGATATCCAGGCCCGTCATCAATATTAATTCGCTGTAGCTGAGAAGGTACAGTGACCAACTACCCGTAAATAAAGCGTAGTAGAGGTTTTCCATTGCCCGCGTATGAAAAATAAAATAAACAGAGTGCACAATGGTAAAAACCATGAGTATGGTAATAAAGATAAGCATCTCATAGTTACGAGCTTGCTGATCTTCCTGCAATTTAAAGTAATCATCGATGACGGGAGGTGCACCATGAACACCTCCATTGCGAGCATTATTATAAACCCAGATGGTTAATTGATTGTTGCCATCGGCGGCCAGATGTTCTGCTCGGATCTGATAAAGACGTGAGTAAAGTGTGGCTTTTTTGAAATGCGGAAGAAACTCTCCGCTACTCCCGATAAGATGCCCATTTAAAAATAATTTATCGGCGTCTCTTATTTGCTCCATGTATATGCCTGCCACAAGACCAATATCGTCAGGGAACAAAGTAAAGTGGGTTTGCAACGCCATGTAACCGTCATAATTCGGATAGCCTTGCTCTTCCCAGTTACCAGGTACCTTAACTTTCGTACAAAGCTCTGTCGCCGTCACATGGCCTAGCGAGTATTTTTCGGCGCTACAGGCATACCATTGCTGATTCAATTCTAGTGGAAGATGAGCGGCTAGCGTGTGACCTGTCACCAATAATGAACAAACATAAAGCAGGCATACAACGACCAACTTAGAATTCAAAATACTGCCTCCTGGCATTAACCACATCCATCAATATCTCTGCCAGTCACTTTGATTTGTGAACATTGATTCTATGGTTATGTTTTGTTATTCATATCCGAGTATTAGCTATCTAGCTATCAAGGTTAGTTACCACTTAGTTCCGCGGCGCAGACTTCCTATCCTACTCAAATAACAGCTTTTATATAAACGTGCGTCTGTTGTTTTTAATCCAGTGCATGGGATATTAAATATCAACTTCGGTTTCCATTACTGCAGAATAAGGACGCTCATGGCCTATAAGCATAGATGCTTGGTGTCCATTAAACAAAGATCTGCAGGCGATAGACAACACGTCACAAAGAATTCTAATAGAACGGTGGATTAATGCTAGAAGAGATCGGCCAATAGGCTTGTAAGATATTGTCGTAACTTGGAGAAGGAGGGGGAAGAATGGCAGCTTTTACGATGCCATTCCAAACCATTTAAAGCCAAACAGCTTATCAGTGAGCATGTCATTATCGACATCAACCGCTGATGAAGGCAGGCTGTGTAGGACTTCTAAAGGAATACCGTTATCGTCTTTGGGAGATTCTGACAAATCCAGAACGTTGGATTTATCAAGTTCTATTCCGTAATGGTTACGTACCAGTGCTACTTTTGGACGTAGACGAGCATTTTCTTTTTGCTCAAGTACCAAAGCAACGGAATGATCCGAAAGCTCAACAAGGCTCCCGGTAGGATAGATACCGATAGCTTGAATAAAGGATTCAATCAGCTCACGCTGAAACAGCACACCACGGTTATGATACAAGTTGGCAACCGCTTCAACAGGCGTCATGGCTTCAATGCCAGGACGAGGGTTGATCAATTGCTCGTAATAGTCAGAAATACCGGACACTCGCGCCAAAAAGGGAATGCGATTGCCGATGATTTGACGAGGGTAGCCACTGCCATTATTGCGCTCGCAGTAGTTAGAGATAATGAACTTAATTTGCCCATTAATCGTACCCATATACTCGAGTTCTTCTATGGTGTACTCAATATGCTTTTGGAACTCCAACTGCTCGTTGTCATCCAGCTCGCCAATATGCAGCTCTCTAGGTAGCTTAGATTTGCCGATAGAAGACAATATAAGCGCTGCACCTACATCGTTTAAATCTTTGCGTGACAGCCCCAGATGGCGAGCAAAAACCAGACCCCATACCGCAGCTCTAATCGAATTCTCGAATAGCTGGCTGTTTTCTTGGCGTACACGACACATCCAGACCAAAGCATCAGGATTACGAATGACACTGTCGACCATCTTGCGAACACTTTTCTCTACAGTGTTCAGCTGAATCGGCTCGCCATTATCAATCTGGCTAATTGCGCTGGCAATGGTTGAAGTAACGTTGGTGTATATCTTCTCGGCGGTACGCAGCTCTTTTTTGATGGGAGTACTGACTTCGTAGTGCTCCACGCGGCTTTTCATTCGCGCTTTTTCATTAATGAGCTTTTGCGTTTTGGGATCGAGCTTGTTATCTGATGTTGATGGCGTCCATCTCTGCTTAACGAGTGGGCCTTCAACTTTAGAAAGAATGGTATCTATATAGACGTGATTACAATATTGACCCAGCAATGATATCTCATCTTGCTTAGTGATGTAGAAACCCTGGATCGGGAATGGGGTTTTAACCCATGGCACGTCCAGTCGAGAGACGTACATACCTACTTCTAAATTGGATACAGATACTTGCTGTGTCTTTAAATGCATGTTTACAACCTGATACCGGATTGTCTGAAAGACAGTTCGCGTCATTGTGATCATAGTCGAACTGTCGAAGTATTTTACGACTTGGTTCACAAAAAGGGCAACAAAAAATGCACAAATTCGGCAATTTTTATAATATTTTCTTCTAAACTGCGCCTAGGCTGTTATATCGGGTTATAAGATGTCAGTCTAACTCCTTGAAATAACTAGACTTTATAAACTCACTCCAGCCACCAGCATAAACCCCTACTGAACCCACTCCAGCAAGCAATTGCGACAATATATTCACTAATGCCGTCACCCCCGAGCCACAATAGTTAATAATATTACCGCTACGAGATATTTTATGCTGCCAATGAGCATTATGCCAATTTGGCGGACGAAAAAGTCCGGATTCATCTAAACAATCTAGCCAGACACTGTTGCTGGCATTGGGAATGTGTCCTGCAATGGGATCGATTGGTTCTTCTTCTCCAGCAAAACGTTTGGCTTCTCGAGCGTCTACAAGGTTGATATCACCAGCCTGACTTTCCATGACTTGTTTAAGTGAATAGATAGGAAGATCTATAGAGATTGAGGTCAGGGCACCAGAAGGCGTTGGTGCCGTCTCACTGGTTTGTTGCCATCGATTCCAGCCACCGTTAAGCAACCGAACTCGATGGAATCCATGGAGATGGAGCAACCACCAGGCTCTCGCGGCATGGGCCAAACATCCCTGATCGTAACAAACTATCTGACTGTCTGGAGTCAGTTCCAGTTGGTTCGCCCATTGTCGAAAAGCCTCTTCGCTTGGCAAAGGATGACGTCCACTTTGAGCTGTAATAGGCCCCGATAGATGGTGATCGAGGTGAACGTAATGTGCATCAGCAATATGAGCTTGCTGATGTTCTCGCTGTCCCCATTCCGTATCTTGCAGAGAGAATCGACAGTCCAGTAACACCAGATCATTTGACGGTTGTTTTAGTAAGAAGCGGAGTTGTTCTGCTTCAATAAAAAGTTGTTCCCATTGCATGGCGATGATTCTTTAACTAAAGAGCTTTCGATGAATTCTAAATATTACTTGAGCGAGCGAAGTGTCACAAGGTCGATTCTTACGAAGTGGTTTGTGCGTTAGAAGTTTATCGTTTTCTATGATTTTTTTGAAAAATGTTTATTGACTGATGAGAGAACTGAAAAGGAGACGGCACTAAAAGAAAAAATGGATGCAATCAGAGGATATCAAAATGATTATGCAAACTCAGCGTTTAACTTTACCTGACCTACCTCGCCCTGTCGGCACCGGATGGCTTCGGTCACCACCGGACATGCGAGATTACCATGTTAAGCACGACTCCATTAAACCAGCATTAACGACTCTCGGGTTATCGAAGAAACAAGACAAAATCGTTCTGCCTGACAATATGGATTTATCTGATTGGTGCTCTCCCATAGAAGACCAGGGGCAAATTGGTTCTTGTACTGCTCAAGCCGCTGTAGGGATTGCTGAGTATTTTCAAAATAGAGTCTTTGGTCAGTATACGGAAGGTTCTCGACTTTTTGTTTATAAAACGACGCGAAAGCTAATGGGGTGGGAAGGCGACACTGGCGCTTTTATGCGTAGTGCGATGGGTGCTTTAAGATTATGTGGTATCGCGCCAGAAAAATATTGGCAATACACCGACGACCCCATCTTGTTTGATGAAGAACCTCCTGCATTTGTTTATTCAGTTGCTGATAATTTTGAAGCGACTCATTATTTCTGTCATGACCCCATTAGGTTATCGATTAGCAAAGATGAAGTACTTAATAGCGTTAAGTCATTTATTGCGTCTGGTGTTCCTTCCATGTTTGGTTTCTGGATTTTTGATTCGTTTTATGAGTCCGAACGCCCTGGTGACATTCCAATGCCTGGAATCTACGAGCGTAATCAGGGTGGTCATGCGGTTGTAGCGATTGGATACGATGATGATTACGAAATCGTTAACACTTTTAATAATCAGAAAACTAAGGGAGCTATTAAAATAAGAAACTCGTGGGGTGAAAGCTGGGGGAATCAAGGATATGGATGGTTGCCTTATGATTATGTACTGGCTGGTTTAGCGGATGAGTTCTGGTCTCTATTCGATATGGACTGGATCGACACAGACGAGTTTGGTTTGGAATAGTTCATCTATTGATAAGGAGTTTATTATGAGACCTACGCTAAGAGTTTTATTGAGTTGCATTTTGTTAGGGAGCTTTTTAAGTGGTTGCTCTCATTTGGATATTGCCAGTCAGAAAACGGTGAAGCATATTGATACTGAAAAAACAGAAAAAGGAGATCTTGAATTAGTTTCTTTCCCTGCCGAATTGCGAGGAGCTTACGTTTATACGATCAAAGGAAAAGCTGATGGGAAGGATGGTAGGCCTTATAGTGGAAAAGTCATTTGTGCCGAGCCTTTCGCTGATGTAGCAGTCTCAAGCTCTCTGGACACCACCGCTAAGGCGATTCAAAATTTTACTAGTGAGCTGGGTTCTGGACAAGCTATTGAAGGGGACGATACTGCATCGAAAACAGCCAAACTAACGAGAGAGAAAACCGCTGAGGCAGGATTAAACGTAATTAATACGATTGTGGCTTTAGAAGGCCGTACGCAGTTTGTTCTACTGGCTAGAGAGATGCTTTATCGAACCTGCGAAGCCGCTGCCAATGGTTTTATGGATAAAGACAAAGTTGTGGCTCAACACGAACTAGTTGTTAAAGCGTTAACCGATATGATTGATAGCCAAAATCGACAGGCTGAAGTTAAAGCTGTTGAAGCGAAAGCTGAGACAGTGAAAGCCTTCATAAGTTCAGGTAAAGAAGTTGATGAAAAAGTATTGAAAGACATCTTTGAGAACAATAACTTTATGCAACAACTGTATTTAGAAAGCTATGAAACATGTGTCAGTGATGCGAAAGATAATACCGACAAGATTAAGCAGTGCAGGGACGAAACAATTAAGAATATGCAATTACTAAAGTGAGGTGAGTTATGGACTCCAGTTATTTTCGACTTATTAAGAAGGTATTTAAAAGTGGTAAGCCTTTCTATACCTTATTTGGAAATCAAATGGTACAGGCTAAAATTAAAGGCTTACATCAAGACTATGTTATTTTAGCCTGCCAATATAATAACAAACCCTTGGAGGTTCATTGCCATATCAGTCAGGTTGAAATTTTACGTCAGCCTTAGCTGGTTGAGTCTTAATTTATGGTTAGCTAGAAGGCAAATCAAGCAACAATGAAGCCTTTTCTTCAAAATCAAAGTCGCAATCCAGCTCTGGCGATTGAACAAAGCGCATAAACTCTTGACTATCAGGGTGTCGCAAAACCAGCTGCCACGCATGCAACATTAAACGTGGAGCAGGATCATTGTCGATACCATAAAAGTTGCACCCCACCATTGGGTAGCCTAACAGCTGCGCATGAATGCGCAGCTGGTGTGAGCGCCCTGTGTAAGGGAAAAACTGAATCAGGGTTTGATGGTTGGGCAACAAAGCCAGTCGCCGATAATGGGTGACAGCCTGCTTGCCAGTTTCAAAATTGAGCATTTGTAAAGGACGGTTAGGCCAGTCAACCGAAAGTGGTAAATCAATCGTTCCAGCTTCGTGAGACAGGTGTCCATGAACAATCGCGACGTAAGACTTCTTCGGGATGCGCTTTTCAAACTGAATACTTAAGTGTCTTTGTGCTGCTTTGGTACGAGCAAAAATAATAACGCCCGATGTTGCGACATCCAGACGATGAATCAAATAAATGTCACCGCATTGTTTAATCAGATAATCGTAAAGATTGGTTTTGAACTTAGGATTTTTGCTCGAAACACTCGGCAAACCTGGAGGCTTGTTAACAACCAATAGAGTGTCATCAGAGTAGATGGTGAGAGCATCCAGATCCAGATCGCTCTCACCATATAAAAAATGTTCAGCCATTAGACCTCTGCAACAACAACAGCACGCTTAGGTGCAGGATGGCCTTCGATGGTTTTGTTGGAATCATTGGGATCGAGATAGTCACTCAAAGAGTGAAATGTCATCCAGTCGGTGGCTCTCTGTTCTTTTTTAGAGGTTTGATTAACATCGACAGTGCGTGGGTTTTTAAAGCCACAACGAAGCATCCATTTTTCTAACGCCAGAGAAGAGGGCAGATACCAAACATTACGCATTTGTGCGTAGCGTCCGTCAGGAATAAATACAGTATCTTCATCGCCATCGACTACAAGAGTTTCTAATACCACCTGACCACCTTCGCGAGTAAGATTACGCAGATGAATGAGATGATCAATGGGTGAGCGACGGTGATAAAATACGCCCATGGAAAACACTGTATCGAAGCCTTTGCGCGACATATCTTCTGGCATATATTCAATGCCGACAGGCAACAGGTGAACAGGATGTTCGCCAGCATAATGTTTTAGCATTGAAAATTGCATCAAAAACTTTTGGGAGGGATCAATGCCAATCACCTGACGAGCGCCTTCGCCATACATTCGCCAGCAGTGATAGCCATTGCCGCAACCCACATCCAAAATAATACGATCTTTCAGCGAGTCTAAGTGAGGCAAAACGCGATCCCACTTCCAGTCTGAGCGCCACTCGGTATCAATAAAGGTATCAAATAATTGATAAGGGCCTTTACGCCAGGGATGCAAATGCATCAACTGTTGCTTCAGCAGCTGGCGTTCAGCTTCACTACCATCAGTTGGCGCACCAATAGTGACTGAATCTTTAAAGTCCATTTGGCTAGGCTTTATATCGGGCAATTGCTTGAGTAGCTCTAACCATTCGTTTAACTCACCATGAGTATAATCCGTAAAGCGACGAGCCATGGCCTGTTGCAAATCGTCTACCCAAAAATGCATTCGACTTTGTCGTAAGTCGTTGTAAAGAGAATCCAACTGAATCATTTAAAAGCCATCATTGAACAGAAGTTAAAGTGTTTAAACCAAACATCGACACTTTTAAATCCCATTCCTAACAAACGTTCAGAATGAGTTTCGATGGTTTCTGGTAGTAGAACATTTTCTAGAGCATTGCGTTTTTGGCTGATCTCTAATTCGCTATAACCGTTCGCACGTTTAAAGTCGTGATGCAAATCAATCAAGGTGTTGTCGATCGCATCGTCAGAAGCTTTAATTTTTTCTGACAATATGAGTACACCGCCCGGATTCAAACCATCAACTATTTTTTTGATGATCGCATCGCGATTATCGACACTGATAAATTGCAAAGTAAAGTTCAATACAACCATAGAAGCATTGGTCAGTGGAATCTCTTGCAAATCACCACAAACCAATTCGACGGGAGTATGGTGACGGTAGGCATCAATAAATAACTGACTGCGCTCAATCATTGAAGGAGAGTTATCCACACCGATCACTTTGCAGCCGTCTGCTTGAATACCACGGCTCATCGCCAGACTGGCGGCGCCCAGTGAGCAGCCCAGATCGTAGCAATGTGTATTCGCTTTCACAAAACGCTGGCTCAGACTTTGAATTCCTTCAATGATGGTGTCATATCCAGGCACCGAGCGCTGGATCATATCTGGGAAAACGGCAGCCACTCGCGCATCGAATTTAAAAGGCGATGCAGGCTGAGGTGATTGATAAATATTGTCGGTAGACGTCTTCTTCATAGAGCAATAGGCCCTGATAACTATTGAACGCAGATTTTTAGGCGGCATAGCATAGCAAAATTGCTTATTTATCGCATCTTTCCTTGCCTATGCCCGTCGCCTTTCAAGATGCAGCGTGTCGGCTGCGCGCACTCACCCCAATCACTTAGTAAAGCTAAGCTCAGGGGATTCGCTTGCTGGCTGCCTATCTGCACCTTGAAATACTTTGGGTATATAAAACGACACTAATGGGCTAAGAAAAAGCCATACAAAAAAGAATGAGATTCACGGTTGTTTTGTGAACTATTTACGCTAAAATGGCCGCCTTTTGCGTTTCCTTTAGGGCTAAGTCTATGAAAATTCTATTAGTTGATGACTTTTCAACCATGCGCCGTATTATCAAAAACCTACTCAGAGAAATTGGTTTTGATGATGTTGTAGAAGCCGAAGACGGCAAGCAAGCAATCGCTATGATGCAAAATCACGATGTGGACATGGTGATTACTGACTGGAACATGCCAGTAATGAGCGGCATCGATTTGCTAAGACATATTCGCACCACCAGGGATTTTAATGAATTACCTGTGCTTATGGTGACGGCAGAATCTAAGCGAGAACAAATTGTTGAAGCGGCTCAGGCGGGTGTGAATGGTTATATCGTTAAACCATTTAACGGCCAGACATTACAAGAAAAGATAGGAAAAATCTTACAACGCAATGCTCAGCCAGCCTGATCAACACCGTAATCCAGGATCTTATATTTTATAATATGAAATATATGTGACAGTTGGATGTCACTATTCTTACTCTAACTCATTGAAATGCCTATCGTTATTCTAGTCTCAACCCAATTATTCCGCTTCGTTCTCAAGGCCCTTATTGCTTAACCTGTAACTTGTTTGGCTATGCTTAAAAACAGGCTCTCCATTTGTCGTATAGGGGGTAAGGCGTTGTTTAACTTAAAAATGTTAGTGGTGTGTTGGATTTTTATTTACTGGCCTATGGTGTCGGTGGCGAATGAGCAGTCATCGCCCCTTAACGAATTTTTTATTGAACCCGACAAGCTCTCTCTCCAAAGTCATCAATTATCCCGCCGTTATAACCGCGCTATTGTCTTGCTGGATGAAACTCAAGGTGTGAACTGGGCTCAACGCCGTGCTGTGCTTCACGGTATGAAGTTACCTTCGGAGCAGCGTACTGATAAATGGTGGCAACGTTATGAACAGGGGCTATTGCAAACGATTCATGCGGGCTTTGCCCTCAAACAACCTGATCACTTAAAGCTACCTTGCATTATTTCTGTAGGCTCCAGCTTCGAGCATCATGTAGAACGAGGAGGGTTGGTCGCTGGCCTGTTTGATTACAATTATCACCCTTATTCTGACAAAGCCTCTGAATACGAAAAGATGGTATTGCTGCACGAAATTGGCCATTGTTTCGAAAATTATGATGATGTGTATGCAGAAGCTTATGCGGATGTGTTTGCCTACCTGGTTTTAAATATGGAACATCAGGCAAGTGAGTTTTTAGAGCGTCAAACCTCTATGCGCACTATGGAGTTGCTAGAAGGAGACTCACTGCACTACAGTGCTCATGCGTTAAATCTTGTTAAAGAGCATAAAGCTAATAAGCCCGACTCCATTGCCCGTGCTTCCAAGATCGCTCACGATATGATTCAGACGATGATCACCGCAGTAAAAAAAGATTTAAAAGCGAATCGTTGGTTCGCAGAATTCACACAAAATCAATTACAAATAAAGTTGGTGGATTATCAAATTAATCGACTGATCGATAAAGTGGATGATTATTCCGAAGCTCGAAGAGATTACCTCACCGAAGCTCGTGTTGATTTGATTAAGCGTCGTGTTGAGTTAGAGCAGTTTACTCAGATGTATAAAAACTATCGAGCTGAGATGGTGCAGCAAGTAGTAGAGCAGATGTATCGCGAACGTGAAACGCGCGGTGATCTTTATAATGAAGTTGAAATCAGCGCATTCCGTAATGACGTAGAAACTTTGCTTAATACTGTTGACCCAGAGCAAACAATACTCAGTCAGTTTATTACCGAGAAGCTTAATGATGAACAATGGATGAAGCTGATTACTGATATGGTGGCGGCCAATTTTTGATATCGCTGTAGTCTGGCTAAATTAAGAGGCTGCCTTATGACAGCCTCTTATGCGTTTTATAGCAAGTCTTCTGCGATTAAAAATTGTAAGTCTTGTGTGGCGTCTAACTCATACTGTTTGTCTTTCTCAAAAATAACGGCTGGATGATCGCCGACCAAACTCACTTTGTCATCATTGAGTTTTAGCCCTGTTCCTTCTCTTAGACCGATCACTCGAGCATCCGGGTTAACGGTTAAAAATTCTTCTAAACGTTGTGCTCGTGTTTCACCATTAAAACCGGGCGGGTGCTTGTCTAAATAATGTGGATTGATCTGGCAAGGTACCAGATGCAAGGCATGGAAAGAGGGCGGCTGAATAATCGGCATATCATTAGTCGTCATAATGGTAGGCGCGGCGATGTTAGAGCCCGCACTCCAGCCAATGTAAGGTTTACCTTTTAATACTTGCTCGCGAATAAGTCCTAACAAGTCAAACTGATATAACTGATGCAATAGGTGGAAAGTGTTGCCACCACCAACCACAATGCCTGCTGAATCCTTAATCGCTTGCTCGGGGTTATCTACGGTATGAATGGACTGGATATTGTAACCCGCATCAACAAAAGGTTTTTTGACTAAGGCTTCATAATCGTCATAGCCAACGGATACCCCTGCAAAAGGTATAAAAAGTAATGTATTTTCCTGGGGGCCCAGAAACTCTTTGATATGCACCATGGCATGTTCCAGATAACCACCGTTTTCATAACGCGAGCTGCTCAGGAGCAACAAATTGGCAGACATAAATAAGTATCCTCTCAGTTTTTAATACAGCAACAAGATGATGTTTTAACTCTCCAACACTCATACAGGTGACAACTTAACTTCGTTGTTTACTTTCAAGCCTGACGGCCATTGTGTTTGGTTGAAAAGTAATCAGTCTATTGCAAATAATCCTCTTTAATATTTTAACCAAATCACCACATAACAGCGACTCTAAGTTCATAAGTTTATTGAGATATTGTAAATGTTTATGAATCAAGGCCCTTGAGACTCCAGCCATTAACTGGCGACTTTTGCTAGGAATCTGTTTGATTGATGTGGTAAATTGTGCGCCATTTATTTGTAGCGGTTAAGGTTTTTATGAAGGTCTATCAGAACGTCCTAGAGCTTGTTGGCGACACGCCATTGGTTAAAGTCAATCGACTTGATACTGGTCCCTGTAATCTCTATCTAAAGCTGGAAAATGCCAATCCAGGTAATTCTATTAAGGATCGTATTGCTTTATCCATGATCAATGCGGCTGAAGAGCAGGGCTTGATTAAGTCTGGCGATACCCTGGTAGAAGCGACAGCGGGCAACACCGGTCTGGGACTCGCTTTGGTTGCAGCGCAAAAAGGCTATCGCTTATTGATCGTCATGCCTGACAAAATGAGCATGGAAAAAGAGTACAATCTCCGTGCTATGGGCGCAGAAGTTATCCGTACGCGCTCTGATGTAGCGAAAGGGCATCCAGAATATTATCAAGAAGTCGCTGAGCGCATTGCCAAAGAAGAGAACGCATTCTACGTTAATCAATTCAGTAATGACGCCAATTGGAAAGCTCATTACACCACCACAGCACCAGAAATCTGGTCAGCGCTAGACGGCCAGCTCGATGCTTTTGTTTGCGGTGTTGGCTCTGGCGGTACTATAACTGGTGTTGGACGTTATCTAAAAGAACAGCGCTCAGACATCGATATGGTTCTGGCTGATCCCGAAGGTTCTATTTTGACCCATTATCACAATACCGGCGAAATGGTCGAGGCTGGTAGCTGGGTTGTTGAGGGGATTGGCGAAGATTTCATCCCTGATATTTGCGACATGTCACTGGTCGACAAAGCCTATTACGTTAGTGATAAAGAAGCCCTGAACTCAGCACGAGAGCTGTTGCTAAATGAAGGTCTTATGGGTGGTTCTTCTAGCGGAACACTACTGGCAGCTGCGCTAAAATATTGCCGTGAACAGACCGAAAGCAAAAATGTAGTGACTTTGCTGTGTGACACTGGCAACCGCTACCTTTCTAAAATGTATAATGACGATTGGATGAAACAGAACGGTTATCTGTAAGTCTTTTGTGTTAAATCTGAATATTTAAAGAAGCTGAAACTCTATGAGCGACAACAAAGAAATGAAATTTGATACCCGTGTCATCCACGCGGGCCAGGCCCCAGACCCAACAACTGGGGCGGTTATGCCTCCTATTTATCAAACATCAACCTATGTGCAAGAAAGCCCCGGAAAACACACTGGCTTTGAATACTCTCGCACACAAAACCCAACACGCTTTGCTTACGAACGTTGTGTTGCTGCCTTAGAAGAAGGCCAACGTGGTTTTGCTTTTGCCTCTGGAATGGCGGCCACAGCCACCATCTTAGAGCTTCTTGATGCTGGTGATCACGTGATCGCGATGGATGACCTCTATGGTGGAACTTTCCGCTTGTTTGATAAAGTTCGCAAAAGAACGTCTAACATTGAATTTTCATTTGAAGACCTTAGCGATTTATCTAATTTAGAAAAAGCGCTAAAGCCGAACACTAAAATGATCTGGGTTGAATCGCCAACCAATCCGATGCTTAAAGTCGTTGATATGAAAGCCATCGCCGACTTTGCCAAAAAGCATCGCCTGATTGCCGTTGCCGATAACACCTTCGCGACACCTTACAATCAAAAGCCTCTGACTATGGGCTTTGATATCGTTATGCATTCTGCGACCAAATACATCAATGGCCACTCTGATATGGTCGGTGGACTAGCGGTAGTCGGCGACAACGACCAACTCGTTGAAGACATGGCCTTCTTGCAGAATTCTGCTGGTGCCGTGCAAGGTCCATTCGACAGCTACCTTGCTCTGCGTGGTGTTAAAACACTAGCATTGCGTATGCAGCGTCACAACGAAAGCGGCTTACGCATTGCTCACTGGTTAGAAGCCCACTCTAAAGTTGAGCGCGTCTACTATCCTGGCTTGTCTTCACACCCACAGAACGAATTAGCTGTCAGCCAGTTAAAAGGTTTTGGCGGTATGATTTCTATTCTGGTTAAAGGTGGTGTAAAAGAAGCATCAACCTTTATGGAGCAGCTTAAAATATTTGCTCTGGCAGAAAGCCTGGGTGGAGTAGAGAGCTTAGTGAATCATCCTGCGATTATGACGCATGCCTCTGTACCGAAAGAAATTCGTAAAGAACTGGGTATTCATGACAACTTGGTTCGTTTATCAGTAGGGATTGAAGATCCTGAAGATTTGATTGCGGATATTGATCAGGCTTTGCAGGCTATCTAGTATAGTCTTATGAAGTTTATAAAAAGAGCCAGTTAATCTGGCCCTTTTTTTAAGAGATTAAAAAAGTTTTTTGAGTGAGGCAATCACTTTAAACGTAAAAAATCACTCGATTCAACCAGCAGGTTTCGTCCTGCTGGACGAGCCTCTTTTGTAAGCCCACAAAAGAGGCGAAAAAGGGCTGTGTTCCGAAGATGAGGCCTATCGGCACCACTCCGTAAAGCCTTAGCCCTTCGACTGAGCGTCTTATACGCACTTCCTTGTGCGGATAAGACTCTTGCTGCGTCCATGCAGCAAGCCAGTGTGGTCTAAGTCTTTACTCCGTTCTCATCCAGTCACGATGGAGTCGTCTGATAATTTTTAACTAAGAAAGCCAGGAAAGAAAATCAAACAAAAACACAAAGCAAAATCGAATCTTCCTTGGCACCGATAAGATCAAAAAATCACTTCAGAACTAGCAGACATACTCAAACCATAAAATCCCAGATGAGCAAATGCCAGCGCAGCGACCTAGGGCGTTTTGCCCCTATCTTGTAGTACAAGATGGGATCTAAGGACCTTCTTTTTCGCTCTTGAAAAAGAATGGTCGCCAGAGGCGAAACTTATACTTTCAAAAGAGCAGAAGAGTAAAAGAATATTTGCTCAATTAACTTATCACTCCAAACGAAAAATCCTAGTTTGATTCAGCCAGCAAGTTTCGTCCCGCTGGACGAGCCCCTTTTGTAAGCCCACAAAAGAGGCGAAAAAGGGCGATGCTCCAAAGATGAGGCCTCCGGCACCACTGCGTAAAGTCTTAGCCCTTCGACTGAGCGTCTTATACGCACTTCCTTATGCGGATAAGACTCTTGCTGCATCCATGCAGCAAGCCAGTGTGGTCTAAGTCTTTACTCCGTTCTCATCTAGTCACGAAAAGGCATCGTCTGATAATTTTTAACTAAGAAAGCCAAGAAAGAAAATCAAACAAAAACACAAAGCAAAATCGAATCTTCCTTGGCACCGATAAGATCAAAAAATCACTTCAGAACTAGCAGACATACTCAAACCATAAAATCCCAGATGAGCAAATGCCTGCGCAGCGGACTAGGGCGTTTTGCCTTCTTTTTCGCTCTTGAAAAAGAATGGTCGCCAATAGGCGAAACTCGATTTATCAAATGAGTAAGAAAACAAAAGAAAATCATGACCAACTAAAACTATCATTCAAAAATAAAAAAAGAGGCTTAAGCCTCTTTTTTTATTTCAACAAATTCGCCGGAGAATACTGATCAGAAAGACTCCTGGCCTCCTCATTCCAATCCTTACTCTTCCTAAAATGCTTCAAAATCCATTGAGGGTCTACACCAAACTTCGAAAATTTATGCCGCAACTGATTCGCATGACGTTTAATTCTATTCATAGAAACCAACTCATCACTCTTAGCCGCTAACACAATTCGATTGCCAGTAGAGCGTCGACGCAAATTATAAAAATCACCAAACACTTTATGATAAGTCACCGACTCGTGATCATACAAACGACTATCGCTGAAAGTATTCGATGTAATAATACCCTCATCGCTCAGCAATCCTCGTAGCTCAGCAAAATACTCCTGAGTCATTAAATGCTCTGGAATATAGTCACCATTAAAAGCATCCAGAATAATCCAGTCATACTGTTGCTTCTTTAAGAGTGCACGCTTTACATAGACACGGCCATCAAATATGTGGGTACTCACCTTATTGTTATCTTCGTAATGAAAATATTTCCTGGCCAGTTTTACCACCGCTGGATCAATTTCTACTGACTCAATGATAGCTTCCGGCACCATCTTGTTAAGGGCAACAGGCAAAGTACCACCACCCAAACCAATCACTAGAATTCGTTTCGGCTTGGGGTTATAAAGCAGGCCCGATAGAATCAGTTTTGTGTAGTTAAACACCAGTTTATCTTTATTGCGTAAGTCCATGCATGATTGATAGGGTGGCGGGTCATTGCGAGATTCAAAAATCATACAACGACGATTGCCTTCTTCGATCACTACAATATTTCGGTACAGTGACTTTTCGGTTTGCAAAGTTTTGGCGGCATGGGCCGAGTGCGCCAATAACAAACCAAGCAAGAAAGCGATTAGGCCGAATCGTTTATTTTTTATCATAGTAATAATATCCCGTTGCCAAACCACCAGCGAGCATAAACACTGCAAACACGACCCATAAAATGGTATTGATCTCAAACCAGAGTACAAAATAGAAAGACGTCATAATAGTGCCCAGTGCACTACCAATGGTTGAGACAAAATACAGAAAGCCTGCGGTTTGTCCGCTGTTTTCGGTGGATTCTATCAACAGTCTGACCGAGTAGGGGGCGATCATGCCCATTAAGGTCGTGGGTATGAAAAACAGCAACATTGCCCCTGTAAGTGAACCAAAACGGGGATCTTCAATTTGCAGAAACACCCATTGCATAATGGATTCGCTAAACAAAATCAGTGGAAAAAGTGCCAGTCCCGAAAAAATAAACAGGCTACCGTACTTTCGCGTGTTTGGAGACTGCGTAGAAAGTTTACCGCCAGCAAGATAGCCTATGGACAGGGCCAGCATAAAGACCGTGATGATACTGCCCCAAACGTAGATACTACCGCCAAAATAAGGAGCCAGAATGCGTCCGCCAAGTAGTTCGACGGTCATGATGGAGAAGCCCGCACAAAAAGCGAGCAATAATATAAGAGTTTTTAGCATGAATCGTTAACGTTATTGTTTTTATGGCAATCTAACGTGTTCGACTCGCTGGCGCAACCAAAGAAGCCGAGTTAATCGACTAACTGACGGATCTTTTGAGAGTAAGCAGACTGTTGATTCTGCCACAGGTAACTAGATACGGGGTTAGAAGGCAATTCCAAACCTTGTTGGTACAAAGTGACCAATTTTTCGGCAAGGAGAGCAGCATCATTTTCCGGTTGATCAAGATATAGACAGTCTGGCGGCAGATATTCCGGATAAGCAACACGAGCAGGGGCTATAGGCATTGCGCCATAAGCAATCGCTTCTTGCAATGCCAGTCCTTGGAAGTCGTGCAAGCTGCTGGACACAACAACATTTGCTTGACTCAGATGGTGCCAGTAGTCCTTTCGTTCTGCATAACCCCAGACGATGATATGTTCTGCAAAGGCTTCTCGTGCCTGCTCAAAAATAGCGGGAGAATGGCGAAAAGACTGACCAAGAATGCGCAGCGAAAACGGAATGCTTTGTTCCTTGAGTATGTGTAAAGCTGCAAAAAATGCTTCTGGGTTTTTGTCGTATTCCCAACGGTGGTTCCATACAATATCTAAAGGCGTCTGAGCTTGATAAGGCATAGGCTCTTGCAAAGCGTCTAAATCCAATGGCACAGGCAAAACTTCTGCTTTTTGTTGGATATTGTCGATGAGTCCATTGGGTTTACAGTCTGGCATTTTCTTTAATAGTTTCTTAGCGCCATCAACAAAGGTTTGATAATTGTACTTGGAGTTAAACAAAATCTGATCGGCACACAAAGCGTTGTAGATAGACGTTAGCTTTATCTGAATATCATCACTTTGGTGAGCCGAAGTAGGGTAGTCAAACTGATTTTCATGAAAGTAAACTAACAAAGGACACTGCCCCAGATGAGGTCGAAATCCTCTTAGTGCTGTAATGTCAACCATGGAGGTGGCGATAATAGCATCATAGTTTTGTTCTAACTCTGGGTATTCACCAAGCCCCCAACTCAAACTATTGCCACGAGTGCGCCAGGCAAAATAACGAGCGGGTAATGCAAGTTGTGTCCAGCCATAGTCGTGTAAATGTTTTTTTAAACCTTTGCGCCAATATTGATGACTGGGTGTGTCATAAGCAGACAGTAACAGCAGCTTCTTCATAGATAAAGGGGGTCGCTAGAAAGTGAAGCCTAAGCATAGATTATCTTGCTATGAAAGGAAACAACAGGAATACAGAAGAAGGGAGTTAAACGAAAACTGGAAAGAGCCAAAAGCTCTTTCCGTCGTGCCTAATAAGCTAGTGATTAAAAGCTAGTGCTTTCGTAAAATGCTCTTGCAAAAGGAGCTGTGTAGTAGTTGTTACTATCGAGATCAATCACCTTAGCGCGTAACAAAATTTTCTGATTAGATTGAATCGGCAAAGTACAAGTTAAAGAGTTTTCTGGACAGTCTCTGTTTGACCATACAACTTGGAAGTTACTCAAGCTTGTATCAATCTTAAATGTAGCTGTGGATTTTAATGCTGAGCCACTTCCATAACATTGGTTAGTCAAGCGACCAATTGGGCCGACAAAACAGCGTAGGCCAATGTTAGTCTTAGAGGAAGCTGTAGCTGAAAACTTATCGAAAGAATCGTTCTGAAACTTCGCATCTGCGCTTGCTGAACCCGTGCCCATTGCTAAAAGGGAAGAAATTAGTACTGAAGCCAGTTTGTTTTTCATAGTAATACTCCAATTATTTGTGTTGAAAAACTGCATAGTCAAAGTAAAAGCTATGGATGTCTTAATATTCATAGTGTCTTACAGCAAATGTTTTTGCATTCACTAACTCTGTCGTTTTTCGTTGAATTAAAAATAATTGTTTAACAGTGCACTGGCTAAACGATTTCTATGATAATTTTTTTTTCGGGTTTGTAAATCCCATAGAAATCTCAAAACTTTGATAATTGAGTGTCGTTTGGTGGGGAAGAAAAATTGGGTAAAATTCACCATTTTCTTGCTCTACATTTATCCGTCAACGAAAGTATTTGAAAGAGGCAGAAGTGTCGTTTTTGTGAAGGTTGATGAATGATTTTTGAACACTTCCAAAAACGTCGCATCATAATAAAAAAAAGATAGTTTAAAAAAATAAACTTTTATTCAATCTTTTCTGGGAGAATAAATTGTTGCTGAAGGTTAAGTCTTTGGAGTTTCTTTTCTAGTTGATAGCAAATGGAGCCAAATAAAACTCCATTTGCACACTATCGAGTCGTTATTTTGATGCCAAGTAAAGGTGCAATTGCTCAAGACCAGCACCCCATCCTTTGCCGTGTTCTGAGCGTGATGCTTCAAAGGCCTCGGCTTCTTCTTTGGTTGGATTGACAGGCTCCCACAAAAACGTCAGTTGCGTTTTGTCTCCGTCGCCTTCTAGTAAAACCGTCGCTCGCATGTCTTTCGGCCAGTTTGGCATGTGATTGCTGGGAACAATTTCACCTTCAGCATTCGACATATATTGGAGAAACACAATTTTGTCGGGAGAAGAGACTTCTTCAAACTTGGTTAGCAAAAACATCTCGTGACCATTTGGCATAATCACTTTATGTAGCGAACTGCCACCGGTCTTGATATCGGCTGATACATACTCACACTTACAACCCTGCATCGGGAACATCCATTGCGTTAAATGTTCAACTTGCGTCCAGGCATCAAATACTAATTGACGAGGCGCATTAAACTCCCTCGATAAAATCGATGGTTCTACTTTGAGGCTGCTATTCATTCTTGTCTCCCTTGGTCTGAATCGTATTTAAGTAATCTTCTAACTGATCCAGTGTGCCACCCCAGAATTTTTCAAACTGATGGACCCATTCGTGGATGGGTTTTAGCGGCGCTGGATTAAATTGATAGATCCGGCAGCGACCTTCTTTACGCTCTTTGACTAAGCCGACTTCTTTCAGCACACTCAGGTGCTTGGAGACCATCGGTTGGTTCCATTGCATCAGATCGACCAGCTCGCCGACAGTTTTCTCTTCTTCGGCTAATTGTTCAATCAGCGCACGTCGCTTAGGTTCAGCGATAGCGTTAAAGGTGTCATAAGTGGTTTTTGTACGAGCCATAGGATTAATATATTCCAATATGGGAATATGTCAAGTGCCAATGTGGTAGAATTCGAAAGAGGGGAAGTGATCTCGCTAAAACCCTCGCTACAGACCATAGAGAGCTAAAGTCTTCTGTAGCGAGGGCGGAGACTCATTTATAGTGGGATCTGAGGACTACTCAAAATATTGCGATTCGTAAAACTGACTATTCTCGCTCTGCCTGCCGTAGTCACTATCTAGGAGTACACGTACCCTCGAGAAAATGTTTCTTTCTACGAATGCCTCGCACGGTCGATCTAAATAACAAATATTTGCTTTAACGGCGGTTTTCCAGTTTACGAAAACATTGTCAGTGATCAATGCAAACTGAACGTCAGCTAACCCCAAAGCAACAGAATTATTTCGATAGTACTCGCGACCACCAACGATAGTATTGTGATAAAAGTTAACTTGCCTTATGTCATTAACACCCAAAAATGTATTCGATTCTGTAAAAATCTTACTGTTTGCGATAGAAACAAAATTACCACCAAAAACAATCATACTTTTTTGGTCATCGCCAAATTGCCTAAGTGTCATATTGTTGAGTATAAGCGTCGATTCATGACCTCGTATCGCCGGATATTTATCACTAGCCTGATCATGAGTAAATTCGAGCTTGCCATTTTGTATAGTGATGCTAGCGCCGAAAACAGCGCTGATATCTTTAACGGAAATGGTTTTTCCTTTTAGATCAATGACAACATTGGCACTAAGAAAATTCCAGTCCGCGTCTTCAATATTTTGTGTCGCGCATAGCACTTTATGGTTATAGGGATTAACCTGATCTATAGTCTTGGGAAGTTCTGCATCACATCCTTCTGGAAGCTCGGCATAGAGATAGTTGCTAAGTATAAGTATCAAAATTGCTAAAGCTCTTTTCATTTTTAGTTCCTTTTCTTTGTTGTGAATAATTATTTTTCGAAAATATACGAAGCAAATTTTTGATAAACAATGGAGAAAAGAAGGAAAATTAAAAAAGATAAAAAGATGAGATTGAGTGGCAAGTTTTAAGTTGAGATAAGAAGAAATAAAAAACAAGAATGATAAGTAAAAGCCATGGATAAAACGGTTTTAAGTTAATTATCCATGGCGCAATAAATGCAAGCGACTTTTATATCAGTGCCTCAGTGGCAACTTTTGAACGGGATTCAAAGTATTTTAATGCGCTCATCCAATCGATGGCTATTAGCAAACGGCTAAAGTCTTTTCCTAACCAACGGGCGGCGGGTACTTTTTTTAGCCATTTCAACTGATCAACAGCATCAAACAATCGCTCAATAACAACCGGGTTAGATTGTTCGAATAAACATAATGTAAGATCTAAAAAGCCAGCCTTATTATCTTCGAAGTGCCAACAAGTGGAGTGCAATAGCATGAGCAAATCTCTAGCCTGCGCATCATAAGTATCCAATACCGCACCAGGATTATCTTCGAAATCAACAAAGCCGACACTCAAACTTGATTCATCAACAATAATATTGCGGCTAAAAGCTTGGCTCAAAAAGTATCCCTTATGATGTAATCTCAATACTTCATCAAAAACATTTTCCATGACTTGTAGCTTATAGTCGGCATCAAGACTGTCAGTCAAAACAGTGCGAAGATTGGTGCCCATATCTTCAAGCAATAAATAATTGCTTCCTTTTTCATAGATTTTTGGAACTTTCACTCCTGCTGCATGCAACTGCTCTATGCGAAAGACTTCATTATATAATGAAGCAATACCTCCCGGATTAGGAACCGCTTTAAGCAGATCAACTTTTAATGCTTTAGCAAGGGTATTTAAAATGGAATAACCCAGTTTACCGCGTAATTTAGGTGCTTTTTTTATCCAGGCACGATGACCATCTTGCTCAATCAAGAACACATTACGATCTAAGTTCAGGTAAAACTGCAACTGTTTTTGTGTTAAGAACATCCTGTTCTCCTCTTAAGTGAATGACTGGAGTTTTGCATTATATTAATCACTTAAAATTAACAAAAGCTTAATGCTGTAAGAAAGTGTCTGTTTTTGTAAGCCCACAAAAGGAACGAAAAAGGGCAGTGCTCCAAAGATGAGGCCTCCGGCACCACTGCGTAAAGCCTTAGCCCTTCGACTGAGCGTCTTATACGCACGTCCTTGTGCGGATAAGAGTCTTGCTGCGTCCATGCAGCAAGCCAGTACGGTATAAGGCTTTACTCCGTTCTCATCCAGTCACGATGGAGTTGTTTGATAATTCAGAGTTAAAAAAGATAGCTAAGAGAGAAAACGGAACAAAAACACAAAGCAAAATCGAATCTTCCTTGGCACAGACAAGATCAAAAAATTCCCTCAGACTTAACAGATACACTCAAACCATAAAATCCCTGATGAGCAATTGCCAGCGCAGCGACCCAGGGCTTTTTGCCCCCTTTGCAGCTCTTGGTAAAGGGGGGCGCCATCGGCGAAATTAGAAAACTATTAAAGGAGTAGGGAAGCAAAAGACAATCTTTTAAATTAACCCATCACTCCACACGAAAAATCCTAAAGTGATTCTACCTTCATCCTCATAAAGAGAGGGAAATAAACAGAAGCACCAAAAACAAACAACATAAAAAAAGGCCAGCTAAAAAGCTGGCCTTCAAAAATCCAACAAAAGCTAAAAACAACTTACTCAGCCTTCGCCAAATCCTCCATAACAGCCGCCAAGAAACGAGCCGCCTCACCACCCGTACAAGCACGGTGGTCAAAGGTCAAAGACAAAGGCAACATCTTCTGATTCTCAACGCCTTTAGCCGTCAACTGAAGCTCATTTCGGAAACGACCAGTACCCAGAATAGCCACCTGAGGTGGTGACACAACAGGGGTACCATAACGACCAGCAATCGAACCAAAGTTCGAAAGAGTAATGGTCGCATTAGCCAAATCGTCTGGCTTAATGGCTTTATTAGAAATCTTATCGCGCAGCTCTTGAACACGAGCGCGAGATTGGCCCATATTCATCTGATCAGCACCATGAACAACAGGAACATACAAACCATCAGGCGTATCAACCGCAATACCCACATTAACGTTAGGGTGTAGCAGACGTTCCATGTTTTCACCGTCAAACCAGGCATTCAATGCTGGCTCAATACGACTTGCGTAAACCAGAGCTCGGATATAACGCGCTAACGAGTCAGTACCTTTTCTCCACGCTGAAATGTTCACATCTTCAACCAAAGTAGTTGGGACAACAGTAGCGTGAGAATGAGCCATACCTTGAGCCATCGCACGACGAACGCCACGAACAGCCTGAGGTTCAACTGTCACAGTCACTGGCTGCAAGCGTGAACCACTTGCTGCCGCTGCTGGTGCTGCCTGAGTGGCCGCTGGAGCTGCTACTGCAGCTTGTGGTGCGCCTTTGTCTGCAACCGCTTGTACATCATCACGAGTGATGCTGCCTTTACGGCCTGTCGCTGCACAATGACCCAAGTCCACACCCAGACGACGAGCCATAGCACGCACGGCTGGAGAGGCTTTATAAGCCAGAGGATTACTGGTATCTGTACCTGAAACGGGAGCTGCTTGAGAAGCTGCACCTGCTTTGGCTGAGCCCGCTTTTGCTGCTGCCTTAACATCCGCTTGAGTAATGCTGCCGTTAGAGCCTGTGCCTTTAACCTGGGCAAGGTCAACTTTAAGTTTACGTGCCAGAGCTTTAACAACCGCGTTAGCCGATTCGGCAACAATCTGGTTGCCCACTTCTACCGCACCAACAACGGTACCTGCATCTGCAGAACCTTCATCACTGGCTTCTGCCGCTGGAGCAGCTTCGACTGGGGCTCCTGAGCCCGCAAAGGTAACTAAAGGAGAGCCAACAGGGATTACGTCGCCTGCCTGGCCGTGCAATGTAGCAATCGTACCTGCCAAAGGAGAAGGAACTTCAACAACCGCTTTCGCTGTTTCCATTTCTACCATAGGCTGATCAACAGCAACAGTATCGCCTTCGGCAACTAACCAGCGTACCACTTCGGCATCTGGCAAGCCTTCACCCAGGTCGGGTAGTTTAAATACTTCACCGCCTGCTGAGCCAGCAGCGGGCGCTGCTCCTGGTTTGGCTGGTGCTGCTTCTGCCACAGGTGCAGCAGGCGCTGCACTTGAACCGTCACCATCAAATTCAACCAGTACGGCACCTACCTGAATGACATCTCCAGCTTGGCCATGTAATTTTGTAATTTTGCCGGCAAAAGGAGAAGGCACTTCTACTACGGCTTTCGCAGTTTCCATTTCTACCATGGGCTGATCTACAGCAACGGTATCGCCTTCGGCTACCAACCAACGTACAACTTCGGCATCTGGTAACCCTTCGCCTAAATCTGGCAGGTTAAATGTCTTCATTTGTACTCCATGATTCTTCTTGCTTCTTCCAATACACGATCAACCGTTGGCATGTATTGCTTCTCCAGACGGTAATAAGGCATAACCGTGTCGTAGCCTGATACACGACCGATAGGAGCAAGCAGATTAAATACGCCTTTCTCGGCAATTTCTGCCGCGATTTCTGAACCCAGTGAACCGGCTTTTGGTGCTTCTTGAACAATCAAAGCGCGACCTGTTTTGGCCACAGACTCAAGAATAGTGTCGATGTCTAGAGGACTAACGGTTGCAACATCAATGACTTCGGCACTGATACCTTCTTTAGCCAATTGATCCGCTGCCTGGTTCGTCTCATGCAACATGGCTCCCCAGCTGATCAAAGTAATGTCGGTACCTTCGCGGTCAACAAAACTACAACCCAGAGGATATTCTTCGCCATTGTCTTCGACTTCGTGCTTAACGATTCGATAAACACGCTTTGGCTCAAGGAAAATCACTGGATCAGGATCACGAATCGCCGCCAGCATTAAGCCATAAGCGCGAGAAGGATTCGAAGGAATCACAACCTTCAAACCAGGAATATGAGCGAATAGGGCTTCTGTTGATTCTGAGTGGTGCTCAGGTGCGTGAATACCGCCACCAAAAGGTGCACGCATAACCATAGGCAAGGTTAGGCGACCGCGAGTACGATGACGCATACGTGCCATGTGGCAAATGATTTGGTCAGCAGCCGGGAAGATGAAACCCATAAACTGAATTTCAGCAACAGGCTTCATGCCTTGTGATGCCATACCAATGGAGACACCAGCAATCATGGATTCTGCCAGTGGCGTATCAATAACGCGGTCAGCGCCAAAGCGCTCTTGCAAACCATCGGTTGCACGGAATACACCGCCGTTAACACCCACGTCTTCACCCAGTGCAACAACGTCTTTGTCTTGCTCCATTTCGTGAGCGAGTGCCATATTAACGGCTTCGATTAAAGTAACAGCTGGCATTATTTTTTCGCTCCTCTTCTGATTGCTTCTTCTCGTTGAGCCAGAGTTCGCTCAGGCAATTCAGCATAGAGATAGTCAAACATAGCTTCCGGCTTGTCAGCAGGAGTGTTCAGATAGTTGTCAACGGCTTGCTGAACGTTGGCAGCCACTTTTTCTTGCAATGCGGCTTCGTCTTCTTCGCTCCAAGCACCTAATGACTCAAGATATTTGCGCAGACGAATAATCGGCTCTTTTGTCCAACCATCGTCTAGCTCACCTTCTGGACGATAGCGTCGTGCATCGTCAGCGGTGGTGTGGTCACACAAACGTAGAGTGACACATTCGATAACTGTCGGGCCACCACCGTTGCGTGCTTTGTCCATGGCTTTATCCATGGCCGCTTTAACGGCAACAATGTCGTTACCATCTACTTGGATACCTTCTACACCAGCAGCAATTGCTTTTTGTGCGTAGGTTTCACAAGCCGTTTGAATTTCGGAAGGAACAGAAATCGCCCACTGGTTGTTGTTAATAATGAAGACAACACCCAGGTTCCAGATACCGGCAACATTAACGGCTTCGTAGAAGTCGCCTTCTGATGTTCCACCTTCGCCGATTTCTGTCGCAACGGCGCGTTTTTCGCCGCGCAACTTCATGGCTTTAGCAACACCAGCTGCATGCAGACATTGTGTAGCAATCGGAACCGCAATCGGAAAATCTTCTTTTGCGTTTTGATAGTCCGAACCACGCTCGTCTCCACCCCAGTAGAGTAGAACCTCTTCCATGGTGACACCGTGTTGAATCATGGCTGCTTGGCCACGATAGTAAGGAACTAAGACATCGTCTTTGGTTAATGAAGAACCATAACCAACACCTACGGCTTCTTGTCCGGTGGCAGCAGGGTAGGTTCCCATTTTACCAGTACGTTGTAATGCGTAAGCTTTAGTATCTAATTGACGGATTTGCACCATATCGTGGTACAAAGACTTTAACAGATCGACATCTTTAGCAATGGCGGGCAGATCATCAGTAACAGGCTTGCCGTTCTCATCAATGAACTGCGTAAAATTAATATCAAAGGTTGCAACCGTGGTCACAATTCATCCTCCTTACGGGGGGCAGCAAAAAGACAACATGTCTTTCGGCTTTATTATGGTCAGTTTATGCGGCGCAGATCATAAGGTGAACACGCCCGTTTGTATAGCGCAAAAATATAAAAAATCCGTGAACTTGGTTGATAATTGCGCAAAAAAGCCCAGTAAATGGCGGCAAATCGCAACAAATCAGACCAGTTGATATTGAAATGAGTTTTGCTTTTAAAAGCTTTTCGGTAGTCTTATAGCATAATTATGCCAACGAAATAGATTGGCATAACGGACATAAAAAATTCACATTTAAATCAACAGACGATGGTTTTTTAAGCCGTTTAAGTTCCAAACTTATTATTGTGTATTAATAAGTTGGCATTCTGTTTATTTATTCAACACTGCTCTGTTGTAAAAACACACACTGAGGATTTCAGATGAAAGATGCATCAGCTCCAGCTGCAAAATATCGCAAAGATTATCGGCCCACGGATTTCCTGATCGACGAAACTCATCTCAATTTTAAATTATTTGATGACCACGCGTTGGTTGAAAGTCGGCTTATGTTGCGCCGCAACCCAAAAGGGGATGCTCAAGCTCAATCTCTCTGTTTAGATGGTGAGCAACTGGAGCTGCAAAGCATTGCTATTGATGGCGAAGCCTTACCAGAGACGGCTTATAAAACTACCACAGAAAACCTGACGGTTAATGTGAATAAAGACCAGTTCGAGTTGCAGTTAGTGGTTAAAATTGTTCCACAAAAAAATACTTCTCTAGAAGGGTTGTACACTTCGGCGGGTAAATTCTGTACTCAGTGTGAAGCAGAAGGGTTTCGCAAGATCACCTATTACTATGATCGCCCCGATATCTTATCGCGCTTTTTCGTTACTATCGAAGCTGATAAACAGCAATATCCTTTATTACTGTCTAATGGTAATCCCATTGCGCAAAAAGAGTTAGATAACGGACGACATCTAGCTGAGTGGGAAGATCCTTTCCCCAAACCTTGTTATTTGTTTGCTTTAGTCGCAGGCGATCTGGATTTGTTAGAAGACTCATTTACAACGCGTAGTGGTCGTGAAGTCAAACTGCAATTGTTTGTAGATAAAGGCAAGTTGGATCAAAGTGAATTTGCCATGGCGTCTTTAATCAATGCTATGCGTTGGGATGAAGAGCGTTACAACCTCGAATACGATCTCGACCTTTATATGATTGTGGCCGTTGGCGACTTTAATATGGGCGCTATGGAAAACAAAGGTCTGAATATTTTTAATACGAAATATGTATTAGCTAATCGTCATACCGCAACGGATATGGACTTTGAGCATATCGAGAGTGTGATCGGTCACGAATACTTTCATAACTGGACGGGTAATCGTGTTACCTGCCGTGATTGGTTTCAGTTGAGTTTAAAAGAAGGCTTAACGGTATTTCGTGATCAACAGTTTACCGAAGACATGCGATCGAAAGCCGTTAAACGTATAGACGATGTTAAAGTGATTCGCAGTCATCAGTTTGCTGAAGATGCTGGCCCCATGTCGCATCCGATTCGTCCTGAATCTTATATCGAAATGAATAACTTCTACACTGTAACTGTTTATAACAAAGGTTCCGAAGTGATTCGAATGATGCATACCTTGTTGGGCGAAGAAGGATTCCAACAAGGGATGGCATTGTACTTTAAACGACACGATGGCGAAGCGGCTACCTGCGATGATTTTGTGGCAGCCATGGCCGATGCAAACGAATATGACCTAGAACAATTTACACGTTGGTATTCGCAGTCGGGTACACCGGAGCTATCGGCTGGGTTTGACTACAATGCAGATAAACAGCAATTGAATCTACACTTCAAACAAAAGCTGCAACAAGAATCCCACGAAGCTTTTCACATTCCCGTGTTAGTTGGATTATTAGATGAGCAGGGCAATGCGTTGAGCTTCAGTCAAAGTGAAGAGGGTGAGTCTCTACAACAAACCATTCTGCATATTAAGCAGATGGAGCAAAGTGTTGTTCTTTATAACGTGACTCAGTCGGCGTTGCCTTCGTTGCTCAGAAATTTCTCTGCACCGGTAAAATTGCATGCACAATATAACACAGAACAGTTAGCCTTTTTGTTTGCGCATGATAGCGACTCATTTTCTTGTTGGGATGCTGGCCAACAGCTCATTCAACGCTATGTTGATAGTCAAGGCAAAGCTTTTGATGTGAGTTATATCGTTAATGGCTTTAAAAGCATTATCGAAAATACGAAATTAGACAATGCGTTTAAGGCTCGGGCATTAACACTGCCAGATTTGCGAACCTTATTTGAAGCTGCTGAGTCTCCTGATATCGATGCTATGATCACAACCCGTGAATCGTTAAAGCAAACTTTATCCGATGAGCTGGCTGACCATTGGTCGCAAGTATATTTGAATAATCGAGAAGCCGAGTATTCCAACAGCCAGGAATCCATTGCCAAGCGTGCGATTAAGAATGTGGCTTTAGGTTACTTAATGCAATCGTCAAAAGCCGACAGTGAGTTGTTAAAGCAGCATCATGCCGAAGCCAATAACATGACAGATAAGTTGGCTAACTTATCTGTAGCAACTCATCAAGAATTGCCATGTGCTGAAGAGTTTTTATCCGGATTCTACGAAGAGTGGAAGCACGAGGCCTTATTGATGGATAAGTGGTTGCAGGTGCAATCCTCTGCGCCAACACAAGATGTTTATGAACGCATCGCTCAGCTGCGCAATGACCCTGTTTTTGATTTGAAAAATCCCAATAAGGTTCGCGCTTTATATGCTGGCTTTGCCGCTCTTAATTTTAAAGCCTTCCACGATGCATCCGGCAAAGGTTATGAGCTAATAAGAGATACCATTGTCGAAGTAGACAGTGTTAATCCACAAGTAGCAGCGATGCTCAGCAAGCAGTTTTCTTCTGCGCCTCGCCTGGATTCGGAACGTCGCAATAAAGTCACGCAATGTCTACAAACCATTGTTGATAAAAAATCATTGAGTAAAGATGTGTTTGAGATCGTATCAAAAACACTGGAGCAGTTGAATGAACAGTAAGTTACCAGAAGAAGGTATTCGCAACTGCCCAGGCTGCAACCGTGAGCTATCTGATAAAGCGACAGAATGCCTTATGTGCGGCCATAAGTTCGAAGCGGCTAATCCTGATAGAGAAAGAGCAAAAGCGCATAAGGCGCTTAAGCGCAAAAATCGTTACCATTCGATGGCGTATTTAGCAATGGTGCTGGTTTGTGCTGGCGCGTTATTTATCTACTTTGGCCGTAAAGGCTCCAATGAAACATTCTTGTTGTTTGGTTACGGCTCGTTGGGATTGGGAGCTGCAAGCTACCTGTGGGCACGAGCCATGATGTTTGTTCATAAAAAGAAAAAGTAGCACACATGCATTCTGTGCTTTAAAAAGGTCACGAAGTTATTCGTGGCCTTTTTTTATGGGGGCTGAAAAATAAATTGGAATGAATTTTAGCTGGTTAATTATCATAAGTTTATGATTTTAATGGGGAAAGAAAAATGGCTTTGACGGCCAGTTCAATATTTATGCAAATACAAGAAACTTATTGATTTAGCTTGTTACTTATTGTGCAAATTGAATGGCTTATTAGGATATGAGATGCACACTTCAGTCGGTTTAGAGACAGTAACACTAAGCAAAGAAACTCCCATGGTTCAGGATGATGGTTTACTCACGCCATCCACGGGTACAAACCAATCTCAACCCACAACTAGCAACACTCGGGTTCAAGACCCATCTATCGTCGAGATTACTTTTAGTTCTCAAGAACAAAGCAATGCACGAACCTTTGAGACAACGCTAACGTCCAAAACCACTTTACGTCAGGATAGTTCAAACTTAGATGGCCCTGATGTTAATCAAAAGTTAGGTGCGACAATTGCTTCTGGTAGCACAATTACGATTGATCCTGACAGTGCAACAGAGATCGATGGAAAAACCTGGTACAAAACCAGTGGTTTAGACAGCGATGGCTGGATCCGTGGCGATAAAATCGATACCTGGGGTCTTAAACCTGGCACTATGACAACAATAAGCACCAAGACAACTTTACGCCAGAGTAACGAGATGGGCGATGGTCCTAATGTTGGTCAAAAACAAGGGAGCTCAATATCTTCGGGTACGGATATTAAAGTCGACTTCTCTACTAAGAAGACAGTCAATGATGCAGTCTGGGTTAAAGCTTATACTGCTAATGATCAAGGGTGGATTCGATACGATAAAGTGCATACTCAAGGTATTGATCCTACATTAACGCAAACGTCGCTTCCGGATAAGTTTGTTCATGAAGATATCATTCCGGGTGCTGGCATTGAAGCAACACGTATCAATAGCACCAATCCACAAATTACCTTTGTGAGCTATCAGGGTAAAGGAGGGGATCTAAGTACTGATGATATGAGCTTTGACTACGGCGGCACTTTGTCTGGTAAAGAATGTTTTTCTAAGCGTTCTGATCACGTTCAAAGCGGTACTTACTACTTTACAACAACTGAAGCTATCATCAAGCCTAATAATGAATTAGGCCAGTACGAATCGGAAGCCTTTACAGAATCTTTAGCTTCATGTAACTGTTTCTTTGTGAAATACAGTGATGGATCTATTCGAGCTATTCACGATGGTGGCGGCGGCTCTCGGGAAATGAAAGACATGGTCAATGGTAGCACAAGAGCGAAGCCAGACATGCGTCACTTCCAAGACTTGGAGCAAGATACTGATTTCGAAATTGATAGACAAGAGCTTCTTAAAGAACCCACATGTGTTGACGAAAATGCTGTCATCACTGATATCTATGTGATTGGTAAAACTGCCAGTGAGAGTCAGAGCCGTCAGGCAAAAAATATGGATACCGCTATTAAGATCTCTCAAGAATATCCGATCAATGCGCATATGATTTGTCTGGAAGAAGCAGGAACGGCTAACCTGGCTGTTCATATATCATCTGACGATGGTTCAGTGACTGCTTGGGCAATGGGTCGATAGTAATGATACGAATGGTGCTGCATGCACCATTCGTAATTTAAGTCTTAATTGTGGAGCGTATCAATGGGACAATTTCATGAAACCGTGAATGGATGGTTATGCCAAAAGTGTAGACAACCAGTACGGTTGGACGAACAGGGAAAATGCCGTTTAGAAGCCAGTAATGACTTGTTTTTAAATGTTTACATCCCCAACAACAGTCAATACCTGTATTTTTCAGTAGAGCTGATGACATTAACAGCGGAGAGCGAAGCCAGTTTGATGAAAACAGCCTTACAGCTGAACTTGTTTGGCCAAAAAACTAATGGCTCCATGTTGGCAGTTGATCCTGTTTCAAATAAATTGATACTTTGTGCCAGCGAAAAACTGGAACAGTTAGACTTTCAAATTTTTTCTAATATCATGAGCAATTTAGTTAGTACTGCAGAAAGTCTACTAGTAGAGCTCAACGAAAGTGTAACTTCTTCAGCGCATGCAATGGCAGGAAGTGAAGAACTTATGAGTGACTTTACTATGTTACAAATGAAAGTGTAATTTTTCATCTGTTTATTGTACAAGTTGCGGTGTAAAAAGACCCAGAAGCTATCTGCTTATTGGTAGCTTCTGAGGACGAATTAAGCTCTACGATTCTTAATAATATTCCTGTATGCTAGAAGGCATCAATCGTTATCAGGTGTCTTCATTTCTATGAATAAAAGAACTTTTTTAAAATATTCAATGATGTCTATGGCTGCTTTTTCAGCGCCTACTTCAATCGCTTTATCTGCTAAACTTACTGTTGATTTTATTAATCCTACCATATTAAAAGTCAATGATATCGATATGGCGGTCTATGAACAGGGAAAAGGGCTACCTGTTATTTTCTGTCATGGCTTTCCTGAGTTAGCATATACTTGGCGTCATCAAATGGCATCCGTAGCCGAAGCTGGGTTTCGAGCCATCGCGCCTGATTTACGCGGTTTTGGTTTGAGCGACCAGCCAAAGAATGTTAGTGATTACGCTGCCACTAAAGTGTGTGATGATTTGGTGGCGATGATGGATGCAATGAAAATCGAGTCTGCCATCTTTTGTGGTCATGACTGGGGCGGGTTTATCGTTGATACCATGAATCTGTTGTATCCCGATCGGGTGAGGGGACTTATCGGTATAGGAGCTCCTCATCACTATCGCCCAGAATCATTGCCGAGTTTGAAGTTGCCCAATAAAGAAGTGCTTGACAAACAGGCTTACAATGATTTCATGCAAATACCCGAAGTACCCGAGAAGCTTTTGAATTCTAACCCTCAAGCTTTGTTCCGTGCGTTATTTCGCGATAACTATTTTACCACTCGCCATCTTGCAGGTTTGCCTGAGTCATCTCCATTAAGAAAAGTCGATCTTGCCACTATGATTAAACAAAACAAAGATGCGAAAGATCTCTTTGTGTCTCAACAAACCTTGGATTACTACACAGGTATTTACGCCAAAGTAGGATTTGCTGGCGGTATTCAATGGTATCGGGCGATGGGAGCCACATGGGAGGCGATCTTTAAGCGTAAGTTTAACTGGAAGGTGGATGTTCCTTACTTGTACTTGTGGCCATCGGATGATCCCATTAATGTTATGGGGCTCAATGTTGGTATGGAAGATTACATTAAAGATCTCGAAAAACATAAGCTAGTCAATGGCAATCACTTCGTGATGGAGCAGAAGCCCAAGGAAGTGAGTGTAAAGATCGTCGATTGGCTAAATAGAAAGTTTAAATCTTAAGTCGTTCCTTTTTAAATCGTCATCTAATTGTCAAAGAGAAATTGAACTAAGGATGTTGAAATGTGTTTATGAATCACACAGATTAGGTTATTCCTAAGGTTATCAATCAATATCACTTTAGTTTCACTTAATGCTTTCATTTGAAGAGTCGACAAATTGTTATGTTTAACCTATTCTTTTTAACTAAGGCATATCTAATAAAGAGAATTGAGAATAATGCGAGAAAATATTAAGCTTTTGTTTATATTTCTTGGATCGCTCTTTCTTTCGTCCTGCAACAATGATTCAGAACAGTTAACCTTTTTGGCGAAAGCTGTACTAAAAATAGAGGAGCTACCCAAGAACAGTGTATTAGTAGATGAATACTCTCCGTTCTTCCCTTTTAATAAAACGAAAGAATACTATCTTGAAATTTTACCTAGCGACTATGATTTGTTGATTTCCGGAAGAAACTACGATAATTGCCATATACAAGAAGTTCTACTTCACGATGCTTTCTTAAGCTTTCCTCAAATGGGTAATATTCAACTAAAAGAGTGTGTGAAGACAAAAGGTATCGCTATTTATAGCAACGAAGGTAGAACGAAGTTGTTTATTTTATTCGATTACTAGGGGCTATAAGCTATTCTGTGTATCTGCCTTCCATGATGTGTTCGGCAAAGGCTGGTGCGTTATTTATCTATTTTTGTCGCCAATTCTCTAATTAAACTTTCTTGTTGTTTGTTTTTTTGCTCACCATCTTGCCGGTTTATCCGAGTCACCTCCTTTAAGAAAAGTCGACCTTGCCACTATGATCAAACAAAGCAAAGACGCGAAAGATTTATTTGTATCTCAACAAACTTTGGATTACTACACAGGTATTTACGCCAAGATCGGATTTGCTGGCGACATTCAATGGTATTGAGCGTTGGGAGCCATATTGGAAGTGATCTTTAAGCGTAAGTTTAACTGGAAGGTAGCCAATGGCGTCATTTTGTGATGGAGAAGAAGCCCTAAGAAATGAGCGCAAAGATAGTAGGCTGGTTGAATAGAAAGTTAAGTCTTAAGCCGTTCTCTCTTTAAATCGTTAAGGCACTCGTTATCATGGATAAAGAACTGGAATACGAGTCGGTATTAAAGGTCTTGTTGTTATGTGTTTTTACAGCAGGCTTTTACCTATTTTATAAATTATTTAAATTATCCAGTTTTACTAACAGTCATTCTTACTCAAAAATATCTAAGGTTTTTATGTTTTCTGTTAGCCTGATGTTTTTGGTTTCAATGCTTTCTCTGGCTTGGGGAGTTCTTCATTTACCCGATACGCAAATTATTAAAGCCCATCTACCCATCCTTCCCGTTTCTTCTATATTAGATATTATCTGGATTGTTCGCGTTAGGAACGCGCTCAATATGGCTTTTCGTTCGAGCAAGCATCAAGGGAAATTGCTTCACCCACTGTTAACTTCGGCCTTTCATATTGTTTATATTCAGTATGTGCTGAATAAGAGATGATATTATTAATAGAGTATTATCATACTTACTAAGCGGGTGTTTTTGGGAGTAAAAGCAATGCAAATCAGCACTACTTCTTATTTGAGCATTTCGGCAACATTAGTGTTTTTTGCAACGGTTGCTTGGGTTATCCACGACAAAGTTGAGTTTGAGCGGCAATGACAAAATTATCGTGGCTATCTGTATCTTGCTCATGAGGAGGTTACATTTGCCCACTGTGACTCTTTCGAACGTTGGGATATATCATCCAGTTCCAAAATGGCTATTAGAGAGCTTTATCGATCTCACCATAAGCATAGATGGTTCCCGATCTTTTGAGTTTAAGCGGCCCGTTGCATTACTGGATTCATGAGAAAATATGATTCTTTGATTTGTGCCTTCAATATCACCCGCAAAAATTTGACCATCTGTTACCGGAATATCCAGGTAGCCTTCTTTGTAGTTATGAGTAAAGATGACGCGCTTATTGCTGACCCAATAAAAGCGTTTGATATGCTCGTTAGACTTTAAGCCAAATGCGTGTTTCACCTTCAGCTTTTCAGCATCCAAAATCACCAGAATGGTTTGATCCTGATAGGGAGCGGTTGCGGCAATGTGTTTACCATCCGGTGATAGCTTTATTTGATTATAAGCTGGAAACTTCGCAAAGTGTTGCAAAGATAAGGGTTTTGCCACTACAAAACTGCATACAATGAACGCGAAAAATAGACTTATATGCTTCATAAGATAATATCCTTAAATCGTCAAATAGCATTCCTCTAAAAATGAGAGAGGCTTAGCAAGCGAATACTAGCATCCCAATAGAGAAGCGCCTAGTTTGGTGGACTAGCTGCCCATTGGTATTCGCAGCAGGCCCTAAGGGCATCTAATATAGAGTTTTACACTAAGCTGTCTGCCGTCTTATAATAGACGGTAATTGGTGGAGAAAGTGTGGGGTTTAAGGAAGAGCCTTGATCAACGTTTTTGTCCATTCAATGTTAAGTTATAGATATTCCAAAAATAGATTATTGCTAATTATATACCCTATAAATTAAGGAGATAGTGTGAAACACCTTATTGCCATATTTATGATTTTGTTGCTTTGCTCATGCACTACCGTAGGGCCTAAAAGGCTACAAACATCGAGTGTTTTTGCAACCATAAAGTGCGAAGAGATAGAGCATCTAATACTGGCCAACGAATTATTGCAGATTACTCATGTCGATGGCGAAAATATGGGAGATACGCTTGCCTGGCCGAGTGAGGTTAGTCTGGACCCTGGAACTTACATTATCAATCTAAGGTACAGAAACCCTGTGGGTGCAACAATGATGGAAAAATACAGATCATTATCAATCAATAAAGTACACGATAAGAGTTTTCGGGTTACCCTGGAGGCAGGAAAAACGTATTTGGCCCGTTTTAAGGTGCTGACAGAGGACTCTATGCTAGGCAAGAAGAGAATTGGGGTTGATATGTGGGTAGAAGATCAATCGACAGGGTATACCATTTCTGAGAGGGTTGAGCCTGCTCACCAAGAGACGATACCAAACTTTGATGATGACGACGATTTATAGATTTGATGGAATTGTTAACGAAAAAGCCGCGCTTTGCATCGCGGCTTTTTCGTTAAAGAGGCATTATTGCTAAGCGAATTTTCTCTCCATACGTCGAAAGGTATGCAAAGCTATTTGTGACAAAGCAAATAGTCCAAAGGTGAGGACCAGACCGCGTAGCATCACAGGGTCATACTGTTCGGCAAACAAGGAAACCACCCGAGCAGAACCATTGAATAGGAAGTAAAGCGAAGCAGGAAGCAGAAGTATCCATTGTTTACGAATTGCGCCAATGGCGGTGATTATCGCCAAACTTAGCAAGGGTGCGCCCAGAGTGCGTAGATTAGTAAATCCATAGTCTGTGGATGCATTAAATCCTGCAGCTTGATTAACGGCATCAGGGGCAAAGATGATGGTCAATGAAGACGCAGCAAAGATAAGAACAAAGAGAGCGGAGAGTATTTGAGCAAATCGAAGCATAAAGTTTCCTCTTAGCAGTGGTTCAAACCGGGTACACCGATCGGTGGAGGTTTGATTGAATATGGTTGATATTTGTCAATTATATTTGTTGGTTGATACAAGTCAACTATTTGTTGAGTGTCTTTATTCTGTTATAGTGTGCTCCTGCTTAAAAAGGTGAGCGATTAGAGAGTCTTATGGTGGATAAGAAACGAACAATACATGAGGCGGCTTTCCGTCTTAGCTATGATCTAAGTACTCAGATGGCCCCAAAATTAAGTGATCTGGGTGCTAAACCTGCTCCTATGCAGCTCAGAGCTATGCGGCAAATTTGGGCCAGTGGCGAATCAACGCTGCTGGATGTGGCTCGTACCCTAAAGCGAGACAAAGGCCAGATAACACGACTGATCGATGAGCTTTGTGCTATGAAGATGGTTCAACGGGTGCCCAACCCAAATGATGGTCGTAGTAAGTTATTGAAGCTAACAAGCAAAGGAGAGGCGTTTTTTGAGTCGATAGAGAAGATTGAATCGGAGTTCTCTGAGCAACTTACTAAAGGCATTTCGAAGAAGGACTTACAAATCTTTTTCGCAATATCAGATCAGTTATCAGAGAATTTACGCGAAATTGATAGCGGGAAGACGGAGTAAGAGGTGGGAGTTTCTCTAAACTTGCTCGTTCTAAGATGCAAAGACATCCACATTAGCAAAGCTTTCTATGAAAAGCTGGGCTTGTCTTTTCAATTAGAAAAACATGGTGGTGGACCCAAACATTATGCAACTCAAATGGATGGGCTTGTGTTAGAGCTCTATCCCCTAAAAACTGAAAGTGATGTATCCGATATACGGCTAGGATTGTCAGTGTCCTATGATGGAGAGCTATTAAGTCTACTTAAGCAATATGATATTGAAGTCACTTCTATCAATAATCTTGATGGAAGTAAAAGCTTTGTGGTTGAAGATCCAGATGGCCGTAAGATTGAGCTAACATAAAAAATCAGCGAGAAATCTATGGGAAAATTGCTTCAGAGTGTGCAGTAGTCAAAGCTTTAGTTATTTTGAGGGGAGCCTTAGTCTCGCAAGAATAATGTTATAATGAGTGTAGAATTGGAGAAGAAAATGGATAATTCATCAACAGAAAGCAAGCATTTTAAAGATACAGTTGCAAAATGGATGAAAGAAGAAAAAGAGTTATTAATACTATTTCGTTTTGCTAATGTTGGAGGAAATAAGTCTTGGGAATTTTTCTCTTCCGTAGAGCAATTTGAATATCGTTTAGCAGAACTGCCTTCCAAAACTAGCGTGATTGTTTTTAAGAAACATGGCCTAAGGTTACGAGGTGTTGCTGATAAAAGCTTTTTTGAGCAAGCAAAGTCGCAGTTTGCCAATTATAAATACGCACTCTTAATATGTGAGCAAATAGTCAAAATTGGTGGATACACATGGTATCCCAGCATGAATGTTGACACCCTGGAGGAGCTTGAGGAAGAGCTTTTTGAAGGGTTCTATTTTTGTGGAAGAAAGGTAGCTTTGGGATCTGAGCCTAACTGGCTTGTTAATGATGAAAATTTGATAGCAGCCTATATTCCTAACGAAGATGGTGTGGTTGAGACTGGAGCTTACTAAAGAACAGGGAGCTGTTTAAGTTAAAAAGCATAGTGATAACAGTAAGAAAATTATTTAGTTGTAAGTTTTAATTTAGTTGTAGGGATTTTTAAGAATGAACCCAGCTGTATATTTAGCCGCTTTTGCAGTGTTTATTGTTCTTGTTATTTACTTTTGTAGGCAAAAAAGCGAAGTGTATTAAAGCAGTGCTCTTACGGTAATTCAGAAGTTTTTGAAGTATTGGTCAATGCAAAAGATTATAGCGGCTTAAAAGCGTTGATGAGCAAGGCGGACTCTTTTGATAAGCGATATTTTATCAGTCTTGGTATTTCTCGTGAGTTCCCTATGGAGCATTTGCAAGCATGGGTGGAGTCAGAGTCTGAGTCTGCGGATGCGCTTCTGTGTTATGGTGCACGACTTTTGCAACGGTCGTGGGATATTCGTGGGTACGGGAGAGGCCACGAAGTCGGTAAAGATAAGTGGCAAAGTTTTTATGACAGTCTGGATGAGACGAGTGATGTATTACTTCGATATGCGGAGGAGTCGCCAGAAGATCCGACGCCCTGGGCTTATTTGATTATGGCGTCTACTTGGAACGCTCATGATATGAATACCAGAAAGTACTATTTTTGCAAGGCGATAGAAAGAGATGAGAACAATTGGGCAGCACACATGCACATGATCATTGCCTTGTCACAAAAATGGAGCGGTAGCAACGAAGAGATGATTCGTTTTGCAGAGAGAGTTGCTGATGAAGCAGAAGATGGTTCTGACCTACCTATTATATTGATCAAAGCCTACCTCGAGAACTGGAAGTATCTGGATGTATTTCAAGGTGAGCTAGAAGAAGCTGAAGCCTTTATTCAGTCAGAAGAAATAAGAAGTCGTGCGTTAGCGGCCTATCATAAGTCTCTGGGCTCGGATAAGCATCGCGAATTATCAACCACTATTTTCGCGCGATACAATGCTAGCTCATGGTTTTGGGTTGTTAAAGACGCTCCTGTGTTAAAAGTAGAATTTGATAAGTTGGGTGATAATATCGAAGATATTCACTGGCGTTGGGCTGGGTCAGAAGGTGAGCTTTATCAGGCAAGAGAATTTGCCAAAAAAGCTGGGTAGCTATTGCTTTGCGTTTCAGTTTTTAGGTCATTGAGACTCACCAAGAAAGGAGCTACTTGGACCATGTGGTTTGAGAAATATATTACAAGCTTTATTAAGTAAAGCGATAAGATGTCCAACACTAAAAAATCATCAGCTAAGAAAAGGAGGCCGCTTTTTTGTCAAAGCGATAGTAGTAAAAGCCGATAAAAAGAAGTGATAAATCGTAAAAAATAGTGGTGGCTCTATCAACATTGTCAACGTCAGAATCATAAATAAGAATTAACATAGAAGGGATAAACAGCATTACTCCAGTTATAAGATAAAGAGTAGCTGCTTTACCAAATTTTTTTCAAAAAACTAAAAAGCAAGCAATTGATTGGATGAGGATGGCAATCGACAGATATATGTAAACAGGATACACAAATATGCTTAGAAAAAAGTCAGGGTTCCTTATTGCATAAATGTACATTATTGGTAGATGGGAGAATAAAAAAGCACCAAATAAATAAGTATAGAAAATAACAGCCTTATTAGGCTTGATACTTTTATCTTTGTCTATATCGGAGGTTGGTGTGGAATAGGGGGATTCAGTACTCATGGGATAACTTAAAGTCTAAGAGGTTTCCAAATATTGGCATATATCAACGCTTTGTTTCCCATTAATTCTTTCGCGATTAGTTAAAAGAAAAAATTAGTATCTGCATAGCTTTATTCAGAGTACTTACAAATTAACAGTTCATCCAAGTTCAATTATGCTCCGAACATTTAAAATGCCAGAGCAGATGGGAGCAAAATGTTCTGACTTTACAATATATACACCAGGAGATTTCTCTGGAGAATACAACATTGCTGATTTCTTAAAGTAGTTTACGGTTATATGAGTAAATCCATCCCAGCTCACTTCTCTTTCTAACAACTTCTTTTGTTTGTAAGTTAGTTTAAAATCAGCCAGTTCCATCACATCATTCGGCCAGCGATTATTCTTGCAATAGAATGCTGCAATGTAGACGCTTGCACTGTTATGGTTTAAAGCATGCTCTACAGACGAGTCTGGGGGCTTACACCTGTCTTTTTGCTTGCGCATGAAAAGAGCAGTGCGAGAGACAGAATGAGTGCTATTTGCTTAATTACTCCATAGTCTTATAAAAGGGCCTGGAAGCTACAGTAGTCGTGCTAAAAAGCTCAGTATTTATAGTCCTACAGAAAAGGTTAGGAAACTACAAGTTCTGCAGTAGTATCAGCGCTCTTTGCCCTTAAACTCTATCTTCATCAGATGTACGCAAAAAATAGCTAAACTGGGACTCGCGTAAACTTTTCCTTTATAGCTTCTTGTTAAAGCGGTAATAATAAATACCCAGTAAAAAGGATGACAAAAAGGCCAAGAGTGGACTGGTAATTTCAAAGGTTCTGATATTATTCCAATTTAGTAGAATGGTTATTAAAGAATAAAAGTAAAGTGCTCCGCTGAGAAAGTAAGCTATTGATGCTAAATTGTATCTTTTACGAAAGATCATTAGCGAGGCAATAATATACGAAGAGAAAGTTACAGTGATAAAGGCTAGCCTCGATACAGCCTCAAAGTCTTTAGAGATGAGTCCGAATCTCATCACTCCAAGCCACGTCGTTATTAAAGCTAATAAGCAGATAATGCCAGAAAAGTGAGTATAAATAACAACGAGTATATTAGGTTTTAAAGATACTCCTTTTATCTTGTCGACTTCAGATAAAGGAGGAGAGTAGGGGGACTCATTGCTCATAAAGTAAGGACTCTAAGTAAATCTATTTCTTGTTAATTCGGAGTTGGTTTTTTATTTTCTTCGGGGGAGTCACTTTTGTACTCACCCCATCCCATGTATTCGTAATACTTTGTTATGGCTTCAAAATAGGATGACGCTTCGCTAGTCCATGCGAGTTTCGCTCTAGGAGCAAGCAACTGGCGAGCACTTTTACCAAGAGGCCCGGCTAAGCAAAAAGTTTGTTCTCCTTCTCTTTCAACCCAGAGCTCATACATCATATAGTTCTAGCTTAACACCACGTCAGAGACTCTAATTTTTATTCAAGTACATGTATCCACAGTTGCCATCAGCAATAAAACTGACGGCTCTTTTAGAATCGCCTTTTAGTTTTAACGTTATTTTGGCTGTCATGGGGTTGCGATTAACTACACAATGAATGTCACCAGAGTAGTTGCCAGCAGGAATACTAACCCAGTTACCACGATTTTTATTAACTGATTCCAATCCTTCAATGTCTATAGACTTAACGTAAGATTTAGCGGACGTATCTAGCACAGGTAGCAAAAAGTCTTCGGCACAAGCCTGGTAAGACAAAAGTGAAGCAGCGGTAAGGCAAAGAATTTTTAATGATTTCATTCTGATTTCCTTTTTATATCAAATCTAAGCACACATTGAGTCTGAGCCCATCGCGATATATTACAGGTGTCAGCAAAAATGATAAATCAAAGTATCATTGCTGTATTCTAGATAAGGTAAAAACCTTGTGGCTTTTTAGGGTGGTTGAAAAACGATCAGGGTGAAGTCTTGCAAATAATAATGCCAATTACCATGCGGTTTTACGCAAAGGAAAGTACAAGAGTTATGTTGTTTGATGATGAGGAAGCTTATTTAAACAGGAGAGGAGACTAGAGGCTGTTCAAAGGAGTCACAGCCTCTAACACGACATCTAGCCTTTATGAGACTCATGGAAGTGGAAGCCATGCTGGTGATGCCAGTGCTCATTGTGCTTGTATTCTACACGGCCGCGCTTCACTCGAAACTCATGTCCGCACTTTAAGCTGTGCGCGTGTTTGTGGTCGCCATGCACCTTTACGGTTGCTTCGTGAGTGTGACCTTCGTGGCTGTGATGATCATGTCCATCATGCTCATAATCAAAATGGTCTTTGTGCCATTCAGCTGCATGTCCACAATCTTCGCCATGTTTATGCTTATGTTTCTCGTGGGGAGTGTGTTCTTTAGCGATTGCAATAGACGCAACTGCGCATGCCAGAACTAAAAGTGATTTTTTCATAGCGGCTCCATGTTGTCAGAAAAAACTTTCCTGAGTTTAGCCAACTCAATAAAAATATGAAAGATCGATACGTTCGTATGTGCCACCAATATTCCTTATTGAGCTAGAAAAAACAAACTTTGAGTCAATAAGGAATAAATAAACGATACTTTGTATCGTTAACTCTTAGCAATGTTAAATAAGTGATACTTTATATCGTTCATTTTTAATAAGGTTAAGTGAAGGATATAAAGTATCGTTTATTAGAGAGGCTCAACAAACATTAGTTTTATCAAAATAATTGATGCACCATAAAATACAAGAAGTATGAAATCAAATGTCGTTCTATTTGTTTTTATGACCTTAAAAAACACGGAAAAGAAAGGAGACGTTTACAGCTCCTGAATATTTAATCTATCTCATGCTTTCCTTCTACATCAAACTGACTGATCCCGATATGTAAAATCAGATGGGTGTTGTAGGTGACGCCTTTCACCCATTGTTTCAATAAACACATAGCATAACTCCTATTAATGATATGCAGTACTCTGTTTACATTTAAATAACAAAATACGTGCCAAAATTAGTAAGAGTCTAAACTCATTAAGTTTTGAAGAGTTAATACCTAGAGTTAGATATTTTTGCTCCACTAAAGTGCGAAGACTATTTTAAGCGCTTTGTTTTGAAGCATTGCTTTTAGAGGTCGGTTCACTCAAATGGTGCTTCCGGTAGGAAATAAGAGCATACGATGCACCGATTGCATCGCATGCTTAAAGGAGAATGTTTCGCTTAGCGGGCAATCAAAGATTTGCGACGTGCCATCAACAGTAAGCTAGATACAAAGAGCATTAGTGTTGTTGGCTCAGGAACCTGTACTGTATTGATGCCCAGTGTTCGAGTGTGATAGTAGCCATCCCATCCAGATGCCATGCCGTCATCTAAGTTTTGAGCATTGATAGCCGAGGGAGTACTTAAGTTTGAGCTAAATAAATCCATTCCGTAAGCATCAATGGTCATCGATGGAATGCCATAAAGATCATCAGGTGAGAAAAAGAGTTGAACTCTTAACTGCTCTAGAGGATTGCTTGTTCTGTCAGAGAACTGAATGATTGAACTCGCTACATTAACCTCAGTGCCATTGATAAGAAATCGAAGATCATACTGAGCACTGGATGGATTAAAGTAGTAATTGTAAGCGTTACTCCAGCTCCAGTTATCGACAGAGTCCGGTGCCAGAGTTGAGTCCAGGCTAAAGGTTAAATCAAAAGTAGAACCATCGTTGGTTGAACCATACACATCACCGTCACCGCCAAAGTTAACAGAGCTGGATTGATTATCTTCTACAATACCCGACACGCTATATTGGATGGGGGTAGCCATCGCAAAACTGCTCGCAAATAAAAGAACAAAAGCCATTAGAGCTTTATTATTTAACATCATGAATTTTTACCTCTATATATCTTATAAAGTTTCCCTAAATAAAAACGTTAGCAATCCTAGCCAACACACATATCACTAATAATACTGACTATTTGTCATAGAATAAGATGACTATACAAGAACAAATAACATTCAATAAAAAGCGAAAAAATTAAATCGTTTTACGCACAAATATCCGTGGCGCGTATTCTAAGTTTTGTGACGGCTTTAATCAAGGTGCCTCCGTAGAAAAAGCTCTAAAATAAGCAGCTTTCAGTCAATTTTATTGCATCAAAGCGCGATAAAGCCGGAGACTTTTTGCGGGTAAAGACAAGTGATAGCATGGTTACGATTCATTTTGCTTAGAGCGCAATAAGATGGAATAAAGCGACCAGACAAGCGATTTATTAAATAGGGATAGAAGTAAATTGAGAAGGATAAAAAATAATCAGCAGAAGCTTGATTGAGGCAGCCATCTTGGCTAAGGTAAAAACACTTTATTACTAAGGACTTTAGAATGAGAAAACTCGCACTTCTTATATTTCAATCAGTCGATGGCGTGATGCAGGCACCCAGCCAGCCGGACGAAGATGTCTCTGGCGGTTTTGAGTTGGGAGGGTGGGCCAATCCTTGTTGGGGCGATGTGATGGAGCAGGTAACCCAAGAGGCGATGGCAGAGTCTTATGATTTGTTGTTGGGTGGTTATACTTACGATCTCTTCGCACCTCACTTTTCGCAGGCGGGTGATGACAACCCTGTCGCGGCAAAGCTGAATCAAGCCAAGAAGTATGTGGCTACTTCAAGGGCTGAACCACTTGACTGGAACAACTCTACCCAGCTAACAGGCGATCTTGCGCAACAGATCGCAGAGCTAAAGCAGGCCGATGGTCCTCTTATTCAGGTTCATGGCAGTTGGCAGCTGGTGCAATTGCTATTGCAGGCAAAGCTGGTGGATGAGCTAAGGGTTTGGACCTTTCCGGTGGCTTTAGGATCTGGCAAGCGCCTGTTTGAGCAGCTGAATGCACCTGTTGAGCTTCAGCTATCAAAAACGGCGCAGACACCCTCTGGTGCGGTGATGACCTTTTATCAGACGAAGTATTAGAGTCTGTTATCTTTGCTTCTTGCGCAGATAGCAAAAAAAGGTGAGACGACGACTGGCCTCGCTCACTATCATGATGTCTCAAAAGAGGAGTTTTCGACATGATGAGCTGGCCACAACGAATGAATCGAGCCATCGAATATATTGAGCAACACCTGGCGGGTGAGCTGAGTATCGATGACGTTGCCCGTGTTGCTGCGTGTTCCCGGTTTCATTTTCATCGTGTGTTTTTGGCAAGTTTTAACGTGACCTTTGCTGAGTACGTTCGCAAACGAAGGATGACTCTCGCTGCGACCGAGGTAACCAGCGGCGATAAGACAATTCTGGATATTGCACAGCTTTATGGTTACGACTCGCCTAATGCGTTTACTCGCGCGTTTAAAAAACTACACGGCATGAATCCTAGCAAGGCGCGTTCATCGCAGGCCAGGTTGTCTGCTTATCGTCGAGTTTCCTTTCCCCTCGAATTGTCTGGAGAAGAGAAAATGGATTACAGAATTGTAGAGCGGCCTTCGTTTAAAGTGGTAGGGCGTAGCAAAAACTTTGACTTTGATACTTTTGTTAAAGAAGGGCCAAAGTTCTGGAAGGAGTATGTGCGTTCTGATGAGTACAAAAGTTTGAGTCAGTTAACACACGGCAAGCCTGGCGCTGTCACCGAGTCGCCCTTGCTGTCGGTGTATATTCCAAAAGACAAAGAAAAAAGCGATGAGTTTGTTGATCTGTTAGGTTTAGAAGCTGCACCAGGGATGGATTTGGATCAATTTGAAGTTCATACCGTACCGGCTGCAACTTACGCTGAGTTTTATTGTACTTACAAAACGTCAATGAAAACCAACCGAGCGATTTATGGCGAGTGGTTTGTATCAACTGGCTACGAGCGGGACGGTAATAAACCGGATATTGCGGCTTATTATCCGGTTCCGTTTCGGCCCTTTGGTGAAATGGGGATTCGTTGGTGGATTCCTGTGGTTAAGAAGTGAGAGCGTACGTTCACTGCATAACAGGCATAAGAAAAAAGAGCTGCGATTTGAGTTAATATTGAAAGGCGCAGCTCTAAAGAGGTTTGAGTCTCTCTAAGGTCTAGTCACAAACATCATGCCATTGGTTTGGAATACTTACAAAGCCACCGGTTTCCTTATCATGCATTACTAAACTTGATTGACAACTTGTAGAATCATTCTCTTTAAATACCAACATGTAATTGAATCCTTGCTTAGGCACGAACGTATAGCCAATATTGCACTCCATGCTCCCTCTGTGGCCTGATGCTACAATCGTAGTCGGTATACCCGCCTCGAACTCGATAGTTGTTTCATTATACTTACCTAAATGAGTATTGATAAGCCCTCCCCCAGGGCAGTCAAGTTGCTTGTGATATACGTAGACTAATAGAACTGAGTCTTGAGTCGTAACATCAAATTCCAATGTGGCTTTAGGTGCTCCAGGTCTAGTTTTATAAATTGGTGTCTTAGGTATTAGAAAGCAGCCTGACAACAGAAAAAAAACGGGAATCAGAAACCATTTCATAATTTACTCTCATTATCTTTGGTTGTTTATCAAGTGTAGTCCAAATTAATTTGCAATTTTTTAAGAGTGACTTTACACTTTTTTACGTATACCGACGATTAACGCGTCTGTACGATAAAGCTCCTAATTCAGGGGCTTTTTTACACATGGAGTTTGAACTCAAGGAGTGGAGTATGAGCATATAAAAGGCACTAGTTGCTGCATTTATTTTTTCAACGCTAATGGGCTGCGCGAATAATAGAGTCGTCTCACAGGCTGATATCGTCAACGTAACCGATAACGAAGTGCACATGTATCAAGCGTGTAAATCACACCTGAAATTAGATAAAGAGCCAGAAGAGCAAGAGCGATTTTGCCAGTGCTATTCTAAAGGTATCGCTCTTCTACAGGCAGGAAAGTACGTAGATGTGACCTGGAGAAATGGCGTAAAAATTAAAAGGCTCAAACCTTGGGCGAAAAAACAAATAGGCTGTGAAGGTATTGCGCTAAAGGTTATTTGAATATATATCTATAAATGCTATATTCGATACACTGCAACTATCTATTACTGATTAGGTATGTATCGAATATTCAAAGTCACAATCGCATTTGTAGTTCTAGCGTTCTGCCTTGGTGGCACGAAAGCTTTGCCTGTTGAGCGCAAAGCAAAGCCTCAACGATGCTCATATCAGTGCGGTTGTGAAGCAGAGCGAATATTAAGAAACCTGCACCGCTTACAACTCAACGGCGAAACTGAATACCTAACACCCGAACGATACAAAATTAAAACAGTAGAACTAACAGAACGAATAAAGCACTGCTAATCTATACCTATTGAGTATTTTCTTGAGGAATTTCCATGAGAGTAGCTTATCTTACTGCGGTTGTAGTTCTTCTGCTTTTTTCAAATTCAGCTTCATCCTCAGATATTTTGCGCGATTCTTTCGCGAAAGCAAGAATCGCGGCTTGCATTCAAAATCGGCATCAAGTTCTTGACGAAAAAGATACTGCTGCTTACTGTAAGTGCATGTGGCCTACAATAATAAGTCAGTTATCAGTTACTCAAATCATAAGTTTGAGTAGCGGCAATACTCAGTATGCAGAAACATTTCGCGCCCTAGAGGCAGAGCAGGAAAAGCACTGTATATCGCATCTAATTACTAAAGAAAGGTTCATTAAAGAGATGACCCTGATTTGCAAGGAACAAGAAGTGTCAGAACCATACAGAAAGGCAGTGAACGTTTATTGCGAGTGTTTTGTCCCTGAGTATACTGGCCGAATGTCTGTACAAGATAGAATTGATGTGATGAAGAATAAGGTTAATGATTTTTCGAAGTTTTATGCTCCCGTTGAATCTGAAAGAATAAAGTGCAAGCAAAAAGCTTCTGCTTACCTTCCTAAATCGTAAAAAGCAAGAAGTTAACAGATAACGAAACTTAATATGAGCCTCGCAAATGCGGGGCTTTTTTATGCCTGCAATTTCCCTTGGTACCTGCGAATGCGTGAGTTCTTTGCTTCTCGGGCTTCTTTATACCTGACAAAAAAAGTACATTGATGAATATGATCGTAATTTACGGTGATCAACTTGCGGTCACTTTAGGTGACATGATTCAAGCCAGTGGCTTGGCCATCGCTATTGCTGGCCTGGTGTTTCGAGTTCGCGATAATTCTAAATCAATAGGGAATAAGAAAGATGAATATCAAACAGTTGTTATTACTGCACCCTTCTTACTTTTACTAGTAGGTGGAGTGCAGGAAATACAAAAATTAGATGTGGATGTTGGTATACTGATGGTTTGGCAACACTTAGACTTTACGTATGTTGCCAATAAATTTAGGAGTTCTATAACCTTGAGCTGTTAAGCTTAATTGTCGAACCAGAACACAGCCCTTACTCGATTTCTGCCGCACATCTTTTCTATGTTCTCCATGATTTTGAGAGCTTGGGTCAACTGCTCAGATTGAAGCAAATAGGAATGTACATCCAATGCTAACAAAAACTCGGATAGATAAAGCCATGAAGGGGTATGCCAGTCAGGGCAAGATACCCATTCTTTTTTTGTAACTGGGTGATTTTGCAACTCGGAGTATCCCTTTTGTACATAATCATTGACGTGTTCTCGCAATTCATCGTAGTCGCTCAACGGCTTATCACCTGGCTCTACAATATTAGAGAAGTACTCCTCAAACAATGCTTCCGATACTGGGCTAGGAAAGCCTCTCGGCGGGAATTTAGGCAATGGCGATTGACTTCTTACACCTGATAAAGCAGCAAATAGGTCATAATCTCGCGGTAAGAAAAAGTCACCTGTAGTTTCAAGTTCTATTTCTGAAGTATCGCTAAAAGGTAGCTTACCCTTTGAGTCATACTCTATAAAAAAATGAATGTCGCATCCCATAATTAGCCTGTTTAATTTGATGATGTATGGCTGTTAAAAGCGCATGTCGTGATTATTAAACTTCCAATAATAACAGGTTTCTTTAGCAGAAAAACCGGTATGGCCACTTTAATATATTTTCCGAAGTCAGATACTCTCTTAATCAAAAATGTGAGGTTGTGTCAGCTTCCCCATTACTGAGACAGCTCTAAACTAGAGTTTTCTACTTTTTTCCGATAGATAGCTGGGGGTAAACTTCCTAAGCTATCGTGCGGTCGTTCTTCGTTGTATTCCAACATCCACTCCCACGCCATTTCTCTTACTTGTGATAGACTGTCAAACAAGTAAGCATTTAAAAACTCTCGCCGAAACGAGCCATTAAAACGTTCAACAAATCCATTCTGCTGCGGCTTTCCCG
>NZ_JAMXSB010000017.1 GCF_024124665.1 Pleionea sp. CnH1-48
GCCAATGGAAGTATGATCATCAAACGTCAATTCTGTGTCTTGACGCTCAATACTGCCATAACCGGAGTGCTGGGTATTCAGTAACGGCGTTCGCTCATCGTCTAAAATTTCTTGATAGCCGTCATCATTGCCAATGGAAGTATGATCATCAAACGTCAATTCTGTGTCCTGTAGCTCAATGCTGCCATAACCAGAGTGCTGAGTATTTAGCAATGGCGTTTGCTCGTCTAAGTAGCTTTGATAACTATCGTCACTTTCGATCGAGGAAGTTTCGTCATCAATGATAACTCCATCTTCTATACGAAGGCGCTCTGTTTGAAAATTTGAAGGATCTTTATCTGAATTACGATTTAAATTTCTTAAGCGCTTCGCCAGATCATCATCAGTTTCTGAGCTATCGTCACTAGAAATAGAGGATGGATAGGATTTTATACCCCCTGACATAAGGGATTGAGCATCATCTGGGTCCATTCCCAGAATTTGAGGTTGTGAGCCACTACTGTTTGGCCCTCTGTTGCTTGGTCCTCCAGATTGCTCATTAAGCTTGGCTTCCAGCATCTGAATTCTAAAGTCTTTTTTCATCATCATCATTTCATGCCTCATCTGCTGCATTTCTAGTTGATGTTGATGCTTTAATTCTTGCACTTCCGATTTTTGCTGTTGTTGCTGAGAGGTTCGATCAAAATTACTGGTATCTATCGCTGTTGCTTTATCAAGAGCGTCAGAGAAGGCATAGCCTGTAACCGCAGCACCAGCGCCTATCAAAGCAGCAATGGCTAGTACACTACCACCACTCATTACGACGGCACCAACTGCTGCAATCCCTACCACTGCTCCAAGAAGAGCAACACCAGCCCATTTACAAACGGTTTTAAACCCAGACCAGAATTTATTGCTGGAGCTTTCCTCTCGTGGTTGAGGGGCGTCGGTCGAGCCCGAGATCCTCACATTGGCCGAAGTGGTCGTAATCTGATTGGATTGAGGCGAGGATGAAGAGCGTCTTTGGGGTGGATTACTAATGCTCGAGTCATCACTTTGAGTACTAATGGTACTTTGTGAGTTAACTCTAGTTAGGCCGACAAACTGTGTATCTTGCATGGCTGCTATCCTTTTTAAACCTTGATAGCGTTAACGGTGTCAGCAATGTTGAACTCTGCGACTTTGCCTGGTGCAGTTTGCTGCCCATGCGAAGTGTCTATCGATGATAGTGCTTGAGTCCACTCGGTAGCGAGCTGGCCTAACGCTTTGATTAATTCTGCCAGTTGACTGGGGGTGCACAGCGAATAACTGATCATTTGGTAGAGCAATATTTCACCTGCTCCCTGATCGACACTCAGGCTGGCGGTGCCTGTGCCTTGTCCCAAAAAATTGGCTTCAAGTAACATTCCAAACACTGTTTCTCGATTACCGCGCGGGATTTTTCCCACAACGGAATACGCATGCATCATGCCTTCAAACTCTTTACTTTCTTCGATATCAATGGCTTGTGTGTCGTTGAATACAATGCGGCAAGTGCCTTCCTGACTTATCAGCAGGTTAGATAAGCCCAGATGACTTGCAGCTTCTTTCATCGTTTGGGTAAAAGACATTGTATTTTCCAGTAAATATTTGTGTGTTTGGATCAAACTATATACCTGGTTTTGCCAAGTACATAGTTTTAGTAACCGCTAAGGATGAAAAGTTGTGGTGGTATAAGAGAAGATTTACAGGTGAAGAAGAAGGAGTCTGCTAGAAGCAGGAGGGCGGCGATAACTTAACCGTTATGCCGCGATATCAGTATTGGCCAGACTGTTGTTCCACTGAATGGCGAGTTCGCCAAAGGCTTTTAAGAGCTCGGCTATTTGGCGAGGTTCACTGAGTTGAAAATTCACCATTTGATACAGCAGGATTTCTTGAGTATCCATATCCAGACTTAAGTTTGCGCTGCCAGTGCCACGGCCCAGGAAGTTGGCTTCTAACAAAAACTGAAAAAGCTTTTCTCGATTGCTCGCTGGAACCTTGGCAACAGCGGAATAGACATGTAAGGCGCCAGCCATCTCTTTGCTTTCTTCAATATCAATGGCTTGATTATCATTAAAGACTATGCGACAGGTGCCTTCATCACTAATGGCTAATGATGTCAGCCCTAGATGGCTCGCTGTTTCTCGCATGGTTTGTGCAAATGACATGGCTTTCCCTTAGTTAATATGTTCGTTTACCTAATTATTAGGTAACGCTTTTGGCGGGAGAGTTGCAAAGAGATAAGAGTTTTATGATGGCCGTAAAAATAAAAAAGCCGCCTTAATAGGCGGCTTTTTTAGTGAGGTTAGATATTGATTCTACCTAATGGTTGAATCGATATTTCTGGCGTGATCTCTTGATGGGATAACACTGACAGGTCATAGCATTCCATCTCAACCAGCTTGCGCACATAACGGCGAATATCCATTGATGTCAGTAATACTGGCTTATTGGGTAGATTGGAGATATCACCCACAGAGTTTTTGACCGAAGTAACAAAGTTGTTGGTCACCTGAGGTTCTAATGCCAGATAAGCACCAGCAGAGGTTTGTCGTATACCCGCACGAATAGCATCTTCAACATCTTGCTCTAGTAGATAGGCTGGTAAAATGTTTTGACCATTACTGTGTTTGTAACTGATCTGACGGCGCAAGTTATTGCGGATGTATTCAACCAGTACCACCGTGTCTTTTTCTTTGGGGCCCCACTCAACCAGAGATTCTAAGATCAAACGCAGATTTCGAATCGAAATATCTTCGGATACCAGACGTTGGAAGATCTCTTTGATCTTTTGGATGGGCACAACACGTTGTGCTTCACGAATAAGCTCTGGGAAGGTTTCTTCCATTTTCTCTAACAGGTAGCGTGTTTCCTGAATACCAATAAACTCTTCGCTGAAGCGCTTAAGTACAAAGGATAGGTGGAAAGTAATCACCTGAGTACTGTTGAGGTAAGAGACACCGACTTTTTCCAGTGTTTCGGCCTGAGACGCATCGACCCAGTAGCCTTTGTTGCCACCAATATTCTTGGAGGTTTCTTGATAAGGGATTTCGAGTATGTCCAGCTGCTCGGTGCTGCCTAACACTAGCAATGAGTTCGGGCGCATTTCTCCAGTGGCAACTGGCACTTCGTTCATCATGATGTCGTAGTGATCGTCTTGAAGCGCGTGGTTAAAGCGTAAGTGCATGCCGGGGAAGGGGACACCTAAGTCGAGATACAGGGCTCGACGTACTTTGACCAGCTCTTCATTCAGAACAACTTTATCCAGATCACCTTCTAGATTGAGTGCTACATCAACAAGTAAGGGAACGGTCAGAGCGAATTCTTCCTGCTCGCTCATTTTTTGTTTGGGTGGTGTTTTACCCGCGCCTGTTAAAGCGGGTAATTCATTGGCGGTGCTTTCAATTTCTTCCGTTTCGGCCTTGTCTGCATTTTTGTGCATGTACCAACCTGCACCACCAACGACTAATGCCAGAGTAACGAATGTGAGTGTTGGGAAGCCTGGGATCATGGCAAAGGCTAGTAATAATCCGCCACCAATCATCAGAGCACGTGGGCGACTGGTCAACTGACCGCCGATATCGGTTCCTAAATCTTTGGAGCTTTCGTCAGATACTCGAGTAACGATAAAACCAGCGGTCATCGAAATAAGCAGAGCTGGGATCTGTGATACCAGACCATCACCAATGGTCAGGATAGTATAGAGTTCTAATGCGTCACCGGCAGACATATCTTGCTGCAACACACCGATAGAAATACCACCAATAATGTTTACAGCGATGATAATGAGGCCTGCAATCGCATCCCCTTTTACGAACTTCATGGCACCGTCCATCGAGCCATATAACTGACTTTCTCGTTGAACCAGTTCGCGACGGTGGCGTGCTTCATCCATGTCGATGTTACCAGCGCGCATGTCGCCGTCAATACTCATTTGCTTACCAGGCATCGCATCAAGAGAGAAGCGCGCGCTTACCTCTGCAACCCGTTCGGCCCCTTTGGTAATTACGATGAACTGAACGATGGTAATAATTAAGAAGATAACGATACCGACGATTAAGTTACCGCCAACAACGAAGTTACCAAAGGCATTAATGATTTCGCCCGCATCCGCATCCAGCAGGATAAGTCGGGTCGTGGTGATACCCAGTGCCAGCCGGAACAGGGTAGTAAGAAGCAAAACCGCAGGGAAGGACGAGAAATCCAGGGGGCCTGAAATATAAACCGCTAGCATCAATAGAATAACGGCCAGACCCATGTTAGTACCGATCAAGACGTCGACCAGTGCGGTGGGGAGCGGTAAGATCATCATAAAGACGATCGATACCAGTAATATCGCGAGAATGACGTCTTTGCGTTTGCCCAAAGGCCCTAAAATATTTCCTATGCTGCTCATTTTGTCTGCGCTCTCCCCTGTATATAGTTTTTCATGTGCTGTTGCGCTTTAGCAGGTTCTTCTAGTCCCCACATTGCCTGGCTCTTTAGTAACTCGAATACAGGATTGGTTTTGCCGATCTTGCCGAATTTTCTTTGCAGCAGGTTGAGTGTGTCTAAGGCTTGCTTGTATTTGCTTTGTGCCAGATACGCTTTGCTCAGCATGAGCAGTGCTTTTGCGTTGGCTTGTCCGCTGATTTTAAGGACTTCCAGCAGATGGATGGCTTCGTCGTATTTTTCGTACTGGATGAAGCAAAAGCTTTGCACCATTAACCATTCTGTCGCCTGGTCTTCAAACTGTGATTGATTGGGTTCCATAATGGTATTTATCCCTGAATCATTAGACTACGATACATATCGATCATGGCGCGATTGATATGGACATCGTCGAGCGTGGCTTCTGCGGTATCTAATATTTCCAATTGTTGTTCATCGAGCGGTAGGGTTTCCTTCAGCTCATGCAGCCAGTTTTTGGCTGCGATATACCCTGCTTTAAAGCCAGAGGGTGAAAGCAATTCCAGATCATCGATATCTGGCAATAAACTTTCGAACAATTCGCGATCAGCCTGATAAAGGCCAAATACGTCGTCTATATGAAGATTGGTCGATGCCCCGGATATCTGTAGCTTTTTTTCTGTTGGAAAGGGGATCGGTAGATCAGAAGTGTCTGCGTCGGTGAGTGGCTGAAGGATGCCTTCGATGCCGTAAGAGAGTAAATAGGTGTCTTTTGCCATAGTCTTAGTGAGAGTCAGCCTGTTAAGCTGACTCTATTGCCTGGTTAATGGTTTGGATCGCTTGTTCCTTGTCGTCATGAACGGCGATAAAGCGGTCGAATCCAACCATGCGTATTATGGATGAGACCCCTTCTTTAACATGACACATGGCAAGTTTGCCTTTTAATGGTTCGACTTTTTTGACGACCATCAACAACACCCGTAGGCCTGCACTACTGATGTAGCTCAGCTCTTTGGCGTCAATAATAAGAAATTGACTGGATGCTGCAATTTTTTCTTCTAATGCGGTCTGTAATCTGACGGAGGTGGTGGCATCCAGTTGACCGGATAAATTCACCATCAAGTATTTTTCACTATCGTCAAATGCAATGTCGAGAGAACTCATGGATAGACCTCTAGTTTCCTATCTGATTAAAAACGGTATCTAAGCGCTTCACCGCGCCATCAAATTGATGGGGCACCAGCTGCTGCTGTGATAAAAATATGGTAATAACAAGACGATCATCGCCCAGCATACCAGGTTGCATAATGTAGTTTACACCTCTTCGATAATGGCTCATGGAAAGCGCTTTTATCATGGTATCGAATATATTATAGGGTGAGAACTGCTGCATTCTGGAAATAATGACACCGTTTTCTAATGCCTCGAAGCTGATAGTCGCGCCAGACTCAAGTTCAAAGGCGGCTACCTGGCTGCCTTCATCCAGCAATTGCTCAAACCCAATGAGTTGACCATATTCCTGGATGGCAAATAAACTTCGTTGGAGATCCGCTGACTGATTCATGATTTGTATTACCTCTTACTCTTCGTCAAACTCAAGATCGTCGCCAGCTTCTTCTGCTTCAATGGCAGAGTCCAGTGCCAGCTGAACCGCTTCGAGCATTTCTTCTCGCTCTTGCAGATCGCCAAAAATCTTTTCTGGTAACTCACGAATAATCTCTTTGGTTTCGCGTAGAAAGTCAATTTCGATTTCTTCGTCGTCAATATCAAACTGTTTTGGCAGATCGCTAAATTGTTGAGAATTAGCCCAGTTCTGTTCAGCCATTTCTAGAATGGCTGCCATCATACTATGTGGGTCCAGTCGTGCAAGGCCTGCTGCTGATTGATAGTAACGTTTGAGTCGCTTAATAAATTCTCGGATGCGATCTCGAGCGCTTTTTAGTGCTCGAATAATGTAGATATCATTAATAATGGCTGTGAGCTGCTCTTTGGCTAAAGACGCGACATCGGCAGACAATTCGCATCCCAGCGACTTAAGCAAAAAGTCGACAGCGTCTTCAAAAGACATGTGTGAATAGTTTTCACAAATTTTATTATATGTATTCGAGATGCCTCCGTAATCGAGTACAGCATCGCGATACAAGGAACGCAGTCTGTCGATGCCACCGGCTTTGTTTTTGTCGGCAAAGGACTCGGCAACGTCGGCAATATTAAAGCCTGACCAGACTTTGGCGTGGTCATCTTTTTGCAGAAGCTTTTGAGCATCTTTGATGGCTGATCTTAATTCGCCAAACTCTTCGCCGGTTGCTTCCTCCATAAATTTGAGGGCAGCAAAAATATCGGCGGGATCTTTCAGTGTGGAGCGAAGGTTCTCAAGTAATTTCTGACCGGAAAGATTGCGCATCTGTTTAAGATGCTGAAGCATTTCTTTGATCTTTCGATGTAGCTCAATCTTAGGGATCTTCTTGAGGTACATCTCGGCTTTTTCGATGTTTTCTACAATACTGCTGCGGCCACGGAACTCGCGTTTATTGAGTTTGGTTTCATTTTTCTCCGATGCCAGAAAGGACATTTCTTCTAGCGCGTTGGCAGCCATTGCCTGCGGAGATATTACCTTGGTCGCCTTTTCGCCGCTCATCAGGATCGCGGCATGGGTTGCCACTTGAGAAACGCCCACTTTGGCTGCCGAATTATCGTGTAAGGCGGCCGCTGGGACATTATTGGTAATAATATTGTGACTCATAGTTTTCCCAATGAAAATTGACGAATAGCGCTTAATTTAGTCTGCTAATGAAACACATTCAATACAGCGTTTGGGCTTTAGTAACATCAAAAGCGCAAGAGTTTTGCTTAAGTGAAAAATAAAAAAAATAGGTTGAAACTCACCCTCGAACAGCGTTACATCTATAAAAAGAGAGTCGCCAAGAGCCGCAATATGACCTTGTAAATAATGCGCGTTCAACCTTTATCATCGTTTGTACCAGGTGTGCAGGCGTTGTTGTATATGGAAGAACGGCAAAAATATTAAGAGTTCACGGTTTCAATGACTAAGCTTATACTTGCGCCCCTGACTTGGGAACATTGACATTTGTAAAGAGCACAACGAGTTATGTCTCATCTGGACTATATAACGGATTTTATTAACAAAACAATCGACACCACACGATTGTTAGAAGTACGTGGACGTGTGGTTGAAGTCGTCGGAACCATCATTAAGGCGATTGTTCCAGGCGTTCAGGTGGGGGAGTTCTGTGTTTTACGCAACCCTTTGACAGAAAAAGAAATTTACGCAGAGGTTGTTGGTTTTTCTGATAATTTTGCACTGTTAACCCCATTAGGTGACATGATGGGGATCTCGTCTAACACCGAAGTATTGCCGAGCGGGCAAATTCATAAAGTGGGGGTGGGGCCTGGCTTGATTGGTCGCATTCTTGATGGCATGGGCAATCCCATGGATGAGCACGAAAAGGGCCCGCTTGAAGTGGACACCTATTATCCGGTGTATGCCGATGCGCCCGATCCCATTACGCGAAAGATCATTAAAGATCCGGTTCCTTTGGGAATTAAAGCACTCGATGGCACCCTGACCTGCGGCGAAGGACAAAGAATGGGAATATTCGCCGCCGCCGGTGGTGGTAAGAGTACACTGCTCGGAATGCTGGTAATGGGAGCCGATGTTGATGTGATCGTCATTGCTCTTATTGGTGAACGGGGTCGAGAGGTGCGCGAGTTTATGGAGCATGAGCTGGGCCCAGAAGGCATGGCAAAATCGGTGCTCGTTGTAGCCACCTCTGACCGAACTTCTATGGAGCGTGCGAAAGCGGCTTATGTTGCGACAGCAACGGCGGAATACTTTCGCGATCAAGGCAAAAAAGTCTTATTGCTGATGGATTCAGTCACTCGATTTGCGCGAGCTTTGCGAGAGATTGGACTGGCAGCGGGTGAGCCGCCTACTCGTCGTGGTTATCCACCTTCGGTGTTTGCTACCTTGCCTAAGTTGATGGAGCGAGCGGGTAACAATGACAAAGGTTCTATTACTGCACTCTATACGGTGTTGGTAGAGGGGGATGATATGACCGAGCCGGTGGCGGATGAAACGCGATCGATTCTAGATGGGCATATTGTCTTGTCTCGTGACTTGGCGGCTGCCAATCATTATCCCGCAATTGATGTGCTAGCCAGTGTGAGTCGAGTGATGAACGCAATTGCTGAGCCTGAGCACGTAAAAGCGTCATCTCACTTGCGAATGTTATTAGCTAAGTACAAAGAAATCGAACTTCTGGTCAGAATTGGTGAGTACAAGAAAGGCGCTGATCCCGTGGCCGATGAGGCCATTGCTAAAGTACCGAGGATCAATCAATTTCTTACTCAGGGAATGAAAGATAAGTTCCCATTCGAGGATGTAATTGAGCAGCTGAAATCCTCTGTGTAACAGGTACTTGACGTGTTTGACCGACTGAAACAAATTAAAAATCTGCGCGAGAAAAATGCTCACGATGCTTATCGTCGAGCAGAATCCCACTGGGAAGAAGCGGTAGGTCGTTATCGTCAAAAAGAGCAGGAGCTTGAAGAGTATAAGGCTTACCGCAAAAAAGAGACTCAGGAGCAGTACGACAAAATCCAGGATCAACTGGTGAGTCGTAAGGACCTGGAAGATCTAAGAGCCTATCTGAGCGGCTTGCAAAAAAAAGAGCTCAGTATCATTGAACATGTTTCTGAGTTAAAAAAAGCCGCCGACGATGCTGAGCAGGCGAAGAATCATGCCAAGGTTGAGCATAAAGAGGCGTTGAAGCAGGTAGAGAAGTTTACCGAGCTGGCTGCGGCCAATGCTCGAGTTTCTATTCGCCAGGCCCAGTTGACGGAAGATGCAGCCCTGGATGACTTTATTGCCAAGTCACCAACGGGTGTCTGATCCAAAAATTTATTAGCCCATCAATGGCCGCGAATAACGCGGCTTTTCTTAATTGTCCCGCAACTTTGTTCAAAAGCTTGTTACTAAGCCATTAATTAGGAAGAACAAGCGAACAAGAGCAATGATAATAGAGACTGTAAACACTCAGCATAAACAAGCCAAAATCGCGAACACTCCAGTGGTTCTGGAACATGACTCACAGGCTTTTAGTCAGTTAGTTGCCGAAGCTGATAGAAGCGTAAAGCAAAAAGACAAAGAGCGTTCAAAGGGTCATGAGCAAAAAGAACAGCAAGCGTCTATTTTGGCTAATATCGGACAAGGTGAGAAAAAAGCTCAGCCTTTTCAGGTAGTAATGCAAGGTCAATCAGGCTTAGCAAATGAGGGTTCAAGCGTCATTGCTCCGACTAACAGCAGCGAGTTCAAAAACTCAGAATTTAATGAAAAGACATTAACCAATACTGCACCCAAAGATGCTCTGGCCACCTTGTCATCGAGCCTAACTAAGGTGTTATTGGCAGCAGAAAATTTATCGACTATCGCTACCGAATTTGCGACTGAGGTGGATATGACTGCCCCAGAAAGCAAACTTTCTAACTCGACTTCTCCTTTATTATCTGCAGAGCAAATCACCTTAGTGAAGCAACTGTTAACGGAAGCGGGTTCGAAGACTGCCAGTGCTGACAAGATCATTGCCCAGATGTCTGCTCAAGTTCAGCTAGCTGTTGTGTCTGAGCTGGTTAAGCAAGGTCCGAGTGCTCAGCCTACGGCACATCATGTATTTGCATCAATGCCGCCTGTACTTCAGTCTCAGTTTTTATCGGCAATGCTTGAGCAAGGAACCGAAACCAAGCCGCAAATTGGCGCTTTATTTGCTCACATGACAAACCACACACAGGCGCAACTGGTACCACAATTATTGAATGAAGGTTTGGCGGGTCAAACGAAATTGGTGACCTTGCTTTCATCTTTGCCTGCATCAGAGCAAGGACAAGTTTTGACGCAATTATTGGCAATGGGCGGTGAAGGACAAACCAAAGCAGCAGCTATCATTATGCAAATGCTTCCGGTTGAACAGTCAGCTATGGTAAAGCATTTGGTTAATCAGGGAACTGAAGGTCGCGCAGTTTTAAATACTTTATTGCAACAGCTTCCTACGCAACAGCGTTCTGAGATGATTCAGCATCTGGCAGCTCAAACTTTGGGAATGCCGCCTATGGCTACAACTCATACTGCGCCGTTAGAAAGTTTGCGTTCTATTGCTCCTGAGTTAACCATGGGCTCACTGACAGGTTCTCCTGAAACGATGTTAAAACCAGACGCTTTGGCGAATCAATCCTGGTTGCGTTTTTCTAATGGTAATATGCTGACAGAGTTTGCCAAAGTGTATGCTCAAGCAAAATCACCTGTGATGAATGATCCTCTGGTTGTTGCTCAAAGTGGTGCGTTAGAGTCGTCGTTAATTGTACCCACTACTTTAGGCACAGGATCGGTTATGGTTGATGCACCTGCGAGCTTGCAGCCAAATATCTCTGCACGAGAAGTTGTGGGTAAGTGGGCAGGCGTTGTTGTTGACCGTATTTGCTCTGAGCTTTCCACTCAATCCGTGTCTAAAATTAATATTTCATTAAAGTCTGAGATTTTAATGGGAACTGAGGTGGTATTAACGCGCAACAAAGAGGGTCTTCAGGTAGTATTTCAGTGCGCTAATCCACAGAGCTTTGTTCGTTTAAGAGACGGTGCTCCTGAGTTGAAAGAACGTCTTGTTCAAGCGCTTGGCGAAAATCGTGTGAACGTAGGTGTGCGTAAAGTAACCGAGGTGAGCGAGCAAGACGAAACCGGGGCTCAGTCTTAGTTTATACCCATCGATAACTGGCACTCTATGATGGAATGTGCCAGTTATTCGAGATAAAACCTCAACAGCCTGAGGCAATGTATTGTAAAATGTGGAGAGTGCTTAGCTTAATTTTTAGCGTAAGCTTTTGATTGACTGACAGGTCTGTTGATCAACAAGGAGTACTGATAAAAGCTCTTAAGGTATGTAGGGCTTAATCGCATTGAGCGGTAGCCAGTATTTTTCTAAAACAACAGGTGTTTTTTAATAATAACGGTTTGGTTGATTTTGATGGAGTGCATCCTTAAGAGACCAAAAACAATATACTGAGTATGATGAATTGATGGAAGACATAAAGAACATCGAACCGCTTAAGTTACCCGAGCTTGATGCGAGTCAGGTAATTTTGGACAACAGTTTATGCCAACTCAATAAGATGGCTTATTCTGATGGCTTACATCAGTATCACTTAAACTGGATCTCTCCACCAACGAATAGCCATTACCGAGCCGTACTAAAGTTAACGCTCAACGAAAGTTTATTCTATTTACACTTTAATCAACCTATGTTGAGTGCCATGTGCCAACAGTGGATTGATTTTGAGGCCCTTTGTCAGTTACCAGAAAAGCTACTTGATGCGACTCTGGCTGCGGCCACTGCACCCATGTTAGAGGCTTTTTCGAAGCAGACAGGCTATCACATGGGGTTTGTATCCAGTCGGTTAATTGATAACAATACCGAGCACTTTGCCAAAGATTTTGATGAACATTTAGTTGTTCATTTTGCAGCCAGTGTCGATCATATTAAAGACACGCTGTTTTTTTCGTTTTCTCCTTCGTTACTCAATCATGCGATTGAGATTATCAGCCAGTTTAATAACTACCGATCGCCAACGCCGGGACTAATTCCTGTGCCTTGTATGTTTGAATTGGCGCGAATCGAACTATCCATGTCTGAGGTTGCTGATCTCTCACGCGGTGATATTTTGTTATTGCCGTTGCCTCAACACAACACATTCGACAATGTTACCCTGCGTTTACCTTCATCTGCCTCTTTTGCAGCTAAGGTTGAGCAGCGTAATGTTACTGTCCTTCATGAATTAGGTGAAACTATGTCTGACCAAACTGATGTTCAAGCGAAAACCAATGATCTATCTGACATTCCTCTATCTGTCTCCTTTGATGTCGCTGAGCAATCCATTACGCTAAGTGAGCTACAGCAGATGAGACCTGGGTATACCTTCATGCTGGACTGCGACATGAAAAACCTGCTCAAAATGCGCATCAATGGCAAATTAATGGGAGTGTGTGAACTGGTTCAAGTAGGTGATCGTGTTGGTGCTCGTATTATTAAAGTGGATGAGCAAGATGCTGCGAGTTTAGAGCAGACCGAATCTCAGGTGGTCGAAGAAGACACAGCTTTTGATAGTGCGGTAGAGGCTGGCTAGATAATGGAGTCTTTACCAAACCCCATATCACTGGTTGTTATTCTATCATTGTTCGCGATGGTCCCATTTATCGCGGTGATGACGACGTCTTTTGTAAAGCTGGTCGTGGTTATGTCTTTGGTACGAAACGCGCTGGGTATTCAACAAATTCCACCCAACATTGCGTTACATGGTCTTGCCATTATTCTCACTATGTACATCATGGCGCCAGTGGGATTTGAAATTGCAGAGCTGATGGAAACGCAAGAAGTTCAGATGGATAACTTCGAAAGTATCAAAAGCTTTTCTGAAAAAGCTGTGGTCCCACTACAAACTTTTTTAAGTGAGCACTCCAGCGAGGCCGAAAAAGCTTTTTTCCATAAAACAGCATTGTCTTTGTGGCCTGAAAAACATACTCAGGATCTGACCACTGAGAGCATGATGATTCTGGTGCCGTCTTTTGTTGTAAGCGAGCTGACCAGTGCTTTCGAAATTGGGTTTTTGTTGTATCTGCCATTTATTGCGATTGATTTAATTGTTTCCAACATCTTGTTAGCACTAGGTATGATGATGGTGTCGCCCATGACAATCTCATTGCCTTTTAAGCTGTTATTGTTTGTACTGCTTGATGGTTGGACTAAGTTGATTCATGGGCTAGTGTTGAGTTATCAATAGTGAACCAAGCAGAAATTATAAACTTTGCTGTCAGTGCATTAGAGTTGGTCTTGATACTTTCTCTGCCACCTATCATTGTTGCTTCATTGGTGGGGATCTTGGTGAGTTTGTTTCAGGCCATCACTCAAATCCAGGAGCAAACCATTCAGTTTGCTATTAAGTTGATTGTAGTGACTTTTACACTGCTACTGACAGCTCGATGGGTAGGTATTGAGTTATATAATTTCTCAATGCGTATTTTTGATAGCATCCATCTTATTCAAGCGGACTCGATGTTTTGAACGAAGTTGTAGATTTTAACCATCAAGTTATTGTCTATGGCTTATGTATGCCGCGCATACTGATTGCCTTTAGCGTATTGCCATTTCTTAATAAATCCATGATCGGTGGAACTATGATTAAGAATGGTATTGCGTTGAGTCTTGCGTTGATACTTTTTCCGGTGGTTGAAGCACAACAAGCGGTTATCGCTCAATTGAGTGTCCTTGAGATCATGGGGATTATCCTTAAAGAAGCCATTATTGGATTGTTGCTTGCTTATATTGCCTCTATTCCATTTTGGGCGATTGAGTCGACGGGTTTTTTCATCGACAACCAACGAGGTGCTGCTATGGCGAGCAGTGTTAACCCTATGTCGGGTGATCAAACGTCACCTATTGGTATGATGTTCCAACAAATTCTCGTCACACTTTTTTATAGTACTGGCGGAATTCTGATTTTCTTAGGTTCTTTGTATTCTAGCTATGTGCTTTGGCCTATCGTCTCCTTTTTGCCAACCTTTAGTGATCAATTACCCACTATTGCATTAGGTATGTTGGACGCCATTTTTTCTTTGACCGTTCTCTATGCTGGGCCTGTGGTGATTGCCATGTTTATGGCCGAAATGAGCCTCGGTTTGATCAGCCGCTTTGCCCCTCAACTCAATGTATTTTTCTTAGCGATGCCGGTAAAAAGTGGGGTCGCTATGTGGGTAATGGTTATCTATCTGGGCATTATGCTGACTTACTTTGTGGATCTGGTTGAAGTGTCTGAAGGTGTCGGTTTGATACAAACCCTGACTTCTTTATTTGATGGTACAGGCAGCAAGCCATGAGCGCAGAAAAAACAGAAGAACCCACTCCCAAAAAAATTCGTGATGCCCGCAAGAAAGGGCAGGTAGCGAACAGTAAAGAAGTGACTTCTGCTGCGCTGGTCATCGTATTCTTTGCTTACATGTTAATTTACGGTGACGCAATTTCAGCCGCTTCAATGGAACTATTGGTTCTGCCAACGAAATTTTATACACAACCTTTTATTGAAGCTCTGGGCAATATTTTTGAAGTCATGATGCCCATACTAATTAAAGTCATTATTCCATTTATTGGGATCAATCTGATTATTGGCGTATTAGCCAACTACTTTCAGGTGGGTGGCTTGTTGAGTTTTGAAGCAGTAAAACCAGATCTTAATAAAATTAATCCTGGACAGGGCGTTAAGAAAATCTTCTCCATGAACAACCTTTTTGAGTTGTTAAAGTCCATCTTAAAAATTGCTCTGCTTGGTATTCTTATTGTCTTTGCTCTGCGAGAACACATTCAAGATCTCTTTAATATGAGTTATTGCGGCGATTACTGTGTTGCTCCTCTTATTGGTGAATTGCTCTGGATTGTTTTTGTTTATTCGAGTGTTGCTTTTATCATCATTGCGATTGTTGACTTCTTTTTTCAGAAGAAGCAGTACATTAAGCAGCTAAAAATGACGAAGGATGAAGTAAAAAGAGAATATAAAGAGATGGAAGGCGACCCCGAAATCAAAGGTCGCAGAAAACAGCTCCATCAAGAGATCATGTCTGGCAGCGGCGAAGAAGCGGTAAAGAAATCAACCGCTGTTGTTACCAACCCAACTCACGTAGCCGTCGCCTTGTATTACGAAAAAGACGTGACACCTCTGCCAATGATAACCATGAAGGCAGAAAACCTCGTTGCTCAGAAAATGAAAGAAGTTGCTCGCCAAGAAGGCGTGCCTATTATTGAGAATAAACCATTGGCACGTTCACTGTTGCACTTGGGCGAGTTAGATCAGTACATTCCTTCCGATATGATTGAGCCTGTTGCAGAAGTCATCCGTTATGTTATGGAACTAAAAGAGAAAGAACAAAAGGAACAGGAAGACATCTGGTACGGCACAGATAACGAAGAGCAAGAGTAGTCTGACTATTTAAAGAATACTCTCTAAGCTTTTATTGAGGGCACTGGTCGTAGAAAATAGTTGGGCCTGTTTTATACCAACGATAACCATCCGGTGAGATTGTCCAATTGGCATCAGGCATACCGTCAGTGCCCATGCCTTCGGGTGGCAGGCTGCCATTAAGTACAAAATAATGTAAGTAGTCTAGCGCTTTTTTTCCTTGCTGTTTTTGGCCCTGGCCGGATGTATAAGCAATTTCACCATTTGCAAGTGCCTGACAAACTGATGCACTGGTATTGAATGCACCAATCACTACTTTATCTCTTATTGATTGATTAATAGTTGCTGCTCGATAAGAGTCTACTGTGGTTGGTCCGCTAGCCATCATTAAGAATCTGTCGTAGACCGACTGTGCATTGTCATTAAAGAAATCATTAAAAGCCTGAACACTGGCTCCTGGTATTGATTCGTCCCAGGTAACAATATTAAAGTCTTCTGCTGGGATATTATATTGTGAAACAAAGAGATCTCTAACCGCGTTACAGCGGCTAATAACGCCGCCGCTTTGTTGATGGATTACACAAACAATGGCAATGTTTTCGGACTCTCTTAGCGTGTCAAAAACTTGCTGGGGATCTTCTCCGGCACAGGTGCCATTGTTAAGCCGCTCTCCGATGCTACTGCAGATAAGTGCATGGCTGCCATCAATCCCTGCAATGATATCGTTTTGTCCGGAGTAGAGTAAAAACTCTGCTTTACCTGTACCAAACTCAGAGGGATCTGGATAAACATTGATTGCGGCTACCGGTATATTAAGTTGGTTGGCTTGTTCAACAACTGCCGCCATACCATCTCCCCAAATGGTGCCAATAATACCGGGAGGAGTGGCTTGTACTGCCTGGCTCATTTGTTGGTTGAGTAATTCACCCGATGATTCAATTACCGGATGTAATGGAATCACATCAACATCCAGTTCGTCCGCTTTTTCTAGAGTGCCATCAAACACATCGCCCCAAAAACCAACATCGGTCGTTGGACCGTGAGTCACAATAAAATAGACAAACTTGCTATCACCTGTATTAACACCAATGTCATTATCGTCGACAGAACAACTGGCAAGTAGCACAGTTAAAACCACAAGTAAGGTCGTTGTTGTGATGGTGGGGTTGATGAGAGTTTGAGAGGAAGTATTCATCGGACTACCCGTTAAAAAATCTGGCTGAATGAGAGGCGAATTTCTCGACCAATACCCGGTACATCAATACCACCAAATCCAGGTTCCACATAGCGCTTATCGAGCGCATTTTTAAGCTTTAATCGTACTTGCGTTTCGTTGTTGCCCAGTGGATACCAATTAAAGGTCGCAATTCCTAGATCAACAATATTGTAAGAAGGTAAAAAATATTCTTGCTGTGAGCCGATAGGAAGAAAAGGGAGGTTGGATTTATCGGCGGCTCTTTCATCAATGTATAAACTGGTAATAAACCAACGTAGGGGCAACGCTTTCAATTTTTTGCTGATACCGGTACTCAAAATCGTTTGAGGATAAAGCCGAGTTTGATCGGATACCTGAATACCGACTTGAGTATCCGTTGATACCTTGGTTTCTACCGAAGAAAGGTTAAAAAATGCATCGATACCCGACTTGGATTGATACTTCAGTTCGAGTTCTAACCCGTAGGCTTCGATTTCTCCACGATTTCTAGCTTGAGGATTTGAAGCGATGGTATCGTACTCAGCAAATTCGTTAACTTTGGTTTGATAAAGCGTTAGCCCTGCGTTGATTTGCTTAAAAAACTGTGTGCCAATAAAAATCTCTGTTGTATTAGCTTCTTGAGGTTTGAGGTTGGCGTTAGGGCTTGGACCTAACAATCGAGGATGCTCGCCGCCAAACATAAGCATAACGGGAGGGGCTTTGAACGAACTTCCAGACAGCAGTTTAAAAGTGGTTACCGGTGAATAGTGATAAACGATACCGGTTCGGTAGCTATGTTCTGAATCATAAATACTATGATCGTCAGATCGAACACCCGCGGTTAAATGCAGGTTGTCTTGTATTTGCCAGGCAACTTGTGCAAATGCTCCCAGATTATCGATCTCTATTTTTCTGTTGGCATTTTCTTGTGTTAAGTTGCCATTGGTATCGTATAAGTTCAGTGTCGGTAGCTCTTCCGTATCAAAGCTATAATCGAGACCAAATACAAAATTAAGGTCATCATTAAACAAATAGTTTAGATCGATGGCTGAAGTTATTTGCTCGAAACTGTAATCACGGTTGATATAGTCGATGCCTACGCGAAAAGGATCATAAAAACGCGAGCTATCTTTAGGAGAACCTTTGTTTATGGATAAGCTACTGCTCAAAGCCCACTGGTCAGACAGATCCTTTTTGAATCGAAGCCTAGCCATATAGTTATCCAGTACTTGTCTGGCATTCATTAACGGTTCGGAGTCTGGGTGAAAATTCGCGCTCCTATCGATGTACTGGTAGCTGGCATCAAAGGTAAGTTGGCCAAAGCCGCTGTCTTTCGATATGGCTAAATACAGAGAAGTGCTTTTGTCTTCGCTGTCGCTAGAAATAACCCCTCTTGCCGCATTGATATTGTCAAATCTTGGTGACGACTCTGGTAAGTTCACATCATTTCTTTGCAGTGATTGGGATGAGATAGCTGCAAATATGTCGAAGTCTGAAGGCATGCCCCATATAGCCATCTCTGCGGCTTTTCCAAAGCTACCGTCAATATCGACTGCATCAACATCCACCAAAAAATTCTGTTTTTCTTGAGACATCGAGCGAGCCGTTTTCGGCAATACATTGACCAGACCCAGAAAGGCATCCGCTCCATACAGAGCTGACATAGGACCTCGAATGACTTCTATTCTATCGATCGCGATGGTTGGAATAAATTCGGGACCAAGAAAACTGCTGGTGGTTGTTCTGTAAGACATATCCTGGCCATCAATCATGGCTTTAATGCCACCACTTTGAATACCTTGGCCACCGTTAATGCCTCGGATCCCCACATTGTAAAAAGTGTAGTCATAAAGTACATCGAGTCCGGCCTGACTTTTTAGACTCTCAGCCACAGAGTCATACTGGTATTTTTCAAGATCGTCAGAAGTAATAATGGATAAAACGGCGGGTACATCAGCAAAGCGAATATCGGTCTTGGTTGTGCTGCTAACTGGCAGTTGCAACAGCTCATCGAAAGACATGTCTAAGGTTTCTTCAAAGGATAGCGGTTCTTCACTCCAGACAGGAAGAGAAAAAACCAAGACACAGGCGAAAAGCTTATGTTTATTTCTTTCTAAATCAACCATTTATAATTTGTTTGATTAAGGCTCTAACATCAAGACACTAATACATCATTTAAGTCTAGTTGGTGAGGTCATTTTTTGAAAGATTGTGCGTTATAAGGAAAGAATTGGAATATTAAGAGTGGAGGTTAATAGTTGCCCGTTGTAGATCTGCTGGTGCTAATTATGAATATGGGGATTTAGTATTTGGTTAATTAAAAAAACCGACAACTAAAGTTGTCGGCTTTTATTGTAAGCACATCGTAGTAGTCATAAGCTCATCTTTACGAGAGCTTATGACTGGTAAAGTGATTTATACTTTACCTACGTTTCCAGCTAGTTGCATACCCGTTTGCATTACAATGTTTAGTAACTGCTTACGATTATCAAGCATGGTTTTCTTGAACTCTTCGTTGCGTTGATAGTCACCTTGCTCCTCTTGCTGATAAGAAGTATGAACTTCTTTCTGAGCTTCCATGCGTTTGCTATCAGCTTCAAGACTTTTACTGTAAGCACCACCAGCTGTTTCACTTAAACCTGTAACACCTTTAGTCAAAGTATCACGAGTGGTGATTTGTGCTGCAACAACTTGATAGTTATTGGCATTAGCACCTTTAAGTGCGTTCAAGTTCTTCATGCCCATGCCGATGGTTACTGCAGAAGTTACTACGCGAACAGCAACATCAACCCACATTTGCTTCTCTAATTGACCAGCAATTTTGTCACCCTGAGCTTTCGCGTCTTGACGCTGAGCGTTCATGGTTAAGCGGTTGGCTTTCGAGTTAGTTTCTGTAGTTTCTGCTGCTGTTTTAGCAAATTCTGTCATCAAGGCTAACAAGTCAATAGAGATATTGATGGTGAAGCCCTTCATGTTTCTTTCTGGCGCAGGAATTGGAGTTTGCGCTGTTGTCTTTGGTGTTGGATCAGTGCTTTTATCTTGCTTTGATTCAGTGTAAAGACTTTTCGTTTCGGTTTTTGAAAACGTGAACGATGTAGTGCTGGTTTCGGTAACCACTTTTGGGGTTGTGCTACTAATTGGAGTAGTCATAATTAAATCCTCTTTGTTTAATCCATCAAACTTTGCTTGCTACTTGGAACGAGCTGTTACCAAGGAACTTCAAAAGACTGCTTAACGAAGTGATCATCTGCATTGAAGCATCAATATCTGCTTTCATATCGGCAGACCATTCTTGCAGGTAACTACGATGAACCGTTTGTTCCGTTCTAGCGTTAGTTATGTCGATATTAGCCTGGCGAGCTTTGGTGTCATAAACCAGCTGTCCAGTATCTGCTGCAGCGTAAGCTACTTGAGCAGCTTGTTGTGCGCGGTTAGCTAATATCATAATTTGGGCGGCTTGGCCTTCAAGAGAGGCTAGCGCGCTGCCACCGCCACAACACATTGAAGCAATCGAGAGCACCAAGATTATCGCAACAATTGTTATTTGAGCAGCTAGTTTTGCTTTTTCTTCATCCATGCCCATGGCCATATACATTTCTGTAAAGCCCTTGACCATCCATCCACCAGTATCTTCTGATAACTGCGACAAGAACATCATTGCGCCTGCTGCCATCAAAAGTACGCCAGCGGCTACGCCAACGCCTGATGCGATTAATACTGCGCCAACAGCCATCATCAATACAGAGCCGATGTAACTAAAGGCCTTCTTGATTGAACCCCAGATATCTGATGACTTCAGTGAGTCCAGGTATTCATTCAGCTTGTTAGTGATTTCTTTAAGAATGTCATCCAACTGTGCTTGCATCGATTTGATGTTTACGCGTGAGTTTTCAGCATTCGTGGCCATCGTGCTGTATGCACTTGTTTGAAGTGAAATCATAATACGAGTGATGTTGATTTCGCTTAAATTGAAGTTCATTTGCGATGGCTTTGCATTCTGTGCCGGAGCTGGGATTTGAATCTCTTCTTGAGCGTTCGAACGTAGGTGCTGTACGTCGACACTTTTTGACTCAGTGAAGAGTTTTTTCGAAGCTTCTGGATTTTGGTCAAGAATTCCTTTCTGGAATAACTTGGATAATCCTTCTAACTTAGAAAAATCCGCAACAGGCTTAGTTGTAGCTTCCATAAAGCTTACCTCTATTTGCTTGTTTTGATTGAGATTAAGTTAAGCATTTGTTCTAACTTTTGCTTAACAGTGGGATCACATGTCTCGAATTTGGTACATTCTTTTGCTTCTTGTAGAGCTGCCAGCGCTTCTTCATATTGGCCTAGAGCAACTAAACATTCCGCTAATCGAATGGCGTGAACTTTGTCGTTGCTGTCGATCTCAGTCAGTTTTTTCCATAATGGAAGTGCTGCTTCATGATCGTCCAGCATTTGTAAATTGGCTGCTAATGCTGACAAGTAACGTGGGTTTGTCATATCCAGGAACGCGAGCAAGCTGAAAAATACGATAGATTCTTTGTATTTTTTCATTTGGTAAAGGCTGTAACCGTTAAAGTACATTCCTTCGGCTTGATCTTCTGGAATATCCAAAGCTTCTGACAATGGTTTTCCTGCTTCCATGGCTTCGCGAATTTTTTCTACTTTTGCAAACATCGCATCGGTGTCAAATTCTTCGGTTTGGGTTTTAGCGCTCATTTGTTCTGCTCCTGTCTGGTAACTCTTTAAATCATAAATTCTGAATTAGATAAACTGTCGCTGTTTCTTCTTGCGTTTCGTGGTTTTGGGTTGCTCATCCGTGGGTTGTTGCGCAACCAAAGAAGATATTTTTTCTAGGTTTTGAGCAATAACCTGACGCGCTTCTGCAATATCTTCGATATCTTGTCCGCTCAGCTCAGACTCTCTATGCAAGTTAACTAATGCTTTTTTTAAAGCAGGTAATTGACCCTTCATATCGCTTACCCATTCGTCCAGCATTTGAGTGGTAATAAATACCGTCATGATGTTCTTGCTGACTTCTTTAATGTCTGAGCTAGATAAGGCCATGGTTCAATCTCTCTTTCAGTAACTGCGTTAGCTTTAATGCATTCTCTTTGTAGACTTAGTAACGAGGGGATGAAAGAAGTTGTGCTAAAAATTAGAACAAATTAGCTTTGCTGATAATAATTTGATAAGTGCACTCTAAGTTATTGATATTTAGCGTTATTTTTTTGAGTGTGTATTACGCTACTTTGTTGATTTAGATAAACTTTTTAACCGTTCTGTGCTTTTTAGCTCTAAATACATAGAGATTGGGGAGTTAGAGTGAACAATTTTTTAAGCAGTGGTTTTTTAGACGACTTAATGAGGCAGAACGGAAGAAAAAATTGGATAGGAAAGAGAAGGACGAGGGGTCTGGTGTGGGAACCAGATAACCCTCGCTTGTATTAAGCTTATATTGTATTTCCTTGAGATTTCAGGGTGTTACCTAAAGCTTCTATAGCTCCAGAAGCGAGCTGAATAATAAGCTGAATTTTCTGGGACTGTTCACTGGCGTCGGTGATGCGAAGATCCAGGTCCGTTTTAAATTCATCAACAATATTCTTCAATTGTTCTACTAAAGCTTCAGTCTCTTTTTTGTTACCTTTGAAGTGAACTTTGCCGTCGCTTCCTTTAGTCTTACCGAGCTCTTTTTCGACAATGGTTGCCCAACTTCCAGAAACCCAGGTAATATGTTTATCATCGGCCTTGGTTTCCATAACTCTGTTTAGTAATGCCGAAGCCTGTTCATAACGATACTGGATGTCTTCAACACCAGAATCATACAGTTGTTTACCGTTTTGGTTACCATTTTGGATAGTGTTTAAGCTTCTTTGAGCTTTATCGATTGCTGAATTACTACCCTGTACTAGCTTATTAACGTACTCCATAAAGGCTGTTTTATTACCCAGAACGGAGTCGTTATTAGTAAAAGTTATTTTCTGCATAGCCATGGGAAAATCTCCATATACGTCAATTTTATGTGCTTACATTCATTGAGTAACGAGTGGAGTGGAAAAGTTTCCCGTTCGTATGCAATCTAAGTAGAGTAATAATTATCGGGCTGCATATTCAAACTTTTCGATATGTGGATGGTGATAAAATTGCTAAGAAATTCAAGGCATTAATAGCTATGGATATGATCATCTGAATTCTTGAAGTATTATCGAGGTTTTCATGTTCTGACAACATTGCTTTGGTATCTTTGAGACCGCTGTCGAGTTGTTCGATAAAAAACTCAGCTTCTTCTGGTGTCATTTGAATGGATGATTCGTGTTCATTCTCTTCATATCGAGCGACTATATGGCCAAGTTCAAGGGCTGACTGACTGCTTGAATAACTGGTTAAGCCTTTGCTGATAACATCATAAGGTAATGTAAAAAGGTGCTGAAAGTCATTTAAATCGACATTGTTGATGGATACATCTGGAATTGAAGCGTTCTTAATCAAGTTGATATCTGACTCGCTGTACTCTTTGCTAGTTTGTTCCTCAGATGACGAATCTACATTCTTATCTAAGTTGAATTCATCGTCAAAATCACTGAAGTATTCCATGAGTCGATCCTATTTTGTTGTGAACGAAATCGTTTTAAAAGCTTGATACAAAGCTAACCATGGTTTTAGTAACATACCTGCTTAATAAGTTGCTAGTAGTCAAAGCTATAATGCTAAATTGCATTCCCTTGGCTCTTAATAGTGTTGCCTAATGCTTCTACTGCACTTGATGCAAGTTGAATGATCAGTTGGATCTTCTGAGATTGCTCGCTAGCATCTGTAATTTTTAAGTCCAGGTCAGTTTTAATCTCGTCCACTAGATTCTTCATTTGTTCAATAAAACCGTCTGTCGCTTCTGATGTATGTGTAAAATGTATTTTGCCGTCATCAGCTCTTTCATAATCAAGATGGGTTTCTACAATGAGCGCCCAGGTTCCATCTACCCAGTCTACGACTTGCCCCTCACCTTTTACATTCATAGCAAAGTTAAGCACATCTGATGCTTTGTCATAAAGTTTTTGTATATCGTTAATACCTGACTCATAAGTTCGATTATTATGTGATTCACCATCTTGTATTTCATCTAAAATGTCAGTGGCTTTCTTTATTGCTGATGGCGTTTTGGGATCTGAGTCATCTACAAGTCGGTCGATATAGTCCATGAATGCATTGTTCTTAATAATTGAGTTGTTGTCGGTAAAATCGATAGCTTTCATTGTAGGCTCCTAAAATATTCATAAGTAAAAATGCTGTTGATGGTTATGTTATTTATGAATTGTGGAGCCAATTTGTAGAAAACACTGATTTTTCACCAAAGGAGCAGAAATCTGCTCCTGATAGTTAAATTGTTTGACCTTGAGTTTTCAGTGTATTACCAAGTGCTTCTATAGCACCGGAGGCAAGTTGAATAATTAACTGAATTTTTTGCGATTGTTCACTAGCATCAGTAATACGCAAGTCGAGATCGGTTTTAAACTCATCAACTATATTTTTCAATTGCTCAACAAGCGCTTTTGTTTCTTTGTCGTTGCCTTTAAATTTAACTTTACCATCGCTGCCTTTTTCCATATCCAGTTCGTTTACCGCAATGGTTGCCCAGGTACCTTCAACCCAGTCAACATACTTTCCATCGGCTTTGGTTTCCATTACCCAATTGAGCATGTCGGATGCTTGTTCATAACGATATTGAATGTCGTTAACGCCAGTATCGTAAAGCTGAGTGCCACTTTGGGAGCCGTTTTGAATTTCATCTAGATCGTCTTGCGCTTTAGCTATTGCAGAGTTATCGCCTTGAACCAGTTTGTTTACATAATCCATAAATGCTGTGCTGGTTCCTAATACTGAGTCATTACTTGTGAAGTTAATTTGTTGCATTGCCATTTTTAATATCTCCAATGTTATTTTTGGTTCATTATCTAAGTAACGATAAAATGGCTGATGATTTGTTTGATTTGTTTGATTTGTTTGATTTGTGCAAACAATGTGTAAGTAACAATACTTAACACGATCTTGGTGCTGGTATATGAGTGAGTTGGTGATTAGGAAGTTATAGGTTGATATCAAAGTAGAATAATTCTGGCTTAGAAAAGTGAGTTTTTTCTAGCATTGGAGCAAATGAAAAGCAGATCTTGCTGAAGACCTGCTTTTTTGCCTATTATAGAGTATCAAGTATTTCTAAGTTGACGTCATCAGAATTAAACAAAGTCACCGCCTGCAGCAGCCTCTTGCTCTTCTACAAATCGATCAACTCGAGCAATATCTGCTACTGCTCCATCACCTCGGAGGTGAGCCGCTTGTCGGTCAAATTCCGAGCCTGAATCATAATTTGCAGCACCTACTTCTGAATCTACCCGACTAAGTGCTAAAGATTCTAATGTCGCATCCGTTGCTAAACTCGGTGCAACAGATGGTGTAGGTCCAGCCGAACTTGCCGCTGTTTCTCTGGAAACAGGACTGTCTGGAATCGAACGCGCCTCAGCATCTAATGGACGAAAATCTGGACTACCCTGGACAGAACCAGATGCCGCATGCGTTGAATCAAAAGATGGGCTACCTTGAACTGAACCAGTAGCTGCATCCATTGAGTCAAAAGACTGACCGCGGTTTGCGCCATCAGGAACCGGATCGAGTTCTGCATGGCCATGAGCCGGTGCCGCCGAGAGATCTTGAAACGGTAAGTAGTCATAGGTCTGTGATAGAAAGTTAATGGTAGCTTGATCAAGTCGATGATTCTCTAGTGCTTCCGTATAGGTTTGAATTGCACCAGCGGTATCGCCAGAATTGATTTGTTGAATGATATCTTGTTGGATAACTGCTGGTTGAAAGTCGACGTGCATGATTAGTCTCCTGAAAAAGTATTTTGTTTATACGCGCATTGAAATATCAAATGGAATTTCTGCGGTGTGGGATTGAATGGTTTGACCTCTAGTAGCATCACTGATTGTTTGAGTGATTTCTTTTGCTTTATCAAGAAGGTTTGTAATGATGTTGATGAAATCATTAAAGTCTATATCCACCACACTGCGTCGATGATTTAGTGTCAGTGTTTCGCTACCAGGATCTAATGCGACAGAAGCTGATGACGTTATTTGAGAAGCTCTATTTTGAATTAAGGCTTCTCTCATGAATAGACTGCTTTTTTCATCAGTCAGTTTAAATAGAGAAACGGTGAAGTATAGACTCTCTGATTGCATTGGCGCTGCGATAAGCAAGTTATAAGAACCATGTGCAAGTTCACATTCACCTCTATTATTTAGTGCGAATGTTTTTCCGTAATATTGACTGAGTTCTTTGAGCCATAAACTTAGTGTTTCATGTGAGTTTTTCATATCGCTATCCATTGATAGATGTTGCCCTTATTCAATACTTCAACTAAATCCTAGGGCATTGATGAATATCTTTATCTTTGATAGTTATTATTGCCAGTTAGCTAAACTTCTCAAAGATTACGCTTAAATGCTTTGTTGAAAGATATGTTATTGGCGAATTGTGGAGTCAATATGTAGAAATCTAAGGTTTTAGATTTTCTGATAATTATCGGTTCTAAATTTTTATTGGATTTTAGGGAATAGAAAATATTACTGTTGGATCTTTATAAACTGATTTGGCTTTTAGGATTTTATCTGCGAAGAATTTCAGCTTTAAAAATACCGAAGATATATCGAGGTTATATGGTTCTTAAGTAGAGAGTGATGTGTATAAATAAGTAATATAAGACTACTTTTTAAAATGAAGTGCCATTTGAGTGAGCTGGGATTGAATCTGCTGTATTGATCTTTGAACCTCTTTGATCTCCTGATCGGTTAAGTCATTTTCAAAGTTAATGTTGACCAAGGTTTTTTCTAAGACAGGTATATGAGTCTTTATTTCTTCCACATGTTTGCTAAGAGATAAAGCCAGAGTATAAAGGCTTAGCAGCTCTTCACTGTCTTGGTATAAAGAACCATTGGTGGACATACTTTTGCCTTATATTAGAAGTTAAACGGGTGTTTGTAAGTATTGAGTAACCACCGGTCTAATAAAGTTGCATTATCGAGTAAATATTTTCGATAAATATAAAATTTATTGGAGAACGAGGTTATTTTCAGTAAGAGAAGGCTGCTGTATGCAGCCTTTGGGATGAATGCTTAAAGTTTTTCGAGGGCGGTACGCAGTGTTTTGAGTTGAGTATCAATACTGGCATCGATGTTTCCGAGTCCGGATTCCACAATACAACTGCCAGGTCGAAGCTTTTCGTCAGCAATAACGTCAATAAATTTGATATTACTAAAGCGATCAAGGATATGACTGATATTTTTTCGTAAACCTTCTGCTTCGTCAGAGCACACTCGAATCTTAATGGTGTTTTCTTCACCTAAAGCTTTTAGCGACTTTTGGGCGATTTGGCTAATACGCTCATCAGGTTCGTAGTCATCAAAAATTTTCTTGGTTACCGAAATAATGATTTCGACAACTTGTTTTTCTAGATGCTCAAAGTAGTCAATCGCTTGACTCATCATAAGAAAACGTTGATCAAGAAACTCTGCTGCGGCTTTTTCTTTGCCTTCCTGATAACCTCTTTCTATGGCTTCCTGGTATGCTTTTTGTGCGGCGAGTTCGATTTCTTTGGCTTTTTCTTCTGCTTTGCCAATGATTTTTTCGCTTTCTACATACTCAGAATAGTGATCGGCTTTGATCACCTTGTTTTCAGTATGAAGGCTGATATTGCCGTCTTTTAGCCGATTAATGGTAACCATTTGCGATACTTTTCCTGTATTAACTTTAACGCAATTTTTTCTACTTCATTTCGAATTGCTGGGGTTGATTCCAGTGACTCAGGGATATCTGCATTCATCATAGAATAAGGCAGCTTCATAAAAAGTCTTTGCGTTAAAGCCTCTGGATAATCTTTGTATAGGATGCGCAACATCCAGCATCCTCGTAAGAATATTTCTTTCTTAAATTCATTCCAGTCGATCTTGCCTACTTCGGGATGAACTTTTGATAGCTCCGACAAATGGCGGTAAGTAAAAGGAGCTTGCTTAATGGCAAAGGTGTAAAGCGCTTCACCAAGTTGAGCTTTCGCTGTTTCTACCTTTTGCTTTTCGATGGTGCAGCGGATCGGGTTTGATAAGATCGCTGTTCCTAAATAAAAGATCACCACCTGTAAAGCTTTGGCCGGTAGCAAAGCACAGCGCTCAAAAAAATCTGTGAATTCATAATGATGTTGTTCGAGCGCAGGATAACTTTGATTTAGATAATCACTCAAAAACTTATGGGCAACGGGTTGATTAACCAACGACTTAACCAGCTCTGGATGTTCCAGATGAGAAAGCCAAGACCCATGTACTTGAGACATGGGCTTGTGATTGAAAGTTAAGACGTGTTGTAAATGATCTTGCAACATAAGATTAAGCGTTATTTAGCTTTTGAATACGAACAGCTAGAAAAGCTGCAGCACCTATCGCTGCTAATAATAAAGCAACTAATATCGAAAGCATGACCCACAATTTGGTTTCGGACCCTTTTGCTACAACTACCGAGAGCACATTGCCAAACTGAGGAGCGTTATTATTAACTTCCATATCCGTTGCTGGAAAAGTTGCTACGGAAACTTTGTTAAAGGCTAGACCAGGAATACTGCTACCAACCAACTGCTTGATTTGCGAAATACTGTCATCAATCGGCTTTGAGGGTAGGTATTTAATAAACACCGAAGCTGACGAGCTTTCTGCAACATCTTTGGTTTCGCTATTTTGCTCTAGTGCCAAATGAACTCGAGCTTTTACGACGCCATCAATTTGCGACAAAGTTTCTGCTAATTGTTGAGACAACGCATAATTAAAACGAGCTTTTTCTTCTGTCGGAGAAGAAATTAAACCTTCTTGCGGAAATACATCAGCAATGTCAGAGAAGTTTTCGCTAGGGTAGCCATAGTTACCGAGTAAATTCATGGCATTGGATACATCGGCTTCGTCAACATACAAAGTAACCGTGTTATCTTTGTTGACTTCTTTTTGGGTACTGATGCCTTCTCTCATGAGCAGCGATAACATCTCGTTACCTTCCTGCTGAGGAATACCGCGATACAGCTCAACTTTGCAAGCTGAGATAAATAAAAGGCTTAAAATGACCATCGCCACTTTAAGGTTGCGACCTAAGGTTGGACCTTCGCTGAACATGTGCCTGCGACTCCTGTTTTTTCTTATAACTTACTTTGAATTCTTGAGTTATAGTCTATCAGTATTTTGCCGACTAGATAACGAAATCTTAGTTGGCATTCAGCAAAGAGGTAGCACCCTTAACAACCTGACCGACGCCTTTACTCACGGTTTCAACATACACATTGATGTTGGCCATCTGCATTTGCAGTGGGAGTAAATCGGCAGGTGATATCATTGGGTTCTCTTCGGTGCCCATTTTATCACTGATGGATTGCATTTCCGTTTGATAACTGTTCCCTACATCCACTAACCATTGCATCATGCTGTCACTGTTAGCATTGCCTTCCAGGTGTTGACTAAAGGCATTCGCAGCATCGCCTAAGGAATCACCGAATCCCTGACCACCAGAGCTTCCTACCTGGTTGGCGATTTGGCTCATTGCTTCAATTGCGCTCATGATGTTGTCCTGTGTGATGCGGTTTAGGGGATGTCAGAGCTGGATAGTCGGACTATCCAGCGACTGAGGGATTTTTAAAAAGGGGGTTAACCTTACAGGTTACGCGCTGCTGAAGTTACGCCGTCTTTAAAGTCTTTGATAACCTGAGTAGATACAGTCCATGCTGATTGCATCTCAGTCATACGCGCCTGTGCTTCCAACATGTCACCGTTATCGGTCAGGTCGTTACCGGAAAGGTAAGTGTTGAAGTCGTCCTGAACCTGCTTAACTTTGGTTAAAAATACTGTATAAACTTCAGCAGTTGATAAGTTAGTGTTACCTGAAGTGAATGAAATTGATGACATTGCCATGATAGTACCCTCGTTTGTTTAGTTTGGCTGGGGATGAGCTTCTCATCCTCTCTTGCTTACTTAGTAACAGGGTCTTTGAGAGAGTTGCGGAAATTTATTGAAAAAATAAAGTATGTTAAATCAATGAGTTAGAGGCTTGTTTGTCATAAAAGGAAGATAAAGCGATCTTTACGATGAGAGTATTGATAGAAAACACAGTAAAAAAGGGCGTTGTTGGATAACAACTCCCATCATAGATAGATATAACTGGATAAATCGATTATCGAGCTTAGTTGGCATTCAGCAAAGAGGTAGCACCCTTAACAACCTGACCGACGCCTTTACTCACGGTTTCAACATACACACTGATGTTGGCCATCTGCATTTGCAGTGGGAGTAAATCGGCAGGTGATATCATTGGGTTCTCTTCGGTGCCCATTTTATCACTGATGGATTGCATTTCCGTTTGATAACTGTTCCCTACATCCACTAACCATTGCATCATGCTGTCACTGTTAGCATTGCCTTCCAGGTGTTGACTAAAGGCATTCGCAGCATCGCCTAAGGAATCACCGAATCCCTGACCACCAGAGCTTCCTACCTGGTTAGCGATTTGGCTCATTGCTTCGATTGCGCTCATGATGTTGTCCTGTGTGATGCGGTTTAGGGGATGTCAGAGCTGGATAGTCGGACTATCCAGCGACTGAGGGATTTTTAAAAGGGGGTTAACCTTACAGGTTACGCGCTGCTGAAGTTACGCCGTCTTTAAAGTCTTTGATAACCTGAGTAGATACAGTCCATGCTGATTGCATCTCAGTCATACGCGCCTGTGCTTCCAACATGTCACCGTTATCGGTCAGGTCGTTACCGGAAAGGTAAGTGTTGAAGTCGTCCTGAACCTGCTTAACCTTGGTTAAAAATACTGTATAAACTTCAGCAGTTGATAAGTTAGTGTTACCTGAAGTGAATGAAATTGATGACATTGCCATGATAGTACCCTCGTTTGTTTAGTTTGGCTGGGGATGAGCTTCTCATCCTCTCTTGCTTACTTAGTAACAGGGTCTTTGAGAGAGTTGCGGAAATTTATTGAAAAAATAAAGTATGTTAAATCAATGAGTTAGAGGCTTGTTTGTCATAAAAGGAAGATAAAGCGATCTTTACGATGAGAGTATTGATAGAAAACACAGTAAAAAAGGGCGTTGTTGGATAACAACTCCCATCATAGATAGATATAACTGGATAAATCGATTATCGAGCTTAGCTGGCATTCAGCAAAGAGGTAGCACCCTTAACAACCTGACCGACGCCTTTACTCACGGTTTCAACATACACACTGATGTTGGCCATCTGCATTTGCAGTGGGAGTAAATCGGCAGGTGATATCATTGGGTTCTCTTCGGTGCCCATTTTATCACTGATGGATTGCATTTCCGTTTGATAACTGTTCCCTACATCCACTAACCATTGCATCATGCTGTCACTGTTAGCATTGCCTTCCAGGTGTTGACTAAAGGCATTCGCAGCATCGCCTAAGGAATCACCGAATCCCTGACCACCAGAGCTTCCTACCTGGTTGGCGATTTGGCTCATTGCTTCGATTGCGCTCATGATGTTGTCCTGTGTGATGCGGTTTAGGGGATGTCAGAGCTGGATAGTCGGACTATCCAGCGACTGAGGGATTTTAAAAGGGGGTTAACCTTACAGGTTACGCGCTGCTGAAGTTACGCCGTCTTTAAAGTCTTTGATAACCTGAGTAGATACAGTCCATGCTGATTGCATCTCAGTCATACGCGCCTGTGCTTCCAACATGTCACCGTTATCGGTCAGGTCGTTACCGGAAAGGTAAGTGTTGAAGTCGTCCTGAACCTGCTTAACTTTGGTTAAAAATACTGTATAAACTTCAGCAGTTGATAAGTTGGTGTTACCTGAAGTGAATGAAATTGATGACATTGCCATGATAGTACCCTCGTTTGTTTAGTTTGGCTGGGGATGAGCTTCTCATCCTCTCTTGCTTACTTAGTAACAGGGTCTTTGAGAGAGTTGCGAAAATCGATTAATAATTATTAAAGGTTTATTTATCAATGACTTATAATAAAAAAGCCTTTGATATGGTTAATCAAAGGCTTTTGGTAGAGCAAAAAAGAGTGATTATTCTTGTTCATCTAATCCGAGATAATAAACTCTTTGTTCATTGCCACGGCGTAGCATGAGTTTTTCGGTGCTGATTTCGTCAACAGTAAATCCGTTCTGTAATTTACCACCAGGGGATATGTGCTGGCCCGAGTAGGTAATAATATAGGGACGATCACCGAGCGAAATATCTTTGATACCCAGAATATTCAGCAGGTTCAGGGTTTCGTCATCAAACTCTAGCTGCGGCAACCCTTTGTACTGATCATTAAATTCTTTTTCGATGGTTTTCCATAGTTGGAATTTATCTTTGGGTAACTGCCCAACAACTTGAATATTGTTATTAACCAACTGAGTGGTTACGTTTTCTTTAATGCCTGCTGCTTCCAGCTTCTGCTCAAGTATTCCCAGACGTGACTGCGGCGTTTCAAAAGCGGCAATAAATGCTTTGGCTGCCGGCACATTGCTTAACAAGCTATTTTCTAGCTCTTCCCACTGTTCGCTGTTTGGAAAGTATCCTGTAATAACAAATTCGCCAGGTTGTTCTGCGGCTTTTACTGACAGAGTAGTGTGCTCAAAAGTGACGAGTTGTTCATTAATTTGGGCAAGAATCTTTTCGATAACTTTTATTCGATTAAAGATCTGAATGTTTTGCTCTTTACATTGCGCCATGAGCTGATCAAGCTGGCTGCGAGTATCGACATAACCTGTTAACTGCAAAATACCAGAAGGCTGCAAATTAAATTTAACATGAGGCAGTGCCAAGGTATCTAAGATAGTCGCTAACTTTTGCTCATTGCTAATAACGGGTTCCGTGGGTGTTTCGACGGTGTCATCGCCACTGAACAAAAAGATGCTAACGATACCAATCAACAAGACGATAACAACGACAATGGGCCATTTAGAGCGTTTCTTTTCTTCAGAGTTATTGACACGATCTTCCTCAGTCGCCGTGAGAGCCTGATCGGTTTCTGTTTGCTCATTAGCCGTTGCTTCGGTTTCTTCTCCATCGGCTTCGGTGGAGTCAGATTCCGACAGCTCATCGTCTTCTGGCTTAGACTCATTGAGGCTCGGCAGGCGCATTTCTGGCCACTGTTCGTTAGCTGAGCCTAGAGCAATATAAAAGTGTTTGCTGGTCAGGATGTCGAAAGGCTGGACTACCGTGCTGTCTTCATTGACTGGCTCACCATTCAGGTACCACAATGGCTCTTGTGTCAGATTAACTACTGTACAACCTTCGCTGGTGATATCAATCTTAAAGTGTTGGCCCGATAAGAGTTCGTCGGTCAAAACGATGTCGTTACTTTCGTCTGTACCTAAAGTATAAGAGCCCTCACTGAGCTGAACTTCTGCACCAATGTGCGGCCCAGATAGAATTTTTAAAACCCACTCGTTCATTATTCTGTTCCCGTATCTTTTTTAGTTATCAGAGTCGTCAGACTCAGTGGGGTTAGTAATTTGCTCGTAAACGCGATCAGAGTTGAGTAGTTCCACCTGAGGAACCGTTTTGCCATGAGACTTCTCCGGCGCAAGCACTCTAGGGGTGATCAAAAATAAACGAACAGAACGAGCTTTAGTTTTTTTATTGTTTTTAAACAAGTTGCCTAAAATTGGGATCTTGTGTAAGACAGGTACATGAGTTTCAGTTTCTGTTTCTGACTCAAAGGTATAGCCGCCAATCAGTAAGCTCTCTTTTGCGCCTACAATGGATTGAGTGGTAATGGTTGTGGTGCTGATCACAGGAATTGAATCTACTTGTTGAGTTGTCGATTGCTGCCCATCAACTATTTGAATATCCATCTGCACTTTAGATTTACCATTCTCTTCGAAGACATGCGGAGTTACTTGCAAGATAGTGCCTACAGAAACTGGGAACAGATCAACTTCTTCTTGCCCCGCTACTCGTATATAAAAGGTTTGGCTGTTATCCAGTGTGGCTTCGGTATTATCCAGCGTCAAAAGCGATGGTTGTCCTGTGATTTTTGCATTACCTTGCTGTTCCATCAAACGTAGACGAGCAAGAAAGTAATGACGACCTTCGGCCAGTATCGTTGATAGATCTGTTGCGTGATCATTAACGATAGAGATGCCGCCATCGGTTGGGCTTAATAATACGTCAGGTGCTATGGTGCCGTTGGTGCCTGTCGCTGCAGAAGTATTGATGTCACCAAAATTAATAATGCCGTCGCTACCACGGCGCTGCCAGTCAATACCTAAGTCTTGCAGATTATCGGCGCTGATGCTGATTATTGATACATTGATCTCGACTTGCGAAACGGGTTGATCCAGTTCCTCGATCAGTTTCTGGTACATGGGCATTCTGGATTCCATGTCCCCAATTAAAACAGCATTCAATCGAGTATCAGCTGCAATAAACGTTTGTTGCGTTGGTGCTTCACCGCGAACCTTTTTGGCATTAGCTTTTGTTGGCTTATTGTTGCTTTCGTCTTCTTCTTGGTTCTCTTGTGATTTTGAACTGAATTTTGATAATCCTTTCCCTCGCAAGCCCTCGATAGTGGTGCTCGCGCGTTTAGGTTCATCTTTCGATACTCCCAGTTGCTGATAACCCCCTTCTACCATTTGGCTGATCATGCTGGCCACACCTGGAATAATACTTTCTTCTCCTCGGATGGTCACTTTTCGATCTTCTGCTGGAGCGTACTTTAGTTTAAAGACGCGAATAGCAAAGGTTTCCTCTTTTTCTTTTAATACTTTTTGGTCAAATAATGAGGCTATCTCACTTACAAGCTCTACAAAACGTGGTGGACCCGAAATAAGAATAACACGCTTCTCTTCTACGGAAAGCGAGGTCCAGCGGTAACGTTCGTCCCAAAGTGGAAGTTTGCGCAACAATTTATACAGGGCATCCGCATCAAGATATTTCAGTCGCAGGATTTCACTGGTGATCTCTTCTGGCGTGTAGAAGTAGAACACATGACCATCGTAGTACCACAAAAAACTGGTTATCTTGGAGAGCTGCCCTAAAAATTCTTCGGCTGTGTTGCCAGAGAATTTGCCGTTAATCTGTTGAGTAAGGCCTTCACTGACAATAGCCGGTATGCCGTAACTCACTGAAAAGTCGTTTAAAATTTTACTAATCGATTCACCGTTCGCTACATAACCAAAGGGCTTCTTGCTCCATTTAGGCAGCTTGGCTTCGGCGATATTACTGAATACTGCTGCTATCAGGCAAAGTCCGATACATACCGAATAAATCCTTTTATACATCTATTTTACCCTCTTGTTTTTGGTTGATTGAGTCGTTCGGATCACTGATTTTGCCTCTAATTAATCGTAATGCTTTGTGGTTGCTCAGGGCATGAGCATCATGTTCGGGTGCGGGGCTCGCTGGTTGGAGACTTCGCAATTCTCTTTGAAGAATTCCAGAGCATCAATAAAATTGCCGATCAGTTCTTCAAATAGGTCTGAATTAAGTTCTTGTGTGTTCACCAGTCGGTATAAAACCAGGGTACGTCGGGAGTCTTCCCACGCGATGGTTTCGCGAATATTTTTAAGCTGAATAAGGGCTAGCTGGAGCAGTTTTTTGCAGATGTCTTCCTGCTCCTGTTCGCTGTCGGCCAGGTTGATGATATCGGCGTTGATCAGAATACGCCCGTTGGTTTCTGTGCAGTGGATTGTCATGCCATCACAATAGAAAGAGTACTGGCCTTCGACGGTCTGATCGATTTCCAGTTGGTAGTTATCTTTAAGTTTGTGTAACCATTGCTGCAATGACATTTTACTCACCTGCTACTTGTTTAAGTCATCATTAATTCATTGATTTATTTAATGAACTTTACGATGGTCAATACGTTTTGTTTGCCCAGTCGTTGGTAGTTGACGTCGTCAACACTGTTCAGGATCAAAAAGACTCCCAGCCCGCCAATTTCGCGATCGTCGAGTTGTGCCTCCAAGTTTGGCGTCTTCTGAGCCAAAGGATTGTAGGGCACACCCGAATCAATGACCGTGAGCTGAAACTGTGCATCGTTGGATTCACATTCCAGCTCAATAGTACCTTTGTAGTCACACGGATAAGAATATTGAACGATGTTCACTATGACTTCCTCAACGGCGAGTTTGAGCTGAAGCCACTTATCTTCTCTCATGTTGCATTTCTTAACCACGCCGTCGACGAATGCCATAATAGCTGACAAATTGCACATGGTTGCACGAAATGATGCTTTTGTATTCATAGTCAGTTAACTACCAGAATTAAACATGCATGTATCCATTCTGTGTTTGAGGCTAGCTTAATTTCTCGCTGTAGCGTTCCTTAACTGGTGCCTACTCGTTTGAAAGTTAAGTAACACGGGTGTTTCAAAAGTTGCGTATTGGCGAAAAAAATTTACCCCTTAAACACGAGTAAAAATTGGTTATCGTTTCGCTCCAGCGTCAGGCGTTCTAGCCAAGACTGTTGGCGTGCGTTTGATACTTTAATAAATGTTTTAATAACAACAAGATACAGCCCATCTTCTTGTTCTATAGAACTCATTACTTTAAAAGCCATACCAAGATTATGCTGCGATTGGTCAGGTGATGACTCAAATTGACTGGCGATATAATTAGCAAATATCTCATAAGCGTCTTTATTGCGATCCAGTGAAGCATCTTCTGCCAGCAATTGGCTCTTTAGATCTTCCAGAGTATCTTCACGGTAACAACGTGCATAAGCAAGCCATTGCTTTTGATTCAAGGATGACAGGCACTGTAGGGCGTATTGCTTTGCCAGGCGGTTATATTGCGAACGCTGGTTGGGATCTAGTGGCGCTGACATGCAGCCTGCCAATATCAAACTGAGCAATAGCGAAAGAGTTAAGACTATTTTTTTCATTATTTATACTTCATACAGAGCACGGTTAGATCGTCAGATTGCTCAATGCCTGATGAGAAATCTTTAACGTCGATAATTATTTCGGCTACCAGCTTTTTCGGCGTTTGAGCTTTTAAGCATTGACTCAAAAAGCGCTCTTCGCCATAACATTCACCATTAGAATCAAAGGCTTCGGTTATACCATCTGTATAGGCCAGGAACATGTCTCCAGGTTTTAAGGTCAGGGTGGTAGGCTTAATTTGGGTGTTTTCTATGACACCCAGAGCGATACCTGTGTCACCACTGACAAACTCCGAAGTGCCTGTTTCGCTGTTGACTAACACTGGCGGGTTATGTCCGGCAGAAGCGAAGGTCATTTCGCCTGTGCGCGTATCCAAAATACCCAATATCAAGGTCACAAACATGTGGTATTTGCTGTAGCGCATAAGGTGGTTGTTGGTCTTTTCTATGATTTCCAGAGCACTCATGTCTTCGTGAGAAAAAGACTGACAGAGTGTCATGGTTACTGCCATATAAAGTGCGGCTGGGACACCTTTTCCGGAAACATCACCAATGACAAAAAATACCAGATTGTCATTAAGCGGGATCACATCATAGAAATCGCCGCCAACGTCTTTCGCGGGTTTCATATAGCTGCCCACTTCGACGCCGTTCATATTGAGTCGGTCAATGCGAGTGGCCTGGATCATGGCCATCTGAATCGACTTGGCCACTTTTAATTCGCTTTCGATAGACTCTTTTTCGGCGGTAGTTCGCTTGTAGTTAGCGATGTATTTGACGAGCTTGTTTTCTAGTTCAACAAAGGAGTTGGTGAGATTTCCGACTTCGTCATTTTGCTTAAGAATGGAGTTAATTTTGTTATTTTGTGCGTGCAAAGGGCCTTCAAAATTATGCTCAGCCAGATTTTCTGCAAAGGTGTTCAGCATAACCAGGGGTTTAGAAACCCGTTGCACAAAGAAATACGCAAAAATGGTCCCGATTATAAATATCAGCAAAATAAAGGTGCTTTCGGCCAGCACGTCTTTCATTACGTGATTTTCGATCAGCGCCAGATCCATGCCCACATGCACCTGTCCCACTTTTCCTAATAAGATAGGTACCGCAACATCCAGTTGGCGTTGCCCATTTTCGAGCGTGATGGTGCTGATCTGCGCTTCTCGTAGCAACGAGTTGTTATGCAGCGAGTGCTTAATGGATGGTGGGATAACTGGGATAAATGTATGGGCGATGATTCTATTATCATGGTTAACGATATAGACGTAGTTAACCCCTTTGATGTCCATGTATTGTTCTATGGTAGATTGAACCACCGCGGCATCGCGAAACAGGATCATATCAACACTGCTGTCGGCCAGACTCATGGCAATGGCGCTGCCCTTACTTCGATATTCTTCAAGCAAGCTTTGGTAGAGCGTGTAGCCAGAATAGCCTGATGCGACCGAGGTAACCGCCAGGTAAGCCAGTGTTAATAATAGAAAGGTTTTCTGAAATAATTTCGACATAACTTAAAGTTGCAGTTGCTTCCAGTCTTCAAGAGGGACCAGTTTATTGTTTTGGATGGTCGTAAAGTATATTTGCTCAAAGCCCTGATGTTCGTTCTTTGAGAAGCTGACAGCCCCGCCGATCTTGAGGTCGACTGTGGCTCCGCTGTTGAGGTGATTGACCAGATCTTCCTGTTTAAAGTCTTTTGGCAGCTGATTCATTAATTCCACCAGCATTTTGGCGTTCAAAAAACTTTCAAAGCTCACATAGCTGTATTTTTCTCCATTAGTTGTCGAAAAATGGCTGGCTAGCTGGGTTCCGTATTGATCCATAATGGCTCGGTATTCCTGGGCCGTTGGGTTATCTGGATGGTTGTAATCTGGAACGACCTGAGAGATGACCAGTTTATGAGTGTAAGATTTGCCGCTTTTGTTTTCTTCTTCGTTGAGCTTGTTGAGCAGACTCTCTGTGCCAACAAAAGATATGTTTGCGATAGGTACATCCAGACCAATATTACGCGCATCGCGGATAAAGCCTGCTGCGGCATTGTAGGCACCCACAATCAAAATGACATCTGGTTGTGCGTCTTTCAAGTACTTTGCTTGAACTTCATAGCTTTCTTCATAAGGGCTATTGCGTTGGTAAGTACTTTCTTTCACTATCTCAATGGTGCCCAGGTTGGCCATGGATTCAACGCCTTCCCAGCCACTGCGGCCATAGGCATCGCTTTGATAAAACAGACCCACTCGAGTCATACCCAGATGACTAAAATGGCTGAGCATGCTAATGATTTCGGCTTTATAAGAAGCTCGTAGATTAAAAACGAAGGGCTCGTAAGGGGCCCGTCGAATGGACTGAGCACCGGTAAAAGGAAACATCAAGGCGACCTGGCGCGATTCATAACGCTTTAGAATCGGCATCATGCGCAAAACCGTAGGTGTGCCAACAAAACCAAACAGGATGTTGATATTAAGATCTTCAATAAAGTGAATGGCATTTTTGATCGCGGGTAATGGTTCGTAACGATCATCTTTGGCGTGCAAATAAATCTTGCGGCCGTGGATGCCACCTTGCTCATTGATATGGGTGAAATAGGCTTGGCTACCGCGATACACTTCTATCCCGGTTTCGACAGCGGCGCCAGATAAAGGCAATGACATGCCAATTTTTATCGTATCGCTTGCTGTTGCAATAACTGACCATCCTGTCAGAAGTACAAACAGTAAGGCTTTCTGAATGTGTGCCAACATGTTAATTCTCTTGTTTATGCGACTATGAGGTACAGCTTTGAGAGTTTATTGGTTTGATAGCTCTTCTATTAACTGTTTAAGCTCGTTTCGATCAATGGGTTTTTGACTGTCTCTGGGTAGGAGTTTTAACGCCGTTGAAAATGCATCAAGAGCTTTCTGTTGGTTGTTTAATGCTTTGTGGCAGTGGCCTGCCAGATAGGGAGGCATAGGATCTTTTACATCCAGAATGCTGGCCATGCATAAAGCATTGATAGCTTCTTTATATTTCTTTTGATTACGCTGGCTAGCGCCCAGTGCCAACCAGTAACTTTGGGTCAGGTGGCTGTAGTAGCACAAAAGGTTGAAGACTTTTTCTGCTTCGGCCCATTTTTCTTGCTCAAATAACTCATAACCAAAGCTATACAGTTGCTCCATATATTCTTTGGATACACCTTTAGCTTTAACAATTTCTCCGCCACGGCTATAAAAAGCTTCCATGACTTGTTGCCATTGTTGCTGCAACTCGGCTTGTTCGTCTTCACTCAAGTGTTCAAATTCGAGAATGCTCATGCGGGGTTATTTGATTACCTTCAAGTATTTTGGGTTATTAGATAAACATCTTCGGGTTGTTCGGCGGCGATATATTATCGTCTTTTAGCAACCCTCGTAAGTCATCAACAACATCATTGGATTGTTTTACAACCTTTTCGACCGATGAGTCTGAGAGCTGATTGTTGTTCGTCACCGAGAGCACTGAGGCCAGGTTGATTTGTTCGGTCGAGATTTTTTCGGCGTAGTGGGCGGCTGATAATTCATCCATACCGGATTTTAGAAAAGCGGATTCCAGCTTCTCAATTAATTTATCGGCGTCTAGCCCGTCAATTCCGCCAATTGTGTACTTTAGAGCCGTCAAAAAGAGTTTGGAATTCATGTCTTCTGGATCTTCATCGAGCGACAGGCTTGATGGATACCAGCCAGTTGTTTCTGAACGTTGAGGCGAATTGAATTCTTTCATGACATCGTCAAGTGACTCTTTGACGTTCTCTGGCATGTCACTCTTTTGGAGTGCGTCAAACACGTCTCTAGGGGTTAATACTGGTCCCATCGCACCCAAATTTGGCTCTAACCCAATTTTTATCAAGCTCATATTGGGCTTAACAAAATGGGGAGCAGGCAGCATGCTCTGTTCGGGGCCACTTAATGCACCTTCGAACTGACCTGCATCACCCGCCGAAGGTGTTTTCTTAGCACCTTGGGTTCCAGATGTTTTTGATGTTTGCCCAACTTTGCGAGCAAAGTCTGACGGGCGAATGGGTCCAATACTCATGGGGTAAATCCCAACCTCTTTAATCTAACGGTAGTTTTGTATTGAGTAACATTCGATGCACAAAAGTTGCTCGATTGCACCTTTGTGATTAAACGACTGTATTACTCTAATAAAGCTTCAACGCCGCCCAGCTGTTCTTTCAAACGCTTGCGGACTCTAAACAACTTGCTCTTTAGTGAACTGACAGAGATATCAAGCTCTTCGGCGACTTCGTCGTAAGATTTGTTCTCTACAGATACCATCAACAAGGCCTGACGCAGATCGTAAGGCAACTCTTCAATGGCCTTCGACAACTGCTCCATATTCTGGTCGGTACTTAAGTTTTCGTCGGGACGCTCAGAACTGGCAGCATGGCCTAATGTTTCATCGTCAACAAATGAGTACTTATATTCGGGGGAGCGGTTGTAGTAATTACGCGTAAGGTTGATTGCAATACTGGTTAACCATGTTGAGAAGCTTGAGCGAGCTTCAAAATTACCAATACTGCGTTGAGCTTGAATCAGCGTGTCCTGAACGAGATCTTCGACATCCTCTAATCGAGATACGTGTCCGCGAACAAAGTTGAACAGCTTTCGATAATGAGTATCGAATAGTATATTCAATGCAGCGCTGTCGCCATTTTGGGCGCGCTCGATGAGTGCTCTTTGTCGCTCATCAGACGATTTCTTGTTCGCAGCTGTTTCAACAGGGTTCATAATGCCAGTTAGTTATCTTATGCAGTCTGTTATTAGTATCACGGTAAATTATACTAGTGCAAAAGAAATAAGGGCAACTTCAATCATTATTTATGCCAAGGAGATACGATTTATCTCATTTAAAAGAGATAAATTAATTATTGTGGCTGGCATTCAATAAAAATCCGTTGTACTAAATTCAACAACTAACTATTTGATTCTTAAAATACAATTCAAGTTATCTTGCAGCCAAGTGACTTGGTATTGGTAAGCAAATAAACTAAGAAAAATCTCGCTCAATTATTGATAGCTTAAAAATTTCAAATTGCTATATATATGATAGTAAACCAATCAATGCAAAGGTCCAGATAACAACGTTTATAAATGTGGAATAAATAAGGAGGCCTTTGCCCGTTTTTTGAGAGTTACGATTGACTTCTTTCCATCCCATAAAAGTTAGTAAACTCGATATGAGTGATGCACCCATGACGATAAAAATGTCTAGCTCAAATTTTGTAACAATCAAAAATGCCGCGGTAATGATCACTGCAGAAAAGACTGCGGGTTTGGAGTAAGAGGGTTTCTTGGACGAGTCCTCAGATGTCGTATTATTTTCCACAAAGTTATGCCTGATTATGATGATATCCTTGTGTATTTTATGGGACAAAAGTACTCATGTATAGACAGGCCTGCGCACAGGTGTTTGTTAACCCGTGCATCGAGAGGCCCTGCTTGATGAGCTATGTAATAAAAATCACCCTATTTTTTAGGGGCATTGATTGGCCAGTTTTTTATCAAAATGACTGAGCACTTGTTTAAAGTAGGCTTCTTGACTTGTGTTGCCATAATCATGAGCAAAAGAAATATCATCAAGAATCATATTTCGAATGACGGTGATCCCACCCTGCTTTTTTACCAGAGTCTGTGCTAGCTCAATCGCGACAATATCGGGTAGATTTTCATGTTCTGCGATAGCAGAGATCTCTCCTTCTGCTAAATCGCAAAAGCCGTAGCAATCCTCAATGGTGATCATATTTGACCTCTGGAATAGTTGCTTAAGCCAGTGATTGGTATGTTGGATCTATAAACTATTACAACCAGCTTCAGCTATTTCGTCTCAAATAGTATTGCTCTACTCCTGCTCTTGCGCAAATAGATCGTTGGCATTTTGCTTAAGAAAACTCCGAATAAGATGAGCCGTGTTAGAAAAGACCCATAGAGCGATTTATGGCATTTTAAAAAGTGTTTTTAATATTCCATTTTTTGCTAAATAAAAAAAAGCCCGCCATAAACAAACGGGCAATAATTGGGAAGAAAAAAGAGTGAGAGTGGTGTGACAAAAAATACTGGGGAATACTTTTTGTCGATTTCAAAAGACCTTGCAGCTACTCGTACGAATAAAAAATAGGGTGAGTTCGTTCTAGCGCGCTGGCTTTTGAGGAGAGCTTTACTCTCACTACTGTTTAATGAGTAACGTAAAGAACCAGTAAGTTGCGAAATAAAATGGATAGGAGAATTTTCTCTTAGATAAAAGGGAGATTGAATGTCTGATGGTGGACAACTTAAGAGTGAAGGAGAAGGTTAAGAAAGATAACTACTTATTAAAAAAAGGGCACAGCTTCCACTGTGCCAAAGGTTGGAGAGTCACTTGCTATGACGTTTAAGAAACTTGAAAAAAGTGATGGGTGATGTCTCCAATCAATTTCCCTAAGAGGATTGAGCCTCCTTGCTCAAAAGCCATCACCTTGATTAATCTTCGTGACTAGTTTTGTGCCACACTGGTGTCGGTATCCGCAGAGAAGCGAATGCTCACACGACGTTCTTGTGCATAGCCATCCACATCGCCTTTTGAAACGCTTGAAGTGGATTCACCATAAGCGGTAGTGATGATGCGGTGAGCAGCAATGCCTTGCTCCATCAAACGCTGACGAACTTCATTCACTCGAGACTCTGATAAAGCCTGATTGTAAGCTTCATCACCTCGTGGGTCGGCATAGCCGTCCAGGTTAATGGTCAATGTTGGGTACTGTTGTAAAAAGCCAGCCAGTTGGTCGATACGTTGAGTGGCTTCGGTGTTCAGTGTGCTGGATGCGGTACGGAACATCAGGTCCATTTGCAGACTCTCCGAGCCATTGAGTGTTGGGCTTTGTTGAGCGGTTAAGTAAGCCTGATGTTTTAAGGTATCGATTTCAGCCTGTAGCGCTTGTTGTTGGGTGTGTGCATCAGACAATTGCGTCTTCATGCCATCAACCTGATTGGCGGTATTGACTTCATCGCCTAACAATCCGCCGATGGCTGCTCCGATTAAGAAGCCGATGGGGCCACCTGCAGCTGCACCTACCAGAGCGCCGCTGGCGACACCGACGTCTTGTTCGGTGCTGGATTTCTTGGCAGCGAAAGCGGATGTGCTGTGAGACAAAGTGGCAGCGATGATGGTAGAGATGATGATGGCTTTTTTCATGATGTAATCCTCGATGTTTGGGTTTTAAAATCGCCCTCCGTAGCGTTTTTTGATTCCAATCTACGGGGATGCTTGTTGTACCTCGTTGTGTGTTGTTGTCGGGGTACGGGAGTTATTAAACCAAGAGGAGGGGGCTTAAAGATGGGTAGAAACGGGCAAACCAGCGGGTAAATGTGGCCAAATTCGGGCAGCAGGTCTGATTTGTAGTGTGAGAACACAACTTTTGACCGTAATAAGTTACTGATAAAGTATGGAAAGTTAACGTGATGATGAAGTTATGAGAATTACTATTCGCCCCGCAACCAAACAAGATGCTGCTGCTATCGCTCAGATTATTTATGATTCTTCTGTGCCGATTATTACTGATGAGTTTGATGAAGAAGCGACGGCCATCTTCCTGAGTGCTGCGACTGCCGAGGCGATTAGCTATTACATGGATAATGGCACGGAATACCATATTGCCGAGTGCAATGGACGCGCCATAGGCACCGTAGGCATTGATGATAAGGCACATCTATTTCAATTGTTTGTGTTGCCGGAGTTTCATCGACGGGGTCTTGCCAGCTATTTATGGAATCACGGCAAAGAGCATTATATGGAGCATAAGAGCACCACTTACTTTACGGTAAATTCATCAAATTTTGCTGTGCGTTTTTATGAGAAGTTAGGCTTTCAGCGTACTGGCCCTATGGAAGAGAAAAAGGGCGTTAAGTTTAATCCGATGCGTTTGTGCCTCGCCAGTGCCTAAATCATACAAAAACGGCACTGAATATCAGTGCCGTTAGATTAGGAGTAACGATTCGTTACTTGCTGCGTTTCCTAAGTGTGGGAAGCAATAACAATCCAAGCCAGGCCAAGCCGACAGGGCCACCGCCGCCGCCACTGTTGCCATTGCCGTTATTATTTCCATTACCGCTTTGATCCGTCACAGTGACCGATGCGGTTGCTGTCGCGTTGCCGCCTTTACCATCCGATACTGCTATCTGAAAGGTCAAAATGGTATTGGTGGTAACATCGGGAGCGGTAAAGCTCATGCGCGCGGTGTTAGCGTTCGACATGGTGACATTGGCTCCGCCTGTCTGTGTCCAGGTATAGGTCAATGTATCATTATCAGGATCGCTACTGCTGCTGGCATCCAATACAACGTTCGTGCCTTCTGCAATGGTTTGAGAGGCTTGCGATACACGTGCTACTGGCGCACCGTTAGGCGTACCACAGGATTTGGCTTGAGATACAAAGCTGTATCCTGTTGGGTTGGTGTTATCTTTTAATACGAACAGACCATACTCGATATCACTCACCAAAATATTTCCAGAAGGCAGATAAGGATAGGTTCCCCATGCGCCATTGAAGTTCGCTGAGTTTTGAGCTGGGATCATAAAGGTATCGAAATACCCGGTACGCGAAATATTGTTTGGGTTAGATACATCGAGAATGGTTAATCCTGAGCGATAGGTCGACATGTAATAATGGTTACCTTTAGTAAAACCATTGTGGTCGATAGAGCGGTCAGGCCCAGTCCAGGTGTGAGTGAGCGTTGGATTTTGCAGGTTGCGGATATCCAATGTGCGAACTGTGGTGTTTAAACCCAGATTCTGCTCATCCAGCTCGTCTTGAATAAAAATAAAGTTCTTGTCTGCTGACCACCAGCCAGAGTGAGTGTAGCTAGCGCCGTTATAAGGCGTTTCGCTGATCTTGAAGGGAGCTGCTTTGTTGGTCATATCCCAGATATCAACGGTTTTTTCGTTAAAGTCGATGAGCAACTCACAAGGATTATGACCGGCAGCACACTGGCTGGTACGAGCATCATCAATCACTAAGGTGGTTGCATCATGGACGTATCCGGTTCCCACTGGTGGGGTTGTTACCAGAGCAGGATTGCTTGGATCGGCCATCGAAAATACGCGGTATGCACCGCCGTCTCGATTTGCTCCCGCGATGTACATGTAAGGCTCCATATTGGGTAGCGCAACACCGGTGGTGTAATCTACGTTAGCCATGTAAACATTATGTGCAGTCGAAAAATCAGAAATAGTGCGTGTAAGATTGATGGAGTTTGGCAAGTTGCTCAGGTCAATAACCTGTAGCCCCTGACTGGCTTCAGTGGTGACATAAGCCCAGGCTTTGTGTTGGTTCGTGGTTTCGTCACGACATTGATAAACTTTAACATCGCGCCAGCCAGAAGATTGTCCGCTAATGGTGCCTATTTCTCGTGGTGCAGTTGGATCGGTTACATCGATAACTGTGGTGCCATTTTGCAAACCCACGATAGCGTATTCACGATTGTCATCCAGATCAACAAAGCCCCAGATATCATTCATGCTAGAAGGACGGCTGGATAACTCATTCAATGGGAAGTGCGAATGCAGATCAACTTTGTCACAATCGTAGGTGGCAGCTTGACCATTCGTACAGGTTGCTGGACCTTCGATCTTATTCGTCATTTTTTGATACGTATCGAGCATCTCTCGATCACGTTTGCTGAGTTTGGTCGCCTGGCCTTTTTTATCCTGAACCAGATTAAATCCGCGCTCGGCAAGTTGAGCACGATATTCTGCTGGAATACCCGTAATGGTGGTTACGTACTTGTTAGTATCTTGTTTGCGATAACCGTCTTTAACGGTATAGCCACCGTTGACTTGCACCATATCTGAAAGCAGAAAAAATAACTCATCACCTTGTACATGGTAGCTACCTGATGCGACTTTAACAGAGTCACCTTTTCCAGACTGGTTAACGGCGTAAGAGATCGTTTTGCAACGAGTGACTGCGGTAGAACATTCGCCTGCATCTTTGCCATCAGGGGCAACAAAACGAACGGGATGTGCGCCGCTATGAGCCCAGATACTTGAGCTAGAGGTGACGCTGGCAATGGCAAATGGGATAAGATACTTCCACCTCATGATAGGGTGTCCTCATTATTTTAGGTAGGTAATGATTACGACATTAGCAATAGACCATAGGGTTCACAATGTATTTATTCACAATAATGATGTTAAAACGTCATCAAAAGTCTTTTTTTGTGTAGCGTTTTGTAGCATTGTGAATCTTGGCACATTGTGTGAATTCTCTTTTTATAAAAAATAGAACATTAGATAAAAAAATTTATTACTTTTTTATCTAATGCAAAGAAAGAGGACTTGAGCTTTTTTTGTATCGAGATACTTCTTTTTAAGTATTTAATTTTTGTTTATTCTTCATATTCCATATACACATCGGCGCGTTCGTAGTGAGAGCTGTCCGTTTTTGCTTTGTGCTTAAAGCCTAGCGATTCATACAGAGTGATCGCTGGTTTTAACTTTGAGTTGGATTCAAGAAACAGTATTTTTCCATCGGTACTTTTATAATAATCAATTGCGTATTCAGCTAAGCGGCGACCTATCTTTAAACCTTGATACTTTTCGGTCACGGACATTTTGCTTAACTCAAAGCGACCGCCTTCCAGCTGCATGAGTGCTGCGGTTCCTACGACTTCATCATTGTATTTGGCTAAAAATATCTGTCCGCCTTGGGTTAAAATATTTTCTTCTGGATTGGATAATACTTCGTTATCAATGGCTTCAACATAGAAGTACTTTTCTAACCACTCCACATTAAGACGTTTAAAGTCGTCACGATATTGAGGTTCAAATGGAATGATCTCTACTGCGGAGTGTCGTTGCTGTTGTTTATTCATAATACGCGCTGCCAAAGAACAGTTTTTTTGCTCGGCTTCTATTAATAGTAAAGACTCAAGAAAATCATCGGTTGTTACTGTTAACATCTCTTCTACGCTGGCTTCAATATCTTCCCAAATAGAGCTGGTTTGCTTAATAAAGCCGTGGCCAGATGGTGTTAAGCTCAATAAACGACGACGCTCATCTGCTGGGTCGGTTTTACTTTCTACATAGCCTGCTTTAAGTAGTTTGTTACTCATCTGACTGACAGATGAGTGAGCCTGTTCTAACCACTCCGCCAATTGAGTAATCCCGGCATCACCGTTTTCATTGAGCAGCAGTAAGATCGCAACACATCGTGATGACAGAGTAATGCCCTGAGACTGATACACCTGGTCGACATCATCGAACATCTGATCGCTGATTTTCTTTAGACGGGAGCCTAATGTGAGGGCACCAAAATCTTTTAAATGTTTCATAGCTTTCTGTAAATATGTCGGAACTTACGTAAATTATGTAGGTTCCGACGTATTTATCAAGTAGAAATTACTAAATTTGCCGATGTTGAAATATAAAAAGGAAGATGATATTAAGAAAAAATCCTTATTTATTAAATGGTTACTGGGCCAGATGTTGCTCAAAATTATTGGTTCAATCAGATGATCTTCAGGCAACATCTGGCCCAATTCCGTTTGCCTTTGTCCTCCTTAGGCTGTGCTTTCCCTTTGGCATTGCGTTCCCGAATAAGACAGCAGGCTGGTAGATCCTAAGAAGTAGATTTGACACTTTGAGGGGATATTTTTGAATGATTTATGAACGAACTAGTATCTAAAACGAAAAAAGGGCGATGAGTGTTCGCCCTTTTTTCTGCTTGGTGCCTAAGTATTTTAGAAGTTAGCGTAGCTAAACGTAATAAAGCTTTGGCGACCGGGCGCGTTGTATCCAACCACATTGACTGGCGCTTCATCAGTTGCATCGCTAATTTTAACGCTGATGGTTAGTTCGTCAGTGACCGAAATATTCGCGGCTAAGTTAATCTGTGAGTAGCTGTCTAAGCTGACACGAGTTGCCGGAAACGTCGAGAAGTCGTTATCAGGTCTTTCTCCAGTGTAGATACCTTGAGCCATTAGACTGACATCGCCAAAGTCATAACTGACGGTGTAAGCAAAGTGCTTTCTTGCGCGACGGATCAGCTGAGTGTTGGCTGGTTCGTTAGTGACAGAATCCAAACTTTTATCTGTTGCACGAGTAAGATCGTAGCTGACTTTATGATGCCATTCGTCACCGCGGTACTGATACACCACTTCCTGACCTGCTAGCTCTGCGCTGGCAATGTTGATTGGACGAGTAACAAAGTTTGCATCGCTACGGAAGGCTATCAGATTATCAAAGGTGTTTTCGTAAACCGAAATTAACCAGCTGTGATTGCCTGCGTTATGCTTCAGCAAGATTTCGTTGTTATAGGATTTTTCTGATACCAGGTTAGGGTTTCCACCAAAGAAAGCTGAATCAGGGTAGAACAAATCATTAAAGGTTGGAACTCGGAAGCCTTTTGCTCGTGAGAAAGCAATCATGGTCTCAGGTGTAAAACGATAGCCTACGCTTGCACCAAAAGAGCTTTCACTGTCGATGGTTTCAACATCATCATAGCGGAGAGAAATGTCTGCCAAAATGTTATTGGCGCTGTAGGAAGCCGCAACAAAAGTGGCAGAGACATTGCGTTCAGTTTCTGTGAAGATTGTCGCCGCTTCTACTTCATCATTGTAATAGTCAAAGCCAGCCGACAAGCTGAACTCAGGATTAAATTCATAACGACTGAAAGCGTTTAATTGTTGACGTCGTGTTTCGATCATAGGCGCACCATTACGCGAAATCTGGTTGCCATAGCTCGTTAAGTAATCGCGGCTATTTTTTACATTGATTTGCGTTGATAGAGCATCCTGGTTGTAGTTATAGCCAAGATTCCAGAAGTAATTGCGGTAATCACTTTCGTTACCACCATAAATGGAATCGTACTCTGAGTTACCTCGATCACCTTGTGCTACCCAGTTAAGCTGAGATGCTTGAGAAAGCTTATAGTTACCACGAAGTGATGTTGATATACGGCGGTATCCATCCAGATCGCCATCATTCAACACATCGATACCTTCGCTTTCTACACTGCTAACAGTAAGAGTATTATGCAAGTCTTTGCTACCAAGACCCATGATAAATTTGCCGCCAGTGAATTCTTCTGAGCCTGCCTTAACGCCAACACCAAATTCACCGTTCTCTAACTTACGGGTGAAAATCTGGATCACTGCTCCGATGGCGTCAGAACCCCATTGCGCAGCGCGTGGACCGCGAACGACCTCAATACGCTCTATAAGCGCTGGCGATACACTGGAGAGATCTTTATTACCCAGAGTAGCAGAACCAACACGCACGCCGTCAATTAAAACTAAGGTGTGGTTCGAGTTGCCACCACGAGAAAAAATAGAAGTGTTTTGTCCTGCACCGCCCTGACGGACAACATCCAGTCCGGCAATGCCAGTTAACAGATCTGCGAGGGATTCAGGTTGTAGACGATTGATGTCGTCACGGGTGATGACTTCAATGGGTGCTAATACATCATTGATGTCTTGGGGAGTACGATTCGCTGTTACGACAAGGTTGCCTTCGTTATCTGCGAATGCAGATATAGCAGAAGAGGCCAGAACCATCGCAATGGTTTGGCTTAAAATTGTTTTATTCACTTTGTTACTTCCTCAAATGTGACGCCCGCCGCGTCGATAAAAATACAACAGAGCTAAACAACAGCCTGCTTTTAATCATCACTGAGTCGGTCTCCGGACTTAGTATTTGTTACCAAATACATTACCGTTGCGGGGGCAGTGTCAGATTTTCACTGACTTCCCGTGATGTTTCGATTCGAGTCAAAACACTCAGCGTTATACCCAAAGTATTTCAAGATGAAGGTAGGCGGCCAGCAAGCGAGCCCCCTGAGCTTAGATAGACTAAGTGATTGGGGTGAGCGCGCAGCCAACACCGCTGCATCTTGAAAGTCGACGGGTATATATCAATCATTCATCTTATGAAGAATGGCTGACTCTTCTTGCTTGATAACGAATAAGATCGAAGTCAATTCGATGCTTACCGTGCGCTATCAATGGACTGGCAAAGCAAAGTTAATCCCTCGATTGCACGGGGAGTGAATCGATGTAACAAATCGCCATTAAGGGTAAACAAATGATTGTTCTTGACGGCGGGGATTTCTTGCCAGTTTTTCCAAATTGCTTTTTTGGCCCCGATATTTCCACTGTGATGAGGGACAACAATCACCTCTGGGTTTTTAACAATGACTGACTCAATCGACACGATTGGGTAGTCGCTTGTGGCATCATTAAAAATATTTTTGCCGTTACAGCTGCGGATCAGATTTTCAATCCAGCTGGCAGGGCCCACAGTGCGGAGCGGATCATGCCACATTTGGTAGAATACCTTAACTGCTTTTTTAGATTTATATTGATTCTTTATAGCTAAATAGTCTTTTTGCAGTTGTTTGGTTACTGCAATCGCCTGTTTTTCGTGTCCAATGTGCTTGCCGAACGCTAATATTTCTTTGCTGATATCTTCAAAACGTCGAGGTTTGGAGGTGAGGGTTTTGATACCTAGCTGCTGCAATTTGCGAATATCTTCTTGCTTGTTGCCACTTTCCCACACAATGACCAAATCCGGTTTTAGCTCCAGGACGCGTTCTATCTGAATGCCATGATAGTTACCCACACGTTCTATTTTTTTTGCGGCTTCGGGATAATCTGAGTACTCAATGGCTCCTATTATTTTGTCTCCTGCTCCGATGGCATAAAGCATTTCGACAATGTGCGGCGCCAGCGCGATAATGCGTTGAGGCTTCTGGGCTTGTGATGTGCTTATAAAAGTCAGTAAGGTTATTAATACCGACAGTTTGGTTAAGAGCTTCACCAGTCGACTCCTTTTCTTGCCTTTACGCCTTGAGTAAAAGCGTGTTTTACATTTTTGATATCGCTCACAGTATCTGCGATGTCTCTTAACTCCGTTGGTGCACCACGACCAGTGATGACAACGGATTGATTTTCTGGACGTTGTTGAATGGCAGTGAGCACTTCGTCTTTGGGTAGGTAATCGTATCCCAGCATGTAAGTGAGCTCATCTAATAGCACCAGGTGGTATTCGGGATCTTTTAAAAACTCAATGGCTTTTTTCCACACACGGGTGGCGGCAGCTATATCGGCTTCTCTGTTTTGTGTTTCCCAGGTAAAACCGGTTCCCATAACTTCAAAAGGAACGCCCGATTTTTCTAACAGTACTCGTTCGCCACATTCCCAGGTCCCTTTTATAAACTGTACAACAGCGGCTTTGTATCCATGTCCCACGCAGCGAGCAACGGTACCAAACCCTGCTGTGGTTTTTCCTTTACCGTTACCTGTAATCACAATGACGATGCCTCGTTCTTCTTGAGCTATCGCAACATTGTTATCGACTTTCTCTTTTATTTTTTTTTGCTTTTTTACATGTTTATCATTGTCAGTCATAAGGGGAATTTCCAGTGTGGGAACAGAGTTTCCCAGTCTAAGTGTTCTTCAAAAGTATCGGCCAGGCGATCCAGTTCTTGCTCGCGAATCTGTGCGCCATCTAAGGATTGCAGTGACTCACCACAAACCCACTTTAAGATCTCTTGTGTGGTTGCCGCGTTTTCAAAAAGCCCATGGAGATAAGTGCCGACAATATTTTGTTCTTCGCTAATAACACCATCATCAGCAGTAGTTCCGGCGCTTGTGATGAGTTTTGCAAAGGGCTTTTTAAGGGCTAGACCATGGCTGCGACCTGCATGGATTTCGTACCCTGTGACAGCACACTCGTTAAAGATAGATGTTAGTTTGCCTTGAATATTGGTGAGCTGTTTTTGAGGTTGTAGAGTTGTTTCAAAGTCGAGTAACTGCAAAGCCTCGCTCGATCCTGGCGAGCTTTCAACTCCATTGGGATCATGAATTGCTGTTCCCAACATTTGAAAGCCACCACAGATCCCCATCAGCTTTCCACCATAACGCAAATGTTTCTTTATCTGATCATGCCAGCCTTGCTGTATTAAGAAACGCAGATCATCGCGAACATTTTTAGTACCTGGCAATAGGATGAGATCACAAGAGGGCAATGATTCGCCCGGTGGCACAAACATCAAATCGACTTGTGGATGCCAGCGTAATGGATCAAAGTCTGTATGATTGCTGATCCGAGAAAGAACCGGCACCACAATGCGAACTTTAGCCTGTTGTTGATCTTGTTCGATATTAATGGCGTCTTCAGCATCTAACTTCATATTGAGCAAGTAAGGTAAGACACCAAACACCTTTCTTTGAGTTCGTTCCTCCAACCAATCAAGTCCGGATTGTAGTAACTGAATATCGCCACGAAATTTATTAATAATAAATCCGCGTACTCGCTGTTGCTCACTATCAGAAAGTAAGGCTAAGGTTCCTGTTAAATGAGCAAAGACACCACCGCGATCAATATCACTGATAATCGCAACTGGACAATCAACCGCTTCGGCGAATCCCATGTTGGCGATGTCACCTTTTCGTAGATTAATTTCTGCGGGACTGCCTGCTCCTTCGACAATGATCGCGTCAAATTCGTTGGTCAAACGGTTGTAAGATTCTAAGACGGCATCCATCGCCCGCTGTTTATAATCCTGATAGTCAACAGCATCCATCGCTTGAATAGGATGTCCGTGGACGATGACTTGCGCATTTTTATCGCTGTTAGGTTTCAACAAGATAGGATTGAAGTCAATCCGTGGTTCTAAATAACAAGCAGCGGCTTGTAATGCTTGGGCCCGGCCAATCTCTCCGCCGTCGTGAGTGACCGCGCTGTTTAAAGCCATATTCTGTGGTTTAAAAGGAGCAACTTTATAACCATGACGAGCTAATACTCGACAAATACCTGCAACGGCAATGCTTTTGCCGGCATTAGATGTTGTACCCTGAATCATCAGGGTATTCGAAGCTATAAATGAAACTCGACTAGGCTGCATGCACAGACTCAACAGAATGATTCATGCCGACAAGGCGAGGCCATAAAACGCCATCGTCATCGCGGAAAATAGAAATGTGTGTAATGCTGCCATAGTCAAGACTGATACGACGCAAATGGCTGGCACTGTGATAGTCCATATTCAATGTCCAGGCAATTAAGGTACGAATAACGCCTGCATGTGCAATCAGTAATACATTCTGCCCTTGATAGTTTTGTTCCAGTTTTAGTAATGCCTGTTCAATGCGTTGCGTGAATTGAGCAAGTGGCTCACCCTGTGGTGGCGTAAAATCCTCAGGGCTTTGCCAGAAGCTTTGCATCTCGTCTTTATGGTTTTGCCACAAACTATGATATGTCATACCATCCCACTGTCCAAAGTTACATTCACTCCAGGATGGATCGATAAGCAAAGGCAAATTTTGTTCGTCAGTCCATTCTTGGGCAAAAGCGCTACAACGTGATAGAGGTGAGCTAATGACCTGATGAAGCTCCGATATTTGACTCACGTTATTGCGCATTTGTTGCCAGCCATGATCACTTAAAGGACGATCAGTAATTCCTAGCAAACTGGGATCACCGGTTGGTTGCCCATGGCGCAAACAATACAAGTTAAGAGTCATAAAACGTTTTGCTCCTTTAATGTTAGAGGAAGGCCTGCAACAACAAGAGTGACATGATTGGCAACTTGAGCCAGTGACTGATTGAGCCAACCCGCTTCATCGACAAACTGTCGACTTAACTGCCCAAGGGGGACAATACCCGAGCCGACTTCATTGCTAACAATAATAATGTCACCTTCAAATTGTTGAAGGGCTTCTATAAATTCTTCTTTTTCTTTAACCCAGTTAACTGAGTCGTAGTGTAACCAGTTACTGAGCCATAATGTCATGCAGTCAATCAACAAGCAGGGAGTCTTGTTCGATAAACTGTTTATTCTTTTTGCAAGATGCAAAGGCTCTTCAATCACTTGCCAATGGTCGGGGCGCTGTTGTTGATGACGGCTGATCCGTTGTTGCATTTCATCATCGTCGGCTGTTGCCGTCGCAATGACTGTTATCTGGTCACTGATTTTATTGGCAGTTGATTCTGCTAGACGACTTTTGCCTGAGCGTGCTCCACCAGTAAAGAGATAGATCATTGCGCCACTCCAGCCGATAGTAATAAAGCACAATAGATTAATAGTTCACTGATTTGTTGAGCTGCGCCAAGATTATCCCCTGTAAAACCACCTAAGTGACGTTTTAACCAGATGGCGTAGATTATGACGAACAAGGTGATGGTTACAAAAACCACCAAGGCTTGTTGAGGGATTAGAATTAAGGCAAGCAGTCCACTTGCCATGGCAATACCAAAATCGAGAATGGATTGATTTTTTGAGAGTGGCTTTACTTTGGAAAGCTGATCTTCTGTGACGTAGGGCAACCAAAATATCAGTCCTGTGGTTAATGTTCGGCTTAATGGATGGGCGACAATTAAGGCTAGCGCAACATCCGGCAAAGATGTTAATAACTGAAACTTAAGCGCTAACACAAACCAAATGGCAACGGCTCCATAGGTTCCCAGCCGAGAGTCTTTCATGATGTTAAGCTTTTGTTCTTTTGTCCAACCACCACCGATGCCATCCGCTGTATCGGCCAGGCCATCTTCATGAAAAGCCCCGGTTAGAAAAATGCTAAATAACATGCTTAACAAAACAGCAATATTGATCGGAAACAGTCTTTCTAGTAACAAAAACACAGCAGCGCATAAAAGCCCTATTATCCATCCTACAAGTGGAAAATAACGGCTGGCATGATTTAATTTTTCTTCACTAAAGTCGATAGACCAACGAATCGGTAAACGAGTAAAAAAGCTGATCGCAATTAGAAACAGTTCCCATTGATGACGTAACAATGTCATACCTTGGTTACTCCTGCGCTTTCAAAGCTTGCCATATCGTTATAAAAACTGGCGGCAGCTTGCAAAAGAGGAAAAGCCAAGGAAGCACCGGTACCTTCGCCTAAGCGCAAGTTTAGATTTAGCAAAGCGCTTGCTTGCAAATATTCGAGCATGCTTTTGTGTCCAGCTTCGTTTGATTGATGACAAAATATCATGTAGTCCTTACTTGCTGGGAACATCTTATGGGCAATGAGTGCTGCACTGGTTGCAATAAAACCATCGACTAAAATAACCGCGCCTGCTTCGGCAATGGCCAACATTGCCCCCACCATTTGCACAATTTCAAATCCACCAAGTGTCGATAAAATCGCTTCAGGTGTTTCTAGTGAGTGTTTATGTTTTTCCAGAGCTTGCTCAATCAGATGAATTTTTTTATTAAGATGATCATCATCGATACCCGTTCCACGGCCAACACATTGTTCAATGGGAAGTTGCGTTACTGCTGCCATAATAGCGCTAGCAGAACTCGTGTTGCCGATACCCATTTCTCCTAGAGCGATCACATTGCTGCCTTGTGCTAAATGAGCGCGTGCAATTTCGGCACCCCAATACAAGCCCTGAGAAACTTGTTGCAGAGTCATCGCTGAGGAATGAACAAAATGTTGAGTACCTGCCCCTAAGCGTTGGCTCTTTAGGATAGGAGATACAAAATCGATCGGTTCCAAAATGCCTGCATCGATTACATTAAGCTGCATCCCGGTGGTTTGGCAAAAACAATTGATCGCGGCACCACCGTGAACAAAGTTAAGCACCATCTGATGGGTAACCGACGAGGGAGCGATGCTGATGTTTTCTGCGGCGATTCCATGATCGGCTGCAAATACCAACATAGTGGGTTGGCGTAATTCGATACGATTGGTATCAGTGATCAACGCCAGTTGATGAGCCAAAGCTTCCAGCTGTCCTAACGCGCCAGGTGGTTTTGTTTTATTATCAATACGCTGCTGTATCTCAGAGCTTTGTGAGCGATCAAGAGGGTGAATACTAAACATGATAAAAAATGGTTAACCCGAGTGGCTACGCTGCCGTAAGATAATAAAAAAGAAGACACTGCCGACCGCGGAGGTGACAATACCAATGGGTAGCACCTGATGTGCCAATACAGAACGAGCCACCACATCAACCCAGATCATAAAGCTACCACCTAAAAGGCACGACATCAGCAAGACGCGTTTTATATTCGCTCCTACCAAATAGCGGGCAATGTGCGGGATCATCAGACCAACAAAACCGATACCACCACTTTGCGCCACTAATACGGCCGTCATCAGTGCGCACATTAACAAAACCAATAAGCGGAATTTATTGACGGGAATACCCAATGTATGAGCGCTTTCGTCACCTGCCAGCAAAGCACCTAACCAACGCTGCATACTAAAAAAAATAAATAAGCTTGGAAAAATAACAAAAGTTGGTGCAATCAAATCTGGCCAGCTGGTATTAGCAAAGCTTCCCATCATCCAAAACAGTAAGTTAGCGGCTGCATTCGGATCGGCAAAATAGAGAATCATGCTGGTAAAAGCACTGAGCATAAAAGAAACCGCAACACCCGACAGCAACAATCGTTCAACTCTTACTGCATTTTTTCCGGCAAGCATAAGCATTAATAAAACCGCCAAAAAACTGCCTAAGAAAGCGCCTAAAGTCATGCCGATGATACTGCTGCTTATCATCACCATAATGACAACAGCACCTAAAGCAGCACCCGAAGAGATGCCGAATAAATAGGGATCGGCAAGTGGATTGCGGGTAATGGTTTGCAACACTGCACCTGCCACCGATAGCCCCATACCTGTAATGAGAGCAATTAAAATTCGTGGTAGTCGAATTTCCCAGATGATTTTATTGGTAATGATTTGTTGTTGGCAGCTGTGCTCTGTCGTCAATGGGCAAACCAATGCGCTAAAGGCGTCACCAATGGATATTTGTGCACTACCAAACGCAATCGAAGCCAGTACCGAAAATAGCAGTAATCCAAAGGTGAGTATCAGCAACCAATGTGGGTGGCTTGCATTTAGGCTTTTTAGAGATTTCAAGCGTTCGGTGCTAGAAGAGTTATTAGATATCATGGGCAGCTCTTCTCAGCATTGAGATCATAGGTGATACGTAAACCTTGATGAAAAGGATGTCGGTCAATTTCGGCATCGACACCAAATACTTGTTTCAGGTGTGTTTGATTAATGACCTCAGTGACGGGGCCATAAGCGATCTGTTGTCCGCGATTGAGCAGCAGCAAACGATCACAGAAGGTGGCGGCGAGGTTCAAATCATGAATACTAAGCAGAACGGTCAATTTTAATTTTCGAGCCAACTGCAAGATTTCTATTTGATGCTGAATATCCAGGTGATTGGTTGGCTCATCCATCAGCAATAACTGCGGTTGTTGTACAATGGCTCGAGCAATCACGGTGCGCTGTTTTTCTCCGCCGGATAAACGATTAAAGCTTTGGTTTTCTTTGCCACATAAGTCGACCTGCTTTATGGCATCTTGAATGATTTGGTGATCGGCAGGTGTATCTGACTCAAACAACGATTTGTGAGGAATGAGCCCCATCTTGATAACATCCAGCACACTGAGATCAAAATCGGTGGGGGATTCTTGCAAAACCACGGCCATCTTTTGGGCCAGTTGATTGCGGTTGTATTGTCGAATGTCTTTGTCGGCAAAAGTAATCAGGCCTTTATCGGCTTCTTGTTTTCGATACAAACAACGTAACAAACTGGATTTACCGGCTCCATTGGGCCCAATAATGCCAACAAACTCACCTGCCGACACCGCAAAGGAAATGTCATGCAAAATGGAAGTGCCTTGTGCAGACCAGTGCAAATTTTGCACAGAAAGCAGCGGCTGTTGTAGAGATGATTGGGACATCGCATGGCCTCACAGGAGCAACTGGATAGTGACTTGAGGTGCGATTATCGAAAGGTAGCACAACGGACTGATCACTAAACCGAGTAACCCGCTCGATTATATTAACAGGGTGGTACGTGATGATGCATTGGGTCAATGCACAGGTAGGTCTCCTGACTTGCAAAGATATCCTCCAGAAAACCTTCCCAGCGGCTATTGGCTCACCAGTGGTGCTTTTCTTTCGCTTTGCTTACAGTTGCGGGCACAGTTGTGGATTCTCACCACATTCCCTATTAAGCGCGAGGCGCCTGATTCATCGGGCCGTATTATACACCATAAGTTCGTGATGTCGGTAGGGTGGTCGTTGAGACCAAAAGCCGTGCTAAATGATGGACGGGATCAGGAGCTAGAATAAAGTATCGGTTGCGAAAAAAAACTGTTATCGAGTTGATAGCAGGGCTCTAAAGCTTGGGGTAACAAAGTTAAAGCAAGATGTTATGGAATATTAATTCCGAATTGTTGAGGGAACACATTACCGCAACGTTCATTTTCATGTTGAGACGCTACAGGGAATTTCACTGTATGCTCATGGGTGGTATAGACTCTGCCACACTTACCTTCATTGCCTTTTTGAGTACAAACATAGACATAAGTTTGGTAGCGGTAGGTGTAACCACCAAGGTCATGACCAACATAGCCACATTGACCATTACTACCTATTTCGCGATGCCAGTCCTGTTTATTTGTGTCCTCTACTTCCCATCCTAATTTTTTTACAGCTTCTTCAAATTTATCTTCTTCACACTCATTTGCAAATGTCTTATGTGCTGATGTATTTATTTTAAAGCCACCTTTGCCATCTGGTTTAAAGAAAGAAATCAAGGTACTGCCTGTAGGAGTTCGGCTATAACCAATGTTCAAAACAGGTACATAAACTCCACCGTTACGAACCATTGTGAAGTAGATCCTTCCTCCGCCGATAGGATAATAATCTGTCCCACCAGTTACTCCAAAATTCATATTGGCACTCACACCCCCTCCAAATAACTGAACACCTAAAGTGTAACCAATAGGTTCTAATTCATCTTCCCAGAAGCGAGCTTGCTTCCAAATATAATCATTAACTTTCTGCTCGACTCTTCCATTAAAGTAATCAAATGGATGTAGTTTACTGGGGTCGCAGGCTTCTGCGTTTGTGGTTTGTTTTTCTTCTTGAGGCTGATTATGCGGGTTATTTTTCAAAGCTTCTAAAAATTCGTTACCAATCTCAATCATACGGTCAATGCGACTTAAGATGTCACGGTCAGCAGGCATCAAAGCCCAAGCTTTAATAATCGTAGGCGTTCCATAGCTATTAATACTGCCAATGTATTTATCACCTTTGTTTGAACCTTCTCCAGTGTAAACTAACCACTGCTCAGAAAAAACAGCACCACCATCATCACTACAAGTACTACTGCCATAATTACAACTTAATCCGTCATACTGCTTTTTAAGATAGTTTTTAAATAACTTTTTAATGTGAGAGTCGGTACAACCTTCACAAACTTTATTGAGTGGTTTTTCTAAGGCGAATGTGAAAGTGGAGAATAAAAGCGCGGCGGCCATTATTAATTTTTTCATTGTTACTTCATTTCCATTTATTGGTTACTACGCGATAGCCAAACTTTTGATTGAGCTAAATCTAAGACGTCTATTTTCATCCTACAAAAAAAGTCTTATCACCAACTAAAAGTTTTATCCCATGGCTTGACTACTTACCTGTGCTAGCTAGCAGTGTCATTTTATTAAGTGGGTTAAGGTATAGTCAATGTCTTGATATTGCACATCTCAAATTGAGGCCGTTAGTGGCACGTGGGTAACTCCTAGGAGTCTAATGGTTAACCAGCTAGATAATTATAAATTTAAATTACTTTTAGTTGAGGAAGTAATTAGTTTTTCCATAGTTATTGAAAATTGAATCAACAAAAAGGATAATCCCGCGCAGTGTTTAACAAGGAAGAAAAATCATGAAAAAATTTTTAACCGCAATGACTATAACTTTTGTTTTGATGTTATCCGGTTGTGCTTCAGTGAAGTCGACTCAAAAAGATTCAAGTAGCTTCAACGTTATCAAACAAAACTCAGACGTTTTTAATCGATCAACTTATTTCACATTGAACCAGTCTCATCTAACCGATGGAGAGCGTATAAACTACGTAAAACTTGGCGCTTACTGGAATATTAAAACTTCTGATCTTATTTCACTGGTTATTGTAAACGACTTATACATGAATAATGATAAGAGGACTCCCGTCAGAGTGAATGCTATGTCTCTTAACATTGATGGTGATATTCGATGGTATCGGGCGTCTCCTATGGGAATGAATGGTCCTAATATTAATGACCATTTAACTCAAAAGATTTTTCCTAGAGGCAGTCTCTCTATTGAAATGCCTATGGATGAATTTAAAGAAGTTTTAGAGACTTCCGATGTGCGTCTGCGTATGCATATTAATTCTGATCAATATGAAGATGCTATTTTTTCTTTAGAAGAATTTAAGGACGAACAAAAAACAGCGAAGTATTACTTAAAGAAGTTGCTTTCAGAGATAGAGGCATTCGAGAAAAAACGATAGGTAAGTTCCAAGTAGAAAACAGTGCACAGCACGCCCTCATTAGGGCATGCTCTTTATTACAATAAAGAAAAGCGTAATGTTATTATTTTATGCCGTTAACTATATCGATAATATCTTGCGCCCAGTTTTGGGTCGGCGTTTCTACTACGCGGCCAATTTCTTGGTCGTTATGTTTAATGACAAGTGTAGGAGTTCGACTAATCTGGTAATGCTGTGCGAGCCCCGCATTGTCTTCTTTGTCATGATTCAGGCCGATTAACTCAAGTGTAATGTGTCTATTGGCTGTCTGGTTTAGCAGTTTCAATAAACGGGGAACTTCTCGTTCACTGTCATGGCACCAGGTGCCAAAAAATATTTTAAAGACGACTGGCTTATTGATACTGCTGATCAGCTTTAAAGATTCTTCGGATGGCTTGGCCGCTGTGTAATTGGTGGTAAAAACAGGGTGTTGCGTCAGTAATTTTTGCTGGGTAATGGGGCCTTCGGGGTGGTCTTTGGCGTCAGAGCCTGCATAGCCAAGAGAAGTAAAAAGTAAGCTTAGTAGTATTAGTGTGCCAAAAGTCGCGTAGCGGCTCATCAAGAGATCCTATCGTTGTTCTGTCATTGTTATTGTTGAGTCCGGCCTTAGGGTGTGTCAGTTTGGCCGGGCAGACATTTTATATAGATTTAGTCAAAGTGATCCACTGGATTGAGGTAAAAACTTTTTTTCCAGCCTTGAGTCGATTGATCGATGCGCCAAGGATAGGGAATTAATGTGACTAGAGAATAATGCAAATGCGGAGGTTTACCCTTGGCATTACCGCTATCACCCAGTGTGGCAATTTTGTCTCCCGGACTTACTAGCCAATGAGGACTTGTGGCAAAGCTATCAACGTGAGCATAGTAGTGAATACGCCATCGGGGACCAAGATAAATCAGTACCTTCCCGCCCTTGGGTAAGGTGCCTTCAAAAAGTCGTATGCCGTAGCCTGCCGCAATGACAGAGGTACCTTTGTTGCCAAAAATATCAATGCCTTTGTGAGTGACCGAAGAGCCCCAGGGTTCAAACCAAAAGGTATCTGCGTGCCAATCTGACCGACTGGCGCCTGCTACGGGTATGATGCCCGGATCGGGGATTAAGAAACCTGCAACTAGAATCGCCAGAGGGATCCAAAAGCGTTTTTTAATTTTCATTACTGAGTGTGGAATGCAGTGCCAGATGGTTTCCTTCGCTGTCCAAAATTAAGGCGCGCTCGCCATGAGGGCCAATGGCATGTGGAGGTTGCAGTAGCTTTCCGCCTTTTTGTTCTACGAGCTCACAGGCTTCTGCCATTCGACCATCAACATTTAAATAAATCAAAGTGCTATCGGGTAGTGGTACAAAGTCAGCTTTTGGGACCAGACAACCTGCTACATCAGCGCCTTCATGGGCGAAAACGGCAAACTTAAAGCCTTCATATTCTTCGATAGAAAGGTCGTTATTGAGTACATGACGATAGAAGTTAACGGCTCGATCGAGGTCTTTGACACCGATATCAATCCAGACAAATTGATTCATTCTTCGTTCCTTTTTAGCAATGGCACTAGCCAGTTTAGCACTGAGCCACATGCGACGATAATGGCACCCAACAAGAATACTTGCTGAGTTAGCACGGGATTCATCAAACCTAGAGAGGCGAACTGATTGACCATTGCGATAGCAATCATTATGAATCCCAGCACATAACAGGCAATGGATACCTTGGGAGGTTTAGCAAAGTGAAAGCGAATCAATGTCGTCTCCAAGGGGGGCTTAGTCGTCAATACTGCCCATATAGAACCACTGACCCTGGCTGCGTATACCCAGACCATGGCTCTCGAGACAGTCCATTTCTTCGGCCAGCTCGACCATTTGATAAAAAACGTTGCGACAGATCAATGCTTCAAGATTATCTCTGACACGTATATAAGGTGAGGGTTCACCTGTTTCTGCATCGACATCCACTCGTATGGGGTGTTCTTCACCCGCGACAAACTCATTGCCCACGTTGTCGGTAAATTTAAGGACTTGTTGGTCGCCGGTTCCTGCGGTGTCCATGAGCACGGCGGTAAAAGGAGCGTCTTCTACTTTAATTCCAACTTTTTCGACGGGGGTGACCAAAAAATATTGATCATCGTCTTTGCGAATGATGGTCGAAAATAGTCGCACCAGAGATTTGCGACCAATCGGCGTGCCCATATAAATCCAGGTTCCGTCTCTTTTGATGGTAATGTCCATATCTCCGCAAAAGGGAGGGTTCCATAAGTGTACAGGGGGCAAACCTGGTTGCTGAATTTGTGCCAGGAGCTGATTGGGGTCCATAGTTTCATCCTCTCTCAAGGGGCGATATATGCCGAGGCTGATAATTTACTGCAAGTTTGTCTCTAGTTTAAGCCTAATTGAGTACTCAATCAGGAAGATTTTCTTCTTTTTAATCATTACATTATCAAATAAAGTGAAATATTACATATTCTTATTTAAAAATGGACTTTTTTAGTACCAAATAAACTAAGGGCTTGGATTTAAATGACTTTTTATTGACTAAAATCATCTATAGTAGTTTTGATTTTGTAGTCAATGGATTAAATCATTGGACAACGTGTTTAATAAAAGTGGTGTCGCAGAGACAGCGCTCGCTCAGGCTTTGTTTAAGCAATCGACTGTTGCTGTGGGTTTCTGCACCCCAAAAGGAAAATGGATCCAAGCTAACCCTGCTCTTTTGCAGTTATTGGGATTTACCGAAAAAGAGTTGCTCAATACCGATTTAGCAAGAAGCGTTCATTTTGATGATCGCTCTGCAGTCCGCCATTATTTAGAAAATATCACTCAACACAATCAATCTGAGCGTCAACTGGAACATCGTTGGATACATAAAGACGGCTCTGTAATATGGCTGTCAGCTAGCTATATGTTTGTCAGTGGTGGCAATGAACAGCCTGACTATATTGTGGTGTTGGCGCAAAATATGACAGCGCATAAAGCGGCATTGAAAAATCTTGCTGATCGCGAAGCCTGGTATCGTCAGATATTAGAGTCTACGCGAGAAGGAGTTTGGCGTTTAGATGAAAACTTCAAGACGTGCTACGCCAATCCAGCATTGTGTTCCATGTTAGGCTCCGATATTCAGGAACTATCTCATCTGTCGCTGCTTGATTTTGTTGCTGAGGAAGAGCAACCCGCATTGATTCAACAGTTAAAGCTCAATAAGCAGGGTTATGCGAATCAATATGACATAGAGTTGATCCGAAAAGATGGTGGTCGCATGATTGCGACCGTGGTCAGCGAGCAATTATCATCTGCTTCGGGTATGCACACCGGGTTTGTGATCGGCGTTATTGACAGCTCTAAGCGGCACCAGATGGAAGACGAATTGCGTTTGTCAGAGGCGGTTTACCTGAATGCTGGAGATGCCATCTACATTACAGATGCCAATGGTAAGATCGTTAAAGCAAACCCAGCTTTCTATCAACTAACAGGATACTCAGTTAGTGAGACCGTTGGGCAATCGCCTATGATGTTTCGTGCTGGTGGCGAAAACGATCATACTTGTCAGCTGATACTGCAACGAATGAGAGAGAGTGGTTGCTGGGAAGGCGAGATATACAATCGTAAGAAAAACGGCGAGTTATTTTGCGCTTGGGAAAACATCTCAACCGTTAAAGATGATACAGGCAACTTACGCTATCATGTGTCTATTCTCACCGATATATCGGGCATCAAAAAGCAACAGCAACAACTGAATTTCCTTGCTCATCATGACCCTCTAACACGATTACCTAATCGAACACTCTTCTTTGCCAATCTTAATCAGTCGCTACGTGTGTCACGTCGTAATCGTCATGCCGTGGCACTCATCTTTATTGATCTAGATGACTTTAAACCCGTTAATGATCGGTATGGCCATCATATTGGTGATGAGGTTTTGAAAGTGGTTGCCGAGCGTATTCAGGACAGTGTTCGTGATGAAGATACCGTGGCTCGTTTGGGTGGCGATGAGTTTACTATTCTGATGCCCAGTGTGATGGATCAGGATGATGTTCAGCAGTTGGTTGATCGTGTGCACCAAGTGTTAAAGCAGACCATCTTAATTAATGAACTGAATGTGAGTATTGGGGCCAGCCTTGGAGTGAGCATGTATCCCAATGATGTCGAGGATGAGTACGCATTGTTACAGGCGGCCGACAAAGCCATGTATCGGGCAAAACAACATGAAGATCGGCACTGCGTTTTCTTCTCGGATATGGCGGATTCTTAAATTTAACCTTTTTTCTTGATCAGGTAATGGTATTGAGAGTCTTGCTCAGACTGTTCTACCAGTTGATGATCCATAAATTGGCAAAATTTAGGAATGTCCCGTGTTGTAGAAGGATCGTCGGCGATAACCCAAAGCAATGAGCCTTCTTCAATCTCACGCATCTTTTTTCGGATCATCATGACAGGCTCTGGGCAACGCAGGCCAAGGGTGTCTAGCTGGTGGTCAAATGATTGCACTGGAAATAATATCAAACAGAATAATAAGACTATTTTAATCAAAGCATTGTTATTGGGCAATGACGTTGTCTGCATCCAACTGTAGACAATGAAAATCAAAGCTTGCGATGAACAATAGTCAGTAAGACGGAGCTAGAGTAAACTAGTTTATAAAGGTTGGATTGAAGGCGGAGCTGTGTATGCCAGGAAAGATAGAGTTGGCTGAGTTGATCAAAGAAATGACCCCTCATTTGTTTATGGAGGAATATGTTTTTGTTTCTATGCCTGTAGGGCGCTACGGTGATTGCTCCACACTTGAACCCATCGCCAGTTTTGTCGAAGAAGAAGGCCTCACACTTATTGTGCCGCGTGCTGCCGCTGATGAAAAACAATTAGAGTATGCCTCGGTATTTAACAAGATCACTCTGTCGGTTCATTCCAGTTTGGATGCTGTTGGATTTCTGGCGACGATTGCCGAAGAGCTGAGCAAGGTGAATATTAGCTGCAATGTCATATCAGCTTACTACCATGATCACCTGTTTGTTCACGTAAAAGATTCAACCAAGGCGTACAATTGCCTGACCCAGTTGAGCGAGAGTTACCAGAAAGATTCTTAAGGCGGTTACAGAAGGGAAACTCCCCTCTAAACGAGGGGAGAGTATCAAGGATTAAACGCGTTCGAAAACCGTCGCAATACCCTGACCAAGACCGATACACATAGTGGCAACGCCTAATGTAGCATCTTTGTCTTCCATCAAACGAAGTAACGTTGTGGTGATTCGCGCACCGGAACATCCTAGTGGGTGTCCAAGAGCGATTGCGCCACCATTAAGGTTAACTTTGTCGTTCATGACTTCCAGTAGACCCAGGTCTTTTAATACTGGTAGAGACTGAGCAGCAAAAGCTTCGTTCAACTCAAACAAGTCAATGTCTTGTACGGTTAGACCAGCACGTTTCAATGCTTTATTAACCGCAGGAACAGGACCATAACCCATGATGGCTGCATCACAACCTGCTGATGCCATGGCACGGATTTTAGCAATCGGCTTGGCGCCAATGGCTGCTGCTTTCTCGGCACTCATAACCAACAGAGCCGAAGCACCGTCTGAGATAGCAGACGCGTTACCAGCCGTTACTGTGCCTGTTGGGTCGAATGCTGGACGCAGTTTACCCAGATCTTCTACAGTAGACTCCGCACGAATCACTTCGTCGAAATCAAACATCTTTAATGCGCCGTTCGCATCGTGAGCTTCGATAGGAAGAATCTCACGCTTGAAACGACCATCAAGGGTTGCCTGATGGGCTTTCTGGTGTGAAGCGTAAGCAAATTCATCTTGCTGCTGACGCGAGATACCGTGCATTTTGCCCAGCATTTCTGCGGTAAAGCCCATGAAGCCAGAACCTTTAGCAGCGTATTTTGCCAACTGAGGGGCAAAATCAATACCGTGGTTCATAGGAACATGACCCATGTGCTCGACACCACCAGCAATGAACACATCGCCATTACCCGTCATGATCGCTTGAGCAGCAGTGTGTAAAGCTTGCATTGATGAACCACATAAACGGTTTACCGTCTGGCCTGCAACAGTGCGTGGCAAACTGGTCATCAAGGAAGCATTTTTAGCGATATTAAAGCCTTGCTCCAGAGTTTGCTGTACGCAACCCCAAACAACATCTTCAACGTCAGCAGGATCAAGCTGACCGTTGCGCTCTAATAAGCCTTCAATCAAATGGGCAGATAATTCTTCGGCACGAACATTACGGAACATTCCGCCTCTGGAGCGACCCATTGGAGTACGAATCGCATCAACAATTACGACATCTTTCATAGTCATTCTCCTCACGCGGAATAAAAGGTTTTGCCTTCAGCCGCGTTGGCTTTGAGGCTTTCTGGTGCGGTATAAGCCGCGCCCAAGTGAGCATATTTTTCGGCCAACTCTACTAGCTTGGCTGCGCCTAACTCATCAGCGTATTTCAATGCGCCACCGCGGAATGGAGGGAAGCCAAGACCGTAAACCAGACCCATATCGGCTTCGGCTGCGGTTTCAACAATGCCTTCTTCCATACAACGAATGACTTCGAATAGCATCGGTAACATCATGCGATCAGAAATGTCCTGTGGGTCCATTTCTTTAGATGGCTGACCAATGATGTCAAAGATAGCCGGATCGACGTCTTTCTTCGGACGACCTTTTTTATCTTTGGTGTAAGCAAAGAAGCCGCTACCTGATTTTTGACCGTAGCGATCAGCTTTATAAAGCAGCTCAACCGGGTCGTTAGCCAGTGGGCTCATGCGCTCTGGGAAGCCTTCTGCCATCACACCTACGCAGTGAGCTGCGGTATCGATACCAACAACGTCAAGCAGGTAAGATGGGCCCATTGGCCAACCGAAACGTTCCATCACTTTATCAACCTGGCGGAAGTCGGCACCATCTTGCAACAACTGGCTGAACGCTCGGAAGTAAGGGAATAACACACGGTTTACGAAGAATCCTGGGCAGTCGCGAACAACGATAGGCGACTTGCCAATCGCGCTGGCGTAAGCCACAACCGCTGCGACCGTATCGTCAGAGGTTTTCTCGCCACGGATAACTTCTACCAATGGCATTTTGTGTACTGGGTTAAAGAAGTGCATACCGCAGAATTTTTCTGGGCGCTTCAGGTTTTTCGCCAGTAGGTCGATTGAAATCGTTGAAGTGTTAGACGTCAAGATTGCGTCTTCGGCAATGATGCCTTCGACTTCTTGTAAGACAGAGTCTTTAACTTTTGGATTTTCAACAACCGCTTCTACTACAACATCAACGCCTTCTACATCATGGTAAGACAAAGTAGGTTTGATGCTAGAAATAACTTTAGCCATTTTGGCGGTGGTCAACTTGCCACGCTCAACACCTTTGTTAAGCAATTTGGTGGCTTCTGACATACCTAGCTCAAGTGCTGGATCGTTGATGTCTTTCATCACCGCTGGTATGCCTTTGCTGGCAGACTGGTAAGCGATACCGCCACCCATGATGCCTGCGCCCAGAACGGCTGATGACTTAATCGCTTTAGAAGAAGACTTCGCCGCAATCTTGGCTTTCTTCTTTAATAGCTGATCGTTCAGGAAGATTTGAATCAAAGAGCTGGCAACAGGGGTCTGCGCAACGTTAACAAAGCCTTCGTGCTCAATTTTCAAGGCTTCATCACGGCTTAAGCGGGCAGACTCTTCAACGACTCGAATGGCTTCCATTGGTGCTGGGTAGTGAGGGCCTGCTTTTGCACCAACCATGCCTTTGGCAGTGGTGAAGGCCATTGCTGACTCAAGCTTGTTCAACTTAAGTGGGGCTTTTTTCTGCTCGCGACGTGCTTGCCAGTTAATCTGACCGGCTGCGGCATCTTTTGCCATTTGAATTGCGGCATCACGCAATACATCGGCTTCTACCAATGCGTCGATAGCGCCAACTTTGAGGGCATCTTGTGGTTTAAATTGCTTAGCTGTTGCGATCCATTCAATCGCATTATCCGCTCCGATGACTCGAGGCAGGCGAGTGGTTCCACCAAAGCCTGGGATCAAACCCAGTTTGGTTTCAGGAAGACCAACCGCAGCGTCGTTAGAAGCTACACGTAGGTCACAGGAAAGCACCATTTCCATGCCGCCACCAAGAGCGATGCCATTAATGGCCGCGACGGTTGGGAAGGGAAGGTCTTCGAATGCGTTAAAAACAGCATTAGCTTTTGCTGTCCAATCCAGCAACTCTTCACGAGTGTGGGCGAACAACCCTAAAAATTCGGTGATATCAGCACCTACGATGAAAACTGGCTTACCACTGGTTACAATGGCTCCCTTTACATCGGAGTTCCCTTGTAGGGCTTCGTTGATGCTGCTCAACTCTGCGAGGGTATTTTGGTCGAATTTGTTGACTGACTCTGCTTGGTTGTTGAAGCAAACTTCGGCGATGCCGTCTTCAAGCAACTGGCAGGTCAGGGATTGGCCTTCGAAAATCATTGATTTCTCTCCGTCCTGAACTGTGAAATTCTTATCCGCGACCCTTGTCCGCTGTCCTTAGGAGGATGCAATAACAAGGATTTTGGTTATTTATCATTAAGTTATTAAGGTTGTAACTACTCTGCCTTGGAATCTCCCAGGCGTTGTGTACGAGCGCCTATACCCTTTGTCTTTCGAACGGCACCATTGTTGGCTGCACGCGCTCACCCCAGTCACTTAGTGATCTAAGTTCAGGGGACTTATTGGCTTGCCGCCTAGATGCCATTCAAAATACTTTGGCTATATAACATGAGCCAGTGCAACATCATAGCGCAGTATTTTGCGTCTGACACCGTCTGTTCTCATTACGAAATATGGCTGTCCACTTTACCGCTTTTGGCGTTGAGTCACGCTAAATTTGTTTCTTTTGCAGTGCGGTAATCAGCCCATAGTAACACAGTCTACTGGTCTGACAAGTATCGGGGGTTGCCTAATACTCGAGCGATTCGAGATGCGATGCCCACATAATATAGACAATCTCGTGTGCTTATTGTGACGGTCTGTCAGCAAATGTTTTCCCCATGGCCAGTTTCTGGAATAATGCGGCAACTGACTGCTATCTATTACCCAAAGTATTTCAAGGTGCAGGTAGGCGGCCAGCAAGCGAGTCCCCTGAGCTTAGCTTTACTAAGTGATTGGGGTGAGTGCGCGCAGCCAACACCGCTGCACCTTGAAAGGCGACGGGTATATAAGAGCGCATAACAAACCCGCACTTCCTGACAGTTCAAGCGCAGGCATTAGGCGACATGCCCTGCGAAGCTTAAATTTTAGCCGTTTACCGATTGAGAGGATCACCATGAATCTGAGCAATTACGATGCTTTGTTTGATCAGCATTTCCCAGCGTTGTTACAACGCTATCAGACACTACTGACAGAGCAAAATTATGATTACCTAGTGATCCCTTCGGGTGAGCCGATTGGCCAGTATCTCGATGATATGGGATATCCATTCAAGCCTAATCCCCATTTTAAGGCGGTATTGCCATTAACTGCGTTACCTCATAGCTATATCGTGATGACCCAGCAGGGCAAGCCCGAGCTTATTTATTATCAGCCAGTAGATTTCTGGCATTCGGTACCAGAAGATCCCGCTGGGCCCTGGACGCGCCATGTCGACATTCATCTTATTGACCAGCCGCAAAAAGCATTACCGCTGTTAAAGAAAGAAGGACGCGGTGTATTGCTGGGGCAATCCAGTGAATTGTTAAAGGCGATGGACTTTTCTGCTCATAACCCTGAGTCCTTGGTGTTTCCTCTGTACTGGCAGCGTGCTTATAAGTCAGCTTATGAAATCGAATGCATGGCCGAAGCGAATCGAATTGCGGCCAAAGCCCACAATGCAGCACGTGATGCTTTTTATGCGGGTGAAAGCGAACAAGGCATTAATCTGGCCTACATTAAGGCGACGGGTGCCATGGAAAACGACATGCCTTATGGCAACATAGTCGCACTTAACCATAATGCTGCCATTCTTCACTACACCGACAGCAGTGCCCAGGTGTTTGCAGAAGCCGATAGACATTCATTTTTGATTGATGCCGGTGCCCAAGTTCATGGTTATGCCTCCGACATCACTCGCACCTATGCTTACCAGCAAGATAATGAATTTGCCGAGATGATCACGGCGATGGATGAGATGCAGTTGGCTCTGGTTGAGCAAATTGTTCCTGGCAAATCCTATATTGATTTGCATCGTGATACTCACCTCAGAACCGCAGCCATTTTGAAACAGTTCGGTTTTGTGGATATGGAGCCCGAAGCCATGGTTGATTCGGGAGTGTCGGGTGTTTTCTTCCCTCATGGGTTAGGTCATCAGATTGGACTTCAGGTGCATGACGTAGGTGGTCATCAAACCGCAAAAGAAGGTGGCGTTACGCCTCCACCCGAAATGTTCCCGTTCTTAAGAAATACCCGCGTATTAGAAGAAGGGCAGGTAGTGACCATTGAGCCAGGGCTGTATTTTATTGATTCGCTAGTGGCGCCTCTGCAGCAGAGTGAGCATGTCAAGGCGATTAACTGGGATAAGATCGAAGCCTTTAAACACTTTGGTGGCATTCGCATCGAAGATGATGTTGTAGTAACCGAGCAAGGGCATCGCAATCTGTCGCGCGAAGCTTTTGCTGAACTCGATTAATCATTGCGAATATTTATGTCTGGATATCAAGTACCCAAAGCACCGCTGGAAGTAGAAGAAGTGATTAAAAACAGTCGCTTCATTACACGTATTTTACCCACCAGCACTGTTGAAGAAGCCAAAGCGTTTATCAAACAGCTGAACCAACAGGAGCCTGATGCCAATCATCATTGCTGGGCTTATATTGTTGGCAATCCTGCGTCGACGACCTTACTAGGATGCAGTGATGATGGCGAGCCCTCTGGAACAGCAGGCAAACCTATGCTGCATGTTCTTCAACACAGTGATATTGGTGATATCACAGCGGTGTGTACACGGTACTTTGGCGGCACAAAATTAGGCACGGGTGGTCTGGCTCGAGCCTATGGCGGAGGTGTTAAGCTAGCACTCGAAGAGCTGGAAACCACCGCCAAAATAGAAACCAGCCAATTGGTTATAGAGACCCATTATGAATGTGAAAAAGACATTCATCATCAATTAAAACAATATCAGGGGAGCGTGATCGACACTCAATATGGGGCTGGCCTGACTTTGTCGATTCGAATACCTACTGAACATGAAAAAGCCTTCAAAGAAGGTTTAGCCGTACGATTTGGGGAGAAAGTAAAATGGTAAGTTACGTTTTGGTTAAACACATTCACATGAGCTGTGCTGTTTTAACCTTGTTGTTTTTTTTAATTCGCGGTTATTGGATGCTGACAGGCTCCAAAATGTTAAGCAAGAAGCCTGTTAAGATCCTGCCTCATGTCATAGATACCGTATTGTTGATCAGCGCAATCACTCTGGTGGTCATGAGTGGCTGGTATCCTACTTGGTTTAACTGGGTTACATTAAAAATCATTTTGCTGGTTGGTTACATTGTTGTGGGAACCATCGCGCTGAAACGTGGCCGAACTAAAAAAGTACGCGCCGTCGCTTTTGTGGTTGCTGTAGCACTTGTCTTTGGATTATTTGCCGTGGCAGGCATGAAGCCCTCATTTTAAGTTAAACTATACCTGTCACCTTTCAAGGTGCAGCGGTGTTGGCTGCGCCTTGAAATACTTTGGGTATAAATATGCCCATCGCTTTTCAATGTGTCGCTGCCAGCAGCATCTTGGAAGACTCTGGGTATAGCGGGTGCTAAATGTTAAGGAGAACACCACAGCATCTCAACCAGTACTGATGAAGGAAAGAACATAGTGTCTAATCTGTATGAAACACCGCAGGCCGATATTATCGATCTCACCAATGACGAGGTGATTACGCCCGTTAAATATCCCTTGCTTGCTATCTTTACTGCTCCCCGTCGCACGGTGCTTTATATCTCTCGAGAGAAGCCAAACTATCTGTTTTACCCCATCATTATTTTATATGGACTGATCACCTCTGCTGGTATGTTGTGGGATGAAGCCTTGTTTGAGTTTGGGCTGACCGCCCGAGTTGGCGGTTGGTTGGGATACGGTACTGTCGGTAATCTAATTTATGTGTTCGCCTATGGATTATGTCTAAAGTGGGTTGGCGGCTGGTTTGGTGCCAAAACATCGGCTCGAGACATGCGTATAGCATTGGTCTGGAGTTTTGTGGTCGTGTTTCCTGTATTGTTTGCTGTTATCGCTTTTGCCGTTATTTGGGGTATTGATAGCCCTGTACCCGATGATTTTGCCCTGCATTTGTTTAATAACCCTCCCTTAGCGGTCATTGGTCTATTGGCGTACACCGCCGTATTTTTTGTCTGGTCGACGGTTGTTTGCAGTCACGCCATTGCCGAAGTCAGCGGTTTCACCAGCGCTTGGCGAGGCTTTGCTGTGTGGTTGATAGCCTTGCTGTTGTTAATGGTGATGTTGATGATTTTTGGCATGGTGGCGGCGTTAGTTATTGGCTTTGGGGCTGCTTTTCTGATGGGCTCTTCGTTATAAGCTATACCCTTCGCCTTTCAAGACGCAGCGGTGTTGGCTGCACCTTGAAATGCTTTGGGTATACGTTTTTAGGTATCGATTAGGCAACGGCTCCTTCGTGCTCCAGTAGCCATTGCTTGCGCTCCAGCCCACCGGCGTAACCCGTTAGTTTTCCATTGCTGCCGATCACTCGATGGCAGGGCACTATGATCGATATTGGGTTTTTGCCGTTAGCTGCGCCAACCGCCCGTACCGCTTTGGGTCGATCTAAGGTTTTGGCTATCTGGGCATAGGTACTGGTCTCGCCACTGGGGATCGTAAGCAGTTGAGCCCAAACCTGTTGTTGGAAATCGGTTCCCTTGAGATCCAGTGCTATGTCAAAAGTCGTGCGTTCTTGAGCAAAATACTCGCTGAGTTGTTGCTTCACTTTGGCAAATAATGGTGTCGATTTAGGCGTGTGTTTTTTGGCGTGAAAGTACAGACTACTCAAACCCTTTTCTGTCGCTGTGAGCTCGATGGTACCTATCGGTGATTCAAAGTAATCAATAAACATTGTTGTGGATAATCCTGTGTGTAAATATTGATTAAGTAGTGTTTAGTCAGTGGTTAACTGATTCCATAGCTGCATGGTTAGATAACTACCCCAGGGGGATGCTTGCTCTTCGGTGATAGCGAGCTCCTGTTGTTTTAGCGCATTTTTGACGCCCAAATCACTCATCAGCCAAATGTCGGGATTGTTCTGCCCTCTCATTTGCGCATAGTCCAGGGTCCAGGGACCAATACCCTTGAGCGCCAGCCATTGCTCACAGTTTTCGCTCTCATCTGGGTTGTCGCTAAACCACTGGGCAAAACGACGTAATGTTTGGCGACGACTGTCGGGCATTTTCAAAAAATCCAGGGATGAGGCGGCCACCGCTTCGGGGTTAGGAAACAGGCGTCGGTCATCAGACGCTAAGGGGTCTCCAAGGTGTGTCACCAAAAGAGTCACCAATTTGTGGGCTGCTTTAACGGAAACCTGCTGCCCTAGAATAGCTCTAACACCCGCTTCAAATAAACTCCAGATCCCAGGAAGACGAATACCTTCTATGTACTGGCCTGCGGGCAACAGTTTGCTGAGATGGGCATCGACTTGCTCAATATTGGCATCCAGATCAAACACTCTGCGTATGTTGTTAACAATGGCTTGCAGGTTGTCTGGCCGATCAATATGTAACTCGACTTTGACCGTTGAGCGGTCTTTTTGTGGGCGGACCGTAAAATAACCCCGTGAGTCGCCATATTGTATGGTGCGTCCATAGAACTCTGCTTCACACCATTCAAGCCCTGGAATACAGCGTCGCTGTAAAAATGCCATCATGCGTGACCAATTGAATGGGGGGCGGTAACTAAGCGTGATTTCTAGGGATTTTTCTTGAGTCGCCTTGTTCTTGCGTAAAGCCGAGGGGGCTAAGCCCAGGGTTTTTTTGAAACAGTCATTAAAGCGACGCAGGCTATTAAAGCCGCTGGCAAGGGCGATTTGAGTGATCGGCAGTTGAGTTTGATGCAGTAATTGCTTGGCAAATAAGCACTGATAATACAAAGCGTACTGCTTGGGAGAGGCTCCCAGTTTTTTTTGAAACAACTGTCTTAAATAACGTGGTGTAATTCCGAGCTTATCTGATAATTCTTCAACTGAGTGAGTTTGTAAAATACCTTGTTGAATCAAACGTTGCGCCCGATTGAAAGTGGTGTTGGTGCCATTCCAGGCTGAGGAGTTGGGAGCGCTGTCGGGACGGCAACGCAAACAAGGTCGGTAGCCCGCATTGGCTGCCTCTATCGCCGACTCATAATAGGTGACGTGTTCCTCTTTGGGGGAGGATGCTGGGCAGATTGGTCGGCAATAAATTTTAGTGGTTTTTACCGCAATAAAAAAAATGCCATCAAACCGTGCATCTCTGGATAGCCGTGCCTGCCGATATTGATTATTTGTTTGTGTATTCATGCTTCTATTGTAACGCCTGTTGCCAGTATCACTAGCCATAAACGGAACTTAATGCTGTCTTTACAAAACCTTCACAGGGTTTCACATAAGCTATGGGCTGATGTTGACTATAGGTAGAAGAAATCGATGTTGAAGTTTCAGTTCGCTGTTTTATTAATAGGATTGTTGGTGGGTTGCTCAAACTCTCACTTGGAGATTTTTCCAGAGCTAGACGATCCAGAGTTAGTTACGAAAAAAATAGAACCTGAGCTGTTAAAAGAGGATATCGATGCACTTTATTGGGGGGTGGTAGAAAGACATCCTGATCTCATGAAATATGCGAACCAAACGAGTCTTGAACAAGAAATTAAGGCACTAAAAAATCAGCTCACACAACCGCTAACCCGAGTTGAGTTTTATCGGATTATTGGACAATTGACTCACCAGTTTAATGATGGCCATTCACTCTTGCTTTGGCCTTATCAGGAGTACCAACAACTTATAAAGGAAGGCAATAAAGCTTTTCCTTTTACGACTTTTGTTGATAACCATGATCAAATGTTTATAAAGCAATCTTACGTTACAGACTCCGGTCTAAAATTACCTTCGGGTGGCCAATTGCTTTCTATCAATAAGATAGATGTAGCGTCATTGTTGGAATCGATGCAAAAATATGCGGGTGGCGAATCGGCATATCTTCGAAAACAATTTATCGCCGATAGATTGGGTATCTATCTATGGGCGGTATATAGCTTTGTGAATAAGTTTGAACTGGTTTATAAATACAAGGGAGAAATCTCTAGTTTAACACTTACTAAGGATCAGACTTGGCAGCCTACCGACAGTCAAGATATACAAGAGGACTTTTATTTCAAAGCGCTAGGTGATGGCACGGGCTATCTTTATATTGGGCACTTTGATATTGATCCTGATTCTTTCGAAGATTTGATGGATGACATTTTTGCTGAAATTAATAGGCAGAATATTCAATCACTCATTGTTGATGTTCGAGATAATACGGGAGGTAATACTGATACAGCAACTTATCTTACTCAGTATCTGGCGAATGATCGATTCCGTATGGTTTCTTCTATGAAAGAAAAGTTGAACTCTGATAATCGCGGCTGGTTGAATTACAGAGGAGAGATTGGCAAGTTAATTGAAAAAGAGTGGGTTGATTGGGTAGAGCCCATTGAAGATAATCGTTACCGTGGAGAGGTATATCTTTTAGTAAGTCCGATTACCTATTCGTCAGGTATTGTTTTTGCTTCAACAATGAAAGATCATGGGTTTGCTACCTTGATTGGTCAAGAGACGGGAGGTTATGCCAATCAGACAGCACAAGGTAATCTGTTTAATTTGCCTCACTCAGAATTAAGAGCTTATGTTGCTACCCGAATTCTAGTTCGGCCCAACGGATCTTTGTCGCCTGGGGGAGTTAAGCCACATTATCCGGTGTTGTCGACTCAAAAAACATTGTCAGATAATATCGATGTTGAAATAGAAAAAGCACTAGAACTTATTAATGCTAAAAATAGCAAATCCCAATGAATATTCTTATTATTGAAGATAATCAGTCGATAGCAGAACAGTTGATTGATTTTTTAACCAATCAATCGTTTACTGTCGATTATGCCCATAATGGGAAGCTAGGACTAAATTTAATTCGTGAACATCATTATGATGTGGTGATTCTGGATTTGACGCTTCCCGATATTGATGGCATTGAGCTGTGTCAAATGATTCATCAACAAAGCTCTCGTCGGATACCTATTTTGATGTTAACAGCCAGAGACAGTCTCAGTGATAAAATCATGGGATTCAATGCAGGAACGGATGACTACTTAACGAAGCCTTTTGAGTTTGAAGAAGTCGCTGTACGTTGCCTGGCTCTGTCTCGACGCCATCAGTTGCATAGTGACACACAGGTGCAGGTTGGAGACTTGATAATAGATAGTCAAAAACGAACAGTAACCCGAGCTTCCGTCAATATTAATCTAAGTGCTACCGATTACGACATCCTTATTAAGCTTGCACAGGCGTACCCAAGAGCGCTGAGTCGTAATGAATTGATATCTTCCATCTGGGGGGACGACTGCCCTGACAGTGATGTTTTACGTTCCCATATCTATACTTTAAGAAAAGCCATCGATAAACCTTTTTCTTATGCCATGATTAAAACGATACATGGTGTCGGCTTTCGTCTGGTAGAGTCCTGACAACTATGAGTCTGAGCATTCAACAGAGAATTATTCGCCTATTTGTTGGTTTTACCTTGTTCATTTGTTTTGCCTATAGTCTATTGTTGATGGGTTATTCTTGGATGGTTGAAGATAACGTATTTAATAGGCTGGTGGCAGAAGAAGCTGAATTTCTGGAGAGAGGTTATCGTCAGGAGGAAGAAATTAAAAGCCCTCGCTCTCCTTTTTTTAAACTCTATTCTGGTTGGAGCGATTTGCCCGTTTCTGTTTATCAACAGCATTTAAAAGATCCTGAACAAGTCGAGTTTGAGCTTGGTAACAAGCAAACGATACATGTAAAGCCGATTCATCTGGATGGGAAAACCTGGGTGCTGGTCGCTGATGTATCTAAGTTTGAAGTGGGGAAAGTTTACCTTCCATTTGTATCAGTGAGTCTTATCGTCATTATGCTAGTGATATTGCTTGCTGCTCTAGCTCTGGCTTTTATCGTAGGAAGAAAAGCGGTATCGCCTTTAAAAATACTGACTTATAAAGTTGAGAAAAGCAAAGGAGCTGTCTTAGAAAAGGGGTTTTATAAACAGTTTCCAAGTAATGAGGTTGGTTTCTTAGCTAAAAAAATAGAAGAAAGCATTTTGCATAATCAAGAGCTTTTGCAACGAGAAGCTAATTTTACCAGGGATGTCAGCCATGAGCTAAGAACACCTATCACAATTCTAAAAAATCTACTGTCAGAAATTAAACGACACCCGAACTTATCAGAAAAGCAACGGGAACAGTATTCTCTGAGCATCTCTAACATTGAACAAACAGTACAGACTTTGCTGGCTCTGGCGAGAGAAGAGTCTGCGCAAGTCGAGGTGCTAAATATATTGCATGTTCTTGAAAATTGCATCGTCGATCATTATGGTCTTATTAATCGTGATGATTTTTTATTAGATATCCATTTGCCCGATGATTTTATGGTTAAAGCCAATCTAAATTTGTTAAAAATCCTCTTCAATAATTTACTGTCAAATGCGCTTGAATACTCATCATCAGGTAGCCTCTCTATCTCATCAAACGGACTAGCCATCATTTTCAGCAATGAATCTGATATTAATGTCTCGGAACCTCTAGCATGTAACTCTAAGGCTGAAAGCAGCAAAGGAATCGGACAAGGGCTTTTTTTAGTCAAGCGTATATGTGAACTGTTCGGGTGGCAGGTTTCTACTCAGAGTGAACAAAACAACTTCTGTTTGATTATTGATACTGCTGGATAGTTATCGAACCACTTCATCTTCACAAAACTCAGAAGAGTGTGCTGATACATTAGTTATTAGCTATTAAATATTAGGAGATGATTATGCGTGTACTTTTTATTGCTTTAAGCTTTCTTATATGGGTTCCAGTAGCTAGCGCAACACCCGAAGCCAAAAAGAAAACAGTAGCTATGTTAATTTCTAGTCATGCAAAAAATAAAGAGGATAAGCTAAGTTATGACTTGGAAGAGCTTGCTCAGGCATACCTTATCTTACATGAACATGATGTTAACATAGATATTTTGAGCCCTGAGGGGGGCTCCGTTTTTGTTAAAAATAATAAAGACCATCTAGACTATATTCAGCGGTTTAAAACAAAGACCCCAGCGCTCAAGAAACTTGCGTCAACGATATCGACAAAAAAAGCAGTATTACAAAAATATGATGCTGTTTTTGTGGTGGGTGGTGATGGGGCCATGTTTGATTTACCTTTCGACAAATATACTCAGTCATTATTGAGCCACTTTGCTCAAGGTAATAAGCCTATTGCCGCAGTTTGCCATGGTCCTGCTGCGCTTATCAATGTCGCTCTGGAGAATGGTGAGTTTTTTATTAAGAATAAAAAAGTGAATGCCTTTACTAACCGTGAAGAAAAAGCCTTTGGAAGTGATGTTATAGATGCTCTTCCTTTTCTTTTAGAAGATAAGTTAAAACAAAGAGGAGCCGCTTTTGTCAGTAATGCACCGATGCTGCCTTATGTAGCTGTTGATGGCAATCTGATCACAGCACAAAACCCTGGCGCTGTCGGGCAGGCTACAGAAGCCTTAATTATGAAAATGGGTGTTGCCGTTAAACCTCGAACACTTTACAAAGATGAAGCGACTCTGATGCTAGTTTCTCAAGCGAGAAAGGCTGGTTCTTATCTTATCCATCTGGCCATGCATAAAAATCCAGGAAAGTACGATACGAACTATTTAGCCTTATATGGATTTTATGCTTATGCTTTGGCACAGACAAAAGAAGATAAGAAAACAGAGCTTGAATTAATGGAGGCCATTGCCGAATATGCTGATCACCCGGTATATATGGAAAAAATGATCGCTGCACAGTGGGAGCAGGGCGATAGAACAAAGGCTGAGAAAAATATTAAGCAACTTAAGTTAAAATTTCCCAAACATTCTGTCAGTGATAGCTTAGTTAAAATGTTAACGGATAAATAAACTCTTAATAGAGCCACTGTGATAAAGTGGCTCATTGAGTTGAGTGATAAGATTATGCGCTGGCTACTTTAACTAGCTCGCCATTGCGATAATCATTAATGGCCTGGTCGATCTCTTGACGAGTATTCATAACAAAGGGGCCCCAGTGTTGCACTTTCTCGTTGAGTGGGTTGGCTGCCAATACAAGTAGCCTGGTGCCTTGATTGCCACCTTTTAAGTTTACCCTATCACCTTCATTAAGCAGTGCCAGCTGTTGACTTAACACTTCTTGCTGTTCTACTTCTACATCGCCTTCATACACATAGATAAGCGCTGTTTTTTCTGAAGGCACTGGCAAGGTTAAGGATGCATTCGCTTCTATATGAACATCCAAATACAAAGGTTGAGTGGCATTTTTTTTGACCGCCCCGGTATAAAGCTTATCTTCCAGATCTATTTCACCTGCAATGAGCTTAATACTCGACTGACCTATCTGAACTCGTGGTATCTCTGAGGTAGGGATATCACGATAAGAAGGTGTCTGCATTTTTTCTGCTGCGGGCAAGTTAAGCCATAATTGAAACCCGCGCATTCTGCCCTCTAACTGTTGAGGCATTTCAGAATGGATCACTCCCGAAGCTGCGGTCATCCATTGCACATCACCAGCAGACAGTTCGCCTTTGTTACCCATACTGTCTTCGTGCAACATTTTGCCATCCAACATGTAGGTAATCGTTTCGAATCCACGATGAGGATGAGGTGGAAACCCTCCAATGTAATCACTGGCAGCATCCGAGTTGAACTCATCCATTAATAAGAAAGGATCGAGTTGGGCTACATGCCGAGGACTAAATACTCGACTGAGTTTTACACCATCGCCATCTGAGGCGGCTTTTGCATGGAATAGGGTGTTAACGGTGCGAATCATTGTCAGTTCCTCCTCTAGTTGATGATATTTATACCCGTCGTCTTTCAAGGTGCAGCGCTGATGTTCAAGTTGCAGCGCTGCACGCACTCACCCAATCACTTAGTAAAGCTAAGCTCAGGGGATTTGCTTACTGACCGCCTACCTGCACCATGAAAGACTTTAGGTTTAGGCGACGAGCGCGTCTATTTGCTCTCGGGCAGAAGACAGCGCTTTGTCTTTACTCTCATCACCCATGTTGAGTCCTTCGGCATAAACAAACTCAACATCGGTAATGCCAATAAAAGCTAAAAAGTTTTTAACGAAAGGTGTTTGTGTATCAAGATCAGTACCTTGATAGAGCCCACCTCGTGCAGCCATCACATAAGCCTTTTTACCTTTGAGCAGTCCTTCTGGACCTGTTTCGGTATAGCGAAAAGTCACACCTGCGCGAGCAATATGATCGAACCAGGCTTTTAAGGTAGAAGGCACACCAAAGTTATACATGGGCAAACCGATAACCAAAATGTCGGCCTCTTGAACCTCTGCTATCTGTTGATCGCTAAAACGAACCTTCTCCTGCTGGTCTGCACTACGTTCGCTTTCTGGTGTCATCAGGGCGCCCAGGTACTCCGCATCTAAATGAGGTATCGGAGTAGACGCAAAGCTTTTGTGCTGAATGGATAAGCCTGGATGTTGCTGTCTTAAACCATCTATGAACTCGCGAGAAAGCTGAGTAGAGACACCTTGGTCAGCGAACAGACTGGATTCGATATGGAGTAGTTTCATAATTTGGCCTTAGATTGTTGAAGCGTTGATAGGTATAATAGATAGAAAATTTCGATTTATAACCCCTGAAATTCGAACATTAGTATCGAATAATTCGATGGTATGGACGATGAATCCTAAAATTACTCTGGAACACTGGGCTGCCTTTGTTGCGGTTATTGATGAAGGTAGCTATTCAAAAGCGGCCATATTGCTTGGCAAGAGCCAATCGACAGTCAGCTATGCGATTTCTCGAATCGAAGAGCAACTGGGCGGTGCGGTGTTAAAAATGAAGGGCCGCAAAGCCGAATTGACGGATCTGGGTAAAGTGATGTTGCGAAAAGCACGTCGATTACTCGAAGATGCTGCGGGTATTGAGTCTTTGGCGGCTTGTCTCAATGAAGGTTGGGAATCCGAAATTACTCTGGTTATTGACGCTCTGTATCCGCTGCAAAAAGTGCTGGATGCTTTAGAGGTTTTTGCCATTCATGGTCGTAGTACTCGTGTTAAGTTGATGGAGACCTCATTGTCTGGAACCGACGAGATGCTATTTGCCGGTGAAGCCGATTTAGTATTAACGCCGCGTATACCTACTGGCTTTGTTGGGCAAAATGTGGCCGAGGCCGAGTTTGTTCCGGTTGCTCATCCGCAACATGAATTGCATCAGCTGGGGCGAGCTATTTCTATGCAGGATCTGGAGCAATATCGTCAGGTGGTATTAAGAGACACAGGCTCTCGACGTAATCAGGATGCGGGTTGGCTCAAAAGCGAACAGCGTTTGACGGTGTCGCATTTTCATACTTCTATCGAGGTGTTAAAGAGAGGCTTGGCATTTGCCTTTTTGCCGCGCTCTTATGTAGAGCAAGAGTTAGCTTTGAATAACTTGATGGTTTTGCCGCTGGAAGGTGGTGAACGTGGTAAAATCAATCTATATCTGATCAATGCTCGTGGTGAACGTAGCGGGCCTGCGACCAAACTGATGGCCAATATTTTACTTAACAAACCGATTGACCAATCACTATGAAACAACATCAAATTCTGATTATGGATTCCGGGATAGGCGGCTTAACGGTTTTTAATGCGATTAGAGAGAAGTTGCCTGAGGTGGTATGCCATTACATTGCTGATCATGCTTACTTTCCCTATGGCACCAAAACAGAAAAAGTTTTAGAAAAGCGCATGAAAGAACTGTTGCGGTGGGCACTGGATAAGCATCAACTTGATGCCGTGGTGATTGCTTGTAATTCTGCCAGTACAGCGGTTCTTGATGAATTACGGGCCGAGTTTGCTATTCCATTTATTGGCGTTGTTCCAGCTATTAAAACGGCAGCAGAACTGACCCAGAAAAAATCCATTGGACTGTTAGCAACAGAAGGAACCGTTAATCGACAGTATACCGAACAGTTGATTCAGGATTTTGCCAGAGATTGTAAGGTAACACGAGTCGCTTCAAGTGATTTGGTGCATTTGGCGGAAGAAAAAATTCAAGGAAAGCTTTCGACACTAGAACCTCTGCGCGAAATCGTATCTCCTTTGATTGCTGCAAAGGTAGACGTGGTTGTTCTAGGGTGTACACACTTTCCATGGTTTCGAGAGGAACTGAAACACATAGCACCAGATATCCAGTGGATCGATTCCGGAGAAGCGATTGCTCGTCGAGTGGAGTTTATACTTGCTGATCTAACAACGGACGAAGCGACTAAAGAAGCTACTTTTTATTCGACCAAAAAAGGTGTTACTAATCCTTTTATCGAACGTTTTTTTAACATAGAAACCTTATCGATTGATTAAACTCGCTCTTATTCCATTAAGAGCGAGCCTTATCTAAGCTATTAAAGTGCTATGGTTGGACGAGTACCTAGTCCCGGTCCATAAATGAGTGCATTTAAAAGCATTCTATTGGTTGTTTTGGTCGAGCCTCGGAAGTTAGGCTGTGCAGCAAATAAAATGACTTGCCCTGCGCCTCTTTGTTCTCGTGTCACCGCTGCGGTATTGGCAATACGCTGCGCAGCTTCTGGCCACAATAGTCCACTCATTCTAACAATAAGATCATGATCCTCTGGCAGTGTTGACCAACCGATGGCTTTGCGTTTACCCAGTACTGATTGAGCAAGCTGAATGATCTTGCCACTCTCTTTATCTTGTAAAATACCGATACGTGCAGTGGCTTCACTGGAATCGTCCGACATTAACAGTGGATTGTCGGCAAACAATAGAGGAAAGTGACGGTGAATGCCAAAGTTCATCCAGTGCTTCTGATCACTGCGAGCTGCAATCATGGCGCCAGATGGCATAAAACGTTGTTGCCATTGATCACGTTTTTCCAGTTGGTCTTTTTTAAATCGTTTTACTTCTAAATCCCAGGGATATTTCAACTCATCAGAAACAATGTGCTGATTGGTTTCTTCCATATCGATCTCGTCACTAAGTGCCAAGCGCTCTCGTTGCAGGGATATATCATAATCTTCTGCTTTATCAAGAACATCCGAAAGTTGTTTAACAGTGGTTAAGTTATTCTCTATTACATCTCTAACGGAACCATCAATAGCGACCAAGGTTCCTCCATTCTTAACCCATTGATCGATACGCTGGTAGGCGTTTTTGCTAAGTGTTTTTCCGTATTTATGAGGCAGCACCAGTACATTGTAGCGACGCAAATCCATTCCATCGACAACGCTAGAGTCGAGTCGAGAAAATCGAATACCCAAATGGCTATCAATTGAATGCCAGATAGCGCCCACATCATAAGAAGAGTAGTTATTACCAGAAAGTAAGGCAATTTGAGGACGCTTTAGGAGCCTAAAGTGTTTGCCGCCCCAATCCGGTAGATCACCTTCACCCAGACCTTTCTCAACAGAAAATAATGTAATAGAGAGTGTTTCTGATTCTTTCTGTGCAAGAGCGATCGCTTGCTGAAAATTACGATTGTCTGTCTTTGTTATGAGGATAGAACCTCGACTTAATTCGATATCACCCAGGGTTGTTTTTTTATCAAGCGCACGCAGTTGAATACCTTGTTCCATTAAGCGCGCTGCAAATCCATTAGAAGCATCGTCATCGCCTTGAACAGCAATGGCTATGGTAGATTCGGAAGCAAGTGACACTGGTGCTGTGGGTGCTGGTTTGTAAGCTTCAATTGACGACGTCAGATATTGGTTAAAGCTGACGGCCTCCAGTCCATGCATCATGGTGATGTTCCAGGCGGTTGTATCATACATAAGTGATGAACCATCGCGCAGGTTACGCTGGCGTTCTTCTACCAGTACTTCTTTTTTAATGGGAGTGTCAAACTCTAGCATTGCAGCGACTAAGCGCGCTTCGGCTTGCCTGTTGGGAATAATTAGAGTGCCTTTGGGTAATTTCCTTTTGCTTTGCTTGCGACCTAACTGATCGGTTACGTCACTCACCGCCAATTCTTTGGTCGTGACATAGAGTTCGAATCCCTGCAGTTGCATTAAATCAATAAAGTTTTTTATTCTCGAATGATTGTTACTAGGGAGAATAGCAAAACTTCTATCTGCATAAGGACCTTTACTCGAAATATTTTCTTTCTTCTCTTTAAAATAATCCAGATACATTGCCTGAGAATGCTTCTGTAACGTTTTTAAGTTAGCAAAAGTACTTACAAACTGGTGATGGACCGCTTCTTTATAAGTTTCGATGCGTCCCTCAGGTCTGCGTATACCATCTTCGGCTATGCGTGCCTGTTCATAGAGTATGTGGACCGCACCACGGAACTCTGCATAACTGGAATAGCCTGGGTACAAGTTCTCGAACCATTCGCCGGTATAGTAACGCCAACCTTCTTGATCAAAAGCTTCTGCTTGGTCGTTAGCAAATACGAGGCCCCATTGTTTTCTTGCCTTAGAAATATGAGTGTTAATAGGTTCCCTTGCTGGCGCAAAGAGATACGTATTCATCGGGCCCATTTCGTGACCATCGATCATAAGTTGAGGATGCCATTCGTTGATCATGGTGACGCGGCCACGAGTTTCTGGGTGAACACCGAGAATAAAATCGCGGTTCAAATCGAAATAATAGTGATTGGTTCGTCCATAAGGCCAGGTACCAGTATGTAATACGGATTGGTTGTCGACGTTGGCAGCAACAGAGCGGTTGATTTCTAGCTCTTGCGAAAATCGAGCGCGTCCATCGGGGTTCATCAAAGGATCAACAATGATGATTAAATCCTTGAGTAATTGTTTAATTTCGGCACTTTCGGAGGCCGCAAGATGATAGATGGCAGCAAGAGCTGCATCAGCTCCAGATGATTCATTGCCGTGGATCGAATAAGACATCCAGGCAACACCAGGGAGCTGCTTAATAATGGACTTTGCTTCGCTTTCCGTCATCTGTTTTGGATTAGAGAGTTTAGCCAGTTGAGTTTTAATTTCGTCGGCTTTAGCTAAGTTTTCTGGGCTGGATATGAGTAAATAATGCAGGGGCCGCCCTTCGTGACTGCGAGCGTATTCAAAGGCTTTAATACGATCACTTTGTTGATCCCAATGAACAACGGCCTGACTGATTTGTTCTGGCGATGCAACACGCTGACCGACTGGGAAACCTAAAATATCCTCAGGCAAAGTAATTGATTTGTTGTATTCACCAGTTAACATTTTTCCTTGGTAATTCAGTTCATCAAGCGGAGTAGGTGTTAACTTGATGGCTGCGTTTAGAGTCCCTGCCAGCAAACTTAATGCTAACGGAATCATTGTTTTTATTTTCATTGAGAGCCCCGTTTATTGACTTTAGAGTCACTATACCTTGGTTTAGCTCATTTTCACACCAGTTCACTGTAGCGTAATGCGATTTCCATTCTTTACCTAAACTTTACATACCAGCCACTAAATACCGATAAAATTAACTTTAAACGAATAAGCTGGAAACGAAATACATGGTAAAAATGATTGGGCTCATCGGCATTCTGTTGATGTCTATTATTGGTAGTATTTATTTAAAAATGAGTTTCAAGATAAGGAGGAAGAAAGTCATCAAAGTGAAAAATGTCATAAAGAAATGACACAGCTTATATCTTCAAATAATAAGTCACTCGTTTTTCCTTAGTAGACAATGAGTATCTTGAAGAGGCTCATTGCAATAATAATTTTCTAACCAAAAAGATATCGAGTTTTGTTACAACAAAGGTGTTGAACTTTATTTTTGTTGATTATTTAGGTAACAAGCATCGACTTTTTGAGCGTAACCGAGAAGTCTATAGCTTCTCGTTAGCTGATGAAGATATGGATAGTGCGTTTTCAAAATGGAATGTTTATCTAATAGAAAGTGAGAGTTCAAATAGGGATGGTATCAACAATGATAGTAAGCTAATTTATACTTCTAATATGGACGGAACAGAGCTTACGTTAATTTCTGACAATGTGCTGGGGTTTCATAAAGTATCTAATGACAAGTTGCTGGTTAAAAAATTAATGATGAATATCTTCTTTATGATTTTAATCAAAAAAGCATTACAGATATTTCATTGTCGACTTTATCCAGTCAATAAAATCATTGATGGGTTGGCTGCGATGGCTATCACTCCGATAGTGGATGTGATAATTACCCCAGGGAAGCGGGTAGCTCATTGATTCAATCGCTTTTAGTCGGCCCGTTGCCATAAACTCTCCTGCAATAAAACGGTTGCTAAGAGCAATACTTTGGCCACCAAGGGCTGCTTTGGTGGCTAACAGCGCCAAACTAAAATATTGAAAGTCTAGATGCGTAGGCCTACGTATTTGTTGGTGTTGCATCCACAGATTCCAATCTTCGCCATTTTCTGAAGTATTCAGTATCTGTTGCGTAATGGATTCTGGATCGCGTTCATCAATCTTACGATAAAGAGCAGGCGTACACACCGGAAACCATTCTTCATCGGTCAGTGTTTGTGTGACAAAGCCATCTGGAGTTGGCCAGGTGCCCAGAATGATGTCGTAATCATTGGCAACAAAGTTAGCGGCAAAGGTCTCCATATTGAGCATGATGGATATGTCGGGATAAGACTGCTTAAACTCGGTGATCTGGGGAGCTAACCATTCTGTCGCAATTGAGGTTTGTGCCATCACTTTTAAATGGACAGTTTGTTGCTCTAGTATGTGATTGGTGACAGAAGCGATACGTTGAAAACAATCACCCACTACAGAAAGAAAGTCATCTCCGTCCTGAGTCAGAGCAATACGTTTTCCTTTTCTTATTAGCAGCGGCTTGCCAAAAAAATCTTCTAATACCTTGAGCTGATGGCTAACAGCACTTTGTGTAACACAGAGCTCTTCGGCCGCTTTGCTGAAGCTCAAATGGCGAGCGGTGGCTTCAAATGCTTGTATCGCTTTAAGTGGGGGAGTTCGTTTTGTTGTCATCGGCTTGCCAAAGTGTATTAGAATTTCTCATCTTATGATGAAATACTATCATTTTATTTAATAACAAATTTCTCTTAATATCAAATAAATACAACAAGAGGAGCGAATAATATGACTATAGGGGTTGGAGGAAGCACTCAGCAACAGGCTTTAGCATCTTTAAGTAATATGACAGACAAGGCCGTAGCGATTACTCTAGAAGAGCATCAAGCGCGAGTTGCAAAGGCTCAAGCTTATATGCAGGCTCAGGGGATTGATGCTATTTATCTTAATGCCGGAACCAATTTGACCTATTTCACTGGCACACAATGGTATGCCAGTGAGCGCATGGTCGGTGCTGTTTTACCCGCATCAGGTCCACTTGAATATATTGCACCAGTATTCGAAATAGGCTCGTTACAAGACTTCATGATACTTGAGGGGGCGGTTAATGGCTGGCATGAGCACGAAAGCCCCTATGAGTTGTTTATTCAAATCTTGCAGCGAATGAATAAAGACACAAGCAAATCTTTGCGTGTTGGGATTGATGAGAGTACCGCTTTTTTTGTTGCTAACGGTATTCAAGAATTGGCATTTGATATGGAGATCATTAATGCGAAGGAAGTCACAGCTCATTGCCGAACGAGGAAGTCTGTCAATGAGATTGCTTTGATGCAGCGAGCCAAAGATATGACGCTAAGTGTGCAAAAAGCCGCAGCAGCTATTCTGCAAGAAGGTATTTCTACAACGGAGGTAGAAGCTTTTATTAACGAAGCTCATAAGAAAGTGGGGGCGCCCGCGGGTTCTTATTTTTGTATTGTTTTATTTGGCCAGGCCACCGCTTTTCCTCATGGTGTTAAAGAGCCACAGTATTTGAAAAAGGGCGATGTTGTTTTGATTGATACTGGCTGCAAACTTCATGGTTATATTTCGGATATAACACGAACTTATGTGTTCGGCGAACCAAACGAACGCCAGCGGCAAATTTGGGACTACGAAAAACAAGCACAGCAAGCGGCTTTTGAAGCGGCACAACTGGGTATTCAATGTATGCAAGTGGATGCCGCTGCGCGAAAATCCTTGGCTGCTAATGGTCTAAGTGCTGAGTATGAGTTACCCGGACTTCCTCATCGAACAGGGCATGGCATTGGATTGGATATTCATGAGTGGCCTTATCTTGTTGGCAATGACACAACGCCTCTAGATGTGGGCATGTGCTTTAGTAACGAGCCGATGATATGTGTGCCTGGAGAATTTGGCATCCGATTAGAAGACCATTTTTATATGACTGAGCAAGGGCCCAAATGGTTTACCGAGCCTAGTCGCTCTATTGATGATCCTTTTGGTCTAAATGTGGCTTAGGAGTCGCTTATGCTATTCGAAACCGAACGTTTGAGAGTGCGCGAGTTCAATGAAGAGGACGCTGAGTTTATCTATCAGTTGACCAACGAGCCCGATTTCCTTCGTTATGTCGGCGATAAAAACATACATGACTTAGATGCTGCAAAGAAATATTTACTCGAGGGACCTATTGCCAGTTATCAGCAATATGGTTTTGGTTTATTTCTTGTCAGTTTAAAATCAAATGATGCACCTGTTGGTACTTGTGGATTAATAAAACGCCCAGCTCTAACCGATGTTGATATTGGTTATGGCTTTCTTGAAGATTATGCTGGCAATGGTTATGCCACCGAAGCTGCAAAGGCAACATTGAAGTACGGTTACGAAGAACTGAAAATCGAGACCATTGTAGCAATTACCTGTCCTGACAATATCGCGTCCATTAGAGTATTACAGAAAATTGGTTTGTCTGAACAGGGAAAAGTAGCAGTTGATGATCGAGAAGATCTCTTATTTAAATGACGTAATATTTTAAGTTATTAAAATGCGTCGGTTCTAATAAAGCTAAGGGATTTCCCTTAGCTTTTTTGGTGCGTAAGTACGAGCTGATCTTTCTCTTGCCATATTTCATTAAGCCAGGCTTGTACGTTTAAGCGAGTTTCGGAATTGTTCATATCACCAATCAATTCTGGTGCAATATCATGGGTTTTAATAAACACTTTAATATTATCGATTCGTCCACACATTAAGTCCCAGAAAGTCGGAATGCCTCCTGGGTACACAATGGTAACGTCAACAACCGTTCTCATTTGTTCCCCAAGTATCGACAATACGGTTCCGACACCGCCTGACTTAGGCTTTAATAATTTTTTGTAAGGCGAGTTTTGGCGGTCGGCTTTTTCTTGTGTAAAGCGAGTGCCTTCAACAAAGTTCATGACCGATATCGGGATATGCTGAAACTTCTCACAGGCCTTTTTGGTCGTTTCTAAGTCTTTTCCTTTTTTATGAGGATTTTTCTTTAGATAGCTTTTGCTATAGCGCTTCATAAAGGGAAAGTCCAAAGCCCACCAGGCTAGTCCCAATACTGGTACAAAAATGAGTTCTTTTTTAAGAAAAAACTTTAGGAAAGGTATTTTCTTATTAAGCACCATTTGCAAAATAAGAATATCAACCCAACTTTGATGGTTTGCTAACACCAGATACCAATCTTTTTCAGATAGGCTCTCACCTCCATGACATTCAACTTTAGTATTTTTTGTTGTTCTAATAATAATGTTGTTGATGGAGATCCAGGCTGTGGCGAGCCAGTTTAATAGAGCATTAAAAAAGTTACGCGCAGACTCAAATGGCAATAGTAGCTTTAAGAAAGCGAGTACAAAAAGTGGAATACAAATTGTTAGTGTATTAACTGTATGTAAAGCAAAAGAGATACTGCCAACCAAAGGTTGGATTAACCGAGTCTTAATCATTATTTCTTCTATTTATTATTGGTTTTGAACATATTTTCCCAGAAGTTTTGCTGTAAGTTTGCAAACTGCTGCATATTCTCAGGCATGAACTGTTTCATCAGTGACGCTGGATCATAGCCTGCTTCGCCCGAAGCCATCTTTTCTTTCATTTGGTTGATGAGTTCTTCATGAAAGGATGACACATCTGGCATACCAAAGAAACGTCTCCATTCTTCAGGTGATGCATCAATTTCAAAATTTACTTTCATTGTTAAATCCTCATGGTCATATTACTTCTCAAAATAGGTGTATCCAACCAGACCTTGTTGTAACTCTTCAAGATATTGTTGTTGCTGAGCTAAAGTCAAGGTTTCTTGGTTTAGTTGAGAACGATAATGCTCGATAAGTGTTTGGGGTTCAAAGTGAACGATCGATAAGACTTCTGATACGGTATCGCCATCAGTATGCTCTATCTCGACAAATTCACCATTTTCTTTAAGCTCGATATGAACGGAGTGAGTGTCGCCGAACAGATTATGCAAATCACCTAGAATTTCTTGATATGCGCCTACCATGAAGATACCTATCATAAAAGGCTGTTCTTCGTCATATTCAGGTATAAACAAGCTGCTTTCTATATTTCGTCCATTTACGTACTGTTCGATGCGGCCATCTGAGTCACAAGTGATATCTTTAATAATACCGCGTCGAGTCAGTGGCTTATCCAGGTTGTGGATAGGGAGTACTGGGAAGACTTGATCCACTCCCCAAGCATCAGGCAATGATTGAAAAAGTGAAAAGTTGCAAAACAGTTTATCAGCAAGCTTGCTCTCTAACTCTTTAATAATTTCTTCGTGGCCAACAATGTTTTCATCTAAGAGCTCAACAACACTACGGCAAGTGGCAAAATACAGTTGTTCACATCGGGCCCAGTCTTCTAATGAGATAGAGTCATGAGTGTATAACATTAAGGCTTCATTGAGATGATAACTAGCTGCATGGTAAGCTTCGACAGCGGTTTCTTCACCGACTGAATCATAGTGTCGCCAAAGGTTTTTTAAAACAGGGACATCATCTTCGCTGGCTTTCTTAGGGTCATTAATTCCTGGCGCTCTTTCGATATCAATGATATTAGCAATCAAAACAGCATGGTGGGCTGTTAAAGCGCGACCCGACTCTGTAATAATTTCAGGGCAAGGCAGTGCGTTTTGCTCGGTTGTGTCTTTTAGCGTTTGCACCACCATATTGGCGTACTCTTGAATTGAGTAGTTAATTGAATGGTATGAGTGTGACTGTGTACCTTCATAATCAACGCCTAATCCGCCACCAACGTCGACGACTTCAATTGGGATCCCCATTCGGTGCAGTTCAGAATAATAGCGAGCGCATTCTTTTACACCGTTGTGGATATCTGAAATACTGGATATTTGTGAGCCAAGATGACAGTGCAGTAATTTAAGACAATGCGCTTTATTAACAGACTTTAGTTTGTCAGTCAGTTTTAGCAGCTGACTCGGCGATAATCCAAATTTGGATTTCTCACCTCCGGTATCCTGCCACTTTCCTTTACTGACAGCATACATTCTTACCCTTACTCCGAGAGTTGGCTCTATATTAAGTTTCTCAGCTTCTTCTAAAACGATATCCAGCTCGTTTAACTTTTCTATAACAATAAAAACTCGACGTCCCATCGTTTGACCAATGAGTGCAGTACGAATGTATTCGCGATCTTTGTATCCATTACATACCACGATACTGTCTTTTGGCATTGGTGTTCCGAGTACTGCTAGTAACTCAGGCTTGCTGCCTGACTCCAAACCAAAGTCGATAGCGCCGTGGTTGGCCAACTCATCAACAACAACGCGTTGTTGGTTTACTTTGATGGGATAGACGCAGGTATATCGACTTTTATATTCTTGTTGCTCAATGGCTTGTTGAAAAGCGTGGTTAATTTGATCAAAGCGCTCACGCAAGATGTTTCCAAACCTTAGTAACAAGGGGACTGGGGTACCTGCCTGTGTAAGTTGTTCTGTAATATGAGCTAACTTATGTTGTTGTTTGCCCTGATTAGAAACAACAATCAAGTCTCCGTCATCATCAATATTAAAAAAGCCATCGCTCCAATGAGGAACATTGTAGTTGTTAATTGCGCTACGTGTTTCTTTGGTCATTTTGGGATTACTTACAGAAGGTTTTAATCTGTTGTTGCAACACCTTAAATGCAGCTTGTCGCTGTTCTTCATTCATCACGTAGGTGTTGCCTTTTTTATCTTTGTCATAGAGCGCATTCGAACGAATGGCTTCTTGATAAGCTCTGCGTGCTTTGGCACATTTTTCTTGAGCTTGTTTTTGTTCTGCCGCCTGTTGTTGTTGTTTCAGTCGCTTCTGTTTTTTTTCTTCTTGTGTTGAGTTGAGCCACTTTTGTGCATCTTTTACTCGTTGCTGAGCAGAGCGGGTATCCACTTGATTTTTAGTGGTTGCAGATTTTTTGACTTTGATTTCTTCACTTTTATGTTGTTTGGGAGGCGGCTTGTCACTGTAATGGACTTTGCCATTTTCATCGACCCACTTATAGATCTTACCAGCATGGGCTTCTTGGCTCAGAGAAAGTGCCAGTAAGCTCACCAGACTGATGTTAATAAGGCTTCTGAGCATTGAAATTCCCTTGTGGTTGGTTATAGTGGCAGTAACTTCAACTATAGTTTGTTTTAAATATGATAGATGCAAAAATAATCGATGATCTAGCCGCCAAATTGTCTCAGATAACACCGCCTGGCGTCAAAACTATGCACGACGAAATGCAGCAACAATTTCGTCAGGTATTGCAGTCTTCATTAGCTCATTTAGAGTTAGTAACGCGAGAAGAATTTGATGTTCAAACACGTGTTTTGCAAAAAACACGTGCTAAATTAACGGAGCTTGAGGCGACGGTTGCTAAGTTGGAAAAACAACTCGAGCAACCGTAGGTAAGGACTAAATCATTAAGCCTGCGACCAGATACAGAAGGATCGTGATGCTGGCTCCCAATAATGCATACGGGAGCTGGGTTTTCACGTGATCCAGATGGTCACAGCCTGCAGCCAAGGAAGACACAATGGTGGTATCTGATATGGGCGAGCAGTGATCACCAAAGACACCCCCACCAAGGATGGCTGCGAGCACCAGCTCTGGTGGAATACCAAGGGTCAGTGCAACCGGAATGCCGATGGGTACCAAGATCCCAAAGGTTCCCCAGGAGGTTCCTGTGGTAAAAGAAATAATGGCCGCAGCAAGGAAGATAAGCGGAGTAATTGCCCAAATGGGTAGCGTATCACTCAACATTTGAGCAACAAACTGGCCTGTTCCTAACTGCTTCATGCTCGCTCCTAATGCCAGAGCCAGCATGACCGTGGTAACTAATCCCAATAACTTACCCATGCCTTCAAACGACCAGGTGACCAGAGTCTTATGAGATTGCTTTTGATCAAACTTGAGTAGCAAGTAGGCTACCATCAAGGCGCTGATCACTGCCCATAATACCGAGCGAGAGCCAGAGCCTTTAAGCAGGGTATCAAAAAATCCCGCCGCACTTTGTCCTGCCGAGGCTAGTGATTGACTACCAGTAAACCACATAAAGAAGATGATACCGATGAACATAGTGACTAATGGCATCATCATGAAGCGCACTTTAGTCGGTTTTTCGATGGTTTCGGTGACTTCTGTTTGAGTGCGATTCTCTATATGTTTCATCGGGCCGTGAACACGATTGGTAAGCACGGTATAAAACACCATCACAATGGCTAAAATGGCATAAAAGTTCAGTGGAATCGAGCCAACCAGCACACTGGTTGTATTGTCGAGTCCATAGTCGCCTATCAAGCTGAGTACATAGGCTCCCCAGGCGTTCATAACCAACAAGACGGATATAGGCGCACAAGTCGAATCGATAATAAAGGCCAGACGTTCGCGGCTCATGTTCCAACGATCAAATAGATTTCTGGCCAAAATACCTGAGGTTAGGATGCTTAAGTTAGTCTCAATGAAGATGAAGATCCCCATCAAGGACGGCAGCATACCGACCTGCTGAGGAGAGCGGGCCAGGCCGCGTTGCGAAACCCATTGCACAAAGGCGCTGACACCACCGGATTTTTGCATCAGGGTGAGTAGGGCTCCCACTAGCAGACTGAACATTAAGACTCGAGTATTGCCACCATCGGCAAATACAGAAACGGTACGTTCAATAGTCTGAATAAATCCCAGTCCTGGGTGGAACTGGGCAAGTAAGGTTTCTGCAGTGAAAAGGGCGACCAATAGCGCCAAAATGACTTCTCTTTTCCACACTGCAAGAATAATGGCCACCAAAGGAGGCAGTAATGTCCACCATTGCATGTTTGTTGTTCTCTTTATTTGAAGTTGGCTCAGGGGATAGTAAAAGGAATTTTAATGGATGTCAGTTTCAAATTTGCCAATCTTTGGTTCTAATCACTAATAAATCTAAGAGCGAAATTCAACAAGTATAGAAAAAACAACAAGTTACGTTTTGGCACGCAGACTGCATTATCTTTTACTGAATTGGTCATTACTACAGGAGAGCAGGATGTTGGCATTAATATGCGGAATTGTTTTAGGAGTAGCGTTTCATGAATTTTGGATGGACCTGTTTAATAAGGCTAAATCCAAAATGGCAGAATGGAGCAATGGCTCTTCGAAGTCGTCAGCGAAAGAAGAGCCCGTTGTATTTAGAGAGCACTAGGGGCTCTCGCTCTTTTTCTGAGAGCCAAACCAGGCAATCATCAGTGCAGTAATAAAAGGAATCCAACGTTCGGCGATATCGCCTGGTAGGTTGGGTTGACTATTAATAAGGACCGTTAGCGCAAATCCAGTCAGCATAGAGCCAAGGACGGCCTTATTGCTGATATGCCTACGCATCAACCGAATGATCAGGACGGGACCAAAGGCACTGCCTATTGCGTGCCAGGCAAAGAGGACTCGATTGAAAATACTCTGGTCAACCCATAGCGCGAGCAATACCGCAAGTAAGCACACACCAATCACGGCTACCCGTGACCTCAGAATCATTCTTTCATCATTGCGTTTCTTAAGATCATAGGCGACTGAAGAAGACACCACTAATATCTGACTATCGGCTGTCGACATAATTGCCGACAACACGGCGGCTATCACAATGCCTGCAATCACAGGAGAAAACAGACTGTTCGTGGCTAAAAAGAAAATATCTTCGTTGTTATCAACCACAGGAATCAACACTCGCGTAGCCCAGCCTAATAACAACATGCCGCTATACACCACAACGGCCCAGGTAATGGCGATCACTTTGCCGTGACGCAGGCTTTTTTCGTCCTTCAGTGCCATAAAGCGATTGACCACATGAGGCTGGCCTGGATAACCGTTGCCAATTCCCAACAGGCCAATAGCAAAGCCAATGGCGGCAATGCCAGAGTTGGCGCCAGCTAAATCCATGTAGTGTGGGATGGTTGTTGTGCCCATCTGTGTAAACAGCTGGTTCAGTCCTCCTACTTCCATAACCGCGGCAACCGGCAGAATGATAGCCACTGCAGCCATCAATAGACCTTGCAGAGTATCCGTTACACTGACAGCCCAAAATCCACCGAGCAGGGTGTACACCATAATGATGAGCGCCCCGGTGGCAATGGCAGCAGGCATGCCTATATTAAAAACACTGGTAAAGCTGGTGCCTGCGGCTTTGAATTGAGCGGCAATATAAAAGATGAATGAAAACGCAATAATCAGGGTTGCAGCTTTACGTATGGTATCTGCTAAAGGCTGATGAGGCTCAGTCACGAGCAGTGAGGTGAGGGTAAGGGCATCTTCTTGTACTGACAGCTTACGAATACGCGGAGCAACCCAAAGCCAATTAAAGAGAAAACCAAGCAACACCGAAGGGAATAACCAGATGGCAGATAATCCCCACAGATAAGCTGCGCCACTGACACCCAGCAGGGTCCAGGCGGAGCTAGAACTGGCTGAGGCGCTGATTGCTGCTACCCAACTACCGAATTGACGTCCACCTAAGAAAAAATCAGTGGTAGAATGGCTGCGACGACTGGCCCATAGCCCGATGGCTATGAGGATGATTTTATAAACCAGAAGAGTAATTAATACGGTATTTGAATCTGACATAATGGCGACACTTTTTTTTTCTGTGACCATATCAGGCTTAAAGCCGTAAAAAAAGTACCGATGGAATGACTTGCGTTCTTTCTGCCAGAAATTAACGGTGCTGGGCTACTATACCCAAAGTATTTCATAGTGCAGGCAGCAAGCGAATCCCTTGAGCTTAGATACGCTAAGTAATTAGGATGAGTGCGCGCAGCCAATACCGCTGCACCTTGAATGGCGATGGGTATCAATACTACATAAGTGTTTTCGAAATTTGATGTATAAGATGGCGAATATTAATCAATTGACTGGGTTCTCAATAAGCGACCAGGGAGCATGTGTTTTATGCTGACATTTTCTGAGGTCTCTTATTCTCGTGGTGCCAACACTCTTGTTGAAGCCTTAGATCTCACACTTTTTGATGCCGAAAAAGTGGGGATTGTTGGCGCTAACGGTTGCGGAAAGTCGACTTTGTTCCAGATGATCCTGGGAGAGCTGGCCTGTGATGAAGGGCGTTATGAGGCGCCTTCGGGTTTGCGCATTGCTCATGCAAAGCAAGAAGTCTTAGAAGGCGACAAAGATGCCATAAGCTATGTTCTCGATGGTGATGCAACATTGCGAGCAGCGCAAAAAGCTTTGGCTAAAGCCGAAACGGCAAATGATGGTGAGGCGATTGCTCGTGCCCATCAGCTACTTGAGGCAGCCGATGCCTACAGCGCTGAAGCCAGAGCAGCCAGATTACTCACTGGGCTGGGGTTTGGTCAGCAACAAATGGAGTCGGCGGTAAAAGAGCTTTCTGGAGGGTGGCAGGTGCGTTTAAATTTGGCCCAGGCACTAATACAACCTTCTGATGTTTTACTGCTGGACGAACCCACCAACCACCTGGATCTGGATGCTGTTTTATGGCTTGAAGGGTTCTTAAAAGCCTATGCGGGTACTTTGCTGATTATTTCTCACGACCGAGACTTTCTGGATGCTATTGTTGGTCGTATTCTGCATTTTGAAAATAAAAAGGTGCGCAATTATAGTGGCAACTATTCTCAGTTTATCCGCATAAAATCTGAGCAAGAACAGTTACAACAAAAGCAGTTCGAAAAACAACAAGCTAAAGTAAAACATCTCCAGTCATTTATTGACCGCTTTAAAGCCAAAGCCAGTAAGGCCAAACAGGCACAAAGCCGGGTTAAGGCACTAGAAAAAATGGCAACGGTAGAAAACATTGCTGTACGCGAGAAGTTTTCGTTTGATTTTCTAGAGCCTCTAAAAAAACCGGACCCTCTATTAAAACTGGATGAGGTCATGGCTGGCTATGGTGAACACAAAGTACTGTCAGATGTAAAACTATCCGTTCGGTGTGATAGTCGCATTGGGCTACTTGGACGTAATGGTGCCGGAAAATCAACCCTATTAAAATCTCTTGTTGGTAAAGAAGTGGTGTTATCAGGCGTTCGTGAAGCGAATCGCCACCTCAATGTCGGATACTTTGCTCAGCATCAACTTGAACAGCTCCATGGCGGTAATTCTGCGGCTCAACATCTTTGGGAGCTAGAGCCTGACTTACCAGAGCAGGCTGTGCGTAATTATCTGGGTAGCTTTGCTTTTCATGGCGACAAAGTATTCGATCCGGTAGCTGGCTTTTCCGGTGGTGAAAAGGCCCGTCTGGTACTGGCGTTGATTCTGTATAGAAAGCCTAATCTTATTTTACTCGATGAGCCAACCAACCATCTGGATATGGAGATGCGTGATGCGCTTACCATGGCCATTCAGAATTTCTCTGGCGCTGTCATTTTGATTTCTCACGATCGCTTCTTATTAGAAGCAACGGTGGATGAACTCTATTTAGTTGCAGGTGGTAAAGTTGAGCCATTTAAAGGCGATACAGAAGACTATCGGCAGTGGCTAAAACAAAACCGGTGGGGCAAAGAGAGTGACAAAGGCAAAGAATCTAAAAAAGAAGTTGTGGTTGACAGAAAACAGCAACGACAACTTGAAGCAAGAATGCGTCAAGCTTTGGCACCCTATAAAAAAGTTTTAGATAAACTGGAGTCAGAGATGGACTCCTTACAAAAACGTTTAGGTGAGTTTGAGCAAAAACTCGCTGACACTCGTTTGTATGAAGAAGAAAATAAAGCCGAGTTGTCTAGCGTTTTAGACTCTCAGCGCAAAGATAAAGAACGCTTAGATGAAGTGGAGCTCGAGTGGTTCCAGGCGCAAGACGAGTTGGAGCAAAAGCAGAAGGTGCTTCAACAAGAAATCGAATGATCCTGCGATTAAATGAGTAAATGAAGGTGTAATATGAATAACCGTCGGTTCATTGCTGGTGCAGTTTGTCCTGAGTGCCAAGCACAAGATCGTATTGTGACGTATCAAAAAAACGAACAAGATTTTTTTGAATGTATTGACTGCGGCTACATAGAAGGGATGAATGAGAAATCCCAGAAAAGTGACACCCCAGATAATAAGCATGCAGCAGCAGAAAACATGATCCAATGGGTTAGCCCCGATGAATAATGACATGTTAAAAAGCACGTTAGACGAAGCTGATTGTCTGATCGAGTTGTCTGCGATAGAGCAAGCTCTTGATAAAATGGCTGAGCAACTCAATCAAGATTACACGAGTAGTAGCCCCGTTTTTTTATGTGTTATGAATGGTGGCCTGGTATTTTCTGGACATTTGCTAACGCGTTTAAACTTTCCATTAGAAGTTGCTTACTGCCACGCAACTCGTTATCGAGGTGAAACATCTGGCCGAGACATACATTGGCGTGTCGAGCCCTCCGTTGATTTAAGCGGACGTCATGTCATTGTTGTGGATGATATTCTGGATGAAGGTCATACACTCATCGAAATTGTTAAAGCATGCGAAAACTTCGGCGCTTTGAGCGTAAAAACAGCGGTATTAGTTGATAAACAACATGACAGAAAAGCAACGGAAAATTTAGTCGCAGATTATTGTGAGCTGACTGTTGAAGATCGCTATGTGTTTGGTTTTGGTATGGACTACAAACACTACTGGCGTAATGCTCCCGGTATCTTTGCTGTTAAAGGAATGTAAACATGGCGAAAATTAAAAGAGTCGCTGTGTTAATGGCAATGGAAGAAGAAGCTCAACCTATTATTGATGCTTTGGGTTTGAGTGAAAACTCTCATAAACTTGATCCTTTGTTACCCATGAAGATCTTTGATGGGATGCTTGGTTCATTAGAGGTATCTGTTGTTGTTAGTGGAAAAGACTCTCGTTATGACGTTGATAACATTGGCACTCAAGCGGCAACCTTAAGCGCGTTTGCCACGATAAAAAACTTAACGCCTGATATTATCATTAGCGCAGGCACCGCAGGTGGTTTTGCATCTCGTGGTGCTGATATTGGTACTGTTTATTTAAGCGACCAGCATTTTGTTTTTCATGATAGAAGAGTGCCCCTTCCTGGTTTTGATCAATCATCTATTGGGTATTATCCCACTCTTAATGTCAGGGCGATGGCTAATGATTTAAACTTGCCCTTTGGTGTTGTATCCAGTGGTAGCTCATTAGAAAAAAGTCCCAAAGACATCGAAGTTATCGAAGCGAATAAAGCAGTGGCAAAAGAAATGGAAGCCGCTGCCATTGCCTGGGTTTGCTGGATAACAAAAGTGCCTTTTTTTGCGATCAAGTCAATCACTAACTTGCTGGACGAAGCCGGAGCTTCAGAAGATCAGTTTTTAAAGAACCTTGAATATTCTTGTGAGCAATTAAAGCATAAAGTATGCGAGGTGATGAGTTATTTATCATCTCGCTCGATTGAAGAACTATCAGATTAAATAAGGAGAACAACCATGACAAAAGATAATGGCTCTGTAGGAGAAAAAAGAACGCTAACGGATCAGGAGATCCCTTCTCACATTAATATGGTGATGGAATCTATTCGATCATTTTCGAATGATGGACGTTATTCTATCGAAGAAATTGAACGTGTTTTGTTGATAGCCCTTGATGATGGGCAAATTAATGACGACGAAAAACGTGTACTAGCTTCTGTGCTAGAAAAAGCCAAAAGCACGCCTTTGAATGATGAAGTTAAAGCCTATATTGCATCGATAGAAAAACTTTATTTTTAGTTCTGAGTATATAAAAACAATAATTTATTTTTTAGCAAAGCTTTTGAGGGTACAGTGACAGTTATTTCTTCGATGGCGGATTCGTTTTCGCGTGTGATGGAGCGTTGGTTACCAGACGCTTTTTTATTTGCAGTCTTGATAACTATCCTGGTGTTTATTGCCGCTACGGGCATTCAGCTAGATAAAGAGTTAGCAATGTCCCAGGCGCTCATCAATACATCCACTTATTGGGGGGATGGTATTTGGCGTCTACTCACTTTTGCTATGCAGATGGTGTTGATCTTAGTGTTGGGACATATCCTGGCACTTGCTGCTCCTGTGCAAAAGCTTATTGGTAGTATTGCCAGCTATGTTCAGTCTGTTGGACAAGCTATTGTGGTCACCACGGTGGTTGCTATGCTTGCCTCATGGCTTAACTGGGGATTTGGTCTAGTTATTGGTGCGGTGATGGCGAAGGAAATTGCTCGTCGCGTAGAGAATGTTCATTACCCTTTGTTAGTCGCTTCTGCTTATTCAGGTTTCTTAATTTGGCATGCAGGGTTGAGTGGTTCTATTCCATTAAAGATTGCTTCGCCAGGAAACGACGCTCTTGGATTGCTATTAAATCAACAAGCTATTCCATTGTCGCAAACGATATTCAGTGGGCAGGTTCTTATCATCGTAGGAGCCTTGGTTATTACCCTTCCTTTGGTCAACTGGATGATGATGCCAAAAAAGGCTCAACCATACATTGAGACGGAGCCAAACCAGCAAAGCTCACCCATCCAGGCAAGTTTGGATACCCCGGCTCAGAAGATGGAGCACTCACCGGTTATTAACTTGTTATTAGCCACTCTGATAATGAGTTACTGTTGGGTGCACTTTATACAGCGCGATGCCGGGTTAGGGCTGAACCAGGTGAATCTTATTTTGCTTGTGATGGGGTTAATATTACATTGGCGACCTACTCACTTTTTGAACGCAGCCCAAACCGCGATCAAGGGGTGTTCTGGAATTGTGTTGCAGTTTCCCTTGTATGCTGGAATTATGGGCATGATGACTCAGTCAGGATTAGCTGCTGAAATTTCACAATGGTTCGTTGATATCTCTACACGAGAAAGTTTTCCGATTTACACGTTTTTAAGTGCAGGCGTCGTAAACTTTTTTGTACCATCGGGTGGCGGTCAATGGGCCATACAGGCTCCTCTCATCATCCCAGCTGCGGAGTCTTTGCAGGTACCACTTAATCAGGCTGCTATGGCCGTTGCTTTTGGTGACGCATGGACAAATATGATCCAACCGTTTTGGGCGCTGCCATTATTAGGGATTGCGGGGTTATCAATTCGGCAGATTATGGGGTACTGCACAGTTATTTTGCTGTGGTCAGGTTTAGTGATCTGTATTGGGCTTTGGTGTTTATATTGATGCTTATTTATACAGACAAATAGGTCACTGAAGGTTGTAACGGTATAAAATATATTGTGATATATTTCCACTCAGAGTAAGCAATGGTTGCTTCCTGGACATAATTATTATAAAAATTCGACTAACCTCTAGCTATTAGACAACTAGAACGACATTCACTTGGGGTAGATGATTCAATGCAGCGATTGCAATTTTTGGCGTACGCAACTTTAACAACCTTGACTACAGGTGTGTGTGCAGCTGAAATTGAGACAGAAGAAAAGGAAGAAAAAAAAGTAACCGTTACCGGCTCGCTGATCAAAAAGGTAGATGATAACGGTCCTTCTCCTATTCTCTCTTTAACAGCCGATGACCTTATCATGCTGGGACATTCTAGCCTGTATGATGCACTGCAATCGCTGACGGCACAAACTGGCGCGCTGTTAGAAGGTGACCAATATCCCAACGGCTTTACGTCGGCGGCACAAGCGCTGAACTTACGAGGATTTGGGCCTGGGCGTACCTTGGTCTTAGTCAATGGCCAACGTCTTGCGCTTAATCCAACGCCATACCAAAGTGAATCAAATTTCTTCAACTTTGCCATCATCCCGACGACCGCAATTGAACGCGTTGATGTTTTAACCGATGGGGCTTCAGCCATTTATGGGTCTGATGCCGTTGCGGGTGTGATCAATGTGATCCTGCGTAGTGATTATGAGGCGCCACAATTTAGCGTTCGTTATGGCAGTACCACAGAGGGTGGAGGTGACTCTTTCCGATTAACTGGTGGTAAAGGCTGGAATTTCCATCGCCATAATTTTGCCCTGGGCTTTGAGTGGGAAAGACGCGATCCTATTTTTGCTGGTGATAGAGAGTGGCTTGCAGATGTCGATGATGATGACTTTGACCGCTCCATCTATCTTTTTGATTTTACCAACCAACGATACTGGTTGAATAACGCCAATGAGGTGTGCGAAAGCCATCCTGGATTGATTGCCTTAGAGGTGACCCGTGGCGGCAATAATATCGGTGATATTTGTGGGCGTAACTTTACTGGCGACGGTACGATTCGTAATGAACGAAATCGTTTGTCATTATTTGCGCACAGCGATGTTGAGTTCAAAAATGGTCACTGGAATTTGGATCTACTCTACTGGGATAGCCAAACCAACAACTTAAGAAGCCCGCTGTTTATTCAAGAAACGTTTTGGGCCAATGATGGTAATAACAATCCCAGTGGCAATGCCTTTGAAATATTAAGAGAGTTCCACCCGTCAGAAACGGGCAATCAGACCTTGCTGTTTGATGAAGATTCCTGGTCATTAATGACGAGCTTTGAAGGAGCCAGTGCCAGCTTCGATTACAATGTGAGTTTTACTTACAGCCGATATAACTACTATCGGGAAACATTACGTCTAAAGAGAGATGAAATTCTTAACTTCTTTATTAATGATGTATCTAACGATCCTTTGTTTCCTGTATTTGGTAATCCCGAAGGCAATATTTTCCAGTATTACGGTAATGAAGAGTTAGCGGATTTTGTTGGTAAAGGTATTAATGACGCTAACTCTACGATGACTTCGTTGTCCTACTGGATGTCAGGCGATGCATTGGAACTGCCTGCTGGAACATCAACTTACGCAGCCGTTTTTGAGTGGAACCAATCGGATTATGATATCGATGTTGATCAACGCAGCGCGAATTTTGAGTGGTATGGTCTGGGAGGCGCTAGTGGGGGTGGTGAGCGTCGTCATTTAGCTTTGGGCCTTGAGTGGTGGTTGCCACTAATAAAAGATGACAGTTTTGGAGTGCTAGAAGCTACCTTGGCATTACGTCATGATAATTACTCAGACAAAAGTGATGTCGGCGGCGCAACAACCTGGAAAACAGCACTGCAATGGAAACCTAACGAAGATCTCAGTGTTCGAGCGGTACGCAGTACCAGTTTCAGAGCTCCTGACTTAAATTATCTGTTCGCTAATAAGACCCGTTATTTTACCAATGTCATTGATATTGATGAGTGTGTTAATCAAGACGGCAACGCATTCAGTGATTGTGTTCAAAATGAAAGCTATCAATCAAATGTACAAGTTGAGTGGGCCGGTGCTTTAGATCTGCAAGAGGAAGAAGGGGTTACTCAGACTGTAGGGTTTATCTATCAGCCCAGCCAGGATTTCATTGTGTCGTTAGATTATTATGACATTGAACTGAGAAATCAGGTGTTGTTGCAGTTGGAATCTGAGCTTTTGATCTGGGAAGCACAGTGCAACGCAGGAACAAACTTCCGCACTGGCGAGACGATTGATCCTCAATCCCATCCATTGTGTTTAGATAATCGAATTCAAAGAAATGACCTGAGTAATCGAGTCATTGATCAAATTGTAAACACGCCAGTGAATCGTGCTTTTCGTAAACAATCGGGTATTGATTTAGGTTTGAGTGCCTATTCAGACGTTTATGATTGGGGAAAGGTCGGTATTGATTTACGTTATTCACACATCTTAAATACCGAGATACAAGAAATAGCAAGTGAATATTCCACATTAAATGAAAACTTTCGTGATGACATATCGAACAACGAAATTCGTACAAGAAGCAATTTCACCTTCTCTTGGGCGTCAGAAAATTGGGGTTCGGCTTTATCCATTTTCCGCAAAGGTTCATTTCCAAAAAGTGATGGAAGCGGGCGTCTGTCATCGTGGTACACCGCTAATCTCATGATTAAACGGAAGTTTTTGGATGATAATGACTTTGTTTTAACGATTCGTAACCTAACAAATGAGCGTCCTCCTATTGATGACAGCCTAGGACAATGGCCACACTTTTTTAGGGGACAATACGATGCTGTGGGTCGAGAATTTTTTGCAGAAATTAATATGAAATTTTGATTTTGTTAGTGTACAATTTCTGCGCGAGATGTCTGTTGGCACGTTCGAAAATAATAAATCGGGGTTAAATCGCCTTGTGCAAAACTGTCGTGTCTAAATTAGAACATTTGTTGTACTAATAATCTAATTAGGGGAAACAGAGAATGAGTGAAAAAAGCAGGATTGCTACAGCTGTTCGTGCAGCTTTGTTAGCAACCTCAGCTGCCAGCTTGGCGTTTTCTACCCAAGTATGGTCAGCTGAAGAAGACACATCTAAAAATGAAGAAGCGGAAGAGCAACAGAAAGTTGTTGTTACCGGTTCTCGTATCAAAAGAAATCAAGCCGAATCTGCCCAGCCAGTTGTTGTTATCACTAACGATGACATGCAAGCTCGTGGTTATGTAACGGTTTTTGAAGCTCTTAACGATTTATCTCAAAACACCGGTGTTCAACTTGAAGGCGCAGAAACTGGCGGCTTTACTCCAAACGTTGAAACATTAAACTTCCGTGGTTTTGGTGTTGGTACTCAGTTGACTTTGATCAACGGTCGCCGTGTAGCTAGCTACCCAGCTGCTTACCAGAGTGACGGTACTGTATTTAACTTCGGTGCTATTCCTTCAGCAGCCGTTGACCGTATCGAAATTTTGACTACGGGTGCTTCTGCTATCTACGGTTCTGATGCGATTGCGGGTGTTGTAAACATCATCTTGCGTCAAGACGTAGACGACGTTATTGCTAACGTATTGTACGGTCAGCAAGGCGCTGGTAAAGCAACGACTCGTGTTCAGTTGTTAGCGGGTAAATCTTTCGAAAGCGGTAACATTACTTTCGCTTACGAATACCAAGACCGTGAAGGTGTTTACGGTTCTGATTACTCAAAGTATGACTCAGAGTTAGACTATCCCTTTGGTGATGGTGTTCTGACTCGTGGTGTGCTTGACCTGAACAACTACCATCAATTTGGTGATCGTTCGTTAGGTGATTTGCGTTATGTCACCCCTCCAGCTGGTGCTTGTTCTACTCTTGGTATGGTAGATGCGACTCGTCCAGATGCAGGTGAATTCTGTGGTCTTGACTATGCTCAGTCGCACAGCTTCCGTAATCCTTCAACTAAACACTCTGTCTTTGTTGATGGCCGTTACGAGTTAAACAACGATTTAGAAATGTTCGGTACTGTTCTTTATCACCAATCAGATGCAGAAAGACGTCGTGATTACTTAACTATCAGTGAAGATACGCTTGATCCAACAAACCTTAACGCTACTTATGGTTTGCCTCAATGGTCTTTAACTCAGCGTCGTTTCACATCAGCTGAGTTAGGTCGTGATCTGTCTACTCAGTTTGAAGATAAATCTATTAGCCTTATTGCTGGTCTTCGTGGAATGTGGGGCACCCATGATTGGGAGTTAACCTTCAATCACAGTAATTATGAGTTTAATAGCAGTGAAGTTAGATTTGTATCTCAAGAAGTTATCGATATCTTCCTTGGTGATTTCTGGAACCTTCCAGGCACCTTGTCTTGGATTGATGGTTGGGATGGTCAAGGTGAGTGGGGTCTGATTGATAACCTTTACAACCCTCTTCCTTCTCAGTATGCTGATCGTTTAGTTGGTAACCAAACTTACGGTAACGAAACTAGCACTCAACAAGCTCAGTTCACTATGTCTGGTGAGTTAGGCGAAATGGACGCCGGCCCTATCGGTTACGCATTCGTTGCTGAGTTCGAAAATACTGAAATTGAAATGAAGCCAGATGCTGGTCTTCTTCAAGAGCCTCCACACCCTAACGCTAGTGGTTCTTACTGGTGGGGACTGACTGGTTACGAAGGTCAGGGGGAGCGTGATCGTGTTGCTCTTGGTCTTGAGGTAAGCATCCCAGTAGCTGATAACTTCACTGTTAACTTAGCTGGCCGTTTTGATAGCTATGATAGCACTTCTTCTTCTATCGGAACTCGTTTCACTCCTGCTGCTAACTTTGAATGGCGTCCAGAAGATAGCTTGTTAATCCGTGGTGGTTATTCTGGTAGCTTCCGTGCTCCTGACTTGAACTTAGTATTTGTTCGTTCTGGTTTCTACACTAGGGCAACTGACTACACTGCATGTTTTGAGCAGTTTATTGCAGATGGTGGTGATAGCGCTAACTTCGATGTGACTGACTGTGAAAGCCAAGGTATCTTTGCTTTACGTAATCCAGCTAACTTAATCTCTGACACGGCAGAAGCTCTGCGTGATGAGACTGGTTACAGCATGTTCTTAGGTTTTGTTAAAGACATCACTGATGACACTAGCTTAACCATGACTTGGAATGAGCAGTATTTGAAAGATCAGGCTGCTACTGAGTCTATTCAAGGCTTATTGAATGATGACTATACCTGTAAGTATGGTAATGAAGTAGGCCAAACTCAGCTTCAACGTGACTTACGAGAGGCAGGTCGCTGTGATTATGTTGCTGCTCGTATCAGTAGAACAACAGAGACTGACCTTAATGGTAACACGATTAGTGAGTTAGATGATTTCTCCGCTTCTCCGATCAATACAGCTGAGACTCGTATTCAATCGTTTGATATTAGCTTGACTAGCAATTGGGATACAGAGTTTGGTACTTTCAGTACTAACTTAGATTACTCTAATGTAATGAAGTTAATTAATAAGAATACCCCTGAAAGCGGTTGGTTTAATGCTCGTGATACTCGCGGTTTTGCTCAGACATTCCGTTCACGTTTCTCTGGCTCTATCACTTACGAAAACGGTGACTTCTCAACAACTTTAACAGGTATTCGTCGTGGTTCTACGCCAAAACGTAACCGTTCAGAAGTTGATGAAGCTGCTGGTGATGCGCCACGCTTAGGGCCACACATCACGTATAACTACACTGCATCTTACTTCTTTAACGATGACATGCGTTTACGTTTACGTGTAGCTAACTTGTTCGATAGTGAGCCTCCATCAGACTCAACTCATTACTTCTACCAATACCCATGGTACAACATCTACATGTACGGTGGTGCTGGTTTAGGTCGTGAGTGGTCATTAGAAGCAGAATACCGTTTCTAAGATCCTTTGATCGAAGTCTAAAAAAGCCCCTGTTTCAGGGGCTTTTTTGTTATTAATTCCCTCAATTAGAATCAAAATTAATAATAATCAAGTTATCGTTGGTTCAACTTAAGTTTTAAGGAAATAAGGATGAAAAAGTTAATTATTTTTCTTCTTTGTTTGTCAATAACAACGGTTATTGAAGCAAGAGAAATCCCTGTTGAAGAATTTTTTAAAGACTCGACTATCATCAGTCTTAATGTTTCGCCTGATGGCAAGCACTACGCCGCTACTGTAAAAATTAATGGCGACACTCAACTAGCAGTATTGGATGCAAAGACCAAACAGATCAAAGCTCGTTTTAACTTTAAGCGTGATAATTTAGAAATCGGCCGTTTTGGTTGGTTTAATAATGAGCGTGTTTACGCAACCATGATCCGCAAAGTGGGCCCACTAGCTCAAGCAGCACGAACAGGCTACTTGTTTGCGGGCAGCATTGATGGCACCAAAAAAGTTCAGCTATTGCCAGCCCCTAAAAAACCGGGCAGAAGTGCAGAGCGTCCAAGAAACTACAACTTCATGAGCTTTTTGAAAGATGACCCGCGTAATATTCTGATTAGCATGAGCAAGGGTGGTTTTACCGAAGTTTATAAACTTAATGTTTATACTGGCTCAAGAAAGAAAGTTGATAAAAGCCCGAAGAAATACGCATCACTGCTCATCGATCATAACAAAGAAGTTCGAGTTTCTGTGTCGACGGACCCCGACGAAGAGAAAGTATATATTCACACCCGTAAGCAGGGAGCTGACGACTGGGAAGCCTTTGCGGAATACGATGATAAATCTGTTGGCATCGATCCTCTCGGCTTTTCGAAAGACAACCAGAAGGTTTTCTTAAACGTTCGTGAAAAAGGTAAGCAACGTGGTATCTATCTGCTAGACCTGAAAACAAAAGACATGCAGCTCATTCATGAAATAAAAGGTGACGCTGATGTTATAGGTTCTGTTTACGATAACGATACGGATAAACCAGAGATTGTTGGCATTCGAATGATGCCTGGCAAGTATGAAACTCAATTTTTTGATGTTAGCCATCCTCGAGCAAAACTGGATGCTGGTTTAAGAGCGGCGTTTCCTGAAGATGAAGTTTCCCTTGTTAATTTGACTGACGATGGTAACAAAGCGTTGGTTAGAGTATGGAGTGATCGTCGACCAGGCCGTTTCTTCATGATGGATACTAAGACATTTAAGCTTGAGTACCTTTTGGATGTGAGAGATTGGGTCAAGCCAGAAGAAATGGCGGAGATGAAGGCTGTTAGCTTTAAAGCAAGAGACGGCTTGGAAGTTCGCGGATATCTAACGCTACCTAAGGGCAAGTCAAAAGATCTTCCTATGATTCTGATGGTTCATGGTGGTCCTTATGGCGTGCAAGACCGATGGGGCTACAACCGTGAAGTACAATTTTTTGCCAATCGAGGTTATGCAGTATTTCAAGTGAACTATCGTGGATCAGGCGGTCGTGGTTCAAGCTACCAGTATGATGCCTATAAGCAAATGGGTATGGAAATGCAGGACGACCTAACCGATGCGACTCTATGGGCTGTTGAGCAGGGATATGCTGACAAAGAGCGTCTGTGTATCTACGGCGCGAGCTATGGTGGATACGCGTCGATGATGGGTGTTGTGAAGGAGCCTGATCTTTACAAATGCGCCATTGCCTATGTTGGTCTGTATGACATCAACCTATGGAAAAAAGCTGACACCTGGAGAAGCGAGTATGGTCGCCGTTTTGTTCGAGAAGCTTGGGGTATCGATGATCCTGAGTTTGTGAAGGAACGTTCTCCAATTAATCATCTGGACAAGCTAAAAGCGGCTATCTTCCTGGTACATGGTAAAGATGATGCGCGAGTGGTTATCGATAACCATGACGATTTGGCAGAAGCCTTAGATGAAAGAGGTTACCCTTATGAGTCGTTGGTTAAAGCATTTGAAGGACACGGTTTCCGTAATCCAGAAAATAACTATGAGCTATACACCAAGCTGCAAAAGTTCCTAGAAAAGCACATCGGTAAATAAACCCTACCTGAATCCAGTTCATTATCTGTGAAATGCCGTTCGTTATTTGCGAGCGGCATAAGCAATCACGGAGTTTTGTTATTAATTCCCTTCACTAATAATCAGAATTAGAGATAATTGGGTTGATCACTAGTCCTATTTAAACTTTTGAGGAATAAGGATGAAAAAGTTATTTATTTTTCTTCTTTGTTTATCGATAACGACAGTTATTGAGGCAAGAGAAATTCCGGTTGAAGACTTTTTTAAAGACTCAACCATCATCAGCTTGAATGTTTCGCCAGATGGCAAACATTATGCTGCAACAGTCAAAATTAATGGTAACACCCAGTTAGCGGTGTTAGATGCGAAGACTAAGCAAATCAAGGCACGTTTTAATTTTAAGCGTGATAATTTAGAAATTGGCCGTTTTGGTTGGTTCAATAATGAGCGTATTTACGCCACTATGATCCGAAAAATTGGTCCATTAGCACAGGCTGCTCGAACAGGCTATTTGTTTGCTGGTAGCATTGATGGCACCAAAAAAGTTCAACTTCTTCCAGCTCCAAAAAAGCCAGGTAGAAGCGCAGAGCGCCCAAGAAATTATAACTTTATGAACTTTTTACGAGATGAGCCTCGTAATATCTTGATCAGCATGAGCAAAGGTGGCTTTACCGAAGTTTATAAGTTAGATGTTTATACGGGTTCACGACGCAAGGTCGACAAAAGCCCCGAAAAGAATGCGAGCCTGCGCGCTGACCATAACCATGAAGTCAGAGTTTCAGTTTCTCGAGATCCTGATGAAGAGAAAGTTCGCATCCACACTCGTAAAAAGAACTCCAAAGAATGGGAACTCTTAAACGAGTATGATGACAAGTCAGTTGGTATTAGCCCGATGAGCTTTACCAAAGACAATGATCATGTTTATCTGAATGTTCGCGAAAAAGGGAAAAAGCGAGGTATTTACCTGCTAAACTTGAATACCAAAAAAATGGATCTGGTTTACGAAATCGAAGGTGATGCAGACCTCTCTGGTTCAGTTTTCGATGGTGATTATAGAACTCCTGAGTTAGTGGGTATTCAAATGATGCCTGGCTATCTTGAGACACACTTCTTTGATCCATCACATCCTCGTGCAAAGTTACAAGCAGGTTTGCAAGCGGCTTTCCCAGGTGAGCAGGTTGATATCATTAACCACGTTGCTGATGGCACCAAAGCACTTGTTCGTGTTTGGAGTGATCGTCGTCCGGGTCGTTTCTTTATGATGGACACTAAGTCTTTCAAATTAGAATACTTGTTGGATGTTAGAGATTGGATTAAGCCAGAAGAAATGGCAGAAATGAAACCATTCTCCTTCAAAGCTAGAGACGGTCTAGAAATCCGTGGTTATTTGACTCTACCAAAAGGTAAATCGAAAAACTTGCCTTTGGTACAGTATGTTCACGGCGGACCTTTTGGTGTGCAAGATGAGTGGCGATATGACAGAGCCGTTCAATTCTTAGCTAACCGTGGTTATGCGGTAATGCAGGTTAACTATCGTGGCTCTGGTGGTCGTGGTAGCGATTTCATCTATGATAACTACAAAAAAATGGGTCGCGAAATGCAAGACGATCTGACCGATGCGGTACTTTGGTCAGTAAAGGAAGGCATCGTTGATAAAGAGCGTGTGTGTATTTATGGCGCAAGTTACGGTGGCTATGCTGCGATGATGGGCCCGATCCGCGAACCTGATCTTTATAAGTGCGCAATTCCTTATGTAGGTGTTTACGATATTCGAGCCTTTAAATATGATATTTATCATAAATCTCGCTATGGCCGAAAGAACGAAGAAGAAGCTTGGGGTTACGGTGATGAAGCCTTTATGGCAGAGCGTTCACCACGTGATCACGTGAATAAGCTAAAAGCCGCTTTGTTCTTAGTTCATGGTAAAGACGATCCTATTTGTCCTATGGAGCATTACTATTCATTAACTGAAGCGTTGGATGAAATTGATTATCCATACGAATCATTAGTGAAGCCTTTCGAAGGACACGGCTTTAGAAATCCAGAAAACAACTACGAGCTGTATACAAAAATTGAAAAGTTTTTAGAGAAGCATATCGGTAGTTAGTTACAATAAAAAAGGAGGCTTAAGCCTCCTTTTTTATTTCTATCTTTTTGGAATCATTTATTCGACAAACAAATCGTATTCATCAGAGCCTGTGATGGTTGCTGTCACCATATCACCTACCTCTAACTCTTCTTCCGTTTTAATATGTACAACACCGTCAATTTCTGGCGCATCGTATTTTGTTCTGCCGATGGCGCCTTCTTCGGTGATTTCGTCGATTAGAATATCTAATTCTTTTCCTACTTTCTTTGCCAGTCGATTGGCACTGATTTCCTGTTGAACAGCCATAAACGTTTCCCAGCGTTCTTGAGCAATGTCTGGATCGACATGATCAGCTAAATCATTAGCTTTGGCGCCTTCGACTGGAGAATATTTAAAGCAGCCAGCTCGATCGAGATCAGCTTCATACAAGAAATCGATCAGTTCTTTAAAGTCGTCCTCGGTTTCACCTGGGAAGCCGACAATAAAAGTACTACGAACGGTCATATCTGGGCATAAATCTCGCCACTGTTTAATTCTGCCGAGCACTTTCTCACTGGCAGCTGGTCGCTTCATGTTTTTTAATACACTTTGGCTAGCGTGTTGGAAAGGGATATCTAAGTAAGGAAGTATTTTTCCTTCAGCCATATAGGGAATGATGTCATCAACATGAGGATAAGGGTAGACATAATGCAAACGCGTCCAGGCATCGAGTTTACCTAATTCAGCGCACAGTTCTTTAAAACGCGTTTTAACGGGCATACCGTTCCAAAAACCGGTACGGTATTTGGTATCAATTCCATAAGCACTGGTGTCCTGTGAGACAACCAACAACTCCTGAACGCCTGATTCGACAAGGTTTTGAGCTTCTTGTAGCACGCTTCCGATATCTCTGCTGACCAGTTTGCCACGCATCGAAGGAATAATACAAAAGGTGCATTTATGATTGCATCCCTCTGAGATTTTCAGATAGGCATAATGTTGAGGCGTAAGTTTAAGGCCTGCGGGTGGCACCAGATCCATGAAGGGATCGTGTTGTGGAGGTAAATGCTCGTGAATCTGATTCATCACCTCGTCATAGGCGTGAGGGCCTGTTACTGCCAGTACGTTGGGATGAACTTCTCGAATGGTATCTTCTTTAACGCCAAGGCAACCGGTGACAATGACTTTGCCGTTTTCGGTTAAGGCTTCTCCTATAGTATCCAAAGACTCCTGAACAGCTGCGTCGATAAAACCACAAGTGTTTACCACGACTACATCAGAATTCTCATAACTATTTGATAATTCATAACCTTCGGCTCTTAGCTGCGTGACAATCCGCTCTGAGTCGACGGTGTTTTTAGGGCAGCCCAGACTGACAAAGCCTACTCGAGGGATTGAGTCTTTTGCAGTGCTCCCAGCTGTTGGCGCTTGACCACCCATCATCTTATTAGGTGCTTCCATGGTGGTAGTTTGCTTGGGATCAAATTTTTCGACTGACATAGGTTATCCGAAAGCTGGTAAATTTTAGTGCGCGAATTATACAGCAAAGCGGATTAACTGGAAATTTAATACAAAGACGATAGTAATAATCATTATTATCACCTAAGTACCTGGATGAAAGGCTCCCTTGACTGAAGCAACATGGCCTCAGTTGATGAAAACCAATACATAAAATAGAACCCATATCGTCTTTAAAAATTGAAGTGGTTTCTGTGTCATTTAATCAATGGGCGATGGAAGATCTATAAGTACTTATGCCAGTTTCTCGTATAAAGTCACTTTGTTAAGAAGAGAGCTCGCTATTGTTTCATTATCAGATATTAAAGTGGGTACTTTGGAGTTTATTTTATGGCTCTGTAATGTTTTATCAAACTTTATATTCTCCTATGTGATTATGTGAGCATAGTGTTCGATATTCTCTTTCAAGAGCTGTCGTTAAATGGCTTCAAAATTAGGAGAGTGAATAACCCTAATAAATATCCATCCATTAGTAAGCTTATAGAGAGTGACATGAGAATTTTTCTAGATTGTTCTCAAACTCGTAAATCATAAGTTGATTTATTGAGTACTTGTGAGAGTATTCGTAATGTTAAATATTACTATTGCTATCCTAATCTATATGTAAGCCTGCTATATTAGGCGAATAAAGAACATTGATATTTAATTAATGCTCTTATTCTAAAACAGAGTTTGTATAGCAAATAGGGGATTTCAGAGGTTTTACCTTCATGGATATGTCTCAACCATTTCTTGTTGATCATTTACTTGTTGAACCACAAGAAAATCGTATTACTAATGGTGAGCAAGTCATTTCAATTGAACCAAGAGTGATGGCCGTTCTTGTATTGCTGGCGACTCATGCGGGACAATTGGTATTGAGAGAAACTATCTACGGTAATGTTTGGGGAAAACAAACCGTTAATGAAAACTCTCTCAATCGCAATATTGCATCGCTGCGTAAAGTCATTGATGATCAACCAGATTTGCCTAGCCGTATAAAAACGGTTCCCAAACGAGGTTATGTTTTACAAGCTAAAGTTATTCCACAAGGATCAGAGCGGAAGGAAATTTTAGACACTCAAGGCTCTGATGTCAGTAGTAGAAAGTTTATATACATTGCATCAGTTATCGTAGCCTCTATGTTTGCTTTCAGTATTTATCTGTTTTTATATGTGAAAGAAGAACTAGAAAGTATGACGGTTCTGCCAACGATTTTTCCTAAAACCAGTATTACCTTGGCGCCCGATGATAAAAGTATGGCATTTTGTTTTGATGGCATTGATGATTATGTTGAGATAAAAAACCATGCCTCTTTGAATTTTGGTGAGAACGACTTCTCCATGAGTGCGTGGATCAAGACGGAATCTCAGGATCTTGTGGTTATTGTAGATAAACGATTTGAACAACGCAGTGGCAATGTTAAAGGCTTTAGTTTTCATCTGTACAAGGGTATTTTGTCTATGCAGTTAGCTGATGGAGATGGAGACTGGGTTTGCGCCCCTAAATCTGAGCAGTCTTCTTGCACTAATTATATTAGTAAGGCTTTTGTCGCTGATGGACAGTGGCATCTGGTGCATGTAACCGTTGCAAGAAAACAAGCCGATGGTATTAAGTTTTATTTAGACGGTGAGCTAAAGTCATCAGCGGATCCAAGAGACAGAATGGGCTCGCTTTCAAATGATGAAGTCTTACGTTTAGGTAGCAGAACCTCTTCCTTATCAGGATTTTTTCCTGGGAGTATCGGTGAGGTTAGACTTTATAATTATGTTCTTGATGGGGATGAAGTAATAGATAATTTTACGAAAGGAAGAGAAAGAAGTTGCGAGCGCTGAATAGACAGCGCTCATATAAAATTTAATAAATACCGTGAGTCAGAGATAGCATTGACTGCGAACTGATTAAGTTATTCGACTGTTGTTGAACTGACTTATTGAGCCCTGTTTTTATTATTTTATTTGCACCCTCTTCATCATTCAAATGCTTTAAAGTATCAGCCAAAATCAGGTAGCTCTCTACTGGACCATTGAGTTCTATGCATTGCTCCAGGTAATCTTTAGCTTTGCCCCATAACTCCTCTCTATGACACAAGGTACCTAGTGCCAAATATAACTCTGCACTTTTCTCTAACTTTTTTAATAAACTCTCAGCAAAGGCAATTTGGTTGGTTTGATCTCTGCCAATGGTTTTGCCATACCAGTAGACCAGTTCCGTAGAATATTGTTTTTTTAAGGTGCTGCGAAGCAGTGCTTCAGCTTCGGCCTGTGCTCCTAGCTCGATAAGAAGTCGAGCATAACTCTCTACGGTTTTAGGTTCTTTCTTGTATTCATTTTTGAGTTGTTGCCATTTTTGTTGCAGGGCTTCGCAACCTTTCTCTGCGGTTGTAACTAATAACTGGTGCAAACACATCGTTTGTAGCTGCAAGTATTTTTCTCGGTTAAATACTTTTAACTTTTTGATATCGGGCAAACAGTCGTAGAGTTTTTCCCAGTCTTTAAGCTCTGCATAGCAGCGTGATAATAGTTTTAATATATAAGGGTGTTTAGGAATTTGAGTTCTCAACTGAGTTAAAGTCGCTAACGCTTGCTCGTATTGTTCACTATTAAATTGCAGCTCTGCCTGAGTCACACTCACCGCAATATTCGCCTCGGGTTCAAATTTAGCGGCCTCTTTTAAATAGAGATCTCTCTGATGGGGGTTATTTTGTTCTTGAGCGGCTTTAGCTGCTAACAGTAAGTTGATGAGTTTAGTATCCGATTTTTTTATGGCTTTATTAAAATAATTTTCGGCTTTCTCCCAGTGACCTTCTGTTAGAGCAATTAGGCCATTCACTGTTTGGCTACGAGAACGTTTGCTACCACGGGTAGAGCTCCATGAGCTAAATACTTTTCGCAGGCGCAAAACTGATGACAAAAATAAAGTGCCAACGCTAATAGTAATTATGAGCAATGTTAATAGAAACAGAAAAACGCCGATTCGCATTTCATAGGTAACGTTTTCGCGAGCAATGACCATGAAGCCTTCGACTTGAATGAGCAAGGTAAGGCCAGCAGCGCCAGCGCACATCAGTAAAATAAGAATAATCCATTTCATGATCAAAGCTCCTCTGTGTCGACACCTGAATTAGCGTTGAGCCACTCCAGTCGACGAGCTTCTTTTTCTTGTTTGAGTTGATTCAAAGAAGAAAGATAAATGGGTTCTTGAGTATTCTCGACAGACTGCTGAGACAGAGCGGTTATCTCATCTGAAATCGCTTGAGCGCTCTCATTAAGCCGATAGAAGTCTTTTAGCAATTGCTGCATCACGACGATGCGTGAGTCAAACAGTTTCTGGTCGTGGTTCATGACGGCTGCTTGAGTTTGTAACAGAGCCAATTGTAATGTCGCTACTAAAATGCCTTTATGTTCTTGTGGCAAGAAGTTAGGAACTTTTTGATCGTGATAGTGAGGTCGAATCCAGTCATCGCCCAGATTGCCAAGAGTTTCCATCAGCTTGTCGAACCATTCTTTACCTTCTGGGCGCTTTTGCTCAGCGAGATCCGGTAGTTTGAGTGTGTCAGGTTCCAGGTTATAGAGTTGAGAGCGTAGTGCTTCTAGCTGATTGATTAAACCTGCTGTATCGGCTTTAGGTAGTGTGAGCAAATGAGCTCGATCATTGGCAATGGATTCGCGAATGGTATTAAGGCGCAAATCGCTCATCTTGTTAATGCTGGCATCGGCTTCTTCGAGCAGAGCCAGCGAAGTTTGAACATCTTGTTCAAATAGAAGTTTTTGCTGAGCCAAAGTCAGGTAATATTCGGCCTGTTCAAGCAACCACTCATTTTTGCCTTGATTGGTTAGCAGCCTGATTCGATCTTGGGCGATGGCTAACTGTTGTAGGGTTTGCGTTTGCTGTTGCTGAATGGCCTGTTGCTGTTGGTTAAGCGTAGTGATCTGGGTATTGCGAGCTTGTAGCTGGCTGGCAAAATCCGCAATGGTTTGTTCAGCATTATCTAACGACTGTTGATATTTATTGGCCACAACTTGCTGAGCTTCGAGCGCTTGTTGTTGCTGATAGTAGCTCCAACCACTAAAGCCTGCGGCTGCCAAAGCGAAAAGAATGGCAACGGCTACGCCTTTATTCGACGTTTTGTTTGCTGTTGGCTGCTGGTGAATATCTTCGGGCTCTAACAGGACGGCTTCTTCCGTTTCTGTTGCCTCGGAGCTTGTTTCAACAGCTTCTTGGGGTTCGATCTGGGGGCTTTCCGTTTCGGAATTTTGAGATTGTTTTTTATTTTTACTCATCATTACATTTCCATGATCACTGACGTGACATACGCACCACGCACTGGATTAAATCTGAAGATAATGCCGAGGTGCTGACGGCATCTATATGTATGCCTTTGTCTTCGGCATAGTTTTTTAAGCGTTGGCTACTTACGATGGCTTGTGGAACGTGAGCCCATGGGATCTGACACAAAGCGTCTATGGCATCCTGGCTGGTAAGTAACCAGTGGTCATTGCTTTCAAGCGTTTGCTGATAGCTAACCAATAATTCTGGTGTGATTGGTTTGCGTTGGTACACTTCGTAACGGGTGACTTCTGCGCCCCGTTCTAACAACTGTTGCTGCAAGAGCTGCCTGCCTCCCACACCGCACACTAATATTATACGCTTATTTTGCACATGCTGTAGTAGCTTCATAGCCAAAAGCCCTTCGCTATTTGCATGATTCGGTATAGATATGTTGTTAAGTTGCAGCGAAGTGAGTTTTGTTTGCGTTGCTGAGCCTACCGCAATCAATGTTTTGTTGTTGAGTGTTTGCCATTGTTCGGTGGATAACTGTTGATAGGCAAAGGTGGCCGCATTAGGACTGATGAAGATAAGGATATCGGCCTTATCGGTAGCCAGCGGAGGCACTGGCTGTGGATAAATAGACAATAGAGGGACATGCACAACGGGTAGTTCGGCCGCTTGTAGCTCGGCCATTAGCTCATGTTGCTGGCCTTCAGGCCGTGTTACGATGATGCGACCCATAGAAAGAGTTAAAGCAGCGCCTCGATAATTTTTCCGGCACCTTTTTCTAATAGTGCAGCTGCTACTTGTTTGCCAAGGGATTCTGCTTCATCAAGCGGCGCTTTGTGTTCGAAGGTTAACAGGCGACTGCCATCGGCTTCGCCAACCAAACCACGCAAACGTAGTGTTTTTCCATCTTCTTGCAGTTCTGCAAAGGCACCAATAGGAACCTGACAACCACCCTGCAATTCCAGGTTCATTGCACGCTCAGCCGTAACTCTGGCATGAGTGATAGCATGATTCAGAGGAGCCAGCAGTTCTTGTGTCTTAGTATCATTTACACGACACTCAATACCTACTGCGCCTTGGCCTGCTGCTGGCAGCATTTCGTCGGGAGAAATCTCTGACTTGATGCGGTAACGCATATCCAGACGCAGCAATCCAGCTGATGCCAAGATAATGGCGTCATAGATTTCTTCGTCGAGTTTTTTCAGGCGAGTGCCCACATTGCCGCGTAATGTTTTTATTTCGAGATCCGGTCGGATCGCCTTAAGTTGGCATTGTCGACGAAGGCTAGAAGTACCGATAATTGAGCCAGAAGGTACTTGATCCAGACTTTGGTAAATATTGGATACAAAGGCATCGGTAGGGTTTTCGCGCTCACAAATAACACTGAGTCCCAGACCTTCTGGAAACTCTGCTGGCACATCTTTCATGGAATGTACGGCAATGTCTGCGTGATTTTCTAAAATGGCAGTTTCGAGCTCTTTAACAAAAAGACCTTTGCCACCAATTTTGGCAAGAGGTGAATCTAAAATTTTGTCCCCTTGAGTCACTATCGGGACCAATTCGACCATTAAATCAGGATAGAGTTGTTGCAGTCGCGACTGAACATACTCGGCTTGCCACATTGCCAAAGGACTGCGGCGCGTTGCGATTCGAATTAGAGAGGTCATAACCATCTGTTAAACTGAGAAACCTAATGGTTATCCTACCATAGAGTGATGATGATATCTTGCGGCTCGGCTCCAAATTCCTGATATAAAAATGGGCTTGCGCGGCTGCAACGGCCATGATTACTCAGGTATTGGTATGGGGAATATGCGTTTAATTCATATATTTGATTGAGATTGATAACATTAAAGAGATTTTATCAGCTTTCTTACCTCGGCAGCGTGGCGGCGACTGACCTCCAGTTGCGTGTCATCCGATTTTAACTGGATAAGCAGGTGGCCTGCGCTGTCTTTCACCAAACCACTGATGCAATGTTTGTTGACCAAGGCGTTTCTATGTATGCGAATAAAGGTTTGATCAAACTCTTGTTCCAATTGTTTTAGAGGTTCTTCAATGAGAGCTTCGCCATTGACGTGGCGCACATTGACATATTTTTGGTCGGCTTGAAAATAAAAGATATCTTTAACCGGGATCAGATGAACTTCGCCCCTTAGCCGGGTCGAAATATGCTGTCGTTGCGGTTGCTTGGACTCTTCCATCAACTGCTGCACTTGGGTTCGGTTCAATCGCGAAGCCTTGCTCAGGGCGCTTTCTATATCTTCTTGTTTGACGGGTTTTAGCAGGTAATCCACCGCACTGACCGAGAATGCCTGTAGCGCATAGTCATCATAAGCCGTGACAAATACAACCGCAGGTGGGGTTTCCATTTGGGTTAGATGATAGGCGGCTTCGAGTCCGTCCATACCCGGCATGCGTATATCCATAAAAACCAGTTCAACAGCATTTTTTTGGCAATAGTTGACCGCATCCAACCCATGGCTCACCTGAGCAATATCAAAATCGCCCAGTTGCAACAACATGCGCTCTAGTCGTTGTCTGGCTAGTGGCTCGTCGTCAGTGATCAAGACTTTCATTCACAGGCTCCTGTGGGATAACAAGTGTCACCCTATAGGTGTTATCTTCGTGTTCAATGCGCATTTTGGCGTCCGCTCCATAGCGAATCAATAGACGCTGTTGGATATTCTGATGAGCGGACTGATTTCCATGAGGTGGGGCATTGTCTGGTGTCGGATTGGTGACTTTTAATACAAGACTTTGCTTCTTTCGATATCCTTCCACTCGCACGGTACCGCCTTCTGGCAAACTTTGAATGCCATGATAAATGGCATTTTCGATGAGTGGTTGTAATGTAAAAGGAGGGAGTGGCCAATCTTCCAGCGAAGGATCTATTTGCCACTCCATAGAGAGCCGTTCTCCTAATCGCTGATGTTCAATGTCGGCATAGGCGCGACATAAGCTCAGCTCCTGCTTGAGTGGCGTTTGTTGCTGACTTTGCTTGAGCCCGCTGCGCATGAGTGCCGAAAGGTTTTCTAACGTTCTTTCGGCTTTATCTTGGTCAATGGCTATCAGGCTGGCAATGGTGTTTAAGGTATTAAACAGAAAATGTGGATGTATGCGGGCTTGCAGAGAGTCAAATCGCGCATTACTTTCGGCCACAATGCCGAGCCGATATTGATGATTTAAGTAGAGATAACGCAGAACCACCGCAGAGATGAGGAGCGCAGCCACTTCATTTCGAATAATAAAGACCTGTTGCACAGGGTGGCTTAGATCCAGGCTAGGGCTATGATAAAAATACATAGCTACTAAACTGCTTATCAGCGTGCTCGTTAGCACCGTTGCTATACAGAAGAGAGACAAGGTAACGACTGAGCGGCGATTGAGCCAATCTCGTAGCAGGCATAAAACTGCCGCCGAGCAGAGTGTATTCCAAACGATAAATAAGCTGTGTAGGCCCAGCTGAAACCAAGGGGAAATACCGTGCTGATAACCGAGAATGGTCACCAGCACCGCCAGGATCTCTGACAAGAGAACGGTGAGAAAAACATTAGGTAATTGGCAAAAGTCGGGGATGATACCCTCGGCTTTTGTAGTCATGAGGTCATACTTTCCGATTGTTGGTATTGATCTCGCAATACCTCTAATTTGGCTAATAAATCATCTCGTGCTCTTTCTAGCAGTGTTCCGCTATTGTCACCTTTTTGCCAGTGAGCTTCACCTGTAACCACTTTATAATCCAGAGCGTCGTAGGTGTGCTTGAGCCTGCTGCTGATTGCTCCATCAATTTTGTTGATCAGTGTAGCGAGGGCTTCGGGAGGGGTCTCTGGAAGTACAATTAGGAAGTCTCCTTCGTCCGAATGGCCGATCATATCTGCCCAGCGCAATTCGTCGCGCAAGGTTTCAGAGATATCCTGGTTGACCTCTTCTTTTGAGAATTGATCAGAGTTAAAGATAACGATACTCAATTTTAACAACGACAGTGGGTTGTTATAGCGGCGACTGCGGCTGACTTCGTAGTCAAGAAATTGCACCCAGCTCGGACGTTTGGGCGCCTGTGGTATGGCTTTCGATGCCGTGCGAGAAAGACTGCTGCGAGCTTCTACACGGAAGTAATGGACCGTATAGTTTGGCACTGAGGGAAGCAAGGTTTCCCAGTGAGACAAAGTAACGGGATCACCGCGGCCTTTGTTAAACAATAGATAAAAACTGCCGGATTGATCGCAGGCCTCCAGAGGCAGCGATGCCCAGGGCTGCTGTGTCAGTTGTTCTGCAGACTGATTAACCCATTGGGCAAACTGCCCATTACACCAAACGATATGGCGATTTTCGTCTAAAATAAGTAATCCTAGGCTCGAAACATTGAGCAACTCTGAGGCGAGTTGCTGATAATCAAACTCTGTATTCTTTTGCATTGGTGACGCCAATTTGAGTATATTTTTGTTTGTTCAACGAACAGCTTTCCATCAATTTATCGTTTCACCTAAGATAGGCTCTACTTGTGAGTAGATATGGTACTGCTGTGAACCTCTGCGGAATGGCTCGGAACGGTTATATATCCATTGTTTTTCAAGTCGCACGGGTGTTGTTGGCTATGCACTTTCGCCCTGATCACTTAAGGTGTTTAAACTCTGGGAGTTTGCTTGCTGGTCACCTACGTGCACTTTGAAATACTTTGGGTATACTTATTGTATCGTCATTCATCCCAAAATCTTTACCTTTATTATACTATTAACGCAATTACCGCCAGAATGCCAGAGTATGACTATTGGCCTGGGCGAATTTATGACCAAGAGCATAATTTGAAATAATGGCCAAGCCTGTTAGTCATCATGATCTTACTGAGTTGGAAATCGATAGAAAGAAATTGAAATCGGTTTTACAGCGTTTTCTTGATATCAATCAAAAGCGTCTTGAGATATTGGTGACTAATGCCGAAGAGGCAGAGCAAAACTTTATTCACCTGTTGCCTTTGTTATTTCACATTAACCATCCTACTTTACCTGGGTTTGTCCATTCTGATGCGCCTTGTGGCCTGGTGAACTATCAGCCGGATCGGATGGTTGTGCAGCTCGCCAAAAAGTATGCCCGTAGTCTTGAGTACAAACCCAGAGCGCTGCGCCAGTTCGACATCATCGGTATTTATCTGATGGGCAGTGCGGGTTCCGTGGCCTATACCGGTCAAAGTGATCTGGATGTGTGGGTGTGCATTCGCGAAGATTTGCAAGAGTCAGATATTAACCAACTTGAGCGTAAGCGCGATCTGATCCAACTCTGGGCTAAAAGTTTAGGGATTGATGTCTCTTTGTATCTGGTCACCGCTGAGAACTTTTTGGATAAACAAGATGCCCAAGAAGACAGTGAGCAGCCTTGCCTGTTACTCGATGAGTTTTATCGGACGCTGATCTATATCGAAGGCAAGTATCCTTTGTGGTGGGTGATACCGGAAGAATGGAACTCCCACTACGACCTTTACAAGAAAAAGCTCTTTGAGAATAAATACCTGTCAGAAAATGATTGGGTCGATTTTGGAACGGTAGAAAAAATACCCGATACCGAATTTATTCGTAGCTCTATTTGGTACATCAACAAAGCTCTGGCATCCCCTTATAAAACCGCATTAAAGCTGGTTTTGATGGAATCCTATGCGGCGCAATACCCCAATGTAAAACCGCTCAGCCTGGAATATAAATCCTTTGTTTATAATTTGGTGAGCAATGCCACCGTATTTGATTCGTATCTTTTGATGCACCGAAAAGTAGAAGAATACCTGGTGTTAACCAATCAGCTTGATCGCCTAGAATTTGTTCGTCGCTGTTTGTATCACAAAATCAAAGTTCGCCTTACCAAGTTTCAACGCAAGCGCTCATTGAGTGTCCAGATAGTTAAAGATTTAGTTAATGAATGGCAATGGAGTGAAGAGAAGCTTCAACAGTTTGATCGCCGTCAGCATTGGTCGATAGAAGAGATCAGTGACGAAAAGCGGTTGTATGTGAAACAGTTGGTTTCTTCTTTCCGCCAAATTTTGGAGTACAGCAAAAAACATCCCGATCTGTATCATGCCAATCGAGCCAATCTAATGCGTCTAAGCCGCAAACTCAGTGCTCGATTGGAGCAGGTTTCAGGAAAAATCGAGTGGATGAATATGAACTTTGTGCGCTACATCGAAGAGCGTCATCTCACATTGATCCGACAGAAAAAGGCAAAAGACATCGAACTTTGGTCGCTTTTTGATCATCCTTTGAGTCAGTCAGAGATGAGTTCTGCTGAACCCGTCTACCAGTGCCACTCTTTAATCGAGTTGTTACTTTGGTCAAAGATTAATGGATTGTTAAACGAACGCACAGCCATTCAATTTAGGGACTCCATGCAGGTATTGAGCTACGGTGAGCTAGAACGGATTATTCGACACAACTTTCAACATTCCTTTTCGTTTGAAGTGGTTGACGATGAGGTTTATGAGCATTCCCCCGAAATTAGCCAAATAACGGTGTTTGTTAATCTTGCTCATGACCATCTGGCAGAAATGGCGCGCCAGGGGATCCATATTATTACGGATAAAACCGATCCGCTGAGTTATGGCAATGAGGGGATCAATTTAATCGAAACTCTGGATTTGGTGTATACCAATAGCTGGGGCGAGTTGTTTGTTGTACATTTTAGCGGCCACAATGCTTTACCTAATTGTGCTATCGCTCTGTTGGAACTCTATCAGCGCCAGAAGCTGAAGCCGGAATTTCGTTACTATTGCTTTTCATCCATGCGTGGAGAGGCGATGGTTAGTCGTATAAAAAATCTACTTCATGCGGTTTTAGGTCGATACCAGCAACCTCATCCTTGCCAACTCTATTATGTCTTTGGGCTGGGAGGAGAATATTGCATGCTACAGGAAAGCGAAGAGGCTTATGCTTATTCTATCGCTGAAAATCGCCATCTGCTGGCTCAGCAACTTATCAGTCAGCGCGATCGACAACAGCAAATTGTTTTTGATCCTCAGTGTTTTGCCGATAAGGTCGTCAATACGGCGCTAGAACGAAGCAAGCCCGATCAACAAAAATTGCTCTTTAGAGTACAAGATAGTCGCACACTATCACTGTGTTTTGTCGATGAGTTGGGAGGCGTTGTGTACTGGAGTGTTCCGGCGACTTCCTCTGATGCTTATTTGCAGCAAATGCAGCGTTTTATTTTGTACACCAATACGCTGTGCCATATTACAAGTTCTACTCTATCCCTTGAGCAGTTAGTTGATGATAAGGTAACAGAGCACTCTGTTGAATCAGAGGAGTTACCCCCCTGTGCGGTAACGGTCGCGATCCATCCTTCTGCCAGCGGACGCCAGTTGATATTGACGGCTAAAGGAGAGCGAGCCGAGTTTGAAGAACGAGATCCTAAGCTTGCCTTTAAAGTGAGCAGCTGGCTGGAGCGATGTTGGGGCCATGGCGTCGAAGCAGCCTATCTGCATGCTGTTGAGTTTCCGGCTATTGATAATGAGCACTTAACCTGTTCTCAGGTCGTGTTAGAAAAAGTTCGAATTGAGAAACAGCTGGGGCTGATATAGCAACAATAAGCCCTGATTGGCCCCGTTCAAATATTGATGCTCTTTTCGCCATGCTCGGCTTGCAAAATGTTGACAGATCCCAGTATTCGACCTAAATCCCATTGACATTTTATGACCTGCTTCCAGTCTTTTGCCAGTTGTGGTTATACTAAACAACATTGAACAATGATTTTGAGTGGCTCTTTGGTGGTCAGAGGGTTTGATAAAACCTATCAAGTTCGAGTGTGCTCTTGCTAAGAGCGCCTATGATGCCTTTTTTGAACGACCACTGATGCTGCCAAACAGGTAATTTATGAAAACAATCAGTCAGTGGCTCATTGCTACCATAGTCGTCGTGACTCTTGGGGCCTGTGGCCAAAAAAAAGCACTTTATCTGGAGCCTGAAGAGCCAGCAAAGGCCGAGTCAGAGAAAGAACAAACAACTCAACAACCGTCTCAAGAAGAATCACAAAAAGAGAGTTTGTAATGCTAATCAGTTTTGCCAAAATGCACGGTCTGGGTAATGACTTTATGGTCGTTGATACCATTGCTCAACCGGTCTTTTTTAATGAATCTCAAATACGTCGGTTGGCTGATCGCTATCGCGGTGTGGGTTTTGACCAGTTATTGATTGTTGAGCCACCTCAACAACCCGATGTCGATTTTCATTATCGTATTTTTAATGCCGACGGTAACGAAGTCGCCCAATGTGGCAATGGCGCTCGTTGTCTGGCGCAATTTGTACGTATGATGGGATTGACCTGGAAGAATCGTCTAAAAGTGAGCACCATTCGTGGTGTCCTCGGGCTTAAAATTCATCGAGATGGCAACGTCACTGTTGAGATGGGCGTGCCCAAGCTGGAGCCGGATCGCATACCTATGCGTTATGCACAAAAAGAAACTACTTACAGTTTGGAAGTAGAGGGGATTCGTCATCGCTTTGGCGCGGTGTCGCTGGGGAACCCTCACTGTGTGCTAACGGTTGAAGATGTTGAGCAGGCACCTGTGGATAAATTGGGAGAAGCCATCTGCCATCATTCTATGTTTCCTGAGCAGGTTAATGTGGGTTTTATGCAGCTGGTGTCTGACAAAGAAATGAACCTGCGAGTATTTGAGCGTGGTGTTGGCGAAACACAAGCGTGTGGTAGCGGCGCTTGTGCTGCTGCTGTTGTTGGAATACTGCAACATAATATGGCAAGCAGAGTCACGGTTAACTTACCTGGCGGATCTTTGGTTATCGATTGGAATGGACCCGGAAAGTCATTATATATGACAGGTCCGGCCGAGTTTGTTTTTGAAGGACAGTTAGAAGTATGAATCAAGATATAACAGAAGCAGAGAGCGTCACTGAACGCCAGGTATTCGATTTTTTAGCCTCTCATCCTGACTTTTTAAGTCGGCACCCTCAATTGTTGTCGCACTTGAGTATTCCTCATAGTGAAGGCGAAGTGGTCTCTCTGGTTGAGCATCAGGTAAAAGTGCTTAGAGAGAAAAATCGCGAGCTTCAAGGGCGCTTGATCGACATGTTAAAAGCGGCTCAGGATAATGAAAATCTACTGGCCAAATGTACCAAGCTGATTGTGTGTCTGATCGATTGTGTGTCACTGGATCAGTTTTCGATGACGCTCACCGATGTATTAAAGCGTGAGTTTGAGTTTGATGCTGTTTCATTAACTTTGTTTGGTCGTTGGCAACGAGTAGAGTCGGCACGTGTATATGCATCGCCAGAGCGACTGGCGCAACAGTTGGATTGCTATTTTCCGAGCAATGGTCCGGTTTGCGGGCGGCTGGATAAAAGTATTCGCACTTCGTTATTCACTAATGTGGCCATTCAAACGGGGTCGGTGGCGATACTGCCGTTAGGTAAAGGTGGCCAGGCTGGAGTATTGGCTTTCGCCAGCCGTGATCAGCTGCGCTTCTCACCGGATATGGGATCGCTGTTTCTGGAATTCTTGTCGGCGGTCTGTACGCAAATGTTAAACCAGTTTAAAGATTTTGACTGAGAGTTGTGATGGCGCTGCAAACTGATTTAAAGCAGTTCCTGCTGTTTATCCAAACAGAAAAGCAGCTATCAGAACATACCTTGCTAAGTTATCAAACAGCATTAGAACATTGGCTGGCTTTTGTCGATGAAGCTAATGTCACTCACTGGAATCAGGCTGACAGCCATTTAGTGCGTCGTTATCTGGCCCATTTGCATCGCAAGAGCTTATCGCCTAAAAGTATTGCACAGAAGCTTTCTGCGATTCGTTCCTTCTTCAATTATTTATTCAAACAAGGGCAAGTGAAGCTCAATCCTGCAAAAGGCGTTCGAGCTCCCAAAGTTCCCAAGCGTTTGCCCAAAGTATTTGATGTTGATGAGGTTTCTCAGCTCCTTGATGGCGTAACTGATGACAGCTTCATTGCTGTACGTGACTTTGCAATGATGGAGTTGTTTTATTCCTCTGGTATTCGATTGTCAGAACTCTATGGGTTGGACGTTGAGCATCTTCAATTGCCAGAGCAACAACTTCATGTTGTTGGTAAAGGTAAGAAAATGCGCTATGTCCCTTTAGGAAGTAAAGCTAAGATCGCATTAGAAAAATGGTTGGCTTTGCGAAACTTGTATGCAAAAGAAGATGGCGCGGTGTTTATTTCTCAAAAAGGTACACGCTTACAACGTAGAAGTATTCAGCTGAGATTAGAACATTGGGGTAAAGCGTTAGGGCTGCCCAGTCGGCTCCACCCACATAAGTTACGTCATTCTTGTGCGACTCACTTTTTAGAATCCGCATCGGATTTGCGGGCTGTTCAAGAATTACTTGGACATGCGAATTTATCGACCACCCAAGTTTATACCCATCTGGATTTTCAACACCTCGCTAAAGTTTATGACGCCGCTCATCCCAGAGCGACAAAAAAAGTATGAATAAATTAATCGAATTATTACCTTCTATCAAAGCGGTTGGCTTTGATCTTGATGATACACTTTGGGACAACCGTCAAACCATTATTGACGCAGTTAATGCTCAAAACGAAGCCCTGGTAAAGCAGGGACTTGAGCAAGAGCGCATTGCTGTCGTTTACAAAGAGCATCTTGATAAAACCGTTAGTCAGGAACCTGAGTTGCAAAGTGATGTTTCGGCTTTGCGTTTGCGAGTATTAGAAAGCATTGCCAATGAGCACGGTTGGGAAGCTTCAATTGCAGATAATATTTATCAGGCTTTTTATGAGGCTCGGCAAAATGTTCGGGTTTACGACGACGCTATTGAGTTGCTTAATCATCTAAAAAAAGATTTTCAGTTAGCAGTTATCAGCAATGGTAACGTTGATGTAAAACAGGTGGGTATTGATCACTACTTTGATCTTGTATACCGTGCTGGCCCAGATGGTATTGCAAAACCACATCAAGACATGTTTGTGAAAGCCCATGACGCATTCAATATAAATGATAATGAGTTTTTGTATGTTGGCGATCATATTGTTAATGATGCTCAAGCAGCAATGGATGCAGGGAGCTACGCTATTTTAATTAATGAAGAAGATATTGATTTGGGGCCGCGTTGCCTACGTTATAAAACGCTCTCCGACTTTAAAGAGGATGTATTTCGTTATTTGAAATCCTAAAAGACGGAGAGCCTTGAGTCTAAAATCGTGTCATCAAAGAGCAACTGCTCCTGGTTAATTCTTTGCAACATCGAACTCGATGGTGTAGCGGTGGCATAGGTCGTTCACCGCCTGACCTTGTTCCTTCTTAGGTGCAAAACGCCATTTTTCTATGGCTCGGGTTGCTGAGGTCACAAAAAGATCTAAAGGGTATGACTCTACTGCGTTAATATTTTTAGGTCTTCCTTCTGAGTCAACATCAACTTCGAATTTAACATAGCCTTCGATACCATGCATGGCAGCTTTTCTTGGGTATTGAGCAGGAATGACAACGATGGCTTTCGCCCTCGATTCGTCGGCGAGGTCGTTCTTATTATTTGGCTCAACCTGTTCACATCGATTTTTATAAAGTAGCTTTTTTTGTGGGTAGTTGTCCCAGTCTAAGGTGGCGCAAGATGTTGTCTGTAAAAGTGCAAAAATTCCTAGTGATACGCTTATTATATTTTTATTCATCGTTTAGTTCTCGTGGATGGAACACAATAAAGTTACGCAAGTAATGTTTTTAATCTCAATAAAGTTTTATTGTTATTAAAAATTATTAAATAATTCAGGTTGTTGTGAGGATCTATCTCATCAACTCTCTCACCATTGGTGAGAGAGTGTTAGTCGCTGCTATCGTAAATATAATTTATAGATGAGTTTATGAATCCAACGTCCATAAGGAGGGAAGGCCAGCTTGGCACTATTAAAGCGACCTTTAATAAGAACCGATTTGGCTTTTGAGAAAGTTTTGAATCCTTCTATGCCATGATAGTGTCCCATTCCAGATGGGCCTACACCACCAAAGGGAAGATCGTCTTGGGCTATGTGATTAATGGAGTCATTTAAACATATGCCACCGGCATGAGTGTGCTTCATTACATAGTCTTGAGTTTTCTTGTTATGACTCATTAAGTAGAGGGCTAAAGGTCGTGGCCGTTGTTGTACAAACTTCACTGCATCCTGAATAGACGAATAAGTAAAAACAGGAAGTATTGGCCCAAAAATTTCTTCACTGCTGATGGCAATATTTTCTGGAGGATTAACAACCAGGTGCATGGGCATTTTCCTTTGACTGTTATCAAAGGTTTCGTTTGCAGGATTAATCGCGATGACATCGCAGCCTGCGGCTTTGGCTTCTTCTATCCAGGCTTGCAAGCGCTCATATTGACGTTCGTTAATGATCGCGGTGTAATCTTTATTATCTTTGATCGAGGGATACATGGCGGCAAAGTGATTTTGAAAAGCCTTAACAACATCTTGGGCTTTTCCTTCCTGACATAATACATAGTCAGGAGCGATACAGGTTTGTCCGGCGTTTAAACACTTACCATACATGAGTCGTTCTACCGCCCCATCAATGTCCATGTCTTCAGCAATAATGACGGGAGACTTGCCACCTAGTTCCAGTGTTACAGGAGTCAAATTGTTGGCCGCAGCACGCATGACGTGTTTGCCAACCGCTGTTGAGCCTGTAAACAGTAGGTGATCAAAAGGCAAAGCAGAAAACTGGGCTGCAATGTCTGCTTCTCCTTCAATGACACATACTTCGGTAGAGTCAAAAGCTTCGGCAATGACTTCTTTTAGTATGCGATTGGTGTAAGGTGTAAATTCAGAGAGCTTTAGCATGGCTCGGTTGCCTGCCGCGATGGCAGTAACCAAAGGCCCGATAGACAAGTATATGGGATAGTTCCACGGCACTATGATGCCTACAACACCCAGCGGTTGGTATTCAATACGAGCTCGAGCTGGCTGAAAAAGTATGCCGACATGGCGTTTCTCGGGCTTCATCCATCGCTTCAGGTTACTCAGAGCGTATTTGATCCCCATGATGGATGGCATAAAGTCTGCCAATAGGGTGTCATCCTCTGAGCGATGAGAAAAATCAGCCGCCAAGGATTTCACTAAGCGATCCTGATGTTTTAGTAACGATTTTTTGAGCGCAAGCAGCATTTGCTTACGTTCTTTTAGTGAAGGGTATGGATGTGCTAAAAAAGCCTGTCGTTGCTGTTCAAAAGCCTCTTTCATCACAATGCCTGCGTTTTCTATTACGGGCTCTTGTCGTGCATTCATACCTTTCCTCACTTTATCGTGTCGTCGTTTTTATTATTAGGATTTTATACCATGCGGTTGCGTGATTTCCCAGCAGTATAAGCGCGAATGTTTTCTGCTATCTCATTCACCAGTGTCTGTCTGGCTTCGATGCTAGCCCAGCCAATGTGTGGGGTGATTAATAAATTGGTGAGTCTATTATCAAGCAGAGGGTTGTTTTGGGCAGGAGGCTCTGTTGACAATACGTCGACTCCTGCGCCTGCTATCTCATTATTTAAGAGCGCATGACGAAGTGCTGCTTCATCGATTAAACCACCGCGAGCGGTGTTTATTATCAGGGCTGTCTTTTTCATTTTACCTAAAAATGCTGCATCCACCATTTGATGAGTGTCTTCGTTTAAAGGGCAATGCAGACTAACAATGTCACTATGGCCTAGCAAATCATCGAGTGGCATGCGCCCCGCTTGTGGTGGACGATGGGGGAGTTGGGCTATCACCACATTCATACCGAACGCTCGTGCGACAGTGGCGACAGCTTTACCAATGGTTCCATGTCCAATAATGCCCAGTGTTTTGCCTTTAAGTTCATGAAATGGGTATGACAACCAGACAAATTGGGACTGATTCTGCCAACCCTCAGTATTCATGTCGTGATGAATTTGAGTGAGTTTGTGTTGTAGCGACAAAATTAAAGTGAAGCATATTTGTACAACACTATCTGTGGAGTACCCGGCTACATTGGTAACAGCGATGTTCTGATTCTGGGCGGCGTTCAGATCAATGTTATTGATACCGGTGGCTGCGACACAGATTAATTTTAACTGTGGGAGCTGGCTTAAGACATCGGCATCTATAACTACTTTGTTTGTAATGACAATGTCGGCATCTTGGCAACGAGTCACCACATCTTGCGCTTGAGTATGGTAATGAAAAGCGATGTCACTGGTTGATTGCTCAAGTGCACTGATGTCGATATCCCAAAGTGACGATGTTAAAGGTTCTGCATTACCTGGCACCAAAGTACCAGCGTCAAGAAATACGGCTTTCATAACTAAATTCTCTGCATCTATGGGACTATGGTGTAATTGATATGACCTAAATCACCAAAATCGGCATGGTAGTGACCTGTTTTGGCGGGCAGCATTTTGCCTATTGCACCAGTGATTAATATTTGCTCTGGCTGCAAGGTATATTGTTGATCAACTAAAGTGTTTACAAGCCAAAGCAGGGCTTGCCATTGATCGTTTAGCGCATCACTGCCTTTACCCGAATTAATCAGCTGTTTTTCTCGCTTTAGTGTGATCTTAAGCTGGTTCAAATTCGGTGCTTTGGCAAGACCGATTTCTTCGCCAAGAATAAATGCGTTTGAGGCAACATTGGCTGCGATCAAATCGATGCCTTTAATGGCCTTTGGAGTTTGATAGGCGAGTTCTGGAAGTTCTATTACCGGAAATACACTTTTTATATAAGGTTTGAGTTCTGCAATTGTGTTTATTTTTTTATCGATGGGTTTGGCTAAACGAAAACCAATTTCTGTTTCCATCATTAATTTTTGAAAGTTTTTGAGGGCGATGGGAGCTTCTGACTGATGCTTACCGCTGGCAAATAAAACGGCTGCTAATGCGCTCTGGACCGAGAATTTTTTTTGTCCTCCGGCTGAGGTTAAGCCCGCTTTAAAGCCTGCAATATGAGCTTTGTTTTTTTGTCGTAGAGCAACGTATTCAGCTTGCACCTTGTAGGCTTGTTGCAAGGTTGCAGCGGGGGAGTGCTGACTCAAATGAACGGCGGGTTGTTTATTTTTCCAACGAGAGAAAAGTTCTTCAGCAACTTGGTCTTGGGCCCAGCCCATCGATGAGTACAAGAGAATAAAAAAAAGCCCATAACAGTATTTCATTTTTTGCTCCCGCTATTGGATGGGAAATTTTACGCAGCATACCCCAATTCTCTGGTTCGTGAAAATGCCAAACCTGTTACAATGGCTGCACTATGGAACATCCAATATTACATTTTCTTAATGATGCACAAAAAGCAGCCGTTACCTCTGATGCAGCGGCGTTGCTAGTGCTTGCTGGTGCTGGTAGCGGAAAAACCCGCGTACTGGTACATCGTATGGCCTGGTTAATTCAGGAAGATCATTTATCGCCTCACAGTTTGTTAGCCGTGACTTTTACTAATAAAGCGGCGCAAGAAATGAAAGGGCGGATCGAAGGTCTGTTAGGGCGTCCTGCCAACACGCTTTGGATCGGAACCTTTCACGGGCTAGCTCATCGCCTGCTGAGAACTCATGCACGTGATGCTCGTCTGGATGAGAATTTTCAGATCCTGGATAGTGATGATCAGTTGCGCATTATCAAGCGCGTGATGAAAGAACTCGGGCTTGATGAGGAAGAGTGGCAACCCAAGCAGGCACAGTGGTTTATTAATGCCAAAAAAGACGATGGGCTACGTCCAAAGGATATTGCCCATAATGGCGATCTTTATACCGCCACCATGTGTACTGTTTATCAAGCTTATGAAGAAGCCTGTGCCCAGGGTGGGTTGGTTGATTTTGCCGAGTTATTGTTACGTGCTTTCGAATTGCTCAGAGATAATGCGCATCTACGAGTGCATTATCAGGAGCGTTTTCAACACGTTTTGGTTGACGAGTTTCAAGATACAAATGCGATTCAGTATGCCTGGATCCGCTTGATTGCCAATGGCCGCAATCGCATTACCATTGTTGGAGATGATGATCAGTCCATTTATGGATGGCGTGGTGCCAAAATTGAAAACATCCATAAGTTTCAACAAGATTACTCGGGCGCTGACACGATTCGATTAGAACAGAATTATCGTTCGACCAATACGATCCTGAAAGCTGCCAACTCGGTGATTGCGAATAATAACGATCGCTTAGGCAAAAACTTGTGGACCTCCGGTGATGAAGGAGAACCTATCTCCTTGTACACAGCTTTTAATGAACAAGAAGAAGCTCGCTATGTCGCCGCGCGAATCGAAGACTGGGTCAATCAAGGCAATAGTTATAACGAGTCAGCTATTCTTTATCGCTCTAATGCACAATCTCGAGTGATGGAAGAAGCCTTGCTTCAACGCCAGATCCCTTATCGAATTTATGGTGGTTTACGCTTCTTCGAACGAGCTGAGGTTAAAGACACTTTGGCTTATTTGCGTTTGCTGTCCAATCGCAATAATGATGCTGCTTTTGAACGTGTCGTTAACACGCCCACACGTGGCTTGGGTCTAAAGTCCATCGAAAATATTCGAGCGACGGCAAAAGTTCAAAATTGTTCATTGTGGGATGCGTCGTCTCATGTCATTGAACATGGCCTGTTACCAGCAAGAGCAAAAAATGCTTTGTTAGGTTTTCAAACCTTGCTAAAAAACATGGATGATGAAACCGAAGAGTTTGAGTTGCATCAAAAAATAGAATTTATTATTGAAGCATCTGGCTTACTGGATATGTATTTGAAAGAGAAAGGTGAAAAAGGCCTGGCTCGCAAAGAAAACTTACAGGAGCTGGTCACTGCGGCACGCAATTTTGATGTGGCTGAAGTGGAAGAAGAGGAACAGGAATTAACACCTGTGCAAGCTTTCTTAGCTCACGCATCTTTAGAAGCAGGCGACACTCAAGCCGAGTCTTATCAGGACTGTGTTCAGTTAATGACATTGCACTCGGCAAAAGGTTTGGAATTTCCTCTCGTCTTTATTGCTGGTGTTGAAGAAAAGTTATTCCCTCACCAGATGTCGATGGAAGATCCCGATAGCCTCGCTGAAGAACGCCGTTTATGTTATGTCGGCATAACGCGGGCGATGAAAAAACTTTATCTCACCCATGCCGAAAAACGACGTATGTTTGGCAAGGAGTCTTATCCATCCTTGTCGCGCTTTGTGCGAGAAATTCCTGCCAGCCTTATTGAAGAAGTACGCATTACAGCCCAGGTATCACAGCCTGCATTTAGTTCTGGTCTAGGTTTGGGTCAACAAGCGGACGATTCTCATGGTTTTCAACTCGGTCAGATGGTTGAGCATCCACGTTTTGGTATTGGAGTGATTCTTAATTTTGAAGGTTCCGGCCCGCAAACCCGGATCCATATTAATTTTGAGTCTGCTGGTCCAAAAACGCTGGTACTTGCCTACGCTAAGTTATCTGCGGTCTAAAAAGAGGCCGCGGGTGGTTGGTTGCCCGCGGCTAATGAATTCTTTCCCCTCCCACATCACCGACTCTGTCACCTGCATTCCTGTTTAATTTGGGTATAATGACCCACAAACAACGAGAACAGGAAGTGTGATAACAATGAAAAGAAGAGCATTTGTAGGGGCTGCGGGCGTTGGGTTAGCTGTCTCAACACTCAGTGGATGTTCACCCGCAGAAAACTGTAATCAGGCAAGTGGCACAGATAGCTCAAATAAAGAAGTTATTAAGTGGACGATGGTAACCACTTGGCCTAAAGGATTTCAGGGACTCGGTGAAGGTGCCGAATATCTGGCACAACTTATTAACAAGCTCAGCGGCGGACGCATGGAAGTGAAAGTATTTGGAGCTAACGAAGTGGTTCCGGCTTTCGAAGTTTTTGATACGGTTGCCGCAGGCACGGCCCAGATGGGGCATGGAGCGGCATATTATTGGAAAGGTAAATTACCCATTGCTCCGTTTTTTAGTGCTGTTCCGTTTGGGCTTAACGCGCAAGAGATGAATAGCTGGTTGCTTAAAGGCGGTGGATTAGAACTTTGGCAAGAGCTGTATGCACCTTTGGGATTAGTGCCTATGCCTGCGGGTAATACAGGCGTGCAGATGGCGGGATGGTTTAATAAAGAAATTAACAGTCTCGATGACATCAAAGGTTTAAAAATGCGTATTCCTGGGTTGGGTGGTGAAGTGTTTAAGCGCGCTGGAGGCACACCGGAGCTTATTCCTGGGGCAGAGCTATTCTCAGCATTGCAGATGGGGCGAATCGATGCAACCGAGTGGGTTGGTCCTTACAATGATCTGGCATTCGGACTCCATAAAGCCGCCAAATATTATTACTACCCCGGTTGGCATGAGCCCGGTACGACGCTTGAAGCGATTATTAACAAAGATGCGCTTAATGCGTTGCCTGCTGACTTACAAGAAATTGTAAAGACGGCTTGTCTGATGGCCAATGGTGACATGCTGATGGAGTTTACTGACAAAAATAATACGGCTTTAAAAACTCTGATCAATGAGCACAAAGTGGATTTAAGACCACTGCCAGAAGATGTTCTTAAACGCTTCCATGAGCTTTCAAAAGAAGTGGTTGCAGAGCAAGCTGAGCAAGATGCTATTTCGCGTAAAGTTTATGACTCTTACACTCAGTTTCAGCAACAGGTTCAACCCTGGCATGCTATTTCTGAGCAGGCATTTTTGGGAATTCGCTAACAACAAAAAAAGCTCTCACCTATTTGGGATGAGAGCTTTTTAGTTTGTTTATTCTGCAAGATATTTAGGCAGCCAGGTGGCAAGTTCTGGGAATGCCGCAAGGATCAGAAGTACCATTAGCTGGATAATAATAAAGGGAATAGCACCTCGATAAATGCTCTTGGTGGCGACTGATTCCGGTGCAACACCACGCAAATAAAAGAGTGCGAATCCAAAGGGTGGCGTTAAAAACGAGGCCTGTAAATTAATCGCAATCATGATTCCTAACCAAATCGGATCAACACCCATCTGTAATAAAACAGGGGCGACGATGGGAACCACTACATAGATAATTTCGATAAAGTCGAGAATAAAGCCCAATAAAAACATCACCAGCATTATGATGATCATGGCTCCCGTTACTCCACCTGGCATTTGTTGCAAGAAGGATTGAACGGCCTCATCGCCTCCTAAGGCGCGAAATACCAACGAAAAAATGGATGCACCGATCAGGATCATAAACACCATAGAAGATGTTTTGGTGGTGGAAATCATAACGTCTTTAAGGACTGGCCACGAAAGCTGTTTTTGAGTCAGTGCCAGAATCAAAGCACCTACTGCACCAATGGCGGATGCTTCTGTCGGTGTAGCCCAGCCCATCAGGATAGAACCTAATACAACAAAAATTAGTAGCAGTGGTAAAACGAGACTCTGAATCACTTCTTTAAACAAGTTACCAGAACCAGCTTGCTCTTCTGGTGGTGCTTCGGGAGCAACTTCTGGATTGATTAAGGCACGCCCAAACACATATAAAATGTATAAACTCACCAGTAGAATGCCCGGGATCAAAGCACCAATAAAAAGATCGCCTACATTGACCGGATCACCACCATAGCTACTGCGGTAAGCACTGGATATTGCCTCGCCTAATAGAATCAGCACGATAGAAGGGGGAATAATTTGCCCCAGTGTTCCAGATGCGCAAATGGTGCCTGTGGATAATGCAGGATCATAGCCTCGCTTTAACATGGCTGGCAGAGACAGCATGCCCATGGTCACAACGGTAGCTCCTACTATGCCAGTGCTTGCAGCAAGTAGTGCACCCACTATGATGACCGAGATAGCCAGACCGCCGCGTAAATTACCCATTAATTTAGCCATACTGCCAAGCAGGTTCTCTGCAATATGGCTCCGCTGTAGCATCACTCCCATAAAGACAAACAAAGGCACAGCGACAAGCACTTGATTGGTCATCACACCAAAAGTTCGGTTAAAGGTTGCGTTAAGCAACAGAGGATTAAACCAGTCAAACATAACGCCTAACCCTGCAAACAAAAGCGAGGCGCCAGCGAGTGTAAAGGCAACGGGGTAGCCTGCCATTAAGCACAAGCAGACACAGATAAACATTATCAAGGGTAGCCATTCCATCATGATACGGACTCCTCATGCTTTGCTTGCTGAAACTTTTCTATGTTATTCATGATTTGATGACAGCCTTCGATGAGCAGAAGGATAGGCATAACGATGACCAGAGATTTCAGTAGATAGAGAGCAGGAAGACCGCCCACCTCGGCTGAGGCCTCACCAAGCTTCCAGCTGAGACTGACATAGCGCCAACTACTGATTAGGATAAAAAGACTCACAGGAAACAAAAACAGTAGTGTTCCTGCAATATCGACAATGGCCTGTGTTTTCGCTGAATACTGGCGATAGAAGATATCCACGCGAACGTGCTCGTTGCTTTGTAGCGTATAAGCGGCACCCAGCATAAATACAGCGGCGTGCAACCAGGTCGTTGATTCTTGTAACGCAATAAAGTTGATTTGAAAAACATTACTGAGAATGGCATTGGTAAACATCAGCAAGGCCATGATTAACGTCAACAACGAGACGCCTTTACCTGACCACTGGCTGATGTATTTAAGAGAAGATTTGATCCGATCCCACATGGTGTTCCACTTAATTTATTTTGGTTATTGTTACGGTTGGCTTAAGCGACAACGGGTCAAAGATACTAACGGAAACGAATCCATTTGTCTTTATGAAGGGCCAGATCCTGCTAAAGAGCCATCGAATATTTCCAGGTTTATTCACAGGCAAAAATGGCTTGGGAATTCTGGGGATAAAATGGTGATAAAACAAGATGTTAAGAACCTATTATGAACATAGTTATCCACATTGAAGAAATATGACAAATAAAAGGATAAATATCTTCCTATTCTGTGTGTAAGTTGATTAACTTATTGAAAATTAATGATAATTTATTTGTGAATAAGTTCTTTTCTTTGATCAAAAGCTGATCATTTAATCCCACTCTTATGAGTCATCACTCTCGTGCAACAAGGTTATTCACAGCCTTATTAGCTATGTGAATAAGATCAAGGATTTGTCAATTTAAAATTGAGATTTAATGCTATTTATCAGAAGTTATTCCTATCTCATTGTATTTAAAAGATAAAATATTTGAGATATTTATCACTTAATGGTGCATACCAATAGATGGGGCCGTAGCCTGCGCCAAGATCGGTGATCTTAGCGCGGCCAGGGTAGTGAACCTTATCTAGCTACAGGAAGAGGAATGCCTCGGGTGACAACTAGCTGAATACTGGCAGTCCCGGTATCGCCATTCTTATCGGTGGCACTGAGCGTAATGGTATGGGTTCCTACCTTTAGGCTTCGTGTGCGGATCTCTGATGAAGTACCCAAGTCACCATTGAGATTGGAGTGCCAGCGCAGAGTGAATGGAGAAGGAGCGCTGCCTGCAATGATTAGGGGACCGTCTTCAATATCAGATACCGTACCTGTGAGGTAGACGGTTTTGCCATAGTGAACCACTAGACCATTTTGCTGCAGAATGCTGACGCGAGGTGCTGAGCCTGGCATGAGCAGATTTTCTGTCGTGATAGCACTGGTAGTGTGATAACCATCAAACGCTGTTACCTTGAACTTCCCTTTGTTCGAGCCCTTGTAATAGCGCAAAGGATCGGCAACACCTGCTGGTGTGTCTGAGTTGAGTGGGTATTGAGTATTGGCGATTTGTGAATCAACCAACACCCAAGAAATACCACCATCTGCGCTATAGAAGACAGAGTAGCTTAAGTTATCACCATCGGCGTCACTGGCGTTCCATCTTAGAACGGTATTCGATTTCATATTGATATCGGCAATCGACTCCAGTTGTATCTGAGGCTTGTTCGTCGATACTTGCTTGGTCGTGATAACCTGATTGTTGTATACCAATTCAAACTTGGTGGCTCCCAAAGCCAATGGCAAGCTGGTCATGAAAGAATACTCACCTACTGTGGCATCTTCTGATAGACGGGTCATCATGATGAAGTTTTGTTTTAGAAGCTTGGTTCCTTTGTATTGCTTTAGTTGGACGACGGGTAACAAGTTCGCTGCCAAAGCTTGCTTAGTTGTTGCCTGTCTGTCATTAAGCGTGGGCAGAATCAGTTTTTTTCTGGGTTCCGTTTTCATTAAAATGAAGTTGCTTAGTGTACGGTCACTGGTATTAAAGTGTCCTGAAATAACCAACTGAGCAAGATCCAGAGCAGGTTCTTCAATAATGATGTCATCAATGGGTTGAATGATCTCGCCATTTCCATCATCAAGTACGGGGAGCTTTTGAGTAACCTTAGCATGAGAGTGTTTTTCTTCTTTGATTGAGGTTTCCTGGGCACGATTTGGATTAGGATAGGCCGCCTCATGAGCTGTTTCTGTGGTTGCTTCTGCCAGCAGAGTTTCTACCTTGTGTCCTGGTTTTTGATAACGAGCAGCAATGGCCAGTCGATCACAGTAAACGCCTTGCTCTGATAAAAGCTTGCAGTAGCTGTAGGGTGAAATCCACTCGCGGCTACGGTAAGACATCACCGGAGAGACGTCACGATTCCAGGGAAAGTTTACATTGGCACTGTCTGAGCCAAGAATCGCTGGCTGCGCCAGACCAAAGAAGTCGTGGTAAACATCCATACCAAAGTAGCCGTCATGGCCGTTGTCAAAAAAGGCGGAATTACCGAGCGATAAACCACAGTTATCAGGGTAAGGATAATTAGTATCCTGATTAGCTGGATTGTTTGCTGTACAGACGTGATCAAGGTTTTTATTGTGGCCGATTTCATGACTCACGATGTTTCCACCGTTACTGTTGTTCCAGTCAGTGTAACTGTGCAAACCAAACATAATCGAAGTTGATACTCGTTGACCGCGTGCAATACCCCAAACTGCTGGAGCACCGCCTTGAGCTTCCGGAAGATCTGGGTGAACCATGCCTGCCCAGAAGGAGTCTGTGAATCCACAACTACTCCAGAAGCGCTTCCATTGCATGCGCGATAAGATTTGGCTCCAGTGGTCGCGATCAGTAATGTTCCACTCTTTGTTAAATGGCCAGAAGTGCCACAGGGGTTTGAGTGGTTTAAATCCACAATCAAAACTGGCGAGCGCAGTTGTTGGATGATGCCGTACAACATGACCCATTACAGCTGGGTAATGAGGATGGGAGCCTTCATAAATGCGCAAAGGATTATCGCGATTAGCACCATCATGAAGATGTAGTGGTACTTCGACAACTGTATCAAGATGGGCCTGATTGAATGTCAGATTTTCTGTCCATTGATTATTGTTGCCATTGCTATCCGGTTGCGCACCATTTTGATTCACTCTGGCGACAAAGGAGACTTCGCCTTGAGTGGTCCAATGCTGTGGTATCTTAAACAGAAAGGCGTGATCAAGTAGTGTTCTATCAATCCCTGCATCACGTACTGTGATTGGGTTTTCAGCCAGAATAGGTGAGTCAGGCAATTCGGTGCCGTTGCGGAATGCTCTTAACTCGGCGCTTACGTTATTGGTTGGAACGGTACTTTGTACGTAAAAGCGAGCCATGGTACGACGCAAGGCGACCAGAGGCATATCATTGTAGATATTCTGCATGCCCTGCGTGACTTCAAGACCTCTGGCAGCGATATCGTTGCCTTCGTAGGAGGCAAAAAAGCGTGGTCCATTGACGCCATGCTGAGGTGAAATATTAAACATACCCTTGGTGATTGGGGCTTCGGCAGGTGTGCTAGAAGTAATATTGGCAGTGTAGCCAGTACCATTAGTAAATACTTCTGCTGTACCGGGAATTCCGCTGCCAGATCCTATGGGGCCATCATATTGAGCCAACTGTTGATAACCATCATTGCTATCAATGGTAAAAGGCCCTTTGGCTTGAGTGTGAGACCACTGCTGCTTAATAGGACAACGGGCATAAATGGTATGACGCCCTTGATACCAGCCTCGCATTCGGCGCTTGGCTCTAACCGTGACAGTAGATGTTAAACAACCTGTCGCATGGTTGAGCGTGTAGCTGGCGCTTTGTGCTCCTCCGGGAGAATTAACAGTATCGATGAAAATCCCAAAACCTGGACCACCTTGACCATACTCAGGTCCTTCTGGTGTATGAGTACTATGAGTTCGAGAGGTGTCAATCTCACAATCACGCATAATATCCGCAGGTAGGCAGTAGGTAACGCTTTCGGTTCTGGATGGCCAACCGCCAAAGTGACCTCCCCGAATATCGAAATAGGGGAACTCGCCAGTAAATTCTCTGTTTTCGTAAGCGACGACTTCTTCACCCTTTGCGGTAATTTCTACCGAAAAAGTGGCCGTGTCGGCTTTAAGCTCACCACTGATAGCTGCACCTAGCACAAGCGAGATGAGCGATAAGCTACTTGATAATGAAGCTTTCATTTTTAATATTGCTCCTAAGCAAAAAACAAAGCTGAGCAATGAATACTCAGCTCATGTTGTCGGGAATACGATATGCCTAAATGTAAATGGCAGCCCAAGGCTGAAAGGCGTGCTCAGGGTAGGAGATAAGTGATGAACTAATGTAAGGATTAGATAATGTTTTGCTTATGTTTTTGTTAAGGCACTTAATTTTGTACGCATAGTGAGCAATAAAGTCCTAAGAGAGCTGATAATACCCTCGAGTGTGAAACATTTATGCTAGCAGTCAGCATGTTGGTTGTATTTTTGAACATGGGCACAAATCATTCTATGAAACTTAATATGTCGTTTTTAATGCCACTCTTCTTACGCGGCACCGTCATGGTTAGAAAAATTAACGTCAGTTCTTTGAAAAGACTGCAACCTGTTTAGCTGTGTATTTAAACCCTGAAAGAGAAAAACAAAGTGATAGCTTCACTAATAAATAGTTAAGATGTATAAGATGGCTCTTAGGTATTCCAAACCTCACAAAACAGCAGCGGAATCTATTGAATGATCTGAAAAGCCACCTAATTAATTATTTATAGGGAAGCAAAGAACTGAACATTCAAGTAATTGGTTTTAAAAAACAGGCAAAATTCAAACCCTGGCTATTGAGCCAAATGAAAGTATTGGTAATGAAATTAGATGAATTAAAAATCAGTTAAAAACTGAGCTTTCGTATGATGTGGGTGCGGGGATGGAATCGAACCGGCAGGCGCTCCTGTGTCGACACCTTGTCGGCAGTTTCTTTCAGGCAATAAAAAACCCAGTTAAAAAACTGGGTTTTGGAATAATGGTGGCCCGGGGCAGAATTGAACTGCCGACACAAGGATTTTCAATCCTCTGCTCTACCAACTGAGCTACCAGGCCGTCTCCATGGAGAGCGCGTATTAAACCGATTTCGAGCTTTGAAGTCAAGCATTAAAATAAAAAATAATGCTATTTTTCTGGTGGGATGTAACCTTCGGGTATTTCGTAATCACCACCGAACAAAAATTTCTCCATTTCGCCCGCAAGATAGGTGCGAGTATCCGGATCAGCTAAGCTCAATCGCTTTTCGTTGATCAGCATTGTTTGATGTTGAAGCCACTGCATCCAGGCTTTATGTGAGATCTCATTGACTATTCGTTGGCCAAGTTCGCCTGGATAAGGAGCCATTGGGATTGCTGGCAGCTCTTCTCCCAGTTTTTTACAGAAGACTTTCTTGGACATAAGATTCCTGCTCCAATTGTTTAAGTAATTTAGCGATAGGGGCTGGTAAGCCCAGTTGCTCGATTTGTGATAGATCCTGCCATCGAACATGGTCACTGTCCATGACCTGCGTTGGCTGCTTAGTCAAAGTCATTAGCGCAGGCTTTAAAATCAGATGATAGTGACTAAAGGTGTGGCGAAAAGGTTCAATCTCATGTTGTTCCGCGAGTTTTCCTTTCCACTGGGATTGAATCCACACTGCATCGTCATCTACTTGCTCCGGTATTTCTGGTAAACACCATAAACCGCCCCAAATACCCGGAGCTGGACGCTTCTCAAGTAAGACTTTGTTGCCAACCTTTATAACAGCAAAGCGCTGTTCTTTGGTGGGTTTTTCTTTCTTGGGCTTGGAGTTAGGGTAGTTGCTTTGCACTTGTTTGCTAAGGGCCTGGCAGTGACTTTGTAGCGGACAGCTTGTGCATTTAGGCTTGCTTCGAGTACAAACGGTAGCGCCCATATCCATCATCGCCTGATTAAATTCTGCTACCTGCTTTTGGGGAGTCTGCTCTTCGGCTATCTGCCAGAGCTTTTTAGCGACACTGGTTTGCCCGGGCCAACCTTCAACCGTATAAAAACGACATAAAACACGCTTAACGTTGCCATCTAAAATGGGAGCCCGAATATTTTGAGCCAAAGATAAAATAGCTCCCGCCGTTGAACGACCAATTCCAGGCAAGCTTTCCATGGCTTCGACATTATCAGGCCATTGGCCTTGATGGTCGTTGATAAGTGTTTGTGCACACTTGTGGAGGTTGCGAGCACGAGAGTAGTAGCCAAGACCACTCCATAGAGCTAGCACATCATCTTGCGGTGCTGCTGCTAAGGATTCTAAATCCGGAAAGCGCTCCATAAAGCGTTGATAATAAGGGATAACGGTCGCTACCTGAGTTTGTTGTAGCATGATCTCAGATATCCAGACTCGATAGCTGGTTTTGTTCTGTTGCCAGGGTAGATCTTTGCGACCAAACTCTTGGTAGAACTTTAGAATAGCAGATTGAAAATCCTGCGGTTTCAAGCGAATTTCCCCAAAAATAGTAAACGCTGCAGTTTAGCGAATTGTTTCTTTGCTGTCTGTACTAAAGGCTTTGCGAAGTAGATGAGGGAGCAGAAGTTTGAATGGCATACGCAGGTAATGTCCGCGTATGTACAGGGCTTTTTGAGAAAGGCCTTGTCCAGTGGGAGAGCAGCTTGAATGTTCAGGGACAAGGGCGCGCGTAAACAAGATGTCCATTAAGGTTAACAATGCGTTTGAAGGTTTAGCCTCGCAAAACTTTTCGTAGGACAAGCTGAGCTCAGGTGCAAAGAACTTGCGCACATACCTCAGGGCATAAAACATAAAGCGCGACAGGCCAAGTGTGTTGGCCCGTTCGACGACCAACTCGATAAATTGTGGGTTATCTGCCTGGAAGTGCTCCAGTAAACGATAGATATCGTAGAGATCTCTAAGCCCGTGATCCTGCTCCCCATCACTAAACAGATGAGCCGCAGAGTGAATGATTTGATCGGCTGGAGACAGTACAAAAAAGAATGGGTGTTGTTCGCACTGAATGGCTTTGTCTATCAAAGGTTCGCCTGGCAGAGTAATGCGTGCTGTTGGTGGCAATATGCGATGGTGAACATCCAGTGTCGAGCCTCGCTTAGCATGTTGAAGCGGAGGTATTTCGTGCATCCACTTACGGTAGTAGCGTTGGTCATAATCGTTATGATGGGTCGAAACCCAACCTGCCCAACGTAATCGATCTTCTACCTCTTCCAAATAGTCATGGGCGACCAGAAGGTCGATATCACCGTATAAACGTCGTCGACTATGTTCAATATTTTGAGCCAGATAGGCGGCGCCTTTTAGTAAAACCACAGGACTGTCAATTTGCTCCAAAGCTGAAGCAATGCGGTCAAATTCCCAGCTAATGGCTCGCTGATGAGCATTAGACAAAATGCTGGCTGAGTGCAAATGGCGTTGAAAACTCATTGGCATTTTGTCGGTGGGTTTGGCCAATATTTTGTCGGCAACTTCAGGAAGCAGTCGCGACTTGCGGGCCTGTTTTATCACATCATCAATTTGCTGCTCAGAAAGATGTTCAAGCAACACTTGTTCCGTTAACAACTCACAAATCGGCAGCACAGGAAGCCCCCGATAGTTCAGTAAACCAGGCAACAGCATCGTCTAAAGAAGAGTACTCGAGCTTAAAGCAGCGGGATTGCTCTACAACCATCGACAGGCGACGGAAGCCTTCTGCTCCCAGTATGTGATAGTTAAATCCTTGCTCCGCCATAGACACTAAAGCTTCTGCGGGGTCCATGTATTGCGTATTCAGTTCGGAGTTAGCAACATACTTAGGAAAAACGATAACAAAGGGAGAAGCTTCACAGTGCTCTATGGCTTCTGATTGTTCTAGTTTTAAGTGAGCAACTGTGCCTTTGTTAGTGTCTTTTGCTGGCTTGGTAAATAAGGCATCTGGATGCCTTTGGCTTATTATGTCTATTGACGCATTTTTAAGGCTTACAGGTCTTGGTGCTGCGATGAGTTTTCCGGCTTCATCAATCAAAGCCAGCTCATCAGAAAACAGGCGCCATCCGTTGAGCATGAGCTCTGCCGTTAAGGTGCTTTTTCCTGCACCAGGAAATCCAGGCATGATAACAGCACGGTCTTGGCAAGCAATCACTGCTGCATGTAAAACCAAATATTGATGAGAATGGTTGGCATAGCACCAGTTCAGGCCCCATTCGAGCATGGCGTAATCTTGCGCCGAAGGTAAAGGCAAAAACGGTGAAAAATCGTCAAAATAAAATTGAGCTTGAGGCTTATACCAGCGACGCTGGTGGCGTATATGCACATCAAAATCTGCAAACTTTTCTTTTGAAAGTTGAAAGTCGCGATACATTGACGATATGCCTTGGATAACTCGTGGGCAATCAGAGAAAAATCGGGTCGAGAAAGGAGGAGTCAACAAGCTCAATCCTTCGTTACAGAGCGCTTTTTTTATTTCGCTACTCGATAGATCCACAAGCTTCATTGGACTACTAAAATACCTTCTATTTGTAGGCTGGTGAAACCTTCTTCGATGTGCTGAAATATTTCGGAAGGGTCAATTTCTCCCGCCAGCTCAAAGTTATCCACGATCTCATTGATGCTTTTGGGGCCTGATTGTAAATTCTCAAGCGCCTGGAACATAAGAGGGTTCACAAGAGTCGTTGTGTGAGAAGGTTGATGAAAGAGAACGCCCTGATTTTGCCACTGAATCAACTGAGTCGGCTGAGTCAGACAGAAGACAGTGGCTTTTTTAACCATAAATGATGATTAGTGGTAGGTATTTTCAATAAAAGTGCGAACATCGGGGGCAAACATGCGGATCCCGTTAGATGTTCGGTAGTAGCCTTGTTGTTGGATACTGTTGTAAATAGATTTCACTTCATTTGTTGTTAATGCATAGGAGCCAATATTTGCAGCCGAATTAAGTAGAGCGGCAATGACATGAAATTCTAGTGAGCCTGGGTGCTCCCACAAAACTTGAAGTAATGTTTTGTCTGGATATTTGGGATTCGAAAACACTTCGCTCATTTTTGTGCCGTCACTGTTAACGCCTGCGCTACAGTTTGGCATGCCATTGTTTTTAGTCTCGCAGGTACCTGCTGAGAACGGGCTTGGCCAGCTATTTTGATGTGTTTTCCAATAACCTGGAGAGTAACCGCCACAAGAACCATTGGCATCAGGATGCGATAAGTTTCCAGACATAAAACCGGAAGGTGCACAGTTCTGTGCTCCAAGCACTGGACGACTGCTCAACGACATAATGATCGGAGAAACTGATAAACCTGTTAACAGGCGACGACGGGGCTTGTTAATATTTTTATCTTGTCGACTTTTGGGTTGCTGATGATCGGTCATAAATCCTCTTACTTCGCTTCCTTGTTGTCGCCTCTAAAAAGATCATTCCCAAAGGCGTTTATCTGTGCGCATTATAATCGATATAACATTCGAGTTGCAAATCAAGCAGCATCCGTGCCACAAATAAAAACACTATACACTTCATAGGATTATAACTAAGCCTAATGTTTGCAGCTAAGTTAATGATTTTAAAGTGTAAACTATACTGACACTAGTGGGTGTAAAATAGGCAGAATAAAAGACAACACCAACCACATTAATAGCACCATTGGCCCACCAATTCGAACGAAATCCGAGAAGTGATAACCCCCGGCATTCATTACTAACAAGTTAGTTTTGTAAGCAACTGGTGTGGCATAACTCATATTGGCCCCAAACAGTACCGCGATAACAAAAGGTTCGGGAGAAAGGCCTAACTGTTGAGCGACAGAGATGGCGATGGGAGTGCCAATAACGGCTGCGGCATTGTTAGAGACAACGTTGGTTAAAACGGCCAGCAATAACATGAGTCCGCTTAAGATCACAGCGGGCGGTGCTCCCGAAAGTATTGCTAGAAAAGACTGCGCCAGATAGTCGGCTCCGCCAGTTGCCAGCAGGGCCTGGCCTAGTGCGAGTGATGCCACAACGATCAGTACAACTTGAGTGCTCAACGCCAGAGAGGCATCGCGCCAGTCCATGCATCGAGTCATTATCATCAAGATCACTCCGCATAAGGCACTGATGGCAATCGGCAAAATCCCCAATGCAGCCAATAAAATGATACCTGCCATGATAGCAAGAGCGATGGACGCACGTTTACTGTGCGGTAGATCAGTGGTGGAATCGAGAACTAATAGATCGCCTTCTTTTTTTAGCGAGGCGATTTTGTCTCTGGGTCCCTGAACCAGCAAAATATCACCAACATGCAGGGATACGTTGCCAAGTTTACGGTATAGGTCAATGGCTTTACCGCCACGGTGTAAAGCAATGGCGACCATCTTAAATTGGTCAATAAAGCGTACGTGCTTCAGGGTAGAGCCTGCCAGCGGAGAGCCCGGAACCACGACTACTTCGGCTAATTGTTGGTCATCAGCAACAAGAGGATGCTCCTCGTCTACCTTTTGGCGTCCAACAAACATGTTGGCACCAATAGCCTGTTCGAATTCTTTTAGATTATCGGGAGTATCGCTGACGCGCAGACGATCATCGGCTTTCAATCTCACGTCAGGCATGGGCAGGATTCGAGCGTCACTGTCGATGCCACGTTGAATACGCTCAACTTTTAAGTTACCGCCAGCTTGTTCAATGACTTCGGCAAGGGTTCTGCCATCAGCAAATCCACCTTCAACAATAATCAAGTGAGCTGTAAAGAGTCGTGGCGATGAATCATCCAGGGATGTTTTTCGCTCAGGGATAATACGTGGCGCAATGAGCCAGAGATAGAGGATGGCAATGCCACCAGCGAGAGCGGCAGCTGGCATAAAGTCGAACATTTCTAGACGACGCATTCCCAGATCGGCGGCTACAGACACAACCAGCAGATTGGTTGAGGTGCCTATGGTGGTGGTCATACCGCCTACCAGGGTTGCCAGGCCCATAGGCATTAAAATGGGCGATGCCGATGATTGAGTGCGAATTGAGACACTGATCAAAATGGGTAATAGCAGCACTACAATTGGCGTGTTGTTCATAAAGGCACTTAGTATGGCGCCGACGATCAAAGTCAGTAGCAATGAGAGTACTGGAGAGGTTTTCCAGATCCTGGCAAGTACTCGACCAATAGGTTCTAACGCCCCTGTTCTAACTAACCCCTGGCCAGCCATCATTAACGCACATACTGAGATCAGAGCTTCGTGGCCAAATCCTGATAAAAAGTCAATGGCTTGTAAGGGCTCACTTTCGCCTTTAGGCACGAAAGGAAAAAGAGAAAAGCCTACAGCGACCATTAACATAACCACCAGACAGCTGGTTTCGAGTTTAACGTCATCACGGCGGAATAAATACAGAGCAAATACTGTTAACAACAGGATTGCTAATGCATGATTATTGGGCAAAGAAGGTAGTTCAGTCATATTGGTTAGAAGTCAGCGATCCAAGCCACTTATTATCAGGTTTTTTATTGACGTTCTTTAAAGAATACATGGGTATATCCTAATCGCAAGCTTATCTTTACTTTGCTACAATTCGCAGCTGTGAATAAAGCAGCATAGATACCTGGAATGACCGAGCAAAAAGACAATCGAGTAATGCGCACCATCCGTAGCTTTGTGTTACGAGAAGGCCGAATGACAAAGGGCCAGCAGCGTGCAATGGAAGAGATTTTTCCTGTTTGGGGGATTCCTTATCAGGAGCAAAATCTGGATCTGTCCGAGCGGTTCGGTCGTGAAGCTCCGACCGTATTAGAAATCGGATTTGGTATGGGCTCGTCGTTAGTCGAGCAGGCCAGCATGCATCCCGAGCGTAATTACATTGGTATTGAGGTGCACAGGCCTGGAGTGGGGGCTTGCTTGATTACCGCAGAAGAAAAAGGCGTTGAAAATCTTCGAGTATGTAATCATGACGCTGTTGAAGTGCTAAAGAACATGATTGCAGATGAGTCACTTACCGGTATGCAGGTTTATTTTCCTGATCCCTGGCATAAAAAGAAGCACAACAAACGTCGTATCATCCAGCCTGCATTTATCGAAATGTGCCATAAAAAAATCCGACCGGGCGGCTGGATCCATCTAGCGACCGATTGGGAGCACTACGCTATGCACATGAGTGATGTGATGAAATCAGCGCAGGGATGGGAGAATACAGCGACTGACGGCGATTTTGTTCCGCGACCAGATGATCGACCTCTCACCAAATTTGAGCAGCGTGGCGAGCGTTTAGGTCATGGCGTCTGGGATTTAATCTATCGTCGTATCTAGGGCGATAAGCTGGAACCTTTATTGATTAAGCACATCAATGGATTGTCTGAGCCGGGGAGACAGATTCTCTCCTTTTTAGTCACTATTTATTGTGTTTTAGCGGGTAAATATAGTCTACAGCCCGCTTCATCTCTCACTTTTTACTAATTTACCCAATAGACAGAGGTCTAGATAAGGGTCTAAATATAAAAGGTATGAAAGTGATTCTATACATTTCAATAATTAACATATTTTATAAGTACGATTGGTTTTCAATTTGCTCCACCCTTGATAAAATCTCATTTCAATATATGACAAGGAGTCATTAAATTATGCAAATTAAGCAAGATAGAAGATATCTAAAACAAAAAAAAGCAGGCGGCGTATTCTTGGTTCAAATCGCTGTACCAACAGCATTACGTCATTTAACAAACAACAAAGCCGTTCTAACACGCTCAACAGGCACAAATAACTTAAGAGAAGCTAAAGCGCATAGAGATGCCTTTTTGCGTGAATGGGAAAGCCTAAAGCTACAAGCTGGGATTAACCCAAAGGGCCACCGCTTACGTTCTCTTGTAGCAGACCTTAAGCAATCTTATAAAGAATCTTTAGGAGATCATGACACCGCTCAAACTTGGCTTGATGGACACGACCCCGAGTATTATTACAACCAAGGTGATTTGATTATGGCTGACGCTATTAGAATTGCTAAGGGCGGCGAGGCTAAGTTTTCAGGTGTTCAAGAAGGTTACACACTATCAGAAGTTACTAAGGAATATAGAAATACAATTCTCAGTAAGAAGTCGGATAATTACTTAACTAAAATCTTAAAAGCTGCTTCGCGCTGGGAGGATTTTGACAAAGAAGCTACGCCGTTGAAAAATATCGGTAGAGCAAAAGTAGTTGCATTTATTGAACACCTCTCAGAAGTTGAAAACCTGAAAAATAAAACTATACGCGATGTATTATCAATCTTTAATAAAACGTGGATTTATGCAACAAATAAAGAATATATTATTGATAAACCATCACCGTTTACTGACCATGCTTTAGAGGTTTTAGACAGTGAATCCTATGAAGTCCTTACTTTGGAAGAATGGGAAGGCATACTTATAAACTATCTACCTAGATGTAAAACGATAGGTGCTAAGCTCTTTATGTTCCTAGGTATTACATCTGGCATGCGTATAGAAGAGATATCCGGCCTTAGAAAGGGCGATATAAAATATGTTGATGGTGTATTGTGCTTTCATGTTAATGATAACAACCGCACAGTTAAAACTAAGAATGCAATTAGATATATTCCTGTAATGAATCGATATATTGATGTAATTAAAAAACTTGCAGAAGGAAATCCAGAAGACTTTTTATTCAATGAAGCTCTGCCAACTAAAAATAAACACTCTGGCTGGTTTAGCAGCAATATTCTAGAATCTAAGCGGACCTTTGGCATCACTACCCGCTATAAATCATTCCACAGTTTAAGATGTAATATTGCAACAGCTTGCGAAAATGCAAAAATTGAAGAGCGAACCGCCGCGTGGCTTTGTGGACATTCCAGAAATCAAACTCTAACCTATGGTTTGTATTCAGATGGGGCGAGTATTAAAGAAATCTTGAAACCTGCCATTGATAAAGTTGAGGAAAGGCTAGAGCCATTTTTGGCTTTTGATAACTTAGTGTTTGGTAAATAAAAATAGTGAAGGGAGTTTAACGACTCCCTTCTAGTTTACCCTCAAAATATCTCAACACCTAGCTTGTCATTTAGCACATTGTAGTACTCTTCTCTGTCCCTAGGACTTTCTAGCTTCCTACATGCAAAATCTAAAGCGTTTAATGCGTCTTGCTTTGTTATTTCACCCTTTTCAACATATGATTTTAAATGTTTGTCATATATTTCTTGCAACTCACAATAAGAACCATTTTGCCCACAAGAGACATAATCTGAGTCATTTTTTCCTCCCGGAACTTTATCTTCATATTGATATTGACTAGTAATGTCCTCTATTGTGCTTGGCTCTGACATATTAACAAACTGACTAAGTATACTCATACATGCTCCGTTTTAAACAATGAATTTGTATATGAAGAGATAAGGCTGCTTAAATGGAAAACAAGAGCAGCCGACATCTATTTTAAATTTAATCTCGCAATTGAGTTATTGTCACAGTGGTATTTGGAGTTTAGGCCGCTTCCAGCTATCGATAGGCTTATGCCTCGGATAATCCCTCAAAGCCTGCCTATAAGCCCTTAGCGCCTCTCTCTGCTCATCCTTGAGCGGATAGTCTAAGGTCATATACTTATCGGTCCTCTGCAACTCAGAATCACGCCACGCGCGTTCATCTGCGATACGTTCTTTAGAATTCCTCAAGTCCTCGATATAAAATATCTGCAAGTCCTTATCAAAACAATTAGCGCCACTGTGTAGCGCATCATGCCATTGTTGATAAGTGATCTCTGTGCAGTCTTCGGGGATCTCTTTGTCTATATCTTCGTGATAAAACTCAAGTTCACCCTTTGCGACTTGCCGCACAAACCGCCTTACGTTGTCTTCATTCGCCTTAAAAATATTTACCTCCTTATGATTTGTAGCCAATCGCAATCCAACTTAATGTTGTTCCGTTTCGATGCGAACCGTTCACCCACGTACAACCCGAATTAGTCCACAATCTAGGGTGACAGGGATCAGCCGCTAGATGATTTTCATTCGAACAACCTACCACGGTATACACCTGTGAGAATGTCGCAGGGAAAGCAAAGTATTGATTAGCGTTGTTGATAACGGCGGCGGTCGCTTTTCCCCATTGAATCATCAGGCCCGTATCTTTATCACGCCAATAGCCAGTTTCATTCATTGACATGGTGTTTTCAAGAAACGATAAGATTTCCCCAGAAAACAAAGAGAGGTTTAATGCGGTCGTTGTGCCACCGTGACGAGTCAACACGATGTAGTAAGGCTCATTACTATTTATCGGTGCTGTGTCATCGGTGAAACCATCATTGATACTGATAGAATAAGAGCCGAACCAAAGACCGCCCACATCAATCTCTTGCTCATTGTTCGCGGTTCCTTGATAACGTCTTTGATAAATCAAAGGGCCACTTACTGAGCCTCGGCGAATTGATACAGTCCAATCAGGCGCAGTCCAGTTTCTATTAGCTCCATTGTTACGATAACTATTCGACGCATACAACTTAAACTTAACCACCACACGGCCACCGCTTCCGGTTGCGATTGTAAAGTTACTATAAGCGCCATTACCTAAACTGGTTGGCGTTGCGTTTGCCTTTGTACCACCGCCAAGAAAATATTGATTAATACTTTTCTTAACGTTGTCAGTGATTGCGGCGGGGTCGTTAATAAAACCATCTCCACCCGAGCCGAATACAGAGGCGCGGGGTTTCCCATCGACTAACTGAACAGCGAAAACGGTTTCGTCTGTTGCTTTGTCGCGAATGTTCAGCGGAGAGCTTGAGAATGGGTTAAGTTCTAATTTCACTCCTGAATTATTACCCGACTCATCACCAGACGATTGAACGCTTACATGATGCGCTCTGATTGCTCCCGCTTGAATCCAGTTTGCACTAATGACATTTTCAAGACCTGCTGGCGGGTTGTCTTGGTAAGTAAAGTCGGCCCACGTCATGACCTTTGCGCCGCTCGTTCCATTGCCCCAAGATTTTGCCACGGCTCGCCCATCAAAATACATGTCATTAGTTTGATAGTGAAAACGTATGGCTCTATATTCTGGGACTGCGTTTGCTGTAATAGACCCCATTCCAATATGACCATATCCATCACCCGTATAAGTCATGTGAATGCTCGCACCACCTTGACCACTTTCACCGATTGATAATGCGCCTGCTTGTTGTCCTAACGTGTTGTTAGAGTTCGCGCCGCTTGTATCAATTGTAATAGAACCCGTTGCAGCATTGATATCAATAGCTGTGTCTGCTGTATCGTTGTAAGTCTTCCTTAACTGTAAGCGCTGTCCTTGTTTATTCAACATAGTGAACGTGCGTGAATAATTGGCGAGGTCAGAATACAAAATATTTCGCGTTGTGTTTTGATAACCCAAATACAACTCACCGTTTGCCGCTGATAGTGTGACATTTCCATTGTTGTGACATTTGAGAATATAGTCATTGTTGTAAGTTGTGTAAAAACCACCGCCCGCATGTAAAGTATAATCCGTAACGCCGTAAATTTGATTGGCGCTCATGTTCAGTTTTTGGAAAAAATACGTTGTATCTTTATTGGTTAATGATTTTGTAACGCCGTCTACTTGATTATATATAACACCATTGAACGAACGTATAATCACATCGCCATTATCAGATTGAAAATAAAGAGCCTTGTTTGTTGCGGAGCCTACGCCCACATAACCATCACGAAATCCGCCTTTTTGATTGAAAGAAATATAATTGATATTACTTGCACCGTCATTACTTCCGTAAATCGTTGTCACACCGTCTAAGGTTTTCCAGTTAACTGAATTACCGTAAAGCTCTACATCGCCTTGATAGTTCCGCATAGAAAAATCAGTGTTGCCATCAGAACCAAACCCAAACCATGCTTTTTCCTGATTCCGAAAGTTTTTAAAGGAAATCCAACCCGCTTGCGCGGCGTTCTCGCTGTTGTCATCTCGTAAAGTGAGCGTAGGGACCGCCGCAGAAATGACTTGTGAAGCATTAAAAGTATTACTCTTACTTTTCTCTGCATATTCTGAATGCGTATGTTGCATAACGCTTCCTGAACCCGCTTGAAAATCTTCAACACTCGATAAGGTGATTGTGGCTGTTCCCATATCACCCGTCACGTTCGAAACCGTTAACGTATAGACAACATCTTCGGTTGTGGGGTCATCATTAATAAAATAACTAACGGGCCACGCTGTAAAGGACTCTAAAGGCTCACCAACGCCGCCCATTGATTCCGCTGTACCTGTCACAGTTCGTTCATCAAGGACCAAAGAGCCACGTTTCAAAGTTAACTTAGCGCTTGGCTTGGTTAGCACAGAGCCAAGATGACGATTAACACCACCACGACCAGACACCGTTAACTTGATGTTTTGTCCTGGCTTATGCTTTGGCGGTGTGAGTGTTACTGTTGCGCTTGTCGTAAAGTGTTGATAAGCGCTCGCTGTTCCACCCGTTGAACCTGTCCCACTTCCACCGCCCGCGTTACCTAGTTGCTCGATGATATCAGGGCTTAGTGCTTCAAGATTCACTGAGGCAGGTTTCAAGTGGTTTCCGTTAACCAATCCGTTACCTTGAGAGTCCACAGAGAAAACCGTCTCGCCTTGTCGGTCTTTCGCTTCCAGTAAGTTTGCACCGCCCATCTGAGCAACACCGCCGCCGCTCTCGGTCGTCTTAATGCTTCCTGAAACATTAATATTTTTCGCAAAGATACTATCCACGTCTAACGCATCGGCGCTAACGGTTCCATGTACAATGGTGTTACCGTCAATGACCTGACCCACTTTAACCCAGCTTGAGCCATTCCAAAAACGAGTTTCTGAAAAAGCGTTGCTTGCCTCTGAGTTATACAGGGTCACAACATCGCGGTTAACTTTAGTCAGTCCCTCGCTGGTTATCGCACTCTCTGCGGCACTTTCAGACCATTGCTTATTGTTGGGTGCTGTCAGGCTTTTAACGTCCTTGTAGAAGCTCTTAGAGCCTCTTTCACCGTTCGAACCGTTATCACCATCAGCACCATCAATCACTGTAATAAAGCTTTGTGAAATAGAGTGTTGATAGGTTCCGTCATCATAAACGAAGGTTAAGAACACATTATCAGAATTATTACCCGTTGCGGTCCATGTGACAGAGCTATGATTATCACTTCCTTGTGTGGCGTTAATGTTTCCCGTTGACGTATTAAGCGTTAGCGTTACAGATTCAACCGCTAAGACTTCCTGACCTTTATAAAATTTAGCGGTGACTGTGTTGGTATTGATTGAAGGCGACCAAACGTCCGTTTTGCTTTTTCTCCAAAGGTTGCTAATAGAACTCTGAATGCTCGCATGACTTACGCGGTCATAGTTACTTAAAGTAAACTCACTCGACTTTGTAAAATCCGTTTCATAGCTTGAGTTACCCGCCGCAACCTGAACGTGATACCCCGAACCGTTAGGATAAAAAGGCAAGTCCATCTTCTTATTGTGCGTCAGAAAAGTTTCAATGACTTGATTATCTTTTACTGTCTGAACCTTGAAGAAAGTAATCAACTGATTATCGATGGAATCCCACGACACCACACCGGAACGGGTCGAGCTGTTATTGTCTGGTGTAAAGATAACATTCGTTGGCGCATCGATATCATCAGGCGGCGCTAGAAAGGTATCGGGGATTTCCTCAACCGTGTCAGTGACAGCCCACGGATAGATTGAGTCTTGATGCTCCGTAAAACTAAAGCTCATTAAGCCATCCGCTTGCATCTTAGCGAAGTCACAGCGAAACAACTTTTTATCCCATCCACGCAGCGCGTTAGAAATGCTCACGATATCGCTAGGCTCAACCACTAATGTCTCTGGCAAGGCATTGAATGAACACGTCACATCTTGACGACTTCGATTAGCAATCAATTGTGCCATCTGCAACGCTTCGGCTTGCGTCGAGATAGTATTGAAGTTAAACGACACCTCTAGCAGCTCGCCATTATCCTCGGCTTTCCATTGCGTTTCCTTCTCTGAATTTACAGGAGGGTAAACCGCCTCGTTTTGTTCATACAGCAGCGCCTTATCTGCATAACGAACAATCACACGGTTGTAGCGCTCGCGCTTTCCTCCGTGACCGCTGGTGATATTTCCAGATATATTCCGGTCATCAAAGTGATAGACAGGTTGCCCCGCGTCCTCAATGCGCAGTCTGATTTTACCGCCTAATGGTGGAAGAGAACCACGCATACCAGAAAGAAGGGTCTTAACGTTATCAAACACTTTTCGATTAGTATCGAGCAACGCATTGCAACTCATACGCGCGGTGGTCAATACTTCATACCCTGCAAAGCGTCTGAAAGTTTGCCTTTGTTCTTCATCGTAATAATACGTATATAAAGCGCGGCGATAGGTTTCGCCCGCCTCGCAGAAATCCGCAGCCGATTTAAAGCTGTCTAAATCAATCCTTGATTCTCTTGCGCCCTTACCATAGCGCGTATTGGTAAGGTAATCATAAAGACAAAGCGCGGGGTTATCTGAAAACTTAATAGTGTTAGTGCGGATATCTTTTACTTTCTTACCTTGGATAATCGCTTTAATTTCCGGCTCGCCTTGCCAGATATTTACCTCAGAGTTTTGTTGCAATCGGATATACGCATAGCACAAACCTTGTAATCTATGCTTTGTGGTCCACTCAGGAAACGCGGCGCGTAATTCAGCGCTCGCTTGTTGATTATCAGAGCCGTTGTATCTTTCGATTTTCAGCCATTTACTACCCTTGGTAAACTCAGAGATATCATTAAAGAAAATATTTTCAATTAGCTCAACTTCACCCTCACAGAATACACAAATCAAGTGCAAGAACTCATTACGCGCACCGCCTGGACTATCCGTGGTCGCCTTAAAGACTTTGATAGCCGGTACTTTTCGACGACCGTAAACAACAGGAATAGCGTGATCAGTCCCGCTCTTTTCTACTGTGATACCTTGCGGCTCTTCTTCTGGGAAAAGCCAAGATTCTAATTTTTTTCTGAATTTTTCAATCGCTCCGAATAAACCCAGTGAGGTTATATTCAAAACCTTTTTTAATTTACTTCCTAGTCCCATTTAATTACGTCCCCATTTATATTCCACACCCGCAACACTTGCAAAGGACATCCCCTCATCATCTGGGAATAACTTTTTTTGACTGTTAGTGGTGCTACGTCTTCCTATGACTTTCTTAAAGTCGGCCCACTCACTCGCCGCGTTTAACCTAATAACCGCGTCTTTACCTTCTGCAATCGCCGCATCCGTTATCATGCCGCTCCAGATTTCGATAGGTTTATCTATGACATTCCCCTCATCAAGAAACACCCGATAGATGGTAATATCGCGATTAACCTGTGACTGGTTCAGTAGAATAGAAATCAATGTTTGGTCTACGGCTGAAAGTTCGAGCTTTACCATACCAACTGTTAACTCTGTTTTGTTTTGAATCGGGTCAAGCGCTAACAACAATCCATTGCCTTGATAGACGTTACTTTGATATTCGATATCGAAAATACAATCTGTGAAGTATTGAGGTGTAGGTGTAAAATCTATTTTTACGAGGTGACAAAATTCCGTTTTATTTGCGATAGCCTCTAAGATGGGCTGTGATAAATTCAACATGTTTTAAAAACTTTCCTGTAGGTCCAATTCCATAGTGATAAAATCTGTTTGTGCGCTCGCTTTAAATTCTTGAGCGTCGTTTTTCAAAGAAAGGGTAAACGGCACATTTCGCACCGTTAATACTTCATTGGCTTTCACACTTTCAATCAAGTTAGAGCTAAGTTTTAATGTTGTCTCTCCTTGTGCATTACTATTGGCATCCTCGCGAACCTGATACACCTTTGTATGGCCTGCAAAGCGAATGACATCACCCGCCTTAGCAATACCATTAATACTTGGCGTATAACCTTGAATCAGAACTGTCTTAGCGCCCGCGTTCGTATTCGCTTTAACATTGGGTGAGCCTGTTGCAACACCTCTAGGCTCTGAGTAAATCGGTAAAGCCATCGAGAAAGAATTAAAAGAACCTTCAAGGGCGGTTATAAATCCCCACAATTCGCGGTGCTGTGATTGGTTAAGCGGGATTGTTTTTAAGCGCACCTCAAAACGATGCGCGGGGATTCTTCCGACATGTCGCCGAAAACTCTTTGATTCGGTGCTGATTGTGGGGGCCTGACTGGTCAGCGTAACACCGCTAATGCCAATCAAGTTTGGAAATGTAGACATTGTTTAAAATCCTTTTTGTTTATTTCTATTTATAGTGCTGTGCCTTCTTCGGCCATTGCTTCACTAACAAGATGATGAATCAGAGCGCGGTTGTTAATTAATAATTCTTCAACACCGTTTGCGTCCGTTGCGTTAATGTTGAAGTTGAGCGTCTTATCACCGCTTACGGGCCTTGAAGCTTTTAGTGCTTCATGACTGGTAATGTTTCCGCTAGTTGTTGGTGTGAACAATTCCGGCCCACGTTCACCAACTAGATATGATTGATTTGACCCCACAGGACCACCGTTAGCCCGCTGTCCTTTGATGCCTGCAATGTTCGCGGCCATCTCTGCCGTTGCCATAGCAATAAAAGGAATGTTTAAGGGAGGCGGCGCGGAACTCGCGGCCAACTGAATGCCTTGAAAACCCGTTACAATCGCTTCTTTTAATTTAATGGCTTTTTGAGCAAGAAAGATTTTCTTTGAGTTCTTAATCTTTAATGCCGCCAATCGGTCTAAAAAGCCTTTCTCTTTGTTAAAGCACTCGTTCCGCTTCTGGTCGTCACAGCCGTCGCCACAAGCCCCTTTTTTATCATCCTCCTTATTATCCTTGTTGCTTTCGCCTTCTTCCAGTTGAACCGCTGATACGGCATAAGGGTTTTGCTTGCTGAGTTCATCAAGTGCCGCATCGGCAACCAGCTTTGCTTTTTCGGTTGATTTTCTTGCGACTTCCTCAGTCCATGTTACAAACTGTTCATCAAGCGGGTTTAATAACTTTTCTTGTAGGTCTTCATTAAGTTGTTTTGATTGGATATCAAAGCTTTCAACCATACCATCTAAAAAGCCTGTCCCTATGTCTGTATCGAGTGCGCTATTGATCCATTTGATGCTATCCGCGATACCTTCAAGCATTCCCTTTAAGGCGTCATTTGCAGCCACTTTTAAACTTGACCATAACAAAGACAAACCGTGTAAAGATTTAGCTAATAGCTCAACACCATCAAAAACGACCTTAAGACCTCTTGATGCAACGTTTGCGAAGTTCCCTGATTCTTTAGCAGTGTTAAAAAAGCGCGTTGCTAAATCGTCAACGTAAGGCGCGAGAGCCACTGTGATTTTATTCCCGAAACCCTCAGTTACTTGCGACGCTCGCCACATCGCATCATTAGCCGCCTCAACTTTCGCAGCGTCTAAACGGTTTAAAGTAATTCCTAGTTTCTTTGCTTCTTCTTGTGCTGCTGTTAAAGCTTGAGCGCCGCCTTTCATTGTATTAAGAAGCGCTGAACCTTTCTGGCCGAAAATTTCAAAGGTGATTGTGTTGCGTTCGGTTTGAGACTCTACCTTTTGCATAGCATCTGCAACCGCTTTGAACTGTTCGTCAGCGCCAAGTTTTGCTAAGTCTTTAGCTTGCAAACCCAGTTTATCAAAGTTTCTTACCGCCGCACCCACGCCTTGAGCCGCTTGCCCAATGTTCGCTTGCAACTTAACTAATGAACGGTCAAGCACTCCCGTATCTGTTCCGGTCAAAGCGGCGGCATGCCTTAACCCCATAAGGGATTCTGTTGATACACCTAGTTGATCCGCAAACTTAGCCAGTTGATCAATGGTATCCGCTTGCTTATTGTAAAGCGCGGTTAATCCTGCAACACCCGCTGCACCCAACGCCGCAAATCCTTTTGCGACACTGTTGAAATGTTTACGGGCTTTCTTTAAATATCTTCCTGCTTGCTTTGAAAACTCTTTTATACGGTCTTGGCCTTTTTTAAGAGCCGTTACGAGTTGCGCAGAGTTTGCCTTTAAAGCCAGCGTTAGTGTGCCTATAACGTTTTTCATATTCCTTTACTTCTCCCATAGGCTAATCGCGCGTTCTTCCTCTCCTTGTGCGCTGTTATCTTTTATTTCTATGTTGTGATAGCCCATCCAATAGATAAGCGTGTCTATAGGCATTTCTGCCAGTTTATACGGGTCTCTCTCCCCGAGTCGGTCCGCTAACATAAACAGAAAGCCGACTAAGGGAGAGTTAATTAGTTTTTTCTCGCTTGTTCCACTTCGACCGCTTGAGGTAAATTAAACTCAATGATTTTCTCGGCGGCTTCTTGTAATTCAAACGGGTCGTAAATCTCAGTTAAGACTTCCGCTTTTTCTGCCTTCAATACCACCTTGCCGTTTTCATCAATAACCGATTGCTTTATCAATTCAGCATTGGCATCTATCATGATTTTGAAATCGGCCTCGCCGTCTGCAAAGCTCAAGTATCGAATAAGCTTCTTAGCGGGAAGCTTTCTAACAAAGTACTTTCGCCCCAAGATATCCAGAGACTTCTTTTTCGCTTTCACTGGATTTAGTAAATTGTGTTTCGTTCCCATTATGCTGACTTACTCCATGTAATATCATTCTGGCGAGCTAGCACTGAAATTTTCATAGCGCTGTTATCCCCTGAGCTAACATCTTGCATCTTCCAGCCTGCAAGCGTCAGGCTTTTTGTTTCTGCAACCCGTCCACTGGGAAAAGTGATTTTGCAACGCACGTTAGAACCTTTTTCAGCTTCGTCGAGAAACTTCTTAAAATCGGCGTCACCTGCGTTATCAATAAATACCAGTTCCTTTTCGGGTGCGTCCGGTCGGTCAGCTACATATTTCTTTGTTTTATCCACTAGGGTTGTTACTTCCACAAACGTACCCGTTTGACCCACCTCACCCAGTGAATCAATGTTAGGTAGCTTTATAAATGTGTCCGGTGTTGCGGGGTCTTCAAATTCGAAAATTGTACCCGCTGGTACTTTGGCGTATTTTGTAACGTCATCCATTGCCATCTATGTTTATGTCCTTATTTGATGGATTAAAATTAAATCGAGAGAGATGTTTATTAACTCCCCGTTGTTGTAAAAACTTTCTCGGCGGTTCTCTACATGTCCTTTTTGTATCTCTACGCCGTTTATATTTCCTCTGAAACGCTCAAAGGTGTTTGCGATTAGCTTACTAGTGTTTCGAGTTACTATAAAATCCTGGCCCCAGATATCGACTTGCCAGCGCTGTGTTATCACATGGCCTCTTTGTTCACTCACTAAGAAGTAAATTAAACAGGGGCCTTTATCCTCTGGCCGTTTGAACGGATACGCCTTTAAGCCTGTGAGCATTTCTAAATATTCCTTTAGATTACTTTCCATTTTTCTTGTTTATCTTTTCAAGTGCCTTTCTGATCTCTTGTGTAAAAATCGATATCACCAGACTGGCGTTATTATCAAGCGCGGGTCTTAAGAAGGGCTTAGCGCTCTGCCTCTCGGTTCCAAACTCCTGAGCAATCGCTTTATGGTTATGTGCTTTGTGAGGGAATACCGTCACGCTCAAAGCGGTTTTTGTAGAGCGACGACCCGCAACGCGAGCAGACATTTTGATATCATCGCGCATGTGTTTACTTGTCGATAAAGGGTCGAAGCCTGCGCCGTTTATCACGTCCTCTCTAACAGGTTTCATCGCTTTTCTTCCTGCTGCACGTAAGGCTTTAGCGCTTGCTTTTGCTTCGACTTCCAACAAAGCCTTTTCTATCTCCTTTAGCCCCTCAACGTTAAAATCCATTTTCAAAATTTACTCTCTCACCTCCATAGTGATATTAAGAAGGAGCGGGTTATTTAAATGCTCAATTTTCGTTAACTCTCCTTTATGAGTTCTATGTGATACATTAAGGCCCGCTATAATCCTTGAGTCTTTTCGTACACGAAAGAGCTTTGTTAATATGGTGTTGTCTCGGCTCTCTGAATGTGTAAGCTGTGTTGACTCGTTTAAAAGCTCGCCTCTTATGGTCCCTAACACCACCTCTGAATCAATAACCTGTCCGTGGTCGTTGCGCGTGGTGGCTGTCGAGTAAAGCGTGATACTTTCTCTTAACTTCCCTGTTTGCATTCTTTAACCTACTGATTGTATTTTGTAAGGCGATAGCAATGCCTCAAAAGCGAGTGGCACGTTTTTAATGGTTAACGTGTTGGTAGCTTCTCGATTGTTATAAAAATGTCCTACGAGCAAAAGCACAGCGTGCTTGATGGTCTCGGGAAACTTCTCAAGAGTCAGTCCGGTTGCTTTCTGTAAAGCATCAAGTTTCAGTTCATAACCTAAATAACTTTCTACATGTTGAGTCGCGCTTAATCCGTAACTCATGATTAACGTGTCATCCTCAGTAAAGTTATTATCAATGATTAGGTGCTTTTTGATGTCTTCGAGTGTCACTAGGCTTTGAGCGGATAGATTGCTCAAGCTCATTTATTCAACCTCCGAATCTTCCGCATCTTCATTCTTTTCAGATTCATCGAACTCGATGATGGTTTTTTTACTTTGTTTTCCTTTGAAGGGTTTTGCATAGTCGGCCTTTATAAGTCGTTCTGCTTCCTTTGCATTCATTTCAATCTCATCGCCTTGACTTCTCGGTGTAACACCAGACATCGGCACAAGCATGGTTACGATTTTTCGTGTCATTCTTATCATTCCTTGATAAAGAAAAGGGGACTTGAAGCCCCCTTAGAGTTTTTTGATTAGATTCTTTATGCAGCCATCTGTAAAGTTTTGATGGCCGCAGTATCTAATAGATTGGCATCGGTTCGCATGATGGCTAAGAAGCCCACTTGATCATAGTCGGCGTAACGTTCGGTTAATCGCTTAACTCGAATACCACGCACATCACGGATTAAGTATTGACTTAAATCGCCATACGCCGCGACTTTCTTCGCATTCCCGATTGCATCAATACCTTGATCAACAACGTATCTATCACCGTCAATCGTGGAAGCGTTTGCACTTGCAATACCTGGCATCCACAAGGGGCGGTTATTCCCATCTGTAAGTAACTTTGCAGCTTCAAGAACAGAATCGGCAAACGCCCAACGCGCACCCAAACGATAAGCAGGATCAACGCTGTGTTTCAGTTTAATAAAATCACGCCATGTTAACGCAGTCGCAGAAGGAGCCGTGTAACCCACAGGCGCGGCCACCATTAAACCTTTAGGCTGCTTTGTGCCTGTTCCTTTGGCAAAGTGGATAGCCTGAGCGCGTCCAATACGCATACCCATACGGCGACCGATAAAGCTTTCAAGATTAATTGCAGAATCCTGTAACAGCGCCTCAGACACTCGAATGATTTTAGAGCTATAGGCGTAGGCGTTAATATCTACCTCGCCGAATACGGTATCACCATCATTGTGCTGGGTGTTCTCGTCGATGATTTCACCGATTTCGTTAGTACCGTCATTTGTTGGGAAAGGAAGACGATTACCGTTAGAAGTCGTTAAGACAGTCGCAGCGCTACGAATACCGCCAAATGCTTTCATGGTTTCGATAATGCGGTTGCCAAACTCGTCAGGCGCTAAATAACCACCCTCGGATTGAGTGCCGACAGACTGCGCTCGCATTTCTCGCAGCAAGTTACGCTCATCACTTTCAAGCGCGCTGAGTCCATGACGTAAGAATTTATCAAAAGCAGCGTTTAACGCCGTTTCTTTGTCTTCATTTTCTTTATTACGTTGCTCGCCAGTTGGCAAAGGATTGGTTACCTTACTTTCTTCGGCTTCTAGGAGAGCGGCCCTTTCTTCAGTTTCAATCCGTTGGTCATAGTCGGTGATATCACCAGACATTTTTTCCCACTGTTCACGCTCGTCGGCGGTAAAGCCTCGCTTTTCATCCTTGGCTTTTTTGTTCAGTGCAACCATATTAGCGGCCAGCTTAGAGCGTTTTTCTTTCAGTTTTGCTAAATAACTCAATTAAATATCCTTTTATAAATTAAAAATTAGAGACCTAGTAAATAAAGTTCTCGGTCTCTTTGTTCCGTTTCAGTTTTAAGTTGCTCGGCGTCGTTCTTTTGAATCGTGTTGCTTTCCTTAGCTTCATCTAAAGAACGTTTTGCCGATGTTGTATCGGTGTATGCGGGGTAAGTGACGGGGGACACATCAAGCAATGAGCGAACCTTTTTAATCGTCCTTACTATTCGCCCCTCGTCATCTTCGCGCCAGTCGTCATCCTCGACGGTAAACGCAAATGAGCTTTGCGAAATATCACCACGCGCCATAGGCTCAAGCACTAAATCACGTACTGTCTGAGTGTCAGGCGGTGTGATTTCATAATGCAATCCAGTTTCATCGACACTCAGTTTCAAAGTGCCTGACTGAGAGCGACCTAGTACAAAGTTTTGATCATGATTGAATAGCGCTCTGACATCGTTCGCTAACACTTCGTTAAATGCGTCTGGTTCGATTTGTTCTCTGAATCCTCCTAGATTCTCAGAGAGCGAATTAAAAACCGCCGCATAACCTGTGATAGTGGTTTGTCCGTCATCGCCTTTATTGGCTCTTACTTCTCCGTTATGGCTTCTTGTCTCCGTTTTCGTCGTCATCTTCCTTTGTTTCTTCCTTGTCGTTATCTTCTTCCTCTTCCTGTGGTTCTTCTTCGGGTTCCTCTCTCGTTTCCTCCTTGCTTTGTTCTTCCAATAGTGCGGGTGTTGTCATGTTGAGCGGTACAAGAGGTTCGTCTAGTGACTCTATTGGGTTAAGGTCTTCAAGTTCGCGGGCTTCATTCCTTGTTAGCCAACCGTCTTTGATTCCCTTGCCGTAATAGTCAGCCCTGTCCTTGGGTGTACCTCTAAGAAGCGCATTCAAATTAAACTTAACAAATAAGCGTCCTTTCTCACTCGGTAAGAATAACTTTCTATTTATCTCTTGTTCCCAAGCTGTAACCCAAGGTTGCACAGTCTGTTGCACCCAGAAAATATTAAGCTCTGTAATGTTGCTGAACGTGGCCTTTTCCAAGTCATTAATCATGTGCGCGGGTACTCCAAATATTCCCGCAATCTCTGAGCGTCCTAGCTTTCGAGTTTGCAAATATTGAGCGTCTTCTGGCGGTATCGTAAGTTGTTTATACTCAATGTTTCCCTCAAGCACCGCTGTACCCAGTTGACCATCGCTTCCGTGTGCTTTCTTCCATGCACTGGCAAGATTGCTTGCGGCTTTGCTTCCTTTCCCTAGCTGGTCTTTCATAATCAAAACACCAGAGGGTCGCGCGTTGTTCTTAAACAAACGTGAGCCAAATCGTTGAGCAGCGATGGTTAAACCAATCGATTCAGCGTTCTGTTTAATCGGTGAGATTCCTTTCACACCATCCCAACCTAACGCGGGTATATGTAGAATATCTTGCGCGGGTACATCGAAATACTCTGTACCAACCAGCGTTCTATAAATCAGCTCACCGTTATTTTTAACTATGGGTTCGGTTTCCCAAGGATTAAGCGGTAAGAGGTTTAAGGGCCTTCCGCTAGCCGCTCTTTCGATGTAACTATAAGCGTTCCCCCAGCCTGCCGCATGAGCTGTACTTTGTAATCGCCAAAAATAAGCGGTCATTCTCATGTTCGGCTCAAGGTTTAAGATGTTTTTAAGCGGGTGCTTAGGTTTTACGTTAATACCTTCCTTGGTTTTCTCTCCGACTTCTACGGGTAGCATCGCCAGTGTTTTACTAATGACATTAATACACGTATACACCGCAGAGAGTCGTAAAGCATTCGCCTCGTTTACAGAAACACCAGAAGCGCTTTCGTTTCCTCCTAAGTCTTCTAGGGCCATGCTAGTTAGTGGTTTATCTGGGTTTTCAGCGTTCCTTTTTTCAAATAAATAGGTAAGCATGTTTTATCTTTTAAAAATGTTCAAGGACGCCGCACACGTTAAACTTGTCAATATTGTGCCAATGGTTAACAGTGTCGCGGGCAATCCAAAAAGTAAGTAAATACCGGACGCTATAAAACTAAGCCCCAGTAAAAACAGTAAGTCTATTAAGTTGTTTCTCATAAAATTAACACCTCGTAATCGTCATCTTCATAAGGGTTATATGCGACATCATTAAGAAGAGCGCGCGAAAGTGCGGTAAACAACGCGACAGGTCCATCTATTTTGTTGTCTCTGTGTTCCTTCCTTGGGAAAACATTGCCGTTTCTGTCTTCCTGACATGTCACATTTGAAATCATCCAATCCATACATTGGTTAACTTCTTTTGCAATACGGCCTGAATAAGTCAGCGCCTCACATTCTTTCATCGCTTCAGATAAGTTTTTAACGGATTGATGAACTTCCACCATTGGGACACCCTCGGCGAGCAATTCCGTTGCTAACTGCGTAGCGTTCCAAGGGTCAAAACAAACCGCTTGAACGTTGAAAGACAAGCCCCATTCTCGAATCGTATCTTTCACGGCTTCATGGTCTATGACGTTTCCCTCGGTTAACTCCAAATAACCTAAGTCGCACCATGTTTGATAGAGATTCGCGATTGTTTGCGTTTTGGTGATTATGGTTTCTTCCGGTAGAAAGAACTTACATTTGAAAGCGTAGTTCTCGCCATTCCGAAAAAGTGCAATGAGTGCGGTGATATCAAGCTTTGATGACAAATCTAAACCAATCCAGCAAGGCCAGGACGAATGAGTAACTTTAAACTCTGGAAGCTCCGCCCACTTTTCAGCGTTCATCCATGCGCTTGCGGCATTCACCCAGATATTCAAGTGCTTTGTTAGAAAGTTATTTCTCGCAGTGGGCATCTCCTTTGCCTTCTTCGCGAGCCTTCTCATGTCATCCCATTTTTTAGACTTGCCCAAGTTCGGGTTAGCCTTCATCCACACGGATTCATCGCGCCAATCATCATCCTCGTCTAGTGTGAATATCGCAGCGAAAAACGAATCATCATCAACAACACCGCGTAAGACTTTCATTGCGTACTCGCGCAACTCATAACACACGCCTAGCTTGTTAAAGCCTGCTGTTGTTATCACGAAAATTAACGGCTGCTCTCGCGCGCCTGTGGCGGTTTCGATAACATCGTAAACATCCCGCTTTTGGTGGGCGTGTAGTTCGTCAATAATGCCACAATGAACGTTCAATCCGTCGAGTGTATTTGCATCTGCTGATAACGGTTCGAACTTAGAGCCGCTTGCAAGATGGTGTATGTTTCGTTGGTGAACACCAAAAAGCTTTGATAAGGCTTTCGATTTTTTTACCATCTGCTGAGCATCGTTAAATACAATCCGCGCTTGGTCTCGGGTTGTAGCAGCGCTGTAAACTTCTGCACCGCCCTCATTATCTAGGGCAGTCATGTACAGACCTATGCCACTTGATAAAGTCGATTTACTGTTCTTCCTTGCAACCTCGTTATAAGCGATTTTAAAGCGCCTTAAGCGTGTTTCTTTGTGTACCCAACCAAAGAGATTACCCACAATAAAACCTTGCCACGGCTCAACCTCAATCGGCTGTCCGGCAAGTTTACCTTTAACGTGTTGAGTAAAGAGCGGATAGAAGTCTAAGTGTTCTTTCGCTTTTGATTGGTCCCATTCATAAGGGTAATTAGGTTCGAGCTTTGAGCGCATTAAATCATTGAGAAATCTTTTACAGGCTAAGCGCATAGGCTCGCCTTGAACAATTTCACCGCTGACTGATTTTTCTGCGTATTCGATGATATCTTTCGGTGTTAAAAAGTAAGGTCCATTACTAATATTTCACTCCTTGTTATTACAATCCTTTATTTTTTAAATAGTCGTCAAGCGGGTCCGTTCCGCTATCAATGTCTTGCACCGTACTAACTTTACTCCTAGCCGCTGGCGTAGCACCGAACTCCCTAAGTAATGTTAGGATCTGGTCACGAGTTTTATTTAACTGAGGTGCTACAGGATTGAGCTTTTGAACCGTAAACCCGCCCGTTGCTACATGATCAACCAACATTCCTTTTTCTTTTATGATGGCTTTTAAATCTCGGTAGTCACTCATTAGCTCGCAAAACATAGCAAGCGCGGGAGCATCTAACACCGTCAATAAGTTACAGGCGTTAAACTCTCGCGCTAATGAAAGAAAGTCTCTTTTCTGGTCCTCTTCAAGATAGTCTGGAGGACTAGCACCACGGGCGGGTTTTGGTTCGTTGGGGTTTGTTCGGTCTGGTCTTGCAGTTCCCTCTAGTTCCTTGAGGGCTGTTGGTTTCTTTGGGCGTCCTGCCATTGTTTAAAATTTTCCTCCGGTAGTAATATATCAATAGTTGTCTTTATAACTCCTTTATCACTAACCCACAGCTTTTTAACGCACAACTTCCATATATGGAAAACGTTGTTAATGGGTATACGACTCATGAACTTATTTGGTAATTGTCCTAAGCATGTCACTTGCTCAAACTTAACAGGTTTACTCGCTTTTATTAAGCCATATACAGGATATTGATTGGTTATACGCTTATCTGTGTCATTCATTTTAGGACCACAAAACAAGTTGACTACTTTTGCATTCTTTAAGCACTCTATAGGAATGCTACTATCTAGCGTGCGGCTATCAAGTATTAGGTCTTGAAAAAGGGGGATATAGTTTTGGGGCGTTTTCGATTGAAAACTCAGCTCATACGACATTGACTGTTTAGGGCAAAATTAATTTAAGTAAAGTCTAACTTTCTGAATACGTCAAATCATACAGGCATCTCAAGTAGCTAATATTTCTATCGTCGTATTATCTCCTTTGTCTAAAAAATGGCGTCGTCCTTCACGCCTAAAATACACACTATGCTAGGTGTGTTTCTACATGAACTTGTTTTGCTCTTGTCAAGTCTTTTGACTAAAAAACATTCTCTCATTTTGACGGTGTGAAAATAACACTGGGCGGCGGTCTGAGCCACTTTTAGCGCTAGCTAATTGATACCCCTTACCCCCTGAGAAAGTCCCTCAGAGGGGCTTAGAGACACCTTAGAGATCATTCTAAATACCTACACACGCCTTGCATTGTTT
>NZ_JAMXSB010000018.1 GCF_024124665.1 Pleionea sp. CnH1-48
CTGATCCCTTCTCGAACTCAGAAGTGAAAACGTTCAGCGCCGATGGTAGTGTGGGGCTTCCCCATGTGAGAGTAGGTCATCGCCAGGCTTTTATTTTAAACCCCAGCATCAATGATGTTGGGGTTTTCTTGTTTTAGAGTTTATGTTTTTAGCTATCTAAACGCTTTCCATTTCCCTCTTCATTTAAGCGATACATGACATCCGTTCGGATGATGTATTTAGTCCCAGAATATACTTCTTTCCCTTCGTGAATGATTGGATGCTGGAACAGCAAACCCATGCCTCTCTTTGGCGCAAAGCTGACCTCTGGCTCGACACAAAAAGAAGTTTCACCTCCTTTTTCTACTTCATTTAGATAGATTAGAAAGGTGTAATAACTGCGTTCTTTTGGATTGCGAATAAATGCGGCATCAGGGTGTGGTGCGAAGCGCATTCCTGGCTTATAACGGTAGTAACGAAAGAGTTCGTTAATACCACAGATAGATGCGCCATGTATTTCTGCTGGAAGTTTATCTTTGATGGATTGATAGATGCTTTTTGCGAGTTTCTGATCTTGTTTAAGTATGCGCTCATTGTTTCTTATAGAGGATTTATATTTCTCTCCGTAAGCAGTGAGGACAGGTGCCATTGTTGGATTATTCGATTCGATAAAATCGATATGATGATTGCATTCTTCTTGGCTGAAGATGTCATCGATAGTAAAAATATATGGACCGTTTCTATCCAGATTCATTGAAAGTTTCCTGTACTAGGTTGCTCTTTTTATTTCCGTTCCTTCGGAGACTGATATTGATCTTTCCGTAATCTGACTAACATTATAACGAAAATCAAAACTCAATATTTTGTTTTCTAGTGTGCTTTATATTAGAGCTTAACTCACTTCCAACAAGTAGTTTAAGGGGGCTTAAACCTAGTTGCTCTTGGTAGCCGACTATTTGACTTCCTTGATAAAAAAGGGAATGCTAATGCTGCAATATAGGTAAAATCTATGATTGGAGGCTAGCATGAAATACCAGGAGCGGTGCCATATTCTCTTATGCTCTTTCTTGAGTCTGATGCTTATCAGTTGTGGCTCAAATGAGAGTACTCCTCCTTATAGTTACAAGGAGCCTGCTCAAATAAATGATGGTTGGCAAACGGCACATCTAAATGAGCTAAATCTTGATGATGCGTTATTGTCACAGATGATGAATAACATCAATCAAAAAGTGCAGAATTTTAAGCATATTGACTCTGTACTCATTGCAAAGAATGGACGTCTGATTTTTCATGAAGAAGTTCGCACTCAGCTAGATTTTACAGACAACTGGGCGAGTAATCAGGATGTTAGTCTTCATGTTATGAATTCTGTCACCAAGAGCTTTGTGTCAGCTTTGGTTGGTATTGCCATTGAACAAGGGCATATAGCTAATGTTGATGTGATGGTTCACGACTATTTTCAGCATAAGTTTCCGGTTGCTAACTGGGATAATGAAAAAGCGGCAATAACACTTAAGAACTGGTTAACAATGCGGCATGGTTATGTATGGGACGAGTGGGATGTATCCTATTTTGAGCCTACTAATCTGAATGCTCAAATGAATGCTTCTGCAGATCCTATTCAGTTCTTGTTAGATCGACCAATGACTACCACGCCGGGAACAACGTTTGCGTATTCAACGGGGGTTTCTTTCGGTTTGGGCCGTCTCGTTCAACTGGCTACAGGACAGCCTCTAACAAGATTTATGGAGAACAACCTGTTGCGGCCTTTGGATATCAATAAATACACTGCTTGGTACTTAGATGGACAGATCCACACCGGGAGTGCACTTTATTTGACCACTCGTGATATGGCGAAGCTAGGGCAGCTTTATCTGAATAAGGGAGTTTGGAATGGTCAGCGTATTTTGTCTGAGTCCTGGGTAGATGAGTCGATTGTTAAGCACGTCGATAATGGGAATAGGGGATATGGATATCAGTGGTGGATGAGTGAATATCGAGTCGATGGTCGTATCTATGAAAGTTATAGCGCTCAAGGGTTAGGTGGACAGTACATTTTTGTTTATCCAGAATTGGATGCCATTGTCGCTTTTACTGGTAGTGCTTATACTGATGAAGAGCTATCACAACGTAATCTTCGACTTGTTTTGGAGCAGTATATATTGCCTGCGATCGAATAGTCGCAGGCACTTTTAAAACTTGTGAGCTCTTTTAATTATTCAAAAGCTTTGGGTAATGCACTGTTAGCATAGCAACCTAATATTTTTAAAAATTTACAATGTTTTTCTGCTGAGCTTAGCGCAGAAGAAATAGTTGGGTCTTCAATATGGCCGTCAATGTCAGCATAAAATAACTCTTCCCAAGGACGGTCAGGAATAGGTCTTGATTGAAGTTTTGTTAAACCAATATCATTTTGTTTTAAACAATTAAGTACGCTGACCAATGCTCCTGCTTGCTGACCCGTTGAAAAAACAATGGATACTTTTGCTGGAATTTCTGATGCTAACTTTTTTTCTTTTTTAGAAATTAAAATAAATCGAGTGAAGTTTTGTTGAGCATTAGATACATTTTTTTCTATGACTTTTAAGTTATAAAGTTCGGCAGCAAATTGGTTTGCCAGAGCTACAGTTTGGTTGTTACTTCGACTGATAACTTCTTCTAAAGCATTTGCACTACTCGAGCAGTATTCAACTTTAATATCTGGGTTTTTAATCAATAGTTCATTGCATTGTGCAATCGCTTGCGGATGCCCTAATATTGTCGTGATCGTTTCTTGAGCAGCGTCGGCTTGGCCGACCAGACAGTGTTTAATCTCAAGTATATCTTCTCCAATTATATAGATTCCGCTGCCTTGAAGTAGGTCGTAAACCTCTAATATTGCTCCAGAAGTTGTGTTTTCTATCGGTAAAATACCAATATCCATAACATCATCTTGAACGGACTTGAGGATTTCTTTAAAGCTTTTAAATCCAAAGGAAGAGATGGAGGCATTCTTATCAGAGAAATGTTTTAACATTGCTTGATGGCTATAGGAACCCTGATCTCCTAGATATCCAACACGATAATTTTTTTCTGGCTGACTGTGTTTTTCATCTTTCATTTGATATTGCATTCTTACCGAATGCTCGATAACCAAATCAAACAATTGATGAGTGAACTTTGGGTTGAGTCCTAAACGTTTACCGAGCGCAATCTTTTTTAATATGATTTCTTTTTCTCTTTCGAGATCGCGTGTAGGATGGCCTGCTTCAATTTTATGTTCTCCAACTTTTACACACAGCTCATGACGTTTTGCCAACAGCTCTAACACTTCGATATCTATGTGATCAATATTTTGGCGCAACTCATCGAGTTCTTTTGACGACAGCATTTTATCCCCCTAAAAAAAAACCTCCCGAGGGGAGGTTTTTTGAATTCAGCAGTTAACCTTCCCCATTTATTGTGGAATAAAATAAAAGAAAAAGAAGTTAACAAAAATAAAAGTTTTCATGCTTACAACTTAATAAGCTTAGAAAATAAAGTCAATAAAAAACCCGGCCGAAGCCGGGTCAACCATAACTGGAAGGAATATAACGTAATAACCAAGACTTGGAAAACCTTTAGAGATGAAAGAAATTGAGTACCAGCATAAGCTGAAATTGCCAACATCTTTTGGGGCTTCCGAAGTCAAGTATAGACTACGTTAATTGGAGATATATCTTTGGATAAAGTTGATCTGTTAACGTCGCTGAATCAAGCAATTAGCGGGCTCTATTGAGATTCTGAATCAGGTACTAGAAAAATAGGGTGATAAAAAATAATTTTTTTATTCGAAATAAGTATTAAAAAAGGCGGCAAATACGCCGCCTCGGGATTATTTGTCAAAAGAAGTTAATATTTTTGCTGCGTAGCCACAATAATCACCCTGAAGAATCTGATTCTGGATGGGGGAAATATCTTCTGACATATATCGATCTTTATCATAAAAGCTCACCGCACTACGAATATGCGCAAAAGCATTTTGTAGCTTGGGAGATGTTTTGAGCGGCGAGCGGAAGTCGAGACCCTGTGCCGCACAAAGCATTTCAACAGCGATAACACCGGCAGTGTTTTCGTTCATATCGGTTAATCTGCGAGCGGCAAAGGTCGCCATGCTCACGTGATCTTCCTGGTTGGCAGATGTTGGTAAGCTGTCGACAGAGCCGGGGTGAGCCAGAGTTTTATTTTCACTCGCTAACGCCGCAGCGGTAACCTGCGCGATCATAAAGCCTGAGTTAACACCACTATCATTCACAAGAAAAGCGGGCAAACCACTAAGATGTTTATCCATAAAGAGTGCGATGCGTCGTTCGGAGATAGCTCCGATTTCTGCAATCGCTACCGCCAGAGCATCTGCTACCAATGCTACTGGTTCTGCATGGAAGTTTCCGCCAGATAAAATGTCACCATCTTCACTGAAGACTAATGGGTTATCAGATACCGCGTTTGATTCCGTTAAAAGAACAGAGGCGGCATGTGCCATGTGATCAAGGCAAGCGCCCATAACCTGTGGCTGGCAACGCAATGAATAAGGATCTTGGACCTTGTCGCAATCTTTATGAGATTGATTGATTTCGCTACCTTCAAGCAACTCTCGATACAAAGCCGCTGTCTCGATTTGACCTTTGTGTCCACGTACAGCGTGAATGCGATGATCGAAAGGAACGACACTACCAAGCACTGCGTCAACACTTAGGCTTCCGGCTACCATGGCGGCAGCAAAGTTGTTTTCTGCTTCGAATAAACCTTTAAGGGCTAAAGCCGTCGATGCCTGTGTTCCGTTAAGTAACGCGAGGCCTTCTTTAGGAGCAAGCTCCATTGGTTCCATTTTTAGTTCGGCAAGCACTTCTGCTGCTGGGCGTTTGTCTCCCTTGTAATACAAGAAGCCTTCGCCTAATAAGACACCGCTCATGTGAGCAAGTGGTGCAAGGTCACCTGAGGCACCGACAGAACCTTTCTCGGGAATAGCTGGGTAAGCTTGAGCATTGAGCAAGTCGATTAAAAAATTAACTGTCGCTAGCTGAATACCTGAGTGTCCTTGTGACAAGCTGTTAATTTTTAACACCATCAACAGGCGAACTGTATCACCGTCTAAATCTTTGCCTACGCCCGCAGCGTGAGAAAGTACCAGAGACTTTTGCAGTAGTTGCAATTTTTCTTCAGGAATACGGGTCTGTGCTAACAATCCAAATCCAGTATTGATGCCGTAAACAGTTTGGTTTTTATCAATACAGTTTTGAACGGTTTTTGCAGACTGATGAATTTTATCAAGGCAGTCTTTATGCAAAGCAATGGTTAGATGATTTTCGTAAACGTTACGCAAATCAGAAAGAGTCAACTGACCAGGATTAATAACTAAAGTTTCCACGTTATTCTCCAGTACTATTATTCGGTAATCATGGGCAAGCGGAGGCCCTGTTTTTTGGCACAATCTTTAGCAATGTCGTAACCCGCATCGGCATGACGCATGACGCCAGTACCAGGATCGTTATACAACACGCGCTCAACCCGTTTAGCTGCTTCATCAGAGCCGTCACAGCAGATAACCACGCCTGAGTGTTGAGAGAAGCCCATGCCAACGCCACCACCATGATGTAGGCTCACCCAGGTTGCACCACCTGCAACGTTGAGCATGGCGTTGAGCAGAGGCCAATCCGATACGGCATCAGAGCCATCCATCATGCCTTCTGTTTCTCTATTGGGGCTGGCAACGGAACCAGAATCCAGGTGATCTCGACCAATAACAACCGGCGCTTTAAGTTCGCCATTTTTTACCATCTCGTTAAATGCTAAACCTAAGCGATGACGTTCACCTAAACCTACCCAACAGATACGAGCAGGTAAGCCCTGGAACTGGATTTTTTCTCGAGCCATGTCTAGCCAGTTGTGCAAGTGAGGATTATCAGGAATCAACTCTTTTACTTTTTGATCAGTTTTATAGATATCTTCTGGATCACCAGATAGTGCTGCCCAACGGAAAGGTCCTACACCTTCACAGAATAGTGGGCGAATGTAAGCTGGAACAAAACCGGGGAAATCAAAAGCGTTATCAACGCCTACTTCAAGAGCCATCTGGCGAATGTTGTTGCCATAGTCAAACGTTGGAATACCCATGGCGTGGAAATCAAGCATCGCTTTTACTTGCAATGCCATCGATGCTTTGGCTTCTGCAACGACTTTTTCTGGGTTGGATTGGCGTAGTTCTTCTGCTTGCTCAAGCGTCCAACCAACGGGCAGGTAGCCATTTAACGGATCGTGCGCACTGGTTTGGTCGGTTACCATATCAGGTTTGATATCGTGTTTTACCAGTTCAGGAAATACTTCTGCGGCGTTACCTAATAAGCCAACAGAGATGGCTTCGCCTTTCTCGCAAGCCTCGGTGATCATCTTGAGCGCTTCGTCCAGAGTGTAGGCTTTTTTATCCAGGTAGCGTGTTTCTAAACGCTTGTCGATGCGGGTCTCATCGCACTCAACGGCTAACATACAGGCTCCGGCCATTACTGCTGCCAGAGGTTGAGCACCACCCATGCCACCTAGTCCACCTGTTAAAATCCACTTGCCTTTTAATTCACCATCAAAGTGGGTTTTGCCAGCGGCAACAAAAGTTTCGTAAGTGCCTTGAACAATGCCCTGGCTACCAATGTAGATCCATGAGCCAGCGGTCATTTGACCGTACATCATTAACCCTTGCTTATCTAACTCGTTAAAGTGTTCCCAGTTAGCCCAGTGGGGGACGAGGTTTGAGTTAGCGATTAATACTCTGGGCGCATCGGCGTGAGTTTTAAAAACGCCTACTGGTTTACCGGATTGAACCAACAAGGTTTCATCTTCGTTGAGTGAGCGTAATGTTTCGACAATTTTGTCGTAGCATTGCCAGTCGCGTGCTGCACGCCCGATACCACCGTAAACCACCAAACCTTGAGGAATTTCGGCGACCTCTGGGTCTAGATTGTTCATAAGCATACGAAGAGGAGCTTCTGTCATCCAGCTTTTGGCTGTGAGTTCGACGCCGTGAGGGGCTTTAATGATGCGTTCTGCATCAAAACGAATATCTGTCATTGTTGTCACCTTTGGTTGAAGGTTTTTATTACGATGGTTCAAGTATACTGATTCTACTTGTATATACAAGGTGTTTGAGGTAAAAAAATCCCTATGAATATCATAGGGGATTAAAGCTAGTTATCTGGAGTAAATCGCGTACCAAGTCGATAGCGTTTGCCTGGATGGTAAAGCTTGGCAAAGCTCACAGCTTTCTCAAAACTCCAGGTGGTTCGCGTTAGAAGCAGAACGGCCTCGTCAGCTTCTAGATTAAGCAGGTTATTGATTTGTTTTTCGGCCACAATGGCTTCGATAAGATGCTCAGCTTCGGTGACCGGGGCTACTGAAGTTAAGTATTCATTCGGAGTTGTGGTTTTGAAGTCTTGCTTCAGGTAGTCTGCTGCTACGTTCGGATTTATAAAGCGTTCTTCAACCTGAATAGGCATATCATCCTGATAGTGGACAATAATTGAGTGAAAAAGGTTGGCGCCCTCTGGTAGCGAAAATAATTCTCGCATCTCAACACTGGCGGGTATTTCGCTCATTTCCATCATCGAAACACGATGTTCGTGTCCTTGCTCTTTAATTTCTGTTTTAATATTGCGTATAGCAAGTAGAGATGATTGATGCTTTTCTTCGGCGACAAACGAGCCTTTTCCGCGTATACGATAAAGAATGCCTTCAGAATTGAGTTCTTCAAGAGCACGGCGAGCGGTCATGCGGCTGACGCTGCATATTGAAACCAGTTCATTTTCAGAGGGAACTTGTTCGCCCGAAGTCCACTTGCCTTCGCGAATACCATCGAGAATGTAACGTTTGACCTTAAGGTAGCGTGATTCTGATTTTTGCATTTATAATGGTTGTATATACAGGGGTTAATTGAGAAGATCCTATATAACCATGGTGCATAGTGTCAATAAAAGATTAAGTTAAGTGTAGCGATAAAACAATGTCCGATATTCAATTTATTCAGTTAGTAGAGTCCTGTCAATTTCCCGAAAGTGATTTTGATCATGAGGCCCACGTTCGATTAGCCGCCAATTACTATTGGTTATCAGGTGAAGAGAAGGGGTTAGAGCAATGCGCTAAAGCCATCCAAAACTACGCCACCAGTATTGGAGCGCTAGAAAAGTATCACGCAACGGTAACCTATGCCAGCTATCGACTGGTGGTAGAAGTATTGGCTCGTCATCCTGAAGTAAAAAGCTGGCAAGAGGCAGAGCCTTTGCTACGTCCATTTATCCAGGATGGTTTAAAACTTATTAAAAACTATTATTCCGACTTTGCTTTGTACTCCGATATTGCTCGCACAGCGATGTTGTTACCTGACATAAAGCCTTTTGCGATTATTGATGGGGTAAGCCATAAAACATTTGAGTGGCAAGAAGGCAAGGTGCCCGTTTTGATCAGCATGCCACACAATGGTACCTGTGTTCCTGATTCCATTGCTGCGACCATGACTGATGCAGCTCACCCGGTCACTGATACCGATTGGTATTTGCGTCAGTTGTATGATTTTGCAGAGGAATTGGGGTGTTATTTGATTGCACCACTTTATTCTCGTTATGTGATTGATTTAAATCGACCATCTACCGGAGAATCTTTGTATCCGGGGGCGAATGTTACGGAGCTATGCCCAACCTCTACCTTTGCTCTGGAGCCTCTGTATCAAACTGGGAAGGCACCTGATGAACATGAGATTGAGTCTCGTATTCAGCACTACTGGCAACCGTATCATCAACAGTTGGAGTCGGGACTTAAGCAGATTAAAGAAAAGTTTGGGCACGCCATTTTATTTGAAGCACACTCCATTGCTTCTCAAGTGCCTCGATTTTTCGATGGGCAGTTACCGGATTTCAATTTAGGTACTAATGATGGCAACAGCTGTTCGGAGTCACTTCAACAGGCGTTAGAAGCGTTTTCGACGGATGCTTACTCAAAAGTGGTTAATGGGCGCTTCAAAGGTGGTTTTATTACACGCCACTACGGGCAACCTGAGCAAGGTATCCAAGCTGTGCAACTAGAACTGTCGCAAGCGACTTATATGGACGAGCCAACTCTAGCCTTTGATGCCGATAAAGCGAATCAGGTAAAAGAGACATTACGTCGTCTATTGCAACTATTAGTTGAACAAAATGGCGCATAATTTGCCACTTGTTGAAGTTATTGCATATTCTTAGATGGGAAAACCCTGCCATTTATCAAGGTAAGAGAGAGCTGCATTGAGCCATTTAAAACGCGTTAAAGTTCTTTGTGATCAGTTAGACGTTGGTATGTTTGTTTCTGATCTCGACCGTGAGTGGAGTGAAACAACGTTTTTGCTTCAGGGTTTTACTATCGAAAATCAGCAAGATATCGATGAAATTAAAAAGCAATGTCGATATGTGTTTGTCGATTTTGCTTCCGAAATAGACTATAAAACCTTCCGCCACAAAACAACTAAATCCACAACTCTTAAAAAGAAATTTGAAACGGATTTGCCCGCTCGAAACTTAACTATTCGAGAAGAGATGGGCAAGGCGAAACAAGCTCGTAATCAAGCCAGCACCGTGGTTAAAGGGGTGTTAGAGCGCATCATGTTGGGTGAAGATTTCGAGATTGCGACCGTTAAAGAATCCGTTAAGGAGTGTGTGCAAAGCATTTTGCGTAATGAAGATGCCATGCTCTTTATGACGTTGATAAAGAGTAAAGACGATTATACGGCTGAGCATTGCTTGAATGTTGGCATTGTGAGCATCGCGTTTTGCAAGTTCCTTGGATTTTCGCAAGAGCAGCTAGAAAACATTGGTCTTTGCGGAATGCTTCATGATATCGGCAAGATTAAGATTCCTGATGCCGTGTTAAATAAGCCTGGGCGTTTAACACAAGAAGAAGCGGCACTGATGCGAGAACACGCACGACTAGGTTATGAGATTTTGTTAAAGAAACCCGAAGTGCCTCCATCGGTTATTGATGTGACTTATACCCACCATGAACGTCTTAACGGACATGGTTATCCTCGTGGTTTGAAAGATGATCAAATCAGCGCTTTTTCTCGAATTATTGCTATCGTTGATACCTTTGATGCGATTACATCGAATCGTTGTTATGAGAAAGCACGCTCTATCATGGATGCCTATAAGGTCTTGATGGGCGGACGCAACTCTCACTTTGACGAGCATCTGGTGCCCAAATTTATTGAATGGAGGGGGATCTACCCTCCAGGGTCAATTGTTGAGATGGAAAACGGAGAAGTGGGCATCGTCCTGTCCACAAATCCCAAGTATAAATTGCGCCCGAAGGTGATGTTAGTGCTTGATGAACACAAAAAAGCTCGAAAAGAGCGAATTGTTGACCTGTCAAAGCTTGATTTAGACGCAGAAGCCCAAACATATCGAATTATTAAGGCGGTGCCGAACAAAGCTTATGGCATCAGTCTGCAAGAGTATGTCGATAAAGGTTTAAAAATTGACGCTGTTTGATTGTCTGGCAAGTAATAAAGTAGGTTAAGTCATGTCATTAGAATCCCATTTGGATAAATTGAAGCAAGTATTAAGTGCAGAAGATCTCGAAATCTTCGAATCCCTGAGCCGACGTATTAACGAAGTGGGGGGCAATTTACAGGCATTATCTAACCATGACAAAGAGCTGATCCAGGCAATGGAGCGTAAATATAATGATTCCATTCGAGAACAAGCTATTAACAATGTACAAGATGTTGTGCCCGAAGAGTTTCCGATGCTTAAAACGGAATTTGCGACTTACGTAAAAGATATGCTGTTAAGAGAGCTTGGAGATGAATTTGGTTCGATGAAAGCCGTTGTTTATCATGCTTTTGAAACCAAATGGATGCCCTCGGAGTTAAGAAACCCTGATGTCTGCGAGACACTATACGAACGCTTTTTTGCTGATATTGAGCAGGCTAATCAGTGGCGGGCGCAAATTCAGAATGAACAGGCCGATTTATCAAATAAACCAGTAGCCGTTGGTTTAGCCTGGTTTATGTACATCTTCCAGCTAAAGCAGTGGGTTGAGCAGTACGAAGCTTAATGACGGAAAGCTTATTGGCAATTCAGGCTATAGATTCTATAGCCTGAAATCTGTACTTGATGGATTACAATTGGTCTGCAACCCAATAACGCTCATTGAAGTCTATGCCTGAAGTCAAATTAGAATAGTTCACCCAAACATCTACGTTGTCACTGCCTTGAGCGTTTCGATCAATTCTCAATCGCTCGCTTTCATAACCATTTAAAGGAACAGCAAAGACAGAACCTGGGAATTCTGCTCCACAAACCGTCGGGCCCTCGTTAGCATGGCCTGTATTATTAGTAATTTTCCAATTAACAAGCCCATGGTGATCATAAGTTTTGCATGCAAATCGTTTTACTGCATCACAGTAATCATCCTTAAATTTACCATTAGCGCCATCGTCTTGATAGGCACAGCGGCTTCTAATAGGATTTAATTTAGGAAAGTTTTGTTCCCAACTCCAGACTTGAGCCGCTATAACAGAATCGTTCATTTCAAGAGGCTCTGGACCAATACCATTAAATCCGCATTTGACCATTTTGTCTACTAGAGCAGGAGAGAACTTTGGCTCTGGATCATCGAATACCGCTGGACCTCCATTAGTCGATTCATTATAAGCTCGAACAAACTGTTGCTGGATGCTTTGCGCAGTCCAGACTGTATTGTGCTTATCTTTGATAGTACATGTTGCCCAGTCAAGATCTGAGTTTTGATCTATCCATTGTCCGTTTTCTTTTTTTAATACAGAGATAGTATGAGGGAATCCTCCCATAAACGCATAGTCCCCCCAGTTCCCTAAGCAGACATTGGGATCTTGAGAGGCATTGTCAGCCAGGAGTACTATATTAGCCCCTGAGTTTCTTACTTGAGCTTTGGTGAGATCATTTGGAAAGGAGTTACAGTTACCGCTAGGGCGAGATGCATAAGTAACCGATTTATAAATCCGCGAGCCGAACCGTTGGTTCATCATGCCTATAGCATGATCTAAATTGGAAACAGAAATATCAGTATCCCAAAAAACGATTAACACTTCGTCGGGGTTTTGTTCAATAAAGTCCTTAATTTCATCCAGAGCAGAAGATAATGACCGTTCTGCACCTAACTGGCAAGCTACTCCACCAAATTGTCCGTCATGGCAAATATAAGGTTCTATTCTTTGTCCGAAGTTATTTTTGTCATGTACATCGAGTTCTATTGCTCTAATTCCTGAGCGTAGCTGATTAAAAATAGTTAAGTGCTGGTTTGGAGTATAGTTAGTACCAGTGCTGGAATAAGCTGATGAAATTGCTGAGTTATGAGTAAGAGGAAATACTGCTTTTGAAAAAGGTGCGTTTTTATCAATGGAGTTTTGCAGCCTTAGTGCTGCATATTGCCAACTCTCAAAGTTTGTTCCGTAGGCAATTTCTCCATCGATAAGGCCTATGGCATCTTTTTTAATAACCCATTTATCTTCCTCTAATGGAGGCCCCCAATTCCAAGAGGCTGCGAAAAGGCCGAGGTTAAAGCCATCGTTATTTGGAGGAACCTGATTCCATACGCTGCCGTTATAACTTCCTCCACTGTTTGAATCATCCCAGACCCATTGAGAATTTGCGGGTTCGAGTAAGCTATCTTTAACGCAGCGAACTTCATCCCATTGTGGCCAATCGTAACCACCATTCCCAAAAGAAAAACTAGAATTAGCCATGTGGCCTATGCATTTATAGCCAGCTGGTGGAATTGGCTTCCATAATGAACCATCATGATTCCCTCCTGTGTTGGTGTCTTTCCAGCGAAAAGCATAGCCTAAGGGAGGTGCTAATAATCCGTCGTTATTATCTTTTACTAAATAGCCTGAGCCTGGTTTGTCATTATGCCCCTGTGTGGCCATATGCCCTAAATAGTAATAACCGGGAGGAAACTTAAATTTATTGATTCTCCAGATGGCTAAGTTGTGAGAGGCACCCGTTCCGCTATCGTCATAAACTTTTTCTATGTGATCGTGCACTCTTATTATTTCAAGTTTTGGTTCTTGGTTGGCCAGCAAAGGTTTTGAAACATCGAAGAGTACCGCGGCTGAAAATAACAGCAAAAGCTTAATTTTTTTATCGACTGAAGGTTCCATAGTCAGTTCCTGTTCATTAATGTGTCAATTAAGTTATCGCGAGCCAGATTTAACGAGCTCTAAATATAGGTAACGAGAAAAGACTGTGTAAGACATCAAAGAATATTTACCTTTGACAGTGAACTTGCAGAGATATTTAGTCGTGGCTTATGTTTTGTGGATCTTTTTTTAGCTGCTAACGGTGGCTTAACGAAATTCCGTTAAGCCACCGTTGTTGATGGTGTTATTTATAATTCATTGATATAAAAGGTTTGATTATTTCCTCCTTGGCAAGCGTTCTGTGAAATATTATTGTTTGATGAATCACTGCTCATGCATTGATCTTGATTGAAAACCTGCTGTGGCTTGAGGACATAAGCGCCATCTTGCTGCACTTCCAGTTTCCAAGCTTGATTGGCTTGATAGCCACTCGAACAGCTAAACAACTGTATGTTGGCACCACTGTCGCTGGAAGCATTAAAGACATCCAGGCACTTGCCACTTTGCTTGCCTCTTATTTTGTAAACGGCTTGACCATGATCATCATATTCTTTTTTGAAGTTCCATCTTTGGTTGTCAGATCTTTGACAGGGATAGCGTTGAACATTTGAGTTATTGCTGGTCGAACCTCCAGCAACATCAAGGCAATCTCCAAAGCCAACCGATTTGATTTCATAATCTTTATTGAAGTCAATTAAGGGAGTGATGACCCATTTTTGATTGTTGCTTCCATGGCACGAGTGCTGAGATACGTTATTACTTGAAAGGCTTGCATCAACACATTGGTTTTCGTTGGTTGAATGCAGTGGCTTTAACATATAGGTTCGATCCGCTTGAACTTCTGCTCTGAATGCTTGATTTTCCTGCAGTCCTGGAGTGCATGAGTATAGCTGTATATTGGCACCACTGGCGGTTGATGAATTGTAAACATCAAGACACTTATCACTTTGTACGCCTATGATTTGATAAACGGGTTCACCTTGGCTATCTCTTTTAAGATTAAACTTGAATGCTTGATTTAACTGATTGTGACAACCAAATGTTTGCACATTCGCGCCAGAATCGGTCGATGCATTTTCTATATCAAGACATTGTTGATCGTGTACTGATTGTATCTTATAAGAGATATTCTCGACTAAGTTGAAACTGACTGGAATGACTGAAAACGTTTCGACGTTCGTGTCACTACATCCTGTGATAATTAGATTGTTGCCATTGCTTCCAACACAAGCGTTAGCGCTGTTTATGCTTTTCAGCTTGACTAAACCATCGGTCAGGATCTCAAACTGAAACTTTTGTCTTGGGCCATCGTGGCAGTCGAATATTTGCAAATCGTTGTTATCGCCAATGTCGATACATTTTCCAGTGCTGAGAGATTCTAGTGCGAAGGCATTGGTTTTGCTGTCAAAAGAAACAGGGTCCCAAATTAAGTTGCTATCATTGGCATCGCAGCTGCCTGCTCGTTTGCTGACATTGGTGTGATTCGCTGAGTTGCCTCCCTCCACATTGATACAACCTGTTTGATTGAATTGAGTGCTCTGCAACATGTAATGGTCGTCTCGTGAAAGAAGTGCTGGCATGGCCGATACTTTTCCACCATCACGAATTAAGGAGTCGACATTGGAAGGCAGAGGCGTTCCATTAGTGTCTTCAAGTTCGTATTCGCCAATATTAAAGGAAGTTTGCTTAAGAAGAAAGGGCCCAGAGGAAACCTTGACAATAACTTTTCCTTCAAGTCCTGCTTCACGTGTACCCCAGTGGGCATTGCCATACTCTTTTATCCAGTCGATCGTCGAGTATTCTGATGCGTTGATATCTGTGCCTCCCCAATTAATTCCCTGTACATTGTTCCAAGTGTCCCAGGCATGTCCTTTTTTAGTAATATCTGGGGTTAGTATTGTGAGATCAATATCTGCAATCCCCGCCTGATTTACTATATTCTTTTTAGCAGTGACAACAAAATTTTTTTTATCGCTCAGGTGAGTTCCATGTCCGCCGAGTGCTGAATAGATAACTGCATGGGTTTCTGAAACTTTTTCGACAGTTGTCCATTCAGTTTCTTGATATTCACCGTGGGCTCCCGTCACCACTGAGATTGGTTTACCTTTATAGAGCCGAACAGCAAAATACTCTGTATCTGTTACATGATTTCCTAGTGGATTCTCTGTATTGACTGTGAAGTGAATACTAAGCGGAAAGAAGTATGAAGATTGAGACGTCGATTCACAAATCCAATCGCTTGCTGGCTGAGTATTGTCAACATCTACAATTGGATGAAATGGGTCCACAATATGAGGATTTATGAACCAACCTTTGAAGTTAAAAGAGACGTCACAAGCAGATTTTCCACCATTATAAGGGTAAAATGTGGCATAAATAATATCAGTAAAGTCGCCTCGTTTTCTTACATAAGCATAGATTGGGGCTTCTGATAAATTAGTGTTTCCAAATAAGAATGGAGGAGTGGGGTTATTGAAATCGCCTACTTGTGCTGCAGTATAAAGATCAATATTGCTCGAATATTTATGAGCTCCGGTAGGATCGACGGCATTAAGAAAGAACTCAGTGCTTGATGGAAAAAATTTTTCATCTGGGTGCAGCCAGATTTTAGGCGCGTATCTTTCTACTAGTTCTCTTTCCTCATTGGTGAAAGGTGTTGCTTCTAGTTTAATCGAATATACTAAGCAAATTCCTAACGTAAGTAGTAAGTGAATAGCATTGATCACTCTGATTTTCTCTTTAAGTAATATCATATCTTCACCTTTAAACTGTATTGGCTATTGCTCAATGGCCCAAGCATATACAAGGCGTCAGTCACTGTTATATGCCTGTGATATTGTGTGTTAAAAATGCTGACGTTTTCAGCATCCAATGCCAATGAAAATAGACCTTTTTGTGGCTTTGGTTTCATGTGTTTTTGTAATTGAGACTTAGATAGTTATGTTTTCATTCATGCCTCCGTTGAAGAGTTTTGAGATTTACAGTTTTTATTTATCTCAATAACAGGTAACGAAAATTGACATTCCAACACATCAAACTGTTCAGCACTTTTTTCTATGGTTTAACTAACTATTTGAAACAAATGGAGTTTATAAAAACATTGTGGAAGATTGGTTTCTAGGATTTATCCGCATTCTCTTTGTGTGATTGGGTTGGGTGAAATTTATATGTAACACTCTTGATTTTTCTATCTCTAAATGGTTATAACTAACACTCTGGTGTTATAGGAGGGGGTATGGAGACAGTCGGTTTTTCTGAAGTGAACGATGTACTTTACGGTGAGCTTAAGCAGTGTGCTCGTCGGCTATTAAAAGGGAATCATCAAGCTTTTTTTACAACAGAGCTGGTTCATGAAGCCATGGCTAAAATCATTAAAAGTGATCCTTGTATTAATGACAAACGACATCTAGTTCTTATGGCCGCTAAAACAATGAGGTGGATTGTGGTAGAGGAAATACGAGCGAAAGTGGCGAAGAAACGAGAGGGAGGAAATCGTCTTACGCACTGGTATGATGAGCGGATAGGAAACTGGGCTGAGTTAGAAAACATTATCCACATAGATCGTGTTCTTAACCAACTCCAGAGTGTTAGTGAGCGTTCTGTTAATATCATTGAGCTGTATTACTTTTCTGGTTACTCACAAAAAGAAATTGCCGATATTCTTAGTCTCAGCATTCCCACTATTCAAAGAGATTTAAAGTTTTCAAGGGATTTTTTAATGGCATCAATTAGATCTATCGAAAATGAAAACTCCGCAATCTCGTACTGAGTTTGTTGAGCTTAAGCGGCTCTACCTTCAGTGTTGTGATTTACCTTCTCATAAGAGAGAGGATTTTCTTTCGCAGCAAAATCTATCTGCCGAACATATTTTGTATCTTAAGAATATGTTCAATGTATGTGATGAAGAAACAAGCTGGAAATATGAAATCACTCAACAGGCCCAAGAAGCTATCAGTCAATTAGAAGTAGGCGAGTATCTTAGTGTTTACCGTATTGTCAGAATGATTGGAAGAGGCGGTATGGGCTTGGTTTATGAGGCAGAAAGGTGTGATGAGCATTACACACAGCGAGTCGCTATTAAAGTTCTTAGCGCCGTAGACTCTCTACAGCATGTTGAGTTATTTCACAATGAACGTCAGTATTTAGCTACACTGAATCACCCATGTATTGCATCTCTAATTGATGGGGGGACATGTACCGACGGTTCTCCTTATCTGGTAATGGAGTATGTTGAAGGCAGCTCTATTGATGTCTATTGTAAAGAAAACAACCTTTCACATTCGGAGGCCATTGAGCTTTTCTTACAGGTTTGTTCTGCTGTCGAGTATGCTCATCGACATCATATTATTCACTGTGATTTGAAGCCATCAAATATATTAGTGACGAAGGATGGATGGGTAAAACTTATTGACTTTGGAATATCCTACAATATTTCTGGCATAGAGTTTAATACTAAGGCTTTTACTAAGGAGTATGCTAGTCCAGAGCAAGCAGCTGGGAAGACAATTAATCTGGTAACCGATATATTTAGTTTAGGCAAAGTGTTGCAAGAGTTAATCTCTCATGCTCCCAGAGCATCAACATTTCTTTATCATGCTGACATAAGCAATATTATTAAGAAAGCAACAGACGAAAGTCTAGATGTTCGTTATCAATCAGTCGAGTTGATGAAAAGAGATTTACGTAACTACCTCACCGCGAGGCCCGTTACTGCAACTCGTTATCGGCCAGGATATGTTTTTTCACTGTTCTGGCGTCGTTATCCTGGGCGAACAGTTTTGGCAATCTCCTTAATGTTAAGCATTTCTGTCGCTGTTGCTGGAAGTATTAAACTTAATATTAAATTAAAGCAGGAGCGTGATAGAGCTGTTATTGCCGAGCATGATGCTGAAAGTAAATCCAGTTCCTTACAGCATACTGTTGAAATACTTTCTAGTTTATTAACGGGAATACAGCCTGACAACCTCAAGTCTAAGACTATTAGCATTGATTTTCTAATCAGTAATATAGTCAAAGCAGTGGATGAAACACCCAATATCGAGCCGCTTGCAGAGTATCAGGTTTATAACTCTCTCGCACAGCTATGCTTCAATGTTGGAAGATTGAAAGATGCTCTCAAATACTATAGAAAAGCATTAAACATCTCTAAAAATAAATCCCAACTACCATCATCTAATTATGTTTCTTCGACTTTTAGAGTTGTTGAAGTATTGCGGACACTAGGCCATTTAAAAGATGCTGAGCAAGAACTAGAAAACATGATGCTTTCTCGTCATGGCGAGTTATCAGAGGAGCAAAAAGCCGAAGCAAACAACTTGATGGGAACTCTATTATTACGTCAAGGCTTACCTGAAGAGGGGCTGATGTATCTGGAAGCCGCTGAGAAATTTTGGGCCGGAAAGAATAACATCGAACAAATGATTTATATTGGAAATAATATAGCGGCTGCCTATTATGATTTGGGCAGATTTGAAGATGCCTATAAAACTCATTCTCGAGTTCTACAGCAAAAGCAGTATTTTTTCGGTGAGCTTCATTCGAGTACTATGCTGAGTGTTAATGGAGTGGCTCATTCATTGTCAAAGCTAGGAGAATACACTCGAGCGAGAACTTATTTTTATCGTGCTTTAAGTGTTGGAAATTCTATTTTAGATAAGGACCATCCTGTCTTAGTGACTGTTATTAGACAGCTTGCTAAATTGGAATCAGAACTAGGGCGTTATAAACAGGCAAAAAGCATCTTGAATGATGCTCTTAACAATATGGATGATGCTTCTATTATGCGAAGCCATTTAAGGGCTGATCTGGGTCTGATCGAGGCATCTTTTGGTTTTTGGGAGGAAGGCCAAGTTCTGTTAGAGCAAGCACTCCAGGAGCTAGGTAAGGAGTATGGCCCATCTTCAGCTCGAACTTTGTTGTATCGCGGAACTTTAGCCGAAATATATTGGCGATCAGGTAAGCGAGAACTTGGTAAATCTATGCTAGAGCTTGCGGAGTTACAGAATAAACAAATGTTTGGCGAAGATGATTACGGTTTAGGAGGGATCTATATTCGAAGAGCTAGGACGGCTCTATACGATGGCAACTGGGAGCAAGCCAGGCTTTTTATAGATAAGTCAGAGATTCTGCTTGATAAGTACTTTAAACCCAAACACTCAACTCAAATACATCTTTTGCTAGTCAAAGCTAATTTAGCTGAGAAGCAGCTTGATTGGAAACTTGCCCAAAAATATTATCAGGAGCTTGAGCTACGTATGGAAGGATTTCCACCATCATCTATATGGAGGCGATTACTAACCGTATATAGTGCTCAGGTAAAGTGGATGACTACTGACAATCAGTTAGCACTGGAGTCGCTAAAAGAAAGCTACCTGAAAATTCGCGAGGATTTAGGGGAGAAGATGATGTTTAGTGCAGATTTAAGCGCGGTTGCTAAAATGCTGCAACTGAACAGTTTTTCGACATCAAAAGAAAAGCGCTAGTAACATAATCAATAAAACGGCAATAATGGCCATAAATGGTTCCTTTTTTAATCTTTATATCTAATGGACACTAGAGATTGTACTGAATACATCTCTAGTTGCCACCCCAAAACATTAAATAAATGTTTCTGCGGTTATTTTGTATGCTTGTCGAGTTGTTGTTTCGAATGTTACTTGTCTCGAGCGCTTTTCTCTTTTAGTTGTTCTTCGGTCACCGGATCTTTCAGACTTTCTAATGGATCTGGATTACTTGCCTGACAAGTTTCCTGATAACTCCTGCTTGATTCGCCCTTAGAGTCTATTGAAACACTCCATGAGTGATTGACTTCACCAACACAGTCGCCTGAGTAGTAGTTGTTGAGAGGATCTCTTTCAGCTTGATGAGCACAAGCGCTAAGCCCTAGTAGAGTCATTAGGGTAAAAGAAACTGATTTTACATTTTGCATAGGAGCTTCCTTATTTTGTGTCGCTCTTTTGACAAGGACTGATCGCCAGTGTTCCTTACTTTGTAAACTATCATGATTATTATCAGGCGGCCAAATCTGACATGGATAGAACGGGAAATTTTATTTTGAGATATTGTGTTGGTTGAAGTAATCAGCTCGACTGACTTAAACTGACAAAAAAGACCGATGAGCTAGTACATGAAAAAAATACAATGGTACTTCGACTTTCTTTCTCCTTTCGCTTATTTCCAGTTACAACAGTTTAATCAGTTACCTGCTGATGTTGAGGTGGAATTCAAACCTACCTTGTTAGCTGGTCTACTAAAACATTGGCAGCAAAAAGGTCCTGCTGAAATCCCACCCAAACGCGAGTTCACTTATCGCTATATACACTGGTTGGCTAAGCAACAAAATATTCCCTTCAAGATGCCACCAGAGCATCCTTTTCATCCACTAAAAACGTTACGACTCGCCATTGCTTGCCGTAGTTCTTATCAAAGTGTTCACGCTATTTTTGACTACTTGTGGAATGCTGGATACTCGCAAGACGATGCGACTCAATGGGAGCTACTTTGTCGTAAACTGGATGTGACAGATTGGCAACAAGCGGTTGCTTCAGACAACGTAAAACAGGAACTTCGCAGCAACACTGATGAAGCCATTGCTCGTCAGGTGTTTGGGGTGCCTACCTTTGTATGCGATGAAAAAATCTTTTGGGGATTTGATGCCTTCCCTATGTTGCTGGACTATTTGCAGAATGGTGATATGTTCGATGATGAAGAAAATGCCAGATTGGAGCAACTTCCTGAAGGTGTTCAACGCAAGATTGATTAATTGAAGATGGAGTGAGAAATGGGTTTTTTAAGTGGCTTAATGGGTAATGCTTCTGAGGTTGATTTAGAGAAACTTAGCGAAGACCTTAGCCCTATCTTGGGTGAGGGCGAAGCCATTACTATGGGGTATAAGGTTGTTAGAGATATGTTTGTTTTTACCAACAAACGTATGATTTTGATCGATAAACAGGGGATGACTGGTAAGAAAACGGAGTATCTTTCTATTCCTTATAAGTCCATTACCTCGTTTTCTGTCGAAACCGCTGGGCACTTTGACATGGAAGCCGAACTGATTGTATGGATTTCGGGACGCTCGGAACCTATTATGCGTGAGTTGAAAAAAGGTACCGATGTCGTTGGTATTCAAAAAATGATCGCAACTTATGCTTTGAAGTAATCTCTATTCTGAATTACTGTTGGCGAACTTTCTCAATGCATCTGTTTTAGAGCTTGTCCTAGTTGATGGATAAGTTCTTTTTTAGGGTTAATGGTTCGCCAAACTAAGGCTATATGGCGTGAAGGCTTAGGATCGTCGAAATTGATATACGCTAGATTATCATTGTCTTTTTTGGCTATAGATGGAATTAATGTGATCCCTGAGCCCGCTGCAACCATCGCTCTTAATGTTTCCATTGAGGTTGCTCTAAAGTCTTCTTCGTCACTATCTACCTGTTTGCAAATATCCAGTGCCTGGGAGCGAAGGCAATGACCTTCTGTTAATAGTAATAACTTTTGTTGTTCTAATTCTTTTAGTTGAATGCTTGCTTTAGATGATAGAGGATGCTCTGTGGGAACCGCTAACAAAAAATCATCCTCAAATAGTTCTATGTTTTCAAACTGGTCATCATTGACAGGGAGGGCTAGTATTGCGCAGTCAAGTTCTCCATTTGCCAGTTGCTCTAATAACACTTCGGTTTTTTCTTCCACTAAGAGTAACTTTAACAAGGGATATTCTTTTTTGATAAAAGAGACATAGCTTGGCAGCAGATAACTTGCAACGGTTGGAAATGCTCCCATCTTCAAAGTGCCTTTTTGTGGTTCTTTTGAGCTCTCTGCCACACGGTTTATCTGTTCTACCTCAGCCAATATGCGGCGAGCAGAGGCTATGATTTTCTCTCCATTATCCGTTATGAGAACTTTTTTATTGGTGCGCTCAAAAAGTTCCACATCGAGATATTGTTCCATTTTTTTTAACTGAGTCGACAGTGTTGGTTGACTCACATGACACTGTTCTGCTGCCTGGCTGAAGCTTTTTAAATCGGCAACGGCCACTAAGTATTTTAAATCTCTAAGATTCATATTTTCGTCTTCATTGATTGTATCTATTAGTCACATAGATTCTGTCAATAGTAGGGTGAGCTTTATAGATAAATTTAAACATGACACGGATTTATGGTGCAAGGTATTGCTCGACACTAATTGTATTTATTTTCGTTGACTAATAGAGTCGCAAAGAATCATTGTGTTACAGACAGGTGAAGCTCATTGGGTAATAGAAGATACTCGAGTGTTAGGAGTAGGTTCCATATAAGGCAATTTGGTTTCGACCATGTTGTTTTGCGTGATATAAGGCTTCATCAGCCTGTTTGATGCTACGAGAAAGCGATTCGCCAGCCTTTGCAATACCGATGCTGACGGTGAGATGAAGGGGAGTATGCTGGCAGGTGATCGGGCTATTCTCTATTCCTTCACGAATACGATCTGCAATGACTAATGTTAAATTTTCTGGTATGTTGGGAAAGTAAACGACAAATTCTTCTCCACCATAACGACCAATTGTGTCGGTGCTACGTAAATTACTTTGAACCAGCTCAACAATATGGCGCAGAGCTTTATCTCCTATCAAATGACCGTGTTGATCATTAATCTTTTTAAAATAATCAATATCAATGATGAGTAAGTAACCCTGTGCAGTTTCATCATGACGTTTGATTTGTCGTTTTAAAGATTCAAATAATGCTCGACGATTAAGAATACCCGTGAGGCCATCGATATTGGCTAGATACTGAAGTTGTTTGTTGCGCATACCGGATATAATCATCAATGCAGCATAAAAAAGTGCTGCGATACAAATAGCATGAGCCATTCTGATAAGTTGAGCGATGGTGTAGGTATTTAACGCCAGGTTTTGATCGTCAGGAAGAAAAAGTCCTGCCATTCTGAATAAATAGAGCAAGGTTAAAGTTAACAATATATACAGCAAAAATGCGACTTCATCTGGCAGCAATCCCTTTGGCGTTTTGAGGATCTGGTAAACAGTATAAAAACATAAAGAGGCTAAAAAAATACAGAGTATCGAAACTCTCCAAATAACATCCAGTCCGACCCAGTAAGCTGTCAGGTTAAAGCCAGTGCCAACAATAACCCAAATGATCAGCAAAGAAATATGTTGATTAAGATTGAGCGCTTTGAAGCATCCTTTCAAAATTAGAACATAAGCAATGAGGATGAGGGTGTTGGTCAGAAGCACTAGCAATTCAGAGGTTGATTGTTCTGGTTGAAAAACGGGAATGGAGTCACGCAAGAAAAATAGCAGAGCCGCAAGAAACCATTCTAATGTACCCGCCGTGGCCTTATTTTTTAGCCAAAAGTAGCCAGAAACGATAAGTAACTGGGACGAAATTAAAAAAAGAAGGGTGGTTATGGTGTCATTATCATACATCGAACATGCTCTGGTGATAGCGCTGATATCACATTGATTTACGTCAGCCAGCAATGGCGCTACCCTGAAGAATCCATTTATGTATAACTAAAACTGGATAAAAAATCAACAAAGTAAGACTTGGTGGTTAGTCTACTCGTGGGGCCTTTGTTTAGTGTCTGCTAGCATTGGGTTGCTGCAGTGCGATGTGGCCTTTTGTCATTGATTTAGGGCAATTGAGAGGTTTTTTCTTTACTCTTGATAGGGCCCATATAATATTGGACGGTTAGCAACTGTAAGTTCAGGAAACTTGGTATGAAATATGTTTTAGGCGTCATTGCCGGGCTAGTCGGGTATTTTTTCTGGTTCGAGCCTTTATTTATTAATAATGGAGAAGAGTCTCATCCGCGCATGGCTTTGTATAACGCGTCTCAGACCAATGAGGTGATTAAGGCCATGTCAGAGCAGGCGAAGCAAGATTCAGCGAAAGGAAAAGAATCCGGTAAAAACTTTATTGCTACGTTAAAAGACAAAGATTTTAGTGATCCAGACGTGCAAAAAGCCTTGTATCAGGCAACGAAACAGTTGTGTGAGAATCCTGCTTTTAGCCAAAGGTTTGAATTGTCGACAGAGCAATGTATCGAGCGAACCATGGCTTACTATAAGAAGTGCGAAAATTCTTTATTGGATGACATGATGACCATTATGTTAAACCCTGATGCCGTGATAGAAAACGGAGTTGGTGCACTTAAATGCCAAGCCTAGTTGTTAATTATTAGTCTTTAGAGGCTGTTTTTTTTCGGCAGTCTCTATATCCCTCTTTTTCATATTGGTACTCCCTTCAAGAATTGAGATAAACCTCTCAGCTTATTATATATTGCGAAATTTCTGCGCTAAATTAGAGTCCTTTGCACAAAAACAGCTATTCTTTTTCTATCAACATGATTTTTACGACAAGTTGTAACAAACAACACCGGGATTAATCTATTGAGCAAGCTCACAACCTTTTTGATGACAATTCTGAGCTGAATATTTGTATGACATTGTCGTTTTGATCTGGAGAGTAAGTATGAAAATGAATGATAAAAAATTGACGGGCGCTGCGTTGGCTATGGCCGCTGCAACATTAGTAGGGTGTTCGTCGGTTGGCAACGATGGTTCTTCATCGGCGTCGGCTGCTTCGGCGGGAACAACGGATTTGGTGCACTGTTACGATGTTAATGTATGTAAAGGCCATAATGATTGTAAAACCGCTGATAATGCTTGTGCTGGGCATGCTGAATGCAAAGGCACTGGCTTTGTGGCTATGCCTTCTAAGTCCTGTAGCGATGTGGGTGGCAAAATTAAAGACAGCTATCGTGGCACAGTATCTACAGCTGATTTAGTCCATTGTTATGATGTTAATATCTGTAAAGGTCATAATGATTGCAAAACTGCTGACAATGCTTGTGCGGGTCACGCTCAGTGTAAAGGCACTGGCTTTGTCGCTGCTCCTGCAAAATCTTGCAAAGACATTGGCGGAAAAATTGGCGCTTAATGTTATCAATGATCATCTCTCGGAGGCGCTAAGCGCCTCCTGCTATTAGTTGAGTAACGATGCAAAAGAAATATCTTGGATTTGGTTTAGGACTTAGAACTGATCACTATCATCATGTGTTAGAGCACAAACCTGATGTTGATTGGTTTGAGGTTATTTCAGAGAACTACATGGTCGGTGGTGGCAAGCCGAAACATTTTTTGCATTCGATTCGGGAACATTATCCAATCGTCATGCATGGCGTATCAATGTCGATAGGAAGTTGTGATCCATTAAATATGGATTATCTTCGTTCGTTAAGAGCGCTCATATCTGAAGTTCAACCTGAATGGGTTTCTGATCATCTGTGCTGGACCTCCATTGGTGGTGTTAATTCTCATGATCTTATGCCTATGCCTTATACCGAAGAAGCTATCGATCATCTCGTTCAAAGAATAACTCAAGTGCAGGATTTTCTGGGCCAACAAATACTACTAGAAAATGTTTCCAGCTATATCACTTACGAACAATCTAAAGGTCAAGAATGGGAGTTCTATTCTGAAGTGGTAGAAAGAGCTGATTGTTTGATGTTGCTTGATATTAATAATGTTTATGTGAGTGCACGTAATCATCACTTTGATGCCGTTCAATATTTAGATGCTTTGAACCCAGAACGAGTAATGCAGTTTCATTTAGCGGGTCATACGGATTATGGCGACTATGTTGTTGATACCCATGATCATCCTGTCGTTGGTGCCGTATGGGACTTGTATGAAAAAGCACTTCAGCGCTTTGGTCCTGTTAGTACGATGATCGAAAGAGACGATGATATTCCTGCGTTTGCAGAGTTAGATAAAGAACTCAGACAAGCGAAAGACATTGCATATCAAACACTGCCAGAGTTTTATGGTAGCCACTGTTTGAAGTATCAGGTGGGATAATGTCTGAGTTAAAAAAAATACAACAGGAGTTCATTAGCTTTTTACGCGACAAAGATTCATCCATCGCTGAATCTATTGTGTCGTCTGATAGCGACGATAAGAATACCCGCCTTAATATCTATCGTTTTGCTTATGAAAAAAGATTGAGCGATGCCATAGATAATGACCATCCTGTTTTAGGGCAGTACTTAGGTGATGACTGGTTTGCTGACTTAGTTCAGTCTTATCTGGCTAAACATCCATCTCAAGTGTTTTCTTTACGTCATTTTTGTGATGCGTTGCCTGAGTTTTTACGCATCGAGCCTCCTTTTTCTGAACACCCTATCTTGTCGGAGATTGCTCAATTCGAGCGGTTGTTACTATGCGCTTTTGATGCTCCCGAAATGCCAGTGCAAAACATTGAAGATCTTCAAGCAATAGATGCTCATGTTTGGCCACAGTTGCGTATTCGTTTTCAACCGAGTGTGCAGCTTTTTATTGCTCACTGGAATTCCGTTGAAAGCTGGCATGCGATTAAAGCGGAAAATCCGCCTGAGCCTGCTACCGAAGGCGTTAATAAAAACTGGTTGATATGGCGAAATCAAGAACGTTTAACGGAGTTTCGTTCTATATCTCGTGATGAACTTTATATGTTGCAAACTTTTTTGCAAGGGGCTAACTTCTCCTTCGTCTGTGAGGGACTATTAGAGTGGCATGCACCGGAACAAGTTAGTATGTATGCAGTTAGCTATTTAACGCGATGGTTAAACGAAGGCATCGTGATTAAATTAGAAACATAAGCATACGCAAAAAGCCGTTTTCAATTAAGCCGCAAATTTTAATCCGTACATATTTCCAACTTGCCAAATACAGGTCGCTTTTTTTCGAGCGAATTTGGGCGAGCTGACCAGCACATAGTCTTTCTTTTGCAGTTTATTGTCACAGCGAATGCAAAGGCCTCCATGAGAGGAGTAGTCCAAAATTTCGCAGGTCGCAAAAGCATTGTGAAATTCTAGCGTGCCATGTAAACCATCGGTTTTTACTCGTTCTTTACCACGTCGGTCACTGGCATCAATTTCGTCTTTAACAACATCGACATGGTTTGGATAGGCGGACAGATTGTTTGGATGGTAATCTTTATCAAAAGACATGCGTCGCAATATGCTGTTGTGGATACTGACACTAATGGCCAGCTCTTCTTCTTCTCCATCCAGACTGCGTTGTTCTTCCGGTCCCAGACAATAAGACAAAAAGTGTTGTAACCAGTGATGTTGTTGATGGAGGATGCCTGAAATTAAAGGGTTGATATTTTTTTTGCTGCTCACATAAGCGGTATTAAATTCCAGACCTATTTCTTCTGCTTGCTTGATCATCCAGTTGAGGGATATATCGGATAAACCACACTCTTTGAATCCTCCGCAAATATCTTCGTGGGTACCAGGAAACCAGACCTGTTTAATGTCCTGGTAAGGAAGAGCGGTGCCGGTCCACAAAGCGGGCTTAAAGTGGTTTCTATTTTCATCTATGGCAAGCGCTTGATAAGCATTTTCTACAATTAAGCTAACATGGGTGTTGTTGAATGATGCTGCCTCGTCGCCGACGGCTTTCATAAAGATATGTGACAAAGGTGCTGCACCGATGGTATCCCAGACGCCCAATAGTTTAATAGCAGGTCTTAGATTATCTTCATATTCATCTTGATAGCGACGTTGGTTAGGATTTTGATAATAAGAAAACGCATTGTTTAAGGCTTTGTCGTCAAGTACTTTGAGCACGCCGACTGTGTCAACCAAACCGACAAGCATTCGTATAATAAAGGCACCTCGACTGACACCAAAACAATAAATTTCGTCTCCTGGTTGGTAATTTTCGGCAAGAAAGCGATAAGCATGAATAACACGTTGTTTGATATCTAAACCAATAAAGGCATCCAGATAATTTTTGGAATGCTGCACATGTACTTCACCCTTGTCGTAATAAATTTTTTGTAATGTACCGCTAAGAGAACGAGTTTTAATGCCCTGCACGATCTTTTGAACATTAGTCGAGTAGGGGGTTGGTAAGCTCCAGATCCCGTCGCAGCAAATAACAATTCGTTTATTCGCAGAGTCCATGATGTGTTCCTACGTATCTAACTGTTAAACCTATTTGAAAATTCCATTATCAGAGCCGCCTAGCTCTATTTTCTTTTATTATAGATAGTGCTTGGTTGTAAGCCACATAGTGAGTACAGAAAATAATCGTAAATTTTATTTTGAGATGATTTTGAAGGGTGGTTATACGAAAAAAGGATTACGTTGGCTGGTTTTAATTCCTGAGATTATTAAAAGTATTTCCAACCAACGTCTATTACTACAAGAGGGATATTTATAAGCGCAATGCGCCGTCAACCTCAATGGTTCGACCACTGATGTAGTCATTTTCGAAAATGAACTTAACGGTTTGAGCTATATTGTCTGGCTTCCCCATGGCTTGCAGAGGAATCGTCTGACGGATCTTGTCGAGAATTTCTGGTTTTATCATCTGGGTCATTTCGGTTTCGATAAAACCAGGGGCGATAGCGGCTGAACGAATACCGAAGCGCGCTAATTCTTTGGCCCAGGTTGTGGTCATTGCAGAGACGCCCGCTTTCGCCGCAGCGTAGTTACTTTGGCCTACGTTACCATTACGAGAAATTGAAGAGATATTAACGAGAACACCCTGTGTCTGGCCGTTAACCATGTGTTTGGCGGCTTCTCGGCCACACAAAAATACTCCTGTCAGGTTAACATCGATCACTTGCTGCCAGCTCGATAAGCTTAAAGTATCAACCACTTGACCATCTTTGGCTTTAACCAACATGCCATCTCGAATAATGCCGGCATTGTTAACCAGACCATCTATTTGACCAAAGTCAGCCATGATGTTTTCGAACAGGCTAATAACGCTGTCTTCGTTAGCGACATTGGCAATGTAGGTTTTGGCTTGAAAGCCTTTTTGTTCAAAATCTTGCAAGGCGTCTTGTAATTGCTCTTCGTTGATATCAACCAAGGCAATCTTGGCCCCTGACGAAGCCAACTCTTGGGCGATGGCGTTGCCCAGGCCTCGAGCGGCACCTGTAATTACTATGACTTTATCTTGAAGTTTCATAAGTCTACCTGCTTCAATTAACCTGAATTTGTAAATGTTGCATTACAGCATAGGGAATAAATATTAACCTTATATGATGTGAACTGCCAGTTTTAATAGCGAATAGAGTTGTAAATGACGATTTTTTATAACAATTATCGTTTGGGTTGTATGAAAAATAGACTGTTTGTGGTGGGAGTCTAAAAAATAAAGAGGATTGGGATTATTTGAGATATCAATAAGAATAGGCTGGGGAACATAGTAACCGGAGGCATCGCCTCCGGCTATTCAAGACGAGATTATTTTAATCCCAGTATTTCTTTGCCTTGCTCAAATACGATATCAACAGGAATATTAGCGGCTGCTAATTTGTCCAGCTCTGCTTTTAAGTCGTCTTTGATAACGCCTTTTTCTTCGAGTAGGGCTTTGGCTGCTTCATAGTCGCCGTTACCTTGAATCGTCAGTAACAAGTTTGACAGCTCGTTCATTGCAACAGTCATCTGATTGAAATCAACACGATAACGACCAGTGTCTGGGTCAACCTTAAACGCGCCTTTTTCTTTAAAGAAGTTAAAACGCATCATGTTGGCTTTACCATGCGCAGAAGATGCACCAAAGCGTACCGAACGGAAAATACCTGCCAAGAAAGTGACATAGTTATCCATTAGCTTACCTTCGGTCATTTCACCTTTTTCGAACAGCTTGGTGATCATATACAAACCAAGAATATCGGCTTTACCTTCTTCAAGCGCTGAGGCGGTTTCTTTTAGAGCCGTTCTCACAACACCTTTACCATTGATGGTATTTTTGATGCCTAGACCGTGAGCGACTTCGTGAAACATGGTGTTGCCGAAAAAGGCATCAAAAGTAATGAACTTTTGTTGATCTTCTGCAATCAATTGTTTTGAAATCGGCACTAAAATTTTATCGAACTTAGCACGCATGGCGTTTTTAAGTTGCAATCGACGAGTACCTTTTTCTAATTGAACTTCTTCATCATTAGGTAGGTTAATAGCAATGGTTTTTGAACCTGCGTTACTATGACCTGCATAATAAACAACATCGTAAGCATTCAAGTCGGCATCAGTTCCAGGCATTTCTGATTTGTACTTTTGCTCAACAGGGAGTCCTTTTTGTAACTCGGGTAAAAAGGCTGCAAATTTCGATAACTTTTCGCTCCAGGCCAAATCTTTAATCAGTACGTAAGATTCAAAGGCTGAACGATAACCAAATAATAAGTCTTCATAGGTTTCAATAGGGCCAATCACCACTTCAATCGGATTGGTTTTCATATCCATCCAGGCAAAGTCAGAGGCTTGATAATCATTTGATAAAAGCGCATCGGCACGCATAGAAAGGTAACGCTTAAACTCTTTGTTATCGGCAAGTTCAGCTGCTTCTTGTAACAGTGCCGCTGCTTTGCTCAGTTGCTCAGCGTATTTTTTGTTGTAAGGAACCATGATTAATTGGTCATCCTTACCACGTTCCATAACAGAGTAAAGCTCAGCAAATTTATCTTGCTTAAGCAGGTTTTCGTTTTCTTTCTGCCATTTTTCGTATTCTTCTTTGGTCATATCTTCTGGATAAAACTGTGCACCCAGAGGCTTATGAGGAAACTTGTCAATAAAGGGTTTATCACCATCCAGACGATCCCAGGGGCCGTAGTTAATATCGGCAAATTGCTTAACTTTGCTGTCATCCAGGCCGCTGAGGAGTGAGTCTTTAGGGCCGTAAGCTTGAAGCCAGAATAGGTCGTCCATTATTTTACTGGCATCGATTAACAGACCGATCATTTTTTTCTGGTTATCGCTAAGATGAGACAAGTCAGCTGTTAAGGTGAAGGGGGCGTAAATATCGAAACGTGAAGGAGCAGTTTTTTCGGCTTCTGCTTTTTTCTCGGCTACCTGTGGCATGACAGGCTCAGCTTTTTTGGTTGGCGCGGGTGTTTGCTCCTGGCAGGCTACAAGAGTTAAAGATGCTGCCAGTGCTAAAGATAACTTATTGATTTTCATATTAATTTGTTCCCAAAAAACAGTGTTAACGGCGATACTATAACAGGATTCTGGCCAACCGCCTATGTCGGTTGTTTTTTGCTCAGTGGGATGTGAGTAAAAGCGGTGAGGATTATAAAGAATGGCCGCTACTTGATGTGAGCGGATAGAGATTAAAGGGTAATGAATATTTGCTAGAGCTATCTACATAAAGATAGCTCAGCCTTAACCAGAATTGATGAGCACTGCTACACAGAGCTGTTAAGTCGGCGGCCTCCCTAGGCAGGCTCTGATGCTCTACCCATTTTTGCCATCGAGCTCGTAAAGTTTCAATGGAGGCTAGCTGCTGTAGCCGGCCAAAAAATTCATCTCGATAGAGCCTGGCATCGTCCAATATGGCTTCATTAATCGAGCTATCATCCATTGCGAATAACGTGACGAATGGCCAAAAGGAATGATGAAATGCTTTGAGTGATTGAGTGCTGCTGGCTTCATAAAAGTGGGCCAGCAAAAATACTTGAGTCAAAAAGAAATGGCGAGGTTCATCCTGTTGCAATGCCTGTTCATCAATCATGGGCAGCCAAGGAGCTTGCTGTTTCATTGTGTGAATAAACAATCCGCTGGCCTTATAGGCTTCGGCTCCGTCTACGAATATGGGCGTATCGGTGATACCGCAGCTGGGTGATTTCGACTTTGAGATAATGCCGCAGGTTGATTCCACACGTTCTTTACTGACCTGACAAAAATTCAACATGGATTCTGTGTGTTCATTCTGCGGTGAAGCAACTTCTCTAAGAATGAGCTGCGCGTTCTGGTCGCATACCTGAATGGGAGGACGAGGAATAGGCATACCACAACCGACTTCTGGACAGTTTGACGCGAGTTCTAGCAACGGACTAAGTTGGCTTAACAAAAAGTCATTTTGTTTATGATGTCCATCATAGCGCACTTGCTCGCCGAGCAAACAACTGCTTACAATAACTTTAGGTTTCTGCTTGATATTGTACTTTAAGTATCCCATATCTAAGTAATGCCGTTGGAGTTAAGCCTGTTGATCTTTAAGGCTCTAACTAGTAGATGAATGTGATGGGTATCTATATACTATTGAAAATGTTGGCTGTTGCCTACTTCTAAAGAAGCGAATTGTGATGCTGCAAAAATTAAAAGATTTTTTTGATAAATACATGAATGTTGAAAATGCCAGTGAGCCAGAGGATCTGGAGCATTCTCTGCGTGTGGCGGCTGCGGTATTGATGATCGAAGTAATGAAAATGGATTTCGAAATTAAAGATGAGGAACAGGAACAAATACTGTCTTTGCTAAAATCTGAGTTTGAACTCAACGATGAAGAGGCTGATGAGCTGTATAAGGTTTCAACGGACAAAGCATTATTTGCAACCGACTTCCATGAATTTACTCAACTGATTAATAATCACTATGCGGTTGAGCAAAAAATTCGCCTCATTCGTTTGTTATGGAAAGTCGCTTTAGCAGACGGAAAAGTTCACGCTTATGAAGAACATCTTATCCGTCGAGTTTCGGATCTATTAAACTTACGTCACAGTGAATACATTCAAGCAAAGCTTGCTGAACTCCATGAGCTAGGCTAGCCGCCTAGCAAAACATTCTCTGCCAGTTCAATATAATCCGGATCCCCAGACAGTAAGACGATATCCCCTTGTTGAAAAGTAAAGTCGGGGGTGAGGGTGGTGAAGGATTCTTTTCCTCTTTTTACCGCTTTAATATGGACTTTTGATTTGGGAAACGAAAGATCTTGCACTGTAGAGTTGGTCGCTGTTGCCCGCTCTGTTAAAACCACGGCGTGCAATTGTTCGCGATGCGTCTCGAGCACTCGCATCAGATCAGAAGATTCTCCATGATAGAAGCTATGCAAAAGCTGATAGCGATTTTGGCGAACGGCTTGTACCTTATCAATGATCTCTCGCATCGGCACTTTTAGTACAAACATAACATGGCTAACCAGCATCAAAGCGGCTTCTAATGATTCGGGCACTACTTCCGTTGCACCTGCCTGTTGCAGTTGTTCCAGGTTTCTATCGTCTTTTGTTCGTACCAACACCGAGACATTCTTTCGATTTTGTCGAATGGCGGCAAGGCTTTCAAGAACGCCATCAAGTTCGTCAAAAGTAATGATGATCAGTTGGGCTCTTTCTAATCCTGCGGCATTTAAAATAGAGCGGCGCCGTGCGTCGCCAAAATAGATATCTTCACCTGCAGTTGCACCTTCTCTTACCCGTCGGGGATCACGATCAAGGGCTAACGTCGGGATCCCTTCGTTATCCAGAAATCGTTTAATGGTTTGCCCTATACGACCAAACCCACAAATAATGACATGTTGATCCCACTCTTTGACGGCTTGTGCAATCAAGCGCTTGGCGTTGCTGTTTAATCGAGCTTCTTCGCGGCTACCAAATAACATGTGGCTGATGCTACTGGCATAGTTCATCAAAAACGGAGTGATGGCCATGCTCAGAACACCGATAGACAATATAATGGAGGTCACCTCTTCGGAAATAATGTCTTGCTGGCGCGCCAGGCCAATCAACACAAAGCCCAGTTCTCCGGCCTGAGAAAGTGCTAGAGAGGCTTTTAGTGAATCTTCCCAGCGGGCTTTCATCAGGCGAGATATACCAATCACAATCAGCATCTTCGTACTGATTAAGATCAACAGTAAAGTTAAGATCAATAAAGCATGATCAAATAACGTGGCCAGATTGACCAGAGTGCCGATAGTGACAAAGAAGAGTCCGAGTAAAATATCTCGAAAGGGACGTATTTCGGTATCTATTTGGTGCTTGAACTGAGACTCGGCCAGTAGCATACCAGCCAAAAATGCCCCCAGCGCCATGGATAAGCCCAACCACTCAGTAAACCAGGATGCAACCAAGGCCACCAGTATGCTGGTCATAACAAAAAGTTCGTCACTGTGAGCACTGGCTACTTCATGAAACAATCGTGGCAATAACCATTTGCCAACAATCATCAGTACGATAACGGCGACGATTCCCTTAAACATGGCCAATGAAATCGACTGAGTAATCATGTCGGTGTCGGAGACTGCAACGATAGGCACCAGGATCAGTAGCGGAACCGCAGCCATGTCTTGGAACAGCAAGGTAGAGATCGCCATAGTGCCATGACGGGAGTGGGTTTCTCTCTGTTCATCCAGCTGTTTGGTGATGATGGCTGTTGATGACATGGCCAGTGCCGCAGCAATAATAAAAGCGAGGGTCCAATCGATACCAAATAAACGTGCTATAAACATGAAGGTCAGCGTCGTTAGAACCATTTGCAGGATACCCATACCGAGTACCTGATTACGAAGGGCTATCACTCTGGGCACTGAAAACTCTAACCCGAGGCTAAACAGCATGAAGACGACACCGACCTCTGCGATATATCGGGCGTTAGAGTCAGGTGCGAAAAACTCGAAGCCCATTTGACCCAATAGAAAGCCGACACCGATATAAGCGAGAATGGTTGGAAGCTGGAAACGACGGAATAATGCCACCAGAATGACACTGCTCGCTAAGGTTACCAGTAGTTGTGCATAAATGATGTGGTGCATATAGAAAAAGGCAGCTTCCCGATGTTTTTTTATGTCTATTAAGGATAAGTGTAGAAGTGATTGGGCAAGTAAGACAGTTCGCTTGGTATCTCATACCAAAGAAAGATGGCGTTTTAGAGGTTTTGGTCTATTTAAAGTTGCCGATAGGCTTTTGAGCTAGTTCCAGAATTTGTTATTAAGAGTTCAGCGATGATTCAGTTTACAAGGTGTTTAATAGCCTTAACGATGCTTAAAGCGAAAGGAAAAATCATGAAACTGAATATGACAACAGCTCTTGTAACTGCGGCCTTGTTGGGAGCCGCCAGCCAAAGTTTTGCTGACGATAATAGCAAAGCGCCATTAAAATCTTTATCTGGATTATTGCCCCATGTATCTGTTGTCGAGGCATCAAATAAAAAAAGTTCAAGTGAAGCTGAGTATCAAGCCAAACAGAGTCAACGCCAATCTGAGATTTCTGTAAAAGCTCATTCGGGTGAAGAAAAGAAAGCCGAGAAAAAGCAGGCGCAAAAGTCTAAGCCAAGAGAAATGCGTAAAGCGGCGCCAGAATTATCCAGCCACCATCATGACTTTTCTTTCTTTGATGCCAGCGTATTTTTGCGTGACGACTTAGATAACGATGGTTACTACAGCCGTTTTACAGTGGAGTTTGATGCTGACACGGTTTATAGCTGGGCTGACGTTTACGCCAAGCTGTACATCAGCCAAAACGGCAGTGACTGGGAGCTTTATCATACCACTGATATTTTCGAAATTAATAATGGCGATGGGGATGATGATTATCAGGTAACAACGACCTTAAACATCGAATATCCCGCCGATAGTTATGATATTTTGATTGACCTTTACGAATATGGTTATTCGGGCATTGTGGCGACCATTGGGCCTAATGAAGATCCAAATCTATATGATATCCCACTGGAAGATCGTACTCAGGAAAGCTCTTATCAAAGTGGTTTTAATATCTACACGGTAACTACGGATCTACTAAGAGACAATGATGGCGATGGCTTCTTCAGTGAGTTTGCGATGGCCATTGATATCGATACTGATTACGACAGTGCTGATGTTTATGCAGAAGTGTATTTTGAGAATGAGCAAGGTAACTGGGAGTTAGAATATACTTCTAGCACACTGACCTTAAATGGTGACTCAACTTTAGATACTTTGCATTTAGAGTTTGATTGGCAGTCGGGTTATCCCGTTGGTTATTATGACTTTAAGATTATTGTGAAAGATGCCTTTAGCAATCAAATCTTAGTGGAGTCCTTCAGTCAGTTTGGTGCTCTAAATCGAGTACCTCTAGAATCTGCTGATAAAGATAATCAGGTAGACTCTGTTCGTCCACCGATTAATAACAACAGCAGCAGTAGTACAGAAAGCGGTGGCGGAAGTGCACACCTATTATTGCCTTTCTTATTATTGTTGGCTGGAGTTCGCCGTAAATTTAAAAAGTAATTCATTTTTCTGACAAGCCAGGGACGGCGTTTGTTTTTAATTCATTTGAACGACATCTGCTCATAAAAGGAATTCTTGGTATCTCATCTTGTAACTATATCTCATGCTTTTTCTAATGTGTAATTGACTCCGTAAAATCATTAAATCTAAGATGCCGGCTCATTTATTCTGGTACAGAGAGTACTTCGTGAAAAAACTCATTTTGATAAGTTTCTATATCTTCTCACTAAGCATTATTAACCATCTTCATAGCGCTGAGGTTGATTCGACTCGCCAAGCACTTGAAGTGATGAAAACTCATGCACAATGGCCGTGGGAAGAACCTATATCACCGATGCTAACGACTTATGAGCAAGCCGAGTTTGAGCAGTACCAGGGCACAGCTCTCGCAAAATATATGATGAAAGATCTAGATATGCATCGTTGGGGCAATCAGATCACAGAAACAACCGGGCTGTTCCAATTGTTGTTTTCTTTTAATTCTGAAGACTATCAAAACCAACACCGTGAAGCTTTTGACCAGGCATACGAGGTGGTAGAAGCTTTTCGTATCGACATAAATCAAGAGATTCAGAAGGTGCATCCTGGATATGACCTAAAGCACGGTTTGTTAAAATTGAAGAATACGGGCAAGGGCATTACGGTAGCAGTATTTGACCTTTTTGAAGCCGACCTTCTCGAACAACAGCGACAGCATTATTCTCAAGCGACCATCGAAACGGTCCAAAACTTTGGTGATCCTGTCAAACTCAATCATGGTAATAGTGTGATTGACGTCATTCTGTCGATTGCACCAGAAGTAACCATTGTTCCTGTGAGCGCTGAGTCGAGTACTTATAATGACGCCATGCTATATATAAAAGAACGCACCGATGTTCAGATAATGAATATGAGTCGTGCCTTTGCCGAGAAGGATGGCGCTCTTGATCCAGAGTTTGAAGCTCTGCTAAAGGATATTCTTAAAACCACCATAGTGACTAAATCTCTGGGTAATACTGGCACTGATCTGGATGAGGTTGTCACTCCTTATCGTGCCAGTCTTGGCTTGCCTCCAGTCAATACCTTCTCCTATGACCTTAAGCTGATAAAGCAGTTTTTGTTATCCAACCAGCTGGAGAAAAGCCACCAGCACTTATTGTTGGCTGCTAATCTGAATCCCTTCGCTGATCAGATAGCATTGACGGCGACGATTCCTGGTAATAATGCTTTGGCTGTTGGACGCACTTTATCGGTGCCTGCTGAGGCCGTGTATTCCTGGACGACAGGCAACTTTGAATCGGGTAGTTCCTTTGCTGCTCCTCAGATGGCAGCATTAAGTGCTTTATTGTGGCAAGTTCATAATAAACGTTACTGGTATTTACCCAAAAAGCAGCGTCATGCAAAAGCCTTAAACCGTATTTCTAATAATCTGACCATAACGGCCAGAGCTTCTGAACTAGGCGCTTTTAATACTGGAAAAGGATTGCCTAATGCGAATGTTGCTTACTTGAAAATTTTGTTTCCTTGGTGGGACTCGTCGATGAAAGAAACTACACTTAAGTTTGTTGTAGAGTAATTATTTAACTTTTCTAGTTCTGAAGAGCATCAATGGTCTGGTGCCAATAGCTGCGCCAGACTCTCTCGCAAAAGGTTGCAATTCGTAACCAGAACAAGCAGTTAGCTATAGCACTGAGCAACTTGTTTATACAATCTCCTGAATTGGAATAAGTGAAGAAAAAAAGAGCTTAGAGCTTCACTTCTGTTGCTTATTCCAAAAAACTATTTTGAAAATTTTCGATTAACTTATACATTCAAATCAACTTAGCGAAACTTTTGTATTGAAGAAATTTAAATGAACCCACAACGTTTAGTGATTATTGTCGTCGTCGTCATCGTGCTCATTCGAGCTGCGAGGGGGACGCCTGCACACTAAACGAGACAGGCGAAAGAAACACAAAACCCCCGAACTGAAAAGCTCGGGGGTTTTTTCGTTTTAGGGCATTAAAAACAGGCTTTGCATTACAAACAACTGAATTGAAATTAATAAACATTTAACGATTGGAGACAAAAAATGACACGGTTATACGGGAACGAAGATGCAAAACCTGAATTACTCAAAGGCAAGAAAATCGCCATACTTGGCTATGGCAGTCAGGGCCGAGCACATGCTCTCAATCTGCGTGATAGTGGTTTCGATGTATCTTTGGGCCTCCGTGAAGGAGGAAGTAGCTGGCAGCTTGCCGAGAAGGATGGATGGCAACCTCAATCATTTTCTGACGCCGCCAATGCCGCTGATCTGATTATGTTTTTGGTGCCCGATATGGCACAAAAAGCCTTGTACGAAGAATATGTAGCTCCGGGTCTGACGGCCGGAAAAGCCCTCTTTTTTGCCCATGGATTTAATATTCATTACGAGCTTATTCAACCTCCAAAAGATGTGGATGTTGCTCTCGTTGCTCCCAAAAGTCCGGGGCGTCTGGTGCGAAGACAATACGAAGAAGGTGCTGGTGTTCCCTGTTTGTTTGCGACTTATCAAGATGCAACCGGACAAGCAGATGAACTCGCACTAGCTTATGCCTACGGCTTAGGTGGCACTCGCGCTGGAGTTATTAAAACCACTTTCTCTGAAGAAACAGAAACCGATTTATTTGGCGAGCAGGCGGTTCTTTGTGGAGGCGCAACTGAGTTAGTGGCTGCTGGTTTTGAAACTTTGACCAAAGCGGGTTATCAACCAGAAGTAGCTTACTTCGAATGTTTACATGAATTAAAGCTAATTGTGGATTTGCTTTATGAGGGTGGCTTTAAGCGCATGCACGAGTTTGTATCGGATACCGCAAAATACGGTGATTTAACTCGTGGACCACGAGTAGTGGATGACCATGTTCGTGCTTCTATGGAAACCATTCTCGATGAAATTCGTAACGGCAAGTTTGCCAAAGAATGGATCGATGAGCATCAAGAAGGCGAGAAAAACTACCGTCAATTGTTAAGTGATGATCTAGATCATCCTATTGAATCTGTAGGACGTCAGTTGCGTAGTCACATGACCTGGTTACCCGCGCAATAGCATCGGCACATTTCTAAGGAGTCAGCGAAGTGAAAGGTGCTGAATACATCATTGATGCTCTGGTACGAGAAGGGATTAGCCATATTTTTGGCTATCCCGGCGGTGCGATTATGCCCGTATACGATGCCTTGGTAGATAGTCCCATTAAACATGTTTTATGCCGTCACGAACAAGGTGCGGCATTAGCTGCTGATGGTTACGCCCGTACTAGTGGAGGCCCTGGAGTTTGCCTGGCAACATCAGGACCAGGTGCGACTAACTTATTAACCGGGCTGGCTAATGCCTACATGGACTCGGTACCGTTAATTGCCATTACCGGGCAAGTTGCATCCCATCTAATGGGGACGGATGCGTTTCAGGAGATTGATATTTTTGGTATGGCGATGCCTGTTGTGAAGCACAGCTATGTGGTGACCGATGTGGCAGAGCTGCCTCATATCATGAGTAATGCTTTGCATGTTGCGACCAGTGGCCGACCGGGCCCTGTATTGATCGACGTGCCCAAAGATATTCAACTCGCTGAGTTTTCACCAGAGCCTGTGGCACATAAAACGGATTCGCTGCCTTTGTTGGAGCAAGACACTTTACAACAAGCTTGTCAGTTGTTGCGTCAAGCGAAGCGTCCCTTGTTATACATCGGTGGTGGCGTTGCCATTGGCAAAGCTGAGGAAACATTAAAAGCCTTATTAGAGCAATGGCAAGTTCCTGCCGTATCGACTTTAAAGGCGATTGGCTCGGTAGCCGATTATCCCAGACACCTGGGGATGTTGGGGATGCACGGTCTTAAGGCTGCGAACTACGCGATACAAAACTGTGATTGCTTGTTTGCCATTGGTGCTCGTTTTGACGATCGAGCAACGGGCAAGCTTGAAGCTTTTGCGAGTGAAGCGACGATTCTTCATCTGGATATTGATGAGGCTGAATTTAGCAAGCTTAAGAATGCGCATTTAACTATGCGTGGTGAGTTTAATGATGCATTAAATCGTATGGCTCAATCCATTGAGGCTCTAGAGATTGATGAGTGGCGTCTTTGGTGTGAACAACAACAAAGCGAACATGCCTGGAACTATGATGCACCAGGCGAAGGCATTTACGCACCGGCTATGTTAAAGCGTCTAACGGAGTTAACGCCGAGTAACGGGGTTATCGCTTGTGACGTAGGGCAACATCAAATGTGGGTAGCACAGCATTGTCAGTTTAATGCCGCCAGTCGTCATTTGAGCTCTGGTGGCTTAGGCACGATGGGGTATGGCCTGCCTGCGGCAATAGGTGCGCAGTTTGCTGAAGCGGAAACTTGCGTTATCAATGTGTGCGGCGATGGTTCTTTTGCCATGAATCTACAAGAGTTGATGACCATTAAGCGCTATCAGTTACCCGTAAAAATTTTACTCATTGATAACGCGAGTCTGGGCATGGTTCGTCAATGGCAGCAGTTATTTTTTCAACAACGCTACAGCGAAATTGATTTATCAGACAACCCAGATTTTGTGGCAGTAGCTAAAGCATTTGAATTAGATGCACAACGCATCACGCAAAGAAAAGAAGTAGAAGAGGGTTTACAGTGGATGCTCAATAGCAACAAGCCTTGCTTGTTACATGTGTGCATCAGCAACCAAGAAAACGTGTGGCCTTTGGTTCCACCAGGGGCATCCAATTCAGAAATGATGGAAGGGGCAACATCATGAATGCATTACTACATATTCAAATGGACGAAGAGCATGGCAGTTTAGAGCGACTGTTGCGTGTGACTCGTCATCGTGGGTTTAACATCACTCAAATGAATGTTTCTGCTAACCAGGAACATCAAGGATACGACATCACTTTGCGTGTTGCTGGTGAGCGAGAACTGAAATTGTTGACTCGCCAGTTAGATAAGTTAATGAATGTTCAACAACTGAATGTACTCAGCCATGCCCATCAAGATGCAGCATCGGCTTTTTACGCTCAGACTGGATTTAGCGAGAGTCAGCATGCACACACTGCCTGAAAACTTGTGGCTTTATGACACAACACTCCGAGACGGGGCTCAGATGCAGGGCGTTCGTTTTTCGGCAAAAGATAAGTTAACGGTTGTACAAATGCTGGATGATTTTGGGGTTCATTACATTGAGGCCGGTTGGCCTGGTGCTAACCCTGTGGATGATGAAGTCTATGCAGCATTAAAAAATAACCCTTTAAAACAGGCGAAGCTAGTAGCGTTTGGAGCAACTTGCAAGCCGGGTTCTCAAGCTTCTAGTGATAAGCAGTTAGCTGCATTGCTTGAGTCAGAGGCTCCAGTGATTACGTTAGTTGCAAAAACATCGGCGTTTCATATTGAAAGCATTTTACGCACCACTCGTGAAGAAAACTTACGCATGATCGCGGACTCAGTGGCGTTTCTTAAACAGCATGAGCGTGAAGTTTGGATTGATGCTGAACATTTTTTTGATGGTTACGCTGACGATCCACAGTTGACTTTGGATTGCCTACGAGCGGCGGTTAATACCGGTGCTGATGGCGTTGTTCTATGTGACACCAACGGTGGTACTTTACCCAATCAAGTTGCCACACTGGTACAGCGTGTGGTGAAAGAGTTTGGTATTCCTGTTGGTATTCATGCGCACAATGATTGCGAGCTTGCTGTGGCTAATGCATTAAGTGCTTATGAGTCGGGTGCAGCCATGATTCAAGGAACCATGAATGGATATGGTGAGCGTTGTGGCAACACCAACTTGATCTCACTTATTCCAACATTGCAACTCAAGTACAAGGCTAATTTGTTTGCCCCAGAACAACTTGGCCGATTAACAGAGTTGTCTCGCAGTATGGCGGCTCGTGCGAATCGCACTCCGGATCCTTTTGCGCCTTATGTTGGTCAAGCCGCTTTTGCTCATAAGGGTGGTCTGCACGCTTCAGCAATGAGTAAATCGACGGCCAGTTATGAACATATCGATCCCACCTTGATTGGCAATGACCGTCATATTCTGGTTTCTAATCAAGCAGGACGAAGCAACCTATTACAAAAAGCATCTGCGTTTGGTTATGACATTCAAAAGCCAGAAGAAGCTTTAGCTTATGTAAAGCAAAAAGAGCAGCATGGTTTTCAGTTTGAAGAAGGGGATGCTTCTCTGGAGTTGTTGCTGCGACGGCGAGACCCCGAGCATAAAGCCGCGTTTCAAGTTGAAGAACTATCAGTTCACAGTATGACGCGCGATGGCGGTGAAGGTTTGCATCGAGCATCGGTGAAAGTGAATGTTAATCAGCAGTCATTATGGTCTGCGGCAGAAGGTCGTGGTCCGGTAGAAGCCATTGACCGTGCATTAAAGTCGGCGTTAGGAAGTTTTTGGCCAGAGTTAGAACAATGTCATTTAACGGATTACAAAGTTCGAATTCTGGACCCTGATGCAGCAACGGCTGCAACCACCCATGTGTGGGTCGAAGCCTCTTACAATGGTGCGGTATGGAATACTATCGGTTGCTCGCCGAGCATTATCGAAGCCAGTCAGCAAGCACTCAGTGATACATTAGAATATTTTATTTTAAAGCGGCATGAACTGACTTGTTCGTCATTAATGACAACGGATCGCTCATCGCCAGCAACTCGAGATTCTCAATTAGCATTAAGCAATACCCAAGGAGACAACAATGGCCATCAAGCAGCCTGAATTTATCTGGTTTAACGGAAAACTGATTCATTGGAATGACGCAAAAGTTCATGTGTTGAGCCATGCGATTCATTATGGTTCTTCCGTTTTCGAAGGCATCCGTTGCTATGAAACAGAAGATGGTCTGGCGATATTTCGCTTGCAGGATCATGTAAAACGACTTTATGACTCAGCCAAAATTTATCGGATGGAAATTCCATTTTCGGAAGAAGCTATGAATCGAGCCTGTCGTGATGTGATTACAGAAAATCGACTGGGTGCTGCCTACTTACGTCCAATCGCTTTCCGTGGTTATAGCTCGATTGGTGTATTGCCCGCGGATAATCCGGTAGAAGTATCTGTTGCCGCTTTTGAATGGGGGGCTTATTTAGGTGAAGAGTCTCTCGCTCAAGGAGTTGATGTTGGTGTATCCAGTTGGAATCGAGTGGCACCTAATACGATTCCTACAGCGGCAAAAGCTGGCGGAAATTACTTATCATCACAGTTGGTGGCTGAAGAAGCCAAACGTCATGGCTATGCCGAAGGTATTGCTCTGGACACGCAAGGCTATATCAGTGAAGGTTCTGGCGAAAATATATTTATTGTTCGTAACGGCAAGCTTTATACGCCTCCGGCAACCGCAGCTATCTTGCCGGGAATTACTCGTGACACCATCATGACGTTAGCGCGTGAATTGGGTTACGAAACCATTGAAGCTAATTTGGCAAGAGAGGCCCTTTATCTAGCCGATGAAGTGTTTATGACAGGCACTGCGGCAGAGATTGTTCCTGTGCGCAGTGTGGATTCACAAATTATTGGAGCTGGTTGTCGAGGACCCATCACCGAGCAGTTGCAAAAAACTTTCTTTGGTTTGTTTAACGGCACCACTGAAGACAAGTGGGGATGGTTGGATCACATTTACCTTGAGCAGCCCATGGCGGTTTATGGTAACGGGTAATCCATCAAAGTGCCGACGTTAAAACCACTAACGTCGGCTTACCTGCACAACAGGGCACTCATTGAGTTCTAATCTATACCTAAAGTATTTCAAGGCACAGGCAACACCGCTGCACCTTGAAAGGCGATAGTTATATAACAAGTAATTAGCGGTAGGAGTTTTATAAATGCCACATTATCGATCACGCCAGTCGACTCACGGACGTAACATGGCGGGGGCGCGTGCGCTATGGCGTGCGACAGGAATGAAAGATGGCGACTTTGGTAAGCCTATTATTGCGGTCTGTAATTCTTTTACCCAGTTTGTACCTGGGCACGTCCACCTAAAAGACATGGGTGCACTTGTCGCCAAACAGATTGAAGCAGCAGGTGGTGTGGCAAAAGAGTTTAATACGATTGCGGTTGATGACGGTATTGCTATGGGACACGAAGGCATGTTGTACAGTTTGCCATCGCGAGAACTGATTGCTGACTCAGTTGAATACATGGTGAATGCACATTGTGCGGATGCCATGGTTTGTATTTCTAATTGCGACAAAATTACTCCTGGAATGCTCATGGCGGCCATGAGGCTTAATATTCCTGCGATTTTTGTATCGGGTGGTCCGATGGAGGCGGGCAAAACTCGATTGGCGGGCAAAGATTTTAAACTGGATCTGGTTGATGCCATGGTAGCCGCTGCCGATGACAGTGTGAGTGATGAAGATTGCGAAACATTAGAGCGCAGTGCTTGCCCTACATGCGGTTCTTGCTCTGGCATGTTTACCGCTAACTCTATGAATTGTCTTACTGAAGCTCTTGGTTTGGCATTGCCGGGCAATGGCAGCTTGTTAGCGACACATAGCAAGCGTAAAGGTTTATTTGAGCAGGCAGGGCGACAAATTGTGTCTTTAGCCAAAGCATGGTATGAGCAAGAAGATGCCTCGGTGTTGCCGCGTAATATTGCTAGTCGAGACTCTTTTATTAATGCTATGCGAGTTGATATTGCGATGGGAGGGTCTACAAATACCGTATTACATTTGCTGGCGGCGGCTTACGAAGGTGAGATTTCTTTCTCGATGGAAGATGTGCATCATCTGTCAAAAGAGACGCCTCATTTATGTAAAGTCGCACCAAGCACTAAAGAATATCACATGGAGGACGTACATAGGGCTGGTGGCATTATGCGTATTCTAGGTGAGCTTGAGCGAGAAAAGTTGTTGAACACATCGGTGCCTACGGTATTGCAAATGCCATTGGGGGAACAGATTCAAGCCTGGGATATTGCACAAAACAGTGATCCCGAACTAGAGCGTTTCTATCAAGCCGGGCCAGCGGGTATTCCAACACAAAAAGCTTTTAGTCAAAACTGCTACTTTGATAGCGCAGATAAAGATAATCAAAATGGATGTATTCGTAGCCTTGAGTATGCTTATAGTCAGGATGGAGGCCTGGCGGTGCTATCAGGCAACCTGGCAGTGAATGGATGCATTGTCAAAACGGCTGGAGTGGATGAATCGATATTACTGTTTAATGGGTGCGCGCGGGTATTTGAAAGCCAGGACGATGCTGTTGCGGCAATTTTGTCGGATCAGATCGTTGCAGGTGATGTTGTGGTCATTCGTTATGAAGGGCCTAAAGGTGGGCCAGGCATGCAGGAGATGTTGTATCCCACCAGCTATCTTAAATCAAAAGGGTTGGATAAGGTTTGTGCATTGGTCACAGATGGTCGTTTTTCGGGCGGAACCTCTGGGTTATCCATTGGTCATGTATCGCCGGAGGCTGCTAGTGGGGGGGCCATTGGATTGATTGAAGAAGGTGATCCTATTGCGATAGATATTCCTCAACGACGTATTCGTATTGATATTACAGATGAAGAGCTGGAACAACGCAGGCTTAATATGGAAGCTCAAAGCCAGCCGTGGCAACCTGCTCAGCGTCAACGGCAGGTATCAACAGCATTAAAAGCCTACGCTAGTATGGCCGCAAGTGCTGATTTAGGCGCTGTGCGTCAGTTATAAAGGTAAGGATTCTTCATTTTCTGGTTTGAGCCAGTGACAATAGACGGTGGGTATATCTAAGGAGCCCATCGTCATTTTTTGTGGAGGTTTTAAGACAGTCGGAATCATATTTAAGACAAAGGGATTTTTGAAACAAATGGAAACAAAAAACACCAAAAAAATTGTGAAAATTTACATAAAATCAACACCCTAAAATGCCATAAAAAATAAAACAGGACTATTATTGAATGCGCTCTTTTTATACGCAGGCTTTTGTTGGTTTAATAGGATTACTTAGTGTCGGGACGACTCCGCTCTTTGCGCAACAAAAGGCTGTTAATTATACGATTCCTCATATAGAAGAAAAACCGTCTTTGGATGGTGAGATGAATGAAGCCGCATGGCAGAGAGCTCACAAGACGGTATTAGGTTACGAAACCGATCCTGGTGAAAATATACCGGCCAAAGTTAAAACGACAGCCTACTACTATGAAGATGGTGCTAATCTGTATGTCGCTTTTGTTGCTGAAGATCCTCAAGTAGGCGAGTTAAGAGCCTTTTTTCATGATCGCGATCAATCGTGGAGTGATGATAATGTCAGTATTATCATCGATACCTTCAATGATGAGCGTCGAGCCTATCAATTTCTTGTCAATCCTCTTGGCGTTCAGTGGGATATTTTAATTGATGATGTTGTTGGCAATGAAGATTCTTCATGGGATGCAATATGGGATAGCGCTGGTAAAGTAAATGACAAAGGCTACGTTGTCGAAATGGCTATACCGTTGCGTGCTTTGCGTTTTAACGAGTCGCTAGACAATCAAACTTGGGGGATCGAGTTCGTCCGATTTTATCCGCGTGATCAACGCCATCGCTTTTCTAGTATGACGCGCCAACGTAGCATCGCCTGTAACCTTTGTCAGTTAGAAAAAATTTCGGGCTTTGGTAAAATCTCTGCAGCGAAAAACTTTGATGTAACACCTACGCTAACTTTGTCTGATTCTGAGCGTCGCGATGATGTGAACTCACCTTGGACATCAGATGGCACCGATAGCGAAGCGGGTGTCGATCTACGCTGGGGTATTACACAAGACTTATATTTGAATGCGACGGTGAACCCAGATTTTTCTCAGGTAGAAACTGATTCTGCACAGTTAAGCGTTAACAATACCTTTTCTTTGTTTTTCCCCGAAAAACGTCCTTTCTTTTTAGACGGTGCCGATTACTTTAATTCGCCTAATCGTTTGGTTCATACTCGCAACATTGCTGATCCTGATTTTGGTGTGAAGCTTACCGGAAAAACTGACCAAAATTCTTACGGCGTTATTTTTGCCAACGACACTAATACCAGTTTTTTATTGCCGCGTTCTTTGCGCTCTCATGTCGTGTCTATTGATGATACCGAGAGCGATATTGCTGTTTTGCGCTGGCGTAGAGATGTCGGTGAAAAAAATTCCATCGGTGCTTTGGTGACACATCGTTCTGCTGATAATTACGAAAATAACCTTCTTGCTGTCGATGGTCGTTATTGGTTTTCGGACACTGACAACCTGAGAGTTCAGTTAATGTCTTCAGAGACAGAATATCCTGATGAAGTTCAGCAAGAGTACGGTCAGGAAGCTTCCTTATCTGATAATGCGTTAAGCCTGAGTTATAACCATAATGATCGAGAGTGGGACTGGGGCGCTTTTCATCGTGATTTTGGTAAAGGATTCCGTGCTGATCTTGGATTTATTACTCAAGTGGACGCGCGTAAGTCTGGCTTTAGCGGACGTCGAAAATGGCGCGCGAATGAAGGCTTGTGGACGTATATCGATATTTATTCCGATTACGATATTACTCATGATGACAGTGGTCGAAAGATTGAAGAAGAAGTTGAAATCTGGCTGAACATCGATGGCATAAAACAATCTGCTATGTGGTTTGGTGGTGGACGACGAGAACGCTTCTTTGCCAAAGTTGCTACCGACGGCAGTGAAAGCGGAGGCACCATTTACTTTGAGAATTTTATGGGAGCCGGATTTGGCTTTAGACCGATACCGCAGTTGTTATTAGAGTTAGGTATGAACTTTGGCGACAGAGTGGATACTTTTAATAATCAGTTAGGTCAGACTCATGAGTTTCGTCCTAGAGTTGAATGGCAGGTTAATGAACATTTGAAACTTAAACTGCGCCATATCTTGAACTGGTTGGATGTTGATGGTGGCGAATTGCTGAAAGCCAAAATTACCGAGCTAAAAGGCAGTTATCAGTTTAATATTCGTCATCAGCTAAAGTTTACTTTGCAGATGAGAGACATCGATTTTAACTTACCTTTGTTTTTGCCCGATGAAGCGCCCGATAGCGCCACTGATAGAAAACTCGGCCGACAACTTATTTATTCGTATAAGGTGAATCCTCAAACTCTATTTTTTGCAGGTTATTCTGATCTGGGCTATCAAGACGATTCCCTAAACAGTATAGAAAGTAGAGAGAAAACCTTTTTTGCCAAGTTTAGTTATGCCTTTCAACTATAGATAGGGGCTGTAGGACTTTCGATTAATGAAAGAACTGTCTCTCCTAGACATCCGCTATCCTCTTCTTTTTATTCAAAAAAGAGGGGGATACGCTGCTAAATTCCGATAAAACATACCTCAAACATGACATTTTCCCTGTTGATTTGATAGAATTGCGCGCAATTTTACTGGTCAGGGCATAGGAGCTCGAAAATGAAAAAACTGGCTTTCTTATTAAGCGCACTTCCAATTGTCGCATTCGCTGGTGATGCGGAAGAGAATAAGTTATGGAAAGGTAAGGCAGAAGCTGGGTTGGTATCGACAACTGGAAACACAGACACAAGCTCAACTAATCTTAAATTAGAGCTGGTTTATGAGTCAGGTGACTGGCGCCATAGTTTTTTGACGGAAGCGTTTCTGGCCGAAGCTGAGCAAGTTGTGGGAACAGAACTAGATGGTCAAGGTAACCTGGTTGAAAGAAGAGAGAGTCGTGATACTGGTGAGAAGTATTACACTTTGATCAAATCAGATTACAAATTCAGTGAGACTGCTTATTTCTATGGTTTGGTCGACTACACTGATGATCGCTTCTCTGGATTTGATTACCAAGCCAATGCTTCGGTAGGTTTGGGCAAAAACTTTATTAAAAATGACAAGTACACTCTTGATGCCGAAATCGGCTATGGTGCGCGTCGTTATCAAGAAGAAGCTCAGTGGGATGCCGAGACAGAAGGCGTTACTAGAGTGGCTGGTAAGTTTCAGTGGAATATCAGTGAGAATGCTAAATTTAACCAAGAGTTGAACTCACAGATTGGCGACGACATTACAGTGTCTAAGTCAATTTCTGCTTTAACTGCTAATATAAACAGCAGTATGGCGTTGAGCATTGGTTACGAGATTGTTCACACTTCAGATGTTCCAAGTGCTGACATTGAAAAAACAGACCGCAAAACGACGGTTAATCTGGTTTATTCTTTCTAAATGAATATCCTGATCAAGCCAGAGCGACTCTGGCTTGATACTTTTGCACGGCTTTAGCCTGTTTTAAAATCCTTCTTCTTACTCTACTCTTAATCTATCTCTCCTACCTAAAGAAACTGTGCTAAGCTCATAGTTTGTCATTGCTGTATTTTGCACTGTAGCGGTGTGCATTTCGGGTTGGTTCATGTTAAAAAAGATATCTGCTTCCGAGTTGAAAGTCGGCATGTATGTTGACTCCATTATTCAGAAGTCATCAACACTAAAAATCAGTCAGCAAGGATTTATCAGTTCCGATTCTATCTTAAAAAAACTTAAGGATTCCGGCGTTGTTTACGCCATTATTGATACGGATAAAAGTCAGAATGAGTCAGAGCCTGATAAGCCGGAGTCGATAAAAGAAGAAGCGCCCAAGCGTACTAGAAAGTCTTCTGCATCATTGAGTGGGAGACTTAAAGCCGCCTCTAAGCTTTATGAAGAAGCTCGAACTTTGCAGGCGCAGGCATTAAGCAATATCAAAGAGGGTAAGAAGCTGAATGTCGAGCCTCTCAATCATATGGCTGAGGCGCTTATCGATTCTATTTTTGATGACCAAGATACTTTGTTATGTGTGAGTCAGATGCGTAACAAAGACTCTTATCTCTTGGAGCATTCAATTAACGTATCCATTTTGATGACCGTTTTTGCCAATCATCTTAAATATCCTAGAACTATTATCCAGCAATTAGCCGTTGGTGGTCTGCTTCATGATATTGGTAAAATCAAAGTACCTGATAGCATACTCAATAAGCCCGGACGTTTAACACAAGAAGAGTTCGAAGAAATGAAGCGTCATGTGGAGTATGGTATCGCTGAAGTTCAAGATATTGCTGATATCTCTGACATTAGTATGCAAGTCATTGCTATGCATCATGAAAAGTTAGATGGCAGTGGTTATCCCAAAGGCTTAAAAGGGAATGAAATTACACCTTTTGGTCGTATTGCTTCTATTGTTGATATTTTTGATGCATTAACAGGAGAGCGGAGCTATAAAAAAGGGATTGTGCATGTACGCGCTCTTAAAATGTTAATGGAGCAAAAAGAGTTATTAGATATGGGAATGGTTGAGCAGTTTATTAAGTGTATTGGCGTCCATCCTGTTGGTTCTATTGTTCTCTTGAAGAGTGGCAAATTAGGCATTGTTACTCGCTCTAATCCTGACAGTCCTCTCAAGCCTTTGGTTAAAACCTTTTATAGTGCTAAGCATCGCCATTTTCTTGAAATAAAAGAGGTAGATTTAGCCAGCAAGTTTTGCGAGGATGAGATAGAAAAAAGCGTGAAGGCTGAAGAGTTTGGTATTAACTTTCAGCACTTTTTTAATGAGCAGTTTGTTGCCTAAACAAGGTATCGTCTTTTAATGCTTTACTAAAAACCTGATCAATATCGATTCGTTTGAGCCCTTCATTAAAAATTTCGGTAATCAGTCGCGAATTTGCTGTCTTTTTAAAACAAATATAAAGCTTCTTATTTTCTAATGTTTTTTTATTAAAACTCACTTTATCTCTTATTCTCAACAGATGCTTATTGTTATTTAATAGATAACTCATCACATTTTTGTCGATAACAATCAGTGGAAATCGTCCTGCTGCCAGTTTTTGCAGGTTTCTGGCGTCACTGGTTGCTGTTTCTACCTTGATATTGCCATTGGCTACTCGTCGATCAAACTCGGTAGTGTTTATGTAATCCTGAACAACACCTATTTTTGACTGTCTGGCAATATCATTGAGTGTATTCCACTGAACAGGGCTTGATATGCGCTGAGCAAACCCAAGTGGTCCTGAACCCATCGGGTTAGAGAGGTGGCAGTATTCATGCAGTTTTGATGAGTAGTATTCGGGAAAGTAACCAGCATACTTAGAGCGATCAGAAAGACCTAGTTTGACAGCCCGAGACCAAGGATAAATGTCGATATGAAGTCGATAGCCAACGGCAGCAAAAGCTGCTCTGGCAACGGCTGCTGATGCTCCTTGATCAGCCCGCTCGTGAGTTGTATAGGGAGGCCAGTCAAGAGATGTCAAATAGATCACTTTATCGTTTTTTTCTTTTGCGGCTAGAACTAATGGGATTAGTAGCACCGTCAATAAGATCGTAATGGCAAAATGTTTTAGCATAAGTACAAAGAACGATACTCGGTGATTGTTGGAATGAGAGCGCTTCTTGGCTCAGCGATAAATTACATGACCTCACCTATAATGTTATCTCAATTTTCAAGAATCTGCACTTTCCTGTAGGCACAATATCTGCCAACTTCCTCTTTATATCGCAAATAACGTTAGTTTATCGAAGAAAACAGCCAGTAAAATTGAGCTATTGCAGCATGTGATATTGGCTTCTTGTTATGGCCTGGAGTTTGTCGAGGCGGCTGAAAATGCGGTGGCAAAAGGGCTAGAGGCGAGGTCGGTGAACTTGTCTATTTTTGAGCGTAATTATTTATACGAAATTTTGAAAAGTTGGTTATTAGCACCTAGGATTAAAGTACTATTTTAAATAAGAATTTTCCATGACCATACCTGTTACTATTTGTGATGATTCGAACTTGGCCAGAAAGCAAATGGCGCGGGCGCTGCCTCCAGAATGGGATGTCAGCATCACATTTGCCAAACATGGACAAGAAGGAATTGAAGCGATCGAAAACGGCCTCGGAGAAGTCCTGTTTCTCGATTTGACCATGCCTGTTAAAGACGGTTATGAGGTGCTGGAACATATTCGGGAACATGATCTAAACACCATGGTGATTGTGGTGTCTGGTGATGTGCAGCCAACAGCAAGAGAAAGGGTTAAGTCGCTAGGCGCTTTGGAGTTTATCAAAAAGCCCATTAAAGGCGACCAGATTGCGATGATTCTCGAAGAATTTGGCCTGCTTACGGAGCTTAAGGAGCCTGCTGATACCTCGAGCGCTCCTGCCGCGCAACCAAGTGCACCACCGGTTGCACCCGCGGTTAAACAGTTTGAAGACAGTTCTGCACCGATCTCGTTAAAAGACAGTTACCAAGAAATCGCTAATGTGGCCATGGGCCAGGCTGCTGCGTTGCTGGCAACGGTACTGGATGCATTTGTGGTTTTACCGATCCCTTCTGTCAACAATATTGAACTAAGTGAGTTGCGCATGGCGTTGCAGTTCGCTGGGAGAGCTAAGACTGTTTCTGCTGTGTGTCAGGGATTCATTGGTAACTGTATAGCGGGAGAGGCATTAATCATTTTTAATGACTCAAGCTTTACTGATATTGCCAAGTTAATGAAGTATGAAGGCGAGTTAGACGAAAGCATTGAGTTAGAGTTGATTATGGATATTGCCAGTATCCTGGTTGGTGCTTTTCTTAAAGCATTTGCCAAACAACTTGATATTCAGTTCCAACAAGGGCATCCCCGTGTTTTAGGGCAGCACTGTAATATTGCTGATCTGATTAAACCTGAAAACTCGACTTGGAAAGAAACATTAGCCATTGAAATCACCTATACATTAGAAAAGTACAATGTAGATTGTGATTTGTTAATTCTGTTTACCGAAGATTCCATTAATGAACTCAATAGCCGGGTATCGTATTATTCATCATGAATGAAGATTCTAATAGTTTTGAAATAAAAGAAATGCACTGGGTGATGGACATGCTCCACACCGTTGATGTTGGCATTTTGGTTTTGGATTCTAGCTACACGATTAGAATGTGGAACGCCTTTATGGAAAACCACAGCGGCAAGACTGATCGAGAAGCGATTGGCAGTAACGTATTTAGCGTATTTCCAGAAGTACCTCAGGCATGGTTCAAACATAAAATTGACTCCGTATTTCTATTAAAAAACCGAGCCTTCTCGGTATGGGAACAACGTCCATACTTATTTAAATTTAAAAGCTATCGACCTATTACTGGAACCGAAAGCTTTATGTATCAGAACGCTACGATCATTCCTCTGATGTCAGCAGATGGTCAGGCTAATCATGTCTGCGTGCTTATTTATGATGTGACGGATACTGCATCGAATAAAAAAGATCTGACGATGGCTAATCAAAAGTTGGAAAACTTAAGCCGTACTGATGCGTTGACCCAGCTTTATAATAGAGGCTATTGGGAAGAATGTTTCTACAAGGAGTTTCGCCGTTGCCGTCGTTACGACAGCGACTGCTCACTGGTTATTTTTGATATTGATCACTTTAAACAAGTGAATGATACTCATGGGCATCAAGCAGGTGATGCTGTCATTCGTTCTGTGTCTCAGACCGTTAAAGGTTTGTTACGAGATTCTGATATTTTTGGCCGTTATGGTGGCGAAGAGTTTGTTGTCTTTCTACCTAACACCAACTCCAATAAAGCTAAGATGCTGGCAGAGCGCATTCGCCATGCAGTAGAAGAGCTGGTTATCACTCACGAAGGCACGGATATTCGCTTCACAATTAGTTTGGGTGTTGCACAACTGACCGATGCTTATGAAAAGCCTGATCAATGGATTGCAGCGGCAGATGATGCTCTGTATGCTTCTAAGGAAAATGGACGTAATCTGATTACAATTGCAAAAGAAATATAGTATCAAATGTTATCTCTTTCTCCTGACAGCGATATTCGTTTGTTAGTCTGATCTTGATACTATTAAGTGAGTCGATCTATGGCAGAAAATAAAATGTCTTCCACAGTACATCCTGTGGGAAGTCTTGATGTCTTGTCTCAACATGAAGTTGAGCTTCTATGTGATGTAAAAGAGCGAGATCTACATCGTTTGTTACGCTTGTGTTCGCTTGCCGTACTTAGTGTTGGGAGTGAGGCGGATGATTGTAAAACGATTTTAGAACAACATAAAAATTTTGATATTCAAGTTCATCAAACCGATAGAGGCGTTAAGCTTGAGTTAGTTAATGCTCCGGCTAAAGCCTTTGTTGATGACGATATGATCACGGGTATTCAGGAACATCTGTTCTCGGTATTACGAGACTTAGTGTATTCTCATAATCAGGTGACTGGCGGTAACCTGTTTGATCTGAATACCACAGAAGGACTCACCAATGCATGCTTCCATTTGTTGCGTAATGCGGGTGTGTTGCGCCCTGGCAAAAATCTGAATCTGGTGACTTGCTGGGGAGGTCATGCGATCAGTCGTGTAGAGTATGACTATACCAAAGAGGTCGGGTATCAGTTAGGCTTACGTGGGATGGACGTTTGCACTGGGTGTGGTCCTGGCGCGATGAAAGGTCCTATGAAAGGAGCTGCCGTTGCGCATGCCAAACAACGTATTTTTGATTCCCGCTATATTGGAATTTCTGAGCCAGGTATCATCGCTGCGGAGGCACCTAATCCTATTGTGAATAAACTGGTTATCATGCCAGATATCGAAAAGCGTCTGGAAGCGTTTGTTCGATTAGCACATGCCATTATTATTTTCCCCGGTGGGGCAGGTACTGCAGAAGAACTTTTATACTTGTTAGGTATTTTGCTGCATCCTAAAAACAAAGAGCTACCTTTCCCATTGATCCTGACTGGGCCGGAGAGTAGCCGAGCCTACCTAGAAAGTTTGATGGCGTTTGTAAAAAACACCTTGGGGGACAGTGCTGTTGAGCGCTGTCATCTGGTTTGTGGTGATCCGGTTGAAGTATCACTGTATGTCAGAGATTCTATTGCTGAGGTTCGAGAGTTTCGTAAACGCTACTCCGATGCCTACTTCTTCAATTGGCGTTTACATATTCCTTATGATTTACAAATTCCTTTTAATCCAACCCATGAGTCCATGGCAAAGCTTAACTTAACTCGCTCTCAGCCAGTGCATGAATTAGCGTCTCATTTGCGTCGGGCTTTCTCTGGCATTGTGGCGGGTAATATTAAAGCTGAAGGCGTTCGCGCGATAGAAGAATTTGGGCCTTTCCAATTAACAGGTGAAGCATCGATTATGGACGAGTTGGATGTTTTGCTAAAAGCCTTTGTCGACCAAAAACGTATGAAAATTGGCTCCGAGCAATACACGCCCTGTTATGAGCTGACTTCATAAGCACTACAGGGCGCATGCTCTGCCTTGCTGAAGACAAAGAGATTTTGAGGCTTTCTATGGAAGGGCAACGGCCCCTGATGGTTCAGCTTTCCTTCATATTTCTTTGTTAGGCTTACAGAATTCCAGACCTTTGCTTTTTCTGGTTAAAAAGTGAGCTCTAAGCCCTGGGTGTGCATGACGCACTGTTTCTCTTACTGGCTATGTTATACTGCCGCACTATTTCGGTTCTGTGGCTCTGGGTCACTTTCCTGAGGTAGCCTGGAGTCGGTATTTTGCTGACGATGGTTATCAAGAAGTAAAATTGAATAGATAGGTTTAGATGAATGAAAATTAAAACGCTACTGTTGGGAATATGTAGCTTCATCATGAGTGCGTCTGCGCAGACTATTGTTGATGAAGTGTCTTACTCGAATACCGATGAAGTCAAAACGCATCATGTTCATTTAGAGCTAGATGTCCGGTTTGATAAAAAAGTACTTAAAGGATTTGTTGAGCACCAAATGACTTGGGTGTCTCCTGATGCTAATACTCTGGTTTTGGATACTCGAGATTTGGTGATCGATAAAGTCGAAGCCAAAGAGGGTGAAAAGTGGGTGCCACTTAAGTTTCAACTCGCTAAGCGAGATCCTGCTTTGGGTTCAAAGCTGACCATTGATATGCCGAAACAGTACACCACTGTGCGTGTTCATTATCAGTCGCAGCCTCAGGCCAGTGGTTTGCAGTGGTTGAAAGGCGAACAAACGGCAGGTAAAAAACACCCGTTCATGTACAGCCAGTCGCAAGCCATCCATGCACGTAGCTGGATCCCTGTTCAAGATACACCGGCAATGCGTGTTACATACACAGCTCGTATTACAACGCCTAAGCCTTTGTTAGCAGTAATGAGTGCTGATAACTCTAAAAATACAGAGTTGGATGGCGATCACGAGTTTTCTATGCCACAAGCAATTCCTCCTTATCTGATTGCTATTGGTGTTGGTGACTTAAAATACAAAAGAATGTCGAAGCAAACGGCCGTTTTTGCCGAAGAATCTATTCTTGATGCCGCCGTTGCCGAGTTTGATGATACGCAAAAAATGATTGTTGCCAACGAGGAGCTGTATGGCCCTTATCTTTGGGGACAGTATGACTTATTAATTCTACCTCCAGCTTTTCCTTTTGGCGGTATGGAAAATCCTCGTCTTTCGTTTATCACACCAACGGTTATTGCGGGTGATAAAAGTCTTGTTAACTTGATTGCTCATGAGCTGGCTCACTCTTGGTCTGGTAATTTGGTAACCAACGCAACCTGGCGTGATCTATGGCTAAACGAAGGCTTCACCAGTTACGTAGAAAATCGTGTGATGGAATCATTGTTTGGTCGCCGTCGTGCTGTGATGGAACAAGCTTTGTCTGTTGCGGATCTAAAAGAAGAATTAGCACATTTACCTGCTGATGATACTCGTCTAAAACTTCCATTAAATGGACGTGATCCAGACGAAGCGTTCTCAGGTGTTCCTTATGTAAAAGGCCAGTTGTTCTTGATTTATCTAGAAGAGAAGTTTGGTCGTGAGCGCTTTGATCCTTTTGTCAAAAAATACTTTGATGACCATGCGTTCAAATCTTTAACAACAGAAATGTTTATCGAGTACTTACAGGAACATTTGTTAAAGCCTTATCCTAATGTGGTTTCAATGGATAAGATCAACGAATGGATTTTTGAGCCTGGTTTACCTGCAGATGCACCAAACCCTACCTCTGATGCTTTCGAAAAAGTTGAAGAAGAGCAAAAAGCTTGGTTAGCGGGTAAAAAGAAATTGAAGAACCTGTCTGCGAAAAAGTGGAGTGTGCATGAGTGGTTGTACTTCATTAACACACTACCCAGAGATATTTCTCGTGATCGTATGGCAATGCTGGACAATGCTTTTAAGCTGACTAACTCTAGCAATGCTGAGATTGCATTCGCCTGGTTCCGTTTGGCCATTGGCAATAATTATCCAGCCATTACCAAATCATTAGAGAATCACTTGGTGAGCATTGGCCGACGCAAACTGATTGTTCCTTTGTACAAACAGTTGGCTGAACACTCAAAAGAAAAACGAGTATGGGCATTAGAAGTCTACAAAAAAGCTCGCCCTGGTTATCACCCTCTAGCGCAAGGGACTATTGATGCGCTTTTTAAAGGTTGATAAATCTTTATAAATTCCAAGGCCTCTTTCATCAGGGGCCTTTTTTTATTTTTGTCCTCCCCTCAAAGTAAAGGTCGAATCCATTTACACATATTACTTGTGTAGAGATTTGTCTAGATTGTTAATCTTATCCAGTGGGAACTTAAGCTTTTCATTTAAAAGTTACATCACTTCTGCAAAGTGAAAGTGTAACGACCACTGCCACTATAAGAGTGAATTCTAAAGTAGTAGTAACCAGCACTGGCATTGTAATCGATGCTCTCAATGGATTGAGGAGAAATCGATTTTGCGACTTCTGACCAGTTTGATCCGTTCCAGCGATAGAGGTATAGATCAAAGTCGGTTCCATTGGGGCCTTGTAGGCTTGCTTTTATATTGCCTCCAGAATACTGAAACCAATTTCCATCTGGTTGAATATCGGCATCATTGGCACCGGATAAATTGCCTGTGTAGGTTTCGCCGTTTCCGCCACCTCCACCATTGCCATAAATGGCTGCAGCTGCTGCAATGTCACCCGAAGATAATACTGAGGTATTACCCATGGCGTTGGTATCTACACCACTGCGTGTTGGCCAAATGGTTACTGCGCCATTAATGCCAAAGGCTCTCGTGCCATAGTGCATGATAGAGTAGTAGTCGTACTGGCCATGATTGGTGCCGTCGCTGCTGCTGATCTTGTTAAAATTAAACGCCATACCACTCTGAATATTATTCCAGTAGATAGTGACGTAACTATCACGATCTGTTCGTGTTTGCTCGTGGAAAAAACCAACGGCATGCCCAAGCTCATGAACTGCTGCGCCTCTGCCGCATCCGTCTGCGAGAGTCACGGCTTGCGAGCCACCTTGTCGACCTACATAGGAGCTGCAACCTCCGCCGCCTTGAATCGTTAGGTAGTCCCTTTGACTCGTTCGACGCACAAAACGAACATTAGTTTTGCTATGCCAGTGGTTAAAAGCGTATTCCATATCTTGTCTGGCACGGCTACCCAAATTAGAAGCGAACACATAAGGCACGACACCATTCGGCCATTTGTATCCAGACGATGGATAACGAATTGCAGCTAAAGGACCCGTCTGTGTATCTTCTGAAAACTCTTGACCAGAGACGATGTTTAATCCGTATTTTTTCAAGTCTTCTGTTTTACCAAGAATCATATCGCCAGAATAAGCTAAACCATCGACATCAACGACCTGAATAATATCTCCGGTACTTGTCATTATATCTACCAATTCTCGTCCTTCACTACTGTAACCCCAGATAGGCTCGTTGGACTTTGACCTGTCTGGGGTTAAATTGTTGGCATAGTTGGACGACGGATAGAAAACAATGATAAGTATTAGAGAGAGTATTAATTTCGTATTCATAAAACCTCCAAATTGATACAAGTTATCATTTTTAATACGTCTTTTTTGTGTTAAAAAAGTAACACTAAGATTTAATAGAACTAAGTTAAGACAAATGCAATCTGCACTTTGGCAATACCTGAGATAGAAAGAATTATTTTTCTATCTCATTGGTTTTGCCGACAAGCTTACTTAACAAGAATTATCTTGGAGATATAAAGTCTTTTAAGGATGGTGGTTTTTTATCGGAATATGAATGCTGATATCGAATCTTATAAGAAGACGTTTAATGGTTTTCTGATAGATAAGTTGATGCTAAGGCAACGCTATCTGGATGACAATCATAAATAGCTTCATCAACAACCGTTTTTGGTAGTCCTGTTAACTCATGAAGTAACTTCAATAGATCGAAGCGGCATACGGAGCAGTGTGATAGCTCATAAAGTTGTATGAGTAAAACTTTTGAATCAGTATAGGCTTTTCTTTTTAGTACTTTAACCACGTCCGATATAAATCGGTGGGTTTCGTCTTCGTCATCTAAAAAGGGAATAATGGCTTCAAAAGTCTTTGGAGCATTTTCGACTCCATTTTGAATAAAGAGCGGTACTTTGTTTTTTAGAGTGTGAAGAGAAGCTTCCTCAAGATATTTTTTAATCTGTGGATGTTCCAATTGTGCAAGAGCTCTTATAGCAAAATGCACCATTCTTTCATTGTTATGCTCCAGTAAGGGAATCATATCTGATGGTGCTCCGGGATAGGGGGCTTTGAAAAATATTTTCAGGTAAGCCAACTGTGACTTTTCGTCCGTTTCACTTTTAAAGTCATTAGCAAGTTTTTGTAATACATCAAAAGAAAGAGACTTGCCAATACTAAGTGAGAGACTTTTACCCTGTGATAGGTGTTGGCTGATCATTTCGTAAGACCAGTTTATTAGGGCTCTTGGCTTTTGTTGTTTTTCCAGATGCTCTTTTACATTCGTTAGGTAGCGTTTTATAAATCGATCACTTTGTGCATGCCGTTCTAGATATTGCAAAGTATCTTCTTTCGTTGGTGATGTTTCGAATACAGAAATCAATGAATCATCTACCCAAAAGTCAGTATCTTGTTCGAGTAGCTGACCGAGAGTATTGGCACATATCTCTAATCCCTTTAAACCGTCGAGTATGACTAAAGCATCGGTCTCTAGAAATGAGAAGCTTGGGTCGGTAAGCGGTTTTGTGTAACGTTGATAGAGAGCATCCTTCGCGCGTTTATTACCGTTTTGGGCGAAGCAAGTGACCAGAGTAACTAACTGATGAGTATCCCAGTCGTCTTCCTGAGCCTGACTGAGCGCATCAATAACAGCTTCCTCGATAGCGTCAGAATCTTGCGCTAGCTGAATGACAGTTTTTAGATACTGACTTCTATCCGGTTCTGACTGTGGGTCATAGGCCTGATTGCTAAGACATGCCTCAAGGATGAGGTGATCAAGGTTGTGGTGGGAGTTCTTTTTGAGTATTCGAATGGCTTTGCCAGTGCCCATTTGGAGCGCACGTTCTAACGAGGGTGTATCGAACATAGATTCCTTTATGCTGTTAAAAATTGTCAGGCTGGTAGTGCCTCGTCATGAATTATATATGCAAGTTCAACTGGGTGGGAAGAAATAAAAAAGAGCGCCGTGGCGCTCTTAATTTTTGGTGGAGTAATTTCTTTTTATTATGTCCTCGGTTGGTCTGCACTCCTTGTGCGCTTTTCCGAAGTCTTTATGCACAGCTTTTGATAGACATTAGCACATCAAAAACTCACAATATCTAGTGCCGTTGTTTAGGTTTTGTGCAAAATACTGTGTTTCTAGTTGGGTTGCAAGGCATAGCCTTGTGAGTTGTCTGTGGATAACTTGTTAAATTAAAATTCATCTCAATAAGAGTCATCCACAGCTATTTTGAGTCTCTTCTTTATTATTTTTTGAGTTATTTAGGCCGTTTTTTATTCCAAAGTCCAGCCAGCTGGATATCGATAAAGTTTGAAAATGACAATAACACAAACAGGTTGATCAGTTTTACGTTACAATTATCTTCATCGAATAAGTATTAACAAAATGAGGTTTCCCGTGTCTGAATCCATTCTTATTAAACAGGCAACGTTAGTTAATGAAGGTCAGCAGAAAGTCGTCGATGTATTAATTAAAAATGGCCGCTTTGAGAAAATCGCCAGTGAAATTACGACGGGTGCCGATCGAGAAATTGATGCTGGTGGTTTGCACTTATTACCCGGCATGATTGATGATCAGGTGCATTTTCGCGAGCCGGGACTGACACATAAGGGTGACATTGCAACTGAGTCTCGCGCAGCCGTGGCCGGTGGTATCACCAGTTATATGGAAATGCCTAATGTAAACCCTGCTACCTTGACGCACGAAGCGCTGGAAGACAAATATACCCGCGCCTCAGGCAAGTCTTTAGCTAACTTCGCTTTTTATCTAGGTGCCAGTAACGACAATCTGGAGCAAATCAAATCTTTAGATCCTAATGCAGCCTGTGGCGTCAAAGTATTTATGGGTGCTTCAACAGGCAACATGCTGGTAGATGATACTCAGGTACTGGAAGGTATCTTTAGCTCTTCACCAGTACTCATTGCGACTCATTGTGAAGATACACCTATGATAGCAGAGAACGAAGAGAAAGCGCGCCAGCAATATGGTGAAGAGGTGCCTATTGGGATGCACCCCGATATTCGCTCACGAGAAGCTTGCTACAAATCTTCTGCTTTAGCCGTTGAACTAGCGCGTAAGTTCGGTACTCAATTGCATGTTTTGCACATCACAACGGCAGAAGAGCTGGACCATTTTACTAAGGGTGACTTAGAAGGCAAAAGCATTACTGGTGAGGCCTGTGTGCACCATCTGTTCTTTAACTCTGATGATTATGAACAGAGAGGTACGCTGATCAAGTGTAACCCATCTGTAAAACTGGCTAGTGACCAGCAAGCTATCTTGCAGGCCGTAAACGATGGTCGTATCGATATCATTGCTACGGATCACGCTCCTCATACCTGGGAAGAAAAACAGAATACTTATTTTAAAGCACCTGCGGGATTGCCGTTGGTTCAAGATGCTTTATTGAGTTTGTTAGAACATTATCATAACGAGACATTCTCTTTAGAGCTTATCGTTGCTAAAACGTCACACAATGTGGCACGTCGATATCAAGTCGCTGAGCGTGGTTATGTGCGCGAAGGTTATTGGGCTGACTGTGTTTTGGTAGACCTTAACGCCAAAACATTAGCAACCAAAGAACGTGTGATGTCGAAGTGCGGTTGGACGCCCTTCGAAGGCTATGAGTTCCGCTCTACCATCACTCACACTGTTATCAACGGTAACTTGATGTATGAAAAAGGTCAGATCATTACTGACATTAAAGGACAGCGTTTAGGCTTTAATCGCCGCTAGAATTTGTTGCTATTAATCTTTAGGGCTGCGTTTGCAGCCCTTTTAGTTGTAGTGTAATTAAAACTAAGGAAAAGGTGATGTACGATTTAGTTGAAGGAATTCAACACAAAGACAGTGGGAAGGTATTTCGAAAGCATTTAAAAAAGCTTATGCTAATTATTGTAGGGCTTGTCATAGTGATTCTTTTTCAGTTGGGGTTTTCTGATAATGAAGATGGCCTACAAGATGTTTTTGTGACTGCGGGCGCTCTCATCTTATTGTGGTGTGCAGATTTAATGAGGGGGCTTTGCGAATTGTCTGATATGGAAGCCGCCAAATCAAAAAAAGAAGAATAAAAACAGCCCCAAAGGCGAACCTTTGAGGCTGTAAGAGCGAGGGCTCGCTCCACCAAAAAGAGGTTATTTCTGACGTCTTTTGGTATGTCTTAACTCATAGTTGACGCCGCCCATCACTTGGCCTTTCTCATCGAATTGAGCGATTCCAACATGGAACTCCTGTTCAGGAACTTTAGGAGCACGGAAGTCCAGGTTGACTTTAAATTCCTCGCCTTTTTTGAAGAAGAGATTGAAGAGTCTGGCATCCGGTTGCAAGATCTGGAAGGCTCGCGTGCGTCGATCAAAACGTACGCCTTCGGCTTTTGAACCGCCTTGCATCCAGCGCTCTAATAACTCATCGGGTAAGCGTAAAGTGATTTCACCTTCTTCAACGAAAGGATGCCTCAAGCTGCGATCAAACACGGCAATGCCCAGTCGAGTATCGAGGTCGGAAATATTGCGCACGATCACCTGATTCGAAACACCATCGGGTAGCATCACAAGGTCGACTACGTTCATATTGCGCCAAACAATATTGTTGTTATTGCGTGTGTTAGTACCGATTGCCCAGGTACCAAAAACTTCTGGGAAGGTCATGGGATCTTGGTCTGATACCCAACGAGCGACAATACAATAGTGTCCTGTACCTGGTGGATTGAAAGGAGTGTTGTAAATAGCCGTTGATGAGGCAGCCTGATTAACTACTGGAATTTGAGCAAACTCGGTCCATTGCGAATCCCAGTCGAGTCCTGTAGAAGCATTGGCGTAATACAAATGAATACGTCCATTGGCCGGATTTGATGCTGCACCTGGGCCTGTATTTGCTAGTCTCACTCGCATAGTGTTAACTTGCCCAAATTCAGGGTTTTCATGGACTGTACAGTTATTGGTGTTGGTACAGACCCAAACGTCTGGGCTCAACCAGATATCGCCAGGAACAGGGTCCGGCTCTAGACCCACATCGGTTGTAAAGTCGCGCATGTAAGCGTCGGTCGCAGGCAAAGTCGGCGCGTTGCAGCCTGGGTATTCGTAAGAACCGATACGAAGCCCCCAGTTGGAACCACCTGCACCAGTAATATTTTTTGCATAGATACCAATGTACCAGAAGGTTTCACCATCGGGGTCAACGGTCATTCCCGTGTAGTCACCCCAGCGGTTCATGGCGAACGAATTGTAGGTTGCCTGTCCAGCCATCAAAGTGGTTTCTGCCTGCAAAGTATTGGCGGGATCACTAGACTCTCGGCCTGTGACAAAAGTGCCAGGAAAAGTTGAGGCGCTACCACGAGAATAACCCACACTCATATCGTCGCAGTGATTAACGGCGAGATCAGGATGGAAACGAAACTCTCCATTACTGCCGAAGGTACCTGAACCAGCTGGGCCTAAAGTAATGGTATTTAAATCAATTTGTGCCCAACGCACACAGTTAACAGTTCCCGTGCCTGGGTTACAAGCGACGGTATAGGTTGTCCAACCAAAACCATTACGATACTCAAAATCGAGTGGACGAGAATCTTGTAGATTGCCAAAATTGCCGCCACCACTTTGTGGTACTGAACCAGGCAAACCGACGGGGGCTAAGCTAAGAGAACCTTCGTTAGTAAAGGTGTTAGCACCGAAAGGATCGTCCCAGGAAAACACCGTGAGTGTGGTACTCAATGTGTTATTAGAAACCAAAATGTAGTGAGGATCGTTACTTGGCCAGGTACCCTGATTAAAGCCATGTAAGTTAATGGGCTGTGGTGTGAAGAATCCGGCCATAGGTCGTGAAACCATATTGGCGGGTAAGCCAGAGTACATTAAGATTTTGTTAAACGCCCAGACTCGACCGCCAACAAAACCGCCACCGCCAAACATGTTACCGCCCATATAGATAGCATCATCACCGATACCTGCATGTGGGTAATCCATAAAGGCGCCGCCAGCGAAGGTGTTGAATTCATATAAGAACCAGTTGCCTGTTGGATCATTGGTTTCGGATACGGCGACACAGTAATTTGAGATGGTTGAGAAGTTCGACTGATCGATACCAATGACAAAACGATCATGCTCTTCGTCATACAACACATTAGGATCAAAGTCGGTGGCGCCTGGACCGCAAGCCGTGCCATTAAAGAAAGTATTAAAACTGATGGGGCCGACGAGGGAAGTGCCTGTTTTATTGTAAATTTCTATGGAGACATTGGCGACGGCAATCAAATGATTAGGGCCTGCCGCCAGTTCGGGATCCGGTGGTGTAAATCCTCCGGTTTCATTTGCATCCATACTGTCAAAGTTAACCCCTGCATTGGGAGCAAAAGGCTGAGTTTTTTGATTGGCTTGTTGTACTGTCGGATCTGGCGGTAGATTTAAAGCTTGCTTGCGTAGCTGTGCCCGTTCTTGATCGGTGAGCATGTCGTCATCGAGGATGCGATCACCTTTTTTTCTGGGCTTTACCAGTGGGCTGTAGGGAGAGAGCTCACCTTTTTTGCGAGGTTTTAGTTGGCTCGCATTGATTTTTACGGGTTTGTAAAAACGACTAGAATCAAATTTGAATTCTGGATCGTAGGGCAAAGGCTGTTCGTTGCCAGCCGTTAGACCCGCTGGCATTTGGGAGGGCGGTGTTGACTCTGGTGCTAACGAACAGGCACAAAGCCCGAGAGTCAACAGCGCACTGACCGCTGTTTTCAGATAGACCATTTTCCTTTCTCCTTTAAGGATATGCATAAAGCTAAGTGATACTTCTGATGACAATGACATCTTTGGGGGCGATCTCACTGTGTTTGTTTCACGCCAATGGCACTACAGGATGGACTCTGGTAAAGCCTGGCTAAGTAAAGATGTTAACGAGATAGGCTCTTTATATTGATAAAATATGGGGGTACAAATAGGGACGCTATAGCAGAACAGGGATAAACTTTATTGGAGTTATAAATATCTTTTATAAAAACTGTGAGTTAAATAATTTTATCTCTTAGATTATTTCTGTTTGCATTTTTATTGTTTGAGTTTTCAGTTGCGATGGAGTAGTAGGAAATTCGCTCGAAGAAAGCAGAGATAATACTTGTGATGGAAAAGTGGAGTAAAAAGAATGAATCGATGGGGCTGATGAAAAAGTTAATAACTTATGATTCCAATGAGTCTATTGACTTTTTAAAAACTAACTCTCATACTCTCGGTTCATCTCATTACTTAATCGAGGATAGACCCATGAACAATTTGGATATTGTTGAGCATCACAAGGGCAGTGGTACTTCTTCGGTTATGACTTTCTTTACTCTCTCATAATTAAGAATACGACCAGAGCTTCTGGGTAATTCAACTCTCTTTCAAATAGTTTTTTTAGAAATTTTTGCAATTAAGTAACATCTATATTTCTGCCGTTAGTCGGTTGTTGGCTAGTTTCGTGTATTAAACGTGCCTTCAAGAGACATCGGAGATGTTCATATTGCGCCAAAGGAATAGAAACAAAATGACGACAAAGGTTAATGAACAAAAAGTTTCATGGTGGAAGCTTTTTAAACAAGCGGTATCGGGTAAGGGCCAACCGGACTATACAAAAGGGTCTATTGGACAGGCTGCTTTTCTATTGGCTGTGCCAATGGTGCTTGAGATGGCACTGGAATCGGTGTTTGCCGTTACCGATATTTTTTGGGTCTCTGGTTTAGGTGCTCATGCGGTATCTGTTGTTGGCTTAACAGAAGCCGTAATGACATTACTCTACGCCATTGCTATTGGTCTGAGCATGGGAACAACCGCCATGATTGCTCGGCGCATCGGTGAGAAAAATATCGTCGCTGCCAATCAGGTGGTCGCTCAGGCAATGTGGATAAGCGCCATGCTTTCCGTTGTGATTGCTGTACTCGGGATCATTTATGCCGAATCAATTTTGAGATTGATGGGGGCTGATGAAGCGGTTATCAAAGATGGAACTTTGTTTACTTCCATCATGTTAGGCGGATCGGCAACGATCGTATTCCTCTTTATCAATAACGCGATTTTTCGTGGAGCAGGGGATGCCAGTGTGGCAATGCGAGCATTGTGGCTCGCCAATGGTATTAATATTGTGTTAGACCCCTTATTGATATATGGCGTTGGACCTTTTCCAGAAATGGGCGTCACCGGAGCTGCGGTTGCGACCACCATTGGCCGAGGTATCGGTGTGATCTATCAGCTTTATCATTTGCAAAGCGTCAAGGGGCGAGTGCGTTTAGCCTTAGCTTACGCTCGTCCGGTTTGGCATTTAATGAAGCGCTTGTTGGTAGTGTCGGGAGGCGGCATTTTGCAGTTTCTTATTGCCACTGCCAGCTGGGTTGTGTTGGTGCGAATTGTCTCACTATACGGCAGCGAAGCGGTTGCGGGATACACCATTGGTATTCGCCTGATTATGTTTGCCATCTTGCCTGCCTGGGGAATGAGTAATGCGGTGGCGACTTTAGTCGGACAAAATCTGGGAGCAGGTCATCCAGACAGAGCAGAACAATCGGTTTGGACCATTGCCCGTTACAACGTGAGCTTTATGTTGCTGGTGGCCATTACCTTTATTGCTTTGGCTGAGCCTATCATTCGACTTTTCTCGAGTGACCCCATGGTGGTTCAATACGGTGTCGATTGCTTGCGTTATATTAGCTACGGTTATGGATTTTATGCCATTGGTATGATTATGGTGCAAGCGTTTAATGGCGCTGGCGACACCGTAACGCCAACCAAAATTAATTTCTTCTGTTATTGGTTGTTTCAACTACCTTTGGCTTACTTGTTAGCTCAGTGGATGCAACTGGGGCCAGAAGGCGTTTTCTTATCAGTTATGATTGCTGAATCGGTATTAGCGTTGGTAGGCGTTTGGGTATTCCGTAAAGGACACTGGAAACATCAATCCATTTAACGTTAAAAAAATATGACCTCAGATCTGTATTAGCGTGAGTTGAAAGTGAGCGTTATGATGCAGACTGAGGTTGTTTATTTTGGAATCTCTGCACGGAAGATAATCCCAAAGGGTAAGTTTTCCATTTGAGACTCTTCTTTTTCTAACCAAAAAATTATTTATTTCAATGAGCTGTGATGGGTAACGCATGGCTGCACTCATTTGTGCCATAAGCCATAATGTTATAGGCTGATAATACTGTTTTTCCAGGGAGAGCTTCTGTGATTTCTAATCGGTTTAAGTTTCTTATTATATGGGTGTTATTGATCTCGAGCCCTCTGTATGCAAAAGACGGTTTTTTTGATTCTAAAGGAACGAACATTCACTACGTTGATGAAGGCGCGGGGACACCCATTGTGCTTATTCATGGTTTTTCTATGGATCTGAAAATGTGGTATGACACGGGCATTATTCAAAAGCTTGCCAAAAATCATCGAGTGATAGCTCTGGACTGCCGAGGGCATGGAAAGAGCGACAAGCCTCAAAACCCAAGTGACTATGGACCTAAAGTGGGTGAAGATGTTGTACGTCTTCTTGATCATTTAAAAATAGAAAAAACTCACTTGGTGGGGTATTCGATGGGGGCATTTGTCGTTGGTCGATTGCTCGTATCTCACCCAGAGCGAGTGATGACTGCAACTCTAGGTTCTGGCTACTTTCCTGTTAAAAACAAGGAAGAAGAAGCTTATGCCGAAGAGATGGCTTTGACTATGGAAGAGCGAGCTCAAAAGAAAAATGAGCGCACAGAGTTGCTTGCATTAGCGGCCGTTGCTCGCGGTTGGAAGTATGATGCTGTGACAGACCAACAAGTTGCTGCGATAACAGTGCCTGTGCAAGCAGTGTTTGGTAGTGAAGAACGTAATGATTTTTTTGAGTCACAAAAGGCGCGTTTAGAATTACCAAAATCGTCGTTGCCGATTATTATTGTTGAGGGAGCCGATCACGATAGCGAAAAAGCGGCGGTTTTACGGCCAGAGTTTTTGCAAGCAGTAAAAAACATAATTCGACTCAAGGAATCATCAAAATAGAAAGAGTCGAAAAGCACTTAGTATTAGAAATTTGCCTCACCTACAGAGAGGGGAAGTGTTTTAGGTGAAATTTAAGTTTGATATTGAACAAGACCAGCTCAAGCGACCAGAGCCTGTCTGATTTGTTGGATTCTTTCTTTGGCTATGTCGACGAACTCAAAGCTTTGACTTGGGCCGACTTCTCCCAGAGATAATTTATGAAAAGCTGGGATCTCATTAATTCGTGGTAAGGTTTTCATTGCCGAAGTGCCGATATAACTGTGCAAACGAGCGAGCGTGATGAGGTCTGCCAGATCGGCCTCTCCTTCATGTACTCGCATCCAGTCTTCTCGACTACGTGCAACTTCTTGAATGTGTTTTCCTAACCCCCAGTGATGCAAGATGGCGACGCCAACCGTGGCAGAGTATTTGGCGATTAACCATTTTACCGCTTCATCATCTTTTAACAATTCAGGATACTTACTGGCTTTTTCTATAAGAGGCAGGGCGCCGATATCTTGAAACAGTGCGGCCATTAACGCTTCTTCGGTATCTAGATGAGAGCAACGCTCGGCCATGATGTGGGCCAAAGCGGCGGTCATGATGGTTTGCTTCCAGAGTTGTTCTAGCCAGCGTGCCATAAATCGATTTCTTGCGCTAAAAACGCTTCTTACGGCGTAGGTCATGGCGAGGTTTCGAGTTGTTTCCATACCAAGACGCCCAAGGGCCTGACCGACATTGCTGAGTGCGGAGGTGCGTCGATATAATGGGGAGTTGGCTATTCTGATGAGGTAACCGCAAAAAGCAGGGTCGACTTGAACAATTTGGCTGAGGCTTTCGATATCTTGGTCAGGATCGGCGGCGGCTTCTTTAACTTTTAGAGACACTCTTGGGAGTGCAGGTAATTGAACATTACCTGCAACCAAATCTCTATGTATTTGCAAAAGAAGCGTTTGTTTACTCATTCTAAAGCAGCTGACTCCTGTTCGGTGTCTTCGAATAAAACCACATGATCCGCATCCAGTCGAATGCCAACTTGATCACCCACCTCATGATCATGGTGACTTGGAAAGATCGATTTAATGGGGCTGCCATCGACCAGTTCCAGTGTGTAGAGAGTGACGGCGCCTTTAAAAGCTTTGTTTCGTACTGTGCCTTTTAGGCGGCTGCTTTGATCCGGGATAATATCATCGGGTCTTAGCAGAACTTGAACTTTATCTCCGCTGTTAAACTGGGCGCTTCGCGAACAGAAAAGATCGCCAGCTGCAGTGTGAACAAAACCACCATTGCCTACGGTGCCTGCAATAAACTTCCCCTCACCAATAAACTTTGCCACCGTTTTATTTTTGGGCTCGTGATACAGCGTGTAAGGTTGATCCCATTGACGCAAAACACCATCAGTCATTACGCCCACTGAATCACACATGGCGAAGGCTTCATCTTGATCATGAGTAACCAGCAACGCCGCCATATTTTGCGACTTTAATAATGAACGTACGTCCATGCCCAATTGCCGACGCAATTCGATATCTAAGCTGGAGAAGGGCTCATCCATCAGTAATAAGTCTGGTTTGGGAGCTAAGGCCCGAGCCAAAGATACTCGCTGTTGTTGCCCGCCTGATAATTCATGGGGGTATCGTTTAGCGTAGTCGGAAAGATTGATCATCTCCAGTTGGCGTTTTACTTCTTGATCGGCATGTTTATCAAGACCAAACGCAATGTTTTGCTCGACCGTTAAGTGAGGAAACAGCGCGTAATCTTGAAACACCATTCCAATGCGTCTTTTTTCGGGAGCCAGAATATGTTGAGGGCGAGAGATAATGCGATTGTGAAGCGTTATCTGGCCTTGAGAAATTGACTGAAACCCGGCTATGGCTCTGAGTGTTGTGGTTTTTCCACATCCACTTGGCCCCAGTAGGCAGCCGATTTCTCCTGCCTGAATCGAAAAACTTAAGTTAGAAACCACTGTTTGGTGGTTATGCTGGCATTCAATATTTTCAACGTTAAGTAAAGGATTCATACTTCTTAGGTAGTTATTTGGGCAGTTTGTCGGAAGTCGATACGGTCATTTTATGGCGAATGGTATTAATAAAGCTAGTTGTCATTGTACTATTTTAGTAAATTTATCGACGACTGGATTAACGGAACGTGTTAAATCTTAATAAGGAAAGCAGTTAAATATGAACATCAAGGTTTTGAGTTTGGTCATGATGGCATGGTGTTCGTCGTGCCTGGCTGGGGAGTTATATCAGTGGCGTGATGAGCAGGGGCGTCTGCATTATAGTGATAAGCCGCCACTAAATAAGAAAGTTCAAAAGGTTGAAGTCAAAGAAGTTCAAACCATGAACTGGAAGTCTTCGCCCGAATTAGAAAAATTGCCACGACAAAAAGCGGCTAAGGGGAAGTCTCAACGAACTAAAAAGAAGGTGCGTTGTGACCGATTAAAAAAGAAGACAGATTACTATGAGCGTAAGTCACGTCAAAATCTGGATTCTGATTATTACCGAAAGAAAAAGCGAGAATATCGTTGGCAAAAACAGAAAAGTTGCTAGAGTTAAAAAATCGAATGCATTAAAAAAGGCCCTTCAGGGCCTTTTTTAATCAGTGTACCAAGAATTAAGCGAAGTTTTTCGCAGCAAATTCCCAGTTAACCAACTTCCAGAATGCTTCCAGATACGCTGGACGTGCATTGCGGTAGTCGATGTAGTAAGCGTGTTCCCAAACATCAACAGTCATTAATGGCGTTAAGCCTTCTGTTAATGGGCAACCAGCATTGCTAGTGTTGAAGATTTCTAGCTTGCCGTCTTTGTTTTTAACTAACCAAGTCCAGCCTGAACCGAAGTTAGTCGCTGCAGATTGAGCAAACTGAGTTTTGAACTCTTCGAAGCTACCAAATGCTTCATTGATGGCACTTGCCAAATCGCCTGTTGGCTCGCCGCCGCCATTTGGACTCATGCTGTTCCAGTAGAAAGTATGGTTCCAAATCTGTGCTGCATTGTTAAACATGCCGCCAGAAGACTTCATTACCACTTCTTCAAGAGACATATCTGCAAATTCAGTCCCTTCGACAAGCTTGTTTAAGTTAACCACGTAGGTGTTGTGGTGTTTTCCGTAGTGGAACTCTAGCGTCTCTTCTGAGATGGTCGGTGCTAAAGCGTCTTTCGCATAAGGAAGTGGAGGTAATTCAAATGCCATGTGAGCAACTCCTTGTTATGAGTCGTAATGGATTAATAATTGAGCTGCTGACGAAGTGTGTGGGTTGCCAGCGCCAATGGTCGATCTTTCAGGGCCATTATTTTAGACACTCTTAGTGATTATTGTCAGTACTTTTTCGATATTAAGGCGCCATATTCATTAATCTTATGAGATAAAATGCCCTGCCTGTATAGAGTTTAGCCGTTATTTGTCAAAAATTGTCCAGCTAAAGCTGTTGCATTATCACCCTTTGGTCTGAATTAATAACATAAATGGCTGGCCTTAGTGGTATGGCTGTTTTAAGATCGGTGCCAATGTAGTTATATCGGTATTCAACAGAGGTTACTATGGAAACCATTGATCGTATTAAGCAGCAAATTAGCGAAAATGACATTTTAATTTATATGAAGGGCTCACCTAAATTGCCTATGTGTGGCTTTTCTGCACAGGCTGTTCAGGCTCTGATGTCTTGTGGTGAAGAGTTTGCTTATGTTGATATTTTGGAAAATCCAGACATCCGTTCTGAGTTACCAAAATACGCACAGTGGCCTACTTTCCCTCAGCTTTGGGTAAAAGGCGAGCTGATTGGTGGTTGTGACATTATTTTAGAAATGTTCCAGAAAGGCGAGTTACAGTCTTTGATCAAAGAATCTAAGGCGGAAGGTGCTGCTGAGTAAATCGCAGACTCCTAAAAAACAAAAAAAAGAGCGAAAAGGTGACTTTTCGCTCTTTTTTTGTGAGTGCTTTTCTTATGATTCGTGGCTGGCCATCGATTGTTGATAGTTTTGCAGACCAATCTTATCAATCAGTGACAATTGGGTTTCTAGCCAGTCAACATGCTCTTCTTCACTTTCTAGAATTCTTTCGAGTAGCTCGCGGCTCACATAATCACGAACCTTTTCACAATACTCGATACCGTCCCTCAGGTCAGGAATGGCATCTAACTCAAGTGCCAGATCACATTCCAGCATTTCTTTGGTGTTTTCACCGATTCTGAGTTTGCCGAGATCTTGTAAGTTCGGAAGGCCTTCGAGAAAAAGAATGCGTTCAGTGAGGTCATCAGCGTGCTTCATTTCGTCAATAGACTCGTGATACTCCTTTTCCGCCAGTTCTTTTAGACCCCAGTCTTTGAACATTTTCGCGTGAAGAAAATATTGGTTAATGGCAATCAGCTCATTACCCAATGCCTTATTGAGATATTGAATTACCTTTGGGTCACCTTTCATAGGATAGTCTCCGACTATGCTCGCAAGAATCTATCCATTGTAGGCGCAGGTAGGGGGACAATCAAGTCTAAGTGGTTGTTTTTATTGAGGAAGTGAGAACCTAGATAATAATGATTCTGATTCTCTAAGCGGCGTTAGTGACCGTTACGGTTTGAAGCGTTTGCTTAAGCAAGCTGCGAGCTTCTTTGCCACATTTTCCGCATTGGCTGGCGACACCCAACTCTTGATTTAGAGAGCGCATGCATCCTGCTCGTCCTTCAGAAACGGCTGTTTTAATTTGTGAATCTGTTACGCCACGGCACAAACAAACATACATAAACTTCTAAAGCTCCAACTGCGAAAAGAGTGTAACGATGAATTATTAGCCTATTATATGTGAATGATAATGATTGTCAATAACGTTATCGTATAAAAAGTTGAGATTAGGAACAAAAAGTTTCGCAATCCTAAATCGTTGTTGATTATAATTATCGCTCTAAAATAACATCCTCATATTGGAGAACAAAATGGGTGTATTAGTTGGACGTAAAGCTCCTGATTTCACAGCGGCTGCTGTATTAGGCAATGGCGAAATCGTTGATGGGTTTAATTTGGCAGAAGCGATTAACGGTAAGCCTGCTGTTATCTTCTTCTATCCTTTGGACTTCACTTTTGTATGTCCTTCTGAGCTGATCGCTTTTGATCACCGTCTAGAAGAATTCAAAAAGCGTGGCGTTGAAGTTATCGGTGTATCTATCGATTCTCAGTTCACTCACAATGCATGGCGTGAAACCCCTGTAGAGAAAGGCGGCATTGGTCCTGTTGGCTACACTTTGGTTGCTGACGTTAAGCACGAAATCTGCCAGGCTTATGATGTTGAGCATCCTGAAGCTGGTGTTGCTTTCCGTGGTTCATTCTTAATCGACAAAGATGGATTGGTTCGTCACCAGGTTGTTAACGATCTTCCATTAGGTCGTAACATCGACGAAATGTTGCGTATGGTTGATGCACTTCAGTTCAACGAAGAGCACGGCGAAGTTTGCCCAGCGGGTTGGACTCAAGGCGCTAAAGGTATGAATGCTTCTCCTGAAGGTGTTGCTGAGTACCTATCTGCTGAAGCTGACAAGCTGTAAGCTGCTTTATGTAAGTGCTGGTGCAAACCAGCACTTATTCCTTTCTATTGTTGTTTCAGAGTCTTGTTAAAGCTCAATTAACTCACTCTTCCTTTTGCTCTTCTTCGGTTTTTTCTTCTGCTTTTTCTTCAGGCAATGGCCAGCCACCGAGCTGCTGATATTTATTGATAATTTTGCAAAATAACTGAGCTGTTTGCTCCGTATCATAAAGTGCTGAGTGGGCCTTCTCATTTTCGAAAGGTTGTTTCGCTGCTTCGCACGCTTTTGCCAGCACTGTTTGCCCGAGTGCCATCGCACTCAAGGTAACTGTGTCAAAGGTTGAGAAGGGGTGCAGAGGGTTGCGTTTGATCTGACAGCGTTCTACTGCTGCGTTGATGAAGTTCAAATCAAAAGAAGCATTATGCCCGACCAAAATAGAGCGTTGGCATCCGGCTTTCTTTTGTGCTTTACGAATACCTTTAAAGAGTTCTGTCAGGGCTTCTCGTTCTGTAACGGCTTCACGGAACGGATGGAAGGGATCAATGCCAGTAATTTCTAACGCGGCAGCTTCGATATTTGCACCTTCAAATGGCTGAACATGAAAATGGAACGTTTCATCCATTGCAAGTAAGCCTTCGTCGTCCATTTTAAGGGTTATCGCTGCGACCTCCAGTAGCGCGTCGGTGTTGTGGTTAAACCCACCTGTTTCTACATCAATGACTACCGGAAAAAAACCTCGAAATCGCTTTGCAAGCATAAAACCCTACTTTAGATCATGGACACAAGCACGCATTATAAGGATAAATAGCTAAGGCCGACTAGCGATATTTCGGTTCTTGGCTGCCATTCTTTATAACTTGAGAGTGGGGCGGGGCTAATGGCTTTGCCCGTGTAAGTGCTAAATCCAGTGAAATTTGCTTAAGTCGGCTGTTTTGGCGCCGATATCAAAAAGAGTAGATAACAGGAAAGCGAGTTATGAAGTCTTTAATTTACAGTTTATTACTGGGGTGCCTTTGTATCAGCAGCAGTCGTGCTGATTTTAGAGCCTATGAGGCTGAGGTTGATGAATCGGTCTGGGATTATTCCGGGAATCCGGTTCGCTGTGAGTTAAAGCATAAAATTCCATTATTTGGTGAGGCGATATTTTACTCCAGTGCGGGTCGCTTACCTAATATGACCTTTATTCTTGATGGTAGTCGCAATCGAGTTGCCACAGATAAACCCATTCATATTCGTAGTTTGGCGCCAGATTGGTTGCCTGGTAAACGAGGCAACGAAATTGGCAAAGTGATGACCTTGCCGGGCGAAAAGACGCTTAATATTTTTGACGATGTTGCCTGGAAGTTATTAATCGCATTGGAGTCCGGCCGCATTCCTACCTTCTTTTATCGTGATTTATTAGATAACTCTGATCAGGTTTCTGTTGCCTTATCAAATATTCAATTTCGGAATGTCTACACCGACTTTTTGCAATGTGTTGATGATTTACTGCCCTATGGTTTTCGAGAGATCGAATACTCATTGGTGCATTTTCGATTTAATAGTTCGCGTTTAGGTGATGACGCCAAGAAAAAGCTGGATTGGCTCGCGGCGTATCTAAAATATGATGAACGTTATGATTCTGTGGTTATTGAAGGGCATACCGACAGTATTGCATTTCGTCGTTACAACAAAGCCCTGGGATTAAAGCGCGCCAAAATGGTTCGTGAATACCTGGTTAAACAGGGCGTTGACCGTAGCAAGGTTCGCGTGATTTCTCGCGGCGAGCGAAGACCTTTAGAAAGCAATGCAACGGAAGAAGGTCGTGCACTGAACCGCCGAGTGTTTATTACGGTAAGAGACTCATCATAAAGAAAGCCATCATAAAGAGACTATCAGTGAAAAATAACGAGCTCTAGACGCCGGCTTTTTTCAAATGCTTTTTGATGGCTTTGATGTAAACGGAGTCGGAGACTGGTCGTTGTTGTTTCTGACTTTGCCAGAGCATTTCTACTAGCACATCCATCATAAAATGTTCGGCTTCTTTTAAATCTCCTGACCAGGCTAATGCTTTTTCGTAAAGTGTGCGAATACCTTTAGGGCGATTAAGAGAAACTTGCTCGCGAAGCGTTAAATGAAGCGACATGTGTAAAAACGGATTGACTTGACCAAATTCAGGTAAATAGTCTTTATCAAGGTAGTTATCGGGATCGTTTAATAGTCCATGGTATTCTTTATGCTCAACAATCACCGCCGCTAACTCTTTTTCAAAAGGGTTGAGTGTTTGTTGTGTCGAGAGCTTTTGCCAGACGTCAAAATATTGTTGTCTTAACTCTGTGCGATCTTGATTGAACATTCAGGGCCTGTTGATTTTTCGTTGATGGTCATTCACTGCCAAAGTTCACCTTTTGTTTGGCAAGGTAGAATGAGTGATGGGTATTCACAAGCGACACTCTAACCTTGCAGAACAAAACATAGAACAGACTCTAGTCACTGGTTTTTTCTTTGAACTCACATAAGTCTTCGATAATACAGGCCCCACAGCGAGGTTTTCTGGCAACACAAGTGTAGCGACCATGAAGAATCAACCAATGGTGTGCATCTTTTAAATATTCCTTTGGAATAAATCGTACTAACTTATCTTCAACTTCTCTTACATCTTTGCCTGGCGCAATTTTGGTTCGATTCGATACTCGAAAAATATGGGTATCGACCGCCATGGTTAAGTGACCAAAAGCGGTATTGAGTACTACATTCGCCGTTTTTCTACCGACGCCAGGAAGCTTTTCTAATGCTTCGCGATTTTCTGGTACTTCAGAGCCATGTTGTTCAATAAGTATCTGGCAGGTTTTGATGACGTTCTTGGCTTTTGAATTAAATAATCCGATGGTTTTTATATATTCTTTTAGCCCTTCTTCACCTAAAGCAAAAATGGCTTCTGGCGTATTGGCAACCGGATACAGTTTGCGTGTGGCTTTATTAACGCCCACATCGGTTGCCTGAGCCGATAGAATCACCGCAATCAGCAGCTCGAAGGGGGTAGAGTATTCCAACTCTGTCGTTGGATTAGGATTATCTTCTTGCAGGCGCTGAAAAATTTCGCCTCGTTTGGTCTTGTTCATAACGACTAATCTTTTTTTATTGAGTGGCAAGCCATAGATTCGCAAGCTATGGCCTGATATTTATACCCAAAGTATTTCAAGGTGCAGGTAGGTTGCCAGCAAGCGAATCCCCTGAGCTTAGTTTTACTAAGTGACTGGGGTGAGTGCGCGCAGCGCTGCAACTTAAACAACATCGCTGCACCTTGAAAGGCGGCAGGTATATAAGGTTAGCGCGCTCGTTCCATCACGGTAACGCCATTTTTAACAACACCTACGCAAGGGTTTTGGCCGAAAGCGTAACTGAGTTCTGCTGGAGACTCTATGTCCCAAAACGCAAAGTCAGCAACTTTTCCGACTTCTAATGAACCATGTGTATCGGCAATACCGAGCGCTTTTGCTGCGTTAATGGTAATGCCTCTTAAGGCTTCTTCTGGTGTCATGCGGAAGAGTGTGCACGCCATATTGAGCATTAATAACAGGGATGTCCCTGGTGAGCTGCCGGGGTTAGCATCGGTAGCCAGGACCATGGGTACATCGTGTTGACGGAATAAGTCGATAGGTGGCAGCTGAGTTTCACGTAAGTAATAAAAAGCGCCCGGCAGCAATACCGCTGCAGTAGAACCTGCCGCTAATGCTTTGACACCTGCTTCGGTTACAAATTCCAGATGATCCGCTGATAAAGCGCCGAATTCCGCCGCTAACTCGGCACCTCGTTGATCAGAGAGTTGTTCTGCATGCAGCTTGACGTTGAGTCCTGCTTTTTCAGCATGTTGAAACAGCTTTTTAACCTGGCCATAGTTAAAACCAATGTTTTCGCAAAAGGCATCCACACAGCTGGCTAATCCTGATTCGGCGACGGCAGGCAACATCTCTTGGCAAATATGATCGATGTAGTCATCGGCGCGGCCAGCAAATTCGGGTGGAAGTGCATGAGCACCCAAAAAGGTTTTATGGATATTGGCTGGTACTGTTTGAGCAATGGTATCGGCAACCTGAAGCATTTTTAATTCGCTTTCAGTGGATAGACCATAGCCTGATTTGATCTCTAGCGTAGTGACACCCTCATCCAGCAGTGATTGCACACGCTTCATCGAAGAGTTAAGTAGCTGATCATGGCTGGCCGCACGGGTCGCTCTTACGGTGGATAAAATACCGCCGCCTTGTCGTGCAATTTCTTCGTAACTCACACCGGTTAAGCGTTGTTCGAATTCATTGGCGCGATTACCACCAAATACAATATGCGTATGACAGTCAATCAGTCCTGGTGTGATCCACCGTTGATTCATATCAGTATGGGCAACTTCGGCGGGCAGCTCATCTTTGGCCAGTTCGCCAATATAAGAGATGCGACCGTCTTTGACGGCGATGGCAGCGTTATTGATGACACCATAAGGGCCCGCTGATGAAAGAGTAACCAGGTTGGCGTTGTGCCAGATATGGTCAGCTGAATTAAGAGCAGTTTGGTCCGTGGGTTGTTGATTCATATTTCGTCTAAATGGATGCTTGCCAATTATTAGGTTAGGCATTATGTTAGCGCGACAGAAAAGCTGGGGAAAGACTGATATGAAATATTATGCTCAAGAAGCCTTATTAGCGGAAGGTTGGACCGCTGATGTAACAATCACTATTGCAGATGGAAAAGTGACAGCCATTACGCCTGGAAAAGAGGCGGGTGCGGTTGAGCTTAACGGGCCTCTTGTTCCTGGTATGACCAATTTACATTCCCATGCTTTTCAAAAAGCCTTTGCAGGACTCACGGAATATCGTGCTAATCCAGAAGATTCGTTCTGGAGCTGGCGCGATTCGATGTATCGTTTGTTACCTCAACTCACACCAGATGATATGCAGATCATTGCTCGCTACCTCTACATCGAGATGTTGCGTAGTGGTTATACGTCGGTGGTTGAATTTCATTATCTACACCATCAGCCTGATGGACAGCACTATGACGATGCGGCGGCTACATCCTGTGCTGTGATCGATGCGGCCCGTACCGTTGGACTCGCGACCACCCATTGCCCGGTGTTTTATTCTTACGCCAATTTTGGTGAGAAGCCCGCTGCTGGCGCACAAAAAGCCTTCTTCCATACGCCTGAGCAGTTTGTTCAACTCCTTGATAAGCTCCATCAGCAGTATGCTGATGACTCGTCGGTGAAGCTAGGTATTGCGCCGCATTCCTTGCGAGCTGTTTCTCAGGCTCAATTGAATGAGTTGGTGCCTTGGTGGCAACAACACGAAGCGCAGGGGCCATTTCATATTCATATTGCTGAACAGATGAAAGAGGTGAATGAATGCGTCGACTTTTACGGAGCCCGCCCTGTTGAGTGGCTCTATGATCAGGTTGATGTGAACGAACGTTGGTGTCTGGTTCACGCGACGCATTTGTCTGATCAAGAAGTTAAAACAATGGCTTTATCGAAAGCCATTGCCGGGATTTGTGCGACTACCGAAGCCAATCTGGGTGATGGTGTGTTCCGCGGTGTTGATTATCTTTCTTATGGCGGACGCTGGGGCATTGGCTCCGATAGCCACATTAGCGTTAATGCCTTTGAGGAGCTACGTCTTTACGAATACGGGCAACGCTATACTCATCAAAAACGTAACTTACTCTGTGATGAGCAGCGCCCTCATGTTGGTGACTATCTATGGACAGAGGCGGTTGCTGGTGGCGCCCAGGTGGCTAATCGAGGCCAAGGCTCTATTGCTGTAGGTGAAGATGCAAACTGGGTTGTACTGGACCGAGATGTGGCAGAGCTGAGTGCAGTGGCCAAGGAGTCGCTACTGGACGCCGCTATTTTTGCGGCTAACGAAAACCTTGTGCGTGATGTCATGGTGAATGGTACATGGCGTATCGAAAACAAACACCATGCAGAATGGGAACAAGCGCAAGAGGACTATCGCCAAATGCTCAAGCGTTTGGCTGCGAATGCCTAGGCTTATCGGCTTTACTTAAGAAAGATACAGGGCGACTTTTTTCCACAAGAGATTACGATTAACGGGCTTGGATAAATAGTCATCCATGCCCGCGTTGATGCAGCGTTCTCTATCATGGGAGAGCGCATTCGCAGTTAGCGCAATAATCGGAATGTGGGTCTGGCTTTCTTTTTCGTATTCTCGAATGTGTTGAGTGCACTCAAACCCATTCATCTCAGGCATCTGGCAATCCATGATGATGAGGTTGTAGTGGCCATTAATGTATTTCTCGACGGCGATTTTCCCATTAATGGCCGTATCAACTTCGATACCGACTTTGCTTAACAATCCTTGAGTGACCATCTGGTTTACGGGATTATCTTCGACTAACAATACACGGCCAGACATGGTTGTTGGAACTTCTTCGGTTTCGATGGCTTCTTTTTGTTGTGCTGTGCGTTGACGATAATCAAACTTGAAACTTAGATTAAACTGACTGCCTTTGCCCGGTTTACTGTGCACTTCAATGCGCCCACCCATTAACTCCGTGAGCTGTTTGCTGATGGCCAGGCCTAGGCCTGTTCCGCCAAACTTAATGTGAATTTTTTGATCCGCTTGCGAGAAAGAATCAAAGATATGCTGCAAATGGGATGATTCGATGCCAATGCCCGTATCGGATATAGCAATGTCGAAGCTTAATTGATCAGAGTCTTCGATCAATGACCAGCTGGCATTGATATCGATAAAACCTTCTTCAGTAAATTTGACGGCATTCGCTATTAAATTCAGCAAAACCTGACGTAGACGAGTCGAGTCAGTTTCGATCTCTATGTTTTCCGGCGAGCCATTAATAATCGTGTTGATTTCAATATTTTTTGTCATGCACTCGGCGATAAAAGGTGCGGTACAACGACGGATCAAACGGCTGGGGTCAAAGAAGGTTTTTTCGAGTTCTATTTTTCCATATTCGACTTTTGAGTAATCCAAAATATCGTTAATCAATTTTAATAAGTGTTCGGTAGAAGCTATGGCATTTTCGACATAATCCTGTTGTTCTGGGGTGAGTCGTGTTTCGTCCAACAGTTGAAGCATGCCGAGGCTGCCGTTCATGGGAGTGCGCAGCTCATGGCTCATATTGGCTAAAAAGTCGCTTTTGGCGCGACTGGCTGACTCTGCTTGAACTCGAGCTTGTTCTAACGCCATCGCATGCTCCAGTTCTTTACGCTTCGCTTGCTCAAGCGTTTTGGCCATGGCATTTAAGTTGGACTCCAGAATACCTAGCTCACCGCCAGACAGCTCTTTTACCCGTGAAGATAGGTGGCCACTTTTAAAACGTTTTACGGTTTTTGAAAGTGCTTTTATGGGGCGAGAAATACTGCCAGAAATAAAAAATGCTAACAACATTGAGCAAATCAAACCCGCTAGAGCGATTAGCATGCCGCCGATCAGTGCAGACTGTTGTGCCTCTTTAACATGAACGTCTGACAATCCTACTGTGATGGTGCCAATCGGCATGTTGGCTGACTCAGTGTCGGCCATTTGATCTAAAGTTAACTCGGGATCCGAATCGTCCAGCTCAGGACTGGGTGGCGAAATATTTGACGAGAAGATTTGGATATTGCCGATGCTTTTTCCATCCTGATAGTTACTTTTATTTTTTCGGAACAGCAATAATTCGTTATCGTTATCACGGACTTCGATAAAAGCTAAATCTTCTTGTTGCAGTAGTGGGGTCACAACGGTTTCAAGAGTTGTTGCGCTTTTTATATAGACTCCGTATTCCAGCGCGGGGGGGAGCTGACGAACCAGCAAGTTACCTTTGTCTGAGAGTTGTGTTTGCAGTTCTTCTAATTTATCGTGCAAAAAATAGGCTGTTAAAGTAAAAAACATTAACAATGAAGGCGCGATACCTAAGACCAGGGTTCGGGTTGTGATGGACCACTTATTCATACAGTTTATCCGCCCCTATAGAAAGTTCTAATCTCTGAATGGAGTTTGCAATTTGCTGATCGTTTTTAATCGACAGATTGAGCGAACGCGCGACATCATAGTTAATACTAACGGCAAAATCTTCAGTAAAAAAAGGCGCGTGCAGCTGTTGGTGCTCATTGAAGTAGCTCAATTCTTTGGTAATCTCGCTGAGCAGCTGGCTCATAGTGGTATAACTGCTGGCGACACTACCGGCTTTTACAAACTGGCGGTTAGAGCCAATTAAAAATTTTTGGTTGCGATAGAGAGACAGCAAAATAGATTTAATGGTTTGGCGATTATAAATCTGTGGATTATGTGTCGCGATAATGACATCGCTTTTATTAAGCAATCGCAACAAAGAGCGTGATAGCTTAGAGACATCTTCTACAATTTCGTACTCTAGAATAAGCTTCTGCTTTGTCGCTTGTGGTCGCAATAGGTTGAGCAGGTATTTTTCTTCTGGTGTGATAAGTAAACCAATACGCTGGCCTTTGGGCTGAACCTCTTTATAGAGCAGCATTTGGCGAATAATGGGGGAGTCATGGAAAATAGCACCCAGACGAATGGATTTGAGTGTTGGATATTCGCTCAGCAGTTGGCGGTACTCATAGTGAGTAATCAAAGCGGCAAGGATGGCTTCTCCTTCGCGAGGCTTTTTTAACACGGCTTCTAGAGAATCTCTGCCCAGTGTGATGGTGAGGGATGCGCGAGGACGTTTTTCGGTAAAGGCAATGGTGTTTACCTGACTGCCAGGAAAGGAGTCATCAATTTTTTGTTTTAGATACTGAGCAAAGCTTTTTGTGAGCTTTTTCTTTGCATCGGTGATGAGAGTGACGTTGAGTTTTTGTTCGGAATGACTATCCGGCTCGGCCGCCAAAGCAACGAAGCTAAGAAAAAACAGAAATACGCAGCTAAATGTTCTGACCATGAATAATCGCAATCATTGCCTTCCTGAGCATTCCCTCATCAAAGCCCTGAGGCTGACGAGACATTAATTTGAGCCAACCAGATAGTAGAATTAAAGTTAGTCTAACACATTGATACGCATCTGGCTGATTTCAAATTGAGTTGTCTTTATTGTGGGATCTGCCAATCAATTTCACTTTGATTATTGTTTTTAAGGGCCTGATTTGCAAGAGAAAAGTGCTTGCAGCCGAAAAAACCTCGATGAGCGGAGAGTGGTGAAGGATGAGGGGCCTTCAAAACCGTATGCTGTTGCTGATTAATCAGTGCGGATTTTTTCTGGGCGTGTGAACCCCAAAGCAAAAAGACCAGATGCTGAGGAGCGTTAGAAAGCTGTTCTATCACCTTGTCGGTAAATATCTCCCAGCCTTTACCTTGATGTGAGTTGGCCTGAGCGGCTTCTACGGTTAAAGCGCTGTTGAGCAGAATCACTCCCTGTTTCGCCCAATGGGTCAGATCGCCATGTTCTGGCATGGGGACTGCTAAGTCTTCGGCGACTTCTTTATAGATATTACGCAGAGATGGCGGCAGGCGAATGCCTTTGTTGACACTAAACGCCAGACCGTTCGCCTGATTTGGGCCATGGTAAGGATCTTGGCCCAAAATGACGACTTTTACATCAGAGTACTCGGTCCATTTGAGTGCCGAAAATATCTGGTTTTGCGGTGGATAAATGGTTTTGCCAAGGCTTCGCTCAGACTTTACAAATTCCATTATGTTGACAAAGTAGTCTTTGCTTTTTTCTTCGGCGAGTACGTCTGCCCATGAAAGAGGGCTTGGAGAATTCATTGCGATAGGTACTGGGTAGTTTTATTTGGGCGAAAATACTACCGTCAGAGCGTTGGCTACGCAATCTTTTATTTGGGGACAGTATAAGCTGAGATTTTTATTGATTGACGACTCGCGGCATTTCACTGGTCAAGTAATCATTAAATAACTCATCAGGATGTAGATCTTGCCGATCTGTTTCGAATGGACCTGACCAGTCTTCTGGAGGTGCCATTTCTACCGGGCCAAAAGAGTGCCAGGTATTGGTAGCGAGTTTTTCTATTTCGCCATCATAATGTTGAAACTCGACCAGATCGTCTTCTTCGTTAACGGCTATGACTTCAACTAACTCGCCGCGTTGATGTATTTTGTACCAGTGGCCTACTTCTATCGTATTCATAATGAACTTCCAGAGATTCCGTCCGTGTTATTTTGATGGGGTAAGATTATACCCAAAGCATTTCGAGGTGCAGGTAGGCGGCCAGCAAACGAATCCCCTGAGCTTAGATACACTAAGTGATTGGGATGAGTGCGCGCAGCCAACACCGCTGCATCTTGAAAGGCGACGGGTATATTAAAGCTATACCCTCTATTAATTATATAAGTTGTCCTTAAACTTGATCAGAACGTTCTTTTTTAAATAAATCGCTTCTTATAAGCTTGAGTAATCATGAGTTTGCCCCCAGATTGTGTGGGTTCAAAACATTTTGAGAAAGAATATGACTTTAAAAACTGGTGTAGCATTTATTTTGGCAGGATTGTCTGCCTGGGCGTACGGCGCAGACACGCGTTTTTCGGGTGTTGTGGGCGCTGAAGCTCGTATTTTTACTGAAAGTGCTTTACAGGGACAGAATGACTTTTCAGGTTCATTGATGATTGAGCCTGAGTGGTACGTGAGCTGGGATAATCAATCGTTTACTTTCAAGCCTTTTGCGCGTGTCGATTCCGAAGACGATGAGCGCAGCCATTTTGATATCCGTGAGCTTTACTGGCAGCACGTGAGTGATGCTGGGGAGTTGACCGTTGGTATTAACAAAGTTTATTGGGGCGTTGCAGAAACGCAGCATCTTGTGGATATCATCAATCAAACGGATCTGGTCGAAAACATTGATGGTGAAGATAAACTCGGTCAGCCGATGATACAGTGGTCGATGGAACGGGATTGGGGCCTTCTTGATTTATTTGTGCTTCCAGGTTTTCGTGAGCGAACTTTCCCTGGTGAAGATGGGCGCTTAAGATTGCTCGTTGATGTTGATAATGACAATGCGCTTTATGAATCTGATGATGGTGATAGTCATATCGATTTTGCTGCTCGTTGGTCGCAAACTCTGGGGGATTGGGATATCGGCTTGAGTTATTTTGATGGTACCAGCCGTGAGCCTCAATTTGTCACTCAAGTAAATAATAATGTGCCGGTGTTAGTTCCTTATTATCCGCAGATCTCTCAAATCGGTCTGGATCTTCAGGCAACGCTAGAAGATTGGTTATGGAAACTTGAAGTCATTGGCCGCGAAGGATTTGGTGAAGATTATATCGCTGCCGTTGGTGGGTTCGAATATTCTACTTATGGCGTATTTGATAGCGTTATGGATATTGGCTGGATCATTGAATATCAGTTTGATGACCGAGATGCTATCCCTGCCGGATTTGGGCAGATTGAAGTCAGCGATATCGTTTCTTTTGGTGCTCGCTTGGCATTTAATGATGAACAGTCCACTGAGTTTTTGTTGGGACTGGGTGTAGAAGTCGACAACGATGCTCAGTTTTTCTCAGTAGAAGGAAACCGACGTATTGGCGACGATATGAAGTTGAGTATTGAAGGACGCATCTTTACGGGCATTGATGATAACGATCCGCTGTCTACTTTCTTCTACTCTTATCGCAAAGATGACTTTATTCAGATCACTTTTGAAAAGTTCTATTAAAAGCTAAGGCCTGTACCAAAGTACTTCAAAAAAAATACCGTTGCCTTTTTGGGGAACGGTATTTTTTCTTTTCCTGTTCAAGGCGATTGTTTAGGCTCGGCGTTGCCAATGGTGCTGCCAACGATTTGCTTAAACAAATTGTCGTCAGATCCTAAAATTCTGGTATATATCTGCTGATAAGCGAGCACATTCTTTATGTAAGCTCGGGTTTCATGATAGGGAATGGTTTCAATCCACACATCCGTTGGGATTTCTTGATCAAGGGCAATCCACTTTTTGACGCGATGCTTACCTGCATTATAGGAGGCCGTTGCCAAAATATTGTTGCCTTCATGTTCGTCCAACAGTCGCTTTAAGTAACTTGTTCCCAGCTTAATATTTAACTCTGGGTTTAGTAACTGCCGTGTAGAGTGGAGTTTTACGCGCTCTTTTTTAGCAACATATCGAGCTGTTTGAGGCATCAGTTGCATCAATCCCAATGCACCCACCCGTGAGCGGGCATCAGGCATGAAGGCGCTCTCTCTGCGCGCAATCGCCAGACTCCAGGACATATCCAGCTGCTTTTGCTTAGAGGCATTTTTCATCAATTCTTGATAGGCAATTGGAAAGCGCATATCGACCGCATCAAACAATCGGGTTTCAGCCAGACTGATAATGGCTTGATTATGCCATCCCCATTCATGAGCGATGACGGCTAGATGCTTTTGCTCTTCAAATGAACGTTGGCGTTTAAATCGATACCATTCTCGGCGGGCATCAATTTTTCTATCGATCAAGTATAACTCTTTGGCTCTTTGTAATCCTTCGGATTGCTTTAGTGCAGTTAACAACAAAGGTTCAAAGTGAAATGTTTTGGATTCAAGGCTTGGTGCCTGATCAATGTGGGCGCTAGCCAGAAATCCATAATAGTTGCGCTTACGTGATAGTTGGTCAAAGGTGTTTTGTGTTAGCTGATTTTGTCCTAGTTGGGACTCGGAACGTCCGCGCCAATAAAGCCAGCTGGATTCATCGTCTTTAGGTGCTGGTGTGCGTTTTACCCAGTTATTAACCTGTTGCCAGTCGAGTTGACGCAGATCGTTAACTAACTTCCAACGAATAAGCTTGTCATCTTGTTCATGTGGGGGAATATTCTCAAGCCATTCTCCCGCTCTTTGATGGCCTGATGTGGCTAGTGAAAGAGCAAAGTGTCGCGCGATTATCTTTTTTTGCTCGTAAGTAAATTGAATTTTGCTTGATATTTTGTCGAGCAGCTTTAGCGCTCTGTCTTTGTCGCGCCATACCAGTTTGCTGAGGGTACTTGCAGCAATTTGTCCCATGTCTTCGGTTGGGATATTGCTTTTATGCAAATTGGTTAAATGTTCTGGGCGACGGACAGATTTAAGCAGATGGCTGCCTGAGTTCTGACGCTCTTTGCTGAGCAGTGAGGTTAAATATCGAATCAATCCTGATTGTCGTGCTTTGGCCGCAAGTATCATGCGTTGCCACACCAGGTCATCATTCAATTCTTTGTTATCGATAAGTGCTTTGAATACCGGATCACAAGATTTTGGTCGCGATTTACCATGCAGCCACAAACGTTTGGCTTGAGTAAAAATATCGTTGCGCTGCTCGTTGGTTTTTAAGCGAAAGTTTAGCCAGTGACACTGTAAGTTGATGTCACTGGTAGGCTGATAATAGGTTAAGAATAAAGCGGTTTGTTTTTTACGCGCTAGCATGCGCAAAAAACGGAAGCGTATTGGTACTGTGACTGCTGCGTTTTTATAGGTATCTAAAAACTCTTTGATTTCGAGCCTGTGTTTTAAATTAATTCGCTTTAGCAAGTAAGATTGTTGCAAATAAGGGTGTAGCACATAGTCTTCAAGCTGCGACTGATGGCGTCGAAACGATTTTATCTGACCTTTCTTTAACGCTTTTAAAGCTTGTTTAAACTGTGCCCGTTGCGCTTTTAGTTTATCGCTTTGTTGAGATGCAATAGGGGTAGGTAAAAGGGAGGGCACGGGTGCAGCTGTTGGATCTGCTGCAACACCTGAAGACAACGACGCGCATAATAGTAGCGCGAACAGCGAAGGTGTATATTTTCTCATTAACAGAACTACTTATGTTGTGATTTTGTTTTGACACCAGCGTTTTTTACGAGTTCCAGTCATTTGGCTGGATTCCCGGTTTTTCGTGCAGCGCTTAACCTATATAATATAGCGCATTTTTCTGGTGCTTAACGGCTTAACCATCTCTATAGAAGCATTTTGATGGGATATTTGTTGAATAAATAGCCGTTTCAACATTAGTTATACCAAATATTGGGTTTGGGCGTAATAAGGAATTCGAATGAATATACTTCGTGGAGAGCAGGTTTCTCTAAGTTTTGGCACCCACGTTTTGCTAAATGAGGTTAATTTTAACATTCAGTCTGGTGATCGTATTGCCGTTGTCGGACGAAACGGCGCGGGTAAGTCATCCTTACTAAAGTTAATTGCCCAAGTACATGAGCCCGACAGTGGCGGTCTGCAAAGAACAAAAGGCTTGCGTGTTCGTTACCTGGATCAAAGCTTACCTTTAGCCACGGAACAGACGGTGTTTGAACGCGTGTCAGAAGGACTGGCTGATGTACGCGAAGCCGAAAGGCGTTTTCAGGAACTTTCCGAGCAGGGTAAGGAGTCAGCAGAGTTAACACAGCTTCATGACTTTTTAGATAAAACGAATGGATGGTCATGGCAGCAGCAAGTTGAGCGCGTTTTAACACGACTGTCATTGGATGGTTCTCAACAGATGAATGCTTTATCTGGTGGATGGCGACGTCGAGTCTCTTTGGCAGAATGCCTTGCCGCAGAGCCTGATTTATTAATTCTGGATGAGCCAACAAACCATTTGGATGTAGCAACCATTGAATGGTTGGAAGAAACGCTCAAGCAATATCAGGGCGCTTTATTGTTTGTCTCTCACGATCGTGAGTTTATCGATCATTTGGCTGCTAGCACCTGGGAAGTTGACCGAGGTGTGTTGACCGAATTTCCTGCGCCTTATTCTGCTTATGTCGAAGCCAAAGAAAAGCAATTACAAGATGAAGAACAAGCGAATGCATTGTTCGATAAAAAATTAGCTCAAGAAGAAGTATGGATCCGTCAGGGGATTAAGGCTCGCCGTACTCGTAATGAAGGGCGTGTTCGCGCGTTGAAAAAAATGCGTGACGAACGCAGCCAGCGACGCCAACGACAGACCACTGCGCAACTTCATGTTAAAAGTGGTGGTCAATCGGGTAAGCGTGTTGCGGTTATTGAAAATGCGACATTACGCCGTGGCGACAAACTGTTGTTTGAAGATTTTTCAGCCACTATTTTGAAGGGCGACAAAATTGGCATTGTCGGCCCCAATGGTATTGGCAAAAGCTCGCTGATCCAGATGATATTAGGTGAGATAGAGCCGAATGAAGGAACCGTAGAGCTGGGCACCAATCTCGACATTGCTTACTTTGATCAGCTGCGCACCAGTATTAATACGGAGTTGTCAGTTTCTGAAAACATCGGCGAAGGTCGTGATTTTATCGAAGTGGGCGGAGAGAAACGCCATGTTATTAGCTATTTAGGTGATTATGGATTTGCCCCTGAACGAATGAGAACCCCCGCAAAAGCTTTGTCGGGTGGCGAAATCAGCCGTTTGACCTTAGCAAAGCTTTTTACTAAGTCAGCCAATTTATTGATACTCGATGAGCCAACCAATGACTTGGATGTAGAAACGCTGGAATTGCTTGAAAGCCAGATCGTTGATTTTAAAGGAACGGTACTGGTGATTAGCCACGATCGTCGTTTTCTAGACAATGTGTCGAGTACTTTGCTGGTTTATGATCTGCTTGAATCGGGCAAAACACAGATCATCGATATTGCCGGTGGCTATCAAGATTGGTTGAGATATAGCGAGGAGCGAGCAGCTCAACAAGCTGAAAAAGCGCCGAAAGAGGTAGCGCAGCCCAAAACTGAAACCAAACCCGTGGCAAAAAAAGCCAGTAAGAAGCTGTCTTATAAACTTCAACGTGAGTTGGAGCAGCTCCCTCAAGAGATCGATGAGCTCGAAACCTGTATTTCTGATCTGGAATCACAGATGGGGAGTGCGGACTTTCAGGCGAAAAGCCGCGCTGATATGGATGCTGTTTACCAACAACTTGCCGACCAACAAGCCCTGCTAGAAGAAAAGTTTTTACGCTGGGAAGAGCTAGAAGCATTAAAAAATGAAGCTTAAGTGTTAACGGAAAGTTAAGAAGTATTATTAATATTTTCAGTCAGTTAGTGACTTCGGTAGTCGTGCTCTTGAGGCCTGCCTTAGTCACTGGTCGGATTAGAGCTTTTGATATTGACACGTTTTTTTTCATTTTTATTGCTGTGAAAAACTTGTCAACTTAAGGGCTGGGGCTGGATAATATAGGTCTAAATGAAAAAATAACCGAAATGCACAGACCTCCTGAAGACTTATAGATGTCTGGGGAGCGCACCCCACGAACGCCTTGTTTCGACTAGGACGGTTCAATATGACTGATTAATCTGGTGCAGCAAATTAGGTTATTTTTGTTAAGGCAGTCGACTATAAAACTAGCAGAGCGTCTGACTGCCTGAATATTATGAGGTTACCGATGGGTAAGAGCAGCAAATACGTCGCCCGTAAGGCGGATGAAAACGGTTTTATTCATTACACAGACGAAGAGCATCAGATCTGGAGCGAGCTATATGAGCGTCAGATCAAACTGATTGATGGCAAAGCCTGCGATGAATACATGGAAGGTTTGGATATTTTAAATCTGCCTAAAGATCGTATTCCTCAGCTTGAAGAAGTGTCTTCGATACTTCGCAAGAAAACAGGCTGGGAAGTTGCCTGGGTCCCTGCGTTAATTTCGTTCGAAAAATTCTTCGCTTTATTGGCCGATAAGAAATTTCCTTGTGCGACTTTTATTCGTACTCGAGAAGAAATGAACTACTTGCAAGAGCCAGATGTTTTTCACGAAATTTTTGGTCACTGTGCCATGTTAACCAATCCTTACTTTGCTGAGTTTACTCACACTTATGGGCGTTTAGGTGCTAATGCCGATAAGCAATATCATGTATGGTTGGCGCGACTGTATTGGTTTACGGTTGAGTTCGGTTTAATTAAAACCGGACAAGGTGATCGCATTTATGGTGGCGGAATTTTATCGTCTATCGGTGAGTCTCAGTATGCGCTCAGCGATGAGCCCGAGCATCGTCCTTTTGATATTATGAATGTTCTGCGTACGCCTTATCGTATCGATATTATGCAGCCTATTTATTTCTGCATCGAAGATATGAAGCAGTTGTTTGATATTGCTCACATGGACATTATGTCTCATGTTAAAGAAGCAAAAAGCTTAGGTTTGTTCGAGCCCACTTATCCGCCTAAAGAAGATAAAATGGCGAGTTAAGTCTGCTCTATTATGTTGAGTAAAAATGGCGCTGTTTACAGCGCCATTTTTTTATCCGAAGATGTAGGCTGAGAGTATTTTAAAATGCAAGGGCATAGTTATTTTGCCAGGGTGTGATGTGTGATCCGATTAGTTCTGACCTGTGATGATCGACTTGGACTGACTCAGGAGGTGCTTACCTGTCTGGTGGAGCATGCAATAGACTTACGCGGCATTGAACTGGCCGAGCGTAAGCTCTACTTAAAAATTAAAGCAATCGACTCTGTTCCCTTGCAAAAGTTGATGCAACAGATGCTCGTTATCGAAGGTATACACGATTGGCAACTCGTCGAATTGATGCCCGGTGAAAGAGAGCATATTGAAATTCAGGCTTTGATCACAGGCTATCCAGAAGCGGCTGCATCATTCGACTCAGAAGGTGTTTTGTTGGCAGCCAGTCCGGCTTTTTTTCGTTTATTTCAGATGGAATCAAACGCCGTTGTTGAGCCTGTTTGTCTAAAAGATATTTTTCCGCATCAGGAAGGCACTTTACTCACTTTGATCCGAGCCGGTTATGGCCAGCATACGTTAATCTTTGGCGATAAAACGTTGTTGGTTGAATTGTTTCCGTTAGAGCAACAAGAGGGCATCGAGCCTGTTGGTCGTGCGGGGGCTGTGGTTATTTTTCGTGAGCCAGTGCAGGTCGCGCAGCAAATTGAACGGTGGCAACGCAGTAAAAATATCGGGTTTGAACAGGTTGTTGCTGTGAGCGATGCGATGACCAATGTGTTGGAGCAGGCTAAACAAATTGGGCAACTGGACGCGCCTCTATTGATAGAGGGCGAGACAGGCGTTGGCAAAGAGTTGATAGCTCGTTGCTGTCATCATTTACGCTCTAAAGATAAACCCTTTATGGCGCTAAATTGTGCTGCTTTACCAGATAATGCGGCTGAACATGAACTCTTTGGATATGCCAGCGGAGCATTTGAAGGAGCAGTAGAAGGCGGCAAGCCAGGTTTGCTGGAACTCGCTCATGGCGGAACTCTGTGTTTTGACGAAATCGGCGAGATGTCGCCTTATCTACAGGTGAAGCTGCTGCGGTTCTTGGAAGAAGGCGCCTTTCGCCGAGTCGGCACCAACGATGAAGTTCGTGTGAATGTGCGTGTTGTGGCGACGACGCAAAAAGATCTGCGCTCTTTATGCGAGCAACAATTGTTTCGAGAAGATCTTTTCTATCGATTGAATGTACTTAATTTGCAAGTTCCTCCGTTGCGTCGTCGTAAAAATGATATTGAGCCTTTGGCAGAGTATTTTATTGATATGGCCTGTCAGCGTTTGCAGAAACCCTTGTGCTCATTAACGGTGCGAGCTCGGCAGGCACTAAGGCGCTACAATTGGCCTGGCAATGTGCGCGAGTTAGAAAATACGATATTTCGAGCGGTCTCTATGACAACCTCGGAACAAATTACCACACGGTTGCTGCACATGCCGATGATGCAGGTGATGGATGATGAATTAGACGATCTGGAACAGGTCACTTTGCATCAGGCCATCCATCAGTTTGAGAAGCGGTTACTAGAGCATCTATATCCTCTCTATCCCAGTAGTCGCAAGTTAGGTCAACGTTTAGGCATCTCGCATACGGCGGTCGCTAAGAAATTAAAACAATTTGGAATAAAAGACTAAACGGATGATGCTTTGGTAGCAGGTGTAAACTTTAGTTTACACCTGTTAAAGACCCATAAACTTTGAATTTTCAGGCTTTTTCTATTTCAGTGATACCTGTAAACTATTGTTTACACTTGATAAACTGTTTTTTAGATATCTTAAATTATTACATTAAAATCAAGTGTTTATATTCTCGTTAAAATCCCTATAATAGTGTACTAATTGCGACAGAGAGTTTGTGGGTTTGGTGCTTGGGCCGCCTAAGAGCAGAGCGTTAGATTCTGAGGCCACATCTCTACTTTTACACTTTTGATTTATTAACTTAAGAGAGCTGGATATGACTGACTCTACAATTAATCCTTTAGGCACAGACGGTTTTGAATTTGTTGAGTATGCTGCTCCAAACGCAGAAGGCGTTGAGAAGCTGAAAAAACTTTTTGCTTTGTTGGGCTTTACGCCTATCGGTAAACACAAGCGCAAAGACGTTACTTTATTCCGTCAAGGCGACATCAACTTTTTAGTTAACGCCGAGAGCGACAGTTATTTCCGCGAGTTTTCTAACGCTCATGGCCCTTGTGCCTGTGCGATGGCTTTCCGTGTAAAAGACGCTCAAAAAGCTTATGAGCATGCGGTAGCTAACGGTGCTAAGCCGTTCGATAAAGCTGATCTTGTTGATGGTGAGTTGAAGGTTCCTGCGGTTTACGGTATTGGCGATTCGGTTCTTTACTTTGTTGACCAGTACGGTGAAAAAACGATTTACGACAACGACTTCGAATATTTTGAAGGCGTTGATATTCATCCTGCCGGTGTTGGTTTATACGAGCTTGACCATCTTACGCACAATGTTAAGCGCGGTAATATGGATGTATGGTCTGGCTTTTATGAGCGCATCGGTAACTTCCGCGAAATCCGCTACTTCGATATCGAAGGTAAATTAACGGGTCTATTAAGCCGCGCAATGACAGCTCCTTGTGGCAAGATTCGTATTCCAATTAACGAATCATCTGACGACAAGTCTCAGATTGAAGAGTACTTACGTGAGTACAATGGTGAAGGTATTCAGCACATCGCTCTGACTGCTGAAGATATTTACGATACCGTTCGTAAGTTACGTGAAATCGGTATGGACTTTATGCCTACACCTGATACTTACTACGAGAAAATCGATACGCGTGTTCCTGGACACGAAGAAAACATCGATAACCTGCGTGAGCTACGTATTTTGGTTGATGGTGCTCCTGTTGAAGGTGATGGTATCTTATTGCAGATCTTTACTCAGACAGTGATTGGCCCAATCTTCTTTGAGATTATCCAGCGTAAAGGTAATCAGGGCTTCGGTGAAGGTAACTTTAAAGCTCTATTTGAGTCGATTGAAGAAGACCAAATCCGCCGCGGTGTTATTACCGCCGAGTAATTGATTCCATCACATAAAGGCGGCTAACTTATGTTAGTCGTTTTTATTTTGACTATTGGGAGAATTGTTTATGCGTAAATGGATCTCTTTTCCTCATAAAGAGGGGACCATTTCTCGTCAGGCTCACGCTGACTTTCCAGAAGAAGCTATCTATGAGCGTGAAGCAGGGCGCAGCGGTTTCTTTGGCCCAACGGCTCACTTCCACCATCAACGACCACCTACAAGCTGGGATAGCTGGGAAGGCCCATTGCGTCCGCGAGCATTTGATTTAAATCAAATGAATGTGACGGCACCAACGCCTTTTGAAGCACCTCTGGTATTGCATAATGCAGCCTGTAAATTCCGTTTATGGCGTTGTGAAGGCAATATGAAGTCATTGGTGCGTAACGCGGACGGCGATGATCTATTATTTGTTCATGAAGGCAGTGGTTCATTGTTCTGTGACTATGGACACATGGACATTCGTGATGGCGATTATGTGGTCATTCCGCGCGGAACTATGTGGCGTTTAGAAACCGAATCATCAATGACTCTGTTGGTGATTGAGGCAACTAACGACTCTTATCAATTACCAGAAAAAGGTTTGGTGGGACCGCAGGCGATTTTTGATCCGGCGATGTTGGATGTACCAGAAATCAACGATACGTTTAAAGCGCAGCAAACGGATGACTCTTGGACCGTTAAGATTAAACGCCTTGATGAGATCTCAACGGTAAGTTACTCCTACAGTCCTCTTGATGCATTAGGCTGGCACGGTGATTTGGCGGTTGTACGCATTAACTGGCGTGATATTCGTCCTCTGATGTCTCATCGATACCACTTACCGCCTTCTGCTCACACTACCTTTGTTGCGAGTCGTTTTGTGGTTTGTACTTTTGTACCGCGACCAATTGAGTCGGATCCTGGCGCTTTGAAAGTACCTTTTTATCACAACAACGATGATTTTGATGAAGTGCTGTTCTATCATGCGGGTGACTTCTTTAGCCGTGATAATATTGATGCGGGCATGATCACTTTCCATCCTTCTGGTTTCACTCATGGGCCTCATCCAAAGGCGTTTGAAGCTGGTCGTAATTATGCCAAAAAAGAAACCGATGAAGTGGCTGTGATGCTGGATACGCGTGATCCATTGCAGGTAGGGGAGAGTACCTCAGCCGTTGAAAATCCAGCCTATGCTGATAGCTGGAAAGCAAAAGACTAATCTGTTAGCTCATTAGTTCTGAGTTAATAAAACGAATGATAATTGAGAATGTAACCCATGAAATTAGCATCCTTAAAAAACAATACTCGTGACGGCCAGTTAGTGGTTGTTAGCCGTGACTTAACTAAAGCGGTAGCGGTTCCTCATGTGGCTGCAACTATGCAGGCGTTGCTTGATAACTGGGCTGAGCTTTCACCTAAAGCCGAAGAAGTGTATGCGGCGTTGAATAATGGTGAAGTCGACGGCGCTTTCGATTTTGATCAAACCAAGTGCGAATCACCGCTTCCTCGAGCTTATCAGTGGGCCGATGGCAGTGCTTATGTGAATCACGTTGAGCTAGTGCGTAAAGCGCGTGGCGCAGAGATGCCAGAAACTTTCTGGACTGATCCGCTGATGTATCAAGGTGGCAGCGATGCATTTTTGGGGCCTCGTGATGACATAGAAATGGCATCTGAAGACTATGGCATCGATATGGAATCTGAAGTAGCGGTTATTACTGATGATTTGCCTATGGCACCAACGATTGAAGAAGCGCGCGACTCTATCCGCTTATTAATGTTGGTTAACGATGTGTCTTTGCGTAATTTGATTCCTGGAGAATTAGCGAAAGGTTTTGGTTTCTTCCAAAGTAAGCCTTCTAGCGCGTTTTCTCCGGTCGCTGTTACACCAGATGAAATGGGCGATGCTTGGGATGGTTATAAAGTAAACTTACCATTAGTGACTCATTTGAATGACGAGCTGTTTGGTCAGCCAAACTGCGGCGTTGACATGACATTTGATTTCCCTACCATTGTGCGTCATGCTGCTAAAACACGTCCATTAGGTGCGGGAGCGATTGTTGGTTCAGGTACTATCTCTAACTATGATCGCAGCGCGGGTTCTAGCTGCTTGGCCGAAAAACGTATGCTGGAAACCATTGCCAATGGTAAGCCTGAAACTTCTTTCATGAAGTTTGGTGATAAAGTGCGCATCGAGATGTTTAATAAAGACGGTGATAACATCTTTGGTACCATTGAACAGAATGTACGTGAGTATAAGCGTTAATTGATTTCGCTTTTTATTCAACGGCCAGGAAATGTGAGTTTTCTGGCCGTTTTGGTTTTCAACCTGAGTAACCTAGGCGTTTAACTATTACCCAAAGTATTTCAAGGCGTAGGCAGCAAGTGAACTCCCTGAACTTAGATGGACTAAGTTATTGGAGAGTGCGGCGCAGCCAACACCGCAGTACCCTAAAAAGACAACGGGTATATCCTGCAACTGGATGAGAGAGGATTATTAATATGCTCAAACTATTTGGCTATTGGCGTTCTACCGCAGCTTATCGCGTTCGTATTGCATTGAACATAAAGCAAGTACCTTATGAAAATTTATCCGTTCATTTGGTTAAAGATGGCGGCGAACAGCACAAATCAGAATATCGAGCATTAAACCCGCAAGGTCTGGTGCCAACATTGGTTGACGGAGAGCTGAAGTTAAGCCAATCCATGGCGATTTTGGAGTACTTGGAAGAAAAATATCCCAGCCCTGCATTGTTGCCAGCGAACCTACAGTTACGTGCAGAAATTCGCGCCTTCTGTCAGATGATTGCCTGTGATATTCATCCGCTGAATAATTTGCGTGTTCTCAAATATCTTGCTGGACCTTTGTCGGTAGCAGATGAGCAAAAAAATCAGTGGTATGCGCACTGGATCACAGAAGGCTTTAAAGCTGTTGAATCTTTAGCCAGTCAATACTCAGACAAAGGACCATTTTGCTTTGGTCGTGAACTTTCTATGGCCGATATGTGTCTTATTCCTCAGATATATAATGCACATCGGTTTAATGTGCCACTGGATGCGTTTCCTCGGTTAGTTAGCATTAATGAGCACTGTTTGTCATTAGCTGCTTTTCGGGATGCATTGCCCGAAAGTCAACCCGATGCGGTCAGTTAACGTTATTTAGTTGAATATGTTGCTTGTACCCATAGCTCACTGATATATACTAGCTGCCGAAAATTCGGACTGAATAACAAGATTTAAAGAATCACAAGGTGTATGAATGCGAATGGTTAAATCCACCTGCGCTGTGTTGATAAGCGCTCTAACCTGTTCTGCGGTAAGTGCTGCAGAGTACTATGATGTTATTGATTTAGGTCGTTTAGGTGATGATACCCTCGCCCTCAACCAACGTGCCTCCTATACGTTTGCTTTGAATGCTAATGGTCTGGTAGCTGGATACAGCTTCGGACAATACCCGCATCCAGACGGCGAGAGTGATGCCTTGTTTGGTAATCGCCCTGTTTCTTATGCTGGAACAGCCAATACAGCTCCTGTGAGCTTATTAGCTGATGATTATTCTGGTGTTGGTGCTGCATTTGGTATGAACGACACAGGTATGCTGGTGGGTGAAGTGAGACCTCATGTTCAAGAAGACATTACTGATGATGATGGTAATGTGACTGGTACTCGCACCGTGCTTAAAGATACCCAAGCGGTTATTTTCCAAAATGGCGCAACAACATTCTTAGAGTTTGGTGATGACTATACTGCTTTTATGCGCGCCTTTGATGTCAATAATAGCGGCTGGATGGTCGGTGAAGGTCAACGCATATTGACCCGCAACGATGACAACAGTATTGCAACAAGCGGTGGTCGTGGGTTTTTGTATGACATCAATAACACAACCATCACCAACCTAGAACCCAGCAGTGGTACTGACGGTATTAATTTTTCTAATGCCACGACTATCAATAATGCAGGCTTCTTTGCTGGAGTATCAACGATTCTCAATGCTGATAATGCATCGATTCGTCGTGGATACATCGCCTCAATCAATTCTCCTGAAACGTTAACTCCTGTAGAAGCTTTGGGCGGTTACGTTCATCGTGTTAATGACATCAACGAAAGCAATGTTGTTGTTGGTATTGCGGCTTTAGAAGGGGAGAGTGGAATTAATCTCCAGTTTTCTAAGTATGCTGGCTTTATTACAGATACTGCGACTGGAGAAGTTACTAATATCGGTTATCTTGTGGATACGTTAGAACAATCTAACGCCATCGGTATCAACGATGCGGGTGTTGTTGTTGGATCTGCGCGTCTTACAAGCTCGCCAGCTTCTTATGCCGGGGTGATTTATGAGAATGGTCAGCTTGGTGATTTGAATAAGCGCATTGATTGTGATGCGGGCTGGGTTATTGGTGAGGCTAAAGCCATCAATAATGCTGGAGAGATTATCGGTTTTGGAGCTTTTTTGCAGGAACAGACTGATGGTCGTATGTTGCATGAGCCCCGCGCTTACAAGCTGGTTCCTAGAACAGAGCCTGTTAACCAAAGTTGTAACACCACAACAACACCAGATAGTGGCAGCGGATCTCTCGGATGGAGCGCTGGGTTATTATTGTTGCTTGGTTTTGCCAGAAGACGTCAAAACCAGAAATAAAAAAAGCGGCTAAAGCCGCTTTTTTTATTCTAGAATTTCGACCAGATGACGTAGCCCTATGTCTTTATAGAAGCTCTGTTCTTCTGTTACCAGATTAGCAAATAAATTAATTTGGTCCGTCGTTATCTCATGCTGATTTGCGTTTGCTTGGAGCAAATAAGCACTCTCATCCTGATTATTCGCATCTGGGGTGGTTACATCTAACATCATACCCTCCTGCTACTCAGTTTTAGTGCATCTATCGTAATAGTGATAGATTTCAATTCTATTAAAGTGATTGGTTTTGCTGCTCAGAATGCGCTAACTCATCACTAAAAATAAATTTTGCTGCTGCATTAATCTTCTCTGATATGCGAGCATCATGATTCCAGTCTTCTGGATATGAACCAATTGACTGGATATGCTCTTCCATGAGGGGTTGGCTGAGTGACTGTTGCAAGAAAATTTCAGTGCTTACTTCAAACTCTGCCATCCGGGTGTTTTCTGTACCTAAGCACAGCTGCCCGTCATTCTTTGTGTACCAATACATTACCTAAACCCCTACCGCGTGTATAAAACTTAATTACTGGGATATAGCTGATTGTTATATTTTTGTGCAGCGAGCGCCCAGTCTAATGGCTTATTATTATTATTGCAACCAAACTGTCTAAAAAATGAGCTTTTAATTGCAAACAAGTATATAGCCTATTTATTGTTATTTGCTAAGAGTCCATGGACTTTCGAAGCTACTCTAACATTAAAAAAAGGTGCATTTAGATTCTGTGACAGATATCACAAAGATAGTGTGAAATTTACCAAGCTTACGATTATTGTGAGATAAGATATTGAGGTGAGATGCTCAGAGCGGTGAAAACACAGCTCTGAGCGATAAAATTACATATTGGGATAATTTGGCCCACCAGCACCTTCAGGGGTTACCCAGGTAATATTTTGTCGCGGATCTTTGATATCGCAAGTCTTACAGTGAACACAGTTCTGCGAATTGATCTGCAATGAAGGATTATTACCATCATCATCCCGGATTATTTCATAGACGCCTGCGGGGCAGTAGCGTTGCGCTGGCTCATCGTACTCCTTTAAATTGACTTCGATAGGAATATTCGGGTCGGTCAACTGAAGGTGTACTGGCTGATCTTCTTCATGATTAGTATTCGAGATAAAGACAGAGGACAGTTTGTCGAAAGACAGCTTACCATCAGGCTTCGGATAATCAATGATTTTGCAATCAGCTGCTGGGCGCATTGCTGCGTGGTCTGCCTTAGTATCGCGAAGTGTCCAAGGTAACTTGCCACCAAAAATATTCAGGTCAATAAAGCTGTAAGCAGAACCAACCAAGTTGCCCCATTTGTGCTGAGCTGGGCCAAAATTCCGTTGCTCGTGCAGTTCTTTCCATGCCCAGCTGTTTTCGTAAGCTGAGCTGTATTCTGTTAGCTCATCACTGGCACGATCATTGGCCAGGGCTGCCGCAACGACTTCGGCTGCGATCATGCCAGACTTCATTGCAGTATGAGAGCCTTTGATTTTGGCAAAGTTGAGTGTTCCTGCGTCGTCACCAATTAATAAGCCACCTGCAAAGGTCATTTTGGGTTGAGACTGTAAACCACCTTTAACAATCGCTCGCGCACCGTAAGAAACACGCTCTCCACCCTCAAGATATTGCTTGATAACAGGATGGTGTTTGTAGCGTTGGAACTCATCAAATGGGCTGACATGTGGATTGTCATAAGATAGGTCAGTAATCAGGCCAACGGCAATCTGATTATCTTCGATGTGGTAAAGGAAACCACCACCCGCACTACCACTTTCACTGAGCGGCCAACCTGCTGAGTGTACCACCAGGCCTTCCTGGTGCTGCTCGGCAGGGACTTTCCAGAGTTCTTTGATACCGATACCGTAGTGCTGAGGATCTTTGTCTTTATCTAGCTCAAATTTTTGGATCAATTGTTTGCCAAGGTGGCCGCGACAACCTTCGGCAAATAAGGTGTATTTGGCATGAAGTTCCATGCCCGCCATAAATCCGTCTTTTTGCGAGCCGTCTTCTGCAACACCCATATCACCAGTGACGATGCCTTTTACACTACCATCGTCGTTGTATAGAATGTCTGATGCTGCAAAACCGGGGAATATTTCTACACCCATGGCTTCGGCTTGTTCTGCCAACCAGCGGCATAGATTACCCAGGCTGATAATGTAGTTGCTTTCGTTGTGCATGGTTTTGGGAACGAACAGGCCTGGGACTTTAATTGCGTTTTGTTCAGAACGCATAAAGTAGATATCGTCACCGTTTACTGCGGTATTAAGAGGAGCACCTTTTTCTTTCCAGTCTGGGATGAGCTCATTCAAAGCTGTTGGTTCAAATACAGCACCAGAAAGAATGTGAGCACCTACTTCAGAACCTTTCTCGACGACAACAATCGATATTTCTTTGCCCGTTTCTTGGGCGACTTGTGCCAACTTTATTGCTGATGAAAGCCCTGCTGGCCCTGCACCGACAATAACAACATCAAACTCCATCGATTCACGTTCTATCATGCTTGGTATCTCCTCCCGTAACTTGGATCTTTTTTATACTTATCTGGAACTTACAGCTTTCATTAATACTCTATTGGCAGGGATAGTGGTCATTTACCCCTAGTGGCCAAGCATTATAAGCGAAAGAGCAACTTTCGTTGAGTCACTTTTCCCTTCGTCTTTCAAATGACACCGGTGTTGGCTGCACTCGCTCACCCCAGTCACTTAGTTATCTAAGCTCAGGGGATTCGCTTGCTTGCCGCCTGGGTGTCATTCGAAATACTTCGGGTAATATATCGGTAATTCCAATGAATTTGGCTAGTTTTCGTGGCAAGGTAGTTGATTTTTAGTGCTGATCCCGTCAAAATCTTGCCATCATTTTCCACATTGCACCGCAATATCGCAATAAGTTCAACATTATACTTAACTCAGTAGGACAATCCATGAAAATTCTGGTAGCCGTCAAGCGCGTAATTGACTACAACGTGAAAGTTCGTGTCAAAGCTGACAATTCGGGTGTCGAGACTGCAAACGTAAAGATGTCTATGAACCCTTTCTGTGAAATCGCCGTTGAAGAAGCCGTGCGTTTAAAAGAGAAAGGCGTTGCCAGTGAGATCGTTGTTGTTTCTATCGGGCCTCAGCAGGCTCAAGAGACACTTCGCACTGCATTAGCTCTGGGAGCAGATCGAGCTGTTTTGGTTAAAACTGATGAAGAAGTTCAGCCATTAGCTGTCGCCAAGTTATTAAAAGAGGTGGTAGCAAAAGAAAGCCCCGATATGGTGATTATGGGTAAACAATCGATTGATGGAGATAACAACCAGGTTGGTCAAATGTTGTCTGCACTGATGGATTGGCCTCAAGGTACTTTCGCTTCTGAAGTTAATGTAGCTGACGGCTCTGTTAACGTAACTCGCGAAATTGACGGTGGATTACAAACCGTTGCATTGGACCTGCCTGCGGTTGTAACGACCGACTTACGTTTGAATGAACCTCGTTTTGCATCACTTCCAAACATTATGAAAGCGAAAAAGAAGCCGCTTGAAGAAATGTCTGTTGAAGATTTAGGCGTTAACATTGCTCCGCGCGTTAAAACATTAAAAGTAGAGCCACCTGCCACTCGTGAAGCAGGTATTAAAGTAGCTAGCGTTGAAGAGCTGGTTGACAAACTGAAGAATGAAGCGAAGGTGATCTAAATGACAACATTAGTGATTGCAGAACATAACAATGCTCAGCTTCAGAGTGCTACTTATAACACTATTGCTGCAGCTAAGAACCTATCTGGTGACGTTCATGTTTTAGTTGCTGGCCATAACTGTGGTGCAGCGGCTGAGCTAGCTGCCAAAGCAGATGGTGTTGCAAAAGTTTTAATGGTTAATGATGCGGCTTTTGAGCACTCATTAGCAGAATCTGTCGGTAATCTAGCAGCGAATTTAGCGGGTGATTACTCTCACATCTTGGCTCCAGCTACCACATTCGGTAAAAACTTTTTACCTCGAGTAGCGGCTAAGTTGGATGTGCAAATGATTTCTGACATTATCCGAGTTGAGTCAGACGATACTTTTGTTCGCCCTGTTTATGCGGGTAACGCGATTGCGACGGTTCAGTCGGCTGACGAAAAGAAAGTCATTACTGTTCGTGGTACTGCTTTTGACGCTGTAGCGGCAGAAGGCGGTAGTGCAGCGATTGAAGAAGTATCTGTTGGTGATGCTGCTTTCGGTAAGGCTTCTTTTGTTGGTGAAGAGCTGACTAAATCAGAGCGTCCAGAACTGACATCTGCCAACGTGATTATCTCTGGTGGTCGCGGTATGCAGAGCGGTGACAACTTCCACATGTTAGAAGAAATTGCTGACAAGTTGGGTGCAGCGGTAGGTGCATCTCGTGCAGCAGTTGACGCTGGTTTTGTTCCTAACGACTATCAGGTTGGTCAAACGGGTAAGATTGTTGCTCCAGAACTTTACATTGCTGTTGGTATCTCAGGTGCTATTCAGCACTTAGCAGGTATGAAAGACAGTAAAGTGATTGTTGCAATTAACAAAGACGAAGAAGCGCCTATTTTCCAAGTGGCTGATTATGGCTTGGTTGGTGATCTTTTCGCTGTATTGCCTGAGTTAAAAGAAGCTTTGTAATTTTTCTTTTAGCTTAATAAAAGGCGCTCTTTATAAGAGCGCCTTTTTTGTTTCTGCCATTTATTAATCGACAAACAGATCATTGTGGATGGGAGCTTCTGGATCGTTTGCGTATTTAGAAAAATCTTCTGTTCCACGAGAACGCAGTAACTCTTCATCAATTAGGCTCTGGCCTGTTAGATCGTTGCTTTGAGTTGTTAATATTTCGTAAGCGGCATCGGCCATAATGGCTGGCGTGCGACAATTTTTTAACATCTCTTTGTTGCCAACGGCGAATTCTATTGCCGCAGTCGAGATAATGGTTCTAGGCCATAACGCATTAACGGCAATGTTGCTGTCGCGTAATTCTTCCGCAAGTCCCATCGTAAATAATGTCATACCGTATTTGGTCGTTGTATAAGGGATATGAGCTTTCATCCATTTAGGACTAAAGTTCAGTGGTGGTGACAAACTTAAAATATGTGGGTTTGCTGATTGCTTTAAATAAGGGATAGCGTAATGAGCCGTTACAAACACGGCTCTTGCATTGATGGCATGCATTAAGTCGTAATGTTTAGGGCTGGTGTGCTCTAAAGGTGTAAGGCCAATAAAGCCTGCATTATTGATAACCGCATCAATACCGCCAAAGGTTTCTGCAACATGCTCCATCATTTTTTTTACATCCAGCTCTTTACGAACATCAAGCTGAATAGGTAAGGCTTTACCACCGGCTGCTTCTACTTCTGCGGCGACGGTATGTATTGTACCTGCCAGTTTAGGGTGTGGCTCAGCAGATTTTGAAGCGATGACAATGTTGGCTCCATCTGCCGCACATTTAAGTGCGATCTCTCGACCTATACCACGGCTGCTGCCGGTAATAATAATAGTTTTGTTGCTCAAACTCATAACCACAAATCCTCTTAATTTTCTTTTAAAGTGTAAAGGTTTGGTTTACCTGATAAAACGTCTCACAAATGCGTCCCTAATAGTGCGGAGGCGGAGGCTCATTTTGAGCAGGAGTCGTTGATATTTCCTGAAGCGACTGTAGTCGAGCTGATAATTTTATTAGCTCTTTTTTTAGTTCATCAATTTGAGATTGCTGATGAATGATGACATCATTTAGAGTATCAATGGTGTCATCCTGGAAAGCTACTTTGCTTTCCAGTTCTGTTATTCTGTCTTCTGAATTCATTATATTGAAACCGTTTTAAGCCCTAGATTAAGCTAACGCGCTTTCTATATTTTTTGCGATATCCTGAGGCTTATCTTTAGGAGCAAATCGTTTAATAACCTGACCGTCTTTGCCAACCAAAAACTTAGTGAAGTTCCACTTAATGCTTTTGCTGCCCAGAATTCCTGGCGCTTCTTGCTTTAAATAATCAAATACCGGAGCTGCAGCTTCTCCGTTGACATCGACTTTGTCGAACAAAGGGAAGGTGACAGAGAAACGAGTCATACAAAAGTTTTTGATAGCTTCATTATCTCCAGGCTCTTGTTTACCAAACTGGTTACAGGGAAATGCCAGGATCTCAAAACCTTGTTCGCTGTAAGTTTCGTATAAAGCTTCCAGGCCTTCATACTGAGGAGTAAAGCCACACTCACTGGCAGTATTTACAATTAGTAACACTTTTCCTTTGTAGTCAGAAAGTGCTTTATCGGAGCCGTCATTGAGCTTGGCTGTGAAGTCATAAATACTTTTGTCCACTGTGTTCTCCCGTGTTAGTTTGATTCACCGTAAGGCGCTTTAGTTTGTTTAGGGATAGGCATGTTTAATTATTTGAGATATTTGGCTCGGATAGTTTTATTTTCATGCCTGTTTGCATCTTACAACAGTAGAAGGGTTTTGATAATCTTTAGCGTCTATTTCATTGATGACTTTTCTAATTCTTAACTTTTAAGGTTAAGTTTGCCTTTTTTGTAGGCAATATGGGCGCTTTTTCGGCTCATTTTGTGGAACTTCAACAGCATAGTCGTCAGTCGGCTGTTATGTAATGACTGGAGAATAATAATGAAAAACTTGTTAGCAGTGGTTTTGGGCGTGGTCTGTGTTTCCGGCATGGCAGCTGAGCCTCTAGTGAAGAGTGAACTGAAACATGTGCAGCAGATACGAGAAGCCGCACTGAAGAGTTCATTGGGTTACGACATTTTAGAGTCGCTGACCACAGAAGTTGGGCCGCGTATGGCAGGCACCGAAGGGGATGCCAGAGCGGTAAAATGGGCTGTCGCCAAGTTTAAGCAGCTTGGGTTTGACTCGGTTAAAAAAGAACCGGTGACTTTTCCTGTATGGAATCGAGGAATAGAAAAAGCAGAAGTCTTAGCGCCATATCCGCAACCTTTAATGATCACTGCATTAGGTAACAGTGTTGGAACCGGACCTAAAGGACTACGTGGAGAAATTGTCCACTTTGAAACTTTTAAACAGCTGACAGAAGCAGAAGCTGGCAAGGTTGAGGGCAAAATTGTTTTTATCAGTTATAAAATGAAAAAGACTCGTGATGGTTCGGATTATGGAAACGCCGTTGCTGCTCGTAGTCGAGGTGCTTCCGAGGCCGCTAAAAAGGGCGCTAAGGCCATTGTGATTCGTTCTATAGGTACTGACTCGGATCGTTTGCCTCATACCGGTATGATGCGTTATGCCGAGAACGTGACCAAGATACCTGCTGCTGCTTTGTCGAACCCCGATGCCGATCTGTTACTCAATCAATTAAAACGTGGTAAGCCTGTTGAAATTGGGCTGACAATGACCGCTGAGCAAACCGCAAAGCAGTATACGTCTTATAATGTTATTGGCGAAATCAAGGGGTATGAGAAACCTGATGAAGTGGTTGTGATCGGCGGGCATCTGGACTCATGGGATTTAGGTACGGGTGCTGTTGATGATGGTGCGGGTGTTGCGATTACCATGGCTGCTGCAAAAATTGTTAGCGAGATTAAGCGTCCTCGTCGAACTATTCGCGTAATTTTATGGGCGAATGAAGAGCAGGGACTCCATGGAGCTAAAGCTTATGCCGAAGCACATAAAGATGAATTGCGTCAGCATATTACTGGATCTGAGTCCGATTTTGGCGCCGGACCTATTTGGTCGTTCGATTGGCGAACGGATGGTAAGAGCGCTGCCTTTCTTGATCAGATGGCTTTGATGCTCAAGCCTCTGGGTGTAGAGAAAGGCTCTAATCGTGCCTGGGGTGGCCCCGATCTTAGTCCATTGAGAAGAGATGGCATGAGTGTGTTTAGTCTGCGTCAAGATGGAACTGACTATTTTGATTTACATCACACGGCCAACGATACTCTGGATAAGGTTGAACCCGAAAATATGGCTCAAAACGTTGCTGTTTATGCGGTGTTTGCCTATATGACGGCGCAAACAAAAGGTGACTTTGGCTTTAACCTAAAATAAAAGAAGGGGCTTTGACATTGCAACTGGCAGCGTCAAAGCATCAAAGATGACTGTAACAATAAATGAAAGGCTAGCTGATGAATTGCGAAGAAGTGTTAGTGTCTGAACAAGACGCGGTTGTCACTATCAAAATCAATCGCGAAGATAAAAAAAATGCGCTAACGGGAGCCATGTATTCTGCAATGGCGACAGCGCTTGTTGAGGCAGAGCAAAATGACCAGGCGCGAATGGTTCAGTTTGTGGGTGGAGCAGAAAGCTATTGTGCTGGAAACGATTTAAAAGACTTTGTTGAGCATCCTCCATTAGGTAACGACGCGCCAGTCTGGCAGTTTTTGCAGGCGCTAAGTTCGTTTTCAAAACCCATTATTGTGGGAGTTAACGGACCTGCAGTCGGGATAGGAACAACCATGTTATTGCATTGTGATTTGGTGGTTGCTTCCAGTGGAGCGGTTTTCACTACGCCATTTACATCTTTAGGTTTGTGTCCTGAAGCTGGTTCAAGCTTGCTTATGCCGATGCAAATGGGACTTAAAAAATCGGCGGAGTGGTTATTATTAGGTGACCGATTTAATGCTGAGCAGGCTTGTGAAGCGGGTGTAATCAACAAGGTAGTGGCCGATGCCGAAGCCGTAGAAGAACAGTTGGCTGCATGGCGTAAGAAGATTTTAAGATTGTCGCCAGAGGCAATAAAAGTATCTCGTCGCTTACTGCGTCAGGGAGTCACCAGCGAGCTTCAGTCTCGTATTAAAGAAGAAGGCGATCATTTTGTTGAGTTGTTGCAAAGTGATGATGCAAAAGCAGCCTTCGATGCTTTTTTAAATAAAAAGTAATTTATTACGGAAGTACTCATGCATCGTCAGGAGTACTTTCTTTCTCTTCCTGGGGCAGGCACTCTAGCGTGCTAGGCTCTTCATGCTCTACCCGATTTCTTCCTTTCGATTTTGCTTGATATAATAAACAATCGACACGTTCAGTGAGTGCTTCTGGTAATTCATTGGTTTCTACCTGAGTGACTCCAAAGCTACAGGTTGTTCGAATACCACCAACAAATTGAGACTCGGCAATTTGCTCGCGAATTTTTTCGGCCAAAGTGACCGCTCCTTTTAAATCCGTTTCTGGGCAAAGAATCATAAACTCTTCTCCTCCCCAGCGACCCACCATATCAGATTCGCGAACCCCTTGTTTTAGAAGGTTGGCTACATGCATCAATACTCGATCACCGTGAGTGTGTCCGTAGGTATCATTGATCTCTTTAAAGTGATCGATATCTAGCATGATCACCGACAGTGGACGAGTAAATCTGTTGGCGCGAGCCGTTTCTTTGATTAGGGCACTATCAAGGTTCATGCGATTATTGAGCTGAGTCAGTGAATCTGTTTTTGATAGTTGCTCAACGCGAATGGCATCGGTGATATCTTGATGAATAGATGTGAAGCCTATGAATTTATGTTTGCTGTCATAGTTAGGTTCAACATGGGCTGCGGTCCAAAATATTTTCCCCGTTTTGGACATGCTTTTTAATTGCCCTGACCAACTTTTGCCTTTTTTAATTTGATTGAGCATTTGGCGATACACGTCGGGATCTGAGTTTGGGTGATGGAGAAACTGAAAGTCTTTTCCTGTTACTTCTAGTGGGTTCTCAAACTCAGAGATTTTGCAGAAAGCTTCCGAGGCTGCTGTTATGTGTCCCGTATAGTCAGCGGTTAAAGAGATAACATGTTTATCAACGATATTAACATAGCGCTGTAGCGCATCTCGAGTTTCTTGTAACTCCAGAGTTCGTTTTCTTACAACCGCTTTAAGGCGGTAACTCACAATCATTAACAAAAGAATAATGGTCGTTAACGTGATACTGATGACTGTAAACCAACGGCCTAAGTCTTTAAACGCATTGTCCTGTAAGCTGTTGTACTCATCAATATGAAAACCTTTCAGATTTGAGTCAGCAGGGGCAAAGCCTTCTTGTCGATAAATGTCAGCAATCCATTGAAAGCGTTGAGGGTTTAAGTAGCCAATTTTTACCAGGTTTGGCATCACCATCTTTTCTGTTTCAACTGCTTCGTAGCGCAAATGATCAAGTGATTTTCCGGTAGGGTAGGCGCTAAAAATAAGTTGAACAATCTCTTCTTTGTTTTTTAACGCGTAGTCCCAGCCTTTCAGGCTAGCTCGAGTGAAACGCTTTACTAGCTCAGGATTGTTTCTGGCGATTTCTTCATGGGTGAAAATAATGTCACCGTAAAAGTCGACACCATAACTGAGCGGGTTAATGATATTGACATCAACACCACGGCTTTTATAGAAGTAAGGTTGATCGGTTACATAGGCTGACATTGCGTCAACGTGATTATTAAGTAGAACGTTATCTTCGAAAGTATGAGGAATTAAAATAAGATCTTTCTTCTTTATTCCCATGATATGAAACATGGCGGCCAAGGCAGCGTCATCATGACTCCTTTGCATCATGATTCGACGACCTTTTAATTCTAGTGGACCAATAATTTCTGAATCTTTGCGAGTTAGAAATACCGTTGGGCTATGTTGAAAAACCGCAGCGATGGCAACAACGGGATTGCCCCTGAGCCTGTGCAAAATTATGCTGGAGTCAGAGACGCCAAACTCTGCATCTCTGGCAACAATGTTATCGACGGTATTGACTTTAGGATCCCGTTGAATGATTTCTACTTCGAGACCTTCTGCAGTATAAAATCCTTTAGCTTTAGCAGCATAAAAGCCAGCAAACTGAAATTGATGAAACCATTTAAGTTGCAGTCGTACTCGTTCGAGCTTTTCGTCGGCAGTGACAGATAAAGAGGCGGATAAAAATAGAAAAGCAAAAGCCAAACATAAGAATCTACGCTGATTGACGAATGAAAGACTCATAGAAGATATGCGCTAGCCAAAAGCTGTCCTTAAATGTGAGGAAGTTGGTTGATATCTCAACATTTAAGAACATTCATACCTGTTATGCAAGGTTTTTATCGGTGGCAGAGATAAAGAGATGAGTTAGATGAGGTAGGTAAGATGATACATAAAGTTATATAAATGATTGCGTCATATAACTTTATGTATCTATATTGACTTACAGTCGATTCATGAGAAGTAGGATTATTTCTCAGAAGGTTTTTGACGACTTAAACGAGCTTCACCACAGGTGATTTGGTTAGCAGGCCCACGGCGATAGCGGCGAAATAAGAAGTCGCCACTATGATTAACCGCGAAACAGGTAGTGCCACGCTTTTGTCTTAGCATTTTAATATTCATGCTAGTCATTGTAGTGAGCTTATATGACGGCTATGTGACATCGATGATGACGTTGCATGCTATCAATCATACTCATGGCCTTATGTTATAACAGAATTAAACAGACCGTTGATATAACAGCTACTCCAATCAGATTGAGTGCTAAGCCCGTTCTGGCCATTTGTTTAATGGTGAGCTTTTCACTACCGAATACGACCGCATTGGGAGCGGTTGCCACAGGTAACATAAAAGCACAACTCGCACTCATGGCGGCGGGGATCATCAACAAAGCCGGATCAATATTGGCGGCTAATGCTGCCGCTGCCAGAATTGGCATTAACAAAGTTGTTGTAGCTGTGTTACTGGTGACTTCGGTAATAAAGGTGACCGTTAAACATAGTAGTGGAACGACAATCCACAGAGGCCATTCGGCCAGCACCGTCAGTTGCTTTCCGAGAATATCACTCAGCCCTGAGTGCTGGAAAGCTTGTGCAATGCAAATTCCTCCACCAAATAAAATCAGAACGCCCCAGGGGATCTTGTTGGCCGTTTCCCAATCTAGCAGCTTTCCACCTTTACCATTGGGAACCATAAACATTACCGCAGCCATAAGCAGGGCAACACTGGCGTCGTTGGCCGTTGTTAAGTTTAAGGCACCGCTCCAACCACCAAAAGGTTCTTTACGAGTGATCCAGAGTAGGGCGGTAATGGCAAAAATAATTAATACGCGAATTTCTTCGGTGCGCCATTGTCCTGGTTTGGGGACTTCTAGCTGATTGTTTGTGGATAAGCCCCTTTGCAGCCATAGCCAGGCAAGAGGAATGAAGACCAACACCACGGGAATGCCAATGGCCATCCACTCAGAAAATGAAATGCCCGTCTGAGTCATTTCTTCATACACGCTACGAAACATCAAGTTGGGTGGTGTGCCAATAATGGTTCCCATACCACCAATACTGGAGGCATAAGCCACACCAAGCAACAAGGCGACTGTTAAGCGTTTGTCGGTGTTCTTCTCTAACACGGCGAGGGCAACCGGAAGTAACATCAGGGTTGTAGCCGTATTCGATATCCACATACTGAGTAGCGCCGAGGCAACCATGAAGCCAGCCAGAACGCGAGGCCCTGAATGCCCACCAAAACTATGAATCATTTGTAATGCGATGCGGCGATGGGTGCCTGACTTCTCCATGGCCTTTGATAGCATGAAGCCACCCATTAATAGCAGGATTAACGGATGCCCATAAGCACCGGCTACCTGCTTGCCCGTCAAAACCCCTGTGAGTGGAAAAAGCGCCAGTGGCAGCATACTGGTTGCCGGGATTGGAATGGGCTCGGTGATCCACCAGAGAGCACACCATAAGGTAATGCCCAGAGTAATGGCTGCCATCGGGCTCATACCGCTGGTCGCAGCGACGGTGCCACTGATGGCGGCGAGTAGGGGGCCTGCGATTAAAGCGAGTTTTCGATAGAAAGAGGAGGACGAGTTAGAATGCTGCTCAGTCATATTTTTGGGGTTATACGTCAGTTGTTATTTTTAGGTGGCTTATTATGTCAGTTTATTGGTGCCCCTGCTGTATTTTTTAGTAAGAAGGGGCGTTGATTCATTGGTGCTGAGCAGCATTTTAAGTGTGCTTTAGTTAACAATGCTTGCTGCTGAATTTGCAGGTCGATTCAATAGTGTCTATTATTTGAACTGAATGTAAAAAGTACAAGATAATCAGGCGTCTGGATAGAATAGCTGATACTTTTTTGAACTTTACGGCTCGATGTTATGAATCAATAACCTTAATAAAGAAAATAGTTAACGATTATGGGTGCGAAAGTTATTGCGGTTGGACAAGCAAAGGGTGGGGTAGGTAAAAGTACTTTATGTGCCAGCCTGGCCGCTGTGCTTGCAGAAAAAGAAAACGTCTTGGTCATTGACTGTGATCCGCCTCAACATTCTCTTGTTGCGTGGCACAAAACACGCGAAGAATATTTTGAACAAACGGGTGTTGATATTTATACCGCCACTCGGCCTACCGAATTAGTAAAACTGGTCGACAAACACAAAGACGATTTTCGTTATATCTTAGTTGATGGTCCTCCCCATATTAACTCTATGACTAAGGCTATGGTGGCCATGGCCTCTGTTTTGTTAGTTCCATTAGCGCCCTCACAGGTAGAAGTTTGGTCCTTTGAAGCTATGGATGAGCTCGTTGAGTCTGCATTAAAGATAAATCCTGATCTAGCGGCACGAATATGTTGGACTCGTGTACGCAGAAGAGTGAAGTCTTCTGAGTATTTAATCAAAGAAGTGAAGAAATCGAGCTGTATCACTCCCTTTAGTTGTCAATTAACGCAACGAACAGCTTATGTTGACGCAATAGCACAAGGGCATGGAGTGTCAGAGTGGTCAGACCCGATTGCAAAAGCAGAAATATGGTCTTTGGCATCGAATGTGCAAAGGCTTTTAAAAAAAGCGCCTGATTTTGAGTCATCAATTAAAGAACGTGTTTTATCATTTTCGAAAGCATAACTATTTATTAAATATTTAATTTCTATTGAGTGCCTCTTTATATTTTTTAAGTTGTCAATTTGAGTCTTATATTTCAGCACGATATAAAAATAAAGCCCATTGCATGAATGGGCTAATAGGGGGATTGCGAGAAAATTAACACGATTGCTAAATAATCGTGTTGAAAATTATACTAGTAATAAATAGCATTTTAGTGTGTTGCCAAGTGTAAGAGTTTGTGTCGGCTCAAGACTAAAGTGATGTCGAACTCTCAAAACTAAATAATGAAATATTATATTGTTTACATTCGTTTACTATATTGTGTTGATTTCTTTTGTTTGAAATTTTTATACTCGACAAGCACCTTAAAACAATAATAGAGGGAATGTTATGCCTTTTAAGATACACGTCATGCTGGCTTTTGTTGCCGCGCTGTTGATTCAGACTGTCGCTGCTAAGCCTGCCGATATACCTGTAAAAGATTTCTTTAGAAATGCAGAGTTTACCGGTCTCCAATTATCACCGAGTGGCAAATACCTTGCCGTTATCTCTCCAATCAAAAATCGCAGAAACATCGTGGTTATGGAGACTAAAAACTTAAAGAAAATTAAAGTACTCACCGCGTTTGATAAGCAGAATGTGGGTGGCTACTTCTGGGCAAATGAGGATGAGCTTGTGTTTACCATGGATAGTGATGGTAATGAAGCTTTCAGCATTTTCAAAGTAAACCGTGAAGGTAAGCCAAAGGTTGTTGAGTTGGTAGGTTCTTCGGTTGGCAACTCTGGCATTCGTTCTGCGTCAGTTGTTCACACTTTGCCAGATGATCCCAAACACATTATCGTCCAGTTTAATGGACGCCGTGTTACCGCTCCTGACTTATATCTATTGCCTTTGGACAGTCGTTGGAGCCAAAAGCGCAGGAAAAATGCGAAGATGAAAATCATTGCTCGAAATCCTGGCGATGTTCAAGGATGGCTAGTGGATCATGATGGCGATGTTCGTGGTGCAACTTCGTTGAAAGGTTTGAAAGGCAAGTTCCACTACAAAGAGAAGGGTGAAAAAGACTTCCGCGTATTAAGAGAGTTTAATGTGCTGGAAGAAGGCATTGCTCCTTTAGGTTTTGATTTCGATAATAAAACCATGTTCGTATCTTCTAATAAAGGTCGTGACCGTGGCGCCATTTATTACTTTGACCCAAAAACTAATAAGCTAGGTGACATGATATTTGAACATGATGAAGTCGATGTCAGTGGCTTGATTATGTCTAGAAAGCGTCAAAAGCTTTTGGGTGTTTCTTACTTTGATGACTACCCTCGTTCAAAATATTTTGACGAAGAAGAAGCCAAAATGCGTAAAGGTTTAAAAGACGCATTCAAAGGCAAGATGGTAAGTATCTCGAGTGCTTCTGATGATGAGATGTTGAATATTCTTTTGGTATCTGACGATACCGATCCTGGTAGCTATTATCTGTACGATCGTAAAGAAGGAAAAGTACAGTTCTTAGTTTCTCGTATGAACTGGATCAAACCTGAGCAGATGTCACCCATGAAGCCTATTCGATATAAAAGTCGTGACGGTTTAACGATGCGTGGCTATTTGACAGTTCCTAAGGATTCTAATGGTAAAAAATTACCACTTATCGTAAATCCTCACGGTGGACCTTTTGGTGTACGTGATTTCTGGGGTTATAACCCTGAGCATCAATTCTTTGCTAGTCGTGGTTATGCAACTTTACAAGTCAACTATCGTGGTTCAGGTGGTTATGGCCGTAAGTTCCAACATGCTGGTTATGGTGGAAAATGGGGCGCAGAGATGCAAAATGACTTAACTGACGGTGTTAAGTATTTGATTGATGAAGGTATCGTTGACCCTGAGCGTGTATGTATCTACGGTGCGAGTTATGGTGGTTATGCAACGATGGCGGGTTTAACCTTTACTCCTGACTTGTACAAGTGTGGTATCAACTATGTTGGTGTGACGGATGTTGGTTTGTTATTTACATCAATGCCTAAGCACTGGGAGCCTGCAAAAGAGCTGTTGAAAATTCAGATCGGTGATCCTGAAGATAAAGAGTTAATGGCTCGCATGTCACCTCTGGCTCACGTTGATAAAATTAAAGCGCCTTTGATGATTGTTCATGGTGCCAAAGATCCTCGAGTTGTTAAACAACATGCAACGGATCTTCGTGACGCACTGGAAGACAGAAAGATAGAGCTGTCTGATGATGAGTGGATCATGAAGTTTGACGAAGGACACGGTTTCCGTAAAGAGGAAAACCGAGTAGAGCTATATGAGAAAATTGAGAAGTTCTTAGCGAAGCACTTGTAAGACTCTTTCTTCTCTAGAATAAAAAAATCCCGGATTTATCCGGGATTTTTTTTTGAGCTTTAAGTTTTTAAATATTAAAACCATCGTTTGTTTTGTTGGTAAGCTGTCAGCCGTTGTTTGATTTCTTCTGCGCTAAAATCAAGATCCTCTGCTTCGTCTAATGCATCTTCCTGATAGTCTACTGCTTTATCAAAGTCTCCCATTGCTGCATGTGCTGCTGCAAGTATTTCGTACTTTGTCACTTCATTACGATAATCTCTACGAGAAATGCTTTCGACTAATTCTATGGCTTTTTGCGGATTAGTCACCTCTGAAAAAGGTGATGTTGCAAATAGCCAAGCAAAGCGTATTTTGGATGTCGGTGTCATTTCTTTTAGCTCTTTAATGTATTGAGCCGCTTGTAGATGAGAGGCTTTGCTTTTGTTTTGAGCTGCCAACCCAGCAAGCAGCTCTTTAGCATCACTTTGATGGCTTGAAGCCGCTCTTGTTAACCAGTCAATACCTTTTTCTTTATCAGATGCACAGCCTTTACCATATATCAGGCTTTCTCCCAATTTAAATTGAGCGGTAGGCACTCCTTGGCGTGCTGCTTTTAAGTACCACTCAGTGGGATTTTCTTTCTTTTTTACATCATTCGGGAATGATTCATGAAGAAGCCCAAGTATAAGCTGGCTGTTAGGATCTCCAGAGTAAGCTTTTGTTGAAATATCTGCATAATACTCATCGCTAATTATTGAGTGATTTGAGAGATTATAGGATAGAGTGTAAGCGATATTTAACGCTTCAATAGCTTGCCCTTTTTTGTTCAGTCTTGGTTCAAAGCGCCATCTAGAAACGGCTTTCATTGTGCCTTTATTGAAGATTTTACTAGGGAAGGATTCTTTAATGCGGATATTTCTAGGGTTTCCTTTTTTATCCAGATCAAAACTTAATTTAACCCAGCCCGCAATACCTTCCATTGCTGCCTTTCTTGGATATTTGGGCTCAACGATTCGTATGGGTTTAGCTTGAAAACTGGACTTTTTAGAAGGTTCAACAAGAACTGGATACAGGCTATTAAGTAAGGCTTTTCCAGAGTACTTTGCCGCCAATGTTTGAAAGGCGGCCTCGGCAGCAGCTTTGTCTTTTACTTCCTTACTAATAGCTTTAAAGACATTCTTTTGGGTATCAGTGGCGGATTCATTCTCGGCGCCTAAACGTGCCCATGCGTAAGCCAGATTAATATCTTTGCTGACGTGTTGTCCGTGGTAATACATTACTCCCAAATTAGATTGAGAACGAGCTTCTCCAATTTCTGCCAATGGTTTAAATTCGGTAAATGCTTGAGGGTATTGCTTGTTTTCATAAGCATCAAGTGCGCTAAAAAAGTCGGCAGAGGCCATTGATGAAGTAAAAAGTAATAATCCACAACATAGGTTTTTCATTAAAATCTCCTGAAATAAGTATATTCCACTATATTAGATAGCTGTTTGACCCTATCAAAAAAGGTCACTCCATCGTATCAGTCTCAATAAGTTGGATTTTATTAAAAGGATTTTTAACCAATCTTAGAGCGCATCCATTATGCTAAACAGCCATCCTTGGGCGGTTATTCTAACATAGTTTGCTATCAGGCCCCAATAAGAGGCCTGAGATAACGTTTTAAGCTACCCAGCCTGCTGGGCGGTAAGCCGTTGGGTACTCTTGCATTCCTAATGCTCTATTAAGCCATACGGCATGAGGGGGTAATTTAGCTTTTGCCATTTGTAGGCGCTGAATGATCTGTGGGTTGATCTGAAGTGGAGGGCGGTGAGCTCCATATTTGGTGTCATATTCTTTGTCGAGGAAGTTCATTCCATACAAAATACACTCGTAGCTCTCGTGGTTCCAGAGGCCTGCTGTGTCAACGGCTGCGCGCATATCTCCACCGCACAATGCGGCAGACTGAGCTGCCTGAGATTGTCCTGGGAAGTTTTGATCTTCAAAATCCGAAGGACTTGGTGGCTTGATGCGCCAGTACTCCAGTTTGGCTTTAAGGCGATCAGTAATACGCTCTGGTTTCTGTACTTCTTTCCAGAATTCCGTATCGGTACGTCGTGTCATGCAGTAATGCATGTTAATGAAATCGAGAATTTCATAGAAGCGGTTAGAGAGGATTCGATTGTAGCGATGAGCCAGAAGTTCCATGTTGTTATTGTCGTAAGGAAAGTGTTCCGCCAGCATCACCACACCAAGGTCGCTTAAATAAAGACCTGTTGACTCCAGAGGCTCGATGAATCCTCCTGATAAGCCAATAGCGACACAGTTGCCTTCCCAGTTTTTATGGCGCCGCCCGACTTTGAAGTGAACAAAGCGGCTATTGAGATCGTCGGTTCCTTCACCTTGATAAGCGCGCATTTCTTTTTCTGCATCTTCTTCGCTGATAAAGTGGCTGGAATGCACGTAGCCAACGGACCGTTGATTTTGCATAGGGATATCCCATATCCAGCCGTTAGAAAGTGCTGTCGCTGTAGTGTAAGGGCGCACCATGCCTGGGTAAAAGCGATCATAAGGTATATGCATCGTCACTGCTCGATCACACAATAACCATTGTGAGCAGTCTTCAAATTCGACACCCAGTTTTTCTTCAATGAGTTTTGAACGAAACCCGGTGCAGTCTACAAATAGGTCTGCTTCAAGGCGATGTTCCTGATCGGTTCGAATCGCTGCAATATGCTGATTTTTGTCAGGGTTCATTTTAACGTCGGTCACATTGGCGAGTATATGTTTTACACCACGAGAAACCGAGAAGTCTCTTAGGTAGTCAGCAAATTTTTGGGCATTCATATGGTAGGCGTAACTCAAAGGTTCGCCCATATCCCATCGGGTTAACATTTGCGGTGCCAGCCCCATTTCACAAATGATAGGTTGAGTTGAGCAGGTTTCCATAAATGGAATTTTGCGGTCACTGGCTAGCCACATTAAGCCTGAGCGATCAATGGGGAGAGTTCTTAGACGGCTGAAAGGGTGGTGATAAAAAGAGTTATCGTTATTTACCCAATTTACATACTTAATAGATTGCTTAAAGGTTGCATCTGTTGCCCGCATAAACTTGAGTTCATTCAATCCGACCACTGAAAGTAGATGGCATATTGAAGGGATCGTGGCTTCCCCTACCGAGATGCGAGGAATATCTGGTGACTCGACAAGAGTGATTTCAACATTCTTCATTCGGCCTTGATAATTCAGGGCTCCATTTAAATAAGCCGCTGTCATCCAGCCTGCTGAGCCTCCTCCAACAATGAGAACTCTTTTTTTCGACGTCATGGTTTTCTCCTTACGTCATGAACTTCGTTATGAAAGCTCATGACTTACGGTCATTTTATTATTGTTAATTATGAGTCGTACTTTCTGGTTGTTTTTTTGCAGAGTGTCTATTCGTAGCCTAGCATCTTGCGTAATCCTGGAGCTGCGTAGTTAACCATCTGCTTTTGCATTTCTGGTAATTCGTTGGGTATATCAAATTTTTTGCCCGATAAATTTTCTCGCGCAGTACCACTTTGTTTGCGATCAGATCCTGTGAGGATGCGCTGCTTCCAATCTTCGGGGAAAGTTTCAAATCCACACACTGATAACAAATCTTCAAAGTAATCTTGAGCAGCACCTTTATCGATATTCTTTAAGTGATGAATCAAATCTTCATAGCGTACGAGGTGAGTATCTTGTCCTAACCATGCCACTGCGTTGTGGGTAAAGATTTCATGCATCGTTGGCGCTTTTTGATAGATACCAAAGATCATCATGTTTAATACTTGTTCAATGGTGACCTTGCCGTTTTTTAAATGTTCAAGCGAGCCCTGAAATGTATCCGACAGAAAAAATCGTGCACGTGCTAATACCCAGTCATAAGGATCGCGCACGACAACTATATGTTTGACCTTATGCAGCGCGATGGCTGAGTCATCCGAAAACAGCAAATGCCCCCAACTTAGCTTTGGCGCTGTTTTAGAAAACGCGTGTAAGTTTTGTTGAAGAATGGGAATTTGAATAAAGGCATTGTGGTATTGCTGATCAACGGGAACAAACATTCGAAAGATGTTTCGAATTAGGTGGGTTCCACACTTAGGAACAGAGTTAAGGAATACCGGGTGTTTTAAAGGGGTTTGTTCAAACTGTGTATTTAGCTCATTGAGATTATCAGGTTTAGCAAGGACTCTTGGCATGACTTCCTCTTATTATTATAAGGGTTACTGCATCATTGTGAAGCAAGGTTCAATGTCTTTGATGGTATCAGTTTTTTGTTGGGATAAAAAATGAAAAAGCCGACAAATGTCGGCTTTTTCGAGAACTTCTAAAAAAGTTTTTAGAAGTCGTAGGTCAAGTTAAAGAACACTCGACGGCCTAATGGATCATACTGGCTGTAGAAAGCCGAATCACCAATTGTACTGACAGTCGGAGACTGAATAGTACTAACCTGAGGTGGGCGTTCATCAAGTGCGTTTGCAACACCAAATACCGCACTTAAGCCTGAGTCAGGTACATCGTAACGGGCTGAAAAAGTATGATAAAGAGTCGCATCGTCTTCGATAACTAGACGGACAGTTTGGCCTCGATAAGTGGCTGTATCTCCATTCTCTGCTTCAACGTTAGAGACCTTACCGAAGAAATTCCCAGTCCAGAAATAAGACCAGTTATCTCGATCTAATTGGGCTCTCAATGTTGCAACGTGCTTAGGATCACCAAAACGACCATTGGTATCAATATTGTTATCTTCAAACAGCGCACGAGAAGATTCTTTTTGGTATGTGTGCTTACTGGATAGTGTCAAAGATCCAATATCTAAGTCAGTGCGGTAAGTGATCGCTAAGTCATAGCCACGATTACGTTGACGAGAGATGTTAATGAAATCATCTCGAATTTCTACGATACGTTGATCGACTGGGTCACGATCAAAAAAGCCGCACACTGGATCGCCTGTTGCGAAAAACTCTGAGGCATAGCATGCTGGAGGAATCAAAGCCCCTAACTGAGTGACTTCTTCTTCAATTTCAAAATTGAAGTAATCCAATGAGACCTGCAAGTCAGCAAACTCCGGTTGCCATACAAAACCAATGGTTTCTGCAACGGAGGTTTCAGGTGACAGTCTACCTAAACCACCTCTTGAGACAACTGTTGCAGAAATTGCACCACCAGTGTAGTCATCTGCGATACCATCAGCCGCACAGTTGTCTGCTGTTCGCTGTGAAATATCACCGTTAGCCAAGGCTGTACCCCACCGGATACAAGGGTCTACTAGTCGCTGGCTTAAGAATGAGGTTTGGTCTGCCAGATAAAGTTCAAACAAGGCCGGAGAACGGAAAGATGTACCACGAGACATACGTACATTAAAGCCATCAACAACTTCCCAAATGGCTCCGATTTTGAAGGTGTCGGCAGTTCCAGCAGTTTTAACATCGGTGTGTCGTGCTGACACTTTCAACTCAAGTGCATTGATACCAGGTAAGTCATAGACAATGGGGATCTGTGCTTCAAAGAATAAAGCTTTGGTAGTGTCTTCACCTACAGTGATACCTGCGCTACTGGCACCCCAAATATTACCTCGTCGAGTTTCTTCCCCAGGAGTATCGCCAATTTCATCAACACGGTAGTGGAAACCACCGGCGAAGCCAACGGGACCGGCGGGAACTTCAAATAACTCATCAATTGAGATACTGCCTTCCAGAGTTTGTTGGTCGTAGATAGTGACACCTGTATCTGTACCAAATAAGTAATTGCGCATTTCTGGCGAAATGTTACCGGCCAGGAACTGAGGGTCTAGCCAAGGAATATCTATACAGTCAACACCTCGTACTGAAGTGGTTGTTCCAACACAAGAGCCTGATGCGAAGTTTTGATCAACAATGGCATCGTTATAGATAATCGCTGTGGTGTATTCACCTTCAGAACGAGAAATCTGATACGACAGATCCCAATACCAATCGCCAACGTCGCCCGTTAAACCTGCGACTACGCGAGAGTAGTCAACACTGATGTTGGAGAAGCTGTGATCAGTAATCGGGGTTGGGCTGAGCCATTGAGAGCCTGTCCAGCCTGCGCTTAGCGGGTTACCGCCAAAGAAGTTTTCATTCAAGATGAAACCCCAGAACTGACGATAGCTGTTAGTATCTGTGGTGCGACGGTTAAGTAAGACTTCGGCATAACCTTGAATATCATCAGTAATGTCGTATTCACCTTGGGCGAAGATAGTCGCACGCTCTGATTCAGGAACTAAACTCTGTAAATCCTGGAATGGGTGGTCAGCGTTTGCTACCGAGTCAGAAGCACGGTCATAACTTACAGGGAACCAGCCTGGAGGGGTTACCATAAAGCCTGGATTATTCGGGTCAACTGCGAAGCCGGGAATATAGTTAGCTAGATCGCCGTCGTAATCATACTGTGCAATTGCACCTGTTGGTACGTTGCCACCAGCACCTTGATAGTCATAAATCCACACATGACCCCACAACAGGTCACTACAGTGAGCGCTGCCAGTACGTGGATCAATTGGATCAGCACGTTGTCCGGTATTTGGATCAAAGATGTAGCGCTGACCACATGCGTAGTAGTCTCGATCACCTTGAGCCAGTTCTGCTTGACGGTTAAAGTCAGCGGTTACACGGAAAGAACCACGTTCAAATGACTTACCGAAGGTTCCGCTCAGACGGGTATTCTCGCCACCTGTCTCTTCTGGAATTGAAGCGAACAAGTCGATAGTACCGCCGTCACCGGTTTTGGTGATGATATTAACAACACCTGCAACCGCATCAGAACCGTAAACCGAAGAAGCACCGTCTTTCAAAATTTCGATTCGATCAATAGCAGAAATCGGGAGTACGTTAAAATCGAAGGCTGATACACCACCACGGGTACCCGCTGGACCTGCTCGGCGACCATTAAGAAGTACCAGAGTTCTATTGGCACCTAGACCACGTAACGAAAGAGTTTCGGCACCTGTTCCACCGTTTTGTACAAACGCAGTAGAAGAGGCAGCGGTAACTTGTGGCGAGCCAGCAGCAATCGTAGAGCGACGAAGTAATTCGCCCACACTTTCGATACCTTGCGATGCAGCTTCACTAGCCGAGATAATTTCAATAGGCTCTTCGCTATTAAAGCCATCACGACGGATACGTGAACCTACGATAATTACTTTTTCGGATTTTGCTTCGTCTTCGTTACTGTCGTCATTTTCCTGCGCAGAAATATTGAAAGCCGAAAGTGCTAGTACGCAACTGACTGCGTGCGCAAGCGGCTTCATCTTCAGCTTATCTGTCTTTGGATTTTTCATAACAATGAAGTTTCCTATGCGGCAATTATTATTGACATTTATTATTGAGTGTAAGTGTTAACAGCAAGTCGACGTCTTCTTCCGACTTTCTTCGCTCTGTCACTTTCTAATGAAATTGAGTTTGCATGAAAGAAAACGCTTTTTTGCCAGCTAGAAAACTACCTCAGAGGCCTTATGAATACAAGGAGGTACAGGTCTATTTATTATTGAATTCTTGCAATTTAAATGCTTTTGAGCGACAGGGATGTTGCAGAAAAATCGATTTTTAAGCTGTATAGATAAAGTTTTGCGATACTTTAATGTTATTAATAATTTAGCGCGCACTTCTCACCTAAATGGTTCAATACAGCAAAAACAAAGTGGTGCAAAGCTGATAAAGCGTTAAAATTTTTTTTAACTAAGTAACTACTTTTTTGTTTTTATTATATTTTTTTAATTATCGCCTTTCTTTGTTGCGCTGCATTATTTATCCTTTGTGCAATTCGTTCTGCTTCTTGTTTGTGCGTAAGTCAGCGTATGATAAGTAGAGATTAGTCAGATATTTATTTTGCTATTTTATGGGGATTTTTGCGCTTTCTGCACAGTGAATGTGAAATTGTAAATGAATGTGTTTTGTACTTTTAGGCTCAACTTTATTTTTCGATAAAAGTCTTATCTTTTGCGATAAAAAGAGACAAATAAACGTTAAGCGTTTTTAATCAATCGTTGGTAAATTTATGTTGTCTATACAAGAGTTTGGTCTGACCAGATTCAGAAAGTTATAAGTAGCTGTGTTAATATAAGATTCTTATCTATTTTACTGTTTCAGGCCTTGATATGCCTTACTCCGAATTAGCCGAACTATTATTAAAAATAGAAGCTGAATTACGCCGCTTAGATATGTGGGCGCAAACGGCTCCCAGTGAAGAAGCACTGGCGAGTAAACTACCTTTTTGTATTGATACGTTACCATTTGAACACTGGTTGCAATTTGTTATGTTGCCAAAGATGACTCATCTAGTGACATCGTCGGGCAAGTTGCCCGGTATTGCTGAAGTCTCGCCAGTGGCCGAAGTGGTTTATAAAGATGATCTGGCTCGAGTGGTTGAGCTAGTTCGTTTGTTGCGCCAATTTGATGAGTTATCGAAGCAATTGGTTTAACGGGTATAAGAAAAATAACGCAATCTTTTTTAATAAAGAATGTTATGCATTAAGGACGTTGTTAATGACTGCATCCAAAGATAATCAAACGGCCAACATATATTTGAGCGACACTCATGAAGTGGTGAATCAGCCAACGCCGCTAGAAAACTATAATGCTTATAAAAGTGATGGAGTGTTAAAACACTGGGTGGCGACTTTTGATGGCCAGTGGGCTAATGACGCGATCACTGATTACGGACAAAAAGTTGGGCACGAATTGTTAAAGGCGGGTTTTTTAGCAAATAAGCATAAACCAGAGTTTCATTCTCATAATCGTTTTGGCCATCGCATTGACGAGATTGAATATCATCCTGCTTATCACCAGTTGATGCAGTCAGCCATCGAAGCGGGGCATCATTCGTTGCCTTGGTTACAGCCACAAAAGGGGGCACATGTAGCTCGAGCTGCCATTGCCTACTTACACACTCAAGCTGATCCTGGCAGTGGCTGTCCGTTGACGATGACTTTTGCTTCTGTACCTGCGATAAAACATCAAGCCGATCTGGCAGAACAATGGCTGCCCAAAATACTGGCGCAGGAATACGATCCTCGTAATGTCCCATTTTATGAGAAGCAAGGTGTTACTATCGGCATGGCCATGACCGAAAAGCAGGGCGGCTCTGACGTACGCGCCAACACCACAAAAGCTTATCCCATCAACGAAGCAGGGCCAGGCAAAGCCTATCAGTTAGTTGGACACAAATGGTTCTGTTCGGCTCCTATGTGTGATGCATTTTTGGTGCTTGCCTACAGCGAAGGCGGCTTATCCTGTTTCTTATTACCTCGATGGCGTCCCGATGGCAGCAAAAACGCCATGCATATTCAACGACTAAAAAATAAGATGGGTAATGTTTCGAATGCCTCTTCAGAAGTTGAGTTTCGTGGCGCTTTTGCCTGGATGTTAGGAGCCGAAGGCCGAGGTGTGCGAACCATCATCGAAATGGTCGCCATGACACGATTTGATTGTATGGTGGGATCATCATCCATCATGGGATTAGCGGCAGCCCAGGCGTTGCATCATACTTCTGGTCGTAGTGCTTTTGGTCGTAACTTACACCAACAACCATTAATGCAGAATGTTCTTGCTGATCTGGCCATTGAGTCGGAAGCTGCTTTAGCGATATCGATGAGGCTGGCTCATGCATTAGACCATCAACAGGATGAGCAACAGATGTTGCTTGCTCGAATTGGCTCTGCTGTTGGCAAGTACTGGATCTGCAAACGTGCCGCACAACACACTTACGAATGCATGGAATCCATCGGAGCCGTGGGATTGATTGAAGACAATGTACTGGCTCGACTTTATCGAGAAGCGCCCGTCAATGCGATCTGGGAAGGCTCTGGCAATATTCAGTGTCTTGATGTATTGCGAGCCATGCAAAAAGAATCAGGTTCGATAGAGGCATTCATTGATGAAATAGAACAAGTCAAAGGTAGTGATAAAGAACTGGATAAACGTGTTGAGCAAATAAAAGCACAACTTAGTGCCCCATCACAATGGGAATTTACTGCTCGCAGTTTAGTGGAAAGCCTGGCACTTTGTTGGCAGAGTGCAACTTTGTTACGTTGGGGAGATGATGATGTGGCGACCGCATTTTTGCAATCTCGAATTCATCGTCATGGTGGCTATCAATACGGCACTTTACCAAGTGGCATTGATTGCGCCGCCATTATTCAGCGAGCGCAACCAACGTTGGAGCTAGACTAAGAAAAGTACTGAGCTTTAATCGCCTTGGCTAACTCAAAAGTAGCTGGGCGATGAAAGCGGAAGAACAGCTCTGGCTCAATTAACTCTAGCTCCATAATAGCAAGCTCGTTGTTGTTATCTCGTACCATATCCACACGACCATACAAAGGCTTGGGATCACAAGCGGCTATGGCTTTTTCGGCAAACTCAATTTCTTCTGAAGTAGGAGAGTAGGGATACACCATTCCGCCATGATCGTCCTGCACACGGAAATCGCCAGCTTTTGCAATCTTTTGCACGGCATGAGTATAGCGGCCACCCATCACCATCAAAGATAACTCGCCTTGCTCGCAGATATTCTCCTGGAAAGGTTGCAGCATAAAATCTTCTGCGCGAATGAGCTCATCAAACTGCTGCTGAATGCTCGATACATTGTTTGAACTAATACGATAAGTATGTCGAGCCGCGCCAGAAATCGTTGGTTTCAAAATTGCCTCAGTCCAACTTTTTTCATTCATCAACTGAGCAAGATCTGCTTCTTGATTTCGTTTTAGAATATGAGTATCCACCGTATTCACACCACGCTCGATTAAATCCAGCAAATAGTGCTTATCCATATTCCAAAAAATTGTATCCCCCGCATTGATAAACTTTACCGTTTTACTGGTCGCTTCAAGCCAAGGTTTAAACTCATCAAACCGCTCAAAATAATCCCAGGTTGTACGGAAAATGGCAGCTTGTGTCGATGACCAATCGAAATCAGCATTTGACCAAGATTTTCGAGCCACCTTTAACCCTTGTGACTCCAAAGCGTCCTTCAACATTTCATCTTCTAACAAAATTTGTAAGTTATACCAGTCTAAAGTCTCTGGTGACTCATAGCGATCTTCGGTAAGAATAACGACATCGTATTGCATGATCAGTGGAATCCTTAGTTTTTTTAATATTCTATTCGGTTCTCTCGAATTTGGGTATCAGTTTATTGTTCTTTGCTTTGGCAACGAAAGCCGTCATCGTACCCGAACAGGGCATAAAGGCGAAGCTCGATTTATCGAAAGAGTAGGGAAGTAAAATACAATCTTTTAAATTAACCAATTGCTTTAAACTAAAAGCACTAACGTAATTCCACCCGCGGGTTTCGTCTTGCCGGACGAGCCTCTTTTGTAAGCCCACAAAAGAGGCGAAAAAGGGCTATGTTCCCAAGATGAGGCCTACGGCACCACTCCGTCAGCTTGAAGCCATCGACGAGGCGTTATCAACGCGCTTCCCTGCGCGGGGATAACTCTTGCTGCGTCCATGCAGCAAGCTCGTGAGTCTTCAATCTGACTCCGTTCTCATCCAGTCACAATGGAGTCGTCTGAAAATTCGGGGCAAGAAAAAGAGCAAAACAAAGAGCAAAACAAAAACACAAACTCAGAGCGAATCTTCCTTGGCACATACAAGATCAAAAAATCCATTTAGAATTAACAGACATACTCGAACTACAAAATCCCAGTTGAGCAAGTGCTAGCGCAGCGACCAAGGGCTCTTTGCTTCCTTTGCAGCTCTTGGTAAAGGAAGTCGCCGTGCAGGCGAAACCTGCATCTTAAGCAGAGTGAGTGGCGAAAGTACTCAAAATCCAAGTAAACTAAAAAATCACTCCAATACCCGATCAACCCTCAACCGTAACCCCGCCAAAGTACTATACCCAATACTCCCCCACTGCAAACGCCCCTCAGCATCCGCAACATAATAAGTGGGAAAAGCTCGAATACTATAGTCCAGCTGTTGCTGCCGCGTACCCAGCAAAACCTTAACAGGCAGCTCATGATCTCGGACAAACTCTTCTACTTCTTCTTTTGTACGCCAATCCAGAGCAATAATAAATACATCAAGGCGCCCCTGAGCGATCTCTTCTTTAAACGTATTCATATTCTCTATCGATGCGTGACAAATACTGCACCAGGGGGCAAAGAAATAAAACAACGCAGGTTTCTTGCTTGCGGCGGGTTGATAAGATTCTACACCACCAGATAAAGCCACCAGATTAAACTCGGGGGCATAAAGAGAACCATCGGTCTCAAGCAGATCTCTATGCTGCCATGCATAAATACCAACAAAAATCAGTACCAAAATAATCCACTCAAAGGAACGTTTGGCACGTGAGGATTTACCGGGGCTGTCGGCGTTTGATGTGCTTTTGCCGGACTTCATTAATTTTTCAAGCATTTGTCTCAAAGTTGTCATACCTAATGTTTATATGTATTGATGTCGATTGTGACTCATTCAAACTGCATACGGAGTTGAAACGGATTATGCCGCATTCAAAAGCGATATCACCTACAGACTTCCAAGAGTTGGCAAAGTTACTCGGTGTTGAGCATTTTAATGAAAAAACTGAAGAACCGGAGCCTCGCTGGCGCAGACTTGAGGTGCTGCGCGAGCTAAAAGAGCTGGATCAAAGCATTGGTTCTGAGTGGGATTACGACTCCTGACTTAGACTCAAGGTAGCTGAAGCTGGTGGCTGGCTAGCCAGTGTTTTATCAAGTGGCCGGATATTGACTGCGTGCGCGGACGCCGGAGTGTTTTGGCCTGAATCCTGTCAAGATAGTCTTGTGGAGAGATCCACAGCACCTCTTCCAGTTCATCATCAAAAAGCTGGGTACGCATGTGCTCAGCTTTAGCGGTAAAACCTATCATCAGCGAGCATGGGAAAGGCCAGGGCTGAGAGCCAAGGTATTGCACATCAGTGACGGGAATACCTGCTTCTTCCATGACTTCACGTTGTACTGCTTGTTCGAGCGACTCGCCTGGCTCTACAAAGCCTGCCAATACCGAATATTGGCCTTCTGCCCAATGCTTTTGTCGACCCAATAACAGCTTATCTTCAAAAGTGGTGGCAACGATAATAGCCTGATCCGTTCTGGGATATTGCATTCGCTCGCAACGACCGCATTGTCTTTCGTGCCCCCCGTTTTTTACATGGGTTGCCCCTCCGCACTGACCACAAAACTGATGAGTTTGATGCCAGTAGAGTAGTGCTTTGGCATAAGCCAGAATTGAAGCGAATGGCTCTTCTAACAATCCCAGGTTGGGCCATACTTCAAACCATTCCGCCTGTTGCTCCAATGATTGTGGAAATACATCTAACTCATATCCAAACCAGGGAGTATCTTGATAAGTACCTAAAAAAATTAAAGTATTTTCATTAAGCTCGGCGTTGTCTATATGCTCTGATAAATTAATAAAGGAAAGTGCTTCTGGTGATGAATCGGGATCTGATTTTGCGGCCAAAATACGCTGTTGCTTATCAAATGCGATGATATTGCGATCTGGATGGTTCCGCCAGCCATTAAGATGCTCTGAGGATGCTCTTAAATGTGATTGCCTATCTAATGGTGATTGTGCAAATACCCACATAACTAATTATTCCTACGTCTGTTAAATCCATAAAATCATGGCAAGAGAGCTGCTCGCCAGAATGACCCAAAGCGCCACTCCTAATATGAGCGGTCTACTGTTTAGCTGCTTAAGAACGGCTTTATCAAAACTGAGTCCAAGCAGAAAAAGGGCAAATACCAACAACTGTTTTGCCAGCCAGGCGACTGACTCAAAAATAAATGAAAATTGAGGCAACAGGCTAGCAATGACACTGGCGAGTACAAATAAGATAATAAAGACGGGAATATTAATGCGACCGCCTTGTTGATTTGATAATAAGGTAATGACCAGAGTTAACGGGATTATCCAGAGGGCGCGAGCTAACTTGGCTGTGGTCGCGGTCTCTAAAGCTTGCTTGCCATAGTCAGCGGCAGCTCCAACTACTGAGCTTGTGTCGTGAATAGCAAGGGCTGCCCAGGTACCAAATTCTTGTTGTGTGAGCTCCAACCAATGACCCAACGGCGGGAAAACAAACAAAGCCACCAAGTTGAGCAAAAACACTACAGTGACTGCAATAATAGTTTGCTCGCCGCGACTGCTAATGGCTTGGGAGACGGCGGCGATGGCACTGCCGCCGCAAATAGCTGTGCCCGAAGAGATTAATAAGCCTGTGTTTTTATCGAGTTTTAGCCATCGCGTTAGTAAGAAGCCACTGACCATGGCTATGACAATCGTTGCCAGTGTTAACCAGAATGTCTCTTTGGCTGTCAACACAACGCTTTGAATGGATAGACCAAAGCCAAGCCCAATAATGGCGACTTTGAGTGCGTGACCAGAATAGGTTCGGCAATGAGAAACAAATGGATTTCCAAGGGTTAGCGCCAGAACTAAGCCTGCTAATAGTGCCACACCGGCACTGAGCAAGCCGACAAATATGGCTATAGAAATTAATACCGCGAGGCCAATCAACGCCTTCTTTTTATCCACAGAATACCCCTGTTATCGAATGGCTGGCACATCCTACCATAGGTGTTCCTCTCTATGACAGTTTTTGTTACATACCCTGAACATTTAATAAAAGCATTAAAAATCATAAAGATAGAAAACTCTCCATGGTGTTGCGATGGCCCTGAGCTAAGAAGTGCTTGTGTTTTGCTATGGTGGTGTTATAGTTGTGTACAACACCAGTTTGGTGAGGGCAGTTGAAATGGCATCAACTGATTAGGTTTAACAAGCACAGGTGAAAATGAATGCAAGCGAGTTGGAACGACAACCAGCCCATTTACCGTCAACTTAGGGATAAGGTGATTGCGTCAATTTTAGATGGTGAGCTAGGTGATGGTGACGCATTACCGAGTGTTAGACAGGTGTCTGCGGATTTTCAATTAAATCCGATCACTGTGTCTAAGGCATATCAGGAATTGGTAGATGGCGAGATTGTAGAGAAAAAACGGGGACTAGGTATGTTTGTTAAAACAGGAGCAAGAGATACTTTGTTAACTAAGGAAAGAGAGAAGTTTTTGACCGAAGATTGGCCTGTTATTTTAGAGCGCATTGAGCGCCTGGGTCTATCGGCATCTGACTTGTTGGCCGCTGGAAAACGCCAAACGGAGGGTTCTGATGACTAGTATTGTTAAAGCACGTGGTTTAAAGAAATCCTACGGCAAATTTGAAGCCTTGCGAAGTGTTAACTTTGACGTTGAGCGTGGTCGTATTGTTGGCTTAATTGGTCCGAACGGTGCTGGCAAAACAACGATCTTAAAAGCGATTCTTGGATTGACCTCTTTTGATGGTGAGCTAGAGATTTTTGGTTTAGATCCTCAAAAAGACCGTCATAAGCTGATGCAGAAAGTTTGTTTTATTGCCGATGTTGCTGTATTGCCACGATGGATTAAAGTATCGCAGGCATTATCTTATGTAGAAGGCGTTCATCCTGGCTTTAATCGCAGCAAGGCCGAAAGCTTTCTGGCGAAGACCAAAATCCCATTAGATAAAAAGGTAGGGCATTTATCAAAAGGGATGACCACACAGCTGCACTTGTCTTTAGTATTGGCCATTGAAGCCGAGTTGTTGGTTCTGGACGAGCCCACACTAGGGCTGGATATTCTTTACCGTAAAGACTTCTATCAAGAGCTATTAACTGAGTTCTTCGATGAGAATCGCAGTATTTTGGTGACGACTCACCAAGTTGAAGAAATCGAAAATCTGTTAACCGACGTTGTTTTCATTAAAGACGGAGAGTTAGTGCTTAACGCTACCATGGATGATGTGAGTGAGCGCTTTGTTGAAGTGATGGTGGCCAAAGAAAATCTGGAACAGGCGCTTCAACATAATCCGATAAGTCGTCGTGAAGTGTTTGGTCGTACGGTGTTGCTGTTTGATGGACTTTCTATGGAAGTCGCTGAAACACTAGGTGAGATTCACCGACCTAGCATTTCAGATCTGTTTGTTGCAAAAATGAGAGGAGGGGATGAAGCATGAATGTAACAACCTTTAAAACCCTTGTTCAACGAGAGTACTGGGAAAACAAAAGCTTTTTGTGGGCACCAACGATTACTGGTGCGGTACTTTTATTCTCGGTTATTTTTGCTTTGATTACTGCCCAGCAGTTTATCTTTTCTGATACGGGCATCACCATTAATGATGGTGATATTGATCCTGAACATCTAAAGCAGATCCAGGCGGCTCCTGGGCATATTGGTAAAGCCGCTTTCGCTATGGCTCTTGGACCGATTTCATTTGTGATGTTCTTTGTTCTTTACTTTTATGTATTAGGCAGCTTGTACGATGAGCGTCGAGATCGCAGCATCTTGTTCTGGAAGTCGATGCCTGTGTCTGATTTGCAAACGGTACTGTCAAAAGTTTGCGCAGCGTTCTTGTTGATCCCTGTGATCAGCGGTGTTATCGCCATGATTACTCAGGTTGCGTTGTTATTGCTGGGTTCTATATGGGCGGCTATTAACAACATTCCTGTATGGGATGTAGTGATTGCACCGACTCCGTTGTTTACTAATTTGCTTAATACTCTGTTTTTACTGATTTATTTTTCAGTCGCTATGGCGCCACTATTAGGATGGGTATGGTTTGTATCGGCAACGGCAAAAAGAAATGCTTTCCTTGCATCCATTTTGATTCCTGGCGGTATCATATTAGTAGAGAGATTAACATTACGCAGCGGTGAGTTTGCTAACATGATTGCTGGCTGGGGCGTTGATGTCGGTGAGTCGCTAAAAGGAATTGTTGAAGATAAAGCTTATGGTGATGCCTTAAGTCAATCTTCCTTCTGGATTGGATTGTTGGTTTGTGCGGTGTTTATCGCAGCGTCGATTTATATTCGACGTTTTCGAGACGACAGTTATTAGGTCGTACTGAAAGACTGGGTCCGGTAACGGACCCGGTTGTATTTGGAGAGGAACAATGAGTGTTGTACAGGTTAAAAGTCGGGTTTCACGGATTTGCTTGGGGATTGCATTAAGCATTGGTTTGGTGGTCGCCTATTATTGGGAGCAGTCTCCGATTGCATTAAGACTTGCTGAACAGGATTCGTTACTGACGTTGGTTAAATTACTATTAGTTCCTGGTATTGTATAAAGTGTAACTAATGGCACAATAGCGCCGTCTTCTTATAAACTAAGTGACGGAGAGAGAGTCGATTGTGGCTAAAATTAGCATTGTATTAAAATCATCAGGAGAGGTTCTTGCACAAGGTCAGTTAGGCACAGAGATAAGACTGTTTGAAGGGAATTATTATGCCAAATCTTCTGCGCTTAAGAGTACTAAACTTCGTTGCAGTTATATTCCAGGGATATGTTTTTATAAATTTATTTACGTGTGGTTTCATGTTAAAGACGAACAACACAGCCAACGATGGTTAGCTTGGTTGTACATTTTGCCTAATCCTTTATTTCCTGCATTGTGGTTTCGGGTGGGGTTTGCCGGGTACGATGAGCGTTTGGAGATCCTCCGCGAAGAAGATCTTTAACTTTTTAAAAGGCTCCAAGTTGTTGAAGTTTTTCTTGAATGCCTGCGGCAAACAGTTGATACCCTTGATTATTAAGATGAATCGTATCTGATTTTAGTTCAGAATCAGAGAGTAAATCTGTCAATAAATCATCAAGCAGTGGCACATTCATCTGCTCTGCCACCTCATTAAACAAATCTGAGTCTGATAGGAATAGTGCTGGTTCGGGTACCGCCACAAGCAGAACTTGAGCGTTACTTTGCTGAATTTTTTCGATTAGGGTAATGAGGTTCTGTTGTACCGCCTCTTTATTTTTTTTGCGTAAAAAATCATTACCCCCTAAACACAAAATCACTAATGCTGGTTGATGGCGGGTCAAAGCTTCATCAATACGGCGCAAACCATCTTGAGTTTGGTCGCCTGGTATCCCTGCATTGATGACTTCAAAGCCGGTTAATTGGGCCAACTGAGATGGGTAATCGTTACCTTGAGAGGCTCCCGTGCCAGCGGTCAGGCTGTCGCCAAAAGCAAGAATAACGTCATTATGATTTAATGGAGCGAGGGATTTATCCGAACCACAGGAGGTTAAAAGCAAACAAAGTAGGCAAACGAACAATTTCACGGAAAATTTTTTAAATACTGAAGATGTAAATATCATATTTATGAACGACACAATCGTTGAATTTGAGGCCAAAGATGAGGGTAGTGATGAGCCATCTCATCCGCGTTCGCTAACATCATATCTTGATAGTCAAAGCCTGGGCTAACGGCTTCTGAAAGCAAGCCATATTCTCCTTGTTTTAATTCTGTTGCCTTCCAGTAACCACCTGGCACTATTAGTTGAAGGCTTTCACCCTTGCTGGCGTCTGGGCCCAATTGATGATGAGTCAGCTCACCTTCTGGATTAATCAGGTAATAAGTCAGGCTTTCTCCCGCGTGCCAGTAGTGCATGATATCTGACTGGTTTTTATGGAAGTGGCCAATTGGGCTGTCATCAGTCAGGAGATAATAAATAGAAGACATCAGTGGGCGTGATTGAGTTGAGGTTTTATCAAAACGCTGCTTTGACTGATAGGTGCGCTTAAAGTAACCACCTTCAATATGTGGCTCCAGATTGAGCTGCTGAATCCACTGATGTTTATTCATTGGCTTATTTTTTCTGGATTAAAACAAAGGGCGAAATGACCACTGCCCAAAATTGAGTGTCTGACTGGCAGTTTTCTTTAACCCAGTCGAGATCAGGTTGGCGAACTGTTGCGCTATCTAGCAGCTGTTGAACCATGGCTTTGTCATCATTGGCAAAATGTTTGGCGGCATCCACTAGATCAGCACCAGACTTGACTAGAATCAATTGGCCTCGAGCAAAAAACAATTCGAGTTCTTTCCAGCTCAATACGCCTGTTTCGAGATTGAGTTTTGCGGTAACAAGTTCATCGGTTGTTGGAGTTGTTTCTGACATTTCTGGGCCGTTACTTTTAGTTCATTAATTTTTGCAAAGAAAAATAAATTGAGTTTATTTTGTGTTCACTATCTTGCTCTAGCCATAGCTCACCACCATAGGCTTCTACAAGATGGCGTGTTAGGTTGATATCCAGGTTGGCATCGACGCCATCGGGCAAAGGCTGCCTCTCCTGCGAGTCAAATTCATTGCTCTCGAGCAAGTCGCCATTGGATATCCGTACAATGCAGTGATTACCGTGAGTATGTGCATGAAGGTAGATAGTACCTTCACTCACCAAGTGTGTCACATAGTTGATACTATTATAAAATATCTGTATCAATCTGTCCTGCTCGGCATAGGCCTGACTCAAAGTGTCCGTTAGATTGTTATGTATGTGAAAGCGTTGATGCTCGCCATCGCTTTGCAATATTCTTACGGCCTCGTTACTGGCATCCACCAGACTGCAAGGTTCTTTGTAAGTATTAAACTGTTGGTTTCTGACGGCTGCGAAGTCTAGCAGATTACGAATAAGTACCTGTAATCTTTGACCATTATTGTTAATCATCGTCAAACGCTTATAGTTCGATGATTGAGAGGAGTACTCCTCTCGCAGCTCTTGCGATACGTTTAATATTCCATCTAAGGGTGTGAGCAACTCATGAGAAGACTGAGTTAAAAATTGAGCCTTGAGTTCATCAAGTTGGTGTTTATGCTCAAGAAGATGGCGCTCTCGCTTCATCTTATTGCGATGAAAAATAATCAGCATGACCAGACAGAAGAGAATCAGTAAGGCGACTCCAAACCCCAGGAACATTTGGTAGGTATGACGTTCGTTCTCTAATTGCAGCGATTTAATTTGATTCTCTTGGCGCAGTATCTGAACTTCTTTATTTCGTTGCACCAGATCGCTTTTTATTTGCAGTCTGTTAATGTACTTTTGACTCTCAGCGTCACTCAGTTCATCGGTGATTTTTTTAAAAGCTTTATAATATGACAGGGCATTGTCGTATTCGCCGATGCTTTCGTAAGTGGACGATAAGGTTTGGTGGAACTCGCTGACTTTGGTCTTTTCTTCAATTTCCTGACTGAGCTCAAGGCCTTGAGTTAGATATTCAATGGCGACGGTCTTATTACCCTTTTGGGTATGCAGTTCACCAAGATGCAAAAGTGCTTTGGTGGCGATAGAGGGCATCTTGATAGTGCGGGCAATCGCCAGGCTTCGTTGCAGATTTTGTTCTGCATCGTGATACTTTTTCTGTTTTAAGTTAAGGGCGCCAATATTGGCATACGAAAATCCGATGCCTTTTTGGTTGTCGAACTCAGTCTCTATTTCCATCGACTCAACATAGTGCTTGAGTGCAGCCTGGTATTCGCCACTGGCCTCCAGCGTCATGCCTTTATTATGTAAAGGGTCGGCAAGCTCGCGGCGATTGTTCTGTTTAGTAAAATGATGAATGGACTTTTCGAAGTTGGATAATGCTTTATCGTACTGCTTTAGTTCATGATAAAGTACACCGATATTATTATGAGTCGAAGCGACGGCTTCTTTGTCATTGAGTTTTTCTTTAATACTGAGAGCTTCGAGATAGTGCTCTAAAGAACTTTGATATTCTCCAATATGGCGAAACATAATGCCCAGGTTGTTATGTGTATAGGCTAGCTCTTTGCTCATCTGGGCATCTTTGTAAATTTTTCGAGCCTGTTCTAATACATGGAGTGCGTTATACACCTTACCCTGGTACCAATAGACCTCTCCAAGACGTTCAAAGGCTTGAGCTTTGCGGTGATGCTGTTGTTGGTCACCGGCTTTATCAATGAGCTTTATTAAGATATCAATAGAGTCGTCAAAGGCTTCCAGCTCGGTATAGGCATCGGCCATAGTCAGCTTTATCTGATACTCGAGATCTTGATTGGGGTGCTCTACCAGTTTTTGGAGTGCTTGTTGACAATATTTAATGGCTTCTTTAGGTTGTTTGTAAACCAAACCCTGGGCTTTTTCGTTTAAATCATTAATATGGGTTAATCCGCCACTTTGCGCGGTGGCTGGAGGAACGGCAAAAGCCAGATGGCTGGTGCTAACGATACTGAAGGCTATGAGGATAGAAAGCAGCCGTTTAAGGCAGACGCGATGCCATTGATATCTCAAAGTGTGAATTTCGCTGTCGAGAAACCGTGTCATCATTCGTTTCGTAGCTCAAGAAAGATTCATTTTATCTTCATTTGATCATGTTGCGATCAAATGGGTAAAGAGGAAAGCTCATAGTAAATGAGAGAGTGCGTTTCCTCAAACAATTAATAACGCTAAATTCAGGTTGAAGTCAGGAGTTAAAGATGAAGCCATACATTTGCATGATCCTGGTATCGTTGATGTTCTCATCAATCGCACAGGCCACCATTAAGGCTGAATATGTTAAACCAAAAGAATATACGGACATTTACCTTTCTGGGCAACCCGCTAAGCGAGAAATTAATATGTTTATCAAGGAGATGGACAAGTTTTTTGCTAAGGAAGACAAAAAGATTTTAAAAGCAGGCCATACATTAGAGTTGCGTATTCTAGACGTTGACCGCGCTGGAGAAAGTGACATTAAGTATGCCCCTATTCATGAACCTCGACGTATTATTGAGGATGTGACTCGTGTGCGCATTGTGTTGGAGTACCGATTGCTGGATGAGTCGAATCAGGTGATTAGTCATGGAGAAGAAAAGCTTAAAGAGCTATTTACTTTAACTGGCTCACGCGCACTAAAACGACGTCAGACCAAATTGTATTTTGAGAAGCAGCTAATCCGTGGTTGGCTAAAAACTCTTTATGATGCTCACTAAGGAGTCGCAATTTACTAGAGCATTGATCCAAAAGGTAAAGGAATACCTTCGTTTTCTGCCAAATTGATAATTTACGCTGAGTTTTGCCTGTTTATCCTAAATTTATAGTCTAAATTTAAAGTAGAGCTTGATAAAAAGACAGTGTTATTGAGCAACCTGTTTTTTTATTTGTTGTTTTTGGGGAGATAAAAGGAAACCGGCTATGCCAGCAAACGATATCATCTACTTGCTACAGAGTTTTGAACAAAAGTTGGGTGAGTTGTCGATTGATGATCAACAAATTGCCAAAGAAGTTATTAACGCTCGCCAGGATATTCAAAACCTGCTTTCAAATCCAGATTCAGTACCTGAACCCGATGAATATTTTATGCAACAGCTATCGGAAGTTGCCCATCATTTTGAAGAAGACCATCCGGTGTTGACGGAGTGGGTATCAAAGCTCAGCGACTTGTTCAGTCGTATTGGGATATAACCAGTAATTATTTGTTTTCGGGGTATAGGCCATTTAATAATGGCTGTATGAGTATTTTTAATTGCCAAAATTCTGTTAATGCTCCAGCTCCCGTGCCTCCCAAAGGCGGCGGGTAGCTTCGTATTGTATTTATAAAACCCGCAGCCTCCATGAGTCTGCGGGTTTTTTTATGGGTGAAAGAAATGGGTAACAAGCAACGAGTGGTAATAAAAGTCGGTAGCCAGCTGTTTTGCCATCAAGATACAGAGGCTATTCAGCAGATCGCCAAACAGATAGCAAAACTTCAGCAGCGCGGTACTCAGGTTATTCTGGTTAGCTCAGGAGCGGTTGCCTGTGGCCAGGCTCGGTTATCTGAAACTGAGTTAAATCGAGAGCATGAAATGCATCGTCAAGTATTTGCTGCCGTTGGGCAAGATACGATTATGGGGCATTGGAAGCAGTATTTGCAGCAGCCATTAGCGCAGGTGCTCATTGATCGAGAGCATTTTGATCGACGGGAAGCTTACGTTAAAACACAGGCATTAATCGAAACCATGCTGGAGCATTCCATCATTCCTATCGTTAATGAAAACGATGCCGTTAATAAAGGCAGTAAAGTGGTTGGCAATAACGATAATTTAGCGGCTTTTATTGCGGCGATGTCGAATGCTCAGGGCTTGATCTTCATTACCAATGTTGCGGCTATTTATAAGGACTATCCTCATTGTCAGCAGGCCGTCACCGAAATGGACGCTCATGACGAAAGTTTGACTCAATGGTTATCTGCAGAATGTAGCGCCATGGGAACTGGCGGCATGAAAACAAAAGTGGAAGCCGCTCGCTCGGTTGCCCGCCGAGGTATCGGCACACTCATCACCGATGAAAAAACGGAACTCTGGTCGCGACTCAAAGGATTCCATCACACAGGAACCTTGTTAACACCAGGAAATAAAGTACTACCAGGTTATCGCTATTGGCTCTCGGAAACATCACGCAGTTTAGGAAAAGTATTTGTTGATGATGGTGCACGGCAAGCCTTAACGCAACATGGTGCATCACTATTGTTACCTGGTGTTCGTTCTTGCGAAGGTTCTTTTGGAACCGCTGATATTGTTGATGTGTGCGCACAACCATCTGGGCAAGTGATTGCTCGAGGAAAAATAAGGGTGGCCTCTAACACTTTATCGCAATGGCTGGCTTTATCAAAAACCGATCTATCGTTACAACACAATCAGAAATCACAAATTATTGTTCATAGAAACGATCTTGTTATCGTGGAGGGGAGTTAATATGCAATCGCTTAATACCTGGCTGGCTCAATCCCGAGTTGCAGCACAACAACTAAAAACACTGAGCACTTGGCAAAAAAATCGTGTTTTACGGCGTTTAGCCGATGAACTCGAAGCGCAACAAGAAGGTATTTTGACTGCTAATAAGCAAGATATAGAGAGGGCTCAAGACAGAGGTTTAAGCGCTAGTGTTATTGAGCGCCTATTACTAACACCCGCAAGAATCAAAGCGATGGCCGAAGCCGTGCGTCAGGTTGCAACACTGGATGATCCTGTTGGGCAGTTAGTGCAACAAACTAAGCGAGATGATGGTTTGCTTATCGAGCGCAGACGAGTTCCTATTGGTGTCATTTTAATGATCTATGAATCTCGGCCCAATGTAACTATCGATGCGGCGAGTTTAGGATTTAAATCTGGAAACGTAACTCTATTGCGAGGTGGCAGTGAATCAGTCGCCAGTAATCAATGTCTGTTGTCGTTATGGAGTCAAGTGCTTGCGGAGCTGGATTTAAATCCTGCCATGGTGCGTGGTGTTCCAGAACAATCCCATGAAATGGTTGCCACATTATTAAAGCAAGACCGATGGATTGATCTGGTGATCCCTCGTGGTGGAAGCAATTTAATTAAAGCCGTGTCGGAACAAAGCTGTATTCCGGTATTAAAACATGACAAAGGTGTGTGTCATTGTTATGTGGATGAGTTTGCTGATTTGAATCAGGCACTAAGTATCGTAAAAGATGGAAAGTTGTCACGTCCATCGGTGTGTAATGCGCTGGAAGGTTTAGTGGTGCACAAAGCTATTGTCAATGACTTTTTGAATTTATTAACTGAGATCTGCCAGCAGCATGACTGTGAGTTAAGGATTTATCCTCATAAGGATCTTGATAAAGGATTTAACGCAACGGCCACCCTTGATGAATTTGGTTGTGAGTATCTTGATAAAATTTTGTCCGTAAAAATCGTTGATGACGCACAGCAAGCCATTGAACATATTCGCCAATACAGCTCTTCACACACTGAAGTGGTGGTGAGTCAATCCGACTCGGTTATCAATCAATTTGTTGAGGCCATCGATAGTGCGGTGGTGATGGTCAATTGTTCATCACGCTTTTCGGACGGTGGTGAACTAGGACTTGGTGCAGAAATTGGTATCTCTACTTCCAAGTTGCATTGGTATGGCCCTATGGGACTTGAGGCTTTAACCATCCCTCGTTTTATTGTGAAAGGGCAAGGTCAGGTCCGTCATTCAGAGTCACTCAATTTGACATAAGATTGTAACAAAAGTGGCCCTTAAATAGGGTCATCACACTTTTGTCCCAAAATGTCAGTGTATTTGTTTTTTATATGGTTTATATCGGTCCATCTGGATTTCAATAATTCGAATCCTCACTTAAATCCAGCGGACCTGATGGCTTTTTATTCTGCGACCAAGGTTGATTATCAAAGCTGTCAACAAAGCCCTTGCGTGCTAAAAAATGTCGTAAAAATGCCATTTGCGCTGTGCGCGGGCTTAACTTATAGTGAGGCCAAATAAAAACAGGTAAGAGGTGTAAGGTGTGACCACTCAAGTATCGCGACGTAAACTTTTAAAAACTCTTGTGATGAGTGCCAGTGCTGTTTCTTTAACAGGGTTGACCGGTTGTTTTGATTCCGATGACGATGATTTATCGTACGTTGATGGCGCGGAGTTTTTTCCGCAAGGCTTAGCTTCAGGTGATCCTGCTGCGCAACATGTTCTCTTATGGACTCGAGTGGTTGACCCAAATGTGTCTGGTGACATGCGAGTAGTAGTGCAGGTTGCTAAAGATGAAAATTTCACTCAGGTAGTAGTTAATCAAACAGCCATTGCTGAACAAGATTTTGATGGGTGTTTAAAAGTGCGAGTGACGGGTCTTAGCCCATACACCCACTATTACTATCGATTCTTCTATGCCAAAGGCAATACACGTTATCGTTCAATCGTTGGCCGTACTAAAACTGCGCCAGCACCAGATAGCGATACCCAGGTGAAGTTTGGTTTTGTGAGCTGTCAGGACATGACAGGCCGATATTTTAATAGCTACCTGGCTTTGTTAAATGAAGATTTAGATTTCATTCTTCATCTTGGCGATTATGTTTATGAAACGACAGGCGATCCCAGCTTCCAGAATCCTAACTCCGAGCGTGCTGTGAGTTTTTCTGATGAAGCGGGCGCAATTACATTAGGCTCCGGTGATAATACCTATCACGCGGCTCAAAGCTTAAGCAACTATCGTGAACTGTACAAAACTTATCGTTCTGATTCTGTTTTACAGCAAATTCATGCTCGTTTTCCAATGATCTGTATCTGGGATGACCATGAGTTTTCTGATGATTGCTGGCAGGACAATGCGACTTATTTTGATGGACAATCTAACGAGCAGAATCAAGACCGTCGTCGCAATGCTGAGCGTGCTTATTTTGAATTTATGCCAATTGATCAAACGCGTGGCACGGGCGCTAGCCCAATTACTGTTTCTGATGAGCAATTGTTCCCACAGGCAAAAATCTATCGCGACTTTAACTTTGGTAAGAATTTGCACATCGCTTGTGCCGACTACCGCTCTTATCGTCCGGATCATTTGATTCCTGAAGATGCCTTCCCTGGTACTGTGGTTATGAACCGAGACGTTCTGACGATGGTTCTATCTCGTGTGGGTGTTTCTTATGACGATGTGAAGTCAAACTTCAGTCCTTATATTGATGTTGAGGCAGGTCCTTTCGCTGGCTATAAAGCGCCGTTAACACAGGTTGTGACTGCGGCTTATATGCAAGAAGGTCTTGATGCGGCAGCTGCTCAGGCCAAAGCCGTAGAGGTAGTACAGGGCGAGTTGGCGGTAACAGTAGTTAATACTTTCTTAACCCAGCTGAATGCGCAACTGCCTCCAGCACAGCAAATCCCTTTGATCAGTGATGCGGTTGCAGCAACTCTGGATGCGGGACTGGCGTTCTTTACTTTAGGCAAAACCAGTTTGTTCTCTGATCTGGGTTCGCGTTACTTTGTGCTTAAAGATACCTATGACTTATACGCGCGTTATCGTCGTGCTGCTGTTGATCGCAATGGTGAAAATGCGTTGGGTGACGAGCAGGTGAGCTGGCTTCATCATACCTTCTCGGTAACCAATTCTAAGTGGAAGGTGTTTGCAAACTCGGTTTCATTCACACCAATGGTGTTGGATTTAAGAAATCCTGCGTTAGGCATTCCGGCACCTTTCAATCAGCGCTTCTACTTAAATGCTGATCAGTGGGATGGTTTCCCAACCGAGAAGCAACGCATGTTGAATGATGTGTTAGGGCGTTATGACAATGTTGTGACTTTGGCTGGTGATATTCACGCTGCTTTTGCAACGGATCACGGAAATGACGTGTTTAGCTTTACAACATCGTCGGTATCATCGGCCACATTCGGTCAGCTGATCGAAGGGGTGTTAACGACGGATCCTTTATTGAGCACGCTACCTAACCGTGATGCTTTATTGGCGATGCTTAATGACTTTCTGGTGGCGGGCAGTGTACCAGATGGAGATACAACGCCTCAGAATCGTTTTGTTGATACCACTAACCATGGTGTGGCAGTGGTCACCGTTGATTCAGATAACTTCGACGTGAGCTACAAACAGATCGCACCAGCGGATGCTCTAACTTCTCACTACAGCAATACAAGCTTTGTGACTGACAGTGTAACGGAACGCAATTTCCGCATCGCAAACGGTCAATTAGCCGAAGTTTAAACATCCCAACAAGCTGCCTTTAAGGCAGCTTGTTTATTTTTGTTCCCAGTCCTATTTACTTAGCTCCATTGACTCTACCCCTTTATCCAACTTCAAGGGAATGCTCTCGCTTGTTCTAAGGATATAATCAAGTACCCTTGCTTTTGTCATTGACGTATTTGTTAACAATTGTAGAGACATTGAAACAAACACTGCTCGTAAAATGTACAAAGTGCAAAATTTTCATTAAATCTCATGGCTCAAAGCCAAGAGCGACTTGCCATCGACAAGCCGTTTGTGGTGTTATTGCTGCCTGAAAAAAATGTTTAGCTAGTTATTGCGATGCAGCATCTCTGAAAAGGAAGCCAACGTCGCTAACGTTCGCTGTTTATCAATTACAACTAAAAGAGAAAGATAAGTATGGCTGATCGTGGTCACTTTAATTCACGCTTGGGGTTTATTCTTGCGGCGGCTGGTTCGGCCATCGGACTAGGCAATATCTGGAAGTTTCCGTTTGAAGTAGGTAATGGAGGTGGTGCCGCCTTTGTTATCATGTATCTGTTATTTTGTTTTATCCTTTGTTTTCCTGTCATGGTGGCAGAGATCGCTATTGGACGTAAAACGCAACGTAACCCGGTAGGTGCTTTTAAAGCGCTTGGCTTTAAGAACTGGGCCATTATTGGTTATCTTGGAGTACTGGCGGGCGTTGTGATTCTCTCGTTCTATAACGTCGTTGCTGGTTGGGCATTTGGTTACTTCTTAGAGATGTTGAGCTCTAACTTTGGTATCGGCGCTCAGTTCTCTGATTTTATTAAAGACGTGACTAAAATCGGCCTTTATTCCATCTGCTTTATGATAGCGACAGCCTTCATTGTATCGAATGGTGTTGCAGGTGGTATTGAACGTGCCGCTAAAATTCTAATGCCAACATTACTGGTTCTCATCCTTGCCTTGTTGCTCTACGCGTTGACTTTGCCCAATGCGATAGAAGGTGTGAAGTTCTATCTGATCCCAGACTTTTCAAAAATCACCGGTAATGTGGTTTATTCTGCGTTAGGTCAGGCTTTCTTCTCTCTATCCTTAGGAATGGGTGCCCTAATTACCTATGGTAGTTATGTTGAGCGCAACCAAAATATCGTGGGTTCTGGCGCAATGATTACGCTAGCTGATGTTGGTATCGCCTTCTTAGCTGGCTTTATGATGTTTCCTTTTGTATTCAGTCAGGGGCTTGAGCCTAATGGCGGAGCGGGTTTGATCTTCGTGACTTTACCTGGCGTATTTGAGTCATTAGGTGGAACCATTGGTACCGTTGTGGGTTCTGTGTTCTTCTTGCTGCTGTCTTTTGCTGCTTTAACTTCGACAGTATCATTACTTGAGGTGCCTACCTCATTTGCTGTTGATGAGTTTGGTACAGAGCGTAAAAAGACGGTATGGGTTGTAGCTCTGGTTGTCTTCTTGGTAGGCATTCCTTCCATGTTATCTAATGGTTCTGTTGAGTGGTTATCGTCCTTTGTAACCTTGCCAGGACATGACAGTGCGATCAGCTTTATGGATTTGATGGAAGATCTGGCCAGTGATACTTTCTTGCCTATTGGTGGATTCTTAATCTCAGTGTTTGCTGCCTACGTATGGCGTACCGAAAACCTGAATGAAGAGTTGGCTGCCAGTGATGCGTCTATCAAAGACAGCTTCTTACTGAAGTACATTAATTTTGCATTACGTTTTATCTGCCCAGCTATCTTGGGTGTGATTGCACTGGTAACGGTCCTTGATCGTTTCTTCGGTGTGAGCCTTATTGGCTAATCAGAAGTAAAGCAGAGCATCAAAGCTCTGCTTTTTTGTTTATAGACATCTTGAGGTTTTATGAGCGAATCACAGTATAAATCGCCCAGTATTATTGATGCGCTGATCCCTGTGTTGGCACTGGTTGCTATGTTGGGAACATCTGTTTGGCTATATGGCGCGGATTCATCCTATGGAGCTAATCAGATCGCATTGATTATCGCTGCGGGTATTGCGGCTTTAATTGGTATTAAAAACGGTCATGATTGGAAGGGGATAGAAGAGGGGATCGTAAAAGGTATCTCTACGGCTTTAGGCGCTATATTAATTCTTCTCGCTGTAGGCTCACTTATCGGTTCGTGGATTCTTTCTGGTACTGTGCCAACCATGATTTATTTTGGATTGCAGATACTGAATCCAACATTTTTCTATGTAGCGGCCTGTATTATATGTGCGTTAGTTTCTATCAGTATTGGTAGCTCCTGGACGACGGCGGGTACTATTGGTGTTGCCCTGATGGGGATTGCCTCTGGATTAGGGTTGTCGCCAGAGATTACAGCCGGTGCGATTATTTCTGGTGCTTATTTTGGCGATAAGATGTCGCCTTTGTCAGATACAACCAACCTTGCGCCTGCAGTTGCCGGAACGGATCTCTTTACTCATATTCGTCACATGGCGTGGACAACGGTTCCCAGTATTATCCTGGCGATCATTATTTTTTTGGTGATTGGTATTGTTCAGACAACACCGACTTTTGATACGGATCTGAGTTCAACGTTAGGCGTTCTTGATAAGCACTTTAATATTTCTATCTGGTCATTGATTCCCTTATTTGTGGTGTTAGGGTTAGCCATAAAGAAGTTTCCTGCTTTTCCGACTATTATGATTGGTGCTTTGGTGGGGTGTGTGTTTGCCTTCTTATTGCAACCAGAAGGTATGTTGGTGTTTGCAGGCGAGTCAGATCACGGACGCTTTGTTACTCAGCTTAATGCAGCTTGGACGTCTCTATTTAATGGTTTTAAAATCACTACCGAAAATGAAGCGGTTAATGACTTATTAAGCCGTGGCGGTATGAGCAGCATGCTGAACACCGTATGGTTGATTTTGTGTGCCTTGACCTTTGGCGCTGTGCTAGAAAAAACCGAGTTGTTACAGCGTCTAGTGATTTCTGCTCTGGCTCTGGTACATAGCACTGGTTCTCTGATTGTTACCGTTATTTGTACTTGTATCGGAACGAACGTTGTTGCTGGTGATCAGTACATTGCCATAGTATTGCCTGGACGCATGTATAAATCGGAGTTCAAACGACGTCAATTAGATCCTAAAAACCTCTCGCGAGTGTTAGAAGATTCTGCAACCATTACGTCGCCCTTGATTCCATGGAATACGTGTGGCGCTTATATGGCTGGTACTTTAGGCGTTGCTACACTGGCTTATTTACCTTTCTGTTTCTTTAACCTGATTAACCCAGTGATTTCTATTATCTACGGCTTATACAATTTTAAGATTGAAAAGCTAGAAGATATTCAGGATATGGAAAACACTCAGAAATTGGCGACATCAGAAGCCTAATCATTATTGGGCGTAACTGAGTTACGCCCACTTCACGTTTTAACTCATTCATTATTAAAGTGGTACTGGACGGCCTGAGGCTCGATGGTGCAAACTGATTTTATTCTGTATTGATAATAGAGGGACCAGTCTATGTCAAAGCAATTGTTTTCTGTAATAGGTAACTCACAAAAGTTAGATGGCGGGGCGATGTTTGGTAATGTGCCAAAAGCCATGTGGGAAAAATGGGTGCAGGTTGATGAGCTTAACCGTATTGATCTTGGTTGCCGCGCGTTACTGATAAAAGACGGTTCAAAAAATATCTTACTTGAAACTGGTATTGGTGCTTTCTTCGAGCCCAAGCTAAAACAGCGTTTTGGTGTTGTTGAACAAGAGCATGTATTGCTTGATTCGTTGCAGCAAATTGGATTAAGCCACGAAGATATCGATATCGTTATTCTTTCGCATTTGCATTTTGATCATGCGGGTGGGCTACTCAGTGCATGGCAAGAAGGTAAAGAGCCGGAGTTGTTGTTTCCGAATGCTCAATTTATTACGGGTCGCGAACATTGGGAAAGGGCCCAGGCGCCACATTTTCGTGATCGTGCGTCTTTTTTACCTGCGCTTAACAAGCTGTTGGAACAGAGTGGTCGCCTTCATTTAGTGGATGGACGTCATTGCGATATCTTAACTGAAGATTATTCTTTCTCGATCAGCGAAGGACACACTCCTGGAATGCTGTTAACGGAAGTGAAGCTACAAGACGCTTCTGTGACTTTTGCTGCGGATTTGATTCCTGGAGTGCCCTGGGTGCATTTGCCCGTCACTATGGGATACGATCGTTTTCCGGAGCATCTGATTGAAGAAAAGCAAAATTTGCTACAACAGCTGCATGAACAACAGAATTGGTTGTTTTTTACTCATGATATTCATACGGCGATGGCGCAAATTGGCCGTGACGAGAAGGGACGTTTTGTTGCTCAACAAGAACAGAAAGAACTGCAAGCTTTTGTTTCATAAGAGAATTTTAAATAATTGGAGATTTTTTGATAAGTCGAGGAACTTTTGGCCATAGCGCCGCTCAAAGTAAGTAACCATTCAATAGTTCCTCTGGTTGATGGGTGTAAGACTATAGCTCCCTGAAGTTAAGGCTATACCTTTATTCTCTTAGTTATCATATTGCCGCTTACTGAGTTAAGCGGCTTTTTTTTGTCTGCGGCTTACTGACATGTACCAATAAACAGCGATCCTGAATCAGGCGAAAAGCATTTAGGTCAGACTGCGTTGTTCAATGGATGAAAAATGAATTGCTCTAGCTCTATCGGCTTTTTGGGCAATAAAACTTGCGCTATCAGCCCTATTGTGTAAATTTAGTTTGGGAGTAATAAAATAAATGGCTCATTTTTATCACATATCTCGTTTTGCTCTTTAGCAGAGTGCTTTCTCTATAGTAACGATGAGAAGGTGGCAAAATAATACCAGCCAATCTTATTACAGCGCACTTTTCATTCACTTTTTATGAGGGCTGCATGCATGTTTAAAGACATTGATTTCCGTGACGGTTTGGAAAATTTGTCTGAGCAAATTGTATTTGAAGAAATTAATGATGTCATTGAATCTGGAGAGCCTGAGTTTAACGTGACGGATATTGCTATCCAAGATATTGCTGCGATTGCTTTAAATAATATGCCCCCCAAATATGTCTGCAACATTCTGGAGAAACAAAATCCAGGGCCGACATTAATGGAAGAAGTGAAAGACTTAAAAAAATATGCCAGAAGACAAGTTCTCAAAGCCATCAAACGGGTTAAAGACAACCCCCACGATTAAGCCTGTTAAACGTTATTCTTTATCTCTATGCGGCGTTGAGTGTGCCATCGAGGAACACGGCAACGCCAATGGAGAGCCTTTGGTGTTTCTGCATGGTTGGTTAGATAATCTGGCCAGCTTTTATCCGCTTGTTCCTCATCTTCAGCAACATCGATTAATCTTGCTCGATTTCCCTGGGCATGGTTTATCCCACCATCTACCAGCAGGCATGGCTTATCATTTTTTAGATCTGGTGTTTGTGGTTCAAGATCTGGTTGCGGAGTTGAAGCTTAAGGACTTTGTATTAGTGGGACACTCTATGGGGGGGGCTGCGGCAACAACCTATACATCCTCCCAGCAAGGCAAAGTGCGTCAGCTAATTTTGATAGAGGCTTTAGGGCCGTTGACGCTACCGGCCAGCAAATCGCTTAAACAAATGCGCGATTCAATTGCTGATCGCAGTGCGCTGCTGGGTAAGCAAAAGCCTGTTTATCCGTCTTACCAATTGGCACTGACCCATCGGGCTAAAGTTTCCCAAATGGAACCCGAAGTGATTGAGCCCATCGTTAAGCGTGGCCTCAATGATGTGAATGAAGGGGTTACCTGGCGTAGTGATCCGCGTTTAAGAGTGTCCAGTGTCTCGCGTTTGACAGAAGAACAACTGACGCCCTTATTGGAGGCCATCGAATGCCCGGTATTATTGCTGGAAGCAGAGCAGGGGATGTTTACAGAAAACGCCATTATTCAAGCGCGCAAAGAGAAAGTATCTCACCTGACAACCAGCGCATTGTCTGGCGGGCATCATGTACACATGGAGCAGCCTCAAGCGGTGGCATTAGCAATAGAGCAGTTTATAAGCCAGAAATAACGACCCGACTATTTCATAATTTGCATGAGTAGCTGTTTTACATGATCAGACTCGAAGGGCTTATCACAGATCGCAGATACGCCAACTTGTTCAATATTATTTAAAACAGCACGACTCTGTTCACTGGTTACCATTAACACTGGCACATGCAGGTGGGTTTCGCTGGAGCGGATAAACTCAACCAAAGCTTTGCCATCCACTTCGGGCATATTGTAGTCGGTGACAATGAGGTCAAAATAGCTATCTTTTAGAATGTCGATGGCTGTATCACCGCCGTCGGCTTGCGTGATGTGTTGGATCCCCATATCGGTAAGCGTTCGACAGATAAACTTTCTGGCCATTCGACTGTCATCAACCACCAATACTCGGATTTCGGTGGCGTCGTAGTTTTCAAGCTCCAGCTCATCAGGCTCCAGAAAGTTAATTGTATTATCGAGGGCGCGTTTTAAATCGGCGGCTTCAAAGGGTTTGGGCAGAACTGCCACCACTCCCGCCTGGCGAACTGGGTCGATCATGCCAAAACGTGTTTCGCTGGAAACTAACATAAAAGGGACAGAGGATAGTTCTGGTTTTTCGCGCATAGAGTGAATGAGCTTTGCGGCGTCCATATCTTCGAAGTACATGGCGCTAATGACTAGGTCAGGGACGAATTTTTCTAGTTCTTCCAAGGCTCGTTGCCCGCTTTCGACACCGTCCACTTTATCGACACCGGCGGTCTCGAGATTATTAATAATGATTTTTCGCTGAGTTGACGAGGGTTCAACCAGTAAGATGGTCAAATCATGAATTTTTAGCACTGATGCTCCCAAACCATTCTTTTTACTCTAAATTCTATTAAGTCTAGGAGATCGGCGTAAATCCGCCACTTTTTACCCTTTTGGTCGAAAATTGGACGAAATCGAATTTTCCTAGATGAATTGGTCGGACAAGTGCTTTTCTAAAGGCTTCTCTGCTGTTAGCATTGATGGGATAATTCGATTAAAACAAAAATTTAAAAAAGTTCTGGAGTTGAGGATGGAGAAAGTTTGGTTGAACAGTTATCCAGAAGGGGTGCCCCACACGGTTAGCCCGACTGAGAGCTCTATTGTTGATATTTTTGAGGGAAGCGTCAAAAAATTCCCTGAGCGCCCAGCATTTTCTAATATGGGCGTGTCCATGAGCTTCGCAGAGCTGGATAAGCTGTCGCGCGACTTCGCTGCCTATTTGCAAAATGAACTGGGGTTAAAGCGTGGCGCTCGTGTAGCGATTATGATGCCTAATCTGCTTCAATATCCTATTGCCATCTTTGGTATTTTGCGCGCTGGGATGACCGTTATTAATGTTAACCCTCTTTATACTCCTCGTGAACTGAAGCATCAGCTGAACGACGCGAAAGCTGACGCCATCGTTATTGTTGAGAACTTTGCCAACACCTTGCAGGAAGTGATTAAAGAAACGCCAGTTAAGCATGTGATATTGACTTCGATTGGCGATCGCTTCCCAACCATTAAGCGCTGGCTCGTGAACGCCGTCATCAAGCATGTTAAAAAGATGGTGCCTGCCTATCAGTTAGACAATGTCCTTTGGTTTAATGATGTGTTAGACAAAGGTAAAAATCAGTCTTTCGAACGCCAGGAAGTTTCTGGCGAAGATATCGCCTTTTTGCAATACACGGGTGGTACAACCGGGGTTTCTAAAGGCGCCGTTTTGTCACATCGCAACATGATTGCCAATATCTCACAAGCCTCAACCTGGCTAGAAGCACAGTTGAGTGTTGGAGAAGAAGTGGTTATCACCGCGTTGCCTCTTTACCATATCTTCTCACTAACGGCTAACTGCATGGTCTTTATGAAGTATGGTGGTCACAATGTTCTTATCACTAATCCTCGAGACATGCCTGGATTTGTAAAAGAGATTAAGAATATTGGTTTTACTGCACTAACGGGCGTGAATACTTTATTTAACGGCTTGTTAAATACTCCTGGATTTGATCAGGTTGACTTCTCTCGTCTTAAACTTTCTCTTGGTGGTGGTATGGCCGTTCAAGAAGCCGTTGCCATGCGCTGGCAAGAAGTGACTCAGAGTCCTTTGCTTGAAGCTTACGGCATGACCGAGACTGCACCTGCGGTTACCATGAATCCAATGAACCTGAAATCTTACAACGGCACCATTGGTTTACCGCTCCCTTCAACTGAAGTCTGTATTCGAGATGATGACGGTAACGAACTTGGCTTTCATGAAGCTGGCGAACTTTGGGTTAAAGGCCCACAGGTGATGGAAGGCTATTTAGGTCGTCCTGAAGAAACGGCTAAAGTGATGGAAGGCGACTGGTTTAAAACTGGTGATATTGCAACCATCAACGAAGAAGGCTTTGTGAAATTGGTTGATCGCAAAAAAGACATGATTCTGGTTTCTGGATTTAATGTTTATCCTAACGAGATTGAAGATGTCTTGGCTGCGCATCCCGATATTGTTGAAGTCGCTGCGGTTGGTGTTCCTAATGAAGGCAGTGGCGAAGTAGTGAAAGTCTTTATCGTCAAAAAGAATCCAGAGTTAACGGATGCAGACGTTATTGCCTTTAGTAAGAAAAACTTAACGGGGTACAAAGTACCGAAGGAAGTTGAGTTTCGTGATGAATTACCAAAAACCAATGTTGGGAAGATATTGCGTCGAGAATTGCGTGACAACTAGTGCAATCAAGTTATTATCCCTCTTATCACTGGGTGACCAGCACTGAGCAATTGAGTGTGCTGATCGCCCAGTGGCATCAAACGCCCATTCTTTATATCGATACTGAGTTTTTACGCGAAAAAACCTTTTATCCTCAGCTCGCCTTATTGCAGATTTTTACGGGGGAAGCCGTCTATTTGGTTGAACCCGATACCGTTGAGCAAAATCCGCTATTTGCTGCTTTGCTAGAAGATGAGCAGGTAACCAAAGTTTTTCATTCTGCTTCAGAAGATTGTGAAGTTTTGTTTCGGGTTTGCGGTGCAACGATTAAAGGACTTTGGGACACTCAGGTTGCTACGCACTTTTTGGGCGAAGGCAGCCATATTGGCTATGCAGCTTTGGTTGACGCAGTCTGCCAGCATCAGCTGGATAAAAGTGAAGGGCGTTCAGATTGGACTCAACGTCCATTAAGCGAACAGCAGATTCAATATGCTCTGGCTGATGTGGTCTACCTGAAACCGATATTTGAGTATCAACAGAATGCGTTGCAGAAGACTGAAAAACTAAAGAGCACTGACAAACTCAGTTGGTTTAAGCAGGATTGCCAGCAGTTAGCTAACCGGGTCGAAGAGTTAGACCGTTTTGATAACTACTATCTCAATATTAAAAATGCCTGGCGTTTAAAGCCCCTGGAGCTCCAACGACTATCGTCATTGGCGGTATGGCGTGAGCAGGCCGCCCGTAAACATAACTTACCGCGCAACTTTATCGTAAATGATGAAACCCTCTGGGTCATTGCTCGAGCCAAGCTGGATAAATCCTGGTCATTGCCTTTTATCAAAAGTTGGCATCCTGTTGCTCGGCGCAAGTATCAAAACGAATTGCTCTCTTTTTTAAAGCAGCAGTCCGGTGAAGACTTAGAGCTTACCGAAACCCCTCTGGGCCCAAGGTTCTGGCAGTCAATCACCCCTCAAATGCAGGCAGCCAGAGAGAAGGTGGTTTCGATTGCCGAGTCTCATCAGATTGAGCCCGATCTGCTATGCAGTAAAAAAATGATGCAGGGAATGGTGCGTTTTTGGCTAAAAAAGCGGTTTGAGCCGCCTCGTACCTGGACTTGCTGGCGCGAAAAGATGCTAACCGACGCAATTAAACCCATTTTTGTTGGCGAATCCTGAGCTTATCCTTTCTGAAGCAGCCGTTATGCGCTGCTTTTTCTATTCTTCATTTTTGTTACGCTCCTGTTTTTGCGATAATAGCGGAATTAGGTTGGTCGTATCGATTTATTAAGAGTTTTAGCTATGTTATGCAGCATATATCGAAGTAGTAAAAAAGATGAAATGTACTTGTACATTACTGAGCGAGACGATTTCTCGTCTGTACCCGAGGCTCTAATGAAGGTTTTTGGTGAACCGTCGTTTGTCATGCTGATTAATTTGGCTAAGCGAGACAAACTAGCACGAGAAAACATCGAAGACGTTAAAGAAGCTTTGAATACTCAGGGATTCTATTTACAGATGCCTCCTGTGGTTGAAGCTAACCAGGTTGCCGCCCAAAACTCAAAAGCCAGCCTGTAACTATGGCGCTTTCTGATAGTGAAGTGTCTGGTGGTTACCGTCACCTTGATACGCAAGGGGAAGCGTTAGCCCTGCCTGTCGGTAAAGTCGTCTGTGTCGGGCGAAACTATGTCGCCCACGCCCAGGAGCTCGGTAATCCCATTCCTAAGCGTCCATTACTGTTTATAAAACCCGCTACATCGGTGTCTCATTGGTCAGAGCAGGTGGCTATTCCACAACATCTGGGAGAAGTTCATCACGAGCTGGAACTGGCGGTATTGATTGATAAGCCTTTATGCAGAGTGTCGCAGGAGGCTGCTGTAGAAGGTATTGGGGCGGTTACTCTCGCTCTGGATCTGACGCTCAGAGAAATGCAGTCCGAATTAAAAGCACAAGGACATCCATGGGAGCTGGCAAAAGCGTTTGATGGGGCATGTCCGATAGCACCCTGGCATCCTTTGCCAAGTAGTGAATGGTTAAAACATGCTGAATTTTCGATGCATAAAAATCAGCAGCTACAACAGGCTGGCGATACCGGTCTAATGATGTGGTCGGTAGCAGAGCTGGTGGCATCCATCTCGCAGTACTTTACTTTAATGCCGGGCGATGTCGTATTAACGGGCACACCTGCGGGTGTTGGACCTATAGCCGTTGGTGACACGCTTCAGGCACAGCTGGGCGATTTAGTCCGTTTGAATTCAGAGGTAGTAGGCGCTTGAAAACAAAACCTTTTTGGCTGACCACTGAGTTAGAAGATATGACCACAGAACAGTGGGAGTCTTTGTGCGATGGGTGTGGTAAGTGCTGCGTCTATAAAATAGAAGACGACGAAGACGTCTTGTATCAAACCGATGTCGCCTGCCGCTATTTTGATCACAATAGCTGCCGCTGCAGTCAATATGAGCAACGGTTTGTGTTGGTTCCTGATTGTATTCAGGTAACTCCCGCGGCAGCGCGAAAATACGAATGGTTGCCAAATACCTGTGCCTACAAACTGTTAGCTCAGGGACATGACATACCCGACTGGCACCCTCTTAAAACCGGTGATCCCGAATCCGTCCATAAGGCCAATCGCTCAGCTCGCAACAAAGTAATCTGTGAAACTCAAGCCGGAGAGCTGGACGATCATATCATTGCCATCCTTATTCCTGACGATCCCGAGTCAGATCCCCTTAGCGAAATTGAAAGTGAATAGTTTATTTTGAGAGAAAGTTAAAGGAACTTCTTGAAAAATAAGCTAAACTTCTGATAGAAGCGCTCGTGGAGCTGTTCTTCTATCAGATGTTGAGAACTACAATCGCTCTCTATCACGATGTCTTCTGTTTGAATACCCATGAAGGTGAGCAAGGCGCTGATCTGAGATTTGGGCAAGCTAATATGGAGCAAACTCAATCATGGTCGTGCGGCGATTAACACAGAATCACCCCAATAAAAATAAACTGGTGAGGTCTATATGAACAGAAAGTGGTTACTTCTGTTACTGGTAAGCGTTATGTGTTTACCTTTTTCTGCTATTGCGGCAGATAAACCCAGTGATCAAAAACGGTCTGATGTTCGATTGATTATCGATATATCGGGCAGTATGAAGAAGAATGACCCTAATAATCTTCGTATTCCTGCGTTACGGCTGGTGACTAATCTGATGCCAAAAGAGTCGGATTCGGGAGTATGGACCTTTGGTCGTTACGTCAATATGTTGGTGCCGCTTAAGCGTGTCGATGCAAAGTGGCAAGAGCAGGCCAATGCTGCCGCAGGCAAAGTGAACTCGGCCGGATTATTCACCAATATTGGTGATGCCATGACAAAATCGACCTGGGACTGGAATCGTCCCGATCCAGCTGAGTCTCGCAGCATGATTTTATTAACCGATGGTATGGTCGATATATCAAAAGATCCAAAGAAAAACGCGGCCGAGAGAGAGCGCATTTTAACCAAGGTGTTACCTAAGTTAAAAAATGCTGGCGTAACCATTCATACCATTGCGCTATCGCAAGAAGCAGATGCAGAGTTACTGTCTACCTTATCGAATGAAACCGACGGTTGGTTTCGGCAGGTAAACAGTGCTGATGAACTTCAGCGAATATTTTTAAAAATCTTTGAACAGGCAACGCCCAGAGACAGCTTGCCACTCGAAAACAATCAGTTCAAAGTCGATGCCAGCATCGAAGAAATGACGCTGCTGATTTTTCGCAAAGCAGACAGTGCTCCGGCAAAGTTAACGACACCGTCAAACCAATCGATTGATGCATCGTCAAAAGATAAAAACGTTCGTTGGTTTGCCAGTAAAGCTTATGATCTGGTTACGATTACGCAGCCAGAAGTAGGGGATTGGCAGATTAATGCTGCGGTAGATCCTGATAACCGGGTTATGGTGGTGAGTAATCTGGGATTGTCGATTGATGAGTTGCCAAATAATGTATTGGCTAATGAACAAATTCGCTATCGCTTAAGTTTGCTGGAAGAAGGCGAGGTGATTAAAAAGCCTGACTTCTTAAAACTGATTGATGCTAAGTTGCAATTAAAGTCCAATCAGTTGAACAGCATGTCTCCGCTATTGTTGGATTCAGGGTCTGGGCTTTTCCAACAAATATTTTTTGCGGGCCAGGAAGATGGCGTACTGAACATTCAACTGGTAGTAAAAAGTCCAACTTTTGAACGTAGTCGTAGTCATGCTATTAATGTTTACGGCAGTCCGGTAAAGGCTTTGTTCGTACCATCGATGATTGAGGGAGAAGAGCACAGCGTCGAAGTAGACGTGGCCGAAGAAGTGCTGGATCTGGCTACTTTATCAGTGACGGGTAAAGTAACCTTTCCTGATGGGACAACTCAGTTTGTTGTGATGGAAGAGTGGGATAAAGAACGCTCTTTTGGCGTCAAACAGTTTCCTACGGGGGGCTTCTATAAAATTGAATTGAAAGCACAAGGCAAATCACCAACCGGGCGCGAGTTTTCTAGTGAGTTACCTGTTTTAGAATTTGATGCGGAGCCATTGGCCAGTGCTCAGGTAACAGAGCCTGAACCGGAGCCAGAAGTGACTGAGCCCGAGGTCACAGAGCCTGAGCCCGAACCGAAAAAAGAAGAACCCAAACAAGAAGAGCCTGTTGAAGAAGTCGTCGATGAAGCTGTCGATGAAGAGATTATCGAAGATGAGCCAGAAGTGATAGATGAACCTCAAGAAGAGGTTGCAGAAGAGTCAACGGGGGAACCTTTTAACTGGACCCTATGGTTGTCTATCGGTGTGGTTGGAAATATTATATTGATAGTTGCAGGTTGGTTTGGCTGGCGTATGATTCGAGGCAAAAATAAGAACTCAGTTGATGCTATGGCACAAGAGCTGTTTGATGATGAAGATATTGATAAAGAGCTGGAGGAAGAGTCAGAATGAATGATTCATTACTGTCTTGGATACTCATATTAGAAATTGTCTTACCGTTTCTAATACTTTCTATTGTATTGATCGTGATGTTGATGAAAGGATCATCGCGATACAAAGAGGCCATGCGCGAGTTAATCATTAATGTTAAAGATAATGAAGACTCTCAGAAACAATCACTATCAAAGTTTTTGAAAGAAAACCTGGGGCTTTCAGAAGAAGACGCAGACACGCATATCAAAGAGTTAATCAAAGAGAGAAAGTTTTTTTTCCGCTCGTTTGTCAGTAGTATTTTGAACAAAGATGTAGAAAGCTTATCCTTGATGGATGAAGAGTTGTCTCGTCTCACCGAAAAATATCACAAGATCACTCCCGGTAACGTTAGCGCTGGTGTCGAAGAAGACATCGAAGACAATAGCGATGACTTGCAAAGTGAAATTGAGCGTAAGAATACACAAATCGAAGAGTTAAAGTCTGAGAGCAAAAGCTTGAAGCAAGAAGTACACGTTACTCTGACGACTTTGAATAATATTTTTGCTGAATACTCGTCGATGTTTGGCGAAGAAGTCGAACAGAAAAATCTATCGGTCGAACAAATTTTAACGGCTATGGAGTCCTTTGCTGGAAAATCAGCATCATCTGCAGATGATGCTGAAGAACCAGTCGAGGCATCTGTTGATGAAGCGCCTGCCGATGAGGCGCCTGTTGATGCTGATGAGGAGATCGAAGCCGATATGGCGGTTGCCGAAGATCCTGACTCTCCCGATGATCTGGAGTTATCAGATGAGCCTGAGGATGAAAGCTCATTGCTCGACGATATGCCGTTAGAAAGTACGGATGATGATGAACCCAGCTGGGACGAAGCATTTGCAGAAATGGATGATGATAATAAAGATTCTTAAAGGCAGCCTTCGCTGCCTTTTTTGTTTATTCCTACACCGATAAAAGACCCATATTGGTTGATTAAAAGCCTCTTCTGAATAAGGACTGAGCAAGGGGCAAAAAAGTGATATTTTTTTCGAATCTCGAGTTGACACCACCCTGGTGCATCAGTATTATAGCGCCCACCTCGCAAGGGGTGACCAACTTAGCGGAGCAGTAGTTCAGTTGGTTAGAATACCGGCCTGTCACGCCGGGGGTCGCGGGTTCGAGTCCCGTCTGCTCCGCCATTATTTCTTCTCTATTCTCCTTAATATCCAAAGATCTTATTCAAGCTAATCCTTCATTTCCTTAGCTCTTCGTTTTCAGTTTATTCTTAAGCGTTGTAGAAGCCGTTATTGTCTAATAAGACGGATACTCAAGACTTTTTAAAAAGACTACAATGGTGGCTTAACAGGTTTCTGGAATACTTAAAGGTTACTATGGAATTTGAAGATGCATTGAATAACCGTCGGAGCATTCGCTCGTTTTCTGATAAACCTGTCGAGGATGAGTTAATCAACGAGATTCTATCACTAGCTATTGAGTCACCTTCTAGTTCAAACACTCAACCTTACAAACTCGCCGTTGCTACCGGGCAGATCAATAAGGCCATCGCAACCGAACTGACAGAAAAGTATTACACTGCGAACCAATTAATGGCCAAGCCCTTACCACTTAGAGCGTTAGGCGCTTTTGCTCGTGGTGTTTTGCCTGATGGTGATTTTAAACCTATGGTTGGTAAGTATCCCTCTATATTCCAAGAAAGACGTGTCGCCACAGGGAAGGGATTATATGAAATTCTGGGCATAGAAAGATCCGACCGCGCCGCCAGAGATGAGCAAATGGCGAAGAATTTCAGTTTTTTTAATGCTCCAGTAGCCATCTTCTTTTTTATTCATCCAGGCATGACTTACACCGCATTGGTTGATTTAGGTATTTTTATGCAATCATTAATGTTGGCCGCTACCAATAAAGGATTGGGTACTTGCGCGCAAGCTGCTTTGGGTATGTGGAAGTCTCCTATCGCAAAGCATTTTGAAATTCCTAAAAGTTACAAGCTTGTTTGCGGTTTAGCGCTAGGCTATCCCGACGATCACAAAGTAAATCACTATCGGCCAGGTAAAGTGTCATTGGATGAGTTGCTTATCCGCTCGAAACCCGTGTGACTTCTTAAAGACATCTTAACTATGCCAGCAAGGTCTCAGTTAGGGCTTCTGAGGGTTGAGCAAGTATTGTTGTCGAGTGTTTTTTAACCATTGATGACAGAATATTTCGTCCTTTCTTTTAAGCGTAAGCATAGCGACATTATTTCTTAATTTTTCTGACTTTTGATGTTGACACCACCCAGGTGCATCAGTATTATAGCGCCCACCTCGCAAGGGGTGACCAACTTAGCGGAGCAGTAGTTCAGTTGGTTAGAATACCGGCCTGTCACGCCGGGGGTCGCGGGTTCGAGTCCCGTCTGCTCCGCCATTTTTCTCTTCTTCAAATTATCCTTCTGAATCTCAAAAAGCATCTCTTGTTTACAATCTTTTGTCTGTCGATGACTATTTTGTAACTACTTATAAGCAACCCATTCATTTATAACGTTTTTTTCTACTTTGAGATATATTTGACAGCACTTAGTGAACGCTGAGGTGTAGGCTATGGTAGCTCGGTAGGTGATTTATTGTTCCAATTCAAGGTATTTTTTTTTATTAACTCCTTGATATTATGCAGCTTTTGGGCGACTATCCTATTACTTTGATCCATGTCCTAAAGATAATAAGTGAGGGGAGCATGAAGCGAATTGCCATAGCGATTATCCACGGTATGAGTACGGAAGAGCAGTTTTATTCTGTGGAGTTAAAACACCGTATTATAGAAGAGTATATAGCAGGTGGTGACGGCAGACTCGAAGATGATTTGATGTTTCATGAGATCTACTGGGCGGATGCGATTAAAGAAGAGCTGAGTAGTTTTTACGGCAAAATCAACTATAAAGGTGATCTTGCTTATGATGGTTTGCGCCAGATGTTCATTGATTATCTGGGATCAGGTTTAGCATACCACGATGGCTCTCGCCTCTATACGCAGGTTCAAAATCGTGTTGCAGATAGCTTGAAGAAGTTTGCCGGTCATCGTCGCGTAAAAGAAGAAAAAACACCTTTGGTCGTGCTTGCTCATTCATTTGGGTCAATCATCATTCAGGATTATATCCGTAATATGAGAGATGCCGAGAGCCACGGTGTTTCTCCTTTTGAAGCCATGGAAACCTTGGCGGGTTTTGTAACTTTCGGTAGTCCGTTAGCTATTTATGCTCGTCATAATGAGGATTTGCACTCGCCAATTAAAGTAGCGGGCGATGCATTACCTGATGACTTTAAAAAGCGTACTCGCTGGTTAAATTTCTACGATAAGGATGATGTTGTTGCCTATCCTTTGAAAGGAATGAACGAAGAGTACAATGAAGCCGTTCATGGCGACTATGAAATTAATGTAGGAAGTGCAGCGACTTCCTGGAATCCGGCATGTCATAACGGATACTGGGAAGATAAAGACTTTTATAAGCCAGTTGCACGATTGCTAGGAGACTTGCTCCAGCCTCATGACATCTGGAAGTAGTTCAGTATCTGAACCAAGCAGTTCTCTAGCATTATAAAAACTGTAAACGCCTGTTTTGAAATCTATCAAAACAGGCGTTTTGTATTGAGAGAATGTGACTTATCGTGTCTAGTGAATCATTATTTAAACAATTAAAAGGATGTTTAACCAAGGATGCAGGCAAACTCATTAGTTTGCGCAAAAAGATTAAACAAAGAGAACAACAAAAACAGCCTGTGGATCGTATGGAGCAATCACTGCAATCCTTGTTAGAAGAATCTACGGCTCAAGTTGTACAACGTCGAGAAAAAATACCCGAACTGATTTTTCCAGAAAATTTACCCGTTAGCGAAGCCGTTGATGAAATTCAAAAAGTCATCGAAGACAATCAAGTTGTTATTCTGGCTGGTGAAACAGGTTCTGGTAAAACCACTCAGTTACCTAAAATATGCTTGCGCGCAGGTTTAGGGGCAAGAGGCTTAATTGGTCATACCCAGCCTCGTCGAGTCGCTGCTACTTCGGTGGCGAATCGTATTGCGGAAGAAGTGAACACTGAGTTGGGCCAACTGGTCGGTGTGTCCGTGCGTTTTCATGAGCGTATGTCTGAGCATACCTTGGTTAAGGTGATGACTGACGGTATGTTGCTGACCGAAATTCAACATGATCCTATGCTCAGCCGCTACGAAGTGATTATTATCGATGAGGCCCACGAGCGCAGTATCAATATTGATTTCTTGCTGGGGTATCTAAAGCAGCTATTGCCTCGCCGTAAAGATCTTAAGCTTATTATTACGTCCGCGACCATTGATGTTGAACGTTTTTCTAAGCACTTTAGCAATGCGCCAACACTCACCGTTGAAGGACGAACCTACCCCGTAGAAATGCGTTATCTCTCAACAGAAGAGATGACGTTTAATGGTGGCGATGATCCCGAAACCGCTGCAATATGCCACGCGGTGCAAGAAGCTGTTGCCGAAGGCCCTGGAGATATTCTTATCTTTTTACCTGGGGAAGGTGAGATTCGTCGAACGGCAAAACAGTTACGTCGATTAGAGCTTCGGCAAACCGAAATATTGCCACTGTATGCCCGTTTAAGCATTCAAGAGCAGCAAAAAGTATTTAAGCCTTTAGTTGGCAGAAAGATTGTACTGGCTACCAATGTTGCAGAAACATCGCTGACGGTTCCAGGTATTCGATTTGTTATTGATCCCGGTACGGCCCGTATCAGCCGTTTTAGCATGCGTAGCAAAATCCAGCGTTTGCCCGTCGAAAAAATTTCTCAAGCCAGCGCTAATCAACGAGCAGGGCGATGTGGCCGTGTCTCGGCTGGTATATGTTTCCGCTTATACAGCGAAGATGATTTTGTTGCGCGTCCTGAGTTCACACTGCCTGAAATAAAGCGCACTAACCTGGCATCGGTTATTTTGCAAATGAAGTCGATGCGTATGGGCGACTTCGATAAGTTTCCTTTTATCGAGCCGCCAGAAGAGCGTCATTGGCGCGATGGTATCAACTTGTTATTCGAGCTAGGAGCTCTGGACAAACAACAAAAACTAACAGCACTTGGCAAGCAGATAAGCCGCTTACCAGTTGATCCAAAACTGGCGGTCATGTTGGTTTCTGCAAAAAATAATGCCTTGCAAGAAGTGTTAGTCATTGCCAGCTTTTTCAGCATTCGTGATCCACGAGAGCGCCCTCATGATAAACGCCAGAAAGCGGATGAGTGCCATCAACAATGGAGTGATGATCGTTCTGATTTTATCAGTATCGTGAAGTTATGGAATGGGTTGCACAAACAACAAGATGATTTAACCAATCGAGAGTTTAAGACTTTCTGTGGTGATAACTTCATTAACTTTCCGGCCTGGCTAGAATGGCGTAATACCTATCGTCAGTTAAAACAGATGATGTTGGAGTCAGGAGCCAAGTTGAACAGCCAGGCGGCTGACTACGAAGCCATTCACAAAGCATTGTTGCCTGCCTTGTTGAGCAATGTACTTATGAAGACCACAGAGGCTCATTATCAAGGCGCAAGAAATACCAAAGTATTTGTTCATCCGGCTTCTCTTAACTTTAAAAAGAAAAGTCAGTGGTTGCTGGCATCAGAACTGGTAGAAACCGAACGTTTATACGCTCGTACAACAGCCCCCATAAACAGTGAGTGGATTGAACCTGTCGCAGAGCATGTTGCTAAGATCAATCATCTGGAACCCCATTGGCGTAAGAAGCGCGGCGAAGCCTGTGCTTATTTGCAGAAGTCTTTATTTGGCCTGATTTATGTGAGCCAGCGATTGACAGGGTACAGTGAGATTGAGCCCGAGTTAAGTCGCCGTTGGCTTATCGAAAAAGGCTTTATCGATGGTGAACTGGTGATTAACTCCAGCTTCCAACGGGACAATCAACAGTTGTTAGAAGGCTTTAAAGACGAAGAGTCTAAGCAAAGACGCACGGATATCCTTAAACCGGACGAAGAGCTTTATGATTGGTTTGAACAACGTTTGCCTCCCTCTGTTAATAACCAGAAAACTCTCATTCGTTGGATAAAAAAAGATTCTCGTAAGCATAATAGAAAGCTAACACTGAGCGAAGATGATGTACTTAATCCGACATCTGAGCTGGATCCAAACGCGTTTCCGTCACAACTTTCTATTCGTGGTAGTTCCATTACTCTGGAGTACCATTTTGATCCCGGTCATAAAGACGATGGGGTTAATGCGTGTTTACCGGTTTCTATGCTTAATCAGTTTCAGAGCAAGGATTTTGAATGGCTGGTGCCAGGGCTGCTTAGAGAAAAAATTCTTTGCAGCATAAAAGGACTGCCAAAAAAGGTGCGCAAAAACTTTATTCCTGCACCAGAGTTTGCCGATGCCTGCTTTGAACGTTTAAAAGATCAGTTTGGTGAAGGTGATTTTTTTGAGCGATTGGCAGAAGTGCTTTATCAAATATCCGGTGTTCGAGTCGAGTTTGAGTTATGGCGAGATTTAGAGTTGCCCCCGCATCTTTGCGTCAACTATAAGGTATTTGCTGATCGCAAGTCGCCCATTGCAAAAGGGCGAGATTTAACGGAGTTGCAAACGCAGTGTCAGGCTCAAGTCAAACAAGCTTTAAGCCAAACGACGAAGGCTGCAAAAGGTGAAGCGAAAAAGTCGGCGGCTGTTGAACAAAAAATTAAACAGTGGAATGCAGAGTTTTCATTCTCCATAGAACAAAAGAAGCAACATCAAAAACATGAGACGCGTTTGCTTCAGGCGTTACAAGATTATAAAGACTATGTGCAGATAACACCTTGTGAGTCACGCTTTCAGGCCGAAAATATGCATCTTCGTGGTGTTTGTCGTTTGTTGGTTTTAAGTGTTGATAAATCCGTTAAATATTTTTTCCGTTCCTGGCAAGATCGTCGTGAACTGTCAAAACTTTGTACTCAGGTTGAAAGTTATCAAGAGCTAGTTGATGACTTAGCAATGGCGCTTGCAAAACGCAGCGTGTTAAGAGCAGGTTCTGGCAATGTAGAAAACTACTTAGACTACAGAGACATTGAAAAAACGTTTTCTGATTCTTTTACTGCCGATATGAACGAGTATTTGTCGCTGTTACTGGAGTTGTTACGTTTATCAAAAAAGGTAAGTCACCAGGTTTATGATCGAGTTGAACCTCGTTATATTCGCAGTTACCAAGATATTCGTCAGCAGTTAGATTTCTTATGGAAGTCTGGTTTTTTATACGAGTATGGTGTTCATGTGTTAACGGATTACACGCGTTATTTTTCGGCACTGGAAAAACGTCTTGAACGCATGGATGTTAACTTTCCTCGCGAAGAACAGTGTTTGAGAAGTATTCGTACCTGGCAAGAAGTCGCTGATAAACTGGCTGACTCACCTCACAATAAAGAGTATACTGAAGCCAAAGTTACGTTTCTTTGGATGTTACAGGAGTTTCGAGTTTCTCTTTTTGCACAGGGTGTGAAAACTGCCTATGCGATATCGGATAAAAGACTGGAAAAACAAAGAGATATAATGAAAAAGTTGCTCTAGCTATAACCTAGGGTTCTAAATAGAATTGGTTTAATAATTTTATTGAACCAATTTTATTACTTTTTTGTAATAAATTGATACCTGCTTCTCACTTTTACCCCTTCAGAAAATCGAGATATTGTCGATAAAAATAGTGTAACGGCAATCATCACTAGACGGGGGCACTATGACTGACTTGATACGCACAAACACACTGTTCAAGTCATGGATGGCAAAACTGGCTTTTTTGTTAACTGCTTTACAAGCGGTTGCATGTTGTGCGCAAGAGTCTTCATTTACCTTTAATACTGTCGCTTCAAAAACTCAACACCTGGTCATACCACTTGGTAGCCGTCAAGGTATCGAATACATCGAAACAGAAGGTGATTTGTCATCTTACGAAATTTCTTTTTACACTGAGCGCAAAGCAAACTTTAAATCCAGCTCGTCTTACTCTCTTAAACATCATCCCGCTCAGTTTCGTGTTACTTTAAAAGGCTACAGCTTATTTGAAGCTACTCAAGATAAAGCATCTTTCTTCTCTCTGGATCGTGCGAAAGAGCGCAACATCCGCAAGCCCCAAATCATGATTTCTTTTACTAAACGTTTTTAATTCATTCTCCTCGTGGTTATTACGTTGACCCTTTGTCAACCCTCGGCCGCAAGGCCGAGTGCTTGCTTTCTCTCTAACTTTTCCTTTGACCCTTGTTCCATCATCACTAAGATTTTTCTTTTCTATTTACTCTGAACATATAGATATATTTATACTGGAAGCTTATTTGAATGCTTTCATTAGTTGATGATAAAACTGTAGTGGTCTAATAAATTCGTACAAAGAGTGCTGTTCTTATATATGATAGAAAGAAAAGGTACGAATAAGATGAAAACCAAAACATACAGTCAAGAATTTAAGATTGAAGCAGCTAACTTGTTGTTAGAACAAGGGTATACGTATGAACAAGCTTGCAAAGCTGTCGGCGTAAGCCGTTCTGCGCTAAGCTTATGGATTAGGCAATTACGAGCTGAACGTTCCGGTGAGACACCGACAACAGGTCGAGCTCTTACTCCTGAACAACAGAAAATACAAGCATTAGAAGCTCAGTTAAAGCGTGCAGAACGGGAGAAAGAGATTTTAAAAAAGGCTACCGCTCTCTTAATGTCAGACTCCATCAAATCGTCTTATTGATTGATGAATTAAGAGAGAGTTATAAGTTGTGTGAAGTGCTTTCTGCATTGAGTATTGCTCGTAGTAGTTACTCTTATCATCAACAAAAAAGACGAATACAGGATGTTGAACGAGAGCGTTTAAAAGCTAAAGTTATCGCTATTCATCAGGCAAGCCGAGGAGCGG
>NZ_JAMXSB010000019.1 GCF_024124665.1 Pleionea sp. CnH1-48
AAATCTTGAATTAACAGATATTGAATATCTCTTTCTTTCAACACTCAAATCGATAATGTCGTTATTGACGCTTATCCTATCTGAGTGCCCACACAGATTACTTTATCCTGATTGTCAAAGAACATGTCCAAATCAGTCTCGCTGTTTGAACTCGATGTCGACTCTTTCTCAACACCGGGGCGCGAATTATACATGTTATTCGCAGAATGCCAACCCCTTTTCTTAGAAAAACCTGAAGTATTTATTCGGCCTTTCGGGTTAGCCAGAAAAAGCAATAATTTATCACCGATAAATTCATTTAAATCAAAGACTTAAAAATGAGCTTTTTCTGATTCTCTAGCTCTTCACTTGGCGTGTCGTGCTGAAGTAGGCGCGCATTATATAGAGGTTTGGGGGTTACGCAAGATCTTTTATGAGTTTTTTTACACTTTTCTTAAAAATAGCAGAAATGGGGATAAACATGGGTGTTTTTTGGTCAAACCAGTCAATAAATAGCAAAACGGGGGCTATTGCCCCCGTCGATAACTTCTAACTCTTGAAGTATTTACTTTATCATTAAAGTTTTTTTACGAGCGAAGTATGCTAAACCAGCCAGTAAAACAACAAGAGAACCTGGCTCTGGAATACTTTGCGTAGCAAGAGCGAACTGGAAACCATCATGAAATAAGAAGCCGTCAGTATCAGCAAAGTTACTAAAAGCAGCAGTAAAATCAATTGATGAAGTCGCAGCAAAAGCAGCAGTTTCAATTCCAGTATTATTAGAGTCGCTATCAGCAAAGCTAACAGACGCTCCATTATTTCCATCAAGGAATAGATCACTGGTGTAATTAGAGCCACCAAAAACCTGATTCACAGCACCTAAACCAATCATCTCCAGGCCAGCCATTGTGGCGATATTAAAGGTAATATCCATATCGCCAGAATCAAAGCCAAACATGTCTAATGGGAAAGTAGTTCCACCCGTTCCACGCATGCCGAAACCGCCAGTGTATGGATCGATTACATTATCCAATCCATAAAACTCGATAGAAGACAGATCCATACCATCGTAAGCACCCGCAGTAAAATCAAGCGATACACCAGAAATAGTAATACCGTTTACTGTCATGGTTGCGCCATTGGCAAAATCTTCAAGAGTACAAGCCGTCGCAGAGTAACATCCAACCACATCAATAACAGATGGAGCACCTGTTGCTAGATTCTGTGTGTCGCCAGTCACATCAGCACGAGTTACTGGAGTTGCAAATGCATTAGTAATACATGCAGCCGAAAGAGTCACCAAACCCAATAATTTTGTTAAACGTTTCATAGTCTTTCCTTAAATCTTCTTGCTAAAAAGACGCCTCTCTCAATGAAGAGAGAGGCATTTTATTTTTAGTTACAACGAGCACCGCGAGGGTTAGTGTATAGACCGATCAGAGTGCGGCGGTCACGAGAGTTAACCGTACCGTCACCATTTAGGTCAAACTTGGAGTCATTCGAACCAGCACGAATGGCATCAAGCAAGATGCGCATATCATCGATATCGATACAACCATCATCGTTGAAATCACCTGGAACTTGAGCATCTGGGATTAAGCAGAACTCATTAAATGTACCTGTATCAGCAAATGCATTGTCAGATACAAAGACTCTCCACTCACCCGCTAAGTCTTCACCATTAAATGCAGCTAGAGCATCATTAGGAATAAGAACTGCATCAGCAGGATAAGCATTTGGTGAAGTACAATCGTTTTCAGCAGATAAAGTACCATCATCATCAAAGATATTGTTGATGTCGTTACCACTACAGCCAAATCCGCTAGTTGTGCGACCAGGACGGTCAAGTAATGTAACTGTTGTGCCAGTATCAACATGCTCAAGAGTTACAATCAAGTCACCTACCCAAGTGTGATTCAAGTTAATTAATGCGTTCAGATCATTCAACTGACCAGGCTCATTAATCATCAAGCTGAAGGTAGCACCATTTCCGTCACCATCAGGAATTGAAAGTGCAGGCGCTTCACAGAACAGCTCACTAGTGATGAAGCTAAATGTTTGCGAGTACGCACCATCGCCACAAATGTTTGCAGCTTTTACACGCCAGTAGTAACGAGTGTTACCAGTTAAGCCTGTACTGGTGTAGCTAGTACCATTTACAGTTGCTGTTTCAACAATGTTTGCAAATCCAGCATCAGTAGCGATTTCGATAGTATAAGATTCGCCAGCGTTCGCAGCATCCCAAGAGAATGTTGGTGATAAACCAATGCCTGAGCTGTTATCTGCAGGAGCTTGCAGAGTTAACGCACCAGGAGCACTATCAAATGCAGTGAAAGATACATTGACTTGACGATCATCAGCACCACTTGCAGCACCTTCAATAGTGAACTGGTACTGACCAGATGCTAATCCAGCAGGAGTAGAAACGCTCGCAACGCTCGCACCAGGTAAGCTAACAGGGTTCACGCTGAAGTTACCGTTAACGCCAGCAGGTAAACCACTGTAGCTTAAAGTAACATCGTTAGAGAAACCTTGAACCTGACCAATGGTTAAATTGATTGGTGCTAAGTTGTTGTCGTTAGTTGTACAAACTTTTTGGTTAGTGTCTGAAGCGGTAATGAAGAAACCAGGCTCGCCACACTCATCGAATTTAAAGCTACATACACGAGTAGCCCAGTTGAATGAACCCGTTGTTTCAACATACTCTTCAGTGATCCAGAAAGTACACTGGTCAACAGGATCAACACTAACAGAAGCATAATCACCCCAGCGGCTAGTGCCTTGTTGGAAACCACTTCCATCAACACACACAGACTCAGTACGAGTTTCACCAGCAGGATCTGATGCTAAGCGTCCAGCAAAATAAACTGATGGGAATTGACCAGCACCAGAACCAGAACGGGTATAAACCAAACCAAGGTTACCGTCTTGGTCAATAGAAGATGAACCCATGAAGCGGAACAATCCGTCAGACGTATCAAGGTTACCAGAATCGGTTAAGGTATGATTACCAGCGCCAGAAGAATCTAAGTCAAAAGTTGCCCAGCGAACGGTCATGACGTTGTTACCATCATTAACATTGTGTGCAATTGAACCTTTTAACTCACCGTTTATCATACGAGTTGAAAAACGATACATAGTCATCTGAGGTAATGTGTCTAACTGCTGACTGGTACCTGGTTGAGGCGCACAAGTTGAACCAAAACCAGAAGATAAACAGCTTGAGTTAAACTCAGGTGCAGAGACAGCAGCAACTTGGTTGAAAGTTGTATTGGCAGGGTTGTTAGCGTCAACACAGTACTCATAGAAGAGATATGCATCATCTTCTTCTGGACCACCGTTGTTCCAAACTTCCCAATCGTTCGCCATCACGAACATGCCACAAGTGCCAGCAGGAGGAGCTGAGCTACCACCTTCAAGATGTGCAGGCTCTAAGTTAAAACGGCCACGCTCACCAGCACCAGGATCAGGTAAGAATTGAGTCTGAATGCTTGCAGGGTTACCCGCTAACATTGCCGTTCTGTCGAACCAAGTAATACCAACACCTACGAAGCTTGGATTAAATTCGTTATGAGACATGTAGTAGCCGTCAGGCCAAACAGAAATTTTCTCATAGTCATTAAAACCAGCCGATACGTTAAAGTCGTAGAGAGAGAAATTACCATTGTTGATGTCATCGACAAGATCAGGACCTTGTGAAACAGCAAAACACTGGTGACCACCGTCCGCTTGCTGTGGAGTAAACTGACTGAATACCCAGCGATCAGCTAAGTGATCATATAAAACAATTGGGTCACCAGCATTTGTGGTTTCACACACACCACCAAAGCCTTGCCAGAAACTATTTCCAATAAATGGACCAGCAGCAACACTGCCGTCTGATTTATTGTAAACAACCCAACCCAAATTTACATACTGAACATAGTAATCAACACCAACGTCACCATTAACATCAGGCGGTGCAACGTTAGGAGCACCCACTGCTGTATTGTCGGACTGACTATAACCATTAAAACTAATACCAGCAGCTGGAGATGGAGCCAAAATAGTTGCTGCTGTTTTTGCATTACGTGCTTGTTTCTTTTTCTTAGCAGCAATGGCATCGCTATCGTTATTCATTGTTTTAAAACGAATAGCGTCAGGAACCAATGTGTTTGGAATTTCTTTTGCTTTTACAGCTTCAGTTTTATTCACCCCTCTTTGTTGAGCTTCTTGCTTTCTTTGCAGCTCTGCTCGCTGTTTTGCAATCGCTAATCCTTTTGCTAATGGAACAGCTTGTCCTGCTTTAACCAGTTGAACTGGCGCTTTTGGATTCAGCGGTACATCTTTACTAACGGACTCTTTAGCAAAAGCAGAAGAACCTAACGCCCCCGCCAACGCTATCAAAGCCATGCGTTGATGTGCTTTCATCAGTATTTATCTCCATTTATTTTGTTTATGTAGGACCTGCCAAACCTTCACCCAAACCAAGTCGATATACATATCAATTTGTGGGTACTAAACGTTTTTACAAACGGGCAAGTAAGAAACACACACGCAATTAGCAAACCATCTATTGGCAGATTGGTAATAATTGACATTTTTCTAAAACATAATTGAGATAAACTATTAGCTCGCAGCGCAGCATTATCTCTGAGCAATATATATACAACCACAAATCAAAAGCAATTAAAACTCACAATCCGAATATTTCACTTCAAATAAAAACCCGAATAAAAGTGCTGTAAAACATCCTGACTGTAGCAAGCGCACGATCATCGCTAGTATGAGATTAAAAAGTTTTTTTTGAGGAAGGCATTCAATAAATTCAATAGCAGATTTTAATTTACTGGCCTGGCTATTGATCTGATGAAGAATAAATTAAATTTAGTGTAAAGCTTACTGACAGAAAATCTCGATAAGAAATCCAGCAGCTTTCGCTGCTGGACAATAATCATTACTTTTTAATGTAGTTTTCAAGAATACGACGAGTGTCGTTAAGAAGGGTTCGTTCATTTACAGCAATCTGAGCCAAGGTTTTTGCACTATTTTCGTCAAGCTTTGCCATTGACTGGAAAGCAGTACGAGCCACGCTTGGGCTGTTAGAGTCGAGTAGACCGTTCAACATCTTAATGTCTTCTTTTGTGCCCACACTCCCTAACACATCAGCAGCTTCAATAATTAAACCAGGAACAAAGGAGGCTAGCTTTACTTGACTACCATGTTGCTTAATAATGCTACGAGCCTGCTCTGCTAACCACTCTTTATCCGAATCCACATCCATCTTTAAGAAAGATTTTAAAGCGTAGGTTTGCATTTCATTACTTAGCGTCCCGCCAGCAATAACCTCTTTAAACTCAGAACGTTGTTTATCAGTAAAATGAGGTAACCACTTAGGCTGCATGTGCAACTCAAAAATACCTATTTGACGGTTTAAAGGGTTGTTGCTTTTCATTTGCTTTAAAAGCAATGCAACCATCTGTGAAGGCTTTTTAGGAGCGCCTTGAATTTGAGCATCAAATAAAGCTTTAACTTCTTTATTGGTATCAAACATAGCAGCTCTGAGTAACATGTAATTCAAGATACGTGGTCCATCAGGATCTTGAACTTTTTCATCACGAACAATGGGATGCTTCATAATATGGCTATAAACAATAAGATAGGTTTGTCCTTTCTTAAAAGCTTCTGTAGCAGCTTCATTCAATCGCAACGTTACTTTATCTTCACTTTTGCCGAATAACGTCTCTTTAATTTCGAAAACGACCTTACCATTTTCGATATCACTCACAGCTTTTGCTTCAACAACAACATTATAAGGGTTAACCAAAACCTTAACTGGCGGTCTTACGGGCTTTACCGCGTGCGCTGTTGATAACAATGAACTCACCAATACAATACCAACCCATACATTGAATAAATATTTTAAACTCATTATTGAAATCCCTAAATTCAATTACCTTAAATACCGACTTAAAAGGAAGCAAAAAACAAACCATCGGCTCCTAACCATCTGGCCAATGTAAATATTTACTTCCACCAACACAAACAACAGTAGGTACTAAAAGATACTACGCCTCTAGATACAGAATGCCAATAGTGAGAAAAACAACTTGGAGAGATATAAACGAAAGAGATATACGTACAGAAGAAAGGAAAAAAGATATCAGCGCATAGCGCTGATATCTTTATTAAGACTAACGTGCAATAACACGACGTCTTGCAAAGGCTAATAATCCAACCATTGCGATCAGACCAAAACCAAAGCTACCACTTGAACCATAGCGGCGAATAGTAACCTTAGTTGACTGCTGACCAATGCTTGCGCCTTGAGCGTTAACAAGAGCAACGTTCAATACTTTGAAACCGTACTCTTTGGTTTCGTTAGTTTCGAACTCGATGTACTTAGTAGAAGTATCACCGTCAGCCCAAGAAACCGTACCATTAGTTGCAGTGTAGTGAGTACCCGCTGTAGCAGAACCGTCAACTAAAACGTAGTCAACACTTACAGCAAAGTCACTACCATCAACACGGTTAACCGCAACACGAGCAGTTTCACCAGCATTAACAGAGAACTCTGTGGCACCAAACTGAATACTACCGTACTGAGGTGGAGTCACATCTAAAGTAACAATTGACGATTGGTCACCATAAGGTGTGTTACCACCAACAATCAACTGAGCTTTGTATTGACCTTCTTCTAGAGCAGAAGCATCTAGACCAAGAGCAACATCAGCTGTTGAATTAGCAGCAATGGTGCCAGATACAGTGTTCAATACAAAACCGTTTGTCTGCTTCCAGTCACAAACTGTATTGTCGCCAGTATCTAAACCAATAACACCACCCAGATCCATACTCACGCCCCAAAGCTTACCGTCACATCCGATAGCCAGGCCAGCTTGTGAGTTATCAGGCATCAAGTCGTCGTCATTGCCATCTTGGTCAACATCATAAGATGGGTAATTGAAGGCTTCGATTGGAGCCATTGTTGCACTGGTTGAGTCTAGAACCACTACATCAAATGCAGGTGCAGCAACATTTGATTGAACATACAAACGACCGTTAGATGGGTTAAGCGCCAAACCAGCAACGTTTAAGCCAACATTAACAGAGCGTAGGATAGTTCCATCAGTAGTAAACTGGTGAATGATGCTATCGTTCCATGAACCTGAGTAGAAGGTGTTAGTCACAGGGTCAAAAGTTAGACCACGTTGTGATGTACCAACAGCAGGACAAATGGTGTTACCCGTTACTGTCATGTCAGTAGGGTTCAACTCATGGATACAGTTCGCTGGGTCGCCCACAGCTACTTGCCACAACATACCAGTACGGTTATTGAAGGCAATGTCCGCGCCAAACGCAAATGTGATAGCTGATGTATCAATTGCATCGGTTGTTGGGTTACCCGTTGAATCGAAGCGAACAACAGCATGCGCAGGAGCACCTAACTGTACTGCATCACCTAACCAGAAATCACCCGTATTTTGGTTAACAGCAATACCGAAGCTACCATTAACACCAAAGATACCAGCCAAATCAGCCTGCTTAGCAACAACACCTACTTTAGAGTAATCACGCTGATCACGGATTTTCTTAGTATTGATGTCTTGTAAGTTTTTAGGGCCAAAGTGACGTGAAGAAGGATGGAAAGGACCATTAATCTTGCTCGCAGCAACTTCAGGAGCTTCAGTCAATAACAAGAAGTATTGAGCATCTGCGCTACCTGTGTTTTCTAAAGTAATCGTATCTTCTGATGCACGACCTTTAGTAACAGTAAAGCTAGCAGTTTCTGGAGCAGACAAACGACCTGCATCTAGCTCGATTGCAGTATCAAATGCGATGTCACCAGTAGCAACATTTTTAGTCGAGTATAAGTTTCTTGCAACACTGATTCCGTCTTCTGTAGCAGGAACAAAAATGCTGAAATAACCGTCATTCAAGTTAGCATCATTAGCTGTAGCAGCTGTCATAACGCTGTTAGAACCAGCAGTTACTGTCGCACCATTCAGAGCGTCGCCTGTATTCGCATCAATAACGAAACCTTTTGCCATTGTGCCTTGCTGAGGCATACATGCAGCGTCACCAAACTGGATATCATCAACATACGCATACCACTCGAAGAATGCGTCATAATAACGCCAGCGTAGCTGGAAGCTAGTTGCACCTGCCAATTGAGCAGTTAAGTCCACTTCGTGCTTAGCAACAGAGTTATCAGAAGGTACGCTGTATACAGAGTTCCAACCACCATTATCAATATTTAATTCAACATCGAGTGAATCAGCACCCGTGAAGGTTCTGAACAAAGCAACAAAGTTAAGTACTTTGCTGTCAATATCAGCAACATTAATCACAGGAGAAACAAGACTAGTATTAATAGCAACGTTACCCGCTGCATCACTGTCAATCGCAGCCGCTTCACCTTCGGTATTCAAAATATTACCGCGAGAAGTTGCTGAAGCACGGCCCCAAACAGCGCCATTACCAGCATCATCAACCACAGTCCAACCTGTTGGTGGAACACCAGAGTCAAACTTTTGAGTGAATGATGGGAAGCTTAATGCGTATCCAGGAGCGATACATGCACTATCGGTCATTAGTGCGAAGTTTTGCGTGTTGGTGTTCTCAGGAAGAATATCAGCCTCTTGAGCCAAGTATCCATCAACCATGGCCGTCGCAGTCAACTTAACTAAAGTGCCTTCAAACAAATCAATGCTGTACTGACCTGTTACAGGGTTAGAGTGAGTTGTTAATACTGTACCTGGCGCATTCACACGAATCTCAGCATAAAGACTGCCGCCTAAGCCAGAGCCGTCAGTAACAGAACCCGTTACAGTGATTGCGTTTGCCGCATTCAATTGTGCGTCAACGTCAACTACTGCATCTTCTGCAACATCAACGTCATTGTTAGAACCTTCTAACCAACCATACTTGAAGAAAGTAATGGCGTAGTCGTCACCAACAGGTAAACGTAGCTCGTAGTTACCATCTGCATCAGTAATAACAGTGGTTGCACCAACCGTTACAACAGCACCAGCGATAGGATCACCAGAAGCAGAATCTGTAACCGTTCCGCTTACTGTACCAGAAGGGCCAGCAACACAGTTCGGGAACTTAAAGCTACCGATATAGGTAGACCAAGCAGTAGAACCATTGTTAGCAGCTTTGTAGTACTCAGTGGTGTACCAGAAAGTACAATCATCAGAAGGGTCAACACTTAAGCTACTGTAGTCACCCCAACGGTTTGCACCACTTTGAGAACCTTCACCTGCTTTTAATACAGTTTCAGGAACCGTCAAAGTATTTGCGGCGTCACCAGGTTGACGACCTGAGAAGCGCAATGAAGGGAAACTAGAAGAACTTGAAGCACTATAGGCAACAGCAATGTTACCAACAGCATCCATAGCCGCACTACCCATCCAGCGAGACTCGCCATCGCCCAGGCTGTATGTACCATTATTGGCAACAGTAACAGCTCCTGCGTTGTCAACGTCAAACTCGTACCAACGAACACCAGGAATGTTTGTGCTTTCGCCAACAACCGTATGGTTAGCAATCAACTTATGCTGAGAACCATTCAAGTTACGATAAGCCAAACGGAACATCATACGCTGAGCAATAGAATCTAAGCGCTGAGAAGTCCCTTGCTGTTGAACACAATCACGAGAGAAACCACACACTGCGCCGTTATAAGGAGCAACAGCTACTGTTTGTAAGTGATCAAACGATGAATTAGCAGTGTTATCCCAATCAACAGAGAAGGTGAAGATATCCATTTCACCGTTACCTTTTGCCGAAACAAAATATTCTGGCATGGTAACAGGCGGCATGAAGACACCATCAATGTCAGCAGGCATTGGCGTAAAGGCGTCTGGGTGAGACGTTTCCAGATCAAAAATAACCTGTTGTGCAGGCTGACCTAGCAACATTTTATCTCTTTCGTAAGCAACCACACCAGAACCAGTAAACGAGTTACCCGTGAACTGGTTTACACCTGCGTAGTAACCATCATGCCATACACCATAGTGTGGATAATCGTTAAACTTGGTGGTGCTGTACAAGAAATCATACAGATAGTAAGAACCCGTTGGATCGCCTGTTTGAGAAATAGCGATACACTGACGGTTATCCGTGAAAGAACCGTTAAATGCAAACTGGCTAATTAACCAGCGATCAGCGGCACTATCATAAAGAACGATGGGGTCACCACGGTTGGTGCTTTCACATAAACCACCAAAGCCTGACCACAAAGTATTGATCGCTACGGGAGCAACAAGTTGATTACCTTGCTTGTCCCAAATAGCTAATGCAGTGTTTACTGTTTGAACATAATGGTTAGGACCAACGTCACCATTTGTATCAGGAGGAACCGCCCCCTGAACATTATCCATACCATTAAAACCAGTCAAAATCTGTGGCACCATCGCAGCGGCGTTGCTTTTAGATTTCATCTGGCTTTGAAGAACAGGATCCTGAATATCAGCAGGCTGATTTTTTAATACTTCTTCAGCAAAAGGAAAGTTTCTATTAGGAACTTCATGAAAAAAGTCCACACCAGGAATGGGCTCAGCCGACTTTTTCATCTTATCTTTTCTTGCTGGCGTAAGCGCTGGTAATGGTTTTGCCACATCTAATAATCGGTGGCTAAGCTTTGGGGTAGACAAGTACACTTTCGGTGCATCTTGTTTTGCTTCTTCAGCTGCCTCAACCGTAGTTGGAAGCATAGCCGCAGTAACAAAACTTGCAGAAAGCGTTGCTGCCATTAATTTTATTTGTACTGACACAACAACTCCTTTGGACCTGTTTGGGTAAAAAAATATGAAGTAAAACTAAACAGGGCGATTTTTATATCATTTAAGGATTGTTGTAAGTAGTGAAATAATTACTATTGATACGATTTGACAGTTAGTTTCGGCCAAAAATTTAAGCATACTACCCATAAAGTATGCTCAAAAACTAACACTATTGTTGTTCGTCTATTTCTGGATGAGGGTGATTGGGTACTTCGCATACCCCATTTTCATTGCGAAACTTTTCTTCACATTCATAGGGAGGCAACGCCTTTCCCTTATTTTTTTTATTAATTTCAGAAAGCGGCTCACTTACCCCTACTTTTTGCAGGGAAACTTTAGGAGAAGCTTTTTGGGTTTGATTTTCTATCGTTGATTGTTCGTCAACTTTTTTTTCGCTCTGACATGCCTGCAATAAAGGAAAACAGATCAAAGAGAGAATAAAACAACGAAATGCCTGATTTTTTTTCATGGTCTTCCTTCATCCTTATTAAGATGGTGAAAGAAGCTGCCAAACATGCTGGCAGCTTTTTAACGGCTATTCTCTCCAGGTAACAGATAATCCGATACTTCTACCAGGAGAAAACGTCTCTTGATCATCTGCCGAAGCAAAATACAGTTCGTCTAAAAGATTAGTTGCGGATAACGAAAGTTTCCAATGATCATTGATTTGATAAGCCCACTTGGCAGAAACAAGATCAACGCTCTCTAAAACATCTTCGATTTCACCATCACCAAACTCATTTTTCTCACGGCGATGTGTCCAATTAACTCCGACAGACCAATTATCACTATCATATTTATAGTTAAAGCGTACACGATCAGCAGGAATATCTGCCAACCATTGATTGTTACTATCACGACCTAAATAACGAGTGTAACTACTGGTAAGCGATTGACTCTCACCATAGAGGCCATACTCAAATTCATAACCTTGAATATCACCCTCATCGAGGTTAACAAAGGTATTACTGCCGTTATCTAGACGAATACGTTCTATGTAATTATCAACGAGCATTTGAAACGCGCGTACTTCTATGGTTTGCCCACTGCCTTCCCAACGAATACCTAAATCAGTATTCAAAGATTCTTCGGTCTCTAAATCAAAAACCGAAATCACATCACCGCGTCCGGTACTGCCGGTAAAAAAGCGTTCTGAAATAGAAGGAAAACGAAAGCCATTGGCAACATTGGCAACAAACTTCCACTGGTCGTTGATCACCCAGTCTAAACCGACAAACGCACTCCAGGCATTATCAGTAATGGTCGGGCTGCCACCAACTGACTGGCGTTGCCAGTTAAGTCTGGCCCCCAGATGCCAAAACAAATGGTCTTGCTCAATTTGGCTAGAAACAAACAGAGCAATGTCATCTTGCTGCCCATTATCAATAATGGTCGTATGCTCAACAGAACCATCAGATAATTGAGTTTCTGTTTCATTTGCTTCAACATTACGTCGAGAAAACCAATCCACTCCCCACTGATTATTGATGTTCTCACTGCCAACCAGTTTACTTTGGAAGCTTCCACCTAGATCTAAAGATTTGTTTTCGACAAAATTAATTCGACTACCTGGTCTTAGTGTATCCGTTTGCAAGCTGTTAGGGTGAGCAAACAAAGACATCGCCCAACCATCTTCAGTATTTTTGGCTGCAAACTTTACCACTGAGTGAGACTCTTCAGGATAATTGGTGATGCGACTGGCAGGAAATCGGCGATTCGACTTACCAATATCATCAGCGCGTGTTTGCAACCAGGAAAAGTCATACTCAATGCCATTACTCATCCACTCTTGGCTAAGGTAAAAGTTCTGCTGCCGATATCCGTTATTTAATATACCCATATCATCAGGCGCTTCACCTTTATCCGCATGGCGATAGGAATAAGCTACGACACCATTCTCAAGTCGCTTTTTGTACGTAGCAAAATGCATTTCACTTTGGCTTTGGTAACCGAGAGTAAATTCGTCGGAATCAGGTTCGGTAAGAAAAATATTAACAACGCCACCCAAGGCCCCTGAACCATAAAAGGTTGATACAGGGCCTCGTACGACATCAACAGAATCCAGTAAAACCGGATCAATAAAGGATGCCGAAATGCCAGCTCGACGTTCAGTGGTAATAGGAACACTATCAATCAATGTTTTAACACGGTGTTTTGCAACACCACGGATCGAATAAGTTTGAAAGATCCCTCCCTGACCATTAGCCACAACACCGGTTGTGTTTTCTACCATTGCCAATAGAGTATCAGGTTCAACAGGCATGTCTTCGTAGTTGATATTGTCGGCAACAATAGTTTGCGGAGCCTGACTTAAGAAAGGATCTCGGAAAGCAGAGATAACAAGACGACGCTCTTGCGGTTGATCACTATCTAACGTAATAGATGTAGTGCCTACATTAGAATCAACGGCGATAGTTTTAGCATTATATTCAGGATGCGAAATGCTCAGCTCACAGGAACTTGCGGGACAATTAAAAGAATACACGCCCGCTTCAAAACGCACTGCACTTTCGGAACCATCAACCAAAAACTTTGCACCTTCAATCATGTCTTGATTGTTAGCATCAACCAACTTTACTTGCACAGTTTCTGCCCAACTGATGGAAAAAGGCAAACAAGCCAATAGCGGTGTCCATTTTTTAACCACTGAATACATTCTATTAAACCTATTAAAATTAAATCCTAAAAGCCGCAGGTATTATATCAATTGAACCAGCAAATAATATGCAACGACAGAGTAATATTTACTCTTATTCTTTTTGATTGGAGTCATCGAGCATGGATAAGTTTCAACCTTTCTGTTTTTCATAAAAAAACCAGCTCAATTGAGCTGGTTTTGTTTAAACCCAATTAATTGAAAATCAGGGCTTCCATTCGGCATTCAAAGTCACACCAGAATACGCTCGATATCCACGTAAACCAATGTGCCAGGTGCCAGCACCAGGATTGTTGAAGGTACAAGTCTCGGCGTTACCGTTGCGATAAGGACGGCAGTCATAGCTAGAAGTGCTTGGCTGCGAGCCTTCACGAACATAAAGGTCCGCATCACCGGAACCACCAGAAATAGTCACAACCAAAGATGACATGCCCGCAGGAATATCAATGGTATAACGATCCCAAGCGCGACGGTCTCCAGACAAATTCGTCTCGGTTAACGTACCACCATTGCCAGTACCGCCTTCTGTGTAAGAGCCCGTCAAACTAACACCTGAATAGGTGTTATATGCACGCAGCATGACATGATAAGTACCCGCCTGCACATTACTGATAGTACAGGTTTCGCTGTTGCCGTTCAGGTATGGGCGACAATCGTAAGCAGAAGTGGTTGGCTGAGAACCAAAGCGAACATAGAGATCAGCGTCGCCAGAACCGCCATTGATAACAAAGCGTAGGTTAGATGCACCAGCTGGTACTTCCATAGTGAAGAAAGCCTGATCACCCGTGGTTCCAGATAATCCAGTTTTAGCAACACCATTCACCAATTCATTATCATTGCCACCAGGCGCGGTCACAGTGATTGATTTAGACGTTGAGTTGGTTGCACCTTGGTTATCAGTAACGGTTAAAGATACCGTGTAAGTTCCAGCCGCACTATAAGTATGCGAAGCATTAGCACCAGTGCCCGTTGAGCCATCACCAAAATTCCAGGCGTAAGAAGCGATAGTTCCATCGCTATCTGTACTGCCAGAGCCATCGAAGCTACACGCTAGATCGGTACAACTGTCTGTGAAAGAAGCCGAAGGAGGATTGTTGGTTCCGCCACCACCGCCACAGCTATTAAATTTAAAGCTGGAGATGTGCGTGCCCCACTGACCATTAGATTTACCGTACTCATTAGTAAACCAGAAAGTACAGCCATCAACCGGATCGAGAGCCATGTGGCTATAGTCACCAAAACGATTGCTAGAGATGCGAGATGTACCGTTTACCAAAATCGTTTCTGGCTGGTTCATTGTTCCATTAGCGTCTGTTGCTAAACGTCCAGTGTAACGAAGTCCGGCGAAGTCAGAGCTGCTGCCGTAGCTGTAAGCTAACGCGATGTTGCCATCTTTATCCATGGCAATCGAACCCATCCAACGGTTCTTCGTATCAGGTGCGTAAGTACCTTCTTGATGCAATCCCCAAGCTCCGCCGTTGTTACGACGTAACTCAATCCAACGAATACCACCGCGATCGTTACCGTTTACGTCCGTTACAAAGTTCGCCACAATGGTTTCATAAGAACCAAAGTTACGATACTGCGCACGGAACATGATGACTTCACGTAAAGGATCTAACGTTGTTGACGATCCAGACTGAGGGAAACAGTTGAACGAGGTCAATCCACATAAATGAGAATCAAATTCGCTCACAGCAATGTCAGCCACTTTTGTGAAGCTTGAGCTGCTGGTGTTACTAAAGTTGGCATTAAACTGCCATAGCTCAACATAATCCTGCGAGCCATTGTTGCTGCTGGAGTTATGCACTTCATCATCACGATGACGTAAGAAGTAACCCGGTGAAGACGTTGTTGGTCCAGTTGCACCATCGTGATCCACTGGCGTTAACATCTGGAAACCAAAACCTGCTAATTTAGGCGCTGTTAAACGAACAAAATTCGCTGAGTTACCTGCCAGCATAGCCGCACGATTTAACGCATATACCGTTGGCGAACTCTCGTTAGTTCCAACATAGTATGCATCATGCCATACACCGTACTTGGGATAATCAGGGAAAGTCGGAGACTGGAACGCATAGTTATACCAACCACCAGAGATAGGGTTGGAGGTTTTCGAAACGTAAACACAAAGATAGTTACCGCTGCTAGAAAACTCACTCAACATCCAGCGCTGTGCCATTTCATCAAACAGAACAATGGGATCGCCCGAACCACTGGCACAATTTCCACTACCTAAAGAATCCATTGCTGTAGGACCCGCTACTTTATTTCCTGTTGACTTATCGTAAACAGAAAATATTGAGCCGCCGGAACCGTTAATAGATTGAATATAATAATTTAAACCAACATCACCCGTTGGATCTGGAGGATTAACCCCCGTAAAACCTTCGCCGTCGAATGCCTGTTCTAACGCTCGAGCATTTTGCGCGGGAGCTTGTGAGGCTTGCTGTTGATACTTCATTAACTTATCAACTTTAGACAATACCTTATTCGCTGGCGCACTCGGTTTAACATAGCTGGGATCAAAACGCTTTCGTGGCATGGTTTTTACTTCATCACCAAACTGCCAAGGATTTGCAGTCGGCAAATTACGTAAATCGCCACTAAAACTGGTTGGTGCAATTTTTTCTGATGACCATGCGCTTACTTTTGCATTGTCTTCTGCTTGCACCGCAGAGCTTAAACCAACACCACCGAGCACCATTGCGCACAAGGCTGTTGTTTTAAGTTGTTTAAACTTACCATTTAAGGAGTTCATACAATTACCCTTTTATAATTTGTGATTATTATTATGTTGGAATGAGAAAGCACTTAAGAGATCTCCTACTCTCTTACGGGCCAAGTACTTTCCGTTAGGTCCTATCGTTTAGACTATTTTTCATCCAACAATCACAGGTTATACTACAGAGACAAGCGGCATAAACAGATAAATAGTTCACAAATTTTATAGCGCTATAAAAGCAAGGGTTTTAGCATTATCTTAATTTGCTAATTGGTTCATAAAACAGAAATTTTATTCAGATTTCCATGCACTTAAAAAACATTCATCGATGCAATAAATAAGAAAAGAAACGGAATTCGTAGACCTTTTTATATTGATTAATCTTTTGAGTGTCCCTACACACAATTTTTAAAACAGCATAAATATTCAATAAAAGTTTTTTGAGATGCAAGTAAACTAATCTTATAAAATTGTATCATTCTTGAAACAATTGCTTATTTGTTGCGCAATGAACAATAAATTGACCGAAAAAGCATTGCTTCAACTTACTTTTATCAAAGCAATGCTCAAAATCATTTAACGATTTTTTGCTCGGCTACGACCATCATTTTGTTCAACAATAGGCTGCCCTGCTTTCCAAGGTTTAACTTTTGGCAGGGTTCGAATATCCACGTTAGTGGAGGATGGTTTAACAGACTTAACTAAAGCAGGTGGAGGTACAACCTTAACGCTAACGTCTCCTTGTAATGAAGATAAAGTTACCAAAGACGTTTTGTTTCCTAACTCAAGAGCAACTTTTTTATCTTTTTGCTCCTTACCATCGTAAGTTAATAAACCACTGGTTTGCGCATTTAAACTCACATCCATATCAGAGAAGACTTCCACTTGAATAGGCCCACTCTGTGACGTTGCTACAGACTCTCCTTTCGCCTTAAAACCACGAAGTTTTAACGCAAGTTTGCCACTGTCTGTTTGCGCATTAAAAACACCCGTCGTCGCCAATAAAATTTTGCCACTTTGACTACGCGCCCATACGTTACTGGAAGATTTATCAATTTTAATCATACCAAAGTCGGTTTCGGCATAAATGCTCACCTCAGGAGGAAACACAACCGAAACATCCGTTCGAGCCAGCCACTTGCCTCCTTTGTCTTTTATCGCGGATGGATATACTACTTCGATTTCCAGTTGCCCATTCGCTTCTTTGATATCAAAAGATGGTATCAACCCTTTTTCGCCAACCGTCTGATAAGCAGCACTCAGAAATACTTTGGGATCGATGTGATTACGCGATCTTATATTACCATAAGGATTTTTAACAACGACCACTTTGCTCGTTGGAATATCTCCACTCCAATCATAAGAATCTATTACAACTTTGGGTTGATCAGATTTTTTTTGTTGGCCTTCATTATTGCCAGCTTGAATGCAAAGAGGAAACAAACAAACCAGGGCCACTATTTTTATTATATATTTACGCATTGTCCTACCCTTAAACTAGACAGTTCACGAATTAACCATAGCTAGCTTAAACCTATGCTCAGAATCTTAGCAACCGATAAATTTTTGAAAATGCGGGACAGCTCCCAAAGATCTGACAAATTCACCGACCGATGCTAACCTTTTGAGATGCGCAAGCGCCATTTGGTCAAAATATGCGGGTATTATGCGGTCTACTTTTAATCATTCTTTGTTTGCCTGGCTGTAAAGAAGACAATAAAAAACCGAAGCGAATTCGTGTTTCAGATCTTTCTGAAGGACAAGCCAAAGGTTTGATAGTTGACTGTTTTTTAAAGGTGCTTGCCGAGCAAGAAGCATTCTCGGATGAGAAGAAAGGACGTACAGAGCCGATTTCTGATAAGTCTGTTGCGAATTACCGCGCTCGAGTTTCCAGCCGTTCTTATTCATCACTCGAACAAAGAATGCGTCACTTTAAGCGCCATAAAGCCTTGAATCTACAATATTCTTTTTGGGGGTCGGTCCGCAACCACCAAGGGCAATACTTCCGCTATGTGATCACTCGCAGTTGCAAAATCAAGAACGGAGATATTGTCGGAACGATTAAAGGCCCAATGATTAAACTGGCAGGTAATAGCTAAAACTTACGATTTTACGGGTTGTGACACGGCCATCTGCAGCACCATGGTCGCCAACTCTTCAATATTCAAAGCACCATTAGGTTGATACCAATTAATCGTCCAGCTGATAGCTCCGGTCAACAATCGTCGTAAAATAAAGGGCGCAACCGATACCTGCTGCTGCTCATAGAGGTCTTGAATGACATCAAGCCAAAGTTGCTCATATTGCTCTCGCAACGCCAATACTTTCTGCTGATTTTCTTCTGATAAACTGCGCCATTCATACACCAATACGGCCATGGCTTCGCTGGTTTCGCCATTGATAGAAATTAGCTCACACTCAATCAAAGCCAGCAGCTTGTCTTGTGGGTTATCAACCTTAGACATGGCCTCAAGCATACGCTCGGTATTGAACTTGATCACCTCAACCATCAAAGAATAGAGAATATCCTGCTTCGTTTTAAAATGATGAAAAATACTCCCCGATTGAATACCAACCTCCTTTGCCAAATCCCTGACCGTTGTACGCTCAAACCCCTTGGTTTTAAACAAGTGAGCCGCTGCGCTTAGCAACTTGTTACGAGGAGTGTCCTCTAACCCATTGATCATACTAACTTCTCGAACATCACTCATTGCTATTATAGCCCTAGGTAGGTTAGCCATATTGAACCTGAAGTAAGCTCAGCTCCAGATTTACATTATCTCAATATACTGAATCGATAGACCAAAAAATTCAACCAAGCGCTTGCTTGGTTAGTCAAAACAAGTTTAAATAAAAGCCAACCACAGTGCAAATGAGTCGATATTCACTTATGACAGACACTTCCATTCGTATAGGTTGTGCCAGCGGCTTTTGGGGAGATACCAACAGCGCCGCCTTTCAACTGGTAGAAAAAGGTCAACTGAACTATCTGGTTTTTGATTATTTGGCCGAGATCACTCTCTCCATTATGGCTGGGGCGAAACGTAAGAATCCCGCATTAGGCTACGCTACCGACTTTGTTACTGACGTTATGTCTCCCTTAGCAAAGTCGATTCAACAGCAGGGGATCAAGGTGATTTCGAATGCGGGAGGCATTAATCCTCAGGCCTGCGCTGACGCATTAGCCGAACAACTGGAACAACAAGGGATATCTCTCAATATTGCCGTTGTGACTGGCGACGACCTAACGCAAACTCCACAACTAGAAGAACAGCTTTCACCAGAACTGGATTCACAAGCGCCCTTACCTAAATCCATGGTCAGTGCCAATGCTTATCTGGGTGCTAAAGCCATCACAGCAGCCCTGGCACAAGGCGCCGACATAGTGATTACGGGCCGTATCGTTGACAGTGCAGTCACGCTGGCTCCCTTGATGCATGAATTCAATTGGCAATGGGACCAATACGATAAACTGGCTCAAGGCAGCCTTGCCGGACATATCCTTGAATGTGGCGCACAATCAACAGGAGGTAATTTTACCGACTGGGAACAAGTGCCGAGCTTCGACAATATCGGTTTTCCCATTGCTGAGTGCTTTGCCAACGGCGAGTTTGTCATTCAAAAGCCGGAGCATACCGGTGGTCTGGTATCACCACTGACAGTCGCCGAGCAGATTGTGTATGAAATTGGTGATCCTGGTGCCTACTATCTGCCTGATGTCATCTGCGATTTTTGTCAGGTTCAGCTTCATCAAGAAGCAGACAATAAGATCAGAGTCTCTGGCGCGAAAGGCTATGCCCCTACACCTGACTATAAAGTCAGTGTTACCTATCTTGATGGTTTTCGAGCAAATGCCACTTTCATCATGGCAGGTATCGACGTCGCTGCCAAAGCAAAAAGAACAACCGCAACCCTTATCACCAAAATAAACCGGCAGTTAGAACAAAAAGGAGTGGCCCCGCTCACCACGCAAGTGGATCTACTGGGTACAGAAAGCAGCTATGGTGCCAATGCCCAAACTCGTCACTCTCGTGAAATCGTTGTTCGTATTGCAGCTATTCATCCCGACAAGCGCGCTTTATTTTTGTTCGGTAAAGAAATCGCACAAGCAGCTACAGGAATGGCGCCAGGGATCACCGGGCTGCTGGGTGGAAGACCCAAACCCACCCCGGTTATCAAACTGCATTCTGCACTCATTGCCAAATCTTCAGTGACGACTCAATTGGGCTATCGCAATGAGACGATCTTAGTTGAAAAGCCTTTAGCTAATGAACAGCCCTTAGCTGATAGCGAAAAGGACAGCTTCAGCTCCTCCGCTCGCACACCAGAACTTCATTCGCTCCCGGCTCTTTCTCACCAAGTGCCGCTGATTCAATTAGCCGTAGCTCGAAGCGGTGACAAAGGCGACCACGCCAATATTGGTGTCATCGCTCGTCACCCGGAATTTTTACCCTATATAGAAAATGCGCTAACCACAGACGCAGTGGCTAAGTTTTTTCAACACTGCCTAACCGACGAAAAGAGTGACGTTTTGTGCTGGCAACTTCCGGGACTCAATGCCGTCAACTTTTTGCTTAAACACAGTTTAGGCGGTGGTGGTGTAGCAAGCTTGAGAAGTGATCCTCAAGGCAAAGCTTTCGCTCAGCAACTATTGGAATTTCCAGTTCCGATCAGCGCGGCACTATGGCAGACCCTAAATCTGACCAGTAAGGAATAGACATGTCTTATCAATCGATTTTTAAAACCGATACTTTCCGGCAAAAAAATATCATTGTGACGGGAGGAGGCAGTGGCATTGGCCGATGTACAGCTCATGAACTTGCAGCACTAGGTGCACATGTCATTTTGATCGGACGCAATGAAGAAAAACTTCAACGGGTTTGCCAAGAAATTCAAGACGATAATGGCAGTGCATCCTACCACTCGCTGGATATTCGTAAAGAAGATGATGTAGCCAAAGCTATCAGCCAAATTCTTTTTGACTTCAAAAGCATCCATGGTCTGGTTAATAACGCGGGAGGGCAGTTCCCTTCGCCGCTTAAAGATATTTCACAAAAGGGATTTGAGGCCGTCGTCAATACAAACCTTGTAGGTGGTTTTTTAGTTGCACGAGAAGTCGTGAACCAGTACATGCAACAGCATGGCGGAGCTATTGTGAATATCATTGCCGACATGTGGGGTGGTATGCCGATGATGGGCCACTCAGGTGCAGCACGTTCTGGCATGGAAAACTTAACACGTACCGCCGCAGTAGAATGGGCGCAATATGGAGTGCGTGTCAACGCAGTTGCTCCAGGCTGGATCTTATCCAGCGGTTTAGATACCTATGACGAGCGCTTTCAAAAACAACTTAAATACTGCGAAAAAGCTGTTCCATTAAAACGTCTTGGACGCGAGAGCGAAGTCAGCAGCACGATTACATTTTTGCTCAGCGACGCCGCGGCTTTTGTCTCAGGAGCCACACTAAAAGTAGATGGTGCAGCATCTTTGGGTAATCAGGCCATTTATCCGTTACCAGATCATGACAACTCAAAACCTTTTGCAGCTTTCCATCGCGAAAAGTTACCCGATATTTTCCGTTAGAGGTTAACCATGCTCTTATACCTAACCACTATTAATCACGGAGTTTGACAATGCCAATCATCCAATCCGACATTGACACTCAAGCCAGTGAATTTATTGCTAATAAAGAAGATATGCTCAATGCATTGAATGAAGTCAAAGATATTGAGCAACGAGTCATTAAAAAAACCGAGTCTCAGCGAGAAAAATTTGCCAAGCAAAAAAAGTTGCTGCCAACGGAGAGACTTTCGCTATTACTGGATCCAGGTTCATCCTTCTTGCCTTTGTGTTCATTAGCAGGCTACCAAATGCATGATGACAAAGATGGCACTTTGGCAGGTGGAAACTGTTTTGCGGGCATTGGTTACGTAGAAGGCATTCGCTGCTTAATAAAAGTGGACAACAGCGCCATAAAAGGCGGCACCATTACGCCTGCTGGGCTGCAAAAATCTTTGCGGCTACTCACAATTGCCAAACAAAATAATTTGCCCATTATCACTTTGGCAGAAAGCGGCGGTGCTAACTTAAATTATGCCTCAGAAGTATTTGTCGAAGGAGCACGAGCCTTTGCAGAACAAGCTCGACTGTCAGCGGCTGGCATTCCTCAGATCACCGTCGTTCACGGTAACGCGACAGCAGGCGGAGCCTACCAACCCGGACTGTCTGACTATGTCGTTATGATCAAAAAGAAAACAAAAATGTTTTTGGCGGGTCCTCCTCTACTCAAAGCCGCAACGGGAGAACTTGCCAGTGACGAAGAACTGGGCGGTGCTGACATGCATGCTTATACGGCAGGCACAGCTGAATATCTGGCCGAAGATGATGCAGATGGCATTCGTTATGTAAAAGAATTGATCAGAAAGCTCAACTGGCCAATCAGCCCAACAGAAAAACAGCCAATAAAATTACCGCACTATGATCGTGAAGAATTGCTGGGTGTAGTGCCTGTCGATAATAAACGCCCCTATGATGTGAGAGAAATTATCACTCGCATTGCCGACGACTCGGACTTTCTTGATTTTAAAAATGAGTTTGATTCGCAAACCGTTTGCGGTTGGATATCGATCGAAGGGCATACACTAGGCGTCATAGGCAACAATGGACCGATAACGGCAAACGGTGCCAATAAAGCCGCGCAATTTATTCAGCTCTGTGATCAAACTCAGCGACCGCTGTTATTCTTGCACAATACTACAGGATTTATGGTCGGCACCCACGCAGAACAAAACGGCATTATCCGCCAGGGATCAAAAATGCTTCAGGCCGTGGCTAATACACGCGTGCCCAAAATATCCATCGTTGTTGGCGGTTCTTATGGCGCAGGTAATTACGCCATGTGTGGTCGAGGCTTAGATCCTCACTTTATTTTTTCCTGGCCGAAAAGTCGCACCGCTGTTATGGGAGGAGCCCAGGCAGGAAAAGTGCTCAGAATTGTAACCGAAGCCAAAGAGCGCGCGTTAGGTCAGGAACCAAACGAACAAAAACTGGAACAGCTCGAGAAAATGACGGCACAAGGTTTAGATCAGCAATCAACGGCTCTTTATGGTACCGCTCGATTATGGGATGACGGCATTATCGATCCTCGGGACACCAGAGAAGTCCTCGCTCAGGTTCTCGATACTTTGCACTCAGCTCAACAAACTCAACTTGCACCCAATACTTTTGGCATTGGCCGCTAATCCATTCAAAGGAGACACTCCATGCAATTTACACAAGAACATGAAGAACTAAGACGTACGGTTAGCCAATTTGTCAAAAAAGAAATTAACCCTAACGTTGATGAATGGGAAGAAGCAGGACGTTTTCCAATTCACGATTTATTTAAAAAAATGGGTGAGCTGGGTTTGTTAGGTGTAACTAAGCCAGCCGCTTATGGTGGACTGGCTCTTGATTACAGTTATGGCTTAATTGTGGCCGAAGAGCTGGGAGCTGCACATTGCGGTGGTGTGCCTTTATCTATTGGCGTACAAACTGATATGGCTACGCCCGCTCTCGCTCGATTTGGATCGGATGAGTTGCGCAAGGAATACTTAGCTCCAGCCATCAGCGGAAACAAAGTTGCCGCCATAGCGGTCAGTGAACCGAATGCCGGTTCAGACGTAGCCAGTATAAAAACAACGGCCAAAAAAGATGGCTCCGATTATGTCATTAACGGCACCAAAATGTGGATCACCAATGCGCCATCAGCAGACTTCTTTTGTTTGTTAGCAAATACAGGAGAAGGGCCCGTTCATGCCAATAAATCCTTGATCATTGTTCCAGCTGATGCCTCGGGTATTAGCATAGACAAACCACTTAAAAAGCTTGGCATGCGTTCATCCGAAACCGCACAGGTCTTTCTGGATAATGTTCGAGTGCCACAAACGAATCTCATCGGTCAAGAAAACCAGGGCTTTATGATGCAGATGATGCAGTTTCAAGAAGAACGTATGTGGGCAGCCGCCAATATCTTGAAAAATGCAGAGACAGTTATTCAAGCAACCATTGACTACTGCCGCGACAGAAAAACCTTTGGCCAACCGCTTATTTATAATCAGTCAATTCATTTCAGACTAGCTGAGCTGCAAACGGAAGTCGAAGCCTTACGCGCCCTCACCTATCGCTGCTGTGAAGATTATATTCAAGGCAAAGATGTACTACAGCTTGCTTCGATGGCCAAGTTGAAAGCAGGACGTTTATCACGAGAAGTTGCCGATGCCTGCTTGCAATACTGGGGTGGCAATGGCTTTATGTGGGATAACCCAGCGTCACGCATGCTGCGCGATGGTCGCCTTGCATCCATTGGCGGTGGTGCCGATGAAATCATGCTCGGTATCATTTGCAAAACCATGGAAATTCTTCCACCACAGGCTCGATAAACGCAGTATCTAATTGAAAGAAGAGACGGGTATGTCAAATTTCGAAAAAATTCTGATCGCCAATCGTGGTGAAATCGCTGTTAGGATCATGAAAACAGCTCAACGTATGGGCTTTGCAACCGTCGCAGTATTCAGCGACGCTGATCGCCACTCACCACATGTAAAGTTCGCTGATGAAGCTTTTTATATTGGTTCTTCAGAACCATCTCAATCCTATTTGAACATCGACAAGATACTAACAGCAGCTCAAGAAACAGGAGCTGACGCCATACATCCTGGCTATGGTTTTTTATCCGAAAACCCTCTTTTCGCCAAAGCCTGTGCCGAACACCGGATTACGTTTATCGGCCCTGCTGCCGATGCCATCGAGCTAATGGGTAGCAAAAGACTTTCTAAACTTGCTGTTATGGAAGCCGACGTGCCTTGCATTCCAGGTTATGAAGGTGAGGATCAATCCGACAGGGCGCTATTAAAAGCCGCAGAAGCGATGGGTTACCCAATCATGATCAAAGCCTCTGCAGGAGGTGGTGGGCGAGGTATGAGGTGCGTCGAACACGCTGATGATATGCCATCGATGTTGTCACTTGCTCGATCTGAGTCGCTCAATGCTTTTGGTTCTGACGAACTGATTTTAGAAAAAGCCATTCAGCAGCCTCGTCATATTGAGTTCCAAATTTTTGCTGATGCTCAGGGTAATTATCTCCACCTTGGCGAACGAGAATGTTCCATTCAACGGCGTCATCAGAAAATCATTGAAGAAGCGCCCAGCCCAGCATTAACTCAAGAACTCAGAGAAGCGATGGGACAGGCTGCTATCCGAGTTGCTAAAAGTTGTCAGTATCTAGGTGCAGGAACCGTCGAGTTCTTACTCGACAAAAACGGCGACTTTTATTTTCTTGAAATGAATACACGCCTTCAAGTAGAGCATCCTGTGACAGAAATGATCTACGGTGTTGATCTGGTTGAGTGGCAATTATTGGTTGCACAGAATCAAGCTTTACCTCTACTGCAAGAAGATCTTATAGCAACAGGCCACGCTATCGAAGCGCGCCTTTACGCAGAAGATCCTGATAACAACTTTATGCCACAGACAGGTTCGATTCTTGATTATGCCATACCTGAAATTGATGGTTGTCGAGTCGATACCGGTATAGAAACAAACTCTGTCATCAGTCCTTTTTACGATCCCATGCTGGGCAAGTGGATCGCCTATGGACAATCTCGTCAAGAAGCAACAAGAAAGCTAAAACAGCTGCTCAACAAAACCACAACACTCGGTATCACAAGCAATCAGAATTTCTTGCACTCTATTTTATCAACGCCTGCATTTGAGGATGGGGCAACCACCACCGACTTTCTGGAAAAGGTATCACTTCAATCTGAAAACAAAGAAAAAACGGTTGAATTGCTCGCCATAGGTTGCTTACTAAAATCACCCGAACAACATCCATCAACCTCTTCGATTCCAGCGATACGCAAGTGGACTTTTCAAGGAACTCTTTTCGAAAGCCATATATCTTGGCGTCATGAAGGCACAGAGGTTACCGTCATTAAAAACGAAGAAACTCATCGCTTCTCGTTTGAACAAATAGAAAGACAGAACAATCATTGCAACTACTTACTAAATAACATTAGAAGTAAAATCACCTTCAAAGTAATCAATGAAGCCATCTATTTGCAATCAGGTGCCTTTCAGATTTGCCTTGAAGATATGACCATGCGTCCTGCAAACACACAAGCAGATATAGACAGTGCCACCATGGTTGCACCTATGGATGCATCGGTGATCGACATTCTAGTTAACGAAGGTGATCTCGTTGAAAAAGGACAACCTATTGCTATTATCGAAGCAATGAAGATGGAGCATGTTATAAAGGCAGGTCAAAATGGCACTGTACAGGGCCTCTCTATATCAAAAGGCCAACAGGTAAAACGGCAGCAGTTGATTGCATCACTAGTAATCTGATAGCCACAATCTCATAAGACAATACCAAACAGATAGCAGCTTCCATTTCTTGGATTATAATACTAAGAACCCAATTCGTTAGGACTTTCCAGAGATGAAGCTGCTCAGCAAACTATCCAAGAAAACTGCACACGAGCGTGTCTGGTACTGCTTATTACCACTTATTAGTTTATTTGCGCGACTAGTCATCTTAATAGTTCCTTTCAAATATTTGTCTCGCTTAATTGGCAATTCTGCTATAGAAGATGAACATCATGTCACAAACACGGAAAGTTCAAATAAAGCTTTAGCCGTTTCTATCGGCGAAACTGTTCGCCACGTATCTCACTACATGCTGTGGGAGTCAAGTTGCTTAACACAAGCTCTAATGACAAAGTGTCTTTTATTATATTATAAAATCCCTCACACAATTCACTTTGGCGTTCGTTTATCAGAAGAAGCCTCTCCCAAAATTAATGCTCACGCCTGGGTAGTCGCAAACAATGAAGTAATAACAGGCAAAAAGAACTATAAAAAATATAAGATATTGTCCTCATTTGTAGCTCCCATAGAATCTTAGATAAGGACACCGTCAATGCATAACGAGAGCCTAAGAAATATAAAAGCTGCTCTTAACGATTTTTTTGGCTTTGCGCCCACCAAACAGAGCTTACTCCTTATACTGATGCTGATACAAAGTGCAACGACTGGAGTAGGACTGTTATTAATTCTTCCACTCCTTAATACTCTTGGCGTAGATACTTCAATAGAAGAAAGTAGTTACTCTTTTGTTTATATTAAGGAGACATTGCCTTTAGAATATATTCTAGCCATTTACGTACTAATTATCAGCGTAATAGCTTTGTTAAATCTTTATATCAGCCTGCTCAAAGTACAATTACAACAAAACTACATAGCTTTTCTTCGCACACATACTTATCAGCATCTTCTTTCAAGTCGATGGCAGTATCTTCGCCATCAAAAATCTCCAACACTTGTCCATAACTTGACAGTTCAGATACAAAACATAGGTCAAGCAGCGCATTTAGCTTTCACACTTCTCAGCCAGATGCTTTTTTCGATAACATTAATAAGCGTTGCCTTCTTCATATCTTGGAAAATGACATTATATTCCCTGATCTGCATGAGCATCCTCTCCCTTATTTTAATACCATTGCATAAACTCAATTACTCTAGCGGCTCAAATTTTCTAATGAGTTTCAAAGACATATTTAGTTTAATAAGCGAACAACTTCATAATATAAAATACATCAAAGTCAATAATAAAGAAAAACATTGTCTTAACAAAATAACTAAAGCGAGCCATTTTTTAGAGAAGCAAAATGTGACCTCAGCAAAAAGCCAAGCGATAGCAAGTTGTGTCTACCTTATCGGCTCTTGCATACTATTCAGTGTTATCCTCTATGGTTCTCTCAATATTGTCTCAATACCTATAGGAGAAGCTCTGCTATTAATAGGCATATACGCCCGGCTCCTGCCAAGTGTATCAAGCGGACACAAAACGTTACTACAGCTTTACCATAAATCACCTTCAATGAAAGGCATTAGTGATTTTCTAACAGAGTTAAAAGTACATAAAGAAGAAAAAAGCTCAATAGACCGATTGAAATTGAACGATAAGATAACTCTCAGCAATATTGAATACAAACACCCAGACAGCTTAGTTCCGACTATCAAAAATCTTAACTTCACGATAAAGAAAAACCAAGTTGTAGCCATTTCTGGCCCCTCTGGATCAGGGAAGTCAACGTTAGCAGATTTAATAGCAGGCTTGATAGAACCTTGTTCCGGAGAAATATATTGTGATAGAACGTTATTGTCAGGTTACTCGATTGCCCAATGGAGAAATTCTTTGAGTTATGTAACACAAGAAACACTGCTTTTTGACGACACTTTACGTAATAACATTACCGATTTTTTGCCAGAAAAATTCACGGATGAGGAAATTTGGAATGCCTTACATAAAGCTTCTGCAGATGAATTTGTTAGGCGACTTCCACAGCAGTTAGACACCCCTCTTGGCGAGCATGGAATGAGACTATCATGTGGCCAAAAGCAGCGACTGTCTCTTGCTAGGGCTCTTATTAATAACCCTCAAGTTCTTATTCTTGACGAAGTAACCAGCGCTTTGGATAAAGAGAACATAAACAATATAAACTCCATAATAGAATATCTCAGAGGGAGCTTAACAACTATCATCATCTCGCACCATGAATCGTCAATAAAAGGTGCAGATCAAATAATATATCTGAATGAATAGTCCAGTTAAGCTAATGGGTCTTAGGAGCCTGGTTTTGTTGTCGTCGTCTCGTTGCCACCAAATCCACCTCCTTTTGTGTCTTTAGTTGACAAGTGGTGGCACTCCGGTTTCTCCCATTTCTTTTTGGAGTCTTGCGAGTCATTTTCTTTATTCATTTTATCTGACATTTTCGTCTCCTTTTTTTATAAACTAGCCAATATTAGATACGCTGTAAAGCCCTACCCCACATTAACTTTTTTTGAGCATGACATGAAACTCATGGCCCTTCTTGACAAATCTTATATGCTCGTTCAAAACAGGATACTCCAAAAGCAGTATCTCCCAAAGGTACCTCTAAAGCTCTTTGCATAGTAAAAACATCCCAGTACTCATTAGCTTCCAATAATATAGGGCCTCTTTCTGTTATTGCGATATCCCATCCTATTGAAAAATACTCAGAAAAAAGTCGTCGATGAGCACGGCGAGCAAGTTTAAGGACATTCGACCAGCCGGGAACAACGACTTCCTTAAACTTAATGTTTTTTGTTGGGTGCCTGTCTAAAGGTTGGGAGTTTATTCGGTAATCATACGCCTTAGTAAGCTTCCCAGTTTTGGTATCTATTTTTGATATAAAACCAATATTATTAATCACTTCATCGCTCACTGGAAATTTTAAAACTCCATCCAGGAACTCAATATCATGCCCTCCTTTAACAAAAGTGACCAATCTAACACAACATACGGTATTTCCAGCGATCTCCTTTAAAGCCTGGTGACTTTTAATTTTCTTTTGAACAAGAAAACCTCGCTCCTTTGATTCATTCTTGTAATACTTTATTAGCTGTCGCCAATCAAAGATCTCGTGACTGCCACATAGATGATAGTAGCCATCATTAAATATCCAAAGCTTTGCATTCTCACCTTTACATCCCGTTATTGGTTTAATAAACAGGTCATGACAAAACCCATTTCCCTCCACTTGTTCACCATCAACTAAACACTCCCCTTTAGAAAAAACACCTAAGGTTTCAGCATGAGGAAAACTATGTTGAAAGCATAAATCGGCGAACGCTCTTTTATTATTCAATTCAATTCTTTTTGAAAATTTATTGAGGTATGAAAACAGCCCTTGAATCTCATGGTCATATATATAGAAAGCTATCTTCTCTTTACTTTCTGACAGATAAACTTGATAGCGGTAATAAAGCCTGGGAGAGACACCGAAATGTAGAGAAATGTAAAAAAGCTCCCGTAACTGCCTAAGCCTAGAAACCCCAGAACGTCGTTCAACGTCGCTACCAAACTTACTGACCAGTTTAAGGCTTAATAAAAATACTCGTACAGGCCATATCAACATCAATAAGCCCATAAAACTATAGCGCTGCCATTTCGGTTTCATATAAAAAAAATAGGACTCTGCGATTTTATGAATTGCCGACATTTCTTTTTTAGAAAAATACACTCTTCCTCGCCAGTAGTATGGACAAAAACAAAAGCGCTTCATGTAAGCCAATTTATTTTTAAAATGTTTCTTTTTTTTCTTAATCACTGACTAGTCCGTGGTTGTTACTTCCCACTCATTTATCTCAAAAAAATTATACTTACAAACTCGTCCCATCAATATCTACATTCTTGACATTACTCCCATATTGACTAGCTTTTCAAGAAGTCATTTTGTCGTTACGTACTGTTGGAAACTTCCTTAATGCTCAATGGAATAAGACTTCGTAAATACAATGATGACTAACCATCTTAACTTGCGAGTTATCAACATACACACAATAGGATATTACCTATGGCTGATCCATTTGTTGGTGAAATAAAAATGTATGGCTTCAATTGGGCACCAAGAAGCTGGGCTCTTTGCAATGGCGCGGTGCTTCCAATTTCTCAAAACACGACCCTTTTCTCTCTCTTAGGAACACAGTTTGGTGGTGATGGTCGCACAACCTTTGCCTTACCAGACTTAAGAGGAAGAGTACCTCGCCACATAGACAGCGATCTTGGCATGCGGCAAGGCACAAAAGGAGGAGTGGAAACCGTCACAATAAATCAAGCAGAAGTTCCCACCCACACCCACGCTTTTATGGCCTCAACAGAAACGGCGACTGGAAGTAATGTGACTCTTGACGGCACAACAACCTTTGCCGTCGCCGACGATGTTTTTTATACCTCTCCGTCGAACGTTACCCAGCTGTCTCCACAATCATCAACATCAGCAGGGTCTGGCTTGTCTCATGAAAACCGCCAACCAAGCTTGGGATTAAACTTTTGTATTGCCTTAACGGGCACTTACCCTTCCAGAAACTAGATATGGAGAGCCGATATGAGTGATGCTTATATAGGAGAAATCAGAATGTTTGCGGGGAATTTTGCACCGCGAAGTTGGGCTCTGTGTGATGGACAGATTATGGCTATCAGCCAAAATGATGCGCTGTTTTCATTGCTAGGAACCACTTATGGTGGTGATGGCCGTACTAGCTTTGCTTTGCCGGATCTAAGAGGACGAGTGCCAATTAACTATGGCACAGGCCCAGGTCTACAACCTTATGGTCTTGGTCAACAATATGGAGTTGAAAGAGTAACTTTGGCCACCAGTCAAATACCGTCACATAATCACCCAATGCAAGCCGCTTTAAATGATGTCTCATCACCAAACCCATCATCACAAATTCTTGGGCAAACGCCCGCAGACTTCTATCACGAATACGAACAAGGCAGAGAGTCTGAGTTTTCAGAACACGCAGTACAAAACACAGGCGCCAGTCAGGCTCATAGCAATTTGATGCCCTCACTTTGTGTTAACTTCATCATTGCCCTCTTTGGGCTCTACCCACCAAGAAGCTAAGGAGAATGTCATGGCAGAACCTTTTATCGGAGAAATACGCATAATGCCTTACACCTTTGCACCACGTTCATGGGCAGCTTGCGATGGCCAACTTCTCCCAATCAGTCAAAATACCGCCTTATTCGCAATCATAGGAACGATATATGGTGGTGACGGACGCACAACAATGGGGTTACCTAACCTTAAAGCTAGAGTGCCTATGCATCCGGGTAATGGTCCAGGTTTAACGCCTCGTGATGAAGGAGAAGCTTTAGGAGCCAACGCTATCACCCTTAACTCAAATCAACTACCAGTCCACAACCATCGGGCAGTAGGGATCAGACGAGCAGGGTCAACCAATGTTCCAAATAACACAGTTTTTCCAGCGACAGATAAAGACCTTAACGTCCACGAATACATTCAAAACAGCACTTCTCTAACACCTATGTCGGGAGAGTCTTTAGCAACTTATGGAGGTAATCAACCTCACGAAAACCAACAGCCTTACTTAGCAATGCAGTTTTGCATTGCATTAGAAGGCTTGTTTCCTTCGAGAAGTTAATAAAACAATGACTTTGATACTTAATCGCCAAAATCCTCATCTCTATCATCAAGTAAAGATAAGCCGGTTCAAGGATGAAGATATGCCTTTTCTTCAACAACTTTACGCGTCGATACGAGAACAAGAGTTGGCACTCACCAACTTCTCAAGAGAGGAGAAAGAATGGTTTATTCAAAACCAATTTCAAACCCAACATCAGTACTATTGCTCACACTACAATACAGAAAGTTTCGACATCGTCTATTTTTGTGATGAAAAAGCAGGTCGCTTCTTTGTTGACTACTGGGATCATGAAATAAGAGTTGTTGACATTGCTCTTATGCCAAAATTTAGAAATAGAGGAATAGCGAGTTACTTACTTGAATGTCTGTTCAATAAAGCAGATACCACAGGAAGAAAAGTGTCTATTCATGTTGAAAGACATAACAAAGCCAAGCAACTCTACGAGCGACTTGGCTTTAAACAAAAAAGTGAAGCTGACGATATCTATTTGCTGATGGAAAGAGCCGTTGAGGCTTGCCCATAACTACGTTGCAAATTATTGAACTTGTCGATTAATAATGATCTCGTACTCAGTCTCGCTGTTTGGGCTAATAAAAACAGGAACGTCGCCTATAACATCATGCTTAACATTATAAGTTCCCTGAGATAATAAATAACTCGGCTGTCCGGTTAGCAAGACAGAAAAACACTCTTTATCTTTGTCATGCTCCTTCGCAGCATTCACTTCTGCTACGGTGAGTTCAACGGTATTGTTGTGCTCATCCATCAAGCTAACAACATTGCCTTTAATAGAGCACAAGTTTTTGTAGTTAAATTTGTCCATCATCTTTACCCTGTTGACTTATCATTAAATAGGATTTATTAATAGGTTAGCTAATGCTGAAGAAAATAAAAGTAAATAAATTAGATTCAGATTAATAATCAGGATCATTGCTTATGACATCTTTTTTAAGCCTTGAAAAACCTAAATACAGATATCAAGCATTTGGTTTAGCTATCGACTCGGATATTGAGTGTAATGAACTTTCAAAAAATGAAGGTTTATTTTCTGAAACGATTAGAATCCAATACGGGAAGGTTCCTGACTTTCTTGAGGACTCAAATCATCACGGAGCGAGATTCCAAGCAAAAGACTCAGAAATTATTATAAGGGTCGATAATATTGCAAAGTACTGGATACGTAACGGTAATGTTATTATCGTTGATAAACATGCAGCTTCAGATAATCAAGCTGTAAAACTCTTTCTACTTGGCTCGGCACTAGGTGCATTATTAAAGCAAAAGCATTATCTGGTGCTCCACGCCAGCGTTATAGCGACCTCTCGGGGTGCCCTTGCCTTTTGTGGCCCATCAGGAGTAGGAAAGTCAACACTCACTCAAGCCTTTATTAAACATGGTTTTCAGTTTTTGAGTGACGACTTATGCCTAGTAAAAGAAGATAAGGATGGCTTAAAGGTTTATCCCGGCTACCCTCAAGTAAAACTATGGGAAGACACTTGCACGGCTTTTTGTCAACCAGTGCAAGAACTAAAAAAAGTTCGACAAGACATCAATAAGTACGCGCTCCCAAATACTCATCTATTTTGTAAAACTCCCCGTTTTCTAAAGCACGTTTACATTCTCTCTGTTGATCCTCATGATAGGTTACATATTGAAGATGTCTCAGGACCAGAAAGCTTTGAACTCATAAGAAAAAATACCTATCGATTTCAGTTTTTAAAAGGTATGGGGCTACAATCAATACACTTTAAACTCTGTAGCGACTTGATAAAACAGATTCCAATTAAAAGACTTAACCGACCCACATCAGGCTTTAAAGTCGAGGAGCTAATAAATGTTATTGTCCAGGATTTAACTCTGTGAGTGTTATTAGCTGGCTTGCATCGTATCCAAAATCAGGAAACACATGGTTAAGAGTGTTTCTCGGTAACTTACTAGCTAAAAACAATCACTCGGCCCTAAAGAACATAGAAAAAGCCCCTATTGCAAGCTGCCGTTCTCTATTAGATGAAGCGATAGGGTATGACTCTAGCTACTTAACAAACGAAGAAATTAATAAACTAAGGCCTGAGGTAGAACAGTATTGGGCAAACCAAGAGACACATTGGAAATTTAGAAAAGTGCATGATGCTTATACTTACTCAGATGATGGAAAGCCAATGATCTCTGATAGTACATTGAACGGCGCTATCTATATCGTAAGAAACCCACTAGATATTTGTATTTCTCTAGCTTACCACCTTGGACATAAGGATATTGATAAAAGTATTCAGCAAATGGCAGATCCTAATTTCTCTTTAGCAAGCTCCAATAAAAACTATAATAAGCAGCTCCCACAACAGTTATCAACCTGGTCTGAACATGTACGGAGCTGGATAAATACAAAAGAGATAAACGTTCATATTATCCGTTATGAAGACATGCAGGCGTTTCCAGTCTCAACTTTTAAAAAAGCTGCTCATTTTTGTGGATTAAATGCATCTACAAAAGAAATTGAACAAGCAGTGAAGAAAAGCCAATTTTCAGCATTACAAGAAGAAGAACAATCAGAGGGCTTCAACGAACAAGTGAATAGCAGTGCTTTCTTTCGAAGTGGCCGTTCAGGCAATTGGAAAAGCGTACTATCTGACTTTCAAATAAATAAAATGATTGAAAACCACTATGATGTCATGTCGCATTTTGGATATATTGATGAATCGATGCACTATTAACAAGAGACACCAAAATGAATCTAAAAGAGTTTACCTCCAAGTCATTTCAAAGCAACAAACAACACTCTAACTGCATTATCGATGGAGAACTTGTCTTACTAAATATCGAAAACGGTAATTATTACAGCCTAAACTCAACAGCCACAAACATATGGAGTAAGCTTGATAAAAAGCTTTCATTCAATGCGCTATGTAAGCAACTTCAAGAAGAGTATGACGTTGAAGAAAATCAGTGCTTCTATGATGTAATGGAAATTCTGACAGAGCTTCATAGAAACGACTTAGTGAACGCCTTTGAAATAGAAGCATCCAATTAGTAATTGCAACATGAGCTCTATCTGTGGAATTTATAATCTAGATAACGCGCCATCTCAAGTAGCAGAGTCAGCAATAATGATTGAGTCGCTGAATCATTGGGGTGCAGATTCAATCAATACAAGAGGCTTTGGCAATATTAGCATGTCTCATTTGATGCGCTACAACACACCAGACTCTCTTCATGATCAACAGCCTATTTCAATACAAGACAATTCGTTATCAATTGTTGCGGATGCTCGCTTAGACAACAGAGAGCAGCTCCTTAAACTACTAGATCTATGCTGTGCTAATCCAAATAATATAAGTGATGCCCAAATAATCCTGACATCCTATCAACGTTGGGACACATTATGTGTTAACTACTTTTTGGGTGACTTTGCATTTTCAATATGGGATAAGCAAAAGCGGAGGCTATTTTGCGCTCGAGATCATATGGGTTGCAAACCACTATATTATTACATCGACTCAAAGCAGTTTGTTTTTTCAAGCGAAATTAAGAGCATATCTAAGCTTCCTTTTGTTAATGGTGATATTAATGAATCTTGGCTAGCCTACTCTTTATGCTTATTAACCAAAGATAAAACTTCCACTTTTTTTAAAAACATACAGGCTCTGGAACCAGCTCACACCCTCACTATTGAAAATGGAAAGCTCAAGAAGAATAAATTTTGGCAGCTGACCTACGAGAAAGAACTAGTGTTAAGTAATGAGCAAGAATATGTAGAAGCACTAAGGGAGAAAATAAAAGAGTCTGTCGAATGTCGTTTGCGCAGTTGCTACCCAATAGGCTCAGAGTTGAGTGGAGGGCTCGACTCATCCTTTGTCTCTGCATTAGCATTTTCGCAATCCACTCAAAGTTTTCACTGCTTCTCTCATGTTCAATCGGCTAATGATAAGCGTCGTTATTTTCCATTTAAAGATGAAGAAAAATATATCTCGATGTTATGTGATTATATTCAATTGCCACCTAACAATCGACATCAGATTACAATGGAAGGAAAAGGCGCTTTTGATATTATCCATAAGATTTCAAGACTCCATAACTCACCAGCACTACCCACGCAAACTCTTTACTCCTCCGGACTTTTCGAAGCAGCAAGGGAAACAGGATGTCGAACGCTACTCACGGGGTTTGGCGGCGATCATCTGGTCAGCTCTTATGGTGATGGTGTATATAGCGATATGATACATAGGAATCAATGGGGCTCACTATGGAGAGAAATTCTCGATCTATCAAAGCAACGACGTACATCTGTAATGCGGCACTTTCTTTCTGTCGTACTGCAAGAACTATATCCTTCGTTCTACAATAGCTTACAAAAGCTAAGAGGATCTCCCCCAAAAGCAATAACATGGAATAGCGAAAAAGCAAGACTATGCATTCAGAGAGAATTTGCCGACAAACATAATCTTCCTAACTTGTTAACGAGCAATTACTTATATCAAACCCATGGATGTGTACGTGATCGAGAGTTAAGAAAAGTCACCAGCCCAATGCTGCTCACGCGACTAGAAAACGGAGGCTTGTTTGCATCTTCTTATGGCATTGACTATCGTCACCCACTATTGGACATAAGGTTACTTGAATTTTGCCTGTCACTTCCATCCTACTTGAAACAAAAAGGAGGGGTCAGACGCTACCTTTTTAGAAAAAGCATGACAGGGGTTGTACCAATAGAAATACAATACAGAGAAGACAAAGCGCGCCACTCAGTTCCCACTGCAATTTCTCAATTTACAGAAGATAAAAATGTGCTTTTAAAAAGCATTAAAAACCTCGATTCAACATCAACATTAAGTCGGTATGTTAATGTAGAAAAAGTGTTGAAATACTTAGAGGATTTTGCTCCTACTGAACAGCCAAAGATTCCTCTAAGAGCCATTGCTTTTTCGTATATGATAGGCCAACACCTAGCTAAACAAGAGCATTTTTGATAGAACAGCCCGGATTTATTTATTAGCAACAATTCTCTTAAGTAAAAGCAGTGGACGAGCAATGTATAAGATAGAAGGTAACCTATACGAAACTTCTTTCATTCTAATGATATCACTTACATTGGGGTAAAATAGAAGGCGAACTAACATAGAAGCCTTTCTGTAGATACCATGAGATAAGGCAATTCGACAAAAAGCGATCTTTATCATAAACCTTGGCGAAGTAATATCTCGACGATAGATCAATGCCTCGACAGAATCATTTATAACTTTTAAGAGAGCAGGTTTGCTTTCAACGTGTCTTTTAATTTCATCAGGAATAAAGTGCCCAAATATCATGCTAGAAAGATAAAGACATGAAGAGATATGCCCAAATACATTCAGCTCTTTAGACTTTTTAATAATACTATCAAACACATTGCTCGTGCTCTTCTCCAAAACTTCGATATATTCGACAATATCAACCAACCACTTCAATCTAAAATTCAGAGATCTTGAACTATGCCAGCACAAATATATAAACTCTAAAACAGAGATATTTGATGGAGAGTTTTCCTCAATAAACCACTTAGAGCAATGCTCTGATAACCTGGACTTTTCAACACTTAATCGAATATGCAGCTCTAATACAACTTTGTCATTTTTGTATATCAAATCTTTTTGAGACTTGAAATACATCTTCAGCATTTCATTACTAAAAGAACTAAACACATCACACTCAAAACCAAGCTCTCTTAACAGCTCATCGACTCTCTCCAGATCCTTTTCGCATACAATAATATCAATGTCATTAGAGTATCTTTTAGCAAGGTCACCATATAACTTTAATGCGAGATAGCTACCCTTAAAGCATCCGTAACTCACACCATTATTCTCGAGCTTATGCTCAATAATACTCAACAGCCTGAACTGATCGCTGCATTTTTTTACATTATTTTGATATTTCTTCTTTAAATATTCATAAACCCTTTCAGGAATAGATGGGCGGAAATATTGATGAATATTAGAATAAACAGAAGGCCATATTTTGCTTTGCTCTATGATAAAAATAAACTCATCAAAGTCTATTATCTCAAGTAGTTTATAGCATTCGACAATATCCCTATCGCTCATGTTATTGCGGCCAAGTAGAGCTGCCACCTGAAGTTCATTTGTCAACTTCATAAAAGACCTCCCTTAGTTAGCAACGAATGTTAGACCAGGTTCAGTTTATCCAAGATAATCTAAGTGCTATCAGCCGCATAAATCCAAGCTTCAATGTCCGATTTAAGTATAGCGGATACTCGAACATAATCATCAACTTCGTATTCATCGGCTTGCGCCAGTTCTGAGGCAGTAATATAAAAAACACTGCCTTCAACGCAATCTGTTTGATTACCAGTAAACTTCAATATGGGATGAAGGTTAGTCCCACTGGACTTAATCACCTGAGGATCGGTGATCTCTACTTCAGAAAGAATATATCCTGTAAGGGTGTCTTTTTGGCCTTCTAACAAACGCCCAAAAGTGTCGAGTTGAACCTGCCGTTGTTGAAGCGTTCCGTAAGAAAATAGAGCTTCCATATCTTCTCCACTTTTCCATTAGACAGACAAGGCGTTCTGCTTACTGCAGAATGCCTTGTTCATTATGCGATGGTGACTTTCGCAATTTTCTTTTTGCCTGCTTGAATCACATAAGTACCAGCAGACAACATTAATGAAGGCTCAACAGGCTGCCAATCCACTTTTACGCTGCCGTTTTTGAGCATGTCTTTTGCCGCAGCGGCATTTTTTGTTAGATCAGCCATATTCACCACTCGAGCGATAGGCAACGCTTCCTGGCCTTCTAGATCCAGGCTAACCTCTGGACAATCATCCGGGAGCTCGCCTTCTTTAACAATGTTTCCAGCGCCTTTGTGCGCGTTAGCAGCGGCTTCTTCGCCGTGAAAACGAGCCACTAGCTCTCGCGCCAGTTCTATTTTGATATCACGAGGATTAGCGCCCTGCTCCATACTTTCTTTAAGCTTTGCCAAATCTTCTAAGGGACGGAAAGATAGCAACTCAAAGTAACGCCAAATCAAACTGTCTGGCATAGAGACGATTTTTTGGAACATTTCACCAGGTGCATCGGTAATGCCAATGTAGTTGCCTAAAGACTTGGACATCTTTTGCACACCATCCAGACCTTCAAGTAATGGCATGGTGATCACAACCTGTGGCTTTTGGCCGTAGTCTTTTTGTAACTCACGTCCCATTAACAGATTGAATTTTTGATCGGTTCCACCTAACTCCACATCACACTCAAGAGCAACAGAGTCGTATCCTTGTACCAGCGGATACATAAATTCATGGATAGCAATCGATTGGCCGCCGTTGTAGCGCTTCTTAAAGTCATCCCGTTCTAACATACGAGCAACCGTTTGGTGAGAAGCCAGTTTGAGCATTCCAGCCGATCCAAGTTTTTCACACCACTCAGAGTTAAAAGCGACGGTTGTTTTTTCTGGGTCCAAAATTTTAAAGATTTGCTCTTTGTAAGTTTTGGCATTGTCAGCGATCTGTTCAGGAGTTAGCGGCGGTCGCGTAGCACTTTTGCCCGTTGGATCACCAATCATGCCGGTGAAGTCACCAATCAAAAATACAACCTCATGACCCAGCTGCTGAAACTGGCGCATTTTATTAATCAGTACGGTATGACCAAGATGCAGATCCGGCGCCGTTGGATCAAAGCCCGCTTTAATACGCAACTTCTTTCCTGCTTTTAACATTTCGACCAGTTCGTCTTCGACCAGAACTTCGTCAGCACCACGCTTAATTTCGTTCAAAGCGTGTGAAAAATCGCTCATTATCTATACTCCAATTTATTCTGGCCTACCCTGTTTTAGGCCTACCTTTCTGCGCGTTCAATCTCAAGCCCAGCAGTGGCTTTGATGGGCGGCTTGCACATGTGAGCATCCCCCCAGTTCGAGCCAGGCATTTTACCAATATCTCGCTTAACTTTCAGTCAGAAATAAGTTCAAAGCCGCTCAATATCGCTTACTTTTCGACCTCGAGACAGACGATATTCAATAAATTAAGCCTAGGAAACCCTTTTGAGATACCCAGCGGTTTCAGTTAAACTCCCTATTCTAGCGGGAACCCTACAGAAGTTGTATTCCAAATCAGTATGATCAGGCAAGATTATAAAAGTAAACGCTCAAAACAGGTGGCTCAGGCCAGCGATTGGCTTCACTCCATCAAGCTTCGCTGGCTGGAGATTATAGGCGTCGCATTTGCTATCTACCTTATTAGCTTTGCCTTAGACTTTGATGATGACTCTACGTCAATATCACCAACATCAGAAGCATCAAGCTCCACAACTGACTCACAGGCAGAGACACCTCCATCCCGCACCGAGTTTAAGCTACAACCCGATACCACTGTATCGTCTTCAAAACCTGTCTCGCAGAAGCGCCTACCCTTAACTCTCAATTGGCCACAGCCACTCGAAGTTGCTCCAGAGCTGCCAACAGAACCCCACTCAAACCGCTCGGTCGAAGTCACTATTAAATCAGGAGACACTCTGTCTGGACTATTTAGCCGACAAGGCTTTTCTGCACAAGATGTGTATCGCGTCACTCAAAATAAAAAAGCCGCTGATTATTTAAAGAAACTACGCCCAGGTAAGGTGATAACCTTTGTCTCCGATCCAGAAGGCAAACTGATTGAAGTTAACTACCAACTGAGCAAAAACGAAAAGCTGATTGTTAGCAAAGAAGCCGATGGATTTGACGCTCAGATTGAAACCAAACCCATCGAAACACGACACGCTTTTGCTTCGGGGGTGATCAAAGGCTCACTGTTTACAGCGGGTAAAGAGGCAGGCCTGTCCGATAACCTGATCATGAAGCTGGCTAATATTTTTGGTTGGGACATCGATTTTGTTCTCGACATTCGAGCAAAAGATACTTTTGCCATTCTTTATGAGAAAAAGTATCTGGAAGGTGAGTTTATTGGCAATGGCAATATATTAGCTGCCCAGTTCGTTAATCAGGGAGAAGTGTTTGAAGCCGTTCGATATACCGATTCAAAAGGCCGAAGCAACTATTATACCCCCAAGGGCAAAAGCATGCGTAAAGCGTTTCTGCGTGCTCCTTTGAACTTTATGTACATCAGTTCAAACTTCAAGCCACGTCGCTTCCATCCGATTTTAAAGCGTTGGAAGGCCCATCGCGGTATCGACTATCGAGCACCAACGGGCACTCCTGTTTTTGCAGCGGGTGATGGAAAAGTCATCGCCTCGTCTTACAACAAGTACAATGGCAAATATATCTTCGTTCAGCATGGTAATGGTATCGTTACCAAGTACCTGCACTTGTCAAAACGCTCAGTGAGTCGTGGTAAACGCGTAAAACAGGGGCAAACCATTGGCTTAGTAGGCGCAACAGGATTAGCCGAAGCACCTCATCTCCATTACGAGTTTGTTGTTAATGGCGTTCACCGAAATCCAAGAACGGTTAAATTGCCTCAAGCGGCTCCTATTAATTCAAAAGAAAAAGCGCGTTTTGATTTGCAGGCGGCTCCGCTTTTAAATGGTCTACAATTACAGCAAAGAATCTATTCAGACGTTGGAGCCAACTAGGCCATGCAGGAATGCTATATTGGGCTAATTTCAGGAACCTCTGCCGATGGCATAGATGCTGTTATCGCAGACTTTTCTCAACCAACTCCTAGACTTATTGCCAAAACAACCTATCCCATTCCGGCTGAGATCCAGCAAGAAATTTACCAACTTAGCCAACCAGCTAATGAGTTAGGCAAACATCGAATTGATCGGTTGGGTAAGCTCGATCACCAGCTTGGATTGCTGTTTGCTGAAGCTACTCATGCCATTTTGCAAGCGTCGCAATTAGCCCCAGACACCATTAGAGCCATTGGCTCCCATGGGCAAACCATTCGTCATCGCCCTGACAATCAACATGCTTTTACACTACAAATCGGCGACGCCAATGTCATCGCCTTTGAGACCAATATCTTAACCGTCGCAGACTTTCGACGTATGGATATGGCCGCAGGCGGTCAAGGTGCTCCACTTGCTCCTGCCTTTCACGCGGAACAATTCAAGCACTCAGAAAAAGATCGTGTGATTTTGAATTTAGGTGGTATCGCAAACATTACCTGGCTACCCAGTCACAGTGGCGATGTTATAGGATTTGATACAGGGCCCGCCAGTGCACTGATGGACTTGTGGATCCAGAAGCATCAACAAAAACCTTATGATGCCGAAGGGGCCTGGGCTGCAACAGGACAGCTCAATGAAGACTTATTGGATACCTTGTTAACAGATAACTACTTTAAGCAAGCTTATCCCAAAAGCACAGGTCGAGAATATTTTGATGAACACTGGCTGCAACAAAAACTCACCTCTTTTGCACTCTCACCACAAGATATTCAACGAACGCTATTGGAGCTAACAGCGGTCAGCGTGGCTGATCAAATCGTTTTATTCACACAAAAGGATGCCGACGTTCTCGTGTGCGGCGGTGGGCGGCTTAATCAGTTCTTGATGAAACGATTGCAACAACGACTAGGCGCTTCGATCAATGTAATGTCTACCGATACTCTGGGCGTAGACGGCGACTTTGTTGAGGCCATGACGTTTGCCTGGCTAGCAAAAAAGCGATTGAATAATGAGACCGGTAATGTGCCTTCTGTAACAGGTGCCAAACGCAGTGTTGTGTTGGGATCAGTGTTTACTAGCTAGATGTTATATAAGAAGGCTTAACCAATCCTTTCTTAAAACTCAAACCGACTCAGATAATTCCTTTCTTCCATTGAGTAGGGGCTTCCAATATACAACTCCAGGGCTTGACTAAGCATCGACAATATCTCCTCCTTTGTTCTACTTTTGATATGCATGTGCTTAATAAATTTTAACTTCCAGAATAGCTTAACGACATCATGTTTTTTATCGTAGTAACTATTTTCTTTTTGTTGAAAGACTGCTTTTGCAATTTTTGAATCGACTTTAATAATCCATGTCCAACAATTATCAGGATATCTAGAGTAATACTTTTTGCTAATAGGAAGAACGAAAATGTCTTTTTCCCGCTCTAGAATCCATCCGATATTCTGATAATACTTTTCTCCATCATCGTTGTAATACCAAGCGGCTTGGTATTTCTTATATAACGATTCAAGTTCATATTTCTTAATGTCTTCTTCAGAAGGCCGCTCGAATATAAATGCCATTCACACCCTCTTCTTATTCCCCCAAAATTAACCTTCTTCACGACTCCACACAGGCGCTTAAAAACGTTATTTAGTAATCGAACAACCACCTTATCCATTATCAATCAGAATAGAACGAATGATACTTACTCTTCCTCTAACTTTTTATTCTGACAATGCTCATATAACTTAGCTTCTTTGATAAACAGATAGTAAGCCGTCATAATCGAAATAATAAAGCCACGCATGCCAGAGAAAATATGGCGCTGAAAGATATAGGTTTTAGTAAAAATTAAAGGGAACACTAATAGTAACTTAAGGATGGAATAAGACTTCCCTTTATCGAACTTCTCTTGTGCTTTTAACGATGAATAAAGATTATTCTTATTGGTTATGGTTTCGATATTGCCATAGCCGTAGTGATTAAAAGCCTCTTTCACAAACAGTTCTTTGCCACTAATATCAGCACGCTCATGAGCTAGGCGAGTCGTATCAAAGTGCGCAGCTTGTTTTCGATACAGACGACAGTTATTAGGTTTCTTCGTCCAATCGGACAATGCCTTACCAATAAAGATATCGTTTCTCTGAGAACGAACAGCGTCATAGTGGTCATCACTAATTGTTTTGCGAAACTGTTCAATCAGCTCAGGAGTTAACTCTTCATCAGCATCCAGATTAAGCACCCATTCGTTACTGCACAAAGACATGGCATAGTCTTTTTGTTTAGCGTAGCCAGGCCACTCATTAAATGAGACTTTATCAGTAAACTCTTTGGCAATACTCACGGTACTATCCGTACTGCCACTATCCACCACTATGATTTCGTCCATGTCGCAACAGCTTTCTAACACTCGACGAATGTTTTTTTCTTCATTTAAGGTGATGATAAAAACGCTGATGGGTAATGTTTCTTGAGTCTGGCTCATTGATATTCTCTTTTTATGCTGAACTCAGTATCTAGATTGACAAGTTATGAAGCTTGTTGAGCATTCATTATATGTTCAAATACTTTTGCTGGCGTAATTTTATATAAACAGTCAAGATGGCCTAATGGACACTGTCGTTGATGGCAAGGTGCACACTCCAGTTTTAACCACTCAACCTTCGCCTTATCAGACAAAGGCGGTGTATACAATGGACTGCTAGAACCATAAATACAAACCAGAGGCAATCCCAAAGCCGCAGACACATGCATCAAACCAGAGTCATTCGTGACAACAATATTAGTCATGGCAATCAGATCAATCGCATCTTCAATGGTGGTTTTTCCACAAAGATTAACGACAGCATCACAAGCTTCAGCAATTTTGTCACCATCGGCTTTATCTTTTGGTGAGCCAAATATAAACGTCTGCCCACCAGCGTCTTTGATCAGATTAGCTAATGTTGCAAAATGCTCCAAAGGCCATTGCTTGGCAGGACCATATTCTGCACCGGGCATAAACCCTACGGTTAAACGATCAACTTTGATGTTTAATTCTGTTAACAAACGCTGAGCATTGGCTTTATCGGCAACGAGCTCGGGATAAGGTGTTTGAATTTCTTCGTCAATAGACTGGCAAAGAGACGCATATTTTTTGACGGTCTGATTTAATATCTTTTTGTCAAAAGGTTTAATATCGTTTATCAAACCATATCGGCTCTCGCCTAAAATACCAGTACGCAAAGGTATTTTTGCAAAAAGCGGTGCTAGCGCTGATTTAACTGTCTTTGGTAATACATAAACTTGTTTGTATTTTTTCTCTCGTAGGGCTTTACCTACACGATAACGTTTACCTAAACCTATCTCACCGTGCTTAACATCTAACTCGATGCCGTCACGAACTTCAGGCATACGAGCAATGGTGCCCAGAGTCCATTTAGGTGCCAACACATCAATTTCAACATCTGGCTGCTGTTGCTTGATCATTTTAAATAAGCTTTGGGCCATCACCATGTCACCAATCCATGACGGCCCAACGATCAGTATTGCATTATTTCTTGTCATATTATTATCAATAGCTCGATTTAAAACGTTTACTTGTTTAACCAGTCTAAATACTTAGGAACTGCCTGCTCAACAGTGTGGAAGGCATCGGTATAACCTGCAGCACGCAACTGTGTTAAATCCGCTTGAGTATAACTCTGATAGGCTCCCTTTAGGCTGTCAGGGAATGGAATATACTCAATCGTCCCACGTTGATGATAGTTAACCACCGCATTGGCCACATCGTTAAAGGACTGACTTTTACCCGTACCGCAATTAAAAATGCCACTCACTTGAGCATTTTTCCATAACCAAAGATTAACCTTGACGACATCTTCAACAAACACAAAGTCTCTTAGCTGGCCGCCATTATCGTAACCATCATTGCCTTCGAATAAACGGCAAACGCCCTTATCTAAAATCTGATTGTTAAAATGAAAAGCAACACTCGCCATGCCACCTTTGTGTTGTTCTCTTGGGCCGTAGACATTGAAATAGCGCAATCCCGCAATCTGAGACTTAGCGGTTTTCATTTCGCGCCGAACATATTGATCAAAAAGAAACTTAGAGTAGGCATAAACATTCAGCGGCTTTTCGTACTGACGCTCTTCAATAAAATGCTCACTGCCACCATAAACAGAAGCAGAAGAGGCATAAATAAATGCAATGTCATGACGCTGGCAATAATGTAACAGGGACTTAGAATATTCGTAGTTATTCCGCATCATATATTGGCCATCCCACTCAGTTGTGGTTGAACAGGCTCCTTGATGGAAAATCACTTCAACATCTTCGGCAAAAGATTCATCATTTAGCAGGCGTGTCAAAAAGTCGTCTTTATCCAGATAATCCTGGATCTCACAATCCGCCAGATTAAACATCTTGTGACCATCAGAGAGATCATCAACAGCAAGAATATCTGTTCGCCCCTGATCGTTGAGAGCTTTCACCAAATTGCTACCAATAAAGCCTGCGGCACCTGTTACTATGATCATGTTAATTCCTGATTAATATGGTACGGATACTTTGACGAAGTGGGTATTTGACAGCAAAACCAATCAATCATTCCAACGTCTCAAATACAGTATATACCCGTCACCTTTCAAGGTGCAGCGGTGTTGGCTGCGCGCACTCCCCCCAATTACTTAGTAAAGCTAAGCTCAGGGGATTCGCTTGCTAGCCGCCTACCTGTATCTTGAAATACCTGAGTATAGATTGCCTTAAAACCAGCGCATCGACGGTTTATTGCAAGAGCCTGATCCGTAACCGAAAATAGGCAATAATTGCTCTTAAAACATCCAATTATGATACCATAGTTTGGATATGCTATCATAGCTCACACCGCAGGATTCAAACCCCTATCTCATGACAACTCAGAAACCAACCAGGCCCAATCTTTATCATCCTCGATATTGGCCCAACTACCTTGGATTCCTGATTCTGCGCGTCCTTGCGCTGCTGCCCTACCCCATCTTGTATCGTATGGGTAAGTTGCTTGGCATCATCATGTATCATCTGTTTAAAAGCCGGGTTCGCGTAGCGAGAACCAATATGGAACAGTGTTTTCCACAACACAGTGCTGACTCCATAGAAGCCCTGGTCAGAGATAACCTGATTTCTACTGGCATCGGCATGATGGAAACTGCCATGCTTTGGTTTGGCCCTCAACGAAACTGGCAAAAACATATACAGATAGAGGGCATGGAACACTATGAAAAAGCCTTAGAAGATGGCAAAGGCGCTCTGATATTAGGCTTCCACCTCACCAGCCTGGAATACGGTGGCTCCATGTTAGGAAAACGCTTCCCCCTCGCTGCGCTCTATCGGAAGAATGAGAATCCAGTGATTGAACAAGCGATGTTCAAAGGACGCAGCCGTTTTGTTCATCCCATTCCTCGCAACGATACTCGCGCCATGGTGCGCTGGATAAAAGATAATGGCTGTGTATGGTACGCCGCGGATCAGGACTATGGCCGAGAACAAAGTATTTTTGTCCCTTTCTTTGGTGTCGATACAGCCACTATCACAGCAACCTCTCGTTTTGCCAAGCTCACCAAAGCACCAGTCATTCCCTTTACTCATGAACGTATCGGTCATGGCAAAGGGATAAAACTCAAACTTCATGCCCCTCTACCAGATATCGGTAAAAATCCAGAGGCAGACGCGCTGGTAATCAATCAGTTTCTGGAAGAGTTCCTAACGCAACATCCAGCAGAGTATTTGTGGATCCATCGGCGTTTTAAAACACGCCCAACCGAAAATTCACCTTCGTTGTACCCACCCAAAGGTAAGAAGCGAAGAATCAACGCAGAGCGATTTGATAAAAATATTGAAGCGGCAGAAGTGCTGGAACAAGAAGACGGGCGTGTGACCTGTTATCGAATAAAAACCAGTTTAGTTTATGTCTTTTACCGCGATAAAAACAAATTCGGGCATACGCTTACACCGCCCTATAAAAATGCACTCAACTCACTTCAAGAAGTGACTCGTGACGATGTGACTTACAAGTTCTATGGCACCGTTGAGTACTGTCGCGAATATCATTGTGATGCGGTTGTATTAGAAGCCTTCTACACTCATTGATTATGACAAACGCCGCCAAAACCTCTCTTTGCTTTGTAAATTCAACTCCTTTCTGGGGAGGTGGAGAAAAACTTCATCTGGATTTAGCACAAGCCTTTGCTCGCAAAAGCAACTATCATATTAGCCTGGTCACCAACACCACCAGTGAACTGGCCAACCGAGCATCAAAGCTGGGATTTCACTGTGAGCCATTTTCTTTAGGAAAGAACTCATTTTTAAATCCATTGAAAATGTATCGGCTCTATAAATACTTTAAGCAGAGCCATATTGACTCGGTGATTCTGTCCGACTCAAAAGATTTAAAAGCCTCCGGTCTTTGTGCAAAGCTCGCTGGTGTAAAGCATATTGTTTATTTACGTGGTCAGGCCAAGCCTATCAAAAGCAAGTTTCTTAACCATTGGTTGTTAAAAAATGTCTGTACGCATTTTATTGCCAGCTCCCATGAAACACTGCGTAAAAGCCTTTCGCGACTACCTAATTTGCTGCCGAAAGAAAAGACTTTTGTGGTGTATCACGGCCTTGATACTGACGAGTGGCCGACCACTCCTGCAGCACTCAAAGAATCAGACTCAGCCCCGGTTCTCATCACCAATATTGGCCGACTGATCCCCGATAAGGGTCAACACTTTTTGATTCAGGCCGCAAAGATTTTACGTGATGAAGGTTGCAACTTTAAAATTGAAATCGTCGGAACCGGCGGACTAGAAACCACCCTACAACAGATGATTGAAAACGAAGAGTTGACGAATTATGTTGAGCTTGTAGGTTTTAATGACAATATCCCTGAGTATCTAAAATCCGTTGATATTTTTGCTTTATCATCCGTATCCGAAGGATTTGGCTTTGTAACCGTTGAAGCAATGTTAAGTTTTAAGCCTATCGTCGCTTTTAACATGAGCAGCATGCCTGAGTTAATAGAACACCAGAAAACCGGTTTGCTGGCAGAGCATCCTAATGTCGAAGAGTTTGCTCAATATTTAAAGCAATTGATTCAGAGCCCAGAGCTTCGAGAAAAGCTGGGGCAAGCCGCCGCCCAAAGCGCGCGTGAAAAATTTTCTCTGGCAGATAGAACCGATGAACTAGAAAGTGTTATTTACGGTGAGTAATGTTTACTTGTCTCATTTTAACTTGATGTATTAGTGATCTAGCTCATGGCTGAGCTAAAAAAGCCGTCAGTTTATCTTTTTCACTCTTAGAAAAACTAACACTGCCTACAGGTACTTCCGAGTCAACAGCCTGAATTAGTAATTCCCTATCTTCAGTGCCAAAACCACCACACAGTTCTATGACCTGAATACCATCAGCAACCATTTTTTTGGCCGCTACAATTGCTTCGTCAAGACTGGAGACTCCAACGATCATTGTATGAAAATGCTCACTGTCCATATTCAAGCTATGGCTATCAGCAGAGTAACCGGGGGCTTTAACAATGAATCCATAATGGGTCAACGTCATAGCTCATTCCTGCTCTTTACTTTTTCGCTCTTTAATCATTTTGGTAAGCTCTTTTTCCATATAGTTTTTTCGCAATCGATTTTTATACCAAAGCACAGGTAAAACAAAAATAGCAACAAACGCGATGGCGTAGATGCGAACATCCTCAGCTTTTAACGCCTGTAAAAAACTATACTGTCGAAATAACTCACCATTAAAAAACAACTTTAGTCCAATTAATACCCCAATAACAACCGAAGCAGTGATTGCGGCTTTGAGTATTTGAATTAAAAAAAACTTCATCGGATCGATACTCTGTTACTCAGGCTTAGGGAACAAAAAGATATCTCTCGTCAATCCATCAGGAAAGAGCTCTCGCCTATCTTTAACGCCGCCTAAACGCTCAGTCAGCCGTCGTGCAGGAATGTTCTCGTCGTTCATATAGGTCTCAACCTTGTTCCATCCCATCGAGCCGTATGCATGAGCAATGGCAGCTTGTGACGCTTCCCGCGCAATGCCTTTACCCCGCGCTTCGGGCAATAGCCACCAGGTTAACTCTCGCGGCCATCCAACACCCTGCCAGAATCCACAGGTACCGAGACATTCGCCAGATGCTTTGTCTTGCACAACCCAAACACCAAATCCTAATAAATACCAAGAACCGAGATCCGCCTTCAGGCGATTCCAGGTATCTGCCGGACTAATAGGCCCGCCATAGGCGCTGGAAGCTTTGCCATCGGTATAAAACTTTTGATACAGCTCAAAGTCCTCAACACTGGGCGCGCGTAACAAGAGTCGCTCACTCTCAACGATGGGAATAGTGACATGGCTCATCAGCCGATCCTATGGGTTACAACTTGTTTTGAATGGAATAGAGAGTAAATGGGGACGGAAGTAGGAATTAAAAGCCCCAGAGATAAATCACTGACGAGAAGCTTGCGAATCTGTCTTGTTCGCAATAAAAAAGCCCGGCAAGTCATACTTGCCGGGCTTTAAACGAGTCGTAATAGAAACCGATTCGTTAGTAAGATCGTCCTTGCAATGTTACACCGGAGTAGTTAGAGAAACCGCGTAACATAATGTGGTAGGTACCTGGTTTAGCCGTTAATGTGCACGACTCTCGGTTACCATTTTTATAAGGACGGCAATCATACTTTGTTGACGTTGGTTGATTACCATGACGCACATATAAATCAGCATCCCCTGTTCCTCCACTCATAGAAATAACTACCTGAGAGCGACCGGCAGGAACTTCTAGCGTGAAGAATTGCTCACTTCTACGAGCACCTGATAATCCTGACTCTTTAAGAGTGTCATTTGACGATGCAGAGTAGGTCGCCGTCAATTCCACACCCGAGTAAGCTTTGTAGCCACGTAACATAACATAGTAGGTACCCGCTTTTACTTGAGTGATTTCGCAGCTTTCTTTGTTGCCATTTTTGTAAGGACGACAATCATATTTAGAGCTGGTAGGTTTATCCCCAAAACGCACGTATAAGTCTGCATCACCAGAACCACCTAGCATGTTAACTTCCAAACGGTTCATACCTTCCGGTACTTCGATGGAATAAAATGCTTCATCGGCTGCATTACCTGCTAGCCCGGTGGCAGCCACACCATTGATTAACTTTGTAATCCCATTATTGTCTTCTAATTCATAACTACCAGAAAGAGTCAGCCCAGAAACTTCACTAAACGCTTTAACACGTACAAAGTAAGTCACATCGGTTTCTTTCATGGTACAACTTTCTGAGCTGCCAGACTTATAAGGACGACAATCGTAGTCAACATCGGTTGGTGCCTGATTCGCTCTGACATACATATCAGCATCACCACTACCACCCTCTATGACAAACCGAATGTTTTTGGCTTCAGCAGGAACATGCATTTTATAAAGCGCTTCATCTTTACGAGCCAGGTTAATATTGGTTTCTGGAGAACCATTAACTAACTCGATGACTTCCTGGTTGTTGTCATCATCAAAAGTACAACCATTTGCTGCAATGTAGTCAATAGCGGCTTTCGTTTGAACCAAACCATAACCAAACTTAATATCTCGTCCCGTCTCGCCTAAATCTTCTGCTGTTAAGTTTAAGACTTTACGAATAGCTTGATTGGTACAGTTAGGGTAAGTACTCCAAACCAGTGCAGCAACGCCAGCAACATGAGGCGATGCCATAGAAGTACCGCTCATTTTTCCATAGTTGCCAGGACCAATATGAATCTTCGTTGTTTGCCCCAATTGCTGCAACATAGCAGCGCCATCAACATCAGACGCAGACACAGCCGGAATACTGGTCGTATTTGTATCACCGAGTGTTGCACCAAAATTCCCAGCAGCATTGTTATAAATAACGGCTCCTACACCACCGCTACTTTCACAATTTTTCACTTTGTCATGAAAAGAAATCTCACCTCGTTGAATGAGACATACTTTTCCTGATGCATTATTATCTGTTTGATTACCAAGACCAAAGTCATACAAAGAACCTTGTGCAGTTCCCTGATTTTCCATGCTGTTCGATTGATACTGAGTCGAGCCAACGTTTAAGTTAACTTCAGAACCTAAACCATGAGGATAAGTCGAAACAATATCGACACCCGGTGCAGCAATTTCTATTTGAGCATTTTTTTGTGAGAAGCCAGCAAGTTCTTTTTTATCATCAATAGCAGCAACTGATACAACGCTGTCATAAGATGCCGGATAACTCATGACATCCACTTCTTTATCAACATCGCCGCTGTTTCCTGCAGCTGCAATTAACAAAATACCCGATTGATAAGCGGCATCCATACGCTCTTTTTCTGTGGTTGTTGAAGACTTACCACCTAAACTCATATTAATAACTTGAGCACCGTTATTGATACAAACATCAACTGCGCTGGCTAAATTTGATGAATAACCCCATCCCGATTGATTAAATACTTTAACAATATGTACGTTAGGATCAGAGCCAATCACACCACGAACACCAATACCATTATTTAACGCTGCAATGGTTCCTGCAACGTGAGTTCCGTGAGGGCCGCCGTGATCAAACCAATTACCAGTACCGCTATCGTTAGTGCCTGAAACAGTAGCGCCTTGAGCTCCCATATCTTCATGAGGCAATTGGATCCCTGAATCGATGACGCAGATTTTCTTGCCGCCAGAAGCAGCCGATGCAACCGAGTCATCCACCATATCAGCCTGAACCATACTGATGCCATAAGGCATATCCTGACTAAGAATACGACGAGGCTGATCTTTTTCGATATAGGCGATTGCATTATCTTGTGCTAATTCGTTTGCAGCTTGCTCTGATAACTCAGCAGTCACCACTTGAAGGTTATTGAATTCCTGTTTTATAACACCGCCTAATGCCATTGCTTTAGACATGACTTTATTTTTAGCTACAGAATATTTTGCAACGCTTGAGCTATTTGGTTTGAACTTAATGATATAACGCTCTGGCAATGGATTATTTTTATTTTTGATTGCCGACCGATCTACAGTTGCCATTTTTTCATGTACTGCCCCTTCATTGAATTCAGCTTTGTTTTCTGATGCATATAAAACACCAGAAATAGCAGAAGACAACAATGTTGCCGTCAAAATGTTAGCAACCTTTTTCGGTTGTGTTTTCATCATCAAACTTACTCCATTATTATTATGAGTTTTAAACTCTTTTATCTTTATATAAACACTCAATTTATAAGGGCTTATAAACTGGCGTCCCAACGTAAGTGAAGAAGAAACTACAATAGTCGCGCATAGCGAACAACCCATGATGTTAAAACAGTGAAATATTACCTTTTCATTGCAATATTTGGCTAAAACAAAAACACAATCATTTTATGGAGATAGTAAACTTAATACTAAAAATCAGATATTAACTTTGTTTTTTTAAGGTTTTAGAGATAACCACATAAATACTAATCATTTCTGATTAAGTAAATTCCATTTTACTTTTAAGCCAAAAAATACTAACCAAGATAATAGGCTTAGAATTTTTATAAAGATAAGGAAGAGTGCTTTTTACTGAAAGAAAAATTCTATAGATAACTTTATTAATTTTAAAAGCAGCCTACTTAAAAAAATAACAAATAGAGCAAGCTGCTACACTTTAAACAGAATATTATTGACTGCGACGTTTTGTTGTTGGCTTTTTCTTTTTTGTGATAAAGCCAGGCTTTTTTCGACTGGCCTTGCCACGGGTTCGATCTTTTGGTGCAGCCGTTTGATTTTTTTCGTCGCGTTCTTTAGCTTTTGCTAATTTCTTTTTATGTGGCTTTTTCTTTTTTTGAGCTTTCAGTCGTGTTTCAGGAACAGTGTGCTCAGGAATAAAATCATCAATAAATTTGCGAGAAATTTTTTGTCGAATTAAATTCTCAATATCCGATAGCGAATCTACTTCATCTGCAGACACTAATGAGATAGCGTGCCCACGACTTCCTGCTCGCCCTGTACGTCCAATTCGATGCACATAGTCTTCTGCTACATTTGGCAAATCAAAATTAACCACTTGAGGCAACTGATCAATATCCAGTCCTCGAGCAGCAATGTCTGTTGCCACTAGTGCTCGCAATTTACCCTCTTTAAATTCTTTAAGTACTCGCGTTCGAGTTCCCTGGCTTTTGTCTCCATGAATGGCAGCCGCCTGAACACCATTTTTTTCGAGATCATAAGCCAGCTTGTTCGCTCCCCTTTTTGTACGAACAAAGACTAACACTTGTTCCCAGTTATGATGACCAATCAAGTAGCTAAGTAGTGCCGCTTTGCGTTTTTTATCAACTGGGTGCAGCCACTGTTTGACTGTTTGCGCCGTCGCATTACGTGGGCTTACCTCAATCGAAACTGGCTCTTTTAATAGCCCCTTGGCCAAGGTTCGAATATCATCCGAAAAAGTTGCCGAAAACAACAAGCTCTGTCTCGTTTTGGGTAACAACGCGAGTATTTTTTTAATATCAGGCAGAAAGCCCATATCCAACATACGATCAGCTTCATCAAGAATTAAAAATTCTAGTTGAGAAAACTTAATGGCATTCTGCTGGAATAAATCCATAAGTCGGCCAGGAGTTGCCACTAAAACATCAACGCCTTTGCGCAACCGTAACATTTGTGGATTAATTTTGACGCCACCAAAAACCACCTGCGAACGGATCGGCATATTAGCCGAATAAGTTTTTACGCTCTCGCCAACCTGTGCCGCAAGCTCGCGGGTCGGTGTTAAGATCAGGGCTCGCACATGATTTGACCGCGCTTTGTCACCTTCGCTCAGCTTCTGTAACACTGGCAGAGTAAATCCAGCAGTTTTGCCAGTCCCAGTTTGTGCTGCAGCCATCACATCCTTACCAGCTAATATGGCAGGGATAGCTTCTTGCTGAATAGGCGAAGGCTTATCATATCCTTGCTCAGATATGGCTTGTAGCAATGGATCAATAAGCTTAAGGGAAGCAAAGGTCATAGAGTTTACTCAATAGGGGTTGGTCAAAAGGCTGTGAGGTCACCGCCTAGCAGACAATGGAATCAAGATTAGTTCAAATCATCAAATTAGGATATACCCATCGTCTTTCGGAATGCTTGCAGTCTTAGCAAAATTCGAAATACTTTGGGTATCGCTGAATCAGCACTCAACCTCTTGCCGGAGGTTAAATAGAAAAAGAGGCTCCACAACCACAAGTACTGGTTGCATTGGGGTTGTTCAATACAAAGCGAGCACCTTCTAATCCTTCAAGGTAGTCAACGGTAGATCCCATCAAATATTGAATGCTGAGAGGATCAACCAGCAAAGTAACGCCCTGTTTTTCGATACGAGTGTCTTCGTCGGTGCTGGTTTCATCAAAACGAAAACCATACTGAAACCCTGAGCATCCGCCACCGGTCACGTAAACGCGTAAACACAGATCTGCGTTATCTTCATCTTCCAGAAGTTCTTTGACCTTAGCGCAAGCGGCATCGGTAACCGCGAGTAAGGAGGGTGTTTCGTTTTCAACTGACATCTAGTAACTACTCAATATTCGTAAAACAAGGCTTTGATCCGGCTATTATCTCAGCGAACTGACTCACGAATCAACTACAGATTCTTTGGCTTTTCCCTTCACCACAGACGAATCGCCCACTTGCGGCTCTTTCTTTTCGCCTGCAGGAGCTTCCGCCTCAGCATTTCCGTCGTGATTCAATAGCTTAGGTTTGTCTTCACGGTGCAACATCTGGCCGTTAACTTCAGCGCCCATGGCCATTTCAATCAGCTTGTAATAAACATTGCCATCGATATGTGCCGTACTTTGCAGCTCAATATGCTCTGATGCATGAACATCGCCCGTCACTTTACCCAAAACCACCACGTGTGGCACCTCAACCTGCCCTTCAATCACGCCGTGCTTACCAATTGTCAGTAATGACATTTCCAGCTCATCGGCACGGACATCTCCTTTGACATGTCCATCGATATACAGCACACCCTTAAACTGAATATCACCCGTGATATGTGTGTCCTGAGTGATCAAGGTGTCGGCAGCACCAGCTTTAGAACGAACTTTTACTTTTTTATCTTTCTTGCCCCACATTGTTGGTGCCTCCTAAACAGACCAGGGAAATGCTTTTTTAATAGTTTGTGATTTGCGACCCGAAGTGGTCGCATTTACGATGACTTGCGTCGGCTTAAACCCTTCCGGCAACGAAAATTGCCCCTTTATATGCTGAAAGTATTTAAACTGAAACTTCATGTCTTTTTCGGTTAACGAACTCAGCTCTGTCATATTATGAACCGTATCCTTGCCATTGAGAGAGCCCTCAATGGCGATAGTCACACGACCTTGCAAAAAGCTCTTATGACTTTTCACCTGAGTCAGAGCCAGCTGAAACCGATATCGGCCATTGGTTACCAAAGGCTCAAGTATAAAATCGTTGACGTGCAACCCCTTAACATCCAGCTCAGGGGCCATGATCCCTCGATAAAACGACAGCTCTTTTTCAAGATTATCAATATTCTGTTGTAAGCCCGTGATGGTCTCCATAATCTCTTCACTGGCTTGCGCATCAACCTGAGCTGAGCGATCAAGCATCACAACCTTTTGTTGCGCTTCTTTTAACTGCAGATCCAGGTCATCGACCTGTGCATTCAGTATATCTCGCTCATTCATCAATTGTGTTCTTTCTTGTTGGCTATCTAGCCTTCCCAGAAAAAACATGACGGTTAACGCAATCAAAAACACCAGAGACCAGGCAATATACCATCCAGCTCCACGCCTCTGCGTTATGATCAATTCACCTTGTGTCATAAAATTTCATTTATCCGCGTTGTTTGATTATTATTTATAGAAGACCGTCATTTACGTTGAGCAAAAATCCAAGTTATTTGATTTTTATAACAAATCTAGCGCTTGAATACTTTCAAACTTAAAGTTTTTGCAACGAAATGCTCAAATGTCCGCTATGTTATGACTGTATACTAGAGCAAAGCTAAAACATTGCCGATCTTTGATATACTTTTAACGGTCACAACTGTTATCAGGTGGTCACTATAAAAAAAACCACGATAACTCGACAAGCAAAACTCTTGTAAGGCATTAAATTCAAGCCCTATGAACAATAAAAAAGTATAAATTTCAGCCTTATGTCAATTATTGACCGCATACGACTCAGAATTAGCCGCTCCGACGGCCTGTTATTATTGGCCATCGTTGGTTTGTGCAGCGGCGTACTAGCAGGCGCCTCTAATATCTTATTTCGTCTTTTTACCGAGAGCGGTATTGTACTTTGGCATCCTAAGTCCGATGCTGGTGACTTTGAAGGACTGCCCTGGCACATTCGCCTTATCATGCCCATTATCGGCGGCCTTATTGTTGGTCTCTTCTTACAAAAACTCAGTAAACATCGCCGCGCAGTAGGCGTTGGCCACGTACTTGACCGTTTATCTTTCCACCAGGGATATTTGCCCTGGAAAAACGCCATCGTCCAATTTTGCCTTGGAGGCCTGACTCTGGCTTCAGGCATGTCGGTAGGTAGAGAGGGTCCTGGCGTTCATCTGGGTGCTGCTAGCGGAAGCTGGTTAGGACAACGACTGAAACTGCCCAACAACAGCATCCGAATTCTTGTCGCCTGTGGTTGCGCCGCAGCCATTTCGGCCAGCTTCAATACACCTTTGGCCGGCGTTATCTTTGCCATGGAAGTCATCATGATGGAATACACCATCGCCAGCTTTATTCCAGTGATCCTGGCTTCGGTATCGGGTGCCATGCTGTCGCGAATGGTGTTTGGACATAACGTCGCTTTTATTGTTCCCAACTTAGAGCTGACATCACTCTGGGAAATGCCCTTCTTTTTATTGATGGGAATCGTCATTGGTTGTCTGGCCGCCCTGTTTATTCATCTGACGACACGGGTAGCCCAAAAAACCGCCAACTGGGAAGTCTGGATAAAGTGTACCTTGTCAGGAATCATTGTGGGTTTGATTGCTATCGGTATACCGCAAGTCATGGGCATCGGCTACGACTCTGTTAACGCCACCCTGCAAGGCAGCTACGGCTTTGTCATTATCGCTTTATGTCTGGTGGGCAAATTTATCGCGACTGTCTGCTGCTCTGGCATGTCGATGCCAGGGGGGGTTATTGGCCCAACGTTCTTTATCGGCGCGATGACCGGAGCGCTGGCAGGCATTATCGGTAACTGGCTGTTCCCTGAATATGCGTCTATTTATCCCTTCTATGCCATGATCGGTATGGCCACCATGATGAGTGCCTCACTGCAAGCACCATTGGCGGCACTGATGGCACTGCTGGAATTGACAGGAAACCCAGGCATCATTTTGCCAGGTATGCTCTCGGTGGTTATCGCAAACCTGATGGTGAGCCAGGTATTTAAACAAAAGTCGATCTTTTTAACGTTAATGACTGCCCGTGGAAAAGAACTCAAGATCAGTCCATTAACCCAGTTTTTGCGTCGTGTTGGTGTCGCTGGTGTGATGGAGCGGTCTATCGCCGTTCACGATCGTCAGACCAGCATAGCCGAGGCCGAAAAACTGCTGGAAGAAACACCTCGCTGGGTACTCATTCGCGAAGACAATGTCCCCATTGCACTGATGTCAGCCAATGAGCTGGCCATGTACCTGGTAGAGCTCAAAGAGTCCGAAGAGGAAGTGCCCAAACAACTCGACCTGCTGAAAATACCCGCTAATCGTCAAGAGCTCAGCTCGGTCTATTTGCAAGCCACGCTGGAAGAAGCACTGGATACCATGGACCAGAAACAGGTAGACGCGGTTTATGTTTATCGTACAACCGCACCTTTGACCGAAAAGATCTATGGCTTGCTGACACGAGAGTCCATTGTTTCTCATTACAGCTACCGAAAATAATATGAAGCCCCTTATATCCAGAGCATCTCAAAATGGGTGCAGCCAATACCGCTGCACTTTGAAAAGCGGCGGATTATAGAGGTTTTCATTTGCTTCGATATAAGCTAACGTGACGAGAATCTTTGGTTTAAGAGTCTGAAAACACTATGTACTTTTGGGTAAAAGCCTTCCATCTTATTTTTGTTGTTAGCTGGTTTGCAGGGCTATTTTATCTGCCACGACTGTTCATTAATATCACTCTGTCCGATGAGCCAGCGGTGAAAGATCAGCTCAATATTATGAGCCGAAAACTGTATCGGTTTGTCACCCCCTTTATGTTCCTTACGATCATTTTTGGTGTCTGGATGGTTTGGCTTAATCCACAAGGCTATATGGCGTCTGGATGGTTTCACGTCAAAATGACTCTGGTTTTGCTGGTGGTGATCTATCACTTTATTTGCGGTCACTATCGTAAGCAACTTGAGCAGCATACTTGCCAGAAATCCTCGCTTTTTTTTCGTATATTCAACGAAGTATTAGTGCTGTTATTGTTCGCCATCATCATATTGGCGGTAGTGAAGCCTTTCTAATGATCTAGCCACCGGCAGCAGGTGTCTTAAGCACACCTGCTTTTACTCTCTACTCAACCGAGACAACAAGAGCCAAAATCATTACAATAGCCGCAGTTTTAGCTAACAAGGTGTCTCTCGTGAATCTCGCAGGCCAACACGTTCTTTCCGTCAAAGACTTTTCGCTGGATTTAATCAATCATCTTTTTAATATCGCCGAGCAAATGCGTCCTTATGCGCGCCGAGAAAAAATCACCCGCGTACTCGAGGGTGCCATATTGGGCAATATGTTTTTCGAACCAAGCACACGAACCCGTGTCAGCTTTGGTTGTGCCTTCAATCTGTTAGGTGGCGAAGTACGAGAAACAACGGGGATGTCTAACTCAGCTTTGGCCAAAGGCGAGTCTTTGTATGACACCGCAAGAGTACTATCCGGTTATAGCGACATCATCGCTATGCGCCACCCAGAAGCAGGCTCTGTTGCCGCATTTTCTGAAGGCAGCCGTGTTCCGGTGATTAACGGCGGCGATGGGCCCAACGAACATCCCACGCAGGCGCTACTGGATTTATTCACTATCCAGCAAGAACTGGCCTCTCAATCACTCAGTATTGATCAGCTACACCTAACCTTAATGGGTGACTTAAAGTTTGGACGAACCGTCCACTCACTGTGTCAGCTGTTGGCGTTATACAAAAACCTGACTATCAAACTCGTCTCGCCAGAAGCGCTGTCCATGCCTACCAAGTATGTGGATATACTGGAAAATGCCGGACACAAAGTCACTCAAACTCAAGATCTGGAAGCCGGTTTAAAAGATTCTCACATTGTCTATCAGACTCGTATTCAAGAAGAACGCTTTACCGATCAAGAAGAAGCCGATAGGTATCGCGGCAGCTTCCGTCTAAACAAACACATTTATACCGAATTTTGCCAACCTAACACGGTCATTATGCATCCATTACCCCGAGATTCTCGCAGTCAGGCCAACGAGCTAGACAACGACTTGAACCAGACCGAAGGCTTGGCTATTTTCCGCCAAACAGATAATGGTGTTCTGGTTCGCATGGCGCTGTTTGCGGCCATTCTTGGTGTCGATGGACAAATTAAAAACAGCGAAAGAAATGTTAACTGGTTTACCGGCCTTGCCAACCAACGCTCTTAATTTAAAGGATGTCTCATGAGTTTGTCTAAATCTCTCTATCAAAGCGCTGCGAATGTTATTCCAGGCGGTGTTAACTCCCCCGTCAGAGCATTTAATGGCGTTGGTGGAACGCCTCTGTTTATTGACAAAGCCGACGGCGCTTATGTTTACGATGTCGATGGCAAAGCCTATGTTGATTATGTGCTCTCCTGGGGCCCCATGTTACACGGCCATAATCACCCGGACATTCGCGAAGCAGTGATCACTGCGGCAGCCAATGGCCTGAGTTTTGGTACACCGACAGCGATTGAAGTCGAGATGGCCTCAGCCATGACTCAGTTCATTCCATCGATGGAACAGGTGCGCATGGTGAACAGTGGAACAGAAGCCACCATGTCGGCCATTCGTCTTGCCCGAGGTTTTACTGGCAAGCAGAAAATCATCAAGTTTGAAGGGTGTTATCATGGTCATGCAGACTGTCTGCTGGTAAAAGCGGGTAGCGGTGCACTTACGCTTGGAGAGCCAACTTCACCAGGTGTACCCGAAGACTTTGCTAAGCATACTCTTACGGCCACATTTAACGATATCGACAGCGTCAAAGCCTTGATGAGCGCCCATGCTGAAGATATTGCCGCGATTATCGTAGAACCCATTGCAGGTAATATGAACTGTATTCCTCCTGTTCCTGGCTTTTTGGAAGGATTACGTTCTTTGTGTGACGAGTACCGCTCGGTTCTTATCTTCGATGAGGTCATGTGTGGATTTCGAGTGGGTGCTGGCAGTGCTCAGCAGCTCTACAAGGTGACACCAGACCTGACAACACTCGGCAAAGTCATCGGCGGCGGCATGCCCGTTGGCGCTTTTGGTGGGCGCAAAGACATTATGCAACACTTAGCGCCTGCAGGTCCGGTTTATCAGGCAGGCACCTTGTCGGGTAATCCAGTGGCAATGAGCGCTGGCCTGGCATCATTGGAATTACTGCAAGAAGAAGGCTTCTATGAGCCGATTTACCAACATACCAACACTTTGGTGGAAGGCTTCCAACAAGCTGCACAAGAAGCTGGCGTTCCACTAACAACCAACCATGTTGGCAGTATGTTTGGTTTGTTCTTTAGTGAAGAATCTCACATCACAGGTTACCAGCAAGTTGCTAACTGCAACATTGAACGTTTTCAGCAGTTCTTCCACGGCATGTTAGATCATGGTGTGTATCTGGCGCCTTCGGCTTTTGAAGCAGGATTTACTTCGAGTGCGCACAATGATTCGACACTCAATAAAACGCTTGATGCGGCACGTAGTGTCTTCAAATCTCTTAAATAAATATCAGAACACAATCCACGGCGACCATGGAGTCGCCGTCTTCTCTCCCTAGAGCTGGCATTCCACCTCACTCATCTTTTTGCCTTCAATAACAATATTTTGAAAATAAATACTAAAAAAGTGACATTAAGATCATAAGAATTTCATCAAAGATTCAAATAATAGGAAGCACCCACTTCTATCAAAACCGTTATTAAATCTAACTTCTTTGTTGTTAATTTTATTTTTTTGCTCAAGAGTCACGTATTACAAGTAATTTGAAAAAACAGGGGCTTTTGACTATATCTAGATACAGACCAATGATAACAAACTGATCCACACGGGCTTTTTCGATTGTGACAAACACTATACGGCATTATCTTTTACTGAGCTTTATCGTAATCAACAATCTGCTCCTAATTTTATACATCACCAGCAAGGTAGAGTCCGTTTCTTGGATACTTATCATGGGTGCGCTGGTGTTGGCGGGCGCAGCGATTGGTTTAGCGGTATTGACCTTTCAACGCCGCAAAGACTATTGTCGCAAAAATATCGAGGTACTGGATCTTTTGGCCTCCAAAGAGTCCAACTTAAATGTACGTGTAGAATTGTCTGACGAAAGTGACTTTAGAGAGCTTGATGAACATCTAAATAATACCTTCAACAATATGCAAAATCTGTTGATGGATACCAGCCAAATTGCCGAATTAGTTAACAAGAAAATAGCCGAAGCCGAACATAATATTGGTGCTCTCACCGGAAACACCCAAACCAGCTATCACTTAAGCAAACTGACCATTAAATCGGTCAAAGAAGTGTATGAAGTCAGTACCGAAATTGCCAGCCGCGCCGAATCAACCGCCGCCGCAGTTGCCGATGCAAGACAAGGCACCATTGATGGCAATCAACTGATGCATGGCACTTCTGATATCGCTCGTACGATGGGCACCCAAATGCAAACCCTCAAAGAAGACATGGGTGTATTTAATGATAAAAGCAGTTCAATGCTAAATGCGGTTGATGTGATCAAGACCATCAGTGATCAAACCAATCTACTGGCTCTTAACGCTGCCATCGAGGCCGCCCGCGCCGGAGAAGCTGGTCGAGGTTTTGCCGTGGTTGCCGATGAGGTACGACAGCTGGCTTCAAAAACTCAAATGTCCGCCGAAGAAATCACAGCAGTTCTCTCGGAGAACGTGACCCTTAACGAAAATCTGATGGCACAAATCGACTCGGCAGCAACAACGACGTTTAATATGCTTGATAGTCTCCAACAAACCCAGTCGTCCATGGAACACATTGCTCGCAATATAGAAACCATCAATGCTATGGCTACCAATATCGCCGAATCATCTCAGAAACAGTCTGACGCTACTCGCAATGTAAATACCATTGGTGAAACCATTGAGCGCTTATCAGGTGACACCAACGAGAAAATTCAGCAATTGCTGCAACACATGGAAGGCTTGATGATGTATTCACAAACACTGGATGAGCAGGTGAGCCAATTTAAAGCCGAAGAAGGACCGACCAGTGACGCAGAAAGCCTCGGTGCGGCCGATGACGACGACGAAGATACCGTCGAGTTATTTTAATAACTTCTGGTAAGGATACCACTCTGGATTTGTCACTCAGTTTCCGACAGAATAGCAGCCCTAAACACTTCATAACTCACCACTGACTGCCGGATTGGCAAGACCTGTCCCACAAAACACTCGCATCAGTTGGTGATCTATATAATGATAAAAAAGAGATAACTCCATGATGAATTTAGCACTCACAGGTAAACGCGCACTGGTTTGTGGCAGCAGTCAGGGTATTGGTCGAGCCATTGCCATTCAGTTAGCTAAACAAGGCGCTTCGGTCACTCTCTTCGCTCGTAACAAAGACAAGCTCACCAATGTTTTGGCCGAATTAGATAACTCTCAAGAACAACAACATCATGTATTGTGCGCTGATTTCAGCCAGCCAGAGCAAGTCTGCTCAGTCCTCGATGAGCATTTAACACAAGTGAGTGATTATCACATTCTTATTAACAACACCGGTGGACCAGCGCCAGGCCCAGCCAATCAGGCAGAAAGCGATGCCTTTGTGGCTGCTTTTAATCAGCATCTGATTAATAATCATAATATTGCTCAGCGCCTGTTGCCTTCGATGAAAGCCGCAAGCTTCGGTCGCATCGTTAATGTCATTTCGACTTCCGTAAAACAACCACTGCCTAATCTGGGTGTTTCTAATACTGTAAGAGGCGCTGTTGCAAACTGGGCCAAGACCATGGCAAACGAACTGGGTGAGTTTAATATTACGGTCAACAATGTACTGCCAGGAGCTACTAATACCGTTCGTCTTGAAGCCATCATTCAAAACAAAGCTAAGAAACTGGATAAATCCATCAGTGAAGTAGAAGTCATGGAAAAATCCATTATTCCGATGCGTCGTTTTGGTGAAGCAGAAGAATTTGCTAACGCTGTAGGCTTTTTGGCATCTCCTGCCGCCGCTTATATTACCGGTGTTAACTTACCCGTTGACGGTGGTCGAACGGCTTGTCTCTAACAGGAGTCGGTAATGGAAGCCTTATTAAATTATATTGACGGCGAACTCATCGCTCCGGCCAGTGGCGAATATCTGGATAATATTGAACCAGCGACAGGTGAAGTCTACTCCAAGATCCCACTGTCTTCCGAGCCGGATCTAGAACAGGCGGTTGCCGCTGCAGAAGCGGCTTTTCCTGCCTGGTCAGCAATGCCGCAGGAGCAACGCTCACGACTATTAATCAAACTCGCAGATGCAGTAGAAGCGGCCAGTGATCAATTAGCCATTGCAGAAGCTAGAGATAACGGTAAAGCCGTCACCTTTGCTAAAGCAGTTGATAGCTATCGAGCCTCCGCCAATATTCGTTTCTTCGCTAATGCTTGCACGCAGTTTTCTAGCGAAAGTCACGGCATGGGTGATGTGGGCGTTAATTATACCTTACGCGATCCAGTGGGTATTGTCGGCACCATATCTCCCTGGAACTTTCCACTTTATCTTTTTACCTGGAAAATAGCGCCCGCTCTGGCGGCAGGTAATGTAGTAATTGCAAAGCCGTCAGAGGTGACTCCGATGACAGCTTATTTGTTTTCACAAATCTGTCAGCAAGTGGGATTGCCTAAGGGTGTATTGAACATACTACATGGTGCTGGCGCGCAAATCGGTCAGGCTATTGTTGAACATCCTAGAATAAAAGCCATCAGTTTTACTGGTGGTACAGCAACCGGCAAAAAACTGGCAGCCACAGCAGCTCCTATGTTTAAGAAGTTATCACTGGAGCTTGGTGGGAAAAACCCGACGCTGGTTTTCGCAGACTGCGACTTTGAAACAACTGTCAAAGAAGTCGCTCGAGCAGCCTTTTCTAATCAGGGTCAAATCTGTTTGTGTGGTTCTCGAATTTATGTAGAACGTTCTATTTATGATCGCTTTAAAGAAGCCTTTGTTGCCGAAGTTGAGCGTATCAAAATCGGCGATCCTCTGGATGAGTCAACACAGCATGGCGCGCTGGTATCCGAAGCACACATGAATAAAGTGCTCTCTTATGTTCAGCTAGCTCTGGAAGAAGGTGGAACGCTACTCACAGGCGGAAAGCGTAGAATACTTGAGGGTCGCTGCGAGCAAGGCTACTTTGTCGAACCCACCGTCATCGAAGGGCTCAGCTTGCAATGTCGTACCAATCAGGAAGAAATTTTTGGCCCCGTATGTACATTGCAACCTTTTGATACTGATGAAGAAGCTGTAGCGCTTGCCAACGGCACTGACTATGGTTTGGCAACATCAGTGTGGAGCAGTAATGTGCAACGCTGTCACAAACTTTCTAAACAATTGCAGTTTGGTATTGTCTGGATCAACAGCTGGTTGTTGCGCGATCTTAGAACGCCTTTTGGCGGAGTCAAAGCTTCTGGTGTTGGCCGAGAGGGTGGCGAAGAAGCTTTACGCTTCTTCACCGAGCCCAAAAACGTCTGCATTAAGTACTAGCATCATAAGCCGATGGTGATACACCAAAGTGTGCTTTAAAACACTGTGAAAAATAGGTTGGCGATGCAAAGCCAACCTGTTCTGCCACATCAGCAATAGGGAGTTTTGTCACCAGCAGCTCCCGCGCTTTTTCTAAACGATAGATGCGGATAAACTCAACGGGTGTTAAACCGAGCACCGCTTTCATTTTTCGTTGCATCTGTCGCTCACTCATGGCCGCGGCCAGATATAACGACTTAGGGCTAAACTCTGTATCTTGGTAATTCTCGCTAACAATCGCTTTTATCCTCAAAACAAAAGCCTGCTCGGCTTCATCTTCTGAAGAATGAGCGGTGATTATGGAGCTTTTACTCTGCAACATTTCGTTGCTGACTCTTGATTGCAGCAGTTTTCTGATAGTTAAAATATTTTCTAGCCGAACAATAAGTTCTTCTTTATTAAAAGGTTTCGTCAGGTAGTCATCGGCCAGATAACGCAGTCCTTTTATCTTGGACTCAGAGTCATTAAGTGCCGTTAGTAATATCATAGGGATATGGCTGGTTGTTTCATTGCTCTTTAATTGCTGGCAAAATTCAAAGCCATCCATTTCTGGCATCATCACATCACTGATCACCAGATCAGGAATATACTCTCTAGCATAGGCAAGCCCTTCTGCACCGTCGTAGCAGCAGTGGCTACTAAAACGCTCATCCAATAACAACTGTATATAGCTGCACATATCTGCGTTGTCATCAACAATGAGCACATGGAACTCCGCCAATGGATTGTTTTTTGACTGGTTAAACTCAGCCGACAAATCAATCGTATCAACTTCTAGTTGAATAGCTTTAACATCAACAGTCTCTTGTCTTTGACGATCATTGTGCCGCTTCTCCAGCGGCAGACTGACAGTAAACTGGCTTCCTATGTCGATATCACTTTCAACCATAATACATCCCCCTTTTGCTTCAACAATTTCTTTTACCAGAGCCAAACCTAAACCCGTTCCTGATATTTTTTCCTGATAACTGTCAGTTGATCGACTAAAGCGTTCGAAGATACGTGACAGATCTTTTTGATGAATACCAAGTCCAGTGTCTTTTACCTCAAAACGCCAAGTATCTTTTTGAATGTAGGACGAAACATCAACACACCCACCTTTTCTATTGTACTTAATCGCGTTAGAAAGCAAGTTAACAACAACCCTCTCTAACTCTTCTGATGATAAAGGCACACACAACTCTTCTTCGCTGCAAGATAAAGAGAGTTCAATGCGTTTCGATTTGGCAATGTCTTCAAAAGGTTCAACGATAACCTTTACCAGTTGGTTTACATCTCCAACATACTGCTCCTCACTCGATAAAGGTTTTGAGAAGTCGAGAAGGTGCTCAACTAAACGAGTCAATCTTAAAGCACTGCGATTGATCATACTCAACTGTCGATTAAGATAGCTCTCTGGCTGACTTCGTCCTACTAAGTCGGCTACCGGACCTAAAATTAGCGTAAGCGGTGTCTTAAACTCATGAGTGACATTGGCAATAAAGGTTTCTTTCGTTTCTAATAGCTTCGAAATTTCTTTATTCTTCGATGCAATTTCCTCGGTTCTATCGACAACCATTTTTTCAAGAGTCATCGCTCGCACAGAGAGACTCTTCAGTCGTAAGCGAAATAGCATAATGACGGTCAGGATAACAACTACGAAAATGGCCAGCTTAAACCACCAGGTTTGCCAGAAAAAAGGTAAAACCTGAACATCAATACTGACCGTATTATCAGACCACACACCATCTCGGTTTGTTGATCGCACTTGCAGCTCATAATCACCGGGAGCAAGGTTGGTAAAATGTAGATTACGTTCTTCAAACGAAAAGGGCTGCCACTCTGATGAGAAGCCTTTTAAAAAATACTGATAGTGAATTGTGTAAGGATTTACATAGTCTAGTGCGATCACATGTGTCGAGAATCCGGTACGCTCTGGTTCCAGAGTCAGTCTAAACCGAGGTGACTCTCTGCCTATGTAGCCGCCTTCCAACAAATCATTTTTGCTGCCATCTTTTTTTATATTTCTAAAAATAATAGGAGGGCTGTATTGGCTAATGTTAGGTTCATGCTTATTAAAGAAGTAGACACCACTAATACCACAGAAGTAGACAGTTCCATATTGATTAGAATCACTACAACCCATCCAGAAGCCTGCGGTCTTCACAGATGATATTTTCTTTTTATTATCACCAAATGCCACATACATTGAGTTGATGTCGGTATACCAGATTTTGTCATCATCCACTTCGTATATGCCGGCCTCAAAGCCTTCACCGCCAGCGGTAATCTTTTCGTATTGCTGGATCTCAGGGAAGTATCGATACAAAGCATCAGAAAAAAACAGGATATTTCCTTTACCATCAGATTTAACCAGATTAACTAAAAAATTAACAGAGGTTTGATGAAATGAGTCGCAGACTGAGTCATACTGATAGAGTCCATTTTTATTACCAAGATAAAACTCATTTCTTTCTCGGTCATAATACATAGAAACCATTCCGCCATCCTTTAACAGCGGTAAACTTTGAGTATCGTAGTAGGTTACTTCCTCTGTTCTTTTATCAATAGCAATCAGATTTTCTTCTGCTTGCATCCATATATCAGTCGATGTTTCTTCGATGTCAAAAATACCTTCATTAATCGAAGAAACGGCCCCTTCTCCTAAACCTGATTTATCAATCACACCATAGTGATAAGGATTGACTAAAGTCAGCCCACGCAAACTGCCTATCAATACAGAGCCAGAATCAAGTTGTGCAATTTTCATAACATATCCAGGGGCCAGATTGTTTTTGCCATATTGCTCATTGGAGATATGCTTTAGCAGCTGATGATCTTTTCCATATATATAAACTCCGTTACTTGTTCCTACCCATAAATTATCATTGATGACTTTGACCGAAAATGCTTGAGATGTTGAGCCAGTATTGGAGCTAAAAGTCTCAATATGCCCAACGTGTGGTTCGTTTAAATCCAACCGACTTAAGCCTCCAGCAGTGCCTATCCAGACAACACCATCTTCTGTTTTATGCAATGATAAAATTCGATTACTGTACAAAGGAGAGTGCTGACTTGACACATCAATCATTCGTGTTTTAGTACTACCATCAACAGAACATAGAGTGAGGCCTTTTTCTGTTCCTACTATTAAAAATTTGTCGCCGAGTATGGATGCTTCGAGAGTCGCACTGGGCCTGCCGTTTACTCCACAAGTGAGATATTTATTTAACCCATAGGAACTCCCGAAAGAAGCTTCGCTGATTAGTAGGTGCCAATAAAAAGCCAGGCTTTCATTGTAGCTATGATATTTCTGCCGTTCGATATCATGACTTTTTTTGGAGTAGTTAAATACTCCTCGACACATAGCAAAGGAAATATCGTTTTGAGTCTCAAAAAACGCACGAATAACAGGGCGGCCACAGTGTTCTTGAGCATCTGTGATCTCAGGATTTAAATAGGCGAATTTTTCAACAATGTGCTTGCTAGTGTTGAAGCGATAGATATATTGTTCGTCCGCATCGAACCACAACATACCGTTATCATCCAGATGCATTTTCATTCGATACTGAGGAGGAAGAAACTCAAAGGAAATGAGCTTTTTCTTATGCGGATTCAATAGCTTAATACCAGCGTCGGTATTTAGCCAGAGCGTTCCCTGACTTCCTTTTTGAATACCACGGATAATCCGCTCACCGACGGCATTATCACTATCTTGAAACTGAATAAAGCGCTTTCCGTTGAAATACCAAAGCCCTAAATTTAGCCCGACCCAAAGAACGCCGTTTTCGTCTGAACCGATTGCTCTCACGTAGCCTCGACCAAAACTGTCGACCACTTTCTCAATACGGGCACTGGTTATACTGCTGTGTCCAATGGTATAGACCAAGCAGATTAGAATAATAATGCGAATCACTTACAACTTGCCTCATCAGTTTATCGAAACACTGCGAACTTCGTAATGACAAACTTATAGACTGGACTCTATGAGTATTGACCATAAAAAAGTGTCCGCCCACCTGTAACTAGACGCACACCAGATAGAAAAAGACGCACATAATGAACAAAAAGTATCCCGTCAACCATGGGACGGATCTTTGTCGCATCGAAAACAGGAACCTATGATTGCTCGATGAGCTCTCATCAATACACTAACGTTTGAACTCAATCGTTATTCCAATTTAGAACACAATAATGACTACGAGGGATATAGAAACAGGAAACTTATGGGCGGTAGGCGATACTACTTAGCCACATTAGGTAGACCTCTTTTGAGTGAAGCGAAACTCTATACACGCGACGAAACACCTTTTTATTAGAAGTTAGAATATTTGGTAAATAGAACAGGCCTAACTTAAGTAATTGAAATATAAATATTTAATTATTGTGATTCTTTATCTTAAGAATTCCTTCATAAAATTTCTAACAAAGCTCTTTTTTAAGATCACAGACAGGGCACATTAAAATCACGCTTTCTTGCGTGATCTGTCTATAAATCAACCACATTTAATAAGGAATATAGATAGGAAAAACTTGGTTCATGTCGCTCGACATGAACCAATAAATGAGCTCAGCTTATCAGAGTAATTACAACTGTGCCTTAATCCAACTATCCACTTTCTCTTCAAGTACTCGCATAGGCATCGCACCACCAAGCAGCACCAGATCGTGAAATTGACGGATATCGAACTTATCACCAAGCGCTTGCTTTGCCTGATTGCGCAGATCAACTATTTTTAACATGCCGAGTTTATAGCCCAGTGCCTGACCAGGCCAAGCCATATAGCGCTCAATTTCGGCCACCACATCAGAGCGCGCGGTTCCTGTTGTTTTCTCCATGTAGTCGATAGCTTCTTCTCGTGTCCACTTTTTGTAGTGAAGTCCTGTATCGACAACCAGGCGAACCGCTCGAAACAGTTCGGCTTTTAATCGCCCAAGATCACCGAATGGATCATCCTTGTACATCCCCATTTCCCAGGCTACCAGCTCAGAATAAAGTGCCCATCCTTCGACATAAGCATTATAAGGTGCAATGCGCCTTAATACTGGCAGACTATCTAACGACATATTCAATGCAATTTGCCAGTGATGCCCAGGATTGGCCTCGTGATAAGTTAAGGTTTTTAGATCGAATCTAGGGTTGGCTTTCATGTCTCGCAAATTAATCCAGTAGATACCTGGAACACTGCCATCTAACGTTGGTGGTGTGTAACGTCCACCAGCTTCACCGTCCTGTGTTGCAATTGGGATGCGACGAACTTCTACAGGATAAGGGGGTTTGGTAGCAAACAACTCCGGCATGCGTACATTAATTTCTTCAATCATGGTATTGAGATCTTTTAACAGCTGCGCACGTCCTTCGTCGGAATCTTCATACAAAAAACGCGGCTCTTCATTGAGTGCTGTCATACGTTCGCCAACAGTACCCTCTTTATAACCTTGAGCCAGTAAAATACGATCCATCTCTGCCGTGATTCGTTTTACTTCATCCAACCCAATTTGATGTATAGCTTCGGGTGATAGATTGGTATCGCCTAATTGCTTAACCGCATCACGATAAAAAGTTTCACCATTAGGTTGCGCCCATATCCCCGCTTCAGCTCTTCCTTGTGGCAATAGCTTGCGCATCGCTTCTGCCACCAGACGATAGCCTGGATAGACGGAATGTTCTACTTCGTGCTCAGCGAGCTTGATAAGCTTCTGCTTATCTTCAGCAGAGATACCCTCGACCTTGCTTAATTTTTCGACAAAGTTACTTACAAGTCCATGCTCACTCACCTTGGTTTTGGTAAATCCGTCAAGAAAGTGTAATGCCTTTTCGATAAGCACTTTTGGCGGCAACCAGTTTTGTTTGGCATCAGCCATCAACTTGGCTCGAATGCTTTCCATGAGTTGCTTAAAACCATGCAAGCGTTGAATGTAGTCTTCTGCATCTTGCAGATTGTGAATCACGTGACTGTTCTGCATGAAGTTAGGAATATCAATCGTTGGGCCATTAATTTGGTTCACAATAAAAGGCGAATGCCCCATCCAACCATCAATGTAACCTACGTCAAAGCCCGGTGCCCCAGAGTAATAACGAGCTAGATTAGCCATCACACGAACATTATCTGCAAGTTCGGTGTCAACATTTTGCAAAGCCACGTGTTTTAACTTTTGTTCATAACCCTGTAGAGCGGCGCGAAACTGTTGTTCTTTTTCTGGCGTATAGTCTTCTAAACGATGACTGAACTTTCCACCAGCATCTTCGGCAGACAAACCAAATAGCGTTGCGGTCAAACTTCGATCGCCAAAAAAAGCATGCGTCGTTTGCTTAAATAATTGCTCAATATGTTGAGTTGATGACGAGTCTTTATTCTCTACAGCATTCTCTGCCGTTTTATCTACTACAGGTTTAGTGGTACCTGACTCAGGCGTTGATGGTTCACAAGCCGTCAACATTAGACTGGCTAAACCAACCCCCACCATATAATGCTTTTTCATTACCCAAGCCCTCAGAATTTGAATGGTCGCAAAATTTAACATCCTAGTCTGTCATAATGAGATAAATAAATCGATATGACGAATTTCCGGTTTCACCAAAGATAATCTCATTAACGAGATTCATATCCACCCAAATCCTCTGGATGCCTGTTCAATCCAGCTATTGCTCGACTCCTCTGACAAGCACTTGCAACTGAAAATAATTGCTTTATCCTTGTGTCTAGTCCTAATAACTAGAGAAAAACCATGCCTTCTTTTGATTTAGTGTCAGAAATTGAGTTGAGTGAAGTTCGTAATGCTGTTGAAAATGCAAACCGAGAACTGGACACCCGATTTGACTTTAGAGGGATAGAAGCCAGCTTTGAGTTCAACAAAGACAGTGTCAAACTAAAAGCAGAAGCCGAATTTCAATTGAAACAAATGTTGGACATTTTGCGTTCAAACTGTGTGAAGCGAAAACTAGATCCACGTTGCCTGGATACTTCAGAAATCGACCATACGGGTAAAACCTTTAGTCGTAACGTAACTTTTAAACAAGGCATTGATAAAGACACCGCAAAGAAAATTGTTAAGATGATAAAAGAATCTAAATTAAAGGTCCAAGCGGCCATTCAAGGTGAGCAAGTTCGAGTAACTGGAAAAAAGCGTGATGATCTGCAAGCTGTCATGGCATTAGTAAGAGATTCGGATCTTGATCAGCCATTTCAGTTTAATAATTTTAGAGACTAAATTAAAAGTTCAGCCAACTCTTATTTTATAGAGTTGGCTGGTCGAGCTGTTAAATATCTTCAACGACTACCGCAGTGCCGAATGCGAGCAATTCTGCAGCACCCTGCGCCATCAAGCTGGTAGTAAAACGAGTCGAAACAATCGCATTAGCTCCCATTGAACGAGCTTCATCGACCATACGATCCAACGCCTGTTCACGACTTTCTGCCATAAGCTTTGTGTACTCATGAACTTCACCACCAACAATGGTGCGTAATCCAGCGAGAATATCTCTTCCAACATGGCGAGCTCTAATAGTATTGCCTCTCACCAAGCCCAATGTTTTTACTATTTTTTTGTTTGCAATGTCATCAGTGGTAACCACTAGAATATGACTCATAAATCTACCCCCTTATAACGATCCGTTTTTCGAGCAATAAGACGCTGCCTTAAAACACTGATAAACAAAAAGAACAATCCGCCAAAAATGCCACTGTAAATAAGCTTCAAAAAGATTGGAATGTCGCTGCTAAAGAAAAAATGAAAACCACAAAAAGCAACAAGAAAAGAGCAACCAACACTCAACAAAAACCAGCCAATGGTTTGCATCGAACGAGCAGGTGCATCTTGCATGATTTCATCCAATATTTCTTCAGGCATCGCGGGTTTCTCCATATTACCAACATTAACTTTCAGTTGTTTTAGTTCCTCTAACATCTTCCTGCAATCGTCGCAGGACGATATATGCAAATGAACTTTCTGTGACTGCTGCTGAGTCAACTCGCCATCTATATAACCCGATAGTAAGGTTTCAATTTGTTTACATTGCTCAGTCATAGTTTTAGCCTTTCAACGTCTTGTGATCGGACAACATAGCCAGCTTTTCTCTCAAAGCCATACGTGCTCTGTGCAGTCGCGACATCACAGTGCCATTTTCTACCCCTAAAATTCTGGCAATATCGGCATAACTAAAGCCTTGCCAATCTTTTAATAGAATAATTTCTCGCTGTGCTTCGCTTAATTCGCTTAGCGCCTGTTGAATCTGTAGCTGTACCTGCTTTTGATGCAAAGAGGCCTCAGGCTCGTTGCATTCGGCCGCAGTCAAGGAGGCTTCCTCTGCATCGACGGTTGGACGGCGCTTACGAGTACGTAATCGGTCAATCACTTTATTACGCACAATCGTATAAAACCAAGCTTTAAATTGACCCGATTCTGTCGGTACCGCCGAGTGCTTCAAAATGGTATGCAGACTATCCTGAACAACATCTTGAGCATCCTGCTGGCAGCCCAGCATTTGGGCTGCTAAAGCATAAGCCCCTTTTGAGTGCTCAATGTAATATTGATTCAGTTGCACCAACGAAATACTCCTGCTTCTTATATTTAATCGTTACTAATAAAACGCAGCCGACACCATTTTATTCCCTTATTTATGGATTTTTTTTCTGTTCATCATTCAGCTTCAATTGCTTGCGCATTTTTTGTACATCTAAATTTGCCAAGAGTTGGGGCAAATTGTCATAGATCTTATGGAAGCCATAGCTCCCTAGCAACATCTCCTCAATGGCTTTCTCTTTACTCCAACCCTGCACAACAATACGGTAGGCAGCGGCCACAGCCCCGGTACGATCAGAGCCATGCCAGCAATGCCACATGATGGGTTGCTTGCGTTGAGTAATTACCTTTAAAGCCTGTAATAGCTGTGCTTCGCTTACTGTTGCAGCATTCATCTTGATGCGGTGCAAATTAAACGCAAATTTTTCTGCCTCATCATCGTCAGAATGGAATTCGCGCAAATTAAGGACTTCACGTACTCCCAGACGCCAAAGTTCATCAAATCCCTTTTTATCAGGCTGGCCGCAACGATACACTCCCTCATCCAGTTGAAAACAATTTTCCAGCTCTTGTGTCACTAAAGGCTGAGCCCACTCAGCGGGTCTCACAAACGGCTTGCTAACATCATCTTTTGACCAGCAAGATGCAGTAAAGGTCGTTAAGACCATTAATATCAAAGCAAAATTCTTAATCTGGGGAAAGTTCATCTAGCTCTCCAAACGACTCTATTTAGCACAACCTTAGATCGATGAGATAGGAATAGCAAATACGGTATCGCAGAGCCAGAACGCCCTTAACTCGCGCTTTGAATGCCCTTTCTGCTCCTGGTCAAACCTTAATCGAGCCACAACTCAAATGCTTTACAAAAGCTCGTTTTCGCAGTATAAAACCGCTATGAATATGTTTATGTCAATCAACAAAACATCCAGCTCTATTTTTGCCAGCCGCAACGGCTGCAAAAGCGTACTGAGCTAACCCCATTCATACGGCAATCTTGCTGTAGATATCTTTTTGCAATATCGAACGGCTAAGTTCGACTTCTGCAACTATTCTTATTTTCCATAACAACAAATAATGTCTGGTAGTTAATGTGCCAATCACTTTACTGAGCACAGCTATCAATAACATCTAAGGAATCCATTATGAGTCACAGTGATCGATTTGATTCGCAAAAAGCCCCAGAACCCGTTGGACTTTACCCCCATGCACGAAAAGTCGGAGACTTGTTGTTTTTGTCTGGTGTCGGCCCACGTCAACGAGGTACCAAAGACATTCCAGGCGTCACTCTGAATGAGGCTGGCGATATTGTTGATTATGATATTGAAGCTCAATGTCGTAGCGTTTTTGATAATGTACGCATGATTCTTGAAGAGTCAGGATCAAGTTGGGACAAACTGGTTGATGTCACTGTCTTTTTAACCAATATGAAAGATGACTTTAAAACCTACAATAAAATTTATGCCGAGTATTTCCAGAGCAACCAACCTTGCCGAACAACGGTAGAAATCAACTCGCTTCCAACGCCTATCGCAATCGAATTAAAGTGCATCGCCACACTTTAAGCCAGCAATAAAAAGGACCAGAACCATGACAGCACCGATGCAAGTAATAAACTTTCAACAGTGGATTGACGATAACCGCGACAAACTCAAGCCACCCGTATGTAACAAAGAAGTTTATCGTGAAGGCGACATGATCATTATGGTCGTCGGTGGGCCCAATGGCCGTCGAGACTATCACTTTAATGAAGGTCCAGAGTTCTTTTATCAACTAGAAGGCGAAATGCTGCTGAGAACGCAACAGAATGGAAAAATTGTAGACTACCCCATCAAGCAGGGAGAAATCTTTTTACTCCCTGCCAAAATTCCTCATTCTCCCATTCGCTATGCAAACTCTATTGGTTTGGTGATTGAGCAAGTTCGACGTCCCGAAGAAAATGATGGGCTTATGTGGTTCTGCGAAAACTGCAATCACAAACTGTATGAGGAGTACTTTCATCTTACCGATGTCGAGAAAGATTTTTTCCCCGTGTTTGACCGTTTCTTAAATAGCGAACAGCATCGCACTTGTGATCAATGCCAAACGGTTATGCCAAAGCAAAATAAACTACAGCTTGAAGGCGTCGCTCCAGGGACTCCAATCTAATGCTAACTCTTGATAGTCATGCCTTACCGAAATGGTCGGGTATCGATAGATCCATATTGATGGAGAGCAGACAATGAAACTGCAACTAGAGCTGAACCAACAGCGTTATCAGATTCGCTGGGACCAGGCACAGAGTCTTTCGATCCCATTAGCCTTTAATGGTGAACAGCCGAATCATTTTGGTGTCCCTCCTGCTACAGCCAAAACTCTTGAAGCCGTAGGCTTTGTGGGTGACACAAGCCGTGGTGGTAGCTGTAATGTGCGCACTCTTGAGCTGATACCTCACTGCAATGGTACTCATACAGAATCGGTTTCTCATATCGTAAATGATGATGTCATGGTTGGAGATTTGGCCACAGAGTTAATGCCCGCCACGCTTATAACCGTGACACCTCAAGTAGCAAGCTCGATTGATGAAAGTTACCAGCCACCGTTGCAAGATAATGACTTAACAATTTCTCGTGCAATGTTGGAACAGGTTTTAGCAACTACATCATCGTCCTGGCAAAAAGCACTTATTGTACGAACACTTCCCAATCCAACTGAAAAACAAAGCTGGGTATATAACTCTGATCGTGAACCGCCCTTTTTTACCAATGATGCCTTATTGTATCTATTAGAACGCGGTGTAGAACATTTGCTTGTCGACTTTCCTTCTATCGACAAAATGTACGACGATGGAAAGCTCTCTAACCACCATCACTTTTGGCAGGTAGCAGCAGAAACTCATGCTCTAAGTGCAGACTCAAAAACTCAACGAACGATTACCGAGTTGATTTATGTGTCCACTGCCGTAACTGATGGCAACTACCTGCTTAGCTTGCAACTACCACAATTTTTGTCAGACGCCGCTCCTAGCCGTCCGATTATTTATCCTCTGGAGTTAATAGAATGACTTTCGAAAATAGTTTAGCTTACGCAAAAAAAATGGATACCAATGATCCTTTGGCACCGATGCGTGAGCAATTTCATATCCCTAAGCACAGCAATGGTGAAGATGAAATTTATCTTTGTGGAAACTCTTTGGGCTTACAGCCATCAAGAACACAAGAGTATTTAAATTACGAATTATCGCAGTGGCAAAAGCTGGGAGTGAAAGGACATTTTTCTGGCGACTTTCCCTGGATGCCCTATCACGAATTTCTCAGTGAAGGCTTTGCAGATCTGGTAGGAGCCAAGACCAGTGAGGTGGTTGCCATGAACTCGCTCACTGCCAACCTGCACTTTATGATGGTAAGTTTCTATCGACCAACGGCAACACGACATAAAATTCTTATCGAAGATCATGCATTCCCTTCTGATCATTATGCGGTTGAATCACAGATCCGTTACCATGGTTTTAATCCTGACGAGTCGATGTTACTGATTAAACCTCGAGAAGGCGAAGAGCTGATCCGTGACGAAGATCTCATGGCCTTAATCGAAGAAGAAGGTGATTCCATTGCATTAATTATGCTACCTGGTGTTCAATATTACACAGGGCAGGTGTTCGATATGGAAGCCATTACCAAAGCAGGACATAACAAAGGGTGTAAAGTGGGTTTTGATCTGGCTCATGCCGCCGGAAACATTACCATGTCATTGCATCAGTGGAATGTAGACTTTGCTTGCTGGTGTACTTATAAATACCTCAACTCAGGGCCCGGCTCTGTTGCAGGATGTTTCGTACACGAGCGCCATCACAGTGACAAATCTTTGAACCGTTTTGCTGGCTGGTGGGGACACGATAAAGAAACACGCTTTAAGATGGCCAATCACTTTATTCCTATGGAAAGCGCCGAAGCCTGGCAAGTATCTAATCCCCCCATCCTTTCTTTAGCGGCTATTCGCGCCTCGCTGGATACTGTCAAACAGGCTGGCGGTATCAAAGCGTTGCGAGAAAAATCCTTGCAGCTCACTGGGTTCTTGCGCTTTTTGTTGGAGCAGGAGCTAGGTGAAGACATTAATATTCTGACACCGACAGAAGACAAAGCCCACGGTAGCCAATTGAGTTTAACAGTCGATACTCATGGCATTGATGGCAAAGTGGTTTTTGAGCGTATTGAAGCGGCAGGAGTCACCGGTGATTGGCGCTATCCGAATGTTATTCGTGTCGCTCCGGTGCCTCTTTATAACAGCTTCGAAGATTGTTATCGCTTTGTACAAATTCTTAAACAAAGTCTGCAACCAGAATAAGCCGGAGCCCATAACATGTCAGATAAAAACATTACGCTCATTGGCGCTGGCTTGGTAGGAAGCTTGCTCGCTGTTTACCTGGCGAGAAGAGGTTTTAATGTCGAAATATTCGAGCGCCGCCCAGATATGCGCAAAGAAAACATTTCTGCTGGCCGTTCCATTAACCTGGCGCTAGCCAATCGAGGCATTTATCCATTGCAACAAGCAGGTTTGATGGATCATGTTAGCCCTATGCTAACACCAATGAAAGGACGCATGATTCACGATAAATCAGGAAACCAGAGCTTACAGCCTTATGGGCAACGTCCTGAAGAGGTTATCTATTCTGTCTCCCGAGCCGACTTAAATAAGCTTTGTATGACTCAGGCAGAGCAGTTAGGTAACGTATCCATTCGTTTTAATCAACGCTGCGAAAGCATCGACTTTGATAACAACGAACTGCTACTTGTGGATGAAGAAAACGGCAACCAATATCGACATACTTTTACGCGTGTTATCGGAACTGATGGCAGCGCTTCGGCCATTCGAGAATCTATTCAGCAAAAACAAAATGGCAAAAATAGTGTTGAGCCTTTAGACCATAGCTACAAAGAACTCTGTATTCCACCATCGCCCAACGGTGACTTTCAGATGGAACCGAACGCCTTACATATATGGCCTCGTGGTGGTTATATGGTCATTGCCTTGCCGAATATAGATGGCAGTTTTACAGTGACCCTGTTTATGCCTAACGAAGGTCCCGTAAGCTTTGAAAGTATTAAAGATAAAACCTCTCTGGAAACCTTCTTCGCCGAGCAGTTCCCCGATGCAAAAGCGTTGCTTCCTGACTTAGAGTATGACTACTTCAATAATCCAACAGGTCGTTTGGCTACGGTACGAACTTCTCCCTGGTACTATCAGGATAAAGCACTGTTACTTGGCGACGCGGCTCATGCGATTGTACCTTTTCATGGCCAGGGAATGAATTGCGGTTTTGAAGATGTCTGGGACTTCGATCAATGCATTGAGCAATTTGGTGATGATTGGCAGCAAGTTTTTGCCGAAACAGAAAAGCGACGTATTGATAATGGCAACGCCATTGCCGATATGGCTCTAGAGAACTACATAGAAATGCGCGACTCTGTTAACGATGCTCGTTATCTATTAAAAAAGCAACTTTCTTTTGAGTTAGAAAAGCGCTGGCCCAATCACTTCATCCCAAGATATTCAATGGTGATGTTCCATCGGCTTCCCTACTCAGAAGCTTTTCAGCGAGGGAAAATTCAGAATAGAATTTTAGATGAGCTAACTGAGAATATAACAGATATTAAACAGTGCGATATGGAGAAAGCTCAACATTTGATAATGAGAAAGTTACCAGAAATAATTAGCTAACCTCTTTGCGGCAATGTAAGCAACAGTTTACATTGCCGTAAAAAAAGAAGTAAGCATCCCTTGTTCAGAAGCCCCTAAAAATCTCTTTCATCAATTCAGCACAAAAGTAGTAATAAATCACTGAGATTTACTCAGCATTTTTTGTTAGTAACTAAAAAAATAAGTTGATTTTGCGCACTTCCTAGGTATTTTGCTACTTCAAACATTAAAGATCACTCTTAACAAAAGGAAGTAATATGCGCATATCAATAGTTACTCTATTTTTCCTATTGGCATCCAATCTCTATGCATTAGATGACAGCAGAATGAAGTCTCTGACCGAGCTGATGGTTGTAGGGTGTTCGCTGGGACAAACTCTCGAGATAGAAGCAGGATTAAATGGGAAACTGTCTATTATAAAGCAAGGTGCTAAAGCGAACTTCAATGCTCGGCAATCAGAAATCCCCAGTATTATTCGTTTTATTGCATCCGACGAACTCAAAGGGGAGCAAGCAAATCAAACCAGGCAATGTATGCAGCATTATATGGATAAAATTTTCGCAGTTGTACTTAACAAAACCAATACTGAGTTCGTTTTGTCCAACAAGAATGGAGTTCTCTACAAACTCCATTCTTGTAATAAGATTGAGAGAAACAACCTTGAATGCCAGCTGACAATTACAAGTTCCTACCAAGATAGAGAACTGTCTACATTGGGAGAAATATTTGATGACTCTGGAAATCAATACTTTGCATCCAGTATTGCTATTGCCAATCATAAAAGGAGCGATAAGAAGATAAGTCGAGTCCCCCTTATCGCAGATGTACCGATGAAGATGTCTCTGACATTTAATAATGTTTCAACTAACGCCAAGGCGCTTTCTTTACTTAAAATATCAACAACGACTAAAACTAACGGAAAATTAGAAAGCAGTAGCGTTAGCTTTCGAGAAATAACGATCAATCAATAATAGAAAAAGCCAGCAGAGCCCTCCTCTGCTGGCACACCTATTTACTTAGCAGCCTGCCGAGTTAAAGTTTTAGACCAGTCAATGTTTCTTGTAAAGATCATCACTGATGCCAAAGCAAAAAACAGCAACATAGTTCCCGACAAAAAGGCATAGTCTTCCGACTGAATAATAAGATAAAGCGTTGAGTCTAATCCCGCCAACATGGCAATAAGAGAACTAAGCTGTTTGTTACATAATTTTGCCTTCATATAGAATGCGATAAGACTAATACAGGCAATGGATGAAATCACATAAGCCATGAAGAAGTTTGCTTGTTCCGAAATGGCTATCAACAATAAGTAAAACAAAGACAGTGCGAAACCTACCAGCAAATATTGAACTGCATGGATATGAATTTGATACATTAATTCAAATAAAATAAATACCACAAATGTCATTACGATCACTAAAAGACTGTACTTGATAGCTCGTTCGGATTGCACATAGCTATCAATAGGATTAATTTGCCTCACAGCTAACTCAAGGTTATTTAGATATTCACAATGCCCACCTAAACATGAGGTCAACGCATCGCTAATGGCAGAAGAGTACTCTCCTGTCTCCCAGGAGGCTTCATAACCGGATGCGTCAATGCTTCTGGTTTGGGGCAAAAAACGTCCGACAAAAGAAGGATGTGGCCAATTGGACTTCACTGCAAGTTGGGTGTGTTTCGCAGAAGGTATCCAGGCAATTTTTGACATACCTTTTAGTTTGAAAGAGGCGTCTATACTAAAAGAGTCAGAGTTGGGATTATCTAAGAAAACGTGGAGCCCAAATGGTGAGTGCGCTAGTTGACTCCCTGGTAAAAAATTTTTTTCTCTCTCATTAATCACTATTTTAGGGATATCAGAAAACCCACGTTTATCTGTCACGGCTATTGCTATAAATGGCTTTTTAATTTGGACTCTCTCGCTATTTTTTGCATCCTTTATAAACTGAGAATTTATCTTTCCGGATATATTTATATCGGCCATATAAACAGGAACATTAAAGATCCCTCGTTGCTGAGTCTCAGAAACCAGTTCGGTTGTTACATCGAGCATATCAAACGCTTCGTAGTGCAGTTTATGCTCAACAACTTTCTGTAAAGTATATTTTTCTAGCTTATTGTCCCAGCTTTTCTTTTGAGAAATGATTTTGTGAGGAATGACTAAAATAGGGAGCAAGATACTCTGTTCATGAGTCCAGCTTTCGGCAATTGACTGACGAGCTTCTTCTTGATATCCAGAGCGCTCATAGATTGTGCTTTCAATACTGCTCAGTAAAATACTTAATAAAATAAAGATTGCTAATAAAGCGCCAGCTTTAATAAAACTGATTTTGCTCACCACTTTTCTCCCCCAAAATAAAAACTAAAGATAGGGAGAAAAAGTGGCGAAAATATGGCAGAAAGAAGGGTAATCTATGATGAATCAGGCAATCAGATTTTGAGCCTTTAATTCTTGAATAATATTATCTATGGTCTTTTGCTGATGTTCTTGCTGATAGGCCAATGTTGGATGGGCTCCCCAAACAGGCCCAGGCCACGCTTTATCATCGGTGTTTCTGGCAATAACATGAATATGTAGCTGACGAACAATATTACCTAAAGCACCAATATTAAGTTTGTGGGGTGAAAAAAGTTTTTTCATTAATTGGCTGATTAATGCAATTTCTTCCCATAATTGGCGCTGATCAGATTTTGATAGCTCATACATCTCAACAATATTTTCTCGACGTGGTACCAAAATAAGCCAGGGGTATTGTTCATCATTCATTAATTGCAGACGACACAGGGTCATATCTGCAATAAATGCAGAATCATTGTCTAGCTGATTATCCAGTATAAATTCCATTATAAATATCCTTTTAAGTCACTCTCTATTCATGACGCCATAATTACCTTAATCCCAACACGAGTTCAAGAAAAAACAACGGTTTCATGCGGTTTTTCCCTGAATTTTGCAGAAATACGGCACTCTGATTAGATTTTACTCATAAACCTCCACAGGGCTGAGTCGCCGTAAAACTCCCTCCTTTGACATGAGGAATACAAGCCTCATCTGCTCTCCCCTTACGCCACTCAATAGCTCCAGGAGGCTGCAATATCAAAGCTTCTTGTTCTACTTCTGCAATCAAATCTCCCCAAACCTTCATTGCTCCGGTAGCACCAGTAAGCCCAGTACTTTTATTATCGTCTCGACCAACCCACACCACCGATAAAAAGTTTTCACTCATCCCGGCAAACCAACTGTCCTTCGTGTCATTGGTAGTGCCTGTTTTGCCAGCAAGATTAAGTTGCGGCAAACGCCAGTGTAGACTTTTGGCCGTTCCACGGCGCACCACTTGCTGTAATGTATGATTGATCAAAAATACACTGTCTTCTGATAGCTTCTTCTTTGCAATAACAGGATAACGACTCAGCAATTGTCCCTGGTTATTCATAACCGAGCTGATCACCGATGTGTCTAGAACCAGCCCACCCGAGGCCAACGACTGATAAAGCTTTAAAACTTCCCATGGCGACATCTCTTTCGCTCCTAGTGCCAAAGAAGGAAAAGCGATAAGCGGACGGGTATAACCCGCCTGACGCAGCAACTCAATCACTTCATCAACACCGACGGATAGTGCCAGATGCGCGGTAGCCAGATTGTAGGATTCAATCAAAGCTCGCTGTATTGAAACTTCGCCATGCTCTTTCCGATCATAATTTTGTGGTCGCCAGACACTGCCATCCGTTGCCGTCATACTAAAACTCTGGTCACTAAGAGATGAACTTAGCGAATACTTATCGGATGCTTGCAGCGCCGTTAAATAAACGAAAGGCTTAATCACAGAGCCTGTTTGGCGATACGCATGTAATGCTCTATTAAATCCCTGATAATTAGGCTGACGATCGCCCACTACAGCTAACACTTCACCACTAAATCGGTGGCTGACAACGACAGCCCCTTGTAATTGTTTCTGGCTATTGGCATCCAGTTTATTAAGACGTGATTGAAGTGCTTTTTCTGATTGCTTTTGTACAACAGGATCTAACGTTGTAAAAACCTTTAAACTGCCGTGTTCAAGTTGCTCTTGAGAATAATGCTCGCGCAACTGTAATCTTATTAGCTCCATCGCGGCGGGCATGCGTGATGACTTAATAGGAGATTTTTGACTAATCGCCAAGGATTTGCTTGTAGCTAATTCCCATTGTTGCTGATTGATGCGTTGTTGCGACAACATTAAATCTAGAATCAAGTTACGCCGCTTTAATGCCCGTTCGGGATGACGCCTGGGTTCATAATATGAAGGGCCTCGCACCAACGCAACCAAAGTGGCTGCTTGCGCCAAGTTGATATCTTCCAACTTACGATTAAAAAAGAATTCGCTGGCTTTGGCAAAACCATGAATGCTCAAGGCACCATCTTGCCCCAGGTACACTTCATTAATATACGCCTGAAGAATTTCGGATTTACTATAACGCCATTCTAGAAGCACAGCCATAATGGCTTCGGTTATCTTTCGAGTAAGCTTTTTCTCATTAGTTAAAAAATAATTCTTAACCAACTGCTGAGTGATGGTGCTTCCCCCTTGAACCGCTTTACCTTCGGCAAGGTTGCGCGAGAAAGCTCTGAGGATACCTGTAATAGAAAGTCCCCAGTGATGGTAAAACTGCCGGTCTTCAGAAGCGATTAAAGCTTCCATTAAATAAACAGGAACCTGCTGTATATTAACTACTTCTCGCTGTTCTTTAACCAACGGGTTAATCGAACCTAATAACAAAGGATCAAGACGCTGATAAGCAAGCGGTTGGTTAGTATCTAGAGAAGTCAGTTGAGAAATCTGCCCTGACTCTATGACCAGCGAAAAGCGTTGAGCTTTTTGTTGGCGATCAAAAAAATGAAAGCCTCTGCCATAAATAGCAAAATAATTATCGTAGCGCTCGTATTCCCCTGGACGAGTTGCTTTTACCTTTTTTCGATAACCCAACAACTGTAATTCTTGCTCTAGGTGCTCTGTCTGAATCAATAACCCAGAATAGAAAGTAAGAGGTCTTGCATAGACTTTGGCAGGTGCAACCCAACGATTTTCTGCAAATCGACGTTCAATCAAAGCATCACAATAGATAACGAAAAAAGAAAAATAGAGAAAGAAAATAGCCGCAAGACGCTGCATAAAACGCCGGAACGGACGATCTGTTGGGTGGCTCTTTGACGATTTTGCCATAGCGTCGAATTAATGAACTACGATAATATGGCTATTGTACTGTGTTATGGAATATTGTGCCAACGATTGCCTTAGCCTCCCAGCGAGATAAAACTTTGCTTAAATATGCTATTGTGAAGAGCTAGAGGTGTAATGCAACTATTCTGTGGTACCATAAAATACAGAATGATAGTTAATGCTCTGGTAATGAGCCACTGGCAACCGTTGCAGTGTTAGTTTTTTAAGGTAGTATCATGAGACTGAGTTCACGGGGTAAGCATCGCCTTTTTTTTGCATTGGATTTTGAACCTTCCTTTAAACAATCTCTGGCGCAATGGGCTCAAAGCATCGCTTATGATGGACGAGCAGTAGACACTTATAATTATCATTTGACTTTGCAGTTTTTAGGCACTGTAAATAACCATCAAGTGTTTGACATTATTGATGCCATTGGTGATAACAAGATTCGTTCCTTTTCTCTCAGTGCGAATAAAACGGGTTACTTCCCTCGCAATGAAATACTCTTTGCAGATATAGAGCAAGGCCTGGGTTCTATTAATGAGCTGGCCTCTTTTTTACAGAGCCAACTAAAATCGATCGACTTTATTAAACGTGAGAAAAAATCCTTTCATCCCCATATCACTCTATTTCGAGATGCTCCACCACCTAGCGAGAGCTTTGTAACCACAGAACTATCAACTCACATCTCTGATTTCGTATTGATGGAATCTATTAACGTAAAATCAGGGGTTCATTACGAAGTTGTTGAAGCTTGGCCACTCTACAAAGGCAGTATTAAAGAACAATTACTTGGCCGCTAACACTTTACCCTCTAAATAATCTTCTGCGCTTAAAATGTATTGGTGCCACTCATCGCCCTTATCGAAAAAATGATGGGAGTAACGAAACCCCAGCTTTTTTAGCAAATGAATAGAAGCAAGATTTGCATGGTGAGCTCGTCCGACAATGGTCGATAACTGATACCGACTAAACCCTAGTTGCAAGCACTGCATCGCAGCTTCTGTAGCAATTCCCTCATTCCATCGATGATGAACAACGCGAAATCCAAGATCCGTTTCGCCATTGGATTCTGAGAACTTTAGTCCACAGAATCCAAGATACTCTTTGGTCGCTTTATCTCTTAATGTCCAGCGACCAAATTGATGGTGCTGATAATGCGCATACTGTTGCAAAAAATCTCGGCAGGCTTGCAGCGATGCAAAAGGCTCATCCCCCGTATACTGCAATACCTGCGAATTTTGATTCATGGCAAAAAAACCTTCAGCGTCTTCTTGAGCAAACTCGGTTAAGATTAAGCGCTGAGTTGTTGCCACGATTTTCAATCCATATTACTCCTGCTCTAACAACGCTCGCGCCAAAGTTCGTATACCATGGCCACTGCCACCTGCCGCTAAATAGGCAGAGTCAGAAGCATTCATAGCAGAGGCTAAATCAACATGTAACCACTGGCAATTCTTGCCAACAAAGCGCGAAAGGAAACCAGCAGCATTACTTGCACCACCCGGACCACCACCTTTAACTGGACGACTATTAGCCGTATCCGCGTAAGAAGAAGGACAGTTTGTTGCGTGATGTGGATCCAGTGGTAAAGGCCAGTGTGCTTCGCACTCAGCAGCGGAGTAATTTAAATAGGCTTCTCGTAATGCCACATCAAAACTGAAAACCGCATTGTACTCATCACCCACCGCCGTGACAGCAGCACCGGTAAGTGTCGCGGCATCAAAAATATTTTTGGCTTTTGACTCTGTTGCCAAAATTAATCCATCAGCCAAAACTAATCGTCCTTCAGCGTCAGTATTAACAACTTCAACAGAAACGCCATTTTTATAAGTTAAAACATCACCCAGTTTATAGGCATGCCCACTCACCATATTTTCGGCACAACATAAATAAAGTTTCACACGCGTATTCAAACCACGAGCAATGGCTAATGCCAATGCAGCGGTTACGGTAGAGGCGCCACCCATATCGGCTTTCATGTGCAACATGGACTCGCTAGCCTTTAGACTGTATCCACCGCTATCAAAAGTAATCCCTTTACCAACTAAAGCCGTGACGGGTGCCTTATCTCCCCAACCAACGGGCGTAAAGTCCAACTCAAGCAACGCAGGAGGACGGTTGCTGCCACGTCCAACACCGTGAATGCCAACCCAGCCCTCAGTGGCCAAGTCATCCCCTTCAACAATACGATACGAAACCTGATCGGGAGCAAAACTCGATACAAAATCTGCAGCGTTTTGTGCCAGCACCACAGGTGATAAATCTTCAGGCGTGTGATTGATTTGCTGACGGCACCAATAGCTGGTTTTGATTAATGCCTGCAAGTCATTCGCTTCTTCGGCTTCTAACTCAGCCCATTCAACTTCAGGTACAAAACGGGCACTATACATAGCCTGCGCAAACGCAAACTGATGCTCTTTGTCCCAACCTTCTCCCACCAATTTAAATTGCTGAAATCCCATCCCCAAAAGTCGTCGACCAGCAGCCTGAATACATCGCAGACGCATCGCCTTCTTTAAATGAATAATGCCTTCATCCGCATCAAAGGACAGTAAAGAGCTAGCAGGCCAGATACCTTCTGGTGCCGATTCAGAGATTCGTAAGTGTAATTTTTGATTCATGGGATTCCATTTTATTTGTGTGATATCAATCAAGTTGATAATAGGGTAGAAAGACATCCTACCCTGATGTTTCCAGTCAATTTATAACAAATGGCCTAATTTGCCTGTTTTGGTATTTAAGTATTTTTCGTTATGAGGATTGCGGCCAAACTTCATAGGTACGCGCTCTGACACTTTGAGGCCAGCATCCACCAAAGTTCCCACTTTACGTGGATTGTTCGTCATCAGTTTCACTTCTTTAACCCCGAGAGCTTCTAATGTCTCAACGGCAATAGAAAAATCACGTGCGTCCGCATCAAAACCAAGACTCTCGTTAGCCTCAACGGTATCCATTCCCTTATCCTGCAAAGCGTAGGCTTTTATTTTATTCACCAGGCCAATGCCGCGTCCTTCTTGGCGTAAATACAAGAGCACGCCGCGACCTTCTTCGGATATCTTCTTGAGAGCAGCTTCTAACTGAGGACCACAATCACAACGCATGCTAAACAAAGCATCTCCAGTCAAACACTCTGAGTGGATTCGCACTAATACTGGCTCTTCGCCGGATAAATCGCCCATCGTCAGAGCAATATGCTCTTTGTCAGAATCATTATCTTCTAATGCGTGAATTTCAAATTCCCCCCAGGCTGTGGGTAATTTTGCGCTTGCAGCATCAACAAGTGACATAGTTTGTTCTTCATACAACATCATTAATGTCCCTATTCTACATCATTCAACCTCAGGGCTACAGTTTTTGGGTATTCGGTATAATGAATGCCATACTTTCTGAACCCCTAGACATCGACATTGCTATGACGCTACACCCACTTTGCCAAGTGACTGACATTGAGCCTGATCAGGCGATTAAGGTGCTCTATCAAGAGCAAGAAATCATCGTGGTTCGACGAGGTGAGCAAGCATTTGCTTACTACAATCGCTGCCCTCACGCAGGAGCTAAGCTGGATATGAATTCAGAAAACCTGATTTCTTTTGACCAATTTCATCTATTTTGCTCGGTCCACGGCGCTCTTTTTCATCCAGCAACCGGTTATTGTGTGGCAGGCCCATGCAGCGGTCAAAGCTTAACCCCATTGCCCGTGACAATCAGAGAAGGTAAGGTGTGCGTTTTTTCTGACGGCACCCATGATGAAGTTTGAATCAGGTTTGATTAAAGCCCGCTTAATTAAGCGCTATAAACGTTTTCTGGCAGATGTGGAGCTAGAAAATGGCGAGCAAATTACCGTCCATTGCCCCAATACAGGCTCAATGAAAGCATGTTGGGAGCCCGACTGGACAGCCTACCTACTGGATTCCAATAACCCCAAACGTAAATATCGTCATACTTGGACATTGGTTGAGAACTTTGCTGGAGAGAGGATAGGAGTAAATACTCACTTAGCAAATACTCTTGTCGAGGAAGCCATTGAGAATGGTACTATCAAGGAACTTGAGGGGTATCAGCAACTTCAGCGAGAAGTTAAATATGGTAACGAAAATAGCCGTATCGACTTTCTGGTGCACGATAAAGACAATCAGCCCGTCTATGTCGAGGTAAAAAGCGTCACTCTTAAAGAAGATGACGGCATTGGCTACTTTCCAGATTCCGTGAGTACTCGAGGACAAAAACACTTGCGCGAGCTGACCGAGCTGGCACAAACAGGCAGCGCGAGAGCCATTTTACTGTTTTGTGTTCAGCATACCGGAATAAACCACGTCAAGCCCGCGCAGCATATTGATGCTAAATACGCCGAACTCCTTGCTATTGCTATCGAAGCGGGAGTTGAAGTGATTGCTTACGGTTGCTCTCTCAGCTCAGAATCAATGGTTATTAAAGGCCCGCTTACCTTTACTCTGTAACAATTATTTTATGGAATAAGCGAATATGGCACTTGAAAGCTACAATTAAGTCCCCATAATGCCTGTTTACCGTTTATTGTTAAATATGGTATACAATCGACGGTTTGTAGCAAGCATAAACCGGACAGGCAGTCCAAACGATGACCTGTATTCAGGTTTAAGACGCAATTGACTATCGCAACTAAATGCTGGGAGCAGTAAATGGCTCGAAAATTTGAAACCACAGCAACCTCAACGACTTTGGGGAATTTAGGTATCGCGCCTTATGAAGAAAAAGAAGGCGAAGAATATATGAGCGAAGGCCAGAAGGTGCACTTCCGCTTAATATTAGATACTTGGAAAACACAGTTAATGGAAGAGGTGGACCGAACGGTTAACCACATGCAGGATGAAGCGGCAAACTTTCCAGATCCTGTCGATCGTGCTAGCCAGGAAGAAGAGTTCAGTTTGGAGCTTCGAACTCGTGACCGAGAGCGTAAGCTACTGAAAAAAATTGGTGAATCCATTCAAACTCTTGACGACGACGAATACGGCTACTGTGAGTCTTGCGGCATCGAAATCGGTGTTCGCCGTCTTGAAGCTCGTCCTACCGCAACTCTTTGTATCGACTGTAAAACACTGTCAGAAATCAAAGAAAAACAGTTAGGCAAATAACTTCTAATAAAGGGCGGAGCAGCGCCCTTTATTTATGACAGAGCATCTTGTGACTCATCAAGCAAATGGTGAGCCCCTAATGTGGCGGGGCCGTTTTGCGCCATCTCCTTCTGGCCGATTACACTTCGGCTCTCTTGTTGCAGCCTTAGCAAGCTACCTTGAAGCCCGTTCTCGCAATGGTGAGTGGCTGTTGCGCATTGAAGATTTAGATCCCCCAAGAGAACAACCTGGTGCAGCCGATGACATTTTGACGACATTGGAACACTTTCACCTACACTGGGACGGATCAGTCCTTTACCAAAGCCAACGTCATCAACGCTACGAGGAAGTTCTGCAACAACTTGCAGCTCAGCAGCAGATCTATGCTTGTGATTGCACCCGCAAACGCATCAAAGAAGCAGGAGGACTTTATCCTGGTTTGTGTCGATCACGCCATCTTGCTTTAGACTCAGCAAACACCTCCATCCGCTTAAAAATAGACAAGCCAATGACCTCCTTTAAAGATCGGATACAAGGTGAAGTATCCGTCTCTGCCCCTATAGCGGCCGAAGACTTTATTATTCGACGTAAAGACGGTTTGTTCGCTTACCAATTAGCGGTAGTCGTTGATGACATCGACAGCCAGATCAATCATGTAGTACGGGGAGCCGATTTGCTGGATTCCACTCCTCGTCAATTACAGCTATACCATTTGTTGGACGCAAACCAGCCGGATTATTTTCATGTTCCGCTGGCTTCTAATGTAGATGGAAGCAAATTCAGTAAGCAGAACTTCGCTACAGCTATCGATCCAGAGCAAGCCAGCAGTCAATTAACCAATGCTCTGATATTTCTCAATCATCCACCACCGACCGAGTTGCACAACGCATCCTGCGAACAACTTTTAACCTGGGCCCAAACCAACTGGAATCATCAGAATGTCACTGCAAGCTATTCTCAGACGGTAGATTCTTCTGGCAAAAGGCTTCCAAATAAACAGTGAGCTGGTATGATCCGTTTCTTTCGCTACAAGATAAGGGTGTTATGCTGAAGCAGTTCTGGCAAAAGCTATTTGGAAATTCCTCTGCAACGGAGAAGCAACGGGAAGTGGTTGTTGTTCCACGCTCAGAGCACAATATATCGCGCCAGGATATCAGCGTTAATGCGCTTAAAGTGCTTAATCGCCTACGAAAATCCGATTACGATGCCTATCTAGTCGGCGGTGGTGTTCGTGATATTTTGCTCGGTTTTCATCCAAAAGATTTTGATATCGCCACCAATGCAACACCTGAGCAAATCAAGCGCCTGTTCCGTAATTGCCGTATTATTGGTCGTCGTTTCAAGCTTGCTCACATTCTTTTTGGTCACGAAATAATCGAAGTGGCCACCTTCCGTGCCAGTCACAATGAAGCCAGCCCACACGGCGAGCAAAGCGAATCCGGTATGTTGGTGCGCGACAATGTTTATGGCTCAATAGAAGATGATGCCTGGCGCCGAGATTTTACCGTTAACGCTCTGTACTATTCTATCAATGATTTTAGCGTGATCGACTTTACCGGAGGCTTAGAAGATCTACGTAAAGGTCAACTACGTCTGATTGGCGATCCCATCACTCGTTATCGAGAAGATCCCGTCAGAATGTTGCGCGCCATCCGACTGGCCGCCAAGCTTGGCTTAAAGATTGAAGAAAAAACAGCAGAACCTATTTTTGATCAAGGTCAGCTTCTGACGAATGTTTCTGCCGCCAGATTGTGGGACGAAAGCCACAAGCTACTGCTAGCAGGCAAATCTCATGACACCTTTTTAGAACTAAAAAGATACGAGTTATTCAAACAACTCTTCCCAGCAACTCAAAGCGCTCTGGATGATGATCCTAAGCAGCGTTTTATTCGCTTTGTTGAAGCTTCATTACAAAGTACCGACAAACGCATTGCAGAAGAAAAGCCAGTCACACCTGCTTTCTTGTTTTCGGTATTTTTATGGGCTCCACTTAAGGTGCGCGTTAATGAGCTAACTGAACAAGGCATGTCAAAGAACGATGCTTATCACAAAGCTATGACTCAGGTGCTCACCGAACAAAGCCAATTCATTTCTATTCCGCGTCGTTTTTCTATTGTGATCCGTGAAATCTGGTCATTACAGCCCAGGTTAGAAAACCGCAGCCATCGAGCCTATAAGTTACTTGAGCATCCGCGCTTTCGCGCAGCTTATGACTTCCTGGTTTTGCGAGCTGTGGGTAACGAGCAATTACAATCGACTGCCAGTTGGTGGACACGCTATCAAGAAGCACCACCCGAAGGTCAACGCAAGATGACTCAGGCTCTGACGAAGTCCAATAAGCGCGGTGGTAAACGACGCTACAACCGCAAGCGTAAACCCAATAAGAATCCAACGGCACAATGACAGCGATTGCTTATATTGGTTTAGGTAGCAACTTGAGTGACCCAATAGCTCAAGTTAATAACGCTTTACAAGCATTAGAGACACTTCATGATAGTAAGTTACTCAATGCATCTGCTTTATACCGAAGTGCTCCCATGGGACCACAAGATCAAAATGATTACATTAATGCCGTTGCCGAGTTGTCGACATCTCTAGCGCCCATTGACTTGCTGGATGCATTACAAGCGATAGAGAATGAGCAGGGGCGCGTGCGTATTGGAGAGCGTTGGGGTCCAAGAACACTAGATTTGGATATACTCCTGTACAATAATAAGATCATCGAACATCCTCGATTAACCGTTCCGCATTATGGAATGAAAGAACGTAGCTTTGTGTTAATACCTCTGGCAGAAATTGCTCCAGAGCTGGTTTTACCCGATAACACTCCATTGTCCGATTTGGTTGCCAACCTAGCAAAAGATGACATAGAGAGAATAACGTGACTGAAACCTCTGCGAAAAAACTGATTGCCATTGAAGGCCCTATTGGTGTCGGAAAAACAACATTAGCCAGGCGTCTGGCAGAACACTATCAGGCAGAACTCCTTTTGGAAGGGGCAGAAGATAATCCCTTTTTGCAACGCTTCTATCAAGATCCAGAAACCGGAGCATTGCCAGCACAATTATTTTTTCTTTTTCAACGAGCCCAGCAGCTTAAAGACATTAAACAAAGTGATATGTTCATCCCTGCTCACGTGGCTGACTTTTTAATGGAAAAAGATCGCCTGTTTGCGCGGGTAACATTAAATGATGATGAACTTTCTTTGTATGAAAAAGTTTACGAAAATCTTACGATAGATACTCCTCAACCCGATTTGGTTATTTACTTGCAGGCACCCGTCGATGTTTTGTTGGAACGCATTCGCAAACGCGGACGAGCAATGGAAATGTCGATAGCAAAAGATTATGTACGCAAAATCAGTGATGCTTATATGGAGTTTTTCCATTACTACAACAACTCTCCATTACTAATTGTTAATGCTTCCGGTATTGATCTGGTCGCTAACGACAATGACTACCAGCAATTGCTGGAGCAAATAGAAAAAACCACGAGCGGTCGGCATTACTTTAATCCATGTACGATTCCGCATTAGATAGAGAGTGACCATTATGAAAAAAACGACTCTGCATACGCTTCATAGTTTAAAAGACAAAGGGGAAGCCTTTACAGTATTAACGGCTTACGATGCAACGTTTGCTCGTTTATTAGATCAGTGCGGCGTCGATGCCATTTTAGTGGGAGACTCCTTGGGCATGGTCATTCAGGGTCACAATACAACCGTACCTGTGGCCATGGAAGATTGCATCTACCATGTAGAATGTGTGGCCCGAGCAACTCAATCGGCTTTGATCATTGCCGATATGCCTTACATGAGTTACGCCACACCAGAACAAACCTTTCACAATGCAGCTGCTCTTATGCAGGCTGGTGCCAATATGGTAAAAGTGGAAGGCGGAGAGTGGTTGATGGAATCTATTGAAGGACTGGTTCAACGTGGTATTCCTGTATGTGCTCACCTTGGCTTAACGCCGCAATCGGTTGACGCTTTGGGAGGCTTTAAAGTACAAGGTCGTGACGAAGAAGGCGCGACAAAGATATTAAACGATGCATTAGCCCTCGAAAAAGCAGGCGCAAGTTTGCTTGTTCTTGAATGTGTCCCGGCAGAGCTGGCGCAACAAATCACTACAGCCCTTTCTATTCCGACGATTGGAATCGGCGCGGGCTCTGACTGTGATGCTCAGGTGTTGGTGCTACAAGATATGTTGGGACTCAATACTCAGTTCACCCCTAAGTTTGTTAAAAACTTTATGCAACAAGCCGGTGGCAGCGTGCAGGATGCAATCGACCTTTACATAAAAGAAGTTAAGGAGCGAAGCTTCCCAGCAGCGGAGCATACATTTGAGTAACCCCTCAGATAATCCCTATCAAGCGCCTTCTAGTGAGGGCGTTGATTTGGCCGATCAACTATTGCTCAACCAAAACTTGCTGGGTACTGCTGTTGGTACCGTTTCAGGTCTTGTCCCAGGTTTAATTGTCGCAGCACTATTGGCCCAATATCCTTTTGTCGCTTTTTTAATTCCTGGTATTGCAGCCGGTTTGCTGGCGCGTTTTTGTGGACGCGGCATAGAATTTAAACATGCATTACTCTGTGCCCTGCTAACCTTTTTTGTTTCTGCCGCTTTTCAATATTATTTGTTCCAAGACTTAAGCTCGATATTGGTGCTAATCCCTTCTGCCATTGTTGCCGCCTATTTGTCTAAGCGACGATTAAAAAGAGATGAAAGTGACGCCATCTATCGACGACTGACTCTTAAAAAATCTGAGTAACTTTATTCAAGCGATACACACTATGCTGATATTTAACAAAACACTCGAACTCCAGAATCATATTCACCAGCTTAAAAAAGCCGGAAAAACCATTGGCTTTGTTCCAACGATGGGTAACCTCCACCAAGGCCATTTGAGTCTGGTAAAACAAGCTAAACAGCATGCGGATGTAGTGGTTACCAGCATTTTTGTTAATCCCTTACAGTTTGGACCTAACGAAGATTTTGATAGTTATCCAAGAACAGAAGAACGGGATCAAGAGTTACTCAAAGCGGAATCAGCCGATGTTTTATTCTTACCTACCGTAGATCTAATTTATCCTCAGGGGCAAGAAGTTCACACTAAAGTTGAAGTCCACTCTTCACTTACGAATAAGCTATGTGGTGCTAGCCGCCCTACTCACTTTTTGGGTGTGACCACTATCGTCAATAAGTTATTTAATATTGTTCAGCCAGATGTAGCCATTTTTGGAAAAAAAGATTACCAGCAATTAATGGTTATCAAACGCATGGCTTCGGATCTTTGCCTACCAATAAACATTCTAGGCGGTGATATAGTACGTGAAGACAATGGCCTGGCGATGAGCTCAAGAAACCAATACTTAACCACAGAGCAAAAAGATGAAGCCTCACTATTGCAAAAAACTTTGCAATCTATGAAGCAAGCACTCGAATCAGGCAACCAAGATTTTGGTGCGATAGAAAACAACGCCAGACAGCAACTGGAAGAGCATGGTTTTAAAGTCGACTATCTAACGGTCTGTCGGCAGTTTGATTTGGAACCAGCCAGTAAGGAAGACAAAGAACTTGTTATTGCTGCGGCAGCCTGGTTAGGCCAACCAAGATTGCTGGATAATTTGGAAGTGAACTTAAGTTCTTAATACTCGAAAAGTAGAAAAGCACAAAAAAAGGCGCTTAAAGCGCCTTTTTTAGATTAGCTAGTGTAGCGAATCATTACTTCGCACTGCTAATCATATACTCGATAGCACCTTTGATCTCATCATCAGAACAATCGCTACAAGTACCTTTCGGTGGCATCGCATTGATACCGCTGATAGCAGTAGCAACCAGGCCGTCTAAGCCTTTGCTTGCCTCAAGATCGGTCCATTGCGAAGTGCCATATTTAGGCGCGTTTAGCAAACCAGAGCCGTGGCAGGCTGCACATTTGGTATTGTAAACATCTTCACCGCTACGAGGGCCTGTCGCTACAGGAGCCGCAGGAACTTTTGCTGCAGGAACATCATCACCCGCAACGTAAATTTTGCCAACAGGGCGAGTACGCTCGGCCACTTTTTTGTCACCAAGAAGCATATTTTCTTTTTTCTCAATATACGCTTTGCTCTTTTCTTCTTTTTTCTCTGCTGCAACAGCTGATCCGACTGTTATTGCGCTGCAGATTACTGCTAACAACCACTTGTTTTTCAAAGATTTCATCTCTAAAAGTGCCCTCAGTTAAAGCCTCAATTCAAAGGTCAAAAATTGTTCTATTGTCTCAACTGCCTCTATTATAACGCGAATTACGTAGCCCTTACAAAGTTCTGTACAGCAAAGCAGCAAAATCAATTTAATGAGCTTTGCAGGGCAACTAAGCTCTTTATGTCGGCTATGATTCAAGCGTGACAGAAACTTGCTCGATTTTAGCACTTCTGGCCGCATCCATAGCCGAAAGTACTCCCTGAGTGCTCGTATTTTCATGCACTTTCACAATGATCGTGGGATTTCTCTTATTCGCTTTCCAGCCCTCAATTCGAGCCTGTAACGCATCAATATCCGTCATCTGTCCAGCAACGCTGATTCCATCAAGTTCATCAATCTGAATCACCAAAACCGCGCTTTTCTCTTCGATGATATTTTCTTGGTGATTGCGACTACTCTTCAACAACTCAACACTCGATTCTTTAACAAAAGACGTCGTTACAATAAAGAAGATCAACATGATAAATACAATATCTAACATAGGCGTCATATCAACATGATGACTCTCTTCTTGATGCCTTAATCTCATACAACCCTCCAAGCTAACTTATTGTTATTCAGTCAAAATCATTCCTTTTATGCTGCAGTGCAATTTATTATCACTAGCTCACAAACCTCTCTTTCCCTCAATAAACATAACGAGTAGAGATGAACAAAAGGTCTAGCGCGACCAATACTTCCTGCACCGATTGCATTGGAGAGCCAACAAAACTATCTATAGAGCAGATAAATAAAACAATGTCATTTAGCCCCCCTTTAAGCCGCAACAAAATTGCATTAAGGTAGACCCCATCTGCTTATGTCTTTCCCCAGATAAAACACAGGGCCAATACTCAACGCCCTTAGAAAGACACTCATAATACAAAAAGAATCGGCAAGGAGATCGAATCAATGTCAGAAGCAAAACTCTATCCAGTTTCAGACGATTACCAACAACACACGCTGACGACAAATGCTCAATATCAAGCAATGTATCAACGCTCTATAGAGTCACCAGAACACTTCTGGGCAGAGCAGGCAGAATCTCTTATTGACTGGTTTGAGCCTTGGCAAAATGTCATGGATTTCGACTATTCAAAAGCCCATATTCGTTGGTTTGAAGGTGGCAAGGTGAACGTTTGCTACAACTGTGTCGACAGACATCTAGCAACTCGAGGCGACCAAACAGCACTGTTATGGGAAGGCGATGATCCTGGCAAAAGCCAAGCAATCACTTATAACGAACTGCACGAAAAAGTCTGCCGTTTTGCTAATTTATTAAAACAACGCGGTGTTAAAAAAGGTGATCGCGTTTGCATCTATATGCCCATGATCCCTGAAGTGGGATTTGCGATGCTGGCCTGCGCGCGCATCGGTGCCGTGCATTCTGTGGTTTTTGGCGGATTCTCTCCAGAAGCGCTTAAAAGCCGCATCCTGGACTCAGACTGCCAAGTGGTCATCACAGCCGATGAAGGCATTCGTGGTGGAAAAACCGTTCCTTTAAAAACGAATACAGATACAGCCATCCAAGACTGTCCTGATGTTCATTCAGTGATTGTTGTAAAATACACTCAGGCCGATACAACCTGGAATGACCAACGAGATGTCGATTACTACGCCGAGCTTGCAAAGCAATCGACAGATTGCGAACCCGAGGTAATGGATGCCGAAGATCCACTCTTCATACTTTACACCTCCGGCTCAACAGGTAAGCCCAAAGGCGTACTCCACTCTTCTGCCGGCTATATTCTTTATGCAGCAATGACTCACAAGTACGTTTTTGATTATAAAGATGGCGATGTCTACTGGTGTACCGCTGATGCAGGTTGGATCACAGGTCACTCCTATATTTTTTATGGTCCTCTGGCCAACGGCGCTACTACCTTAGTATTTGAAGGAGTTCCCACCTACCCTGATGCAGGGCGTTTCTGGCAAGTAGTCGATAAACATAAGGTCAATATCTTTTATACGGCTCCGACAGCCATTCGCGCGCTGATGGGTCAAGGCGATGATTTTGTGAAACAGGCTAAACGCAGCAGCTTACGTCTGTTAGGAACGGTTGGAGAGCCAATTAATCCAGAAGCCTGGGAATGGTACTATCATACCGTTGGTGACAGTCGCTGCCCCATTGTCGACACTTGGTGGCAAACAGAAACTGGGGGCATTTTGTTAACGCCATTACCAGGCGCAACGGACCTAAAACCAGGCTCTGCCACTCGCCCATTTTTTGGTATCAAGCCTGCGTTGTTGGATAACGATGGCAACGAAATCGAAGGCGCTGGTGAAGGTGCACTGGTAATGACCCAATCCTGGCCAGGACAAATGCGTACGGTTTACGGCGATCAGCAACGATTCTTTGATACTTATTTTTCTCAATACAAAGGCTATTACTTTACAGGTGATGGGGCACGTCGTGACGAAGATGGATACTACTGGATCACAGGACGTATGGATGATGTATTAAATGTATCAGGGCATCGTCTGGGAACCGCAGAAATCGAAAGTGCTCTGGTGCTGCATGATAAAGTGGCCGAAGCAGCTGTGGTTGGTTTCCCTCATGATATTAAGGGGCAAGGCATCTATGCCTACGTTACTCTGATGACAGGCGAGCAATCCAGTGATGACTTACAAAAAGCCTTAATCGATTTGGTAAATAAAGAAATTGGCCCCATCGCAAAACCTGAAATCATCCAATGGGCGCCAGGGTTGCCAAAAACACGCTCGGGAAAAATCATGCGTCGTATCTTGAGAAAGATAGCAGCCAACGAGTTAGATAACCTGGGAGATACTTCAACTCTGGCAGATCCTTCTGTTGTTGATGAATTAATAAAAAATCGAAAAAATCAATAATTCGAACAAGAGCCATGCAGCCAAAAAGTGGTAGCATGGCTCTTAATTTTGTCAATGATGTAAGACTGAATTGAGTTTTTCCGATCTGCACCATCAATGATTGTTGCAATTTATTAAAATCTTAATAAAAATCTGGTAGTCTCAGTCTGTAACAAAGCAAGCGAGCTATGTTATTGATTGATAGAGTTTAGTTGAAGAAGGAGCCTTTTTACTTAGCTATGATTATGCGCAATACCTTATAGAAACGAAGTATTTGGCACTAAATATGCAGTGTCATTTCTAACCAATAAATGGATGAGCAGTGCTGGAATGCAGCAATCTATCCTGATACACTGGTCAAAAAACAACAATAAACAAACGGTTGGGATGAGTGAATATGTCGGATGTACGCATTATAAAAAAGTACCCCAATCGCCGACTCTACGATACGGCGATCAGCAGCTATATCACACTAAACGATGTGAAGGAGCTGGTATTAAGTTATACATCTTTTAAAGTGATTGATGCTAAGACAAACGAAGACTTAACACGCACCACTTTACTCCAAATCATTTCTGAACAAGAAGACAAAGAAAGCCCTATTTTTACTGCAGAAATTCTCCAGAATGTTATTCGTTTTTACGGAGATTCTATGCAAGCCATGATGAGTCGTTTTTTAGAACACAGTATGAAGCTTTTTATGGAGCAACAAGCTGGATTCAAAAGTCCTCTCAACACTTTCCTTGGCACAAACCCAATGACGATGATGCAAAACATTGCCGAACAGAACTTGAGTATGTGGAAGTCAATGCAAGAAAACTTTTACACTCCTCAAGGTGAACAATCTGCTCCAGATGATAAAGCACCAACGCAAGAATCTACGACAACATCCGAAGATCAAAAAGAAAAGCAATAGTTCTATTTTTCTTAGCTCTCAGAATACTTGAGAGCTTTCTCTTCCCACTGACTATCGACAATAAAACCTCTCACTATTTCTTTATTATTTTTAATGGCAGCAATAGCAACAGGATAATCGCTATAGCGAGGTTCAATGGATCTTAAGGAAACACTTTCTTTCGGTTTCACAGGATAAGGTGACAACCACATACTTTTATCCAGTTCGATCCAATCATAGCTTTGCTCTTCAAAAATATTTAACCAGACATTTTTTTCTGCCCAAAAATGATGACCGCTTGATGGCATTAAACTAGAAGCTAACTGAGTAAATAGATTTCCTCTAATGATGCTATAAGATTCAATATCATTCCAACCATGGGATAACATCATCTGTTGGCTCTGTTCCATTTGCAGCAATGATAACTGATGATCTTTTAACTTACTCAGTTTATTGTCCAGACGATCTTGCAGACCAGGTCCAACCCAATGCTGGTGAGACGATGCGCTACCAACGCCCAAATAGAACTTCACTGCAAGTTCAAGGTGAAAGTGGCGCTGAGAAGGGATATGCAAAACCAGCAGATCCAACTCTCCTAACGTTCGTTCTTGAGTACGGATAGCAAAGTTGTTTGTTAGAATTGTGTAATCAGGATGCCAATAGAAAGCTAATTGCCAAAAAGCTTCAAAACGCTCACCTAGTCGTAGAGTTTTTAAAGCGGCTATAGCTTCGAGCAATTGCTGCAAACACGCTGCTTGATTCTTTTCGACAAAACGCCATAAGACATAAACAAAGTCTTCGAGACTCTGTCCGCTATCCGAAAAAAAGTCCTGACACATAACTGGTGGTGGAGAAGTTATACAGTGGCGCCACTGCGCCCATAGTAATTGTTGTTCGTAAGGTGTCGCTGTATCTAAGTAAAATAGCGTTTCGCTCATCAAGGGGTGTCCTTTATGACTAATTCCCATACCTGCTTTAATACATCAAAAACTTCAGTCGCAATGCTACTGCTAAAAAATACAATCAAACACATCAGAGCAATCATCATATACAACATGGAGTAAGTCAGAGCGGTGCGACCCGATTCGTTCTGACTAGATTGAGCGCGATACTTTCTATATTGCCTAATTGCCATCCACGTAAAGCCAATCACCGCACCGACAATAATAAGCAACGATTCTCGGCTCCCCTCAGGTAAAACTAACGCTGCTCCAACAAAGATACCGGGTAATAAATACAGGGGTGCCCACAGCAATCCAGATATAACATTAATACTCCAGAAAGTGGCAGGACGCATACCACTCACCCCGACCACAACGGGCAACAATGCCCGCACAGGGCCAATAAAGCGTCCAATAAACAATCCCATGATGCCATAGGTTTCAACTAATCTATCGGCTCGACTCAATACACTCTGATGTCGCTGAAACCATTTCCAATGACGAATAGAATCACGCCAATAATAGCCTAAACAATAACTGACGCCCTCACCAATCACCGCGCCAGTAAACATCGCAATGACAACGGTATCAAAAGGCAGCACCAAGGTGCCAACCAGAGAACCAATCCCCACCAATATCAGCCACCCAGGAACCAGAACGCCCACAACAGCCATCGATTCAAGAAAAGCAACGGTAGCGGTAACAATAAATGCCATTTCTGGGTTGGCTTCGATCCAACCTAATAAATTATTTGCCCATGTTTGGAGCATAGTAACCTGTATCCTACACAACACTGCTCCAGTTAGACAAATTGGAGTCAGCCAACCAAATAACACCCTTATTACGTTAAAATATGAGGTGACCTTGCGCTACTATTATCGCTAATATTTAATGAATGGTGTATCTTTTGATTCCATAGTTGGGCAAGTTGATAGAAAGCCTCTGATATATGAACGAAAATCAAACAAATCTGCCGATGGACAAGGGGATAGAAGCTTCTCCAAATACAACCAATTCCGTGACATCTCGTTGCAAAAATTGCAATACCCCGCTCACAGGTCCGTTTTGCCATCAATGCGGACAACCCAACAAAAGCGTGATTCGTTTTTGCGGCGAACTCATCAAAGAGCTGCTGGAAGATGTAATCAGACTCGATTCAAGAGCGGCGCGTACTCTATTTGCTCTGCTCTTCAAGCCAGGTTTCTTGACGCTAGAGTATCTGAAAGGGAAAAGATTCAGCTACATTCCCCCATTACGTCTATTTATTATCACCAGCGTTCTCTCTGTATTTGTACTTTGGGTGCAAAACAAAGTCAGCCCGCCCGACTTTAACATTGAAGACAGTGATAAACAGGAACAAGTAGAAACCAAAGAGACGCCAGAAACACCAGAGCCACCCGACGATCCACTTAAAACCGAGACTCAAGAAGCGGCATCAGTGGCAGAAGACTCGTCATCAAAAAACGACAAAGAAGCTAGCACCCCGAAAAATCAGTTTATCGGACTTCATATTGATGAGGACGGAAAAGTTACCACGGGCTTATCTGGCACTTCTGCTAATAGTGATGGCAAGGCAGAAGATTCAAAAAAAGAAGCTTATGAGGAAAAACAGCCTAAGAAAAAAGACGAGCCAGAAGCCAGTGACGATGAGTTTATTGGCGTACATGTCGACAAAGAAGGCGAAGTTCGCTCCAACATTCCGCTGCCATTTGTCGATGACGAAGATGCAAAAGAAATTAACGATAAACTGCGGGATAAGATAAAAGAAAAGATAGAAAAAGCGAAGCAATACCCTGACGATTTTGTCGAAGAGATGCTGGCCATGATCCCAAGAACTACGCTACTCATGATCCCATTTTTCGCTTTGCTAATGAAGTTATCCTATCCCTTCTCTCGTCGCTACTACATGGAACATATTATTAATGCATTGCATGGCCACTCGTTTTTATTTTTGGTCATCCTGATTTCTGCGACGGTCGGAGAATTAGGAGAGTCTCTCATTGACTCAGAAAGTACCGCTCTGAGCTGGTTCGGTAGCTTACTTAGCTTTGCTGATTCACTGCTTCGTATTTGGGTGCCTATTTATTTTCTCATTGCAATAAAAAGAATTTACCAGCAGGGTTGGTGGTTAACGACCTTCAAATGGCTCTGGCTGGGTATTTTGTACATTTTGATGTTTTCAATGTTTGCTTTGTTAATGTTTATTGTCAGCGTACTTCTTGATTAACAGAGCGGAGCAATTTCGGGATTTATTATGAACTTATATCACACTAGACAACAAGCTCTACGAGAGCACTTAAAACAGAATCAACTGGATGCAATTTTGGTATTCTCTCTCGAAAATCTTCGCTATTTGACAGGCTATTCGGGCGAAGCGGCTTATGGTCTTATTTCTCAAAGCGAGAGCTTTCTAATCACGGATTATCGCTTTATGGAGCAAGCCGAAAGAGAGTGCAATAATACTCAAATCATCTGCCGGGATCGTAAGAAACAGAGTTTAGGGGAAGCCATTGCCCAGCTTTGCTCTCAAGAAAAAATTAGTGCGCTGGCCTTTGAGTCTGCACACATTACCGTGCAAATGTGGCAAAGTATTTCTGACGCTCTATCAAACGTTAAGATAAGTGAACTTAACGGCCTTGTTGAAACCGCAAGAATGCGCAAAGATGCTCATGAGATAGAAAGCATGCGTTCGGCAGCAGCGATTGCCGACAAAGCATTGGCAAACTTACTCCCACAATTTAAAGAAGGTGTCAGCGAACGTGATATGGCCCTTGAGCTTGAATTTCAAATGCTGCGTCAAGGTTCTGAAGGACTCTCCTTTCCAACGATCATGTTATTTGCCGAACGCAGTTCTTTGCCTCACGGAATACCCGGTGATAAAAAGCTCCAGCGTGGAGATATTATTCTTATCGACTTCGGTGCAGTACAAAATGGCTACCGCTCGGATATGACACGCTCTTATATATTTGGCGAAGCGAACCAGCAACAGCATGAAGTTTATCATCTGGTACTTCAAGCCCAGCAAAACGCGATAGAAACGCTCACAGCGGGCGTGTCCACCAATATTGCCAATGAAGCCTCACAACAAGTCTTAACTCAATCAGATTATGCTCAATATGCAGGAGAAGGACTAGGCCATGGTGTAGGGCTTTATTTACACGAGCAACCACTGATTGGGATGGGACCAGAGCATGTTCTTGAAGCCGGTAATATAATTACGATAGAGCCCGGTATTTATATTCCTGACTGGGGTGGAATACGTCTAGAAGACGATATGCTAATCACCGAAAACGGTTGTGAGTACTTAACTCACTCTCCAAAGCCTTTTGAACTAGATGTATGAAGTCGTTAAAAAACTGTCTACGACTGAATAAAAAGATTCGAGTCATTGGTTTCGATGACTCTCCTTTTGATAAGCACCAATCAACAACGGTTAATGTATCAGGTATTGTTTGCTCCAATACACGCTTTGAAGGCATGCTCTGGAATAAACTGACAAAAGATGGAATGGATGCAACATCCGTCATCGCATCAACAGTAAAAGAAAGTAAGTTTTATGACCAACTCCATCTGGTATTAATTGATGGCGTTACAGTAGGAGGCTTTAACCCCATCGATCTGCCACTTTTAGCCAACACACTTAATATCCCCTGTATAGCAGTGATGCGCAAAGAGCCCAACCTGGATGCCATAGCCAATGCTTTAAAGCACTTCCCAAATACAGAGGAGCGCCTGGAAACTATCTTAAAAGCAGGAGAAATTTACACTCCCGAACCTTTTGTTTATCAATGCGCAGGATGCACCTCTGATGAAGCACACCAGGCACTGATAAAATTAACAGACAACGGAAACGTTCCAGAAGCGCTGCGCTTAGCTCATTTGATTGGCTCAGCGGTTATGACAGGACAAAGCAGTAATCGCGCTTAAAAAGGCTACCTAAGTAGCCTTTTTTGTCGGCTAGTGCAATCTACGCTGACGCATTCCAGCTAGCATGCCTAAACCCAGTAAGCAGAACATCCCTAAGGAACCACCACCGCCAGGGGCAGCATTGACTTTCAACCTCAATACAGCCTGTGACTCAGCGCCTTTACTATCTTTAGCATTAACGAATATCTGATAATCGCCAGTTGAACTAACCACTCCTTTCAATTGACTTCCAGCTATAGACAGACCATTTACGGATGCCATTAATTCGAAACTCATGGCATCGCCTTCAGGGTCAGAAAAAACTTGAGCCAAGTCGATTTCAATAGTCTCATTAACTGTCATAGTAAACGATGAGGAGCCTTCCACTGCAGGACTACCATTTACCAGAAACGGCACTTCAACCATTTTCTGTGCGCCTAATTCATCTTTCACCAATACTGACAGAGACTGTTGGCCAAAAGTTGTAAACTTGTGCTGTAGCACACCGTCAGAAGATAAAGAAAGGTTTTCGTTACCAGTCTCAAAATGAATACTGTGGCTCTCAATATCCTCAAACATAGGCTTTAACTCAACAACACTTTGAACGCCTTGATTCACATTGATTGAATCGATATCACTTTTTAACACCGGAGCGTTATTAAAAGTGATGTCAAAGAAAACCTGTGACTCTAACTCATCAGTTGATTTTGCGTTGATGGTTAACACCGCTGAAGCTTCTTTTTCACCAGAGAAAGATAATGAATCATCAACCAGCGTCATGGAAGCTGGCATCTCAACTTCTGAAAAGCTGATGGAGTCATCTAAATCAAAATCAACAACCCAGTCGCTAAGTAACCACTGCTGTTCCTGACCTTCGCTCAAGGTGATGTTCATATCTTTCCCAGACTCAACGACAGGTGCTCGATTGAAACTGAGCTTTCCATAAACACTGTCACCGGCTCTAAAGAACATAGACTGGCTATATACCGACCAATCAGAGACTTGATTATTGATAACGGGTAAGTTTAAATCACTAATATTATATGCTTTAAGGAAGTTGATTTTCTCATTTTTTCCAAGAGAAAATACATGAACTTTATTATGATCTATCACACCCAAATTAACTGAGTCGAAAGCAACGAGTTTTATTGAATGTCCTTGAACATCATGAATTGGAGTTACTGCTAACAGCTCCAGCTTTCCCTCATCATCAACGGTAACAGTATTCAAAAGCCAATTATTTAAGTAATAAAGATTATTATTAATAGCAACACGATTGCTATGATTTCTTAAATATGGGTGATTTTCAATATAATCTGTTTGCTTTAGCTTAGAGTCTAGAATTTTAAATACTGCACCACTATTGTTATTACCAAATGCAACAAGGTTATCGTCAATCAAGTAAGCTTGAAAAATATTATTGATACCTTTTACATCATCAGCACCATCAACTAGATAGTATTGAAAAACAAACTCATTACCTTCATTGAGAAGATATACAGCAAGTTTATCTCCACCTACTTTCGCTACCCACAAATCACCTTCAATATTATGAACACCAAAGTCAGATCTTAAGTATACATATTGACTATTTGCTCCACGAGTAACACCTTGATTTACTAATGATAACGACAGTTCTTCTTTATTTACCCTAAAAACATAGTAGTCGTTACTACTAAAAACAATAACGTCAGTATCATTTATTCGCTTCATTGTACTATTGCTATGTGAGTGCAACGAAAAAATTTCAACCTGAGAAACAGCTCGATAATCATTTTGAGGCTTAGATTCAACTAAAGAAACTTTTCGGTCTAAAATGACCAACTCAAGATTTTCATCAATCACAAGTCGATTATTAGACCTGACAAATGCATCAATATCTTCGTCTCCGAGTGTCAACTCATTGTTTAGAGACAAGTCACTTCCAGAAAAATGAATACTAGCAGCTTTATCGCTATACATTTCAACGAAAATAGTACCATCATTTAGAAAGTGCATAGTATCAATACAACAATCAACAATATCTCTTGCCGAGTACTTATTACGGCCAGCTATGGTATTGTCAGGGTTCAAATCTATCTTGATAAATGCATTACGATCATAGGACTCTCTAAGTATCAAACTATCATTATAGTAGAATGCACTATTGATATGATAACTATCAATTAGTTGATCTTTGGTATGTTGAACTTTATCAGTGACACTATTTGAGTTTATGTTGAACAAATATAGATTGTTATTATTCCCAACTAGAAGCTTATCTTCCGTTAAGTCAATATATGTATAACTTTCTCTTGTATTACTACAACTTACCTCTGATACTAATTTATAAGTGCTATCTTGTTTAGAAAAGTAATAGGCACACCTATTTTCATGGTGACTGTAACTTGGTCTAAATGCAACTCGCTGATTTTTCGAGTCGTACACTACACCAACAGCACTGGATACCAGAGTAGAGCTCCCCTCTCCAGTCAATGAAAAAGAACCATCCTCTGAGTTAATGGAAAAAGTTTGGAATTTTGAATTGCTTCCTTGATGCCATAGAATAAAAGCATCATTACTGATTGATGGCTCAATATTGATGTAAGAGTGAGACAAGCTAATCTCTGTCGACTGCTTAAAGCTCAATGTAGATGAATCATTTTCGAAAGTATGAATAAAGTATTTATAAGACCCGTTATCATATTGCCGATCAAAAAGATAAATATATTTATCTCCACTACTCACAACAACTTTCACAATGCCCTTAATGGTCTGTCCAAGCTCGCCATTATTATACTCTTTCAGGCTTTTAATATTACCGTTATCATCTAAGCTAATGAGAGAGAGATAATGCTGAGAATAAGCGACAACCAATTTATCTCCAGATACAAGCGAATTATGACGACCATATAACGTAGACTTCTGATAAGAACCCAATTGAAAACGGAATGGCTCTTCCGAATCATAAAGAGGGGTACTATCGGCAAGTTTTCGATAGTCAAACTTGGGACTAAGCTCAGCATGAGCACTTACAGCGCATATAATCGCTGATACCAAAAGGCCAGCCTTTTTAAACATTAAAATACTCCGAACGTAAAAAGTCGACGGAAACTACTGCCCGTTCTCAAAATTAAGTGTTAAATTGAACCAAAATTAACAAGCAAAAAAGAATGATGCTTTTTGCTTATATCGTCCTATGGAAATCTCATCATGCCATCCTGGCGAGATCGAGCGAGAAGATACTGGAAAGGTGCAATGAAGTCAACAAAGTGGTCAAAAAAAGACCACTTTAACTTAATGAGACTTCCCAATTAAGGCTTAATGACAGAAATAAGAAACTCTATACGCACCGAACGAAGGATTAATATCAGCATCCGATTCAATGCTCGCAGAGATCATTCCTCCTTTAGCCTGACTGCCCCATGAGACGAAGGTGTTTTGCTGCTCAATCGACTGTCCGGTGAGAACGCAATGTAGATTCTTCTTAGGCAATTTGACAGCACAACCTGCTGACCACGAAATAGTATTTTCATCGTGCTTAAGATACGACTCATGAGCACCAGAGGCTTTTTTACCTCCAGAGTGTACTTTGCAAACAGGCTTGGATTTAAAACTTAACTCGATAGAAACATGAGTTCCCTTGCTCGCGTAAGCATCAAAACTGCTTATAGCGGTTAGAATACAAACTATTGATATTAAGGCACTTTTTAGACTCATCATTAAAGCTCCATTTGTTTTTATTGGTAGTTCTCCCTTAAGATTAGTCAGAAAGTAGATAAAGTGCCATTAGACATAGTTAATTATTTAAACTCTATAAATTTCAATAAGTTATGAATTTCGCCTCACTATATAAACCAGCCGTTATGGGGTATGGAATGTTCAGAGTTTCCTTAGTGTGATAGAGTCCTTATACGGAATAGGATATTTCGCGTTAGATTTGGCACAACATGATAAATATAAAGGCGCTTAAATAAGCGCTTATTGGCTAAATTTTATTTGTTATAGGAATTCCATGAAATTTTTATTATCCCTTGTCGTGCTTACTATTAGCGCCTCTTCACTTGCTTCTAATTTTACTGCCTGCCAAGATGCCAATGACTTTTCGGAGTTAAAACAAAGTCAGTGTCGTTATGTAGAATCCCCTCTTTTACATACTGCAAAAGATGATCAGACCATCAAACTATTTGTACGCAAGTTTCCAGCAAGCGAAAAACGCCAAGGCTCGCTGTGGCTAATCGCTGGAGGCCCAGGAGAATCAGGCAGTAGCTTTTACCCTATCATTCGTTATTTTCAGCAATCCTTCCCAGCACTGGATATCTTTGTTCCCGATCATCGAGGAACAGGTGCATCAACAACGATTTGCAAAGAAGAATCTCCACAATCAACAGCTGGCACTTCACTGGTCGGGGAAGAATGGGGACAATGCTTTGGCTTTATGTACTCAAATCCAGATTACGTGAAAGCGTTTTCAATAACGAATGCAGCCAAAGATCTCAAGCAGTTGATTTCTCAATACAGCGGCGAAGGTAAGCGTTATGTCTATGGCGTTTCCTACGGCACTCAATTAGTACTACGTCTACTGCAATTAGAAGAACTTCAACTGGATGGTGTCATACTCGACTCTTTAATTCCTCATCAACTGAATAATCAATATGACTTAAGCCATCGCTCTCAAGTTGTAAACAACGTAGGACTGGAGCTTCTGGCACTTCACCAAACGCCAACAAAAACCAATCAAAAGAAAGGTGCTTCGCTGAAAGAGCAGTTAGCCCATGTTTTAAAAAATCCTCAATCACTGAACTCAGATTCTCAAAAATGGACACGAAATAAATTATCTTTGACTCTTGGTAGCATGCTTGATGTGCCGTCTGTGCGAAATACGCTTCCTCAGCTCATAGAACAACTCAGTGAGGGAAAAACCAGCCTTCTCCTTGACGGGCAAAGTAAACTCAATAAGTATTATAAAAATCTGTCGAAAGATTATTTTAACAAAGGCTACTCAATTCCCTTAGCTCAGGTCATTATTGCTAGCGAGAATAATTTAAGACCCAAACAAACGAAGCAAGACATTGAAAAAGAAAGCCAGTCATTATTATTTACTAGCCCACTGCCAGGATTAATCGCAGAAAACTCTTTGCCGACTTATGCCAAAGACCAGTACTTTGCCAAACAGCCAAAGCAAATTCCTCCGATGCTTGTCCTTCACGGCACACTGGATCCAAAAACTCATTATCGCGCAGCCGAACTTCATATCCAGAAACTGCGGCAAACAGGAAGTGTTCGCCTGATTACCATTAAGCAAGCACCACACTTTATCGCACTGACCGCGACAAAATGTTTTCAGCAATGGACAAAGCAGTTTGTAGCCAAACAAATCACTCAAGACGCTGAGTGCATAGAAAATGCGGCACTTGTTAATTTCCACCCATAAAAAAAGCAGTCGAATGACTGCTTTTTTCGCTAACTACAATAGTTATTAATCGACTTTTTCACCAGCCGCCTGTTTGTCCGCATGGTAAGAAGAACGAACCATGGGGCCACTAGCAACATTCGTAAAGCCAAGATCTTTTGCAATCTGCCCCAGCTCATCAAACTCAGCGGGTGGCATAAAACGCATTACCGGGTGATGGTGTTTGCTGGGTTGCAAGTATTGCCCTAAGGTCAACATATCAACGTCATGTGCTCTCAGATCTTTCATGACTTCGATGATCTCTTCGTTGGTTTCTCCCAACCCGATCATTAAGCCAGATTTCGTAGGAACCTCTGGATACAATTCTTTATGTTTTTTGAGTAGATCAAGCGACCACTGATAATCAGCACCTGGACGCGCCTGTCGATAGAGGCGAGGAACCGTTTCTAAGTTATGATTGAATACATCCGGCAAACCACCTGCCATGATCTCTAATGCGCGATCCATTCGACCACGAAAATCAGGAACCAATGTTTCAATTTTTGTGCTTGGAGACTGCTTTCGAACCTGATTAATGCAATCAACAAAATGTTGGGCGCCACCGTCACGTAAATCATCACGATCAACGGATGTAATCACCACATATTTTAGTTTCATGCTTTCAACAGAATCAGCAAGATTTTGAGCTTCTTCTGGATCGATAGGTAATGGACGTCCATGAGCTACATCGCAGAAAGGACAACGACGAGTACAGACCGCGCCTAAAATCATAAAGGTAGCCGTACCGTGACCAAAACATTCTGGAAGATTAGGGCACGAAGCCTCTTCGCAAACAGTATGCAGCTTTTTATTACGCAGCATATCTTTTATCTGAGTCACTTGATTGCCGCTGGGCAAGCGCACACGAATCCAATCAGGCTTGCGTGGCATTTCTTCGGTGGGTTCAATTTTTACCGGAATACGTGCCATTTTGTCTGCGCCACGTAGCTTCTTTCCGGGTTCAATAATATTTCTAGCCATTCACCAACATCTCATTATCATTTAAAGCACATGTTTAATCACTGCTTTGAGGCAGGCCGACATGTAATGTGCGCGCATTATACCCTAATCTGCTCATAATATGCTTAATCAAGACAGGTTCCACCTCATTCAGACTCTCAGGTCCGCCCAGTTGATGCATATCGACCATATTCATTCCCGCATATCCACAGGGATTAATACGAGAAAACGGCTCCAGATCCATATTGACGTTTAAAGCCAGGCCGTGAAAGCTGCACCCACGTCGGATCCTTAGCCCAATAGAGCATATTTTGGCACCTGTCTCTATGTATACGCCAGGAGCATCGGGTCTGGCACTGGCCGCGATATCAAAATCAGCCAGCATATCCACAATGCTTTGCTCAATAGCAGTGACCAGCTCTCGCACGCCCATACCTTTGCGACGCAGGTCAATCAGGATATAGGCTACCTGTTGCCCTGGGCCGTGATAAGTCACCTGCCCTCCCCTGTCTACCTGAACCACAGGAATATCTCCAGGAGCAAGAATATGCTCAGCTTTACCTGCTTGTCCCTGAGTAAACACAGGATCATGCTCGACCAACCAGATTTCGTCATGGGTTTGAGCATCGCGCTCATCGGTCAGCTTAGACATTGACTGCCATACTGGTTCATAAGACATACGTCCCAGCTGGCGAATAATAAGTTGATTTGTCACTAACTGCTCTATCTCTTGAATGCTGATTAAAGACACATTTTTACGTGCTCGACATCTCGAACGACACGATAAATGGCTTCAACCTGCTCTTTGTTTTCTACATAAAGACGCACCGATACCGAAATATAGGTGCCGTTTTTACTGGGTCGGGTTTGAGGAACATAGTCCCCCGGCAGAACCGACTGAATGGCTGCAATCACTGCATTTTCAACACCATCTTTGTTGTCAGCCATGGCTTTAAAAACCATGTCGCAGGGAAAATCCCATAACTCAGGATTGATTGTATTATCAGACATTATCTAATTTCACCTCGGTAAAGCTTATGCTTAAATGCTAAATAGTAATTGGCTAGCTGCCGCCATACTGGCCCGGCTTTGCCTGAGCCAATGGGTTGATCATCAACACGGATAACCGGACAAACCTCTCTTGTAGAACTGGTCACCCAGACTTCATCAGCGGCCAAGACATCATTTAAAGAAAACAATGTTTCTTCCAAAGGTATGCCATTGTCGCGAGCGATTTCAACCACCAGATCACGCGTGATGCCAGCCAAAATCTGATGGCTTTTGGCCGGTGTTTTGATTACGCCATTCTTTACAATAAAAATATTGGCAGCCGCACTTTCAATGGCGTATCCATCTCGAATCAACAGAGCGTCATCAGCCCCTGCCTGTACGGCCATTTCTTTCATCAAGCAGTTAGCCATTAGCGAAGTCGATTTTATATCGCATCGCTGCCAACGAATATCCTCGACACTTTGCAGCGAAATACCACTGTCATCGAGCGACGTCTGTATTTCGGGTAAAGGCAGCAACATAATATACACCGTTGGTGTGGCTGCAATAAGACGATGCTCTCTTTGCCCGGGCGCACCACGGGTCACCTGAAGATACACACAACAGTGCTTAGCACCGTTTTTTTGTAGCAAAGACTCGATGACGGCTTGCCAGTCAAAATTCAGCTCCAGATACACCGCTTCAAGACTTTGCTTAAGTCTTACCAAATGCTGCTCTAAGCGAAACAGTTGACCCGCATAGCAGGGGATCACTTCATAAATGCCATCGCCCAACAAAAAACCTCGGTCCATAACAGAAACCGAGGCTTGTGTACGTGGCAGATATTGACCATTCAGGTAAACAATATCCAATATCAGCTCCTGTTAGAAAGCCTCACTGATCCAACGACTCACGCCATCAGAAATCTTAGTCCAAAATCCACCTTCGACGACATCTTCCAGTGCCACTAATGGGGTTTCAGCAACATCTTTGCCATCGAGCTGGAAGAATATCTTGCCGACAACCTGCCCTTTGCTCACAGGAGCTTCTAATGCCCCATTAACCACATAATTGGCTTTTAACTGTTTGCGCTTACCTCTTGGGATAGTCAACCACACATCTTCTAAGGTTCCCAGCTGTGCAGACTCTACCTCACCGCCCCACACACGATCGGAGTGTACTTTGGTTCCAGCTTGTAGCGGCTTCACCGTTTCAAAGAAGCGAAATCCATAAGTCAGCAACTTTTTGCTTTCATTTTTACGCGCTTGATCACTGCGAGCGCCCATAACAACCGCCACCAGACGCATATCATCTTTGGTCGCAGAAGAAACCAGACAGTAACCAGCCGCTTCTGTATGGCCTGTTTTTAAACCATCAACATTGAGGCTACGATCCCACAGCAAACGATTACGGTTATATTGCTCAATATTATTGTAAGTGAATTTCTTCACTTTATAAGTTTCATATTCTTGAGGATAGTCTCGAATCAGTGCCGCTCCCAGAGTCGCCATATCGCGAGCAGTAGTGATATGGTTTTCGGCAGGCAAGCCCGTCGCGTTAACAAAATGCGTACCGCTTAAACCTAGCTTCTTGGCATGATGGTTCATCAGATCAGCAAAACCATCTTCGCTGCCTGCCACGTGCTCGGCCAATGCAACACTGGCGTCATTACCAGACTGAATGATAACGCCTTTAAGTAGGTCTTCTACAGAGACCTGTTTTCCAACTTCAATGAACATCACAGATGAACCAGGGAACTTAGCAGCCCAGGCATTTTCACTCACAGTCACTTCATCATGCAGCGATATATTGCCATCCGCCAGCTCTGCCGATACAGCGTAACTCGTCATCATTTTGGTCAAACTGGCTGGCTCTAGAGGTTCATCAGCATTTTGTTCTGCAATCACCTGGCCGCTGTTATAGTCGACCAAGATATATCCTTTAGCGCTCAACGATGGTGGCGCCGGAGTGACAGCGTGAGTCGATAGCGCCACGCTGAACAACCCAGATAGAATTAGATGCTTCAATTTCATTACTTTTACACTTGTCAGAAGGTTCATAACAACGGCGGCATTGTATCACAAGCCGCCGCTACGGGTTAGCTGATGCTGTTTTCAAGAGTTGTTGATGATACTCCGTTATCATTTCGGATAGAGTATCATCCTTTATTCAAAGACAATTTTTGGGGTGCCTAGCTCAGGTATCGTCAAAGAAGCCACCAACCGATTTGCAGCTTCTACCTGCATCACAGGGCCAACTCGAACACGATAAACTCGATTTCCATTGACCCGAAAAGGGGTAACCAACACACGCCAGCTCAACTCAGAGCGCAGCGCACTGGCAATCTTATTGGCTTTTGCTTTATCAGAAAACGCACCAACCTGAACATACATGGTTGAATTTTCAGGAATATGATTGAGTTGAGTCGTTTGATGTGATCCCGCAGGCACAATGGTTTCGATATGCACCTGGGTGGTCCCCTGCTTCATAAATCCTAGCTTTGATGCCGCAGCATAAGACAGGTCAATAATCCGTCCGGCCTTAAAAGGCCCGCGATCATTCACTTTAACAACAACGCTGCGCTGATTACTCAGGTTAGTTACTTTTACGTATGAAGGTAGTGGCAAGGTTTTATGAGCCGCAGTCATCGCATACATGTCGTAGGCTTCACCCGAGGAGGTTCTTTGGCCATGAAATTTAGTGCCATACCAGCTGGCAATTCCTTGTTCCTTGAAACCTCTGGCATCGCGGAGTACCCGATAAACAATACCGTCTTGTTCATAAGAAGCGGGATTACCATAGGGGCTCAACGGCTCAACCTGAGGAACCGCATCGGGCACATGCGAAACATCAACAGGTCGTGAAGGACCACTATCTTTGCGCTCCAACAACCCACCAGCACAACCACTGAGCAACAGCATTGCCAAAACGAGCAAGCTGCCAGGACGATATCCTTTTATGGCAGCAGATTTATTAACTAACATTCGATTTATCTATCCATGTACGTAAGAACGAGCTCGGGCGGCAATCACTTCCTGGCTAAATTGATAAACAGCCAATGCATACAACGCGCTGCGGTTGTATCGAGTAATCACGTAAAAGTTATTAAACCCGATCCAGTAATCCTTATTTTTTTCTTGCTCAAAAGGATACAAAGAAGCGCTGGCATCAGCGACAACACTAACAGGCCACTTATAACCTTCTTCGTAGAGCTTGCCTGCAGTGAACATCGGCTTGAGTTTTTCGGCAGCCCATTTTTCGGGATTTTTGCCTTCTCCAGTAACACGATATGCGACAGGTTGCCCCCAACGCCATTTATGCTGCTTAAAATAATTCGCCACACTACCAATCGCATCCACAGGGCTATCAAACAGATTCACTTTGCCATCACCATCAAAATCAACGGCATAGTTACGATAACTGGACGATATGAATTGTCCCATTCCCATGGCACCCGCATAAGAACCTTTGGGTGTTAACGGCGACCAGTTTTGCTCTTTACACAAAAGCAAAAATTCTTCTAACTCTTTGCGGAAAAACTTGGCGCGTTTAGGATAGTGGAAGCCAAGCGTCACTAGTGCTTCAATGACCGGAATTTTGCCTTGAATTCGACCATAGTAGGTTTCGACGCCAAGAATACCAACAATAATGGATGCAGGTACCTGGTAGGTTTTTTCGGCGCGTAATAATTCAGTTTGGTATTTGTTCCAGAACTCAATGCCCGCTTTAATGCGCTTATCTTTAATCCAAATGGGACGATATCGGTGCCAAGGCAAAGACTCTGCGGGTTTATTCATCAGATCGATGATGTCTTGACGAACTTTCGTTTTTGTTAATAGTGGAGTGAGTTCCTTTTCATCCATCTGGTGGGTTTTCACCATCCGCTGAATAAAGTCTTCCAGCGATTCTCCTACTTTTGTGCTTGTGCTCGCGTAACTGACGGATCCAGCCAATCCCATTAACGCCCATAGCCCTAACTTTTTAACCATCTTCATGGTCTTACTCATTCAACAACTCCATTCATCTCGGTATAACATTCAGATATCAATTCGGTTGCTTAAGTTCAAAATTTTTCTTTTTATCGGTACTTCAAAACACACTAAAACCACAGGGTCCAAATCTTGAGTACGCAAAAATTTTATTACTGATTAAGCGATAGATGCAGTGTATAACGGATAACAAACGCAACCAAGGATTTGTTGATACTTAAAGTATTTCAAGATGCAAACAAACGAATCCCCAGAGCTTAGCTGTACTAAGTGAATGGGGTGAGTGAGCGCAGCCAACATCGCTGCATCTCGAAAGACGACGGCGACATAAAGGTTAAGTCGACACTAATTTGCGGTGGGTATAAATAGACATTAGCATGCCAAAGCCCGATAGCAGTGTCACCATGGATGTTCCACCATAGCTCACTAATGGCAACGGCAATCCAACCACGGGTAATAACCCGGTAACCATACCGATGTTCACAAACAGATAAACAAAAAAGGTCAGCACAATGGCTCCGGCCAACAAGCGAGAGAAAGTCTCTTGAGCCTGTGTGCCAATATAAAGCCCACGGGCGATAATAAACAGATAGATTGACAGCAGGATCGCAACTCCCGTAAAACCAAACTCTTCGCCCAAAACGGCAAAAATAAAGTCGGTCGAACGTTCTGGTAAGAACTCCAGTTGAGACTGAGTGCCATTAAGCCACCCCTTACCATCGAATCCTCCCGATCCGATAGCGACCTGAGACTGACATATCTGCCAGGCATCCGGCTGTTTACACAATTCTGTCTGATTCATAATGCCTTCCAAATACACATACACCCGATCTTTCTGATATTCATGGATCAGGAAGAACCAGTGGATAGGCATAAAAATGACCGCCGCGACAACAAACCCAGCAATGATACGCCAGCTAACCCCCGAGAGATAAATCGCAAAAAGGCCAGAACTACTGATTAAAAGAGCGGTCCCTAAATCTGGCTGCTTAGCAATTAATAAGGTTGGAACCAGCACCAATACGGCGGCAATAAACAATTCTCTTTTACGCGCAGGAAGAGGTCGCTCACTAAAATACCAGGCCACCATCAAAGGCACTGCCAGTTTCATTAATTCTGACGGCTGAAAGCGAAAGCCCCCCAGCATTAACCACCGTTGTGCTCCCTTACTTTTGTCGCCAAAAAAGATAACCGCAATCAATAACACCAACCCTATGAGATAAAGAAATGGTGCCCACTTGGCATAAAACCGAGGCGGAAACTGGGCCATCATAAACATAACGGCTAACCCAATTCCTAAGCGTGTCACCTGCCGATAGATGAGTGATTCACTTTCTCCACCCGCACTGTAGAGCACCATCAGGCCAAATCCCATCAACGCAAACAAGCCTGCCAGCAGTGGCAAGTCCAGATGCAACCGCCAAACCAAACTCTGGCGTTCTTTGTGAGTATGGACTTTCGATGTCATGTATTGGGCTCTTTATTTTTTTGGGGTTTGCTTTCAAGATAAAAGTCCATCACTTTACGGGCAACGGGCGCCGCATTAGACCCACCGCCTCCGGCATTTTCGAGCACAATCGCCACCGCTATCTGGGGCTTTTCATAGGGTGCATAACCAATATATAAGGCATTATCATGGAGGTTTTGCGCCACTTTGGTTTTATCATACTCTTCATCCTGACTGTATCCCACCAGCTGTACAGTTCCCGTTTTACCAGCTGACTCATAAGGCGCATCGCGAAACGCCTCTCTGGCGCTACCACGAAGTCCGTGGTTCACTTCTTTCATTGCTTTTTTTATTAAGTCAAAATGTTGGCCATCGCCAATATCAATCTGTTGTTCAGCCAACTGAGGAGCCATAAACGTTTTTACGCCATTCGCCTCTTGCGAGTTTACCAGGCGTAATTGATAACGCTTACCATCGTTAGCAATGACAGCCGCTGAATTAGCTATTTGCAAAGGCGTTGCCGTCCAGTAACCCTGGCCAATACCGATGATGACGGTTTCTCCTGGATACCAGGGCGCGCGACGGGCCCCTCGCTTCCAATCTCTGGAGGGCATCAAACCAGGTACCTCTTCTCCCATATCGATTCCGGTCAACTGCCCAAAACCAAACTTGGACATACTTGGATGGATACGATCGATTCCTAATCGGACTGCCAGATCATAGAAAAAGGTATCGCACGACTGCGCAATGGCTTGTTTGTAACCTATGCGCTTTCCATGCCCTAACTTTTTCCAGTCACGATAACGTCGCTCATCATTGGGCAACATAAAAAAGCCAGGATCTTCAACAGTATAGGATGGAGTAATCATGCCTGAAGTTAATCCCAGCCAAGCCATGTGTGGTTTGATGGTTGACCCTGGTGAATACTGGCCGCGTAGTGCACGATTAAATAGCGGACGATCTTGAGACTTCAAGAGCTTGTTATAATCTTTACTCGAAATGCCCGTGACAAATAAATTAGGGTTGTAACCGGGATTACTGACCAAGGCCAACACATCACCATTAGCAGGATCAAGGGCGACGATCACACCACGGCGTCCAGCTAAGGCTTTTTCTGCAGCGAGTTGAAGCTCTACATCCAGAGACAGATGAAGATCGACACCATTTTGAGGTGTCTGCTCTGATAAGGTTCGTAGTACTCGCTCATGGACATCCACTTCCACCACACGGGAACCAATCGTGCCATGCAGTATTGACTCATAGTGTTTTTCGAGCCCTACCTTACCAATATGATGAGTCGCTTTGTAATTAGCAGCATCAATACGCGCTTTTTCTCGATCATTAATGCGCCCAACATATCCTAACGCATGAACCAATACACTGCCGTAAGGGTAATAACGGACCAATCGAGCTTCAACGCTGACGCCTTTAAACCGAAAACGATTCACTGCAAACAAAGCCACCTGTTTTTCGGTCAGCTTCTGTTTGATGGGTATCTTTTTGAATCGCTCGCGACGGGTGTAGCGCTTCTCTTTATGAAAACGCTCAATATCATCATCATCCAACTGCAATAGCTCTTTAAGCTGACTCAATGTTTCATCAATATCATCCACTTGCTCAGGGATAAGTTCTAAGGAATAAACAGAACGATTTTCGGCCAGAATGACGCCATTGCGGTCATAAATCAGACCTCGAGTTGGCGCAACAGGACGCACCCGAATGCGATTGGCGTCAGAGCGTGTACGATAGTTTTCGTAATGAAAAACCTGCAAGTTCGCGACCCAAAACAACAGGCCAGCCATCAATGCGATGATAATAAAAAAGGCAACAAAAACTCGGCTTTGATAATAAGCCAGCTCTCGAAAAGGATTCTTTATAGTGACCTTACGCTGCAACATGGACGCTAAGCAGATAGGAGTGCATTAATATTGCACCATTATTCGCGATGATAAGGATGGTTAACGGTCAGAGTCCAGGCCCGATAAAGAGCCTCGGCCACGACAACTCGAACAAGTGGATGGGGCAGTGTCAGAGCCGACAATGACCATTTTTCGTCGGCCATTTGCAGACAATCTTGCGTCATCCCCTCAGGGCCACCGACCAGTAAAGAAACATTACTGCCTAATTGCTGCCATTGCGTCAACTTTTGAGAAAGCTCCTGAGTCGACCAATGTTTGCCTTTAACATCCAGTGCAACCACTCGGTCACTTGAGTGAATAGCGGCTTTCATTTGTTGAGCTTCTTTGGCCATAATCCTGGGAATGTCTGCTTGCTTCCCTCTTTTGGCAGCAGCAATCTCAACAAGTTCCAATCGACATTCTCTGGGCATGCGACGGGCGAATTCTTGATAACCAGTTTCCACCCAGGCAGGCATTTTATGGCCGACAGCAATCAGTTTAATGATCATGAAGGAGTGTCAGCCATCCATAACTTTTCAATTTGGTAATAATCTCGAGCATTGGCTTGCATAACGTGAACGATCACGTCACCACAATCAACCAGAACCCACTCTGAGTTGCTGTCTCCTTCAACGCCAAGCGGTTTGGCACCCAACTCTTTCAACTTCACCACCAATGACTCTGCAATTGATTTCACATGGCGATTAGAAGTACCAGAGCACACAAACATATAGTCAGTGATACTGGTTTTTGCACGCACATCAATCATTGTTAAGTCACGTGCTTTTAAATCTTCAAGTTGATCAACAATATGTTGTCTTAAAGTGTCACTATCCATTCATTTACCTTGTTAATATTGATGGCAAAGCCACGGCCTTACCTGAAAAATGTGAGCGACTCACTCCTGATAGAGTCGTTGCTCTTCTATATATTTTATTACAGACTGGGGAAGTAAAAAACGAATCGATTGATTTTGTTTTAATAATGTTCGTATTTGAGTCGCAGAAATATCCAAAAGAGGACATTGTTGCCAGCCAATCTGACCATTGGCGTTCACAGCCAACTCACTTAGCGTTTCACACCAGTTAAAATCTTGCGCCAATACTTCGGGCATTGCTTCACGCTCAGTACCTGGCCGCGCCACAATCAAAACACTGGCCGACTGAGCAATCTCTTGCCATCGATGCCAGCGATGTAAATGAGCGGCTGCGTCACTCCCCATAATCCACAGTATAGGTCGCAACGGGTACTCAGCCCTTAACTCCTGCATAGTCAGAATGCTATAGGATGGCCCACTACGCCGTAGCTCACGGTCATCAATTTGCACCCTATCAACGCCTTCTACCGCCAGCTTGAGCATCGCCAAACGCTGCTGCGAACTGGCACCAGGAGAATCTCGGTGTGGCGGCTCAGCACTGGGGACCAAAAGAATGTCAGCATCAGGCAATAAATTTTTAAGGTTTTCAACCAGACGCAAATGACCAAAATGGATAGGATCAAAAGTCCCTCCAAAGATCAGCAGCGGCTTTTGAGCAACGATGCTCACGATATCTTGCGCCAAAGCGGGGTTCCCCCCATCAATAGCAAACAAGTCATGAGTTCATCCCAAACATTACCGACCGCCTGGCCTTTAGCCACTTTATCTAAATGCGCACAACGCACAACAATCCGGTTCCAGGCTGCAGGTGGTACACGCTGTAGCGCAGTAGACAACAATCGGCTACGAGTACGCCAGACACGAAACTGATTCATCACCTCGTTAACAGATATTCCGCTGGCCATTGCTTGTGACATAGAAGCCAGTTGCCGGCACTCTCGATAGACCGCAGAGACCAAAATAACTGAAGCTACACCTTCATCTTGTAACTGCCGTAAAATCCGGCCAGCTTTTTCATGATTACCGGATAGCGCCGTATCAATCAGCTCAAAAGTAGAATAACGAGCATTGTTGGCAACGGCGGCCAGTACTTCATCAGTATTAATGTTCTGATCGTCATACAACAGCTGCAACTTATCCAGATCCTGCTTTGCGGCTAACAAGTTGCCTTCGCTACGAGAAGCGAGCAGTTGAGCCGCTTCGCTACCTAAACGAAGCTGCATTTGTTGTGCTCGTTGTTGAATCCAGCTTGCCAGCTGATAACCTGCGACAGGCCAAATTTGCACCACCAAACCATTCGCATCAATGGCTTTTACCCAGGACTTACCTAGCTGGCGTTTATCCATCTTGGGACAGGTAATCAACCAGTAGGTATCTTCGTCGGGGTTCGCCAATAATTCAGCCAGTTTGTCTTGCTGACCTTTATCTGGCAGCTTATCAAATCGCAACTCAATCAGCTTTTTTTCTGCGAACAGAGAAAAATTATCGGCAGCCACATTCAACGAAGCGAAATCAAAACCTCGACCCACGTCATATAACTGGCGCTCAGAGACACCCGCCTGACGAACCTGTTTGCGGATCAAGTCCTGCGCTTCCATTGCCAGCAGAGGCTCGTCACCCGTCACTAAAAAATGATGATGAGCATTTGTTAGTGCTGTCGCCAGCTGTTCTGCTTTAATGGGCAACGCTTAACTCCTGCAAGCTTTTGGCATGAGTCAATTGGCGAATGATTTGCTCGCTCAAATCCTGTCGCATATCACGAATTAGCGATTGTTCTTGTTCGTTACTCGCCAGTAACTGCGTACTGTCATACACATACTCACGAGACGCAGAAAGATTCAGGTTTACAGGGTCTGTTAATGGAACTTTGAATATTCGCGCCTTGATCATCAAGGTCAATTCATACTCACCAACACGCCCTGTTTCCGTTCGCAACAACGCGCGACGCTTCAGCTGTTGCTCATCGATATGCAGCTGAAAACGGGCAGATTCATCGGCTTTAATCACAGCACCCGAGCGCTCCAGGCGCGCTCGTAGCAAACGCTCTAGTGGACCAAAGCGATTTTCGGCAATCACATCAATGATCATACCCGACAAGGGTTGAGCATTAGTGTGCCCTTTTAAATGAAAACCACAGGCCGTTAATGTGAGTCCGATAATTAACAGCCCAATTATTCGCGCCTGCTTCATCATATTTAACCTACTACAATATTGACCAGCTTACCTGGCACTACAATCACTTTACGTACCGTTTTGCCTTCGGTAAAACGTGTAACGTTTTCGTCTTGAAGTGCTTGCGCTTCGATGTCATCTTTCGACATGCTGGCAGGCACTTGAATACGAGCGCGCAACTTACCATTGACCTGCACAACCAAAGCAATTTCGTCCAGCTCTAGCGCAGACTCATCATACGTAGGCCACTGCGCATCAATCACAGCTTCGTCATGACCTAACTGCTTCCACAAGTCGTGGCAAATATGAGGCGTGATAGGTGACAACAATAATGTTGATGCTTCTAGCGCTTCACGTACAACCGCTCTATCTTGCTCAGAAGCGGCTGGAGCTTTAGCAATAGCGTTGGTCAACTCCATAACAGCAGCAATGGCTGTATTGAAATGATAACGACGGCCATAGTCGTCGGTAACCTTTTTAATCGTTTCATGAGTCTTACGTCGAAGTGATTTATGGTCATTGTTCAATTGTGCAACATCTAGCTCTGCAACAGCACCTGACTGAATGTGCTCGTATGTCATTTTCCACAGACGACGTAAGAATTTAAACGCTCCCTGAACACCATCATCACGCCACTCCAATGATTGCTCGGGTGGCGCTGCAAACATGGTATAAAGTCTTGCAGTATCGGCACCAAACTCGTCGATCAGCGCCTGTGGATCAATGCCGTTATTTTTCGACTTGGACATTTTTTCCATGCCACCAATCACCACATCTTGCTGAGTGGCTTTGTCGGTCGCGCGGATCACTTTACCTTTGTCGTCTTTTTCGGTATCGATTTCAGTAGGTGCAAAGTATGTTTTCTTTCCATCGCTGCTTTCCTGGAAGAAAGTTTCAGCCAGTACCATACCTTGAGTTAACAATCGCTTGGCAGGCTCATCACTATTTACCAGTCCTGCATCACGCATCAATTTGTGGAAGAAACGGAAGTACAACAAGTGCATGGTTGCATGCTCAATACCACCAATATACTGATCAACAGGTAGCCAATAGTTCGCTTCTTCTGGATCCAGCATGCCTTCATCGTAACGGGGCGAGCAATAGCGAGCGTAATACCAGCTAGATTCCATAAAGGTATCAAATGTATCGGTATCACGAACACCTGACTCACCATTAACAGAAACCTGCTCAAAGTCTGGGTTGTTTTTAAGCGGAGAATTCACTCCATCCATAGTGACTTCGGTAGGCAACTCGACAGGAAATTCTGTGGCAGGCACTTGTTCACCATCTTTCAGGTGAACCATAGGAATGGGAGCTCCCCAGTAACGCTGACGTGAGACACCCCAATCGCGTAAACGATAGTTCACACGTTTCTTACCTGACTCTCGCTCTTCTAACCAGGCCGCTATCGCGTCAAAAGCCTGTTGCGAAGTTAAGCCATCAAATTCGCCCGAATTAATCAGTTTGCCTTTCTCGGTAAAGGCTTCTTTGGTCAGATCACATTCGATATCAGATTGAGCGGGTTCAATCACTTGTTGGATATCAATGCCATAACGGGTCGCGAATTCCCAGTCGCGCTGATCATGACCAGGAACCGCCATAACGGCTCCGTGTCCATAATCCATTAAGACAAAGTTAGCGACCCAGACAGGTACTTCTTTGCCAGAAATAGGATGTATCGCACTGTAGCCAGTCGCTACCCCTCTTTTATCCATCGTCGCCATATCAGCTTCTGATGTGGTGGTTTGCTTGCATTCTTCAATAAATGCTGCCAGCTCAGGGTTGTTTTCGGCAGCACTGGCCGCCAATGGGTGTTGTGCCGCGACAGCAACATAAGAAACACCCATCACGGTATCGGGTCGAGTGGTATAAATTTCGATCACTTCGTCTCGATCTTTAACCTTGAAGGACATCTCAACACCTTCAGAGCGGCCAATCCAGTTGCGCTGCATGGTTTTAACGCTATCAGGCCAGCCTTCCAGCTTATCGATGTCTTGTAGCAACTCTTCTGCATATTCGGTGATCTTGATAAACCACTGTGAAATTTCTTTGCGTTCAACGGTAGTAGAGCAGCGCCAGCACTTGCCTTCATGCACCTGCTCGTTGGCCAATACGGTCTGATCGTTAGGGCACCAGTTTACGGCTGACTTTTTCTTATAAGCCAAACCTTTATCGACCAGTTTGGCAAAGAACCATTGCTCCCAGCGATAATATTCAGGCTCACAGGTTGCCAATTCACGGTCCCAATCATAAGCAAAACCCAGCTGCTTAAGCTGACCTTTCATGTAGGCAATGTTTTCGATAGTCCACTTAGCAGGAGCCACCTGATGCTTGATCGCCGCATTTTCGGCGGGCAAACCAAACGCATCCCACCCCATAGGCTGCATGACGTTTTTACCCTGCATACGCTGGAAGCGCGATATCACATCACCAATGGTGTAGTTTCTGACGTGTCCCATGTGGAGCCGCCCGCTAGGGTAGGGGAACATAGAGAGGCAATAAAACTTCTCTTTACTGGCATCTTTAACCGCTTTAAAGACTTTATTTTCAGCCCAGAAAGACTGAACGCTTTGCTCTGTTTCTTGCGGATTATACTGTTCCTGCATGGCGACTTACCCAAAACCTCGTTACACGTTAAAATAGTTAATGATTGTGCCCAAAGGGACTAGCGTACTAGACTGACACAAATAGAGCGCAATCATACCGCAGCAACCCAGCCTGCAACAACCGTTCAACCATCAGCTTGTGAAAATCTATCGAAAAGATAGGACAATAATAATGAATACCTCACCAGGAAGATGATAATGAGTTTAGATCCCATAACAACCTACGCGATAAAGGCTATTCTCCTTCCCCCAGGAGGCAATCTGCTGATGGCCCTTACCGCATGGATATTCTGGAGACGTTTTCACTTAATGAGCATTTTAATTCTAGCCCTTAGCATTGGCAGCTTTTTCACCCTGAGTATTCCAACGGTTGCCTCAGCGCTACTACGCTCACTCGAGCACTATCCCGCATTATCAGACAATGACCTGCAAGAGATGATGGCACAAGATCCTGCCACTCAACCTCAAGCGATTGTCATACTGGGCGGTGGCCGACTCACCAAAGCGCCAGAGTTTGGCAATCTGGATACAGTCAATGGAACCACTCTGCAAAGGCTCCGTTACGGTGCTTATCTGCATAAACAGACCCAGTTGCCTATTCTTGTCAGTGGTGGCCAGGTGTTTGGTGCCGCAACCCCAGAAGCCGTCTTGATGAACTCTTCTCTGAGTGAAGAGCTGGCTAGCCCGGCACACTGGCTTGAGCCTAAGAGTAAAAATACCGCCGAAAACGCCGCTTTCTCGGCCGTTTTATTAAAAGAACAGAAAATAGAAAGAATTTTGCTGGTGACTCACGCCTGGCACATGCCAAGGGCTTATGGCGCTTTCAATCATGAAGGTCTTAAAATAACGCCTGCCCCGACAGTATTTGAAGCACCAGAGCATGTGGAGAGAAATATCAATCACTTTCTGCCTTCTGCTCACGCTCTCTCGAAAAGCCAGTTTGCTTTGCACGAATATCTAGGGCAATTCTGGTACTGGCTAAAGCGCTGAAGATGATTTTGATAGGATGCAGCAGCAACCCTTATAAAAAGAGGGTTGCTGAATAGAGTTAGAACCAAATTAGCTCACTAATCTTAAAGTGAAAGGATAACGATATCGTAT
>NZ_JAMXSB010000001.1 GCF_024124665.1 Pleionea sp. CnH1-48
ATTTGATAACCGAAATATTCAATTGTGGCGTTCCGCTCTTAAGAACCGCAGAGCGAAATATCACCAGCCTATGTATCCCTTATCCAGATTTTTTAAAAAAGGTTTAGCGAAAAGTGGATTTTTTTTAAGGTTTCTTAGAGCAATAAGTTCTATGTATGAGATAAAAGGTATAAAAGCTAGATAAAATAGGTGATTAACCTCTTGTTTTTCAGGGCTTTTATAAATAGATGAATTGGCTATAAGCTCTCGCAGTACAAAGGCAGTTAATGGAAAACATCTGTATAAACATTGTGTAGGTAACGTGAAAGCTTCCCTTTCTAGCCTTGAGCAAGTGTATCCAAAGATTAAGGAAGATGGGTGTCCCATTTCTTGTTTTTTTGGGACCGAAACCTTTGGTCACCCTTACACCTTCCTCTCTACCAGCATATCCCGATAACCATGATTTTTTAGGGAGTGACCATTTCCCCTAATGCTACTAGCGCCAGATAATTTAAGATCTTAGGGAAATAACAATCTGCCAGTTCGGGTCCGGCCCCGGGCACCATTAGGGAGTAACCATTCCTCCCTAGTATTGCACCAGATAACTTAAAATCCCGCAGTGGCAACATCAGGCCAATCAGAACCCGGCTCAGACAACTTCTATATTAAGGAGTGACCAAAAGGTGATGTCAGCCGCCATTATCTTCATCACCACTATCATCAGTAAGCAACTCCTTGGCTGAAGAACTACCTCTATTTAGAAGCTTTGGAATACCGAAGCCACCTAATCTCCATCGCGACACAACCAGAGCGGTAGTTTCCTTTTTCTGATTGAATATCGAACAATTTCTTGAGGTAAAATAATGCTCTTAACATATTGTTTTTAAAACACTTTCCAAGATTTCCAACTCTTGACTTGAAGTTAACAGAAAAAATATAAATAAGAATGTAAGGAAACATCCTTGTTGAACACTAGTAGAGTAACAATCAAAAATATGGACGGGTATGATTTTGAAAAAACTAATGACTAATTTAAAACAAAGTAAATGGTTTCAACGTGTCTTTAAGCTAGGAGTTGCTTATGTTGCATTGGAGTTTGTCGTTGCCTTCGGTGTCATAGTTTTCGTTTCTCAGGAGATAGTCGCATAGCCAATGGCAGTATTTAAGCATTTGTTTGTGATGAGTTAGATGTTCTTTCTGGCAAGTATTTACAAATGATGCGTATTCAAATACTGATAAATTATCTCTCAACAGAACTCAAACATGAAAATAGATAAAGACAAAAAACTAGAAGAGTTTTGGCCACGGCTTGCACGAATTGCTTCGGCTTATGAAATGATGCCTCACTTGCAACAAGAGCTTCAGCAAGAGATGGCTCTTGCAATCTGGCAGGCACTAGACCGCTTTCGTGGCGATAGCTCTATAGAAACATTCTTTTATAAAATTGCTCATAATGTTGCTGTGGGGCATGTTAAAAAACAAGTTAAGCAAGTAAAAACCTCACAGGATACCTGTGAGGTAGCATCAGAGAGTTCTCTTGAGCAAGACTACTCAAAAGAACAACAGCTTGACCGATTAATGAAGGCTATTAGACAGTTACCTTTAATACAACGACAGCTCATCACGTTGTTTCTTGATGGTTTGAAGCAGCAGGATATAGCAGAAATTATGGGAATTACTGAAAATAATGTTGCGGTAAGAGTCAATCGCGCCAAAAAGTCTCTACAAGAAATTATGACTAAAGCTGAGTAGGTCGAGCACATACAGGAGCATATAAAAATGAAAGACGATCTTGATTTTGAGACCTTGTCGAATAGTTGGCTAGCTCAGCCCGTCGATAATGGCTTTAATAAAAAACAGTTAAAAAGAAAGCTTATTGCAAAGAAGCTAGGTTTGTTGGCAGTCTCCATTCTTGAGCTGTTTGTGATTTTAGCTATGGTCTGGTTATTGTTTACTGCATTTGTCGAGTCATGGGCCATTCATACCAAGCTATGGATCTTCTTTGGACTTTTTGTTGGTTTTTTTGCATTAATTCCAGCGCTAAAAAGCCGTTTCTTAAGCTATCAGATGATTGCCACTTCAACCAGTAATTGGATTGATCTTGAAGAAAAAATGAGCATGGAAGCATTATATAGGGGAAGGTTAACCAATTATATTGTCTTTGTATTTAGCGTGGCAGTTGCAGTTTCTTTTATCTATGAGTTAGTTTTTCTTGGAAGAATGCTGAGCGATATATTATTCAATTATTGCTTTGGTATTTTCTGGTTGATCCTTGCATGGTTTATTAATCATAGAAAGATCAAGAAGCACAATGACTTTCTGAGTACTTTAAAATAGCTCTAGTAAGGTTAAACTTAATATTACTACTATGTATTAAGTTAGCTTCATTGCTTCAGTCAAAACAGCCTGTTAAAACCCTTAGCAGGCCGACGCCTCAAGTAATAGCTCCCCTCCCCACACAAAATCAGACTGAAAGTATTTACTCATCAATATAGCCTCGACACTCATGTGCTATTGCTATTTACAGGCTATCTATTGGCTACCCCTAAAGCTGTTTCATCCTTGTTAAGCACTCCAAAAAATCGAGCCAACATTCCACTTAACAAAGTATTAGCTTAACCTTTCAAAAAAAATAGAACTAAACATTCTTATATAGGAAGCCAAAAATTTTAAAATTAATCTGTAAGGATAATTGCAACGGTATCACTGTAGTTAATAAATCAATATAGTGGAGTCGTTCATGAGAATTTTTATACTAATCGTTGTTTTAATAAGCTCTATTTTTATTTCAAAAGCACAAGCCAAACTTATCGCAACCGATGACGTCATAATATTTAAAAATATAAATGTAGTTGATGTAAATAAAGGCAGTATCCAACAAGGTAACTACTTAATTATTCAATCTGGTATGATCGAATATGTTGGAGCTGACTTACCAGAAAAATATTCAGCAGCGAACACTGTTGATGCTCAAGGGGAGTTTGTGGTTCCTGGATTTATCGATACCCATGCTCATATTTCATTGGGTGAAGTCTCCTTTAAGAAAAAGCAAGGAAAGTTGTTTCTCAGTGCCAATAGTAGTGATGAAGTCTCTTTGTGGAACGCACGTGAATTACTAAGGTGGGGAGTAACTTTCATTAGAAATCCTGGAGGGAGCAGTGAATACAACCTTCGATACAAGAATGGAGTAAAGGAAGGAAGTATTGTTGGGCCAGGTGCTAAAGTGGCAGGTGAAATACTTAATCAGGGCGCTTTTGATGGCCTCGTCATAGATATCAACAATAAAATGCCCCTGAAGAAAGCTATTGAACAGCAACACGCCGCTGGCATAGACATAATAAAGCTCTATTCGGGTTTAACTGAACAACAGGTTAGAGACGGCATTAAGCTTGGGCATGACCTTGGCATGACCGTCATTGCTCATCTTGAAGATATCAGTTGGACGGATGCTGCAAGTTGGAATATCGATGGCTTGGTTCATGCTATGCCGATTTCGCCGAGTTTGCTAAGAGCTGATGCAAGAGACGAGTTTGAAAAAAACTCTCGGCCAGGCTCCTTTGCTCACTTTGAATGGTATGAAAAAGTGGATCTTGATTCCGAATCAATGCGTGAGCTTTATCAAACATTAAGAGAGAAAGAAGTTTATGTTGACCCAACGTTAATCGTCTTTAAAAACAGCTTTTATGGAAATAGCTTAGATGTTACTTCACACCCAGATCTTAACAGAGTTCATCCTGAGCTGTTAAACAACTGGAGAACCTTTTTTAACTTCAATCTGGGCTGGAAAGAAGACGACTTCAATCGCGCACAGAAAGTCTGGCCTAAGGTGCTAGGCTTCGTATACAGATTGTATAAAGAAGGCGTCCCTCTCACCATTGGTAGCGACCTTGGAAATCCGTGGGTGATACCAGGCTTGAGTGTTCATCAAGAAATGAAATTATTTTCTGATGCAGGTATCCCTAATAGCGAGATCTTAAAAATGGCTACGATAAATGCCGCTAAGCAATTGGGTATATCCGATTCTCAAGGCACTATAGAACGAGGGAAAGTGGCCAGTATGGTTTTCCTGAAAAAGAACCCTCTAGAGGATATCTCTAATACTCAATCCATTTCTAAAGTTTACCGGGCTGGTAAGAAGGTGTACGAAATAGAACCAAAATAGGAACCATTGTTGAATACGCTGGCATATATTATTGGATGACAGAATGCTTTGTCCCTTAAAGCAAAACGGCTTAAGTCGCTTTGAAAGGCGTTATTGAGGTATGTAGAATCATCTAAGAAGAGGCAATACAGACCAAGGATAATGAACAACTTTCATTGTATTAAGATAAAATGGTAAACAGTTTTGAGGGGCCTTGCTATGTCAGAGTATCGTTATAATTATTATGATTTTGGAGAGTTATTTTCGTCCGCTTATTATCTTGAGCTAATGAACGAAAATAGGGCTATCGGATTTCTGGAGCATGAGCTCGCAAAGATTCAGGGATATTCAAAATACATCGATAAGTATCCTGGTATTGCTTGTGAACCGCTTGAGTTTCTATATTGTTGCTCAAAGTCGGTCTGTAATATTAATGAATTGTTGCTGCAAGATTTACTGAGTTTTAATTGGAGAGGAGTTATCTGGGGGGCATGGATTGCTCTGATTACGCCATACAATCGAGATTATTTTTTAGCCCATCTAGAAAAGCTAGATGATGTTCATGAAAAACAAGAGTGGCTCGTGAACTTGGCATTAGAGCATATCAAAGGAAGAGACAGTGAGCATCCCGTATATTGTTATGCCGAAGAGATCAGGGCGGCTTTAAGTCAAATGGAAAAAGTCACTATCCCTCTTCGAAAATACCCTTCTTTAAGAGAAGAAGTTGAATATACCGATAAGCAAAATGAGTGTAGAGCGATCTACCATGCTGAAGGCGCAGATGCGGCAATTGAATTTTTAAATAGCAGTCCAAAGTTTGAATGGGAGTTAAGTTATCGCCAATGGCGGCTTACTTTGAAAAGTGCTCGGCTTTGATTGGTGAAATATAAGACCTGTCTGAGAGATTCGAGCTCTCCACTGATGTGGTGCCCAGGGGCAGACTCGAACCGCCATATCGGTAAAAGCGGAGGATTTTAAGTCCCTTGTTGTAGAGGTAAATTCAACTCCCGCCGTCTATTGCACGAGTGTTTTCAATCCTCTGCTCTACCCGCTTCAATTTTCAAAACCACCATGGCTTAAATAATCACTCCTTCGACTATCAATCAGTTGGTTCGAAGCCAACTACTCGCTTACACGTAAACTTTCCTATCTTTCTTTATCTTAATCGCTCAACAACGGCCAAAAACGTGCTTTGCCCAAAATAAGCTCTGCTTGCCTTGTTTGCTGGGCTATTTAAGAGAAAATCATGAAAACTCGAATAAAAAAGTTCGATTTTAGAGATAAATTTTCCCTTTCTAACCCTAAGGGATATTCATTAAGTTGGGGCAGTTCGGCTATAATATGATCACTTTGTTATAAATCTTGCTGTTTTCTGGATTATCAATGCCCGATCAAATTATTAATGTTTCCCCTAACCGATTAGATGATGGAAGTTTTGAAGTGACTTTGCGTCATATTCCCAGTCGTTTTCAGAAATTCATCGGTAAAGAGGCAGAAATTACCACCTATAAAGGATATGGGCGTGACTGGTATCAGCTTCCTAAATTTTCTCCAGCGCCGCAAAAAGTCGCTAAATTGCTTAAAGCGGTCACCGTAAATCCTGAGTTTCGTCATATCCAGCACCACTATCGGCGTAAGCAACGCGCGAACGCTTAGTGTAAATATTTTACAGATAGATGTGAGAAATAGTTAATATCAAATCATCTCCAAACATTATATTGTATACTTTTCCGACTAATTGAGCAGACTTTACTATTTTGTCTAAACTAAAATTTTTGTTAACCAGTGTTCTGGCAATGGTGTTAAGCGCATGTTCTTACACCAATAGTCAGGAACAAGGCACTACCGAAATGCTGTCTTCGTTAAACTCTCACGACGAGGTTGAACTTCGCTATCGTGAAGCCTTTGTTGTGAACGACAGTGTCAGTGAAACATGGCGCCCTATTATGGGCAAAAATGTTGATGCCGAGAAAGTACTGGATGAGCGTGGGCGTGTCCGCAGTTTAAAATTTTTGACCAGCGGCAAATTTTCTGTCGAGTTTCGACAAACTTCTACTTCCCAGTCAGCGCCTACCCAAGCAACTAAAACTATTTTTTTTACCATCCTTCCTAAGGAATAAGTTATGTCATCTAACGCCAAAAAACATTTTGGTTTTTCGCTATTAGCTACCAGCTTTTTAGCGGCAATCTACATTAACCACACACCAGATTCAGCGTGTGATGGTAATCTCGATCCTCACTCAGTGGCTGAGCTTCGAGGGATTCCAAGCGACATGCTTCCTCAACTTGAGCGCTACAAAAGTCTGAGTTTAAAAGACGTTTGCCAAATGCCGCAGGCCAAACTCGACCGCGCAGTCTTTAAGCTGAGCAACCCTAAGCCAGACAGTCCTGGGCGTGCAGCGCACTTTCGCGCTCAGCAGATGTCCAGCGAGGATGGAAAGATCAATAAGCAGAACTGGTTACAGGCTCAAGAGCAAGTACAGGAAATGCGCAGCCTGGTACGCAATGATGCAGGCTTATCGTCAGCGCAGTGGACTGCACTAGGCCCTGGTAACATCGGCGGACGTATCCGCTCATTGGTTTTTGATCCAACAAACTCTGATCGCATGATTGCGGGTTCAGTTTCTGGTGGTTTATGGCAAACAACAGACGCTGGAACCACCTGGGCTCCGATTAACGACTTTATGTCTAACCTGGCGGTATCTAGCCTGGTTGTCGACCCTAGCGACTCCAACGTTTATTACGCAGGTACAGGTGAAGGTGTCTTTAACATTCACTACATCACTGGCCTGGGTGTCTTTAAAAGTACCGATGGTGGTAACACCTGGAATTCTCTAAGTCAGACGGCCAGTAACAGCGATTTTCGCTGGGTAAACCGTTTGGCCATGTCGCCCAATGGTAATACCTTACTAGCAGCCACTCATGGTGGTATCTGGCGTTCGACTGACGGTGGTAACACCTGGACAGAAACGTTAAGCGAACGCACCAACGACATCGACTTCCACCCCACCGACAACAACAAAGCGGTTGCCGGCACCTGGGAGAAAATCTACTACACAGAAGATGGCGGTGTTACCTGGCAAGAAGCCACTGGCGCACCCAATGACGGTCGTACCGAAGTCGAATATGCGAACTCTTCTCCTGACACCGTCTATGCCTCGATCAATAAAGACAGTGGTGAAATTTGGCGCTCAACAGACGGCGGCCAGTCTTACAGCCTAAGAAACAGTGGTACGAGTTACCTGGGTGGTCAGGGCTGGTACGACAATGCGCTATGGGTTAATCCTACTGATCCTACACAGGTTATTGTGGGTGGTATTGATTTGTGGCGTAGTAATAACAGCGGCCAGTCACTTACCAAGATCAGTTTATGGTATCGCTCACCAGATTCTGCCCACGCGGATCATCACTATATCGTTGAGCATCCAAGCTTTGATGGCACTAACAATAAGCAGGTATTCTTTACCAACGACGGTGGTGTTTATCGTACGGATGATGTCGATACGGTTATCAATAGCACAGGCTGGCAAGAACTGAATAATGAGCTGGGTGTCACTCAGTTTTATAGTGTTGCAGTAGCACCCGATGGCACCATCGTTGGTGGCACGCAAGACAATGGAACTCTGGTTTACAAAGGCGACAGCGAAAACTGGACCGAATCTTTCGGCGGAGACGGTGGTTATTCTGGTGCCGATCCAACCGATTCTAACTATCTGTATGGCGAATATGTTGACCTGCAAATCCACCGTAGTACGAATGGCGGAATCTCTGCAAGCTACATCTATGATGCGGCAATGGCCGACGATAACCCGAACTTTATCGCTCCCTTCCTACTAGATCCAAATAATGAACAGCGTATGTTTGGTGGTGCTGAGCAATTGTGGATGACGAGCAATGTAAAAGATCCGTCTCCAAACTGGCGTTCAATTAAACCTTCTGTGAGCAGCGCAATCAGTGCCATTACCGTTGAGCCAGGTAACTCGAATGTAGTTTACATTGGTCACAACAATGGCCAACTTTACAAATCAACCAATGCATTAGCGGCAACACCAAGTTGGACACGTATTGATACGGCTAGCATGCCTGGTCGTAACCTCTTACGTATAGCCGTTGCTAATAACAACACCAATGTGGTTTACGCGAGCTTTGGTGGCTTTGATCCTGATAACCTCTGGAAATCAGAAGACGGCGGCACAACCTGGAATGACGTAACGGGCACAGGTCTGGAGTCTATTCCTTCGGCACCTATCCGTGGTATCGCTATCCACCCAACTAACAATCAGCGCATTTATGTCGGTACTGAAATTGGTGTGTTCTCTTCAGAAAACGGCGGTATTAGCTGGAGCTTGCAAAACGACGGTCCAGCAAATGTGTCGGTTGATGAGTTAATCTGGCAAAACGACACGACTTTAATTGCAGCAACTTATGGTCGTGGTATTTTCCGCGCGACTCTGTTTGACGATGACACTCCCGAAAGCTTTGCCTTTAGTGCGCAAAATGAAGCGGCGATGGGCGCAACAGCAACATCAGACACCATCACCATCACAGGCATTAATGTTGCTGTTCCGGTATCAATTACCGATGGTGAGTACTCTATTAACTGTGCGGCGAGTGGCTTTACAACGGATGCAGGAACAGTGCGTAACGGTTCGCAAATCTGTGTGCGACACTCGACACCGGATGCCCACATGGTTACCACAACCACACAGCTGACGGTTGGTTCTGCAAACGCATCGTTTAGCTCAACTACCCTGCCTGATCGTGTGCCAGATGCGTTTACGTTTAACGCAGTTACCAGTGCAGAAACCAACACAAGCTACACCTCTAATACGATTACTGTAACAGGTATTCAGGTGCCAGTGAGTGTTCGAGTAGCGAATGGTGAATATTCAATCGGTTGTGCGGCCAATGGCTTCACATCAACGGAAGGCACGATTGAAAACAATCAAACTATCTGCGTTCGTAGTAACAGCAGCACCAGTTTTGAAACCACTCAAACAGCGTCGTTAACGATTAACTCAACGACCGAAACCTTCCGTATTACAACCAAAGTTCAGCCACCTTCTTCTGGCGGTGGTGGTACTATGGGCTTCGGAATTTTAGCGTTAACCTTATTGGCCGCTCTACGTAGAGTTCGCCGCAGTTAAGCTGTAGCCACAAACAAAAAAAAGAGCCGCTTATTAGCGGCTCTTTTTTTATGGAACTCTTAATTAAAAAAGCTTCATCTATACTTTGGCAAACTGTTTCACTTCTTCTGCTGTCATCACAAAAACACCGTGTCCGCCACGTTCAAACTCAATCCAGTTAAAGTCAAAATCTGGATAGGCCGCTTCCAGAGCACCAGCGCTATTACCCACTTCAATAATCAGAATACCATGCTCCGATAAATAACGATGAGCTTGCTGCAACATGATGTGCACAAGATCTAATCCGTCGTGACCCGCAGCTAAACCTAACTCAGGTTCTGAGCGAAACTCGTCAGGAAGATCAGCCATGTCTTCGGCATCTACGTAAGGCGGGTTCGAAACAATTACATCAAATTGCTGCTCTGGGATCTTATCGAACAAATTACTTTGCATCAGGCACACATGCTCTGATTCCAGCAACTGGCAGTTATACTCTGCAACAGCTAACGCATCGGTAGAAATATCACTGGCCGCAACAAAGGCCTCTGGAAAATACTGCGCACAGGCAATCGCAATACAGCCACTGCCCGTACATAGATCTAAAACTGAATGAACGTTTTGTGGATCAACCCAGGGTGTAAACTGGCGCTCAATTAATTCGCCAATCGGTGAGCGAGGTACCAATACACGCTCATCAACATAAAAAGGCAACCCACAAAAATAAGCTTGCTGAGTCAAGTAAGCCACGGGCACCCGATGCACAACACGCTGTTTAATCGCTTGCGCCAAACGTTGCTTTTCGGTAGTGGTTAAGCGGGTATCCATTAACTCGTCAGGACAATCATAAGGCAGGCGCAATAACGGCAAAATCAAAGCGACGGCTTCGTCCCATGGATTATCCGTGCCATGCCCAAAGAAAACATCCGCCTCATCAAGTCGCGAACAGGTCCAGCGCAAAAAGTCACGAATCGTATGCAGCTCTGACTGAGCTTCTGCAAGATGTTCAGAAAAATTAGATGACATAGTATCCTCAGTTTTGAGAGTCAATGTTTAAAGCCGGTTTTAACAACTCGTCCATACTTTGATGAACAGCGTCCACCAACTGGCCGCGTTCACTAATATCATAGTCTGTTGCATCAATCGCATCACCAATGCGAACTTCGATATCCTGACTAATACTCATGCGAAACGTTTTGGTGGGTAATACCTGATGAATATCTTTGATAACCACAGGCACAATGGTTGCCCCTGTCTCTATAGCCAGATGAAATCCGCCTTTTTTAAAGGGCAACAACTCCCCTTCTTTTGATCGAGTACCTTCGGGTGCAACCCACAAAATGATGCCATCTTCCATTTTTTCTTTAGCGGTGGCCAGATCACGTATAGCTTGATCTTTGTCTTGGCGATCAATGGACAAAAACTCACTCGCTCGCATCGCCTGAGAAAAAATAGGAATACGAAACAGTTCTTTTTTGGCCAACATGCGCAAACTGCCAGGAATCGCCAAAAAGCTCACGGGAATATCATAGGCGCTGGAATGATTGCACATCACAATACAGGGCTTACCAGACTGATATTGGGCATCAAAATCGCCACTGACGTGAATACGCAAACGAATAAGGTTGACGAGAGATTGGGACCACTCACGGGTGATGATATCCACGTGCATGCGGGCGTTTTTAGAAAAACTGGAAAAAATAATGGCTTTAAAGCAATACCAGATGGTAATTAACCAGGTCGCAATGGTAATCAGGACCGTCAACAAACGGCCTGCACGCTGACGTGACTTTTTGGCTACTCCAGAAACAGCATCTATCGACAAAATAACAACTCACTAACTCACTTACCTTAGCCGACGAATTTTAGAAGCTTTAGCACTTAATTGCTACGACAAAATGACAATTACCTACCAATATTGCAGTAACTTAGGGCCGCCAGTCGCGCTGATGCTCCCACATCTCGCTTTTTTGCTTCAGCTGTGCAATTTGAGCGGTATAAAAGCCTTCGACACTGTCATTTCGTGTCAGATAGCTGGTCAGGCGAGCCACCAGAGGCATGTGCGCCACAATAATCAGGTTTTCGAAGTCGCTGGCTTCTATGAGCGAGGCCACCATCGCCGGATCGCCTGAAGGCGTAATCATAGGCTCTGTTTGCATATTGGCTGGCACAATCTGGCCAGCATCCAGTAGCACCTGCGCGCTCTGTTGAGCTCTTAGGTATGGACTGATCCAGACATCGCAAGTGCCCTTGAGCTGAGATTTCAACTGCTCAGCCACTGCTCTCACCTGATGCCGACCGGCATCAGTGAGCGGACGTTCTGCATCCTTGCCTGCTACCCAGGCAGCGTCGCCGTGGCGCATAATCCAAAGTTGTTTAGCCATTTAATAACTCTTCTTTACGCGCCAATACTTTTTCTAGCCCAGCTGCGGATAAACGAGGGCCAAACTCTGTAACCAGAGTCGCCGAGGCAAAACTGGCCAGGCGTCCGGCATTTTTGTGGCTATGGCCATGAGTAATGCCATACAGGAAAGCACCGGCGAAAAGATCACCTGCACCGTTAGAGTCGACTGGTTCCACCTTATGAGGTTCAATACTGTGTAGCTCGGAGCCATCCCATATTAATGCGCCTTCGGCGCCTAATGTGATAGCAAACCCTTTGGCAACCGATTTCAGCGCTTCTGCTGCAGCATCTACAGTCTCTGCCCCGGTGTACATCAAAGCTTCGTCTTCGTTGCTAAATAAAAAGTCAACGCCGCTTCCGATCATGTCTTTTAAGCCATCGCCAAAAAACTTAACCATATTGGGGTCCGACAATGATAAAGCCGTTTTCACCTGATGTTTTTCGGCTATCGCTTTAGTTTGGATAGCAGCTTCTCGCGCACTCGGCGAGCTCACCAGATAACCTTCGATATAGAGCCATTCAGAATCCGCCAATGCTGCTTCGTCGACTTGTGCAGCACTTAATTCACCAGTAATGCCTAGAAAGGTATTCATGGTTCGATCGGCATCCGGCGTGACCATCACCAGGCATTTGCCTGTCTTACCTTCTTCTCGTTCCATCTCGGTTAGATTGGTCGTTACGCCTTCGTTAGCCAGATCCGCAGCATAAAAATCGCCAGTCTCATCAGCAGCAACTTTGCAGGAATAAAAACTCTGTGCGCCAAACTTAGCCGCACCGATGACCGTATTGGCAGCAGAGCCGCCACAGGCGCGCTTATGTTGTGCTCCGGTTAAGGCCGACATCAATTCGTCGTGGCGTTCTTCTTCAACCAGGGTCATCACCCCTTTTTCTATCTCCAGTCGCGTTAATTCTTCCGGCGTTACTTCGATCTCTACATCCACTAACGCGTTTCCAATCCCATAAATTTGATATTTTGCCATCTGCCTGCCTGTCATTATGATGTGTTCACTGCCTGTTCGTTCATTTATTCATCAATGTTGATTCTTATCACAACGAATTATTGATGATTTTGTTTCAGGCAGCGCTGATATCTGTCGAGTATGCTAATATATGAACGTCATTAAACAAGTTGTTTAGCGGAATTTCAAGCTATGTCAGTACTCTTTGTCGATCAATTAACCGTTATTGATTTTTCTTTTTTTCATCCTCACCGTGGAATCGTCGGCGAAAGCTGGATTTTGGACGTAGAGCTAGAAGGTGAGCTGGATGATAACGGGATGGTTTTTGATTTTGCTCATGTTAAAAAACAAATAAAAGCGCATGTGGATCAATTGATTGATCACAAATTTGTGTTTCCGCAACATTACGCTCAGGCAACCATTAAACAAGAAGACGATGAATTGATCATTGAATGTCAGGATTTAAGTCAACGTCGTTTTCGTCATGTATCCCCAACGCAGGCCGTTGCCCTGGTCCCGGTCGATAGCATTACGCCCGAATCGGTGACGCCATTTTTAAAAGAGCATTTGCTGCGCATTTTACCTGATAATGTCAAAGATCTTCAGATTGCTCTGCGAACCGAAAAAATTGATGGCCCCTACTACCATTACTCCCACGGACTGAAAAAACATTTTGGTGACTGTCAACGCATCGCTCATGGCCACCGCTCAAAAATCGAAGTGTGGCAAGATGGCGTCATCAATGCAGAACAAGCACAAATTATTTCAGAAGAATGGGAAGACATTTACCTCATTACCGAAGAAGACATTAAGCAAGAAGATAACTTTGAAGGCATTGACTACACAACCGTCAGTTACACTTCCAATCAAGGCTACTTTGAATTGCAAGTTCCGACGCGTCAATGTGATGTAATGAAAACCGATTCAACGGTCGAGTTGATTGCACAGTTTTTGGCGAATCGTTTAAAGCAACGACATCCAAACAATCACTTTAAAGTAAAAGCCTATGAAGGCGTTCAAAAAGGCGCCATTGCTGAAGCCTGATAAAAGAAGCCGCAATATTGATTGCGGCGTTTTTGTTTTATAAAGAGAACTCACTCCAGATAGGACAATGATCCGACGGTTTTTCCATCCCTCGGATATCATAATCAATCCCAGCACTGGTACAAGCCTCATACAGGTCCGGTGTTGCAACAATCAAATCAATGCGCAGCCCACGTTTGGGATCATCATCAAAGCCTTTGCTACGATAGTCAAACCAGCTGTAACGATCATCAACATCGGGATAATGTTTGCGGAAGGTATCGGCCAGGCTACCTAGCTCCATCAATTCATTCAACCACTCTCTTTCTTCTGGCAAGAAGCTGCATTTACCACTGCGCAACCAACGCTTGGCATTTTGTGGACCTATGCCAATATCATGATCCTGATGAGAAATATTAAAATCTCCCATAATGATCAATGATTCATCACGGCGCTCTTTTACCAAGGCCATCAGATCAGCGTAATATTTTTGCTTAGCAGGAAACTTGGTTTCATGTTCGCGGTTTTCACCTTGAGGGAAGTATCCGTTAAATACACCGATCTGTCTATCACCGACCTGATAGTAAGTAATGATCGTTCGACGTTGAGCATCATCAGCGTCTGTCGCAAATCCCTTCTCAACTTTGATTGGTTTTTCTTTTGATAAAGTTGCAACACCATAGTGGCCTTTCTGACCATGATAATCGATGTGGAAACCTAAATGCGCCAAATCATCGAGGGGAAAAGCTTCGTCAGCCACTTTGGTTTCTTGCAAACCAATCACATCCGGTTGATGCGCTTCAATCACCGCTTCTAACTGGTGAATACGAGCTCTTAGGCTGTTAATATTAAATGAAACGACTTTCATGAAATTCCTCAATTTTTGAACAAGCTTGCTCACTTGTTTTTGTTGTATGCGTTATTGTAACCAGTTCACTTTTATCAGGCGATTGTTTTCTTAATCACTTAAGTAATCGGTTTACTCACCCTTCGATGATGGCGTAAGCCAACCAGCCACTGTGTCTGAGTTTTGCTCATCATAGTTAAAGTAAGCGGTGTTATTGTCGGCCGCTTGTAACTCTACCTCAAAGCTCATCAGCTCGTCACGACGAAATGCATGAAATTGAATGGTGTCTCCCACCTGGTAGCTGGCCACTCTGGATTCAATATTCGCAGAGGTCACTTTTAATTGATCAACCGCGATCACAATATCGCCCGATGATAAGCCAGCACGGTGAGCCGTACTCTGATGATAAACAAACCGAAGCTTGGCTCCCAAAGCATGTTGCTGTACTGTCGCCCCAAGATTAACGGAAACCTCTTGCTCCGATGGCTTGCCACCCAGATCGCTATAACGACTTGCCGCTTGCCAGCATAACTCAACACCATAATCAGCCAACAGCTCTGCTAAAGGCAGATCATCGGTGGTCTCTAACGCCATAGAGAAGAAATCAGACAGGTCAAGATTTAAACGTTCTTTAATCAGCTTTTGAATAGTATCCTCTTCGACTCCCACGCCAGGACGGCCATGTTCTTGCCATAACAAAGCCATTACATGATCAAGAGAATACTTTTGTTCTGATCGCTTACGGATCAACAGGTCCAAACACAAAGCCAATAACGCACCTTTTGTATAGTAACTAACAATGGCATTAGGAGCATTTTCGTCCTGTTGATAAAAGCGTGTCCAGGCATCGTAACTGGATTCAGTCACCGTTTGCTTAAAGCGTCCAGAACCACGATAAACCCGAGTAACGGTTTTGGCCAACATGACCAAGTATTCTTGCTCATTCAATACACCACTACGAACTAACGCCAGTTCGTCATAATAGGAAGTGATGCCTTCGAACGCCCAGAGTAAGGGCGTGTGGGTTTCGCGCGTTAAGTCATAAGGCAAAAAGACTGCGGGTTTAATACGCTTAACGTTCCAGGTATGAAAATACTCGTGACTGCACAATCCTAAGAAAGTCTTGTAACCATCCGATAACTTATCTTCACCGACTAAAGGTAAATCTGCCCGAGCGCAGTGCAATGCCGTGGACGAGCGATGTTCTAAACCACCATAGCCCTCACCTAATACCGTCACCAAAAATACATAGCGTTCTATTTCTGGCAATTCACCAAACACAGCAATTTGAGCTTCGCATATTGCTGTCAGATCGCGAGCGATTCGATCCAGATCTGCCCTTTGGCGACCGTAAAATACGAGTTCATGAGGGATGCCCGCGACTTCAAAGACAATAGAATCAAAGTCGCACATCTCTACGGGATGATCGATTAACTCATCGTAGTCCTGGCTCCAGTAGTCACCAAACCCATAAAGTTTCGCAGCTTGAGGATGCTCATTACTGGCAAGTGGCATCGATGTCGCTACACGCCAATTTTGCGCTTCTGCAAATTCTGGTTGAATAATACTCAACAAACACGGTAGCTCACTCTGTCCCACGACCTCAAGAAAAACACTGGTGCCATTAAAAAAACCATGGGTCTGATCTAAATGGGCTCCACGGACCGACAAATCCCACGCATACACATAATAACGAACACTAATAGGCCCGCCTTCACAAGCGATAACCCAGGTTGATTTGCTCGATTTGTGACAAGTCAAAGGCTTGTGATCGAGGTCATAGGCTGTTAGTTGATTAATATGCTTGGAAAAATCTCGAATCATATAACTGCCAGGGATCCAGTCAGGCAAACGTACCGATTGCGAAGCCAATGGTTTCGCTATGGTCAGGGTGACCTCAAACAGATGGGCAGCAGCGTCATGAACGGCAATACGATAATGATGATGATCAGGCAACATGGCACACTCAATGTCTTTTATGGAATGGATGATGGTGGTATCATAAACCCAAATGGAAAATTATTTAAGTTATGCTGCCACCATACTCTTTAATAAATGACTCCACATGAATCTCTGCTAGCGGTTTGCTAATAAAATATCCTTGAATGAACTGGCAATTGCGTTTCTTTAAGTAGTCGTATTGCTGACGTGTTTCGACCCCTTCGGCAACGACTTGCATATCCAGACTTTCGGCTAGCGCCAGAATCGCATTAACTATCTTTTCGTCTCTTGAAGCTTCTGAGATATCTGCAATAAACTCTTTGTCAATTTTAAGCTCATCCACAGAAAAACGTTTTAGATAACTTAAGGATGAGTATCCAGTACCAAAATCATCGACAGAAACAATCACTCCCATTTTTTTCAACCGGCGTACAATGTTCTCTGTTTTGGTAGCATTCGCCATTAGCATACTTTCTGTAATTTCTATTTTTAATTGTCTGGCTGGTATTCCCTCTGAACGAATCGCTGACTCTACGTGCTCGATAAAGTCTTCATCCATCAATTGTCGCACCGACACATTAACGGCAATAACAATCTCATGTTCAATGGCTGCATTCAACTTCTTGATCATTTGACACACTTTAAACAATGCGACTCTGCCGATATCAATGATCAACCCGGTTTCTTCAGCAAGAGGAATAAAGTCAGAAGGAAACACTTGTCCGAGTTCTGGGTTATCCCAACGCAATAAGGCTTCCATCGCAGCCACATGATTTCGTGTGACATCAATAATCGGTTGCAAGACTATGTAGAATTCGTCGTTTTCTAATGCTCGACGCAGATGGCCTTCCATATACAAACGTTGTATTACCTGCTCATGCATTTTTGTTTCGTAGTACGCAAATTGATTTTTGCCATTCTCTTTGGCGTAATACATGGCGGTATCAGCATACTTCATTAATGTTGTGTCATCGTCAGCATCTTTGGGATATTGACTGACTCCTATACTGGCCGTCACTACGATCTCTTGATTCGACAAATGAATCGGTTGATTAAATACATTCAGAATTTTTTTACAGATAATCGACAACTGTTCTGGCTCATCGTACTCTTCGATAAGTAATATAAATTCATCGCCACTTAAACGTGCCAAGGTATCTTCTTCTCGTAGAATTTCGGATATGGCCTGGGCGGCATGTTGCAACAAAAAGTCACCCACCTGATGACCAAAAGAGTCGTTCACATTTTTAAATCCATCCAGGTCCATAAACATCACCGCAATGTTGTGGTTATGACGTTTTGCCAATGCCAGTGCGTGTTCTAGACGGTCCATAAATAAACTACGATTGGGCAATCCGGTTAAGGTATCGTAACGGGCAAGATAACTCAGCTCTTCTTCGGCTTTACGACGTTCGGTGATGTTATTGAATATAAGCACCGATTGATGCACCTCTTCTAGTACATCATAAATTTGAAAGGCTTCCAGTGCGCATAAAATGTCTTTACGGTTTTTGCATCTAAGCCATATTTCTCCATACCACTTGGTATTGGCCACAAACTCATCCCAAATAGAATCGTAAAACTGATAGGAATGTTTGCTTGAACGCATTCCTTGAAAGTCTTTACCCAGAACTTCGTTCGCATCGTAGCCGGTAATACGAGCAAAGGCGGGATTAACAAAAATAGCTTCTCGGTCGGTATTCATTACCACCACAGCTTCCGTCATACTGTGTATGATTTCATCAAATATTTTCAGGTCCATTTCTGCGCGTTTGAGTGCGGTGATGTCGGTATAAGTTCCGGTAATGCGGCTTGCATTACCTTCTCGATCTCTTTCTACCACACTGCCCTTATCATTGATCCAGCGCCACTGGCCATCAGGATCTTTTACTCGATATTGGACCTCCGCTACATTTTCTCCCAGAAATAATGACTTGCGTTGTAGTTCAATTTTATTAAGATCCGCTTCGTAAATCAGTTTATCCAGACTATGCAGATCGTCATAGCTATCATCCTGATCAATATTAAATAGCTTTTCGATGTTAATGCGCACTACTGCATTGGTTCCTGTACTCCAATCCCATAGTCCTTGACCACTGGCTTGCAGTGCAGCCTTCATTCGGCCTTCACTTTCTTTAACTTTTGAAAGCGCTTTATATTGCAGTTTTCGTCGACGGTATTCCTGCAAAAAGATGGTAAAAATAAAAGTAACGACCAGAGTTATGTATAGCAACTTGGCCGTAGTACTTAGCCAGAATATCTCTTCTATTTTAAACAGCAGCGGCCTCTTGGCAAACTTCCAGTCAGCTCCGAGACTTTTCGACTGTACCTCTAACTCATAACGTCCAGGTTTTAGGCCAACAAACACCAACTCGTTGTGACCTTGGAGGTTTGTCCACTCCTTGCTTTGGTTTAGACGGTAGCGATATTGAGTGTCCCAGGGGTTATAAAGATAACTACTGGAAAAACTGATTTGAAAAGCATTATGTTCTGGTTTAAACAACAATAACTTGTCAGGAAAGGCGTAAATGCTATTGAAATCTCGCCCATACTTGACTGATGTAATCCAGGTTGGCTTACTAATGTCTCGCAATTGACTGGTCACTGGTGTTAATTGAGTTAATCCGTTAACACCACCAAAAATCAAATTATTACCGTCTCGCGCTCGCGATCGACCATTAAACTCTAACTGTCCCAACTGCTCAATCTGGTCAAAGTTAATAACCTCAAGTGTCGTGCTATCAAAAACACTCAAACCTTTGTTAGAACTCAACCACAGACGATTGTATTGATCCGGCAAAATAGAATAGATAGTGTTGTCTGACAGTCCATTACGACGATCAAATAAAGTTTCCTTAAAGTTGTCTACACGCTCTCCTTCAAAACGAAATAACCCCGCATGAGACGCCACCCATATACGTCCCTCTTTATCTTCATAGAAATCACGAATCAAAGTATTTTTAAGCTGATACTGACTCAGATTAAAATTTGTCAGCTGATACTTTAATCGAGTTCCGCTCAATACACTTAATCCATTGATAGTACCTAACCATATTCTTTCTCTCGAGTCTTCAAAGATGGATAACACCATATTTGACGCTAGCGGGCTTTGGCTATCTTGCGCTCGAACATGATAAACCACTTTATTGCTATCAAAGTCGTAGACATAAAGCCCTTTTGAGTGAGTCCCAATAAACAAAAGATTTCCTTTAGGGCACAAAGAGCGGATAAACAATCCTTTTAGCAGCTCGTCTTGATCAAGCACCTGTGTATAGCTGAAATCCTCAGTATTTAAGGTATAGAGCCCTTGCTCCGTTCCCAGCAGAGCCGTATTTTTTGAGTGAGATGCAATATCCAGCACTCGCGGAAACGGCTCACCAAGCTCCCGATTACGATAAATGATCTCATACTGTTTAGTGTTACGATCGAGGCGCGCTAGTCCAGCATCGGAGCCCACCAGAATACTTTTTTCAAAGGGTATCACCGCCCTTATATGATTCTGTAGGGCTTCTTCTACACCATGTTGGATATAAAAATTCTGAAACTTTTGCTCAAACAGTTTATGAGAATAAATACCAGCAGATGCTGTACCTATCCATAGCATTTCTTCACTCGAAATCGCTAAGGATACGACGCGATTGTCTTTCAAACGACTGTTGGTAGTATTAAAGTGAACAGACTTTCTACTTTTTGGGTCAAGTACAACGATCCCTTTACCTTCAACAGAAAACCATAAACGACCAAGCTTATCTTCCAGTAATGAGTTAAAACTCAAAAACTCGAAACCTTCTTCTCGCCATAAAGACTCTACCCTGGCATTTTTATGATAAAGAAAGATTTGCCCGTTGCCAGCCAGTAGAACCTGCTCATTTTTGTTTACATAAATGACATCCAACTTTTTGCCTTTAAAGGACGACAGTTGGCTCACCTGCAGCTCGTCATTTTCTCGCAAAAAACCAAATTGACTGGATGTAAGTAATAATGGCAACGAATCACCCATCCAACGCTTGGCTATTTGAACACTGCCAGAAAGATACAGGGCTTTTATTTCTGTGATGGTGTTGTTTTTTAGATAGATGCGAAACAACCCAGTGCTCGAAGATGCCAGCAGCGACTGCTTGTTCTCGTCAAATAGAATCTGGTTAATGCTACCAATGCCTGGATAGGTCGATACTTTAAGCAAAGTGTGAAACGACATTGTCTGACGGTTGAAATAACTGATGCCCTGGAGCCCTGCGACCCATAAACGCCCATCTTTTGCGTCGGTGATATCAACAATATAGTTATCAACCAGACCATCTTTTCTATCAACGCGCTTTTGAAACAGTGTGATGGAATAACCGTTATAAAGATGCAGTCCGCTTTGCGTCCCTATCCACAAAAACCCGGTAGAATCTTCAAAAACCGTCTGAACGGTACTCTGGTTTAAACGTTCCTTGGCATTTAGATCGTGCAGAATCAAGCGGTCAGGCAGGTTCGCCCAACTCAGCTTGGCGCTTAAAGACAACACGAGCAGAATGAAAAGGTAACGTAGAACCACTAATGTAATAACTTCTGTTATGACAAAAAGTAATTAAATTATAGTCTATGAGAATGGAATAAAAGAAGAAAAATCAGGTATTTAATCCTAGTCGATGTACCTGTGGTCAGATTTGTTTTGCTGTCTGGCTTAGTTGAGCCTCGCCACTAGACTTCCACTTTTGATGCCCTTTGTAGCAAGCCAGATAGCACCTTCTTGAGCAAGGCTTCATCAATGGGTTTGGTGATGTAATCATTCATACCCGCAGCCAGGCATTTTTCTCGGTCCCCCTGCATGGCGTTAGCGGTCATTGCAACCACAATAATGTCTTTATAATGCTCCCCGGCAGCGCCAGAACGGATCTGTCGAGTGGCTTCATAGCCGTCCATTTGCGGCATCTGACAGTCCATTAATATCAAGCCATAACGCACATCGGCTGGCTGTTGATTAAGTATGTCTAATGCCTCAACGCCATTGTTTGCACAGACGACAGCAAAGCCCAAGCCTTTAAGCATCCCCTCTGCAACCATCTGATTTACCTTGTTATCTTCGACGAGTAGCAAAGAATGTTGGACTTCCGGAAGTGACACATTCTTGGCACTTTCTCGCTGTAAGGTATTTAGGTAATGCGTAGTCACCAAAGGCTCGGCCTGATTGAGCGCCTTGCCGTCTTCAATAATCACTTTCAGTGCATCATGCAGATCTCGAGAAGTCGTAGGCTTAGGAAAATAGGCACTAAATCCAATATCGGCAAATTCGTGAGCATCTCCACGAAACGCTATCGAGGTCATCAAGATAAGCCGGGTATTTTTGTATCGAGTATCTTTTTGCAACAACCCACCCAGTTGTCGGCCATCCATATCAGGCATCTGCAAATCCAATATCGCAATATCGTAGCCTCTCCCCTGCTCACTCTGTTGCTCAAAACAACTCAGCGCAACAGCGCCACAATCAGCCTCAGTCACCGTAGCCCCCCACTGGCTAAGCTGCTCTCTCAGCACTTGCCGATTCACTACGCTGTCATCCACGACCAGAATATTAAGCTCAGATATATCGATATCAGGAATACTCAAGTGTGATTTCTTCGACTTGCCTACTGGGAGCTCAAACTCAAAGCAACTCCCCTTATCTATCTCGCTACTGACTCGAACCTCGCCTCCTAACATCGAACAAAGCCTCTTAACTATGGTGAGTCCTAAGCCTGTTCCGCCGTATTTACGGGTGGTGGAGGCATCGAGCTGGCTAAATTCTTCGAATAATTTATCGAGCTTCTCATCCGGGATACCAATACCCGTGTCTGTCACAGAACAATGGAGATGCCAATGATCCGAGCTGATATCTTCTAGTCTTGCGCTTACTGTGATGCGTCCTTCTTTGGTGAACTTGATCGCGTTGCCAATAAGGTTAGTGACTATTTGGCGAATGCGAACAGGATCGCTCTCTACCATAGGCTGGTCAACATCAGAGATATCTAACACCAACTCAACACTTTGATTACCCGAAATCAAATATCCCATCGCCTCGATACACTCTTGCAATAACTTGGGCAAGTCAAAAGAAAGAAGCTCCAATTCCAATTTTCCCGCTTCAATTTTTGAAAAGTCCAAAATATCATTGAGAATTACCAACAAAGATTTCGCGCTGTTTTGCGCAATATCAATTCGATGCAGTTGCTCGCTGGTTAAGTCAGAGCTTTTTAGCAGACCTAACATGCCCAGAATACCATTCATAGGCGTTCGAATTTCATGACTCATATTGGCCAAAAATTCACTCTTTGCATTGGTAGCCGCTTGCGCCTGATCTCGCGCTAGCTTGAGCAACTCTTCTGATTGAATACGGTCAGTGATATCCGTTTGAATGTCAATGTAACTTTGTGGTTTACCGCTGCTGTCCTTAAAAGGTACGATAGTAGTATCAACCCAATAGAGCTCACCGCTTTTCTTTCGATTGCAGATCTCACCATGCCACACATTGCCTTTCGATATGGTTTGATACATCTCTTCAAAAAATGACTGACTGTGAGTGCCCGAATTGATCAGTCGATGATTTTGTCCGATCAATTCCTCTTGCTGATACCCACTGATTTCTGAGAATTTTTTGTTGGCAAAGGTAATGGTTCCCTCGATATCAGTTACCGCTACAATAGCATGTTGGTCTAGCGCAAACTTTTGTTCTTTAAGATCACTAAGCGCCTGGGCAATGATCTGATTGCTTTCTGCCAGTACCTTCTCACTTTCTTTGCGTTCAGATACATCATCTTGTATAACAACAAATGCAGTTAACTCGCCATCTCTTTGATAAACAGGAGAAAGATAAAGATTACTCCAAAAAGAGCGCCCATCTTTGCGCTCGTTAATCAGCTCGATATTCAACTCCGCCCGCTTTTGCAAAGCTTGCTCAATCTCAGCAATAGCTTCTTTATCAGTCTCTTTTCCTCTAAGTACAGAAAGTAACTTCTGACCATAGACCTCTAGCCGAGTATATCCTGTCATTTTACCAAAGGAGTTATTGGTATAAGAAATAGGAAAACCCGGTTGCTCTGCATCGGCTATTGCAACGCCAATAGGGCTGGCTTCAATTGCTTGAGCCAACAAATTATTTTGTTCTAATGCTTCTTGTATTTCTCGTTGAGACTGTTCAATTTTTCGATAAGGATTGAGAATCAATTGACGACCAAAAAGAGCCAAGACGCCAAAAGCGACGGTCAAACTGGCAATGATCGCCAGTGCGGTATCTCGCATGTAGCCCCACTTTCTCTCTTCGATTGCCTTCTTATCCACTAGATAGCTCAGCTTTAAACCAGCACCTTTTATAGGAAAGGTGTGTATATTTGAATACTCTCCACCGGGCTTTTTGCTTGAATAAGTTAAGAAATCACCTTCCAAAGAAATGGCATTAGATGATCCTTCGATAATTGATGTTAATAGTGCTTGCAAACTGTCGGACAAAAATGTGACCAATACACCTTCGGCAAGATTGTTGTATTTAACCGGTACAGCAATCACAAAGTAAGACTGATTGTCTTCCTCATGAAGCGCAACAACCACTTCGGCGTTGTGATTAAGAACAGCGTCAAGCCAAGACCCTTGCACCGAGTTGAGTCTTGAGCTTTCTGGCTCAGAGCTGTAAACGACTTCACCAAGTACATCGAGCAAAATCAAAGACTCTTTTGTTCCCAAAATTCTAAAGTCATCCAGGTAATCCGCCAGATTTGCACGAGACAACTCGGACCCCATCACACTACTGGAGAGTGTTGGTTTGCTGGCCAAATCCTGTAGTATTGCCACTCGAGTAGTGATGAACTGTTGCAAGTTAGAAGCAGCCAATTTAGATTTGGCTTCTATGCTTTGCTCCATAAGGTTAAAAACCGATGTTTGCGTGCGTCCACCCACGAGATACATACTAATGATAATGGCGGCAACCATACTGAAAAACACAAACAGATAAAAAACTCGAGAGGTCATTCTGTTTAATGACTCATAGCTGTGGATTGATGGTTAGGAAAAACATGAATCACGCCTTTATCATCATAGTAGGCCATGCAAAAGTCGTTGAGTTGTAACGCTTCGTGAGCATCCTCCTGCTGCTTAGTCCAGGGCAAAAACGGGGGCTTGTAGGTTTTTACTAACCCCTTAACGGGTCGCTCAATACGTTCAAGCACAGATTGCAAGGCTACACGATCTTTTTTTACATCTCCCGTCAGCTTGATTTGATCGAGAGCAGCAAGCAATATCTTGCCCATATCATAAGCATGAATAAACCCCGTCGGTGCGACTATGTCTTCCGGTTTTTTTAGTTTGCCGGGATAAAGTTGGTAGGCGCTTTTTAAAACCTGGTTTGACAACTTGTTAGCAGGCGTCGATATAAAGGAAAAACAGGTTTGAATAAAAGACAAATCCAGATCACCATGCAAGTGGTCTCGATAAGTATTATGAAAAGTCCCCCCGGTAATACCCCAGTGACTTATCATTGGCAGGCGTTGTTCTTTCGGTAAAGATATCATGGCTTTGGCAAACACAGAGCCTTCAATGGCATTACCAACAAATAAAATACAATCGGCTTTTGTATTGATAATTTCTCTTAAAATAATTCGAGCGACATTTTTTTGCGTATTCCACTCAAACCAGGTCACAGCAAAGTCTTTAATATTTTTCGCATTAAGAGCTTTGGTTAAAGTTTTAACATTAGATTTACCCCATCCAGTATTTTCCAATAATAAGTGAGGTGACTGACACTCTTTGTTTTCTACCGCAAATTGCGCTATCCGAAACCCGGCTTTGGTATCGTCAATTGATACACGAAAAACCCAGTTGCGCCCCTCAGAATATCGTGTAATAGGCCCGCCTGCGGCCCATGGAACCATGAGTAGAATTTGATTTTGGTTAATAAAGTTGCGATTAACAATATAAGGTGGAGAGTGTAGCCCTCCTAATACTGCGAGTGCCTCAGGGTCCTTGGTAAACCGCTTTAGATTCAGCAAACTGCGTTTTACGTTACCCTGATGATTTTTAGGGACCAGCTCAAGGGTATACCCTTGAACATTATGACCCGCCTCTGCGAGTGCAGTGTTAAAGCCCATCGCCATCGATTCAGCCGACTCCAGATGTCCGGTGTAATCTGCATCATGATAAATGACCAGTTTGGCCCCCATCACCGGAACCGAAATAACAACAGCAATAAACACTCGTAGCAATGCAGACAGCATCGTCATTCACCTATAACTATTTGTCTTTTATTTTTCAAACACTTATCTATTCAAGCATGGGTATGTTTAGAAGACTTACTTTACTCATACCAACAAATTTCAACTGTTCAGGATCAGAGAAGAAGGACTATTTTGGACATCCTGCTAAAGAAGTATAGTCACAAAACGGCAACTCGTATTGATGCCGCCGCTTGAGGTTAAATACCACTGGCCTTCACATTCCAGGAAGCTTAGTTCGACTAATAGAGCGTATTTCCGTTCGCACTGGTTGCAGGGATTTCTTGTATCGAATCCCAATGCTCAACAATCTTCCCTTGCTTATCAAAGCGAAAAAAATCCATAGTCACATACTCATCGCCACCGGGCCAGGTTTGGTGCGTATGGAGTGCTACCAACTCGCCTTCTGCAACAGCCCGAACAAAACGAATGTGTTTGTCGGGATATTCGCGGTGCATCTGGTCAAAGTACTCAATAAAAGCCTCCTTGCCATCACCAACCAGAGGATTGTGTTGAATATACTCATCACCAACGTATTTCTCGACGGCTTTACGTGGCTGACCAGAGTAAGCCGTCTGATAAAAAGCTATCGCATTTTCTTTGTTTTGAGCGAGTGGATCTGACATGACAACCTCTCTATAACTTCGTTCTTAGCGCCTCGACTTAGTCTAGATCCATTGTCATGCCTGCGCCAAAAACGTCTGTGGGTCGTACAGTAAATCCAAACTGTTGGTAAAAAGCTTCTTTGCCAGCCGCCGACATCAATCCTACGGTTGCGCTACCGGGCAGCTTGTATTCCTTAATCTGCGCCATTAACCGAGACAAGATTTTTGAACCAACCTGCTGATTGCGAAAAGCAGGATCAACAATCAGATCCTGAATGTAGTAGTTCAGCGCTCCATCGCCAATCACTCGGCCAAACCCCACCACTTTTTGATCAGCACATACCGTGACCGAAAATAGTGCATTGTCGAGTGCTCGCTTAGCCTGAAGCTCACTGATCGTTCCCCAGCCACAGTCGGCTCGGAACTGAATAAATGATGCGACAGGAGGTGCCTCGTCACGATAAGACAACTCGATGGACAGATGATTGTTTTGCGTCATAGCTCCTCTCTACAGTTAAGCGCTCAGGATTAAGCTCTCACTTTCCATCATGCCAGTTAATCTAGCTGACGTTCTAACTCTCTAAACCTTGCCTGAATAACCGACAAAGGCGATGCAATATTCATACGATAAAAATAGTCACTGTCTGCACCAAACCAAGCACCGGGTGTTAGTCCCATTTTTGCTGCAATCAACTTCTCTTTAACTTCGTCAGTTGTAAGTCCCAGATTTTCGAAATTCATCCACACCTGATAAGTCCCTTCTACAGGATATAAAGAGACCAGAGGCAGCTTTGTCTCGACAAAAGTTTGAATCCATCCAAGCGTATTTTTAAGATAAGTTAACAACTCATCAAGCCACTCATCCCCTTTGGTATAAGCGGCAATTGCAGCATAAGTAGAAAACGCATTACCATGTCCCAGATACATGGCATCCACCACAGCTTTGACTTGCTCCAAACGCTCCAAGTTTAAAGTGTAAATGTATCCATTGGATATGCTTTGCATGCCGAAGGTTTTCGCTGGCGATCCTAACAGTGCCACATGACCTTGTTGACTATAACTGGCAATACTGGTGAACGCATGTTTGCTATAAATAATGTCAGAATGAATTTCATCACTGATAAGGATCACATTATATTGGTTGGCCAATTGCACTAAGGCTTCTAACTCGTCTTTTGTCCACACTCTCCCGACAGGATTATGAGGATTGCAAAGTAACATGGCTCTAACATTGCCAGACCGAAACTTTGCTGCGAGATCGTCAAAATCCATTCGGTAGTGGCCATTATCAATTCTTAAGGGGCTTTCGATCAGGTTTCTATTGGCTTTGGTGATTAGATGCTTAAATTGGTGGTAGACCGGAGTTTGGATCAGAATGCCCTCTCCAGGTTCGCTCAGCTCTCGAATTAACAGAGCAATCCCCGTCAGCACGCCCGGAACTTGCGCAAACTGTTCTGGCTTCAGATCAATGTTATGGCGTCTTTGATACCAGCCAACCAGAGCTTCATAAACCTTCTGATCATCGAACTCGTAAGCGAACTGACCTCGCTCAGCCAAACGCCGCAACTCCTGTTGTATCGGCTCTGCCACCTTAAAATCCATATCAGCCACCCAAAAAGGGGTGATATCTGAAGTACCGTAAATTGATGTGAGCATTCCTGGCTCATGACGAATAAAATTATTCTGCGAGCTTGTATCCAGTTCATCAAAGTTAACCACTCAAAACCTCTCTTTCTATCATCTATATTCAGGGTATAACCACTAAGACGAAAGTCAGTAGAAAAAGACGAAGTTTGCTTATAAAAAATAATCAGCTGCCAGTGTTTATCACCGATCCAGATAACTCAGTTTAACAATTGATGGAGCAAATCGTTTAAAAAAGGATATCGAAAATAATGCGTAGGTCCACTGAAATTCAAATCGAGGGTAACTTGGATAACCAATATCAGCAATGCTCACATCTTTCTTAACCCACTGCCTGAAGGTGGGCATGATGTTACTTTTATCAATTCCCCAGGGCATTTTTGGTGCTGTGTAGTTTTTGGTGGGTGCCCATCCTTTTTTTGATGTTGTCAAATTGGACATCCATTTAGGGATCGTATCGAACAAAAGACAGCAACGAGGAAAGTAATCAAAAATATCACTAATCAGATTTCGAGCCTCATCTTCGGTAAAGTACATTAACAATCCTTGTGCCGTAATAAATACGGGCTTGTCTTGAGGCACTTGTTGAAACCAGCTTCTGTCTAGAGCCGACAAGGCAATATGGTGATACTGCTCATCAGGAGAAATAAACTTTTCGCGCACTTTAATAGATTCGGGCAAATCAACCGTTAACCATCTGACATCAGGATGATTAATTCGATATCTTTGAGTCTCTAACCCTTCGCCCAGGTTAATGACAACACCGTCAGGAAAACGCTGCAAAAATGCTTCAAGCTCTTTATCAAAGGTGATGGCTCGCAGCGCGTGAACCACATCCGGCTTACCAAAATTGGCATCGAAGTCATAATCAATCGATTGATAAATTTCGATGGCTTTTTTATCGTCAAGAATACCATCACTGCGTTGCGCTTCTTCAGCTCGATTACGTAAAGTAACCAGCATGGTTTCGGGTACATCGGTTAAGCCAGGACGAATAGAACTTCCCATAGACTACGTCTCCATCTGCGATATAAGTAAACGACTTTCTAAGATAAGTATGCACGCTACCCTATAAGTTTTTCTTTGCTGTTTAAATACCTCTTGGAGCTAAAAATGTGCTTTAAGACGCTAATGAATCACTTTTTGACGGTGTTATCGGTATTAGGGATATTCCGTCATCAATTCCTTTCGCACAGCATTAATCACCTCCGTCACCGATTTAGGCGGCATGGTGTCGTAAGCGTGCACCGCATATATGTCTTTTTGCGGTAGAGAGAAGTTGGGAAACAACTCAATCAGTGCTCCACTCCTGAGATCATCGGCCACTGCCAGACTTGGCAGCAAAGCGATCCCAAGGCCCGCTCGAGTCAGTGCCAAAGTAGCCGCCACCGTATTGGCAAACAGGCTAGGCTCAAACTTAACCGTCAGTGATTGTTTTTTGTTGCTGAGGCGATGGGTACAAATTCCCTCTTCTCTTGAATGAGCAATATAAGGAAGTGCCTCTAATTGCGAGATAGTTCGGGCAGAGTGGCCTAGTTTAATATTTTGCAAAAGCTCCGGCGAAGCACAAAGAACATCGTTTAGCACTCCGACTTTTCTGGCCCTCAAGCTACTGTCTGCTAACTTCCCTACTGTAATGGCTACATCAATGCCTGACGCAATCAGATCCAGGCGCTTATCATCCGCGATGATGGTGGGTTTCAATCTTGGGTACTGGTTGATGACATTCGATAATGCGGGCGCTATCACGGGTGCAATCATTGCGTGAGGTGCCGTCAGGGTGATGCTCCCTGCTGGTGTAGCACCAAAATCTTCCATTTCGGTGGCAGCCCGTTGAGACAAAGCCAATATCTCTTTGCAGCGCCGATAGTAGCGCTCTCCGGCTGGGGTCAGACTAAATCTCCGTGTAGTGCGGGTAGCGAGCTTAACCCCTAGCTCCTCTTCCAACCGCTTCAGATTCTGACTGACCGCTGATTTAGCAATACTCAAGACATCTGCGGCCTGGGTGATGGAGCCCGTTTCTACGACCGTCACAAAGCTGAGGGGTAAAGTAGAAAGCATGACACATTGTTCTCATATAATTAACAGTCATTTCAATATTACATGGTTTTTAAAACAATAGATATCCTCTAAAGTGTCTACATCCCCAATCAACAGAGTGAAAGACAATGGCTCTTATAACTCAATTTGAATTAATAGCAAAAGAAGCAAACGGTGAAGCATTATCGGCCTTTTTGAGCGAGATTTTACCAGGCACCCTCTCCTATGAAGGCTGCGAAGGCGCAAATTTTGGCGTATCCGAAGACAATGCATCATCGGTGTTACTCATCGAAAAATGGCGTTCAAAAGCCGATTTCGAAGCTTACCTGAACTGGCGCATCGACAGAGGCGACTTTGCCAAACTGCAAAGCCTGCTGGCGCGAGATCCTAACGTACAACATTTTAATCTAACCGCTTAATCTTAAGATAAGGAGTTTACTCATGCGTATTCAACAACATCTCTCACTGGCCGCCGCTTTATTCACATTCGCATTATTGGGTTCTAACCTGGCTCAGGCAGAATCCAAAGCGACAGATCCCGCTACTCGAGCAGCGACCGACAAGAATCTTCAAGTTGCAGTAGCAACAGCCAGTAAAGCCTGGAAAGACGCCTTCAACGCAGGTGATGCTGCCGCAGCCGCTGCATTGTATGAAGAAGATGCTGTGATGGTGGTAAAACCTTTTGGCACTTACAAAGGTCGCAAAGCGATCCAAGCATTTTGGACCGACATTATTAGTAAAGGCTTTGACGATGTGGTCTATAAAAACACGGTCACCACACTGCTTGATGACAAATCAGCACGTATTGCTTCAGACTGGAAGATGAACAACGCCCACGGTGTGATCACCAATGAGCTTTGGGTGATTCAGCCCGATGGACGCGCTTTGTTACGTGAAGATCACTTCGAAATTGCGCAATAAAGTAAACACAAGAAAAGGCAACAGAAAAGGTTGCCTTTTTCGTTTATAACACGAATATTTAATGGACTTCCGATGTCCTATTTTAACTGCCAGATAAAAGGAAAAATTTGATGCCTAAAATCGAGACTCTGTTGTTACGTTGTAAAGACCCACAAGCTCAGGTTCGTTTTTATTGTGACCACCTGGGTATGACAGAATTTGATGATGGCTCAGTTGGCTATGGTGGTGAACAGGCGAAGTTTCGTTTTATTCAAACCGATGGTGTTTATGAGCCTCAGCGCAATGATGTGTACTGGAAGATTGCTCTGGCCGTTCCCAATATTGAGCTGGCTTACAAACAATTGGTCGCCAAAGGCATTGACGTTGGCCAACCTCGTCAGTTTAAAGAGATTGGTTATCTCGCGCACTTTTGTGATCCCGAAGGTTTTACCATTGAGTTAATTGAGCATTGGTTTCTGGGCAATCGACAGGACGATGTCATTGATCCCGAATTATTAGGCGGCGGTGCACATTTTAATTTGCTCACCTTACGCACGGCGGATATTGCCCCTGTTAACGAAGCTTGTTTGTCTTGGGGTATGACTCCTTTATCCATCCAGCCCGTAGAAGATTACAATTTTACTTTGTATTTTTATGCCTTTACTTCCGACACTCCGCCCTCTTCTGATTTGCAGGCAGTAGATAATCGAGAGTGGCTGTATCAACGACAATACACAGTGTTAGAGGTACAACATTTGTTGCAGGATTCTGAAGTTCGCCAGCCTAAAGAAACTGAGCCTGGCTATGCGGGAATGGTAATATCAGGCCTGGCGGACAGTACCGATGATGCAGGCTTGATAGTTAGAGCAAGTGCTTAGCTTTTACTTTTCTTTATTCAAAAAAATAGGCCGATGCTTTATTTAAGCATCGGCCTATTGTCATTCAAAGACTTAATTTAGCCTTTTTTTGCAGCCTCGATTTGTGCCTGAAGATCGTCCATAGCACGATTTAAATCATCACGAGACTTGGCAACAAAGTTTACGTGTCCTTGCTTACGCCCAGGTTTTACAACTTTATTGTACCAGTGCAAAGTCGAACGATCGGTTAGTGAAATATGAGCTGGCTCTGTTGGCCCTAGCAGGTTAATCATACCCGCAAAACCATGAACTTCGGTTGAGCCTAAAGGCAATCCTGTAATCGCCCGTAGGTGATTTTCGAACTGGCTAGTCACAGCACCGTTTTGTGTCCAATGGCCACTGTTGTGTACCCGTGGCGCTAACTCATTAACCAGAATATCTTGCTCAGTAACAAAACATTCCATGGCGAGTACGCCAACGTATTCCATTTCGTCCAACAAGCGTTCCATATAACTCGCGGCTTTTTGAACGAGGGCTTCGTCAACCGCCTCAGCAGGAACACTACTGCGAACAAGGATGCCGTTATCGTGGGTGTTTTCTGCCAGAGGATAGAATTTTTTATTACCCTGACGGTCTCTTACACCAACCACAGACACTTCTTTGATGAAAGAAATAAATTCTTCAACAATCACACCGCCAGCGACGGCTGATTTTGGAACATCATCAATGTCTTCTGGTTTTTTAACACGCCATTGAGCTTTGCCGTCGTATCCATCAGTAACAGATTTAACAACTACAGGCAGCTGTAGCTTGTCGAAACCGACTTTAAAGTCATCCCAGTTGTCAGCAAAAAAGAAGCTGGCGTTAGGGATGTTGAGTTTGTTCAATAAGGTTTTTTCTGCGTTGCGATTCTGGCAATAAGCAAGCGCCGAGAATGAGGGTGCGATCTGAGTGTAGTTTTCTAGATCTTTGTAGGGTGCAATTTCGATTTGTTCTTTTTCGAAAGTCACTACATCGGGTTTTTTAAGGGCTTCAAAAAGTTGCTCACCGGTCATGTTTTCTTCCCAGTAAGCAATATGACCCAGACCATCCACACAACGTGTGTCAGTAACGCCTTTTTCTTCAGCCAGAAAGCTGAATTCGATCCCCAGAGGAATTCCCTCCAGAGCCAACATTCTTGCTAATTGCCCAGAGCCTAAAACCGCTACTCGCATGTTTTTACCTCTGGTACAACACTTTCTGTTTGCTTGTTGCGGAACTCGTGCAAGCGCTCGCGTACTTCTTGATTCGATACACCAACGATTTGAGCTGCCATTAATCCAGCGTTATAAGCACCCGCATCGCCAATGGCTTGAGTCGCAACGGCAACACCTTTTGGCATTTGCACGATGGATAGCAAGCTGTCGATACCGTTAAGGGTTTTGCTTTTTACAGGTACAGCAATGACGGGCAATACGGTCATGGCAGCGGCCATACCAGGTAAGTGTGCAGCACCACCGGCACCAGCGATAATGGCGCTGTAACCGTTGGATTCGGCATTCTTAGCAAATTCGTACAATCGATCAGGCGTTCTATGAGCCGACACTACCTGAGCAGTGTAAGGAACCTTCAATGAATCAAGAACATCGGCCGCATGCTTTAAAGTAGGCCAGTCACTTTGCGATCCCATGATGATTGCAATTTTCGGTTGTTGCATAGCTAATATACTCCTAGCTAGTAAGCCATAGTGTCAGGAGAGCCTAATTGGATATGCTGCCTGACACATATAAAAGGTTGTTGAACATAGTGGAGCGGTTAAATGCTCTCTTTGTACAATAAACAAGCATCAGAGTCGCCCTTTTGTAGGGGCTCTGGGCATTAAATTCTTTGTTGTATCGCTTTTATTGCTTTGTGACCCTTTTGTTGCACGAGCCAGTGCGATATCAATAACAATAGCAGGCATTGCCAAAAGTACGACTATCGGGGTGAAAACCTCGTGGAGCCTGCTTTGTAGGCGCTATCAGCCACATTGACTGAGTGATAATAGAGCACCTTTCTCTCTGGGGGTATAAGCCCTTGAAATTGGGGAAAATACCGCAAGCCGCCAATCCTACAACAATTTGCGGTTAAGCTGTACCCCATAAGCTGAAATAAGTGGTTCTATTGCCAAGCTATTACACTCTGGCTAGCAAAAATCAGCTGTTTATGGAGTATTTTTCTCGGCCTAGCAGTCAAATAAACGGTAACTGCTCAAAAATCGAGCTAGATAGTCATCAATTAAGGAAGAGATTTTAGATCGAATGGACAGAGGCCATCAACTGGAGTGAGGTTAGAGTGTGGATAACTCAGTTAAGTAGACTTTGCAATACTATCCGCCAACTTTATGTAGTTAAATAGGACAGGCAATGCTTCCAGACTTAGCCAGCTGTCGGGGCTCTAGCTCTGAACAAAACCCGTTTAGTATACTTCGAAAATCGCTTGTAGTGACACCGATTGATTCATCTAGAAAATACTTTTCCAGCTTTTTATCTAAATCAAACATTGCTAGCATACTTAGCAAATCGCTGACCAGTACAGCTTGGAAATATTGCTTCCTCATACCTGTTTTCACAAACACAACTTTATCATTTCCAACCTCAACCCAACAAATACAACGATAGTTTCCCTCGTCATCTATGCCTACCCAGTGTGAAGGAGCAGCTTGCTCAATTTTACCAAGTCTATGCAAGCTTCGTATCTTTACCTGTATTTCAGAAGATAACCAATACGGCCATTTCCTATCTTTACCATCTGATGCAATAAAACAAGGGTCAAAGACTTCATCAAATGAAACAACTCCACTTCGCTGAGCATCATCAAAAGCCTTTTCAAAAAACCATACATCTATAAAGTAAGTAAGAAGATCAATTCCTTTGTATTCTTTAGTTATATAAAGAGAGTTAATCCTCAGAATTGGATGTGAGAACCTCTCGCACATAGCATTTTTTATCTTGTCATTTTCAATCTGGTGTTTATCAAGACGATGAAAACTGCCATCATATTCAACACTAAACAAAGGCAAATAATTTTTATCAGTAATCAGAAAGTCAAAATGCGATTTTAAGCAATAACTATACTCCTCGTTACTAATTCCACTATTCCTGATAGGAAAAATATCTGCTAATCGAACTTTAGGGAATACATGAGCGCTATGCCCTATTCCCACTTCCAACCTATCGAATGTAATTTCTTCATATTCGTTTAAAAGACGTAAGTTTGACATACTTTCTATATAAAGCGATTTTATCCATCTAATTTTTATTCACGAGAGGATAGTGCCTTCAACCGTAGCTCTTCTCAGTATATTAACTCGTGTGGCATAAATTACAGCAGTAATAACAGCCATTAACTCTCATTCCAGACAAGTTTTGCTTGGCAAAATTAACAGCTCCATGACATGATGAATGAAGCCCTAAACTAACTTGATTTTCAATATTAGGCATATATCTACACCCCTGAGTCTTATTATGAACTTCACGGTCACCGTTACTTTGTGAATTTTTATTAATTATAAACTCATTCATCTTAGGTTCCTTATGTGCTTTCAATTAATTACCTACACCTTCACTACCTTTCAAGTAAACAAGACGCTCTCTTCAACAAGAAAGATACCGGGAAATAATATCCCTCATAGAAAACTATTTTTCAATCCTAAATAAGCGATGATTCACACAGTAGTATTTAGCTCTTACTAATCACAGAATTACTTTAGTAAAATAGCAGCTCAGAGCTTTTTTATTGACTTTCTTAAGTCCCTAACCAGACTCCGAAGCCACGATTCTTTAACTTCCTGTGTTAATGAAAGCTTCTCTGAGAAACCTTTCTTCTGCTCGAGTCCTAATGTATAAATAAGATAAGCTAACCTAAGCGCTTCGATATTACTTATATCTCTGGGAGGCATCAAAATGTCTTTGCTTGCCCAGCTCTCTGGTTGATTAGTGTAAGCAACCTTTGATTGTCTATTACCAAGATAGTCCCAAAGCCACCATGGGATTGAAACATTCTTGACCTTAAGTTGGCTATGTTCTTTTACCCAATCAGCATGCTGCTGCCAGCGCCATGTGTTAGGACTGTTTTTCTTCATATAAGTAATCCCAACAAAGCTGAGTTTTCTAACCAAAGCTGGGAAGTCTTGCTTTTCTTCATAAGTCCACAACTGAAGGAACTCAAACAGTCGTTGAAAAGTGTTACCACCAGCCACCAAATCAGAGAAGCATAAACCATTCGACTGAGAAATAATTTGGTTTGGCGAAAGCTCAAGCTCAATGAAGTGCTCTTTTAGTGCATCATAGGCATGTGGTAACTCCCCTTTAATATCGTTTATCTCTCCAAATCGATTAGAAATATTCAGCAACTCAACTTTATTTTCATAGTTCGTCCCATCGAAAACACCTGACAGATAGTCAAAGATATTTTCAGGTGAACGACCGACAAAGATTAGCCGTCTACCAGAAGAGCGAGCCACAACTTTCGCGGCACAATCACTTAATTCTTCAACATAACCAGAAAAAGGTACCTCTGCATCATATTTTAGTAAGTTGCCTAGCTGTTCTCTTTTCTTTAAGTTCCATCGAAATGGCTTCATTATTTGTCTCTTTACTAGTTTATATGAAATAATAGTAAATCTTCCCTAAGTAGCTAAACCTGTCTCCTGGAAATACTTCCATCTTCATGATAGTCAAACACAAAAGGAGCTCCTCTTTCGTCAGGAATCCATCCTAGTTTCAATGCCTGGCGAATAATAGCAGCCGCATCTTTTGGAGTAATAACTTTTAAATTTAATCCATCCACACTCGGAAACTCCAACCACATTTGATTGATACCTGAGCCTATATAAACCTCAACTTTTCGGGCAGGGTCATTCGCACTTTCTGCGACGAAAACGACATATCCGCTAGCAGGAGAAATCACCCATCTATATCGGCACTCATCCACTGTGATAACTCTAGATTTCTTTTTACTTAGCATTTGTTTCGTATTTACCTCAACTCTCTAGAAAATAAATTCTCAATTACTTCTCTGCATTATAAATAACAGGCATTTGCAATCTCCATTGCTTCCAAAGTTCATCATTGAGGATTAACCGAGACATAAAGTGAGCAACATTAACTCGGCTCGTTTTTCCAGCATTAAAAATTGCACTACGAATCGGTGATGAAAACAAACTGTACTCAGAAGCTTTGGATTCATCGATTAAACTATCAGGGCGGACTATCACCCATTCGATAAACTTGTGAGTCGAACCAATGTTAGATTGCAAGAAAGCAGCCGCCTTTTCATTATCAATATGAGGTGGTAATAAAAGACGAATTAAGCTCATTACCACAGACTCTCCAAGTGAGACTTTCTCTCCTGCCTGCGTATTCTGGTTTCCTGTGGTATTCATCAAAACAAATTTAACCCTACTTCTGGGTTGAGCCTTCTCGATAGCCAGACACAATCGGCGAACAGCATCAAAAACTAATCGTCTCGGGTGCCCATAAACACCCTTCCACGTCATATTATGGCCTAGACAAGAAGCCACTGCATCGCATCCTTCGACTTGCTCCAACAGCTGAGTGTCCGTCATATCTAGCAGACTGGCTTCGATGATCGTCAATCGTTCATTACTTTTAATCGAATCAGGCAAACTATCTAAAGACCGCACAATGCACCTTACTGTCTCACCCTGATTAAGCAGTTGTTCTACCAATAACCGCCCCGTAGCCCCACTCGCCCCCAACACAAGCGTTGTCATAACATCTGTCTCTCATAACTGCCCCACATAGCGTTACTATACTTATACAAAATTAAAGTATATAGTTTGATTTTGGCATCATAATTATACATTTACGTATGAACTTGGCTTCAAGTCACTTTAATTGGAACCATCTGCGAGCATTTTTGGCCACCGCCGAAGAAGGTACGTTATCAGCGGCAGCAACCATGCTGGGCACCACACAACCCACTCTCAGTCGCCAGGTTGCCGCTCTTGAATCAGAATTAGGGCTCACTCTATTTGAACGAGTTGGACAACGGCTGATATTAACCGATAGTGGCAGCAGGCTTCTTAGTCATGCTCGTTCAATGAATGATGCGGCCAATCAGCTTTCTCTGGTCGCAAAAGGCCAATCCGAACAGCTAGAAGGCTCGGTTGCCATCTCTGTCAGTGAACTGGATGCTGTATTTAGGCTGCCCAAAATGATTGCTAAGCTTCGACAAGAAGAGCCAGGCATCGAAATTGAAGTTGTTGTGACTAATGAAACCAGTGACTTAAAACGAAGAGAAGCTGACATTGCAATTCGTAACTTTCGACCCACTCAACAAGATCTGATTGCAAAAAAATTGGGTGAAGAATCCATTCGCTTATATGGTTCACCTCAATACGTCTCTCAATTTAAATCAGAACCAAGCTCAGATATACGAATTATTGGTTTTGATCGATCAAGTTCGATCTATGAATTGCTTAACTCTCAGGGATTTCAATTGTCGAAAGAAAATATCCCATTAATCACCCTATTCCAACCACTGCAACTAGAACTTTGCAAAGAAGGATTGGGCCTTATCTTTTTCCCTGAAGATTTAGGAAACAACCATCCCAATCTGGCACCAGCATTTGAGCAATCGGCTCCCATTATGCAACTACCAGTTTGGTTGGTCTGCCATCAAGAACTAAGAACCAATCCAAGAGTTCGCAGGGTTTATGATTTCATCGCCACAGAATTGAGCTTAACATGAATCAATTAAACTGCTTTCTCCACGCATGGAACTCTTCAACCAAATCTTCATCAACCGTTCTAGCTGTACCTTCGGAAACATGAACTCCTACTAAATACTCAACTCCATTATATTTTGCCCAAACAGGCCCACCACTCATGCCTTTAGCAGTATCCACTTTGTAAGAGAAGTTTGTTTTCGTTCGATTTTTCTTGATACTCCCTTGACCATATTGAAGTTCGCCACCGGGATAACCAGCGACTTTAATATTCTTAACTTTCAAAGATTCTTTACCAGAGCCAAGTATCACAGACTCTTGTACATCAATTTTTGCTGGCAGCTTTATAAAAGCGTAATCATAAGCATAGGCATGGCCGCTATCATCATAACGAGTCACTTCGCGGGTACGAGCGATATCCTTTGGCGTGATGGTGGAAGTTACAACACTTCCATCGGAAGATTTGCAAACGACATCAACGCCAACCAGCTTACTCCTCCAAGAGTCATAAACATTGTGCCCTGCCGTTATCAGATATTCACCACTAAAAAGCGTCCCCGTTGCATTAAATGTCTGTTCAGAGCCAAGCAGCAGATACACTGACCGAGTGGTTCTTAAGTAACAGATGTTGGTGGGAACCTTATCAGGAAACAGACCTGAGAAATCTCTGTTTACCAAGGTCTTCTGGCCGCCACATGAAGTTATCAATGCAGTCACCACCCCTGTACATATAAACTTATAAAAACAAAAATACCTTGTTTTCATTACTATCACCTCCCTTAGCCTAAATACTAAATGATTAACTTATCTAATCACCGACTTAGAACCAAATGAAACATTATAGTTCCATTATTGAGCTCCCCAAAATTGGTTTATGCTTCTTACTCAATATCAAATGAACTACAAGGAATTGATAAATTTGGAAAAAGATCCTTCATTTCTTTAGTAACTAACATATTATAGCTGCCAAATTTCTTTTCAGACTTATCAGATAACCTTTCAAAAAAAATACAAGCAACTAACTGGAATAAAGAAATGCTTCTAGGTATCGAACCTGGTCCAATACTTACAACTTGATCTTTGATAGTAGCAAACAACTCATCTATTTCTTTTATACTACAAAAAGATCTTCCCGATGGCTTTTTATTGCTCTTCATCTGGAATAGTTTATATACATTACTAGAAAATCTGGTCCAGTCTGACGGTTCCATTTCAGAAGGAAGAAAACCTTCCTCTATTAGGTTGGTAAAGAAAAGTTGAATTTTTGTCTGATCCTCAACATCGGGACTTTTACTTTCCAAAATGTGCTCGCTAGCATGATCAAACGCAAGCACAAGTGTTTCGATTTGCTCTGTAGCAGCTTTGAGCTGTGCTGCTAGCCTCTGTCTTTTCCAATCGACAACCGGAGATTTATAAGCAAGTGCATGAGTAGTTTTTGACCATGCATACTCAAAAATTGTTCTTATTTGAATCTCAAAAAAAATTTCATAAAGCGGTTCGTAACTATCTACATGAGCTGGCTTTTTTATTCTACAATATACACGAGTAGAGTCATAGCGAAAAACATCGGCAGGCTTATTTTGCTCTCCCTTATACTTTGACTTATCAAAGTCAACTTGAAATGAGTCAGATAAAAACTCTCGAACAAAACTTTCTTGATCAGGAAGATTCACAACGATAGTACACGCATATAAATCTGTCAGATCATCCCAGCTTGAGTACAACCCTGTTTCTAACTTTTCTGACACCGAATTCCGACTTTTTATTCTTCCTTCGAATAAAAAGCCATTTTCTTCACAGAAAGGACTAATTATCCCTTTAACTCTATTTTGTATATGGTTGAGAAAGGTCAAATTCTCAGAATATCTAAGCAACAATGATGAATACGCCATCATCCATCAACCTTCTGAAATCATATTTTTTATTATTCTAATTCTAGTGGTACGTGGACCACTATCATTCGACGCAGATCTCGCCGCTTTATAATATTCTTCATATACCTCATTACTTGTCCTTTTCGACTCATCATCAATAGCTTCAGCGAATCCTGTGAGCACCCTCAATAATAAATTTTTATCTATTGCCTTATCCTCATTGACAAGAGCTGCTATTGCTCCAAAGAGAGAGTAAAAATCTGCTTGATTCTTGAAGCGTGACTTTAAAAACCTTCCATCCGAATCTGCCTCATATATAGATTTTATGTGTTTAATAGTAGATTTAAAAACATCTTCAACATCCGTCTTAGACTCCCAGTCTAAATCTCGTTCTGAAAAAGCTTGATCTAGTGATTGAGTAGAATGACCTTTGGGGCCTATATCAAGCAATAAAAGCAAGTGGGCAACAAACTCTACATCTTTCATTTGTTTTTTTGACTGCGAGCTTATTTTAGGGAAGCCACCAGGAAGATTTCTAGCCATCCAAGACGTCATCTCCTCACATGATGTTATAAAAGCTCCATCATACTGCGCATGCCTCAGCTCTTGGTTAGATAGCTTTGCAGTATTTCTGTTTATCCTGTCAAAGATTTTATTGATAGTGCCCTCATTATCAGTTGGTAAGTATTCAACCGAAAACTGATAAGACCAGACATTCTTTTTAATATTTCTTTCTAAATCACTAAAATACTTTCCACGAAAATCACTTATCTGAGCTTTATCTGACACTGGAAATTCGTTATTAACGAACTCAAATATCGTTGTTAGCCTCTGCTTTCCATCGACCACATGATACGTAGCCAAACCTTCATCATTAATTTCCTCATATAGAAATATTGCTGGAGCAGGATAATTCAGTAACAAAGTATCTACGAAGTAATCTTTAAACTCTTGATTCCATACGCTTCTCCTTTGATAAGGTGGTGTTAAATCTAAAAGCTTTCTTGTATAAATATCATTAAACCACGCAATTGTCTGGAAGTTCTGTTTTCTATTCAATTTAAATCCTTTAATTATTTTATAAAGAATATATCTGTTACTAGAGCTCGGCCTTTGACACACTTACTTTAGAATAATCGTTTAGCAATAGAGAGTTAAAAGTCAGCTATTAGTCTCAGAGTTTTAGTAACAATAAGTTAATAAATCAAGCATCGCAATGACAAAGAATATCCCTTATTTGAATAAATTTTTCAATCATATATAAGAGATATTTCACAGAGTGGTAACTCAACTTCCAGAACTACAGAGCGCTTAGAAATTCACCGAACTTTCACAGAAGACTTAACTCGCCCCTTTCCTGCCACTTTCAAAATCCGCAAAAACTTAGGGCATTCAAAATGACTGGGTGCCTGGCAAGCAGCAGCATGACGTAGTCCATTGCGCATGCGAGTCAGCTCTTTAATCTTCTCGTCCAACTCATCGGCTTTTGATAACAACAAGGCGCGATCAATTTCACCGCCACCTTCAGTAAACATGCTTTTGATTTCGCCCAAAGAAAAGCCCACACGAGTACCCAACGCAATCAATGCCAAGCGCTGTAACACCGATTGATGATATTGACGTCTTAAACCATTACGCCCATTAGACTCAATAAGCCCTTTTTCTTCGTAATATCTAAGTGTTGATGTCGGCAACTCCGACAAACGGGAGACTTCCGCAATATCCATAAAAACCTCCAAAGCCCCTTGACTTAAAGTTAACTTTAAGTTGTAGACTAATCCAACATGACAAGGGATTCAAGGCTAATCCCTATTCAGCACAACGATTACAGGAGGCTTCTATGAAGGCAGAGTTCTGGCATGATAAATGGCAATCAGGTGATATCGCGTTTCACGAGAGTGACGGAAACCCATTGCTAAAAGAGCATTTTCATTTACTCAATCTAGGCAAAGGCAACCGGGTATTTTTGCCTCTTTGTGGTAAAACCGGAGACATCGCATGGTTCATGAGTCAGGGCTTGCAGGTGGTAGGTGTTGAACTGAGCCGATTGGCCATTGAAGAGCTCTTCGCGGAGCTACAGGTTACTCCAGAGATTACTTACGAAGGCGAGCTGATACGCTTCAGCAGCCCTGGAGTGGACATATTTGTTGGAGATATCTTTCACCTGGATGCCGAAAACCTGGGTCATGTTGACGCTATCTATGACCGAGCCGCTTTAATCGCGCTGCCCGAGGATATTAGGCGTCGATATGCCAGCCATTTAATCGCTTTATCATCGACAGCACCCCAACTGTTGATCACCTATGAATATGACAAAGACTTGCTACAGGGTCCGCCCTTTTCTCTTGAGCAGCCTGATTTGCTAGTGCATTACGGATCTAGTTATCAGTTGCACTCAGTCTTTCGTCTTAAAGAAGAGAACGGACTCAAAGACAATGTTGACTGCGTCAGTTCCGTTTGGCATTTAGAACCAAAAGAATCCTCGGCATAAAATAAAACAGGCCGTTGAATTACATCATCCAACGGCCTGTTCGAGTAAGAACTGTTCGGCCTACTTCAACTCGATACCTTCTTTTTTAAAGCGCTCTAAAATTCGCTTTTCGATTTCTGGCCCCAAAGATTGTCCATGTTTTTGACCTGCCATCATTGACTCTTGAGTAATTTGAGGAAGATGCAGTGCCATTCTTTTGCCTGTCGGAGTTTTATAAAAAGCCACAATCTCTTTTAACTCCTTGGTAGAAAAATACTTATGATAAATTCCATAAGACATATTATGAACAAAGCCGTTATCAATAAACTGCTCAATCATCAAAGCTTTGACTTCTTCTTGAACGATAGCAATAGCTTTGGGATCAAGATTGCTTCGTTGAGACATGGCGACAATGATTTGATCGGCAACCGCTGTGCCCATCATCTCTCCAATTTTTAAAGCGCCTGTGATTTCCAGCAACTCATCAATAACTCGCTTCTTTTCATCTGTTAAGTCTTCTGCAAAAGAAACCTGAGAAAAGGCTAGTAGAATTGATACTAATAAAACTCTAATCATTTTTAGATCCTTAATCTATTTAAAACTACAATAACTTTTAAAATGCTTTATCGAGCATTAATAAACAACGGTTAACAACGCGCAGTTTGAGAAGCTTCCAACCTCTCGTTTCGAGACATAATACTCCGAATCCATTTAGCTAATGGCTTTTCGATAAAACGAAAAGACAAATAAGCCACAAATGTGCTGAGTAGCACAAATACAACAAGCTTAAGCTCCAGACTCATTTCGAGCTTGTTCACCTGCCATAAAATAGGCATGTGCAACAAATAGAGTGAATAAGATATTTTGCCAATAAAATCACCTAGCCTATTCGACAGCAGGCGACTACCATCGGGCACCAAAAATACAATGCAATAAAATACCGCTGACATCACTAACAATACTTCATAGCTCAACCACATGCGTCTTTTGGCATCCGACGCAACCGGTGAAAACTCTGGGTACAAGAATGGCACTAACAAAAGAACACCAACAAACCAGCTGCTTTTTAGATATTCTGGAACTTTGTAGGTTTTGTAATACATCCCAAACAACATACCCACCAAAAAGTATGGAAGGCTTCTAAAGAGATGGAAATCATAAGGCAACCCTGCGACATCACCATGAGGGCGAGGAAAGTTCACAAGAAATAACGTAATTAGCACTGCAATGACTACCAAATGAACCATCCCAGGACGCCAACTGGCTAAAAACCAAAATCCTATAAATAGAATATAGAAGTGAATTTCGGGAGCAATTGTCCATAAAACGCTCTCGCCATCCAGAAACAACAAATGAGAAATCAGATCTGATGTTTCAGATACATCATAACTGATATCAAGACCGACGTGTCTTGTACCGAAAGAGAAGAATACAACGAGCAAGTAGAGCGGAATCACTCGACCGACTCTGGCCAGAGCATAACGAGTCACATTGGCTTTATCAAAATGTCTATCAAAATAAAGATAAGACATTAAAAATCCACTCAATAAAAAGAACAGCATCACTCCGTATTGACCAGCACGACCTCCCAGACTGCCATCCAACCAATCAGTGGCATCACTAAAATGAGTAATCACGACGATGAGAGCGGCTATGCCTCTCAGTGTGTTTAGCTTTCTTATCTCCAAGGTGGTTTCCTATTCTTTTTGTTCTTGTTTATCTGTGTGAATACTGTTCGTTAACAAACTCGTAGAAGCTATCGGGGTTACTCAACTTTGACTCAGGAAAGATATAAGCTTGCACCGTATCGAGGTGGATAAAAATCATCCCATCAGATCGCTCGATTCGCTTTACAATCGACCAAGAATGGAAGCTTTGATACCCATTGCCTTCCGAATGAATCCCTTTATCATCAAACCTAAACTGATGCTCACCGCAAAAACAACCGGAGTCCGATGGCTCAAATGTCTTTTTAATTTTGAGCATATTAACAATGAATACTCCAGCTACCAAAATAAAAAACACAGCGACCGATATTGCCGTTGGCCAGTGAAACTCAGTGTATTGTCTGAAAACCACCAGAAATACAACGGCGATAACAAGCCACCCCACAAACTGAACAAGTTGATTATCTAACCAAGTCTTCGGAATGGTTTTAGGCAGCTCCCTTTCAAGATACCCTTGATACTGCACCCAATCTTCTTTATCTAACTTAATATTAATTTCCATACTCACAAGTAACCTAATATTATTTTGATTAAACTTCGTCTTTTGTTATTAAAATTGCCGCTGTATGAATCGTTGCCATATCTCGCGATAAATTCATCACACTTATTATTGCATCTTCAACTCACCTAAGAAGCATTATTTACTCTATAACTTTTCGATACCGAGTATTCAAAACTCGATCCCAAAAGCTATTAACAAACCCAAAGTTAAATTTTCCTAGCCTATGATGGCTAGAATGATCTTGGGAGTATTTGAAAACCCATTGAATCAACCCATTATTTGATTGGATTTTAAAGTTAGAATGCAAAAGGATAGTAAACACCATGCCACCAACATGGAATAGTAACGCCAGCCCCAAGCTCAAAGAAAACATGGTCATAAAAATAGGCGCACTAAACCCTATAAATGCGGCTTCGATTGGATGCACGCTATAAGACGACCATGGAGTGACTCGTACCGACCAATGATGAACATAATGGTATCGACTAAAAGGTTTTAAATGCAGTAAGCGATGGACAAAATAAGAATAGGTTTCGTAAAACACAACAAAGCTGACCCACTGCCAAGCAAAGTCAGAGATTGACGTTGGCCACAAGCCATCAAAAAGCCCACGGCTGGCTAAGCTGCCTAGAGCGAAAATAAAACAGGTTGTAAGGCCAAACTTAATTTCCCACCTGAACTGCTCCTCTTTGAGTGGACGCTGGTCAATATGAGTCCCTTGACCTCTTTCTACCAGTTTGCCAATGACCAAAGAAAGAAAAGATGAAGCTATGACATAAACCAGAATGTTTGTCATCGCGGACATCAAAAAGGCAATCAACCAATGTGTGTTTATCCAAAACTCTAACAGTTCGTTAATAAAAGTCATAAATCTGACAATAGCATCCACTTGCTATAAGGAGCCGCACTCTTCCAATACAGGCTCAACCTTAAATAAAAATATCACTCTCCATGAGTGAAGCTATGACTGCTAATGATAAACAAGAAAGTCTGCGATGTCCAAGATGCCTCCTCGCCCAACGAGAAGGCATAAAAAGATGTTACTCTGCCCGCAAATCGGGCGTGGTTCCATACATCTTATACATATTGGTGATCCCCATGTCTTTTTGCTTAAGACCGATAACAAACTTCATAGTGGTGACACCAAAAGGCAATTGCGCAACACCTGAGTCGGTGCCTGTGGGTGTTACCATGACTAAAGGCGGAGTCTTGTAAGTTTTAACTTTTTTCCCTTTGATGGATTTCGCTATATTTTTGGCCAGAAATCCGCCTTGCACACTCGCAAGAAACCCATGCTTACGAGAATCAAGCGTCGAGCAATCCCCTAGCGCATAGAGATTGTCATACCCTTGCACACGGGCCATTTCATCAACTTTTACCAAACCTTTCGTATCCAGAACGCCAGATAAGTTGGACTGCAAAAACTCTGTATTGGGCATCATACCTACGCACTCATAAGCCTTATCAACAGAGAGCGTTTCTCCTGTTTTTTCGCAGCGATAGGCATCTCCCTGCTTCTTAAAACGTCGATTAAACTTAACTTTTATACCCTTAGCGATGAGTTGTTCCCATGCTTTTAGCTGTGCTTTTGGCGGCGAGCTCTCTAACAGTCGGTCACCGGAATGAGCCAGCGTGATGCTTTTATCAGGGAAGGCGCTGGCAATTTCTCCGGCCAACTCTACGCCGACACTCCCACCGCCAATAATCAATACAGAGGCTGCCGATGTGAGAGATTGATGAGCATTTTGCATCTCTTGATTTCTCGCGGCATAAGTTAAACTGGTGAGTGTTTTAGCCTCTGGCAATGTGGGATAGCGGCTTCCCGTTGCGATAATCGCTTGCTGAAACTCGATGCTTTCTCCAGTATCAAGTTCAACGCGATGATGAGTCATCGAGCTTACCCCAGCTTGTATGAAAGTGCCTTTAAGGAAATCTCTATAAAGCTTTCTAGGCGTGTTGCCATGCAGCCGTGGAGCCGTCACGTTACGCAAGGTGGCAAAAGTCACCTCGAAATACTCTTTCTTATCAACCAGGGTGACTTCAACCCCCTCTTTCGCTAGTCCCTGGGCTACCGCCACGCCTGCAAAGCCTCCGCCAATGATTAACACTTCTGTCTGCCGATGATTCATGTCGCTTGTTTCCTGTGGGATTCTAAAAATAGGTTTCAATCAATCTTGAGAACACGATATCATTAGATATTTTCTATTTAAATTTGCAATTATCTATCTACTAGTTAGATTTTCACTAAGGAGTGATATTGTGACCCTGGATCAGCTCAAATCTTTGCAGGCCATCGTTGAAGGAGGCTCGCTGAAAGCTGCGGCTCAGCAACTCCACCGAACACAGCCCACCATTAGCGTGGCCATCAAGAACCTTGAGCAGGAACTGGGGGTCACTCTGTTCGACAGGGAACAATATCGGAATACATTGACCCCACAGGGAAAAGCGCTTTACGAAAAAGCCAAGCAAGTGCTAGGGCAAGCACTGTCAATGGAAAACCTGGCGAAACAGCTAAAAAGTGGACAAGAGCTTGAGGTAGGCCTCGCTTTTACCTCCGCCATCCCTGTTGCCCCCATCTTACAAACCATCCGCCAATGCAAAGCAGAGTACCCAGGCACGCGACTGGAGATTGTGTCTAAAAATGGAATGGGACCGCTGGACGTCCTAGAAGAAGGCCGAGCCTCTTTGTTGATCATTCCCTGGCTCAAAAACATCGAGTCGTTGGAGTCCATGCACTTTATGAATTTGCGGTTTATGTCTGTTATTTCGGCACAATCTCCTTTGCTATCGAAGTACGAAGTTGTTCCCAAAGAGGTGATTCGTCGACATCCGCAAGTCGTCATCAGTGGACGAAAATCATCAAAAACCACCTACGGCGTTCTCGAAGGCGGAGATCAATGGCGAGTGAATGACTTTCTCACTAAAAAAGAATTGATCGTTCAAGGAATGGGCTGGGGAAGTTTGCCAGAGCACCTCATTAAAGAAGAGCTCGATCAAGGTCTGCTCGCTCCCCTGCGTGTAGAAGGAGAACCCAAACCGTCTGAAGTTGAGTTTCGTATAGCGCGTCTAGAATCTGAGACTGCAGGGCCAGTTGGTCAAAGGCTCTGGCAATTGTTTCGAGAAAGAGCGGCGGGATAAAGTAAATACGTTATATCTGCGTCAAAGCGATATTGATTGTAGGTCGCTCACACTGCTTATCTAGTTGAGTCAGCTTGGAGCAGCTTGCATTCTTAATAGAGTTTTGAAAATCACGGCTCATCCTGTTGCAGTAGCGAACTTTATAGAATAGAAAAAGAAAAGTGATGATACTCTAATGATATCAAAGCTTTCTACCAAGTGTCCTCACTGCGGTCGTTCTATTTCTGAATTGAAAGAGTAGTATAAATAGATTTTTGTTGCTGTTTTTAATGGGAAAATGTAACGTTTAAATGACGGAGGCTGTCAGGCATCGAACTGATTATTTTTGTTAGGAGTGAAACACTGGCACATACTAAGAACGTCTTTGGAAACTTGATACCCCATTCTCTAATAGCCATTCATGAAGCCAATTATGGTTATGAACAATATAGTCACCCTCCCATTGGTTACTTCTAATCCAGTAGCCAATTAGAATTCCGAAGCTGAATATTAGAGTTTTATTATTCATGAAGTTGATATAAATTTCCGGCATCATCATCCAACCGGGAGCAGCTTTAGTTGATGTATCTATTTCTATAGTTTCTGCAAAACGATTAACCACATCGTTATCTTGAATATCAGCAATAACAATATTACCTTTCTTACGCTTAATATTTAATGCTTTTTGTTGAGTTACAATGATCCTATTTGAATCTTTTGCCAGCTGACTAATCGAGTTCTTATTCATAACTTAACACTTAATCCATTAAAGAATGGCACAGCTAAGCATCCACTTGATTAACTTGTTAGGCATGACGAGCATTTTGTAGTCCATCAAGCCTTTTATTCCAGTTACCGTCGTGCTCATTTTCACAGGCTTCCTCAGTATCAAATACAATACGCCTTTTTATGTCTCTTACTTTTATATTGCCGGACAAAAGTCTGTTTTCAATAGCAGCCTTAAACTCATTAACAGTGTTATTTCCAGTTATCTTTATCAAGTTTTCTTGAGTATCAAACACACAGATTATCGATAAACTATCCGGAAACGAATGAAAATTAACAATGTGAGTGAGCCATTGAAAGCCCTCATACGTCTTAAGATCTTCCTCACATGCATCAGTGAGAGCTGAAACTATGCTCTTCTCTAACTTTTTGTCTGATTTCCGCATGATGTTTTCTACCTAACGCCTTAGTGAGCTGATCTGCCAGAGGTCAGCATGATTAATATGTAATGTCATTATACGCTCACCCAAGGGTAAACCAAGCCACTACTTCCTTATTCCAAGGTGAGAAACTCTGCGGTTCTATTTTTTCCGCGTAATAACGTTCCAGACTCTCAGCTGTAGCCCCCCTACTAGGAGGGTGATTACCTTCTTTGTCGAATGACCATTGCGTCCCTACCATTTTCTCAAACCTCTCTTTCTCAGAGAGTAGCTGATCTATTTCTTTTTTTGATAGTTTTAGTATCACATAAGTATAGTGTTCGGGAACATCTTCTGGGAAACAACAACAAAACAGAATTTTATTTTTATAATAAACTAAACCTCCTATTGGGCCATCGTAATAATCAGATATAAAGCACCAATCAACTTCTTTTGGTTTTATCTCCAAGTGCTCAAGAAGAATTTCATTTCTATCCATATATTTAACAATCACTAATGGTCTAACGCTTTAAAGAATGCCTCTGAGGTTCAGCTTGATTCATTTATTATACATGTTCAGGTCCTGCTTCTGGATACTGTGGGACACCTTCGGGAATAACTTCCCACGCAGCTTTGGAATCGACAAATATGTGTCTTCCAATTTCTATTCGTGGATCGTCATTTAAGCAACCCAACGTGATTCCATGAACATGACCATCATGAATGCCACACAAAGTTGACCCACATTTGCTACAAAACTGTAAACCAAAACCATGCTTACCGACATACGAGGTAAGTAACTCCTGGCCTTTAATCCACTTAAAGTCATCTCGCTCTACAATGGCATAAGCTGACGCCTGTGAACTAAAAGCTTTGCGACAACGCGAACAATGACATGAACGAGCATCCTTGAGAGCACCTGAAATTTCATATTTAATCTCACCACAAAAACATTCACCACTAATAGTCACACTTAATTTTCCTTATTCATAACGCTTTAATGAGCCGTGCCGCTAAACGCCAGCTTAATTAATTTGTTATACAAATTACGCCTCTATCAAAGCATTGGTTTTATACTTTACCGTCTTTCTTCTCCAAAAAGAAAAATTGAAAAGCGAAGTAGTTGAAAATGTTACCCAGACTCCATCTTCAAGTGACTGTACCTGCCATTTGTACTCTTTGCCACGCCGAAGGTAGACTTTCAGGCGACAGGCATCAGATAGCCCCCAAACGAAACAGTTTAATGCGTCTTTGAGTTCATTCTTATCAAAATGCTCATGCCAACTACTAAACCCTATTGTGTATTCTCTCTCATCTTCTCGAAACCACACATCAAAGCCATTTTCTGAATCAGGGATTACACAAATGTAATTTTCCTTCTCCTCGAACTTCACGTTAGGGTATTTTTTGAGTTTGCTTTTAATCTCTTCAATTGGACTCATAGCTTTACATGTATAAGGAGTTAGTGAACCGAAATCTTTCGGCTTCCTCCTGAGAAGGCACTAACCTTTTGTTTTTATTCATCAATATATATCTAATATTCTACCAGATATAAGCCGAACATTTCATGATATCTTGCTACTGGAATCCCAAAAGGCTCGATATATCCCCGAACAAATAACGAAACACTGGTGATACCCTCAGAGTCAACACCTTCTTAACTTAGCCTTTACTTTCTTCTCAAAACCCACGGATAGGATTAACTCGTTCTACTTTCATGCAATGAACTCATTAATAAAAAACATCGCTGAATCCACATAGACTTCTGTTAACTCTATCGCTTACCTACCAAAACTACGAAAACATCTAGGTTAAAGGCTTTGGTCGAATCTCACTATTAAATGATTCACGGCATACGAAGGCATATCCCATTTTATGATGTCTATTCTGCGTCCAAGTCCGTTGCTGTCGTAATACAAAGATCGGGACTATAATTTTTCTACCCTTAAAGATAGATTCTCTTTAATAGCTCGTTGAGTTGACAGAATGTCACGGAAAAATGATCAAATACCTGCTGAGCAATTGCTTCGGATCGTATTAGATGCAATTCCTTTGCGCGTCTTCTGGAAAGATGTCGATCTGAACTACCTGGGTGCCAATCAAAAGTTACTCGATGATATCGGTTTTAAACAACTTGATGATTTGATTGGACAATCAGACTACGCCATTTATGACACTCCAGAAGAAGCAGAGCCCAAACGAGATGATGACAGAGAAGTAATGCGCACGGGCCAGCCAAAGCTTGATATAGAAGAACCTCTCCCCATTCCAGGCAAAAAGCTCAAATGGTTGCGCACCAATAAAGTTCCGATGAAAACGCCAAGCGGAGAAGTCATTGGGATATTAGGCACCTACCAAGATATTACGGAAGAAGTTGAATATCGACATTTGATCGAGCGTCAGGCATTGATCGACCCATTAACAGGTTTAGCCAATAGACGCTGCTTGCAAACACAAATCTTGGAGAGTAAATGTGAGTTTGGTGGCTTGTTGTTTATCGACCTAGATCGATTTAAGCAAGTTAATGATTCTTTGGGCCATTCCGTCGGCGATAATCTATTACAGTTGATTGCTAGCAACTTCCAAGAAGTCGCAGATAAACATAATGCATTATTAGCAAGGTTAGGTGGAGATGAATTTAGCATCTATAAAACCTTTGAAACGGCATCAAATATTGAAGACTCTTTAGAAAGCATTGCCCAAGATGTACTTAATACATTAAACAAGCCAATAAAACTAAAAAACCATGTAGTTACTATTGGTGCGAGTGTAGGTATTGCGACCATTTTAGAAGCAAGTCGCTCCTCACAAGATAGTTTTGCAGAAGCAGACCTCGCCATGTACAGCGCCAAACTCGGAGGGCAGAACAAATATCAATTTTTCACGGAAGAACTGAGAATATCTGCTCATCGACAACATAAGTTGTATTCTTGCTTGCAACATGCCCTCGCTCAAGACGAATTCTACTTAATGTATCAACCTCAGTTTGATAGCAATCAAAACCTGATTGGCACAGAAGCATTGATAAGATGGAAAAGTGCAGAGCTCGGCGAAGTCTCGCCCGTAGAGTTTATCCCTATTGCTGAGGAAACAGGCATGATCCACGAAATAGGTGACTGGGTGATTCGCGAAGCATTGGATAGTTTGCAAAACTGGACAGCGTTATTGGCCAACAACCCCAATTTTAAACTCGCCATCAATGTCAGCTCTAGTCAATTTGAAAATAAGCAACTGCCACTTTACATAAAAGGACAACTTTTAATTCGAAGCCTCAATCCAGGAAACCTGGAATTAGAAATCACCGAAAGCTTACTGCTAGATCATAAAAAGAGTGCCGTAGAAGCGATGGAAGAACTCAAAAGAATTGGCGTCACCATAGCGATAGATGACTTTGGTACGGGATACTCATCTTTGTCATACTTGGCCACATTACCATTAAACAAACTAAAAATAGACCGCTCATTCGTAACAGACTTGCACAATAACAGCACCAATAAAAAGCTGGTGGAAGCCATTGTTAATTTAGCCTCAGGTTTAGATCTAAATGTGATTGCAGAAGGAGTTGAAACCCTTGAAGAAAAGAGTACGTTGGAAAATTTGAGTTGCTTTAGCTTTCAAGGATACTTTTTTGCAAAACCACTTTCTTTGCTTGAGTTTGAGCAAAGTCATAATGGGTTCGCAGGAAGCTGCCGAGCCTGAATGTTGAGTTTTTTGAAATTTACATACTTAAAGAATGAGTAAAGTGAAAAAATTGTGAATACGCTATTTTCCCTGAGGCCCTATCTTTAAACCCCACGTGTTGTCAGCCAGACTTTGTATGAGTATTCGGAGCGAAGATTGAAGTGATAATTTAGAAACACCGTAACTTCCTAGATATACGATATTTAGAAAGTGGATAGAAATAATCAACGAAAGCTACAAACGATTAACTCGTTCGCATTATTTGCACATCGGATTTTCTAAGATTTTGATTTAAAAGAGGTTCTTTTGCTAGAAATGGTGCCCGGGGCCGGACGCCAACCGCCTTATATATTGCGGCCTCTAACAGATATCGGGTAATTTTCGTGTAGAACTTTTTATTCTTTAGGCTCAGCTTAATTATATCTTATCCAAGGTGTAGCCACCAGACAGGCTTATGAAGTTGCTTGTTTTTTCGCGCCTTGCTTTTTCCAATTCATTAGAGAGCCAGGCGTTTCGTTTTTCAATAGTAATGCGGCCTCTTCGCACTGTTTCTTGCTAAACTTGGCAATATGACTCTCATGTGGATAAAGCCCCATGTGCGTTCCCAGATAAAGATATACCAAGTCTCTCATCATTAACTTCTTTTCTTCATTTTCCCATAAAGGGTCAAAAACACTATGCAGCTGCTTTCTAGCAGTGGCTGTTTCTTGATTGGCAGCAAATCCAAGCGGATTAGTTGTTGGCTTGTGAGTCCCGACTTTAGCGAAACAAGGATCACATACCCACAACAACAAATCGGATAAATCAGGTCTATGAGGATACACTTCTGAGCCATCAGTTAAACGGCAGTCCATTCGACAATGAAGACATGTTCCAATCTGAGGGTATTTTGTATTTTCTGGGTATCGCATTTTATCGACTTCGACCAATTTAGAAAGCTCTGCTAGGAGATTTTTCTTCCGAATATGGATAACCCACCACCTCAATGAAGGAAGCTCATTATATATTTCTGCTTCGGAATATCCCTCTTCTCGCCAAGATGTAGCTAAAGCGTTAATGTGTTTGAGTTTGAAGGATTTAGCTAGCATCCCCCTAAACCCTAGAGATAGAAGTCTATCAGCTTGTTGTCGTAGAACACTTCGACGATACTTATGCACTATGTAGTCGTCATCAGGATATTCTTCTAATAGCTTTTTAAGAGTCCAATGTAGCTTCTTCATAAGATATACCTACATCAATCCAGTGATCAAATACAGTCCGAATTGCCTCAATATCAAAACAACATTACATCTGTAAATTCACCTTCACTTTTTACTACTTCTAACAAATAGTTTAAGCACACATCACTTTTTGTCATTTTCTGTTGTCCAAATAACTTTTCTTTTAAAGTTCTTTGCTTGTCTATTTGTAACTCCCATTCATACCCGCTAGTGTTTTTTGTAGCCGAGGAACCAACCAAGTAACTTCGGCCATTACATTCAACAAATGTGTACCAGCCCCAATCTTCAGGCTCAGGGTCAGGCATATCAAAACGGTCTTTAACTTGAACTTTTAACCAGGATAGTAGCGATTCGCCATAAATAGGGTTAATTGGGTTTTTATTTTCTTTTGAAACATCAAACTTGTTGCTTTTAAAGGCAATGATATAATTCATACCTATTAACTCCAAATAATAAAATGCTCTTATAAGACCTACCGCTTACGGAATTTCTAAACAACCCTCGCTTCTTTAGCTGTCTTGAAAGTTAACGCAATATATTGTCAACACTCTAGCGAACGAAATCATAAGTAAGTGCTTTAGGCTTTTCTCCTTCTTCGAAAAACCTAGATATGGCTTCGATACATTGTTCCTTTGATAAGCAATATTTCAAGTCAAGCGGCTGGAGTTCATCAAAAGAGATCTTCTCGCGCACGTCTCGACTCACATCAATCGAACTTAATTCAGACACAACTCGATATTCACTTGCGGCATCATCATAAAAAATAACACCAGAAGCATTATCGAACCACTCACAGGTAAAATACATACGGACATATACCTTTGCACCGAGAAAAAACCTTTGCCACCAAGGACGACTCCCAGCATCAGCAACTAACGTAACCTTACCGCTATTGTTTTTGAGTGCTTCAGTTAGCTTTTCTTCAACATCCTTTAAATTATCGAGTTCCAGGTCTCTATCGCCGATGGAAAGAATATATCTATCATGGTTCTGTAGCTCCATACCACTCCCCTCTAATTCATAAAGTTAACCTCCGAATTATCTGAGGTTAACTTTATTCACAATATAGGTCTGATTTATTATCTACTTTCTAACAATAACGCTTAGTTAACTATACCTATCAGTTTCAACTGTAATCTCTTCTTTAAAAAGATAATAATCAGACTTTTTATTTATTAAATCTTGCAATGTTGTAATAACAATAGACACCCCCCTATCTATTTCTCTTGAAACCTCCCAGTAACGATCCTCTACAAATTTAAATCCCGAATCTTCTTCATCATACCTAGGCCTGAATATTGGAAAGTCACCATGTACGATATCACTACGGAGTTTATAGAAGTCCTTTATCCAACTTTCTTCATTTTCAGGAAAACTACCGAGCGCAGCAGGAATTTTCCTAGATAAGCCTCCAACTTTCGGCTCCCTTTTACTTAAATAAAAGCTCTCCAAAACCTGAGACAACTGCACTACATCCGTTGCCTCTAATTCGGATTTATATGACATATGCAAAAGCACAGCAAATGCTTTATTAATAGGTGTCTCAGCCAATAAGTATGATAACCCTCCGTTTCTCTCCATCCATCCCCATGCATTTGCAAATGGTATGCTTCTTAGACTAGGCCAATTATCAATACTTGCCCTATGCCAACCAGATTCGATAGTGTCACAGTGTAATGAATGCTCTTTGCTATCTATATCGATAGAGAATCTTCCATAGTTGCAACCACCTCTAGTACATATATTCATAACTAAAAAAAGTTGCTCAATAAAACACCTCAAAAAGGTTGACTTATTCCATGAACTATCATTTGGCTCTTTTAGTATATTTACTTTTAGAGAGGCACTAAACGGGTGTTCTTTTTCTAAGTCTAGATCTTCTTTATTTGAAAAATACCTTTTAAAGAAGTCTTCGCAGTTCTCAGGCTTAAGCCAATCTAGCTTTTCTCTAACCTGTATCGAATCTATCAGTAAACTAACCGATGTTTCCCTATTAAACCGGACATCATTTGATCGAAAATACTCTTCAACTTCCAACCAGCATGAAATAACTGAATCATGGTCTACTTCAGCTGCATTTGGTGTAATGTTGCTAAACTTTATAAAGCTCATGTTCACTTCTTATATTGTTAGTGGCATTAATTCTTGCCAAAGAACATTCCATAACCTTAATTATTGACTTAGCTGTGCTGATATTAAATTTAAGTTTCTGGACAATAATAGTCATGGAGTTTCCGACATAATTCACAACAGAGCATATCTCGAATATAGTAAATCAGCTCAACCAAAAGTAAAATGCGAAACATTAGTTTTAGTTGTCTTTCTTACGACATTTCCGTGATCAAATTTCCCGTTCTACTGTTACGAAAGGATTAAGGGAGAAAAATCCCCCTTAATTACCACCAACTTTAATCAACTATCACGATGCAAATAGTTAGGCTTTTCATCAACAAAAGACACATAATAAGAACCATTTGAGTCTTCAATAATATCAAACCAAAATGACAAATGTCCTTTATCAAATGAGTTCTCCCTATGGAAAACAATGCCTTTCAAGCTAAACTGACTATCATTAACTCCCCAAGGAGCACTCATCTCATTCAGCTTAACTAGAGTAAATTCCTTCGCCAACTTCCAACTATCACTCAACTTTGGCTTCATCTTTAAGTAATAGCTAATAGCAAACTCATCAGGTCCAGATTCGTCACCATCAAATGAAATTTCAATTTCTCTGTCATCTAATTGAAAATTGGCATCCCAGCTAGAATCCTTAAATGCTAACGTTCCAACACCATCAATTTCAACTGGCTCAATTTTCTTGAAAAGTCCAAACATTATCCCTCCTTAATTACATTCACAATTTGCTTTATAGTTGAAAGCATTAGAACCTAAATAATACCCTCCAACGCCAGCACTAGCCGCACTAATAGGGACGAAGGCCGTAGCCGCGACCCTAGCTATTCGAAGTCTTAGCTGCGCCATAAATGTATTTCTTACACCAAAACCGCCTAAATAAGAATTCATACGAAAAGGCATTCGAACAAGATTCCAACCCGCATTAACTAATCCCGCTGGTAAGTTACCATTCGTATTATAATTTGCCCTCGCATGGCCAATAGCCCAATGATCTAGGGAGTTACCATTTGCTCCACCTCTAGCTCTCCAGTAGCGACTACTAACAGCTCTAAACCTTCTGTTATCCCAAAAGAACCTTTTGATAGCATTCCAGAGGCCACCGTGAAATCTAGCGCTCTGACTCATAATACCGCCCCCAGCACCAACAACACCATAAACACCAACTTCCCACCAGTTTACACATTCAACTCTGAAGTCATTTTTTGCCATTTGGATACCGAAGTTTAAAGCCGCACTTCCAAGCCCCCATAAAATTAATGGAACCGCTTGTCCTGTTGGGTCGACATGCTTAACTGGATTATTCAGAGCATACACATAGGTGTTAATACCGCCAGCCAGACCGATGGGATCACTTGTAATATAGCGACCTAGTTTGGGATCATAGTAACGATGCCAGTTGTAATGCAATCCACTTTCGCTGTCGAAGTATTGTCCCGCGAATCGTAGATTATTTTCAATCCCATGATTTGAGATATTCGCCTGCCCAAAAACATCATATTGGGCTTGCCAGACTATCGCCTTTTGACTGTTCGTGAGTGCAATGGGAGTACCAAGATGGTCATTGTGATAGAAATAGCGCTGACCATTCTCGATTAATGCCAATGGCTCATCGTTCAAATATACATATTCTTTGATGACTTGTCCCTGAGCATTGTACTCTGCCAGCAGTTTACCGTTTAAGTCATAGGTATACAGTGTCGCCACGCCATTAGCGATTTTAACGATACGTAATCCTTGAGCGTTATACACAAACTCCAAAACATCGGTATCTGTCGTTATACGCTGTACTCGACCATGATGGTTATACTCATAGACTTCATTTTCACGAGTTAACAAATTACCCGCCGCGTCATAGGTCATCAATTTTTGACTCGCTGCACTCAAGGCTTGCCCCATTAGCGCATAGTCATAGTGGGTGTAGCGATGATTAACCGCAGTAGATTGAGCAGAGGTAATTGCGGTTTGAGCATTCGCTTTCTGAATGAGCGCATCCACAGGATTAGAGCTTGCGCTATAACCATTTGCCGCACAAAAATCTTGATAAGACTGACAAACATCAGCAGGCACCATAGTGCATAAGGTATCCAGGTTAGGACAAATTTCATCAGGTGTGGGTGTATCGCCCCCACCATCACCATTGCCTGTGCCACCATCAGCTCCGCAATCCGGGTCAATTTGTGGGTCGCAATCAGGAATACAACTTGGGTCTTGAATGGGATCGCAGCCATCTGGCATACAGCTGGGGTCTTGTGCTGGGTCGCAGGGAGGAATAGCAACACATTCGCCGGAGCTAATGCAATTTTCATATTGCGTATCGTAAAAGGTCGCACACTGTTGATAGCTCTGCATATCAGTACTGTTTTTTATACATTCAGCCAATCCCAAACGGTTACCCACTTGGTTGTAACGTAATGATTGGTAATGATCAGGGTATTCAATACCTGTCAAACGGTGCATGACATCGTAGTGAAAATGTCGATTGTACGCAGCATTTATGGAATCATTGATCGATGCCATGTTGTTTCGAGCAGTATAGGAGAAGCTTTGAGCACTAATATCGGAATGCGTCAGCCCTTCCATTCGATAGTCACTGTTGTAATTTCGATTGAATGTGTGCTGATTACCGTAGGTCATAGACAGCATGGGACCAAAGGGTAAATAACGAATGTCGCTAGCGAGTGTTTGATTCCCTTTTTTAACCGATTCAACGCGACCCAATGCATCGTAATAAAACTGAATCGCTGTGCCACTCGGATAGGTTAAGACTTCAAGCTGCCCCCTAGCGTTATAGGCATACTGCGTGGTTAAGGTCACGCCATACAATGTGTGGCTCTGTTGAATCACACGCCCGACGGAGTCATAGATATAATGTTGAACACCAGACTCATCTTGAACAGACGTTAAGCGCCCTACCCCAAAATTCCCGTTATCTGTGTTATCCCAGGTATAGACAACATCTTCTGCGGTTCCAGGATAGTCAACCTGAGTGACTCGGTTTAATGCATCATAGGTAAATGTGGCTTGAGTGTTTCGAGCATCGGTAATCTGAGTGAGATTGCCTGCCTCATCGTATTGGTAAAGCGTTATTCCAGTGTTATCACTTTGACGCTTAATGACTTCACCAAAACCATTGTAGGTGTAATCTGTATAATAGCCTTCACCGTCAGTCACACCGACCAAGTTATTGGTACGGTCATAATCGAATGTAATCTCTTCTTTGTAATCCACATCGAACTTGGTGATTTGATTCAAGCCATTAATGGACACATTAACACGATTTCCCAATGCATCGGTGACGCCACCAAATTGCCCTGCGGCATCATACTCTATCTTTTCTTCAGGCGAATCACTTCGAAGTATCGATTGAAGTTTATCGCCTACATCGTAACGATAACGAAGGTTACCGACCTTAGTATGTAACGCATCGTACAAATCTACATCCGTAACGTTACCGTTCTTATCAAAACCTAATGCTACTTTTTCGCCTGTGTTGTTGGTGATGCTGTCTATCTCACCATTGGCCTTATAGGTGTAGTGCATCGATAAACCGCTCGAATGCACGATGCTCTTTATTCGCTTTACACCATGATACGTTAAGGTCAGTGTTTCGCTGCCTCCCGAAGCATCCGTCTGCGTGTAGGTTTCAATGCGCCCTAAATCATCATAAGTAAGTTGAGTGGTTAAATTATTAGGTTCCTCAATGGTCTGTGGCTTGCCTTCCAGAGTGTAATTGGAATAGCGAGTGACATGCCCTAAGGCATTCGTAATGGTTTCAACCTGACCACAGAAGGCAACCCCTTGCGTGCAATCGTAATAAGTAAAGTAAGAAATATCCTGCACATCGGAACGTGGCCCATCTACCGAAATGATTTGACCGTCAGCGTTTACCGTAAAGTCAGTAACGCGAGTGTCAACGGCATCCCCTTTAATACTTTTCTCAGTAATGCGTTCAATAAAGAAGTTTGCATCATAAGCATATTCCACCACACGCTGATAACCGTTTCCATTCACCGGATACGTCACCGTAGCCGGAAGGTTCAACGTCTCATTAACATAAGTAATCGTAATGCTTTTTTCTGTTTGGTTATCAGGCTTAATAACTGCCACCTGATTATTGGCATTGTACTCAAATCCTCTATCGACCTTATCAGAACGCCAAACCGCAATGACACGGCCTTTATCATCAAAGTGTCGCCCTCCTTGACGGCCATCAGGGTATTGGCGTCGGTCAATTTCTGAGTCACTGTCGGTTAAGGGGCGAACGCTAAAGCTAACTTTATTCGGGTTATTGCCGTTGTTTACTTGCTGATCAACATATTCAATGTAGTGCTCGGGTCTAACCATCCACCAATTACTAGAGCCATTGAAATGGTATTCCGTCTTTCGTTGCTCAGGATCAATCACCGTCACTCTGTAAGCTTCCCACATAGGCTGACCAGGCGCAGGATAAAATACAGTGCCCCCTGAACGGTCACCATCGGCGGGCTCATGAACAAATTGATAAGCGCCTAAATCAGGGAAGTCAATTAAAGTCACGTACTTGTTGGCATCATATTGCAAGGTTGAGGTGTAGCCGCCCATATCGGTAATAGCCGTTAAGTCTCCATCGTTTGAATACCCAAACAAAGCACTGCGTTGGAATGGGTCAGTCACCTTTTTAACTTTTCCAGACGGATAGTATTCAAAGGTTGTTACGCGCTGTTGAGCATCAGTTAATGATATGAGTTGAATGTCCGAGTTGTAACCCAGCGTTAAAGCAAAACCATGGACATCGGATATTTTGGTCAGCAAAGGCTGCTGTGATTGCGTGCCAGCGGGAATGGTATAGTGATACGTTGTGCCATCTTTAAAGCGTAATTGATAATGTTGCTCAGAAATCTTGGTGAGCGTTTCAAAGCCTCCTAACGCGGCATCATAGTGTCCTGTGCTGTGATTTTTGGTAAACACTTTACGTTCACCATCCGGCATAAAGACCGTTACTGTATTGCCAGGGTCTTCTACCACATAGGAGCTTAAGTTCAGCATCCACTTATTGCCAACGGGTTCATGTTGCGCGAGGGCTGATTGCGCGTTGTAGCTCACCGTAATGTCCACATCAGGGCCATAAGGTGTTTCGTACCAAAGTGGCGTGTCCGTTACGAACAGGTTCATATTAATAGGGTTAATGCTCCATCTAGGACACCCTCTTGCCCCTACCTTACAGGAAGAACCTAATTCATCCTCGGGTCGTTGAATACCACAGCAGCCACCGTAAGCGCTTAATGCTTCTTCAAGTGACAACTCAGTACCTGGCAATCCTTTCGCTTCGGCAAACACCAACATTCGACCGGACCATTCGCGCTCGAATTCCGCCAAACTTTGTTTAAAGCGACGTTGCTTTTGTTTATCGAAAACGACCACTTCTTTATCGTCGGCTGATTCAACAATCCAATAATGACCAAGGCCACCTGTGTCTTGTCTATCAATATGTGCAATCGCTGGTAGCGGTATTCGTTCCAGGTCAGTTGATTGAACGTGTAACGCCGTTAGAGGTTGTTCATATCTTCCAGCAATCTCTTTAAGCGACTGAATCGTGAATCCTTGGTTCACACTGGGTTTTAACTCACTGACGGTTTGGGCTTCTTTATCTAGCCCTTTTTGAGCCAAGACATGGCTTAAGGCTTGCGTTCCACAGTCGGCTAAACTTTTACCTTGTTGTTTTAATCGAGCAATCCGCTGAACCCACTGACTGGCATAAGTACGTTGTCGCCAGTCTGTTCCCTCTTTGTGTAGTTCTGCAAAAAGCTTTTCGGCGGCAGGTAAATTATTTTCCATCACACGCAGAACGGCTAATCGACTCTTGGCTTTTTCGGCGACTTTACGTGCCCCTTCAAAGCGATGGTTTTCATACTTCTTAACAATGCGAGAAAAGCGTTCATTCGCTTCACGATATCGGCCATTGAAACGCGCTTCACAACCCATGTGTAAATCAGCTTCCCCAGCCCAAAGGCCATTAGGGTAACGTTTAAGATAGTCCTCCATCATGGAGAAGGCTTCTTTATAGTTATGCTGATTCCATTCATCCATGGCTTTAGCAAAGGCGCTGTTTTGCAATGCATAGCCACCGCCACGAGACAAGGCTAGAGACTCTGCATTCTGAGAAGTATCGATATTAGGGTGAAGAATCCCACCTAACTGGCCGGAGGCCATGACATCATTGACAGTGGGGTTTCGTAGTTCACCTACCGCTTTTAGTGAGGGGCGAACTTGTTTTAAAACATCTTGAGAATACTGAGAGCGGGTTTCTGGTTTACCCGTTTGTCCATTAGTGGGAGAAGACGCCAACGCATTCCATTGGCAAAGCAATGCCGCACCGCTCACTATCCCCATGAGCAGAGGGCGTTTGATAAAACGCTTCATGTAGAAAAAACTCCTGAAGTTCCATTTTTAAAATGAAATACCCGACAAACAAAAGCTGACAATGTAAGAAAGAATTCAGCGAAAAAATGTCCAGATATTGCTTTTAAGAAATGCTTATCGAATTGCTCAATAAGCGCTTAAAGCCACACTTCGACTTATAGAAATAAGCAGCACTTAAACCATTCGGCTGCTTGTAAGCACACTATCGAATTAGAGGTAGTCGATCAATAAATAACGAACTCAGGAAAGGATTATTTTCGCTTTTATTTTTGATAGAGATAATCCTGCAAGGCTTCATATTAAATACGCTATATTACACGCAGTAGTATATTGGTAGGCCCGCTTTCGGCCATAAGCGGACATTAGAATAATGTCTTTTCTCTTAAATGAAAACTACGCTCTAAATAACAATTCCTTCAAAAGAATTAATGATGCTCATGAACTCTTTGCTGTATTTGTTTTGCATTATTTTGCAATCCACATGATTACTGTAGTCAAGTGCGTTTACACCTTCCTCTGAAGTGTATTTTTGAGCCTCGTATTCCTCTTTCTTCAAAGTCGATGTCAATATAACTTGTTTATTTGTTTTCTTATATATTTTAAGCATCTTCATTTCTTTAGGAGTCGATAACTCCCCATCTCTAAATGAGTCTATGATAATTGGAAATTCATGCTCTAAAATATTATTTAAAGCGATAACCCTACTAAAATAATATTCCTGTTCATCACTGCCTGAAAACGTTGCATCTTTTTTTGTAAACAAATCATCGAACAGAAGATTACCATTGGAGTCTACTATCTTATAGACTTTCAACATCTCGTTTAAAATACGTCCCATAAGCTCTTTCTGAGCTTCTTTGTGATCATCTTTTAATGACTCCCTAAGCTTTAACTCCCGCTCTAAAGCTGCGATCTCATTGTTTACGCTCAAGGCCTCATTGTCTATTTCTCTCTCAGAAAGAATGCTATCTTGATATAAGACCATTTCTTGGAAGTTTGGAGGTGCTGTCTCCATCTCTTTTGTAAGGTTATCCTGTTCTTTATTAATTTCTTCTGTCAGATCATCAATTATTTCGCTCTTTTGCAGGATATTGCTCTCGATTGAGTCAATAATACTGGATCTCACTTTTGTATTACTCACCTCAAAGGTAAGATCGTTATTCGTATAAACTATTTTTTCACTACCACACTCTCCACACTTTACATTTCCCTCACTTAGCCCTCTGTTGAGAGAGTTTAATTCTGAGATCAATACACGAAGCTTTGACAATCTATTTATTTCGTTTTGCCTAGAACGTTTAATCTCTGAAATCCGTTGATAACATTCTCTGTAAGACCTCATCTTTTTTTGGGTTACTTCTGCATCAAAACTTTTCGATGCAATTTCTGCTATATCTGGGTTTGACTTAATAACGCTAATCTTTTTCTTAATTGATTTAAGTTTAACTTTTAGAGACTTTATACGACTTTTAAGATCATCAATTTCATCACCAGCGTTCAAACTTCCTAAGACATCTTCAATTGCGAAAATCATTGATTTAAAGTCTGATTTATTAAACTGCCCCTTTGAGATTAGGTTTGACGGAGACCTATTATCCTGACCAATAAAAAACATTTCGTAGAACAGACTAAGGTCAACCATCTTTAGTTTATTGTCTTTTATAATTCTAGGGAGTTTGAATAGATTACTATCAACGAAGTAGCGAAAATCTCGGACAGAATTAAACAGCTGTATGATGCCCTGAGACTTAATTACAAAGGAGCTATTTTTTCTTAAAAACTCAATTAGCTCTCCATTTAACTCTATTTTTGAATAGAAGTACTGGTCTTTGTACTTGAATCCATGTGGAAATATTTGCTCGTTCCCTAGAGAGTACATAAGCCCTTGCATTACAAGGGTTTTTCCTCGATTGTTATCGTCGCTATAGATTACATTGACACCATCATTAATCCTGTTCTCTATAAATGATTCCGTGTCATTACCAAATGCAATGACTTTAACTCTCATTTTCTACTCCTGTAAGTATCAAAGATATCATATAGAGAATGGTATCTTTAGTTAGATAGTTGGTTGTGACTTTAACCGAAGACAAAAGGGCATCATATACAGTGTTTACGTCATCATCACCGTTACCCTTTACATGCTGAATAATAAACTCTGATATCTTCCAGAAATTTGCGCATCCATTTTTGTCAAAAAATGCTCTACTTAAATTTTCATTACAGTCTTGAAGTAGGTCTTTAACGTCCTCGATATCAAGGTTTTTGACCACAGGTAAAAATGGAGTTGGAACACCAGAAAAAGAAAAAACCTCGACTCCAACCAACCTGCTAATCAAAAGGGTATTAATTTGTTTTTTAGTGATATGCCGATTGAACTTTAGAACTTCTGAAGGATGCTCTATCTCCTCGTTTTCAATATATGAATTTTTAAGGACAGATTGTGCGTCTCGAATATCGTTAAAAATACTTTCGTAGAGCTCTTCAGTAACCAACCTTTTGTTTTTGAAGCGAGCTATCTTTTTTATGTATGTGCTTATTTTTTTATTGTCTTCGACAAAAACTACTTCATCAAAAAAATCGTCCAGCAATGCTGGCCTTACACTTTTCTCTTTCTTATCAGATAGCTCTTTAATTAAGTACCTCTCTATCCCTTTCCTTTGCTTTTCATGTATATTGCTATAACCATATACATTTAGGCTGGGGTCTATGAGATAGTCACGCTTTAACTTCGGAATAAATAGAATATATTCTGCGAAATCAAAGCTGGAAATAAAATTTTTATATAATGTTAAAAGGCTCTCGCCGATTCTGGATGGGGGAAGATATTTGTGATTTTTACTTTGGACATCCCATAGCTTAGAAAAACTTTCGTTGGCTCCTGTAATATCATTGAAGCAATCAACAGTAAGGATTTCAATTTCTTTACTGTCTGCACGCATCCCTATTAGATAGAGCAGGGACTTAGTTTCAAACTCAGAGGCTTTTTTGTTATTTATTTCTGTATTTGTAAATTCATACAATTATATTAACTCTACTTGATGCTTCTCATTGCTATGTCCGCTTTGGGTCGAAAGCAGTCCTATCACAACACACTCGAACCCGCAATCACCCTCTAATCACAAGCAAATGTGGACCACACTATCACTGAATATAACCACGGTTTCAAGTGATTGAAGTCAATTTTACCCTACTTTTTCAACAATAAATCGTATTGAGATTAAAATACCTAAGCTATTAATATTGTTCGGAAATATTAATAGCAAACACCAATATTTCACACAGTGATAGTTAGACGATAACTACTACTTTAGAGCTTAATGATTGCAGTCAATTTCGACGCAAATGACAACTGTCTTACCGTTTCCATTACTAGACTCACCCACATACCCCATACTTATTTCCGGCATGCTAATCAACTGACCTCCACAATTAACAAAAAACTTGGGAAGAGCTATTCCAAAACCTTTTTCAAAAGACGGAAAACCTTTCCGAAACCTTTTTATGATTGATTTTTAAAGGCTTTTTATAGGTTTCCATCCACCACATCATGCACCGAATAAAATTGAATCATGTAATGCTTTTCATGCGTAGCAACCTTTCAGAAAGGTTGCGCAATGTTTCGAAAACTTATCTAGGAAAAATAAGACAACAAAAAGCAGGCAGTGACTGCCAGCTTTTTGAGAAATGTTTGATTGAAGTAAGAAGTGATTAGGCGCATTACACCCCGATATAATTTGCCACCACGTTAATGCGCTCATGACCCAATTCGAGAGCTAATTCCTTTCTTGCTCTCTTGTCAATTTGCTTTTGTTCTCGGGTCAGTTCCTTCCGACGAGCACCACCCATAACCGGACAGTGCCAACCTGCCAGTTCAAAGTATCGGTCTTGGGCATACTGATGCCGCAAACCATGCGGCTTGATTAAACCAACAGTGCGCAATGCATAATAATAGTGTCTCTGATGTTGGGAATAACTTTTACTTGGGGGGATTAACGAACCTTTACCCGCAATCGCTTTCGCTTCGTTCAAAATGTCACGTTGTTGTTCGGTTCGAATTGGGACAAATCGCTGTTTACCGCCTTTGCACCAGGACGCCTTTAACCAGAGTTCACAACCTTGGTCAGCGATACCAGGTTGTATTTTTAACACTTCCTCGGTTCGCAACCCAAAAACTGCTGCCAGCTTGATACTAATACGTACATGCTCGCTTTTGACACCTTCGAGCTTGGACTCATCCAGTCGCCATGCCTTGCTCTCGTTCGTCACATACTGTCGATTCGAAATGCCATATTGTGCATTCGTTTTGTAGACCACACCTTGGCGGTCCTTCTTCCGAGCCCACCAACGAACATAGCTCATACGGGTTTTTATCGTACTCACCGCAATACCTTGAGCCTTCCAATGCTCAACCAAGGCAACAATATGCTTCGGCTTTATTGAACGCGCACGCATTTTCCGAAAGCCTAGCTCTCCCACCAAAAGCTTGCCCATCGCTTTCAATTCTCGGACACGCTTCGCTTGTGTATCAAAGCTGCCATCCTTATTTCTGTTACATAACTGAGTAAAATCAGACACGATATCTTTCATCGCCTTTCCTCCACCTTATGAATGAAGGCAAAGCATAATCCGATTAAAATACCGAAGAACGCAAAAACGTTTTATTGAATTCCTACAATTAATGAAACCTAGAAAACGCTGTGTTGAGTTTGAATGTTTCTGTGGCCGAGCAATACATTCTCGCCACCGAGTGTCATATTTCTGGTAAGTGAACATCCTCTTTTGCGTTCCGAAGAATGGGCAAAGTTAGTCAAGCTAACAACGAGGTATTCGGGCACTAATCCAACATTCAAACACCGCATAACCTTGCGGTAATGATGCGCGATTCGAAATACGCTGCCATCAAAGGGGTATCAACACCATAACGACTGTTTTCTATCGTTCGTTTACGCTCCTTATCGTTGTATCGTTAAAGTTTTTCACAATGTTTGTTCATACTGATTGTTTCTCAATAACCCACTTTTTTAATCCAGTTGGACTCTGGTTTTTCCCTATCTATACGGAAAGGATGAATTAAGTCAGCCATCAATCCCAAGGGATAGACGGATGACGGCCACAGCACGAAAATACCGAGCATTTGAGGTGGTTTGTTTTTGAAGACCATGACAACACTGACAATAGCGCTATCATTTCATTGATAGAATCAAATGATTATGTTGATGAACATCCTAATAAGGATTTTATTGATGGTTGCCTAACTTCAACAACCTTTAGAAAGGTCTGGCGACATTCCTAAAAAACTACAGCCGGATATTGAGTGATACCATACTTGATAGAGAAAAACTGAGCCTTGTAAGTATCCAACAATCGCTGATTGAATGCATTCTGGCCTATCCTAATTCAGACCAACATACCGAATCTACGAAAAACGTTTTTTTGGAATCGGTATGAAACACCCAGCTTGCTCTTTGAAGTGGCTTTCAATAAGTACTCTTAAGTAAAAATATATTTGTCAAGCCGTTAGCCATATATGACTAATACGTTTAAATAATGAATATGCTTATGAAGAAAGACATCTTTACTAAAAGGATGTCTCTAACGTTCCTGTTAGAAAAGCTTCAATACTCGACAATTGGACAATCGTTTTAATTTAAAACCAAACGGAAATTAATTAGTCCCGCAAACCAGCGGGGTTAATCATAGGACAGCAGGTTTAGTTGTGAAACACTGAGCTTTCAGAACACTAACATCACAGTTTAGTTTAAGCCTATGAACAAATATCAACTTTAACTAAAAACACAATTATCTCTAGTTAAAGTTGAACTCATAATCAGATGTTCCATCAAGCGTACAAGTGCCCAACCACTAACAAATTCCATTCTTGATAGAGCCCCGAATTATAAACTAAAACACTTTTCATACTATTTCTTAAGAGTGACAGCATTCGAAAGCAAGCCACAAACGACTCCTTTACATGCTTGTATCTGATAGTTTGTACTACCTTTTGGCAGGTCGGTATATTTAACAAGATATTGTAATAAGCTTGTCTGTGAGAACCATTGACCATCTTTATATATCTTATATCTTGTTGCATCAACAACTGGCTCCCAATAAAGCTTATAGTTTGGTTTTTGGTTTAATGTTCCCCCATCAATTGTCACTCTTAAATTCGGTTTGCTTGTAGTTATGTCGCCTTTGACCTGTATACTGACTTCTTTTCTATGCGAAAGATTTTTACTATCTGTCGCAGTTAAGAAAACTTGATAAGTGGTCTCATTAGGAGAACTGTAAGAGATTGATGAATTTCGCGAACTAGCTACCGTTTTAGGTCCGGTTTTAATCTGCCAATAGTAAGTTAATGGATCACCATTTGGGTCACTACTTTGGTTGCTATTATATGTGACGACTTGTTGTGGAGGCACTGTCAATAAGGATTCACCATTCCAAGTTGGATAGTCATCAGAGCTAATTCGCGCGGTCGGTGGAAAGTTTTTGTTCACAATATCGCTGTAATTTGCTACGTGACCAAAAAAAGTTGCCATACTACCAAAATTATCATGTGTCGAATCACCAGTTCTCACTCCATGGACATCCGACCATGAGATGCTAAGAAACCGATCAGAATACTGTGTCATATAATGACAATCTTGCCTTCTACTGTGTGGCGGTAAAACTCTTTCGCATACATAGCCATACCCAACAATTGTGGAAAAAGGACGCCATGTTCCTTTCCAGTCCATAAAGAATTCATTAATAAAAGCACGACGAGGAATAGCCCCAGGTTGAGCGTTATATTCACTATGGCCAGCGGATAATAAATGCCCAATCTCATGGCGAATATTTCTATGCATATAAGGCCCATTCCACGGATAGGACCACTTTAGATGAACAACACCTACATACCTGTTTATTGCATTGTTATCATCAATTTGTGTTGGTGGGACTGCGGCACCGTCAGTTAACTCAACTCCATTTACATACGGATTTTGTCGAAATACAATGACAATATCAAATTTTTTGTTTTTACGTAGCTCTATGATATTGGGGTCTAAAGTAGTATGGGCTAATGATAATGCATAGGAATAGGAAGTCGGGCATGCGGAACTTTGATCTCCTATACATTCAATTGTTGTTGGCGCAAACGTAAGACCTAACGCATTAGTACCTGTCTCGGTTACATAAGTAGAACTAAACATGAGGTCAGATCGATTATGACGCTGCATAATTCGATTCATCTCATTTAATATTAGTACAGACTTGTTTGACAGAGTATTAGTCGCATTTTCTAGACTTTTAAAATGCTTGATATAATTTCTTTCAGCGACAAAAAGCACATTTATCATTGTTGGAGAAGTCTTAATATTTTTAAACCCTTTATTTAATTTATACTCCTCATATATTTGCTCAGCTGTTTCCTGCTGTGTATTAACAATATATTTTTTAGGATTACCTCTCAAGCTATCGACAAAGTGTTCGGATACAATATCATTACCCGGATAATAGCTCTTTGATTCTACATTCATATTTTTCTTTGATTGCAGAACCAGTTCTTGCGCTGGATTAAAGTCATTAATATAAATATGATCTTTGTCAGAAACCAAGGTGACACTCATACCCTTTTCCGATTCAGGGCTAAAACTAATTTCCCCTAGTTGAATACGATTATCATCAGAAAAAGTAACAAAAAACTGCTCAACAACATGCTTAGAGTCAATAGTACCTGAAAGGCTGGTTTTAGAAATAGATAAAATCCTAAGTTCGTCAGCTGCAAATGAATCACTCAAAAACTTCAGCGACATACCTAAAGGCACAACCTCATCTTGACTAAACGTTATTATTGACTGTCCAGGCATTAGATGCTCAGATTTCGATTTATTAAAAAAATATAAGCGCGAAACATATTCCCTAAAATCAGAAAACACATTTCTATCGATTGTATTGCTCTGAGTATTAATTAGATCGCCGAGCAGGAGATCGTTTTTATCTCCATCCGCACTTGCACTCCCAAAATAAATTAACGACAATATCCCAATCATAAATATTTTATGTTTCATTTTTCGCTCCAGTACTAATTATTATTCCAATGCATTCCATTATTAGAGACATATCAAGCACAATTCTTGCGGGCCTCTATTTTCATAGAAAATATAGAAACGAGCCTACAATTTCAACAAACAAAATATCTCAAAAAAGAGCTAAACCATACTAAAGGATAAGCATTCTATTATTTCTAGAACTCTCAATGCTTTCAGGAGCCATCGAACTACAAACAAAACAAATCCAAATAGACACAGCGTCGGTAAAGAAAGCAATCTTGACTTACCATAAATCACTCTACAACCATTTTTGATTCAAATATTTTTAGGTTGAACAGCCAACTGTTTATTAGATATTTTATCCGCAATACTAAACACAGCTTCCAACTCTGTGATTTCTAACTCGTGCATCAGCTTAACTCTCTCTTGTTTCTCATGCTTTTCTGTCATAGCCAATGCCAGCGTTATTGGAGGCGGTACATTTCTGAAGAGTGCCTGTACTTTATCTGACATCACTACTGATCTATATTTAATACACCCTTTACGAAATTCTTTACTGCCTCACCAGAAAGAAAATCATCTTTAGGTTCGCCACCAACAGAAAAATTATCTTTTATTAAATCTCGAACATCACCAATAGTAAGCGCAAAAGAAATTTCTTCGATAAAAGGATCGATTCCGTCATCTGAATATTGAGCGTAAGCCCAGCTCATAACCTGATCAAAAGAAACCACTTTCTTATCGATTAAATAAAGCAGAACATTGTAATCCTCTGCATCCATAATTTATTTTCTCCCATGAAAAATTGATTAAGTAAAAATCCTTTAAAATATTGAATATAAAACAAATATCAAAAATGAAATGATAAAGTTAAGTCATTAAAAACACGCTCAACCTATTCCTTTAGGCCAGCTTAGAAACAACAACTAAAAGTATTAAATTTCAGGTATAAAAAAAGGCTGACATGATAGTCAACCTTTTAGAATAAATGGTGCCCGGGGCCAGACTCGAACTGGCACGGAGTTGCCTCCGGGGGATTTTAAGTCCCCTGCGTCTACCGATTTCGCCACCCGGGCTTTTAGAATAATGGAGGCTGGGGTCGGAATCGAACCGGCGTCCACGGAGTTGCAGTCCGCTGCATGACCACTCTGCCACCCAGCCTTTGTACAGTAACTATTACTGACAAGGCCAACCAAACAACCGTTATCCAGTTCTTAACCTAAAAACTGGAGCGGGAAACGAGACTCGAACTCGCGACCCCAACCTTGGCAAGGTTGTGCTCTACCAACTGAGCTATTCCCGCGTCGTTTAGTGCGGTGCATTGTACAGGCTGTAAAAAATCTGTCAAGCACCAATTTTTGTTTTTTTCGAAAACTTAGCTGACGTTTATTTTTCGTTCAAAAACAATCTGTTAGCTGCGTTTCGATGGGTGTGTATTATCCCTATATTTCTTTCGATGTCAAGTACGGCCAGGCAGCTTTTAGGTAAATAACCATAGACCAAAGTGTTAGTGCTACCGCTATGTACAAAGCCAGATAACCCAGCGGTACAAAGAATGGCCCAACCGGATCACCCAAGATCAAAAAGAAGATTGCAGAGAGCTGCATCAGGGTTTTTGCTTTACCCACAAATGCCACTTTTACGCTGGCACTTTTGCCTAATTCGGCCATCCATTCTCGCAGTGCAGAAACCGTAATCTCACGCCCGATAATGACAATCGACGGGATTGCTATCCAGGGTGTCTCATAATATTCCACGATCAAAACCAGCGAAATGGTCACCATGAGCTTATCTGCTACTGGGTCCAAGAAGGCCCCCAAAGGCGAGGTCATATTAAATCGTCGAGCAATATACCCATCAAACCAATCAGTCCACCCTGCTACAGCAAAAATTAATCCAGCTGCGAGATGGTTCCAATGAACAGGGAGATAGAAAGCCAGAACAAAAAATGGAATCATCACGATTCTAAAAATGGTCAATATATTTGGGATATTCATACCGATAGAAGCAGGCTCGATTAGTCGTCAGGTTTACGAATTGCTAGCGATCATAATAGAAAGCCAGACGATAAGAAATGGCGCGCTCCACAATAATCCTAGAAAATTAAAAACCGGAGCTTTTTTGATTATTTATCGTACAAAGCAAGGTCTCAAACTACCTCAAATATAGCAGATAGTGACAGCTCCATGCTCCTCAATTACTAATCGGATAGATAATCCACTATCTTCTGCGCCAGATCCCGATTAATTCCAGCTACTTTACATAGCTCTTCGTGCGTGGCTCGCTCTACCCCTTGCAGCCCGCCAAAGTGGCGCAATAGCTCTCGGCGCTTTTTAGGACCAATGCCAGGGATCTCTTCTAACCACGAACGAGTTCGCGCTTTTCCACGACGTTGACGATGAGCTGTAATAGCAAAGCGGTGAGCTTCATCACGAATATGCTGAATCAAATGCAGCGCTAATGAGTCAGCCGCCATAATAGACGGATGCTCCTGCTCTGGTCGGTGGATTAGCTCCTGCCCTGCCTTACGATCCGAACCTTTGGACACCCCGATACATTGCACATTCGATAAGCCCAGCTCACCCAATGCGTCTAACGCTTTATTCAACTGGCCTTTGCCGCCATCAATCAAAATTAAATCTGGTAGTGACTGGTCTTCTTTTAATAACCGAGCGTATCGACGAGATACGGCTTGCTTAATCGCCGCATAGTCATCACCAGCCTCAACATCTTCAATATTAAAACGACGATAGAGTGACTTAGCGGGCGCGCCCTGATCAAAAACCACACATGAGGCGACCGTCCCCTCACCCATCGTATGGCTGATATCAAAACACTCCATTCGATTAGGCACTTCATCCAGATCCAATGCTTTTTGTAGCTGCTTGATTTTATCTAATTGCCCCGTCTGAAGGTTCAATTTGGACATCACCGCCTGCTCGACATTACTATTTGCCAAACGCACCCAGTCTGCTCTTTCTGACCGTACATTATTGGAGACCTTAACTTTCTTATCGGCAAAATCCGACAAGGTCGCCTGCAGCAATGGAATACCTTCGTAATCATGGCTAAGTACAATCTCTTCTGGCACCTCCCTGCCCGCCATATAAAACTGCATAATAAAACTGTCAATCAGCTCAGCTTCTGTCGCATGCTTCGGAAACTTAGGGAAGTAAGACTTACTGCCTAACACTTTGCCCTGACGAATAAACAGCACAACCACGCCCGCGATGCCAGCTTTAATAGCAAATGAAAAGACATCAAGGTTACGGCGGCCACCACTGATCACTTGTTTCTCGGTCAGCTTTCTTAAAGAAGCAATCAAATCACGGAAGTATGCAGCCTGTTCAAACTCTAAAGTCTCAGAGGCATGATCCATACGAGCTTTTAATACATCAATCACCGCCTCGTTTTTACCCTGATAAAACAGACGAGTGAGTTCAACATCCTGCGCATATTCTTCTTTACTGATGTAATTAACACAGGGAGCCGTACAGCGTTTTATTTGATACTGAAGGCACGGACGCGAACGATTTTTGAAAACCGAATCTTCACATTGACGCACTCGAAACAGTTTTTGCAGCAGCGACAAACTGTTTTTAACGGCCATAGCTCCAGGAAAAGGCCCAAAATAATCACCAGGCTTCTTACGCGCGCCACGATGATAAGCCAGGCGCGGATAGTCTTCTTTGGATAGATAGACGTAGGGATAACTTTTATCGTCTCGAAACACCACGTTATATCGCGGTTTTAATTTCTTGATGAGATTGTTTTCTAACAGCAACGCTTCGGTTTCGGTATTGGTTACCGTTACTTCAATTCGCTCAATCTGTGACACCATCACTCGAGTTTTAGGCGTATTATCGGCACGAGTAAAATAGCTACTCACCCGTTTCTTTAGATTTTTGGCCTTACCGACATAAATAATCTCTCCGGCAGCATTGATCATACGATAAACGCCCGGAAGCTCGGTAAGTTGCTTTAGAAAAGCCTTAATATCGAAAGCTGAAGATTCTTGATTAGACATATATAGAAAGGGGCCAGAAACAGCCCCATTGAGAAGATTACAGTACTTTGTCGGTGTTAATTAAACCGTGCCGAATAGCCATGTGAGTTAATTCTACGTCGTTCTCGACTTTTAGTTTTTCAAACAGACGATAACGATAACTATTCACCGTTTTTGGGCTCAAACACAGCTTGTCAGATATATCTTGAACCTTCTGCCCTTGCGTGATCATCATCATGACCTGCATTTCGCGCTCAGATAAGATATCGAAGGGATCTTCGTCTTTATCATCAAAACGCTTGAGTGCCATTTGCTGGGCAATTTCGGGAGTCAGGTAACGTTTTCCGCGTGCTACCTGTTTGATGGCAATCACCATCTCTTCAATATCAGCGCCTTTGGTGAGATACCCCGCAGCTCCGGCTTGCATAAAGCGTGACGGATAGGGTTCTTCAGAATGAACACTGACTACGACAACTTTAACATCTGGATCATATCGCAACAGTCGACGCGTCGCTTCTAACCCGCCAATACCTGGCATGTTAGCATCCATCAACACAACATTAGGTACTTTGTCGCGCGCTAAGGATATGGCTTCTTCGCCGGACGCCGCTTCACCGATGATTTCAATCCCCTGTACATCAGAAAGCAAACGGGTGATGCCGGTACGAACCAGATCATGATCGTCTACAATTAGAACCTTGATCAAATCTCGACCTCTTCTATTATCATTATCAACCGGCCTTGATTTGTGCTTAAATCTTGGCCAAGGTTTTGATTTGCAAGAAAGTTTACCTGCTTACTAAAGCTTACCACGAAACTGCAATAAGGCAATCGATAATCTCTAACAAATCGCTCAAAGCTGTGAAGAATTTGGCACTCTTTATGGAATATCCAGAGATTTAACATGGCCTCTAACCTGCCCATAAATCAACTGCATTTCATAAGGTTACCACTTCTTTCACGCCAAAGACGGCTGCCACAATCGCTCTATAGCTATAATGCAGATGGTTTTGAAAACAAACATTCACAATCGAATTTGTTCTTAGCAAAATCTTGCCAGAGCCTCTTTTCTTACCCCAATGAAAACTCTCACCTGCACCAACGAATGAACAACCTTAAATCAGGCAGGCTCATTAACAAAGCGTTACTGTCGAAAACGAGATTCCGACAAGCTTATTCATGAACCTTGCCGTTTAAAATTTACGTTGAACCACGGTTTTCTTCTTAACCGGGGCCACGAGCATATAGAGAATACACAGGGGCCAAAAAAGAAAAACCGCAATAGCCCAAGCGAGCTTCTCTTCCGCTTCTGTTTTCTTCGATTTCAAAATGAAAATAAAGGGTAACAACCAGATAAAAAATAGAATAAACCCAATAAGAATCACTACGCCGGCTTCTGGCATAAAGCTCTCTCCCTGTCCTGAATACTTATCCATCCTGTATAGATACGAACTCTAAGCGAAATATCTCGACGTTTCAACTTTTTTGCCTAAATTTTTAGAACTGACTCTAAGAACTTTGTTCTTACGTCCCTCACACTTACATAGAATACCCTCTGATCTCTGTTGATGTTAAAGAGACACAGGACGCAGCCACAAAACACAGGACATATTCGCCCGGCGTGTTACTTATGCTAAGCCACTGGTCATGACTGATTGCTTCAGCTTTCACTCCATTAATAGAATAGACTTCATCTCCGACTTGAATCACTCTGTCATTCGCAGGCGAATGAGGAAAAACATAACGAACAACAAAGTTTTGATTACGCAGCTTACGCAATTCTAATCCGAGTAAATTGTAGCGAGATGAAAACTCAGAATCTTGGTATGGCGCTAGATAAAGATTGCCTTGCATGTAATCGATGGTGGTAACGTATTGCCCTAGCAACGCATTACCAATCACCCAAAAGTCATCTTCATCATCGGTATGAATAAAATTGGTTTTGACATCTTCAAGTCGAAGCTCACCAAGGTTAAAAACTGGTAAAGAAGCTCTTTTGTGCACTGTTTTGCCATTCAAACCAAAGTCAGCGGCAGTGATTTGTGTGCCCGGCAAACGAAGTTGATGATTGCCTACATAGGTAGCACTGATCTTAATATAGTGGCGACTGCCTGTATCAATAATAAAATCATGATCAACCATCTGTTTATCACCAAAATCAACTTGAGTATCAATGCTGATTTTTCCCATAAACTCATCAAAGGGTATTAGCGTTTCGCTTTTGCCCTGCTGATAAGGTTGATTGAAAACCGTGACTCGTTCAGCTTTTTTATCGAACTGCCACACGAAGTGTCTCAAAGTGTCATAACCAATCACGCCGTCATAAATGACTTCGTCTTCACGTAAAAAATAACGGCTGGTACTCACAGGCATAAACGCCACAGCAATATGCTCAAAGTCAATTTTACCAAATGATAAACGCTCCACGACGGTTTGATAAGAAGGGCTACTTTCTTCATCTCCCCATCCCGACAGAGCCAATCGATAACCTTCCTTTAGAGTTAACTGCTTCACTCGTGGGGTATCAAACAGAATCGTATAGGATGCCCCTGTATCAATCATAAACTTAAACCCATCGACACCATTAACCGAGCCATAGACATACGCTTTTTCGCCGATATAGTCGGTGACCAGATCGAATGACGTTTGAGTATGATTCCATTGAGGCAGTACATCATCGTTTGCATACTTCAAGCGCAGAGAGTTAACCACATTGCACCCGCTCAGAGAAAAAGCTACCAATATGCTCAACACCAACTTTAGTAAACGAATGAACTCGAATCTCATGGCGCCCTCTCCTCTTTTTTACCATTAATATGCCAACAATTCTCTAGGCAGGATAATGAGATGAAGTAAAATCGAGGTGAAATAACAAGACTTATCTGGCTGAGTTTATCTTACTCAATATAAAGCCTGCGGCTCTCTGATAATTTCGAGGATGCAGTGAAAAGCTCAACTTATAAACTGGAATCTCCAGCCAAGCAATTGGCACTTTCAATCATATTACCCACTGTCCCCTATGGTAGATTGAAGCTCGTTCTTAATCTCTGTGCTCAATAAAATTAAGGGTGGAGTGCAACCACATTAAGAACACAAAAAAATTACCTATAGATTATTAAAATAAAATGAGGTTGACTATGACGCTTAATAAATTACGGTGGGGGGCCTTACTCTTTGGAGTAAGCTTTTCGCTCGCATCCTACTCAGAAGCAAACCTGCCTATGCCTTCGTTGAAACATCTAAACCAACAAATGACACAGGCAGCGAAACCGATTAACTTTAGTGGTCTTATTACTAATAAAGCCATGAAAAATGCCGTGGAGATGTCAAAGTATCATCTTGTGAACCAACGCAAGATGAAGATCGAACGTGAAGGTGCCGCCTTTATTAAGATTCATTTTAGTCAATTAACACTCCCTGAAGGCATTCACATCGAAGTGAAAAGCCCAGATGGAAGTCAAGTTCATCGATATGGCAATGATAATCCTTCGCTTTACACCTTACGAGATGGCGACGATGGTAGCAGTTCCTTTTCGGCTTTGACTATCTTTGGTGATACCACCATTGTTGAGCTGGTAGGTTCGGCTAACCCAACGGCTTCTTATCACGTCGAAGTTGACTCCATTATGGAAGGGCTGCCCGAAGAGCAGCTAGAAGATCCATTTTTCAATCCATTGACTTTCGATGTCGCTCCCATGTCGACTTGTGGTGTCAACGAGCGTCGTGACGTTCAATGTTTTGCCGATTCTCATCCCACAGAATTTGAGCGTTCACGTCCAGTCGCTCGTCTATTAATTAATGGCTCAGGTTCATGTACTGCCTGGCGTGTTGGTGCTGATAATCGTTTGTTTACCAACAACCACTGTATTTCTTCGGCAACAGGACCAAGCAAAACAGAAGTCTGGTTCAACTATCAAAAATCGGGTTGTAACTCAGGCTCGACATCTGGCCGCGTTATTGTTACTGGCGACCAGTTACTTTCGACCAACAAAGATCTGGATTACACACTGTTTACTGTCAAAAAGTTTGAGCAGATACAGGCGTTTGGTCACTTTGGTTTGGATGTTCGAGATCCTGTTGAGCAAGAGCGGATCTTTATTCCCCAACATGGTCGTGGGCAGCCTAAGCAGCTTTCGATTGTCAGCGATCAAAACAGCGACGGCCTGTGTCGAGTCGACGTAACGTTGGCAGATGGCTCAGCTCCTAATACCGATATGGGTTACATGTGTGACACCATTGGTGGAAGCTCTGGCTCCCCTGTCTTAGCCGCTAGTAGCAACAACGTTATCGCCCTCCATCACTTTGGCGGTTGCCCTAATCAAGGCGTTCTCATTAATCAAATTTGGCCCAAAGTCGCCGAGCACTTTAATAATCAAATCCCCGTTGGAGACAATACCGTTGTCGAAGGCAAACCGATTGCAAGCTTTGACTACACAGCCAACTCGCTGAGTGTTTCTTTTGCAGATAAGAGCCAGGATGATGATGGCTACATTGCCAGTCACGACTGGGACTTTGGTGACGGTCAGCAAAGTAATCAGGCAAACCCCATACACACCTTTGCCAGCTCAGGGGACTATACCGTGACTCTCACGGTCACTGACAATGATGGTTTGACTGACACTTACAAACAAACCATCACTGTAGAAAACGAGTTAGATGGTCTACTGGTTCGAGACGTTCCCGTCGAGAATTTATCGGCATCCACGGGCGATCAAACAGAATTTTACTTTGATGTTCCGGCAGAAGCACGTTCGGTCTCTTTTAAAATGTCAGGCGGTAGCGGTGATGCCGATATTTACGTGAAGTTTGGCAGCAAGCCAACGACCAGTAGCTACGACTGCCGCCCTTACAAAAGTGGCAATACGGAAACCTGCTCCTTTAGCCCGGCTCAAGAAGGACGCTACTACGTTATGATTCGAGCCTACCGAAGTTACTCAGGCGCCTCCCTGGTCGCAAGCTATACCGAAGGCTCTATTGATGATGTTCGCTTTGAAGAAGTCGACCTGTCTGATCAACGTGGCGGATGGCAGCACTTCACATTAGAAGTACCAGACAATATGAGCGAACTACTCGCGACCATGTCTGGTGGTTCAGGCGATGCCGATCTTTATGTTCGCTATGGCTCACAGCCAACGACGAGCAGCTATCAATGCCGTCCTTACAAAAATGGCAACAATGAATCTTGTCGAATAACCAGCCCTAGCGCAGGAACCTGGTATATCAGTGTTCGAGCTTACAGTAGTTATTCAGGAGTCAACCTTATTGGAGAAGCCCAGTAATAGTGTTTTAACGACACCGAGGAAGGTGTCATGACTTACGGAAATCATGGCCAGCTGAACATAAAATTCAGCTGGCCGATTAACTCAAATCATTGATACAACTTGCTAGCGGTATCCTTAAGTTCTGCATTAGGAATAAACTGATCGGTAATGGTTAAGATTGAGTACAGATTGTTCTGCAACTTATCCAGCTCAATATCACCTGGCTTCAATGCCGTTTGAAGCAAGTGAATCGCCATATCGGCCAGTAATATTCTTTGTTTTTCTAACCAATCGGCATCGCCTTTGGTTGCGCTCATATTCAAATAAGCGGGCTCAACAGCACTGTGAATTTCCCAACCAGTCTTAATGAGTTTGTCGCGCTCAATATCATTCACGAAGGCAGTTTCCTATATTAAAAACGATTTTATCTGGCCGCTATTCTGTCAGATAAAAACGAGAAGTTCTTATTTTATCGACTGCCCGACATTTAATTACGGTTTAAACGGGTAAAGTAAAACAGCACTTTAACAATGAATAAAATAAATTAGATAAGCTTTTGTGAGCAAAAATATCATATAAAAAATATTTAGCAAAAATCAGCGAAGAACTTTATCTCGAATAAGATAGCGCATAAGAAAAGAACTAAATCTAAAACAAAAAAGGTCTTCACGTATGAGAACCTTTTAAATTTCATGGCTGAGAGATAGGGATGACAAAATACATTCTTACGTTTTGCCCTTCGGGCCGCCGCCATACTTGCAGCGTTCAAAATGGCTCCCGGCCATTTTGTCGAACCCTTTTTACGGGTACGAACCCTATCTTGATCTTTTATCTGTACATCGCAGATACAAAAAAGGCCCTCACGTATGAGAGCCTTTTAACTTATATGGCGGAGGGATAGGATTACAAAATATATCCCTATATTTTGCCCTTCGGGCCGCCGTCATACTTCCGGCGTTCAAAATGGCTCCCGGCCATTTTGTCGAACCCTTTTTACGGGTACGAACCCTATCTTGATCTTTTATCTGTACAACGCAGATACAAAAAAGGCCCTCACGTATGAGAGCCTTTTTACTTATATGGCGGAGGGATAGGGATTCGAACCCTAGATGGGCTATTAACCCATGCCGGTTTTCAAGACCGGTGCATTCAACCGCTCTGCCATCCCTCCAGCTGGGCGAGCATATTACAGGATCTATTTTTCGGGTCAAGCCCCAAGGCACTGAAATTCAAAAAATAAGACCACCCAATCAGTGATCAAAGGTGCTTCTTTTGCACTCTACTAACCACTCCAAGCGGTATACTGATCAAGCGCTTTGTTCACTTAGTAAGCAGAGCTGGTAGCGTATTTGGGTGCAAACATAATTCGTGTCACTAAGTTCACCATTTCTTCTGTTTGTTGCTCAAGGAAGAAATGGTCACCCTCAAATCGGTGATAGGTTAATGGCGAAGAAAACTTCTCTTGCCAAGCTTCCAATTGAGAATATTCAATGGCATCTTCGGCACCATAAAAAACACTGGTTTTAACATCAAGCGCAGGTTTGTTAACACCATCATAATGCTCAACTAATGCAAACTCAGCCTTGAGACCCGGCAGCAACAATTGAAGAAGCTCATCGTTCTCTAAAATACCGGGCGGTGTTCCATTGAGATCTTTAAGTTCATCTTTAAATCTGGCATCAGACATTTGACTGTAGCTTTCTTCAACCTCTCTCGTCCACGGGGCCGCACTGGCAGACAAAAAGAAATGCTCTGGCATCGGCAACTGCCGCTTGCGTAACTCCTGCATCAATTCAAAGCTGATCAATGCACCATTGCTGTGGCCAAACAAATAGTAAGGTTTAGAGCTTATCCATGGAATCAACTCAGGCAGCAGCCCAGCAACGATTTCTTCAACTGTCTTACAGGGAGGCTCTAACACCCTGGCACCTTTACCCGGCCCTAAAGTGGAAGCCAGTGCCACAGTCGGAGGTAAATACTCAGTCCAGGGACGAAAGGCATGCGCGTTTCCTCCAGCATAGGGAATGCATAATAGATGCTGCTCCGCTTGCGTATTGTGTGAGAGCGTTGCTAACCATTTTTCTTTCATTTGGGTAAACCCTAGTCTTTCAATGGCAACATTTTTCAGTTACCCTTTTAGCCTGTATTCTAGCCAGTTACTTATCTCAGCTGGCCACAGATAGCCACAAAAATGCAACCTTAACACAGCCCTTTTTCCCGTTCAAAAATAACAAATTAGCGCGCGACAGCGACCTGACTCATCGGCTGCATTTCTTGAGCCAAGCCCCCAAAATAAGGGTTAACCTTCTGCACGCTCAGTTTCTGTGTTACACCGAAGCCTGTTTTGTGACACTTGGTTCGATTCAGTTCTTCCCAAGGCTTAAACAACTCGCAAAAAAAATCTCCAAACAAGATTTCCATAGTCAATCTCTACCACTTCTGACTTAATTTACTGGCCCAGCACGCGAAATTCAGAATCTCTCTTATACTTAATGATAAAGCCAATCCATCAATAGCACATGGAAACCCCACCTCGAAAATATCTCAAAAAGCTTAACGATTTCCATGCAGGGCTACTGGATCGACTGAACCGCAGCGATAGTCCCATGGACGAGCGCATGTTACGGCGCGCCCGAGTACTTACTGGGCTGTTGATCTATAGCTTCCTGGGATCTCTATTGATGGCTATTGTGCGAGTCTCCTCAGAAGGACTGATCGCAGGCTCGTTAATCGCCATTATTATTGCCGTCGTTATTTTTGCTCTTATTGTCGCCTACTACATGATCCAGGATGTCTTTCTGATTGCAGACATCACTGTCATCATATTGCTTCTGCTGATTTTTTCGATGGCTTGGAACGACGGTGGACTGTTGTCGCGAGTGAATATATGGTTACCTCCCATCATCCTGTTTTCTAATTTTGTTGCAAGAAGGCTCAAGGGAGCAGCCACTTTATTACTCACCTTAGTGGGGCTAACGACCATCTATATTGTACAGACCAAAGGGATTATCGAGACACCTGCCAGTTCGACGCCATTAATCGGAAGACTGTTTGCTTACATGGCCGCCTGCACCTTTGTTGCGCTAGTCACTCATGCTTACGAACAAACCCGAAGAGATGTTCATAGAGCACTACTCAAAGCTAAGAAGGAAGCTGAAGAACTATCCAGCCTGAAATCGGAGTTCTTAGCCAACATGAGCCACGAAATTCGTACGCCAATGAATGGTATTCTAGGGATGGTTGAGCTGGTCATGAATTCAGAGTTAAAAAAAGAACAAAAGAAACAGCTAGGTCTTGCTTATTCTAGCGCGACCTCTTTACTAACCATTCTCAATGACATTTTGGACTTATCTAAAATAGAGGCCGGAAAACTGGAACTTGAGCATGTTGAAGTTGCCTTACTCGATCTTTTTCATGAAGTATCAGAAATACTCGCCTACAACCTGCAAGATAAGCCTGTAGAGCTTTATCTGGATACATCGGGTCTCAAACATAATAAAGTTCGCACAGATCCTATTCGCTTAAGGCAAATCTGTAATAACTTAATCGGCAATGCTATCAAGTTTACAGAAGAAGGCAGCATTGTCATCACAGTAAGCAGTGAGGAGCTCTCGGAGTCAGCTGTAAAACTTACACTATCGGTTGCTGATACGGGTATAGGAATCGAAGCTAGCCAACTGCCGAAACTTTTCGATAAATTCAGTCAGGCAGACTCCTCGGTCACAAGACGCTTTGGCGGAACTGGCTTAGGGTTAGTGATCTGTGAACATCTGATACATGCGTTAGGGGGAGATATTTCAGTCTCCAGTGAATATGGTAGCGGCAGTGTTTTTAATGTGACACTGCATGCAGAAAAAGTAATAGGTTCATTGCCAAAGCTCACGAATTTGGAAAGTCACCGATTAGCATTAGTCACCCAAAACACTTATTTTCATAAAACTTTTGAAGCCTATCTTAAGCTTATAAAAGCAGACATAATACATTATGAAACCATTCACTCTTTAGGTGACCTCCTTGATCAAAATAATTCATTAGATGCCATCATTATTGACGGAGAAGAAACTCAAAATATCTTCAAAGAAATATCTGAGCTCACTAAAAATATCAAGCAAAACCCGCCTCAACTTATCGTCCTAACTCACTCTGTAGAACAAGAAAAGCCTCAGGAAGACACTTTACTTATTCCCAAACCATTGTCTCATAGAAGTATTGCAAGCATCGTGCATTATCTTACCCATAAAGAAACATCAGAAGGTCATGTTCATAAAAGTGGTGAACACAATGAAGCCCCTCAAAATGAGGAGTCAGAAAATATTAGTGAACAAACATCAATTTTGGTGGTAGAAGACAACAGAGTAAACCAGGAAGTTATTAAAGGGTTATTAAAACCTCTCCGTTGCCACATCGACATAGCCGGCAATGGCCTTGAAGCCCTGAACACTTTAAAAAACCAAAAGCATATTTATCAGCTCATACTTATGGATTGTCAAATGCCAGAAATGGATGGATTTGAAACAACAAAGTCTATTCGATCTGGCGAAGCTGGCAACGCGCAAAAAGACATACCAATTATTGCTCTCACCGCCAGCGCAATGAAAGGAGATAAAGAAAAGTGTTTTAACGTTGGAATGAATGGCTATTTAACTAAGCCAATTAATCGAGAGCGACTGATGGATTTATTGCATGAACATCTAAGCGTTTAGTTCAGTATCACTTAATCATAAAGTTACGATCAGAGCCTAAGCTCCAATCGTAGTCGTAATCATAATCGTGAAAGCCTTATGGAATAGGAGAAGGCGGTGATACCTGAGTCATTAGATCATGGTCCCATTCGCCATTAATTTGAAAGTGAGCGGCAGCGCCCAGTAACACGGCTTCAATCAAATTGTGGTTTACATAAGCATGGATCCCTGGCTGACGAAACTTATAGATAGCAGCCACTGCCGACCCACCGGCAACAAACCAGGTTTCCAAATCTTTAATCGGTTTATTATCAAATGCACCACCAGGCCAGACCAAATCAGCATGGCCACCAATAATATGAGGGCGAGAATCTCGATTGGCTTGAGAATGAATCACCAGTACATTGTCGCCTACATCGGCCGTCATAGCATTGCTACCAGTCAGCGCATTCACGCGACCGTTAAATACAACAAATGAAGGTGTTAATGTCTTCATAATCGCTTCTGTTGGAGCAACGGCATCACTGATACTGGCGTAACGAATGAACTGACCACTCGAATCCCGGGGAATATAAAAATCTTGTTCTCCAATATAAAAAGCTTTGTCATAACGCACCGAATGATTTGACGCTCCTTTTAATCCATTGCGAGGCAGCACCATAATCGCGCCGCTCATACCAGCAACAACATGAAAAGGTGTAACGCTACCGCCCGGAGCACAATGATAGACAAACACTCCCGCTTTTGTCGCTTTAAACTTTAAAGTAACCTGCTCGCCGGGATTAATTCGAGTAAGCTCCCCACCTCCCATCGCACCCGTTGCGGCATGAAAGTCAATATTATGAAGCATTGAATTAGTGGCTGGATTCTTGAGAGTCACTTCAACCCAATCATTTTGATGTACAACAATCATGGGGCCAGGAACACTGCCATTAAATGTCATGGCCTGAATATAAACACCATCGGCTACTTCGATTTCTTTTTCTTCAATAGACAGTGTGATCTGGACAATTTTAGGTGGCCCCTGAGCAATCTGCGTATGTTCAGGAAGAGCTGGTGGGGGTACTAATGTTTGTGTCACTCTAACAGGGTTTTGGGGTGGTTTCGCGGCTAATGAGACAGAGAAAAATAGAACTAACAAAGGAATAAAATGAGACAACTTAAACTTCATAACGCACTACCTCTTAATACATTAACTATATTTAATATACAAAATAAAAAATATTGCATTACTTTCACTTGCATTATTACGTTAATGAATAATTTTTTTATTCTCAATAAAAATAATATCGCCAAAGGGAGATTCCTTATGTAAAATCACAACTTAACAAGAGTAAAAAAATCTCGAAATTTCTTGTCGAAAAAAACATCCTTATATTTCAAAAACACTTATATTGACAGTTCAAATACTCGCCTTTACTGGCATATCACTTGTGATAATACTTTCATCGACTTTATATCAAAGATAACATCTCAGCAATCAAACCTACCAGTCTGTGATAACTCCTTGCTGCCCCTTCTCATTTTAAACTTAAAACTTTAGTCACACACTCTAATCACATTCTCGGCTCACTACTTGATTTCTGCCATTTGACTTTGCTTGATACAGTGCTTCATCAGCAGCTTCAAAGAGTTGCTTATTATTGCACTTATGTTTGGGAGGGCAAGAGGCGACACCAATTGATATGGTTAAATACTCACTGGTTGGCGAGCTTTCATGAGGAATACGAAGTAAGAAAATACTCTGGCATAGTTTATTGGCGACTTTTACTGCTCTACTTTTGTTTGCTTTTCGTAGTAGTACAGAAAACTCCTCTCCACCATAACGGGCAACCATGTCGTAATGACTTCTCGTTAAGTCCTCAATTGTAGATGCAACTTCTTTAAGAGCCTCATCTCCTGCCGCGTGACCATAGTGGTCGTTATAAAGTTTAAAATGGTCCACATCAATCATTAAAACACTTAAACTTTCTGGTACATAAAGTGTTTCTTCGGATAAGTGGCCTAAATAATTCTCTAAGGATCGGCGATTGGCGATACCTGTAAGCTCGTCAGTATCACTTAACTCCTTAAGTTTAATATTATGCTTAATAAGTTCAGCTTGTTGTGTGAAAACATTGTTAAACAAGGTGTCTACCATAAAGGCGAGACGCCCTATTTCATCATTTCTTTTCATGCCCGTAGTTTGAGTGTAATCCCCTAGATTTAGCACTCTTCGAATGGTTTTTTGCAATTCTAAGATAGGCTGCACAACAATTTTATTTAAAGTACAAAACATTAAAGCAAGAATAACTAATATACCCGCTGATGCGCCTATTAGAGCTGTATCAAACAACCGGTCGTCAAACATCCGCTTGGGTGCTTTATAAGATACTGCCAGCAGCGGCTGATGATAGATATCACTGAAGGTCAAAGATAGATTACTTTGTTCATCTCTATGAAAGCGCTCTAAAGCCACTTTGTTTTCTCGAATGCTTTGTGCAGATAAGCTGACGTTTCTATCCGAGCCTTTTGAAAGAACAACCTTTAACTGAGTTAAATCAGAAAGTTGACTCTGTACTTTTTGGTTCACAAAACGCCAAACCAGCATCGTTCCGCGGGATTCTCCCCGTCCTGCTGACGGAATAATATTTGAGCTAACAAACATAGCTAACTTTTTATCAATTTCGATAAATCCTCGTTTCTTAACCTGAGCTAGTTGGCTGGCTTTACTTTCTTCTTCCGTGGTCAAAATCAGACTGACTATCTGTTCATTTGGTGCATCAAAAACGTTAGCAGATAAGGGGGTAAATTGACCATCGGTACTTAGGCCAGTTATTAAGGCATGCTGCTTGTCATAAAAATAGAAGCCATTAATATTCAGTGTTAAGTAGGACTCCTTAATAAAGTAGTTTTGCTTCAAATAATCAATATCCTTCTGCTCTACTACTTTATACATCTCATCCCAAACAGCATTGTCATAAACAACTGAATCAAGCTCATCGAAAAGACGATCCACTGACGACACAATTCGTTGCAAGTCTTTTAAGTCACTCTGTTTTTCTAGTAACTCCAGTTGAGGCAAAATGCTGTACTGCCTGATAGTCAACTGCAATACCAAGACCGCTGCCAGGCCACAGATAAATATAAGTAACAACTTAGCTAACAAACTTCGCGCGACGAGATTGAGCAGCATGATATTCCTTAATCGAGATAACTCGCTAAGTATAGTCTATATCACTGAATATTAGAGGGAAATATAGCCATGGTTTAATGAGTGTTTTACAAATAAAGATTTGAAAAGTTTAGGGATAATTTGTAGTCCGAACTCTATCAAGAACACAGGTAGAGATCACATTAACAACAGAGTGCTCTATTTGAAGCAGCTCAAAAGAACTTTATGAACTGACTTTTTAATTCTAGGTAGCAATCAATTTTCGAGATACCTTGCAGAAGATTTTAGAACTTACTGACTCTTAAAAATGCTCGTACCACATCATTTAACACTGCCAGACTTCATCTCTAACAAACATACCCATTTACTTCCAGACACTGACAGGTAATTGCTTTATTGAGTGCTTACTTTATTCTAAGAAAGCATTAACTTTTTGACGCTTAATGAGATAGTACAATTTAGAATATCTGGACTCACAAAAGGGTTAAAATATCTCTTCCATTATCTAATGCTTTAAATATTAAAAGATCATTTAGAACTATATCTTTAAATTACTTTCGTTTGTCGCTCACCATGGCCAAGATACGCGATTTAGGAAACTCACTTAACGAGAAAAATAGCTACACCAGATTACTTTAACTAGTTTCCAAAGCCTTACCTAGCCACCTCTAAACAAAGCAACATATAAAGAGCATGAGCATAACACTACCACGAACACTTGCTCAGAACGTATTCGGCCACTCTTTTTTAAAAGCTCAAAAAAAGGCCACTCAATTGAGTGGCCTTTCGATATATGGCGGAGGATAGGATTACAAAATATATCCCTATATTTTGCCCTTCGGGCCGCCGTCATACTTCCGGCATTCAAAATGGCTCCCGGCCATTTTGTCGACCCCTTTTACGGGTACGAACCCTATCCTTATATTTTATTTACACAACGCAGATACAAAAAAGGCCCCCACGTATGAGAGCCTTTTAACTTATATGGCGGAGGGATAGGGATTCGAACCCTAGATGGGCTATTAACCCATGCCGGTTTTCAAGACCGGTGCATTCAACCGCTCTGCCATCCCTCCAGCTGGGCGAGCATATTACAGGATCTATTTTTCGGGTCAAGTCCGAAGAGGAATTTTTTTAAAAAGGCTTTAAAATCGAGCAATTATCACTCCAAGTGATGGTAAATAGTACTGACAATGCTACCAACCCCAAAAATTATTCGATAAGAACAAAAACCACTTCCAAACATTAGGTAGCAAAAGACAAACAATTGACATAAAATGACACAAAATGGCAGCGCTTTAAGTAGTGTTTTACGACGAAAACACTTGTCCCAGCCCTTGATTTTGGTATATTTAGACCTATATATTCATTAAGTTTTATTTTTGTCCGGAGAATAGTCCACTATGGAATACAACACGAATGCCGTCGCCCAGCCTACTGGCAGCGCGATTGAGATTAACAAGGTTTTAAAGAATACCTACATGCTTTTAGGTGCTCTTTTATTATTCAGTGGCGTGACAGCCTTTGCTGCCGCGGCAATGGGCCTACCACGCCCTAATGTTTGGATCATTTTGGCTGGTTTTTATGGTCTGTTATTTTTAGTTCACAAAACTCAAAATAGCCCAGCAGGTATCTTCTCTGCTTTCGCTTTAACTGGCTTCATGGGTTATACCTTAGGCCCCATCCTTGGCATGATCATGGCCAATGCACCACAGATTGTAGCTATGGCGCTAGGCGGTACAGGCCTTATCTTCTTCGGTCTTTCGGCCTATGTTTTAACCACCAAGAAAGACATGAGCTTTATGAGTGGCTTCATGGTTGCTGGTGCGATTGTTCTGATGGTAGCCGTAGTTGCTAACCTGTTCTTGCAGATCCCAGCATTATCACTAGCTATCTCTGCTGCCTTCATGCTGTTTTCTTCTGCAGCTATTATGTGGCAGACCAGCGCGATCATCCACGGCGGTGAGCGTAACTACATTGTTGCAGCGGTAGGTATCTTTGTATCTCTGTACAACATTTTCGTTAGCTTGCTTCAATTATTGATGGCGTTTGGCGGCGACGATTGATAGATATTTCAATCAACGAAATCCAAAGCCCGATCTTTGCATCGGGCTTTTTTGTGCCTCTTTGTCAGTAAATCCCACGTTTTTTAAGTCCCTTCTATCATCAGTTTTTGCTAAAATAGCCACATTATTCATTATTTTCAGCGATTTATGTCTGCCAGTTTCGCCATCCTTGTTAGTGGAAGTCCTTATACTTCCCAAGCTCACTTGTCGGCCCAGTCCTTTATTGAAGCACTCTATCAAGAGGGCCAGGAAGTCAGTCGAGTGTTCTTTTATAGCGATGCGGTTTATGTTGCCAACAATCTGCAATCACCTCCTAACGATGAGCCCAACTGGCACCTACGGTGGAAAGAGCTTGCGGCCAAATATGAGTTCAAATTACAAGCTTGTGTCTCTGTAAGTCTCAAGCGTGGTCTGTTAAGTGCTGAAGAAGCAGAGCTGAACGAACTCAACCAGTTCAATGTTAGTGCACCTTTCGATATTTCAGGCCTTGGAGAATGGGCCGAAAGTTCGATTAACGGTGATCGTGTGGTTCATTTTGCCTGATAAAAGCCTATGACAACCTTATTTATTTTGAACAAACCACCCTACCAGTCGGAGCAGACAAAAGAAGCGCTGGATATGGCCCTATCACTGGCTGCCTTTGATAGTCGGGTAGCCTTACTATTTGCAGGCGATGGCGTCTGGAATCTGGTCGAAGATCAAGCGCCCAAACAACAAGGTATGAAAGAGTTTACTCGCCTTTATAAAGGACTGGATCTCTACGATATCGAAGAGCTTTATGTAGAACAAACAGCACTAGAAAACTATCAGCTTACAGAGGAAAACTTGATGATACCCATTCAATCAGTTCACTGTGATGCTGAGTTTATTCAGCGCTTTGCCCAGGTTATCTGTTTATGAAAAACTGCTTACATATTGTTAATAAGCCACTGCCACAGGAACACTGGCAAGTGGTGATCAATGCAATGGGTAGCCAAGATTCTCTGCTGCTGATTGAAGATGCTGTTTATTTGATAGCCCAGCCAGCATCTCCTGTTGCCGAAGAACAGGCTTACTTTCTACAAACTGATGCGCAATCTCGCGGAGTCATGCTCCCCTCACCCTCTTACCAAGCTCTACGAAATCATCGAGCCATGGTAGAACTGGTGCTGCAACATCAAACCAATTTGACCTGGACCTTTTAGCCATGACCGAGCTTCCACCGGATATTGAAACCGACAAAGAAGGCTACCTGCTCGACTCCAACCTCTGGAACGAGTCGCTAGCAGAAACCATTGCCCAGATTGACAACATTGTGCTGACTGATGAACACTGGGAAGTGGTAAATTATGTACGAAAATTCTACGAAGAATTTAACACCAGCCCAGCAATCCGCCCCTTAGTTAAGTATTTAGGCAAGGAGTTAGGCAGCGATAAAGGCAACAGTCTGTATTTGTATAAGTTGTTTCCCAAGGGGCCAGCCAAGCAGGCCACTAAAATTGCGGGTTTGCCCAAGCCTAAACGTTGTATTTAACCAAAGACGGTTCAGGTTAAATTCATCTAATCTTTCTTAAACTGGCTTGCATGCGGATTGGGGCAGACAGAGTCAATCGATGAGTAACAAAGTGTGAAATAACACGTCATTATCTTGAAACTCTTGTCATTGGTCCCCATACTTAGGCCAATTATTTTTATCCATCAAATAATAAGGATAACTGATGAAAAAATTGCTAAGCGGTTTTCTTCTCACCTTTTTCTCGTTTGCTTTGTCTACGGCTCATGCAGAGACCGATCCTCGTGCCATGCTCGAAGGCGTAGCAACCAACATTGTCGACTACCTCAAGAAAAACAAAGACAAAATGGCCGAAGACGAGCAGCTGGCAAAGGATCTTGTCCGCAAAGAATTACTACCTTATGTTGATGAAGTCGGCTTAGGTCGCCGAGTGCTCGGCAGCAATTGGAAAAAAGCCAGCCCAGAGCAGCAAAAGGTATTTGTTGAAAAGTTTACTAATTTGGTTATCGATACCTACGCCAAAGGCTTGAGTCAGTATGATGGTCAAACCTTTGAGTTCTCAGATACCCAGTTGAGCAAGAACAAAAAGTCAGCTCGTGTTCGTAGCGAAATGAAACAGACGTCTGGCAGCCCAGTGAAGATTGATTACTTGCTAAAGAAGCCAAAAGGACTCAATGAGTGGCGTGTGGTTGATGTCACCATTGAAGGCATCAGCATGGTTCAGAGCTATCGCAATCAGTTCAATCAACAGATCAAGAAAGAAGGATTGGATTCTATTATCGCCAAGCTTTCTAACAACGAGCTGGATATTAAAGCAGCCAAATAACTCGTTAGCGGTGTAATAAAAAAGCCGTGTTCATCACGGCTTTTTTTATGGGTAGTTACCTAATATTACCCAACAGCTCCTAACCTTCTTACTTTGTTTTCGTGGTAACATTCAGTTTATATTCATAAAATGTTGATTAAACTGCCAGTTATAAGGTTCCCCTCATATGCTCATGATGTCTGAAAATAGGGAAAGGACAAAAGAATGAAAAAAATACATCATGTCTTGTTGTTGTTGATATCACTGGTAAGTATCAACACCTGGGCTGCAACAGAAGAGCCGCAACAGATGTTAGAAGACATTGCCTCGCGCATGGTGAGCTTTTTAGAAAAGCACAGCCATGAGTTAGAAAGCAATGAACAACTGGCAAAAGACACAGTTATCAAAGAGTTGCTGCCATTTATTGACAAACAGGGCCTTGGCAGACGCGTATTGGCGAAAAACGTTTGGAACGACGCCACCGTTGCCCAAAAGCAGCTATTTATCGAAAAGTTCGTCAATCTGATCATCAATACCTATGCCTCTGGTCTGGCAAAGTTTAATGGTCAACGCTTTAAGTTCACCGATACTCGCTTTAGCCGTGATGGAAAAACAGTGTGGGTAAAAAGCCACATGGAGCAGAACAACGGTGCCCCTATTCGTATAGACTACGTTCTAAAGAAGCCAAGAGGCATCAATGAGTGGCGCGTGGTTGATGTAGCCATTGAAGGCGTTAGCATGGTGCTAAGCTATCGCAGTCAGTTTAAACGCCAGATTAACGAGGTAGGTTTTGAAGGCGTACTGGATAAACTAGTAAAAAATGAAATCAAATTAGAACAGCGATTAAAAAAGCCGTGATAAACACGGCTTTTTTATTATCTAGAGAGCAGTCCCATCTTATAGCGTTTCGGCACCGCCCATGTAAGGACGCAACACTTCAGGAATACGAATTTTCCCTTCAGCGGTTTGGTAATTTTCTAGCAGAGCCACTAAAGTACGCCCTACTGCCAATCCTGAGCCATTCAAGGTATGAGCTAACTCAGGTTTACCTGTTTCTGGGTTACGGAAACGAGCCTGCATACGACGAGCCTGAAAGTCCTGCAAATTACTGCACGAAGAGATTTCGCGATAGGCCTGCTGGCCTGGCAACCAAACTTCAAGATCGTAGGTTTTGGTAGAACCGAAAGTAATGTCACCCGCACACAAAATCACCTTGCGATAAGGAAGCTCCAGTAACTGAAGAATTTTTTCGGCATGGCCAGTCATTTCTTCCAAAGCTTGCATCGACTCATCGGGATGCGCAATCTGGACCATCTCGACTTTTTCAAACTGATGCTGGCGAATCAACCCTTTTACATCGCGCCCAGCCGAACCCGCTTCGCTACGGAAACAAGGCGTATGTGCCGTAAAACGCAAAGGTAACTGGTCGCGCTCAACGATCTCATCGCGAACCAGATTGGTTACGGGTACTTCCGCAGTCGGGATCAGATAGTAGCTTTTCTTATCTTCGTCAGTGCTGCCTTTTACCGCAAACAAATCTTCTTCAAATTTAGGTAGCTGGCCTGTTCCCATCAAACTGTCACGATTGACCATGTAAGGAACATAAACTTCTTCGTAGCCATGCTCTTGAGTGTGAGTGTTCAACATGAACTGAGTAAGCGCTCGGTGTAATTGAGCCAAGCGACCTTTCATGACTACAAAACGTGCGCCAGTAATTTTTGCCGAAGCACCGAAGTCCAATCCACCATTGAGCTCACCTAGTTCAACATGATCTTTAGGCTCAAAATCAAATTGAGTCGGCTCACCCCATAAAGAAACTTCGACGTTATCGTCTTCGTCGGCACCATCGGGCACAGAGTCATCAATCAAGTTAGGGATTGAGTACTGGGCATCCAGAATTTTTTCTCGCAGATCGCGCAATTGGTTTTCGGCTTCCTGCTTTTGTTCTTTTAAGCTGGCAACTTCATCAAGTACCGATTGAGCATCTCCACCTTGCGCTTTAATTTTGCCGATTTCTTTGGCTTTGGATTTACTTTGAGCTTGTAATTCTTCCGCTTTTATTTGTAAACCTTTTCGTTGCGATTCCAGATCAGCAATCATTGCTGTATCTAATTCAAAACCGCGTCGCGCAAGATTCGCAGCAACTTTCTCTAAATCGTTGCGAAGTAACTTAGGATCAATCATGAAATTCCCACTTAATCATTATTTGAGCAATAGTTGCCCAGTTTTTAATACTCATTATAGCTTGTACAAAATATCGTCAAAGTAAAATTGACGGCGAATACTACTGTCCTATTTTAACACCAAGCCAGGCCCCAGCGAAAACAGCAATTAAACTCAATATGACATTCAATAGCACATTAGCTAACGCTGCTAGCCACTGATCATTTTCAATCATCGCCAGAGTGTCCACAGAAAATGACGAAAACGTGGTCAGTGCGCCAAAAAAGCCTATCATAATGGCCAGTTTCATTGCGGTAGAAACCATCGCCTGTTGCCAATACATCAAACACAACCCAGCCAAAAAACAGCCCACCACATTCACCAACAGAGTCGCCAAAGGAAAACTGACGGGAACCAGTAGTGGCAGATATTCTCGCACCAGAAACCGGGTTACCGCACCTAATGCACCGCCAATAGCCACGGCAAAGACATAGATCCACTGGGTCGACATCACTTTTTATAGCCTTTATTCAAAGACGTCAAGTAACCTTCTGTAGCCAGGTTAGTTACCATGGTTCAACTCACGCAAATGAGCCAGCTTCTTACCAATCTGAATTTCCAGCCCACGCTCCACTGGTTGATAGACTTCAAGCTCTCCCACTTCGGGAGGGAAATAAGTTTGCCCAGCAGAATACGCATCCGGTTCATCATGAGAATATCGATAGGCTTCACCATAACCGATTTCTTTCATTAACTTGGTGGGCGCATTGCGCAAATGCACAGGCACATCATGACCAGGATCTTCTGCCACCACCTGACGCATTTTTTTATAGGCCATGTAGGCTGCGTTACTCTTTGGAGCAGAGGCTAAATACAGCACTGCTTGAGCAATGGCGAGCTCACCTTCGGGAGAACCTAGGCGATGTTGCACATCCCAAGCATTAAGTGCAATCTGCAAGGCTCGAGGATCGGCGTTACCAATGTCCTCACTGGCCATTCGAACTAATCTGCGGGCGACGTATAAAGGATCGCACCCTGCGTCTAGCATGCGGCAACACCAATACAAAGCGGCGTCGGGATTAGAACCGCGTAATGACTTATGCAAAGCAGAGATTTGCTCGTAAAATAAATCACCACCTTTATCAAAGTGACGCACGCGATCGCCAATCACTTCTTTGACGTGATCAGCCGTGATTCTGGCGCCCTCTTCTTGCGCATCGACGGTATCAGCAATAATCTCTAAATAGTTAAGCAGTTGACGCGAATCACCATTGGATGACTGCAATAACAGCTCTCGCGCATCAGGCTCTAACTGAAGTTTCAACTCACCCAAGCCACGTTTGTCATCGGTCAAGGCGGCGTCAATTAGTAAAGCTAACTCATCGGTTTGTAAGGGCTTTAATTTATACACTCGACAACGAGACAAAAGTGCGTTGTTGAGCTCAAAGGATGGGTTTTCTGTCGTCGCGCCAACAAAAATGACGGTGCCATCTTCGATATAGGGTAAAAACGCATCTTGTTGCGCTTTATTAAAACGATGAACCTCATCCACGAACAACAGCGTTCGTTGGCCTGTGGTTTTAAATTGTGTTGCCTGATCAATAGCCTGACGAATATCTTTTACGCCACTTAATATGGCTGACACACTGATAAACTGTGCCTGAGTTTCTTGCGCTATCACTTGTGCCAATGAGGTTTTGCCGACACCCGGCGGTCCCCACAGAATCATTGAGTGAATCAGATCCTGTTGCAAAGCTTTACGTAGTGGCTTTCCCTCTGCCAATAGATGCGTTTGCCCAGCGTATTCACTCAAAGAAGTAGGCCGCATGCGCGCGGCCAATGGCTGGTAACTTTCTACTTGAGAAAACAGATCGGCCATTATTCGCCGTCAGCCTGCGCTCTAGAATCGACGACGTCGAGATCCTCTGGGATCACAAAAACGAATTGTTTGTCGTCGAGTTCAAGATTCGCTTTCACATCTTTAAGGCGTACAATCGTTTGCTGGCCTAAAGAGTCATAAAGTGCAATTTCCCTTAACACATCATCTTTAAACAATAATAACAAGCGCTCGAACACTCCTTCGCTATCTTTAGGTAGCAACTCAAAGGTCGCTGACTGCTCACTGCCGCTGACCAGTTTTTTCACTATAAAGCTGGCTCCCAGTGTTTCTGCACTGGCACTCAGTAATAAAGCAGGCGTTGTACCTAATGCTTTGTTTAACGATTGAATATTGACTTGATCCAAATCGATGTCATGGATCCATAAAGTTTCACCATTCGAAATCACTTCTTGCTCATAAGGCGATTGCGTTTTCCAAATAAACTGCTGTGGCTTCTTTAACCAGAATTCGCCTTTGGCGCTTTCTTTAATTAATCCGGCTGAATCGGTAATGGTTTGCTCAAATTTTGCCTGATAAGTGTTGACCTTAGCGGTCATGGTAACCAACTCGGTTAAATCATCAGCCAATACACTCATTGATAAACTACAGCTGGCAATGGCTGCCATTAATAACTTTTTCATATCGACTCCAAAGCGATTATTTTGGTGGCGGTGGCGCGATCACTTCGCGCTGCCCATTCGATTGCATGGGGGTCACAATGCCCGCCGCTTCCATTTCTTCAATCATTCGTGCTGCTCGGTTATAACCGATTTTTAAACGTCTCTGTATGCCCGAAATCGACGCTCGGCGAGACTCGGTAACAATAGCCACAGCTTGATCATAAAGTTCGTCTTTTTCACCACCCGCGTCATCTTCTGTGCCGGGTGGTAACCCCATCATTTCTGTTTCAGAAACACCGCTGGTGATCGCCTCTTCAAATACAGGCTCACCACGACGTTTCCAATCTGCAACCACACGATGCACTTCGTCATCATCAACAAAGGCTCCGTGGACCCGCGTCGGAATACTTTTTCCGGCAGGTAAGAACAACATGTCACCTTGACCTAATAGCTGCTCTGCCCCCATCTGATCCAGGATGGTTCGCGAATCAATACGCGACGAAACCTGGAAAGCAATTCGCGATGGTACATTCGCTTTAATCAAACCCGTAATAACATCTACCGATGGTCGCTGAGTTGCCAGAATTAAATGGATACCCGCTGCCCGTGCTTTCTGAGCGATACGCGCAATAAGTTCTTCCACTTTTTTACCAACAATCATCATCATGTCGGCCAGCTCGTCGATGACAATCACGATGTGCGGCAGTTTTTCTAAGTACGGCGCTTGCTCTTCTAGACCATCCGTCGGTTGCCACAAAGGATCAATCAGTGGCTCACCTGCTTTTTCGGCGTCTTTGACTTTGCGGTTAAAACCAGCCAGATTTCGTACACCCATGGCAGCCATCAGACGATAGCGACGCTCCATTTCGGCGACGCCCCAGCGAAGCGCATTAGCCGCTTCTTTCATGTCGGTAACCACAGGGGCCAACAAATGCGGGATACCATCATAAACCGATAGCTCCAGCATCTTAGGATCAATCATGATCAAGCGAACGTCTTCTGGACCGGATTTATACAAGATACTCAACAGCATCGCATTCACCCCGACCGATTTACCTGAGCCTGTTGTACCTGCGACCAATAAGTGCGGCATCTTTCCTAGATCGACAACAATAGGTAAGCCCGCAATATCTTTACCCAACACCATGGTGAGACCCGACTTGGAGTCATCAAATTCTTTTGAGCCCAAGACTTCGCGTAACCGTACAAACTCACGATGGTCATTAGGAATTTCTAGACCGACATAAGGTTTACCAGGAATGACCTCGACAATTCGCACACTGACCGACGACATGGCGCGAGCCAAATCTTTTGACAAGTTAGCAATCTTTCCAACTTTGACACCGGGCGCCAAGTCCAGCTCAAAACGCGTGATTACCGGGCCTGGATGAACCGCCACAACACGGGCTTCGACAGAAAAATCTGCTAGCTTTAACTCAACCATCCGCGACATAGCCTGTAAGGCATCTTCGGATATTTTATGCGTCGATTCTTGTGGTTCGTCTAATAAGTCCAAAGGCGGTAACTCTCCTACAACGGGCTCATCAAACAGTTTCTTCTGTTTTTCCTTAACCACACGTGAACTTGGCGTAATTGCCTGCACCGATGGCTCAATTCGTACGGGTTCGCGCTTTTCTTGCTTTTTGTTTTCTACATGAATGGCGACTTTGCGCGATTCCTGTGCTTTTTCAACGGCTCTTTTCTCTGCTCGATTTTCGCGGGCGATTTCCCACTTTTCTTTCAGCCAGTCGCCACCACCCAACACCGCAGCGCCAATTTGATCCATTAATTTAAACCAGGAAAGACCCGTAAACAGCGTAATGCCTGCCAAGCTCAAAGCCAGCAATATGAGTGACGAGCCCAGGGCATTGAAAGCATCAAACAGGTTGTCGCCTAACATACGACCAAACACACCGCCAGAGGTGTAGCTTGGCTGAATCGCTGGGTCGAGAAAATTAAGGCTAGAAATAGCCGCACAAGAAAATAAGGTCAGCAAAAAGCCCGTCATACGTAGCAACCAGAACTGCCAGTCATGATGTTGTACCAGCTTGCGCTCCTGAAACAGCAGGTAGGCAAAATAAAGAATCATGAAAGGGAAAACGTAAGCCAGATAGCCAAACAACTGCAAGAACACATCCGCCAGCCAGGCACCCGCTCGCCCTGCCGAGTTTTGTATCGTCAGCCCTTTGCCGCTGAAGCTCCAACCTGGATCCGTATGATGATAAGTGACCAGCGCAATGAATAAAAACAGCGCCATGGTCCCCAGACAAATGACTCCCCCTTCGCGTAAACGTTGCTTGAGGGCAGGGTTATTCTCGGTCGTTGTTGGTTTCTTTTTTGTTTCTTTTTTGGCCAAGTTAGCACACCTTGCAATAAAACAGTGGTTCTTCACCCTTAACTGAGCGTTAGTTTAACATGTCTCAGCCGCCTAAAAATGGGTTTATCCCTTAAAAATCATTACTATCCGGCATCTATCTACTGTCTATACCCATAGTATTTCAAAGTGCAGGTAGGCGGCCAGCAAGCGGCCCCCTGAACTTAGACGCACTAAGTGATTGGGGAGAGTACTCGCAGCGCTGCAACTTGAAAGGCGACGGGTATCACATGTAGCCAGGGTCGATGCTATTTGAAAAACGCTGCCCACTCTCATTCAGACAATGTGAATCTCGGTAGATTCCTTCACTTCTTCCATTACCACATAGGTTCGAGATTCGCTCACCCCGGGCAACGTAAGCAGTGTTTCACCCAGCAGCTTACGGTAAGCGACCATATCGGCCACACGCGCTTTTAATAAATAATCAAAATCACCGGATACCAGGTGACACTCCAACACTTCATGAAGATCGCGTACCGACGCTTTAAACTCATCAAACACTTCAGGAGAGGTCCGCTTTAATGTGATCTCAACGAAGACCAACAGACTCGCAGCAAGGTAATTGGGGCTGACCCGCGCCTGATACCCCAAGATGATGCCATCCTGCTCAAGCCGCTTAACCCGCTCCAGACAAGGTGTTGCACTAAGGCCCACACGGCGTGCCAACTCTACATTTGAGATGCGCCCTTCTTTTTGCATCTCTCTTAAAATGGATTTATCGATGCGATCGAGCTTTCGACTGGTCATTCTGCCTGATTCAGTGTATTTCACTATGTAAAAAATATAACACAGTATTTATCACCAATATACTTCCAAATACAGATAAATACCCTGTTAATTTCAGACTATACTTTCGCGATATTTTTACACGATGAGAATCGGAGAATTTGACAATGTTAATCGGTGTACCAAAAGAGATAAAAAACCATGAATATCGAGTAGGCATGGTTCCCGCAAGTGTTCGTGAGCTGGTTGCTCATGGCCATCAAGTGATTGTTGAGCACAATGCAGGCATTGGCATTGGCTTTACTGACGATGACTATAAAGCGGTTGGAGCTGACATTCGTCAAACAGCCGATGAAATCTTCGCTGAAGCCGAAATGATCGTCAAAGTTAAAGAGCCTCTTGCAGAAGAACGCGCTCGTCTTCGTGAAGGTCAGATCTTGTTCACATACCTACACCTAGCTCCCGATACCCCACAAACTGAAGACCTGGTTAAAAGTGGCGCAGTTTGTATCGCTTACGAAACCGTAACGAGCGATACGGGCGGCTTACCTCTGTTAGCGCCTATGTCAGAAGTTGCTGGCCGCATGTCAATTCAGGCAGGCGCTCAGTGCCTTGAGAAATCTCAAATGGGTCGCGGAATGTTATTGGGTGGTGTACCCGGTGTTTCTCCAGCGAAAGTCGTCATCATCGGTGGCGGTGTGGTAGGTTCTAACGCTGCTCAAATCGCCGTAGGAATGGGTGCTCATGTCGCTATTCTGGATCGTAACATTGACGTATTACGTCGTTTGAACGCTCAGTTTGGTAGCTCGGTAGAAACCGTTTTCTCAAGCAAAGACGCGTTAGAACAGCATGTACTGGCAGCGGATCTGGTAATTGGTGGCGTATTAATTCCAGGTGCAGCGGCGCCTAAGCTGGTCACTAAAGAAATGGTTCATCAAATGAAGCCGGGTGCTGCGGTTGTTGACGTTGCTATCGACCAGGGCGGTTGTTTCGAAACTTCTAAAGCGACTACCCACGCAGAGCCTACCTACATGGTTGACGATGTGGTTCACTACTGTGTGGCAAACATGCCTGGCGCTGTGCCTCACACATCAACCTTTGCTCTTAACAATGCCACATTGCCTTATATCATTAATTTGGCTAACAAAGGCTACAAGCAAGCACTGGCAGACGATAAGCATCTGTTAAACGGCTTGAATGTTTACCGTGGTCAAATCACAAATCAAAGCGTTGCCGATGCCCAGAATCTGGACTTTGTAGCGCCAGAGGTTGCTCTAGGTCTCTAAGAACCCAGCAAGCCTTATCCAGAATAAAACGGTGTTTAGTACTGAGTACTAAGCACCGTTTTTCTTTGCTCTCTCCTTTTTGTTTATATTTTGATCACTCTGCTCCTTCGCAACCAAATTTGTAATATTTTGGGGTCTTATCCGTCTATTGCTCACAATCGCTAGTCCGTCACTTTAATAACCATTAGATTCTAGACTCGTCGTCTTTCAAAATGGTTGAAAAAGAGGATGACAGTCTACAGTTATCTTCATTACACTAGCGGACATTTCTATCAGTTTTATTTGGAGTAGATCCATGAGCGATGCTAAGCATTGTAAATTGCTTATTTTAGGTTCAGGCCCAGCGGGCTATACCGCTGCCGTATATGGCGCACGAGCTAATCTTAACCCTGTCATTATTACAGGTATGCAGCAAGGTGGTCAGTTAACCACCACCACCGATGTTGATAACTGGCCAGGTGATGATGCTGGTGTGCAGGGTCCAGAACTCATGGAGCGTATGCGCAAGCACGCCGAGCGCTTTGGTACTGAGATTGTTTTTGATCATATCAACGAAGTTCAGTTAGAAGAGCGCCCTTTCCGCCTTACTGGCGATTCGGGAACTTACACCTGTGACGCTTTAGTTATTTGTACTGGCGCTTCAGCAAAATATCTTGGTTTAGAATCTGAGACAGCCTTTATGGGTAAAGGGGTTTCGGCTTGTGCAACCTGTGATGGTTTCTTTTATCGTGATCGTAAAGTCGCTGTTGTCGGTGGTGGTAATACCGCTGTTGAAGAAGCACTTTATCTGTCTAACATCGCCAGTGAAGTTCATGTTATTCACCGCCGTGATGACGTTCGCTCCGAAAAAATCTTGCGTGATAAATTATTAGAGCGCGCCAAAAATGGCAACATCCACCTGCACTGGAACCGCACTCTTGATGAAGTTCTGGGTGATGACATGGGTGTAACTGGCATTCGTATCAAAAGCACTCAAGATGACAGCACCGAAGAGTTGGATGTGCACGGCGTGTTTATCGCTATTGGTCACCAGCCCAACACGGGTATCTTTGAAGGTCAGCTAGAAATGAACAATGGTTACATCATTGTTAAAGGCGGACTGGAAGGTAACGCGACACAAACCAGTATCGAAGGGGTTTATGCTGCGGGCGATGTGGCGGATCATGTTTATCGTCAGGCAATTACTTCTGCAGGCTCCGGCTGTATGGCTGCTCTGGACGCAGAAAAATACCTGGATGACCTAGACTAACATCGATGTAATGCCAAAAGCATTTTAAAGTGCAACCGACAGGCTGCATTTTTGAAAAGCGAAAATAGATTTGAGCACTGCTTAGCCAGTGCTCAAATCATATTCAGCGAGCGTAATATTTCCTGATAAACAAATGCTCGCAATAGGAGTTCATCTTCTTCATCACTGTTAAGAAACTCCAGCTGATAGATATTCATAAACTCTCCTTCTTCATCCTCCTCTTCGCTAACAGAATCATCGAGTGATCGTCGTTGTTTTTTTACCACTTTCCCTTCTAGAGTCGCGACCCGTTGCGCACGCTCAAGCTCCAAAGTCATGGTCAAACTCATTTCGTCGTTAATCAATGCAATTTTCTTTTCGCATTCAATCTGACAACCTAATACGCTTAAACTGGTCATCATGACTTTAAGTGAAGAGCTCTTGCGAGTTTCGTTAATCATGGTGGCTGCAATGTTGGTTTGCACACTCACTGCCTGCTTAACATCAACGGTCTGTATGTCATCAGGAATTTCTAGATGAAGATAAGGATAAGGGCTGGCGCGTGATGCCAGAATCTTTGAGCTGAAGCCACTGGCAACACCGTTGGCAACAAACCGCAAAGTCATCACTTGCGCTTCGCGCACAAGAACAATGCCGCCTTTGCTGGTTTTGGGCGCAGAGATAATCACACTGTGTTCGGGGATAAAGCCTAATAACTTGACCGGATAACGCGCTTCAGAATCAGACGAGAGCTGCGCTTGCATGGCATCGCCCATTTTTAGTCCCAAATCTTGAAACCGCATCTAGTCATGCACTCCTAAATTTCATATTCTTGTGTTTATTGTAGTTGAAAGCCAAGAGAAATCATTTTGTTATCTCTACCATTAATTGAGAGCCCCGAACATTTTCCGCCAGTAGAAACCGCATTGGACGATCCAGATGGGCTGCTTGCCTATGGCTTTACTCTGTCCATTGAGTTGTTATTAGGCGCCTATTATCGAGGCATTTTTCCCTGGTATAGCGATGGTGATCCGGTTTTATGGTGGAGCCCCAATCCGCGAGCAGCGTTTTTTACCGAACAATTTTCGCCGTCCAAAAGCTTACGCAAACAATTACGCAAAGCGGATTTTAAAGTCAGCATCAATCAAAACTTTGCTGCAGTGATCAAAGGCTGCTCTGATCCTCGCAAAGATCAAAGTGGCACCTGGATCACCGAAGAGATGCAATTAGCTTACATTGATTTGCATCGTGCTGGCTATGCTCATTCTGTTGAAGTCTGGCAACAAGAACAACTAGTGGGAGGCTTATACGGTGTCAGCTTAGGCCGATTATTTTTTGGCGAATCCATGTTTCATACCGCAACAGATGCTTCTAAAGTCGCCTTGTGTTATCTCGTCAGTATATGCCGTAGTGCAGGCTTTCCGATGATTGATTGTCAGCTGCCGAATCCTCACCTCAGCAGTCTGGGTGCCGAGACAGTTTCAAGAAATGAATTTCTTGACTATCTTTATCAATGGAGAGACCAATCAGTTCCCGCAGATATGTGGCAGCCCAGATGGTTGCCAACACATCGTTGGTGATGAGGATACAATGTGCAGCAAGATCCTAACGACGAATTACTAAAACTCAGGTTTTACGCAACGCCTCCCCATACCTGCTCTTATTTAACAGAGCAGCAAGCAACGACGGTTTTTTTGGACCCAGAGAAACAGATATCTTCGAAGCTTTATACTCGCCTGTCTGAGTCAGGGTTTCGTCGCAGCGGCTCCCATGTCTATAAGCCTTATTGCCAGCAATGTGAAGCCTGTGTTCCCGTTAGAATCCCAGCCGCAAAATTTCGACCGAATCGCAATCAACGACGTTGCTTAAAACGCGGCAGTTTCCTTGAGGTTAAGATACAGCCCGCCATTTTTAATCAAGAGCAATACGAGCTGTATGAACGTTATATCCACGAACGTCATTCAGACGGTGATATGTACCCTCCTTCAGAAAGCCAGTTTAAAGATTTCCTGTTGTGTGACTGGAGCCAAACCGAGTTTATCTGTTTCTATGATAAGGGCGAGCTGATTGCTACGGCTGTGGTTGACTGGCTTAACAGCGGACTGTCAGCGGTCTATACTTATTATAATCCCGACTATAGCTATTTAAGTCCTGGTCGATTAGCCATACTGACCATGATAGAGATCGCTAAAACGCGGGAGCTAGACTACGTTTATCTAGGCTTTTTGGTGCGCAACTGCCAAAAAATGAAATATAAATCAGAATACCGCCCCCTCGACTGCTTTGTCGGCAATCATTGGATTCAGTTAAACTGAACCGTTCAAGAGCTGCCTTTGCCAAAGCCGCCACTCAGTGTGAATAGCCTTACATAACAAGGTGTATAGCACGCTAGAAATGAGTCTTTTTTAAACATTTTGACCAGGAAAATGCAGATAAGCGTAATTTAACGCCAATTTGTTTTGATTATTGGCGGCCTTTAGTGCATTATTACGCGCTGATTTTTATAGACGATACACACAACGAGGAAAAGCGGATAAATGGCAAAAGAAGAGCATATTGAGATGAAAGGCACGGTTTTGGAAACCCTTCCAAACACCATGTTCCGTGTTGAGTTAGAAAATGGACACAAAGTCACAGCTCACATCTCAGGAAAAATGCGTAAGAACTATATCCGTATTTTAACCGGCGATGAAGTCACCGTACAAATTACCCCTTATGATCTGTCTAAAGGGCGTATCGTCTTCCGCTCTCGTTAAGATACCGGATCCGATAACAAAAAAGCCCGAACCAATGTTCGGGCTTTTTTTATGCCGCTAGATTGAGTAACTCTGAGTCTTACTCAACACACACTTCTTCTTTCTTGCCTACAATATTAAAGCTCAAAGCATCACCCGTCTTATTAACAGACACTTTAACCTGCCCGCCTTGTGACAAGCGACCAAACAACAACTCGTCTGCCAATGGCTTTTTGATATGCTCTCGAATCACTCTGGCCATAGGTCGTGCGCCCATATTGGCATCATAACCTTTATCGCATAGCCATTTTCTTGCGGTCTGATCAACTTCCAGACTCACATGTTTGTCATCGAGCTGCGTTTGCAGTTCGACAATGAATTTATCCACCACATACAGCAGAACTTCTTCAGATAGCCCTTTAAACCAAACAATCGTATCAAGACGATTACGAAACTCCGGCGAGAAGGTTTTGTTGATAACCTCAAAGTTATCATGGTCTTTATCATTCTGCTGGAAACCGATAGAAGGCTTAACCAACTCAGCGGCACCTGCATTGGTGGTCATGACCAAAATCACGTTACGGAAATCGGCTTTGCGGCCATTGTTATCAGTTAGCGTTCCGTGGTCCATCACTTGCAGTAACAGGTTGTAAACATCCGGATGAGCTTTTTCAATCTCATCCAAAAGCACCACGGCATGAGGGTTTTTATTAACGGCTTCGGTTAACAATCCCCCTTGATCGTAGCCAACATAACCAGGAGGCGCACCGATCAGGCGTGATACCGTATGACGCTCCATATATTCCGACATATCGAAACGAATTAATTCAATACCTAATTGCTTAGCCAACTGACGAGTGACTTCGGTTTTACCCACCCCGGTTGGGCCAGCAAACAAGAAGGAACCCACAGGTTTCTCTTCTACTCCTAAACCAGAACGCGCTAACTTGATGGCATCAGATAAGGTGTCGATGGCTTCATCTTGGCCAAACACGACCATCTTAAGATTACGCTCAAGATTTTGCAGCGACTCTTTATCGGAAGTCGAAACGGTTTTGGGTGGCACTTTGGCCATTTTTGCCACAATGTTTTCAATATCGTGCACACCAATAAGTTTTTTGCGCTTAGAAACGGGTTGTAAGCGCTGATTTGCCCCTGCCTCGTCAATCACATCGATGGCTTTGTCGGGCAAGTGACGGTCACTGATGTAGCGCGCAGAAAGTTCTACCGCAGCTTTCAGCGATGGCGAGGAGTATTTAACAGAGTGATGACTTTCGTAACGTTCTTTAAGCCCTTGCAGGATCTTAACCGCCTCATCAATGCTTGGCTCGTTAATGTCGATTTTCTGGAAACGACGAGCCAATGCACGATCTTTTTCAAAAATACCGCGGTACTCCTGGAAAGTCGTCGAGCCCATGCAACGCAGTTCACCGTTGGCCAACATGGGTTTGATCAGATTCGATGCATCCATCACGCCACCAGAGGCAGCACCGGCGCCAATAATGGTGTGAATTTCATCAATAAACAGAATCGCATGATCCTGCTTTTTTAGGTCCGCTAACAGTGCTTTCAGGCGCTTCTCAAAGTCACCACGATATTTAGTACCGGCCAGCAATGCACCCAAATCCAGAGAATACACAACGCCTTCTTCAATGACCTCGGGTACTTCTTTATCTACGATACGTTTCGCTAAACCTTCTGCAATAGCAGTTTTACCGACACCGGCATCACCCACAAATAAAGGATTGTTTTTGCGGCGACGGCACAACACTTGAACAACACGTTCCAACTCATCGGCTCGACCAACTAACGGGTCGATGCGACCTTCTTTAGCCAGTTCGTTTAAGTTGGTTGCGTAGGACTCTAATGGTGTTTTGGCAGGCGCTTCTTGCAGTGGTTCTTCTTCCACTTCGGGGTTGCCTATGTCTGGCTCTTCTTCACCGACTTTGGAAATGCCGTGTGAGATGTAATTAACGATGTCCAAACGAGAAATTTTTTGTTGCTGCAAAAAGTAAACAGCCTGGCTTTCTTGCTCACTAAAAATAGCGACGAGAACATTCGCTCCCGTTACTTCTTTTTTGCCTGAAGACTGAACGTGGAAGACAGCACGTTGTAAAACTCGCTGAAAACCCAGTGTTGGCTGTGTTTCGCGGCCTTCATCGTGTTGCGGAATGAGTGGAGTAGTTTCGTCGACAAAATCTGACAAATGTTTTTTTAGGTGCTCCAAATCGGCACCGCAAGCCTTCAAGACGCTGGCTGCAATCGTATTATCCAGTAGTGCGAGAAGCAGGTGTTCAACGGTCATAAACTCATGACGTTTTTCACGTGCCTTTTTAAACGCTTGATTCAAAGTAAGCTCTAAATCTTTGCTCAACATAACAACCCCTTACTTTTCCACTCAACTACGACAAAACAACTCACTCTTCTTCCATGATGCAGAGTAATGGATGCTGGTTCGTGCGAGAAAACTCGTTCACCTGCATCACCTTCATTTCCGCAATTTCGCTGCGAAACACTCCACAAATACCTTTACCTTCATAATGTATTTGTAGCATAACTTTAGTGGCTTGTTCTTTATGCTTACCGAAAAACTTCATGAGTACCTCGACTACGAAGTCCATCGGCGTGAAGTCGTCATTTAGTAATACGACTTTATACATCGGCGGCGGTTTTACCTCAGGTTCCGATTCCTGGGTAGCGACACCGTGATCGATGTCCCAATCGCTCTCATTTTCGTGACTCATATTATTGATCTTAGTTTATTAATCAAAAATTGCTCTATTTTGTGATCGACTCACAAGTATTCTGGCTCAGAGACTATTATCTTCATTATTGGGGTTGATTGATAGTCATTTCAAGTCGAAGTTGGTTGAAAACTTGACAGAGACTATTTTTTGTGCAAAACATTGTTTTGGTTCTTGAAAGCGTATTCTACAACAATAAGTTAGCGCTATTCGAGATGTATTACTGATTGTGGACAGAGGAAAAGACGTATGCCTACGGGAACTGTTAAATGGTTTAACAACGCCAAAGGTTATGGTTTTATTCGCCCAGAAGCGGGTGGTGATGATGTGTTCGTTCATTACTCTACCATTGAGATGGATGGATATCGTAGTTTAAAAGCAGGTCAAGAAGTTGCTTTTGAAATAACAGAGGGACCCAAAGGACTCCATGCATCAGAGTTGGTTCCTAGGGAGAATCAAACCGACACTTGATTTCAAAAAGCTAAAACGGCTTACAAAGGTTTAACAACCCATGAAGCCCCTTATCAGGGGCTTTGCTCTTCTTTTGCCTAAACAATTCCAATCGATTTTTTACTCCTGAATTCTTAATGAATAATTCTTTCATCACCGTTCGTTTTGTAAGCAAAGCAAAATTTTCATGATTATAAAAAAGTTATCGTAGCTTTGTGTGCGCAGCATCATTTATTAAATTACAGAAAAAATAATTAAGACTTTTTTACTAATTGCAAAACAAAATAATTAAGAATATTTAAATAACTAAAAGTTATCAAAAATCCCAAGTATAAATAAATGCCAGAGAGTTTAGGCAAAAAGCTCAAACTCTCTGACACAGAACAAAACAATAACCCTACTGAATGTCTGTAGAAATAAATGAGGCTAAATCCTGCCCTCCTTCCCAGCCAAATCTTTCAACAAACAGAGCGCCGATTCCGTCGGAATCTCTGAGTTCTTGTTCCGAGAACTGGGCTGTCTTACCAGTTCCTGGATCATGAATCATAAAATTGTAGCGATTAGGGTTGGTATCTACTCCATTAAGAGGGGCTTGATAAATTCTATCTGAAACACCCACCACACACATATAGTGTCCGCTGGTAGAAAAAATAGAGTTGATACCTTTTCCTGCCTGGCTAGCCAAAGTCTCAGCCTTATAAGGACTAAACCCTGATATTCTAGACTCAAGCTTAGGTTTCATATCCTGTCTTAACTCACATTTCTTGTAGAACTTTTCAGTTTTTGAATAATCTCCAGAAATGTCTTCTTTCTTAAATTGAGTTAGGCCTATCTCCTGCTGATGATCAGAAAGCAACGTCGCGATAGCGATGTCTCCACCAATTGACATTCCGTCATTGACAGGACGCTTCTGCTCTAATACATCTAATAAGTGATCGATTACGGGCTCTAATACCCCCTCATCAACCAGTTTTAAAGATTCAATTTGTTGTAGAGCCTCGTTACTTAACTCGATGTCAGTGTTGTGAGCGGTTTCAAGATATTTCATCAAATCTTGATGGCCTTTTAAATTGCTTTCACTGATTTTCTGCGAGGCATTCTTAATTACCTTGTAATCGCTTTCATCGACTTTTAAGGCATCTATCTTTAATCCATCAAGCCCAGGGCCTTTCACTTTTTCCCACATATCACTTTCGAATTTAAGCGAAGTTTCTTGTCCCGTTTTGGGGTCAGTCAACTGAGCCGCAAGAAAAGGATCATTCTCGGCTAATAACGTCAACAGTGATGTTGGTCCACATCCCCCTTCAAACTGTTGCATGCTCCCAAGCCCAGAATTTGGAACAACATTTTCCTTTAATGTATTTTCCATTTTTACAATCGGCTCTCGGGTCAAACCACCGTGATTAATCACAGAAAAACGATCGCATATTTCGGAATTATTCATGCCTTCTAACATTCCAGCCAGGGCATCCATTCGCTCCATTGCCTCATTACGTAATGATGCATTAATCGAATTGAATGAAGCACACTGCGAAGCAAGACCTTTATACAAGATCATTTTACGAGCATTAATATCGTCCGAACTTCCACCAGCAGTCTCAGCCTTCTCTAGTAACGTCTCAAAGTGTTTGAGTTCGGTTCCACTTAATCCATTTAAGGCCAGCGTTGCATTTTCTTTGTGAAGCAACGAAAACATAGGAATCTGACTTCTGGGAGTCATATGCCCTGAACGTGGGAACCCAACCAGCTGCTGCAAATCATTTCCGTGTGTCACTTCCGTATCAACAGCAAGATTCAGTTGCGTTTGTCCAATACCCTGAAAGGTTAATCTTGGAGTGTTAGAGCCCGTTTCCACTTCTTGCTCTAATTTTTTAATAGCTAGCTGTTCTGTTTTTGCTAAAGAGCACAAGGATTCAGCTTCATTCCTCAGCTGACTCTCTAACTTGGTTAACTCCTGAATCTTTTTATCCAGCTGAATGTTTTCGCTTTTTAACTGTGAAGCCTTCAACTCTGACTCATTGGAGTTTTGCTGAGATGTACCAACCGTTTCCTTTGAAACAGATGGGCTTTTGCTTTCCAAACTGCTGATGGTTGATAAGTTTTGCTGTATCTGGCTTTTCAACTTAGATATTTCTTGCGAGGTCGACTCTGCTCTCTGAAGATTTTCATTCGCCCGAGAATAGAGGCTTTCCATTTTTCGCAAGTGAACATTGCTCTGAGCCAACAAATGATACTTTTGCTTCTGAGTAAAGGTAGGTAATTCCGTCTCTACGTCAAGGTGGTGATATTTGGGTTCAACTTCATCGAGTACCAAAGGTTGAGCTTCTTCGATGTTAACTCCTTGAATTTCCTGAGACGAATTAAGCACAGGAGTACCAACAGTATGCATAGTCTTGTTTCCTTATATTTAACCACAATTTAAGTATTGGTAACGGCCTGCACTAAATAGTTGCAGTTTTTTATAAATTTAAAAAAGGAAAGTTAAGATATGCAGAAAATAAGAAGGTATGCTCGATTGCGCTGAATATGAGAGAAAAAGAGTAAAACTATCCTAGAAAAGCAACAAACCCCAAGGAAAAGCTTGGGGTTTGTGTTTAAAAAGTAAATCCGAATTACTTTTCAATAGCTTCCAGCGCAACATTGAATGTTTCGCTTGGACGCATCGCTTTAGCAACTAAAGCCAAGTCTGGACGATAGTAACCCGCAAGATCCACAGAAGGACCCTGAGCCGTGTTTAACTCGTTAACGATCTTGTCTTCGTTATCGGTCAAGGTTTTGGCCAAGCCAGCAAAGCGTGATTGCAGCTCAGCATCTTTCGATTGCTCAGCTAACGCTTGTGCCCAATACATTGCCAAATAGAAGTGGCTACCACGGTTATCTAATTCACCCACTTTACGTGAAGGTGACTTGTTGTTGTCCAAGAATTTGCCTGTTGCAGCATCTAAAGTCTCTGATAACACTAAGGCTTTTGCATTACTTGTCACATTACTCAGATGCTCAAGTGACGCTGCCAAGGCTAAAAATTCGCCTAATGAATCCCAACGCAAGTGAGTTTCTTTTTCGAACTGTTGAACGTGCTTAGGAGCAGAACCACCCGCACCGGTTTCAAACAATCCGCCACCGTTCATCAATGGAACAACCGACAGCATCTTTGCACTGGTTCCCAGTTCAAGAATTGGGAATAGATCCGTTAAGTAATCACGCAATACGTTACCCGTTACAGAGATAGTATCTTGACCAGCTTTCATGCGCTCAAGAGAGAAGCGAGTCGCTTCAACAGGTGCTTTGATGTGGATCTCTAAGCCATCAGTGTCATGCTGTGGCAAGTAGGCGTTTACCTTTGCGATTAATTGCGCATCGTGTGCACGATTTGCATCTAACCAGAACACAGCAGGAGAACCTGTGGCGCGAGCACGTGAAACGGCAAGCTTAACCCAATCTTGAATCGGCGCGTCTTTTACCTGGCACATTCTGAAGATATCGCCGGCTTCAACGTTTTGCTCCAACAAAGTATCGCCTTTGTGATCCACAACACGAACAGTACCCGCTCCAGACATCTGGAAGGTTTTATCGTGAGAGCCATACTCTTCGGCTTTTTGAGCCATTAAGCCAACGTTAGGAATCGTTCCCATGGTGCGAGGATCAAAAGCACCATTTTCTTTACAGAAGTTAATCGTTTCTTGATACACACCAGCGTAACAACGATCAGGGATAACCGCTTTTGTATCATGCAACTGACCATCAGGGCCCCACATTTTACCTGATGAGCGAATAGCTGCAGGCATAGACGCATCAATGATAACGTCACTAGGAACATGAAGGTTAGTGATACCGCGATCAGAATCTACCATCGCCAAACGAGGACGATCAGCATAAACCGCTTTAATATCCGCTTCGATTTCTTCGCGCTTTGCTTGTGGCAAGCTTTGGATTTTGCTGTAAACGTCGCCGATACCATTGTTGACATCAACACCAAGCTCTTCAAAAACAGCAGCGTGTTTTTCTAAAACAGGCGCGTAGAAAACACTCACAACGTGTCCAAATAAAATTGGATCAGACACCTTCATCATGGTGGCTTTTAAGTGCAGTGAGAACAACACATCTTGCTCTTTCGCATCTTTAATTTCTGCCGCCAAAAACTCACGTAATGTTTTTGCACTCATTACCGCAGCGTCAATCACTTCACCTGCTTGTAATGGCGTCTTTTCTTTTAATACAGTCACGGCACCGTCGGCTGCAACAAATTCGATCTTTGCATCACCTGCTTCAGCAACGGTCATCGACTTTTCGCTGCCGTAAAAATCACCAGAAGGCATGTGCGCAACGTGTGACTTAGAGTCAGCAACCCACTCACCCATTGAGTGAGGATTTTTCTTTGCATATTGTTTAACCGATGAAGGCGCTCGACGATCAGAGTTACCCTCTCGCAATACTGGGTTTACTGCGCTGCCTTTAATTTTGTCGTAGCGAGCTTTGGCGTCTACTTCAGCGTCAGTGGCTGGCTCTTCTGGGTAATCAGGTAAGTCAAAACCTTGCGCTTGTAATTCTTTGATTGCCGCTTGCATTTGCGGAATCGATGCACTGATGTTAGGCAGCTTAATGATGTTAGCTTCTGGCGTTTTCGCCATTTCGCCTAACTCTGCTAAGGCATCAGAAATCTTTTGGTCGTCGGTTAATTTCTCAGGAAAGTTAGCGATGATTCGGCCAGCTAAAGAGATATCGCGAGTTTCAACGTCGATACCAGCAGCTTGAGTAAAAGCTTTGATGATAGGAAGTAATGATTGCGTAGCTAACGCGGGTGCTTCGTCGGTAAGTGTGTAAATAATTTTTGATGTTGTCATTGTTTTTCCTAAGTTAAACGAGTCAACGAAATATAATCTTAGGGTTTCGGCACAGCGGCGTGAGACAAGATGAAAATCAGTTGGTATGTCACACAGGTATGCGGCCTTAACCTTCACATCCGGTTAAATGGGCGGCGCACATTATACGCTAAAATGCTGAACTCTGCACTGCACAACCCATGGCTGCACTCAGCCCTCTCTCAAACGGCTGCAAAAAACCGTTTTTTATGGCTCTTGAAGCGAGTAATCCTCCCACTTTTGAGCAACAAGGTTATTAACTGAGCATATTTCTCTAACTGAGTACCACTTAATGTATTTGGAATATAAGACTCTCATCATTTCATTATGAGTTTTGTTAAGATTTTATTAACGTGAATGAATGACGCGAGTTACAATAACGCTTCTGGATGGGTTTGAAGTATAGACTAAATTTTAGACAACACTCTTATGAGTCATCAATCATCACGCAAGATAGTTCTCTTTAACAAGCCGTTTAATACCCTCTGCCAATTCACTGGCGAAGCAGGTGATTCTACTCTAGCCGACTATATTGACATCAAAGGCGTCTATGCAGCTGGACGGCTAGATAAAGACTCCGAAGGTTTGTTAGTTTTGACCAATGACGGTAAGTTACAACACCGTATTGCTCACCCCAATTTTAAACAAGACAAAGTCTACTGGGTACAAGTTGAGCGCATCCCCGACTCAGCGGCTCTGGCCGCGCTGGAACAGGGCGTAGAACTTAAAGATGGTATGACCCGCCCTGCCAAAGTACGGCTTATGGATGAACCTCCTGTATGGGACCGCCATCCTCCCATTCGCGAGCGCAAAAACATTCCTACCTGTTGGCTGGAACTCACATTGCGCGAAGGCCGCAACCGCCAGGTGAGACGTATGACCGCAGCCGTAGGTCACCCTACCCTACGTTTGATTCGTTACAAGATAGGCCAATGGTCGCTGGGTGATTTACAGCCTGGCGATTACTCATTAGTTTAATGATCTTATGATATTTAGGATACTTTATGCTGGATATTCACGTTACCGTTGCAGCCGTTATTGAGCGCGATGGCAAGTACCTTCTCGTCGAAGAAAAAAGCAGTCGAGGCGATATTGTCTACAATCAGCCTGCTGGCCATGTTGATCCCAATGAGTCCATTATTGACGCTGTAATTCGCGAAGTGCACGAAGAAACTGGCCTGAGCTTTACGCCAGAATATTTGATTGGTAATTACTTTCTTAGCCCGGCCACCAACGGCAAACATTATTTGCGTTTCTGTTTCTATGGGACCACCCCAGACCAACAAGAACCCTCCCCGATTGATAGCGATATCCTCGCTACTCACTGGAAAACCATCGAAGACATTTGCGCGCTAGGACGCAGTCTGCGCAGTGCACTGGTTCTGCAATGTCTGGATGACTACCTCTGCGGCAAACGTTATTCTCTCGACCAGTTTCATTTTTGTTCTGATGAGTTGAACCTGGCCGAAGTGTGTTATAATCGCCTGCCTCAATCAGTCATTGGTAAGTAGTACATCATTCAATGAGCCAATCACAAAAAGTTATTATCGGTATGTCTGGAGGTGTCGACTCCTCCGTCTCGGCCTATCTTCTGCTTCAGCAAGGCTATCAGGTAGAAGGCCTGTTTATGAAAAACTGGGAAGAAGACGATACCGACGAATATTGCTCGGCCGCCGAAGATCTGGAAGATGCTCAGGCCGTTTGTGACCGTTTGGGCATCGAGCTGCATACGGTTAACTTTGCAGCAGAATACTGGGATCGCGTCTTCGAGTACTTTTTGCAGGAATATCGCGCGGGTCGCACCCCCAATCCCGATATTATGTGCAACAAAGAAATTAAGTTTAAAGCGTTTCTGGATTTCGCCATGCATCTGGGCGCAGACTACATCGCCACAGGCCACTATACCCGTCGTCAAGAAATCGAAGGCCAACAGTTTATGTTGCGCGGCCTGGATGACAATAAAGATCAAAGCTACTTTTTGTACACTCTCGGACAGGAGCAATTGGCAAAAACTTTGTTTCCGGTTGGTGAAATTGCCAAGCCTGAAGTACGTCGTATTGCCGAGGAGCAAGGCTTCTTAAACGCCCGCAAAAAAGACAGCACAGGCATCTGCTTTATCGGAGAGCGTAAATTCAAAGATTTTCTGGAGCGTTTTTTGCCAGCACAGCCAGGCCCTATCGAAGATGATACAGGCGCTGTTATTGGTGAGCACCAAGGGCTTATGTTCCACACCTTGGGACAACGTAAAGGCATTGGTATAGGCGGTAAGAAAGATGCGTCTGACGAGCCTTGGTATGTGGTCGATAAAGACGTCGAAAAAAATACCCTGATTGTGGGTCAAGGACATGCGCATCCGCGTTTAATGAGCAAAGGGCTAATATGCTCGCAACTTGACTGGGTAGCTCGTAAAGCACCAGAGAGCCCAATGAACTGTACCGCAAAAGTTCGCTATCGCCAGCAGGATGTTCCTTGCCGTGTTACCCAGATAAATGAGACCGAATGGCAAGTGGATTTTGATGATCCACAAAGAGCCGTGACACCAGGCCAATCAGTGGTTTTTTATCACAATGAATTCTGCCTGGGTGGCGGTATTATCGAATCGATTATAAAAGAAAGTTAATTTATGGAAGCAATTGTATTGGCACTGGCAGCGACAGCCCAGGCCATTCACCAAGTTAATAAAATTGCCTGGACAGGCCAATCTGACGAAGCCGAATACCTTCCCCTGTTAGAAAGTGTTCTGGTCATTGACTCAGATAACGTCAACACCATTTATAAAGGGCCTGCTAACTTAACCACAGGGCTCAACCTGCTGGCGGCACAGTTAGGTAATCCAGGTAATAACCAACAACTGGAGTTAGGCCGTTATCTGGCCAGTCTGGTATCTATCGAAAAAGCGTTCTCACGCAATCGAGAAGTTCAAGAAATACTTGGCACTCGTATCACTCAAGTTAAGCGTCTGGCAGAGTTTGAATCGATTGGTTCACCCGCCGTTTTGGCCTCAATGGCAGATGCCTATAGCCAAAGCATTTCGACGTTACCCTTACGGATCCAGGTAAAGGGAGAGCCTTCGATACTTCAGGCTCAATCTCACCAAAATAAAATTCGGGCTATTTTGTTAGCTGCGGTTCGTGGCATCGTTTTATGGCGCCAGGTTGGCGGACGTAAACGACACTTCATCTTTAAACGTAAGCAATTACTCGAAGAGACAACCAGTCTACTGAATGCTCCGATGTAATCAGCTAAAAAAAGCGTAGTAACAGGCTGCCGATATAATAATAAAGAGCCGGATGAACGACCTTTTATCACATCATTTATCTGGCTTATAGTTCCGGTTATAGGATGGTATTTTCATGAGTTACTGGCCTCTTGCTGCCATTGTTTTAGTCATTGCGACTTTATTTTTATCTTACCGCCAAAAAACGATATGGGCAGCTGTGACAAAAGCTGCCGCGTCGCTCACCATGATTGGCTTCGGCTTAGAACAGCTGAACCTTGCACCATCAGAATACGGCCATTGGGTTATAGCTGCACTCATCTTGGGAACCATCGGAGATGTGTGCCTGAGCATAAAACATAAACTGGCTTTTATGGCAGGCATGTTGGCTTTTCTACTGGGGCATCTGGCCTATATCTATGCCTTTGTTCAATTAACCCCTACACTCATGCATTTGACCATTAGTGTTCTTGTTGCACTGATAGTTTTTCTACCCTTTTATCGCTGGTTATTGCCCGATTTATCAAACTCTTTAAAAATTCCTGTTGGTATTTACATGGCGGTTCTTGCCTTAATGGTGGCCACAGCCTCAGGCTCTGTTAAGAGCGAACAAATCATTATTGCTATCGCGGCCATTACCTTTGCAGTGTCGGATATGTTTGTCGCGCTCAACCGATTTAAACCACCACGCTGGTATTACCGAGTCATTGGATTACCTTTGTATTATGTGAGTCAGTTCACTTTAGCCTACTCGATTAACCTCTTTTCTGTGTCGACTTGAACAGCGTATAATCACATCATAATTAATTGCCAATTAACAAGGATATAAAATGAAATCAATAAAAGTCATCAGCGTTATTGCGAGTCTGTTTTTGCTTGCAGCTTGCGAACCTGAAGTAGGTAGCGAAAAGTGGTGTAAGAAAATGAAAGAAAAACCAAAAGGCGAATGGACACTAAACGAAGGAAAAGATTTTGCCAAGCATTGTGTTTTTAAATAAGCAGATAGTCCTTCTGTAACCGATATTTTTAGCGACCGTTTTTATCCTCGTTGAATAAAAACGGTCGTTACTATCTTAAGGCTCTAAGCCGCAACCTGTATTTGTTGGTGCAACAAGCGCCAATTTTCACGCTCTTCCTGGAGTCGTCGCTTAAGTTCCATATATTGCTGCATAACTTTGGTTTTTTCGTAGTTTTTAACTAACTCGTCTTTCTTAACTTCAAGCCATTGTTTTTTGACGGTATAAAACTCAGACAAATGCGCTGTGTAGTTTTCGTACTCATCTTTTAAACGTTGTAGTAGCTCTTCTTTATCAGGAAGTTGAGTCAATTTTTTTGATGAAATTTCAAACAGTCTGGCCGCTTTCGCTTTTTCGATACGAATATCATCACAACGTCGCAAGTTTTTAGCCAACCCAACCCAACTCATGGATTTGATCAACCACTTGGTAGGATCAAAGTGCCACCAGCGAATGCCATTACGATAATCAAACTGAAACAGATGATGAAAATTATGATAACCCTCACCGTAAGTCAAAAAGGCCAGAAAACCATTATCTCGCGCAGTATTTTGATCGGTATAGGGCTGATTGCCCCAGATATGCGCCAAAGAATTGATAAAGAAAGTGGCATGATGGCTTATCACTAAACGTAATACACCAGCCGTTAACAACATGCCAATCACATCGCCATGAATAATACCAATCAATAAAGGAATGCCTAAGTTGGTAATAAGCGCTAATGTCAGGTAGTGGCGGTGTTGCCACATCACAATCGGGTCGCGCAGCATATCCGGTACGTTGTCATAGTTGTCATAACGATGTGCCTGATACTCACGTAACATCCAACCAATATGAGAGAACCAGAAACCTCTTTTGGCTGAATAAGGATCTTTATCGTTGTCATCAACATGACGATGGTGAATGCGGTGATCCGAAGCCCAATGCAAAGCGCTGTTCTGGAGTGCAAAAGCACCGCCTATAGCCCATATCACTCGTACGATGGCATGCCCTTCGTAAGCTTTATGAGACCACATGCGATGATAACCCGCAGTAATAGAAATACCACAATATCCTAAACATAGGATGGTTGCGATCCAGTGATATTTATCGTAGCCCACCAGATATCCGTAAAGTGGTACGCCAATAACAGCAACCAGAGAAGTAATAGAAAAGAGTAATATGTTGGTCCAAATCAACTTTGGCTTTTTCATCAGAGAACAACTCGTTTTTTAGTTTAAAAATTATACGCAGCGGTTAGCTTATATGGTTTAAGCTAACACGTGTAAGCTCACTTGCACGAGATTATAGATGATTGTCGAGGGATCAGCAATCGAGCGAACAGCTGTTAGCTTAAACTCTATTTGTTACTATAGTCTGAACATGAGAGAATTTATCTTGGGCCTCTTAATTCTCTTGTCGAAAGCCCATACTGAGGTCCCTAATAGAAAAGGTCAAAAGACCCACACAACAGAATAACGGAATCGTCAATGACGGGTATTCGAGCACAACAAAAAGAAAAAACTCGACAAACCATAATGCGAGCCGCACTCAAACAACTGAGTGCAGAAACCAGTTTTAGCGGACTGAGTTTACGAGAAGTGGCACGAGAAGCAGGCATTGCTCCGACCTCTTTTTATCGTCACTTTAAAGACATGGAAGAACTCGGATTAACACTGGTAGACGAATGCGGTGTGACTCTGCGCCAATTAATGCGTAAAGCACGTAAGCGAATAGACACCGAGGATGGCGTGATTCAAATATCCGTTGATACGTTTATGGAGTTTGTCGAAAACAACGCACAAATTTTTCGCTTACTTTTGCGTGAGCGCTCAGGAACTTCCAAGGCATTTCGAAATGCCGTTGCAAGGGAAATCAGACATTTTACTGACGAATTGACGGCTTACATTATCGAAACTGACAATGTCGATGAACAACATGCTTTTTTGCAAGCAGAAGCCATGGTGACCATCGTTTTCAATGCCGGAGCAGAAGCTTTGGATTGCACCAAAAACGAGCGTGAACAGCTTAAAGAACGCGTCGTGCAGCAGCTCTGGTTTATTGTTCGAGGAGCCGTTGTTCGGGACTAGCAAAAGCCAAAATTTATCTTCATTATCAAAGATAAACCTTGGCTTTTAAGCATAATATCTTAGTTATGCTCACAATAGGGGTATTTGCCCCCTGTTGGACAGTTATTTAGTGGCACGATAACAGGAGTTTTATCTCCAGGTGCAACAATCTCTTTTTCTGGCTTTTCTTCTTGGTAGTCAGAAGATACTAAAGAAAGGGCTATATAAAACAAGTAGTTAAGAAACATGATGCTCTCCAAGTCAGTTTAAAGGAAGATAAATAACATATCTTGACCAGAGATTATCTTATTTTTTCGTGGGATGTGTGACTTAGTCGTGATATATACGTGAAGAAATCACCTCTTGATGAGATAATTATCAAAATTACCCTCAGATGATTTAACAAAATATAACCAGTCTGCTTCTAAGTTGGATGCGATATAACCACTTTTGATTGAGGTTGTTGTCAGCACTTTATTTGAGAAGTCAAAAAAACGTACAACACCGACCCCATTTTCATCATCAACAAAATAAATTCCTTTATTAGAAATCGTCCAGCTGAACTGGCTCAGGATAATGCTTCTGGTTTCAAACACCCGCTCTTCCTTTCCTTGGTAATGTCGCCAAACGCCTGACTGCTCGTTTTTTACAAAATAGAACTCTCCTGCATTTAGACCCGCTCGAGCAAATCGAATATCGGCCAGATTGAGAAAATGTTGGGCCCCAGATGTCACATCGTAGAGTACAGCCACTCGAGTACTATCGATGACCTTGATAAACAACAAAGTCTCATTATCAACCCAACTTAGAGTGTGCACTCTCCCAGTGTCTAATCCATAGGACTGAAGCGATTGAACATCATCAATATTGACAATAAACCATTGCCCATCAACGGTCCCTGCTATGCGACGGCTGTCAGGGCTGAACTCAAGAGATTCAAACTTTTTCTGAGTTTCTAACTGAGTAACCTGAACCGGTGTGCCATTAGCCTCTTTGTACCACAATTGGAAAAGGCCGCTTCGATTCGACAGCCAGGCCAAATGCTTACCATCATTCGAGACAATCGGGCTGGCTTCGCTAAAACTCGAGTACTCAATATCCTCAACGATGGTTTCGTCTGCCGATATACGAGCGATATCAGAGTCAAACATAGACCCCAGCATAACGCCAATTTCTGATTTATCAGGCCCTAACAAAAAAGGCGCTTTAAACGGGACCGAGAGCTTGAGTAGGCGCTTTTTGCTGCGATCAATAAGATTGTATTCTGTGATCTCATTGGCGGCATTTCGATAAATGAGCTTGGTGTCATCTTTACTCCAAGCCACAGTAAACAAAGCGAAATCAAAGGCGTCCACAAGCTGCCCTTCCCAGGTATCTGTTCGGTAAAGCCATAGCTCGGTTTCAAACCAATGGCGACTGCGTAATACAACCAGTGATTTTTCGTCATGAGACAGGGCGAAAAAGTAATCTCCCCTGCCATCGGGCGGAGGCGCAGCAATCAATCGCTCTTGAGCAGAGCCAATGGTTTTAGAATGAATGACGATGGGTTTTGAAAGAGAATCAGCGCTCGAGAATAGTACAGAGTTGTTATTCTTCCATAATAAAGCGTAACCTCCGGGCGAAGTAAATTTGCAGCCCTCGATAACACTCAGGTCATTAACGGTCAAATTCTCGAAATCAAATCTGGCTTTAAAATACTCACAACTGGCTTCTCGTCGACGCTGAAAAGTGATGTATTGTCCATCAGTAGACCAACGTGGCGTCATATCCGAAAATTCGCCCCGCGTCAGTTGTTTGATTTGCCCTGATGCATGGTCCTTCAAATAGAGATTCCAATAAGGGCTCCCCTTGGCTTTATGGCTATAGATTAAATACTGACCATTAGGTGAAGCAATGAGATCGATCTCGTGCCCCTTATGATAAGTCAGGGGTACCAGCTCTGCTGGCGCTTGAACGGTCGTATTGACAACAACCTCTTGCCTCGTCATAAAGTACAAGGCTATTAACACCACATTGCTCAAAATAAAAACAATGGCAATGGCAAACCAGTAGTTATACCTTGGCGGCAAAACCTCTTTGGCCTCTAATGGCTGCACCTTAGACTTCTCGACTTCCTCAATGTCGGCTTTTAGAAAATACCCTTTTCCTTTGATGTTTTCGATGTATCGATAAGGAGGCTGATCACCAAAGATGCCTCTCAGGTCTTTAATTCGATGCCGAAAGGAAGATTCGACAACATGCTGTCCTTTATAAACAATTTCGAAAGCTTCATCACGGCTGACAACTCCACCATCCTTCACCAGAAAAAGCGCTAATAAAGATAGCAACTTCTCAGAACAGAGTGTTTCTTCGCCATTGGGAGCCGTGATCAGATTTTTTTCGAAATCGACTAGGTAATCACCGACTTTAACGTGCTTAGAGCTCAGCTTTTTTATTTCTTTGATGTAGAAATCAATGTTTTTTTCTTGCTCAGACAACATCCATCAAAACCCGTAAAGAGAGCCGAAACGTCACTTATCAATCTTCAGTTCCAGGAATGAGCAATGCGCTCATTACAACAACATAAAAAACGTGCTTTATAATAGTATATAAGGAATACCACATAAAAGTTAATCACCAGAGTGGTACAACATAGTATTCATCATAATTATAGAGCGCTAGTGTACCCTAATTAAAGAAGACAAAAAAATTAAAACATTCAATATGTTAGAAGAGGTACACCCATTCAGCAAAGTGATCGGAGCAATGCTCAATCTTCAGCCAAGTGTATTGATAAATTTAGAGGAAAAACGGGGAGAAGCTAGCTCCCTTTGCTGAAATATTAGCAACAAAGTAGCCAGCATCATCGGTTAGATAGTAATAGTGATTTAACGCGATGCAAAGTGATCGTCAGAAAACGAATTTCCCTTGCAGCTGGGCCATCTATTGCTATCACACGATTGATACTTTTGTGGCGCAGGGAAAGATTCTTTCACAACAAGTTGAGCGTCAACTCTCTCCGCTCCCTTTACTTCGATAAGGTTTGCGTTTTGCTTCGCTTCATCACCCATCAACATTGTCATTAATACAAACATATAGCTAGTCAACATAAGAATTATCTCCAAAAACGTTGCTTTATTGGAGTTGGAGATTATCTGAATTTTGCGTGTTCAATGTGATACGAACGTGATAGTCCTGTGATTATCTTCTATTTAATCAGTCGTTTAGCAGATATAGATCCGGATTGCCATCTTCTTCGCTAACAAAATAAATAGAATTTGATAGCTCGTTGTGTTCAAAACTGAGAAAATTAGGCGTCTTTAAGGTTTTGACATCCTTAGTTTGAAATTCATAAAACTGGAGTTCGCCATCTTTGTTTTTTTCTGTTCTAAAATAAATGCCATCAGAAGTTACATTCCAATTATGAGTATTGAGTATTGCTCCCTCTAATTCGACCAGCAGGCGCTCATTACCATTAGAGAATTCCCAAATTCCATTAATTTCTTTTTTAATAAAAAAGAACTGATCTTTTTTCACCCCAGGAAGAATAAGATTAACATCGTCAATATTTAGACGTTTTTCGACGCCCTCTTCGATATTAAATTCCACCGCGTAGCGAGTTCCGTCAAGTGTCTTAATAAATATAAGGGTCTTTTCGTCCTTCCAGACAAGCAAATGCGCCCAGCCTTCTTTTAACTTGTAGTACTGGACAGTGACTTTATCTGCATTAATATCTGCAATAAACCATTTTCCTCCTAAGGTTCCAGAAAGCCGTTTGTGATTCGGGCTAAAGGCAATCGACTCAAACTTTTGAGCTTTTGTCAGTTGTGTTACTTGAAGCGGAGATCTATCACCATCAAGAGGTTTAAGCCAAAGTTGATACAAACCACTACGATCAGAAACCCACGCCAGCAATTTGTTATCAAAACTCACCCTAGGCTTTATATCGTTAAATGAAGACGACACTACCAGCTCATTTCCTGTACCATCCAAAGGCATACGCATAATATCAGTCGTCAATATAGCGCCTACACGCACCAAAATCTGAGAGAAATCCTTACCTACTAACAAAGGCGCCCTAAAAGGAACCGACAAATGCCTAACTACATGCTTTTTTTGAGTTTCTACCTCAAACTCAACAATACTATTTTGGTTTGAACGATACAAAAGCTTGCTGCCATCAGCGTTCCACGAAATATTAAACAAAATATAATCAGTCTCATCGATTTTTTTGCCTTCCCAAGTTTTGGTATTGTAAAGCCATATTTCAGTGTGACTCCAATTTCGATTTCTTAGTACGACCAGCTCCTGCTCATCAGGAGATAATACGAACAGATAATCACCTCTCCCATCCGGAGGTGGTGATGTGATAGGCCACTCAGTGGCACCACTTAACTTTCGAGCATAGATCCGCATAGGAGAAGAAAAGGAATTTGAGTTAGAGTAGATAAGAGAACGATTATTATTCCATAGCAAGCTGTAGCCTTGTGCTCCTCCGTACTTACATCCTGGTAAATTTTCAAACTCTGTTAATGTTTTGCTTTCAAGGTCAAGTTTAGCTTTTATATACTGACAGGTGTTTTTAGAACGACGATGGAAGGTTATATATTGACTATTTCGCGACCACTTGGGGAAGAAGTCAATGTTTTCCAACCCCGTTAACGCCACATCATTTCTTGTCTCTAGATCCAATAGTCGAATTTGCCAGTTTTCAGAATTTTGTTTTCTGTAACTATACAATAAGTACCGTCCATTAGGAGATGCAGCGACATCATATTCATGGCCCTTGCTGAAAGTAACAGGGACGAGATTACTTACACTTGCTATTTTACTATCCTTTACAACTTGCACTGGTGTTAAGAACTTTATCAGAAGAACACTCAACAAAATAAAGACGAATGCCAATGACAACGCTGTGGCAAAAAGTCTATTAGAGCTTTTAACTTCAGTTTTTTGAGGCGGCGCAATTTCCACATACTCTGTAGTCCCAACTTTAAGAAAATAGCCTTTACCTTTTATATTCTCTATGTATCGATAGGGGGGGTCATCATTAAAAATCTGACGGAGATCTTTGACTCTGTGGCGAAAAGAAGACTCAACAACGTGCTGGCCTTTATAAACAATATCAAAAGCATCATCCCGTGTCACCACCTTGCCCTGCTTGATTATAAATAGTCCTAGCAGTGATAAAAGTTTTTCTGAACACTGCGTTTCGCTGGAATCCGGAGCAACGATAATGTTTTTTTCAAAATGAACAATATAACTCCCCACCCTAATGCTCTTATTTTGAAGCTTCTTCAGCTCCTTTTGGTAGAGGTTAATATTATCGTCTTGCTCATGTAGCATTCAAAAAAATCCGTCAAAACTCATCTGATTACGCAACTTATGTTTCATTTTAGAGACTTAAATTGCAGCTCCTATTTAAGATAGCATACTTAAATAAGTAGTATTATTCATCTAGGATACAATTATAAAACAGAAATGTCTTGTAATCATTACACGCAAAAGCACCAACAAACTATCATAATTCGGGCACAACGAAGTAAAAAAATGCCCATGCTTGCGTTGAGCTGTTTATCAAACCCAAACTAAGATCTTATATTGTTTTCAGATTAATGTAATTAGCTGGTTGTCAAATTAAAAGAAATATTAAGCTGACAGAATTCGTAAAATAAAACCAACAAAAAACACTCTAACGTTAGGAAATTAAGACTCAAAAATAGCAGAAGCTTTGTCTTTAGATACAAAACTATACAAGAATGACGCACATGCAGCATACCCTCAATAGAGAGGATATAGAAACTCCCAAATTTATGAAGCACTAGACACTTAGGTATATGGTTACAATAAACGCCAATCCTATACGACTACAAACCTCAAATCTTATAAACTCGGGAAGCTTCTCAGTTCATACGAAACATACGACTTATTTTGCTTCAATTACAATCTAGTAGGAGCTATAGCTTATTCATAATCATCTTAACGATTACTAGGCTCTTCAACGCACAAAGGGTAATCTTCAGAATGTGGATGACAAGCTCTATAAGTAACTGGACGAGATTCAAGCTCAAGCTCTAAGACCTGAGAAGCTTCTTGGTCTTCTTGTGAGAATAAGGATAAAACGAAAAAAAACACATAATTGACTAACATAAACTCTCTCCAATAATAAAACGCTCATTATTTGCGAGCCTGATCGGTAGCTATAAGACTATCGCGAATTAGTTGTGGTGTACGTGATATGGATGTGATTGCCTTGTGACCAGAGCCACTTTCACCTCTTTATGAGATAAGAATCTAAGTTTCCCTCTACTTTATCAACGTAATAAAGCCATTGGTTCTTTTTATCAACAGAAATAGCACCGGCCTCTAATCCAGGAAAAACATCCAGGACACTTTTGGAAGAGAAATCATAAAGCTTAAGAACACTTTTATTGTTGATAAATTGAACAAAGTAGATTCCCTTTTCACTCAGAGTCCAATTATGTGAGTTATATATTTTACTATCCGTTTCTACAAGCAGCTGTCCCTTGTCTTCCTGTTCTTCGTTTTGTTCCTTCTTGCCTGAGTAGTACCATATCCCCGTCTCATTGGATTTTACGTAAAAGAATTCCCCCGGTTTGAAACCAGGAAGCACAACATTAACATTACTAATTTCAAGGGTTTGTTCATTGCCTGAGACTAAATCCATTTGCGTCGCAATTTTGTTGCTATCAATAATTTTGACAATAATAAGCGTTTGTTCATCAACCCAATGAACTGAAGCAACCCTCCCTTCTTCTAAAGTATAGAACTGAACATCTTCAAAATTCTGTGAAACAATAAACCAGTCCCCGCCAGCCGCACCAACTAGCCTTGTACCACCTGGACTAAAAGAAATAGCATCGAAACTTTTATAAACATTAAGATGAGTGATCTGCTTAGCGCGGCCTCCAATTTTCTTTACCCATAATTGATTGACACCACTTCGATCTGACACCCATGCCAGATATTCATTATCACCAGAAACAATAGGCCAAACTTCTCGAAACGATGAACTTTCAACAACTTCGACTTCTCCTGTATCAATAGATACCCGACTGATATCACTATCCGTCATAACCCCAATCGTTACAGAAATATCCTCTTTATCTTGGCCGCTTAAAATAGGCGCCCTAAAGGGAAGTGATAACTTGGCAACAACACTGCTTTCTCCAGTTTGGATATTGCGCTCAATAATTTCGTTTTTTTCTGTTTTATAAACCAGGGAATTATTATCCAATGTCCAAGAAATGGTGTACAAAGGGATAGCTACCGTATCGAGTAACTTACCTTCCCAAGTATCTGTTTTATATAACCAAATCTCTGTTTCATACCAAAAACGATTTCTTAATACAACTAACTGCTTTTCATCATAAGAAAGCGAATAGTAATAATCACCACGACCGTCAGGTGGCGGTGAAGTCACAGGCCAACCTTGAGCAGTTTCAAAAGAGTAAGAATAAATTCTAATGGGATCAGAAAAAGATTTTGCATTTGAATAAAGAACCGAACGATTATTCTTCCATAAATGGCTGTAGCCTGCAGGTGAGTTGTGCTCACAGCCTATAATATCCTCAAAAGCTTCAATGTTTTTTGTCTCGCTATTAAAGCTCGCTTTTATAAACTGGCACTTATTATCATCTCTACGACTAAAAGTTATAAACTTTCCATCCGCTGACCAGCGAGGACGAGTATCAGAAGCCGCAGAGTCTGTTAAATTAGTCGTGTGATTATTCTCAAGATCTAATAATTTCAGGGTCCAATTTTTCTTACCCACGGGTTTGTAGCTATATATAAGATACTTACCATTAGGTGAAGGGGCTTTGTAAAATTCATGACCTTTTGAATAAGTTAACGGAGTTAATTCTTTTAATGAATTCTCACCAGTGACGGGAGGCTCCACCAACTTATCCATGTTGTAATATAGAATTAAGCTAGTAGCAAATACGCTTAATAAAATAGCAACGATTAAAGTCAGCCTGAAGGTCTTTTTGTTAGTGTACTGCTCAGGATCATAAAAAAGATCTTCGTGTTTGATTTCAGAGACATCGGCTTTCAGGTAGTAGCCTTTACCTTTGATATTTTCGATATATTCATAAGGAGGCGTATCGGCAAATATCTGCCGGAGATCTTTCACCCGATGACGAAAAGAAGACTCAACAACATGCTGACCTTTATACACAATCTCAAAGGCATCTTCGCGAGTAACAACACCACCATCTTTAATAATAAATAAAGCGAGCAGAGACAGCAATTTCTCTGTGCATAAGGTCTCAGTCAGGTCAGGCGCGTAGATAACATTCTTTTCAAAGTCAACGATATAGTCTCCCACTTTCATGCGACGAGACTGAAGTTTTCTCAACTCTTCTAAGTAATGTTCTTTTTGATTATCCTGTTCGGATGACATCCAGTTACACCTGTCAAATGACTCAATGAGCTTCAACACTCAACACTAAACTCTACCTCTATGGGATAATTTTTGAACGCAATAACATTCTAAAGTATCGCCATCTACCTAACCGCAAAACAAGTGAGATGCCTTTATCTGCTTGAGTTAGCACTGCACAAAAAAAATCGCTTCATCTTTTCTAATGACTTAAATCAGTTGAACAAGCATTTTTTATGAATCTTCAAAGACTACAGAAAAGCGACAATTACAGCTAGCAATATTTATAACAAAATATTGCAAAAACAGAAGCTTAACCCCTTTACTTTATGCCCTTATTCTATATCGAAGGCAAGATTGTTTAGTATTCGAGCAAAGCTAACACAAAGCATTCAGTAATTCGCCAAAGCCCGCTGCATTAGTCCGGCCTTCGACTTTCTATTTATCAATTAGGTCGACAAAAAAAACTTGAGCAGCCTAACATCTCATTGTGCAGCCCATCATACTTAACTGGAGACAAATTTCTACCTAAGACTGATAAAGAAGATAAAAAGCAAGAATTTACCGACCAAAAAATCTCATAGAGAGTTAAAAAAAAGAAAGCAATGCGCGTCTTTAATTAATCCAGATTGACGCGCCTTATAAAGTCTGTTGCTTTTTACTAAGCAGCACCGAATGCCTGAGCAAAGGTCGATTGATAAAAATTTAAAAAGATAAGCGTTGTTGCAATCAAAAAAACATAAGGAAAGGCGACCGTGGGTCGCAGAGAGTTTTTAAAATACTCTAAAAATAGTCCTACAACACCAGGACGCTGTGCCTCCCAGGCGCTGTGAAGCTGAAAAGGCGTTAGTTCGTTACCTGACGATATGGCCTGTTCAATAGTCAATAAACGCTCACCCAATCGGTTTTGAAAGGTTTTATAAATAGCTTCCTGTAACCATAAGCCGGCTACCAGTAAGACAGCTCCCCACGCTACAAAAGGAACTGCGATACCCACCAATGCAATCACAAATGCCAGCAACTTAATCCAGAGACCGCTGCGCTCCAGTTGTTCGTGCTGGTTTTGTAGAATCGTCCATTCTTGCCGAAGATCACTCACAGATTGTTCTCCAAAAAATACTTAACTCAGCTTAACTAATTGCTCACCATCGGCACTGATTTCAAGAAACATATCCTGTCCCTTAACCTCATCCCCTGGATCGCACTGCACACTCTTACCAAAACGTTGATGCAGCTCTCTGGCACATTCTGCGTCGGTCTCCCAAGGCGCGTAAATTGAGTTAAACCAAACTCCAACAAAAGCACCGTCTTCAACATTCTTCTGGATGAAGATAGGCAAAACCTCTCCGCCTGCTTTGCCATGATAAACCAGCAGTTCATCGTCTTCTGCAATTTTCTTTACAGTACCAATTTTATCTTCGATCCAAGTGACCAGTTCATCCAGATCAACGCTTTCAATATATACTTCGGTATCAGCCATTTTTACATTCTCAGTATCAAGCAAGTGGTCGCGCACGCATCATAACAAAAGTTTATGACGACGTGAAAAGTAAAAAAGCCCGCAAAGCGGGCTTCTTATTTTGAGTCAAGCAAAGAGATTTTTAAGACTCAACGGTTACCAGATTTTCTACTGGAATCGTCACCGCTGCGGCTTTCTCTTTGTATTCTTCCATCTGGTGGAAGTTCATGTACACATAGATGTCATCGGCCATAGAGTCGATGCTCTTAGCATACTCCAGGTACTCTGCAGGCGTCGGTAACTTACCCATTACCGAGGCAACCGCAGCCAGTTCTGCTGATGCCAGATAGACATTAGCTCCCTGCCCCAGACGGTTAGGGAAGTTACGTGTAGAAGTCGACACAACCGTTGACTTAGGTGCCACACGAGCCTGGTTACCCATACACAACGAACATCCAGGCATCTCCATACGAGCGCCAGAACGGCCAAAGATGTTGTAGTAACCTTCTTCCATCAGCTGATGCTCGTCCATCTTGGTGGGCGGTGCCAACCACAAGCGAGTTTTTAATGTACCCGCGTCAACCTGATCTAACAGCTTACCAGCCGCACGGAAATGACCAATATTGGTCATACATGAACCGATGAACACCTCATCAATGGTATCGCCTTCAACGTCGCTTAATTTACGCGCATCGTCTGGATCGTTAGGCGCACACAAAATAGGCTCATTCACCTCTGCCAAATCAATCTCGATAACCGCAGCGTACTCGGCGTCGGCGTCAGCAGCCATCAATTCTGGTTTCGCTAACCATTCTTCCATCTTTTCAATACGACGACTGATCGTACGAACATCACCGTAACCGTTAGCAATCATCCACTTCAACAAGACGATGTTTGACTGCAGGTATTCAGAAACAGAATCTTCGCTTAATTGAATCGTACAACCTGCCGCTGAACGCTCAGCAGAAGCATCCGATAACTCAAACGCCTGCTCAACAGTCAAATCGGTCAAACCTTCGATTTCCAGTACACGACCAGAGAAGATGTTTTTCTTGCCCGCTTTTTCAACCGTCAACAAGCCTTGTTGAATAGCGTAATAAGGAATGGCATGAACCAAATCACGTAATGTGATGCCTGGTTGCATTTCGCCTTTAAAGCGCACTAATACTGACTCTGGCATGTCCAGAGGCATAACGCCTGTAGCCGCCGCAAACGCCACCAAGCCAGAACCCGCAGGGAAAGAAATACCCATCGGAAAACGAGTATGCGAATCACCACCCGTACCAACAGTATCAGGCAATAACATACGGTTTAACCATGAGTGGATAATCCCGTCACCAGGACGCAGAGATACACCACCACGATTCATAATGAAATCAGGCAGTGTGTGTTGTGTATCAATATCAACAGGCTTAGGATAAGCCGCCGTGTGACAGAAAGACTGCATCACTAAATCAGCTGAGAAGCCAAGACAAGCCAAATCTTTCAACTCATCACGAGTCATAGGCCCGGTAGTATCCTGAGAACCTACGGTTGTCATGCGTGGCTCGCAATATTGACCAGGACGTACGCCCTCAACGCCACAGGCTTTACCGACCATTTTCTGTGCTAATGTGAAGCCTTTGCCACTATCAGCAACCGCTGCAGGCTTAGCAAAAATGTCGGTTTCTGGTAGACCTAAATGCTCTCGAGCACGAGTGGTTAAACCACGGCCAACGATCAGTGGAATACGTCCGCCAGCACGAACTTCGTCGAGCAACACATCTGTTTTTAATTCGAAGGTGGTTAATAACTCACCATTTTTCTCAACTTTACCCTCGTAAGGATAAACATCAATCACATCACCCATCTCTAATTGAGTGACATCAAACTCAATGGGTAATGCCCCCGCGTCTTCCATAGTATTGAAGAAGATAGGAGCAATTTTGCCACCAAAACAGAAGCCACCGGCACGCTTGTTAGGAACATAAGGAATGTCGTCACCCATCAACCACAATACAGAGTTGGTGGCTGATTTACGTGAAGACCCAGTACCAACAACATCACCAACGTAGGCAACAGGATGGCCTTTCTTTTTTAAATCTTCGATGATTTCTAAAGGATTACCGTCGATACCTTCACGAGGGTTTTTCAACATCGCAAGAGAGTGAAGAGGAATATCAGGACGTGACCAGGCATCTTGAGCAGGTGATAAATCGTCAGTGTTGGTTTCACCTGGTACTTTAAATACCGTTACTGTGGTTTTCTTGGCAACTTCAGGCTTGCTGGTAAACCATTCAGCTTCTGCCCAAGACTTAACTACGGCTTCAGCAACTGCGTTACCCGCTTTGGCTTTGTCAGCTACATCATGGAATGCATCAAACATTAATAATGTATGCTTTAGTTTTTCACCAACTAGCTCAGCCAGCTCGGCATCGTCCAATAACTCAACCAGAGTTGCAATGTTATAGCCGCCTAACATGGTGCCCAATAACTCGGTCGCATGAGTTTTATCAAGCAGTGGAGAAGTCACCTCGCCTTTGGCAACCGCAGCTAGAAAACCCGCCTTAACATACGCCGCTTCGTCTACACCTGGTGGCACACGGTGAGTTAACAACTCGATCAAAAACTCTTCTTCTCCCGCAGGAGGATTTTTGACTAGTTCAACAAGTTCATTAACCTGATCGGCATCAAGAGGTTTAGGAGGGATGCCTTGAGCGGCACGTTCTTCGACATGTTTTCTATACGCTTCTAACACGCTTTGGTCCTCGTAATTGTCGCTACAACTCTAGGTAAGAATGTAGATAAGTTTAGGCGAGAATACTTGCTTTTCTCGACCAGTTCCTGAAAATTTGGGACCAAATTATAGCTTATATGCACTGCAAAATAAATCACCTAAGGACGAATAAGATTGCATCTCGAGCTTTCTTTGATAAGGGATTCAAGGGTTTATGAATGCTTTTTATCCAACCTCAGAAGTTGGTGAACGTCCTGCTTCCCGCTAAACCTCATCAATAAAATTAAGCCTTGGGTGAAGTTTTGGCGCAAAGACGCTTCCACCTCTGGAAACAATATGGCACTTCCTTTATGAATAAGTATGCAGCATTTTTATTACCCATCCGTTGCCTCTTTATAAAGTAACAGTTCCAGTTACGGTACAAAGGTCAGTGCTACTTAGGGCCTCAAAATAGCTCTAAAAGTGCTACGCAAGAACTAAAAGTACTAAAATACCATTCAACAATGCTAGAATAGCGCGCCTAAAATATTGTGTTGTTTATTTTATAACCCCTTTTGAGGATGATTCATGGAACTGTCTGCACTTACTGCAATCTCTCCTGTCGACGGCCGTTATGGCTCAAAAGCTGCTGAGCTTAGAGAAATCTTTAGTGAATTTGGCTTAATCAAATATCGTACTACCGTTGAAGTACGCTGGTTACAAAAGCTGGCGGCAACCGCAGATATCGCCGAAGTGCCCGCCTTCTCTGATGAAGCTAATGCATTATTAGATAGCATTGTTGCTAACTTTTCTGAAGCCGATGCTCAGCGTGTTAAAACCATCGAAGCAACAACCAATCACGACGTTAAAGCCGTAGAATACTTCCTCAAAGAAAAAACCGCAGACAATGCAGAAGTTTCAGCAGTCAGTGAGTTCATCCACTTTGCTTGTACTTCAGAAGACATTAACAACTTATCTTATGGCTTAATGCTAAAAGACGCAGCTGATGTGATTGATGCTCAGCAAACTCAAGTGATCGACGCTATCCGCAGTCTGGCTCATGAGCACGCATCGGTTCCAATGATGTCACGTACTCACGGCCAACCAGCCAGCCCTTCGACTATGGGTAAAGAAATGGCCAACGTGGTTGCACGCTTACGCCGCCAGCTGGATCAGTTTAAGAAAGTAGAACTGCTAGGAAAAATCAACGGTGCTGTTGGTAACTACAACGCTCACTTGTCGGCTTATCCTCAAGTAGACTGGGTCGTTTTTGCCGAAGAGTTTGTTACCAGCCTGGGTTTAACCTGGAACCCCTACACCACTCAAATTGAGCCACACGATTACATTGCAGAATACTTCGATGCCATCACCCGATTTAACACCATCTTGATCGATTTCGACCGTGATGTTTGGGGTTACATTGCTTTAGGTCACTTTAAGCAAAAAACCGTTGCTGGCGAAATCGGCTCTTCAACCATGCCACACAAAGTTAACCCTATCGACTTTGAAAACTCAGAAGGTAACCTGGGCATCGCCAATGCGCTCTTTACTCATCTGGGTCAAAAACTTCCTGTGTCACGTTGGCAGCGAGACTTATCAGACTCAACGGCATTACGTGCGTTAGGTATGGGAGTTGCTCACTCTCTGATTGCTTACAAAGCATCTCTTAAAGGCATTAGCAAACTCGAAGTCAATGCACAGTCGCTACTTGACGAACTGAATGCAAACTGGGAGCTGTTGGCCGAGCCAATCCAGACCGTCATGCGTCGTTATGGCATCGAAAAACCCTACGAGAAGCTAAAAGAGTTAACTCGCGGTAAGCGTGTTGACGAAGCAGGCATGCACGTATTTATCGATAGCCTGGAACTGCCAGATGCCGTAAAAGCAGAACTCAAACAACTCACACCAGCCAACTATATTGGCAACGCGATTGAGCAAGCAAACAAGATTTAACCCGTTCTTTCGTTACTCAGGTGCCAATAATTGGCACCTGAGCTCTTCTCTTTTCTTCAGCCTATCCGATACCTTGTCATGACCGTCCATGCTCTGGGCTCACTAAGCCCTCAACAATTTCTTAACGAATACTGGCAAAAAAAGCCCTTAGTCATACGTCAGGCATTCTCTGGCTTTAAAGATTTTTTGTCACCCGAAGAACTCGCTGGTCTCGCATTGGAAGAAGACGTAGAAGCTCGTCTGATCCAGCAAGAAGACGATCAGTGGCAGGTTCAATGCGGTCCGCTGGAAGAAGAAGATTTTCTGACTCTGCCAGAATCTCACTGGACCTTGCTTGTACAAACTCTGGAACATTGGCTACCAGAAGTTAAAGAGTTGCAACAGGCCTTTAGCTTTTTGCCCGATTGGCGCCACGACGATGTCATGGTGAGTTATGCCACTCAGGGTGGTGGTGTTGGTCCTCATATAGACCAATACGATGTGTTTTTGATTCAAGGACAAGGCAAGCGTCACTGGCGTGTGGGAGAGCCCAAAGCGTCGATACAAGAAATCAGGCCTCACCCTGATCTTAAACAAATAGCAGATTTTGACGCTATCATCGATGTGGTTCTGGAACCCGGTGATCTCCTTTATATTCCACCACAAACAGCGCACGACGGCATTGCTATCGATGCCTCCATGACCTATTCCATCGGTTTTCGCGCGCCCGACCATAACGCTCTGTTAAGCCAACTGTTGCTCAACTTGATGGACAGTGAAGAAAATCATCAATCACGCTACTCCGACAAAGATCGCCAGTTCACCCCTACGTCAGCCCAGCTCGATCAGGACATAGTTACCTGGTGCCGTCAGGCATTAACATCGATGACGGACACCCAGCTTTTGACAGCCTTCGGTCAACTGGTGACCCGTCCTAAATATGAACAAGAGCCCCAAGCTTCTATTACGGGTGAAGAACTGCGTTATCAGCTACAAACTTCCGAGTTTTCATTAGTCAAAAATGGTGACAGCACCTTCACTTATTTTTATGAGCAAGAACAAACCAGCGACGCTTTTTTAATACTTATGGCAGACGGAGAAAACCATAAATTTCAAGGGCAATATGGCGTCTTGATAGAAAATATCTCCAATAATAATATTCTACCCTCAAAAGAATTAGAAAATTCATTTCAAGACATTGATTTTCTTAATGAGATTGCTAGTCTTATAAATAGAGGCTGTATAATTATTAAGCAGGATTAATGAGCCTGAGGGTGACATGACAAACGATTATATTATTCGCCAGGTAAACTGGTCTGATGCGCAACAAGAATTGATCCAAATTCGCCAAAAAGTTTTTATTTGTGAACAACGTGTTGACCCTCATATTGAGCAAGACGGAAAAGATCAGGATTGTTTTCACGTACTGGTAACCACCCTCGAAGGTGAAGCCATTGGCACTGGCCGCATTACCAAGAAAGGAAAAATAGGTCGAGTTGCCGTGTTATTGCCCTTTCGTGGCAAAGGACTGGGTTCCGAAATACTGCAAAAACTCACCGAAATTGCGCAAGAACAAAGTATTCTCTGTCTCCATTTGAATGCCCAAATCAAGGCTCAACCTTTTTATGAGCGCCATGCGTTCGTTGCCGACGGGCCTGTTTTTATGGAAGCAGGCATCCCGCACCGTCCAATGTTGCGGCACCTTGACCCCATTGCCCACCAAATGAGAACATAGACTTACACTAAGCTCACTCTCGCCACCTCTATGACCGATACAGATAACCCTCAGGATCTGTCCGAGCGACAGCTGCTGCAAACCTGGGCACAACATCAAACATTTGCGCTAGATATGTTTAAGCAGGCCAAGCGGACTGTGGATATATTCAGTGCCGATCTGGATCCACAGGTATTAAATGATCGGTCAATAGAGAAAGCCTTATCGGATCTGGCCCGACGTAGCCGTTACTCTCAAATACGCCTACTGGTTTACACCATACGTCCAATGCTTCAGTGCCAACACCGACTCATTACTTTGTATCAATCACTATCGAGCTATGTACATATTCGTGTTGTACCCGCACAACTGCAGCAGGCACCTTATGCTTTTTATCTAGCTGATGAGCGTAGCCTTGTGTATCGCCCTTTTTATACCCAAACAGAGGGCGAAGGTCGTTTAGACGCACCACTAGAAGTTAAAGAACGGCGGCAGTTTTTTGATGAACTATGGCAACAAAGTGAGATCGCCAGCGAACTACGAGTGCTAGGAATATGATAACTCGAATCAGCCTCATAGTTCTTTTGCTACTCTGCTCCAGTGATCTGGTTGCCAAACTCTACATTCATCAACTGAACCACCGCTCTGCTGATGAAGTAAAAGCACTCATTGAGCCTCACCTGAAATACAACGAAAAGATCAGCGCTAGCCGATTTCAACTCATTTTAAATGTGTCACCCAAACGCTACGAAGATCTTAAGCCCTTGATTAACGAGTTGGATAAAGCACCTGGTCAATGGCTGGTGCAAATCAAGTCAGAAAAACACCATCGCCGCAAAGCTAATCAACATGAAACGACGGTTACCGTCGGGCCTCATAACAGTGGTATCCGTGTAGACGCCCATTCCACTCGCGATAGAGGCAATAATCAAGAGTTTCGTTCAGTTAGAGTGATGCAGGGTAAATCTGCATTTATCGGAACCAGTCAATTGCTCCCTGGTGGCTTTCTACTCTACGGCCAAGGCCAAACCATTACATTATTTCAAACCATTACCGATGGTTTCTATATCACACCCGTTATTGCCAGAGACGATCAAGTGCGAGTCTCTTTGTCTTTAAAGCATCAATCCCAAACCAAACAACGCGCTATAAACGAACAGCAGCAGCTATCTACCGAACTTTGGTTAACAGAAGATACCTGGAGCCTCATTGGCAGTAATCGACAATCGGGCAGTCATAAAAGCTTAAGCACTCGCGATCGCAAATTTGAAGCAACCGACGTTTATATTCGACTAATAAAGAAATAACCCGATACGGTAATATGCTTATACTAAGGCAGTTTTAGCTGAATATTGTATTGGCGTTTCAAGGTTTCTAATGGCTCCTTTTTACTTAAAAACTCATTAAAAGACTTGAGAAATTCTTGTTGTTTGATCGTTGAAGCTTTGTAGTTTGACTGAATCATAGGAAAGTCAGATCGAAAAATAATTTTCTGGTTAAGAGGCACCTGAATCAAACTTTCTAAACTAAAATTACTGAGAAAGTGTTCAATCAGTACTTTATTAAAATAGGCTCCCTGGATCTCTTTGTTAAAAAGAGCAAGAATTAACTGTTCAAGATTTTCATAAACTTTAAGCTGAATATGTCCATCGTCTATTCGAGTATAGTAAGGATAAGGATTAAACCCTTTAATAATCCCCAGAGTTGATAGCTTCTCTAATGGCAATGCTCTATTAGCATACATGACAAAAACACCGTCAATATAATCCGTCACAGGCTGACTATAACGAATGCCCGCATTAAGCTTTTTATCTTTTGCCCAATATTCGTTGTCAGGAAAAATAACATCCACTTTGTTATCAATAAGCGCTTGCACTACATCGGTGGGAGGATAAAAAGAAAATTCAAACGAATAACCGGACTGCTTCTCAAAAGCTTCCATAAGTGACTTATAAAAGCCTTTAACTGAGCCATCTTCCGAAGCGTAGTAAGGAAAGTAATCTATATCCTCTACCCCGACTTTTATCTTCTGCCCTTTAGCCTGAGCAGTCAGCATCCATAGCATGCCAATGAAAAAGAGCCCCAGAACCTTCATATTATCTCTTAATTATCACGTTTCTCTTATCAGTATAGATAAAAACCAACATGAGTATAGGCCTGTTGCTCTTTCGTTGATACTCTCTGCAACACCTTATAAAAGTTAAGTATTTAGATTTGCATCCACCGGGGCATCAAAAACAAGTGTAAAAGGTGTGTTTAAACCAATATCATGTTGCCTGGAAAGCTCAAAGGCAATGGTATTGATATGATGTTTAATAGCAATGAGTTTATAAGGATTAGGCACCACATAACGCAAACGCCAGACAACCGCATGATCATCATTATTAACGACAAAAACATCAGGTACTATGGGAGCCATAGAAGGTTCTTTTTTTATTAAAGCTTGCCAAATTTCGGCACACAACTGCTCAACTTCAGCTTTTGACGTTGAATAACCAATCTTAAAGTCCACATAATCAGTCAGTCGATGACAGCTAGATAAGTTTTCAATCACAGCACTTCTTAGTTTGGAATTGTCCAGAACTACATCAGAGTTGTGGACCAGATCTCTCAATGTTGTTTGCAACAAACTCACCTTTTGCACCACTCCCAGAATATTTAATTCCTTTACTCGAATCACAGCACCGGGCTCAATAGTGCGGCTGTAGTGCATCGTTAAGCTACTAATAATATCGCTAAGCAAATAATCCTTACTGGCGTATAGAATTAATATAAACGCCCCAACAACGGAGGAAGCTTGTAACCAATTGTCTAAGTCTAGAATATTTAACAGCGTTACCATAGTCAGTGCTATGACTATCATTAACGCCAACAAACCAATCATGCCACTGGTGTAAGACTTAGCCATCACAACTTCGTCATTCACCGTTCTTTCGGCACCAAAACGATTTAAGATCCACAACTGAATCCAGTGATTAATGCCGTAGGCCACCAGCAAACTTAAACCAATTTGCGAGAACTGTTGCGCCAGGCGGAACTGCAATACACCGGCCACCAAATAAACGCTCAAAAATATTAAGTTAATCAGGCGCAAGCCCACCACTCGGCGTTGAATCACTTTTTCGGAACGATTATTTGCCGACCAACGAATAAAAACACTGGCAGCAAGAAACGTCGTTAGATTAACCACAATAACCATTAAGTCCAACGAGGTAAAAGGTAATGACTGTAACCAGACTGGCATGATAGTAACCTTCTATATGTTATTGTACGGCTGAGACTGGCGTAGAATAAGCCATAGGAATAAATTCCAGGCCATCAGACACCTGCAATTCCCCCATACGGACAAATCCCCACTTTTCGTAAACTTCTAGCGCATACTCAGAGGCATAGACAGTAACCTTTTCGGCTGGAATTGATTCGTTCATTACAAAATTAAGACACGTTTGCCACAAAGCATTAGCGATCCCCTGACGTTGATAATCGCGATCAACATACAACGCAAAAATATGGGAAGCCTCTCGCAACGCTATTACCCCTATCACTTGCCGCTGGGCATTTTTAGCAATCCAGAATTTTTGTCCTTGTTCCCAACGTTGTTGGTTTCGTTCTAACGTAAAAAGGTTATCGAAATGATTTTGTCCTTCACTGGAGAAAGTTTTACCTTGCACGGCTCGAAACACCTTAAGCATGAGCTCGGTTATCGCCGCCAGATCGGAGGGTTCCGCTAAGCCAATTTGATATTCTTGAACACCTTCTATTCTATCACCCACAATGCTCCCCTTTTTCTACCAGCAGCTCTTAAACTAAATAGACAAACGATCCTTCACCTTGGCCCGATACCGACGCGAAAAGTTTAACGCTTGTCCCGTCGACAATATGACGCTGTGATCACCACTTTCTAAAGGCACTATCTCGACAATACGATCCAGATTAACAATATGCGAACGATGGATGCGAACAAACTGCTCGGCGTTCAATTTGGCCTCCATTCCCGTCATGGTTTCTCGTAACGGATACATCTTATTGCCAACGTGCAGATTCATGTAATTGCCCGCCGCCTCAATCCAGTCGATATCTTCTACCCGAATGATAAACTCTTTTCCCAGCTTTTTGATCAATAAGCGAGTCGGTTTTTCAGACTGTTCTGTCTCTTCTCCCTCCTGAATCACTCGAGCTTCGCCTTTTAAGCGACTTAAAATAAACCGATAGCTGTACAGCACCAGCATAATTGAACCGTAGGTTAGCAAGTCTTTACGATACTCATAAAAAAACTCACGTCCCCAATGTCCAAAATCATACTCAGAACCTGCCCACCAATAGGCCAACTGTCGTAACGCCACCATGCCACTCACATGCAGCAATGCATAAACCAATGTGGCTAATAAGTGATAGCTAAGGTGTCGTCGAATCACTCCATAGTGCAATGGATAATGGCGGTCAACCAACAAAATAAAGCCTATCAGAATCAGCCCAACGACGGTGCTAGAAAACTCCCATACAAAAGGTTCCCAGCTGCCAATAGAATCTCCGCGACGGGCATACTCCATCAGTACAGAAGTCGCATTGATGACGGCATTAATCACGCCGATAAACACCCAAAAAGTGACTTCCCAGGCTCGTTGATGGCGTTCGAACGCAGCAAAAAGTGGCGTTTTTGCGTCACTGTTCATAATACTTCACTTGTATAAGTTTTCTTAACCAAACCGCTTGTCACTCTATTATGCCGCTTACACCAACTTCCATAATATCAATCACTTAGCCATTGATAAAGTGCTATTTAATCAGCAACCTGAACACATGTCACTCATTCAATAATGACCATAAGCAAGGAATTTTTAATGACTGCAATCGTTCAGGAAAACACCATCAGCACACCGACACCTCCCCAGCGTCGCTATGATCTGGACTGGCTCAGAATCCTGGTATTTGGTGTTCTAATTTTGTACCACATCGGGATGCTATACACACAAAACTGGGGCTTCCATATTAAGAGTAGCTACCTCAGCGAATCTCTGGAAAATCTGATGTTGCTGGTCAATCGCTGGCGGTTACCCATTCTGTTTTTAATATCAGGCATAGCCATCCGCTTTGCACTCAATAAAATGAGTGGGCTAAAGTTTGTCGGCCAACGCAGTCTGCGGCTGTTAATTCCCCTGATGTTTGGTGTTCTGGTGGTTGTGCCTCCTCAACTCTATTTCGAGATGACACAAAAGGGAGATCTGGCTCTATCTTATTGGGAGTTCTATCAGGCCTTCTTTGATCTTGACCATCCTTTGTTCGAAAACTATCAATCAGGCATCTTACCTCACATGGATGTGAATCATCTTTGGTACATACGAGAGCTATGGAAGTTCTCCATCGTACTCTTAATCATCACTCCCCTGCTCAACGCTCGTTGGGTACAGTCAGCGGTTGACTCACTAGCAGCTAGCGGCAGTAAAACCGCGCTAATTCTTGTTCCTGTAGTGATACTATCGATACTGGGTGTCAGTCTATTCCCCAGTGATTCCGACGGCTATCGCGAAGCACTCGGTTTTAGCTTTCTGATTTTTGGTTACTTAATCGGCTGGCATCATCAATTGTGGGAGTTAATAAAAGCCACCCGTCGTGTTGCTTTAGTCATTGCTCTGCTGAGTTATGGTTTAGTGCTTTTCTATTACCACAGCTTCTGGTTACCGGGGACAACGGACTTCCCTTGGTGGGGGAAAGCTCTGGAAGCCCTGGGAGCCTATCTAAATCGCTGGAGTTGGGTGTTGGCTGTGCTGGGTTATGGTGCAACTTATCTGAATCACCCCGGACGATGGCGCGATTACTTTAATGATGCTGTCTATCCGTATTTCATACTGCATCAGAGCATTATGATCATCGCAGCTTACCCACTTATTCAACTCAAACTGGGAGGGTTGACAGAATTTGCTGCGGTTCTGTTCATTACCATTGCAGGCTGTGCGATTCTGTTTGAAGTGATTCGCCGAGTGAATCTCCTGCGGCTACTCTTTGGTCTTAAAATGCTTCCACCCAGACAACACTGTCATAATCAACTGACCACATCTTAGCGCTCATTCTCTTGTGGCTTCATGGGTATCCGTGAGTCACAAGAACCCATACAAGGTCTTTAATAAGTCAGGATTTACATCTAATATCAACGTGTGGGGGGCTGCTAATTTTTGGCTGAATAATTTTAAATAAACAACACGCAACAAAAGGCAAAGGAAATCTTGAATCTGCCAACTCTCTTTAAGTTAAACCTCCGTTATGGCGGAATACTAAGCTTAGCGATTCTGATACTCGCTTTGCTTGGTTTGCCTAATCTCACCCGTTTTTACATCAGCAACGATTTTAAAGTCTACTTTGGCAACGATAATCCTCAGCTGAAAACTCTCAGACAATTTGAGCAAACGTTCAACAGCCAGGATAATCTGGTTATTGTTGTACACTCTTCAGAATCCTTGTTATCACAACAAGGACTCACCGCGATCTATGAATTAACGGAGCAAATCCGCCAATTACCACACATACAAGACAGCCTATCACTCACTCATTATGAATACACTCAAGCCAGTGAAGATGAACTAAAGATCGCACCTTTGATTGGCGAGCTACCCGTAACAGCGCAGAACGTTCGCTTCACACAACACGCCTTACAAGATGATCACCAACTGTATGCCACTTGGCTATCCCCTTCAGAAACCACCGCCTTCGTTCACGCCACGGTTAACATAAAAGAACGCGAGACACCCAAGCAACTCTATCAAGCGGCACTCAACTGGCTAAAACCTTTCCAACAAAAATATCCTGATCTGTCCTTTCAATTGGCAGGCTCTATTATGTCCAATATCACTTTGGAGCAGGCAGTCACTCAAGATTTGATCACTTTAATCCCTATCAGTTACCTCATTATTGTTATAGGGCTGATGGTATTGTTACGCAGTATTCGAGCAGCCATCGTGACCTTAGTGGTTATAACTCTATCAATGTTGATGACCTTCGAAGTGTATAGTTTGTTTAAATGGGAACTCACACCTGTCGCAGGTTTTGTACCCAGTGTTATTCTAACGTTAGCCGTCGCTGACTGTGTTCATATCTATACCAGTTATCAACATGCGTTACGAGAGCTCCATAAGTCACCCGAACAGGCTTCTCTATACAGCTTTAAAATTAATGCCTTGCCCATTACGCTCACTAGCTTCACAACGGCAGTGGGCGTGTTATTTTTAAATTTAAGTGACTCACCGCCCTACCAAGATCTTGGTAATATGATAGCCATTGGTGTTCTTATCGCCTGGTTACTGTCTTTGATCATGGTGCCTTTTGCGCTGACTCATTGGCCTCCTCACTATCCACAACAAACCAAAGCTTCCAATGACAATGTTATAAGACTCGCCCGCTTTGTTACGGGTCATACAAAGATATTTCTGGTTTCTGGAATCATTTTAATCACTTTATGCCTCTTTAGTGTCAGTCAGCTAAAGATTACTGAGTCTTGGTCTGATTATTTTTCAAAATCTTTTGCGTTGAGGCAAACGATTGATCTCATCAACTCGGAGTTTGATCGTCTCCACCGATTAGAAGTCATCTTAACCACAAACAAAACAGACGATAGCATCAATCAGCTAAAACACTTGCAGACACTGGATGCTCTCGAAGAATTTTTAGCAAATCAGCCAGAAGTGACCAAGACACAGAGCTATGTGGGTTTGTTAAAGCAAATGAACAAAAATATGCACGCTAACCAACAGACTTTCTACCAACTGCCAACAACACAGGCGTTAGCGGCTCAGTATCTTTTACTTTACGAACTATCCTCAAATCAAAGTCTGATGCTCAGCCAAGATCATCGTGTCAGTCACATTACAATTAATTTAAAGAAAACTGACTCACAAAAAATCATTGAATTTGAACAACGAGTCAAACATTGGTTCTCTCAGCAAGAAAACCAAGGGCTAGCGCTCGACCTGACTGGATTCGATCTTATTTTTGCTTATCTGGCTGAGCACAATATTCATAGTATGTTATCAGGAAGTATTACCGCACTCTTTGTGATCAGTGTGCTGATGATTTTTATTTTTCGTTCAATAAAACTCGGACTCATCGCTTTCATTCCCAATCTGGCACCCGCTATCATGGCGTATGGGATCTGGTCAGCAACCATTGGTAATATTGACCTTGCACTAACTGTTGTTATTTGCATGGGAATGGGCATCGTAGTTGATGACACGATTCACTTTATTTCTAAATATCATCGTGCCAGCAAATCCGGTCGCTCTACTCAAGAATCCATCGAATACGCCTTCAGTATTGTGGGTAAAGCTTTGTTAACAACAACGGTTATTTTAACCGCAGGTTTTTCTATTTTAATTTTTTCTCCTTTAACACCTACACACCATACGGGAAGTTTATTATCACTTTTGTTGGTCTGTGCTTTAATCATTGACTTCATTATTTTGCCAGCACTGCTTATGATTTTTGCAAATCAAAAAAAATAATAAACAATAAATAATTGATCTTAAAAAAGCCCAAAGTTGTTTGAATTTGGCAAAACAAGCAACTTCAATCTCACAATCAGATTTCTTAACAAATAGAGATATCTCCATTTGAATTTCGGACATCACTTTCTTGAAAGATTTCACGAATTTTTAAAGACAAATTATGAAACAAGTTTTATATTGTAATTTTTCAAATAAGATTAATAGTTAGCGGTTACAATGACCAACCATGTTACTACATTAGTGTTTTTTGTAATCACTGAGCGAATATATCTATTAGAGATGTAAGAGGATTTCTTATGTTTGCTTTCATTACTGATTTTTTTAAAGAACGACCGAAAAAAGAAAACAAAAAATCGGCGACGGTTGTTTCAACCGCAAAGCCTAACAACAACCGTACTATCACTTTTGATGCAACACTGATTCAAGGGTTAAAAGACGATCACTCAAAGTTGGTTGAGTACTATGGCCGCATGTGGAGTGAAGGCTTTGAGAGACAGGACTATCGCAGACTGTCATCAATTCTTGCCGACTTTAAAAGTTTGTTTCAGTCTCACCTGCTTAAAGAGAACGTTAAATTTTACGTTTATCTGGAGCAGTCTTTGGCTGATGATCATCATACGCTTCAAGTCATCAAAGACTTCCGCGTTGATATGAACGACATCGCCAATGCCGTCATTCAATTTTGTAAGCGTTACCAGCACGACGTCTACACTGCCGACATGGAAAGAGACTTTGAAGCAGAGTACAAAACCATCGGTGAAGTATTAACACGACGTGTTACTCTCGAAGAGAATGAACTTTATACACTTTACCGCCCATAATTTGTAAGTCATTAAAACTCATATCACTTACAAGAAAACTATAATGCAGCTTGTCAAGATGTTAAATATTGGTGAAAGTCGAAAAGTGGATAACACACTTATTGTCACCGAAATATTTTTCGTCTAGTATCGATCCCAATAATAAAATGCAATGCGAGCAATGGATTGCTTGCATCAAACAATAAAAATAAAAAGCCTTAACTTCACGCATACTAACAATAACAATAAAAACAAAATTTCCACGAGGACTCGTAGAGTTTTGCTCTTTAGAAAAAGAGCGAGATTTTGTCTAAAGCGTCACATTTAGGTAATAGTCTATGGCACAAGTATTAAAAGATTATTCAGGGTTCAAAACAAAACAAGTAGCGCAAGAAAGTCCTATCATTATTGTTGGTAATGGCCCCATTGGGGTTAGAGCCGCAAAACTTCTTCTTCAGCAAAAAAGTGATGTACCCATACTGATTTTTGGTGATGAAAAAGTCGATCCTTACAATCGCGTACAACTGTCCAATTTTTTATCTGGTCGCTTAGATATTGATGACTTGTTTACTCCTATTGACAGCACTGAAGATTCTCGTGTCACTCAGTATATCGGTAAGCGCATCGTTTTCATTGATCGCGATGCTTACTGCATCAAAGATGATCAAGGCAATATTTACGAATACTCAAAACTAATCCTAGCCACAGGCTCAACGGCTTATGTGCCTGATGTGCCTGGTCAGGATATGCTAGGCGTTCTCACCTTTCGTTCACTGGCAGACGCTTATCGCTTACAACGTTGTAAACAAGCGAATAAAAGAATTTATGTAATAGGCAGCGGTGCATTAGGGCTAGAAACCGCTGTTGCAATGAAAACGCCCGACAATGAAGTATTTATTGAAGCCAGAAAAGGTTTGCTAGCAGGGCAAACCGACGCCCAAGCCTACTCGGTATTAAAAGAATGTATTTTATCTTCCGGCATTAAAATCGTCAGTAAAGATCCGGTGATTAAGCTTATTGGAAACGGGACAGTAAGCGCTGTTCAATTAACCAGTGGCAAAGTGATCGAATGTGATAACGTTATTTTTTGCACTGGTATAAAACCCAATGTCGGTCTTGCCCTTCAAGCAGGGCTTGCAACCAATAAAGGCGTCATTGTTAATCAATACATGCAAACCAGTGATCCCGACGTCTACGCCATTGGAGAATGTTCAGAATACAACGGTATTACCTATGGCGTTGTTGCACCAGGGTTAGAGCAGGCCGCTATCACAGCCAATCATATTCAAGGCATTCGTCAAGCTTATCAAGGTAGTCCGAATAACATTCAAGTGAAACTGGGTAACTACTCCTCAGGTTTTTATGGAGAACTCGACGCCAGCGACTGCGAAGTCTTCGTGTTTAGTAATCGTCTAAAAGGTATTTACCGAAAACTACTGGTCAAAAAAAACCGCGTCATTGGTTTCATTCACATAGGTATATGGGAAGAAGCAGGAAAAGTTCAAACCTATGTGGACAAACAAACCAAAGTAAAACCCAGCCTGTTTAAAAAGTTTGCTAACGAAGGGTTATTATGGGATACCTCGAAAACCTCTAATATTCGCCAACAACCAGAAGATTACGTCGTTTGCCTCTGTGAAAATGTTACTCGTGGCGAACTGACCTGTGCAATGAATCAAGGGAACCGAACACTGGGTACTCTTTGTGATAGAACAGGTGCGGGTACAGTATGCGGCTCATGTAAACCGCTACTGGCAGAGATGTTAGATACGCCCGTTCCTAACTTGGTCATGCGGCATTCCAAGTCCATTTATACGGCGTCTCTTTTAGCACTTTTGTTAATTATTCTTACTATTATATTTGAGCCTCTTTCAATATCGCCAAGCGTACAAGTTAATTGGAAAATAGAAATGCTTTGGTTTGATAATTTTTGGAAACAAGTCAGCGGCTACACATTACTCGGTTTATGTGCCTTAGGTGGTGCTTTATCCCTGCGTAAACGATTTAGTAAATTTTCAGTGGGCAATCTGGATAACTGGCGTTACTTTCATTCAGTTGTTGGTGTCTTAGCGCTTATTATACTGATGATTCATACTGGTTTACGTCTTGGTTCTAATTTGAACTTTGTATTAATGGCGGTGTTTCTTGCGGCAACATTAACGGGTTCTCTTGTCGGCATATTTATGTCTAAAAGTCATCACTGGACAGATTTAAAGCTACGTGAGTATCGTAAGTGGTGGTCTCGTATTCATTACGGTTTACTATGGCTATTACCGACTTTACTGACATACCATATCGTGTCAGTATATTATTATTAGAACAATAAAAATAATAATTATGACTTTGAAAAAAACTGGTTTTATTATTTACGGCATTACAGTGACCTTACTACTCAGTGCCGTTCTTGGTTACAACCTTTTGTCTGGTGATCAATCTTATTTTTTAGCAGGTGATGCCACACACGGTCACTATCAAATTGAGTTAGCATGCAACAGTTGCCATCAAACACCTTTTGCAACCGAAGACGATATGCAAGAAGCTTGCGAAAACTGTCACCAACAAGAACTAAAACGCGTCAATGACTCTCATCCAAAAAAGAAATTTACCGACCCACGTAACGCTGAAATGCTAGAAATGCTGGATGCTCGCTTTTGCGTCAGCTGTCACAAAGAACACAAGCCAGAAATCACTCGTCAATACGGCGTCACCATTGCTGATGACTTTTGCTTCCATTGTCACGAAGAAGTCACCGAAGAACGCCCAAGCCACGCAGACTTTAAGTTTGACACTTGCGCAACCTCAGGCTGTCACAACTATCATGACAACAGCATGTTGTACGAAAAGTTTCTTATGCGAAACATGAAACAAGCGGACGTTAAGAAAAAGCCCAAACTACCCAAACGTAACTCCATGCGCCGATGGCAGAAAAAAAATCCAGAAGTAGATCCTTTACAATTTCATGACCATGATGGGGATAAATTATTTGGTAAAGATGCAATAGAAGCTCACCAGTGGGCAAAGAGCCAGCATGCTCAGGCAGCGGTTAACTGTTCTGGCTGTCATCAAATTAGTAAAGAGCAATCGTCAGAAGTACCTCATTTAAAACAAGCGATAGACACTTGCCGGAGCTGTCACGAAAAACAATTTGAACGCTTTACGCTAGGCAAACATGGTATGCGGATAGCTTCGGGGCTGCCTGCTATGTCTCCCGTTGATGCGCGCCAACCAATGAAGCCTCAATTGCCACACAGCCAGGTTACCTGCCAAAGTTGTCACAACCCTCACACACTGGACATGCAACAAGCAGCGGTAGAATCTTGTCTTAGCTGCCATCAGGATCAGCACTCTGTTAACTATAAGCAGTCCTCTCACTATCAACTTTGGTTAAATGAGGTCGCTGGTGACGGTGCTCCTGGTACTGGTGTAAGTTGTGCCAGTTGTCACATGCCTCGTATAAAGAAAGGAAAAAAAGTAACGGTTGAACACAATCAAAACCGTTATTTAGAACCGAATACTAAAATGCTCAAACCCGTTTGCATGAAATGCCATGGTCTGGAGTTTTCTGTCGCGGCTCTCAGTGACGAAGTCTTGATTGAGACAAACTTCAACAGCAAGCCAGACAAATCACACCCGACCTTTGAGCTAATAAAAAAGCGTTTACAACAACGATTGCAACAGCAATCAAACTAACAAGGAGCCACCATGAAACAGAACAAACTCACTGCATTATGGACAACGCTAGTCGTATCACTGTTCGCTGTTCCGGTTTCGGTTTTTGCACAAAAAAACATTACCCCACAAAAAATGGCAGATGCTATTTTTGCCGTCATCGAATCGGATCGTACGGTGTACACTCGTAATGTAGTTAACCGCTTACAAAATGAAGAAGAAGTATTAACGGCCGAAGAACATTGGCAAGAAGAGCAGGCACTGCCTCTGCCAGCACAGATGCTTCGCATGGGTGCTGAGCGTGTTAACGAAAAAGATGCTGGGTTTACTTATGCCCTACTTTCACTATGGCCAATCAACAAACAAAATAAACCAAAAACAGAACTTGAGAAAAAAGGCCTGGAACATGCAGCCAAAAATGGCAAGAACTTTTACGGTGAAGAAAAATTAGGTAAGAAAACTTACTTTACCGCTGTTTATCCAGATGTCGCTGTATCAGAAGCTTGCGTGAAATGTCACAACGAACATATTGATACGCCGCGCAAAGATTTTAAGCTTGGCGATGTGATGGGCGGCGTGGTCATCCGCATTCCTCTGGATTAGCTGCTAAGCTCTAGATCCCTTATACAACGCCATCTGCTTGATTTTTCGTCAGTTGGCGTTGTTTTTCTGCTGCAATATCTCTTCACAAAAATCCAACTCGATAAACGGGTGGGCATCGATCCTAGGATGGATTGTGTTATTCTAGGCACAAGAATTTAGAAATTTGAGTACAAATATGACCACGATCGGTATAGATTTGGGCACAACCCACAGTCTGGTGGCCTATTGGAAGGACGACACACCTCACCTTATCCCTAATGCTTTAGGCAAAAACACGACGCCCTCCGTGGTCAGCGTCGATACCAATGGTGATATATTAGTCGGAGAAACCGCTAAAGAACGGTTGATTTCTCACCCACAACATACCGTTGCAGCGTTCAAGCGTAAAATGGGCAGCAAAGCCACCACTCAACTTGGTGATAAGAGTTTCCGCCCCGAAGAGCTGTCAGCACTTATCCTACGGCAGCTAAAACAAGACGCAGAAGCCTATTTAGACGAACCCGTGACTGAAGCCGTAATTAGCGTACCAGCCTATTTTAATGATGCTCAACGCCGAGCTACTAAAATCGCTGGTGAGCTAGCAGGACTCAAAGTAGAGCGTCTAATCAACGAGCCAACAGCCGCCGCCATTGCCTATGGTGTACATGATAGAGACGACGAATGCCATTTTTTGGTGGTGGATCTGGGTGGTGGTACCTTCGATGTTTCCGTGCTGGAACTTTTCGATGGCGTGATGGAAGTGCATGCCTCTGCGGGCGATAACTTTCTCGGCGGCGAAGACTTCACCCAGCTATTAGTCAATGAGTTTTTGTCCATGCACCAATTAGATGCAGCTAAATTGTCTACTCATGACGCCAATCGACTATACAAAACAGCCGAAGAAGCCAAGCATCAACTCACCAATCAAAATGTTGTGAGTTTTCAGTTCTCTCTCAATGATAAAAGCTATGACTGGCCGCTTCAGCGCTCCCAGTTTGAAAAACTAGCAGCCCCTTTGATTGAACGAATCAAAACCCCTATAGAACGTGCCATTAGAGACAGTCATTTAAGACCTGCTGAGCTTGATGACGTATTGTTAGTGGGTGGTGCCACACGGATGCCAATCATTCGTTCTATTATCAGCAAAATGTTCCGTCGCCTGCCCTCTTGCACTATCAATCCTGATGAAGTGGTTGCTCGCGGCACAGCGGTTCAAGCCGCTCTAAAATCTCGCAACCAAGCTTTGAAAGACGTGGTTATGACGGACATCTGCCCTTATACTCTGGGCGTCGAAATCGCGCAAGAAATTGACGGTAATCAACATCAAAGCGGTTACTTCTTACCCATTATTGAGCGAAACTCTACCATTCCAGTTAGCCGGGTAGAAACACTACAAACCATATCGAAAAACCAGACTCAGATGAACTGTGTCGTTTATCAAGGTGAAAGCCGTTTGGTGAATAACAATATTATGTTGGGCAGTCTGGATGTTAAGGTTCCCAAAAATGAGGCTGGAAAAGAAACTGTCGATGTGCGTTTTACCTACGATATCAATGGCATCTTAGAGATTATTGTTAAAGTGAATTCTTCCGGCGAAGAGAAACGACAGATCATCAAAAACAACGACTGTATCTTAAGCGATGACGAAATCGCCGCAAGTTTTAACAAACTCGACGCATTAAAAATTCATCCTCGCGACAATGCAGAAAACCGCCTATTGCTGGCTAAAGCAGAACGCCTTTATGAAGAATCTCTTGGCGATAAGCGTCATTACCTGGCCAGTATCATTGCTCAGTATGAAGCTGTATTAGATCGTCAAAACCCGAAAGAAATTGAATCCTTTAAAGACGAGTTCGAAAAAGTCATAGACAGTCTGGATGAGGATGTTTTTTGATGCAATGCTGGGATGTATTGGAAATTGAAGCCACCAACAATCGGCGCGACATAAAACGAGCTTATGCAAAAAAACTAAAAGTAACGCATCCCGAACAAGATCCCGAGGCTTTCCAGCAATTATCAGAAGCCTACAAAGAAGCACTCACCCTAAGCCACTATATTGAGCTAGAAGAAGCCGAACCACTCGAAGCAGTAACCGCCGAGGATACCAATGAAACTCTGTTTTCGGAAGCGTCCACTCATACTTCCGAAGAATCCGAGAGTAATCTGGCAACTACAAAAACAACCTCAGAAGAAGCAGAAGCAATCACTCTTTCTTCTAACGATGTTCAAGTTGAAGAAGAAAACTCAGAAGAGGCTAACATTGATCGTTTTATCGAATCCTTTATGAGTGCATTAGAAACCCTTGCTAATGACGAGCAGCGCCGCACCAACAGCGAGCAATGGGTTCAGTTGCTTGAAGATCCTATGCTGGACTACCTTGAGGTGAAAGAAGTTCTACGCTATGAAGTGTTCTATTTTTTCAGCCAGAGCATTTTGTACGATCAACAGCAAATTCGCCCTATTACCATTCCCGAAAAAGCCCGCCATACCTACTCTGACTTTTTTGGCTGGAAAGATGACGAAGTGTCGCTGACTCGGCATTTTCAATTTGATCAAATCGAAGCCGTACTAGCATCTGTAGGTTCTCGAAATTCTCAAAGGCTAGAAAATGCGAACCAAACACAAGCCGAAGAAAAAGACGGATCTACCCGTTACGGTTTTTTATTCTGGTTCATACTCATTTTTGCGCTGGTAAAATTTATGCAATTTTTAACTCGCGATGATCCGAAATTTAGTAGTGAGTACTATACACTAGACAATAAAACTCAGTGGGTTTATCAGCGAAAAGACATCGAACGATCACCACAATCTGACATTTAAATACTTGAGGCTTGAAAAACTTACTTAAGGATAAATAGCCATCAAAGGAAACAGGATGAATCCATTTAATAACGAATACTACATCGCTCATGCATCATTCGACTCTAGTCAGTTTCATTTGCAACCAGACCAAAAAGCAGCCGACAGACGCTATCGATATAGAAAACTTAATACCGATGGACCAGCGTTAGTCTTCAGCAATGCTTTCAAAGAGCGAGATTTACAGACAGGAAACCAACGAAAGTTAACGGATACTATGTCTGATGGAGCAAGCTTTGTCGTCACAAAAGAAATAAGAGATTATTTATCAACATTCGATATAGAATCACTCCAGCTCTACCCTGCCGAGATTATCGATGACAACGAAAGCAGGCATAACCACTACTGGTATTTAAATATCTATAATCGCCTGGACTGCTGGGACAGGAGCACCTCAGAATATGAACTTGATGAAGAAGACGAAGAAGCAGAGGCTATTGTAGATAAATTTTCACTCAACGCTGCGATACTCGAGGCCATACCTGAAGAGAAAAGATTGATCTTTAAAATCGGAGGAAGCTCCAGCGCTTATATTTTCGTTCATCAAAAGATTGTTAGTCATTTGTTAGATAGCGACTATACAGGCATTCAGTTTTTTAAAGTTTCAGAGTTTACTGAGGGCGATCAGCACAATATCTAAGTCAGGTAAAACTGACTAACTATAAGCTTAAAAAGTTCTTAGTTAACTTAAAAGTTTTGATAATTCTAACTTATCATTATCCGCAGACCTCTCGTCACAAGCAATAATCCTATCTCTGCCACTCTTCTTAGCTTTATAAAGAGCCTTGTCGCAACGTTCAATCCAAGATGAAGAAGTGTCAGACTTATCGACTTGTGCGAGTCCTCCGCTGATAGTAATATCTTGCTCTAATTCATAGTTATGCCTTTTGATTAGCTGGCGTAACTCCTCTGCTAACCTTAACGCACTTTCTTGATTCGTCTGGCTAAGGAGAACAGCAAATTCCTCTCCTCCATATCGGAATAACTGATCAGAATCTCGTAATCGTTTTAGAACAATATTTGAAACGGCTTTAAGAACTCTGTCGCCTGTTTGATGGCCATAGGTGTCGTTGACGTTTTTAAAGAAGTCCAAATCGAAAATAAACAAAGTGGCAGGAGCTTTATAACGATGATAAGAACTCAAAGCACTGTCAATTGATGCATGAAAAGTATTTCGGTTAAGTGCTTTAGTGAGAGGATCTTTTGTAATCAGTGTGTCTACTTTTATAAGCAGCTTCTCAATGAGGGAAGAAAATAAAAATCCAAACATACCCGCCAAGATGACGGTAGCGAATATTCGAATAAGCACTTGAGTCGTGTAATAGGAACTAACGAAGTAAAAAGTGAAGGCCACAAAAATGCATGAAACAACCAACGCCTCTTTGCACTTCATTAAAACGAAGATATAGGTAATCATCACATAGGCCCAGAAAACACCATAGTCAGGATCATTTGCTATGGTATTTAGCAAGGCAAGAGACAGAACAACAGCATACCCACGTCCATGCCACAAATATCGCTGCTCCTTAACCAAGAGATAAACAACCGCTGCAAAGTGAATTGCGCACATTAACGATATAAAACTGCCGAGGTACTCACGGTCAAAAAATTTTATCCATGTGAAAACCAACGCTGCCAGCACAGCGACAGAGGTCAAGTAAGTGCGTATTTTTAACCGATATTTTTCTATTTCATTCAATAGGTTACATCTTCATCGTCTAATTGATACAGCAAAATATTTATTGGGTGGTCAGGGCCCTTTAGCCTGCTAAGAAAGTATAGCCTAATTGAGATAAAACCCTTAAATCCCAAAGGTAATACCAGATACACTTCACAATTAGAGAAAACCACAGATGAAAACCACAGACACCCACAACATAGCCAAACACTCACACCAACATCTGTATATATCTTAAATATTTAACCACCCTACTTTGATAAAGTATCCACCACTGCAAGGAATGCAGCGCATTAAAACCAACAGCAAGGAAGTAACATGCCAACTGCTAGACAGCATATCGTCGATTTTCACAATCCAGGCTTCTATCATTGCATCAGTCGATGCGTCCGTCGGGCTTACCTCTGTGGCCAAGACCCCGTCACTCAACAATCCTTCGACCATCGCAAACACTGGATTGAACAACGCATTCACAATCTCTCTTCCATTTTCGCTGCCGACATCTACGGTTATGCTGTCATGTCTAACCACTATCACTTAGTCGTCCATATGGACCCTCAACGCCCTCTACAATGGTCTGACGAAGAAGTAGCTCAACGATGGCTATTGTTGTATCCAGGAAAAGAAAAACATCAAGAGCTTCGCTTCAATATGATTCTCGCAGATAAAGTCAAACTCAAAACCTACCGGGAACGGCTGGGCAATCTCTCCTGGCTCATGGCAGCCATCAACGAACCTCTGGCCCGTCGTTCTAACAAAGAAGACTTCTGTACAGGACGGTTTTGGGAGGGAAGATTTAAGTCTCAAGCGCTTTTAGACGAAGGCGCTATTCTGGCTTGTCTCGCCTATGTCGACCTCAACCCCATTCGAGCGGGACTTACTGAAAAACTGGAAGACTCTCTGCATACTTCCATTCGGTATCGCTTGCAGCAAATAAAAATGGCAAGCAGGGGTAGTAATCCTTGTCTCGACCAACCCTTACCTCCTGTCTTTCAATCAGAAAAACTCCCTCTACTTAGTACTTCACTGAAAGACTACCTACGGCTGGTAGAATGGACAGGACAAGCCATCACACATCCTGACAAAGCCGTGATCCCCAAAGACATTATTCCCCTTTTTGACAGGCTTAATATCCATCCTGATAGATGGATACCTCAAGTTGGACATAGCCCTTCACGATTCTATCGAGCCATTGGGAGTGTAAAAAGTCTTCGACGAAGAGCGAAGCAACTCTCGCAATACTGGATGAAGGGAATTAGGGCAGCCAGCATCTTATTTAATGCTTAACGAGCTAACTCTCGAGCACTCTTAACTCAGTCATCATGCTCCATGAAGCAACAACCTGCCTGCAATCTGACTAAAAAGAACTTCGAACCTCCCAAAAAATGACTTCTGGTCTCAATGATACTTAAAGTATCAAACTGACTCAGCTTTAAGTGGCCCTCGATTCAACAATCAGTTCCATAGGGTTCAATTTACATCGAAGTTCCTTTGGAAGATAGCTATTACCGCCTCTGCTAACTTGGGTGTCTGGATTTTATTGTCTTGTTGGGTGTCCGGAGTTTATTGTTTTGACAATTAAAAGCGAACAGATTCATCCAGTAGCACACATAGTATGGCATCCTGTTCACCACAACAGCGAAATGCATGCTGACTGCCGGGCAGCTTAACAATCAAGTCCCCAGCTTGATATCGTGTACCGCTGTCTTCTTCTAACTCTCCTTGAATTAAGATCGACACTTCTCGTCCAATATGGTGATGATGAGGGAATTCGCAGCCGCACTTAAGATAAACCAAACCACACTCTTTACTTGCATCCCCACCCTGAAAATGTCGATAAAAAATAGGATGACTCCCAAGCTTACGCCAATCTCCAACGGGCGCTAACGACTGACTTATGGACTCAATAGAATTCAACACTTGCTGCATCTTTTCTTCTGACAGTTCGAACAAGGAAGCCAGTCGATGTAAATAAGCAAAATAGGTCGCAGGCTCAGTGATAGAACTCAGCAGTCTCTCTTTAACTTTTTTGCCAGAAGTCATTTTATGACTAATCGACATATTTTTGTTTTCTTGCCAAGAGGAATGTGTCATGACTTCACCTCCACCATTACTTTCATTAATCGACGCAGACCATTTAGAGCAGCAGATAGCCGAGACTTAACGGTTCCTACAGGTAAGTTACATTGCGAGGCAATTTCTTGATGAGTGAGTCCTTTTAAATAACTTAGCTCAATCATCTTTTGTTGACTTACTGTTAATTTTCTAAGTGCTTTGGATACTTCTCTATTTTCAAGTAATGAGTTCATGTTTTTGTCAACTATCGGCATAGAAAAATCGGAAGGCTCTCGTTTACTTTCTCGTAAATGCTTCAATGCTCGATACCGGTCAATGGCACGGCTTTTAGTGAGCATTACTAGCCAACTGTTAAGACTGCCACGTTTTGCATCATAATGCCTGGCTTTATTCCAGACTTCCAAAAAAACATCATGAATAAGGTCTTCAGAATCTTCTCTATCACGTAAAATTGAACATGCAACAGAAAACAATCGCTCAGCATATATATCGTATAATTGGCTTAATGCCTGTTTATCCCCTTGCTTTACCCTTTCCATCACAATAACTGAATCAATCATTTAGTGTCTCCGTAGGCTGATGCATTATCTTTCGCATCGATATCTTCCTTTCTTTGTTATTACGTCCATGTTTTCAATACAGAGCTTCTAAACAAAAATAAATTATTCGAACTTTTTTTAAAGCTGCCCCGTATCAATAACACCGGTGCCTAAACAATCTGACTTTGGTAGCCACCGTTTTTCGCAACACCAAACTTTAAGCATCCACTAAGGAGAAATACCATGGAAACTCTATGCTGCGGCTCTCAACTTAAATTACCTAACGTAAAAACGGTATCCATCCCGGCCTCTGATATTATGGGTGAACTCGCTGCCAACCTGCCCGATTTCAGTTGGGGCAATCAAATGAATTTCGGTGACAAAGATCCAGTAGTTCATCGCTTGATAGGAGATGTTAACGGCGCTTCTTTCGATCATTTTAAAATGGTTTCTTTTAGTGAAAACGCATCCACAGAGGATTGGAGTGAGCGCAAATTTGTGGGGCAAATTAATCAAGAAATGTTTGACTACACCATTGCTGTTAAACGACATGGTAATCAGGTAGAGGTCAGTACCACTATTCGCCAACCCGAGATCCCCGACACACCAAACATCTCATTTACTTTGGATCTCGAAAAGAATGCCGTTGTAAAATCCTGCCCAAATATTCTGGAGATTCCTGACGAGGAGGTGGCAAAACTTGATCCCATTTCAACCATGGTTTTTCTGGCATCCAACGAGAAGCAGGAATATAACAAAGCCTGTTTGTTTGCAACCTTGGGGTTAACGTTTCTATCCTGCGGAGGATTACTAATCGCGCCAGGGGTCGGCGTAGCAGCCTTTTTGCTCTGCGCAGGGCCTGCAACGGCAGCAGCTATTATTGGATGTAAAAAGAAGGTTTCAAAGAAAGCGGCATAATAGAAGCATCCCTCGGCTAGAGTTTCAGGCCGAGGGAATAGCCATCTTACTCAAACTAAACTTTAGGAGGACGACACTGAGGGTTAGCGCCCACGCCTCTTGCCTGGTGGTACAGTGGCATAACTTTAGAAAGCTGCTGGCTCAAACGCTCAATACGCGTTGCCTCTGACGGGTGAGTAGACATAAATTCAGGCACATTAGAGCCTTGAGACTGCTCAGCCATACGACGCCACAAGTTAACCGCCTCTTGAGGATTAAATCCTGCTTTAGCCATCATTTCTAATCCAATGGTGTCAGCCTCGCTCTCTTGGTCACGACTAAACTTTAACACCACCCCTTGTGTAGCAATACCGAGCGCGCTCATGGCCATATTCTTCTGAGTGCTTGGCTCACCCGCCAATACCGCCACCATCTGTAGCCCAGCTTGTGCTAAGGTCTGTTGGCTCATGCGCTCATTACCATGATCGGCCCATACGTGGCCAATTTCATGACCCACGACCGCCGCCAGCTGACCAGACTTTTCTGCAACCTTAAGCATCCCGGTATGAATACCTATTTTTGCACCCGGCAAGGCAAAGGCGTTGGGCGTATCGTCAGAAAACACTGAGACTTCCCAGTTTTCGCCACTTAATCCCGCTGGAATATGTTGCAATAACGCATCTGTGACGCAGCGAACATACTGGTTAACGCGTGCATCTTTAACCAGCTTGCCTTCGTTTTTCATAGAATCGTAAGCCGTTATACCCATTTGAGACATCTGCCCCTTAGAGTAAATAAGCATCTGCTTCCTACCTGTAGGAGAAACAGCACAACTGGCTATCAGTAAAGACAAAATCGCAATGGTTATTATTGTGTAAACTTTATGACTCATAAAATAAGCACCCAAATAATCAATAAATCTGAGTGAAAGGATATTGAAACTGGTGGCAATTTAAAAGTGTTTTATGAAATAAGAATTATCTGAAGTGCAAAAACTAGAAGACATCAAGGACAATAGCAACCTTATAAGTAAGATTGCTATTGCTTCACTCAATTACGCCAAACGACGCTGATACATCCAACCCAACATTAATACAAACAGAATCCACAAAGAAGGCTCTGGCACAGCAGTATATTGGAAATTAGAAAGCTCAACATAAGAGGTCTCTGGGCCGTCAGAAATATAGCTCCAACCCATTGCAACAACATCATTAGCAAATGCACTGAGATCAATGGTATAACTGCCAAAATAGCTTGTTCCCTGATGCTCGTAGGCCACCCACTCATCATACTGGCTTGAGCTCAACCACAAATCTTGCCATTGGTTATCAGTAAATACTCTAAAGCTTAAGATGTTCCTACCAAAGAACGGATTGCCATCATCCCCCTGAAAAAATAAGTCAAAAGATAATGTAGCCCCAGTTCCGATACTAAAAGTATCCAAATACAAACTGGCAACAGGCGCGCTGTTTCCATCTAGAGTAAATACACCATTAGCATAACTGCCTCCCCCCGTTGTATTAAACTCAGAAGGGTCAATAGGTGTTGCCAAACCAGGCAAGCTCATCAGTAGTCCCATAGTTAACATTACATATCGTTTCCAACGTATTATCATGTGATTCTCCTTGTATGATAGTTAAGGTCGTCTGACCCAATGGAAGTCTACTTAATTGGAGTTAAATGGAACAAGGAAATATGCCACTTTTTTCTCATTACATTTCAATATGCAATTCACCATCCAGATTGGCCTAATAAAATCCCAAACTACCTCCCTATGAACGACAAGGACATGAACTCTTTTAGTGCAAAAGTATGATATTTTACGGGATGCGATAACAAAGGCCGTTGCTCTCTTTGCGCGCTTAACTTCACTTGTTGCACATCATGTTGATTATCAGATACCAACACAATGTTATGCTGAACACTTAAGTTTTTACGCCAACTCAGCGTATAAAGTGCATCAAACAAAGCCTCGTCAATACTTGAAGTGATGCCTCTCCTACCACTGGCCGCAATACGTGCCAATTGAGATTCCAACAAATTAGATTCCGAAGAAAAGTCAAAAGCCAATGTCGCAAACTGATCTTGCGAACTCCGATAAGCAACCAAACCAATACGCGACAGAGGGAATGCCAATTGATACTGCTTAATCTGTTCTTTAACTTGATTCAGTTGACTTTGAGAAGCGCTGTTGGCATCAAGAACAAAAACAATATCTCTACTTCCTTTGTAAGAAAGTGGTAGTTGAGTGTTCGGTATCACAGGCACTGATTGACGCACCGAAAGCCATGAGTCCGCGTAAGGATAAGCAACGATAACAACAAAGGTCATCATCAATAATAGAACGGCTTTTTTTATTGGCTTTGACATACTCATCACTCCTATGAACGTCGCATAATCGCAAGCAAAGACTGCTCAGCTCGCACTCGAGCTTTATCAAACGCTTCATCAGACGTATTACCTAGTGCTCCATTTCTCGCTAAACCTTTTTGACCAGGAATAAATAAGAACAAAGCCTGCACGATAAAGAAACACCAAACAGCGAGTGATATTTGCTGAGTATGAGCGAGCGTTGCAACCGCTAGAGCAAGAGCTGTAATCGACAATAAAATATCAGCACAAAACGCGAGCCAGCGTCGATGAAAAAACAAGAATCGCGTAAAAGAAACCAGCCCTGTTAATCCTAGTACCAAAGCAAAAGTATCATTCCAGCCCCAACAAACAAGACAGATTACTAACCAAGCTGACAGTACAATCAGACTACCCGAACGATGTCGAGACTGACTGATTAGATACAACAAATAAAATAATGCCAACAAACAAAATGTCGTTTCATAAACCAACAAAGGAGGAACAAATACTTTGAGTGTCCATACACTGAGTTGTGCAACAATAGCCAACACAAATCCCACAAGAGCATGGGTCATAAATTGAGATGAACTCATGAGTTTGCCCTCTTTTGTTTCTCTTTCAAAAATGCGACTTCAATAGCATGAGCATCGAGTGCAACGCCAAGGTTCTCCGAGGTAACAGTTTCTTTGGCAGCTTCATCGACAAACACCTCAGCCTGTTGTTGCAGTTGACGATACTGCTGCTGCATCTCAGCAAGGCGCTTAACCAGTTCTTCCTGCTGGGCTTCACTCTCTTCTAGTTGCCGTAAGCCAGTTTGTAAGCGCAGTTCTGCAGTCAACTTACGCGCAACAATGTTCTTCGCCAGTTCATCTTGCTGTTGAGCAAAGCAAAGATCTAATTCCTCCTCATATCGAGACAATTCACTTCGCGTTGCTTCAATTTGTTTGTTCAAACGCAGGCAATCTTTCTCTAAAGATTGCTGTTTATGCAGCTGTTCTTGTATAACAGCGTCCATCTCTCTTAACGATTGTTGCAATAAAGCTTGAGGATCTTCAATGTGGTCAAGCATGGCATGCATGTCGGCCTTAAAGAGCGTTGATATTCGTCGTAACAGCGTCATAAGTGGTAGTTCCTTAAATAGTCATGAGTAGACTTCACTATAGATAAGTCGGCATAGCTGCTGTAGACTAAAAAGCGTAAAACCCCATTCGGATAATTTACATTAAGTTTACTTTTAACACTGTATGGATTGATAAACTGTCACCATGACGACTAAAAAAGCCAAGCTCCTTATTGTTGAAGACGAAGTGGCCATCAGAACCGGCCTTATTGACCTGTTTGTTTACCATGGTTACGAGGTTGATGCTGCCGGTGATGGCAACGAAGGTTTGCGCAAAGCGCTATCAGGCCAGTACCACCTTATTTTGCTGGATGTGATGCTTCCTGGCATGAACGGCTACGATATTTGCGAAAACATCAGGCAGCAGGATAAAGAGCAACCCATCATTATGCTCACCGCCAAAAACAGCGATGAAGAAATCGTACAAGGATTAACGTTGGGTGCCGATGACTATATAGCCAAGCCTTTTAGTGTGGCTCAGCTTAAGCTGCGTGTCGAAGCTGTATTACGTCGTTCACGTCAACTAGATAACGACAGCAACCAATTAGAAATCGATAAAGAAACCGTCATCGATATCCAAAACCTGGCCCTCACAAAAGGTGATAACACACAGGTATTTACCCGACGAGAAGTCGAAGTACTGCAATACCTTTATCAACACAAAGAGCGTCCTGTACCACGAGAAGAACTGCTCAATAAAGTTTGGGGGTACGACAAGCAACTGGATTTAGAAACCCGCACCGTCGATATCCACATTGCCAAAATACGCCGAAAGATAGAAGACAACCCCAAAGATCCTCAGCGCTTGATCACTGTTCGAGGTGCTGGCTATCGTCTTTGTTGCCATGATGACTAGGACCCTTTGATGCTAAACGAATGGCTTAATCATCACAGCACACTGCGTCTACGTCTTATTTTCCTCACCTTTTTTGCGGCGATCATTATTCCAGTAGCCTTACTAGCCTGGCATACCTATCGTCAAATCCAGTGGGAGAACTTTCACCAGTATCAGTCCGATGCCGCCGAAATTACTCAGCGCATCGATCAACAACTGTATCAATGGATCGAGCAAGAAGAGCAACGTCAATTTACGGATTATCGTTTTCTGGTTGTATCAGGCGATCCTTCTGCACGATACCAACAACCCTCGCCGCTGTCTCAATTTCCGGTTAGCTCACCTATCCCTGGTGCCTTAGGCTATTTTCAGGTTGATAATCAGGGACAGTTTACTACCCCGCTATTGCCGAGTAATCCGGCAACGTCTTCCCGTTACGGTATTAGCCCATCAGAGCAACAACAGAGAGAGGATTTACAGCAATCTTTGTATGACATTCTAAGTGCAAACCAGCTGATTGAACCTCAACTTGCAGATACCCTGTCTGAAGTAGCAGAACAACCGGCCGCCGTTGCTAAGGAGTCCGACTATTTTTCATCACCCAGGCAAAAAGCCAAATCTTCTGCTCAGTCTTTTGAGGCCTTGATTCAACAAAGTTATGATCAAGAATATGATAAGGAGGACTCTTCAGTTGCCAGCAGTAACACCCCAGCCCTCGAAGAAGAATTAATGTCAGCCGACTCAATGGCTCAACAAGCCATATCAAACTTATCAAAACAAGCAGCAAAAAAACGAGCCGTTCGAAAAGAACAAAATGCGCTGTTAGAAAGACGCGCTCTGGCAGCAAGCCCGGCGCGATCACAAGACAGTCAAAGAGAAAGCAAACAAGAAGGTGCGCCCGCTACCATTAAGATTTTTGAAAGCGAAGTATCGCCTTTTGAATTTAGCTTGTTAAAAAGTGGACATTCTATTCTGTTTCGTAAAGTTTGGCGCGAAGGCAAAATCTATTTTCAGGGTGTACTCATTGATACCAGTGAGATGCTAGCCGCTGCATTGGAAGCACAATTTTCAGGGTCACAGTTATCGACTATGAGTCACCTTTCTGTCACCCATGGCAAAGATACATTGCAATACCTAAGATCTGACGACAGTCCTTGGTCCAGTCGAAAGATTGTAAGGCCCCGAGAACAGAAAATAGCCAGTATAGCTTTATATGAAAGCCGTTTATCTCCACCACTTAGTCAACTCAAACTTAACTACAAGGCTACTCATATCCCTGACTCTGCCGCAAGTGACATTGTCGACATGATCGTCATGATTTTAGTTCTGGTTCTTATCGTGGGTACTTATCTAATGTACCGTCTGGCTCTCTATCAGCGTTCAGTCAATCTGCAACAACAAAACTTTGTCTCTGCCGTTAGCCATGAATTAAAAACACCACTCACATCCATACGAATGTATGGCGAGCTCCTCAAAGAAGACTGGGTTAATCAACAAAAGAAAACGGAGTACTACGATTTTATCTGCAGCGAAAGCGAACGATTATCGCGTTTGATATCAAACGTTTTAAAGCTGGCCAAAATGAGTCGCAATGATATTCAAGTGAACTTAAAACCCTTGTCAGTTCAAACTTTAATGCACAATATTGAATCACGTATCAGTTCTCAGGTCGAAACGGCAGGCTTTCAACTTAAACAAAGCTACGAACCAGCAGCACTTGAGCAAATGGTTAACATCGACGAAGACGGTCTGATTCAAGTATTCATTAACTTGATAGACAATGCGTTAAAATTCAGCGCCAAGAGCGACAACAAGATCATTGAACTTCACCTTTCGCTGAGTCAAAAAAATCTCTGCTTTTCGGTGCGAGACTATGGTGCCGGTATTGCCAAAAATCAAATGAAGAAAATCTTCCAACTGTTCTACCGGTCAGAAAACGAACTCACCCGAGAAACCGTTGGTACAGGTATTGGTTTAGCTCTGGTTAAACAATTGCTGGACGCAATGGATGGTACGATTCAACCCTATAACCATTCGCCTGGGGCTGAGTTTCGCATCACGCTGCCTACGCATTCAGCCTCAAACGAGAAGTAAGCCATGCCCGCTCAATCGGTTCCGATGTTGGCAGCATTCAAAACGATGCACTATGGCGATAACAACAAATTGTTCTATTAATCTATAGGCGCTGTACCCAAAATCATCCTATAATATCCAACCATCGGTACAGTGTCTTACTGAACAGGGCTTGCCGCCCTTACTCCCGACGGATCGGTGGAGAAGAACCCTATTTTCATTCTCCAGACGTTTGTTTACCTAGTTGAAATTTTTGAGATCGTTAATGAAGTCTACCACTCCCGAATGGCGCGAGTTATTAAAGTTGGGATTACCCGCTATTGCCGCTCAATTGGCACAAATGGCACTGGGTGTTATTGACACCATGATGGCCGGTAGTGTTAATGCCGAATCCTTGGCAGCCATTGCAGTCGGAACCAACCTGCTTAATCCCGTGCAAGTTTTTATCATGGGCATTTTTCTGGCACTCAACCCAATGGTCGCTCACCTAGCGGGAGCCAATCAGAAAGACAAGATTTCATCGCTGTTCCAGCAAGGGTTACTGCTTGCCGTCTTATTTGCGATCCCCTGCATCATCTTGCTGAGAAACACTGCCGATTTTATGGAAATGCTCGATATTCAAAGCTCCATTATCCCACTTGCCCACGGCTATCTGACAGCCTGCACCTGGGGTTTGGTTTTCTTCTTTGGCTTTCTGGCCCTGCGTTTTTGCAATGAAGGATTGTTTTCGACCAAGATCGTAATGGTAGCTTCACTCGCGGCTTTACCCTTTAATGTAGTGTGTAACTATTGGTTTATCTGGGGTGGACTAGGCATACCTGCCATGGGTGCTGTTGGCGTTGGCTATGCAACCAGTTTGGTGTGGTTTGTGATGTTTAGCTGCATGCTATTACACACAGCCTTCGCCAAACGTTTTGCCGATCTTAATATTCTCTCTCGCTGGCACGGGCTGGATTGGCCGCACCTGAAAGAAATTTTTAAAATCGGTTTGCCTATGGCGGTCAGTGTCGGCATGGAAGTAGGTATTTTTGCCGTGGTTGGTCTTTCTATAGCAAGTTACCCGATTGCAATCATCGCTGCCCATCAAATTGCGATGAACATTGCGTCTCTGGCCTTTATGGTGCCTTTAGGGCTTTCTATCGCAATTACTGCTCGCGTTGGTTTTTATGCCGGTGCTAATGAACCACTAGGCATACGAACCGCAGGTTATCATGGTGTGTGGATGGCATTGGTTTTTGCCTGCTTTTCGGCTCTGGCAATGTTTACTTTGCCGGAACTCCTCACAGGTTTTTACACGAAAGATCCCGATGTGATTGCTCATGCGACCAGCTTGATCTTATTGGCCGCGATCTTCCAGCTTTCTGATGGTACTCAAGTATCAATGATGGGCGCTTTGCGAGGAGTTAAGGATACCCAGATCCCTATGATCATTACCGTCATCGCTTACTGGGGAATAGGCTTCCCTCTCGGGTACTATCTGGCAGAATGGCAACAGATGTCAGCACAAGGTTACTGGATTGGATTAATTGCGGGATTATCAGCTTCTGCTTTGCTGTTAAGCGTACGTTTTTATCGTATTAGTAAGTTGCCGCAAACCGCTCCTCTTTCATAAGGAGCGGTTGACGGAATTTATTTACCTGAGGAAGACGTTTTTTTGGGTCCAGAAGTTTTCTTCTTTGGATGGTAACGCCAGTAGTGCGGGTAGTGATAATAATGATAAGGGAAGTGCCAATAACCGACTGGATAAACATAACGATCTTTGTATTCTGATCTTTTCTTCCATAAGTGATGACCAGCCACTTCAACAACAGGGAAAATATATTTCATTTCACCTATCTTTCCTTCCAGCGGTGCTTTCAAATCACCTAGTACGGTAATTTCTCTGCCTTTCTCATAAACAACCGGATCAATAAACTGTGGCAAAATAGCTAAAAAACGACCGCCTGTTGAGTCCACACTTTGAGGGCGACTTGACGATCCCAGAGGTTTAGCCACCACTTCTATGACACTTTGGTTTTCTTTATTTTCTACTCGTGCGATCACCCCGCCCCAACGAACTTTTTGCGCGTTGGTAGCACTTCGCCCTTCTGCGACAGCAACCGCCGTCACATCTCCTTGCACAGCTTTAGGGATAGTGTTGCATGCCGATAGCAACAACATCATAGGAACCAGCATCCAGCATTTATTTTTCATATAGACCACCTACTCTAATAACCTTTTTCTTAAAACCCATTGTTGTTGATTGTTTTGCTCACCACCATCATGGGTTACTTCATTATTTTTAAACTTCTACTGAACCATTATGCCCAGTCTAACGGATAAACTGAGCAGAAGAAACGCTCAAATAAAAGGTATCGCCTACTGCCACGTCACCCGATTAGCGCTCTTTTTTTACCACAAATATACTCTTCGTTCAGAACAGCATTGAATGTGATAACAATGACTCAGTTTCTCTATCTAACAACGCAGAAAACAATAAATTGTTGACGCTGCCCCTAATAAATTTAGTGCTTAGAAAGGGTTAACAGTCGATAACAAAGCACGCAGGTTACTAGAAAAATAACGCCAGCAACCGCTAAAGCGGGCCATTCGCCAAACTTAATATGGGTCGCCATGGCGCCAACCATTAATAATGCGAGCCCTGGAGCAGCCAGCTTCTGTAGCTTGTTATGCATTAACCCGGCGGCACCAACCACTTCTAACCCCCCTGTTAGATACATAAACCATAAGGGGTAGCCCCAGCGTTCAAATGCAGCCAATTCAAAATCCAATCCAGCCAGTTTAGCACCACCAGACAGCAAAAAGATCAGACCAACAATTCCTAGCAGTATCTTATCAAGCCACATAAAAAACACCTTTTGGCAAACAGTAATTAAAGTCTGTCGGCCTTTAGTTTAAAGCCACCACCCAGCCCTATTTTTAAGGCAAAATGCACAAGCTTTGTTACCCTCTTAAGCCTCATTCTAACGCAGCAAAGCAAAAAATGGGATTGGCGCTGGCAAATGAGGCATTTAAGTGACGCCTTGTTGAACTTTCAACAAAAATATCCCCTTGTTACCAACCTAGACATAATGTGAACACTCTCACAAACCTTTTGATTCTATAGCATAAATAATTAACCCAAAGAGGGCCTATAGAAGCAAAGGTTCTATAAAAATGCCTTCAATTATCTTATTTTTATCAAAATCCAAGCAAATTGTGACCCAGTTCTCGCTTGCGAGATGACTTTGGGAAAATCGTGCTGTAGCGCACAAGCTGACATTTTGAGCAGTTAAATAATTCGAAGCTGGTCGATAACCCCTTTCGGTATTCACCAAGAAGTAACGAAACGAGGTTAACTATGTTCAATAAAGGTTTTGCAGTATTTGCAGTTGTATTCCTGAGTTCAACAATAACGTTCTCAAACTCGGCTCGTGGAACGGATGCCCATAACCACCAAATTGGAGGCGAAAGATTCACCCCCTCTGGCTCAGCGACGAGTCCAGGAGGTCGATATCTAAGCCCCGGAGGTGTTAGCGGTTTAGGTGGAGGAATGACTATCGACTCACCTCCCAAAGCCATTTTTTCAATGCACTATTCAGACAACACGAACAAAGCCGTTGTTGCCAATGCAACACCAAGCTTTGATCCTGAACGCAAAGATTTAAGTTATCGATGGCAACTAATAACGCCTTCTGGTTCTCGCAGTCAGCTGACAAAAACCAACACCGCTATCACTCATTTTACGCCAGATAAATCCGGTCAATATGATTTACTGTTAGTCGTCAACGATGGTCGCAACAACAGCTCTGTTAATCGTCAGAGCATTCAAATCACACAAGCAGAACCTGGTATTCAACTCACATTCACTCACTTAAAAAACTCAGCACAGAGTTCAATACCAACGACCTTCGCCCAGGTATTTGCAAAAGGCGAATTCGAAGCGGGTCAAGCCTTTGCTTTAGCACTTGCTAATGGGCAAACAGTCAATCTTCAAACCGACGTTAAAGCAACTTACAAAGATGGCTCTTTACGTCATGCTGTTTTTTCGACAATCATTCCTCAACTGAATGCTAACGAAACCATTCATGCAGAACTCATCCCAGCCGCGACGCCCTCCACCACAGCAGCGGTTAGCTTGACTGATTTATTGTCGAGTAACTTTGACGCCAAAATTTCATTGCAACTTGACGGTGTTACTTATACCGCTTCTGCAAAAGAGTTTTTGCAAACTCAGGCGCACACTTGGTTAGCCGGTCCAATTGCCAACGAATGGTACGTTAATGGAAGTTTTAATAATGGCCATAACGAACATCCTCATCTGGCTGCTACCTTCAACATTCGAAGCTATGGAAATCTGGATAATATCTGGGTCAGCGCATCCATTGAAAACAACTGGGCTTACCAAGAAGGCCCCAAAAACATCACCTATGATGCAACCATTTCTATTAATAACCAAATAGTTCACAGTGAAGAACAACTGACCCACTTGCGCAATGCACGTTGGAGAAAACAATTCTGGACAGCCTCAACTCCTCAACTGCATATTGCACATGACACTCATTACTTACTCACAACCGGAGCTGTACCTAACTATGATTCAGCACTCATTAATGGCATCGCGCAATTTCATTTAGATTATTACGCCGATGAATGGCAAGACGAAAACATCACTCTGGCGGTGAATGCCGATGGCTATCGAACCTTTGTTGACAATGGCGGTTACGAGTTTACCTACAATAAAATTGGTCCTATGGGAATTGGCCTGGCCGATCCTGATATGCCAAACACCGGAGCAAGACCCGACATAGGTCCACTTCCACGTTGGGCCGCCACTTATTTATTAAGCCAGGATCGCCATGCGAAGAAAGCCGCCATAGGCATGGGTAATCAAGCAGCCTCCTGGCCCATCCATTACCGCGACAAGAATACAGGACTACCTTTATCCATTATTGATTATCCTTATGCATCGTCTTTCTGGAATACCTTTTTGTCTTATAATCCAGACACGGGTATGAACGAACACACCGCCCTTTGCACTTCGACTCCCGAGGATTGTGTTGTTCCCTATCTTCCAGATACAGCACACCAACCTTCTTTGGCTTATGTTCCTTATCTGGTGACTGGTGATCATTATTTTCTAGAAGAACTTCACTTCTGGGCCAACTATAACTTACTCGAAATGAATCCAGTCTATCGTCGTTATGCTCAAGGGTTGTTCAGTGTTGATATGCAAGATCGTGCTCAAGCCTGGTCAATGAGAACGCTGGGGCAAACTGCATTTATTACGCCAGATAATCATCCAATGAAAGTCTACTTTTCTCAAATTCTGGATAACAATATTCGTAACTACACCTTCAATTACGTTATCGGAAACCCTAACGCCTATGGCGCTTTGATTCCTAACTATTCTCATCCTACTGCATCTCCGTGGATGGATGATTTTTTTACCTGGGCCATCAGCTCGCTGGTTGATCTCGACTTTACCGAAGCTAAACCGCTGCTGGATTGGAAAGCACAGTTTTCTGTTCAACGTATGGGCTTTGGTTCACAGAACAATGGTGACTATTGCTGGATCTTTGCTTCGGCCTACCATGTTTTAATTGCACCTGCCGAAAACGCACAGATGTTCAATAGCATTGCTGATGTTTACCAAAATACCAATGGTCAGGACATTCCCTGGGGCGGAGGCTTTGACGATGCAGGAACAGAGTGTGCTAGCGAAGAGCAAGCGATAGCATTAGGACTACAAGCAGGAGAAATGATCGGTTACTCAAGTTCGCCGACAGGGTTCCCATCGAACTTACAAATTGCGTTAGCCGCTGCCGTTAATTCAGGCATTCCAAACGCCGAAGATGCATGGAAGAGGTTTTTGGGCAGGAGTGCAAAACCAGATTATTCTTACTATCCTAACTACGCGATTGTGCCACGCCAATAGTTAAGAACTAGCAAAAGAAAAAGGCCATTTCCGGGAGAAAATGGCCTTTCCTTAAAAGGTTTATTATTAAGCGCGGCGCTGACGACGAACCAAACCTAACAAACCCAAACCAAATATAAGAATGGCTGCAGGCTCTGGAACATTAACTGCAGCACCATAAGCAGCACCTAAACCTTGACCCGCATAGCTCGCCAAGAAAGTTGCGTTACCTGTGTTTAAATCTAAATCATAAATGTTAGTGCCTGAGTAAGCATACATGTTGCCATCGGCAAAACCCAAACCATAAACACTGTTGATACCCGTCGCACCAACCAGAGTACCTGCACCTGTATTTTCATCAACAGCAATCAGGTTACCTGAACCATCACTTAGGTAAAGCTGACCAGAACCATCAAAGGCCAAGTCACCACCAGAACCAAAACCAGTATTACCCACTAATGAAGCCAGACCAGAGTTTGTGTCGATAGTAAATAAATTAGTACCACCGGCTGCATACAAAGTACCGTCATCAGCAAACACTAATGCATTAGCGAATGAACCCAGCGCTCCAACTAAAGTTGTATTACCGTTGTTTGCGTCAATAGAGTAAAGGTGGCTAGGAGTGATACCCCAAAGACCGCCGCTGCTATCCACAGCGATATCAAACATAGTAACGCCTAAATTCCCTATTAAATTAACAGTACCGTCAGCTTCAACCGTACCTAAATTACCCTGGCTGTCACTTACATAAACTGGCGTAGCAAACGCAGCTGTAGAGACCAGGGCAAAAGCCGCAAGTAGGGTTTTAACAAACTTATTCATCCTTCTTAACTCCTGTGTGTGTTTTTTAACATTGGTTTAATTCTCCATCAAGCATGAAGCGTGCCAGATAGAAAAAACATCTAAAAAAGGCGGTTTATGACACTTTTTATACTCTTTTTGCAATAATTCAAGACATAGCTAATAAAGATAATGTAAAAGAGGTAGACATTTGTCAGATTGACTACACAAAAAGAGATATTTATAAATAGTTAATTTAAGGATGTTCTTTAAGACGAAAGGAGGCTACATAACGATTTAACCTATTGATTTATAATAAAAACCCAATCAATTTCAGCCCTGATAACACTCTTTATATTTAATCGCAAACAAGAGATTTTATCGCGCTTAAGCTATAAATAAGTACAATACATCAATAACTCTACTGTAAAATCCACCGACAAGCATTTAATAGAATAATAAATTTAAGAAATAAATAGCTTAGTAAATTGCGACTAGAAAAACTCCAGCTCTCCTGTATCGACATCATCGCCACTTTCTTCCTGCTTCACCAAATCGATACTATTGATCATATTAACCGACAACTGACTGCCAACCATTTCGTCCTCGATCATAAAAACCCATTCAGAAAACTCTGCATTCTCTTTTAATAGTTTCTCAGAAGACTCGTCAAAATGACTATCCGGCAATCCCATCTGCAAAGTGCAATCATAACTGAGTAATTTATTTTTAAGCCGCCCCATCAATTGATTCGACAGTTCCATGGCCCAATCTTCTAATTTTTTTTCATCGACTTCTAATACATCTTCTTTTTCTGGATGAGTAAAAGCCAACATCGTTGTGGTGACATATAAATAAATGACCAACTCAATATCGCTCGAGCCAGCATCGATCGAAACAACAAAACAGCGATTAACGGTTTTTATATCACTTGGAACTCGGCTAACCTTAAAGTCAAAATCTTCAAAAAGCTCAATAAAACTACGCTCATACAACTCGTATATCAACTCTCGTGCCTGAGACATCCGCTACCTTTATTTTGGCTTATAAGTAGCATTAATACTAGCACATAGAAATGTATCTGCCGCCCGAAAAAATCTCATATCAAAATACAAAGAAAAATAGCTTTTACTAAAATAAAACTCATCGTACAACAAAATAGATAATGGCTAAACATCTTCACAAAGAGACTAAAAAAAACTCTCCAATTAACTTAGCCATTATCTTATACACTTGTTTTACCTTTACGTTATCGTCCAAAAGATTTCACTGTTAATCGAAGTTTAGAGCTTATATATCTTTCGCGGGAACAAACATAGAAGCCAGTAGTAATCCAGTCACTAATCCAATAGAGACAAATCCCATTTTAAAAGCCGTATCGAGTCCTGCCACCACATCATGTTCGACCAACAACGACAAACTGTGGAAACCCACACTACCGGGAACTAACAAGATAATGCCCGGTAATAACATAACAGAGCGTGTTACCTTTAGTAGACGTTCAAAAACATTAGCCGCGACTCCCATGATAAACGCACCAACAAAAGCTCCAAAAATAGGACCAAACTGCTCAGTGCTATAAGCAGTAGAACCATAAGCAATCATGCCAGCCAGTATGACCCAGTGTAGATCCTTGGGTCGAGAATAAAACAACACGAACAAACCGCAACTGGCCACAGCAATCGCCAACCAGACCGTCCAAGCAGCAAAAGGAATGGTTTGAATTTCTGGAGCCGCAGGAAATAAAGCAAGACCCAATGTTTTACCAATAGCGACACCAAATCCAATTTGCATAAAAATAGTGCCAGCAGAAAACAAACGAGCCGTTCCCGACACCGTATTATTTTGTGCTAACTCAGATACCGCCGTTGTTAATAACAATCCCGGCACCAAAATAATAACGCCCGCCAAGGTCGCGATATAAGGCGATGACAAAAAGCCCAGATGATTGGCAATAGAGGCTAATAAAGCCGCTACCATAGAAGACAGTGTAGGAAACAAAAATTGAGCCGACTCAGACTTTAATAGTTTGGTAATCATAAAGCCTGTGATAATACCAATCACAAAAGCGACAATAATTTCTGCGCCCGCGCCATTGAATACACGAGCGATAGCGCCAGAAACAAGACCGTAGCTTAGCGTCACTAATCCATCACCATAACGTGATGGTGTGGTGGCAATTTTCTTCAGTTGATCGGCGCCCTCTTCAACACTCATTTGTTCTGACAAAACAGCAGATACAACTTCGGATACCTGAATTTGTCGTTCTAAATGTATGTCTCCGGGATCAACACGAAATACATAGGTTTTCGGTTCAGGCTCTTGAGGATGAGAAAAGCTCATAATAATATTCGTCGGCTGCGACAAACATTGAACACCAAAGCCCAGCTTGTTCCCCACACGCTTCATGGCTTTTTCTAATTCGTATGCCGTCATACCATAAGTGTGCAACGCCTTAGCAAGACGCAACATAAATCCAATAGGTAAAGAACGATCAGGAAAATTAGGCTGCTCGTCTAAAGAGTGAGCATCGAATAATTCAGAAATCATAGAATACAAAAGGGAAGAGATCAGAAATTAGAGAGTAGCGACTTTAAGATAATTAAGCAAATAAGACTGACTTATATAATAGAGGGAGCAAAAACTGACTAACGCTTTGAGCCAGACTCAAAACACCTGTAACTAGGCAAAAGTATCAATACCTAATATCTGGCTGATGTCTCTTTGTTGTTCGTTTTGTTCAATATTATTGAACTCAGCTAACGCTCGTTGAGTTTGCAAGTTAAGATCACTGTTATCGTCTCTTTGTACTCGCAACTCACCTCTTTCCAACTGCTCCAAGGCTTCGGCTCGCCGCACCTGGTTATCAGAGTTGTCGACGGGCTCAGCAACATCGGCTTCTACTGGGCGCTGTTCTGTCTGCTGACGTAGGCGCTGTTGTTCTCTGGCACGCAACTCTACCGAATTAGTATTCGGAATATTAATAGAAGCACTGATTTCGTTCGGCATAATCGCCCTCTATTCTGCGTTGACGCACCATCCCCAAAGTATAGTAACAGCTGATTACTTTTTCACCTGTTTCGATGACTTTTTTGCCACATTATCTCGCAAATAGACAGGCACAGCCTGCTCTGGCGCATGGCGTGACTGCAGAAGCTCATCAAAACTGGCTAAAAACAGAGATGCAGCCGCATCAGGGAAGCTTTGCTCCAATATCAAGGTAGGCTCTGCTCCCAGACGCGAGGTTAAGATGTCTTGGTACACCGACCAGCCTGATCCAATGCCCACGACCTTACGTTCTCCCAGTTCAGCGACTGCTGCTTGATCCGGTGCCACCACCTGCTCTTTGCCACATAAACGAGGCAATCCGTCGCCGCCGCGCTCATACAGAGCAAAGTAGACCTCTCCCATACGGGCATCAATCGCACAGGCGGCCACATCGGCATCGGATTTATCAAAAGCCTGATGCGCAAGGTTCATTAAACTGGACACCCCAAGGGTGTCGCAATCAGCGCCCAGGGCCAAACCTTGGGCGGCAGAAATAGCGATGCGAACGCCAGTAAAAGCCCCCGGACCTCGACCATAAACCACCAAATCAACCTCTTGCATCGTTGTGTCAACCTGCGTCAATAACGCTTGAATGGTTGGCAGCAACAACTCAGCATGCTTACGCGGTGCGACTTCAAAATGAGAATGAATCTCGCCGTTATGTTCAATGGCAACAGAAAAAGCTTCGGTTGATGTGTCCAGGGCTAAACGGGTCATAAGGCTTCTAAATACTCCTGAGCTACCGACTGATGACGTGTTCGCGTCATGTCTGGCAAATTAACAATAAAATCATGGCCATAATCACGAGCGCACAAACGTGGATCGCCAATCATCAGCAATCCTTTGTCGCTGACATCGCGAATCAAACGTCCAGCTCCCTGCTTGAGTGCAATAATGGCTTCGGGCAGCTGATAATGACGAAAAGGATCTTTGCCTTCATTACGTAGCGCTTTAATACGCGCCTGAGTTACCGGATCACCCGGTGAGCCGAAAGGCAATTTATCGATGGCGACAAAAGATAAAGCGTCACCCACCACATCAACCCCTTCCCAAAAACTATAGGTGCCTAATAACACTCCGGCATGGGCCTGACGAAATTTTTCTAACAACCAGGTTTTTCCGGCACTCCCCTGCACCAACACATCGAATTCACGATAGGGTTCTAATAATTTTGCCGCCTGATGCAAAGCTCGGTGGCTGGTAAACAACAAAAACGCTCGACCACCAGATGCCTTAAGTAAAGGAATCACCTGTTCAATAAAGTTTTGAGTATATTCCTGATGAGAAGGGTTGCCCATAAAACGTGGCAAGTAAAACAAACTTTGATCACGATAGTCAAAAGGCGATGGATAAATAGCCTCATGGGTGTGACGCCAACCGAGTTGATCGCGAAAGTGTTCGAAGTTTTCACTGATTGCCAAGGTTGCCGAGGTGAACACCCAGGCGGCATTGCGATAGATATCGATAGCCTTTTGAAACGGCTCCGCCACATTCAATGGTGTGGAATTTAACATAAAACTGCGTCGATGCACTTCGACCCATTGCACCTGATTATTTTCGTCTAGCTCGCAAAAAAGTTCCGCACGAACATAAATATCGCTCGCCCGCTCGGCCAGGTTCTCTAACTCTTTGCTGCGAGAGGCCAACGACAGCAAAACCTCTTTCAGCTGTTTAATGGTATCCACTAATTGCTCATAAGCATCTTTAATTTTGGCGCGTGAAAAATAGCGATGCCAAAACTGTCGCTGTCCTTCATCACCCAGTGCCAGTCTGAAATCAGCGGTTTCTTTTTCTAACGCTTGAGCGGCTTCGAGCAGCGGTCGGCTATCTCCCACTTCGGTCCGATACATCACATCACTATCACGAGCCAGCTCCATCAGCTGTCGAGTGGTGACACTCTGACCAAAATAAGCCGTAGCGACATCAGGCAGTTGATGCGCTTCATCAACAATATAAGCATTAGCATGGGGCAACAGCTCACCAAAGCCATCTTCTTTTAATACCAGATCTGCCATTAGCAGATGGTGGTTAACCACAACAATATCGGCTTCTAGTGCGCGACGGCGAGCTTTGGCAACAAAGCAATCCTGAAAAGAGGGACATTCACTACCCAGGCAATTTTCTGCACTGCTGGTCGCAAAGGGAATCGCTGGACTGTCATCGGGTAAAAAATGCACCTGACTGAGATCGCCGTCTTTTGTCTTAGCGCTCCAGTCACGAATTTGTACCAGCTGCTCGTAGGTATCTCGAGTGGTAAACCGCCCCGACTCCATGCTGATGTCCATACGATGCAAACACAGATAATTTTGTCGCCCTTTTAAGAGAGCGACTTTACGGTAGCGTTTTAATGCTTTGATAGCATTGGGAAGATCTTTGTGTACCAGCTGATCTTGTAGATTACGGGTTCCGGTAGAAATAACCACGCGGCCATCAAACATCAACGCTGGCACCAAGTAAGAATAGGTTTTTCCGGTTCCCGTCCCCGCCTCAACTAACAGCACCTGTTTTTCGTCTAACGCAGACTCAACATCTTGCGCCATCAATTGTTGAGATTGACGTTCAGAGAACCCTTTGATCGCCTCTTTAAAGGGCCCCTTGTCCGAAAGCAGTTCGGCTGCGGTTTGTTGCTGCATAGGTAATGGTCTTATGAGGATTGCTCGTCATCCGCATGCCACACTAGCTCACCAATGGCTTTAAATTTGGCGACCGTCATTGAGCCGCGTTTATTTTTGGCCGGAGTGTGTTCGACAAGAAGTGTGCGAGGAGCCTGGTAAATAAAGCGAGGATTATATTCGGAATCGTAGATAACTAACAGAGTGACATCCCAGTGACCATCAAGATTTAATTGCCCCACCCTTTCCCGGGCTTTCTTGCCCGAAAAAATAACTCGGCCCTTTACCTGAAAGGTCACTTCTCCCTCAGGTGTCACTAAACTTGCCTTGGTATCACTGCCTTCGACTTCTTCTAACCCAAGCAAAGTAATAGCGTCAAATCGAGCCAGCTCCACTGTCACGGGCAAGGCTTGACCTGTGGTTTCGCGAAAATTCGCTGCCAGCTTACGGGTCTCGGCCATAAGGGCACTCAAATCATATACGCTCATATCCCTCACTATCACGAGTCCTGACGACTCTGCGGTCACAAAAAATCAGACTTAATAGTTTGAATCCTAACATATTTTTTTAAATTTCGCCTACTCTGCTATCGCCAGGGTAGTTTCAATGTATGAGTAGACGGCCAGCAAGCGAATCCCCTGAGCTTAGCTTTACTAATGATAGGGGTGAGTGGGTGCAGCGCTGCAACTTGAACATCAGCGCTGCACCTTGAAAGGCGACGAGTATACAAACCCTGTCAACCATTGCCTCGGCTCGGCGTTTATTAAATAAAAGCTCTCAGGAATTCAATCTTTTATGACACCACCGGCATTGACACATGCATTCGATGGGGATTATAACAAAGCTTCGCCCATTCAGCGGAGACAGGTTCTGGAACAGCGCCAGCAACTCGATAACTTTTTGGCATCGGTCGAACGTAAAGCGTTTCGTATTGCCCAGATTTCGACACACAATGTTGATGATTCTCTGGAGCTGGTTCAAGAAGCCATGATGAAGTTAGTTGAGCGTTACAGCGATAAACCAGAAAACGAGTGGCCGCCATTGTTTTATCGTATACTCAATAGCAAAATCAATGACTGGCATCGGCGTCAAAAAGTACGCAACCGCTGGATGATATGGCCCTCTTTTCGCCAGCAAAACGATGACACAAACGACTACAATCTGGTGGAGTCTGCACCCGATAGTAGCCAGGCACCGTTTGAAAACATGGTAAGCTCTCAGGCAACCGATGCGTTGATAGCATTGTTACACCAACTATCTCCACGTCAGCAGCAGGCCTTTATTTTACGGGCGTGGGAAGGCTTTGATGTCGCCGAAACAGCTTATGCTATGGGCTGTAGCGAAGGTTCTGTAAAAACCCATTACTCCAGAGCCATCCACTTTTTAAAAGATAATATGCAAACCTTTGACGGATAGTGTTATGCAAGACGATGAATTAGTAAAACAGATCGCTCAGCAACTCGATGACAGCACCGAGTCACTGGACTATGCGACTCAACTAAAGTTACAGCGTATTCGTCAGCAAGCGCTTCAGGTGTCACCCAAAGAGTCGATGGTTAAACGTTTCTGGCAACCCATGTCGGCGTTTCTGGTCACCGCTTCTCTGGCCGCCGTGGTTGTTTTTAATACTCAACAAACAACCGCACCTACCAGTAACCATCAAACAGAAATACTGGAAGATATCGAGCTACTGGCAGCAGATGAAGAACTTGAGTTTATTCAAAATCTAGAGTTCTATGAGTGGTTGGATAAAGACGGGGCGCAGCAACTTGAAAGCTAAATGTTTGTGCGGCCTATTACTCGCCAGTTACTCGCTATTAAATTATGCAGAATCCGATGAGGCTAAAAAAAAGCCTCAGCAACAAGAAGCCGTACCATCGCTGGCTTTTTTGGAATTTTTGGCCGACTTCAGTACCTCAGAAGGTGAAGTGGTTGACCCCAACACCTTCGAAGTCATCAAAAGCAAAAAGAAATCCTGCGATAAAACCAAACAAGCTAATTGCACTACCGTAAAAACCGCACAGCCCGCTCAAAAGTCTGCCGCCAAACCAGGGCAACTTTCGACGCAAGAAGGAAAAACAACTCATGCTCAATAACATTACTCGTTATCTACTCAAGCCCTTACTCGCTGGCTTGATGCTGTTAGCTAGCGTGCATTTATCTGCGGATGATGATGTTGAGCCAACTAAAGTTAACTTCGCTCAACTAAATGCCCAACAACAACAACAGTTAAGCCCTTTTGCTGAAAAGTGGGATTCCCTGAGCGCTAAACAACAGCAAAAAGTCTTACGCGGATTATCCCGTTGGAATTCGTTGGATAAAGAACAGAAACTCGCAGTAAAAAGTAAATACAAACGCTGGCGACGTTTGAGCATGTCCGATCGCCGTGAATTACGCCGCATGTTTGCCCGCTACCGAGCTTTGCCTCCGCACAAACGTGACAAGTTATTGGCCACCTTTCGACGCTTTAATCGCTTACCGGAAGGACGTCGACAGCAGCTTAGAGATTACTACTTTAAACAGCAGCGCCCGGTGCGCCCCGCCAAACGAGGCAAGGCAGCGAAGCAATAACCTTGAGCCGCGCTTAAGCGGCTTGTTTTGCAGCCTTACCTTGCTTCTCGGCAAAATGATGTTAATGCCTTCATTTATCTACAAATTTACTCCAATTTTCCTTCTGCTAATCGTTCCTCTAATTAAACTGTGACTGCTATAATAAGTAGCATTATTAAAACAAGATTAAATTAGGAACCGAATCAAATGGCGGACGACACCGAATTTGATATGTCTGATCTGGATTTCAATGTAGACACCTCTGCATCACAGACAAAAGAATTATCGACTTCTACACAAAATTTATTGCCCACAGAAATATGTTTATTACCTTTGTCGGAGCGCCCCTTTTTTCCGCCGCAAACGCTCCCCATTTTGATGAACGAAGAAGTATGGCGAGAAACTATTGAATACATAGCCGATACCGAACATAAACTGGCTGGACTCGTACTGGTCCATAATCCGCAGCCCGAAGAGTCATCTCCTGATGAGTTTAACGACATAGGCACACTGGTTCGAATTCACCATCCAGTTTTATCCGCTGGCAAAATTCAGTTTATTGCCGAAGGGGTTCAACGCTTTCGTATTGTTGAATGGCTAACCGACGAGCCTCCTTTTCTGGTTAAGGTCGAATACCCTCAAGAGCCAGAGTATGGCAACCCTGCGGAGTTGAAAGCTTATGCTGTTGCTATTATTAACACGCTCAAAGAGCTGGTACCGCTCAATCCGCTTTACAGTGAAGAGCTAAAATTCTTCCTCAATCGCTTTAACCCAAATGAGCCCTCCCCGCTTACAGATTTTGCCGCCAGCTTAACCACTGCCACCCGCGAAGATTTGCAACTGGTTTTAGAACAAGTGCATTTGCGCAAGCGCATGGAAAAAGTGCTGGTTTTGATCAAAAAAGAACTCGAAGTTGCACAGCTGCAAAATCGAATTCGTCAGCGTGTAGAAGACAAACTCAGCGAGCATCAGCGTAAGTTCTTTTTGCGCGAACAGCTTAAAGCAATTCAAAAAGAACTGGGCATAGCCAAAGACGATAAAACAGCAGACATTGAACGTTTTCAAAAACGCCTCAAACCCCTCACAGTTCCTGAGCAGGCATTGAAAAAAATTAATGAAGAGATAGAAAAACTATCGGTACTAGAACAAGGCTCGCCAGAATATGCCGTGACCCGAAACTATCTAGATGTCATTACAGCCCTACCTTGGGGAATTCATACCGAAGATCATCTCGACCTTAAACAAGCACGAGAAGAATTAGACAAAGAACATGCGGGTCTTGATGATGTAAAAGATCGCATTGTAGAATTTTTGGCGGTAGGCGCACTCACTGGTGAAATTGCAGGTTCGATTCTTTTACTGGTTGGCCCTCCAGGTGTGGGTAAAACCTCGATTGGCCGTTCGATTGCGAATGCATTAGGTCGTAAGTTTTTCCGCTTCTCTTTAGGCGGCATGCGTGACGAAGCAGAAATTAAAGGTCACCGTAAAACCTACATTGGCGCCATGCCTGGCAAATTGATCCAGGCACTCAAAGACACAGAGTCATCGAACCCGGTCATTATGCTTGATGAGATTGATAAAGTGGGCGCTTCTTATCAAGGTGATCCGGCTTCGGCATTACTGGAAGTTCTCGATCCAGAGCAAAACCATCATTTCCTGGATCACTATATCGATGCAGGTTTTGATTTATCGAAAGTCTTGTTTATCTGTACTGCTAACCAATTAGATACAATCCCGCGTCCACTGTTGGATCGTATGGAAACCATTCGTCTGTCTGGCTATATCACTCAAGAAAAAGTCGCCATTGCGCGCGAGTATCTATGGCCCAGACAAAGGAGTAAGTGCGGTTTAAAAGCCAGTCAGGTAAAAGTCAGTGATACTGCGTTTAGCAAAATTATTGAAGACTATGCGCGCGAAGCCGGTGTGCGTAATCTTGATAAACAACTTGGCCGTATCGCTCGAAAAGCCGTGGTAAAAATCGTATCTGGTGATGCCAAAAAACTGTCGGTTACACAAAAGAATGTCGCCGACTTTTTGGGGACGCCCTGGTTCCAGAAAGACCAACCAGACAATAGCATCGGTGTTGTTACTGGTTTAGCCTGGACGGCTTTAGGTGGTTCGACGTTAAATATTGAAGCCGCTGTGGTTCACAGTAAGAACCGAGGCTTTCAATTAACGGGCAAACTTGGTGCTGTTATGAAGGAATCCGCCGAGATCGCCAACGCTTATATCAGTGCTAACATGGGTCAATTTGGGGCTGACGAAACAGCGCTTGATCAAAAGATGATTCATCTTCATGTACCAGAAGGCGCGACACCCAAAGACGGTCCAAGTGCAGGGATCACCATGGCCACCGCCTTGCTGTCATTGGCTCGCAACAAGTCTCCCAAAAAAGGCGTAGCGATGACCGGAGAGCTGACACTAACAGGTAAGGTTCTTGCCGTTGGTGGTATCCGAGAAAAAATCATCGCCGCTAAGCGAGCTAAAATCAAAATCGTGCTATTGCCCATTGCCTGCGAAGGTGATTACAAAGAACTACCCGATCACATCAAAGAAGGCATCGAAATTCACTTTGTTTCGACCTTTGCCGATGTCGTCGACATTGTCTTTTGATAAGCAATAAAAAAGCCTCGATGCTAATCACATCGAGGCTTTTTTAGATTCGCTCAAACGTTTTATTGGGACAAGGATTTCGACAAAATATCAACCATCATATTGATATGCGCAGGAGTCGCATTTAAGCAAGGAATGTAATGGAAGTCTTTGCCATCGGATTCAATAAACAATTCACGATTCTGAAACTGAATTTCTTCCAGAGTTTCCAGGCAATCAGCCGAAAATCCAGGGCAAATCACATCGACACAAGAAATGTCTTGCTTAGGCCACTCTTCAAGTAATTGATCCGTATAAGGTTTAACCCACTCTTCACGACCAAAACGAGACTGGAAAGAAGCCACCCACTGTCCATCCTCTAAATCCAGAGCTTTAGCAACCAAAGCGGCCGTTGTGCGGCACTGTTCAGGATAGGGATCGCCTTCGGTTTCGTAGCGCTTGGGAATACCGTGAAACGACATCATTAAGCGGCGACGACCAGACTGGTATTCTTCTTGTACCTTATCGAGCCCAGCACTCTTCCAATAATCTCGAACACTGTCGGCCAAGGCCTCGATATACAGTGGATGCTGATGGTAATCACGAATAAAGTTCAAGCCAGGAATATCTTTTTGCTGCTTTAACGCCTTGGCAATAACATCAAACACCGAAGCAGTACTCGCCGACGAATACTGAGGATAAAGAGGAAGCACCACAATATTGTCGCAGCCCTTCTCTCTTAACTCAGACAAAGCCGAAGCAATAGATGGATTGCCATAAGTCATACCCAAAGCAACTGGAACAGGCTCGCCAAAATGCTTTTCTAGAGCAAGTGCAAGCTGTTGTTGCTGCTGGCGACTGACCACCATTAATGGTGAACCTTCTTCTGGCAACCAGATAGAATCATACAGTTTGGCAACTTTGGCAGGACGAATGCGCAGGATCACGCCATGCAAGATAGGACACCATAACCAACGAGTCAGATCGACCACACGTCGGTCATGGAGAAATTCAGCCAGATATTTTCTTATTGCCCCAGGCGTTGGGGCATCAGGGGTTCCAAGGTTAACCAGAAGAACCCCAACAGATGGACGTAATGTCATATAGGAGAGATTATGAATTTAAAGCTGCGAAAATCTGATCTCGAATGTCGTCAACACCGCCTATACCAGCTACTTTTACGTAGTCAGGCGCGTTTGCACCGCCCTCATTGGCGTAATTGGTGTAGTACTCAACCAGAGATTTGGTTTGCGCATGATACACGCCTAAACGCTCGCGAATGGTTTCTTCTTTATCGTCGTCACGTTGGACCAAATCTTCACCCGTGACATCGTCCTTACCTTCAACCTTTGGTGGGTTGTAAACAACATGATAAACACGACCTGATGCAGGATGAGATCGACGGCCAGACAAACGCTTAACCACTTCGTCATCACTCACGTCGATTTCTACAACAAAGTCTACCAAGATGTCGTTTTCTCTCATGGCATCAGCCTGAGGAATAGTACGTGGGAAGCCGTCTAACAGATAGCCATTTTTGCAATCGTCTTGTGCTACACGCTCTTTAACCAGACCGATGATGATTTCATCAGATACCAGCTGGCCAGCGTCCATCACTTTCTTTGCTTCGAGTCCCAGAGGAGTTCCCGCTTTAACCGCAGCACGTAACATATCGCCGGTAGAAATATGGGCAATTTCATATTTCTCTTTAATAAATTGTGCTTGTGTTCCTTTTCCTGCGCCAGGAGGCCCCAACAAAATAACTCGCATATGCTCCTCTCCAGAAGGTATTTTTTAAATAATCGATGGCTTAGCCGCTAAAGATACCGTCCAACCCAGCACAAAACAAGAGGAATTTCGCAATAATGGCCAGGATCCACGGCTCTTCAACCTCGTGCTAATAGATAATAGGATACAATCACAGCAAATGGATATTATTCGTTCAGAGATACCCTGTTTTCATCAAAATCTCTCCCTCATTCTCAATTCTCTAATGCCGATCTAGAAGCCGTTAAAAACCTACTGCTTGAACACTTAATAATCAGGAAATTCGCGAGGTTTCTAAGCGTATGGTCACTTCCCTGTCAAAGCAGCCATACGACCATTTTCAAACCTTATATAAAGAAGACTAAGCCACCAGCGTTAACGTCGGCCCAAACACTTCGTAATGCATTCGAGACTCATCAACACCTAATTCAACAAGCTGCTGCTTCAACATAATCATAAACGGCATAGGACCACAAAAATAAAAATCTGCATCAGAATGTTGAATAAACTGACTTAGCGCATCCCTCGTTAGAAAACCTTGATGATCACCGCGAGAGTCATTAACATAGGCACTGTATAGCTCAAAATCGTGATTCATCTTTAATGCATTGAGCTCGCTATGGAAGCAATGATGTTCTTGGTTTTCAGCGCAATGGATAAAGGTCACAAGATCCTGATTATCACTCTTCAAGTGAGTCTTTAACATACTCATCATAGGCGTAATGCCAACACCCGCACTGATCAAAACAAGCTTTCCTCTCTTCCTTTCTGGAACAACAAAATCACCGCAAGGTGCCGTCAATAAAACCTCATCACCAACTTGAGTATTCTGATGTAAAAAATTACTGACGATGCCTTTTTTACTACCCAGTTCGATTTTTACCGTGATCCGATAATGAGACTGTCCGGGATGATCCGATAGAGAGTACTGTCTGATTTCTTCAAGGGGATGATCAGGAATATTGGGTTTAACACCGACATACTGCCCAGCTTTAAACAATGGTAATCCTTCATCATCATTAGGGCATAAATAGAAGGATTTAATGAGTGGTGTCTCCTCTTCTATATGCGCCACAATAAAGCGCCGAAACCCGCTCCATCCACCCGCTTGATTCGAGCTTTCAAGATATATTTGTTTTTCTCGGTCGATAAATAGACTGGCTAAAGCGCCATAAGCCTCGCCCCACGCTGCTATGATTTCGTGATGCATGGGCAGCTTTAACACCTGAGATAACGCCAATAATAAAGCTTCTCCCACCATAGGATAATGTTCCGGGAGAATGTTCAGGCTCGCATGCTTATTAGCAATTCGATTAATCAAGGGAGCAAGCTGGTCGGGATCTTCTGCCAGATTGGCGTAGGCAAAAATAGCATCTGCCAGCGCTCGAGCTTGATTACCATTGCGCTGATTCGCCATATTAAAAAGGTTTTTAAGCTCGGGATTATTGGCAAACAGTATCTTGTAGAAACACTGGGTAATCGATTCTCCATGTTCGGCCAATGCTGGCACTGATTGCTTCACTATTGTTAACACTTCTTTGGGTAAGTGATGACCTGATGACATTTTTCTCTCCTAAACATGCATTTAATAAGCACCTTAATAATGATGCATATCATATGTATCATTTGAATTAATGTCTAGCCCTCTTGCGAAAAATTTTCTGGAGATGATGTAGCCAGCATCAATAAGCCATATCGAGCCACATTTATACCCCAAGTGTTTCAAGGTGCAGCCAGCACCACTGCACCTTGAAGGGCGACGAGTATAGAAGAAAGTAATAAAGGGCTGACTAGAGAGGTTTTATCAATGACTTCAAGAATGAAAGCCAGAAAACAAAAAAGGGGCCTGAGTAAAACTCAGGCCCCTTTCTAAAAGAGCGAGATGCTAGCTTAAATCAGCTGAGTGCTCGATTAGCTCAACAACAGCTTATTCATGCGTTGAGTAAAGGCCGATGGATCTTCCAACGAACCGCTCTCAGCCAGAATAGCTTGGTCAAACAGCAAGAATACCCAATCGTTAAAGGCATCGCCTTCAACAGCAGCCGCACGTTGTACCAACGCGTGCTCAGGGTTAATCTCAAATACTGGTTTAACGGCAGGCATTTCTTGTCCAGCAGCAGCCATCATACGTGCCATCTGAGCACTCATGTCACCCTCAGCACCGACAACACAAGCGGGAGAATCGGTGAGGCGATTAGTAATGCGAACTTCTTTCACTTTGTCACCCAAAGCTTCTTTAATGCGCTCAACTAATGGCTCATTCTCTTTTTCGGCCTGCTCACGGGCTTCTTTTTCTGCGTCGTCTTCCAGCTCACCTAACTCAAGACCACCTTGAGTCACAGACTGGAAAGACTTGCCATCAAATTCAGTCAGGTAAGACATTGCCCACTCATCAATGCGATCAGACATTAACAAGACTTCGATACCCTTCTTGCGGAAAACTTCCAGATGAGGACTGTTTTTAGCCGTTGCAAAATTCTCTGCCGTGATAAAGTAAATTTTATCTTGGCCATCTTTCATGCGACGGATGTAGTCTTCTAGCGAAACGCTAGGCTCTTCGCTGTCGTTTTCGGTCGAAGCAAAACGCAACAGGCCAGCAATTTTTTCACGGTTGCTAAAGTCTTCTCCCAGACCTTCTTTTAACACGCTACCAAACTCACTCCAGAATGCTTTGTAGTCTTCTGGCTGCTTCTTAGACATGCCGTCGAGCATAGTCAACACACGCTTTACACAAGCAGAGCGCAATGCTGATGTGGTCGCACCGTCTTGTAAGATTTCTCGAGATACGTTTAATGGCAGGTCATTGCTATCAAGCACACCGCGAACAAAGCGCATATAAACAGGTAAGAACTGCTCTGCGTCATCCATAATGAAAACGCGTTGCACATATAACTTCACGCCACGAGGCTTTTCTCGATTCCATAAATCGAAAGGCGCCTTTTTAGGAATATAAAGTAAGCTGGTGTATTCGTGCTTACCTTCTACCTTGTTGTGCGCCCATGTTAAAAGCTCGCCGTAGTCGTGAGAGATATGCGTATAAAATTCTTTATACTCTTCTTCTTTGATATCGGACTTAGAGCGTGTCCAAAGAGCCGTCGCACGATTGACCGCTTCGAATTCAGGGGTTGCGTTGACTTCTTTCTCTTCACCTTCAGCCGCTGGCTGTGGTGGTTTTTCCATTTCTACCGGCACAGAAATGTGATCAGAATATTTGCCAACGATGCTGCGTAAACGATAGTTCTGCAAAAACTCTTTTTCATCTTCTTTCAGATGAAGAATTACATCAGTACCACGAGTGCTTCGAGTGGTCGCTGCGATTTCAAACTCGCCTTCTCCTGCCGAACGCCACTCAACGGCTTGATCTTCTGCCGAGCCTGCAGCGCGTGTTACTACCGTTACGCTATCAGCGACGATAAAACCAGAGTAGAAGCCCACACCAAATTGACCAATCAGATTCGCATCTTTTTGCTGATCGCCAGTCATTTGCTTTAAAAACTCAGCAGTGCCTGATTTTGCAATGGTACCCAAATTGTTCATGACTTCTTCACGAGTCATACCAATACCATTATCGCTAATGGTCAAAGTACCCGCTTCTTCATCAGCCGTAATACGAATACGAAAATTAGGGTCATCGGCCAGAAGGCTGTCATCATCTAATGATTTAAATCTTAGTTTGTCCACCGCATCAGCAGCATTTGATACCAGCTCTCGCAAAAAGATCTCTTTGTTGCTGTACAAAGAATGCACCATCAAGTGCAGTAATTGCTTAACTTCTGTTTGAAAGCTGTGCTTTTCCATTGTTGCAGTATCAGTCATTGAAATAATCACCCATATTGTAAAACGATTGTGTACCAATATGGTGACAGGATGGAGAAATTCAATAGAAAATTAAAAAAATTAACCGGCGGCTTTGCGGCTTAGAACCACTTGTAGCTCACGATTCAACCACTGGTGAACACTGACGGATTCTCGATCAGCCATGGATAGCAAGCGCTGCTGGTCAATCGCAGAAATGCATACCGTATAACGCCCGACAAAAGGATGGACAGAAGAACCGCCATATTCGGGGTACAAATGCATATAGTCATCAACGGTTTTATAAAAATTGCGCTTGAGAGTGTCTAAATCCACCCCTTCAAAAATAAGCACATCTGGCGCATTAACGACCTCACCAACAATGCAATCGGTTAGTGGATCATACTCTATTTGTGCAACGAATCCTTTGTAAGCCAACAAGTGCTTCACCCGAAAACAGCCTATAACTTGAATTATAAATATAGCAAGTAGCGAAAATTACGCCTATGGACTGTTAAACAAAATGATTATGTTGGTGATCATTTTAATAAGCAAATGATGTTAGAAAAAGTGATAATTTAAGCTATACCCGTCGCCTTTCAAGGTGCAGCGATGTTGTTCAAGTTGCAACGCTGCGCGCACTCATCCCAATCACTTAGTAAAGCTAAGCTCAGGGGACTCGCTTGCTGGCCGCCTACCTTCACCTCAAAATACTATATAAGAAGCTTAAAAATTAAGAGTTCGTCGCTCCGTTAAAGAGCGAGCCAAGGTATTTGCATCCAAATACTCTAACTCTCCTCCCATAGGAATTCCTTGAGCGATACGCGTTAGTTTTACATTAAAAGGCTGAACCAAGTCATGAAGATAATGAGCAGTGGCTTCACCTTCAATCGTGGCACTTGTTGCGACAATGATTTCTTCAACCGTCCCTTCTTGTATGCGCTTTTCTAACACATCGAGCCCAAGCTCTTCTGGTCCAACGCCATCTAACGGTGATAAGTGCCCCATCAAAACAAAATAGGTTCCCTTAAATCCGCCACTGTTTTCTATCGCCAAAATATCGGCGGGTGACTCGACGATACAAATAAGAGAATGATCGCGTTTGTGGCTACAACAGATAGTACACAATTCATCTTCACAAAAATTACGACAATTTTTGCAGTGTTGAATACCTTCCATAGCACGCGCTAATACATTCGCCAAATGCTTACCACCATCACGATCTCGTTCCAGCAAATGATAAACCATTCGTTGAGCAGACTTTTGCCCTACACCAGGTAAACAGCGGAAGGCTTCGATAACACTTTCTAACAACGGTGATTGTTTCATAATAGTGGCAACTCAAAAGGCGAGAAGATTTTTAGACAGGTAAGCAATTCTGTAATTAACACAAAAGCAAAAGCTGCTTACTCAAACAATAAGCAGCTTTTACGAACTCATAGCGAATATTAGAATGGCATTTTAAAACCAGGAGGAATAGGTAAGCCAGATGTTAACTCAGACATTTTATCTTGTGTTTGAGTTTCAACTTTGCGAACAGCGTCATTTATAGCCGCAGCAATCAAATCTTCCAAAATCTCTTTATCGTCCTGCAATAAGCTATCATCCAGCTCTACACGACGCACATCATGACGGCCATTCATGATCACTTTTACCATTCCGGCACCTGCTTCACCAGTGACTTCTAGAGACGCAGCTTCTTCTTGCATCTGCTGCATTTTCTCTTGCATCTGCTGCGCCTGCTTCATGATATTACCTAAGCCTTTCATAATTTACCTCTAACAAATATTTTTTAAAATAAGTTACGTTAATGCACAGCTGTTACAAATTGCGCAAACATCTACCAATCAAATTTAAAAGATGTTTAGGAGCTGTGCTTAAAAAATTTACGCTGGCTTTAACATAATGTTATCAACCGAGAGTTGCACCGAAAATTGATCAACAATGGTGCTTAACTTGGGGTTCGCCATTAAGTTATTTAAGCCTTCTTCCAGCGCTTGCTGGTGCAATTGTTCTGATAACTTTTTGGGAGTCATCAAATCATGCTCAGCCGTCGTAAAGCTCACCTCAATAGACTCACCAAACACATTAGATAATGCTTCTTTAACCTTTTGCTGAACTTTTGGCGTAATAAAATTTTGTACCGTTGAGAGTATATCCAACTGCAACTCGCTATTTTGCCATCCCCGAACCTGACTGTTGTTAAGTACTTGAAACGCCTGTCCGGTGATGTCTATTTGCTGTAAGCAACGATGCCAATGAGCCGGTTCTAACACGTCATTTTTAGCAACAGGAGTCGCTTCTTTCACAGGCACGGGCTTTTCACTGGGCGGTGCAGCTGACGTAGTTTGTTCGTCTTTTGCCGGAGTTCTTCCTAATGCTTGCTCGATACGTTGAGCTGGAGACAAAGCCTGGCTATTTTGTGGTTTCGCTTCAACGGTAGTCTCTGATACAGATATGGGGGCAACAGGCGCACTTTCAACAGGAGCCGATTCGGCAGGCGCTCTTTGCACAGGCTCAGTAACAACAGAAGCCTTGGTGTGATTACCATTAACCGATGACGCGGCTTCGATAGCGGGCTCTTTGATTGCCGCCATCGCCTCTTGCGCTCGAGAAACCGTCGCAGGTTTCTTAACAGGCATAGGTGGTGGCGGAGGCTCCGCGACCTGTGGGTTCGGCATTGGTGCAGTCACCGCCTGAGCTTGTATTGGCGCCGGAGCCGGAGCTTGAGAAGCAACGGGTTCCGCTGCTACTTCACGATTTTTTTTTTCTGGTGTTGGCTGTGGGGTACTGAAGTTTTTTGGGGCCGTTTGCGGCATTGGATTCTTAGCCGATTGCGGGCGGAAAACCAGCATACGGATCAGCGCCATAATAAAGCCTTCTTTAGCATCGGGTGCCAAAGACAGGTCTTTACGTGCATTGAGACCTAATTGATAAAAGAGTTGAATGTCTTGTTGCGACAGCTGCTGTGCCAACTCCGAGTAACGCTCGTCATCTAAATAAGTAGTGCCAACAATTTGTGCGACCGCCAACTGGTGCAAAACCGATAACAAATCAGCAAGCACCGCATTGTAATCAGGTGCAAACTCAGACATGCGCTCAGTCACTTCAATAATTTCGTTAGGCGCATTGTGAGCAAACGCTTGCAACAACTGGAATACAAACTGCTGATCAACCGCGCCCAGCATATCCGCAACTTCACTATGCTCAAGTTGTCCGCCACCAAAAGCGATGGCTTGATCCAGTAGGCTAAGCGCATCACGCATACTGCCATCAGCAGCCTTAGATAATAGCTTTAAGCTGTTGGAGTCAAACTGTATTTGTTCGGCTTGTAGTACCTGCTCTAAATGCTCTTGAATGGACTCAGGTGTCATACGTTTTAAATGAAACTGCAAACAACGAGACAACACCGTGACTGGGAGCTTTTGCGGATCGGTGGTCGCTAATAAGAACACAATATGGGGAGGCGGTTCTTCCAGAGTTTTTAGCAATGCATTAAAACTGCTGTTAGAAAGCATGTGTACTTCGTCAATCAGGTATACCTTGTAACGACCCCGAGTAGGACGATATTGTACGTTATCAAGTATTTCGCGAGTGTCTTCTACTTTAGTACGAGAAGCCGCATCCACTTCGATGAGATCAACAAAATTACCCTCATCCACTTCGCGGCAGGTGCCACACACACCACAAGGGTTGGCAGTAACACCCTGCTCACAATTTAAGCACTTGGAAAAAATACGAGCGATGGTTGTTTTACCAACACCACGGGTACCAGTAAATAAATAGGCATGATGCAGACGATCTTGCTCGATCGCATTAACAATCGCTTTTTGTACGTGGGATTGACCGACCAGCTGAGAAAAGTTTTTGGGCCGCCATTTGCGCGCTAATACGGTATATGACATTCAGATTTATCCGCGTGATTATTGTTCTTATCATTCGTCGTCAGGCGTTCATTATAATCGACTCAGGCCCTGAACTCTAACAAAATGAAGCAAAGAGTTTGAGAAAAATGATGAAAAACAGGAAGAAAAATAAGAGGTTCTGCGCAAACAGTTTTGGGTGGGACTTACCAGCCCGACCTCGGCACACGAGTCAGTTGCTACCGTTGCTCCCTTCCGGGCCTGGCGGGGTTCACAACCTATCATTGCGAGGGGACCAGTAAGTACCCATAGCGTGGTGAGGGCGCATTATCCACAATTTCCCAAGAAATGGAAAGCCCGGATTGTAAGAAATCTATAATTTTTTCAGCAGGATAGTTTTTTGATTAATCCCCACTCAGATGGTCGCTCAAAGCTTATTCATTATGGTTAACTTAGCAGCAACTCAAGAAATTCAATGTTTTCATTGTTCATTCCTTGCACGCTCTTAACCACCGAAACATATCTCAATAAGCACTAAATGAAGCAAAATTGTCACATCAATGCTCTCAAAAACAGATATAGTAAGTAATTGATGAACCTTATCTATTGCCAAAGCTAAATGACTTGCGCTATAGCTATCTCTCTATCTTGAGGTAATCGGCAAATGACGATGGGTAACCTATAATTGTGGCTTTTAGGGCAAACATAGCAAATATTGATGCCAACCAGAGAATGATGCAAAACAAAGATGCGCTGTTAACACTTCAATTTGAAGCCTATCCCCATAATTTAAAGGAGGTGAGAGGTTTGGTGTGCCAGCATCTTAAGGCCGCTGATTTTGGCCGGGAGGTAGCCGATGAGGTCGTATTAGCCGTGGATGAAGCCTGCCAGAACATTATTCGCCATGCTTATCAGTCGGAGCAAGGCGGATTGATTGATTTAGCGCTTTATTTGACAAATAATACACTCTCTGTTGAATTAGTGGATTACGCCCAGCCTTGCAATCCAGATTGCTGCGTACCTAAACCGAGGGAGCCTCTACAGCCGGGCGGTTTAGGATTACATTTTATGAATGAGCTGATGGATTCTGTATCCTACGAAAAACCGCCAGCTGGAGCGGGAAATCGCTTAGTTATGACTAAAACACATAACAACAAGAACAGCGGCAACAACAAAAGGAACAATGAATGAGTTATCAAGTAGCACAAAACGGCGAAGAAACCGTAGTATTTTTAGACGGCGATGTCGATCTGGAACGCTCTCCTTCTGCACGTAAAGTGTTATTGGAATGGGTAGAAAAAGGGCAAAATGTTGTTGTTGATATGTCTGAAGTTTCTTATATCGATTCGTCAGGTGTGGCAAGTCTAGTTGAAGCTTTGCAAGCATCCAAGAAAAACAACGTAGACTTTTATTTGAAGCAAGTAAGCGAACCAGCTTTAAAAGTTTTTAAACTTGCTCGATTAGAAAAAGTTTTTAATATTATCGAAGGTTAATTGGATAAACCCAACAAGAGCTCAGCTCTTGCTGGATTATTAATGATTAAAAAAGCGCATTCTCATGCGCTTTTTTGGTTTAGTTGATATTAATTCGTTTAACGAGTTCTTCTTCTGGCGTTTCTCGAACTAGTTGAATTCGTAGCAAGCCGTGCTTGAGTTCAGCACTTTTAACTTCTACGTGATCCGCCAAACGGAATTGACGGTCGAAAGCGCGAGTAGCGATGCCACGATGTAAATAAGTGGTTGTTTCGTCAGTTTTATCTTCAATGCGTCCAGTAACTGTTAGCGTGTCTTTTTTAACATTAATTTCAATGTCTGATTCACGAAATCCTGCAACAGCCATGGTAATAAAATAAGTGTCTTCTCCGGCCTTTTCGATGTTATAAGGCGGGAATCCTCCTCCGTTGTTTTCATCACGCATAGTGATGTTTTCGAAGAAGTCGTTGAAGCGATCAAAGCCTACAGAGTGGCGGAATAATGGTGATAAAGAAAAACGAGTAGTCATAATGACCTCCTTTAAATTAAGCAAGGTTTAAGTTTTTAATTTCGAGACCCTCATTAGGCATCCCGTAAGTTCTATATAGGGGTGGATTTTTTGTTTTCAATAAAGTTTTTTAAAAATTTTTTATTTATTATTTCGAAGCGCTTTGAACTTAGAGCATTTTAAACAGTAATTTTATAGATCTAAATTAATACTTGTGAACTTCCCATTTTTGATCAGTACAGATTTCGCCTTTATGCCCTGTTCGGGTATGCGGCGACCATTCTTTTTCAAGAGCGAAAAAGAAGGTCCTTAGATCCCATCTTGTATTACAAGATAGGGGCAAAACGCCCTTGGTCGCTGCGCTGGCATTTGCTCATCTAGGATTTTATGGATTGAGTATGCTTGTCGGTTCTGAAGGGATTTTTTGACCTTAAACGTGCCAAGGAAGATTCGATCAGATTTTGTGTTTTAGCTTGGTTTTCCTTCTAAGCTCTGAATTGTCAGATGACTCCATCGTGACTGGATAAGGCTTTACAGAGTGGTGCCTATAGGCCTTATCCTGAAACAGTGGCCTTTTCCGTCCCTTTTGTGGACTTACAAAAGGGGCTCGTCCAGCAGTACCTGAAGAGCATAAAAATAACAAAGACTCGACCGAATGCCTGCGTCATCCCCATATTTCCTATATAATTCACCCCAGACCATTAGATAGAAACTTGCGAATACTCAATCAGCCATGCCAAATATCATTCTGTCCACGTTAAACGCTAAGTACATCCATGCCAGCCTTGGATTGCGTTATCTGTACGCAAACCTCAAAGAGCTGCAACAGGAGACTTTGTTGCGAGAGTTTACGATTAAGGGCAAAGCCATTGATATGGTAGAAGAAATTCTTTCCCTTAAACCAAAGATCGTTGGTTTTGGCGTTTATATCTGGAATACTGAAGAAACACTGGCGGTGATAAGTCAGCTTAAGACCTTAGCGCCAGATATCATTATCGTGTTGGGTGGCCCAGAGGTGAGTTACGAGACAGAGCAGCAGCCATTGATTGAGTTTGCCGATTATGTACTTACCGGTGCGGCTGATTTGAGTTTTTATCAGCTATGTAAAGATATTTTGGCTGAGCAAAAACCCGATAAGAAAGTCTTAAACTCCAAACCTGTGAAGTTAGCGGAACTGGAGCTCCCCTACTCTCACTATTCTAACGATGATTTGAGTCACCGATTGATTTATGTGGAAGCTTCTCGAGGCTGCCCTTTTAAGTGTGAGTTCTGCTTATCGTCGTTAGATAAAACCTCCTACCCATTTGAATTGCAGCGTTTTCTGGATGCCATGGAGGATTTGTATCAACGCGGTGCCCGTCATTTTAAATTTGTTGATCGAACGTTCAATCTAAAAATAAAAACAACCATCGCCATTCTGGAGTTTTTTCTGGAGCGCATGAGTGATGATTTGTTTTTGCATTTCGAAGTGATTCCCGATCATTTACCCGAAGCGTTAAAAGAAGCTCTAAAGCAATTCCCAGAAGGGACTTTGCAGTTTGAAGTAGGTATTCAAACTTTTAATAGCGAAGTACAAAGCCATATCAGTCGTAAGCAAAATAACGAGAAGTCCAAAAACAATTTAACCTGGCTACGAGACAACACGACGGCTCATATTCATGCCGACCTCATTTTTGGACTGCCAGGCGAAACATTAGAAACCTTTGCCGACAGTTTTAACCAGCTTTATGAATGCAGGCCCCATGAAATCCAGATGGGAATATTAAAACGTCTAAAAGGCAGTCCGATTATTCGACATACAGACTCCTTTGATCTGCGTTTTAATCCGCTACCACCATTCAATATTTTGCAAAATAACTCCGTGGACTTCTTAACCATGCAACGGGTGAATCGCTTTGCCCGCTATTGGGACATGGTGGCTAACTCTGGACGTTTCCGCACAACATTACCTCTTCTGTTAAATACCAATCCTTTTGAACAATTTTTAATATTGTCAGATTGGTTTTATGAACAAACTCAACAGACTCATCAGCTTCATCTGCGTCGCTGGTTCGATCTCATCGCACAGGCGGTAGAAAGTTTGCACCCAGAGATTTTGGAACCCGTAATCTTTGCCCTGAAAAAAGATTTTGATGCTTCCAATCTAAAAGGAAGATTCGAATATAACCCTCAAAAAAATGAAATGATGGACACCTCATCATCTCTCAATAAACGATCGATTCGACAAAAACGACACTTACAATAAGGAATCATTATGTTTGAGCAGTTCGCATTTCAACTGTTGTTGTATCTGGCTGTAACTTTTGTAGTGCTACTCGGTATTGCCTTCTTAAGCATTATCGTGCTGTATCTTATCGATATTACACAAAGCAAACATACGATTCGTCGAAACTATCCCGTGATTGGTCGTTTTCGTTACTGGTTTGAACATCTGGGTGAGTTTTTCCGTCAATACTTTTTTGCCATGGATCGAGAAGAACTTCCCTTTAATCGAGCAGAGCGAAGCTGGGTGTATCGCGCAGCCAAAGACGTAGACAGAACCATTGCGTTTGGCTCAACCCGTAATCTGGAAATGCCAGGAACCATCATTTTTATGAATTCCGCATTTCCGACTCTAGAAGAAGACGCCACACCTGTTCAACCACTTCGCATTGGCCCACACTGCCCACACCCCTACGATGCAAAATCCATTTTTAATATATCAGGAATGAGCTATGGCGCTCTTTCTGCTCCTGCAGTATTGGCCCTATCAAAAGGTGCAGCAAAAGCAGGTTGCTGGATGAATACTGGTGAAGGTGGCTTATCTTCTTACCACTTAGAAGGTGGAGCTGATCTGGTGTTTCAGATAGGTACCGCTAAATATGGCGTACGTAATGAAAACGGTTCTATCGATATCGAAAAGCTAAAGTCGATTGCCGCTCATGACCAAGTCAAAATGTTCGAAATAAAAATGAGCCAGGGTGCCAAACCGGGTAAAGGCGGATTACTACCCGCAGAAAAAGTATCGGAAGAAATTTCTAAAATCAGAAGTATTCCAATTCATACGGCATCTATCAGCCCTAACGGACACCCTGAAATAAAATCTCCCAGTGATCTGTTAGATATGATCCAGTTGGTGCGTGAAACAACGGGTAAACCCGTCGGCTTTAAAGCCGTATTAGGTGAGCTTAACTGGATACAACGCTTATTTGAAGAAATTAAACATCGCGGCATCGAATCTGCCCCAGATTTTATCACCCTTGATAGTGCCGACGGAGGGACTGGAGCCGCACCACAACCTTTGATGGATTACGTGGGATTAACGGTGCGTGAAAGTTTGCCATGGCTTGTAGATGAATTGCGTCAAAGAGATTTAAAAGATCGAATCAAGGTGATTGTATCTGGCAAAATGATTACACCATCAAAAGTTGCCTGGGCATTATCGATGGGAGCTGACTTTGTTGTCTCTGCTCGTGGTTTTATGTTTTCTCTTGGCTGTATTCAAGCATTACAATGTAATAAGAATACCTGCCCTACTGGCATTACTACCCATAATAAAACACTGCAAAAAGGTTTGGTGCCACAGGAAAAATCGGAACGAGTGGCCAACTATCATAAATACATTGAATACGGTGTCTGCTTGATCGCACACTCTTGTGGAGTGAAAGAACCCAGAGGATTAGAGCGCCAACATGTAAGGATTGTGAATGGTGATGGACAATCTCAACCAGTGAATAGCGTGATCTCTAACTAGAAATGGCCTGGCAATAACAAAACACCGAGTACACATTGACTTGATACTCGGTGTTTTATTGAATCCATTACTTACGCAGTTTGCGCGTTTTCTTTTAGCAAATAATCGACGATATCGCGGCTTTCGTACATCCACTGAGTATCGCCATCCTTCTCAATTTTTAGACAGGGAACTTGAGTTTTTCCGCCACCTGCCATCAACTCGTTACGAGCGTCAAAATCCTGATTAATATTCTTGAGTTCAATGTCTAAACTCATGGAGTCCAGCGACGCAAGAACGTAGTGGCAAAACGGACAAGAAGGAAAATAATATAAAGCTAATTTGTTCATGATACATCAACACCTTAAATACAATGATTCAGCCTTTCTTCGTACTCTATCAGCTTGCCGATAGAGCCTGGCTGACAGCCGAGCTATTGTCTCTTACTGAGTCATAAATATCCAGTTTGTTTCAGTTGATTTAATGAACAAGGCTGAGTTTATCCAATTCGACCTCTCCTCGCTCCCAGCGCAGATAGTCCTCAGTTGCCAAATAAAATATTTGTCCTTTGGTATCCGGGCGCCCTTTAATTGCAAACTGCTTAATATTGCGATTCTTTCGGTAGCGACCAGCCAATTTAACCAGCTCTTGCCTTTCTTGCTGATACCAAACCACCACCCAGGGATACTCCGGTACTTCAAAATGGCCTCGAGCTTGCGGAGATGCGCCTAACTGACGAGCATATTGTTTCCATATTGCACCATGCCCGGTGTATTCGTGGTAATACCAAGCCAGAGCATGAGCGGCTTCATGCAACAGCGTGTCTTCAACCACTGGCCAGGAGTTATGCTGTAGATGGTAACGGCTCACTTGTATACGTTGCTTTGAAGGCACACAGGCCCCCGCACGGCGACGGGCCGAATCAAAAAAAAGCGTCCAGTCTTCTAGTTCAGGATAGGTGATTTGTAACTGTCTAAAGGCGTTCTTTACACGTTGCTTAAGATCGTTCGGAGATGGGTTTGTTTCGTTCATTGATATTTGGTTGCTTAACCCGCTATAAGGCTGCTATTCTGCATGCCCCTTCCATTAAAAACCAGTAAATAATGGCCAAAGGTTTAGAGAAACACCGCCAGCGACACTCAGAGTTAAGTTTGTTTGGCAAAACATTAACGCGACGAGCGAAACATCATTGTGAGCTTTGTCAGGCTAGTGGTGTAAGCTTGAATATATTCGAGGTGCCGCCCGTTCCCAATGAGCCAGTCTTAGAACATTGCGCTTTTGTCTGTCAAACTTGTCTCGATCAGTTCAACGCGAAACAACTCGACGGCAATCATTTGCGTGCTTTAAATCATTCTGTATGGAGTGAAGTACCAGCTGTACAGGTAGCCGCTTTACTATTGCTTCGAAAGCTCGGTGCAGATTGGAGTGACGAGCTATTAGAACAAGTCTATCTCCAGCCCGAAATTGAAGAATGGGTACATAAAGCCGAGAAAGTATCCTAGTCTTTCCTTGCCTAAATATCAGTCGGGCAACATGTTGCTTATCTTTATAAAGGCACCTCGACCAACACCGTCCGCTGCCGAATCAATTGCAACAACTTTTCCTTATCTTTTTTCATCAGCTCAATAACTTGAGGTGGTGCAAAGGTATTCTGAATCGAGTCTAGTGCCCACAAAGTCAACTCAATCATGGTCGGCGCAAGCGCGATACCTTGATCCGTCAACTCATAAATATTTTTCTTACCATGATCGGGGTGAGGTTGTTTGCTAATAATCCCATGGCATTGAAGACGCTCCAAACGCTCAGAGAGAATATTAGTAGAGATACCCTCCCCCGCGTTGAGAAAATGGCCAAACTCGCGTCGGTTGGTAAACATAAGATCTCTGATAATCAGTAGAGTCCAGCGATCACCTAAAATCTCAAGGCCATTTGCAACGGCACAGGCCGAGCGCATTTTATCAATAGAAGTCATGTTTCAATTCTAATTTAGTTACTTGCATTTTACAAGTACAAGGCCTATATTATACTTGCAAAAAACAAGTAAACTGACACATCTCAGGAGTGAGTATGAACATTTACGGTTTCCCTACATTTAATTTATCCAAAGTATTAATCACAGCAGAAGAATTGAGCCTTGACTATGAACTTCATCTTTTGGATGCCTCCAAAGGCGAGCACAAGTCTCCTGAACACTTAGAAAGACACCCTCTTGGCAAAATACCTGCGATTGAATACCAAGGCGACTACTACATAGAAAGCAACTCAATTTGCCGCTTACTCGCAGAAGAAAATGACAATCGATTATATGGCAACTCAGCAAAAGATCATGCCAAAGTAAATCAATGGATCGACCTCTTTGGGTTCCATCTTGGGCGTTGGATGGGTGTTTTATATTTTGAGGAGTTAATAAAGTCCTACATCCCAAACAGCCAGGCCAACCCAGACAATATCGCTGAAGCCAACGAGTTTTTGCAACAACAGCTACCCGTTTTTAACAATGCACTGGAGCAACAAAACTTTTTAGTCAACGATCAATTAAGCATTGCCGACATCATTGCTTTTGCTTACTGCCAAACGCAGCATCACACCCAACTGAATTTTAACGACTACTCTAATATTGACCGCTGGTACCACAATATGAGCGAACGCCACGCTGTTAAAAAAGCGATGGCAAAACTTCCCAATCACATTAGCCCATTCAATTAAAGGTATTAGCATGTCTGCGAGAATGATCATTCAAGGCACCTTGGCTTATACTTTTGTTACCTTCCCTTTTGCCATCTTTTGGCATATTGTTTTGTTTGAAGAACGTTACAAAGCTTTTAACTACTTTGAAGGAGAGCCTAGCTTTGCACTGGGTTTTCTTTCTATTTTTGTGCAAGGGCTAGTGCTATCAACTCTATATTCGATCATTCGCGTAAATGGCCACTCTCTAGGCCAAGCACTAAAATATTCTTTGCTTATGGGCCTGTTTTTATGGAGCACTCATGTTATCGCATTTATTGCCAAGCAAACGATTCCAGATATGGGACTCTTCATCGCCTTAGAAAGCCTGTACCTTCTACTTCAATTTTTACTCTACGGACTTTGTATCTCCTGGATTTTTCGTCGTCAAGCCAAAGGGAAACTCAATGAACACCACTAAATTGCAACAAGCAGAACACGAATTTTTGCATCGGTATCCGGGCGGTTTTTTACATCCAGATATGCAGGCCATAGGGAAAAAGCACAAGATGGACGCGATGATTGCTTTTGCTAACGATCACTTTAAGAAAAGTCATTTTCGTCAACCTCAAGATATTGCGGAGAATATGATAAAAATGATCAGCCGTTCATCCATGGTATCTATGTTTGAAAAGCCCAAGTTTCGCGATTTTGTACATTCACTCAACGATAAAGAAACGCGAAAACTCAGCAACGCACTCAAAAATCAACTTCATGGCGACCAAAAAAAAGGATTTAACGATCTTCTAACATTACTTCAGGGGCAGAAACTGGCGAAGTGGTCATTAACGACCATTATTCCCAACTACTTTTATCCTAATGAGGAAGTATTTGTTAAACCCACGACGGCGAAAAATGTCATTGCTCATTTTGAACTACAGGGACTTGAATACAAACCAGCACCCAGTTGGGACTTTTATCAGAAATACAAGCAAGCAATTCACACGATGAAGCAGAAAGTGGATTCAACTTTAACATCCACTAACGCTGCTTTTTGTGGTTTCTTGATGATGACCTGTGGTCGTTAATCGTTAGTTTGGTTCTACGCTGTTAGCTCCCCTTCTCTCTCATCAGGTGGATATTCTCTTCTTGTAACCTTACTATCGTCCAGGGGTGTCCCCCTCTAACTAGGGGGGCACATCTCCCAGACAAAGCAACTCCCTCATCCTTACTCCTACTTTTCAGCATATCAAAGCAAAACCTTAACTGTCTGTTTTAATTGATTTTTTATCCTTTTTTTATCTTTACTGAAGAAAATTTAAACTCATAAGCTTGATCAAATCAAAACCAAGTTGTACCATTGGAACAAGTGGCACAACAAGTTAAGGAAAGTTCTGTGTGAATATCGAAATAGACATTGAAGACTCGCTGCCCGTTTTTGCCCAACTGATTGAACAAATAAAATCGGCGGTACTAAACAATCAACTCAAAGCGGGTGATCCGTTACCCTCTATCAGGCAACTGGCTAATGATCTGGAAGTGAATAATAAAACGGTAGCTAAAGCTTTTAAATTTTTAGAAAGAGATGGCGTTATCGAAACGAAAGGCTATCGAGGAACCTACATTCATCCCGATGCAAAGATAAATTCAGGCATCGACATTAACGCATTAATCCATACGCGACTGCAAGCCGTCGTTAAAGAACTCAAAGCGGTAGGAGCAACAGACTCCGAGCTTAGAATTGCATTCAAAAATATTGTCAACGACAATTAAAATCGAGGAATGATTATGTATAGCAATCTAATCTTTTATCCCATATTCATAGCACAAATTTGGTTGATCTCGATTTATTATCCATCAATCATTTCGAGCAGAGTAAAACATGTCTTGCAAAACTACCCTGCAGACGAGTATCCCAAGCTCTACACCCACACCCCAGATTATTTTGTAAAAAGACTGGCCATCTTTCAGTTTGTTAATGGAGTTAACTCTGTTCTCGGTCTTGCAATCTTACTGGCTGTTGCTTATTGGGATTCACAAACCGAAGGGAAAATTTCGGAAGCCATCCCGATGGCTTACTACATCATACAAATGCTGCCAATAGCCTTACTTGAATTGTTTACTTTTAAAGAGTTAAAGCTTATGCGCGAGCAAAATGATGCATCTAAACGCTCTGCTACCTTAACACCAAGAAAACTAACCGACTATGTCTCTGTAAGCCTTTTAGCATCCGCATTTATTTGCTATTTGATATTTGTTGTCTTTGTTATGTTTGTCTACAACTTCGACTTCGCTATAGACGGAAAACTGGTTATGAATCTAGTTTCAATGACTGTTATGAACCTGTTTTTTGCTGGCATCATCTATTGGAATCTCTACGGAAGAAAATCCGACCCACACCAGGCAGCGGAAGATCGATATAAACAGGTAAAGGCTGCGATCACTGGATTGGTTATCGTGAGTATAGTCAGCAGCCTGTTCTTAGTTGCAATGCTCGCTATACAAAATTACGACTTGCGTCTACTGCTACCTAGCTTCTCTAGCTTATTTGTTCAGCTAGGAGTCATTCTAACTATAGGAAGAGCCATTAAAGCAATGGACCTTAAGTCGACAAACTTTGATGTATACCGGAAATAATTAGTTAAGGATGGCGGCATGATGATAAAGGCTTTCCTCTCAACAACTGAATAAGCTGTTGAGTATCATCGGTCAAGGATGCGACGCCGCCAATAACTCACCCCAAAAGTAAGTAAAGTAGCACTTATCCTGATATCAGAATAAGTGCAAGGTCTCGCCTCGTCTGCTAGATAAGGTTTTTAGTATGAAAATGACAAGTAACCTTCTACAGTTAATACTCAACTTTAGCTTATCGGTTGTAGCTTTTTCATTTTTAGTAAGCACTTATTTAGCCATTAACTACATCCTTTTCAGCAACATTTCTCCATTTAGTATTATATTAATCAAATACGCAGTATCACTTTTCCTATATCCCAAATACACTTGTAGCATTTTCGATCTTCCATATACCAACGTATTTCTTTTATGTATATCACTTTCACTCTAATCTGAGAGAACGATTTAGCTTATTGAATCGACTTTCTCCAAAAAACCAAAGGTTTATCACTTTCTGACTCTTCACCTATTTCTCTCCAGGATATGTGGCAAACTTTGTCATCTCTCTTTTCGTAACCCAACGATCGCCATAAAGGCTCCAGACTGGAATAATTTTCTGGTCTACCAGGATGATCATCTTCTCGAATAACCGTAGCAATTAAAAACTCAGAGTAACGACCAAGTTCCTGAATGGCTTCTTCTGCAAATTGAAATAACCGCTTTCCATATCCCCTCCCTCTCACCCTAGGGTAAAGAAGTATTTCGCTAAAATAATACATGGAAGCCACATCCCCTTCCTTTTTCTGCCACGGAGACTGAACGTCATCATCCTCATATTGCAAGGGCAACCCCGTTATAGCGCCTACAACAGTATTGTCTTGACTAAGCGTTACTATAATACTGTCAGGTGTATCATTAAATTTACTCAAATATTTGCTTTCATAATCGAAGCCACCTTGATACAAATAGGGATACTCGCTAAAAATATCAATCCTCAAACGAGCGATAGATGGAATATTTTGCCTTACTTCTTCGTTTGTTAATAAACGAATAGAAAACTCAGACATTACAATGGCCTAGATGCAGTTTGTAGTCATTGAATAGTAGCAACTAAAACAAGCAACTTAAAATGAAAGAAAATAATTTATTACACTCTATAGTTGCTAAAGCTCTTCACCTAGGTACCATGATAGAGTAAGACATTGGAGACTAAGGCTGTTAAAGCACTAACTCAAGGAAATCAGCAATGATCTATGTTCACGTTATCTCAGGAGCTATCGCGCTCATACTTGGCACGATTGCCTTGTCGACTGCAAAAGGAAAAATATCACACCGAAAAGCCGGAAAATTCTTTTCAATTTCCTTGTTGATAGCATCAGCCAGCGCAGCCTATCTTGCTTACAATGCCAATGACTTCGTTTATATTTCCATTCTGGCTTTTTATCTGGCGCTCACTTCTTGGTTAACAGTGAGTAAGCAAGAAAATACTATCGACTATAAAGACATTAGCGCATTTTTGCTCATTGTTGTTGTCGCCTTTAACTTGATCCAATCGGGTATTACTGCAGCAAACTCTCCAGATGGTCGTTTAAACGACTTGCCAGCCATGGCTTATTATATCTTTGCTTCTATCGCAACGGCCTCTGCTTTGCTTGATTTAAGAATGATCGTAGCCAGAGGTATTCAAGGCAAGCACCGCATAATCAGACATTTATGGCGAATGCTTTTCGCTTTTATTATGGCGGTCGCTTCGTTTCTAGCACAGGACATTTTCCCTCGCTGGATCGTAGAGGCCCAATTACTCTGGTTACCACTCATATTCCTGCTGTTGCTCACGATCTATTGGATAACCAAAATGCTATTTAACCGTTATGCCAACCCACTTTTGTTAAGAACAAAATCCAAACCAGAGATCCAGTAAATAACAGGCAGTATGGAAAGTTCTATGTGGAGTCATTATATTTGTATGCATTAATCAGGAAAAATTAACTCTGGGAAGTGAGTATGCTACTAACGGCAGGGATCTTATCGTTCATTTTAGGCTTAGTTCACTCTATTCTAGGTGAAGTTCTGATTTTCAAATCTCTTCGTAAGGATGAAATCATTCCTTCACACGGAGGTAAGCTATTAAGACCAAGACAAGTGAGAATTTTGTGGGTTAGCTGGCACTTGGTGACTTTGTTTGGATGGGCTCTTGGCGTTATTTTATGTTCTGTTGCGACATTAGATAGCATCAATCATCTAGACATAATAATGAAAATAATCACAGCGACTATGTTCTTGGGGGCACTGCTGGTTTTGATAGGTACCAAAGGAAAGCATCCAGGATGGATAGTGCTCACCGCAATTAGTGTACTGTCAATGACTCCCTAAATTTCGATAGCAATCTCCTCTTCCGCTCTACCTAAACTCTGCGACAACTATCTCATAAACCACTGATCAATATAGATTTTTAAAGTTTATAGTGCTGACATACTTAATATCTTAGCGATTGCACTTCTCTCTTAACAAACACTTTATATCGGCTCTCAACACATCTAACTTTCCAACTTGGAAAGCTTTAACTTGCCAATACGGAAAGTCGATGATAATATTACTTTCCATATTGGCAAGTAAGGAGTTAACTATGCTTGGTAACATTCTTAACACCAAAGCTTTTGCGTGGAACATTTTAATAGCTGCCACTACTTTTGTGCTTCTGGTGACATTTAGCTCCCTATCCAGAGCTGATTCATCAAGTATTAATCCAATACAGAAAACAGACAGTTCTCAATCGTTGGTATGGAAAATTACAGGACCAGAAGTATCAGAACCTTCGTATTTAGCTGGAACCATACATGTAATTTGCAATAAAGACTTTACGCTAGATCAGCGCTTTGTGGATGGCATAAACAATACAGAGCAATTGGTCGGAGAAATTGACATGGATGACAAAGCGGAGAAACAAATAATGCATAAAGCCATGTTTTCTGACGTGTCACTTAAAGAGCGTATGTCCAAGCCTCAGTATCAACAATTCGAAGAACTGTTTAATGATATAACGGGGATGAAGTTGGATAAATTCGATTATATGAGTGTTTTTTCATTAATGAGGTTAATGACCATCTCTCAATTTCAATGTGCCCAAAGGACTTCAATAGAAAAAGAAATCTTACAATTAGCAAAGAAAAACAATAAGGAAGTTCTTGGGCTAGAGAAAGTCGCCGATCAGTTGAGGGCTTTTGAAAAAATGACGCCTCAATATGGGGACTTATTATCTTCCAAACAAGTTGCTCTATATAAAAAGGGAGCAGAACAAACCCAGAAATTATTAGATTTGTATTTTTCTGAAGACACTGAAGAGCTTTTTAATTATACAAGCCATTCATTTGATGATATGGGTGTCGATAAAGAAGTAAAGCGAGAACTACTAGATAAACGTAATAAAAGCTGGGCGAAAAAGATCCCTTCTATTATTGCTAAGAAGCCTACGTTTATCGCCGTTGGAGCAGGACATCTTGGCGGTAAGCAAGGAGTGATTCAACTGTTACGAGATCGAGGTCTGACACTTACACCTGTTGCGAAATAAGTTCATAACGGTAGAAGTTTGAATAAACGATCAACATTAAAGCTAAAGTGGTGAAGTATGAATAATCAAGAGCAAGATATAACCCATGAAAATGCTAAATCAGCATTAAAGATGATTGAAAACAGCCAAAAAGATTCAATCACTTCATTTAGACCAACGTTATCGGTCATGTTAATAGCTGCGGCCCTTTTCGGGGTTATGACAACATCAGCCAGCTATAGTAGTGGCAATAGCTTATGGTCATTCATAACCATTGTATCGACAGTTTTGTTTATATGCGTAATGACTTATCGGTATGTTTCTCTCCGATTAGATGGGAAGAAACTAAAGTTAACGCCCAACGGAATGAAAGGTGGATTATTTGTCTCAATAGAACTATTGATTTTAACAGTGGTTGCGATAGGTTCAATGGAACTTTATAAATCGGGAGAAGAGTGGGTGCCCATTGTGGGAGGGCTCATTAATGCAACGATTGTAATGATTTCACTTTATTACTTCCCTACTAGCGACTTTTCTAAGATCACGGAGGGAGAATGAGTAACTCAAGTTTTAACTCTATCATTCACGCGCCCAACAGATTACAAATATGCGCTCTACTAGCACCCGCAGAAGCTTTGGAGTTTATTGTCATTAAAAATCATCTTGAGGTCAGTGACTCAGTGCTTTCAAAACATATCAAAGTGCTAGAAGACGCAGGTATTGTCAAAGTAGAAAAGAAAATAAGAAATGGTAGAAACCATACCTGGGTATCACTAAGCACGGAAGGGAAAAAAGCGTTTGAAGAGCACGTTAATAAGTTAAAAGAGATTGTCGGGCTAAAGTAAAGAATCAATACGTCTAAACTTTTTAACACTAAGCAATAACTTAACCGTCACCTAACACCCTAACTTTTTAAGGCAGATGTTATGCCCTACGGCTTACTATCGCCCCCAAAATGGAGAAAAACCATGAAACTTAAACAAGCAGCAATGTGTCTTTATATACTGTTATTAACCCTACTAACTTCTTTTGCTTCAGCTAAGGATAATGAAACGAAACAAAAAACAGATTTACAAGAATATGTTGGCTCCTACCCTTCCCCACTTTTTAACGGCAATTTAAAAGTAATAAGCCGTGAAAATAAATTAATGCTAGATGTGCCAAATAAAGGCATTATCGAATTACTTCCAGCAGACTCAGACGGCTTTTGGACATTTATGGGAAAGCCTTATATGAGACTGAAATTTAACGAAAATGAAAACAACGAAATAATGTCACTAAGCATATTTAAAGCGCATAGAAAACTGGGAACAGCAATGCGTTCTGATAAAGACTAATCATAAGCTATGGGCACAGGCAAGCTGCGCCCATAGAACCTAAGAACAGATACCGAGATAAGCCTCAAGCCAGGCCTAATAGCCTCTGATGAGAACTTTGATATGCTTAAAACATCCATAAGAAGCACTCATAAGTAGGCTCCGCAGAACTTAGCCCATGTTATTTTGAAACAATTTCCACATTGAAGCGCCAAAGATGGAAAGTTATAATTTTTCTAGCGGGCAATGAATCAATAACTTAGGGTGGAAATACATGGAGCTGCAAACTCTTCAAGTCATTACGATTTTCACCAGCCTGGGCTTTATGCTCGCTCAGTTATTGATTAAAAGAAAACAAACAGCGCATATCTTGTTTGCTGTTTTTTGCGGCTCAATCGCCATGTCTGTAACAAAGGATCTATCTGCCAGCAGCCTTGGTGGATATCAGTATTTAATAGGGCTAGGCGCCTGTGCCACTTGCAATTGTTATTGGCTACTATCTCGAAGTCTTTTCAGGGGTAACGGTGGAATCTCAGCTCGCCACTATCTTTTGGCAGCCTCCATCGCCCTGCTCATTATGATCAACCAAGGATATTTGTTTGCTCACTATACTTACTCCAGTATTAATGCAGACAATAATCTCATTCGGCACCTACTTCGAGAAGCGACCGTTCTATTGTCATCCTATATCTTGGTTCTGTCTTTTTGGGAGGGCTGCCGAGGCTACTCTTCTTGCAGCCCACAAGAGAAATACCAACGCCTATTATTTCTAGCGACTTTTGGTTGTGCAGTGGCGACGGCTAAAATGGCGCGGGGAGTATTTTCTGCCGATCTGGCAGCACAAGAAATGGTAATTTCAGCCATCATCCTTTTTGTTTTGATTAACACTCAAATTTTGTTAGTTTGGCGTTTCAAATCCAATCCATTAACTACGAACTCAAATTCTGACAAGAGACCTGAACAACAAGAATTAGCACCTGAGGCAGCAAAATCATCAGTCCCAGATGAAACGCCGTTAGCAGAACAGATCGAAAAGCTGATAGTGAGAGAATCTTTATTCTTACAACCTAATCTGAAAATGGCCGATGTAGCCAGAAAACTGGATGTTCCAGAATATCGAATAAGCAATGCAGTTAGACATAATCTGGATGCTCGTAACTTTAACCAGTACATCAACGAGTTACGTGTAAAGCATGCGCAAGTATTACTCTCTGACTCAGACAAACAAAAATGGTCAGTGCTGGTGATTGGGCTTGAAAGTGGTTTTTCTTCTGCCGGGTCATTTACCAGAGCTTTTAAGTCAAATACAGGCCTCACCCCAAACCAATACAGGCAGCAATGTCTCTCTCAAGAACTTGAGCTAGCATAGCCAGTCGTTTCGCCAAGGACCATTCGTTGTCCAGACACAATAGCTTGCTTAGAAAGCCGTGCTCTCTCCTACCTCTTATCCTTCGATAATTCCTGGTTATTTGGAATCTGGGTTCCTGGTGCAATAGCTTTGAATCAATATGCTCATTGATAGACAAAAACTAAAATTGAAATACTCAATCTCTCTTTTGAGCAGCGACTTTTTAAAGTAAGCAATATCTGGTGCAAAAAAAACTTCAATACGACAAATAAGCCATTAATTAACCGATATTTATGCTTCAAAATCGGAATTCGGTGCGAAAACCCATTCATTTGCATTCAAACTAGCCTAACTTTTGTTAAATAGAGCTGTTTGCATGACAAAATCTAATACCTTCTCTCATTTATTTCACTTGGAGCCGGCAAAGAAGGCACTGACTATTAGCGCCCAGAGTTGGCTGGCAATCGCCCTTGTCGGGCAGTGGGCCTTTGCTTTATATATCTTCATGATTTATGCCGTCACCCTGGCCAACGGACTGGACGTAAATGATTTCTCTCCAGCCCCCAAACTCAAAAGCAGTGAAGGATTTGATCGCTTCCTGTTTTTTAGCCATGTGATTCCTGCCATATATTTGTCACTGTTTGGGTTATTTCAGCTGGTGCCTCAAATTCGTAATCGATTTAAAAGCTTCCATCGCTGGAACGGCAGGATCTTTCTAATACTCGGTTTTATTGGGGCAACCACAGGACTCTACCTACAATGGACCGGAGATAGATGGCAAAGTGTGACTGCCTCCCTGGGAATTACCCTAAACGGTTTGCTCATACTCGTGGCAGTATTTTTTACTTGGCACTATGCCATCAAAAAGCAAATCAATTTGCATAAGCGCTGGGCAGTTCATGCCTTTATTTTAGTTAACGGAGTGTGGAGCTTCCGGCTCTATTTAATGGGTTGGTACATGGTCAATCAAGGCCCTAATGGGAACACTCGTAACATTGATGGGCCTATGGATTTATTCTTGTCGTACGCATGCTATCTATTACCGATGGCTATTGCTGAGGTGTATTTTTGGGCCAATAGGCAACGCTCAAGCGGCAAAGTTTGGGGAGGCACATCGGTCATGACTATCGGCATCCTAATCACTTTGATTGGAGTGAGTGCAGCAGTGATAATGATGTGGACACCCAGAATCAGCAAAGTATTGGGGGTGCTATAGGTCGCTTTCGAAAATGACTGTTCAGACAAAAAAAAATGCGAACCATGGGTTCGCATTTTTGTATCTGGCGGTGAGGGAGGGATTCGAACCCTCGATAGGCGATTAACCTATACACGCTTTCCAGGCGTGCGCCTTCAACCACTCGGCCACCTCACCAATATTGAGCAACTTTTAAGCTCGTGACAGATAATTGAAGCAATCTGTCGAAGGCCGCCCACTCTATACAAATCGCTCCTTGTTTTCAATGGTTTAATGCAAAAAAGCCTTAATTTTATAACCCTCAACACCCCGCTTACTCCTTCGCTCAAAATCTGACAGAAACCTTTGCCCTACTCAGCCAAATTTTGTACAAAAGAGAAAACTTGCTGAAGTTACAAGCACTTAAATTTTCAGAAATGTGATAAATTCTCGATAAATAGGTATTTTCGCTTATAGCCAGAATCATCTAAACTAATAGACAGCCCTAGGGCTCCTACGAATAATAATGACAAACTTGGCCATTGGCCCATTGCATTCTCAATCAATAAATACAAGGTAACTCACGTGGATATCAAGTTGTTACTCCGTTTAATGGCAGAACGCTCTGCATCTGATTTGTTTTTTAGTACCGGTGCTCCGCCTCATATGAAAATTGAAGGTGTTTCGACGCCAATGGGCCAAGGTGCCCTACCGCCAGGTGCCATTAAAGACATAGCTTATTCATTGATGAATGAACAGCAGAAAAAGGAGTTTGAAGACAACTGGGAACTCAATTTTGCAATATCCGTTGAAGATATCGGCCGTTTTCGTGTCAATGTCTTTTTGCAGCGCGGCGAAGTGGGTATGGTTATGCGCCATATCAAGTCAGACATTCCGACAATCGAAAAACTCAAGCTCCCTGAAGCTCTGAGAGGATTAGTTGTGGAAAGAAGTGGCTTGGTGCTCGTTTGTGGGCCAACGGGCTCTGGTAAGTCAACCAGTCTGGCCGCAATGATTGACTATCGTAACCGTCGCGAAACAGGCCATATCCTGACCATTGAAGATCCTATTGAGTTTCTTCACCCCCATAAACTATCCATCATTGATCAACGAGAAATTGGCGTCGATACCAAGAACTATCACAACGCTTTGAAGAATGCGATGCGAGAAGCGCCTGACGTCATCCTGATTGGTGAGATACGTGACCAAGAAGCCATGGAATACGCACTTTCTTATGCTCAGACAGGTCACCTGTGTTTAGCCACAATTCATGGTAACAACTCTAAGCAAGTGCTAGAGCGTATCCGCAATATGTTCCCCAACGATATGCGTGCGAATGTCATGAAAGAACTGTCCAGCGTTCTAAAAGGCATCGTCTCACAACGTTTGGTTAGAAGTACTTCAGGAAACCGAGTAGCAGCCCACGAAATCCTGCTCAACTCTCCAGATATTGTAGAAATCATTAACAAAGGCACCTTGGAAGAATTACGTAAGTCTATTGAGAAACATCAGGCAGATGGCATGATGTCTTTCGATCAGTGCTTATTCAAACTTTATAATCAAAAAGTCATTACCCGAGAAGACGCCTTGCATTTTGCTGAGTCCAAAACCGACCTTAATTTACAAATGCGTTTGGCAGAAGGCGGTGCTAAAACTCCTGGTTTACGCAGTGGTCCGGCGAAAAAGAAAGGTGGTGACGGCCCTAACTTTAAAACTCAGTTGTAACCGTCTTTCAGATACAAAAAAAGCCGCAAAAGCGGCTTTTTTTGTACTTAGAATATTTGCAGATTAAGGCATCAACTCTTCTTGATCGGCGCCTTCTTTCTCTACTTCTGGTGGCATCAAATCTTCTTTTGTCACACCCAACAGTAAAGCCGATGTACTTGCAACATAAATAGAAGAGTAAGTACCAATCAGTACACCAATCAATAATGCAACCGCAAAGCCATTGATCAACTCACCGCCTAAGAAGAACAAGGCGAGAAGCACGAGCAACGTTGTGATCGATGTAATCAATGTACGCGAGAAGGTCTGATTCAAAGAACGATTCATCACTTCTTCTGGAGTGCCTTTACGCATTCTTAAAAAGTTTTCTCGAATACGGTCATAAACAACAATGGTGTCATTAAGCGAGTAACCAATGACCGCCAAAATCGCCGCCAATACCGTTTGATCAAACTCTTTGCCTAGCATAGAGAAGATACCCACTACAATCAGTACGTCGTGAGCCAAGGCGATAACAGAACCAACAGCAAACTTCCACTCAAAGCGCATGGCAACGTAGACCATGATACATAAAAGCGCTGTTAATAACGCTAGACCACCGTCGTCACGTAACTGCTCACCATAAACAGGTCCAACAAATTCGTTTCTTAATGAAACCGCTTGTGGATCCAGTTGTTTGACCAGATTAAATACGTTGTTGCCAACTTCGTCCGATTTCTTACCTTCAATAATAGGCAGACGAATAGTGATTTCGGATGATGTACCAAAGTTCTGTACAACCGCACCACCGAAACCGCCCTCTTCAAGCTTTTCTCGTACTTTAGCTAAATCAGCCGCTTCAGAGAATCCAACTTGAACCAATGTACCGCCAGTAAAGTCCAGACCAAAGTTCAAACCACGGCTTGTCAATGATGCAATAGAAGCAATCAACAGAATGATAGAAAAGACAATGGCAATCTTTCGATACTGTAAAAAAGGAAACTTAGTTTTCATATCGTGTCGCTCCTTATATCATCAATTTCTTTACGGGCTTACCACCGTAAATAGAATTGGTGATTGCACGACTCACCATAATCGCCGTGAACATAGATGTTAAAATACCGAAGAACAGAGTAATCGCAAAACCAGCAACAGGCCCTGTACCAATCGCGAACAATATGAGTGCCGCAATCATGGTGGTAATGTTGGCATCGGCGATGGTTGAGAAAGCACGATCATAACCATTATGAATTGCTTGCGCTGGTGAGACACCTTCAGCTAATTCTTCTCGTATCCTCTCAAAAATCAGTACGTTCGCATCAACCGCCATACCAACGGTTAATACAATACCCGCCATACCCGGCAATGTGAGTACCGCTCCAATCATCGACATCATACCGACAATTAATACCAGATTTAGCAACAAGGCGATATTAGCCACAAAACCAAAGAACTTGTAGCGAACCAACATGAAGGCAAGAACCAACACAAACCCAATTAAAATAGATTCCAAACCTAAACGAATATTCTCTTTACCCAGGCTTGGACCAATCGTACGTTCTTCAACAATACTAATAGGCGCTTTCAAGGAACCTGCTTTTAAAAGCAGCGCCAGGTTGCTGGCTTCTTGCTGGGTGAATTGCCCAGTAATACGGAACTGACTACCTAACTGAGATTGAATAACTGGCGCACTAACCACTTCTTTATCGATTTTTTTATCGATAACAGTCAGCTGTCCATGTTCATCTTTAATGTAGTCACCAGACTCATCGGTTTTATAAATCGGAGAAACATCCGTCAAAACAATCGCCATAGGACGGCCAATGTTCTTTGCTGTTTCTTTGCTCATCTTCTTACCGCCAGCACCATCAAGACGTACATTAATTTGTGGCATTCCGGTTTCGTCAGCAGAAGTACTTGCACCCGTAATATGTTCACCATCTAAGATGGCTTTCTTTAAGATTAACCAAGGACGCGCGCCACCTTCGAACAACAGCTCCGAATCGCGAGGAGTACGACCGCTGGCAACCACATCTTCAACACGACGCTTATCATTCACCAAACGGAACTCAATAGTTCGAGTATCACCGATAATTGTACGAGCGGTCGTTGAATCTTGAACACCTGGCAATTGAACACCGATACGTTCAGCGCCTTCACGCTGAATCACAGGCTCAGCAACACCTAATGCATTAATACGATTACGTAAGATGTTGATGTTCTGGTCAATGGCGTAATTGCGGATCTCCTGCTCTTTGGCAGGTAAGATAGTAAAGTGAAGATTGAATAAGTCGTTCGCTTCTCTGTCATCAATTTTATAACCAGTCATACGGTTATTGACGGCAGCAAACGCTTGATCACGAATCTCTTCTGACTTGAACTTTGCAATCACGGTTTTAGAGTTAAGTGCGTTAACCCCTTCGTGATAAATTTTGCCCGCTTCGAATAACGCAGCTTTAATATCAGAGATAACTTTTTCTTGTTCTTTTTCAAACAAGTCGTCGGTATCTACTTCAATTAAGAAGTGCACACCACCGCGTAAGTCCAAACCTCGCTTCATAGGATTAAGACCTAAATCCCGTAGCCAGTCAGGAGTTGCCGGAGCTAAGTTGATAGCAACAACGATTTCGTTTTTAAGATTTTCGTCTTCATTGTTTTTTATAAACTGAAAAGCAATCTTTTTTGCTGCAGACTGTTCGTCTTGATCATTAAATCGAATCAAGCCACGACCATCGACAACTTCAGACTTGAAAGGTTTAACCCCTTCGGCTTCTAACTTTTTAGTAATGTTATCAACTAACTCTTCAGCAACAGGTGTGCCTTTTTTGTTGGAGATCTGCAACGCAAAATCTTCACCAAACAGATTAGGCAGTGCCAACAACATACCCAAGCCAATAACGAAGACAATTAAAAAATACTTCCACCCCTGATAGGTGTTCAGAGGCATTTGCCGTGGTTGACCCAATAGCATAATGTCTATTCCTTAGTTAGATTCTTTAATCGACTTTAATGTGCCCTTAGGTAAAGTCGCTGTCACAGAGTGCTTCTGTAGGTTGATATCTACATTGTCAGCCAAAGTCACTACAACATAATGATCAGTCACCTTTTTAACCTTACCTAAAATACCACCTGCGGTTACAACTTCGTCACCTTTTTGGATACCAGCCATCATTTCTTTATGTTCTTTTTGACGCTTCGACTGAGGTCGAATAATCAAAAAATAGAAAATCACGACGAACAAACCCATCATGATCCAAAAGCTGATTGGACTTTGCCCTGCTGCTGCTTGAGTTGCTAATAACATTTTTTACTTCCCCTAACTCTAATTTTAGTTATTCAGTTTCCAAGGGTGGAACATCCAACCCACGGCGATTATAAAAATCTTTTACAAAATCATCTAACGAGCCCTGCTCTATTGCTTCACGCAATCCAGCCATCAAACGCTGATAGTAACGCAGGTTATGAATCGTCGTTAAACGAGCCCCTAAAATCTCGCCACACTTATCCAAATGGTGTAAATAAGAACGGCTGTAATGTTTACATGTGTAGCAATCACACTCTGCATCAACAGGCCCAGTGTCCTTTTTATGGGGACTGTTACGCAATCTTACAACTCCGTCGGTCGTAAAAAGATGACCATTACGCGCATTTCGAGTTGGCATGACGCAATCAAACATATCAATACCACGACGAACGGCTTCAACAATATCTTCCGGTTTACCAACCCCCATCAAGTAACGAGGTTTGTCTTGTGGCAACAAGGGCGCGGTATAATTAAGCATGCGCTTCATTTCTTCTTTGGTTTCACCAACAGACAGCCCACCCAGGGCATAACCATCGAATCCAATATCCATCAGACCCTTTGCAGATACTTCACGCAAATCTTCGTACATTCCACCCTGGACAATGCCAAATAGCGCCGATGGGTTATCACCATGCGCGTCTTTAGAGCGCTTGGCCCAACGCAGTGACAGCTCCATGGATTCTTTTGCTTGTTCCCAGGTTGCAGGATAAGGCGTGCATTCATCAAATATCATCACGATATCTGAGCCCAACTCACGCTGGATCTGCATGGATTCTTCTGGCCCAAGAAAGATTTTGGAACCATTAATCGGTGATTTAAACTCAACGCCTTTTTCAGTGATCTTGCGTAGCTCACCTAAGCTGAATACTTGAAAGCCGCCAGAATCCGTAAGAATAGGCCCCTGCCATTGCATAAAATCATGCAAGTCGCCGTGCTGTTGGATAATTTCAGTCCCTGGGCGTAGTGACAAATGGAAAGTGTTTCCCAACACAATCTCCGCGCCAATGTCCTGTATTTCATGAGAAGACATGGCTTTTACCGTGCCGTAGGTTCCTACAGGCATAAACGCAGGCGTTTGTACTTTGCCACGAGCAAAAGAAAGCTCGCCGCGACGTGCCTTGCCATCAGTTTTCTGTAATTGAAATTCCACTATCGATTCCTCTGCTCGATAAACATTGCATCGCCATAACTGAAAAAGCGATAAGCTTGCTCTACCGCTTCGCGATAGGCCTTGAGGGTATATTCTTTGGTTGCAAATGCACTCACCAACATAATCAACGTTGATTCGGGCAAATGGAAGTTAGTTAACAATGCGTCGACGGTTTTAAATTCGTACCCTGGATAGATGAAAATATCCGTCTCGCCACAGGCTGCTTCCAGAGCTCCATTCGCTGACGCCGTTTCGAGGCATCGAACGCTGGTGGTGCCTACTGCCACAACTCTGCCACCACGGGCCTTTGTTTTGGCCACTAAATCAACCACTGACTGGGGTACTTCGTATACTTCGGAGTGCATTTTATGCTCTAGCACGTTATCAACGCGAACGGGCGCAAAAGTCCCCGAACCTACGTGCAAGGTGACAAAGTCGTATTCCACTCCTTTATTGGTCATAGCTTGCATTAAGTCTTCAGAAAAATGCAGTCCTGCCGTAGGTGCAGCGACCGCCCCCGCCTCTTCTGCATAAACGGTCTGGTAACGCTCACTGTCAAATTGCTCGTCTTCGCGGTCAATATAGGGAGGTAATGGAATATGGCCTTGTTGTTCGAGCACTTCCATCACAGAGTAATCAGTACTGGCGGTTTTAAGAAGATAAAACTGCTCTTGTCGCCCTTCAACAACAAAAGCAAACTGCTCTGAGATGTGAATCAAAGTGCCGGGCTTGAGAGTATTCGACGCTTTTACCTGAGACAATATCTGGTGCTGATCAAGAACACGCTCGGTTAACAACTCCACCTTGCCGCCAGAATCCCGTTTGCCATATAGGCGAGCAGGTATCACTCGTGTGTTGTTAAAAATCAGGCAATCTTCTGGATTAAGCGCATCCAGCAAATCAGAGAACTGCCGATGCTGAATGTCGCCAGTCAGGCCATTCATTACCAGCAAACGGCTTCCTGAGCGCGATTCGGCCGGGTAACGGGCGATCAATTCATCAGGCAATTCAAATGTAAAATCAGATAACTTCATGAAGGTTACAGACTGCGTCAAAAGGGCGCAATTTTACCTGAAAACGGCTCATGATTCGACAAAAAGCGGTATCACAGATGTCGAAAATACCTGAGTTTGATGGTACCAGGAGAAAATCTTGACTATTTAGACATCAACAGGCTTAGATTCAGCCACAACGGCCAGAATATGCACTGACCGTTGTAGGATAGATAGAATTAAGGGTTACTGTTTGAATTCGAAGAAGCCGTCTCCCATTGACGCTTATGACGCCAGCGGATCGGCATCAGCGTTTTGGGCAACTCGGGCAGTAGATCCTCGTAGATTTCGGGGCCAAACATATTTAGCGGCTTACCGTCTTGTGGCAACAAAATCTGTGGTTGCGATGGAATACCACTGCTATTCAAATCAATATAACGATCATTAGGGTCCAAAGTGCCAGAGAAGTTATCGCCACGGAAAGGCATACCATCAGCAATATTAACCGTATAAGCGCGTCCATTCCCTTCTGGCGGCTTACAAGACTGCTGAATATGATTGGTCGGTGGAATGTAGGTAGTAAACTGAACGATACCATTAAAGGTTACCGCAGATGCCAACACCTTCTCACCTTTGTCTTTGAAGGTGATATACCAACCTTTAAGATCTTTATCTTTAATCCCTTCTGCCGCGTCGCTCACGCCGTCTTTATCAGCATCGCCCAAAACGTTGGTAACATCTAATAAATCATCAATCTTTAATTCATCGATCCACTCATTCGACAAGGCTTTTTCGTCACGAATAACAAAGAAGCGGTCTTCTACCTTGGCATTTAATGGATGGGCTCGATAACCCGATCCTATTGCCAGAGTAATATAGCGGCGACCCGTTAACACGTCTTGATTAATCGATGCATCAGGATTGTAGAAGAAACGGCGGTTATCTTTGGCAGAAGTATTATCGGTGTCACCGAGCTGCGCAATTCTGCCCCCTGTTATGGTTCGTTTTTCATTATCAATGTCAAAACGGAATACCTGCGCTTTGGTATCCGCAACATAAAACTTGTCGAACAGACCGTCGCCATCCAGATCGAAGATCTTAACGTCTCCGGGCACTCCATTCATAGTACTAACAAGTCCCACTTTGGCATTGGCAGGTTTCTTGGCCTTAGTGCTATCCCATATTTTGCTACCAGTCAGAGCATCTGCGATGTAAACACGGTTACCTACTTTATCATTGTGCGCGCTGGTATCTTCGGTGTCTTGTGCTAGATCATAGCCACCACCAAATACCATGACTAAGCGTTCGCCACCACCACGACCGATTTTCATTTTGCCGATCACAGGTTTTGACCAAGTTTGTCCGAGTTTTTCGTAGCCTGCGGTGTCATTAGAAATCGAGAACATCAAACGTGGTGATTTGTAGTCCGAGATATCCAATGCATAGTAAGAATCACCACCGCGTCTCATTCCGATATAGAGGTAGGCTTTCTCGCCAGAATCAACAACACCGTCATCATCGGTATCGATATGATAAACCGTTGCAGAGCCATCAATACCATAAAGATGCGAGGCTCCAGTTTCATTCTCACGCGCAACATTTAAGTTCTTTAATAATTCCTCAGGAATAAACGCCCAGTTCTCTTTACCAGTCGTTGAATCAAATGAATGAACAAAGCCATGATTCGTTCCAGCATAAATTGCGGAAACATTAGGATAAGCCACCAAAACCGGTTGAGAATGCAAAGGATCACCAATGTTCTTATGAGCCACTGCAGGATCAGCTCCATCAACATCATAACCTCTGGCCCACTGTATAACTTTGGTGCGTTCTGCATCAGAACCAACACCTAGCATGTTGGCTGTTATTGCACCGTTATCTTCAACGACTTTATTAATATCGGCAGTCAGACTTTTTTCACCACCCAACTGAGTATAAATCTTACGATTAACTTCTAATCGACCTGCCACACCACCACGAGCAATAACACTGCCATCAGGAGAGCCAGACCAGTAACTGGTTACACCATCGTTAAAGTATCCAGTATTAGGATCAATAGCCACATTGCCCTCTTTATCAACAATCTTACGAGTCTTTTGATCCAGTCGATAACGTTTTACATTACCAGGCCAAGACGCAGTACCCTCAGGTTGGAATAATGAGAAATAGATTTCTTCTGCATGAGACACACGGTTGTATTGGTTAACGGTAACACCGACTGATACAAATGAGTTACTGCTTCTAGAAACACTGTCCGTCAAATTTTGTAAAGCCTGAAGTAATTCTTCCCGACTGTTTGCTTCAACATAAGAACCACCGCCTGCAGAAGCGACGTTTTCTAAAAACTCATGACTAAAATCAAAACCAATGGTGTGTGTTTTAACAATTTGTTTTTCTGGCAAATTAGCGCGTTGATCTTCTTCACCTAAGAAACGAGCAATTTTTACCGAGCAATCTGAACCCGAATCCCAGTTTTCGCAAGTCTGATTCGTCCAACGATTGTAAGTTGAGTTAGTGTTCTGACTGTGAGAAGTTGGCTCACCATCCGTTAACAAAACAATATGATTGGACTGACATTGATCAGTGATAGGCGACACATAGTTTGGTGAATTCGAATAATGTTCATCTCGACAAGCTTCGCTATCAAGATTACCCGCGAAACAACCGTCACCACGATTTAAAATAGCTGAAGCTTCAAGTGCCTCTGGGCTACTAATTCGGCTACTGGTTTTTTTGCCTGCACCGCGATCTTTACCATAAAGAACCCCTTCACCGCGGAAGTAAAGTCCAGCTTCCAATAAGGTGTCACTGATCGGTGTTGACCCATCAGCAATAAAATCGTTAACCGATGCTTTTAAAATATCTCTTCGAGTAAACTGATGATCCGTACCGTATACCGTTTTATAGCGAACCACTAATCTGGGTGCTCTAGAAGGACTACCAGCACTACGGAAATTGCGCCAGCCCGTGACACTATCCATCCAAAACGCCATAGCATTTTTGGGTTTCCAGTCTGACTTTTTAATTAAGCTTAGAACGATGTCATTTAACGAGTCGGTACGATAACGCTCATTGTTTTGAGTAAAACCGTTAAGTTGCCAATCGACAGACGCAGAGGTTTTATCAGCACGAATAATATCAGGAGCTTTTGATGGAGGTTTGCCAGAGTTAACAGCTCGAATAGTGGTTTTCAGATTGGTGTTATCATCCTGATAAGCGACAAGCTCAATATAGGAATCGAGCAAATTCGCATTGTCTGGAATATTGACTTGATCAAAATACAAACCAATTCGTGTAGACGCCTGGAAGCGCAATAGTGAATCGGTAGCGTTATAAGAGTTCTGATTAAAATCATAATAGAAATCATAATCTTGTTTATTAACTGCAACGGATTCTGTCACAGTAAAACATCCATTAGCACCGGGAGGTAAATTGCGATCAAATTCAATACGTAAGCGGGGTGCAAAGCCATTGGAGTTGCTGCTGTCATAAGCATGAGCAACACGGGTTCCAGAAATCGCCGAAATAAACAACGCCATGCTGTGACCGCCACACCATCCATTACGATCTACAACTTCCTGAATAACCGAAGTGACATCCGACGAAGAGTAAGACTTAGGCGTTGTATCTTGCCCAGAGGGTAACTCCCAAGATTCCGGTTTCCAGGCAACAGAGGCTCGAGTCTTAGGGCGATTAGATAAATTTTTAGCGCTGTTCAAAAATGGCTGAGCATCATCGCTAGCTTCAGCGGCAATAGAAAACTGTGTCTCACCCGTAGAATCATCAGCAGCAGAAAAAGTTAAAGTGGCCGAAGTAATTTTTGCGCCTTGCGGAATATCAACATTTTTAAAGCGCAGTCCCGTCAAATGAGTATTAGCAAGTTTCAGTTCTTCAGCTCCCAGAATCATTCGTCCTCCTTGAAGCTTGGACTCTGAAGCATCATTCTCAGAACTAGTAATATTACTTATGACCAGTGGATCAACAGGTTCATCAACCCCCATTACCGGTTGTAAAATGGGGCCGCCCGGTACGGTAAAACGAGCCAGGCCAACATTCACATCTCGTAATGAATCAAAAAAATCCAATAACACCTCTCGCATGGTTTCAATTCGCGTATCTTGCGAATTGGCGAGTCGATTCGTCATACTGCCTGATGTATCAAAAATAAACAGTATGTTCGGTGTGGTATCTTTTTGCTGAGCACGGCTGCCATAGAAGATCTCAATATCTTCACCATAGGCGCTCCCTATTGATAAAAAACTGTATAAGCCAACAATCATTAGCGACTTCAGTCGCAGCCATCTCATTGTATTTTTCATGGTTAATGAATCCATAAGTTTGCTGTTTAATAGTCGCTCATCGATAGGCACAACAAACCCACTGAGCCCAGTTTTAAACACAGGCCCATTTCGACAAACGAATCTTTTAAAGTGTGTAAGTCTCTGCTAGGAGTAAAAACGAGTACAATCTATAACGGCTATCACATTCTTTTCCGTAAGCAGCGCCCAACTGATTGTGTTGAGCTTCGTAATCAGAAAACGCAGTTAACTCCGATTACGATAATGTCCATCAACGACATAAATGAAGAACTTTACTAGGTAAGGATTGTACCTAAATATCCAAGTTTATTTGCGAACAAAGTAACACTTCAAAAACAAAATCCTGTGACACTGGCAATATTTACCCGTTTAAGCGAATCAAATGCAGGAATGCAGCAAAAGATGAAAAGATTATTTCATTTAAATTATATTTATTTGCCATAAAACCCTATTAATTGTATTCCCTTACAAGAGTAACCACACTTTTAGAAAGGCATTAAAAAACCGCCTAAAAAGGCGGTTTTTTAATGAGAACAAAATGCTTTAGCAAGAAGCTCCACTCTCAGGCCAACAATTATGAGTAGTTCCTTTCTTATCCACCCAAGTTTTAACGCCAGTGTTAGTGAGTGTCAAACTGCCATCATAATCAGCCATAGAATTAACGGCTGTCGCCGTCAAAGTATACTCGGTGTCAGAAAGATTACTAATGGTAATGTTATAGTAAGGGCGACCACCATCTGCAGGAACCGTCGCAGTAAAAGTCGTCCCAGCAACTGCTCCCGAGTACTTATAATTAGCAGCTCGGTGACGCTCCATGGCATTTGCGGCATTCATTAGCGCACCCATTCCATCACTACGTTTACTTTTGGCGATGGACTCGCTATAGCTCGAATTGGCTATAGCGGCGATGATTCCAATAATAGCCAATACCACCATGACCTCAACTAAAGTAAAGCCTTTTGCTTTCATCACGCAATGACCTCCAAGCGTTATTTATGTTGCCATTTAATAGGCATTAGTGTTTTAGGTAACTCAGGAACCAAATCTTCAATAGGCGTACGACCAATCAAAGTAATAGGTTTACCGCTGCCAGATGGTAACAAAATTTGCGGAGCAGGAGGAATACCAACGCTATTTAAATCAACATAACGGTCATTAGCTTCAACACTGCCATCAAAGTTAGTATCACGATAAGGTGAACCATCCTGAATATTCACAGCAAATGCACGGCCACTACCTGCAGCTGGCTGGCAAGAGGCATTCGAGCCACCTGGTGGAATATAGGTTGTGAACACGATAACGCCGTTAAACGTAATGGATTCAGCTAACACTTTTTCGCCCGTGGTAGGGAACTCCACATACCAACCTTTCAAATCATTATCTTGAATTTGTTCAGCGGCATCGCTAATACCATCAGCATCAGCATCCCCTAATACATTCGTCGCGTTCAGTAGGTCACCAATCTTGGCATCCATAGGCCAAGAGTTGGTTAAAGCCCCTTTGTCTCGCAATACATAGAAGTGATCTTTAACCTTTTTATTTAAAGGATGTGCTCGATAACCTGAACCAATAGCCACCGACATGTAACGCTCACCCGAGTTAGAGTCTCTAACAATCGAAACATCGGGGTTGTAATAAAAGCGGCGATTTTCACTCGCAGTATCTTGATCCACATCACCTAAGTGAGCAATACGTCCACCCGTGATCTTTTTGGTATCGTGATCAATATCAAAGCGGAAAATCTGAGCTTTAGTATCTGATACATAAAACTTATCAAGCAAGTTATCACCGTTCAAATCAAACGCTTTAACATTGCCAGGAACAGCGTTCATCGAAGATACAGGGCCTGCAGCACCACCAGCCTGAGTCGCCATAGAGCTATCCCAAAGCTTAGTACCGCTCAGTGCGTCGACGATGTAAACACGATTACCTTCTGCGTCAGTATTAGCTACCGTGTCTTCGGTGTCTTGAGTCGTGTCGTAACCGCCTCCAAACATCATCACTAACTTAGGTGCGTCACCAGAGCCAATCTTCATATAACCAATGACTGGCGTTGACCAAGTTTGTCCCATGTTTTCAAAGCCACTGGAGCCTGCTTTAATGTTAAACATCAGACGCGGAGCCGTTCTATCAGAAATGTCTAAAGCATAGTAAGACTTACCGCCACGTCTCATACCAACATAAAGATAAGCTTTTTCACCACTGTCAACCAAACCATCGTCATCAGTGTCTTGATGGAATAAAGCAACAGAACCATCAATACCGTAGAAATGATCCGCACCGTCTTCGTTTTCGCGCGCTAACTTAAGATTTGATAGTAGCTCTTGCGGGATAAAGGCCCAATTCTCGGTACCATCATCCGAATTAAACGAGTGAACAAAACCATGATTAGTGCCTGCATAAATAGACGACTTAACACCTGAACCATCAGAATAACTTAATAAAACAGGCTGCGAGTGCAAAGGGTCACCAACATTATTATGGGCAGCAGAAGGGTCATTGCCATCAACATCATAACCACGAGCCCATTGCAATATGCCTGTACGGTCAGCGGCATCAATAGCACCTAACATTTCTTGAGTGATCGTTGAGTTAGATTCACGAACTCGATTTGAGCTAGCTGTTAAATCTTTCGTTGAACCCAACTGAGTAAAGATACGACGATTAACGCCCAGTTTGTTAGCAACACCTCCAGCTTTTACGATGTTACCGTCAATTTCTGTTGACCAATAACTGCTGGCAGAATCGTCAAACTCACCGGTCACAGCATTTACCGCATTATCACCTTTTTCATCAACAATATTACGAGAGACTTGGTCAAGTGCATAACGCTTAATGTTGCCAGGCCAAGCTGCAGAAGTACTAGGCTCAAATAACGAGAAGTACAACTCATCGTTATGTGTTAAACGATTATACTGATTAACCGTAACACCAGCCGATACAAAGGTATTATTCGTTTTTAAAACCGAGTCAGTAATACTTTGCAAGGCTTCTAAAAGTGAAGCACGGTCATCAGCCGTTTTATACAAACCACCACCATAAACTTCTGCCAAATCCTGCAAGAATGAGCTGGAGTAATCGAAACCTATCGCATGAGTCGTCACGGTTTGAGTGCCACTGACCCCAATCCCCTGATCTTCATTCTTCATAAAGGCAACAATTTTATTCGAGCAGTCTTTACCAGCATCCCACAGCTGACAAGTATTTCCAGTCCAACCATTGTAAGTGGTAGCTGTTGCTGAATTATGAGATGTAGGAGCACCATCCGTTAACAGTACGACGTGGTTTGATTGGCAACTTGCCTGAATAGGAGAAATATATTTCGGCGAGTTGAAGATTTCTTCATAGCGACAATTACTGCTATTCAGGTTGTCATCAGAACATCCTGCTGGACGGAATAACACGCCCGACGATTCAAAACTTTCTACGCTACTAACACGATTATATTGGCTGCGTCCGGATCCACGTTTTGCACCATAATAAACAGGGTCACCTCTCATATAGCGAGCCGCTTCCATCAAGGTGTCACTGATAGGTGTATTACCACTAGCCTGAAAATCATTAACAGAAGATTTCAACACTTCTCGTTTAGTAAAGACCGTTGGATCAAATACTGTTTTATATTTCACAACTAAACGAGGTGCTCTTACTGGAGAACGGAAGCTGTAAACTTGCTTGCGCCCGGCCCCACCACGTAACCAAAATGCCATGCTATTACCGTTCGTCCAACCAGCTTTAGAAACAAGACCATTAATAATAGTATTTAGACTACTGGTTGAATACACCGAACGGTGTGGCGTGTAAGTAGGAGGTACCCAAGATATACTACCAGTTTTGCTGGCGTATCGAATATCGGATGCACCAGATGAAGGATTAGCACTATTGACAGCACTAATATTAATTTGTGCATAGGCATTATTCGTATCATAAGCAACAAACTCAATGAAAGAGTCGATAATGTTAGCGCCCTGCGGAATATCTAAATCATCGAAGTACAATCCAACAGCAGCATTGGTCGAATTGCTGTACTTAGACTGATAATAAAAATCTAATGTATAGCTATAGGTGTCCAGGCTGTACCATGAAGTATATTCAAAATCATATTCCTGCATACTCACCTGACGGGACACAGAACGAACGAAACATCCACTAGCACCAGGAGGTAAGGTTGAATCATATTCAATGGTCAACTTGGGAGTATAAACCGTGTCACCATCATAAGATAAAGCGCGTCTAAAACCTGTTGAAGCATTAACAAAAAATGCCATGCTATTGTCGCCACACCAGCCGTTACGATCAACGATCTCTTGAACAATGCTTCGAACATTAGTCGATGTATATGCATTTGGTGGCAAAGGATCACCATTCACATCGGTACCTGGTGCTTCCCAATCTCCTGGAGTCCAAGTTTCGGAAGCAGAAGTTTTGGCGCGAGAAGTCAAGTCACTGTTATTCCAGGTAAACTCTGATGCATTATCAGAGTCTTGCCCTGTGATGGTAAACGACGCAGCACCAGATGAATCACTGCGAGTAGAAAACGTTAAAGTAGCAGAAGTAATCGTGGCACCTTGAGGAACATTAACCCCGGTAAAACGAATACCAGCCATGCTGTTGGTGGTTAAATCAAGATCGCGACTGGTTAATGACATTACACCATTAGAGAGCGTTTGAGTGGCGTCGTTTGATGAACCAGAAACGTTAGTGGTTATCACGGGAGCAGCAGGCTGAGAAACACCAACCACTGGCTGAAGAATAGGACCACCAGGAACACTAAAACGAGCTAAACCGATGTTAACGTTGTTTACTGTGTCTAGATACTCAAGCAACACATTACGCATAATATTGATACGAGACTCATTAGTAGATGAGCCACTCGCAACATACGACATACTGCCCGACGTATCAAAAATAAATAAAATATTAGGTGTCGTCGTGGTTTGTTGCTGATTGCTAAAAAAGATCTCCGTATCTTCTGCGAAAGCAGTACCTGTGGTAGCCAAGCAATAAATGCTCGCCAACGCTATCCACTTGAACTTATTCAATAAGGTTTTCATCTTTTTCACCATAATCAAAGTTTTTACTTTAAATCGAAAAAACTGTCGTTAAGTTAGCATCGAGCACCGATTTGAAATGCCCACCACTCGACTTCTTCTTCAACACCGACTGCATTGCCTGTACCATCAACTTTATAAACAATGCATTGGATTCCAGAACGAGGATCAGCGCTTAAACTGAATCCTGTGCATAACTTTTGAAAACAACCTTCTTTGTTAACATCAACTTCTGCTTTAGTTAACTTTTGAGTACCGTCTAAGAAAGTAGAATCGCATGCACCTTCAGCACCTTTCTCGTCAACACAAAAGTTCACACTGCCATTGATACGAGCGCGGAATAAAATATGTTGAGAATCACTGCGATCATCACCTTCGTTTGCCAAAGTGTTAAAAGCATTAACACCTGCATCTGCGGCACCAAAAGCCCAGTTTTGCTGATGAACATTGGTTGCCATTTTTTCTTGGAACGAACTATTTCTAACAGCCGTTACTCCTAACACCATCAAAATGGCCAAAAAAACAAGCGCAACAAATAAGGCTGCACCTTGCTGTTTTTGTATTGTCACATTCATAAGTCAACCACCTTAACTTTGTTTAGGAATCAAGCTATACGCTTGATTAGGCATAAATATGGTTTGTCGAAAAACACGACGTAAACGCAAATCATCTCGTGTCACTTCTTGATCCAGTACGTCGTAAGTTTTTGAAACTTTCTGCTGCAGTGTTTTGTCTTCAGACATAATTAATAAAGCAACCTGGACAGAGACCACCTTTAGCGCGCTACCGTTGTTTCTAACGGTTGTTGCATCAAGATAATGATTAGCAACACCATTGGCATCAGTATCTACACCATATAAAAGTTGAAAACTTTCTACATTTTCTACAATCGGTTGAGCAGTACCACCACCATTACCTTCGCATAGCAAAGTCGTATTGTCGGTGCCACCTAAATAAAACCGATTCGTCATGACACTGGTTGTAACCGTTGACCCAGTACAATCTTGTGTGCCAGTCGGAACTTCCATCGATACCGTAATAGAGTCATTGCCACCAGAACCACCATCCGTCGTTTTTGCAGCATCAAAGTCAACAGCATAAATGGTTCCGCCAAAGTCACCTTCTATCCATCCAGCATTTTCGATATGACGTTCTAAAAACATTAATGCAAAGCGCCCATCCGTTTGAACATTAGCCATTTGTTCTTGCATAGTAAAAGTGGTGCGAGATCCTAAGAACAAGGAAATAACACCAGCTAACAATATCAATCCCAAAACGCTGGCAATTAAGAGCTCAAGCAGAGAGAAGCCCGACGATTTTTTTATCGAATAACGAATCATGGAATCACCTGCAAAATGACACAATCTTTAGAAGCGCTTACACCCACGGAGGTGCATGCTGAATTAACAATAGTTTTTTGGCCTAAGTCTTCTCGCGCTGCGGTAGGTGTCCAGGCCACAGCTATTTGAGCATGAACCGAACCAGCCACGCTGCGAACATAAACTTCGCCTTCAGGTAACTCGGCTTTAGCAAGTTCGCACATTTCCCACTTATCATAAGTAACAACTTCAGCAGGCGAACAATCTGAAGAACTCACACACTTTTTAGCCGGTGCGGAGCCACAAGTATAAGGAGCATCACTGTAAGCAGTAATCATATTCTTAACAAAGACAGAAGAATCCAGGTTACTTTCGTACAACGCCATGCGAGAGCCTCGAATCCGAGATTGCAAATCTTCTGCTACAGCGGATGCCTGAGTTCGAAACTGACCCTCTTGATTACTGTTAATACTGGTTAACTGTAATGCTGCTACACCCAGCAACCCAACACCCAAAATAACCGCAGTTACCAGCACCTCAATGAGTGAGACACCCAATTGTTTTCGTATTGACTTCATTAGCAGTTACCTAAAGATTTTGTTGATACGCCACCGCCAGTTGTCACCGTCACCAACTTACCTTTGCTGAGTTCATTACATACGGTGAGTTGAACCTGACCATTACCGTCAGCACGAAACCCCGTAGAGCCGTACTGAATGTTAGCGACATCAGGAGAAAGAGAGATAGAAATATCATTTCCTAAGCATTCAAAAACTTCGAGCACCTGACTACTGTTACCTTCATCTGTGACCTGGAATCTTATGCCAGTTGTCGAAGCTACTCGAGCAATCTGAGTACGAGTTCTAGAAGTTACAGCCGTTGATTTTGCCAGTTGAATGGCCGAAACAAACTTGTTAGAACAAGCCGCCAACTGGTTGTTTTGAATGGATGTTCGGAATGATGGGACAGCAAACGCTGCCAATATAGCAACCAACCCGATGGTCACTACCACTTCCAGTAAAGTAAAACCTTTGATGCGTCTCATATCATTAATCAGTTAACTTTTATCTGAGTATAACTATTAATGAAAACAGTAAGATAGACAATCCGCTACCGACAAGCGCCAGACCGCAACCGATAAGCGGTGAGGAGGGAATTAACTCTGTGCTTGAAGTCTCATTTTGATAAAAACTATCGTGGAGGACATATCATGAGGTCCTCCACCAACGTTAGGAAACCGCTTTTTAATCCATCACTTCAATAGTGATGGCTTTGACTACTGACGTAACTCAGCTGGCAATACAAAGACAACGTCTTCTTCACGACCTTGCTGCTCAACAGCCGAAACTCCGCCCATTTGGTGTAAGCGGGCAATTACCGACTGTACCAGAACCTCTGGTGCCGATGCGCCTGCGGTCACTCCGATTTTGTTCACCCCTTCTAACCAAGAAGATTGAATTTCTTCTGCATTATCAATGAGGTAAGCGCGGGTACCTTCGGTTTCAGCTAACTCTCTTAAGCGGTTAGAGTTAGAGCTGTTTTGGGAGCCAACCACCAACATAAGCTCAGTTTGCGCAGCCATCGACTGTACAGCATCCTGTCTATTTTGTGTGGCATAGCAAATATCATCTTTGCGTGGTCCCTGAATATTGGGAAACCGATTCTTAAGTGCATCGATAATAACTTTGGTATCGTTTACAGACAGTGTTGTTTGAGTGACGTAATAGAGATTATCAGTATCTTTAACCTCAAGTTTCTCTACGTCTTCAATGTCATCAACCAGATAAATACCCGCTTCGCTATTGTCGTACTGCCCCATAGTACCTTCTACTTCGGGGTGTCCTTTGTGGCCAATCAGGATACATTCGTGCCCTTTACGGCTGCAGCGTGCGACTTCCATGTGAACTTTGGTAACTAACGGACAGGTGGCATCAAATACTTTAAGATGTTTCTCTTCTGCCTGAGCGCGAACTTCTTGCGACACACCATGAGCGCTGAAGATACAAATGCTTTTTTCTGGAATGTCTTCAACTTCTTCTACAAATACCGCACCTTTTTCACGTAGCCCATCAACAACGAACTTATTGTGAACGACTTCGTGCCGAACATAGATAGGTGCACCAAACACTTCTAGAGCACGGTTAACTATCTCAATTGCACGGTCAACGCCTGCACAAAACCCACGAGGATTGGCTAATAAAATTTCCATTATCCGGCCTGTATTTCAGAAAAATCGTTAATAGCGACTACTTCGACATCAAAAGTGACACTTTGTCCTGCCAAAGGATGGTTAAAATCCACTTTAACAGACACCCCTTGCACTTCGCGAATAATACCAGGAATATTGTTTCCGCCAGGTTGTTCAAAAGCAACAATAGCGCCTTCTTTTAATTCAATATCGCTGGCAAAGGTATTAATATCAAGAAAATGAATCAAATCTGGTTGTGGATGACCATAAGCACCCTCTGGCGATACCTTGAACTTGCTTTTATCGCCCACTTTCATACCCATTAAGTTCTTTTCTAACTCAGGGCTAAGTGATTCGTTACCCAGCTGAATAATGCTGGGTTTACCTTCAACGCGGGTTGAATCCACGACACTGCCATCATCTACCGATAGCTCAATATGAGCCAGCACTCGACTATCTGCTTCAATACAATTATTTAGACTCATTTTCTTTTCGCTCAGCAAAAAACAAACTATCAATTAACAACATAATGGCCCCAATCACGATGGCCGAATCAGCAATATTAAAGGCAGGCCAGTGGTAACCTTCTATGTACCAATCAATAAAATCAATCACATAGCCATAGATGAGCCGATCAATCACATTACCGATGGCACCACTAAGCACCAGAGCAAGAGCAATACCCAGCCAACGCTCGTCACGCTTTAGCTGCGACAACCACACTATCAATCCAACACTAATAGCAATCGCCAATATTGAAAAGAACCAGAGCTGCCAGCCTCCGGCATCCGCCAAAAAGCTGAAAGCCGCTCCTTTATTGTGTGCCAAAATTAGGTTGAAATGGGGCATCACCTCAATGACACGCCCTTCCATGTTGTTTTCAGCCCAGGTTTTGGTCCATTGGTCCAGCCCTAAAGCCAACACCGAGAGCCACAACCAGCGTAGCCCGGTGTCTTTAAATAACGACATCATTAAGCAAACTCTCGTGTTTCACCGTCGCCATCAACGTTTTCAACACAACGATGACAGAGAGTTTCATGCTCAGCATGGCTACCAACATCTTCACGACGATGCCAGCAGCGATCACACTTTGCGTGCTCCGAAGCTTTGATCTCTAATGATAAACCAGCTACGTCAGTTGGTTGGCCGCCGTCACCAGAAACCACATTAGCTTGCGAAGTAATCAAAACAAAGCGTAACTCGTCTTTTAACTTCTGTAAGCTCGCCAACATGTCACCATCTGCGTACAAGGTCACCTCTGCTTCCAAAGAGCCACCCAAGGTTTTGTCCTTACGCAGTGCTTCAATGGCTTTGTTGACCGCTTCTTTTGCTGTACGGATATTTTCCCAGTCGGCCAATGAAATCACTTCGTCACTGCCATAAGCGGTCAATTGCTCATACCAGGTCTCTACAAAGATGGTTTCATTACCCTGATGACCAGGAACATGTTGCCAGATTTCTTCTGCAGTAAACGACAATACCGGTGCCATCCAACGGGCTAGAGCCTGAATGATGTGATACATCGCCGTTTGGCAAGAACGCTGTGCCAAGCTGCCACGCTTAGCGGTGTACTGTCGATCTTTGATGACATCGAGATACAAACCGCCCAGATCCATCGCACAGAAATGATGGATGTGTTGCACTACCTGCCAGAATTTATAATCGGTGTAGTCAACTTTGATTTGCTCTTGAACTTTATAGGCAGCATTCACAGCCCAACGATCCAAAGGCAGCATATCTTCTGCGCTGACCAAATCAGTCGCAGGATCAAAACCATGAATGTTAGATAGCAAGAAGCGCGCAGTATTTCTGATACGACGATAAGTATCAGAGGTGCGCTTGATGATATCGTCAGACACAGTGATTTCACCGCGATAATCAGAAGACGCAGTCCACAGACGTAATATATCCGCTCCCCACTGATTGATGACTTCCATCGGGGCTACAACGTTACCCACTGATTTAGACATCTTCTTACCGTCTTTGTCTACGGTAAATCCGTGGGTCAGTACAGCCTTATAAGGTGCCTCACCGTTGATCGCGATGCTGGTCAGTAATGATGACTGGAACCAACCACGGTGTTGATCCGATCCTTCAAGATACAGATCAGCAGGATGTTGCAATACTTCACGTACCGCTGTCACACAAGCATGAGTTACGCCAGAGTCAAACCAAACATCCAAGGTATCGTCGATCTTTTCGTACAGTTCAACATCAGTATCAAGTAGCTCTGATACTTCCATGTCGAACCATGCCTGAATACCTTCTTGCTCAATTTTTTGCGCGGCTTTTTCCATGATAGCAGTCGCATCAGGATGCAACTCGCCCGTTTCTTTATGAACCAACAAACATAAAGGTACACCCCAGGTACGTTGACGAGAGATACACCAATCGGGACGTCCATCAACCATACCTTCGATACGCTCCTGACCCCAATCCGGGATCCACTGCACATCTTTGATGGCTGCTAATGCTTTATCACGTAAACCATTTTGTTCCATACTGACAAACCACTGCGGTGTAGTACGGAAGATAAGTGGTGTTTTAGTACGCCAGCAATGAGGATAACTGTGAGTGAGTTTCTCACGGCGTACCAGTGCGCCCTTCTCAGCTAATAATTCACATACCTTATCTTCAACTTTGTAAACATGCTCACCAGCAAAGAAAGGTGTTTGTTGTGAATAAACGCCATCAGCGCCCACATAATTGAGAACATCGATATCGTATTTACGACCGATATTAAAATCGTCTGCACCATGATCTGGAGCCGTATGAACCAATCCGGTACCCGCTTCGGTGGTAACGTGGTCACCCAACAACAAAGGTACTTTTTTGTCGATAAAAGGATGAGCCACTTCTTTTAGTTCCAGTGAATCGCCTTTTGCCGTCGCGACGACTTCGAAATGCTCGATGTCATAACGAGACATGATGTTTTCAACCATATCACGAGCAAAGACCAGCAATTCATCACCATTGCCAGTATCAACTTTTACCAAAGCGTAATCTAACTCAGGGTGTACAGAAACCGCCTGATTAGCAGGTAATGTCCAGGGAGTGGTGGTCCAGATAACAATAGAAGCTGCCAATTTGTCTGCATTGTCGTAGTTGAAGACGGTGCTGACATCTTCTGCAGACATAGCAAAACGCACATCGATGGATGCTGATGTTTTGTCGTGATATTCCACTTCGGCTTCCGCCAATGCAGAACCACCGACAACACTCCAATAGACTGGCTTAACACCTTTATGCAGATGGCCATTCTGAACGATCTTGCTTAATGCTCGAACGATATTCGCTTCTTGGTCATAGTTCATGGTGAGGTAGGGATTATCCCACTCACCAAACACGCCTAAGCGGATAAAATCTTTTTTCTGCCCATCAACCTGACGGTTCGCATAATCACGACACAGTTGACGAAATTGGCCAAAAGGAACTTTTTGCCCCGCTTTGCCTTTCTTCTTTTCGACATTGTGCTCGATGGGTAAACCGTGGCAATCCCAACCAGGCACGTAAGGCGCATCAAACCCATCTAATGAGCGTGATTTGATGATGATATCTTTTAGTATTTTGTTAACTGCATGACCAATATGAATATTGCCATTTGCATAGGGAGGTCCATCATGAAGAATAAACTTCGGACGCCCTGCACTCGCTTTACGAATTTGCTGATACACATCTTTCTGTTGCCATTGTTTCAGCATGCCAGGCTCGCGCTGAGCCAGACTGGCTTTCATAGGAAAGTCAGTTTTCGGTAAATTTAGAGTTGGCTTATAATCGGTCATAACATCTTATCCAGGTTAATACCCAAGTTTCATTGTTGTTTAAGAAAGTGTCGAGCTGCTTCGGAATCCAGTTGAATTTGTTCAGCAAGCTCGTCTACGGATGAAAATTTCTTTTCATCACGAATTTTGTGTAAAAAAGTAATCTCAACTTTGCGGCCATAACAATCGCCATCAAAGTCAAAAACATGTGCCTCCACTCGAGGCTTTGAACCACCAATGGTCGGTCGACTACCGACATTGGCCACGCCCCACTGAGTGCGTTCAGAAATACCATCTATCGCGACAACAAAAACACCCGCCAAAGGCGACTGACGTCGTAACAGAGGCACATTCAAAGTAGGAAAGCCTAGTTGTCGTCCAAGTTTCTGACCATGGACAACGGTTCCACTGATGGCATAATCGCGCCCTAACAGCTGTTTGGCTTTTGAAAGCTTGCCTTCATCAAGGGTCGTGCGAATCAACGAGCTACTAATACGCTCTGTGCCCTGCTTGATCGATTGCGTCGTCTGTACCCCAAACTGCCCTGCTCCCAGTTCAGATAGCAAAGCATAATCGCCAGTACGTCCAGCACCAAAACGAAAATCATCCCCAACGATCAAATGAGCTACCCGCAGCTTTTCGATCAACACCTTATGGATGAAATCAGGCGCAGGCATGGAGGCAAAGCGACGATTAAAACTCATGCAGACGACCTTGTCTATGCCCACTTGCTCAAGCAACTGCCACTTTTCACGAAAACGCGTCAATCTTGCAGGAGAGTTTTGAGGAGCAAAATATTCTTGTGGATCAGGCTCAAAAACGATAATCGACGAAGGCACAGCCAGTTCTTTGGCTTTTGCAGTCACCGCCGCCAGAATTTGCTGATGTCCGCAATGAACACCATCAAACTTGCCTATGGTCGCAACACAGGGTGTTGGCTGACGCTCCAAATTGTGAAGCCCTCGGATCAGCTCCATTATGATATGAATACCTGCAACTTAAAAGCGCTGGATTATAACCCATTGACATAAGACGCGCACTTGATTAGTGAGCTTTCAAATGCCGTGGTCGAATACCCAGCAAAACCAGTACTGCTGCATAAGCAGCAGCCCCCAACAAAATAGTAACAGCCAGTGGAAGAATACGCTCTGTGGCCGTCCACGCACGCCACTCTTCTAACGTTGGCATCCACCATAGCAACGCTGCAACCATAACAAGATTCGCTACCAACATGCGTGTGAGCCACCACCACCACTGTTTCGAAAAGCTTAAAGCACCACTACGAATGAGCCCAGCTAACAGCAGACTCATGTTAACAAAAGCCGAAATAGCCGTTGCGGTTGCTAACCCTACATGGCCATAAGGCTTAAATAGAATAATATTAAATACCATATTAACCACCATGGCGATGACACCAATTTTCATTGGTGTCTTAGTATCCTGGCGAGAAAAATACCCTGACGCCAAAACTTTGATCAGCATAAAGCTCACTAAGCCACAGATGTACGCCTGCATCGCATAAGACGCCATCAGAGCGTCTTCATGCAAGAATTCGCCGTGCTGGAAGATGGTCAGCAATACAGGCTCAGACAAGACAAACAAACCGCAAGCAGCAGGCAGCCCAATCAGCAAAACAATGTGAATACCCCAGTTGAGCGTTTTGTTGTACAGCTCTTTAGAGTCCGATAAATGTTGCCGCGACAAACTGGGTAGCACCACCGTTGCAATGGCAATTCCAAAAACGCCAAGAGGAAACTCCAGCATTCGGTCGGCAGTATATAGCCAGGAGATGCTTCCGGTGATCAATAACGACGCAATGATGGTATCTAACAACAAATTGAGTTGGCTAACCGACACACCAAACAATGCTGGCGCCATCAGCTTAAGTACTTTTCGTACGCCAGAATCTTTCCAGCCCCACTGCGGTTTAACCAAAAGCCCTTCTTTCCACAAAAAGGGTAACTGCAACGCAAACTGTATAATCCCCGCAATAAAAACTCCCCAGGCAAGGGCAAAAACGGGAGTGTCCATTTGCGGAGCCAGCCACAAAGCACAACTAATCATAGAAACATTCAATAGCACCGGCGTAAAAGCAGGAATCGCAAATTTACCTAGACTATTAAGAATACTGCCGGCAAAAGCGGTTAACGAAATAAAGAAAATATACGGAAAGGTAATTTGCAGTAGATCCGACGCCAGTTGATGCTTCTCTGGTTGAGACACAAACCCCGGACTGAAGACCGCAATTAATCCAGATGCACCTAATACACCTAATAGGGTCATCAAAAATAAAATACCACCCAGTGTGCCTGCAACCCGACTAATAAACTGGCGCAACACATAATGATCTTTCTTCAGCTGATACTCAGAGAGTATTGGTACAAACGCTTGCGCAAAAGCGCCTTCGGCAAATAATCGACGCAAAAAATTAGGGATCTTTTGGGCGACCAAAAAAACATCGGTTGTACCGCTGGCACCAAAAATATCGAGCATAACCACATCACGTACCAAGCCCAATATACGTGACAAAAACGTCATAATGCTAACAACAATGCCAGATTTTAATAAATTAATTTTCTTCAAGCGCTACTACTCAAAAGTTATCTTTTCTTTCTCATATTTGAATAAGCCGACGATCCGTTATGAATCTATCAGCAGGCAATGGCTTTTTACAAAAACACAAAAGCCTCTGCCGTTGGCAGAGGCTTTTGGACTTACTTATACATCCGTTTTATATACCCATCGCCTTTCAAAGCTGAGCGGCGTTAGGTGCGCGCACTCACCCCAATCACTTAGTGCAGCTAAGCTCAGTGGATTTGCTTGCTGGCCGCCTACCTGCACCTTGAAATGCTTTGGGTATACTAACGATTACTGAGCAGTTTTAACTGTCGTTTCGATAACCGCTTCAACACGACGGTTTTGAGCACGACCTTCAGCAGTACCGTTATCGGCAATAGGCTTACTTTCACCCACACCTTTTGAACTTACGCGAGAAGCATCAATGTTATAGTTAGCTACTAACATATCAGCAACAGCCTTGGCACGACGCTCAGAAAGCTTCTGATTGTAAGAAGCTCTACCCATGCTATCAGTATGACCTTCAAACACAACGGTTGTATCAGGGTATTGACGCATAAAATCTGCAACACGCTTCACTTCTGCTTCGTAAGAATCAACCAACTGGTCGCTGTTGGTAGCAAACTTAACACTTAAGCTGATACGGACAGTTTCATCTAGATAAATTCGGCAACCCGTCGCGTCAACTTTCGCACCAGCTGGCGTTGCAGGACACTTATCCGCTGAATCAACAACACCATCACCATCGCTGTCTAGCTCACAACCACGAACATCAACAGTGACACCCGCTTTAGTATTTGGACACTGATCGTCTTTATCAAAAACACCATCGCCATCCGAATCTTTGTGCTTAGGTGCAACGACAACAGGATCTTTCTTGATAATTGGAGCAGCTTTTTTGGTGCTTGATACGCCAAAGTTCATGGTCAAGCCCAAGAACAAGTTGTTGTCATAGCGATTCTGAGTCGTATCTCTAACGATCCCCAATTCGCCACGGAAGCTAAAACGATCATTAATATTTTGCTCGAAGCCCATGGCCGCTCGCGCAATGTCAGAGTTTTCAATCGCTGCATCTTCAAAGTCGTACTGACCTAAACCCAAACGCAGGTAAGGTCCAGTCATATCATCGTTAGACATGTAGTAGAGGTAATCAATGGACTGCATGGACAAGTCTTCGTCGCCAAGCACCATCGTGGGATCGGGATTTATTTTAGTCCAGCTAAGCTGTAACGCCGACCGTTGTGACACCATAAAGCCGAGTTCTAACCCAAAGGCATCACTTTCATCTAACGGACTGCTGTGAAAGTCTTGGACACCACCATTCAAGGTCACATAGCCTACTCGAGTTTTGTCTTCAGCTACCGCGTAGCTACCCATTGTTGCGACTAAGGCCACGATAAGTGCTTTTTTCATCCTGAATTCCTTAATAGTTTTTTCTTGGTTATTGTCACTTTGTGCAACTGCTTATCTGTTTATGCATAGAACCTGCGAAAGCCAATCGATGCTTGTATACAAAATTTGGCAAACTCCCTACAATTTCCGCGTAAAATAACAGAGTTTTTAAGCAATTACCTCCAAATGAGAGTCGGGCGTATCATACCATTTCTTTTTCAAAAACGTGAATAAACTCTTTAAAATATCAATTTATGCCCCTTAAGCTTGACAAAGAGACAAAAAACAGGCATATTTCGCGGCCTTAAATTACATGTAGCGTAACTAATTTTTTCGGGAGTTATACCTTGGCTAACATTAAATCTGCCAAAAAGCGTGCACGTCAGGCGGAAGATCGCCGTCAGCACAATGCTAGCCGTCGTTCCATGATGCGCACTTACTTGAAACAAGTAAATGCGGCTATCGAGGCAGGCGATAAAGAAACGGCACAAACTGCAATGGCAACTGCAACACCTATCCTTGATCGCATGGCAAACAAAGGCCTTATTCACAAGAATAAAGCTGCTCGCCATAAGAGCCGTTTGACTGCTCAAATCAAAGCCATGGCATAATCCTTTTTCAGGATTCCAAAAAAACCGGCTTAATAGCTGGTTTTTTTATGCCCAGAAAACGACTTAGCTTTAGGATGCTAAAGCTAAGTCGTAATAAACTACTCTTCTGATTGCTTTTGCCAGTCTTGTGCTTCGGTAAACGGAGGAGGCTCTATTGCCTCTGGAGTGGCTTCTAGCTCCTCTTCAACCAAATGCTCACGGCGCTCTTCAATATGGCCCATGATGGCAAATATTAGCTCCTGAAGACCTTCTTTTTGCACCGAAGAAATACTGAACACGGGCCCTTGCCAATTAATAGCATCCAAAAAGGCTTTACAGCGCTCCTCTTTCTCTTCTGCTGGCAATAAGTCCATTTTACTTAGTATCAACCAGCGCTCTTTCTCGGCGAGCTCAGGCTCACTGGATTCAGCAAACTTTTCTACTTCGCCTTCAATCGCTTTAAAGTTCTCGACGGGATCAGATTCATCAAAAGGAGCCAAATCAACCAAATGTAAAAGCAACTCTGTTCGCGCCAGGTGTTTCAAGAAGCGAACACCTAAACCAGCGCCTTCAGCTGCACCTTCTATAACACCAGGAATGTCTGCAATCACAAAACTTCGATGAGGTTCAGGACGCACCACACCCAGATTAGGCACTAAGGTCGTAAAGGGATAATCGGCCACTTTTGGCTTGGCCGCAGACACAGAGCGAATAAAGGTCGATTTACCAGCATTGGGCAGCCCAAGCAATCCAACGTCTGCTAACACCTTAAGCTCCATACGCAATTCTCGTCGCTCGCCAGGTGTTCCATTACTGGTTTGACGAGGGGCTCGATTCACACTGCTCTTGTAGCGAGTGTTGCCTAAACCATGGAAGCCCCCTCGAGCGACCAACAACATTTGACCATCTTCTTTCAGATCGCCTATCACCTCATCAGTGTTATTGTCAGTCACAATAGTGCCAACCGGAACCCGAAGCTCCTTGTTTGAGCCCTTGGCACCAGTACAATTGCGACTTTGGCCATTTTGACCTCGCTCAGCGGCATAAAAGCGTTCATAGCGATAATCTACCAAAGTATTCAATTCGGCATCAGCCACCAGATAAACGCTGCCACCGTCACCGCCATCACCACCATCGGGCCCGCCTTTTGGGATATATTTCTCTCGACGGAAACTGCATATTCCATTACCGCCATCACCAGCAGCAACAGTTATGGTCACTTCATCTACAAATTTCATACGTTGTGATTCCGCTTTTATTTAAACGATTTGTGTGAGGTCATTCGTTTCTCAACAATGACAACTTGAATTCACATCTTAGCAAACAAAAAAAGCCCCGCAATTGCGGGGCTCTTTTCTTAAAAACCAGTTGCAGAGACTTACGCAGGAACGATAGTCACTGTTCTACGGTTTTGGCGGCCTTTTACTTCGAACTTCACATGACCGTCTGCTTTCGCAAACAATGTGTGATCGCGACCAATACCTACGTTGTCGCCAGGGTGGAATTGAGTTCCACGTTGACGAACAATGATGCTACCAGCTGAAACCAACTGACCACCGAAGCGCTTAACACCAAGGCGTTTGGATTCTGAATCGCGACCGTTACGGGTACTACCACCAGCCTTCTTATGAGCCATGATATATCTCCTAGATTATGCGCTGATACCAGTGATTTTTACTTCAGTAAACCACTGACGATGCCCCATTTTTTTCATATGGTGCTTACGACGCTTGAATTTAATGATGTTAACTTTCTTGCCGCGACCATGACTAACGATTTCAGCCGTTACTTTTGCGCCATCGACATAAGGTGCACCTACTTTAAGGTCTTCACCACTACCAACTAACAATACTTTGTCAAATTCAAAAGAACTGCCAGTTTCAATATCTAATTTTTCGAGCTTAACCAGCTGACCTTCTTTAACTCGGTGCTGTTTGCCGCCACTTTGAATCACCGCGTACATAGCGAGTTTCTCCGTTGTACCCCAGAATCTCTTCTGTGGGATTGAATCGATCTGATACCCAATAAAGGGCGCGAATTTTACGGTATTTATGAGGACATGGCAAGCCTAAACTAAAGAAAATCCTACGATTCTTTTTAGCGAAATACCCTGCAATACCTTTGTTGGATTTTTCCTTGACCCATAGGCCACAAGTCCCTAGCATGCGTGACCAAATAATTCGTTGAAGTACAATAGTTTATTTTGTGATGAGCGCTACAAAACAACCGTCTTTATCTTCAGTTGCCGACATTCAGGCCCTTTTACAAGCGGATTTAACCGCAACCAACCAGCTTATTCTACAAGAACTGGAATCTGATGTCGCGCTTATCAACCAGCTAGGCTTTTATATTGTGAACAGTGGTGGCAAGCGCCTGCGCCCTCTTCTGGTACTGCTTTGCGCCAATGCTCTTAACTATTCTGGTGAGGCTCACCACAAGCTGGCCGCAGTCATTGAGTTTATCCATACCGCCACCCTACTTCATGATGATGTCGTTGATGCTTCAGATCTGCGTCGTGGAAAAGAAACCGCCAACGCCCTTTTTGGTAACGAAGCCAGTGTTTTGACGGGAGACTTCCTCTACTCACGTGCATTCCAAATGATGGTTAATGTTGCGTCCATGCCCGTGATGGACTTGCTGGCCGATACCACCAATCTGATTGCAGAAGGTGAAGTGCTACAGCTAATGAACTGTAATGATCCTGATATTTCTGAGCAGGATTATTACGAAGTGATACGTCGTAAAACCGCAATTTTGTTTGCTGCGGCCTGCGAACTGGGCGCCATCGTTAGCCAACAGGACCAGATGCGAGAAGCCTTAAGAGATTATGGAATGAATCTGGGCATGGCTTTTCAAGTCGTTGACGATATGTTGGATTATGTATCCAGTGCAGAAGAAATGGGCAAAAACGTGGGTGACGACCTGGCCGAAGGCAAGCCGACATTACCACTTATGCACGCGCTAAAACATGGCACTGAAGAACAAAAAGAGACCATTCGCCATGCCATCAAAGAAGGCGACGCAAGTCAGTTGCAAATGATTCTCACTACTATACAAGAAACAAATGCAATTGAATATTGCACCGCACAAGCAAAAGTCTTCACAGACCGAGCCTTAGCGGCTATCTCAGGCTTAGAAGAAAGCTCTCACAAATCGGCCTTACAGCTGTTAGCTAATCTGGCTTTAGCTCGTAAAAGCTAGTTCCCACAATGGTTGGAAGCTTATCTCTACTTCCAACCTGATTACCTTCTCTTATCCTCTTTCTGTAACTTCGAACAAACTTTAAACAACCCTATTTTCTCTCCAAATCTCCTCCCATAACTCTGTGAAAACCATAAATTAATGGATTATTAAATCTCGAAAAATTGTGATACAACTGGTTCGGCACTAGATGTAAAGCCTCCGGCTAACCCATAAAAATAACCTTCTTTGCCATACGCTTACTTCGCTTGCGACGAACAGCTGGCATTGAACAAGGTTAGGACCAGAAGAGAAGGAAGCAACACGAGTGAAACCAACCGATATAAACAACCCAGAATATTTTCATAAAGTGGTTGATTGCCAGTACGCATGCCCTGCGCACACCCCTGTACCTCAATACATTCGACTGATTGCAGAACAACGCTATAGCGAAGCCTATATGCTTAACTGGGAATCCAATGTTTTTCCTGGCGTCTTAGGACGTACCTGTGATCGCCCCTGCGAGCCAGCTTGCCGCCGAGGTCGTGTTGAAGAGGACCCCGTTGCTATCTGCCGATTGAAGCGAGTTGCTGCAGACTTTAAAGACGATATTCACTCCCAGCTTCCCACCATCCCAGCTCAAAAAAATGGAAAACGAGTAGCCTTGATTGGCGGCGGTCCAGCCTCTTTAACGGTTGCCCGAGATCTGGCACCGCTGGGTTACGAAATCGATTTATACGACGACCAAAAAGCGGGCGGTGGATTTATGCGCAGCCAGATCCCCTCATTCCGTTTGCCGGAATCCGTGCTTAATGAAGAAGTTAATTACATTTTGGATATGGGGATTACCACCCACTTTAATCATCATGTAAAAAGTTTAAAGTCCATCGTCGATAAACAATACGACGCCATCTTTGTTGGAACAGGTGCACCACGAGGACGCGACCTTAGCAAACTTCCAGGTCGCGAAGAGGCTGATGACAATATTCATATTGGTATCGATTGGTTGGCCAATGTTGCTTTTGAACACACCAGCAAAATAGGTAAAAAAGTTCTTGTACTCGGCGGCGGAAATACCGCTATGGACTGTTGTCGAACAGCTCGCCGTCTTGGCGGTGAAGACGTTAGAGTCGTCGTGCGTAGCCCCCAGTCAGAAATGAAAGCCTCACATTGGGAAATTGAAGACACCCTTCATGAAGACATTCCTATCTTTGAGAACCACACTCCCAAAGAATTTGTTGTCGATAATGGCAAGTTGGTGGGCATGCATTTCGAAAAAGTGAAAGCCGTTTATGACGAAGCTGGCAAACGCAGCCTGGTTCCAACGGGCGAAGATCTGGTCTTTATGGAGTGCGACGATGTCTTAATGGCTATTGGACAAGAAAACGCCTTCCCGTGGATTGAACGCGATATCGGCGTGGACTTTGGTCAATGGGACATGCCGATTGTGGATGAAACCACTTTTCAGTCGACACTCAAATCCGTCTTCTTTGGTGGTGATGCCGCTTTTGGTCCTAAAAATGTAATCACAGCGGTTGCTCATGGTCATCAAGCAGCTATATCCATCGATCTTTATTGTCAGGGTGAAAGCGTCAATCACCGCCCTGCTCCCGGTGTCAATTTAATTAGCCAAAAAATGGGCTTCCACGAATGGACCTACGATAACGCCGTATCTAACGACGAACGCTTTATCGTGCCACTTGCAGATAAAGAAGCAGCCCTAAAAAATCGCAAAATGGAAGTCGAACTTGGGTTTGATGTACAGCAAGCTTTTGACGAAGCACAGCGCTGTCTCAACTGCGATGTTCAAACCGTATTCACCGATGACAAATGCATCGAATGTGATGCCTGCGCCGATGTCTGTCCAACAGACTGCATTAGTTTTGTTGGCAATGGCGAAGAAGACGATTTAAGAACGCGGCTTAGCGCCCCTTCTCACAATCTAGAACAAGATCTTTATGTCTCTGACGCACTCAAAACGGGTCGCGTTATGGTTAAAGATGAAAACGTCTGTCTGCACTGTGGTTTATGCGCTGAGCGCTGTCCAACCACCGCATGGGATATGCAGAAGTTCTTTTATTCAGTTACAAAAGCGGGGCAGTCATGCGCAGAATAGAAGCCGTTAACGATTTAGTCATTAAGTTTGCCAATATTAATGGTACGGGCTCGGCCAGTGCCAACAACATGTTTGCCAAAGCTGTGTTTCGCCTGGGTGTGCCAGTGTGCGCCAAGAATATTTTTCCATCGAATATTCAAGGGCTACCCACCTGGTACGAAGTGCGAGTCAATGAAAAAGGTTACCTGGGCCGTCGTGGTGGTGTCGATTTGATGGTAGCGACTAACGGGCAAACCATGAAAGACGACTATCATGAAGTCTTAAGCGGTGGTTACTTCTTTTACGACTCCAGCAAACCATTACCACCTGGCTTTAAGCGTGATGATATTCATTGCATTGGCATTCCATTAACGCAGATCACCATTCAAGAATATTCTGATCCACGCCAGCGTCAGCTATTCAAAAATATTATTTATGTTGGCGCACTGGCCTATTTGCTGGATATGGAATTTGAAGTCTTTAAAGACGGTGTAAAAGCTCAATTTAAAGGCAAAGAAAAACTGATCACACCTAACATTCATGCCCTGGAACTCGGCTATCAATACGCTCAACAGCACTACCCAGACGTCTGTGGTTTATCCATCCAACGCCGCGATCTTAATGAAGATAAAATACTAATCGACGGCAATAGCGCAACAGGTTTAGGCGCGCTATATGCTGGTGCCACCGTCGCAGGCTGGTACCCCATAACGCCGTCAACGTCGGTGGTTGAAGCCTTCGAAAAATACTGCAAACGCATGCGCATCGATCCTGCTGATGGCCGTAAAAACTACGCCATCTTGCAGGCAGAAGATGAGTTGGCCGCCATGGGCATGGTGATTGGTGCCAACTGGAATGGTGCCAGAGCCTTTACCGCAACATCCGGGCCCGGTGTTTCTTTGATGAGTGAGTTTTTAGGACTCGCTTACTTTGCCGAAATTCCAGCGGTGTTGGTTGATGTACAACGAGCAGGCCCTTCAACGGGTATGCCGACACGTACACAACAATCTGATGTATTAGCTGCGGCCTATGCTTCTCACGGTGATACCCGACATGTACTGCTGATCCCCAGTGATCCAAAAGAATGTTTTGATTTAACCGCCGATGCATTTGACCTCGCCGAATCACTGCAAACCCCCGTCATTATTTTAAGTGACCTTGACCTGGGTATGAACGATACCATCTCTGATTCTCTAGAGTGGGACGACGGACGCCAATACAAACGCGGCAAAGTCTTATCTGCAGAAGAGCTGGATAATATGACCGCACGTTGGGGCCGTTATAAAGATGTTGATAACGATGGCGTTGGTTACCGAACCTACCCTGGCACTCACCCAACCAAAGGCAGCTTCTTTACCCGTGGTTCTTCGCACGACGAATACGCCGCTTATACCGAAAGTTCAGAAGCCTATGTACGCTCTATGGAACGCCTGGATAAAAAATGGGAAACGGCGAAAACCATGGTGCCAGCACCTATCGCTAATCAATCGAAGAATCAAAGCAAAGTGGGCGTTCTCTTTTATGGCACCTCGACTCATGCAACCTTAGAAGCCATCGATCAGATGAAACAACAAGGCGCTATCGTTGATGGATTGCAACTAAGAGCGTTTCCTTTTAATAAAGATGTAGAAGCCTTTATCGACAGCCACGAGCAAGTGTTCGTTGTTGAACAAAATCGTGATGCGCAGATGAAAACCCTATTGATAAACGAACTGCAAACGCAACCACAAAAGCTCCTGTCAATTTTAAACTACGACGGCATGCCAATCACTGCGGACTTTATCACTGAGTGTATGCAACAGGCATTAACTCAACTAAAAGTTACCCCACTACACTCTGATACAGCGAAAAGGAGAGGATAATATTATGAGCTATTTACGTCCCAATTTTCGTCATCCAGATCTAAAAACCAACGAGATAGGTTATACCAAAGCAGATTACGAAGGCGGCCTTTCAACCCTGTGTGCAGGATGCGGACACGACTCCATTGGTGCCAGTATTCTTCAGGCCTGCTTCGAGCTGTCTATCGAGCCACATAGGGTAGCTAAACTTTCTGGCATTGGCTGTTCGTCAAAAACACCGGCTTACTTTTTAGGTGCCTCTCACGGCTTTAATTCAGTTCATGGTCGTATGCCTTCGGTGGCCACAGGTGCCAATCTGGCGAATCGCGATCTCATTTACCTTGGTGTGTCTGGCGATGGTGATACGGCGTCCATAGGCATGGGTCAATTTGCCCATGTTGTCAGACGTAATCTGAATATGGTGTATGTGGTAATGAACAATGGCTGCTACGGCCTGACAAAAGGACAAGATTCTGCCACAGCAGACAAAGGCTCAGCTAGCAAAAAAGGCGCGCCCAACCCTTACGAAGGCATTGATTTATGCGAAATGGCCATTCAACTGGGGGCTGGCTTTGTTGCACGTTCGTTCTCTGGCGACAAGCAGCAGCTGACTCCCCTCATAAAAGCCGCCATGTCTCATCAAGGATTTGCCCTTATCGACGTTGTCTCGCCCTGTGTCACCTTTAATAACAACGCCGCCTCTACCAAGAGTTATGATTTTGTTCGTGAGCATTCAGAAGCCACTGGAACTTTTGACTTTGTGCCAATGAAAGACGAAATCATCACCCAGTATAATGCGGGTGATACCGAAGAAGTGACATTGCACGACGGTTCTGTGGTTCATCTACATAAAATGTCAAAGGAGCTTAAATTAAATGATCGCAGCTCTGCGATGCATGAAATTGAGCGTTATAAGTCTAAAGGCCAGATATTAACGGGCTTACTCTACCTGGATCCTCTGACACCTGACACTCACGAACTGCTCGGCACAACCGACAAAGCCCTTAATAGCTTGACCGAAACACAGTTATGTCCTGGTAACGCAGCACTCCAGAGTATTAACGAGAGTTTTCGATAAGCACTCTACTCTGCAGCAACGCTCTCAGGCGTTGCTGCATCCTCTTTTATAGCCCGTGCAAAACCCGCTATTTCACAAAATTTAAAAACAAAACCACTGATCGGAGAACTTCTTCACATTTCGCTAAAATTATCTTCAATTCGAAAACTGTTTTTAAAGCAATCACTTAGCTTAACAAAATTGTCATCTCTACTCCTCCCACCAGTTAAGCTGCTGTTTTGTATCGTATTTTCAAAAGACAAAGCACTCGCAATCGTCACACTCATCTGATACAATCGCGCGCAAATTTTCGCCGTATCACTATTATTCGATATCAAGTTTCGAGGAAGTAATTAAAATGACCCAAGCTAAGGTGCATCTCAATCTGTCTGCAGACGAGCTCGTTGAAAAAGCGCTAGAACGCAAAGAAGGCTGCATTGCTGCCAATGGCGCTCTAGTAGTAGAAACAGGCGCTCGTACTGGCCGCTCTCCTGCTGACCGATTCATCGTAAAGGAAGACACAACTGCAGATTCTATCGAATGGGGTAAGGTCAACCGTCCATTCGACGAAGACAAGTTCAATGCTCTTTGGGATCGTGTAGAAACGCACCTTAACACTCAAGAAGAATACTTCCAGTCTACTTTGCACGTAGGTGCAGGTCTTGAGCACTACATTCCTGTTAATGTACGTACTCAAACAGCATGGCAGAACTTGTTTGGTCGTAACATGTTTGTTCGTGTTGAAGATTACAACTCAGAAAACAAAGACGAGTGGCAGATCCTTAATGCTGCTGGCTTCCAGTGTGATCCAGAGCGTGACGGCACTAACAGCGATGGCTGCGTTATCATCAACTTCAAACAGCGTAAAGTATTGCTTGCGGGCATGCGTTACGCAGGCGAAATGAAAAAAGCCATGTTCTCTGTTCAGAACTACTTATTGCCAGATGCAGATGTTCTGCCAATGCACTGTTCTGCGAACACTGACGGCAAAGGCGATGTGACTTTATTCTTCGGTCTATCGGGTACAGGTAAAACAACTTTATCAGCAGATCCTGATCGCTACCTGATTGGTGACGACGAGCACGGTTGGGGTGTTGGCACTGTATTCAACATCGAAGGCGGCTGCTACGCAAAATGTATCGATCTTAGTGAAAAGAATGAGCCAGTTATCTGGAAAGCCATCAAGCACGGTACTATCTTAGAAAACGTTATCCTGAACGAAGAAAAAGTACCTGATTACACGGACTGCAAACTGACTCAAAACTCTCGTGCCGCTTATCCTCGTGAGCACATTGAATTACAAGTAGAAGAAAACAAAGCAGGCGAGCCTAACGCTATTATCTTCTTAACTTGTGACTTAACAGGCGTTCTTCCTCCTGTTTCTGTATTGAGCAAAGAAGCAGCGGCTTACCACTTCTTAAGCGGTTACACTGCAAAAGTTGGCTCAACAGAAATCGGTTCTAGTGCTGCTATCGAATCAACTTTCTCAACTTGTTTCGGTGCACCTTTCTTCCCTCGTCCAGCAGGCGTTTACGCAGAATTATTAATGAAGCGTATCGAAGCTCAAGACGCACGTGTTTACCTGGTTAACACAGGCTGGACTGGCGGTTCTTATGCAAATGGTGGTAAGCGCTTTAGCATCCCAACCACTCGTGCAGTAATCAAAGCCGTACAAAGCGGTGAACTACGTGACGTTGAGACAGTAAAACTTCCTCACTTGAATCTGGAAGTTCCTGTTGCAGTCAACGGTGTAGATGAGCAGTTGCTACAGCCTAAAAACACTTGGGAAGATAAAGACGCGTATGATGCCGAAGCAAAAGAGTTGGCAAAATTATTCGTTGAAAACTTCACTAAGTTTGACGTATCAGAAGCTATTGTTAACGCTGGTCCTAGCGTAGAATAAGCTTTAATAGATGCAATAAAAAAAGGAGACATCAAGTCTCCTTTTTTTGTGCCTGTAAAATAGCTTTATCGAATGGTCTTTAATATTGCGATCATTTGCTCCATGATTTCGTCTTTATCTTCTTGAGACAACTGCGGCTTCATACGTAATGATTCAAAGGCATGCTGTAAATGCTCATCGACGGCAGGCAACTCAGTTATCTTAAAGCTTCGATTAATCCACTGAGCCGCACTCACAAGATGCGCCAGATTCATTGGTTTATCCATTTTATAACTGGGTTGATTTTGATATTCCGCAACGGCTTTTAGTGGCTCAGGCAAGTTCCAATCACTAATCACCTTAATCGAAAAATACCCTTGAATATGTCGAATCAACTTTTGCTGTTGAACAAAAGTAAGCACCATGGAGTTCTGATGGGCCAAATAGGCTATGACCACCAAAGCCCCAACATTGTGAATTAAACCAGCCAGCAAAGCCGTCGAGGGATCACCCAGGTCATATTGACGCGCCAATACAAAACTTATCGCACCCACTTCAAGGCTTTCATTACGGGCCCAAGATGCTATTTCATTCACTTTTTTAAACCGACGGTCATTAAAAAGCTGAGAGAGGCAATGGTTGTAAACCACCGATCGAATGGTTCCAACACCAAGTTTTTGAATCACCTGAAACAGTGATAAATCATTAACTGGAATATGATACGCAGCCGAGTCAGCAATGGATAAGATCCTGCCAACCAATGCCGGATCCGTATGAATGATTTTTACTAAAGGTTTTATCGGCAACTCTGGATCAGCCAGCGCCTGACGAACCTTAATTAATTGTTCTGGGAATGAAGGCAACAAAATCCGTTTCTCATCAATGGCTTCATCAATTTTTTGCACCAAAGGAGAATCAGATGGCTTCATATCCCCTCCTTAACATTGAATGTAGAAATGATGACGGGGACAATAAACAGCAGTCGCCTTTTCACTAAAGAAAAAGCTTGGATAAGATAACAACAGAGTAACATCGGAATCGCAGCTCATGTTTATGTAACACTAAAATAGTAGTTTATGAAACTGCTTTTCCACAAATAGATTAGAGAATCAAAAGTAATTATTTATAGTTTTTTATTCTAACTAGGTCTTGTGAACCTATGTTTTATTCCTTATTCACCTAAATCTTGGTGAACCACAGCCAGCCACTGACCATCAGGACTCACTGCCAAACGTGATATGTTCACAATGCCCTGCTGTTTCCATTGACCTAGTGAAATCCACTGTGGCTGCTTGTTGGATGCAACAAAAAGCTCGCTACCAACACCCTGGAAAAAACCAAGCTTTTTATGCCATGTGAAGTCCTCTGAACCTGATTTTAAAGCCAGTATCTTACGCATTTTGTCTGACTCAGTGGAATATTCTGTAATGACTTTACTATCAGTATCATTTTGAACAAAAAAGAGCGTTTTCTGATCTTGTTTGGGCAACATACTGCGGCCAATATCTTTGGCCACAACGCGATGCTTATTTGATTGATCAAGTAATACCAACTCATGCGGTTCTGCCAGACGAAACATAGCGATCGCATCCGCATTAATCCAGGCATGATACCCCACAGGCTCTACCTCGGCATTCAGGCGCTTATGATGTTTGCCATCTTTGATTAACCACAGTGACTGCTTTTCTCCTTCTGCAATAACAGCCGAAAATTCGCCATCATTACCACGAGGAGTCGGCGAATATTCACTGGCTGTCGTCCGCGTTAATGGCGTCATCTGACTAGACAATACATTAACCCGCCAACTATCGGTATTGGAGCCAGCATCATTCATTCGAGTAAAATAAATGTGGTTTGAATCGGCTGTAAAAGCAGGCTGGTTGTCGTAACCTTTGCGTTTAACCAGGTGTTTGCTAAATACCAACTCAATGCCCTTTTGAGTGGTAAGAATTTTAAACAATGAAATGTCAGTGCCAGGGATTGCAAATGCCCCGTTTACGCTCAACAAACACATTAATCCAATAGCTATCAATCTCATTGTTTAATCCTCTGTTATTGTTATTTTTAATTTAAGGTTATCAAGGAAGGAGCAATAGCTCCCTAGATTAATGGTTTTATCATATTAACGTAGTAGCAAGATACTTCTTGCCCCGCTTTGAGATCTCCCACGCCTTTTTCTAATTTAACCGTCATAGGATGATAAGCAAAATATTCCTGATGGCTTCGAATGTAGTGCCATACTCGATCGGAAATCAAAACACTGTCATCATCACAACAAGATTCTAAACGAGCTGCAAAATTAACCGCCTCACCAGACAAATCCATCTGCTCGGTCACTTCATTATGTTGCAAAGTCACTTCGCCAATATCCAGGCCAATGCGGCAGGCAAAACCCGCTGCAGACAGAACGTTTCGAATCATGCAGGCACAGGCGACACCCACAGAGGCGTTCTGAAAGCATGCTCGAAGCGAATCACCTTCCATATTCGGATAATTCGCTTTCCAGCGTTTTAATATTGGCTTAATTAAACCACGGAATAAGTTTAGCTTTTCATTACGCTCTTCTCCCTTCCAGCGAGAGAAGTCTTTTAAATCCATAATGATGACAGTAAACATTCGAATCTGATTGCTTTCGTTTTCTGCCGCCAGCTCTAACAGACGGGGCCAAAACTTGTTTTTAATACTGGCCAAGGATTCTTTAAACTCACGCAATAAATGGTGATCATCACGCATCATCAACTGAGCCACCAGGAGGTTGCTGGCTTCTTCTTTTAAATCCGCTTCCAGCTGCTCAACATTGTTACCGCCTGTTTCCTCAAGAAGAATTTTCACAGAAGTGTAACCAGCCACATCTTCAATGCTTTTTACTCTTAACCGAGTTCCCCAATGCTTTGCTTCTAAATGCTCCACCATAATAGGTAAAGTAGCGAACTCATGGGCAGCAATATAGTTATCGTAACGTAACTCGATGCTAATAGAATCAGAATACAGTCTTTCAAACTCTCCGCGTCGATAACGCGTAAGTGTTTGGCCAGACTCATCCCAATAGGCATGAGTACAACGTAACGACTTAATGTTCCAGCCGATGGTTTTTATATCAAATAACTTACAGCCAGATAAGTCAGCTTTGGTTAAATTCGACTGGCTTAAATTACAGTAGCGAAGATCACAATTAAGCAAACTGGCTTCGGACAAATTAACCTTTGAAAAACTGAGGCGGCTGAGATCAGACTCTGATAACTCAACCCCTTTCATATTGGCGCCATTCAGCAAGGCGCCATGCAAATTCACATGACTTAATACTGCACTCTGCAAGTTAGCATTTTGCAGCGAAACCTCTTTCATGATGGCACCAGTAAAATCAGAACCGGTAAAATCCATTCCATCAAGCTTTTGATAGCTCAAAGATGCGCCACACAAACGCACATGCCGCAGGTCCATGCTTTGCAGATCATGGCCTTCAAAATCAACTCGAGAGAAGTCTGCACCACGAGATTGCGCGGTTAAAAAATTCGCTTTGGTAACACGAGCCGAGGTGAGATTCGCTTCAAACATCTCTGCGGCTATAAAGTTAGCATTCTCCAGATTAGCAAAACTGAAGTTCACATGTTTTAAGTTAGCTGATATAAAGCTCGAGCCAGCCAGGTTGGCTTCTGAAAAATTAGCTCGTTCTAACTGACATTCAGAAAAATCAAAGCCCGCCAGATTTTTGTGAGCAAAACTGACATCCGATAAATCAATCGACTCCTGAGGATGGCTACTGCGCCAGTTATTCCAAACATCACAGCCTTGATCGATCAGTTTAATTAAATCACTCTGCTCCATAAATCGATTAGCCCTTCAACACTGGTTCATACCATTATCATTATCGGTAAAATCCTTACACAAGGAAAAAAAATAAAAAGTGCTGCCGTTCACACGATAGCACTTTAACACCGACTATGATGTTTTTTTCAACAGTTCAATAACATACTGTGGCAAAGCAAACGCTGCTGTGTGCATTTCTGGATTGTAATAGCGCGTCTTAATGCCGCTGGCAACATAACGCTGACGTACGGTCTCCAGGTCTGTTTGCCGATGCTGAGGTTCGTCGGTACCCCAGGCTAATGTCATAGCCCCACCTACATAGGTAGGCACCGCGACAGTGTAGAAACTTTGTTCAGCGAAGTACTGCCCCATACGCAAACGAGTGTTTACCACTTCGTCAGGCTGCATCATCACCACACCATTTTGCGCGACCATAATACCGCCCTCGTTCAGACAGTTTTTAGCCAACCGATAAAAGTCATTAGTGAACAAGACTTCACCAGGCCCAATAGGGTCGGTTGAATCAGAAATGATGATGTCAAACTTCTCCTGACACTCACGAACAAAATGAATACCATCATCAATCACAATGGTCGCTCGAGGATCATCAAATGCCCCCTGCGAGTGGTTAGGAAAATATTCTTTGCACATATCAATCACAGCGCGATCGATTTCTACCTGAACGATTTTCTCGAGCTGTTGGTGCTTCAGAGTTTCGCGCAAAATTCCCCCATCGCCACCGCCAATGATCAAGACTTTTTTGGGGTTCTGATGCGCCAACAGCGGGACATGAGTCAACATCTCGTGATAGATGAACTCATCTTTCTCGGTTGTTTGAATAATGCCATCAAGAGCCATGACACGTCCAAACTGCTCATTCTCAAAAATAACCAAATGCTGATGCTCTGTTTTGCTCTCAAACAGCACTTTATCCATATTAAAGCTTTGTCCATAACTGGGGTACAAAGACTCTAAATACTTACTACTCACGAGATAAACCTCTATTTAATGGGATACTGATATTGTAATTCAGATATTGGGCGATTGCCCGAAAAAACATGCTGTATCAATCACTTCGTAACTAAACCTTAAGGGATAAGAGAAAAAAGAGTGAGATACAATCAATTTCTGTAATGACAATAAAAGCCAATGAATTTGTTAAGAAAAATCAACTAATAACGACTATGGTATTAACAATATCAATCTAAAGGGATGAATAATCATGATTTGCCATGAAGTAGACTACGAGATTATCGGAAACAGTATGCAGCTGGTAGAGGTCGAGCTAGACCCTGGCGAAACCGTCATTGCCGAAGCTGGAGCCATGAATTACATGGAGTCAGGCATCGACTTCCAGACCAAAATGGGCGATGGATCTAATCCTGACGAAGGTTTAATGTCTAAGATGTTTTCTGCCGCAAAACGCAAGCTCACTGGCGAGTCGGTGTTTACCACTCACTTTACCAATCATGGCGGCGGAAAAAGCCGCGTAGCCTTCGGCGCGCCTTATCCTGGCTCAATTATTCCGCTCAATATGGCCGAGGTTAACGGTCGTGTTATCTGCCAGAAAGACTCATTTCTGGCCGCTGCTTTGGGCACCAGGATCAGTATTACCTTTAATACTCGACTGGGAGCAGGCTTTTTTGGTGGCGAAGGGTTTATCCTGCAAACGCTCGAAGGCGACGGTATGGCCTTTATTCATGCAGGTGGCACCTTGATCAAGAAAGAACTTCGAGGCGAAACACTGCGGGTGGACACAGGTACATTGGTGGCCTTCACCGAAGGTGTAGACTACGACATCCAACGAGCCGGCAACTTAAAATCCATGATATTTGGCGGTGAAGGTTTATTCCTGGCAACCTTGTCTGGTCATGGAACCGTCTGGCTGCAAAGCCTGCCCTTCTCTCGTCTGGCTGATCGTGTCTTACAAAGTGCCTCTAGTTTTGGTGGCAGTGATCAGGGTGAAGGCTCTGTGCTAGGTGGCATTGGTCGTATGGTGGGCGGCGACTAAACCTTATTCAGCTTAGTTAAAAATGGCCGCATTCTCTCGCGGCCATCTATTTATAGAAATAATTCTCATTAACCTTTCCGTTTTTTTAACAACTAACCAATTGATTTACCTTGTCTTTTTATTCACTCCCTAATTAGCACCTCATCAATCTCAAAAACAAATCCCAAAAATCTGTTACTGAAATAATAGAAATAACGTTTTCTTAAATAGGAGCAGATTAAATATTGCAGCATTTTTTGCTCGCAATATTGTCTTGAGCACATTCTTTTCATTTATTACAGGAGTGTAAAACAATGACATACGGCAATGAAAAAATTAAAACCTGGTTAAGGCAACTAGGACAACAACAGCATGATCATTTTGAGCTAGATAATAGCGATAAGTGCTTTTTACACATCGACACAGACCTTACATTAATTGTTTGCGCTCCCCAAGCCAGCAGTAAAGTATTTTTAACCATAGAACTGATGCGAGTTCCATCTATTAGTCGAGAAAGCTTTTTTGAGAAAGCACTACAACTTAATTTGTTTCAGCAGGAAACTCACGGAGCCACCCTCGCTATCGATGACATCTCTAACAAAGTAGTCGTTTGTTACTCTCATGATATTAGCGAGCTGTCTTTTACTGACTTTTCTAACTTACTTAACAATCTAGCGACTGTTGCCAGAAAGCTTTTAGAAAAGCTCGAACAAACTGATTTTCCCCATCAGCAATGGAAGCAACCAACTACTTTCAACTTGCAACACCGCGTTTAGGAAAACATAACATTTAGATAGAGGAATAACTTATGAATATAGATTCTCCAACACTTTCACCCCAAATAACTTCCATTGGTAACGGCTTAGACAATCCCCCATTATTGGATTTATCAGGAAAAACGTCTCACCCTAGCAGTCACCCGGGAACGCAAGAATCCAGCTTGTTGATTCCCAGTTCGAACTTATCGAGTTTTTCTTCGATTAAACTGGATACAAATTCTGGTAAGACAACCAAACAAGAACGAGCGATGTCGCCGACGCTTCCACAACGTATGAGAGCGGATATCAAAAAAGCGGCTATTCTAGAAACAGCTCTGGCGGAACTGAAAAAGAAAAAACCTCTTTCAAAAAAAACATCTCAGCTACTTGATGAGGTAGGAACATTTAGCAAAGACACTAGCACTAGAGAAGCGCGGATTCTATTAAAGAAAGAAATTAAAACTCAATTAGCGGAAACACGAAATGAAATTGGAAAGTCGATAAATAAGCAGTTAAAGTCAGCTGGCCCAGTTTGGGCGATAAGACAAGCTTTAGCTACACCAGTTGCAAGTGGAGAATTATACTCAAAAGAAAAAACGGAGTTACTAAACGTTACCAACGAGTTGGCAAAACGAGCAATAAGTGGCCTTGAGAAAAGAAATCCGTTATCCGGCTACGCCCCTGAAGTAATTGTAACCATGGCGACTAAAACCCAAGAGTCATGTGTCTTGGGTATACAAACTTTAGAAAGGAATACATCTATCGCTAGCGATGAAGACTTACGAACGGAAATAATACAAACCATTCCCAAACGATCTTACAGCGGAGAAAATAAAGGGTTCGGCGACTTTATGTCTGGCATCTATGGATACATTGGCACAGCACAATGTTTCAGCGATGACAGTAGTGGATTTATTCTGGCTCAAGGAAAACTAATCCACGTTGCTCCAGAAAATAGTTCCGATGATCTAATGCCTGACCGAGATGGCTTCTGGCAACATTGCACTGGAACCGGTAGCAGTAGTAAACATCTAAAAATGCGACAGAACGTAAACGGAATCAGTAAAGAGATGATGCAATTATCTTGCGTTGGGAAACAAACCTCCGATACCGTCAGGAAAGTACTCACATCAAAATTACACGCTCCCGAGTCTACAGCCGCCACTTGGGCAAAGACGCAAATTGACGGCACCGATCTCCGAGGTTCAGTTGGATTGTTCTTAAATAAAAAGAATGCTGCTAAGTCATCTGACATCAATCCTTTCGATGACAAAAATACCATGGTTATGATTAAGTCATTAAAAGCAAAAGGAGTGAAAAGCGTTGTACTGCTTGGAGATTCACCTCAAAAAGCAGCGCCCAAGCTTGTGAAGGCTTTATTGAGCAATGGCATTAATGTCGTCAATTTAACAGAACACTGGAGAGCCAATACATCGAGCGAGAATCCTTACACTTTCCAGAGTAATCTTGGGCAAGAGTTAAAGGACCAAGGTATGTCAGGTATCATCGGCATGAGGTCCGGTGGCATGCGTATCTTTAATTTGGGAGGCGATCTTCCGATTATCCCATTAGATACTCATCCAACTCATGATCGATTTCCCTTTGAAGCTTGTACCAATCAATCCGTCGTCCCTCTGTGTGTAGATGTTAAACGAGGGCTTGATATCGTATCGCTGGGTGACTCAATAGATAGAATGCAACATATTAGAGACATCGACTATCAATCCAGTTCTAGTGTTACCAGTACATCCTCAGGAAAGCCTAAAGTGGGAGATACAATCACCTTGACGGATGGTGGAATAGCAAAGATTCTGGATGTTCATAGTAAAGGTTACGTGATAAAGGTAACCCAACCTGGAAACGGGTTTTCAAACGAAATCTACCAAATGAACAAGCATCAAGGTCATATTAAATTCAGTGAAGTAAAAAGTGCTTCAATTCAACCAATGAGCTCTGGAAAAATAAAACCGGGAGACATTGTGACACTGAAAGATGGCGGAAAAGTTCAAGTGATTGAGGTAGGAAATGGCTTTCTGGTAGTCGAGGCCAAAACTAAAGGAAAAGGTATACAAGCCGATATTTATTTAGCAAACTCGAAACACCAAGGTCATGTTCAACCTCATGAGCTTCAAAGTAATACAGGCTCTAGTAGTAATACATCGGTAGTATCAGAAGACGATCATAAACAACAATATGATTAGAAAAACCCCGGAGCGCAAGCTCCGGAATTTCTTTCCAGTTTCACACGTCACAACTTCATTAAACGATGATAATGCTCTGGACGACGGTCACGGAACAGTCCCCAGCTACGACGTTGCTCATGCAATTCTTTTAGATCAAACGAAGCAATAATGCAGGCAGTTTTCTCCTGCTCTGCTTCAATCACTTTGGCACCCGCTCCATCAGTAATAAACGACGAGCCATAAAAAGTAATCGAACAGCTGTCACCCTCTTCTTTTCCAATACGATTCGATGCAATCACCGGAGTGCAATTAGCTGCAGAATGTCCTTGCATTACTCGTTGCCAATGCTCTCTAGAGTTCAGGGTAGGATCTTGCGGCTCACTGCCAATAGCCGTTGGATAAAACAACAACTCTGCGCCCTCTAAGACCATAGCTCGAGCGGCTTCAGGAAACCACTGATCCCAGCAGATCGCCACACCTATCTTGGCATAGCGTGTTTGCCAAACTTTAAAGCCGCTATCACCTGGTGAAAAATAAAACTTCTCTTGATAGCCAGGACCATCAGGAATATGCGACTTACGATAGTTATCCAGGATCGTTCCATCAGCATCAATCACAGCCAATGAATTAAAATAACTTTGTCCACTGCGTTCAAAATAACTAATCGGCAAAACAACAGCTAACTCTTTGGCTAATGCACTAAAATGCTTAAGCAGTGTGCTATCTTCATAGGATTCTGCCAGATCAAAGTATTCGCCTTTTTGATCCTTGCAAAAATAAGGCGTGGCAAAAAGTTCTTGTAGCAAAATAATCTGAGCGCCTTGAGCATGGGCTTCTCGCACCATAGCGTCAGCTTGTTTAATGTTTTCGTCGAGTTGCCAACTGCATGGAAACTGAGTAGCTGCAACAGTAACGTGATTCACGAGTACAATCTCCTTAATGGTCGTTTATTGTTAGACGACTTTGGCAATAGGTTGTTGCTGAGTAATGCAATGAATGCCCCCTCCACCTTGAAAAATATCAAGTGCAGGTAGCTGAATAATTTCGCGCTCAGGGAAACACTGCTGTAATGTCTCTTTTGCAGCGCGATCATAATCTGGTTGATTAAACTCAGCCATGATTAAACCTTTATTCGGTAAATAAAAATTAATATAAGAAAGTGACATGCGCGATTGGTCAGATAAAAAGCGTGCTTCTGGCTGATGAATCTTTTGAACTTTAAGGGGCTGCTCATTCACATCAGTAGCTTGAATCAATCTTTGATAATTATTCTGTAAGATGGAGTAATTGCTGTCGCTGCTATCATCGCAGTACAAAGCAACCAACTCTCGCTCAGAGACAAAACAAGCCAACTCATCAATATGACCATCAGTATGATCGTCGGTCAAACCACGTTCCAACCAAATGGTTTTATCAACCCCTAAACACCGAGAGAATTCCCCTTCTATCTGTTCTTTACTCCAACCAGAATTTCGATTGCTATTAAGCAAACATTGCTCCGTCGTCAACGCAAGCCCTGCTCCATTCACATGAATAGCACCACCTTCTGTGGTTAATGAAGACTCAATAACAGAGAGCTCCAAATGCTGCGCCACTCGACGAGCAAACTCGGCGTCTTGATCATAAGGAGTAAACTGCCCTCCCCAACCATTAAACTGCCAGTTTACAACACTCAAAGAACCATCCTGGGTGCGAACAAATGTAGGCCCGGAATCTCTGGTCCAGGAATCATCAATAGGCCAGACTAAAACCTGAGCAAACTGCCCAACCTGCCGTTCACAATCGACTTTGTCGGACTGATGACACACCATAATCACAGGCTCGAACGCACTGATTGCCTTGGCCACCTGTGCAAATGCATCTCTTGCAGCACTGATGTTTTGCCATAGATCTTGCCGACAAGGCCAGGCCATCCAGCAGCATTCATGCTGTTGCCATTCTGCTGGCATAGTCATAGATACTGTTTTCATATAAAACCTTGTAACAAACAGTAAGCTTTAGACTCATTATCCCTCAAAATCAAATTTTATGAAAAGCGTTTTGTTAAGGCCGATTGTAAACGCCCCAAGTCAAAGGTATGCTCTTTGATTCTCGACTTTATGGGGAGCATCACTAAGGTACTCACTCATTAGTTCATAGCAGGCGTAAGCAATATCCCGTTTTAATAACACAGCAAGAATACAACACGAGAGAAAAACAATGACACATCCTTTTGAAACCTTCAGAGAAAAGCGTAAAGCAGGTAACGAAAAAGCATTAGACACAGATAATTTGATGACGAAACGATTTTTCTCTTTAGACAAACAAGCCTATGGTGATGGCGCACTGAATATGAAAACCAAGGAGTTGTTAGGCCTGGTGGCTTCTATGGTGCTGCGTTGTAACGATTGTATCGATTACCATCTGGAAAATTGCGTAAAAGCGGGTTACACAAAAGCCGAACTGGACGAAGCCATGGGTGTTGCCATGTTGGTGGGTGGTTCTATCGTTATCCCTCACTTACGACATGCAGCAGAGAGTCTGGAGTTTTTATTTGAAGAACATAGCAAAGAGCAATCTTAAACAATTAAACACTCCAAGCAGGAAGTACCCGTTGTATTTTAAAATGCACGGGTATTAACTGGATGCATGCAGAAAACCATTAAGTATAGAGACTCAATAGCGCCGCTACTTATAGCCCTAAGACTTCTTTAACAAAAGGAACGGTAAGTGGTCGTTGAGCAACTAACGACGCCTTGTCTAACTTATCAATAGCATCAAGTAAATAGCGTAAATCTCGAGAGCTGCGGTTTAACATAAAAGCCGCCACTTCATCAGCCAAAGCCAAACCACTGGCCGCGGCTTTTTGCTGGATCAATACCATTTTGTCACTGTCAGAAAGTGGTTGAACTTTAAAAACCGTCATCGCCGTTAAACGAGATTTTAAATCCTTTAATTGAATATCCTGTTCGGCAGGCGGTGCTTTGGCAGCGATCAATAAATTTGCACCAATATCTTTAAGCTGGTTATAAAGATGAAATAAAGCTTCTTGCCATTCTGGTTGTGACAAAACATCATCACAATCATCAATAACTACCCATGAAAACTGCGCCAGCCCCTGTAACATTTCGGGGGCCAATCCCGGCTCGGACATGGGCAGATACATCGCCACGCCATCATCAAGAGAATTGACCACACCCTGCAACAAGTGTGATTTACCAACGCCTGCCGCTCCCCATAAATAAATGAACTCGCCGTGAGAGTCCATCGACAAGCTGCGTAAGAACTCCAATAAAATGTGGTTCTTTCCTACTAGAAATGAGTCAAGATCAATCTCTTGGTTGAGGGTAACGTTTAAAGGTAACTGCTGCATTATTCTTCTTTTATTGGGTTAGTTACAACTTCGGGCTCTGGTTCTTTGATCTCTTCGCCCGACGAAAGAGGCACAGTAGCTCCGTAGAGGACACTGCCTAAATATTTATCATGAGCATGCCTGAGCAATACCATGATCACTGCGGCCACAGGTAATGCCAACAGCACTCCCGTAAAGCCAAATAGCTGGCCACCAGCCAGGATAGCAAAAATAACCGCGACCGGATGTAGACCAATTTTATCACCAACCAAAAGAGGCGTTAACACCATGCCTTCGAGCATTTGGCCGACAATAAATACGATAGCAACAAAGAGTAAAATACTCGCATCACCAAACTGGATTAATGCGGCAATAGAAGCAAACAAAATACCGATAATAAAACCGAGGTACGGCACAATACTGGCTAGCCCGGCAATAAATCCAGCGAGCAAAGCAACATCGAGTCCAACCATCCACAAGCCAATACTATAAATAAGGCCCAAAGCCATCATGACCATCAACTGGCCACGAACAAAAGCACTTAATACGGTGTCGCACTCATCGCCCAACTGAACAACCACAGGCTCCATATGACGAGGTAACAAGGATCTGATTCGCGCAACCAGATCATCCCAATCTCTTAGCAAATAAAAGGTAACAACGGGAACAAGAACCAGATTTCCAAGCCAACCAAATAAAGCCATACCAGACGAGGTTAACGATTTGAATAAAGAAGCAACAATGCCGGAAGCTCCGCCTATTTGCTCACCAAATGCATCATGGAGAGACTCGAAGTCCAACTGACCTTGTGGCAGGTCGAATGTACTTACAAGCCATGGCTTTGCTTGTGTTTCAAACCACCCACTAACAACAGCAGATTTACTGGAAAATAGATCGGCCTGTTGTTTTAGTAATGGAATCATCATCAACAACAACAGTAATCCAACAAGAGAGAACAGAGTGAAAACAATAACCACAGCCCAGGTGCGAGGTATTTTTTTTGTTTCTAGCCAGTCAGCGACCGGATCGCCAAGATAGGCCAGAATCGCACCCAACAAAAAAGGACTCAATATGGGGCTCAAAGCTACAACCAACCAGCCTAATAAGACGATTGCTCCGAGCCACCACCAACGCTTGATATCACTCATCCTACTCATCTCCTTTTGCTTGCAGCCGCTTATGGCGGCGATACCTCCCTCCCCAAACAATAACGTAATAAATACCGCTAAGAATGGTAGAAAGGTAAACCAGTGCAGTGATAATCATCAGCAACCATTCAGGTAATGCATAGAGCCCTAAGGATACCAAGATTGAAACAACCAATAGTATTTGTAGAAAAGTATTTGCTTTAGATAATCGGCTGGGCGACATTCGGTAAGGCCCCAAAGCACGATGATAGAGATAAGCGCCTGTTATGATCATCACATCACGAGCCGTAACCAGCGCAAACAGCCACCAGCTAAGCTTTTGATTTAAACACAACATAAGCATTGTAAAGACGAGCAATGCTTTATCGGCCAAGGGGTCAAGAATCGCACCAAAACGACTCTCCCACTTAAATGTTTTAGCCAAAAAACCATCAATGCCGTCAGAAATGCCAGCGATAAAGAAAATCCAGATGGCTTCGTAGTAACGCTCTTGATGCAACAGCCAGACCAACGGAATAACCAGAATTACTCGCAGAATGGTTATAAGGTTTGGCAATTGCTGAATCATGGGCGCCACTGATAAATGAGTAAATTGGGGTCTGTTTGAGGCAACCCATCATCAATCGGATAAAGCTTGTTATCAATTTCCATCGCCTGGACTAATGAAGCAACCTCACCTACCAAATCGATCGAAATAATCACCTGACGACCGTTCACTTCAAATACCTCAGCTTTACGAATAGCGGGTAGCGCCTGCAAATAATCCATCAATCCACGAAACGCTTCAAAGCTGCCAATATCTGTCACCATTAAGCGCCAGCTTTCGCGAATATTTTGGGCAGACTCCTTTACACAGTATTTAACGCAGAGGGTTTCTCCTACCCAATCCATCATTGCTGCTAACAGTTGCTCTTGCTCTGCCGACTCAAAATCTTTGTATTCTGACTGACCGCCAAGATTAATAAAGAACCGCCCTTGCCACAGCTGACCCGACTCAATAACACGGCCAGCAACGATAGCTTCACTACCATAGCGTGTAGAAGCATCTATTACGGGTTGAGGAAAACGCCCCCAAATATCACTAATGCCCACTTGCATAGAATCTTCCAAATCCATGAGCGGCAAGATAGTAGGCAACCCACGACGGGTGGCCTGTTTTTGGAGCATTTCTTTGACTGGATTATCATCCGCTGTTGTCGAGGTTAAAACCTGACGCTGACCTTCTTGTTCATACGCCAACCAAAACAAAGAGACAGGTAAACTCCCACTCCACATGGGTTGCCCAGCATCATTGATCAGACTGGTGATGGCCTCTTGCTCAAACTGAAATTTAATAAACAACTGCACTTCGCGCGTTGTTTTGTCGACTTCGCGCAAGTATTGAAAAGTACGCACAAAAGACGATGTTTTCTTGTAGCTTTCGCGCACATAAAAAGCGTCCAGTACTTTTTTTGTACCGCTTGCGCGAATCAGCACCTCTTTAAACGCAGCGACTTCGGCGGACTTACGTGCTTTCGCTGATTGATCCGGTACTGGCCAGGTCACCTGGTATTGAAGTTGAGCGGCTTCCGCACAGAACCCTAGAAGGCTACAACTCAAAAGTAAAAAGGCAAAAATTGGACGCATATCCACCTTACTATTTAAAAAATGCCGTTTTTAGAACGGGTTATAATAATCGAACCAGCATGAATAACCAATCACTTCAATCATATTTTACGCCAAATTGACGCTTTTTTTCTTCATTTCACGATACTTGCCAGCCCATATTCAGCACAAAAAAAAGCCCGCTGACAACTCAGCGGGCTTTTTTAAATTCCGTGAGATTTATAAAACCCACACCTCAACACGGCGATTCATCAGGTTACCATTTTTCGACTGGCTCTTTTCCATAGGAACATAACCACCTTGAACTCGCTCCATCACATCAACACCTCGAGAAGAGAGCTGCTGTTGGAAAAAGTTTAACCACTCGTCGGTAGACTGCTTGCTTGCCTGCTTCATCGTTGGATCATCCCAGAACCCAGCCAATACAAACTTACGATGCGGATTTTGCTTTGAAAAACTGATTAAACGCTCAATATCTCTTAGTGTTTTTGAGTCCATCGATTTATCTTCTGACAAACGCAACATAACGGATAAACGATGACCAAAATTCATCAAGCTCTGATACTTTTTACTCAATGCATCAGAATCCACGCTAGGGCGGCTACGCGTTGGGAAAAACGAGATCAAACCCGCATTCTTAGCTAATGCCTGGCCCAGATTGGAACCAGCAAACTCGATAAACTCTTTTGCCATAGGTTCTTTTAACTCAGCAGGCATGTACAAATACAGCTTACGAGACAAAGGATAGTCTTCTGTACCAATCGAAAAACGGTCAGGGATAATACCCTCACTACCTTCCTGGCTTGCTACACGCAGAACTTTAGCGTCTCCCGTATGAGAAACACCGACAAAACCAATAGCGCCAACATCTGCCACTACCTTAGACGTCAGCTCTTTACTTGACTCAAAACGACTCGCAGAAGCAACAAGTTCTTTTCCTGAAGGTTTGATAACCAGATTTTTAAACGTATCCCAGGTACCAGAGTTATCGTCACGAGCCAAAACCGTAATGGCCTGATCCGGACCACCCAGTTCGTTCCAGTTTGAAATCTCACCAGAAAAAATAGCGGCGATTTGCGACAAGCTGAGACCATTAACCGGATTTTCTGGGTTAACAAGGATAGCTAACGCATCGTAAGCAATAATATGCTCGACATCTTCTGAAGAAAACGATGGGTATATAGCGCTTAATGCAGTTGCCTCTTCTGCCTTAATAGGACGAGATGACATAGCAATGTCGGTCGTTTTGGATTTAAGATCTTTGAACCCTGTGCTAGAACCATGAGCATGAAGTTCAATTCTCATGCGTTTATTAGTGGCATGTTTTTCTGCGATAAACAGACGTTCAACAGGCACATCGCCTTGAATCACAGAAACATTAGAGAAACCTTTGCCCTTCAAAAAGCCTTCTATTAGCTCAGGAGCAAATTTCTCTCCGACGGTATTAGAACCATGAAGCCTTAGTGTTGTGGTATTCCATTGAACCGCTTTTTCTTCCTCTTCCTGAGATTTCATACCCGAAAATACGAAAAAAACACCGACGGCTAAAATTGCAGCAACGATTATTGCGATTAAACCGGATTTCATCTCGACTGCCTCCGAAAGTACAGCTTAACGTGCTATTACTTAACGTAAAAATGGAATGAGATCTTGAACTATCTCACCCCCCAAATTTAGGAAGCGCGGCATTTTACTGAAAACTCAATAAAATAATCACTACTATTTCAATAATGCTTTGTGAAATATTTACCTTAATAGATAATTCGCAATGATTTCGTACGCTTTTTACACAAGTGTGCATCTTTCTTTCAATTAATGAAATTTGGTGATGCCTGATAGATTCGAGAGTCAGTATAGGTGAGATATAGCGTTTTCAAGGGAGTAACTCTTAAAATTCGCACCCAATTCTCATTTTATTGCGATCTATTATCACATTGGGTTTTAGCGATATTTTCAGAGCTCAAAATAAAGCACGTGTATTGCCGCAGCTCAGGCTAATAGCTAAAAGTCGTCTATGATGTAAGAAGTTAATGAGCAAGAGAGAAAGTTTCGTTGCCATAAACACATAATAGGCAGCTTGCTATCTCGTTTCCTGTCATAAGGCGTGATAAAATGCGCGCCAAATTTAGCCTCGTGGACAAAACAGTGAGTAATAATCAAGACAAAACCTCTTTAAGCTACAAAGACGCCGGCGTTGATATCGATGCAGGTAATGCTCTGGTTGATCGTATTAAAGGTGTTGCACAACGCACACGCCGACCAGAAGTGATGGCTGGGTTAGGCGGCTTCGGCGCGCTTTGCGAACTTCCTAAAAACTACAAAGAGCCAGTTCTTGTTTCGGGTACCGACGGTGTTGGAACAAAGCTAAAGCTAGCTATGGAAACCAACATCCACAATACCATCGGTATTGATTTGGTTGCCATGTGTGTTAATGACTTGTTGGTTCAAGGGGCTGAACCACTGTTTTTCCTGGATTACTACGCCACAGGTAAACTGGATGTTGACGTTGCTGCCGATGTTGTTACCGGTATTGGTGCTGGTTGTGAGCTGTCAGCTTGTGCACTTATTGGTGGCGAGACGGCTGAAATGCCTGGTATGTACCAAGAAGGCGACTACGATTTGGCGGGTTTCTGCGTCGGTGTTGTAGAAAAAAGCGAAATCATTGATGGCACAAAAGTAAAAGCTGGCGATCATATTATTGGTATGAAATCCAGTGGACCTCACTCCAATGGGTATTCATTAATTCGCAAAGTTATTGAAGTGGCTAACGCCGATCTAAAACAACCCTTTGGTGACAAGACATTAGGCGAAGCATTACTAGAACCCACTCGCATCTATGTAAAATCCGTTCTTAAAGCTATCAAACAGTTTGATGTACACGCATTGTCACACATCACGGGTGGTGGTTTACTCGAGAACATTCCACGGGTATTGCCAGAAAACACTCAGGCTAACATTGATAAAAACAGCTGGGAATTGCCAGAAATTTTCCAATGGTTGCAGCAACAAGGCAACATCGAAGCCCAAGAAATGTACCGTACCTTTAACTGCGGTGTTGGCATGGTCGTTATCGTACCTGCCGACCAAAGTGACGCGGTTATTGAGCTGTTGAATAACGAAGGCGAAGAAGCCTGGTTAATTGGCACCATTGAAGATAAAACGTCTGACGAGCAGGTGTTGGTAAAATAGTATGACCACCACCCTTTGCCGTACTGTTGTTTTAATTTCGGGTAGTGGGACCAATTTACAAGCCTTGATTGATGGCGCAGCTCGTCAAGAGTTGCCTATCGATCTGGTGGGTGTTATCAGCAACCGACCTGGCGTTGCGGGTATCGAACGAGCCCAAAAGGCAGATATCCCTGCCGAAGTGATTGACCATACGCAATTCGAATCTCGCGAAGCCTTCGACGAGGTACTGCGAGAAGCCATTCAGGCTTATGCTCCTGATCTGGTCGTTTTAGCAGGCTACATGCGCATTATGACACCTGCTTTGGTCGGCGCTTTTGCGGGCAAAATGCTCAACATACACCCATCTCTATTACCTAAGTACCCTGGTCTTCACACTCATCGACGTGCTTTAGAAAATCAGGATACACATCACGGTTCATCGGTTCACCTGGTGACAGAAGAACTGGATGGTGGCCCAGTGATCGCTCAATCGGTTATCAAAATCGATGCCGATGATACCGAGGTGACTCTGGCCGACAAAACCAAAAAGGCAGAACATACCCTCTATCCCGAGGTCGTCAAATGGTTTGCCAACGGACAGTTGTCTTTTGTTCAGGGAACAGTCATATTAGATGGGCGATCATTAGCGTCACCTATTCAATTGACTGAGGATATTGATATTGCTTAACGCAAAATATTGGCGCCTGATGCTCACTAGCGGCTTAATCTTAAGTTTTATCAGTGCAGCATCAGCAAACTCGCCACTTTTCGCCTACAAAGCTCAATACGACATTCTTGACGGCAACGATGCTGTCGGAACGGCTGAGCGCGAACTGAACTTTGTTGATGGGCGCTGGAAGCTATCGATGGGTACGCGCATCAGCCGCTTTATGTTTAGCTACAAATATCATGAAGTCAGCGAATTCGACCAGCTGAAAGGTCAATCTTTTAGAAGCCACAACTACTACTCTCTACGCGATCAATCCTTTAAGTCTCCACGGGAAACTAAAGCTCATTTCAATTGGGAACGCAAAACAGAATCGGGAAGCTACCGTAAAGATCGATGGGAGCTGCCCTTGGCTGACCTCATTTATGATCGTTTAAACTACCAGCTTTTGTTGGGTCTCAAAATGACGCCGCAGCTTAAAGAGCTGAAGATCCCCGTCAGCTATAAAGGACGTCATCTGGAATATCATTTTATTAATCAGGGACAAAAAGAAATTGATACGCCCATGGGCAAAATTTTGGCCTACCAATGGGATCAACAAGTTCCCTCTCCAAACGACAAGCACGTAAAGCTCTGGCTGTCTCCTGAGTTCGGCAACCAGTTGGTGCAAATGATCCAAATTAAGAAACAAAAAGTTCAAGGCACCCTAAAAATAAAAAGCTTCGAGCGTTTGGAACAGAAGCCTTAACCCACCCTTTTTAGCGACTTAATCCACACATAGGCTTAGGTCGCCATCTCAATTTATTATTTTAAAAGAAATTCTTATCCCAAATTGATTTTTTTGTGTACAATTCCCGCCCTTATTTTGTGACCATACCTAAGTATTTCAAAGCACAGCCAACACCGCTGCACTTTGAAAAACAACAGGTATAAATTGTTTTTTGAGACATGTCGTGGGCTGTAATATCCGTTTCTTTGTCGCTGACAACTACGTTGAATTGTCATTTTCTGGACAAACAGAGATGAGTAATATCATTGAAGCATTTGAACAAGTGCTGAATGATCCTCGCTATCAGAGTGGCATAGGCTTCTTAACCAATTTCCTTGATGCTCACACCGAGCTTTCTATTCAAGGTATGGAAGAACTCAAACAATTTGCCATTGCTGCGACCAAAGCTCATACCGGCTACCGTTCTGCCCTGCTTATTTCTGATGAGATGGATCGTTACTACGGCCAATTGTGGGGAGCATTCAGTGCCGGAATCAATCGGGAAGACTTTAAAGTATTTGAATGCCGCGACGATGCAGTTATCTGGTTAACAGAACAGCCGCAACAGCAAACGGAAAGCGAAGAGCAAGTCGCGCTGGCGTAAATACAGTGGTTTATTTGCGTTTTCTTTGTTGGTAGGTTTCTCCTGAAGTATCGCATCGAACAAGATACTTAAGCACGTCAAAAACACTTAGATCTTTGCTTTACGAGCACGGCACCATTACCTAAACTTCAAAGACAGTCACTAATCTAAAACAATCAATGAAATGACGAATAACTCTTTCTGGAAGGCGCCAGATAACTCGCTGATCGCTGCCGCAGCCTCAGCAGAAATGTTATTAGCCAAGTTCAGAATCGTCGCAATCTCTTGCATCATTGTTGTTCCCACTTACAAAATTATTACTGGCTCCGATTTTAGCTGGGCAACCTGGATCGGCCATATTGCTCTGGCGCTATCCATTGGCGTCTATATCGTTTTAAAACGGCATCGCTATAGCTCTGTTTTAGGCTTTAGCACTCTCTTTATCGATATTTCTTTTATCACCCTTGGCCTACTCACAGAAGCCATGAGCCGCGATTCCATTTTGGCGGCGGTCAATAATCGAGGTTCCTTCGAACTTTATTATCTAGCCATACTGTCTGCCAGTTTGCGCTACGACAAACGTATGTGTGTTTTTGCTGGATTGTTAACGCTATGTTGCTATGGCTCTATGGTTGTTATTGCAGAGATGACACCTACCGAAGTACTAGCAAACGATCCTTGGACAGAACGCTATGGGCACTATTTCTTCCCTGATCAGATCAGCCGGTTTATCGCTTTAACCATGGCTACAGGGTTAAGCTTCTTAATCGTTGCTCGCTCCAATATGCTTTTACAGCTGGCAATCCATGATCCCTTGACCGGTTTGTACAATCGAAACTTTTTAAGGGAAGGTATACGTATTCGCATGGAACGTTCAAAACGCGAACAAAAACCCATGGCGATAGCGATTCTGGATTTAGATTATTTTAAGCAAATTAACGATAAGTATGGGCACCAATGCGGCGACAACATTCTCAAAAGTTTTGCCACTTTTTTGCTCTCGCATTTGCGCGAAGATGATATTGTCGCGCGTTATGGTGGTGAGGAGTTTTGCGTTATTTGCTCGAACATAGATGCAGTAGGTTTGCAACAACTGCTCGCCAAGTTTCAGCGAGAGTTAGCGCGAGAGTCGTTCCCGACATCCGCCAGCGGACCGCAGATTCAGTTTACCTTTAGTGCGGGTGTTACTCAGTTTTGCGAGACTTTGAGTACGGGTGATCGGCTTATTGGTGAGGCTGATAGGTTGTTGTTGAAGGCTAAGTCTGAGGGGCGGGATCGGGTTTTGGTTAGTTAGTTTTTGTTTGTTGTGGTTTATTCGTTCGAATGTTTTTCTGTTGCTTTCCTACTCATTCGATACATCAGATTTCGCCTGTTCGGCGACCATTCTTTTTCACGAAGTCAGTTTAAAGAACTGTATTTAATCAGCTTTGACCTTGATGAAAACTACCATCAACTTAGTTGCGTATTGACCATGTGAATAGTAGTCGCTTCAAAGAAATGAATGCGTCCCTTCCAACTCATAATTAACTTTTTTTAGATTGAAGCTCACTGGGTAAATAATGAAAATGTTTCTTAAAAGCCCGACTCAAGCTTTTTCCACATGAAAAGCCGCACTCTTCAGCAACTTTTTCAATGGGTGCATTGGATTGCAACATCACTTTTGCTCGTCTCATTTTCAGTAGTGTCATGAGTTGGCTCGGTGTATCACCACAAATACTTTTGACTCGCCGTTGCAATTGTCGTGAGCTCATATAGAGATCGCTTGCGATATGTTCAATAGAAAACTCTGGCTCATGCAAGTACTTTTCGGCTAAATCGAGCACATTATCCATCAAAACTTGATCTCTTTCATCCCAATGCTCTGCCGTAGGCCACAAATCGAAGATATTGTTTCGAGCAATAAAAAAATGAAAAAGAACATTACCCAGATTGAACCTGACTCCATCCGATAGTGGAAACGAATCTACCACACGTTGATCAAGTACAAAGGTGCCATTGGTTGACCCCAAATCCTGAATAGAAAATCCTTCTCGAGTTGATACTATTTTCGCATGATAACGAGATACAGAGTCGTTATCGATCATAATATCAGCATCACTGGAGCGTCCAATAATCACTTCCGATTGTTCGATGGTGAAGCGCTGAGTGGTGGAGTCTTCTCGCACCATCAGCAATTGCGTTTTCTCAAACAGTCCACTCTGTTCATTTGAGCTCATCAAGACGGTGGTGTGATCATTTGGAGTCATGGCTGATTATCTTTTTCTGCAGCTTCGATAAAATCGTCAAGCTGCTTTACTGCGTCGGCGAAACCAATAAAACTACCAGTATTGTCATTAAGGCTATCAAGATGTTTTAACATGAGATCGACATGTAATTTAGCCTGAGTCAGTTTACCTTGTCTGTATTGGATTTGAGCTAATCTCAATCGAACAGGAAGCACATTAGGATGATTAGCCCCATATAGCTCAACGTATCCTTGTAACACTTCTTCTGCTATGACAATGGCTTCGTCAAATCGCTCCATTTGGAAAAGGACATAACCCAGATTACCTAAGACGCTTAAAGTTGCTATAGCGTCGCGCCCATATATTTTCTCGGCGATTGGTAAGACTTTTTGATATGCCTCCAAAGCGCCCTCTATATCTTCTTGCGCGAAAAGGATACCACCTAAAATTTGGCGATAATTCGCCGCAATGGTGTCTTCTGAGCCATACTTTCGCGTTCTGATATTAATCAGCTCATTGATAATTACTTTTGCCTCGGCCAACTCTTCACTATCTTTATTCTCTTTTCCCATACTGGATAACAGACTGGCTAGATAAAACCGTGCTTTAAGAACGAGATCATGCTCGTGATCAAGAATGGTGGAAACCTTTTGTATAAAGGAGCGGATGCTTTCATGTAGTTCAACAATCGGTTGATAGTCCAGTTTATCTGCAAACAGATTAACTTCAGCTTCAAGCGCTTCTATGGAGTCTGCACCATGTTCTTTGCGCAAAATTTCGATCGATTGCAATATTAGCTCTTCTCCCTGTTGATATTGTGCCAATCCCATATAGGCATCACCCAACACCTGTAGTACAGAAGCTTTAACTGTAGGTTGATTGTCAAACTGCGAGAGGTTCTGAGTTGCGTAGTCAAACAAATCAATCACTTTAACGTTAATACCTTTCTCACTGGCATCCGCAGCTCTGAGAGTATCTAACAAAAACTTACTGATGGCCGTCGCTTTGCGGGCTTCAATTGTTGCGTTTTTCTCAGCCTGTTGAGCGCTGACTTTAGCCTGCTGCTCTTCCTGTAATGCCTTGAAGCTTATCAATGTTGCAGAACTTAATCCCGCGATGAGCAAAACAATAAGACTAGCAGCCAGCTTTTGACGTTGAATCAATTTTTTTAATTCATATCCCTTGCTTGGAGGGCGCGCCATAACTACATTGTTTGACAAGTATCGTTCAATATCTGCAAGCAACTCGAAAGCTGACTGATAACGCCGCTCAGGTTCCTTTTCTATCGCTTTATGAACTATCCAGTCAAGATCAACAGACAGCAGTTTTTTCAGCTTGTGGGAAGAAAGATTGCGATTTTGAGCAATTTCTTGGCGGTCTGTTTTAACAAGCCCATAACGCTTACTCATTCGAGGTGCGGGTTGTTGTAGCAATTGTGCCAGATGAGTAGTGGTGCGTGGTTTTAGAGTTGAGGGCAATACCCCCGACAATAACTGATAAAGCAGTATGCCTAATGAATACACGTCACTTCGTGTATCCACTTTATCTGGCATTAACAACTGTTCAGGACTCATGACCACTGGAGTTCCAACATAATGGCCGGTTTGAGTTTTATAATTATCTTCTCGTCCTAAGGATTTTGAGATTCCAAAGTCGATGAGTTTAACAACAGGAAAGCCTGTTGCCAGACTCACCAAAATATTCTCGGATTTTAAATCTCGATGAATAATCCCTTGTTGATGAGCGTATTGGATCGCCTGACACACCTGTTTGAAAAGAGCCAGCCGCTGTTGGATCGTTAAACGCTGCTGATCACAAAAGGTCAAAAAAGACTCACCTTCAATGTATTCCATAACCAGATAGATATGACCTTCTGGTGTTTCCCCTGCATCTAATACTTGTGCAATATTAGGATGATTAAGACTGGCTAAAACTTGCCTCTCAGCAAGAAAACGAGCGGTATTATCATTCAAACTGAGATCAATACTAATAACTTTGATCGCAACTTCTCGCCGTATCGGCATTATTTGTTCGGCCAGATAGACGGTACCCATTCCACCTTGCCCAATCACAGAGCGCAATTCATAAGGGCCAAGCGATTTTAATTTATTAGTCATCACCTGATGTTCATGAGCTGATAAAGGTCGAGTGTTATGCGTTGGATTATCTTCCATGTCCGGCAAACTGTTCAGTAATTAATACGCTATACAAAAGTATAATGGACTTCTCTCAATCTCAAAAGAACGTTATTACTCATATTTGAGATTTTTCTCTCATTTTAGATGAATACATCTATCTAACAAATTCAGCAATCGCATTAACCAAGATGCATATTGGTCGCTTTGGGTGGTTAATCTGTCGGGCTGTGTAGGTGTGCATTTTAACGAAAACTTTACAATCTCCTGGTGATTGAATCACTGAGCACAGAGGTATATCTAAAGACGTGCTCATCTATTGATTGTAACAACAGGAGAAAGTGCAATGGATAAGAAACAGTTAACACTGGCTATAACCCTGAGCTTAGTTGGGCAAACAGCAACTGCCCATGATGGGTACTATGACTACGTAACTATCGGTAACCAGTTCATCCAGACAGAGCTGGAAAAAAAACATGTGTTATATAGCAACGGGTGGGGTTCGGGTAACAGTGCCAATATACTTGGCCTTGAGTCAACGTATACTTCTGTTGTTGGCAGAGTAAAATCGTATCGAGAAAAAGCCTGTAATTTGGGTTGTGACTATGTTGAAAAAACAACTAACGTTGCGTGGCTACAAGGAAATAACGAACGCAATATCATAATTTTTAACAACGGTGTCACTGGCGCTGCAAACGGAGCAGCCGGAGACGACATTATGGCATCGAGTGCTCAGGGCAATACCCAACTACGCGGTGGTGATGGCAATGATACTGTTTATGCAGGTGGCATCGACGATGAAGTCTGGATGAGTAACGGCAATGACAAGATATACGTGTTAGCGCCCATTAAAACGCTCAGTGCAGGGAGCCATGATGACATCATTTATCTCCACCTCAATCAATTTGAAAACACAGGGCGTTCACTGCTTGTTCAAGGGGATGGAGGATATGACCGTGTTGAGTTAACCGGGCTTAACCCAAATCACTGGAAGATACAAGGTGCAACAGGAACCTGGGACTTAAGTGATTACATGGCTCAAGCTCCGATCCGTGATTATCAAACGCAGGGGGGCTTTACATTAATTGCCAAACATAATGCGGCTGAAAAAATTGAGTTTATGGAAGTTGAAGAGTTTTCGTTTAAATCGACTCGATACCCTATCCGAATTCATGCCAACCCAGACGTAATACCACCTCCACCGCCCAAGGCGCCAGCACAAGTTTTTAATGATGGGAGTAATCCTCCGAAAGTGACCATTGTATCCGGACTTCCCGCTGGTTTTAGTTTTAGTGGGCAGGTGACAAAACCCAAGCTGTCAACGGACGGTACCTATTTTCAAATGGTAGATTATCAAGCATTTATTAACGACAAACTGTTTCTGATTCCAGCTCCTGGCTTTATGGGATCGCTAAACTTAAAACTGCACCGATTCTGGGGTAATAATGCAGAAACAGAAACAACTACTGAACTCAACTTTAATATTCTACCTGTTGCAGAGCATGCATTATTTGCTACGGCTGGCGCTGCACCACTCGCTCTGTCAGACAACAGTCCCGCATTAAAAAAATCAAAGCTGGATATCATTGTTAACCCCAAGCTAAAACAATCAGCGGGCACGGTGAAAGTTACCGCACGGAACGTAGATATTTACAGAAATGGCCATATCTACATTCGTAATGGTCACTCAATTTCTTTTTCGACAGGCGGAGTGCCTAAAGACTTATACGCCCAACCTATCCACTCTGATAGCTCTGAAAGTAAAGTTGAAGTGGCTTTAAACACCAGCTTATATGGCAAACAGGTAAGTATTCATCGTGACATCCATTTTCTTCCTTATGAAATCATTAAAAGCGGCAATAAACATCGTGCCAAATTTAGTGGGAAGCGAAGTGACTACACTGTTTCAAGAATAGGCAATTCCTTTAGAGTGAGCTTAAAGCAAAGAAAAACAGCCTTTACCCACGTCCGAATGGTGGACTTTCCGATACTGCAATTTGATGATGAGCTAGTTTATGGAAAACAATTTACACAATCGATGAATGTAAATAGCGCCTTAAACAGCGTCAGTAATAACCCCAATGCAGTCATTGTGTTTTCCAATATTCCTTCGGACGTTACAGTTAACAATGGTATACCTTTTGGCAATGGAGCCTATGGTGTTTTGGCAAAAGATATAACGAATGGTCTGGTGAATCTGGATCTACCCGTTGTTAGCGAAGACGCCGAGATTTCAGTGGGTGTCAGTGCGTTTGTAGCAACTGAAGGGCAAAAGGAATTTTTAAATGGTTTAGCTCGTGTATCGGGTTATGCAAATGCTGAAGTTATGGCAGAAGCAGGAGCCAATGCTTCCGTATCCGTCGGACCGGATGGCGTCAGCGCGGAAGCCAGAGCCTATATGGAAGCAGGCGCAGTGGCATCTGCAGGAGGTACCGTGTCAGTTGGAGGGCTGGAAGCACAGTCTGAAGTCTCAGCGGAGACCCGGGTAACTGCAGAAGTGAGTGCAGGTGTAAATTTAGGTCCAGATGCTCAAGAGGTTCGAGCTTATGCTGGCGCTGAAGCCACAGCATCAGTTGGCGTAACAGTGGGTGTAGAACTGGATTATGTACCGGGTACTTATGCCGAAGGTGAGGGAACCGCGGGTGTGACAACTATGGCCTACATCGGTGCTGATGGCGGCATTTATCATGGCGACAAACAATATGGTGTAAATGGTGAAGCTGGCGCCGAAATTGGTATGATGGCCGTAGCCGAAGGTTATGCTTTTGGTAGTGCAGGAGGCTTTGGTGCGGGTGCCGGAGCAGGCGTTTCTGCTGGTTTAGGTGCAGGTGCATCTGGCGGAGGTCACGCGGGATGGAATCGTGGAACATTACACTTTGGCGTAAATGGCGAACTCGCTTTGTTAATTGGTGCGGAGCTTGATTTTGACGTAGCCATAGAAACCAACGACGTGGCCAATACAGCATTAATGGTTAAAGATGGTTACTTAACTCTAAATGAAGGCACCTCAATCGCCGGTATTTCGACCATTGAAGCCATAAAAGCAGGCTGGAAAACAGTTGATAATGCCATTCTAGAAGGCCTCATTACACCCATTGAAGCTGTAGGAGCTCACTTAATCAGCCCAGACCAAGCAACCCACCAATGGGGAGTTGCCAGGTCTCAACTAGAAAGCCTAGGCTATGCCCCCCTTTCTACAGCCACATCGGTGGGCAATCAAATAAAGAATGGATGGAACGCGTTTAAAAAGACATTTAAATTCTAACCATCTGCCAAGCAAGGAAAAAGCTGAGTACCAAACTCAGCTTTTTCCTACTTTAAGTTTTCGAAACACTCGGTCCTAATGTAGAGCTCCCTTAAACAATTAATTGATCTTGCCAGCTTCAGAGAAGATACGCTCCTCCATGCTTTCTGCTTAGTTTTCTTTCTTGGTTCAGAGCTTACAGAGGATGTCCTTCACGACTGCATTAACACAAAGTCATGTAGAAGGCTCTCGAGCTTGCTGCACAAATGCAGTAAATATCCCTGACATATCCCTTGACTATTCCAACACCTTTAATGATAATAATTCTCATTAACATTAAAGACAGCCTAATGATGCCAACATCAACCATACCCTTCATACGGTGGCTAAGCATTGAACCTAGCATCCGCCATGGTAGCTACCCTGAGCGTGCGGATCTGCTGTACGAGTATTTAGGGCTCGGTGAGCAAATCGCCACCCGGCACAATAAGCATTATCAACAACAACTTTACATAAAAGAAAAGTCCGTATTGCTTGAAGCTGTCTGCGATTGCTGTTTGCCAATCCATTGGCGGCAGCTTTGCCTGGATAATCTCTATAGTCCATTGCGAAGTTTACGCAGCATCATGCAATCCCCCAATGAACAGCATCAACTAAAATCCATTGAATACGAAATCACAACACTGAGCCATTATTTCTTAGCTGAACGACAGCAAAGTTGGAATTAGGGAGACAGGCAATGACAAAAGTAAGAATTGAACGCGATAGTATGGGCGAGCTGGCCATTCCAGAAGACGCTCTTTACGGACCTCAAACCCAGCGGGCCATCAATAACTTCCCGGTCAGTGGGCAGTCCATGCCAGTTGCTTTTATTAAAGCGTTATTATCGATTAAATCCGCTGCCGCTCGCGCTAATGTGAAATCTCAACAATTAGAAAGTGCTATGGGTGCCGCCATCGAAGCAGCTTGTCGTCAGCTAATAAAAGATGAGCAGTTGCTACAGCATTTTCCAGTTGATGTATTTCAAACGGGTTCTGGCACCAGCTCCAATATGAATGCCAACGAAGTGATCGCTCGACTGGCCAGTGGACAATATGGCGGAGCGGTCAGCCCCAACGATCATGTTAACTGTGGCCAAAGCAGTAACGATGTAATCCCCACAGCAATTCATGTGAGTGCAGCCATTATGTTGGCGGAACAATTATTACCAGCTATGTATCATCTGGCCGATGTTATTGATACCAAGGCCGAGAACGTTCACCACCATGTAAAAACCGGACGTACGCATTTGATGGATGCTATGCCCGTTCGCATGAGTCAATCTTTATCGGCCTGGTCGCAGCAGATCCGTTTTAATATCGAGCAACTCAAAGCTTTGCAACCTTCACTACAATCTCTCGCACAAGGTGGCACGGCCGTCGGCACAGGCATTAACGCAGCACCTGGGTTTTCGAATCAGTTTTGTCAGGAACTGACATTACTAACGAATATTCAGTTTAAACCGGCAGCGAATTTATTTACTTCCATCAGCACTCAAGACACAGCGGTTGCTTTGTCTGGCCAACTCAAAACCACAGCGGTTTCCATTATGAAAATTGCCAATGATTTGCGTTGGATGAATTCAGGGCCTTTAGCAGGCTTAGGAGAGATTGAGTTGGAAGCATTACAACCCGGCTCTTCTATTATGCCAGGAAAAGTGAACCCAGTGATTCCGGAATCCGCAGCGATGGTTGCTGCACAAGTAATGGGCAATGACACAGCGATCACTGTTGCTGGTCAGGCAGGAAATTTTGAGTTGAACGTGATGCTGCCACTTATTGCCAACAACTTGCTCAACAGCATGACTCTGTTAAGTAATACGGCTCGCCTGTTGGCCGATAAAGCCATCGCAACCTTTCAGGTGAATGAAGCAAACCTCAAACGTTCTCTCGATAGAAACCCGATTCTGGTGACGGCATTAAACCCGGTGATTGGTTATTTAAAAGCGGCAGAAATAGCGAAAACCGCTTATAAAGAACAACGGCCTATTATCGAGGTGGCAGAAGCCATGACCGATCTGACCCGTGGCGAGCTGGAACAAATACTTGCGCCAACAAAACTCGCCGATGGAGGTCATGATTAAACGTTAAAACAGTCGATTAAGCCCGTTAAGAGCAGCGACTCGATAGGCCTCTGCCATGGTAGGATAATTGAAGGTGGTGTTAGCAAAATACTCAATAGTATTGCCGCCATCTTTCTGTTGCATGATGGCCTGACCGATATGAATGATTTCTGACGAACGCTCACCAAAACAATGAATGCCTAAAATCTCTTTGGTTTCGCGGTGGAATAGAATTTTCAAACTGCCAACGGTTGTATCAGCAATATGGGCACGAGCAAGACTTTTAAATTGCGCGCGCCCCACTTCGTAAGGCACTTGCTCTTTTGTAAGCTCTTGTTCGGTTTTACCTACCGAGCTGATTTCAGGAATCGTGTAAATACCAGTTGGAATATCTTCGATCAAACGTTGATTACAAACACCATCCACAATGGTTGTTGCAGCAATTCGCCCTTGATCGATAGCCGCACTGGCAAGACTGGGGTAGCCAATCACATCACCAACCGCATAAATATTATCAACAGAGGTTTGGTAACAAGGGTTCACTTCTAACTGCCCTCGTCCATTCGCTTCCAGACCAATCTTATCAAGAGCCAATGAATCCGTGTTACCTGTTCTGCCATTAGCAAATAACAGACAATCGGCTTTCATTTTCTTGCCAGATTTTAGGTGCACTATAACACCGCAGTCGGTACCTTCAATGCGATCGAATTCTTCATTATTGCGGATCACCACACCACTATTCCATAAGTGATAACCAAGCGCTTCACTGATCTCTTGGTCAAGAAAGGACAGCAATTGATCACGCATATTCAGTAAATCAACTTTTACACCTAGCCCTCTAAAAATAGAGGCGTACTCACAGCCAATGACCCCTGCACCATAAATAATAATGCTGCGCGGGTTATGTTTAAGTGACAGAATCGTATCACTGTCGTAGATACGATCATGATTAAAGTGGATCTGCTCAGGACGATAAGGTCGCGAACCTGTGGCAATAATAATATTTTCTGCACTGATGGTAGTGCGCGTACCTTCCTGATCCAGAATGGATAAATGGTGCTCATCGACAAAAGAAGCTTCACCAAAAATCGTCGTTACGCGATTACGTTCATAAAAATTGGAACGCACATTCACCTGCTTCTTGATGACGGATTGCGCATGTTTAAGAATTTGCGCAAAAGATAAGGAAGAAGACGGTTCCAGATCTTCAAACAGCGGACTTGATTGAAACTCAGCAATACGAGCAACGGCATGTCGCAATGCTTTAGATGGAATCGTACCCCAGTGAGTACAGCCGCCACCCACTTTCTTATATTTTTCGACAATGGCGACTTTCTTTTTGTTTTTGGCCAGATTAATCGCCGCGCCTTCGCCAGCTGGCCCCGATCCTATGACAATCGCGTCAAAATCATATTTTGCCATCTTCTTTAGATACTCTTTGTTATCGATAGTATGAGTATACCCAATATCCCTGGAATTGCAGAGCTTGCAAAGCACACTTATCCATCATCAATGGATTCTTCAAGAATATTGCGGAAAATTTATTCGTCTGAAAATATGAGCTTTGTTGCCAACAACAAAGCTCATCGTTCGGCTGACTTACACCAGCCACTTAAAAATACTTTGGATATAGAAGTCTCAATCCACTGAGCCAGCTTATGTCTTAGGTAAAGTAACGCCTGTTTGTCCCTGATATTTACCACCACGATCACGATACGAGGTTTCGCACACTTCATCAGACTCTAAGAACAACATTTGTGCCACACCTTCATTGGCATAAATTTTTGCTGGTAATGGCGTTGTATTTGAGAATTCCAGGGTTACATGCCCTTCCCACTCTGGCTCAAGAGGCGTAACGTTAACAATGATACCACAGCGAGCATAGGTCGACTTACCTAAGCAAACCGTTAACACACTGCGCGGAATACGGAAGTACTCAACGGTGCGAGCTAACGCAAAAGAGTTAGGAGGGATAATACAAACATCGGATTTTACATCCACAAAACTTTGTTGATCGAAACGCTTAGGATCCACAATTGCCGAGTTAATATTAGTAAAGATTTTAAACTCATCGGCACAGCGTACGTCGTATCCGTAGCTTGAAGTTCCGTAAGAAACAATGCGTTCTTCATTCGCATATCGAACCTGACCTGCTTCAAAAGGCTCAATCATGCCTTCGTTTTCGGCCATACGGCGAATCCACTTGTCTGACTTAATCGACATCTACAAAACCTCGTTTATTCTAATCATTGGAAATTGAAATCGTTGGGAATGACTGACCAAAGTCTTTACTTTGCTGCGACAGTCGTGCCGCCATCTTGCGGGCTATTTGACGATAGCTATCTGCAATCGCGCCATCGGGTTCAGCGATAACGGTCGGCTCCCCTTTATCGGCATGGTCGCGGATGCTTTTGGCCAAAGGTAAACTGCCCAAGAACACCATGTTTTTCTCTTGTGCCAGCGCTTCTCCACCACCCGCGCCAAAAATATGTTCTGCATGGCCGCAGTTGCTACACACATGAACTCCCATGTTTTCGACAACACCCAGCACCGGAACGGAGACTTTTTCGAACATGGCAATGCCTTTTACCGCATCAGCCAGAGCAATATCTTGCGGGGTGGTTACGATGACCGCCGCCGTTAAAGGGACTTTTTGCGCCAGCGTTAACTGAATGTCGCCGGTTCCGGGTGGTAAATCCACCAATAAATAGTCAAGCCCCTTCCATTGCGTATCGTTTAACAACTGCTGAAGCGCGCCGCTGGCCATAGGGCCGCGCCATACCATGGCCTGCTCGGGTTCTATGAGATAACCGATGGACATGGACTGAATACCATAGTTTTCGACAGGTAGAATCCGTTTTTGATCCAGGGTTTCGGGGCGCTCACCTTCTCTACCCAACATAATGGGCTGGCTTGGTCCGTAGATGTCAGCATCCAGAATACCCACACTGGCACCCTCAGCGGCTAGCGCCAGCGCCATATTAACCGTTGTTGTCGATTTACCAACGCCGCCTTTGCCAGATGCAATGGCGATGATGTTTTTAACCTCTGGTAATGCATTAACACCCGCTTTGTGAGAATGGCTATGGACTTGCCAGTCCAGCTCAACACTAACAGACTCTGCCGATAAAGCGGTTTGCAATTGTTGCTCGATCCCCTGACAAATATCAGTGGCCGCTTTTGAACAAGGAAAACCAGCCACAAGTCTGACTTTCACTTGATTGGCATCCACCTCTATCGACTTAACCCAGTTGCTACTGACTAAGTCTTGACCAAGTTCAGGCAATACAATCTGCGCTAATTGCGCCTTTACGTCATTCTGTTGGATAGTCATTATTCAAACCAGTCGCTAGTCTCTAAGACCTTGTATTGAAAGTGGATTGGATTATACCGAATTCCCATCAAGTTGAGTATGCCAGAGTGTACAAAGACTGAGGGTTAAAGCCACCAGAATGAGCGATATTGCGCATTTATTGTTCATTGCGTTACTAAGCCTCACCTCTTATAGAAAATTCGGGCAAATTTGAAAGGGCTACATGTATTTTGCGCGGTGCATTTGCTATAGTTCCGCTTTTACAGATAATCCCTTCATTTGGTTGAATTTATGACACGCAAAATTCTTGTCACCAGCGCCTTGCCTTATGCCAACGGTTCCATTCATCTAGGCCACATGCTTGAGCATATCCAGACCGACATCTGGGCTCGCTTTCAAAAAATGCGTGGTCATCAGTGCGTCAGCGTCTGTGCCGACGACACCCACGGCACCCCCATTATGCTACGCGCTCAAAAAGAAGGGATTTCTCCAGAAGAATTTATTGCCGCGACTCGCGAAGAACACCTGAACGACTTTCAGGACTTTCTGGTTGAGTATGATAACTACCATTCGACACACAGTGACGAATGCCGTGAGTTGTCTGAATACATCTATAACGAATTAAAGGCAAAAGACTACATCGATCAGCGCAGCATCAAGCAGCTGTTCGACCCCGAAAAAGAAATGTTCCTACCTGATCGTTTCGTTAAAGGCACCTGCCCTAAATGTAAAACCGAAGATCAATACGGTGATAACTGCGAAAGCTGTGGCGCAACCTACAGTCCAGCAGAATTGATCAATCCAAAGTCGGCAGTATCAGGTGCCACGCCAGTAGAAAAAGAATCAGAGCATTACTTTTTCAAACTGCCTGAGTTTGAAGAGATGCTCAAAACCTGGACTCGCCAGGATCATGTTCAAGAACAAATCGCGAACAAACTGGATGAATGGTTTGAAGCTGGACTTCAACAATGGGATATCAGCCGTGATGCACCTTATTTTGGTTTTGAAATCCCAGGCGCTCCGAACAAATATTTCTACGTTTGGGTTGATGCGCCAATTGGTTATATGGCGAGCTTCAAGAACCTTTGTGAGCGCCGAGACGATTTAGATTTTGATGAATTTTGGAACGAAGACAGTGACGCCGAAGTTCATCATTTTATCGGTAAAGATATTGTTTATTTCCATACATTATTCTGGCCTGCCATGCTAGAAGGTGCGGGTTTCCGCAAACCTACCAAAGTGCACGCGCACGGCTTTTTAAACGTCAATAATCAAAAAATGTCGAAATCTCGTGGCACTTTCACGAAAGCACGTACTTATCTAAACCACTTTAAGCCCGAATATTTGCGTTACTACCTGGCGTCTAAGTTGAACAATCGTATTGACGATTACGATCTTAACCTGGAAGACTTTGTACAAAAAAATAACGCGGATCTGGTCAACAAATACATCAACATTGGCAGTCGCGTTGCTAACTTTATTAGCAAAAAGTTTGATGGCAAACTGGGAGCTGATTGTTCAGAACATCCTTTGATTAAGGAGTTCCAAGAAGCAGCAGAAACCATTGCTGAGCATTATGAAAACAAGCAATACCATCACGCCATTCGTTTGATCATGTCATTGGCCGACAAAGCCAACGTTTACATTAATGACGAAGCCCCCTGGGTATTGGCGAAAGACGAAGAGCAAGCTGCCAAAGTACAAGAGATCAGTACCATATCCTTAAACTGCTTCCGCATGTTAACGATTTTCTTAAAGCCGGTATTGCCAGAAGTCGCTAAAGAAGTAGAAGCTTACTTCCAGATCGAGCCACTTCAATGGAGCGACGCGCAAACAGTGTTGGCCGATCACGAAGTGAGCCGTAAGAAGCCAACCATTCAACGTATTGATAACAAACAAGTAGAAGCTATGATTGAAGAATCTAAAGCTGAGGCAGAAGCCGAAGCAGCCCCTCAATTAGCCGATCCGATTAAAGATGAAATTGAGTTCGGTGACTTCGAAAAAATCGATCTACGTATTGCCAAAATCGCTAAAGCCGAGCATGTTGAAGGTGCCGATAAGTTATTGCGCCTACAACTGGATTTAGGTGGCGTGACCAAGCAGGTTTTTGCAGGTATCAAGTCAGCCTACAAACCGGAAGATCTGGAAGGCAAGCTTACTGTGATGGTAGCTAACCTGAAGCCTCGTAAAATGAAATTCGGCATGTCCGAAGGTATGGTCCTGGCCGCAGGGCCAGGTGGCGAAGACCTGTGGGTATTGCATCCCGATGACGGCGCAGAACCCGGCATGCGCGTAAAATAATCTCCTCTGGCGAAGCGTGGTTACCGCCTTCGCCGGAACTAATATTCTCTACAGCAATCTATCTAGGTGACCGTCAAAAAATGACCTAGCCTGTTATGCGGAGCAAGAACGAACTTATGCAAGACACCATTCCTTTCGAAAATCACATGGAACTTTGGCTGCTCTACCTTGGCTGCGGTCTGGTCTTTATGCTTCTGGTGTGGTGGAAAGCGCGCAAATGGCCGTTTTGGCTACAACTACCCGTTGTCACCGCACTCTGCGCTGGTGCCTTTAGCTTTACTCAAATCGAAGGCTACTCGACTTACGGTCCAACAGTGATCGCCTTTATTTTGCAGTTCGAAACTGAAACTCGAGCGCAAGTTCCCTACTACGCTACTCAGATTATTGTCGTCTGGTTCCTATTAATGGCTTTAACTCTGGGTATTCGCTATTTAATGGGCAGCAAAAGCAGCACAAAAGAAACAGATAAATCTGAGCCGGAGCTAAAAATATAGGGTCAGCTTATCATTGATTGGCCTTAGCACGGATTTCCTACTGTTGGATTAGATGCTCAGGATATATAATAACAAGAGTTTGTTTTATCTGGATTATTAGACGCTTGTGACTGAATACCTGCTACTGCTAGTTAGTACAGTTCTGGTGAATAACTTCGTATTGGTGAAGTTTCTGGGGCTGTGTCCCTTTATGGGGGTTTCGAGTAAAGTCGAAACCGCAATTGGTATGTCATTCGCCACCACTTTTGTACTCACTCTGGCATCCGCTTGCAGTTATATCGTCAACACCTATTTGTTGGAGCCTCTCGGGCTCATTTATCTACGTACCTTGTGCTTTATTTTGGTCATCGCCGTTGTGGTTCAGTTTACCGAAATGGTCATCCACAAAACCAGCCCGCTGTTATATCGCTTACTAGGGATCTTCTTACCTCTTATCACCACCAACTGTGCGGTGCTAGGTGTCGCTTTACTCAACGTCAATGAAGATCACAACTTCATCCAGTCCATCGTTTATGGCTTCGGTGCTTCGGTGGGCTTTTCGATGGTACTTATTTTGTTCTCATCCATGCGCGAGCGCATCGCCGTAGCGGATGTTCCTACTCCCTTTAGAGGTCCTGCGATTGCTTTGATCACCGCAGGTCTTATGTCGCTGGCCTTTATGGGCTTTAGTGGCCTGGTTAAGCTCTAAGGCTCATTATGTCGACCTTTGTAGCCGTTGTCCTTCTTGTCCTGTTAGCTGCTGCCTGCGGAGCCTTATTAGGCTTTGCCGCCATCCACTTTAAGGTCGAGTCCGATCCTGTGGTCGAGCAAATCGATGCCATATTGCCGCAAACTCAATGCGGCCAATGCGGCTACCCAGGATGCCGCCCCTACGCCGAAGCTATTGCCAATGGTGATGAAATTAACAAATGCCCTCCTGGTGGTGAAGCAGGTGTGAAGGCTCTCGCAGACTTGTTAGGCAAAGACATAGTCCCACTGGATGAATCACTCGAAGAAGCTGCCCCTACGGTCGCTTATATTCGCGAAGACGAGTGCATCGGTTGTACCAAATGCATTCAGGCCTGCCCTGTAGATGCCATCCTCGGCGCTCCCAAATTAATGCATACCGTCATTGTTGACGAGTGCACTGGTTGCGATCTTTGTGTGGCTCCTTGTCCGGTGGATTGCATTGATATGATCCCCATCAGTGACAAAGGCTGGTCCTGGCCAGAGCCAGCACAGCGCATCCCAGTACAGCAGGTAGTTTGAGATGAATCGCGGCAACGATATTATTTTTCATAGCAGCTATCAGATTCATGGCGGTATTCATCCGCCAGAAAACAAAGCGCAATCTAATCAGTCACCGATTCAGGATTTACCCATTCCACCTCAACTGGTTTACCCACTGCTGCACAATGATCGACCGCTGACACCCACCGTCGAAGTAGGCGAACGCGTGTTGGCAGGTCAAATCATCGCTGACGGAAAAGAAGCCACCAGCGCCAATCTTCACGCAGGCACCTCCGGTATTGTCAGCGCTATTGAAGAGCACTCATTGCCCCACCCCTCAAGTGACAAAGGGCAATGTTTGGTTATCACCGCTGATGGTGCCGATGAGTGGGCCCCTCGTTCCGCTTTAAAGTCAGCTTTTGAACAACCGCGAGAAGCGTTGCTGGAACACATAAACCAGGCGGGTATCGCAGGTTTAGGTGGCGCTGTTTTTCCCAGTCATATCAAACTGGCGAGTCAGGTAGAAACCCTGATCGTCAATGCCGCAGAATGCGAGCCCTACATCACTTGTGATGATCGCCTGATGCGAGAACAGGCAAGCGAACTCATTACCGCCATAGAACTGGTACTTTATCTCGCCTCTGCTAAGCAATGCGTCATTGGTATCGAAGACAACAAGCCCGAAGCGATTGCCGCGCTAGAAGAAGCCATCCAGCTTAGAAAAAAAGAAACCGATTTAGATATTCGTATTGGCGTGGTACCCACACGTTACCCTAGTGGCGGTGAGAAACAACTGATCGAACTGCTCACTGGACAACAAGTTCCACAAAATCAACGACCATCAGCACTTGGATTGCTGGTGCATAACGTTGCTACTTTATACGCGATTTATCAGGCGATTGTTTTAGGCCAACCATTAATTTCTCGAGTAGTCACATTAACGGGCGATGCCGCCACTAAGCCCGGAAATTATCGCGTGCGTCTGGGAACCCCCATAAACTGGTTACTCGAACAAACAGACACCCAACCTTATGAACGTTGTGTGATGGGTGGTCCGATGATGGGATTTGAGCTCAAAGATCTGAGTGCCCCTGTAGTCAAAGCAACCAACTGTATTATTGCCGCTGGCAAAAATGAGCTCAGCGAACCTTCTCAGGCACTGGCTTGTATTCGCTGCGGCGAATGCGCCGATGCCTGCCCTGCCAGTTTGTTGCCGCAACAACTGTACTGGTTCAGCCGCGCAAAAGATTTTGAAAAAACGCGCGACTACAATCTGTTTGACTGCATTGAGTGCGGCGCTTGTGCCTGGGTGTGTCCAAGTCATATTCCACTCGTTCAATACTACCGTTTTGCCAAAACAGAAATTCGTGCACAAGACGAAGAAAAACGTAAAGCAGATGCCGCACGCAAACGTCATGAATTTCGCACCATGCGCCTCGAAAGAGATAAAAAAGAACGCGCCGAGCGTCATAAAAAAGCGGCAGAAAAACGCAAAAACGCCGCCCAAAGCAAAGGCGAGGTCGACGAGAAAAAAGCCACCGTTGCCGATGCTATTGCGCGTGCCAGAGCAAAGAAAAAAGCGGCCAAGGATTCTTCATCATAATGTTTAACTCATCCCCTCATCAGAGAGCATCAAACTCGGTGTCCAATGTGATGCTGCAAGTTGTCTACGCAGCAATCCCTGGAGCAGCCGCGCTATTTTACTTTTTTGGTTGGGGAGTGATTTTTAATCTGATCACCTGCATCAGTTTTTGTCTGGTTAGCGAAGCTCTTACACTTAAGTTGCGTTCGCAACCAACGGCTGCCGCACTCAAAGATAACAGCGCTCTGGTGACCGCTATTCTTTTAGGACTGGCACTGCCTCCTTTAGCCCCCTGGTGGGTAGCAGCGATAGGCAGTATTTTTGCCATAGTGTTTGCAAAACAACTTTATGGTGGCATGGGTTACAACCCTTTTAACCCTGCCATGTGCGGCTATGTCTTGTTGCTGATTTCATTTCCGGTGGCCATGACGGCCTGGTTACCACCCGCCCCTCTTGCCGAACAAAGTGCAAGCTTTACTGACAGTCTGAGTTTGTTTTTAACCGGTCGTGATCTCGATGGCTATTATCTGGATACCTACCGCTACAACGCCGATGGCTTTACCATGGCAACACCACTGGACCAGTTAAAAACAGGCTACAGTATGGGCTTTATGAACGACGAGCTGCTCAGCCATCCTGTTTTTACTGACTTTGCAGGCGTTGGCTGGCAATGGGTAAATCTCGCTTTCCTGCTCGGCGGTATTTATTTGCTGGCACGTAAAATTATTTCCTGGCACATTCCTGTTTCGATGTTGATTGCAATGGCGGTGGTTTCTGCTTTGATGTCACTTTATGACAGCGGACAGACCATCGGCCCCATCATGCATTGTTTTAGTGGTGCAACCATGTTGGGTGCCTTTTTTATAGCAACGGATCCGGTATCCGCATCGACCACAACCAAAGGACGATTAATCTTTGGTGCGGGCATCGGCATTTTTGTAGTGGTGATCCGTAACTATGGTGGCTATCCAGACGCTGTAGCATTTGCCGTTTTACTGATGAATATGGCAGCACCATTAATCGATCATTTTACCCAGCCTAAAGTCTACGGCAGTCCATCCAAAACACCGGAGGTTCATGACTGATGCTGGTACGCTCCATCTACAAAAACAGTCTGGTTCTTGGTGCCTTTGCTCTATTATCCATTGGCTTGATAGCCCTGTTTCATACCCTGACGAAAGAGCGCATTTTGGCAGAAATGGAAGCCAAGTTAGCTCGTACTCTTGACGAACTCATTCCTCCCAGCCATTACAACAACGATGTGTATCATGATTGCACACTGCTAGCCTCTCAAGATAAAACTAAGAACATTCGTTTTTATCGTATGCGGGTTGATAACAAACCTTATGCAACCGTGTTTACGACGACCGCTCCCGATGGTTATTCGGGGGCTATCGAATTAATCATCGGTATTACCGCCGAAAATAATATTGCAGGCGTCCGGGTGATCGAACATAACGAAACGCCCGGCCTTGGTGATAAAATTGAATTAAAGAAAAGCGACTGGATGCTGCAGTTTAAAGCTCTGTCTTTAGCAACAGTGCCTGCTGATCAATGGAAAGTAAAAAAAGACGGCGGCCGCTTTGACTCCTTTACTGGTGCGACAATAACACCAAGAGCCGTATTGTCTGCCATTCGACGTTCGCTGGAGTATGTCGAAGAAAACAAAGACGCGATCTTTACTCAACCAAGCAATTGCGGTGCTATCAATGAAAGACAATAACCGCTTATACCAGCCACAAGAAATGGCTTTATACCCAAAGTATTTCAAAGTACAGCCAGGCGGTCAGCAAACGAATTCCCTGGGCTTAGCTGTACTAAGTGATTGCAATGAGTGTGCGCAGCCAACACCGCTGCACCTTTAAAGGCGAAAAGTCTATGAGTGTTGAATACAAACAAATCAGTATCGATGGCCTTTGGAACAACAACCCAGCTTTGGTGCAACTGTTGGGTCTTTGTCCGCTCCTGGCTGTGAGCAATACTTTAATTAATGGTCTTGGTTTAGGGATCGCAACCACCATGGTGTTGGTGGGTTCTAATGTTTCGGTATCACTGGTAAGACACTGGGTACCTAAAGAAATTCGTATCCCAGTTTTTGTTATGATGATTGCATCTTTTGTAACTAACACCCAGCTGTTAATGAATGCCTTTACCTACGAGTTGTATCTGGTGCTGGGCATTTTTATTCCGCTGATTGTGACTAACTGCGTCATTATTGGACGAGCTGAAGCCTTCGCATCCAAAAACACCATTATTCCTTCGTTTGTTGATGGTTTGACACAAGGGATAGGTTTTTCTAGCGTATTGGTACTTTTAGGCGCTTTACGTGAAGTGATGGGTCAGGGAACTCTGTTTGACGGTGCTCACCTATTGCTTGGCGATTGGGCTAAAGTGCTAACGATTCACGTGTATCAGAGTGAACACTCCTTTTTGTTTGCGATCTTACCGCCAGGCGCATTTTTTGGTTTGGGCTTGCTCATCGCGTTAAAAAATTATATTGACCAAAAGCGTCTGCAAAAAGCCCAGCAAGCGCTTACAGGTTCGGCCGCAATGGATGCCGCATAAACAAAAATAAACTTATAAAACGGTTGTACTACGCATTGAGTAGCAATATGTGATATTTTTACTAGAAGGATGTCTAATAAAGCGCTATTAAACGCTGGACTAACGCAGCGGAAAAAGGCAAACTGTCGCCAAAATAGCGTTAAATAACAAGGATATGAGATATGAGCAAAGGCCAGCTTACTATCGTTGGCACAGGGATTTTTGCTCCTGCCCACATTAGTCAGGAAGCCATACGACATATACAGAGTTCTGATGTTGTATTTGCCACCATTCCCGATCCTTTGAGCATGCACTATGTTCAAAAACTTAATACCAATGTGGTATCCATGGGTGATCTTTACGAGGCTGGCGAAGATCGCGTTGATACTTATGAAATGATGGTCACCCGAATCCTAAACGCTGTACGAGAAGGACAGCGAGTCTGCGCTATCTATTATGGCCATCCCGGCATTTTTGTTTACGCCGCGCATAAAGCCATTAAGCTGGCACGAGAAGAAGGTTTTGAAGCCAACTTACTCCCCGCTATTTCCGCAGAAGATTGCTTGTTTGCCGATCTCGGCATCGACCCTGCCAGCCACGGCTGCCAAGCTTATGAAGCTTCCCAATTTTTGTTTTATCAACACAGTATCAATTCCTATTCGAGCCTGATATTGTGGCAACTGGGTGTTGTAGGCGATACCAGTTTAAAATTGTTTCGACCAGCCGACAACGGCATGGCGATGTTGCAAGATAAGTTACTAACACTCTATCCAGCCGACCATAAGGTCACCGTTTATGAAGCAGCCACCTTGCCCATCATACCGCCGCGCATAGAAGAAGTTGCCCTATCGGAATTGAGCGAAACCAAGGTGCGAGAAATATCAACATTATTTGTTCCGGCGGTAAGCTTTCCGCCCATCGATCATGAGTTTTGCGAACGTTGGCAAGTACAGCCCTGAACAAGATTGAATCAAGTGTCTGTTTTCAGATTAGCCATGGATCTGGGAACAGTTAATGAACTACCCTAACAATAAAAATGGAGGGAAATCACCATGTCAAAGCAACTGACAGAAATGCTATCTGATTTAGGCGAAAATCTCGATCTGCAAGCAGCCTACAAAAAAGATCCTGAAGCAGTCATGGATAAATATGGTATCGAAGAGTCAGAGCGCGATCTTGTTCGACAAAAAAATTATGATGGTATTCGTTCGAAACTGGGGACCGATGTAAAAATGGCCACCAACGGCTTTACACGAATTTACAAGTAATCAATTACATACCCAAAGTATTTTAAGATGCAGCCATGATCGCTGCATCTTGAAAGGCGACGGGTATAGATAGACTCATCGAATGTGAGTCTATCTTTCAACAGGGACAGGTTAATTAGTATGAAGTTATTCTTCACACGCAGTATTTTGCTTTTCAGCATCTTGATTCTGAGCATGCTGTGCTCTCCTCTTTATTCACAAGAATCTTCCACCGGTGCAGAAAAGCAAACAAGTGCAGAATCCAGCCAACAATCACCAATAGAATTAAATAAACTGGCTTACGAAAAAATTAAAGCTGGCGAATACAATCTTGCTTTTCAACTCGCCGATACTGCCCGCGATTGGTCTATTCGACTCAACAATCAAGGAGAGCTGGCTCGTGCACTATCTAATATGGGTGCCAGCTTACGTTATGTAGGAGACTTTGAATCAGCACTTCGCTACCTGCGCCAATCACTAACGGTTACTCAACAAAATGGCGATGCCTGGGGCGAAGAAAGAGCACTGACCAACATCGGTAATCTTTATATCGAGCTAGGAAACAACGACGAAAGCAAACATAAAAAGAATAACAAACAGACCTATCAAGAAGCTAAAGACTATTATCTGGAAGCGCAAGATTACTATCAAAAAGCACTTGACGTTAATGCGCCAGAAAACACACAGACAACGCGAACACAACTGATTATCAATCTAGCTTTAGCCCATGCGTTACTAAAGGAACATGACAAGGCACAACTCTTGTTTGACGAAGTCAACAACTACGTGAGCCATATCGAAGACGAATTCACCCTGATTTTTTTCTATCGTATTCAGGGCAAAGCAGCGATGCAACGTAAAGACTATGAATCAGCACTAGAACACTACCGCCAAGCTCACAGTATTGCACAACAAACAAAGTATTCGGGACAACTCATGGCCAGTCAACTTGATCTGGCACAAGTTTACTTTGACGAAGGCAAATTTGCTCTAGCCGAAGAGTTTGCCCTGCTTGCTGTGAACAATGCGCGACAGCAAGGATATCGTCAAAAAGAACTCAATGCTCATAAGCTTCTGGTCACCTATTATAAGTACGCACAAGACTATGCTAAAGCTTTATTCCATCTCGAAAGCGCCACGATATTGACAGAAATTCTGCACAATAAAAAAGCCGCTCAATTTGCCGAGATTGTTCGAATAGATCGGCAAGTTAACGAAAATGAAAAAGCCCTGCAAAGAATGAATGAAGCCCAAAAGTACGCTCGATTAAAATATGAAAAGTCTCGCTCTCAGCTTATATTAACCATGATCGTTGTCATTTTGGTTGCCCTTCTGGTAACTATCATGTTTGTCTGGCGAGCACGGGTAAAAGAGCTCAAACAAGAGCTTACTTTTACTGACAAATCAGAACAACTGAACACCTTTAAAAAACAGATTCAAGATAAAACGGCGCGTGAGTTCCAACGCCCTTTGCAACAAATTACCCATTACATAAACGATATGCTAAAAGATCCTTTAGCATTGCCAAACAACGCCAAACAATCTGCTTATAAAGTACAGTTGAATGCCCAGAAGCTTAATCGACTGGTTTTAGATATTCTAACTTTGTCGCAAATCCGTATTGGCAGTTTAAAACTTCATTTAGAACCCACCCAGATCCAGCCATTAGTCGACGAAGTCTTTCACGACCTCAAAAACAATTTGAGTTCGGAGAAAGTCGAGCTCAAACATGAACTGACGTCGAATACTTCCATGGTTCATGCAGATCCAGAACGTATTAGCCAAGTACTCTATCGTTTGGTGAGCAACGCGATCAAGTTTACTCACTACGGGCACATCTGCATAAGAGCCAGCGAGCTTGAAGATTACTTACGTATCAGCATTGTCGACACTGGCGAAGGCATCGACGCTCGCCTGCTGGAACAAATTAATGACTACCTCAACCATCCCGGTAACCTGTTTGAAATAAAAGTCGCGGGCATTGGTATTGGCTTGCAGCTTTCAAAAAATATTGTTGAGCTGCACGGTGGCTACATAGAAGTAGAGTCTCGATTAGAAATGGGTACGCAAGTAACCATTGCAATACCCTTAGCAAAGAACTAGGAATGTTGCTTTCTTATTAATTTTGCTAAATAACCACGATAAAAAAAAATTAACAGATGCAGCCACCTAAGTTGTCGAGAACATTAGCAACCATCTCTCGATAATGTCATCCCTACAGGTGGCTCAGCTTCCAACTATGTTATCTTAGCCTACTTAGCTTATCGGGTAGATGCGAATGATTAACAGATGACTCAGCGCAATCTGGGCACACTTTTATTTGCCTAACAAGTTCAACTCCCTGTCCGCCAGGATCATCACTTTGACGATGACGACCGTCGCGATCAACAAAGGCATTGACTTTAATACGAGCTGGATAGTGTTTGATTCGACTTTTTACAGTCACAAGATTTAAGGGTGTATGGGCGGGGGTACAACAAAAACAAACATCACATAGATACATTCATAACGGCCGATAGATAAGGAACCTCTCAAGGGGCCGATGTTTGAGAGCATTGGTTAAAATCGCGGCTAGGATAGAAAAACCGAAACACTCTGTCAACCACAAAAAGCCAAATGAACGATAAAAGCGCTCTAGCATCTACAGCTATTTTCATCTAGTCTTTGTTCATACCATTGCCAATAAGGAACCGACAATGCCTTCATCTCCCGAAGAAATGGCAGCCAGTATGATTGCCAATATGCCAGAAAAAACTGGAAAGTCTTTACCTCAATGGCTTGAGTTAACGCTAAAACAATCCTTCGAAAAACATGGCGAGTTAGTTAAGTGGCTGAAAACCGAACATGGTGTGACTCATGGATTTGCCAATTTAATTGCTCATGAAACACGCGCTCAACGAGAAGGAAAAACCGATAGCGAAAGCGATCTGGTTGATGCGCAATATGCGGGTGCCAAAAGCGATCTGAAGCCTATTTATGATAAATTACAAAAAGCGCTAACAAAACTGGGAAAAGATGTAGAAGTCGCTCCCAAAAAATCCTATGTCAGCTTTCGCCGCAACAAGCAATTTGCTTTGGTAAAAGCCTCAACAAAGACACGCGTTGATGTGGGCATTAACCTGAAAGAACACGAGACCACTGAACGCTTAGTGCTCTCTGGAAGCTTTAATCAAATGGTTAGCCACAAGGTGAGCCTCACCAGTCCGAAAGAAGTCGATAAAGAACTGATTAGCTGGTTAAAAGAAGCTTACGAAGAGAGTTAATGACAAGCCTGACTTTGCGTTTTAAAAAGACGCAAAGCTAAAGGCTACACCCAGTGCCAAACAAAGTGGTGAATAAAGTAGTGAATCGAAGCGGGCAAACTTACCGCTTTTTTCGTGTTTAAAAAAACCTACAACATGAAAGTCGCCAATCGCTCGCAACATAAAAGCGGCGGCAGCAAAAAGCCCCATATACTGTAAGACATCGCCAAATCGACTACGAACAATATTGTCAAAGGTCAGGCCAAAAAATAACACTGCGAGCCCTAATATCAATATGCCGACAACGGCGGTAATTAACGCAGTTGGCTGAAAAATAGGTTCTCCATCAACAGTGGGGATTGCCGCTTCCAGACCCAATCGTCCACCAGCAGCCCAATAAAAATGCCATGAAGAAATGACGAACAATAAAAATATAATCAGTATATACAACAACTGCATACTACAACCTGAATAATAGGTGGTGGACAAAGACCATCAGCCACCAATGAAGACAGCGGTATATTAAATCAGCAGTGCAACAAAACAAGTTGAATATCACCAAAGTGGGGCAAATTTTGCATTATTTACGATCATATTCAAAGGAACGAGATACCTCAGAATAATCAACCCGAACCATTTGCAGCACATATTAAACACCAGAATAACGCCCGAGATACCCTATTTACGCCAGTGCTCGTTGATGCCCCTCTCGAGGTTACAAATATCAAAGATTCAGCACCATTCGCCAAGCCAGAACGGGTATCTACAGGCACCAACAAAACCACGGCACCCAACAACATAATCGCTCATAAATATGACGCTTTATCTAACGACTTCTTGTAAAGGCTTTGGCAAATAGATGGAAGATAGCGACAAAGTTCGTGTTCTCTATGACAAAAACAACGCTTAAAAATACAACATGCTCTAGGGATTTAAGCATAAAAAATCAGCGAAGAAGCCTTGGCACAGAACTCTCCGCTGATGTATAAAAAGGCCTAAGATCTGTTGGCACAAATCACTCCATGGCCTTAAAAGTCGCGTTTTAAAACCAACGCTTCAGAGTTCACACTGCTACGAATCAATTCGTAAAACGGCAATCACTCTGTTGCGAAAGCCTGTTCATAGTAATAAAACCCTCTGAAAATCTCTTTCAAATATCCGCCTAAATCTATAAAAAAACGGACAAATTTTCTGATTCACTAGAATTCCCAGAATAAAACTAACAATAATCTTACAAATTCAACAAATATGCTCAATAAACAACCAAAGCTATCCAAGTAGCCTCATGACCAGCCAAAAATTCCGTGATGTGTTTTTGTTATCCATAAATGAAGTAGACAGACAAATTGACAGATTTGTGACTGCTATCACGATAATATTTTGGTAATAAACGATGACCTAAGCAGAATGTTGTAACAGAAAAAAGACAAGCCACGCAAAAGCGAGGCTTATTCAGGATTTGGACTTTTGTGGCAAAGAACCACTAGCTTTCGCTATGATGAGGCACTTTGTGCTTTTGGTGATACTGACGCGGTGTTAAACCATAATGCGCTTTGAAACAGGAGCTAAAATAGCTAGCGGACGAAAAGCCCACATCAAAAGCCACCTGTGAAATCTGTGCCCCCTCTTGCAGCAATGCAGCAGCTTTGCGAATACGAAACAGACGCACGTACTCTGGAATGCTCTGGTTTAACAGTGCTTTGATCTTGCGCTGCAGTTGGCTTTCACTCACATTCATCAAATGACTTAAGAGGCCAGCATTCAATTCGGAATTGCTAAACTCCTGTTCCACGACTTGCTGCAACTGCTCAATAAAATGCTTGTCGCGAGAACGCAGTCCCACATAACTTGGCTCAGATGAATCTCCCACCTCTGTCTGCCAACGTTGACTGAGCAGTTTGCGAATACTTAACAGATTACGACATCGAAGCAACAGTTCCTGATGATCAAAAGGCTTCTCGATAAACTCATCGATTTCGGTACGCCATGCATCCATACGGCTCTCTTGATCCCCTTTCGCTGTCAACAAAACAATGGGAATATGAGAGGTTCTAATGTCTTGTCGTAGGATCTGCGCAACTTCTAGCCCTGATTTGTTAGGCATCATCAGGTCAGTAATGATTAAGTCGGGTGTACTCTCAATTGCTTTCTGAACACCTTCTTGACCATCGACAGCCATTTCACAGTGGAATTTTGACCGCAAAATATTATGCAGATAAGACCGCATTTCATGATGATCTTCAATCACTAGTACCTTTGGTAAGTCAGCAGCTTTATCTTCATTATCGGTATCAGCAGAAGCTTCAATTGAATGCGTCTGCAAAGCATCCATTTCGATTCGAAGGCTATTGCCTGACTCAGTCCAATGTTCAAGCACTCCTGATCCAGGTTGAGACTGACAGGCAAAGGAAACTTCAAAACGACTACCGACTTCTGGCTCACTGGTCAGCTGAATAGTACCATCACAAGCTTGGACCAACTCCTTGACTAAGGCCAGGCCAATGCCAGTACCAGACACACCACTGGCAGTCTGTTCTAGTCGCGTAAAACGTTCAAAGATTCGTTGTTGGTCATCAAGCTCAATGCCGCAACCCGTATCTTCAACAACCAAGTTCACTCTATTATTGTGTTGCTTTAATGAGACACGAATAACTCCGCCCGACTTGGTAAATTTCACCGCATTAGAAAGCAAATTAACCAGTATTTTTTCTGCGGAATCCTGCGGAATTAAGATATATAACTCATCATCAACATCAATCTCCAAGTTGAGCTCATGGTCTGCAAACAATGAATTCATATTAACCAGGGTTTTATGAACCAGATGACTCATATCGATCACGCTGGCTTCCATCTTAACCGCCGCATCCAAGCGCGAAACATCCAACAATTGCTCAACCATTCGCAACATGCGTTTAGCGTTATTAACCACTGGGCTCAAAATCTCTCCCAACTCTTTGCGTTGTGCAGTCAGTTGGCTAAGAGGACCAATAATAAGCGTTAACGGCGTTCGAAATTCGTGAGAAATATTAGCGAACATTACATTTTTTCGTTCAAGTAATGCTTCTATCGTTTGCTTTTGTTGCTCAATCTCCTGCGTTCGCTCTGATACCAGGTGCTTTAAGGTCGCTGTATGTTCATTCACTTTGCGCAACCGATAGCGCATCCAGCCATAAATGCCCAGCAGCAATAACAAGGCATAAGTGAGATAAGCCCACCAAGTTCGCCAAAGCGGAGGGTAAACCGTAATCTTGAGTTGTCGCTCAGGCCCCGACCAATTATTTTTATCGAGTGTTGCTTGTACGCGAAACAGATATTCCCCTTCTATAAGTCCTGTAAAAATAGCAAAGGTTTCTTGGTGAGTCGTTTCAATCCACTCGTCAAAAAAGCCATCTAAAGTGTATCGATAATATAAACTCTCTGGATGGTTAAGGTACATACCCGAAAAATCAACTTGCAACTTACTCCGTTGATATGGGAGCGTAATCGATTGAGTGTAGGTTATTTGCGCGTCCGCCGAAGCTTGCTCACTCTTCAACAGATCCACATGACGTCCATTGATATCAAAGTCGACCAGATTCACTTCAATCGGTGGCCACGGCTTGGGCACAACATCCGCATCAATACGTACCAAACGATCATCATAAGGCACCATCATCGTATTGCTCGCATCAAGCCAACGAAAGTTATAACTGTTATTTTTGAATACATCGTATTCGCTTAAATAATAATGCAACAAGCGTTGATCTTTCTTGTAATAACGGCTCATATCGCCATCACTAACCAACCATACATCATCACCAGAATCGTATAAAACATCCGCTTTACGCTCCGTACGAAAACTCGATAAAACGGATAAATCATCGGTATTCAACTGATAAAATTCATGCTGTCGATGCAACCACAAAGTACCACCGTCACCAGCGCCAACAATATCACACGTTCTCGACTGCTCTGGTAACGCATGAACTGTCACAGGCTCAAAGTGACCTTGTTGACTCAATTGATGTAACTGCCCCCGAAACGAACACATCCAAATCCCTTCACCAGCCTGCGCAACAGAAAATAACGTCGTATCGTCTGGGATGGTTTGGGTTAACTCGGTAACGGTATGAGTTTGCAAATCGACTTCTATTAACACTCTACTGGAGTACAACCAAAGTTTGTCCTTGCCATCACGGTTCACAAAAAACATAAAGTTTTTGATCAAGGGATAACGCAGGCGTTTTGACAGATCGGCAACTAAAGTCACGGCATGACTCTGAGGATCATAATGATACAAAGAGCGTCCAGCGCCATAATAAGTAAAGTAAGAGCCCTGAGTGGGATGAGAGATAACCGTTTCTATTACATCTCCCAACGACTGATGTTCAACCAGTTGGTGGTTGTTATCAAATCGATAACGTCCTTGAGGAGTAAAAATAATCGGTTGCTGCTCAAAATTGATATCCAAAACCTGACGCAGCTCAGTTTTATCTTTTAGCGAAAAAACTTCCACTCCTTTCATGGCGTGGTTAACGACCGAAATACCGCTGTGTGTTGCTAACCAGATATCTCCATCTCGAGTTTTTAATATGTCAGAAACATTAGAACTTTGTAGCTTCAGCTTATCGCTCTTATCAATGCCAAAATAGCGAGACTCTAATGTTTCGGGATCAAGCAAACATAATGAGCCATTGTAGTTCCCCACCCATAACAATGAGTTATCGGCCATCAGTGCCGTGGTGGCACTATTGCAGTCATACTTATCTTGCGGAGTTCCTTTTTTACGCACCCGTTGAAAACGTAGGGTGTTCAGATCCATAAAACCTAAGCCAGTATCATTAGCCAACCACAACTTATGCCCGTCCAAGTGCAAAGCATAAATGGCATTATCCATGACCGAATGAGGATCATTCTCGTCATGAACGAATCGTTGCATCGATTGATCAACAGGATTGAAGTGAACCAGTCCCTGACCAGTACCCATCCATAAAGTACCATCGGGAGCCTCCACCATTTTGGTAAAGAAATTGGCGTAAAAAGCCGCCTCTGAATGTTCATCTTTATCCAGTATTTGCAAAAAGGTCTCTGTTTGCTTATCAAAACGATGCAACCCTTTGCGCGTTCCGAGCCATAACTGACCAGAGCGATCAACCAGTAGTCCGCGCACAGTGTTCGTTTGAAAGCTCGGTGTTACATCGGCAGAGTACTGCTTAAAATGACCACTGCGAGGAGAATAACGAAAAACACCATCATTTTGTGTAGCGAACCAGAGATCTCCATTGGGCGTTTGAGCGATATCCCAAATAATGGCACTTTTCGATGCTTCAATCTGCTCAGAATAAATAGCCTGGAATGACCGCCCGTTATAGCGATAGATACCCGAATCAGTGCCGATCCAAATCATTCCCTTTTCGTCTTGATACAAAGCTCGAATAATATTGGAACCAAGACCATCTAATGTTGTGAAGTGCTTAAATACCAAAGTATCCATTGCCGGAAGTTGGGCCGAATGCGAAAAAGCCGAGCTGAGAAAACAGCTAAAAACCAGTATAAAAAATAAGAAGCGCTTCACGAATTGTTCATGACATTAAACTGAAAGGCCCATTATAGGCGAAAACAAACAAGGTTCCACTAGTGAGATATGATTTATTAGAAAAAATGAATATTTCAATCCATCGCAGTCTTAACATCGTCGATAAAAGCGTCAGCAAGCTGCCTTTTTAGTCGATCGGTCAAGGACTTCACTTAAAATCTCTTCCCTTTACAACACAAAATATAAGCCATAACGCAATACTCATATAAAGCATCAGAATCGATCTAACACAATAGAGATAGAGGTTGACTCTAATACCCATTTAATAGAAGCGATAACCACCACAGCATAGCAAAATCCCTCTGCTGTTCTACAATTTAATCACTAGCAGTGGCAGTCAACCACTTGAAACTTTTGAACTCAAATTCGCCTAAATGAGCAGTATCATGGAATCACATAGCAGGCCAACTTTTACCTCCCCACTGGTTTCTTTAAAGACTGGACTTACCAGAAAATGTGTTGATGGCCGCCCTTCTCTCTCATCCACATCACAACCAGAGATTATCGTATCTAAGATAGCCGGACTGTCTAACCCGGATGAAGCAAAAGAGACGGCCGATTCATGAACGATATAACCACCGATCTACAACAGGCATACGAAAAAGAAAAGCTTGCACGAGAAGAAGCAGAAGCGCTGCTAAAGAGTAAAAGTGACGAGCTCTATCGATCTAATGCTCAACTGCGTGAATTAGCAGAACAGTTAGAAGATACGGTCAAAGAAAGAACACGCGAGTTAACAGAAGCACGAGACGAAGCCATAGAAAACGCTCAATCCAAAAACAACTTTCTTGCCAACATGAGCCATGAGCTGCGCACTCCGATGAATGGCGTACTTGGGATGTTGCATCTGTTGAATAATAGCCAACTGAATGCGCAACAGCGCAAGTTTCTAAATACAGCGAAACAGTCTGGCGAATTACTGATGCTTCTCATAAACGATATTCTTGATTTTACCAAACTGGAAGCACAAAAAATCTCGCTCGAATCAATCCCTTTTAATCCTCTGGAATTAATTGAGATTACAACAGAGACCTTTGCCAACGATGCTTTTCGCAAAAGTGTCGAACTCGTCTGCCGCTCAAACCACAGCATGCCTAAACGACTGCTTGGCGATCCTACGCGAATACAACAAATACTCACCAACCTGATATCCAACGCCATCAAGTTTACCGAAAGCGGTGATGTCACCGTCAGCTGTGATTACCAAGATGAGACGTTTATTTTTTCGGTTAAAGACACGGGCATAGGAATGACCTCGAAACAGCAGGCCTGTATCTTTAACGAGTTTACCCAGGCGGATGAAACCACAACACGAAAGTACGGTGGCACCGGCTTAGGCCTAGCAATATGTAAGCGTCTTGCCGATGTTATGCAAGGCGACATCATTGTCGAAAGCCAAAAAGGCAAAGGGAGTTACTTTAAAGTCTGCTTACCACTGCACATCCATGAAAAAGCCTCAACACAGTATGATATTCCATCTCTACTGGCAGAGAAGCGCATTCTTGTTGCTGAAGACAATCAAGCTTGTTCTGATGTTATCAGCCAACTACTCGATGCCTGGGGAATTCACGGATACCACCGAGTCTATACGGCGACGGATCTGGTCAACGATATTATATGTACCGAAGCGCGTCATTGCCCATTTGATATTGTTATTCTCGATGTCGAAATGCTCAGTGACCGAAATTTAAATCTTCGCGAATATGTAGAAAGCCACGATGCTTCGGGCAAAACCAAATACATTTTGCTGACTCAACAGGTCCATCTTAAATCGCCAAACAACAAAGAGTACTGGATAAATAAGCCAATAAAACATTCTGAGCTTTATAACGCCTTACTGCACTTTACTAACAAAGCAGCGGCTTTATCAAAACGTCAGGCCAGTGTAAAACCAGCCAACTACTCATTCTCTAACAAACAGCTTTTGCTGGTCGAAGACAATATTGTCAATCAAGAAGTCGCACTGAATATGCTCCAACATGTAGGCTTTAATGTGACCGTTGTTAACAATGGTCTCGAGGCCTACCAAATCGTTCAACAAAAAAGCTTTGATATTATTCTGATGGATATTCAGATGCCCGTTATGGACGGAATAGAAGCCGCAAAAAAAATACGCGCTCTAGGTATTCATTTCGAAAAAACACCGATCTTTGCCATGACCGCCCATGCACTAACTGGCGACCGAGAAAAAAGCATCGACGCGGGCATGAATGAACATATCACTAAACCCATCAACCCCAGTACCCTGTTTGATAAAATTAGCCAATACATGCCCTCTGATGAGGTGAGCAATACTTTGGAGTCTAAAGATCCCTCCGCAAATAACACAGAGACACTGCCAGAAATTTGTGATGTCGATGTAGAAGATGCATTAGCCCGTGTACGAGGAAACTGGCCAGCGCTTAAAAAGATTTTGCTCTCCTTTGCAGAACAGCATCACGATGATGCAAACAAGTTACAAAACTTGATTGAGAACAAACAAATCGACAGTGCCATACATCTATCTCACACCCTAAAAGGCAGTAGCGCCAATGTTGGAGCTAACGCTATATCAAGACAAGCGAGAAAAATAGAAGCGAGTCTCAAATCCGACGATCACAAAGCCGCTCTACTGCAGTTAGCTCCGCTATCCAGCAGTATAGAAAAAACCATGAACTCAATCTTGTTGCTAAAAGATAAGAATGACTCTAACGAAGCGCTAGAAGAACTCGATCTCGCAAAAATACAAGAAGTCAAAAACCTGTTGTTGCTGCTTAAAGAAAGTATGTTTTCTGATCTTGGTAGAGCCCAGGACCTGCTCAAGATCGTATTGTCACTTTGTTATAAGAGTGAAGCACGAGTGCCAGCAGAAAGTATAGATGAAGCCCTGTGCCAGTTCGACTTCGATAAAACCAGCCAAAGAATTGACCAGCTTGTGGAGCAACTGGAAGATTTAGAAAGAGAACAATAACCTATGCCAGACACGCCCAAAGAAAAAATACTGATTGTCGATGACAGTTCTGAAGACTTACGCATTGCACTTGAGTTTTTGAAAGAAGACTACGCCGTAACCGCCGCAACTTCCGGTGAAATGGCCGTAAAAATGGCCACAGCAGATGAACCGCCAACGGTGATATTAATGGACGTTAACATGCCACAAATGAGTGGATATGAAGCTTGTGAGCAGATAAAAAAACATAATGATGACATCAGTATTATATTTGTTTCTGGCAATGAATCCACCGAAGAAATTTTGCAAGGATATTCTGCGGGAGGTATGGACTATGTGGTCAAGCCCTTCTCTCCTGCCGTACTTAGCCACAAAATTCAACATGCTTTAAAAATCCATAATGAACGCACCCACCTCCATGAAGCTAAAGATAAAGCTAACGAAATAGCCATGACCGCTTTATGCAGTTCTGGAGAATTAAGTGTTGTACTCAACTTTCTGCGCGAAAGTGTCGCCATTGATAACTTGCAAAGCTTGGCTCATGGACTGATAGATGCCACTAAAGAATATGGGTTAGAGAGCAGCATTCAGATCCGCTGTCATCAAAATGATATCAACTTAAGTGATAGTGGCGAAGTTTCTCCCGTCGAACTTGAGCTGCTCAATCGAATAAAAGAAACCTATGAACGTTTCTTTCAATTCGGTAAGCGCCTTTTTATCAACTATAAAGACATTACTCTATTGATCAAAAATATGCCAACAGATGATACTCGAGAAGGACGGCTAAAAGACTATCTAATGACGCTCATCGAGTGTGCCTCGCTTAAGAAGGAACGCCTGGAATCCATTAAAAGAAATACTGAAAACGTATCAAAAGAACTTATTGAACTGGTAAAAGACACCGAGCTCACATTGCAGTTTTTTCGTACCGCCAATAAAGAGCAAAAAGAAAAAAGCGTTGAAATCATGGATAACATGAAGCGCGAGTTTGAAGGAGTAATGTCGGAACTTCACCTTACAGAAAATCAGGAAAATAAAATACTAAACATCTATAACCAGGCAATCGACGATTTTCTATCAGTTTTTGAGGACAGCCTAAAAACTGACGCACAGCTTAAACGTATTTTGGTTAAGCTGGCTCAGTTAAAAAACAAATAACACCTTTAACTTTATAAGTCAGGTGATAAATTAAAGTTCAACACCAACTCCCAGTTTTTTACCCGCGCTGGTCGGCCATTCTCAATATAAACAGGGTAGCGCCAATGCTCAACAGCACCAATAGCCGAACAATCGAATACGCCTAATGGCTTCGATTCTATCACTTTAATATTGGTAGGTATTCCTTGAGTATCGATGTCAAAGGAGAGTCGAACCTGTCCTTCCAGACCAATATTCAATGCGTAGGGAGGATAAACGGTATCAACAATTTCTAATGGCCGAATATTGGCTCGCTGCCGAACCTGACGTGCAAAACTTAAGGTTTGTTTGCGAGACTCTGCATTTCGGTACAAGGTATCACACCCAGACTCAAACTCAGCTCTGGCCTTCACAATAGCAGAGTCGGCACGCACATCTGCGTTTTTACACCCATTCAGCAAAGCAACCAGACACCCGGTCAAAATAAAAACGTTAATTCCCTTCATCATTGGCTACTTTTTTATTTCTTCAATCACCGTACGTTCAATAGGCAATTGAACATAGCCACTTTCAACACTCCAGAAATAGTAATACCCAGTTGCATTACCTTTCTCGTCTTTTCCACTCGTAACCTTACCATCCTTAACCGTCCAGGACTTCACAACAGTGCCGCCGTCAATGTAAGAAACTTTAAGATCTTTTCCTAATAGATTATCGGCCTGACGCGACCATTTGTTGCGAGACTCTTCTGAACATGCCGACAACAGCAAACACACCGCCAACCCACTGATAAGCAATAACAATCGGTTAATTTTCATAAATCGAAACCTGATAGCCTTAAATTATAATGTGCATCATAACGCTGAGGGAGCAAACAAGGCCAGCTTTTCGCCGAATTATTTTTGTAAAACGAAGTCAACTTGCACTGCTATTCAGGACTTTTCGGCAGCCACAAAAAAAAGCCGATCAGGCTAACCTGATCGGCTTTTTTTAAAAGATACACCGTTAGTCTTTAAAACGCTCAAAGACCAAACAAGCGTTAGTGCCACCAAAACCAAAGCTATTGGACAAAATGCGATCCAGAGTAACGCCTTCTTCACAACTTTGAACAACAGGTAAATCTGCCGCACCTTCGTCAATTTCATTAATATTGGCTGAGCCAGCAATAAAGTTATGCTGCATCATAAGCAAACTGTAAATTGCCTCATGAACACCCGTTGCACCTAACGAGTGACCAGCCAAAGATTTTGTTGAACTGATTTTTGGCATATCGTTGCCAAACACTTCTTTCAAAGCTTTCAACTCAGCAACATCACCAACAGGCGTACTGGTACCGTGAGTGTTTACATAATCAATCCCGCCGGAAACGTTAGTCATGGCCTGTTGCATACAACGAACAGCACCTTCACCAGAAGGAGCCACCATGTCATAACCATCAGACGTGGCACCGTAGCCAACGACTTCGGCGTAGATCTTCGCACCACGAGCTTTCGCATGCTCTAATTCTTCTAAAACCAAAGTACCGCCACCAGAAGAAATAACAAAACCGTCGCGGGTTGCGTCATAAGGTCGAGAAGCAGTTTCTGGGGTATCGTTATACTTTGACGATAACGCGCCCATGGCATCAAACAGCAGAGCTAAGCGCCAATCTTCTTCTTCACCACCACCCGCAAACATAATATCTTGTTTGCCCATGGCAATCTGCTCATAGGCATTGCCAATACAGTGCGCGCTGGTCGCACAGGCTGAAGAAATGGTGTAATTAACCCCTTTGATTTTGAAAGGTGTTGCCAAGCAAGCAGACGTTGTACTTGCCATGGTTTTTGGAACGGCATAAGCCCCCACACGCTTCACACCACGTGCTCGAGCAATCTCAACGGCTTCTACCTGAGTCCCCTGTGAACCACCACCTGAGCCCATGATTAAGCCAGTGCGTACATTAGAAACCAACTCATCACTTAAACCGGCATCGTCAATCGCCTGCTTCATCGAGATATACGCATAGCCCGCCGCCTGCGCCATAAAACGAAAAACCTTACGATCAATATGCTCTTTAAGCTCAATATCAGGTCTGCCAGCCACTTGACTGCGCAAGCCATTTTCTTTGTATTCTTCTTTAAACTTGATACCTGACTTTCCAGTCTTTAGTGATTCAAGTACAGCTTCAACATCATTTCCTAGGCAAGAAACGATGCCCATGCCTGTCACTACAACTCGTTTCATAATGGTTCCCATTCGAACTAAAAGTCTTCAGTCGACTCAAACAACCCGACTCGTAAATCTTTTGCGGTGTATATTTCGCGCCCATCGACACTCATGGTGCCGTCAGCAATCACCAGCTTTAATTTTCGCTGAATTACCCGCTTAATATCAATGCGATATGTCACTTTCTTGGCATCTGGCAACACTTGACCAAAAAACTTGATCTCTCCAGAGCCTAATGCACGACCACGTCCTGGCGCGCCAATCCATGATAGGAAAAAGCCAGTTAGCTGCCACATAGCGTCCAAACCTAAACAACCAGGCATCACCGGGTCAGTTTGAAAGTGACAACCAAAAAACCATAAATCAGGTCGAATATCTAATTCCGCTTCGATAAACCCTTTACCCTCGACTCCCCCTTCGTTGGAAATCGTCGTGATGCGGTCCATCATGAGCATATCAGGAAGTGGCAAACGTGCAATGGTGTTTCCGGTTGGTCCAACCAATTCACCTTGTCCACAGGCAATGAGATCTTCTCGCGAATACTGACTTGTTTGTAACATGGAATACCCTGTATGTTTTTTGAGCCTGGCGATGGTTGCCTTAACAGAATCACGGTAACAATAAGCACGTTGATTCCAAATCAAGGACTGTCCAATAAGCCAGTGTGAGCGCGTATTATGCCTATGAGAAAAGCAAAAACTGGTATGACCTTGTTTTACGCTCAATAATGATCAGCAGAGCATAAAAAATGCAGATCCGATGATCTGCATTCTATGAGAGAATTATGACACGATTAAGTCTAGAAAGAGTAACCCACCGAAAGCACTGCTCGGTCTTCACCATTCTTGCCAAACATTGTCTCTGCATTGGAGCTATTTTTATGAATGGTAAATGAGCCTGAGAAATTATCCCAACTCTTCGATATGCCCGTAGAAAAGTATTGATACGAGTCACCGGATACATCATCAAGATCGAAATGACCAAGCCCAAAACTTACTGCCACATCATCAGCCAGCTCAATACTATAACCTAGCTCTAAACGAACCCCGGCTTCATCAGAAGCAAACTCATCATTCGAATAACCTAAGGCAACTGAAAATCCTTGCTTTGTTTCCAGAGATAACAATAACTCAGCATAGTCATAATCAGCACCACTAACTAAATCCGGATAAATATACTGAAGCAAAGTTGCAGAGTAACTGAATGAATCTGTTTCGCCACTGTAGCCAATATAGATGTCGACTTCTGCATCCGCACTGCTGCCATCCTTAAAATCAACAGTAGAAGCCCAGGTTCCTATACTAAATCCAGAGTCATGAGCATACTCAATGCCCCCTTGCAACGCGGGCGTTCCTGAGGTTTGCGACACACCGGCAAATAGATAATCACTGACAAAAGTCAGATTAGCAGATACTTCTGCAGACGAAGGCATGGACAACATACCGGCAAACATTGCTAGACCCAAATAACGCATAAGAACTCCTCATTCATTTTATTGTTGTAAAGTAAAACAGCAACATCAACAACCTTGTCGCAAAGCTTGTGCCAACTTTAGATAAAACAATAATAGCGAGAATACACCAGGTTTCAATCACACATTGAGAGGCTTCTTTATAAGAGATATGCACTGTCATAGCGCAACATAAATTTTTTTTATAAACAATGCACTGCAATAGGGCCTATTGCCCAATAGAAAAACAAAGAGTGTTAACAAAGAGCAAAAGTAAGATTTAATATTGGATATAAGCGATAAAATGAACAGAAAAGATAAATAATGTTTTGAAAATAAAACGGGACTTAAAGCAAAGTCCCGTTTATTTTAATGCGGCAGAACAACCTTTTAAAGCTTACGCCAAGTGGTACCTCCGGCACCATCTTCTAACGCAATCCCCATCGCTGTTAGCTGATCACGAACTTCATCGGCACGCGCCCAGTTTTTATCCGCTCGAGCTTGATTACGATCTGCAATCAGTTGCTCAATCGCTTCGGCATCAAAGGCATCTTCTCCGCTGGCAGATTGCAAAAACTCCGCAGGAGACTGTTGAAGCAATCCGAGTACTGCACCCAAATGTTTTAAGGTATAAGCGTAATTGACCAACTCTGCTGCATTATCTTTTTTCAACAAGTTAATCTCTTTGGCCAATTCAAACAACACTGCAATCGCTTCTGAAGTATTAAAATCATCATCCATTACGTTTTTAAAATTATCAACGTAAGAACCAACAAGTTGTGCGTCAGCTGGAATATCAACGTCTCTTAGTGCCGTGTACAAACGCTCTAAAGATGCATCTGCAGCAGCAAGATTATCGGTTGAATAATTCAGTTGGCTGCGATAATGACTGGATACCATAAAGAATCGAACAGACTCAGCGCGGTACTGCTTGAGTACTTCGCGAATAGTAAAGAAGTTGCCTAAAGACTTAGACATTTTTTCTTTATCAACTTGAACCATGCCCGTATGAATCCAGAAGTTCGCAAAGGTGCAGCCATTGCCAGCTTCTGACTGAGCAATTTCATTTTCGTGGTGCGGGAACTGCAAATCAGAACCACCGCCATGAATATCAAAATGTTCTCCCAAGCACTTTTTGCTCATCGCAGAACATTCGATGTGCCAGCCAGGACGTCCATCCCCCCAAGGAGATGCCCATGAAGGCTCACCAGGTTTGGCTTTTTTCCATAACACGAAATCTAATGGATCTCGTTTATCATTCACCACCTCAACTCGGCTACCAGAATTAAGATCTTCAATGCTCTGTTTGCTCAGTTTTCCATAGTCTTCGAATTGAGAAACCGCATAATAAACATCGCCGCTTTCTTCACCCACATAGGCAAAATCTTTAGCAATCAAGGTCTCAATAAACTCAATGATTTCACTCATTGACTGAACCGCCGTCGGTTCAATATCGGGTCGCCCAATGCCCAAAGCATCAAAATCTTTGTACATTTCTTCAACAAAGCGTTGTGTCAGATCAGAAAACTCTTCGCCATTTTCGTTCGCTCGATTAATGATCTTATCGTCGATATCTGTGATATTACGCACGTAGTTAACAGAATAATCACGAAAACGGAAATAACGCTGCATCACGTCGAAGGCAACATAAGTACGACCATGGCCCACATGACAGAGATCGTAAACAGTCACACCACACACATACATGCCGACTTTACCTTCAACCAGCGGTTTAAACGCTTCTTTTTGGCGGGTTAAGTTATTGTAAATTTTCAGCATGTTCGGTTTCCTTCACCATTGGGTCAATTGAAATAAAAACAGCCCGCATTATACTGCTTCCAACTCTTTTTGCGTAGCGCCGATCTATGATAAAGCACTGCGATAAGCGAATTAGCCATGATAGATGGCAAATTTGTGGCATAATTAGAAACAACTTAACACAGTAAGAGTACAAGCAATGGTTATTATTCATACAAGCATGGGCGATATCACCCTGGAAATGATGGCAGATAAGGCCCCTGCCACCGTAGAGAACTTTTTGGACTACGTAAAAGCTAAGCACTATGACAATACCATCTTTCATCGAGTTATCGATGGCTTTATGATTCAAGGCGGTGGATTTGAGCCTGGTTTAATTCAAAAATCGACACAAAAACCGATCAAAAACGAAGCCAACAATGGCGTTTCTAACGAAACAGGTACAGTGGCAATGGCACGTACCATGGACCCACACTCCGCTTCTTGCCAGTTCTTTATCAATGTAAGCGACAATACTTTCTTAGATTTTAAAAGCGAAACGCCTAATGGCTGGGGTTATTGCGTATTTGCCAAAGTCGTTGCAGGCATGGAAGTAGTTAACCAGATCAAAGGGGTCGCTACAGGTAATCTGGGCGGTCACGGCGATGTTCCTAAAGAAGACATTGTAATTACCTCGGTAGAGATCACAGAGTAATATCTTGGATGCAGGGCAGCTCACTGCCCTGTTCAACCAGCCAATAACCAGACCGTTATGACCATTCACCTTATTTCTGATTTGCACTTATGTGATGATGAACCGCATTTGCTGCAACTGTTCCAACACTATCTAACTCACCACGCGCAACAACTCGATCAGCTGATTATTCTGGGCGATTTCTTTGAAGTCTGGGTTGGCGACGATCATCGGATTGAGTGGATAGAATCGATTCGCCAACGTTTATTAAGCCTGACCCAGCAAGGTACCGATGTTTATTTTTGTCATGGCAATCGAGATTTTCTCGTTGGCGAAACCTTTGCTCAAAGTGCCAACATCAAACTGATGGAAGAACACCAACCTCACCGTATCGGCTCTACCGATGTTCTGTTATGCCACGGTGACAGCCTGTGTACCGATGATGATGCCTTTATGGCATTTCGAAAAGAGTCCCGTTCGCAAGCTTGGCAACATCAGTTTTTGTCCCTACCACTGGAGCAACGCATCACTATTGCCAGAGGATATCGTGAACAAAGCAAAGCAGCACAGGCTAACAAAACGCTTGATATTATGGATGTCAATCAACAGGCCGTCGCAGAGGTCTTTGAACGTTTTAACGTCAATACGATGATCCACGGTCATACTCACCGCCCAGCTTTACACCCGATGGGCAATAAACAACGTATCGTGCTAAGTGATTGGGGAAAAGAAGGGAATTTTGTCAGTATCAACGATTCAACGATTAGAATGTTCTATTTTGATACCGATCAGCTCAGAGAAGACGAAGCCATCAGAACTCAATTGTTCTGACATTATTGAGCACAATCAAACAAAACGTCTATCAAACACTTACTGGAGCGTTCCTTAATAAGACCGCTCCAATAAGGCTCATAAACTACACAATATCAATACGCCACAAATCCGACGCACTGACTGCCAGTGTTGCCTGATAGTCATTACTGTAGCTGCCTTCAACCACCTTAATAAGAAAACCGTTGTTTTCTAGATCATGCATGGCTTCTTCGGGATGAACATCATCATGATAATTAACGATCAAGCTTTGACCGATGTGCATATCGAAGGTATGGAAAGGCAACGGACGAGTCTCAAGACGCTCTCTAAACACATCGTATAACATGTGATCAGAATTGATAATATGGTATTGAATTCCTCCGCCAGGATTTAAAATAATACGGCAATTATCACTTTCGGCGGCAATCAAGGTTGCTTTCATTGAGCCATTGGCCAGTGCTGAAGCCTGCTCAGCGGGCATCAATTGTATAAAATCAGTGTCTGCAAACAAGCAAGTGCTCTTTTGCGACTTTTTCAGGCTTAAAACTGCATTCATTACTACTACCACTCTATTTAATCGAATAGATTGCGCCAACAAGCGAATGGCGATTCCCTTTTATGAGTCCATTTTTTATTTTCCAATAGCCAAGCACCGCTTACTGACAAATAACCGGAGGTTACCAGTAAGGTGTTTTTTAACGACTTAGAAAGATATAAAAATGAATTATTAAATGTTTCATCCACTTAATAGGCTCATTAAGGCACAGGATAAAGTGGTCTCGCGAAACATTTACCAATTTAACAAAAGTCGGCAACAAAAGACACCGCTATTTGCATCAGATCCCCATCTCTTAAGGCAGAATCTCATAAATTTAGAATAACTATCTCATAATGAAGTACTTTTGGAACGCTGAGCTCTCTTGTGCCCTCATAAAAACCATGGCTTTTAACGCCCATTATCCACAGCTCACTCAAACCAGATGGACGACCAACTTGACGAATCCCACCGAAAAGCGCTACATTAATATGTAACCAAGTAGTTACATATTAAATTCTGATGATGGATTCAATTTTTCAAGCATTGGCCCACGAAATAAGACGACAGATTCTGGATATCGTGAAAGAGAATCCAGGCTGCCACAGCGGCGATATCTGCGAGTATTTTGACGTTAGCCGTATTGCCATCAGCAAGCATATTAAAATTCTCGAGCAGGCTTCGCTGCTCGTGATAGAAAAGTCAGGCCGCCATCGCCTGCACTATTTCAATCCCATGCCTATTCAAGCTATTTACGAGCGCTGGACCGATGAGTACAGCCAGTTTTTTGCCCCCAAAATTAATTTATTTAAACAACAACTTGAACGAGAAGAACAACAAGAGAGCAATGATGAAAAGACTGCCTAAAAACGTTTATCGCGTTGTCATTAACGCACCAATAGAAAAGGTCTGGAAAGAGCTAACGAAACAAGATGGCCTGTGTTCCCACTTTTTTAATGCTCGACTGGACACACCGGGTTTGCAAGTGGATGCACCCGTACGTATGCGCAGTAAAGATGGCAAATACACCTCTGTGGTAGGAGAAGTACTCGAGTGGGATCCACCCTATACCTATTCTCACAGTTTTAAATTTACCAACCTCGACGATCCCTACTGCAAAGTCACTTACAAACTGAAAGAAGTCGAAGGCGGCACGGAATTTACTTTAATCAACGAAAATGTCCCTGCAGGAACCAAAACTGCCGACTACATGGATCAGGGTGGAACCTTTATTACCGAAACACTCAAAGCCGTTGTGGAAACAGGTCGCCCTACTTTTAAACAACGCCTGTTGCTTTCAGTCATTGGCATGACAGCCTTTATGACCCCAAAAGTTTGCCTGAGCGAAAACTGGCCATTCGATAAAAAAGGCGATTACAACGACGCCGATTTTCAACCTTCAGAACAAGAGGACTAGGGCCTCAATGAACTCATCAACTAAAGAGGACTAATCAATGAACTCATCAACTAAGCCTGCGGTATGGTTTTGGATCATCAGTGTAATTGCTTTGTTATGGAATCTGGCAGGAGTCGCCGCTTTTGTTGTGCAAATGTCCATGACGCCCGAACAGATGGCAGCCCTGCCAGAAGCCCATCAAGAACTTTATCGGGTAATGCCAGCCTGGGTAACGATTGCCTTTGCTGTTGCCGTATTTGGCGGAGCCATTGGCAGCTTGTTACTCTTGTTAAAAAAGTCTCTGGCCAAAATGATACTCATTGCTTCTCTTGCAGGCGTGCTAGCCCAAATGACTTATAACTTTTTCTTAAGTAATACTTTTGAAGTGATGGGCAAACAAGCGATGACCATGCCCATTGTTGTTATAATCATCGCACTCGCATTAGTTGGATTTAGTCACATGAGTACGAATAAAGGCTGGTTAAACTAAAAAGAAAACAAACATCAGGGGCAACATCAATAAGCTTTCGCATGAATGAAAACTTATAAGAAAGTTGCCCCGATGATAAACAAAAACTGCCTGACATAGAAATATCCATTTCGCCCAGAGCTTGATAAAAAACTCAGACGGCTTGTCTAACTTTCTGGGCACTAAAGAGCAGAGGTCTTCTCTGACCAAGAGCGAACCTTATTCGTCTGTGCCGGTTTTTGAGGGCACTTTTTCTCTCTCAAGTAAGGATCATGGCTGCGAAGCTCGGTGATCTTATTCAAGGCGTCTTCACCTCTAAGTCCGTGTCTTGCCAACCAACAGCCGACAATGGTTCCTGTTCTGCCATGGCCAGCTAAACAGTGTATATAAACAATTTGATTTCGCTTATTTGCAGCATCGATCATATCCAACAAATGAACAATCGATGCATCATTGAAGACAGTTCCATCCATAACAGGCACTCGAATAAAAGTCGTTTCTACGCCTCTTTCTTCGGCAAGACGCTGCAAAGCATCGTGATAAAAAGCAAACGGCTTTCTTGCCACTTCATCTTCTTCTTGCAAGCTAATAAAGGTTCTCACCCCCATATCCAGCAGGTGTTTAATGTACTGCTTACTAGCATAACTTTCGTAACTGACTGGAGTCGAACCAGCAATTAGCTTTCCCTCTTCAACAGGCCAATAATAAAAGGTGATATTGCTATCTTCAAACTTTGCCATTTAAATACCAATCCATGTTATCGGGAGTTTCTAGTTAAATTAATGCTAGTTGAGAATGTTAAAAGATACTAAATCAATAATGATAAACTTTAAGACGACTGAGCTTTGGTGATTATTTCTGTCGTGATTGTGAGACGCAAAGCATAGGTTTCTGGAGCAGGATCATCACCAACAGCCAGTCGAGTCGATTAATCCAATGTCCAGGCTTTATACTTTAGCAAAAGCGACCTACTGACGAGTAGATCGCAGAGAAATTTATTGCGGTATTCCGCTGTGAAAGCGATAAACAGAGTCAGGACGATTAATAAGTTCTGCTTCTAATTCACCAAACACACGCACTCGGTCATCAATAGGTTCGTCGGAATACTCTTCAGCAAGGGCCAGGTAATCCGTAAAGTGCCGGCTTTCTGACTTTAATAAGAATCGATAGTAACGAGCCAGTTTTGGATCCGATTCATCAAACAATGGCGCCAGGGCATGAAATCGCTCGCAAGAGCGCGCCTCTATGTAAGCGCCAACCACTAGCACATCCGTTAAAGCGCCTTCTTCACCCGTTCGCATTTCTTTACGCATTCCCGCAGCGTAACGAGAGGCCGATAGATGCTGATATTCAACTTTACGCTCACGCATAAGATCAAATACCTGCTCAAAATGGCGCAACTCTTCACGAGCCAAACGCGACAGTTTATGCAATAACTGCTCACGCTCAGGATATTTAAACATCAAACTCAATGCGGTAGATGCGGCTTTTTTCTCACATCGGGCATGGTCGATCAACAAAATTTCTTTATTTTCCAAGGCTTTATCTAGCCAAGCAGCAGGTGTTTCACAATGCAGAAACGATTTAACGGGGCTAATATCCGTGGTCATATTCTCTAGGATGGAATCTATTAGTTCTGAATGGCGCGCATTATAGCCCGAAAACAGACTATGCGCAGAAACTTCTTAATTGACAGCCACCAAAGCCACATTTTCATCGCATTCAGTGTTGGGAATTTATTGAAAATCCTGTGTCTCCAAATAGAGCATTTGCCGCCAATTAAAACCTTTTAACTGAGGATGTTGATGAAACGACTTTTTATTAAGAGGAATTCGCGTATCCAAGGTCACTCTATCGTTCAACTTAGTGGATTGCTCAGCACTCTTTCCCTTCTCTAACCAGATGATTTGGTCAAAGCTAGGCTTTTTTGCCAGCTTGTGAATCAATAAAGTGAAAGTCTCATCGAGATCAACTCGATAGAAACTCCCATTAGCACCTTCTTCAATAGGCTCGATTAACAACATCTCTTCTACAACAAAACCCAGTTGCTTGAATGTTTTCTTACCCTCACGCTCAAAGTGCCCGGCATAAACATCAGCGTTAAAAGAATGTAACTTTCCACTCATGAGATCATGCAAATCAAACACCTGTGGTCGAAGAGAAACCAAAGACTCTTTTTCAAGCAGCTGATTAACAGATCGGGCCGACTCGCTGGAAGCAGCTTTTATCTTCATAACAACCTGATGTGCGTGAATAGAGCCATGCAAAGGCATGTGAGAAGCTACCCAGTGCTCACCCACCTTCACCAAAGCCATACCGTGAACACCCTTAGCCGAAGGCTCAGCATTAGCTGAACTAGCCAAAAATAAAATCACAATCGCCAGAAAAATAACTCTAAAACTCATCAGGTACACCTTGGTTAAAACAGACTTGTTTTTCGAAGTATAAATTAATTGTTATGGATAAATCTATTGGGAGACGTCGCTTTATAGTTAAGTGCCAAGAGAAAAGAACGAAACAAAAACACTAAGCAAGATCGAAGCTTCTCTGGCACAGACAAGATCAAAAAATCAATCACTCATCAACCGGTCTAGGCACCGTAATAGTCGGCAGCTCCCTCTCCTCCGACTTGGCAATCACATATTCATCCCACAGTTCGATCTCTTGCTCTCCATACAAAATAATCCGAATAGGAATGTCTCTATACTCAATATTCCCTGTGGTATACCCTCGAAGATGACCAGGAACAAGCTCATATCGAGTCTTAAGTGCCTCGCGCGTTGCCACCGTAGGTGTCGTCATATATTCGATAAAAGCGTCATAACAACGCATGGTCCGTGTTTTTTCTCCATTGAGTTTACTGACCCAGTCAATAAGCTCATCAGCGACTTCTTGAATATTGCCACAGTCAATGCACTCACTGACTCGAAACTCTCCCAAACCAAAAATAATGACTTTAGACTCTAACGGAATGTTAGAAACAATGTCTCCATTTGTCACTTTAGCCAAAAATTCTTCAATAGAAATACTCACGAGTTGATCGGTTAATGACAGCGTAATCGAGCTATCGGCAAACACGCAAACACTCGTTAAACAATATTCATCATCACCACGCTTTAAAAAAGCCGCAAAACGCTCTCCTTTAAATCGCTCAGAAAAATAATCGTCTTCGTCGGCCTTAATAATGGGATACCCATCAACCTCACCCAGTGACGGAATCTCAACATCATCAACAACAATAGACGTTTTGCCATGGCAACTGTATAAGTTTTCCAGCTCAGGATTAAGAACTTTTAGGACTTCCACCAGATGTTCATAGTAGCTGTCTTTGTTATAAAGCCAGCGTCCTTCATAAATCCTCCAACATCCAAGCTTAGGAAAAGATAATTCGGCGTGGTCAGGAATCTCAAAAACATATTTTTCGCTATTAATACCTGCTTCGAGCCCTTCAAGATCGACTCGTTCACCGCAGTCCACCAACCCGTCCTCATAGATATCCATATTGCAAAAGGTGTAATCGCTGCCGTCGTGTAGCAAGCCAGGTACAGAATAGCCAGCAATACGCTTTATTCGCTCTACGCCAGAATAGCGAGAGAGGTGGATATCTTCTGTTTCGTTTTTAAAGCGGTTGAAAAATTTCTTTAAAAATTTCATAAGAATAGAGATGCCCTGCTTATCACTAGTACTAACTATATGTGGACAAACGCTATTCTTCAATAACAACTTGAACGACTGAGTATTTGAATAAGACCGGACAGGCTCTTGAGTTCACGCCTAAATAACAGAGTCCAGTAGCCCCAGAGCATCAAGTTTTTCGATTGATGTAGGCTGCCACTCACCCTCACTTTCTTGATAATCATCTATTGACTCAATTTTTTCATCAATCCCCATCAACAAGATTGTCTCGTCAAAAAAGGATTCAGGAATATCCAACTCACCCCAGTTCGGCTGCGGAATAAAAATGAAATTAGAATGCGAACTTTGTTCTGAAGCATTTATCGAGAGCATATTAAGCAAAGCAGGTAACAGAAGCGTTGACCTGAACTTCAAACATATATCTTTATAACCATTATTTTTCATCACTACCTCCTAATATCATGGCATATCATACGATTTAAGCTCCTCTATTAAAGAAGACGTTTGACACCAGATTTAAGTAACAGTGATTATTATTATTTTTACTCCTATCTGACTCAAAAGAGTATCATACATTTTTGCCCTGTGTTAATTTAGTAACAATATGTCGCAAAAGTTTCTATATTCACTCGGTAATATGTCACTATAAAAAAATGGCTGAGTTATCAACCCAGCCATTTTCATCACACCAAGGAGAGTTTAAGTTTCATCTTGAACTTTGGGAGCTTCCTCATTCACTACAACATTTTGCTCTTCAACATTTTGTTCAACCACATTCTGCTGAACTTCATCAACCTCATCGTCTGACTCATCATCGTCTTCAATCAGCACGGCGCCAATTGCATCGGTAACACTCATACGATCTTTTTCATTGTCCAGCTCTACAGTCATTAAGCCTAAAAAGGTTCTCACAGCGTCAATTCTATCTTCAGAGGATGGATGTCCTTCATCCCCATCAACGCCTAAGATAGTTGCCTCATTATCTTGCAAAAGCTGGACGATATCATCAGCTTCCATCCCCTTAACGGTTAGAAGATAGTACGCACCAATACAGTCGGCCATAATTTCCTGATTAGGTCGGCTAATGTTTTCTGCTTCTTCTCCAAACACTTTCTGAGTAGCCAGATGTCCATATTCATGCGCAGCTACAAAGGTTCGAGCATTTTCGTCTTGAACAACAGCAATTGTTTGAGGTAATTGAATTCCCCACTTCAAAGGATCGTTTTCTTCCCCGGTGCCTACGATAGTCTGTTGGCCATCAACCATTGCACCATCCATTAACTCTGAAAAAACAATACTTTCAGACACTTCCATTCCATTCACAATGGGTGTTTCTTGATCGAAAAACAAATCGCTGAGAAACGTTACGATCAAAGGAGATTCTTGATTCAATGAATTTTGAGAGTTTTGAATAACTAACTGTTGCTGTTGCAATAAATCCAGCCCTTGATTTTGAGGAACCTCATTACCTTGAGCACCATCTAATGGTCCATTTTGCCCAATATTTTGAACACCCTGTACACCTTGAACGCCATCTAAATTATTAACATGCATAATTATATCTCCTATTAAATTCTAATAAACTGTTCGTGACTTACTGGGGCAATATATTCCCCACTGCTATCATTCTCTTTTGGGAAGTGGTCATCCACTATGTCTTCACGCTCGAGCCAAGACTTACATAAAAGACTCGCTGTCCTTACTTTTGAAATCAAAGTTTCTAAACCGATTTCTCCTGACACTTCCAAATTCACTTGGTGGGCAATACAAAACTCCGACAAGCTTTGTGAATATGTGACAAAAAACTCGTTAATTTTGCTAAAATCCAACTGCATAGAAAGGATGTATTTCATCACTCTAAGTTGTTCTTCTTTAGTTCCACCAATACCAGAAACAACACTGTAGATGGTCAATACAGACTTAACATCGTCAAGCTGAATAAATAACTGAGTACCTTCAGAAAGAGTAAGAGCAGCGTTATCGCTATCACCTAAAGAGAAGTCTTTGATTCCATACTTTACTCGTAGCGAATCAACTTCTTGTTTTAAGAAGTTTCTGTGACTCATTAATTTGACCTCCTATTGTTCTATCGTAGAAAAAGCAAACGAACACTTTCCGTTCACACTCAATAATTCAGTCACAGAAAAAATAAAAAAGTTTTAAGAAAGCTCAAAAGAAGTTTTAAAAGCAAAGAAAGAAACAACAATAAGGAGAAATTATGGAAAGAATAAGGAGAGGACGTAAGGCCGCTAAAAAGCACTTAGCGGCCTGTTTTTTACGTGTTATAACGTCTTTGAGATTGTACGATCATGCCAAGTAAAAACATCAAAAGAGATAAAATAGCAACAGTGATTAAACGCCAATTTAAAATATCATCAATCTCTGACGCTTCAACTTTCTCAAGTTTTTGCCCAGTTATTTGCTCGACACTCGCCTCAGAAGCATTGGCCTCTTCTGTTTCTGCAGATTGCTCTGCAAACATATCTTGACTCATGTTAAGACCAAATCCCTTCCCTTGCTCTATGACATAATCTTGAAGCTTTTCGTTATCGACAAAAAGATCATACTTTTCTACCAGTTCAGCAAAGCGCTCAATCAATTCTTTGCGAACTTCATCGCTGGCTTGCCAATACTCTTTGCGATTAGCTTCTAACATACGCTCGATCATTTGAGCCTGTGCGCCAGGATTAACCTGCTCGAACCACTCATTAAGCTTCAGATCATGTTTATCTTTGATATACACATCATAAAACTCTTTCCATTGATCAGAACGTACCAGATTAGGATCGACAACTTGCCAGCCCCAGAAGTTAGAAACACGAGAAGACAAAGCAACAGCGCCGCTGTAACCTTCTTTTTGCATTTCTTCAATCCAACGCTTATGAAATACTCGAGTTCTTAATTCTTTTGCCAAGAAGCGATCGGCTGACTCCATCTTGGCATTGGTCGCATTACGCAAGTTAGAAATTTTCATTTCTGGACTTTTACCATCGATATTACGAACTGCCAAAGCCAATGCGCCAAAGTACTCAAAAGGGTCATCAGAACTTAACATGCCATAGACATTGGATGAACGCGAGAACATGGCCACATCAGTACCTGATAGCTGTTTGGCGTAAAGCTCCGTATTGTCTCCCTGCTCACCCCAACGCGATGGGTCCGCACCATAAGCAAAGCCCATGTTAGATAAATAATTATCAGCAATTTTTTTATCGGTTTCCCAGCTATCAGAAGCAAATACTGGCCCATCAACCCCTGAGCCGTACTGACCGGATTCGTTAGAGAAAATACGCACACTCGATAAGTACTCGGCCTCTTGTTCTTCTATCCCTTCGGCGATCAGCTCCCGTTTAACACGCTGAGAGTTTTTCCATACCGAATTATTCTCTTCTTTCAATTCAGCAATTTGCTTAATGGCTTTTGCCAGTCGCTGCATAACATTAGGGAAAGCATCACGGTACAAACCGGTTGCAGATAGTACGACATCCACTCGTGGTCTTTTTAATTCACCAGCAGGAATAATTTCGGTACCAATCACGCGACCATCTGGACTCCACTTAGGTTTAACCCCCAAAGCATAAAGCGCCTGGCTTTCTAACACACCGTAATGGCGCATCGCTTCAATAGACCATAATGAAAAAGCTAACTTGTCAGGATACTGACCATGCTTTTTGTAATAATCATTGATAACATCTGTGACCAGACTTTTGCCCTGCTCATAAGCAGCTTTGGTAGGTAGTCTTGAAGGATCAAAACCATAAAGATTAGTGCCACTAGGTAATGATTCAGGATGTCGTACCGGATCTCCACCGGTTTTAACAGGAATATAACGTCCTGATAAAGCATCCACCAACGAATCTAATTCTTTAATCCCTTTAAGGTTGGTGTAGTACTCTTTGGCGCGTTCTATATGTTCTTTAAGAGCCTCACTCATAGAGTCAGGCAGAGCTTTTGTGGGTTTAGCGACGACATAGTCACGTACCGTTTTAAAGCCCGCGGTGTCTTCGATCGCTTCTGAGCGACTATGTAACGACGAGCCTTCATGAGTATGAGTATCAGGTCCATGAGAATGGTCATCACCACCATCATCATGATGGTGATCAGAGCCGTCACTGTGGTCATGGTGACCTGCCTGATACATTTCATTCTCAAAATCAGAGACTTCTTTCATAAAGTCTTTACCTAACATTTGAGTCACGGTTGAGATCAATAGCTTTTGTTCCGAAAGCTCACCAAAGGTATGTAAACCTAAGGGTTGAAGCTGTGTCGCTAACTCTTCCATATAATTATGCAACTCTTCGAGAAACAGCTCAAACTCCTGTTTGATACGCTGATCTTCCCAACCCAGGTCCTTGCAGATATTTGACTTCATGCAATGCTCAGTGATCTGAGCGGCAGTGCGCTCTTTAACGCCGCCCTCATCCAAAGCTTTGTACTGGTGCATCAGTTCGTGGATATCAGCAATATCGCCCTGTAAGCCCGCACTAGCGAATGGAGGTGTCAAATGGCTGATCACAACCGCACTACCACGACGCTTGGTTTGCATGGCTTCACCCACATCATCGATAATGAATGGATAAATAACTGGCGTAGTGCCAACCGCTAAACTGCCGTCATCATAGCGTGATAGACCACGTTCTTTACCCGCAAGATATTCTTGCGAGCCGTGAGTACCTAGGTGAACAATTGCATCGCTGCCCCAATAAGCTCTGGCATAATAATAAGCAGCCAAATAAAAATGATTCATGGGCACAGTGCCTTTATGATACAAGAGCACATCCTGACCCTTATTATCCGCTCGTGGTGGTTGACGCATAACAAGCATACTTCCATTACGAATACGAGGAATCACAAAGTGAGGCTTTGACTGGTGCTGTACTACCATAAAGTTATCTTCTGCTTTGCCCCAGTGCTTATTGATAGGAGCACGAACTTCTTCTGGCAATGTATTAAACCAACTTAAGTATTCTGCAACGGGCATAAGCTCAGCCAAATCGTCTTCAACTAACTTATCCAGTTCATAGTTTCGATAGAATGGCGTTAGAATACGATCAATGCGCGATGTAAAATATTCGTCCTGAACAGCTTCAACCTGATAACCTTCTTTGTTGAGTCGACGGCTGATGGAGGCCAGGCTTTCTGGCACATTCATAAACGAAGCCCCAGCATCTCTATCACCCCACACCATCACCGTCATCTTTTTATTAGCATTAGACTTATAACGTAAATTCGCGAGCTTCAATGAACGTTCAATCATATAATCTAACTGATAGTCGATCATTTTGCTCTGCCCTGTTTTTGCATCGATAGCAGCAACAATAATAGGACCGATGACGCCAGACGTTTCTGGCAGCACGAAAACGAAAGGCGTCATACCCGGAGAAATGCCCTGCGAGCTTTCTTCCCACTCTGTTTGTTCACCATCATAGTAAGTTAACGCCTGGACAACAGGTACACCCCAGCGCTCGAATTCTTTTTTGCGTTTGTTTGCCCAATGGATGGCGCGGAAATTAATAATCAAGTCGACTTGAGTTTTTCCATCAACCTGCAAAAGATGAGAATAATCTCCAGAACGAGGACTCAGCTCAAAATAAAAAGGAATAGCAATACTGCCTTTATCTTCCAGACGTTGAATGGTCTCGTTAACCAGTCCCATCTGTTCTGATTCGAGTAATGCCCGTTGGAATAAGATGGCAACCTTCGGGTGGTCACCAGCAATGCCATCTAATCGTCGCTGCTGCTGATACTCAGCCAATGACTTAGAGACTCGCTGAGGTAACGAAGGATGATAGATCCCTGCTTTAGGGAAAATAATCGGCTCGGCAACTTCTTTAGGAGTGCGAGAAAAAACGTTTTTCTGGAAATAAGCCGTCAAACGTTCAAAGTTCTCTTTGCCACCATTAATGTAGTAATCTCTTACTCGTTGAGCCTGCTCTGATGTTAATCCTTGAAACAACCCAGTCTCTTGCCAAGGATGCATTAGCATCATCTTAGCTTTAACAGATGCTAACTTTCCAATGTACTTAGCATAAGTTCGTTTCGACTCTCGCTTCGATACACTGTCAAAAATAACCATGTCGTATTTTGAGAACATGGCATTAAGATCAGCGACATCCTTCAGCGATGCTTCAGACTTGGCTTCAACACCCAGATGATGAACTTTTGCAACACTTTTCAGTGCCGTCACCTTGGCTTTATTTGAGTGAGCAGCACTAACCAATAGAACTTTCTTGCTATGCGCATGAAGATCTAAACTAATAAACAAACTGGCCACTATCGCAATTAGGGCCAACCATCGAGAATTCATAACATTTCTCCACTAACACATAACAAATTATTGGCTTTGTTCTTTCTTTTCTGGCACATAGACAATGGAGCCGTCGGCCATCTTGTAAGCAATGCCTGCTTTAACACCTTCACCTGAACCAATCTTGCCTTCGCTTTTGTATTTTTCGATTTTCTTGCCTTCTTTGACAATCAACTCCATATTTGGCTGGCCAGCGTTTTTAATCACGGTGACGTTTTCTTCCAAAAAAGGATTCATTGGATTTTGAGCAATCGCAATGAGCAAAGCCGCAATAAGAACCAGAAATACATCAACCAGATTAACTACCGACAAGGCAGGATTGATGGATTCATCTTCATCAAGCAGCCTCATGGATATCTACCTTTTTCTGTGTTCTATCTTGCTGTGACTTGAGGTGACTTATTAACACCAGTTCTGAAGCCAACCATCGTTTTTTAACGCTAGCGATCCAGAAAGTAATAGACGCAATCACCAAACCAAATATAACGGCTGAGAAGGCTACGATTAAATTCTCACTGATACCTTGTATGTTTCCATCAGCTAAACTTTTTAAGGCAGGTCCCATCGGAACCATGGTCGCAATCAGACCTAACATAGGGGCAAGACGACTCACATTACGTACCCCTTCCATTTCTTTTAGTGCAGCGACATCAAGTTCATCCTGACTAAGTTCTGGCTGAGCTTTGGTCATAGCTAGCAAAGGATGGCCACGTAATAGAGATTCAGGAAGCTCTGCAAGGTCGTTGTGCGACGAGAGTTTTGCTACCCGTGGACGAGCAGCACGGCGTTGTAAAGTTTGAAAAAAACACACGCCACTAACATAAAGGGAATACCCCATCAAAATAACGAGTAAAATGAGAACTGGCGCCAAAAACAGATCAGTTAACTCATACATTAATTGTTCTAACAGCTGAATATTCATTGTGCCTCACACCTGAAACCCGGCACTCGGCCGGGTTGCTTTATCAAAATAAATTAAAAGAGTGGTTCCCACTCAAGATTAAAACTCGTAACTAAAGCCAACACGATACTCAATGCCTGCTTCTTGGCGGCGGGCTATCGTATCGCTATCAGATGCATTCACCCCTTGCAGACTGCTCCAACGCGCATACTGTCGATTAAAGAGGTTGAATATACCCAGTTGAACTTTTGCTTTTTTATTGATCTGGTAATGACCAAAAACATCAAACAGTGCATAACTGTTATTGGTTACTTTAGTCGGTGCAGAAACCGCATCTTTCTTATTGACCAAAGTCATCACCGCTTCCATACCCCAGTCGCCAGACTCATTATCAAAGCCAACGCCAGAAACGATAGTCAAAGGCTCAATGCTATCTAACGGTACATCCGCTACGCTGTCTGTTCCGCTGGCATAAGCTAATGACTGACGTAAACGCCACTGTTCATTAAAGTTCCAGATTAAGTTAGCTTCTAAACCTTTGATTCTTACGCGACCAATATTGCTATCCTGGAATAAGCTGATACCGTTACTTTGACCAATAAACTGAGTCGAAATGAAATCTTCGTAGTTGTTTTCGAAGATGCTCATGCTCAGGTAGCCCTGACTTAAGTTTGATTTAAAGCCTAACTCAACGCCTTCGCTGGTTTCTGGTTTTAGATCAGGATTAGGTACGATTGCATACCCATGGCCAAGATTCACAAAAGATTGATTGGCTTCATCAAAGTTTGGAGCACGGAAGCCTTCGGCATACTGTAAGAAGAATGAGGTCTGGTTGTTTAACTCATAAATGACTCCCAGATTCGTCGACACCTCACTTTCGTCAAACGACTCGACAGGGAAACCGAAATTGGCCTGTAAGTTGGCCGTATCAGCATCCATCTTGTAGTTGTCGTAACGAACACCTGGAATAACCGTAAACCCAGAATCACCTAACACCATTTCGTCCTGCCAGAATACGCCAATGCGTGTGGTGTCTGTGTCTGGGAAAGTCTTGTTTGGAAAAGATTCTGGCGGTGCAAATGGGTAAGAACGAATATCACAGACCGTCGTATTGGTCATGTTATCGGTGTCACAACGATGACGTGGACGTTCGGTATCGAACGACTCATAACTAAAACCATAAACCATAGAGTGCTTAACACTTCCAGAGTCGATGGTTTTAAGTAAGTTAGCACTAATGCCAATAATATCTTGATTAAACTCGAAGTCTGTTACGCGCGATGCCGGAGTACCAAACGGAGCGAATGGGAATGAAAAACTGAGGCGATCTTGTTCTGTATGCTGCAAACCATCAATGGTTTGAGTATAAAAACGAGCCGACATGGTGTCCGCAAAGGCTGAATCAGCCTGCCAGTCATACTCAACACTAAAACGCACACGCTCATTGTCGTCCATACCCGTAGACGCAGTCACAGAGCTGCTTAAATCTGTTAACAGATTGTAATCAATTGAATCTTCGAAGTAGTCTACGACAAAACCCAACTTATGAGTTTCATTAGGAGCATAAACGAGTTTAAATAAAGCACTTGTTGAATCGCCATCTGTTGGATTCAACTGAGCCGTGCCACCTTCAATGTCTTTTTCTTTAAACGTTCGGCCAGTGATCTTAGCAAGATAACTCCAGTCGCCACTAGCACCTGCCGCAGTAACACCTAAATTAATTTGTTCATCCGCGCTGGCAGCACCAACATCAAGACGAAGATAAGTGTCATCTTTATTATCCAGATACTCGACTGGATCTTTGGTATTTAACAGAACAACACCACCTAATGCATCAGCACCATATAAAGCCGATGCTGGACCGCGAATAATCTCTGCACTGCTTAAATCGCTAACATCAACCAAGTCACTACCGTAAGCACTTGGGCCTGCAAAATAGATATCACGGCTACGAACTCCATCGACCAGCATCAGTACTCGGTTACCGCCAATACCACGAATATTAAAACCAGTGTTACCGCCACGAGCAGAAGAAGACAACGTAATACCTGGTTGGTAACGCACTAGGTCGTCCAGATCATTTGCCAGTTCTTTTTCTAGCTGTTGGCCATCGATCACAGTTACGGTTGCAGCAACGTCCTCAGCTGCGCGTTCTAAGCGTGTTGCAGTAACGGTGACTACACCATCGGAGTCTTTCTTTGCTTTATCATCTTCGGCATACGCCTGACTGACCAGAACGCCCTGTACAGCCAAACTAACAAGCGTTAACGCGAACAATTTTGATGTCATCTTCTTTCCCCAGAAAACATGAACTCTATAAATTTCATGCGAATGATAATGATTCTTATTTTTATTATCAAGTATTGATTTTGGAGATACAATGTAGCATTTTCACTATCCTCTTGAATTTCCTAGAGAAATTTAACAAACCGCCAACGCTTCCATGCAGCATCCTCTACTCTAGATGTCACTAGACACTCAAATTTCCGTAATCCATCCTCAACGATTTTAACGGTGCCATCAGAGCCAAAGACAAAAAAGTGGAAAATTTTCTGACACTTTAGATCAACTTTTAACCACTCCCTGTTACTCAATAAATAAGAAGGCAGCAACGAAAAACAACGTAGCGCCAACGTATTTAAACGCAACGAAAGTTCTCAGATAACAGGTGAACGCTATGAATAGAGTTGAACAGATTGATTTGATATTAACCGAGCTAGGGCCTGCAATTGATGCCAGTTATATTGTTAAACACGACGAATCCAACTGGAGTATCGTATCGTCAGACAATTTAATTATCGATATTTTTTATGCGCCAGAGCAACACAAACTTACTTTACAGTGTGATCTGGATAAAGCACTCCCCCAGTCTCCAGAACTCTACAAAATGCTATTGACTTATAACTGCTTATGGCAAGAAACAGGTGGCTTACGAGTTGCTTTAAACAGTGATAATAGTCTAGTTCAAATCTTCGATCTCTTTATAGAAGAACTATCACTCCCGGATCTTATAACGATTACTCAAAACTTTTTGGAACGTGCCAATGTCTGGAAAGAAGTCATAGAAGATGCAGATCTGTCTCAATTTGATAATGAGCAACATCAAGTCCCAAAAGCTTCTTATTCAAACTTTCAAAACTTGAACCAACTGGCATAAAACGAATTTATTATTAACGAGGTACTCATCATGCAAATTAGTATCAATCCCCAAACATTTACCAGAGAAAATTTGAACGAACTAGCGAAAGTTCAGGACGAACACCAAATTAGAGGAAGAAGCTCTCGCAATCCGTTTTCAAACAATACAACAGTATTATTCAGTCGTGACAAAATTGACAGAAAAGATGTCAAGAAACAGGGTCAGAGTAGCATTGGCACAAGTTTCCAAAAGCGACAAGAAACTTTCGATAAAGCCAGAACCGATTTAAAGTCATCACTAATAAAACTGTGCAATCATAACTCAACTAAAGAGAGCAAGATAAATACGCTGTTTAGTAATATATTACAAACAAAAGATAATACCTATGGAACTGAACATACTGGCATAGTGAAAGGTTCTCATATTAAACAGGCAAAAGACATCATAGATGGCCTTGATGAACCTGAGATTAGTCAATTAAACAGTGTCAGCTTAGAAGATGAACCTCAAGAACAACCTCAGGAAGTAGAGCGTCTGTTGCCGGGATTAACAGTGCCTAAGCCTAATCATGAGGCCTGGAACTACGGAAAAGATGAAGAAGGGGAACGTCGTTATAACGAAATTAGTCGAATTGTAAGACAATTGGAAGGACTAAAAACCTACCAGAACGACAACTGCGAGTTTCAGGAAAACTCTGACTATGAGTACAAACCTAAAACAGGCGGAGTAAGTTCTGATTACCATTCGGCAGGTCATCAAAAACGAAAGGAGATATTCTTGCAAGCAAAAGCAGCAGGATATGACTTAAGTAACAAAGAAGTTTGCAAACGTCTTGATAATATTGTCAGTGCAGTAGTTTCGTCAGAGTACGAGTCGTTTATGACATCACGTCAAACATTCTTACGCTAACTATCACTTCAATCACTTTAAAGCCACCTAAACGGTGGCTTCCTTTATTTATGTCACGAGCCTTACTCGCTTGACCATTGTTCGAAGCTGTTTATGTTTTTTTGCGAATTGAGCAGAGTCATTACTAAACTTCAACTTCAAATACAGTCGCAATATTGGGTTTAGCTCTCCACTCCATTGTGGTTTTTCGCGAATCACTCGGTGAACAAAATCTTGTGGACCTTCATAGTGATGTTTTTCAAATCCCTTTTTTGCCAGACGACGGGTAAGAATCAAATAACTTCTAGCGACATGATCTAATGATTCTCTACTGCGCGACATACGCCAGGCAATAACCGCCAAAAATAACAAAATACCAACCACTGAAATACCAAATAAGCGCCCTAGCCCCCAGGAATCTGGTTTGAGCTGATTAAATAAATCAAATTGCTTGCTTTGATTAAAGTCAATAACCCAGTCTTGCCAGGCACGATTTACATTATCCAACCAAAGCTGGGCAATGTTTAACCCACTTTCTGCCATGAAGTCTGCTACAGGTAAATCATCAAATAAGAAATTCCTAAGCCCGACCTGATTTAGTAGCTGTTGCTCAACTCTATGAGGAGCAATAGCGGCTGTTGGATCGACACGCACCCAACCTTTGCCTTCCATCCAATACTCGGCCCAGGCATGAGCTTCTGCTTGAGTAATAATCCAGTAGTCACCTAGAGCGTTGTAATCACCACCATGATATCCCACCACCACTCGAGCAGGTATTCCCACCGCTCGCAACATATACACAAAACTACTGGCGTAATGTTCACAAAAGCCTCGTCGAGTTCCAAACCAGAAGTTATCGACCATATCTTCTTTTAAAATAGGAGGCGTTAACGTATAGAAAAAGGGTTGCTCATAAATAAAACGCAATAAGTAATTAACGTAGTTTGTCGTATCGTTGAATTGAGCATAGGTTTCTCTGGCCCACTGTTTTGCTTCATCATTACCACTGGATGGTAGCTCTGTATTGATGGTACGACTCAAAGGTGGCAGTTCTACTTCTAAAGGCATCCGGGTGACCGATGAACCTCGATAGCGTATACGTTTTTCCACACGGCGGGCAGCACTAAAAGTACCATCGGATTTTAAGCGTGTCCCCGGAGGAGTAGAAACAGGCAGGTCAAGCCCATACAGCCAACGTTGTTTAGTGGCTTCTAACGTAATTTCATATCTTAATACATCCCCTTCTGCTTCTTGACGAGCCAGAGGAATATCATTGCGACGACGGTCCTGAGTCCAACTCAAACCATCATAGTTTTCGAAAACCAGCGCCCGCCAATATAAGTCGCCGGGTTCAGGAGATGCATCTAAAAACTTAACTCGAAATGCCACTTCATCAATTAAGTGCAAAGCACCGATATCACCGGGCGTCATAGAATCACTGACTCCCGTACCAGCACTTTGTGAACTTGGGATATGCCATAGAGGCCCTGATAACCGAGGAAAAAAGACAAAGAAAAACATCATTACCGGAATAGAATAAAGCAAGATTTTCGCGCCTTTCTTTACCTCTACTTTGCTCACATCATTGGCATTGGCATACATCAGAGTATGTGTAATCAATAACAAAGCCGCGAGCAAATAAAACACGGCCCAGATTTCTTGCGTAAAGAGAAAGTTCATTGCCAACATAAAAAACGCCAAGGTCAACAATAAATTAACATCTCGATAGTGACGACACTCCAGTATTTTTAAACTGTACATAACAGCAACCAAGGATACACCCGCATCACGGCCCCGAAACGTACCAAAATGAAACCAAACGGCAGCGGCAGAGATCACCGTGATGGCAACCAGTAACCATCGACCTAACATAGGTGATTGTTTTAAATGAATGCGAACTATCGTCCATAGAGGAGCAAACGCGATGATCACGCCAAACTGCAATGGCAAAGAAAATATGATGGGCAACAAAACACAGATTTGAACAATCGCCAGACGAATTCGCAGTAAACTTTGTACCTGGCGTTGTGATTCGGGCAGGATCAACATATCTTTATCCTTTATACAATGCCAGCATACGTAAACATTGATGCATGTGTTCTTCACCTCGTTGTGGCGCAATGGTTTGCTCTCCCAGCTGCAAACCAAACACACGCCCATCTTGATGCGCTTCAATCACTAAATAAGTTAGATAAGACAAACCAAACTCCAAATCTACACTGGGAAATTGTGACAAAGAAAAAATATCTGGATCACTCTGATACTCAACAAACTCTTTTGTTTGCAAGCCTTTTTCTTTTGCCATTCCTTTCCAATAAATTCGCGACATCACATCACCAGGCTGATAAGGCCTTAACCCATAAAAGTCTTCAACCCCAGGAACTGGCGTATCCGACTCTTTGCCACTGGAACTTCCAGCACTTTGCTCAATGGTTTCTGGTTTTAATGGTTTGGGATAAACTAAACACTTCACATCAAAAAACAACCAGGCCCACGCCTGCAAAAAGCCGAACGGAAAAATTGTCTGACAACGTACGGGATCTAACATTTGATAGCCACGGGCTTTACATAGCTGCGCTATTTCGACTCTTTGCTCAGCTGCCGCAACAATGTCAACAAAACTCAATGATGCATTTCTTAATCCAACGCCAATACTTTGATGGTGCCTTTGACTGGTGATTGAGATAGGAAAATGAGCGACTTGTCCAGCAAACACAGCCTCGGGAGAGTGAGCAGAGAATGTCAAACCAACCAGATTATGAAACGTCATTAAAATGGCAATCACGCCAATGGCAATGACCATAAAGGTTGAAATAAACACCATGTTGTTTTGATAATTAGTCGCTCCAAGCGCCATCACAAACACTATCGCAAGCAATAAAAAACCATAACGAGTAGGAAAAATATAAGTGCTACGTTGTGATAAAGTTATTTCTTGAGCTAATGGGCGACGACGACGGATCCAACGTAACCATCGTTCATCGAGTAATTTTTTGATCATTCTTCGCATAAGGCCATTGATAATTAAGTGCTGCTTTTAGGTGTCGATAGAATAGCGACTTCGATGTACATGGTTACATAGGTACCGCAACAGATTGCAGTACGGCTTCTGCTACCTGCTCACCACTCAACTGGCTTTGTGAATGAGGCTGCAATCGATGACCAACAGCAGCGACAAATACTTTTTGAATGTCTTCGGGGATAGCAAACTCACGATTACTCAGCCAAGCACTGGCTTTTCCAGCTTGAATTAATGCAAGACCTGCACGTGGTGACAATCCATGATTCAATTCTGGTGTTTTGCGTGTTTCTAGAACCAGCTGCAAAACATAGTTCACTAGCGTTTCGCTCACATTTACTTTTGATACCTCTTGCTGCACTTCGACCAGTTGCTCAGGCTGCAACAGAGCATCTAATACATTAGCCACCGGTCGTCGCTCTCCTCCCAGTAGCAATTGTTTTTCTACATCAGGATGCGGATAACCTAAAGATAAGCGAATTAGGAAACGGTCAAGCTGGGATTCAGGCAACGGATAAGTTCCAACCTGATGCGAAGGATTTTGCGTAGCAATTACAAAAAAGGGCAACGGCAGTTCACGGGTTTCACCTTCAACCGTCACTTGTCTTTCTTCCATAGCTTCGAGCAAAGCACTTTGAGTTTTGGGTGTTGCACGATTGATTTCGTCAGCCAGAATCACTTGAGAAAAAATAGGCCCTTTATGAAAAACAAAGGATTGCTGCTGCTTGTCGTAAATAGAGGTTCCGGTGATATCTGCAGGTAATAAATCCGACGTAAACTGAATACGCTGAAAGTCCAGCCCAAAGACTCGAGACAAACCATGAGCCAGAGTGGTTTTTCCCATTCCAGGAAGATCTTCGATAAGCAAATGTCCCTTGGCAAGTAAACATATAATGGCAAGCTCAACCTGTTCTTGCTTGCCTAAAATAATTTGATTTAAACGTTCGCTAACCGCTTCAATTTTATTCAACATAGGTTATCTACTTCTTATTTATTCTATTAGGTAAAAACAGCAGACCTGCTGGCCTGCCAGCACAAGATTTCATCACTTAAACTACCAGCGTATTGCGACCATTAAATCTCTGACATTGGTGCGCCCTTTTTTGAGCTTCAAACAGGCATTGATTGCCTCCAATCCAGTATAGCTGTTAAACGTCGATAGCAATACATTCGGGTTAACTCCGACATCATTCAATCGTAACCAATCATTGCCATCGACCAACGCGCCCGCAGCAGGTGCCGATCCGTCCTGCCCGTCACTGCCAAAGCTCGCAAACACTAGATTGTCATCCCCCGCAATTTGGCGCGCCATCGATAATGCCAGATGACAATTTCTGCCACCGCTACCACGAACCTCAGCGGGTAGTGCCAGTGTGGTTTCACCGTGCGCAATCCAAATGCCTTTATCCCCTTTGGATAGCTGCTCATCAAACCAATTAATCGTATGCTCTACACTAAGGTTTATTTCTGTCAAAGTCTGTAACGGAAGCTCCGTTTTTAACACTAACTCTTGTCCGAGTAACTCAGCAGCCAACAAACTGTTACCGATACAAAAATGAGCAACTTCAGGCAATGTTTTTCTTTCGCTTGTTTGAGTTAATGGTTGCCCATGTCGGTTCAGTCCTTGCTGGCTTAATTGGTTGACTTTGTCTTGCATCAAAGTAAATAGACTGCCAGAAGGTTCACGAGTTACAGAAGATTCAAACAGCAGCCCTGATCCAATCACGGCAGGGTTATCTCCAGCCACATCAGACAGTGAAAGCTGCGTAATTTTTGGAGAGTCAATCCATCGGCGTAACTGACCACCTTTTATTTGAGATAATTGGCTACGCAACTGGTTAATCTGCTCAATATCAAGTCCGCTCGAAACCAATGTCTGATTGAGTTCATTAATAGTACCCATCTCAATACCTGCTAGTGGAAGCTCAACCAGAGCAGAGCTCCCCCCAGATATTAAAAACAGTAGCTCAGCGCCTTCGTTCTTTTGCAAGAAAGATACAAGAGCTTGAGCTGCGGCCAAAGCGCGATGATCAGGAAAAGGATGCGATGACAGTAACACCTTTGGATCATCAGACACCCCGTATCCCTCGGCGGTTATCACCAGATAATCTTTAATCTCTCTGAGGTATTTTCTTGCACCTTCAAACATTGGTAACGCTGCCTTACCAATGGAAACAACGCACAATGGCTGCTCGATCTTTTGTTCAGTGGATGAAGCCAACGACTCCTCACCACCTATTTGATGGGAAGTTAACCAGTTGTTTACCCTGGTCTCTGCATCCATCAGCTCCCAAGTGAGGTGAATAGCTTCCTGAAGATCACTTTTCATATCAATAAGTTATTCCTGCTCATTGCAATAAACTTGGTTGAATAGCCTTAGTGTTTAGAGTGCCTTAACACTCTGCAAACTGCAAATGAGATACTTAATAAATGAGTAGCCGTTTTTCTAATCGTTTTAATACACTTTGTTTTTATGTCATTGCCACTTCAACAAGATGAAAAATCGAATTAGAATTTTTTATGTCTTTTTGAGAACATAAAATAGCCAAACAAGATATAGACATGCTTATTTTCTGATCAAAACTTTTATTCATAAAAGAACTTCTTTCAAGCTCTCGCTCTAAATCCACTCAATAAAAAAGAACATAAAAAGATCTATAAGCTATAAAAAACCCTATTTTTTCCGTATATTTTTATTACAACCACTATCCCACAAAACAAAAAAGGAAAATAATCACAAGAATAGATAAATAAATTTCTTTTTTGTGAATATTAAAAGTTTTATTTTCTGTCACCAAACTGTCTTAAGTTCTCGAACACCAGAAGAACACTGAAACACACTACAAGTCATTAGATTTTCTAATCCAAAAGCCAATTATTTTTCATTTGTTAAGTGATTTTGTTCACGCCTATTATCCGCCTCGCACCACTGGATACCCAACTTTACCTTTATAGGACACGTACAATGAAACGTTTAATCGCGAGTACTTTTTTGACCGTTGCTTCAATTGCCACTTTTGCCAACGACTATGTGACGATGCAAACATCCGACGTTGCTAACTTCACAAGTAACCGTGGAAACAACATTGCAGTAGAAATCTCAGATGAAATTGGAACCAGCTGGAAAAAATATTCAAACTTCTTAAATCATGGCGAGCGTTGGGTTTGGGCTTCAGAAAGCTCGAATCGTGTATACACTCTCAACGAAAGCGATGTTGAGCTATTTGCCGACTTTGACGCAGAGCCAGGTGCCACATTCGACATTAACTGGGGAGCTTGTGTTAGACAGGTTGTTATCGAGCAAAAAGGCCTTTCGGTAACGGTTAAAGCAGGCACTTTTAATGACGTTGTACTCATGTCATTTGCAGGTAACTGCCGCGATAAAGGGTTAACTTATGCTTACTTCGCGCCACAAGTTGGTGTTATTGAATGGGAAGAAATGTCAATCGCTGGTAACATTCAATATAAAATGAACAGCGCAGAGATTGCTCAAGTGTCTTACCCTCAAATCACAGGTTTAACGGTCGCGACTAACATCTCTCATGAGCATGTTATCTACAATTCTGTTGACACGATTGCAGCCAATCTGACTTTGACTAACCATAATAGTGAAGACATGGCCTTAACTTTTCCTAGCGGCCAAACTTTCGAAATCGAAATCATTGACGCAAACGACAATGTGGTATCTCGCTGGTCTCGTGGCAAAGCCTTTATTCAGGCATTCCAGTCTTCAACAATTAAAGCCGGTGAGTCAGCAACATTTGGTGGAAACATCGAATTAAGCGATGACAATGGCCAAGCTTTAGAAAGCGGCAACTATCGCGTACGAATTTCAATCAAAGGATATCACGCAGCCGTATTTGGTATGAGCCAGTATGTGCCATACGCTACAGAAATGCCTTTGTACATTAATCACTCTAACTAAGTGACATGAGAAGCCCGTTAACTGCAATGTTACGGGCTTTTCCTGAATATCCAGTCATCTTAATTTCTATTCAACTTACAACTTTTAACAGGCAAACGAATCCAGTTGCCTAACAATCAATACAAATAACTCTCTAGCTTGATCCTTATCAAGGCTCAAACCTACCTTTTTATAACCAGACTCACTACAATAAAGGCACAATAACCAATAAAAGATCCATCATCTTATGGAAGGACGTTTTTTCGAAGAACTGTTAGCCGTTATGTGTACTTCACTGGCTGTGACGGTAATTTTGCACCGCTTTCGTTTACCCAGCATTATCGCTTATCTTATTGCCGGAACCTTGATTGGTCCCTACCTTCTTGGTTGGGTTAAACATCCAGAAGACTTCACCTTCTTAGCCGAATTTGGTGTGGTATTTCTACTCTTTGCATTAGGGCTTGAATTTTCCTTCTCCAAGTTGATGGAACTCCGCTCTTCTGTATTTGGTCTGGGTGGAACACAAGTACTAAGTTGTTGTTTGCTATTTGGTAGTGCCGTGTGGTTCTGGGGAACCAGCTTCGAAGCAGCCATAGTGATCGCAGGCGCGCTGACGCTCTCTTCAACCGCTATTGTGACTAAAGAACTCTCCAGCCAACGGCAAGTTCATAGCCGTCATGGTCAGCTGTCGATTGGTATTCTTTTGTTTCAGGATCTGGCTGCCATTATCTTTCTGTTGTTGGTGCCGGTACTCGCGGGTGGTGGTGAAGGTTCAATTTCTTCAACTTTATTTTGGGCCTTTGCTAAAACATTAGCTTTGATGGCATTGCTGCTTAGCATAGGCAAGTGGTTGCTACCTATACTTTATAAAGAAGTAGCAAAAACTCAGTCTGAAGAAGTCTTTGTATTAACAACTCTGGTCATTGTTATGCTTGCCGCCTGGGTAACTCACCAGTTCCATCTATCTATGGCCTTAGGTGGTTTTATTATTGGTATGATGTTGGGAGAAAACCAGTTCCGTCACCAAATCAATACCGACATACGTCCCTTCAAAGATATTCTGTTAGGGCTATTTTTCGTTACTATCGGTATGAAAATTCAGATACAGGTATTGTTTGAATTTTGGCCCAGAATTATCTTCTTCACTGCTTGTTTAATTGCTTTTAAAGCGGCCCTGATCACACTACTCGTGATAGTTCTTAAGCATAAAAAAGAAACTGCACTGGCAACAGGACTTAACTTAGCTCAGGCAGGTGAATTTGGTCTCGCCCTACTCTCTTTAGGCGTCATGCATAAATTGCTACCAGAAGAACAGGCTTCGTTTATTATTCTTGTGGCTATCTTTAGCATGGCAGCGAGTCCTTTCTTGATTCGCCACAGTCATGCCATCGGTAAAACACTCTGGTCAAAGCTGAAACAAGATACTGAACAGTTAAAAGAAGCCGACGCTCCAGTCTCTCTACCTCACGATGGTCATGTGATCATCGGTGGCTTTGGCCGTGTGGGCAAAACCTTGGCAAAGCTGCTTGAAGACAACGGCATTCACTATGTCGCAGTCGACATGGATATTGACGTAATAGAGCAAGCCAGACACAAACACCATAATGTGGCCTACGGCGATAGTACCAAAGTTGATATGCTCCTAAGCTGCCATATTAAAACCGCCAAGATGGCGATCTTAACCTTTGGCTCTGCACATATTGCAAAAGAAACCGTTTCTCATATTCGTTCAGCTGGCATTAAAACACCAATCATTGCCCGTTGTTATGAGCAAGCTGACGCTGCTGAGCTTAAAAAGCTAGGCGCAGATTATGTGATTCCAGAAATGTTAGAAGCCAGTTTGGCCATTGGGCATCAGCTATTAACCTTGCTTGACTTGAAGCAAGAAGAAATAGAAGAACAACTCGACCAATTTAGAAAGGAGGAGCTAAAGACCTCATAAAGCCATCACCATTCAGTTCCATGTTTTATGCTGCTATGATGGCCAATAAGTCTAAAAGAAATTGCTCGATATAAGTTATTTATAATTACAATAGAGGAATAAAAAACAATGGCTTTTTTTCTGCAACTTTTGGGAGGCATAGTACTGTCTCTCCTTATCCTGGCTGCTTTAGCCTACTTTTATTTCAAACGAAAGTTCGGAAAATACCTCGATTTAGATGGTAATGTCGCGTCGGGGGAGCCACTTCATATACATCTAAACGAAGAAATAGAACCTGACTGGCTCGATGAAAAATCCGTTAAAGCCGCGATAACAGAATTAGAAGGACTAGGGTTTCAGAAAGGCAAATCATACAACATCCACGAAATGGAGGGCGTGGCTCTATTAGTTTTCTTCAAGGCCCCCCTAGCTCTGGTTCTCTACAAACATAACATCGTTGGACACTGGGTAGATATTGTTGTCGATGAAAAAGAAGGCAAAGAATACACCTTCTCAAATGCTGCAATGGGTAGCCAAATGGAAAATCGGCCAGAGTCAATAAAGCACTATTATCCAGAAGCCTCCATATCAGACGTTTGTGCCGAAGCAGAAAAACTGCTATCAACCATTGGCAATGACTTTATTGATATCAATGAAGATAATTTCAGAGAGTATTTTGAAACAGCTTACAAGAAAGACATTAGCTTTAAAGTCAGAAAAGGGGGTGTTAGCTTTAAAGAGTTTGTAGCCACCTCTAATGAAGCGCCTTTTAATAGCTCTGATGAAACCGTTAAAGAAGCTTTTCTTGAATACAAAGAACAAGAGTTGGACCAATGGCACGAAGCCGCGCTAGAAGAATATCGAGAGTTAGAAAATATAGAAGAAGAAAAGTTTTATGACCTTGAACACAGTTTTCTTATTGTTCCCTTTAAAACCCATTCCCCAGCCTTTATTCAATACCTATTAGGCAGAGGCTTTGTTACAGAGCAACAAGAAAAGCAACTAATGAAAGCCGCCGAAAAAGTCTCTGATGTTAATAAACTATTTGAACGCATGAATGAAATGCTCTCTCCCGAGTTAAGAGCAACATTCGTTAAGGATATAGACTACCCGCTACCGATCAAGCTGTTTAAGATGAGTACTAAGATGTTGGATAGGTATTAGTGCGATCTGCATATCCAATCGGAATGAGTTATGAGTAATCACGGAGGCGTTAATTCTGGCTAGCCCCACATTTGTAGGCGCTAGCCCATAATGAGCACTGTGCAAAAAAACCCAAGCTGGGAAATTGATATTCACCATTCCAGTCACAAAACCAGAACAAGTTTACATGCAATGCAGAAAGTAAATAATATGATAGATAGGAAAATATTCATATATTCCACCTTCAGTATCTTCGAACTGCTTTTCTTGCTTTTTATAAAGCTGACTACAACCATCGGAGTAGAAATCAACCATCCAACTAAAGCAAAAACAAACAACCCTTCAACAACTACTCCACCAAACACCCGAATAACTTTTCCAGAATAATCGACCAACAACTGCTCTCCATTAAAAAACAAGCCGAACACTACCATGATAGAGAAAACAGAAACAGCCACGGATAGATGAAAGAATGCCTTCATTAATAAGTTGTTATTCATCACAAAGCTTCTCTAACTACCTTTTATTCGTTGAAAATCATCATCTTCAATAGCTGCCTTTATTTCTTCCATACTCACTACTTTTAAACACTCCCTTAGATGTTTGGATATTAACGAAATATCTTCTACCAATAGCTCTGGATCTGTAGACAAGGAACAATTCACCTTATTTCCTGATAGTGAATTAATTACATCAATGATAGGTCTGCTTTTCTTTAGTAAACAAAACTCAGTTCTCTTAGAGTAGTCATTAACCCCGATAATAAACTCAACTCTTCGTTCTCTTGAAGATAGATTTACAAGTAAAATGATATCATCTATAACTATCATTCCCCCCCATGCGATCCCTAATACACCTAACTCTTCTTCATACCTAAATCCTTCTGTGAGCATCTCTTCTTTTAGGAAATAGAACTGTTTTACTAAATGCTGTCTAATGCCTTCATACTCTAAGTAGTTGTTAAAGTAAACTTCATGCATAAAAATCTTTACCTTAGAACAATAACCCGAAAAATCTCTTAAATAATTCTGTTTGGACTAAAAAATACGAAGAAATCAATTTTCAAGGAAGTCATGAGGATCCACATTGCTCAAATATCTCTTCAATTCTTTTTCTGGCCTCAAATCCCCAGAGGGATTGTTCAGCATGCTCTTGATACAACATCATCATAGGGGTTTGATAGACTTTACCTATACCATGAAACACCTTATTGATATCTTCCATATCGCTTGCGTTTAATACATCATAGATAAATATTGGATATCCGATGTCACAGCCACACTGGATTATTCTATCAAGAAGCTCTAAATCGTCTCTTGAATATATAGCAACTCCAATGACTAAATACTTCTTATGCTCCAATACTACTTTTTCATCAAACAACTCAAACTTACTAGCATTCTTAACTAAGCTAGATAGTTCGTCTCTGGTCATTTTCCGTGCAAATATTGAACTACAGGTCTCATTTCGACCTTTCGTAAATTTTTGAAATGGCATAGTATTTCCGCTAAACATCGATTTTCTATCGAAGCATCATTCGACATTCTTTAATTGATAAGTCCGAAATGTCAATGACAACTAAGACATTTCCTCCTCGCATGTCAGAGTTAGTCCATACCCTGTAATATCCAAATGTTTCAGAAATATGAGCGGGTTCCCTGAACTCCGAACCCTTCTTTAAGCAAACGCTTCTGGCAATACTCAACGCTCGCGAACAAGATTTGATTTTATCAGATTTACTCAATGCTATTCAGTAGAAGCTGAGCCACTTCTAACAGGCTTACATCCATCAGGAAAGTTCTGGGAGTATTTATTTGGCAAGCTCCGAAACTTTTCTGGACGAGGGGCAATAGCCAAAACAAATGGAAATGACTCTCTATCAGGTTCTTTGCAATCGCGCATGTTAACGCCAATCATCCCGGCAATACTGAAATTCTCCTGATTAGAATTGTAGTCAACATCCGAGATATAGGTGCTACCCGTCACATTAGTTCTTCTCCCAAAACTGAGAGAAACCAATACTTCTTTATCAAAGTTAATTCGCTTTAATAAACGCCCCAGCTCTTCCTTGGTGAGAGCCTTAGAAATCCAAGACTCTAGTATCTTTTCTTTTGAATCGAAGATAAAAGCTCCACTTTCAGTAGGACCATTATATCCATCATGAACTTGAGTATATGTTGCATTAGGATCGGGCTCGTATCGATAGAGAAACTCACACTCTTTCACATATTCGTCAGGCATTACAATTTTAGAAGCAATTTTGCTTGTCTTGGAAAGTAACTCGATCATCTTGTCACCATCTTCGGTGCCAGCGGTGGTAGCTCCAGAGTTTTTTTGCCTTAATTGCTCTAGCTCTAGGTGAGCTTTGTAGTAAGCATCGTTGTTAATTAACTTTGAGAACTTCAATAACTTATTGACTCTACTAGCTTTCTGGCATGTAAACATCTGCTTATATTTATCTTCGCTCACCCCTTGCTTATAGGCCCAGCCAGGATTATATTCTTTGTCAAACTTAACACTCCATCTTTTCAACAACTCTGTGAGCCGACTCAGCTGAGCCCTATCACGGAATATTTCAATATCTCCAGAGCCGCCATAGTAGTAATAAAGTTGACCATACAACTCTGATAATTTTTTGCTTTCTTCATCAGAGCTGCCTTCTAGTACTTGCATATCAGTCATGGCTCTTACTTGCCCAGCAGTCAGTAAAAAAGCACTGTGTAACTTCCTATTATTTGAATAACAAGATGTTGCCCCTTTCCATAATTGATAGGCATTTAGAGAAGACGCTTTAGATAAAGACTCAGAGCATACCTCTGATGCTTTTTCATCAGCATTAGTAAATGAAGACGCAATAATAAGAGCGCAAATTAATAGGACATTAAATCCGAAAGGAATAGTACTAAGTCTCATCAGTATATCTCCGGCACAAAGTGTTGGTGTTGCATGGGTGGCCGAACATAATCATGATCAATAACGCGCTTGGGCAACTCAATTGGATCAGGCGTTAGATCTTCATAAGGAATTTGACTTAACAAATGGCTAATACAATTTAAGCGAGCTCTTTTCTTTACATCGGAGTTCACCACAAACCAGGGCGAATCTTCCGTATCCGTGTGAGCAAACATTTCATCCTTTGCTTTGGAATATTCTGTCCAGCGAGCCCGTGATTCTAAATCCATTGGGCTGAGTTTCCAACGTTTATGAGGTTCTTTAATTCGACTTTGAAAGCGTCGTTCTTGCTCTTCATCAGATACAGAAAACCAATATTTAATGAGTATAATGCCTGACCGAATCAACATACGCTCAAAGTCAGGACAAGTCTGCAAAAACTCACGGTGCTCTTCTTCATTACAAAAGCCCATGACTTTTTCCACTCCCGCTCGGTTATACCAGGAACGATCGAACAACATCATTTCTCCAGCGGCAGGTAGATGTTGCACATAACGTTGAAAATACCATTGAGTTTTCTCTCTTTCGGTGGGAGCAGGCAATGCAACCACATGACACACACGAGGGCTTAAGTGCTGTGTAATGCGTTTAATGACACCTCCTTTTCCTGCGGCATCTCGTCCTTCAAAAATAACGGCGACCTTTAATCCTTTGGCCCGAATCCACTCCTGCATCTTTACCAACTCTAACTGCAACTCAAATAAGCGCTTTTCGTACTCCTTATTTGAGAGCTTTTTCTTTTTACCCTTTTCATTAGTCATTTGAAAGTCCTTGATATTAGAAAGCTATATGATTACTTATAATTAAACCTATGATTACTATATTGTCTTAACAAAAAAAATGATATCGATTGTTCCAGGCAAAAAAAAGCCCGGTTAACTAACCGGGCTCTTATTAACATCTTAGTAGAATGTTTTCTCTTGTTCGGCATATTCAACCAGCAAAGGAGCTGGCTCAAATCGGTCGCCGTGTTTCTCGGCGTAGAGTCGTAGTTGCTCAACGATTTCTTTCGCGCCACGCTTATCAATGTAACGGAAAGGTCCGCCCAAAAACGGTGGGAATCCGATACCAAAGATAGAACCGATGTCACCATCACGAGGGCTGCGAATGATATCATCTTCTAAACAACGAACCGCTTCGTTAACCATCATCAGCAAACAGCGATCAACGATTTCATGTTCGCTCATCATGTTATTTGGTGTGATATCAAGCAGTTTGTAGATGCTTTCATCAACAGGCTTTTCACCTTTCTTACCATCATAACGGTAGAAGCCACGGCCATTTTTGCGGCCTTTACGGTCGTCATCTTTCAGACGAGAGAACATTGCAGGAGGCTGCATGCGAGAACCGAAAGCTTCTTCCAGAATAGGAGAAACTTTAGTTGCCACATCGATGCCCACTTCATCAAGCAAAGTCATAGGACCAACAGGGAATCCAGCATCAACCAACGCTTTATCAATGCGATCAAAAGGTACGCCAGCAGCAACCAGCTGACCCGCTTCATTCATGTAAGGAGCCAAAATTCGGTTAACATAGAAGCCAGCGCCATCGTTAACAACGATAACAGTCTTGCCCTGTTTCTTACCAAACTCTACCGAACTTGCGATGACTTCGTCAGAAGTTTTATCGGTTTTGATAATTTCTAACAATGGCATTTTTTCTACTGGAGAAAAGTAATGCAAACCGATCACTTGCTCAGGACGAGAGCTCGCTTCAGCGATCTTATGAATCGGAATAGACGAAGTGTTAGTAGCGAAGATGGTTTTCTCAGAACAATTCTCTTCAACTTCTTTTACCATTTTGTGTTTAAGATCGAGATCTTCAAACACCGCTTCGATAACAACGTCAGCGTTTTTAAAGCCAGTGTAATCAGTGCTGCCCGTGACACGAGACTGAACTTTCATAGCTTGAATGGCATCATACTGTTTACGCTTCATCTTCTTCTTGATGAGCTTCCAGCTGTAGCCCAACGCACTGTTCACGCCTTCTTCGCTAATGTCTTTGACTCGAACCTGCTTACCCGCATTATCAGCCGTCACATAAGCAATACCGGCTCCCATCAAGCCGCCACCAAGAACACCTACGCGATTGAATTCGCGAATTTCGACGTCGCTATCAACGCCCGTGTCTTTTTTCATGTCGGTAACAGCAAAGAAAATGTTCATCAACTGTTGTGCTTCAGCAGAAACCGCTAAGTCACCAAAGTAACGCGCTTCAACTTCAAGACCTTTTTTAAAGCCGTGCTCGATGCCCATTTCGATACATTCAATGATGCGCTCGGGTGCAGGGTAATTACCATGAGTTTTCGCAAGCAGCTTTTTGCGCGCTTGGTCAAACAAAACTTTACGACCAAAGCTGTTGCTCTCTAATGCCATCTTTTGTGCACCAGAAGAAGAGAAAGCTTTGCCCCACTCAACAGTAGGTTTATCTGAAGACTTAGCCCAACGACCCGCTTTAGCCATCTTAAGCACACGTTTTTCAGCCGCTAACATCAGATTAGAAACAGGAACGACTTCGTGAACCAATCCTGCTTTTTTCGCGCGACGCGCATTTAACTGCTTGCCCGTAAGCATTAGGTCTAACGATGTTGCCAAACCAACCAAACGCGGCATACGCTGAGTACCACCACTACCAGGCAACACGCCCAGTTGAACTTCTGGCAAACCTAACTTGGTTTTAGAAGAGTCGGTACATACTCGCTGATGACATGCCATGGCTAATTCTAAACCGCCACCCAGACACGCACCGTTAATAGCAGCAACCACTGGCGTTTTTAAATCTTCCAGTCGATTGAAAATATCTTGGCCTGCTTTTGACAAATCTGCAGCTTCTTGTGCAGTTTGCGTATTGCTAAGCATGGTAATGTCAGCACCAGCCACAAAGCTGTCGTCTTTACCACTGAAGATGATTAAACCTTTAACGTCTTTATTGGCTTCGATTTCGTCCAACAAAGCGCTAATTTCGCCAACAAACTCGGCCTTTAATGTATTTTGGGCTTCACCAGGAACATCCATCTTGATGTAGCCAATTCCGTTGTCCTTCAGTTCAAACTGAAACGCACCTGTATTACTCATTATTCAGTCTCCAGGATCATTGCTGCACCCAAACCACCAGCGGCACAAGCCGTGGTCAAACCAACACCGCCACCACGACGTTTTAACTCACGCAATGTCTGCGTGATCATTCGTGCGCCTGTTGCTGCAAACGGATGGCCAAAAGCAAGGCTGCCACCCAACACATTAAATTTCGTCATATCGATTTCACCGATAGCTTCACTTCGACCCAAACGCTCTTCGGCAAACTTCTTAGAAGCAAAAGCTTTCATATTAGTAAGCGCCTGCGCAGCAAAGGCTTCGTGCATATCAACCAAATCCAGATCAGATAACTTCATACCCGCTTTGTCTAACGCCATAGGAGTCGCATAAGAAGGACCAATCAAGTTATCTACTTTGGCGTCTGTCGCAGAGAAAGCGTAACTTTTGATATAGCCAAGCACTTCCATGCCCAACTCTTTGGCTCGCGATTCGCTCATCATCAGAAGTGCAGCAGCGCCATCTGTCAAAGGAGTACTGTTAGCCGCCGTCAAAGTACCATGCTTACGGTCAAACGCAGGACGTAACTTGGCGTAGCCTTCTAGCTTAGAATCAAAACGCACAGAGTTATCGATTTTCATGGCTTTTTTGTAGGGAGGAACATAAGCCGTCATGACTTCATCATCCAGCTTGCCGCTGTTCCAGGCTTCTGCCGCCAAGCTGTGTGAGCGATGAGCCAGCTCATCCTGCTCTTCACGGCTAATACCATGGTCGCGAGCCATCTGCTCAGCGCTTTGTCCCATGGTTAATCCTGTTGAGTAATCTTTCACCGAAGGCGGTACAGGTGCTAAATGCTTAGGACGAATCTTAGAAAGCAGCTGTAAACGCTGGCCAACGGTCTTGGCTTTGCTTAAATCCAGCAAAATCTGCATCATGCTCTTAGTAACACCGATCGGCACAACCGACGAAGAGTCAGCACCACCAGCAATGCCCACGCTTACAGCGCCAGCCTGGATTGACTCAGCCATACTGGCTGCCGACTGGAAGCTAGTCGCACAGGCACGAGAAACACTGTAGGCATCCGTATTGATGCTCATCTCGGTACCCAAAACAATTTCACGAGCGATATTTGGTGCTTCTGGCAAGGTCAGTACCTGACCAAATACCACACGCTCAATCAACTCAGGAGCGATTTCGGTACGGGCTAGTAATTCATTAACCACCAATTTACCCAAATCTATCGCGCTCAAACCGCGATAGTGTGTTAACTGGCGAGCGAAAGGGGTTCGTAACCCACTAACAATGGCAACTCTTTCCTGATTGGACATATCGTGCTTCTCGACTTGAATAACATAGACATTCTAAAGATAGCCTAGGACTCTAAACTATTTCCATTTCAATTTCAAACAAGCGTTTTAAATATTTGTTTTGATCTATCCTTAAATGCGTAGAAAAAATAGGCAAGTTGCAATTTGTTGCAATCTTCTGCGCTAAGTCACTGAAAAAGGCTGGAAATCTTGTCATTAATTAGTTACAACTGGCACATTTTCCGAAAACAGATGCGACGTTGAGTAAATTTATGGATGTAAGATCTTCAATTCAAAACCTGCGGTCTTTCCTTGAGCAAAGAATCATTGGTCAGCACGAGCTGATCGAGAAAATCCTGATTGCTCTACTGGCCGACGGTCATTTATTAGTCGAAGGCGCGCCAGGATTGGCCAAAACCCGTGCCATCAAAGAGCTGGCGCAAGGTGTTGAAGGCGATTTTCACCGTATCCAGTTTACTCCCGATCTGTTACCAGCGGATTTAACGGGTACCGATATTTTCCGTCCTCAGACGGGGACTTTCGAGTTTCAGCAAGGCCCGATATTCCATAACTTGATCCTTGCGGATGAAATCAACCGAGCTCCAGCCAAAGTGCAATCAGCCCTGCTCGAAGCCATGGCAGAACGACAAATCACCGTAGGCGGCCACAGCTACCCTCTTGCTCCCTTATTTATGGTTATGGCAACCCAGAACCCTATCGAGCAAGAAGGAACCTATCCGCTGCCAGAAGCCCAGCTTGACCGCTTCTTAATGCATGTATTGGTAGACTACCCTGACGCAGCGGCTGAGAGCGAAATACTACGCCTGACACGACAAGAAGCACACCAGAAAACAACTGAATCAAAGCCAGCATCAGAGTTGACTCAAGAAGCGTTGTTTAAAGCCAGAGACGAAATTCTCGATCTGCACATGGTAGAAGAAGTCGAGCAATACATCGTTCAGTTGGTCATGGCAACTCGAGACCCCAAACCTTACGACAAACAACTGGCCCGCTGGATTGACTATGGTGCCAGCCCTCGCGCCACTATCTCGCTGGATCGTTGTGCTCGTGCCCACGCCTGGTTACAGGGCAAAGACTTTGTCACTCCCGAAAACGTACAGCAAGTAGCTTATGATGTGTTACGTCATCGTATCTTATTGACCTATGAAGCCGAGGCCGAAGGCATTTCGCCGGATGAAGTCATCAAAAAGCTGTTAGAAATTGTTCCTGTTGTTTAGTCAGGAACTCATCGCTAAGGACTTGGGTCATAAGTTGTTATGAAGAATCGGCGTAGTCATCAAGATCACAAACAGCATGCACAGCATAAAGTGGGCATAGAACTCAGCCTGGAAGAACTGCTTGAGTGTAAGCAGGTTGCCGATTTAATGCAGCTACCTACCCATCAAAAAGTTAAAGCGCATTTGTTGGGTGGCTATATCTCTCATTTTAAAGGACGCGGGATGGACTTTGACGAAGCCCGCCCCTACCAGCAAGGTGATGATATTCGTAGCATCGACTGGCGCGTTACCGCCAGAACTGGCGAAGCCCATACAAAAATTTATCGAGAAGAAAAAGAACGCCCTGTTTTTGTGTTGCTCGATCAATCTCCAGGTATGATGTTTGGCACTCGCACACAGTTTAAGAGCGTACTCGCCGCCAATATTGCTTCCATCATCATGTGGCGTTCATTAGCTGACGGCAATCGTTTTGGTGCAATGTTATTCGATAACGACAATCACTTTGAATACAAACCGGCATCCAGCCGCAAAAACTGTCTTAAAGTACTGAATAAAATTGTCGAGAATCATAACCAACAAATCGACACCTTATATTCAAAACGCGCGCCCAACGATAATGAAGTCGCAGCCAAAAGTTTAGTGAACACTCTGGCACGGGCCCGCTATGTAGCCCGTCCCGGCAGTTTGATTTTTTTAATCAGCGACTTTTTTAATTTTAATGAAGAAGCCGAGCATCATCTGGTCCGTTTAGCTCAACACAACGACGTGCACCTGGCTCAGATATCCGACCCCATCGAAAAAGAACTGCCTCCACCCGGTCGCTATACCATCACCGATGGCAAACAAAGAGCCATCTTTGATACCTATCGCAATAAAACGCGCAAAGGATTTCATGACAGTTACGAAGCGTTTTCTAATAATCTTCAACATTTGTGCAATCGTCACCGAATGCATTTAACACAGCTAACAACCTCGGAGCACAGTAAACAAATCGTTAATATCACATCCAGTAAGCGAGGTCAGCGATGAATGCCGATCCACTCGCTCAACTGCGCGATATACATCTACCTCAAGAAATCAGCTGGTGGCCTCTGGCTCCAGGCTGGTGGATTCTCATTGGTTTACTGGTAATAGGTGCAGTGGTTGCGTTTCGAACGCTGTATCGTCGCCGCAAACACGATGTCAGCCGTCAAGTACTCAAGCAATTGCTCCATATGAATCAACTTACACCAAACCGACAAAGACTGGCGGATCTTATACAACTGTTACGACGGGTTTCTTTATATTATTTACCCAGAGACAAAGTTGCAGCACTTCCTCTGATCACTCTGATAAAACAGACACAAGAAGTCGCCAACTATCAGTTAACCGAGCGCAGCATCGAGTTACTCACAGAAGCTCACTATCAACCTGAGTGTGTTATCGCTACTGCCGAATGGCATCAATTACTTGATGACAGCCAACAACTCGTAAAATCTATTCCGCGTTTACGCAGGCATGAACAATGGAGTCAAAATGTTTGAGTTTGCATGGCCATTGGTTTTTGCCTTACTACCACTGCCTTTAATTACTTACTGGTTACTTCCCAAAGCGAATGACAGTCAGGCTGCAGCGCTTAGAACCAGCCTGTTTTATCGTTGGACTCAACTGACCACACAAACGAGTCATGATCATAGTCGGCAAAATCTTCCCATGTTGATCAGCTACCTCTTTTGGGCTTTGTTAGTAACAGCCCTGGCACGCCCTCAATGGATAGGAGAGCCTCAAGAGCTGCCCCCTTCTGGTCGAGACCTGTTAATCAGTATTGATATTTCAGGCAGTATGGAAGTTCAAGATCTCACACTCAACAACCGCCCAGAATCACGACTTTTTGTTGTACAACACATTCTTTCTGATTTTATTGAACGCCGCAAAGGCGATCGCATGGGAATGATTTTATTTGGCGAGCGCGCTTATTTACAAACACCACTCACTTTTGACTCCAAAACGGTGAATCACATGTTGATGGAAGCCGAGATAGGGTTGGCAGGCCAGCAGCGAACGGTGATTGGTGACAGTATTGGTCTTGCAGTTAAACGTTTAAAAGAACGCCCAGAAGAAAATCGAGTGCTGATTTTATTAACCGATGGACAAAACAACTCTGGTCAACTAGAACCGATTGAAGCGGCGAAGCTCGCGGCCCATGCAGGTATCCGCATCTATACTATTGGTGTTGGGGCAGACGAAATGCTTATCAAAGATATGATTTTCGGCACTCGAAAAATTAACCCATCAGAAGATCTTGATGAAAAAACTCTGACCTCCGTGGCCAAAATAACTGGCGGAAAATATTTCCGAGCCAGAGACGAAAAAGAGTTAAAACGAATTTATGAAGAACTGGATAAATTGGAGCCGGTAGAAGACGAAAAAGAAATTTATCGCCCTATTGCTGAGCTGTATTTTTATCCAGTTTTTATCGGAGTCGGCTTGTACTTGCTGCTCTATTTGTTATCCCTGCTGATCAATCGCAAAACGGCTGAGTCATGATAGAGACACTGACAAATATCGAATGGTTACGCCCTTGGGCATGGTTGTTTGCCATTCCGCTGGCGTTTATTTTATTTTATTACCGCCAGCGCAGTCGTAATTCTGGCGACTGGCAACAAGCTGTTGATCCTCACTTATTGTCTTTTCTGCTTCAGTCTGGCGAAGCACAAAGCAGCCCCTGGAAGTGGTGGCTGTGTGGCATTGCATTTTTGTTTTTATTGATTGCAATGGCAGGACCCAGCTGGCAAAAAAATAACATCCCCGTTTATCGCACTGGCGATGCCCGTGTCATCATTCTTGATTTAAGCTGGTCAATGGAGTCGATTGATATTAAACCGTCTCGTATGACTCGTGCTCGCCATAAATTGCGCGACATACTCAAAGCCAGCAAAGAAGGCGAAACGGCTTTGATCGTTTATGGTGGAGATGCCTTTATAGTCAGCCCGCTGACCAGCGATGCCAACACCATTGCCGCCATGATCCCGGAGCTCAGCCCCGCCATCATGCCCATCTTTGGCAGCCAACCCTATTTAGCCTTTGAGAAAGCCGTCGAACTGCTCAAAAACGCGGGCAAAAAAACAGGCACCATTACCTGGATTACTGATGGTATTGATGAAGAAGATATTGATATGGTGACCGAAAGTTTTGACCATACCCAATACACAACGCAAATCATGGTGGTGGGTACAGAACAAGGCGCACCAATTCCACGCCCAAATAATATCGGATTTCTAAAAGATGATAACGGCAATATTGTTATTCCCATGCTCAGGCTTCATCTGATTCAAAGGTTGGCGCAAAAAATTAACGCCACCATTATTCCCATGACACCGGATAATCAAGACATCGAGCAAGTCATGTCGGTGTCCATGAATGAACTGCAAAAAGATGACAACAACAAAGAAGAAATTGAGCAACATCAGGATCAAGGATACTGGTTTTTATTCGTGCTGTTACCATTAATGCTGCTGCTGTTTCGGCGTAACGGACAAATTCCTGGCATTGCACTGGTCGCTTTAATTACCTTTAACAGCCCATCGTCTCATGCAAGCTTTTGGGATGACCTCTGGTTTAGTAAAGACCAACAAGCTCAAAAAGCGTTTAAAAAAGAACAACACGAAAACGCAGCCTCTTTGTATAGCGATAAGCAATGGAAAGGCAGCGCTCATTATCGTGCAGGTAACTACTCCGAAGCGGTTAACGCCTTTGCTACTGGTGATTCAGCCAATGCCCACTACAACCGTGGCAATGCCTTAGCGAGAGCCAACCAATTGGATGAAGCCATCCAGGCGTACAATGATGCACTCAAACTTCAACCGGATCATGAAGATGCACAATTTAACAAAGACCTGATTGAAAAGTTAAAAAAGCAGCAAGAACAACAGAAACAAAACGAACAAGATAAACAGCAACAACAAGATCAGCAGCAGAACCAGCAAAATCAACAGCAACAAGGTGAGCAGCAAGATCAACAAAAACAGCAAGATAAAGACCAGCAACAGCAAGAAAACCAAGAGCAAGACGAAAAGCAACAGGGTCAGCAACAGCAACCCAAAGAAACTGACAAAGAAGCTGAAGAAAAGCTGGCCAAAGAACTCAAAGATGAACGCAACACTCAAGAAAAAGATCAAGCGCTAGAGAACTGGCTAAGAAAAATTGATGATGACCCCGGTGGCCTGCTAAAACAAAAAATGCTGAATAAATATAAACGCCGTGGCCATCAAAATCGAAATGTGAAAAAGGTTTGGTAACTATGAAACGCTATTTAGTTCCTATTATGCTTCTATTAGTCACGCAACTCGCGCAAGCCGCAGTGACGGCGACGCTGGATCGAAGTGACATTAGAGAAAAAGAAACCTTTTCGCTACGAATTCAGGTGGATGAATATACCGATGAATCACCAGATCTGACCGTAATCCCTGAAGGTCTGGTCGTATTGAGCACCTCTAATTTTCATCGCTCAACCAATATTAATGGTGTATCCAACATCAACAAAGGATGGAAAGTACAGTTGCTGGCTCAAAGAAGTGGTGACTACACTATCCCTCCTATTCCTATTGGCAGTCACAAAACTCAGCCCATCTCTCTGTCAGTTAAAAAGGCCAGTAACTCATTTTCTGAAGACGATAAACAGAAAAGTCTGTTGCTAAAAACAGAAGTGGATCATCAAAGCATTTACGTACAACAACAACTTATTTTGACCATTAAATTGTATCTGGGAACACAGACTCAATACGCAAAGCTAACAGAGCCAGATATTGACGACGCTATTATTGAAAAGGTTGGCGATGATATTAAATATTCATCGATCCTTAATGGCCGCAACTACGACATTCTCGAGCGAAAGTACGCCATCTTTCCACAAAAAAGTGGTGACATCGTTATTCCAGAATTAGTGTTCAGTGCCGATATCCCCGTTGCCAGCCGAGGCTTCTCTGGCTATGGCCGAGTACTTGGTCGTCTGCGCCCTGTTAGAATTTCTTCTGAACCGATTACAGTAAATGTAAAACCGATTCCCACGACAAACCAAGGCGCCTGGCTTCCAGCAAAAGAACTTAAATTGAGTGGACACCTGCCAGCGATGGGGCCTATCGTTGTAGGTGAGCCTTCAACGTGGACATTGACTTTAACGGGTACAGGACTCAGTGAAAACCAGCTACCTGAATTAGAATTGCCCGATGTAGAAGGACTCAAATGGTATCCTGATATCCCGCAAAAACAGCGCCAATACAGCACCGAAAACATTGTTGGTCAGCGCGTAGAAAAAATTGCTGTCGTGCCTACCAAGGCCGGAGAAATTAGCCTGCCTTCGATCAAAGTTCGTTGGTTTAATACTGAAACCCAATCTTATGAGATGGCCGAAGTTCAAGCACAGAAGATTCACGTTGAGCCGAATCCAGAGCAACAACTCACCCCCAGTACTCAAAGCGCTCAGCCATCACCGGTGATTCAGGTATCTGGAGAGCAGGCTTTATGGTGGAAGATCAGCACAGCGGTTTTTGCCCTGCTCTGGTTAATGTCTCTGGTTTATATTCGTCGTCTGCTGCCCGCATCATCAGAAGCAACTAAAAAAGACAGCAAAAAACCCTTCACAGGTTCAAGCCCGGCATTTAGATTACGCAAAGCTTGCCGCTCAAAAGATCAAAAAAATATCTACAATGCCTTATTGCAGTGGTTGCGAGAAACCCAATCAGACAAACATGCAAGTCTGGCTGCCATGGCGCAAAAGCTGAGTAACACCGAGATCCGCGACAGTCTAGAAAGACTGGAGAAATCTTTGTACAGCAATCAGCAAGACAGCTGGCAAGACAGCGCCAAATTAGAAAAATGGTTAGCGGAGATCGAAGCCGATCTGCGTCCAGATGACCCGACCACTGACGAAACCAGTTTACCAGAGTTGTATCCCGCTAAATCGACCTAGACCCAACAGGTCTAAGGTCGATTGTTTCGACAACAAAGCGTTTAAAACCTGACGACAAATCTTTAAAATACACCAACATTACCGTTCACTTCGAACACTTTATCAGGCCATTAGCTGATTGCGATAATATGAGCCGTTCCAGATTTGAGGAAAGAAACTATGAAACTTGCAAATGCCAAAGCCATTGTTAGCGGCGGAGCATCCGGTCTCGGCGCAGCCGTAGTAAAACACATTGTGGCTGCAGGCGGTAAAGCTGCCATCCTAGATATCAACGCGGAGCAAGGCGAAGCGTTTGCGAAAGAACTGGGCGATAATGCCTTTTTCATTCAAACCGATATCAGCAACGAACAAGCCGTTGATAATGCGGCAGATGAAGCTGCGGCTAACATGGGCGGCATTAATCTGGCCGTTGGCTGTGCGGGTGTTTTGGGTAATGGCCGTGTGCTAGGAAAAAAAGGCCCTATGCCTGCTGAGTTTTTTCAACGCGTCGTAGATATCAATCTGGTCGGTTCTTTTCTGTTAACACGAGCAGCCGCTCGCCACATGCAAAACAACGAACCCGATAATCAAGAACGTGGTGTTATCGTTCATACAGCATCCATTGCAGCCTACGAAGGCCAGTTAGGTCAGGCTGCTTACTCAGCAACGAAATCAGCCATCGTTGGGATGGTTCTGCCTCTGGCACGAGAGTTTGCTCGCTCTGGTATTCGCGTTATGGCGATTGCGCCTGGTATGTTCGAAACTCAAATGATGGACGGTGTTTCTGATGAAATCCGTCAAGCCCTTTATGCCAGCGTCCCCTTCCCCTCGCGCTTTGGTCAGCCCGAAGAATTTGCCTCAATGGTTAGCACTATCTTCGAAAATCAGATGATGAATGGAAGTGTTGTACGCCTTGATGGCGCAGCTCGCTTGCAGTAATACTCTCAGGCTCTCTGGCTTAGCCGGGGAGCCTTTGATAGTTTAAGTCGGTAATCATCTCGCAATTTGCTCGAAAATAATCCCATAGCTCCCGCTCAGAATAATCACCTCCTTTGTCCTGCTCTACCAGCTTGAAATAATATTCAAATGCCTCTGGATCTTGAGTTAGCGCATCACTGTTATCAATAAAGCCTTTCATCGTCTTTGCTCCTGTTTGTATTCTCTAAGACTTATTAAGCCAAACAAGAGCGTCCACTTAGGTGATCAAATATGGAAGAGATGAGCCCAATCATGGCAACAATATGACGCAGTCACTCTTATCGATAAATTCCAGGCATAAAAAAAGCATGCCTTGCAGACCAAGGCATGCTTTGGGCATCGCTAAAGCTACTTACTTTGAATGTAAGCTTTCACTTTGCTTTCCAGTACCGTTAAAGGTACTGGTCCATTTTTAAGTACCACGTCATGGAACTCGCGAATATCAAACTTTGATCCCATCTTCTGTTTTGCCTGCTCACGCAGCTCAAGTATTTTTAGCATGCCAATTTTGTAGGCAGTGGCTTGAGAAGGCCACAAAATGTAACGTTCAATCGCTTTAACCGTATCGGTTTTAGAGTTCGGCGTATTCTCTAACTGATAGTTAATCGCTTGCTCACGAGTCCACTGTTTGGCATGAATACCAGTATCGACAACCAGTCGGCAGGCGCGCCATAACTCCATCGCCAATCGACCAAAATCAGAATAGGGATCTTCATATAACCCCATTTCTTTAGGAATGTACTCACTGTACAAACCCCAGCCTTCGGTATAGGCAGTATAACGACCAAACTTTCGGAACATTGGAAGACCTTCTAGCTCCTGCGCGATGGCAATCTGCATGTGGTGACCAGGGATCCCTTCATGATAGGCCAGTGCTTCCATTTGATAAGTTGGCATGTCGGCCATATCAAACAGGTTGGCATAATAAAGACCAGGACGTGAGCCATCCATTGATGGAGGCTGATAGAAAGCCTTACCCACCGACTTTTCGCGGAAGGCTTCAACGCGCTTAACCAAAAGATCCGCCTTGGGCTTAACGATAAACAACTCATCCAATCGAGACTTCATGTTGTCAATCATCGCCGTGGCTTCGTTCAAATAAGCCGTGCGTCCTTCTTCCGTTGTTGGATAATAGAACTGCTTATCATGACGCATGAATTTAAAGAACTCTTGCAGCGTTCCCTTAAAGCCAGTTTTCTTCATGATCTGGCGCATCTCATCATGAATTCGAGCGACTTCCTCAAGACCTATCTGATGAATTTCATCAGCGGTTAACTCAGTAGTAGTGGTTCGCTGAAGTGCATTGTTATAAAACGCTGCACCCTGCGGAAGTTTCCAGGCACCGTCTCGAGCATCCGCTTTTGATGCTAATGTTTCAACATAAGCAATCAGATCGTTGTACGCTGGTTTAACGCTACTTACCATTGCTTGTTTGGCATCGTACAGGAGCGCATTTTTTTGTTTTTTATCGATATCGAGCTTATCGACTTTCGACTTAAAGTCCGCCCAGATAGTACTGTCTTCACCCTCATCAAAGGGCTCGCCTTTAAGAATGTTTTTGCTGTCGCTGATCACATACTTATAGGTAAACTTAGGCGCCATGATGCCTTTTTCTGTGCGGATATCAAGACCAACCTTGAGCTGTTCAAACAGCTTGGGTACTCCATGCAAACGACTGATATACGCTTTTGCATCTTCAACATTACTAATGGGATGTTGGTTAATTAAAAAGGCAGGAATTTGGCTGTGTAAACCGCCCATTTGATTCAGAGGATAATCATGAAAACGCCACTTAAAATCAGCAATTTCATCTTCCATGCTTTGTTTTGCCAGGTCGTAGCTAAGCTTGGTTTGAGTATCCAGTTTGTCGTAATCGATCTTCTTTAAATCAGCTAACTGTTGCTTGGTAATTGCCAGTTCTTTTTTTGCATTGGCATCAGAAATATCGTCCCACTTGTCTTGGTCTTTCTTGATACCAAGGTATCCTTGAAACATCGGACTGCGCATCACACGAGCCATAAAGGCATCATCAAACATTTTGTTCGCTTTCGCTGACTCGTTTTGCTCAGCAACAGCCGTTTTATTTTCGCTGGCTTTTGGTGCCGCACTCTCTGGCTGGTTTGCACACCCCGCTAACAAAGCGCCTGTCACCACCAACGCTAAGGCAGATACTTTCATCTTCATGATTTTTCCCCATTTTATTTTTGTTATGACCGATTGTAATGAAAAACTCAATACAGCTCTGCCCTATTTTGTAAATGAATATATACCCAAAGCATTTCAAGGTGCAGGTAGGCGGCCAGCAAGCGAATCCCCTGAGCTTAGATACACTAAGTGATTGGGGTGAGTGCGCGCAGCGCTGCAACTTGAAAGGCGACGGGTATACCCAAAGTATTTCAAAGTGCAGGTAGGCGGCCAGCAAGCGAATCCCCTGAGCTTAGATAGACTAAGTGATTGGGGTGAGTGCGCGCAGCCAACACCCCTGCAACTTGAAAGCCGACGGGTATAACACTCATGGCGCAAGTATTTTCTTTAACTTACGCCCATAAAAAAGCCGCTCTAATAGTAAGAACGGCTTTTTGTTTCAAACGTCAAAGATTAGGCTATCCAGCCTTTTTCTTTTTGCTCTTTTTCTTTTCGGGAGCCGTGTCGACCATCTCTCCTTCTTGGGCGACGGCGGCAGCACGTATGCAATTCTGTACCAGAATCAGCAACTCTCTTAAAGCGACAGAGAATTTAGCAAACTCATGGCTTGAACTACTACGGAAATCAGCCACCATCTGGCGCCAGCGGTCGAGCAATATCTGATTGTGTTCTAACCAGGCCGAGATGCGTTCATCCGCCGAAGCAGTTTGATGCGTCAACTGCAATACCGCTACTGTTAAGCTACGCTGCTGCCAATCCAACTCTTCGCGGAAAGATGCACGAGCAAATGCTTGCCAGTGATTATCAACCGGTTGCAGTACGATCTGATCCAGGAACCAGTGCAATTCCAACTCAGCACCCAACTTGTAGTAAACCTCAGCAACCATCTGAATAGGCATGCCCGTCATTTTCGACATTTCAACAATATCCAGTGCCGAGAACATGGTACTCAGATAGGTCACTCTGGCAGCAAGCTCACGGGGAGCGCCTTGCCCTTCCATCTTATCGATGCTTGCTTCAAGCCCTTTGAGTTCGTTTTCTTCTAACGCGGTAGAGACCAAGTCTTGAAGCTCAGAAACCCCCTCTTTAAAGTATTGGATACCATCGGCAATCGCCAGATTTTTACGACGATGACGTAGGAACCAGCGAGTACAACGACGCACCATACGTTGAGTTTGATACAACATGTGCACCTGGGCTTCTGCAGGGACTTTATGATCCAGAGCTTTGATCTCGCTCCATAGCTCAGGCATCGCAAAGATTTCTTTCGCTAACGTAAAGCAAATAGCCACATCTGATGGCGTTGCACCTGTCTCATCAATAATACGATAGACAAAGTTACTGCCCAGATAATCCACCATTTCGTTCGCTAGTACGGTAGCAATAATTTCTGCTCGCAGTGGGTGCTGTTTAATAGCATCCACATAATCCGTTCGCAACTGAGGTGGGAAGTAGTTGATCAGTTCATTTTCGTAATAGGGCTCATCTGTAATCTCTTTGCTGAGTAGAGATTCTTTTAGCTCCATCTTGCCGTAAGCCAGCAATACTGCCAGCTCAACGCGAGTTAGCCCTTCGCTCTGCGCAATACGTTCGAGCATTTCTTCATCGGACGGCAAAAACTCCAGTGCCCGATTCAATCGACCTTCACGCTCAAGGGCATGAATAAAGCGCATTTGCTCTTTGACCATATAGGCTGCGCGATTTTCGGTAACACTGATGGATTGTGCTTGCAGATAATTTTCGTCAAGCACCACCTGCGCTACTTCATCAGTCATCTCAAGGAATAGCTGATCACGTTGCTTGCCAGTCATGTCACCATTATCGACCAACTGGTTCAGCAGGATCTTAATATTAACTTCGTGATCCGAACAGTTAACACCGCCCGCATTATCGATAAAGTCGGTGTTACAACGGCCACCATTACGCATGTATTCGATACGACCTAACTGAGTCAGGCCAAGGTTGCCACCTTCGCCAACCACTTTACAACGTAACTCACCGCCGTTAACACGCAGACCGTCATTGGCACGATCGCCAACCTCAGAGTGGCGCTCTGATGATGCTTTGACATAAGTACCAATACCGCCATTCCATAACAGATCGAACTCAGCTTTAAGCAAACAGTTAATCAGTTCATTCGGAGACATGCTGGATTTTCTGACACCCAGCATTTTCTTCATCTCAGGAGACAGGATAATCGATTTTGCTGAACGTTCGAAAACACCACCGCCTTTTGAAATCAGCTCAGGGTTATAATCTTTCCAGGTTGAACCCGGTAATTTAAATAGGCGATCTCGCTCAACATAACTGGTTGCTGAGTCAGGATTAGGATCAATAAAGATATGCATGTGGTTAAACGCGGCTAACAACCGAATGTGTTTGGACAACAACATACCGTTACCAAATACATCTCCGGCCATATCACCCACACCCACAACAGTAAAGTCGGTGGTTTGAGTATCGTGGTTCATTTCCATAAAGTGGCGTTTAACACTTTCCCAGGCGCCACGGGCGGTAATTCCCATTTTCTTATGGTCGTAACCCACACTACCGCCAGAGGCAAAGGCATCGCCTAACCAGAAGCCGTAGTCTTGTGAAATACCGTTAGCAATATCAGAGAAAGTTGCAGTTCCCTTATCCGCTGCAACAACAAGGTAAGGATCTTCTTCATCGTAACGTACTACGTTCGTTGGTGGGACGACTTCACCTTCAACATAGTTATCCGTTACATCCAATAAACTTTGAATAAAGATCTTGTAACAGGCAACGCCTTCATTAATAAAGGCTTCGCGACCGCCAGTTGTTGGCAGCTTTTTACACACAAAGCCACCTTTAGAACCCACAGGAACAATCACGGTGTTTTTAACTTGTTGCGCTTTAACAAGACCTAAAATTTCAGTTCGGAAATCTTCACGACGATCTGACCAACGCAAGCCCCCTCGTGCGACCTTACCGCCACGCAAGTGAACGCCTTCTACGCGAGGCGAATAGACGAAAATTTCGAACATGGGTACTGGTAGCGGAATTTCAGGAATTAACTCTGGCTTCAACTTCAGTGAGATGTAGTCTTTGATCTCACCATCATTATCAAGCTGATAGAAGTTGGTACGGATGGTCGCATCAATAACCGTCAAATAACGATTAAGGATTTTATCTTCATCCAGGTTACTGACCTGATCAAAGGCTTCTGTTAATTGCTCACGAACTTCTTGGACCGCTTTTTCGTCACGCTCAATGGCGGGATCAAACTTAAGCGAAAAGTATTTAACCAAGTTACGAGCAATGTCAGGATAACGAGCTAATGTCTCTTCGATATAACTTTGCGAAAAGGTGAAGCCAATTTGCCACAGGTATTTTGCATACGCACGTAGGATAGAGGTTTCACGCCAGTCTAAACCAGCACCTAAAACCAGTCGATTGAAGCCGTCGTTTTCTGCTCGGCCTGCCCAGATTTTATAGAATGCTTCCTGGAATTTAGCTTTAACATCTTCTAACACCAAGTCGCGGCCAGAAGAGTGCATCATACTGAAGTCCATGATCCAACGTGATACACGGTTTTTCAGATCAATACGATGCGGTGTTTCACCAAGTACCTGTAAGCCCATGTTTTCTAACATAGGCAATACTTCTGATAAAGGCGTTGGTTGTTCACGATGGAATAACTTAAACTTCAAGATGCCGTCAGAGTCTTCTTGTGGACGATACAGCAGCATGCTTAAGCCATTTTTTGGTGTTAGCTTTTCCATGTGAGTGACATCAAGAACCGCCGTTTGCGGCAGGGTTTCATCTTTATACCCTGATGGGAAGGCTTCGCCGTACTGACGCGATAATGACAATCCCTGTGCTTCACCAAACTCTGTTTTTAGTGCATCTTTAAGGTTGTCTTCCCACGAACGAGAGGCTTCTTGCAGTTCATACTCAACCGCTTGCAAATCATATTCTATATCTTCGGCATTTTTTACTGGTACAGTAAAGTGAATGCGCGACAGGATCGATTCAGAGAAAGTCGTCGTAAACTTAATCTCACCTTCAGCACCCAGAGTTTCTGCCAGAATATCAGTGAACTTCAAGCGCAGCTTGGTGTTATAAATCTCTCGAGGAACATACACAAGACAAGAGAAGAAACGCCCGTAAGGATCACGGCGTACAAAAAGACGAATTAATGAACGCTCTTTGATATGCAAAACACCCATCGCCGTTCCAAGCAGATCGTGAATACTGATCTGGAACAATTCATCTCTGGGGTAAGTTTCAAGAATGTTTCTGAGTACTTTACTGTCATGGCTGCCATTAGCCAAACCAGAACAGTCCAATACGGCCTGAAGTTTCTGACGCAGTACTGGAATCGACATGGGGTTCACATTGTATGCGGCAGAAGTATAAAGACCGAGGAAGCGATCTTCACCAATCACATTGCCTTTGTCGTCCAATCGCTTGATACCAATGTAATCAATATGAGCAGGACGATGCACTGTACTAATCGCGCTTAGTTTAGTAAGTACCAGTAAGTTTCCATTATCCAGAATTAAGCGTCGCGCTCCACCAGGCAGTTCAGATAACGAGTATTCTCTTGGTTCCCAGTCATCTAACCGAGCAAGACCTAAACAAGAGTCATTGTTTGGCACTAGATAATGATGAGAGTCACGCTCAACCAAATCATAAGAAGCATAAGCCAACATGGTAAAGTGATTGCCAGAAATCCACTTAAGGAACTCTAAGGTTTCATCCAGTTTGTCTTGGGCAATCGCCCCTTTGGTTGACTCCACATTATCGATGACGCGAGAGAGTTGCTCTTTCATTGGCTCCCAGTCAGAGACAGAGACACGCACATCATTTAGAATACGCTCCAAATTCTGCTGTATCTTTGCCAACTCTTCGGCATCAGTTTGACGATCCACTTCGAGGTACATTGGAGTAACAACGTTAGTGGTTTTTTCGTCAGAAGGTATCGCCACCGAACTGATCAATCCATCTTCACTACGGCTAATCGCCATGGGTAGATGAATATGAAGATGAATGCCCAGCCCAAGTCGGTGCAACTCCATACGCACCGAATCAACCAGAAATGACATATCTGGATGAACTAATTCGATGACGGTATGGCTTGAACGCCAACCATGAGATTCAAAATCAGGATTAAATACCCGAACCAGTACAGGTTCCTCCGAAGAGGACTGTAAGAAGTTCCATAAGCTCAAAACCGACGCGTAAAGATCGCTAGCGGCTCGCTCGTTTAAATCTTCAGCAGAGATACTGCCGTAGAAAAAACGGGCAAAGTCACTCACGGTTTCGGCCTGAGCAGGCTCAAATTTACTATTAATAAGTTTGATTACATTTTCGAGCAATACGGGTTGATGCTCTTCGACGGAGCGCGCCATAGAAGCTTATCCTTCCTTTAATTTTTTATGCAGCAAGGCTGTGTAGAGTGTTTAATGTATATAGGCTGTAATTTTAGGCTATTAATGTGCAAACCGCATCAGGTAAATAACTGTTTTTGCATTAATTTAGACACACGGAGCAGTGGCCCAACCACTGCCCGTGTTATTTGGTCTACCGACGGTAAAGGAAAGACGCCAGAGCAGGTAACAAAATAACCGCTCCTAGCATGTTAAAGAGGAACATAAAGGTTAACAGAATACCCATATCGGCCTGGAACTGAAGTGCAGAGAACAACCAGGTGCTCACACCGATAGCTAATGTTAAACCAGTAAAGAATACAGCGTTACCCGTCAGGTTCAATGTCTTGTAGAAAGCATCCTGAAGCGAGTCTCCATCACGAATAAAGTCGAGCATTCGCGAGAAGATATAAATACCGTAGTCAACACCAACTCCTACACCCAGTGCAATAACGGGCAAAGTAGCAACGGTCAAACCAATTTCTAACCAGGTCATTAACGCTTGAGCCAAAACGGACACCAGAGCTAACGGGATAACGATACATAAGGTTGAACGAATCGAGCGGAAGCTGATCAAGCAAAGCAAGATAACAGCCAGATAAACCCCTATTAGCATTGGATACTGGGCTGCTTCTACCGCTTCGTTGGTAGCTGCCATAACACCTACTGGACCTAGCGCTAACTTGAACTTCACTTCTTCGTTAGGATTTGCCGCAATATAATTTTTAACGGCGGTAACCACTTCGTTAATCGTTTCGGCTTTATGATCATTGGTAAACACGATAATCGGCATCAACTCACAATCTTTATCAAACAGTCCTTGCGAGGTTTCAATGTAGCGTATCGACTGAGCAAGCGTTGCTTCTTCACGAGGCAAGATTCCCCACTTAAGGTTACCTTCAAAAAAGCCGCGATTAAGAATTTTTGATACCGAGCTCAAACTAATCGTGGATTGCACACCAGGCAAATTATGTAGATGCCACTGGAAATCATCGATGGCTTTCATGACGTTGAAGTCGGTACAACCGTCTTTCTTAGTTTCTACCATGACCGATATAACATCCGTACTGATAGAAAAACGTTCGGTAATAAATGCCGTATCTCGATTATAAACCGACTCTTGTCGTAGCGCTGGCGCGCCTGCATGCAAGTCACCGATTTTCATATTGCTGGCGTAAAAACTACCTAAAACAGCCAGTACAACCGCGATAAGGATGGTGACTTTTGCAGGACCTGGTTGAGCAAAGCTGGCCAGCTTACGCCACAACTTATCTTGGCGATGGGCACCAGACTCAACCTTCTTAGCAAACTTCTCGTCAAAACGCGCATAAGATAACAAGATTGGGAGAAGAATAAGATTGGTTAAAATAATAACCGCGACACCGATACTGGCAGTGATTGCCAACTCTTTAATGATATCGATTTTGATCAGTAACAGGGTTAAGAAACCAACGGTGTCACTGAGCAACGCAATCATGCCAGGGATAAACAAACGACAGCAGGCTGCACAAGCTGCATCAATCGCAGTCGACCCTTCCGATACATTCTTACCGACCGCATTAATCATCTGTACGCCATGACTGACCCCGATGGCGAAGACCAAAAACGGCACCAGTATCGACATAGGATCAATACCAAAGCCGAGTATGGTAAGGAGTCCCAATTGCCAGAAAACCGCCACGATGGAAGTCAGCAGAGGTAATACCGACAACTGCAAGCTGTGAGAGTACATATAAACCAAAATAGCCGTGATCAAAACCGCTACAGCAAAGAAGGTGAGAACGCCTTCAGCGCCGTCGCTGATGTCTCCAATCATCTTGGAAAAACCAATCACATGCACTTTGATATTAGGGAACTGTTCTTCAATATCGCTGCGGATCTGTTCAAGTTCTTTGGCGACTTTAATAAAGTCAGTTTTCTCTTTGGTCGTTGGATCAACAGAGAACAACTCGCCAGACACCATCGCCGAAGAAAAATCATTAGACACCAGGCGACCAACAAAGCCCCCTTTGATCACATTCTGGCGAACTTTTTCTAGAGACTCCTGAGTCTTAGAAAAGTCTGCTGGTATAACAGGACCGCCCGTCAAACCATCTTCTACCACTTCGACATATCGAGTATTCGGCGTGAAGAGTGATGACACCAAAGGCTGGTTTATCGCCGAAATAGCGTTGATTCTTATTGTTGCTTCGTTTAAAGCATCAAAGAACTCCGGATTAAAAATATCACCGGACGTATCTTCTAGCGCCATTAAAATGCGGTTAGCCCCACCAAACTGATCCTGATACTTCAGGTAAGTCTGCATGTATTCATGTTCCAGGGGGATGTTTTTCTCGAAGCTGGCATCGACTTTTAACTGCGATGCAAAGTACACCATCGTCACGGTAATAGCGGCAAAGATAAACAACACCACACCGCGATTTTTAAATAAGGTATTAGCAATAAATTGATTGAGCGTAGATTGCTGCATTTGACTCAAACTCCTAAAATGCGGTTATGGGTTAGACAGACCGTTGTCGTCGGCATTGAAGAGACCTTTCTCTCCGCCCAGGACAACTTTAAAATCATCAACTTTAACGGCTGACGATAGTGCTGAACGATCTTTTCTTTGATGTTTGACGACACTCAATCCATCATTATTACTCACTAAGATCACCCCATCACTGCACACATAAACCAGCTTGGTCGCTGTGACATTAACGACATCATTGATAGACGCCGTAGAACCAGTATCAATTTCTTTCCAAGTTTGGCCACCATCGGCTGAGCGGAACAAATTCCCGCGTAATCCCATCGCATGGACAGTACCTGCTTCTGTCACCTTAACGCGAAAGAAAGAACCTTCGTAAGGCGAAGGAAGTGCTTTCCATGACTTGCCCAGATCTTCAGACACTGCGATCGAGCCAATCTCTCCAGCCATGTATAAACGCTTATTCTTCTTATCAAAATCAAAACTATAGAAGTGAGGTAAACCAAACTCAGGATCTTCCAAATCATCTAAAGGAACGAACTCCCAGGTTTTGCCTCCATCTTCTGTCATTAGATACAATCCATAAGCGCCAGTGGCAACACCATGGTTCTCGTCATGGAACCAAACATCCAGCAACGCTGGATAATCTAAATCTTGCTCTTGGTGATACTGAAGCTGCCAACTGTTACCGCCATCAGTGGTTTTAATAATTACTTGTTCATGCCCTACGGCATAGCCCACTTTGTCATTTACAAAAGTAACGGCTGTTAAAGTAGCTTGGGTAGGACTTGGAACCTGCTTCCAACTCTTACCTTGATCTTCGGACACCAATACATGCCCGCGCTCACCAACCGCCACCAAGCGATTATCAGAGAGAGCTTCAATGCCTAGCACTAACGATTGTGCTGCTTTGCGCGCAATTACCGCGTCTTCGGCCCAAACCGAACTCGCAACCAAGGCAGTGAGTCCTAATAACAACAAAGTGACTTTCTTAACCATTGTGTCCCCGTAAATCCCAACTAGTTATAAGTGTAAATTTTCTTGAAGGTTAAAAAAAGGCCGGCATAAACCGGCCTTTATATCAGATCAATGCTCTGATTATCGACGTCCAGCTCGACGTAACGCCGCAGGCGTAAAGTCTTTTGCTGTGCGCTTGATATCGAAGTTATACATGTTGTCTTCGTTATCCAGACCGATGGCAATATAACGACCCGCTTTTAAGTCGTGAATTACATCGAGAGTAGACCACAAAGTTGGAACTTCATAGTAATTTATTGCATAAGCAAAACCTACGCGCCATAAATTGTCAGAGTTATCATAGATGTCAGTTACCAGCGCCTGCCAGCTATCTTCATCCAAGTAGAATACACGCTTCTTATAAACATGACGTGTATCATCTTTCAATGATGCCTCAACAACCCAAACACGGTGTTTTTCCCAACGTGCCAAATCAGGGTTGATATGACCAGGTTTTACAATGTCATCATAGGTTAAGCTGTCTGAGTGCAAACGATAGTTATTGTATGGTACATACATCTCTTTTTTGCCGATCAACTTCCAGTTGTAACGATTAGGAGCACCGTTAAACATATCGAAGTCATCAGTAGTTCTCAGACCATCAGCCGCTGTACCCGGAGCATCATAAGCTACGTTAGGAGCACGACGAACACGACGCTGTCCAGTGTTGTAAGTCCAAGCTTGACGAGGTTTTTTCACCTGATCCAGAGTTTCGTGAACCAACAATGCAGTACCAGCCAAACGCGAAGGTGATTTAACCCACTGTTTGAACAAGAACAACATGTTACCTTCGGCCAACTCTTCAGGCGTCATACCTTCACGAGTATAGATCTGGTCTAGCTCGTCACGGAACTTAACAACGGTGTAATCACCACTACGAGTCGGAGTCACCTGTCCAGTGTCACGCAGTGCGGTTTCACCACGGTAACGTACGATGTGATTCCAGATAGCTTCCACACCGTTTTTAGGCATTGGGAAAGGAACACCAATGGCGATATTCGCAATACCGTTACCGCCCTGCACTAACTCAGCGTTTGCCGCGTATTTACGTGTCGCTTCATAAACATACTCTGGGTATGAAGCTGTACGGCGAGTTTGATACACAGGCATTTTGAAGGTATCAGGATACTGGGCAAACAATGCCATAATGCCAGGAGACAACTCGGCCTCATACTCTTTGGCATTTTGAGCAGTAATAGTAAACAACGGCTTATCGTCAGCAAATGGATCAGGGTGGTGATCACCTACTTTGTAGCCTGCTGGAGGTTGAGTAATACCGCCAGTGTACTCAGGGATAGTCCCATCTTTATTGCCTGCCTTTTCGGCACCTGTCATCGTCAAGTCTGCGCCTAAGCGTTTCGCTTCTTCAGGCGTCATTTTCGCTTCAGCAGTGCCACTGGCTAATGCAAACGCAATGGCTCCTGCTACGATACTTTTCATCACTTTTAAATTCATTTCACCAACCTTCTTAGAATGAATAACTGCCAGTTAGAGCCACGAAGTCTCTGTCAGACAATAAGTTTTGAGTTCCACCACCTGAGAACATATTATAGGAAAAATCAAATTTCCACTTCTGCAGGTAGTCAGCAGTTACACCCAACGCCGTGGCTTTACGGCCTTCAATGAAGTTAGCAATAGGTACAGGTGTATTACCGCTTACATCATGTTGGAATATAATTCGAGGTGTTAAGTTCCATCCTGCGATGGCATCTGGGTATTCAGCACGTAACACCGCACGGTAACCCCAAGAGAAATCATCCGCGAAACCGTTGGTTTCTACACCTTCTAGACCTGTTGGATTGCCGTTCGCGTCAAACTCAGCACGAGCCACGTTACCGCTACGAGCAGTACCAGGAGCTTCAAAACGCAATTCGTCCTGACTTGGCATGTCTTCAATCTGGTTGAAGCCCACTTCAACCAGTGCAGTCCACTGAGAAGCACCCATTCCAGGCCCTAAGAACGAAGTCAATGTGAACTGGCCCTGCAAGTTGTTGAACAAGCGGTAACCAGAAATCTCATCGCCCATATTTGGAGAACCTGCAATCTGCGATGTACCAGGAGGTACCGCACCAATCGGCTCAAGGGTCTTAAATAGAATTTCTACATCGTCAATCTGTAGAGGCTCATCGATACGGTAAGATAACTCACCAGCAATCGATAGACCGCTATCGGTTGATGTATTGAAGCTGATACCATATAGCTCGATATCTTCGATGTATTCGAAGAATCCTGTCACACCAGTGTAGTTCGCTGCACCCACAGGAACGATGCTATATGCATTCGCCGTAATGACCGGACGACGGTTATGGTAATTGATGTAGTAAAAGCCAAACTCAGTGTCATTTAACTCTGGCGAATACCAACCTAATTTGATACCAAACTGACCATCATCGCGCGCATCACGATCGTCTAGACGTAGAGCACGATTGCCAAAGCTTTCGTCGTCAGCTGTGGTTAAAGGATTGAAATCATTAGTGAAAGGGTCGTCTTCTGGACGAATACCAAAGCCCAATGAAATATACTGTTCGTTAGCACGATATTCACCCGCATAATCAGTTGTCGAGAAATAAGTGCCAGCTTCGTCTAAACGAACATGCTCCCACTCAAACTGAATGTAGGCTTCTAACGTTAGATTTTCGGTGAGGTCAAAAGAGCCCCATAAAGTTTGCACGGGGATAAAGGCTTCTTTCAGCTCAGAACCAGGAACACGCAGTTTGGTAGCATCAAGGGCGTTGGCTTCAGAAATACTGTGTTGAATAAACGTACTCTCACCCCAGTTGATAACCTGCTCACCTAAACGCAATTGTAATACCGACTCTTCAAACTCAAAAGTATGGTAGATATAAGCGTCTAAGATACGGGCATCAGAACCCTGAATGTCTTTTGACTCTTCTGCGATAGCGCGGAAACGGCGATCGTCGTCTTTAATTTCTGCATCGTAGAACCAGGTTCCACGAGCAAAGAAACCAAAGCCGCTAGAGTGCTGCATACCAAAGTCATGGCTGCCTTTGAATACTTTAGAGAAGGAATCCCACTGATGAAAGTTAAGGTTACCGTCGTCACCATTGTTTGAGTAAGACCCTACTCGGTTTTGCAAAGGCACAAAAGGAATGCCGTTAGGATCTAAAGCGACGTTGCTAGGATCTTTGGTGTGACCGATAAGATTGAAATCTCTTTTTTCGGCACGCCAACTGATACCCGCAGATAATGTAGAGTCGAAGCTACCTTCCCAGTCTCCCCAAGAAATATCGATGGCCTGGCTCGGCATAGCAGCTGTTAGTGCAATCGTGACAGCTGTTGCGACCTTGGTCCATCGAGGAGATAAGGAATGAGCACCTTGGTTAAGCCCTTTTTTTATCATCTTTTTTTACCTTCCCCGTTTGATTTTATGGATGTATTTGGCTTGTAATTGACCAAAACAAATTCAAATACACAATCTGCCAGATTTAGAAAATGAAACAAAATTCACCGACACCAAAGCAGATTACTTCTGACGTTATTATTCATAATCGTCCGACCAGTTTAAAGCATTTTTTTTGATGCGTATATATTGTTGTATATCAATGAGTTATAGTCACAACCAAGCTGACGCACCGCAACATAAACTAACCGCTAATTTTATTTAATGACATAAAACGGTGGTTTTGGTCGGTTTCTAATCGAAAAACACCATTAATTCCATTGTGGGTAACATGGGGCTGGAAGTGCCTGGCGGCAATTCGAATAGACTGCCCACTGCGCGCTACACAATGAAGATGAGTGGCCTGCCCACGATAAAGTCGTAACCATTCATGAGCAGGAATGTTCAAATCAATGATGTAGCTGGCCATTAATCAAAAAAGCGCTCCTGAAAAGCTGGCACAGTTTTTTCTTCACAAATAATCCCCTCTTTTTCTAACCCAGCCAACAACGGCTCATAGAAAACTGGGCTCACAGGAATCTTAACACCCGACTCCGTTATTTGACCGTCGAGAACTAATTGACAGGCAATAGCAACGGGATAGCCTACGGTCTTTGCCATGGCAGAAAAGCCGCCCGCTTCGCCTTTGACGACCAGTGTCGAAGTTAAGTTTTCTACGGTATCTTGTTTCTTCACTTCAAACTTATGCTGCAACACGATCATATCGAACTCATCCGCTTCGTAGTTCAACTTTTGCTGCAATAAGGCACAGAAAACGTCCAGCATGGTGTTTGCAACTGGCAGCGGCTCATCAGCCGAGAAGCCCAGCCACTCTAACGCTTCTAACACTTCAGCAGAAAAACCAAAGTCCAGCGCATCTACTTGAGCTTCAAACCACTGTTGCCAGGTTTTACCTTCCAACTGCGAAGGCTCGACCGGCTCAAGGCTCAACAGCCCTAATGCACGAGCGGCCTTAAAGATCTCTGCAAAGCCCTTATAACGTAAAGTACCGCGAATTAAATTTTGAACTTCAGGGATATTGTAAGCTTCACGATAGTTACTGGAATCTCGATTAGGATACCCTTCTAAATCAAACTCATCGGTAACATAAACATCGTTTACATTATCCAATAAGGCATCTGGAGCTATGTCAGAAATAGCGCCCGACTTCAAAAAACGTGCTTCATTGAGCAGCGCAAGTAGCACTGCACGCGGCGCCCAGGCAAACTTGTAACCAAGTGGATTGTTATTACACTCAGGCGCAGGTAATCCGCCGCACCAGGAGGCAAAGCTGAGCACTTCACCCTGTTCGGCATGAACTTCATCAATGATTTTCATCGCCGACAGGTGATCAATACCCGGATCAAGGCCAATTTCGTTTAACACCAGCACACCTGCTTCTGACGCTTTTGCATCCAGAGCTTTCATCTCTGGGCTCACGTAAGAAGCGGTGATCATTGGCTTTTTATGCTCAATGCATAGTTCGGCAATCGCCACATGGAAGAGATACGGCACCAGACTGATCACCAAATCATGTTGCTCTACCAAAGCGCCCATCTGTTGCTTATCGCTAACATCACCCTGCATAGCCTTGATGCGCGGATGCTCACCTGCCAAGGCTTCTGCTTCGGCCAAGATGTGTGAAACAAGGGTAATCTGGTTGTTTTCGTTACGGGTTAAGTACTCAACCGCTGGACCAGCAACAAAGCCAGCCCCTAATATTAAGATGCTTTTTTCCATAATGGTCTTCTATTCGATCATATTGAGCTGCTGAGCGCAGCATGTTGGTTGTCGCCGCTGAACCAGCGGCATCCAAAAGTGATTATTGTGTGTCTAGCAGTGCCTGATAAATTGGCTGCAACATGGATTGCCCTAACAATTGACTGCGCTGTGCTGACCAGCCTCGCTCCAAATCTGGGTGATTGGCATTGTCTTTAAAGGGCATTTCTAGCGTTAACGAAAGACACTTAAAGGTTTCGCCTACCCACGAGCTCGCAATACTCAAATCGGCTTTACCAGGCTCATCTTTCGGGTAGCCATATTCATCTTGAAACTCAGGTGTCGCTGCTTTAAATCGCTCGATAAAGTTCTTTTCTGCAGTCGCCAGAGACTCATTGTAAGAAGGAATACCTTCAGAACCCGCGACAAAGTTATAGGGCAACCCTTCATCACCATGAACATCAAAAAACATGTCTACGCCCAGTTTTTCCATCTGTTCACGCACCAGATAAACTTCTGGGCTGAGTTCCATGGTGGCTTTGTCCCACTCACGGTTGAGGTTGATGCCTTTGGCATTGGTTCTCAAGTGACCACGTTCAGACCCATCAGGGTTCATATTTGGCACAACATAGATTGTCGCTTTAGATAGCATATCTCGCGACAAAGCATCATCGCTATCAAGTAAGCGATCTAACATTCCCTCTATGAACCACTCAGCCATGGTCTCGCCAGGGTGCTGTCGCGCAATGATCCAGATGTTTTTGTCAGCCTCTTGGTTACCCAGTACCAACATGTTCATTTCGCGACCATCTAAGGTATAGCCCAGAAGCCGATGCTCACACTCAGGATGTAGCTGAACCTGCTGCACCAGATTCATGTGGCGCTCGTAGGTGTAAGGAGCAAAATAGGCAAAAAAGGCAGCAGGGGCATCAAACTCTAGTTGAAAAGAAAGCTCGCCGTCTTTGTATTCTGTCGGAATTCGAAACCACTCATGGCCGTCATAGCTACAAAGGGTCTGATAACCTTCCCACCCTTCTGGATACGCACAGTCTTTAGCATCTTTAAGGCTAAAGTTAACCTGCTGGCCAACTTCAGCAAAGGCCTTGAAATAAAACCACTGTTTAAACTCAGATTGATTGTCGTTGCGGATAGAAAGAGAAACCTGCTGAGGATCAGAAGCATCTAATACCTGGATGTTTCCGCCAGCAAAGTTGTCATTGATATGAATCATAAAAAGAAAACTGCTTTCAAGTCAGAAAGCAGAAGCATAATAGTGCGAACGGGCATTGTAAATGCCCAATCCCCAATATCGCTAACAAGCAGCCAGCTCCGACCTGTTGTCGGAGGGCTCAGGATTGACTACTTTTTGGATTGAACGCCTCTGTTGTGTCTAAAATGCCATCAACGACAGTGAGATGCATGGCTAGATTACTGCATGCGAACAGCGAGTAACCTGGAGTAATGGCACTATGGCCTCAAACCACAAGGCCAATATCAGAGTCATTAATTAAGGTCTAATACAATTAAGAGTCTACGTAACGCTTAAGAAGAGCCACGGCGGTTTCATCATCGTTGTTGCCAACAAGCCCAGCTTTAAACGCGGTACTCGAAGGTTTTTGACCCAACCAGGCTTTCATTAGAACTTTATCGAATCCTTTGGTGCGGAATCGTCCTAATAGATCGCCGTTATAACGAATCGAAACACTTTTGCCTGGCATGATATCAAACTGCAGCTTATCACCTTGTTTATAGATGCCACGAAACAGTCCAATCAACTCGCGCAACTCTCTGCGATAAGCTCCCAACTCAGAAGGGTCATTATTGATTTTGAGCGCTGTTGCTAACTCACGACCAAAGCTTCGTGCTGATACTCGCTCAAGTAAAAATTTGATTTCGAGACGTTTAGGTGTATTTAAGAAAATAATATCGGTATCAATGCCAGACTTTGTCTGCAAGTAAAGTGCAGCAATATAGTAGTCGGCATTCAGCTTTTTGGCTGCCCCCATACCGTTAAGAAAAACATCGTTACCATCAACTGATGATTTTTGTAATGAATAGATGGCCTGATTGTCGGCAGCCGATACACTCAGCCCACCAACCATGAATAATAAAACAAAGGCTACTTTGGTTAATTGTCCCACGTTACTTCCTACCCCCCAGTATGACTGAACAAACAACTGATCCAAAACCTCAATGTCCAGTCCTTCGGAACAGGTAACGCATGCGGCAATCGCCTGCCACAAACTACCAATAAGCTTTAATCATTCAGTTATTAACAACCGCCCACTTTTATCTCAAATAAGCGATATTAAATAAAATAAAGATTAATAACTGTTGTTTATACCATGCTTATTCTGACGAATTTAGATCAATTTTTTATAAAAGTCATCGTTTTATAAAAAAAAGAGTTAAAATGAGGTAAATAGACGGCTATATCTCAATACGCCTTGAATATATTACGAATTCTAATGCCCCAAGGCTCATCAATTGCATATATACCATAAGTATTTCGTGGTGCAGGTAGGCGGCCAGCAAGCGAATCCTCTGAGCTTAGATACATTAAGTGATTGGGGTGAGTGCGCGCATCCAACACCGCTGCACCTTGAAAGGCGACGGGTATAAGTGGGTGTATCCATCCCTTTTGTTCGTCCTTCGTTAGCACCTTAAAGGTGCAGGTGCTAACGGATTTAACTGAGTTACAACGTCAGTTCTTTAGCGGGTGCTCTCATATTGTATTGTGATGACATCACCGCTCCATAAGCCCCAGCATTAGCAATCAACATAACATCACCCTCAAAAGATTCGGGTAACATTCGGTCCAGCCCCAGTTTGTCGGCAGTCTCACATATCGGGCCAACGACAGTCATCTTTTCGGTAGCCGCCTGATCAATGCGAGATAAATTAACAATGGGATGATAAGCACCGTATAACGCAGGACGAATCAAAGAATTCATCCCAGTCTCAACTCCAAGATACAAAGATCCTTGCTTGCCTTTTGTTTGCGTCACTCGAGCCAACAAAACACCACTTTGCGCAACAATATATCGCCCGGGCTCCATCCACAATTCGATCCCCTCTAGCGACTGCTTTAAGGTTGCTAACGACTCATCAACTTTTTGTAAATCCAGAGGTTGTTGTTGAGGTCGTTCAACAATACCTAAGCCACCTCCCAAATCAATATATTTTAAGTCAGCAAAATGGCGCGCTAGCTGTGCCAACCGAAGACCATTCTTTTGCCAGTTTCCAGACGTTAAAATGCCGCTCCCTACATGGCAATGCAAACCGATTACTTGCAACTCTAACTCTTTTATCAACTCTAGTGATTGTTCCAGACTACTGAGTGGAATACCAAACTTAGCTTCGTTGCCTGCGGTTTTTACATGTTGATGATGACCTTCACCTTGTCCGGGGTCGATCCGTAACAAAACTTTTTGACCAGCAAAAAGTGATTTCCAGTTTTGTAATGGATACAGATTATCGAGTGTTAAGAAAATGCCGGCCTCGATGGCAGCTTCATATTCTTCACGGGGCGCAAAGTTAGGCGTAAAAAGAATACGCTCGCGATCAAGATCTGGGAACAAGTTTAAAACGTATTCCACTTCATTCCAGGACACACACTCCAGACCAATGCCGGAGTTGACAGCGACCTCAAGAATATCTTTGTGAGGATTCGCTTTGATAGCGTAGAACACGCGATCAATATTCTTCAATTGTTGCACCTGCTTAATTTGTGCTTCCACTTTGGCAAGTGAATAAACATAACTTGCACCTTGCTTATGAGCAATGTCGATCAATTCCAAACGTTGCTCATACCACCAGTGTTCTTGGCGATTAAGGTTGTCATCACTATTGGCTAAATTAAAAATTCGTTGCCAAGAGTGCCCCATTTGCTCATTCACACCGAGCGTAGCAATCAAAGAGTCATGCAGTTTTTCAACTAATGGTGCTGCATCATTTTCGTTAATTACGAAAGTAAAGTTTAAGTCATTAGACGCTTGAGTCAGCATGTGCACCGAACGGTTTTGGAATGCATCAAACGCAGAACTCAGTTGCGATAACAACATACGAATCGAGCGCCCTACAATACTGACGGCCGCACAATCGCGAATAATCGAAACACGACAAAATGACTCTAGTCGCGAAACGAGCTGTTCAATTCTTTGAGTATCAATGCCCTGAGTCAACTTATCCAGCGTGACGGTAACATTGGTTTCGGATGTCGAAACCTGATCAATAGATAGACCCAACTCATCAAAGCAACCAAACGCCTGAGCAAGAAAGCCAGGTTTTCTCCACATGTCCGAAGTTTCCATCGAAATCAAAGTCACACCACTGCGCACAGAAATCGCTTTAACCTGTGGATCGTTTTGCGAGAAGTGACCGATGAGCGTGCCACCTTTGCCGGGGTCAAAAGTAGAACCAACAAACACGGGAATATTTTCTTTTCGCGCTGCTCTTAAACAACGCGGATGCAAAACTTTTGCACCTGTTGAGGCAATTTCTTGCGCTTCTTTGTACTCCAACTGCAACAGTTGGCGTGCTTGAGGTATGACTCTTGGGTTTGCCGAAAACATGCCAGGTACATCTGTCCAGATATCCACTTGTTCTGCGCCAATGAGTGCTCCCAGACAGGTCGCTGAAGTATCCGATCCACCACGCCCTAAAATGACGGTTTCACCACAAGAGTTACAGGCAATAAATCCCTGGGTAATAACAACGTCTCCCATACTTGAAAGTGTCTTACGGCGCTTTTCGCTATAAGCAACTTCACACTCTGCGTTCAAATACCGATCACTAAGCGATGTTGCTGGATTATCATGGGTAAACAACCACTCTCGAGCATCCGTCCATATCACTTCTCGATTTAATTGCTGCTCCAGATAAGTACGAATTAGTTGCGATGACAACAACTCTCCTGTCGACATAATGTCAGCAATAGCAGAATAACGCTCAACATGAACATGATTACGAAACTTATGATAAAGCGCAGGCAAACGCTGCAGCGTATCTTCAATAAACCCGTCTAATGTTGCATCTTGAATGCCCAAAGGCGTCATCAACTGCTGATGTCTTTCGCGCAACTCGGCTGTCACCTGATCAACAGAAACCTCTGACTCATCCTGAATCAAAGATTCAAGCAAGTTAGACACACCGCTCAGTGCAGACACAACGATCAACACCTGTTTCTTTTGTCGCTGATAGTCGCCTACGATAGTAACTAAATTAGCTAACGATTCTGGAGACGAAACACTTGTTCCACCAAACTTTGCTACGACTGAGCGTTGATTTAAAGTCATGCTTTTACCTTTATTCCATTCAACCGCCAACGCACATTCTTATGCATTGGCAAAACAAACGATATTATTTATTTGATATTCAGTTTTTAATCTAAGAAACGGATACTTGATGCTGCAAAATAAACTCTCTAACCTGTCGAATATCATTTTCGATAGGATATCGAACCTGAGGTTTATTTTTTAATTGAGCAACGGACGTTGGCAACTCAATGGGAGACTGGCACACTTCAACCAGCGTTTCTTCAAATTTAACGGGGTGCGCCGTCGATAAACACACCGTGCTCTCATCGCCGCAATGATCCGCAGCGACCAGACCCACCGCAGTATGAGGATCAACAGGACAGCCTAATTGTGACAACTCTCGCATCTTGTCTCGTGTTTGCTCATCAGAAACAGAGTAGACAACAAATAACTCACGAAAGCGGTCCATCAGCTCAGGCTCCAGGCGATACTCTCCTCGCTCAGCGAGCTGCTTCATCTTGGCATTCACATACTCGCAATCTCGATCAGCCAGTTCAAACAACAAGCGTTCAAAATTACTGGCCACTTGAATGTCCATTGCAGGACTTAAAGTTGCCCGCGAAAGACCGGGCGCATAAACACCATCAGTGTATAGGCGCGCCAGCAAATCATTCTCATTACAAGCGACGATAAACTGCTTTACTGGCAAACCACTGCGATGCGCATAATAGCCTGCCAATACATCACCAAAGTTGCCTGTCGGCACGGCAAAAGACAAATTATCAACTCGGCTCACCTGGCAAGCCGCTGAGAAGTAATAAATCATTTGCGCCATAATCCGGCACCAGTTAATTGAATTAACCGCACCTAACGCCACCTGCTGGTTAAACTCGGGATCAGAAAACAGTTGCTTAACAATGGCTTGTGCATCATCGAAGCTGCCTTTCAAAACGAGTGGAAAAATATTGTCTGCCACACCCGCAGTCATCTGCAGCTCCTGAACCTCAGAAACCCGTTGATCTGGGTACAACACAAATACCTGGCAATGACTCAAGTTTGATAGTCCTGCGATGGCCGCTCCGCCAGTGTCACCTGATGTGGCCGCTAAAACACTAATGGAGCGCTGTTCTTGCTCAAGCAGCTGAGAAAAGACCTGACCTAAAAACTGCAATGCGATGTCTTTAAACGCTAACGTGGGACCATGAAACAACTCAAGTACCTGATAACGGCCGTAGGACTCAACGGGCGTCACCGTGGGCGTAGAAAACCCCTGATAAGCCGATGCAGTCAATGCCTCGATTTGTGCCGACGAAAAATCTTCCTGCATAAAGTGCGAGAAAGCCTGATTAGCAAAAGATGTATAGCCCGGCCACTGATTTGGAAGCTCAGAATCCCACAACTGAGGAAAATGCTGCGGAACATACAATCCCCCATCATCGGCTAAACCTTGCAGCACGGCATCAGAAAAAGATGCCTGCTTATGTTTGTTTCTGGTACTGATGTATTTCATAAAACCTCTGATATCCCGAGACATCTAAGCATAGTGCAAAAGAGCATGAATGGCGCAAAAACAGTAACTTAGCCTGACTTTACTGAGCTAGAAATGCTGCAAAAGAAACAACCAATTCCCACCAAAAAAGTGCCTTCTTTAAGATTATTAACTAGCAATTATTTTGATAAAATATCTTGTAAAAACAACAACTTTTTGGTTATATGGTGGATGATATTACAAACGATTATGAATTTGGGTACTGCTCGGCAGTTTTTGCTTAAATTCCATGCTAAGCGAAGAACCACGTAATGTTATGGTGCTATCGCCCTACTCATCAGACTTTCAGGGTGTTGCAGCGTAATCAAACGACTCTCTGCCAGCCGTTGTAATATGAGTTGTACCTATTGAATTTAAAAAGCAGTTGTATAATATTAAAATCGTATCGCGCTTTTGATTACAATCTGTGCTTCACGTTAACTAAAGAGCTTAAAATATTGCAAGCTCGATAGGATAGCATTGAATCTCAGATAACTGATTAGTGAAACATACTCACTTTAACCGATGTATTGTGTAAGTGGAGAGTTATATGAATCTACGCCAGTTGTTTTCGCGTTTGAGCAGTATTTTAGTGCTCAGCCTTATCAGCTTAACCTGCTACGGAATGGAAACCGCCACTTTAGAGGATGGTAGCCAAGTCCAGTTAAAAGGTATTGGGCTAGCGAAAGAACTGCGTAACGATGTCTACATTGGCGCATTGTTCGTCCCTCCTGGCGTTAATTCTCTTAACGTCATCAAAGAAAACTCCACAGCCAAACGAATGTCACTACGATTTGTTATCGACAACTACTCCAATCGAAAAATTGGCCGTCACTGGAAAGAACGCATCGCCATGAACAACCCTCGTGAAGTTTGGCGTCCATTGACCAAAGAAATTGTGACCTTCTCTAATTTATTCAAAGAGAATTTTATTCGTGGTGACGAAATAAATCTGGATTTTGTTCCAGGCAAAGGAACCTTGGTTTACATCAATGATGTTCTCTTCGATACGATTCAAAACCCTGACTTTTTCTCTCTTCTGATGAATGCCTGGGTTGGTAGCGTGCCACCAACCAAAGCGTTTAAGGAAGGGATACTGGGCGAATCATCGCAATCAACCAGTAAAAATCTAAAAACCAAGTTTGTTGCTTTGGCACCTATCAAAGGACGCATCAAGCTGCCTGAACCAGAAGTTGTTGAAGCGCCAGTAGAAACCGTTGCCGCCAAAACTCAACCCGCTAAAAAGCCAGCAGCGACTCCCAAAAAGACAACGCCAAAACCAACGCCTAAGCCTCCAGTGAAAAAAGTGGTGAAGAAAGACCCACCCAAGAAAACACCAGAAAAAACACAGGTTGCGGTGGTTAAAAAGCCAGTTATCAAGCCTACGGTTCGTCCTAAAATTCAGCTGCCTGAGCCAGAATTTGAAGATGATTACATTGATGCCGACTTGATTCGTGGTAGTTTTGTTAGAGAACTCATTAGCGAAGTTCGTAAAAATCAAACCTATCCAGTCAAAGCATTACGTAATGGCGAGCAAGGCGAAGGTACTGCTCACGTTATTATTGACCGTTCAGGCGAATTGATCGAAGTGATGTTGCTGGAGCGCACAGGTTCTCGTGAGCTGGATAAAGCAGTCATCAAGATGATTCGTAAATCAGCACCATTCCCAAGGGTGCCAGAAGAGCTTGAAGAGCCGCAGTTTGAGTTTGACGTTCCGATTGTGTTTCAGCTTTAATGTTTCTTAGTTGCTAAAAAAACTCTCTTCGGAGAGTTTTTTTATGTCTGTTGTTTGGTGATTATTATTAGTTCAAAAGATCTTCTGTTACTTCTCTACTCTTTTAGTATGTCGGGTTTCGCCAGATAGCGAATTTCTTCGCTTAAAGTATTTGCTTGATTCAAAATACTTTCTTAACTCCCCTACTCTTTTGAAATATTGGGTTTCGCCAGACGGCGAATTCCTTTACCAAGAGCTGTAAAGGAATCAAAGAGCCCTTGGTCGCTGCGCTGGCATTTGTTCAGCAGGGATTTTGTAGGTTGAGTATGTCTGTTAATTCTAAAGGGATTTTTTGGTCTTGTCTGTGCCAAGGAAGATTCGAACTGACTTTGTTTTTTGTCTCGTTCTCTTTCTTAGCTCAAAATTGTCAGACGACTCCTTTGTGACTGGATGAGAGCGGAGTAAAGACTTAGACCGCACTGGCTTGCTGCACGGACGCAGCAAGAGTCTTATCCGCACAAGGATGTGCGTATAAGACGATCAGTCGAAGGGCTAAGGCTTTACGGAGTGGTGCCGAAGGCCTCATCTTTGGAACATAGCCCTTTTTCGTCCCTTTTGTGGGCTTACAAAAGGGACTCGCCTGGCAGAGGCGAAACCTGCAGCAGAAAGCAAGTAAGAACTTTCGTTTAGAGTAGCAAAACAACTCGAAAAAACTACACCTCTAACCCAATTCGCCGCGCGACCTCTTCATAACACTCAACTACATCTCCGAGTCCTTGTCTAAAGCGATCTTTATCCAATTTTTTCAACGATTCTTTGTCCCACAATCGGCAACCATCTGGGGTAAATTCATCGCCTAAAACAACATTTCCTTCATAACGACCAAACTCTAATTTGTAGTCCACCAACAACATTCCTGCCTCTGAGAAAAGCAGTTTTAATACATCGTTCACCTTGAAGGTCAGTTCTTTCATCTTGGCCATTTCGTCATCACTAGCCCAGCCGAAAGAACGAATGTGATACTCGTTGATCATAGGATCATGAAGCTCATCGCTTTTATAGAAAAACTCAAAGGTTGATGGGTTAAGCTCAAGACCTTCTTGAACCCCAAGGCGCTTACAAATACTGCCAGCGGCAATGTTTCTGACAACGCATTCGACAGGGATCATATCCAGTTTTTTAACAATGGATTCGTTGTCATTTAAGATATGTTCAAAGTGGGTAGGAATGCCTGCGGCTTCAAGCTTCTGCATGATGTAGCCATTAAACGCGTTATTTACTTTTCCTTTACGCGCGAGCTGCTCAGTTTTAGCACCATCAAAAGCACTTGTATCGTCACGAAACAACAAAACCAGTCGATCATTTTGCTCGGTAGAAAACACGGATTTAGCTTTGCCCGTTACCAACTCACTGACTTTTTCCATGATAGAAGCTCACAGTCTGCGTTAACAATGGTTTAATGACTTAAACCAGTACAACATCACTCGTCAGCCAATGTAATCCAACCAAATCCACCGGATTGCTTAGCTACAAAGTACTCAATATCGCGCCCGTTTAAGTTCTGCTGAATGATGTCACCAACCCGCTCTGGGCAGTTATTTTCTTCACTCAAATGCATGGCGACTAAATAAGACAGTTGTGACAGAGGTTGTCGTAATAACGAAGCCGCTTGATCGTTGTTTAAATGACCAAAGGGTCCCGAAATACGCCGTTTTAACGAAGCTGGATAACTGCTCTTTTGTAACATCGCCAAGTCATGATTAAACTCTAGCAGTAATAGCTGACAGCTCTGTAACACTTCAATGATATGAGGTGTAATGTGCCCAGTATCGGTCAGCAAGCCGATGCTTTTACCTTCAGATGACTGAAACACAAACTGCACTGGCTCTCTGGCATCATGCGGCACTGTGTAAGGTAGCACTTCAATGTCGCCGATAGAGACTGATTGCCCAGGCTCAAGCCATTGATAAGATTCAAGTTTCTCACAACTAGAATGGAGTCGGCTGCCTCGAGTTAACCAAACAGGTATACCGAATTTTCGAGAAAAAGCCGTAACTCCTCGCGCATGATCACCATGCTCATGAGTTATAAGAATGGCAGATAAGTCGTCAGGCTCAAGGTTTTTTTGCGCTAATCTGGCAACCGTTTCTTTAACGCTAAAACCACAATCGACCAATAGAATGGTATCTCCAGCAGCAATCAGGGTTCCATTCCCTTTGCTGCCAGAGCCAATAGAACAACAACGCACTTTGGGTGATTATTCCTTGAATATCTTCTGAGTACGTCCAAAGGCCTCAGCAAGGTGAGGGAACAGCTGAGCCAACTTGGTATCGGTTAACGGGTTACCGTCATCGTCAATAATCGTCATGGTAACGGGTCCACCGTCTTTGCCCATAACGACTAATTGATAAACCCCTTCTTTAAGATCTAAAACAACGGCTTCGTCGGCACCCACCAGCGAAGCAAAGAAGCCAGGTTCATTAGGTTCAAACTCGAAGAAATACGTGCTACGAGAATTGTCCTGGTCATTCATCTTAAAGCCAAACGGAGCCAATACCGCCGGACTCTTTAACCAGGCCGTACGCCATTGAGTGTCAGCAACTAGGGCTGCGTTACCATCGGCATCGGTACCCAATGTAACCACAAAGCCTTTATTCAACTTACGCAGTCGGCTAGCGTTTTCTTTACGCTCAACATGGTCTATATGGGCGATAAAACGGTTCAGAAACTGGGTCGCAACACGAACATTGCTTGGCTTTCTCAACCAAACGTCTTCATCAAAGCTCATAGTTTCGAACAGAGTTTGATTAACAGCGATTTGAGTTTCACCTTTACGTACGCCCGGTGAAATTTCGATATCGAACTTGCTGCGAATCATTTTTGGCAGCTCAGAGCCAAACAGTGAACGCCACCAGGTCTCGTTAGATTGAACCACCCATTCGGTACGCACTACATTTGGTGATGCAGATTGGTATTGAATGTCGCTTTTAGCAAAAAACTCTTGCAAGTTTTGCTGTGCTTTCTCAAGGCTACCTTCCCAGAAAATCGCCGGGTGGGCAGACTCTCGGTTAGCTCGCATACCTTTTGCCACGGCCAAAATCTGTTGCGGAGGACGTCGATCTAGCTGATCTCCAACCTGACCTTCCAAGTTCGCTTTTGGTGGCAACTTTAGCTCATCCCGCAAAGTGGATGTATCGTAATCTGAGGGTACGTTTAGGGGCTTTTCTTCTTTGGCATTTCGGTAATCCCGATCAAATCCCTGGCCATCACTACTGTCACCGTGCAACCAACTACAGCCACTCAAAAACAGGGCCGCAAAAGAACTAACAGCCAAGCAATACTTCATTCAATCTTTCTCCTAATTAATACCGAACTACAGAGAGTCCAAAGCCGCCTGCAATGCATCTCGTTGCTCAACAAGAGGAGTCAACGGCAAGCGCAAATTATTTTTTAGTTTACCCAGATAGCTCAATGCCCATTTTGCAGGAATAGGATTCGCTTCGGCGAATAACAATTGGTGCAGGGAGGCTATTTGTTGCTCAATCTCGCGAGCTTCTTCGGTGCGATTTTCAATGATTAACCGACAGCGTTGGCTCATTAACTCAGGCACCACGTTGGAGGTTACAGAAATAACGCCATGTCCGCCCATCTGCATAAACTCAAACGAGGTCGCATCATCACCACTTAACAAACAGAATTGACCATCAACACGCTCAATTAGTTCCTTTGCTCGACCAATATCACCTGTCGCATCTTTAATACCCACGATATTCTCGTGCTCAGCCAGCTGAAATACGCTGTCATTGATAAGATCACAGCAGGTTCGTCCAGGTACATTATATAGGTACAGTGGATGTTGAGCTGCCTCTGCCACCTGATGAAAGTGGGCAATAAGGCCTGCTTGCGAAGGTTTCACATAATAAGGGGTTACGCAGAGAAAACCATTGATGGGTAAATGGTTCAGCTGTTGGGTTATTTCAATGCTTTTGGCCGTAGAGATAGCCCCATTGCCAACAATCACAGGAATCTTGCCCTGAACCCGTTCTAAAGTCAGCTCGATAATGGATAATAATTCATCACTGGATAACGAAGACGACTCACCCGTCGTTCCCCCGATAACCAGAGCTTCAGTGCCGGCTTCGAGATGCCAATCAACCAAAGCTTGCAGTGCGGGTCGGTCAACCGCCCCATTTTCAGCAAAAGGAGTCACCAAAGCGACGATGCTGCCCTTTAACATAGCTGAGTTCCTAAAATTATCGAAGGCGCTATGTTACTGGCGAGGCGCAGGATTAACAAGTTTTGTTTATAGAAAGGCGATCTAATGAATCTTTAATCCCCCTAAGTTAGAGGACTAGAGCAAAAGCACGTATCAAACGTACTTTATATAGTAAGAAAATACAGCTAGCCTATCCCTTATTAAGGATGCCGCTAAATATCCAAAGCATGGTATAAAACCTAACCAAAACGATAAAAAAACGAGACGAAAGTTCAGTATCTGCTTGCAAAAACTCAAAAAGCAATGATACTAGCCTGTCTCTGTAAACTATAAGAATAAATTATGTCGTCACGTTTAGTCATATCAGCCATTGCTCCGAATCAACCGGGCATGGCAAACAAAATTACTCGTCTGATTTCTGATTTGGGCGCCACCATACTGGAAAGCCGCATGACCGTCATGGGGAACGAGTTTGCCGTCATTATGGAAGTGGGTGGAGAATGGAACGCCTTGGCCAAATTAGAACATCAGCTCCCTGCTAAAGCTCAGAGTTTGAACTTGATTACCATGTTCAAACGTACAGACGAGTCTCCAACAGAAGAACGCGCCGCTCCTTATCGCGTGCGTATTATCACGCTAGAAGATAAAGGAGTAACCAGCGAGATCACTGAGTTCTTTGCAGAGAAAAAAATCAACATTGAAGAAATGAATTGTCATACTTACCACGCACCTCACACTGGCACACTGATGGGCGAGATAAAAATGACCGTTAGCATCTCAGTTGATGCTTCTTTAGCCAAAATAAAACGTGACTTCGAAGAGCTTTGTACCAAGCGTAATCTTGATGCAAACATCGAACCACTTCAAACAGCATAATTCCTTAGAGCAACAAAGATAAAAAATCTTGTAATTGCAGTTGCAAGAGCCAAATCTTTGTCGTAGATTCAAAACATGGATGTTCAACTAAGGAGTTATTCGATTGTCCAACCTTCCAGAAGTTGGAAAGAAAGCACCCAACTTTAAACTTCCCGCCACTGGCGACCAAACCCTCGCTCTAAAAGATTTCAAAGGTCAACATCTCGTTATTTATTTTTATCCCAAAGACGCCACCCCCGGTTGCACAACCGAAGGGCAGAACTTTCGTGATCTGATGGCAGAATTTGAGGCTGAAAACTGTGCCATTCTTGGTGTGTCGCGAGAATCCATAAAATCTCACGAGCGCTTTAAAGAAAAGCAATCGTTTCCTTTTGATTTACTTTCTGACGAAGATGAAGTCATGTGCCGGGCCTACGATGTTATTAAACTGAAGAAGCTTTACGGCAAAGAATATATGGGTATTGAACGCAGTACTTTCCTTATCGACGATAAAGGTAAACTCCGTCAGGAGTGGCGCAAAGTACGAGTAAAAGGTCACGTTGATGAGGTTTTAGCGGCAGTTCAAGAATTAAACTCATAGTCATTCAGTCACTTTGAGGACACTTTACAATATGGCGCGATTAAAAGTTGAAGGCAAAAGACTCTTTGTATTAGACACTAACGTATTAATGCACGACCCCACTTCCCTCTTTCGTTTCGCAGAACATGATATTTACCTTCCCATGGTTGTTTTAGAAGAACTCGATGCCGCCAAAAAAGGCGTATCCGAAGTTGCTCGTAATGTGCGTCAAGTGAGTCGATACCTTGATGAACTTATGAACGGCGCAAATTCTACTGAAATTAGTCAGGGTATTTCATTAGAAGGCTCTCCTTATGTCAATGATGAAAAAACTCGAGAAGGCCGTATCTTTTTTCAAACAAAAGAGCACGCAGATAGCTTACCCGCTAATCTTCCGGGAGTGAAAGCCGACAACACTATTTTAAACATCGCGCTAAAACTAAAAGAGCGTCATCATGATCGTCAGGTAACGCTGGTTTCCAAAGACATCAACTTACGTATTAAAGCCAAGATCATTGGTGTACATACCGAAGACTATTTTAACGACAATGTGCTCGATGAAATAGAACGATTGTTTGTGGGTTCTGCCAGCTTGCCTGAAGACTTTTGGGAAACCCACAGTCGCGAAATGAATTCGTGGTTGGAAGAAGGCCGCACCTTTTACAAAGTTAAAGGGCCACTGGTTAAGCAATGGTATCCCAATATGTTTCTTTACTCAGAAGGTGAAGATAACTTTGAAGCTACCGTTCGCGAAACCGACAACGACGAAGCGATCATCGAACTGGCACAAGACTACCGCACCGATAACCATAATGTCTGGGGAATCACTGCCCGTAATCGAGAACAAAGTTATGCGCTGAATCTTTTGATGGACCCAGAAGTTGACTTTGTATCTTTGCTCGGCCCCGCAGGAACCGGTAAAACTTTATTGGCACTAGCGGCGGCGCTAGAACAAACCATTGAACAAAAAATTTACAAAGAAGTATTGGTCACTCGAGTAACTGTACCGGTTGGTGAAGACATTGGCTTTTTACCCGGTACAGAAGAAGAGAAAATGACTCCGTGGATGGGCGCGCTTATGGATAACCTGGAAGTGCTCGCACCCAGTCAAAGTGATAACGAATGGGGGCAACAAGCGACTCAGGATATTTTAAGTCGTTGGCTTAAAGTGCGTTCGCTGTCGTTTATGCGAGGCCGTACGTTTTTAAATAAATTTGTGATTATTGACGAAGCTCAGAATCTAACCCCCAAACAAATGAAGACTTTGATCACTCGGGCTGGCCCCGGCACTAAGATGATTTGTTTGGGTAACGTAGCTCAAATTGATACGCCTTACCTAACAGATACCAGCTCAGGGATTACCTATGTGGTGGATAGGTTTAAGGACTGGAAGTACAGTGGGCATATTACGTTGCAGCGGGGTGAGCGTTCGCGGTTGGCGCATTTTGCTTCGGATGAGTTATAAGGTGTTTGGCCATCATTTCTGATAATCAGGAGTGGTGGTTTTTAGTTCTATTCTTTTTCATTTAAGCTTCTTTTTTCATTTTGCCGAATTGAATGATTAGTCAGCTTAAAATTATCACCTGTTACTTCCTTAACTCTTTTAAAAGTAAATATTTCGCCCCTGACGAGCATACTTTACCAAGAGCGGTAAATAGCTCATTAGATCCCATTTTGTATCACAAAATAGGGGCAAAGCGCCCTAGTCCGCTGCGCTCGGCATTTGTTCAGAAGGGATTTTGTGTGAAAAGCATGTCTCTTAATTTTGCTGGGATTTTTTGATCTTGTCGGTGCCAAGGAAAATTCGCTCTGACTTTGTGTTTCTGTTTGGTTTTCTTTCTTGGCTCAGAATTGTCAGGCAACAACCCGGATGAGAGCAGAATCAGATTGAAGATTCACGAGCTAGCTGCATTCATGCAGCTAGCTTCAAACAACCTACTGGCATGGTTCCCCTTCATCCTCATCACTGCCCTTTTTAACATCATCCCAGCCATTAATAACGGCTTTAACCAGAGTCGCCAGTGGAATAGCAAAAAAGACACCCCAGAAGCCCCAGATACCGCCGAAGAAAAGTACCGCAATAATAATAGCGACCGGGTGAAGGTTAACGGCTTCAGAAAATAAAATAGGAACTAAGACGTTTCCATCAAGTGCTTGAATAATAAAGTAAGCAATCATTAAATAAACAAACTGAGACTCAAATCCCCATTGGAAGTAAGCAATGATGGCTACGGGAATAGTCACTACCGCAGCGCCAATGTAAGGAATCAATACAGAAAACCCAACCAATACGCCAAGTAGCAACGCATAATTAAGTCCCATAAATGAAAACACCGCAAAACTGGCAGCGCCGACAATAAAGATCTCCATAACCTTGCCGCGTATGTAATTACCAATTTGCAAATTCACTTCATCCCAAACTTTATTTGCTAACTGACGTTCACGAGGTAACCAACGCAGCCCCCAGTCAATAATGACTCGCTTGTCTTTCATAAAAAAGAAAATCAAGAGAGGTACAAGAATTAAATAGACCAGTATTGCGGCAATGTTAACTAAAGAAGTGACAGAGGCCTTTACCACTAACTCTCCTTGATCACCCACTTTTTTTGCAATATTGGTGTAAAGTTCTGAAAGACGCTCTTCAGATAAAACGCCGGGATACTTTTGTGATAGTGACTGTAAAGCAGCTTGAGCTTTCTCAGTCATATTTGGTACTTCGGCAACAAGATTTTCTAGCTGTTGCCAAATAAGGGGAATAACACCGAAAGTGAGCAATAAAAAGACGCCACAAAATCCACTAAAGACCAGTACCACACTGTAATAACGTTTTACATTTTTGCGTTCGAGGGCATCAACCACCCATTCAAGTAGATAGGCCAGAACAATGGCCACAAATACTGGTGCTAAAATTTCGCTGAGAGTGTATACGGTTAAAAATCCACCGAGCAGTATCACCATCAAAATAACAGCTTGCGGGTCCGAAAAATTGCGTCGGAACCAGCGCATAAATAGTTTAGCCATAATGTCCTGTAATCTTGTTTTGCTTATAATTCAAACATTGGAAATGTAAGTGTCGGCGCTAGTTGTGCTATAGCATAACAACTTTAATATCTTCATGACTGGAATAAACCTCACGAGTTAGCTCACAATGATACTTATGCTTCAGCTTGGCTAAGTCGTCAAAAAATGAGGCATCCGTCACACGAAAAATCAACTCTTCACCTGGTTGGCTTTGCTTTAGCTCAAGCTTCGCCTTCACCAAAACCAGCGGACACCTAAGATTACTAAAGTCGATTCGTCGTTGCATAAGATTTTATAATGATATCAATATCATTACATTCACTATAATTTGGGGTATAGTCATTTTGAGCGAGACGTCACAGTGAATCAAGAGCCCAGAACAGGAACTTTTGTAAATTAAGTCGGTCAGAGTCGGTTAGTCTTTAGTATTTACGGTTCAGGTTGTTAAAACGATGGCTAAAGCACTCTCATCCGCAGCAGTTTAAAAAACACCCAGTATCGTCATACTGACCTGCCAGCCACATTAAATCGCATTATGGTGATATAAGATTGAAACAGTTTATTCTTGCACTGATTAGTTGCTTTTCTACATTTGTTGTTGCCGCAGATGCTGAACTTCCCAAAATGGGCAGCAGTAGCTCACGGGTATTGTCAGAATTACAGGAACAAATCGTAGGTGATGAATATATGCGTCAAATTCGACGCTACCTGCCTCTGGTTCAAGATCCTTTAGTCATCGACTATATCAAGCACTTGGGCTTTAAGCTGGTCGAAAATAACCCAGATGCCCATGACCGCCAGTTTTATTTCTTCGTTGTACAAAACGACACTTTAAATGCTTTTGCTATGCCGGGTGGCTACATTGGCACACACACAGGCTTAATCACAGAAGCTGATACAGAAAGCGAGCTGGCAGCGGTATTAGGCCACGAAATCGCCCACGTGACGCAGCGTCACCTAGCCCGTCGATTAGAAAAAGCTCAGCAGCTGTCGCTTCCTGCCTTAGCAGCCACCTTAGGTTCAATTATTGTGGCGACTCAAAATGCTCGCGCAGGTATTGGGCTCATGGCTACAACGCAAGCAGGTGTGCAGCAAGCCATTATTAATCACACCCGCTCTAACGAAAAAGAAGCGGATCGTATTGGTATTCAGACCTTAAGCGCAGCAGGCTTCGATACAGCAGCTATGGCCGGGTTCTTCGAAAAGATGCAACTGAACACGCGTTACCTGCGCAAGCCTCCCGAATACTTGATGACTCACCCCGTCAACCAGACCCGAATCTCTGACGCTCGAGCTCGTGCACGAGCTTTGCCTAATGGGAAGTTGTCTTCGACTTTGGCATTTGAACTTATCAAAGCACGATTAAGACTGTCTGAAGATGAGAAAAACAGCGAGCTTTACCGAAAGAACACAAAACGCTATCAAGAAAAGAGCTTTACGAAAGAGGAGCAGCTTTACTTTTTTGGTTTGCAGGCTCAATTGAACAGTGATCATACAACCGCAATCAAAGTCTTAAAGCAGTTGCACGATTCATCACCTCGGAATCTAATCTATCTGGTTTCATTGGCAGAAAGTTACATTGCGGCGCAACAACCTACCAAAGCGATTCCCATGTTAGAAGCTGAGTTAAAAAACACGCCTTCTAGCTATCCCCTGATTATTACCTACTCAAAGGCACTCAATCTTAATAATCAACCCATTGCAGCACGTAGCCTGCTGCTGGAACATGCCTATTCAAATAATGCCGAGCCAAGCATGCTTAACTTATTGGCCAGAACCCAAGAGATGGCGGGATTCACAGACGAAGTGCATGAATCTAGAGGGCAATATTTGTACCTGACAGGCGACCTAAAAGGAGCCTTAGCGCAGTTCGAAATCGCACTCAACCGCTACTCCGATGACCCTTATGCTAGCCAACGTATTGAAGCCAGAATCAGCAAAATAGAGAAAACCCTGAAAGAACAAAATAAAAAGAAATAAGCCCGTCACAACCGCGTTATTAGATTGCATTCGATTTGCTTGACGCCAATGGTCTGACCAGTTAAGGTTTTATAAAACCCTAGCAGGAGTCAGGACCATGGCTGAATATAAAGCACCCTTAGAAGACATTCGTTTCGTACTGCATAACTGGTTAAAAATCACCGATCACTACAAAGCCAGTGGCTTAGAAGAAGCCGCAGATCAAGAATTAGTCGATGCCATTCTCGAAGAAGGCTCAAAGTTCAGCAGCGAAGTACTCGCCCCACTTAATCAAACGGGTGATGAAGAAGGCTGTACATTTAATGATGGCGAAGTGACTACGCCCAAAGGATTTAAAGACGCCTACGAGCAATACAAAGCCAACGGCTGGCCCTCGTTTGCTGGCGAAACTGAGTACGGTGGGCAAGGCCTTCCTTATTCTTTAGCTGTTGCGTTATCCGAAATGGTCACCTCTTCTAATATGGCATGGGGAATGTACCCAGGCTTAAGCCAAGGTGTTATCGAAGCGCTTTCTGCCCACGGTACTGAAGAGCAAAAACAAACCTATATGACCCAGCTGATTAGCGGTGAGTGGACAGGAACTATGTGTCTTACCGAGCCTCACTGTGGTTCTGATTTAGGTATTCTTCGCACAAAAGCAGATCCACAAGACGACGGCAGCTACAACATCACAGGAACCAAGATTTTTATCTCTGCTGGTGAGCATGACTTAGCTGATAATATTATTCACCTGACACTGGCCCGACTTCCTGATGCGCCAGAAGGCACCAAAGGTATTTCACTCTTCGTAGTGCCCAAATTTAATTTGGATGGTAACGGGCAAATTGCCGACCGAAACACCGTTGTGTGTGGTTCTATTGAACACAAAATGGGGATCAAAGGCTCTTCTACTGCTGTCATGAACTTTGATAGCGCAAAAGGCTTTTTGGTAGGTGAGCCAAACAAAGGGTTGAACTACATGTTCACCATGATGAACGCTGCACGTTTAGGTACTGGTCAACAAGGTCAGGCCCTAGCAGAGTCTTCTTATCAAATTGCACTGGCTTATGCGAAAGATCGCTTACAGATGCGCTCGTTGAGTGGTCCTAAGAACCCAGAGAAAGCTGCCGATCCAATTATTGTGCATCCTGATGTTCGTCGTATGCTGCTGTCACAAAAAGCCTACTCTGAAGGTTGTCGTGCTTTGCTTTACTACACAGCCACATTGGTCGATAAAGAGCGTACAGCCAAAGATACCGAAGAACGTGTTATTGCTCATAAAGAACTCAGCTTCTTAACCCCCATCTGTAAAGCTTTCTGTACCGAGTTAGGTTTTGAAGCAACTAATCACGGTGTGCAAATCTTTGGTGGTCATGGATTTATTTCTGAGTGGGGTATGGAGCAGTTTGTTCGTGATGCGCGTATCACTCAGCTTTATGAAGGCACCAACGGTATCCAGTCACTGGATCTTCTGGGACGAAAAGTTCTGCTGGATCGTTTGGAAACATTAAGAGTTATCCAGGCACAGATCAAAGACTTCACCAAAGAAGCCGCAAAACACAAAGAGCTGAAACCTTACGCAAAAGAGCTTAAGCTTCTGGTTAAAAAGTGGTTCTTTATGACCTTTAACATTGCTCGTTCAGCGAAAAAAGATAAAGAAGAAGTCGGTGCAGCCGCTTTCGATTACCTGATGTACTCGGGTTATATTTATCTGGGTTATATTTGGCTACAGCTTGCTAATACCGCACTCAATACATTAGAAGCAGGTAGCAAGCAGCAGAAAAGCAAGCTGGCAACAACTAAGTTTTATTTTGAGCGCATACTGCCTCGAGTGAAAACTCATGCAGCCAGTATCAAAAGTGGCGCAGATAACTTGATGGATGTTGATGAAGATTTGTTTTAATTAACATTTCTTAAGTCATAAAAAAAGCTCCGTTAATCGGAGCTTTTTTTTTGCGTTGCTATATTCTACAGCTTTAATAATTGACTAACCATTTTCAGCCGTTAACATCACATAACCTGGTGCAGGTGTGGCAGCATACGTTGGTAAGCTATTACACTCAGCACCATTCGCATTACCATAATAAACAATTACCTTTTTTGCGTTCGTCATTGAAGCTGCAATGTACGACGACCACATAGAGCAAGTCACTGCATCAATACCGTGAACACTTCCCTGCAAGTTACACAAACGAGTGTAGTCGTTTCTCCAGCTGCCGCGAATAATCAAATCACCTGACGAACTGACATAACTATTAAAAACCGTGCCGTTACACCACAATGAGTTTGCGCTGGCAACGCTACTTATAAGCAAAGCAACAGAAGCCATTATTATTTTTGTATAAGTCATTGTTCTAATCCTTTAACTATTTGTCAAAACGAATCGCATCAATTTGGCAGAGTTTATTACCACTTGAATCCGGCCATATACGATTGGTATAAACTTGAAAGCGAACACTCAAATCGGTTGTAAACGCCGTTAATAAAAAGGAAGTCAAGGTTTTATAACCTGGTGCATTAGGGGTCAACCAAACACCTTGAGGGCATTCAGTCAATCCAGTAGGAAAGAAAACGGCCACATCAGAACCTTCTTTTCCTGCAACCGCTCCAAAGTCATCATAGGAATACATCTTTGTTATTTTTCCAGCTGATGTATTTTTTATGGATGCAAAAGCGTTAATGGACAGAGCCATTAGTCCTATTAAAATAAATTTATTCATAATCTATTACCTGATAAATTTGTCCTTAGTTAAACCGATACCTATTTAGAGCATTGCTCTTTATAAGCATCGTTCAACATAGTTAAATATCGATATTCTTCACTATCTCGCCTAAAAGCAGGATTAGAAAGAGTTAAGTTAGTAAGACGATATATGTCGGTTCCAGATCTGTCTTTTGTACACAAACATCCTCCCGCTTTGTAAATACTCCAAGCGATCACATAATTATCCATAAGAGCTGCAGAAAGCAATGGTGTGGCTCCAGATTCATCTTTGGCATTCAACCTGACACCTAGATCAAGCAAAAAGTGAATAGAATGTTCTGCTCTCATTTCGATAGCGGTGATAATGGGTGGCACGAGGCCGCCATTATCATCGATATCAAAGTTCACCTTATGTTTTTTAGCTATCTTCAAAAACTTCTTATCATTGGCAGTTATTAACCAATACATAGTCGTCTTTCCTGATGCCCATTGATGATGAATATTGGCACCTTTTGATAGCAAATAGTCAAAAGTATCATATCGATCTTTTCTTAATGCCAAGAAAAGTAAATCAATACCTCCCTTACCTGTTAACTCGGCAATATCGAACTTTTCTATTACCTTAGCTAATTGTTCGATATCCCCTTTTTCAACAGCGTAAGCAGCAGCTCTCTTATCGTTAGAAAAGAGAGCATCTACACTTTCGTAGATTAACCCTCTTGGAAATCCAAGAGAGCTAACAAACATAAGAGATAAAGCTAAAGTTGTTTTAGTTATCTTATTCATAGCACTTAAACTTAAACGACTTACAAATACCTGACATCATGTGAACATTATAAGCAGGTAAGGCAATTCGTTCACCTAATGCACCGGGAGCAAAAAAGCTATTGTCCTGGAAAACACTCAGAAGGTCGGTTCCATTATAATATGCGCGAACACTTGCTTTACTCATATCATAACCTTTACCAACAGTATTCTGATGAACACCTGCAGCATTAAAGGTCACCGCTCTTCTGCCTGTAACAACAGCAGCAGCACTTGCTAATCCTCCACCTAGTGAGTGGCCAGTAAATCTAACATTACCGCCTGTAACAGAATTAACCTTTTTAGCCAGCGCAATACCCTGATTATAATGTTTAGTTTCAAGACCAAAGGCCTGCTTAATATCAACCCAGACATCTGTCAAATCATTGGTACCAGCATAAGCCAATACAAACTCTCCAGTATTCTTGTCGATAAACAAAGCACTTTGGAATCCAGTATCGGAATCGACAAAAGTCATATTCTTCAATTTGCCCAGATTGTAAGTTTGAATATCTTGTGGATTGATAAACTTACCATCTTTATCTGTTAACCTTCTTAGATTATCAGTTCCAGTACACGAATCTAGATAAACACAACTAGAAGCTTGAGCATCATCAAGATCTCGCCCCATGTCAGTATAATTAGTTCCAGGGTTGGCACATTCTTGATTACAAATCGCACCAGCGACAAAACTTTCCCCTAATCCTCGGACATAAGATTTTGCAAAACCTTTAGCCATATCGCCAAATATACCTCCACCGGCTCCACGGCTCCATGCCTGAATCGCTTGAATAACACCAACAATGGCTTTCATCGTTTGATAATAGCTGTATATGGTATTCAATGTGTACAAGACGGTAACCAAAGTCGTGTAAGCATAGTAGCTAGCAATTTTGGCAATAATAGCAACAACAATCTGAACCCAATAACCACTTGGATCTGTCGCGTTCATTGGATTGTTAAGAACGTAAGAATAACGATTCAAGTTCTGTTGATTAGATGCAGCCTGAACGTAAGGGTCGGCACTTAAGAAACGTCCGAGAATAGGGTCATAGATACGTCCATTCATGTGAATCAATCCAGCATCATCCACATGCTCTTGACCAGTATAACCGCGGTTATAATGTTCTAATGAGTTAAGAGATGCGATAGACGTAAAGGAGTTGCTTCCCGCAGACCAATTCGTAGGTCGACGTTTACCCCAAGGATCATAGCTACTACGCTGAACCTCTGCTCCACTGGATGTCGCAACAAACACTAAAGATCCCAAGTGATCTTTAAATAAGTACTGAGTAGTCTTAACACCAGATTGAGAAGTCAGCTCACTGGCAACACCATCAATATTTCTACGAATAGCTTCTCCAGACTTGTTACTTTCGGTAACAAACTCAGTATTTCCAATATAAAGAGTTGTCGTAGTGACACCACTTTTCGTTTCAGTTCTTTTGTATCTTGATAAATCAAGTCCATAGAAGAATTCAACGTTATAACCTGAAGTCGCAATCGTCTTTGGCTTATCATAAGTTGTATAAGTTAACGTCCGGCCACGTCCTTGGAGCATATTACCTTTTTGATCGTACTGGTAATCTGCACTTTCGCCGCCAGAACATGCAGAGGATTGAATTCGAGTCACTGCATGAGGGCCACTTCCCGTATAACAATAATAACCAACATCAGATTTATAAGTGATGTTTCCGCTATCATCGTAACGCACAGACTGAGGAGTAAATCCTGCCGCCGTTGCAGAAGTCAAACGATTGATAGCATCGTAATCGAATGTCTCTTCTCGACGAACACCAGATACACTAAAGTCTTTACGCCACTCTAGATTACCTAACACATCCCAATAATAGTCTTCATCCTGAAACTCTTGTCCGGTACCTCCGGTTCGACCACTCTGAGCAGTGCGAACTAAGCCGGTTTTAGGATCATAGGTAGAAGTTTGAATCATCGTGTTATTGTGCAGTCGAGTTTCCGTAATCTTTCCATATCGATCACTAGAAAGCGCCTGCCAATGAACATTTTTCGAATTCATATCAGCGGAAGCATAACGATAGCCATGTTCATTATAGAAATAACGAGTTTTACCACCGGATGCGTCAATTATATCTTGAGTACGGCCAATGGAATCGAAAACAACCTGCTCACTAAATACTCGACCATCAATGGATGTGACTGTTTCCTCTACTCTACCAAAGTCATCATATACAAAAACCTTTTCCATACCACTCACGTGGTCGATGACTTTCTCTTTCTCTCCAGACATGCGAATAGAACTGCTTCCTTTGAACGCATTGTCATAGAAGTATTCAGTATCTGCCTCTTTAGCGCTCTGTCCTTCTTTACCAAAGTAGCGTACCTGTCGAGAGATTCTGCCTAGTACATCATATTCAGATGTACTTTCTTGTCCCTCAGAGTTGCGCTGCCATACCACTCTACCAAGAGGATCATTTCTATAACTCCATGAACCTTTGCTAGGATCATTCATACTGGTCTTAAAGTATCCTTTGGAGTCATAGCCTAATACAACTTTATCTTGATCACCTGCTAACGGACCGTCTAGCTCAATCAGGTTTCCAGATAAGTCATATTTATACTCAGAACTTAAGTTTTTCCCTTCACCAGCATGCGTATCGTTAACTTTTATAAGCTGCTCAATCGCATTCTTGGTCTCTGTATGACGTAATCCATTAGGATTAATAGTGATGGAGCTAAATTTGTCGTACTCAGTTTTCCATTCACTACCATCCGGACGAATAGTCTTCTTAAGGCGGTTCAGCTCATCGTAGTAATACTCTGTGTAGTACATTACTTCACCACTACGATACGGCTGAGATTTTTTCTCAATCATTCCTAATGAATGATAAAGCGTATCTGCATGCACCCACTCGCCATCAAAACCAAGTACTGATGTTCGAACTGAACGAGCATTTTTATCAAAATACTCTTTCTTCGTAGGTTTACCCGTCTCTTCTGTAATCTCCACGTAAGTTGCCTGCGATGGACAATCCGTTGCTTGATAACCTGCGTTGGCATGTACTCCAGAACACCACCGTTGAGAAATGAAAACCTGCGTATTGTTCGATTTGGTTTCTGACTTCTTTCTACCTAAGTCAGAATATACCCACTGAACCTGACTACCTTTGGCATCGATAGCAGCATCAACATAGCCAAACGCTTTTGCTTTGCTGCTATATACATTCTCAGAACCATGATTAAGAGCATTAAAGCTGTACTGAACATATCGTCCTGTTGAATCATAGGTCATCTTGGTGTTTTGAGTCTCAATATCTAGGCCAGAAACTCTAGTGTGGGTGATATTACCAAAGCTATCTCGCGATACAACTTCGGTTAATATCTCAAACTCAGGGCGACCTTTTTCTTTATATGTCTTATTTAAACGTCCCAACGAGTCATATTCGAAAGACATTGAGCGAACAAGATTACCCGCTAAGTTGCTTTGTGACGATGTCACCCCTTGGCTTTTTAATCTTCCACCATAATGAATTGAGTAGTCGTCATAATTAAACACAGAATTAGTAACAAAACTAACATCCACATCCTGAGATTTATCGACAACAGTTTTTCGTGAACGAGTAACATTGTTAAAGTTATCTATTTGAATAACTTCATCAACTTCTCGATGAGTTTCCACACGAGTAGGGAAATCATAATGAATGGTTTCAGATTTGTAGGGATAAATATAAGAAACATCAGTTCCCGTCTGCTTCTCAGCATAGTTCACCGTCTTATCTGATAGCGTGTAGGTTTCAGTAACTGTTGTAGAAGACATAAAATCATCACAGTCTTCAACATAGTCATCAAACTTACAATTGAAGTTGAAGGTTGGTGTTGTGCTATAGGTTACTAATTGCGTCTTTTGCGATTTAAGAGCCCCAGTATATGGATGATCTTGTCGATACTCAGAAATTACCTTAGTGCCCGTATTAACATGCTCAACTTCAATAGTTCCAAAGCCTAACGGACCTCGACCAACCTGGAAGCGACCATTCTTATACTTATAAGCAATGTGTTCATCTCTTTGGTTAAATGTCGCAACAACATACATAGGCACCATTAAGTCATTTACAACACTGCCTCGGCCCCAATTGCTGTAATCCAAGTTTGATGAATTACCTTTGGTATATACGCTAGTATCAGTCAATGGACGATAACTCACGGTGGTTTCCATGCCCAAGCCATCAGTCACTTTGATAATTTTCTTTAAGCTTCTGTTGTGGCGAGCCTGATATTTCCAATCACCATCAAACGAGAAGTAATCTGAAACACCGTCACCATTAACATCGTGAAAAGCCGACACCGATGCATCAGAAGTAGACATATCCAACTCTGTCGCTGTAGAGAAACCAGTCCCATCATAGTATTTAACAAACCAGGACTGTTGAAGATTCGTTATCGTACATCCCGTCTGATAGTATCGACAACGCAACTCTACATACAACAGGTCTGTGTAGCCATCCATATTGATATCGGCAAAACGAACTTCTTCTTCGTCGGAGTCTAGCTGACTAATGACACTTAAGTTAACAAACTCTTTGCCATTGTTATCCAGCTTATACCAACGTGATGCGCTACTATTAAAGTAAACTAGCTCAGGATAACCATCGACATTAAGGTCAATAGGATTGAGCTCTTTGATATAGGAAGCAGAACCGATAACATCAAATTCTTTAAAGAGACCATTGCCTTCATGTGTAATAACACGCCAATCTGTCCGAGTTGAAACATAAGAGTTGCAGAAACCATTAGTTTGAATGGGCTCTAGTTGAAGTTTATAGCTCTTCGCTGAATTTTTTTGCTGCATTTTAGGGATTTCACCATCACCAAAATCGCAGTTATCATCCCAAGTATGTACAACTCGTCTTTCTGTCACTTTAACAAGTAAATCGGTAACACCATCACCATTATAATCTGCTAGTCTCAAATTGTCGGACATCTCTCGAGTTTCGACAGCAAAAGAGTAGCTGGCATTGGACTCATCACTATTATTCTGTTGTAAACGACTAAGGTCATACGTTACGTCTATCGGATTGCCAAAACGAACCAAAGTTTGGCCACTTTGAGTGGTATGTACCATAGGACGAATAACAAACTTATTGTTATCTACTGTCAATATATCAGGCAAGCCATCCGAGTTGAAATCTGCAACTCGAGTATATTTATGACCTGTAGCAGGAATGAGAGCACCATTGATATCTCTCAGCGAATAAATCGTTGGGTTATATTCGTTTCCGATGCTCAATACGTAACGCCAATAGCCACCGTCTTCAAAGATGATATCTTGCTTAGCATCGTTATTAACATCAATAAACTGCCAACTTCCTCGGAAGGCTTTATCAGCGAACTGGCTCATACGGTCCGTGTAACGTAAGTTATCAATACTTGGGTCGTACACAAATACCATCATGTGGTCGTCTGGATCGTTACGATGATTACGAATAGCAATCATATCTTGCATACCATCGCCATTCACATCTGCGACACGGAAACCTTTGTTACGGTTATCAGAAAATGCTTCGCCGGTTCTCGTTTGAGCAAAATAATCATCGGGATTAATAGTGCCTTCAATCCAGTCAAATCGAGTCTTAGGAAGACACTGCGAACTATTGCACACTTCAATAGCATCTAATAAGTTATGAGTTGAGTCATACTCCATGGTGTAGCTACGTAGTAGATAACCATCAGAATAAGAATCGACACTATCCAACCTTTTGCTTACTGAAATCGGCTCACCAGCGAGATAAGCTTTGTGCGGACGAGGAGCACCATCGGAATAATTAAAGACGATACGGCTCTTTGCACTGTTCATCACATGCTCGTTTGCCGTATAAAGAACTTCACTAAGATGAAACTCTAAATCATTACTCGTTTGAATATACTTATACTCGATAAAGTTACCATGAACATCACGGTACTTTTGCAGCGCCCATGCGTAAGTTTTTCCGCTATTGGGAGCAACTATTTTCGAAGTCAACTTTCCATAGATAGCCGAACTGCCATCGGTATAAGTTACTTCAAAGTAATCAGGATTATCCGTCGATCCACCAAAAGCAGAGATTAAACTAAAGTTATCAGTTTCTGTCTTATATTTCGTTCCCGATAGATTAGTCTGTCGGATTAAACGTTGACCATCCAAACATAACTTGTCATCCGCATTAAACTGAATGCTGCCAGATGCTTGCTCAGGAGCTTCTACCGTCGTAGGACATCTTGATACAAGAGAAAAACCGGAAACACTCCAACCCTCGCCCATAGGGCCAGCGCCAGCATAAGAGTTATAGCTAAAACTTAAACTAGGGGCTGTTTCACCAATCGCACCAGTAGTCATAATCGGCATTGTATAGTTAAAAGAGCCATCAGGAGATACCATTGATGATGCAGGTATCGCACCTACATTTAGGCTATCTTCTTGATAGTTACCAATTTGTGGCCCAGTACTACTAGACAGCGTATTGGCATTCTCTGCAATATGCGAAATAGACGTTTCTAAACTAACAATTCGACCATTAGTACCAAAATAAGCCGTATTATTTACGGTACCGTTGCGCAGGCTAACCATGACAATATCGTCACGACCATCGCCATTAACATCACGAACTTCTAAACGATAGGTTGCACTTGACCAGTCAGTATTTTGGTAGTTGTAACCAATCGTCTGCGAGATGCTTCCATCGCTATTTAATACATAACTGGTTCCACGCTCCGATTTAGCCTGCAAGAAAATCTCAGCTAAACCATCGCCATCGAAGTCACCAAAAAGAACATTAAATTTATTAATGTCTTCTTTAAAGCTAAACTCGGTGTAACTTGCGTTACGATTAGCATCCCAAGAAACGATTGCGTTTTTTACCTTCGGGAATAGCGTAACGGGAGTGATGACATCACCACTGATCAATACAATTGTTTTGCGACCAGCTAATAGAACTTCATCACCAGGAGAAGACTTCAAATTAGCGGCATAAGCACCGTATTGTTTATTCGACCAATCTGTAATGGCCGATATCTGTGGATGGGCATTCGTCCATGCTTTATGAATGCGAGAGTCAAAATGATCATTTTGACTTTTAGGGAACAAACCAACCTGGCTGGTTTTAACTAATGGTTGAACCAGAATATCCGAATCACCGTCACCATCGAAATCGCCAACAATTTCCTTATGACTTGATGTAGTCCAACTAAATGGGGGTGTATAGGCTTCTCGCTGAACAACAACGGTTTTCTCTTGAAAAGCCGCTTGATTGGTCATAATCGCTTTGTGTTGCCCTTCTGGCAAAGCAACCACACGAGTCCCAAACGTTTTACAGGTACCGCTAATAATAGAGCCATTCACTTTTAAGCAAGGCTTATTATTGACCGTGCCCGCACGTAAGATTTCAGACTCCCAGGTAAAGGTTATATTACATGTACTGCTACTTGAGCCTTGTGGCAATGTACAAGTAGCAGGGCTAACAGTGAGATCGGTAAAGAGCAGGGCCGGCTCATCGAAGCCATCAACAGCAGCATACGCCATCGACAACTTAGAAACCGCCAACACAGCTCCTACAGTTTTAAGTAATTTATTCATCACTTCCCCAAAAATAATTTTTATTATTTAATAAAGAGACAATTTTTAAACGCTGTAATAATTAGTGTTTTGATGCCTTTAGCAAGGAACATCGCCAAAACACACATATCGAATATCTTCTGAGTTACTCCAGGCATTGCAACTGTCAGCACCAATAATGCGAACATGAGTACCCGAATGATAAGCAGCCAGCAGTGCACTCACCGTTGTATCAAATACATGATTAGTACTTGAGATCACAAATCGACGAGTGGTATTACAACTCAAAGAACCTTGAGTATCTTCAACAGAAACAAAGAAAAGTTTCTCCCCGCCTGATTTCGCATAAGGAATAACACCATTAATCTTGCCATGTCCTTCTCCTGCCCATAACGAAACAGAACAGAATAGGAGCAACACGCCTATTATTTTTTCCATTAGTAATCCCTAATATTAAAAGACATTAAATAATTCGATTTAATAATTCACAATGCTCAAAATAGTGACCTGGAAGGCCAACGCATCGGAAGAAAAATAAGCTATCTAAATTGATTAAAAAATAACAACTCGAACTACTCGCTATAAATTTGAATAGCCGTTGCCTCGTGATAATTCCATACACCACATCGATCCGTGTTCACCCAAAAAGCAATGGGTTTCCCTGATACCAATGCTGTCATCACCGTGCTATAAGCTCTGCCTCTTCGTTGGTCATTGGCTAACTTGATAGACCAAGATGACTTGTGACATCCAGAAGCATATTCTTTTGCGCCATCTGTATAAACAATAATCAGATCAGAATCTTCAGTAAAAGTACGTTTGACGTATTGCTTTTCAGACCAAGTCCCTGCCCAGATCGACGTCGATAAAAAAGTAAATAAAAGTCCAATCACTAGACCACGCATATATCCTCCCCAAAAATAAACCTACAACTTCTATTATTATTTATCTGTCTTCGCTGACTATTTGAGACAAATTTGGCAGGACTATCTCATAGTGTGTAGAGACAATCAACACAACACAATTTATTGGTCTGATAATGTTAAAAATTGTCTGGTTTGTAATAGTGTTGTCTGATATTAACAACAGAGTACAAGCTTGAATTACAGAAAGAACACACGTAAATCACAGCTGCCATCTCCATTTCTTATTTATATCTGATGTTTAATGCACACTGATGTTAAGCAGAATGACATTAGCGCAGTAGCGGCATATTTTAATAACCTCCCTATATATAATGGCTATCAAACCTCAAATTAGTCCTTATATTTTTTACGACGATCAACGAAGAAGAGAAACGATTGGAAAATTTCAAATGGAGATTTTAAAAATCAAATAATTTATTTACTACTAAGAACGAGAGTAAATTCATTCGTAAAAAAACACTATAACAACTCTCGACATCAAACCATGACTCATGCTTATAAGTCATACGAACGTACTACTTACAATAATAGAGTTTATTAAAATCTAGAACTGCTCATTATCACTAAAAAAGATACCCTTAAGCAATTCTTCTCTTTGTTCTCTGTTGAATGTTTCCATCTCTTCTTTTGAGTAGGTTTGAAAATCATCGACCATACTTTTTAGCACGTCTGAAGGCGATTTTTCTTCATCATAATGCACTCCCAATTCGTCTATTGCCGCAGAAACAAATAACCCACATCCATTAGGTACATGGCTTTGCAAGTCTTTCTCTATATAGATAATTCCTTTCTGTCCTCCTATACTGTCGGACACATCTTGCAAGCGCTCTTTAAGCTCTGCCATGGCTAAGCGATTAGAAGAAGGCTTCGAATCAAAGGCCGTTAACTCTATTTCTCCATTTTCATCTTTAGATGCAACACACAAAATCCAATGATTGCCCACATTAATCGGAAAAACTTCTGGCTTGTCCAAAAATTGGTTCCCTTGCGTCTGACTCTTTTCAAATAGTATATCGGCCAACTGGTTGCTTTTTGTTTGAGGATCGATGAGAGAAATAGGGGAATTTATTGATATATTATCGAAAATTGACGACATATCTTTTGTTCTTTCATCGAGCTCATCATGAGTAACAAAGCGGCCATTGCAGCTAAAGTCATCTTTGCCTACCTGCTCATAAACATTTTGAGACTGCAGACCTAATGACTCAGTCAATGTCTCATTAATTTGTTGATGAGTTTCACTGCCGCTAGAAACTTCTTTGCTCGCCATATAAAGCACTGACTTAGGCAATCGATTATTTTCATTGTTCTGTTTAAACTCAGGGGACTCCATTAACTCAAACATTTTGAGACTCGACGATTGAATATCGTCACGGATCGAATCATGTACTTCTTTGGCAATATACTCATTGTCGATCGCTTCATCACAAGATAAATATGCTTCTCCAGTATAAACATCATAAAGAGCTTGTTCTGCCGCGAAGCCCATATAGTCATTTCTCAAAGCCATATTTTGCAACAAGTCGATGCTATTCACATTCCCGCTCTTCGCTGATTCTTTTAACTCCGTGAAAGCCTTGGGAGAGATGTTTTCTGGAGCACCAAATAATTCATCAAAAGATTGTTGACTGATGCCATATATCTGAGAAACCTGCATAATTGATACTCCAAGGCTACCTATAACAAACAAAACTGAGTTAGCCCTTGTAAGGGCAATCTTATTATTAGGTAACGAATAAAAGGCATTAGTTTCTTTTTAATAAAAATATTTTTTGTTAGAAAGCCCCCCTAATCTCAAAAAAATACCAAAGCAGCTCAAAAGCTTGTTTTGGTATTTGTATGAAGTAGACTAATAAGGGCCTCCCTGCCCATTGTTCGTTACTCGCTTAAGTTTTCAAGTCGTTAAGTAGTAGCGGGTTGCGCTCAGCACGTCCCACGCTATTAGATACTTTAACCTGACTACGCGAAATAACGAGCGCACCAACCACCGCAGACAAAAGCGACCCAAGCAAAACACCAATCTTTACACTCTCAAGATAATGAGGATCAGCGCCCTCAAAAGCCAATGTTCCGATAAATAAGCTCATGGTAAATCCAACACCACATAGCAAGGACACACCATATATCTGAGCCCAAGTGCTGTTCTCAGGCATCTTTGCAATCTTAAGCTTAACTGCCAACCAACAAGCGCCCCAAATCCCTACTTGCTTACCAATAAATAGCCCGGCAGCAATGCCCATTGTGATCGAATTAAGTAAAGTCGTCATCGATGCTTCACTTAAACCAACTCCTGCATTAACGAAAGCAAACAATGGTAGGATCATGTAGGTGACCCAAGGATGTAACCCGTGTTCTATCTGCTCTAACATAGAATCTTTGTTAGATGCTGTTTTATTGGCAGGAATAAATAAGGCAACAGCAAAACCTGCCAGTGTTGCGTGAACTCCCGATTTAAGCACTGCCGCCCAAACAACCAAACCAATCAAAATGTAAGGCGCTTTTGATTGCACATTAAAGTAGTTTAGTAATGCCAAAATGCTTAATCCGCCCATAGCAACAACTATCGAAATCGTCGATAAATCTTGCGAGTAAAATAAAGCGATAATAACAACGGCTGCAATATCATCAAAAATAGCCACGGATAATAAAAACAGTTTGAGTGATAAGGGCAAGTGCTTCCCAAAGATCACAAAAATGCCCAACGCAAAAGCGATGTCTGTTGCCGAAGGTACGGCCCAACCACTTAAAGCAACCGAGCTATTATGATTGAGCCCTACATATATCAATGCAGGCACAACAATGCCAGCAACGGCTGCTACAAGAGGCAACACAAGCTGTCGAATATCTGAAAGCTGGCCGCCTAACACTTCTCGTTTGATCTCTAGCCCCACCAAAAAGAAAAACAGAGCCATCAATCCATCATTAACCCAAAGTAGTAAAGGTTTGTTAATTTCGAATAAACCAAATTTAACTGCGACGGGAATATTTAATAAAGCACTATACCAATCGCTGATAGGCAAATTAGCTGCTATTAAAGCCAATACAGCAGCGATGACTAATAGCATGCCTCCCGCTGCCTCACTTCTAAAAACGTATTTAACCTGACTGACCATTGTCTTTTATATTTGCCTCAAAAAATGCGTAAAAACACAGCCATTGACCTTCAATGGCAACGAATCACTAAATAGAAAAAAGAAACGATTAACGACAAGGAGCTACTTGTTTTAAAGTATCAAGAACTTCATTCGCTGCCGTTTTGCTTTCCCCTTCCTGTTGATTCATCACACCAATAACCTCCTGCACTAACTCGTTGGTAGAGACATTTTCATCAAGGCAAATCATAGCGTCTACATTGGAGTTATCGCTTAACTCAAGTCGACTGCCTACACGATTTTGCAATGCTCTCTTTTTAAAGTCGCTCATGCTTCTACCTGGCCGTCCCTTATGAGCAGTGGTTTGCGTTATTGCTAATACCTCAATCACACCTTTAATGTATTTGCCGCATTTTTGGCTATCATCAGACAAAGGTTTAGAAGAGAACTCAGAACACATTGAGCGCAATTCGTCCGAACCCCATGGCTTCACTTCTGCGGTTGCAGCTACTTTGCCGATGGCGACTAACAATCCAATTAAAACTAAATGTTTCATGGGTCACTCCTTAGTATTAACTACACCAATAAACTGCCAAACTTGTCTGTTGTTGGTTAAATATGCCATCAAAAACTCATTTATGATAATATATTCGAAAGCCGCATTTTATTTACAAATATAAATAGGTTGATTTATACTAATAACCCAGTTTCGCAATACCCAAAGTCTTGTTTGAGGAAGCAAAACAATGTCGCTGACCGCCTCTCGTTTTCATGCTCGTCTGGGCACCTTCAGACAACTAGAGATTTTTATAAAGTTTGCAGAAACAGGCAGCATTAGCCAAACTTCCAAAGAACTGCACCTGGCTCAACCTTCCGTATCCATTCAAATTAAGAAACTGGCAGACAACTTAGGTGTAACCTTGGTTGAACAAATCGGTCGAAAGCTCTATTTAACAGAGGCTGGAGAGGAACTATATAAATCCTCCCTAGAAATATTTGATAGTGTTAGCCGATTAGAAAGTCGTCTCTCCAGTTTGTCAGGATTACAGTCAGGTAAGCTAAAACTATCCGTTGTAACCACAGCAAAATACTTTTTTCCGCATCTTTTAGGCCCATTTTGCAAAAAATACCCAAAAATTGATGTTTCCTTTAACATCGGTAATCGCGGCACTATTATTCAAAGACTGCAAAACAACCTAGATGACTTTTACGTATTCAGCTTTCCTCCAGAAGACATTGATATTATTAAAAACGAGTTTATAGAGAATCCATTGGTCGTGGTCGCCCCTGTTGACCATCCCTTAGCAGGCAAAAGAAACATTCCCTTTTCGAGCCTCAAAGACGAGCCCTTTATTATGCGAGAGCCCGGCTCAGGCACTCGGCACTCGGTAGAGAAATACCTAAGAGATACCGAGAATCAGATTAACGAGAAGATGACAATCGAAAGCAATGAAGCCATCAAACACTCCGTTATGTCAGAGCTTGGTATATCCATACTGTCGGTTCATACACTGTTTCAAGAGCGAAATGACAAGATTACTATTTTGGATGTAAAAGACTTTCCGATGCAGCATAAATGGTACATCGTGCACCTTAGAGAAAAGCAACTTTCTGATGTCGCCAAGACCTTCTTGCAATTCTTAAATATTGACGGTGCAATCATTGCCAGACAGCTGCTAATTGACTCAGAGACAACCAAGTTTATTAAGGCCTATTAATCCTTTAGAGGTATCATACGGGTACTTTCAATATATAGATTATTATAAATGCAAATCTACACAAACATTAATTAATGACTAACCTTTAATCATCCATTTATCTTTTACTTTATTCTAAATACTCAGAGCTCATAGAACACAATCATTCTGTTCTTGTAAGTTTGCCATTTTATCTTTGTTTACAATAAGCTGATGGATTCAAGGACTAATCGATTCTTTCCATCGGAGAATAACAAACGAATTCTTTTTCTCTCTCGGCCTAGCTTCTTCTAAAAAAATCCTCCGTATTCACTACAAAAAAATCTCACTAAGATGGCGCCCGCAATTCACCAAAGCAATTTGCTTTTACATTTGTTAAGAAGTAGTGAACAGGAAAATTTATGAAAAAATATTCTTTTAAGTCCAAATTACTTTTGTCTCTTTCTGGTTTATTAATGTCAGGAATGGCTTCAGCCAACTTTCATCCTAGCGATAATCAATTGATCGTAGGATACGCAGGAAGCGGCGTAGCTAAAGAAGCCAATTATTCGATATCTGTAGAGATGTCATGCAGCTCTGATGGGCAAGGTAACTGTGATACTAGCACCAAGATAGACATTCTTGAATTGATCATGGAACAGCTTAATCCTAAAACTTATTCACTTTATTTAGGAAACTTGCAATCAAACGCGGGTGATGCTCCTTTGATTGACATGTACCAACGAGAGCCTATGGTTTCTTCAACAGCGATCAGCACGGTTTATTTTAATGGCAGTTACTATGCGGCTTTTAGCGAAGCAGAGAGTAAAAAACTTAAGCTAGCTCGCTATACTCGAGGCAATGGATCATGGAGATTGCTAGGTCAAATCAATTCTCACAAAACCTCCGATAAGCCTTCTCTTGCAGTATTTAATGGCCGTCTTTATATTGCTTTTAAAGGCTCCAGTTCTAACAAGATTTATATCTCCAGTACATCAAATGGAACAAGCTGGGTGCCAGCAAAACAAATTCGCTCTTACCAAAGCTCTAAAAGTCCAACTCTGGCCGTAGCTAACGTTGGAGGCAATGACAGATTGGTTGCAGCGTTTAGAGGTTCGAGCTCAAAGAAACTTTATATCACAGGCACCTATGATGGCGATAACTGGAGCAGTGCAATTAAGTTAAGCGATCAATCTTCAAATGCGCCCTATATCGCAGCTAATGGCAAATATGTGTATATCGCGTACAAAGGAGCGTCTACCAATAACATCTACATTCAGCGATCTATTAATGGTGGATTCAATTGGGAAAAAGCTAAAAAACTAAGCAGTGCTTATCGTTCCAACAGAGGCCCGGCGATTGCTTTCCACAATAACGCCCTGCATTTAACTTTTAAAGGCATTAGTAGTAATCGAATTTACCGAGCGACTTCTACTGATGGCGCCAATTGGTCTAATGCAACCACTATGGGCTCTAATAAAACTTCAGGAAGCTTAACCCTTTGGTCCAATACACCAGGTGTATTTGGTCAAGCACCTAGTGTACCTCCTAAAAAGATATGCGTTCGAGTACGAGGTCGATGTGTTTGGAGAGAAGTGAGCGATGAGTAACCTTTCTATTGCTTCTGCTTATAAAAACAGAGCCGATAGATAACAAGATACATGAGTCTGTAACACGGACTCATGTATTGGCTTTTAAAAAGCTCAGCTCTTAGACCAGCTCGCCAATGCACTGGCTATATTCATAAACCAATCAGAGTCAACAATAAAATAAGCTGAAACCGTTGCCAGTAACACAACAGAAAAAACTAATTGAGTTTGCCAATAACGCCACTGCTCCTCCCGCCCTACAAACCATAAAACAATCAACAAAATAAACATCATCGGCTCGTAGAAATAACGCATTGGTAAATCAAAAGGAAATAGGAAGGATGTATAAATCAAACGACCTAATCCTGGCGGCAGGAGTACCAAAACAGACAAAAACATAAAGCGCTTATGCTGATCAGGTTGTTTTCTTTTAACGAGCCCTATCGTAACCAGTACAATAAAAAGAGGTAATAAAAAAATATCTACCCAGTAAACCATTTGAAAAACGCCACCTTTGGCGGCATTCTTCTGCACTGTATCGATAAACAAGATGGAGGTGGAGACAACCAGAAGTAAAGCTAATCCAGCTCCGAACCATCCCAATATCCGGTGCAACTTTCGACTACCTTTTTCGATAAGCAAAGGCTGGAGCGTTAACAGAATCAGCCAAAGTAAACTAAGCCCTCCATGCCAGTGATGTGTATTAGACAATTGATAGAAAGATACGGCATAACTCGGCAAAAACCCTAGAATAATGATAATAGAGAACAAAGCAATCCATCGATAAGGTTTGTGATAAAACACGGAATTTCTTTTTTTCATATTTAATACGTCTTTTTCTAAAACTCAAAAGACAATCGTTTAAAGTATCACTTATTGGTTAACAGCAACCTTCAGCCTATAGTTGGTTGCTCAACTAAAGATTACAGCGATATTTTCCGACCTTCTTTGCAAACTACCAGTTAAAAATCTCAAATACAATTAAACCATAATAACGTATTATTTTTAATAACTTAAGTTGAGACAAAAATACTATAGCCTTTGCCAATCACCTATAATAGTATTGGTCATTCAAGATAAGTCAGGGACTTCGAATGTTAGACGACTCGATAGCGAGAAAGCTTAACCACATTAAAATATCTCACGCTATTCTTCTGATAGTCGCACTCCCTTTTGCAGCAGCCCTTTATTTTGCAACTCAATCCGCAAATCAAGAAGAACAGTTTGTTGAGCAAGCTCACAAACTAACATCTCTTGTAGAGTTATCAATAAAGCTTAGCAACTTGATTCATGAACAGCAAAAGGAACGAGGTGCCACAGCAGGCTTTTTAGGTGGTAGCCAACAAGACTTTAAATCAGAGTTAAACGCTCAAAGAAAGCGGACCGATTTAAAACGAGACGAATTAATCGACCATTTAAACTCAGAAGATCTAAAAAGGCATAATGAGACCTTAAAGACCCGTCTGGAATCCGCAATACTTAATCTCGATCATCTCAAGTCTTTTAGAGAGCAAGTTGATAAGCGAACGGTCACAATTACCGAGTCAGTCAACTTCTATACCCGGCTCAATTCAGAAAAAATTCAGGTTATCGACTTATTAACTCGCGTTAGTCCAGATCCGGGAATCACTCGAGGCTTAATTGCTTACACTAGCTTTGTGATTGCCAAAGAAAATGCCGGCATAGAAAGAGCAATAGGATCTGGAGCTTTTTCCTCTAGGAAGTTTACGGAAGCTTCCATGGAACACTTTATCAGAGTTGCCACCACTCAAGATAATTACAACAATATATTTTTATCCCATGCAGAGCAAAACCAGATCAGTTACTACAACAAGATGACTCAACTTCCAGAGTTTAAAGAAGTACTTCGATTAAGACAAATAGCTTATCAAAAAGGACTTAAAGAAGAATTAAGCGAGGTGAGTGGACTCTACTGGTTTAATATCATGACTCAAAAAATTAACACGCTGCATAAAATAGAAGATTATATCTCTAGTGAGCTTATCGAGAAAGCGGATACTCTTATCGCCGACTCCAAGCAGCGCAAGAAAAACAAACTAACCTTTATTGGTCTTACCTTTATTATTACCTTTGCACTAACCAGCATTCTCATACTATCAGTAAAACATTCAATCGACGGTATAGTAAAAGCAACAGTTAAACTATCTGAAGATAAGTTAGATACTCCTCTACCTGAACATAGCGACACAGAGGTTGGAGAGATTGTTAACGCGCTAGAAGTATTTAGAAAAAATGCAATCGAACAGCAGCAGATGAAGATCGAACTGCAAAACCATAAAGACAACCTGGAACAAGAAGTGAAAAGGCAAACTTCCGATTTAACGGAGTTGAATGCAGAATTAGAAGAATTTGCCTACCGCACATCTCATGACCTTAAATCACCAATCATTTCTGCAGTAAAACTAATCGGTATTGCTCAAGAATCCATTGAGTCTGGGGATAAAGAAAAAAGTCTGACTTGCCTCAAGCTTTCTGAGTCTGGGTTAAAGAAGCTAGAAACCCTGGCAGAAGATATTCTAACCATTGCAAAAAGCAAAAGGTTAGAAGAAGAGGAAACTGTGATAAACCTCAAGCAGCTAATCGAAGACTCACAAGAAAAACTTTCCCATATAGAAAACTATGAGCGTATTCAATGGGTAATAGAGTTATCACCTCCCGTTCATATAAGAACTAAGAAAGAACGTTTTTCTACTATCCTTGAGAACCTTTTATCAAATGCGGTGAAGTATCAAGACACTCATAAAGAAGCATCTTTTATTAAAGTGACATCTCAGCAAACTGAAACTCACTTTATGCTCACCGTAGAAGACAACGGCCTGGGAATCCCAAAAAACCAGCAACAAAACCTTTTTATGATGTTCAAACGCTTTCATCCCAGAGTATCCTCGGGTAGTGGCCTTGGACTCTATCTCATGAAAAAAAGTGCGGATGCACTGAGCGGCACCATCGACTTTGAAGACAAAGAAGAAGGTGCTTTATTCCGACTCACACTTCCAATCACAAACAAGGAAAAAGTATGAATCTCTCTTGTATTCTAATCGTCGATGATAACGAAGGCGACCAGTATATTTGTCAACATACTATTCAAAAGGAATGTCCAGACACCGTTATTCTTCAAGCATTTGATGGTGTAGAGGCATTGGAAGTATTAGAGTCATCAGAACTAAAACCAGACTTAATAATATTAGATATCAATATGCCACGGATGAACGGGCACGAGTTCTTAGAAGCCTATGCTAAAAAGCCGGAAAATGAAAAGTCCTCTGTCGTGATCATGTTGACTTCTTCGGTCCAAGAAAGCGACAGAGAGCAAGCGATGGCGCATCAATGTGTCATTGACTTCTTTAATAAACCGCTGGATGCGGAAGATATCGATAAGTTAAAGAAACGCTAACAACCTTTATGATGGCCTAGAGCCACAAGCGGTTACGTCACTTGAAGATATATCGCTTCAAGCCGATGATGGTTTCTTCTTTCAGGAACCATCCATGAGCCTTACTAAACCAATAAGTTAGCTCAGCATCAGGATAACTGTTCTTTGTTTTAACAATTATCAGGTTGTCCTCTTTATTAATGCTAACAAAGCGGCTATTAAAGTCTATCGTTAAATCTCCGTCACTATGACTTTCTTGTATTGACAGTACTTTGTTCTTGCACTCGGATATAACACTAAGTTCCCATTGCTCGTCTCACGTTAACTATTTCTATAATCATGAAGGTACTTGCCTGGGTAACAGAGTCTCATATCTACACATAAAACCTGAGAGCTGCCTTCCGCTTCATAGTCAGGTGCCGATACAAATGTTTCTTTTTGAGGTATAACTCGAAGACTAAAATAAGGTTCTTTTCTAATAATCTCGTATGGAAAACCGTCATAATCAAATTTATCATCATGCGTAGCACCGTTCAGGCCACTTAAGATCTTTCCAATAAAATGAAAAGTCACTCTGACGGTGCGCATATCACTTCCCAATCCAGAACCATAAAGATCTGTTGGCGATTGCAGCTCAATACCAACTCGGCAAAATGCTTCTAACAACTTTTCTGGAATTATTTTCTTATATAAAAGTTTCCACTCCACACATAAATCACAATCACAGCCATAAGCTGGCGAACCTTCTTGGTTCTGTATATTCCGAGTTTCCTCTAAATCCACCGCCAACATCCAGCTTAAAAATGGAATGGTGGGTCGATATTTCTTCATAGCCGACTCCCTTATCGAAGCAGTTTAGCTACAAAAAGTTTAACATAACTCTCGTTTAGAAATGTTTATACACTCTAAAACAACTGCCAGGAGGACCTTCACACAAAGTCCTCACGTTTGTAGTAAAACACTTATAGGTCATGTAATAGGAATTAACAATGGTCGTTTAATCTCGTACCTGCGGAGAACACCTTTTCTGTATACCATTGATTTCAATAAAGAAAATGTAAGATAGAAAACCTACCAATTGATTAGTGCAATAGGAGATAATAAAAAAGCTAGTTATAAGTTTATTTTAAGCATAAAAAAAGCCTCTCATAAAGAGAGGCTCAAGGGAAACAGGATGGTGAAATATTACTTCCACTCTCCCGCTAACGTTACGCCACCAAAGAACCATCCGCGCGCTTTAACACCGATGTGCCAGGTGCCAGGCTGAGGGTTATTGATAACACAAGTCTCTGCGTTGCCTGTTAGATAAGGTCGGCATTCGTAGTTTGATGTGCTTGGTGCAGAACCAGCGTTTAAGTAAAGATCCGCTTCGCCGAATCCACCGCTGATCGAAACCGTAAGCTCAGACATACCCGCTGGGATTTCGATAGTCTTACGACTCCATCCGAAGAAGAAAGCAGAAACGCCTGTATCTTCGAAGCTATCACCGCTTCCACCACCAGTTGCAACATTAATGGTTCTAGATTCAGAATCTTCAGATCCTTCATCGTCGGTAACCGTCAGTGTTACTGTGTAAGTTCCGTCAGCCGCATAGTCATGCTTCGGAGACATACCAGAACCGCGATTGCCGTCGCCGAAATCCCACTCATAGGATGCGATAGATCCATCAGGATCGCTACTGGCCGAAGCGTCAAACTCACAGCTTAAATCAGTACAAGCTTCAGCAAAAGCTGCTCTAGGAGGAATGTTGCCAGTGCCGCCACAACCTGCTGATGTTAAGTAGTCATAAGCATCTTTTGCCTGAACCAGACCGTGACCATAAGCTTGATCTCGTCCCGCCGAGCCTAAATCTTCTGCAGTTGCATTAAGTGCATTACGAATTTCTACCGCGCTACACTGAGTGAAGTGACTCCAAACCAAAGCCGCAACGCCCGATACATGAGGCGTAGCCATCGACGTACCAGAGAAGTTTCCATAACGATTGTTTGGCAAGGTTGAGTTAACATCGACACCTGGAGCAGAGATTTCTACCTGACTATTTTTCTGTGACCAAGATGCGACTCTTTTTCTGCTATCAATTGCGCCAACTGACATAACCACATCATAAGAAGCTGGATAAGAAAATCGGTCGTTACCGCTAGAAGAACCATCATTACCCGATGCAGCAATGCTTAATACACCTTGAGCATAAGCATCTTCAAAAGCATTTCGCTCTGCATTACTTGATGCACTGCCACCCAAGCTCATACTGATAACATCTGCACCGGCATCCACACACTGATTAATGGCAGCGACGAGATCAGAACCATAAGCCCAACGACCTGAATCATTAAATACTTTTACAATATGAAGGCCAAGTTGGTTGCTGCGGTTAACACCAACAACACCGACACCGTTGTTACCATGAGCTGAGATTGTTCCTGCTACGTGCGTACCGTGACCATGGCCATCTTCGTACCAGTTTCCGGTATCGCTACCGCTACCGTTGTTATCATCACCACTAATGTTGCTGCCCGTGTAAGCTCGTAAGTCTTCGTGATTACCCGCGTAGCCAGTATCAGTAATACACACTTTGCGATTGGCAACGTTAGCATCACTGACATCTAACGCTTGAACCATGGTGATACCGTAAGGCGTGCTTTCTGCATAAGGCTGCGGGGAATTCGATGCGGCAGGCTCAATTAAATAGCGACGTGGATCTTCTTCGATCAAATCAGCAACACCGCTCTTCTTTAGGTTAGCTAACTGCTTGTCGGTTAACACTGCTGCAACCGAGTTAGAGCGAACAAGAGATTTTTTGACTATGCCACCGAACTGCTGGATCTGTTGAATATTATTATTTGCTTGCACTTCTCTTTGCGAAACATTCATTGAAGAATAAGGAAGGTCATTCACACCAGGCTTAAGCTTTATGATGTATCGGTTATCAGCTGCATTCACACTACATGCACCGATAACAATGGAAGCAATGATGGTCTTTTTGAATATTGATTTATTTTTTGTAATGTCCAATTTCTTTCTCCATTAATTTTAGTTGTTATGAAGAGTAGGTCCTATCAGTCTGATTTATCTGACTCCTCCTATTAGACAAGGTACGTCTTTTAGAAAAGTGAGACAGGCACTCAATCGACATATTTCCGCCAATTCAATGAGATGCCGCAGAAGAGACTAACAAGGAACGACGACTGAACTTTGACGATAAGTCTCAAACTCTTGTTGCTCGGTCTTAAGGGATATATAAAGGTAATAAAAGTATGAACCGATATAGTGCATTTGGACTTCGGTATGTATTCGCTCCGTGCCAAACTTGATGAAAGCTCTCAAAAACGAGAGTAGAATGAAGAAAGCTGAGTGTTATTATCTATTTTTGGGTTAATCAGGAAACTTGTATAACTCTAATGTTTGAAATGCTTTTTAGTTGCAGACTATACAACTCACTTCCGATTTTTAGAGAAAAGGGGGCTGCTGATGCTCTGCTTTCAGTTTTAATCTCATCCCCAGCTTCACCAGCTTTTCAGCAGACACTCCGATTATAGAACTTTGCTCTAGTCATATTAAGAAACCTCTCACATCATCAGTAGTTATTCTCCTCTGGTTTCAAGGTACTCGGTTCGACACTATGTAGCTGACTTTTATAAGAACAAAAGAGGTCATGGATGACCATTGCCAGAAAAGAACTGGTGGATTCCCACTCGCCCGGATTTTATCACTGCACCACTCGTTGTGTTCGAAGAGCCTTTCTTTGTGGGGTGAATGAAGACGGCAAAGACTATTCTCATCGTAAAGATTGGATTGAGAGAAGAATACAGGAGCTAAGTACCCTCTTCTCCATTGATATCTATGCCTATGCGGTGATGAGTAACCATTATCATATTGTGTTGTATCTAGACCCATTGGCACCACTACAATGGAGTGATGATGAGGTCGCAGAGCGTTGGCTTGCTATTTATCCCAGTAAAACTGACGTCAGGAGAACTCTTCGAAAACAGGTCATCTTGAACTCACCTAAAACACTCGCCCTCTATCGACAACGACTCGGCTCCCTTTCCTGGTTTATGAGTCGATTGAATGAACCGCTAGCAAAACTCAGCAACCAGGAAGATGATTGTACTGGAAAGTTCTGGCAGTCTCGCTATACCTCTCAAGCCCTATTGGATGAAGGAGCGGTACTCTCCTGCATGGCTTATGTGGACCTGAATCCCGTCAGAGCGAAAATCACTCAAAAGTTAGAAGAGTCTCATCACACTTCCATCAAGCAGAGACTTAATGAAATAACCGATAACAGCTCACTCAATGAAACATTACTCCCGGTTTCAGGCTCTGTAAAACAAATTACTCAGAAAATATCGAATCGAGACTACATCAATCTGGTTGAATGGGCGGGCAAAGCGATTGTTCATCCCAACAAAGCCTCCATACCTAAAGAAGCTCAATCCGTACTAGAACGACTCAATCTACAGAGCAATCATTGGTTAACACAACTTCATTCCTTAGAAAGCCGTTACTGTCGAGTGATTGGCCCTGTCGAACTCATTCGACAACGAGCCAAGAAGTTTTATCGACGTTGTTTCCACGGAATCAGCTCCGCTAAGTTGCTTTATAACTAAGCAAGTTCGAAGAGGTCCTTATTCCACCTATTTCGGAAGGCTTTTTATCATCCAAAGAAAATATTTGTCCCAACTTCACGATTTCCCATACACCATAAAGTTAAGTTTGAGAACAAGAGCTCAATAGTCATATATCTTATTCTAAATAAGTTACATATAAGAGACTTTATTCCTTCTCTCATAAGCGGGGTGTCTGCGGTTTAACCGTATCTACTCTGCCATGAAGGCTGAACACCATCTAACCAGGGCCGTATCATTTCTCCTATTACCACCATCTCGACATCCTTTCCTTGTCTACGAAAGACAGCATAAGGCGAGTAAGCCTCACCAATATCCTGCCATTGGTTGGCTCCTTCTTTACAAAATGCTGCGAACGCTGTTATCGCATCTCCATTGTCACACCAATTATCCCATAACGAACGCTCAAGCCCATCGTCAAAGCCCCAGTCAACAACAGTAGAAGGCAAGTCTTCTGGCGAGTTGATACTATCTTTAGCTTCCATGTTCTCGTCTGTGTAAGTCTCGAACGCGCTCTTTAAATTCGGTGTATTCAGCGCAGAAAAAATAACTTCTTGATGTACGGCATCATCTGCTTCATCATCCCAGTATTGTGCAACCAATAAGGTCGCCGAGTTAAACTTAGGAAAACGCTCGAATACCGCTTTAATATAAGGCATAACGCCTTTCTCAATTATCTCATTTCTCAGGGCTTGTGCCTGCTCTTCATCTAACATTCTAATAACGTTTTCCAATATTATCTCTCCTTCTTTAATAAGTTAATTTGTTGTGTCCTCTGCTCATGACTTAATTTGTGCATATAGCATTCAAGAACTACAGGAATCCCATCTTTTGCCCGTTCCCTGCTCCAATCCAGGCCATAGGTTGATTGATCGATGGGCATGTGGTTGTCTCTTTTTCCATTGTTTGATGAGACATGAATCTCTGACACCTTATGGTAATCATAGATTCTGTTTATTTGTTCTTGTGTAATCACACCTGCGTTTAGCTGTATGTAAAGATGTGAGACATCAATGGCTAATGGCTTGTTTAAAGACATCGCCATCTGTATTTCTTCAAAACATCCTAACCAATATCCTGGATACATCACTTCCAGTACAGGCAAATCGTCCATGCGCAATATCTCCAGCCACTGTTGCTGCGAACAAACTGTTTTTTAGGCGGATGAATGGAGTGAGATTTTGTAACGCATTGTGCATCTTCATTCCAAACAGTCCCTCTCATGGATAACCAGTCAAATCCATGATGAGTTAAAGTAGGTAAGCTCGAAGATGAGACAACTTCTTTAAAACCTACTGTCGGCACATTGCCTGGCGTAAGTTGAATGCCCGTAATATCACATAGACTCAGCTCTTGAAATGCCGATTCCATTGGCCTTCCTTGCAAGCAACTGAGCGCTAGATAGAGTTGCATACTTATTTTCCGTTAAAAATATTCAAACTGTACGATAAATTGATTTAGGGGCTGCAGCACCAACTCTGCTGACAGCCTAAGAATATTACTGCTTGGTTAGATGACCGTCACTTTCAAACGCACTTTTGATAACACGGTCTTATATCTATCGTTCTTTAGCTTTAAAGAACCAATACCTTCAATGAAACCATAAGAGAAATAAGAGCAAAAACAGCCCCAAAAAATATTCCTCCCGATACAGCCCACTTTGGAATAGCAAACTGGTTGAGGTCACTTCCGGCCTTCATTTCTTTAACAACCAAAGGAATAGCAATGATCCAGCCTAATACATTGTAGGCCATGTAAAGCAATGGTATTGCTGTTTGCTTGGGTGTTAAATCAAGCCCAAACACAGCGCCCAATGAGACAAAAAACCAGACGAACTCAATCGTAGTACAATGGCTAACCATGGGGTTTTGACTATGAACACCGTTAGCTTTCCATAAAAGTACGCCTTCACTCACTTGGATTAGGCCTACACATATTGATAAATACAGATAATACTCAAACATAAAAAAATCCATTAAAAACTTTCAAAACAACATACGGCTAGAATAGCTTCTGATTTAACAGCTAACTATTCATAACATATACAATAACAAGCACAAATAACAAAATAATGGTCGATAGATACGTAAAAGCTTTAGAGTCTACCGACACATCACGAACCTCTTCTTCTTGCTCTACTGTCTGTGGAACAAACTTAGCGGCACCTTTTTGAATACGCAATTTAAGCTGAGTTAATACCCTATCTACATCATGATGTCCAAAGATCTTGCATAGTTCCATCTGATGTTGCTGCCATTGAAAGTTCTGGCAAAGAGTTGAACAATGAGCTTTGGGTATCTCTAATTTTCTATTTTCGTCTTGGTGTTCAAGGAGTACTGAAAACAAACGAATCAACATATCATTTCGATATTCAAAATCTGCAACTTCCGGCGAGTCGAAAAAAGCTTTCCACGCGTCGTCAGTGTTCGACTTGAGTGTTGATTTAAACACATTGAGAAAATCACTTTCTGACATCAAAGTGCGTGATATGTCTCCATGTTCACTATTACTTGCAATATGATCGCTTATCACACCTTCCTGAAGCTTATCATTACTTTGACTTTGAACTTTTGGTAGTTCACTTCCATCAACCTCTGTTTGATGTCGAATATCAGACAGAGCCCGTTGATACGCTTCTTGAAGTTCCTGGAACGCTTCGGGCTCATCTTCTGGATGAGTTGCCTTTAACTTTTTCGCATAAGCTCTTTTAACAGCCTTTCTATCGGAGGTAGGCTCTATACTAAGGACTTCCCAGTAGTTCATTCAGAACTCTCTTCTATGGTTAACACTGAGCCGATTTCTTTTTCTAGCAAGGTCCAGATGTTTTGATAGTAGAACCCTAAACCAGAGTCGATAATCTTGCCTTGCTTGTTAAGAATATAGATATTAGGTGATGTCGATTGATCTAATACATCGGCAACTTGCCTGTCTTCATCGTACAACTGAATCAAGGGCTTGCCCTCTGCCAGCAACTTTTTCTCGTTCTCTATATACCAACCAGGCATTGTCTCAGATGCCTCTTTTTTATCAGAGATTACATAAAGAGGTGACGTCAAATCAGAAAAGTTATCAATGAGTTTTTCATAGGTAGCGACTCTGTCATTATAAGGGCCGTTACCGCGATAACTGGGCATTACACATAAATACAGTAATTTATTTGGCTCAAGACCATCAATAATTTTTGATAGCTGATATTCTTTTGTCCCTTCAAAATTATCAAGGTGAAAGTCGATAGGAAAGAACTCTCCAGTCCAGGGCTCTTTATCCGACTCTTCAATACCAAAGGTTAACAACATTGCATGGAGGACATCACAGCGGCAATAATATTCACTGGTATACAACAGCTTATGAGCTTCTTCCATGTTTCCATTTTCTCGCTCTGCTAACCCTAAGTAATAAAAAGTTAATGCATGCCAGTTGGTTGTCCAGCCATCAATGTGCTCGTCTCTATAGTTTTCTATCAATTCCAATCCTTTGCTTTTTTCTCCCAACTCATACAATGCGATGCCATGAGTTAAGATTGCGATACCGGGAACTTCGAGTTTTAACAATTTCGCGAAAATTCGAGAAAACCAGTTTTCCTGATTAGACGCATGAACACTTGCTTTTAACAAAGACTTCCAGTCTTTTCGTTCCCAAAGTTGATATAACTCGGAGTCATCAAACTCGCCTTCTTCAAAGGATTTAACGATGTTCTTAGTTGTGTTTTCAGCTTCAATACCCAGAGGTAGATGACATCCTTCAATATAAAAGGAGCGAGATTCTGAAGCTCGATGCACAAAATAATGATTATTGGTTTTGGCGTCATAAATAGAACTTAAGTCGACATCGATAGCAGCGACGCCGTTGACGGTTCCAAGAAAATCTCCTGGTTGCAAACCAAACGCCTCTGCAGGAGAGCCAGAATAGACTTTTGTAACATACTTTACTGCGCGTAAGTTAATATTAATCTTCTCTTCTTTTGTCTTACAGGAGAACTTGTGCTCTTTGTAATATACGTGCTTCATAGTTAATTCACTCAAAATATTTAGTGCTAGATATTCCCACAACGCTCTACAAACACCCGCCATTTATCAAGCTTCCAGGCAAGAATATTATCCATAATAAACTCTTGGTTGTACTGTAGAATCTCTTCCGGCTTGCAGAGTAAACCAACATAGAATAGAGATTAAGTGGTAAAAAGCCTTAGCGCTATTTCAATTAATAAGGCTGGCTTATATTCATTCAAAAAATAAACTTACTATTTTAGATAATTTGGACATCCATTCCTTAGCTCGAGAATTATACCTATCATGGTTTGAAAATCAACCACTCGAATGTGAGCAAAATATCGACACTTTTCCTTTTCTAACATTTCTTTCTTTACATTCAACTTATGTTGTTCGCGTCTATGTTTTTTAATCATCATCGTCATTCGACGATGATGATTAGACTCAACAATCTACTTTCCTTGCCTTCTCGCATATAGCTATTTTGCTTTTGATGCAGAAGTTTGCTCTTTACATTTATCGTAAACTTTCTTGAGGAGTTGTTGCAGACCACTTTTAACGACAACAGACTCGGTTAGCCTTCTTTTTATTAATATTTCTCCGGCAGCAGAGTTGGTGAAACTACCGATGGTTTTCAACTCTTCTTTTGAGAATCTAGGGAGCTGCCACTGCTCATTAAAAGCCGATGTTCTAAATTTTAGAATTCCCCACTGGGTATACTTTTTCCCAGTATCGCTGGAGTAAAAGGCCAAAGCTTGCTTGATTTGCTCTTTAGAAAGGTTACTTTCGAACATATCGATATAAAACTGGTTGAAGTAGGATGGCTTTGTTTTCTTTGAGCAGTCGTAATGTTTTTGAGTCACCGAGCCATTGCGAACACCGTTTTCCAGAGAACCATTCATCCCTAGCAAGGCAACCTCTCTTATTTTGGTCACTTTTACCAACTCTAAGGTTTCTTTCGCTACTGTGCTTAACGAGAATGCAGACAAAAAGCCCAAAACTACCCACTTATTCATATCAACGCCTTTTATGTACTGAGGTGGCTTAATCTTTATGGGGAGATTATACCTAAAAAGAAGCTCGTTTTCTTTCCTTTTGAGCCTCTCAGCTCTTGCTTAAGAGCTGCTCAGAATTAAAGTTACAACTATTAATGTCTATGTTTCATACTCGAGCATTGAGGCTCAACTTAGAACAAAGTATTAAGGCTTGTCCTTTTCTTTCTTAGCTTTTCTTGCTTCCCGCTCAGCTTTTGCTGCATCTTTCGTTACTCCTTTAACATTTCTTCTCGATGTTTATGACCTTTCGCCCTACCTCCTTTTAAGGCTTTAAGCAAGGCGGTTCTAAACCGCCTTCTTCTATTATTAAAATGACAATTCAGCTCGCTGACTAGCCAAAGCCTCAAAGTGCTCATCCACCGCCTTTTTTAAGTGTTGATACTTTAGCGCGGGTAAGCACTCAATAAACTGTTGCATACCGAATATCTGATGCATACGCGTAGTAAGTATTAAATACTGAAGCTCTGGCTCTTGAGGAGGCTCGCAGCGATAAGCGGTTTCTCTTTTGATGGCATCTATAATACTGAGATGCATCATAGCGACTCACCTCCCGACGGCTTCTTGCGCTTGGCTGGGCCAGACTGTTGCTCATCTACTGTTAATACGATGCGCTGGTGGCTCCCCTCCAACGTGAGGATATCACCGACTTGAAAACCCAAGCTCTCTAACCACTCTCCCTTAAGCCGAATAAAAGGCAACTGTCGTGGTTCGAAAAGGTGATGATCTTGTTTTGATTGATACTGCGATGTGAACTTGCCAACCGCTAGCTTGCGTGTCTCTTTAATGGTATTGGGATCAGAATCTTTATCGTCAGATTTCGTCGTAATGTTTGCATTAAAGGATGCACCTTTATTATCATGCCTCATGTTTGAGTAACCTCTATGTCAGGTTGTTCGAACAGCGGGTTAGAGTGTTGCTGCACTCTGGCCCGCACCTAAAAGCAACTTAGATAGGTAATTGCTTAAGTAGTACTATAGCGAAAAATGGAAAGGTGGTTTTGAGATATTTTATGGTGAATTTTTATAGATGGAGATAAGTGGTTATAAGATCGAAATGGGGTACCTAAGATTACTTTTTTGGGGGTTTCTATTGTCAATAACCTAACAAATCGCCAGAAACTCACTAGAAAAATAGTTCCACTCCTCTTTAAGAAATGCATCCCCCCTTATCTTTTGCATTCGAGATGGTCACACGACGACACACCGACAAACCGAGATATTTAGAAATCCCATGTTGCTATCATTATGAAAAAAGATGATCTGAACAATGCACAATCCTATTTTTGTTGATAGTTTAAGATGAGATAAATAAGTAAGGAGATTAACAGATGTGGGATGCGATCAAGGATACAGCTCAACTATTCTACCATATATCTGGCGTCGGCCTACTTTTACTAGGAATATATGCCGCGCGGCAAGTACTTCATAGTGCAGGCCAGCTGTCTGTCAGCAAACAAAAACTAGCAGTATTAAAAAAACAACTAGAAGTGAACGAAAGTAATATTAAACTGCAAGAAAAAGACTTAGCTTTACGAAAGGAAGAACTTGACCGCTCAGCTAAAGTGAGCGCATCTGAAGTTGTTAGCTCTTATATGAATGACTTCCTACCGAATGCAAATAAAGTTTGCATGGAGTGGGAAAAGCAAGGGCTTTCTAATTATGAAGGAACAGTTAACAAAGATTTTTTTCATGGAAACCTTAAACAGAATGAAATACAGATGGCCACCGATAAATTTAATACAGATGGCTTTATTGCGTCAATGAACATGCTAGAGTCAATTTCTGCTCAGGTAATACTTGGCGTGGCAGATTCAGATACAGCATTTCACTCTATTGGCCGCTCATTTTGTCACGAGGTTAGCGTTTCTTATGATGCTCTTTGCTTGATTAGAAAATACAGAAGATTTAATCATTGGGGCAACATTGTTAGTCTGTACAACACTTGGACAGAAGCGCTCAACGCAGAAGAGGAAAATAACGATGACAGCTCTCAGCCTATAGAATAACCAAACATTCCGGTTAAAAGAAATACATAAATATTCCATCTAAATAAGAAACGTCAAAATTTTACGCATTAAATACTCATCAAATGCTCAGTCACAGGGTCCGTACCTGCCGAAATTCCGGTTGTACGCACTTCTGGCTCAATCATCAAACGTTCATTAATAATATACTGAGACTGATAATCGACCATCTCTTTCGCTTCTGCATCGACTTCTTTGTGCTGAATGGAAAATCCAATGAAAGTGCTCAAGCCAATGAATGCAAAAGTAGCGGCTACCGCCACTAGTGGAAAAGGATGCTTTTCCACTTTAGACTTTTTTATTACTTTGTTAGCCAATGTTGGATCAAAGGTAACATACACTTCGCTTTCTGCCTCAGTATAAGCAGCCTTGACTGACTTCATTTCATCATAGAGCTTCTTGACTTTATCATCGGATAAAATCAGTCGTTCGATATAAGCTTTATCGGAGTTTGATAACTCATTATCCAGATAAGCACTCACAAGATGACGAACATCATATTGGTTCATAGTTTTTCTCGCAAAAGTTGAGCTAATTTGTCTCTGGCATTAAATAGTCGAGAACGCACGGTTCCAACTTTAATATTCAGTATGCCTGCAATGTCAGCGTAGTTAAGCCCTGCAATTTCGTAAAAGTGCAACACTTCTCGGCTGTTAGCGTCGAGCAAATCAATGCACTCTCTGACAACGGTAATATCGTGCCCCGCCTGAAAGATGCCATGAGGTTCCATTCGAGGATCAGTCGCAATCTCTTGCTGCTCATCTTCCTCAGTGCCAAGAAACCAAAGCCAACGCTTTCTTTTTTTATTATTAATGGTATTTTTTGCAACTTTGTACACCCAGGTTTTTACCGATGATTGTCGGTTAAACCGTTGCGCACCGTTTAAGATCTCTAAGAAGATGTCTTGAAGCACATCCTCATCACTGTCACGCAATTGCTTGGCATGGATAAATACGTAGGCACGAAGCATCTTCTGATAACGATTCACCAGCTCTTCAAATGCTTTATGTTCGCCAGCTTTAATATCCTGAATCAAGCTCCATTCAGGGTCAAAGCTCTCTACATTATCGGTAATAACTTGAATATCCATAATGCGCGACTAGAAGTTAGTGTTTTGTGGCTTAGTTAGATTGGCTTTGGTCAAAGGGACCTTGGAGTCAACGACTTCAAATTTGAAGTCATCAACCCATAGCTTGCCCTTTCCCGACATGAAAACACCAAATAGTAGCGCGGTTGCTCTAGAATCCACATCCAACACAATGGAATACTTTTTCCAATCATTACTACCAACAATAGGACGGTTCTTCATGTTGTCAAACGTAAGACCTTTGAACGTTTGCGTATCAATGCGCATCCACAGCCCTGCCCAACCTTCAACGTTTGTTGTTTTTACCCAGGCACTCAAACGCACTCGCTTTCCCAAATACTTTTGGGGATTGAAACGCTGGCTGATGGTGCCAAACTGCTCACTGTTGGTACCCTCTTGTGCAAACAAGTAAGCACTGGGCGCAGGCTTGCCCTGTTGTTGATCAATGCCAACTTTATAGAGTTGCTGATCACTGCCAGTGAAACGCCACCCCTCAGGCAAAGAACTGGCCCTTACATCTTCTACAAAGACTAACGCCACCAGAAGAAGAGAGTACAAAATAGGTTTCATCAAACAATCATCTCACTAATAAACAACAAAGAAGTCATTAAGCCTGCTCACAAACCGCATTAAAAGCTGGTGTTTTTGGGTCCATCTTCTAACACTCTTTTCTTTCCGGTAACCGGAACAGAATCATCAACAAGCGTAAAATTAAACTTATCGATATAGACAGTTCCTTCGCCACTCAATAAAACGCCATAAGCCAGGTTAGAAGCCGCTTTATCAACATCAAGAACAATCGTATATTCGGTCCAGTCTGATGTGCCTTTGATATGACGCCCAAACATGTTATCGAAGGCAAGTACCTTGCGGTTTTCACCATCAACACGCATCCAGACTCCAGCCCAATCGGCAACATCTTCGGCTTTTACCCAAGCCGTCAATTTAACCCGCTTACCAAGATAGGACTTAGGGTAAAAGTTTTGCATAACAGTGCCAAAACCTTCTATCTCTAAGTCTTCTTTTGAAGCAATGACTACAGAAGGTGCAGGCACACCTTCGTTTTGGACTAATTCCATTTTATAAGACGAAGGACTACTGCCAGCACGAAACCAGCCTTCTGGCAGCTCACCTGCAAAACAAGGCATAGCGAAAGTCTGAACAGCGAGTAACGCAGCCAACCATCGTTTCTTCATTATTACTGTCTCCCAAGGTATTTGTTATATACAGTGTAATGAGCTAACAAAGAGTTCATATTTTTTATTATTTTCTTTGTGGGCTCTTGCTAGCTCATATTCGGAGTTGGTTTTAATGTATATCAAGTCAATAAAACCAACAACATTGTTTAGTGACCGACTCTAACGTTAAAAATCGGTGTTTTTAGGTGCTTCTAGCCTTTCTCTCGTTACATTCGTGGTTTTTACCGTATCATTGACCACAGCAAACTGAAAATCATCCACATATAAAGTACCTTTTCCAGAGAGCAAAACGCCGTACGCAAGATTCGTTGCATCATCATCAACGTCAAGAACAATAGAATACTGCTTCCATTCAGATGATTGAGCAATAGGTCGATCATGCATATTATCAAAAGCCAAAACTTTACTATTCTCACCATCAACCCGCATCCAAACACCAGCCCAATTCTTTATCTCATCAGCCTTAACCCAGGCTGTTAGCTTTACTCGTTTGCCAAGATAATCCGTTGGCACAAACTGTTGCATCACCGTTCCAAAATGGCCGATGGGGGCGCTTGGCTTAGACTTGACCATAACAGCAGGAGCAGGAACACCTTCTGTCTCCACTAATTCCATTTGATATCCTTCTGGATGACTACCGGTAGCCGTCCATCCATCTGGCAATTGACCAGCAACACATGAAGCAGAAAAAATCTGCGCTGCGATCAATGCTCCAATTAACATCTTTTTCATAATTTACTAATCTCCCAAATTGCGACTTTTTGAATGAGTTATCACATTCGGGATATACAGTGTAATGAGTCAGAGAAGAGTTCAGAAAAAATTAAATTTATTTAAAGGAGAGGGAAAAACTGCCTTTTTTGTATAAAAAGCAGCCATTTTAATAATTAAAAAGCTATCCTTAGATTGATTTTTAATCAGGCAAACTCTCTCGACGATAGTGACTTTGAACCAGCGCCCCCATAATAGATTGTGATTGAATATGTTTGAATCGACGCGGTGTATCCAACGCACCAAACAAAGGAATCCCACCACCAAGGATAATAGGCACTGTCGTAATCACCATCTCGTCGATCAAGTCTTCCTTTAAAAAGTTTTGAATGGTGACACCGCCATCAATATATAAGCGCTTAAACCCTCGCTGATCGAGTTGTTGTACAATCTCTCTAAGCTCACCTTTTATGAACTCCACTTTACCTTCATAACCGTCAGGGATCTTGGTCATCGAATGGCTGAGCACAAAAACGGGTTTTGAATAAGGCCACTCCCCCTCAAAACTTTTAACCAGCTCGAAGGTGTTCCGCCCCATCACCAAGCCATCGATTCGCTCCATAAAATCGGCGAAGCCACCATCACAGTCGTCGGGATTTGGGTAAGAATGCAACCAATCGATACCATTGTTTCTATCGGCAATATATCCATCCAGGCTCGTTGCGATAAACACACTATTGGTCATATTAAACTCCCCCAAGTACTCAATGGTCGAAACAAGAACGCCATGATTGAAACAAGAACACAATTATTCTACACTGTAGAATTAAAGCATTTTAATGATATTCCAGCATGACCGTCAAGAGCCCAAAGCGCGGCAGACCCGCAAAACATCAGACACAGCTTTCAAAAGAAGCCATTGTCAGCAGTGCTAAGTTATTGATGAAAAAGGAAGGAGCAATCCCAAGCATTCGCAAGCTGGCGACAGAATTGAATGTTGATGCCATGGCGATTTATCACTACTTTGCCAATAAAAACCAGCTATTGGAGTCAATCACCACCTCATTAATCAGTGATATTTATCAACCTAAACCGTCAGAAGACTGGAAAACCGAACTCCATCAGCTTTGTGTGGGTTATTTGAATCTGTTAAATCAGTATCCAGGGTTGCTGCAAATACTCCTGTCCATGGAATCGAACAGCCCAGCGATGATCTTTATTGAACGCTACGAGTCCATAATCAGCGACCTTCCTCTTAGTTCAGACAATCGGAAACATGCGCTGGATTTGCTGGTGGATTACATTCATGGTTTTGCGCTGGCAATGAGTTGTGATAAGCAGTCTTTGCTAAACATTGAAGCCTTTGATGGGCCCTTTGAGTTTTTTTGTAAGGCGATTGAAGGTTATGGGACTAAGTAAATTAAGCAGATTTAATAGAACAAAGGCTAAGGATAGATAGCACTGTGAAACTTCTAAAACGAAAATGTTCAGAATGTAAACAAAATAGCGTAGATATTATGCACTTGAACCAAATGGACCGACTACAATGCCAAAATGATCGGTGCCGCGCTCAGTTTAGCTATCAATCAACACTTCATTGGATAGAGGGTATTGTTAACATTGCTTTGATTAGTTTCTCAATATATGCAAGCGCTACACTACAAAGCTGGTGGATATTTATTTTGATTGGTATAGCGGTTCCTACGACTTTAAGCTTTTGTGCGAGGAAGTATGGACGAATAAAGCTCGAAGGAATTAAAGCGAAATTAAAGGAGTTGAGGGGTTAGTGAAAAAGGCCCCATCCCCATGGTCAATCCCCACGTCTGTGGGAAACACAATGCACCTGCGTATCTAACTCAGCGTTTTGGCGGTTTATTATTGCTTCGATTCCTCCCGAATCAGCTCAATTTTATGCTGGCACCGAATAGCGGCGGCTTCTGCTTCCATCTTTTCGCAGGCGGCAATCACGATATCGTCAATAAAGAGGTCGACGTCGAATTCACTCGCTTTAATCAGGCTGAAATATTCTTTGTCTGAATAGCCATTACGCAACGCTTCCTGCACCAGAAAAGTCGCAATATCATTAATTGTAAGCTGATAATCCTCTCGCTTAAGAATACTCTTGCCAATGGTGCTGACTTTCTTTAGCAGCAGAATGTCGGCTTTCTGTTGAGGAATCTTACTTTTTATTTGAGCGCCGTCGGTATAAGAAAAGCCTCGAATCGATTCATTAAAAGCCAATGATAGGCGGCCCATCAATGTAAGCTCATCACTATTATGACTGGGAATATATTCATAAACATAAATGGGATCGAGCAATGACAGTTTAATCTTTTTGGGCAGTTCAAGAAATTCTCCTATCCTTGCTTGAATCGACTTAGATATTCGATAGTTAGGCCAAATATCGTCGAAAACATTTTGCATACTCTTGTGTTCAGCTATCAACTTATCAACTTCTTTTAGCTGTTCTGCCTTACCCTGCTCACATTTCTTTTGCAACGACTTTACTTTGCTTTTGCACTGTTTGAGCTTTGTTGCTTTTAGACGCTCGCACTCCAGTTTCTTTTTCGAAAGTCCTGCTTGATAAGCAGCATTCTTTGCCGCTTTGGCAGCTTCGCATACAGGATCATTACCTCTAAGAAGGCATCCGCCAAAAGGATTTTTTGCCAGACACTTACGACAGCTTCGTTTATCGTACTTAGCTTTAATCTTGCAACTTCGAGCGCTAGAGCAATCAACCAACTGAACACACTGTTTAAAAGCGCCATAGTCAGGTGGTGTTATTAAGAACTCAACTTTATCACTGGCACTCAAACTCATGGAGAGGCTAATCATCAAAGCAGTTAATAGAATCCTTATCATTTTTTATCCCCCTCACACTCATCCATTGCCAGTTCAGCTCTTAAGGCATCGTCGCCGTATTTTTCTATGGAGCTGTTTTTTTCTTTGTTTTCTTCACTTAAGAAGTTTTGTTGTTTTTCTAATACTTCAATGGAATGCTTGGCTACGATATTGACATCGCTGGGGTTATTTTCCAGCTTCTCTAAGGCATAAATAATTTTGGATAACGCGCTGTGAATCTTTAGATTAGAGGTTTGTTCGATTGATAACGCCAGCTGAGTGTTTTTGTACTCATAAACCGCTTTTTGCTTGTTGAGTTTACAAGTGACTTCATTCAGTTTTCTTATGGTTTGTTTATATTCGAAGTAAAAATAAGCACTGGCAAAAATCAACCCAACAAAAATAGCTGAGATAGCATAAATAGCCTGCACAGAGTCGGCAAAGTCGCGGAGTGAATAATCCAACACCCCTTTGTCTTTTTTGTTTTTATCGTTATTGCGTTTTGCCACGGCTCTCCTCCTTAAACCATTGGGCAACTTAATATTTTATTAAGCTACTGATAGTTTAGACGAAGTTTGCCGGATTCACCGAGGCTGAATCTCACCAAGAAATAAAAAGAAATCCCACACCTTTGTGGAGAACAAATAAAAAAGCCAATAAACACTAACCTGCTGGCGGCCAATCCCTGCACCGGCGGGAACGCCCTTACTGTATGTTATTGATATCTATCAAGAAAAGCCCTTTAAAAGTCCGTTAAAAATTCCACCAACCATTTAATACAAAATGAGATAAACATTAAGCTGATGTTAAACAACAAAAAAGCCTTCTGATAAGAAGGCTTTTTGAATGTCTCAATAATAAATGTCGTTATTTAGGCGTTAATACTCCACCAAAGCGCCATGATTCTCTTGTAAATCATTAACACTGTTTGTTGAATCCTTTGATGGTGTCAGTGCTTTCACTTTTAGTAATTGTTCAATAAATATCTGAAAATCGCTTTTAACTGCATATTCAACACTTAATCCATTTACCAGTTCATGCATCTTGCTTAAGTTGCTCACAAACAGGCTGCGATCAGGTAGCAAAAACTCGCGCATTTGTTCGATGGCTTCCATATCTTGCTGGAAAGCACGGTCGAATCGATAGTTATCAGAGACTGAATGGCGAATGTTTGAGTAACAACTCCAGTAATCACTGATAAAGAACTCTTCGCAAAATTTACCATTTAACACATCACGTTCGTTCTCACTCAGCTTGTTTTTAAAGTCTTTGCTGAACTCATGTATATAATCACCACGAACAAAATAGTCACCGCCCGCTTCATGAGTATCTCTCGCCAGATAGCTATAGCTATCGCTGTCTCGGTCAACCAGTAATGGCCATGAGCTGGTCATCACTATGTCTTGAGGTACTTCGATAATTACATCAAGATGTTGTTCGCGATTAAGCGCACCTTCTTTTAACACCCAAAATTTATTCAACGTTAATGCATCATTTTCATAGGTGAAGTAGTAATCCATGGACTGAATGTTTTCTGATACGTTTTCAGCATCAACACCGCTACTAGAATACTGGATGCGTAAGTTTACTTTTTTATTCGGTAAGTCGTGAGTCTTTACTTGATAACTAACACGTCTGGCATAGTGGTCGGTTGGATACTTTTCGTTAAACGTCAATGCCAGGTGATTACCATCGATCGAGAAGCTTTTTTCAACACTTTCCGTCTCGTGCTCCTGATGCACATAGATTTGAAAAGCAATCGCAGCGGCTATCATCCCCACAGGCACTAAGGCCCCCTGCTTTAGCGATGATTTAATCTTAAAGTTAGGACGTTCAAGATAGAACTTCTTTAAGAAAAAGGCCAAAGCCAATACAATCAAATACATGGCAGAAATACTCAGCGCCCAAGACACTGGTAACGAGAAAAGCTGACTATGATTGAACGAATAGATGATGGTGCCAGCGATGATTAAGGCAAACAGCAAGCCTAACGCCACCACACTCTTTATCAGGAAGAAGTAAACATTTTTGCGCTTAACAAAGTGACTGCCAATCACTCTGACCAACGCACCAATGATGCTAAAAGGCAAAAAGATAATACGTTGCAATTGCATAAAAGGCCCCTCCTTTGGAGCTTTTGAGGTCGCAATGTGTCGTGCTGTCTGCGCCTTGCCTTGAGCAGCAAGGGCAGTGTTTCGATCACTGTTGGTATCGAGCGCAATCCAGAAAATAATATAGAGCGCAACCCCCAGACCAAAGAACATGATCAAAGAGAGAAACACCAACCGTAAGATAAACGCAGGTACGCCAAAACGAGTTGCTAGTCCGGCACACACGCCGCCCATGATTTTATTTTGAGGATCGCGGTAGCTCTTGCGTTGTGTGGGTTCGCTGGTTTCTTCGCTATCGATAAAACCGACTTGCTCAATGATGTCATTGAGTTGTTCAATGCTGATGGCTCGCTGCTCGTTACTGCTCAATGCAAACAGCAACTCAGCAATACGTAATTCGATGTCTTTGTAGATGTCGTCGGCATATTCTTCTGTGGCCAATTGTTGTTGAATTTTTTCCAGGTAGGTCTGCAAGACCTTGTAAGCTTCTTCGTCCATCCAGAAAACCTGATGAGCGATTTCGATGCTAACTACTTTGTTCACTGTTTGCTCCCTTTACGAATGGATTCCACAGAATCGGTAATGCCCTGCCAGGCTTCGTCCAGGCTTTGCCGATAAGTCAGGCCTGCCTCCGTTAAAGAATAGTACTTACGGGGCGGCCCAGACTCCGACTCCTCCCAGCGATATTGCAGCAACTCAGCTTTTTGCAGCCGATTGAGCAAGGGATACAGAGTACCGTCTGTCACAATAAGGTTCGCCGCCTTAAGGCGGTTGATAAGCTCGGCGGTGTAGATCTCATGATCAGCCAACAGACTGACAATGCAGAACTCTAAAATGCCGCGTCGCATTTGGGTGATAGTATTTTTCGCTTCCATGAGAATAACTCTAACGCATGCTACCTTGTGTTGCAAGGTACTTGGTGATATTTTTTTGAGCAGCCAAAATGGTAAAATATTATCGAAGACAACCTGTAAGACTTAAGACATGTTCTTTAGGCCGAACGTATCCCTTTTAAGAAGCTCCCTCGTACGCCGCTTTCAAATATTCCAGGAACAACTTTACCCGGTGAGGAATGTAATGCCGAGAGGGATACATGGCATAGATTGTAATCTCATGGAAATCGAACACCCCTTCTATCTTGTTTAAGTTCCCAGCATTATTTCCAGAAACAAAGATCTCCGGCAGCAAGCCGATACCAAGCCCACGAGTAAGCGCATCCATGTAGATATGTGTGTTCGAAAAAGAAAGCTTCCAGGGCAGTTTTATTTTTTTGGTTTCTCCGTTTTTAATCACTGGCCAAAAGCCGCCATAACGAGAAGCGCCAAAGTGCAGGCAATCATGGGCATTTAAGTCACTTATCGATTGAGGAACTCCATGTTCCTCCAGATATTTAACAGCTCCAAATAACGCCAGTTTTGTATGAGTTAGAGGATAAGCAACATAGCTGGAGTCTTCTAACGAAATAGCAAAGCGGATAGCTAAATCAATATTGTCTTTGATCAGATCAGTTCTTTCGTTGTCAGCAACAATATCAATATGTATCTGCGGATAGCGTTCTTGAAACCCAATAACATGATCCAACAAATAAGGTGACGCAAATCCATCAGGCGCAGCCACTCTTATGAAGCCTTTGGGTTCTTCCACATAAGAACGCAAGAGCGACTGCTCTAATACCTCAATGTTTTCTAAAACAGCCTTACAGCCACCGTAATATTCTTGCCCTGCAGGGGTCACTTCCATACTGCGCGTTGTTCGATTGATCAAGCGTACTTCAAGGCTTTGCTCCAGATTCGCAATATGACGCCCCACAATCGCGGGAGTGAGGTTCATCGCCTTTGCCGCTTTTGCAAAATTGCCAAGCTCCACCACGCGGCAGAAGAGCTGCATATTTCTTAGCTTATCCATATTCGATACAAAAAGTATATTTTGAAGTTAATTTTATACCATTATTGATTTTTTAGTATGCACTATTATGAGGAAAATAGACACTCACAGAGGCGCTGATTATGACAACCGTTCGCACTTCAACTCAGCAAGAAACTCAAGAAAGGTTTCAAGTTGCCTTATTAGGGCAAGAAACCGAAGAACGTTTTTCTTTGCGTATTCAACACCCAGAGCCCCGAGAAGGGACTCCCCTCCATATTCATACAGAGCAATCAGAAACTTTCCATGTGATTAGTGGCAAATTCAAGTTTCAGGTGGGCGACGATATTGTGTATGGCGAACCGGGCTTTACGGTATTAATCCCCGCCAATACTCCTCACTGTTTCTTAAACATAGGAAAGGAAGCTGGCCACCTCATCAGCATCTTGAGCCCAGGCATCCATGACGGATTTATCAAGCATATTCCCGAAGCAGAACGCAATGGAGCCGATATGGCTGAGCTAAGTCAATTAGCTGAGCAATACGGAGCTAAAATTTTGGGCCCTAAACTTACTCATGATGAATAGGAAAAACAATGATGGTTAAATACTTTTATAAATTGATAATAGTGCTGACAAGCTTTATTGTCACTCAGTCACTGATGGCCGAGTCTTTTGATCCCAGTAAACCAATAGTGAAAAGAATTGATGAGGGCATTTATCAGTATTTTCATCAGTTTTATAACAGCCTGATTATTATTGGTTCAGAAGGCGTAATTGTTACCGATCCTTCTGGAGCAGAACGGGCATCGGTAATGCGTGAGGAAATACGTAAACTCACTAACAAACCAGTTATCAAAGTTATCTATTCTCACGATCATTATGATCACACTCGTGGAGGTCAAATATTCCAAAAGGAAGGCGCCGAGTTTATCGCTCATAAAAAAGCCGTCGAGTTACTAAAGCGCGATCCTTATCAGCAAGTCGTACTGCCCAATAAAACTTATACCGATAAGTTGCGCATTACATCGGGCAATAAAGTCGTTGTTCTGATTTATATGGGACCTAACGATGGTGACGCAATGAGTGTTATCTACCTGCCTAAAGAGAAAATTTTATTTGCAGTAGACTTTCACCTACCACGCTATGTGAATGAGCCTTATCGCTTAACTGCGCATAACTATGGAGGAATTTACCAAACAATGAAACGCATACGTAAAGAGCTTAGTTTCGAGACGGTGATTTCAGGTCATACTTTAGAATCTTCTCCCGATTTATTTGAAGAAGACTTTCGCTTTGTAGAAGCGCTCTATAATGCCGTTCTTAAAGGCTTAAAGTCGGGCAAATCAACAAAAGAACTCAAACAGTCCGTTAAACTACCAGACTTTAAGCATTGGCAGGGTTATGAGAAAAACCTACCAGGACATGTTGAGAGAATGGCTTATACCATCTGGCATGGTAATTAAGAAGGTGTCGAATAGAGAAAATAAGGAAACTTACTAACCTTGTTTTCTCTCTATGCAGAAACTCTAACCTCTTCTACAGGCTCTTCTTCTAAATCAAAGACTTCTTCTAAATCAAAGACTTCTACCCTATCCCGTCCTTGAGCTTTAGCTTGGTACAAAGCAATATCCGCTCGTTTTAGCCAAGCATCAATAGTGCACTCTGGTGTTAGAGCACAAGCACCGACGCTCACCGTTACAGGAAAGTCATCAATGATATTTTCATTTTTTATTTTTACACGTAGTTTTTCTGCAATATCTTTGGCCTGCGATAGAGTGGAATTATGTAACAGTAAAACAAATTCTTCACCTCCAACCCTAAAAAGCATATCAACTTCTCGAGAGTTGTCTTTGATTACATCAACCACCTTTACAATTACATTGTCTCCGATATCATGGCCAAACTTATCGTTAATACGTTTAAAGTGGTCAATATCAAACATAAGAATACTGGACTTAACATTACTACGATGCATCTGACGAATGCATATATTCAAAAACGTTTTTATCTGCCTTCTATTGAATACTCCCGTTAAGGGATCTTGCATTGAATCAAAACGAAGACTTCTATGTAGCTCATGAACATGACCAGCAATCAGATAAGTAAAGTACACCGTCAAAAATAATGAAACAGCCATTCGAGCGGCAGCATCTGCCTCCATATTAAAGAAGCTAAACCAGGCGACATACGACAAAGTAATCATATTGAAAGTAAAAGCCGCTTTTCTGGACAAAATATAATACAAAGCAATAGCAACAGGATAGGTCCAATAAATAGCGCTTTTACCAATGTAATAAACCGACAAGCATAGCGATAAGGTAAGCAAGGCAACGATAAAGTTAATGTTAATGATGCTAAAGCCTTTTTTATAGAATACCGTCGTGTTGTATGTTGCGACCGAAGCAAACAAAGCTAAAGAAAGGCTTAGGATATAATCGCCTAAATAAATGTGTCGTATAGAAAAAAGAAAAAATATTAAGAAAGTAACTGACAGAATAAGATACAAAGTTTTCTTATTGCCCGTTAACAAGAGCGCAGTGTCATCACTCTGACTTTGGATCAATTTTTTAAACTCAGCCGATGCCGCCATTAGCCCCTCTTTCAAAAATCAGTCTAATTTTATGTTTGATTGAAGCACTATAAGATTCTGGTTTGTTAGCGCAACAAACACTTGCTCAGAAAGTATGACGGCCTGTAGATCGATATTAAAGTGTCCGCTTCTTTCAGTACTGCTTATGCTGATGAAGCTCAGAGTCCATATTATTAATTATTCGATTGAACTGAGTTCTGCACACATTGAGTAAGAGCTTTCAAAGCCGAAGCCAAAAGCTAGATTATGGAATCTAACATAGAAACTTCTAATTGAACAAAAATCACTCACGGTCTTATATATAATTCACCCATCCCAAAATCGCAAGCCGCGAATACCTAAATGCCCCAAAAAAGCATGATTTCTTCTGATTAAAGCTTTATTTAGCAATAACAGGCACTTTCAGCACGTAACAACCTAGTTGATAGTGAAAGTATTAAAAGCACATTGTCTTCGATCTTTATATCCTCATTAACGCTAAACATCACGTTGTATCTTACGAAAAGTCAAACTTATCCTCTCACCAGTAGTTTCACTTTCAGGAATAGCATGAAGCCAGTGGTTTTGCGTTTGAATCCCCATAAAAAGCAAAGTACCAGAAGTCAGGCAATAGTTTACGTTATGGTTTCTATCCTTCTTTATTAACATCATCAAGGTTTTGTGGTTAAAGCACGCGCTCAAAAAATATCATCTGTTCACTGGCTCCTTGATGCTTGGTGCGAGCAAATCCATTTTTCTCTAACACTTTAATAGAACCGATATTAGTGTTACTGACAGCGCCTAATAGCGAGCGAACCTTGTGTTCTTTTTTTGCCCATATTACGAGGGCTTCAATTACCTCACTGGCATATCCTTTCGACCAATAGCTTTCACCAATAAAATATCCTATGTGCCAATCTCGTTGGCTAGATTCATTCTGTTGATGATGCAAAAACAGCATGCCAATTAAGTCAGCTTGCTCTCTGAGACGTATGGAAAACACGCGACTTTCTTTACATCGACGCTGCAACCAGCGTAAGGCCTCCCGAGAATCTCTTACCCATTGCCAATCTTCAGGTAGTGTTTCAGTGACCTTAGGAGTTAGCAGGTTCATAGCGGCTTTGGCAAAAGATAACTCATCAGCTTCACTCTCAAGCTGGGATTGACAACTCTCAACCATCAAGCGAGAGGTTTCAAAGTGTTCTTTAGTTCTTGATATGATAGTAATACTCATAAGCGGCCCAAACTCTACTTTCAAGGAAGTCTAGGCTTTTTTTGGAGGTTTTGCCTAGCCAAAGCTGATAAAAAGCTTCGAATAGCTGTAATAAGCAATCAGCGGCCATTTGCCCAACTGTGAAATTGAATATAACCCGATAGTAATAAGAATATGTGATGCTCAAATTTTTAATCGGCGTTAGGTTAGTTTGAACTAATAGTTTTTAAGTTCTCTAAGCCCAATAACTTCTGGCTGAACACTCTCTTGCTTAACTTTTTCCCAAAAACTTTCTTTAAGCATGGGAGGGTATGTTTCTCTCAATTCCAGTTCGTGTTTGTCCATAAACTTCACATCAACGATATACTCAATGGTAGCTTCTTTTGCAGTACAATCTAGATGACCGTCGATGAGTTCACACCGATACCAAAATTTGACAGAGCGTTCTTTTGGAAAGTACATTTGCTCTATATACATCAATTGATCGACTGCTACATTTAATCCCGTTTCTTCTTTTACTTCACGTATTACTGAATCTTCTAGAGATTCAGTATCTTTTACGCCTCCACCGGGCGCAACCCAAAAGTCATACCGATCTTCTCTTTTGTGATTTACCATCAAAAGTTTATCGTTGTGAACAATCAAGGCACCCACACAAATCCTATGTTCCATATTCTTATGACAACCTCATCTGGCTAACTGTTTTTCTTCCTAGAAGGATAACTCAGAGAAAATAAAAGTACTTCTACTTTAAGGAAGCTTAGGCTTTTTTCGGATTTGGGTAGCCGCAGCTATTACATCACGAAAGTCATCTCTTGCACACTTAACCAGATCTTTAACTCTATACACACTCCCCTCAGCCAAAAGCAAAATACTGTGCTGCACCTGATGAAGTGTTCCGTTACCCCCCCATACATTGTTGAGGTGTATTTTCTTAAGGTATTTAATTACTAGTTGCCTATCTTTTTCTTCGAAATCTCTATCGATTATTCTGAGTATTTCATCATTCATTGAATAGTTTCCCTTCGAGCACCAAGTTGAGTATGCAGCGCTATTGGTACAACGGCGGCCTTATAATACTCCCGAGTTTCAAGACATTATCTTATCTATGATCTAATAGTTCAATTTAGTTAAGTTGAAATTAAGCAATAAGAGAACGGCTTCACAATCAAACTATAGTATCAATCCCTCACAACGACCCTACGCGTGATAAATACCGCACTCTATCAACTTATTTTCGAAGTCTTTATCCATAGACTGCGTAATAATCTCTATGCGACTATCAGGTGTTTCATCCAGCTCAAATTCCGAAAGCGACTGATTCGCCTGATTGTAGCCAAATACTCCTTGCTCAGTAATAAAAATACCTTTGGTTCTTTCTGACTTTAACCCACTGAGCAAATGAAACAGTTTGGCACGATCAAACTCCCACTCAGGAGAAAAGCGCCACCCCACCGTTATAAATCCTTCACCCTGATTTTTCGTCGTTAAGTAACCACACTCGGGGAAATCAGGCTGCTCTTTAGTCGAATGATGTGTATGTTGATGGTCGTGATGGTGGGCCTCATCTGCTGATGTCACAGAAGGTTTATGCTGACTGCTTTCTTCTAACCAACTGAGTGACAACTCGCCAAATGTGCTGGAATAAACGGGCCTATCGATAACATCATCTTTGTTTTTCAAGTATTCCTTAAGATTGTTCATATCATCTTCGCCATACTGATCAAACTTGTTGGCAACGATTACATCAGCAATATCGAGTTGCTGATTAAATATGTCATGTTGAGTATAGGCTTCTTTAGTAATATTTCGGGCATCAACAAGCGTAATGGTGTTTTGTAAATGAAGTACTTTTTGATAATGCTCAGAAGACAACACAGCAAGCACCTCTTTTGGATGACCTAATCCTGTCGGTTCAATCAATAGCCGATGAGGTTTTGCCTTAGCCAAGAGTAAATTGAGTGCAACCTGCATGGGAAGCCCAGCGGTACAACACATACATCCACCAGGTACTTCTCGAATAAAAACACCGTCTTGTTGACTATGATTGCCTTGAAAGATCCCGCCATCGATTCCGATATCTCCAAACTCGTTAACCAGAATCGCCCAACGTTCATGCTCAGGCTTACTACGAAGCAAGTGTAAAATAGCCGTCGTTTTTCCGACGCCTAAAAAGCCAGTAATGATGTTAGTCGCTACCGAAGAAATGGCCATGAGTACGCCTCTGACTAAAAATAACTTAATGAGTGGCGCATTGTTGACACAAACAATCCAATTCAAGCTGTGAGCTTTGTAACTGGTAGCCAGCCTCTTCGACACTATGAGCCAACCCCTGCATAATTCCAGCATCGATCATAATTTCTTTTACCTTCTGACAGGATCGACAGATAAGGAATTGAGCAACCGAATGCTCATGCTCACAAGTAATATGAGAACAGGCTACGTATTTGTTTTCTGAGCTAAGCTTATGAACAAGCTGCTTGGAAATCAAAAAATCCAAAATACGGTAGGCAGACATAGGCGGCATCGATTGCCCAGAAAACTGGTTGTAGCGATCAATCACCTCGTAAGCCGATAATGGCTTATCAGAATCAATCAATAGCTCGAGCAATCGCGAACGCTTGCTGGTTAGCTTGGCGCCAGTAGAGACACACTTCTGTTGCGCTTTATCCAGAACATTTTGAGTGGAATTTGAAGACATCAGGCTCACCTTTAAGTTGTTGAAAACAAAGTATAAACATCTTCATTAGCACACAGAACCACAAGCCGAGATGAGTGTTCTCGGCCCAGGTAAAATCAAGGTGCTAAATACCTGTTTTCCTCTTGATACACCGTATCATAAAGCAGTTGCCCTGATTGTCAATATCGCCTTTATAGCCGCGATGGCCGATAAGATTATGCCCTCATTTTGAGGGCATGCTATTCAATCTTATTAATGAATTAGATTAGTGTCAGATCAAGACGGCAGTTCTCTAATCTTTTTGATGGCAGAATCACTAAGAAGATATAAATGAACTGGCTTAACTTCACTCTAGTGACAGGTTGCCCGCAATGACATTAAGTGGACTGATGGAATTCTCTTTCTTTTTTGTACTCCAGAATAAAAGTTTGGATCTGATCAACTAAGCTATCGACAATATCATTATTGATTGCTTTTAAGTCCCTAGTTAGCTCCTCGATATTAACGCAATAAGTCAGTTCACAACCACTCAATAGCTGACTAGCCATGCTCTTAATTCGAAAAGACTCATAAAAAAGAGCTTCGTTCTGCCATGACTTTGCATGATATGTACTAACTTGAATTTCTAATTCTTTTGCAAGGCTACAGCCTTGCTCTCCTAGCTTAATTCGGCTCACGAATCTTTCCATGGAATATATACTAATTCTTTAAATATTATATATACTACAACAAACTCAAAAGCTTATTAGTGGAATGATAAAAAACGCAGCAAGTAAGTACACTGCTGCGTTTTTTATTTCTTGTGCACAACTAAATTCATTACATACTAAGTGTTTTTCCCATCAAACGAATTTCTTCAATATTGTCTGCTTCAATCGGGAAGTAAAACTTTTGTTTTTTGCCTGCTTTAGGGGGAATGGTTACATCATCGGGGTTACCTTTTCCACCCGCCAAATTAGTCGCATACCCATCCTTATCAATCGCAATGATATTACCAGCATCGCGTAAGTTAATTACTCGTACAGGTTCATTGCCATCATTTTTAAAACCTAACTCTACAAAGGAATAAGTTTGTGAACTTTTCGTTTTTTCGGAGTCAGTGCTTTCTTCAGTTTTTACAGACAGTACTTTAAGCTTAAGATGTTTATCTAGCCCTTTTACATTATCAACAACCAGAGCATCATCAGAACTACTGCCCTGCTTTCTACCGTCACTTACACCATCTGTCGCTCCACTGACCAAGTCTTTGCCAAAACTCACGATTCCAGATACAACGGACTTGGTGGTTTCGACAACAGCATTTTCTTTTTTCTCTTTATCTTCCTTATCTTGCTCTTTTTCCTGAGCGAAAACAGAAGCTGCACCCAGCAGCAATAACACAGGCATTAACTTATTCATATTCGCTTACATACTCCAGTCATTTCAAAATGTTACAGAGAGGCTCACCTGGCCCAGTAACTACTCTATATCATTCAATGCTAAACTGTAAATAACATGGTCAAGTTTTGAGCACTTAAATCCATATAGGTTTAAGCCCAAAACCCTACGACTCAGGAGGTTATGATGAGTTACTATGACATCGCTGAGAATGCGAAAGTGAGTCAATACGACATCAAAAGCTTACTGGACGGCGACATTACACAAGAAGTAGCCGAACGCTTCACACTGACCCGAAGCGACTTGCAGCAATTTATAAGAGAAGAATCCCCTTATGAATTAGGGCACTTGCTTGGTATCGCCCCTTCAGAGCTCTTAACACTAAGAAGAGAGTTCGGAAAACAAGGAGCAGTAGGACTGATTCTTGGTTTACTACTGACGGCTCAGGTTGATGGTAGTTGAATCGATGCATGCTCTTGATAGAGGGAGACAATATAGAATTCCTTCACTAAAGCATGCTCTTGGTATTTTCTCGCTAACCAAGCCAAATACCTACTGGCTTTAACACAATAGGATAAGCCAGAAGAGAATATCTCTTCTGGCTTACTGGCTTTATTTTAACAACCTTAGCATTGAGCTGAAGCTAACAACCTCCTCATTAAATTTAGCACTTTTATCATAGGCTTTTAGCAAGAAATATAAGTTATAACGCTGTTTGTTAATAACAATATTCATCTTCTTAAAAGCATTTTTATCCGCTCGAGTTAATAAAACACTGGAATCAGATTTAGCGTCAAGCAAAACCAGATTGTCACCTGAGCGACTGAATAATAGTGAGCCAGGATCGTCTACCATCAAATCGAGTGCATTTTTACGACCTCTATCATCAACAACAACCTGCTGATAATGCGCAAGCGTTGGCATCTTCAAGAAGTAGTTATGGCCACTCCCAGTCGACGAGATAACGAGTTTATTAACTCCTTTTATTAACGGCAAATTAAGATGCTTAGCAGCACTACGACGATGAAACTCTAATGCAAGTATATCCTGCGCTCCTACATCAGCGACAGAGTACTTCCCCAGCCCCTGCTTGAATCCACGGCTAGAGACTTCATAAACTTCCTGCATGGTTTCATCGAACACATAGAAGGCCCCACTATCATCTACTTTTAATCCAAGAAAGTCATAAACATGATCGGATGATAAATCATAAGCATTTAATCGTTGGTGAGTTTTTGGTAAGTACCATGAACTACCATGTTCGGTCTCAATCATCACCGCATCGGCTAGAGAAAACTGGCGTGATAACTCGCTAAAAGCGGCATTCATATTCCCCTCGTTGCTTTGCCGCCATTCAGATGTAACGCCAACTACCTGCACAACCTCTCCAACACTGAGGCGAACACCGTCATGAGTGAGCACTGATAACTTACCATTGACACGATCGATGCTCTCAATGTTACCGTTAAACTCAGGCATCAACACAGCTTGTTCAGCAAAATGAGAAACCACAAGATCTTCACTAATGGTTAGTGTCGATGGTGACTCCAAAACAGGTTGACGATAAAGTTGGTTATTATCTGCATCGAGTATCCAGGCATACTTTTGCTGCTTATCAAGTCCCCAATAGCTCAAAGTTTTGTTGTTCAAGTTACTTCCAGCCATTACAAACTGCTGAGCAGATATATCGTACCAAGCACTGACATGGGCACCAGAAGAGTCCTTTAAGCCAAGCACAACCAAACTGCCCTGCTTGTTGTTATACTGCTCATTCAAGCGTTTAAAACCAGCATCAACATTTTCATGATGCTGACTCAACCATGTCTGGGTAACCCCAACTAAAGAAGCTCTTCCATCATCACTCATTAATAGCAACGAGCCATCTTCAAGCATGACGTATAAGTGCTCGTTTTGGCTAAAGACGGACTTAATATTGTCCAAATTTACCTGACGAGTTTGAGCTGCTTTGTCTATTCCACTATATTGTTGATAGTACAGTGTTTGAGTTTCATGGCTATAGAAGTAGTAAACGTCGACCTGCTCTTCCGTGATTGTCGACAGCGCCAGTATCAAATCACTCGGCATTTCTCCTTGAAGACGAGCCGTGACACTTTTATATAGACCATTTGCCTCATGCAATACCCAGTAACGAGTATTTTCACCTCGCTCATTCTTACCAGAAACAACGACCGCTTCAGAAAAAGTAGAGTCAGCCCAATTTTGTGGCCCCATATTAGTGGGCAATGCTGGAACAAGATCAAAAATCGGATCTTCGGCGACAGAATTAGAAGCAAAGCCGGATTCGAGTTTATCAAGCAACCGAGCATCTCCTAACACGCTCACTAACGACAACTTAGTATCCGATACCCAGTAAGTCATCTGCCGGCTTTGCCCCCAGGGCATTGTCTCTTCTATTGAGTAATATAAGTTTCCGTGTTCTTCCCATACTCGACTGCTGTGCACAGTTCCTAATGCGCCACCAACTAAGCTGGGAGTGTATTGATAAAGAACTTCTCCTGTTGCAATGTCCACATTCCACAGAGTTACATGGTCACTGCTTAAGAACCACGCTTTTCCTTCCTTTACACTCACCAGATTAGCTTCCGATAACAGCTCCTTATGACCCGGACGGTTGGTATATATAAAACGGTCATTCTTAACATCATAGTACCCTCTACCCACTTCAGTATGCTCATCGTGAGCATCAGTGCGATAATTTTGAACAAGAACAAAATTTTCTTTTACTTTTTTGTTCTTAACAAGTGCAAGCAGATGGTCATGAAATTGTTGATTAGAATCCCATGTCGAACCATCTTCAGATGTTAAAGAAAATGACTGGTTATCAATATCAATTGAAAAAATCTCGTTATGCTTGTTAATAACAGAGATCGCTCCAGGATAAATCGTATTAAAGTTAACTCTCACGCCACCTACAACCAAATGGTCATGACTAACCGAAATATTATTGTTGTCCAGCTGACGAGCATCTAGAACCCATTGAGTTCTGCTTCTTCTTGAAGGAGCGGATAATGAAAGCGATGCGCCCGTATTTAATACAAGATGATAATTGGCACCGCTACCTTCTAATTTGTAATGAAGATGTCCTCTTTCTTCCTGAGAGAAGGTTGGCATTACGATTTGTCTATCTTGTTTATCCAGTATGACATTAACATCAGTACTTACATATTCGTACCTCAATTTATCAATCGTATATTCACTCGGAAAAATATAGAAGTCATAATCAAAGCGCTTATCTTCTTCTAACTTTCTAATGATATTAAAGCCAGTATCATTTCGCGTTGTCGAACCAGGTAATAAATTATAGTTATAACCTATATAGGATCTAGCTGTTGATGGAAGCACTAAAGCTTGATCATCAATATTAAAGTCGGCACGTTCACCATATCCAATGCCTTGACGAATATTAATGGCTTGTGACTTATCACTCACCTGTTGGGGCATATCACCAGCCCAGAAGAAATAATTAATTTTTCCTGAACCAGTATGGCCATGATGTGTTCGATAGATATATTGACTGTCAAACAACACTTCTTTAGCTTGCAGATTTATCTCTCGAATAACGGCACCATTGCCACTATATTTCTTTGCAACATCATAAGGGACCATTGCGTGATATTCATCGCTATAAATATAGCCACCATGACTATAAGACTGATCTAGCTCGTCAAAATATCGGCCTACATTCTTTGCGTTATCAGCGACTTCTCCAAAAGCCTGGGCTAGCGCGGTGAATCCTACAGCCAGTCCACCAACAATAACTCCAGCTCCGCTTAATACAGCACCAGCCGTTGAAGCGCCAACAAGCCCGGCCGTTATGCCAGCAGCACTGGTTACCAGACTGACGGAGTCAAACGCTAACTGAGTGCCAAACACCTCTCTTTGAGTTTCATTCTGGGCATTCGCTAATTCATAACTATCCAGCACAACATTAGCAATTCCGAACAAAACACCGACACCTTCGTTGACCGTGTGACTGACTGCAGACAAAGTAGTGCCAGTAACATTTTCTACATCACTGACGGCCACTCTATAAAGCTGATAAATCTTAGCAGCATCTAAGATTGTTCCATGAGCCACTTGAGCGAGATTAATATAAGTATGGGCTTTGATCGCTTTGTCAAGACTCTCAGATACTGATGAAGTACTGGCCGCTGCCGCATCGGCATTTTTTTTACGATTAAAAAAGTCGATAACACTTTGAATAGTAAATGCCGCATTAAGTCCATCGACATGCTCTACATCAGCGACTCCCTCTCGTGCAACTAGCTCTCCATCGGCATATCGATATCGAGCACGAACTTTCTCTAAAGCTTCATCGTAGTAACGCTTGAACTTGAAAATTCTGTCGTCGTCGGTCACTAACTCACGAACCAGCTCTGGATTTTCGCTGTTCATCACGGGAACCACATAACGACCATTTTCCTGTTTAACATTCTTTAATACCGGCAGCCAGTTCTCTCCCAGGCCTTCACTAGAAAGTAAAGAACGAGTCGCATCCATAAAGCTTTCGGCCATGCGATTACTTTCTATCAATGTCAAAGCTGACTTTATTTTCAAATCACTGGATGTAGAAGCTTCAATATCAGCAATAGCATGAGCATCTCTCAATGTACTCGCATCGGGAATCGTGGCTTCTGGTTCAAGCAAATTATTGACGGTAAAGCCAGAGCTTAAGCGTATATCCGACATATTTTGGGTATCTAACACTCGAACTTCATAGCGTACCTTCCCTTCATCCACCTGAGCTTTGTATTTCTCAGCGTACCCCTGAGTGTTTAGATGTTCATTTAGACCTTGCATTAATGAAGCTTGGTCATTGAATGTAAACACAGCAAAGTTAGGATCGTAGAAATAGAAGACTTCCTCTCTGGCCATCTGATATTTACCAACCATCATGGAGTGTTCTTGCGTATTCATTAACAAGAAGAAGGACTTTCCTGTTTCCAGGTTTTCGCGAGACAACAAACTTGATATGTTATCCAAAGTTAAACGACTGCCTTTTTTAATCTCTGCATTTTTAACATCCGGATGAACATGTAAGCTGGCAATGTCAGAATACAAGCTCTTCGAAGAAGCTGTATCGGGCGATGCTGCTGCCGTCCATAATGTTTCAGAAAACTGCTTAACTCCCTCTGCTCCAAGTTGTGCAATCGATGTCGCCATCATTCGAGCTAATGGCAAACAACGACCAGGCTCTGCCAGAAGAATGACATCTTGTGGCACTAGCTGAACTTTTTCTGCATAGTTCTCCATGTAGGTAACTGTCTCTCGCGTTTTCCCTAAAGCATTATCATAAACTGTGCGACGATAGTTCTCGTTAATTCGACGAACTAAAGCTCCTTGTTCTCTCCATCCAAGGCTAGAACGTTGCTCAAGCAAGTGGTTAATCATTTCGGTGGTTGTCATATCCACATGCCAACCAGGAACAATGGTGTCCTTTTCATGTTCGATGCCATGCACATAGTCGTCGAGATCCGCAGCATTGAGTGTATCCGCCAGAATGCCTTGATAATCACTGAACTGATCCATCAATCTTGGTTGACGATTAATATTCTCAAGAATGCTGGGATCAATCTGAACAACGCTACTGGTACCTTCACGTTGTTTCTTATCCAACCACAATGCTGCTATATCCAGGCCAGAAGAGTCACGTAACAACCCATTGATTCCACCGGTATACGAATCGTTGGTCACTCTTAACGCGTGCAGTTGTTGCTCTAAAAGCGCTCGAGTTTTTCCTGAAGCAACTTTGAGCTTAGTTCTTGTGTCATGAATTTTATCACCAATAATTCGACTGTTTCGTCCAGCCGCTTCTTCAACTTTTTCTCGTAACTGGTGCCATTCAACAAATGCAGGATTGTCTCTGTTAATAGGCTCATTAGGATCAATAACGCGATCAGCTGGTAATGGATCAACAGAAATCCCTAAAGTTCGAGCTTCTTTTATCAATTCATTTTGAACACTTTTTCGCAACTGATGGAAACGAGTTTCTCGAGCTTTGGCACTAAAATAGTCGCGGTCTTCTCCTTGAACAAAAGCATTGCCTTCTGAGCCATCACGACGTCCCCAGTATCCTTTTTTGTCGGATATGATCATTTGCAGTCCTTGATGGATGAGTTTCCATTCACCATCTTTAAAGACCATGTAGGAGCTGGCAGCCGTTTGTCTGCTTTTGCCTTTATATTGGTCATAGTCTAGCGCCATAACAACATTGTCATAAAAAGCTGAACTTTCCCCTCTTGCATCATGGAAAACGCGATACGTAGAGTCATTCAACTCAGTTACAATGACCGAACAGCCCGTTAATGATCCGGTAAATAGAAAGTCGCCTTCTTGAGCGTGTTTTGGAATATCAACAAAAGCAGGAACAGGATTGCTTGCACCATTAAAACCAAGAAAGTAGGCTGAGACCGTACCTTGTTCTGGTCCATCAGTAAGTCGAACACTATAGTCATGCTCTCCTTTTTCTAAGCGCGCAAAAACTCTGCGAGTAGGGGCTAAAGTATCCGGAATTAAATCTCTAACATCCAATGTGTGAGTACTTAGAAATCCTACAGGATCACTATAAAGAGTTTGTATATGAACATCACTACCGCCAAGACCATTCCGCAACTGCAAGTCACGGCTGGCACTCCCCATCATGAGCGCAGGGTTATCCTTATCATAGCCCAGAAATTCCAGTTGCTGTGGCAAAGTATTTCTCACCGAGCTTTGATCTGTTAATGCACTCTGGGCAATCGCCTTTGCCGCAACAAATGCTCGTGAGCTGCCATGACTACTATTAGGGTCAACACCTCTGCTATCCTTTTCTCCAAAGGGAGCCTCAGCGTAACTAATACCTGATTGCATTGAAAGCATGCCAACAGGAACATGAGAAATGAATGCTTCTTCAGGTAAGAATTCTTTTAGTTTGGCAATGATGGTCAGAGCAGACTCAACACCCGGTTTTTGCAAGTAAATGACTGCATTGTCCGTCAACTTTCCATATTTCGATGGCCCAAATATTTTGCTCTGTTGAACTTCGGGCAAACTCATAATACTTTTCATCGCCTCTACCAAATGAGGTAGATATTCCTTTTTGACATCTAAAGTCAAACGAGAATGAATAGCAGGAGAACCACCTCTTTCTGGATAGGGTTTAAAGCGGTAAGCGACGGCCTGTTCTAATGTTGTTCGGTCCATCTTGTCTGACGCTTGGACTTTTATCCGAAAGGGGCTATTGTTGGCAGAGGCATTCAGCGACTCTCTTTCAATTAGATCAACAAATTGTTTTGCCTCAGAGTCACTTAAGAAATTGGGAATTTGAGGGACATCATTAGAGTAAGCTCTATAGAATTTCGACTGAGCTTTTGATTCGAGTTCTTTTTTTAGGCGTTGATATTCTCTATACAATTTATTTTTATCAGATGAGCTTCTGTCTCGAGCTTTTTTATAAAGAGAATAACTAGCTTTAACTTTAGCAATTAAACTTTGTGAGTCTCTAATCATCTCCGCTAAGGTAGCGTTAGAAACATCAGTCATTCGATTTTTAACAGCTTCTGCTTGAGCAGAAAAGTCAACTCTCGGCAATTTATTTGCGGGTTCACCAGAGTCAGCTCCGGCTCCATTGACATTAGGTTGTCCGTCACCGCCTACTGCTTGGACTTGATTGGTTAATAACTGCAATGAAACGGCTAACGCGATAATACTTTTATTCATATTAACTCCTGTAGTAACAATTTTTCTCCTGCCAAATTTTTAACCGTGCCAATAGCAGAAGAACCAATTACCCGCATACGTTAATATGATTTCTTTCGTATTTTTTCTGAAATGTTCTGATTTAACTTTGAAGAAACTCTGAAATCTTCTGATAGAAAAATAAAATGCCAACTACTCCCTTTACTTATTTGAATTTTTCCTTACGGCATCTCTAAGTGAACACTATTATTTACATGAGTTAATATTATCGTATTTTTTTAGTTATTGTTAGATTAAGAGTAAGTTTTTTGCGCTTCAAATACTGTCGATGCAACCTCTGTTATTCTTCTTTTTTTAGCAGCTACTCAATCACACAATACAACTGAAATAACATGTCACTAGAGAGAAGAAGAGGATTAGTTATGACTAATAGCTTGAAGAAACTGAAAAATAAAAAGCGATATTCAGTAAAAGTAAGGATTAACTAGAGCAGGTTAAAAATAAGGTTTCCTCAAACGACTTTGCGTCGTCTGATCAGAGCTAATACTAGTAATGCTACTGAAGAAACAAGCCCCATACTACCACCACCTGACGATTGTTTTGCGGCAGTATCTTGAGCAGGAAAAGACGCTTTGCGGATCGTCGCGCGATCTTCACCGAGGCTCAGAGGAGTATTTTTTTGATAAGAGAACAGTAAGTAATGTTGACCTTGTCCGAGGGTAATGGTTTTTGACTCTGCATCCAGGCCACCTTCAATTACGCTGTGTAACTGATTGTTCACTGACACCGACATAGCGTCACAGAGCACAGAGTTACAAGCAGCCGCAGAAACTGACCAATCAAACTGAAATACACCAGGACCATCAACTACGGCCAGAGCGTAGCTGGAATCTCCCGGCTCCACCTGATGGCTTTGGATACCCTCAGCGGATTCGCTCCAATCATGTTCACCGCCGGAATACCATTGGATACCAGATTCTTCCAATATTGAAGTAGTATCAAAATCTGGTTTAGCGGCCAAAACGGTGGCTTCCAGGTTTACCTGATTGAGCAACTCAAAGTTAGCATCCAGAATTTGCAGATATGTGGAGGCTTTTCCTCCCTGTTCTGGCGTCAAGCCAACAACAATCCGACATTCTGCACCAGCCAACAGCTCCTTCGAGCTACAAGAATCGGATAATATTTGAAACTCACCTCGCTCGTTGCCAAGCCACTGGCGATTTATCAGATGAGAGGTTTCGCTATAGTTAGTCACGCGGAATTCGTAAGTCGCCTGAAACCCTTGAGGTAATAAACCAAAATTATGATGTTGTTTAATTGCCACACCATGACGTATCCCATCAATCCACTGGCTGTAGTCAGGCACCCGATTAAACACGCTATAGACGTTGTCTAATTCGCAAGAAAAGCCCCAACTCACCATGCCAACCTGATACCAGTGTTCCTGTTCTCGAATTACCAGAGGGCCACCGCTGTCTCCCTGACAAGTGCTCTGTCCACCATTTAAGGCACCCGCACACATCATTGTGTTATCCAATGCAAAGTGACGTTGTGCCGCCTCATTAGAATAACCATGGCTCATCAATGCCTGTCGCATATCATCTTTGCAACGATCATTGGGCATGAGTTGAATCGATTTTTCTTGCAGTAGATTCGAATTAACCTGCGACTCAGTGGCATTTTCGCTGGCTCCCCAACCTAGTGCCATTGCTTCTCGTCTTTCATCAATCGCTTGAAGCAACAACTCGGGCGGCGCTAATTCTAGCGAGGTTTTGTCGAGAGGCCGCTCTAGCTCCAACAAAGCAATGTCGTTAGTGAGGGTTTCGGTATTCCAGTCAGGATGAAGGTAAATCTGTTTAACTTTTTGTGCCTGCTCTGCGTTATCGGTTAAATCTTGCACGCCGAGATTCACACTGAACTCTTCTGGCTCACGATCTTCAACACAATGTGCGGCTGTTAATACCCAACGATCTCCGATAAAAGAGCCGCCACAGAAAGCCTCTTGAACCCATTGGGTTCGATGGCTAACCGACAAACTTACTTCTTTATCTAAACGCTGTAGTAAACGCTGACCTTCACGTCCGCCAACAACAGCAGAAGGTATGCCTGTTTGCGCTCCATTCAAAGTGCCAGAAAACGACTTGGGTTTATCGTTATAAATAATGGCGCCTATACCACCGCCTTGCTCACAGTGGTTTATTTTTTGAGCAAAAGTAAGTGCGCGATGAGGCTCTTGACTGCCCCGCTCAATCAAACATATTTTGCCAAGGCTGTCAGAACAAATCTGCTCAGCAAATCCACAATGAGCGAGTAGGCCTTTAACATCACCACCCTTGCTGCCATTTAGTGGCGCAGCAGTCAGTCGTTGCTTGTCCAGCGTGACAGCAGCCACTCGGCTTCGATAAGTTTTAACCAGAGGCGTCATCCACGGCCACAATTCTTGAGTACGAGCATCAGTGGCACTATCCGCTCCAACGGCAGCCATGCTGATCACACTCAATATTGTTAGCAGTGATTTCTTCATATTCTGTTTGTTCGTATAACTCAATAAGGAGACCCTATCGGGATGCTCACAAAATAACCTTGGATTATGGATGCCTTAATTAACTTCTGCTTAGTGACAATTTGTTAACTGGTCCACACTATTTTTTAACGGATAGCTTCCACTATATAGAAATTCTATGATTTGATCAGCCACTTTTCATCACGTTAAAGCTGTTAATAAGTCACTTCCTTACCATTTGCACATTATAGGTTACCCAACACGAACTTTTTGTTTAATCCTGGCTCTAACGAAGGATCTCACTTGTTTATGAGACACCCCGCCTAACTTATAAGAGGCTAATAAAACTCAAATACCGATTAAAAGCCAGATGAGACTCTAGACAGGCTCACAACCAAGCTTTTACACTGTCATTCTTCTATTTAAAGGCCCTAATAACGATTATGAAACGCTCGTATCTAATTTCTATGATAGGTTTGCTATCAACATCCTCGCTATTGGCTTCTGATCCTATGGCTTGCACCCAACTTAACGATGATAAGCAACGACTTGCTTGTTACGACGCTATTTTTAAGTCCAAGGCACAGATAAAAGCAACGCCTCCCAAGCCAGTAACTCCAGCAGAATCGCCTATTAGACGAATGCCTCCCGCTGCAACCGCTAATCCGCCTGCTCCGGTATCGAAACCCAGCCCACAAGTTCAAGCGGCTAATGATGAAGATATTTTTGGGATGGAGCATAAAATTGCCCGTGCAGCTCCCACCGCAATAAGCTCAGTAGCAGTAGGTTCTTTTACCAACTGGAAAAAGAAAATGCTCATTAAGTTGGAGAACGGACAACAATGGAAAATCGTTGGTTCTAAATCCATGTATCACAAAGTTACCAACCCTAATGTCACCATCGAAAAAGGGGCTTTTGGCGCTTTCTATATGGGTATCGAAGGAATTAACGGTCGCATAAAGGTGCGCCGAGTTAAATAACAAATCTTGGTCACCGAATATTAAAAAAGCCACTCAGAAAACTGAGTGGCTTTTTATTAGGACAAGTTTAAATCAAAAAAGACTCGCTCTTTTGATTCGCTTTCCTTATGGGCGCATGGTGAACTTCAAGTACCAGTAACGACCCTGGGGATCATAAAGACCTGGTAGATAGCTGTTCAAATCACACTGAGTACATAGTGGTGGATCTTGCTCAAACAAATTGCGCGCACCAATCGCATAATCAATTTTGGCGCCAAACAACTCTGAACTATAGCCAACCTGAACATCAACGTAATAGGTTTCGTCCATTACATTGACTGAGTTTGCATTGTTGTTCAAATCAGGGTCCGAACATAATCCAAGGTTTGCCAAGCTATTCGGTGTTCCATCAAGGAAGTCAGAACATCTCTCATAGATTTTTGACAAGTAACGAACCGTGGTATTAGCGCTCCAGTCACCGTGAGTCCAATCTAATGCTAAATCAAATTTCCACTCAGGGACTGCACGGTCAGGGTTGCTACCAAACTCAGTACCATCGATGTCACCGCTGTTCACACCCAGTACTTCAGTGCGGTAGTGCTCAACAAAGGTGTTTTTCCAGGTAACGTTTAAGCGTCCCCACTCTAATTCTTGAGTCGACAACATCACTTTGAAGTCAGTGCCAGCGGTTTCAATACCCCCGATGTTGCGTAGAGAGTTATCAAAGTTGGTAATACTGATGCCATTAGCACGATCAATGCCGACACAGAAATCATCATTATTGCCACCAACACAACGATTAAGCTGATCCGCTGCATCAATAGGTTGAATGGCTTCCTCCATCTCAATATCGTAAGCAGTAAACTCAAAGGTTAATGCAGAGATAGTTTGTGAGTTATCAAACCAGTCTGGGCTGTATACAACTCCCCAGTTAACAGAATCCGACTCTTCAGGTTGCAGGTTGTGGTTACCGCTGGTCAATACAGAAATCTGAGTTTGACCTAATGCAGCCAGAGCACTGAAGTCCATAGTTCCCCAGATCTGCTCACAACGAGTACGAACGTTAGCATCGGTTGTATTACAAGGATCGGTGATACTGGTATCGTTACGAGCACCCGTTGCAAACAGTTCACCAATAGAAGGCGCCCGGAAACCTTCAGAAACATTGGCACGGAATGTTAACTGCTCATTAGGTCTCCATAAGATGCCATACTTGGATGTAGTCTTCTCAAATCTTGAACCCGCCGTTGATGCATATTCTGACTTACGAACGGCTAACGAAAGTTCCAGTTTTTCGGCTCCAGCCACATCACTCAACAACGGAATGTTGGTTTCGAGGAAGTACTCATCTACAGTAAAGCCACCATCCGTTGGGCTGGCAGGAATCCCCATGGTCTCGCCACTGGCCGCAACAGCATCTGGCTGGAAAAAGCCACTGCGTTTGCGATGCTCCATACCTGCCGCAAATCCAACATAACCCGCAGGCAATTCAAACAAATCACCATTAATATTAGCCGAGAAAATCTGCGTGTTGTTTTCGCTGAAATCTTTTTGCGTAAACGAAATGTAATCCAGCATGTCTTGTGTAATAGAACCATAACCAAAGATGTTCAAAGGAACACACAAAGGATCGGCGTTACAGTCGGCAACCGGACCAAGCGCTAATTTAATACGCGCCGCATTTAATGCACCTGTCTTAATCTGCGAGCCGCGATTTTTACCCCAGGCGAAATTAACATCCCAATAATAAGCGTTATCTCCGCTATCAAAGCTGCCTTCAAATCCAGTCGCGATGTAGGATGTATCAACATTCTGTCGATAAGAACGTGGGCCAGCTTCGATCGGACGACGTCCGGCAAAAACAAAGTTGTTTTCGTCAAGTGTCAAACCAAAAGGGTTATAAGGGTTAGTAATATCAATCGAGACCGTATCAGCGATACCACCGGTGCCCGCCTCAGGACCAATGAAGATAGGCTCTGGAGCAGCCTGGTTTCTTGACTTACGATTGTTATACAGCGTCATCGCATAAAAGGTAACATCGGTACTCATGTCGTATCGAATGCGAGAAAAAATATTGGTTCTCTCACTTGGCGTTACATATAAATTAAATGCTGCGTAGTTAAAACGATCATCATTGGTAAAATCATGGAAGTCGTCAGGGAAGTTAAGTGAACCGCCAAGACCGTTAGGTGTCGTGTTCACCGTATTGCCGTTAGCATCCGTAAATAAGAAACGACCAAAAGGTGTTGCCGAACTTCCACGAGTATTGCCTGTACCAAACAATGGTAAATCAGCCGTCGAGCGATTTTGAGAATAAACCACATTTTGGTTCACATGGCTGATACTCATCACAACATTGTGACGTTCGCCTTGAGCACCGGCAAAAAAGTCAAAAGATGAAGTAAATCCATCATCAAGTGAAACGGGAGTGTTACCAAAGCCACCGTATGAAGCATTCAACTGCCAGCTATCAATATCTGTTCTGGTGATAATATTTATAACACCTGCAATCGCATCCGAACCATAAATGGTTGAAGCACCATCTTCTAGCACTTCGATGCGATCAACGATAGCCAGAGGAATCGTATTAACATCAACCGCACTCGATACACCACTGGCTGAAGAACCGTTCACCCAACGTTTGCCGTCAACCAAAATCAAAACACGTTTTGAACCTAGATGACGCATATCAACTTCGGCTGCACCGGCACCAACACCACCACCGTCAGATGGCATACCGAAGTTACCGCTACTGTTGAAGCGAGTATTTAAAGCGGCGCCAGAAGAAGACATTCTTTGCAAAATATCAGCAACAGAGGTTAGCCCCGTTTTTTCGATATCTTCGCGAGATAGAATTTGAATGGGTGAGTTACCTACAACTTCTGACCGACGAATTTTAGACCCCGTAACAACGAGTCTTTCTTCTTTTGCTTCTTCTGCGATAGCAGAATTTGAGTAAGAGATACTGAGTGCTGAAGAAAGAACGAGTGGAATCAACCCTACTTTGAAATAAGGCAGGTATGTTTTCATGTGGATTAGCTCCCTTTTTTTAGTTGTTTTTATTTACGATGGCTTTAACGGTAACAACAACGCGCTCCTGCATTAACCGCGATAAAACCAACTGAGCTAACCATACCTGATTCAAAGATTATTGAAAATAATTATCCGCACCGCCAACTTCTCTTTGTGAGATAAAGAATCCAATTAAATGTGACAATTTATTTTTTGCAAAAACCTTTAGCGTATCGATTGAGTCACTGTCGATGTTTTTTCATATTTTTATCTCAAATAGCATAACTTTAAAGATAAAAAATAGAATCAAATAAATCAATTTACCCATAGACCACTTATTTGATTTTTGCAAAAAAATAATTAGAAACCTGCAGCATTGCCATCCTTGCGAGACTCAGAAGCACCATAATAAACTTTGTTTTCTGCATCCCACATAATGGCTTGATAACCACCGTAGCCACCATGACCGTAACGAACTTTATGTCCCTTGAGCATCAACTCCTGAACCGTTTGATAAGGCACACTGGATTCCAACTCAATATAACCGCCATCAGTAAGATATTTACTGTGACTTTCTGTCGGTTCTGTTGAGCCTAAATGCTGCCATCGCGTAGCATCTCCGGCTTCTTGTAAATTCATACCATAGTCGATCATATTAATTAGCACTTGCACATGTCCTTGTGGCTGCATGGCACCGCCCATTACGCCATAACTCATAAAAGGTTTGCCTTTATGTGTCACAAAAGCGGGAATAATTGTATGAAATGGCCTTTTTTTAGGCTCGTATACATTGGCATGCTGCTTATCCATCGAAAATAATTGCCCACGATCTTGCAGACCAAATCCGGTTCCGGGAACCACAACCCCCGAGCCCATGCCTCGATAATTGCTCTGGATGAGCGATACCATATTCCCTTCTTTATCTGCAGTAGTTAGATAAATGGTATCGCCGGATAGCAAAGCAGGATTGCCCGCATCCACCCGTGATGCTGAACGTTTTCCGATTAACTTCGCGCGCTGTTTGGCATAAGAGTCAGAGAGTAAATGCTGAGTTGAAATGTTATTGAAATCTGGATCGGCATAAAACTTGGCACGGTCTTCAAACACCAACTTTTTGGCTTCAACCATAGTATGAATAGACTGCGTAGAATTAAATGGCATAGCACTAAGATCAAATTGTTTTAAGATCTGCAACATTTGCAGCGCAGCAATTCCTTGGCCATTTGGAGGCAACTCCCAGAGTCGATAACCTTTGTATTCCACAGATAAAGGCTCAACCCACTCTGAGGTATGATTCGCCAAGTCGGCATAACGCAAATAACCGCCTTCTTGCTTCATAAAACGATCAATATTTTGCGCAATCTCTCCTTTATAGAAAGCATCTCGCCCTTGCTTTGCCAATAAACGATAAGTATTGGCGAGATCAGGATTACGAAATATTTGCCCTTTTGCTGGTGCCTTGCCGTTGATCGTAAAGGTTTCTTTGAAGGTGCCAGGCTGTGGTGATAATCGCGGGACACTACGGTTCCAGTAGTAAGCGATCAGCTCAGAAACGGGGAAGCCTTGCTCAGCATAATCGATTGCAGGTTTCAAAATGTTGCTCATTGGCAACTTGCCAAACTTGTTATGCAACTCAAACCAACCATCAACCGTTCCAGGAACACTGATAGGCAACATACCATAAGGAGGCAAGTCTTCTCGCCCTAACTGATCCAGTTCCTTTTGCAATTGCTTGTAGCTCAAGCCCGCAGGCGACCGACCTGACGCGTTCAGTCCATAAAGCTTTTGTTCTTTTGCACTCCACACTAAAGCAAATAAATCGCCACCAATACCACAACCCGTCGGCTCCATAAGTCCTAGTGCAGCATTCGCCGCAATCGCTGCGTCGATGGCGCTGCCCCCTTGCTTAAGAATCTCAACACCAATTTGAGTCGCTAACGGTTGACTGGTCGCCACCATGCCATTTTGCGCAATGACTTCTGAGCGAGTCGCAAAGGCTTTGCCTGTCACTCTATCGACAGCGTCAACGGGTATAAAAGAAATAGAAAATAAAACGGCAAGAAACATTCGCATCGACAGACCCTCTCTATTGTTATTATTAAGTAAGAAGAACGATAGACAGAAGCAGTGTAAAAACGCTTCAGGGTCAATTTATCACAGTTACGATGAAAGGCAGGAAAAATGAGGTAAATGATGTTGAAGTTATCTTTTTCTAATACTTTTGTCGCTCAAGTTGACTCAACATGCTCCCCCTTTTAGAACATGAAAGCACATTGAGTCAGCTTGCAAAAGTACGTGCGGTCTCAAATGATTAAATATTCCAGTTAAGTCCACCTGAAATATCAATTTTCCCTGAACGATAGAGCTGCATTACAGAATATAATCCATATTTATGTACAAACTGCCCAGATGTTGTATTTGTATTAAAATGAGCCAAAGTTACCTCAGTACCGGCATTAATATGAGTATCAATGATCAGCATAGCAAAGTAAGCATCGAGCCTCTCTGATTCGTTCAAACTATCATAGTTTAACGGTTGAACAGGAGGCGTTCCAACAGTTGGATTATCGGCATGAGGGTTATCGATCCCACAGTCAAAGAAACTAAAGGCTCCTTCAGAAAAACTCAGGCATGCCCCACCATTTTTTCCCCAAGGATTAGAATAGTACTTGAGCTTGCCGCTATCTAAAAACACCCAGCTACCAGGGTCATCATCACATGCAATCAGCCCATAAGTACCAGCGCCTTTGTAAGCAAAGCAAACTCCACCAGATTTCCCCCAAGGATTCCAGTTACCTCCCCATTCCAAAGCTCTCATTTGAAGCTTTTGATTAGCATGAGAAATAAAAACAAACTTGACGTCATCACAACTTTTGATATCGAATAGGCCGCTGCCTTTGTAATAAAGGCATGCTCCATCTTTGTAACCTAAGTCGTAGTTCCAGCCACCAAAATCGACAGATAGTTGAAGCTTTGAGTCATCATTGATATGCCAGTTGTACACTCCTTGTAGCCGAAGAGTATCAACATCATCATTCGACTGTTGACGCAATGCTATAAGATCATCAATAACATGAAACTCACCAGAGTGGGTGTAGGCAATTTCATTTAACCCATCATTATCGTAGTCTCCAACAGATATTCCAGTCATATCTTCAATCTTCGGTCTGGCGTCATCCCAAACACTAACCTCAAAAGGTTCGTTACATTCAATTTCAACATTAAACCTTTCGGCCAAGTTCTGTATGGAGCTACAACTATAATCGAACCAGCCTTTTTCAGCACAATCCCATACCCTTGACCTATCTTCTCGCCGGCAAGCATCAGGCTGTCCATCTCCATCCATATCGGCAACAACCGCAACATAGTCCACCATGCCCCCCCAATCACTTCGCACCTGATAGGTATAAGCGAAAGCCCCCTTGTTTGCATAAACAACAGTAGCCCCATCTTCTTCGAGAGATTGGATAAACTGCGTATCGTTAAAATTGACTTCAGAAATATTAGTCACTTCTTCGCCAATAAAGTCATTAACAAGACTCTGTGCTAAATCAAACCCAAGACCTCCTGGGCTCATAAGAAAAACTAAAAAACTTTGAAACATAAAAACCTCTTTATATCAATAAGTTAAGTAAGTAAGAACTTCATCAGGATTTCTCACCCTACCTAAAAGCAAGCTCTCATTTACTAATGTCGTGGCACAATAAGGGGGAATTATGGAGAAAGTATGGATAAAAAAAGAGATAAGTTCTGTTAGCCTGTCTTGATGGGAGTAGACTGGATAAGTAACTCTATTAGAAAATCTAGATACTGCACTACTTATAAGTGGGATTAGAGTAAGTTTTTGGCTACTTATTTCGTTCGATATCTTTCTTAGATCCTAGAAATAAGCTATCAAGCGCTTCGGCTAATGTCTTGCCCTCTTCCATGAGTGGTTTTAGCATTTTGCTAGTACTGGCAGCATCAAATAGCCTTTGGCTGCTCTGTGAAAAATCCAGGAATAAATAAAGGTGCTCTCCAACGTAATAGCCCTGATTGTGAGCAAGGCCATCTTTACTTTTTATCTTCTTATTAAAAATAAAAACATTTTCCTTATTATCATCAACACACTTGTGCATATCAGCGCTTGGATAAATTTTCTCGCTACAAAACACTTTTCCGTCATAGATAAAGTGAAAGCTCTCAGCCCAGGTATTTGCAGAAAGAGCTAACAACATCAGGTAGATAATCTTCACTTCATTTTCCTTGTAGTCTGGATGATTTATTGCGACTGAAGATCCTTGCTGTAGTGATACTGACCTTTCTCATCAATAATGATGGCAGAGACTTTATCGAGCTTGTTGATAAGCTCCAACCCTTTTTTGGGGCCTAATACAAACACCGTCGTCGACAACGCGTCGGAGGTTAATGCATTGTCAGCAATAATTGAAACACTGATGCTCTTTTTAGCCGACTTACCCGTATTAGGATCAATGATATGATGAATGCGTTCGCCATTACGGATAAAGAAACGCTCATAATCACCCGAGGTTGATATAGCAACGTTCTCAACAGGAATACGCGTTAACACTTCACCTTTTTTGCGAGGGTGTTGAATACCAACGGTCCATAAACGCCCTTTGCGATCTCCAAGAACTCGACTATCGCCACCCGCATTGACAAAAGCATGTTCCACACCGGATTTAGCAAGTAACTCAATACAACGATCCACCGCATGACCTTTGGCAATACCGCCTAAATCAATTTTTACACCAGGTTTAGTAAAAGACACTGTCGATTTTTCGGCCTCTAAGACCACCGACTTATAATCAATTAACGGCTGATGCTCTTTGATCGTGCTATCTTCTGGTGCTGATTGCTCGCGATAATTAAACAGGTGGCCAACACTGGCATAAGTGATATCAAATGCCCCATTACTTTCTTTCGAAAAATCCGCTGACTGAGTCAGCAACAAAAACATCTCTTCAGAAATCTTTTGAGGTTTTTCTGCAGCAAGTTGATTGATTCTAGAAAGCTCGCTGGTTTCGATGTAGGGACTCATCAATTGATTAATGCGCTCCATTTCATCCATCACAGCCGTGATTAACGTTTGTGCTTTACGAGCATCTTTGTGCCAAAGTTCAACATTGGCTTCTGTGCCCATGACTTCAAAACGTTTGGAGTGCCACTGAGCAGCGGCAGAAAAAGAAGCAAGCATCAGAATGATACTTGCTATTCGAGTTGAATATTTCATCAATATCAGGGCCTGTTAATCTCTCGTCAGTATTCTTTGCCAAAACGCAATTTGCGTTCAACAAGGCAGAATGAGCGATGTGTAATACTTCTACATAAACGACATTCTAACGCGCAAAGACACTCAACGAAAGATCAACGCCCCTTCATTATCTTAAGGTGTGAACACGACCGGATAAGTACCTTCCCAGACAGCAACGTTTAGTTTGCCAAAGTTAATCTTACGAATAACTGACAATAAACGTTTTTCGAGTTTAGGGTCATTAAGCTCACTGGATACAATGCTCGCCTGACTCACCTTACCCGATGGCTCGATGCGCAGTTTAAACACAACACGACCTTGAAGCGATGGATTCTTACGTAGCGCTCGACGATAGTGTGTATCGATACGACCATAAGAAGCATCAAAGGCCTGCTGAATATTCTCACTGGTCCGTTTGCCTGCTTTACCCGTTTTCGATGTTGAAGCGGTGCGTTTAACCCCTTTGATCTTACTGGTTACCGATGTGGTTCCCGATCCTTTAAGAGCGCCACCACCACCACGACTACTACTGGTTTTGCCGATCTTAACACCACCACTGCTGGCCAGCGCAGAGTCACCCAATAGATCGCGCTGAGTTTCAACTTCGTCAGAACCTGTTTGTGTCAGATTAGTTGAGTCTTGCAGCTCCGTAACAGTGTCGTTGTCACGTAACTCAGCAAAAACATCAAACACGGCGGCTTTCTCGGCTGCCACTTCTTTTGCAGAAGGTTCAGGTGTTTCGACTGGATCAGGCTCGGGCTCCGGTTCTGGCTCTGGTTTTTCTTCAGGCTTTTCTTCCGGTTTTTCTTCTTCAGGCTCGGGTTCTTCTTCAGGTTGTTCCGGCTCTGGCGGTGGTGGGGGTGGAGGCTCTTCTTTCTGCTCCAATACCAACTGCACCAAACGCTCAGGAATCTCCGGTTTTTTACGCGGAGGTTCTGGAACTTCGATCAGAGGAACAAGAATACCGAAAACAATCGTCAGTACTAAAACAACAATCAGAATGTTACGAAAGCGATTGCTCTCTTCACTGATTTTTTCCCATGGCAACATGGGTTCAATCAAAACGCGAGGGAATCGGCTCATGGTGTGCTGGCCCCCTCTGGTTTGTCTTTTGCTGCTTTCGATACTGCCAGAGAGATATTCTTATAGTTAGACGCACTCAAGGTATAAAGAATACGCTTAAGAAGTTTATACGGGATCTCTTTGTCTCCCATAATAGTGACTTCACCAGTATCCTCTAAGTCTTGAGTTAACCCCAAACGATTTTGTAGCTGTAATTCAAGCTCCGCTTTTAACGCAGGGATAACATTGTCTTCGCTATTGATGATTTGTTCTGCCGAAGCAATTTTTCGCCCCTGTACAATCAAGTCATCGTTGTTGATCAAAATCAACAGAGTTTCTTCTGGTAATCGTTCTGCTTTGGATTCCGGTAAGGTAATCGCTTTAGAACTGGGTAACTGCTCAACATTTGACGAATTTACTAGCAGGAAAAATACCAGAATAGTAAAAATGTCCATTAAGGAAACCAGGTTCAAACCACCTTTACCGTAGCGCTTATGATGGCGCTCCATTCGTTTTGCTTTTACAGAGAGCTTCATGGTTTATTCTTCGCTCCCTGTTGTTTACTGTAATCCGGAGGTGCGCTACCAATAGAAATGTCTGGAAATAACTCGCCAAAAACCACTTCGGTTTTTCCGTTGTCGAGTGTTTCTTCTTTCTCAACTAAACGGGTTGCGTCCATTGTCTGTACCAACACATCATAAGGAATATCTTCTTCTAGCAAGATAGTGATGTTGGTCATCTGAGCAAAATCAGGATGTGCTTTGAGTTTTTGCAACGCTTGATTTAGCGCGACAAAATCATAGTCACCTGTTGCCTCGTCATTAACAATAGTCGTAAAGCCACCACTTGAACGTTCAGCAACCTCTAATTGGTTCGCTCGAACGATCACCTCCAGAGCTTTTGGAGGTTCTTCTGGTGTTTGCGCTGGCGCACTGGTTCCCGGCAAGTTTAAGTTCAATATGGACACCTGAGAGAAAACCGCCGAAATCAACAGAAAAGGTACCAACACAACCATCAAATTCATGAAGGCTGTAATGTTGAGTTCGGTATTAACCTCGCGATGTCTCTTTGATCGACGCTGCCACATAGAGAGACCTTGTTATGCTTTAGGGTTAGGACGAGCAGCCGTTCTGCCAGTTGGTTGTGCTTGGCCTGCTGAGGGGCGTTGTTTAGGAGCAGACGCCTCATTGCTTGCAGTCGCAGAACGAATCACATTAACAAACTTAACCGATGCCATTTCTAGACTATCAACGATTTCTGTCGTTTTAGTTTGCAGGAAGGTAAAGGCCAGCAATAATGGGATTGCCGCGATCAAACCAAATGCCGTTGTATTCATCGCAACCGAGATACTTTTTGAAAGCAGGTTCGCTTTTTCTGCAGGGTCAACATCAGCAACCGCGGTAAAGGCGTCGATCAAACCCAGAATAGTACCAAGCAGACCTAGCAGCGTCGCAATGTTAGCGAAAGTAGCCAAGTATTGCGTACGTTTTTCCAAACGCGGCATGATTTCCATCAAGCCCTCTTCCATTGCCATTTCTAAATCGTCATGGCGACGCCCCTGACCCACTTTGGATAAACCATAAGCCAGTACTCGACCGAGAGCAGCACTTGATTTAGAAGAAATATCTAACGCTTGGCGAAACTCGCCTTTGTTTAAGATAGGAAGTAATTTTTTCCAAACCATCTGGTTTTTAGTTTTAACCATTTGCAGGTAAATGAAACGCTCAATAGCGATTGCAATACCTAGAGCTAAAACAAACAGGATGGGGTACATGAACGGCCCACCTAACTGGAAAAATTTCACAATCGTCATAACAACACCAGGTTCTTCCACCGGTGCTACGTTACTAGCGCTTGCTGTCATAGCAAAGAGTGCCGACCCCAACATACTAACTCTCCGATTTATTACTTAAATTGAAATGAATGAATTAACCTGTATACAACACAATGACGACTCATACTGTCATCAGTTTAGTGCAAAAAATTACTTGTTGGATATTCCGCTGCAATGCGTTATACCCAAAATAAACACTTTACCTTTGGCTATCCTGTGAAATGGTAATAAGCCGAGTAATCACCGAAATATAAAGGAAACTCTACGCTGTGTTCATGTTAAAACTCTCAAAGTGAGAACGCAATCACTGATATTCTCTACTTGGAATTTTCACTATTATTCAATCGCTTATTTAACGAGCGATACAGTTTAACTTTACGCTTAAATACATTAGCTTCTACCGGCCCATAAATCTCTTCTACAACGCGTCCTTGAATCGGTGATACGTTGTTTTCGGGGCCCGGTTTCCACGGCACGATATAAAGAACATTAGGTAACTCGTTCACACCTCGAATCGTCAAACCCAACTGTGATTCGACCACTTGCGTTGTCGCAGCAGGCTCCTGTTTTTTTGACTCTGACTCAGCTGCATGCAAGCTCACAGGAATGAGGAAAATAGTTGCAATGGTTATGGCGAACTGTTTTTTCATTGTGCAGCCTCCGCTTGTGGTAATCGACGTTTTAACTCAACAATCCAGTTTTTTACCTGCGCATCTTCAGCGCCATTGATCAACTGGAAGGTTTCGAAGGAATTAAGAGCCAAAGGGCCATCTTGCAGGTAAAGATCAGCCAGCACACCTAGATTCAGATAACTGCTTTTAAATCCCGGATTAGCCGCAATGGCTTGCTCATAAACCTGTTTGGCTTCGGCAAATAAGCCAAGGTGACGATAGATAAATCCTGCCAGATTCAAACTCGGAGCATATTGACTATCTACAGTCACTGCTTTTTCGACATGGGTTCGAGCTTGTTCGTAGTTCTTTTGCTGAACTTCCATTAAAGCCAGATTTAAATCAATGTGCGGGTACTGCGCATATTGAGTGCGTAAAGACTCCAGCAAAGTGTTTGCTTGTGCATACTCTTTTTGCTCTGCCAGTGCTTGTGCTTTCTTTAATTCATTAACTAAAGGCTCTGGCAATACCGGCTCAGGTGTCAAAGGATACAGCTTTGCTACATCCACGGGCGGCGGTGCAACAGTGCCATCGGTGGGCGTGGTTGTTTCCGCCTCTGGAGGAATAGTTTCTGCCTCTGGCTCTGTCGATTTGGTGGCACAACCCGCCAAAATAATCGACAGAGTAAATAGAGCAGCTAAACGTAAAGGACTCGTCATTATAAAGACACTCCATACCAAGGCTTAATCACTTCTTGCTTGTTATAACGAGCTGGTTGCAAGTCAGCCAGGGCAGCAAAAGACAGTTTAACCCATTCGTCATAAACATTTTGCAAGACCCGATTAGAGTTAGACTGATAGATTTCTATCGCCTTTTCTTCTAACGGGAATGCCTGATCTTCAATCAAATAACCATACTCTTCTTCTTCCTCTTCGTTCATCCCCTTGGGGCGCTCAGAGTTAAGAATATCTTTAGCCAACACGTGATACAGTTGAGCTACACGATGGGTACTGGCTGTCGTAAACTCGGCCACTTTGAACTTGCCGATATCTCCATAAGCTTTGATCGCTTTATCCATCGCTGACTTTTTCTTGCGTAAAGATTTAGCCAGTGGCAATTTAAGCTTGATGTTTTGGAAGCTTTCAAATAAGGGCTCAGCTAACTCAAAAGATGAGTTTGCGGCCAGATAGCTGGTACGGGCATTGTTTTTATCTTTCGCTTTCTTATACTCGCTTATGATTTTGGCATGCCAGAAGTCACGCTTCTCGCTGTCACCGGCTTGCTTATACAGCTCAACCAGTTTTGCGCGCCCTTCTGTTGCTTGCACATAAGGCTCAGGATAAGTCCACACATACTTCTTATAAGCAGCAATGGCTTCGGTGGTTTGATCGGCTTTTTTGTAAAGCTCCGCGACATACCAACTGATTTCTCGGGCTTTTTCAGGATCTTTGGTCGTAGCGCCAATGGATTTGTATTCCCCAGCGGCCAGCCCCCAAAGCTCCTGCTTTTCGTAAACTAATGCCAGTTTTTCGCTTAATCCTTTGGCTAACTCATGTTTGCCAAATTGCTTGCGGAAAGATTCTAATGCTGTACGTGCGTCATCCCACTTTTCTAACTGAAGCATAATGGTTGCCGCGTCGTAGTCAGCATTGACTCGTACAGAAGAATTAGGCTCTAACGCAGACAGACGTTGGAATTCGGTCATCGCAAATTCTAACTTACCTTCTTCTTTTAGCGCCTCTGCTTGCTTGTAAATACTTTGAGCACGTTGCTCGCGGAATTCATCGCGCTGCTTTTGCGTCAGCTGAGTTTCGTTAAGCACTCGTGTGATGGCGCTTTCTGCTTTTGCGTATTGCTTAAGATCCAACAGGCCATTAGCAATGATAATCTTGGCACGATCCGCTTGTTTCTGAGTTTTTTGTCCGGGTAATGCGAGCAACTTTTCGGCGGCTGCAATGGCTTCTGGAATACGCTCAAATACAATCAACTCTTCTGCCGCTCTTAACACTAACTCAGGAGCACGCTTGGAGTTAGGAAATACATCGGCATATTTAAGCGTGTATTCGATGGACTTAGATTTTAAGGCTTTTTTGGCTTCATCTTGCTTCTCGTTATCAATCAACGTCTGATAGGCGACGAGAATATTGTAGGCTGCTTGCTCTCGTTTTTCGTACTGCTTGTAGGTGTAAGCAATTTGCTCAAATTCAACAATGGCCCTTTGATAGTCTTTGGCATCAAATAAAGCTTCTGCCATTAAGAAGTGGAAAGGCGCAACATCTTTTTCATCATTAAGCAGCAATAAAAAGTGACTATACCACTCTGCTGCCGTCAAATAGTCCGCTGGCTTTTTGCTTTCTTGCGCATTGGCATGATAATGACTAGCAATTTCGTCCAAATTTAAACGCACATGTGGTCGCAAATCTTTACGTGCAATCTCTGTTGCCTGACGCCAGAAACGACTTTTAACACCGTATTTTTTCAGGAACTCTTCCTTCGCAGGCAATACCAGTGATGGGAAACCACCATCGATATAAGTTTGTACGACCTTCAACTGAAAATAAGGAGCCTGTTCATGGAACTCGTTGCCACTAACAAAGGCAAGGTAGGTATCTGCAGCATCTTGAAAACGCTCTTGTTCCAGATACAGCTGAGCCAGCCGTTCATACACCATATATTCGTAAGGTTTCGGCCCCACCGTTTTGAAATATTCTTCTACGGTTTCTGCACCCGCTTGATGATAAAAAGAAAGAGAAATTGCTCGGTAGGTATCATCAATCAAGTCTGTTAATACGGCTTTTACTTCTGAGTTAAGTTGCTGCTCGCTTAACAAACGCTCTAACAATGGAAAGAAATCAAGAATGGCTAAGTCGTAGTCTCGTAACTTAAACAAAGACCAACCGTGTTTATACAAGGCTTTGTCATAATACTGAGAGCCTGTGCCTTGATCTAATACTGCTTTATACGCATCAGCAGCACGTCGATAATCTTTGCGCAAGAAATAAGCTTCACCACGACGGAATTCGACTTCCACTACCTCAGGTGAGGCTGTGTGAACGGCAACTAAACTGTCTAGCTGCTCCAGCGATTGCTCTTGTTTACCATCCAGAGACAGCGCACGAGACAGCTGATAACGAATGGCGGAATCATCTTCTTGACGTGGAAACTGGTCGATCGTTTGTTGATACAGTTCTGCCGCTTTTGCATAACTGGCGTTTCGAATGGCAGGCGAAAGGCTTTCTAACTCTTGTCCAGAATCCAGTGCATAGGCTTTGTATCCGGCCAAACGCATATTCAAATCAGCAAGACGGCGCATGGCTTGTCGCTGCACTTCAGGATGCGGCGATTGCATTAAACGCTCATAAGATTCCACCACCTGTTCGGTGCTGACTTCGTCAATGTCTGACTGTGGAATAGGCTCTTCTTTCTTCTCAATGAAGCGAACCGTTGGCTCTATATCTTCAAGAGGTATACGTCCAATTCCGGTATTTTCACTAAAGGGTAACCAGGCGCAGGCCGAGAGCCCCAAGATGCTGCCTGCCACAAAAATACTGCGTAGGGGGTTCATTAACTTCAGACCCTTTTTATCACTCATCTGTCGACTCCAAAATTCGATTGATTGCTTCATCCTGAATTTTGGCGATGGATAATTCTGCTTGAGCGAGTAAAAAGTCTAGCTCTTTACGACGCTTGGTTAACTTATCAACGAGTACCTGTTTCATGGCTTGTCGACTGCGCTCAAGTACGATCTCGATCTCTGCATTGAGCGTATTAACTTCTTGCTCTAGTTCATTGATGCGATCGTCATAATGTAAGAACCGTGTTCCGGCTACTTTGTCAGCCTGACCCACACTGGCAGCCTGAAGATCAAACTCTTCTGCAGCTTGTTGGGCCTGCTTTAAATTTGACTCAAGCAGATAACGACGAGGCCCATATTCTTCGGCAATTTTCCACAAACTGGCACCAAATATTCGACGCCACTGATCGTATTGCTCTTCCATATCAAACTCTGAAGCAGGAATAGAATCGAGGGTGTCTTTGACGCGCATGAGATCTTGATACACTTCTAATTCATCAGTCGTCGCTAATAGCCACAAATCATCTTCGGCCAACCCTTGCTCTACGCGACGCTGTAACTTGCTTAACTGTTCTTTTAAGCCCGCATTCACGAAATTTTTTAAGCGCTCATCTACTTGAGGTTTTAAGCGGTTATAACGTTTTTCGTGATTAGACAGCATTTCTCGGTAAATCGGAATTTGTCGTAACCAACGCGCTAACACTTGTTGTAAGTGATACATCTCTTGATAACGATGAAAATACTGATTAAATTCGTTGGTTGCTGTGACTTCTTGCAGGTAGTACTCAATAGCGTTTGTCGTAACAGGCACATCACCCACAACCCAACGAGAAAAAACTTTTTCGCCAAACACGCCACGACTGTCGATCCACTCTCGGAACAAATTATTGTCCAGATCTTTTTGTGCGCTATCGATCAGATTAATTTGCTCACCATAAACTGCCGCTGACTGAACAAAGGTTTCAAGAGCTTCTCGTTTGGCACCGTTATTAAAGTACGAAAAAGCTAAAGCCAGTAACGCTTCTTGAACAGCAGGATTTCTCGCATCACGAGTCAAGAGTTCACGCCAGTAAGCAATGGCTTTAGTGTGCAAGCCAGCTTTAGAATAAGCCCAACCTAAAGCCAACATAGCGCGATGGCTGGAGGGTCCGTCTAAACGTACTTTGAGTAAATACTCACGAGCTGTTTCGTCATCATTATTGGCCAGATAGTGATAACCAATCGCTAAGTTAGCTCTATCAAACAAACTGCGTTGGACATCCGATGATTCTGGGCTGGGGTATAACTCATCAAACAAATCCAGAGCTGTATCTAACTGACCACTTTGCAATAAGAAAATAGCCAAATTAAACTTCGCGAAAAGTCCTTGTTCTGCATTCGGAGAAATTTGTTTAAGGTAGGCTGTCGCCGCAGTTACATCACCTTGTTCATAAGCCAGTTGAGCCTGAATTAAGTAGCTTTCGTCAAGGAAATTAGCGGGCAAAAAATCGAGGGCTTTTTCGAGGTGTTGCTTCGATAAATCAACGTTGCCATTAAGATAATGGGTTTTGGCCAAATAAAAACGAACTTTGGCTAATTGCTGATCCCGGGTTTCGGAAGACAATAACTCGCTGAAGATGCGGTCTGCTTCGTGCAACATGCCATAACTTAAATACATTACGCCACGCAGCAACTGCACTTCTTGTTGATGCTCAATGATTTCGCCACGTTTTTCGGCGACGTTGAGGCGCGTTAATGCAGCAAAATAGTTTTCTTGATAATAATCATAGAGCACTTCGCCATACGCCAGCTCTTTAATAGCACGAGCAGGCACGGCATTAAGATCAATAATTTTTTGCTGTTGTGCTGCTTCTTCGGCATAAGAAACACTGGTTCCCCATGTCAGCAAAGATAAGCCCGCAGCACAGGCAATTTTACGAATACTTGATAACTGCTTCACACCGACCCCAGTTCGTCTTAATTCCACTCTTTAATGACCAGTTTCGGCTGTTGCTTATTGCTGTCATCACGAATTTGAATCTCGAGTAATTTTGCCTCGGTATCTTTTTCGAACTTACCTTCTACAGCAATTTTATACTCACGATTTTCTGGACCATAACCAATCATTAAGACAACAACATCATGCTCTCCGGTGGTTACATTTTCTAGATGCAAACGCTGAACCGCACCACGGCGTAACGCATCTAACTCTCGGTCAGTGTATAAGTACTGAGTAACCACTTCACCATCTACCTTGAGCTTTACACTATCCAACTTGAAGAAATAGCCAACATCAAGAGATACAAAAAAGGCCGTTTGAGTAGAAGCAGGAAACAATAAATCCTCTTCCAGGATGAACAGCTCTCGATTCACCGACAATACTTTCTTTTTTAGGTCTTCTAATGATTCGGCAACAGAGGTGTCATCAATAACCTCTTCTACCTGTTCGACCGCTTCTTCCTGGTCAGTGTTTTCGCCATCGGCGGGCTGGAGTGCTAATGCATTTGCCGACATGAATGCCGTTGCGGCATAACAGAAATTCAGTACCCACTTCATATTAATTTGAAGCGCCTTCATGCTACCTACCTACTTTTCTCATTTTAGTGAATCGAAATAGATAACTCATCAACCTAGTCAATTGATATTAAAACAGCTTATAACATTGCTCAGGTTTGTTTATCCGAACGAACTGCTTTAAATCAGAACCATCTTTCGCAATATTGATGGTAAATCAGACAAATAGGTGAAAAGCTAACCAGTTAATTAGAAGTTAACACCTCATTATGATGAAAATCTCAACCATAAAACTTGTAATTGCGCACAAAACCACAAATTTTTTAGTTATTTGGTCATATTTTGCTAATTAAGCTATTGATCCAACTGACTAAACTTGCTGATGGCCGCCTCAACTGTCTGCTCTGTTTGTTTACCGTACACAGGACCGTGAATTTCACCGTTAGGTGCAACAAATAACATAGCAGGTAATTTGTCAGGCCGCTTAAAAGGAACCATCGGCATTGGCTCAGTGGAAGCCATGGGATATTGGATGTCCCACTTCTTTTGCGCCGCTTTGAGTTGATCAGAAGAGACTTTGTCATAACTAAAAGCAATTAAATCAACACCTAAGCTGTCTTTATTTTCATATAATGAATTTAGCTCTGGCACTTCTTCCAGGCAGGGAGCACACCACTCGGCCCAAAAGTTAACCAATAACCATCGCCCTTTGTAATCATCCAGATGCTTTTTGCTGCCATCTAATAGCTCAAACTGTGGCTCGCTAGTGCAACCAGCCAAAATAAAAATCACTGCAGAAGTACAACAAATGCGAAGCCATGAGCTAAACTGATATAAAGGTGTATAAATAACAGACACTTTTGGGTTTATTTTATACTGACGCAAGTTCATATATCTCAATTTGATTTAGATGCCAAAAAACTGGCATACTTTTAACAACTGACACAATTTAACATTTTCTTAGCTGTGTCAGATAGTTACTTATGGAGTTTTCCGGTAAAATAATGTCACATTATTACCAAGCGTATAAAAGGAGAGCGATTGAATGGAGTCATTGAGGTTAACATTTCCCACTCAGCAACAGGGCCAACACCTGCTGGTTGAGACGGATCACGGGGAATTGAAAAACTGGTTAGCCTCCCTGCCCTTTGGAGACATGGGCAGAGCCGTCCAGGAAATTAAAAGAGCGATAGCTAGCCTTAATCGCTCGTCTATCGGCCTGGGCTTACGCCAGGAGCTGGTAGAGCTATTTGATCAAACCTATAAGCAAATCCACGATTCGTACCGCCCCAACGCGTCTCACATTGTGAATGATGAGGCACGTCGGAAAGAACACGACAACCTTCATCAGCTCACTCGCGAGATGGCATTTGCTCACAAAATTCTGGTGAATGGTGAGTTAAAACGGCGGCGTTTGTGGGGCAAAAATAAAGCGCTTATACGTTCTATAAATCTTGCACTGCACTATTTAGGCATTTTGCTGATCGAGCATTATGAGTCCTATACACCGATTCCGGTTTATCTGTGGCGCGAATGCAACAGTCTTTATTATTACTCGCAAGAAAAGCGCATCGAAGACTTCACCATTTTTGATGATGTAATGAAATACCATTGTTTGCCCACTATCGAGCAAACTTATGCCCGTATTTGCTTGATGTCGGTGAGTAATCCTTATCATTTGTCGCAAGGCGAACATTGGCAAATGTTCCGTTATCTTCGTGACTGGGTCAAAATGGCTGAGTTTTCTGACGACGGTGATGACCATCAGCCCAACCGCTGTTTTATTGTGCAACTCAACAGTCAACTTAAGCCAGACTACAGCTCCGAATTCGAAGGTGATATTAATGACGAGTTTATTCGTTTTATGCTCACCCATGATCTGGTTTTGCAGATCAACTACCATCTCGATTCTTTGAATGCCAATCAACACCCTCCCATGGGTTTTCACAAAGGTACCAGCGTCCCCTCTGCTCGCAGCCTGCTAGAACACATGCTCGAGCATTGGAGCCAGAAAGCAGAGCGTAAGGGTCGCCGTTATCCTATCCTGACCAAACTCGACGCTATTTGGGGACTACAGCCCATTTATTCTCTGCTCGTCAAACATCAGCAAGATATTGAGTCAACCCACTGGGATGGTTCTCAAATAGAAGAGTTGTTGCAAGGCGAACATAATGTTCCTCTGGCGTGGGAAGCATCGAATGTCAGTGATGGCGGTATTGGCCTGACGACGCACAAGAATATTGCGCACCTGTTAAAGGTTGGTGACCTTGTGATCATTCGAGAGTACATTGATAAAAAACCATCTTACCACTGGCGAGTCGCCATCTGCCGTTGGCTATTTGGTGATGAAAACTCAGGTACTCGAGCTGGCCTCGAGTTTATTACCGGTTATCTGAACCCTGTGCGCTTGTTTAATCAGGCTTCTAAGTCCGTTAAATCCAAAGGCCAGGCCGCTCTTATCTTAAAACATCGACAGGAAGACGGAGATAACGCAGCCCCCAGCTTGATCGCTTCGCGAGGCAGTTATCAGGATGATCGTGCGTTTGTCATGAAGTATGACAATAAAGAAGAGAACATTCGCCCACGTAATCGTATTATGGTGACGCCCTGCATCGAGCAGTTCTATTACCAGACCTACGATATTGTTGAGGTAAAAGAACCAACCGAACAAGAAGGCGAAGAAGAAATCATGGGCGCGATTCCATGGACTTCACAACCTAAATTCGATGAAGAATTATCAAAAGAACCTAACCCATCTAATCTGAGTGATGTGCGTTTACCAGGGGATCATTAAGCTTCTCTAACAAGGCACTGCGCCCTGCCTTAATCTGATTAGCCAACGCTTCGTCGATGTTGGCTAATTCTTCAATCACCTTTTCACTGGGAATATCTTGCAAGCCAGCTTTTAACAGATCGGCGAGCGTGTAGTCTTCTGAATCCCCCGTTAAACAATAGCCCCCCATTTCTAAACGAGTTAACAACTGACGCTCGTGCAGCAGCTCTAATACGTCAAACAGCACATCTCTTTTTACTTCTGAAAGCTGCGATTGAATCTCGGCAAGTGCGACTACCTCGCGCTGCTTTTGATAGCCAGCGAGCAACTTGATGACACGGGCGGCGACAATAAATGGATGGCTGCCACGCTTCTTCTCTTCTGGTTGAAAAACATCCAGAGCATGGCAAATTTCAGCGCCAAACAACAACAGCATCCAGGACAGCAAAACCCATATCAAGAACAGAGGAATCGAAGCAATGGCTCCGAAGATCAGCTGATAGGTTGAGAATTGACGAACGAAAACTCCAAAGCCCCACTTAGCCGTCTCAAATAAAATGGCAGTGCACAATGCCGCAATCGCAGCATTTCTGAAGGCCACACTTCGGTTAGGAACCGCGATAAACATGACAGTGAACGCAATAAATGACATCAGCATGGGGACACCACGCTTTAAAAGCCCGTTACCCGATGCCACAACATCAGAAATCAAAGGCAAAGAAGCGAAGTAAGAGCTCACCCCAAGGCTTAACGCCAACAATAAAGGCCCCATGGTCAACACAGCCCAATACACCAAAAATACTCGCACGGGTGAATTTTTGCGCCTTACCTGCCAAATATGATTAAAAGATTTATCAATGGTGCGCATTAACATTAAGGAAGTAACCACCAACATCACAGCCCCTACCGAGGTCAGCCCTTTGGTGTTATTAATGTATTCGTTCAGATAGTTGCTAATGGCCTGGCTAGACTCAGGAATAAAATTCTCGAAAATCCAACTTTGAACATCCGCCGATAAATGTTGAACCTGAGGAAACAGCGCCAGCAAGGCAAAGATAACGGTCAGTAACGGTACTAGCGATAATAAGCTAGTAACGGTTAATTCTGCTGCAATAGACGAGCACCGATCCTGCCCAAAACGAGAAAATACATAAAAGATAAATTGTTTTAACCAACGAAGCTTTTCTTCCATCTGATAATCAGCCTACAATACGCCTCAAATAATACAGACACTGTGTGACTTATACAGAGTGTCTCATGCTTAAATATCACTCGGCCTTACTAAAAGTCAGGATTAAAAAACGCTCACTATAGTATCTAAGTATAGGAGACATCCCTGGCCATCGACGATGTCGAGATAAATCTGAAAACGAAGGTAGCACTATGTCAGAATACACTATTTATCACAACCCGCGCTGCTCTAAGTCGCGTCAAACTCTTGAGTTGTTAAAAGAAAATGGCGTTGAACCTAAGATTGTTGAATATCTTAAAAATCCCCCTAGCGCCAGCGAGTTGAAAAAAGTTCTGAAGTTATTGGGTTTTGAACCTCAACAATTGATGCGCAAAAAAGAAGCAGAATATAAAGAAGCCGGATTAGATAACGATGCTTTATCGACTGACGAGCAGATCAAACTTATGGTTGCTTACCCAAAAGTGATTGAGCGCCCGGTTGTATTTTCTGCTGACAAAGCAGCGGTAGGTCGTCCACCAGAAAACGTATTGGAGTTAATCTAAGTGGCTCAAATTCTGGTGCTCTATTACTCGCAATCTGGCGCGACCAAACACATGGCGCGCTTGATTGCTCGTGGTGCCGAAGCTGCCGGAGCAGAAGTTTTGCTACGTACTGTTCCTCGAGTTTCACCAACCAATCAACAAACCTCGTCAGACATTCCAGACGATGGTGATATTTATGTCACCTTGGATGAACTCAAACAGTGTGATGGTCTGGCTTTAGGCAGCCCCACTCGGTTTGGCAACATGGCAGCACCATTAAAGTATTTTATCGATCAAACTTCCGAAATCTGGATGACCGGAAAACTCGCTGGAAAACCAGCCTGCGTATTTAGCTCCAGTAGCTCAATGCATGGCGGCCAAGAAACAACTCTGATGAGCATGATGATCCCGCTGTTACATCATGGCATGGTGTTGTGCGGTTTACCCTACTCCGAAACGGATCTGATCCATACTCAAACTGGCGGCACGCCTTACGGTGCAACGCACGTTGCTGGAGCAGATAGCGCTCAGCCGTTAAGTGAAGAAGAAAAACGACTTTGTAAAGCACAAGGTCAACGACTGGCCGAGCTGGCAACTCGTTTAAAGCAGTAACCATAGAATGAATAAACAACAAAAAATAAATCTGTTTCATCGCATCACTCAGGCCAGCTACTTTGCTCTGTTGGCATTGTTAATTTTATGGCTAGTATTTTTGCATCCAGCAGAAAACATTAATCCTTATTTTGTTGCCGCGGTGTGGATAATACCTTTGCTGTTTCCCATGCCCGGCATGATTCAAAAGAAACTCTATACTTACGCCTGGGCGCAGTTTCTTAATATGATTTATTTTTCTCATGCCATTATGTACATGATGAGTGAGCCCGATGAGTTTTGGTTGGCAACTTTAGAGCTCATACTGGTGATGACTTTCTTTACCACTTCAATCATCACCATCAGGCTAGAAAAACGTTCCTAATATCGACGCGACATTGTGTGGTTGTCTCGTCAAAACAATAAAAAACAGACGGAGATAACCATGGCGTTTATCAATACCATTCAATATCAAGATGCAACAGGTAAGCTCAAAAAAATCTATGAGCGTGTTAAAGGTCCCAATAATAATGTCGACAACATTCTAGTTGCCCAATCTTTGCGTCCCCATTCCCTTGAAGGACACATGTCACTGTACAAAAATGTCTTACACCACAGTGGTAACAAACTCGATAAAGCCTACCTAGAGATCATCGGTGTTTATGTTAGCTTGCTCAATCAATGCGAATATTGTGTTGAGCATCACTTTGCAGGTTTACTACGTCAAATGAACAACAATGCAGAGGCTCATCTCATCAGAAAAAACTTAGAATCCGATCAACTGATAGAACCTTTAACTCCCAAGCAGCAACAAGGATTGATGTATGCACGTAAGCTGACAATTATGCCAAGCGAAATCAGCTCGTTAGACATAGAAACTTGTCGAGAGCTTGGGTTTAGTGACGGAGAAATTTTAGAAATAAATCAGGTCACTGCTTATTTTAACTATGCAAATAGAACGGTTTTAGGGTTAGGCGTATCGTTAGAAGGTGATATTTTAGGCTTATCACCTAACTCTGATAGTCCTGACGATTGGTCTCATCAGACGGTTGAGAACAAAACTTAGTTATTTCTATTTGTGTAACCTATCAAGGAACGTCTTATGCCTCACTGTATTATTGAGCATTCCAACACTATCAAAGGCGAAGAGCTTATGCCTTTGGTTTATGAAAGCACATTAAAATCCGAGTTATTTGATATGAGTGGTAAAGACATCAAAGTCCGAGTCATTCCTTATGACCACTATCAAGTGGGTAATCAAGTCTCTGACTTTATTCATATAACTCTGAAAATATTATCTGGGCGAACCGAAGAACAAAAACTTCACTTGTCTCAAACAGTGCTTGAGCATGTAAAGTTAGCTACACTTAATCCATGCTCAATCAGTGTCGAAGTGATAGATATCGACCGTGCAAGTTACTCAAAAATTACAACAGAGTGATTGTTCATCAGCATGGAATAAATACCCGTTATGAAGCTTAGAAAAGCCAAAGAAAATGATATAAAAATCTGGGCAGAACTGAGAAACAAACTTTGGCCAGATAGTATTAATACGCACTTAAAAGAGCTAAAAGAATATTTCTCCGGCAATTCTATCGACATTGTAGAAATTGTTTTGGTTGAATCCGAACAAGGCGAAATCATCGGATTTATGGAATTAAACATTAGAAACTATGTTGAAGGTAGCCGACAACCTAAAGTACCTTATGTAGAAGCTTGGTACGTAGAAGAAAATTACCGAAGCCAAGGAATCGGAACAGCCCTGATGAAACATGCTGAACAGTGGGCTAAGTCGCAGGGATTCAACCAACTCGCAAGCGATACCGAACTGATTAATCAAAATAGCATTCGAATGCACAAAAAGCTAGGCTTTGATGAAGTCGAACGGATCGTTTGTTTTATAAAAGAGTTTTAGTGCTTTGGTCTAATGATGAAAAACAACCTAGTCACAATGTTAATCATATCTTGTTTCATTTGCATGACTCTCGCTATCGTAAATGCCAATCAAGAATATCAAACATCCACACGATCAATCAGTTTTTCGTCGGCTACAGCCATAGCACTACTAACAGCAATACCCTTTTTGATATCCTTGATATGGACAGGAAAAAGGAAAGAAAAAGACTCCATTTTATGGTCAGTTATTCCCTATTCACTCGTATCATTGGTAGGATTAATTGCATATAGTCTTTATGTAATTAAAGGAGCTTCAAATCCCAGCACAGCAGGGCACATGCATATCTATTTATGGCCTATACTGCACACACTTTTTGCCGTAACCACAATAATGGTGACGTGGCTAATTAAATATATCTTTCAAAAATAAACCTCTCTACAGACACTCCGACTATAGCACTTTACCTAATACAGATTAGGAAACCTCTCACATCATCAGTAGTTATTCTCCTCTGGTTTCAAGATACTCGGTTCGACACTATGTTGCTGACTTTTATAAGAACAAAGGAGGTCATGGATGACCATTGCCAGAAAAGAACTGGTGGATTCCCACTCGCCCGGATTTTATCACTGCACCACTCGTTGTGTTCGAAGAGCCTTTCTTTGTGGGGTAAATGAAGAAACTGGCAAAGACTATTCTCATCGTAAAGACTGGATTGAGAGAAGAATACAGGAGCTAAGCACCCTCTTCTCCATTGATATCTATGCTTATACCGTCATGAGTAATCATTATCATATTGTGTTGCATCTAGACCCATTGGCACCACTACAATGGAGTAATGATGAGGTCGCAGAGCGTTGGCTTGCTATTTATCCTAGCAAAACTGATATAAAAAGAGCCCTTCGAAAGGAGGCTATCTTGAACTCACCTGAAACACTCGCCCTCTATCGACAACGACTCGGCTCCCTCTCCTGGTTTATGAGCCGATTGAATGAACCCTTAGCTAAGCTCAGTAATCAAGAAGATGACTGCAATGGCAAGTTCTGGCAGTCTCGCTATATCTCTCAAGCCCTATTGGATGAAGGAGCCGTACTCTCCTGTATGGCCTATGTGGACCTGAATCCCGTCAGAGCGAAAATCACTCAAAAGCTAGAAGAGTCCCACCATACATCCATCAAGCAGCGACTCCAGAACATTACCGATGACAAATCGCTCGTAAAAACACTGCTCCCTGTTTCAGGCTCTGTAAAACAAATTACTCAGAATATATCAAACAGAGACTACATCAATCTGGTTGAATGGGCAGGCAAAGCGATTGTTCATCCCAACAAAGCCTCCATACCTAAAGAAGCCCAATCTGTGCTTGAACGTCTCAATCTACAGAGCAACCATTGGTTAACACAACTTCAATCCTTAGAAAGCCGTTACTGTCGAGTCATAGGCCCTGTTGAACTGATTCGACAACGAGCCAAGAAGCTTTATCGACGTTGTTTACACGGCATCAGTTCGGCTAAGCAGCTTTATTCCTGAGTTAGTACAAAGAAGTTCTTATTTCGCCTATGCGAAAGGCGCTTTATCATCCAGAGAAAATATTGAAACCAACTTCTCAATATCCGGTCCACCATAAAAACCTCTTTTGAAGTATCAACTCAAAGAGTCAATAATCTCGCTTTCACCAAGAAACTATGAATATCTTCGTTTTATTACTTTGAGAACAGAGTGTCTATCAATATACTTAAGTGATGAGCGGGGTGTCTGCTAGCGCTTTTTGTTTTTTTCTTCATCGTAATATTCGCTGGCCATCGTTCGAGTTTTAAACTCAATTTTCTTTTTTCGGTCGCAGCCGCTTTTGGCCAGCATCAATGAAGGTGCGAAGTCGACTTTATTAATATGCCCCTCTTCTTCCATCGCAAAACACTTTCCTTTTATTTGAACTTGTTTCATACCACCTAGCGCTCGCGACTCGAAGTATTTGTCTTTTTCACGCGCAAGAGCTTTTTGATCCAGCAGATCGATTCGTTCTTGTTCTTTAATTGCCTGAACAAGTTTTTCACTGATGGAAGAATCAAAGGTCATTAGTTCTTTAGCATCTTTTGTCGTTTGTTGCTCAATTGGTGGCCATGAGTCTGAATAGGTTAAATTTAAAGTCTTTTTGCTCTCATCTTTAGGAGATTCTGTCTTCGTTACGGAAGATTTAATTTTTGTGGATAGTGTCTCTGACTTAACTTTCGATTTGGCAGCAATCGCCTCTTTAGGCTTCAGCTCAGTTTGTGATTTAGGTTTGGGGAGATCTATTTCTTTTTTCTGGGGCTCTGGCTCAACGCTTTTTTGAGGCTCCAATGTCTCACGATTAGGTATTTCAGGCTGAACAACCACATTGATTTTTGAACTTTCTGGCACGGTTTTAACTGTAAGTGCTCGAGCATTTTTTATTGATGGCCAAAGTACAATCAACAATCCATGAGCAACGATTGAAACCAATAGGCCCAACGCCAGAAAATAAGTCGACTTTTTAGAATGGTGCAGCTGAAATTCGAGAGCCATTGACATCAATTATGGTTGTGAATGCAAGGCTCAGACTAAGAAAAGTAGGTAAAGTTCAAGATAGGGTAAGAGAAAAGGCGTAGAGATTACTCTACCCCCTATAGAGATGTCAGCTGATGACGTAACCAATGATCACAAAGAACAAGAGCTGCCATAGCTTCAACAATCGGAACCGCTCTTGGTAATACACAGGGATCATGGCGACCACGCGCTTTAAAAGTCACTTCCTCACCTTCCAGATTGACGGTCTCTTGATCTTTAATAATCGTTGCCGTGGGCTTGAAAGCAGTACGAAAGATAATCGGCATACCGTTACTGATCCCACCTTGAATACCACCAGAGTAGTTGGTTCGAGTAGCCACACTTCCATCATTGTTGTAAAAAATATCGTTGTGTGCTGAACCTGTCATTTTAGTTCCATCAAAACCAGAGCCTACTTCAACCCCTTTACTCGCATTAATGCTCAACATGGCTTTGGCTAAATCGGCTTCAAGCTTATCAAAAATAGGTTCTCCTAATCCGACAGGCACATTATGAACCACACACTCAACCACACCACCAATGGAATCACCTTGCTTACGGACCTGCTCCACTTTAGTGATCATTTTTTCGGCCATCGCAGAATCGGGGCAACGAATCATATTTGCCTCAACCTGCTCAGAAGATACCGTTTCTGGTGTAATATCAGCGGTTAATTCACCCACAGACTTTACATAGGCAACAATGGATACGCCCAAGCTTTCACTCAGTAGTTTTTGCGCAATGGCACCAGCCGCAACCGTTGGTGCTGTCACACGCGCGGAGCTACGTCCACCACCGGCCACATCCCTAATGCCATATTTCTGCTGATAGGTATAGTCGGCATGGCTGGGGCGGTATAACTGCGCCATTTCGGAGTAATCTTTTGAGCGCTGATCCTGATTTTCGATCAGCAAGCTGATCGGCGTACCTGTTGTTTTTCCATCAACAATGCCAGAAAGAATATTAACGCTATCGGCCTCCTTCCTCTGAGTCACAATTTTACTTTGTCCTGGGCGACGACGATCAAGTGCAGGTTGAATATCATCAACACTTAGCTCAAGCCCAGCCGGACACCCTTCGACCACACATCCAATTGCTTTGCCGTGCGACTCTCCCCAGTTAGTCACTCGAAAGCGTTGACCAAAACTATCCCCTGCCATACTTTACTCATAATACTGATTCTTCGATGGTTGCAGCATAGCAGGCTGCCCTCCTCTTGGAAAATAATTGTTGGTGCTATCAGTTGCTTACCCTACAGCTTTTTGAAATCCAATTGGGTGTACCGGCACTGCTCTAAAACCTCAGGCCGAACTCGATGCCCCAGTACAGGATGAGCTCGAGTGTAGCCAAGCTTATTCAGAGCGCAATCAATTTGCTCTATCAACGAATTAACAGGCAACGATTCTCTCTTTTTGATGAAGGTCAATGTAGGGTAAAGAACCCCAACTAACTCTGAAAGACGTCTTAGATATTCCAGTTCCGATTCTTCACCAGAAAGCAAAGAATCCATACTCACACGATTATTAAAGGCCCAGTGACATACAACGTTGTAGTCAATATCGCCAGTTTCAAACATTTTGGTGATCAATTGCCGGGAGCAGTTGAGTTCATCACTCAATTGGCGAGGATCCAACTTTTTGATTACTAAGATTCGATTTAAAACATCGGCTGCATGAGACATAGAAAACTCACTCATAAGAGCACATCAACAAAGTCATTTTGACTTACCTAGTTATCGCTATCAGACAAGTTCTTACTCACTGCTTGCCTTAGTAATTTAATCTTCTCTTGCTTCATCGAAGCCTCTGCAGAAGGCTGTTGATAGGCCGAGTGATCAGGGAAAATCTCATGCACAGGAAGTTGCAGGGCTTCGGATAAATAAGCGGCAACCCTTGGGCTAGTGCGCTCTCCTTTCAGAACTCGAATGCAATGCGAGTTAGAAACATTCGCTGCATCGGCAATGATCGAAATGCTAAATCCGTTTTTTCTTAGCAAGGATTTAATTTTTTCATAGTTCATAACGTATGTTATACTCCTCCAAACGTTGCGGCATATTGTGCGGCAATGTTGCGGTAAAAATAATTCAATTAGCCCAATTGAATATGTCAATTTGACTATAAAGTTTTAACCTTGAGGAAGCCCATGTCAAGTGATTTTGGTGATCAAACTGATACCAAAAAAATGCTCGAGCGGATCAAAAAACAGGCAGGTTATAGCAACGACAAAGAACTCGCCGAAGCATTAGGTATGAGTCAATACACGCCTAATACATGGAAGGCTCGAAACTCGGTACCCTATAAACAGCTAATTGGGTGGGCCCATAATCACAATTATTCTTTAGACTGGATGTTTCTAAATCGCGGTCATGCCAAAAATCATCTATACCAAAACACTCCCTACAGCACACAAGAACAAGATGGTGTTTATCATGTTGAAAAACGGTTAGGGAATATTAAAAGATTGGCTAAAGAGTATGATCTTAATCTAACTGCAGAAGAATTTGATCTTATGTTTATGCTCGACACTCAGTTTAACTTAGGTGATGAGTGGCTAGTCAAAATCATACGTGTTTTAAGCCTATCACCATCAGCAGAAAGTCGAGCCCAATTAAAGAAGAACAACGACTGACCTCAGCTTTAATTTTCGCAAGGCCAGTCAATTTTTGTCGCTAACAAACCTCACTTTTAATCCCAATAAAGTTCAGCTTATCCCAATAGTCAGGAAAAGACTTGGCGACAACTTCTGCCTCATTAATCATAATGCCTTCGACCCTCCCACCAAGTAATCCTAAGCTCATCGCCATACGGTGGTCATCATAAGTCTCAAGCAAAGCTCCGCGAGCTTGCCCGCCAGTAACGGCAAGATAGTCAGCACCAAAGTCGACATGAATTCCTGTTTTCTTAAGCTCAGTGGCAGTATCAGCAATTCGATTAGATTCTTTATAAGCAAGGTGGGCGATGTTTTTCATTACCGTAGTGCCTTCACTAAAGCAAGCAACAGCTGCTAACGTTTGTACGACGTCAGGCATTTCACCCATATCAATCTCTAAGCCTTTAAGTGATTTTTCGCGACGAACCTCTAAACTATTACCACGCCGTATAATGTCGCATCCCATTTGCTCTAATACTTTATAAAAACCTGCTTCGCCTTGTAATGAATCAAAATCAAAATGTTGTAAAGTAACACTACCACCATTAATAGCTGCCGCTCCCATGAAATAAGAACTGCTCACAGGATCTGGCGCAATGGTATAACTGCCACCTTTATACATTTGCCCAGCGGGTACTCGATAATGATTATCGGATAGATGCTCAACCTCAACCCCCCACTCTTTCATCAATGCTGTCGTCATCTCAATATATTGTTGGGAGACCTGCTTACCGACAAGACGAATATCGAGAGAATGTTCAGATGCAGGAGCCGCCAACAAAAGTGCACTAACATATTGACTACTACGACTGGCGTCTATATCACATTGGGCTTGCTGAATTGGCCCTTTGATCACAGCAGGCAAAGTATCAGACTCGCTAGAAACAGACACGCCAAGCTGCCTAAGTGCCGAAAACAACTCGATCATCGGACGCGAGTTCATCTTATTGCTGCCAGTAATAGTAATATCCTTTGACTGTAATGCTGCAACGGCAGTAACAAATCGAGAGAAGGTTCCACTGTGCGCGGTATAAACATTAACCGGATCACTTGAATTACTGAGTACTTCTTTAGAAACAACCCGATCACCCTCTCGCTTTAGTGAATACCCCAAAGCGTTGAGTCCTTCGATAGCTGTATTGATATCATCATTCGACACCACATTATTTAGCTCAACGGGCTCTTTTGTTAAAGCCGCCATAATCACTAATCGATTTGCAGTGTATTTGCTACCCGCTAAAGAAACATCAGCATTTAACTGGCCAGCAGGGATAATCTTGCGCTTCATAACCAACCTTTTTGTCTATACAACTTACACAAAAACGAACTCAAACATGAAGAAAATATTAAATATTGCGCTATTTTAAAGCTTTTTACACTAAATCGTTGACAAGCCGCCCAACAAAAGCAATTATACAACCTATGAATACTTATATTTTCTTCACACACAAATGGCATCATCATCACCACTTCAGGTGACGGTGCTTTTTGCTATTAAGAAACCCATAAGGTAACAGCAAAGCCCCGTTTACAAAAGTAACCGGGGCTTTTTCTTTATATAGGATTTGGAATATGACTTTAAAACTGGTTCTCCCTAAAGGCCGCATTAGCAAAAAGGTGCTCGCTTTGCTCAATGATGTGGGTATACAACTGATCGGCGACGAGCGTAACTACCGCCCTGTCGTAAAAGGCTTTGACTTGGAAGTCAAGCTACTGAAAAGCCAAAATATTCCATCTCTGGTTGAATTAGGCCAACATGATATTGGCTTCGCAGGCCTCGACTGGATTCAAGAACGCCGTAGTGAAGTTGAAATTTTGCGCAACCTGGGATTCGATCCTGTCAAAATCGTCGCCTGTATCCCTGAAGATTGGGATTGGGAGGAAGTGCGACAACGCAAAGTGATAGTCGCATCTGAGTACAAACGGATCGCTGCCGAGTATCTAGACAGAGAAAGATTCAATTATCAGCTGTTACGTTCTTATGGAGCAACAGAAGTATTCCCGCCAGAAGACGCCGATATGATCATCGACAATACGAGCACTGGCACAACCATTCGAGCCAATCGATTAAAAATTGTCGATACCGTCATGGAAAGCTCCACCCAGTTTATTGCCAACAAATCGGTATTAGACGATCCAGGTAAACGCCAAACCATCGAAGATCTCAATACTCTGATGCAGGCGGTACTGAATGGTCGCAACCGGGTTTTGCTCGAAATGAATTGCGGTAATGATCAAATAGAAACCATCGTCGCTCTGCTACCAGCCATGCGTTCTCCAACCGTTAGCCGCCTCTATAACGAAGAAGGATTTGCGGTGAAAGCCGCTGTAGAAAAAAGTCTGACTCAGTCACTAATTCCCAAACTATTAGCGGCAGGTGCCAGTGATATCTTAGAAACCCCCATCAGGAAAGCACTATGAGCCAGTCAACTCAAACAAATACGGCGATACCGTTAAAGTTGGACTTTAACGAACGTACCGATGCGCCTGTTAGCTGGCTGAGCTCATTAGAACAGAGCAAAGATTTCTCACGTTATCCCGATCGCGCTCCACTGGAGCAAAGCATTGCCAGTTTCTATGGTCTTACTAGCGAGCAAGTATTCTGTAGTAATGGTGGCGATGAGGCTATCAACTTGTTGATGCGCATTATTCGCGAAACCTCGCGACTTATCTTGCCGCTTCCTGCGTTTTCTCAATACACCTGGGGTATCAGTAGCTGGAATATCGACACTCAACTAATAGCTCCCCGCTCTGACTTAAGTATTGATGATATTGCGATTAAAAGTGCTTTGGAACAAACTCCAAATGCCGTTCTTATATTAACGCGTCCAAATAATCCAACGGGAGAATTTATCAGTGCGAGTCAACTACAAACCTATCTAGAGCTAGCGCAAGAAAATAACTCTTTGATCTTTCTCGACGAAGCTTACATAGAGTTTAGTGGCGATAACGATAAATCGACTATAGAACTGGTTAACAAGTACGATAACCTTGTTATCTTGCGAACATTATCCAAAGCCTATGGCCTGGCAGGTATTCGACTAGGCTATCTAATGGGGCAAGCTAAATGGATCAGTGCATTTAAGCAACGGAGTATTCCTTTTAATATTCCAACACCTTCGATTGCCATCGCTCAGCAAGCCTTTGAGTCAGAAGCACAACAAGATGTTCGCAACTATGTTAAACGCATCATAGAAAATAGAAAGCAACTTTGCGACTGGTTAGATGACAATCAGGTTCCATACCTTGATTCCTCTGCAAACTTTATTACTCTGAGACTGCCTCCCAAACAGGCCCTCGCTGTAACATCCTTTGCTAAGCGACAAAATATCAGCCTGCGTTCATTTCGAGAAACCTATCTGTCCGGGTGTTTAAGAATCACCATTCCAGCCAGCTTAGACAGACTGATAACGGTTTTAACTCAAGCTCTAAACCCTTCTCTAATTTGTTGTGACATGGATGGAGTTTTGATCGATACTCAAGAAAGTTACGACGCATCGATAAAAGCCACCGTAACCGAAATCACTAAAAAAACGGTTGACGATGAAGCGATACGCTCATTACGCAGCCAAGGTGGTTTCAACAATGACTGGGTACTGGCACAAGCGTTAGTTAAGCAAAATGGTAGCAACGCATCTTTGGAAAAAGTAACCGAAATATTCCAGTCTTTTTATAAAGGAAAAGACTCAGACGGCTTTTGCCTATCAGAGAAACCTCTTATTTCAACATCATTGACACAAAGGTTCTGTAAAGAAAATTCATTCACTTTCTCTGTTGTTACGGGTCGACCTAGAGATGAGGCGGAGCAAGGACTTACCTTGATTAATATGCCTTGTGTACCTCTCATTAGCACTGATGACGTTGAGCAATGCAAACCATCCCCCGAGGGAATAAAAAAACTCCAACAACAATATGGCACGACGCAAAGCTGGATGATTGGTGATACACCGGATGATATTCAGGCAGCCTTGAACTCCAATAGCTTAGCCATTGGCATCAATCGCAACAACACTAAAGCCTTGTATTCAGCGGGAGCAGACATTGTACTGGACTCTATCAATGAACTGGAGGATTGGCTATGTCAGTAACCATTGAACGCGCAACCAAAGAAACCAACATTCGATTAACACTGAATATTGCAGGTAGTCAAAAAGTTAACAGTCAATCCGGTATTGGTTTTTTAGATCACATGCTGGATCAACTTGCTACACATGCCCGCTGGGATATGGATATTCAGGTAGAGGGCGATCTACACGTTGATGATCACCACACAGTAGAAGACATTGCCATCTGTTTAGGTCAGGCGCTCCAGCAAAGTTGGCGAAACCTGACTTCATTTAAACGTTATGGCCAGCGTTTGCTACCAATGGACGAAGCTCTCATTTTATGCGCCGTCGATGTCTCTGGTCGTCCTTGGTATGTGGGCGAGCTAGACTTCACCCGCGAAAACATTGGTGGTGTGAGTAGCGAAATGTTTGAACACTTTTTTCAGACACTTGCGACACACGCAGGTATTACTTTGCATATCAAGCCCATGTACTTCCGTAACAATCATCATTTGATTGAGGGATGTTTCAAAGCACTGGCTTATGCGCTACGCGAAGCACTCACCGAAGACTCGGGTAGTTCAACGACCAAAGGACAGCTTTAAAAGAGTAAGAAAGTAACCATGACAAAGTTTATTACCATCCTTAACACAGAGGCAGGAAACTTGTTCAGCCTCTCTGCGGCTTTAAAAGCAATTGGCTTTGATGTCGTGATAGCCAATACCCCCAGTGAAGTTAAAGGCAGCCAACTTGTCATTCCTGGGCAAGGTCGTTTTGGGACTGTGATGCAAACGCTAGAAAGTAATAACTGGCTGCCCTTTTTAGATCAATGGCGTAAGGAGCAAAAACAAGTTGTCGGCATCTGTGTGGGAATGCAAATACTCTTCGAAGACAGTGCCGAAGATAACAATACTAAAGGGTTAGGCTGGTTTAAAGGTCGTGCTGAGAAACTCAATTTTCCAAAACAGCCAATGGTAGGATGGGCCAATATTTCCAGCTCAAGATTACCGGAAGGCGCTGCTTATTTTGTGAATAGCTACGCCATAAGAGACGCATCGCAATGTATCGCTCGAACACACTACGGCGAAAGCTTTTGTGCCGCCGTCAACGACAAAACGATTACTGGACTTCAGTTTCATCCCGAAAAATCAGGACAGTACGGAAGGCAGCTTCTCAAAACCCTCCTTATAACCAATTTCAAGGAAAACTCATGAGCAGTGAACTTATGTCGCGCATTATTCCTTGCCTGGACGTCGATAATGGCCGAGTTGTCAAAGGCACTCAATTTGTTGAACTTAGAGACATGGGAGATCCCGTTGAGCTGGCCATTGAATATGAACAGCAAGGCGCTGACGAATTGGTTTTCTTAGACATTTCTGCCAGCCACGAAAAACGTCCTACGGCACTAAAAACAGTAACGCGCATTGCTGAGCATCTATCTATTCCCTTTACTGTGGGTGGAGGACTAAAAAAGCTGGAGGATGTTAAGTCATTCCTAGATGCCGGAGCCGATAAAGTTGCATTAAATACCACCGCTATTTATAGCCCAGAAATCATTGACCAAGTTGCACATGCTTACGGAAGCCAATGCATTGTTGTTGCGATAGATATAAAACAGGAGCAACAGCAAAGAGCAATTTATAGCCATGGTGGTCGAACCAAAACGGATAAAGAGTTTACTCAATGGTCTCACGAAGTTGCCGAACGCGGCGCGGGAGAAATTCTGCTCACGGCCATGCATAAAGATGGCACTGGCAGTGGCTTTGACTGTGATTTGATAGATGAAATAAGCGCTTTGAATATTCAAGTTATCGCTTCTGGTGGTGCAAAGTCAGAACAAGATTTTTTAACCGCATTTAATGCTGGCTATGACGCTTGCTTGGCGGCAGGTATGTTTCATAGTGGCGACTACAAAATTCAAGAGATTAAGAGTTACTTAAAAAGCCAGGGCGTTAACGTTCGCATCTGACTATATAAACATTTTTGAGGATATTTTCATGTTAATTCCATCAATCGATCTTATGGATGGCAAAGCAGTACAGTTACAGCAAGGTGAAAAGAAGCTGATCGAAAGAGAGGATGTTTTCGGGTTACTAGAATCCTTCTCTTTATTTGGCGAAGTTGCCATTATTGATCTCGATGCTGCTCTCGGTAAAGGCTCTAATCAGGATCTGATTATTGAACTGCTTAAACGCCGTCCCTGTCGTGTCGGAGGCGGCATTCGCGACCTGGAAACAGCCCAAACCTATATAAAAGCCGGCGCTACAAAAATTATTATAGGAACTAAATGCCAGGAACCATGGGTGAAAAAGCTTCCTAAGGAAGCCCTGATTTTCGCTATTGATGCTCGTGGAGATTATTGGTCAACGCAAGGTTGGCAAAAAACAGAATCAAAGAAAGTTATCGAGCTGCTACCCGAGTTAGCGCCAAATGCTTCGGAGTTTCTTTATACCCAGGTGGAAAAAGAAGGTATGCTCCAAGGCTTAGATAGAGAACGCTCTGCAGAGATCATTAAGAGTTCCAGCATCCCCGTTACTCTAGCTGGAGGCATTACGACACTGGATGATATCGAGTGGTTAAATCAACAAGGTGCCAATGGTCAAATTGGCATGTCTATTTATTCAGGTAAACTTGAGCTAAAAGACTGCTTTATGGCTCAGGTAGACTTTAACAAAATGTCTCTTATTCCCACCGTTGTACAAGATATTGAAACGGGTAAAGTATTGATGATGGCCTACTCTAATCGAGACTCTTTGACTCAGGCTCTCATTCGACGACGTGGAGTTTACTATAGCCGCAGTCGACAAAACTTATGGGAAAAAGGCGCAACCAGCGGAAACGAACAGCAACTAATTAAAGTGGATATCGACTGCGATGGCGATACTCTATTATTTCTGGTGAAGCAAAAAAATAACGCTTGTCACTTCGAACGTTACAGTTGCTTTCCGAGCCAGCAACGCCGTTTTTCCTTGCAGCGTCTTGATAAGTTATTATCAGAGAGACTTAACAAGCTGCCAGAAAACTCCTATACGACCAAACTTTTTAAGTCCAAAGAGCTGCAGGCAGAAAAGTTAATTGAGGAGACGAATGAATTGATCGAAGCTCAGTCTTTTGAAGATACTCGATGGGAAGCTGCTGATCTTTTGTTCTTTGCACTGGTTAATGCCAAGGCCAAAGGAGTAAGCCTTGGTGATATAGAAAACGAATTAAGGAGTCGCTTCAATGATCGTTAATACAACGGAGTGGCGACGCCCAAAGACCATTAGTTCCACTACGATAACCGCCAAAGTCACCCAATTATTATCACAAATAAAAAAGAGTGGTGACAAAAGTATCCGTCAACTCTCGCAAAACTTTGATCAATTTGTGCCAGAGAAAATCGAGCTAAAGCCATTTTCTGAATACGAACTAGGTGATCAGTTAAAGCAATCAATACAACAAGCAGCACAACGAATTGAACGCTTTGCCCAAGTTCAGAGAGAGAGCCTGACGGTACAATCTTTCAAAGATGACTTTGGCGAATATCAACAAGTAATCAATCCCATTAAGTCTGTTGGAGCTTATATCCCCGGCGGCCGCTTTCCACTTATTTCCAGCGCCTTGATGACGCTTATTCCGGCAAAAGTGGCAGGCTGCTCCAGAAGAGTCGCTTGTTCACCATCCAGGCATCCAGCCATACTTGCGGCAGCATCACTCGCGGGAGCAACAGACTTTTATCATCTTGGTGGTGTGCAAGCCATTGCAGCAATGGCCTATGGTTTCGAATCTTTACAGCCCGTTGATTTAATTGTTGGCCCAGGTAATGCGTGGGTTAACGAAGCAAAGTCTCAACTACAGTCGCAAGTTAAAATTGATGGTGTTGCTGGTCCTAGCGAGCTCATGGCTTTGTGTGATGGCTCGCAACCTATTGACTGGCTTGCTCACGATGCATTAGCACAGTCGGAACATGATCCTATGGCACAGTCCATTATTGTGAGTGATGACGACAGATGGCTTGAACAGATGGCAACCCAACTAAATGATAATGCAGACTATTCAAGTTTGATTGAGCAGCAACAAATTCAGTTGGTTAAAGCAGACTCTTTGGGCGCGATGATCGAATTCTCTCAAAACTACGCGCCAGAACATTTAATGCTGTGTCATGGCACCATAGCACCCGAGCAACTGACAAACTATGGCTCGTTGTTTATTGGAGCTAATAGTGCAGTAGCATTGGGAGACTACTGTTCTGGCCCCAACCATACCTTACCAACGATGGGGCTGGCCAAACAAACGGGCGGGTTAAGCGTTCATACTTTTTTGAAGATACAAACAATACAAAAGATCAGTGACTATGGTCGCGTTGCATTATCACAAATAGCCATGCCTCTTGCCGATGCAGAAGGACTGAAATTTCACTACGAAAGTTTAAAGATAAGAATATAGTAAAGCTCACCGATTGGTGAGCTTCGAGGAAAAACTATGCTACGAATATATCCTCAAAGCATTTCGAGGTGCAGCTAGGCGGCCAGCACCCCTGAGCTTAGCTTTACTAAGTGATTGGGGTGAGTGCGCACACAGCCAACACCGCTGCTTCTTGAAAAGCGACGGGTATAAATGGGCCTAGCACTCGGCGATGGTATCCATGACTTCTTTGATCAGCAGCTGATCCGCATCAGACACCTGATCGTTAACCATGGACTGCTGAATATAGGCAGTCACGTGTTCAAAAGGTGAACAGCTTTCGTCATAAGAACCTTCAGCCAGGGCCACTTGAGGGATAACATACCCTATTGCAAACAGATCATACTCCTCGTCTGCTTCCATTTCGCGCAGCATTTTTTCTGCTGCCAGCCAAAAGTTGCTCATTACTATTCACCTGAAGATTAAACTGGACAATCGGTTAGGGTCGCCATGATAAAGCAATCTAACCAACTTGCACAGCCTATATTCAGGAATGAGAGCTTTTAAGTAGCCTGTTTCATCGCGGCGACAAAATCTCCTAGCTCATCCAGCATTTTTGCGGTGTCTTGCAAATTACTCTCTATCACAGCGACTGTCGCAGAACCGCTGATCGCCCCTCTAAAACCAACTTCTTTTGCCGCAGCAACATGCTCTGGACGTGAAACGCCAAAACCTAAAACCGGAGGAGCGGCCTGATAGCTGTGCAACTGCTCAATGACTTCTTTCGGTGGCATCTGAGCGGCTTTATCAGTTCCAGTTACCCCGGCTCTGCCCAGAACATAGGTGTAGCCTTTACTTTGCTTGGCAACCTTCATCAAAGTATCTTCCGACGCGTGAGGAGGCAATATATGCACGCTTTCTACTTGATGTTTCGCTGCCGCTTGGTCAAACCGAGTCGTTTCTCTCAGTGGCACATCAGCAATCAATACTGAATCAATACCAATACTTTGACATTGTTGATAAAAACTATCGAGGCCTTTGACATACACCAGATTGGCATACAGTAATAATCCAATCGCCACGTCTGGATAGGCTGCACGAACTTTTTCTAATAGCGCCATGGCTCTTGTTGGTGTTGTCCCTGATTCCAGCGCTCGAATCGCTGAATTCTGTATCACCGGACCATCTGCGACGGGATCAGAGAATGGAATACCTAACTCAAGTGCATCAGCTCCCGCATCAATCAAAGCACTGATAATCCGAAATGATGCCTCCAGATCGGGATCACCAATCATGACAAATGGAATAAATGCAATGCGTTGTTGTTGCTCACATCGCTCAAACATAGATTGATAACGACTCATCTAATTTTCTCCTTTGTCTGAGCTGTCAGTAGAAGCATCAAGTTGGCGTACATATTCGAGATCTTTATCACCTCTTCCAGAAAGGTTCACTAAAATATGAGTTTCTGGCCCGTTGTTTTTTGCAAGCTTTAACGCATAGGCTAAAGCATGTGAAGATTCCAAAGCAGGAATAATGCCTTCATTACGCGATAAACTTTGAAATGCTGCAAGCGCTTCTTTATCCGTCGCTGTTTCATATTCGGCCCGTCCTATTTGTTGCAAGTGTACATGTTGTGGACCAATCGCAGGATAATCTAGTCCCGCAGAGACGGAGTAAGACTCTTCGATCTGACCATCATCATCTTGCATAATTTTTGTGTGGGAGCCATGAATAATACCTAACTTACCACGATTCAAGGTAGCTCCGTGCTGGTCGGTATCCAATCCTTTTCCAGCAGGCTCAACACCAATGAGTCGAACTTCTTGGTCATTCAAAAAGTCTGTAAATAATCCAATCGCATTGGAGCCGCCACCCACACAGGCAATGGCATAGTCAGGTAGCTTTCCGGTTTGTTCCAGCATTTGCTGTCGAGCTTCTTGACCAATCACTCGTTGAAACTCTCTAACAATGGTAGGAAAAGGATGCGGACCTGCGGCAGTCCCCAGTAAGTAATGGGTATCTTCATACGTTGCCGCCCAATCACGGAGCGCTTCATTAATAGCATCTTTTAAAGTACCGCTGCCATTATCAACAGGAATAACTTTGGCACCCATCAACTCCATTCGATACACATTGGGCTGTTGTCGTTGGCAATCTTTGGCTCCCATATAAACCACGCAAGGAAGATCAACCAAAGCACAGGCCAGAGCCGTTGCAACACCATGCTGTCCGGCACCGGTTTCGGCAATAATGCGTTTTTTTCCCATTCGCTTTGCTAACAATACCTGACCTAACACTTGGTTGGTTTTATGAGCGCCACCGTGTAACAAGTCTTCACGTTTTAAGAAGATCCGCCCCTGCTCAGAAGTGGTCAAATTACGACACTCATAAAGTGGTGTTGGACGACCAGCGTAGTTATTTAGAAGATCGTTAAGCTCCTCAATAAAGTCAGGGTCTTCAATAGCTTCAATAAACGCGGTTTCTAGTTGTTCTAAAGCAGGCACCAAAATTTCCGGAACAAACATGCCGCCATACTCACCGAAATAGGCATCGGTCAATGAAGAACTAAATTCTTGTGTCATGCTTTAAACCTCACAGAGTACTTTCGTTTCAAGCCGTCCAATCATTCTTAACGACTCAAAAAATTCTTTAATCATGTGGATATCTTTACGCCCTTTTTGACGCTCAACACCACTACTTAGATCTAAGGTAATATCACTAAACTTGAATAACTGATGAACATTGTTTTGATTAATTCCACCAGCAATCATTATTTTTCTGTCATCACTGATGAGCGTCCTTATGTTATCAACTAAATCCCAGTCAAACGCATCACCACTACCACCGAGTTCTGTAGGATGTTTATAGTCAAATAACAATTTATCACACACTTCAATATAAGCAGCGGCATCTCTAACCGAAGCTTCATCTTTCACTCTAACGGCTTTAATTAGCTCTACATTTTCTGGCAACGAATGTCTTAATGTTTGGCAAAACTCGACAGGCTCATTACCGTGAAGCTGAACACTCGCTAACTGACAGCGATGAGTCGTTTCCACAATTTTCTCTTCGGTTTCATCAACAAAAACACCAACATATTTCCCTGGCTGCTGCTTTACAATATCAGCAGCTCTAGTAACATCAATCACTCGAGCCGACTTTGTATAAAACATAAATCCAACCATAGAGGCACCATTAGAGAAGGCTGCTTTCGCTTCGTCCACATTAGCCACACCACATAACTTTACTTTCCCATACGTCAATGCTTTGGCAGCTTGCCCGATATCATCCGCACTCATTAGCGAAGAGCCGACTAAAAAAGCATCCGCATAAGGAGCCAGGCGAGCGATATCTTGTCGGTTAGATATTCCGGACTCAGACACCAGCAAACGGTCATCAGGAATCAATGAAGCTAAAGCTTCTGTGACGTTTAAGTCAGTCGTTAAACTTCTTAAATCTCTGTTATTAACGCCGATTATTTCTGCACCTAGCTCAACGGCTCTTTTGCACTCTTGCTCGGTATGAACTTCTGTTAAAACATCTAACTTCAAACTTTTGGCGACTTCACTGAGATTCTTATATTCCTCATCTGTTAACACCGAAAGCATTAACAAAATAGCGTCGGCACCGTAATAGCGCGCCTCAAAAATTTGGTAGTCATCAATAAAGAAGTCTTTACACAAAACAGGCTGAGAGACTTTCTCTCGAACAAGACGAAGATCTTCATGTACTCCAGAAAAGTATTTTGTATCCGTTAAAACCGATATTGCATCAGCGCAGGGCTTATAAGCCTCGACAAGTTCATCAACGGACAGGTCAGGTCGAATCAGTCCACGAGAAGGCGACGCTTTTTTATACTCCATAATAAAGCGGCTACCAGGACGTGCTAGTGCCTCATGTAGAGAACGATCTGATGCAGTTAAATCTTTATTCAAGTGTTCAACTGGATTTTGAGCTTTGCGTTGAGCGATTTCATTTCTTTTATGCTCAACAATCTCCTGCAATACATTTCTGCTCGGCTTACTGGCCATGAGTAAGCTCCGCTATTTTTTCCAGACGCTGTGCGACTCGACCAGAATCCAGCGCATCAATAGCCAGTTCAGCTCCTGACTTTAGATCATCGGCAACACCAGCTAAATATAAGATAGCAGCAGTGTTAAGGGCGATGGCATCACGATGCTCTCGCTTTCCACACCCTTTTAATACACACAGCAATGCAGCAGAGATATCAACAGGATCACTGAGTTGCAGCGTGGATAAGTCGGCACGAGGAATACCCGCTTGCTCAGGAGTAATCTCAATCATTTCGATTGCTCCATCGTTTAGGTGAGCTGCTTGTGTTGTAGTATGTAAAGCAATTTCATCCAGCCCTCCACCATTAACAATCAGCGCCTTCTTGCAGCCTAAGTTATGTAAAGCTTCCGCCATAGGTTTTAAGAGCCGAGGATCGTAGACCCCCATCAGTTGAACATCGGGTTGAGCAGGATTGGCTAATGGCCCAATCAGATTGAATAAAGTTCGAGTCTTTAACGTTTGTCGAACAGGCATGACATGTTTCACACCGGGGTGATACATAGGAGCAAAAAGAAAACAGAAATTTAGCTCTTCCAAACATCTCGCTGCGACTTCCGGCGTGGTATCCAACTTTACGCCAAAGCTTGCTAATAGATCCGAAGACCCGCTTTTTGATGATACCGAACGGTTACCATGTTTTGCGACTTTTACACCACACTCAGCGGCCACTAAAGCGACCATTGTAGAAATGTTTATAGTGCCCAAGCCATCTCCACCCGTACCACAAGTATCAACGACCATACCTTGTGGTCGATTAAAAGGTGTCGCTGAAGCTCTTAGCGCCGATGCAGCGCCAGCAATTTCCTCAGGCTGCTCACCTTTTATCTTTAAAGCAACAAGGAGTGCCGAAATCTCTATCTCCGACAACTCTCCTCGAACAATTCGCTCGATGGTTGTTTGAGCTAGATCTTGGTCAAGGCTCTCACCCTGATAAAGTTTTTCCATAACTGAATTCATGATGATGCCTCTTGTTGAAAAAGTAATTGGTTCACCGCAGCTTTTAGCAAAGCCGAACCTTGAGTTGTTAGTATGGATTCAGGATGAAACTGAAAGCCCAATAAATTAAGTTGAGAATGATAAATACTCATAATTAAATCATCTGCCTGAGCAATCACTTCGAAGCCCTCAGGTACCTGTGAAGCTACTAATGAGTGATAACGTCCCACAGGTAAGGGACTAGCAAAGTTTTCGAAACAAAAACGCTTAGTGTGAACGAGAGCAGAGGTTTTACCATGCACCGGTAACTCAGCCTGAACCACAACACCGCCAAGCTGCTCTACCATAAGTTGATGTCCTAAGCAGATCCCCAAGAATGGAAGTTTTCCCTTAAGTTGCAATAATAACTCCCCGCAAATACCTGCATCAGCAGGCTTGCCAGGACCAGGAGAAAGCACCACCAAATCATGGTTCAATGCCATTTCTACAGCTTGCTTCAATGGAATGTTATTTCTGATTACGGAGACTTCATGTCCCATGCAACGAAACTCGTCCACCAGGTTGTAGGTAAACGAATCAAAGTTATCGATAAATAAAACCTTAGCCATTAGCTTGCCTCCTTAACGGCAGCCGATTGAATGGCGGCTATCACAGCAGCGGCTTTGCTCGATGTTTCTTGTGCCTCAGCCATGGGATCAGAGTCGAAAACAATGCCTGCGCCAGCTGATACAGTTGCCTGTTGGTTTTGCACTAATGCACTTCTAATCACGATGGCGGTATCCATATCACCAGCCGCATTCAGATACCCCATAGCACCTCCATAAACACCCCGACGCTTTCCTTCGTACTGTCGTAGTAATTGAGATGCTTTCACTTTGGGTGCACCCGTTAACGTTCCCATGTTCATACAAGCCTGATAAGCAGACAAAGCATCGTATTGCTTATCAAGTTGTCCACTCACTTTAGAGACCAGATGCATAACATGAGAATAACGATCCACTTCCATCAAGCGATCCAGTTTTCGAGAGCCTGGCACACAAACTCGTGCGACATCGTTACGAGCGAGATCCACTAGCATAGAATGTTCAGCTTTTTCTTTTTCGTCACTTTTCAGTTCCAACTCAATACGGGCATCAAGATCTGCATCGATCTCACCGTTATCCTTTTGTCCTCGTCTACGAGTTCCGGCAATAGGATAAATACTGAGTGTGGAGGTATCCGCATCAACTTTTACCGCACTTTCGGGAGATGCACCAAAGAGAACATAATCAGGTGTTTGCACATAAAACATATAAGGGCTAGGATTGCTTTGTTTGAGTTCTTGATAGGCGTTATAAGGTTTGGAACAAGGTAACTTAAAATCTCGAGCAACGACCGTCTGAAAAACATCTCCCTGATAAACATGCTGCTTAACCTTTTTTACCAGCTCGCAATAACTTGCATCATCGAGGCTAAGTTTCGGTTGCTCAGGAGTCGGCAAAGAAGCATTCTTTTTCATCGTTGAAGGCAAAGCTTCCATCGATTCTAAAAGAGTCGCATGATGAGCAATTTTCTGCTGGTAATCATTTAGTACCGCCAGTTGACTAGCACCAGAAAACACTTTGCTTACTAATCGGTTATTATGGTTTCTATGATCAACCATCAAGAGCTGGTCGGCTAAGAAAAAATCATAATGAGGAAAGTCGTTAGAATCGGCAGGTAAAGAAGGAAGTGACTCAAAAAGTTCATAACAGTCAAAACTGAAAGTGCCTATCAATAAAGTACTGTAATCATCAATAGACTGGCTTTGTACCAAACTCATGATGTTTCGAAGCACATCAAAAACACTGGCAGAGTGCAACTTTTTAAACTCATCCACTTCCTGATGTAGAGACTGATGTGAGATTCGGATGTGTAACTGATGCTGACTCAACTCACTTTCATCAAAGAGACTCTGTAAATTACCAAGTAACTGCTCACCATTTGCATTAAGAGCGGTTACTAATACCTGCTCGAAAGTGCAACGAACCTGAAGTGCAGCAGATAGCATCATCACACTCTTGGTGTGCTCTTTAGTACTGATACTAGCCGTCTCTAAAAGAGCGCAAGGAGTGTCTTGCTCTTTCGTTAAGGTCTCAAATGCCCGCGATACCTCGAAGGGCATTGAGACTCGACGCGAAAGCGTTTGTACTTTATTGCTGTTAGACATTAGGCCACTTTCCGTTTCGCAGGTTGACGACCAGCGGCCTGAATAAAGGCATCCAGTTCTTTCATTAATTGAGCGAACTGCTCTGGATACAAAGATTGTTTACCATCAGAAAGGGCTTGCTTGGGTTCATGATGAACCTCAATGATGACACCATCGGCACCTACTGCAACAGCGGCTTTCGCTAATGGTCCAACCAACTCTCGAACACCGGTTCCATGTGAAGGATCAACAATGACGGGCAAATGAGACTTCTGTTTAATATAAGCCACGGCATTCAAATCTAATGTATTTCGAGTTGCGGTTTCAAAAGTACGAATCCCTCTTTCACATAAAATAACGTTGGGATTACCAGCATCAACGATGTACTCAGCAGCCAGTAACATCTCCTCTATAGTTGCAGCAATACCGCGCTTAAGAATGACAGGCTTATTGGCTTTGCCGACTGCTTTTAAAAGATGAAAGTTTTGCATGTTACGAGCGCCAATTTGTAACGCGTCAACATGCTCACAAATCAGTTCTACGTCAGACGAATCCATCACTTCTGTTACCGCAGGTAATTGAATGTTGTTACTGACTGTCTGCATGGTTTTTAGCGCTTCCGCTCCGCCCCCCTGGAAACTATAAGGACTGGTTCTGGGTTTAAAAGCACCACCACGCAAAGCAACGGCTCCCGCTTCCTTAACTAACTTTGCTGTTTTTTCAAAAGACTCATAACTCTCTACAGCACATGGCCCAGCAATCACAGAAAAATGCTCTCCACCAAATGCAGCATCTCCAATTGACACCACAGAATCGGCTGGGTTGAGCTCTCGACTCACTAACTTATAGCTAGAAAGAATTGGTTTTACATCGTCAACCATTGGGTGAGCCGCAATATTAAGCCCTTGCAAAACACGTTCATCACCCAGGGCTCCAAGAACAATTCTTTCTACCCCTGGCATGTAGAGTGGTTTAAGTCCTGCACTTTCAATCTGACTTAAAATTTCGTCGGCATCGTTCTTGGTCGCTTCTGAGCGTAATACAATAATCATGATCTTCATCCTCAAAGTTAAAAAGTATTTGTTAAAAATTTTGCAAAAAAAAACCCGCCAATGGCGGGTTTTTGAAATCGACAGACACAGGCTCACCCGCTGAACCTTTTCAACGTGTGCCACCACCAGATGTTTGCGCTAATGTGTCTGTTGTTCATCATTCTTCTCTCAGTTGTCTCTTAATGCTTTGTTTGTCTTATTTCTATCAGGCAAAAAAAAGCCCGCTTTATTTGAAGCGGGCTATTAATTTTCTATTACGGTAACCAAACGCAATGAAGCCCACTAGGATGAATGCCACCACCAGTTTGCTTTTAAAGTGTTTGTTAAAATTGTTGTTTGCATTTGCTTAACTGCCGTAAATTCGTTCGTTGGAGACAACTTAACTAATATAAGCCCAAGGTGTCAATAAAAAAATTATACTAATTTGCTATTAACTGACCATTTGCATGGGTCGGTTACCAAGAAAGCACCGACTTTCTTCAACTTTTACCCAGCAATGCTTCATTTCTATGCCGCTGTCATCAGAACACCCCGACAACACCAAACGCACATCACTTATCATCCCACGAACAGGTAATTCGATCAGGTTGGATAAAATAATAGAGTCGCTATCTTCAGCATCAGCATAATCCACAGCGACTTTATGGGTCCCTCGGGTATCTTGATATTCAAGAAACAGCGCCAGCTTGCCATTCTGTTTTTGGTTAAATTGGATGTCGAGCAAAATATTAAGTGCAATCGACCAGCTCAGATCATTTTTAGTCGCATTACCTGCTTTAGGCAGATAATGTTCCGCTTCAAGGTAAATATAATTAGGTTTCATAATCGTTATTATCAGGTTAGTCAGTTTCTATTTTTAATGACTTGCCAATTAGCTATTCATTCAGTATGAACGTCTGAAATGTCATCCTGGGGTTAGACAGCCCCACACTTCAAAATACTGATACAGGACAAAGAGGTATCACTCGAATATTGCTAAGAAAATGGACAAACCATTATCTTTTTTTAAACAACAAATTTAATTCATGTACAAAAAAGGTGGTTAATAATCATTCAATCTGAATCTGAGATCAAGATATTTTTTCACTTTTTTATAGGCTGTCACTTAAGCCATGCCAGATAATCTCTTGCTGCTATCGGGAATCTCGACCACTTTGACAAAAAGTTCTTGTAATTCCGCGTCAGTCAAACCTACTCCCGCTAACAATATATCCATATTCTCTAAGGGTCCTTTGACCGGAATTTTCACCAGATTTGAAAATAAAAGTTCTTGCTCAACCTCTACTTCAATATGATCGATCGGGATAGCTTGCTTGCCTCGCACATCCCGATAGCTCAACGAAAGAGTCACTTCGGTTGGTTGCTTTACTTTAACTTTTAACCACACGGCAAGATTTAACGCGACCGACCAGGAGACATCAGAATCGGTTTGGTTGCCATTGCCGGGCAGATATTGGTGTGGATATAAATGCGTAATTTTTACTGACTTCGACTTCACAATAACTCCAAAATATCGAGACTTCGATATAAGTTTAGTCCAGCCATAGTGCATTTCATTATCATAATGAGAGATACTTCACACTTCTGTGTGTGTGAAATTTCACACTTTTTTGGTTAAAAGTATCCTTCTTTTTTTTAATGTTATAAATCAATTAATTGAGTGGGGGTTTACTTGAATTTGAAATTTTAGATGACGACAAAATAAAAAGTCATAAGACATAGCCTAATGACATAAAGAGGCATAAGGATACAGAAAGGTTCTAAAAATCGAGTTTTTTAGAGCTTTTGTATCCTATAAAGTCACAGCAAGAACAGCAGATGTTTACCAGGATTTCCGTTTAGCAAAAGAAATAGTGGGATCCGACAACTGCTTTTTTACGGCAATAGAGCGATTTTTACCAAGCAGTATTCGCCATTGATAGAAAGTTTCTCGAGCTAGAACAGCGCGCTGATCTCGATGCCAGGCTCGATGATAAAGCTTTTTAACACCCGCGACGGCATCCGGTGATCCTATGGTTAGTTTTTCGGCCAAAGCTCTTGCTGCAGCAAGAGGGTCATCAGCCACCTGGTTAAGTAAGCCATGTTCAAGGGCCGATTCAGCAGAAATTTCTTCGGCCGACATTGCCCACTCCATCGCTTGATCGACTGACAAAATTTCTTTCAGGGTGAGTGTGCCGCCCATATCGGGAATCAGTCCCCAACGGCCTTCCATTATGGATAGGTTCGCTTCAGGCGACGCAATGCGAAAGTCACCCCCTAACGCAATCTGCGTCCCGCCGCCCCAACAGCGTCCATGGATCGCCATAATGACAGGCACTGGTAAACGACGCCATCCAACAACCACGCGCTGAGCTAAATTGGCATTACCAGGCAACCACTTCCATAAAAGCTTGATACCGTTAACAGGCTTGGTCATCACAGACTTAATATCGAGGCCAGAGCAAAAGTCGTCGCCCGCTCCCGACACAATAACAGCGCGAATGCTTTTGTCTTTGCTGATTTTGCGAATGACCTTGTCGAGGTCATAGAACATCGCCATATCCAGCGCATTGCGCTTATCAGGACGATTTAACTGAACTTCGGCGAATCCATTGTTTATTGTTATTGAGACTCGTGATTCTGACATAGCCATTTCTTTCCAAATTCAATTCAAGCAGCTACCTTATTGACTAAACTTATAAAAATCCAGCGCAAAACGATACCTAACGTGCAGAAAAGCACGAAAACGGGGAATCTCATTGAGTTTAAATCTCAATTTGGTTAGAATTCGCGCCCCTTATGCGCCCAGCTCTCTTGGGAACGCATCTATTGTCTAAAATAGCGACATCATCGAGAACCTAAATGTTTGAATTTCGTATCACCAAAGTAGCCAGTGTCAAAAATGACCTGCTGTCAGGATTAACCGTTGCTCTGGCTTTGGTTCCAGAAGCGGTTGCCTTTGCTTTTGTTGCCGGTGTGGAGCCACTGGTGGGTCTTTACGCCGCCTTTATGGTGGGTTTAATTACCGCAGTCTTTGGCGGACGCCCTGGCATGATCTCAGGTGCGACAGGTGCACTGGCCGTCGTAATGGTCACCCTGGTCGCTCAACATGGTGTAGAGTACTTATTTGCCGCCGTCGTCTTAATGGGTTTGATACAAATTTGCGCTGGACTGCTCGGTCTGGGTAAGTTTATTCGAATGGTGCCACGGCCCGTTATGCTTGGGTTCGTTAATGGTCTGGCTATCGTTATCTTTCTTGCTCAGCTCAGTCAGTTCGGCATTTCAGGTCAACCAGGCTGGCTGTCGGGAACTTCTTTCGAAGGTAGCGTCATTGATGTAGCCTGGATGCAAGGCGAAGCCTTGTACATTATGTTAGGGCTGGTGGCTTTGACAATGGTCATCATTCACTTTCTGCCTCGCTTTACCACTGCCATCCCCTCTTCACTGGCAGCCATCATTATAGTGTCGTTGCTGGTGATTGGGTTTGAAATTGATACTCGAGTGGTGGGTGATGTTGCTTCTATTTCGGGTGGATTGCCTTCTTTCCATATCCCTTCGGTGCCTTTCACCTGGGAAACCTTCATGATCATTCTGCCTTACTCTGTTGTATTGGCCGCTATCGGTTTGATTGAGTCCATGCTGACATTGCGTCTGGTGGACGAGGTGACAGAAACTCTGGGCCGCGGCAATCGCGAAAACTTTGCTCAGGGTCTGGCCAACACAGTAACAGGTTTCTTTGGTGGTATGGGTGGCTGTGCCATGATTGGACAAAGCATGATTAACGTAAACTCTGGTGGACGTGGTCGCTTATCAGGTATCACAGCTGCACTTTGTCTATTAATGTTTATCTTGTTTGCCTCTTCTCTTATTGAGCAAATTCCTCTGGCAGCGCTTGTCGGTGTTATGTTTATTGTCGTGTTGGGCACCTTCGAATGGAGTAGCTTCCGTATTATTCGTAAGATCCCAGCCAGTGATGCTTTTGTTCTGGTCCTTGTATCCAGTGTCACGGTCTTCACGGATCTGGCCTTTGCTGTAACGGTTGGTGTTATCGTCTCAGCACTGGTGTTTGCCTGGAAACACGCTAAGACAGTTAAAATACAGCGTAATGACACCATCGTTGGCGAAACGCACTATCTGGTCAATGGTCCGATTTTCTTTAGTTCAACCACTGAGTTTGAACAAGCTTTTACACCGAAAGAAGATGCTGAAGAAGTCTTTATAGATTTTGCGCAGTCTCGGGTATGTGACCATTCTGGACTACGCGTGATTGAATCACTTACAGAGCGTTATGAAAAAGCAGGCAAAACATTACACCTGCAAAACTTAAGTCAGGATTGCCAGGCACTCATAAACCAGGCTGGTGATCAAATCAATGTTAATGTACTTAAGAACCCACGCAGTCTGCTGTTCTTAAACGAATCAGCCTAGTGAGAACTTAGATACTCACTAACAAAAAAGCCGTTCTAATAAGAACGGCTTTTTTATATGCGCTAAGTATTTTATAACCAAATTCACTCGACACCTAGCCACAACATTTTTTGTATTTCTTACCGCTGCCACAGGGGCAGGGATCATTGCGTCCAGCTTTCACTTTTATCGCACTGTTCGTCGAACCACCCAAAAAGTCGCCTCGAGTGTAATGCCAACGACCATCTATTTTTTCAAAATAAGATTTCTCATGATGAACAAACTTTTTACCCGCTTCCAGTAACCAGGCCTTAAATTCAACATAACCTTGTTGCTCTTGTTCCCCGCCTTCACTGTCTACAACTTTTAATTTTATCCACTGAGTATTTCGAGCACTCTCTTCAAGAGATTGAACCGTAAGACCGTTGTGATGTTCTGGATGATGAGTCTCTAACAAATATTCAGGCTCTACAGTAACAAAAGCGCTATAACGAGAACGCATCAACTGTTCAGTAGTTTGGGGTATCGCAGTCTTTAAAATAAAAGGTTCACAACAATCTTTAAATTGCGCTTCTGAACCACATGGGCATAGAGTATTCATAACAAAATCCACACATAAAAAAACTCCTCAACGGATTCAATTCGGTGAGGAGTTTTTTGTTTAGTATTTAAAACCGCGACGCATTAACGTCCAGAGTTTTTGTAACCACCGGATTTGCGACGAGGGCGAGAACGATTGTTGTCATTACCACGACCACCACCACGAGGCTTTTTGCCACGACCGCCACCCGATGGGCCACCGCCAGAATCCATCGCTTCGAAGTCTTTATCGGCTGCCGACTGAATGTTTAAAGGTCTGCCGCATACACGCGCTTTACGTAGAACTTTAAGTGTTTCTTCTGGCATGCCTTTAGGAAGATCAACAGTGGTTAAATCATCATACAGACGAATAAATCCGATGTATTTGCTCTCAATCTCAGCTTCGTTAGCAATGGCTCCAACAATATGCGTTGGTGTTGCACCGTTGTCACGTCCAACAGCCAAAACATAACGTTCCATTTCAACATCTGGCTGATCTTTAAGTGGACGAGCTCGTTTGCTAATGCTGACTTTTTCCGCTGGACGACGCTTACGATCACGATCGCCACGACGCTCATCAACATAAGGCTCTTTAATTTCGTTCATCAACAGAGGCTCTTCTGCATACATAATGCTGGCCAATGCAGCAGCGATTTCGATACCAGTAACTTCATGTTCGCTCTGGTAACGCTCAAGAATCTCAAGGTAAGTCTTTAATGAATCACTGGATAGTGTTTCAGATACTTTCGTAAACAAGCGATTAACACGCTTATCATTGATCACTTCGACTGATGGCAAGTTCATGCGCTCAATGGTTTTGCGAGTTGTTTGCTCAATCGTGCGTAATAAACGACGCTCTCTTGGCGTCACAAACAAAATCGCATCACCACTACGCCCTGCTCGACCAGTACGACCAATACGGTGTACATAAGACTCAGGATCATAAGGAATATCATAGTTTACAACGTGACTGATTCGCTCAACATCCAGACCTCGAGCCGCAACGTCCGTCGCAATCAAAATGTCTAACTTGCCGTCTTTTAGTTTTTGAACGACTTTTTCTCGTTGATTTTGCGCAATATCACCATGAATCGCATCACAGGCAAAGCCTCTCGCTACCAGTTTGTCTGATAACTCTTGCGTACTACCTTTAGTACGAACAAAAATGATCATGGCATCGAATTCTTCAGCTTCCAAAATGCGCGTCAACGCATCGAGCTTGTTGTTGCCATTGACCATACAGAAGCGCTGTTGGATAGTTTGAGCCGTTGTATTTTTTGACTCGATTTTTACGTACTTAGGCTCTTTCAAAAAGGTTTCGGCAACACGCTTAACTGGCTTAGGCATGGTGGCAGAAAACAAAATCACCTGACGGGTTGATGGTGTGCGCTCTAAAATCCACTCAACATCGTCAATGAATCCCATACGCAACATTTCGTCCGCTTCGTCGAGTACCAATTGTTTGAGATCGTCCCAAATCAGATTACCACGGCGCATGTGATCCATAATACGACCAGGTGTACCGACAATCACATGAGGGCCGCGTTTAATTTGGCGAATCTGAGTTGTGAAAGGCTGGCCGCCGTAAACTGGTAACACTCGGAAACCCGGCATAAATCGAGCGTACTCATTGAATGCCTCAGCAACCTGCAATGCCAATTCGCGGGTAGGCGCAATCACTAAAGCCTGAGGAGAATTCTGAGTCACATCAATTCGAGACAAGATCGGCAAAGCAAATGAGGCCGTTTTTCCAGTACCTGTTTGCGCCTGACCAATCATATCGTGACCAGCCATGACTAATGGGATACTTTGAGCTTGAATAGGAGATGGGGTTTCGTAACCCACACGATCGAGTGCTTGCAACAACTTATCACCTAATGACAAGTCACGAAAAGATATCATTGATTCAGTTTCAGACATATTCTGACGATTTCCAAATAACTAAGGCGGGCAATCAAAAGGGCATTTTGTGGTAGCCCCAACAAAGAAAAAACCAGCAATTCATTTTACAGCTCTTATTATAAACGAATTTACGACAGCACTGTTAAATAATTTTGGGGTTAACGGGCTTATTAAGCCCTATCTTTCCAATATTATTCGCCAAACCCCAAAAGATGACCGTTTATCATATCTCAATCGCTTAGTGACAAGGTTTAAGGCAAGATTTGCGACGCTTTTAAGTACTCCGGATTGAGTGCTCGTTTTTAAGGACTTTTTTAATAGGGTTTATTGCCCAGGAAACTACAGGACCAAAGGATGAAAACACAAATTCTATCATTAGCGATTCCACTATTATTAGCCGCCCCCGCTCCCATATTAGCCAATGCAGAGCCTCCACCTTTGCAACTGGCGAACCGATATCAGGCCAATATCGATGTCACAGAGTATTGGATGAGCGAAAAACTCGATGGTGTTAGAGCTTACTGGGATGGACATCAGCTGCTGTCCCGATCAGGAAAAGTCATCAAAGCACCAATCTGGTTTACAGAACCTTTAATGGCTGTGCCACTGGATGGAGAACTGTGGATAGGTCGAGGACATTTTGATGAAGTATCCGCTATCAGTCGTAAACAAACAGCCTCAGATATTGATTGGCGCCAGGTGAAATTCATGGTGTTTGATGCCCCCGCAGAAACAGGGTTTTATGACTCACGGCTGGCGAGCCTAAAACATATAGTCGCACAGATAAATAGCCCACACATTCGATTGGTTGTGCAACAAAAAGTCGTCTCAAAAAGTGCTCTAGAAAGTTACTTCCAGTGGATATTAGGCCAAGGAGGCGAAGGCATTATGCTGCGAAAAAATCGTTCTAACTACGAGGCGAAACGCAGCAATGACTTATTAAAACTGAAAACTCACAGCGACGCAGAAGCCACCGTTATCGATTATCTACCAGGAAAAGGTCAATTTGCAGGACTGATGGGCGCATTAATCGTAGAAGATAGTAACGGCCTTAGATTCAAAATAGGCACCGGATTTGATCGTCAGCAACGTAAAACCCCACCGCCAATTGGCACCCTGATCACTTATGAGTATCAAGGCAAAACACCCAATGGAATCCCCAGATTTGCTCGATTTATAAGAGAAAGAAACGATTTATAAGCGCCCAAAGGAAGAGCCAGCTAAGGCTTTTCCTTATCTTGAGGCTCTTCGTTAAGGTTGTTTTTCTTCAATAAAAGCAAAGACTTGTCGATAGCAGCTTTGGTTTTGTTGGATAAGTCACCCGTTTGATAATGCTTTTTTAATAACTCTTCGAACTGCTCAAATGCACGATCGACATTCGGCTTACTTTCTTTATCTGCATCGTGCTGATTAAACAGATTGATCGCTTTATCAGTATCTCTGCCAAAGTGCATAAGTCGAGTAAACCAGCGCTTCTCGTTTTTATTGCCAGCCATTAAATCCATGATAGTCAGTATCATCGACAAAGGGCTAAGTAATATATCCCTGAGCGCATCAATCGCCAGTTTCAGCTGAAAAATAAGCAGTTGGCGAATCATTTGCCAACGGCTCACTGGCTCATCTTTCGGTAATGTTTTTTTAGAAAAACCCAACATAATGAAAACTTAATCAGCACGGCTCATGAATTTCTTTTCGGCCGTATTCACTCTGACTTTCTCACCGGGCGAAAGATATTCAGGAACCTGTACCGTTAAACCGGTTGCAAATGAAGCAGGCTTAGTACGCGCACTGGCAGATGCCCCCTTAATCGAAGGCGAGGTTTCTTCAATTACCAGATCAACCGACTGTGGTAATTCAATAGCAACCGGACTGTCATCAACCAATAACACCTGTACACCTTGAATGTCTTCAGTAATAAACAGTAGCTCTTCTTCAATATCTGCCTGCTTAAAGTTGAACTGTGTGTAATCCTCGTTATCCATGAAGATGTAATCATCACCATCAATGTACGAAAAACTGACTGCTCTTCTGGCCAGATCAAGCGTATTCAATTGGTCGTCACCTTTAAAACGCTCCTCAACTTTTTGACCGGTTTTTATATCGGTAAAGCGCATACGATAAAGGGTTGCCGCACCACGCGCACTGGGACTTTGTACATCAATATCTTTGACCAATAGTTGCTTGCCGTTGTACTCAACAGCAGCACCTTTTTTAATTTCACTGGCTTTTGGCATGGTTACTCTCGGTAGTATTAGAATGATTGTGGGCAAATGCTACGTTTATGGCATTAGATTTACAAGGTAGTCGCCCGTTATAGTTGTCGAAAACAAGCTTGAATGGCTTTAATACGGATGTCATCAACACCTGCATCTTTGGCAAACCTTGGCCATTCAGCAACAACCTCTTGAATTTGTTCAATAATTTCATTGGGCTTGCGGATGTCTCCAGCATCCGCCAGAGCCAGCAGATCTGCACGCTCAAACTGATCGCGCTTGCCATTCACTGACATTTGATGCTGACTCACCCAACGAGAATCGGCACGATAAGCGAAGGTCATATCATAGGCAGGAGCCAGAAACCATTGCCCCTGCGAATCCATCACAAAGGCAATGTTTTTGGTATGATCGTCCTGATTTCTTGCCACCATATTAAAGGCTGCACGTCGAAAGAGTTGCTCCATTTCATGTACTGTTAAGGACAACTTGCGAGCGGTTGCAAACGCCTGCTCGTAAGAATGAGCACCAGGAAAGTTATAATCAAAATGCTCCAGAGCACACAAGGTCTGCACATGAAGTTTTTGCTGTGCCTCAACTCGATCAAAACGACGCGTCATAAAATGAGCACGTCCTTGCTCTTCTAGCAGTCGACACTCCATCATTTCTATCCCCGCTGCCAAGGCCATGCGATGATAGGCGTATTCAATACGACCAAATCCTTCGCTGGTCGACAGGTACTGATCATTCACACCATCGAATTTAAGCAACCAATGCGAATACCCTTCTGGAGCCAAAGCTTGTCCACTGACAACATCTTGAGTATCTGGGTTCCAGGCAATAACGGCCTTTGCCCTGGCTCCACCAGCGGAAGTTCCTACCTGAATAATCTGCTCTAATCCAGATGTCTCTGCCAGAGAGCTATGTAGATGCTGTCGTTGTTGCAAAACCACTCCCGCCAGATGGACCAACTCGTCCATATCAAGTCGTTCGGCAGCCGACAGGCTCTGTGCTTTGGCAGGCTCAAACTCAAGTGCCCCCATACCTCTTGCTCCCATATACAAGAGCCGCTCGGTAGGCAAAATGCTTTCTAACTTACGTCCTGTGCGTAATAAATAGGCGTCCAGTAGTTCGTTTCCAAAACGGTCAGGTAACGCATCGGCCAATAAGCCAGGCATACCTTTAAAGGTATCGGAGCGAGCATGAGATGGAAATTCGAATACGCCTTCTTGCAGCGGCATTTGGATAGGAGCTACGGGCAACTGCTTATTCAAAAACTCCGTAACATACTCAAAACTGGCGACACCTTTGTGCGGTTGCCAAACGACATAACCGACGGTTTGGTCCCATATACGAACCTCGACCAGAAGTTCTTCGTTCATTATTTATGCTCCAGGGCTAGGAACGCTCAATAGAAGCTAACTGAAAAGGTCGACGACGCTCTCCTTGAGGTGTCACCGCCACTACTTTAGATGATTTTCGAACTCTCTGACGTTTTGGCAAATTACGATGCTTTTGCTGAGCGAGTTCCACAGGGGATGGAGATTCCATTTGCACCAGCGAAGCTAAATCATCCATTCGATTCAAGCTGCGCAAAATGCGGATGAGTTGATTTAAAGTCGTATTGGCACCGTTTTCGATGCGTTTGAGAGAACTCAGAGATAGGCCTGTGCGTGTTGCCAACTCTTCCTGAGTCAGGTTTGACTGAATCCTCAAGGCCTTTAATCGAGCACTGATACTACTTAGGATGGAATGATTACTGGAAGCATGCAAATCAATCATAAAAGCTCAATTTTGAATCTTTATAAACTGTAACTCTATTTATAGCTCAAATATAAGCTATTAGGCAAGTCACTTATCACAAAATACAATATTTAATACTTTACTTTTATAATATGACGATAAAGATTCATAAAAGAGTCTTTATTAATAATAAATATCTATCAAAAATACGAAAAACCGGCCAAAGACAATCCTGGCAGATAAAAATTCCCAAAACCGCAATTTTTAAGCAAACGCAGGTTAAATATCGATTTATTGATTGAATACGCAACTAGAGAGCGCGAAAAACATACTTATATAAGTAGGCAAAAGATATAGCCATCCCAGAAAAATCGATATCAGAAACTTCCCTGCTCCTGAAAATAGACATTATGATTCGCTTGAAGCTAAGTAATCACATTTTTAAAATAAAACTTCATAAACCATTACAAGCCGCGCTGCCACTCCTGGCGTAAAGGAATCACACCGGGACGATTGAGCGCTGTAGTCACCATTTTAAGCAATGCTTCTTTGTCTTTATTTAACGTGCCTTTAAGCACCAGATAGTTAGAAGCATGGTCCGAGCGAAAAATGGTGCTTTCCAACTCCAGATGGCTTAGCAAAATTTCCATCTCTTTAATCAAACCATAGGTATCTGGCAGCTGGTAATCACCACCAAAACCATCAACCACCCGTTGCTCTCCTAACGGATAAGAAACCACCAGGGTCGATAAAAACTCAGGCTGTGCCTCGTTCATTAGCTGAGCAGAATGAATAGCATGCTGTTCTGAATAGCGCACGCCACCCATTCCGTTTAAGATCATGACAGAGGATTTGATACCCGCTGCTTTAAGCTTTTGTAATGCCTCCAGAGAAGAGGCGTAAGTTTCGCCCTTATCGATGCATTCAAGCACTTTATCATCACCAGACTCACAGCCGACATAAACCAACTTGAGTCCTAGCTCCTTTAGCTCTTTTAATTCTTCGACTGATTTACGCAAGATGTTTCTAGGTAAGCAATAAGAAGACACTCGCGATACATCAGGCAAGTATCGATTAATCGCCTCTAAAATGTCTTTAAGCCGTCGATACGATAACGTCATGGCATCCCCATCTGCCAAAAACACTCGGCCAACGTGAGCGCCTGTTTGTTGCACCGACTCAAGCTCACGCTCAATATCTGCCTGCAGCTTGGGTTTAAACTTCTTTTGTGGCTGAGTATACATATCGCAGAAGGTGCAACGATTCCACGAACAACCATTCGTCACCTGCAAGATCAGCGACTTCCACTCACTGGGGGGACGAAAAACAGGTTCAATATAAGGTAACGCTATCATGGCCAATATCTAGTTAATGCAGTATCGGCCCTTATTTTAACTTACCCTAAGGTGTGCGGCAAAGCCGAGAAGGTCAGGAGCATCCATCTCACACATTAGGTTCTGCTCGAGGAGAGTGCCCCATCCACTTTTTATACGCTTTTGAAAAGGCATTGCGATCACTGTACCCCAACATTTTGGCAATATATTCAATCGAATAATGAGAAGAGTTGAGATATCGTTGTGCTAATTCTTTACGTATCGACAGCAGCAAACTGCGATAACTTTCATTATTTTTGGATAAACGACGCTCCAGAGTTTTTTCGCTGATACATAACTCATCCGCTAAAATTTGCCGCGATATTTCGCCCGACTTAAGCAGCTTGCGCATAACTACCTTGACATGATCAACAAAACTCAGCGACATGGTTTCATGCAAACGCAATAGACGCTGCTCCAACATTTCGTGATACTCTGGCTCTGATGTTAGCAAAGGAAACTCCACGGCCTCCCTTGGAAAACGAATCTGGCTATAGGGCTGATTGAACGACGGCGTCACATTTAAATACTTTTTGTACAAAGATAATTCATTGATCTGTGAGTGAGCAAACTGGACGTCAGTAATAGAGACTGGTTTCTTCTGCACCCATTGAGAATAATGAACCATAATGGATAAAGCCGCTTCATTTACAACATAACGATCAATGTCATGTTCACAATCGTTAGATACTCTAACGGTTAAGCCACTTTCATCTTCAATCAGTTCAAATTGACATAAATTATCGTACAGTCTGGGCAACAAACTCACTTTACGTATGGCAACGAGAAGATTCGGCGCTGTCATAAATAAATAACCCAAATTATAAAAAGCTCCAGGATAAATACAATGTGCCATCTTTAACCCTAAACAGGTTTTGCCAGTAAAGCTAAGCACTTGATGGATTACTTTTTGTGAAAAATACTGATGGCTAACACTTAACTTCCGGTGTTTATCTATTTCCGAAAACAGCGTTTGTGGAATGGATACAGACTCTTCCTTCGCAAACCAACTCACCAGTGATAAAAAATTCCACAAAGATCTATTCATACCCTGCAATAACACCTCATTTACAACAAAAAAATAAGCTATAGGCTTATAACGCCAAAGAGCCTATTGAATCAACAACACTAAATGAGTACTCCCTCTGTAAATAGTACCGAATCAGAGATATCCAACTTCAAATCGCCACAGATAAAAGTACTGCTGCAGCACAATAATTGAGATATCAACCTTAAAACCTTGCCAATTATTCATCCAAAGACTTTACTAACAAATAACTTAGGCAAAACTCATCTGTCATGTTTACACAGCCCTCGATATTTACCAGGATCGGTGGACACTCGGCTGTAGAAGCTGCGGTGAATTCCTTTTATCCCAAAATTATGGAAAGTCGAATTCTACGACGCTTTTTTAATGGAATATCGAGCGAAGAGCAAATCCAGAAAGTTCGATTCTTTTTCATCCAGGCGATGGGTGGCCCCAACGTTTACACATCCTTTGATATTAGAGCAGCTCATGCCCCTCTACTAAAAAAAGGGCTATCTGATGAACACATTGATGAGTTTTTAAGACTGATGCGAGAAACGCTAGAAGAACTTTCGATCCCGGATGTGTTGATTGAAGAGTTTGTTGAGTTAGCAGACAGTTTTCGTGATGATATTCTTAATCGCTAGGACCATTAAATTGCATCGGAACCAAATCGGGTTTAGAGCGACAATAAGCGGTATATCGTGTTTGAAGCAACCCAGGTAATAATGCTTCATCAACCACCGAAAAACCAAACGCCTCATACCAAGATATCAAATCTGGATAAGCAAAACTGTAACATTGATGATCAAACTGATCTGCCATAGATCTTATCAAAAGTTGACCAACGCCCTGATTACGCCAGGCATCATCCACCAAAACTCGTGTAAGCAAATGGCTCGACTCAAAAGGCTTAAGGCAAGCCGCCGCAATAATCTGAGAGGCAGGATCACAAACAATCCCACAAGGCTCAAAACGACCTACTTTAAAGTAAGCACCTCGGTCACGGTAAAAATGGGTTGCACGCAACTTCTGTGGTTGCGGCAACCAACAAAAAGAAAGCTCGTTACGAGTATAAGGCATTACGACATTGAGCAATACGTTCTTGCATTTGCAGCCTGTCGGCCGTCTTAACAAAACCCACTTCAAACCATTGTTGCTCAACTTTTGACAATATGTCTTGAGGTTTAGCCGAAGCCTGCAAACCACCTTGTTGTAAATGTTCCAATTGATAAGCCATACGCTGGGGCTTCCAGGCTTCTGGCGTTTCAACATGAGTTGCCACTTCAGCTTCGATAGCAAGAGTCGACAGACGCTCAAAATTCTGTTGATGTGTTTGTGTCAGCAACGCCTCAGTCAATTGCTCCAACGCCTCCAGTCGACGCCCAAAAACCTTCTGCAAATGATCAGGTAAAGCATCTAGCTCAGTTAGCTGTTGTTTCACATCATCCAGCTTTAACTCGCCTTTTTCAAAAGCTGTCTCAGCATCAATACACAACTGCTCTGCCGCAAAAACTACCGTTCTTTGAGCATTTTGTTTACGCCCTTCGATACCCTGGAAGCGTTCAAGATATTTCTGACATGAACGTTCATAAGTTTGACGCAGCTTTTTTTCTTCATTGCGTGGTAACGCTTTAGATAAATCAACCTCAGACTGTAAAGATTCAAAATCCTTATATGATTTTGCCAACTCGCTGTCTTCAAGCCCAGCCAGTTTATCAATGCTCGCAACCACCTGCTTAAGAGCATCTGCATTATCAGTTAAACCTTGCTTAAATGCTTTTCGCTCAGAATTACGCTTGTCGTAGACTTGGTCAATAGAAGCTTTAAATAACTCCCATTGCTCTTTATGAGCTTTAAAGTAAGTCATGCCTAAACTAGACCATTCTGACTGAAGCGCTTGAGCTTGTTCTATTGCTTTGCGGTTGTCTTCTAACGCTGGCAACTTGCTGGCTTTCTCGACCAGTTCTTTGCGCAATGTCAAATTAGCATCACGTTCTTGATCCAACTTTTGGCGCAACGTTTTAATGACGCTGTTAAAACGTTGTTGGGAAGACTTGTGCTCGTTTTGAGGAACAGGTTTTAAATCTCCCCACTCTTTTTTGGCTGTTTTCTCGATTTGTGCAATGTTCTTCCAATCGGCATTATCCCAGTCCATGTTACGAACCAAGGCCTCAAGGTCATCGCACATTTTATGTCTTAAGGACAAGTTAGTCGCACGAACCTCATCTCGCTGTCGATAAAATGCTAAACAAGGCTCAAATGCTTTATCGGAAGCCGCTTTAAATCGCTCCCATTGTTCGTTGTCAGTATCTGCATTGGATGATTGCAATCCACGCCACTCATCTCGCAACTGTTGAATACGCTCTGCTAACGCAAGCGGCTCCATCTTGGATTCAATCAGAGCTTCCATTGCGAGGCACAGTTCATCTTTCTTTGGCTGTGTCGCGAAGTTATGCCAATCCCTTAATTCCGCTAAAGACTCTTCCGCTTTATTGAGCAATGACTCGATGTAGTTTTTATCTTTTCCTTCTAATTCATCTAACTCATTGCGCAGATAATTCATCATCTTATTAGCGGCAACCAAATTACGCTGGTTAATATGGCCTTTTAAATGGCGCGTTTTCTTCTCTAAATACTCACGCTTCTTGCGAGCTTTCTGCTGCTCCTTTTTGAAACGTTGATCTATCTCACTAATAAGTTCTGCGGCATGAAGAACCCAAAGAGGCTTTGCAAACTCTTGAGGCCAGTTAACCGTTTTTACAGCATCTTTCACTTGAGCTTTAATATCGTTTAACTCAGAGTGAGGAGTCCTTTCAATCTGTTTTTTCCAGTTGCTAAGATGCTCAGAAGAAACAGCACCTTGCTCAATCGCCAGCAAAGACTTTTCCATGCGGCTCAGGCGCTCCATCAACACGACAAATTGCTCAGCGATTAACGAAGGTAGATCATTCTGAGTATTTAATTCATCCCATTGACTAGAGAATAAATGATAACAACGCCCAAAATCTGTTTCGTCTTTAACCGGGTTGTGTTTTAGCTCTTCTACCCAGTCGGTAATCGTCTGAATAAGTCGACGAGCCTCACCCTGTGTTTTTAGCAGCCCCTGCAATTTTTCCTGTTCTGTTTGATGAGCTTCAATGGAATCATTGCTCGTTTTTAATGCATTTTGATAACGTTCAAGAAAAGGTGCCTGAGTAGTTTCATCCAACGCTTGCCACTGAACTTCCAGGCCTTTCTGACGACTTTGGTACTGACTATCAAACTCGGCAGCAGCTAACTTTTCCATCGCTTCACAAACGTGTAACGCCTTCTGTTGAGCTTCATCATTTTTTTGCTGCTCTTCTCGTGCCGATTTCAGGCGATTGCGGATAACTTGCAAAACACTTTTTTGGTTCACTGTTTTAGTAAGAAGTTTTAATGCAGCTTCATCATCAATGGCAGCTAACGCTTGCAATTGGATTTCAGACTTACGCACTTTTTGGACAACAGTCGTCAGCGCATCCATTTCGGTAATCTTTGGAAGTAATACTTCGGCCACTTCCATTACAGGGTGTTCAATCAAAAAATCAACCAGCTTGTGCTGATCGGCATCCTGCTCAACCGACTTAACCAGCTGACTAACCAGAACCGAGCGCTCTGAATCCGGTAAACGTTGGAACAATTGCTCCAATACTTGCATCTTTATCGATTCATTTTGCGATTTCTTCCAGATTTCCTTAAGCGCATCCAGTGAATTTATCCGTTTGTAGGCAGCCAGCTGAACCTGAGGGTCCTTATCTTCAAGAGCTACAGACAGTAAAATGGCACGATCTTTATCCTGTGCTTCATCTAATGTTTCGAGCGCTTGTATACGCACGGTAGGATTAGAATGCTGCCATTTTGGTCGGAATAAATTCTTTAACATGATGTATTGAGTCCAAACAATGATATGTATTAAACAGGTAACCCCAGTCGCCTTTCAAAATGCAGGGGATTGGCTGCATTTCGAAACACCTTGGGTAAAACGCTTTGCTCCGCTGGCAAATGCTGGCGAATTATACCTCATCCGGCTAAATGTGAAACCGAGAGTCCGTATAAAATAGCAGCACAGCCAGCAATATGGTTACTTATTGTTCACCTGAGACTTTTTTTGTTGATGAGCACGAATGGATTTGACCACATCTTTTGCAATTTCATTAGGAACTGGGATGGTTAAATGATATTGGATAATTTTCCATTGCCCTTGTTCCTGTAACAGAACCCCCGTACCTCGAGTTTGTCCATAGCTCTGATTACTCAGCATTTCATCAAACCAGGCAACATTGCCGTCAGAAGACAAATAGACGTGCCGTTGAGTCACGTGGTAGGTCCAACCTTTGCCTTGATCAAACCAAGGTTTGGCAAAAGAACGAAAAGCCGCCAAACTCCACCGCTCGGAGGCATCCGTCCCAATAAAAACCGCGTCTTTAGAAAACAACGAGAAGTACAAATGACCATCTGCTTTAGCTGCAGAGGAATGTAAGGTGTCTAATACTTGCTCAACCTCTTTTGGGCTATCGGCCATAGCCATAGCCGATACACAGAGCCCACACATACCAATGAACGCGCTTTTCAAACGCCTTTTCACCGAGCTACCTTTTGTTATCCTTCGCATACTTTTCATTTATCACCTTTATTAATCACACAAATATCTCACCAACAAATACCTAACAGCAAAAGCTAAAAGAACACAGCCTCGTCACGCTAAATGATTGAGCCAGCAAGAAAATTGATTCACAATAACATTGACAAAGCTCAACTCAAATAGCCGTTTTAACCGAGTCGGTTCGTGATACCGACACACTCATGGATGTAGCAATGTTTGCACTAATCATTCGATGGAACTATGTACTCCTGTTAACAGTAAGTCTGGTAAGTACAGGTTCTCTAGCAGAGTCTCCTCCTCCAGCCCCTTTGCCCGAAAAGGTCTCCACTGATCGGAACTTTTCTTTTATTCGTCAGGTGTACAGCCCTCAGGTCACTCAGGCACTAGAACAGGGCAATTTTATTGTCGCGATAGAACAGCTGCAAAAAATAGATGTAGACGAAAAAAGCAAAGCGCTTTATCTGGCCCCTTTGATTAAAGCTTATGAGCTGAATGAGTCCATTAAACTGCATGAGCGAAAGCACAACTATCAACAAGCCATTGCGCTCATTGATATTGCACTCAAACAAAATGACCATCTGCAAAGCCCACTGACTTACTATTATTTCACAGCCAAAAAGGAAGCCCTGCAAAAAGCCGAGTCGGATCATCTAAAGTCCAGTCCAGGCACCTATCTTTGGAACATGATAGTCACCAGCTTCAAACCTTACCTTAACTGGATACTCTGGCTGGCATTTTTTTTCATACTCACCTTTCTGGTAAGACGATTTAATCCTGTCAAAAAAACCGTTTTATTAAACCTTAAAGATCTTTCTGATAATCACAACGACGCTGAACAAAAGTTGGCTGACCAATTTATTCAGGAATTTCACTCGTTACTTTCGGATACCTATACGTCAGATACCATCAATCGCGCCATTGAGCTGGATGATTCTGGAATGATTACCGATCGCTCGGACTCAACAGTACTCACACAAACCATTGATATTCTCGACAACACGCCCGTCAAGCTGGGCCCTTTTAGTTTTAGTCCCAAGCAATTATTTTTATTACTGTCGACCTTTTTTGAACGTAAAGATAAAACAGAGTTTGTTGGCGCCTTAAGTCAGGACAGCGAACATACTTTTATGTGGGTAGAACAACGCACCAGCACAGAGGTTAAACGTTTTCAGGCCAAAGCATCTGGTGATGGTGCCAGAGCCAGTGTTATTCGACAAATCAGCGCCCAGATGGCACTGTCGGTAGCCACCAAAAGTTATACGGACAACTGGCGCAGTTTGCATGCCTACCTTGAATCAAAAGTACTGCTTGAACAAGCGCAGGAATCCCAGAACCGCTTGGTGTTATTAAATCAAGCAGTGCAGACTTTGCAATCGGCGATCAGGCTGGACCCAGCCAATCACCTGGCGCGTTTTCGCCTGGCCAGTATTTATGCGTCATTACGCCGCTTTGGCGAAGCCGCCGACCAATTCGAATTTATTTATCGACTTTATCGCCGAGAAGTAGTGTATCCCAATGATGAAGACAACACGTTTACAGCTATTGCCAACCAGATAGATGACGATGAGTTACCACTGTTCTGGGTAGTCATCTACAACTGGCTAATGTCAATGACATTGCGTGCACTTGAGTCCAAATCGGTGAATCGCTTATCAGGATCATTGCGTAACACTCAACGCTTTATAGCTCACTTAACTCCCATTGCAGAAACCTCACCTCAAGCCAACAGTACCTTATATTTGGCAAAGGCAGTACAAGCTTTAGCTCATTGTGTGAATCAAGAAATTCATCGATTTTCAAAACAGCATGTTAACCAGCTTGAAGAATCTCTCAAAATCATTGAGTCCAACGAGAAGTTTCTGTGGAACGCGTTTCGTGAAGCAAAATCAGAATGCCTTGAAGCATTGGGACAAGCACACTGTATAGCCCAAAATGCGTTAGGCCGAACTTATTATTTACGTGGCAATCTTGTCGATTCAGAACGCTACCTTGCGTGGTCTATTAGCATTCATATGCCACCCAACTATATTGATCCTTATGTCAATCTGGCGTCTTTTTACATTAAGCATCAGCGCTCTTTCCGCAAAGCAAACTGGGTACTAGAAGCCAGACGCTGCCTTGAACGAGCACTGGCTTTGCAACCCACTCACTCTAAAGCCAACTACTTGCTTGCCAAGCTCTATTCGGGCGCTCCTTACTACCAGCAAGACAAAGCCATTGCCATTCTTGAGCAGCTGCCAGAAGATGCAGGCGTGTTATTTCTACTGGCACAAATTTATATGGAGCAAGGCGAAACCTCCCGCGATAAGGCTTTTCAGCTACTTGAAGACTCGATAAAAATTGATTCAACGGCGGATGCCCGCTATACCTACTTTTTAGAACAGGGGGTTGAGTCGTTAAACACACGTCAAGAAGGCCCTTCTCGCCAACGTTTAGAACAGTTGGCCAAACACATCGAAAAACACGGCATCGCCAGAGAGTATCGTCAGGCAGGAGAATCTTTTGCTTTAACCTTGCAACAAAGATTGTCTGAAAACAGTCCAGCTTACTAAGGGCTGTTGCTCTTTGATTGAACAAATAAGAAAGTTGGCAGCGACCACCCATCAAAGATCAACAGCCGCTGGTGATTTAGTGTTATGATCCTTTGCAATAACACCACTGCGAGAATTTCTACATGTTAAAACTGGGTCGACTCAATCGATTAAAAGTGATTAAGCCTATGCCTTTTGGTCTTTACCTTGACGGAAAAGACTATGGTGAAATCGTTTTACCTGCCCACCTTGCTCCTAAAGACTGTGAGCCCGGCCAGGAAATCGAAGTGTTTGTCTATCAAAATGTCGACAACGAAGTGGTTGCCACAACCAAAAAGCCATTAGCTTATGTTGGAGAGTTTGCCGCTCTAACCGTTGAGTCAGTAACTTCGGTAGGCGCCTTTCTTAACTGGGGAGTACCCAAAGACATCTTGCTGCCTTTCAAAGAGCAAATAGCTCCCGTTAAAGAGGGCCAGAAGTGCCTGGTTTACATTCACGAAAATGCACGTGATAAACGTGTTGTTGCGACAGCAAAAATTGAGAAGCATCTTAAAGAGGAACCTCCCCGCTACAAGACAGGTGACAGTGTCGACCTGATCATCGCTAACCAGACCGATCTGGGAATCAAAGCGATTGTTGATAACTGCTGTTGGGGAGTCATCCACAAGCAAGACTTGCCGACACGCCCCAAATATGGAACTCGAGTCACTGGTTACATTAAGCGTCAACGTCCGGATGGCAAACTGGACCTGAGCTTGCAAAAGACAGGAGCAGAAGGTAAGGCTGAGCTAACCGATAAAATTTTGGCTATGTTGCAAGAACAGGACGGCGTGATAACCATTACAGATAAGAGCGCTCCAGAACTGATTAGCAAAATTTTTGGTGTCAGCAAAAAGAAGTACAAAGCCGCTCTCGGGCAGTTATACAAAGAACGCAAAATATCCATTATGCCAGATCGCATCTTGCTGGAAGATAACTAACGCCTGCCGCACCCATGCCTCATAAGAGGATTTTATTAAAGCCTTCGTCTTTATAACCTACTTTAATAATCTCCTCTTATATCCTTTAAAAACTATTCTTTTTTGTACTGATATATAACCAGAACAAAGATTACCATCTACAATAGTAGGGTAAATTAATAGCATAATCGCCAAAAGGCTCATAAACCGAGAAACATGAAATAAGTAGTATATCAAAGCCTTTTTTAATACACTGGGGCAAAAAGAAGGAGTTTTTATGTTAGATTCGGAGCAATGGCTTCTGGAAAATAATAATTCGCTTGTCTCTCTTCAAAAATGGCAACAGACCGTTGACCTTCTGGCCGAGCTCTTTCACGCCCCCGCAGGTTTTCTTGTTCAGCATACTCCGATGGGCTATCAAGTTACCATTTCTAGCGATCAAGAAAGCAATCCTTATCCCGCTGGCATCATCATAGAGCCAGATGTTAACATTTTCTGTCGCAAAATCGTCGAAACTCGCCAAGAACTCTATGTTAAAAATGCCCCTATCGATCCTTGCTGGGATACCAATCCAGAAGTTCATAATGATGGCTTTGTTTCTTATCTGGGTGTACCAGTCTATTGGCCAGATGGTAAGCCCTTTGGCACCTTTTGTGTGATGGACTATAAAGAGACCGACTATCAAGAGTCTTACTTAAAACTTATTCGCCAACTCAAAGATATTTTGGAATCTGACCTGGAAATTCTGGGCGCTTATGAAAAATTAAAGCAACTTGCACTGACCGATGACCTCACCACCCTCTATAACCGAAGAGGTTTTTCGATGCTTGCAGAACAGCGTATCTTGCTCGCTAAGCGCATGAAGCAGGAACTCAATCTTCTGTATCTTGATATTGATAACTTTAAACAATTGAATGATCAATACAGCCACTCCATCGGCGATAAAGTACTCTGTCAATTCGCAGATTCGATGTTAGAAACGTTTCGTGGCAGTGATATTGTTGGACGCTTAGGCGGAGATGAGTTTTGCGCTCTTATTGCTATTGATGAAGCTTCCGATGTCAGTGTCATTACCCAGCGTTTAAAAAAGCATTTGCATCAACAGTTAAGTGCCAAAGAGCTGCCAAACATTGACTTTAGCTTTGGCTCCATGTGCCTCGACCAAGAAGAACTGAACTTTTCTCAAGTGCTTCATTACGCAGACGAAAACATGTACCACCACAAGAAGAGCAAAAAACAACAAGCATCCTGAGTATCACTAAAATCTCGACTTACTTTATTAACGAATAGAGCAGCACAAACTAAGGCGACTTTTTGTAACAGGCTTTCAATAACTCAGCCATCTGTTCTCGGCCTAAGCGTCGAGCATGAGTAATATTTCTTTGTGGGATCTTCTCCGGCGACTTAACGCCTTGCAACACATTTTCTATGCTGGCTTCTCGTAAAATGTGAATCATAGGATAAGGCGAACGGTTGGTATAATTTGCAGCATCCTGCTCATCGGAGTCGGCAAACACATACTCAGGATGAAAATGTGCTAACTGATATGTGCCTTCATATTCATGTTGCTCCAACCACTGCTCACACCGTTCCACAAACGCCCAAAACTCATGAAACAAAAAGAAGTGTTCTGGATAGATTAATAATGTCGTTTCGATACTGGTTTGTTTATCTAATAACTCAAACTCTTGCTGCAAACTATTAAGTTGATCAGCCATACTCGAATGAGTATCAACTTGATAGCGAATACGATCATTCTCGACTTCAGGTCGTGCAAAAGGACAAAAGTTAAGATCGACAACAACACTCATCAGCCAGTGTTGTGTTTCTGAAATAATTTGCGATGGGTTGATGGTCATTAGAATAAAAACGGTTCAGTAATATCGAGGTAAACAGGTAGTATAATAAAACAGATGACTCAGCATGTCGTCACTTCAATTTGCGACACTTTGCTTTTGCAATTGCTTTTTTTGAACTCACTGAGCTGAGAGTCAAACTCTTTGCACAAATACTTGCGGCGTTTTTTGCTGGAATGAGCTTCGGCATCTAACTCATACATTCGATTAATTAACCAGCGGCAATGTGGGTTGCTCTCATTATTTACCAAAGCCACACGGCTTGTGCTCCGGTCGCGGCCATCAAAACTATGCACTTGAAAATTCTGATTCTCGGTCGATTTGCCACTGGCTCGTTCTACCGGTTGAGTGACATGCAGATTGGCTGGCGCCTCAAAGGTAATGTAAGACTCACCTCCTGTTGGTGGAACTTCACTGATCTTTAACTGACCGCGAGCATCATTCCATTGATAGTAAGTGACCAGTGCCTCAGGCTCTTTTTTACCGGTTATCATTTCGATGGCCATACCAGGACCTTCTCCCAGATAGCCCTCTTTGTTGGCATACCAAACGCCGCCGCCAAAAATAAGCACAAAAGCCAGCAGTTGTAGTGAAAATTTAATCAGCTTTAACATAGTCGAAAACTCAGCCAATAGAATGCTGGATCAGATGTTGCCGAATCCAGCGATAAGATGCAGATTTATGTTGTCGTTCATGCCAATAAAGATACAGCTCAAACCGCGGGATCTCAATGGGCAACTCTAATATTGTGATGGCCGCCGTCTTTTGCAGGTACTCAGCAAAAGTCCGTGGCATTGTAAAGATTAATGAAGATCCCGATAGAAAGGCCGGCATTTGAGCAAAGGTCGGCACATACAAACGTATTTGCCGCGACTTACCCATATTAGCCAAAACACGATCTACCGTGGTTTGCATTTGCTCAGCAAAATTAAGTAGTCCATGAGGATAACTAAGAAAGCTCTCTAAATCGAAGGTCGACTGAGTTAAGCCAGATGAAGGATCGACCACAGCAACAAAGTCTTCACTTAATATTTGTTTTCGATGCAATCCCGCCCGCTCATCATCAATACAAATAGCAAAATCGACTTCACCACTCACCAAAGTGTCTAATACCTGCAATGTGCTGGCTTGAATGGAAAAGGTAATCCCCGGCGCCTGCTTTTGAATCACCTTAATCCCCTCTGTCATGAGTGTGACATCCATATCCGTTCCCGCAATGGTAACCCGCTGCTCATAGGTCTCGGGCTCAAAAACATCAGGCTGCCATAGCTGTCTGGCTTCAAATAAAACCTGATTTAACTGCGGCAACATATCCATGGCTTTAGGTGTAAGTTCATAGTGCCCCCCCACTCTAACCAGCAAGGCATCTTCAAACTGCTCTCGCAATCTGGCCAACACACGACTCATGGCAGATTGAGTCATGTTAAGGCGGGTTGCAGCACGACTTACATGCTTTTCTTCGAGTAGCACTTTGAGTGCGGGCAGTAGGTTTAGGTCTTTGTGAGAAGAATTCATCATAAGCTCTCAGATGACTATGAATTTTTAGAATAATAAATATTCACACTATTCATTATACACATACCTAAACTTAAATTACACTAAGGATCCTTAGCCTAATCTTTTACTTTTTGTGAGGAATAACGACGTGAGTCGGTCGTCCACAACCATTCCATTAGCATTGTTACTGCCTATTCTCGCTGCCATGGTAGCGCTGATCCCTTTGTCTATTGACTTGTATTTACCTGCCTTTCCACAAATAGCGGAGCAGCTGAATACGTCAATTACCGACGTGCAAGCAACACTGAGTATCTATTTGATGGGCTATGCAGGTGGAATGTTATTATTTGGCCCACTGACGGATATTTTAGGGCGGCGAAAATTGGCTCTGGGCGGCCTCTTTTGCTTCACCGTGTTCAGCGCCTTACTCGCCCAATCGACCAACATCAACGAATTTACTTTATTACGCTTCGCACAGGCATTTACTGGTACCGCAGCAACGATTACCGTTATGGGAACCATTAAAGATGCATTCGGAAAAGAAACCTCCAAAGGCATCTCTTATGTCAGCATGATTATGATGGTGGCTCCGATGTTGGCTCCCGCCTTAGGAAGCTTCTTGCTGACTCTCTCTTCGTGGCCCATTATTTTTTATAGCCTGACTGGCTACGGCATCGTTATTCTGATTCTTGCGTGGTGTTTTTTACCCGAGTCAACTCAACCGAATAGCCAACCAGACGTCAAGCAACTATGGCAAGGCTACTTTGAGATTTTACGTAATCGCGCCATCCGAAAAGAGCTATTAACTGTCGCTTTAACCGCTGTAATTTTCTTTGGTTACATCACCAGTGTTTCATTTATCTACTTAAAGTTTTTTGGTGTGGATCAAAGCACCTTTAGTATTTTATTTGCTGCGAATGTTGGCTGCCTGATGCTGGCAAACTTCTTTAACACACGTCAGGTAAGTCGCTTTGGCGCCGTCAAGATGGTAAAGATAGGCATTACCGTCGCCAGTATTGCCACACTCTTGTTAGTAATGAGTGTTGTGGTTTTAACAAGCTTTTATTGGTTTGTCGCAGCGTTAGGTTTGTTAATCGGCAGTCTTGGTCTAATTAATGTTAATAGTGATGCTCTGGTTCTAATGAGTACCGACAAAGCCGCCGGAGCAGCAACTTCCACGATAGGCATTTTACGCTTCGGTATGGGAGCTTTAGCAGGCCCATTACTCTCAGTTAGCTTTGATGGAACACTCATCCCTTTTACCGTCTTGATTACAGGCTGTATTATTCTTGTATTGTTGATCCACGGACTCTACCCTGGCTCTAAAAATGTTCTGACTAAAGAAGGATAACGGGTTAAATCAAGCAGGCACACCCAGCAGCATCTATCCCTGCTGGGTCACAACTCTCAATAGAGGCTCATCCACTTCATACTAAAGATGGCGAGCTAAAGTATTCGCCATCCTTGGCACACGATTACTTCAGCTTATCAATCATTAGGGCCTGTTGGTCTTTCATCAACCTTGATAATCTCCCTCAGTATCCAGCAGACTCTTTTATATTGTGCTCCATCTACAGAAAATCTCTCACTTCAAATCGACTTATTAAATACACGACTTTTGGGACAGTCTCGCCTTCATTGATTATTTCTTTTGAATTTGATGAATCTAAATAAAAAGCAAGGTGGCATATTAGACACAACGGGGACTACTCAGGCTTTCGCCAACGTGATACCCTCGGCCCAATAAAAACAACAGAGATAAAAATTATGACTTTAGCTCAATTATTGCTCGCCCTCCCCCTTTTTGTCATGGTGTTCCTGACATTTGTTGTTCTCATTACACTGGCTAGAAAACGTTTTAAAGCCGCTCAAGCAGGAACATTAGATACCACTTTCTATTCTGTTTATCGTGGAGATGCAGAGCCAGATGATATCCGTCAGGTATCAAGAAACCTAACAAACCTATTTGAAACTCCCGTGCTATTTTATGCTGGTGTCATATTGGCTCTGACATTGAATGTTCAATCCTTTCTTTTAGTCGCCTTTGCCTGGCTTTATGTGGTGCTGCGTTGTTTTCACAGCTATATTCACTGCACAAACAATCATGTTAAAAAGCGTTTAAAAATATTTGTCCGAAGCGTATTTGCACTGATGTTTTTCTGGGGGATCTTGTTGGTTCAGCTATTGCTGCAATTTTTTAACAGCGCAGCATTGATCAACTAACAGATAACTAGTGATAACCTTTTAATCATAAAAGGTTATCACTTTCTCCTAACTATATACTGATTTTTCGAACCTCCAAAAAGTCCGTTGCTGGCTGAAAAACCATTTGCTGTTCGGTGATCTGCATAATGACCTTTTCATCAGATAAATACCGGAAACATTGCTCAGCCGTCATAGGTATTTCTCGCTCAAGTAATGATGTTATCCTGCGGTAGCGCCAACAAGAAGTCGATGCAATTACATTAGTTTCATCCACCTCACTTTTTGCTTTCATGATCCGATAATCATTAGTTACTGCTAGCCGTCCATTAACACCCGGTCGCAAAGCATATTTTTTGGGCGTTCTTTCAATAACAAGCATCTGCTCATTGTTAACACCACACACCAATAACAAACAGTCACATGGAATATCCGTTTGCGACAACCACTCAATGGCTTGTTCATAGTCTCGAGCATACTGCAATACATGGCGAATCAACAAAGCAACGGGCAGCTTTCGTCACTGGCGACAGCATTCAAAGTAATACTGAATCGTCCATAAGCAATACCTGACAAGGCACCAATAGCTCCAGGCCAGCCAACAATAGAAAAATCACCCGCAGGATTATTGATAAAGTTGAGTTGTCGTGTAGTACGCGACAAACGCCTCTGATTAGAAAACCAGTCAAGGTTGCGGCCATGAATAGGCCCTGATGGCGTTGCCGCAACAAAGGCAGTACACCCCAAAACCAACTTCACCAGATCGTAATAAAGATTGGCCACCACCAACTCAACCAAAGGGCGCTGAGCAATATCAGCCAAAGCCTCGATCTCAGTCCGGTATTCTTGCGGAACATTTTGAATGTACTCCGCCTGAATTAAATCCAGCAGAGAATCGTCAACAGACAAATCCTGCAAGTAATCATCCAGCAGCGTATTTAAGTCAGCTTTATCCTGTGGTGTCAGATTCCATCTCATATCAGGTTGAGTGCTTAAGTCGATAGTCATCGTAGAAATCATAATAGTAAATTCCTTATATATAGTGCTCGGCAAAGAAATCCTTTCTTTATGAGCGAAAATGAAAATGCATTATAACGTGATATTAAATCTTGTCGAACTTTCGTTGATTACCCTTTATGGATACCTTTTTGAGTCAATAAGCCTGATTTCGCTTCTGTTCATCCTATTCCTCCATGCCTAACTTGAACATCCCTCTATTCCTTCATAAGCTTGATATCGATCTCATCATCAAGAGGCTCTCCCCATGAAGGATAATCATCATTTGCTTAATCGCCGCCAACTGTTAAACAAAGCAGCATTACTCGCGCTGGCAACAACGACTCCCCTTCATGCGCTATCACCAGAGACCCATGCAATTATTACTCGCAGCATACCTTCGAGTGGTGAATCTCTGCCAGTCATAGGTATGGGTTCTTATCAAACTTTCGATGTGTATGATGACGATAAACAACTCCTTAACCTCAAGAAAGTGCTCGCGGCTTTCTTTAAGTATCATGGCCGCCTGGTCGACTCTTCACCTATGTACGGCCAGTCAGAAAGTCGAATTGGCGAGTTGATGGCTACATTGCCAGGCCACAAGCCAATGTTTGCGGCAACAAAAGTATGGACCCATGGCAAGGACCAAGGCATCGCCCAAATGCAGCGATCTTTTAAACGCATGGGAGTGAAACAAATGGATTTAATGCAGATCCACAATCTGAAAGATTGGAAAACGCATATCAAGACATTGCGAGAATGGAAAGAGCAGGGAAAAATTCGCTACCTGGGTATTACCACCTCGTTTCTTCCTCAATATGATGACTTTGAGGCTGTGATGCGAGCGGAACCTCTGGACTTCGTGCAGTTAAATTACAACATTCAAGTTCGCGAAGCTGAGAAACGCCTGTTACCACTAGCATTAGATAACAATATGGCGGTCATCATTAATAAGCCCTACGAAAAAGGACAACTGTTTCGTAAAGTGAAAGGACAGTCCCTACCCCAATGGGCAAAAGAGTTTGATTGTCACAGCTGGGGCCAGTTTTTCCTTAAATTTATCGTGTCGCACCCTGCGGTTACTTGTGCTATTCCTGCAACATCAAAAGTCAAACACATGCTTGATAACATGGGAGCTTGCCGAGGCAAACTCCCCGATCAAAAAACACGGCAACGAATGCAACAATGGTTTGCAAAACTCTAACTGGCCTTTTTATTTGCTAACCATGCCTTAATAACTTTAGTTTCTTTGTCGGCCTTAATGCCCGCCCGTAACTTCTGCTGGCGTTCGGCAGGTAATCCGGTGAACCATTTTTGTGTAGCCAACAAAGTATCTTTAAGCGGTGTTTCTGTTAGCCCGTTGGCGATGGCTTTAGCCGAACTCATGGTGCCTGCTCCGGCATAGTCTCCCACAGAAGGCATCCACACAGGCATTTCTGACCAGGGCTGAACTTCATGTTGCTGCAAAAAGTCATTGGGAACCCACACCAGCTGTGCCTTCGGATTTAACACCTTAACGCACGTATTCAACAACCCCCCCATCGTGTGATGCCGTGCCGCACTTTGTGCGTTATAAACTCCAACGACTTTCTTCTCCAGGCAATACACAATCCAGCGTCCCAGATCACGCACATCAATAAACTGTATAAAACTATTCCCATCGCCGGGTGCCAGAATTTGTCCGCCACGGGCAACGCGCGCAGGCCAATAGGTAAAACGGTCAGTTTTATCACCCGGCCCTACAATCAATCCCGGACGTATATTAGTCACGTGACCCGGCATGGCTGCTTCTGCTGCTTGCTCACAAAGTGCTTTTAGTGGGCCGTAGCTTTGGCCAGTCACTTTCTCCGTGGTTTCATCTTCGATAGTACCGACAGGAGCAGATTCGTCCATGCCGGGCTTATCCCATTGCTTGTAAACAGAAATGGTTGAAATTAACGCGTACTGGCCAACATTTCCTTTGATTGCTGCCATCACATTGTTAACAGCACGAGGATAGTATGCAGAAGTATCAATAACAGCATCCCAACGACGTCCTTTAAGTTGCTTAACGTCATCGGTCAGTCGATCACCCTTAATTTTCTCTAATTCAGGAAACAAATGCGGATTGGTTTTTCCGCGATTAAATAAGGTAACTTTATGACCTTGACTCATCGCATAGCGAACTGTGTGTGGCCCCAAAAAACCGGTACCACCTAAAAATAAAATATTTAAAGGCTTGGTCTTTGCCTTAGGCTTAGCAATCAATGGATAGGCCATACTCGCTGCCCCCGTTGCTGCCATCATCTGAATCAACTGACGTCTTTGCATTATGTTTCTCCTACCATCGGATGTTGAATATTGTTATTTTCTCGCGCTACCGACTGTTGCTTTTTACCTAAAAACCAACCCAGACCGCCCCAAAAAATCGAGACAAAAAATATGACAACAGTCACCGCACCGATTCCCGAAGCAAACACCTGCAACAATTTGTAACCACTGGCACCCAAAGCATCCCCTCCTCGATAAACGAAGGTATCGATAAAGCTTTTCGCTTTATACTTTTGTTGTGTTTCCAAAATGGTAAACAAGGTTTCTCGTGCGGGTTTAAACAAACCGTAATTGGTTGACCGTCGCAACACCTGGAAGGCCATCAAAACCGTTAATGAAGGCACAAGAGCTAAAGCAACAAAGCCAGATAAAATAAGAACAGGCATAGCAACTAATATCACCGCTATGCCCACTCGTTTAATTAAGTGTCCTGAAACAAACAGCTGAAAAAACAAGGTTAATCCATTGACCCACTGATCAATCGTAGCAAACACTTTTGTTCTTTCAGTACGATCACTGCTGAACTGAGAAACTATTTCTGCTTGTTCGAAATAGAGGAAAGTAGACGTCAATGTATAACAAAATAAATAACCAGCGATAGCCAACAGATAAGGCGATGTACATGCATCTTTAATGCCTTCAAACCATGCCAGAACACTCGTTCTTGTTCTGTTACTTTGTATGACTTCTGGCTTTTTATCATCGCGAATATCAAATCGCTTATCGAGCATGACAACGACAAGCACAGCACACTCTAAAAAAATAATAGAAATAATAATAAGCTGTGACTTATCAAAAACACCTATCAACTGTTGAGTAATTGTCGCGCCTAAAAGAGCTCCTAGTGTGCCTCCAATGGCAATCATAGGAAATAGACGTTTGCTTTGCTCCAAACCAAAGCCATCGGCCATAAAACCCCAGAATAAAGACACGATAAACAGATTAAAAACGCTGATCCAAACGTAAAAGACCCGGCCAACTGTAATATCATAAGAAGCAGGGAGATAAGTTAAAGCAAAGAAAAACAACAGTAAGTTAGCGGCAAAAAAGTGATAAGCGAAAGGCAAAAAGACACGACGACGAAACCGGCTTACCAGCGCCCCTAAAAGTGGCGCAGCGATTAACATGACTAACAAAGTGACCATAAACAGCCACGGCAAGTTTTTTACGCCTGCCGCAACGCCCATCTCCTCTCTCACTGGACGCAAAATATAATAAGAGCATAGAACCAGAAAAAAATAGAGTGCCGACAACAGAACCAATTTTAGCTCTTTATCATCTAACTCAAATAGAGGTTTTAAGATATTGCGAGGCACCATTATTATTCTATATCAGGCTAGGTTTATTTCTTTAACCATAAACCTCCTGAATACAAAGTGTAAACTGATGAATGTAAAAGAATGTTTCTTTTATGCTCAATGCCATCGAGCAATGTATCGGATGATTAAGAATAGCAATCAATTAGTAATGATGCTGGTTTCGACTCATTGAATCCTTCAACTCATCTTAGTTTTCTATCGCACCGAGTTTGGCAATAGATAAGTCACTTTGAGAAACCATTTCGAACTTCAGATAATCTCTTGTCGATATGATATAAAATATGATTAACTCAACTCATCCATGAGCAATAAGAATATGTTACAAACCAGTGTGTTAACACAATCACTTCTTGTTACAACGACGACTACCGGAAGTAACTAGATGGAAGAAGCCCTTAGGCTTCAACAGTATCACCCACCTGAAACTCAGCCAGTAATGCTTCAACAAACCCAGCCAAGGTTCGCGTCATTAAGACAAAATCGGCATCCCAGCGAGCCATCTTATCTTCTGAATCAATGTCTTCATTTTCCTTAACGAGCTCATCATCAAACTTAACACTCTTGATCTGCAAATCATGCTGGATAACGGCTTTCAATTCGTCTTGATACTGAATGCCTAACTTGTTAACCCAGTAACCATCATCCAACAAATCACCAATGACCAAATTCTCAGCCTCGTTGTCACGAAAACGGGCGACTCGCTCATCAGCAGGATCTTTTAATTCATACTCGCCAGTTAAACTCCAACCTTCGGGCAGTTCGTCTTTCAACCAGAGGTTCATGATGGTCGCAGGATTTTCATCGCCAGCGATTTTGGCGGCACCTAGCTGCCCCACCGACTCAATCAATAAGCTGATAAAAGTATCGGCCAAAGAATTACTGCCAGCATTAACAATCAAAAAACCGTTTTTAGTATCGATATAGGCGAAACAGTGAGTTGCACGGGTAAAAGCTTTGGGCAACATTAAGGCCAAAATGTCTTCTTTTAACTGCTGCTTTTCTTTTTTGAATACCTGTCTGCCCTGTTGTTCTTCGACTTCAGCAACGCGTTCTTCCAGCGCTTCATTAACAGCACTGGCAGGAATCACTTTTTCTTCTTTGCGCATGCAGAGCAGCAAACAACCATGAGCTTCATAAGTCAATTCATCAAAATGACGATGCAGGGGCGAAATCCAGCCAATGCTTTCTTTGGCCTGACGGGCACAAGATTGAAATCGATGGTTCGCGAGCTTTTCTTCTAACGCTTCCTGTGACAATGAGAACCCGTCAACAAAACGGTAAATGTGTAAGTTACGAAACCACAACGACATAGCCTTTTAACCTTGCTTTTGACTTAAAAAAGGCCGCGTATTATGCGAGATTTGCACTCCGATTGCTATCATTATTTCTGTGTCATCCGTTGGATTCTGACGACTTTTTAGAGCAATAATTATACAGCTGGCTCACAAACTTGAGGCACATCAACAAGTTGATAATCATGTCCTGTCAATTGCAAGAACTTAAGAACATCCTCTTTACCTAACACCACCGTTGCCGTGTTAACCAGTGGGTGACACTGATAAGCATCCGCTTGCCAAATATCACGATCAATCCAAAACTCAACCGCTGACTCCTGATCGTTAAACAAAGCTAACAAAGAGACGCAGCCAGGCTGAATGCCTAAATACTTATGCAGACGTTCTGCTGACGCAAATCCAATGCGAGAGATACTCAGTTGCCTAGACAAAGCTTTTAAATCGACTTTTTTCTCAGGCGAGGTGATCAACAAAAAATGACGACGGCCATAGTTATCACGCAAGAACAAGTTTTTTAACCGCGCACCACTGCGTTCGAGATTTAGCTTGTCAGCATCCTGGCAGGTTGCCAGCGGCGGATGTTCATAGTACTCGAACGGTAACTCATGATGTCGTAAAAAACTCAATAGGGTATCTTGCATTTTTGCTTTAAACTCGCAGACAGTTTTATTTTTAAGCATACCGTTTTTTAACAGTGAAAAATAGAGCTTGCGCAATCAACTCATCAACTTTTCAGCAGATTTAAGACGCCCCATCGAATGGTAAGCCACAGCGGCAATATGACGTCGAATTTGCGGTTCCTCTTCCATGCTTTTAACTTTTCGATGACGTGTCTTGCGTAAAAAGTTAAGCATTTTTTGCGGCATCTGCCGAGTAAAAGGCAACAATAAATCATCGCTATGATACTGCCCGTACTCTAATTCCTGAATAATAATTTTTTCAACAGAGCGGCTTAATAAGCGATACACACTGGACATACACTGTGCCTGTAGCGCCAGACGAATCATTTTGATGTAGGTGTCTCGAGGTAAATGAGCCGTTTGCGCCATTACCCGGGCCAAAACCTGTACCAATTCTGGCCGTTGCTCTAGTTCGGGCAGCGAAACGATCAAGGGCAGTGTTAACTCGGTTAATCCCCAAGGAGCCAATGCATTATTAATCAAGGCTTCAAAATGAACCAACTCGACGGTCAGAATATCTCTCCGAAAATCAGACTCTGCAATCAGAGCAGGAAATTGAAGGTCAATTTGCGCAGGTCCATCATCGTACCAGTGAGATGCCTGTAAACATTCAACTTGCCCGTGATCAACCCGAATGGTATTTAACTTTTGAGCAATTTGATCAATAAATTCGTTGGCATGTAACATGAAATCGTACTTAGCATGGTGACTGTAGTAAAAATAATTAAGTAGACCACCTTCTTTATTGAGTGCTATTAAAACTCGCCCAATCACTCGGTTATTACTGCCTCGAGCAAAAATCACTTGTTTGTTCACATCTGCGGCATTGGCAAATACGGAGAAGAAGTTCATCGCACCAGGACTTAAGCAGGTGTTAAAGTAGCTGCCCATGTTGAAGACCTCAAGTGGATCTTGTTCGATCTTCAAACGAATAAACTCACCTTCATCGGTTTGATACTCATAGAGCTCGTTACCATTTAACCAGTAATCCGTATTAAGCCCTTTCTCTGTCATACGATGTAAAAACGTCTGATTCTGAGGCAGGTCACGCAGATCCCAGGGTTGTTCGGTGAGCCGACGCTCAAGCAATTCAATCGCCAGCTTTTGACACGATCGACTCAGCTTACCCAGTGAAGCTATCAGCTTTAAAACATCGTATCGGTTTTCCCAGTGTGCAATAAAATCATCACTAAACTGTTGACGAAGTGTTGTAAAGAATTGTTCATGAATATCCTTTTTCAAGGCTTCGATCAACTTATGCTGCTTCAACTTGTCGAGTTTTATGAGCAATATATTTAATCGTTGAGGAGATACTTTAGCATCTTCTTTTAAGCGCCGCTCGAGTGATTCTCGTCGTTTTTTCAGATGAGCACCATCTTGGTCAGACAAGGATTTAAGACGCTCATCAATTGCTCTAGCTTCTCTGACAATAGCTGTTTTATCAGGATAATGTTTATTCAGCAAACTGTAGATATTACGCTTGGCGGCAGCATCCAGCGTTAGAATTTCTTCCACTTTGCAACGAATTCTCGGTGGTAGATGTTCATGATCATGACTTTGCTCTACCTCGACCTCTCTTAGTAACGGTAACTTTGCTTCGGCATTAAGGTTACGTGTGAGCGCAAACCATTCAATCGCATCAAATAACAGATTTGAATCATTCGACAAAATAGTATCGGTAAGAAACGATAATTGTTTTTTTGAAGCAAAATGCTCAATGACTTCTTCCCAAAGAGGTTGAGTTTCTTCTATCGCTAACTCATCGAGTTTATCTTTAAGTTGATAGAAACGTTGACAATCGTTGTCGTAAAGCTGCTTGATCACATACAGCTCACCTCTAAAGAAATGAATGTTTTCCTTTTTATGAGCCAATGCATAAGCAACGAGCTCGGCCACTTGTTGAGCACTGTAGCCAGTTTGCAGCAACTCCATTAAAAACCAACGAGAGATAGTTTCCCATACTGGCCCACGGAGTTGATTAATACGTCGCAAACAATCAAAAAAGCTCTCAATCAAGGCGTAGTTATTGAGCTCATTGATCAGTTGATAATCAACAGTTGCATAATGATCCGAATGCCCAGAGTGGCGCCACAAATAAAAGTCTTCACTTCGCTGGCAGTGCTCAAAATGCTCCGCCAACAAGGGCAAATATTTCGCCGTGTTTTTGGGGCTCCATTGCGACAACTGAAAAACACTAATGAGCATTAACAAAGGCGATAACGGACAACAAGGGCGATCAGCCGACTCCATGCAACGAATCGTCGTACGAACAAAGGCCTGATCCTGCTCAACAATATGCAGGATGGCATCCATTAAAGGCTTAGGATAAAGATTGTCTGGACAGCGCTTAATAAAACCGTTGAGTACATGGAGAACACGTTCTTGTTCCATTCCTTCCAGGTGTTCTTGCAATAATCTCTCATTAAGAGGGACAATTTTTTGCTCAACGTTTTGCCACCAGAGTTGCCATTCATCCGTCAGTTTGTTCAGCTGTAGCGCATTAAGCAGCATTAAAATCTTTTTCTGGCTGGATCGACTAGATGCCACCAACGTTTTGATCAGCAGATAAACAAATTGAGCATATTTAAAAGGAGGCTCTTGCGGATAGCTAGCGTCTCGATTAGCAAAATCCTTATAGAAAGCAATAAACTCTACTCCGCCAGCAACTTTAAGCGATAAAATATCCTGCTCAGGATCCAGTAAGTCGAGCAAGGGCTGTATTCGCTTGCCTAAGTCTTTGTAGAGTAGCCATAACTGAAAGCCAATCGTGATATCAGCTCCGGTAAAAATATGTAAGTAAGGAGCAATATCGTTATAGCATTGAATCAAATCATCGGCACTGTCTGGATCGGTCATCGCCCACCAGGCCAAAGCACTGGCATACTCAGATCCATTGCGGCAGTGGTTATTAATCTCTTGAATACGACGCACTTGGCTGGCAGAAAAAATATCGTGCCAATGCTCAGGAAACTCGCCAGGCGCCATCGATTGATGAACACAAGCTTTAATGTCTTCTAACAATAGGCTCAGACGTTGTTCCCACTCGTCTATGTCTCCGACCAGACGCTGTAAAGCTTCAGGGTACTCTCCCTTCAAGGTGTTTATCGCCCGCTGAGTCGCCGCTAACACATTACGGTCAATATCGGCTAAAGGTTGCTCAAGTTCTCCTTGATGAGGACAAAACCACCACTCTTGATGATCAGCCGTAACCGGAAAACCCGACAGCCATTTAAGGCGAGACTCTAACAGTGACTTCGCTCTTTTGGGATGATTATGTTTATTCGAAAATTTCAGTTCATAAGGTTTCATAGGTATAAGTATCGATCAAACTCAGCAAACACCACAGCACTTCGCAAGGCGACGGATATATACAACGTAATGATTCCTGACAGCTAATAGAAGTTCCCTCTAAACGCCGTTATCTACTGCGACTGTGTATCCATTATATGAATTGTCGGCAGCAAGTGTAACAAAGGCAACTCGATGGGTTAAGCCTTTTGGGGTATTTTTGACGAGAGCACTACTTATATACATACCATTATTTAGCACTATCTAGATACCCCTACCCTAATTTGCCTTTTTCAATACCGATGACGGCATTCTTCATGTGAATGGCAGTGGCCAAACGGCATCTAAAGCCCTATCTCTTTCAACCTTTATTCAAAACCTTTGTTGAGTAACAAGCGAAGGAAGGGGTGTCTCAAGACATGCGCTGCAAAGCCATTGCACATTAGCGCAGCAACTTATATTACAAGTGAGCGAATGTTTAAGAGGCACAAAAAAAGCCCTGTTACCAAAAACGATAACAAGGCCTTAGAATTGGGGATAACAAAGCTAAAGCGGGTGCTATGGAACATTTATCCCAAATTGCTGAGGAAATACATTACCACAACGGGGTTCTCTATGCTGAAGAGCAGTAGGGAACTTTACTGTGTGCGTATGGTTCGTGTAGATTCTGCCGCAGATATTCTCGCCATCTTCTTTTCTGCACTTAAAAACGTAAGTCTGATAGCGGTAAGTGTATCCGTCAACGCCGTGACCAACATAACCACATTGACCATTACTGCCTATTTCACGATGCCAGCTCTGCTTGCCAGTATCTTTAATTTCCCACCCCATCTCTTTCACTGCTTCTTCATACTTCTTTTCTACACACTCGTTTGGAAATTCTTTATTGCCTAAAGTTTCAGGCTGAACACCGCCTTTGCCATCAGATTTAAAATAATTAATTAACGTATCGCCTGCGAATGCCCTACTGTGTCCAAAACTAATTGTAGGAGTGACTACACCTGTTTGTCTGTCTCGTATCATAGAAAAAGATAAGCGTCCTCCGTAATAGAAGGGATATCTCATGAGACTTCCAGTGTTCCCCAGACCAAGATTTGCACTGGCGTTTGTACCAAATACCTGAACACCGACACTAGCATTCGCCACTTCAAGTTTATCGCTATATTCCTCGGCTTTATCCCACATGTGTCTATTTACTTTTTGCGTGGCATTGCCATTGAAGTAATCGAATACATGGTCCTTATTAGGGTTGCAGCTTGAGGAGTTTGTTGATTCTTTTTCTGCTGGTGGTTGGTTATGAGGATTGTTAATTAGTGCCTCTATGAATTCATTACCCGCCACGATAACCATGTCTATGCGTCTTATTACATCTACATCAGAAGCACTCAAGGCCCATGCTTTTATTACCGACGGCGAGCCATAAGAGTCAATACTCCCTGAAAGCTTGAAGCCCTTATCAAAACCATCTCCAGTATAAACAAGCCACAGTTCAGCATAGACCACGCCACCGTCGTCACTGCATGTGTTATTCACATAGGTACACCCTAAGCCTGTGTATTGCTGCTTTAGGTATTGCTTGAATAGAGAGGTGACTTGTTCTTCCGTACAGCCAACGCAAGCTTTATTTAATGGCTTTTCCAAAGCGAATGTGAAAGAAGTGAAAAGGAAGGCGACTGCTATTATTAGTTTTCTCATTATTACAACGTATCCATTAGTTGTTAATTCCTATAGTCAGCTCTTAGTATCCATTGGCTGACTACGCGCTAATGCTAGCTAGCAGGCTAATTTTAGAGAGAGAGGGAGGAATGAGATCAACGCTCGCTCACCTTTGTATCGCAAATTGAGCAGATACAGTAGGTTGACCCTTAGTATCTCTAAAAGTAGTCTTTTAGGCAGTTTACTAAGAGAGAACAACATGAGTTTAATTAATTTTATTAACAATCCTTGAACTATAAGTATTTCAGGTGGAATTATTGTTTACGCTCTGACCGCTGCTATATCCCAGTTCCGTGCAAAACGAAATAAAAAGAAACTGTAAGAATTGCCAATCGAGAGATTATGCTGACAATGAAAGCTTGAGTACCCGAAGAGGAAGTTTTTAATTTAGAAATAATACGACACTTAATCAAAGCTACTGCAAAACGATATAACTTAGATGAGTCGTTAATCTACTCTGTTGACCGGTTAGTGTCAGATTTAATCAAAGAAATAATGGACTCTTCCTTTTCTTCCTATGGAAGCGAAGACAGCCGGGGAAATAAAGCCTTTGGAATGGGATAAAGTAGGCAGCTGGAGTCTTAACATGTATCCAAACATTTTTCTTGGACTGGTTGCAATGTTCACCATGCTCTCTTCCTTCTCAAAGAATGTTGCTATTAATCCAACGCAATTATTATCTGCGCTTGCCTCGGCAGTGAGTGGCGTGGCTTTGGTAATAGTATTCTCTTTTATTGTAAGAAGAATTATAGAGAAGGCGCGTGAAGAAGATGAGCATAATACTAAGTAAAGTAATACCTATAGTACTTCATATAGTAATTCTTATAGCAGGTAGAAGATACTTCGTTCACTTCTATATGGAGGAAAATTAAGTGACGCATCTTTCCCCGTTTGTTTTGTTGCAGAAATCCGAGAACCCAATTAATCAATAAGGCAGCCTCAAACTCCCCCATAAGCCCCTAAAGCTGCTCCTAACACCTCTCTTTTGGCTGCTCAGGGGTGCTACAGTGGGTTGTTCTAACGTAACTCATTGATATTAAACACGGGGGAGTTGACTATATCAATTGGTCCCTATATTTTCCTCATTTGTTTACTTGTGCGTCTGCAAGTATCTGTTTTTTATTTGTTTTGGTGGCTCCATATAGTACACCTTTTGTACCATCATATAGATTTGCGCTCCATAAAATCTCTATAAACCGCACAGAGAAGAGATGGCGTTAAGTCTGCTCATTCGCTACTACGGCCTAGCAAGCTCTACAGTCGCTATATCTGTTTCCCTTAATTTCCACTCAATCCTTCTTGCGGTGTTCTGTTTTTTGTTACTGTTGGAACAATCCTAGAGGTGAGAGAATACAGTGAACAACGCTGCCACCTGAAAGCGACGGCTTATTAGCCAAAGTATTTCGAATGGCACCTAGGCGACCAGCGAACGAATCCCCCGAGCTTAGATCAACTAAGTGACTGGGGGGAGTGAGCGCAGTCAACAGCGCTGCCATTTCAAAGCGACGGCTTATTAGCCAAAGTATTTCGAATGACACCTAGGCGACCAGCGAACGAATCCCCTGAGCTTAGATCAACTAAGTGACTGGGGTGAGTGAGCGCAGTCAACAACGGTGTCATTTGAAAGACGACGGCTAAATTGTTTGTAAAATGGTATACTCGCATGATGAACCAAAACCTATCCACTAAATGCTTTTTGCTGACTCGTCACTGGAACGATCATCCTGTTTCTCGAAAGACGAATCAATTGCAGCTCGACTTTTGGGCGGTGAGTGATCGTGGCCCTATTCGAGTCATCTACCCACAACAAAAAGCCGTCTTTTTTATTGAGCAGGATCAATTAAAAGACGTTAGTCAGTGTTTGCAATCTTCGTTGCCCATCAACAGTTGGCAATCACGGCCCTTAGAGTTAGTGAGTTTTACTCATCAGCCGATCACGGCCATTTATTTTAATGAACAACGCCACCTGTACTTTGCTCGTCGCTTGTTACGTGATCAAGGGTTACAACCGCTAGAGGCGGATATACAACCAACGGATCGTTTTTTGATGGAGCGGTTTATTACGGGTTCTTTTCAAATACAGGGTGACTTGATAGAAAAACCTGGATACTGGGAGTGTGTTGCGCCCACGATTATTCCAGAGACATACCAGCCATCTTATTGTGTTGTATCCATTGATATAGAAACGGATATGCGCGGTGAGCAACTTTATTCCATCGGTTTAAGTACTCATTATTTCGGCACGCCAAAAAAAGCAAACTCTGATTCTCAGACCTCTTCTGAGCTTCCAGCCTCCTGTGTCATGATGATTGGCCGCCCTAACCCGAACAACAAAAAAGAGGATGATCTTGCGATCGTTTGGTGTGATAACGAGCACCATTTGCTACGAACTTTTTTGCATTGGTTAGAACATATTGATCCCGACATTATGATCGGTTGGAATGTCGTGAACTTTGATTTTCGCGTCCTGCAAAAAGCCGCAGATCGTTTAAAAGTTCCATTCACTATTGGTCGAGGGCAAACACAACCGGAATGGCGACAAACACGCGATAATTCTCAACACCATACTCTATTAATAGAAGGGCGACTGGTACTTGATGGCATCGATACCTTGCGTTCTGCTACTTATAACTTCGAAAGCTTCTCGCTGCAAAATGTGGCGAATGAAGTATTAGATCGCGGTAAGCTCATTCACAATGTGGATGACAGAGGTCAAGAAATTACTCGGCTATTTCATCACGACAAAGAAGCCCTTGCCGCCTACAATCTGGAAGACTGCAAACTGGTGTGGGATATTTTTGAACGCACTCAACTGCTAGAGTTTGCTATCGAACGGGCGCAATTGACGGGATTAGCCATGGACCGCTTTGGTGGTTCCGTTGCCTCTTTCGATAATCGTTATTTACCACGCTTGCATCGCGCTGGTTTTATTGCGCCGAATGTTCCAACTCATCCCGAAGATATAGGCAGTCCGGGCGGTTACGTGATGGACTCGTTTCCGGGTATTTATCATCATGTGTTGGTGCTCGATTTCAAAAGTCTGTATCCCAGTATTATTCGCACCTTTAAGATTGATCCTCTCGCTCTTGTGTGTGGTGTTGCAGACGAGCCTCACCAAGCCATTAAAAATCGCGAAGAAACTCAGGTAGAAAATACAGAACAGTTGGTTGCTGGCTACAACGGCGCTCTGTTTAGTAAAGAAAAAGCGCTACTTCCGGATATTATTGGCGAGCTATGGCAAGCGAGAGACGTGGCTAAGCAGCAAAAAAACGCAGCAATGTCACAAGCCATCAAAATACTAATGAATTCTTTTTATGGTGTGCTCGGAACGCCTGGGTGTCGTTTTTTTGATTTTCGCCTGCCCAGCTCAATCACCTTACGTGGGCACTTTATTTTATACACGACACAAAAGTTGATAGAAGAACAGGGTTACAAAGTCATCTATGGCGACACGGACTCGGTCTTTGTTTGGCTAAAGGGGTATCATCCTAAGATCGATAGTAGCTCGATACGGTCTATCGGCGAAGAGCTTGCTGATACACTCAATGCCTGGTGGAAAAACTACCTGACCGAGACTTATAACATCGACAGTTACTTAGAGATCGAGTTTGAAACACACTTCCAGCAGTTTGTAATGCCGACCATTCGTGGTTCAGAAAAAGGCACTAAAAAACGCTATGCCGGATTAGCTGTAAAACCCGATCAAGAACCGGAACTGGTATTTAAAGGGCTGGAAACGGTGCGCACCGACTGGACGATGATAGCCAGAGAATTTCAACGCGAACTTTATCGCCGAGTCTTTTTTAACGAAGCTTACGAAGAATACATTATCCAAATTGTTGAGGCGATACGTAACGGCGAACACGATGAACAGCTGATTTACCGCAAGCGTATTCGTCGACGTCTGAATGAATATCAAAAAAATGTGCCTCCTCATGTACAAGCAGCACGAATCGCAGAACAACACCGTTCTAACACAGGACAACCTTCACGTTATCAAAACGGCGGTTGGATACAATACTATCTAACAGTTAACGGCCCAGAACCTCTTGAATGCAGAAGATCTCAGCTGGATTATGATCTTTATATAGAACGACAGATAGAACCCATCTGTGATGGAATTTTGCACTTCCTTGATACTTCTTTTCGACAGATTACCGATCGTCAAATCGATTTGTTTGGATAAGCTACCCTTGAGGTACATCGGGTAAGAAAGGATAGTCAGCGTAGCCCGCCGCAGCACGATTAGCAAACCACTGATTGTTGCCATCAGGATCACTGCCCCCCACCACAATATTATTGGTTATAGTAGCGGCTGGCATACCGGATGCGGCTAGCAGAGTATCAAAGCCAACCCGTTCAAGAATAATAATGTTGTTATCTATTAAAATAGAATTAGTGGTATGGGTTACGCCTTCTAAACCGATTCCGATGGCCTGACTGTTTGAACTATTGGGTCCTTGTTCCAATACATTATTACGAATAACAACAACACCGCCATTAGAAATATCGAGCAAGCGGCTATCGACACCATCCAGCGAAGCCACAACGCTCGACTCAATGGTCGTTCGTGCTGCCCGACTTTTGATTTCGTGGCCCTCGCTCTTAGACGATAAAATATGACTGCCACGAACAATTAACTCTCCCGCATTCACATAAATAGCATGAGCTAAACCATTTAAGCCCAAACGTTCGAATCGACTGTTTTCAATTAATATCAAACCGCCTGAGTCAACCGCGGTTAAAATGCCTTGCTCACTGTCACGAAAATGAACGTTATTTAAGGTAAGCCCCTGCCCTTCAAAACGAATACAGGCACCATTGTCATTCACGCTGATATTGGCACACTCAATACCTTCGATGCGAGTGTTCGTACCTTTGATCACCAAAGCGGCCTTTCCTTCTACATGACCGCCATTTAGAAATCCGTTTGCCCCATCAATAGTGACATTATCTGCGCGTAAACTCGCTCCAGTGCTCCACTCACCATTGATGGTAATGGTAGAGCCGTCTTGCGCGGCATCAAAAGCGGGCTGTAGCTGAGCAAAACTGCAATTGCCGTCAACACAAACAGACTTGGGTGTAACAGCGGTCGTCGCACTGGCGGTCGTCGGTGCGGAAGCATTTCCAGCCGCATCATAAGCCTCAAGACGATAAGCATATAAGGTATTGGCAGTTAGCTGAGTGTCGCTGTATGACAATATCGCTGCAGATACAATCTCAACATTATCCCGCATCAGGCGGTACCCGGTAACCGCCACATTATCTTGGCTCGCCTGCCAGTTTAAATCGATTTGAGTGTCTGAGATGGCGGCAGCAACAAACTGACCTGGCGTCGTTGGCGGCTCATTGTCAGCGACCTGGCCATCGGATTCATCGTCATCATCTGCAGACTGACAACCACTATCATCAGGAAAATCGATAGCGCCATCCGAATCGTTGTCGATGCCATCATTACACTGAGTCGCTGCGAAAGTCGTAGCCTGAGCTACAGCAGAACGAGACGAGGCATTATTCGCTCCATCAAACGCTTCGACTGCATATTGATAGGTGGTGCTGGCCACCAACCCTGTATCAGAAAATTGCGTCGAAACCACCGTCGTTAACAAAGCATTGTCTCGATAAATTCGATAGCCTGTAACCGCCACATTATCTTGACTGGCATCCCAGCGAAGCGAGATCTCCGACCATGAAGATGCCGTCGCCATTACATTAGCTGGCGTTGTCGGCGCTTCGGTATCGCTAACCGCTGGTTCAGAACTGTTTTTTGAGCATCCTGTCAGTAGGATTAACCCGATCAAAAACCACTCTAACCGCTTCATCACATGCACCATCCATTAATGAGAAGTTTCCCAGTCATTATATGATATCAGAGATAAAATGATGAGTTCTAAAGTAAAATCGCCAATCTCAAATCAATATAAATCTAATAAAACCATAAAGTTAAAGCACTTTGACAAAAAATCGAAAATCTTTTTAAACCCTTTTTAAACCCTTTTGTCACTTCATGCGACTAACCAATAAACCAACAGTATAAAAAATAGGAAGCCTCATGAATCTACGTCAATCAACAGGAATCGCACTGTCATTAACGGCAGGCTTATTATCTTTGAATGCCTTTGCAGATGTTCACGATGTCATTAACAAGCAATTTGACTTCAGCCCCACAGGTAACATCATCCTGCAAAATGTTAATGGAAACGTAGAGATAACCTCGTGTGATTGTAGCGAAGTTAGCTTAAGAGCGGATGTAAAAGCATCGGATCAAGAAAGAAGAGACAGTGTTAAAGTTCAGATTGATGCCTCAGAGGATCGCCTAAAAATTAAAACCAAGCATAAAAAAGATCGCAGCTACAACAGTGGTTACGTTAAAGTAAGTTACACATTAACGGTACCTAAAAGCGTTAACTTAAAAAGCATCGATCTGGTTAACGGTGATCTCAATATCGAAGGCGTCACCGGAAAATTAAATGCCAATCTGGTCAATGGCGAAATCACAACAGACAGTCACACCTCTGATGTTAATGTTAGAACTGTTAACGGTGCTATCGATGTTTCGTTCAAAAATGTTAGCGACGTTCAAAGTATTGAATTAAGCTCAGTCAATGGTTCACTTGAGCTCACGCTCCCTAATAATGCCAATGCCCGTATCGATGCTCAAACGGTTAGCGGTTCTATCGACAACGACTTTGGTATTTACGTAAAGAAAGGTAAATACGTAGGCTCGAGCATGAGTGGTGAAGTGGGTTCTGGCGGCGCTTCTATTGACCTGGAAAATGTAAATGGCAGCATTCGCGTTAAAAGTCGCTAATAAACATAGCAACTCAATTTACTAGCACTCACCAAGGGCCAGCATTAGCAGGCCCTTTCTATTTAACCAATCGTTACTGACAAGAAAACACATCCGAAAGAGAACAAAATTGAGGATAAGGGAATTGTCCACATTCGGCTGGTGTTGGAGGCACTATATTCTGTTCACCTGCCCTCGCCACCGAAAATCGAGTCATCCCCTCTCCCCACATTAGCAAAAAAGATGTTTCAATAAACCTTCCATCGCTCGCCAATGTAGGCAAGTAGGTGTGATTAGGCATGCTAATAATAGACCAGATTGCCTCTTCAATTTTCAGTAACTCTTCACCTAAGGTTTGCTCTTGTTCTAACCAGCTGGTATTTAACATCACCTTTCTAGCTTTAATATTACGAGCATAAGAATCATAGAACTTTACAACACAGTCATCACAAGAGAATCCATCAACATAACTATTAACAAAAACAATAGTCAGGCTTGAGTTAAGCAGAACATCCTCTGCCACTATGTTTTGCACAACGACTTCTTCAGTCTCGTAGGCCAGCTTTGATTCTTCCAATGTTTTTAACGCACCGAGAGCAACCTTTCCACTTTCATCTCGTAGTAGAGACCGCATGGAGTCAGCCACTTTGCTGGTTATCTTTTCATTGGCTGCAAGATTAGATAAAGACGCAATAACAGAAGGATTCGGCTCGCTGAAAAATGTTTTATCATGGCTTACGGAGAGCGACATCTTCTTACCCTCTTTATCGGTATCTTTACATTCAGGAAAGTCATATAAAAAAGACGCGGGGGCTTTTTTCCTAGCTCCACTATCAAGCTGCTTTCTAAATTCCTCGGTCATCGACAAGCTTAATAGTTCATTTTGAATACTGAGCGAATCACCTTGTAACTTAAGCTGCTGGGTCTGTTCTTCAATTTTACGGATCTGCTCAAAGACAAGCACTGTACCAGCAAATGCCGCAAAGGCTAATAACAATGCGATACTGGTTTGTAGTACCCATTTATACAAGGTTGACCAACTATACCAGGCAACAACTACCTGACTTAATTCCTTTGTCGAGTCCAATGACTTATCAACATCTTTATCGATAACACCTTTAATCACTTCGGATGAAAGTTCCAGAATACTCGTCATGTCTTTTTTGACGGTCAGGCCTAGCTTTTTCATGATGCTATCGCCCCAGAACAGAGCAATAAAAAGAACGAGTAAAATAGTAAAAACCACCCCAAATATCATCGAGGCTATATCAGCGGCCCTTTCTTCAACTAGTGAGATGACACCATAAGCAATAGGAATGGTTAATATAGCGGCAATAAATACACCTAACCAAAAGCTTAAATGCTTAATCATCGATAGCATCCTCCAGATTATTATTTTTTTGTTGGAGAGAACGAGACTAAACAATACAACAGCTAAGGTTCAAAAGAAAAGAGTTGATAAAATAATATACGTATTGCATAAACAAAGGGCGGTCAAGCCGCCCTTTTATGTCGATATTTTCGACTAAAACATGCAAAGCTTCTTAGATGGGATAGGAAACTTCACTCTCACACCTAACAACTTAAACGACTTGTTCATGCTGGGAGTGTTAAAGCAACCATTAAGGTCAAGATTACCAGAGATAGTATTTAAACTATCCGTTTTACAAGTTTGCTTGCTTGGCAATCCCTTTATTTTTACTTTAGCACAGTACTTTACTTTCAAGTTAGATGTATGCTCGGCAGATACTTGAAGTCCATTAACTTTAGCGCGGTAGTTTCCACCACCATAGATTTTAAATGTTTGCCATTTAATTAACTTAGAACCACCTAGAGACAAATCTCCAGTACTTAGGCCATTATTCGCAATATAGCTAGAGAACTTCTGGGCAAATTTGCTGGCAGAGGAGTAGTTCAAAGTGTTCATTGCAAACTGTTTACCCTTGTTACCATATTTTGCTACAGCATTCTTTACCTGAACTCCAGTCTCTTTTAACTCGACCGTCGCTTGCTCTACAGTACCATTCGTCATATCAATCGTTTGATTAGCCGCTGAGGTTAATGTATTTGCAGCATTAACGGCAGTATTTCCTGCCACCTGAATGGATTCGTTCGCAACATTAACAATACCAGAGATAGGAATAATAGAGCTATCGATGGATTTACATAAATCAAACGATACATTACCCAGACTGTAGCCACCGACACTCACACTGCTGCCAGTATCAATGGTTGTTTTACAGGTGCTGTCGTCAACTTCCAGTTTAAAGCCGATATCAGAGCCTTTGTAACCAAAACGACCTTTCATCTTCATACCATCTTTAAAACCAGGCGTATTGAAATGGATATTTTGGTAGCCTTTTAAGATGTATCCGTTGTGTGACAAATCCGCTTTCATAAAAGCGTCAAAACTGGAAATCTTAGAGTCATCAATTTCTACATGACCATAAGATTGTACTTCTGGCGTTTGCATGCCTTTCATTAATTTAGCAATCATATTCCCGGCAGCACCGCCAGTAAAAGCTTCAACACTTTCTGCCCAGTAAGAAAAGGACTTTTGTGCCGTATTAAAATTAACAGAGCCTTTACCTAACGTCATGGCAAACTTCAAGCCAGCGTACTGTCCCAGGTCCAGTTTTAGTGCGCCGTTACCAGCAACCGCAGTATCACTGACCATTTCTGTTAACTTGTTCGTAATTTTGTTGGCTATTCCTTGTCCGCCGCCTAAACCATCACCATTGGCGTCATAATTCACATTGAACATACCATCGATAGAAATCGGATAAGGCTGAAGCTTAATGGTTCCACCAACAACCACATGACCAGTTTGTGTAAATTTGGTTGAATCAAAATTATCACTTTTTATCCAGTGATCAGAATCCCAGCTCGCACCTTGCCATTCACTACCATTCCACAATGGATAGTCGGCTGCATATCCTAAACGTCCGTGATACGACAAACCTTGTGCTTTTAGCTGAACTGGACTGGATTTTAACGCGCCTTTAGTAAAGAAATCTGTTTCGAAATAATAAAGAGGATCATTCCAATCCAGCACAAACTTTAAGCTGGCTGAATTACTGCCAAAGGAGGCTTCAATGGAATCGGTTAAATTCACTTTCCCACCATCAGTGGCCGACATATCAAAAAATGCCATAATACGATTTTCAGGAAGGCCGACCGCAATATTCGCATAATCATTAAGAATAGCGCCTTTAGCCACCGCAAATGCAAAACGGCTTGCACTGGTATTGTCAGTTAACCAGCTAGAACCATCAAAACCCAGATTGGGAATTTGACGTAACTCGCCAAAAAACTCACCGTTGCTGGCTACGATCAACTGATAAGTGTTAATCGTGTTAGCAATAACCGGGGTTTGATCACCAGCGACAGGGTCAAGCTCAACTGAACCTTCACACTGATAATAAGTCGCATTGCTGGAATACTGCTCAGAAATATCTAACCATCCATTATGACAAGTTAAATCCACTTTAAAGGCGTCTAATTGGTATCGAATGGTGTCGCCAGTTTTGTTCAGCGATTTTGATGATGCTGCCGTTAAGGTATCAAGCATGGCATCTTTCAGCTCCTCCGAACCGAGCTGGAAAGCAGGCGCGGCATAACCTGATAAGGTACCGAGTGCCAAAGAAACTGCAATGGCAGATTTTATTGTGTGGTTGCGCTTTTGGGTGTCCATAAATTTCTCCAATAATTATGTCAACGTTTCTAAATGACTCAACCAAGAAAGCGAAAACAGATTCAAAATCCCCTCATAAAAAATCAAAAAAAATTCGATTCTTGAAAAAGAAATACAATATGAGATTAAAAAGAGGAAAAACGATGACTTTTCATTCAAAAATATCTCATTGGTAATATATCCAGTGTCAGAAAATTGCTGGCCTATGGAGCGACTGATAAAATAACCTCGACTCAAAAAAACAACGTTTCTAATAATATGACTTTCGACTCAGCCGTAATCCTGACTCAAGCTCTGAGTGAGTGGAGGCAAGGTAACGTCTCCACCAAAAACGAGCTAGACACAACTCTGATTAACGAGCTTCATCGCTTAGCCAGAGACTATATGCGCCGCGAAAATGCTGGGCATACTCTTCAAGCAACCGCTTTGGTCAATGAAGCTTTTTTACGTTTAGCCGAAACCGATATCGACTGGCACGACAAAAAGCACTTTATGGCCGTAGCCTCTAAAACCATGCGTCGAATTTTGGTAGATCACGCCAAAAGCAAAAACTCGCATAAGCGACGTATGAACAAAGAATCCGTCACCTTTGATGATGAAGTCATTCCCTACCATCAAGCTATGGATGAGCTTATTATGCTGGATGATATGCTTGTTAAACTTTCCACGTTCGACGAACGAGCCTCGGCCATGTTGGAGTTATCTCTGTTTGGGGGACTCACTCATCCAGAAATTGCCGACGTAACCGATGTATCCATCGCTACAGTAGAACGAGACATTCGGGCTGCTCGCGCCTGGTTAAAAAGCCAACACTAATAAGAAACCTATGAACGCAAATGATTGGAAAACCATCAAATCATTATTTGATGAACTGGTTGAGTTAACACCTGAGCAACAACATCATCGGCTACAACGGCTCGAACACTCCAATGACATTCTTTGCGAAGTACGCAAGATGCTCAAAGCCGAATCTGAGCAATCAGAAAGACCAGGCCTACGTACTCTGGTAATGAATAATGCCAATCAGTTACTCAACACTCAGCTAGAATTGAATGTCGGTGATCAAGTAGGTTCCTATACGATAAGTGAGGTTATTGGTGAAGGCGGTATGGGCGTTGTTTTTAAGGCAACCCGAGCAGATCAACAATTTGATCATCAAGTCGCCATTAAAATAACTCGTCAAAAGCTGCTCCACTCGCTCACTCAGCAATCTTTTGAGCACAATGTATTAGCTCAGCTCAAACATCCTAATATTGCTCATATCTATGATGCCGGCGTTACGGTTGATGACCACGCGTTTATTATTATGGAGTTAATTGAAGGGGTTGATCTGGCAACCTATTGTCAACGCCATCAACTATCAATCCCAAAGCGCCTTGAGCTTTTTAGTAAAATTGCGAATGCGGTTCAATATGCCCATCAAAAAGGGATTATTCATCGTGATTTAAAACCGCAGAATATTCTGATCGCCACTGATGGTGACCAGGCAGAACCCAAGTTAATTGACTTTGGTATTGCAGAACAACAACTGGATAGTGACATAAGCGAAGGCTTGAATAACCCTGCCGGTCTCGGTACCCCTGCTTATATGAGCCCAGAACAATTGGATGTGAATCAGCAAGCTGATACTCGATCGGATGTTTATGCGTTGGGCTTAGTGCTATGTGAACTTTTGTCTGGCATAAATCCTTTTATTAAAGAAGGGGCGTCAGTCGAAGATGTTTTTGCTCAGAAAAAGCAGCCTGCGCTCAAAATCAGTCACCTGTTTATCAATAATGATAAACAACGGGAGCTGGCTTATCAGAGAGAGCTCTCTAATAAGCAACTCAGGCACTTACTTAACTTCGAGTTTGATGCACTCATCGCTAAAGCGATTCACCTGCGGCCAGAGGAAAGATATGCATCAGTAGCGGAGCTAACTTTTGACATACAACGCTGGCAGCAAGGCTACCCCATCAACGCGCTGCCTTCATCTACAAGCTACCAATTGAAAAAGTTCCTTAAGCGAAATCGTTTTTCTACCGCCGTTGCAGCCATGGTCACAATCATGTTAATCAGTGCAACAGGTGTGAGTTTGTGGTCATTAGATAAAGAGCGAAAAGCATTAGCAAAAGCTCAACAGGAGTTGGAGAAAAGTGAAGCAGTCAGTCAATTTATCAGCGACATTTTTGCTTCTGTCGACCCGAGAGAAAAAGGTATCAATGTTAAAGTCATTGACCTTTTAGATGATGCAGAGAAAAAACTGGCCGCTTTTACCGAAGCGCAAGATGATGTAAAAGTGCAACTGCACTTTACCCTGGGTCGCTCTCACAAAGGTTTAAGAAACTTTACCAAAGCAGAAACTAATTTAAACGAAGCACTAAAACTCTTGCAAAAAAAATACCCTCGCTCATCTGTCGAGGTTATTCAGCTCTATACAGAACTTGCGGAACTGGAAAGTGCAAAAGGAGAACATCAAAAAGCTCTAGATATATCCAACGAAAACCTCGCCATTGCACGAAAGCATCTCGGAAACGCTCACGCAGAAACCATGAGTAATCTCAATAACGCTTCAGTAAATCTCCTTTATGTAGGAATGAAAGAAGACGACATGGAGAAAAAATTACAAAGCGTTAAAATGGCAGAAGAACTGTTAGCACTTCGAATAAAAGTGCTTGGGGTTAATCATGAAGATACATCCTTTACTCGTAATAACCTGGCAAACTATTACGGCATCATGAATAACTACGATAAAGCCTACCAGCACTTCAGCGATAACTATGTTATTCAAAAGAAGATCTTTGGTGAAGACAGTTACTACACCTTAGATACCATGCGCAACCTTGGTCATATCTACTATGATCGAAAGCAATATGACAAAGCCGCCGAAATGTTCCTCAGATCATTCGAAGGTCAACTAAAAATACAAAAGTTAGAAACGCCGATCACTTTGTTCACAGCTATATCATTGATGGAGACTTATCTAAAGCTAGGTAAGCGTGATTATGCAGCCAATGTAGCTCGACAAATGGAAGCCCCTTTTCGATCTGGCGTAGTGGAGAGAGAAGGCATTAATAGTAAGTTAAAGGCTTTTATGGTTGAAGTGTTAGGTGAGTAAGCTTTTGCTTAAAGCACTCTGCATTGATGTGGAGTGCTCTTTTCTTTTTGAGTAGAGCTCTCTTCCACTTCAACGGTTGCATGACCGATAGCAAAAGAGCTTTCCAAAATATCTTTAACCCGCTCTCTCGCTTTATGACGGTCTGTACCTGCTTCTACTTCAACTTCCAGAGTAGCCATTGCCCGCTCCTGATTAATACACCAGGCATGAAGATGATGCACTCGAACAACGCCTTCAACTTCTTGCTCCAGGGTTTTGATAACCTTGTCTCTATCAAATCCTTTGGGCACGGCTTCTAATAGAATCTGAGCGCTTTCTTTGATTACCATCCAGGCTGAACGCAGGATAATCACAGCGACAAAAACGGATAAGATAGGATCTATCGGAGTCCATCCCGTATAGATGATGACAATGGATGCAATAATGGCTGCAATCGAACCCAATAAATCCCCAGCAACGTGTAACGCAGCAGCCCTAACATTGAGGTTTTCACCTTCTCCACGGGTTAACATCCAAAAGGCCAGAATATTCACTACAAATCCAGCGATGGCAATCCATAGCATCACTCCCCCTAACACTTCGACAGGTTGAGTTAAACGTTCGTAGGCTTCAACACAGATCCATCCAGCAATAACAAACAGCGAGAGCCCATTAACAAAAGCTGCGAGAACAGAGAAGCGCTCAAAACCATAGGTTCGAATACTATCTGCAGGTCGTCGAGAAAGACGCAGCGCAATCCAGGCTAACACCAAAGCAGCAAAGTCTGTAAGCATGTGCCCGGCATCAGCAATCAGGGCCAAAGAACCAGAAATAACGCCCCCAACCACTTCTGCGATCATGAAGCTGCCCGTTAACACAGCCGCAGTGGCCAGTTTTTTCTCATTTTTGCTATGGGCATGCCCATGACATGAGTGATCGTGGGCTCCATGACTGTGAGACATGAAATAGAAGTTCCTGATTGAAAAGCGCTTATTCTAGAAAAACTTCCTAGCAATAAGCTACTGGGAAACGAGAAGCATTACTATATGAGTATAGTATCTAGAAATTTTGAAGTATGCATAAATTAAAAACCCTGTACGCTAGATAGTATGGGTGCTTCCAACTAGTTGATAAATAACTTGAGAATAATACTAGTTCTAATAAATGTACTCGAAGAGTTACTTTAGAAGTAAAATGGACGAAATATATCTCCCAAATAGCTCGAAAAATTTAAAACTCAGAATTTACAAACTCACTTAATTACATGGGTGCTGATTGAAAAGCAATCAAGAAATCTTTTTTTGTTATTGCCACGAATCAACATATACCTTTCTAGAGATTATGAAAAATCTCTTATTGCAATCATTTATTCAATTAGCCTCCTTACGGTAATGTCTCTCCCGTTTATTGCTGGTAACTTAATGTTCGAGCATGTGAACAAAAATAACTAATAAAAAAACAATTTTGGGAAGAGAAGGTAATAATGAAAGTAGATGTTGGCCATATGAATTTTTTTGATGTTGACCTATGCGGACTATATAAACCAGGGAACGAAACCAACTACGGATGTGACCTAAAGGAAACATTTGACCTAATATCTGATTGGGTGAGTAATAGATCTTTCCCTACTACTATACCATGGGACCCTGCAAGCGAGAACAGAAACAAAGCAAAGTGCTATTGCAAAGACATATTTAAGAATAAAGAAACTGGAGACTATTTTATAGTTCTTTGGAAGTCGGATACAGATAGCGCAGGCACACTTTGGGGGGCCCCAGAAAACAGTACTACTGGAAGTAACAAAGTTATAAAATATACAAGTGGTTTCCAAGGAGAAAAAGTAATATGGGGAAGACCTTGCTACTACTGGATAATTCCAGAATTCAATACAGTTGTTTCTATAAAGTTTGATCACTCAGTATGTGACGCGCAACTATTTGAAGACTATATAAAGTCTTGCATAAACAATAGAGTGAAACATAAAAACAGAAAAAAAGAAGTAACTGAAAAAGGTTTTGTTAGAATTACCCATGAAAAATCTGATGGTTCCCGCCTGATGTATAGGTTCAATATTAGTCTTAAAAGCCTCAACACTTCAAGTTCAGAGCTTCAAGGATTAGCCAAAAGTGTCACTCACATTGTAAGAAGAGAAACTATTATTGTTGATAGCAAAGACGAGAAAAATGAATGGATAAAAATGTTCAACAAAGTCATCCCTTTAGTTCCAACAAAACCAAAAGCAAAAAAAAGAAAGATAGAAATCCAAGCAGAAGCGAAGCCATCAGCCCATCAAATAAAGAAGATAATTGAGGAAAATGCAAAAGAAAACAGAAAGAATGGCGAATGGAATAACATAGGCTTCAAAACAGAATCTGGAGTATACTGGGTAGATAAATATCGCCTCAGAGATAATATAACAGTACTGAAAAAATCTGACGACATCCTTACCGGAAAACAACTTTGCAAAGAGATCATGAAAGATAGAGAGCGCTACATACGCCCTATTCGCCGTTCGATAAAAGAAAGTTCAAAGAAAGAAAATCTTAACTAGGAAAAGTAATGATTTTAAGATTACTAGCTTACACACTCTTATTTTCAATTATTGCTATAGCAAACTACAAGCTGAGCTATAATTATAGCTACTCAAGTTTAAAAGATTATTTAAGTGCTCTGCTTTCAATTTCCAGCATGGTTTTTACTTTAATGGGTATATGGATAGCTTTTTTATACCCTAATGCTCTAGTTAGAATTTCAAATCCTAAGAAAATAGAGCATGTTGACTTCAGTGAGTCACTTGAAGAAACGAAAAGATTAGAGGGCTTAGTAGGAAGTGTAATAAAATCAGCCCTTGTTGTTTTAGCCATTATGATTATATTTTTCTTAAAGGCTCTCTATCCAATCTTTTCACTTGATCAAGACACTATCTTAGTATCAAAATCTCTTTTAATATCTCTCATTTCAATACTCAGCCTACTTCAGGTGGAATCTATTCTCTATGTCATATACAGCAATGTGCTATTTATAAATGATCTTCATCATAGAAGAGAAGAAAGAGAAGCCGATGAAGATATATGAAAGCATAAGAAGCTTCAACTAAGTATTAGAATATGCATTCCTAGCCTAATTTCTAATTACTTACCACTCACAAGTATCAATACGATTCTAAAACCACTAAAAAACATAACCCAAACGAACAAAAAGCTGACGCCCAGGTTGCGGCAGTCTAGAATTAAACCACCCTAGACTTCCGCGCCACTCTCTTTCATTAGGACCATACCAACCAATATCATTAAGTAATTCTGGCATAGCATAAGGGTCGCCGGAGTTGGCATCTCGAATACCAGGATGGTCATAGTCGCGGTCCAGCAAATTAGTGATGCTAAAACTTACGTCTAATCCCTCAGTAATTAGATTTTTTCTTTTGATGTGAGCATCCAGAAGAAAGTAGGCATCAATCTCTCCTAATGGATTAGTATCTACCGTTTCACGGCTTCCGATATAGCGTCCTCGCAAATTAAGTAACCAATGATCATTTAATGTAGAGTGAATCCCTGCAAACATTTTAACATCGGCCAAATCTCCAATAATCCCAGCCCCCAAGAAGTCACCTTGTTGTAAGTCGAATTTATCTTCTTTTTGCTCAAGTATCAAAGAAGTATAAGTCCAGAATCGTGTTGCTTGCGCCCAGTCAAAATCCCAGTCAGTTTGATAATGATAGTCCAATCCGACCACATCCCTCTTGCCACTGTTTCTGGCACCACCCGTAAAGCCAACAATCACATCCCGCATATCCGCATGATAAAGACTGACCAGGTGGTGCGACTGCTCGCTCGTCTTGGTCACGCTGAACTCTGTCGTTTTCGCTTGTTCTGGTTTTAAATCCGGTGAACTGCCTGAGCCAGTCCAGGCACCATAAAGATTACGAGGAACAGGCTCTTGGTAAGCCTCACCATAAATGAGCTTAAAGGACCATTCATCTATGTTGTAAATATAAGCTCCTCGAAAAGTAAGCTCACTGCCATACACAGAATTGTCATCGCATCGAAGGCCAAAGCTAAATTGTTGTTCATCATCAAAACGATATGAAACTTGACCATAGACACCTCTATCTACCCAAGTTATTCGATTATCTGGGACAACGCTACTTTGTGGAGGCTGAGGCCAGTAGTCAGCATGATATGGGACAAAAAGCTCAGGACTTAACGGGCCACTGGTTGGCAAGTCGTAAGCCCTTTGCAAATCTTTGACTTCAACTTTGTAACCAAATACCGCAGATAAGTACTCATTATTTTGATAATCAAAATTTTGAAATAAAGACCAAGACCAATTACGAGTCTGCCAATAGAAAAAATGTAGAAAACGCGCCGTTTCTTGAGGCGCAAGTGTGATGCCCCCTATATCTAGATAGTCAGTATCGCTAGGATTCATTCGATTAAAACCTTCCAGATCATAAGAATCATTTTTGATACCATCATAACGATAACGCAACAAGACTTTACTGTTCAGCTTGGGATTAATATCAAACTGATGTTTCACATAGGCATCATATTGTATTCTGGGCCAGGTGGAGTTGGCAGGGATCCTATCTGCAGGATAAATGGTCCCATATCCGGTATCTAATAAAAAGTAGCTCGCCGCAAACTCGGTGTTTTTATATATCAGTCGAGCATCTATGCCAACCATGTCTTCTGGCGATGAAAACACACCCGGATTAATTGCATTGGAACTTAACGCTCCTCCCCATAGCCTTTCATTTTGATAAATAGAATCCTGCAACCAATAGAAGCGATTATTTTCTACTGCATCATTATAATTTCCTTGCGAGCGTCTAAATGAAATAATAGTTTCTAACTCACCTTTTTTGCGTGACGCTCGACCATCAAAAACCTTAAAGGCACTGTCGCTGATGGACCATTGAGTATCAACCAGCCATCCTTCGTTCTGTTGAGCCTTTTTAGTAATAACATTCACAACCCCCATCAATGCATTAGCACCATAGACAGAAGACGTCGGACCATAAATCACCTCAACCCGCTCTACATTACTCAATGGGTAAGAGGTAACTGTGCTAGTAATATTAAAGTACAGTGAATTTTGCTGAACGCCATCGATCAGCAATAAAAAAGGCGAGCCTATCGTATTTCTAAACCCTCTCATATAATTCTTGTAATAAGTATCTCCATAGGGACGAACAACATCCATACCAGGCAGGTCATCAAAGATTTCGGACAAGTTTTGATACCCACGAGAAGAGAATACTTCTTTTGTCAGAACAATAACCGTGGCTGGCGCATCTTGGAGCTTCTCTTCTTTTTTTGAAGCAGAAACTATCGTTACTTGCATGAGGTCACGCAAGTCGAGATCAAATAAGTCTCCTTCATCGGCCCATCCATAGGAAGAAGCGACCGCCAACGCCAATAACCTATTGAGATTCTTATTGTTAAATACTGTCACAGAGGGAGTAATTTTTGTTAGATATCAACAAGTATAGGCTACAGAAAAAAGCTGTGCGAGAAATGCGGTGTCACGAATAGCAACCTTACTCATTTTAATTAAAAAGCCCTCAGGAAAGGGGATAACCTGAGGGCTCTACTACTCCGTAAATATTACAGAGAATAACGCTTCTTTGCTTTAACTTTTAATAACGATGCTCTCTGAACAAATGCATCCGCTATCAACAACTTCCCGGTTGTTTTGTCAAAGGTAAGTCCATTAGGAAAATATCCCTCATCGGTATTTTTTCGGGTTCTCACTTTGCCATTCGGCTTAATCAAATACACTTTATGGCTAGCTATACCCGTGGCATATAAAAAACCATCAGCAAAAGTGAGATGTCCAATGGCATACCCTACATCGGATTCAATCTGAGTTAGTACTTCTTGTTCACCCGACTGACTAATTTTTAACACTTTTCCATTGTGAAGATTTGCCGTGTACACATTATCCTCATCATCAATAGCAATACCCACAGGAGCCAGTAGATCACCACCTTGTGCAAACACGCTTAAAGTACCGTCTGGAGTGATTTTTAGGATAGTATCGCCATCACCGCTCCCGTTGCCATAATGAGAGACATATAAATTTCCCTGACTGTCGGATGCAATACCAGAAGGACCATCCAGAGTCTGCACAAAATCGGAGACTTCTCCTGTTGTCGATATTTTACTGACCACTTTGCTATTAAAATTAGTGACGTATAGATTGCCTTCTGAATCATTCGTAATATCAACAGGTCCATTCAGGCCAACGGCATAGTCAGAAGTCGCCCCCTCTGGTGTAATATAATAAACCTTTGAACCACTGTACCCACCAGCAGCAAAGACAGCTCCATTCTCACTTGCATGCAAACCGTCAAATAACAAATATGACAGTGGCAACTCCTTTTTGTTAGCAGCAAATAAGGCTACCGATCCCATTGCTAAGCAGACTATTAAAACGCGGACTAGATTTTTCATTATTAGATTCCTCATCCATTATGGTTGTTGTGCAATGAGTGAAGAGTTAATGAAAACCATTAAGGCATTCAATAGCGATGTGACGAAACATGGACCTTATGTGATGAAAACTACCGCTAAGAGTGACGAAATAGAAGCCTCTGCCTACGAGTGTTTAGAGGCATAAAAAGATTCACTAGATGCTTGAAACTATTGATGTTTTACTGCCATACTCTAGGTCTATAGACCATTCGCTGTAGGTCTCTGCTGTGGCTATCGTTAAGAAGCAACAGGCCAGAATAACCGTAGTGCCTTGTTGGACATATTACTTTGAAACATCTAATTAATCGCTGGCTGCTGCCCTTCTTGATTTGGGCCTTTATTGCGTTCATACACTTTATTACTCGCTACTTGGATACTCTTAAGTATCGAGGAGAACAAACACTCAACTTTAGTGAGTTCATTTTTTATCTATCGGTGTATTCAAGCTGGGCATTGTTTAATATTGCTCTCTATTCAGCGTTATCTAAAATAGCTCCCTACAAAAGCATTCGTTATTTTGTCTATATGTTTTTTGTCGGCTTACTGATTTGGCTTCCTGCATTCTTTGTTTTAGATGCCTACCTGGGAATCTTTTTCTTTGATATGGAGTTTCGCTCTATTACAGCAGTCTTCAATATCCTTTCTGGCCAGATCATATTCTTTTATGCCATTCTTTATGCTGTAACCTTTGGTGTCAGTACTGCAATTGTCTACTACCAATACTCCCAACAAGTACTACTGGCAACACTGGAGCTGGAAAAGAAACATTCAGAGTCGGAATTGCGCCTTACGCATTTACAAATGAAGGCCCTGCAATCTCAACTTAGCCCACATTTTTTATTCAACTGTTTAGGCTCGATCAGCGCACTTGCTCGACAAGATGATAAAGAAAGCGTCATTACCGCGGTTGCTCGGCTAGGGGATTTGTTGAGGTTTACAATTAAAGCTAGCCAAGAAGAATTTATTCTACTCGCTGACGAATTAGAGTTTGTGAACAACTATATAGCTTTGCAAAAACTTCGGTTTTCAGAGCGTTTTAATTTTAGCATCACCCAACACAAAAAAGACTTGAATCTGCTCTGCCCTCCTTTTGTTTTACAACCACTAGTAGAAAACGCTTTTATCCACAGCGTGGCAGAGGCTAAGCAAGGTGACTTAATCAATATTAAGTTAACAATAGATAACAAAGACAATGCCTTGATATTTCATATAAGCAACACGCTTATTAATCGCAATCATCCTTCCAATGGCTTAGGAACTTCACTAACTAACTTAAAAGAACGACTCGATAATTTGTATGGTTCCAGCTATTCAATAACCCATGGACAAGTCAATGATTGTTATGTGTCTAACATTTCTATTCCGGTAATTGATGATGAATAAAATTCAATGCGTTATCGTTGATGACGAACCACTGGCGAGGCTCAATGTACGAGAGTCATTGAGTCGCTTTGAGCACTGGAATATTGTCGCCGAGTTTGAAAGCGGAGAAGGCGTTGAGGAAATCATTAAAACCAACCATATTGATGTGATATTCCTGGATATTCAAATGCCCGGACAAGATGGCCTCTCGCTGGCCAAGCGACTATTCAATATGGAATCCAGACCTCTTATTGTTTTTATAACCGCTTTTGATAACTACGCATTACAAGCATTTGAGCTCTATGCCATTGACTACTTGTTAAAGCCTTTTGATAACGAGCGCTTTAAAAACTCGATTGAAAGAGCTGAGAAACAAGTCGCTAATGCTAAAACCTCTGAGCAGCTTCACAATCAACAACAGCAGTACTTTGATAAGTCGATCAGTCTTGATAGATTAGTCATTCGTTCTACAGGCTCTATAAGAATTATCCAGGTTGCGGATATTTTATGGTTAGCATCAGAAGGTAACTATGTGCAAGTCCATCATTCAGAAGGTTGTCACCTGCACAGAGTGAGCTTGTCTTTTATGGAAAAACATTTAGGGTCTGATGTTTTTTATCGAGTACACAGAAAAGCGATAGTCAGGCTCTCTGAGGTCAGAGAATTAAAAACTTTGGCCGATGGGAAGTATCAGCTCATCCTTTCTAATGGCGATCATGTTAATGTTAGCAAGTCTTATAAAGATGGACTGTTGGATAAGTTAGGAGCCTAGTGTTTAGTCCCTTAATATTTAGTCAAACCACTCAAAGCACTTCAGTTAATCAGCCAACATAAACTTTATGCACTCTATAGAGTTAACAGTATTAGAGCAGCAAACAATCTCATAACGAGACCAAGCAATACATATTCAGGTAATATTTCACATATCTAAATAATCGCTGTTACGGATCACACCGCTTCACTATACTACCCCTTCAGAGATAACTTGTTATTAAGCAGTAAGACACCTATTCAATGAAACAACATGGAAGTTGTTGCATACGCTCCTGTGTTGTTTTAAAAAACTAATGACACACAGGAGCCTTCTATGAGAAAAAGCTTTCGTTTTACTCAGCAAGCTCGTTTTAAAACAGCTTTCTTAACGACCCTACTATTGGGAACATCTCAATTAGCTTATACAAATGACCCGGCTCCAGATAACGACGAAGAGCGTCAAGCCAGGGAAGAAGCCATGTATGGTTTGGCACAGAGTGCAACGGGGATTCTCCTTGCACCACCAGAAGAACGCGAAGGCGCTTTGCAATCTTTTGTTTACGGGCTGTCGGACAACTTGCCTCCCCCCGCCAACATCGTCGGTTCAACATTACTTGGAGCATTTTGGCCTCAAGAAGATGCGGTGAGCAAAGCTTTAGACGAAATCAATGGCAAACTGGATAATATTCAAGGTACATTGGATACCATACGTTCAGATATCCAACAAGCTAGAGATCAAGTAATTAATGATCTGATTGCTCATCTAAATAAAGAAGAGTACGAAGAAGTAAAGTCATTAGTTAATTATGTTGCCGATCGTTTCGAAAAAAATTATATGTCGGCTCGATGGCGCAATATTTCTACAGAAGATAAGTTAGCAAGATTAACGAACCTTGATGCCGATATAGCAAAAGCCGTTTTATGGTTCAGAGACAATGTTGCTCACGATGCGAGCAAGCAAGCTGCTACGGTTGCTGAATTCATTCTTATCTCGGGTATTCACATCAATATTTTGCAAGAGAAAATTGCTCTGCACGATGCCAGAGAATTTGTATGTTTACCAACGCCAGAGTACTGCTCTGATCCTAAAGAATTGCAAAAAGCCGCCGCAACCGAACTGGCTGGTTATATAGAAGATTATGTATCCTATCTAAACACTTCCGCAGCGGAAATTAAAACCTCGCGAATGGCAAAAGTAGTGCAAGATGTCAACAGCTGGAATGTTATTCGTTGGGTCGATTGTTCTGTTTATGCTGGTACTGGAGGAAAATGTCCCGAGACCTATACCTACTACGACTATCACGTAACTGACAATGCTACTGGATACACTTATGTACGACACATTCAAGAAAGGCTCGGTGACTACAACTACCAGAGTCATATGGATGCATTGAATGCCGTCAGCGCGGAACATACACGCTATAGTAATGAATTAAGCAACTCCATTAACTCTGAGCTCAACCAATCTATTTATAGTATGACGAGAAGCTTTACGCGTATTAAAAATGATGCATTACTCAGAGCTTATGGAACAGAAAAAGCATATTCTCTTAAAGCGATGAACAACGTTTTCAAACTCAAAAACAAAGCCAATGACCGTTGCTTAACGGTTGTTAATGGTGGAGGTTTAAATACACAGCTTCATCAATATGACTGTGGCATAGACCGAGCATGGCAAGAATTTAAGCTAGATGACGAAGGTAAGCTAGTCGATGTTAATACTGGATTATGTGTCGCAACCAATTTCGCATCCCAATTGCTTTTGACCGACTGCTCTCAATCACTGTTTGGAGTGTCAAAAAACTGGGATATCAAAGCATCTTACACTGACGGTGATATTTATAATGTCAATTTGATGATGTTTGGAACTTACTGTGCAACCCCCACTGACGATGGCACCAACAATGGCGTACGTCAAAAGTTAGAGTCTTGCAGTGCTAAACAAAACCAATCATGGCAGCTCATCCCCAGCTCTATTTACACGGCTCAAAATATCATTGATCATGAAAAGTCTCGACTCACTAGTGGTGTAAGGCATCGCTGGACTAAGGTGATAAACAGTGACAACAATCGCTGCCTTACTCCTGAGTTTGGAGGTACAGGAAACGGAACTTCGGTGGTTCAACACCAGTGTGATCAATCTCGTACCGATCAATATTGGTACTTGAATAATCAAGATCAGTTAGTTCATCCGGTTTCGGGTAAGTGTCTAACACCTATGAATGGTGCAACAGGGAACTATACATTGCTCAGGCTTTGGGATTGTAACTTAAATGGCTCTCACCAACTTTGGAGTATCGAGACAGGAAATGGAATCAACCATTTGTTGCGTAATAATAAAAGCAATCGATGTTTGACTCCAAAAAATGGGGCAACTAACAAAGGGAATGATGTAATTCAACGCCTTTATGATTGCGAACCATTGCCTCATCAATATTGGAAATTGAATATACACTAATATTTTTGGCTAGTGCCAAATACGTTTCTTAAAATAAAAAAGGTTGGAGATAATATCCCCAACCTTTTATTATTAATGCTCTACGTAGTTAGTTTTAAAGTCTTGAAGCATTTGGCCAGCACCAATCGCTTCCCAATTAGGCTCTACTTCAGAGTCATCAAAGGGCTCTCCGTAAGCAATACCATGAGCGTTCTCAATTTTAGCCTGATAAATAAGTTTATCTTGGTCATCCAAATTATCGACATTAATAAGTTGGAGTTCCCTATGAAGGAAGTGAAGCGTATCTTTTGCTCTTTCAACGGCTTCCTCTCTTTTAATATCATTACTCAAGTGCGTAATTTGCATAAACTCTTTGCCCATCACTAGTGAAGATAAGGGCGCATTGCTTCTATCGCCATACTCATGACGTAGCTGCTGTTCTTTTTCTAGAGAAACTGTTCTTTCAGTCACATCAAATTGAATATCCGTATCTCCTTCAAGAACCTTGTCATCTCGAGCACCGGTTTTCATTAAAATGTCACTAGCATTCGGCGCAATAGGGAGGTTTCTCCAGGCTGCAATAGCTTCAGCCCCATGTTCAAAACTATCAACTTCCATAAACTTCTTGAATAAGTCCGCGACTTCGGCTTTGTCTACAAGTTGAGACTTACCAAAGTGTTCTTTCATTTGTTGAAGTTCTGGATCTTCACTGTTAGCTAGATCTGTGAATGGAGATTGCTGCGAAGTTTCATCAGTCCACCACATTGCAGAATACTGCCCTTGATACCCCTGGAAAACCGTACACTTATCAGAACCAGGCTCCAACTCAATGGTCACATCATGAATACCCGCAATACTCATACGAATAAAGGTTCTTTCTTGAACATCCTGATTAATCAGATCATGGAGCCTCTGGGCATCTTTAGAACCACTCAAATGTTCTATTGGCTTGTCAACAACAGAACCTTCAACGGTTTCATTCAGTCGATCAACAAGGTTTTGACTAGCGTTACCACAGTTTGACCAATCAGCAAGCCTAGCTTTTAGCTGTGCTTTAGGTGAATCGTCGGAGTGATCAACTTTATCTAAGATGGCTCTTGATGACTGCTGTACTTTATCGCCGAGCTCGTATTTATAATTACTTTTAATGGCTTTCTCACTTGAGAGCCCTTGCAGAGTTTCATTAGAAATATCGTATTTCGCTAATACTTCTTTTAACTCACCTTTTGTAAACTGAACACCTTCTTCGAATTTCTGATGCCACTCATTACCAAGACTTTCCTGAATGCCATTGGCATTTTTGGTAGCAAGAAGTTCTAATGCTTGCAAAAATACAAAACGTGGTTGCCCTGGATTAGGCGCTTTACCATCAATGGTGATGGGTTCAAAAGATTCATTTAAGCCAATATTTTTGTCATCACCAATCGAGTCATCAGTAGCAATATCCAAGAATGCCTGCATCAGTGCTGTATTATCATTAACTACCTGCATGATTATCTCCTTATATCTTCATTGCGCCAAATGGCATATCAGCTTCAATGTTCACTGCTTCTACAACTTCTTCATCAGTGTTTTCTTTAAACCAAGAAAAGGCAGTCTTACAACTGAGTGAGATCAGCTTGTATAAGTCTTCAGCCTTAGCAGTTTCTAATTCAATTTTAGAACTGAAAGTCACAATGTTTTCTCCTGGTGTAACACCAAAGGCTCCAGAAATATCATCAGAAATTAAAAAGTTTCTCTCCAATAGTTTTCTATAGGTTGCTTCAGCATCAATATCAGAAAACTTGTTAATAAAGGCTATGGCTAATAGCTCATTTCTTTCTGTTCTTACTCCCACGTTAATATCAATATGCTCGAAAGATAAAGCAAAACCTTCTCGTTCTCTAAAGTCAAACGCAGATAATTTAGTACGTTCTGCAAACTCTAAGCTGATTGACTTGAAATGTTCGAATAAATCCATAATTTGATTTCCTCTTTTGTACTGAAGTTTGGATTATCCTTTAGGTAACGCGGCTTTCGAGTTAGTTTTGCGAGAAGTTGCGACTTAATTTAATCTCCTTATTTTCTGCAAAATCTCTCCATATTGTTAATTTTTCTCCTCCCTCTGGCATGGCTAAAGCATCTGTGCTAGCGATCTGATTTTTTTATGTCAAAAAATTTATCACTTTAAGACTTGTCTGTATTTAAATCATTCAAGCGAACTTTTGAGAATAAACTTTCTCTCCACTAATTTTGATAGTATTTTCATACTCTTATTGCGCAAGTGGTCTCTTAATAACCGAACAGCTGGCGTAATGAGCTGACGGCTGGGACAAATCAACCATAACTCTGTTTGCCTAGGCTGATAGTCAGGCATCACACTAACCACTCGGCCCGATAAAAGATCGTTCGACATATCAAGGGATGACTTAATGGCCAACCCTTTGCCAGCCACACACCAACGTCTTACTAGATCTCCGTCGTTAGATGCGCGATTTCCATGCATTTTTATTTTGAACTCCTGCTCATCACGAGAGAATTTCCATACATCGTGAATAACATCATAGAGCTGATAGAAAAGTCCATTATGCAAAGCTAAATCCTGAGGGTGCTGTGGTATTGAATACTCGTTTAGGTACTCCTGCGTTGCGCAAAGTAATGTAGGCACATTGCATATTTTAAATCCATAAAGGTGGCTATCTTTCGGTGAACCATAACGAAGCGCAATGTCGACAGAATCTCGGAAGAAATCGATATTGCTGTCCGTAATGTGTAATTTCAAGCTCACCTTAGGATGATCTTCGACAAATTCATCCAGCCAAGGCATTGCAATGTTGCGCCCCAGGTCCGACGATAAGGAAAGTCGCAGCTCCCCTTCTACTACGTCCATATCATCCTGCATATTCTGCCGGGCCTGCTCTAACATCAGCAGTGCCTGCTCACATTGTGGAATATAGCGCTCGCCTACACTGGATAGCCGCAAGTGGCGTGTGGTGCGAATAAATAACTCGGCTCCAAGCGCAGTTTCAACGCGCTTAAGCGCAGCACTGGCCGTAGCAACGCGCATATCTAGATGAGCCGCAGCCGCTGTAATACTGCGGAACTTAGCGACTTTTAGCACGACTTCGAGGTCTTCAAGCTGCATATTTTCAAATATTTTTTGATAATGTATCCACTATTATGCTGTTTATCCATAGTTAATCAAGCACTAGACTCCTAATCAATTACTGACATCCTCTCCCCTGATACGGGGCAACCATCGGAGAAACAACATGAAAGCAGTAGGTTACATCCAGTCTCTACCCATCACTGATACGAAATCTCTAACCAACATCGAGCTTCCTCAACCGATTGCGACCGGACACGACCTGTTAGTTAAGGTTACCGCTATCGCCGTCAATCCCGTGGACTATAAAATTCGTCAGAATGTAGCGGGTACTGAGGAAGCTCCAAAAGTTTTAGGTTGGGATGCCGTCGGTGAGGTGATAGCGATAGGTGAGAGTGCGACTCAATTTAAACCCGGCGATAAGGTTTTTTATGCAGGTGATCTTAACCGTCAAGGCAGTAACGCCGAATATCAATTAGTTGACGAACGCCTTGTTGGTCACAAGCCCAAAAGCCTATCGGATGCCGAAGCAGCAGCTCTACCTTTAACTTCTATTACTGCCTGGGAAATTCTGTTTGAACATTTATCACTCCAACAACAAGAGTCGAATGAACAATCGGATGAAGTTTTGTTGGTAGTAGGAGCCGCCGGTGGCGTTGGCTCAATCTTACTTCAGCTAGCAAAAAAGCTTACCGGTGCGACAATTATTGCAACAGCATCACGAGCCGACTCACAAGCCTGGGTAAAAAAGCTAGGAGCCGATCATATCATCGATCATACTCAACCCTTACAGCCACAAATTGAAGCACTGGATCTTGGAGCAGTCACTCACGTTGCCAGCTTAAATCGTACCGACTCTTATTTTGATACCTACGTCAAAGTGTTGGCCCCTTTTGGCAAGATTGCCATGATTGATGACCCTCAATCTCTGGATATTACCCAATTGAAGTTAAAGAGTTTGTCATTGCATTGGGAGTTCATGTTTGCTCGCTCCATGTTTCAATCGAAAGATATGATTGAGCAAAGTCATTTACTTAACCGAGTTTCGGACCTGGTTGATCAGGGAAAAGTTCAAACCACAGCGGGAAAAAACCTGGGCACTATTAATGCAGAAAACCTGCGAGCGGCTCATGAAGAACTGGAGTCAGGTCGTTCAATTGGCAAAATTGTACTGGAAGGTTTCTAAAGTATTCTTTTTAACAAACTATTGGAGACAACAATGACTTATTACTCAGTTTTAGAAGTGACACCGACGACAGATGAGTGGGTAGCCGACTATATCGGTCCGGCAAATGCTTTAGTAGCAAAACACGGTGGAAGATACTTAGCTCGTACCACTCATCATGAACGTCTTGAAGGAAAAGGAGAAGAAGCAGCTTTACGAGTCGTTATCGAATGGCCTTCAAAAGAAGCAGCCATAGCGTTTATGAGCGATCCAGAATATGTACCTCACTTAAACGCTCGAACAGCAGGTTCAATAAGCCATCACTTTTTAATCGAAGGTAAAGATGATTTAGCTTGATGCCCTACTTTGGTAAAACGTGAAGAGGTTATACGATGAAAACACTGACAAGTCGAAAACAACATTGGGGAGGTTGGGTCGATAGAAAACCTTTAGTTCCTCAATCCAATATACCTCCCCGATTCCAGTCTCTCAATCAGGGATTTAACTCTGTCTTTCAGCCTCATCGTTTGAGCATCGGCATTGTCGCCCCTATCGAAAACTACTCGGCTAATGCTGAACCCACTATGAAACATCATATAGAAAGAGTTCAGCTCGCCGAGAGCCTAAATTTTTCTGCGATTTGGCTAAGAGACATTCCCTTTAACGTTCCAACATTTGGCGATGCGGGTCAGCTGTTTGATCCATTTGTTTACTTAGGCTTGCTGGCAGGACAAACAGAAAAGATAACTTTAGGTGTTGCCAGCATTGTGTTGCCATTGCGTCATCCGGCACACGTAGCAAAGTCAGCAGCCAGTGCAGATGTTTTGTCTAATGGTCGGTTGTTATTGGGCGTTGCATCTGGCGATAGACCAGAAGAGTACCCTGCTTTGAACTTGCCATTTAGTGATCGTGGCGTTCGATTTCGTCAAAGCTACGAGTACATTCGACACATGGCAGAAAACCATCCTGCGTTCGAAAATGTCTATGGTTCTCCTAACGGTCTCATGGATATGTTGCCAAAGCCGGTTTCTAGCAAACTTCCGATCTTAATCACCGGAGCCAGCCAACAGCATCCAGACTGGCTTGCTGAAAATGGAGATGGTTGGATAACCTACCCTCGAGATGTATCAGTGCAAGCCCAAATAATCTCGGACTGGAGAAAACGAACCCAACAGGCAGGACTGCCAATAAAACCAGCAGTGCAATCACTTTATGTGGATCTGGTGAACGATCCTAATGCACCACCAACGCCGATTCATCTTGGTTTTCGCTCTGGTGTTAATGCCTTACGAAACTATCTCAAGTCTCTGGAAGAAATAGGTATTAATCATGTTGCGCTTAATCTACGCTTTAATCAACAATGCGTCGAGTCGACTCTAAAAAGACTGGCTGATGATGTTCTTCCGGACTTCACTATTCACGACGAAAAGAAAGAGAGAAAATAATGCAGAAGACAATTTTAATTACGGGCTCCACCGATGGTATTGGTTTAGCTACCGCAGAAAAGTTACTTTCGCTAGGACATCGCGTTCTCTTACATGGTCGCAGCCAATCCAAACTGGACACTGCTCAACAAGCTTTGGCTAAACTGCCAACCAATGGCACAGTAGAAAGCTATCTGGCCGATTTTTCAAAAATGGAAGATGTCGAAAGTCTGGCACAAGATATAATTGTAAAACATACGACACTAGATGTTCTGATTAATAATGCAGGCATTTACAACTCTCCGACAACAACTACTCAAAATGGATGGGATATACGCTTTGCAGTCAACACGCTAGCCCCTTACCTGCTAACTCAAAAGTTGTTGCCAGTGCTCAACGCCTCTGGACGCATCGTCAACTTATCTTCGGCAGCTCAGGCTAGTGTTAACCTCAAGGCTCTAGCAGGACAAGAACAGCTGACCGATGGTGCAGCCTATGCACAAAGTAAGTTGGCTATCACTATGTGGTCTCGAAGTCTGGCTCAACAGCTAGGGCCTAGAGGTCCAATGGTCGTCGCCGTTAACCCTGGCTCAATGCTTGGCAGCAAGATGGTAAAACAAGCCTTTGGTGTTGCAGGCGGTGATATTGAGATAGGTGCAGATATTTTGATTAGAGCGGCTTTGTCGGATAAGTTTTCGGATGCCTCAGGTAAATACTTCGACAACGACTCCAGGACATTTTCAGCTCCTCACCCAGATGCACTCGATTTAGATAAGTCTAACAAGGTAGTTGAAGTGATTGAGAGGTTATTAAATGACAATCAGTAACAGTTATGTTGCTACAAATAAAACTCAGAGTAGTGGTTATCTACTCTGAGTCTTTATTGAGTGACTGGATGAAAAAGCTCTAATTTTTGGCGATGTCAGGAGATTGCATTTCTGACTGGAACATATCAATGATAAGTTTGGTAGCTTTTTCTAACTCGTTTTTGTAGTTAGCAGCTCCATTTTCTGTCCAGTACTTTTTGCGCAGGAAGGCTTCTTCTTTTCGAGTGAATTTCTTTTTTCGTTGATAATACCTAAGGTCACTTCGATACTTTTTATAAGCTATACGAGCATTCTTACTTTTATCTTTATTTTCATAATCCCTAGTTATTTTTTCTATTCTTTGCTTCTTATATACCTCCATATCAGGCATAACGGCCTGTTTTGAAACATATATAGCTTCCTTTTGATAAATAGGAGTAGGATATTTCCGGGGATTGGATATCCCTGATTTTTCATAGTGTCCATCTGGATGAAACACCATAAACTTAATAGTAACAGCCATAGAGTGCCACTTTTTATCAATATAGGGCTGAACAATAGCAACAGCATAAGGCTCATCTAACTTCGAAGAGTATTTTTTCCTGTAAACACCTCCTTCATAATTAATAGAATCTATTTTCATCCAAGAAAAATCATTCATCACAGTTTTAATTTTTGTAGCAAGATCAACTCTATACTCATATTCGCCTAATCGCTCGTTGATTGGTGCACTTTCTGCTGTCACATCAACATCAATAAGAGTATCGATTAGAACACCAATTAAAACTGCAGCTGTAGCTATCTTTATTACATTACTCAAAGAAGCACCGGAAGTGTGATGAGTTGGAACATTGACATGTGTTCTGGCTGTGTTACGAAATGGACGATTCTTACCGGAATTTAGTATGGCAAACCGGTCTTCTTCTTCTTCCAGATGCTCTGCCGGATAAACTTCTTTATATCCATATACGCTTAATTTCACATCAAACGGCTGACTATCATACTTACTACTGGCAGCATGATAACTTCGATCAATCTGGGTCGTTTGACAACCTGACAAAATAAAAACAGCAGCTAATAAAAAAAATACGTTTCTCATACTTGCGCGTCTACCTATCAAATAATACAACTTAAATTATTTATCCCTAGTGAAGGTGTAAACTCCGCAATCCTTGCAACGGCGCGCACTTTGCCATCAACTGTTCATTTTTTCAACAAAAATCTCACTATATATCACTAATAAAGCCCCGCTTCTGTAATTTTGACGTTTTTTAAGTACTTACGAGTTCTTTATTCAGACTGACAATTTTTTGACACTAACAAAAACTATCTTTTACTAGTCATAAAGCGCATCAAATCCTAAAATTGCCGCACTTATTTTAAATGGAGTTGTATATGAAACAGCTATTACTCAGCCTTTTTATACTTGGATTGAACACGGTATGGGCATCAGAAGAAATTCCACTTGAGCATTTCTTCAAATACTCGAAATATCAGAACATGAAGATATCTCCTGATGGAAAGCATCTTGCTGTGACTTTTCAGGTAGATAGTGAAGTTAGAATTGCCGTCTTGGACAGAAAGACCAAAAAGCCAAAATCGGGATTTGCTTTAGGAGAAAATATTAAAATCTACGACTTTTACTGGGCAAACAATACCAGACTGCTCATGAAGGCAGCAAAAATAGTAGGCTCTTTAGATACCAAAGCAGGAAGACCGACTCTACTGGCTGCCAATATTGATGGCAAAAAACAGAAAAACCTAGGACCAGCTTTTCGCATTCTCAGTCTTCTTCCCCATGATCCAAAACACATTCTGGTCGCTCGTTACTATTATCGAGACAAAGGAAAACCCAAAACCCACAAGTTAGATATTTATAGTGGCGATAGTGACTACGTAGCTGGTCACCCCGATAGCGATGATGTGCAAAACCTCTATGCAGATTTCGATGGAAATCTTAGAGCAGCAATAGGCTATGTAGAAGAAGACGACGTCGAGTTTGGAAAAGGAGAGTTTGTTATCTTCTTCAAAAAAACACCCAAAAGTGACTGGGTAAGATACATAGATAAAGATATGAAGCCTGGGGATAACTTTTATTTTGTGGGGATCAATGACAAGCTGCGCTTAATATACTTTATCAGTAATTATGAAACGCCAACGGATGCGCTCTACTCGCTGAACATGGATACCAATAAAAAAACACGTTTGTTTACTGATAAAACGGTTGATATAGACAACTACATTTTTGCTCATGATGGCACCTTTTTGGGAATTACCTACATGCCCGAAAAACGCCAAGTCTTCTTTGTTAATAAACAACACCCAGAAACCCAACTGCTCGAATCACTAGCCCAAGCATTCAAAGGTGACTCCGTCTCAATCACTAGTCATAACAAGGATGGCAACATTGCGATTGTTCAAGTCTATAGCGATGTTAATCCAGGAGAGTTCTTTTTATTCGATAAAACCAAAAATCAAGTCAAATACATTGGCAGTCGACGCCCTAACATAAAAACAAAGCAAATGGCAGCAGTCAACCCTATATCAATCAAAGCGAGAGATGGGCTTAAACTACAAGGCTATCTAACCCTTCCAGTAAATAGCAAAGGAAAAAATCTGCCATTAATCGTTAACGTTCATGGCGGTCCACATGGCCCACGGGACAGGTGGCGTTTCGATAGCGAAATTCAGTTTTTTGCCAACAGAGGTTATGCTGTACTTCAAGTAAACTTCCGTGGTTCAGGTGGTTATGGATATGCATTCGAAAAAAAAGGGCACAAAAAATGGGGCCGAGAAATGCAAAATGACATTACTGATGCCACACAATGGGTAATAGAGCAAGGCATTGCTAACCCAGATAAGATTTGTATCTATGGGGGAAGTTATGGTGGCTACGCAGCTTTGATGGGTGTAGTCAGAGAACCAGATCTGTATCAATGCGCTGTCGGTTATGTTGGTGTCTACTCACTCAACGAAATGTGGGAAAGTGGCGACATTCCTAAATCAGAGTCTGGTGAAAAATACTTAAGAAAAGTCATTGGAGAAGATGAAAAAGAACTCTATCAAAACTCTCCTGCTAGCCATGTCAAAAAGATAAAAGCCAAACTATTTATTGCTCACGGAGAAGACGATATCAGGGTACCCATGGAGCAATATGAAATGCTTACAGAAGCTTTGGATGAGGCAAAAATCCCTTACGAATCTATGGTTCGCGACGAAGGTCATGGCTATGTTCTAGAGAAAAATAAATTTGATTTGTACAAAAAGATGATTCAATTCTTTGATAAGCATATCGGAGGATAAAGAGCTTTTTCTTATCTAAAAACGAAAGTATTTCACCATAGAGTCACCTAAAAAACCAAATAACAAGGTGTCGCAGATTGAACAACAGGAAAGGCTGGGAAATACCCAGCCTTTCAAGCTTAATGTGCTTCGTAGTTTTTAACGAAATCTTTCAACATCATGCCCGCAGCTTCTGCCGCCCATTGAGGTTCAACTTCGGAATCATCAAATGGCTCTCCATAAGCGGTATTATGAGCACCTTCGATTTTAGCTTCGTATATCAGCTTTTCATCATCATCAAGGGAATCGATATCAACATTTGAAAGCTCTTCCTTCAGAGACTCAAGCGTTTTCAAAGCTCTTTCGGCAGCCTCTTCTTTCTTAACATTGTTGCTCAAAGATTCGATCTGCATAAATTCTCTGCTCATTACCAGCGAAGACAATGGTGCGGTCCCCATTCTATCACCAAACTCATGACGCAGTTGCTGTTCATTCTCTTTAGAAACGGTTCTTTCAGTCACATCGATACGAACGGCTGTATCACCTTTAAGATTTGAGCCATCGCCTTTTGCACCTGTTTTCATCAGGATGTCATCGGCATTAGGTGCTACAGGAAGCTTCTTCCAAGCCTCAATAGCTTCTTCCCCATTTTCAAAACTGTCCACATCCATAAAGTTCTTAAATAAAGTAGCAACTTCGGATTTATCAACTAGCTGAGACTTACCGTAGTGCTCTTTCATCTGCTCAAGTTCAGGGTCATTACTATTACCCAAATCAGTAAATGGAGACTGCTCTTGAGTTTCGTCTGCCCACCACATTGCAGAGTATTGTCCTTGATACCCCTGGAAAACAGTACATTTATCAGAACCAGGTTCTAGCTCAATCGTCACATCATGGATGCCCGCAATGCTCAATCGAATAAAAGTTCTTTCTTGAACATCTTGATTAATCATATTATAGAGCTTTTGTGAGTCCTTAGAGCCACTCAGATGCTTTGTTGGTTTATCAACAACAGATTCCGGAACTGTATCATTCAGCCGATCAATAAGCTTCTGACTTGCATTACCACAGTTCGACCAATCAGCTAACCTACCGGCTAACTGTGCTTTTAAAGAATCGTCAGAGTGGTCGACCTTATCCTCAACGGCCTTTGATGACTCCTCCATCTTATTACCTAAATCATAGTTATAACTCTTATCTAGAGTTTTCTCATTAACAAACTGATTTAAAGTTTCTTTCGAAATATCATACTTATTGAGTACTTCTTTTAACTCACCTTTTGTTAGTTGAGCACCATTTTCGAATTTCTGTCCCCAATCATTGAAGACTTTTTCTTGAACACTGCTGGATTTCATCGTACCTAACATTTCAAGAGCTTGTAAGAACACGCCACGCGACTGAGCAGGCTCTGGAGCCTTTCCGTCAACGACGATAGGCTCAAAAGATTGGTTTACACTAATATTTTTATCATCGCTAATATTGTCGTTTGTAGCGATAGTCAAAAATGCCTGCATTAACGCAGGGTTGCTTACTTGCATGATACTCTCCCTATATTTTCATTGCGCCAAATGGCATATTGGAGTCAGAACTATCTACTTCAGAAGATCCGTCATCAACACTTTCATTGAACCATAAAGATGCTGTTTTGCAACTTCCAGAAATCAGCTTATAAAGATCTTCCGCTTTAGCACTGTCTAATTCAGTCTTTGCACTAAAAGTGATAGTGTTTTCTCCAGGAGTAACACCAAATGCTCCAGAAACATCTGACGAAATTAAAAAATTTCTCTCAAGTAATTTCTTATATACTTCCACAGCCTCTAAATCTGAGAAGCTATTAATAAAAGTAATTGCAATCAACTCATTTTTCTCGGCTCGAATCCCAACATTCACTTCAATGTTATCAAAAGACAATGCGAAACCTTCTCGCTCCCTAAAGTCTAATCCAGATATTTTTGTGCGCTCCGCGAACTCTAAACTTATTGATTTGAAGTGTTCAAATAAATCCATAATTTGGCAATCCTCGTTGTGTGTAGCCTTTGTTTTATCTGAACTTGTAGTAACACCCAATGAAGATTAGTTTTTAACTTTATTGGCTAGTTAACGAAAATTGTTAATTAGTTATCAGTTTGAGGTTTATGATTGGTCAATTCGTATAAAAAAAGTACAGCAAAAGCCCCAAAAAAGTTTTTAGATTAATACTTAGTCACGCTCAAGTTTATTACTGAAACTTTATCTAGCTACTTTGGGACAACCTTGAAATCTCAATAAGAAGCAACCTTCAGAATTAGCAATCTCTAGTAGGGGCGAATAAAAGAAAACTCGACATTACATCTGGCATCAGAGATATAAGACAGAAAAATTAGAGTAAACAAATTAGTTCGAGCGCCGAGAAAAATACAGAATAACTATATATACACCTTCAATTAAAAGGGCTTATTTACTACAACGAGTGTCCTTCATCAAACGTTTTATGCGAAGCATTTTTCGGATAACCCCCATACCTCCCGAGACAACAAAGTAAAGAAAAGGTTCTGAACAGATTAAAAAAATAAATGCTTGAACTTTTGTTTAACAAGATTGGTCTGCTAAGAAAATAAAAAACCGAAAGTAAAAACACATGACCAAACTTAGACTGTTTCTGCTCAGCTTAATTATCCCCTTTATTGTTTCATGCAGTGAGGAAGGATGGGAGCAACGCTCTGCTCTCACTTTACTTCCAGGAGAAAGCATTGATGAGTATCTAAAAAGAGAGAAATTTAAAGGCTCAGTGCTTGTTTTTAACAAAGGAGCGATTGTTTATAGCAATGGGCTCGACGACTCGAACAGAGAGAGCCAACAACTCAATGATCTTGATACCACTTTTCGAATAGCTTCAATTACAAAACAGTTTACCGCAATGGCTATCATGATTCTCCACGAGAGAGGCCAATTATCGGTCGACCATCCTGTTAGCAACTACATTAGTGACTATCCCAAAGGAGATCAAATACTTCTCTGGCATTTATTAACTCATACTTCGGGTATGATAAGAGGCTTCCAAAGTTCCCCTCCGGCTAACGATGTAACACCGGAAGAATTGATTAACCTATTTAAAAATGCACCTCTACAGTCAACACCAGGAGAGAAGTATTCTTATTCTAACTCTGGCTATAAACTGCTGGGTTATATTATAGAGAAGGTGTCTGGAGTTCCTTACGCCGAGTTTATTCAACAAGAAATATTTGCTCCCTTGAATATGTCTCGCAGCGGTTTTAGCCCCAATACACCCAGTTCTGATAACAGCGCGCAAGGTTATCTGCCCGATAACTCCAGGGTGCCAGCACAAAACATGAGCTTGGCCTATTCGGGAGGAGGATTAATATCCAGCATTAATGATCTCTATAAATGGGATAGAGCACTGTATACGGATCAGCTCGTTAGTTATGAAACCTTAAATAAGATCTTCACACCTTATTTAAATAACTATGGTTATGGGTGGCTTATTCTAGAAAGCAACGGGGACAAAGTGCAACGTCATGGAGGAGCTTTAGCAGGATTCAGTTCGCTTATCGTAAGAACCCCTGAGCAAGACAGAGTCATCATTTTGCTATCAAACGAGCACATGGTTCCAGTTAATGGAATTGCAAGAAACTTGCTTCAACTTATTACTCAATAGGTAGAAGTACTGGCATATTCTGGCTGTTATGGTTAACGGCCAGAACGCCCAAAGAATCTCACATCAGGATTACCTGAGATTGTTTCGTCCAATGATTTCGGCAATACGGCATAAAGAAATCCACATCTGCTCACCAAAATACCCTATCGCCTCAGACATGCTTCGATTATGTTCCAGAGCAATCGCTTCAATTTGCTGCTCATTAAAATTAAGATCCGCAGGCAGGCTGAAAGTAAAATCTTTTTGCGGAAAAGTATCGATAATAAAAGGCTCCAACTCTTGCATAGCGGAGACAATCTGCTCATCAGAAAGCCCCGCTTTTTGATAAGCTTCCTGAAAGTACTCCACCGCATCACCATAGGTCGACTTTTTTCCTTTTGGAAATTCAATAACTTCACCCATACTCACCTCTCCTAACTTAGGCTCTATTAGCCCATTTTTATTTATTATATTGCCAGAGCTATACCCTAGTGTATACCGATTATTTGGTTAGCCACGAACCCCAGAATAAACCGATATCTAAGCGCTAGAATAGAGTCATCACTTTACACTCAAATGAACACTTAACTCTAGTTATTGGTATTACTACCCATTTATTCAATCCCAACAGAATTATTAACCAATCCTTCCCCTTTATTCACTTCGATAATAAAAGTGTCCTCATATTCGACTGCCTCCTGTATTGACTCAATAAGGGAAGAGATTTTCTGCGGATACTCACTTTCCTTACTCAAGGTAAAAAGGTTGTAGAACGTCGAATAACTGAATGGAGAAACTTACTATGTTAAATAAATTATACCTACTGTCCTTAACTGCAATAGCGCTACAAACCTTAAGTTTTGACGCCAATGCTGCCACCAGCGATAGAAAAAGTTACCCAGGATCTTATTGTGTGGAGTATGGTGACACGACATCCGAGGCCTGGTATGACTCAGTTGCCAGGTTACGCAATGATGCAACGGGCTCCAACACGTTCGTTTGTGGTGCAATGTTAGATCACGGTGCGGCAAAGGATATAGCGGTTAGTGTTTATGACGCAAACCTATTCTCAGGACAATCCGTTTCATGTTTAGCACTCACCCGTAGTCAATCAGGAGGTACTGGCTATTACACTCAAACGGTTTCATCGCAAAATGGCACCACAACACTTAACCTGGGCAGTTTGAGCTACAAGCCATCAAAAGGTTATCACTTGATTCGATGCAGTGTGCCAGGAAAGTACAACGGCAATCGTTCCGGCATTAACTCTTACTACATTAGAGAGTACGATTAATTTGACTTTTAATCACTCAATCTTGTAATAGGGTGCCATGTAGATAAAGCAACTTACTATATGGCACTCCCTACTCCAGGAGGATCTAAATAATGAAATTTTCTGTCAATATACTTTTGCTGTGTGTCAACATAGTTATGATAAGTGTATTAGTATGGCAATACCTCCATCGAGGAGAGCATCTATCGACAGTGCAGTCAACAGAGCATTCGGTTAGCCATCCAATCAAGACTCCAGCAACAAGCTCCTTAGCTTCACAAACGAATACACTCGATACAGAAGTCGCCATGGATGAAGCATCTCCAGCAGTCCATAAGCCATTGGCAGCAAAAAATCCTACCAGAACGCTTGAAGAAAAAGACAACACCTCTCCAAACGAGCAAGACAATGCGTCAACCGAGGAAGCTATTATCGATCAATATGAATCTGACTTTGCTCAGCAAGAAGGAGACAACATCTACGCATGGCAAGAAATCCAAAGTTACTTTTTTGACAAAGATATCCCCGGTGTTGCCTTTAAGTACCTTGAATGTCGTCAGCGTTCATGTCGACTGGAGTTGCAGATAGATGATCTGGATAGCCGAGAACGGTTTCTTGAAAATATGGGACTCCCTCCTTTTAATCAAGGGGGCTTTTATTATACCAATGATCAGAGTCTAATCGTTTTCACTAATCACCTACCATAATGATTCGATGGCCAGGGATACCGTCTCTAGTGGTGTCGATATCCTTGACCAGACAAACATCATAAGCTTACCTTTTTTTGAATGACTTCGAGCAGTTTATCAGCAGAAAATGTCTGTTGTTCTCCATCGCGATGTCTTAAGACAAACTCATTGCATGAAGCCTCTTGTTCGCCTGCAATAAGTACCAGCGGTACTTTCTGTTGATGAAACATTTTAATTTTTTTTCCAATCCCTTGCTGCTGAACATTAAGCACAGACGGAATACCCAACTCCAATAAGTTCTGTTGCATCTGACGACAATGCTCAATTGCCTTCTCCCCAATCGAGGCAATGGCTACAGGTTGAGGATGAACCCACTCTGGCAAATTGCCTTGATAAGTCTCAAGCAAAATTCCGATCCAGCGTTCTAATGATCCATAAACTGCCTGATGTAACATCACAGGCATCTTACGCTCTCCAGACTCGTCGACATACTCTAACTCAAAACGCCTTGGCATGTTAAAGTCCAACTGAATAGTGCCACACTGCCACTGCCTATCTTGACTATCTTTGAGCACCAGCTCTATCTTAGGTCCGTAAAATGCCCCCTCCCCTGGTTGCATTTGAAAGTCCAGTTTTGCCTCACGACAAGCTTGTTCCAATAACTGTTCAGCGCGACTCCAATCACTATCATCACCAAAATACTCTTGAGGTCGAGTCGAAATGCGAACGTCCAAGTGGTGATATCCATAGTCGCCATAGACTTTTCTAGCTCGTGCTAGAAACAAACGAATTTCGCGTACGCAATCCTGCCATCGACAAACAACATGGGCATCATCTTGAGTAAACTGACGCAGTCGCATTAGCCCATTGAGCGCACCAGAGGGCTCGTTGCGATGCACCTGACCAAACTCAAATACCCGATAAGGTAGCGAGCGATAACTTAAGACGCCACGTTTAAAAAACAGAATATGAGCCGGACACGACATTGGCTTTAAAGCACATTGAGGTTCTTCATTGTTGGCACCGCCAACAAACATATTTTCGGAGAACTTTTCCCAATGGCCAGAAGTTTCCCATAACTCTTTTTTCAAGAAAACGGGAGTCGATATTTCTACAAACCCCGATGCTTCATAAAGCTTTTGAATATGGCGTTTTACTTTGTTAAAAAGCCGCCATCCATTGGGATGCCAGAACACCATACCAGGCCCAGAAGGTTCTGAGTGAAAGAGATCCAGCTGTTGTGCAATTTTGCGATGTTTTTCCATGATTTTTGCCTCTTTGTGAATGTCTCTGAGCAAAAACCATGAACAAAAAAAAGACCCTCTGGCTTTCGCTCAGAGGGTCTTTTTTAAAAATACGTTTAAGCACTACCCTCCAAGGAATTTCTCGGTGGTAGTGGTGGTAACAAATTGTGGGTACAGATTTATAATGTTCATAATTCTAAACTAACAGCTCATAGATTTGATGTAAAGAGCAAAGTTAGGCTTTTTGAGTTCAACCATAGTCAGTGAGTTTTTACCTTTTGCGCGTCACAGCCTTCGCAACGATAAACAGTCACCAGCTTGCCAGACTTCACATCAAATTGTTTGTCTTTCCAAACTTTCCACTTATGAAAACCATGCCCGCATAACTTCTTGCGACTTTTACGCTGATTTTTTGCTTGTTTAAATGAAATAACATCAGCCATAGCGAAAACCTGTAGATCTTATTCAAACGTTATTGCTAATCCCTTTTGCTATTAAATATACCCAAAGTACTTCGAGGTGCAGCCAACACCGCAGCATCTTGAAAGGCGAAGGGTATAAAATAAGCAACATACTGTAACTCAATATATTGCTTATTCTAGCACTGCCACTCTCAAAGTGGGAGCAGCCATCTCTCTTACTGTTGAGGCACGCGTATAGGTGCTTTGGGTTGTTCTTTTGTGACAACAGGCGCTCTTTCTAATGCTTCCAACGCCACTTTCACAGCAACCTCAAGTTGGTGATCAACACCTTTCACAGAATACTTGGCCAGCTGGTCCACATCGATATCTGGCACTACGCCTTCGTTTTCAATCTTCCACTCACCCTGCAAGTTATAAAAACCACTTCGAGGAGCTGTGATGGAACCGCCATTCATCAATCGAGGAACGCCCCAAATACCCACCAGGCCGCCCCAGGTGGTTTTACCAACTAACGGCCCCAGTTTGTAGAAGCGGAACATATAAGGCAGTATGTCGCCACCGGATCCAGATACTTCATTAATCAACATCACTTTAGGCCCCCAGATACCAGCACCAGGGCTGCTAAGTGGTTGCTTATGTCTCAAGTTATTATTGAAGTAACCATTTCTTTCTCTTCTGAGAATATCAATAATATATTCGGCAATTTGCCCACCGTGGTTAAAACGCTCGTCAATTACAATGCCTTCACGATTAGCCTGAGCAAAGAAGTAACGATTAAAATACTCAAAACCTTGAGTCGTGGTGTTAGGCACCCATACATAAGCCAACTTACCTTTTGACTGCTTATCAACATAACGACGATTGTCTTCTACCCAGGCATTGCTACGCAATTGATATTCAGAAGCAATAGGCACAACCGTTACCGTACGACGGTTTTTGCCACTAGAGTTGGTAGCAATGGTCAAACGTGTTTGTTTGCCCTGAGTACCACGCAATGCTTGATAAAGATTATCACCTTTACGCAAACTTTTACCATTAATGGCCAACAAATACTCGCCGTCTTTCACCTTCAATCCAGCTGCAGCCAAAGGCGCACTGAGTTGATCAGCTGCAAACCAGCTTTCGCCTCGATAAATGCGTTTAAAGCGAAACGCTTTGTTGTTCCACTCAATATCGGCACCTAACAATCCCGTTTTCGCACGACCAATATCGGGTAGACCACCAGCACGAGTATAACTGTGGCCAACCGCCATCTCTGCACCGATGTTATCTAACAAGTAAGCCAGATCGGCTGGATGCTTTACATGTTCAACAAGAGGTAAATAATCTTGATATACCTGATCCCAGTCAGCACCATGAAAATTATCAACATAAAAATAATCACGCTGATAACGCCATGCTTCGCGGAATATCTGTCGAGCTTCCAACTCTGGCTCCACCCACTTTTGTAGGTCGACTTTCATTGCTTTGCCACTGGCCATCTTGGCTTTTGCAGCGAATGTTTTCCATTGCTTGCCAGCACGAGCCATGATCATCTTTCGGTCTGCCGATAGAGCGTATTGATTAACTCCATCTGCAATTGATTTAGCTTCGCGTTTGTCAAAATCGTAACGCATTAGCGAAGCGTCTTTGTCTTTCCACTTTAGATAAAATAACTGGCCACTAGCTCCTGCTTGCAGATGGGTCAGGCGATCTTTACTAACATCAATGGGTAAGATTCTTTGCGCCAGATTTTGCAGTTCAATGGTCAGTTTAGTTTCTTTCTCTTCATCGTCTTCATCCTTATCTTTTTTAGCCACAGACTCTTCATCGCTGCGCGGCAATAAGGGTGAACCTTCATTTGGGTCCAGTACCATATAGTAAGGTTGATAAGTCGCCTTGAACGCATTCGTAGTCATGTCTAACCAGGCTGCCGAAGGCCCAAAATCAATACTGGCTAAAAAGTATAAACGGCTGGCTTCTTGATCCCACGAAGGATAGCGTGCATCGGCCAAACCATCGGTCACGGCATAAGACTTCTTTTGTTTCATAGAGTACAAATAAATGCTGCGGAAGAAAGTTTCGCTTTCTTTTACATACGCCAACCACTGACTATCTGGAGACCAACTGAGTTCGAAAGACCAGTTAACCGATACCACAGGCTGTTGCGCTACTTTGGTTAGTTTTCCTGATTTAACGGCAAGCAGCCAGAGTTGCTGTTTCTGATCAACCAGCGCAATCTGTTTATCGTCAGGCGACCAAAGTAAATCGTGATAATATCCTTTTTCTTGCAGTTTGATGCGCTTTTTTACTGCGCCCATTTGATCGGCAATGATCAAACGATATTCTCCCGACTCATCGGATACCCACGCAATACGTTCACCACCATTAGACCATGTTGCTGCCACTTCACGACTGTCAGATGTTTCAGTGAGATTTCTCACGTCGCCATGTTCAGCGGGTACCGTAAACACATCACCTCGAGCCACAAACAAACCGCGCTTACCTGTGGGAGAAAGTTTCGATGATTCGATTAATTCATTCACGTCTGCAAAATGGTCACGATTCCATGAGAAGTCACCACGCAGATGAATATCGAGTCGCTGTGCATCCTGCTGTCCCTTTTTATAAAAAAGATCGCCATGACGTTGATAAACCAGTGAATCACCATCAACAGCATACCCCATTACGTCATAGCCTTTGTGCTCTGTCACGGCTTCAACTTGAGCGCCAGCCACAGAGTAGCGAAAAACATTCGCGACTTGATTACGGTTAGACATAAAGTAAATATAATCACCCTGCCACTGAGGAGCCCACTCTTTTGCACCATTGGCTGGTAACAAAGTCTCTTCAAGAGATTTTAGATCAATAATTCTTAAATCCTGATTCTGACCGCCACGATAATTACGCCAGCCGTCATCCCAACTACCTTGACGACGAAAAACCAGTTGCTTGCCATCTGCAGAATAGTCACCATGAAGCGCACGATTCATTGGTAAAGATGTCGGCATACCGCCGTCGGCAGAAATACTCCACAACTGACTCCATGCACGAGGCGCATTCGCCCGCCCACTCGAGAACAGAACATTTTGACCATCAGGGCTCCAGCCAACCGCACTGTCGTTGCCGGGATGATAGGTTAAGCGCTTGGCTTCGCCACCATTGATCGATACAACGTAAACATCGTTATTACCATCATACTGACCGGTGAATGCCACCCATTGCCCATCAGGCGATATGACAGGGTTTGACTCCTGTCCTTGAAAGCTGGTTAGCCGGGTGGCCGTTAAGTTATCTAGCGACGTTTTCCAAATATCCCTTGCGTAGGTAAATACTAATGTATTTTGATGTAACGAGGGCTCACGCAACAACCGCGTACGGTCATCTTCGCTATTCGCCCAAGCCGATGAGCAAACACCTGTAAGTAGTAATAGAGCTAAACTTTTTTTCACTATTATGGCTCCTGGTATGGCAGTCATTTTTACGTTGTAGTAATAATTTCGCAAGACGACAGAGATTATCTAAAGTGTCCCATTATGCCTATCGAGCGTAAACGAGACGAATAAAAATTGTTAATAGCCGTTTCAGACTTTTATGGCAGCTTTGACTAATTGCACAGCTTTTCAAAACAAAGCATTCCCAGCACTCGGCCCTTACTCCTTAACAACAGAGAAGAAGCGTCCTTTCCAGGCAATGGGAAACAAACTGATAAACATAACCACCGCAACGACAACAAACTCGGTACGTGAGTTAAAAAATACTACATAGCCAATAATGGCAAAAACAATCCAGGCATATACCAACATAAAACTGTTTTGCTTGAGTTTTATCTGGCAATGAGGGCAACGAAAGTGTTTATCCCATTTTGACTCCCCGACACCTTGTTCTAGATACTCATTATGGGTAGCCTTTTCGTGACATGAGGGACAAGAAATCAGTTTAATACGTTCATGAAATTCCATAATATTCTCTTTTAATCATTGACGATGTTTAGTTTTTCGAGTCGCCACAGCAGTAAGCGGATCATCCGGCCAGGGATGCTTAGGATACCGACCCTTCATTTCTTTCTTAACGTCATCGTAGCCATGACTCCAGAAATTGGCCAAGTCTTGAGTAATTTGCAAAGGACGGCGTGCAGGCGACAACAAATGCACCACCACAGCAATCCGATTTTGAGCGACCCGAGGCGACTCTTTAACACCGAACATCTCTTGCAGTTTTACAGCGAGAATGGGTTGTTCTCCCTGCATGTAATCTAAAGTAATTTTGGAACCAGAAGGAACAGGCCAATGGGTTGGCATCAGCTCATCCAGTTGTTGCTGTTGAGGCCAGTCCAACAGACTAAAAAGAGCTTGTTGCAAATCTTGCTCAGTGATCTGTTTGATGGCTTTTTTGCCGACAATAAAAGGTGCTAACCAATCATTCAATGTCACTGCCAGTTGCTGTTCAGAAACATCAGGAAAAAGGCTTTCAAATTCGGCAACGCTTCTTAGTCGTTCGATACGAGCTTGCCATTGACGTAAGTGAGGTGTCCAAGGTAAAGCCGCGACGCCCATCTTTGAAATTGCCGCTAGCAATCCCTGGGTCAATAGTTGAGGCTCAGGCTCGCGCACGGCCTCTCGCTCCAAAACAAGCGCCTGATAACGAGAAATATTCTCGACCTCTACCTGCTGGAGTTTATCGTTCCAATGATGCTCTTGCTGGCGCACAACCTGATCACCAAAAGCCTCAATGACATCGCTTTTATCAAGGGGGGCCGTTAAACGGATGTGTCCGTGTCGATCATTACCGCTGATATCAACGGCTACCAGCCAATCGAAATCGATCATAAAGTCATCGGCAAAGGCAGCGCCGCTGCCGTTAGCCAAGCGATAACCTTGGCCTCGTTTTTGTGCAATCCGATCGGGGTAGGCATAGGCTAGCAACAAACCGAGAGTTTTATCATCGGCCTCTGTCTCTGTAGGTAAGCTCCCTACCAGCTGTTTGAGTTTATTTTGAAGAGAGGTCGCCTGTTGCATAATGCGCTGATAACGAGTGTTGCGTTTGTTTTGTTCCCGCTGCAACAGCAATAAACGCATTAAAATATCTGGATTACGGCCTTCATCACCAGAAAGAATGTCTCTCTCTTCTAACAATGCCGCCAACAAACAAGCCGAACGTACCAACTTCATGTTGATCGATTGAAACAACATGTTCGCCAAACGAGGATGGACGCCTAGCTTCAAACTCTGTTGGCCAGTGCGAGTAATCCGATTCTCTTTATCTAAAGCAGATAACTGACGCAGCAACTTTTGTGCTTGTTGATACGCCCCCGCATTAGGCATATCCAACAGTTTTAGCTCAGTGGGTTCAAATACGCCCCACTGAGCCAACTCAAGCACCATAGGAGCCATATCACTACGAAGAATTTCGGCACGAGAATAAGGCGCCAAAGATTCTGATTCAGGCCATAATCGATAACACTTGCCAGCACTTAAGCGTCCAGCTCGCCCTGCACGCTGCTCGGCAGAATCTTTAGCAATACGTCGAGTCACCAGGCGGTTAAAACCTCGTTGTGGTTCAAACTCACTCTGACGCATCCAGCCCGAATCAATGACCGCCTGAATGCCAGCTATCGTTAAACTGGTTTCGGCAATGTTGGTTGCAAGAATGATCGTTCGCTGGTCTGGCAATGGTCGAACTGCTTTTTGCTGTTGCTGCCAGTTAAGATCACCATAAAGCACCGACACTTCTGGTCGCGGCAGTCCCTCCTGCGAAAAATCGAAATCATTGATTCGTTCCTGGGCACGCAAAATGTCTCCCACACCGGGTAAGAACACCAATACATTGCCCTGAGTTTCGATGAGTGCCTTTTTGACTGCTGGCAACAGTTGTTCAAGCCTATCCCGGTTTGCCCTGCTCGCCATGAGGTATTCCGTTGTCACTGGATAACGACGACCCTCACATTGGATCACAGGCGCTTCATCCAGTAACGCAGAAACAGAAGAGGTATCGATAGTGGCCGACATAACCAACAGTGACAGATCGTCACGCAGTGCTGATTGCACCTCATAAGCCAGTGCCAACCCAAGATCAGCATGAAGACTGCGCTCATGAAATTCGTCAAAAATAATCAGAGCAATGCCAGTCAGTTCGGGATCTGACTGAATCATGCGCGTCAGTATTCCCTCGGTAATCACCTCAATACGTGTGTGTGGTCCAACCTTAACGTCATTACGGATCCGATATCCGACGGTTTCACCTACCTGCTCACCCAACATCTCAGCCATACGCATAGCCGCATTACGCGCAGCCAGACGACGTGGTTCGAGCATCACAATTTTTTGGTTGGATGTGACATCCCCTAGCAATGCCAAGGGTATCAGTGTGGTTTTGCCTGCACCGGGTTCGGCTTGCAGAATTGCCCGTTGATGTTTGGCCAGTTGCTGGCGAACATCGCCAATCACCTGACTCACAGGCAATTGGCTTTGTGCAATCACAGCATCAAGGTTTTGCATGAGGTTTTATCCACTTAAGGGTCTCTGGGCCAATGGCCAATCAGCAGACCTCACTCACTTAAGCTAATACCGACTGCAACCACTGCGAAATATCAGCAATCTGTGGCGGGCATACCGCATGCTGCATGGGGTAGGTTTTATAAGCGGGTTTAAAGTTAAGTTCTTGTAACGTCTGAACCGCTTGCTGTCCTAAGATCTCAGGAACCACGGGATCTGCTGTTCCGTGAAACACATGAATAGGCAAAGATTGGTTAGCAGGGTTAACCTGAATGGTGTCTTTAGTGGCAAAATAGGTCGACATGGTCATTAATCCTGCCAAAGGTTTGTCATAACTCAAAGCCGTTTGATAAGCCACTGCTCCGCCCTGAGAAAATCCAGCTAACACGATACGTTTGCTATCAATTCCTCGTTCAATTTCGCGTTCAATCAATTGCGTAATCGCAGCCGAAGATTTTAATATCTGCTCTTCATCAATCTCTCGCTCAATACTCATTGATAAGATGTCGTACCAGGCACGCATCACCATTCCACCATTGATAGTGACTGGAATCGTCGGTGCATGAGGGAATACAAAACGTGCTCCCAAAGAAGCAGGCAGCCGTAGTTCGGGCACAATAGGCTCAAAGTCATGTCCATCGGCTCCCAGACCATGAAGCCAGATAACCGACGCAGTGACGTCTGATTGGGTTTCAACTTCGACGCAGGGTAAATAAGACATAATAATTACTCGATAAATAGTCGTTTAGATGAGCGCATTGTAAGTGGAAATCAAGCAAAGAGGAAGAGACGGAAGGCCGCTAGTCGTTTCCCTTAAAGGGATCAGGGCAAGAGGCTTCGACTTTGAGAATGTTGTCATCAATCAACTGACTCGTTTCGTTTAATATGCGGGGAAAAAGCAAGTCATCATAGCTTGAATGGTTAAAATGTAATCCAACCCAGGCATTGCGGCGGGCTTTTTTGGCTGCGTACAAACATTCATCAGCGATTCGAATCATCTGTTCGCTGGACAGTGCTTCTGGCTGCTGTCGAACAAATGGAAAACAGGTAAAACCGATAGAACAAGTGCGCTGAATCATCAATCCATTGCCAATATCAAACTCATGACTTTCGACAATTGAGCGGAGTTTTTCGGCCAGAGTCGCCCCCTGTTCTCGGTGAGCAAAACGCGCCACCACCAAAAACTCTTCACCACCCCAGCGAATTAAATAGTCTGACTGGCGAAATACCTTGTCCAACAACTTAGGGAACTGAAGTAATACTTTATCACCAGCGTCGTGCCCATAGTTATCATTAACCGATTTAAAATGATCGACATCAATCACAAAGAAGATACAGTCGGAATAAAGTGGAAGGCCTTCACCCAGACGCTGAGCATCTCGATAATCCTGAACAACTCGCATCAGATCGGCTTCAATAAACCGCTCCAGGAAGCGTCGATTATGCAAGCCGGTTAACTCATCAGTCAGACTAATGCCTTCTAGAGTGACATAGGCTTCTTCAAGCTCATGATTCTTTTCTTTGAGCTCCTGAGTGCGCTCTGCTACTTTTAGCTTTAGTTCGCTATTAAGTCGCGACTGAACGTACCGGCTGGTCAGTGATAACAGCAATAGAAAAAAGAAAATAGAACCAATAATCCACGCGTTACGTAGTAAGCGCTGCTTGGATATTTCAACTTCCTGTAATTGTCGATTGCGTTTGAGTATTTCAATTTCGTGAGCTTGTTGAACAAAATCAATCTGACTCTGAAAACTCCCTATCGCCTGCACTCGGTTTTCGTTGAGCAAACTGGTATAAACGGACTTATAACTCTCAAAAGCTTTCAACGATTGATCAAAATCCCCTCTGGCCAGATGAATCTGGGTGAGTAAATCGTAAACCTGAACCACTTTTTTCTTTTCACCAACAGTGTCACTTTCTAACAACGCCGCTTGCGCATAGCCCAGAGCTTGTTCATATCGTTTGCTTTTGAGTGCCAGCTGAGAAAGCAATATCCGAATTTTTAAAACCAGGCCTTCAGACTCTTCGTTCTCGGCCATTTTTAAAGCTTCATCAAGCGTAATGCGAGCTAAATCAAAATTACCCTTTAATGTTGCATGCTCCCCGAGCAGGCTCATTGCCCATGCGCTGTTTCTTCTATCCCCTTGCTTTTGAAACAGACCAAGAGCCTCTGTTAATTTATCTTTTGCCTGCTCAAACTGATTGAGTCGCAAATAATTATCACCAATTTTAACTAAGCTAAATCCGATGGATGTGGGATTTCCCAATGTGACGTCAAGTTGATAAGAACGCTGAAAATATTGCAGTGACTCTTCGTAATTTCCTAGCTCTCGATAAATGTCACCAATGTTGTACAAAGAATCCGATAAGCCGTATTGATCTTTTATCGCCTGCCGCAGTTCTAATGCCTTTTTATGCACTTTTAAGGCTTCCAGATAATCGCCTAATATGCCTAAGGTTACCCCCATGTTATTCAGCGTTTGGGCTTCACCTTCACGATCACCAATCGCTTTTCGAATATCCAAAGACATTCTATAAAATGTTAATGCCTCGTAATAACGAGTAAGGTTACGAAGTGCAATACCAATATTATTAAGAGAGGAGGCTTTTTGTTCATTATTATTATCCTGCTCGAGAAGCTCTAAAGACTGTTGAGAGTATTCTAACGACTGATTGAACCGATTTAACTTTAGCAACACCTGCCCTAATATACTCAGGGCCGCTCCACGATGCCCCTCACTCTGCTTTGAGCGAGCTAAGTCCAGAGCCGATAGTCCAGATTGCTCTGCTAATCGATGCTGTCCTTTAATCAGATAGGTTCGAGCTAATAATAGGTGAATATCAATTTCGATAAAGGGCTCACTAGAATCCGCTACTCTTTCTAGCGCTTTGTTTAATGCGACAATGGCTTGCTCCGGATTCTCCTTTTGCTCTTTTTCGGCAATACTGATTAATGCTTTGATAACACCTTCATCAGCCTGAGCAGGAACTGCCGCAAAGCTAATAAAAAAGCACAAAGTAAGTAATAAAAGCCGAGAAATCATCATAAACGCATTAAAAGCTGAGCCATACTGTCAGGGGGCAGCACATAACATTCTATGGTGAAAACCTAACCATAGAATGACCAGGGCATGCTGCACTTTAATTAGGAAACTGAATACTAAAGCTCACTCTGACTGAAGGTGTCATGATCAAGCTCTTGCATGTAACCACTAAGAGAGAACTCTTCAAGCTGTTTTATGTATGGAGCAATACTGATTTCTCTCTCTTCTAACCATATATCATTATAGTAAGACTCCAGATAACGTTCACCCGCATCGCAAATTAAACTTACCACACTCCCTTGTTTATTTTGTTCCATCATGGCGGCTAATAACTTTAACGCACCATAAACGCTGGTTCCGGTGGAACCTCCACACTTTTTGCCAATGACGGTCTCTAACCAACGAACGCAGGCAATAGAGGCAGCATCAGGAATACGCATCATCATATCCACAACATTAGGCTGAAAAGAAGGCTCTACTCGAGGTCTACCAATTCCCTCAATGAGAGACGTTGACGAAGATGCAATCCCCGATTCTCTGGAAACAAAATAATCATAAAAAACAGAGTTTTCAGGATCAACCACAGCCACTTTAGTTTTGCCATACAAATCAGCACGGTAGCGAACATAGCGACCAATGGTCGCAGACGTACCTCCAGTTCCCGCACCCACAACAATCCACTCAGGGACGGCCATCGCCTCCATCTTCATCTGCTCAAAAATGCTTTCGGCTATATTATTATTGCCACGCCAATCGGTTACACGTTCGGCATTACTAAACTGGTCCATGTAATATCCTCGCAAGTCCTGCGCCAGGCTCTGTGCTTGTACATAGACTTTATCGGGACGAACTTTGATACATTCGCCACCATAAAACTCGATCTTCTCGAGTTTTTCTGGGGCAGTATCCATAGGAACAACAGCAATAAATCTAAGTCCTAACATACGAGCAAAGTAGGCTTCTGAAATCGCTGTGCTGCCAGAAGAGGATTCAATAATAGGGGTTCTCTGGTGGATATCGCCATTACACAACCCATATAAAAATAAAGAGCGGGCCAGACGATGTTTCAAACTACCGGAGGGGTGAGTGGACTCATCTTTTAGGTACAAAGCAACTTTATCACCAAAACATGGTACGTCCACTTTAATCAAGTGAGTATCTGAAGATCGATTCTGGTCCGCAAGAATTTTATACACAGCTTGATGAACCCACTGTCGATCATCAAACTTGCTGGACATGTGCTTAAACTCGCAGGACTCCATAAATCGGTCTTCTTAGTCTCGTTATTGTCTAATCAATTTAGACCAATATGAGAGATTTTACCCGCTTGTAGGTTTTTAAAAATGAATTTGAGATGATTAAGAAATAAGCCCTGCGACAAGGCTGTGCTTTAAGCAAGTTAAGACGCTTGATACTTAGCTGATGGTCCTACTTTTTCTACCAATAAGAAATAGCCACGTTAATAACATAGAGCATAAGAGTCGAAGAAAACTCAAACACATACAACACAATTACGTCCATTTTCTTTGGCTTGATACACCGCTTTGTCCGCTCGCTCAAAGAGTACCTCAAAAGCACCGTCCGAGAGGCATAACTCAGCCACACCAATACTTACCGTCACAGGAATACTATGAGGGTTCAGATCTGCAACTTGTTGCCTGATTGAATGGGCTCGAGCTTTAGCTTCATCAATATGGCACCGGTTAAACAAAATTAAAAACTCTTCACCACCAATTCTGGCAACAATGTCTTCTGACCGTGTCTGCTCATTAAGCAAGTGAGCAAGCTCTTTAAGAACACAGTCGCCAACAGCATGGCCATGAGTATCATTAATGTTTTTAAACAGATCCAGATCCAGGATCAAAAGAGAAATAGGCAGTTGGTGTCGAGCAGCTTCAGCCCAGATCTTAGAGGATGCTTCTTCAAGATAATAGCGATTATAAAGCCCGGTGAGCTGATCGTGCATTGCCATGCCTTCAAATTGATCTCGCTTTCGCTTGAGCAAAATAATGGTGCTCAAAAATATAATGGCAACAACCAACAATAAGATAATAATCGACAAAGCCCATATATACCCTTGATACTGCTGATAAAAACTAACCGGTTTATTTAATATAATACTGGACTCTAGTATGTCGTCGTTGTTGATATCAAAGCGCTCTAGTAAATGATGATCAAAAATATTAACCAGTGGACTGCCCTTTACCGGAATATCATCAACTGGCTTGCCTCGCATAATTCGTAGCGCAATATTAGCAGCCGTTTGTCCCTGAAAGTTAGGGCTGGTGATCTTGCCTCCAACGACCCCTTGCCCTACGACATCCCAAACACAATAGGTCGGATAATCACTGGCTTGACTCACTAACTTAACGCTTTCTTCACTGGATAATGTCGCGCCCGAAGGCGTTCTTAAATAAATAGCCCACAAAACCAATGAGTTTTCAGGAAGACTGGAAACAGTAGACTGAATAGTTTCGGGAGACAAATTGTGTAGGTGATTGATTCGAGCTCTATTTAAAAATTGAGACTCGGCTCGGTGAAGCAGATTCTTAAAAATCAGCCCTGAGCGAGTATTATCAGTAATAGCGTAAATATTTTTGGCTTCTGGATGCAGCGCTAACATAAGTTCGATGGTGCCCGCCACATCGTAGGACTCATAGATCCCGGTATATCCCTTTTGTCCTCCGAGTCGATCCTCGTCAAAATCATTTAGCCCAGAAAAAACAACAGGGACATCAGGAAACAATTCGTCTCGATACTTTAACAAAAAATCCAGCGCATGATCATCAGAAGAAATAATAGCGTCAAACTTTGCATGCTGAAACTTAACAGCATAAATATCCTTTAGTTGCTCGAAATACTGCTCCCCCGAATGACGCTTTGTGTCCATGTAGTTAACAAATAACTCGACATCATCACGTTCATCAAACACCGAAAGCATGCCAGCCATGATCCGGTCAGTCCAATGGAACCCGTGATGATAGGCATGCAAAACTAACACTCGCTTTTTATGGGAGTTGGCAGCAACACTTTGTATCATCAATAAGCTGATAATACATAAAACACCGCTGTATATAAGCTTATTGTTTGGCATCACCAACAGCGCATTTCCCGATTCTATGAGTAAACGACAAGAAACCAATCATCAAATAACTCAAATCATTATAGTGCAAATCATCGTATTTTGATAACAGAATACCCCACTAACGAGGTATCTAATAGAAGAGATAATTATAGAACAAAGTTGAAATAATAACTTTTGAGTCTTAAAAAACAGAATGACTGCATCAATAAAGCATATTGATGCAGTCTCTATGGTTGTATTTGAGCAGGGGGATTACGTTGTCTATGCAGCCAGTTCTTCTTTCTGACTTTTAGGTTCTGGTGTGCGAATCAAATAGTCGAAGGCTCCAAGCGCTGCATTGGCTCCGCTTCCCATAGCGATGATGATTTGCTTATAAGGTGCGGTGGTAACGTCACCAGCAGCAAATACACCAGGCATAGAGGTTTCTCCTTGTGGTCCAATGACGACTTCGCCTCTTGGTGACAGCTCCAGACTATCTTTCAAGAACTCTGCATTAGGTACCAGACCAATCTGAACGAATATGCCCGCAAGTTCGATGGTTTTGGCTTCATCGGTGGCTCGATCCGTATAATTTAAGCCAGTGACTTTGTTTCCATCACCAAGTACCTCAGTGGTTAAGGCTTCAGTGATAATATCAATGTTACCCATAGAACGAGCTTTGGCCTGTAGCACTTCATCGGCTCGAAGTTTGGTATCAAACTCGAGCACCGTTACATGCTCTACAATACCCGCTAAATCAATAGCGGCTTCAATTCCTGAATTACCACCACCAATAACCGCAACACGCTTGCCCTTAAATAAAGGTCCATCGCAATGAGGACAGTAAGCAACACCTCGACCTCGGTATTCCTGCTCACCAGGAACATTCATTTCTCTCCATCGAGCACCCGTTGCCAATAAAACAGAACGACTTCGTAGTGTTGCACCGCTTTCTAGTGACACTTGCACAAGCCCACCCACTTCTTCTGCCGCAACGATACCGTCAGCTTTCTGATTATTAATAATATCAACATCATAATCACGAACATGCTCTTCGAGGCTGGCTACTAACTTGGGGCCTTCAGTCGCTTTTACAGAAATAAAGTTCTCAATGCCTACGGTGTCTAACACCTGACCGCCAAAACGGTCGGCAACCACTCCAGTGCGAATACCTTTACGAGCACCATAAATAGCAGCTGCCGCACCCGCGGGTCCACCGCCCACTACGAGTAAATCAAAATCGTCTTTCTGATTCAGCGCTTCAGCTTGTCGCTCTGAAGCATTGCTGTCTACTCGAGTCAAAATTTCGCTTAACGATATACGCCCTTGCGAAAACTTTTCGCCATTCAAAAAGGTCATGGGTACAGCCATCACACTTCTTTGATCGACTTCTTCTTGAAACAAAGCACCATCAACCATGGTATGAGTAATGTTGGGGTTAATGGCAGCCATCATGTTGAGTGCCTGCACAACATCAGGGCAGTTCTGGCAACTTAACGAAACAAAGGTTTCAAAGTGATAGTGTCCATCCAATTGACGCACCTGCTCGATCAGGTCAGCATCTATTTTCATCGGATGGCCACCACTATGTAATAAGGCTAAAACCAGAGAGGTAAATTCGTGACCGAGTGGAATACCAGCAAATCGAATTTCAGTCTGGCTCGCTTTAGAACGCACCAACATAGAAGGCGTTCGTTCTTGCTTGTCACTTTCGTCAACCAGGGTAACCAGGGGAGAAAGCTCGGCAATTTGTTCGACCAGAGTTTTAAGTTCCTGTGATTTTTTGCTTTCGTCGGTAAACGCGACCAGCTCAACAGGTGTTTTTAAACTTTGTAAATAATTTTTCAGTTGATTTAATACATTCGCGTCTAACATAACAGCTCCCAATGAATCGAAACAGAATGGTAGTAGAGTGATGTCCGCTGCACTTTGCAGTATATTGGCGATAGCAAAGTGTCGGTGATGGTGAGTTCCTGATACGCAGCTCAGGAACTCACACAAGATGACAATAGGGTTTAGATTTTGCCAACCAGGTCCAAAGAAGGCGCTAGAGTTTCTTCACCTGGCTGCCATGCTGCTGGGCAAACTTCGCCGTCGTGGTCAGCAACATACTGAGCCGCTTGAATTTTACGTACAAGCTCTTTAGCAGAACGACCGATCCCTAAGTCATGAACTTCGGCAACTTTGATTTCACCTTCAGGGTTAATCACAAAGGTTCCACGTAAAGCTAAACCGTCTTCTTCAATCAGTACACCAAAGTTACGAGCAATGGTTGCTGTTGGGTCGCCGACCATAGGAAACTGGATTTTGTTGATGGTGTCAGAGCTATCGTGCCAAGCTTTATGAGTAAAGTGGGTGTCTGTTGATACTGAGTAAACTTCTACGCCCATTTCTTTTAGCTGAGCGTAATGATCTGCCATGTCGCCTAACTCAGTAGGGCAAACAAACGTGAAGTCAGCAGGATAGAAGAAAACCACAGACCACTTACCTTTAAGATCCGCATCACTTACTTCAACAAAGTCACCGTTATGAAAAGCTGTTGCGTTGAAAGGTTTGATTGTTGTGTTAATCAATGATTGAGTCATTTGTATTGCTCCTTAAGAGTTTTTTAACGTTGTATTTCGTAAACACTGGAGCCAGTTTAGAAAAAAACTTACCAACGGTGAAATCGATTGTTTGAATCATTACAATAGATTTTACCAATGGCTTTTTACTTGCAAAACCTCTAAAGCCCCCTTTAATATAGTTAAAACCTTTTAATAAAAGAGATTTCATAGGTTTCTACTATGATAAAGCTACGTGATTTAGAGTACTTACAAGCCATTGATAAATATAGGCATTTTGGTCAAGCAGCCGAAGCTTGCCATGTTAGCCAGCCCACATTAAGCGGCCAGATGATGAAGCTTGAAGAGCAATTGGGCCTGACACTGGTAGAACGACATAGACGCAACGTTATGTTAACTCCCGAAGGAACTCAGTTGGTGAAGCAGGCCCACCGAGTACTTCAAGAAGCTCGAGAGTTTGAAGATATCGCCAAAGCGCTGACCAATCCATTAGCCGGCGATCTGCATTTAGGGCTGATCCCAACTCTGGCTCCTTATTTGTTACCTTACATCATGCAAGATCTCACCGAGGCTCTGCCAGATATTAACTTCTATCTGCATGAAAACCGTACTCGAGTTTTGTTGAAAGAATTAGATGAAGGCAAACTGGATGTCCTTATTTTGCCCTGGCTTGAAGGGATGGAAGGCTTTGAGCGTTATGATTTGTTTGATGAACCTTTAGTGCTGGCTTTGCCCTCTTCTCATGCATTGGCCGATGATGACGCCATCACCTTAGGAGCCTTAAAAGAACAGCCCGTACTGACATTAGAAGATGGTCATTGCTTGCGGGATCAGGCTCTGGGCTACTGCTTTAGTGCAGGCGCCAAAGAAGATACTCGATTCCAGGCCACCAGCCTTGAAACACTACGCTACATGGTTTCAACGGGTCTGGGCTTAACATTATTGCCCAAACTCGCAGTGGGCAGTGAACAGAGTATTCATTCCATTACTTATCGAAACTTTAGCGATCCTCAACCCAAGCGAGAAATCGCCTTGCTAATTCGTCCTAACTATACACGCATGGAGTGTGTGCGTGCTTTGGTGGCCTCCATTCGAGACTCCATAAAAGCCGTCAAACTTGATTAAGGCAGGCATTCTCTACCAAAAGCAATAGGTCCTAGCCGTCTTTATGGAGTCGAACCGGCTTATTGTTGTCAAAAGTGACAAAATACGTGAACTGTTTGTCTTGCTGAATATCGAACCAGATAGAAAAGTGACTGCCTTCGAAAGAAAAAGGCTTATGTATGCAAACGGAATTGCATAAAAACTCAGTTTCTTCGGGCGTCCAATGACCTTTGGGGTCAAGTTGACTGATAACAAAGTCTTTTGTTTGCTGCCAGATACTCTCCAGCTGCGGCAAAATACTCCGATAGTATTCAATGGCATAAATATCTGGTTGCGAACAGTGATCGTCAAATGACAGTACGACGGATTGGCTTTCTATCTCTGCTACACCGTTCCAAAAACCATCTTGATAATTCAGTTCACCAATTCCGTTAATAAAAATCGATTCCACAACGCGCTTTTGTAAAAACATAAATACCTCTTTCTGCTCACCAGACACCGAGCAGCTTTGTTATTGTTTTGCCAAGAACCTGGATTGCCTTTAGCTCTCTATGCAGTGATAGTCTGTGCCGGACTTTACTACGAGCTGATATCAATTCCGATGGCCGTTTTTTATTGATTGCATACTTATGTGTAACCAACTACCCAATTTAGTTTCAGCGATGCAATCAACTGATTATTTTTGTAAACGGACAAGCAGACTAATTGATGACTCTCTTAATGTAAAAAGATTGTAAAGATTTCCTTTTTCTTTACACACTTTCAAACATTAATGACTCGTTCCTGTTTTTTCTGCGCTAAGAGTAGCTGCGATTATGATAGTTGACAATACGATCTGCGACATATTTACCCTATCGATTATAATTTTTTTGACTCAATTCCGCTTGACCAACATTAACAAGACAAATTTATAAACACCTGCGTTTATGTAGCAATTCGTAACATAAAGTTCTTTATTGTGACGCTCCGTGGCATAATAAAAATATCATCGACTCCTCCAGCTTGAGACACACTCATGAACAACAATGGCTTTCAATTTCAATACGATTCTCGCTTTGTAAACGAGTTACCAGGAGAGAGTATTGACGATAAACGTTCGCGTCAAACACCGGGCAGTTGTTGGAGCCATTGTTCGCCGACCTCAGTATCATCACCTAACACGATCGCCTGGTTTCCTGAGGTTGCCGATCTACTCGGTATCACACCCCAACAAATGGAAAGTCCTTTGTCTGCACAAGTGTTTTCTGGAAATCATCTGGTTGAAGGTATGTATCCTTATGCCGCCTGTTATGGTGGTCATCAGTTTGGTCACTGGGCAGGTCAACTCGGTGATGGACGAGCCATCACCCTCGCAGAAGTTTTGCATAATGAACACCGCTGGGACATTCAACTTAAAGGAGCTGGACGCACTCCCTATTCCCGCTCAGCAGATGGCCGCGCCGTACTCCGTTCGTCTATTAGAGAGTTCTTATGTAGCGAGGCCATGTTTCATTTAGGCATACCGACCACCCGCGCATTAAGTTTGGTAGCGACTGGCGACTCAATCGTAAGAGACATGTTTTATGACGGCCATCCCGAAGCTGAGCCAGGAGCCATCGTTTGTCGTGTCGCTCCCAGTTTTATCCGTTTTGGTAACTTTGAAATTTTAGCAGCGCGTCAGGAACTAGAATTGCTCAACCAATTTATCGACTTTACAATTGATCGTGATTTTCCTCATTTGGTTGGCAAAGACGAACGAAAACGCGCCGACTGGTTTAAAGAGATATGCGAAACGACGGCTCATTTGATGGTTGAGTGGCAACGTGTTGGATTCGTACATGGCGTGATGAATACCGATAATCTGTCCATTCTGGGACTAACCATCGATTATGGCCCTTACGGCTGGCTGGATAACTTTGACCCCAACTGGACACCCAACACAACGGATGCAGAAGGTCGACGTTATGCATTTGCGAATCAACCAAGAATTGCGCGCTGGAATCTGGCTAATCTAGCGAATACCTTAGCCAGTGTAATGTCAGATCATGATGCGTTACGGGCAGGCATTGAACACTACGATGCAACTCTGCAACAAGAGATGTCAAAAATGCAATCCAGAAAGTTTGGCTTTAAAGAAGAACTTATCGATGATAGCTGCATCGAACTTATCAATGATGCTTACAAAACAATGTATCACGCCAACATGGATTTCACTTTATTCTTCCGTCGACTGGCAGAGGTTGATATCGCTCACCCCTCTGTAGAGTGTTTTAACGATGTCTTTTATCATGAGCCGAAAAAACAACACAAAGCGGAATTACAGCAATGGTTAGACGCTTATAGTCAACGTGTTATAAAAGAACACGATCAGCAACGTGTCGATCGCATGAACCAAACTAACCCGATTTTTATTTTAAGAAACTACTTGTCACAACAAGCCATCGATCGCGCCACTGAGGGTGACCACTCTGAGTTACACCAATTGATGGACGCACTGAAAGCTCCCTACACTTTTAACGAACAATACCAAAACTACTATCACAAACGACCACAGTGGGCCGAACACAAAGCAGGTTGCTCAATGCTATCTTGCAGCTCATAGAATCTGTTTTTATTTGTCACCACAGGAGATAACATTCACCAACAGACAATTATCTCCAAAGTTTATAAAAGCCCTAATATAGTCGATCTCTTACGAAATCTTAGGTGATCGACTCTTCAATTTTTTTTCTTCTGAGTTACACTTCTCAACAATGGATTAATACTTTAGGGGCAAGGATCATGTTTGAACGTGGAATATTCCCTGTAATTTATTGTGTTTTAGCCGTGCTACTTTTTGTAACTCAACTCAAAGTTATTGACGCATTTCGAGGTGTCGAAAGCAAACTGGAACAGCAACAGGAATTTATCGAAAATTTGTCATCAACTTCTGATGCGGTACCCGCAACCATTCAAGCATCGGCGAGTACCTTCGACGAACAACGACTTATCGCGTTAATTCGCCAAACTATTGCAGAAAATCTTAACCAGCCATCTTATCAAGCAACCACGACTCAACCTGAGGTGGCAAAAACTTTAGAGCACTACCAAGAGTCCATGGATGTCATTAAATCCATTACTTCAAAAGGACTTTTGCAGCAAGAAGATATTCAAAACATCCACAGCGAGTTGGCTGATATGAGTAAAGAACAGGTAGAACAAACACTTTCTTACTTATTTCAGGCCATCAATCGTGGAGAACTTGAGCTTGCACCAGGTGTCATGTTGTAAGTAAATAGACCGAGCGCAAGGACTGAGCTAACTACCTACGGGCGATTAGCCCATCACACAAACGATCAAGGAGATCACTATGAAACGCATGATGTTACTGGTTGTATTATCTTTAATTAGCTCCATGCTTTATGCTGGATATGCCGCCACCTTTGAAGTCACTATCTCGGGCAACCTGGCTTACGGTAGTTTGCGCGATGTTCGCTACAGTTCAGACTCCACGCAATACATCAGTTGCTACACCCAGCATCCTCTAGGTGGTAGTAGTTATGGCAGCTGTATGGCTAGAAATGCCGCGGGCACTTACAAATCTTGCTTTACCACCGATCCTGGCATGTTAGCCACTATTAGAAGTTTAGGCAGCACCAGTGACTATGTATGGTTTATCGCGAATGCTTCTGGAGGCTGCGAGCGCATCAGTGTGGTATCTGGCTCACACATGCTGTAAGCCCGAACTCAAATACTTTGTACTAAAAAACCATTGTTGCCTAAGCAACAATGGTTTTACCACATCAGGTCATCAGGAATTTGATATTCAGCATAAGGATCATCTTCGTCGGGTGTATCCTGTTCGACCTTGTCATTCAGGACAACCAACACCGATTCGTCAACATTCGCTAATTTTTTGGCGGCTTTATCGGTTAACAAATAATATTTATCGTCTTGCGTACAAATAGCTAAGCGCCCATCAGCCAATGCAATTTGTGTGCGGGTATCAACCGACATTTTTTTAACTTTGCCGTTGTGACTAAAGTTATAGTCGATTTCACCTTTAATGTCTTTTAAGCAATATTGCTCAAGCATCTGCTTTATCTTGGCCACTAATTCGGTTTGGCGCAGCTCTTCTTGCTTTTCTTCATTCAGTTGGCGATCTTTTGCCTTTTTTTCTGCCCGTACTTTTTCTACTTCGGCTTTAACTTCATCTTCACCAGCCTGCCCTTTGCGACGCATCTTCGACTTTTTGCGTTTCTGGGTATTTGCCTGCTTGGCTTTTTGTTTGTCTACCAAACCAGCTTTCAGTAATTGGTCCTGAAGGGAGCTCATTATTTGCACACTCTCTGAGTTAAATCAGCCTAAATTATAATGGATGCTAAACACCATCTCAAAACTTTAGCCGCTACTTAACCATGGTTTGGTAAGCATGGATGGGTCAGAGTGCCAGTTCCAACGATCTGGCAGCCCCGTTTCATCAGACAAAAAACATCCATCTACCTTGTCGTGTCGCACATACTTGGCAAGAAAGAGCACACGATTGCCACGTTCGAGACGCCAGACAGCACCTTCTGGTGCCTCGACAGCTCCATGATGGCCATCGCCTAGCAGCTCCAAAGCCTTTTCGATGCTACAGGGACCACCGTGATGCAAAGTTTTTGGCAAGGAAAACTCTGCATCCTGAGCACGAACTTTCAACTCAGCGTAGGGTATTTTTTGATTATCAGATGTAAAAATATCAAAGGGGACAAAAGGCTCGTGAGCCAATTGATAATGAGTACCATGCACCAGAGCCAGCCACTCACCCACCACTCTTTCGCCAGGCAGCAACAGTTGCTCAAATCGCGCCTTATGTTCATCCATCCAGTCAGCCCATAAACGACGACCAACATTGAGAGACTCCCTTGCATCGGTGCCATCTCGCCCTAAAGCAATCACATCGTTATCGGTACGTAGCGCGCTGACGCAGGAGCCATCGAGTTTTTCTTGTACAATAATGATGTCGTCAGGATGGACTGCGCGTTGGAGCAACATTGAAGCTTTATGATGATCAATATGGCGATCGGCAGGTCCTGTCCGAGAGCTCGGCAAATGAGGGATTGAATGGTACGCCTGTTTTAACCAACGAGTCTTAGAGCGCTTCCAGGTAGACAGTTTGGTTCGTGCCGCATCGGTGTTCATCTCTCTCAATTGACCAAGACGAAAATCAATCACCGCTTTAGACGTTAACAATGAACCATCATCCTCAAGAGACAAAATAGGCAGCAAATGTTCTCGCACGAGATGTATGACTTCTTCCTTAGAGGTCATTGCCAAATATTCATCATCACCTGAATTCTCAACAAACTTGCGCCAGTTACGCCGCGAATGCTTACTCTGTCCAAAGTCACCAAACAACAGACGTTTAACGATGTCGATGGGATCCATACGGCTTGAAAAAGCCAATGTAATGGCATCATGAAATTGCTGTGCATTTATGTTTTGGCTAATAAGAATGCAATAGAGATCCCACAAGGTTTTCGGCTGCCAACCACCGTGAAGATGTTCAAACAATCCGTGGAGCTTCCAGGCGGCGGCAATTTCTGGCACGACCGTTTTTAGTCGAATAGTGCATGCCTCCGGAACCTCCACTCGAGTAAAAAAGTCAACCGCAGGACACAGCAGAGGATCGCCTGTCGCTATATCAACTTGTAGGCAGTGGGTTTGTAAACTCAGAGCAGGCTCTGGCTTGCCTGCTCTCTGCAATGCATAAGGCAATAGATAACGTACGCCCGGTGCAGGAGAGTCAACCCAGATTGGCTCAACGGATATCTGCTCAGCCATAAACTGAATAACATTTTGATGTTTATTCATCCGTTGGATAATCTCGCCCAACTGTCGCGTTAGCTTCGGCGTATCCAGTGTCTCGATCAATAAGTCGGCATCATTGCATCGTCGTGGGATCGGTGCGATCCAACGTTGAGTGACAAAGCTGCCGCGAACAATACTTTGTTGTCCTAACTCGTGGCAGCTTAAACCATAATAAAAGAGCTCAATCGCCAATGATTGAAGTGATGATTCACTTAACGTCATTTATTCCATCCAACCATCATCAAGCTCTTGCTTACTGTCATAGATATTAAACTCCTGAATGGACTTGATGACCTTAACCTCCAATTCTTTAAGCCTTTGCAACAACAAATCCAGGCGTGTTGTTGCTGTTAATTTGCCAACCCCGTACAAACGCTGAGTCAAGAAGTACTCACTATGTTCATTTAGCTTGCGAAAGGCATTATAAGAAACATGCACGTCCAATGCTTTCATAGATTGGCGCAAGTCTGACAATGGATAGCTATCGGGTAAGGCAACCTTGATGTGATGCTCAAAGTAACAGCTGTCAGACAAACCACTGGCGTCACTGTCTTGTTGAGGAATATTGAGGTTATTCACGCCCGCTTCAACTTTCACACGAATCAGTGCAAAGCCAGCCTGCTGCATCGCTTTTGCGGTTTTAGTAATTTCTTCAAAGGCTTCATCAGGCGTACAACGAATGACTCTGCCAGCCATTGGCTGATGAGGCGTCTTGCCACCATCGAGATAAATAACAATGGCCTTTATATTATGTTGCTCGCAAAACTGTTCAAATTCGTGCAGAGGCTGTTTTTCACTGATCTTAACCGTAAGATGATACTCGTACCCACCAGGATAATGTTTGAGTGCTTGATAAAGGCCAGTATCTTTATAATTCATTAGTAACATCACTCTATCGGATCAATGTCCGTACTCAATTCTTCTTCTCTACTCTTCTTAAATCCATCGCCAATATGGCCACCCAATATCCGTTATCCCTGTGACCGTCATAGAATGTTAACATTTATCGAAAAAAGTTCACATATCCACAAATTCTGTGGATAACACTGTCAATTAATCGCTAGAGATCACTGAACATAACGCTTATGTTAGATATGCTGCAAAAGTGTTCAACGAATAAAGCCTGATTTTTTTTTAAGCGTCTACGATGATTAATCAACCAATAAAAGCAAGCTACAAAAAGTTATTCACAGTATTTTTTCTTAGTCATTGTTTTTTATTCAAAGGGCTGTTTTTTCTTTGAACATTATTTTATATATCCAAGATTTCTGTGGATAACACTGTCAATGAATGCCTAAAGATCAGTGTTGGCGGTGCCTCTGCCACTTTGATCTAAATTTGATCATCTAGGTTTAATATTAAGGTGATAGCTCTCTTAGATCTGCGTTCTTACGTGTCTGGCACCTCGACCTGGATGCCAACCTAGATCATAAAAACAGATTCATAAACGGAAGCGGATAGGCCATGAACATTATGAGAAAGAGAAACATTTCATTCATCATTAGCCTGGTTCGCTCTTCTAAACCATAGCGACGAAAGAAAAGTAATGGTAATTGCAAAGACACCATCCGCAATGCCTTCAACTCAGGAAATACCGCCACCCGCCAACGAAAATCAGGGTCTAGTGGCAAATGAGGCTTCTTTTGCCCCAACTCATGTAGTGTATTCTACAAACTCAAGAATATAATATTTTGGCGACAGGCTCTTATTTTACCCTTAACAACCTAACTCACTGACTTCCCAGTAACCTGTCTTGCATTGGTCTTTCACCAGCTCATCACGACGCTCGTTCAACTCTTCACAAAAACGACTGCGACCATCCCGTCCACCCGCTTCGATGATTCTATGTAATTCACTGATGCGTCCCACCAACCACTGGCATTCGTCATTCGACGAAATAATGCTATGAAATGCTTCCTCTTCAAGCTCCTCGGATAAGTAAACCGACTCTCCACCGCCTTCCCGGCTTATGCTGGCTTTTTTGCCATCTGACGAATAATAAGCGGGAAGCTCATTGTTCGACTTAACAGTGCTGGACTCACTAGTACCGTTACGCTCAGCATCTCGTTGTTGAGCATGAGATAACAGACTTTGATCCGGTGCCACCAATTTAGGGCGCAAGCGTTGACTTTGTGATGGCTTGTTGATCGTAGGGTATCTATCGTCAATGTCAGGTTTTGGTTCTACAGAAGGCTCAATAGAACTCAGTTCATTCAATATTGAAGAATCAGATACTTTGCTGGGCTCGACAGCAGCAAGCATCGGAGCTGCAGCCATGGGTTGTTGTATCACTTCCTTTTGACTCATTCCGTTGGCTTGTGCGATCCGCTGTTCATGTGCTTGTTTATCCTGCTCAAAATTGCGTCCAAAATACCATCCGGTATAGCCCGACACACCCGCCAGAATCACAGCACAAATCAACACATCAATTAAGCGCATAATAGTTACACAGACTCCATTACAACAATGCTCAGTTCATGCGGCTTACCGCTCGACAATTCAATGTTGTGTTTCCCACAGACAATATTAGGACAACAAACAAGAATTGCACTTTTAATTAAACACCTAATGATCACATTAGATTGGATTTTGGCTTCACCATGCCTGAAAGACGCTGATTATACCTCTTTTCAGCAAGGATTTATCACCTCAAGACTGTATATTGGATAACAAAAATACAATGCTATAAGAAACTAAAATGAACAAAATGTATAGAGTTCATCTCAAAAAAGTAGGGCTTTAGTAAAAATTATGTTGGGTAAATTGGCAAAAGCAATCGTTTCATTGCAATCTATGATAGAAAGTATCTTTTACAGCACAAAACACCCCTGTTACGCAATCGGTCTTTGGTAGAATAAAAGCTCAAAAACTTTTTACCTATTGTTGAATATTGGTTACCAAAAAACGACTTCCTTTAATAATGGAGAGTCGCGTCCCTGCTCCTCTATACAACTGTGATAATGCGTCAGCTGACGCATAGCAACATTTATGACCTTTTTATCCAGGCTCGTTTGCATCCTTTATGTGATGGCAGAAACTCATCCACATATATCTCTATAACCAATCACATGACGAGCATTTAATGCGCTGGATAGTCATAACATTTAGGGGCTTCTCGACATCGCAAGATCCTCTCAACTGGAGGGTCAATAGGTTTCACCTCTGTTTGATGAGGTTTTTCTGGCTCTGCAGAAGCACCAACAATAAACAACAAATTAATCAGCCAAGTTACCGACCACATAGGCTTGTCTCCCTTTTTCCAAAAGTAAAATTCGAAATTCAGCGAGACGTCTCAATTTGAGAAACTAGAAGAAAATGGCCGTGAATGCTGTGGCAATCACGTACCATTGTTGTGAATTGGCCTACTTTTTATCCAATATTCACTTTAATTGGATAATTTCTGTGTCACCATCATGTTTCTTTACGGTTATGACAGATTCGGCAGATTGCGGCATGGTGATCATGTTGCCAGGAAAGTCCTTATTCAATTGCTGTACCGTGGTGGTATCAAGAGGCAAAAAATTAAACTGCCACCCGGTCTCATCTTCGTTAACAAAATACAATCCTTGATCCGTTAACGACCAATGATACGAATAGGTCAATGGGCTGGAGGTTTTGATAAAACTCTCCTTACCAGATGCTTTATCAACAACCCAAAAACCACTTTCATCTATTCTTGAAATATAAATACGGTCCGAATGGAAAGCTTCCAGAGCAATAAAAGCATCTGGCTTTATTTCGATGGACTCAACTCCTCCGGTTTGTGTATCTAACTCAAACTGTTGCCAAAGCCCAGCACTCTTACGAACCACAAAAGCCCGTTCGTTATTTGAGCGCCAACTAAAATTATCAAAATAGCCCTTAGACTGCTCGCTCCAGGTCATTGTTTGACGAACCAGATCATAGATAAACCACTGGCCTGCAGCAGTCCCTCCCAACTTATTGCCCTGTGGATTAAAACTCAATGAAGTAAAGCGAATGTTAGTTTTGAGTTCAGTTAACTGCCGTGGTAGCCTTTGGTCGTTCGAATACCACAACTGATAATCGCCCGTTCGATTCGATATCCAGGCCAATTGTTCTCCATCAGTTGATATGGCGGGCAAGTAATCAAAGTAAGAAGAACTGGCCAGAGTCTCTAACTCATTCCCCAGAAGGTCCGTTCGGATAATGTCACTGGATATTAGCGATCCTTTAATAGCCGCAACACTTAATGCTTTATCATCCAGCAACACTGGCGCTCTAACTTGCACCATGGAGCGCGTTAATAATGACCTCTTCTCTGCTGCTATATCAAAACTGACAATCTGATTGGATTGGTCACGGTACACCAAGTGCGTATCTTCAGAACTCCAACTAATGGTATACAGAGGCACATCGACACTATCGATTAAACGACTTTCCCAGGTTTCGGTTTGATAAAGCCATATTTCAGTCCCCAGCATATTCTTACTTCTTAGAACAGCCAGATAATCTCCCGAGTGCGACAAACGAATATAATAATCGCCTTGCCCATTCGGTGGCGGCGACGTCACCTGCCAACCATCGCTACGTCCAATAGAATATGAAAACACTCGAAAAGGAACTTCTAAAGAGCTCGACTCTACATAATAAAATCCCTGATTATCCGGCCATAGCTCGACCTGTGAGCTTAAGGAATCGGCAACACAAGATTTAACGCTGCGAATATTATCTAACTGACGTTTTTTGCTATTAAAATCAGCCAGCATAAACTGACAACTATTTTCTGAAAAACGGGTAAATGCCAGCAGCTGATTGTCACTCGACCATTTTGCAAACTTATCATCAAAACTCCCTTGAGTGAGCGGGATGAGATCATTTTGATTGATGTCTTTTAAATACAACTGCCAGTACTGCTCACCTTCAGGCTTATGACTAAAGGCTAACCATTTTTCGTTGGGGGATACATCCGGGTAAAATTCAAGACCACGTAAATGCGTCAATGGTTGATTAGAAGATTGGTGTTCGATCAGGTTAGCGGCTTCTTTACCAAACAGCCCCCAAAAAGATAGCAGCGCCATTCCTACGGCCGAAGGTACCAACCAAAAAAACAAACGCCTTTTAGGCTGTTCTGTTTCATGTTCTGGCTCAGGTTTAACGTAAGGAGCAACTTGCGCAATCAAACGATAACCGACTGTGGGTCGATTCTCGATATAAGTTTTTTGGCGCTCTGTATCACCAAATGCCTTGCGTAGTGCCAAAATATGCTTGCGAACGATGGACTCTTCTTTAAATTGATCTTTATATAGGTAGTCTTCTATCGCCTTGGTAGAAATAAACTCACCTTTGTTTTCGATCAACAGCATTAATAATTGCAGTGGTCTTGAACCAATATCACTTTGCTCTCCGTCTTCTTTAATCACCAACTGGCGTTTAAAATCAACAATAAACTGTCCGACAATCCAGGTGTCCTGTCCACTATCCGGTGGCTCATGACTCATAACTCATCCTCCAGGCGGTACATCAACCGGCACAATCTCATAACTCAATAACAAAACATCCGATTCCTTCTTCTAAAAACGTGATGCAAGTGCTTATTGTCAACCATTTAAAAACAAAAAAAACGAGCAATAATCACGCGTAGGTCGATGGACGGCGAATTTCACTTATTATCAACATTTCCCTGATAATATCAAATACTTAGCCATAGCTGTTTCAGGTGAAGTGGCGCGCACAACTGCCGCACATCTCAATTAAAAATACCCAAAGAGTAATAGAGACGCTTTCGCAATATCTCAATTAGCAAGAGTAGCAAAAACTGCTACACAAAATATTTTTTCTTTTTTACAAAACCTTTTTTCAATATCCATCGTCTTATAGAACATTACAAACCGAGTTATGGAGCAACATCATGACACCACAAAAATCTAAACCGCTTTTGGCTGTCATAGGAGTAACCTTCGCCTTTTTATTGCTGACAACAGTACACTCCTTTGCAGGCAGCCAAAGTATCGACAATATCCATCTTAGTGGCGACAAGTTAACGATCATCAAAACTGACAATAAAGACATGATGTTTGTGATTAATGGTCGACACATAGAGTGGTCACAACTGACCAAAGAGCAACAAAAGCAAGTCAGGCAACTGCACAACACCATGCGCGAAACGGAAGAAAAGCTGGATAAACTGGACGATCAACTCGACCTCAACGACACACGCGATGAATATCAAGACAAAATAGAAGACATCAATGACCAGATATCCGATATCAATGATGATATGAATGATCTTGCGACAGAAATCCACGATGCAGCCATGGAGCTGGAGTATGAGTTGCAAAAGGTACTTAAATCATCGTCAGATAATGAGCAATGGCACCAAATGATGAATGCTCACGAAAGACTGGTGAGAAGCCACGAGCAAAAAATCCAACGCTATGAAGCAAAGCTCAGAAATCAAGAAAGCAAACTGCGCCACAAAGAACAACAGTTGCGGCAAGAAGAAGAACATGTGCGCCAATACGAAGCACAGCTGCGAATAAAAGAACAGGAAATGGAAAAGCAGGAGGCTATTGTGATGGATAAGATGGATGATAGCATCAAGCAACTGATAAGCATTTTAAAAAGCGTTGAATAACAAGAACTTCACCTATTAATACATTGGATAGCACCCATGTTTTTTAAAATGGCATGGGTCTTATCTGCCCACCAAAAAAGCTATTTTCAATAGAGTCGTTCAATTCCGAAGAGAACAGACAAAATTTTTTTGATCTTCAATGCAATCAAATGACAATGCCAGTCGTTGTATGGATAACAGAGACAATACCTTTCATAAACAGGAGATAATAATGAAAGCATCCGTACTTACCACACTGGCTGGCGTCGCAGCTCTAACGGGTTCAGTTAGCGTACAAGCCGTTCCCGATCAACCTACTCACTGGGAAAAATGCGCAGGCATTGCCAAAGCAGGACAAAATGACTGCGGTGCCCTTGATGGCACTCATAACTGTGCAGGCCAAGCCACCCGCGACAATGATGACAACGAATGGGTCTATGTACCTAAAGGCACCTGTAAAAAAATTACCGGTGGCAAGGTTGCCAAAATCAAACCCGCCAAAAAATCTTAGTCGTCCGTGTTGTTTCATGACCTCCCCGGCGTTGGGGTGAGCTTAAAAGAAGCTCACCTCGATGCTATTGTAAAGCAGCAGCATCCCGTTCAATGGTTTGAGCTAATGGTTGATAACTGGATGGCTCAAGGTGGTTTTGTAAAAGCAGCCTTAAGTGGTATCAGCCAAACCTACCCAGTCACATTACATGGTGTTGGCCTTTCTCTAGGCTCTATCGATCCTTTAAATATCAACTATCTTAAGCAGGTTAAATCTTTAATTAAGCTCACTGGTGCCCGCTGGTATTCTGAGCATTGCAGTTTTTCTTCATTTCATGAACAACGTGTGCCTGATTTGTTGCCACTGCCCTACACCCAAGAAGCTCTCAATCATATCAGCAGTCGAATCCACTATGTACAAGATTATTTACGTCAACCTTTGCTTATAGAAAATGTTTCTTCTTATATCGTCTGCGATCATAACGAAATGGATGAAGCCGACTTCCTTGCCGAGCTAACACGCAAAACAGATTGCTATCTACTTCTTGATATCAATAATGTTTATGTATCAGCCAGCAACCATCAATTTTGCGCTCGTGACTATATCAACAGACTACCGGTTGATCGTATTCGCCAGTTGCACCTGGCAGGCTATCATCAACAAGGAGACTGGCTCATTGACTCCCATAGTGCAGAACCCTCTAAGGCCGTATGGCAACTTTACGAGTATTTTTTAGCTCAACACAGCACCGATGTTGCCACCTTGATTGAGTGGGATAATCGAGTGCCCGATTTTGATGAACTTGTTGCCGTTCAGCAGCGAGCAACGCGCATTCAACAGCAAGCAAAAGCAGCCAAAGACATTGGACTCGAGGTAGTAGCGTGAATTTATACCAGTGGCAGTCTCATTGCTTTCAGCAACTGCAAACACCGACTTCGTCTTCAGAAGCCTGGAACATATATCGCCAAAATGCTCAGGGAGGTTTGAGCCAGTGGCTTGAGAAACGTTACCCTCGCGTATTAACATTAGTAGGAGATGAATGCTTTCATCAATTGGCAACCACTTTTTGTCAAAGTAATCTACCGAACTCGAGTCAGGTAGAAGATTATGGTCAGGCATTTCCTCTTTTTCTGGCAAGCTTGTCAGAAACAAACGCCAATTTATCAGAGCTTCCTTATCTAGCAGAGGTAGCGCAACTCGATAATGTTTGTTACCAGAGTTATTATGCCACCAATCGCACTCCCTGGCCGCAGCAACACTTTTTGGCATTAACGCCAGAAGCTCAAGCTAACTGTCGATTCTTTTTAGCTCAAGATGTTTATTTACTTCAATCTGAGTGGGATTTACTATTATTAACTCAAGACAATAACACCACTCTGACACTCAATGAAATAATGCAAACGCATCAATATGTTGTTTCTCGCTCCTCACTAACGGTTAATATTCAAGAAGTTGAGCCGCAGGACTTTGCTTTACTTAATCACATAGTTCAAGGCCGCACACTTAACGAGATTGCCGAGCATTCTTCTGCTCTTCTGCCCCGCTTCACACATTTGCTCAATATTGGCTGGATAAGCCATTTTCGAGAGCAAGGGCTATGTGACTCATGAACCAAGAGCAACTGAATCAACTCTATCGTTATGGACTATCGCTCACTCAAAACGACAGTGATGCCTTTGATCTGGTTCAATCGGCAGTCGAGAAGTGCTTGCGAAAAACGCCGCCGAAGCTAGCAGTACCTTATGTAAGAGCCACCATGCGCAATCACTTTATCGACCTCTGTCGTCGACATAAAATTATCGCATTTGAATCTTATGAAGATACATCAACCCTATTGATTCATCCCGAAGAATTAGAAAGTATCATTATTGATCAACAACGATTAAGTCAATTAATGGATCAACTGAATACCAGCGAACGAGAAGTTCTGTTTTTATGGGCAGTGGAAGAATATACTGCTCAGGAAATCAGCGACGAACTTAATGTACCCCGCAATACGATTCTGTCTCGTCTGCATCGAGTGAAACAAAAACTAAAGAAGATGGACAGCACCTCTGTAACGGGAGGGAAAGCACTATGAAAAAATCCCTAAAAGAACAGACACAAGAGTATTATCAAAAGCATGAGTTGAGTCAGGCGCAGCTGTCACAGCTATCAAACTTACTCTCTGAAGATACTCAGGAGTCTACCAAACCATCTTACTCTAGCTGGAAATTTGGCAGCCTGGCGGCTGCAATTGTTTTATTTGCATCAAGTATTTTTTATTACCCTCAATACCAACAAGAACAACTGATGCAATCCATTGCGCAAGAAGTTGCAAAGAATCACTTAAAAATGAAACCACTGGATGTAAGAACTTCTGAGCTATCGGCGATCCAGAGCCGACTTGATAAGTTAGACTTTTCACCCTTGGCTTCTAATCACTTTGCATTCTCACAACAAAACCTTCTTGGTGCGCGTTATTGCTCCATTCAAAGTATCACCGCGGCACAGTTGCGTTTTAGAAGTACTGATACAGGCTTCAAGACTCTGTATCAAGTCCCTTATGATGCAAAGAAGTTTGGCGACATACCAGACACTGATAAAGGAGAACAACCTCTTCAACGTTACGAAAAAGGGCTACAGGTAAATATCTGGAAAGAGAAAGGATTGCTGATGGTTTCGACCCAGCCAGCTCAACAGTAAGAAATAAAAAAGCAGCATGAAATGCGCCTCTCTATAATCAGTTAGTAAGGTTAAAGAGAGGCCAATGAAATCCAACTAGCCTTCGTTTAAACCAAAAGCATAGCTGAATGATAACGGATTGAAGTATTCTCGAAAAAGCTTAATCTTGCCATTTTCAACATGAAAAAGACCGCCATAGTGTTGCTTGTACTTCTTGCCAGTCGGAATGATATCAACGTCGCCCGCAAACTCAACAAATATCATTTCTGGATTTTGCATCGGATAAAACACCAGCTTAGTCGTAAAGTCTGCTTCGCCGCTGTTCTTTGGCCAGTCTTTATAGTGCTTTATTAAGTTCGCTTTACCGACAACGCGCTTAGGGAATCCCTTTGGAGAATAAGGCATCTCTTGGATGGCATCTTCGGCCCAAACCTTAGCAAATCTATTCATGTCTTTATTTTCTAGCGAGTGAAGAAAATCAAGAACAGCCTGACGGGTCTTTTGGCGAACAATATAACCCGAAGGCTTGTTTTTTAAGTTTTCTAGCGCAGAAGCAAAAACCTCTCGAGTTCCTTTTTCTGACAGCAAACTAAACTTATGAGCGTTAATTTGCCACACGCCATTGTGCTTATGTAATTGATAGCGGTAGCTGCCTTGCACCTGCCAATATAAATCTGCAACCCAATGCTCAGCGACAACATCTGCGGAGGCCATAGCCGTTTTACCATTGTGGCTGACTTTAATGTTACTTACTTGATGATGAGTGCGGTCGAAACCAGGCAGTATGCTGGCCCATTCGGTCATGATTGCCTGTGGACTTTTTAGTTCAACTTCACCACCTGACAACGAAGAATAATCTAATTCAACTTCTGGAGCATAGAGTTTTTCTAACTCACTAAAGTCTCCAGTATCCGCCAGAAGTCCAACACTCTGGACTATAGTTTTAATGGCTGCATCGTCTTTAGCATTGGCATAAACATTCAATGAGCTTGAAGCAATTATCGTCATAATCATATACCCTACGTAATTCATTAGTTTCATCAGTTCCCCCGCTACAGATTAATAGAGAAATGCTTTGCCACTTCATCAGAAGCAATTTTCATAGGCTTTGCACCATCATAAAAGTCAAACTGAGTGATGCCTTCTAGCCAGATACTTTTTGCACGATTACCAGCCTGTTTGATGTACTTTTTGACACCTTGAGGAATCGCTGCGGCTTCTGAGTGAATCAGTAATGTTGGTTTTTCGAGTAGTGCTGCTGTTTTGATAGCATCATAGGTCAGCCAAGGCTCCCAGGTCATCACATTGAATTGATTGTCGTAGCTTGAAATCGCTCCCCGCTTTGTATCCGTATAGTAGCCCTCTCCTTGCATAACAGCACTCTTATCATCAATACTGGCCGCAGGAACGATGGTTGATTGTCCAGTTTTCTGGTATTGCGATTTAGCGGCTCGACTCGCTGCCAACAAAGGCTTAACATGCTCCCCATAAACCTGCGCAACAATTTCAGCATCGTGATACCAAGGTGCTACCACAGCAACCGCCTTAATCACTTTGCTTTGTAGTGCAGCGTCCGTTGCGTAGCCAGCCGAAGCACAGATACCTAACGCCCCCACTTTTACTGGATTAACCTCGGGACGCTGTGCGAGAAAATCAGCCGCCGCCACAATATCTTTCGTTTTTTCAGTCGGATTTTCGACAAACTTAATATCACCGCCAGAAGCGCCCCAGCCTCTAAAATCAAAGGCTAACGCAGCATAACCTCTGTCGGCGAGCTCTTGAGCATAACCTCCAGCCATTTGTTCTTTAACACTCGTCCAGGATCCCGTCACAATAACCGCAGGCAGCTTCTGTCCATCTTTATAAGTATCAGGAAGATAAAGATCTCCCGCGAGAGTTTGCCCATTGCTTTTAAAAGAGACTGACTTTTTTACGGCACCATCGGCAAAAGGAGTCATCAGTCCAAAAGCGCTAATAAGGGCAATAGAGGTTACAAGTTTCTTCATAACGATTCTCCAGAGGTTTCTTGCTACACATAATGATTCAGTTGATGTGTAAACTGTAACCTGGCTGAGCTCGTTACTCTTGAATCTGGCTGATTAGTTTTTGAAGATTTCTGCTATTGTTGTTGGCGAAATGCCTTAGGAGTTTGGCCGATGAACTGCTTAAATACACGAGAAAAATGTGCTTGATCAGAAAACCCACATCGAATTGCGATATCGATCATGGGATAATCCAGTTCCATGAGCAATTCTTTGGCTCTTTCCACCCGATAACTCATAACAAACTGATGTGGAGTACTGCCTATGGTTTGCTTAAACAGGCGAGAAAAATGAGCATTACTTAAACCAGCTTCTGTCGCCAAATGATCAATAGGAATTTCGTGCCCAAAATTCTTTTTGACATAGTCGAGCACTCGCTTGTAGTGGCGAGAAGTAAAGCTCTTATTAAAATCAAAGTCAGACTCTGGTTCAGCTCCATACTTGTGGATCAACTTCGTTAAAAAGACGCGGGCAAAACTCTCGAACATCACATCAGAGCCGACTTCACTCTTTAAAGCATTCATCAGCATAGTAGCGGCTTCGGTAATGTCTTCGTCAACAAATATCGGAATGTCTTTGAGTTGCTTTTCGCCCAGTAATATTCCCAATTCTCGTTGCGCAAACTTCTCCAATTTATCCGGCTCTAAGGTAATCACAATAACTTTGGATTTCGCATGCCAACGCCAGCCCGAACGAATACCTGCAGGCGTTACAACAATTTCATTTTTATGATAGACAAACTCTCGATGCTCTTTGTCACGCCAATTTTCGACGCGATGAGGTTCTTCCTTTAAGTTAATCAAAATATGGTGCTGTTCGAATACTTCGTGAGGCATTTCTCCTGGTTCTGCCTCAAAAAACTCGAGCGACAATAACTCCATTGCCGAAGGCTTATTTAAGTCGGAGCTCTTAATCAGAGGGCTTTCTGGGTACACATCTTGGTAACGCGAAGGCATCTTATGGCTTTCAGCCTTGAACATAGATAATTGCTACAGTTATAACGCATAATAAAGACAGAAACAATATTAGAGCCCATTAAGGAGTTACATATAGACCTATATCTATTTCAAGGTGACCGACATAGTCAGACAATGAAAGCAACGATGATTTATCCTTGTCTCATCAGACAGTAACCAACACCACGAACTGAACGAATCCAATATTCTTGCCCCTGCTGTAAAATAAGTTGCTTTTTCAACTGTGATACAAAGTTATCTATCGTACGCTCATCAATAATAACATGCTCACCCCAAACCGCATTTAATATAGCATCACGTGATTGTGCCACGCCCAGGTGAGAATATAAAAACTCCAATATAGAGAATGCTTTTTCAGTGATATGAATAGGTTCATCATGACGATAAACTGTACGAGCTAACCAATCAACCTGACAACCATTGATTTTTGTTGAAGATTTTTGACGATATGAACGACTTTTTCTGCGTAACAATGCCTTGATCCTCGACATAAGCTCTGCAGAACGATAAGGCTTAGTTACATAGTCATCCGCTCCTACTTCAAAACCTTCTACGACATCTCTTTCTAACTCACGAGCAGTAAGCATGAGCACGATCACATCATCCTGATTTTGTCTTAACCATCGAGCAAACTCATATCCATCACCATCGGGTAACATCAAATCAAGAACGACCAAGTCATACTGACCTGATTGATAAACTTCTCGTGCAGACTTCAAATCTTCGGCACCCACTACCTCATAACCATCCATCTCCAAGCAATCACATAAAGTTAGTCGCAAGTTGTTGTCATCTTCGATCACTAAAATAGAATCACTCATTACTTTCCCACATCTCAGATAAAGTTAACTGCCACTCAGTGCCTTTGCTTGAGGAAGCCCGAATACTTAAGTCACCATGATGCAATTTCATTATGGCTTTACTAAGTGCCAAGCCTAGTCCAGAGCCTCCAGCGTTAAGCTGCCCTACTCGATAAAAGTCTTCAAATACTTGATACCACAAGTTCTTATCAATGCCGATGCCATTATCAGTCACAATCAATGAAGATAAATTTTCATCATAAGCCAAGATTAGCTCTGCCCTTGGATTTTGATTGTACTTGATCGCATTAACAAGCAAGTTCTTTAAAACTAGCTCAATCATAAGAGCATCCGCTTTAATAAACAGGCAGTGAGAGATCTGATAGTCGACATAAATAGAATCATCTGGAAAACAAGATACAACCTTTTGCATTAAGGACTTAACAGACATATTTTCTTTATCTAATGCCACCATACCTTGCTTAATGCGATTGAAAGAAAGCAAGTTATCAACCATAAACCACAAATTATCCGACTCTTTTAAAATACGCTCAGGATAATCTTTGGTATCCATTCCTCGGTTTAATCGCTTTTGTAAAGTTTCAGACATAAGCCGAATGGATGCTAGTGGTGTTTTAAGCTCATGGCTAACTAAGTTTAAGAACTTTTCTCTCATAGTCAGCTGCTCTAGACGTTGTCGCTCTCTCTGTTTTAGCTGTCGAACGCTCCAAAGCATAAGGCCCGTCAAGAAAGCCAACATAATTAGCTTTCCGACAAGGTAGATATTCAGATAGTACCAACTACGTTGCCATTCGGGGCTGTTCAGATGAATAGAAAGATTATCTACTGCCGTTGGATCTATTAAGTTAGAGATGATGACTTTATCGCCACCTCTTAACACGCCTCGCTGTTTCATATCATCTATAATACGAGTTAAGCGGACCTCTATAGGATAAGGAACCAGCCACTGCGTTTGCCCTTCCTGGTAAGCTAGATATCCATCGGGGGTCAAAATATGGATATCCTCTTCAACAACTGGATTTTGCGGTATTGTCTCCCACAATTTATCGTAATATTTTGAATACAGGCCCAGTTCTATATTGTAGTTTTCTGCTACCTTGCTTAATGTCTTATAGGCTTGCAGAATATCCTGTTTAGACAAGTTAGAATGAGACTGCAAGAGCAATTCAATAAATGAGGCCACACGATGAGTATTACGTTCGAACCCATCTAACAACATAAGTCGAACAATTTGGCGACTCAAAGGCTTACTCTGCTCTTCGGCAATAGCAATTACCTTAAGATCACTTAGCATTTCGCTAAGAGGTAACAAGCGAAAAGATTCTTTATGCCATTGATAACGCAAAAATGCCTGTCTTAAAACAGTTTCATCATTTTGCTTTAAGCTATTCGCCAGTTGTTCAATGATGCCTATGCGTTCTCGAGTCAGCTCATCAAGGGGCTCACTTTTACCCTCGAATATATCAGCGTGCTTCTTCCAGCTAGACTCCTCTTGAACTTGCAAAGGAAATGGGAATATTTGCAGCCCTTTTTCTATGATATAGAAATCAGGCTTAATATTTTTCCAGCTTTCGAAAACTTTTTGTGTATCGAAGGAAAAGTACAGGTGTTGTAACCGACTAATATCTAAACTTATGTTTTTTCTCACGCTGTCAACTAACAATACTTTGTTGTTATTCAACTGCTCACGACCTTGCCAGTATTCAGACAGGATCAAGAAAAGAAAGAAAACGCTACCCATGATGATAGGCAACAACCAATAGTGATTGTCGCCTTTCAGTTTCGATTTATTAATACTTGTCATCCAAGCACTCAGCTATTGCAACAAAGGTACATGGTCAAGATTAATAGAAGATACAGGCCATTTCTCTTCATAAGGGTCAAAGCGATGGTCATAACGACGGGCTGACCGAATCATTTCAACCAAGTCCTGAACCTGACTAGAGCGCAAGTAAGCAGGTGGCAATTGGTTTATTAGATCCTGAATGTCGGCATACTGATAAACTCGAGACCAATAGGACAGGCGAAGTTTTTCTGCAAATGCTGCAACGGCTGCCGATAAACGAGAGTCAGAAGAAGACTGCATGATATCCTCTCGCAACACACTCAAAGGTAATGATGTCGATTGAGTAAATACTTTTTGGCCAGAAGGCTTTTTGTAAGCGATATCAAAGCGCGCTAATTCTTGCTCACCCAATGACGATGCTAATTTAACTTCATACAAAGCAGTCACTTGATGTCCAGCACCTAGCTCGCCGCCATCTTTCTTGGCATCAAGAAAATCCTGAGCCTCCAGACCTCGATTCTCATACCCTAGCAATCGATAACTTGTTACCTGGTCGGGATTAAAAACAACCTGGATCTTTGCGTCTTTAGCTACGGTTTGTAACTGCTGTTCTAAAGCATCAACAAAGCTTTCTTGTATATCGTTTTGATCACCTAGGTATAAATAATGACCATTACCTTTGTTAGCCAGCTGCTCTAACAAAACATCATTATACATACCGGTGCCTACACCTACAGTCGTCAAAAATACACCACGCTCCTTCTGGCGCTGAATTTCTTTTAGAATATCGTCAGCAGAAGTCGAGCCAACGTTCGCCATACCATCGGATGTCAAAATAACGCGGTTATTAAATCCTGGCTGAAACATTCTGTCAGCCATGCTGTAGGCTGTTTTTATCCCTGCTTCAGCATTGGTTCCACCGCCCGCATCTAAACTATCAATCACTGAGAAGATGCTTCTTTTGTAACGCGCGCTGGTTGGTTGCAAATGCGTTTTAGCATAATTGTTGTAAGCAATGATGGCGACCTGATCATCCTCTCTTAATTGTGCTACCAGAGTCTTCATACCGTCTTTAAGTAACTGAAGTTTATTGTCTCCTCTCATCGAGCCTGATATATCGGCGACCAACACCAGATTGGCAGGCAACCTCTCCTCTCGGCTAATTTTAGGTGTTTGAATCCCCACATGCATGATATGGAATCCCTCGCGAAAAGGAGACGGAAACACCTCTGCACTGACAGAAAACAATTTGCTCCCCGACTGGTAGCGGTAATCAAAAGCATTCACAAACTCTTCAACTCGAATGCCATCTTTATCTGGCAAGTTGCCTTGCTTTAACATGTGCTGAGCTAAACGATAAGATGCATTATCAACATCCATCGCAAACGTTGAAGCAGGCTCAGCCAAAGTTTGAACCGTGGGATTCACACCATAGTTCTGAAAAATCTGTTGTGCTGAAATAGGATGACTATAGGGCTCCCGTCTGGTGTTTATAATGACTCGGCGGTCTGTCTCTACAACAACTTCAACCAGCCCTTCTGCTGAACCTCTCTTAATACGGCTCCCAGTAATCACAACTTTTTCTACTGGTGACTCAACAACGACTGTTTCAGATTCTTGTGGTCTCATGGCACAACTAACGATTAAAAAAGCAGCAGCGGCAACTACTGTCGTTCGAAAAACTCGATGGCCTAATTTCATATTAAATATCCTTCCTCTCTAACAACTCAGCTCATTCTATAAAAAGCCAGAAGGGGTTTTGTCATGGAATTATCACGAATCTGAGGAGCTTTGTCATGCGGTGGGGAGTCACGCTGTTGGCAGTCTGCGATATTGCTTGATGAAGATTTCATCAAATACAAGTTAAAACAGCGTTTTAACACATTTTCCTTGTCACAAACTCAAGATTCATATACATTTAGCCGCGTTGGCAACGGGTTAACAAACTGCTCTTTGCTGATATTAAAAACATCTATGCGCCCGTAGCTCAGCTGGATAGAGTAGTTGGCTTCGAACCAATTGGTCGGGAGTTCGAATCTCTCCGGGCGCGCCATCTTCTATAATTCCTTTTCTCTCAAACTAGCGTTGCAAAGCTTTTTGTCGAAAGTGCTTACTAACGTAAACTAAGTACTCTAGACCTCAAATAGAGCTAATATAGATAATCAAGCTTACAATACAACACCGCGATTCTACAAATTTCACAAGGGTGAATCAACAAACACTTTAATACTTCTCAATTCAATTACAATCAAAACTAAATTCCTTTAACCAGTTAGCAAAAGACTTGTTCATAAAACAAGCTGATAGCGCAACTCATCTCTTCGTTTAATTTACCCATGCTCACTCGTTGCTCAACAAAATGTAACCATTTATCCTTTGTATTTGAGTCTCATTACGTACGTATAATATGCTCAAAGCTATTCCTTTGATAAGCTTTATCAAGAAAGACTGGGAATGTTGAGCCAACGGAGAAATGGGAATTCAGACTTACTCTACACCTTCTATGTCTTTAGTTTAATCTCTCGTAGACATGGCTTTTCTTCAAAACTCATCTGAGAATACAAACCTTGTCCACTCTAACATCCCGCCTTGTCAGCAAATTTTGAATATTTATTATAGATTGATCTCAAGGCTTTCGTATGAGCTCCACTTCGTAACATCATTATGGCATTCGCAAAGTCGGAACAAAACTGCTCTTCCTTCCCCAACCCCCACCACCAAAGAAGAAATAATGCCCAACAGGGGAGATGTTGGGCCATGAATTTAATTTTTTAGTTCATCAGGCTCTAGTTCGGGGTGTTTTGAGTAAATTGGTGCGACAATATCTGTATAAATATACCCCATTACAAAACCAGCAGCCTTTCTATAGCTGTTAAATTCATCTTTAGAACAATTATCTTTTACTTCACAAATTGTTGAGTTGAGTTGCTTGGAACACTCATCAACAACTGCAACTATTTTCTTCGCCAATTCTTTATCTTTAATCAATTTTATCTCCTAAAAATTAAAACACCCTTGACGTTCCATGCATGACCGAACGCATCGCCTGAATGAAACAGCACCTTCTGTTCTAGATGGTAAGGCAAATAAGCTGCAATCCGCTATGCAAGAGTCTTTAACCTTTTTGCATCGTTCGGGATCTTCATCACCGCATTCTTCACCTGCAATAGTATCAGATTCCGAATCAGTACCCGACCACGGTCCATCAATGACATTATCTGTAGGTTCGCTATGTTGATTAGGCCAGCCCGGAGGCAACTCAGATGGTAGAGGATCATTTGTTATTGAATCTCTTGGAGGGATCGGTGGTGGTGGAAATAAAGTTCTCTCTATATCTCTTAATACTCGACCAGGTTCTTTCCAAAATCTAGCCCATAAATGGTACAAGCGGCGTCTAACTTTACCATCAGGGTCTGTATAATTGATAGGGTTCCCCCCAACATAGCCGTAAGTATTAATTCCCCCAGCTAAGCCAATCGGGTCAGACTGTATGTACCGCCCAACTTCCGGGTCGTAATCCCGAAAGTAGTTGTAGTGCAGCCCTGACTCAGAGTCAAAGTACTGACCAGGAAGGCGAATGTTCTGCTCAATAGTGTTAAGCTCCAAAGTCGCTTTACCAAAAGGAGAATATCGTGCTTTCCACCTAACCTCTCCGGCTTCATCGGTTAGAGCTTTTGGTGCACCTAAATGATTATTGTGATAATAGTAAAGAGTTGAACCATTAGATGGCTGCGGCTTAATCTTCGTTAGACGTATACTGTCAGCACTCACGATTCCATTGCCATTACTCAAAATAATCGTCTCATTACCATTACCAGTAAAATTGAACTCTCCTAATAACTGCCACTTTCCACCGTTTCGCGTTTGATCTGAGAATACTCTTTGTTCATTGTTACCATAACGAATAGTATAAGCAGCTTCTTTAGATTTATTCCGACTGGCCACCCACCGAGCATAAACCTCGTAACGCCCTTCCTCTATTTCAGGTGTCCAGGTGAATTGGCTTACTCCATCTCCTTGGCTAATATAGTGTTGTCCATTAGCAGCTGTCTTAGCATTACGCTCTTTCCAGCTTCCTTGCTTAGCCGTATTCGAGTCACTGTCATCAATATCATAAACTCGAGTTAAACGAATTGCATCGGCACTCACTCCTCCATTTTCACTACTGAGAATAATGCTTTCTTCTCCGCCCCCAGAAAAATTATAGGTTCCCAATGTACGCCATTGGCCATTATGACGACGTTGATTTACAAGTACGCGGTCAACTCCATCAGCATTGTTTACAACATATGGCGCTTGTGTTGCTTTTTGTTTGCTAGCGACCCACCGAGCTTCTACTTGATATCTTCCAGCGGGCATCTCTAGTTTCCATGTTGCACTACTACTCTCACTTTTTGATAAATGGTGAGTTTTCTGGTGAGCTCTTTTGGCGTTTCTTTTCTTCCACTCACCAGACAAGCTCACACTGTCATCATCGTCGGTAAGGACATAACGTTCTGTCTCAGATGGGCTTGTGCCTCCTGAAGCATCAGTAAACAACGCGAGGGGTTGACTGTTAAAGTGAACATACTCTCTTAGTATGCGTCCAGTATTGTTGGCCTCTGCAATCAGAGAGCCATTCTTATCAAAGATGTAATAATTAACTCCATTATTGGTTGACTTTGATACGCGCTCACCTTTGAAGTTATATCTATACTCCGTGGTTACTTCAGAAGTACTAACGGCGCTCATTCGTCCTTGTTGGTTGTAAGTAAAATTCAACTGGTTTCTCGAAACGTTATTTCCTTTTTCATCATACATCAAAGTAACACTGTCAGAGCCCGTGACACCTTCAAGATGATGACTCCCATCTTTGTATTGATACTGCGAGACAGCGTTATCGTGAGTTTTGGATAGGCGATTTCCAATCTTATCGTAGGAAAAGCTCATCTCTCCATAACTACCAACACCAGTCAACAAACGAGACAACGAGTCGTACGCAAACGACTGGTTTCCGTTTAGTTCAATATCACTCATAATCCCTTTAATATTATCTGTCGCATCAAACGTATAACTAGCACTATAAACACCCATTGCCTTTTTTGAGGTTAAACGGTAATCCAAGTCGTAGGACTGCTCAAGTCCGATATTATTACCATAGTAAAACCTCGTCACCGGACCAAATGGCAAATAAGTTGCTTCTCGAAGAAGCTCTTTTGCTTGTCCTTGAAATTCAGACAGGATACGGAGCACTTTTCCCAACTCATTATATTGATATCGGATAACCCGACCGCTGGGGAAGGTCACCTGAGTTAAAAGGCCATCCGTGTTATAGTGATACTCAAGACTGAAAGACATGCCATCAATATCTTTGTTTTCTTCAATAACCTGACCAAAAATATCGTAGCTATATCGTGTCGTTCCACTTGAATCAATGACTGATGTTAAACGACCAATGTTATAGGCACCTTCAACGGCCTCGTCATAACCATATAAAATATTCTCAGAAGCATCGGAAAACGCCTGAGACTTGATACGGTTGATGGCATCATACTCGTAGCTAACCATCACACCTTTAGCATCTACTTTAGAGATCCTGTTTCCAGCCTCATCATAAGTATATCGAGTAAGGCCAGTAGCAGGGCTGTTAACCTCTAGCAAGTTTCCCAAATCGTCGTAAAGATAAGATGTAACCTTCCCTTCTTGGTCACTTACTTTCGAAGGCTTCTCCAGAATATTACTTTCGATAAACAGCGTACTATTTTCCGCATCTATGATTCTGCTTAAACGTCCTATCGCGTCGTACTGAGAAAAGGTAGTCTTAAGCAAGCCATTAGTGACAGAAGTTTTGTTCCCATCAGTATCGTAAGTAAAGCTATTCTCAATATCGTTTCCATTAATAGTTTTTACAACACGGTTAAACTCATCATATTCTTTTGAGTTAACGTAGCTTGTTTCACCAGACGAGTTTATTAAACGCGTGTTTGTGATATTACCTCGAGAATCGTACTCAAAGAGAACACTGTTGCCTAAGCTATCTGACAGTTTTTTTAGAAGTTTGGCATCATTATACTCTAGCTGAGTACTTCCACGGCCTGGCACCGTAATAGTTTTCATTAACCCGTTTAAATAATATTCATAAACTGACTCACGAGTATTGTGTTCACTTCCAGTGATTATCCTGGAGACTTTATCGTCTATACGACGGTATTCATATTGAGTGACCATTCCATTGGGCGCTTTTTGGCGGAGGAGTCTACCATGAGCATCATACAATTCGAATTGAGTCGTATGGCCTAATGCATTGGTCATACTTTTGAGCTGGCCACACTCAACACCAGTCACACAATCATAGTAAGTGTAAGTCGTAATATCCTCAATATTTTCTCTTGGACCGTTAACCGTCACCAACTGACCTTTTTCATTATATTCGTATTTAAAGCTTCTGGTAACGGGCACACCATCATGGGTAAATCCTGTTATTGTCACAGAAACTGGTTTTTGGAGACTAGCGTGATAGACCACCGAGATTTCTTTTCGATGAGACGAATTATTGCTCACACTGTTCGAAGTCACTTTGGTCTGTAAGTCACTAGAATCAGACAGATATTCATATTCAGTCGTTCTCACTTCATTGACGGTTTCAGTGACCAAGCTTCTTCTTGAAATGGACTCGTCATCACCACACTCGCTCTGACATTCTTCACCAGGAGGCTCTACACACTCCCCGTTACACTCAACCAACTTCTCACTTTGAAAAGCTCGAGTTACCTTGGTGACATGATGTGAGTCATACTCATACGTAGTCGTCAATCCAGTCGAGTCTTTTTTCTCCAACAATCGACGACGCTCAAAGCCTCTAGGCATGTCACGGCCATACGTTTCCCACTTAAGTTCGACCTCCTTAAGTCCTTGGGTAATTTTAGAAGGTTTATCATGAGTTCCCCTGAGCCCTTTACTGAACTCATAGACTTTGGTGCTGTTATCCGAAAAACGAACCTGAGTTGATCCATCTTCTCTGTAGTTGAGTACGCCTTTTTTAAATCCTTCAACACGCCCAGATTCAATCACTCGACCTCTGGCATCATATTTGTAAATTCCATAGCGTTTTCCAGATTCTGATATACCTGTGAGTGCGTAAGGATAATCCTCATTTTCGTAATGATACTCGGTGAAGCTTTGATCCGGATAAGTCACCTTCATCAAACGGGATGAATAGACATCATTTAAGGAAGCTAACTCATAAGTATATTTGACAGACTCACTTGCAGGATTGATCAGCTCTGATATTCGACCGCTCTCATCATATTCCAAGGAAATAACATGACCGAAAGGTCCCGTCACTCGTACTAATCGGTGGTAATTCGTGGCTAATGACTCATATTCCAATGTGGTTTCCAAACCGGAAACATCTACAATAGCTGACAGGAGTAATTCTGAGTTAGCATTTCTCAAACTGCTACTAAACTTTAAGTAGCTTCCATCATTCCTCCAAACAGCATAACCACCAGGAACAGAACCATACTTTTTATACAATCCACTATTAATACGGCCACCACTCACTAGGGCAAACATATAACCATCTTCTGAGATAAAATGAGACCCCGTTTTTAACCGAGCCATATAATTATGTGTCCATCCTTGACCGATATACGGTTGGTTTTTTAGTCCAACAGAAACGGTTTCGTTACTTGAAAAGTATGTACGAGTGAATGGCAAGCCAGCCCCCTCATAATCTACTTTTTTCTCAATTTTTTGTCCGGTCACAGGGCTGCAAGGATTTAGCTCTGTACTGGTACAATATTGATTGGGTTTCGCGATAATGGTTTTACGGGGGAATGCCCCAGTTGGCTTACATGTTGGAAACGGCGCTGCCGGATAATAATCGTCTGGACAAGTCATCGGCGTTACTTCGAACAACTCAGTCGATTCATTGTGAATGAACAACCGGCATCCATTATCATCATCAGGAATATTGAACTTTAACTCAGCAGTCCAGACCTGATTTGCATATTCATGCTCCGCTGTTGGTGGAGGACAATTATGGGTACACCCTAACCCCCAACTTAATTTAGTTGGTCCGCCTAATATATTGACCTCATCGGGGCACTCTGGAGTGGTATCAATCTCAGCATAATAAGAACTGAAAGATCCCGTCCCCCAAGGCTGTGAACCTCGACCGCTGCCATAATACTTTCCACCAGCTACCGTGGCTTCTCTATTCGGCCTCTCATAATGTCGATAAATATTAACTCGGTTATGGGAAAGCTCCGACTTTACAAACCTATAGTCTGATGCAGAGGGCTGACTTGAATACAGTGCAGCCTCAGCTTCGAGCAAAGAGGAATATTTTACTCCTTCAAACTCATATATCCATCTATCCAGCTCCCCGGAATGCAAAGTTAGAGATAAAACAACACTTAAAAACGCTAATAAATATTTAGTCATAATCATTCCTTATTACTTAACTTCATCACGTCTTATTCAAAATATGAGATTTTTCTTCATGAGAATGCTTGTTATAAAACAAGTAATTACTTCAGTACTCTATCGCTTCGACACAACAGGGAACTACACAGCAAGATTCTATAAACAGCTTTTATCATCCTTGACTAGCCGAAGCTCCTACTAATTTAATGATGAACAGGCAATAGTGCTATAACAGATTAGACAAAAACTAGTGATAATCTGCCAACGTGTATCAATATCTCACCAAACCCAACTGAAAAAACAGAGTATCTCATATTAAAGTTTTTCATATCCTTGCACGAAGGCATCCGGTTACAACTTCCTACCTATTTGAGCATTAAAGCATTTTAAACTTAAACAGTACCAAACAACTTAACGGAGTTCTTGAGGAGCAAACAATTGAAAGTGGACTTTACAACATATGGTTTAGAAGAATTATTCTCAGCCCTTGAAACCGTTGATGGCTATGAATATCCAGAGAATGCTTTAAAAATTTACTCGAAGATTCTTGATAAATTAAATCTTGACAGTAAGAACGCGACTCCAATTACTTTGGGATACAATACTGACTGCTTATACGAAACAACCAGCTTTCCTGATATTGGCTTCTTATCTGACTCGTTTATACTGAAATCGGATATGAGGCATAAAATCAATCGGCTAAACAGCATGCTTCAAAAAGAAAAAAACGTTTCGTAATCCACCATTTTTCCATGGTTATTAGCTAAGGTCTCAATTTGTCTAACAGGGTAAAATAATCAATAAGCTAAAAAGAAGACAATTTTTACGCTGCTGTCTGAGTCCGCTCTCCAATGATGGAGATAACTAGAAATTGTCAGCCATGTAATAAAAAGAGCGACTGTACTTCACCTGAATTAATCTATTTCAGAATCACTTTATCTTGCCTTTAATTGTGTGTCAGCTTCATATACTTCTCACACAAACCTGAATACTTATCATACAAAAATACGGAATCTGTACAAAACTGTCTGAATGGGAATAGTTTTTGGCAGCATAGTGATAGCTCCACTGAGTTACTTTTTAGTTTAATTGGGGCCGTCTTTGATGTTCAAGTTTAAGCATCAAAGCCAGTTGTAACTTTCTACTTATTTCTTATGAAGGAAAAATAATATGAGAAGAGTTTTATTACTTTCTGCTGCCTCATTGTTTGCATCGTCGGCACTTTCAATTGGTTTTGCCTATACGGATTTCACACCCCAAACGCGAAAGTAGGTGATCAAGTCACCTTTGAATGGGGCTTTATTCACACCGATGATACAGTCTCTTGTACGATTACTGGGCTGCCTGGAGCATCAGGTTCTCGAGGAACTATTCGTGGAGGTCCAGTGGGCAGTCATACATTTACTGTTGAAGGACCGACAACGGCTAAAACGAATTGTAATGTTTTTACACCGCCTAATAGATACAGTGTTTATTCAGACACTGAAGTGCTAGGAATTATCGACGCCCCCACTCTTCCTGAAATTACTTCATTTAATGCTCCGGATTCATTTGAACGCAACGAGTCCGCTGATGGTAGCAAAACGAAAGTACTTAGTTGGACTGTCGAAGGAGCAGATGAGTGTCGCTGGCAGTTACGCAGAGATAGTGGTTGGTCTTGGGTTCAACCAAATGTCACTTGGAATTATGAAGTAATTGATGGTTCAGGGACAGAAAATGAAACAATGACACTAAAATGCTGGAATGACGCTGGCGAAGTGTCTGAATCCAAGGACTTTATGATCACACCGAGTACTGGCGGCGGCGGAGGTGATGGAGATGATGACGGTACCCCTGCCCCTTACGTATCTCTGACCACTGAACTATGTAATCAAGGGATTTGCGGCCCTAGCTCTATTTACGTTAAAATTTTCACGTTGAGAGCTGAAAGTTGCCTTTTGAATACAGTCGGCGTCTATAATAAGGCCGTTCCTACCAATGGCAGGGTGCTCGTATCCATTCTCACTCATAACCAGATTGCTCAAGTGACCTGTGAAGGAGAAGGTGGTCAAACAACCAGCTCTATCGCTTTACCACCTCCAGGCGGTTCTTTTGGCGGTCCTTTTCCACCGATGAAATAGTAAGTTGAAGCAAACTTGGCTAGCATTATGGTTCATTCTATTTTGCTAGTCATGACCTCATGAATTGGCTGTAATTTATTGTTAACTCTTTATAGCTAACGTTAAAAATAACAATACGATTAAGGAGGAATAGTTATGAAGTCATTGGTAAGCACTGTGCTTCTGTCGTCGCTTTTATTGTTTGGTTGTTCATTTACCCCATCTGAACTCAAGTCTATAACTCTAAAGCATGGGATTCAGTTTGACTTTTGGGGAGATTGGCATATCTTATCCCAAGAGTTTAATCAGGCTAGCGAATACTCATCGGATAACAATACGATAAATAACAACATACCAAATTTGGAAGGACTGATAACGCCTTACGAGGTTTTGTTTAATGCTAAGTTGGAAACAGGCAATAACATATCATATGTTAAAGTAACTGCTTTTCCACACCATCTTACTCAAGAAAAAGTTCGAGAGTTTGACGAGCATGCACTTAGCGAATACAGAGAGATTGTAGTCCAGCAATATGAAAAGGCTTTAGTTGGTATGATGGGCAGTAATTTGCATATTGATGTGCAACCAGTGGAGATAAATGACCTAGCAGCAATTAAAATCACAGGAAGCTTTGACCTTTACAAAGACCCAAGCCAATACTTTGAGACATATAAATTTTATATGGACGATGTTACTGTTGCTCTCTCAATTGAAAAATATTCAAGGGATGGTAATTATGTAATTGAAGGGCTCGAAAAGCTCATTGAATCTTTTAGGATAGAATAGCAATACTCAACTTCTCATAGATAGAATCAGAGTAATAACCGAACTATAAACGCTGAGAACATTAACACAGGATACGTCCTAACGGCTACCAAATTTGAAGGACACTAATAGCACAGTCAAACCTAAGAAAAATCCGGAGAGAGGAATCATATACATCGATAGAGAATCTAGCGTCAAAAGTAACGGAGCTTCACTTCTTTCGCTAATAGCACTTACCGTATAAGCGAGTGAAGCTTTTTTATACCAAGCCGATGAGAGTACTCCTACAAGAATCGGCGCTATAGCCAAAAACCACCGTACTCTAGGCTTATATCTATTATGATACAATCCAATACTAGCAAAAAGCAACGCACAGAGACTGGCTGAACCAGCAAATATCAACATACTTTGCCAAGGCCCAAAAATCGAGAATGTTAATAACTCTTGCCCTTCGGGAACGATGTAATTAACTATATCACCATAAAAGTAAAGCGAAAAAAACAATGTTACTACTAATGACAATGTATAAATAGCAAACTTTTTCATAACTAAAAACTGACTTCCTTGTTGAATGCTGCTCGGTATTTTCAAGAAAAGCTATTAAAGCTCATATCTCTAACTTATTCAATCGTTAAAATCGATATCTCCTATTTATACATAGACTACTTGGCAGTTCACTACAAAAAACGTGGCTAACTTAAAGCAATGCCAATAGCTCTAGACAGGGCTGGTAGGTTTTAGCTCGTAGTCGCCTTCCCTCTCCCCTACCCCCTGTAAAAACGACTCAGAGAGCCACACAGGGCACTTAAAGATCACCTAATGAAATCTCAAAGGCTGACTCAACTGTCAACCTTATGATTAACCTAAAATGAACTTAATGCATCATAGAACTTAGACCTTTCTCCAATTCGTAACTTTCTTCAGCTTCTTTCATTAGAACATGAAATTCATCGGTCTTTTCAAAGTCCATAAAGTAGCACCCAATGGTTAAATCTGTGAATAGCTTTTCCACTTCTTCTAACCACACCTCAAAATGAGCCTCGTTGATATATTCACTTTGCTGTATCAGTTTAAGTACCTCTGAAACTGGAATAACAAATTCAGTGTGTGTACCGCCTCGATTGGTATGTGCAACAACAGCATCCACTTCACCAACCAAGTCCACTAACTTCTCAACAGGTTTCTCAATGTTTGAGAGAAAGCCAATATGCTTTAGATTGAACCACAACTCATTATTAAATCTGTGTATTTGAATAGGCTTTTCTTGATATTTGATAATTGTACTGATCATATATACTTTTCCTTATTTAATTTTTCTCGCCTACACCCTGTAGGCATGTTAGAGCCAAAATAAAAAGGCAGCCATAGAGCCGCCTCTTAGCCTAGCTCTCACTTGTATCTGAATCTCTTCGTCCATGCCGCAGAAACGTGACGTAATATTCCAGGGACATGGGAAAGCGAGACTATCTACTGCTCCATGAGCTCCAGTGCCTGCACTTCATCCTCAACAGATTCTTCAAGCCACTTTATAAATTCCTTTGCCTCATCAACTGTAGACTCCTGAGCAAGAGCGATGATTTCACCCTTAGGTACGATAATATCTCCTTTTGATGCCTCCGTTCCCATAGTAAGGCTCATTACTGCCCACTTATCAACGTAGCAAAGCATATCCCCTCGAACGTCATCAAGCTCAAGCCTGATTGAAATAGGCTCCAAGGGAAACCATAGAGCACCATCTACTTTATAAACAGTGAACGCCCAATTTTTGTAAGTTACTGCGGTGTTAAACATAAACACTTATTCCTTTTCAATTATTTAAATTCCACTCAATGTTAATTGAGATTGCTCCTCTTGAGCCTTACTCAACAACAAGGTTATTTCTGTTAGTCCTTTAGGTGTAACGTAAACTTGGTTCGCATTTATCGTGCGCACGCCTTTTACATCAATTAGTTTCGTTTTATGAAATAGAAACTCCTTATTTACTTTATCTTGATATGCAACCCACGGCCCTTTATTTCTTCTCCGAAAAATCCATTTATTGCAAGCCAGCCATTGAAATAACTTTCCAGGTTTCATCCGCAACTGTTTCGCAGCATCTGAAATGCACAGCAAAGTTGAACAATTCAAAAATTTATCATAGACAAGCGCCTTGGGCTTTAACTCTTCCACCTGCCTTGTAGACTCCAAAACCAGTTTCTGAGCTTCCTGCAAGTTCAATAGATTCGCATCATGAACAGATATCAAATTACCACTCTTATAATCAAGAAAGGTCTGATTGACCAGTATTTCAAATTCTGCACATATCCATCCAGCGTATGAGACCGCTAACACTTTGTCTGCAAATGTACCGTGTTCTCTACCTCCATTATTTACAACCAAAGCCCCACCCGGAATTTCGGGTGCGCTGTACTTTTCCACTATCTCTTTGGTTTGTTTGTTATTCAGCCAGTAATTGGGGGCTTTGTGTTTCCCTGTACCACTCGCTCTATGTAGAGCATTGAGACTAATTCGTCCATAATCATCAGTAGCAATCTCTACATTAGCAATACTAAGAGCTCGACTTTTCTCCATGTTTCTTAATATCCTTTTCGATTTTCTTTTTATACCTACTTCCTGTAGGCGCTTCTAAAAGTATCTTATCCTGTTTTAAATTCATCACCTCCTAATTTAATGAGATTATAGTAAAATGTTTCTGCGACTCTGCACTTCAGTCAATTTTAAAATCACCCTCGAGCTTCACATAAGCAAAGCCTAAGACACACTTAACCGCCTTGCTCATACTTCATTTTTTGTGCCTCTTTAAATCGACGAATATTTTCGTTGACATCATCCGTTACTTCATACTCAACATCGGAGACTGGAACGAGTGAAGGATGACTGACAGCAGGCTCTTGCTGGCCATCTTCCAACTCTACATTACAATCTACAACCTTTGTGCCAGCGACATAGTCATGAATACAACGACGCTGCCCACCAAAAATAAAGAGAACATTAACGAGCGAAAATATAGGCCCTACTACAGGAATACTTCCAGGCAAGAAATAGAGTGAATACCGCTTCGCAAGCAATTCCATAAAAGAGGCTTTTCGGCCATCTAATTTTACAATCTTTATACCTAGCGCTTTCTTGCCAACAGTTTGGCCATTCTTATGTAGTAAATAGCCATTTACAAGGAAATAGATAGCGAATCCAACTAAAGATACCAATATTGTATAAGTTAAGTCCGGCTGAGCTCCATTACTCATGCCTTCAAGTTGGTCTGTAATAATTCCAGTTAGATAAATAAAAAGGACATGGAGCGCAAAAACTATTACGGTGTCCAAAAGAGAAGCTCCCAGTCGAGCCCATCTAGACGCCAGTGCATTTCTTATCTCATTTTCTTCAACCAAGTTTGCACTGGGAGCAGCATATACATTCTCATTCATAACACTATCCTTAATTTGATTTTAGCAACATTAACTTTCCAGTTTTTCTGATGTAAATATTAGGTAAAGCAAAATCCATACTCTTTGAATTAACACATCCAAACACTTTATGCCTCCTACTTAATCAAAGGGGGAAAACAAACGTAATAACTCTAATATGTTTCAAATCAAAAGGCACTTCACACACGGACTCACTCAACTTTCAGTGTACAAACAGGTGATCCAGCAACCTTAAAAGACAATAAATAAGAGCGCGCTCAATATTACTTTATCAAACAGCTGACTCTATAGAACTCAGCAGTTGCACTTACGGCTAAGTATTGGTTTCATTTCCTGTAGAAAATATAAACATCATAATAATCCATTATTTAAGCCTTCTGGAAAATCTCATAAGAAGAACACTAATAAGTATACTGATAGAGCTTGCAAAATACAACAGAGACCAACCATCAGCATACACAATAGCGACTTTTCAACTACAATTCTCTCCAGGTATTTTATACTCGAGTGATTATAGCGATAGAAGTTTCAACAAATGTATGTAATCTCAGTTGTTTTTTTGACCACCATAATAATTGCCACCAGTTGTTGACAGGCATAAATTTCTAAAAGCCATCGTCAGAGTGGATGGATTTTCGTAATTCATACTCAAGGCCAATGAACTTCAAACTGAAATCAGGCAGTGTAAATGTCACAAAGCTTCCTGAGCCAGCCATAGTTAATATAGCAAGGAAACTGCCTAGATAGTCTTTGAGGTGATTTTTAGAAGCTTCAGGACAGTATTTAATACCCAAAAGTTAATATATGAATACCGAAGAACTCATTTTGACAATAAGTAAGCTATCGACAATAGTTATCTATAAACTTTCAAGCATTCTTAATATTTACTGTATTAAAAATAGTACTATCATCATCTTAAAGTGAAAAAAACCATGAGACTTACTATCTTAACAATAATCACCATTTTACTTACATCATGCTCAACAAGACCCACTCAAAATCAGGGGACTGATACCCCAGTTATAATCAATAAACAAGTAGAAAAGGAGCCTCTAGCAAAACCAGACGATAAAGCCGTAAAAGGTTATGTAAAAGTCAAAATTAACATTGATGAGAACGGTGCTCCTTTTGATATTAAGATTATCCGTTCAAACCTACCTACAAGCTACTATGATTACGCTATCAGAATATTAAAGAAGTGGCGATTTAAGCCTAAAGTAGAAAATGGTAAAGCCGTTCCTATGTATGACTTATTCTACACGATGGACTTCACGCCAGCCGATGAAGAGAACTAGAATCTCTCAACAAAAGAAACTCAATAAATTATCTAAACATATCGATTCTATAGCTTTGAGCTTCCCCAAATTCTCAATATTGAGCACAAAACTCTCAGTAATTTCCAAAAGTAACAAAACGTGACCTTTAGGTTTTGGGCATCCCAATTCTTAAAAGCGACGAAACGTCGACTTTCAAAATCTAAAAAGAACAAGTTGTGCTTTTTGAACTGCCATAATAAAACACGCCACAACATAAAACAGGATCTCTTGTTATTCTTTCCCCTAAAACTACACTCAGCAGTTAATCGCAAATTTTCGTCTCTGCCGTATCTTAATCAATGTGCACATTGATCAGAAAATAACCTCAGCCGAAATTTGTGGTGCGCCTAAAGCTTAACCATTACGGAAATTCCTCAACAATTTAAATCGGAATTTCAGGTTTGCTATGGACAGTCACTGATTATTCTATTAATTGGTTTAAGTTTTCGAATCTAAATTTATTGGCTAACTCCCGTACAAAACCTGCTCAGTTTCCCAGTATTCCTCGATAATGACTTCAAACCAATCTATTAACATATCGTTCCAGGTCATATTAGACTTTGCAACCCCACCATCCAAATAGAAAGTAAGGTATGATTTATTCTTTACACTATATGCAACAACACCTCCACCACATGTTGAGAATAGTGGAATCACCTTACCAAGCTCATAAGCTAGTTGCTCTTCATCGCTCAATAAGTATGTGTTAGGGCAAGTGAAATATATATCTACAGGGTCTTTAGTTTTCTCCAAGAGAATATCGCAAATAATGGGTGGTAGTTTAAGGCTTTTTACTTTTTGAACCGCTTCTTGAGTTTTTATTGGCTTCATTTTAAAGCTCTATTGAATTTAGTTTTTAACTTACACCATCTTAATTTCAGATTAATAAGTGATATACGTCATTTAGCGCATAATTTAAAAAGGCTGTATATCTTCAAACCAAATGCATAACACTGGACGTCGCTCATGACATCCAGCATGATTACCTAGCCTGAAAAACGACTAAATACCTTAACATGACACTTTATTAGCTTCGCCTTTAACTGCCACATACCAAAACACTAATGCACATACAGCACCTACTGTTCCAACTATTAGCAACTGTTGAATCAAAGTAAGAAAATCATCATTACCAAATGGTTTGAATATAAAACCAAATCCCATCGAAGCAATTAACCCAGTTATAACGTAAGGCTTGACTGAACTAATATTTTTGTACTGTAAAAATAAATGCAGCGGAATGGCTACCAATAAGACGCCTAAGCCTCCAATTGTCGTAGCAACATAAATAAATACTATCGATACCTCTAGGGAGGTATCACTAAAATCACCACCGATAAGCATTGGGGCTAAACTTAATACGGTGGTACTTAGCATAACGCTTGATATACTCAACAATGCAGCTATAAAAATTCTTTTCATAATCCTGATATCCATAATTATATGTCCCAACAAAACTATAGCATTATATCTTCACTTCCGTTTAGTGATATTTAAAGCAGCCACTTAATATAGAGATAAGCGATAAGTTCAAAAAAACGTTTAGCTAACCTGCGGTCATGAAAATAACACTAGGCGGCGGTCTGAGAGGCTTTTATCTGTAGATATTTTCTACCCCCTCCCCCTTAGAGATAAGATCTCAGAGAGGCTTATAGACAGCTTACAGATCACTTAAATCAGTACATGTGGCTGTCGTTAGTATTAGTGTTAAACCACCAGAGAAACTGTGCAAATCTGCATAATTCTTTTTTTAAGCGAATCTGACATTTCCGGTTTGGTTATACAGCAGAATTTCTAAATACCCTGAAACGGGGCATTGAATAGAATACCCCAACATTCGAAATGGTAGTGTTCAAATATTATCAATGAGTTACAACAATACTTCACCTGATAGGGGTCGATGTTTCGTCGCCCCTCAACACTACTTCAATAATACTCCATATTCAGAGCGAACTTTAAATCAGACTTGAGAGTTCCTAACTGTCCTGAAACGAGAAGGTCTATAAATCCATACCACCTGAAACGGGGTGTTTGAATAAAATCAATGACTTACAGAGTTTTCGCCTATCTAATATACTTAAAACTTATCTAAAGATAGTAGTTTACCGCTTTTACACAAACTATAGACTTCATTAAAGTTTCTAACAGTCGTGTTTCACGACGGTCAACAAATCCAAATACGGCGTTTCACCGTGTTTCAATATTATCAATGACTTACAACGCACTCAGAAAAGACTTGTAAGCCACTTGATCAATTATCCAAAACTACCGATTAGGTACTTTTAGGCAAAATCATAGACTACCAGTATCTTGTGACTGCTCTAGCTTATCCGTAATCAAACGGTTGTAGTTATAGCTCCTTAAATCATCATTAGCAGGCTTTCTAAATGACACCTTGTTGCTCATAAATTCACAGTGCAACGGTTCCTCTAGCTTCTCCTTTTCATGCTTATAACGCTGCTCCTTGCAGTACTCAGATAAGATAATTTGCTTCACTTCATCCTTGTTAACTTTAAGTGTTGGGAACACATAAGCCACCTCACCAGTGTCTTCATAAAAGGCTATATTCCCCTCTACTCGAATAACACTCTTAAGGTCTTCCGGTATCGGATAATCCTGAATACACAGCTCATAGCTCTCTTCTGGCTCTTCTGAGTCAATACCCTCACCATCAGGCAATGTCCCTAACTCAAACACCTCTTGCCAATAGTCTCTTTCCTCGATATCCCATGCCCATCTTAAAGCAGGGTTAAGCATCAGATAGGACTTATCATAGATAGTTAACACCCTAG
>NZ_JAMXSB010000020.1 GCF_024124665.1 Pleionea sp. CnH1-48
TTGCTGTTTAATGGCTGCAACTATTTGTTCGACAGAAAAACGTTTTGCTTTCATGTGCGATCCTCCTGAGGGGCAAATCATGCCCGATTTCACTGTCTTTGTGGATCTGTTTATGGGGAGCCGGTCAAAACTTCGAAAATGTTTTAGGCATTTATGCCAAGGATGACGAAGAGACTTTCGTGAAAGCTATCGCGTATCCAGAAAATGGTGAATTAGGCCCTGATTGGGGGTTTTGCCAAAGTGCAGAGTCTCAAGTTAAAGAAATTGAATATACGTCTAACTACAAAAGGTGTATCTCTCCGTATACACTTGGGGGAAGTGATCGACCTTTGATGGAAAATTACAGATTTGCCCAACCAGCCAATCACGGCTATCTCTGGTTATCTTGGTTTCGTCATCACACAAATTCACATGATCGGCCAGAAATTTGTTAAAAGCTTCTATTACCGTTGTGGCCACGATTGCATCCTTGCATGGTTTATTTTAATCAGCCAATTTGCGTGATGACAAAGGATCAATTCCTATTCCTCTTCAAACTCCGAACTGCTGAACCGCAGCACATTACAGTTCTCTTTGATGGTGCGTTGAAGTGCTTCATCAAACCCATCCTTTGAGCGAGCTTGAATCTCGACAGATATCGAAACTTCCACGCCTAACTTCGCGGTGAATTGCTGCACTACCTCATCAACAATGGTGACGAAGTCCATTTTTGCTTTCACAGGGTCGAGTTCAATATTGCCGTAAAACTGCCTCTTAGCTGCTGTTTGAACCGGTGGTGGTGTAGGTGTCGCGCCGCCAGATATTGGTTGAGGCTGTGTACCGCCAGTCGGCCCTGTTCCATCAGTCGGAGTAGGTGTTGATTGCCCCCCAGTAGGTGGTGTGGGCTCAGGCTGTGGTGCTGGATTTGTTCGCTCACGATAATCAGCCGCTGCTTCACGCTCGATTAACAATGAGGAATCATCCAATATCGACATGGAGCCACGGCCAAATACGAAACCTAAATAGCGGTCACCATCTTTACCCGAAGCAAAGCCAAAATAATCTTCACTGTCCAAACCCGAAGTAATCGCATTTATAAAAACATGATCACTTACAAGGCGAGGCAGATAGAGGTAATGACAACTGTCTTGCCAAACTTTTAGTGCGCCGACTTCAGTTATTCCATTTTTCAAATACCACTGCTGCAAAGTATTACGTAAGTGGATTGGACTCCATTCAGATATCAACCACTCCTCTTCACGCAGGGTATTTTCAATTTCGGACACAAGGTTTTGGGCTGCTGGCGAAACTGAAACGGCTTCCCAAGTCAGCTCAGGCTTGCCGCGCACGAAATCTTCAACCGGGCAGATAATCCACTTATAGGTTTCACGAACAATTTGATGCAAGCTTTGTTCGGCAGTGTCCGCGTTTCGCTTAGCCTGCTTAGACAGCGATACCGTTAAGTCCAATTTCCCATCAGCCACATCAGACACGATGCTCTTCCAAGCAAGGTAAGTTCTACCCGCATCTTTTAAGCGGCTAACCACATCATAATCAGCTGCAAAGAAAATCAGTCTGTTTTGCTTTTGCCTTGGTTGTTCACCGCGATTGCGCAGTATCTCTTCAGCTGCTTCATAGGCTTGTCTGGCATCACCACGGCTGTAGGCAGCATTTGGTGGCAGCACTACTAAGCGGAGGCCTGGTGCATAGTCATCAGGTACGTCTACCGAAGGGGTGAAAACATGAATCCCGCCGAAGCAATGATTGCGCCCAAATACCCTTCCTACACGCTCTTTCAATAATGGGTGAAGTTCTTGAAGCTCATTTATATTTTGTTTTCGGCTTTCCATTTCACGGCGTAGGTTTGGCCGCGTGTCGAGGTAGTAGCGATCTTGTTCTGAGTACAAATAATGCAGCCGATCTCGTAAGCGCTTAAGCACATCTTCAAACACACCGATGGTTTGTCCAGGCTGCGCACACCCTAATAAAATGTGCTCTTGGTTTAAGCCTTTAACGCCTTGTTCAGCATTCGAAGGGGCACTGCCTAAAAAGATGGTGCGCATTGCGCGGCGGGCAGCCTGTACGCTACCAAAACGGGTATCGTGGCCATCAATATTAGCGGGCTCTGAACGTGGGCCATCCACTTCTTTTTCCAGTACCGGCTCCCAGCCTTGAGGTAAGTAGTGAATGCTCTTGTTGCGTACATTGCTGTCATCCAAGGCAATAGAGCCCGGCATAATCAACGCGTCTTTGTTGTCTGAATTCCAAAGGCGATGGATCACAATGGCCATGTACTGCAATACGCCACGTGTGCGCTGAAATTTATCCAGGGTCGACCAGTCTTCATACAAACGGTCGAATACTTCTGGGTGAATAGGGTAAGACTGGCAAAGTCTTTCAAAATACACATTCGACTGCGTTTCCAGCGGAAACTTGTCACTATTGGTGCGATAGAAATCAGAGAACTGTCGGATAATCCCTTCAACTTCGGCACGTTCTCCAGCCGATTCAAATAAACGGCGGCGTACAATTTCAAAGGCTTCGGTACTGGCGACAGGCTTCCAAACCGACTCAACACGCGCAAAGTATTTTTCCAGCGACTCAAGAGCTCGTTGACCCATGGTGCCGCCCACTTCTAATTCAGACTCTGGTAACGAGGCCAACAGAATCGCGTTGGGGACCGTTTTCATGGCTTCAGTCAGGGCCTGAATAAAGGAAATATTGCTATCGAAGGTACCGGCTTTAAATTGCTTGCCGACTTCTAGCTGGCGAATAAAGGCCACGAGCTCGTCAATTAGAATGACACAAGGCGCGGCTTTCTCAACCAGCTGGCGCACCACCTCTTTACCCGGTGATGTACCATCTGCATCACTCTGGGCAACCATGGTATAACCTTCATCACCAAGTAGCTGCCAAGCTAATTCACCCCACAGAGTGTTCGCTGCAACCTTCGCCTTACCTGAGCCGTGTTGTTGTGGTTGGCTGGGGGAAAGCTTAATGCCATCAATGACTGCCACTTTTGCACTGGGCAAGTCATGGATGCCTGCTTCATCCAATAGGGGTGGAATGCCTTCCAGTTTATCGGAACTGACTTGGCGAGAGGCCAAATGTAAAACCGCCAACATGGTATGGGTTTTACCACCACCAAATGCGGTTTGCAGCTGGATGACCGGGTCACCACCTTGGCCTGCTAAGCGCTGTGCAACCGACATTAACAATAAGCGCATGCCTTCAGTAATAAAGGTACGGGAGAAGAACTTTTCCGCATCCTGATACTCTTCGGTTGCAGTCCCTGAAGCGACTTGCGAAATATCAGCCGCAAATTCAGATTGCTTAAAAGTGCCTTCTAAAACATCTTTGTGAGGGCGGGCAATTTCACGCCATGGTTTTAAACTCATTCTTTTTTCTCCCTCTTAAAAATCTAAGCCAAGTTCAGACTGGGTACCGCGATGGCCTACTTCATGTGAAGCAGCGACAATGGCATGCCAGGAACCAATTAATTCGTTATAGGCGCGGGCTTCTTCTGCCCATTTTTTACGTTCGCATAGTGTGTATAGGTGGTAGGCCAGCTGACGAATGTGCTCGCCGCGCTCTGGCATGCGAGCAAGCAAAGCACCAGTTTCGGCTTCGCCTTGTTGATTCAGCACGCGGATCATCTGGTGACAGGCTTCCCATACCGGGGTGCGGGTGTCGGTTTTTGGGTCCCAATCAGTAGGGTATTCGCTCCACTTCAACAGGCGGACTTTACCGCCGCCTGACTCAATGACACCGGCATCACGCACACCATCTACCGATGTTCCTTTAGCGCGAGCGAGGGTGTCGGCCTCACCAAACTGACCTTGGCCCCAACCGTATTGACTGAACCAATCGTCGCAGAATAAAGTGTCGTTGTCGAAGTTACCGCTGTTTGGGTTAAGGTATTCAGTAATTGCTTTGTTAACCATAACGAGTGCGTCGTGAACACTCATTTCTGATCCATCTTGATTTATCACGGACTTGTATTTTGAGTAGATGGCCATGCCTGGCCCAATAGCAGCCTGTGCCAAATCGACGGGTGCTATTGGAGATGTTCCGCCTGTGCCTCCTACCATTGCATCCAGAGATTCGGGCATCTCTGCTCGGAGTTCTCTTTGAAATTCCCGTCTGGTAATAGTCTGTGCGTTCACATCGCGTTTTTTGCAAACGAGAACGATCGATGAGGCTAGAGCATTTGAGCCTATACTTCTGTTTCTTGCCCCCCTTTCAGTTCGCATAGGCCATGTGCCGGTAATTAAAAAACCGGACTTTATGACAGCATGTAAAAAGGTTTCCCAACCCGTATTTCCAGTGCCTATTTCACTTGTTTCACCTTGTTTAAAGGCGTAATAGATCGTCACCGGATAAGAATCGTTTGCGAGTTCTACAAGCCTTCCCATTGCTTCAGTCATTCCTGAAAGGAAGAAAGTTTCAGCCGCATCTTTGTTTTTGTTATGCCTATGAGCAAAAGCCACCAATTCATCAACTTTTGGGGTTGTGAGTGTCGAAAATAGATTAGGGTATACAGAGCGCAAAGACCTGCGCATCCACACATAAAAGTAATCAGATAGATCAGCGTATGGAACGTTGTCGTAGTATGGTGGATCTGTTGAAATGACTTTGTTTTCAGAAACTGACTGAGTAGCAGCATTTTGCTGTGTGACAAGCCCTTTAGTATTTGCTGGTAACAGTTGTAGTGATTTAACGATCCAATTAATTGCACTCAACCAGTTACCACTCGTTGAGCCAAATGGTGGGGCTTCAGCAAAATCCCAAGACATTGGAAGTGCCTGCATAGAATAAGTCCCTCTAATAAAACCATCCGCAGGAGTTGCCAATGTGGACCAATAGTTCGCTGCATAATCAACAGCGAATGTAAGATAAATAGATATGGCTTCAGAATAGGCTTTAGCCCCTTTTCCTAGATCCTCTAAAGATGTGCTGTCGCTTTCAAAACCATTTGCAATAGCATCTGCATATACTTTTTCTTTAATTTCTGAAATTAAATCTGAAAATGTTGTAAGAGCTAAGAGTTGTCTTTCTGTGAACAGTTGATCAAATCTATCCATGCCATATGGCTTGATACCGAGGTACTGGCTGCTCCCTGAGATCTCTACCTCTGGTCTCCAAGTAGGTTTTGCACTCTTGGCTAACATTTCCATTTCTGCAGTCGGAGAAATATACATACGGCCTTTGGGGCCGTTTACCCCAACGGCCATTAACTTATATCCCATTCGCCCTGCGGATGCTTCGCTCTTTATATATTTAGGGTCGATAGGAGAGCCTGAAAGTAGACATTTAAAGTTAGCTCCACGCCCAAGTTTTGTTCCGTTTTTTGATTCGGGGGTGGGTTTGGAATTATGAACATAAAATTCATAACTGTTCTCGTTTAATACCGGCTCAATGTAAGCTTCTTTCCCGGCTTTTTTAGACAGGACAAAAGTAGTAGTCAAAGGAACTTCCTGACCACTGTATGCAGGGTTTGGACTCTTAACCGTTCTTGCCCAAACCCATAAAATCACCTCAAGGTTACTGCCAATAGAGTCTCTCAAGGTCGGGTAATGCTTTGCCAGTTCTTCGGTTACTTTAATGTCAGGGTATAAATTACCGATTCGTTTTTTTGCCTCAACCTGCAAGTAGATACCATAACGCCGAACATCTTCTGCCAAGCCAGTTGCGCCCTTCCAGGACTCAACTAAATTCCCTTGTTTTTCAGAGTCAGGAATCGGGCCAATTGGCTCTTTTGACTCAAATAGTGGCGGCACTTCAATCATCGCTTTATTAATCATGATTGGAATTGGGTTAAGGTCAGTTGCGTTACTATTTAGTCCTAATCTTTGCGCTTCGAGAGGGAGCGCACCTCCTCCAGCAAATGGGTCATGAAAATCGGGAACATTTGCTGGATCAAAAAGTTCTTTTGCTTTAGGGTGATTTTTATTTAGCCTGCAAATATCTTCCCAGCTTTCTTTGATTGCATGTTTTGCTCGATTGAGGACTTCGATATTAGTGGTATTTTCCCACTTTACGAGGTCTCTGATTATATTGAAGAGTTCCTCTCTCTTTTTCTCAGCTTCTTGTTTGTTTACACCATATTTGAAACCATCTCGATCTTGATAGCCTGGGTCATTCACCATCTGAGCGAAAATTACCGCTCGTGCAGCAGCCAGTGGTCGTCTTGCCCACCACAGATGCATAGTACTTGGGTGTCCATGTCTTATAGATTTCTCTCGACCGGAAGCTAGATTTATATCATCTAGCGGCAAAGCCACTTCAATCAATTTCTTTGGAGATTTAATCTTACTCATTTATCTGCCTTAAACGGTTTGCTCAGGCGCAACTGCTTTTGAGATCAGGTCACTGAGATCATAATTAATACTGGCTACACCAAAGTCTGGCTCGATGGTGAACGGCGTTTTAACGTAGTACGGCCCTTCAAACTCTTCTCCATCGACAATGACTATGGCGAGCATAAATTTGTCTGCTTGGTTTAAGCCGTAGATGATTTCATTACGGCTAACAGTAATAGTACTTTGGCCTTTGGCGCGGCCTTTAACTTCGATATGGCGGTCGGGTCGGATTGATCCATCGGCATTGGCGGGTGGTCGTGAGGTAACATCCCATCCGCATTTTTCTGCGCCTACGTCTTTTACTTCAAAGCCAAAGCTTCGCTCGGCATCCAATACCGCATTCATGGCGATGCGCTCCACGCGTGAGCGGGCTTCGGCATCAACACTAAATTGGGTTTCGCCTTTGCGATGAGCTAATAAGCCTTGCGGAATGATTAAAGCTCCGCCCATTATGACCGGCGTGCTGGAGACGACGTTTTTCAGTGCTTCTAGTTCTGTTTTTCGCTGTTCTAATCGAGCTGTGAGTTCATCCACGCGACGACGTGCCATTTCAGGCTGCATGCGCGGTTGCTTGCCTGCATTAACATCATCTTGCAGTTCGATATAACGATCCGACCAGTAGTTAATTTCTTTCACTAGGCGTTCATTTACGGCTGCAAGGGTTTTATCTGCCTGGCGTTCGCGGCGACCTTTCACTTCGCCATAGTGTTCCGGTACCAATTGTTGTGACGCGTGGTTTAGGGCCAGTGCTTCCAAATTATTATTGAGCCAAGGAGCATTAAGAATATCGCCTACTAGTTTGTGGTCGTAGTCATCTATCGGTTGCAGATCGAGGTGGGGTGCCCAGCCTGCATTGATGGCATTGCCTTTTTCGTCGATCTCTACAAACTGTAATCGACGCGATGCGATATCTGTGCAGTTGCAGCCTTCTCTTACCGTGTGATCCACCATGAAGAGTACTTTAGGCTCTAAACCATCATCATTTGGGTCTACCAACACAGAGCCTTGCTTAAGCTTAGGGCGATGGGCTTCTAGAACTAAATCGGTTGAGGCATGCATCAAGGGGTGCGATGGGTGAATCATGTCGGCCATCGGCTTGCCTTGCTGGCGAACATGGTGCTTTTCAAAGCAGATGCGTTCGTATTTGCGCAATACCGGAGTTCGTGTCTCGCCGATGATACGGTCGCGCTCACGAATGGCGGCAGGCACATGACGTACCTCAAAGCGGCCCGATTCACGGTTGCGAATTTCTCCACCCAAGGTTTGAAATGCTTCGGTAAAAAAGGCGCGAATGAAGTAAGGCTGTAGTTTACGGGCTTCGGCCTTTTCCATTTCTTCTTTTACGGCATAGAGCTCTTCCAGCCCCATGTGCTGTTCAACCAAAGCGTTACGACGTAGGATTTCTTTTAAGTGCTCGGCATCGAGTGCGCCATCGATCACTTCGTTCATTTTGGCTTTGGTTTCTGGTGCTTCGCCATAGCGGATAGCATCAACCAGCAGGTCTTTTAATGAGACATTATCGAAGGCTTCACCGAGTACATCGAAGACTTTGCCGCCCAGTGCTTCTTTTTCAATCTCAATCTTGTCGAAGAGTTTTTTGAATACTTCGCCTTCGCGGGTTTCGGCGGCAACAATGTTCCAGAGATGACAGACTTCGGTTTGACCAATACGGTGAATACGACCAAAGCGCTGTTCCAGTCGATTCGGGTTCCAAGGCAGGTCGTAGTTCACCATAAGGTTGGCGTTTTGCAGGTTAACACCTTCGCCTGCGGCGTCTGTGGCAATCAGCACAATCACTTCTGGGTCGTTACGGAACTCTTCCTGTACTTTGCGGCGTTCATCCCGGTTGGTGCCACCATAAATCGTACGCACCGCATTTTCGTTGCCCAGCATGTCTCCGATGCGCTTCACCAGATAATTCAGGGTGTCTTTATGCTCGGTGAAGATCAGCAGCTTGCGCCGAGCACCACTGGCCGTGAACATTTCTGGTTTGTCTTGCAATAGGTAAGACAGTTCTTCCCACTTTTTGTCATTGCCGGATTGCACAACGGTAAGCGCCTGATGCTCGAGATCTTTTAAGCTGAGTATTTCGGCTTCAAGCTCTGGAATGGTTTCTGCTGCTGTGGCCTGATCGAGCACCTGTTCAGACAAAATTTCGTATTCTTCTGCGCTTAGGTCTTCATCAAGTTCGTCGAAGTTGTCAGGGATATCGATTTTCTTTTTAACACTGTATTCGCCCAATGTTTCGGCGACCCCAGCTCCAGACGGACCATCTTTTTGAACGGCCTGGCCACGCGCCATAAGCTTGGTTTCTTCGAGGCGATCTTCTAAGCGCTTGCGGCGACGTTTCAAGGACTGGTAGATGGCTTCAGGGCTGGAAGCCAGCCTGCGTTGCAGCATGGTTAATGCAAAGCCAACGTTGTTTTTCTTTTTGCTGTCGAGGTTATCTGCGCGGTTCATTTCTTCACGAACGTAGGTGGTTACCTGTTCGTAAAGCGATGCCTCCATCGGCGAAAGCTCGTAATTGGCTGTATAAGCGCGGCGCTCTGGAAACAGTGGCGTACCATCAAACTTAAGCAGCTCTTCTTTCACCATACGACGCATCATGTCTGACACATCGACCTTATGGGCGCCTTCGCGGAACTTGCCGTAAAAGCGGTCGCCATCTAACAGGGACAGCCAAATCTGAAAATCCTCCTCTTTACCGTTGTGTGGCGTTGCAGTCATCAGCAAGAAATGGCGTGTGATGGAGCCAAGGAGTTCGCCCAGTTGAAAGCGCTTGGTTTTGTTTATTTTGGTGCCGAAGTAGCTGGCCGACAGTTTGTGAGCCTCATCCACTATGATGATGTCCCACTCGGTGTTTTTGAGTTTTTCTTGGAATTCTTCGTTACGGGATAACTGATCTAAACGGCAGATGAGTTGGTCGGACTCATCGAAGTAGTTGCCAGAAGCACATTGTTCTTGTTTTTCTCGGCTGAAAATATCGAAGGTTACACCAAACTTTTCGAGTAATTCATCCTGCCATTGCTCGGTGAGAGATCCGGGCGAAACGATCAAAATACGCTTGGCATCACCGCGCATAATGAGCTCACGAATTAACAGCCCAGCCATAATGGTTTTACCGGCACCGGGGTCATCGGCCAATACAAATCGAAGCGGCTGTTTGGGTAGCATGGCTTCGTATACCGCAGATATCTGGTGCGGCAGTGGCTCAACGTTTGAAGTGTGTACTGCCATCATTGGGTCAAACAATGCGGCTTGACTGATACGGTAAGCTTCTAGGCCTAATTTGAATTCGGCACCTGGCGCGTCAAATGCCCAAGGGCGACCTACTGTGGCCAGTTCAAGGCGTGCTTCGTCTGAGCGAAATAGCATTTGCTCGCCCAGTTTGCCTTGGCTGTCTTTGTAGTAAACCGTAATTGCAGCGTCACCGACGGGTTCTACTTGTACGACGCGGACGATTTCTTCGGCTTGAATGCCGCGAACTTGCGCGTCTTTTTTAATGTCTTCGAGTTTTAGCATTAGCGCTCCATATCGTCCGTGATAGTTTCGTCTTGATAGCCAGGGGCAATAACCAGATTTTCAACACCGTATAAAGTCTGCCTGTTTTGCAGCCAGAGATGATTTTCAGGGCCTGTGAGGATGTGTCGCTCAGAGCAATCGATATTCCAGTGCCTAAGCACGTAGCCCGCAACTGCCGCTCGCACTTGTATCTTGAGCATTCCATTTACCATTCCGTATTCGGTCTCAATGGTTTCTGGGTGTTTCAGATTAGGGTGCGGAACAATGTGCATTTCAACAATACGGTTCCACTGAATATCGCCTTCTTTCGTTTCAGACTTCGTAATTTCCGTTTTGAGCAGTTTCGGTTTTGCTATGCGGTTGATGACAAAGTCCGTGAACCTTTCTCTCTTGCGATCGAAGGCTCTTACATGCCAGCGAAGGCCATTATCCACCAAAGCAAAGGGCACGATTTCTCGTTGGCTTAAACCGCTGGAGAGGGATCGGTAATCTATCTTGAGTGCCTTTTTCTGGTGAATGGCTTTGGTGATCTTTGCCAATACATCCAGGTTTGGCCAACTGAATGGAAAGCTGAGGGGAGTTGGCGACTCTGCAGTGACCAAAGACATGCTGCCAGATACATGGTCATCACCCAGGCCGTAGCATAGTGCGGATAATGCTTGGCTCCCTTGATAGTCAAACAGAGGCTTGAATTGATCGGCTTCTATATAGGTCTTAGCTTTTGTGTCGTAGATTAGGTTTTTAGGTGCCAGTTCTTTGTATAGAGAAATATCCCGAGTTGCGGCGGCGGCTTTAATGCCAAACCGGCGGACCAGGTCATTTCTGTTGACTGCGCCTAAAAAGCGTAGCTTGAAATCTATATGGAATAGCCTTTCTTGCTGCGCTTGGCTGATGTCTTCTAGTGCTTTGTTTTCAATCAAGGGTTGAGGACCTTTGTCTTATCAAAAGTGGTCAAAACAATTGCTACCTATTTATCCGCTGATGGTCTGCGCTTTACCCTACTTTTAGGATGGGATAAGGCTGGCCACCATTACTCTTGTTTATCAGAATCTTGGGCATTTATGTCAAATCACCGCCATTTAAATCGGCAATATCACTTTATGTATAAAGTGCTGCTCAAATTTATCATGGATCATAATACTGATAGCTTATATGTGTCAATAATGGTTGTTGACATAATCAAAAAGATGATGATAAGGTTTTTGCTATTGATTATAACCATTTCCTAGTGAATGAGGTATTTAAGGAGAGATCTATGAGGAAGGTGCATTGAGCTTTCAGGGTTTGCAAGCAAAGTATCGGCGCTTATTTGCCGAGCATGCCGCATGGAAACTATTAAGAGCCGACAATGCGCCTTATATATTGGCTTTTATTGCTGATCTATTTTCTGAGGAAAGTGAAATTCCATACGGTCGCGCTCGAATAATGCTGGATGCAGAAATAGAGCGTAGCCGTGAATTGGGTATCTGGTCCACAGAAACGTCTGCAGCGACTTATCTTAACCAGTGGATTCGAACCGGTTGGTTGCGAGAAATGGATGATTCTTTAACCAAAACCGACGCAAGTGAGATTGCGCTTAGGTTCTGTAAGGGGTTGGATGAACGAAACTCTGGCACTACAGCCTCGCATTTACGCATTGTTCAGGAAGCGGTTCGTGACTTAGCTGTTGCTATAAGCCCCAATGTAGATGAGCGAGTCACCTTGCTGGAAAGTAAAAAAGCTGAGATTCAGCGCGAAATAGATGCACTCCAAGCCGGAGTTGTGCCTGAGCTTAGCGAGGTAGAGCAGAGAGAGCGTATCCGAGAAATTTATCAACTTGCTTCAGTATTAACAGGTGATTTTCGTCGAGTAGAAGACGAAATCAGGGTATTAGACAAAGAGCTGAGGGTGCAGATAATCGAGGGAGATGCATCTCGAGGCGATATTCTTTTATCCGTTATGGAGAAAGAAGCATTGCTTTCTAACACTGAAGCTGGGAGCGCATTTGAGGGGTTCTTTCAATTGCTCTGCGACCAAAACAGATCAATGGAGTTTCGCGAGCAGCTTCGTAGCATTTTGAATAGGCCTGTTGCTAAGCAGCTATCTGGTAGTCAGCAACAATTCTTGAATCAATTGATGCGAGAGTTAAGCCGCGAAAGTGATCGAGTTTTTCGTATCAGGCGCCGCACAGAAGAAGGTCTTCGTTCTTATGTCGAAAGTGGGGCTGCGGCAGAAAACCAAGCTGTAGATCGCTTGCTGTCAAAGCTCGAAAGGCAGGCCGTGTTGTTAAGGGAAGGAATGCGTGATGATGGTGTGAGCTTAACAGCCGAAACAACTCTTAGTTTGCCTGTCGGCCCCATTGAAATTAAGTCACCTGAATCTATGCGCCTAAGAAACCCTGACGATAAGTTAGATACATCAGGCGTGGAAGAAAAAGCAAACAGCCGTGAACCAAGCTCTCATGTTCTCGATTGCTTGGATGCAGTTCAGGTTAGGGAGATTGCACATAAAACATTCGACTCGCTCAAAGATCATGGTCCGATGTCGATAGCCGGGCTGGCTGCTAAGAATCCATTAAAGTCTGGTTTGGAAGAACTGGTTGCCTATCTACGAGTGACCAAAGCAGTGGGTGCAACAGCCTTGGAGCAAAAAGAAGATGTGGCATTGATGGATAAGCAAGGGGTTATGTTGAAAGCATCAATACCTACATACCTGTTGACCCTCGATTTATTCCCCGAAGACATTGATGAACTGGCGTTATAAAAGGACGTAACTTTAAGGAAAAACTATGACCAACAATTCTCCTCCGAACAGTTTCTTTTCTCTCGTTCTCGACAATAAGGGCGATAAAGAGGGCGTCGCTAAGCCAGGTTCTGAAGAAGAGTTTACTGAGAATAGAATGGTCAAAGAAGAGACTCAGGATAGTCAGGTTTCCGAAAACGATATCGGGCTGGGTGAATCTACATCTCGGTCGTCTGAAGATGAAGCCTTAGCTACTTCCGTAATGCAAAGCGACTCTGTTGTTCACTCTGAAACAATGCCTCACGATGCAAGGCGGGTCCTGGTGCATTTAATGCGGCAAGGTTCGGTAATGGCTTCGCAAAAGTCCAAACTTTTTGAGTTACTTTGTCGACATGAATCTGCAATACGAAAGCACTTGTCGGAAGTTTATTTGCGGTTGGTTCTTGATCAAAAAATGGGGGTAGCGTTTATCGCTAGTGCCGATTATCAGAGTGATATCGGTGACATTAATGTCGAATCTGGCGCTGAGAATCAAGATGATCCTGAATTAGATGAATCGACAACATTAATACCAAAGAGAACACTGTCGCTTTACGACACTCTGATATTGCTGGTTCTTAGAAAGCATTATCAAGATAGAGAGTCAGCCGGAGAGCAAAAAATCACGATAGACATTGAACGTCTTGAATCTTATCTCACCCCTTTCCTCCCTATTAGTGATCATGCATCTAAAGATCGCAAAAAGCTGCTAGCTCGAGTGAAGGAGATGGTTAAAAGGAAAGTGTTGTCAACGATTCGCGGGGCCGAAGATCGATACGAAATAACTCCGATTATTCGCTATGTGGTCAGTGCCAGCTTTTTAGAATCCATGTTGGCTGAGTACAAGCTATTGGCGCAGCAAACAGAGGGTGCTGTGGTTCAAGCAAACCCAGTTAATAACAACAATGGGGAAGGAGTTGGTGAAGTCAATGAATGACATTGCAACAACACGAGCTGACTTGTTTACTCAAGGTCAAATAAGACTAGCGGAGCTGTCGGTTTTCAACTGGGGTTCTTTTCATGGCTTACATACTGCTTCTATCGATTCCGATGGCACCTTGGTGACAGGTGATAACGGTGCTGGAAAGTCGACCTTTATTGATGGGCTAATGGCTCTACTTTTACCTGCAGGAAAAGCGACTTTTAACGTTGCTGCGGCTCAGGGCGATCGCTCTGATAGATCACTTTTATCCTATATGCGTGGCAGCTTTGGATCTGCTCATGATGGATCTTCTACGCGAGTCAAAAGTAAGCGTGAGAAAGGGGTTGTGACTGGACTTCGAGCGCTTTACCAATGTGAAGATGGTTCAAGTATTACACTGGCGGCACTTTTTTGGACAGCGAGCTCAACTAATACACTTAGCGATGTTAAGCGGGTTTATCTTGTTGCAAAAAGGAACATGCAACTAAAAGAGTTGTTAGACGCTTTTGGTGAAGGAAATGCTAGGCAGTTGAAGCAATGGCTGCGTGACGATCCTGCCATTACCAATTGTGATAGCAACTTTACTGATTACCAGGAGCTTTATCGCAAGCATCTATACATGGACAACAAAAATGCGCCTGCTTTGTTATCGCGTGCGCTGGGCCTCAAGAAGATAGATGATCTTACAAAACTTATCCGTGAATTAGTTTTGGAGCCCAGTGGTGTAAAAGAGGATGCAAAAAAGGTTGTCGAAGAGTTCTCTGATCTCGTCGCCATCCATGAGCAGCTGATTGATGCTAAAGAACAAAAAACACACTTGAGTAGATTGCCTGAACTTTCAGAATCCATTGCCGAATCCAAGCTTGCTTTAGAGAAGCTTCATCTGCAGAAAAATCATTTAAGCGTTTACTTTGGCGAGGCGCTTTCAATGCTTTGGTCAAACAAGCTGAGTGAGTTAGAAGAAGAATTAGAATCGCTTGGAAGGTCTATTGTTCGCGCCGAAACAGAAGAGAATGATGCACAGGATTCGGTAGAGAAAAGGCATGAGGAGTATCTCAATCTTGGTGGCGATAAGATCGAATCCCTTGAGAAAGATATTCAGCATGCTAAAGACAGACTTAACTCTGTCATACAAGCATCCTCAAATTATCAAAGTGACTGTCGCAGTTTGGAGCTGGATGCTGAGCTGAACGAAGAGATATTTATCACCAATAAGCGTGAAGCGACTTTAAAGTTAGAAAAAATCGAAGATGATACTAAGCAAAGCCAAGATTATTTTGGTGAAATTGCAGCACAGTTGAGCGAGCAACAGAAAAGCTTAAACGATATTAAAGACGAGATACGGGAGATAGAGGCTCGCCCAGACTCAAACATCGATGTTCGCTATCAGCAGCTTCGTGATGAAATGATCCTGTCACTTGATCTATCTGGTGATGAGCTGGTTTTTATTGGTGAATTACTTGATGTCAAAGACGAAGAGAAAGCTTGGCAGGGGGCGATTGAGCGTGCATTAGGTGGCCTCAGGACGACTTTACTAGTGCCTCAAAAGAATTACTCAATGGTCACTCGCTGGCTCAATGTACGGCATACCGGCTTGCATGTGCGAGCACAGGTTGTAGCGAAATACAATTCTCAAGACAGGTCGTCAAACTTTACTGAATTTAATGAGCGTGGCTACCTTCGTAAGTTGGTATGGAAAGATCATCCATATCGTGATTGGCTCAAAGCTCACTTGAATAAGTTTGATTTGCGATGCGTGTCTGGTACTGATGAGCTTGATGCGACGCCATTCTCAATGACAAAGGAAGGTCTCGTGCATATGGAGCGAGGCCGCTTTGAAAAGAAGGATCAGCGGAAGATAGATGATCGCAGAAGTTGGAGTCTTGGCTTTTCGAATAAGTCACGCCTAGTGCTTTTAAATAACGATGAGAAAGAAGCAGAAACTCGCGTGGCAGAGTTGGGTGTGACGTTATCCGAGGCACGAGAGTCGCTCAACAACATCGCTGAGAGAGCAAAGCTTTGGGAAAGAATTGATGGCTATTCCTGGGAGCAAGTAGACGCACCTTATTGGCAGAAACGCTTAGACACAGTGAAAGCCGACTTGGAGAGACTTGAACAATCAGGCGGAAACCTTGAGTTGGCTAAATCTCGCTGGGATACAGCTAAGAAGCTGTTGCTAGATATTCAGAAAAATAAAGAGCAACTCAAAAAAGATGAAGGTGCATTAGAAACCAAAAAGGATGATGCGCAACGTCAGGCTGAGAAATACCGTTTATTGGCGTCAACTGGTATGAGTGATGAAGTTAGGACACTCCTGTCGGACCGAATTGGTGTCGTCACTTTAGAAACAGCTGATCAACAATCGGAATTTGAAAAAACGCTGGATAGCGAATTGGAAAAAGTTCGATCTGCTAAAAACACTGCTGAAAACTCTGCAAATGGCATTATGGGCTCCTTTAGAGGAAAAGATAAATGGCAGCCCCTTACGGTTGATTGGCCCACAGGCTTAGATGGACTGCCAGATTATTTAGAGCATTACTCCTATATTGAAAAAGAGGGTTTGCCTGAGTTAATCGATCAGTTCAAAGAGCGCTTAAATAAGCACGCAACTCAATCTCTGGCTCGAATTAAGACCAAGCTTGAATCTGAGAGGGAGGATATCTTAGAGCGGATCGATACAATCAATCGCGTGTTGAAGCGTACTGAGTTTAAGCAAGGCAGTCACTTAAAGCTTGGCTCAAAACGTGAAAAGTATCCGCATGTTCAAGAGTTTGAGCGTAAAGTTAGAAGTGCGTTAAGTCAGGCGACAAGTGATGATCATGAAGCGCGATTTAACCTTTTGGCTGAAGTTGTGGAAATTCTTGAGAAAGCGAGTGCGCCAGGAACCTCCTACAATATGGAAAGTTTGAGGCTGTTAGATCCAAGGTACCAAATGTCATTCTTTGCTGAAGAGATTGATTCGCAGACGTTCAGTGTGCGTGATGTGCTTGAGTCTAGTAGTGGAAAGTCAGGCGGTGAAAAAGAGTCGTTTGCCGGTACTATCGTTGCCGCGAGTCTTGCCTACGTGCTGACTCCTGATGGGTATGATAAGCCTATTTATTGCACCGTATTTTTGGATGAGGCATTTTCAAATACCGCTGAGGCAGTTAGCCGAAGAGTGCTTCGTGTCTTCAAGGAGCTTCATATACATGTCAATTTGATTACGCCCTATAAAAATCTGAATTTAGCGCGAGAGTCAGCGAGATCATTGCTCATTGCCGAGCGGGATCCTGAGCTTCATGAAAGCCACTTATGTGAGGTGACATGGGAGGAAATTGATCGGCGCATGGCAGAGCAAAAACGCTCTGCGATCGATGCCTCGCTACATGATGAAATCACCGCTGAAATCGATCTGGTCAGAACTTAATGAGAACTTCATCAAAAGCGACTTGGGGCTTACTACCAGAAGATGTCCTTCTTACGTTGAAAAATAAGCATTGGCAGAACTCAAGAAATTTGAAAAGCTTGCTGAGCGGTGGGGACTCATTTCCCTTGGTAGTTCCTTTGAAGCCTCCAAGGGGAAATGCGGCAATCCAGAATATTGGCCATTTTCAGAACTTCGTATCGTCTTGGAAGAGCTTTTCTCAAGATTCTATTAATGGGGCTGGCCAAGAAAGAAGCGACTCCAAAAGCAAAGGGTGTGAGGTGATTTGGGAAAAACGGAATTTCCGCTCGCTCGCTGAGCAGGATGTTCCCACACACTTAAATATCTTAGATATCGGCTCACTTGCCTACATACTTGGTTTGGATGAAGAGCGCCAGTTACAAGACTGGCTTTCGAAAATTCGTTACATTTTTGAATCCCTTTCATCGCAATTAAACATTCACAAAGCCAGCTCTTATGAGGGAAGCTCTTCCTATGGAAATAGCGACCAGAACTTATTCCAAGCGTTAATTGATCATTTAGAAACGTTAAATAGTTTCGAGCAGGACGATTTGGAACTGTTGGTGAGGTTGTTGCCACAGTTACAAAAAGGAATGGGGCAAGGATGTTATCTCAGGGCGTTACCTGTCACTTTTGTGGATACAAAATTCATCGAGAAAAATTTACTAATAATTGAGTCTGTCGTTACTGCATTGGTTGATCGGAGCGTTAAAGGTATTGGCTTGATGAGCTGGCTTGATTGTAAAGAAAAACCGAGAGACTGGTTGTTAGTTAAGCCCCTTTGTCAGGAAACCAGGTCACTGTTGGGTGGCTTACCATTGCTTCGCCTATCCTCAGACACTTTGCAAGAATTTGAGTTGCCCGCGAGAAATATCTTGGTGATCGAGAACGAACAGTCCTGTCTGGCACTTAGTGATGTTCACAACACGATAGCAGTCTCGGGTGGAGGCAAAAATGTTTCATGGATGAAGGCAGGCTGGTTGGCTGATAAGAATGTTGGTTACTGGGGAGATATTGATTCTGAAGGCTTGGCTATTTTAAGTGATGCCAGAAGTAGGCTGAGTAGTATGACTCCACTAATGATGGATGAGCTGACGGTCAAGACTTTTGCGGAGCGTATGGTGCCAGAGCCTGACTCGGTATCTAAAGACCCTGTAGCCTTGACAGAAACAGAGCTAGCTCTATTTAAGGGGTTACGTGCTGATCAGTATGCTGACAAGAGGCTCGAGCAAGAGCGTCTGCCGATGGAGTACGTCGCGCAACACATTGACGCTTGGGTGGTGTGATTTCCTTTCGCCCAACCAATTCACCCAACAAACCTTTTGATTAGTCCAATAATAAGCTACTGATTTTAAAGGGTTCTCTGTTCTCTTGTCATGGACTTGGGCTGTTCGAGATGGGGAGAGGTGCAGAGAGTATTCGGCAATTTAGAGAATATTTGCCTTGGATAGTCCAAGATTAAGAAGGGCGCGAAGTCCGTAAACCCTTGCCGCATAAGGCCTGTAGCGCGGGGGGCAGACATAAAAAAAGGCCAACCGGGAACGGTTGACCTTCTTAAATTGGTGGAGACGGCGGGAATCGAACCCGCGTCCGCAAATCCTCTGCTCAAGGTTCTACATGTTTAGCACCGTCTTTAGCTTGACCAGTGACGACCCGACGGACAGGAGTGTTACTGGGGGAGCTTGTTAAGTTTAACGGTTAGGCCACAAGCATGCCTAACTGCGCGAGCCTCTGTATATGTCTGTTGAGCTCCTACCAGAGACAATCGGAGTCAACAGTTAGCCTTAAGCGGCTAAAGCGTAGTTATCGTCGTTTGCGACTATAAAGTTACAGCTAGTGGGTACGAGGTTCGCTGTCACCTCGACATGCGCCTTAAGTTTTGTAATCCACGTCGAAGCCATGTCGTCCCCAAAATGAAGTGCAAAAACTTATTGCTTACCCATCATTATCCCACATAAACCACGTTTAGACTATCATTGATGGGACTATTGTCATGAATTAGTCATCTCTAGCTGTAATTATTTGCCGTTTGGATTAATAAATCGACAAATATCTCGCGGGGATTTGCATCGACACATAAAAAACGTACACTAAGCTTAAAGAATACAACAGCTTATCAAGCGAAAGGTGCAGTGATTGACTGAAACAGCATCATCTATCCAATGGGCTTACGTTGCCAAAACCGACTCTGGTAGAGTGCGTGAGCTGAACGAAGATTCCTATTTTTGTGATGAAGAGATGGGGCTGTGGATTATTGCTGACGGAATGGGAGGTCACTCCTGTGGCGAAGTCGCCAGCGCCATTGCTGTTCGCTCTATCTATGACTCCTGCCAAAAGCAGGTGCCCGCCGACGAAGCCATTCAAAAAGCCCATGAAGATGTATTAGCCGCCTCAAAAAAAGTGCAAGGGGCTGATGGCATGGGAACAACCGTTGTTATGGCTCAATGCGATGAACAATCTATCTCTGTTGCCTGGGTGGGTGACAGCCGTGCCTACTTGTGGAACCGGCGAACCAAAAAGCTGCTGCAAATTAGTCAGGATCACTCTCTGGTAGAGCGATTAATCAGCGCTGGACTGATTTCTGCCGCAGAAGCCAAAAATCATCCTCAGCGACATCTGATTACTCAATGTTTAGGCTCAAAAGAGCTGGCTCAATTAAATGTCGACCAAGCCAATCATTTCTGGGAGCCCGATCAAGTGCTGCTATTGTGCAGTGACGGACTCACCGAAGAGCTGAGCGACAGTGATATGCAACAGATCTTTGCCTCAGATATGGGCCTGGAGGCCACCTCAGAGCGACTAATGGACCAAGCGCTTAATCATGGTGGTCAAGACAACATCACATTTATTTTGCTGGAGTCACCCCTGAACAAGCCCGAGGGCCTTATGAAAGCGGTCTATACCGCCAAAAAGTGGGGACGAAAATTATTTCGTCCCAAATAAGTTCTTCATAAACAAGTTATAAGATAGGTCTTTTGAAGATCGGTTAACACTTTTAATAGAGAGCTAAATCAGCGTACACTAGCTTGATACTTTATGACTTTCTATTAACCGCAGCATGCGATAAATAAGCGCACTATAATAATAATATAACCCTGATAGTACGAAGGACTACAGGACAGGAGAGTGGGGTAGTTATGACTCAAAACACACAGAAAGTTGGACCGCAAGGAACTCAGGTTTTTGATGCCAGCGATGTGGAAAGCATGCTGGCAAAAGAAATCGCGCAACAGCATTGCAAAGATTCAGACCAGCCCGCTTTAATCGGTGTCAGTGCGCCCTACACCGGACGACAGTTTTTACTCAAAGAAACAAAATATCGTATTGGTCGTTCTGACGATAATGATATCGCACTTGATGATTCTAGTGTGTCTTCTGCCCATGCTCAGCTGGTTTATCGCGATGGCGAATGGGTGGTTATTAATTTGCTCTCTTCTAATGGGACCTTTGTGAATGGCGGCAAAGTTGCCGAAACAGCCATCAATGTTGGTGATCGTATTGGATTTGGTGGCGTTGAGTTCATGTTTATTCATGTTGATACCGCTCAAACAGAAGAGCTTGATAAACCTGGGATGGGATTGGGAAGCAAGGTTGCGCTAATTGGTGGAACACTTATTATTGCGTTAGCAGCGGTAGCGCTGTATTTGATGTAAGGAGAGGCAGTGCAATCCCGATTCAAAACCTCATTGGGCAAGCCCGACGATGAGTCTCCCGAGATACCTGAAGAGAATCCTGCAGCTAAAAAAGCTGCACCTGAACCCAAACCATCTTCAAACTCGACAGCAACCAAAGCACCGGCTAAAAAGAAGCGGTCAAACTACGCCCATGATCGACGTAAGGCGCGGCCTAAAAACATTGGCCGTTATAAAATCCTTGAAGAGCTGGGTCGTGGAGCCATGGCTTATGTATATAAAGCCTATGACCCAGAAATTGACCGTTTTCTAGCCGTTAAGGTATTGCGTGAAGAATTAGCCAACGACGATGACTATCGCTCAGGATTCTTGCGTGAAGCTAAACTCGCTGGGCAATTGGCCCATCCAGGCATTGTGACGGTATACGATGTTGGCGTGGCTGATGATAAGCCCTACATTGCCATGGAGCTGTTGGACGGTATCCCGCTCGACAAACTCCTGAAAAAACGCAGCCAACTGCCGCTACCGTTTGTAGTCTCCATTGTTATCCAGATAGCCCGAGCATTGCATTATGCCCACAAGCAGGGGGTGATTCATCGTGATATCAAACCGGGCAATATCATGTGTCTTGCCGACCACAAAACCTTCAAGATCACCGATTTTGGTATCGCGCAACTAGATGACTCTTTGTCACCAAAAGGAAAGACACCCGACAAAGTATTGGGTACGCCAGAATACATGGCACCGGAACAAGTCTTAGGGCAACAAGCCGATGCGCGTTCTGATTTATACGCATTAGGTATTCTTATTTTTGCCATGTTGACGGGCTCAACGCCTTTTCGCGCTGATGACTTTGGCGAACTGTTTCGGCAGATAGTGAAAGATAAAGCGCCTTCTCTCAATATTACTGGCGTTCATTTTCCTGACGAAATTCAGGATATTGTGCGTAAGCTATTACAAAAGCAGCCGGATAAACGTTATCAAAGTGCGGCACTCCTGATGCGTGACTTGCGTGATCTGGTTGAGGTCATGGAGCGAGATGACAAAGAAAATCGGCGACCCGGTTTTGTCTCTTTGCGCATAAAGTGGACCTTGATGATGGCAAGCCTCGTTGCAAGTACCATGTTTGTTGGATTGTTGGTGGTCTATTTTCAGCAATACATGGCCATGCGTAATATGGCGCTGGACTATGGTTACTCCATTTCGCGCATGATTGCGTTTGAGGTTGCTGAGCCGCTGCTACTCGATGATCAGGTCGCCTTAGAAACCATCGTTAAAGATCTGAAGAGCAATCAAGAGGTCGAATACGTCAGCATTCGTAATCACGAAAATAAAATTATTGCTTCGACGTCAGGTAACGAAAAAAATAAAAATTTTGCGGCGTTTCCAAATGCTGAGGTTTATGACAAGTCGGGAGCCGCGACATTCTATAGCCGAGAAATTTCTTCCGATCATCAGGTTTTTGATATCGATTCGGCCATTACCTATCAAAACCGGCATTTGGGTAATGTCTGGGTTACCGTATCTGCCGATAAGCTGGTGCGTTCCAGTAAGATCACTCTGGTTATTATGATTGTGTTGATGATCGTAACCTTGATCGCAGTATTCAGTATGACACTCGCTTTTGCTCGACAGATCTCGAAGCAGTCTAAACGCATTGTGATGGCCTTAGATCGTGTGCGTAATGGTCAGTTTAATCGACGTCTAACTGTAGAGAAGAACGATGAGTTTGGCCGTATTAATTACACGTTTAACTTAATGGCTGAAACTTTAGAAAAACGCTACGAAAAATCGGCTTCACGTTTGTCTGGAGACACCGAAAATCTGCGAGTAAAAACCATGAGCGGCATTGATGCGGACGTTAATGACGACGATGATGCAACGGTGGTGTTAGAAAAAGACTTTTAAAATGAATTTGCGTAGTTGATTGAAAGGTAAATGAACGTAAGCATGCTAGAGTTTACATAAGAAATAAAAAAGGCCCTGATGGGCCTTTTTTATTGGGATGTAGTATCCAGTTGTTTAAGTCGAGATTTAAGCTTATTGGCTTTTGCTCGGTACAAACGAGCAGGCTCGTGCTGAGGATTAATAATGAGTATCTTGTCCCAAAGTGCGATGGCCTGTTCGAGATTCTGACTACGGTATTCTAATACAGCTTGGCGGTGCATGTTTTCGCACAGTGTGTGTTGGAGTTGTTGACTACTCGCAGGCAGATCAAAAGAGTATTTGGCTGCTTTGGCGAAGTGAGAGTAAGCTTCGTTGTCGTTTCCTGCGTCATGAGCTTGTTGGCTTTGAAACAGTTGATAATGAAAGACAAAATAATCTTGTGCCTGCTTAAAATTCGACGCTAAAAATGGATGATGGCTACTTTGTTTAAAGAACTCAGTGACCTTTTTTTGACCTGTTTGCAGCGCTTCTACCGTTTGTGAATTGCGGATATAAAGAGTCACTGAAGACCAAAGAAGTTTGTTGGCTTGGCGTTGATAGCCTTTTAGGCTCGAGGCTTGAATCAGGGTTTTGATCGCTGCAAGAGGTTGCTGGTCATTCAATTGTTGCTGCGCTCGAGTAATACTGCTGTTTGCACTCAAAGATTCTTTGGTGGGTTTCGGCTGCTTCTGTGGAATCTTGATGATCTGGCCAACGGAGAGCTTACGAGGATCGCGAATGTTGTTGTAGCGAGCTAGACCATAAAATTCTAAATAGTGGCCTAGATATTTTTGCGCCAATTTACCAAAAGAGTCACCTGCTTTCACTTTATATTTAATGTGGCTTTTGCCATAACGTTGTTGTGGTGATTGATTGAGTTGAGCCAATAGGCGTTTGGCGGTGGCATTGTTTGGTGATTGCTTAATAAGCTTTAGCAGAGCTTGTCGAGCGTTCTGTTGTTGTCCTCGCTCGAGCATGGCAATAATCTGGTTGACGCCTGATACTGAGGTTTTAACGCCGGGCTCGACGACGGGGGCGGGTGTCGAACGTTTTTCTATGAGGCTGCAACTGCTTAGCAAAGTGCAGAGAAGCACAAAAGAAAATATCCTTAAATGAGTTTTTGACACAATATAATCAGCCTGTGCAGAAATTAATGGTGGCTATTAGCTGTTTATAAATGAATTAATCCCATTAAGCAACCGCGCAAGGCTAGGCACCTTGCTTCAAGATCCGGGATTTATCTCGGTTCCATTCACGTTCTTTTTCTGTGGCTCGCTTATCGTGGAGCTTTTTCCCTTTGGCCAAACCTAGCTCCAGTTTCACCATATTCTTCTTCCAATAGAGTGAAAGCGCAACAATGGTATAGCCTTCTCGTTGTTGCGAGCCAAACAGACGACTGATTTCGCGATTGTGTAGCAAGAGCTTTCGTATTCTCGTTGGGTTCGCAACCACATGGGTTGAAACAGTGGAGATTGGCGATATATGAGCACCAGACATCCAGGCCTCACCGTCCTTTATGTACACATAGCTTTCGGTTAGGTTTGCTTTACCCAAACGCAAGCTTTTGACTTCCCAACCCTGTAATACCAGCCCGGCTTCAAACGTATCTTCAATAAAATAGTCGTGACGCGCTTTTTTGTTGACTGCGATACTGTTCGGGGAGCTTTTTTTCTTTTTTGCCATAACTTTCTTGCCTCAAAATCGAACTCTCATTATACGGTCTTCATCGCCATACGTCAGCCAGCTTTACCGCCGTGAGGTGATAATATTTGACGTTGTGCAGAGAGTGGCGGTGAATAACTGTTTAAGATTTGCTCGCTTATAATCACATGCTTTCTGTCAGTGCGAAAAGTGTTACCATAGGAACTCTTATATTGTCGGTTGTTTATGCAGGTTAATGACAATGCCCAAGATTGAAAAAAGCGCTCTGGTTTCCCATTCTGCGGAGCGAATGTATCAGTTGGTTAATGATATCGAAAGCTACCCGGAGTTTTTGCCTGGGTGTCAGCAGAGTCGAATTATTGAGCAGTCTGAAAGCGAAGTGACGGCGGAACTTGTAGTGTCGCAAGCGGGCATTTCTAAGGCATTTACTACCTGTAATCGATTAGTGCCTGGCAAAAGCATCGAAATGGTACTGGTTGATGGCCCCTTTAAGTATCTGCAAGGTATCTGGCATTTTAAGCCGCTGGCGGAAGACGCCTGTAAAGTTGAGTTTGAGCTAGAGTTTGAATTCTCCAGCCAGCTGGTTGGTGTCGCTTTTGGGCGTGTTTTTCAGCAAATGGCAGAATCGATGGTGCAGGCTTTTATTCATCGAGCTAAGAAGCAATAACCTATCTGAGGCGATTCTTGATGAAAGTAGAAGTAGCTTATGCACTACCTCAAAAGCAAAAACTGATTACGGTGGATGTTGCCGAGGGAGCCACAGCGCGAGAAGCCATAGAGCTTTCTGGGATATTACCGTTGTTTCCTGAAATTGATTTAGCGTCGAGTAAGATCGGCGTTTTTAGCCGTGTGGTGACTTTAGATCACCCATTGCGTGAAGGTGACAGAGTCGAAATCTATCGCCCATTGCTTATTGACCCCAAGGAAGTGCGCCGCCGAAAAGCGGAAGAGAAGCGGGCTCTTACGGGAAAGCCGCAGTAGTTTGATGACGCCGAACCAGCAACCCTGTATTCGATATACTGAGTCGGTATTGTTGGTGTTCATTGGCCGCAATAAACGTAGCTGAGCCATATTCTGCATCGACCAAAGGACTCAAAATGACATATTGGGTTCGCAGCTCTGCAATATCGAGCCAGCGTTGTTCTGAAAGAGAATAAAGAGACTGAGGATTGTTTCTTGCCTGTTCGATATCTCGGTAGCGACCTGCAATGCGATCCAGCTCGTAGTGAGTGCTTAAGCCAATAAAATTGGCCAGTGGTTTCCACTTTAAAATGCTGGCATCAATTTGGATTTCATCACCTTCCAGAATATAGGTTTTTTTCTGACCATCCGGAAAAACGATTTTCGCTTCGAACTGCTGTGTGGATAGAGGGCGCACCTCAATATCTGCAATGATCTCTTCTTGGGTAAAAGCGTGATATCCCTGAATACCAACCAATATCCCTGAGCAGAGCAAACTCAGTGGAGCAAAAACCAGCATGCCTATAAGTCGCGTGCTCATGCGCATCAAGCGTAAGCTAAACAGGGCTTTGATAGCGGCAATGCAGTACAAAACGCCGAGTAAGCCCGTTGCTGCAGCAAGCAGAATTAATAGCTCAAGGTTGTGCTCAACGAGAGAAGTCATAATAGCTATTTGGTCAGTAAAGAGTCACTACAGTTATAAATTATGTTGTGGTCCCGTTGCAAGTGAATTTGAATCTATGAAAACGGGGAACTATGGTAATATGAAGACTGTTCGTAAAAAGCAAGAGACATTCCGTGGCTCGTTGGATCTATTCGATTATTTTTTTTCTGGCAGTTCCTTTTGTATTGTTAAATCTCTATTTTAAAGGGCGTGATATACCTGCCTATCGTAAACGCTGGCGTGAGCATTTTGCCATCTTTAACAATCCTAAATTAAAAGGCAGCATTTGGGTTCACGCTGTTTCGGTAGGAGAAGTATTTGCCGCAGTGCCTATTATTCGGCGTTTGCAGCAGCTTTATCCTGATTGCCCCATTACTGTCACAACAACAACACCAACGGGGTCCGAACGGGTCCAGGCCAGTTTTGGCGAGTCGGTGTTTCATGTCTATTCGCCTTATGATTTACCGCGAGTCGTTAAACGTTTTTTAAATAAAATTCAGCCGCGCATGGTGATCATAATGGAAACCGAGTTATGGCCGAACTTGATCCACTATAGTCGCAAGTACAAGGTTCCCGTTTGTGTTGTTAACGCGCGCTTATCTTCGCGTTCTGCTCATGGTTATGCGCGTTTACCCATACCCACAAAGAAAATGATTTTAGACCCTGTTTCTCATTTTGCTTGCCAGCACGAAAGTGATGCTTCTCGATTTATCGAGTTGGGGGCAGAGGCAGAGCGAGTATCGGTAACTGGCAGTGTGAAATTTGACCTACCCATTCCTGATAATTTAGAAAGCCTTGCCCGTGAAATGTTTGGTGGCTGGAGTGAGCAGGATTTCGTTTGGGTGGCTGGCAGCACTCATGCAGGCGAAGATGAACTGATTTTAAAGGCACACAAAGAGCTGGTCTCAGCAGGTATTTGCGCTCGACTTATTTTGGTTCCGCGCCATCCTGAGCGATTTGAAAGTGTCAGTGAGTTGATTGAGCAGCGAGGGTTTCGTCTGGCTCGACGTAGTCGAGGAGAATCTGCAAATAGCGAGGTAGAAGTTTTTTTGTGTGATTCGATGGGCGAACTCTTATATTGTTATCAGGCGGCCGATGTGGCTTTTGTGGGGGGAAGCCTTATCGAGCGAGGTGGTCACAATCCACTGGAGCCAGCGGCATTGTCAAAACCAGTACTCACTGGGAAGCACGTTTTTAATTTTGCTGATGTCTATAAAAATATGCTTTCTGCCAATGCGGCATTGGAAGTGTCTGAGTCTAACCTGGCTGAGGTATTGCGAGACTTATATGAGAACAAAACAAAATTGAAACAGATGGGCAAGGCTGGATTGGGAGTTGTCGCATCTAATCGCGGTGCGATCAATCGGACATTGAAAATTCTTGAGCGGTACTTAGAAGAAAACGATCAGAATTTCGAGGAGTAATTAAAATAGTAAAGGAATGGAGTGCTGGCGATGCGTTATTTCGCTTTCGCCAGCTGGATACTCATATTGTTTTAGAAAACCTAGTTATCTTCTAATAAGCGGTTAACTGACTGTAGATCTTTTTCTGTCAGAGTGCCTGCCGCTTGCTTCAAACGTAAGGTGTTTAGGATGTAGTCGTAACGGGCACGAGCTAATGCGCGTTTGGCACTATAGAGTGTTCTGGTGCTTAGTAATACGTCTACAATGGTTCGTGTTCCTACCTCAAAACCAGCTTGAGTCGCTTTTAATGCACTTTCGCTAGAAATAGCTGACTGCGACAAAGCTCTAACAGAACTTATGGATGATAAGACACCTAAGTAAGCACTTCGAGTTTGGCTAATCGCTGAACGGTGTGCACCTTCCATATTATGAACGGCTTGTTGATACAGGTGTTGAGCTTCTTTGACTGTCGATTGAGTCGCTCCGCCCTTATAGATAGGGATATTCAGTGATAACCCTAAACTTGAGGACTCTCTTTCAGAGTTGCCTATCCGAAAGTCCGTATCAGTACTTTTTGAATAACTTCCATCGAGAGAAAGCGTTGGTAGGTGACCACTAAAACGTAACTTGATGGTTTCGTGTGCAACATCTTTATCGATAGTACGAGCGCGAAGATTCAGATTGTTTTTTTCTGATTCTTTCATCCAGCTTTCAACGTCATTAGGCGTTGGTGGGCGAAGCTCAAAGCTTTCTTTCAATTTCTTTAAAGAGGTGTGATATTCGCCAGTGATTTCGCGCAGAGCTTCGATGGCATTGTCTAGAGTATTTTGAGCAGCGATTTCATCTGCAATGGCCTGGTCATAACGGGCCTGCGCTTCATGTACATCGGTTACCGCAATCAGGCCCACTTCATGTTTTTGATTGGTTTGCTCTAATTCTTGGCCAATGGCTTTTTTCTCTGCTTGAGAGAAAGTCAGACTATCTTGTGCGGCTAGTACATTAAAATAAGCTTGTGAGGTACGGATGATTAGCGATTGTTTTGTGGCTTCGTGATCGTAGCCCGCTCGGATAGCCTGTTTTTTTGAGATATCGAGACCTTTCCACACACCATGGCTGTATATCACTTGTGATAGAGTTAAGCCAACGCTTCGTCCTTTCCCTTCATCTTTTGGGGCAATCATATTACGAGTTGTGCCGTAAGAAGCTGAACCACTCAAGCTTGGCAACAAATCAGCAAAACTTTGGTTTACACGTTCTTCTGTTGCCTGAAGGCCGCTGGCGCTAGCCAGAATCGTTGGGTCATTAGTCAGGGCCTGTTGATAAATTTGCAGCAAACTGGTGTCTGCGTACAAAGGAGACATAACTGTCGACAATAAGAACCCTGTGGCGGTTAGCCATTTTGATTTCGTTTTCAATGTTTTCTCCGAGATTAATGTTCCCAAAACCTTGTTAATTGTGTCGTTTTTTTGATAAACAAGGATAAATTTATCCGTTCTTATCATAGCCACAGCATAAATTACGTCATTGAAGACGTTACATGTTTGTCCAATTGTAAAATTAAATGTATTTAAAACACAAAGGCTTTTGGTTTTTCGGCGTTACGCAAGCGGGGTGAATGGGTTTCGAAAAGGTAAGATTTGCTGACTTTGTCGTTGGTTTTGAGGTAGCGACAGGCAACCATCGAGTCTTGCTCGCCTTCGATAGTAAACAGGCGTCCGCCGTTGGCCAGTTGCTTTAAAAAGGTTTTCGGGGGCATTTCAATAGATGCGGTGACTACTATCACATCATAGGGAGCATGATGAGGCCATCCTTGAGCAGCGTCGGCGGCTTCGAGTTCTACATTAGTGATACTCATTTGTTTCAGTTTTTTCTCTGCCTCTGTGATAAATTCGGGGAAGAGATCGAGACTGAATACTTTTTTCCCTAAACTGGCAAGTAAAGCCGTCAAAAAACCAGTGCCTGTACCCACTTCTAGAATCGTGTCATTGGCTGTTAGCTCCAGAGATTGCAATAACCGAGCTTCCTCTCTGGGAACAAACATCTGTTGTTTATGGGGCAATGGAATAGCAAGGTCGGCAAAAGCCATAGAGCGATAGGCTTCGGGAACAAAGAATTCTCGTGGCAGCGTTGCCATAAGATTGAGAATCGCGGGATCTGACACCTGCCACGGACGTATTTGTTGCTCAACCATATTGAAACGTGCTTTTTCTTTGTTCATGTCATCCGTCCCGCAAAATGTATGCACATAAAGGCCTTTGCCTTGTTCGTTTTGAGTTATGCCGTTATATTCGCCCTAAATAGTGTCATAAAAAGGATAGAGGGATATGGCAACAGATGCCAGTATGCCAGTAAAAATCACCGCAAAACAATCTGTTTTTAAAGGCTTTTTTGAGGTTAGTCGGTTTCAACTCCAGCATCAACTCTTTGCTGGAGGGATGAGCAAAATGATACAGCGCGAGGTGTTTTTGCGAGGGGCCGCTGCGGGAATTCTACTGATTGATGTTGCTTTGCAGAAGGTTGTTTTGGTTGAGCAGTTTCGCTGCGGTGCGATGGCTGCAGGTGCGCAAAGGCCCTGGCTAATTGAATTAGTCGCTGGAATTATTGAGCCTGGTGAGTTACCAGCCGAGGTTGTGAGCCGAGAAGCCATTGAAGAAGCTGGCTGTGCGCCTTTGACCTTAGAGCCAATGTATGAGTACTGGACCAGCCCCGGTGGGAGTGATGAAAAGATGCATTTATTTTGGGGGACTATAGACAGTACTCAGGTTAGTGCTTATGGCGGGCTAGAAACTGAAAGTGAAGACATTAAGGTGCATGTTGTTTCTTTTTCAGACGTTTTCAGTTGGCTCGAAAATGGTAAAATAGACAATGCCATGACACTCATAGCCATACAATGGTTGTATATCAATCATCAACGTTTAGTGCTAAAAAAGTAATTAGTGCACAAAGCTGACAGTGTGTTATGGCTGATGTATTGCGATAACTTGAGTTGCAGTTAAACTGTTATAAGATACTGTGAGTTAATCCATTTGGGCTGGCCGTTGTTGCTTTTCACGAGTTGTAGCGACGATGGTTATCACCAACTTGCTGAACTTTTATCTTAATCAAAGTGTCAGTATTGCGAGGTTATACCCAAAGTATTTCAAGGTGCAGGTAGGCGGCCAGCAAGCGAATCCCCTGAACTTAGACGCACTAAGTGATTGGGGTGAGTGCGCGCAGCCAACATCGCTGCACCTTGAAAGGCGACGGGTATATCTACACAATAAGTGACTAAGGTATGAGCCATTGAAAAAGTATGTGCCTGATCTAGCAAGCTACATGTCTCAGTGTGAGATGAATTATGCGCTTATGTTGCGCCTAATGAATCTGCTTCGCGACGAGTCGTCACTGTCTATTGAGTTTGACTCAAGTGTGTGTCACATTCACGTAACAGAGCAAACTCGCTATACCACCACCTTGTCGCTTAAATTGAAAGCCCATGGTAGTGATTGGGTCGAGCCCATTTTATTATCGGTGCGTTTGTATCATGATGCCTGCTTGGCTGAGGTATTGGAAAATAATCGTAATCATGCGCCAAAAGCAAATCACGATTACCCTAACCAAAAAATGTCTCATCCAGACGACAAGTATCAGCGTAACCGATTGCTCAACGAATGTCTGAAGTTTTGTTTTCAACAAGGCTGCGGATTGAAATCTGTCCCACAACAAGGCTGATATAAAGGAGTCGTATGAGTCAGGTAACGGCCATGGCTAAGCAATTGAATCCAATGAGTACAGAGTGCTTGCGCATTGTGCAAGTTACCGATCCCCATATTTTTGCTGAGCCAGAAGGTAAACTGCTGGGGTTAAGCACCCGTGTTAGCTTTGAAGCCATTCTCGCTCGCATTCAAAAAGAAGAAATTGCACCTGACCTGTTGCTCGCCACTGGTGATCTATCACAAGATGCCTCCGAACCTGCTTATCAATACCTGTTAGATAAATTCCACCAGCTTAACTATCCATGCTTTTGGGTTCCCGGCAATCATGATGATGCCGATCTCATGGAGCACACTCTGGTCGGGCAAAATGTATTACCTCATAAGAGAATTCTGACTCCCCATTGGCAAATTGTTTTGCTCAATTCCGTTGTCAAAGGAAAAGTCTACGGCAACCTCGCTGCCACCGAGTTGGAGTTTCTTTCTAACGCATTAAAAGAGTTTCCTGAGCGACACCTCATGGTTGTTCTGCATCATCAACCCGTCAACGTTGGTAGCAGCTGGCTCGATAAGCTGGGCCTTAGAAACGCAGACGAACTCTTCGAAATACTGGCCCAACACGAACAGAAAACCAGTGTGATCTGGGGACATGTCCACCAAGATTTTGAAGATACCCAAAACGATATTCAGCTCATCGCAACACCTTCAACCTGTGTTCAGTTTGCTCGCGAATCCGAAGATTTCGCCGCTGGTCAAGAAAGCCCCGGCTATCGTTATCTGAACCTCTACAACGATGGCCGCATAGAAAGCTGGGTGCATCGGGTGGATGAGTTGGAGTATACCGTCGATTACACTATCAAAGGCTATTAGCTAGCCCTGCTTACTACCAGTGGGCCCAATCTCTGCGTTGGAAGTGCTCATTTACCGGTTGTAAACTGCGCGCTTCCGCCTTGACCTTGAGCCCACTGGCAGCAACCTTACTTACTCTATAACTCAGCTAAATCTCTGCGTTGAAATTGTTTACTTTGCTGGTTGTAAACTGCGCGCTTCCGCCTTGATCTTGAGCCCATTGATTGATAGCAACCTAGCACTGCTAATTTAATAACTAAAACCCAATCTCTGCGTTGGAAGTGCTCATTTACAGGTTGTAAACTGTGCGCTTCCGCCTTGACCTTGGGCCCACTGGCAGCAACCTTAATTACTTACTCTATAACTCAGCTAAATCTCTGCGTTGAAATTGTTTACTTTACTGGTCGTAAACTGCGCGCTTCCGCCTTGACCTTGAGCCCATTGACAATAACCCTGTGCTGGCTTGATAGCAATCTGGGCGGTTTACTCAGTAATTAGCATCTTATCTCCGTTTGTTCCTAGTGGTTTTTTAGCGATGATTTCTGTGTTTTCTTATGGTTGAGGCTTTTGATATCTCGAATTTGATTATTGTGTAAACACCTTTTGAGTAACTTTCTTAGATTTGAATAAAAAGTAAGCGCTAAGGTGCTTTTTTGCTGGATTCCTCTTGCCATCCGCCAGCGAAATCGCCAACATTAGGAGCATTATTTCTTTTGCTGTTGATGTAAGGTGCAATGAGTCAAACTTATACCGCTGATGCTATTGAGGTGCTAAACGGTCTTGAACCGGTTAAAAAGCGTCCAGGGATGTATACGGATACTGCCCGTCCCAATCATCTTGGGCAGGAAGTCATTGATAACAGTGTTGACGAGGCGCTTGCTGGGCATTGTTCATCGATTACTGTTATTTTGCAGAAAGATGGCGCCATGGAAGTGGTCGATGATGGCCGTGGTATGCCCGTTGATATTCATCCTGAAGAAAAAATGCCAGGGGTAGAGCTTATTCTCACCAAGCTTCATGCAGGCGGCAAATTTTCTAATAAGAACTATCAGTTTTCTGGCGGCTTACACGGGGTTGGGATCAGTGTTGTTAATGCCTTATCCAGTCGTGTGGAAGTGCGTGTAAAGCGCGACGGCAAAGAATACGAAATTGCTTTTGAGAACGGTGATAAGGTTAGCGACTTGACTCAGGTGGGTGAAGTCGGCAAGCGCAATACCGGAACAACGGTAAAGTTTTGGCCGGATGCGCAGTATTTTGACTCAGCAAAGTTTTCGGTACCTCGTTTAAAACATTTGCTCAAAGCGAAAGCCGTTTTATGTCCCGGTTTAAAAGTAAAACTTCAGGACAAAGTCAACGACGAAGAAACGGTCTGGTATTTTGAAAATGGCCTGAATGATTACTTGATGGCGTCGAGTAAAGGTTTTGAGGCGTTACCCGAAGAGCCCTTTTTAGGAAGTTTTAGTAGCCAATCCGAAGCAGTGGATTGGGCATTGCACTGGCTACCAGAAGGTGGCGAAATGCTTGCAGAAAGTTACGTGAATTTGATTCCCACTCCTTTAGGTGGAACACACGTTAATGGTTTACGTACGGGGTTACTTGAAGCCATGCGTGAATTCTGTGAGTTTCGTAATTTGCTGCCCCGTGGTGTTAAATTAACACCGGAAGATATCTGGGAACGTTTAAGCTATGTGTTGTCGGTTAAGTTAGAGGATCCGCAATTTTCTGGGCAAACCAAAGAGCGTCTATCGTCGCGACAATGCGCCGCTTTTGTATCCGGTGTAGTTAAAGATTCTTTCAGCTTGTGGTTAAACCAACACGCTGACTTAGGTGTACAGTTGGCCGAGTTAGCCATCAGTAACGCGCACAAACGTATGCGTGCCGGAAAAAAAGTAGCGCGCAAAAAAGTAACATCAGGTCCTGCGTTACCAGGTAAGTTAGCGGATTGTCTTGGACAAGAACCATTAAACGCAGAATTATTTTTGGTAGAGGGCGACTCGGCGGGCGGTAGTGCCAAGCAAGCCCGCGATAAAGAGTATCAGGCGGTCATGCCACTGCGTGGAAAAATTCTGAACACCTGGGAAGTTGATGGTCTTGATATTCTTGCCTCGCAGGAAGTGCATGATATTTCTGTGGCTGTCGGATTAGATCCTAACTCTGATGACTTGTCCAAACTTCGCTATGGAAAAATTTGTATCTTGGCTGATGCGGACTCTGACGGTTTGCACATTGCGACTTTGTTATGTGCGCTCTTTGTGCAGCACTTTAGAGCCTTGGTTGAAGCAGGACATGTTTATGTGGCAATGCCACCGCTTTATCGTATTGATTTAGGCAAAGAAGTTTTTTACGCACTTGATGAAGATGAAAAGCAAGGCATTCTGGATCGTATCGAAGCTGAGAAAAAACGCGGTAAAGTGAATGTGCAACGCTTTAAAGGATTAGGCGAAATGAACCCCTTGCAGTTGCGCGAAACAACCATGGCACGCGACACTCGTCGACTGGTTCAATTGACTGTTGATGACCCAGAGCAAACTCATCAGATTATGGATATGTTATTAGCAAAAAAACGTTCTTCTGATCGCAAAGAGTGGTTAGAGTCGAAAGGTAACATGGTTGAGTTATAATATATTGCGGAATGTAAAAAAGCCTCACTAAGTAATGAGGCTTTTTGTTTAATACATGAAATTATTAGGGTACGGAGTTACCCATAGAATTCTTAGGTAAAAAGGAAAGAAAAAATGAGTAAGCATTGGAATCTAGTAACTACGATGGTAATTAGTGCCTTGTTAGTCGGATGTGCAACAACAGAGCCAAGTTATTTAACAGAGAATAAGCCCATTTCTACTCAATGGGTAGAATCTCAATGTGGATTTGAGCTGGATAAATATGGAAAACCTGTTGCCGGGTCAGAGGAACAGAACACTCTTGTTCCTATTAGCACTTCGCCAGCTCCCCGTTATCCTAAAAAAGCAGCACTCGAAGGTATTGAAGGGATGGTGACTATGGAGTTCGAGATCAACAAAGAGGGGAGCGTTTCTGACGTTCGAGTTCTTTACTCTAACCCTCACAACGTATTCGAAAAAGCCGCTGTACTGAATATATTAGAATCGAAGTTTGCTCCAACATCTGAGGATAAAAAGCGCTGTCAGTTATTTTCTATGGAATTTAATATGGGATAATAGGCTGCGATTTTTTTAGTAAGGCCTCATATGGTTGAGGCCTTATTTATTTTTATTAAACAAGGTTCTGCTATTGTTTTTTCAAATACGAAGTTACAAGTTTTCCCTCGCCTGCTGTATTTGATTCATTTCTATCTCATCAATGAATTTAACACATTCATTAACTCTTGCTTCTTCTCTTCATTTCTAAGCTCCTGCTTCTCTACATCAAAGTGATCAAAAAAGCTGGCAATAGAAAGAGATCCTTTTAACTCTCCGCCAAAATAAGGAGCTGAGGTAGTGGCGGTTGCCAATACGTTTTTAGCTCCTCCAGGTCCGGGAGAGGTGGCGAGCATGACCATGGGTTTGTTTTGATAAACCTTGGCATCAATGCGTGAAGTCCAGTCATACAGGTTTTTAAAAGCTGCGGTGTATGAAGCATTATGTTCGGCAAAAGAAATTAACAAGGCATCGGCTTCGCCAATCTTTTTGTAGAATCGGTGGGCGTGGTCTGGGATGCCCTGTTCTTGTTCTTTATCAATGCTGTACAGAGGCATTTCATAGTCATTGAGATCCAGCATCTCTACGTCCACATTACTCAGTTGCTGAGTGGCGTAGGTGACCAGTTGTTTGTTGATGGATTGGCGACTGCTGCTGGCTGCAAAAGCTAATAGTTTCATTATGGTTTCTCTTTTTAAAATGGCTGAATTCAATAATAGAAGAAGTTATGCGATATCGCTTGAGGCTCGAACCTCGGTAAACTCAATGACATTGTTATCGGGATCGCGAATAAAGAAAGAAATGCCGTAGGGATGTGTCATAGGACCTCCGCTGAGTGGGATACCTAGGTTTTTCAGATGTTGAAGAACCTGTTCTGAGTCAGAAATTTCTAACGCGACGTGGGTGTATCCCGTATGTTTTTACTCAGTGTCCATCAATACATTGAGGTTCTCTGTTTGATTTCCGTTTAGGATGAAATTGATATTGATACCGCTTGAGTGCTCAACGATGGCGACAGGCTCTGGACCTATTGGGCCGATAACATAGCGAAACCCTAGCTGCGCGTAAAAGTCTCTTGCCACTTCAAAGTTATTGACTCGTAGCCCGATGTGATTGATGCGTTTGATATCGTTCATGAAAATTGGCTCTTATGCGGTAATTAAGAATATGGGAAATACTATAATTGATATTCAATAAGTGATTAATAAGGCTATTGTTTATAGATTGTTTCCAAATGACTGCTAATTAGTGCTACTGTTGGCTGTATCTATAACAGTGGAGAAAGCATGTTAGCGACTGATCTCTTAAGTGGAATGGTGACCTTTGTCAGTGTCGTTAGAAGCGGTAGCTTTACCAAAGCGGCGCAAGACAGCGGCCATTCTACGTCTTTTATAAGCAAAGAAATCAATAAGCTAGAAGCGAGACTGGGCGTCAGACTTTTACATAGAACCACGCGCTCTTTGAGCCTGACTCCTGAGGGTGAGCTGTATTTTCGTCAGTGTGAGCATATTGTTCAGGAAGCAGAGCTCGCCGAACAAGCACTTGGCGGACGCCAACTAGAGCCAAAAGGCACTTTAAGGCTGACATGTCCCGTCAGTTTTGGACTATCTCGTTTGCGCCCTGTGTTAGCGCAGTTTATTGAACAATATCCACAGGTTCAGCTTGAGCTCGATCTCAATGATCGTAAGGTGGATATGGTGGCGGAGGGCTTTGATCTGGCTATCCGGGCTTCGGGGCAGCTCGAAGATTCCAGCTTGATATGTCGGCGCTTTATGAAATCTCAAGGGGTCGTTCTTGCGGCACCTAAATATCTGAAAAAGTTTGGTACCCCGAAACACCCTGAGGAGCTGCGTGAGCACAAGGTAATCAGCTACAGTAACCTGAGTCAGCCTAACGTATGGACCTTTGAGCATGCAACAGAGCCAGATATGAATGTTTCTCTGAACTGCCAGGTGATTACCAATAGCCCCGAGCTGGAATTGTCTTTGTGTGTAGAGGGTGCTGGCATCACTCGACTGCCATTGTTCAATCTGGAAGATGAACTACAAACAGGGCAGCTTGTTGAGCTGTTTCCTGATTATAAGCGGCCCGTCATCGATATCTTTCTGGTGTACCCCAGCCGTAAACACATGTCTGCAAAAGTCAGGTGTTTTATCGATTTTATATTGGAAACGTTTACCGATGAATCTTAGCTATTGGGCTTCTTTGAGTAGATTTTAATCATAGTGAAGACTGGGTTGTTCGAATATTAGACATTTTTTAAAAGGGAAGCATGCTTGGTCTGTTTGAATCTTCCGAGATGCGATTTCGCTCTGGAATTGGTGGCAGAAATGTTTGATACTAGGTTCAACTTAATATCGACTATTTGCAGCAATAGCTCACCAAAAAGCATCTTAATCATCATTCTTATGAAGCTTACAAATGCTATGGGTATAAAGTAAATTATCCAGTGAGCTTATTATATAAGCTGCTCAGTTACTAACCATAATCAATAGAGAGTAGGCATGGATTTAAGTTTTGAAGGCGTCGAACGTCAATCCCTGGCTGAGTTTACCGAAAAAGCGTATTTGAATTATTCCATGTACGTCATCATGGATCGGGCGCTGCCGCACATTGGTGATGGCTTAAAACCAGTTCAAAGACGTATCGTATATGCAATGAGTGAGCTGGGCCTAAAAGCGTCAGCAAAATACAAAAAGTCAGCTAGAACGGTAGGGGATGTTCTTGGTAAGTTTCATCCTCATGGTGACTCGGCTTGTTATGAAGCCATGGTACTTATGGCACAGCCTTTCTCTTACCGTTATCCTTTGGTTGATGGGCAGGGTAACTGGGGATCGCCCGACGACCCTAAATCCTTCGCCGCTATGCGTTATACCGAATCGCGTCTAGCTAAATATTCTGAAGTATTATTGTCTGAACTTGGGCAGGGCACCGTTGACTGGCAGCCTAACTTTGATGGCACTATGGTTGAGCCCAAAGTATTGCCCGCTCGATTGCCTAACTTATTGCTTAATGGAACCACTGGGATCGCTGTTGGTATGGCGACCGATGTGCCGCCACACAATTTGCGAGAAGTGGCCGATGCGTGTGTTCATCTGATCGAAAATCCAAAAGCTGAGCTAGATGATATCGCCCAATTTATCCAGGCTCCAGATTACCCCACAGAAGCCGAAATTATTACGCCAAAAGCCGACATCCATAAAATTTATAAAACGGGCAAAGGCTCTATTAAGATGCGTGCGGCTTATACCATAGAAGATGGTGAGGTGGTTGTTAACGCCTTACCGCATCAGGTCTCTGGCACTAAAATTTTGGAACAAATTGCGCAACAAATGCAGGCCAAGAAATTGCCAATGGTGAGTGACCTGCGTGATGAATCGGATCACGAAACACCGACGCGTTTTGTGATTGTACCCCGTTCGAATCGGGTGGATCTTGAAGCTCTGATGAATCACCTGTTTGCGACAACGGATCTAGAAAAGAATTACCGCGTTAACATGAATGTGATTGGCATTGATGGCCGTCCGCAGGTAAAAGGTCTGGTTCCATTCTTATCTGAGTGGTTGGTTTTTAGAACGGAAGTCGTACGTAAGCGTTTGCAGTTCCGTTTAGATAAAGTTCTCGATCGTTTACATATTTTAGAAGGTTTGCTTGTCGCGTTTTTAAACATCGACGAAGTGATTGCTATTATTCGTAACGAAGACAAACCTAAACCTGTTTTGATGGAACGTTTTGGTATCAGCGATCGTCAAGCCGAAGCGATACTGGACTTAAAACTTCGCCATCTCGCCAAACTGGAAGAAATGAAGATCCGCGGTGAGCAGGATGAGCTAGAAAAAGAGCGTGAGTTGTTAGAAAAAACGTTAGGCTCTGAGCGTCGCATGAAAACGTTGTTAAAGAAAGAAATCAAAGAAGCGGCAAAAGAGTATGGTGATGAGCGTCGTTCACCGTTAGTCGAACGTGGCGAGGCCAAAGCCTTAACGCAAAGTGATTTAATGCCGTCTGAATCGGTAACGGTTGTGCTGTCAGAAAAAGGCTGGGTTCGTAGTGCAAAAGGTCACGAAGTCGATGCCGAAAAGCTCAGTTATAAAGCCGGCGATGCCTTCTTTGCCAAAGCTCTGGGTAAGAGCAATCAAAACGTTGTGTTTTTAGATTCTACGGGTCGCAGCTTCTCGCTGCTGGCCCACACCTTGCCATCTGCTCGAGGTCAGGGTGAGCCTCTAACGGGGCGATTTAATCCGATAGCAGGAGCGACTTTTGTATCAACCTTGATGGGAGCGGGAGAAGAGCAATATCTGATTACCTCCGATGCCGGTTATGGCTTTGTTGTGAAATACGAAGACATGGTCACCCGAAACAAAAACGGTAAAGCGTTGCTTAACTTGCCGTCTGGTGCCAATGTATTGCAGCCAAAACCGGTGATGGATTACGCTGAGCAACTGTGTGTGTCGGTGAGCAACGAAGGCCGTTTGCTTGCGTTCCCCATCAGAGATTTACCTTGTCTATCAAAAGGTAAGGGCAACAAGATCATCAGTATTCCCGCATCACGTTTGCAGAGCCGCGAAGAGTTTGTCGTTGATATTGCCGTCATGTCTGAAAAAGACGAGCTGATTGTTCATTCTGGTAAGCGTCATCTGCGTCTTAAGTTGAAGGACCTGGAGCATTATCGTGGTGAGCGTGGACGTCGTGGTAACAAACTGCCGCGCGGATTCCAGAACGTCACCAAATTGACGATCGAGTCAAAATAACCTTTCAAAATCAACCGTTTGTTGCTTTCTTTCTTCTGGCAAACGGTTGTTTTCTCTCTATTCCTGTTCAGGAAAAACTCCCGATTAGCTTCTATTATTAATGAATGACTAATGATATGAAGATTGATCGTGGACAACGAAGACATTCTTAAAGGAATTTATATTCCGCCGCAGCCGAAAATCATTGATGAGATCCGCATGGTAGGGGCCGATCTGGATGCCATTGCAGAAAAAATCAGTGCCGATCCTGGAGTGAGTGCTGCGGTATTAAAAACTGTTAATTCACCCTATTTTGCCCTCAATCAGCGTATTGCATCTATCAATCATGCTGTGGTGATGTTGGGTATAGAAAGAGTGTTAAACCTGATAAAGGCTATGTTGCTCAAACAATCTCTAACCACCAACGAAAGCTCTATTAATATGGATACTTTTTGGGAGTCTTCGTCAGCGACGGCCATTGTGTCGTCTGCGGTGTGTCGGCAGCTGAATCTGGGAATGGCTGATGAAGCCTATACCTTAGGTTTATTTCATAATTCGGGAATGCCAATCATCGCGCAAAAAGAAGCAAACTATATGAAGATTGTTGAGGCTTCTTATGCTCGAGAAGACGGCGGAATTACTCGAGAAGAATTTAAGAATATTGGTATGCACCACGCAGCAGCGGGGTATCGATTAACAAGAGTCTGGAAGCTGCCCCGGCTTATTTCCGATGCGGTAAAAAATCACCATTCCGTGGAGCGCCTGCTGGATGACACCTCGGTGGAAAATCCACAATTAAAAACGTTAGTCAGTATTCTTAAAATTGCTGAGCACATGGTCAAACTAAGCCAGCGTCTTGGCGGGCAAACCAAGGAATACGAGTGGGATAACATAAAAGCGGCTGTGTTAGGCTTTTTGGGATTGAGTGAGTTTGATCTGGAAGATCTGGAAGATGCCGTAACTTATATGTTGGGCAGTATTCCTTAGGTCCTGTGCGTTACAATCGAAACATTCAAGCAAACTGAGCGGGCTCCGAAACAACCTCACTCATCGGTGGTTGAAGTCTCTCCCCAAAATTGATTGAACAGAGTATAACTTTGACGCTCTACCAGCGACCATTCTGTATTGTCTAAAGCGACACGCTGTTCGTTATTGGTGAGTGGCAGACTGTTGTCGCTGTCGATGCTATCAGCATCGACCAGATATTCTTTAACAGCCGTTTCTAACTCGACCCCCACGCTTAATTCGTCAATGGTTTGATGACTCAGTTCTTGCAGTGTTTGAGTGATAACGTCACCGGCGAGTAAGCCACTGCGTTGAATGAGGGTATATTGGCCCTGTGTCAATCGGCCTCGAACATTCACCTGAGAGGTTTTGTTGTGGCGATGATAACGCAACACAATGTGTTGCAGAGTGAGTGCAAAGTGCAGTGATGCGGGGACGTCTTGCTGAGGGAGCAACACAGTAAATTCTTCTCGGCTTTGTTGTATTAGCGTGTATCCGTGCATTGAACTCAATTGGCTGAGTAGTTGATACCAGTGATCCTGTTCCTGCAGTTGTTCTTGTAAAGTCTGGTTATCATTTTCAAATCCACCCAGTCGCAATATAAGCAGGCTGCTGGATCGTTCTTGCAGCGTCGGAGGTTGCAGTGACTTAGCTGGAAGCCGAGGTGGTTTAAAGTGCAGATCTGGATCGATGGCTTCTGGGCTTTGTTTTATTTTTTGTGCAGCTTCGGCAAGGCTTGAAGTGGGGGGCGTCGATGTTTTGTCTGCGACGACTTGCTCGACTTTAGTTGGTTGCGTATAAGCTTTGCGTCGTTTGTAGTGACCATGTATTGCGATGATTAATACAAGTAATGAAGTAATGCCAAAGCCAAGCAATGTCATGCGGGTGATGTGGTAGCTTCTGTCGCGCAATTGTTGCTCCATAAACTGGCGATTAAGCGTGACACGAAACCAGCCCGAATGAGTTTTTTCCCAATAAATATTTTCCATAAAAGGGACTTGAGAGGAATTAAAACTAGGCAAGTAGCCCGTTAACAGGGTTCGCAGCTCATCTGAGCTTTCACTGGATTGAGTTGGTTCAGGAGCATCCTCTGTCGTTGGTGATTCTGCGGTTGTTTTTGAGCGTGCCAGCAGTTGTCCATCCAGTCGAAAGACAGAGGCTTCTGCTATAAAGTCAGATTGAGCAATGCTGTCGACTAAGCCCTGCAAGAAGAGTTTGTCTTCTGCCACTAGTGACTCTGAGCTGGCATCGGCTGCAAATCGCGTCATAGTTTGCCCAAACTCAGAAACACGTTGATTGAGTATGGACTCCATTTGTTGTGTCAGCCACAGCCAGCCACAAATGAAAACAATGCCTGATAAGAGCAGGTAGGCAAAAAATGGCTTAAAAAATGACGGCGATGGATGGGGCTGAGGTTGGCTCATTAAGCAAGAATCGTTAAAGGTATTTAGGATTGATTATGCGTTTTTTTAACTGCTGGAGCAATACAGTCTGTTGCGGTAAACTGCTTTATCATTCAACTCTGTATCACATGGCTATATATGACCGCTCGATTGCTTTCTTCGTTAAATCAACACCAAACTATCGATTTAAGAGGCTTGTCTCCTGCTATTGAGCAGTTCTCGCAAGTACCTGGCTGGCGGAGTGTTTTACGAATATGGCCCTGTGACGAAGCGCTAGAAGTCGCACTCTTTCAACAATTAACTTTATTAAGTGCAACACAGGTATTTATCGAGCAGGTTGACGAAGCGCAACAATTTATCGAGTTGTATATTGCCTATGAGGGCGAAGATGCTGCATTTAACTCGTCGTTATCTACCTGGCTGTCTGAGTTGCCCATCAATTATTGTGTCCAGACTATGACGGCTCGAAAAGCATCACATAAGCCAGCTCTGATGTTGTTTGATATGGACTCCACATTGATTCAGATGGAGTGTATTGATGAGCTTGCTCGACGTCATGGCTTGTTCGAACAGGTTGCCAGTATTACTGAGTCTGCCATGCGAGGTGAGCTGGACTTTGAACAAAGTTTACGTAAGCGCGTAGCTTTATTAAAAGGTTTACCTGTAAGTGCTATTGATGAACTAGCTGATGCATTGCCCCTCACAAAAGGCTTGAAAGAGTTGGTCAAAATAGCAAAACAGAACAATATTTATCTGGCTATTGTGTCTGGTGGATTTGTTCCTTTTGTTGAGCGTTTAAAGCAGGATTTGGCATTTGATTTTGCTCGCGCCAATCAATTAGAAGCGCGAGATGGTGTACTCACGGGGGGGCTCATTGGCACTATTGTGGATGCCGAGAAAAAACGAGAAACCCTACTGGAGTTATGCCATACGCTTGGTATTGATATTGAGCGCGGCTGGGCAATTGGCGATGGTGCCAATGACCTTAAGATGATGTCGGCAGCAGGGCTGGGTATTGCGTTTGATGCCAAACCTAAAGTTCGGCAGCAGGCTACGGCAGGTATTTGGGATGCTGATATGACAGATGTTATTCGCTTACTGAAATAAATTGAACAGCATAAAAAAACGCGAGCTCTAGCTCGCGTTTTTTTATGCTTGGCTGTTAAGAGATTTTAAAATTAAAACTCGCTTGCCTCAAAGTCGTAATCCAGTTCGTTAGTAGGCCCTTGTAGATAAAAGCCCTGAATATAATGCACACCCACTGGCCACAAAGCGGCCAGACTGCCAGCGTCTTCGACCATAGGCACGATAGAGTGGATGTCTCGTTGATGGGCCTCATTACAGATCTTTGTAATGCTTTCTACAGCTTCGGGCTCTTTACCCAGGTTCAAAGTGATATCGCCATCGGCAAAAACGAAGGTAGGTAGCAGTTGATCCAATAAACTGATGTGATCATCGGTGTTAGCTACATGGGTAATTGCTAAGCCAATACGAGCTTTCTTTAGCGCATTGTTGAGTGTGATAACACGCTTCAAGTAAGTCATGGCATCGTTCGCATTAACCTGAAATACAATCGACGAGGTAGGCAGCTTAACGGCTTTAATTACGTCTTGAATATATTTCATCAGGGTATCGTCAGTCAGCGAGCTGCCAGAGAGATAAATAAAGATCGTTGGCTTCTGTTGGCTATTACTCTCTTTGAGGGTTTTTAGCGCTTTCATGATCACCCAGCGATCCAATTTGGCCGCAAGACCTGCTACCTGAGCTATAGGGAATATTTCGTTAGGTGAAACTTCTTCGCCTGTTTCGGTTTGTACCCTTAGTAGAGTTTGGTACAAGGCTCGAGTTTCGCTGTGCAGTTTAACGATAGGCTGAAACATCAAATGCATTTTGCCGGACTCAATGGCTTCATGCAGTTTCTCTATCATTTCTCCGTTCTTAGAATCGCCTTGATCTATCATGCGATTAAAGACTTTTACTCCGTCGCCTTCTTTCACTCTCAAACAAGAGGCGTGAGCGTTAGAGATAAGTTCTTTCGCATTGTTCGACTGATCGCCGACGGGGCAGATACCAATACTAAAAGTAAGTCGTTGAGTTTTGCCTTCTAGCTCAAACAGGTGGTCGCGCACAGAGACACATAAGTTTTCAGCAAAGCTTTTGGCGCTGTCTGGCGATTCTTCTTCGACCAGTAACATGTAAGAGCTGTTGCCAAAGCGCGCGATCATGGTGTTATCTTCGGATTGCTCGCGGAACCAGTCTGATAAATCGCGAGCCAGATCGTCTGTGCCTGCGATACCGTAAGAGCGGCTGATTTCGTCAAATTGATCGACTGCCACAAACAACAGGTGGCTGCGCTGGCCTGACTCAGCACTGGTACTAATAATCTCGTCCAGCTGTTCTTGAAAATAGTTTTGATTGTAGAGGCCTGTCATGACGTCCTGAGCACTGAGTTCTTTCACTCGTGCTTCAAGCTCGGCACTGTCGGATGTGGTTCGAATCAATACCTGAGTACATTCCTCGTTGTCGTAGGATGCATTAGATAAGGTCAAAATCACTTCAAACTCTGACATATCGGCTTTGACGCCTTCGCAGGCAAACTGATTATTAGAAGGTTTTTTGGCGTACTGTCTTAAAAAGCCCTTAAAACCTTCGTGAGAATCTGAGCTGATCATGTCCATCACGGGCATGCATAAGAGTTCGTCTGGATCTTCGAAGCCAAAAAGCTCGACATAAGACTGATTGGCGTAGATGTGCATGCCATCATGGATATAGGCAATGGCATCCTGCGAACTGTCGAGCAACAGATTGCAGCGTTTTTCTGTTTCTCGTAATTGTGATTCGGCTTTTTTACGAGCTTTGCGCTGTTGGAGATTTTCTAATTCCCGTTTCGCCACCAGATAAACGCGCTCCTGGCTTTCAAAAGAAACCGCATCCTTAAGCCCAATTTGTAAGGCATTTATTAAAGTGGCTTCATCCTCTTTATCTGTAATTAAGATGATAGGAATGTCACGGCCGTGCTCATTGACTAAATCTGCTACTTTACTGGCGGGAAGTGATTGCAGGCTGGAACGACAAAAACAAAGATCCCAAGATTGTTTCTCTAAGGCCGTTTGTAAATCATCCTCTTTGATAACCTGAGTTGCTCTAACTGCGTATCCTCGATTCCTAAGAGTGGTGATCAAGGTTTCTGCATCATTTGATGAAGACTCCAGCATTAAAAGATGGATTGGAGTGATGTCACTAGCCATTAATTGCCGTTTATCCTATTTGTTATGCATCATGCAAATCTTTGAGTGATATGGACGATTGTAGCGAAGAATAGGAAACTTTGGAACGCAGTCGCTAACGAAAAATACGGGAATGAGAAAAAAGTTTAGCTTTTGTTAGACTCAGCTAAAAAAATTTATCAATCTCAAAATGATATGTTTTGCCGCGACAACAGGTTAGACAATAAGTTCCAATCAAATAAGATCCCAAACAGTATCAAAGTCATCATTGCGTTTTCCAGGATCATCCCCTGGAGATGCTTGGTCGTAACTGGATTTTACGACTTCTCGCTCAAAGTAAAACTGGCGGAATCCTTGAGATGAAGAGACAAGCTTAGTCAGACGCGCTTCAAACGCTTCTTCACCATCGTAAACCTTCACTTTTTGATTCGTAGTGTAGGTGGATGGGCTGGTTAGAATGGTCGCTGGTTGTCCAATGCCTTTGAGCTCAGGAAGCAACAATGCATCCTGATACTCTTTGCGAGTAGAGTGAGCGTTAGGAGTCTGCGAGCGAATAGGCTTGGCACCTGGAGCAATCAGTTGGATGCCAATTTGTAATCCTGGGTTCTCGGCCTTGCGTTTAATCCAACGTATCACACCAATGTTCCAGTTTTCTTGGCCATTGTCTTCAACTTCAAGTAACCCAATGATTTCACCGGTCTGTGTTTGATTAGGGTATTTTCCATTGAGGTGCAGGCAATATCCCCCTGGGCTTATGTTAACAATTTCGGCATCCATTAAATGATGAGCCGGTTTGTTAATATGAGCAGACAGGTTTTCTTTGCCAAAGGAGTGAGCATAGTCGATTTCGTTATTGACCGGCATCGCTTGGCGCGGGCGATACAGCTTAGCCCAGATATCGGCATCGTTGCTTGTTGGTTGGGCGACACTGGAATTTCCGAAGCTTTGCAGTGTGGATAGGTTTTGCTCGTCGTCTAACAATGTGGCGTGACGTAAGCTGCCTTCAAGATGCTCCAGTGTCTCAGGAGAATCTGCCAGGTTGCCATCTTCGGGGGAGCTGAGAAATTGATGTGTGGCTGATAATCCAATGCTTACATGCAAGAAGCCTTCGCAAGGTGTTCGAGCAAAGTTTCGTGATGAAAGATGGGCCCAACTTTTTAACAGATGACGGATCAGGCGCAAAGATAGGCCACCAATCGCTACTTCTTGATTTTTTTGTCGGCGCTGCTTCAGTTCCATTTGCAGTTGTAAAACCACATTATCAAGATTAAAGCTGTAGGTATTCTGGCTCGGTCTTACTTTTGCGAGCGCCTGATGGACCGGAGCTTTCGATTCGTTCAGGTCGATGACGTAACGATTGTCAAAACGGCTGGAATTCTCTAGCTTGCAGTGTTCTACGTACTTTTGCAGACCTTTAAAGACGACTTCTATTTCTTGCTGTCTTAGCTGATAGGGGCTGGCAATAGATAGTAGGCTGATTTTGATAAAGACATCCTGGATAGAATGCTCGGTTTGAAAACCCTCGAAGTGACAGCTTTTCTCATGCAGTTTTTGCTCAACAGCAAAGCGATAAATGGTATTGATTTCTTGCCAGATTCGGGCGGGCACAGTGGTATAAATTTGATAACAACGCACTACCGTTAAAGAAAGGTACTCCAACGCTAGAAAAATAGAGGTTTGCAGTAGTTTTTTTCCTAAAATACTGGGTGATTCGGCTTCATGCTCGATGATCGTTTTAAAGCCAATCGCTAGCTCTGTATGCAAAGCTTGAACCAGTGCCGCGATTTTTTTCTGTTTATCTGTCAGACTGAGTGTATGTCCAGTGAAATGGCGAGACAGCGATTTGAGTACATTTTGGGCAATTGAGTGCAACTGCATCAAAATTTTTAAGCGGTCATCGTCACTTAGAGAAGATTTATTGCAATCAAGCAGCATCTGGTAGAGGCGTCTAGAGCTATCGCTCACATTCGCTACCGGAAGATTGGTCACCCACCGCGCTACATGACGCGGCGTGACTTTCGGAACCTGTGTCGGCGTGATGCCTTCGGGTTCTCGAATACTTAAGCCCAGTTTTCCCTGTATCATAACTGCATCAACTTTCCCTGAAGTGAAGTTTTAAACATATAACTATAGCTCATTCTAGCTGCAAACTGCATATATTACAGCCCCTCCACGTCAAAGTAATCTCAAAAAGAAATTATATATATAACTATAACGAATAGTTCAAAATTGTCTAAATGTCACGCACCTTTCGTTAAATTCAGAATATCGCAATGTTCGTAAATGCCTAACCTAATCAATAAATAAAATAGGTCGAATTTTGAACTCTATATCGATACAAGGGGTTGAATTTTAGACAAAAGGTGTTTTTGACGCTTCTCCGGCTATTTCTCTAACGAGCTTAGGGACAAGAAAGCCTGGCAATTGAGCTAACATTTCCTGATACAGCTGCTGGGCTTTAGGTTCAGATACTTCGAAGTGATGAACTCCGGTGACTTTGTCTAAAAGATGCAGGTAGTAGGGCTGGATGTGGGCATCAAAGAGTTTTTCACTGAGCTCTGCCAATATCACTACGTCATCATTAATATCTTTGAGAAGGACACTCTGGTTGTATAACCTGATCCCTGCTTGATGGCACTGAGCCGCTGCGCGAATCAATGCATCATCGATTTCGTTTGGATGATTGATGTGCAACACCATAAGCCAGGTGAAAGGACTGTTTGCGGCCAACGCCGTGAGCGATTGAGTGATTCGTTGAGGAATAACCACGGGTAGTCGGGTGTGGATTCTTAGGCGCTTGATATGGTTAAACTGGCTCAATCCTTCGACTAATTCTGCCAGTTGGCTGTCACTAGTAAGTAAGGGCTCACCACCACTCAAGATAACTTCATTGATATGAGGGTTTGATGCAATATAGTCAAACCACTGCTGCCAGGTTTTTTGGCCGTAGCTTTGTTCATCATAGGGAAAGTGGCGTCGAAAACAGTAGCGACAGTTAATGGCACAGGAAGCTGCGGTGATTGTAAGTACTCGCTTACCATACTTATGAAGTAAGCCTGGTACTGGGTTACTGTGTTTTTCGGCTAAGGGATCAAAGGTAAAACCAGGTTGCTGATGATACTCTTCGGGGTGAGGCCACACCTGTAATAACAAAGGATCTTTGGGGTTGCCTTTTTCCATCCGTTCTACAAAAGGCAGTGGCACTCTGAGCTTGAACAATTCTGTCGCTTTGCCATCACCCATTTGTTCGGCGGTTAAATTGAGGCGCTCCAATAGCTCAGCAGGCTTACTAATTGAGCTAGAGAGTAATTTTTTCCAGTCAGGATTGTGCCAATTTGTGCCAGAAACAGGTATCATTGCGGCTTTCATGTTTTGTAATACCAATTGATATCGACAGAGTTCGAGGATTGAAATGGCATCATATAGTACCAATGAATTCCGTAATGGCCTAAAGATAATGCAGGACGGTGAGCCTTGCGTAATTTTAGAGAACGAGTTTGTGCGTCCAGGAAAAGGACAGGCGTTTGCTCGAGCACGCGTCCAATATTTGTTATCTGGCCGTATCGTTGAAAAAACCTTCAAGTCTAATGAATCAGTTGAAGGTGCTGATATCATGGATCAGGACATGGAGTATCTCTATGCCGATGGTGAATTCTGGCACTTTATGGATCCAACCTCCTACGAGCAGGTTGCTGCTGATGCGAAAGCCGTTGGTGACAATGCTAAATGGTTGACTGAACAAGATACTTGCCTGGTCACTTTATGGAATGGCTCTCCGATTATTGTGACACCACCTAACCATGTTGTTTTGGAAGTGGTGGATACTGATCCGGGCCTGAAAGGTGATACCTCCGGTGGCGGTGGAAAACCTGCGACTATGAACACTGGTGCAGTTGTTCGTGTTCCTTTATTCGTTCAGATTGGCGACAAGCTTAAAGTGGATACTCGTACTGGCGAGTATGTTTCTCGAGCCAACGGCTAACCTGATTTTGCCAGAAGGGCCGACTGCGCTTCTGGCTTTCTGTTCTGATTAAGTAACATTGAGCCTTTGTCCCACTTAGGCTAAGTTTGACTCTACATTCTTCGATACTATTTTCTTATGTCCTGGCATCCTTCTGCATCTATTGAAACCTTGGCGTTGCGAGCTCAGCTTATGCGCACCATTCGTGAGTTCTTTTATCAGCGAGACGTTTTAGAGGTGGATACGCCTGCGCTTATGTCGTGTAGCGTGACCGATCCCTATATGGATGCGCTAAGTTTGGCTGTCTGTGGGCAGCAAGCCTATTTGCAAACATCGCCAGAGTACGCGATGAAGCGCCTTCTGGCTGCTGGAAGTGGTGATATATATCAATTGAGCAAAGCTTATCGCAGTGACGAGCGGGGGCAAAAACATCAGCCTGAATTTGCCTTGTTAGAATGGTATCGAACAGATTGGGACCATCACCAATTGATGGATGAAGTGTACGAGCTGGTGAGTTTGGCTACAGGCATTAAGACGCGGGATTCCCTGTCTTATAGAGAAGCATTTCAGCATTACTTATCGATAGATATTGAGTCCATCGATAACGCATCACTACGAGAATTTACTGAGCAAAAACTGGGGCATATTCCACAAGATATGTTCCGTGATGACTATTTATCGCTGTTGTTTGCTACTCAGATAGAGCCCTTGCTGGGACGAGATTCGATTGCCTTTATTTGTGATTTCCCTGCTTCGCAAAGTGCATTGGCACGTCTTTTACCCAGTAACCCCGGTTACGCTGGCCGATTTGAAGTGTATGTTGAAGGTATTGAATTGGCTAATGGCTTTTGGGAATTAACGGATGCTCAAGAACAGCGGGCAAGATTTAATGAAGATAATGCTAAGCGAGTAAAGATGGGCAAACAGACTGTTGATATTGATGAATCTTTTATGGCGGCCTTAGAACAAGGGCTGCCAGAATGTTCTGGCGTAGCCCTGGGATTTGACCGCTTGATGATGCTGGCGCAAAAGCAATGCCACATCAATCATGTGGTTCCTTTTGCGCTCTAACTTATCTTTTTTTGACCAGCGGCTGACCAAGAATCGTCGGTGCTTCTTCGACAATGGATTCATCCCATTCAAAGTCACCTTCGGGCAACAGCAGCACAATGGTTGAGCCCAGTCGGAAGCGTCCCATTTCGTCGCCTTTTTCTAACACAATTTCATCTTCACCATAGTGGGTGGTAACCACTTCTCGTTTAGTTGGTGGCGTCACTATGCCTGACCAGACGGTTTCAACGCTACCGACAATGGTTGCGCCGACAGAAACCATCGCTATTGGGCCAAACTCGGTATCAAACATGGCGACTACCCGTTCGTTTCGCGCAAAAAGGTGAGGAACGGTTCGTGCGGTTAAAGGATTCACGCTAAATAATTTGCCGGGTACGTGGATCATCTGAGTTAATGAACCTCGAACAGGCATGTGAATACGATGATAGTCCTTGGGAGACAGGTAAATCGTACAGAATTGACCGTTTTTATAGAGATTACCTAATGCCTGATCGCCACCAAGCAACTCGGTAGCACTATAGTCGTGACCTTTTGCCTGAAAAATACGACCTTCTTTAATGGGGCCGAACTGACTAACGGCTCCATCCACCGGGCAAGCCATTGTATTGGGTTCATCACAAATCGGACGTACCTCAGGACGAATTGCGCGGGTAAAAAAGTCATTAAACGAATCGTACGCTTCTAGATTTGGCTCTTGAGCCAGAGACATATCAATGCCGTAGTGCTTGGCAAATGCTTTAATGACATTGTGTCGAAAAGGAAAGGTTTTGGAGTCGGCCAGTTTGCCTGCCAGTTGTGATAGCCCATGCTGGGGGATTAAATATTGTGGCAGAGTTTTCAGATGATCAATAAAGCTCATTGTGATCTCAAGCTGCGTATAAATGACGCATTTTACCTTAGCCATATTCAGATGACTATCTTTGGCGATGTAACAAGATAAATCAATGCAAATTCAGGCCTCTTTTTATCGCCAGTTTTTATTTTCGCCTGACATCTCTCATTCATAATCTATAGTTAATTCAGAGGTCTGGAGCATTTTTGCTCAATTTTGAGATGAGGAGAAAACTGGATGCCGGTCATTATTGGGGCAATTATTGTCCTGGGCGCGGTGCTGGGGGGATACGTATTATCCCACGGAGACATTCGGTCTCTTTGGCAACCTTTTGAGTTATTGATCATTGGCGGCGCTGCTTTTGGTGCTTTTGTGATTGCGAATCCGGCCAAAGTATCAATCGAAGCGTTTAAGAAATCTTTTGCCATTATAGGTAAATCTCACTACACCAAAATTGTGTATTTAGAGTTGTTGGCAATGCTGTTTGAGCTGTTTTCGACCATGCGTCGTGAAGGTCTGATCGCCATTGAATCACATATCGATGATCCCAAAAACAGTAAGATCTTTTCGAAGTATCGGTTAATTAATAAAGACGAACATGTCATTGTATTTATCTGCGACTACTTAAGGCTTATGGTGATAGGCGATATGACCGCTTATGAGTTAGAGAATCTCATTGATGCGGAACTAGAAACTCATCACCACGAAAAAATGGCGCCGAGTCACGCGGTGGGAAGCGTAGCCGATGCCTTGCCGGGTTTTGGTATAGTCGCAGCGGTACTAGGGATTGTTATTACCATGCAAGCTTTGGGAGGACCGCCAGAAGAAATTGGTGTGCATGTAGCGGCTGCATTGGTGGGCACTTTCTTGGGGATTTTATTGGCTTATGGGTTTGTGGGACCTGTTTCAACAGCCATGGGACATAGAGCTGAAGAAGAGAGCAAGTTTTATCAATGCATCAAAACATCATTGATTGCTGCCATGAATGGTGTGCCGCCACAGATCGCTGTTGAGTTTGGACGCAAAACTCTTTATTCGGATATTCGTCCTTCTTTTGAAGAGCTAGAAGCGCGTGTGCGTGGGCGCTAAGAACCGTTATGGAAGAGCAACAGGAGAATCAAAAAGCGCCGATTATTGTGCGCAAGGTGATCAAAAAAGGCGATGGTCACCATGGTGGCGCCTGGAAAGTGGCTTTTGCAGATTTTGCAACGGCCATGATGGCATTCTTTTTATTGCTGTGGCTAATGGGCAATACATCGGATGAAGAGAAACAGGCGATATCCGGTTATTTTGTTGATCCTGCTGGCTCAACTTTAACGCCTGGTGCGAACAATATTCCTATCGGCGAAGGCGGTGCCAATCAGGCTGTTATCGAAATGGTGCATCCAGAAGCCGGTGAGCCACCCAAGGAATTGGATGAAAAAGATATTGAACGGCTAGCAGAGGAGCAAGAAGTTAAAAAACTGGAAGCATTAAAAGACACTCTGGAGAACCTTGTCGAAACCAGCAAAGCGTTTGAAGCCTTCAAAGAACAAATTTTGATTGATATCACCCCATCGGGATTGCGGATTCAAATAGTGGATAAAGATAAACGCCCCATGTTTGATAGTGGTAAAGCCGATCTTAAATTTTACTCTCGTTCCATCCTTTATTCTTTAGCCGGTGTACTGAAAAAAGTACCTAATCAGCTAAGTATTACAGGGCACACCGATGCCATTCCGTTTGATGGTCGCGAAGGGTATGGTAACTGGGAGTTATCCTCTGATCGGGCGAATGCCGCTCGCCGTGCGCTTATTCGTGGAGGGATTACCATGGACAAGATTTTTCGGGTAGAAGGATTTGCTGACTCAGCTCTGTTTGACGAAAACAATCCTGAGAATCCGATTAATCGTCGCATTGCTATTATTGTCTTAAAACAAAGCGTTTCTGACTCTATGAAAGAAGAGTTAGGACGGCTTGTTAACAACAAGTAAGGTTCATTTTTCAATCGTGTGTTGACACTCTACTGCCTTTGCTCCTATGTTAGCCTTTCTCTGATATGAAACCGGAAGTGTCATGGATAAAAAAATCTCTGGTCAGCTGCAACAACTTTATGCTTGCTATTCTTCAGATACCTTTGTCACTCAGTCTGTAGATAAAATAGCTTTGGGCTTCGAAGGCATTAAAGACGATAGGCACGCTGGCATGACGCGAAAGTCGGATGCTAGAACTCCTTGGTATACTCGTGGTACAGACATTAAGAATACCCGTCAACTATCATTAGTTAGCACTGAAGAGCTAGAGACCATCGCCCAGAAGATGGAGGTTGAATCCGTAAAAGCGGAATGGCTGGGCGCTAATATGTTGGTGAGCGGCGTATCTGACTTTACCTTGCTACCTATAGGTTCTCGTTTGTTTTTTGATAATGGTGCTGTGATTGTTATCGAGGGTGAAAATCTGCCTTGTATCAATCCGGCTAAAGTGATTGCCGCTTACTATCAAAATAAAGATCTCGAAAAGCGTTTTGCCAAAGCGGCAAAAGAAAAGCGCGGAGTGGTTGCCTGGATAGAAAAAGAAGGAATGGTTCATGCCCCTTCACAGTTTAAAATTATGTTACCTCGTCAGCGACTGTACCCCGGGTTGATGGGGAAATAAGGAAAGTAAAATGACTTTTGATTCGAATGAAATAATTTCGTTTTGGTTTGAAGAGTTAGAACCAAAACAACACTGGATAAAAGATGTGGCTTTTGATCAAATGATTGCAGAGCGATTTGGCAACGTTCATCGAGCGGCATCACAAAGCGAATTGTTTTATTGGCGAGATACGGCACTGGGGCGATTGGCTGAGATCATTGTACTGGATCAGTTCTCTCGCAATATGTATCGAGATCGCCCGGAGTCTTTTGCGTTTGATAGTCTGGCACTTTGTCTGTCACAAGAGGCAGTACGAGCGGGTGTAGCAAAAGATCTGAATGACCAACAACGTTCCTTTTTATATATGCCTTATATGCACAGTGAGTCCCCGGCCATTCACGAAGAAGCGGTAAAGCTCTTTAGTGAAAAAGGCCTTGAGGGAAATTTAGACTTCGAAATGAAACACAAAGTAATCATTGATCGTTTTGGGCGCTACCCCCATAGAAATAAAATATTAGGCCGTGAGTCCACTGCTGAAGAACAGGAGTTTTTAACACAGCCGGGCTCTTCTTTTTAAGTAATTACAGAAACAGCTCCTTAAGTATTAGATAATTTTAATATTGATGAATCATGTTTTAATGTTTCCGTGCCTCTCCTTTCTCAGATTAAAAAAAGTGTGATGAAGTTTTCGGTTATGGATAACCGGCTCTGGTTTTTCAATGGATTGAAATAAAAAGTTAAAACCACCGTCATGATTGAGGCGTAGCGTTTTTATCGACACCTAATAAAAGCTCGTATTCAGGATTGCTGTATCGAATAAACGAGCTCTCTATTTAATTACAATGAGAACTGATTATGTCTACAGATAATAAAAACGCTTTAGATAATGCACAGCTTCATGATGAAATAGAAAATACACCCTCTAATACTTCAGAAAACCGACCATTTTCTTCCGTATTAGAAACAAACATGTCTCGACGCAAAGTAATGGCTGGCAGTTTAACCGTTGCTACAACCGCATTTTTGGCGCCTGGTGCTCATGCTGGCTGGGGTTGGGGAAGACGCAAGCTCGTCGACTTTAAGCCTGTTGCTATCGACGATGTTGTTGATACAACCATGCCTACTATTTCGGATGACTATGAATATGATGTGCTCATTCCTTGGGGAACACCAATAGAGCCCGGGGCAACAAAGGAATACACCGGAGAGCCTGATGCTCGTCCAACTTCTGCACAAGCGGCTCTTCAAACAGGGTTAGGTCATGATGGTATGTGGTTCTTCCCAATGGATTGCCGGAATGCTATCTACTACGGAAGACACTATCGCATGCGTAATGATGTAGGGATGCTGTGCGTCAATCATGAGTATGGTACCAATATTCATGCACTGGGTAAGTCTGGACCAGAAAACCTGGAAGATGTGCGTCTGTCGCAGAATATTCATGGGGTGTCGGTCGTTAAACTGAAACGAACCTTTCGACGTGGATGGAAAGTGGTATCCAGTGCTCATTCTCGCCGTATTACTGTTAATACGCCAGTAACGTTTTCTGGCCCCGCTGCTGATTCTAAATTGCTACAAAACCCCAACGGTAATATTCCATTAGGGACCGTTAATAATTGCGGTTCTGGCGCAACACCTTGGGGCACTTACTTAACTTGTGAAGAAAACTTTAATGGCTACTTTGGTGCAACTAGTGGTTTTGTTGCGACTCAAGAGCAAGATCGTTATGGATTTTCAGAGAATGGATTTGGTTATGGTTGGCACCTTTTTGACAAGCGCTTTGATTTGAGTGATGAAGATTATGTGAATGAGCAAAACCGTTTTGGCTGGATTGTAGAAATTGATCCCTTTGATGGTACGCAAAAGCCCGTTAAGAGAACGGCATTAGGACGCTTTAAGCATGAGGCTATTGCGATAGCCGAGAGTCGTAATGGTCGTATTGCAGCTTACATGGGAGACGACCAGCGTTTCGATTACTGTTACAAGTATGTATCCGATAAATCATGGAAAAGAGCGCTCAGAGATAAGGAAAGTCCTTTGGATAAGGGGAGCCTTTACGTTGCTCGATTTAACGATGATGGTACAGGAGAGTGGCTGGAATTAACGATCGATAATCCACAATTAGCCGCACGATTTAACTCTCAAGCTGAGGTTTTAATTTATGCTCGAGTTGCAGCTGATATATTAGGCGCGACGCCTATGGATCGTCCGGAGTGGACAACCATTGGTAAGCATGGAGAAGTATTCTGGACTTGTACCAACAACAGTAAACGTACAGATACCAATATCGCTAATCCTGAAGCGCCAAATAATGACGGACATATTATCCGAACCAAAGATTCAGATGACCACCTAGGCACTTCATTCACCTGGGATATTTATCTATTAGCTTCTTCTACACGGGGCACCGAAGGTGTCTTTACGGATCCTGATGCTGCCTGGGCTGATCCTTATGGTCGTTTATTTATTGGTACCGACGGCTCGCAGCCTGATGGACTTCAAGATCAACTTGTTGTGTTTGATACTACAAAAGACACCCCGGAACCGAAGCGTCTGTTGGTGGGAGTCAACAGTGACGAAATTACAGGATTTACGGTCACGCCGGATCAAAGAACCGCTTTCGTGAATATCCAACACCCCGGTAATGGGTCTCCTGACGCAACGAATTTCCCTGCACCCTATGATGGCAGAACAATTCCAAGAGATTGTACCTTGGTTATTCGACGCAAAGACGGTGGCATTATTGGCTCCTAAAGGTTGGCAGGAATCATGTTGAACAAGGATGTTCAAATTAAATAAAAGCAGACACTCCGTTTGTGAAAGACCCAGCTTCAAGTTGAAAGTGCACCATTTATTTCATTATAAACTTCGTTTGGAGTTCTGTAATCCAGACATTTACGGGGCCTGGAATTAAGCTGATATTCAATCTTTCTTAAAGCGGTGTCAGTAACCTCTGTAAAGTCAGTTCCTTTAGGTAAGAACCGTCTGATTAAGCTGTTTATTTGTTCGACAGCGCCTTTTTCCCAGCTATGGTATGGCTGACAAAAATAAGAGTCACAATTAAGGCGTCGATTAACCTCTAAATGCTCAGCATTTTCAACACCATTATCATAGGTTATCGACTTAACTAAATGACCAGGATGCTCAGACAATCGCTTTACTATGGCATTCTTTGTTACGAATGCCTTTTTCGAAGTAAGTTTTGTTATATGAGTTAGCCTGGAAACTCGTTCTAATAAAACGTTAATCGCGCACTTCCTGTTTTTAGACTCAATGGAATCACTTTCCCAGTGACCAAACTCTGAGCGGTTGTTAATCGATGGAGAACGCTCAAGAATGCTTGTTTTTAAACTGATTTTTGTGGGATGTTTCCTATAGGGATATTTCTTTCTGCGTCTTTTATGTTTCCTTGGAAGAAACGCTCTAAGCTCTGGAGCTTCTTTATAGATGAACTGATAAATTGACTCATGGCAGATATATCTCAACTCATTTTCCCGCTTTAGCCTTCCAGAAATAATTTCTGGAGACCAACCTAGCTTTAATTTCTCGACGACATAGTTTTGGGTTTTATCACACTTAGTCAGTATCTTCTTTGCCCTATTTTTGAGCATGCTTTTATAGGTTTGATGTGCTGGGTGAGGGTAATAACAATCAACATAATAAAAGTAAGTATGCCTTTTTATTTCTCGACTAATGGTTGAATGTGAACGACTTAATCGCCTTGCTATTTCCCTGATTGACTTCTTCTGGTAGTGAAACCAATCAAATATTCTCTGTCTCTCAAATAGAGATAGATGTGAGTAAATCTTTCCCATTGTGCACCTCCTTGGCATATAAGCCATTAGTATAGGTGGTGCACTTCTATTTTGAAACCAGGTGTGACTTGAGTTAAGTGCTATAGTCGGAGTGTCTGGTGGTTCTGTTTAATTTTATATCTTATTGAAGGCTGTTAGTAAGCTTCCGTTGTTATAGAGCTTCTCATACAAGTTCTTGTCAAATAGATGTGCAGAAGTAATGTTTTTCTCGTAGATGATGACTTCGAAGTCATCAATGTTAATGTGAGAAAACTCTCCTTCATCTTTGCTTGTTTTATCTTTAATAATCTTGTCGTAAGCTGGTTGGTAGTCTGTTGTAAATCTCACCGACATGGTTTTTTCGTCTCTATAACCACTAAGTATGGGTAAGATTCGAATGTATTTGTCTTCGTCATGTGTAGGGCTCATTTTGAGAATATGCCCTGTATATACTTGTCTGGTTTCTAGAGTCACCATAATACAGCAGGATTTTTCCATAGACTTTATTAACATGCTATCGAGTTCTCGTTGCTTGGAAAGTTCCTTGTTTCTCTTTTGAACGACTTTAGTTCCCCAGTCCTTTAAAAATAAAATGGCTTTATTCAGTTCTAAACTGGCTTTGTACAACACCGAAATAGCATTTTCGTTTTTATATCGATCAATGATTGACTCGACGTCTTTTTCTGCTCTGTTAATTAATTTTTCTTCATCTATTTCATGTAGTGCATAGGGAATGTTGGCAGCGTAAGGCAATATCACCCCTATAAGAAAAGCCATCAAACAAATAATCGCGATAGAACCACTGCAAAATAATGACAAGTCACCTTTTGTTTCTCCTGCTCTGACGCTTGATTTCAGGTTGAAGGCGAAGTCATTGGCAAGTTCTATTATGGATAAATATTCTGTAGGAAAGTACAGCCAGATAATGATGTGTATTTCAGCTGCCAAAAGTGACAGAACAATACCATAGCTTGCTGAGCTAAAATAAAGTCGCTGGTCGCTTTGTCTATCTATGAAGTGTTTGATTTTTCTTGTGTTAACGCAATAGATAAAACCACCAAATATTGGCAGTAGAAAAAGAGGTATTAGATTCATCCGTGAAAGCTTATAGGTTAGTTATCGCTGACGACTTCTTCCCTCTCTTCTATGTTTTCACTGTCTTCTCTATGAGTTATTTGATTCAATACATCTTCGGCTGATCGATATCCTACTCCCTGCTCGCCAATACTATAATTTGACAAGCCATCTTTGCTTGCCCTGTTCCTTAAAACTTCTGCAATATCTTCTACATTTGGCATAAAACACTTCCTATAATTTTGCTGGCTAGGTTTTTATTCGCTAAAGGTAAAATGCGTTGATTGCCAAGAGCGGTGGATTCCCATAAACACAGTATACTTTATGGCTGTTTTTTATCAATTGTCAATGAAACTTCAACTAAATCATGGCATTAACTAATCATTTTTCTATGCATTTTAGACGCCAACTAGCGTTAAAAGTTGCAAAAAATAGCCTAAAAAACATAACTGGCGTGTTATATTTTTTGTTTTTTTCCTCTATGAAGTTATCAATTGCATTTGAGAGACTGAAAAGGTGTGTTTTGTAGATATCTAATGGCGATGAGTTATTAGTGAAAAAACAAGGAATTCGCAAAAAGTGAGCTCCTTTTACTCGTTTTTATAATCACACAAAGAAATATGAAAGTTACATTAAGGCGCAAGATATTTGATCTTCTTGAGCTATTGATTAAATAGCAAAAATTACCTATCTACTCTTTATCCTAATTTTCTCCACAATTCACCGTTACAGTTCGCTCCATCTAAATATTTAAAACTTATTGTTGTAATAGACTGGAGCTCTATTGATATGAAAAACCAATTAATTGCCTTATTTGTTATCAGTTCTTTGTTGATATTTAGCACATCTTCATTTGCAGAAGAAGCTACCTTTACCTGGGAGTTCAGAGACGATGGTAAACTACAGTTGCACTACTCCGAATGGGGTGGCAACTGGAACCCTTGGAATTTGAGTGGCGGTGCTTGTTTTGGCTATAAAGGCCGTGGTGATTTTGGTTTAATGGCTTGTGATGATCTTGGTTATAGTTGGACATTAAACAACGGAAAAATGCAGTTTAAATACTACCAATGGGGTGGCAACTGGAATCCATGGTCTTTGAGCGGTGGCGCTTGTTACGATTATCGAGCAGGACAATTGGGCATGACTGCATGTGATTCTGCAGGTAGCGGCTGGGTGCATCATTCAAGCGGCCAACTTGAATGGAAAGAGTCTGATGGCGGTATGTTTGTTTATATTGGAGGTGGAGTCTTTATTCTCGATCCTAGTGTTGCATTAGTTGATACAAGCTTCGATGATCTGGTTTCTGAGTTGAACGAAGCTTTAGAAACGCTAAAGGCTGCTGTTGAGCAAATAGATACTGAGCTTGATGAGTTGAGTGATAGTATTGAAAATATGAATGAAGGCTCAGAAAAAGAGCAAGCAATGGCAACTAGACTGGCACTTTGGAATGAGCAGTTAAGGTTGACACTTAAGGTTAATGATCTCGAACCACTCATTACTAACCTCCTAATGTCCGGCTCAACGGCGGATGAATTGCAAGTACAGCAGCTGATGGAGCAACATTCATTTGTTATGTCATCGGCTACTAATTTGATTAAGAGTATCGCCGATGCTCAGTCTAGCATTGCGACTAATATTCCATAACTGAGTAGTTAACTTGCTACTTGTGAAATCAATGAGGCTCTGCATTTGCTGAGCCTTGTTTTCTTTGCTAATAAACACAAACAGGCGCTTAAAAGCGCCAGTTATTCACTTTATGATAAATGTCTAATTGGTATTAATTCACTAAAAGTCAAAATGCACTTTTCCTGCTAACTCTCTCGACATTTGCTCATTAGAATTCTGCCTATCTGAGTATTGGACTCATATTGAACTAGGTTTAAATTTAAATTGGAGAAGTAAAATTTATGATAAATCATAAATTTAGGACATTGGCAGGACTATTAGTAAGTGCTGCAGGACTATTTACAAATTCTGCCTTTGCGGCGACAGAATTCAATATTGAATGCCATTCGAGTGGAGGAACACCCAGTTTATCGAGTGCACAAACGACTGACACTTTGGGTGTTCGATGGTTTGAGAGTGGTGACCTTGTTCACACAGAAGTTGACTCGGCTAACTTGATTTCTGATTGCACTAATAACAGCGGTTATACTTATCAGTCGACTGAGAGTCGTTTAACTAACTCTAGCAATGTATCTGTGAAACTTTATGCAAGTAACGATGATGCTCTTTGGATTAACAAAGCGTCGTTATTGAAGTCAGGGTCTACAGTATTAAACTGGGGCAACTCCGATTCAGAAGGTTGGTGTTTATCTCGTGATGCTGCAGGCTTTGAAGCAGCGTGGCAAGGTTATGTGATTGACTCTAAATGTTATACCTGTCTGGAGTTTGATGCCTCTGGTAATGTTTCTGCATGTACCGAAGTGGAAGACGCAATTAATAACATTGGCCAAAAGAAAGCAGCGGTTACTCAAGTATATGTCAGTTATCTGCAACTGATTCAACAGGCACAGCAATACAATGCTATGGCTGACACTTATAGTTCTAACTTCTTCTTGAAAGCGTTTGCTGCGCAATTAAGAAATATTGCGAATACGTTGAATGCACAGGCAGCGGCTTTGTTAGCCAGTTCAACTGCTGATGAAGAGCATCAAGCAGCATTGGATGCGTTAGAAAACTTACTGCCTTTTAGTGCTTTAGTGAGTAAAACTTACGGAAGCATTGTGGGTAGTGCCAGCGGGACTGGTTTTGCAGATATCCCTAATGATGCCAGCGTGATTTCTAAAATCAAGGTTCGCAGTGGCCCTTGGATTGACGCCATTCAAATGACTCATCGACTTTCTACGGAAGCAGCTCAATCTTATTCTCAACACGGCGGAAATGGCGGTGGAGTCAGTGAGTTTGTATTAGGTGATGATGAATACATTACTAAGATCACTGGAGAGTATGGTGACTATATTGGCAGTATCACTTTCCATACTAACAAGCGTGTGAGTCCTACCTATGGTCTAGCAAGCTCGAATGGTAGTGGTTCTACTTATGAGCTATCAGCGCCAGAAGGATATGAGATTACTGGCTTCCAAGGTCGTGCAGATAATTACTTAAGAGCGATAGGCCTTGTGATTCGCAGTTTGGAAGTTCGCGACTTATATAATTTTAATAGTTCAGGCGGTAATAGTGGCGGCAGTTCAGGAGGCAGCAACCTGACTGCATGTGCTTTGTCTGATATCAATGAGCCAGCAGAAGTTCATGGCGCTATTTATGGTGGCAGTGGTGGAAACAGCTTTACTGATGCGCCGACGGCAACGAGCCAAATTAGCAAGCTATCTTTCCGTGGCGGTTGGTGGTTAGATGGTATGCAAGTAACACGTAAACTAGAAAATGGTGCTACTCAATCATCTACAGCTATTGGTGGTAACGGTGGTGCTCCGATGGAAATGAGCTTGAGCGCAGATGAATACATCACCAAAGTTGAAGGTACCTATGGCGATTTTGTTGGGCAGCTAGTGATTTATACCAATAAAGGTCGTAAGCAATCTTTTGGTTCTGGACTCGGCAACGGTGCTGGAAACAGCTTTGTGTTGACTGCTCCTGATAGTATGGCTATTACTGGATTCCGTGGTCGTTCTGATGGACACTATTTAAATGCGATTGGCATTCTGGTTCAGCCTGTGAAAGCTAACTGTGTTGATAATAGCGGTGGCTCAAATGGTGGTTCGGGCGGTTCGAGTGGTGGTTCCGGTGGCGGTTCTACCAATACAAATTCAGCGATTGTCATGGACGCCATTTATGGTGGCAACGGTGGAACTGCATTCTCTGATCTGTCGCTAGTGAATGAGCCTACGACTATCAAGAGTATTAAGGTTCGATCTGGCTGGTGGGTTGATTCTCTGCAGATGACTATTACCCGAGAAGATGGTTCTACTCAAACTTCTGCTCGACATGGCGGTAGTGGAGGAGCGCAAGGCGAATTTGTTCTTCAGCCTGGTGAGTATATTAAGAAAATCACGGGATCTTATGGTAGCGTTATTGGAAGTATCACTATCCACACTAATATGCGTGTTAGCCCTGCTTATGGTTTAGGGCAAGCACAGGGCGCTGGGATGACCTATGAATTAGCAGCTCCTGAGGGTTATGAAATCGTTGGTTTTCATGGCCGAGCAAATGGAGTACTAGATGCTCTGGGTATTATTGTTCGTGAGCGATAAGCTAAAATAAAAAAGGTTCAGCAGATGCTGAACCTTTTTTTACGTCTTCTAATATGCAATCGAAAAGTTTATCTAGAAATACCAACGGAAATCCAAACCATAAGTCGCAGGCTCTGCTCTCACCGTGACAGGACTACCCACCGCACTGCCTTGACCACCAATGCTGTATAAGTATTCTTCATCGGTTATATTGGCACCCCACAAAGAGATTTCCCAATCTGCATCAGCGGGCCGATAAGTAAAGCGAGTATTGATTAACTCGTAGCTTTCTATTTTTTGTGACGCATCGGCACCTGACTGATCCACTCTGTCACCTGTGTAGGTGTAGTTGATTCGCCAATCTAAACTGCCAGAATCTCCAATATCAAACGTCGTGTGCGCTTGAAGGTTAAATTTATCTTCGGGCATGGATGATAAGGGTTCACCCGTTAAGTCATCCGCTGCTGTTTCTCCTGGAAACAACTGATAGTCGGTATACTCAGTTTTAATGTGCCCGTAGTTGGCAGATAAGCGGAAGTTATCGGTAACAGACCAATCGATCTCAACTTCGAGTCCATCACCTTTGGCATCAGCATTACCAACGTTATAAGTTGGGATAGAACCCGATGGGCCAGACAGTTTCAAAATTTGCAAATCGTCATAGTCGTAACGGAACACCGAGAAGTTAAAGCGCAAACGATTATCTAACCAGTCGGATTTGTAACCTAGCTCATAGTTAAAAATATTCTCTTGTTCAAAAGCGGGATCAACACCGAGACTGTTAAATCCACCAGCCTTAAATCCTTTAGCCGCACTAAAGTAAAACATGGAGTTGTCGTTAGGTTTATAGTCGAGTACGACGCGAGGTGTCCAGTCTGTCCAGCTGTCTCTTTGTTTGTAGTTATTGAACTGATCAAAAAAGATAAAACCAAAAGGTTCTGGTGGTACACCATCTATGGGGATGATGACCTCGTTGCGCCATTGTGAGTCGATAGTAAAGACTTTTCTGTCATGACTATAACGTAAACCGGCAGTTAGGTTCAGGTTATCGGTAATGGCGTAATTCATATCAAAGAAAAACGCGATGCCAGAAAAGCTGCCGTCGTTTTCGGTCACTTCGCGCCATGGGCGATTCAAGTTTGCTTGAGTCGTCATCGCCAAAATTTGATCGGTAGTTAATCCTGTTAATTGTGATAAAAGAGCAAACTGTTGAGCGAACCCTTGAGCCAGGAATCCTGATATGCCCGTGCCCAAGGGGACCGCCGGAATCAATTCCGCAGGAATACCTCCATCAATTAAAAAGAAGGTGTCGAGTGTATTTGTCGAAATATCAACAACGTGTTTCTGCTTTACGTTTTCCCAAAAGAAATTGCTGCCCAGTGTCCACTGTACATTGCTGTCATTATCAGAGGTTAAACGAAACTCCTGACTGAACTGTGTTTGTTCTTCTTGATTGGTTGTGGCAAAGAAAAAGCGATTATTGGCGCTGCCGTCTTCTTCTTCAAAGTTGACACTTTCAAAAGAACGTAATGATGTTAAGGAGGTAAAGATAACACCACCACGATCAAGATTGACTTCAACCGATGTTCCCCAGGCTTCACGAGTTTCCATAGTGTCTATATCGGATTCATAGTCACCAAAAGGATTTGCTGGTGCGATGGTTGCGTTGGTACTTGCGGCAGGGCGAGCATCCTGATCAACATTATCATAATCAAAACGCCAAACGACTTCGTTGTCGTTACCCAGATCCCAGAGTACCGCACCCTTGGCAGCGTAGTTGTCTTGATAGCCTATGTCTTCGCCGGTGATGGCATTGTTAATATATCCATCGCGTTGATTGGCAAAAACACTGCCGCGAAAATAAACGTCTTCGCCCAAAGCTCGATTAAAACCTGCTTCGATACGCCGTTTGTTGTAGTTGCCCAGTGTAACGAGTGCATGACCTTCGGATTCTTTCGATGGCTTTTTGGTGATGACCTGTATTGCACCTGCTGCGGCATTGCGTCCAAATAAAGTACCTTGTGGGCCTTTGAGAATCTCGATTCGTTCTATATCGTTAAAGTCCAGTTGCGCTGCGCCACTACGACCTACATACACACCGTCTATATAAACGGCAACCGCGGGATCAGAGCCGATACCAAAATCGTTAGTCGATATGCCGCGAATGGTGTAATTAGGTTGGGTTAGGCTGGCGTTGTTGGTTTCTAGACCTGGAGCAAAGCGGCCTAAGTCATTAATGTTGATTGCACCCAGCTCGCGCATTTCCCCTTCAAAGTAAACGCTCAAAGGAATTGGAACATCTTGTGGGTTCTGTTCGCGACGCTGCGCGGTGACCACTACTTTGGTGTATTCAGAGTCATCGGCTTTCTTGTCTTTGTCGTCTTCAGCGCTATAACCATAGGTAGAGAAGATGGCTGCGGTGACTGCTGAGCAGAGGAGTTTCAATGTGGGAAGCGAGGTTTTGTTATTATCCCTGAATGATGCTGCTTTCATTAGGTTTTGCTCCAAGTTATTGTTATGAGCACTTTTAATGTCGGCAACACTAAGCGGTATCTTATACGCCTCTGTTTGCAACCCCTACAGAAACACCATGAAACTGTGCTTAATTTGCCTTATTAAAAGTGTTTTATTTTTTTCTGGCACAAACCAACTGTGAAGAGTTAGTTATCCACTTTAAGCTTAAATGGTACAATTGTACTAATTAAGTATCACATTCTGCGCAGCGAAACAAACTTAGCTGTATTGCACTGCGCCATGCTCAAGTGTTGATTTTTGTTCTATTTGGTACTAACGTACCATTTTTGCCGCTTTTGGGGAAATGGTAATGAAAGCCTATAGACAGATCTTCCATCGTTGCATTGTTATGGGGCTAGGAGGGGCCATGTTGCTTACGGCATGTTCCGAGCAAGCGCCTGAACCCTCTGTAAAAAATGAGAGTTTTCAGAAAAAACTACTGACTCAGCTGATTAAAGCAAAGCCTGGCGATGTGATCACAATCCCCGAAGGGCGACATGTTATCGATAGAGCATTATCACTCAACGTGAGTAATGTCGTTATTAAAGGTGTGGGTAAAGATAAGAGTGTCTTGTCGTTTAAGGGACAAAAGCAGGGAGCCGAAGGCTTGATTGTCACGGCCGATAATATCGTATTGGAAAACTTCGCCGTTGAAGATACCAAAGGCGATGGTATTAAAGTGAATGAGTGTAATCATTTAACGGTTCGCGATGTGAGGGTTGAGTGGACCAATGGTCCTGATACCAAAAATGGCGCTTATGGTCTTTATCCTGTGCAATGTGAGAATGTGCTGATTGAAAAATCCGTTGTGATTGGTGCATCCGATGCGGGCATTTATGTTGGACAATCCAGAGATGTCATCGTACGGCATAATCGAGCGGAGTATAACGTCGCAGGCATTGAGATCGAAAACACGATTGGTGCCGATGTGTACGAAAACGTGGCCACTAATAACACAGGAGGCATCTTAGTTTTTAATATGCCTAATCTACCTCAACCTGGCCATTCTACGCGAATTTATAACAATCAGGTTTTTGCAAACAACACGAGTAATTTTGCTCCAGAAGGGGCTGCTGTCTCTGGTGTACCTGCGGGTTCGGGAGTCATTATTAACTCAAATGACAAAGTTGAAATTTTTGAAAATGATATTTCTGAAAACAAAACAGCCAATATCATTATCTCTAGTTACTTTAGTGCTGGCTATTATTCTGAAAAGTCGACAGCGAAAGATTTTGACCCTTATCCAGAAACCATTTTTATTTATAAGAATCGCTTTTCTGGTGGCGGTGACTCCCCAGACCATCTCGAGCTAAAGGCGTTAAAAGTAGCGCAGTTTGGTTTCAATGGACGTCTGCCTGATATTTTATGGGATGGTATTGTAAACAGTGAAAAAATATCCGAAGGCAAACTAAAGAAAGAATATGCCATTTGTATTGATAATGACACTGCTGGGATTATCAATGTTGATGCAGGTAACAACTATAAAAACATATCAACCGACATAAAGCCACATCAGTGTGTTCATGACAAGCTGCCACAAGTATCACTGCAACGAGGTAGTTAATTGATGTTGAATAAATATTTTTCGTTGGTAAGTCTGCTGATTCTATTTACAGTGACTGGTTGTTCTTCTGAAAAAAAAGTACTTTTGCCCGTCGGTGATAATTATCCTGAGTCATTAAGTGCCTGGGGAGTGCTGTGGCGTGATAGCAACCGCCTTGTGATTAACCAAAAAGTCATACCTTACGATTTAAATACGGCATTGTTTTCTGATTATGCTCATAAGTTTCGAACCGTGTGGGTTCCTGAAGGCGAAACGGCTGTTTATCGTCAGGACGATACTTTTGATTTTCCAGTTGGTTCCGTTATTACTAAAACCTTTTATTATCCTTCTGTGAAAGGTGGTAGTCATAATCAGGTTTTGAAAACCTCCGACTATAGTCAAGATTTCGTGGGACAGGCATTAAACCTTAATCATCTTCGTTTGATTGAAACTCGAGTCTTATATCATTCAAAGAACGGTTGGGTTGCATTGCCTTATGTATGGAACGAAGAGCAAACCGACGCCGTTCTAGAAATTACCGGAGGCTCGTTCGATCTGGAGCTGGTTAGTGAGGAGTCTGGCAGCCAACTGGTAGCATTTAATTACAGCGTGCCTGATGCTAATCAGTGTGTGGGTTGTCATGCTCCCAATCATAGCGCTCGTGTCATCAAACCGATAGGACCTAAAGCTAGACATCTAAACAAAACCTATTTTTATGCCAGCGGTGAACAGCAGCAAATTAACTATTGGCGAACTTCCGGTATTTTAAAAGGGGTCCCCTCTTTGGAGAAAGTGCCTCAGAATGCACTGTGGACTTTAGATGCAAAAAATAACATTGATCATCGAGCTCGCAGTTATCTTGATATTAACTGTGGGCACTGCCATAACCCAGTTGGTGCAGCTGATACATCGGGCTTGTTTCTGGATATCGCGCAGAATGACGATTTGAAACTTGGGGTGTGCAAACCCCCGGTTGCTGCGGGTCAAGGTACGGGAGGGCATCTCTTTTCGATAGTGCCCGAAAAACCCGATGAGTCGATTCTCTTATATCGTATGCATTCTCTTGATCCTGGAGCTATGATGCCAGAGCTGGGACGGGCTACTGTGCATAAAGAAGGTGTTGATTTAATTCAACAATGGATCCGCAGTATGAAAGGCAATTGCTCTTAACAGTTAATATGGCAGTTGTTAGACATGACTGCCGTTAAGCTTTGCTCGTTAAAATGAGAGACAAAGTATGGCGAATACTGCTATGGACTAAATCTATCTGCTTAGAGTTGAGCAATAAGGTATATTCCAGATGCAAAATAGTGGCTGCAATATTATGAGCATGAAGTTCAGCGTCTTTGTAGCCGAGCTGTTGAAAAAAGTGTGTGATAATACTGAGTTGCTCAGTCTCGGAAAGGCTAACTACTTTGGCAAGGTGTTCATTTCTTAATGCTTCGGTTTTAAAAGCATGCTCAAGTAAACGTGAATCGTAGTCTTTTGTTTGATTAAGAATATGTTGTGTTAAATAATCTGATAACTGATCAACCAGAAAGTCAGTTGTTATGTTATCACTGTGTGTTTTAAGTAGCTCATAACTCATTGACTCCAGCGCTTTAAGAGACGCAAAGTTATCTTCTGCAAAGTAAAGAAAAGAGTCATGTATTAAATCGGATAGCTCTTTAAAGTAATAGGTTGTCGCTGCGAGTGGCACTTGAGCTTCTTCTGCCACCGAGCGATGGCGAACGCCCCGTATTCCACTTTTTACGATGATTCTTAAAGTAGCTTCCAGTATTAACTTTCTTCGTTCAATACCGTCAATGCGCGTAGGTTGTCGTCCTCGATAGGTAAAGGGGAGAGACGATTCACTCATGACTTAGAGACTCCGCAAACATTCTATTATAGATAACCAATTGTCCTTGGTTTTAGTAAGTAAAACAAGTCCTAGTAATTTTTTTCTAAATAATCGGGCAGCGCTTCTATAGATAAAGGTTTGGAAAAGTAATAACCTTGGGCGAGATCGACATTTAAGGAGTTAATAAAAGCCAGCTGTTCTTTGGTTTCTATTCCTTCAGCGACTGTTTTTAGGTTAAGGCTCTGGGCTAAGGCTATGGTGGACTCAATGATCGCCTCGCTTTGTTTTTGAACGCCTATTTGATTGATAAAGCTGCGGTCTATTTTTAACTTTTTAATTGGCAGTTGATGCAGATATTTTAGCGAAGAGTAACCAGTACCAAAGTCATCTAAAGCCAGATCGATTCCACGTTCACTCAGATCTTTAAATAGTTGCCATGCACTATCGATATCTTCCATTAACACAGACTCTGTTAGCTCGAACTCGACCTGTCTGCAGTCGACTGGATATTTTTCTAACAACTCGTTGATAAAACCCAAAATATCATGATGGGACAAGTGTTTTGCAGAAAGGTTGATCGCCATGCCCAGGTTAAGGCCTGCTTTGTGCCATGATGAGAGCAAAGAGAAAGCTTGTTCCATTAATTGTTCTGTCAGCGGAATAATGAGCCCCATTTCTTCTGCTATGTGAATAAAGTCACAGGGAGGAACCCAGGTTCCATCTTTTTTCTGCCAACGAGCAAGCGCCTCAAAGCCAATCACTTTATTTGTGCTTATGGAAACTTGAGGTTGGTAATGCAAAGTAAATTCGTTTTGTTTGATAGCGCGACGCAACTCCCCCTCAAGTTGCAGTTTATCGTGGGCTTTTTCATTCATTTCTGGTTGATAGTATTGGAAGTTATTTCTTCCTGCACTCTTAGCATGATACATGGCAATATCTGCATGTTTTAGTAAAGTATCAACATCGTCACCATCATCAGGGTAGGTTGATATACCAATGCTAGGAGACGTTATTATTTCGTTGTTCTTGATATTGATTGGCTGCGACATATTATCGATGATTTGTTGTGCTATTCGGTTTGCCGCATCAAGGTTAGAAATTTCTTCGAGTACAATGACAAATTCATCTCCTCCAAGCCGTGCTGCTGTGTCGTTAGCTCGAATAGAACTGGTTAGGATCTTGGCAACATGAATGAGTAATAAGTCTCCAATATCATGGCCCAATGAATCATTGATTTGTTTAAAGCGATCCAAGTCGATAAAGAAAATGCAAAGCTTGTTATTCTTGCGCTTACAGTGTGCAATAGCATGATGTATGCGATCGGTTAATAAAGTTCGATTAGGTAAGTTGGTTAATGGATCATAACTAGCAAGCTTTCTCAGTTCTTCTTCGGCTGCTTTTTGGGCACTGATATCTGTAATGGTAAATACATAGTGGGGCGAACTATCATGAGCAATAAACAGGTTCGCTTTGATCAAGACTGGGAAAGGGGGCTGATATTTTTTCTGCATGTAGCCTTCGCCTTCCCAGTGTTTTTCGTTTTCGATACTTTTGAAAAGCGCATCAACAAAATCATTGCTACCCTGTTCTTGTCTTAAAAAGAAAACACCTTTGCCAATAATATCTTTATCGGTGTGTTGAGTTGATTGATAAAACGAGGGGTTAACCGCAATAACTTGTTTCTTTTGATCCAATATGCAGATGATATCACGGCTGTTTTCAAACGCTTTAGAAAATAGAATGACTTTATCACGGGCTTCTTTATTTGCACTGATGTCTGTGTAGGTACCCGTCACTCTTAACGGGTTGCCATTTTCATCCTTCGTTGTTACTTTGGCGACATCTCTAAACCATAGCCAGCTACCTTGTTTGTCCCTGATTCGATAGATATGATCAAAGGTCGTAATGTTTCCTGTGATCAGCTGGCTCCAGGTATCTAAGTAAGTCTCTTTGTCATCTTCATGTATTGAGGATAGTCGGTCGTGAAAGTCGATACTGTCTTTGTCATCAACTTCATGAACTAATCTTGGTTCAAAAAAGAGGTTGGTAGCCGCACTCCAGTCCCAAAGGCCACTTTCTTTTCCTTGCAAAGCCAGTTGAAGCCTTTCTTCGCTTTCCTTAAGTTGATTGTGAGCTATCATCCAGGCTTCTTGTTGTTTTTTCTTGCGGGCATATATCAAGTACACTGTGCTTAAAGTTAAGACAACATAAATAAGAAGAGACCACCATCTTAACCAAAGAGGAGGCGCTATGGTTATACTCAAGGTTGTTGGTGGTGATACTTTTCCTGTTTCGAAGTCAACGGCACTGATATTAAGTACATGACTACCTATTTTTAATTTTGGTAAAAATAACTGAGTATCATTAGTAACCGTTAAGGTATCTTCTTTATCATCCCCAAACCAGTGCATGTATTTTATTTGTTCGGGTTTTGTTAAAGACAGTGCTGAGTAGTTGATATTGATACCAAAGTCGTCGTGATTGAGAGATAGTGATTTTTTTTGATAGCTACCAAACTGATCTTTTTGCGGTCTGGAAAGTGTGGATAATTGTGTGATATGGGCTTGATATCGTCCGCTCTTGTATTTACCGAGTTCCCCTAGATCTATTTTCATTAACCCTTTTACTCCGCCAAAAACATAGAGGCTGTCTTGGGATTTTAAAAAAGCGCCGCCATTGAACTCATTCGATACCAAGCCATCGCGGACATCAAAGCGGCGTAAGTGGAAGTTTTCAATATTAAAGCGATAGAGACCATCGTTACTTGTTAGCCAAAGTTGACCGTTGTCTTCTGCAATTAAGTCCATAGCGGTTTTTATTTTAAGTTCTTGCTCCGACTTAAACTCGATCGTTGTGTAGGTTTTGTTGTCAATTTTGTAGATGCCATGTCCGGGATAGACAATCCATAGTGCATTTTCGGACTCGTAAACACTTTGCGGCTCTGTTTGTATATCCTTATCAGATGGAAGTTCATGAATGCTCTTTAGTTCGTTTTGCTCCATGTCGTACAGCAAGGTTTCGTTGGCTCCAGATACATAGAGTTGTTTAGGGTTTCCTCTTACTGGACCAATAAATCGATATATTGGCCTGGTTAGATCTCCTGAGCTAATGGTATTGATCAGGTGTTGAGCTTGCTGAGTATCGAGAGAAAACTCATAAATACCTTCGGCTTTAATAATAAGCAACTTGTTGTCATTGGATAAAAACAACTCGCTGATGGTATTACCTTGCTCGCTTTTTAAAGCCTCCGGAAGGTTGAGAGTCACTTCTTTGTCTGTGTTGATATCAAAGGCCCTCAGGCCGCCGATGGAGTTCACCCATAAAGTGTCATTAACAATCTCCATATCGGTAACATAGGTTTCACCATATACGGCTTTCTTGTCACTATTGACCATAAACTGCTTAATGGGTTGAGAGCCTACTGGTATTTTGTTGACTCCATTTTCTGTGCCGACCCAAAGGGCACCATCAGGCGCTTCTCGAATGACCCAGGCCCGAGGATTGGATAGACCCTTTTGATAGACTGTTTTAACGGCGTTATTGGGACGCCATTTGAATAGCCCATCATTGTAACTGCCCAACCAAAGGTTGCCTTCGTTATCCTCTATCATGTGATTGATATTGTTATTGCTAATGCTCTGAGGTTGTTCTGAATATTTAAAAACGAATTCCAGTTGACTTGAATTATGATATTTAAAAAGCCCTTCGTGAGTAGCTACCCAAAGAAAATTATCGGCTTCTATGATTTTCCAGATGTTTAACTGCCTTATCAGCTGTTCTGGTTGAGCGGGTGTTTCAGTGGCTAAGTTCTTTAGCAGTGACTTTTTGTTAAAAGCGTACAGGCCCTCGACGGTGGCAATCAGAACTTGCTCATACGCCGTTACGTATATTCCTTTTATATTATTGGTATCTGCCGAATATTCTTGACCTGTTGAGGGACGATGATTGAGCTTTTGGACGGTATGCGTTTTTAAATTAAATGAAAATAGCCCATTGGATGTTCCCACCAGCAAATAATCTTCAATTTGGTAGAGCGTACGAATGATGTGCTGCTCTTTGAAGGATTCCAACTGTTGAATAGAGAGCAAGAACTTGAGCGGCTTATTATCGTGGGAATAGCTAAACACTTCTTGGAATGTTGCTAACCAGAGACGTCCATCATCAGCTTGATGGGCGTGGCTGATAAGAGGGTATTGTAAATCGTAGTCTTTGGGGGGCTCAAAGAGTACCGCCTCGATTCCGTTAGTCTGCTTATTTATTCGAAAGTTGTAATTGGGGTATGCGCTTACCCATAAGTTTTTATAGGTGTCTTCGTAGATATAATTGATTTGGGCACTATTTAATATGTGGTCCTGCGAGGGAAGTTGTTCAACACGATAACCGTCATAGCGATTAAGTCCTTGGTAGGTACCAATCCAGAGAAAGCCTTCAGAATCCTGAATTAGGCTGTTTATCTCGTTTTGGCTCAAACCTTGTTCACTTGAGACTTGCGTTAAGTGGACGCGTTTGGCTTCGAGCGAGTGAGACAAGATTAAGCTAACAAATAGCAATATACCTACAGAGAATTTCACTGAATTTGAGATGCCCTTATTCCGTTTTAAATAAGTATAGCGTTCATTCCTGTTCTAGCCCGTTTTTCACTTTTGTGGTTATAAACTGAACAGTTATGAGGCTATGGAGAGGTGTCTGGAGGGCTGAATTTCGCTAATAAGGATTGGATTAGCGGCATTTGAGTGTAAAAAAGCGTAATTAGCTGTGTTTATCAATGACTTTGTTAAATATTCCATGGATCACGGGTCCACTTTAGTTGGTTTTTCGTTATAATGCCGCGTTTACCTTATTTTCGAACCGCAGATAGCGAGAACACGACATTGAGCGCAAAAATTCAGGCAATCAAGGGCATGAATGACTTTCTGCCAGAGCATACAGTGCTATGGCAAAAGCTGGAGCAGCTATTACGCCGCTTGACTGCTGCTTATGGGTACTCCGAAATCCGTACCCCCATCGTCGAAAAAACAGCTCTTTTTAAACGCTCTATTGGTGAAGTCACCGATATTGTGGAAAAAGAGATGTACACGTGGAAAGACATTAACGATGACAGTTTAACCTTGCGCCCTGAAGGGACGGCAAGCTGCGTTCGTGCTGGTATTGAGCAGGGTATCCTTTATAACCAACAGCAAAAGTTGTGGTACATGGGACCTATGTTTCGCCGCGAGAAGCCACAAAAAGGCCGTTATCGACAATTCCATCAGCTGGGTGTTGAAGCTTTTGGCTTTGCGGGCCCTGATGTTGATGTCGAACAAATCCTTTTAACCTGGCGTCTGTGGAAAGAGCTGGGTTTTGCCGATCGTGTTGAGTTACACATCAATTCTCTTGGGCAGGCCGAGTCTCGAGCCAAACACCGCGAAGTGCTGGTAGAGTACTTTGAGCAGAATATCGATAAGCTCGATGAAGACAGTAAGCGCAGACTAACTAGCAATCCTTTGCGTATCCTGGATAGTAAGAATCCAGAGATGCAGTCGCTCATCGAAGAAGCCCCCAAGTTAGTCGACTATCTTGATGACGAATCGCAACAGCATTTTGATGGCTTACGCGCTCGTCTGGATGCTGCTGGTCTTCCTTATACGGTTAACCACCGACTGGTTCGTGGCCTGGATTATTACAATCGCACCGTTTTCGAATGGATCACCAATGATCTTGGAGCCCAAGGTACGATCTGTGGTGGCGGTCGCTATGATGGCCTTGTTTCTCAATTGGGTGCACAAGACACACCTGCCTGCGGGTTTGCAATGGGTCTTGAGCGCATTATTGCTTTGTTGGAAAACAAGCCCTTTGCAGAACAGCTTCAAGGACAGGCTGATGTGTATTTGATTACCATGGGTGAAGATGCAGAAATCAAGGCGACCGTATTAGCAGAAGCATTGCGCAGCCAGACCCCATCTTTGCGTCTGATGACCAACCTGGGTGGTGGCAACTACAAAAAACAATTTAAAAAGGCTGATCGTTCTGGTGCCCGTATCGCGTTAATCCTAGGTGAAGACGAGATTCAGCAACAAACGATAGGTGTTAAGTTTCTTCGAGAGCAGCGTGATCAGCTCACGATGAAACAAGAAGAATTATCCGATTTTCTCGATGGCTACCTGGCATCGACAACAGAATGATAGATTGAGGAGTGTAAAGTGGATTACGAAACTGAAGAACAGCAAGTCGAAGCCCTGAAAAACTGGTGGAAAGAAAACGGCTTGTCGGTAGTGGTTGGTATTGCGATTGGTTTAGGTGGTTATTTTGGCTGGGAACAGTATCAGAGTCACACAATCGAAACCAAGAAAAGTGCCTCGCAGGCCTACGAAATTTTGTCTGAAATTAATATTAAAGACAATACTGACGAGTTTGTTAAGAAGGCTAATGAGCTGAAAAACGATCATGCCGATACTGCTTATGCGCTGCTTGCTTCTTTGCATTTGGCTAAATTATCAGCGGAGAAAGCCGACTGGGCTGCAGCCGAAAAAGAGCTCGACTGGGCTGTTCAAAAAACTCAAGGCAGTGAGCTTCAGCCTATTTTCAAGGTGCGTCTGGCTCGTCTGTATAACGCTCAAGAAAAACACCAGCAAGCCATCACTTTATTGGAAGGCATTAAAGAAGAAGCCTACACCGGTATGACCAATATTGTATTGGGCGATGCTTACTTAGCGATGGGTGACAAAGAGAAAGCACGTGCTTTGTATGAGGTTGCCGGAGAAAAAACGAATTCTTATATCGTAAAAAATGAACTTGAGATGCTTGTTGATGATCTAACTACTCCAGGTATTAGCATTAACAAGGCTGCTGAGGCTCCTGCAAACACAACAGAAGAAGCTAAAGCAGACGAAAACAAACAGGGTTCCTAATGAATTGGAAAACATTGAGTGCATTATTAGTAGCAAGTTCATTGTTATTGACAGGGTGTGGTGCTGACGAAGATGAGTTGGTTCCTAACCCTCTGCCAGAGATAGAAGCAACCGTAGAGTTTGAGAAAGTCTGGGACATCAGTGTTGGTTCTGGCGTTGATGAGCGTCTTCTTAAGCTGAGTCCAGCTTACGGCTATAACAAGATATACGCTGCTGATGTTGATGGTGTTGTTAAAGCTATCAATCCTGAGAACGGTGATACGGTCTGGGAGCGAGAGCTGGAAGCCGATATTTCTGGTGGTGTGAGTGTTGGTAACTTGCATGTTGCTGTTGGAACACGCGATGGCCAGATTATTTTGTTAGATGCCGAAACCGGCGAAGACAAATGGCAGGCTCAAACATCGAGCGAGATTATCTCTGCTCCTGCTATTGATGATGGTTATGTAGTCGTTCGAACCGTTGATGGCATGATCTACACTTATGCTGTTGATAGCGGTGAGCGTCAGTGGTTTTATGATAAAACCCTACCCAGTTTGACCTTGCGTGGCACATCGGCACCGGTTATCAGTCGCGGCGCTGCAATCAGCGGTTTCGCCAATGGTAAAGTGGGTGTGTTCTTATTGGACGGTGGTCGTCTGGCATGGGAGAAACAAATTTCTGCTCCTAGTGGCCGCTCAGAACTAGAACGAATCGTCGACGTTGATGCTCAGCCTTTAGTATTTGGTAGTACTCTATATGCCGCTTCTTACAATGGTAATGTCATTAGTATTGAACTGCGCAGCGGTGAAACGCTATGGCAACGAGAGCTATCGACCTTCCGTGATATGTCAATTCACAGCCAGTTGTTGCTCGTTGCTCATGATAACAGTTACGTGAGTGCACTGAACCGCAATAGCGGTGCAATTTTGTGGACTCAAAAAGACCTGTTTTTACGTAACTTATCCAAGCCCGTTGCTTTTGGTGGCCATGTTGTCGTTGGAGATTACGAAGGGTACTTACATATCCTGGATAAAGATACAGGACAGCTGATCGGCCAGGAGTCTGTCAGTTCCAGTGGTATCATTGCGAACCCTCTGGTACTTGATGACAAGTTAGTCATATTAACTCGTGATGGCGACCTGATTGCCTACAAAAAACAAAGCTAGAGACTATCATTGTAGTCTCCGGCTTTTGCCTTATTTAGTTATTTTTAAGAGATTGTTGTTTATATGGTTCCTGTAGTTGCGTTAATTGGACGCCCCAATGTGGGTAAGTCCACCTTATTTAATCGACTGACTAAAAGTCGTGACGCGCTGGTAGCTGATTTACCCGGTTTAACGCGCGATCGCCAATATGGTCATGCGCAAATACAGGGACGCCCATTTATTATTATCGACACTGGCGGTATTACTGGTGGCGAAGTTGGCATTGACGGCAAGATGGCTGGACAGTCGAAAGCGGCTGTAGATGAGTCTGATATTGTTCTGTTTATTGTTGATGGTCGTGCTGGACTAACGGGTGTTGATGAAAGCCTTGCGCAAGAATTGCGCGCCAGCGGCAAGTCTGTTCATCTGGTGGTTAATAAGATTGATGGTATCGATCTAGACCAGGCTATGGCTGATTTTTATGCCCTGGGTTTTGACTCTATTCATGCTATTGCAGCGGCTCATGGACGTGGTGTTTCCCGTTTAAGCGAAGAGTTGTTAGTGCCTTTGTCTGCTCCTGCAAAAGAGGAGTCGGAAGAAGAGGCGCGCAAACATCCTAAACTTGCCATTATTGGGCGACCAAATGTGGGTAAATCCACCTTGGTTAATCGCATGTTAGGCGAAGACCGAGTGGTGGTTTATGACTTGCCTGGAACTACACGAGACAGTATCTATATCGAAATGGAACGTATGGGCAAGAACTATACGTTGATTGATACTGCGGGTGTACGTAAGCGGGGTAAGGTCAAAGAAACGGTAGAAAAATTCTCCATTCTAAAGACTTTGCAGGCCATTGAGGACGCTAATGTCTGTGTGATGGTGTTTGATGCACGAGAGGGCTTAACTGAGCAAGATCTCAACTTGTTAGGTTTTACTCTGGATGCAGGGCGTTCTATTGTTATCGCTATTAATAAATGGGATGGCATGGAACAGGAAGCCCGCGAGAAGATAAAAGATGACATCAAGCGTCGTTTAATCTTTGCTGACTTCGCTCGAATTCACTTTATTTCTGCTCTTCACGGTTCTGGCGTGGGAGATCTGTTTGGCTCGGTGGATGAAGCTTATCGTTCGGCCAATGTAGAGATGTCGTCTTCCAAACTAACCCGAACGCTTGAGATTGCTGTTGCCAAGCATTCTCCGCCTATGGTTCGAGGGTTTCGTATCAAGCTGCGTTATGCTCACCCTGGTGGCCACAATCCACCTCGAATTGTTATTCATGGTAACCAAACTTCCAAACTGCCGGAATCTTACCAGCGTTACTTGATGAAGCATTTCCGTAAAGCGCTTAATATTATGGGGACACCCATCAAGTTTGAGCTGAAAGAAGGGGACAACCCTTACAAAGGCAAAAAACAAGAAATAACTCGACGTCAGCGTTTAAAGCGTCGCCGCACCATTAAAAAGTTTGGCAAGAAGAAGAAATAATATTATGAGGCTTTCGCTCACGGCGAAAGCCTTTTTTTACTCATATTCCCAATCCTATCTCAGCTTCAATAGAAGCCCCATTTTAAGTTTCATTGATTTTCATCAAAAAAAGTAAAAAAATAAATTTTTTTTGCGACGCTTTTTGCTGCCTGCAAGTCTTATATATGAGAGCGACAAAAATACACGAAAAACGAACGTGAGCCTGCTTTTGCCGCTTTGTTCAGGTGACATAATTAAAGTAAGGAATCGCAAGTTATATTAAGCAAGGAGTTGAAGGTTTAAGTTAAGGATAATGAGATATTGGCTAGGGATGGAAGCAAAGAGTATGGATGCGTCATGATGAGTGAAAGGAGTCAGGACGAAAGCAGGCTCTACTGAATGGTATTGATTGCTCGGGTTTACTGCTCACATCATTGATGAGCCTATGGCTTGCTATCGCATTGTTATCTTACTTAATGTCAGTTTGGCATCAGTTTTCTTTACCTATCTTTACAAAACTCACCGTCAACCTGTGGGTCACAGTTTGCGTTAGTTTCAATAAAACGATTCAGTCATTTATTCGAGGTTGGTGAGTATGTTTCTCAAACAAAGTCTCTCTTTTGTTTTTTCTCTTTTGTTATTTGTGTTAGTTGGTTGTGATTCTGGCAGTGATGATGATGCCACTGTTTTTGTTGATAGTTATGTTCATTTTTATAACGCCTCTCCTAATGCGTCGGATGCCAAGTTTCATCTGGATGATCAACCTTATAGTTCTGCTGACTTTGGTGATGTCACCATTCTTTATACCGTTGATGAAAACACATACAACTTCAAGTTAACCCGCAAAGATAATTATGGTGATGATGTTGATATTCTGGAAGACTCCGTTACTTTAAGGCAGGGCGTACAACATCTATTCATAATGACGGGAGACTTTCGCCAGCCAGAGTTGATGGAGTTCGATTTCACATTAACTGATGTAGACGATGGATTCGTCCAGTTGCACATTGCTCATCTTGCACAGAACCTTGCGCCAGTCGATGTTTATATTTCGTCATCGACCGAAACCTTTGCTGATGCTGAGTTCTTAGCGTCTTTAGATTACAAAGGTTTTTCTTCGTCCTTGTCTAAAGAAGCTGGGGATTACATTGTTTATCTGACGGATAGCGGCTCTGACAATATTGTTTTTCAATCAGAAGATATTATTCTTTCTGAGCTAAATCGTTATGTTCTGGCTTTGAGAGAGGATTTTGGTCCGGGTACTTCAAGTGTGGCGCTTGATCGAATTTCTAACTCTTCTTCGGTTATTGAATACCAAGATATTAACGAGGCGGCACAGTATCGGGTTTATAATAGTATTGATGCCATTGATAATGTCGACTTTTATCGCAATGGTTTAGATAACAGTGCCGACTTTACCTCGCTAAATAATGATGTATTCAGTGATTATATGCTGTCGAGTTTTGGTGATTTTACGCTTTCTATGACTGAGGCAGGCAATGCTGATAATGTTTATTTCAGAGATCTTCTGCTCACATTGAACTATGCGGACTCGAAAAGTGTGGTTGTTTATAATGATGAAGAAGGCCTGCCGTCTGCCCTTTCTTTTGAGCAAGATGTTCGTCCTTTAGCTTATCAAAGTGATGCAAACCTGGTTAACATTATTGCTGATTATAGCCAGGTCAATGTGTATTTCGTCCGTTCTGATGAGACTCTCGATACTGCCACTTATACCTATGAAAACCTGGACTTTACTGATGTCAAAAACTTTACGTTACCAACAGATACCTACGAAATATATTTGATTTATGAAGACGAAAATGAAAACCGATTTTTACTCTATCGAAGCGAGCCCATAACCTTACAAGACGATATCAACTACACCTTTATTGCAGAGCCTGATGCTCAAGAAGTGAATGGCTTTAAAGTCAATATCCTGTAAAACAGAATATTGTGAAGTTATTTTCCAGGTAATGGCGTGAGCTCTGGAACATCAGAAAGACAAAACCAAGTTCCCCTCGTGTGAAAAGCTCTTTCTTGATTGGTTGCGGGTGGTTACCTGGAAATTTTTATTGAACCTGGCTGGTCACAACACCGTCTTTAAGTTTGGTCGTGATGATGTCTCCGGTATTAACATCCGCACAGCTTTTAACAACCACATCATCTTTTAGCGTAATGGAATAGCCTCGATCTAAAGTGGCTAATGGGCTAACGGTATGCAGTCGTTGTGCGCTATGAATTAATTGCTGGTGTTGTTGATTAAGTTGGGTTTCCATCGCTTGAATCAATCGCTTGCTTAAATGATGGCAGTCTTTTTTCATTGATGACAATTGCTTGTCTGGATGCAAACTACTGAGGTGTAATTTTTGTTGCTCCAGTCTAGTGCTCTCAGTATTGATTTTTTTCTCTATGAATAAATTCATGCGAGCAGAGAGTTGTTGAATTGCACTCTGGTATTTGTCGAGTATTGGGTCGGGATCGGCTAGTTTTAAAGCAAGAAAATTTAAGTGGGTTGCCAGGCTTTCGATATGACTCAACATAAGATCTTGCAAAGTCATTTGATAGTTATCCAGAGTTTGTCGTTGTTGCTGCTGATCGCGGCTAAGCATCTCTGCTGCCGCAGAAGGTGTTGGTGCACGTGAGTCAGCAACAAAGTCGGCGATGGTAAAGTCCACTTCATGGCCAACAGCCGAAACAACAGGAATCGAACTATTAGTAATGGCGTAAGCGAGACTTTCTTCATTGAAACACCAAAGATCTTCCATCGAACCACCGCCTCGGGTGAGCAGTAACGCATCACATTCATTACGTTGGTTGGCGGTTTCTAATGCCTGAATGATTGTGTTGTGAGCATCTTTACCTTGTACCTGTGCGGGATAAATAATGATCTCTGTCAGTGGAAAGCGGCGCTCCATTACCGTGAGTACATCGCGTATAGCGGCACCCGTGGGAGAAGTAATGATGCCCAGAGTTTTAATTGCCGTCGGAATAGGGCGTTTGCCATCTTCATCAAACAAGCCTGCTGCGGCCAGTTTGTTTTTTAACTGCTCAAATTGCAGTTGCAGAGCGCCGACGCCAGCAGGTTCCATAATATCGGCGACTAGCTGAAACTCTCCCCGCGCTTCGTAGAGGGTGACACGGGCTTTAACGATCACTTGCTGCCCATCTTCAGGTCGAAAACGCAGCAGCCGATTGCGTCCTTTAAACATGGCGCAACGGACTTGGGCTTGCTGATCTTTTAACGAAAAATACCAATGCCCTGACGCAGGAGCCGAAAAATTACTGATTTCGCCTTGCAACCAGACGTGTCCCAACTGCTTTTCCAGTTCTGACTTAGCCATTCGATTAAGCTGACTGACGCTTAAATACTGGCGTTCGGTAGGGCGTTGTGGCTGTAAAACGGGTTTCAGCATCGTTTCTTTTCCATACTAGATCGGTGAGTGCTCATTAGATATTGATGTGTCATTTGAGTAAGAAATACATCAGTCTGCTATCTTTATTGGAGTTATTAGCCAAGCGGCGATGATTTATAGCTATTATTTGCAACTATTGTGCCCAACAGCATTGTTTCAACTTTCTGATAAATGTTATAATTCCGCTTTGGTTTACCTCCCATTTTTTAATCGCAGGGTGAGTCTTTTATTATGCGAATCATTCAGGAAGCATTGACATTTGACGATGTCTTACTCGTGCCAGCCCATTCTACCGTATTACCTCACACGGCTGAACTGGAAACTCGGTTGACCAGAGAGATTTCGTTAAATATCCCCTTAGTATCCGCTGCGATGGATACTGTCACAGAATCGCGCCTTGCTATTGCGCTGGCTCAAGAGGGTGGTTTAGGTTTTATTCACAAAAACATGACCATTGAGCAGCAGGCGTCTGAAGTTTTAAAAGTAAAGAAGTTTGAAAGTGGTGTTGTTAGCGACCCTATTACTGTTCATCCTGGAATGACCATTGGTGAGCTTAAAGCGTTAACAGCCGAGCATCGCATTTCAGGCGTTCCTGTCGTCGAAGGAAATGAATTGGTTGGTATCGTGACTAGCCGAGACGTTCGTTTCGAAACTCATCTGGATCGTCCTGTTTCTACCGTTATGACCCCTAAAGAGCGTCTGGTTACCGTTAAAGAAGGTGCCGAGAAAGAAGAAGCTCTGGCTTTGATGCACAAACACCGCATCGAAAAAGTGTTAATGGTTGATGATCAGTTTCACCTAAAAGGTTTGATCACCGTTAAAGATATCCAAAAAGCGGAAGATAAGCCAAAAGCAAGTAAAGACCGTTACGGCCACTTGCGTGTTGGTGCCGCAGTGGGCACAGGGCCTGATACCGATGAGCGTGTTGCTCAGTTGGTTGCAGCTGGTGTCGATATCATTTTGGTTGATACGTCACACGGCCACTCTCAAGGTGTACTGGATCGTGTACGCAGCGTTAAGCAGCAATACCCTGATGTTCAGTTAATTGGTGGTAATATTGCGACTGCGGCTGGTGCTTTAGCATTAGCTGAAGCAGGAGCGGATGGCGTAAAAGTTGGCATCGGTCCTGGTTCTATTTGTACCACTCGTATTGTAACTGGCGTTGGAGTTCCTCAGATTTCTGCGGTTTCTAATGTTGCAGAAGCCTTGAAAGACAAAGGTATTCCATTAATTGCTGATGGTGGTATTCGCTATTCTGGTGATATGTGTAAAGCCTTGGTCGCTGGTGCTAGCGCTGTTATGGTCGGTAGTATGCTGGCTGGTACTGAAGAAGCGCCGGGTGAAGTAGAGCTTTATCAGGGGCGTTCTTATAAATCTTATCGTGGTATGGGGTCTTTGGGCGCCATGGCACAAAAGCATGGTTCCGGTGATCGTTATTTCCAAAGCTCTAATGCGGCGGATAAACTGGTTCCAGAAGGCATTGAAGGTCGAGTTCCTTACAAAGGCACAATGGTTAACATCATTCATCAAATGATGGGTGGCTTGCGCTCTTGCATGGGATTAACCGGATGCCAGACCATCAATGATCTGCACACTAAAGCCGAGTTTGTGAAAGTCACGGCTGCGGGTATGAGCGAGTCTCATGTTCACGATGTTCAGATCACCAAAGAAGCGCCTAACTACCAAAATCGATAGACGCTTCAAGTTCTACGCTGATGTTGTAGAACGATACTATACTTTTCTTAGCCGCGATTCAGGTCGCGGCTTTTACTTTTTAAGAGATTCGGTTTTGTCCGTATTCGATTACATGCTTAATTAAGGTTATCGCATATGTCTCAAGATATTCATGCCAGTCGAGTTCTTATTTTAGATTTTGGATCTCAGTACACTCAGTTGATTGCACGCCGCGTTCGAGAAATTGGAGTTTACTGTGAGTTGTATCCTTACGATATGAGCGAAGAAGCCATTCGCGAATTTAATCCACAAGGGATTATTCTTTCTGGTGGGCCAGAGAGTGTGACAGAAGCATCGACTCCTCGAGCATCTGATGTCGTCTTTGAGTTGGGTGTACCTGTATTAGGCATTTGTTATGGCATGCAAACCATGGCGGCTCAACTAGGAGGTGAAGTTGCATCTTCTGAAGAGCGTGAGTTTGGCTATGCGCAGGTTAAGCATGAAGCCGTTTCTAAGTTGTTTGAAAACATCGAAGACCACGCCGATGAAGATGGCGTTGGTTTGCTTGATGTTTGGATGAGTCACGGTGACAAAGTTGTTTCTATTCCTGACGGCTTTACCAAAATTGGTTCGAGCACTAATGCGCCTTATGCGGCCATGGCAAATGAAGACAAACAGTTTTATGGTATTCAGTTTCATCCAGAAGTTACTCACACTCGTCAAGGTGGTCGCATCTTAGAGCGCTTCGTTGTCAATATCTGCGGATGTGAAGCATTATGGACACCAGATAATATCATTGACGATGCTATCGAACATATTCGCAAGCAGGTTGGTGATGATGAAGTGATTCTTGGTTTGTCTGGTGGCGTTGATTCATCCGTAACCGCAGTACTGTTGCACCGAGCGATTGGCGACAAGCTTACTTGTGTATTTGTTGATAATGGCTTATTGCGTTTGAACGAAGCGGATCAGGTCATGGCCATGTTTGCCAAGAACATGGGTATCAAAGTCATTAAGGTTGATGCCGAAGACCGCTTCCTGGGTGAGTTAAAAGGTGTTGCTGATCCAGAAGATAAACGTAAGGTGATTGGCCGTGTCTTCGTTGAAGTGTTCCAGGAAGAAGCGGACAAATGTGAAAATGCAAAATGGTTAGCACAGGGTACTATTTATCCTGACGTTATTGAATCCGCTGGTGCCAAAACGGGTAAAGCTCATGTCATTAAGTCTCACCACAATGTTGGTGGATTGCCAGAAGACATGAAACTGGGATTGGTTGAGCCTCTGCGTGAGTTGTTTAAAGACGAAGTACGTAAGATTGGCCTGGAGTTAGGTCTGCCTTACGATATGCTATATCGTCATCCATTCCCTGGTCCTGGGTTAGGTGTGCGTATCTTAGGTGAAGTTAAAAAAGAATACGCTGACTTGCTTCGACGTGCAGATGCAATTTATATCGAAGAACTTTATAACCATGAGCTCTATCATAAAACATCACAGGCATTTACGGTGTTTTTACCTGTGAAATCGGTTGGTGTGATGGGAGATGCTCGTAAGTACGATTATGTTGTTTCGTTAAGAGCGGTTGAGACTATTGATTTTATGACGGCTCGCTGGGCACACCTTCCTTATGAATTCCTTGAGTTGGTTTCTAATCGAATCATTAATGAGGTGGACGGCATTTCACGAGTCACTTATGACATCAGTTCTAAGCCTCCTGCAACGATTGAGTGGGAATAACATCTCGATAGCTGTCATTACTTTTAAAAGCTCATTGGTTGCCAACCAATGAGCTTTTTCAGTTATTAGATATATTTTTTATATTCATTAGCTTGCCTGAGAGGTGTTACAGTCATGAGCAATCAGTTTGATGAACGTGATGAGTTCTATATGCATAAAGCAATAGAAATGGCTCGTCATGCTGAATCAAAAGGAGAAGTTCCTGTGGGGGCTATTCTTGTTGGCGATGATGAAATTATTGCGACTGGCTACAATCAATTAATCACGACTCATGATCCAACAGCCCATGCTGAGATTATTGCTATCCGGCAAGGTGCAAGCAAAGTTAAAAACTATCGCTTAATAAATACTACTTTATATGTAACTCTAGAGCCTTGCGCCATGTGTGCGATGGCTATTGTTCATGCTCGAATTCAACGAGTGTGTTTTGGTGCATTCGATCATAAAACCGGTGCATCCTCTTCTGTTTTTCAAATTTTACAAAATCCAGCGAATAATCATCAGCCCGAGGTATCGAGTGGAATTCTTGAACAGGATTGTTCTAACCTACTTTCTAGTTTTTTTAAACGCCGAAGGCTGGAAAAAAAACTAAATAAAACTAATATTTAAACATATATTTAGCTTGTCTTTGTTGAATATCTCTATATGAGTATTCTCGAGGTCGATCTTGAACCCTAATGCAGTAATGCTGTAAATGATATGAAGGGGCAGAAAGGGATTCCGCATGCAAAAAGTCTTAATCGTAGATGATGATGTTTTTACGCGAGAAGCACATAAAAAATTTTTGAAGGATACTTACAACGTTTTTTGTGCATCCAGTGCGGAAGATGCTCTTGTTATGATGAAAAGTGCTATCCCCGATCTTATGTTATTAGATGTAAAAATGGATGGGATGGATGGATATGAGCTTTGTAAAGTTATCCGTGCAACGGAAGAGTGGCGTAGCTTACCTATTCTTTTTGTTTCAGGACTCAGTAATCTTGAAGAAAAGCTAAAGTGTTATGACGTTGGTGGCGATGACTTTATTCATAAATCTTTTCATGCCGATGAATTATTAGCAAAGATCAAAGTACTCCTAAGAACCGCAGAAGACAAAAAAGAGTTAAGTAAAAAAGTCGAAGACGCACACTCCACTGTAATGACGGTTATCTCAACCACTAGTGAGCTGGGTAAAGCCATGCAATTTGCTGAAAAAGTGATTGCTTTGAGCTCAGTTAGTCAGGCTACAGAATTATTCTTCTCTGTTATGGAAAGCTACGATCTGGATTCTGTTGCCTGCATTTTTCATGAGCACGAATATAAATACTTTAGTCCGTCTGGGTATGTTAAACCTATTGAGCGAGAGCTATTGGAAGTACTGAGAAATAAAGGACGCTTCTATCATTTTGAGCAGAGGACACAAACGAACTTTTCCAATGTCTCTGTACTTGTCAAAAATATGCCTGTTGATGATGATGCTCGGTATGGACGATTAAAAGATATCTTACCTGCATTGGTAGGGGTGCTTGGTTCCAGGATCAGTGCCATAGAAGCTCAAGACGCTATTATCTCTCAATCTCAGGAAGTCATCTATTCCTTTGACGTCATTCAAACAACGATGAATACTTTGACGGCATCATTAGCAAAAAACCAGGAAGAAGCCGCAGCAGTGTTAAGAAAAATGATATCTGACCTAGATTGGTTTGTACCTAAGTTAGGATTAGAAGATGATCAGGAGCAATATATAATAGGTCATATTGATCAAGCCATTAATGGTGCTTTATCGATCATGAATGCGGGAACCAGTATTCAAAATTCTTTTTCCGAAATTACTAACTCTTTAAAAGCAACCGTAGAGAACCAAAACAAAATTGTCGTCGATATTCTTAACGAACGCGAAGCCCATGCCTGTGAAGAGGGAAGCACTGACGACGATGATGTAGAATTGTTTTAGTCGCCCTGATAGAAAACTAACACCAAAAATACACCAACAAGTGCTAATGCCGCTCCCAATATCTTTTTCCAACTTAGAGATTCTTTGAGAACAAACCAAGCAAGAAAGACAATGAATATCGAAGAGGTTTCGTTGAGAATTGCTGCAATATTAGCTTGTGTATATTTAAATCCTGCTAGCCAGAAAAGCATCGCCAGATAAGTTCCCAGTACACTCGATATAACGATCGCTTTCCAGTTATGGGGACGTGCAAGCTCCTGTTTTACAGCGGTGACGCGTCTGGAAAAAATAATGAATATGAACATACCCACAAGGCCCGCAAACAATCTTAAGGCCGTCGACCAAAACAAGGGTTGTTGCTCCAGTAATGGTTTTATTAACACGACACTGGAAGCGGTAAGAAAGACGGCGGTAGCCCCGTAAAAAATACCGAGCCATTGATGCTTGTGATGTTTATTTTTTGTTGTTTTTTCTCGGCTGATAATAAAAATGCCAAGCAGAACCAGGAGCATCCCGAGCCACTGCATCATAGCCAGGGTTTCGCCCAAGTAGATCATGGATAAAAAGACAACAAAAGGACTATAGAGTACGGCGACAACGCCAGTTTGTGCTGCACCTATCGTATTGAGTGCTTTCATATAAAGTGTGTCGGCGATAGCAATTCCCATTACGCCGCTGATAATTAATAGACTCCAGTTAAATGCAGACATATCGGGGAGAGCGAAGCCTTCGAATACCAAAGCTGAAGCTAAGATGAGTGTAAATCCAATCAGGTTTTTACATAAGTTAAGTTCCAGCGCAGGCATTTTATCGCCCAGACGGGTAAACATGATGACCGCAGCGGCCCAGGCAACTGCACTTGCCAGAGCAAAAAATTCACCGATACCGAACAATGAGGTAGCCTTTTATCGCACATCGAAAAACGGCCATACTATAGCTTTAGCCGCTTCAGAGCTATGGTTTTGTTGCTTATTTGCCAGTGATTAAACAGCCTTTCCCTTATCCTTCTTCTGGGATTAAGGTGCGGTAAGATAAGTTTTGATAGAGCTCTGGTCTGACCTGTGATGAAAAAGATGAAATACTCTTGCTACAAAGGGGCGGTTTTTTTTAATTATGCGGTATCAATGGTACTATTTGTCCCCATTTTTGAGTTTTAGTAGTGCAAATATTAAGCGAATTCAACCTTGCCCATTTTTTAATCGGTGACGAGGTTGCTTGTGCTGCTAACCGCGATAGTGAAGGTATTTGAACATGGCAGATAATACTGCTCCTTACCAGTCGAAACATAAAGTCCGTATTGTAACCGCTGCTTCTCTGTTTGACGGGCATGATGCAGCCATCAACATTATGCGCCGAATCATTCAGGCATCCGGGTGTGAAGTTATCCACCTGGGACACAACCGCTCGGTGCAAGAGATCGTTGAGTGTGCTATTCAGGAAGATGTACAAGCGATTGCTATGACTTCCTATCAGGGAGGTCATGTTGAGTACTTGAAGTATATGTACGATCTGCTCAAGGAAAAGGGTTCTGGTCATATTAAAGTCTTTGCTGGCGGCGGCGGCGTTATCCTGCCGGATGAAATTGAAGAGTTGCATGCTCACGGTATCGAGCGTGTTTATTCTCCAGACGATGGTCGCGAGTTAGGCTTGCAGGGGATGATTAATGATTTGATCCAGCGCTCTGATTTTTCTACGGGAGAAAACCTGACTAACGAAGTCGAAAAGCTGGAGCAACGTGATCAAAAGTCCATTGCTCGACTTATTTCTGCGGCAGAAAATCATCGTGATGATAATACTGAGTTATTCGCAACCATTCGCGAGAAAGCCGAAAAAGCAGAGGTACCCGTTTTAGGTATTACAGGAACGGGCGGTGCAGGTAAGTCATCATTAGTGGATGAATTAGTAAGACGCTTCTTACTCGACTTCGAAGACAAAACCATCGCAATTATTTCTGTTGATCCTTCCAAACGAAAAACAGGTGGTGCCTTGTTAGGCGACCGTATTCGTATGAATGCGATCAATGATGAACGAGTTTACATGCGTTCGTTAGCAACTCGTCAATCGAATCTTGCGCTATCACCTCACGTACAGGATGCGGTGAATATTGTAAAAGCCGCTGGATTCGATTTAGTTGTTTTAGAAACATCGGGTATCGGTCAATCGGACACTGAAATTGTCGAACACTCTAACATGTCGATGTATGTTATGACGCCAGAGTTTGGTGCGGCGACTCAGCTAGAAAAAATCGATATGCTGGATTTTGCCGATATTGTTGCTATTAACAAATTTGACAAGCGCGGCGCGTTGGATGCGATTCGTGATGTTAAAAAGCAATATCAGCGAAATAACATGCTATTTGAACAGAATGCTGACGACATGCCTGTTTACGGCACCATCGCAAGTCAGTTTAACGATCCGGGAACAAACCGATTATATGCCGAGTTAATGAAGTGTCTGGTTAAAAAGACGGGTGCCGATCTTAACTCTGGTTTTGATTCGACGGATGAATTATCTGAGAAAATTTATATCATTCCACCTAAGCGAACACGCTACTTGGCGGAGATCGCTGACAATAGTCGTAAGTACGATGAATGGGTGAATGAACAAGCTGATATTGCCGATAAGCTTTATAGTTTAGAGCGTTCAATCAAAACCATCGATGGTTTAGCGGAGCTTAATAACGAGAATGCTCTGACTTCATTGAAAAAAGCTTATGATGAAGTAGGTTTAGAGCTTGATGGTCAGAACAGAAAAATTCTTGATAACTGGGAAGAGAAAAAAGCGCAGTATCAAGGTGATCAGTTTGTTTATCAGGTCCGTGGCAAAGACATTAAGGTCGAAACCAAAAGTCTGTCATTATCACAAAATAAAATTCCTAAAATATCGGTTCCTCAATATCGCTCTTGGGGTGACATCTTAAAGTGGAGCTTGCAAGAAAACTTCCCGGGTGAATATCCGTATACTGCGGGTGTTTTCCCGTTCAAACGAGAAGGCGAAGATCCTACGCGCATGTTTGCTGGTGAGGGTGGCCCAGAAAGAACCAACCGCCGTTTTCATTATGTTTCTTTAGGCATGCCTGCAAAGCGTTTATCGACGGCTTTTGACTCAGTGACTTTATACGGTGAAGATCCTGATTACCGTCCTGACATTTATGGAAAGATAGGTAACTCAGGTGTATCTATTTGCTGTCTTGATGATGCCAAAAAATTATATTCTGGTTTTAACCTGGCTGATCCCAAAACCTCTGTTTCTATGACAATCAATGGTCCGGCTCCGATTCTTGTTGGCTTCTTTATGAATGCTGCGATTGATCAGCAGTGCGAAGTGTATATTAAAGAGAATGGATTAGAGCAGCAGGTAAAAGAAAAAATTGCAGCTATCTATAAAGAGAAGAATCAAGCCGTTCCTGTTTATCAAGGCGAGTTACCAGAAGGCAACGATGGTCTTGGCTTAATGTTGTTAGGGGTAACTGGCGATCAGGTGTTACCTGCCGACGTTTATCAATCCATTAAAGCCGATACACTTAATAAAGTTCGAGGTACGGTTCAGGCTGATATTCTGAAAGAAGATCAGGCGCAGAACACTTGTATCTTCTCTACCGAGTTTGCATTGCGCTTGATGGGCGATGTACAAGAATACTTTATTGACCACAATGTCCGTAACTTCTATTCGGTATCTATTTCGGGTTATCACATTGCTGAAGCCGGCGCGAATCCGATTTCTCAGTTAGCATTTACGCTATCTAACGGCTTTACATTTATTGAGTACTATCTAGCTCGTGGCATGGATATCAATAAATTTGCGCCAAACTTTTCATTCTTCTTCTCGAATGGAATGGACCCTGAGTACGCAGTGATGGGACGGGTTGCTCGTCGCATCTGGGCAAAAGCATTAAAGCATTTATACAAAGCTGATCCACGAGCTCAGATGCTGAAGTATCACATTCAGACGTCTGGTCGCTCTTTGCACGCTCAAGAAATTGACTTTAATGATATTCGAACTACATTGCAGGCACTGTATGCGATTTATGACAACTGTAATTCGTTACATACCAATGCCTATGATGAAGCGATTACCACTCCTACCGAAGAATCTGTACGTCGTGCTATGGCGATACAGTTAATTATTAACCGTGAGTTAGGTTTGGCTGTTAATCAGAATTCGCTACAAGGTGCGTTTATTATTGAAGAGTTAACCGATCTGGTAGAAGAAGCGGTGCTGTGTGAATTCGAACGTATCAGCGAACGTGGTGGCGTTTTGGGTGCGATGGAAACTATGTACCAACGTTCTAAGATTCAGGAAGAATCTTTGTACTACGAAACCTTAAAACATACCGGTGAGTTACCAATTATTGGTGTTAACACCTTCTTATCATCTCAAGGGTCGCCAACCAATATTCCTCAGGAAGTTATCCGTTCTACAGAAGAAGAGCGTAACTACCAGATTGAAATGCTTAACCGCTTGCATCAATCTTATGAAGGCGAAAATGCCAAGGCATTGAAAAATGTTCAACAGGTGGCATTACAAAATGGTAATGTTTTTGACGCCATCATGGATGCGACAAAACACTGTTCTCTGGGGCAGATTTCTGGTGCTCTCTACGAAGTGGGCGGACAATATCGTCGTAATATGTAAGCATTTTTAGATGGGAGCCTTGTGTCTGGCTTGTTTTGTAAGCCGCTGGCCAGGGCTTCTGGTTTGATTATTTAAAAGTTGATATGGAAGTCTGAGGGAAAGATATTTCTGGGCAGGAAAGATAATACTTTATCCTCTCTGAGTTAAATAAAAAAAGCCCTTCTAAAAATAAAAGGGCAAAGGGTTGAGAACTCTATTAAAGATAAATACAAGGTCTATTTTACTGAGCTTAACTTAACGCTGCCTGAAGCGTCTTACTCTGCTATCCAGCCATTGAGCCGTTTGAGACATTTTGTACTGGAAGGTCTTTAACCATTTCTTGGCGATAGGATACTCCAGAGCCAGAAGGGCCAATCCGGCCGGGATGATGAGAACCGCCGGTCCTGGCAAAACGATAAAGATTATGCCAATCAGTACAATAAAAATTCCAACGACCGTAATCAGAGTCTTTTTGATTAATTTCATACATTTCCTTTAGCTAAGCCACTTAGGCATCTTAACGATCTACAGCAATGGTTGTGCCAAGTATTAAATCTCTTTTAAATCAATGCTTTAAACTATCTTGGGGCACAGCGAAATCCATGCTATTTGTCAAAATGGCGAAGTTTAGGTGAAAGTGACTCACGATTAAGGCGAAAAGGTGGAAGCTTGGAGGTATTAAAAGAGATCGCTCCATCGCGCTAGAGTGTTGCTTATGCATACTTGTCGTCTTGAAATACTTTGGGCATAACAACACTAAATCGCGCTTATTCTGTTGTACTGAACAAAGGATGTACTATGGTTGGAAGCATTAGCTTAAGCGCACACGGACCCAAGGTAATTTCGATTTTTGTTAAGGGTTTAGGGTATTATATAGCGGTAGTTTATTTATCCATGTAGGTGATCGAATGAATATTGCTCAACCCCTTAATGAGCAGGAAATTGACGAGTTAAACCATCTTCTGACCCAACAAACCAATGGGGCCAAGACGATGAATATATCGGAGTTGGATGGTTTTTTAACGGCTATCGTTGTTGGACCCGACTCGGTAATGCCTTCGCAGTGGTTTAACCGTATATGGGGAGAAGAAAGCGTTCCTACTTTCGAAGATGATTCTATGCTGGAGCATGTGTTTACTTTAAGTATTCGTCACATGAATGGCATCGCTTACATATTGCAAAATGCTGTAGACGAGTTTGAGCCTATTTTTGAAGAAGAAAAGCGCGGCAATGAGTGGTGTTTAAGCGTTGGTAACTGGTGCAGTGGTTTTGTGAAAGGGATGTCATACCACATGGAGGCTTGGTCATCGATACCAGAGGCGCTCTCTGAGCGATTAAAATGGGTATTGACCTTTGCGACACCTAGAGGGCGTGAACGATTAAAGGGGTATGATCCTGAAGAAGTTGAGAGAGAACGCCACAAGGTGACACCTTTAATTAAAGATATTTATCTTTTCTGGTTGGCCAAAAAGCCTTATCAGGAGTTAAATCGTGCTGTGGTTCATCAAGGTAACAAGGTTGGGCGTAACGACCCATGCCCTTGTAATAGCGGTAAAAAGTACAAAAAGTGCTGCGGTTTGAATTAATCATTTGAGTGACAGCTGCCGATTACGGGAATAGGTCTCAATGTGACTAATTCACCTGTTCAAGGCTATTGGAATTCAGATATATTTAAACTTTAAATATATCTTTAATTGAGTTTATCTAGATGAGCTCATGTATAGTGGAGAAGCTTTGATGTTATTAAAAGCCAGCAAACTATTGGTTATAACCGCTCTTTTTTCTTGTGCTGCCTTTGCCGATAAAGGGCACCACCATCATCACCATAAGTTAGTCAATGTGAGTAATGCCGAGCAGGCACCTAAAATTAAGATCATTGCACATAAAGATGCGTCTGCAGGTTGGAACTTAGAGCTGGTTACACAAAACTTCCAGTTTGCTCCTCGACAGGTCAATGCTTCTCATCAAGAAGGTAATGGACATGCTCACTTGTATGTCGATGGTAAAAAAGTGGCTCGCTTATATGGCAACTGGTACCATTTAGGGGATTTAAGTAAAGGTATGCACTCATTAAAAGTGACACTTAACAGTAATGATCACGGAACTTACGCTGTTAATAATCAAGAAATCAGTGCAGAAATTAAAATTGAGCAGTAAAGTAGATTAACCGACTCTAGACAATATTAACGACGAGAGCTCATTGTGACGGAATCCAGGCCAAATAATCCACTTAAGGTTACTAGTCCTGCTTTAAGAGGGTTGCTTTATGTTGTTGGTATTCTGTCGGTCATATTAGGCGTTTTAGGTATTTTTTTACCTTTGTTGCCAACAACTTGTTTTTTGTTGTTGGCCGCAGCATGCTTTGTACGCAGTTCTGATCGTTTATATAACTGGCTGGTTAATCACCCAAAACTGGGTGTGTATATTGAAGGTTATTTAAACGGTCGAGGCATTCCCAGAAAGGCTAAGTACTACACTTTGTTTATGTTGTGGGCAACCATGTCCATTACTTTATACATTGTCCCACTACTTCCCGTCAGAATTCTGCTGGCCCTTATTGCGGTTGGTGTTTCTATTTATATATGGCGAATGCCTGATCTATGCGAAGAGCATAAAACTTCTTTAAAAGGTCAATCAGAATAGTTGCTTTTATCAAGCAATGCCTTTCTTTTAATCTCAATATCTTTATCTTGGCAACTGTCCACTTTTTGAAGCGACTTGGTGCGTCACTTTATGTAGTTCTATCAGATTGCACCAAAACCAATACCTAAATACAAAAAAACGCTTTTATATCTCGTTAATTATACAAAAAATGCTGGCATAGGATTTGCCTTTAACAAAGATGCAAAGAGAGTTAATGGCTGTGTCATGTAAGGCTGTTATCATTTCTCTATCGGCGTGGTCTGACAACTTTGAAAGTGGATAGCACAGGGGAAAGATAAAATGATTGAATCTCATTTATTAGCCTGGCAGAAAACTTGCCGTGTTAAAGATATTATTCCTGATACTGGCGTGGCTGCTCTTATTGAAGGTGAACAAATCGCTGTCTTTAGAACATCGTCTGATCAAGTTTACGCCATTAATAATCACGATCCTTCCTGCCGGAGTAATGTGTTGGCTAGAGGTATCGTCGGTTCTTTTGGCAAGGAGCTTGTTGTTGCATCTCCCATATCAAGGCAACATTTTTCTTTAACCAGTGGAAAGTGCATTGAAGAGAAGATTTTGTCCGTCAAATCCTATCAAACAAAAGTGGATAAGGGCTGGATATTTGTTGCTCTAAACAAGGAGCTTAACTCATAAAGAAAAAGTAATCATGATGAGTAACTGTGTCAGTATTTGATGTTACTTTAAGTTAAACGAAGACACATGATTAAAGTACAAAGCTAAATGCTTATCTCTAATTGATTTGCAAAAAAAATAAACGTGGGTTATTGCATATTTTATTAATAAGAACGGAACTCGTTGTGATAAAAAGTTACTAACAATGAAAGTATTTTATGTTTGTAATTATTTTTGACTGTAAATTTATGCGAGAGTTATTTTAAGTGGATCATGTTAATGATTATTCCAGCGATGGATTTTATATGGGACTTTTCTTAAGTTCTGATGTAGGAAAACCTTTGTTTAACCGTAAGAGTTTTGGAGATGCTTCAAGTCTATCATCAAACTTCAGCCATCTTTGCCAACTGTTAGCTCAGACTAAAGAAAATCGATTTGTTGTAAGTGGTTTTGGTGAAAGCTGTTGGCCACTATCCATTGCAAGGGACTTGCCTGGCTTCCTTGCTCAGTTACCCGAACTGATAAAATGTGCAGAACAGAAAACAAGTCACTTTGCTCTAAAGTTTCCACTAAGTACTGAGCAGCGCCAACTCGACTTCCATTATATTTTTTCTGGATACAAAATAGAGGCCTCAAGTCCAGCTATCTGGCGACCAATACCTCGTTTTGAGTTTGTGGATATTCGCCGCCTTCAGCAGTTGCTGGTGAATATGCGCAGTGCTATAGCACACTTCATTTTGCGTAATACCCAGGATACTTCAGTATACCGATGGATAAAAGGCTGGGCTGCCTGATATCGCTGACGTAAGTGATGTATAACGACGATTGTTTTTCGGCGGTTTAATTTGCATAATTAAGGCATGTTAAAAGGGGAACCATTTATCAGGGACATGCTACCTTGAGCCTTATAAACTTACCTGTAAAAACCATGTTATCTGTAGCCTCTGGTCTATTTGCCGTCATCAAGTCAAAAAGAACAGTATTTGGGCTGCTTCTGTTTTGCTTTCTCAATAAGGCTGCTCTCGCAGCGTTTAAGATTGAAGCAGAGCCTGTTGTATTTTTAGGCGATGAAATTGTTGTTCAAACGGCTTTTGAAGAAAACATGGCCGATCAGGTTGTCGAGTATGAGTGGATACTTACTTTCCCTGATGAATCTCATTTGTCATTTGAGGATATGCCACTGTCTGAAATGCGGTTTTTCCCAAGTGGTGCGGGGAATTATCAAGTCGCTCTTAACGCTACTTTTCAGAAAAATACCAAACATCAATCAAAAGCATCGATATCGGTGATTGATGTTAAAAAAGGGCAAAAGTTTGTTTTCAAAAAGCAAAACGACACGCAACTAACAAATGTACCTATTACTTTTGCTACGGTATTTCCTCCATCTCAAGTGACCGCTACACAAACCTTTGGGTTTTGGATAGAAAGTGAAAGTCAGCTAGTCCCAGTACAAACAGACGTTAAAGCAACGCATCCGGATGATTCGTTACGACATGCTGTTTTTTCATTGATTCTTCCTGAGCTTATATCAGCAAAAGCAATCTCTGGTGTTTTAGTGCCTATTGGCGAGTTATTGCAGCCGAGTGATAAGTCATCTGAGGCTCCGCTGAATCAAAACTGGCAGGCTAGAATTGAACTATTGATTGATGGACAGCTATATCGCAGCAATGTAAAACCAACGTTAAAAAACTCAACACTAAAATGGCTTTCTGGCCCTGTGGTGAACGAGTGGCAAACTTCTGGCGACTTCGTCAATGAATCTGGAAAAATACATCCTCAACTCTCGGCGCGTTTTAGTATTCGAGAGTATCCTTTAACTCAGGATCTATGGATCAGTACGATTGTAGAAAACACCCACGCCTATGCAAAAAATCCTAAGAATCATGACTATCAGGTCAAAGTTATTATTAATGACCAAGTAAGGTATCAAAATAAGGCACTCAAGCACTTGCGTAATGCGCGTTGGCGTAAGAGTTTTTGGGTCAACAGCACTCCAGATATACATATAGAACATGATCCTGTTGCTTTGCTTGCCTCTGGAGCCTTGCCCAACTACGACCCTAAATTAATCAACAATATCACTCCAGAAATGCTGAGCTTCTACAAGCGGGAGTGGCAATCAAAAACGCAAACGATTGCGGTCAATGAAAAAGGCTATCGAGTAAAAGTTGGGACTGGAGGGATTGAATATACCTATGACAAGATTGAACCCATGGGGATTGGTCTTGCCTATCCCAAAATGCCAGACACAGGCGCACGTCCAGATATTGGCCCGTTGCCACGTTGGGCGGCTGTTTATCTATTAAGTCAAGATGCAACGGTGAAAGCTGCGACTTTGGGAACGGCCGACTTAGCTGGCTCATGGAATATACACTATCGAGACAAAGAAACTGGGCTGCCTTTGTCCATTGATACCTATCCTTATGCCACTTCTATCTGGAGCTACAACGCAGGAATAAATCCACAAACAAAGCGCAACGAACATGTTTCGGTTTGTAAAGAAGAAACCAGCGCCTGTATCGTGCCTTACACTGCAGATACAGCCCATCAGCCTTCATTCGCCTACTTACCTTACCTAGTGACGGGGGATTATTATTATTTGGAAGAGTTGCACTTTTGGGCGAACTTTAACTTGTTGCAAATGAATCCTGTTGTGCGACAAGAGAGTGCTGGTTTGTTTGCCCATGAGTTACAAGAAAGGGGGCAGGCATGGGCAATGAGAACCTTAGGGCACGCAGCATTTATAACGCCTGATAGGCACCCTATGAAGTCTTATTTTGATAAACGTCTGCGCAATAATCTTTTGCACTATCATCAGCTTTACGTTTTAGGGCGGCCCAATACTTATGGAGCTATGAAGCCTGTTTATTCTTACCCAACAGCATCACCCTGGATGGATGACTTTTTTACCTGGTCGATTCAGTCGCTCGTCGATATGGGATATCAACAAGCATCTGCACTGGCTCAATGGAAAGCGCAGTTTTCTGTTCAGCGAATGGGATTTGGAGCAAGTCGTCAAGATGATTATTGTTGGATTTTTGCCTCGACCTATCATTTGCTGGTAGCACCTAACAAGAACGCTGCAATGTATCCATCGATCAAACAGACTTACGATAGTACGAACGGAAAAAATATTCCCCACGGCGGCGGTTTTAACGACTCAGGGCATTCTTGCGCGAGTGAGCAATTAGCTGCTGCTTTAAAGCTTAAGAAAGGTGAAATGGTTGGTTATTCCAGTTCTCCTTCCGGTTTTCCTTCTAATTTACAGATAGCGCTTGCGGCAGCGGTGGATGCCGATGTCGCTTATGCTAAAAAGGCATGGCAACGTTTTATGTCTCGCAGTGTTAAGCCTGACTACCGTGGCTATCCTAATTACGCTATTGTTCCTCGAGCAGCCAGTCTCAGTCGATGAGACTGGCTTTGTCTATTACCATCGATGAAGTTTTGCTTTTTTTCCTGCAATGAAGGTCGCTTTTATATTATTTTCGTTGCCTAACATCATGAGTGCAAAAAGCCTCTCATGTAACTCATCAGCAAACTGCATACGAAATTTTTGATAGTCAGTCGCGGCCCATTTTATAACGTTAAAGTCTGCTTCTTTATTCAAAGTGAAGTTGCCTATTTTATTTTCAAGGCTTAAAGCTCTGGCGCTACCTAGTGTCGCCTGATAGAAACCTTCGAAAGCGGATAGCGGATATTTTTGCAACTGGGTAACCTTGTAAGCTTCGTTTAGAGTTTGAAACATAGAGAAGCTAGTGCCCGCGCCGATATCGGTTCCCATACCTACGCGGATCTTATTGTCCTTTGCTTTTTTTAAATTAAATAATCCGCTGCCTAAGAATAAGTTTGATGTAGGACAAAAAGCGATGGCTGATTGTGAACTGGATAATAATGGATATTCTTCATCCTCAAGGTGAACCGCATGGGCAAAGACTGAGCGAGATGAAGTCAAGCCATAGTGGTGATAAACATCAGTATAACTGCTACGGTCAGGAAATAAGCTTTTTACCCACTCAATTTCATCGAGGTTTTCTGATAGGTGCGTATGAATCCAGGTATCTGGAAACTCTTGCTTAAGCTTGCCAGCAAGACGCAGTTGCTCTGGTGTCGAGGTAGGAGCAAAGCGGGGTGTGATGGCGTAAAGAAGACGTCCTTTTTTGTGCCACTTATTAATCAGCTGCTTGCTTTCTTCATAACTGCTTTCTGGCGTGTCAAGCAGATAGTCTGGGGCGTTTCTATCCATCATGACTTTGCCCGCAATCAGTCGCATATTTAATTTTTGAGCGTAATGAAATAATGCATCTACAGATTGAGGATGGACGGTGCCAAATACCAAAGCGGTTGTGGTGCCATTGCTAATGAGTTGTTTTAAAAATGTTCTCGATATCTTTCTTGCGTATTTTTTATCTGCAAATTTGCGCTCTGTAGGAAAAGTATACTGCTCTAGCCAATCAAGAAGTTGTTGTCCGTAAGCTGCGACCATTTCGGTTTGTGGGTAGTGAATATGCGTGTCAATAAAGCCGGGCATAATAAGATGACCACGGTAGTCTTTTATCCAGTGTTCTGGATAGTGGTGAGCTATGTCTTGATACTCGCCAACATATTTAACTTTGCCATTGGCGACTACGAGTAAACCATCTTCAATATATTGATAGCTTTCATCCAGTACCCTTGATTGAGCTGGATCTTCCAGAAAGTGAAGTATGCTCCCTCGGTAGGCGGTAACCGAACCTAATAAAGGGAAAGAGAGTATTGATAGTAAAAGCAGGAACGTTATTTTTTTCATAGTCGAGCACTCCAATCAATGTGAGCTGCGATGTTAACGAAAAAAATATAACATAAGCACCTGTAGCAAAATTTTTACGGACAAAATGAAATGAGTTTTATTGCAAAAAAAGGATAGCAACAACATCAAGGTCGCAATAAATAGATTCCTTCAATATGCGATGCGAGATTATTTTATCCAGAACATTACTAAGGCAGATACCCATAGGACAAACAATAGTGTGCCGATCAAGAAGGAGAATTGAAGCAGTTTGTCTTTCAAGTTTTGCGAGACTCTTGATGGTATTAGAGACGTGAGCATTTGTCCGCCCATAAAAGGCAAAACAGGGAAAAGTTGGAGTATGCCATAAAACCAAAGCGTTTCTGAAAAGGTGATTAACGCAGGCTGTTCCTTAACCGCTTGGAATAATACAGCAAGATATTGACTTCCTTCATCAATAGGGCTCAATGCTCCACCAACAATAATGCTTACTATATCAAAAGGGGAAGTCAGAGGCGTTGTTTGACTAAAGGCTGCTGCAACCATCAACCATAATGGAACAGATATTAATAAACCTATTTTATGCAAAGGGAGCAAATGGTTAAAGGTTAAATGTTTTTGATAGCCAGGACAGTTAGGTGTTTCATAAAAAGAGACATGAGACACCAAGGGGATGAGTTTTATTTGAACATGTGTTTGCCCCCACTGGCGCCCCAGCAGTTTGGGACCAAGCCCAAGACTAATCTCTTTGATTGCAATTTGAGTCACAAGACTGGTGATGACCAGAATGACAATAAACAGAAGTTGTACTAGAGCAATACTCAAAATGAAAGCGTACATACTACTTATCTAACTACGACAATGACAAAAGAACAGTGTATCATAGACAGTATTGAGTTATCGCCAACTAAGATGCAAAGCTTCACTCTATATTTCGGGGTAAGCGATATTGAACTTTGATATATTGGCTGATGATACCCATATAAAGATAACTAAATTAACACCTATTTAGGGAACATCCACCGCATGCGAATTATCCATACCTCTGATTGGCATCTAGGACAGAATTTTATGGGCAAGTCACGCGCCAAAGAGCATGAAGCTTTTTTGCGTTGGCTAGTCCAGATTGCCGAAGAACAGAAAGTTCAGGCGATTATTGTGGCTGGTGATGTTTTTGATACAGCGACCCCTCCTAGTTATGCTCGAGAGATGTATAACCGATTTGTTGTCGAATTAAACCGCATTCAGGTTGACCTGATTATTCTGGCCGGAAACCACGATTCTGTTGCTGTGCTCGATGAATCGAAGTCCTTGTTAAACTGTCTTAACGCTCGCGTGTTCTCGACGCTTGATAGCCAGGAGGTTGTGACCCTAACCGACGCTGAAGGAAATGCATCGGCACTCTTATGCCCGATTCCTTTTATACGCCCGCGAGACGTTATGTTGAGTAAATCGGGTCAGGAAATGCTAGAAAAACAATCAGAGCTACAGCAAGGTATTTCTGAACATTATCAAAGGATGTATCAAAAAGCAGAAGATAAACGCAAAGCGATAGGGGAAGCTTTGCCGATTATCATGACGGGCCATTTAACGACAGTGGGAGCCATGACCAGCGATTCGGTTCGCGATATTTATATTGGCACTCTGGATGCGTTTCCTGCTGCGGCTTTTCCTCCAGCCGATTATATTGCCTTAGGCCACATACATCGTTCACAGAAGGTTGCAGGTACTGAGCATATTCGTTATTCGGGATCTCCTATACCGTTGAGCTTCGATGAAACGAATCGACAAAAACATGTCTTGCTGGTTGAGTTTCTGGATGGTGCTTTACACCAGGTTTCACCTCTTGATGTGCCTTTGTTTCAGTGCTTGCAAACGGTACGGGGATCATTAACTTCTCTACCGCAAGCCGTTAAGTTGGCCTGTGAGTCCTTTCGGCCTATAGAAGAAGTCTCTTCCACTCTCTGGTTGGCCATTGAGGTTGAGTCGGATGATTACATCAGTGATCTGCAAACACCCATTCAAGAGATGACTGCCGAACTGCCCGTTGAAGTGTTATGGATTAAGCGGGTAAGGGACGTCAAACAACAACCCATGCAAATGCAAGAGAACGAAACCCTGGCAGAGCTATCTGTTCTTGAAGTATTTGAACGCCGTTTGGCGCAAGAAGCTATTGATGAAGATGTAGAGAAAGAACTGATCGAGTTATATCAACAGGTCTCTACGCAAGTGGAGGAGTCTCTATGAGAATTATGGCCCTGCGCTTACGTAATCTGAACTCACTGAAAGGAACATGGGAAGTCGACTTTAATCAATCACCCTTTTCCGAAAGCAGTTTATTCGCGATCACTGGACCCACTGGGGCCGGAAAAACCACGTTACTCGATGCTATTTGTTTGGCGCTTTATCATCAAACACCCAGAATGGCGGTTATCTCTGCGACGACGAATGAAGTTATGACGCGACACACAGCGGAGTGCAGCGCTGAGGTTACTTTTGCTGTCAAAGGTAAAGTATATCGAGCTCTTTGGGCGCAAAGACGAGCGCGTGGAAAAGTCGATGGCAAATTGCAAGCACCGCAAGTTGAACTGGCACTGGATGACGGCACCATTATTGCTGAGAAAATCAGTGATAAACTAGCAAAAATAAAAGAGATAACAGGGCTGGATTTTAGTCGTTTTACTAAATCAATGTTGCTGGCTCAAGGCAGTTTTGCCGCTTTTTTAAATGCTAATGCGAATGAACGAGCCGAGTTGCTGGAAGATCTAACAGGCTCCGATAGATATGGTTTGATTTCTCAGCAAGTTTTCGAAAATCACAAAACACTTAAGCAAGAAATGTTGGCATTGAAGACCAGAGCAGGCGATGTGATGTTGCTTGCGGATGCTGACAAGGATAAGTTAGAAAGCGAGCTGGTTGATGCTGAACATCAAGTCGCTAGCTATGATAAAAATATTGAACAAAAACGAAAAGAACTCGCGTGGCATCAGCAATTAACGTTAGAAACACAAGCGGTACAATCCAGTCAGGCTGATTATCAACACTGTGAGTCCAACTGGCAGGCATTTGAACCTCAGAGACAACGGCTGCTCAAGAACGCGCCTGCGGAAGAACTAAGACAACAGTTTATGACTGCCAGTGAGCAAGAACAGCGTGTCGAGTTACAACAGGAAGAAGTAGCTCAAAGTGTTGAGTTGCATCGAGAAGTCAGCGATAAGCTTGAGCATACAAGGACTCAAGGAGTTTTGTTATCTCGAAAACAACAACAAGATATTGCATCAAAAAAAGAGCAGCTGATAGAGCAAAAGCGTTTTTGTGAGCAAGAATTACAGCAACACTCAGAAAGGGATCTTCTTGGTGATAAACTTTATGGTTGGGAAACTCAATTGCAACGTCGAGAAGAACTTCTTACTGAGCTTAATACGCTGACTCAACGTCGTCAGACTGAGTCTCGGGCACAGGAAGAACTCCAACAAAGTGTTGCTGATAAGCAAAAGGAAATTCAGCAGCATCAAGAGTATCTATCTGAAGTTGCTTTGATCCATCAAGAGGCAGAGCAAGCATTGAATGAGGTTTTAGGAGAGCATAGTTTTGAGTCTCTCCGCGATATAGGTGTTGCACTAAGTTCTCGCATGCAGGCTAACCACCAGTTAAGTGCGTTGCAAAAGCAACTGTTGCCCATGCTGTCGGATAAAACTGCGCTTGATGAAAGTATTGCCAATAACAAAAGCAGTATCACCGCGCTTTCACAGAAAAGGCAAGCGTTGCGCAATGAATACAAACTGCTGAGTGAGCAAGTAAAAGATAAAAAGACCATTTTGGAGCAGGAACAAAAGATTGTTAGCTTGAGTCAATATCGTGAGCAGCTTCAGCCTGAACATGCTTGCCCCTTGTGTGGCTCGACAGATCACCCTGCCGTCTCTGAATATCAAACACTGACTCTATCTGTTAGCCAGCAGCAGTTAGAAGCTAAACAAAAAGAATTGGATGGTGTTAAAGAACAAGGCGTTGAGTTGAATGCCACTATTACCGCTCTTGAGTCGCAAGTAGGTGAGCAACAAGAACTGGTTAATTCCAAGGATACTCAGATTAATCATTTAGTAGCACAGTGGGAATCATTGAATCAAACGCTTGGTTTGTCTTATAGCGTGCATGACTCCTTAGATGATTATTTGAAGACGTGTGATTCTGAAAACCAACAGCATCAGGAACAACTTCAAGAGATTGAAGATAAACGACAACATAAAGACACATCACTGACACAGTTACAATCGGCTAAGGAGCGAGCTCAGACTCTAGAAACAAACTGTGCTTTGATTGTTCAGAAACTTGAAACCGCAAAACAGGCGCTTATTGAATGGGCGGACAGGCAGCAACTTGTGCGCAGTGAACTTGATAATAGAGAAAGTTTGCTAAAAGAAGAGCTGCAATTGTTTGGATACTTGTTACCTGGTGAAGAGTGGCGTAGCAGTATGGAGCAATGGCAAAAGGATTGGCAACAACGTAAGTGTTTGCGAGAAGAGCATGAAAAAATCAATGTTGATATTGAAAAAAATGCTCTGGAGCTTGAGCAAGCTGAGAGTAGTCGAGCCCTGTGGCAACAGCGAGGTGATGCCCTTAATGATACTGATTTGAGTCAAAAAGAACTAACCACTCGATTAACGCTCGAAGAGCTTAATTTGGATTATGAACAGAAAACTATGTCTCTTAGTGGTATCAAGGGACAGGCCGAAGCTTTGACCAAACAATTGCACAAAATGGAAGATGAATGGAAGCAGTCTCATAAATTATGGATACAAGCACTAGAGGAGAGCATATTCGAAACAGAAGATGCTTATCGCAGTGCTTTGTTGTCGCTGGAAGAGAAGGCCACTATCGAGTCGCAGCAAAAAGTTCTAGAAGAAGAACGACAACGCGCTGCCATTCGCTATGAGCAAGTGCAAGCCAAATTACAACAACACCTTGATAACAAATCGACAGAACTGTCAGAACCAGAACTGAATGAACTGATTGGTAAGCTGGATGAAGAACGCAAAGGTATTTTATCACGTCGTGGAGAGATTCGTGGGCAGCTAAAGGCTGATGAAGAAAGCCGACAACGCCAAGGTGTATTGCTTCAGGAAATTGAGTCAAAGAGCGAAGTATTACAGCGTTGGGAGCAGCTATCGGGGCTGATTGGTTCTGCTGACGGTGCTAAGTATCGTAAGTTTGCACAAGGGCTGACTCTGGAACATCTTGTTTATTTAGCCAATAATCAATTAAAGCGGTTGCATGGGCGTTATCGATTGATTCGCAAAAACAGCAGTGATCTGGAATTAGAGGTCTGTGATCAATGGCAGGGAGATGTGGCCAGAGATACACGAACTCTATCGGGAGGAGAGAGCTTCTTGGTGAGTTTGGCGCTGGCGCTGGCCTTATCGGATTTGGTCAGTCACAAAACCTCTATTGATTCGCTGTTTTTGGACGAAGGTTTTGGTACTTTAGATGCTGATACTCTGGATATCGCCCTTGATGCGTTAGATGCACTCAATGCGAGCGGTAAAATGATCGGTGTCATCAGTCATGTCGAAGCACTTAAGGAGCGCATTCCTGTGCAAATTTGCGTTAAAAAAGCGGCCGGTGTCGGCGCCAGTGTTTTGTCTATCGTCAGTTAAAATAGGGTTTATAAACGGGATATGAAAATCTACGTATTGGCATTAAGCTGTTTATTAGTGAGCATGAGTTCTCTGGCAGAAGTTTGGCGCTATGATACCAAGCAGCTATTGGTGCCAGAAAAAACTGGCCAACAAGCTGGGCAAGCGTTGAACTTGACTGCTGTTAATTATTACATCAGACGAATTTCTCAACATGCTCGTTATTATCCACCTTCTTTTGATAATGATAAACAGCGGCAAGACATCACCATACGATTGCAAGCGTTAATGGCTGCCATGCAAACTGCTATGCCAGAGAAAGCTGATGAGCGTTTTTTAGCTCGAGCAGCTTTTGTTTATACGATGGGTCATAATCTTGATTTAAAGGGAGCAACCGATAAAGCCAAGCAGTTTTATGAACAGCTGTTAGCTCTATACCCTAGTGAGCCTAGCTATAACTATCGATATGGTCTGTTTATGGCAGAGACCCGTAAATACCATGAGCAGGGTATTCCTTTTATCGAAAAAGCCTTAAAGCTGGGTCATAAAGAAGCTGCTTATACTTTAGGATTGCTTTATTTTCATCAAGGTAAAAAGGAACAGGCGCTAGAATTGCTCAATGCCTATGCGGCTATGAATCCAGAGCACGTTCAGGTAAAACGTATTATTGAAGCGATAAAAAAAGATCAGTTCGAAGTCACCAAAGAATAAGTTAAGTGCCTCTGCTTGACAGACAATACCAAAGAAAGATCAACATCCTCTAATTTTTGTCTTCTAAAGCATCTTTACGTTGCTGATCATACTCACGATAAGACATCTCTGCCTTTGCAAGGCAGTCATTCCAGTCTTGCTGACGGAGTTCATAACACTGTTTAATTTGATAGTCTCTGCCATAATTATAAAGAGATTGAGAGGTGCAACCCGTCAGGGATACGAAAAGAATAATAAAGCAAGAGTAGGTTTTCATGGCCAAGAACTTTGAGTTTGGGGAGCTTAGGAGTCTACATGAGCAAAAATGAACTTAAGCTGAATAGGTTGCAAAACGACCTTAATAAGTGAGGACTTGAAATGAAGATTATTTTGTTAAGCTTGATAGTGTTGCTAATAACCGCTTGTGCTTCAGGGCCTTATTCTATTATTGATGGCAGTCGTAGTGTTGCATCAGATTCAAAAAACTACGATGTGTACGTGACAGCTGTTGATGGTAAAACATCATTGAATGTCACTAAAGTGAAGAAAGTTGAGCCCGGGTTTCGGGTTCTCGAATTAACTTCAGCCAAAGAAAATCCTAACGGTTATCTATTTTCTTTACCGTTTTCGTTTGAGGCCAAGCCGTGTATTCGTTATGTCGTAACGGCACAGCATCGAAGTAACATACAGGCTGATGCTCGGCGCTGGCAAGTGCGAGTATTGAGAGAAGAGCCTATTGCAGTTTGCCAAAAAGAGACTAATCAATAACGCCTAAAGTAGCAACTCCGTTGTGATCGGATAGAAATTGCTTGCTGAGCTCATCAGTGACTGAGCCGTTAACGCTGGAACACCGTATACGTCGGCCTGAACATGATGGCGTTGTTTTATGGTATTGAGTAGCACATCAAAATCACCATCGCCAGACAGCAAGATAACTCGGTCAACGGTTTCGGCGGCGGTCAACACATCGATGGTAATACCCACATCCCAATCACCTTTTGCAGAGCCATCACTGCGTTGGATAAAAGGTTTCAGTTTAACGTCAAAGCCTAAGTGGCGGAGTGCACTTTGAAATTTTTGTTGCTGCTGATCCCCGCGATCAATCGCGTAGGCATTGGCCAGAACAATGTTGCCCTGAGTAGATAGTTGACGCCATAGTTCTCGATAGTTAAACGGTTTTCCGTATGCTTCTCGAGTGGTGTAATAAATGTTTTGAACGTCGGCAAAAAGAGCTATGTTTTTCAAGAGTGATGGGCCTTGATATAGAGAGGAGTAGAAAGTGAGTCACCCATGTTTGTGATGACTCACCATTACTCTAACGAGATGCGCCTCTTCCTCGAGATTTGTTTTGTTTTTTCAAACGAGGATTAAATGATTTTCTAGGCTGGCTCTGAGGCTTACCACCACGACGTCCTGCCTGTTTTTTATCGTCCAATGGAATCAGTTGATTATCACCGTCGCCAATCAATTCTTGTCGTCCCATTTTCTTTAAGGCGTTGCGTAATGTTGGCCAGTTTTTATGATCGTGATAGCGCAAAAAGGCTTTGTGAAGACGGCGTTGCTCCAAGGCTTTTGCGGTAAATAATTTTTTAGTTTTATAACTGACTTTAGATAATGGATTGCGATCCGAATGATACATAGCGGTCGCTAAAGCCATTGGCGATGGATAAAAAGTTTGTACCTGATCCGCCTGAAAACCATTTTTCTTTAGCCATAAAGCCAGATTCAACATATCTTCATCTTCGCAGCCAGGGTGAGCAGCGATAAAGTAAGGAATCAAATACTGTTTTTTGCCCGCTTCTTTAGAATACTTCTCAAACATCTTTTTAAAGGTATCGTAAGTATCAATACCTGGCTTCATCATGTGATCAAGAGTTTTGCGCTCGGTGTGTTCTGGCGCAATTTTTAGATAACCACCTACGTGATGTGTCACCAATTCTTTTACATACTCAGGATCTTCAACCGCAAGATCGTAACGTAAGCCAGAGGCAATCGCGACTCGCTTCACACCTGGAATAGCCCGCGCTTCTCGATATAACTCAGTCGTATGTTTATGATCGGTGATCAGGTTTTTACAGATAGTTGGGAACACGCAAGAAAGCTTACGACAGTTAGCCTGGATATCATCATCTTTACAGTTAAGATGATACATATTGGCGGTCGGGCCGCCCAAATCAGAAATGGTGCCAGTAAAGCCGGGGGTTTTATCACGAATGTTTTCTATTTCGCGCAAGATGGATTCTTGTGAACGGCTCTGGATCACTCGACCTTCGTGTTCTGTAATGGAGCAAAAAGTACAACCTCCAAAGCAGCCTCGCATAATATTGACCGAGAAACGAATCATTTCGTAAGCTGGGATATTGGCGTCACCATAACTTGGGTGAGGAACACGCTGATAAGGCAGATCGAAGACACCATCCATCTCGTCAGTTTCTAACGGAATGGGAGGCGGGTTGACCCAGATTTCTTGAGTGCCATGCTTTTGCACCAAGGTGCGAGCATTGCTGGGATTGGATTCTAAATGCAAAACACGTGATGCGTGGGCATAAAGAGCTGAGTCTTTATTCACCTTTTCAAAGGAAGGTAAGCGGATATAAGTGGTCTCTGGATTGAGTTTTTCCCGCCGCGTGAGTGGCATGGGGATAATCCGAATGGGCACTTCGTCAGCGGGTGGCTCTTGACCCTTGAACTGACAGTCTGCTGCACCTTGCTCACCGCTGTAGTTGTTTTCGCCTTCTGTATGGGCGTATTCGTAGGGATTTGGCATTGCATCGATATTACCGGGCCAATCGATACGAGATGAGTCTATCTCGGTCCACCCACCAGGGATTGTGTTGCGAACAATGGTTGTACCGCGAATGCTGGTGAGATCTTCTACATTTTTGCCCAGAGATATTTCATGAGCAATTTCTGCAATGGCTCTTTCTGCATTACCGTAGAGTAGGATATCAGCACCGGAATCAATTAAGACAGAGCGACGAACCTGATTGCTCCAGTAATCATATTGAGCGATTCGGCGCAGACTGGCTTCAATACCGCCAATGACAATAGGCGTGTCTTTGTAGGCCTCGCGACACTTCTGGCTGTAGACGATAACGGCTCGTTCAGGGCGCTTGCCTGCGGCCCCGTGGGGCGTATAAGCATCGTCATTACGCACTTTGAGGTCAGCGGTGTATTTGTTGATAAGGGAGTCCATGTTGCCTGCAGTGACACCAAAGAACAGGTTTGGCTGCCCCAACTTGGTAAACTCTTCGGGGTTATTCCAGTCTGGCTGAGCAATGATCCCTACACGGAAGCCTTGAGATTCTAAGAATCGTCCCATCACCGCCATGCCGAAGCTGGGGTGGTCCACATAAGCATCACCTGTTACCAGGATAATGTCACAGCTATCCCAGCCTAGTTCGTCCATCTCAGCACGAGACATCGGTAAAAAGGGCGAAGCGCCATAGCATTCTGCCCAGTATTTGGGATAACTAAATAAAGATGTGGATTTGAGTTTCATCGGGGTGTACGGCTTTTACGAGGTCAATACACCATTATCGCAAATTTTCGCTGATTGGGGTAGTTTTAACCACTATTTACTTAATTGATCGACGCTGCGAAGGTAGAGCCAGTAAATGGTTGTTCCGAGCATATTAGCCAGCAAAATAGCCATGAGGAAAAGGATAGAGAGGGAAGCCATGGTTATCAGAAAAGGGGAAGATATGACGAGGGACATGCCTAACATAGGAATTGGTTTCATTTGAGCAAATCGATGTAATACAAAACTGGTTGGTATCCCAATGAGCAAACTGGTGAGTAAGGTGAAAGGTAGAGCTACTAGAGAAATTAGTACTCCAGCTTTGCCGATAAAAATTAATATCGCTGCAGGTACGGCAAATTGAGCGAGTAGTAGACCAACAAAGTAATGATACAGTCTGTCTCGTTTCGGTGTTGGTAGCTTAGAGTTCAATGAGAGAGTTCCTTGCAGTTTAACTTTGTCGGCTTATTAACATTCTATAACTTATTATCGAGTATGCGTAGAAAGGTGTTTAATGACGAAAGCTGAGCTGTTGCTCCTAAAGGTTGTTAGCAAGAAGATTATATAAAATAAGCTAAATAAGTTTTTTCGAATACTAGAAACTTGTATCATGGCGTTGAGTAAAAAGGAATGACTCAGAAGAAGAATAGGATTAAATAAATAGTAAGAGAGATTTTGTATGGATATTTTAGTTGATACACCACGACTGCAAATGCGTAAGTTTACCTTAGATGATATTGATGCGGTCTTTGAATTTAGCGCTCATCCTGATGTGGTTCGTTACACCGGTGATGCTGGCTTAGTAAAAACCAAAGAAGATGCGAAGGGGATTATTGAAGATATTTGGCTCAAAGAATATGAGCAGTATGGTTATGCGCGTTACGCGTTAATCCATAAAGAGGACAATCGTGTCATTGGCTTTTGTGGTGTCAAATATGAGCCTGATTTAGGAGCGCCGGATATCGGCTATCGCATGTTGCCGGAGTATTGGGGACAAGGACTAGGCTACGAGGCTGCATCAACTACTTTAGAGTTTGCCAAACACACACTTGGCCTTGAACGCATTGTGGGTGAAGTTGCTGAAGAAAATATTGGCTCTTGGAAGATACTGGAAAAGTGCGGTATGCAGCGTATTGATGAGTATGAAAAAATGGGGTTTCGTATTTATTTTTATGAGTATTAAACCGCTTAATATTGACGTTTCGTTCTAGAGAGAAGATAGCTGATGGCCGAAGAATATAGTGCTGAAAGTATTAAGGTAATTCGTGACTTAGATGGTGTTCGAAAGCGCCCTGGTATGTATATCGGCGATACTGAAGACGGAAGCGGTCTTGTTAACATGCTGATGGAGGTGGTTAGCAATAGTGTGGATCAGTTTCTTGCAGGCAAAAGTTCTTTTATCAAGGTTAACTTATTTAAGAATGGTTCGATGGAAGTTATTGATGATGGCGAGGGCATTCCTGTTTTTGAAGTCGATGGATTGTCAGCAATTGAAGCCATTATGACGCAGCTTCATTGTACTGCTACTTGGGATAATCACAGGCCTCATACTCATGTTGGTACTCTTCATGGTGTCGGGTTAGCTGTCGTTAATGCTCTGTGCCGTTATTGTGAGATCGATTCTTATAAAGATGGAGTTCATTGGCATATTCGATTTGAAGAGGGGAAGTCTCAGGGATTAGAAAATCGAGGAGAAACAAAGAAAGTAGGTACTCGAATGCTATTTTCTCCGGACCCTAAGTATTTCTCTTCATTAAACATTGATGAAGAAGTTATTGCCTCTCGCTTTGAAGAGTTGTCTTTTTTATGTGCTGGACTAACTTGCCAATTAACTGGGAGAAATGGGAAGACTGAGTCTTATTGTCATCCAAAAGGTTTAGCCGCTTATCTTGATAAAATTCTTCCAAAGCAAGATGTATTAGCTTTGAATTCTTTGCACTTTAATGTCGTCGAAGATGATATTCGTGTTGAGTTGGCTTTAGGATGGTCAGAAGGAGAGGGGCATTGTCATAGCTTTGCTAATCATTTATGTACTATTGATGGTGGTGTCCATGTAAGTGCAGTTGTTCATGGAGTGGCGCGCGCTATTGATGCTGTAAGCGATTCTTCTGAGACTGTAAATAACTCTGTGTAACTGTCTATTATTAACCTATTGAATAGGAGATGGTAGACCGATGGACAAGAAAGAAATTGAAGCCTGGGCACGTAAAGCAGCTAAAGGTATCAAGACAGAGGAA
>NZ_JAMXSB010000021.1 GCF_024124665.1 Pleionea sp. CnH1-48
TATTGCTCAATATATTCATCATTACAACCATGAACGTGGACATAGTTATAACCAATATTTAACGCCCGTAGATGCTGAAGCAGCATAAGGTCTTTCAATGTAGGTACGAAAATACTTGACCACTACATTTCGTATTACTACTGTATTTCCCATTGTGTCAAACGTGCTATTTTATGTGGGAGGATACGCTATAGACACTGAAAGCAATGGGAATTCGGCAGGCTTGCCTGAGCTGCAGAAAGTGTTCTCAATTGAAATAGCTGCTTATGCTGTTATATCGAGTCATTATCATCTTGTTGTACGCCTAAATGATGAAGGTTTTGTTGATTGGGATGATCAAGAGGTCATTCATCGATAGGTTCGGCTGTTTTCTATACCCGCTATTGTTGAGCGATACTTAGCTGGAGTCGCTACTGTAGGCCATGGTAAATTTCCCAAAAAAAAGAAAGCTAAATAGGTTAGTTATGGATAAAGATTGCAATCAACTCGTATCATTTTTTTTAAGAGCGTTGGGAGTGGTTCGTGCTTCCTTTCGTAGAGCCCAAATTAATGTGCAAAAACAGTCTGAAGTAAAATCAGTTGTTGTGAGTGTAAATCCATCTTATTCCGAGGAGTCAACTGAAACAGAGAATGACTATGCTCAGGATGGTGTAACACTGAATATTGCATTAGATGCTGATTTAAACTTAAAAGGGCCTGATGAACAGGATGGAATGGGGGTTTCCCTTTTGATAAGGAGATCTAATAACAATTGGATTGTAGAGGGGGAGATTGGTTGGTCAAGTAGTTATATTGGTTGGGATCAATTTTACGAAAAAGAGCTAGTCCATCAAAATATAAGTGAGGTGATAGAGATGCTTCCACCATTTGTAGAGTCTCTTTTAGATGATTTTCAGGCAAAATTAGCTGAGCACCTAAAAAGCGGAGATTGAGAAAATAGAGATGGTATAGGATATTTATAAGGGAATAAAACAGTTTCTGAAAACCATCATTTTATTTGGTCATTATAGCTTGGACGAGTTCTATTGATATTTATCAAAAAGATGAGCTTGTTATTGGTTTCACTTGTCGAGTACTAAGCTCTGACACCCTCGGCCAAAAGGTCGAGGGTTTTCTCTATCTTTCTTTAATGTTTAATTAGACATCACATAATTAGCACCTAATAAGTACTCAATGTAATCTTCACCTACTTCTTCGATTAATTCACCAGCCATGCCATTTTTAAACACAGTCAGATCATAGGCGACGTTGTTGTCTACTAACCAGTTCATAAAGGCCATAAAGTTTAGAGTTACATTTTGGTCGTAGTTCATAAAGAACTGAGTTTTGGTGACTACGCTTTTAGCTGTCGCCAGTTGATATAAAGCCTGTAGGTTTTTCAGGTCAAAACCACTCTGTTGAAAATCTTCTTGCAGTCGTTTAATACTTGTATCGATCAATCCCGATAGCAAAATAAAACCCTGCTCGGTGATTGGCATTACAACAGCACCTGACAGCTGCATGTTAACGGCTTCACGCATTTTTTCTATGGTGACAAGTGAAGTGTTAACCATCATCTGTCTTGCAATATCTCTAACTTCGCCATCGTTCTTGTGGAACTTATGGTTGGCATCATCGAACATATGTTTAACAAAGATAAGCTCATTGGTAAAGTCGTCATCACCTTTCAGACTTTCCATGCTTTCCAGAATGTCATCCACACTTTCAACCGTTGTGTTAGATGCTAGTAATGGTTGTGAAGCAAACAATATGCTAACTAAAGTACTCATCATCAAATTTTTAAAAGTCATATTTTTTCCTGTTAATTATTGGTTTGTTATATGTTTTTGATGGAGGGTAGATTAAGTAGCAAATTAGGAGAGAATATGGAGGAAGAAATAAAAAGAAGAATTATCTATAGTTTATATGAATCTCAACTTGAGTGTTTCTGTTGGGTGGAATCGCTCTGTCAGTGACTTCCTATTTAAACAGTCATTCTTCTCTAGTCCATGGCAGACTTTTAGTCAGTGTCTATAAATAAGTGCAAGTGAGCCTTAGTTATAAAACGGGAGGCTCACTTCTATATTAACGCTTAAAAGCTGACCGGATTATCATCGGGCACTGGCGTTTCATTACCCACTCTTGGTGTCGGGAAACACCACTCTCTTTCACAAGTCGGTGCTTGAGCAACGGGCTTACACTGCAAGGTTAACTCACTGCGAGTATTAATGGATTGATCATTGGTTGTAATCACTGTAAGAGTTTCGGTGGTATTGATTGGTAACTTGATCGTTGCTTTGTTTGAACAAGCGAAACCAGTTTGTGCACTTCCTGTTGCTGTTTGAGTACCATTAACAAACACATGAGTGCCAAGCTGTGATAGTTTGTTGCTAAAGTCAGATAGTGACACCGAGCCTGTTTGAGTTTGCAACAATTCAAGCGAATGAATATTGTGACTGTTGCATTGAGTGGTTTGCTTAAGATACTGGCGAGGGTCGTTGACGTTGATACATCCACCGATTTGAAAGCTGCAAAAGCCCGATTCTGCATCGTGATCGCAAGCGGGGTCACCATCATGACATTCGAGTTTGTTGTCAGAAATTCCTGTCGCACGAATAATTCGACGTGGTTGTTCAGTATGCCACTCAAATTGACAAGCGTTTGCATGATCGTTGGAACCTGGAATTAAAGAAGACAAATCAACTTGTGTAAGATCGGTTGGTTGATTCAGGGCAAGGTTGGAAATATTTCCTTCTGATTTATCATGAGGAGAATGACAACCACTGCAGGTTTGAACTTCTCCTGGTTTGACGGCATTCCAAAAACGTTCACGAATAATGACATTCCCCTGATTGTCGACAGTTTCCCAAAGTAACGGAACATTCGCTGGAACCTTAGCTGCAAAAGAACCATCGCTTGCAACGGGGGCTCGACCTATTAACGCTGGATAAACCTGTCGGTAGCCTGGAAAGGCTGCGAAGGTGTAGTGAGAGGGCACCGCTTTATAGATATTGACGAAAGCGGCTTGATTTTCATTTTGTTCTGACTGAGGATCGTTGCCGTTTCTTTCGCGCAGGCGAACATCTTTGGTATTCAGAATGCCCCAGCTCACATCAGTACGAGCAGTGTCATTGAGTACGGGTGGTTTAGTTCGAGCAACTACTTCAACGGGCTCTAACTCCCACCATTCTGTGTTGTTAAAGATTAAAGTACGCTTGCCATCATTTGAGAGTTTGTATAAACCAAAGTCGGGTACTTCGGGTCTGCTTTCATCGTCGCAACACAGATTTAATACCTGGCCTAGTGCAAAGCTCACGATAAAACCAGAGTCTTTCATTGGATAAGGATCTCGGTAACGGCCTTCACCATCAGGGATAGGATCTTCGAAACTGTAAGCAACTTGTGGTGTGATAAATTGTGGCTTGGCTGTCAGGCCATCAGCTTTGGGGTCGATAATAACAACGGCGCCCGCGCCCCAGGTTTCTGCTGTCGCCATCGTCGATACAATACGTCCTGTACCATCGTATAATGGTCTTGCTTGTACAAAACCTCCTTTAAAGTCGGGCGGAAAATGAGCTCCAAATATAGGGTGAGCATCACTGTAACCGTTAGGTTTGGTTTCCCATAATAAAAAACGGCTGATATCTAAAGGATCAAAAGGATCTTCGGTATCCGCTTGAACCAGATCTGGAAAACGAATGGTTGCACTCCAACGAGTAAAAAGTATTTTCCCTGATTCGCTGATGGTTGGTGTCATATCACCACCGGGATCGGAGGTCATCATAAAAGGCTGAGAACCATCGGCGTTCATAATGTAGAGATAACCGACAGGGTGTTGTTCGTAGGGATCTAAAACCTTGCCTCGGTCGGAGGCAAATACGATACGACCATCCGGTAAATAAGCGGGTTCTGTCTCATTGTGAGTGGTATGAGTGATACGTTTTAGACCGCTGCCATCGACGTTTATCTCGTAGATTTGCCATAAGCCATATTCGCCAAGCTTCATCGAAAAAATAACTTTGCGGCCATCCCAGGAAACTTCTGGGTTTCTTACGGCAGCATTGGTTTTTTGAGTCAGGTTGACGGGCTGATTGGAACCTGGGTCCAGTCGGAACAGATTACCGCCTATGGGTTGATCAGCGGGTGGGTTGTCACCCAAAAAATTGCCATGAATATCATTAATTTGAAACTCACCTGCAATGCTTTTCTTTTGTTGTACGTAGATAATCGGATTTTTAAATAGGCTATCGTTGTTTCCACCATTACCTGGATTTCCATTGTCTGGGGGAGGAGGGGGAGTGGCTGTTTGATTGTCTTCTGATGCTCCTCCACATCCCGCCATCAAAGAAGTGGTTAATAATATTGAGATACAATAAAGTCGACACATTGATTTCATGCAAATAGCTCCTAAAGAAAGGCCGTATGATAGTGAAGACGGAGCTATGGTGGAGCTGAGGAATAAAGTTGACGAAAATAGCTAACGGATGAGACTTGGCTCACATAGTTTAGGGCTAGATATCTTGCATGGATTCTCTAAATTTTATTAAGTCTCGAGCTTCGCTAATATGAGGTTCATAGAGATCATTTTCCAACTCTTTGACTCACTTCTATTCGTTAGTCTGGACTATTCGTGTTGTGTTATAGCTCTCATTGCAACCACTATTAGGCCTTTGCCAGAAGAGCTCGATAGAGCATATTATCATAGTGACACTCACAGAGGGGATTCACCCACCTGATATTGGCTGGAGGTTTTCAGGTTGAGTAAATCACGATACTATAACCCCATTCCATCTAGAATAGACCGAGTTGGTCATTACCTTAGAAATCTATGGGTCCTTATCGAATTAATCAATGGTGCGTTTATCCGTCTCGCTGCGAACTTGTTCGAGTTGAGTCAGGAGAAACACTGCAGTTAGAGCCGCAACTGATGAGCTTGTTGTCGCTTTTGGTGAGTCACCAGAACGATGTGGTGAGTCGAGAGCAGTTGGCTGATGAAGTTTGGCCTGAGCAGGTGATTGAAGATAATACCATTAGCCGAGCGGTAACACGCTTACGCAAAGCGCTGGACGATGACTACCGAGATCCTATCTATATTAAGACCGTACCCAAACGTGGCTATCGGCTGGTTGCTAAGGTTGAAGATATTCGTGAAGAAGATTCCAAAGAAGCTTCCGCGCAAAATGAGCCAAAGGCAACGTCGAAAAGCCCAATGTTGATTGCTGTGTTTTTAAGCATTCTTATTTTGGGTAGTTTCTGGTGGAGTGCTGATAACACAGAGTCAAAAGAAACACTTTATGATACCCGTCCACTCACCAGTGAAACTGGACAGGAGTACCATCCCAGCTTCTCGGTGGATGGAAAACACTTTGTTTATGTAGGGCATAAACAGCAACAACCCTGGCTATTTTTGTCAGAGCGACAACAGAGTGGACCAATGGCTCTAGTTCCTCTTAAAGATTCAAATGCAAAGCCACAGTGGTCTCCTACCGAATCTGCGGTGGTTTATAGTGAAGGTACTGACAATAGTTGCTGGGTGAAGCTTGTTACTTTGTTGTTTGAAACTCAGCCTTTAGTAGAGCCCTTATTTGAGTGTTCTGTTGATATTCAAGCGAACCCCGTTTGGGCGCCTCAAGGTACTGGAGTTTATTGGATTGGTCACAGTGCAGATCATCAAGTCAGGCTCTTTTATTTTGATATCAAAACCAAACAATCAAAAGTTGTTGAGGTGCCTACAGAAGGTTTCAATCTGCTGTACTTCATACCGGAGCGACAAGGAAAGTTAGGCGCTTTTTTGTTGAGTGATGATAAAGCGAAACATTTTATTCGTGTTGTTAATATGGATGACCTTAGCAGGATTGCTGACTTACCTGTTTCATCAAATGTAAGACAGTTTGACTGGCATCATCAAGGCGACTCTTTCGTCCATATTGGTCAGCATCCTTCTCATAAAATCATTCGTCATTATCTTACTGGCGAGCAGAGCACCTTAACAGCGTCAGGCATGAGTTATTTAAATGAAGTGGTTAGAGTCGGTAACACTCAAAGCTTCGCTATGACCAGTCAGATTGTCGACAGGGATATAGTAGAAATAAATGGCAACAATCAACGCTATATGATCAACTCGTCTTACCCTGATTACAACGCGGTATTGTCCCACGATGGCAAGACGTTGGCTTTTGCTTCCAAGCGCAGCGGTAAAGCTCAGATCTGGTTAAAAGATAATGAAGATGGGCGCTTGACTCAGCTGAGTCAGTTTGACGAATCATTTTATATCTATGACATTCGTTGGTCGCCAGATAATGAGCAACTATTGGTTCGAGCCAATCAACAAGTTCATATTTACTCAATTGCGTCTGGTTCTGCTAAGGTTCTTGCTTTAGAGCATCAACAACCTCGATATATACAGTGGCTCGATAAAGACCGTATTACTTACATTTATCGTAAAGAGCAGCAGACTTTTCTCTATCAATTTAAATTGTCTAGTAAGGAAACTTCACTGTTAAAAAACGGGGTGTCTCTTGCTTATTATGATAAGCGCTCAGAGCTCTGGTACTATTCTTTAGTTGGCGACAACAAAGTTCAGCCCTATAAAGATGGGGAACCTTTAAGCGAAGTTTTTTATCAGGCTCCAGAAGACTCCGAGCTACGACATTGGGCTATGAAGGAGGAGAGTTTGTTTGTTGTTGAACGAATCAAGAGCTCTCAAACTGAGAGGTTGGTCAGTTATCGCAATGGACATCGTAAAATACTTTATTCTGGTACTCGAATTGGAGCCTTTGAGCCATTAGGGATTGATAAAGTCATTGTGACGGTTGTATCGAGTGATGAATCCAACTTGATCGAATTAGTGGCTCAATAAAACCATTGAGCCACTGATCTTTTACTTAAAATTGATATCGTATTTTGGCCACTAGTCGGTCTTCATCAGGATTGGGTTCTGTAGAATGAAAGAGATCACTAAAGGATAATGATAAATCCTGTTCACTGATAAATCGATTACGTAGGTAGACCAGATAGAAATCTGAGAGTGGTGCAAAACGGTATCGATAACGCAGCTGAAGAGCCGACTGGCTATGAATGAAGTTGTCTGGAGCAGCGTTAGTCGCTTGCAACTCTCCAGATGCTCCGACTGCAAATGTTTGCTGGCCTTTGCTCTTTAAACCATACCATTGAAAGGTTGCAGCGATATCAGAATGCTGATTGATCTTGGCAACCCATTTTGTATTTAACTTGTTAAAACGTCGATGATATTGATTGAGTTCTCCATCGCTATTGCCCAATAGCCAATCGTCACTGTCAATATAAGTATAAGTTGCATCTAAGCGAAAGGTGTCGGAAAAGTAAATCTTACTATCAAAGATCCATTTTTTTGCATACTCACTGACTCCTTCTTGATAGTAATAGGCATCAACAGAGTAAGAAAAATCTGCTGGAGACGGCGAAGCATAGCGCAATCGGATCTTTTTGCGGGAAGGCAATTGAACACTACCATGCCCGCGACTAATTAAATCATCAGTGCCTTCGTTTTGATAATTAAGTGAGACTAAAAAGAAGTCTTTGGATTTTAATTGAAGCGCACTTGTAAACTCTGCACTCCAGGGCAGAGTTTCTCCTTGCGTATTGTTGGAGTAAGTCAATTTGCCTTGATAGTAAAGTCGGCGCAGTAGGCTTTGTGGTGTGAATCGGTAGTCGTTGTATTTGGAAGTCAGGCGAGTGAGCCATAGGTTATTTCTGGCAAGGTATCCCAGGTCATTGAGTTCAAGGTTTTCGTCAAAGTAGCTCAGCTCAAATAGATTCTCGAAGGTGCGTTGAGGACGATAACTCGCACTAATGGTTGCACCAAGCCCTGTGTTGTTGCTCGTTGCGTCTGTCTGGCTATTGTTAGGCTGACTAATTTTAGAGCCAATGATATTAGCAAACAATTTAGTTTGTGGTGAGAAGGTATGATTAATGTCAAAGTTAGTTGTGATGGCTTCGCGGTCAAGAGTAGGGTTATTTACCCAGTTAATTAACTGACCGAAGTTTGTCTGGTCTTTAGAATGCAACCAACGAGCACTTAAAAAGGTTTTGCCTTCTGAATCCGGTAGATCATCTTCTTGGGCAAAGAAGATTCCCAAGTCAGTAAACTCAAAGGCTGTTAGAGACTTTAGCGCCAGATCCACATCATGGATTTGACCACTGCCACCGTCAGAAAGTCCGCCGATACGTCGAGTATTAAACAGGCGCAAATTTTCTGGCCCTCTAATATCAAACAAGCTTTGGTTTTCGGTAAAGAAAGGGCGCTTGTCGGTTCGTAATGTTTCTATCGTAGAAAAATTAACAATGAGTTCATCACTTTCTACCTGGCCAAAGTCTGGATTGATGGTGGCTATAAATTGTTGGGCTGCATTTGGCTTCCAGATAAAATCCAGACCTGCATCCCATTGCTGGCTGCTTTTTGTTCGGTCATGTTCGGTGGCTAAGTATCCATTGGCCGAAATAGATTGAGCACTCTGAAAATCGATGCTGACGGGCGCGTATTCGTAAGTGAAATTAGGACGACCGCGATTGGTATCTGGAAAAGAATAGGCTTCGCTGGCAAAGACATTATTGCGTTGAAAGTACACCCGAATATTACGTTGGTTGTTGGCTTCGGCAGATTGTGATTTATAAGTTGCAATAGACCATGGAATAAAAAATTCGCTGTACCAGTTATTTTCGTCTTCTGAGACGGCGGATGTCCAAGGGCCATCCCAATCTCGGTTGCTGTTGTTGCCGCGGCTGTAAGTACCATCCATGGTGCCGCCACCAAGAGTGGCTACAAATTCGTAGGCGGTATTGCCATCACCGTTAAAATCAATAAACACCATATTAAAGTCTGCACTGGTGTATTGGTCATGACCGCTGTAGCGTCGTGAACGAGCTGCAAAAGGTTGTTGATTGACAAAGGCCACATAAATGCCCTCTTTACGAGTGAGCAAAAGGGTTTTTGTTGCCATTTTTGGAGACTGACCTGTGTTAGGAAAACTCTGCACAAACTCAGTAAACACTTGGGCGTTTTGCCACTCGGCCTCGTCTAATTTTCCATCAACTATCATGGTGTGACCAGGAAGAGCAGCGGTCGCAAATACCGTAAAAACAAACAGTCTATTCCTTATTAAGGTTAGACAGTTTTTAACACTATCGATGGTTTTAACTAACATATTGGATTCTCTTAAAGCGGATATTTTGTAGCTGCAAATGCTCGCAAATAACTCATAAAAAGAGGTGACCAAGTTGTGACAGAGGATGGACCAACAGCTGAAAGAAATAAAAGCTCAATAAGATCAATGGATTACAAAGGCTGTTTGAAAACTCTTCAAAAATGGAATTTAAAAGAGAGGTGGGCAAAAAATAGTCGTTGAGTTGACGCTCTAGGCCACTCGGTGTCGAAGCTGAGTGGCCTAGAGCTATTGAAGTTATTTCGAAAGGCGGGTTTTTAACAGCTGCTGAGTATGAGTGATGAGCTTCTTAGTGCCGCTGTTACCATGGCCTGGTACAACGACTTTAATATCTGCAAACGCTTGCATCAGATGGTCCATGGCATGTTGCCAGGAAACCAGATTTCCATCGGCAGTGTTACCCATTGTCTTGGCTTCGGCTGCGCGTACGGCACATCCTCCATAGAGTATTTTGTGTTCGGGTAACCATACGACAATGTTGTCTTCAGCGTGAGCGGCACCGGGGTACATCAGCTGCATATTGCCTAAAGTCACTTTGGTATTGATGGTGCCCAGTTTTTGTAGCAAATGATCGGGAGTTGGATTGTTTTCTTTGAGCGCCAGGGGTTTTGTGAGTGGGTGCCCATAAACTGGGATACCTGCCGTTTTCAATACATCGGCTCCACCCGTTCGGTCATAGTGAAAATGCGTGACGACTGCCTTAGTGATGGGCAGATTGATTTGTTGCTGTATTTGTTTCATTAAAATCTGGGTTTTCGGAGCATCCCAGGGAGTATCCACCAGAGTGAGCGTTTTGCCATCTTGGATGATCAGGCCATTAGAAGGATAAGTTTTACCATTGCTTAATGTGTGTTCTGACACATGTACCCAGACACCGTCGGTCAGTTTATTTATTTCTACTTTTTGGGACTGTTTGGCGAATACTGAATTGCATAAGCTGATGCTTATCAAAAGCAGTAATCCTTGAGTGACTCGCTGCACGTTAATTTCCTCTAATCAAATTGGTACTGAGCGGTGACTTCCAGTGTGCGTTTTTGACCTTCATTCACCCAGAAGGGGAAGTTATTAAAGACTCCGTCTACGTAGCTTTGGTTCCATAAATTTTTTATGTGAACGCCAAGTTCCCAGCGTCGGTTAACCTGTAGCCGCAAACTGGCATCCATACGATGGTAGGGTTCGAAAAGAAAATGGTTTTCGTCATCGGCAAAGCGTTCGTCAACATAACGATATCCCAGTCCCCAGAACAGGTGATTACTATCTGAGAGCTGTTGCTTGTAGTTCAGCCACAGTTGGAGGGTTTTTTCGGGCGTCATACGCGGTGTTTTGCTGCGTATTTCTGATGCATGGCTCTCGGTGATTTCGGCTCTTAAATAGGTGCCAGAAAGTATGATTTGCCAGTCTTCGGCTAGCTCTCCAGCCAGATCACATTCGATACCTTTGTTTCTTTGAGCGTTAATCAAAGAAATAATGTTTTCTTTTTTGATTTCAAACAGTGCACAGCTACTTTGCAGGCGTTCATCCAGCCACAGCTGTTTGAGCCCGAGTTCCCATTGATAAGAGGGTGAAGGCAAACGAATCGTCACTTGATCGCCATTGTTACTTTCTATCAATTCAAATTGAGGTGTAAAAGATTCACTGTAGTTTGCGTAGACACTGCTGCTGGCATTTAAACGATAAACCCAACCCAGGCGATAAGACAGTTCTGAATAACTTCGTTGATCGGCCTGAAACGGAGGCTGTGACTCTATGCGAAAATCATCTTGCCGTGCACCGATAAACCAGGTGGCATTGTCTCCCCAACTTAATACCCATTGAGCAAACAAAGCGATATTGTCTTCGGTAAAATCGATGGGCACGTCAGGATTATTGATCACCACCTGCTCATTAATGCCTGCATTAAATGAACCTCGGTTATCGTGAGTTTGCCATACTAATTGGCCCGGTTGAGAGCGACTCAAGTTGAGGCCATATAATTGTTCCAGTGAATGCCCCCAAATTTGTGTTTTATTCACCAAGATCACTTCACTGCTTAAGAACTCTGACGTATTGGGTAAAATCAATGACTCAAAATCGATGGTTTGAATATCTGGATCAAAAGCAGCGAAGGCTTCGTTCATGGCTTCAAGAAAGTCGGCGTCGTTTAATTGAGCATCAGTAATATTACTTCGGTTGTAGGTAATGCCTTCGTATTCAAATTCAAAGTTGGCAATAAAAGGAAAAAGCGTTTCGCTATTGGATTCATAACGTTCGAATTGCAAGTGAGCTTGTAATGCCCAATCACCAATGAGCCAATCTTCCAGACTGATATGCCCGTTGTTTTTTTTGAGCGCCAAGGTGGTTAAGAAATCGTTGTCTATAGGTGTGATAAGAGCGATACCGTTGGGGGTAGAAACCAACTCTACCTCTCGCTCCACTTGACTGGATATAGAGCCAAAGTGCTGAGCGGCATTTTGTTCTTCATAGCGATAGCGTAGATTCCAGGAGGCGCCATCATGCCATTCGTAACGAGTATTTAGATAAAATCCTTCGGCGTCATTCAATGTGAAGTTCTCTCGCTCTCCATCTTTTTGAACAAAACTGATGGCGCGAAGATCCCAATCTTCAGTAATAGAAAAGTCACCGTTTAACTCGAGTCGTTGAAATCCATCTTCGGCACTGCTTAACCGTATGGAAGAGCGACTTTCACCAGGTCGTTTTAGCAATAAGTTGATTAAGCCTCCAGGCTCCATACGTCCATACAAAACAGAACTTGGGCCTTTGGCGACTTCGAGATTATCAACAAAAGCCAAATCAGGAGGAGAGGTATAGCCGTGAGCGGATACACCATCTATTTTTAATGCCGGGTACGAAAAACCTCTTAACCTCAATTCATTGGTAACCCCTGCGTTGCGCTCCAAAAACGTGACCGATGAGGCGTATTGACTTAACTCTGAGTAATCGCGCGAGGCAGTGTCTTGTTTGAGTCTATCCGACAGGGCATTGACCATCTGCGGCGTTTCTAAAAAATCTCGCTGAGTTTTAGTGCTCGAAAGCGTAGCGTGTAATCGGTAGGGGGATATTAATTTTCCTACAACTCGAACCACTCTGTCATCTGGTGCTTCAGTCACCTGAGAAGTTTTTTCGGGTACATAAATCTTTACGGGCTTAAGTTTAGGCTTCGTAACCGGGCGGCGACGAATCACGATGGAATATTCGGTGGTGATATTAGCCTGCAGATCCGTTTGCGCAAATAAAATATCTAATGCTTCTTTGAGAGTAAACTCTCCCGTTAGCGATTGACTGGTTTGTCCTTCGGTTAACTCAGAAAGAAACACCACCTCCAGGTTGAGTGTGACTGCGAACTCTAAAATGGCTTTGTGCAAAGGCTGCTCATCAATTGAGAATTGATAGCGGGGAGGGTTTTGGGCGGTGGCACTAAAGCTTGCCAGCAAAGCTAAGCCAAATCCGAACTGAATCAAGGAAGATAATAAACGGCGCAATGATTGGCTTCCTATTTGGAACTAACAACAATCAAATAGGGCGTCATTTGGGTTACCGTTATTGGTAAGCTTTGTTCCAGCTTTTTGAGCGTTGCTACTGGATCTTTTACATTGAATACACCGTTTACCTTTTGAGTCTTTAAATGATCACCGTATAGGGTAATGTGACCTCGATGATAACGATTCAATTCAGTGATGACGGATTGCAAACTTTGATCGTTGAATACCAGTCTTTGAGTGCGCCAGGCTGTTGCCTGAGTGTGATTAACTTTTTGAATGGTACTAAAAGTGTCTTGATAAGCAATTTGCTCGCCTTCGGTTACAATAGCCATTGGTTTTTCTGACGCAGAATCCGTCGAACTTACTCCCACTTCGTGCTCGGTTACGGTGACAATGGTTTGCTCATCATTCGTTAACTGAACCGCAAACTCTGTTCCCAGAGCCTGAGCGTTAACATCACCTGCTGTGACAATAAAAGGGCGTGCTGGATCTTTGGCGACATCAAAATAGGCTTCGCCTCGAAGCAGTGTGATGTGACGTTGGTTATCACTGTAGCTTACCTGAATCGCACTGTCCGTATTGAGCTCAATAACGCTGTTATCAGCCAGGGTGACTGTTTGCCATTCGCCCGTCGCAGTTTGATAGTCAGCGTTAATACTCAACCATAATCCCGGAGCCGAAATGAGTCCAAACATTAAGCTTGCTGCAACGGCCCAGGCCCACCAAGGGCGTTGAGATTGAGTGGTGGTCTGTTGCTCGATGATGTCGGCATTTCGGCTCGATGTCGCGTTACTGGCTTGGGCAGGCATGGCGATCACGTCTGCTTCGATATTGTCTGAAGGTTGCTCGGTAGGTAAAGAGGCGGCGTCTAACCAGGTTTGTTCCATCTCGGCAAAAATATCTTGATGGCGCTCGTCAGCCGTCAACCAGTCTACGAAGGCCGACTCTTCTTGTTCATTCAGTTCTCCGGTTTCCATACGCACCAACCAGTCAGACGCGGTGTCTCTGATCATCTGTATGGAGGTCTCTTGGTTTGTCATAGCGGTGATGGCTCCTGTTACTGATGATGACGTTGCTGCGAGGATTTTGAGGAATGCGAATCAGAAAAAGTTGTCTCTTCGGCCTCGCTGAGTCGCTGTTGGCAGTGTTTTACGGCATTGCGCAGGTGTTTTTCGACCATGTTTACAGACACTTCCAGACGTTCTGCAATGATTTTTTTGTCCAGTTGCTCGATGCGATGCCAACGAAAGGCTTTTTGACATTTTTCGGGTAACTCATTGATTGCCTTGTCTAATAATTTCAGCCGTTGTTGGTGGTGATTAATGTCTTCTGGACTGATATGAACCGGGGCTTCTTCTTGCTCGGCAGCGACAAAGCGTTGATCGTAGCTTTTTTTCTTGCGCAGCTCGTCGACGATCAGATTATTAGCCGCTCGGTACAGATACGCTCTGGGCGCTTTTATGACTTTATCGGATGGGTATCTCTCGAGGCGCAGAAAAAGCTCGTGCAACAAGTCTTCTGCCTGAGACGAGTCGGGTAGACGTTTGCGTATAAAGCCAAGTAGTTCGCTCTGAAATTGATGGAAGGCCTGTGTAAGTGCTTCGTGCACTGAATGCCCCTGATTAGTTACGGATTACATGCTTTAGAATAAACAGCTTATTCTTTTGAATCAAGGGTATAGCTTTGTCCTTCACAATTGCTCCTCATTGAGCAGATAAAGAGAACAAAGCTTGAACAGAGAGCTTTATTATTTGAGATTTTTGGTAACCAGATGTGCGCCAATCAGATCGCTAAGTGCGGTGCCGACCGATTTAAATAAGGTAATGGCCTGGGTATTTTGGCGGCCAGTAATTGCGCCTTTGCAAAGCTCGCTTAACTCCCCTTTGATTTGCTCTTTGGTAAAAGCACCTTCAGAGATTGGAATAAGAATTTCACCGGCTTCATTCAAAACGTTCAACCAGCTATCTAGATAAACCTCTGACTTTACAATCAAATCACTGTCACATTCACGCCCAGTCGGTGAGTGGTTGCCAATCAAGTCGATATGAGTTCCTGAGGTTACCCAATCTCCCAGAATGACAGGCGTTAGTGAGCCTGTTGCTCCACAAATGATATCGGCATGTGCGGATTGTTCGGTCAAGTTGTCGCAATGATGGAATTGGATATGTGGCATCTTGCTGGCGCAGTGCTCTATCTTTGCTTGAACCTTGGTTCGGTCGCGTCCCCACCAGATAACCTCGTCGATAGGGCGAACGCTGGCGTGTGCTTCCACCATATAGGGTGATAAGTTACCACTTCCACATATTAATAAGCGACGAGCATCAGATCGAGAAAGATAACGACTGGCCAGTGCCGATACCGCTGCCGTTCGCCAATAGGTAACACTGCTGCCATCCACCAGAGCGAGCGGGGTTCCATGCTGGCGATCAAATAGCATGATTTTTGAATACAGTGATTGATATTCCGGCGTTGGATTTTCTGGAAAGTAGGTAAAGGCTTTTACTCCAATAACTTCATTATTCCAGGCTGGCAAAACCGCAAACGCATCGTGATTTTGAGCGGTTAATGAATAAACCTGCCGCTGTGGCATTGAATAGTCTTGAGCAAAGCCGCTGTCCAATGCATTAATCAATTGATCAAAGTTGAGCGCCTGATGCACATCATTTGCTGAATAAATCTTCACTGTATGATTCCTATCGAAGGATAAATCCGTGACTGAGTGGATCGTCTGAGTTAACAACAAATTCATTTTTACCAATGAAGTGAGCGTTCCCTTCGACTCGAGGGATGATGGCCTGATGGGGGCCAAAAGTCGTTTCTTTAAGCGCTGTGACGGTAAAGCGACTGCCTAACAGGCTTTCAATAACAACCGGCTGCTCAAGCTCAATATCATTTTCGAGATAATGAATTGCAGCTCGACCACTGACACCGGTTCCTGTTGGACTACGATCCAGTTCGCCATCGGCAAACACACAAGCATTGCGGCTGTGAGTTTCGTTGTCGGTTGGCTCCACAAAAATGGTTCCATAAATAAAGCTGAGATCAGACTCAAAAGGATGCTCGATGGTAAGAGTGCGCTGCACTTCTTGCTTGATCTTGCGCCCCAGGCTGATGATGCGTTCGTGATTGTCTGGACGCAATGTGAGGTCAACGGCAGAGGCGTTGACGTAGGCATAAAAAGCGCCACCATAAGCGATGGTGACGGGAATGGGCTCGGCCATAATATTGGCTATTTGATAGTGCCCATAAACAAAAGAAGGAACATTTTCAAAATGCACACTGGTGACTGAGTCATTATCGCTATGGGCAAATGCGCGGATCTGACCCGCTGGAGAATCGATGCGCACTTCGGTCATTGGAGAGGTCATGGGAATGGCACCAGACTCTACCATGGCTTTGGTTACTGCGATAACAGCGTGCCCGCACATGCTGCTATAACCTTCATTGTGGAGAAACAATACACCGAAATGACTGTCTGCTCGCTCGGGCTCAACTATCAGGCAGCCATACATATCAGCGTGGCCACGAGGTTCAAACATCAAGGCGGTGCGCAGATGATCAAAGCGCTCTCGGCAATCATTACGCTTCTCCAGAATGGTTTTGCCTGCGAGTTCTGGAAAACCATCGACAATGATTCTCAATGGTTCGCCTCCAGTGTGATATTCCAACGTTTTTATACGAACTCCCTGTTTGGGAAAAGGATGCTCTATTAACTTGTTTCTATCCATCATTTTATTTCGTTCACGATTAGCGTTATATGACGTATCTTATAATAATTGTATATTGTATTCAATTTGGCTTTTGATGTTTGTTCTTGACATTTTTCTCTCTATCTCTACAATTGTCGATATTGATATCTACAGATGTAGAGATAAACATGACTGACCTAGAAATTAAACTATCTGACTTTGAAATGGAAGTGATGCAGTTGCTCTGGCAACATCAGGAAGCCTCTGCGCCCGAGTTGCATAAGCAGATTGCATCCGAACGTAAAGTCACTTACTCCACCGTAAAAACCATTATTGATCGGTTAGAAGAAAAAGGAGCCATTGCTCGAAGTCGTCAACAGGGGCGCACGATTTTTTATCAGCCCGTGTTAGCACAAACCAAATTTTCGAAACCTTTGGTGAAGCGATTTTTACAACGAGTGTTTGGCGGGCAATCTCGGCCTTTGTTCAGCCATTTGCTAGAAGATGAAACGTTGGATAAAGATGACATTGCTTATCTTGAAAGCCTGATACAGAAGAAAAAGCAACAGTTAGGAGACTAATATGTTGGAATACTTACTGATTAATAGTCTGATATCACTGTTAGTGATCCTTGCTTTATCTTTCTTGCACAATGCGCCCGCTCGTTTTCGTTTACGAGTGATACTGATCGGGATTAGCTCGTGGCTGGTTCCCTGGCACCTGGTATCTCTTCCTGTCGATGCTTCTTTTGCTAATGGGCAGGGCATTGTCGTTTGGGAGTCTTTTGTTTCTGTGTCGTCGGCAGTCGCACAAACGGATCAATCTTTGGGATGGGAGTTTCACTGGGTTGTTATTGCTTCGTTGGCTGTTGGATGTGTGTTGTTACTGCGTCATTTTGGTCGCCATCAGATTGTGATGAAGCAGCTGTCCTCACGTGTAAAAGGTAAGTCCGAAGAGTTTGCTGATAATGATCTTTTATCAGTGCCCGTTTTAGTCGTGGCTGATTACTCTAATGCATTTGTGCGTGGTTATTTTAAGCCAGAAATATGGATTGGTGAGTCTTTGCTAAAACAGCCTGCATCGCAAGCAATTGTGTTGCATGAGCTCACTCATATTAAACAGAAAGATAATTTTATTCAGTTGTACACCGTCATGGTTCGATATCTGTTCTGGTGGAACCCTGTGATTTATTGGTTTTATCGGCAAACATGTGAGCTGATCGAATTGAGTTGTGATGAGTCTTGTCAGCATAAAGATGAAAACTATCAACATCATCTAGCACAGTTGCTTGTTGTTCATCATGCTCAACGGGAGGCTCCTAAGTTTGCTACACCGTTTTTCTTAAGGAAAAAGTTTAATCTTTATCGAATACAACAATTAAATGAGGAATTTCGTATGACGTTGAAACATATTTTAGCTATGGCCATCAGTGCTATTCTGTCAATATCTGTGATTACAGTGAGCGCACAAGATACTACGGCTCAAATTTCTTCAAAGGTAACTCGACTTATCTTTAATACAATTACTAAAACGGGTGAGAGTGAAAATCGTCGCGAGATAGGAACTGAATTCTCAGGAGCTGAGGAGCAACTCGAAGAACTGTTTGCTCTTGCTAAAGAGTTACCCGTTACTCTTGATGTTTCCGAAGATCGTTTTAACAAAACGCTGGTAACTATCACGAGTCAGGAGCAAGCTGTGACTGAGCGCATGCTTGCGGTATTTGATGGCACCGAAATTGGTCTTATGTTAAGAAAGCAACCAGACTTTCGCACCAATTCGGCCAGTGTTCCTTTGAAGGTAAAAATATCTGTATCCATTGATAAAAAATCACCGACGGACTTGTCTGCCGATGCCAATACTAATGAGTGGACAGTGATAGAGAAAGCCCCTTATCAGGTGCAAGTGAAGCCGCAGATCGTAGTAATCGAAGGTGAGGAACGAGTACTATTAGATACGGTAGTCGCAACTCAAAAAGATGGCAAAGAAAACATCATTGCAACACCAAGAATGATTGTTGATTTTGGCAAGGCAGGCATGATCGAAATTGGTGAAGAGAGTGCGGAAGGTGTGTTCTCGGGTATCAGTATGTCAATGGTCGCCAGTAAAAATTAATAGAGTCATTTTTGCTGAACTTGCACAAAATATTATGAAAGACTGAATCGTTCTCTATAGCGCTTTGGAGCAACACCAAAGCGCTTTTTAAAAGCAGAGGACAATGCTTCCTGCGAACTGTAGCCACACTCATAAGCAATGGACTTAACCGGGATATTAGGCTGATGCAAAAGCTCCCTTGCTCTATCTAGACGCAACTCATTGAGAACTTGTGCGGGCGTCATATCTAGTGCCTTGATGCATCGACGATGAAGGGTTCGAACAGAAGTATTAAGATATTCTGCCATTTGCTCAACGGTGACCGTTTGTTGAAGCTTAGCTTCGAGCCAGGCTATTAAGTTGATAATGTCGTTTTGATGAGCTTTCGATTGCAATTCCATCGCGCCAGAAAATTGAGACTGACCGCCTTCACGAAACAAAGACACCACAAGAGATCGAGCGATCTCTAATGCAGTTTTGGCCCCAAGGTCCTGATTGACCATAGCCAACGTCATGTCGACACCGCACATCACGCCTGCCGAAGTCCAAAGGTTATGATCATGAGTGTATAGAGTATCTTGTTGCACTTTGGTGTTAGGGAACTCTCGTTGCAGATGTTGGGTTCCTTTCCAATGTGTCGTTGATAAATGATTATCTAGATACCCTAGTTGCCCGAGTAAGAATGCACCTGTACAAACTGAGGCTCTTGTTTTTGCATGTTTTGCTGCTTGATCAAGCCATATCATGACTTCTTCATTGGATCGGATCTGACTCAGTGCTTCGTGTTCTGCACCTGGAACAATGATTATATCAATGGCATGAGTAACGGGCGGTAATGGCTCCACCACAAGTGGCAGCCCTGCGCTGGATTTCACCTTATTAGATGAGCTGCTGCCAACATACTTAATATCATAAACCGAACGACCAACAATCTGATTAGCTTGAGCCAAGACTTCGGCCGGACCTGAAATATCTAACAGTTGTACTTCGTCATACAGCAAGAAATAGACTTTTTTTGATGTGGCAGTTTGAGACATATTGTTGGCATATCGGTCATTTGGTTCATTGGTAGGATTATACCGAGCAAGCCATTTGACTCAAATTCAATATCCTATATGGCGGGTGATTGGACCTTATAAGTATGGATATTGCCCATTGATTAAAAAGACATAGAAACAGGAATAATTCATGCAAATTGCCATCGTTTTGTATCAAGGGGTAACCGCGCTCGATGCGATTGGTCCTTACGAAGTGCTTCATCATATACACGAAGCAGACATTCGGTTTGTGAGTGGTAGAGTAGAGCCTGTCGTCGCTGACAGCGGCGTATTAGTTATGGGCGCTACCCATACTTACGATGAAACACTTAGTCCAGACATTGTTTTAGTGCCTGGGTCTTCTGCTGATACAACGACGGCCATGGCCGATAAACAGTTAACTGCCTGGTTAAGGCAAGTTCACAAAACAACTCAGCTAACTTTGTCTGTTTGTTCTGGTGCTTTGATTTTGGGGGCAGCAGGAATACTAGAAGAGTGTCCTGCCACGACTCACTGGATTGCACAAAACTTTTTAACTAAGTTTGGTGCAAAACCAAGAAAGACCGAACGAATTGTTCAATCTGGAAAAATCATTACGGGTGCAGGCGTGTCAGCAGGAATTGATCTTTCTTTATTTGTTGTAAAGGAATTGTATGGCCAGGAAAGAGCAGAAATTATTCAGCTTTTGATCGAATATGATCCCACACCTCCTGTTAATTCTGGTCACCCAGATAAAGCGTCTGAGGTGGTATATCGTATTGCTAAAGAAGAGATGTTGGAAGCAGCCAGGAACCCAAGAAATATGGTGTCAGTTCCCAAAATTTTGTGGCAAAAGACGTTGACTGATATCCGACAAAAAGTGGGAGTGTAAAAAGCCGTAATAGAGTTTGTTGGGTGGATCTAGTCTTCTTTTATGGAAGTGCTAATGCTTCATAATTGAGGACTAGCTGAAGCTGCTTTTACCTCCTTATTTTTCCATATTTAATGCATATATTTTCCTTAATTTGATTGTTGATATTAATTAAATATTGCGATGCATCACGTTTAAAACAAGTGTGAATATTTCGTATGTTTAAAACAATTGTTTTATTTTGATGTGATACCCACTAAATCCCTTTTTTATTAAGTGTTTATTCAGGTTTTGCGAGGTGGATTTTTTACCATAGGCATTTGATTTAGGTGGAATCTCAACTTGAGTGTGAGGCCTATTGAGACTTTATCGTTAATCTTACAGCTCAGACCAGTGTTAATAGCCGGGTAGAACAAGGAACGCGGCTGAGTTGTAGGTCTAAGGGAACGCTTCGTTTACATATTATGGAGCCCCTGGAACAATGAATATAAAAAATATAAAGATGAATAAGCAATGTCTGTGGGTAGGCACAGCCATTTGCATGCAATTTGGTATCAGCAACCCTGTTGTCGCGAGTGAAGCTAAGCAACTGTCAGTAGCACCAGAGTCGATTCACCATCAGTCATTAAAAACGGCTGCCGAAAGTGGTGTGTTCAGTCATTCTGTGATGTTGCCAGTGGGCGAGCGGGCACAGCATTCTGCGAAAACTACAAACGGTCAATCGGCTTGGACTCAAGAACTTATTATTGATTCCAACCAAGCTAATCCTATTTTGTTTTTAAGCCCAGATGCGCAACATTGGCAGTTGTCATTTAAGTCACCGCAGGGCAAAACGGTGATGAGTGAGTCAATGAAACAAGGCTCAAGGATGGCAGTAAAACAGTTTGAAGTGGGTGATCAACAGTTCGCGGGCAAACAGTATCAGCGCCCCGAGGCTTCTGCTGGTCGTTGGCTCGTTGATTTTAATCAGGTTGCTGAGCCCGTTGCACAAGCCCCTGTTGGCGATAAATATCGTCGCAGTCAGATTAACAATGGCGGCAAGCAATCGCGTCCAGGCCAGAGCATGGTGCCTTCTATTCCGCGTGGATACTTGCTCGCAAAAGGTGACCCTTCTTATAAACTCTACACTTACCTTGATAATAAGGTAACGACTCTTGATAGCGACCTGAATATGGTGGCTTACATGGTGGACAGTGTTAAGAGTAATAATGTTCGCAGCAAAATGGTGAAGCAACAACCTGGCGGAGCTAATATTACGCGAGCACAAGTGCGCGTTGAATACCCTAATGGTAAGGTGACTTACATCGCTATGAATGACCAAGGGTTACAAGGTGATAAGATTGCTGGTGATGGACGCTTCACGGCGAAAATGCCATCGGTTATGACCGGTACTTACTCAACTCAGGTTCAAGTTCAGGGCGTGCGCAACGATGGTATGGCGTTCAGTCGTTCGGCGATGGATCTGTATCCTATCGAAAAACAAAGTTATGGATTAACGTCTTCTCCTGCCACATTATTGCAAGAAAGTTTGCATCGCAGTTTGATTCAGCTGGATCTTGCTGTGATGGATAAAACCGCTGGCGAAATATTTGCTGCGGCTGAAGTTTGGGGCACTGATGCTCAAGGACAAAAACAAGCTGCTGCTTGGGTTGGTGGTGTTGTTGAGCCATTAGCAGAAGGTAAAGCGCAACTTGGTTTTGATTTACGCTGGTTGGATCGTAGCGGTCTGAATGCACCTTTCGAGTTGCGTAACATTCGTTTGCAAACCACTCATAACAACACGCCGATTGCACTGATGAAGCAGTTGCCATTGCAAACCGGTAAAGGCTGGTTGAGTGCTCGTCAATCAAAACTGGCAGCCAACGGTAGTTTGCAAAAAGCGGCTGTTATTAACGACGAAATGTTGATGGGTGTGAGAAGTGAGAAAGTCATGTCAAAAGTAACTTCGATGACGCAACAAGCTGCTTCGTCGGGTAAGCTGATGTTAGTTCACGGATACTGCTCCAGTGGCGAGCCTTGGAATACGAGTCACTTTAGCAACACGATTACCTTTAAAGATCTTAAGAAAAATCGTAGCCATGATGCGTTTGCCAAACTGATCCGTGATTTTGGTGCAAGTCATCCTTCCTTTGGTGTGGTTGCACATAGTCAGGGTGGCGCGGCGGCGTTGCATTTGTACACTCGTTATTGGTCGGGTTTAGATTACGCATCCGGTGGACGTTTAATTCAGTCGGTGGGAACCCCTTATCAAGGCACTGCATTAGCGGGTAACCTGGCTGCCTTAGGTGCTATTTTTGGCGCAGGTTGTGGCAAGAACACGGACTTAACATACAGCGGTGCGTCTAACTGGTTGGCTACGATTCCAAGCTGGGCGCGTCAGCAAGTAGATTACTATACGACGTCGTTTAAAGATCGTTGGTGGGCTTATGATTACTGTAATGTTGTCACCGATGTTTTGCTCGATGATCCAGATGATGGCACTACCGAAAAATGGTCAGGGCAACTATCGGGCGCTAATAATAAAGGACACAAAACAGGACAGTGTCATACCACTGGTATGAGAGACACTGCTCAATATAAAGATTCAGGACGTAATGCAACGATGAATGCTAACGCTGCACGTTAGGATTGGTTAATAAAGCAGGGCTGATGTTCTTTTATTAAAGAGCAACAGCCTTTGCTTTAAAACTGTGACAAAGCCGTTAATTTTGCTTTGTACAAGGCTTTCGTTTCGGCATCATAAGTTACCTCTAATGCCTGCTTCATTAAACTTTTTGCTCTTCTTATTTGACCTCTTTCAAACTCAGAAACAGCTAATCCAACATAACCTTGATGAAGATAAGGCGCCAGCTCAATCACTTTTTTGTAGTAACGAATAGCATCACTGATTTGATCTCTTCGATAAGCGTCCTGTGCTAGCTCCAGCCACTGAAAAGGGTCGGGCTCACCAATGGCCAGAATTTTTTGTTTGATGGTGTCGGCCTCAGCTGTGCGGTTTTGAGCCGTCAGTAAGCCATGATAGTTGCTAAGCAACTCCAGCTTTCTTTTAAAGTGTTCTATGCCATACACATAGATCGCCTCGGCTTCTTCTGGGTGACCTGTTCGACCATAAACAATAGCCAGCATATTCATGGCCTGAGCGTTGTCTTGAGAAATGTTTAGAGAATGTTTGAGTAGCCAGTAAGCGCGAGCATAATCTTTATCGATAATAGCGCCTGCCGCCTTGTTGTTAAAATACATGGCCATAAATTCATGAGGTTTTACACGACCTGCAGAGTAGGTTCTGGCCGAGGGAAAGTAGTCAATCACTACCGAGGGTTTCGAAATAATAAAATGGTTTTCTGGTGCTTGATAGTCGGGATCGTACAAAACAGTTCGGACGTGGCTGGAGGTGAGGATCACATCGCCTTTCTTTTGATAGACCGGAGGTGTTTTTACCAGTTCATAGTTAGCATTAATGCCTGCAACTTTGGCAAGTGCGGTGGTCACAATGGCTAAGGACAAGCAGTTGCCTTGGAGTTTATCCAAAGCTTCGTTCGCGGTGTAGGTTTCTCCGTGATAATTAAAATGTTGCGCAACGTTATCGAGGTAATTAGCAACACGTCGATTTTTAGGGAGGCTTTCATTTTTAGCAGACCAAAAGCTTTTACGAAAAGCCTCTTGATGCTTTTGTGATAACTGAAACAGCTGGTCAGCAGTGATAAAGGTTTGTGGTGGGCCGAACTCAGGATAATGGTTTAACGTTGGACGTGGCACCACGGGTTTAACTTCTGCTGGCTGACTGGGTGCCTTGGGCGCTTGGACGCAAGCGGACAGTGCCCATAGCGATAGGCATATAACGAGCCAGCGATGGAGAGTCTGAGCTTTTACTAACATAAGAAGGCCTCTTTACAACATGCTCTATACCCGTCGCCTTTCGAGGTGCAGCGGTGTTGGCTGCGCGCACTCACCCCAATCACTTAGTCTGTCTAAGCTCAGGGGATTCGCTTGCTGGCCGCCTACCTGCACCTTGAAATACTTTGGGCCTATATACATCATAGCGATAAATGTCTGTGAGTAACATCGGATTTGGCTTGAATTAAGGATGAATTTCGTTGCAGTGGGTTAACAAGGCATTTTGTGGATCGCACTCAATGAATTAATAGGATGATTTGTAGCAAGGACACAGCCAATTTTAGTTATCTTCAAATGAAATATTAAAACTTAAAATGTGATTGAATATTCAAGTAATTTGCGAAGTTGGTTTTTACTAAGTTCGCAGTTTCAGATATTTCTTTTGTTGTTACTAATTCGTGATTGAACTGTGAGTGTTTCGTGACCTGAAAAACTTAATTTTTGATTGCCTTAACTTGAAAAAAACAGCACAAGAAATTCAAGCGAGGGCATTTTTTGACAAAGTGGAGCTTTTCTTGATTTTGGGATTAGTTCTAAATTTGTCGATAAATATGACGACTGTTGGGTCCATGGTGATGTCTGTCTAACAGGTGCTAACCAATAAGAGAATAAGTTTGGAGTCGCAAAAATGAGTTTTGATAAACAAACAGAACAGAGAAAATCTCGGGTTATTAAAAGCCCAGGGATCAAAGTAAGAAAGGTTTTTAAAGAGCGAGCTGCTAAATCAGATAAAATTGAAAATAAAGATGAAGTATCAAGTAATTTGATGCTTGATAAGTCTGCGTTAGAAAGTCTGTCTCCGTTAGACCGGGTGTTGTTTGAGCAATATGCACAAGCAACGACGCAATCATTGCCTTACGCGGGGATTCATCAGGCGTTTGAAGCGATGGCGGAGTTGCAGCCACATGCCACCGCTATTTTGCACAAGGGTGACAGCATTAGCTATCAAGCCTTGGAGCATCAGGCCAACAGCCTGGCGGCACTGCTCGTGGAGCACGGAGTGACTCCCGGTATGCGGGTTGGGTTATTTGTTCAACGTTCTATTCCTATGGTTGTGGGAATGCTGGCGGTGCTCAAAGTTGGAGCCTGTTATGTTCCACAACATGTTGGTGTTGCTCCACCAGCGCAACTTGCCTACGTGATGGACAGTGCTGCAATTAATGTTGTGTTGACTTTGGCGGAGTACGCGCAAGATATTCCATTACAATCTGAGCACAAGTGCATCATTATTGATGACTTTATTCGTGAGTGGGTGGGGCATGAGGCCAGTCACTTTTTGAGTTATCAACCGCCACAAAATATCAGCGCAGAAGATGTTTGTTTTGTGTTGTTTACTTCTGGTACGACGGGTAAGCCCAATGGCGTTGAGGTTAGCCACAAAAATCTTTGCAACATTTTACTCACTCAGCCTGGTTCGCTTGGTATAGAGCCCGGTACTAAAGTTGCTCAAATACTTAATATTGCTTTCGATATGGCCGCTTGGGAAATCTGGGGTTGTTTGGCCAACGGCGGTACCTTATTAATTCGAGAAAAAGATATTCAACAAACTGCTGAACAGGCAGACGTCATCGTTGCAACACCATCGATATTAGCAAAGCTTGATAGTCGAGCTTGTCAAAATGTATCGGTCGTTGCAGTAGCTGGCGAGCCGTGCCCTCGACCTTTGGCCGATGAATGGGCTGCCTTCTGCGATTTTTATAATGCCTGTGGTCCAACCGAAACGACCATCGTTAACACCATGCAAAAACATCAAGTTGATGCAGAACGACTCACTATTGGTAAGCCCACACCGAATAATACTGTTTATATTCTGGATGAAGAACAGCAGCCTTGCCCGATTGGTCATGTGGGCGAAATGTGGGCTGGCGGTGATTGCGTCACTCGCGGTTATCTTAATAACGATATGCTCAATAAAGATCGCTATCGTCATGATCCTTTTATTAACGACGGTCGAAAAATGTTTCGCACGCGAGACTTGGGACGCTGGACATCGAGTGGTGAACTGGAACATTTTGGGCGCACAGATGATCAAGTGAAAGTGCGCGGCTTTCGTGTTGAGCTCGATTCTGTTTCTGCCATTTTAGAATCCGTTCCGGGTTGTCAAAAAGCCGTGACCTTAAAGCTGGATGACCGCCATTTAGTCTCGTTTGTCAGCCCGCAAACCGTTAATACTTCTATCGCCGAAAAAACCGTTGAGTCGGCGCTGCCTTACTATTGCAAGCCAGCGATGATTCTGACACTGGATAAACTACCCGTCACTAATCGTGGCAAAGTTGATAAGCGTGCATTGCTTAGCCTCGCTATAGAGTGTTACTCCAATCAACAAAGCTTCTCCGCACTTAAGCAAAAAGCAGGGAGGGTGAGTTAATGGAAGTTCAAGCTTATGCCGATGAGCAACTGGAAAAATCCAGCTCATCCAGATTGATCTCAAAAGTGTCTGATGCGGATCCCGTATCGACATTGAAGCAATGCCAATTGCCACCACAAACGTCCTTTTTTCGGCGGGTGTGGAAAGGCGCTGCATTGATGCACTATCACCGCCTTTTTGTGTTAGTGATGATGGTGAATATGGGGATCGGAATTTACGGTGCGATAGAGTTAGGATGGTTTAAAGCAGAAACTTTAGCGATTGATACTTTCTCTTCTTTAGTGCTTGCTAACTTTTTTGTTGCCATTGTTATTCGGCAGCATTACGTCATCAACTTATTGTTCGCAATTGCTACCAGTATTCCTAAGCATTGGCCATTGGCGCTACGAAGAATTGCAGCAAAAGTGTATCACTTTGGCGGCTTTCATAGTGGTTGCGCAACGGCAGGTACCTTGTGGTTTGCACTATGGTTGGGTGCTCTGGTGTTTGGACGTAATCAGCAAACACTGCAGGTGTCAGATACCATTTATGCGCTCGCTGTTACCTTAATGTCTTTGTTATGTGCCTTAGTAGTGATGGCTCTGCCTGCCATTCGATCGCGCTTTCACAATTATTTTGAGGCGACCCATCGTCTGGGGGGATGGACATCGTTGATTTTGTTCTGGGCGATCACGTTAGTGGATTTAGCTGAGCAGTCTCCAACGACTCCTTTGGTTTCAAAAATGTTGGCATCAACCGATTTCTGGCTACTTAATATCATAACCATCAGTGTTATCTTGCCCTGGTTAAGGTTACGCAAAGTACCTGTGGAATATACTCGACCTTCTTCTCATGCGGTACTGGCAAAGTTTGATTATGGCGTTACACCTTTTGCGGGCTCTTCCACCGCGCTTAGTCGCAGTCCTTTATTAGAGTGGCATTCATTCGCGAATGTACCTGCGCCGGGTGTTGATGGATTTCGATTGACGATTTCTCGAGCCGGAGACTGGACCGGATCACTGATCGATGATCTGCCTTCTCATCTATGGGTAAAAGGCATCCCTACTGCAGGTGTTGGTAACGTCGATAAATTGTTTAAACGAGTGGTATGGGTGGCGACTGGCAGTGGTATTGGGCCTTGTTTACCTCATTTGTTATCACAAGATACGCCGTCAAAATTGGTGTGGGCTACACGTAATCCACGTAAGACTTATGGCGATGAACTGGTTGATGAAATCTTATCTGTGCAACCTCATGCCTTGATTTGGGACACTGATGCGTTAGGTAAGCCCGATATGGTTAAGTTGGCTTATCAAGCCTGGAAGGAATTTGATGCCGAGGCTGTTATTTGCATCTCTAATCAAAAGCTCACCTGGCAAGTGGTGTATGGAATGGAGAGTCGAGACATTCCTGCTTACGGAGCCATCTGGGATTCTTAAATAACAATCTAACAAAACGTTCAACTTTATTTTCTATTAAGAAAAACCACAGGAGTTTTTATGAATATCCAATTAGAACGATTGGGGCGGGTTGTTATTGCCCGAATAAATCGACCTGAGGCACTCAACGCATTAAACGCAGATGTTATGGATGAGCTGGTGAGTTCCTTATCCATCTTTGATCGTGATCCAGATATCGGCTGCATGGTCATTACTGGAAGTGACAAAGTATTTGCAGCGGGTGCCGACATCAAAGAGATGAAGGACCAAACCTTTCAGAGCATGTTTTATGACGATTACTTTGCTGGCTGGGAGAGTTTTACTGCACTGAGAACACCCAAAATTGCCGCCGTTTCTGGTTATGCTTTTGGTGGTGGGTGCGAGCTGGCAATGATGTGTGACTTCATTTTGGCTGCAGACAACGCCGTGTTTGGCCAACCAGAAATTAAGTTAGGTGTTGTGCCTGGGATGGGAGGGACACAACGTCTTACTCGCCTGGTAGGAAAGGCTAAAGCCATGGACATTATTTTAACGGGAAGACATATCGAAGCTATAGAAGCTGAGCGTATCGGTTTGGCTGCGCGAGTCTTCGCTCTTAATAACTTTATCCCGCAGGTTCTGGAGGTCGCTAATCATATAGCAACTTTCAGCAAACCTGCGTTGATGATGGCAAGAGAACAAGTGGATCGCGCATTAGAAGTAAGTTTGCGAGAAGGCTTGTTGTATGAACGAAGAACTTTCCACTCTCTGTTTGCTACTCAAGATCAAAAAGAGGGCATGCAGGCATTTACAGAAAAAAGGCCCCCTAACTTTACCGGGCAATAAACCATTAAAAATGACGATAAAATAACTTGGAGAATATCATGAAAAAATTATTATTAGCATCACTGTTGGCTTTACCTTGTATGAATACTTTTGCCGATAACCATAATTTCTCGTTGAGTTTGAATCTGGTTTCGGACCGACTGTTGCGAGGCTTTTCATTAACCGATGAAAATCCATCAAACATTGCCGGGTTGCATTATGATCATGGCTCTGGCTTTTACGCTAAAGCCGTAAACTTTACCAATATTCAAATTACTGGCGATGATGGTGAAGTGTTAACCGATGCGGTTATTGGAAGAACCTTTGCATTTGATCAATTTGCTTTAGATGCTGGCTATATTCACCATTATTTTTCTGAAACCAACGAGGCAGAGTCTGGTGAGTGGTTTGTGGGAACCATTGTCGATAACTATAAGCTACACTACTACCGAAATAATAAGCTAGAAGAGCATTATTTAGATTTTAATTACGGTTACCCAATTGCAGATGGCTATCAGCTGTTACTTCATGCTGGTCGTTTAACTTCTGATGTGAACTCTGCGATGAACTTTTCTGATTACAGTGTAGGCGTCGTTAGTCAGCTTAATGATTTTCAAATCGGATTAACCTTTGCTTATAACGATAACGAAGAGGCACTAAGAGACGTCGCGGGTAGCCACGTTGTGTTTAATATCAGTACTGTTTGGTAACCTTGATATCGTGAGCATGCAGTTAGTCATTGGCTGTATGCTCTAGTTCCTTTTTAATACGCTCTTGTTGTTGAACTATAAAAAACTGTTCTGCGGTGTTGGAGGTGAGGCCATGGGCTTTTGTTAGCGCTTGAATGGCAGCGGGATAGTTTTTTATCTTTTCAAGAAGATGCGCATGAGTTAGATGAAAGGGCGTGTAGTCGATAAGCTTAGGATGCTGATGTTTGAGCTGCTCTAACCGTTCTAAACATAACTGTTGATGATGTTCTTCATTATGATGCATAGAGTAAGCAACCAGTGAGTTCAGCTCGATAACGGGATTGGACTGCCATTGTTGCAAGGTTTGATAAAGATAATAGATTTGTTGCCAATCGGTTTTTTGGTAGCTGCTCGCCTGGCAGTGCAATGCACTGATGGCGGCCTGGATTTGAAAGGAACCGGGTCGATTTTTGCTAAGCGCTTTTTTTAACAAAACATCTGCTTTATGAATTTTTTCTTTATCCCATAAACTTCTGTTTTGATGTTCCAGAGGTATGAGTGGATGATCGGCATCCGAGCGTGCGTTTTTTCTCGCATCATGACAGAGCATTAAGGCTAATAAACCTTCTGCTTCCGCTTCTTCTGGCAGTAGCTGACATAGTAAATAACCAATATCCAGTGCCTCGTTGCATAAGTTCTCTCTAATCCATTCGTCCCCATGACTGGCAGAATAACCTTCGTTAAAAATAAGGTAAATAACAGTTAACACTGATGACAGGCGCTCTAGCCATTGAGCTCGAGTTGGGATTTGGTAGGGGATCTTTGCCTGGCGAATTTTCTTTTTGGCTCGAACCAACCGTTGTGCCATGGTGGCTTCTGGCGTTAGATATGCACTGGCGATCTCGGCGGTTGACAGACTACAGATGGTTTTAAGTGTTAGGGCTACTTGTGCAGATTGAGACAGAGCGGGGTGACAGCAAGTGAAAAGCAACTTGAGTCGTTCGTCAGGAAATTCATCATCGCCGGATTCGTCGGTACTATAGCTCAACAGGGGCTCGAGCTGATGGATGACTTGTTGACCTGTTTTATGGTGGCGTAGATTATCAATTGCTTTTCTTGTAGCGACGGTCAGCAACCAGGATTTTGGCGAGTCAGGCCAACCATCGGTTGGCCATTTTTGCAAAGCTTTGATGCAGGCTTCTTGCAATGCATCTTCTGCAAGTTCCCAATTATTAAGGTGGTTAACGAGTACCGATAATATTTGTGAACGATGCTGTTTAATGTATTCGGCAATAGACTGCATTGCAACTCGCGCTTCTGCTTCGGTAATTAATATTTCATAACGGGGCGAACTTCGATAGAACCCCAGCCCGCAACGGGAATTTTGGCGGCTATCTCAAGAGCTTCATCAAGGTTTTCACATTCTAGAATATAAAGACCACCCAGTACTTCTTTGGTTTCGGCAAAGGGACCATCTGTGACTTCGGTTTTGCCATCTCGAATACGTAATGTACTGGCCGTACTTACTGGATTTAAAGCTTCGCCCGCGATTAAACGTTTGCTTTCAGCTAATTCGGCACCCAGTTGCTCAAAGCCAGCCATCATTTTGTTAAAAGCGTCAGTGCCTGGCATGGGATCTTTTGCTTCTTCAGAATAAATCAAAAACATATATTGCATAGGATGTTCTCCATCTTGTTGTATTTTGAATCAATGTTAGAGCCGATGTTTGTCTGACTCCCGTATTGAACATGATAAATAGTGATGTTCATAGTAGAGACGCTTGGCTTTGCTGTTTTTCGACATACACCCAAAGTTTTTTTTGCCGTAGTAAAAAACAGTATGGCGAAATCTGCGCGGCAAGTCTTATGATTCCAGCTTCATAATTATCTACTGTTTCAATTTGATTTTTATGTGGTACTATCGTACCAATAAGGGGCGGCTTTGAGGCCACTAATAATAAGTGATAATCGACCATGAAAAAACATAACCTATTGATTACTATTGCTTTTATTCTTTCTTCTATTGCAGCAAATAGTGCGGATGACTACACCAAAGAACTGTTCGAGCTCTATTGCCAATCCTGTCATAGCACTAAGGCATCTGGTGCACCGCAAGCTTTTGATCATGAGATATGGCAGCAGCGTATTAAAGAAAAGGGCATTAAGACGCTGGTAGAAAACTCAATCAAAGGGATCGGAAACATGCCGCCATTAGGTATGTGCATGGAGTGTGGTGAAGAAGATTTTCAACATCTGATTCGATACATGGCAAAGAAACCGTAAGTGAACCCAGACAGGGAGACCGAATTGTGGACTTAAATAAAATAAAAATAAATCGACGGGAACTGGTTCGTTTAGCTGGCTTAAGTGCTGGAGGTGCCTTGCTTGCCGGATGCTCTGGAGAGCAAGAAGTCGCTGCAGCACCACAGGGCATTGTTGGCAAAGATGGGAAACGTGTGTTGCCGTGGAGTAATTGGTCCGGCAATCAGTCATGCCAGCCTGCTAGCCGATTGGTGCCCAAAAACGAAGAACAGATCATCGATATTGTTAAGCAGACACAACAGCGAATTCGATGTGTTGGATCTGGTCATAGCTTTAGTGCTCTGGTTCCTACTGATGAAACTTTAATGTCGACGGCTCGTTTGCGCGGTGTTAACAAAATTTATCCTGAGACCATGGAGGCAGATATTGGTGGCGGCTCGCGTCTATCCACCATCGGTGAGCCCTTATGGGAGCAGGGCCTGGCCATGGTGAATATGCCTGATATAGATACGCAGGCACTGGCTGGGGCGCTAGCGACCTCTACTCATGGTACTGGCGCGACCCTGGGTTCTTTATCGAGCCTGGTTAATGGAATGCGTTTGGTGACTGCTTCCGGTGAGGTGATTGAATGTGATAAAGACAGTGAATTATTTAATGCGGCGCGCAGCAACCTTGGGGTGCTCGGTGTCGTGACGCAAGCTCGAATGCAGTTGCGCAAGTCTTATCATATACAAGAAACTTCATGGATGATGCCGCTCGAAGAAGGGTTAGAACAGGCCGAGTCGCTACGAGATTCACATCGGCACTTCGAAATGTACGCCTTGCCTCATGCCGACTATATTCTTGGCATCACCTTGGATGAAATTGAAGCCGATGCCGTCGAAGAACGCACCAGTGAAACGGGCGATGCCTACGAAACGTTTAAGACGATTTCTAACGTGATCGATTGGTTGCCCTTTATGCGCAGCTTTATTATTAATACAGCCGCACAAACTGTAGAGAAAGAAGTTCGTGGTGGTCGTAGTTTTGATGTCTTCAGTAATCTGAGGGATATTCGTTTTAATGAGATGGAATATTCGATTCCTGCGGAGCATGGTCCTGCATGTTTACGAGAAATTCTGGATGCGATAAAAAAGAATGATATCGATGTGATATTTCCTCTTGAATATCGTTATGTGAAGGCCGACGACATTTGGTTAAGTCCATTCTTTCAACGGGATTCTTGTGCTATCAGCTGCCATAACTTTCATGACCGCGATTACAAGCAATACTTTGCGATCATCGAGCCCATCTTTTGGAAGTACGAAGGGCGTCCTCATTGGGGCAAAATTCATACATTGAATCATGCGGAGCTCATGGCGCGTTTTCCTCGTATGGGCGACTTTTTAAAAGTTCGAGAGCACCTTGATCCAGATGGAAAGTTTTTGAATCAATCCTTAAAGCAGGCATTTGGTCTAGTTTAGCGTAGAAGAGAGACAGGTATGAAGCGTAGACATTTTATTGCGGGTACTTTGGCTGTCGGATCTTTAGCGGCGTTTATGGTAAAGCCTAAAGACAGTGGCTCTGGTTACGATGATTACTTTGCGCGCCTAAACGATGAGTTAAAAAGCAATGGACCCTATAAGCCTTCTGTGTTGGTTGATTTGGACCGATTGGATAAGAACATTGAACAGTTGAAAAAGACAATTAATCCTGACGTTTCTTATCGTATTGTTGCTAAATCACTGCCCAGTCCTGAGTTGCTTTCTTATGTGATGGAGAAAGCGAATACTCGACGTTTGATGGTGTTTCATCAGCCTTTTCTCTCTCATGTAGCCGTTGCTTTTCCTGATGCGGATGTGTTGATGGGAAAACCCATGCCTGTCAAAGCCGCTGAACGCTTCTATCAGCAGTTGCCTGAAGTCGCTGCGTTTGATCCTACTGCTCAATTGCAGTGGTTGATTGATTCTCCAGAGCGTTTGCATCAGTACTTGGAACTGGCAAAAGCAATAAATACCTCTATGCGTATTAACATTGAAATTGATGTCGGGCTGCATCGAGGTGGTGTTGATTCTCTGGATGTTTTTGAGCAAATGCTGGCGATTATAGAGAGTCATCCTGAGCATTTATCTTTTGCTGGCTTGATGGGCTATGATCCCCACGTTGTTAAACTTCCTTCGATTATTAAATCTAAAGAGCAGGCGTATCAAGAATCGCAAACAATTTATTCTAGTTTTATTGATTATGTTCGTGAGAAACTCCCACATATTAAGATCGAATCATTGTGTTTAAATGGCGCAGGAAGCCCGACTCTTGCCATGCATCAGCAAGGGTCGGTGATTAACGATATTGCTGCAGGTTCTTGTTTAGTTAAGCCGAGTGACTTCGATATCCCTTCTCTTAGCGCTTTTACTCCGGCAGCCTACATTGCTACCCCGGTTCTTAAGAAGCTTAAATCGACACAGATACCCGCTGTCGAAGCTTTGTCGAATGTGTTTGAGTGGTGGGATCCAAACCAGCAGCAAACGTTTTTTATTTATGGCGGCGAATGGATGGCACACTATGAGTCACCACAGGGGCTCCAGGGGAATGCGTTGTTTGGTAAAAGTACGAATCAACAAATGATCAACGGCTCTCATCGCGTTGAGCTGAAGGCTGACGACCATGTATTTTTGCGGCCGACTCAAAGTGAAGCGGTTTTTTTGCAGTTTGGTGAGCTTATCGCAATGCGAGGCGAGAAAATTGAAGGCCATTGGTCGATTCTTAAAGAGGCTTAATTCCATCAGCACATCGATACCCAAAGTATTTCGAGGCGTAGCCAACACCGCTGCACCTTGAAAGGCGACGGGTATATGTATCGGTTTTTCTTATTCTTTTTATGAAGAAGCCAGAAGGATAACAAGCTCTTTTGGATATGGATTTTCCTTGGGGTCTAGATTGAGTTGGTTAGCTTCATTGAAAGCTGGCTGAATTTTAACTAGACTGCGAATGACAGCATTGTTTTTTATTAAGGCTTAGTGCAATGCTGCGAGCCGTTGCTGTATGAGTACTTAATGAACTATTCGATTCTATTTTTTCAAAAGCAGAAGTTTATGGAAGTTCGCTTTTCGGGCGAGGTGCATGGCAGTGATATATTGCGCTGTCTTGCTGAAGGTATGTCTGATTCTCGTTTTAAGCTTGGCATGTCGTTATTAGTGGATTATACAGGAGCTCACCCGGTATTAGATCTGGATGATTATGAGCACATGCTGGCCTTTGCCAAAAAAGCCAATCCGCAGCGTGTTAAGTATTGTTCGGCGGTGGTCGTGGATAATGAAATTGACAAAGGTATTGCCAGCTTATGGTATCAGTACACTATGCGTATACCTGAAGAGGTTTATCAAATCTTTTCGACCCGAGCAGAAGCGATGGCGTGGATTGATGATTTTTATATCCATCATTAGAAAGTAAAGAAAGGATAGAGAAAAAGGGCTCAATTATGAGCCCTTTTTTGATCAGTGAACGATAGGAAGTTGTAATTCTGATTGAGCGTTGCGGTTAAATTTAAACGCCACTTTGTAAGGAAGTATGGTGGGGACACCGTACAGAATATCAAAAGTGTCAATGGCTACAGCAACGCGGTGGCCTGCTGGGATGTCATAGGCTGTTGCTACTAGTTCCCACTCTACGGTTTGAGTACTACCCGCATTGGCGTTATGCAAAGTAACAGGACCATGAGTAATCAAGGTGCCTGTGCCATTGGGTGCTACATCGTATAAGTAAGCGTTAAGCTGCATTTTTGAAGAAGAAGGTTTTACGTGCACTTTTATCTTTGGAATGCCTCGCAATTTCATCTTGCTGGATACTTCAGATGACTTAAAAACGATACCATTCACAGGACTGATTAAAGACAGTTTCGTTTTTACTGGGATTTTTAGATGGGCATCTAACAGGGCTGATAAGACAGGAATGCCTGTTGTTGCAAAAGTATCCAGGCCGCTATAAATGGTGTCGGTCTTTGTCCACCAAGGCTTATATTTTGATTGTGAAAGACCACCGTGAGAAAACCAGCTTCTCGACTCCATGTAGTAAGTTTTTGTGGTTGCCTGGGGGATTGGCCAGTCAGAGAAGCTGTCTGTTTGGTGAGTGAGATCGGTCAACATATTGACCGGAGCTTCCTGAGTGATGCCATTCTCTTCGCCTTTCAACCAATGATCAAACCACTTATGAGTTTTGTTCCAGGTGTAGTTATCTAGACCTACCAGACCAAAGCCTTCGCCACTGGCGTGAGTGCCTTGACGTAAATCTAATCGCTTAGGACCCGTTAACTGAGAGTAAAACTTCAATAGGTTATTTGGCTGGAAGAGGTTATCGCCAAAATTATTTGCCAAATAGACTGGAGCGTTTCTTTCGTTAATTAAATGCACATAGTTTTTAACTGAGCGTTCTTCTCCCCACTGAATGGTCGATGCTATGTTTCTGTTAAAAATTAGGTTGCTGTAGTTTTGGGCGATGGTGGGGTCCATGTTTGCTGTAATTAAGCCTGAAGAAACCAAAAAGAATCCCCAGAATAAGCGCGGCGTTTCATGTTGATACAAAGAGTCAATTAAAGAACCCCAGGTGCTCATAGCGACAGCTGTTTTAATGCGTGGCTCGCGCGCCAATCCCATTAAACTGATACCTGAGCCATAAGAGATACCACTAATACCTATGTTGTTCATATCGGCATCGGTATAGGCATCTAACCAGTCAACTAAGGAGCTAAGATCGGCCATGTCTTTGTCGCCAACGACATTCACTTCACCGCCAGAACAACCCCAGCCACGGGAACTATAACTAAGTACCTGATAGCCTTTCTTGGCAAACTGAGCGGCTTGAATCAGATATTCGTGCTCGTCGAGTACCCAGCTGTTGGCAAAAATAATGGTTGGGAATCCAGCGCGCGGCACCTCGCCTTTAGGAACAAATAAGTTGGCCGCGATTTTGGTGCCATCGTAGGACATCACTTCGATGGAATCGTCAAAGGTGTAATGCTCTGAGGGGGGCAGTGGGATCTCAAAGCAAATATTTGCATTGGCGGTTGATTGACACAGGATAGAAAATAAAATAGTGAAGCTAAAAAGAACAATGTTTTTCATGAGCTCATTCCTTATTAGGTCTTGAACTGCTTTGTTAATCTTGTTGTGTTTCTGGTACGACCTTCAACCAGTTGGGCTAAATGTAAAGTGAAATTAAAAAAAGAAAAGAGAGACTATTTACTTTTTAGTAAAGTGCACTGCACAAAAATAAAATTGTAATGAAAGCGACAAGTTAAAGCCTTATATTTCGCCCGGTTGGGCTGAGATTTTAAACACGGATGGGCTAAGTTTTTTGTTGTGAGATATTGTCTTTAGGCGTTTGCTTTAATGCGCTGCAATAAAATAGGTGGAAAAATTAAATCGATTGTTTTAAACAAATGTTCGATCTTCTGTGGTAACTTATTCCTTATACCCTCTTTGTTTATTAAGCAAGAATTCACTTTGCGTTCATTAAATTAAAGAACCGTTCTGTCGTTGAGTTTGCGGCCCTTAATCATGAAAACAATGATTCCGTTTTCATTCTATGATATGAATATTTGAGTTGTGATTTTTTGAGGATTGGCGATGAAGTTAAGAATAACATCAATAGGTCTATTACTCGGTCTGGCTGCTTGTGGTGGTAGTGATGACGGTGGGAATAGCGGGTTTAATCCTCCCGCTTCTGGGTTTGCTCAATGTTCTGTCGCCGATCAAAATGCTGTCTGGTTTAGTTATTTGCAAGATTGGTATTACTGGTATCAAGATTTACCAACTGGGATTGATGCTCAACAATATGCGTCACCTGCCGCTATGTTAGCGGACGTAAAAGTGGCCGCTGATCGTTTTAGTTTTATGATGTCGCAAGCTGACTATGATGCCTTTTTTAACAGCGGAACTTTTTTCGGTTATGGAGCGAGTTTTGATCGCGATGAGTCAACGGATTATTTTCGTGTTCGATATGTTTTCTCTGGAAGTGGAGCTGAAAGTGCAGGGTTGCAACGAGGAGATAGAGTCACACACATTAATGGTTTTTCGGTTACTGATATTAATGCACAACAAATGTCGAATGAAGCTGTGTTTGGACCGGATCAAGATGGCTTCACAATTGATGTTCGTTATATTACGCCCAACGATGAAACTCTTGATCGCCAGATGGTAAAAGGTACCGTCAATACCAACACTGTTTTTGACAGCCGCTTGCTTAATACCAATGCTGGACAGGTTGCTTATTTATCTTTTCAACATGGATTCATTGAACCCTCATCTGCCGAATTACAAACGGCTTTTGGTCAGTTTGCTGCAGCGAATCCTCGACAGATGATTTTAGATTTGCGTTATAACGGTGGTGGGCGTTTGAGTGTATCGCAATTATTAAGTTCTCTAGCGGGTGGTGATAATAGCCTTGGTAATAACTATGCAACCTTGCAGTACAATAATAAACACACTGACGCTAATTTCACTTTTGCGTTTTTAAACGAGACTAACAAATTAAATCTCGATCGTTTAATTGTATTAACAACGGATGCCACCTGTTCGGCGAGTGAAGCAGTCATTAATGGATTATCGCCTTTTATTGATGTTGTGACAGTGGGTGAAACTACATGCGGAAAACCAGTAGGTATGTCACCGCAATCTTATTGTGAGCAGGTAATGTCTGCGATTAATTTTCAGGTAGTGAATCATCAAGGCAATGGCGATTATTTTAACGGGATTAATGCAAGTTGTACTATCAACGATCAAATAAGAGTGGATTGGGCGCAATCTGGTGATCCTGTGTTTGATGAAGCGTTACAGTATGCCGAAAATGGTGCTTGTTCTACTGCGGTTAATAAATATGTACCGACAGAGAAAAGTCGTTTTTCTGGAGAGGCTTTTATAGGGAAAGATCTGCATTAGAGAAATCATTAAATGAGATTTGTAAAAGTTTAAAAAGTTCTAAATATTTCTTTATTGAGATATAAAGGCATTATTTTGTGTCTATTTTTACCAAATCGCAGTAATCAATAGATTTTCAATTATGGTTCGTTTATTATCCGCCGCCCTTTAAGTAGTCTCTAAGGAAATCGACTCTATGAACTTAAGAACTTTACGTAGCGCTGTTGCATTATTGGTTTTTGGATTATCAAATGCAGTTTTTGCAGCCGACTTCTCTGTACCTTCTCTTTCTCGTTGCCTGGACGATATGAAAGCCAGCAATACTCAAGATGCGAAAGTCTATAACTTATACACTGACTTCTACTATGAGATGGAAGACAAGCGTGATTACGCCGTTGAAGCGGTTAATCAAATGGCTAAATTATTTGCGCCAGAAAACTCTGAGTGTCGTCAGTTTTCACAACCGATGAACCGCGAAACGGTTACCTGTGAAAAAATTGGTGGTAGCGACGTTTGTATCATTCCAAGTGATGCAGGTGAGTTTGTTGTAGTAAAAGATTATGTGGACTCAACAAATATTGTTTTAACAGAGTACGATAATGATTATCGTCGTTTTCCGAGAATTAAAGCCGCTAATGATCAAGCTTCATTGTGGTTGCCAAAGCCAGAGTTATGCTACAGCGATTTGCTAGCTAACATTTTTGATAGCCAATCGTATATGTTGGATGCAAGCAGCTACACAAACTTTGGTGACTTCCGTTATGTGTTAGCACGCACCACTCGTGATTTGGTAAAGAGCATTGAGACAGATACTAACGAATGTCGTTATGAGACGTCTGCCCACGAAGCGGGTAAGACCCAATGTTTGTATCGTCGCAACAAGCCTTCTATTTGTGGCATCACTACCACAGGCGGCGGTTACTTTATTTATGTAACGGATGCAGACAAAAGCGTTCACTTAATCTTCAATCGTTGGGATTAATAATTGCTGACGCAGTTTGTCTTTTGAAATGCCGCTGATTCAGCGGCATTTTTTTATCCTTTCTCGCTGTAGTTTGTTCTCAATATGTAGCATTTCTTAATAGCAAAGCGTGCCAATGCCCGGTGATATTTTTGTCACTCCATTAGTGTTTTGGCTGTGGTTCTAGATACAGTCCTATCTCTACGGTGGGAATAGTTTTTGCTGGATTCTTGATTCTCCCCACATAGAAAAGTTCTACAGATACAACGAGTTGCACAGTGATAAAATCTAGGCGAATGGATATCCACCAGTCCTTTTCTGGCAATGGTTATTCATGCTCTCCCTTGTTCTTATAAAAGTCAGTTACATAGTGTCGAACTAAACCCTCTGAAGCCAGAAGAGAATATCGACAATGGATGTAAGGGGTCTCTTAATGTGACCAGAGTAAAGTGCTATAGTCGGAGTGTCTGAAGGTCTATTTGATTCCTAGTGCAGCTAAGCTCGCCAAAAAAGGAGTTAAGGAGCTTTCTGAGAATATTAGTGAGAAACAGATTAAGAAGAATACAACTGACTCTTGTTGCTTTGTTGCTGGAACTCAAGTTTTGACCGAAAGTGGTTATAAGAATATCGAAGATATAGAGTTAGGGGAGAAGTTATGGGCAAAAAACACTGATACAGGAGAGCAAGACTGGAAGCCTGTTACAAGACTATTTGTTGAACCTGGTCGTGGAATTTATGAAATTAAATTGATTGGCCAAGATGGGTTTATCCAAAAGATAGAAGCAACTGATGATCATCCATTCTATGTAGTCGGCAAAGGGTGGAAGCAAACTCTTGAACTTGATATCGGTGATCGTATTGAAACCGATGGTTATGGTGAGATGCGAGTGCTTCACGTTCTAGATGAAAAACGTTCAGATGTGACTTATAACTTCACAGTGGCAGACTTCCATACTTACTATGTGACAAAACGTAATGTGTTGGTGCATAATTGTAACAAGGAATTGCATGAGCAGGCTGAGTTAGCTAGAGATAATTTAGCGGCAGAGTTAAAGAAGTCAAAACACCCACCAGCAGCAGTTGTTGGAGCTTACTCTCCTTCAAGTGGAAAAGTTGTTGCTGGTGCGAGCAAGGGTGGAGGACGAGGATGTGCTGAGTTAAGCTGTTCCGAAGCTTTAGGTCACCCGTCTGATATTCAGTTTACAAGAGCCGTTAGGCCTCGAACTAGACAAGATGTTCCTGTTTGTAATACATGTGAAGGCTCGTATGGACGAGATGCTTTTCCTGATCCAAAAACACGGTACAAAAGTGAGGGGGCGAAGCCTGAGAACTATGAAGACATTTGAAGATATTCTAGGGTATGAGTACGATTGGCTAGCGACCGATAGACTGGGGTATGTCGCGCTTTTTAGTACGGCTGGATTGGGGTATGCACCTCTACCATTTTTAGAAGATACCGATTTGTATGATGATACAATTGAAGCAATATTATGTTTGTCTGTTAGTACTGCTTCAAAAGTCTACCCTAAAATTGACATAGAGCATGATAATACTTGGAAGAGAGTGTCTGAGAGAGGGCTTTATAGTTTTGATGCAGATGTGAATACCGGAATATATCATGTAGCTAGTATTCCACAAGAACCTTTGTTATTACATGAGTTGCCTAAAAATATTGCAAGTGTAATAGAGAGAGTTAAATTGGAAAGTGTTCTTTTCAACGAGGCATCTATCATTTCTGAATTGGATATAAAGAGTAAATACAGTGCTCAATAAATTTAAACTGCATTGAAGACACCCTGTTTATGAGAGGTGAGCTTAAACCTCTCATAAACAGTCTAGATTAGTTAAGATTGTTAATTATTTAGCTTAGCTACCAAAAGTTTGTCGGACAGATAACAGATAAAACAGATAAAGGACATCCATTTTTCAAATTGACAAGTCTAACCAGACGAACTTCTTAAACTTATTGATTAAAAGGATATTATAAATGACCCGTGCACGGATGAGTGTACTGGTCGTTTCTGGGTGGGCCGTTTTAAAACAATTGCATTGCTGGATGAAGCCGCTGTATTAACTTGTATGGCCTATGTTGACTTAAACCCTATCAGAGCGAATATTGCCCATACACCCGAGGAATCAGACTATACTTCTATTCAACAGCGACTGAAAGTTCAGTCAAATGCAAAGACAGAACCGCCATTGATACTTATTACTCGAGCAGAACAAAAGCATCGACATTCTTTCTCTTTTACTTTGAGTGACTATCCGGAGCTGGTTGATTGGGCTGGAAGAGTAAAAGTAGAAGGAAAGCGTGGGGTTATTAAAGAGAGCGTACCGCCCATATTAAGACAATTGAATATCAGAGAAGAGGCCTTTGTTAGCCGAATGGTAGGAGGCCGGCTCTTGACCAATATTGGTGTTTTGGGACGAGTAAAGAATATTGAACGGTTGATAAGCAGGTGGGAGCGCTGTTTTATCAAAGGTCAATCGCTTTCGAAATTAGTATTTAATTGGGCTTCAAAAAGGAAGCATCAATAGACACCCTGTTTATGATAGGTGAGTTTAAGCCTCTTGCTGGCCGCCCAGTGAACTTTATAATTTATGGCGACGCTAGTGCCGCAGCGGTAAGACCATAAGGTTATAGGGTTTTAACAATGACTCTAAAAGCATATGACCTTTATGGTTTTAACTCTGCCGATTTGGATGTAGCAAAAGAGCTTTTGAATAAAGAACTTAATATCGAGCTACAAGCACATGAAAGCCGATATCATTGCGGAGAATATTTTCGTTTCAAAGATGTGGGTGAAGAGCACTTCATTTTGCAGAAAAATCACGATGATTTTGAAAATGAATGGACTGAAGAGTCATTTTCTCAATACCCTGTTTTATTGTATGTAAATGAAGCCGAGAGGTCAGAAAAAGTCAAAGCGCTACTTGAAAAAGATAGTCTATTTAAATTGCTAGAACATGAGCTAGCTTAGTCTAAGAGCACAAGTCAGTCTGGGGGCTTTGCCTGCTACAAATGGGAAAAGTGTTCCTCTAAGTGAAGTGCATTGGAGTAGCGATGGGCGTGGAGACCATCTGAGTCTGCGTCAACATCCTTTCATGGCGTTGGGTAAAGGAGACTGTAGTAGAAGATATTCAGAGCTGTAACTTTGTTGATACTTTAGATTTTCCGTTTGCATTGCTCCTAAGTATCGAGATGGCAATAGCAGACACACTGTTTATGAAAAGAAATTAGGTTTTCTTTGAGTGTAGTTAATCGTCGGATCCATGAAGTTAGAGTGCTACAGTCCGAGTATCTGACGGCTTACTTTTTTACGGATTGAGTAAAGTGTTATACTCGAAGTGTCTGAAGGTTTGTTTGTAGTGAATCCCCCTCTTTTGAAGAAGAGGGATGGAGAGATATATGATGGGAGAAAGAGACGCTTGTATCGCTGATATGCTGGAGCTTACAGCTGAGTTGAGAGACTTGGAGAATGCTTCATGGAGTTCTCTTCGAAAGCTTTTGAAAAGTAAAAGGATAGATTTAGACAGTGTATTACTAGTAGCTTTTGTAGAAAATGGTAGGGGATTAGAGAGAGGCTTGTTGGTGACTCAGGATGAGTGCTTTGAATATGAAGCCGAGAGCGGTAACTTTTCTAGTGTAAGGAAATGGTTACAAGGAAAAGAAAATCTAGAGTTGTTTGACGATGTGTTAAGTTATGTTGATTGGGCTCAGGAGTATTTCTCCACGAGCGTTCTTATTAAGAGCGAAAGCAAGCATTAGAGCGAATCCTATTTACGAGAGAAGTTTATTGACAGTGATAAAGTAAATATGGAGGCCCGCCAAAGAGACGAGCTAATGAGAATTTCTTAGAATGAATAAAGCAAAGATATGCCCATAATATCTGCATCTTGGGCTTTTCTAAATGCTGGTATGATTCTCAGTCTATCTGCTCTAAACTCATAACCTAGACCTACATGAGGAAATACATCATTACCGTCATCGCTGTTTTCAATGCCTAAACCGAAGCTGAGTTGAAAGCCGTGGCTTGTGTAATAGTTTGCGCTAAAAATAGTGTTTGTTCTGTCATCACGATTTCTATATTCATAAGAATCATAGCTTAAGCCATAGCCCCATTGTCGGGACTTTCTGTACTCATAAGCAAAGCCTGTGAAGCTTTCGGATTCACTGAGCTTTATCTTTCCGAAGTTTACACCCAAAGAATGGGGGCCCGAAGCATGTGCTGATGAAATCGCACTAAAAAACGATACTGCTAGTAAAGTGCGCTTAAGTCGCGAGTTGAGCATAGTTGGATAATCCTATTTTTTGTATATTTGATAATCTTGAAAAGAATAAGCGAATTATAAGTCTCTTACACAGTAAAATCCCATACCATTTAGCAAAATTATAAGTATAAAAGATATACTGTTATAATATGCTGGCAAGTTACTGATTTACTTTTCTTAAATGAGCCAGTGGCTATGAGTAGATCTTATCTAAGAAAGGAAAAATTTTATGAAATTATTAACAGCCGCTTCTGCTGTGCTTTTACTTTCGGCATGTGCTAACAAACCTTGGTCAGAAGTTGACGGAAGTAGAAGCAAAGGAGCTGATCCCAAAAACTATGATGTTTTTATATCCGGTATTGATGGGAAGCTATACTATGACAACATGAAAATGAGAACAATGGAACCTGGTTTTAGGTATCTAAGACTTACGAGTACTAAACCTGATAGAAAAGGGCGTTACACTTATAATCCATTTGCAATGCAGGCTAAACCTTGTGTCCGCTATATCGTGTCTGCCCAGCATGACAGCAACATCAATTATGATAACAAGCAATGGAAAGTTGTTGTATTGAGAGAGGAACCAATCAAAAGCTGTGAAAAGCTAATGGGAGAAGGACCTGGGGACAAGTTGGAAGAAACTCATAAAGAGTAAGCTAATACTTAATTGCTCTTTGCTACTATTTGAGTTGACAAATTATAACCAGTAACGTATCTTTACCGCCTCGCTAGGAAGGCGGTTTTTGAGAGTATCGTGGATATAGACCCTGTAAATTATTCTGTGTATCTGCCAGTTCACATATATTCATCTAAGCGGCCATCAAAAACAATCATAAAATGATTTAAGGCCGCTTTCCAATTTCTAATCGGCATAGTCCACTTTTTTGAAG
>NZ_JAMXSB010000022.1 GCF_024124665.1 Pleionea sp. CnH1-48
TTCCTCTGTCTTGATACCTTTAGCTGCTTTACGTGCCCAGGCTTCAATTTCTTTCTTGTCCATCGGTCTACCATCTCCTATTCAATAGGTTAATAATAGACAGTTACACAGAGTTATTTACAGTCTCCTTTAATATTCTGATAGCATCATCATAGTAGCTTTCAGGTAGGTTTGAACGGACAATCTTAATATCAAATGGAACACCGTTCTCATCAATGTTAATTTTGACTTTTACATAACCTTTTACGGCTTTATCGTCTTGTTTTGCTAGAGGCTCCTTTTCTACCTGTCGATTATTTATAATAGGGATATCAGCTCCCTGATTTTGAGCTGGTCGTGTTGAGCATGATGTAAGTAAAATGATGATTGTTGTTAAGATAGTAAGTCTCATGGGATTTTTCACTTTAAGATGATGCTAGTACTATTTTTAATGCAGTAAATATTAGGAGTACTTGAAGTTTATAGATAACTATTGTCGATAGTTTACTTATTGTCAAAACTAGCTATTTATCTTTTTCTATTATCTAGAGGGCAACTTAGCGTTACCCTTAAGTTTTTTCAGATTAGCCTCAAAGACCATCCAAAACTAAGAACTCATCAAGCTCCTTTTCAACCTTATCCATAGCTGGCTTGAGAATCTTTGCGACACTTGCACCATCAGAATACAGGCCAAAGGTCATTGATTTTGCATGAGTATGACCAGCAATTTTAGAAGCTATCCGTTCGTCTACTTCTGCATCTTCTAAAGCTGTTGAAAAGTTCTTTCTCAAACTATGAAAAGCCTTACTACGAACTTTGATTCCAGCTTGTCGTTTAGCATCTGTAAACATATCACTGAACATCGAAGAACGCTTGGTAGGTGCGTTCTGAGCTTCTATAAATAGACAGTCTTCGGGGTTACCTTCGGCCATCTTAAGGACATAAGGCACATATCTATCAATGATAGGAATCAAGCGAGTAGCGCTCTTATTCTTCAAGGTTCGATGCTTGATGTTAACGTCGAAACAGTAAACACCTTTAACTTGAACGATATCACTCTTCTTGAGTCCTGCTAATTCCTCAATACGCATCCCCGAGGCAATCCCCAAGAAGGGAAACAACAAAGCGCCTTCGGTTTTGCACATGCCATTCCAGTTTCTAACAATATTTTTCCATTCGGTTAGCTCAAGACTCACATAAGGATCTTCCGGAGCGGTTGAAATGTCATGCTCAATAAAAGGAGACTCTGTGTTTACGTGCTCCTCATCGGCAGCATAACGCCAGACTTTGTTTAAGATGGATAATGTATCTGCAACGGTTTTACCTGCGAGCTTAGGTTTAAGGTGCTTAATGAACTTCTTAACCATAGCACGACCAATCTCGTTAATTGGGACATCATCTTTAATAAACTCAAGCCAGCGTGTACCCGCTCTTTTAACCTTGTTGTAGTAACTTGTAGATTTTTGCTCCTTGATTTCTTCGGCGAACTCCAGGGCTAACTCTGAGATTGTTGGGATCAAACTTACACCGGAAAATTTACCCTCACCACCAGAGGCAATCATAATAGCATCGGTCATTATTTTATCGCCTTGGTCATGGTAGTACTCGGCATCATGAGCATCAAACCAGTGCTGAGCAGTGTCGTAATCACCTTGAGCTTCATCGTAAGATTTTTTCAACTGCTTAACTAATGAGCGCAAACGTTGACCTTTAGGATTTATACTCGCTTTTAGTTTAATGCCTTCCCATTCGACAAGAAAAGCGTCTCTAAAGGCTTTGGCTTCCCTTAAGCTGCTGGTTCCTGTTGAACGGGTAATTACGGTTTTACCTTCTGAAAGGTGAGTTAGGTTTTTCGGCACTCTGAATTGAACTTGAAAAACTCCGCCTTTAACCCTTTGTCTTAAATACTTCATATCATTCATGATTGATTAGACTCCTTCTAATATATCAAGTGAAAATACTATCACGTATTGGGATGTTGAGTTAGATGTTAAAATAAATATTTGATAGATTAAAAGACTAAAAAACAAACAGAGTTGCATTTAAAGTTCCTCATGCTTGTAGGTCTTTTGTAGGTTTCCATGTAGGCTAAAAGTAGGCTTACATGTAGGCCGATAAGACCAATAGTAAATTAAGGAATCTTCAAAAAGTCTATAAAATCAATGGGATATATAAATGCGCTAATAAGAAAAATGGCGCGCCCGGAGAGATTCGAACTCTCAATTATGGCCTGATTTTATAATTTTTAAACGGGTAAAAATGGTCTACAACCCGCATGTTCTCTCACTTTTTACTAATTTGCTCCTAATTTAGAGGTCTATTTAGGGGTCTAAAGTTCTGAGGTACTAAAGTGATTGGTATTTGTACGTTAATTAACCTTTTAGCAGTCGGTTTACTGTTTCCAAAACTCTCCATTCTTGATAAAATCTCATTTGAATATATGACAAGGAGTCATTAAGTTATGCACGATAGACGATATCTAAAACAGAAAAAAGAAGGCGGCGTATTTTTGGTTCAAATCGCTGTACCAACAGCATTACGTCATTTAACAAACAACAAAGCAGTTCTAACACGTTCAACAGGCACTAATAACTTAAGAGAAGCTAAAGCGCATAGAGATGCCTTTTTGCGTGAATGGGAAAGCCTAAAGCTACAAGCTGGGATTAACCCAAAGGGCCACCGCTTACGTTCTCTTGTGGTAGACCTTAAGCAATCTTATAAAGAATCTTTAGGAGATCATGACACCGCTCAAACTTGGCTTGATGGACACGACCCCGAGTATTATTACAACCAAGGTGATTTGATTATGGCTGACGCTATCAGAATTGCTAAGGGCGGCGAGGCTAAGTTTTCAGGTGTTCAAGAAGGTTACACACTATCAGAAGTTACTAAGGAATATAGAGAGACACTAATAGGTAAAAAGTCCGATAGCTATCTTAATAAAGTCTTAAAGGCTGCTGCAAGATGGGAAGAGTTTGATAAAGACGCAACGACTTTGCAAAACATAGGCAGAGCAAAGGTGGTTGATTTCATCGAATATCTCTCAGGAGTTGTAGACCTTAAAAACAAGACTATTCGAGCTGAGTTATCTATCTTCAATAAAGCATGGGTATATGCGTCGGATAAAGAGTTCGTTGTTGATAAGTCATCACCCTTTACTGATCATGCTTTAGAGATTCTTGATAGTGACTCGTATGAAGTTTTAACATTGCAAGAGTGGGAAGGCATACTTCGATACTATTTACCTAGATGTAAATCAATCGGTGCAAAGCTCTTTTTGTTCCTTGGCATTACTTCTGGAATGCGAATCGAAGAAATATCTGGACTTAGAAAAGGCGATGTAAAATATGTTGACGGTGTTTTATGTTTTCATGTAAACAAGGTTTATCGCTCTGTAAAAACCAAGAATGCAATTAGATATATTCCTGTCATGAATCGATATATTGAAGAGGTGAAAAAACTTGCAGAAGGTGATCCCAAAGAGTTCTTATTTAAAGAAGCTAGGCAAGCTAAAAATAAACACTCTGGTTGGTTTAGCGATAATATTTTGGAGGCTAAAAAAGCTTTTGGTATAAATTCCCGTTGGAAGTCATTCCATAGTTTAAGATGCAATATTGCAACCGCTTGTGAGAATGCCAAGATAGAGGAAAGAACCGCCGCGTGGCTTTGTGGACATTCCAGAAATCAAACTCTAACTTATGGCTTGTATTCGGATGGGGCGAGTATTAAAGAAATCTTAAAGCCAGCTATTGATAAAGTTGAGGAAAAGCTAGAGCCTTTCTTAAGTTTTGATAGTTTAATATTTGATGAAGGAAATTAAAAAAGGAGCTTAACGGCTCCCGTTGTGTTTCTTTTGAGAGACCGTAAGGTCAGTTATTATTGACTTCTGAACTCGTAACTCATGATGATAATCTTCAAGATGTGTATTGGTAGAAAAAACAAGGAATAATAAAAGCACTAGCATAGTAATAATGGCTACTAGACGTGGCCAGTTTATTTCGCAAGAAAAACAAATAGGGTTAAGAGAGTATACCAAAAAGCCCAGCCACATAATTACTACACATAAGCTTATAGCCATATTTATCTTAGAAACAGACTTTTCTACAGGACAATATAGTGTATCAATAAAGCCTTTTTCCTTTGGTCTTTTTAAGGTGCTTTTGTAAAGCGGGCCTAATGATATGTCCTCTAAAACAAAAACTTGATTTTCCCAGTTCTCTTGCCAGTACTTGCTTGCCTTATTAACTAATAACCATGCACAAGAAAATAATACTCCTATACAAGATAGAAATACAGATAAATCACCTTTCTTATTAATGCCAAGTTTATCGTTTGCTTGTACTGTTAAAAAAGCTACAAACGTGATTGCTATAAATGCCCAAAAGTAAGTAGCTCTTTTCCAATAAAGTTCTATTTCGAATTTTCTTGCATCTAACGCATACTCCAATGCTTTTTCAGGGTCTTTAAATCTCTTTTTGTATTTCTTATGTAGCTGTTTCGACTGCATTCTACCTCCTTTAAAATTCCTAATAGATTAAATCTTTATAGTGTTACAAGATAGCACTTTACCTTGCTCCCTTCTAGTTTGTCACAAAGGTGCATCAGGACGTCGCCAATCATCTATAGGCTTATGCCTCGGATAATCTCTCAAAGCCTGCCTATAAGCTCTCACAGCCTCCCTTTCAGCATCTCCAAGAGGATAATCAAGCGTCATATATTTATAGGTCCTCTGCAACTCAGAATCACGCCATGCACGTTCATCTGCGATACGTTCTTTAGAATTTCGTGTATCAGTCACATAGAAAACCTTTAAGTCCTTGTCAAAGCAATTAGCGCCGCTGTGTAGCGCCTCATGCCATTGTTGAAAGGTGATCTCGGTGCAGTCTTCAGGGATTTTTGTGTCTATCGATAAGGACATCATGACAGTGCCAGGACTTTTCTATAATCCCGACAAAGACGTATCGCCAAGACTCATTACAGAGCAAGACGCGGATAACTTTTTCTATGCTCAATGTATTGCGGGCGATATCACGGACGGTTATCACGGAGCGCCTAGCTTTGGCATGGGAACGGCTCAGAGACTGCTTAAGGAAGGGAAAAAGGTAGAGCTATACGAACACACACTGACGCGCGGAAAACGCAAGGGAGAGAAAGAGCTAAGGCGTAGAGAGGTATCATGCGGTGATCCTTGGGAAATCGTTTTGAGCACCTACGCCGTTAATAACTTAAGTGAAGAGGTTGCACTATTGAACGCACGATTGGCGCGAATCTTAAGGGCCTCTGATTGGGATAATGAAAATAAGGAAGTAATACTTTGGAAACCGAAAAAACTGAAAGCAGCGTAAAAGATAGCTGTCTCTATTACAGTAAGTTTAAAGGTTGTGATACATACAGTTGCCACGACTGCATCAAAAAGGGTGCTGGTTCTGGTGAGTGGAATCAAAGTGGTTTTGAAACGACAATAAACGGCTATCCTGATTCACTAAGGGTACAAGAGACAGAAAGCGAAAGAGCGCCTATAAAAAGCTCTGGCGGTTCTTCTGGCTATTATGATTTCACCATTACCAATTCTAAAGGCGAGTCATTAGACGTGACTTGTAATGATGTTATTCGATGCATGGTCAATAATGATTTTGATTTGGGGAATATAGTCAAGGCAACTAGAAGAATCTCAGAGGCCCGCCAAGGGAGAGGCAAAGCGGGCGTAAGTATTGAGTATGATGTAAATAAGATTGCCTATTTCTCACAACAAGCAATGAAGTAATGAAAGAAAATAAAACACAAATATTGGTTGCAATCTTAGGGGTAATCTTCGCGACCCTTCAAGGCTTCACCACGTATTACACGCGAAACGTGGACGCGCGACTAAATCAGATTGCGGTCAAGTTAGATGAGACTCGCGAAATGTCTATTGAGACCGCCGCGAGATTAGCTGCGATTAATCAAAGGCTTTCACAAACAGAGAGTCAGTTAAAAGAAATACACCGGACAGCTTTAACGAATCAAAAGGAAATCGCGATAGTTAAAGCTGTTAACAGTCAATAAGGAGGTTTAAAGTAGATGAAATTCTCTTAGAAATGATTTCTTATCTTGGGTGAATTGTCTATGTCCTTCATAGTTTAGAGGTCTGCTTTCTTCATCAAAGGCAGGACACAGAACACCCCAATTAGAACTTCGAGCAAAGTAAACAATTACATCAACATTACTCCCAGCCCATTGATTGCAAACAGTGTCACTAGCTACTTTATTAGAGAATGTTTTCACTTGAATTCTAAAATAATTTGGACCGTCAGATATAAGGATATCTGTTTGATGTCCATGATCAAGGACTGGAAGGAAGACTTGCCAGCCATCTTGCATCAACCAAGTAACCACAATGCTTTCATAAGAGGTGTTTTTCATTGCTTGGTGAGTTTTGTTGGGTGTCTGTGTTCTACGGGTTGGCATCGTTTAGACCATAGTTGAAGTTGTATTTAATTATCTTAACAAACAATAAGGAGGTTTCAAGATGCCGCAGAGAGCGCCCAGAGGATGTCGCAAAAGAGGCTGCACGCAATTAACTATTGCAAGACATGGATATTGTCAGGAACACGCAAGCCTTGCTAGTTGGGGGAAATGGCAGAGCCAACACGGAACGGCGTCACAACGTGGTTATGGTGCTAGCTGGCAAAAGTTAAGAAAGGAAATCTTAGCGCGTGATAAATACTTGTGTCAGATGTGCCTTGCAGTCAGCCGCATACAAGCAGCGCAAACCGTTGACCATATCACACCGAAATCGCGAGGCGGGACCGATGAACCTGATAACCTACAATCGCTCTGCTATCCATGTCATGACTATAAAACAGCTAGGGAAGCTTAAGGAGAAAATAAAGGAATGTTATTTGATGTTTTAAAGTTGGCTGTGGGTCCGTTGACCTCATGGCTAACTCACAAAAAAGAAATAAAGAAAATAAAAACAGAGACACAGTTAGCAGTTTTAAGGGCTGAATCTCAAAGTAAAATCAGACGTGCAGAAAATCAGGAAGCCGCAGACATCAATCTTGATTTGGTCGCATTGAAAACACGAGGCTGGAAAGATGAATACTTATTGGTGATTGGAACTGTTCCAATTATTTTATCGTTTATTCCTGATATGCAGGTTTATGTTAAGCAAGGATTTGAAGCATTAAAAGAAACCCCTGAATGGTACTGGTATTTAATGGCGGGTTTGTTTGTTGATACGTTAGGCTTTCGTTCGCTGCTTCGCGGTATCATTGATAGCACGTTGCTGAAGCGCTTAAAAAAGTAGTTTTAGTACTACTACGTGTAAAAATCTCAAGATAAAAGTTGAGATATTTCTTAATAAATTATAAAGCTCTTTTAGACGCTTTAGGGCCTTGTTTTGTATCTCTAATTATTGATAAAATTCGCCTGCACTATTTTGGGATGGAATCTAAAGGTGCAAGGAGAAATATTAATTGAAATTTTAAAATAAAATTAATTATTGGAGATGCGTTTACAATGTTTTCTGATTTAATTTGGCCTCATTCGGTCACGGCCTCTTATTGCCTGTGTTTTTATATTGGGTTTGCCCTCGAAAAACTTGGGGGTGTACTGTGAGAAAATTAATAGCGAGTTTGGGTGTGGTATTATCATCTTTCGCTTTTTCAAATAGTGAGCCAGCCAAGGAGGCGGCTCTAACTAATGTATCAGGGACTTTTGTAACAAGTAATAATAGTGTAGAAGGTGAGTTTCTTAATTTCCGTGATAATACTTACTATTGGGAGATAAGAGATATTGTTATGCCGACCAATGGGGCGCTTGATATTGAGCTTTACCGCTCTCATGGTAAGTCTGTTAACACCTCAATGTTGCCCTTAGAAAATTGGGATATTGAAATACCTAGAATTGAAATTGGAACACATACACACGGTTTAACCGTTGGTGAATATCGCGGCCAAGGCTTGTGTGAAGATCCTCGTTGGGGCGATATGTATAATGTGGACACATCTGTTTATAGCTTCGTTCACTTCAATATGATTATTCCTGGCCAAGCACCCAAGCCATTGTTGTTCAAAAGCTCCAGTGCTTATCCTTCCGATGTGAAATATATAACACAAGATAACTGGATAGTACGTTGTGTTAATAGTAACGATCCTAATGGTGCAAAAAATACTTTTGAAGCTGTTTCACCTAATGGAGTTACTTATACATTCAATAAAATAGAGCGTATGCCTTATGCTGGTTACCTGAATAGTCAGCGAGGTTCAATACGAGCGTATGCGACAGAGGTTAAGGACGTACACAATAACTCATTAACATACAGTTATGATGAGGTGATTTATACCCCTTCTCAATGGAGCAGTGGCGGTAATTCCAATTATAAACCTATCTATAGACCTTACTTGAAAACGATAACTTCAAGTGATGGACAATCGTTATCACTCAAGTATGAAAATGTAAGTTACAAGAAGCGACTAATTAGTGCGACTGCGAATGGTAAAACATGGCGCTATCGCTATACAGATGCTCAATATGAAAATTATCCCGGCTTCTTGCAGCACAATGGTCATCGTTATTTGATAGCTCCGCATTTGAAAGAAGTAGAAACACCTATCGGACAAAAGTCAAAGTATGAGTACACTTTGATTAATAATACCGATAGCTGGGATTACTTCGGGCTGTCTGGCTTCCGTAATAATCATGGTTCTTTTGCAGGAGCTACTAACTGGCGAGGATTCTTTAAGCTTCTCAAGAAAGCCACATTACCCCACGGCATCAGTGTTGAATATGAGTATGAGGAGTGTCGAGCATTTAGAGATAATATAGAAGACCCTTTGATACCTTGTTTTCCCAGTGTTAGAAACAAAACAGCTTATACAGGCGCAGTAACGCCTATAACCAGACGTACTTTATCTGGTCGAGGGATTACTACACCGATTGTTTGGGATATCAGCCGCTCGCCGACACAAAACGAAATACCAAGGTTGTACCAACACACATTGAACCGAACTACTATCGTTACGACCTATAAAACACCGTCAGAAACAACGGTAAATACTTATCGAGGGATGTTTAAGGAAGATGAAGCAATAGCTTGGCAAGAAGGCGCTTTGTTAAGAAAAGAAGTTTATAAACCAAATGATACTGGGCCGTTATTAGCACCCTATATAGAAGAGTATGATTATGTAAAAGGGCCTGTCATTGGAGTGAATCGTATTGATTTGGGGCGTGTCAGAAACTACATTGTTGGCAGAAATAAAGCAATCGAACAACGCCAGTTACTTTCAGAAAAGAAAGTAACGATTGATGGAAAGGTATTTAAAACGACATATCCTACTTACAATGATTATGGACAGCCTAAAATAATTAATGAGTATGGTGTTAATAAAAATAAAACTCACAATTTATCTTATGAACATAAAGCTAATATCTGGCGAGTGGGTTTGCTAAAAACCTCAAGCACAGTTAATGGCCCCTCGACTACGAATACCTATAATGCTAAAGGTCAGCTTGAAAAATCTGTAAAGAATGGTGAAACAGAGCTTTATGAGTACCATGATAACGGTGAGCTAAAGTATGAAAAGTGGTACAAAGATTCAGTCAATGATGTGCAATCTATTAAGTATGAAGACTATTATCGTGGAAAACATCGAAAAGAAACCCGAGCGACAGGCGAAATTCTCTATTCGTGGATAAATCCTGATGGAACGGTAGACTGGCAGAAAGATGCCAAGAGTAATAAAGTCTCTTATAAGTACGACGACCTTTATCGACACACTAAAACCGACTGGCCTTTATACAGTGACCACAATATCAAATGGAATGGCTGGGAAAGTAAGACAGAAAGCAGCGGAAATGAACGTATTCAAGAAAGTTTTGATGCGTTTGGTCGTGTCACGGTTAATAAAACGTGGGATATATCGAAGCCAGAAAGTGCGGTCTATGTTCGTACTGAGTATGATCAAGACGGTGAAGTCACTTTCAAATCTTTTGCCTCGTTCAATAGCTCAGAAACTAAGGGCATTCAATACGAGCATGATATCTTAGGACGTGTCACCAAGGCGACCGATACCAGTAACAATAAGAGTGTTCAGTACTTTTATGGAGCTGAGGCCAATGCCAAATTATCAGGTCATCCAGTCAGTGTGAACTATGGTCATCTTATGATTGATAGTGAAGGCTATTACACTGTTTACAATTATGAAGGCTCAAGCCCTGATAGTGCGAAGCTGGTTAAGGTCAGTAAGATGGAACGCAGGCCCACGGATATGGGTGGTTTACGATATATCACTACGGACATCGAATGGGATAACTTTGGAAACATCATCAAGCTGACTCAAGGGGGTATTACCAAGTCTTACGAGTTCTACCCAGATAGACCAACGCTTCTAAAGAGGTCCATTCAGCCAGAAGCTATCACACACTTTACTTATGACTTGGCAGGCAATATCAAAACGAAAAGAGTTGAAGGCAAAAGTGCAACGGTTTACACCTATGACAATGCCAATCGTTTAACCTTCATTGATTATCCTGACAGTGACGATATCGACATCGATTATGATAGCAATGGCAATCATGAAAAAGTGACTCGTGGTGATACGGTGTGGAGTTATGACTACAACACGAATAACCAAATGAAGAGTGAAACCTTAACCATTGGTAGCCAAAGCTTCAAAACCGTTTATGAATACAATACTGACGGTAAGCTAGAAGCGATAGTCTATCCTTCGGGCCGCCGTGTTTACATGCTCCCCGATGCGTTAGGAAATCCCTTGCGATTGGGTAACTATGCAACAGACATCAAGTATCATCCAAGTGGTGATGCCAAGTCTTTTATAATGGGTAACGGTCTTTCTTATGAGTTTAAGTTAAACACCGATAACTTACCTAAAGCCTTGGAGCTGCATAAAGGTTCTACCATGAAAGCGGGCATGAAGTTTTCTTTTGATGACAACCGAAATCTAACGGGTATTTATAATCAGCTGAGACCTCACTATAACCTGAGTATGAAGTACGACGGTTTAGGTCGTTTAACTCAGGCTAACGGAACATGGGGACAAGGTTTTATTTCTTATGATGATGTGGGAAATATAAAAACAAAGAACATCGGAAGCCACCAGCTCACCTACCATTACAATCCTAAGAACCAATTGCAAAGTATTTCGGGTGCTCGTAATGCAACCTTTAGCTATGACCTACAAGGTAATGTTAAGAGCAACGGGATTAATACCTATCACTATGATGATGCCAACGAGTTGACTGATGTCACCGGACAAGTATCAACAGCTTATGTATACGATGGAAATCATAAACGAGCAATTACCTACCGTGATGGTGCGCCTATTTATAATGTGTATTCGAATACCGGATTACTCTTGCATAAGTTTGATTCTGGTAAGAACGAGAAAACGGATTACATTTACTTAAATAAGCGCCTTATAGCTAAAGTTGAGGGTGAGCCATCCAATGTGATAGCTCCTGCACAAGTGCCCAGTCTTACGGTTCCCTCAACGGATGCGGATGGAGCCTTTGCAGTCACTTGGGGACAATCAACAGGGACTGATTACTACGTTTTAAAAGAGCGTAAGAATGGCGGCTCATGGACCCTGGTTTATTCTGGCAGTGCTTTATCACAGTCACTCAGTGGTCGTGGTGAAGGTTCTTATACCTATCAAGTTGAGGCTTGTAATGCAGGTGGTTGCAGCGATGTTAAGGTATCGAATAATTTAGTCGTTCTCTTTCCACCTCAAGCACCCACAGGATTATTTGCCCCCACCTCTGACAGTGATGGGACTTTCGCAGTGCGTTGGAATGCGGTGAGCGGTGCGACAAGTTACGAGCTTTATGAGCAGAAGGTAGGTGGCACATCAACCAGAATTTACAGTGGAGCCTCAACGACTGTGCAAAGGAATAGCTTAGCGAACGGCATTTACCTCTATAAAGTCAGAGCCTGTAACTCAAGCGGGTGTGGTGCTTTCAGTATTGAAAAGAGCGTTCAGGTAACCACCTTTGGCGGCGGTGGTGGTGGATGCACTGGCTTGTTATGCCTTTAACGAAGAATAAGGATAATCACTAATGAACATAGTTAATCAAATAACCACTTACTTGCTTGTGTGTCTCCTTGCAGTGATATCGCAAGCGGTCAGTGCTGAAAAAGTCACCTATTACTTTAATGACTTGAGTGGTTCGCCTGTTCAGGCATTCGACCAGAATGGCAACGAAGTCTGGCACGAACAATATACACCTTATGGTCGTAAGCTTATAAAACCCGCTCAGAATAACAATGATGTAGGGTTTACAGGTCATCAAAGCGATGATGATATCGGCCTTACTTATATGCAGGCGAGATATTATGACGCAGAAATCGGGCGATTCTACAGTATTGACCCTGTAGATTTTAGACTGGATAATCTGCAATCGTTTAATCGCTATGCTTATGCGAACAATAACCCGTATAAGTATGTTGACCCTGACGGACGTGTCCCTGTACTCGTTCCCTTAGTTGTCTTCTTAGCGAAAGAGCTTGCTAGCGAGGCGGTAGAGCAAACCACTGGCATTCCCATGCCTACCTTGAAGAATGCTGGTAAGTTTGCTTTCAAGGGGACAGCAAAGGCAGTTCGTAGTGCGCTTGTTGAACAGCAAGCCAAGAGGATTAAGCAGGAAGTTAAGCAACAAACCAAAAGCCAGTATAAGGTTACATCTGAAAAAGTCTCTAGTGCTCATCGTGGAGGACGTCAGGGAAAGCAAAAAAGACTTCGTGAAATGATGGACGATCCTAAAGTTAGCTCGGCTGATAGAGGATGGCTGAAAAATGATAAAAGACATATTGAGTATGGTAATAAATCTGGATTACGTCTTCCTCGGAATGGTCGAAAGTCTCCTGGACGAAAGCAAGAGGATAAAGGCTATGAATTAGCACATCCTCATGATAGGCCTGCAAGTCAAGGAAATGGCTACGCTGGATCAAAACTTAAGAATCACGCAGATCATAAAGTAGAAACAAGATTACATAACCATAGATATTAAATTGGTGATTAAAATGCATGAAAAAAAAATAGCAAACCTCCTAGCTTTATCAGCAAATGAACGTGTTGAATACTTTGTGCGCCATTGTGCTGACTTTGAGGAGGTATGGGGATTAGCTGTTGATGATACTTCTTGGGTTATTATTAAAGATTCTGATGGTGATGAAGCCTTTTTAGTTTGGCCACATCAAGAGCTTGCTGAGGCTTGTTGTTTTCCAGAGCATAAAGAGTTAGGCGCCAAACCTAGAAAAATTCCTTTAGAATCCTTTATTAATAAGTGTGTTCCAGATATGAATGAGGAAAATATTTTCTTCGGCGTATTTTATGATAAGGAAAGATCAGGCTTAGCAATTCCTGCTAGTGAGTTAGGAGAGCTTCTAAAAGCAGAGGCTGAGTCAGTCTGGGAGTGAATTATTTTTCTCTATCTTGAGCAAACGGAATTGCTCACTTTAATTTAAAATAAAAAGGTATTGCGTCATGAAACTTTTTAAGGAAAGTGAGTGGTGTCGTGTTGGCACAACTAAAGAATATGAGTTAAGCGTTGATGAAGGTAACTTAACAAAGTATCTCAAGGCTAACTTACCAAGTGAGTTTGGCCCTTATGTTTTGGTTGCAAGCTACTTTCAAAGAGATTTAGTGTTTGGAGGTTACACAAACGTAAGAAAAGAGATACCTTTAAGCAAGCTTAAGGAGTTTATAGATAACGGTGTTTCTCAGTTTTTTATTCAAAGTAAGACACTAACGCCAAAGATAAACTTAAGGATATTACCACCTAGCAATGAAAGGTTGCTTTTAAATGGTTTGATATGCTTACAGGTCTATAGAAAATTTCGAGGGCTAACATCGAGACCAACAATATTAATGGTTGATGCAATCCGAAACAAAGATTTCGGAGGCCGCTTTAAGCACAACCATTATCAAGAGATTTACTGGAGCTTACAAAAGGAGAATATAAGAAAAAAGCCTCAAGCTGTCTTTAGAGTGGCAGCGTAAAACTTGAATCCCATCAAGTTTGCTCTAACTCCCCAATGTAATTTTATCTAAGTCTATTCTCGGGGCTGTCCTAAGCCCCTCTTCAAATTAATTAACAAATCTAAAACATTCATTAAGGAAAATGAAAAGATGAGAAAACTAAATAAATTAAACGTATACGGCCTTGTGGTCCATTGCAGCGCCACAAAGCCGAGCATGAAGGTAAACGCACAAGTTATCAAAAGATGGCACACAGAGGATCGAGGGTGGTCTGACATTGGTTATCATTTTGTGATCAATCGTGACGGTTCCTTAGAGACCGGACGCTCACTTCAATACCAAGGTGCTCACGTTCGGGGCTATAATGCTCAAACTATTGGCGTGTGTCTCATAGGTGGGCTTGATGAGAACGGCAAGCCAGACGCCAATTACACGCTCGCACAGTATGAGACCTTGAAGAAGCTCTATGGTGACTTAAGGCTACGCTTTCCGATTCAGGAGATTCTAGGGCATAGAGATTTAGATAAGGGTAAGGATTGCCCCTGTATTGATGTTCGGGCGCTCTTTTCGAGTAAGTAAAAGTTTGGGCGTATCCTGGGCAAACAAGTGATGATTTACACAAGTGGCTAACCCCAGAAGGAAAGAAGCTAAAAGATAAGTCTTAAAGATATCTTAAAGATAGTTTCAAGATAGTCTCTAAGATGTCTTAAAGATATCTCCAAGCCTGTCTAATAAATTACCTATATCACAAGTGGCTACCCCCAGAAGGAAAGATATTATTTTAATCTGTCTATGAGGTAGTTCTGAGAGCTTCACAAAGAGGCTATTTGAGATGTGACTAACCACAGAAGGAAAGATATGGCTTTTGTCTGCTTTCTGATTAATTACAAATAAATTGAATAAGGAAAATTACATACATGATTGCTACTGATGTAAGACTGGACAGTAAACTAGTCGATGTTTTGGAATGTAGAGGAAAGCTCTTGTTGGAGGCTTATCCAGTTTTATTAAGTTTGAACTTTACGAATTTAGAAAGAGTGATTCTTGATAACTACGATAAATATGAAATTGTAAAGGTAACTGAGAACGGTAAGGAGAGTTTACAAGCGTATCTCTCAGAGAGTGATGTTTATAAGTTAATCGCTAAAGCACCCTTACAAAGTGCAAATAAGGTTAAACAGTGGATTGAGAATGATGTGCGTGCATCTGTAGAGGAAGAAAAGCACCTCAATAGACTTGATACATTAGGTAAAGATGGATTAGCTAGATTGGCTGATGATTTGTTTTACGAAAATAAAGAGCTTAAGGAAAAGCTTAAAGAGTTAACCTGTGCTGTTGAGGCTCATGTAAGCCCTTATAGAAAGTTAAAGCTCAATCACTAAGATAATCAAACAAGGAAAATTATGTATATGGAACAAAAGCAATATCCAATGATTGCAGGTGTGGAAATCACCACGGACAAGGAAGGCCGATATAATCTTAATGCGTTGCATAGAGCAAGTGGAGGCGCAAAACATAAAGCACCTAACTATTGGCTAACAAACAAAAACACTCAAGAAGTAGTGCAAGAACTGACCGTTACCGGAAATCCGGTATCGCCTATAGTTACCTCTAGAGGTGGTTTGGTACAAGGAACATTCGCACATGAACTATTAGCAGTGTCGTATGCTGGTTGGATTAGTCCACGTTTCCAACTTCAAGTTAATCAAACGTTCTTAGATTATAAGAATGGGAAGCTCACACCAGTAGAGCAAACACCAACATTGAATGTCACCGAGTTACTAAAGCTTGGCTATGAGGCTGCTCAAAGATGCGAGGTGTTAGAGCTTAAGGTTGAGGAAGACCAACCAAAGGTTGAAGCTTATGATCAGTTGCTTGAGTGTGAGAATACGTTATCCATTACAGAGGCCGCTAAGAAGTTAGGGATTAGACCTAATAAAGATTTAAGAGACTGGATGTATGAACACAACTGGATCTATCAGAACCCTAAGACCAAAGAGAAGTTTGCTTATCAGGATAAGATTAACGAGGGCTTATTAGTTCATACCTCATTTGCTCAGTGTCATGCTTACGGTTATACCGTTCGTAATCAAGTAAGAATCACGGCGAGAGGTCTCGCAAAGTTAACTGAGAAAGGGATTCAAAATGGTGATGTTAAAGCAAAGAAGTTAAGAAAGTCTTTAGCAATTCATTAAGTGATCTCTAAGGCGTCTCTAAGCCCCTCTGAGCGACTTTCTCAGGGGGTAAGGGGTATCAAGTAGCTAGCGCAAAAAGGCGCTCAGACCGCCGCCTAGTGTTATTTACACACCGTCAAAATGGCTAAGACTTTTTTAGTCAAAAATTTGACAACTTAAAAGAAACAAGATTGTTAACAACATGAGATAAGGCAGTTGTTTGACAGACAATATTACATGAACTTAAATTAGTTTTATTTTGTGCAACCTTTCTCATGTCACAAACATTAAGTTATAAGCAGCCATCAACTAGTGATTATTGCCTATTTGCTCACAATATTGAGTTAGACGGTCGAATTTGGAATAAATGCATTCCTTTAGACGTTCTAAAGCACACAAAGATAGCTAATTTGTACTGTGCTCCTTTACCTAACTCAGTAAGCAATGAGGAAGTGAGCTATTTCCCAGTTTATGGGTTGTTAAAAGCAAGTCCCCCTTTCAAATTTGAGCAGTTCATTTGCATTGGTGCGCTACCTTTTGAGTTAACCAAAACATTACCTACTGAGCAACTGTATCACCTGTGGAAATTAATATTAAAAAACCTTTGGGTGAATGATAGAGGAATAATTAAGTCTACTTTAGATATCTACATAAAAGAGGAATACTTTAAACAATGGCAGGACGCCTTAAGAACCCAAAGCAATAGCAATAAGTACTATTATAGTAATATTAAGTGAACGAGATTACTATTGGTACGACTTGAATAGCACATTATATTAGACTTTACTTAAATTAATTTTGCTTAAGAAAATCTATGTCGTATGAGCTGAATTTTAAAGTCAATGTGGCTGACAATTACTTACCACTTTTCCAAGACCTGATACTTGATAGTCGAACACTGGACAGTGACATACCTTTAGAGTCCTTAAAGGGTGTGAAAGTTGTCAACTTATTTTGTGGCCCTCAACATTACGGTGAGGGTAGCCAGCTTTCAGGGCAATATCCTGTATATGGATTACTAAAAGCAAACAAACCAATAAGGTTTGAGCAAGTTATCTGCTTGGGCCTGCTACCTAATGAAGTTATAAATCACATACCAATTAACAATGTTTTTCATGTTTGGAAGTTAAGCCCTAAGAAGCTATGGATTAGTAGCAAAGGAGTTGTTAAGACAACTATTGATATACATATACCGGAGAAATATATAGAACTATGGCAGGACGCCCAAAGAAACCAACAGCCCTCAAGGAACTAGAAGGAACCGCACGACCAGACCCCGATGAACCGACAACTGCGATAGAATAAGCGCCTGAAAATTATCAAGACTTAGAATAGATAACTTTCTCTGATGTGATACTCTGCTAAATTCTAAATCTATAAGCTGGAGTTTGTAATGGGATTATTTCAAAAAAATTCATTGCTGCATTGGAACTACTTTCTTGCCATGGAAGATGACCTAGAAAAGGTTGCCAGATATATTGAAATTAGTAAACGTAATCGAAATGTTTACTCCTTAGAACTGGCTAGAATGCTAATGGCCTCTTCTGCTGAGGTTGATGTATTACTTAAAAGCCTATGTGCTAGGTTTGATTCAGGAGCTAAGGCTGATAATATTAATAAATACTATCCAATAGTTAGCCAAAGCATACCTAATGTATTGCAATTTCCGGTGAGTCTTCCTAAGTGGGGAATGAGTCTGAGTCCTTTGTCTAGTTGGAAAGAAGGCTGTCCTCCAAAGTGGTGGACTGCGAATAATAAAGTTAAGCATCATAGGCATGAAGCTAAAAACTATGAGAAAGCAAATCTGAAAAATGTTCTAAACAGTATCGCTGCGCTGTACATTTTAAATTTGTATTTCTACAAAGAACAAGCTGAAAGTGGAGGGTTAACACCCGTTCAAAAGCTGTTTTATTCTGATTATATATTGACTTCTGAACCTTCCGAAATTGGTTCTGGTAAAGGATGCGTTTACATTCTATGAATATAGCTGAATTGAAAAAAATACTTATCGAGAAGAATGTTTCTGAAAGCTCCTTTTCTATTGGCCTGACGCCTAAAGAAAGTGTTGTTTGTATATATGAAGAACATGGGAAGTACATTGTTGCATATAATTGTAAATTCAGTTTTGTTGTATTAGGTGAGTATGACTCTGAGTCTGAGGCTTGCGAGCACTTTCTCATAGAAGTTTTGGATGAGAGTGATGTCAAAAAGTAATGTCATTTATCAATAGAAGGGCAATTTGAGTTGCTTATAAAATATAGGTGGTAAGCCTTCTTTCGAAGGCTGGACTTTAGGCTAAAATATTGGTTGAACTAAAGGCTGCAAAGAAACACCTCTTAGAGTAGTTTTGGTTTCAGTACTCTTTTGGTTGCTCCCTGGACTTTTTATTTCAACTTTTTGATGATGTAGCTGAATTGAATCAATAGTAACTTTATAATTTTTGATAATATCTGAATTCATAGCTAAGATTACTCCGTGGCTATTTCAATAGTTACACAGATGCCCATAGCAAAAAGCACCGCTCAAAGTTCTGATTGCTTGGGTATCTGCACCTCTTCAAAACCTAGTTTACCGATTATTCAAAGTCAATCTTTCAGCCAACATATTTAGGTTTTCCCAACATAAGACTGAAAGTTCAACTGAAAAGTGCCTGTTCTATGTTAGTTAACATGATCATTTTTTGACTACTAATAATCTAAAAACAGTTAAAAACAGCCTAAAAATGCACATAATGGTGAAATATGGACTTTTATTTCTCATAAAATGAGCTTTTTTTGACTAAGTAGATATTTTTATAGAATTCTCACTAAGAAACTTTAGTCACATGACTAATTTGGACGAAAAAAACGTGTATAAATATCATCACTATGACAACTGTATAACGGAGCGCTAAGTGATGCGTTCTTGGTTCACGATATTAAGGCTCCTTTTTTAATCAGCTTTCTTCTATATTTGCTATTGCTGTGATAAGTTTGGGGCATAAAAATAAAGAACATGGACTCATAGATGCTAAGACTATCTCTAGGAGTAGCTTTAATACTACTCAGTGGAATATCTCAGGCTCATAGCGGCAGAACCAATAGCGACGGATGCCATAACGACAGAAAGAACGGCGGCTATCACTGCCATAGTGACGAGACTTCTTACACACCTCTCCCAAGAAAGAACCGTAAGGAGCAACCAAAGGCACTACCCCAAGCCAGACTTAAGTACAATCGTAAAGACTACCCCCACTGGATTGATAAGGATGATGATTGCCAGAACGAAAGGCAGGAAATGTTAATCAAAGAGTCACTAATCAAAGTTAAGTTCAAGAGAAATAGAGGTTGTACTGTCTCACATGGAAAGTGGCTTGATCCTTTCAGTGGTAAGACATTCACCAAAGCTAGTGATGTAGATATTGATCATCTGGTCCCTCTTATGTGGGCACATAATCACGGTGGATATGCCTGGACGAGAAAGCAGCGCAGAGCTTTTGCGAATGACCATGAGAACCTATTGGTTGTCTGGGATAAGTTAAACAGTGAGAAAGGAGCCGCTGGACCTGATGCTTGGTTACCACCGAGAAAAGCTTATCACTGTGAGTATGTGAAGAAGTTTGATGAGGTCGTTAGGAAGTATAAGCTAGTTTATAACCCTGGCGAGAAGAAAGCTATTGAAAAAATTTCTATTGAATGTCTAATGAAGGAGTAATTATGGAGTCGAGCCAAAATTTTATCCATGAATATATCAAGAACTTAGCAGATACTTTGCACTCCCAAGCAAAGAGGGCTGCACAAATGGATCATCCAAAAATGAAAGGTGATTCAAGAGAGGAAAGTCTAAAGCAATTCTTTCGTGAGTTTTTACCACAAAATACTGGAATAACTACAGGGAAGGCTATTGACTGCTCTGGAAAAGTATCTCAGGAAATTGATTTGATAATTTACGATAAAACTTTTCCAGTATTTAGGATTGAGAACTTGGCATATGTGCCAGTTGACGGTGTTATAGCTGCCATTGAAGTAAAGTCAGAGTTGAATAGTAATACTCTGGAAGATTCTTTAAGAAAATCTATGTCATTTTCCGCACTTGAGCAAAGAAAGATATTTTTGGAGAATTTAGGTGGTGTTAATATATGTGATGTAAAGCGAACAAATTCCTTAACAGTAAGAGATATGCTAGGACCAGGATTTTACATATATGCTTTGTCTGGGTATAAAAGCTCTTCATCATTCGCTGAAACTTTATTGAAAAAAATAAAAGAATTGAAACCAGTCAGGTTGTCTTATCCAAGAGTGATTGTCACTCCAACAATATTAAGTATAAGAGTGAATGAGTACCTGCCACCTTACGACAATAAAAGTGATCCGAAGTTAAAAGGTGCATTGGGAACATATTGCACAGATAATGGTACTTGTATGTTTGTTAGTGACCTTCTGCACAAAATTTATCAACGACTGACGACCCTTAATTCACAGTTTCAAGTTTCTTCTGCCTCTCACTACTTTGATGCTTTAGCATATTTCTGTGATGTTATTAATGCTCCAACGGGTGAGAAACCTTACATGATTTCTTTTGATAGCTCTGAACCATCGTGGTTCGATAATCAAAGCTAGAGGTTATTAGTTAATATCTGATTCAAAAAACAAGTGGATACTAACTGAGGCTCGAGAGATGTAAATGTCGACTTACTCTTTTTACAGAAAGAACATATACACTACTGGGAACTACTGGAGGCTGTATTTGAAAACTGATAACAGTGGCTAATGGGCCTAGCCTAAATATCAACACCATAGTTGACCTTAAAGACTATCTTTAAGATAATCTCTAGCTTGGCTACGAGGGAGCTATAGCTAATACGCCAATTACAATGTTCAAAGGATGAACAATTAAATATTTAATCATAGGTGTTTAACAATGAAGATACATTTCTGGCACATCTATGAGACGGCTTAAGGCTTCACTTTTCAAGGACTGAAAGAAGATGCTGATTAAAGTCTAAGCGATGAGGAGACTGTAACTAAAAGTGTGACACTACCTTCTAAAGCTTTAGAAACTAATGTAACAATTGATCTTACCCCGATTTGACGGACACCTTATTTGATAGGTTAAACTATTCAAAGAGGTGTAGATAATGAGAAAGAAGCAAAGAAGAAGCTTTACGCGAGAGTTTAAGGTCGAAGCAGTTAAGCTGAT
>NZ_JAMXSB010000023.1 GCF_024124665.1 Pleionea sp. CnH1-48
GATTCTCCTTCCATTGATAAGGCGATGGCTTCCGGTGTTGTTTGCACCTGTTGTTCAAACTGACTGAGTGCTGATTCATAAACCTTATCCTTCGCAACAACAGGATTGAGATCCCTGGTTAAGTGTTGAATATCTTGCTCAGAAAGTAACTCAATCTCATTGACGGGTTGCTCAGTAGATTCAATCAAGGTGAGCAAGGTTGTCTTAAACTCTTTCACCATGGCATCAAGTTGCGTTGGCGTCATTACTCTGGATTTGACGGCAAAATTAATGGATAACTGCTTTGCCATCAAAGCCGTCAATTCAATGCCATAATTCGAATCATGATAAGAATCGATCACTTCTACATCGAGAGCACCACCAGACAATCGTTCTTCAACTTCTTGGTCCAATGGCGTATTTTCAAATACCAATAAGCTGTCAAATAATGTATTACCAAAATGACTGAGCTTCTGAATATTCAGCAAGGGCAGCAGACCGAACTCTTCTCGCTCAATTAATTGTTGATGCAATTGACGTAACCAATGGCCGACACTGTCATGAGACTCAACATCAATAACAACAGGAACGGTGTTAATAAAAATACCGACAATATCTTCAACACCACGAAGATCCGCTGGACGTCCCGATGTTGTGGCCCCAAAAGCAACGGTTGACTCATTGCTATACCGGGCCAACAGTAATGCCCATGCCGCCTGAACGAGCACATTGGTTGTCACTCTTTGAGAACGAACAAACTCAAGAACCTGTTGAGTTTGCTGCTCGTTCAATGTCATATCCAACTCGAGTTTTCCAACGTTATCTTGACGCGGGTTCTGAGCATAAAAAGGAAGTGATGTCATTCCATTCAGTGTACTGAGCTGCTTCTTCCAGTACTCATCGGCTTCATTCCAATTTCTTTGTTGTAGCCATTCAACGTATTCACGATAAGTCGCTGCAGGCTCTTCTCCCTTTTCTTGACTCGCGTAAGCCTTAAAGACATCGTCAACTACCTTGGTCGTACACCAGGCGTCTAATAACGCATGATGGCGTGACCACAACAAAGCATGTTCGTTATCCGAAATCTTGAATAATGTCATGCGCATCAAAGGCGCTTCATCTAAACGAAACGCCTTATCGCCATCGGCTTGACGATAATCATGAATATGAGCTTGCTGCTCAGATTCTGGTAATGTGCTGATATCAAAAATTTGCCACGGCATGCTTGCTGACAAGTACACTTTTTGATGAGCATTTCCCTGCTCTAAGCCAACAAAACCCGTTCTAAATATGGCGTGCTGCTCAATTACATTGCCCCAGGCAGATTTGAAGTTTTCGACATCCAGATGTTTAATATTAAAAAGTGTCTGAACAGTATAACTGCCAGCCGCTAACATTGAGTGAAACAGTAGTCCTTGCTGCATCTCTGTCGCAGGATAAAGATCAGAGACCTTCGAGTCTATCGACCATAACTCCAAATCCTCACGAGAAGCCTGGGCCAGAGGAAAGTCTGATGGTGTATAGCTCCCGAAGTTAACTGAACAACAATGCTCGATAATCTCCAGTAATGAGGTTTCTAACGCCGACAAGAAATCAGCCAACTTATCTTCTTGATAATGCTCTTTATCAAACATCAAGCGGAACTGCATACGCTGGTTTTCCACTTGGGCATTCAAGATCAACGAATAGGCCGAGTGCCTTCTTAAACTTACCGAATTTCCACAAGATTCGTAAGCGGGCTGTAAAACACCCTCATCTTCCAACACACGATCCAGCTGTCCTAGATAGTTAAATACCAGTTCTGGATCAGGTAATGCATTAATATCAGCATCATTCACCATGTGTTTAAAAACGCCGAAACTCAATCCTGAGTTAGGCATCTGGCGATATTGCTCTTTGATGTCACAAATAGCATTAGCAATATCGTTCTCTTTAACATTAAGAGAAACAGGGAAAACAGATGTTAACCATCCGATGGTGCGTGTTAGATCAATAGAGTTATCAGGGCAAGTGCGTCCATGGCCTTCCATATAAAGACGCAATGACTCTTCTCCACTCCATCGATAGAAGGCAAGGCTAAGAGCAGCTAACAGGAGCTCATTAATCTGAGTACGATAAGTTTTTTGACATTGCCCCAGTAATTTTTGAGTAGCAGATGCCTCTAAACTAAAATCAAGAATAGAAGACTTTGCAAGTAATAAAGGCTTTTGCTCTCCTTTACCAGCAATATCACAAAATCTTCTGGCATGTGACTGATACGAATTAAGCCAGTAGTTTTTCTCTTGCTCTAACTCTTCTCGTCGGGCCCAATCGGATAGATGCTGACTCCACTGCTGTACCGATGCAGAACGAGGTGGTAGCTGTAATGGACTTTGATTAACACTCTGCTCAAGGAGTGTTTCAAAGTCTTGTAACAGGATACGCCAAGACACACCATCAATAACCATATGGTGGAATATTAACAGCAAACGACCATCTTCAGATTCATTTTTCGATTTAAACAGTACAGCCTTAAACAATCGTCCTTGGGTCAAATCTAAAGACTGCTGAAAACTTCCAGCAATATCTTCAAATGCTTCTGCGTTTAATGAGTCGGAATTAACACACTCAATTGAGCTAGAAATTACTCTCGAGATATCGTCTCGGAACTCTGCATGCCAACCATCACTTTGATGCTCAAAACTCAACCGTAAAATATCGTGTTCCTCACAAACTTTCGTCATGATCGGCTTTAATAGCTCAATATCAAAGTAATCTGGCGTTGTCAGAAGCACCGATTGATTATAGTGATGTAAATCCATGGTATTTTCTAAGAAAGCCGCCTGCATAGGCAGTAATGTCAGACTTCCTGATGCCTTGCTATAGCTTTTCTTCTCTGCATTTTCCTCAGACCTTTTGGCTAACGCACGTATGGTTTTGGCGTTAAATAAGTCTGTAATGCTAAAAAAGATGTTTTCTTTTGCAGCTCGTGATGCCAACTGTATAGATAAAATCGAGTCACCGCCTAGCTCAAAGAAATCAGCATTCACACTGATTTCATGCTGAGGAGTTTTTAATAACTGCGCCCAAATTTTCTGCAAAACTTTTTCTGTGTGCGTTTGAGCATCTTCCCATTGCTTGCTGGAAGAGTCAGGTACTGGCAGTGCTTTTTTATCAACTTTTCCGTTTCTGTTGAGAGGCCAGCCTTTTATCTCCATAAGTACAGCAGGAACCATATAGTCGGGCACTTTCGACCCAAGGTAGTCTTTTAGCTCTTCAACAAGCGAAGCTTCAACGCTTTGTTTAGCGGCGATAAAATAGCCTACTAACTGAGTTTGTTCCCCACGCTTTATGGTTGAAACTAAACAAGACTCTACGCTTTCGTGGCGCGAGAGTTGAGCTTCGATTTCTCCACACTCAATACGATACCCATTCACTTTAACTTGCGAACCAGTACGTCCTAAAAATTCAAGATTTCCATCTGGAAAATAACGAACACGGTCACCCGTGCGATAAATCTTTTCTTCTTTCTCTGAAAAAGGATTATTAATAAAACTTTCTTTATTAACATCGTCGAGGTTCAAATACCCCTTAGCAACACCGTTTCCACCGATAAACAACTCACCAGGCGCCCCAAAGGGCACCAGTTGTCGTTGCCCATTGAGTACATAAAAGCGAGTATTAGGCATTGGCTTGCCAATCGGGATCGTATCTGTCAACTCTTCAAGATTTTTTGTGACATCATAAATAGACGCACCGACTACCGTTTCGGTGGGGCCATAATGATTATAAATCTGACTATTAGGAAACTTGGCTTGCAACGCTTTTGCCGTATCAGCATGAAATGCATCGCCGCCAATCACAAAAGCATGCAGCTGCATAACAGGCTCTTCAACCAACTCAACCAGAGCCTTGGTATGCATTGGCGTCATTCGTAGCAGCCAACTTTTTTGTTGTTCACCCACAAGTTTACTAGCTAACTCAGGAAGGATGGCATCATACTGTAAGAAGTTGACAACGCCTCCAGTCATTAAGGGCAAGTATAAAGAGGGCACAGTAATATCGAAAGCAGGCAGAGTGACTACCAAGGAGCCATCTAATTGAGTGTAATAATCATTGAGGGCATATTGGCAATAATCCAACAATCCAGAATGACTGATCTCGACACCTTTCGGTTTTCCTGTAGAGCCCGAGGTATAAATAATGTATGCGGTATCTTCAGGCTCAATGGCATCCTTAAAAATTTCACCGGAATATTCATTAAGCCAATTGCCTTCATAAACTGACTCGTCCAACATTAATACATCAACATTAGACATTGAGAGCAAGTCTAGAGTTTGATTCTCTACCAATACCATTTCGATATCAGCATCTTTTAATATTGCGTCAAGACGCTCGGTTCCTTGTTCAAGCAACAAGGGAATATAGCTGCATCGGTTCTTTAATATCCCTAACATCGAGATAAGCAGTTTTGAGGTAGGGTGTAGAAGTATTCCAACACGTGCACCCTCTTCAACACCGCTCTCCTCTAGCAGCGCAGCTAAACGGTTAGATTTTTCCCACAACTCTGCGTACGAGAGCGTTCCTTCTTCGTCTACAACCGCTGTCTGATTTTGATATTGTTGAACAATATTTTCGATATGCTTCGGAACGCTGTTCTCACCGTTAAACTCGACAGCGGTTTGATTGAGTTCATCAATCAGAAATGCCTCTTCTTCGCTAGACAACAATGCCAGATCCGATATTTTTGCTGCGGGCTGGTCAACTAAGCTCTCTAATAAAGTTTGGGTATGTCGGCTTATTGCTTCTATCGACTCTTGCTTAAATAACGCTTTGTCATATATCCACGAAAGAATGATGTGTTGCTCATCACTTTGAACATTAAAGTGAAGATCATATCGAGCAACTTCCCGTTGATTACCAATAGGCTCAAAAGTCAAACCGGGTATGCTAAGTTCAGATGCCGCATTAGTATCCATACTCATCAAGATCTGGAAAGCTGGCGCGTACTGCGTCGAGCGCGGTATATTACACGCATCAACAACCTGTTCAAAAGGTATGCTCTGGTTAGCCTGAGCATCCAGATTAACAAGGCTAACATGCTTAATGAAGTCTTCTACTAGTTCGTAATCGGTATTGGTTCTCAACACAAGAGTATTCACAAAAAATCCGATCAACCCATCCAACTCTGCTCTTGTTCTATTAGCAACAGAAGTTCCGATAACCACATCATGATTGTTGCCATGACGTGCCAGTACAAGAGCAAACACCGCATGCATGAGTACGAATGGCGTTACCTGATAGTGCTTAGCTAAAGACTGTACTTTTTCGCTTAGGCTTTTTGATAACGGAAGCTTGACACACTCACCTTCGAACTGCCTTGACAAAGGACGTTCATAATCCAGAGGTAAACTGTGAATAAGAGGCATCTCTTCCAGCTGCTTTTGCCAGAACTCCGTTTGAGACTGATGTTCTCCGTTCTGAATTTGCTGTTCTTGCCAAGCTGCATAATCGATGTATTGAGCAGGTAACTCACTCAGTTGAGGTTGTTGTTTTCTAACAATGGCATCGTAACAATGAACAAATTCACTGATAAGCACTCCGGTTGACCAGCCATCAGATACAATGTGATGTATATTGAAAACCAATACACCTTCCTTTTCTGATCCTTCCGATAGCTGAAGATATTTAACCCTAAGCAACAAATCTTGGCTCAAAGAAAAAACATGACGCCCTTCTTGCTCAATGATCTCATTAACTTTGGCCTGCTTCTTATGCCCCTCTAATTGGCTTAGATTGTCATAAGAAATAGAGAAGTCGATGCTCTCTCTTATTGTTTGCCGAGGCCCTTCTTCCGTCTCGACAAAAAGACTTCTCAACACCTCATGACGCTGAATGATGTGCTCAATGGCTATTTTCGCAACTTGAGTATCAAAGTCTCCACGAACTTTTACTGCAGCAGGGAGGTTATACTCCGAACTGCCTCCACCGAGCTTATCAACAAACCAAAGTCTTCGTTGTGCAGACGATAAGGGGAAGTCAGCCTGTGAGCTACGATCAACAGCAACAATGGGCGATATGCTTGCAGATGATAGCTGATTCATCGTATTGGTTAAGTACTCCAGAATCGCTGTCTTATTTGACTTAATCAGCGCAGCAAGCTCTGCTGTCATGACACCCTTTGGCGCCTTAACCTTTAGCTCTCCGCTAACCTCTGTGATTAAAATATTTTTTTCGGTTAACGAATCAATAATATGCTCAATTGACATCAAAACGAGAACTCCTCTACTTCGTCATCGTCCATACTTTCGATTATCTGGTCGGCCTGCTGCAGCTTCTTTTGTCGCTCAATAAACTCAGCAAGCGCCTGAGTAGTGCTGTAAACATATAGTTGTCTCAGATCAACTTTGATAAGCAGCGCCTGTTCTATTTTGGTCACCATTCTGACAGCCAGTAGAGAATGCCCACCTAAATCCATAAAGTTTCTTGTTACACTGATATGCTGTATGTCGACTTCCAACAGTTCAGCCCAAAGCTGGCATAACTGATGCTCCATGTCAGTCGATGGAGGAACCAGCTCTCCCGAATCTAATTGACTTTCGATATCAGGCAAAGCTTTCACATCAACCTTACCGTTGGCGGTTAGAGGCCACTTTTCAATAAATGCAAAACCACTTGGCATCATGTAATCCGGCAGGTGTTGAATGAGCTGTTCTTTAAACATTTGTATCAGCTCTTGCTCTGTAAAGTCGGTCGCTTCTTCGAGTTGAACATAGGCAGCCAAATACTTTTGTCCTAGAGAACTTTCTCTGGCTTGAACTAAACATGACTTGACATAGAGACAGTCAGTCAGCTGCTTTTCAATTTCACCTAACTCAATTCGAAAGCCTCGAATTTTGACTTGATGATCAACCCGGCCAATAAACTCTATATTTCCGTCTGGCAGATAGCGTCCAAGATCACCCGTGCGATACAGCTTCTTATTAAGATATTCATGCTCAATAAAACGATCTCGTGATAACACTTGGTCGCCAAAATAACAGCGCGCTACACCAACACCACCAATGCATAGCTCTCCTGCAATACCGATAGGCATTAATTGTCGTTGCTGATTAACAATGTGGAATGATTGGTTAGATAATGGCTTTCCATAAGGAACAGATTTGCGCCCGCTGGTATCTTCTTTAATTGGATAATGAATAGACCAGATAGATCCTTCTGTTGCACCACCTAGACTATAAGTGTTAACACCAGGGAAAGCCTGCCATAAACGCTTGGGCAAACTTGGATCAATCCAGTCACCACTCATTAATATGTTGCGAATCGGAGCAGTTGACGCTCTATCTTTGGCTTCGAGCTGCTCGACAAGTAACGACGCCGACACAGGAACAGTGTCCCAGAAAGTGATTTGATGCTGCTCAACCATCTCTAGCCAGTGGGTTGGGTCGCTGGCACGATCATCATCAGGAAACACCACTTCTCCACCAACCGCCAGCAAACCAAAAATATCATAAACAGATAGATCAAAACTCAGGGCTGATACGGCTAGCACCTTATCATCACGAGTCACTTCGTATTGTGCATTAATATCAAGAATCGTATTAACAGCGGATCGGTGCTCAATGGCTACGCCTTTAGGTTGTCCTGTAGAACCCGAGGTAAAAATAACGTAAGCGAGATCTTGTGGTTCTTGTAAATGTTTGAAGCTCCCGGTATTGACTTCATTAATGTTCAATAAAGCACAGTCTATTGATGTTACCGAGTCGATAGCGTAGAGACCATCTTTGATCACCACAAAGCGGCACCCTGCTTTTTCTATAATTTTTTCGCAACGTTCATCTGGCCAACGTGTTTCTACTGGCAAATAAGCCCCGCCCGACATCATAATGCCTAAAGTCGCAGCCACCTGCCACCGACCTTTCGGCAGACGAACAGCAACTAACTCTTCCTTACTAACACCGTAATCCAATAGTTGCTGATAGATAGCAAAAGTCAGCTGATGCAATTCTTTATAGGTAATACTGCCATCAGAATCACTCACGGCTATACGCTCAGGATACTGCGACACACTGTGTAAAAACAGTTCATGTAAACGCTGCTCGTAAGGATAATCCACTTGCGTATCATTCACAGTATGAAGTAGAAAATCTAATTCATTTGGCAACAGCATAGGGAGTTGTTTAACAGGCTGTTGAGCCTGCGCTAGCATTCCCTCCAAAATACATTGGAGATGAGGTAACACTCGACTCATGATGTCACCATCATATAGCTCAGTTTTTACCTTTAACTTTAATGTTAACTCTTGCTCCATATTGGCAAGTAAAGTAAGGCCAAAATTGGTTTCTTCATAAGTAGCAATATCCTCTACAAGAAAACCATTATCTCCCATCTGGTCGCCTATATTTTTGTCTACCGGATAGTTTTCGAATACGAACAAGGTATCGAAAGCATTACCAATAGGTGAGCACTGATGGATATCGGTTAGCGGTAGATAACTAAACGAATCAGACTCAACATGAGCAGAGTGCAACTTCGCCAACCAATCAGTTAGATTCTCGTTACCAGAGAAATCAGCAACAACAGGGATAGTATTAATGAATAGACCAATCATCTCCTCCACTTGATTGAGTTGAGCAGGTCTTCCAGAGACAACGGTACCAAAGACGACTCGCTGCTCACCAATGTAGCGGCTTAACAGATAGGCCCAAGCCCCCTGAATAAGCGTAAATAAAGTGCATCGATGAGATTGAGCAAACTGGTTTAACGCACTACTCACCTCTTGGGAAACAACAAGTTGATATTCTTTTTGTGCAGCAGATAGTTTCGATGTCTGCTGTGGGAAGAAAGAGGCATTATCTAAAACCGATAAGCGTTCCTTCCAGTAAGCTTTGGCAATGTCGAGTTCCTGAGCTGCCAACCACTCTATGTAGTGTTTATATTTAGGGGCATCCTTAAGAATCAGATGGCCTTGTTCTTTCAACTGACTGTAATAAGCAATAACCTCACGGAAAAGCAAAGCATTGCACCATCCATCCCATATTGCATGATGGTGCGACCAGAGGATCTTGTAATGCCCTTCAGCTAGATAGAACACATGAAAACGCATCAACGGAGGTTTGTGAATATCAAAACCTTTCTGCTTATCAGCCAGACGCGCCTCTTCAATCTGAGCTTCTTGCTCTTCACTATTACTTAGATCGAGGATGTTCCACTCTAACTCAGCATCGGTTACAACTTGATGATAACCGCTACCCATGGCATAGAACGCCGTTTTTAAAATATCGTGACGCTCTAAAATATATTTCCATGCTTGCTGAAAAAGTTGCAGGTCGAGCTGAGTCACCGTCAACATTAACTGAGTAACATAAACATCGGACTCCAGCTCACTTTGATAAAGTAATCCTTGCTGCATCCCGGTAGCAGGATATAAATCGTGCACTTCAATATTCTCGGTCAGCTGTTGTAGCTCTTGAATATTGACTGATGATAATGGGAAATCAGATGGCGTGAGACAAGGCTTCGACTGAGATGAACAATAATCGATAAGATCACACAGCGCTTTTTCAATATCATCTGCAAGCGCTTTTATCTGGCTCGCTTTTACCTCACTGGGCTCAAAACCAATATCGAAGCTCAATGACTCATCAATAATCATGGCAGTAATATTGATTTTTTCATCGGCTTTGTAGTCCATACCAATGTTGTTGCCACTGTGTTCTGAAGCAAAACCAAACTCACTGTTTTGCTCGAATAAACTATCCATCTGGCCCAGGTAGTTAAACTGGATTTCTGGTTTAGCCCTTAAGCCAATTTGAGACTCTACATATTCACTGAGAACTCCATAGCCAATTCCACCATGAGGCACAGAACGACAGTGCTCTTTAGTAGCGATGATTCGCTCAGCCATTGATGGGTATTGAACAGCGAGTGTTAATGGGTACTTGTTGGTAAACCAGCCAATCGTTTCACTCAAGTCGATGGCCTCATTTAATTCTTCACGGCCATGATGTTCCATCAACAATGAAACATGCGATAACGACTCGAAGCGAGAAAAAGCCAAGCTTAAGGCACTAACTAACAACTCCTCAATACGCGTTCCAAATGCATGATGAGCATCATTTAGCAGTATCTTAGTAAGCTCTTTAGACCATTGCACCTGCTCTTGTTGATAATCAGTGGTTTCAGTGGTCTCTCCTTCGAATGGCAAAGGTTGCATATTGTCTATCTGTGTTTGCCAAAAGTCGCCTTCTTTTAAACATCCAGTGTGAGAGGCATATTCTTTCAGATATTCGGACCACTGTTTGATAGAAGAAGTTTTTCGGCCCAACTCCAGAGACTGTTTAGATTGGTTTTGATGCCACAAAGTCGATAGGTCAGACAATAAAATACGCCAGGACACACCATCAATCACTAAGTGATGATAAACAATGAGTAGACGCTTCTCACCTTCTGCTTCTATCAACACCCATTTACCAATATTTGTGTTATCAAAAGCAATAGCGCTTTGTGCTTGCTGAGTGACGGCATCGAGATCCTGCTTTATTGATTCAACCACTTCATGACTTACTAAGTTGTCGATATCAATAGTCTCTGTTGACAAAAAGGAACCCGCTACCTGTGAGTTAAAACACAAGCGCAAGGCATCATGTTTCTTAACGAGCACAGATACCATTGATTTTAAATCGTTGAGGTTCAAAGATTCAGGAACCTCAAGCATCACCGATTGGTTGTAGTGATGACATGTCTTATCACGCAAAAAAGCTTTTTGAACAGGTAACGGATGATAATCACCGGACACATCCCCTTGCTCAGCATTAACATGTTGTTGAAGAGCAACATCAGGTGCTAGCTTTGCGATGGTTTGATGTTCAAATAGTTGACGAGTCGAGAAATAGTAGCCTTGTTTTGCAGCTCGACTGATCATTTGAATCGATAAGATAGAGTCTCCGCCTAAGCTGAAAAAGTTATCATGAATGCCGACTTTCTCTACGCCTAATAGTTCTTTCCATATCTCTACTAAACATATCTCGACGTCACTTGATGGCGCAACATAGGCATCCATAACACTGGCATTAAGAGAGATGTCCGGTAATCTATGCTTATCGACTTTACCATTAGCATTTACCGGTAAAGCATCAAGATAAACAAACACTTGAGGAACCATATATTCTGGTAGTTGCAGAGCTAACTGTTTTTTTAATTCGGCTTCATCACACTCTGCAACGACATAAGCAGCGAGAACCTGACGCTCATCTTTTTGCACAACAACGACAACAGCAGACGAAACTCCAGAACACCCAGCAATGGCGTGTTCAATTTCACCAGGCTCAATGCGATATCCACGGAGCTTAATCTGTTCATCCTGGCGCCCTATATATTCAAGCTGTCCATCATTATTCCAGCGAACGCGATCACCAGTGGCGTATAACCTTCCATTCATAAATGGATTGTCAATGAAACTACAAGCGTTTAACTCAGGACGATTAACATAGCCTCTCGCAAGGCCAGCTCCGGCGATATAGAGTTCCCCCACTAACCCAGGTGCAACCGGCTCTTTGTTAGCATCTAAGATATATAAATGATGGTTGTCCATCGGGCGGCCAATCGGCAAGCGTTGTGCAAGCGTCTTGATATTTTTTGTCACGTTATAAAGTGAGCAACCTACCACAGCCTCAGTCGGGCCGTAGTGATTATAGATAACGCTTTCTGGAAAAGCTGCCTGTAGCTGCTTTGCTACAGAAACAGGAAACTCAGCCCCACCGATAACAAAAACATGTTTCTGCTGACTTAGATAAGACTCAGGCAATAACGCCAGAAGTGCTTTAACATGCAAAGGTGTCATGCGTAGTAAGACGTTATTCTGCTGCTCAACTAATGTTGCTGAAAGCGCCTCGAGAATACAGTCATTTTCGAGAAAAGTTACCTTATCGCCTTTTAGCAAAGGTAAGAAAAGAGCAGGCACGGTAATGTCGAAAAGTGGAGAAGTGACAACAATCGAACCCGACAGATGAGCCTGATAATAATGATTCAACGCATACCGGCAGTAATCCAGTAAACCACTGTGAAGGATCTCAACGCCTTTGGCTTTTCCGGTAGAGCCTGAAGTGTAAATAATATAAGCGCTGTTTTCTAAGGACAACTCAATAGATGGGTTGTCACGATTATAGCTCGATAACCAGTCAGCTTGCTGCCACCCCTCTAGATCAACCAAGTCAAGCCCTGCGGTAGGCAATGCCTGATGTCCACTATCATCAGATAGAGCAACTTCGATGTCAGCGTCTTCTAGTATCGATCGATTGCGCTCACTACTGCCTGAGCTGTCGATAGGTACATATATGGCTCCAATTTTCATCGCTGCCAACATAGCTATCAACATAATTGGAGATGCGCCCAAGCACAATGCAATGCGTTCTTCAGTCTCCACTCCCATTTCAACGAGAAGGTCGGCAAGCTTATTGGCTTTTTCGTTCAATTCGGAATAGCTGTAATCTAATCCACCATAACAAACGGCAGTGACTTCTGGTTTACTAGCAGCCATTTTTTCGAAGTCGTGAATAATAACGCGGTCACTGTGATTTTCTGATACAGCCCCTCGGCCTATTTCTAATGATTGTTTACGTTCACTATCCGTCAACATTTCTAGCTTTGAAACAGCAATATCTGGAGCATCTACGATGTTCGAAAGCAAACGCTCGAATCGTGCGGCCATTTGTTGAATGCTAGCATCAGAAAAAAGTTCTGTTTTATATAACCAAGCAAGTTGAAGCCCTTGCTCTGTTTCATAGATGGATAAGTCCAGATCATAATGAACCCAGTCGATCTCTCCCCCGACTTCTTCAATACTCAATTCGGACTGCTCAGTAGACTCCTCCCGTCGTCCATCAAGTAGCTGAAACTTAATCTGACAGAGTGGGTTAAAAGAGAGGTCGCGTTCTACGTTAAGTTCTTCTACCAATAACTCAAATGGAATATCCTGATGCTCGAAAACATCAACGACTTGGCGCCTGTTCTCTATCAGCAGCTGCTCAAAGGATTGTGAGCTATCAATAATATTTCTAAATACTAAAGAGTTAACAAAAAAACCAACCAGCGACTCAAGCTCTGGTCTGCTGCGGCCAGCATTGGGAACCGCCATAACAATATCGCTTTCGTTACTGTACTTAGCGACAAAAAGAGCGAAGGCCGTTTGTAGCAAGATAAACGGTGTCACTTGCTTTTCGTTAGCCAAAAGCTCCAGCCGCTGATAAAGCTTGCTGTCTAAAAGATGACGATGAGAGTTTGCAGAGAATCCTTGCTGTTTAGGACGAGGATAATCCGTTGGCAGCTGATGCAACTTGGGGATATCCGACAAATACTTGCGCCAGAAGCCAAGTTGCTTTTCTTTCTGACTACCTAGCAATTGCTCTCTCTGCCAAAGTGAAAAGTCAGAAAACTGGATATCAAGCTCTGCAAGATGATGTTCTTTTTCGTTTGCCAGGGCGCTATAGATAGTTAAAAACTCACTGGCCATTATCTTGATTGACCAGTCATCGGAGATGATGTGATGAATATTCATGACCAACATCGACTCCTGTTCACTGACTCGCAAAAAATGCACTCTTAATAAAGGTTCATTGTCCAGCGAAAAAGAGTAGTTGGTTTCTTCATGAATGATCTGTTCTAGAGCTGCCTTAGCTTCAACCTTAGAGATATCCTGATAATTTACCTGAAACTGAATATCTTCATGAATAAGTTGCTGCGCACTTCCATCCACGCTTAAAAAATTAGTTCTTAGCACACTATGACGTCTAACAATTTCTTGAAACGCACTTTCTACCAACGCAGCATCAACAGTCCCTAATAAACGATACGCTCCTAATATGTTGTAATGAGCGCTGTGTTCTTCTAACTGATCGATAACCCATAGCCGTTGCTGAGAGAATGATAAAGGAATATTCTCTACTTCATGAGTGCGCTTTGTAATAGAGGCATCTTCTTGCTCAGTCAACCACTCAATTATTTCGGCTTTTCTCTCTTTCAGTTCAGCAACGATCTCCTCGGTTAAAGCACCTGGAGCCGCATTGATTTTTAAGTTCTCACCAACAAGTGAGAGGCTGATAGAACGCTCAATGCAAGAATCAAAAAACTCTTCCATCTTCATATTATTATTTCCTCTGTTTGCCCTTCAACAGTACGAGTCACCTGCTCAATTTTGGCACTTATGCTATGTTGACGTGATTTCTCAGCATCAATATGCAGGGCCAGACTACGAATATCAGGTAGCTCAAAAATATCTTTTATAGAAAGCTCAACTTCAAATCTTGATTTAATTTCGCTGAGCAACTTCACCATTAACAACGAGTGCCCACCTAACTCAAAGAAATTAGTGGTCACACCAACAAGCTCGCTTTTTATTCCAATCAGTTGAGAAAACAACTCAACCAAACCTTTTTCTAACTCGGATTCTGGCTCTACAATCTCATCGCCAATTTGTTTTTCTTCTGGTTTTGGTAGTGCTCTTTTATCTATCTTTCCATTAATGGTTAATGGCCAGGTATCTAATGGAATAACAACTGACGGCACCATATAGGCAGGTAAAGAATCAAAGAGGTATTGGTTAAAGCTTACCGTCGTTTCTGCTGCCTTATTTTTAAACACCACATAAGCGACAATCCGCTTTTGACCCAACCCGTCGCTCGCAGTATCCACCAGACAAGATGAAACAAGAGCAGATTGCAAAATAACGCTTTCAATCTCTTTTAACTCTACTCGATGACCACGAACTTTTACCTGACCATCATTTCGACCAACAAAATGCACAACGAAGTCATCGTCGTATCGAACCAAATCCCCCGTTCGATAAAGTCTTGCATCTGATTGTGAAGAATAAGGGTGATTAATAAATTTCTGTTTGGTCAGTTCGGGTTGATTTAAATAAGCTCGCGCCAGACCAAGCCCGCCGACGCACAACTCACCCACGCCCCCCCGAGGAACCAGTTGATTTTGCGGTGAGAGAATAAATAACTCCGTGCCGTTAATAGCCCGCCCCACAGGAATAGGTTGCGAACTCTCATTCCATGCTGGGATGGGATAGCAGCAGGTAAAGGTTGTATTTTCTGTAGGTCCATACCCGTTAATAACGGTTGCAGAAGGGAGCGCTTGTTGAACACGCTGAACAGCGGCAGGATTTAACACATCTCCGCCAGCTAAAATCCAGCGTAAGTGCTCAAACTCGGCAAGAGACTCACTCCAGATATCAAAAAGCCCGGCCGTTAACCAGAGTGTGTTTACTTCATACTGTTGTAATGCTGCATTTAAAGAATCAATATCTATCGACTCTTGAGGATAGATGACGCAGCAACCACCATTGAGTAACGCTGCCCATAACTCAAATGTCGCAGCATCAAAAGACAACGAAGAAGCCAACAGCGTCACCGTTGACGCACCTAGCTCAATATAATTCGGGTCAACAAGTGTGCGAATAACCCCTTGATGAGGCACCAAAACGCCTTTAGCTGTTCCGGTTGATCCCGAGGTATAATTAATATAAGCAACCGATTCTGCTGAACGCAGGTCGCTTAAGTTATCACACTTTAAAGAAGGTTCTAATTGCTCAGCAATGAGCTCCCATTCATAATCAATACGCTGAACATTATCACCAAAGGCAAGTTCACTCACCGCCGTCTCATCGGCTAAAATCCATCGAGCATGACAATCTAATAACAAACTCTCTTTGCGGCTGGTTGGATAGTTAGGATCAATGGGCACATAAACACCACCGGCTTTTAAAATAGCAAGAATGGCAACGACCATATCGATGGACTTTTTTGCACATAGTGCAACATGAGACTCATCACCTATACCTAATGACTTCAAATAAGTCGCAAAGCGGTTAGCTCTAGTGTTCAACTCTTGATACGTTAAAGACTGTTGATTATGAACCAGCGCAACTTTCTCGGGATACTGTTCAACACAGCTTTCGAAACGCTTGTGTACCAGTAAACAGGGAACCTCGGCCATCGCGTTTGACCAGCTACGCTCAATTAATACGTCTTCTTCTTTGTCAGATAAAATCGATAAATCACTTAGCTTCAAGTTTTGATGATAAGTGCCAGCAAGTTGCGATAATAAATTGATAAAATGTTGTAACAGTTGCTCTACCTTTGATGCCTTGAACAGAGAAACATCGTATAGTCCAGATAAGGTTAAGCCTTGCTCATTAAAATCGGCAGTCAGTTCTAGATCAAACTTAGCCATTGCCTTGTTATCTAATACTGGTTGGAGCGATAGGTTTGATAGTTCAAAGCCTTCGCTCTCATTGGTATCCATTGTAAAAAGGATCTGGAACAAAGGCGTGTATTGTTGGCTTCGACTCTGACAACAACGCTCAACTAAAAACTCAAATGGCACATCCTGATGCAACTGTGCATCCAGATTCACTTGCTTTACATGCTCAAGATAGTCATTAAAATCGCTATAGTCTGTCGAAGTCCGCAACACCAATGTGTTAACAAAAAATCCGATCAATGCATCCAATTCCGATTGCGTTCGATTCGCTACCGGGGTACCAATCACTATGTCTTGACTATTGCTGTGTAAACTAATTACCAGCGACAAGGCAGCATGAAGCAACATAAAAGGAGTAAGCTGACTTTCTTGTGCTATGGTGATCAAACGTTCTGCGATATCACGTTCTAGATGAAGATTAATGACTCGTCCTTCAACACCTTTCAGCTCAGGCCGTTCAAAATCGAGAGGTAAACCATGAACCACTGGCACATCCTCTAACTGAGTCTGCCAGTAACCCAACTGCTGCTCCAACACCTCACCACTCAACCACTCTCGTTGCCAATGCGCATAATCCATATACTGAACCGATAACGGAGCCAAC
>NZ_JAMXSB010000024.1 GCF_024124665.1 Pleionea sp. CnH1-48
TAGAGTACAACGAGAGTCGACCTCATCAAGCTCTTAATAATCTGTCGCCTAAAGAGTTCCTAAGTAACAGCGAATTTTGATGAGCCCGTCTTCACTACAAGGTGGATCTAAAAATGGGAGCCGGTCACTTAAATGAAAATCTCATCAAAAGTTTGGCTCTAATCAAGGGGTAAGGTCAAAGGAAGACTGTGTTGTGGTCGAACACCAGACGAAACACTAAAAGATGGCAAACGTATTTGGGTCGAGAAAAACTTAGCTCATAACTGTCAGAGCAGGTTTGATCTACTACAATTAATATTTAACGCTAAAGCTTTCGATGTACTCTTAGAAGTTATTCAATAACTTTATCGTTTTGCTATCTAGCTCCTTATTTAGTAGCAAATTCGAAAGATCTTCTTGTAATATTTGGTTGTCACATCCCTTACAAGTTATGATCTTAAGTAAGTCACCTTGTAGATCCCCCCACTTTGTCAAATTGCTCTTGTAATCTTTTAGCTCAGGAGATACTTTTATAGCGATTCTTTCCGAACTCAATGCCAACCCTTTAGTTATAGTAGAAATTTTATTATTGGCTAACAAGACGGAAAAACGCTCATATTGCTTTGCAATATCCTGATTAACTTTGTACTCTTCGCTATCTGAGTCGTATAAATTAGCTACCTTAACATAGTACTCAACCAAGTTATTGGAGTCCGTGGCTAGTTGTTTAAAATCCAAGTCGTCCACAGCCCTTACTTCTTGAATTACATTAGTTGTAACTTCAGAATAGGAAGGGTTAAGTTTATTAAAACCATTAATAGAAAAAGTCTTATTTTCAAAGAAATTGCTAATGTTTTCTTGAGAACGACTGTAAACTTCAGCTTGTTTAAATTTATAAATAACATCATAGATATTAGGGAGTTCGAACTGACATTTACTGACAAAAAGTTCTATGTATCTGTTGCTAGCGACAAGTCCTTTGTAATGTTTATAAAACTTTATGTCGTACTGTATTTTATTGTCTTCCTCAGCGCTACAATTTTTTTTTATAAGTCGACAGGTAGCCACTCCTTTTCTTGATGTGCGACTACATTTAATATCTGTTTTATTTCCAAAGTCTGAGTAACTCACATTCACTGGCATTTTGGGGATAGGGTGGTCATTCCCGCCTCGAAAATGAGACTGCGCGAAAACATTTATTCTCACTTCCGTCTCAGCCTTTGATAAACTAGAAAACAAACATACAATTGCGAATGAAGCCCCCGTTAACAAAACAGACCGAAAATGATTTTTAGTAAATTGCATCGAGCTCTCCAATTCCTACCTATTTAACTGTTTTCTATGTTTTTATCACTGGTTCTCTTGGACAAAACATCCTTAAGAAAGGTTGTCAATGATGTCAATAAGGCCAATATGAATAGCAAAATTGTGATAGACCACCCTTTACCAGCCCAGGTCCAAAAGTTATGCCATGATGCTTCTTCAACCAAGCACTTTCCCATTTCCCTGTCGCCCACTAAATAAGCTTTGGGCAAGTGTGCTGGGCTATCTCCTTTAAATCTAAACTCGACTTTAAATGCTACATCCATGTTTTCACTAAAATTCTTCAACTTCCAGCTAACTTCTGGACTTAACTCTGGCAGTACAGAGATGCAAGTTGCATTATCATCGTCTACTTCACCCCATAAGCATTCTTCTTTAATTTGAGGGTGAATCAGTCGATTGTTTCCTTGAACATGGAGCATCTTTACATTATCTATTGGATTAGACGAAACAAATCGGATAGTAGTCTCTACTGGAACAGAGCCGTACGCATGCAGTAAAATAACAGCAGCTATTTGATTATCGTATTCATCGTTATTGTCTAATTTTTTTAGTGTGCCTTTAATCAACGTTGTTTCAATTGAGACTCGGCATTGGGCCAGCCAACTTGAAAATATATTTTCGTAAAGTGATTTATTGGAAGTAATAACTAATGTAACAAAGCCTATGAATACTGCTATTACGGAGTTAATTAAAATATTTTTGTAGTTGCTCAAATTGATCTCCTTGCTGCAAATATTGTTTTAAGACCAAAATTCACATGTGCAAGCCCAAAAGTAGAACCTTAGCTACGAGCAACAATCTTCCGGACATTGAGGTGGATGCCCTGACGTTTCTATCAAGCTATCCAATGGGACGTAATTGCATCCACTATGTTCAAAATAGACCCAAAAGCCGCCTTCAGTAACTTCACAAACTCTGCCTATTTCACTTCCACTTTTAAGCTTAACAACATCTCCTTCTTTTAAACTCATTGTAATCCTCCGCTACAATTATATAACTATTATTCCTATTGGTTGGATAAGCTCATAGTTAAACGAGCCTTGTGAGCTTCATAGGTAACCTTTACCGCCTTTGTTGCATCTACATATGAACTAGTAGCACTTAACTCATTTTGTTTTTGCAATATGCTCCACGCAATATCTATGAGCGCTTCTTGAAATTCGTAATATTGATTTTCAGAGTTTGTGAATGCAGACTCGGCATTGAGCAAGCTGTTATTGGATTTAACCAACGCATGTGAGTCACTAGTCGAAGAGTCGCCTTTAGGTGCCGATATGCCTGACATTGATGACGCTAGGATTAATGACTGCAAGGTCACTTTAGAAGCCATCTCAGCGACTTTGCCCGGATTAAATGAGATTCCCTTCATCTTAAAATTTCCAGCCTCATCTACTACGATTATGAAGTCGGAATCGCCAAATAAACCAAATGCCTCAACTTTATTAAATTTTTTCTCCCACTTTTCTTCAGGTGCGTTCGCTACATAATAGGCAAAAAAATCATCTCTAATTGACTTGACTTGTAGTACATTCAGGAGAGATTTCTCTATTTGAGAAATAGACTCACTTGACTTATCTCTCGCCGATTTCATTGTGGCTTTAATTCGAGCGACATCAGTCGAGGGGGGAGCTTTATTCATCTCAATCTCCAAGTTTTCAATCATTTTAGAAACATGTTGTTTTTGAGAGTTCAAAGCGGAGTTCAAATTGTCAAATACCACTCTTCGGTTTGTAAGGATTGTTCTCGTTTCTAGAGGAACGGAATTATTATTTTTGAGTATTGCATCTCTTTCACTTATAGTTCTTATTGATTGTCTTACAGATAAATTTAACTTAGCAAGCTCGTCAATTAGTAGATCTATCTTTTTATTAAAAGCCCCTGACCCCTTAGATTCTTTACGCCAACTTTTTCCAATTAAAGTAAACGTATTTTTTTTACTATCTGTGTTTGATAATATTTCAGCATAGGCCAAGTATGCATTACTGAGATCTTCAAAACTATCATTCAATGACCTTCTTTTCTTAGCCAGTTTATTGACTATGTAACCCTTATCCTGATTAATCGCAGCTGCGAACTCGCTGGATACAAAGCTTTCCGACTTTGCCGCTTGAACAACAGCTGGGTCAAGTACTGCTACGTTCGTGCTCAAAGAGCCGCAAGCAGAAAGTATGAACACACTACAGACAATGGCAGCTATTCTCATAATTTTATCCTTCCGTCGATAATCCGTTGAAAAAAGCCCGTGCTTCATCCCAATTTGAAAAGCCTTTTTTGTATCCAAGAGCCTTTCCTATTGCGTTCAAAATATTATCGTATCCGGATAAAGATGATGGGGGGGGGGAAGAGGGGATAGCTTTCATTAAGGCATCCAGTTCACTTGCAACTGCTTGGCGTTTTAGAAGTTTTTGTTCCACATTACTGCGCTTCTCATCTACTAACTTAATTCTTTCTTTATTTAATATTGCAGTGATATGATCAGCTGCAACTTGGTTTTCGGAAAATGCGCCAATTGTTCTAGTAATTTCTTCTGCATTTACACTGAATATGTATGCGTAGACCCCATTAGAAGCTAAAGATTTGATTGATACGTTTTTTCTCTTTGGATCTTCATAATTATTTTGGATGGAACCTTCACTATTTTCGTTAGATTCCGAGTGTTCCCCAAATTCATTTAAAAATATATCTAATGCTTTTTCGTCATAAAATCCAGAAGAATATTTTGCACCAGTCATAAATGCAGCGCTTGATACCTTTACTCGATAATAATTGGCTGGCTCGCCTTTTGACTTAAAAAGTTGACTCTCGTCATGCATTACAACACATCCACTTAATACAAACGAACTAGAAAACAGAAAGAAAAAGGCTCTAAAGAATTTAAATTCATTGAATTTCATGTGAATCATAACTTCTCCCCAAGCTCAATGTTAAGTAATCGTCGAAATAAATTCCTAAATAGCTGTCTTTTGCATTAAATATTTATTTTTTTGCCTGTTCATCTGACTTCCTTTCGATACTCGTTAGGTTACTTAATACCCAACTCCACTTAAAATACTTTTTATTAATCTAAGTAAGATCTTATATGTCTAAGATAATTTCAAAGTGAGCTACCTTCCGTGCAGGTTATAAGTAAGATATAAGATTAGCAGTACTAAAGTCATTTGTAAATTTATTAATTTCAGCAAGCACATTACGATATTATCGCTAATTTCGAATTTGAAAATTTAAGATAGAAAGAGTTATTATAGGAGATTAGTTTCTTCTACTCGACCTGCGCCTAATAATAGGTTAAATGATAAATTGCAATAGAATGCACATGAGTAAAAGTGTGTTTTTAACACATTCAATAAAAGTGGCCTACAAGGTAGCTATACTTCTCTGGTTAAATTTTTCATCGTATTAAACATTTTTGCTCGCAGCCTCTCTTATCATTAAGTATTAAAGGTTAGACGCTCGCTTCCATTATCTCCATTTGCGAATACTGATAGGCTAGGAAATCAATAAATAAACGAACTGCTGGCGGGAGACCGCGCTTTGTCGGAAATATCGCATGTATGATTTCTTTTGATGGTGGCCAATCCTCAAACAAACGCACAAGCTTACCTTGCTGAAGCCGTTTATGTACCATCACTTCATGAAGTTATGCCGCACCAATACAAGCGATAGCAGCTTCTCGTAATGTGTGCATATCAGTTACTAGTAGGGCCCGTCGACAGAACGTTCAGCTAAACTGGGCCAGTTGATAAGATCCGCTGTTTTTTCGGAATGCCCAACTTTTTCTACCAGTAAAGGGCTAGCCACCAAATAATGTTTTGAGTATCCCAATGATCGCCCTGAGAGAAATATCTAATCCTTCACCAACAACATCAACAGCTCGGTTCATATCGATCAAATGAATAGTCACATTGTGATATTGAGCTGCAAAGTCGACCAGTAGTTGGCCCACCAACTCATGTAATAAAGAAATAGGGCAGGAGATTCAAACCGTTTCACCTAGGGAGGATTGAGTATTGTCTAGTACGGATTGAGCTGCTTCTGCCGCTGGTATTAAATCTTTGCACCATTCATAGTATGTTTGTCCTAATTCTGTCACTACAAAACGTCGGGTCCGTGCAATGCAAGCTGGAGTTATTCCAATTGATACTTCGGGCATTAACAGTGAATTCCAAAAAACTTGGAATAGAGTTGACGCTGCTCAATGGGATAGCATGCCAGAGTTCAAGAGGCGGCTAATAGTTAATTGTAATAGAGAAAACATGATAGTTTGGAAGCGATATTATCAGGTTTTCTTAACTAAAAGACTAGTGGGAGAAAACGCACTTCTTTCGAGTTCTTTAATTGAGAACATATTTTTTGGCTTGCCCCTCAAGCATTTAGCTATCCTTGATAAAAATCAAACCTGAGAGCTCTGCTATACTAGCTAAACAAATGGTTGTTTATCAGGTTGTATATGGCGCATCTAGGAGCTGAATCGGGTTTAGAATACGAACAAGCCAAAGTACGAGCCATTATTGGTACTATCATTATTACCTTTCTTATTGTTAGCTCTCCAAGAAACTCCTGGATGGGCTTTGTTTTTACGTTATATCTGATTATTTCTACCATATTCCTGGCCCATATTCACTTCAGGCCAGCCAGATCTAAAGCAAGAATTCTTTTGGGACAGATTGTGGACGCAAGTGCAATCAGTTCTATTTTATATTTTGGAGGTGAGCACGCGGCAATAGGATATAGCTTATACCTTTGGATGATAATAGGGAATGGCTGTCGCTTTGGCATCCCTTATCTTTTAAGTTCAACGATAATGTGCGTTATCCATTTTGGCTTCATTTCCTTAACGGTAAGCTACTGGCAAGAACAAGGAAATATGCTGTTAGCACCTTGGTTAGCTATCTTCATGGTTCCTTTTTACTTGTTTAAATTATTAAAAAGACTCGAAGATACAACCACTCGACTTGAAAACTTGTCTCGCTATGACGAACTCACTGGATTGTACAATCGACGAGCGTTTAATGAGCAGGCAAATTTGGAATATGAGCGATTGCAAAGAACCGATAAGCCTTTCTCATTAATATTGCTGGATATTGATCATTTTAAACGCATAAACGACACCCACGGGCATCTTGTTGGCGACCTCGTTTTAAAGTTTGTTGCAGAGATCATCAAAGACTCATGTCGAGACGAGGATTTTATATCACGTTATGGCGGCGAAGAATTTATCATTCTTGCTCCCGGCCAAGCCCAAATAGAAGATGTATCCTTAGCCGAACGTATTCGAAAGCAAGTAGAGGCAATGCCAATAGATATCGGCGATCAGACTATCTATGTAACTGTGAGTTTGGGTACTGCATCCTGGGACTCTGACTTTGCAAGCATGGACAGTTGGATTCAGGCAGCAGACTCAGCCTTATATAAAGCGAAAGACGAAGGGCGTAATAGAGTATTGAGCTACCAGCATCCAGGGGAGCTTTAGGCTTGGGCTTGTGAATATATAATTTAACATAATATATATTATGCGTACAATTCATCATACTATAATTAAAGAGAAATCTGACTGGTCTTCTAATATAGGGTGTCCATGCATATTCAGGGAAAAATTACCGTAATAAGACCTAACTAGTTGATTTAATACAATATATTTAGAACTCTTAAATTGAGAAAATCTCAGTTTTACAGGTATGGCTGTTCATCAATTAAAGGATAAATTTCTTGTATTAAGTACTTCCAATGAGTATGAAATAATTGAACGCAATGGTTCTGATTAGGATGTTTGTTGGTCAGTGCATTTTCTATGGTTTGGTGGTATAGTTTTCTAAAGATTAAAATCAACCACATCAGGAGTTAAGTATGATCGGTCCACGTGTAGAGTAAAATAGATTGCTGTTTAGTCTTATACTGCATACAGCACTATTTCTTATAAAGAGCTCTTTTTGAGCTGGGTTGCTTCTTGTTTTTCCTCCACTAATTTTGATGTTAATTCCGTATTCTCAGAAAGTAATTTTGCATTTGATTCGTTAGCTGTTTTGAGCTGAATTTTTAGCGACTCGTTATTCCTGAGTAGTTGGTTATGCATACTTTCAGACTGAGTTATTTTTGTTTCCAGCTTCTCTATCTGCTGCTCAGAGTTTAGTAGTGATGCTTCAACTTGAATCTTTCGTTTCTCGATTGATTTGAGCTCGGAGTTCTCTCTGGAAACACGTTCAAGTTTTCCGTTTATCTGTTTCTCGTTTTGCTTACTTTCATCATAAAGGCTTATCCATTTAGCTTCGCTCGTTTCCAGTCGCCTGATATCATTGCTGTGTTTTGACTCCAGAGCCGTAGTCGCGCGTTCGTGCTTTAATACTAGGGTTTTATTAAGCTCTTTCTGTTCATCAAGTAATTTCAGGAGCTCTTTGTTCTTATCGATTAAAGACTCAATTTGGGCATTATTTTTCGTATTGATGCGTATAAACTGTTGTTCCTTTTGATTTAGCGCGTGCTCAAGATGCGCATGTGCTTCTGTCAATGCTTCTATAGTCTCCTGAGCATTGGCTAAATCTTCATGTAATTTCTTAATCCTTAATTCAAGCTCAGAGATTTCTGCTTTATATGTGTTTTCTCTGTCTTTGCTTTGAGCCTTTTCTTGCTCAAACCGATGCTCTGCAGCTTCATTGGCTTTCACCCACAGCTGCTCAAACATAGGTACAAGTTCTTCTGGGAAGCTTTCAGGTAATCTACGGATGGACTTACCTTTCTGCTCTTTACGAAATTTAGCCAAGTGTTGTTGCCAGGTTGAGTTACTGCCAGAGCCAAACGATTCTCGTGCTCGTTGAATACTCAGAGATTCTCCCTGAATTAAGATTGATGTAAATACTTGTTTTGCTTCTTCGTAACTGACGCCAGGACGAGCCATAACAGACCTTTGAGTGCCTTTAATTGGTTTGTTTGCTCAGTTTAGCATTAAATTAGATGTTACGTAATACGTATAAAATAACATGATATATATCAATAATTCATGATTATTCTACTAATCTTGAATTATATTTAAGTTCGTTTATACTGAAATAAAGAGACTAAATAATCAAGTAAAATCAATAAGATGACTCACTTATCGGTAACACATCCCCTACCCTTGGAACGGCTACAGTTAAACTCTGAATTCGATGGTACCTTTGGATCCAATCGTAATTCGGGTAATGGGCTGTTGATTAATGCGCAGAATGATTTGGAAGCGCTCAATAGTTGGCTCGAAGAATTTAAAGACTCCCCTCAAACGTACCGTAATTACCGAAAAGAGATCGAAAGGTTATTGTTGTGGAGCCTATTGGTTTTGAATAAGCCTTTCTCAAGCTTAAATCGTGATGACTTGAGAGCTTACGAGCAGTTTCTTGCCTCCCCTACTCCTGCGGCTCAATGGTGTGGGCCAAGACGACCAAGGCATTCTAAAGAATGGCGTCCATTTTTAGGCCCTTTGAGCGAAACCAGTCGGCACCAGGCACTGGTTGTTATTGGCGCTGCATTTGGGTATTTATCAGATGCGGGTTATTTGCTGGGAAATCCTGTTAAGTTACTGCGCAGGAAACGAGCAAAATCGACCAATAACAACACGGTCGAGCGATTTCTGGAACAGGAGCTTTGGAGTCATGTTTGGAGCTTTATCGAAGAACTGCCAGAAAAGTCGCTCCGTGAACGTGAACATAAGGCCCGTATACGATTCTTATTTCACTTGCTCTACCTGCTCGGCCCGCGAGTAAGCGAAGTTGCTAACTTACAAATGAGCGATTTTCGAGAAACCCGAGGTAAGTGGTGGTGTTATATTCTTGGCAAAGGCAACAAGCGTGAGAAAGTTCCCGTCAATAACTCTATGCTATTGGCATTGATTGACTACCGACGCTTTCTAGATTTATCTGATTTGCCTACTGCGGATGAACATACGCCAGTATTGCGTAGTTTGAAAGGTAATCGAGGAGTATCATCAAACATGATTTATCGGATTGTAAAGAAGCTCTTTAACCAAACTGCCGACTCACTTGAAATCCAAAAGCGGGAGCAGGCTTTTAAGCTTAGAAAAGCCTCCACTCATTGGATGCGTCACACTGCCATGACTCACCTTGCTGATATTGGCGTCGATTTGCACCATCTCAGACAAACTGCAAGGCACAACGATATCAATACAACTTCACGATATTTACATGCTGATGAAGAACGATGGCATAAGTCTGTAGGAAAGCACAAGATTTAAATATTAAAAAGAACTATATTTTTTGAACTCAAGAAGTCATCCGCTTGCTTCAGTAAAACTGAATATTCAAGATGAGAATAGAGAAACATAAAAAGGCACTCACTTCCCCCATTCACTTTCCCAAGCACTCTCTTCTATAGTTCTAAAAAGACAACTGACGGCACTAAAAGTATCTTTAAATAGTAGCTCCTCTAACAAAGGTTCAACAGCATCCCATTCTCCATGCGCAAATTTATTCCGTAGTCTCCTTAAACTATCTAGTGTTGATAATGTACCGGGGGACACTTCCCAATTACTCAGCAACTCAGTTTTTAGGTAGTTAATATAATGGCCAATATCTGAAACTCCTCTATCAGTTTTAGGTGGTATCGTTTCAGCTAGTTCCTTCAATACCCTCTTCAGCCCCCACTCTACAAAACTTGTCATGACCACTAGCACTGTACATTTCGCAATAACATCCACATTGTACTCCCAGTAATAATGGTCTTCATCATAAGGGCCTTCTTTTGCATGCAGTCTAGATTCCTCCAATTTATGTTCGGAACAAATTAGCTGGTGCAAACAATAATCGTGTGTGTAGTTCAGTCTTTCGAATAGAATCCAAAAACACTCCGAAAATCTTTCAGGCATGTACAAGTAATCATTTTCGATCACAATCTTTCCTGTTTGGTCTTCTAGGTGGGACTTCGACCACCACAGGCCTAACTTCATTGGAATCTCTATTTCCATGATAGTCCTTCCAGTACAATAATTCGCATATGCCATGCTCTCTTATTCTGACAAACAAGCAGGCCTTTCAACTTGATGAATTTCTTTCCAAGAACCATCAGCTTTCCCCTCAAGCACAACAGTACCTTCTACCCCAGTAGAATATATTGCTTTCCTAATGTTCGAATACACAGGATCTGTGTTCCAGCGAACAAATGATGGAAAAATAATTTCTTGATTACGGTTACCACGGACAGAATCATTCAGCATTTGAACAACAGAAGTCCGAGGGTGTGCGTGACTCCATGCAGTAAAGCCGCTTCTCTCACATGCAGGCCCTGTAGAAAATACGGCTATTTCCGGCGACATTTCATCTAACAATTCCACAGTTGTGCCGTTGCTAGCACCGTGGTGCCCCACCTGATAGACATCGACGTCTAATAAACCTGTCCCCTTATATGCCTCAACTAAGCGCTCTATCCCGGCAGGACGAAAATTTCTAGTCGACGTAGAAGTGGATTTCTCTAGATCACCAGTGAATAAAACGGATGCTTCACCAAGATCAATACGAATAACTACACTGTGATTATTTTCATCTTCGTAATTTTCCTGCATCCAAGATTCATCGTAATCAGCCTGCCCCCATAGAGCAGTGATTTTCGGGTCATGACCATCACACGTTACAGGATCAATTATCTGATTCACCAGCCCTTTATCCTTGTCTATTTTTCGTTCAAGGACATACCAGCCTTTAACCCCACCAGTCTCGTTGGCATACACCCTCGCATCGTTTTGTGCTCCGACACCAAAACCAGTGTCCTGGCCATTAGTAACAATGTTTCGAGGTTTGAAGCTCTCAATCATCTTAGATACACCTTTCGTATGATCCGGGTGTGGATGAGTAATAATCAATTGGGCTAATTGCCCCCCTAAATCTGTACGGCGCTCAAAAAACCTTTTTATGTAGTTAACTAGATAGGAAACATCACTCGAGCTTTCAGCCCCAGTGTCAATTAATATCGCGGCACACGAAAACTCAACGAGCGTCGCATCTGCCTGGCCAACATTGATGAAGTGCACTCGCATTGTGTCTTGAGCCAGGGGTTCAGCATAAGATGATTGACTTAAAATAATGCCCGCAATAAAAAGAAAACTGAAAATTACTTTAATCATATTAAATAACTCTTCTTTAATTGATTAACTTATCACTATACTTATTCAACGTTTTCCAAGGCTCAGAAAAACCTAACCTATGGTGATTATAGTTCTCATATTTAGAAATGAACAAGCACACTACTTTTCTATGAAAGCCTGATTATTCCTCCCTAATTTAAGACTGATAGAGCAGGCTGCCCCCAAAAAAATCTCAATTACCAATTGAGTTATTGAAATTCTATTAACCTATTAGCTCACTTTACTCGACTATTACCATCAATATGCTTTCCATATCCAACTACCATTAAGTCCACTATTTCTTCAATATCAAATAAATTCAGATAAGGAACCATAAGACTTGTCTGAGTTCTAGAAAGAACACCATGTATTCTCCTTTCCTTAATACTCAACGCTTTTGTGAATATCTCAATAAAAAAACCTTCGAACATAAAACACACGGATACTTTGTTTTCTTTGTAGTTTTCATTGATACGGAGAAATGGTGACACTATTAACTGTTTTATAGCATCAGAAGTAAACCCCTTACTTTTACTCAAGTCTAATACCCGGCTAATTTTTATGGACACCTTTCCGGATGATACTCTCGAGTTATTAAGAATCGCATGCCTTAGAAACTCACTTTCTCGCTCAGCCAACAAAACATTTTTATAAGCTGGATGTGCAGAATTAGCAGCTCGCCAATAAATGGATAAAAAGTACATTATCAACCTATGTTGATTTATGTTCCGAAGAGATAACCCAGCATCAGTTTTAATGAATGTGCCTCCCCTTCCTCTTAGTACACCAAGAGAGTAGTCTTCATACTCATGATTAAGTAGTCTCTCACATTTAGAACACAGCTGGTGCTCTGCCCAACTATCATTACTATACGCAACAGGTTCATTTCCCGAAGTAATCGAAATTACTTTTCCCGAATTTCTTCTCGAAATCTTTTTAAATACAGAGTTCCCCACCGCATGAGATAACTGCAGCTCTTCCTTTTCATTACATAACTTACACTGACCTATTTTTGACACTGACCTCTCCGTTTAAAATATTCGCCAAACATAAAACCTTCTTAGCCTTACAACTATTAAAGTGATACTTAATTGATTCTTTTGTCAGTTCAAAACCAACAAGAAAGCTCCCTCCACCACTAATACTGCGGATATCCTTCCTCAAGCATCTTGCCTATTAGGAACACTTATCGAGATACGAATAGAGCGGCTAAAAGGGAAGCACCCAATAGAGTACTCCAGCTATGCTTACCTGGGACACAGACTCCACTAAAGAAATTTTAGTTTGATATGTAACGCTCAATGTTCCTAACTGCTTTTTCTGAACCAGTAATCATTGCTACAAAGCTATTTTTAAACTCATAACTCAAATCGTCGTCAAATACTGTCATCCCTCCGAGTAGCAGAATGGTCCATACTGATATACCTTCGTCAATTTCACTCATTACTCCATTGTACCTAACGGTATCGTCACCTAATTGAACGGCTACACGCAAATTTGAAGACTTTTGGAGTAAGTCTGAGACAAATTCAATTCCTAATAATGACGGAGTAAATACAGTAAAGCTTCTGTCCAAGGGCAAGTACCTATTCCAGTGATGCCATATTAATCCTCTTCCGATGAAGCCTACCAACTCATGTAACTGCTCATAATCTAGATTTATTGCTAATCTTTTTTCTTGGCCACCTTCACTAGATGGGACTAACATATAACCAAAACCGTCCTTTAGCTTTCTATGCAATTTTCGGTTTTTCTCTAGTCTTTTGCTAACATCAACGGATAGAGCTTTTTTTGAATCAGAGTGTGTTGCGCCAAAAGGCAAAACAGCAGTTAAATAATGCTCTAGCTTTGACTTCTCATTGTTGCACTCTTTACAAGAAGGGACTTTAGGCAGGTTACCTCTCTGCTCTATTTGAAATAATTCTCTAGGAAAAACGTGATCAGCTGTAGTGGACTTACTACTTCGGCAATATACACAAGTCTTGCCTCTGAATTTTTTACTACCTCCCAAATCTTCTCCTTAACCATGCTTAGCAAAGTAATCAGTCAAGCGTTTAGTCTAATACTCAAAATTCATGATTCATAGAAATCGTTTCGCTTTTCTTTGGAGCTCGGTAGATATTAGCTAGTTAGCTCTTTGTATCTACCCAATTAAAACTAAACGAGTTCTGATTGATTTTAAGTGGGTGTGCCTGGGACCTCTAAAAAACCTATAACGGATAAAGAAGGATGCTCTGCCTTTATTCTCTAATTCATGGGCTCTTTGACGAAATTCTTCAGTCTTGCCAGCACCAGCTTCGTCTAGTATTACGCTACGATACTCACACTCCAAATCATCCCAAAGCTTAAAATTAGCCCTTCCCAGGAATGCTAGAACCTCGTAACCTTCTGCATCTTCCTGATCTTTAGGAACAAGCGAAAATTGCCTATTTAACGATATATACGATTGTTTGTTTATCATATACTTATGTAAATAGTGTAGTTTCCTGAGGAAAGAATACTTTCCTTATTTTTTTGCGCATTTAAAAGTCCACTTAGCTATCTTTAACTAACCGCCTCCGATAATTCTTCACCAACTGATCACTAACATCAGACTTATAGCAAAGAGGCTCAGCTCCACCAGGTTTACTCCAGGCACTACGCTTTCCACATTTTCGTCCAGCTCTATCTCGATAAAACGGGCAAGGACAACTGCCTTGGTATTGGCGAATAGAGCGTTCTATAAGCACTTGCCGTATCTCATCATCTGATAACTGTTTGCTTTTCTCATCCGCCATTATAGGTAATGTTAAAAATAGAACGAGAGCATGTAACATGATTAATCGCATAACAAACACATCCATTGTCAATTACCTCTTAGCAAACTATCGCAGTGGAATTTCCTTTTCAAGATCGACCTTGAGATATAACAAATAGCACTCACATTTTCATCAACAGTCCCCCCCCAACAATTCAAACGCCCTCTCTATTGATACAGTCTCGAAAAGACCAACACTCTCACCGTAATCAATAGCAGCAGTCCCTTCACTAACATCAAAGTCTATTAGCATGTCACAAATTTTAATCAGACAATGACTATCGGACATCGAAATAATCTCAAACTGTTTCTTTCCCATCTCATCAATTCTCAATAAGTAATAAAAAGTCACTTAGATAGACAGGCTGCATTAAAAAAATGGGTCTTTTAATTCAAACTTTTCATTCTTTTTCTGATAAAAAGCAATAGAGCTTATAAAAGCCCTATCAAATTGCTACTATTAAATTATCTTCGTAGTTGTGCTTCCTTACTCTGCTGAGAGAAAAGGAATGTTCTATCATAGGGGCTACAATGCGTATCGATGCTTTGGATAAAGTTTTAGGTAAGAAGATCTACGTCAGAGATCTTCGTTCACAGGATATTAAGATAGTCACAAATAATCAGGAAGACTGGGGGAATGTCACATGGCATGCACTAATCCTTCGTTCTTCATATCTTAATCGAACTTTTATTGATCTGAATTTAACTGAAGTTCAAAAGTATTCTCCTATTAAGTGTTTTATCAGGCAGGGAGATTTATTTAGGAATAAATTAGATTCTTCGGAGAGTTATGAACTTGATTTTGGGTTTGGTCTATTTGGCGCTACCCCAGAGGTCGATTTGTTCGTCGACGAAGGACAATCTGCTCGTTATGTCGGCCAGCCTATCGCTCTTTTGCTTTTTGATGACGTGGCAAAGTTTCTTAATGCTGAACGCGAACAACTCGGTGTTAGAAATCTCGTGAATTACGGCCCGTTAACGACGCCTTCGCCCACTGCATATGAAGAGTCGAATCCTATTTCAAGCGCACTGGATGACTGGTTAGCGTTTGGGGCAATCCCGCCAACTGAAAAACTGTTCGGCGGACAAGGAGTCGATGTTGGAGAACGTGACGACTCGCGGTTTCCAACCATTGAAAGAAGCTTCGATGAAGGCACAGTATTAGAACTTAGAAGCTCTACGCCAACTATTGACCCTTGCTACCTTGAACCAGATGCTTGCCTGGGTAAAGTCATCCAATTAGACGACGGAAAATATGATCTTGTAATGTACACACCCACGCAGTCGCCTATATCAGATGAAGGGGCTATCAACGCTTCGCTTAAAAGAAACATTACTGGATCCAAGATAGATGTGAGAACCTTGCAGTTAGGCGGCGGATTCGGGGGCAGAGACTTTTCTATCTTCCCCATTTATGGCGCAATAGTGTAGTGGTCAAGTATTTTCGTACCTACATTGAAAGACCTTATGCTGCTTCAGCATCTACGGGCGTTAAATATTGGTTATAACTATGTCCACGTTCATGGTTGTAATGATGAATATATTGAGCAATA
>NZ_JAMXSB010000025.1 GCF_024124665.1 Pleionea sp. CnH1-48
TGCTGTTTAATGGCTGCAACTATTTGTTCGACAGAAAAACGTTTTGCTTTCATGTGCGATCCTCCTGAGGGGCAAATCATGCCCGATTTCACTGTCTTTGTGGATCTGTTTATGGGGAGCCGGTCAACAGAGTAGGGTGGTGAGGTGTGGTTTTCAACACGTCTGTGTGTAGTTTGAAGCGCTTAATGGATTGTATTTTATTGCAATAAACTCACATCGATATTTGTTGAGGTACTATTCAATGTGCTATCTATAAAAATGAGTGATTTAAAAGTTTATAAGCGAATAATGTGAGAGTGAAGCCATCAATTCCTGAATACAGAAAAGAACACTTTGAATAAATAAAAAAGGAAGTAAAGAGAGCACAAGATAACCCTTCTCAAAAAGGTTTATAAACCTATGGATGAATTAGCAGGATATTTACTAAATGTAGATAAAGAAGTATTTGACCACTATGGTAATAGGAAAGTTTGGTTGTAATAAGTTGCTCAGTTGGCTTACTTTAATATTCAATGACTCATTCGCTCAAAATCTACGGATAGCACAATGGTTGAGTAAGTATTGGAGACCCCGGTTGTGTTTCTGATGATATCGATGGCTTTATCAATGTCATGCGTTGATGCACTTCGTACGATAACAAGTAAATCGTGTTTTCCTGATATCTTGTAAATAGCTTTTAAGTCATCTAGTTTACGTAATTGTCTAATCACCGAGCCGGTATTTTCTCGATGATTGATGGAAACTGAGACATGAGCTTCTATACTGCTGCTCTCTATTTCTCTAGAGAGTTTGATAGTGAAGCCTTCAATGATCCCTCTGCTAGTAAGAGAGTCAATATGGTTTTGAACAGTGACACGATTAACGCCGAGCAACTTGGATAGCTTGGAGATCGAGTGTCGAGAATTTTCACCCAGTAGTTTGATAAGCTTTTTGTCTAAATTAGATATGGTCATATGTGCCTGATTATCTTTATGATTACTTGAATATCTTACCCTACATAATTCGAACGTTTCGATAACGTTAGTGACTATTTAATTAGATTTTTTTAAACATTGTGCTAACTTTTATTCGTAAAAAGTATATGAACTATACTTGAAATAAACTAGGTAAAGTCGATTCGCAAATTATTTTATTTTTTCCTTCCGATTTAGCTTTATATAGGCTTTCATCAGCTCGTACTAGTGTATTGGATAATTCTTCGCCCGCAGCATGGTGAGCTATTCCAACACTTATGGTGACATTAGGGGCGGCGCTCTCTTTCTGTACGCTAGAGAGAATTCGATCAGCAAGCAATTTTGCTGACAGTTTATGCAATGAGACTGTGATGACGACAAATTCATCCCCACCATACCTTATGCATATGTCGTCTGGACGAGATGAATCTGATATAATTTTCCCAACAAAAGATATAATTGAGTCACCTTTTTCATGACCATGGACGTCATTGATGATCTTGAAGTCATCGATATCAATAAACAATACTGAGAGTAATAGTTTGGGATGACGTGCTATTTTGAGTTCCAGCTCTTTCATACTTTCGATGAGGAAACTTCGCGTATAAAGTTGCGTTAATGGATCTCTGATTCCTTGTTGTCGAAGCTCTTTAACAAGTACTTGGGTGAAGTACATGGTAGCCAAGTTTAACAATATTGCGGCTGTAAACATCGTAGCGATAAAGCTCTTATTATAGGTATCGATGTATTTGTCCGGCTCATCTATGGTTATTTGAGTGCTGACTATCCATCCCCACTTTTTAAAGTATCGTGTGTACGAAGTATGCCTTTCGTTAACTTGATGAAGTTTTTCTGGCTCGATGTTCTCATTAAATACGTCTGACGATTTCAGTTCAAATAGGTACTTTAGCGATAAATAAATATTTTCGAAGTTACGGTCACTATCCATTTGCTTTGATGTAAATGGATGCACTAGTAGATTACCGCTTTGATCAATAACCCAATGATGAACGCTTTGACTAAATTTCAGGCTACGTATGGCCTCTAATGCATGGCTCTGCGCAAGCGCTTCAGATATCTCACCTAGAACATATTGACTATGATAGTGTTCTATCATCCCTACTTCCACGTCAGAGAGATACTGTTCGTTAAATACATTACGCTGAATTAGCTTGGATGTTAATTGTCCGTAAAAAAGAGTGACTAATAATAAAAATAAAAAGTTCGCGAAAAATATTGAGCGCAGCTTTTTCTGTACCTGATTTTTACTTAACGCTGTCATAATTTTAAGTCTCTACTATTCAATCTTATTTAGAGTTTGCGAAAGATAAGCTTGGCGCACTGGAAAGCAATTGTTTTTCTTCTAATGAAGATAGGTTGTATATATCAAACGGCGTACGCTAAAGTCTAAAACAATGTCGCCCGAATCTAGATGAGTTTGAGAGTCACTCTCATTCAGTAAGTTCGTTACTAATTTTAAAAGCCGTATGGTGCACGCTAAAGAGCTATAAAGTGTGTAATTTAAAAAGTGCAGAGTTGAATAGGACAATCTAAATAGAGCATGCTCGCGTTTATTCAATTCCCCCTCAGACAATATGGCAATTAATGGTCGGCAGCCCGCAATCGCTTTAAGTTCTCTTAGTGAGATACCTTTGATTGTATAGATTCGACTGAAAGTTAAATAGTGACTTTTATATAATTTTGATATGACTTCAATTAATAATGAACGCGAGAAATGTATAGCCGAGCGCATTTAAAGCACTCCTTTTTGTTTAGGTTAAGTAATCTATTTAGAGTGGATTTACTGTGACCACTTTCTAGCGGAGGAAAGTATCAAGTTGGCTGAAAAAGTATTAGGCATGAATAAACAACTAGTTATTACGAAACTTTATTATCTTAGGACGCAATCAAGTAGCAATGTTGAGGAGCTCCAAAGTCATCTTGAATGGGCAGTTTCTTTGTTTCCTAATGACCAGACGGTAATGCATCAAGCGAGTATTACATACGGGTTTTACATGAGCAACTGGAAACGAGTCGATGAGCTCTTTGGGCAATATTTCTTACTAGCTAAAAAGCACAAATGGTACAATGAAGTGGTTCTTTTAGCGCTAGCCAAGAATGTTGTCAGTAAGAATAAGGATGAGTCCTATTACTGGTTAGGAAGGTTAAAGTCGAAAAGAATGCTTGGTTCTATATTAGGGCTCACTGTCGGATGTGCTTATCAAGACAATGATATTATTCAGGATTATAGAAACAAGCTGAAAACGCTAGGAGCTGATACGATAAGCAAGATTGTTCAGTTGATATTGAACTTTAACTATGACGAAGCTTTCGAAAAAGCTCTTATAAGAACGATTACCTCTTGCCCAAGGGATTAAGCTTTAAAATCTTCAAGAGCATGGAATTTGAAAAAACATATCTAGATCTAAATGGCAGCTAAACAGCCTGCTTTTAAGACTGGCAATTACTCGAAAGAAATACATGGAACTTCAGTTCGATTAGAAACTGTAAGCTTTTACAGACCAGAGCCTTTCTTTCGTTTTTCTAAAGCAGCAAACTAATTGTTTAAAAAAAAGTGATGAAATAGATACTTTAATTATAAAGTTTTACTTTTCTTTTCTTTAATATACTTAAGAAGCAGTCGATAACATTTAGACCTTTTGACTTACTAATATCAAGTTTAATAACCGAAATTAGTGCGCTAGTATCTAATTGAAAAGTAGGAGGTGTACCTAATGAGTAAGCACTTAAAATTAATCTCTGTTAGCATTGCTGTCGTAATTATGTTAACGATTAAAGTACATGCAGCAAGAGGCACATGGGAGAATCCAAAAAACTGGTCTGAAAAAACCAATATCGGTGATATACATAAAGCTTTAATCGGTGACGAGACTGTATATTTTGAATCACGCTTCAATGGCTCAGCATCTGAAACCAATAAATATTATTATCCTGAATCGAAAACTAGCAATGAATATTGGCGCTATATTAGCCCTGTAGAATATATCGCTTTTATAGCAGATCCTCAGTATCCTAGGTTCAAAGATAACTATAATAAACCGACTGAATCTAAAGCGGCTATTAAGGAGCAATATAATGCAATTGCAAATTTTCAAATGAAAAAGGGGAACAGTTTTTAGGTACCGTAATAAATGGAGATATTACAGAGTTTGGTCACCCTGGCGAATGGTCTGAAACCGAAAACTTACTAAACATATTAAGTGAAAAGTACTGGTATGGGTTAGGGAACCATGATTATGCCAATAATTCTGAAGATTGTGGTGCTGACTTAGTTTATAAAAATGGTTGCGCATTAAGAAGCTTGGAGAAACTAGAGGCTCATATTAAATCAAAAGATAATATTAGCAATGTTGATTGGATATCAGTTGATGGCTATAACGATGCGGTTTCAAGCACTACCGCTTATGGCAGTCTTGCTTATAGCTTTGAATTAGGTGGAATTAGATATATACAGCTTAATAACTATGCTTCATATGAGGACGATGTTGACTCAAATCATTGGGATGTAAAAGTCGCTTCTTCTGAAAGTTGGCTAATAGAACAAATGATAGATGCTAGAAAAAGAGGGAAGGCGATTATTTTAAACTCTCATGTTGCTGATCTCAGCGACTCCATAAAGAGTTACGCTAAAAAGTACGGAGCTAATATTCGTTTTGCTGGGCACTATCATAAACTCCATGGAAAGCATCAATACTACGATGATTTTATATTTGTGGGCTCTCCTATGTATAAAACTATGATGATAGCCGAGTTAGATTATCTTAGTAAAAAAATGAGGATTTATAAGGTAAAAAATAATGATATTGCTTCAAGGGTTTAGCGCTTGGAAATATTGGCTCAATCAAACTGCCAGAGAAAGCCCGTAATGTGAGGGCACAAGGTTATCTCGGTTCTCGCAATATATTTAACCAATCTATTCCAAAAGGAAAACACACCTGCATAAAAACGTGGGGGACTATTTTTTACACATATTCTGGTGCGTGCGATTGATGAAGTTTACGAAAGTAAAATACTTACTTTCGGATAATAATCTCTCACTCTTGGAGACACAAAGGGCCACTTGAAAAAGGTGGCCTTTTAGCAGTAGTTATGTAGGCACAAATTGAATTTTTATAGTACAGCTTCGAACCTATGTTTAATCCAAGTGTAATTTATTGAAGAATAGGGCAATTTCATTTTCGTTCTTTGTGGACGTGATCTGTGGGTTGGATAGGAAAGTGAAACTTGATAGAGAATTCTGGAAGCCTCAGAACTGGTTGATGTTTGCATACACGTCATTGGATCAACCAGATTAAACGCCCATAACTAGAAGCTTGCTTTAATTGATTTCTTGGTATGTGTCATCGTTCTTAGGGTGTCCATGCATATTCAGGGAAAATTTACCACAATCACATAAGTCATTGATTTTATTTTAGTATATCCAAGGGATATGGTTTAAGCTACAAGTAATCATATCAGTCTTAGTACTTTTTTATAGCCACTTTCTTTATTTCGATCATATACCAATAATTCAGGATCCGACTTAGGCAAAAGTAAACGCCCAAATTCTATAGAAGTAGATATAGGCATGACTGGGAAACAATGGATTTTAGCTCCGGGGTATTTTGTACTTATTTGATTTAAAACGTTTCTAATGAACACTTTAAATTCAGTTAGCTGTGATGGAGATCTGATTACATTTTGGCTTGGATTATCGCAATGAACTATAATTAATGGCAAGTCGCTTGCTCCGTTTGACATTAAGCTAATGTCACCCTTATCACTAATCATTAGTGCTAATCCTATATCCTCGACTTTTTCATTAGCCTCTTTAGGCCAGATAACTCTTAGATTTAATGGAAGCACTGATTCATCTGGCCAAACCCAACTTTGTTCTTTTCTATGATATTGAAAGATATTTATTTTATTTGTATCGCCTAATAATTTTCCTATAAGCATCAATAATGGCATAGGTGCTAAAGCGAAGACTGAGACACTACTCGCAGATTTAAATCCGCCATTAATTTTAAACTGGTTTAAAATCTCTGTTTTTATTTCATCTTCGTGAAGAGACCAATAAGCAGGTTTATGATCTTGTATGCTTAAATTCGTAAACTCTTGTATGATAGGTTCATTTGTTTGTGGATAATACCCAGCTTTCTCAATTGCTGAATATAGTAACGATTTATGGAAAAGTGGTTTAGCATCAAAACCAATATTGGAAAAACAGCCAAAAACCAATGTATTTTGATTAGGTCCCAAGAGAAATAATTTATTAACCCAGGTTTCATGCTCTTTTTTCCAATTCGTCAACAACTCGACAGAATAGCTACGCCAATGCTCTTTATCATCAATCAACTTATGGTGATCTCGACATAGTAACATTAGGTTAGCAATATCTTTGCTGAGTTGATTAGACAGCTTTTTGTCACCTCGCGGCCCTTCAGGCGAGTCGGCTATAATATGAGCGATGTTTGACAAGTTAGTTCTTTTTTTGGTGAGCAATTCTTCAGAAAGAGGTTTATGGCAATTTTTAAATTGACAACGACCGCCGCTTCTGCCCCATAGTTCATTCTTAACCTTTTCTGGAATGTATGACGTAGACAATGATCTAATCCTCCAAATCTACAGGTGGGATATTTTCATGAAGACAACCAGGTGCACTACCACCATCCCACTCACCAGTCATTAACCAGTGCTCAAAGTAATACAAATATAAATAAGTCCAAGGAACGATTGATTCATGTAAAAACATTTTTGAATGCCACTCATTTTGGTGGTAAAGACAAACCTTTCCTTCACCTTGCTGGTATAGATGAGGAATGGTTGTGTCCTTCCCAAATCTGTTTTTTGCTAAATCGATTAATGAAGGGGACTTTATATAGGTTATTGGTGAAGACTGCTCTTTATAATAAATCTGAACATCATACGTTTGAGCGTAGCTTTTAGGTTTTACAGGAAAGTAGTAATTAAATGCTCTTTGACCTTTTAAAAACTTACCATACCCAAGTGATAGTTCACATCGTTGAAGCTGTTGAAACTGGATGAGAGCAGGAACTCCCTGCCAATTAAATGCTTTTCGAATTCCCAACTTAACCCTTTCCGTCCATATAAAATTGGTTTTTAGGGACTGCATTACCTGATGACGCCCCAACTCCTACTGCCGCAGAAATCTTTAAAGTGTTCGAGTTTCGAGATTGGTTGACGTTTTTAATATCGGCGTCAAAGTATCTTTTTACAGGAGTATCTCCAAATATTGAGTCAAGAGATTCTTTTAATTGGTATACAGGCATTTCTTTATCAATATTCTGTAAGCTCTTTAAAAGAGATTGCTGCCAACGGTTGAATTCCAGAGCGCGCTCATTATCTTGATTCCATTTTTCAGCAAAATTTTCATCTTTTGTCGTTTCGTTGGGAATGGTGAATTCAGGCTCACCATTAACTTTCTTAATGTGAATGTGTTTAGGCATTTCCTTTATAACAGCTTCAAAAACATCTTGAAAAGAGTTGAATTCTTTATTAGATAAACACACAACTTTATATGCTTTAGCTGCCAATGTCGTGATTATAATCGATATAGGAGCTCGCTTTTTGCGCTCCTCAGGCAGTTCAAGATAGTAAACATCTCTCTGTCTTTTGCATATTTGAACAATTTTTCTAAGCCAATCTTTTGTTGGTTCACTGACGTCAGGGAGCTCCTCGATTTGCGCTTTAGCTTCAATCAAACGAACGGTTTTTATTGATAACTTAGGCTTAAATTTTGCGTATTCTCCAAACCAGTCTGCGTAGCCTTTTGGATTTGAGTCTTTCCAACAAGATTTCTCTTTATCGGGAACTTCTATAGAATCAGTGTGATGTTCCTCTTCGTCAGTTATAGCTGGTGTTATATCCAAGTGAAAATTCCCTGAGTAATTTAGCTTCCAGCATCGATTTTTTGACTTTAATATCTTTTTATAAGTTTCTTTTTCTGCCAGCCTTTCCCCTACAATACGGTAAACTTCCATAGCTGGAATTGAAGCGGGTACGTGGGGGAGGTGACATACGAGATCAACATCAAACTCATCATTACCGATAGGTTTAACCGTTGTTTTTAACCTAATAGAACCTTGTGGGTATATCTCTGCATCCTTCAAATAGGGGTGTTGGCCGTCAGCCAGCCACTTTCCTACAGCGTGATAGCTCGTTTCAGCCCTTTCTTGTTGAGTCTTAGTTATTTCCAAGTCAGAGCATATGCTAAAAAGTATGTTCCCCACGTCAAATTGACGTTGAACATCATCTACTAATTCGACCATTTAGTTATCCTTTCTTACATGACCTACTATATATTGGGGTGTCTACATAAATTTCAACCGCTTTTATTAGAATATTTTTATTGCTATTTAGATATTGAGATTTAATGATGTGATAAACGAAAGGGAAAACGATAATGAAAACAAGCTAGACGGCTTCAAATGGTACTCCACAATCTATGCACATAATACTAAGGCCTGCTTTACCCCAAACCTTGCTGTTGCATCCTGGGCACCGATAACTATTCTTCTTACGCTGATTATCTGGAGGCTGATAGAAAGTGTCTTCGGGTAATATTTGTTCAAAAGTGCTCGTTAGCCACTGCATATCAACTTCCGATAGTAAGTCATTTTCTAAAGGCACTCCGTTATCTGTGCTGCTGGTTTCAGCCTGTAGCTTTGATATGGAGTCATCTTTAACGCAATCATTTATCGCGTGTTTAGGGCTAACAGTTAGACGATCTATCCAGGGAATACTGTAATGCTTTTTACCAAGAAGTAGATGGCAGGCTTGAATAAATTTTCCACCTTCAATGGGGTAGTCAGTCATCGATTCGCCAGTTATCGCTCCTCCAGGCTCACCGGTGCTGGTTGGTTGAAGGCCAATAGAGAGCATTTTTTCTGCCCACTCAAGATTATGATAATTTCGTCTACCAGGTTTCCCGTAACAGTGTTGCCAGCAATGAACCATCTCATGTACTAGGGTCTCCATAACATCAATGATACTAGATTTCCCTATATGCGATGGATTAATAGCGATCTCATGACATTGACTGCCTTCAACAGAAGTCCATCGTTCAGGTGCAAAATAGCCCAACACACCCTTTTGTCGCTGCACGGTAAATATGACATCTGGCAACTGACCTTCAAACAAGTGCTGGTTAAAGTGCGTAAATGCAATCTCTAGAGATTGATAAAGAGCATCCGTTGGTTTCATGTAACTCTTTGATTGTACTTTTTTAAGATACTAAATCGGATTGTATAGTTCGATCAATAGACTTTTTTTATTTCACGTTTTAGTGACTTTAAAATTTATCCTTAAAAATCAGTTGGTTATTTCATCCTGATATTAAGAGAGGCTGTTTCTGTATGAATTTTGAGCATTATTTTGGATCGTACGATCCAAAATAATCGAGCTGTTGAACGTTGTTTTGGTAATCGATAAAGTAAGCTTCGAATAAAAATAATAAAAGGTGCTTATCGATATGGCAACCAGTTTTCGGATACTGTCTAAACGAGAGGTGGAGCAACTAGAAAGTCCACCAATATTTAGTCACGATGAAAGAACTCAATATGCGCAGCTTTCCGATGCCGCAAGAAAATATTATGATTCCCTAAGATCTGATGAAAGCCGACTCAGCTTTTTGCTGCAATACGCTTATTTCGTCGCAAAAAACAGGTTCTTTGACTCCAAGCAGTACAAAGATAATGATATAAAACAGCTTATAAAGCATTATCGGTTGGCAAAGCTTTATAAGGTAAAAACTAAAGAGGAACTTGAAGGGCTCAAGCGAAAGCTCGGCGGAACTACAGCCAGCCGACATAGAGCCCCTATTCGTGATTTATTTGGTTGGCACGAATGCGATGAAGAAGAATGGAGAAGGTTAGAGCATCATTGTAGCTGGCAAGCTCAAAAGAAAATTGGGCCAAAAGAAATGTTCAAAGCCATTTATGATTTCTGTATTGAACAAAAAATCGTGATTCCTACTTATTACAAGCTACAGGAACTTATCAGCTACCAATATCGACAAGTCGAGGAAGAGTTACTTGATATTATAGAACAGTCGACAACTAAAGAAGAGCGGGACTCAATTTGCTCTCTACTTTATAACAAAGGAAAACACTTTAGTTTGCTCAATGAGGTTAAATCTATTGACCAATCTCTAAAAACAACCTCACTCAAGGAAAACGCTGAAAAGATAAAACTATTAGGTTCTCTTTTTTATTCTAATCTAACGGTTATTGAAAAGCTCGAGCTTAATGACCAGGCCATAGACTATTATGCAAACTGGATTGTGAAGGCACGAACAAGCCAAGTTCGTCAATTCAAAGATAAGCGCAAAGCTTGTCTATATTTGCTCGCATTTATTAAAATGCAATTTTATATGAGACAAGATGCTGCAGCTCAAGCCTTTATTAAAGATGTTCGCTCTAAACTAAATACGGCAAAATCTCAATATATGGAAAAGTCATTCGAAGAAAGAAGAAAAGATTTTGATGCGATTAGAGCCGCTAACGATATTCAAAAACAGTTTCCTAAATTCTGCCAAACGCTGTTCACAATTGTAGAAGATCCGACTATGTCTGATGAACAGAAACTCAGCCGTATTCGTAATCAACTTATTTCAGCTATGGGAGAACAAGACGATTCATTTGATAAACGAACCCAACGCCTTGACACAATGATAGAACGCGAGTCTAAGGAAGAGTTAAAATATGAATTACTTGAGCAAGTGTCTCGTAAAATGCAATTAAAGCTCAGTCCATTAATTAAGGTCATGGATTTTGACTATGAGTTTACACGGCCATCTTTGAAACTAGCCATAGAAGCATTCAAATCAGACTCAGGCTTCCCCATGGGATTTCTTTCCAAGAAAGAGCGATCTATGGTTCAGTCAGGTCCGAATAAACTACGAGTTTCACTTTATAAAACGTTACTATTTTCACACATTATGAGTGCGCTCAAGTCAGGTGAACTCAACTTATTTTGGAGCTTTCAATTCCGTTCACTTCAAAGATACCTTATTCCATCAAATGAATGGAAAAGCAAACGAAGTCACTTTCTTTCCGTTCTTGGTATAAAACACTTGAGAAACGGACCACGCTACCTGGATAATTTGGCTAAGAAGCTTACCGACGCTTATATGAAAGTGAATAAGCGTCACGCTGATGGGGAGAATGGTTATCTGAGAATGTACCCTACAGGAAAGTTTTATGTTAAAACCCCTCCCATTGATTCGCTAAGCAAGAAGTTCGTTGGCGAACAATTGATGCAAGATGGCAGTGTACCTATATTACGAATTCTAAGAGAAATAAACCAATTTAGCGAATTCGTTCCTTTACTTACCAGTCATAACAGGCGAAATAAGGTGCTTCAAGCAAATCCTGATGTCGCGTTTGCAGGTATTATTGCTTTAGGCTGCAACATTGGGCCAAGACAAATGGCTTCACGCTCACAAGGAATAGAGGAGCATGAGCTTGTAGATCTTGTTCAGTGGCGACTATCAGTCGACAACCTTCACAAGGTAAATCAGAGTTTGACTGAGGCTATAGGCGAGTTGAAGCTGCCTGTCGTCTATAAAATAGAAGACAACAAAATTTACTCCAGTAGCGATGGAAAGAAAGTAACTGTCTCTGTCGATTCGCTCATAGCCAATCGTTCATTTAAGTACCTCGGTAAAGAGTCTGGAGTATCCGTCTACAGTTTTGTTGATGAAAAACAGAGATTATTTCACTCAATGGTATTTAGCCCTGGAGATCGGGAAGCCACTTTTATGATTGATGGTTTGATGAATCAACGAGCATCTATTCCTCGTTTACACACTACCGACACCCACGGGTATACAGAAGCCGTATTTGCCACAACCCACTTGTTGGGATTCGGTTTCGCTCCAAGGATAAGAGATATTAGCTCCCAGCGAATGTGTTCATTAGACCCTTTAAAGTGGTTTCATGGAGAGAGAAGTCGTCTTAGACCGAAGTATCGAATTAACCGAAAAATGATAGAAGACCAGTGGGACGATATTTTAAGATTTATTGCTACAATTAAATCGGGTCGAGCAACAGCATCTCAGTTATTTCACCGCTTAAACTCTCATTCAAAAGACCATCCACTTTACAAAGCACTTAAAGAATTTGGACGTGTAATTAAAAGTAATTTCATTCTTCAGTATTATGACGACTTAGAGCTTCGACAAAATATTCAGAAACAACTGAATCGAGGCGAGTTAATTCAAAAGTTTCATGATGATGTATTCTGGGATAGAGGAGGACAGTTCCATGTCGGAACAATGGAAGAGCAAACCAAATACACCCTTTGTCGCTCTATATTAGAAAATGCAATTATTTTCTGGAACTATCTGTATTTAACTAGTCGTATTGTAGAGACAAAGCAAAGGGCAGAAAGAGAAGCTTATATTGATGAGTTAACCAAAGGTTCGGTGATTACTTGGCGTCATATTAACTTTCATGGTGACTACGACTTTACGAAGCATGTAAAAACGAGAATGCCTTTTAATAAATATAAGCTTAATAGAGTTTGGATTCCTCAGTTTAAGTGATTGCTTAAACACACGTATTATAAAAAGTCTTTTGCAGAGATAAATGCAGCTGCACTTTAATAAACTGGCTGTAAACACAATCTATTAGATAGCGGTGGTTTTGTGTAGAGCAAAAGTTGCATGTTAACGAAGCCTATTAAAGTCGAAAGTTAGGCGTGAATTTCAACAAATGACTTAAGATACCGCGATGAAGGACTTGTAGTAGCTTCTAATAATATAAATGCCAGATTTTCCTAGCTAAATCAAGAGGATTCGTGCTGCTTCTTCATCTAAAAGCCTGCCCGATTTCACTGTCTTTGTGGATCTGTTTATGGGGAGCCGGTCAACATCATGAATATGTAGCCGAATGAGTATCAAACTTTTTCTTTTCGATTAATTTTGCCCTATTACACCTTAAATGCTTATCACGAGATGAAATATATCGTCTCGTTATGGCTATTTTTCAATAGCGATATTTCAATTTGATATAACCAAAACAAGATTAAATACAGGTAGTTAGGACAAGTTGTCTACCAAGAAAATGCCGCTCCACCACTTTTTTATAGCATTTCACTCTAAAAAAAATCCACTTTTCGCTAAACCTTTTTTAAAAAATCTGGATAAGGGATACATAGGCTGGTGATATTTCGCTCTGCGGTTCTTAAGAGCGGAACGCCACAATTGAATATTTCGGTTATCAAATTTTCGTTTTTTAAACATCCAAGGAAGGGTGTGACATGAGGAGTTCTCCATGACAGGTATTATCACGGCACAAGGGTTAGGTTTACTGGACGCATCATTAAATGTGTCTGGACAGCGCGGGCTTGGCCCCAGCGGTGAGCAGGCGGTGGTCAATGCCGCTACCGGTAATCTGATATTACAACGGCGTGATGAAATACTGACAGGTGTAGGTGTGAACGCCCAGGCCTTGCGCACCTACAACAGCCTTGGAGCGATGGATGGTGATAACAATGACGGTTGGCGTCTAGGGGCTTATCGTCGTGTTGATTTTAATGCGGCTGACAATACCATTACGCGCACGGCAGCCGACGGCCATCAGTCGGTTTATACCTGGAATGCAGCAGGCTACTTTGAGAGCACCGATGGTAAAGGCGCCTATGATCGCATGACTCGTGATACGGGCACCGGAGAGATCACCTGGACCGATGGCAGCACTCAGATCCAAGAAACCTATGGAGCCGACGGTTTCTTAAAACAGATAACCGACCGTGATGGCCATGCTACGCAGTTCCACTTTAATAATGGCCTACTAGCTAAAATTGCCTCAGACACTCAAACCATCGAATTCAACTACGAAGGCAACTTGTTAAAAGACGTTTTGATACGTACTTATGACAACGATAACCCTAATACCGAAGAACTCTATCAGCGCACTTCTTACACCTACGACAATCAGAACCGACTTGAATCAGTACGAGTGGATTTAACGCCGGATGTGTCTGACGACAATGCTCTTTATGTCACTGAATATGGATATGATGGCGACTCAACTCGTGTTAATCGAATCACCCAGTCGAATGGTCAGGTGGTGGCTATTACCTACACCAGTGATTTTAAAGTCGAATCGGTAACGGACTCGGCCGGGCACTCACAAACCTTTACCTATCATAATGGCTATACCGATGTTCAAGATGAACAGGGCCGAGTAACCAGCATTTACTTTAATGCCAACGGCGACTTAACGCAGGTGATTGAGCCCACCAACGAACAGGGTCAACGTCCTACCACGCAGTATACCTATGATGTCCATGGTAACCTTGAGACCTTAACCAATCCTTTGTCTGAAACGCTAACCTTTGAATACGATGCGCGCGGCAATCTGATTTTTGAACGGGACGCTTCGGGCAATGTAGTGGAACGTCGCTATAACAATGACAATTTGCTGATTGCTGAGACGGTTTATGCCAAAGCAGCCACCGAAGCTTACGACCCCAACA
>NZ_JAMXSB010000026.1 GCF_024124665.1 Pleionea sp. CnH1-48
TCATAGTTTGTGGCGTGCCACAGCTTCCCAAGAAGAATCTCAGGAAACCTTATTTCGTGCATGTACTTTCAACCTTTTTGATAAACTCTCGTTCAGCATCTCGATAAACTAGCTTATACTTCCTAACGACCTCATCAAACTTCTTCACATACTCACAGTGATAAGTCTTTCTCGGTGGTAACCAAGCATCAGGTCCAGCGGCTCCTTTCTCACTGTTTAACTTATCCCAGACAACCAATAGGTTCTCATGATCGTTCGCAAAGGCTCTGCGTTGTTTTCTCGTCCAGGCATATCCACCGTGATTATGTGCCCACATAAGAGGGACCAGATGATCAATATCCAAATCACTAGCTTTGGTGAATGTTTTACCACTGAAAGGATCAAGCCACTTGCCATGTGAGACAGTACACCCTTTATTTCTCTTGAACTTAACCTTGATAAGAGATTCTTTGATCAATACTTCTTGTCGTTCGTTCTGGCAATCATCATCTTTATCAATCCAGTGAGGGTAGTCTTTACGATTGTACTTAAGACTGGCTTGGGGTAGTGCCTGTGGTTGCTCCTTACTGTTTTTTCTTGGGAGAGGTGTGTAAGAAGTGCCGCCATTATGGCAGTGATAGCCACCGTTCTTTCTGTCGTTATGACATCCATCGCTATTGGTTCTACCGCTATGAGCCTGAGATATTCCACTGAGTAGTATTAAAGCTACTCCTAAAGATAGTCTTAGCATCTATGATTCCGTATCAATAACATTCTATTTAATCAAACTATTTATATGACAATTATAGAGCACTGTCTAAACTAGCCATTCTCTCCACCACTAGTCTAGATATAACCTCCTGATTATTACTTAAAATCACACTTACTTCATCGACTCCAGTGGCACTTATAGCAGCTCAGTTAGCTTTTCTCTTTCTTCTTATCTATTAAAGTTGGTTTAACTCGATGTATCTTATCAATCATAAAGTGCATGCCAAGCACTGTTGTAAACAATATATTAAACACAAAGAACAAGTAGATGAGCAAAAAAAACTCTTTTAGCCAAGGAACATATACAAATAACGGCTCAATACTTTTAGCTGCCAGCTTTGCAAATCCACCTATAAAATAAAACGATATGCTCATGAATGCTAAATAACCGAATAGATAAGTTAAAAACACTCTTCTAGTGAGCGAGTCACCGTTTAGCTTTGGAGGTACTCCTTCCATTAGTTCATCCATGCCGTCTCTTTGGAATGTTGCAACCGCAGCCATAGATGCTATATAGAAGCCAGATAATATTTGCAACATTCCATTAATCAGAGACACCAATCCATCCTTAGATAAAAGGCTTATAGAAGGCATCATATAAATCACTATAGACAAAACCGATGCACTAAGTATTGGTAAAACAAAATCATACCAAAGCTTCTCAGTGTGCTTAATTTTCGCATAATGCAACGGCTTAAATAACTTATTTAAAACAAACATAAATCTAACTCATATCTGAAAGGTTCTCTTTCATTTTTTTGCATAATTCAGGGTGAAACTCATCCTGACACTCCATTATTGGATTACTTAACCTAATTTTTTTAACTTTACTGAAAAAAGATTCTTTTAAGGCATCTCTCGACGTGCTCATATCTAAACTTTTTTGTCGCTTATTCTCATCTCTATACTTAATAGTAAGCTTCTGATACTTATTCTCCGTAGCATACTTAATAGCTTTCATTATTTTATCTTTATAGTCTTTTTTAGACTTTTTAGCTTTAATAACTAGTCTACTTTCATACACCTTAAGCTCACCATCTTCATCAAGAGCACCACTTTGAGCATGTTGTACAGCAACAAACCCCGTAAGAATCCCTCCCTTTAAGCAATCATCTATATTGTGGCTCATATTTAGCTGCAAATCTATTAACGGTCTACATTGAACTTCGTTCCCACTAGATTTCCTTACAAAGGTATACTCTACTTCAATACTCAAAAATCTATTAAATGCACTCCCTATTAAAGTTCTTGTAATTCCGGGAACCTCTTCAAGTAACGCGTCGTAAAACCCAGGAAAGTCTGGGTTAGGAACTTTTGAAACTAATAAGTGAGACGAAACTGCTATTCCTTCCCCTTTTTCCTTTTTCACGACTCGACTTTCACCAGTTTTTAAATTCGCAAAAGATGGATCACTTTTTTTTCCATCAGAGTATTTTAATAAGAACATAATGGAGTTCTCATACTCAATGAAATCTTCAATTATCAGACTTGCAGTGCCATTTCTGATTTCATATACAGACTCTCCTTTTTTAATAACATCAAGCAGAGGCATTAAACCTTGTTCAAAACTTAACCTTGGACCATCCTTTGGATATGTACCGATTTTTAAAGTACATTCTATCAAATACCTTTCATTCTCTAACAACAACATAATACATCTCTAATTCAAAGTAAATTACCACAGGGCACAATATAATTTAGATATATTTATGACAATCATGTATTTGAGATATTCTTAATAAATCTGTTTTGGTGTGCTAGAAAAATAGCTTTCTCATTTTGACGGTATGTAAATAACACTAGGCGGCGGTCTGAGCCACTTTAAGCTGTAGCTATTTGATACCCCTTACCCCCTGAGAAAATCGCTCAGAGGGGCTTAGAGATAGCCTAAAGATCACCTAATGAAATGCTAAAGACTTCCTTAACTTCTTTGCTTTGACATCACCATTTTTAATCCCTTTCTCAGTTAACTTTGCGAGACCTCTCGCCGTGATTCTTACTTGATTGCGAACGGAATAACCGTAAGCATGACACTGAGCAAATGAGGTATGAACTAATAAGCCCTCGTTAATCTTATCCTGATAAGCAAACTTCTCTTTGGTCTTAGGGTTCTGATAAATCCAGTTGTGTTCATACATCCAGTCTCTTAAGTCTTTATTAGGTCTAATCCCTAGCTTCTTAGCGGCCTCTGTAATTGATAAGGTATTCTCACACTCAAGCAACTGATCATAAGCTTCAACCTTTGGTTGGTCTTCCTCAACCTTAAGCTCTAACACCTCGCATCTTTGAGCAGCCTCATAGCCAAGCCTAAGTAACTCGGTGACATTCAAAGTCGGTGTTTGCTCTACTGGTGTGAGCTTCCCATTCTTATAATCTAAGAACGTTTGATTAACCTGCACTTGGAAAGCTGGACTAATCCACGCCGCGTATGACACTGCTATGATCTCATGTGCGAAGGTTCCGGGATTTACCCCGCCATTGTTAACTTGAATAGGCAGAATGTTAATTAGCATTCTGGTCACTTCATGCACTATGTCTTGAGCTTGCTGTTGTCTCAACCATTGAGCAGGGGCCTTGTGCCTAGCGCCTCCACTAGCTCTATGCAACGCATTAAGATTATATCGGCCTTCCTTGTCTGTGGTGATTTCCACACCTGCAATCATTGGGTATTGCTTTTGTTCCATGTTTATTAATTTCCTTATTTAATTATCTTAGTGATTGAGCTTTAGCTTTCTATAAGGGCTTACATGAGCCTCTACAGCATCAGTTAACTTATTAAGCTTATCCTTAAGCTCTTTATTCTCGCAAAACAAATCATCAGCCAATTTAGCTAATCCATCCTTATCAAGCGTGTCTAACTTTTCTAGGTGCTTTTCTTCCTCTATAGCTTGATATACTTCATTCTCAATCCACTTCTTAACCTTACTTGCACTTTGTTTAGGTGCTTTAGCAATTAACTTATAAACATCACTCTCATAAAGATAGGCTTGTGTAGTCTCTCGGTCATTCACCGTGATTTTCATAAAGACATACTCATAGTAGAAGTCTAAAATCACTTCTTCGATATTCTCAAAGCCAAAGCTAGTCATTAATGGGTAGGCTTGTAACAAGAGCTTTCCTTTGTGTTCAATAACATCTACAACTTTATTGTTTAGAATGACATCAGTAGCAATCATGTGTGTAGTTTTCCTTATTCAATTTATTTGTAATTAATCAGAAAGCAGACAAAAGCCATATCTTTCCTTCTGTGGTTAGTCACTTCTCAAATAGCCTCTTTGTGAAGCTCTCAGAACTACCCCATAGACAGGTTAAAATAATATCTTTCCTTCTGGGGGTAGCCACTTGTGATATAGGTAATTTTTAGACAGGCTTGGAGGTATCTTTAAGACATCTTAGAGACTATCTTGAAACTATCTTTTAGATATCTTTAAGACTTATCTTTTAGCTTCTTTCCTTCTGGGGGTAGCCACTTCTCAATTCGTCACTTATTTGCCCAGGAGAAGTCCAAATTCTTACTTATTCGAAAAGAGCGCCCGAACATCAATACATGGACATTCTTTGCCACTATCTAAATCTCTATGCCCTAGAATCTCCTGAATCGGAAAGCGTAGCCTTAAGTCATCATAAAGCTTCTTCAAGGTTTGATATTGAGCAAGTGTGTAATTAGCGTCTGGCTGGCCGTTCTCATCAAGCCCACCTATGAGACACACGCCGATAGTTTGAGCGTTATAGCCCCGAACGTGAGCACCTTGATATTGAAGTGAGCGTCCGGTCTCTAAGGAACCGTCACGATTGATCACGAAATGATAACCAATATCAGACCACCCTCGGTCCTCTGTGTGCCATCTTGTGATAACTTGTGCGTTTACCTTCATGCTCGGCTTTGTGGCGCTACAATGGACGACAAGGCCGTATACGTTTAATTTATTTAGTTTTCTCATATCTTTTCATTTTCCTTTTGTTAAAATTCCTTCGCATACAAAAAAGGGCCTTACATGGCCCTTGGTTCTTATCTATTAATTACACTCCTATAAATTTCTAAATAATCTTTATGCTCCCTAATCTCTTGCGTTTCCCTATGTTTTACCTTTGGAACCATTTCTAAGTTTGCGCAACCTCCCTCACTAAACCTATTAGGGAGAACTTGCAAACCTATAATTCCAGATAAAAATATATCCTCAGTAGCTACGGTTAAATTATCGAGGTATAAGCATGGAGAAATTTTAGAAGAAACAATAAAAAATTGCACAACACCCGAATAAGCCGTGTTAGCTAGTTGCGAAAAACCAATTTCCTCTATGATATTAAAATAAAGAGGTGCTTTAGGTGAGCTTTTAAAAACGCTGCTGTATAGCCTATAAGGCCCATACTCTTTAGGTAATTTCTTTTGTAAATAAATTGATAACAAATGAGTTCTTACAGGCAAGCGGTTGCAACGAGCGCCGCCGTACCGGACCCATTCTCTTGAACATACTATAAGGGGTTTCATGACACCTTTTCCGAAAACATTTTAAAAAGGGCGCAATCCATACGCCCTTAAGATATTACTCAGCTAACAAATATTAAGAGTTAGTTTTTGCGTTTTTCTGATACCATTTAAAAGCATAGTAAAGAACAGCTTGAATAACTACCACGGCTAAACTACCAGCCACACCCCATGTATTACCTGCAAACGCATAAGCCAATCCGACGCTTACACCTACAAGAGATAAAATAGCAGCAACTTTAAAACCTTTTAACTTCCAAACGAAGATAAAAAACACTAATAGAATTAAGTACGGTAGAAAAATTCCCCTCATTTATTACACTCACCTCCATCACATTGATTTTTATAAAACTTGCACCAACTTAAAGGGATATATTTTCTAAAAAGCTTAGACTTAAAAGCGCCTTTGATTCGATACTTAGAATGCTTACCCTATGTTAAATAACACAGGACAAGCAAATGCAGTTTATATACTATTAATAAGCACCCTACCTAACTCTTAACTTGACTCTTTTGATAACGTTTGTAAGCAAATAAAACAATTGCAATAATCAGAATAGCTACAAAACTTCCAGAAGCTCCCCAGACATTTCCTGCAACAGCATAGAATCCGCCAGTAACAACTCCCGCTCCCGTGAACACAAGTGCTACTTTCCAGCCATGATACTTCCACGTTGCAAGAATTAGAATTGATAAAACGATAATTCCTAATATCCACATACCTCCTCCTTATTTGCACTCTCCAGTACATTTGCTTTTAAAAAACTTGTACCAACTATGCGGAGCATAGTTTTTAAAAAAGTTGGACTCAAACAAATCTTTAATAGTATAGTTCCCTTGTTTCGAAAGGGCTTCTTTTGTTGCAATTGCAACGCCAATATAAGTCAGTTGAGGTAGTCTTACTTGAATTTCTTTATCAATTACTTTTTTATACTGCCTTGTAATCACCCTCCCTGATTTAGTTTTCTTTTTATAGACCGGTCTACCACGTTTTATCTGTTTTCTCGCAGTCTTAATATTTTTAATACCTTTATTCAAATTCCCTGCGGCATCTAATTTACTTGGCGCACCAGCTCCTAAAAGTCCGGCTAAAAGAACATCAAACAAATCAATGCACCACCACCTTCCTGCATTCTTATACATTTGAAGACCTATTTCTAATCCAACACCTATTAAAGCGCCCTTCACACCAAACTCACCATTAGGATCAACCAAAGAGAAAGGGCTATTGCTCACATACAGATATGTATTGATTCCTCCCGCTAAACCAATAGGATCACTAGTGATATATCGACCTAACATCGGATCATAATAACGATTCCAGTTATAATGCAGGCTTGTCTCACTATCAAAATACTGACCTGTAAATCTCAAGTTGTTCTCAACATCACCCACAAGGATTGTAGCGCTACCCCATAAATCATAATCGGCTTGCCATACAACAAACTGTTGTGAGTCGGTCAATATCTCAGGCGTTCCTATATGCGAGTTATGATAATAATAGATATCGTCATACTCTAACATAGCCAGAGGCCGTTTATTAAGATAAATATACTCCTTGGAGATATCCCCTTGCTCTGAAACCTCCGCAATTAATACCCCTTCCTGATTATAAATATAACGAGTGGTTACACCGTTAGCCGTTTTATGAGTTCGCAAACCGTTTGCATTGTACTTATAGGTAATGAGGTGGTTGCTATTCATGGCACTGGCTAAACGTCCAGCGTGGTTATATTCAAACAACCAACCGCCTTTCGAACGCATGTTACCTGCAGCATCATAAGAGAATGAAAGGTTATTAAAGTCGGTTAACTTATTGTCACCATGACCATAGTTATAGACTGTGTACTTTGGTTCTGGAGTCGGTGTGAAAGCTAAACGTGAGTTAGGCTTTTGCTTTTGATTCACTAACCACTTTTCAAAACGTGAGCTACCTTTGGATAATTCAACCATGTCTGCGGAAAGCATCCCACCCGCACAAAGCTGACGTAGGTTTTCACATTCTTCTGGAGAAACAAAAGAGCAAACAGTATCTAAATCATCACATAGATTTGGGTCAGTGTCGCCGCCGCAATCTTGAATAGTCGGGTCACAACTGGGCGGTTCTTGGCAGTCCGGTGCGTTAGGCAGGACGCCGCAAAGTGTCACCTCACAATCACCATAGGTACAGTTCTGCTCCGTATCCCAAAAGAGAGCAATACAATCATCTAAGGTATTGACTCCGAACACACCTACAGGACAAAACAACTCTTTTGTTCTATTGCCTACAAAGTCATAACCGTAAACCTTAAAGCCGCCTTCAACGTTCAGGCCCTTTATTTGATTACGTTCATCAAACCTAACGTTAACACTGCTTAATGGATTTAAGTTATCCGTAACGCCGCGCAGGTTGCCTGCGGTGGTATAGTCATAGCTTTTGTCAAAGATATTACCGATAGTTGTACTCTGTAGATGGTAGTCTAAGTTGTATTGGTTATTTAAAGCCAAACCATTACCAAATGTCATGGATACCATTGGACCAAATGGCAAGTACTCAATATTGCTCGCAATCTCTTTTGATACGCCATCACTAAGAAGACTTACAGACTTAACCTGACCTTTATCAAGATGGTAGTTAACCGTCTTACCGCTTGGGTAAACAATGCCCTCAAGCTGACCAAAAGCGTCATAGAGATATTCAGTAGTAAAGCTTTGATTACCGTCTTTCCAGATGACTTTTGTAATAGCACCAAAGTCATTATAGAAATACTCAGTTACCCCTGAATCATCTTGAACTTTCGTTAGGCGTCCAATGCCCTGATTCCCGTTTTCAGTACTATCATAACTCAACGTCACGTTTTCTAAGTTGTTAGACGTTATAACAGAGACTAAACGATTTAGGGCATCATACGTCATGTGTGACTCTGTTCCGCGAGCATCTTTGATATGAACAACGTTACCCGCATCATCATATTGATTTTCGGTAACACCTGTATCTGGGCTAATGCGTTTTAACACTTCACCAAACACGTTATTTTCAAAAACGGTTTCTAATGTGTTCTGAGCGGTGACTTTTAAGAGACTATCATCAGCATCAAAGGTTTGTTTGATTGACTCAGATGCGCTATCGCCAAGCTCTATTGCACGTCCAAGCTCATCTAACCAAAAACCTTCATGGTAACCGTCGGCATCTTCAAAGCCTGTGTAGGTTGTTCGAGACCTTCCGATTTTAGTCTTACTTGAATTGCTTGCAGTAACCTCTGTCAGAGCATTAAAGCGATTGTAAGCATACTGTGTTGTAAACTGCTTTGCACCTAAGCTATCTATCAGGTTAACAATGTGAGGTCGATTCTCTTTATCCGGTGTAATATCAACCTTTTCACCTTGAGCATTCACAATGCTGGTTAGCGCTCCCGATGCTGTGTAGTGATAAGTAAATGATTCGCCGTTTGAAACAACCACCGACTTTAGACGATTAACACCTTCATAAGTGAGTTCTAACGTTCTTAACAATTCGCCTTCACTGCTGGCTTGAGTCAGCTTCTTGATTCGTCCTAAGTCATCATAGACAACAGTAATCACTAAACCGTTGGGGCTTTCAATTCGTCCAACTTTACCATTGAGTGTGTATTCAGAAAGGTAAGTCACATGACCTAGAGCATTAGTAATAGACTTTAGTTGACCGCATGAACTGCTTAAGCCAGCGCAATCATAATAGTCTAAGGTCACTACATCGTTAACGTCTTTTCTAGGACCGTCAATTGATACCACTTGATTATTGTCGTTGTATGTTAAAGATGTAACACGGCTTGACTCAATGCCTTGCGCATCTTTCCCTACCTCTCTAACGGCCACAACATTATAACTTGCATCATAGTCGAAGTGCTTAGTTAGCTGACTACCGTTTGCTAACTGCGGATAGGTAATGCTTTTGATTAGGTCCAACTTATCGTTAACATAATCAAAGACCGTTTTGCGCACTAAAGCTTCATCAACGGATTTAAGCAAACCGCTGCTGGTGTACTCATACTTCGTTGTTATTTGGCGATTACTTTGCTTCTCGGTCCACGAAATCAAACGACCTTCTGAGTCATACTTGATGACGTCGGTTTGAGTGTTTTTCTCACCATCATGAAAGTATATTTGTGAAATCTCACCAAAATTGAAGTTATCATCTGAGTGAAAGAGGTAGTTTTCTCTTTTAGCCCAGCCGTTGTTCACTTGATTGCTTTGATATTCAATGTAATTTTCTGGGCTTACATACCACGAGCCAGAGTTACCATCATAAAAATATTCTGACTTTTTATCATCAGGATCGGTAACGGTTATTCGGTAATACTCCCACATACCGCTAT
>NZ_JAMXSB010000027.1 GCF_024124665.1 Pleionea sp. CnH1-48
CATTGCCCCAGCGATCAAACTGAGTCCTAATTTGGGGCATTTCATCTACAAAGCCACTCTCTGTCAGATACCCCTCAACTAGTGCAGAAGCCCCCCCAAGGTACTCCATTTTAAACTGTGGCAGTACGGTTAACGTTTTTTGTCCCAGCTTGTTATAGGCATGCTGCGTTAATCCATTCGCTGGATTATATTCGGCCACACGTAGGCCTTGCAGGTTGTAACGATACTCTTTAAGAACACCATCATTCTCGTTGCTAGCAATCAACTGGCCTGCTGCGTTATAAGAAAACTGCTCTTCAAGACTCGCAATATAATCTGCGCGACTTGACGTTGCTTGCAGCTTAGAGCCACGAGCCACCATCTCGCCATAACCGTTGTACACCATAGCCTGAACTTGCTGGCGTTCTTGATTATCAATATTCAGCTGATTAGTATTGCCGAGATGGGTAATCGTCGCAACCTGGCGATCCAATTTGTCGTACTGGAGTTCAGTATGCGCTTCATAGGTCGTGGTTTTATTCGCGTCTTGATACGTGCGGAATACATCGGTCACATTACCCGCTGCATCGCTGCGATAACGGGTCTCATTGCCTGCTGCATCGACTTCACGGGTTTTACGACCCAATGCATCAAACTCAGTAATCAGTGTTTGGTCTTTAGCAGACACGGTGATGGCAAAGTCATCGCCTGCTTTCCATGCAGTCCGTTGTGCATCGGTTAAACCAACGCCCGATGTCCATTGTTGAATTTGATTACCATAAGCATCATAGCCATAACGCTGATAAGGAGAACGCAAAGCACCGTCACTCAACTGAGTGCCATCGGCATTTAGCACACCGCCATAAGTCAGACCGTCACCAGAACCGGTTTTAGTTAATGCCGCATTATCCAGTGCCATACGAGCTTCTGAGACCACATCCATCACTCGGCCTAACGCATCATAGCGAGTTTCGGTAGTAACTTGATTTACTGTCTCTTTGCTCACATTACCCAGTGCATCGTACTCTACCGCGCGCAACACAACGTCTTGCGTATTGCTATTTGCATTGAAAGTACCTTGACGATCATCACCCACCGTAATGCTATCGAAGCTCATGCCTTTCAGCGTTTGCGTGGTTAAACGACCTAAACCATCGTAATCGTTTTCTACTACTCGGTCGGCACCGTACTGATCGTTAACACCTGCCTGAATGGCAACAGGGGCAGGCTGGCTGCTTAGGTCGGCACTCTCAGCCAAAGCCACCGCGTATTCGGTGGTTCGCTTTACTTCATTGAAGGCGTTGTAATCGTAATGGGTTAAATAACGTTCCGGGTTCACCTCATAGGTTTTGCGGCCCAAGGTGTCGTAGTAGGTGTAACTTTCGGCCCACTCTTTAACTTCTGTACCATTGTTGTTGGCAGCAGACACATAGCGGACTAATTGTGAGGTTTTCGTGATGTCGCCATAAGCGTTGTATTCATAAACGGTCGTCGGTGTATGAGAATGAGCTTTACCTACCTCAACATCAAACGTTTCTACCGCGGTTTGTTGGACTTCAATGACACGATTGCCTACATCATAGACATTCACCACCTGACGCTTACCTTGTGATGCCAAACTGGACAGTGCGTTGGTTATTTCCGTTTTTGTGTACACATGATAGAGGTTCGTGGCCATCGCTGTGCCCGACGTCCTACCCGATGTTGAATCCCCGGTTTTAAGTAATGAAGGATCAACCTCTTTACCGTCTCCGGTGCTCACCTCGGTCAGCGAACCTGCATAACGGGTAACTAAGGTTTGATTACCATAAGCATCATAATCGTATTGGGTCACGTAGCCTTCGGCATTGATGGCATAGGTCTCACGATTCAAAGCATCGTAAGTTTTGTAACTGAAGTTACCCCGCGCATCTTTATGAGCCACCGCATTACCAAAGGCATCGTAGGCAGTTTCCGTCGTATGACGGGTGTGCGTTTCAACCGTCATGGGTGGTCCGTTTTTCGGGGTCACCGTTTCGTATTCAGTCACTGTAGGATAAGTGACTTTGATCTGACGATGGAGCGCATCGTATTCGTAATTTGTGGTGCGCACTTGATTAAATATCAAGTCTGGCATATCTGCGCCAACTTTGATGGTAGTGCCCGTTAAATCTTTGTCTTTACCGGCTAACACAGCTCCTTCGGTCAGACTTAACAAATTACCAAACGCATCGTACTGCATCAGACTTACAAGTTGTGTTTCTTTCGCTTCTACTTGCGTACCGTTCACGATGGAAGATGTCACCGTTGGGGTGGTCTCTCGAACCAAACGACTGTGAGCATCGTATTGATAATGCCAAACATCGCCGTTTTTATTGGTTAAGGTTAAACGATTGCCTAACGCATCGTAGGTGTACGACTCCGTCTTACCTAAAGCATCCGTCATCGCCGTGAGGCGACCAAGATTGTCATAATCGTTATGAACGTTACGATCATCAGCATGTGCGTGATTAAGAGCAAAGGCTTCGAGAGAAGCTAAGCTGAAGGTTTGCTCAGCTTGTGGCGTGACATCAAGATAAGACGAGTTATAAACAACCGTATCAGTCACTCGACCTAAGGCATCGTATTTTGATTCTGAGACAAACCCTAGAGCATCAATGCTAAAGCGCGAACGACCTGCATCATCAAAAGTTACTCGGCTGCTGCGATAATCAGCACCGTTTAAGGCTGCTTCGACTTGTGCCAGTGTGGCAAAGTCGCCTTGGATTTCACGACCGTAGGTGCGCGTCTCAACCACTTGTCCGCGCACATCATAAATCATGTGAGACACAGTGCCAGTAGCGCTGATGGAGTAAACCAATCGACCTGCGGCATCATAAACGTATTGTTGAGTTTGCTCAGGGACTAATACCGCGTTTAATGCAGGCGCTTGTTGAACATCGCTGTTGCCGTCGCCCGAATCGGTAGGAGGTTCAGCCTGGCCGCCGCCTGCACCTGTGACTTTGAGGTTATCCACGCGCAGCCATGTGTCGGCAGCAGGCGCTGCGCCTTCCGCCGTTTGGGTGCGAGCGGTTAAATCGAAGTCCATGTTCTCCCAACCATCGCCCAAAGGCGCTGAATGGACACGATAAGTCTGGCCACCATTTTCAATGATGGTTTCAATCGCACCGTTACTGACTTCAAAACGCACCGTCATGGTCGGTTCACTTAAGAACATATCCACAGGTATCTGATAGATTTGACCGTTTTTGTAAGTCGCCAATAACTGAACATTACCGCCCGTCACTTCTACTAGCAGGCTTTTTTGACCATCGCCATAAATGCCATTAGAAATCCCTAAGCGAGCATAAACAGAATGTTGCTCCAAACTTGGAGGTGGCACTTCCACGTCAAAACTCATGCTTGCACCATCCACCAGATGGAAATCTTTATTGGTGTTTACAATGGAAGAGAAAGTTGACGATCCCGTGCGAGGGCTATTGAATTGAAGCTGACCATTAGTGATAGCCACGCGATCACTCGGCGCACCGCCAAGAGTCACCTGGAAGTCACTGAGTGTCGCACTGCTAAAGTCTTCGCTGTAGTTCGATGTGCTGGATGCGGGTTGTGGCGTCGAAGGTGTTGAAGCAGGCGCAGTATTATCTGCGACATCACTTGCTGCAGCTGTTTTTGCTTCTGCCAACAAGGTAGCCAGGGGTTTATTCGCCAACTGAGTCGCATCAATCGCCACACCATGACGGGTAGTACTGATCACATTGTTGTAACCATCGTAGGCTGTTTCGGTCACAAAGCCTGCTGCATCAATGGCAGCCACTTGACGGTTGATGGCATCAAAAAGGCTATAACTTAAACGCCCGCCTTCGTCTTCTATTTGAACAACATTGTTGTAAGCATCGTAAGTTAACACTTGTGTATGCTGAACGTCTGCATTCAAACTCGCATCCCAAACCGCAGGTTTAATGACATGAGTTTGACGATTTAATGCATCGTATTGATAGGTAGTTGTGCGGGTGTTATCGCCTGCCCCCGTTGTGATGCTAGAAACATTACCAAACGCATCGTATTTTCGAATCGTTTCTACTGAGCCAAGAGAGGTTGTTACTTGACCATTGTCATAAGCACCTAAAGTTGTTTGTGGAGAAATCTCTTTGGTTAAACGATTTAACGCGTCGTATTCGTACGTCCAAACTTGAGCGTTTTTATCGGTACGAGTTAATTGATTACCTAATGCGTCATACTCATAAGACTCCACCTTGCCTTGTGCATCGGTCATCGTCTTTAATCGACCCAGTGCATCGTAGGTATTTTTAACGATGGAGTTATCGCTGCTGACGTTGGTGTTGGCAAAGGCTTCTAATGCCGTCAATGAATAATCATTGGTTGAATAAGCTGAAGCATACACAATGGCTTCACGAACACGCCCCACCTCATCAAAACGAGTTTCTGATACTTGCCCCACCGCATCCACACTAAAGCGCGTACGGCCTAATGCATCAAGTACCTGGTGGCTGCTGCGATAAGTCACATTGCTTAAAGCCGTGCTGATACCTTCAGTGGTTAAGGTAGGATTTGTTAACGCACTGTCATAGACGCGAGTTTCAACAACTTGACCGCGAGCATCATAAATATTTTGAGAAACACCGCCCAAGGCATCGATGCTATAAACCAGACGACCTGCATTGTCATAAACAAATTGTTCCGTCTGTTGCGCGATGGTATTTGGATTCGCGGTTTTTGCTTCGGTTAATAGGGTCGCAACGGTTTTACTACCCAGTTGCGTTTTATCAATGGCCACTCCATGACGAAGGGTTGCAACCACTTCGCCCGCCTGACTGTATTGAACTTCAGTAACATAACCTTTGGCATCAACGGTGTAACGCTCACGATTAAGCGCATCAAACTGCACATCGGTGGTTTGTGCGTTACCCGCTTTGGCAAGTTCTGTGGCAAAGTTAGCCGTTCCGACTTGCGTCTTATCAATAGCTGTTTCAAAGCGCTGTGTTTGAATCACGTTGCCGTTGGCATCATGGTGGAATCGAGACACAAAACCTGCTGCGTCAATTACAAATTCCAAACGACCCAAATCATCAAAAACACTTTGTGTATGTTGTGCAACAGAGTTATCGGCTAATAAGCCAGACATGTCAGCTAACTGAGGTGCAGAAGTAACACTGATAGCCTCTTTATAAACTTTTAAGTCAGTGACTTTGCCACGGGCATCATACACATTGTGCGTGACATACCCTTCTTCATCGATGTGATAAATTAACAGCCCTGCGTCATCATAAACGTTATAAGCTTTGTCATTGTTGGCATTGGTCGTCTCAATGATTTGACCAGCAGCATCGTAAACGTAATGGGTTGAAAGTTTTAATCCTGTGGCATCATTCACCGAGTGCGTCAAACGATCCAAATCGTTGTAATGATATTCGGTGGTCACTGCTTTTGATGTGCCAGCCGCTTCAACAACGCTGACTTTATTGCCCAGTCCATCGTATTGTGTTTCGGTGCGCAGATTAAGGAAACCATCACCCACACCATAATCACTCGTGGTAGCTACCACACGACCTAGACGATCGTACTGGTTTTGTGTGACGACTCCTTTTGCGTCCGTCACGGTTTCTAACTGGCCTTTGGCATCATAGGTATAGCGCGTCTCAATGGATTGTCCTTGATAAGCCAGCTCTTCAGTCGTTAACGTGATCGAGTCACCCGCCAAGCTTTGAATCTCTGCTCCACTGGGATCGGTGATTTCTCGTAATACACGACCTACCGCATCGTATTCAAAAACAGTGCGACGACCTTGTGCATCCACACTCAATACCAGACGCTCACCTTTGTCTAAATACAGCTGAGTTTCTGAACCATCCGCTGCAGTGGTTTTGGTTAACTCACCATTAGCATCGTAATGAAATACGGTTTGCTCACCTCGGCCATCAACCGTTAGCGTGGTTTCGCCAAACTGATTAAAGTGAGTTTCGGTTTTGATGCCGCCAGGATAAGTAACAATGGTTTTCTGTTGATTGGCATCAAAGGTGGTTGTAACACTCTGACCTAACGCATCGGTTTGAGTATGCACTCGGTTAAAGGCATCATAACCATTGCTTGTGGTGCGATTTAACGCATCAGTCATCGCCACTTCGCGACCCAGACGGTCGTACTCAAAGTGAACACTCTGACCTAAAGCATTGGTGGTTTTATCCAGCTCGCCAAATATTGTGTGCTGACTTTGCGCATGTTCAATGGCTTTACCATTGAGTCGATAAATATCGGTGACCTGACCACGGGTGTTCACTTCGGTTAATGTGGTGGTCCACTGAGTGGCAGCCACATCACGGGCCTGACGGCTTAAGTAGACTTCACCAAAGGCATTATACAATTGTGTGGTTTTAAAGCCTTCGGCATCCAATGTTTCCAATACCAAACCACGACGGTCATAACTGAATTGAGTCACGCTATCATGAGCACTTTTTAGCGTGTCTAGATGCGCGATAAAGTCAGCTTGCGACAAGGTGCCTTGTTGCAGATTATTCAGCTCGGTGGCCCCTAACGCACTCTGATAAACGCGAGTTTGATCCACTTGTCCAAAGACGGTGTAAGTGGTTTCGCGAACACTGCCCAAGGCATCAACGGTGTGGGTTAACTGATCGGCATCATCATAGAAGAATAAAGTGCGCTGACCATACTCATCAACGATCGCTGTGACTCGACCAGCCGTATCGTATTCTGTTTGTTTACCTTCGGCTGTTAACAGGGTATCCAGTTGTTGTTGCGTGTAATCGGTGGGCAACAGCGCACTGGACTTAGCATCGAGTGTGCCTGTCACACGTCCGAGCTCATCCACTCGTTGTGTTTGCGACCGTGAGGTGTTGGTCAGGGTGTCTGTTTGTGTGGTTTGTAATAAGTGCCCTGCGGTGTTGTATTCATAGGTAGTGACCAAACCGTTCCAGTCGGTTTTTTGTTGCAGGCGATCCAGTTGATCATAAACAAACGAGGTCACACGATCATTGTCGTGAGCAGTGATTGTCAGATCCTCAAAGCTGGCACCATCAGCCACTGTGACTCGATTAAAGTGCTCGGTGACTTTGACCTTCTCGCCTTGTTCATTGTAATCATAAGTGGTCAGGTAGCCTTCGGCATTCACCGTCGCAACCAACTGACCTTTGCCATCAAAGAATTGATGAGCAGAACGATCAACAACCGTATCGCCAGAAGCTTGTGCTGCCACTTTTGCCGAAGCAACCGCCGTCAACATTTGAGCCAGCGTGCCGTTTTGATACAGATCGGCCACATCGTCGGTAGACTTAGGCACCGCAATACCATGCTGACGAGTTTGCGCCAGCTGACCGGCTGCATCATAAATGAATTCAGACAGTAGACCGGCAGCATCCAGCTCAGCAATTTTGTTGCCATCGTGATCGTAGAAGTAACGTTCTACACGGTCACTGGCAGCACCCAAAGTTTGCAGACCGCTGTCGGTTTTCATCACAAAACCGTTTTGCTCGCCCAGTAGATCGCCGTTGCTGTTGCGGTACGTGATTTGATATTCGTGAACGCCATTAGCCAGATCGTTGAGAGGGACAACAAACTCACCGTTGTTAGCACTGTAGGCGTAAGCGGGCGAGCCACCTACTGACACATGCGCTTCTAACCCCGCCTGTGTGGGATCAATGCCAAAGTTGTTGTTAGCATCCAGTGTCCACACCAGATTGGTGGCTTCATAAGTTCGCGCAACCGGATTGTTGATGATGTTGGTGATGTCGGCTGCCGTCCAGGTGATGCCAGCTGTATCAAAGGTAATGCGATCAATCTGATAGGATGAACTGCTGAAGTGGTTAGTCACCGTGATCACATCACTGTTGCGAATGTTTTCAATCACCAGATGGTTGCCACTGCGGGATAACCGAATGTCTTCTGCCGCGACGGTGGCATCAAAAGCGATAGTGTCCAGCGCACTGTCACCCGAGTAATTATTGATGGTGTCACGACCACTGCCCGCGCTGAAGCGGTAAATGTCTGCGCCATAATCGCCAGAGAGCGTGTCGTCGCCTTTACCACCTACCAGGACATCATCACCGCTTCCACCTGACACCGTATCATCACCGGAGCCGCCCATGACGGTATCGTCGCCGTCGTAGCCGCGCACGGTATCGTTACCCGCACCGCCATCAATGGTGTCCGCCGCATCGTTAAAACCTGAAAGGCTGTCGTTATCATCACTGCCCACCAAGACATGTTGCGTGAAATAAGCTTGATCCCATTCAGTGCCATCGG
>NZ_JAMXSB010000028.1 GCF_024124665.1 Pleionea sp. CnH1-48
CCGCTCCTCGGCTTGCCTGATGAATAGCGATAACTTTAGCTTTTAAACGCTCTCGTTCAACATCCTGTATTCGTCTTTTTTGTTGATGATAAGAGTAACTACTACGAGCAATACTCAATGCAGAAAGTACTTCACACAACTTATAACTCTCTCTTAATTCATCAATCAATAAGACGATTTGATGGAGTCTGACATTAAGAGAGCGGTAGCCTTTTTTAAAATCTCTTTCTCCCGTTCTGCACGCCTTAACTGAGCTTCTAATGCTTGTATTTTCTGTTGTTCAGGAGTAAGAGCTCGACCTGTTGTCGGTGTCTCACCGGAACGTTCAGCTCGTAATTGCCTAATCCATAAGCTCAGCGCAGAACGGCTTACGCCGACAGCTTTGCAAGCTTGTTCATACGTATACCCTTGTTCTAACACCAAGTTAGCTGCTTCAATCTTAAATTCTTGACTGTATGTTTTGGTTTTCATCTTATTCGTACCTTTTCTTTCTATCATATATAAGAACAGCACTCTTTGTACGAATTTATTAGACCACTACACTCTGCTGAAGAATATGAAAGCACCGAAGCACTCAAATTACGATTGTTGCAATCCAGAGCCGCTCAGGCCAATGACGATATTGCCGCAGGAAAACTCTTAGATGGTGAAGCATTTTTTTCTGAATTGGATTCCTGCCAACACGACTAAGCCGAACATAAGAGAAAGAAAAAGTGCCCTCCATCATCAAGGAACCGCAATGAAGACTCAAGGCCCTAGACCAGGAGTATTATAAGCTGACACTCAAGTATCGACTATCAGGGAAAAATCTGAGTAGTATTACTTAATATATTGATTTATAAGGAGATATTTCTTGTATTAAGTACTTCTAAGGGTATCCATGCATATTCGTCGAGAGTGTTGATAACTTTTGCCCTACTAAAAACCTACCTCCTTGTTGAGTGAAAGGCCATTAAAGCTCAAATATCTACTCTATTCAATCGTTAAAATTAATATCTCTTATCGTGTGAGGTAAACTTTAGCGAAAATACGATGCTTAACAAAGTTTTAATTTACAAAGAGCTTGCCATATTTTTATTAATGCCAGATTTTAGCCCCGTTCTTACTATTACAACTCCAATTGACCAAGCCTGACTTTTTCAAACTTTGGTTCAATTCACTATGGACCGAATTGCGATTCAGTTTGCTAACCGATTGATCTGAGATTTTCTGGCTCACATTTAACGCCGTTAGCTTGCTATTGTCCACAAAGCCGATACCACAAATTTGAGAAGAGGTACAACTCACCGCAAGAATATCGTTAAATCGAGAGCTCCCGCTTCCATTAGGGCCGGATTCAGAACTTCGACCATAAGGCAAGGGTTGTACGGCTTCATAATGGCGGATTACTTTATTATTTTCATCAGTTTCATTCAAAATGACATCGATGCTGTAATAAGTAGGTACCGAACCACTGTAAAAATGAACATCCAGATAAAATTGACCGTTTGTAAACACACTGTCATTCACATTTCGATAGGCTATTACTTCTGGACCGTAACCACTGGTGTTGTCATGATCGAGATAACCAGGAGAAACCACTCTGTTACCATGATAGATTGTTCTGCTAAGCCGATCTGTCGAGTACATATCGACGTCTGTTCCATTGGTTTTCCAGTTGAGAACAAACGTAACTTTTGACGGCACCAATGCATTGGTTCCACCGGAGGTATTCTCAATACCGGTCACATTAACTACTTTGTCACTTGTAATGGGGGTTATTTAAATCCGAAGCGTTATAACCTTGAACAACTAGTGTGTTTTGCCCCATTGTCATAACAATGTCAGCTGAAAATGTTCCATCAGTAGCAACCGCAGCAATGGTTTTAAATGATCCATTCGAAACAATTACCCGATTCACATCGGATGCACCGCTGGGAATTGAGCCAACCACTGAAGTCACCCGTTTATTCTCATACCCGTTATTCACAGGCGTAATAATATTAACCGGAGGATGCAGTTTGTCTCGTATTTCAAACGTCACTTCACCGACATCAATATCTTGTCCTGTTGGATTTACCAAAGTGATATGCAGTGGCTTCATATCGGATTGAGCAAAGGTATATTCCGATTGATCGCTAGTGTAATAACTCTTGTGTTGAAATCCATCCAGTGTCGAGTCTCCAACAAATCCGCTCGATTTGCTTAACATTGAAACCAACAGAGGATTGGAACCAGAGTTTGTTGTAACCCTTAAGATAGCTTCTTGATTCTGGCCAACAGCATTCCAAGTGTCAGGGAAAGTGTACAAAGAGTAAGCTCCATAAGCTGGCACTCTAGCAATAGAGTGCATTTTTATTTGCTTTACACCATTGATTGTTTGCCATTTGCTATTATTCGTTGAGTTACCATATTGATAGAAAGAAAACTTGGTTTTATCTTCATTGCGATCTAGCTTTTCAATATCTTTTTCCCTAATAGTAGCATATTGATAGAACACTATAGCTGCTTCTATAGATGATGCTTTCGATGCGCCCAAATGATTCCCAAAATTACAATTAGAACGCCCTAATTGGGCAATGAAGTTTTTAATACCATTAGGATCAGAACCTTCGTCTATATTTAACATATTGCGAAAGTTGTTTACAAATGCTGGACATTTGGACTCAAGGAATTTGTAGAAGGAAAAACGTTGATAAGCACGAGTAAAAGGATTTCTTTTATCCGGCACAGCAGCAAGGCCACTTTCAAAAATACGCGTACCTTTTTTTTCCCATTCTCTATAGGTATTCCATGAGTCAAACTGAGTTGAGAAATCTTCAAACCAGCGTGCTGTACCTTCTATAAACCAGTCACCTTTATCATCTGAAGCCTCTTGTAATCTATCTCTTCCAGATTGAGTGCTTCTATATTGCGCATGATGGAAATATTCGTGCACTGCAGTACCTCTCATCATGTTTTTTGTTTCTTCAGAAGATGTCATATAAAACTTTGACTTATTATTATACCATGCCCTTTTAAATTGCCCTTTAACATTCGGCTTGCGAAACTTTCTAATTTCAACCGTAACTTTTTTATCGTAAGAAAGGCCAAGACTCTGCATTGCAGTTTGTGCGCTATGAATCCAACTGGCGAGCTCTTCAACTGTTGTACCTTGCCAACGAGTTTGATTAGCTGATGTAGAAAAATCGAGAACTTTGATTTCACTGTCACCAACAGTACATATCATGTGTGTGTATTTACCATATTTAGGCGTACAGTTCACATTTGAATGGATGGGGGCATGTGTTAATAATGCAGGTCCTGCTGGTGATACTTTTTTTAGACCAATAAAGTAGATACCTTTTAACCTATCAACAGAGTATTTTATTTCACGTAGATTGTTCAATTTCTCATCATAAACCACACTGATCCAGAAAGGACGCTCACCATAGACTCCCTCAGCCAGACTGAAGAGCCTCACCTGATAATAGTCATCTTCAGAAACATCGTTAAGCGGTATACTTGCAGTAATATTTTGCGCATTGGGTTCATTGATAAAGAAGACATCACTTAATCGAACAATATCTTCTGAAATTTCCGGCCAAGTATTTTCGGGCACCTTTTTAACTTGAACAACCGGAAGGGATTGGTATTGATCGAAAGTAAAAGATAAGCCATTTAAATTACTGTTAGGCTCCGTTATATCATCCGCACCTAAAATACCAATCAATAAAGCTCGTGTAAAAAGCTAATTGACTGAGTAGTTATTGTAACATAAAGCGGTGTTTACAAAGAGAGAAAAGTCACTTTAACTTATTGTTATTATTCATAAAAACATTACTTTTATAACCCTAAAAACCATATTGACGCTTATCGCCTTAGCCTTCCTTCAATACTTGCATACGATAACCTTAATGCAGCTTAAAAGTGTTTGAAAACTGATTTGTTTGATCTGCGAGATATATCTCAAAACTTAAAGCTCGAGCCTTATTTAATCGAGCTTTAAACAAAAAACACTCTTGAGTAATCCCCAAAATATATTTGTCATTCTACAAACGAAACATACTTAAGAAAGTGACAATAAATAATCACAATTATCTTTTATCTTACAATGCCAATACTCTGAGTTAACTTGGCTAGAGACATTTTCAATCATTTTCACACCACTCTCATCGGGATCACCGAACTGAATACCTAATAAAACATCCTTTTCAAACGTTTCATCATCAAGCACACCACTTTCTTTCAAACGTTTCAAAGTGCGAACAATAACTTCGTTGAAGAAGTTGGAAATGAACTCCCATAACTGGTCATCATCGAACTGATCTAAATCAACATCATCAAGTTCGCCATCATAAAATTCGTTATACAATGAGTCAATAAGCTCATCAACCTTATCAAACAGCTCATAGTGCTTATTTACATATTCCCACTCAGAGGCATTAACTTCATAGAAATTTTCTGGTTCATTACCAACCCCTTTATTTTTTCTTCTTGCTAAGCTCTCTCTAGTAGAAATAGCTAGAGCTATATTTCTACATGCATCAGAACAGAAAATACAAAAAGCATAAACTTTTTCTGTATTAAAGTCAGATGAAAACTGCTCTAAATAATTAACACAGCTATCATAAAGCAAATCACTCAGTTCTCTTTTTAATGATTTTGAATCCATTATTTTCTGCCTTCCGAAATTGCTGCCCACTGCCTAAGAACATCAATTATTTTCTCTCTATCTCCTTTAACTGAATTTAATAGTTCCAAAAGCTCACCTTGAGGTTTTGGTCCATGTTGTCCAGTAATATAATAATTTACAGGACAACTATCTAAAATAAAAAGCAGCCGTTTTTATCTTGGTAGAAGAAAGATGCAGTGCTGTCTCTACTCTAACTTTAGCTTAATCAAACTTTCTCATAAAGGCTGCATAATTGCCACCACTAGATTAAATGCCATAAACGAAAACAGGACAGTCAATTAATCAACTGTCCTGATACATCGTGGCTGAAATACAACAAATTGTTAAAAAATGGCGCTAAAAATGATCGAATCCTCAAAACTCGGTATTTTTAACATGAGATTGCTATCTCAATAGCTTAAATCTCGATGCTATTTTGGTCGGGTTTTAAGCGAAAACCCGCCTGAAATGATATGGACATTACCAATCATCCTGTGGACGGAACAGACAGACACTATTTGAGAGGCCCACCCAAAGCTTCTCTTGACCAGTCCCATGTCGTGTCATACATAAACAATAAGCCTGCAAGTACCTCATTAAGAGAAAAAAGAAACTGATGAACATCTTCCTCCATTCCCTCTTTGTGAGAAATCTCTAACCCTAAACATGTCCTAACATAATGAAGGCGACTTAAGAAATATACTAAGTCCTCTTTATCTTGAATTTGAGAGGTCATATAAGCTTCGTATCCGGCTATATGCTTCTCTAATTGATCTTCTTGCATAATATGACAAACAATTTCTCCCCAACTTAATACTAACTTAAACCCTATATTTGTTTCACCATTCTCAAAGGTCTCATAAGAGATAATGTCAGGAGAACGATCAAACAACCGGGAACCAAGCATAGATGGATCTGATATATAGATAGCTGAATTTTTAATCATAAACCACTCCTCTTGGAAAACTTATCTCAGAATAACAGACCTGCGGCATCATCAATCATAACTAGCTTTCTATTTACAAACTTAACACCAAGATTATGAGAAAGGTCCCAACTTCTCTGAAACATAAATCCTACAACGAGTTGACTCTTATCAAAACTATATGGAATCAATATCCCTTCAATACTCATAACTTTAGATAACTCTCTTTCAGAATTTACGTTTAGCGCAACCTTTTTTTGACTCTCGCTTTCATACCGGGAACAGATATCATCTAAGTTATCTTTAAAATATAGCAAAAGGTTCTCTTCAAGTTGCGCAAGATATTCTTGAAAATACTCAACAAAATCATTTACCGCAACTATTTGCTCATTTTCAATTTCAACATCCTCTTCCCCGAGTATAAATATGTTGGTAGACACACATTCACCAAACAACTCAATCGAATATTTTTTCACCCATAAGTACTCTTCAAGGTCAAACTTAAAGTCAGACCTAGCAATCTGATTTATTCTGGTCATATTAATTTATTCACTTCTTCTCTTGTGCCCACTTGGCATTCTGCTCACCAAACCCGCCAACATGTCCAAATTTAGCATTGACAATGTTTGGAACCAACTGAACGGTTCTTATGTTTTCCACTTCATGCCATGTCAACTTATTCAAACTACGCCACTCACTTACCTGTTTAGAGGTTACTTTCTGACCTGACTCGAAATGCCCCTGTGATATTTCATATAATTAAGGGTCTTTAGACAGACGTGTGTCCATTCTGCTATGTAAGCTGGCTCTCGTCTTACCAATAGACTCTACATCATACTCTATTAATGTTGTTGGTGAAAAATTCGGATAACCGTTTTTATACTCAATACCATTAATACCGAACTCTGCGAGTTTACTATTGACATCAGGGTTATTATGAATGAACTTTGACTCCCCTCTTCCACCAACCCAAGAACCGTTCGTAGGTGTTTGATTAATCCTAGCCCTATATGTCGTATAAGGTTCAAAATCATCTGCTGATTGCCCATCTCCACCTAAGTTATCATTATTAGCACTTTCTGAAAGATATATAATAGGCTTGTTCTCAGATATAGGCGTTGTCATAGTTGTTGGCAATACAATATCAGGAACCGATAAAGGAGGCATCCAATCAGCCAGCAAGTTAGATTGCTCAGGCGACGTATAGATTAAAGGAATCCCTGCCCCATTGTCAGCAGGGAATGCCAATGGTGGCAATACCAGTCTATCTGATGGGTATTCGGTTGCCCCCAAACCTATATTCGGAGTCCCTACAAAATTTACCTCAGAGGCACCAAATATCTCGCCATATAAACTACTAAATCCTAATGAATCGGCTCCAGAGAAATCCAGTTCATACGTTGGTGTATATTGCAGATTCAACCCTCTTTCAAGAGCTAACTGATTCATCTTATTAGCTAGATAGGGAGATTCAAATTGATTCTCGCTAACAAATGAGAGTGCCTCTGTTGCACTTTTTCCAAACACGATTTGTTCATTCAACACCTGCGTTTGAAATGCGTCCAGCCTACCATCGATGCTGCCGTTCAACTCCCACCAGCTCATACTCAAATCATCAAAACTATTAGAAATTCCTGAACCAATGATTGAAGAGAAGGTGCCCCAGTCGAAATCTGAATTCAAATCAAAGGACAAGTCAAAATTTACAGGTGGCAACCCAGCACGATAAGCGTCTCCTTCAACACTTTCTGGGTTATAAGGAACAGGAGCCCCGGGAAGAGGCGGAGCGACTCCGGGTCTAGCTCTACCGATTGCAGCCCCTCGTGCCGCACTTCGCACAACAGTTCCAACACCGATATCCTCATTTTCAAACACCCAATCACCGTCTTCAGGCGGTGCTGATAATTCAAAATTAGATGTCGGAACGGTATCCAACCCCGTTAGCTGGATACCACCGTCATTAATAATAGTAATTTTAGAAGGCTGAGGAGAATTCGCAGTATGATAAATCCTGTCTTCAACAATCGCATTGCCTAACGCACTACCAAAGGCATTCGCCAAGACCTGTCGGTTTTGCCATTGACCTGCCTGATAAGTATTCTTTATCACAAAATGCGCGGCTCCTGCTGATATCACTGAGCGGCCCGTTTGTGTGAGAACATTCTTAAAGTTAAAGG
>NZ_JAMXSB010000029.1 GCF_024124665.1 Pleionea sp. CnH1-48
CCGATGGCACTGAATGGGATCAAGCTTATTTCACGCAACATGTCTTGGTGGGCAGTGATGATAACGACAGCCTTTCAGGTTTTAACGATGCGGCGGACACCATTGATGGCGGTGCGGGTAACGATACAGTGCGCGGCTACGACGGCGACGATACCGTCATGGGCGGCTCCGGTGATGATACGGTGTCAGGTGGAAGCGGTGATGATGTCCTTGTGGGTGGCACAGGCGACGACACGCTCACTGGCGATTATGGCGCAGACACTTACCGCTTCAGCGCAGGCAGTGGTCGTGACACCATTAATAATTACTCGGGTGACAGTGCGCAGGACACTATCGCTTTTGATGCCACTGTCGCGGCAGAAGACATTCGTTTGTCCCGCAGTGGCAACCATCTGGTGATTGAAAACATTCGCAACAGCGATGTGATCACTGTGACTAACCACTTCAGCAGTTCATCCTATCAGATTGATCGCATTACCTTTGATACAGCAGGCATCACCTGGACGGCAGCCGACATCACCAACATCATCAACAATCCGGTTGCGCGTACTTATGAAGCCACCAATCTGGTGTGGACACTGGATGCTAACAACAACTTTGGCATTGATCCCACACAGGCGGGGTTAGAAGCGCATGTGTCAGTAGGTGGCTCGCCCGCTTACGCCTACAGTGCTAACAACGGTGAGTTTGTTGTCCCTCTCAACGATCTGGCTAATGGCGTTCATGAATACCAAATCACGTACCGCAACAGCAACGGCGATCTACTGGGCGAGCAAAACGGTTTTGTGATGAAAACTGACAGTGGTCTGCAAACCTTAGGCGCTGCCAGTGATCGTGTAGAACGTTACTTCTACGATCACGATGGCAACAAAATTGCTGAGCTGGATGCTGCCGGTCTACTGTCTGAATTTATTTATGATGCAGCCGGTCAGCTGGCGCAAACCCGTCAGCATGGTATTGCGGTGCCTAAGTCTACCGACGATGTGGCCGATCTGTATCAAAACGGTACGCTGGCTCAAATGTTAACGGCGGTTGCTTCGGCTAAAGTGGCTGCACAAGCTTCTGGCGATACGGTTGTTGATCGTTCTGCTCATCAATTCTTTGATGGCAAAGGTCAGTTGATTGCGACGGTGAATGCCGAAGGCTACCTGACCACTTACGATTACAACGAGCAAGGTGAGAAGGTCAAAGTCACCGAGCACTTTAATCGAGTCACTGTGGCTGATGGTGCCAACTTTGAGGATCTAACAATCACCGCGCACGACAATGATCGTGTGACCTCGTTTGTTTATGATCAACTGGATCGCCTGCAACAAAAAACCGACTGGAACGGTTTGGTCACTACCTATGAATACAACACCGCAGGGCACTTATTACAAACCACACAAACAGACACCCTGACCAACACCTCACGGTCGCAAACACAACGAGTGGATGAGCTCGGACGTGTGACAGGCACACTCGATGCTAAGTCCAGTGCGCTGTTGCCCACCGATTACACGCAACAACAACTGGATACCCTGTTAACAGCCGAAGGTAAACAAACGGAATACGATACGGCTGGTCGAGTCACAGCGATCATTGATGAGTATGGTCAGCGCACTTTATTCTTCTATGATGATGCCGATCAGTTAACCCACACCGTTGATGCCTTGGGCAGTGTTCGCGAAACCACTTACACCGTCTTTGGACAAGTGGATCAAACTCGCGTTTACCAGAGTGCGTTAGGAGCCACCGAGCTGAATAATCTGCAACAAGGCACCTTGTCGCAAGCTGACTTTATCGCGCATCTAGACACGCTAAAAAGTGCTCACGATAGCGTGACTCAATTCAGTTATGACCGTCGTGGTTTGGTATTGGAAACATTGGATGCCGAAGGCTTTAAAACCACACAATTGTATAATGCCTTTGGTGAAGTCTACTTAAGCCGTCAGGCCCGTGATGTGGCTGCCACTCAGTGGACCACCACATTAACCGAAGTGAACACCCGTGGTCAGGTCACCGATATTTATCGACTCAATGGTAAAGCCATCGAACATGCGCAAAGTCAGCACACCGTTTTTGGCGAGCTGGATAAAACCACCAATGCTTTAGGTCAGAGTGTTCACTTTGAGTACGACCGTCTGGGTCGCGAAGTGGCGATGACTGATGCGTTAAATCGCACCACAAGCAATGGTTATGATGCCTTTAACCGAGTGCATACTCAAACCGATGCGTTAGGTCAGAGTGTCACAACCACCTTTGATGCCAATCAACAGAAAACCATTGTTACTTATCCTGGCGGCATCAAAACCGAAACTCACTTTAATCAGTTTGGCGAAACCACGCTAACGGTCGATGGCCGAGGCGAGCAAACCGTATTTCATTACGATGCTAATGGTGAGTTAACCAAAACCACTGCGGCGGATGGTTCAGAAACTCAGCTGTATTTAGACAAAGGTGAGCGTCTGGTATTGAGTGTGGATGCACAAGGTCGTCGCACTGTTTTTGAATACGATGCGGTAGGTCGTGTATTACGAGAAATCACCGATCCCAGTGGAGCAGAGATTCAAAGCTTGGCGGGTGACTCGATCACGTTAACGACTGAAGAACTGGCTTATCAAGGGCAATCCATTGAGACGCGCTATAGCTACGATGCCAAAGGCCAGTTAGAAACCGTGACGGACGCAAAAGGAGTCGTCACACAAAACCAGTACGATCGTCTAGGTCGTGTTGTAGCTACCACGAGTGATTATGGTGTGGGTGATGGTTTCCTTAATCTGCGCACCGAAACACAATACGATGGACTGGGCAATAAAGTCAGCGTTGTTGAAGCGGCTGGCACATCAAAAGCAGTGACCACCGAATATCATTACAACGATTTGGATCGTTTGACGCACTCGGTGAATGATGCCACAGGATTAAAAATTTCGACCCATTATGTTTACGATGCTGCTGGTCAAATCATCGAGACGACCAATGCCAACAATGACAAAGCTTATAACGTTTATGATGACGCAGGGCAGTTAATTTATCACATCGATGAAGAAGGGTATGTCACGCACAATGTGTATGATGCCCGTGGCAAAGTCACTGACTTAAAAGTTTATAAAGAGGCTATCAGTGTTACTTCTGCACCTCAGTTAGCTGACATGTCTGGCTTATTAGCCGATAACTCTGTTGCACAACATACACAAAGTGTTTTTGATGATTTGGGTCATTTGGAATTTGTAATTGATGCAGCAGGTTTTGTGTCTCGATTCCACCATGATGCCAACGGCAACGTGATTCAAACACAGCGCTTTGAAACCGCTATTGATAAGACGCAAGTCGGAACGGCTAACTTTGCCACAGAACTTGCCAAAGCGGGTAACGCACAAACCACCGATGTGCAGTTTGATGCGCTTAATCGTGAGCGTTACACCATTGATGCTAAAGGTTATGTCACTGAAGTTCAATACAGTCAGGCGGGCGAAGTGGTTGCAACCCTTCGTCATGGTGTGGCCATTGATAAAACGCAATTGGGTAGTAAAACCGTTGCGACCCTATTAACCGAAGCGAAAACAGCGAACCCCAATACGATTGCGCAACAGACGGAACAATTTGTTTATGACAATGCAGGTCGTCTGGTTTATAGCATCGATACATTGGGTGGTGTTTCTCAAAATATTTATGATGCTCGTGGGCAAGTTGTTGAAACTCGCGTCTATGACAGTGCGTTAACGAATCCTACCTTAACCACTGAAGGTATCAGCACGGCTTTAAGCAATGTGACTTATCGCAGCAGCCACCAGGTACTTGATGCATTAGGCCGTACGCGCTTTAGTGTGGATGCGGTGGGGCAAGTATCAGAAACTCGTTTTGATGAGATGGGGCGTGTTACCGATGCCATTGTGTATGCTTCAGCTTATTCAACCAATGATTATTCATTGACGGCATTAGAAGCCTTTGCCAACACCAACGTCAGCAGCGATAACTCCATCGTTAAAAATACCTACGATGCACTGGGTCGATTAAAGACGATGACCGATGCACAAGGCAAGGTGGAGTCTTATGAGTATGACGCATTAGGTAATCAATTAACTCGTACTGATAAAAACGCTCAAGTTTGGACGTACGAATACGACGCGTTGAATCGTTTAACCAAAGAGATATCTCCACAAACAACTTTAGGTGCTTATGACAATGGTCAAGTAACAACCTCTCTTGGCTCAGTAGAAACGATTCGAAAATACGATGCGTTTGGTAATGTTTCTAGCATCACAACGGGGGCAGGCGATAACACCCGCACAACTACCTATCAATACGATGCATTAAATCGTCAAACTCATGTCATTAAACCTGCGGTTTGGGATGCGAGTTTGAATGCAGACGTTCAGCATACTCAAGTGTTAACTTACGATGCTTACAACAATGTTGTTCAAATAGAAGACGAAGGCGGGCGTTTAAGTTATAGCCTTTTTGATGCCATCAACCGTCAAGTGGTTGCCATTGATGCTGCGGGCTTTGTGACCGAAACAGCCTACGACGGTTACAACAATGTGATCAGTACGACTCGTCATGGTGTGGCGATTGATGCGACTCAGCTGGCGAATAAAACCGTTGCGACTTTGTTGGCAGAAGCAAAAGCGGCTGCAGCAAGTGATGTTGCAGATAATACTGCGCCTGCTTCAACACCTTCGACGCCACAACCCGCATCCAGCACATCGAACTACAGTGAAGACTTTAGCAGTGCGACACTCAATGACTTCCAGGTGAACTTGAACGGTGCGCCGAGTGATCGCGTGGCTATCACTAATGGTCAGCTTCAATTCAATAGTCCTCGCACAGGTTCGTCAACTTTCTCTTCTATTGTAAACACCAATAAAGATTTCCATCTGGTGGATGGTGCAAGCATGAGTTTTGACGTGGAAGTGCCACCTCCAAGTCTGGAGCAACATTCTGTTTATGCTCGCTTAGGGATTTCTAATGGCATTTATGGCGATGGTCAAAAAAGCCTGCTAGTAGAAGTGGTAGGTGGCAATGTTCAGTTATTGGCGACTTACAAAAACGGTCAAATCTATCAGATACCTGTGGATATGTTCTTAAGTGAACCGACCATGACGGTGCGTTTTGAAGTCAGTAACGGTGCGATTGAAACCATCATTGAAAATGGTGGCCAGACTTATCGTGTCCATTCAGCGCCTTTGGGCGATGGTTGGGAGAACATGGACTTCGATTTAACCGCTCGTACTCAAACGGCGGAAGGCGCAGCGCCTGCTGCCGACACATGGCTGCGCGTGGATAACCTCAATGTCACAGGTGCAGGCGGCGGCCAGGCTGAACCTCCTACCGATTCGGGCGACGGCAACAGCGATGTTCAACAAGCGCCTGCATTAAACGCGGTATTAGTCCCTGAGCAAACTCAACAATACGTTTATGATGCCGCAGGTCGATTGGTTTACTCCATCAGCGCTACTGGCACTGTGTCTCACATGATTTATGATGTGCGCGGACAAGTGGTTGAGACGCGCACCTACGGTCGTGAAATTCAAGGCGACTTTGCCTCACTGGCACAAGTCGAAGCAGCCTTAAACGGTGCTGATTATCGCAGCAGCCGTGTAACTTTTGATGATGCGGGTCGTTCGCGCTTTAGCATTGATGCTTTAGGTTTTGTTTCTGAATCAAAATACGATGCCTTAGGTCGAGTGACTGATACGATTGTTTATAACTCGTCTTATCTTGATGTCACGCCACAAGCTGAGCAAACCTTCAGCTTAGCTTCTCTCGAAGCCTTTGCTCTTAATCACGCACATGCTGATGATCGTAACGTTCATAACGATTATGACAATCTTGGTCGCCTAACAGCGATGACGGATGCTCTAGGTAAGACTGAGTCGTACACCTACGATGCGTTAGGCAATCGTTTAACCTTAACCAATAAAAACGGCGATGTTTGGCATTATCAATACGATGCTCACAGTCGTTTGGTTAGAGAGACCACCCCAACGGTGACATCTTCCATCGTTAACGGTACGCAAGTCGAAGCGAAAGAAACGCGTTTGGTTAGCCAGATGCAGTACGATGCGTTTGGTAATTTATTAAGCCTGACCGAAGGTTCGGTGTTAGCCACAAGTTCTGTCGATGTTGCTGAGCCTGTTTTTGAGCAGGCGCGCACCACAAATTACGAATATGATGCGCTCCATCGCCAAGTCAAAGTCACTTATCCTTTGGTGACTGAGTACGAAACGGTGATCCCGAAAAACGGACCACCCATGACGGTTGAAACGCACACCCGTCATACGACGGAAACTGCCTACGATGCCTTTGGTAATGCGGT
>NZ_JAMXSB010000002.1 GCF_024124665.1 Pleionea sp. CnH1-48
TAGAGTACAACGAGAGTCGACCTCATCAAGCTCTTAATAATCTGTCGCCTAAAGAGTTCCTAAGTAACAGCGAATTTTGATGAGCCCGTCTTCACTACAAGGTGGATCTAAAAATGGGAGCCGGTCAATGTCAGTTCACAATTCGAACCTGACATTGCCTCAATGGGCTATTCTCTTCAAAGCCAGACAGGATGGTAAGTTTAAACTTTGAGTTTAGGTCAAAGAAAGTTCCTTAAAATCAATATGTTACCTGGCTTACTCAGATTACTCCTCAACGGTTAATGAATCGCTACTTCTCAAATAAATGCAGTTGATAATAATGTGAGCTAATCCACATATTGGCATCCTCAATATATTTTTATTCCTCAATCCATCACTCCTTTCGTCTTAGAGATAAACGCAAGATAAATCGCGCTATGAACTCTCAATTGACACAGAGGAAGCAACAGAAAATGAAAGCTATTTCGCAAAATCAATTAGACAGGTTTTTATTCAATTGTCCTGTCAGATTAAGACACTCTATTCATAATATTTTCATTGCCCTCTTACTCATCTGTACGCTAGCAGGCTGTGGAGGCTCAGGTGGTCAAACTTCAGAGCCGCAGCCTCAACCACCAGCGGTTAACAATGCGCCTAGCGCAACAGCCGCATCTGTAACAACCGATCAAAATACTGCGGTTCAAATCACTTTGTCGGGAACCGATCCGGATGCTGATCCGCTAACATTTGCACTGACCAATCAACCTCAGAATGGCAGCCTGTCAGGTACGGCCCCCAATCTGACCTATACTCCTAAAGCAGGCTATTCTGGCAATGACTCATTTACTTTCACTGTGAATGACGGAAACTTAACAAGTGAGCCAGCCACCGTCTCTATAACGGTTAACGGCACTACTGGACATAACCATCACTGCACGATGATACCTGATTTCGCCAGTGAGAATTTGATGACCCATAAAGCCGTACAGTCTGGCATCTGGCAAGATGCTGCGACCTGGGGAGGACAAGTTCCTGGTAATGGCGCAATTGTACAAATTCCAAAGAATGTTACTGTAACAATCAATAGTCTCGTATCGGAACGTCTGGAAACTGTTCGAGTCGACGGCTCTTTACTATTTGCTCATGATCGCAATACAGAATTAAATGTAGATACTCTGGTCAGTACATGCCCAGGTTTGCTACAGATAGGAACCTCCTCTCAACCTATTAATGCCAATGTAACGGCCAAGGTCACTTTTATTGACGATGGACCTGTTGCAGATACCAAACGCCTTGGCCGTGGCGCAGTGTTAATGGGTACCACAACGATATTCGGCGCCGCAAAAACACACAGAGCAATCATAAGTCCACAAGCTAAAAAAGGAGATATTCAGTTAAGGTTGTTAAATACTCCTAGCGGTTGGCAAGTCAATGATCAATTAATTATCACAGGGACAATCATGAATGATCCTAGAAGTGATGAGCTTCGAACAATTACGGCTATTGATGGCTCCCTGATCACATTAAATGACTATTTGGCTTTAAATCATCGGGCACCTCACCCTACCCTAAATGTCTACGTTGCCAATGCCAGTCGTAATGTCGAATTTATATCAGAAAACACGGCCACTCTACATCGTGGACACATTATGTTTATGAGTTCTAATGTTAATGTACAAAATGCGAGATTTACCGAACTTGGTAGAACAGATAAGACTCGACCATTGAATGATTTCGAGTTTGTTCCGCATCCAGACGCAGGCGATGATTTTGCGTCTTCAGCTGATGTGGTTGCTCTGGGCGGAGAAAATCGACGCGGTCGTTATGTTATTCATTTTCACCAGGTAGGCGTCATGCCAAATTCACCGGCGGCTTTAGTTAAAGGCAACGTTGCTTTCAATGGTCCAGGCTGGGGTTATGTTAATCACTCATCTCATGTCAATTTTATAGATAATGTCGCTTATGGCTTACAAGGCGCAGGTTTCTATACAGAGGCTGGTGATGAAATAGGTACTATACAAGGAAATATTGCAATCCGTACCTATAACCCCAGTTTTGTATTAGATGATCAAGGAGCCATTGATCCCGATCTCGGTGCAAACTTGATAGACTTTGGTAATGACGGTGATGGCTTCTGGTTTACTGGTAACCGTGTCAAAGTGATTAATAATGTTTCTGCAGGTGCCTCTGCTCATGGTTTTATTTACTGGACTGATGGCATCATGGAGCCAACGCAACCGACCTCAGTTCGCACAACTGTCAATGTTAGTGACATAGCCAACGGCCATCTAATTACCAACAGACAAACCATTCCCGTTTGGTGGGCACCTATGGCAGAAAACAGTGGAAATGAATCCTATGGTGCAACCGTGGGTTTCCGTTCTCGATATGTTAACAGTGCTGCTTACACATTTGAAAATGGCGCAACGGCGTTTCATCAGCCTCCACCACAAGCTTATATCGATACCTTAAATCCAACAGTGAGTAATTTAACTGTCTGGGGCTCCAGAGATGGGGTGCTGCTTAACTACAACGAAAGAATGAGTCTGAAAAAAGCGCGCATCGTAGGTTTTGGAAAAGATGTGAGTGTATTCAGTCCTAATCCTGGTACGGCGAAATCAGGTATAGGACTTGACGTAGGAAACGATGCCACCCACGGACCTGCACAGATAAGCGATGTGACGATTGAAGGTTTTGGTATGGGATTCGCGACACCGGTCAATAGCACCTGGCAAATCAATAACGTCACGATGAGAAATAACGCAACAGATATGTATATCCAACCTCCTGAGCCTGGCCCTGCTGAAGTGATTTTTAGTAATGTGATCTATGACACCTTTCAAGTGATCGACAATCAACCTGGAGTGTTACCACCACATATTATTGTTAGAAACTAGCCTCTCCTTCATGATTGGGCAGAAGTTATATCTGCCCAATCTTAAATTTTGGGGTGCCTTTTCTAATAGTTGTTTCATCAAGACTACTTTCGATCTGATAACCACCATTGATAAGTGGCTCAGAGAAACAGCAAACAGCCTCGTTCATTCCTTGGACAAGATTGTTTTTGGGGTACATATTTCTAAAGTTGTGCATTCATGTCTTTGATAACTTTGTTAATCACATCATCAGTAACAAACGCTAGCCTTTGTTTAATATCATCTCTTTCATAGAGTGAAAACCATTGATTCTCTTTTGATGACCAATAAGCTTTGCTATACGCTGTAAATCGTCGACCGTTAACTAACAATTCCAATTGACATGAAACATTGTCATCACTGGCGCTTTTTCTTACATACATGTGACCACCAGTATTAGCAAGAATAGCTCCCGCTACAATATCTTGGTGATTATTCGAGCCTGTCACGGTCCAGTCGATAATATGTTGAAACTTTATTAACTTAACCTGTCCTACCTTATGTTTAAGTTCTGACTCCAGTTTTAATTTTAAGTATTTCACCTTGTCAAAACTAAATCTTTCATCTTCAATTTGCTCGATGGTGTCGCCTTTAAAGCCGCCTAATTTACGTGCCTCATGAGCACTTTGTGGGCGAGCGTCTATAAGATCTACATTGTAGAGTTTTATATTAGCCAACTGTTCATGTTGGAGTTTCACCTGGTAGGCTTCTCCGTGGAAGGCGCAGCCAGTGGTTAGGATGGCAATAATTGTAACTACTAGTAACTTGAACTGTTTCATTTTTACCTCTTAACTTCTATTCGTAATAAGCCTTGGAGCTACCCCTGATATATCCATCTAGCATCCAGATCAGTATTGAAAAATAAGGATACGAGGGTATCAATATGTCCGCTAATCTCCCTTAAAAATTCAGTCAATTCGTTTGAATTCCCAACAATCCGTTTAAAATTTCGGCATTAAGTAAGATTTAGAATGCCTTAGTGAGAATTGTTTAACATATTTAAAATATAGGCCCTTAAGACCAGCTCATGAAATTTCCTTTATACAGCCAACTTATAATGATTCTCGATTCATAAGGAAGGGTCTTTAAATTAGCCAACTACTTTAGCCCTACATGGCAATACTATAAGCAAGTGCCAACAACCCATAATAGTTTAAACGAAGGAGATTTGTTTAAAGCAGATGTTAACAGCAATCAACCATTGGTCGCGGGGCCTGCACTGAAAAAGTCATCAGGGTCGGGAGTTGGCACGGGTGGTTGTGGCTTAAAATCAGCCAAGGTGTCTATTATAGATATATGTAAGTAATATCGTTATACAACAATCCTTATGCTGTTATTTAACGGCATAAGGATTCTCACTTTCCCTTTTCTCTCAAAACTTATCGAAACCAACAAAAAAGGTCACGATCACTTTACACTACACATCCCTGCTCAATATTTGCAAGATTCTCTTATATATTTTAAATACCACGAGTCTGAAAGTATGTATTTAATTTTTGATATCGGTTATCTTGAGTAAGATCTGGTTTGGCTTGTGAAATTTCCTCTAAGCATCGACCTAGCTCACTAGGTGCCCATTGCTGCTCTACAATTAGCACACTAAGCAATTGTAAAGCTTCTTCAGGAAAGAGGCTGGAAAGGCCTGACTCTTTCAAAAGATGAACTGCATAGTCTTGATGTTCGAGTGGTTCTAGCCAATCAGATACTAAAGCTAAAGCTTTTGGAAATTCTTTACGAGACGCAATAACTAATCGAGCCAAAGACTCCGCTATCTGAGGGGTCGCCAAATCGCGTGATTTTGGCCAAATATTTTGCCAAAAAGGTTGGCAGCGGTTACGCCAATATTCCTCGCGTTGATCTGCCGCACCTTCTAATGCTTGTGTTAAAGCTCGCGCACAGTGCTCGAGGCCATCTTGCGGTAATGCATCAATTGCTGACCTTAGTTCATCTACTGTATACTCTTCAGTAGGACCTAATGCAGTATAGGTTAAGAAGATAGCAAACTGTTGGCGATGTTCACCAAGCTCAATATAGTGATCCGCACATTCAAGCAAGTAAGTTTTTATTGCAGTCAACAAAGGTTGGTATAAGCGTGGGGACCAAAGAAAACCTTTCCATACAGCACTTGCTTCCACAGGATTTTCCCAACTGAAAATCGGAAGCATCGGTAGCATTGGAGCCGAATAGGTTTTAAAAGTTTGTTTAGAACGTTTTGCAGCAGTGTGAAAGATACGATCAAAGTTAGTTGTTACCATTCGTAATGCGCCTTCGCGACTACGTGCCAAGCGCAGCAAAGCTGCTTGCGTATCGAAGGCTCCTTTTCGGCGGAGCTTGGGTTGTGATACCTTAGCTAATGCACGACGAACCGATAAGCGCTGGCCAGGTAAACGGCGTTCCAACAAATCTAGTGTCGCGTCAAACTGCCCTCGCTCAAATGCTTCTTTTTCAATATCAGAAATACTAGTACCACATTCAGAATAGATTTGTTCTACCAACCCTTTAAATCCAGGTAAACCGGCTGGATAAGAAATACCCGCACCACAGAAAAACACTATTCGGCCTTCTTCGTGCGCTTGTAAAAGTACATCTGGTATATCTGGGCCATTAGTGATGAATTGCAAAATTTCACTCCATTTCCGTTTACTTCGTTTTTGCCTTGAAGATGGACATTAGAACTGGTTTTAAGCTATATCATTTGCGTACTTATATGGTAGCAGCTGTGCTCAGTTCCTCTAATTTTTCGGGTACCAAGTTTCATGATGAACTTCCTCACCATTTTCATTTTTCTGAGTAAGCGTAATCGACTGTGTGTGAGGTGCTTTTATATCTGTATGATCTTCTAACTTAACATAACCGACAACATCACCGGTCCCATTAATAATTTCATAATGATCGATATCAGTTTGACCAAGGCTACCTTTTAGTCTGTGTGAGACATGTATCAACTGGTCACCATCATTTAAATTCTTGAGCCTTTCTCTCCAAGGCATACTTAATTCCTCTTATTAATAATTTGCATGTCTATTTTGATTTGCTGACGATCAATTTTTCTAGCTCAAAGGCCCAAACCTTAGAACGAGCCCCAAAAGTTCAGCAGAGCTATCTATCAGAACCTTGGTCTCGGAGGCTTTTTTAGTCGTATTACTACAAGAATGCATGGATTGAACACCTTTAGTCAGTTTGTTATACTTTTTCTTTAACCGCTGAACCAGTTAGAAAACCAATAAATGCGCCAACGCTATACTTAAGTAACTCTTGACCGGTAGCGACTATCATTCGTGAGTCGTCCCATGTAAACCAATTTCTGGAGGATGACTGACTATCAGGAGCGCCGATCGCTCCCAATATTAGAAGTAGCGCTGACATTAGTACCAAACAACCTAGTAAAATAGTTATTTGTTTAATCATCTTTCTTCTCCTCTTCACTATAAGCCTTCATTCTTGCACTAACTCTTGCAAAGTATCGCCTCAGTGCAAAAACAATTACACACTTTCCCACTCATTACCAAAAGCTTTGAAAGCATGTTTCCTAGCTTACCATTTCCAACATTAAGCAAACTCCATAGTACAGAACCTGCTATTCATGAACTAAACCATTAAAACGAGCTATCATTCAAAACTCCTTAAATTCTCCAATCGTGCCCTCGCTTTTGATAGAATCAAACATCTTAGCCAAACTAGGAGCTTATCAATTACTCCAACTATCCTTGCAAACGTTTGGTTGTTCGAAGTGATAGTGTCTAAATACATCAGAAACATTGCTCATTCTGAAAGACTACAAACAAAATATCCTTAACGGATCGGATAGAGCAATTTATTTGTGGCGAGATATCAACTGTCTAGACTCAACTTCTAACTCCTAAAATCAGCAAACATCCTTCTCAAACTAGCTTTCTAAACGATATTGTATTTCCCAATACCATTTCCTCTTACTTTAGAAAAGTAAGGTTAGGTAGTCGTCCACATTGTAAATTTTATAGCACAATCCAAATAAATAACAAATAGCCATAAAAGCGCAAGCGCAATAAGAGATAAACACCAAAGTAGTATTAAAAAACTAAGTGCCTAAACGTTATTGATGAAACTCTCTTACAAGTTGAGTCAAAATATTTCATCAAACTCATCTACTGTAAACAAAAAAGACCCAATCGCCAAAATGATCAGGCCTAGTACTAGTTCTCTTAATTACCTAGCAGCGCCCTGCTTTACTTGCACTACACATCCCAGCTTAATATCCACTTAGAGCTAAAGCTAGATTGAGTGAGACAAGAGTAAAGAAACAGCTTCATTTAAAATCATCAAGCAACTTCTGCAACTTTATTGATGCCAACGGTTTGCAGGCTACTCTCTATTTCGTTATGAGCTACGTCTTCTTGACCTTTTTCTTCAAGATTTTCACCCAGGAGTAAATAAACACAAGGTAAAATAAACAGCGTGAGCAGTGTTCCAATAAACATTCCTGCAACCAGAATAATACCAATACTATTTCGAGCTTCTGCACCCGCGCCAGACACCATCACCAGCGGGAAGTGACCGATGACCGTTGCCAATGTAGTCATCAAAATAGGTCGTAGGCGTACTTGTGCGGCTTCTTTGATCGCGATAATTTTTGACCTGCCTTTTAGTTGTAGCTCGTTTGCAAATTCCGTTATCAAAATTCCATTTTTTGCCACAAGCCCAACCAAGGTAATAAAACCTATTTGTGCGTATATATTGATAGAGGTCAGGCTTAAAAAGCTGAATAACAAGGCTCCCGATAGAGCTAGAGGTACTGAGCCTGCTAACACCACTAATGGCGAGCGGAAGCTGTTGAACTGAATTGCCAACAAAAGATAAACAACACAGAGAGATACCAACAACACCGATATCAAACTGTTTCCTTCTTTACGCAAAGGACGCGAGACCCCAGCATAATCGATGGTGTAACCTTCTGGCAAAATTTCAGCCGCCGCTTTTTCAAGAGCTGACAAAGCCGCTTCGGTTGTTGTTCCTGAGTGGATACCTCCGTAGATTCTAAAAGAACGTTGTTGATTAAATTTGGATAATGCTTGCGGGCTGGTCACATTTTCCAAACTGGCAATACTTCTTACTGGAACCAAATCACACTGGGCAATGTAAGCTGCAAGTCAAGCAACGCTTGTGGACTTTGTCGGGCATCGCGTTTCACCATAGGTATGACGCGGTACGATTTTCCACCTGCGTCATAACGATTAACGTCCTGCTCAGAAACCAGTACAGCCAATTGATCGCTCACTTGTTGAACACTTAGGCCCAAATCTGCTATACGATCATGATCCAATATCAACCGAGCTTGCGACTGATTAATTTTTAAGTCGGTATCCGCATAGGTAAAGTGACCACTTTGAAAAGCAGCGGCAATTAATGGTGCTGTATACTCTGACATCTTCTTATAAGAGTCAGAGCTTTGCACAACCATTTCTACATCAAATTGACCCGCAGTGGGCAGAGCGTTAGGCAGAATAGGTAATACTCTCAATCCGGTGATACCAGACATCTGACCGTATACCTGACCAAGCAGATCTTGCACCTTAAAATCACGCTCAGCGTAATTAACAAACTCGATTCCAGCAAAACCTCCCGGTGGAGAAAGTACCTGCCATGTTTCAGAAAAGCCAGGCAGTTGTGAGGCAACCTGAACAACATCTTGCATATAATCCCCAACATATTCCACATGAGAATCAGGAGACGACTGTATAACCATCTGAATACTGCCTTGATCTTCAACAGGCGCTAATTCTTTTGCAGACATCATGTAAAAAGGAACGATGAGCAAGGCGAAAAATAGTCCCAACGCTATTGTTTGCGAACGCCACTCAAAAATATTTTGCAACCAGCGACCGTATATATTTTGTAGACGTTCAAAAAAACGATTCACTCGTTGAGTCATCGGGCCTTCTTGGCCTTTACTGGCACTGACATAAGCGCTCATAATCGGCGAAAGAGTGATGGCAACAACACCTGAAATTAAAACCGCTATCGCAAGGGTAAAAGCAAACTCGCGAAAAAGTGCCCCCGTTAATCCGCTCACAAAACCGATGGGAGCATAAACAGCAGCCAAAGTTAATGTCATTGCGATAATGGGTGCTAATAATTCTCTGGAGCTGATCAACGCCGCCTGAATACGAGGTTTACCCTCTCGCATATGTCGAGCTACGTTTTCAACAACCACGATGGCATCATCAACCACCAATCCAACGGAAAGAACAATGGCTAAAATGGTCAGAAGATTAAGCGTAAATCCAATCATGGATATAACAGCAATGGCACCTAAAACCGAAATAGGGATCGTGACCAGTGGCACTAAAGCCGTTCGAAAAGATCCCATGAGTAATAACACTACCAGCCCCACCAGAACCACGGTCTCTAATAGAGTCTTCACAATCTCTTTAAGAGCATTGCGCATATAGATAGTCGCGTCATAACTGATACCAATCTCTAAGGCTTTAGGCAGAGATTGATTAATCGTGTCAAGACGTTTGTAAACTTCATCACCTATGCTAATCGCGTTTGCACCAGGAATGCTCCAGATAGAAATGAAAACCGTAGAATCCTGATTCAATCGCGAAAGGTCATCACCTCTATCTTCACCTAATTCTATGTTTGCAACATCACGCAGTCGGATTAAAATGCCGTTTTTATTACTCACAATCAGGGATTCAAAGTCAGCAACGTTTTGTAAAGTCGCATTAGTAAGTATCTGAATCTGGTTGCGGTCACTTTTGGTTTGTCCTACGGCGGCAAGAACATTATTCTCTCTGAGAGCTTGCAGCACTTCGTCCGCCCCGACTTCGACACTGGCAAGGCGAATGGGATCTAGCCATATTCGCATGGCTGGATTTCGCCCTCCTTCCAGACCGATTCGTTGAACGCCATCAATCGCGGCGAGCTGAGGTGTTATATGACGCGACATATAGTCAGTTACTTCGGCACGACTCCACCCTTTGCTCTGAACATCCAGATAAAACAGAGCAGCGGTTTGATCCGCGCGTTGAACACGAACAGAGGGATCGAGAGCATCTGTGGGTAACTCGAAACGAATTTGATTAAGTCGAGAAGTTAACTCGGCAAGCGCCTGACTGCTGTTCTCATTTAAGTTAAGCCAGACAGTTACGCTACTGACTCCTGCCATACTGCGAGAATCTACAAAGTCAACGCCAGGCACAGTCATCGCTACCCTTTCAACAGGATCCGTAACAAAGCCTTGAACGACATCCGCAGAGGCTCCTGGATAAACTGTTGTAATAAGCAGGTTAGTACTTTCAACTTTAGGAAACTGTATGACTGAAATGTTAAAAGCGGCTGAGATACCTGCGAGTAACAAAGCTAGAGATATCACCAGTGACACAATGGGACGTTTTACAAATAGATCCATAACTAATTCGCCTGACTGATTGGCGTAATCAACGGACGCGAGTTGCTATGAACGAGCAGACCTTCATTCAGTTTAAACGCGCCCGCTCCACTCACTTTTATATTGTCACCAATCTCTGCTGACACATAAGCAAGTCCTTCTTGCGCATTAACGACTTCGACCGGTAGCTGGCGTGCTCGGTAAGATGTTGAGTCAGGCTCAGGGTCGAGCGCATAAATAAACTTTCCATTTGCACCAGTTTGAACGGACGTAGAAGGCACCGCAAACACTGACATCACATTGCCTACAGGAACATCGATTTTGACAGCTGTGTTATGAAGTAATCCTGCGGCTTTATTAACTGATGCTCGATATAAGCGACTACGACTTTCGGCGGTGATGCCAGAATTTCCGGCAATAATGACAGCATTAAAGGATTCATCAGAAGAAGTGGTACTCACCACTTCTCCTTTTATCGCAGTGCCAACTTTTAGTGCACCGTAGAACTGTGGAACGCTAAAGTCGATCCACATGTTTTCGCTGTGTCCAACCAGAGGCGCTATTTCGGTATTTGAAGATAAGAACTGCCCGGCTTCCAATTGGTGAATACCAATCACGCCATCAAAAGGTGCTCGAATTGTGCGTCGCTTAATAATACTTTGGATGGCTTTAATATCAGCTTTCGCGACAGCCAGTTCTGATTCAGCGCGTTCGACAGCGTCTTCACTCACAGCCGATGATTTTAACAATCCAGTCTCACGATTAAAGAGTGACTGAGCAAGTTTGGCTCTCGCTTTTGCTGAAGCCAGATTTGCCTGTTGCTCGCTGATATCCAGCTGCACAATAACATCGCCCTTTTTCACCGTTGCTCCAGAAACAAAATTAACCTCTGTAATGTAGCCAGGTAATTCGTTTCGCAGAACCACTTGTTGTGGTGCCAACACTACACCAAGTGCAGTAATGCTGGGTGTGTACTCTACAGCGCGAGGTGAAACGACCTCAACGGTTTCTGAGTATTCAGGCATTGCCGCAACATTGTCTATGGCAGCTTTCACTTCTATAAATTTGAAACTTCCCAACCCCGTCAATAAGGCTAAGCTGAGGACGCCGGTCAGCGTCCAACGTTTAATAGCGGACTTCATTATCGATAACCTCGCTGTTCAAGTAATTCAATAGCTCTATTAATCCCTGCAGCATCCAGTGGATGCTTCCAAGGGAAAGAATTTAAAAACCGGTGGGCACTTTTTACGATACCGTGCTCAGGTTGCATGGGATAAGGTAATTCAGGAGAAGCAAGAAACGGCAATGAGGGTGCCAGACCATCCCCTTGACGAGCATTTCGTTGATAAGCTACTTGTGTAAAACCAACACACATCGCCCACAGACCCATCGACAGTGATTCCATCACTGATGGAGCATCTTCTTCGGATAAGACGATTTCACCAGACTCGTAAGAATCTCTGAGTGCCTGTTGAAACTCATTGGCAATGGCATGATCAAACTGAACCAGACCATCAACCCAACGTTTTGATGCCCGTTGCAAAACGGCTTTGCTACTGCATAACATTTCAAGTTGCACACCAAAAGAGTAATCGGTGAGTTCGGTGGGTGTCGCTAGATAGCCACAAATGAGTCGTTCTGGCATGGTTAAGGGAAAACGCAAAATATCAGAGTAGATGCGATGATGTTTCTTTAGCATCCTCACTCCAATAGCAACGATAACATCTTCCTTTGACTGCATATGTTTGTAGATAGTCCCCATGGATACTTCAGCTTTCTTCCCAATCGCGGCCATCGTAAAGTCGAGCAGAGAGGTTTCTTCAATGCACTCAATGGCTGCATTGATAATCAGTTCTTCCTGTTCTTGTGGGGTGTGCCTGGCTTTTGGACTCATGAGTGCTCTCTTCAATATCAAGAAATTCTATTCGAATGACATTCGAATAGAATTATTTTGGCAAGGTATTAAGAAAAAACGATTGAAGTTTAGTTCAGAAAGAACTAGAGATATAAGACCTAATGAACTGATATTTATAGATAAGTTGTAGTTCCAGGTGCAAAATAGCATTTCCTTCTATGACTCTTCCTTTCTGTTCCTCGAAAGTCTGGCCTGGTGGAGTTGCTGCTCGCACCAAATGATTCTCCCAGGATTTCGAAGCTTATCCCCTACTTACTTATAAATAGGACTCTCCTATAGCATGAAATTTATAGCCTCATCCATTAATAAATTTTTTCGTTAATATCATCGAATACATTTTGACTGGGTTTATCGAGTAATGCGTAAATTTTCAGTGCGGATTTTTTGGACTTCACTATATAGTATGCCCGTTCAAACTTCCCAAATCGCCGATCATCGCTCCATATCAAACAGCTATGATAAGAGCAGTTTCTAAAACGCCCCAAAGCACAGGATGTTCCTGAAGTCGTTGCTGACAAGGAAGGATGGGAGAGCCCTTTAATATGAACTCCGCTAAACTCAGACTTAAATGGATCCGTATATGACCAACCACACCCATCCAAATCTCTAGCTTCTCGCATAGATAATGTTTGCTCTATTGGATCCCAGGTACCAACGCCAACCAAAGAGCCGTTTCGAGTGTGAGGAAACAGGTTCACAATTTGATAAAACTTTAAGTAATACGATCCATTTTTATTAGTGCTTTGCACTTCAATTTGATAGACAGCCGAATTCGAAACTGTAAAGTACCCATCAGGATTATCAAGCTTGAAAGTTGCCGGTGTCGACTGAACGGTTAATAAGTCATTAGTATCAACTTGTTTATTGTTCTTTAAAATGTCAACCATATCAAAGGGAGGAGTCATCGTTGTTCCTCGCCAGCTAAATAAATACGTTCGTACATACTCTCAGAAACCAAACTCCGAGTTAATGTAAAACGAATACGCTCTGGCTCTCGATACTTCTTATCCTTATAGTCCAACCTTTCCGTAAATAATGTGATGGAGTCGCTACTGACGGGATTCCGGGCTTTGAAATTCGCTCTAAATCTATCCTTTTTATTGATGTTTTCTCTGCAATTACTGGCTTTTCTGTCGTTTTTCCGTTCTGGAACAAAATATCCCAGAGTTTCACCATTTACTTGATAGTCCAAATGAAAGATCATTAAACAATCGTATTTAGTGAGATACATAACGCCATAATATTTTTGTCGCACGTTATTGTCGATAGCTTGAGTTTGCCAGAGAACCACTTCAAAAGCGTCACCTAAAATTTTACCCTTCCAACCTCCAGTAAAATTAATCGACTGAGCTGAGACTGAATACATGAGGTTAAAGAGTAAAATTATTACCCATTTCTTCAAGTTGCACATATCGAGTTCCTTTTTCCAATTTACGGTGCTGACAACTATTCCAATCTCATGCCCTGATTTTCAAAACAAAAATACCTTTTGTAAAATCCATCATTGGATCTGGCTAAACTCCAGAGATCGAATCATTGAAATGCACTCACTTTCTAATATACCTATTGAGTGTTCTTTGAACAAACAATCTTTTCTTTAATGAGGTGAGATTTGACTATTGAGATAAATAGAAGCGAAGAAGATGAGTTTCTAGATATTTACTCGCTGCAAATAAAAAAGGCCCAACCACCAAAGTGATCAGGCCGAGCTTTTAACTTCGCTAGTTACCTAGCTGCGCCTTACTTTACTCATCACCCTCTCGCACTACACATTCCAGCTCAATATTCGTTTGGAACATAAAGTTAGATTGAGTGATATGGCGTTCTGCAAAGAAGAGGTCAAAAGAGTAACGTTCGCCTTGAACCAACCCAGCCACTTCAGCAATTTCATCCATCTTAATGGTACGCTCTATCGCTGAATGAACACCACCGATGTTGATAACCAGGTGACCGTTTATATACAACCATAAGTCATCGTCACCGCGGAAGGTAAACTCTTCTCCACCTTTGTAGTCAAACACTAAGTGAGTTTCTAGCGTAAAGTGGAAGTTTTTATCTGGATTCGTTAAACCACTATTCCCGAAACCTTCGCCATTAATCGGGAAGAAGTTGCTGTTACTATAAGACCAAATAGTCGAGCCTTCTTCACGAGTCATCGTCAATGTTTTTGGAATATTGATATTTACACCAGGAACATCACGGTACCACTGGTCAAAATACTCACGGCCATTGGTAGTATGAGTTGACTCACCGTCAGCTGGCGCATATACAGGTAAACCATCAGCACCTAATAAGAACTCAACGATATCGTAGTCCACGCCAACGCGATATTCGAAGTCAGGATGCGATTGTTTAAAGTCACGAATCGTAATTGGAATCGTACGCGCCAGATCATTAGATACATCACAGGTAGGCGGCTCATCAGACGCATTCATTGAAATCGTATCAGGGGCACTGTCTAATGCACCATCATCAACAATCAACTGCGCAACATAAGTACCTTCTACATCTGGAGTTAAATTAGGCTTAACATCCTGAGGATTGCGTAACACTGTCTGGCTGCCTGCGGGCTTATGAATCAAACTCCATTGATAGTTAATGGCATCACCATTGGGATCAAAACTACCAGAGCCATCGAGTGTCACTCGTTTGTCTAAGCTCACCTCTCGATCGTCGCCCGCTTTTGCGACTGGACGTAAGTTTTCACTGGTAAGACGAATCGTATCGGCAGCACTGTCGAGATTGCCGTCATTAACAATTAACTGAATAACATATTCGCCATACTCGTCAATATCAATCGAAGGTCTAACACTACCAGAATCGTTCAAAACGGCCTGGCTAGCATCAGGTTTATGTAATAAATCCCAGCGATAGGTTAGCGGATCATTATCAGCATCGTAACTTTTACTACCATCCAATGAAACGGTTGCGGCAAGATCTACCATCATATCGTCACCTGCGACCGCTACTGGAGCTGTATTTTCAAACACGGTAATGATCATGGCATCAACAGCACTGTCTACATAACCGTCGTTAACAAACAACTCTAGCTGGTAGCTTCCACTCATATCTACCGTTACTTGCGGATTTACTAAACTCGCATCGCTAATCGTTGCTTGGCTGTTCGCAGGCTTATTGGTTATTGTCCAATGATAAGTTAGAGGATCACCGTTAACATCGCTACTGGCAGAACCGTCAAGCTGAACCGTATCGCCTTCATTTGCAGTTTGGTCTGGGCCTGCATTAGCTACTGGAGCAGTATTATCAAAGTTTAATGTGACTGAATCCGGCGCACTGTCTGCTTCGCCATCATTAACAATCAATTGAACAATATAGGTTTCTGCTTTTGTTAAAGTGATTGTGGGTGCCACACTGTTGGCATCAGAGACTTGATCAACAGCGTTGTCAGGGCTGATCACTTCCCAACGATAGCTTAGTGCATCGCCATCAACATCATAACTGGCAGAACCATCTAAACTTAAAGTTTGTCCGATAGTGAACTTCTGATCTGCACCCGCCTCTGCAACAGGAGCATTGTTTGCCGACTCTACGGTGATCATCGCTTTGTCAGCATCACTATCAATGGTGCCATCATTAACCACCAACTGAACTTCATAGATACCTGCAACATCCGCTATTAATTTTGGCATAACGGAATTGGCATCACTTAATGTCGCCTGGCTACCATCTGGTTGCGCAGTTAAAGTCCAAAGGTAAGTCAGAGGATCCGCATCTGGATCATCACTGGCAGAGCCATCTAAGGTAAACTCGGTGCCAACCAATCCTGATTGGTCGTTACCAGCATCCGCCGTTGGTTTACCGTTAAGTCTTTCTGCAGTAATAGTTACGGTGGCACGTTCGCTGTCTTCCGTCCCATCATTAACAACCAGTTGAACTTCATAACTCCCCTCTTGTTCAGCCACAAAACTTGGATTCACTTTGTCGGCATCCGCTAACACAACACCACTGTTATCGGGTTGCGATGTTAAAGTCCAGAGGTAAGTTAAAGGGTCACCATCAGGATCACGACTGCGTGAGCCGTCAAGAGAAACATGATCACCAACACTGACCGTTTGATCGACGCCTGCGTCAGCAATCGGTTTTGTGTTTGGTTCTAGTACAGTAATGGTCACGGTATCTGGAGCACTGGTATCGCGTCCATCAGAGACAATCAATTGAGCAACATACGCTCCCGCTTGGGTCGGTGTAAAACTTGGGTTGGCAGAATTCGCATTAACCAAATTCACATTGGCTGGTTGCGAAATCATGCTCCAGGAATAAGTGAGATTGTCACCATCGGGATCGTGACTGGCAGAGCCATCTAATGAAGCAGTCGCATTAACCCGCACCTGTTTATCATTACCCGCATTGGCAATCGGTTGGTTGTTCGCTTTAGTTACCGTAATAACGACTCTGTCGGCATCGCTGTCAATGTAAGAATCGTTCACAATCAATTGCGCAACGTAACTACCTTCTACATCGGGTGTGATGCTTGGGTTAACTAAGCTTGGATTTACCAACGCAGCATTGCTGCCTGCAGGCGAAGAGATCAAACTCCAACGGTAAGTTAAACTGTCGCCGTCAGCATCGCGACTACCAGAACCATCGAAGGTTACAGAATCCCCTACCATGACCGACTGATCATCACCCGCGTGAGCAATAGGTTTGTTATTCGGTGGAGCAGAAACCGTGATATTGACTGTATCTGGAGCACTCTCCATCTCACCGTCACTCACTATTAGTTGAGCAACGTAACTCCCTTGTTGATCCGGAGTAAATTTCGGTGCCACTGTGTTTGCAGCATCCAAAGTCACACTGCTATTTGCAGGTTGTGATACCAGTGTCCAACGGTAAGTTAATGTATCACCATCAGGGTCACTACTTTGTGAACCATCCAAGGTGACCGTTTGACTGAGCGCTACCGATTGATCCGCTCCAGCATGCGCTACCGGTTTGTTATTGTCAGAAATTATTCTCACTGACAAACTACTGGGTGCGCTGTCTACCTCACCATCATTTACCACTAGCGTGACTTGGTAGGTACCCACCAGATCAACCTGAATTTCAGGATTTACTTTTGTGGCATCGATAAGTGTCGCTGTGCTGCCATCTGGCTTACTGGTAAGTGTCCATAGATAAGTTAAAGGATCGCCGTCGGGATCACTACTATTAGAACCATCGAACTTTATCACATCGCCTGGGTAGCCGCTGCGATCAGCACCTGCAATAGCAATAGGAGGATTGTTTGGAAAATCGCAAAGAATCTGTGTTGCATCATCATTATCAACAAAATCTGGATTAAATGCTGCCAAGGAAAGATCGCTACCAACATGTGGCTGAGCAACTACGATATCACTGTATACGGTATTATCTTTTGCTCGAACAATTGGCGAACGGCTATCGTTAATGGGATCATACATCCAGATGCCGTACTGAACATCCGTCTCGCCTTGTGCATTGGCAGAATCACAGAACGAGCTCACACCATTGTTAACCAAAGTACATTGTGACCAACTCAGCAAGAGTCGATCGGTTCCATCACGATAAGGCCAAAACGCACTGAACCAACCATGATCCGATAATTGTCCTGGATAAAGATTAACACTATCGGTTGTTAACAAACGCGGCGAGAATTCGGCGAACACTCGGTTATTTTCTGAGTTTTGTACCGGCTCTAGTTCAACAATAGCACCACCAGCCACTGGGTTATACTGATGGCGAAGCAATGTGAAAATATTACCGTTCTCTGCCTGAAAAATACGGTCCATGGCCAAAAAAGCTTCATCAGAAGTATCGGTAGTAACCGTGTTATAAAGCTGTTCCATGTCATAGCCGCTGGCACTGAGCGTTAGCAGCTTATAATGGTTAGTCACAAAAACCGGGCCAGAAGGAGTTGTTTTAGAAAACTGGCATTGGGTTTCCTGAGTCCATGCTTGCGGCAAGTTCAATCCTGTAGAACCTGTTCCGTCAGCAGAAAACTCCTCATTACTGCCCGTGGAATCACACGACGGTAAAGCTTGATAACTGCGCTCCCAACGAACAAAAGCAATTCGACCATCTTTTAAAGTCGTTAACTTAATATCATGGTTATGACGACCATAGGTCAGCTGAACAATATCTTCCCCTTGCATTGTCATACGATGAACCAGAGAGGGATTTTCTGCAGGATCTACCTTACGACAAAGATCGCCTACTAATTCAATGTTCTCACGCGGAAATTCTGGGTTACCCGCATCACGATCCGATGAAAAGAAAATCACACCGTCCCAGGAAATAGTCGGGTTGGTATCCTGTCCACTGTTCGCTAATATATTATCCTTAATGACTCGTGTTAACGCTTGTGTTTCAAAATCATAAAGGAAGATATTCCAGGTGGAATCGGTCGGATGAAAGTCTGAACCTCGCGCGGCAAAAATAAGCTGTTTGCCATCCGGTGATACATTGAGATCTTTAACATCGTACTCTTCGCTGCCGAAATACTTGGTTAATACATCCGTGTTGACGGCATCAACATCCAAGCCAGATCGAATGAAAAGTGTTGCCCCTGGACTGAACTCATAGGGAGAAGCCAGCTCTAATGGAGACTGACTCGTATCAGACAATTTTTCATTGAATTGTTTTCTGGACAGCTGAACTTGATCACTCACGTTACGTTCAACAAATGCGAACTGAGTAGACTTTCTCAAGGTTGGCTCTTCAGCCTCAACTTGGTCTGGTCCGTCGCTACAACCTACCAATACAACAGGAAGGACAAAAAATGTTGCTAGAACCCTGAATGTACTCGATAGTGAGCTCATAAAAATTTCCTTAAATGCTTTTTCTATGGGGGCTATAGTGCCACTTTAAGTCAAGACGTGACGGTAAGAGGTCACAAACTGAGGTTAGGAATTAGAGAGATATAAATAATTTGTGAAGGAAGTCTAAGTTTACTTTTTGATCAGCACAGAAGTCATTTGATGGATGAGGATTGACGCAGGTTTAATTGGTTACTATTTATTCTATACAGAAGTCTATTAATGAGATACTGCGCAATTCTCACACAATGAATAGAGCACTTTTCATTGAATTAAAGGCAAAAAAAACCTGCTTAAGCCTTCGCAGTAAGCAGGTGAGTTAATAAATTAACTAGGAAAGAATACAAACTTGTATTCAACTGGAGTTGCAGAAACGTCTTCTGAGCCAAAAGAAATCCGTCTAATTTGGTTCAATATTTTCGTTTCTAGCGGTTGCAATCCAAGTTCACTGGATACCAGTGCCAAACTTGAAACGCTACCATCAGGTTCAATGATTAACTTAAAAATAAATTTACCTTTTAAGTCTGGGTTTTCATCCAAAGCAGCGTGATATAGAGCATAAATTGATGGCTTTTTAAGCTCAATCTTCATACGAATGCTTTCTGTATCCCGTTGTCCTGAACGATAAGACGAATGTCCTCGTACGCCATCAGGTGAACCTCCCACCGACACAACACCAGAAACTTCAGTCGTTGCGTGAGATGCTAATTTAACGGTGTCACCTTTCATTGAGCTTTCATCAATACTCACGCCCAGGCTCGCTTTGGTCGCACGGTTCTCGCCTAAAGTATTACGATTAGCCGTTGCTACCACCCCTTTCTTATTCGACGCTTTTTTGCGCTTCATACCCGCTACATTCAGTGCACCACGTAACGCACTCAACTCGCTTTGAACTTCTGCTAAACCTGCGGATTTACGTAACGCCGCTTTAGTGTCCACTGGCTTTGCTTTGGCCTTTGGCTTGTTGCCTGGTTGCTTTGTCTTGGCTTTTGGCGGCTTAGGTTTCGTTTTAGGCTTCGGCTTGGGCTTAACCTCTGGTTTTGGTTTAGGCTTTGGCTCCACCTTGGGCTTCGGCGCGGGCGGAGGTTTGACCGCCTCTAAAACGACTTTCGTTTTAACAATCTTGCGCTCTTCCGGTACATACTCAGCTTCGAATACAGGTAGCCAGGGTACAATCACGAATAATAGTAAAAGAGCAATACCTGTATTCCGGGTCCACTTTACAAAGCGTTCTTCTTGCGCCTTATCAGGACTCCAGGGCAGTACTAAATCAGAAGAAAGAGGTTGCATGGTCATGCTGGACATCTTAACCTCCTCCCGATTGGCTAGCTAACGACGGTGGCTCACCAGCAGACAAACTAACAGGTTTCGCTGCTACTCGATTCACAGCTAACGAAATATCACGAAAGTTCTTAGCGCTACAAGTAGCCATCACTCGCTCTAGTAAAGAAAAAGAAACCGCTTGATCCCCCATAATGGTAATCGCTAATCCGTTCTCTTTTTCGTAGGCATTCAGTTCGCCTTTATCGGTCGTGTATTGCTCTAAAGCATTCGCCAATGGCTCTAACACTTTCGCCGTTGAATTTAATGCGTCATCAACGGTTAACACGACTTCATTATTCAGCCAGATTTCTGTTTCGCCGATCAGTATCGATGCTTCCACATGGGGAGCGGCACCGGCACTTGAGTCAGGTAGCTTCACAAATTTGGCATTCTCCAATTGATCGGCATCACCCGAGTTCAACAACAGGAAAAACACCAAAATGGTAAAAATATCCATTAATGCGACCAAATTAAGTTTGGTCGCATAGGGTGGCTTCTTCACCTGACTGAAGTTTAAACTCGACGTATTAATATTTGAATTCATCATATTATTTAATACTCGCGTCAGCTAAAGATATTTCTGGAAATAACTCGACTTCAACCATACTGGCTGCAACGACAGTCTTGTATGATTTCACTACGTCCATTGCCGAAACCAGGCTTTGATAATCAACACTGCCTTCGGATAAGATCAATACATCGCGCTTTTCACTCAACTGCTTTTTTACTTCTCTTAATACCAAAGACAGCTGGTCAAAATCGTAGGCCTCGCCATCACCTGCACTCTTTAGCGGTATATCCTGGATCATGACATTACTTGGGTAATATACCTTAATACCTTTAGTACCAAGGATAACCTCAAGCTTAGGTGGTTCTTCATTAGCGCTAGATGTACTTTGAGTTAAATCCGGCAGTTTAATTTCATGTACGGTAATTTGGTTAAATGTTAGCGTTAGCAACAATACCGGTACCAATACAATCATTAAATTCATGAACGAAGTCACATCAAGTTCGGCTTCGTCTACGGATTTGGTTTTAAAGTTCAGTGCCATGATGACTTACTCAGCCGTTGCTTTCTCGGATTCTTTATTGTTTTCAGCCACCACTGGAGCTGGAGCAACACCGGCATAAATTTCACGGTTGTAAGTCATGATATTTAAGAACTTAACCGCAGCCATCTCAATACTGCTTACAATGGCTGAAGTCTTATTCTGCAAAATTGCATGGAATACCAATAATGGAATCGCCGCAATCAAACCAAAAGCCGTCGTGTTCATTGCCACAGAAATCGACTCTGACAATAATGTCGACTTATTCGCAGGATCTGCTGTTGCTACTGCAGAAAAAGCACCAATAAGACCGATAATAGTACCGAGAAGTCCAAGTAAGGTGGCGATATTAGCTAGTACCGAAAGATAACCAGTACGAGTTTCGAGCTGCGGCATGGCTTCCAACATACCTTCATTCATAGAGTGCTCAATATCCGCGCGATGTTTGGTGACCTTCATCATATCTAAGCCACAACCAATGACACGAGTTACAGGTGCTTTGCTTTCGCGAGTGAATAACAGCATCTTTTCCACATCGGTGGTACGCAACAAAGGCAAGAAACTATCGAAGGCTTTAACGTTTCTGATCTTCTCACGAGATAAGAATAGCCAACGTTCAATACTGATGACTAAGCCAAGTGCAAAAACCACTGCGATTGGGTAGATGAATAATCCCCCTTCCTGAAAAAATGAGATAATGTTGCTGTATCCTGTTTCCATTGTTACTGCCTCTTAAACGAACTGAAACGGTTGTTTACTTTAATTACTTTTGAGTAGATTGTATGCGACTCGAACCTTGTTCCAGTTGCATTGATTTATACATCCCTGATGAGCGGAGTAATATTTTTCTGTCCACTAACTCGAGGGTTTTATCGTGTTTATCAGTCATTTGCCACTGTAACTTATCTGGTGTTCCAATATCTTTCCATGGAATAAAGTAACTCACAGAAGGCTGTTCTTTATCACCAATAAAGTTAGATTCCAGCTTTATGGGCGCTTCTTCTGCCCAGCTCATATTTGCGAACAAAGCGACGGTTAAGATTTTAATTTTCATAGTGCTTCTCGATTCTCGCAGACTAAATTGAAGCAGGGTTTGCTTTTGCTGTCGCTGCGTTATCTGTTTCAAGCTCAAGAGCAATGCTCTTTCCTGTTCTCTGCATTAACTCGGTTAGCCAGGCATTGCGCTTCTTGTCTCGACCTTGTGTCAAGAAATGATAAGCTTCTAAATGTCTTTGTGCTTTTAACGGCTTATTTAAATAAAGGTCATATAAAACAGCTAGATTTAGATGCGCTTCGGGAAAGTCTTTCCAGACACTCAAAGCCTTTGCATAGGTGTTCTGCGCTGGCAAAAACTGACCTTTAATACGCTGTACTTTCGCTAAACGAATGTACGCATTAATGTTGTTTCGGTTAATTGATATGGCTTTCTCATAAGCTTCAATGGCCAAGTCGTATTGCTTTTGAGCTTGAGCAACATCTCCCATTAAAACATGAGGACCAGACAACTCCTGGTTGTTATCAACCAAAGGTTTTAACAAGGTTTTTGCTTTGATAAAATGGCCGTTTCTATAGGCTTTACGAGCGTTAACAAAGATCGATACGGCTTGACTATCTAACCTTCCAGTTAAGCTAGTATAGGGATTATTTGCTGCCTGATAAGGCAGTAAAAGCCCGGTTTCTTTAGCCACCTCACGCTGTGGGATATACTCGCTGGTATCCAGTACGCGAACTCTCTCTGGCCGAGGTTGAGGCGATGATGCTTGGTTGCTTTTACCCGTTGTAGCACAACCTACCAAGCCTGTCGCAACTAACAAAGCACTGATTGTTGTTCGAATATTAACGAATTTCATCACCGTAACTCACTTCCGCTTCTTCTTTATCAAACCTCGCAGGTGCGAGAACTCTCATTGCCGAAAAACTCTTACTGATCCACTGGTCAAACTCACCGCTCCAGGCTCTCTCTACATTGCCGTAATGCAGTTCTTCTGCAAGTTCATCGAGCGGCCCTGCTTGCTCTTCAATAATTTCTTTATATACTTTTCGTTCTTCTGCGTTGAGCCCTTTAGGTTTTGGTGCTCGCCTTAACGCAGAAGCCAACTGTTGATACAGCTCCGCGATCTTGAAGCTCGACATAGTGACAAACTCCAAGATTTCATAATCTGCGGCCATTTCATAACGTCGCGTGGCATCCTTTAGCATCTTATTCTTTTTCGGTAAACTCTTCGCCAATGGCGCTCTCAGTTTTAGCTTGCGATATTCGCTCGCGAAATAGTCACCATATTGAATGTTTGCCCAGGCAGCTAACCAGCGACTGCGGTCATTTCTTTGTTCTCCGCCTTTTTTATCACCATCGATAATTCGACGTAACCAAAATAATTTTTTTGATGCTTGCTTTGTTTTTCCGTATAAAAAGGCTAACTTATAACGTGCTTCCATACGTACAACAAAAGGCTGCTCATAGGTTCTAGCATAGCGCTTGAACAAATCAATTGCTGTGTCATAGTTCTTATTTTTTTCAAACATTTCTGCAGCCACAAACAAGGCTGTTCGTCTGGCTTCAGGATCTTTATCCGCCTTGCTCAGTTTTAAATAAGTTTCGCCTGCTTTTTTCCATGCTTGATTTTTTTCATAAGCAAATGCCAGCTTGCGAGGAAATTCCGCCGCCATTTTATGCTTCGGATAGGCACTGATAAGCTCGCGTAACTCGGTGATAGCAGAATCCCACTGCTTGGTTGCTAACATCAAAGTTGCAGCATTATATTGCGCAGAAACTCGCACTTTTGCCGATGGAACCAATGATTTAATTTTTAATAGCTGTAGGATCGCTTTGCGTTCTTCATTCGTCTCTATCAGCTCTTGAGAGTTTTTGTAGATTGCATTCGCTAACCGTTCAGATACCTGTTTGTACTCTTTCGTCTTCTTGTCGATTAAACTACGTTGATTAAAGTAGTTCAGCTCGGCTTGCTGATATTGACCCAGCTTGAAATGAGAATGGGCAGCAATACCGTAAGCGGTTTTCTTTAACTGCTTATCCAGCTTTTTATTGCTAGAGATAAGGCTTTCAGAAACACTCAAAGCGCGTTGGTACTGCTCTAAACCAAATAGGTACTCGGCCGCATTGGTCAACACAGCCGCCGACCGCTTGTCATTACGAAATACCTTGGCAAACTGCAACATGCTTTCTACCGCTTTAGCCTGCCATGACTTGGCTTCCACGGGGTTGTCTTGTAACTCTGCAAGAAGCTTTTCGTAAGATACAATTGCAGCATAACCAGCCTTGGAGCGATACTTCGCTTCTTTAAAATGATTCAGCTGATAAGCAACTAGCTCAAAGGATTGAATCGCTTGGTCGTATTTTTCAGCAGAAAAATGCGCTTCTGCTTCCAGATATGCCATCTCTGGAACACGAGGATCCGTTGTAAAAGTGTTAATGTATTGGCTATAAAAGTGTGCAGCCCTATTAAATGCAGCGACAGCATCTTGCTTTATCTTCTGAGTCTTTTCAGGTATTGGCTTAGCTTTGCTCGCCTTAGACTTCTTCTCAAATAACTTTACTAAGCTCTGAGCCTGACTATGATAGTGGCTGGCTAATTCATCATAGTAGAGCTTTAACTTGCTGATGATTCCTTCATTTAGCCCTCCGTTAACCTGTGCATACTGCGAAGCGGTATCGTAATACTCCACATAGGTTTCTTTCTCTTTTAACGCCAATAGTGGGAAGCCACCTTTTACATAGGTATCAATGAGTTTGCTATGCAATTCTGGCGCTTTCGCTGAGAAGTTATACTGAGTAACATAATGTCGGAACGTATTCGCTGAGTCTTCATAGCGTTCTTTCTTCAGGTAATAATCCCCTAAGTGCTCATAAATCTTCCATAAATAAGACTTACCTTGCAGTTCGGCGATATTATCAATGGCCTCAGCACCACCGCTCTGAGCAAAGGCCAGAGTCATTGAATTAACGGTGTCATCCACCAAAGGCTTCTCAACACTCGTCAATTGTTCTAGCGTTTTATTGGCTAATAAACGGCTCAATACTAAAGCAAAAGAATTGAGACTGGAGTTGAATCGGTTTTGCTTATAATAAGTCCAACCTAACATATAGTGTGAGTAGGTCTTCAACTTATCATCGTCCATCTGAGTAACGATCACATACTCAGTTTGCGCTTTCTGATATTGCTTCTTGCCAAAGTAAATATCGCCCTTTCTAAAATGGGCTTCTGCATTATTCTTGTAGTTTGGATGACGCGTGGTCAATTGTTCAAGCATACTTAATGCTTGATCCTGCTTCTCATCCATCTCATAGGCTTTTGCTAACTGATATAATACATCCGCATTATCAGGCGAGTCAGGGTACTTTTTTAGTATCTTGTGGTAACTTTTGATGGCATCAGCATAGTAACTTTTTGTGCGTTTTGTCGTTAACTGCTTTTTTCCGCCTTCAATCATGTAAACATCAGCGATACGGCGTTCAATCTGCTCTTTTAGCTCTTCATCTTTGAATAATGTGAGGAGCTCTTGATATTCCTCTCGAACTTCTTTATGACTCAGCGCTTCAAACTCAATTTTCTTTTCTTTCTGTGGAGTATATTCCAGGTCGCCGAGTGTACGACCTCCACCAAAACCGCAGGCGGCAATCAACGAAGAAACACTAACAACAGCAACAACTTTCTTCATGTTTATCCCTCTTCTCCATCCGTTTTCTTTACTTTCTTTGACTTGGCTTTATCCAAAGTCATTAATGTTGTGTCATACAGTCGAGCTTTCGCCAGTCTGGATTGTGCCAGATAATATTTCATTCTGTCTTCATGCTTACTCAGCTCTTCATTTACCAAACTACGCACAACAGGCTCTAGAACGGTAATATTACTTTGAGCTAAACGTAACTGCTGTTTGATGCGTTCATGATGCTCAGCAACCATGGGCTTGTAGCTCGCTGGTGGACGATAAGGCTCCTTTACGTTCTTCAACTGCTCGAGACGACTATTCAATAAATTCAACTCTCTGCTGGTAGACTCAACCAGTGCTTTGAGCCTCTTCTGCTCTTCTTCAGGCAATGTTAGCGCGTACAACTTCAGATCGGCTTTTTGATCTTGCAAGCGCTGCTTCAACTTTTCACTTTGCGCAATCAGTTTGCGTTGTTTTTTACCAAAGGTCTTCTTGTTTGAGTTTTTTAAGATGAGTAGATGCTCTTCTGCTTGAATTGACCAGTATTCAAGGTTCTGCTGTATGGCGTATAAGTCCGATAACTCGCGCAGAGTTTCCGAGAAAGCATGACTCGCAATAAGGTCTACAACAAAGGGGGTTAATTTACGATAATCAATAGTCGGCTCCGTTGCATACCAATCAGTTTGCCCGACCACTGCATCAAAATTGGTAATAAATTCTTTAGGAACATCCTGCATGGCGATGATTTCTCGCGCTTCCTGGATATCTTTTAATCCTTCATTAAAAGCTTCAATCGCCAGCAAGTTGCTTTTTAGCGCTTTTCTAGGAGAACCTTCTTGTTCATACAGATGCGCTAACAATACTTTGGCTTCTTGAACTTCAGGAATTGCTATCGAACGCTCATTCAATATTTGCAAAGCAGCAATGGCTAAATTGAACTGTTTCAACTTAATGGCAGTCCAGGCGTAGGTAAGCAACGCGCGATTAGAATAAAGTCCCGTAGTGCTTATAGACGTAAGATAATTCCATGCTGTCAGCATATCACCTTGTTGAATTGCGATTTGCGCCAAGCCATGACGAGCACGGTCAGCTAACAGCGAAAGTTCTTCATTACTCCTTGATAAGGCAGCCACACTCTGTAGGTGCTGAGCTGCGCTTTCTACGTTTCCGGCTTTAAACTGGCTGATGGCAAAGTTGAATAAAACATAGGCATAATTAGGATGTTCAACGGATAAGCTATCAAGAATTTGTTCTGTTCCAGCAAGATGATTACCAGCGTTGTTGATCAGAGTTGCAAGGTAATGATAATCGGTGTGTAAGTGCTCTGGCACTTCCCCTGCAATTTTTTGCATAGCTTCAGAAGCATTAGGGATATCAGACTTGTGGTAATGCAAGTTAGCTAAGTAGTACCAGGCAGAATTGCGAACTTGAGGTTCAAGATTATCTTTGTTGAGCAAAGATTGAAACACGCTGTGTGATTCATCCGCTAAACCATAAGACAACATCATGCCGCCTTTTACTAACTGGCCGAATTCGCTATTAGCCGTAGGGTTGCTTATTGCATGAGCATATTCATACTCGATCAATGCATTAAAGTAATCTTTCTGGTAATACTCAAATAAGACATTGCCCCACTCCAGATCATCGGTAGAGCTAACATTTTGCTCAAAGATATCGGCCTTCACAGTACAGGACAAACCGATACTTGCCCCAATAATGAAAGCTCTGAAACCTTTGTTATTAAACAGTTCCTTTGACAAAGACGGTAGTTTCATAACACTCATCTACCACTGTTTAATACGAACGATAGGCTCTTGAGCAGAACCGTCATCGCCAATCGCCAATTCGAGGTACTCACCCGCAGAACCTTTTTCGAAGTCTAATGTTTTTGCCAGTTTATAAGCTCTGCCACTGGGTCCAACCCCCGTAAAGAAAGCCGTCGCGTTGTGTTTGCCTTCATTAAGATTAGTGACGTAAAGTTTTTGAATGCCACCACGAGACAGCGCTTGACGTTGATTTTCTGAGTACACATGAGTCACAACTAACTTGCCATCAATCTTTAACTTAACACTTTCTAATGTAAAAAACTGACCCGAGCTTAAAGAGACAAATACGGAATACTTTGTACTGGAAGGGAACAACAACGTTTCTTCCATAAGTTTAAGATCTTTGTTAAGTACAACAACATCTTCTTTCAGCTTTTGAACATTACTAGAAATATTTTTAAGCGTCGTTAATGCCTGCTCTTCAGCAGATGTTGTTCCTTTGCTTTTTCCCCAAGCACTGCTTGACACACTCGACAGCACTAGAGCAAATAAAAAAATAATTGCGTGACTTTGCATGGTTTGACAATTCCGATCGATTACAACGTTTCCCTTAACTCAGGAATTAGACCTCGTTAACACGGCTAAACTCGTAGAGCTAGCATTGGTTGAGGGAATCATATAAAAGACAGGTCAATAGCAATAGCGGTATCTGCTTAAAAATCAAACTCGTTCACAGAACCTATACAGCTCTTACGTGAAATTAGACTTTTGTCACAAGATTTAGGGATATAACTGGGGTCTGGAATTTAATTGCTATAGCATTACCGCAGCTAGGAATGAGCCGTAAGCTTGTTGTTCGATGGATTCGTGAAGTACTTCACATAAATGTCGCTAGCCATTACCCATCATCCCATAAGGAAAAAAGAGAATCACTATGTTAAGCCTGTTAAAACATGCATCACTGACAGCAACCGCTGGTTTGTTAGGCATACTAAGTCAGCCGCTAATGGCCGCCGACAATGATTCGGCAGTAACCATTATCGAGCCAAAAAAGCAAGCCCCAAAAGCAGAAAGTGCGGCCATCGATACCGAAAAATTTGAACTAGGTATCTTTTTTGGATCATTAGCCGTTGAAGACTTTGGTAGCAACCAAGTTACAGGCTTGTCATTTGTTTACCATATCAACTCTGACTTTATTGGCCAATTAAACTATGGCCGGTCCGATGTTGGTCGCGCTACTTTCGAAGATGTCAATGGCAGCGACTTTCTCAGCGATGATGATGAGAAATTTAACTTCACTCAACTGATTATGGGTTACAAGTTGTTCAAAGGTCGCTCTTTTATGGGCGCAAAAAGTAAATTCAACTCCAACATTTACCTAACAACAGGTATCGAGAACGTGGAGTTTGCTGGCGAAAGCAAAACAGGTTTTGTATGGGGTAGTACTTATAAAATCGTTGCTACGGATTGGTTAACCGTGAACTTTGATTTGCGTGATCACGTATACCAACGTAACTTTTTAAACGATGATAAAACCACACACAATATTGAATTTTCATTAGGCTTTAATGCTTTGTTTTAATCGATTCTCGATTAATGCTTAGTTGTACGAATAGGTAGAATGGATTATGGAAAACAATTGCACCTCGTCTGGCTTGAGTATCACCGAAGATCAATCTCAGACAAGTCGCCGAGTACCCTTTCGAGCGACAAAACTCGCTCAAGTGATGGGCATTGTATTGGCATCTATGCTGACTCAGGTAGAGGCCCAGGATACTAAGCCTCAACTAAAACTAGAGGTTATTGACCCTTACTTAGAAATGCACTCGGGCCCAGGTAAAGGATACCCCGTGTTCTATACCATTGAGCAAGGCGAACAAGTTGAAATCATGACGCGCCGTACCGGATGGTACGAAGTGCGTAGCCAAAATGGCCGTACCGGATGGGTAAAAGCAGCGCAAATCGCTCGTACTTTATTACCCACAGGAGAGCCAGTCGATCTGCCATCTGTAAGCTATGGTGACTACCTCAAAGACAGCTGGCGCATTGGCTTTAACACTGGTCAGTTTTCCAGCGGAGAGTTAGAAGGCACCAATACTTTCAGTTTCACTGCTGGTTACCGCCCTCTGAGCTGGATGGGTTTGGAGCTAGAAAGCGGTAAGTTTTATGAATCTGAGTTAAAAGGCAACTATCACAGCATTAATGTACTTTTTGAGCCCTTCTCCGAATGGAAGCTCTCTCCTGTTTTCCAACTAGGTAGCGGTAACCTCAAGATTGAGTCGCAACCAGAGCTTGCTCCATTGGATATTGAGGACGAAAGCTTCAGCAGTTATGGCATCAGTGCTAACTACTATATTGGCCGCAACTTCGTGATCCGCGCCGGACTGCAAAATTATAACCTATCAACTGATAACGACGATGAGAGACTTGAACGATGGAATATTGGTTTCAACGCATTCTTCTAAAGCCCTGCTTATTAGCTTTAGCTGTTAGCACGGTAGACGTTTTAGCTGAGGAAACAACGACTCAGATCAATGCGTCAAACGTTAATACAGAATATTTTGATATGGGTGTCTTTACCGGCTTTATCAATATCGAAGATTTTACCAGCGAAGCTATCGTTGGCATTAACGGAACGTTTAATGCTAATGAAGACTACTTCATGCAAATAAACTACTTACAAACCGATGTGTCTTTGTCTTCGTATGAACAAAGCCAAGGGCAATTGTTCTCTGGTAGTGATCGCACCTTTACTCACTTTGACTTTTTAGTGGGATATAATGTGTTCCAAGGCGAGCACTTTATGAAAAGCACGAAAGAAAACTTATCGTCGCTTTATGTCGTTGCTGGTATCGGCGATACAGAGTTTGGTGGCGAGAGTGGTTTTACCTACACTATCGGCGCAGGTTATCAAGTAGCATTGTCAAGAAAGTGGCTAGTGCGCTTAGATTATCGCGATCATATTTACAAAACTAATATTATTGGTGAAGACAAATCAACACATAACAATCAGATGTCATTAGGTATTAGTTACCAGTTTTAACTTCTATTTTATTAGCTCTCCTGATTGCGCCCATTGCTTTGCATGGGCGTTTTTTATTATTTACATAGTGCCGAGTTTTCAAGAAGTCATCACTCAGTTTATAACAACTGTTTTAAGTTGGTTAAAGCTTGTAATGTTGTCCGTTACTACGATTGTGCCATTATATGTAAAGCTACAGAAAACCTCGCCAGACTTAGAGTGCCCCCAAGTTATAGAACCCAGCTGATTATAAGAACCGCCATGGTGATATCCGCTATGACTAAGCGTAATCATACCATCAATTTCCGAAGGCTTTACTCTTGCATTAATTTCTTTCGCCATTTCATCACTGGGCCAGATCCCATTCCCATGGCAAGCACCCATGACTCCACTTACAGGTTTATCATTGCTAGTCGTAAACCTTACTTTATACTGCTTGGAAGGCAAAAAGCCGTGCCAGTTAACGGTTGCGCAGCCAGAAACAACAAATAAAATGACTGTATAAATATATTTCATCAATAAAAAGTTAACTCCTAACGTTAGATCTTTATTCTTCGGTTCTAATATTTAGCACTCAGATAGCTCGTTCCTTGCGAGCCTTTAGATGCCCTACTAAAAATCTATAACTTACGATTTGATCTATCAACTCCTTACGATAGGAACTCAGACAGTATCTTTTCATAACTAAAAATGAGCTCTTTATTAAACTGACTTTCAGATTCTATTGGACTTTGAACAACTTCACCCCGTGCCTGCGCATGCAGATGCAAAAGGTCATACATTGATACCTGATGAAAGTTCAGTGATGCTTCCAATAAATCTTCGATATTAAACCGATTGTTAGCCACATTATTGCCTCCCTTCAAGTAGTTAGATGTTCCTAAAAGATCGAGCCATATAACCTCTTTCTTTTTTACATCAAACATTGCGACCATGCAGGAGTAGCTGGTGGCACTAATAGAAATTCGTTGTTCAACCGTTTTCGCATCAAATACTTCTCCAGCTTCTCCAAGGCCATCGCGCATCATCCATCCAACATTAGCTTCTTGAGCAGGAAATGGAGGTCCCTCATAAACACGAATATCCATAGCGATATATCTAATCTCATCTGTATTGATAGAGTCTAGATTAATATCTATGAACTCACATGCACCTTCGGGAGCTGGAGCATAGGTAATATCTCCGCTGTGAACCGCTTGATACCCATCTTTAGAATTTCTTTTTAGTTTGTAATATGCTATCTCTGAGTGAAACTTAAGTTTCTCGGTTAAGAATGCAGCGGAGAGATCTATATCTTCGCCTACCCAATGAATAAAAAACCTTAAGGTATTCTTATCACCCATCGGCATTCGAGTACCACGCTGTACTATTTTTAGACCTTCAGATGCACTCCGCATTTGAATGGGGACAGGGCATTTTGCAAGTTCAGGATCAATCCAGACTTTACCTAGACTTGGAAGTCTAGAAAACCTCTCTTTGAGGTTTTTCTCTATAAGCTCAACAACATCGGCTAGAATACGAGGATCTATATCTTTAAGCTTACTTTTAAGAACCTTAACATTTGCAATCTGTCCTTTAGGCAGTGCAACCCTCGTATGGAGAGTTTCTGTTTTTCCATGAACAATATGATCGCGCTGACTGACTATTCTGTGCCTAAAGTGCCCAAGCATCTGTATTAAAACTCGAGTATCTACCTGGTCCACAACCTCATTAAACTGAGCAAGCAGGTTCTGTGCTTTTTCTTCGGTAAATATCCTCAACAGATGATCAAGTCGCCTCGCGAACTCTCCTGGTTTGCTTAATAACTTTTCTAGAATAATAACATCATTTTTTTTCAACAAAGCAGCTTCAACTTCGGTATTCATCCCTTTTAACTTAGCATTTCTTAATTTATCCGCGATATCATTCGATTTCGAAGCAGCTTTGTACTCCCCTATATGCAGACAATGAAACAACCTTTTCCATTTTTTTGCATGACGCTTCACATCATCTTCATTAATAACCTTCTCTAACTCCAAGACAAGCCACTTTCTGTACCTTCTCTTTAGCTTGAACTTGGTATTGGCTGCGAGAGAAATATCTCCACCAGATAGAGCGGTGGCAACTCTTAAAACATCGGTAGTATTCGTTACGCCCATAGAAACAATTCGAGAAAGATTTAGCTCTAAAGAAAAAGCTAAAAGTTGGCACCTTACTTCTTTGAATGGAACCTCTTCCGGTAGATTCTCAAGAAGCTTCGCCTCATCAAACAGTCTCAACAGACTATAAATAATTTCGTAGTCTTTCTCAGAAATTGAGCCATTTGAAGATAATAGCTCATAAAAGAGAGATAGCAGCTCGTCTTTCGGTAACAGCTCTATTTTCTTTAGTTTTATTTCTTCGAAAAGTGGTAGACGAGACTCTTTAGTATATTGCGGCTTCCACTGACCACATGCCCAGTAATGAGTAATAGAATTTAAAAATAGTTCTATATCGCTTGCGTTAGCCACTTGCTTTGGAAAGTTTGGATAGAATGGTTCCCAACTCTTATTCGCTCCAACCAACGATTGAAGTACATTAAACACTTCCTTTTCAAGTGACTTATCATTAGCAATTGGCTTAGCTGCCTGTTCTGAAAAGACATAGCCTAGCTTCATGGCTTCAAGCTGAACTCTTGAAAGCTCAACAGTATCAACAGAGTCCAAACTAGAGCCTATGATGGCACCTCTTTTTCTTATAGCTATTTCTTGAAAAGATAACAGAGGCCAATCCTTTTTTTTGAAAGAAGAATCGAAAGCAGGTTCTTTGTTGCTTTTAAATATATCGAACAATATCGTCACCTTGATTTTTTTATTAGGGCTGTTATCCTTCGTTCTGAGGCTATGGTCGTTCTTCCTTCTACACATTCCCTGTTTAGAGCGGCCTCTTTCCTCACTGTATATTCACCACATGTAACATCTCTTACTCCACAACTAATATACCCTACTTTATTACTAGAGTTAAATATTAAATAAATCCGCTACACCGTTGTTTTTTAGGCGCTTTCACCACAAAACTCAAAGGTATATCTAGCAAGACATCACTTGATACTCTAGTCCCTATTTATCGAATAGCCAAATTACTTATTGCTAATCTCCCGGTAATTTTTACTCAGCTCTCTAAAACTCTTATAGTCCAAAGATAGTGTTACGGCTTGTCATCTCACAATTCGCCCCCAAATCGCTTAAATAACTTAGCTATCCACTAAAGCGAAAACTAAAACACGAAGGGAGTAGCATGCCACTTAAAATCGATCATGTGACTATTTTGGTCAAATCTTTGGAAGCCAGTATGCCTTATTACGAAAAGCTGCTGGATTTAATTGGTTTTACGAAGCGACGAGACTATGTATGGACTGATAATGAGGGTTTCTTCTTTCAGTTTAATCAGGCTAAAGAAGGTACTCATGAGTATGAAAGGTATGGAGCAGGAATGAATCATATAGGCTTTGCCGCGCCTTCTGAAGACTTTGTCAAAGAAGTACAGACTCAAATGAAACAAGCTGGTTTTGCTGTACCAGAAATTCAAAGTTTTGATGGAGTTAGAGCTTTGTTTATGAAAGACCCAGATGGGATTCGGTTTGAAATCACTTATTATCCACCTGGCGTTGAAGCCGTCGATTGATTTAGTTCTCCTATTTAGAAAAACGACTTATGAGAGGCACAAGAAACGCGCCTCTCATAATTGGAAGGAGCCTGATTACATCTAGTCTTTCTTTGCTTCTTCTGCCCCTTTGTACTTATCAAACCAGGCTAGAATATACCCAACCTTTCTTGCTAAGTTTGAAGGTTTCGCCGCAATACCATGATAGGCTCCTTGAATACGGACTAAGGAGCTTTCTACACCTTCCAAACGCAAGGCCCCGTAATATTGCTCACTTTCGCTCATTGGTGTTCGCACATCGAGTTCGCCTGTTAAAACCATAGTCGGTGTTTCTACATTACCCACCAATGCTAAAGGCGAACGCTTCCAGTACTGCTCGTAGTCTTTCCATGGTAAATCTGTAAACCAGTATCGAGTCATAAAGGTATAAATATCTGACGTACCAATCATACTGATCCAGTTAATCACTGGCTTAGCGACAACAGCAGCTCTGAATCGATTGGTTTTACCAATAATCCAGGCGGTCAGAACTCCACCACCAGAACCACCAGTAACAAACAAATTCTTCTCATCCACATAACCTTTGGCAATTACGCCATCTACCATGTCCATCAGATCATCATAGTCATTTGACGGATAATTTTTATTAATTAAATTAGCAAACTCACTACCCTGAGAAGTAGAACCTCGAGGATTTCCATACACGACCACATAACCTGCAGCCGCAAAGAGCTGAACCTCCGATGAAAAACCAGGACCGTAGGCTGTGTGCGGTCCGCCATGAATTTCTAAAATCAATGGATACTTTTTCTTAGGATCAAAGTTTGGAGGTGTCACGATCCAGGCTTGCAAATCCCGTTGATCAACAGAGCTTTTTACCGTGAGCAGTTCAGGCTTAGTCACTGTTTTATGATCAAATACATCACCATTGAGATCCGTTAGCTTGGTTACTCGACCACGCTTATCGACAACCGCTAAATCAGCAGGTTTTTTGCCGTCAGAATGAGTGTAAACAACATTACCTCTGTCAGTAACATCGTATTGACCCGAAGTGTAAGGTCTACCAAGACTCATACCGCCTAAGGAGCTTGTTTTATTAGATATCTTGCCAGATAAGCTGACGTAAGCCACTCGTCTTTGACCATCGTTGTCGTAGCTAAAGTAGAGCCCTTTGCTGTTTTTTGCCCAGCGAATATCTTGCACCGAACGATCCAGCTTTGGAGTTAACTGTTTAATCTTACTCCCATCAACATTCATCACATAGAGTTCGCTGTCTTGAAAAGACTTACCGTCATCTTCGAATCCAGTAAAAGCAATACGTTTTCCGTCAGGACTTATTTTGGGTGAGTTTTCTGGGCCTGTAGCACTTGTTAACTGAGTCACCTTGCCACTGAGCACATCGATGGCTAGCAAATCACTGTTAAAAATATCAAACTCGAAATCTTCTCTGGTATTCGCAGATACAATGATTTTCTTGCCGTCTTTGGTCCAAGCCAAAGAGCCAGCATAATTGTGATCACTCGAGGTAATTTGTCTTGGAGTACCGCCAATCGTTGGCACTACATAAACCTGAAGGTTTCCTGGTTTGTTCATCCCAACGCCGTCTTGTTGGAATAAGGTCGAATCAATATATTGAGCATCCTTCGCCCACTTAGCCCCTTTAGGTTTAAACGACAGATTAAACAACGAGCTGGGTTTAGCGGGAGTAAACATTGCGAAGGCGATTTGCTTTCCGTTAGGAGAAAAGCTCAGGCTGTTAGGACTCATGGTCACATCAGTGACTCTGGCGGTATTGCCCGTTTTCACATCCCTCACATAAATTTGTACCTTCCCTTCTTTACTCGATAAGTAAGCCATCTTAGAACCATCGCGAGAAAACACGGGGCTAAAATGATTTTTGGAATCTGACAATAATGGCATGTGACTGCTGCCGTCTAAGGCCACTGTCCATAAATTTCGACGCATACTGTCCGTCATAATATCCATACTACGGCGTTCATAAATAACATGGTCGCCATCGGGCATGACTACAGGATTGGCGGCATATTCTAAACTAAAGAGATCTTTGTAATTAAGAAAGTGTTTATTGGCTTCTTTAGACTCACTTTCTGCCGACACATTCGCCGTTAACAAGATGCCGGTGCAGAGAGCCGTTATTGTTCGTAAAGATGGGAGTTTCTTCATTATTGTTGTCTCGTGGTTCTTGCAATTTCGGCTTATTGTATCAGAGGAATGAAAGCCCAGGCGGTAAGACGTGTTTCAAAATGTATCTCTTCAATGCGACGAGGAAGTACTGCTCCCAAAGCTCTTATATGATAAGAACGGGTGGCAATAGGGAAACTATAAGAAGAACTAATAAAGAAGCTCGATAATGCAATCAGCCTACTTAGATGCAGACTCAACGATAGTGACTGAAATTCCAAGCCAATAAAAACAATCCTAGATCAAACCTTAAGAGGCACTTGTAATTCATTGTTTTTAAAAACTTTATCCTAGTTAAAGTAAATTCTAGCTAAGCATTTAAGTCTACGACATTATTCTAATGGCCTCTAACATTCGTACATCAAAATAAATAAGAGCTGTCTTTGTTCTATCCTTCATTCGCCTTATCGTATAGCTGTCGCGCTTTACGAATATCAGCGTGATGCTCGTCTGCCCAAGAGACTAACTTCCATACTGAGGCCGACAAGCCTTTGCCTAATTCGGTGAGTTCATATTCTACTTTAACGGGAACCTGAGGAAAAACCGTTCGCTGCACGAAGCCATCACGCTCCAGATCGCGAAGAGTTTGAGTGAGCATACGTTGCGAAATTCCTACAATACGAGACTTAAGAGAGTTAAATCGGTCAGCACCGTCGACTAATGCAAACAAAATAAGAATGGACCATTTATCCCCGATCTGTGCCACCACATTACGGATCGGGCATTCTTCGTTATTTAGAAAAACCCGTCTTTGATTTTCTTTCTGCGACATTACTTCTACTCCCATAGGTTATCAAAAGGTAACTTGACCACTAAATACTGCCTTATTGTCAGTTTACACTAAATAGAATAACCTAGTATACATTAGTAACTAACACAATAAATCACTACTGGTTAAATACAAAGATAGGCTCAATATGACACAATCTCTTTTGAACAAGGCACTGACTTATTATGCTTCCGATACGCCTGAACACGTAGAAGATCTTTTTTCTCCACAATTTGTGAACCTGGGTAAGTTTAAAATTCGCTATGTTCGAAAAGAAAAGCCTATGTCACCTACTCTACTATTGTTGAATGGCCTGCCTCAAAGTATTCGCATGTGGGAATCCTCCCTAAATACCTTCAGCGACAAGTTTGATGTATTAGCTTTTGACATACCTGGGTTTGGTTTATCAACAGCCGACGAGAATGATATGTCTCCAAGTAACTTGAGCGAAATAATCATAAAGGTAATGGATCATTTCAATATCAAACAAGCACATTTAGTAGGGCCAGACGTTGGTGTTCCAATCGCTTTAACTGCGGTGATCAATCATGCTCAACGATTTTTGAGTTTAAATATCTTTGATGGACCAGGAAGCTTTCCACCAAAACTGTCGCCTATGTTGATGACAGTGATCAAGTCTCCTTTTATTCGCTGGCTAGCAAAAGGGATAAATAAAAAACCAATAATGAAAACGAACTTCCTGACCGCCGTTAAAGAAGGCTATCATCATCATAAACCTACGAAGCGCGCAATAAAGGAATATTATGATATTGCTTATAATCAACAAGCTCACAAGTGCGCAATTAGTTTCTTTGGTTCCTATTCAAAAGAATTGCCATGGATTGAACAAAGGCTTAAGGATATCAAAACCCCAACTTTGATTACCTGGGGCAAACAAGACCCGTTTGTGTTGGTTGAAAACGCATACTTTTTAGCCGAGAATATTCCTCAGAGCAAGTTGGTCGTTTTTGAGCATGCGTCACATTTTTCTTCAGAAGATGCAGGACAAGACTATGTAGATCTGCTGACTAACTGGGTCGATGGAGGCTTTAATACCCACAGTGGAAGTTGAAATGTACCGATGGCTCTCAGTTACCTAACATTTGAGTAAGTATCCTTACTCAATGAGACCTGACATTAAGCAGCTTTGCTCAAGCGTCTAGTCAGGTCTCAATGGGATCATTTTTTACGGTGCTTCTAAGCGGGATTAGAGTACTCTTCTTAATTTAAGATTCATCGACTGCTATCTAGAATTTCGACTTCAAAGCCAGTTTAAAAAAAGCTCTGATATATTCCGTTGGCTCCTCGTTTGTCCTTATGCCCAAGTAAATTTTTTTAGGCAGTCCTTTATCTCCTAATCGTACTGCTTTAATGGGCAAAGAATCCTGATATTCATTAACCAGCCAGAGTGGTAATGTGGCTACGCCACGATCAGCGGCAACCATCTGTAACATCATTTCTGTTGCTTCTATAAGCTTGTGTTTCTTTGGCTGGCAATTTGCTGGAATTAAGAAGTTCTTGAAAATATCCAACCTTTCTTTCTCTACCGGATAGGTAAATAACACTTCGTTAGACAATGCTTCAGGACTAACAGTCGTATGAGTTGCGAGTGCATTTGTAGTTGCAACAACCAGCACTTGTTCATAGTCAAAAACAGGAGAAAACTTAATCCCTTTTATTTCCAAAGGATCGGGTGTTACTAAGATATCAATCTCATGATTAAATAACGCTGCCATACCGCCAAACTGAAACTTTTGCTTTACATCAACGTCGACTCCTTCCCACTCCGCAAGAAATGGCTCAACCACTTTTAACAACCAACGATAACAAGGGTGGCACTCCATCCCAATGCGCAATGCCCCCCTCTCTCCTTTTGCGTATTGAAGCAGTACCTCATCCAATCTTTCCATCTGTGGCAAAAGTCGATTAGCTTCATTAAGCAAAAACTTTCCGGCTTGTGTTAAATGTATTTGGCGGCCTTTTTTGTGCCACAGTTGAGTGCCCGACTGGTTTTCTAACTTTTTAAAGCTATGACTCAAAGCAGATTGAGTCAAATGCAAGGACTTAGCCGCTGCGGTAAGAGAACCAAGCTGGTCAATCTCTCGCAAAATCTTTAAATGTATTCGTTCGATCATAGCAACTATGAAAACTATTCATTGGTTGTTGAAAATATACCATTATTCCTCATCAAATCAATGCCATAAACTCTTGCTTCTTCAAGTGACTTTTAAAATTGGATGACGATATGGCTAAAATACATAACCTTGGATTTCCACGAATTGGTTCCAAACGAGAATTAAAATTTGCGCTAGAAGCATACTGGAACGGTGATAACAGTAAAACGGCTCTACAGGCAGTAGCGCAATCAGTTAGAGCTGAAAACTGGGGTATGCAGCAACATTGCGACTTTGTTCCTGTGGGTGACTTTTCATTTTACGATCAAGTGTTGGATACCAGCTTCTTATTAGGCAATATCCCAGAACGAGTCGCGATATCTGATGATCATGAACTTGATCAATATTTTCGCCTTGCTCGAGGACGGTCAGCGAATGATACAGATGCTCAGTGTGTATTCGCAGGAGAGATGACTAAATGGTTCGATACTAACTACCATTATATTGTTCCAGAGTTAAACGCCGACTCAACTTTTCATTTAAACCCAGAGCAGTTGATAGCACAAATCAAAGAAGCAAGAGCACAAGGCGTTAATGCGAAACCGGTTGTTATTGGTCCAGTAACTTACCTTTGGTTAGCCAAAACCAAAGACAATAGTGACAAACTGACCCTCCTCGACAGATTGCTCCCCATCTATGCAGAGTTACTGCGACTTCTTGATGATAATCATGTGGAATGGGTTCAAGTGGAAGAACCGATATTGGTAACTGAACTCGATGATGATTGGCAGTTAGCGATTGTAAAAGCCTACCAAGCTCTCCAAAACGCCAGAGTTAATATTTTGCTAACCACTTATTTTGGTCAGTTAGAAGAAAATCTCCCTCTTGCAGGTCAATTACCCGTTGCAGGATTGCATATTGAAGCTCTGCAACAGGGCGAAGATGCAAATCGATTGCTCGATAACCTATTGAACTTTTTATCCGATGATCAAGTGCTCTCACTAGGGATTATTGATGGGCGAAATATCTGGAAGACCGATCTGATTGCGTGTCTGGAAAAATTAAAGCCCTATGCAGAAAGCTTGCAAGATCGATTATGGTTAGCGCCATCCTGCTCCCTGCTACATGTGCCAGTTGATCTAGATAACGAAACACAAATAGATACAGAAGTAAAAGCCTGGCTGGCTTTTGCAAAACAGAAGCTAGAAGAGTTACAGATTTTGAGCCGTGCACTTAACGATGGACCAGGATCTGTTCAAGCGGAACTGACAGAAAACTTAAAAGCGGTTAGCAATCGCCGTCAATCAAAACGAGTGCATAATCCTCAAGTGATAAAGGCAACTAAAGATATTTCTGCCGATATGACAAAACGGAGCAACAACTATCAAAATCGAGCGATTTATCAGAAAAAGCACCTAAATTTGCCATCGTTTCCTACAACTACCATTGGCTCCTTCCCTCAAACCACAGATATTCGCCAAGCTCGAAGACAATTTAAACTGGGAGAACTGGACAATGGCCGTTATGAAGAAAAAATGAAAGAACAAATCAGGGTATCCATTGAACAACAGGAATCTCTCGGCCTGGATGTGCTGGTTCATGGTGAAGCAGAGCGAAACGACATGGTTGAATACTTTGGCGAGCAGTTAAAAGGCTATACTTTCAGCCAATTTGGTTGGGTTCAATCTTATGGTTCCCGATGCGTAAAGCCACCGATTATATTTGGTGACATCAGCCGCTCTCAAGCCATGACGGTAAAGTGGATTGATTTTGCTCAATCACTCACAGAAAAACCCGTAAAAGGCATGTTGACAGGTCCGGTCACTCTTTTGAACTGGTCTTTTGTACGTGATGATATCTCCCGAAAAGAGTGCTGCTTGCAGCTAGCGTTGGCAATTCGAGAGGAAGTACTCGATTTGGAAGTCGCTGGAGTCAAGATCATTCAGATTGATGAACCTGCATTGCGAGAAGGTTTACCCTTACGTCGTTCACAGTGGACTGAGTATTTAAACTGGGCTGTAGAAAGTTTTCGCCTTTCCGCAAGCGGTGTAAAAGACGAAACCCAAATTCATACGCACATGTGCTACTCGGAGTTTAACGATATCATTGATTCGATAGCGCAAATGGATGCGGATGTCATTACCATTGAAACGTCTCGTTCAGATATGGAACTGTTAGATGTGTTTGACAACTTTAGTTACCCGAATGAAATTGAACCTGGAGTTTACGATATCCATTCGCCAAATATACCCAGCGAAAAGCAAATAACGGCCTTGATGGACAAAGCAGCACAACGAATCCCTTTTGATAGACTCTGGATAAACCCAGACTGTGGTCTAAAAACTCGTCAATGGAAAGAGGTGCTCCCGGCTCTTAAAAATATGGTTAGCGCGGCGCAGAGTTTAAGGGAGTATCATTCAGCAACAGAACAAACTCCTGCTTAATACACCTTTAACATGAAACGATCTTGTCCTGAATTTCAGACAAAGAGAATAATTTCTGCGGACAAAAAACAGCAAAAGTGGCTGATCAAATCAGCCACTTTTACATATCAAGTTTCCAGATACTGAGTTACCAAGGACGGCGAAGACTGGTTCTTCTCCAATAGCCATTGTGTTCAAGAGTCAGTTGATGTTTACTGGTTACGTGTGCAACATTTCGGTAACCATAAGCAGGCACTTGAGAATCAATGAGCTGATGGCTTCTTAAGTCTACAATCATCCAGTTTCCGACATGATTGTTGTCAAAAAAGTCCTTGGGATAGACTAATTCAGGGATGTTATCGTAGTTAGTGTCCATAATATGAGAATAAGCATATCCTACACTTGAACGTCCAGTATTAATGGGCTGATTGAAACCAGATCCATAAGACTGAATTTTCTTCCAGGTACCGTTGACTGCGACCAACATATCTTCTAAACCATCGCCATTCATATCTGCAACATGCACTTTGTTGTTCCACCCCGCATTGCTTACTCGACTGTTTACTGCACTATTAAAACCGCGACCATTACTAAAGAAAATATTCCAAGTGTAATTATAAGCAACCACCAGGTCATCCATACCATCACCATTGACGTCGAGTACCTGAGGGTTATTATTCCATCCAGTATTCGCTCGATTGGTATTAATGTGAGTATTAAACCCACGACCATTGGATATTAATACTTTCCACTTCCCGTCAGCAGCTACTAAGAGATCGTCTTTTCCATCACCATTAATATCCATTACTTGAGGGTTAGTATTCCAACCTTTATTCGATATCCGAGTGTTTATAGGTTTGTTAAACCCTCCGTACCCATCGGCAAACATAATATTCCATGTGTAATTGTATGCGAGAACAACATCACTATGGCCATCGCCATTTACGTCCATAACTTGAGGATTGTTATTCCAGCCGATATTAGAAAAACTGGTGGTTCTTAATGAGCCATCGCTACCTAACTTTTTCCACTTGGAGTTAACAGGTATCAGTATATGGCCACCCTCTAAAAGATGAGTCCCATTCCACCAACCATCAGATGTCTCACCAGCAAGTTTTTCTGCACTGGTCACTGGGCCAGATATCGCAAACATCGCGAGTATTGATGCAACAATAGAGCTTTTATTTTTCATGATTTTTCCTTTTCTTTTTCATCAATAAAGTTGAGCTGCCACTATAGCCCTAGATTTTCTTGGGTCGTTAACCAATTCCCGCCAACAATGATTTCACTTATGAGAAATTCAAATAAAGTCCATATTAATCAATATCTTAAAACTATCCACCGAAAACTCATCCTTAGAACGGTGTCTGAATTAAGCAAAGAGTTGGCTGATTTTTAATAGCCATTAGTTAACTCTTGGACTAATAAAGAATTCTTAGTCCTCATCAGTTCCCTGTTTTATCTTTTGCTTAGTTCAGCATTCAACATGAAACACTTTATTCCGTCTTTAAAACTAGTTGATATGGCTTGTTCCAAACACTATCTGAGAAGATGATTTGTCACTTATCAGCTTTAGGTACATGAATTCTTAACGAAGTTGTTGGTATCATAATGCATAGTTAATAAACAAAGAGCCATGCACTCAGACAAAAGGTTTTAACAATAGGTTTCTAAATATATGAATTGGTCAGCTAGCTTTGTGTTATTTGGCGCTCTACAAGGCGTCTTGATTGCCATACTGTTTTTCACGAATCGCAAAAGCTTAAGTGTCTCTAGTACATGGCTATCAATCATCTGTTTATCGATCAGTTTGACCTTGGTTGATGCATATTTTTATCTCTCAGAATTGTATCGAAGCTTTCCCTATTTAATAGGTGCTGCCTTCCCATTAAGTTTAGTGTTTTGCCCTATGCTTTATGGTTATATCCGTTATATGTTGGATTCAAAGTGGCAACGCCGGTTTTTATGGCATTTTTTCCCAGCATTGATATCAATTTTCCTATTGCTCCCCTTCTTTATGCTGCCCGTAGAAGAAAAAGTGTTTTTTGCTTTCGTTGGAATTAAAGAAGAGCTTATCAGCAACTGGACTCTAATCTCTGGTGTCATATTTGTGTTTTTAGTATCGACGATACAGGGTCCTTTATATTTTGCTTTTGCACTTCGGGCATTGAAGCTCCATCGCAAGAGTTTGAAGTCCTTTTATTCTTCTGAACAAAAAGTGTCTCTGCGCTGGTTATATTTGATTCTTTTCGCAATGATGGCAATCTGGTTACTCAGCTTAGCTCAGATTTTGATCGGTGGCCTTCTGGATATTACGGATGAATTATTCATCAGCGTTCATTTGTTACTCATACTAATGCTTTATGTACTTAGTTACTTTGCCTTCCAAAAGCGAACAGTTTTCAATCAGATCACGGCTTACCGAGCGTCGCGTCCGATGGAGCCAATGAAAATGAATACTTCTGAGCTCCAACAAACTGAAGTCAAATATCAGAATTCCGCCATCGATAAATCACTATCCTTGCAGCTCCTTGAAACGGCTCAAGACTTTATGGGAACACACAAGCCTTTTCTTGATAGTGAATTATCTCTTACCAAATTGGCCGAACGAATGGAGATTTCATCTCATCACCTATCGCAAGCCATTAACCAGAACCTCGCTCAAAACTTTTTTGACTTCGTTAATCAATACCGTATTCAGGAAGCTCAAAAACAATTAGTCACTCATTGCGACAAAAAGATTGTCGATATCGCGGTCGACTGCGGCTTTAACTCTAAGTCTGCGTTTTATACTGCATTCAAGAAATTTACTGATAAAACACCTGGAGACTATCGAAGGCTAAATCAGTAGTTTGAGTATACAAATCTCTCTAATGAGAGTTCTGTCTTATCGGTCCGAACTCATAACATCTTGATTTTTGTTAGATTTCTGTGGAATTCAATCGTTAAAAGAGGTTCACAGATGTTTAAGTTAACTAGAGTCAGGGTTTTGTTTATCGGTCTTTTTTTGTGTTTGGCGAGTGCATGTAAAGACTCAGACAAAGTAGAACAGTTGTCACTTTTCTTAAATGGCAGAGCCGATGACGGCTTCAAAACCATCTTGAGTGATAGTTTGCGACGAGACAACATCCAAAACTCAGCTTTATTAGTTGATGTCCCCAGGCATGGTTATCTATGGCAAGATGCCCAAGGAATAGCCGATGTTAAATCAACTCGGAACATGCAAGCTGATGACAACTTCCGAATCGCCAGCGCAGCTAAGATGTTTACGGCAATAAGAGTTTTGCAGCTGGTTGAAGATGGTTTATTACAACTGGATCAACCATTGTCTGAGTTGTTAAGACAGAACGATATGCCAGAAGGTTACACCCTCAATCAGCTAAATCAGTTTGCCAATGAACTATATGGCGAGCAGATTACTGTTCGGCAACTGCTTAACCATACCAGCGGGTTAAAAGATTATATATTTGATACTGCAACTGATAGCGAGGATGAGGTGTCTCTTGCTTTGGCGGGTGTGTTAGATGCGCTGGGAGTTCAAGAAACGGGAGCGGCTACCAGACAATGGAATGCAAAGAAGATACTGCAATACTATTTTTCTAACGGTCTGGCGCAAAATGCAATAGCAAAACCAGGTGACACTTTTCATTATTCAGATACCAACTATGTGTTACTTGGTATTCTTATTGAAAAATTAACCAATATGTCACTGGCTGACAATTATAGAGTGCATATTTATCAACCTGCGGGAATGACCAAAGCTTATCTTGAATGGCATGAGTCACACCACTCTGAAGCGCCCGTCGATCATTTTATGGACTTAACTGAACTGGGCTTAGGTAATTTTAATCTGGTTGCTTCGGGAATAAATACGTCAGCCGACTGGTCAGGAGGTGGCGTGGTAACTAATACTCTTGAGATGAAGTTGTTTTTAAAAGCACTTTTTAGAGACAAACGCCTGTTGACCCAGGAATCCTTAGACTTGATGTTAAGTAACACAGTGCCACTACCTGTCTCATCAAGTTCTAACAATCTCGTTAAGCTTGAGTACGGGTTAGGAGTCATGAAGAAAGCGTATCGTCTTCCCAGTGGAGTTAAAGTAGAACTCTGGGGACATGAAGGTATTTATGGGGTGTTACCTTTTTACAATCCCAAAACTCAATCGACCATTATTATGACGCTAAATCAAACCCAACTCGATGAAGACTGGATGTATCGTGTGCTCAAAGTACTCGATCAGTCGTGGCTGTTTCGGGTTCCATAGATATAGACAAGGCTTTAAAAAACGGCTGGGCCTAAGTGAGGCGACTTATCTTTTCCAGGCCCAGCCACCCACATTTGGCCATTGGTCTCTGACACTTTGCAGACAGGTCTTTGACTGGTTGAATGTATCTGTAGATATTCTTATGGTGCCGTAGTGGTTACGCTCTTTATCAAAAGTTGCTGCGATCAAACGATTACCGTAAATGTTCTTAATCACTATTGGTAAGAAGCCTTCAACACTGATAGTCAGCTCTAATGGTTCATCGGACGCCTTATAGGCAGCAAAGCAGTGCCCATTAGTTAAAATAGTTCCATCTGACGTTCCAGACCAGCTAATCTTATATTTTGTAATAGGAGAATGACTCGGCGCTCCTAACTGTAAGGTCCCCACTACACCTAAACTAGGATGTTTTGGTGGTATGATTTTACATCCAGCTTTGCCTTCAACACTACACCTTCGTGTAGTTTTTACCATACCAGTCTTTGATATAATAACCTCTTCTTCTGGAAGCCTTACTGCATATCTCCCTCGACCAAATAAAAAGCTAAGGTCATCAGACCATTGTCTGATTTGAGGCGAAAAGTCAGGGTAATCTTGTTTAAGTTCGTCAACGTCCTTATAAATACCAGGATAACGAGCCTCAATAGCTTTTTGCATTAAAAGGTCGTGATCCGGCTCTGATGAACAAGAGGTAAGCAATGTAATGGAAGTACAAAGAATTATCAGGTTAGAGTTCACTTTAAACGTCCTTCTTGGTCTAACACTTATGATATAAAGTAAATCACGCTCACAACTATGTGACTACTACAGCTGCGTTGTTTCCTTCGCTAAATTTAAAAGCTTAGAATAATAAACAAAAGGGGTTCGTGTAATACTCCACGAAATCATTGATATTATCAATGTTTCGCAGAGCATTTACGTTTAGTGAAGCTAACTCAAACAACTACTCCTTGCTGTTAGCTCTATCTTCTTCAAGAATGGCATTGAGCTTCTCCGCGGGAGGATCCGCCTCTACTCCTAAGTACATTAGATCTTCTACGCCAATAGATTTAACAATAACTTATCGCGCCTCAAGTAATTCCCATTACGTAAAAAATTAGCTTCGGGCAAATAAAGTTCTAGCGCTTAATTTACCTCAGAATAGAAGCAACTACCTGTACTTTTAAGTGTAGGTAGTTGCAATCGTTAAGTAAAAATATGACTGTATTGAAAGCGGCTAAAACTCTAAATTAAGGCATAGGCACATGTTTGACCCATTTATCTGCATAGTATCCAGATATAGCTCCAAAAACTAAAAACAATACCAACTTTAGGCTTATTCCAACAAAGAAACTTGCCGCAAGAACAGACAAAACTGCGCCCCATATCGCATCTCGCTTAGCACTCTTATGCCAGACTTTTTTATTTATCAGCGGCAAGCTATAAATAGTAAAAAAGGCGGATAAAGATAACGCAATTATTACAACGCCTCTCGTTAGACCATGAGAGAATATCATGGTCATAACAAACAGTGATGAGAATATTGCGAGCGCCACTATCTCGTATTTATATTTTTTCATACCTACAGCTTAACACTATTCGCAAGGATAATAATCAAAAAGTTCTTTAAATAACTTCTTCATAAACTGCCATAATCCGGCTGTTTTTAGTTCAGCTATAGCCTGATCTCTTACTTTCTTATTTTTACTTTTCAACTTTCGAATGTACTTCTGCTTTGTAGCTTCGGACATTCTTTTGTTGATTTGATCATGGCGCTTCTTAAGATTTCTCAAGTTTTTTCCAGTCACTAACATCGAGGGAGCAACCGCACCAATGACGCCGCTAACAATAACATCACCAAAATCAACTTTTGTAATATCACCACCATTCATCAGCATCTGGATACCAAAATCTAGAGCAGCCCCTATTACAAAACCTAAAGGTCCAGCCTCACCAGTCGGATCAATTAGATTAACAGGGTCCGAGAATATATATTTATATAGATTAACATCCTGGCCTTCAAAAAGAATGGGGTCTTTAGCCATCCAACGACCGATAAATGGATCATAGTCTCTGGCGCCAAAACGTACTAGTTTTGTGTGGTGGTCATAGATACCACCAGCAAAACCAAACGGTTGGAATCCAGGATTTGAATCAGCAATCAGATTCCCAAATTCATCATAATCCAATCGCTGGACGACTACTCCAGTTTGTGAATTTACCACTAACCTTGGGCTCCCTAAATGGTCAGATATCACTCTATAGGTGGCACCATTCTTAATGATGAATTCTGGTACATTGACTTTTTCTCCGTAAACATAACGAGATACGACTTTATTATCAGCATCAAGTTCTGCTATCGGGTTTAGTTCATTTGCATAGATAAACTTTTGTACTGTGACTCCATTTATCTTCTTGCCGATCCTGCGATTGGCACCATCTACTATATACTCATATAAATCAGTATTAGAACCATCCGATATTTCAACACTTAGCAAGTTTCCTAATACATCATATCGATAGTTAGTAACTTCGTCTGATGAAGTATTCGTTTTTTGTAATACTTCTCCATTCTTAGTGTAACTATAAGTATAGTCAGCATAACTTTTAACTCTGTCTTGCTCGTCGTATTGCCCAGAGTAGGTAGAGCTTCCCGTGACTCGGCTTAATCGATTACCATTATTGTCATAGGAGTAACTAGTTAACTGATTATCCTTATTGACAGCTTTTAATCGGCCTACATCGTCATAGCTGTACTCACTTTCTGAAGTAACTCCAAAAATCGTTTCAGTCTTATTAGAGATTCGACCGAGCTTATCAAATGAGTAATATACTTTGTATAGTTCTTCATCATTATACTTAGCTGAAAAGTCAGAAACTTCGCCATAATTAGTATAGTTTTGGGATGTATGAATATTACCCAGAGAAGAGCCTTTTTGTAGACCTAGCCTTTGTACTTCTCGAGTAAATGATAACTCTCCCACACCAGTTAATAAGTTATCTTTGTCATAACTGAGACTAACGCAATGGGTAGAGTTAACGCACTGTTCACTGATTAGGAAGTTATTGTTGTAAATAAGAGACACATCTCCAACAACATCACCCGACCAAGTTTCCTGTGTTAATAAATCGCCATCATAACCAATAATTAGCTCATTTCCTTCAGGAGTTGCTATGTTAGTAAGATTACCATGTGAGTTGTATTTATATTCAAAAATACCTCGAGGGATTTCCATCGAGCCAAGTAGCTCTGTATTGGCTTTATATCTATAAAGCAGTTGAGAACCGTCTGGACGTAAAATCCTCGTAAGTTTGCGATCTTTATCATACTCATAAGTAGTTTCTGGAATAGTGACCCCGTCTACGATAGGTGGAGTATACTGAGTTTCTCTTCCAACACTGTTATAGTTAAATCGATGCACAGGTTGTCCAGGAGGTTGAATAGACGCTAAGTTCCCATTCGCGTCGTAGTCCTGACTTATTTCGGAACCATCATGGAAAGTTGTTTTAACCAGTCGCCCCAGCTCATCGTAATCAAAAGAAGTTTCCTGATTCATTGCGTTGATGATAGAAGTTACACTGCCCTTACTTTTATTATCATCATACAAGAAAGTGGTGGTACGATCGCCAGTCGTGCTTGCAACTAAACGTCCTCTACTATCATATCCATACTCGGTAGCATGAAACCCTGAAACTTGTTCGCTTTCTAAAAGTCTGTTGATAGGGTTAAATTGTTCTACTACCACTCGACCTTCGGCGGACTTCGATGTTCTCTCTCCAGTTGTAAAATCATCAGAAATCTCGAACAAGTTACCATTTGTATTGACTTCAACAGATAACTTCTTGGATACCTGCCCATTCAGCCCATAGCTTTTACTTATTTGAGTGACACTCTCTAAACCGCTTGGCAATTTTGTTGAAACAGTTTTTGGGATTTCGAGTTTTGTTTTTGGATCGATAGCCATATCGATAATCGTGGTGACCCCTTGATCAACATACGTTTCTCTCAACTTCTCCTTATTCCGAACAATACTGACTTCTGTTTTATCTTTGTAAGTTGTCAATACTTGAGTATCTCCTTCAGAAAGCTGACTTTCTTTAGAGAAGTAACGGCTTGATTCAGCAGTAGAGTAGCCATACTCCACGATTTTAGAGAAATCATCTTTAATGTTGTAGAAGCTCCATATACCACCTTCAGGGTCTTCACTCTGCTTAATTCGGCCATGGACATCAAACTCACGAGTAAATAAGTGATTTGCCTTATCCAGCTCTTGCGTCATTAAGTGGTTGTCGTAGGTAAAGATATACGCGTTTCCATCGGCATATTTAGCCGAGCCCAAGTCGTTGTTAACATCAACAACCAATGTCGTGATATATCCGTCAGGCGATTCTATAGAAGTCGCCTTACCTTCTGCATCACGATGAATAGTGACCTTATTGTTAAAACGGTCGGTCATAAAGATTAAGCGTCCCTGATCGTCATAATTAAATGTCGTTAAGGTAACACCGCTAGCAACATCAATGGTTTTGATATGCTTGCCATCTTGATCGAAGACATAAGGAGAGCTTGCACTTGCCAAGTCATCTCGAACACAACGAACATTGTAGGTGTCGCTATGAGCATAACCAGGATAAGCGTAACTTAAACTTTCTACCGCCCATGCCTGGCTTTCATCTTCAACATTAATCGTTGAGCTCCAGTAAGGTTTTCTAAAGTCAACATTCGGGAACCATGGGTCCGGCGAATCTAGCGTTGTTTGATTTACAAACACGCTATTAGGCAATGTATACAGCAGTTCATTGACGTTGGGTAAGCGCCAATCATCAAAGCCAGCATGTGTTAATGACTCACAATAATTGATGGCACCAGTCCAATTAAACAGATTCGATGCATTCGCCGCAGTATCCTGCCACATTAATCCATTTTGTTCGTCCGTCACTACCTCTGCTACATCGTCACGCTTCAAACCTTCAACATATAATGAATCGATGGTTTGACCTTTAACACAAACAACAGGAAGCAGTTCTTCATCTTCATTACTAGTGCTGCTCGTCCAATGACTGAGAGCATCAGTTTGGTAAATACGAGCACCCTTTTGAGTATTCGATTTATCAATGGTATATGCTCGCTCTTTTGCCGTTGGTAAACGCCATTCAAAAGTGCTGGTATCTCCGATGTTTAACGCTCGGCAATAGGCTGAAGCTTCAACCATTCTTGTGAAGGCAGCAGGCTTGTCACTGATATACTGCCACTCAAGCCCTGTTACCTTATCAATCAATACGCCGTCGGCATCAACAACATAGTCAATGTCTTTTCCATCATCCTGATAGTAACCGTCGTCACCTGTAACAATACTGTGTGTGATTCCGGTATTAAGAACATTTGCCATTGTCACAACATATTCACTGTCGCCGTCACCGCGATATACCAGTTTGGTTCGACTTTGATTGTCCGTTTGAGCCAAAGTGTGATGGTTAGAGACAGACCAACCTTCTGCGATATGACTCTCTGGCGCACCAAACACGTTAATCTTTTGATCAGTCCAGGTGATAAAGTCTTGTCGACCTCTAACAGCAGTTACTTCAGAACCTACTTGCGCCCAAGCATTCGCGAACTCATCTAATGCCTGACTTCGGTCAGCGGCATTACCAGCACTCATGTACTCCAAGGGGTATCGATAGCCGATACGAATTCGACCTGGAATCGATCCACGTAATACATTGCCCTTAGCATCACGACCATCCCACATGAACTCAACGTCTTTATTGGTTTGTGGTGCAAACTTTTGCTCGAAACGATGACCGCCAATTTCAAGCACTGCGATCATTTCGATCAAGGTAGACGAAATAGTATCGCCGCTGACCTTTGCTTCGATTTTATGATGATAAGCATCGGTTCTTTGGCTTGAGTAATGTAGCGTTAAGTCCGTTCCCGTAATCTCAATGTCTTCATGCAGCGCTTGAGGCTTGAGATTGATGTAAGAACTAACACAGGCATTTTCATTATTGTTAGGATTTTCACCGTTGGTATTTCCATAAGGGAATCCTGCTGATGTTGAGCCAGCACCTGGTGCCCAGGGCCAGTTGTAGTCCCATGGAGTAAAGTGGTTAAAGCTTCCACGCCAGTAGGTATCACCTGGTGTAAAGTTTTCGATTCCAATCACTTCGTCAGTGGTGCTGCCGTTTTTATTAATGTCATCAGCAATGTCATCGCCCGTGTAATCAAGGCCATCCACTAAACCATCGTTGTTACTATCTAACAACTTAACGACGACTCCGTTATCAGAAGCTTTCCAGTCAGTCGCATTTCTGTCGTAGTAACCAATTGGAACAATTTCTCCCACTCTAAAGTTAAGGAAATTGTCCACGTACATAGTGACCGGTTTGTCGAAAGTAACGGTTTCGTCATCGCCAACGCCAGGGATCTCTAACTCAGAACAATAAGTAAAAGCAGATTCATGAGGAAGCTCTCCAGGCATGGACTCTGGCAACTCATACTCGGTAGCACGAACAAAGAAATCTTCAATCGTTCGAGTAGAACCATCTCGTGACTCAATGGTTGCTGATGAGATTCCATTAAACACAATGGTCGCAGAACGAGAACCGAACGCATCGGTAATAACCGTTGAACGATGCACCTGTGGAGTGTTGGAATTTAAATCAATCGCCGTGAGCTTGGTGTCCACTTCAAGTAAGACGACATCATCAAGTGTGTTCCAAGCATTGCTCGCAGCAACAATCTCACGATGGATGGTTAAATAACCTTCTTTGTTGTATACCAGTGCACGTTTACCCGCATGGCCAGCGATTACAAAGCGACCATTGCTGTCGGTTAAAACACTTCCATACTCAGGATTACTATGGAAAGCCACTTTAACGCCTTCAAGTGGATTGCTGTGTTTGTCTTTTACCAAACCAGTAAACAAACCAAAGGCTTTAGGATCATACTGAGCAATGGTTCCATTGTCAGGAATGTATTCTAAAAAGTCTTCTGCAAATGTACCGGCTAAGTTGCTGATATCGGTAGGCTCACCAACGGTCACAAATACTCGGTTTGATTTAATACCGTTAATTTGAGTTGATATTGAGGCATAACCCAGTTTTAACGCCGTTACCACACCAGAATCAACATTAACCACAGACAAAGCGTCAGGAACAAAGCTAGCGGTGCTTGTTAAGTCTCTTTTTGTACCATCAGCGAACAATCCTGTCACAGCCAGTGGTTCAGAGTCGCCTACATTCAGCACAATGTTAGATGGACTGATGCTAACCGCTTTAAGCTGATTAACATCGATGCCAGTTGTATCGACATTGATTACTGTAGAGCTGTTGCATTGGTGTGCCGTGCTGGTATCCACCAACTCGGAATTGCTATGGCTCCATGTATCAATAGGATCAATGACATTGAGTGAAACAACGACACCCAAACTAGAAGGATTAGAACCACTTGGATCATACGCTCCTGTAGAAACACCAAATCCAATCAACCCTTCTGCATGACTGTTGCCAGAGTTTTCTTTCAATCCTGGTTGTAAAATAAGATCTCGGTGTCCCCAGGCTTTTCCTGCATAGGGGTATTTATCGGCATAAGTCCAACGGTAAATAGCATCAATAAGTGCGGTAGTAGGATCAGGTGTTTCGGCGTAATCAAAACCACCATATAGGTTTTCTGCTTTGATACCCGCTTCATGATTGCCTTTAATGGTAGAGTTTTCATTAAGACGATCGGCAGGCGAAGCTCCATCACTGCTACGAGTATGAGAAATAATTTCGTTGTTTAAACGAATATAGTCTGCGTAATTTTGCGTCACCTGAACCACATCAGGGCTCACGCCTTCATAGGGTTTTAATCCGCGAGCTTCTCGCTCACTATTAGTAAGGTATAACCCTTTTTGTTGCAGAGACCAGCTATTCCAGATGGACTGAGTCGGCATCTTTAAGAATTTGAAAACAGAGTTATCAATCGCACGAGCATGGTTAAAGGCTCTTTCGATTTCTTTAACATCCGTCATGTTGAGGCCAATCCAGCTAATATCTTCTGACGGATAAGAATCAACAAACTCAGAATCGTCTTCAATAGCTTCAACAGTACATTGCTCGAATGGATAGCTTACACTAACGGTTATCTCATCCGTTGCTTCGGCTCCATCAGTATCAGTCACAGCAAGAGTCACTTGATGTTGGCCAACACCAAAATCACTTTTAGAAAAAGTTTTCTCTGTACTTAGCACGCTACCATCTAGCGACCATTGGTAAGAAACAATCCCCTCCTCGTCGTAACTCTCCGAAGCATCAAAATGAACGACGCCTCCCAGTGTAATCTCTTTATTACCACCTGCATTAGCAACTGGAGGTGCATCGTTAACAGAGGCCACATTAATCGTTACGGTGGCAATGTTTGAATCTGCTGAACCGTCGTTCACTTTAAACTTAAAGCTATCTGTTCCAGAGAAGTTTTCGTTAGGAGTGTAAGTTGCTTTGTTATCACTCAAACTCACGGCACCACTTTGAGGCTGCTCAGTGATTTCGTAATTCAGAGGATCAGTATCACCATCCGTAGCAACCAATGTGATCAAGACACTTTCGTCTTCATTAGTATTAATGGCTTGTGAGTTCGCAACAGGTGCTTCATTGTCACGGTCGACAATGGTTACCACAAAACTTTGACGCGATACCAGTCCGTTGTTATCGGTAACAGCCAACTCAACGTTATTCGAACCAACAGGGAAACTATTGCTTTCGAATGTTTGCTCACCGCTATAAACCGTTGAATAAGTCACAGTCCCAAATATTATACTGATACTGTCAGGATCGTACCAACGATACTGTACGACCGTTCCATCTGGATCATAACTGGCACCACCATCAAAAGAAATGGTATCTCCGACTGTTGCACTTCTATCACCACCTGGCACTGAAACTGGATAGCTATAATCCCTTACACAGCGAACAAAGTTCTTAGTATCTCCCCATGAGCTGGTTTTGCGATTATAGTAGCTGTGAGCATTACCAGGAGACACCCATAAAACATAGGCACTGTCAGTGTCATAAGGCGAAGTAGTCGAACTCCACAGATAAGGGTATGAACTACCCGTACGTGGAGGACGGTTCTTAAATGTAGGATTACTGGTTGAAATAATATTGTTATACGTTGAGTGCAACTCGTTGATGTTAGGCAGTCGCCAATCCGTCGAACCATCTAACTCTAAGCTCTCACAATAATTTAAAGCTTCTGCAAATGTAAACTCATTCGTTTTTACGACAATATCATCTTGCCACATGATTCGGTTGACAGTATCTGTCACCGTATTGGCTTGAGAATAAATAGGGCTTTCTCTAAAGTACTCAGCTTCAGATTTTTGTGTACCACTGACACATCGAGGAGCTGCTTCTAAACTCGTTTTTCGTTGGCCTCTCGTTCCTAAATCAAAATGAACAACATCACCGTAATCGACACCTGAGATCCTATCTTTTTTATTGGCCCAGTAATAATTGTCGGTGGCATTGGCAAAGGCTCCATCAATTTTAGGAATGTCTCTAGAATGACTTGAGCTTAGATCAAGCAAGTATAAAAGTTCTAACGCCGTCGGTAATCGCCAATCATCTCTGTCCGCGTAATCTAATGCTAAACAGTAATCTCGAGCGGCTGTCCAGGTATAGTTAGATTCCTTAGTTTCAAGATTATCCAACCAAACCAATCCTGTTTTGGTATCGGTAACCGTATCGAAGGTATTGCTTCTTACATAGTGTCGGTCTTGTCCCCAGTTTAAATCAGCATCATCTAACGTAGAGTAAGATACGTCCGCACCTGTTTTTGGAAGCAAAGAACTTTTGTAACGCATGCCATCGGTTATTTGAGACTCCGCACAACCGTTTACATCAATGGTCGCTCCTTCTGCGGTATCTGGACATTGGTCAATACCGTTTAATACACCATCGTTATCATCATCTCTTTGGGCTTCAGCACAACCATTGGTATCCACAACAGCACCTGCGGATGTACTTGCACATTGGTCTAAATTGTCGGTAACACCGTCATTATCAGTATCAAGTTGAGACGCCGCACAACCATTTTCGTTAACGGTTGCTCCCTCTTCTGTCGATGGGCATTGATCGTCACGATTGATAACACCGTCATTATCGTAATCTTCGTTCAACTGAGATTCTGAACAGCCGTTAGCATTAACGGTGGCACTCGCCTGAGTATTGGGGCACTGATCTAACGCGTTATTAACGCCATCGTTATCATCGTCCAGTTGAGATTCAGCGCAACCATTAGTATTAACGATTGCACCGGCCTCGGTATTTGGACACTGATCCAATGGGTTATTAACACCATCGTTATCATCATCTAATTGTGACTCAGCACAACCATTGCCATTAACAGTCGCTCCAGCATCGGTATTAGGACATTGATCCAGTGCATTGTTAACACCGTCATTATCACTATCTAGTTGTGATTCAGCACAACCGTTCGCATTAACGGTCGCACCAGCCTCTGTATTCGGACACTGATCCAAAACGTTATTAACACCATCGTTATCATCATCTAGTTGAGACTCGGCACAGCCATTGGCGTTAACCGTCGCTCCAGCTTCGGTATTAGGACATTGATCCAGCGCATTGTTAACACCATCATTATCACTATCTAGTTGTGATTCAGCACAACCGTTCGCATTAACGGTCGCTCCTGCTTCCGTGTTGGGGCACTGATCCAAAACGTTGTTAACGCCGTCGTTATCATTATCCAGTTGAGACTCGGCACAGCCATTGGCATTAACTGTCGCTCCTGACGCAGTATTCGGACACTGGTCTAACGCATTGTTAACACCGTCATTATCACTATCTAGTTGTGACTCGGCACAACCACTTACATTAACGGTGGCTCCAGCTTCAGTATTAGGACACTGATCCAACGCATTGTTAACACCGTCGTTATCATTATCAAGTTGAGCGTCGGCGCAACCATTAGCATTAACCGTCGCACCAGAAGCAGTATTCGGACATTGATCTAAAGCATCATTCACACCATCGTTGTCGCTATCTACTTGTGCGTCGGCACAGCCATTAGCGTTGACGGTTGCACCCGCCACCGTATTAGGACATTGGTCTAATGCATTGTTAACGCCGTCGTTATCACTATCTAATTGTGACTCGGCACAGCCATTCGCATTAACGTTGGCTCCTGAAGAAGTATTTGGGCATTGATCCGCATCGTTAAACACACCGTCATTGTCATCATCCAACTGAGAATCCGCACATCCACTTGCATTCACAGCCATTCCAGCTGGCGTTGATGGGCATGAGTCTAATGCATCAGGCACACCATCATTGTCGGTATCTTCTGCCGCAACGCCGGTTAAAAGATCATTGATTGCATAGTTTTCGCTGGGTTGCGATAAACCAAATGCCGCAAAAATTTGCGCGGCTGATAGCTCTCCGCCGGTAGCAAATGTTATTTTAGCTACACTGTGAGACGCTTTAAAAAATTGATTTACTTTTATTTTGTGAGCACTTCCGCCGACCGTTAGTACGAGGTCGTCACCGACTTTTCCTAATCCGCTCGCCACGTCATTAAAAGTCACTCCGTCGATGAAGTGGATTACATTATCCCCTTCGCCATCAATAATCAGATCAACTCCATTCGAAGCGCCGATGATGTAAGTATCTTTACCTGGACCACCGACTAAATAATCATCTCCCGCTTTGCCTTCTAGAGTATCATCACCTTGACCTGCGATTAAGATATTTGCGTTAGTTGAGCCTGTTAGAGTGTCGATTTCACCTGAACCGATAATGACATCTGCACTGTTTGCAGAAGCCGTAGGCGCTGCAACACCAAAAGCACCAAACAGTTGGGCTGCAGAAATAGAACCACCCGTTTCAAACTCAATGGTTTCGATGGTATTACTAACTGTGAAGAAGTTTTCGACCTGTACTTCGTTGCCTGTACTTCCAATTCTTAAAATCAAGTTGTTACCAGAGCGAGTTAAGCCGCTGGCGATATCGTTAAAACTAATGCCATCGATAAAACGAATGATGTTCTGTCCCGATACATCAATGATTAAATCGGTTCCGCTGTTTGAACCGATAATATAGGTGTCTTGATCATTACCACCTAACATAATGTCGTGGCTTTCTAAACCCGATAATTGGTCGGAACCTGCTCCTGCCACCAAAAAGTCTCGACTACTCGTACCGACTAATGTGTCGTTACCTGACAGATCAATTCCATTTGCATTGTCTTGACTACCACTTTGCTCATCAGGGCAACCATTTTGATCAACGGTTTCATTACTCGCCGTTGCAGGACATTGATCAAGAGCATCGTTAACCCCATCATTGTCTGAATCTTTTTGACTTAATCCACAACCATTAACATCAACCGAGTCATTTGCCTGCGTATTGGGACATAAATCGACGTCATCAACAACACCGTCGTTATCTTCATCAGCCGGAGGATTAGAGTTGTCGCCATTGTTCACCTGGTCGAAGACTGGCAAATTATTGGTAGGCGCAGAAACACCAAATACACCATACAATTGTGAAGCGGTTATCTGGCCACCGGTTTCAAAAGTAATGGTATTGATAACTTGAGTGAGGCTGAAAAAACCAATCAGACGAACTTTGTGCTCGCCCGTACCTATGTTGAGGATTAAATCATTGCCAGACTTTGACAATCCGCTGGCGACATCGTTGAATCCAATACCATCAACAAAATGAAGCGTGTTGTTCCCTTCTCCATCAACAATGACATCCAGACCACTTTGTGCACCGATTTGATAAGTGTCATTACCATCGCCACCGACTAAATAGTCATTTCCCTCACCGCCCGCTAAAGTGTCATTATCTTGACCAGCTAATAAAATGTTGGGTAATGCGGTACCCAAAACAGTATCGGCCTGGTTTGTGCCACCAATAATATCTCGACTGAGTTCCGTAGCTGTTGGGGCCGCTAAACCAAAAGCCCCATAAAGTTGTGCCGCCGTAATTGAACCACCGGATTGAAACTCCAACTTATCAATGGTGTTTGCAAGAGCAAAAAACTTCTCTACACGAATCTGGTTAGGACCACCGGCCAACACCAGAACCAAATCATCCCCTGACTTTGTTAAACCACTTGCAACATCATTGAAACTGATGCCATCAACGAAATAAAGCGTGTTGCTACCATCCACATCGACAATGACATCTGAGCCACTGTTTGGTCCAATAATGTAGGTATCATTTCCGCTTCCGCCGATTAAAATGTCATCGCCTTCTGCAGCCGACAATTCATCAGCACCACCACCAGAAACTAAAACATCTCTACCCGCTGTGCCAGCAAGAATGTCGTTCCCATCCATATTGACGGTTTTATAAACACTTGTAGAACGCAAAGAATTTTTGCCAGCCAAATTTCTACCGGAGGTAGAGATCCGTTCACTTATCGCAAAAGTTGAATTTTGGGAACCCAAGTTAGCTTCTTCGTCGAGGTGGCATCCATTGATATCAACGCTCGTAGAATTGGAAGAAAAGCATTGATCAAAATGATTGGGAACGCCATCCATATCATCATCCAATAAAACAACATTCTCGGATGGTTGGAGAGATTTTAATTTTTGTTCATTGATGTCTGCCTCGTTATTACAGCCAACAAGCATTAGCGAGGTAAAAGATAACAACAAGACACTATGAATATTTAGCCTGTTCAATTTAAGTATCCTCTTAATATTGAATCCGTCGTGGTGGTTATTAAAATGGTTAAAACAATAAAAAAGATCTGAGTGCGACTTTTATCAACTCATTCGGTGATCCTGATTAACAATAAATTCCGACTATTAATTGGCGGAATGGTACTCAATTATTTCGTTATAGAGTTATAAATCCTTGGACAAAAGCTATTACAATTCTGCCAATTTCATTAAATTAGCCTAGTTTTCAATCAAATTTTCAACATTAGGTTCTTTTTTGTCCACACTCATCCAATTAACATCGAACACTCAAGAACAAGAGTGTGCTCAAAAAATGTTTATAAAAACATGGCTTCAAAAAGTTTGAATTTGTTCAATTTAAATACAGCATCCATTTAGATGATTTCTATCAAAGTAGGTAAAAAATCCTGCGGGATAATAAGAAAGGAGAAATATCGAGTCAATCATTGTTTATGGTACTTTTACCTCTTTTGGAGTATGAAAGCTTAATCCTTACTTTCGTTATTGACTCTTAAGTTCTTCATTCAATTTATAAGTATATGAAATCTTAATTTATTTAATCCTAGCTAAAGTCAAAGCCGTACAAATTATGTCCCATCGTCACATATTACTCTATCCCTTCCTTCCTCTTTGGCTTTGTACAAGTTTTGGTCAGCTCGCTCGATAGTATCAGAAAGTTCCTCATTTTCTTTTTGGTAAGCAACACCGACGCTCAAGGTGACATTAAAAGACTCACTGTTGTCATCAAATTGAACGCCATTCAAAGAGAGACGTATTCGTTCAGCGAGCAACTCCGCTACCTCTGTATGCTCTGATACGGCAATAACGACAAACTCTTCGCCACCGTATCGAACGCAGATATCGTCAGGTCGAGACATACTTAAAATAACTTTTCCTGTTTTTTCGATAACTGCATCGCCTTTATTGTGACCATAGGTGTCATTAATGTTTTTGAAGTGGTCGATGTCCATAAATAATACCGCTAGACGGGCATCTGATTCCCTCTTCATTTTTAATTGCAGCTCCGACAACCGCTCATTTAAATAACGTCGAGTATAGAGCGATGTGAGCGGATCCCTTATCGCTTTGCTTCTTAGCTCTTCTACCAGCTTCCGCATAAAGTACATAGTTGCAACAAAGAATAAAAAGGCGAAAAAAACAACAACCCCTATCGCCCGATTAGCATAACTTTGGATATCTTGCTGCATTTCGTCGATGTAGAGTCCCGTACCAACGACCCAGTCCCAAGGTTCAAAATAACCAACATAAGATAGCTTCGGAAACTTTTCTTCGCCGTTTGGCTTTGGCCAGTAATATTCTACATAGCCGCCCCCTGCTTTAGCTTCTCGAATGAATTCTCTAAACATATAAACGCCGTTGATGTCTTTTAGCACTCTGACATCGGTGCCAACGTATTCAGACGTGTAAGGGTGCATTAGTAAAATGCCATTGCCATCATTAATCCAGTAGTAACCTTGACCACTAAAGGTCATGTTTTCGATGGTATCCAGAGCTTTTCTCTTAGCATCAGACTCGGTCATTTTCTGCTCTTTAAACAATCGATAATAATATTTCACAACGCCGATCGATGCCGTCGTCAAATGATTTGACTGAGACTTTTTCTCATTTATCAAACTGGTATTGAGACCATAATAGAAAAGCGCAAGAATAATAAACATGCCAGAGAGGCTGATTAAGAATATGAGAAACAGCCTACGACGAGGTTTTAGATTACCTAAAGGATTATGCATAGAAAGTACTTAAATAATGTAATATAGATGATGAACTATCTGTTATTTAAGTTTAGATCATATACCAAAGATATAAAGGGCTATGCTCCTTTTGTTAAATGGCAGACGGAACTCAATCAACAAAAGAGGCCAACGAATATTGTTAGCCCTTATTGTGCAGATGAAGCACGCCTCCTTGCCTTCCCCCGCCAATTCTTGAGATTACAAAATCTGCTATTGTTTATTTAATTTTAGCCAACATAATACCCCTGGCACTTCACTAACCAAAAGCTCTTGCCTTTTGATAAGCCTCTCGAGCTTGAACTCGACTTAAGTAAGCTTTGATATTCTCTCGGCCTTCAAGTATGTTCAAGCTAGCAGCTATTTCTAATGATATGGTCATCATGATATCTGCGGCGGTAAACTGATCACCAGCGAAATAGTTTTGCTTCGACAAAGTTTCATCAATGTACGAAAAGTCGAGGTTTAGCTCTTTCGCAATATAACCATCCATTGCAGCATTGCCGCCTCTGTCTTCCATTTGCATAAACAAGGTAGTAATAACGGGTAAGCTCAATGATCCCTCTGCAAAATGCAACCATTCCAGATATTGGTAGTAAGACTTACTTTGTTTCTGGGGCCTAAGCTGACCTGATTTATCTTGGTCTAAGATGTATTCTAAAATCGCTGCCGACTCACACAAAGTAATATCACCATCAACCATAATAGGCGCTTTTGATAGTGGATGAATCTTAGCCAGGCTAGCAGGCGCAAGCTGAGTTAAGGGATCTCTTTGATGATGCTCAATTTGATAAGGAAGTCGCAATTCTTCCAGCAACCATAATACGCGCGTTGAACGAGACTTGTTGAGATGATGGACTGTGATCATAGTGAACCCCTTGTTAGTTTAAATACTCTTAAACGACACTGTTTTGAAAGCCCGCAACTTTATCATGTTTATAATAAGCTTGCCCGTTACTGAACCAAAATACTGTTCAAGGGAACGAAAAACGTAAGATACGTTTAACCACCGAAGCATACTGTTTAACAAAACTACCAGAGTTATAATGAATACCATGTTGTAAAAATACCGCTTGCACCTTAGGTGCCATTTCGCAATAACGTTTTGCTGGTAAATCAGGAAACAGATGATGCTCAATTTGAAAGCTTAAATGCCCTGTTAATATATGAAACCAGTTGCTGCCTTCTATATTAGAAGACCCCAGAGCCTGTCGGTAGTACCACATGCCTTGGGTCTCATTATCGCACTCAGCCTGAGAGAAAGTTTTGACGTTTTCTGTAAAATGACCACAAAATATAATCGTTGAAGTCCATAAATTACGTAATAAATTGGCCGCTAAATTACCAAAGAAAACCCATAAAAAAAATGGACCCGCCAATAACGGAAACAACACATAATCTTTGATTAACTGTCTGGCACCTTTGCTGAAAAAGCGCTTCTTTAACTCACTGTGGTTGACCGACGAGCTTCGTCCTCGTTTTTTCTTACCCATGAAAACGCGTTCTGCAGCAAGCTCGTGGTATGATACTCCCCATTGAAATAAAGCGCTGAGAATAAGATAGGTGGCAAACTGCCAAAGGTTTTTAACTCGCCATTTAAAGTCTTGTGACAAACGCAGTAACCCATAGCCAAAATCACGATCTTTACCAATGATATTGGTGAAAGTGTGATGTTCGTAATTGTGGGTACGATGCCAACTGGCGCCATCACAGGCGATGTCCCATTCGTACGCCTTTGAGTTAATGTATTGATCGTTCATCCAGTCATATTGGCCGTGCATCACATTATGACCAATTTCCATATTCTCAAGGATTTTTCCAACAGCGAGACTCAAAACACCCACCAACCAAAGGATAGGGTTAATAAAACCAAGCACTAACAAAATGCGTCCCGACCATTCACACAAACGCTGAGCAACGATAACTTTGCGGATATAATCCGCATCGCTCTGCCCTATTTTATCCAAAGTTTCTTGCTTTATCTCATCCAGCTGCTGAGCCAATAAATCAAAATCTGGGGTTGCCTTCATACTTCAAGCTCCAAAGCGGTGACTGGTTGAGAAATGCAAAGTTGAATCAAAGTTTGTCCAGCATCAGACAACTGCCCCGTTTTGATGTTTCTAACAACACCGCTTTTCTTAACACATTGGCATTGATGGCATATACCGATGCCACATCCGAATGTTACATCGGCTCCTGCATCGATTAATTGGGAGAGTAAGGTTTTGGAGTTTTTAATAAGTATTTCTGTTCCTTGATAGCTCACAGGCAAAGATACTTCTGTATCCTGAACCAAAGGCAAAGCAAGAAAATGTTCGCTGCTTAGTTCAACTTTCAATTTGCCAGCGGCCTCTTCAATACTTTTATAAAAATCTCCTGGGCCACATGCCATCCAATCGTAGTTAGAATAGGAAGCCAGTTGACGTGCCACGTCCCCATCGTTTTCACGACTCAAATAACGAACAGTAACATTGGGCCTGAGACGGGTTAGCTGCTCTAACTCGTCGTTCAAAACGTGCTGTCCAGGTTTGGCATAGTAGAGCAGTTGAATGTTTTGGTTATTTTTTGGCGGTAAGGATTCCAGCATAGCAATAAATGGAGTAATGCCACTGCCCGCAGCTAGCATCAAAACATCCGATGCCTCTTTATTGAGAATAAAGTCCCCCGAAGGCGCAGAGATATTAACCCACTGCCCCACTTTCATATTGCTCAAGTTCGATGTGAAGCGTCCGTTGGCAGATGTCTTAATCACTAGCCGAACGTAACCAAGACGCTTTGCTATTTCTGGGCTCGATGCAATGGTAAAGGTACGCGTCATTAAGCGACCATCAAGTTCCACGGTCAGGGCGATATGCTGACCCGCTCTGTGCATTGGCCAACGCTTAGGCACGGTTAACTCCAACGCAATAACATCTTGGCCAATGGATTTTTGCGATAGGACTTTTGCTCGGAACATCATCGAACGCCATGCTGGCTTAAACATCTGCATCAAGGGTTCGATGTAGCCAGCTAATGTCTGATGATGAAGTAGATTTTTGGATAGCCAATCAACAACTTGCATAATAAGGGCCTTTACTTCAGCGTACACATGTACGCCCAGTTGAGTGCACAAGTGTACGCTGAAATTATTATTTGGCAAGCGTTAATTCATTTCTTTAATCAACAAATCGAGAGAAGTGACCGTATTTTTGTATCCAATTAAAGCGGTTTTGTTTGTTTTCGGCTCAAATAAACTGCACTAAAATGGAGCTAAGTTTAAGCCGCTACAGAAGCACACCAACAGGTAACTCCTTGTCCTATCGCCACAATATTAGAGTTCACCTTTGTCTTCTAGCCACATGTTTAAATACGGGACTTATCAATGAATCATACTTTCATTCGCATCGTGCTAACTTTGACGCTACTGATTGTTAACGTCGGCTGTAGCACTCTTTCGAACAGCCATGCTCCTCTGTTTAAGTCCCAGCAATACTACAACTATATTCAGCCTAGTTTTGCTGAATACCTGAAGACCACTAAAACTTGGCTATCAAGCAATCGAGCTTATATTACGTCGGCTCATGATAAAGAAGTGTCCATGAACATGCCCTTCGAACTCACGCCAGAACAGCCATCAAGCAAGGCCATCTTATTAGTTCATGGGCTTGGCGATTCTCCATATAGCTTTTCTGACCTTGCTGTCACGCTGCGAGCACAAGGTTTTCATGTTCGAACACTCCTGCTACCCGGCCACGGCAGTAAACCTGACGATTTAAAACTTCCAGGCTACAACGATTGGCAAACTGCGGTAGATCACTACGCCAATTTGATGAAGCAAGAATTTGAGCAAGTGTGGCTAGGCGGTTTTTCGACGGGCGCTAACCTTGTGACGATTCATGCAGTTAAGCAAGGCAACATCGATGGCCTGTTGCTATTTTCTCCAGGGTTTCAATCGCAAGCGCCGTTTCTGGAAAAGTTAGCCCCTTTTGTATCATTGTTTACTGATGGCTACACTGCCAAAGAACATAATATTGCCCGTTACACTTCTGCCCCTATCAATGGCGCAATTGCCTACTCTGACAGCGCAGAAAGACTTAGAGATTTGTTAGAACAGCAAAAGGTAACGATCCCAACCTTAATTGTAATAAGCGAAGCCGATAGTGTTGTTGATCCTTATGCGATTAAAACTCTCTATGAAGATAATTTCACTAACCCGAATAGCCAACTGATTTGGTATGGTGAATCTACTTTCAAGCAGCCATCAATTAAGACTTTTACCATGAAGCTCGACGCTCACAAGATAAGTACAGGCTCTCACATGAGTACACTATTTGCTCCCCACAACACATACTATGGGCAGAATGGTGAAAGAAAAATGTGTATGAACAGCTTTGATGACGATGCTAGTGCACGTTGTAGAGCAGGAGAAGAAGTTTGGTACTCCGCATGGGGCTATGAAGAAGAAGGCAAGATACACGCAAGGCTGACCTGGAACCCTTATTATCAAAACCTGGTAGAAAGTATTAGAGAATTAACTCAGCCATCTATTGATAGATAGTAAAGTTAAATTGCGCTGCTTTTAATAGAAAGCGAACTGGTATTCCATTAACTAATCGCTCGACAAAATAGAGACATTAAGAATAAAGCCGAACCTAGAATAAACTTCAACAAAATAACGCAAGACATTGTTTCTTGGTGTCATTTTGCACTTAATGTAAATTCTAGGTTCATTTTTAGCTTAACAGGTTCTCAACATCTGAAGTACTAATCCTGTTTCAAAACGTATTCTTTTCTTAAACCCAGATATAGGCTCCAGCACATAACAATCAATACCACCGTGAAAGGTAATCCCACCGTTATTGCAGCAGCCTGTAAAGCACCGAGTGCATCTGCCCCACCTCCGAAAAGTAATGCAGCAGCGATCACACCTTCCATGGTTGCCCAGAATACTCTCTGAGTAACAGGAACATCAAGCTTACCTCCCGCGGTGATACTGTCGATGACTAGAGAACCAGAGTCTGATGAAGTAATAAAAAACACCAGCACTAAAACAATGGCCAAAAAGGAGGTAACAGAGCTCATGGGTAAATTTTCTAACATTTGAAATAACGCTAAAGAGCTATCTGTGATTCCGTTGGCTAACTGGCCATAACCTTGTTGAACCTGCTCCAGACCATTACCTCCAAACGTTGCCATCCAAAGTGTTGTTACCAAAGTAGGAACGATTAATACTGCTAACAAAAATTGGCGAATGGTTCGTCCTCTCGAAATTCTCGCGATAAACATGCCCACAAAAGGCGACCAGGAGATCCACCACGCCCAATAAAAGACTGTCCACCCATGAAAAAAGGTGTCATCGTCACGATCAATCCAATTGCTAAGCGGAATGATGTTTTCTGCATAAGCAAGTAAGGTGGTCACAACACCATTTATTACCAGTGTCGTCGAACCCGCAATGATGACAAAAAGCATTAAAGCAAATGCCAGTGACATATTAATATTGCTAAGAATCTTAACGCCCCCTTCGAGCCCTCGTACAACAGAAAAGATGGCAACCATAGTCACGCCAAAAATGATCGCAATTTGAGTGTTTATCGTATTAGGAATATCAAACAAGAAATTCAAACCACCGGCAGCCTGTTGAGCCCCAAAGCCAAGCGAAGTCGCTAAGCCAAAGATGGTCGCCAACACGGCAAGTGTATCGATAACATTACCTACTCCACCCCAAACCTTCTCTCCGAGGAGAGGAAAAAAGGTAGAGCGAATGGTTAGAGGCATGTTGCAGTTATAAGCAAAGAAAGCTAAAGATAAACCAACGACTGCATAAATAGCCCAAGGATGTAGCCCCCAGTGAAACATCGTCGCCCCCATGGCCATTCTCGCTGCCTCAGGCGTGCCTTCTGGAGTATTTAGAGGCGTTCCATACCAGTTAGTAAAATAACCTACAGGTTCTGCCACACTCCAAAACATCAGGCCGATTCCCATTCCCGCAGCAAACAACATGGCAAACCAGGAGAGCAAACTGAAATCGGGTTTCGCATCCGGCCCCCCTAAAGTGATCTTGCCAAGGGGTAATAGAATTAATGCCAAACAAAATATGACAAACAGATTTCCCCCCACCATAAACAGCCAATCAAAGTGAGCAATGGACCAGGCTTTTGATGAGTCGAAAGCCAACTTAGCGGATTCAGGAAAAACCAGTGTTCCAATAACAAAAATAACGATCAGTAATGAGGAAAAAAAGAAAACTGGATTGTGCAAATCCATCCCCATTAGTTCAACATTATTTTCACCTACCTCATGATTTGTTTCGTATACGGGAGACTCAACATCGAGTTGCTCTTCAGTTTTATCACTCATGGCTTCCCCTAGAAGTAATAACCAATATTAATATTTAAACGTGAGCGCCATTTTTCATGACCTTCATAAATACCGATCCCTGGCCCGCCGGCAAACCACATATTTTTACCTGCAATCCAATCAACATAGGTATATAGGCCGCCTTTGGCTAGCAAACAGCCAGTGACATTTTGAACCGAGTCTGTTAAGCCAGACTCATCGGAAGCACTTATATAGGTGCTGTCGTTATAACAGGTGACCGTATCAACAAAATCATTTTTTATAGTAAAGGTTTTTGCAATGTTGAATGTTGAGACTTCGGCTTTTGTGGCGATTTCGAAAGGAAACTCAAAAGCTGCCAGAGCGATGCGATGATCACCTGTCCCTAAACGACTTTCAGCATCATATTCATATAGAATGTATTGAGCCTGAAGGTTCCAGTCGCTATTAAAATGTCCATCAAAATGTATGCCTGCAGCCCAGTGATCGCCGCGACTCATACTATCAAGATTTCGAAATTTTCCAGTTTTGAATGAAGCACCCACTGTATGCTTGGCAAGTTTATATTGAGCGCGAAAGCTTAAACCACCGTCTTCTTTATTGTTTCTTTCGTCATTGTAAGAACTGGCGATATCAAAGGAATAGCGTCCCCATCGAGAAGGATTATCGTATTCGCTATTGAAAAAATAAGCACTATCAAAATTCCACTTTCCCCGGCTATGGCGCCACTTAATACCTGCATCATAGTCATCTTCCAACCCCAAATAATAAGTCCCGCCAAACCAGAAACTGTGAGATGCGTAAGGTGCGATACCAAAAGGAACTTGAGTAATCCCTGCAACGAGGGTATTCGATGAGTCTACTTTATAACCGACTTCAGCATGATGAATGGCTTCAAAACCTTGATACCAACGAAATTGTGCGTCTAAGAACCACTGTTCTTGTTTTACATCCATATCAATGCGAAATAGTTCGAAGTCAAAGGTTCCATTCGATTCACTATCATAATCTTTCCAAGAATAATTAAGACGGACAGCTCCCCCAATGTCTATTTCTGGGCTAACTTTTGCGTTGACTTTAAAGGGGAATACACTGAAAACGGCAAACAACAGGGAATATAAGTAGCTTAGCTTAAGCACAATAAACCTCTGACTTTTGGTAGCTTCGATGATAAAACTATACTTTGTACTCAAACTATTTTCAACGCGTTTTTGAATGACTGCTTAATTACATCTTAGATTTTTTCGGCACCAAATGAATGCAGGAGTAAAGATGAATATAATAATCTCGCTAGACTTTCAAAACCATGTTATCTTTAACTAAGTTTCTATTAAAAAACAGTACTTTAGACAAGTGGTTGTACTATGGAAAAATATGAAGAACTCCTTATTTCTTTGCGAAAAATTATTCGCTCAATCGATCTTCATTCAAAACAGCTGAACAAAGAGTCAGGTTTAACTGGACCTCAACTATTAGTGTTACAAGAAACCGCGAATAACAACGGTATTACTGCAAAACAAATCGCAGATAACATTAATTTAAGTCAAGGTACCATTACCACGATTCTTGATCGCTTAGAATCTCGTAATATTATTAATCGAATTAGAAGTACAGAAGATCGTCGTAGGGTTTCAATTTTTATAACCGAGAACGGAGAAAAATTATTAAAGAAAGCGCCCAAGCCACTGCAAGACCATTTTATTGAAAGATTTAGTACTTTAGAGCTTTGGGAGCAGAACTTACTCTTGTCTTCATTTGGACGTGTTGCCTCAATGATGGATGCCAGTGAATTAGACGCAGCTCCCGTTCTTGAGATAGGAGCCATTACAGCAAAGGAGCCAGAACCTAAAGCTTAAAGCCTATTGCTCTTTTGTAGAGTATTTTTTGAAAATAACTCTGAATAGAAAAGCTCAACAGACTTTGAGTCTGACTCACTTGCCAGCAAGTGAGTCAGGTTATACTTTCCTTATAGACTAAAGGTCTTAGCTACTGAAAGGACAATTCTTTCATCCGCAGTATCAAGATCCATGCTAGTGTTCTCTGCTGCGATTTCCAGGTCAAATCCATTGATCTGAGTAGTGTAACCAACTCTAAAATGTTGATAGCCGTTATTGCCATCCCAGAATCGATTGTCGCTATTGTTGTAAAAAGAACGATCAATAGTGAAGGTAAGATTGTGGCCTTTCTTCAACTCAATACTGTGAGTCAACATGATGACCGTATGACTTTCTGAAGAACCAAAATAATCCCAGCTATACCACAGATTAACACCCGTTGTACCGTATTCAGAAGCAAAACCAAATTTTGTATAAGCTTCTGGGTAGTTTCCATCACTCGAGTTATCACCACCATGATAAGTATAGTAAGCAATACCGTAATCCAGAGTCACCGTTTCGTTTAGTTGCAGAAATTGTCCAGCATAGAAATCCCACTCTAAATCAGTGCCATCAGCAGGCCCAAAATCAACATTTGAAGCCCAGGTTCCAGCATAAAAACCTTCGGAACCGCTATAGTCCAGACTCGCCTGAAGAGCAGGATCATTTTGAGTTTGGCTGACACCGTTAAAAGTGTAATCAGAAGCCAATTTGGTAGTTGCAGAAAAGTCTGCCTGCACTAATGTAGAACAGCTTAATGCGATAGGAGCAACTAATAAAGTTGTTAAGTTTTTCATTCGTATTTCTCTTAATTTTTTAGTGTATAGATTTAATTTTTTCAAAATCAACAGCAAGCGACTCGCTTTCTTTTGTCATTCCTTTTAAGCTCTTTAGATGCTTAACCAGGATGAATGCCAAACAACCGAAGAATAACCCGATTACTAATGCGCCAACCCACTGAATTTTTAGAAAGTCGAGCTTAAATAACAATGTCAAAACACTCAGAGCAACAAAGTTCATCACAAAGTATTTTAACTTACCCAGCCGCTTAACGGTTAAGTCCAAGTTGTCTGTATACAATCGGATGAGAGAGTCTAGAGAGTTAATAACAAAGGTAATACCTACTATAATCATAGAAATGTTAAGTAGACCCGCTGTAGATATCCCATTTGAATGATAAAAATAAAGGACACTAAACCATAGTGCGATAGGAATTGAAGGGAAAATCAACATGGCAAGCAATACTTGATAAGCTTTTAATCCGCCTACAAAACGTGAAGTAAACTGTCCAATCATAATGCTCCACGCAAACCACCAAAATAAATAAAACTCATGATAATCGTTGAGAGGCAGAAGAAACTGATGAATATTAGTAAAGTAATCACCGATCAAAGATAAAGTACCAAAGTACTCTGAAACTGGATTAGACTCTACGATAAATGCATTAACCCACAATAGAGCTATCAAGCCCACAAATAACCAGGTTGTTGACAAGCTTAATATACGAACATACTTGAGATCACTACTCGAATAAACGGCAAAAGCAATAGCAATAAAGACCAGAGCATAAAAAGTAGGAATAATAGTCTTGCCATCTCCTAGCTCAGGCAAATACCAGGGTAAATTTGATAGCAATAGATAAGCTGTAAAGGCACAAGTCCCGATAATAATGATGTTATTAATCCACTTCACCCAAGGTATTTCAAAAAATTTGACCTTGGGTTCTATAACGCAAAAGTAAAAGCAGGTGACAAAGTAAAACGCCCATATTAAGAACCCCCAAAAGCCAAACTCAATTGCGAGCGGATTGGCAAAAGCGTATTCAGGACTCGTTGCTGTGTCAGCATAACCTGCAAATTCTGTTAACGGAAACATGATCAAGCCAACATCGAGACCCGAGGTAAAGAGTATTGCGATGAATGTGAAAGTATGTACGGGTGTCACGCCGACGCACTTAAGGTTTCCCCAACGTAATAAAATAAAAATAACAGCTGTCATGGTAAGTAACATTCCAGCTGTGAGCCACAAAGTCATTCTGCCCTCCTTCTATGAGCGTTATAGTCTTTTTTATTGTAAATAAAAATAGTTATCGTTGTTGCGTTTGCCAGTTCTCCGCTACGTCTGTTCTAACATCTAAACCAGGTAACGGTACTTTTCCTAAAATGAGATCGGCAGCTCGTTCGGCAACCATGATCGTCGGTGCATTCAAGTTGCCATTGGGAATGGTTGGAAATATTGAGGAATCCACCACTCGTAATCCCTCAATGCCATGAACTTTTGTGTTTTCATCAACCACAGAATCTTTGTCTTTACCCATCTTGCAACTACAAGAAGGATGGTAGGCACTTTCTACAGACTGCCGAACAAACTCATCGATCTCTTGATCGGTGTTAACTTGCACTCCAGGCTGGATTTCCTCGCCTCGATAGTCATCGAAAGCTGATTGATGAATAATTTCTCGAGTGAGACGCACACAAGCTCGAAAACCTTCAATATCATCTTGATGTTGTAGGTAATTAAAAAGTATACGAGGTGCCTCGTTGGGATCAGCACTCACTGGCTTAACCCATCCGCGGCTTTTCGGCTTGTTGTGACCGATGTGAACCTGGAAGCCATGACCATCAAAAGCTGAGCGGCCATCATAGCGCATGGCTGCAGGTAAAAAGTGATACTGCATGTCGGGCCATTCAACGCCAGCTTTTGAACGAATGAATCCACAAGACTCAAAATGATTAGTAGCGCCAAGCCCTGACTTCGTTAGTAACCAGCGAACACCGATTAAACCTTTACTGAACCAGTCGAGCTTTCCGTTGAGAGTGATCGGTTGTTTGCATTTAAATTGAAAATAAAACTCTAAGTGGTCTTGAAGATTGTAACCGACTCCAGGCAATGAATGTTTTACCTCAATTCCAGCCTCTTTCAGATCATCTGCATTACCGATTCCTGATCGCTGTAGTATATGAGGAGAACCGATAGGACCTGCTGATAGAACTATATCTTTATTGCAATTTGCTCGAAGACGTTTACCTTTTCTTAAAAACTCTACAGCGATGGCTTGCTTGTTTTCTACAATGACTTTGTCAACAAGAACGCCAGTTTTTACAGTAAGGTTCTTACGATGCATAATGGGCTTAAGATAAGCAGCACTGGTTGAGCAACGACGACCATCTTTTACCGTCATGTGCATAGGACCAAAGCCTTCTTGCTGCTCACCATTGTAGTCTTTTGTTGAGAGGTATCCGGCCTCTACTCCAGCATCAACAAAAGCACGATACAAGGGGTTTGCCATTTCGTTGCCATTGTTCACACCCAAGGGGCCATCGCCTCCACGGTATGCATCTTCGCCAAGATACCAGGACTCAGCTTTGCGAAAATAAGGCAAACAGTTTTGATAGTTCCACCCTTCTGCTCCGTGCTCTTCCCACTCATCAAAATCTTTTGCATGACCTCGCACATAAACCATGCCATTGATCGACGATGAACCACCGAGTACTTTCCCTCGAGGGCAGTGCATACGACGGTTATTTAAGAAAGGTTCCGGCTCCGTATGAAATTGCCAGGCATACTTTTTAGTATTCATAGGAATAGACAAAGCGGTCGGCATCTGGATAAACAGGCTGTTATCGGAACCGCCAGTTTCGAGTAGCAAAACTCTATTGGATGCATCTTCAGAAAGTCTGTTCGCCAACACACAACCGGCCGACCCAGCGCCCACAATGATATAATCGTAAGTCATCATAGTGTCCATGATCTAAAAAGGACTTTCCAAATTGCTCATTCCAACGTAAATCGACTTGGTTTGCGTGTAATGTTTGATAGTTTCGAGTCCGTTTTCTCGGCCAATACCCGACTGCTTATAGCCACCAACAGCCATCTCGGCAGGTGATGCACCATAAGCATTAATCCAGCAAATGCCGGCTTCTAACTGATGAATAACTCGATGGGCTCTCTTGATATTATTACTAAACACCGCTGCAGCTAAACCGTAATGGGTGTTGTTAGCGCGTTCTATCACTTCGTCTTCACTTGAGAAAGTAAGAATGGACATAACAGGTCCAAAGATTTCTTCCTTCACGATAGTCATATCGTCATTACAGTCAGTGAAGATTGTAGGCTCCACAAAATACCCCTCTTCGCACCCTGTTGGCTTTGACTGTTTTCCGCCACACAAAAGAGTAGCACCTTGCTCGATGCCTTTTTGAATATAATTGAGTACTAAGTCTTGATGCTTTTTAGAAATGAGTGCGCCCAGATTAGTCTCTGGTTTCATAGGATCACCTATGACGATATTATTTTTTGTGCGAGTTAACAATTGCTCAACAAACTCTTCATAAACGTCTTGATGAACAAACACTCGAGTACCATTAGTACAAATTTCGCCTTGGGTATAAAAATTACCTAGCATTGCAGCGGATACCGCTTCGTTGATATCGGCATCATCAAATATGATAAGCGGCGATTTACCACCTAATTCCATAGTCACTTCTTTTAGACTGGAAGCCGCAGAAGCCATCACTTTTTTGCCAGTACCCACTTCACCCGTAAAAGATACTTTGGCGATGTCTTCGTGCGCTGTTAACCAGGCTCCGACTTCACCATCACCTTGAACAACATTAAAAACACCAGGGGGAACACCGGCTTCGATAAAAATTTCGGCAAGCTTGAGTGCACCTAATGGTGTTTCTTCTGACGGTTTAAAAATCATGCTGTTGCCACAAGCCAATGCAGGCGCTGATTTCCAGCAAGCAATTTGCAAAGGATAATTCCAGGCGCCAATGCCCGCGCAAATACCGAGAGGTTCCCGTCGGCTATAATAAAAGTCACCGCTAAGATCTTGTTGATTGCCTTCCATCCCAAGGATCACACCCGCAAAAAATTCGATGGAGTCTGCGCCCGTAACAACATCAACAACCGATGCTTCTTGCCAAGGCTTGCCGGTTTCTAAGACTTCAATTTTAGCGAGTTCGTCGTTGCGTTCTCTCAAAATTGCCACGGCCTTTCGCAAAATACGACTGCGTTCCATGGTTGTCTTACTCGACCAGTCTTTGAAGCCTTGAGCTGCGCTCGTTATCGCGGCTTGTTTTATGCTTTCATCGGCCACTTCAATGTTATATAACAATTCGCCTGAAGCTGGGTTTAAGACTTCAAAAGTTTCACCGGAGGTGTTTGCTACATATTCCCCATGTATGAAGTTTTGAATTGGTTTCATAAAATTTCGTGAACCTCTTGTGACTCGATAATCTGTTTAATGTAGCCTTTGCAAAATCCAATGGCTTGCTGATGATTCATTGACAGTTCGTGACTTAAAGCGAAACGCAGCCAGAAGCCATCGATCATGGCCGCGGTGGTTAAAGCGGCTTTTTTTGCTTGTTCGATAGGAAGCAGCTCTTTAAAACTGAAAAGCAGGTTATTGGCCAACCTCTTACTGTTCACCCTCTGCAGGCGTTTGAGCATAGGGTCGTGCATGGATTGAGACCAGAAAGTTAACCAGTTTTTGGTGTTTGCACTGGCTATTTGAGTAGAAGAAAAATTCGCCTCAACGATTAACATCAGGCGTTCTTCTGCCGAAACCTCGCGCTCCCCAAGACTCTTAAGTAAGTCTCTTTTAAGTTCGCCAATCAAGTAACGAACACTGGCTTCGATCAACTCCTGCTTGCTACCAAAGTAGTGACTGATAATCCCTGAAGATAAACCCGCCCTCTTACTGATATGAGTCAGGGTTGTTTTTTGATACCCCAGCTCAGCGATGGTTTCTATCGTTGCTTCGATAAGTTCCTGCCGACGAATGGGTGTCATTCCGAGTTTTGGCATAATTCTTTTTTAATTAAACAATCAATTAAAAACAATTGTAATACTTTTAACTCAAAGGATCAAACGAGCCCTAGATAGGAGTTATAGTCTGTTTACGTCAAATTAGTAGCTGTTTTTACAGAAAACACCAATATATTTGTATAAATATCAATCACAATATAGTTCGAACACAAAGAATTAAATTGAGATTTCCAACCAAAGATAGAGAGTTGTAAGTAAAGCTTGTTTAGATAAAAGCAACAGGGCTACTTATACAAGTAGCCCTGTCTTTTACATTTATTACAGGAGGATTTTGCTAAAGGAATTAGTGCTCTGAAACTTAAGGTTATGCCTATAGATGGAGTTTAGAGGGAGAGGATGACCGTTGTAGCGACGGTCATCCTCTTTTAAAGACTGCCATTAGTGCAGCTTCATGGACGGATTCATCTTTCTATTGATTCTATCGCGTATGGTAAGAAGTAAGGTTTTTCCCCAACCGTGCAATGCACTCTGGTGCAGGCGATAAAGCATGACGTATAACCAACGAGCCACTTTACCTTCGAAAGTAAAGTCCTTGCTAAGATTGCCCATCATATTCCCAACACTGCCTTGTTTGCCTAGAGAGACTAACGATCCCTTGTCTTGATAATTGAATTCTCTTAACGGTTTGCCTGCAATACTATCTCGCAGCGACTTTGCCAATAGACTGGATTGCTGATGAGCCGCTTGCGCTCGAGGGGGTACGCTTCTATCAGAACCTTTTATTGCACATTGTGCGCAATCACCAAATGCAAAAATGTTCTCATCTAAGGTCGTTTGTAACGTGGGCTTAACCACCAGCTGGTTAATTCGATTTGTCTCCAGACCACCCAGACGCGTTAAAAACTCTGGCGCTTTAACTCCGGCAGACCACACTTTCAACTGCGCCGGAATAAACTTTCCACTCTTGGTATACAAACCTTCGGCACTAACTTGAGTGACCAGCTCACCTAATAAAACATCTATTTCGAAAGCGTAAAGCTGCCTCAATATGGCTTGCGAAGCCCGTGGCGACAAAGCAGGCATCAAACGATCGGCGGCTTCGATAATGGTAATAGAAACATTCTCAGGACAAATGCCCTGAAAGCCATATTTAGATAGATGTTCTGCGGCGGCTTTAATCTCTGCAGCTAACTCAACGCCTGTCGCTCCTCCGCCTACAATTGCAATGGCAAATTTTTCTTTCTCTGGTTGTTCTGTTGAAGTATGAGAAATGGAATTCGATTGTGCGTTAGACTCGGTGTTCGGCTCTTTGTCTGCCAAAATATCGGCTGATGATGCAGTGACCTGTGCACTCGCGGAAGCTTTCATATAGATAGTCAAAAAAGCTTGGTGAAATTCTTCAGCGGCTTCGCGTCGGTCCAGAAAAATACAGTGCTCACTTGCTCCTGGCGTACCAAAATCATTGGTTTGACTGCCAACCGCAATCACCAGTTGATCATAGTTTAATGTTCGCGGTGGAAGAATATTCTCAATTTCTGTCGATAATGGAGCCAGGCTGATTTGTTTGTTATCCCTGTCCAGGCCATCCATCTTTCCCCAAATAAATTCAAAATGGTGATGATAGCCGTGAGCGGCGTAAGACAGTTCATCCACTGTGGCGTTGAGCGCCCCCGTGGCGACTTCGTGAAGACGTGGCTTCCATATATGGGTGCGATTGGCATCAACCAGAGTAATCTTGGCTTGCTTCCTTTTACCTAGCGTATCACCAAGCTTAGTGGCCAGTTCTAATCCACCGGCACCACCTCCAACAATCACAATGTGAGTAGGATTTTTCATAGCTAAACAACCTCTTAAATAGCAATAAGGCAAGACATTTACCGCACCTGCTCGACTGCAAAAAGCTTGCCTTATGGCTATCTATGGCTTCTTAGCCAAATCTTTCCTTTTGTTATCTACCACCAGCGTCAACCGTAGTTGACACATAATAGGTTGATATTGCTCTGAGTGTCAACTAGTATTGACACCTATGCAAACAATTGATCTCAGTAACAAACTCAAGACCTTATTGCTCCAACGATTAGAATGGATGGAGCAGATGCAGCTCGATCTCATGAACGAGTCAGGCATTCAGCAATTAACTCTGGCACAGGGTCGAATATTCGCGCAGTTAAGAGGAAAGCCCTCCAGCATCTCCAATTTGGCAAAACGATTGGGTGTCAGCCGACAGGCCGCTCAAAAAACCGTCGCAAGTTTGGTGGAGCTGGGGTTATTAGAACTCAAAGAAGATGAAGAAAATCTAAGCGCCAAAATAGTGCACATCACTCAACAGGGGCAACAATTTCGACAACAAATTGGTATTGCCATGGATAAAGTAGAAGCGGCTATTGCTGACAAAATAGGTGTGGAGCAAGTAGAACTCCTCAAGCAGCTACTGTCAGAACCGTGGGAATAAAAGTCCTTTTCTTTTAACCATTCAAGAAACAAAGAGACCAAAATGCTCCCTAATCTCATTCTCTTTGAGTTAATATTCGCTATTTTTTGAAACATGCTGATTGAGAATAGTTTGAGACTTAAGTTATAGAAAGAGGACTTCTTATGAATGAATCATCGGTTGAGAACTCTTGCCATTGAAGAGGTGCTAGCACCTCTTCACAAAACATCACTCTCTTAGCTATCTAATGAATCGATTCTCTCATTTCGACAACACGCTCAATTGCATTATCAATGGCAGTAGCAAAGTTCCCCTGGTCGTCTTGAGGAAGTAAATCCATTAATGCACGGTAATCAAGAACAGTATGATTCAGCGTCTGCCCTATTTCTTCTATGGGGCGTTGAATCTTCATCGCATTGAATACTGACCAGGACTCATTGATTGAGTGACCTCCATCAAATGTCAGGAACATCATCGCAGGAAGATACATATCATCAACGCTGAAGCCATCAACGGTTTTCTCCATTTCTCTTCCCAGAAAAGTTAATAAATTAGTCGAGCCGGATGTGCCACTTACTACTACAGAGTTATTTGTTAATGCTCGTTCTTCAAATGCTGATACACCACTACCTTGACTGTTTGGAATCTTAGCATCCGCAAAACTTTTACCATAGGTCGAGAACCCAAACTCATCGTTACGAGGCTGATAATTCAGACGAGTACCATAATCCTGTGTTTTAGTACTCTGAACCTTGGTATGAATGGTTACCGATTCTTCACTTCCCTGTTTTTTGGGTTGACTGATTGATGATATTTGATCATCAGTCGAACGAGCGCTCTTTACCTGGCCATACAGAATCGTCGCAGGTGCTTTCCAATGAGAGCAACTTTGCTTCATGATATCGTTAGATGTAGTCGCAAGCTTAACAGAAACAAAAGGCACTTTAATGGTATCAAAACCATTATTCACCTGAGTCATCATTTGGGTGAAGTTTTCCAACGTTGGCTCATCAATAAAACTTTTAATATCGGGTGTTTCTTCAAACCAGGGACGAGTATCTCCTTCAATGACACAAGCCAGTTCTCGCAAAGCACTATTAAGTTCTCCCTCATTCAACACACCATCGGTTGTCGCAGCATTGACTAACTGATCAACGATATACTGGCCCATCTTAGCGCTGGCATTCCGCACTGTATCAGGTGTATTTTGCACAAGCTCCCGAACTAATTCACTTTCAAACTTTCTTGAGTAGAGACCATCCTGATACTGAGTTAATGGCTTTTCTTGCTCAATGTGGGTGAGTAATTCTGATGCAAGGTCTTGAGAAACCTCTGACAGCCCATCCTGGTTTGCAATACTTGTAAAAACTTCGTGCACTCTTTGCTGAGACATTTCACCGGATAACCAGGTCGCTTTTAATGTTGAAATACATTGATCAGCAATCGCAGAATCTTCTTGCTTAAGCTGACTGATCATTGCAATAACGCATTCACCCTCTGTTTTATAGGTGTTTCTCTCGGAGCGCGAGTTGGTTTCAATTAATCCAGCGGTTATACCCTGAGTGAGTCGCTCTAAAATACTCGCATCATTCTCAATCGCTTGCTCATCCAGAAATTCTACCACGCGACCAAAACCATCAAATAATACAACGTTTTCCAATGATTGCGCTGTAGCAGGATCAACCGTCTTTCCAATCAAAGCTTGCAAGTCTGGATTATGTGTTTTTGCTAGTTGCTTTACATCCCCCAAAGTAAGCGTTGTTCGCTCTTTCATTACATCGGCCAGAGCGGCTTTAGCGCCATCTGTTCCTAATCGTTTTTCTAACAATTGAGTAACGAGTGCTAACCCACCATTGCGGTGAGAAGTACGTGAGCCAAAAAGATTAAATCCTGTTGTTTGTTCTTTAGCATACAAAGTTGAACCATCTTTACAGCGGATCTCAGCGCTGTCAGAAACTTTATCAAACTGGTTTATAATATCAAATAAACCTCGTGTTATATCACCTTGCACAGGCATTGTTAGATCAGGCATTTTTTAGTTCCTCTTCAAATGGATTAATTACACCATCATGCCAAAAGTGGAAGCAGCATCTTGTGACGTGTTAGTTGCATTAAGTAAAGTTTCCCATTGCCGTTTTACTTTGAATAGATTCTCAATCAGGCTTGCGACCTGATCAGGGACAAAGCATGAAACGGATATAGGAAAAGAAAGAATCAAGTCGGGTTCTTCACCCCCTTCAATAAAAAACTTCAACCCTCCAGTTTCATGACCAAGTGCGTTGAAACGCAACAAAGTTTCATAGTACTCGTTGATTGGTACTGTTTCATTCAATGTGAGAGAGACCGACACTTCCAGTACTTCAGACTTTTCATTCAGAGTGATAATGGCCGAGTCGTTGCCTTCGATGATCATTTCCCAACCATTGGGATAGGATTTTGCTTCTGTTATTTGTAGGATTTCTGAGACTATTTTTATGGTGTTGCTAATACTACTTCTATGCATTGTGATTTCATTACCTCAAATCTTTATGGCTAGTAGGTAACGAGATGCTTGTTTTGGTTGCACATTTACTGCAATATTTTTGCACATTGTGCAAATTCACAGTAAAGAGGTTTAAAGCGAGCAAAATACAATCAATCCTCTTGATATTTGAAACGATAATCCACCTCCTCTAAGGAGGTTATCTCTAATTCTTTTGCGCCTAATTTAAAAACTTGAGCCAATCTTTCAAAGATATGCACAAAGCATTCTTCGTAAGCCCTCTTTAATATGCTTTTCTATACCTATAGGTAGCCATTTAGACACTCAATATGCAGATATCCATATATATCAAGAGAAAATTTATTTGGTTTTATTAATTACGAGCTACCAGGACACTTTTTCGGGTTAAAACCATAAGGCGGAAAGTTAATGTGTAAATGTGGCCCCGTTCCATGCCTCTTGTTAATCACGATGGGTTTATAAGTTTTCTTACCGACTGTGTAACTCATCTCGCTAATAATAGTTGCTAAAGAATCGACGAGCGTTTTGTAATTTTCGAATTGAGACTCCCAACCTGTGCCAACATCAACTCCACGATTGGTTAAGTGTTTTGAGACATAGCAACCACGTTCGATTTGTGTTCTGATTTTATTGGCAATGCTCTGTTGGCTTTTGTCTTTCAAACTTTTAATTTCGGTAATGGCTTCCTGATTTTCATAAACGGTACAGCCGTCTCTTTGCAGGCATAAAGCAATCATTCTTGCTTGAGAATCGATACCCCGAGCAACTTGAGTGATTCTCAGATTTCTCCATTGTGGCTTTTTGCCCTGTAACTTACAAAACAGCCCTAATGCCAACGTTAGAACCTCTTGAGCCTCTTTCGGAACTTCAGCGAATTTACCAGTAAGCTTGCCGCAAGCGATAACTTTGTTACTGAATAGGCTCATTGCCAGTAATAGAATCAGTGATATTATTGTATTTTTCACTTTTATTGTCCCTTACCAATCGGTTTCGACATGGTCATATTTTATACGCCGAAGGTGTTTTAATGCGAGCATGGAAGTTGATTGACAGCTTAACATGCTCCAAAGGCGACTACTCAAGCTTTCCCCTTCACTAAATCCCAAAAACGGGTCGCAGCAACGCAAAAAACAGAAACTACTTGTATAGTTAGTAAAAGAGCAATCCAGCATACCGTTACATAGCCTTCTTAAGACTTGTCTACTAAGGCAAGCCCGCACCTAACAACTTATTGCAAAAAGTAGTTTGCGAAGTGTAAACCATATACCCTATCATCATAGTCAAAGCACCTAGACCTAAGAGCTCACGTATTCAGTGAAGCCAAATTGAAGAATAATAAAATGACCAAAAAGATTAATAGCCATGGCCATTTGTTGCCTTATGCTCATCAAATCCCTCGTTTTATGAAAGAGAAGGAGTTTTTTTGGGTCAGCGACGATGGGCAATATATGTGTCAGGCCAATTGGAAAAGGCCCATCACTGACGATAGCTTCTTCTTGAACGAAAAGCTGGCCTGGATGGATAAGCATCAAATCGACCATGAAGTTATCCTCACCTTATCGCAGCTTTACTGTAATGGCTACAGCGAAGAGGATTGCCATGACATCATTCGTTTTCAAAATGACTTTAACGCACAAGTACAAGCCGAGAACAAAGAACGCTTGACCACTGGCTTTGTCGTACAACCCGCCTACATCGATCAAGCGTTAGCAGAGATAGAGCGCTGTGTTAAAGAGCACGATCTAAAACTGCTCTGCTTATCTACTCATTACTTAAACCAGGATCAAGAATGGGTATCCGTAGCCGACTCTTCACTAGCACCTATATATGAACTGGCCAATGAGCTGAAACTGGCAATAGAAATTCATCCTTACGATGCAGACAAACTCGTCAATATGAAAAACACATTTTGGCGTCACCATTTAGTATGGATGATGGCTCAAACAGCCGATACTTACATGATGTATGCACTCAATGGAATCGCCCAGCAGTATCCGCAAATAAGAACCTGCTTTGCCCATGGTGCCATGCTGGCACAAGCCAATCATGCAAGAGTGATTCAAGGACTGGAAGGACGCCCCGACCTATTTACTGGTGCCTATCATCCCAACGATATCTTGGCCCATGAAAATGTCTACTTTGACACGCTGGTTCACGATCCTTATACCTTGCAATTAATGCTCAATCGACATGGTTCGAACCAAATACTCTGTGGTATTGACGATCCTTATCCTCTTGGAGAAATGGAGACTGTCGAAGGCTGGTATCCAGGACGATTGCTTGACGATGCGCTAGAAAAACAAGTTATTACGCAACAGCAGCACTCTGAAATCTGGCATGATAATGTACTACGCTGGATAAATGGCGACTAGAGCCGACGGTTCTCGGCTCTCCGCCAAAAGATCATGACGAATGACATAACCCTGTCTAATCTTTTTCTAAAAAGCGCCGCTCGACTATTCGAACGGCGTTTTTATTTTCCGCTTTCAAAAACTCATTAACAAATGACTTCAACTTGTTGGGTAGAAGGTTTGTGAGTATCAGTCATTCTAAACAGGTTCTATCAGCAGCCACGCTTCCTAACTTTCCATACAAGCTTGTTTGAGGATAATCACTAACATTAACATTCGTTTATGCCGCATATTTTACAATAACGACACCACCTCTTTCATTCCTGTTCAATTTTAAATATTACCCCCAGGATTAAGACCGCTTGGAACTCTTTCAGGTATGACGCTATCGAAGTTTTCGTCTGTCAACGATTGAAGAAAGGCTTCTATCGCCAATATTGTATCTTCATCGACATCGTTAAACTCGAGGTTAGCTAAGTCAGGATTATTGGATGGGTTGGCAATACCATCATAAAACTCAATGGCACCTCGTAAATTCGTGATTGTGCCATTATGCATATAGGGAGGCGTTAACACGACGTTATCTTCGTGATCTTCTATTAACAACAGTTTCATAAGGGAAGCAACGACACCTGTTAACGATACCGAACTAACTCTCAGTATGCTTAGAAATCAATAATATGCCATGATAAATGTGTAAAAAATGTCATTTTCTTGAACATCGGTCATCTTTTCGGCCAATGAGGCTTTCAACCTTTATTTTTCTTTCTGGCAACGTGAAAGCCCCAAACAAAATATTCCAGCCCCTATGCCTGATAATAAAAAGAACATGCCCAATCCTACTGGAGAACCCCAAGAAAAAATGTAGTAGATCGCTTCCATCAAATTATACCTCTCGTTAAATGTTCAATTGATGCTTCGGTAGCTCACCGAAGCCCAGAATGTTGATAGCATCCGTAGTTAATTTTTTCCCATTCTCTGACGCACCTTGTTGGAATACAAAGCCGCTGGGACAATCACAAGTATGGATATGAAACCTAAAGCCCAAAGGTAGCTTTGTGCAAAGAGGACCAGGTTTGCTATCTCTGCCGCTTGCTCATTATTAATATGCTTGGCGAAAGAAATTGGCCCGAGAGCAGCTTCTTTAGCTATGGAAAATCCACCACTGTAGGCACTTTCCCAGCCTAATGCAGACAGTGAAGCATAACCTTTGTAGGCAATGGCCGATGCGCCGAAGCCAACGACTCCGATGGCCACCGTACCGAGTCCAATCAAACCAAGACCTATCGCCCCTATACTGATCACACCCACCGATATAATGCCGACACTGATCGGCGCAATCGCTATCCCACCCCAGGCGAACAATAAACCGAAGGCATGTTCGCCCCCGGCAATCCAACCTACGACGGGCTTATCACCCTGCTCTGGCATACCAAATCGAAAATGCAGCAAAGGTATCCCCGCCAAACAAAAACGACTCCTGTATTCTCGTTGTTTAGAACCCACTTGATGAGCTTCACTTTCAAAGGCCTCAGGGTTAAATAGACGCTCCTGAGCCCTAAGTTGACGCATATCTTTGAACATACGAATGACTAGAATGATGTAACTGGCCGAGAACCCGAAAACCAGACACTGTGAGAAAATGGCATAAAGCGTTGCACTCTGCTCATTGTTAACAGCGAGATGCTTAAAAGCGAACATTCCAGCGACATACACAATGGCAATGAGCATAAAGAGTGCGACAAATTTTATAGTGCTTCGTCGCTCTCTGGGTGTCCGAGATTGATCCAGACCCGTTCTCAAACCAAAGAATGAACTGACTAAGCCAGAAAATGGAGCCAGAATCGTGATCAAAGAAGTCCACTTAAATGACGAGCCCGCTTTGGCGACACCCACCCCCAACGCTGCGGCTTTTACCGGGGGCGAAGAAGCGCCACTGATAGCGGCAAGAACCGCCATGGTAAATGCTGCACCCGGTTTGCTTTTTTCCAGGGTGTCTTCCACAAAGGTGATCATGGCTTCTTGCAACAGCTTGCGGCCACGGGAGAGCCGCTGTTTGACCGCGTCTTCTGACAACTCAAGCTCATCGGCGACATGTTCAACCGAACGTTGTTCTCGATAAAATAAAATCAGAGGTTCGCGGTAGTTTTCTGGCATTTTTTCTAGTGCCTGCCACAGCAATGCCTGTTCTTGTTCTCGGATTGCCCTATTCTCTAATTCCTCATCGGCAGACACCCCACTTGTAGCTTCGCTAAGCTCGTTGGCGTCTTTTACAGGCTGCTTTGCTTCCTTGCGGCGAAAGTGGCTGACTTTAAAACGTAAGATCCCGCACAACCACGACTTTAGCTTCACCGGGTCGTGCAGCGTATCCAGCTTTTTCCAGGCTTCGACAAAGGCTTCTTGGGCAATGTCTTCACTGTGCTTTAGGTCGCCTACCGAAGAATAGGCTATGGAGCACAACAGGCTTTGATAACGGGTAACAATTTCGCAGAAAGCGTCTCGATCTCCACCGAGTGACGCCATAACCAAGGTAGCGTCACTCGAATTGCCGCTTATATCAGCCATTTTTACTCGTTTTTTAAACATATTTGCCGTTCTTTAACTGGGTCTCATACAAGTATGTGCCCGATTCTCTCCAAAAGGTGACAAGATTTTCTAAAAAAACTCAAAAATAGTGAATTTTTATCGAGATAAGGGAATTTTAAAATTTTTTGTCACCTTTCTACCAAGGCTGGGCACTTATGAGTAGACATCACATTTCTGTGTTTGATTTTTACTCGCCTTTGGCGGTTAACCATTTGTCAGGAGCCAACAATGAAACCTACCTCATTAATCAACCAAGCCCTATCTTTAGCTGCACTTCTAGCCTTTTCGGGAGTCAGCCTGGCAGGAAGCCTTAACTCAGTGATCGATGATTTTAGCGATGCAAAGAATAATAGCTTTGGTATTGCCCGTCATTATATTAACGATACGGTTGCAGGTGGCAACACGACTACACAGCAAGCAGTGTCTAAAGGCATTATGTCGGTAAAAGGTAAGATAGTTCCAGCCAGAGGCCAACCCGGTTGGGCTAGCACCGTTTTGCCTCTGGCAGCAGAGGGACAACCGCTCGATGCCAGCGACTATGAAGGCATTCGTTTGTTGGTTAGAGTTAACTCTGGCAACATTAATATTTCTGCTAACAGCACCAAAATTACTAACTTTGATTATCATGCTGCGCCTGTTGTTGTGGCTTCTGACGGTCAGTTTCATGAGGTAAAAATCCCCTTTAAATCTATGAAGCGCGCCTGGTCAGAACAAACCCAGCTAGACACCAAAACCATTAATAGCCTGAGCATTGTCGCTTACAGTCCACAGCGAGCTTCTTTCGAGTTCGAAGTGGACGAAGTCAGTTTTTATTAATTTTTAGCGACTCGATGAGGCTTCTCTTTGAAGCCTCAAACATTCTCCGTAACGATAAACACACCAATGCAACCAAACTATGAATACATCTTTAGTTAATAACTCGCGACTCGATTATCTAGACGCAGCTCGTGCTTTTGCTTTGATTTTGGGCGTTGTTTTTCACGCCAGCCTATCTTTTATGCCAATATTTATTGGTTGGGCAGTGATGGATATATCCACAAGCTCAGCGGTGCCAGCGTTTGCATTAACTAGTCATTCTTTTCGATTGGAATTATTTTTTCTTATTGCGGGCTTCTTTAGCCACATGAAGTTTCATAAAGACAAGTTGAGGGGCTTTGTATCTTCTCGTCTGGTGCGTATTGGTATTCCTTTTATAGTTGGCTGGCTATTGCTAAGACCCTTGCTTGTCTCGGGTTGGTTGATGGGTGCAGAGAGCATGCGTGGCGAAGTGAATATTTGGAATGCTGCAAAAACAGGATTTCTCTCTCTGCTCGATCTGCCAAAAGATCTTCTGGTTGGTACTCATCTTTGGTTTTTATATTACCTGTTATTGATCAGCGCGGGGGTTCTTTTATTGCATTTCTTTGTTGGTCTTCATAAGCCGACAAAGAATGCATTAACTCGATTTTCTGACAGTGTGATCGAGTGGATTTGCCAATCACGACTTGGTTTCTTTGTTATCTCGGTTCCTATTGCTGCATGCCTTTGGTTTATGGACCATTGGGGAGTTGATACGCCTGATAAGTCACTGACTCCGAACATTCCGGTTCTGTTAATTTATAGTGGGTTCTTTGTTTTTGGTTGGTTGCTCCATCGTCAGAAAGCTCTTATGGATCATTTTGCGCAACTCACATCGATTAAGTTTATTATTGGTTTGGTAGCCGTTCTTTCGACTCTTATGCTTGCTAACTTCCAAACAAAACCGGCTCACCCGCAATACCTGTTAATAAAAGCGAGCTTTATGCTGAGTTATGCGGTGATGATGTGGTCTCTCGTTTCACTTACTCTAGGAGTATTTAAGCATTTTATGGATCGACCAAGTAAAGTTGTTCGATATATTGCTGACTCTTCTTACTGGCTTTATCTGGTCCATCTACCGATTGTGATTTGGTTGCAGATCGCATTTGCTGAGCTGGCTTTACATTGGTTGATTAAGCTAACAGGGATTACAACAATAACTTTATTGGTATCTCTCCTGCTTTACGATCTTTTTGTTCGGTCAACGTTCTTGGGGCTTGTGTTGAACGGAAAGAAAAATCAACGAGTCCTATACTAAGGCACAAACACTTGTAAAAACCTTTGCATGGCAACTTATGCAACTACCGATAACTCAGAGTTGAGATTCTCATCAGCAAGGCTAAAGTTTGAGATATTCTTCAGAAATGCTAGCTTATAGGAGTATCGGCGCAAATAGGGACTGAGATTGATCATGCGAGAGTCAAAACAGAAGTCGAGTCAGGACGAAGAAAAATCGAGGATCAAACAACCGCTCAGACAAGCTAAAGGTGTGAAAAGCTCTTCCATCGGACAGGATGATGGTGAGTTGGAAAGCATGGTCAATAAAAGTCATCGAGTTAACAAAACAGCCCAACTTCAAAATATTGCCAACGGCACCTCGCAAGCTAACACTTCTGAGCCTGGGAGTCATAAAGTCAATGGGCTACCGACACAACTGAAGTCTAACATCGAGCAATTATCTGGCTACTCGATGGATGATGTTAAAGTCCATTACAATTCGTTCAAGCCCATACAACTACAAGCTCATGCATACGCTCAAGGAAATGATATCCATATCGCACCAGGCCAAGATAAGCATTTGCCCCATGAAGCCTGGCACGTCGTTCAACAAAAACAGGGACGTGTTAATCCTACGATGCAAATGAAAAATAACGTTGCTCTTAATGACGATAAACATCTTGAGGATGAAGCAGACACCATGGGTGCAAAAGCAATGAGCCTTACTACAACAGCAACCTCTGCTACTCCACTAAAAACAGCGACTCCACCACATACCACTCAAGCGGTACAAAGAGTTAAAGCAACGATCATTGAAGAAATGCCATCTAACGTAAAGGATGCCGTTAACTTTCTCAATGACCTTCATGACTTGTCGTCTTTGACTATGTACGCAGATATTGTGCGAATGCAGATTGATGTTATCGAGCAAAGTGACTACAAGGATCACTGCAGCGGTTTAATTGCAACCATTAAGTCAAAACTCCCACAACCGAAAAAGCCTGTATCCCCGCTTAAAGAGAAAAACATTCATAGTATTTGGGTCCAAGGAGAATATCGGGATAACGTAGAGCTACAAGACGCCATTGACACGCGCAAAAAGACTCAAGCAAAGGGTTGGCAAAATCTTATCTGGGTTTATGAAACTGCCAAAAAGAAAAATGAAGACTTCGAGGTCGTTGATAATATGGTTGGCCGCCGTATCGAAGTAAGAGGTTTCAGAATGTTTGAAGTGGACTTTTCACGAACAATGGCAGCCTGGAAAGATAAACCACCTTGGGTATCGAAATTTTTACCCTTATTGCAAATTATGCTTGCTAAGAAATCCTTTGTTGCAATGAGTGATATCATGAGAATGATTATTCTTTTTTATAAAGGAGGATTATACCAGGACGTAAAAATTCAGTTCAAAACTAATAGCCTTCAATTTTTTAACGAACCATTGGTCAATACCGATGTTCTTCAGTTAGCAGATGGCGGAAGCAATAAAGAAAACTGGGCTATGATTGCCAATGCGGGTTGCAAGATGATTGAAGAAATCATGATAAAAACACTGTCTCAGTTCCCTTCTGCATCAAAAATCGCGTCAATGCCTATCAATTACTCCAATAAAGGACAATACAGCAAAGCTCATGTGCACTTACATGAAGCCAAAGGCCCTTGGAACAAGATAGAGGCAAAGAGCAAGTTCACAGATAATATGAAAGAGGTTAACCCTTCATTAGACATCGAAAACCCTAGAGCTAAAAACTCCTGGTCTGATACCGATGGCGTGAAGTTTGACTGGCAGTCAGAGCCCACACAAGAGGTTCCTCTGGATGCCAATGCAATGGATCGGCCAGGACGAACATTCGGAGCCATGGCCGCTGAAATAGAAAGAAACATTAATCAAAGAGAACGAACAGGACAACTGAGTCGCCTACAAGCTGATGAACTACGCAATGAATTTCGACCTCATGTAGAGCGGCTTATTATGGAATCAATGGATGCAATTCAACATCAGCCACATAATGTCGATAGAATAATGGCTCAAGGTATACAGATTATGAATAATCTTATCGACCGATACATTCGGTAATATTGCGCCTCGTTTATTATCAATAAGAAACTAGTCAGTCGCGGTCGCTGCTAAAACTACAAATTCCGATCGTTTCGTATTGTAGGCGACCCACAAATAATCCCACCACTCATTAATGAAATAACCATTGTTAGTTGAGGACTCATAGATAACCCAATCTGCTTTTGGCTGGTCGCTGAATATTAAGTTGACTAAATCATCGTTGAATAGAGAAATCGCCTCCTCGTCGGTCGTCCCATAAGGCGGTTCATATAACGCATAGCCTAACCCCCTATGCCGATCGCTTTTGCCAAAATCCCAAAACTCGTCGTAATTAACTTCTCGAATAGATGGTTCACCGTCCCAATGATCTTTAAAGCATGGCAATAATTTGAGTATCTGTTCCGTTGCAGCAAGTTTATCAACGATAACCTCTGACATTTTATATCTTTGAAACTCCATACAAATATCAAAACATTCTATGTACTTTTTTAAGTCGTCGGAATAAGGAATTTCTTCTACTGCAATGGACTGAACGCTCGTTTTAAAGTCAAAACTGGAAAGCTTCTTTTCTTGCACTATCGGTGGTGAGTAGCTCCATTCTTTACTGGTTAAGATAGTATCATTTAAGAGCGGGTGGTAATCATACTCTGGATATTTCTCATGGATTTGAACAAGCAGCTGGTCTCTTGTAATGTCTATGACTTGGTTATTGGTTAAATGAAAAGACAATACTTCTTGGGGGTGTATGCAAGCGCTTTTGATCTTATCAAGAAATACATCATTCAAATGGTGAGCAAAAATGATAGCGCCTTCCATCGACGACTTAGCCTCAGCTACAAACTCGTCTAATGGAAACCGAATCTCTCTTTTGGTAAGCGCTGGAGTGACGTCTTGCTCCATCAGTTTCGATAAAAATGATGGAAAGCTTTGATAATCGCTAGAAAACTCCTTAGCAATAGAGAATAGCACTTTCGCCTGGTTATCACTGGATTTTAATTGACGAGTTACCAGAGACAATTCGTTATCAGTTACAAATGCTTCGCATTGAAGTCGATCCCACAGTGAGAATCGTGCTTTTTCTTGGGTACCATCATGGAATATCTTGACTCCTTGATTGTGAATCAGGTTATGAAGATAAAGCCAGTCATTCTGTGGCGTTCTCTTATTCTGTACGGGGTGAAAGAAGCTAAGCTCATTTTCCTTATCTTGATCAAAGATAAGAAATTGATATCGGAAGTAATCGATTGGATTGAAGTAAGCACCATATTCTCTAGGAGCCTCTAATCTCCGGTGAAACAACTCGATCAAGTGCTCTGGATTATCGAAGACTTCGGATAATGACACACAGAAGAACTTTCCTCTGGGGTGCAATGTGTAAGGAAGCCCTTTAGTTTCTTCTGCATCTAGATAGAAAAACTGGTCAATCCATTGTCTATTAGTCAACTGCATTCTCCAACTTCAAACTTTTCCCAAAAGAGCCTGGAAGCACAATAATCAACCTCCAGGACTATAAGCCATCAAAAAACTCGAGTTACAAGCCATTTTAACTCTTGTTCGGTGACTGTTAAATGCTCAATACCAAAGTCTGAGTCCGTAGTAAACAAATAGTTTAAGTCTGCCTCAAAGCACTCTTCAGGGAAAGCACACTTCAATAACTCAACAGCCATTCGCAAGTAGCCTTCTTTATTTGCATAAAGAGCCACTTCGCCAAATTCAACAAACTTTGCTTTTGCATCCTCTTTGGATACTTTAGCATCTAAAGAGCGAATAAAACGGATTATATCTTCGTCGTTCACAACTACCTATCCTTCAATAAAAATTAATTTTTAGATACCCATGGCTCTTAATGAAAAAAGAAGCCCACGCATACCATATCCATCAAATGCACCTTTGATATCTGGGAGTCGTCGCTTAATTTCCTTGATCTGAGTGGGAGTGGGCATTATTTGACTACGATTATACGAGTACTCCCACTCTATCAGAGCGTCTCCCGCTAACTTGGCAGTAGCATTTTTTTCACTTTCAAGCAACTTTCGAATATCCAGCAAAAATATGAGTCTTTCCCACTTATTACTCGTTTTAGCAAGCTCAATACAAGCCGCCAACGTATGTTGAGAAGTACTATCTTGTATGACAGACAAAAGCTCTTTTGCCTCAAACAGAATATCGAGCTTCAGAATTAGACGGGCCGATTCCCGACATACTGCGGGAGATTTATCATGCAAACTAGAGATTAGTGCATCAAAAGCATCATCTCCCAAAAGATTGACCAAAGAAGTCAATGTCTGCTTTCTCAGGCTTGGGTACTCACTGGCCACATAGGATTTAATAGTTCTCTCACTCGATGTGTCTCCTAGGTATCCAAGCCCCCATATCGAGTAACGCTGTTTGCGTACTGATTCGTTGATTGACAGTGTTTGTCTGTATAACGAAATAACATCAATACCGGCCAGTTTTAAGTGCTTAATCGCTATCTCTCGAATAGACACACTCTTATCATATAAGAACTCTTCAAGAATATTAGTGGACAATCCATACTTTATTTCGATCTGGAAAGCCTCACGCCTAATAGGCATATAAGTGTCTTTAATAGCTATACCGGTGGCCATTCGTCTCCTTGAAGGTTCCAAGCTTCTAATAAGATCGGAAGCTTTGCTTCTAGTAACGACATCCGTCTGTTTAAGACCAATAACTACCAGCTCGCTATAAGGCATTAGCTTATTTTCAAGGGCCAGATCAAAACATGCCCTTTGCACGTAAGGGTTCGCATTAGAGATACCCTGGATCAAATGCTCACTATATCGGCTGTCGAGTAAAAATCTTTCAATATCTTCAATTAACGTATCATGCCGTTCCCTTCGACACTTTCTCAAATGATAAAATGAAGGCAAACTTTCGACAAACGCCTCCACATTCTCAGCTTTACGTAGCCGGAAAATCGCTCTTCTAGCGGCATGCCTAACTTGTGGAACCCAGTCATTAGCTCTCAAAATCAACATAGGCAATGCGACAGGATCACCCAACACACCCAGTTGATTAACAGCAGCTTCTCGTCGACGCCCATCCCAACTTTTACTTACTTCGAGTAACTCATCAACCTCTTCCGTTTTCGGAAATATTGATGATATTCTTCTAACCAAATCTTTATAATTTATCATAACGTATGTTCAACCTTAATTGTCCATTAAAACTTATTAACACCTTCCTTTTCCAACCTTGGAAAACTAAGAAGCTCGTCACGATATCGGTTGACTTCGGTAACAAATTGCCTGGACTTTTCATCAAACCTTCCTTTCACCATATCCAGTGTAGCAAATGTGGAATCTCTATCTAGCCATCCATCTATTTCTTGATAAGTCGCTCGAATATCCCATATCTTATTTTCCCGTTCATCCATAGGATCAACTAAAAAGTATACAAAAGCTTCTAGTCCCCAGTTTTGCTTTATCGATCTTATCTTCCAATACTCATCAACACTCCAATCTGCTCCTTCTTCTTGTCCAACCAGCTTCCAGCCAGATTGATGCAGTCGAGTCAATAATTGTTCTTTATATGCCTTCATCTACTCACCTTTTTAATAGCAGCATCCAAGATATGCTGCTTTAAAAAATACCCAAATCCAGCATTATCCATTCTCTTGATTAACTCATTTTGACTACATCCAAAACTTGCAGCGGTATCTTCCAAGTTCCATCCATTTTTCGCCAAAGACTTCAACAGAAATCCTCTTTTCGCTTGAGAACGTGATAATTGATAAGTCTTCAAGTACTCAATCTGACCATCATCACGGATCAAAGCCTCACCGATAAAGTTTTCTTGATCGTTACTTAAGTCCGTTGTAAATCTTTGCAAGGTAAACGGCCCTAGTTGGTTAACCAATTTTGACTCGACCTTAGGACTTAGTATTCCTCGTAACAAATCTTTCTGCTGCTTCGAATAACTATTTCTCGCGACATTAAGTAACTTATCCAAATCCTCGAGTTGGTTAACCTTTACGTCTTCCAGTCCTAAATCCAGATCCGGAGCATCGTATAAGCTCTGACCATTGTAAAAAATCAACTCACCATAAAAGTCTTCTATTAGCCCTTTATGCATCAAGCGATAATCACTTGGATGCGGAACAATAAAAATTGATGCAGGTGCATCCGCAACTAGGATAACCACCCCAACCTGATGTTCGTGAATCTCAAAAACTCGCAAAGCATCTTCTAAATCGCGAGTTTGTCGGCCTCTAATAGACCTTTCATATCTCGCCCCCAACCCATGACGTAACACAGAGCTGGAATACTCCGACCAAGCAACGTCTGGCCCTCCGAAACATAAGCTCAAAAACCCTTCCATAGCCAAATGCAGTGGCAAAAACCGTAACTGCCGATCACCTTCTCGTTTGGCCATTCGATGTTCTACTCGTATTCTGGAGTTACTTTTCTTCCCTGCTTTTTCCAGTTCACACCCATAAGGTACAACAGAAGTATTATCTGTAGACCAACGAGCAACGACACCATGAGGCACATAGCTGCAATACATAGAGCTAGGAAACTTAGCACCTGGCTTACCATCCAACGCAACAAGGGTCATATCCTCATCATATTGCTGAATACCTAACCGTAAATCCTCCTGGTACGACTTTCTGATAATAGGAATCAGACGCACATTTCCCCATACCTGAGAAGGTGCTAGTTCAAATTGATCCAGGCTAATTTTATTTAACATCGGCTTAGGCTGCACTGATTTGTTCCCTATACTTTCGATACACATAGTCTTCTAACATTTCTATCGTCGCTCGACCATTGGCAAAGCGGCTGTACTCCATAGTAACGGCAATGTCTTCGACATTTCGAATACCGACAGAAGTTATCCCTTCACTCAGTTTTTTCACATCAAAACGGTTGGCGTCGTAAACTGGATTAATATGAATGATGTTAGTGTTTCTTGTTCTGCTCTTAATCTTTAACCAGGACTGATAAATTTGTGACGTTAATCCTGTCGGATCATTCTCAAACCCATCGGACACAATAATTAATACATCAGGCTCTTGCTTTAAAGCGTTAACAAAAGGCTCGGCTATGTTTGACTGGCCTTTCGGTTGAACAAAAAGGTCATCTTTAACAGGTGTTGACCAAAAAACACTATAGTCTTTTACCACTCGCTTCAAAACTTGATGAATCGCAAAACCTACCGCCAACGGGCGACGTTGCTTTTCTTGACTTCCCCACATAGAGAAGCTGCGATCGATCACCACTGCAACTTTATCTCTGGCTAACTGCGTTCCAGCAATTAGTTTTTGCGCATGATAATCCAATGCTGACTCGAACTTGTCTTTTAGCACTTTTCTAGTCTCATAAGGCAAAGACAACCAGTAAAGTGATAATCGAGTAACATCTACTGTTTTAAAATCTACATCTAGACTTACTTTCTTCTGGCGTTGAGCCGACTTTTGAAGACGTAACTTTTCATTCTTTGTTAGATTACTTTCAATACTTTTTAAGAACACATTTCGCGGAATCCCCTGCTTCTGGGCCAATCCTTCTGCCACAGTATAAGGCAGTTCATAGATAGCCTGCTTGCTGTACTTAGCTCGTTGAAAGCTATCAAAGATCGGCGTTTCAAAGGGTTTTCTACTTTCTTTCTCGAAAAGAAAACGACCTCTTTCGTCACACACTTTCAAATGTGCATGCATGATCGCTTGTTTTACTTTAGTTCGATACTTAACCGCATCAAAAGCAGGGTCCTTACGTGAAGCAAGATAACGCTTGATCACAGCGCGGGTACGACGATTATTTACCTTCTGCTTCTTAAGCGTGGCGAATAATTTAAAAACACGATTAGCCGGTAAGCTTTGTAAACTAAGCCAGATAAGATTGGATTCCTCTAGCTTATTCGCAGCAAAGGATGGTGCCCCACTCGATAAAAGATTAAAGATGATAAGTGCTTGATTGTAATGGTTGATACCGGTCGCCAGTGTCAATGCGTAAAGGCGTCGGTAGTTTCCGAGGATGTATTGATGTAAGAAGTCGATAGACAGACCTTGCTCATAAGCTTCTTCATAGAATTCGTTTTGACCAGTGCAAGTGAAGCAGGCGTTAATGAATAACACCAGATCTTCACCTTCGATCAAGGATAAATGAGTGTTCTTTTGTATTGGCTCAAGCATTGTAGGTCCACTTCGATAAAATTAGGAAGTTGGACACACTGGGGAATAGAAAGAACAAGGCGCTTTTCTGCGTTAGAGGCAAATTCGGAAATTGCTCTTAAGTCCCACAGTGTATCCATAACTCGAATATGCTTTAGGTATTACAAATGCTGTGCCAAGTTTATAAAAGCTATAGTACCAACGAGACAATACCCAGCTAACCCATTGCTTTAAAAGGAAAATATTTACTTTCTCTTAATTTATAGAACTCCAAGTATCAAAATATAGAGCAACATAGAGATATCCAATAAGGAGTTTAACATATCCAAAAAGATACAATACTATAAAGCATGACGAAATATGAGCATTACGGCGGAGCCAGGCTCCGCTCAGATAGCCGAAAAGTATAACGACAAACTTTTGATGACTGGCTTAGATTAAAGCCTTGATGAAATGCTTGTATTAGTCATCAAATATCACCTTCCGAACTTTAAGAATGGACTTAAAATCAGCGCGACCAGCATTAACCATGTCTTTGGTTGTCTGCAACAGATGCGCATCAAGATCTGCTCCATTGGAAAAGTCACCGCTCCAAGGTGTACCTTGGTCGAGTAAAGAATAAGTCTCACCATCGTAGGTTAGCATCATAGTATGAGTTCCATCTGCAATACCTAAGGTGTAAACTCCCGGTTCCAGATTATCGGCAATACTTTCTGTCAATGACGTCACGCTACCTAATGGGGTTCTGGAAGAGCCATTAAATGTAAACTCATGACATCCATCAACCTGGCATCTGGCCTCCATATCTTCCATTAAGGAATCGTAATTTGTTGGTGATACTCCGGTTCCAATATCATTATCATTAAGCACTTCTCTACAGGCGTCTCTCATTGTAATAATGCAAGCTTTGCCTGAATTGTTAGCAACAGCATCCTTGGTCAGTTGAATATCTTCTTCCAACTCCAAGTCTTGTGGCCTAACCTGATCGGTATCATTTTCATCATTAGGTTCTTGAAATAAACCGGTAGGATCAACCTTATTCACCGGATTATTCGACGCATACTGATAAAGATTAAACGTTTGAGGTTTAAAAGGATCAAAATCTCGCGCTGGATCAGGCGTTAAAAATTTTCCGGCGGTAGGGCTTTGATACCGGGCTCTCATATAAGTGAGCCCGGTAGCATCGTCTTCATGGGTTCCAGTATAACCACCAGGCCCTTGATGGACGTCTGGTCCATAAGCGAATGTTTGTTGGCCATAAGGCGAATACTCTTGCACCATCACGCCATCATTGCCTCCCCATCGCACCGCTGGATTACCCATACGATCTTGGAAATAGTTAGTAGAATCACCAGAGACCGAACGCTCTTGCACTACGACGCCATTCAAAGGAACAAATAACTTAGCGTCTTCTAGTTCTCCCGATGCTGCAACCGAAGTTTGTACCAAAACCGTATCACCGTTACGGTGACTAAAATTGACTTTGTCATTTTCCATCACTGCTACTCGCATCCCAGAGACGTCATATCGATAAGCAGCGACAACAGCATCAGTTTCTGCATCTTGAATTAATGCCAAACGACCTGCGCTATTGTAAGAATAGTGATATTGATCATCTTTGACTAAACGCCCCATCGCATCGTATTGCCAGCCTTCAACATGGTTTTTGCGATCATATTGACGTCGATAACTTTCAGGTAGATCACCTACTTTTCCCTGGCGAGAGGTCATATTGCCCTGAGTATCATAACCATAAATAACCTGCTCATTACCAACGTTCCACTGAGTCAGTTCACCTTGTTGACCGTATTGAAACCCAACGTAGTTGTTAACCGTTGAATCCACTCGACGATAACCTTGTACGTAGCCCCATTCGTCATAGTTGATCGAATCGGCCCGGTACTGAGCTTGAGAAACTCCTGGTAAGCTCAATTGCATATAACGAAGCCGACCAAAGTTATCGAGTTGATAACTGGCTTCAGCACCATCGCTCCAGACAGCGCTGGTCGCTCTTCCCAAGCGATCAAAATGACTCAGCTGTTTTACAGATTGAGACTCACAACCGAGACAATGACGAGCAGAAACGCCCTTAACTTGACCATTGGGTAGAAAGTCAAAGTCGACGCCAAAATTAGCAGTGCTACCTTTACTCCCAATCCAACTTGAATTAAGCCCTTTCAACTGCCCGCTGTTGCCATAAAGATACTCAAGTTCAAACTGATTGGCCTGAACGTTCAACTGCCAGACAAAACCTAAAGCCATAAGAAGACTTGTAGAACAAATAGTTTGTATTTTCATAAGAATTCCAATTCAATAGTAAAATGAGCGAGAGGTTATTCCCCTCGCTAACCTCTCATTAATTACAATGAAGAACCTGTCCTTCGCCATTATTGTGGAACGCCGCAGCGGGTACACAGTAAGAAGTGCTGTCTTGCTGATCATTCCATCTTCCGTGTAGACAAATTTGCCCAGTGATACCAGAGCTCGATTCAACGGCTGCATCCATATGTTCGCGAGTAAACCTGACTTTTAAATCTCTCTCTACGTAGTCACCAGCTATAAAGATAATGTCGTGGTCAAATTCATACCGCAACATGCCAGGGAAGCGCTCGCTGTCAAACCAGTCAACACCCGAAACGCCATCTACCATGAAGTAACCTTGGTCACCATCGACATAGCGCGTTGTCTTTCGAATTTTCATACGTGTGGTGCAAGAGTATGGTGCGTAGGTCGAATAAATATTTGCAAACCGTGTGAGTGTCTCAGAGATGGTCAAGCGATCACTCGCAGCTGTCACATCGCCTAGCATTTGAATAGAAAATTCTCCTCGATAGAGCTCTCCACTGTGTTCATCTGTAAACCATCGTAGATTGAAAATGGCATCGACTCGGTCACCAACATTCGCTTCTTCTTCTCGCGCATAAATAATCGGAGCATGATCACGGGATGTGCCAGCCTCAATATTCATGTTGCCATCACTGCAACGAGGTATGCCAAGTGTTACAAGATTAGCGCCCAAACTTCCGGGGCGGACGTTTTCAATACAATAGTAGATAGGCCGTCCACCGTGATTGGTTATCGAGAAAGCGCCGCTGCGAGATTGGTTTAGTGGAACCTGACCAATATTAATCGGTGCACTCGGTGTCGTTAATGTAGGAGTCGCTACGTAACTTCCTTTTAAGTTTAAATACAAGGTTTGCTGACGATCTGGATTACGAACGACCGCTGTTGCGTTGACCGAACCAGATGGCGGAGCGGAGTTTGCTGGAATAAATCTAAACGATGCCCAACAACGATTAGGACTGCCTTGCGCCATGCAACCCGGCCACTTATCAGCGTCTTGTGATCGATTAAGCTCGAAACGGCCAACACTGGTATTGTTGGATGCAGAGAGCAACTCAACTTCAATATTCTGCATTACTGTATTGGGTTCAAGGACAGGAAGGAATTGAACGTTCAATAGGTTTCCTTCACTGTTCGATGCCATTACAGAAGCTTCGCAAGGCGTCCCCGATTGTCCATTGCCTTGATCACAAGCTGAACTTGCAAACTGAATAAGCGCAGGGTTTGGAGTTTCTGGCGGACCAACTCGCGCATGTAAATTGAATGATGTTATCTCTGCTCCTTGAGCAACAACACGAGCGCTACTTGAGTAAGACTGCTGTGCGGTGGTGTTAGGTCGGAACGATAGCTCCACTTCTGTATAGGGCTGTCCTGCTTCAAAGGTCAGATTCGCAGTCGTCGATTGTCCTACATAAAATGGAGCATTCAATCGCAATGTTCCAGTTGTAGTTTCAGGACACTGGTGATTTAGCCGTACTCTTGAAGTAGTATTCATATCACTCGAGGCTGGCACCTCGCCAAAATTAACAGCCGCAACTTGAAGCTGACAGGCGTTGAGTAAGGTTTGACTCACTCCCTTCACTGCTAAATTCGCCATGGGAGTTCTATCGATAGCGATTTGCACATTACCCTGATGAACCTGTTGTGCCAAACCATAATCAACGTCTGCATGATAGTAGATCGTCATATCCAATGATTCTCTACTCACATCGACGACTTTCGATACCACTCGCGGATACGACTCACTAAAACCGAATGGAGCAGGCAAACTAACGGTTGCGTAAGTTTGCGGTGAGCAATGACGAGAAGTGACGCGCACTTGCTGACTGACCACAGTACCATCAACAACGGTTCCAAAATCTAATTGCTCACTGCTACCTTCCAATGACAACAAAGTAAGATGGCAGCTCGCCTGAACTTCGCCAATTAAAGTCAGCGATTGCGTTTCTCCATCATGGGTAAAATCAACAGAAAATTCACCATCATCGCTCGGCTGCGTTGGAGAGAAGCGAACTTCAATAGGTAACGAGGTATTTGCGGCCACTTCGAACGACTTGGGCCCCGCAAATGCTCCCGGCCAGGCAAGAATAAAGCTCAGGCGTTCGGCACTCTGATTAATAACCGAAAAAATCTGCGCGTCGGTTTGATTGATATTTGCAGAAAACTCTAGCTGATTCTTTGACAATCGAAAACGCGTTTCACCAGAGACGTCAATGGTTTTCGTTTCCCAGTAGCTTGGCTGAAACTCCTGATTAACAGAACGAACTTTTATAAGGGTATCAACACCTGCTTGCAAGGTTCCCGCAGAGACAGTCGCTGACGTTAATGGCGCTTCGATGGTTTGCCGCCATTTGTTACTGCCATTTTGTTCGAGTTCTAGCAGATAAAAACGTGCATTGTCTGCGGCTTGCCACTGAATTCTTGCATCACTGTCTGCATCGAGAGTGGATGTTTCTATTTCTGGTCCTGCATCAAAGTCACCCAGGTTGCTGGTAACCACATGAGGTCGATTAACGTCATCAAAACGTGTCACTTGATGCACTTTGTCAACGCTGGCTCCCTGTGATTTAAGACGTCCCCACTCATCGTAAGAATGATAAAGTAACTGAGTAGGAGAATCATCAATGCTTACCAGACTGTGAACATGCGTCAAGCGACCAACGTTGTCATAGCTGTTACGCCATATTCGCGGTCCAGTCAGTTGGCTGTCAGGTCTCACTAAATACTCGGTATCCACTAGCAAACCTCGTTGTGGATCATAGTTATAGATAACACCATCAAACTCTGGATGATTTTCTGCGAGCAGATTGCCTAACATGTCAAAACGTAGACTACGATAGCGTCCGCCATCCGGTCGAATCTCGGTACGAAACTGACCATTATCAGGATTAAATGAATAGCTAAACTGTGTGTAACGACCTTCACCCTGTGCTACACCGTGAGCCTCAGTTCCCTGCTTAATTGGGCGACCAAAAAAATCCACTTCATTATGAGTAACAATCGAACGATACTCTTTTGCGCTATCAGAATCTTCGGGGTTTGTTAGAACTAAAGTAGACTGAGTTTTTCTTACGATGGAACGACCATCAGCTAGTTTGCTGTATTGAAATTCGCTGATAACTTCTGCATCACTTTCGCTGGCTTGATAACGTACCTGCTTAAGTGGACGGCCGACCACATCATGCCAGGTTTTTGTTGTCATATTATTAACGACATCAAACTCAAGTTTTTTAAATCCAATAGCACTATAAGTGGTTTGCGAAACTAAACCCTGTGTTGCGTCATCAACTTGATTGTAAGTTTTAATCGGTCTCCCCCAGGCATCCAATACACTATCTTTTGCAACCCAACTACTCGAAGAAGAATCAGATGCAGCAGCAGTGGCCTGATTTGATACCCAGTTTGGATCACTGAGTCCATGAGATGAAGAACAATTAGCAGCAGAAGGACCAACCGCTACTTTCCAACAAGTTCGCACAACCGGGGTATTCGCTGCGGCTTGTCCAGGATTAGATTTGGTTGCAGTATATTGACGTAACAAACGACCAGTATCATCAAACTCACTGCGTTCGACTGCATTATCAATAATTGTGTGAGTTAGACGACCGGCTAAATCGACCTTTTTGTAGACAGGTTGAGAATCTGGGAGTTGTGTGGCAACAGGCACATCATATTGATAATCAAGTACACGAGTTGCGTATTCAGGAACGCCCACATACTCTTGCTTTAATAAACCATTAAGGGGGCCATCGCTCGTTGTATAGTAATCGCGTTTACGTTTAATCCAGCTTGGATTGTAAGGCCAGTTGCCATCAATAATTCGCACTACTCGAGCTTGTTGGTGTTCATCTTCCAGTCCTGTACCAGGCAGATAGCTGCGCTTGAACCATTGAGTTAATACATTGTCCTGAAATGATTTTGCATCCTTAGGTAAACCTAATAAAAGTGGTTCATTAGCAGCACTTAGAGACTCTGCTGGCGACACACTTGGAAACTCGTGATGATACTCAAAACGTTGCTCAGCGACAGGCGAGCTAACCGTTTGTTGACGGGTACGAATAAGCATACCAGCACACATTAACTGACTGCTGCGTCGCAGTTCTTCTCTCACCCAGTCAGGGTAACATTTTACCAAAGGGTCCCATGGTGATTGCGGCAAATTGACTTCATATAAATAATCAAATTGCGTTAACATTTCTACACCATCTAGGCGTTCGACGAAACCTTGTACACGAGGTGCTTTATCAGCAACGTACAGTGTTCCATTGCCTGGCGGAACACTTTGATCCGCCGGATCATAATAGTTCCAGAACAAAGCTTTTTCTGTCGCTGACATGCCCGCTGCGTTATACGTTTCGACACGAGCAACTGGAGATCCCGATGAGCCCGTTCCTACATAATGACCTATAGATCCCTGAATATGACTCGTATCGGGTTTGGGGTGAGAATAATAGGTGACTCTATGATAGTTTTCTTCGGCACCTTGCAGCTGAACATTTGTCACCAAATAATATCCAACTCCGTTTGACCAAGACCAGTCTGGGCGAATCGCTTTTACCGTATTAGGAGAAACATTAGGCGTGTTGACATCCTTCGCTTCATAAGCATAACTGTAGGTTCCTCCAGAATGTTGTAAACGGCTGACTCGAACATATCTTTGTGTTGTAGCAACCCAGCAATAGCGACTTTCACTATGACTACAAATCTGAGGTTCATTTTCTACAACGGGAGCCAGTATAACGGTTGGTAATTCAAAGAGAGCGAATTGAATGCCAATCTGTCCGCCAGTGGGTAAAGTCACCGCAGAAATTAACGGTCTACCAAACTGTGCACTGTAGTTAAAAATCGTCGTTTGTCCATCAGGCTTGACCCAACGTCGTAACACCCATTCACCAGCCACCTGAAGATATTGAAACTCTGCCAGACGCTGACAAGAAGAACCCGAAACATAGTTGCCTCCTCGATTACCCACACGAGCACTCAAGGCTTCTCTTCCACATTGTTGGTAAGAAGCTGATTCAGTATTAGAAGCACTCACCTGTTGCAAAGTCAGGTGTCGCAGTCTTGGCAAATCGCCGATGGTTTCGTAATGATAAACGAGACGACGTTGCCAGGGATCTTCCAGATATTTAACACGAGGTTGGAAATCAGTATTGACGTTATGGCCAATGCCCCACTCACCTTCACCATCGTAATGGATTTTAATAACACGACCCGATGCCGAGCGTCGTTCAACAGGTACATAGATAGCATGACGATGTTGTTGATCGCTGTTCGCTTGATCATCAACAAAGCCAGCTAACCTGAGTGTCGTCACCGAACCATCGGGTTCCTGCATTTTATATAAGCTCCGTCGCCATCCATGAGGAGCATGAGGTTCGCCACTTGGTGTTGCTTCAACTGGCTGTGTATTCGGCAGATCAAAGCGCGAAAGAAAAATGTTAGCACTGGGCTCGAAGGTATGATCCATTGCATAACGTTCACCTAACCGAACCACTTCTTTAGCCCAGGCTCGATTCTCCTGAAACTCCAGAACACTACCGTTCGCTCTAACATAACGCAATCGTGTGGATGGATAACCTTGACCGGGCGCTTTTCTCTCCCAGTTCCAGTCGGCTCGCAAATAGCCTTGGTGTGCCTGCCAGCCCGCCATCATTTTGTTGTCAAAACGTCTGGGTGCATCCTGGTTTGAAGTTGACGATGACTCAACAAACAACACTTCTTGTTGCAGTGTTGGAGCAACACTCATACCACTCACACCAATGGTATCGATAGTGACTGTTGCTTTTCCTGTGTATTCGTTAACTTGCACCATAGGTGCAGAGTCACTTAGTCCAGTAAATGGCGAATCGGATGTGAGTGGATCGAGCCATTGTTGAGAAGAATCATCGGGTAGACGTTTAGCAGGCTCTTTTTGAGCATGCAGATCATTCCATCCCAATATAAACAGTAATAGTAAAAACAGCTTCCATGTCCTATTGCAGACATATAACGATGTAGTTGACACTTTAGTTCCTCCGCGTCAAAGATCTTAAGTTGTTATCGCTTGCTTCCATGATCAAAAAAATAGAATGACTAACGTCATTGCTACTTATTGTTCGGTATTAAAAACAGTGCGACTTAAAATAAAGGTTCATACCCGCCGCTTCTCAAAGATTGGAATATTGAGCGCACTTAAAAAGCTTCGAATACAAACCCAAAGTATTTCGCGAGGAACTATGCCAAGAATGAAGTAATGAACACTATAAAGAAAAGCGCATGATCTATCGATTATCGCGCAACACGCATGATTGAGCTAAAAGTTGAGCTAAAAAATGCTCAAGTACATCTAAAAATCTATGGCTACGGAAATATGTCGATATAAAGGTAGGTGTTCGGTGAGCTTATTGCTCACCGATTAAAGGCAATTACTGAGGTAATTGAGTTATAACTTTCTCTAGTTCTAAATCATCAAACTCGAGTATGGCACCTTCTCCGTCTATCCAGTTTCCAGCGACATAAACTTTTACGTACTTTGTCTCCGGACGAAAAGCTGAATGACTATTCTCCCAACTAATACCTTGCAGAGCTCGGCTATAGTTGGCCCAATCATCATAGGGCATGGCTTCTCCAGCAACAAAAATATGAGTACTACTGATGCGATGGTTTTTGATCACTGTAGTGCCAGGTTTGATCTGACTAAGAACTTCGCCGGGTAATGATTCGTTAAGGTGAATTTGAGAGGTCGCCAGATAACGATACCCCCCCTCTTCAGGATCAGTGCTGTAGATAACACTAGTATCAATCGGAATATAGTAGTCTGGGCGTTTACTTAAATCACCATCATAATAAATACCAATACTGCGCTTATGTGCTGGACTATTAGCTTCGGCCCAGCCCGATAGAGGCTCTTTCACTGAGATAATATTACCTTGTACTGACGCCACTGTTGCGTCTGAACCACGGCGGTTTACTGTAATGGACTCGATAAGATTAAAATCTTTGTCGTAGCTCTCTAAGCCAAAATATACAAAGGAAGGCTGATTGCCAACGGATTTGAATTTGCCCGACAAACGATACGTTTGGTTGATATCGACAGGTAGCATTCCACTGACCCACTTTCTTCGTTTATCCATTTGATAAACACTGCCCGAGTCACCAACAACAACGACAGCTTCATTGAGTTGATCGCTATTGGCTTCGGCATTAAAAGCGTACTTTGGCTCTTCGATTTCCCAGAACAAAGCTACATTTCCACTAGAAACTCGAATCGAACTCCCCTGTGCAAAGAGATCGGATAACGAAAGAAGTGTATTTGCAGAAGCCGTCATTTGCATTTCATTTAGGCCAGAATTAAGGGGAACTTCCGTCCAGTTATCAGAGAAACCAACTTGCTGAGAGCTATTGCCGTTCAAGGTCACATTAGCATTTAACCGACTATAGGGCCGCTCCTCGCTGGCACTCCCAGTGGCATTGGTATTTATCAGTTTTGCCCTCATTACCCCTCCTTGATAAGACGAGTCGTAAGTATATTCCCAGCTAACACCAAAACAACCTTGGTTAACACTGTCATCTCCCAGATTGCCAGTGTCGGGAATGTCACTTCCAGCTGGAGGTTGTATATTCATGGCTGGCGTAAATACGCCGCCACATTTAAAACGCACAACCCCCGTATGGTCTCCCATAGGCTGACTAAGGAGATTTAAACGAGACTCAACCCATACCCGAGCACCACTACTGGCGTAAACCATCATCTCTTTTGGTGATTCACGCTCCAACACAATCGGTCTGTTTTCTTGTGATGATATGACGCCTTCGGTGTATCCATAGCCACTTGCATAGGACTCTATATAATGCGTGCCCTGCAAAACATTCTCTCTTACTCCCGCAGTTGTCATTACTGGCGTAATAACAATGATGGCTGCCGCCCATGTTTTCATAAACTTCTCCAGATAATTAAAATCTTATATAAGACTTGACCATTAAATGACTCCTTTGGCGGCGCCATAGAAATTCTGTCATCCTAAAACGACGGGAGTAAGAGACTTCGAGTGATGCTGATACTCCTTAATTTTTAGCTGACTTTCCCTGTGGTAGAATGGCTCGCCTTTTTGTCGGCAGCCAGTATATCCAATTACGAGCATCGCTCACACGGATATGGCGGATATCCGACAGAAGTTGCGCGTTTCTTGACAAAATTGAGAGTGAAATCATAAGGAAATACTCTATGTATCCACAAAGTGCTTACATAGCAACCCTACAAAAAATAGGCAGCCTCCTAGTTTTAGGCTTGATCGGCATTTGTTCAATGAGTGCCCATAGCCAACAACAGGCATCGCCCATCACATTAACCTTTAAACACTTGTCAGTTAATGAAGGGCTTTCGACTAACTCGATTAAAAGTCTAGTGGCTGATGACAAAGATATCTGGTTAGGTACCTATGCAGGGATCACCCGTTTTGACGGGCGAAATATTAAGCACTATGGCCACATCTGGGGAGAGACTCACTCCCTTTACAATAACCTGGTAACCAAACTTTATCGAAATTCGCGCGGCGTTATCTGGGCATGTAGCTCTGGCGCCGTTAACCAATATTTGCCAGAGCAAGATGGTTTTAAATCTTACCCTTTTTCTTCTGTCGCGGGAACTGAGTTTAAATCTGCAATTTGTAATGACGTGGTAGAAGATAATCAACACAATTTATGGATAGTGACTAACAAAGGTTTGTTCTTTATTGACCATCAAAGCAACCAGCTGCGATGGGTAAAAGAAACAGAGGGACATTATCTCGTCTCCGTTGCTCAGAAAAACACCACCACCTTATGGTTAGCATCGCTCACAAAAGGTACAGGACTCTATGAGTTCAATATCCAAACAAGACAAATGTCTAAGGTGCCTACTCTGGAAACCGTCAGTGACAGCTTCGGCATTTATACCATGCTACGGGATAATAATGGGCAGCTTTTAGTCGGCTCACATGGTGAAGGTGTATTTTCGGTAGTAGAACGCCATGGAAAAAGCTACCTGAAAAAAGCGTTTCCTGCTCATAAGGCATTGAACAACACCTTTGTACAAAACATCTACTCTCACACAAGCGGCTTATGGATCGCTACCCGAAACAAAGGCTTGTTTTTCATTAGCAAAGACAACCTGTTGCAACATGTGACCTTAAACCCAGGGCCAGAACAACCCCATCAAAACGTCAATATTCAAAGTATTCACATCGATAAGGAAGCGATTCTTTGGCTAGCAACCTTTGATGGTCTCTATTATGCAGAACTTAGGAGCATGCACTTTAACCAGAATAATATTGCTGGCTTTGAACACATTGAAGGAGCGCCTGTCTCCTCCTTCGTTAAAATGAGCAATGGACTATGGGTTAGTTCTATTGGCAAAGGGATTATCCATATTTCTCCCCAAGATGATGTTACTCACTTAACGCCTTCGCAATCAAACGACAACGGACTTATCAGTGATCGAATACGCAGCATGCTCGCAATTAATGAAACACTTTATCTTGCTACAGAAAAAGGACCGCAGTATTTATCGGCTGCTGACAACCAATTTCAACCGTTAAAAGACAAATACGGACAAGCCGTTCTGCGTTATGCCTCCACCCTTTTTCATGATTCGCAAGACAGACTTTGGGTAGGCTTTCAAAGTGCCGTGGGTGTTTATTCAAAAGAAGGCAACGAGATAGCATTTTTTGATCGAGCTACAGGTGTCGCCAGTGGTCCTGTCTTATCTTTTGCTCAAGATAGCGATAGCCGAATTTGGGTGAGTTCTCTCGCCGCGGGATTAACGGCGATTGAGCAGGATTTGTCACGGTATCAAAATATCGACAGAAATGACTTTTCTGGTGAACCATACAATAAACCAGCATTCGCAATTCAGCCGATTGAACAGCAAGGTTTATTATGGCTTGGTAGTAGTCAAGGTTTACAGCTTGTTGATATGAAAAACCAAAGACTCATTCACCAAGAGCCACTAGGCAAAGTGTTAAGCATCGAAAAGTCAGGCAGTCATTTGTTATGGCTTGCTACTGAAAAAGGTCTCTACAAATTTGATACGGTCGCTAAACAAATCCTAGAGTATTATTCTAAAGACGATGGTGTCATCAACAGTGCATTTGTAAGAGGAGCAAGTTTTCAAGATGAAGAAGGACGCTTGTACTTTGGAGGAAAAAAAGGACTCAATTACTTTGTGCCGTCGAGAGTAAAGCTTAATCCATTTGCTCCAGTAGCCATAGCTAAGCTAACGTTTCTGGATAATAATAGACATCCCGCACAATATGATAATGGTGGGCTTGAGTTATTTGATGATCATCTAGAAGTTAAAAGTCACTATGACAACCTCGTTATCCACTTGGGTTCAAGCTCTCGCGCCAATGCGACAAAAAACCGCTTTCGAGTACAATTAGTTGGCTATGATGCTTCTCTTAGAGAGCTGCCACCAGGGCAATTTAGCGTTACTTACACCAACCTTCCGTCGGGACAATACCAGCTACGCATGCAAGCCTCAAACAATTCTGGGCTTTGGGGCAAAGAAGAGATTAAAAACGCTTTTAAACTAGAGCATCCTTTCTGGCTGCGCTGGTATGCCTGGCTATTTTTTTGCTTTTTAAACATTCTGGCTATTTGGGCCTTGGTTAGCTGGCGCTCTATATATATTGAGCAAAAAAACAGAAAGCTACAAAAAATCATAGATACAAAAACGCAGGAGCTGGCAGTTCAAAAAGAACAGCTGCAAAAAACGCTTTCTTATAAAGAAGAGTTTCTGGCCAATATTTCACATGAACTGAAAACACCGTTGACTCTTATGCTTGGTGTTATGTCTGGCAAAGGCAACGAAGCTGAACGACACCAAAAGCTAAAGCGCTTTATTCAGCGTATAAGCTTAATGTTGGACAATATGATTTCACTATCCAAGAGTAAGTTAACCAGTAACCAAAGTGATACAAAACACTACTTCTACACTCACGAAGTTGTCGAGTTTTACTTTACTGTGTATGCCAGCTTTGTATCCAGCAAACGACTGGTGCTTGTAGAGAACCAGGCTGCGGTCATCCACTGTGAACATGACACGATTGACAAGATAGTCACCAACTTAATCAACAATGCAATCAAATATTCTATCTCTGACACACCCATCAACATAACGTCCTGCATTATCGACAAACAATGGCACTTTAGTGTAGAAAACCAAAGTAAAGGCATGACAGAACTTCAGATAAATGCGGCATTCGAGCGCTATGTACAACTGAGTGATGCTAAAAACAGTTATGGTCTTGGCCTTGGACTCCCGCTGGTAAAGTCACTAGTAGAAAACATGGGCGGCAATATCACACTAGATTCTCAGCCACACAAGTCAACAAAAGTCACTGTAAAACTCCCTATTTTTGAAGATTCTCAGACACTCAAGATAACCTCTCCTACGATGGAATCATCCCTGGAAGAGTACCGAGACTGGATAACCGCCGAGCTTAATCATAGCACCTCAAAAGAACAAACCTTCAAAAAAACGTCTGAGAGCGGCACTTCACCTCATGATAAACCATTGCTTTATTGTGTTGACGATAACACTCAGCTGTTAAATCAATTAGAAGAACAGTTGTCTCACGACTTTAACCCCGTCTGTTTTAATGATCCTTTATCTTTGTTAGAAAAAGCCAAAGAAACACTTCCCGATATTATTATTTCCGATGTTATGATGCCTGAGTTGAGTGGCTTTGATCTGATAAAAAGAGTAAGAAGCGATGAATTAATATCACACATTCCGGTTATATTGCTCACAGCAAAAACCGATAAAGAGAGTCAACAAAGCGGTCTCTTATCCATGGCGGATGACTACATCACAAAGCCTTATGATCCTCAGTTACTGTCAGCTAAAGCGCAAGCTTTAGTTAACATAAGAGCGCTGCTAAGAACCAAGTTTGAAGTAAGCACCAAGCAAGACTCGCAAGAAAAAAGCTCTAATGAAAAAACACCATTGCAAGTTACTTTAAAGCAATGTGCGCCTAATCAAACGGAGTTTATGGAGAAAGTACTTGAGCATATTCAACAGAATTTATCGAATCCATCTTTTGGAGTAAAAGAGTTAAGTGAATGCCTGCATTATTCTGAATCGCAGTTGCGAAGAAAAATTAAAGCGATTTCGGGGCATACTCCCCAAGATATCATTCGCATTATACGTTTGGAAGCTGCGGCAGAGCTGGTTTTGCAAGGCAAAAGTCTAAAGTCTATTGCTCAAGACATTGGCTTTTCAACCCAATCTCACATGGGGTCAGTTTTTAAAGCCTACTATGGCTTAACGCCTAAACAATATCGAGATGAAAACTCAAGAACTGAGGCCTAATAATCTGCAGCAACTCATCCGTCAATATCCGGCAGCCACTAACCATAACTGAGTAGTAACCAACGACTCAGAATCTCATATTGTTTTACTACAAGCTTACGATTCTTCTGGTTGCATTTCGTGCTTTTAATATTACTCAACTTTAAAAATAGAACTCTGTAATCTATATTTCTTAGAGAAACTTTGTGGGAATCAAAGGGAAGAAGATGACTACTTCAGCTCACCCGGTGTTTGTCTTAACAGCAGAAATTGCGGCCAGGCTTCACTATGCGACGATCGCAGCGCAGCGCATAACCCTTATTGCCAAGAACGCACGCTCAATTACCGCAAGAGCCGGAGCTAATGCCGTGGGGTTTCGAGCTATTACAGATTATATTGAATACTTTGCAAAAAGTATGATTACCACGGCCATTACCATCAATAACACCGCCGTTGAAATATCTCGACTGGCAAGCCAACACGCATGGAACAACAAAACACTGGATAGCGTCTTATTCGTCTATGACCAACCGCATGACATTACACATCTATCAACAATCGATAACCTTCGAGATTTTTTACAAAAAGAAGAAAGACAATATAAGATAGGCTTCACCGACAAGTTAAGAAAATTAAGCTCCTGGCTAGATGAAAGTGTTAAACAGGTAAGAGCGGCCTATATCATTGCCAGCACTTCCCAAATTGAAGCATCACAATCAGGCCCTTACGAACCAGAGCTGGTGTCTATCTCAAATGAAATCCGTTCAGCGGCTGATGAAATCACCGAACAGGTACAGCAAGCCAAAAGACTACTTCAAGAAGCAATAGAAAAATAAAATTATGAAAGTTAGAAAAATTGCAGAAAGTAACCGAACAAAGTGGCTCATGTTTGGGCGCGATCCAGATAAGCCAGAAAAAATCATAGATACCAACCAGTATCTGGTTGTGGTGGGTGATAGAGCTATCTTGCTAGACCCTGGAGGCATTGAGCTTTTTGCCCCTATGTTAGCATCTGTCTTGCAGCATGTATCTATTGATATGATTACCGATCTATTTGCCTCACACCAAGATCCCGATATTATTTCTTCCCTCGGTCTATGGGACAAAGCGATACCAACATCAAGATTGCATGCCCCATGGTTGTGGGAAGGTTTCATTCGTCACTTCGGAATGAAAAACATCGAGTATGTTTCACTACCCGATAAAGGAGGCGAGATTGATATGGGCACAGCAAGTTTACAAATCATTCCCGCACATTATCTACATTCCTCGGGAAATTTTCACGTCTACGACCCCACAACAAAAGTCCTTATGAGTGGTGATATTGGTGCCGCACTTGAGCATGGAGATGTACCTTTAGAAGTCGATGATTTCGAATCTCACATACCTAAAATGGAAGGCTTTCACCGTCGCTGGATGCCATCTAATCGCGCAAAAAATGACTGGATAAAAAGAGCCAGAGAACTAAATATAGAAATCATGGCACCTCAACATGGTCGACTTTTCACTGGAGATAACATCACAAAATTTTTAGATTGGTTCGAAGAGTTAGAAGTGGGCACAGCTATCCCCTCTTAAATCAGGAGAAACTAAAAAAAGAACTCAAAAAACCTCAGCAAACCAGTCTTTACTCTGGCACATATAAAGGAATTGACACATGGAAAGTAGCGCCTTCACCAAGTTCGCTTTCGATACTGGTACTCGCGTCTATTCGGGCCAGATAGTGCTTGCCAAGTACAATCCTATACATTAGCTTAATATGCATTAATAAATCAGACGTAACGCCTTGCTCTCTTTGAACTGAAAAACCTATTTATATCAAGGTACTTTCAAGTATTAGTTCTCCCAGTGACTTCGGCTCTTAATATTTATCACTGGTTTAGTTCGATACTAAACCTCTCATATATTAACGCCATGGTCTCGTGTCATTCTTGCACTTCATCATCATAAACACTCATAAAGTCAGATAAACTTTTATAACCGTTCTCTTGTAGGCGGTGTTCCAAGTTAATATGTATTGAATGTTCATCTATTGGAAATCTCTCAATGATTTCTCGATAAGCCTCCAATAACCGTTTGTCTTTTACAGTATTTAATGCTTGTAAAGTAGCATGAACTACTTTAGGAGACTCGTCGCGTAGTCCAGAAAGGAAGACTTCAATATAAGTACTTTTATTACTTAGTTGACCAAGATAATGAAAGGCAGTGACTCGACTAGAGACCCTCTCATGCTGACAGAACCTTGATATTTCTTTACCGTAATCAATATCAGTCTCCTGTAGCAAGTAAGTTATAAAACGAAGCAACTCTGGATCATTAACCGTTTTTAGTCTTCTCTTTAATAGTCCGCTCCATTGGCCAGCATGTTCTTTGGCGTACCAAAATATACTTTGGCAAGCATTCAAACATGACACATCATCACTTTCAATTGAGAATTTAAGTTCATCGATAGCCATTGAGTATGAGAATCGGCAAAGCATTTTGAGAGCAATATCACTTACATTAGTTTCTCGCGATTTCGCAATGGCCAATAGCTGTTCGCAGCTTTTAATGGAGACAGCATCCAACTTGGCAAAACCGTAAAGCGCATCTTCTCTTTTACGTCTATCTTTTGTGCTGTTGAATACCGCTAATAGCTGTTCCGCGTCTCCGCCCATAGAGTAGCCAAACCAACTAGGCCCGTCTTGAAGCAACCAGCCAGCAATGATTTCATCCAGCCACCTTTCATACCAATCCAAAAAAGTTGCTTCATAGGCAAAAACAGGCTTTTGTTGATCCATATCAATATTGACGACCCTACCACGGTACTTTCCTGTAACAATAAGAGCATGCAAGTAGGTGCAGCCTTGAGACCCGATAGGCATAACTCCAGCGTAAAGCCTTTCAAGCTCTCGCTCATATTCATCATCAGAAATATCATCATCGTTGATCATGTTTGTAAAATGCTTCCACTCTTCATCTAACATATCGGGAAAAAGAATGGCTTGTTTTGATAAATGTGGTTCTGGCTCATCTAAAATATCTCCGACGCCAGCACCCAGAGGATAGATTCCGTAAAAAGGCCCCGCAGCGGAACTATCGTAGGAATCTCCTCCATTACCCACATGCGTTAAAAATGCCCTATAGCACTCTGGGAGCGTTAATTGGTACTTTTTCTCAAACACTTCAATATCTTCTATTGAAAGAACAGGACCTAATCGATATTTATGAGAACGTGCTCCAAAAACCTTAAGGCTTTTGTCCGTTTCTTTAGCAACCTCCAGCTTGTTTTTAATTCTTTCTATCTGTTCTCTATACTCTTTCATCATCACTCTCGATAACCATCGCACTCTAAGTAACTTTTATGTAAATTGTAGAATAAATTGGCTGTAATTGTCTTTACAGGGAATATCCATATCGACTTTTAAACGACTTCTCGCTGTTGTCACAAGCTCCCCTGTTAAGGGGTTTGTAGCTGACTTTTCATAGTCTTCCCAGTAAATGCCAATTCCACGCTTCTTCCAGTTTTCCACATCGTTAAAGTTGATACCTTTTTGAAACAACAGTTCATTTTTCTCAGACACTGACTTATTTAGTAGAGCGTTAGATGCACTGCGCGCACTCTTGCCTTTCTTTCTCATTGTCCAATAACAATAAGCATTCAGGCAGTTCCTTGCAGCATCTTCATTACGCCATCTAAAATAATCAGTCACCAAAGATTCATTGGGTAGCTGACTAATACGACAGTCAAACGCCCCAACTTCGCCCAGTCGCAAACTAAAAATAGCACTGGCTTCACCCGCTAGCACCGAATTAAGTTTGCGCTCTTTGCGACCAAAAGCGTTTTCGTTGATATCGAACAAAAGAGAGATTTCGTCACTCTGAGTATATCCGTATCGAACTTTAAATCCTGTTTGCATAAGATGCTTAACAGTATCGACCATAATATCTCTGAATCTTTCATCATAAGGTGCATCAAACTTCATTTTCTCTTTAGTCAGTGTTGTAAAGCACCGACCGTCAATACGAGCAACTATATACATCCCAGGTAACACGCATGAATCATTGTTCGTCTCATATACCCGCATTTTTTTATCTAGCTCACTAAACTTCATCATTCCATTCCTTTACTACAAACTTTTCATTTATCAACCTGACGGCATACAAGCGGTCAAAACCTTCGGCAAAACTAGGATACTCAAACTTGTTTCGGGTTGCTTTTATGGCGTTCTCAGGAACTCTAGCCTTACCTTGTCTAATATCATTTCGCTTAAGACAGCTATTAATATTCGAAATAAAGCAATAGCCATCCACATCAAATCGATGCTTTTTAAACTGCTCGATATAAAAGACCCGGTCTTCAGCTCTAGGATTGGTGTTATCAATCACACAAGGTGTTTTCGATGTCATACAAGCATCAAACAAAATACGTTCTCTATTACGGGTCTTTAACATATCCAAATTTAAACGAATGTAAGTATCGTTAAAACGCTGCAAGCAAAAAGTAGACTTTCCACTTGCTTGTAACCCCATCAATATAATTCCTTTCATAACATAGCCTTACTGACATAACATCAGTCGATCAAATCCGATAGCAAAACCAATTCCTTGGCAATATCGTCCTCCACCTACGACTTGTTTTTGAGCACCCAACTGTGAAGAGCTGATTTCGAAGCCGTCTTCAGTATAGTAATTCAACCCTCTTTTCACATTAGTATAAGTTTCAAAACTGGAAGTCTTAAGTCGAACCATTGACTCAGCTATTCGAATAAGCTCGGGCTTTATCTTCTCGGAAGACGGATTAATAACTTCTAACCCGAACTGAAAAAACTCTCTGTAGCGTCCTTTCTGTGGTCTCTCGTAACGCCAACATCGCTCGAAATACCAAAGTTTTACGTCCTTACTTCTTCGGTAATAATTATTAGCAACTTGCTGAATGGTTGCAGTCACCTCCGGTCTCAAACACAGTTCCCTACCTTTTTTGTCTATCACTCCGTACATTTGAGACAAAACTTCCTTTCCAGCTTTGTCAGTATATATTGAGCAAGGTTCAATACTCGGTAAGGTGATCTCTTTGAATCCATTACTTTCAGCAATACCAATGAGCTTGTTTAGCAGTTGCCTTCTATCATTTGCTTCTGCGCCAGTAATAATTCGAACGCCCCTGGCCTGGGCATCAATTCTAAACTCCATTCTAATAACCTCATTTACTTTCCAACAAAAAAGCCCTCGCAGTTAGGCTGGGAGGGCTTTCTTAGTAAACGGGTAAATCAACTTTACTTAAGCACTAGCACTCCCAGCCATATATGTGACTGTTTATGATCGTGCATAATACAAGTAAATAAAGTTTTCATGTGGCTAACTATATATCCATTCAATGGACTAAATCAACAGGTTCCGTAAAAATAAACGAGAGGGTCTCCCCTCTCATTCAACCTGACTACTTTAACCCTTCATGTATCGCAGAGATAAGCTCACCATTTTGAGTATCACCATTCAGTTCCCAAAAGAAAGCTCCGCCTAATCCCTGACTCTTAACATAATTCATCTTGGTTAAGATGGTTTCGGGCGTGTCATAGCTGTACCAGTTTGTTCCACAGTGAGCAAATGCAGTGCCGCCAACTTTACCATTGGATGGACAAGTATTTTTTAGTACTTTGTAATCTTCAATACCTTGCTCATAAGTACCAGGAGCAGGACCCGAGGCCGTACCGCCTGGTTCTTTTTGCGTGACACCCGACCAACCTCTTCCATAAAAACCAATGCCTAGTACAATTTTATTTGCCGGAACGCCTTGAGCTTTATAAGCCTGGATAGCCGCATCAGAATGATAACCAATGGTAGGAATGGAGGGAAAGCTATTAAGTGCCGAATGCGGCGCAGTCGGACCGTTTTTGGACCAGGCGCCGAAAAAGTCATAAGTCATCACATTAATGAAATCCATGTGTTGAGCTGCCGCACCATAGTCTGTTGCAGCAATCTTATCAGCACCAGCAGGCACAGCCGCAGTGACTAGCTTATCACCAAATTTTGCTCGCAGTGCAGCCATGACTTTTGCAAAAGCTTGCGGGCCACTGTTGTCACAAGACAAACCACAGGCGTTAGGATATTCCCAATCAATATCAATGCCGTCGAAAACATCACTCCAGCGCGAATCAAACACTAAGTCATAACAAGATTGAGCAAAGGCCTGTGGATTTTTTGCCGCTTGAGCAAACCCACCGGAATAAGTCCAGCCGCCAAAAGAATAAAGCACTTTAATGTGAGGATACATGGCTTTTAGCTTTCTCAGCTGATTAAAGTTACCAGCAAGCGCATTAGGATTATCCCAACCATCGGCTTTGCCATCCACACTTTCGGCTGCGCTAAAACGCTTTTCAAAATCGGCCCAGTTATCATTCCCTAATGCGCAACGTCCATTTTTAACATCACCAAAAGCATAATTAATATGAGTGAGTTTTTCTGCCGAACCACTGGTAACAATATTTTTTACTAGATAACCTCGAGCATAGATGCCCCACTGTGTGAAGTACCCCAGCACGATCTGATCCGTCGGTTGAGGCGGTGGTGGTGGCGGAGTATCATCACCAATCGTTACCTGAGCTGTATCGGTATGTGTACGGCCATCGTTATCAGTAACGGTTAAAGATGCTGTGTAGTTTCCAGCTGCTGAATAACGATGTTCTGCATTTTTTTGTCCAACAGTGGTTCCATCACCAAAGTTCCAGCGGTAACTAACAATCTTTCCATCGGCATCGCCAGAACCGCTACTGGAAAATTGAATGCTCTGATTCACTTTTCCTTGATACGGTCCGTTGGCTTCTGCTACAGGATCAACAGGCTCTCCCTGCCCGTCATCAGAACAACTACCAGCATCGCCCCATGCCTGGCCCCAATGCAAACCATTGCCTGGTTCATAAGCCCAAGCCGCAGAAGAAGAACACCACCCAGAAATTTCGCAAGTGTACTTATGTTTTTCTCCCGAAGACTCAAGAACATTATAAACTTGATCTCCCGCTTTATATTGAGTGCCAGGTTGATAGAGAGGCAGATCGCCGCAGTCTATCGGCGTTGGAGGTGGTGGTGGCGGAGGTGGTGTGATGCCGTCACACACGCCCTCTTCTTTCCAATGACTCCAAGGTGTTGATGAATGAGTCTCTGGATTATTATTTTGAGTCCAATAATTTGCCGTGTAAGCTTTTGCGTTATGTTGGACTTTTTTCCCACCTGTATAAACCTTAGTACTACTCCAATTGTCGAGATCATCACAGTTTAATGCATACGCTGAGCATGATAATAAACTGGTGCTAATGAATAAAAATTTTGCAGACTGTTTAATCATAATTATTCTCTGATGCTTTAAGTGCTGAGAGAGCTAAAAACTCTTTTCATGCGCCTAAAATATTTAATAGGTATATTCTATTTTTAATAAATGACTTTAACTGTCAATGCGGCAGCACCTCATTTTTGCAGTTTCCGTGACTAAGTTCATGTATTAAAGCAGAGAAAACCAGAGAAAGATCGAGTAGGTCAAATAATGCTACGTTTTATTTAAATGCTCAAAATGAGACAGAGTTAACAGTAAGTACTAAGGTGATTTTCAAACATAAATATTTTAATTAGATTATAGAGAAAAATAATTAAATATAAGAAAAAGATCTTAAAAGCCACTAAGAATTATTTTGCCCAATAGCTGTCTCAATAGTTTCTTGAAAGCTTATAAAGTCACTTTTGAGTTCTGCTATTTGGGTAACGGTTCTCAGTATCAGCCTCGACACTCTACTATGATTAACCCTGTAGTTAATACAAAACCTAGTCGAGCTTAATGTGGATTGTCATAGTCAGTGTTTTCTAGACAATGCCTAGCTTACGAAAACTTTGATTGTTTCGATAATCTGAACACTCTTTTCAGATTATTTAGCTTTATGTTTTCATTAAAGGCTTTTAACATTCCGGGTAATAAAGGTGGGAACAACCAAAAGTAACAAACCTAAACGGATAGCTGAAGCAATATAGATATGACACATTATGACTCGCAGTTAAACTTACGAAAGCGCCATCCACTAGGTAGATTTGCATTACTAAAAAATGAAGTTGACAGCTTTTTCACTCGTTTAAGTTCAAGCGGAAGCCTAGATATCTCTTACGGCCCCTCCTCTGAACAAAAGCTAGATATATTTCCAGCAGCTCAGCCGCAGTCTCCAGTATTCATCTTTATTCACGGTGGATATTTTCGCTCGTTAGACAAACGTCAATACAGCTTTTTGGCTAAACCACTAAATAGAGCTGGCTATACAGCAGTATTTCTCAACCATGACTTGGCCCCTAAGGTAAAAGTCGTGGATATTGTTGAGCAAAATATATCTGCTATGAAATGGGTGGTTAATAATATTCAACAGTGGAATGGTGATCCGAAACGTATCACCTTATGCGGCCATTCGGTTGGTGCATTTCTCGCTGCGAAAATATTAGAACATCCCTTTCAAAACAAAGAGAGCTTTTACTTTGAGCAGGTTAACTTGCTTAGCGGCATTTACGATCTGGAGCCGTTACGACAATCTTATTTGAACGCATCTCTGAAACTTTCTTTAGCCGATGTCGAATCGTTAAGCTTGAATCATCAGCCGAGCCAAACTTCTACCTCAATATTTATATCAGTTGGTGGCGATGAAAGTGAAGAGTTTATCCGTCAGTCCCAAAGCTATTCTGGTTTGCTACATCAAAATGGCTATGGCAACAAACTATCAGTTATTAAAAATGTGAACCACTACGGTATGGTAAAAGCATTTGCTAAGAGTATTATCTGAAGGTATTTACAAAGGCTTACATTAATAATGTATCCTCTGCCTGATACACACACCACACCACACATCTCATTTCATTTCATTTCAAAATATTTAACTCTCATCATTTAAGCGCATACAAACAGCATGCCTTGCTAATCCTTCAGCAAGGCATTGTCCGTCATTACTCTCTAGAAACAGTGACAAAATACTTTTTGTATTTCCCTCCGCCTGTATTAACGAGATTGTATCTAAAGTTGTAATACCGGTCGGCTCTGTTCATGAAGTCGTATAAAGCTGCGAGTGTATCGAACCCGTAGTTGTTCCCTACGATAGGATCACCGGGCTCAGGGATTTTGTTGTCATCCTTGTCGATAGCACTGCCTGGAACATAAGTGAAAAAGTATTTATTGTCATTTAGCTTAGAGGCCTCCATCAATATTGAGCTTCCATCAGCAAATACAAATCTTACTTTTATGCCAGATAGCTCTGAGTTAAATGCACTGCCAAACATCAATATAACCGAATTTGCTCTCGATTGCACTTGGTGAGTTTCGAAAAACCAGTCATTCAGCTCCTTTCTTAGATAGCTGGTGCGAGCCAAATCCCAAGCACTTTCGAATCGACTGAAAGGCACCTCAACATCTTGACTTAATAAGTTCTTCATTAAGCTTGAATTCGCGATACCATTGACTGAGTATGAAATATCGCCAGGCACATTTATTAGATAAGAACGGATGTGCACTTGAGGATCATCATCAAAATCAGAAAACCGATAGAATGCACTTACTCGCCACGCATAAACTTTCGCATCCTGAAAGTTTGCAACAAAAATATCTCCATTATAGCCATGGGCCGTAACAAGGTTTTCGGCCTTGCTATACATTTTACTGTAAAACTCAGGCTGGCTTTTGCAACTATTGCATGTAATGTATTCGTTTGCATAACCTTTTATTGCAATAACAAAAAGTATGACGATAAGAAGACTCTTCTTGGTCACTCCAAACATCTTTATTCCTCCAAAATGCACATTAATTAACAATGAGGCTTTATCTTAAGCCGTCATTGAACATGCCATTTTGTTGGTGCTGCAAGTTACGACTCATTGGACAAGATATATGACCTATTGGACAGATTTGTAAATTTCCCTAATTCAAAAAATCTGAGCATTTATGTTTCTGAGCCAATTTAAATGCTTCTGCCACAAAGCGACAAAAAGAGAACATTTTTCGCGCAAATTTATTTAATGCTTTAATTTAGCTCAAAGAAAAGGAAATCATTGAAGGAATCTCTTACTACATGCCTTTATAGCGTCTCAAATCACCTATCAGCTCAAATATTGTCCAATGGCTTCGTCCATCCAGAAAAGAGCCTCTTAAAATCCCAGTTTGAAATAGTCATACTTTACCTTTCAATTGCCTCTTCTAATTCCAGATACTTCAGAAGCCTTATAAATCGAGCACAAACTGGATAAACATTCGGCTACTTTTCTGCAGATCCCACCAAAACAAAGAATCAAGACACATAGGCACTACGAAATCTTAATAATTTGGGCTTACCATAACCAAATATTGTGTATTAATACGAGTCGTTTACTCTCGATTTTCCATATCGTTTCTAATAAGTTACACTGCCTGCGGAGTCAGAAAGGTAGGACTCGATAAGACTAAAAGAGGAGCAAAAATGCAACAAACATCACCATCAACCATGCAACGCCTGTTAAACACGGTGGAAGTGTGGGGAAATAAGCTTCCAGATCCGGCAGCACTGTTTATTCTTTTAACCGCCATTGTATGGGTGCTGTCATGGATATTATCTGGCGTTGACTTCAATGCCATTGACCCAAGAAACGGCCAGGCTTTGGCCATTAACAATCAACTTTCTGGCGAAGCAATAACCCAGCTTTTCTCAGTGATGGTGACTAACTTCTCGCACTTCCATCCTGTTGGCGTGGTTTTGGTAGCGATGTTGGGTATCGGTGTTGCTGAATATTCCGGCTTTATCAACGCTGGACTGCGCGCACTGATGGCGGTAACCGCTAAATGGTTATTAACGCCTATGATCGTGCTGGTTGGTATTATGAGCCACTCGGCAGTCGACGCAGGTTATGTATTAGTTATCCCTCTTGGTGGCGTTATCTTCTACGCAGCAGGCAGACACCCACTTGCAGGTATTGCAGCAGCGTTTGCTGGTGTATCTGGTGGATTCTCAGCCAACTTCTTGCCATCTGCACTGGACCCCATGTTGCAAGGTATCACTCAGGCGGGCGCCCAGCTTCTTGATCCAAACTTAACTCTGAATCCTTTGAATAACTACTACTTCACAGGCATTTCTTCTATCTTAATCGTTAGCTTAGCTTGGTTTATCACTGATAAAATTGTTGAGCCTAAGCTTAAAAACAACGCATTAGACGGCGACTTATCTGATCTTCCAACGATGGAACCACTTTCTGATGACGAGCGTTCAGCGTTACGTTGGGCTTTATTATCTATTGGTATCGGCATTGCTATTCTTGTTGGAACAGCTGCCATCGAAACATCTCCATGGCGTGCAGCGGACGGAACCTTAACCGCGTTTTCTGCCCCATTGATGAAGTCGATTGTGCCACTTATCTTCTTGCTGTTTTTGATCCCTGGCTTAGTCTTTGGACTCAAAACGGGAACTATCCGTAGTAGTAAACAGTTCATTGAAGGCATGACCAAATCCATGAACAGCATGGGTTACTATCTGGTTATCATGTTCTTTATTGCTCAGTTTATCTACTCCTTCGGTCAGTCTAACCTGGGTATTTTGTTGGCTGTTAAAGGGGCAGAATTCCTTAAAGCCATGGCTCTGCCGGGTGCTGTAACCATTACAGGTATTATTATCCTCACTGGATTTATCAACCTGTTCGTTGGTTCTGCCTCAGCAAAATGGGCACTACTGGCTCCTATTTTTGTTCCTATGTTGATGCAGTTAGGTATCTCTCCAGATCTGGCGCAGGCTGCTTATCGTATCGGTGACTCCAGTACCAACATTATTACTCCGTTAATGCCTTACTTCCCTTTGGTGGTTGTATTCTGTCAACGTTATGTGACCAATGCGGGTATAGGAACATTAACCGCGATGATGCTCCCCTACTCCATTACATTCCTTATCGTATGGACACTGTTCTTGATTCTTTATTGGAACATTGGTATTCCGCTAGGCTTGCAAGCAAGCTTTGAATACTTGCCGAAGTAATCAGCACACAAAGCCCCTAACGATCGAAGCGATGGACATTGCCATCGCTTCGAAACTTTTTAACTCACCTTTCCTTTCATTTTTCTTTTTTAATGCACAAGCACCATCTGCGCACTTGAACTCGCAAACACATCATCGTCATACATCTCCTCGATGAGCGCAGGTAATGCAGAGAACTTCCCTTTATGAGTCACTCTCACTAGATACTCTACGGTGTGATTACCCGCAGGCAAATAATCGGCATAGAATCGCGCATGTCGGGTGCCTAACTGCTTTTCTCTAAAGTAGTAATCTTGTTGCAGTTGCTTAAACAATTCTGCTGGTGCGCTGGTGGCAAGCTCTTCATCCAATGCAAAGAAAGCGCCTGGCAGTGTGTCAGTCAAAGCGACATAACGACGGAACAATGGATTGTGAATAGACAGTCTCACTTTCACATAATCCCCCTGCTCGATGATATGGCGATCAATCACCTGCCACTTGCCATCTACCCGCTTAAAATAACTACGAGTAAGATGAAACCCGTTGGATGTGGTCGGCACTTCCATGGCATTCACCTTGTATTCCAGTGTTGACGCCAAATAAGCAGTGGCGCTTGCTTCACTTTTTACAGCAACAGTGAGAGGTGCCTTGAGAGATACCGCAACTTCATCATTTTTATTAGCTTCGTCAAGCGAGACATCATGCTGCTGTAACGATAACGAATACTCGAGTGCCGACGTGTTGCTTTCATACTCAGCAGCGTAATCACTGATAGCAACACTGCAATAGGCATTGCTAATCGTATTGCCGAAGTCTCCTTGGCTATTTCTTTTATAATCAAGTGCACCGTTAATCAACTGAAAAATGGTTTTCTTATCGGCTTTACTTGAAACAAGTGCAGAGATGGCAGAGCAATACTTCTTAGCATCGTAACTAAAAAAGTACCAAGGTAATTTTTTATCATCGATAAAGGTACGCTTTTTATCAGTCTTTCTTGTTTTATTAAGTAGCATATTTTTGATGATACTTTCGTATTGTTGGTATTTAGCGTTTCGAGTAACAGCTTCTAAAAGCAAGCTGTTACTGTAAACATCAAGCTGTTGATGGGCATCAACCAGTGATGGCAAATAAGCATCTACGATCGCTTGATTATCGGAGTTAACGCTAAGCGCATTAACCATAATGACAGCCAGTTCCAGAGTCATATTTTTATCCTTGTCTTTAAGCTGGCCAATCAGATAACGACTCAACTTGCGGATACTCGACTCAGAAAATTCATACCCATACTTACTCATGTAAGCAATGTTCTTGTAGGTATAGGCACTCAAATAGTCATTCACAAATGCTTCAGAATTACCAAAAAACGCCATGCCTCCATTAGAAGCCTGAAATTGGCCAAAAGACTGAATGGCATCTTCGATATGAGTGTTTAACAAAGCTTTATCGACATCTTCCTCCGAGCGAAGATTAATGCTGGCAACCAGTGCTCGACTCAGCTTTTGCTCCCAGCATTGATGTGGATAGCGTCGCATATAGTCGAATGTGCCATCGAGGCTCGATACAAGACTTTGAGAGAGGTCAAAGCGGATACTTGCCCGAGAGGTTGAATAGTTTTCAGGCATGGTGAACTCAACGACCTTCTCTTCGGGCAATAAGGTAAATCGAGACATTCGACGAGTTTGCTCAGTTGATTGGATAGGAACAGATTGCAGTAAAGCGTCATTATCAATAGTAGAACTGGCAAGAGTAAGCAGATCCAACTTTCCTTCTTCGGCAATACTCAAAGTCATCTCAAGCTTATTACGTTCAAACTTAGTCACCTTATCAAAACTTTTGGCAGTCTCTTTAAGCAATACTTTATTTGGCGATTCTTTACTGGGTGACTCTTTATTAGGTATTAGCTCCGCAGCAGAAGTAATAGAAAGTGAATGAATATCATCGGTCTTAGTAATTGCTTCTGGTTGAAAAACAAAATGATCGCCTTGGGTCAATTGCATCGGTACATCGGCATGTAACTCAATATCTTTCGCTGCCGCCACCTCTTTTGTATCAGTAAAAATATCACCCTCACGCCCAGTAGAAATCGCAATCACTTTCCAACGCGTTAAATTATCAGGCAATTTAATATCGACGATTTTCTTTTGTTTTCCATCTAGATTAATCTCACTGTTCCAGTAAGCAGACTCTTTAAAAATACTGCGAATCATTGAAGGATCAATACGGTGGCTACCAATCTGCTTAAAGCGTTGAGATGAACCTTTTTCCAAAGAGGACTCTACAGAAAAGGCATCATTCGTCATCACGGGTTCATGTAAACGCAAATCTTGCCGACGAATTCGAGAGCCTGTAATCATGAGCTTTCCATCAAAAGTATCACTATAAGCCATCTCATAAAATTTAGACGAATAGAGTGATTTCGATAACTCATAAAAATTAGGTGGACTCCAAGAAAGTGCCGACTCTCCCAGATAAGACTGCTTAACATCATAATACTCGTTATTTGAGACCTGATTTAAGATACTTTCGTCAATAACGGCAAGCACAACACTCGAGGAAGAGTCACGATGATTGGTTAGTTGAACAGCCAGACTACTTCCAGGTTTTACTGTGTTAGTTAATCGGCTAATAGTTACTAAAGGCGCTACTGACGGAACCTTAACATTAAACCTTTGTGTGATGGCTTGTGCAAAATTCGGAGCCTCAAGTTGCTTTAATGCATCGAGATCGCCGTAATTAACAAAGACTGTCGCATCAAATCCCGGCGCGTAATGCTCTTTAATAGTAAAAGAAATGTCGTTAAGGCCTTTTTGCAGTGGTTGCCACCAATAATCAAACACTTCGTTTCGATGAATCATTACCAGCGCAGAGGCGTTATCGTCTAAATGGTGCTGTAAGCTCAGTTTTGCTTTGTCTCCAATATTAAGAGACTCGTTTTCTGCTTTTAAAACAAGGTTGCTTTCGGTGTCTTGTTCTCCGCTACTAAAATAATGAGTAGAAAAAGAATATTGACGACTGCCGTCAGGATACACGATCTCTGCGATCAGCTGATAATAGCCGGATGGGTTATGAGTAAAAAAGCAGGTGTTGCGCCCTTCTTGCTTACTGCCATTCTTTGAAGACGCTCGACACGAGAGGCGCTTTCTTTCTTCTGTGTTTTCACTATCGTCGTCATAGGACCAAAAACCGTTACTTTTTTGAGTGTAGTATTTCACTTCGACATCGGGCACTAGCTCCCCTGCCAAGTCCGCAACTCTAGACTCCAACTTAAGTTCCTTGCCAGAAGGCAACCACCAGTCGAGTGCTTTGATACCCACATAATAAGGCTTGCGAGAAAATGGTACTGACTCAAGGCGACTTAAGACCTCAATACCTTCATCATTAGTAATGATTGACTGTATCGTCAACTCACCATAATTGATGGCATTTAATGGCAATTCAATCTCTACTTCAGACTCTCCTGAGTGATTGAGCGTACCGCCATCAAAGAAATAGCTGCTCAGCTCTTCTTGCTGCTTCGATGAGTTAGGAGTAAATATAAAGTCTTGGTAGTTCGCCAGATTGTTCTCCAAGCTTTCAGCAAACGAAGCACTGTCCATCGAGAGTGCCACTGATGCAGGCACATTCGCATAAGGACCACCAGAATAATACTCAGCTCGAGTGGTAACCGTTAATTCATCCTTAGTTAGCGTTCCTTCAATCTGTGGCTTGGCAGTTACTTTTAGCTTTTGTCGTTTAAAGTTAGCGACCTGAAATTCCAGATAGTTTTCTACAATATCATTAAACTGACTATCAGCTAACAGGATCATGTAATAACCATCAGCCACATTATCAGGAATCTTAAATTCCCCAGATATACGACCATGATTATCCATAGCAATATTTCGCTTAACGTAAAAGGAATCGCAATGAGATGACCAACAAGATATGTCGGCACCCTCAACATAGAGCAGAGCATCTTTTTCAAGTGGGGTGATGCGAGTTTTCGCACCATCAACCTTACGCAAAAAGCCGGTAAATTTAATCGAATCACCCGGTCGGTAGAGTGGTTTGTCAGTCACTCCCCAAAATACTTTTTCACCATCACTTTTTTGTTTGTAAGAGTCATCGCCTTGAAGTTCAGGCTCGACGTTATGCTCTCCTCGAATCGCAAATTCATCGCCGTTTTTCAGCTTAAAAGTCAGAGTTGATTTATCGCCAGAGTAAAAGTTTGGAGCAAATCCAGCTAACTCAGTGACACCTTGCTTATCGGTGCGTCCCTGCGCGCTAGAGAGCAACCTTTCTCCCTCATAGTAACGCGAAAAGGTCACTGTAAACGGCATATTCGCAACGGGCTGATTAGTTCGAATATCGGTAATAAACACCAGAGTATTATTTCCGTTACGAGTAACGATGGCATTGTAGTCAGTCTTTTGAACAAAGAAAGAACGATCTTGCCAAGGATTGGAGCCGATACGAGCCACGCCAGCGACACTCCTCGCCGACTTTAATTCCGTTGTCAAAAGATCCGACTTTACCAACTTATTTCTGTTATCATTGATAGTTAGTTTGCGATGTTTATATTCTTGCTCGATATCCACTTCTTTGTAATCGACTTCCAGATACTCAATATCGATGCTGCTCAGGTTAACAGACTGATGAAATAATTTTAGCTCGTCATCCGTTGTCACGGCTTCGCTGGCAAAAGGACTGTAATGGAAAGCTGGGAAGTCGCCAGCAGTGACAGTAATAGGTTTGCCACTATCAAGTTGTCTGCCAAAAACATCGCGAATCGATTCTAAACAGTGCAACCGTTTTGTGGCATTGGCGAACTCAGGCGCTACAATGATTTTTCTATCATCGTATGAACGGTCTAAAAAAACTCTAACCGCCTGTTGCTCCAGTTCCTTTTGGCATTTCTTTATATCATCTTGATCAACAGGAGCTGAGAAACTCAAAGTTAAGGTACGGTTTGGCTCGCACACAGTGTCATTTCGACATTTTGCGCCTTTATACTCAAAATCACCATAGGTATGAATATCCTCTAGTTGACGCTTTTTTGACTTGAGTTTGCCATAAGGGGTTGCGATCCCTTCAGATTGAAAAAGCGTATAGGTGCGTGCAGAATGGAGTGCTTTTGTCGGTTTTAAAAGCCATTGATTGTTTTTACCCCAAATACGACCTTCATAATCTGTATCAAGCCTTTGAGGTTTCGAAGCGCTTAACAAAACTTTATCGCCATTTGGAGCTTGAAGGTAAAGGCGATTTTTTAAACTTCTTTCATCAACGCCTACATTAAAAGCAACCAATAATTCTGGTTTAACGGGAGATTTCCATTCTGTTTCAACATGCTCTATTTGTGGCAGCGGGCTTTCAAACTGATAACTGTAAGGTGCTAATTTCTTACCCTGCTGATCATACAATCCATCAAGCATATCGATCTTAAAGAGAGTCGCAGGTGTTAATCCAGCCCCTTCATCTATCTGGCAGCTCAGATGCCTCACATCGTTCCAAGTCCAGATACAAGGCACACGAGGTTCGGTCTTGTATTGAATGGTCTCTGCAGCATTACGCTGCATATCCTTAGAAAAGGTAAACTCTATATTCGCACGATTGACATCGATGTCTTGGTAAACTTGAGTAATAACCGGAGATTCTAGATTTTTTGATATCGCACTGTTCCATGAGTATTTATTGGTGATACTTGAGGACTCAGCGGCGTTCGAAGATTCTGTGATATTAACGCTCGACTGACAGGCCGTCAGACTCAATAGTAGCGCGAGTCCCCATTTTTTCATGATGATTTCCTATTAATTATACGACTGCTTTTTTACTAGACGACTTTAAACCTCAATGGGTCGCACCCAATTTATTGTAACAGCCCCTAGACTTCCATTAATAGGTTATAAATCAAACGCTAACAATTAGGCACAATACCACTGTGTGAACAAAATTTCTCCACTCTCATTAAATGACACAAATTCTCGAGACGTTTGAATATAATCATCGGGTAAAAGTCCTAACTTTTCACACAATAAGCTGCCATCTTCAATCGACCAGACAGACAATCCTAGTCGCTCTTGCTCACCACGACGAATGCCGGAGAAAAGATAGGTATCATAAAAGAATATATCCAGTGTTGGTCCTTCAAAAGAAAGTAATAACACTTCATTTTTGTTGGCATCGAAGATAGACGCCCCACTTTTAGGAAAGCCATCTTTATCTTCCTTTGAATGCCCCCAAATACAAAGGCGCTCATTATCGATCCAGAAAAAAGGCGCATCCCAGAAATAATCCCATACTGCGTAACTTCTTTGATGGGAGCAGCCATCAGATTCCCAGGTATGCCCTTCTAACCAACGCTTTAAATGAAAACTGTAAGCATGGCCGATGGGATGCCATACCCAACCGATAGTGGCTATTCTGTCCTGATTGGGTGACGGTTTCAGCTCACCAGGCCACTCTGTCATTAAGATATCTTCATCATCGAGCAGTTCGGGAGCTTCCTTTAGATCTCTTGGCGTTAATAACTCGCCAGTTTCCAGATTGGTAATATCCAACCGGTTCCAGTCAGTGGCATGGACTATCAGGTTGTTTCCTTCATGTTCAATAAAACATATTGGAAACGGCGTGTTTTCGGTATGGTAATCACCATTTGATAAGACCATCACTTCCTGCTGCTGAGTGACCGAAATGATCGCGCCCGCACTGATCGCTTTGGTATGCTCAGTGGTTCTCTTGGTGCAGGTTAAAGCAACATAGCGATCGTCAGCGCTGTTATGAAGATGAAACTCTGCATCCGTTGGAAATCGATTAGCGTCAAAGCGATAAACTTGTTGAAAGTCCCCAGTCTGGGTGTCAATCACACCGATTGATAAATCATCCAGGAACACATAAAGATTGCCTTGGTTAGATTGAGAGGCGAGTATTTTTTTATTAATCAACGCCTCAATAACGAGACGCCTTTCACTAAACGTAAAGTTTTGTTGAACATTCATTTTGTTGTGTTTTTCCTTACACATTTATTTTTATTTAACTATGTCTTTTTTAATTATTTCTTTTTTACAATATCTTCCTAACTACAGAATATTACACAGCTTCAATCAGGTAGCCAAAACACAGCTAGCTAAAGCAGCAATATCCTTATTGCTGCGAATTATAGACGAATCAGCCCAACAGGACTATGACCTGACTCACAAAGAGTTAGGCATTATGTCGTACATCAGCCAGAATAACGTCTGTCGCCTTCTCACTGATCATATACACCGAGGTTACAATAAAAAATCCGGGTATATATGGGAATACCGACGCATCGACCACTCGTAAGTTTTTCGTGCCATGGACCTTAAAGTTCCGATCAACCACTGAGGTAGGATCACCAGCAACCCCCATCTTATTTGAACAAGAAGCATGATGCCCCCAAGCCTCATTCTTAACAAAATCACCCACTTCTTCGTTTGTTTGATACGCATTGCCCGGCCATACTTCTTCGTTAACATAATATTTGGCAGGAAAACGCTTCATAATATTTCGGCAAACCTCAACGCCTTTTATCACGCCCTGCAAGTCATCGCCAGACGCATCGTTGCCTTCATCGAAGTATTTGAAATTAATATCCGGCACATCTTGTGGGTCCGCTGAATTCAGTGTCACCTGCCCTGCACTATTATTGGTATGTCCTTTAAGTACCAGCCAGGTATATTGATCTTTAACATTAGCAATATCATTAGAATATCCAGGATAATACCCTGTAAAGCGGCCTGGCAAACCAAAGATAAACAGATCAGGATCTTCCATTTCGGGTTTAGAGCGTTGAACCAGTGACAACGCGCTGCCATTGCTTGCGTAAGGTCCACGATTCCACCAGCGGTTCTTGTAGCGATCCAGACAAGGGTCGTCACCTTCACCAAAGGTACAAGATTCTACCAGCGGAAGTTTTTGAGACATCTCGCTCACAATGCCTACTTCGTAACGATCTTGCAGATTTTCGCCCACGCCACCCAGCTCAACCTTGACATCAATGTTGTGATTTCTAAGCTCTTGCGCTGGACCTATACCGGATAGCTTAAGCAATTGAGGACTGTTAAAAGCACCACCTGCCAAAATAACTTCACGACTGGCTCGTACCTGGCGTTTGGTTCCCGTTGTTTCTGCACTGTGCAGCGGATCAGCCCGATACAGTTTGCTGCCTTCCAGATATTCAACGCCCACCGCTGTATTATCGTCGTCCAATAATACTCGCGATACCAAAGCCCCGGTGCGAATCGTCAACTTATCGGGATACATCGCCTGAGTACTCAATAGATATTCACGAACACCATGACGTTTACCACTACGACTGGTAGCCATTGCGGGTAAGAAAGCCCCTTCTTCGCCAGAGGCTACACGCCAGTGATTAATATCTAACAAGTTACCCGAAAAAACTTCTTCAAGAATTTCATCGAGACCCGCTTCTGCCAAACCGGATGTCACAATGCTTTTTACAATAGGGTCTTCAAATAACAGACGAATATCCGGTTTATTGGTTTTTAACCAACCATCGAATCCGTGCCGAGAAGGATTAATACCAAACCAGGGACGCGGCAAATACTGACAACGTTCCAGACGTTCAAAGTAACGACGCATTTTAGATGCATCCCAGGAATCATCCCCTGTGATTTCTGCAATGCGATTGAAATCACTGTTGTGAGGATAAACAGTGATCATGGCATGATGGGTAGTACAACCACCAACAGTACTCGCTCGTGGATAAAAAATACCTTTGTTCGGAATGTATTTTGAATCAGCCTGTTGGCGATTGACATCAGAATAGTGTTTTACAAAAAAGTCCCAACTGAGTTTGGGATCTTCTGACGCTTTAGCATGAAACGCGGGAATACTGTAAGTATCATCATTGGGATCATTGTCCCCTGCTTCCAGTACCAACACCCGATGACCGGCTCGTGCCAAATTAGCCGCTAACGGACCGCCACCAGCCCCCGACCCAACAATAATAAATTCATACTCCTCATTAACAAATTCGAAACTACCGTTAAAAGCCGTGGCTACGCCGCTGGTTAATGCTCCGGCAGCAACACCGGTTTGAATAGATTTTTTAGTAAATTCGCGCCGAGAGATTTTTTGTTTAGAAAAAGGCTCTTGAGATTTTTTTTGTTTCATAGGTCCTACCACATATTTTTTATTTATTGTGGCTTGACTATAACAACAATCTTTGGGGATAAAAATGTCGATAGAAAATAATATACGAAGACGCAATAATTCATCGTGATGCGACAACATCACAGAAGAAAACACGATCAGAAACAATCGACAAAAGCGACTTTTAAAATCTCATTCTTTTATCAGAGAGTCTCATTCTTCTCTATTTCGCTATAAATAAAGGCTTAATGCAAAGTTGGTTGTTGAGCAGAAGGATCTGATGCAAAGAGATTACCTAAGTCAGAATTAAAAACAATGCCTTTCAACCCAGCCTCTTCAACTAACTGTTTAAAGGCAGAACTGCAATAGACACCTTGGTAGTTATCAAATGCCGTCCGAAAAACAGCAAAGTCTTTCACCCGTTCTTCATGAAAAGCTAAAGACTGTAATTCACCATAATGGTCTCTAGTACTCAGCTTTTGATCAACACCTTCCACCGATTCTGCCAACGACAGAGGATTGAACAGATAACCGGTCTTGTCCTGATATAATACAGGCAAAAGCTCTCCATGTTTTTCTAACACCGAATATAAACTTTCAAATGCCGTTTGATTTAAAAATAGACGCCCATTGCGTAGGGTTATATCAGGCATGCCGCCTTTTGCACCGCCAGAGAGTTTCGCAAAGTCGATGTCTATCGGTTGCCACACATCTGCGTAGCTTATTGGGGAGGGATTAAAATGGAATTGAGTGCTCTTTCCCAACTTGTTTCTTGTCTCTTTGCTATCGAGCACAAAATTTAAGTAATCGACAACATTGGCAAGGATGGCATAGATCATAAGAAGGTAGCTAATGGGTTTCTTTCGTTCATAATGACATAATCAGAACGAATTTTCACGGTTCAGTTTGTTACTCAAGTATTAACTAATCTGTCTTGTCCTCATCAAATACGACAACACAATTGCGTCCTTGTTCTTTTGCGTGGTACAAAGCCTGATCGGCCAACTTAAATATAACGTCGGTGTTGATAACACTCACCTGGCTACTGCATATCACGCCAAAACTCGCACTGCAGTTAATGCTGACGCTATCATAAAAGTGCTCTGTTTTACTTAATCGGTTTCTGAGAGTTTCGGCCACCTGCTCTGCTTTTTTACAGTCGGTATGAGGCAGTAACACCGCAAATTCTTCACCGCCTATTCGACCACTGATATCACTGGTACGTGTGGCCGAATTCAGCAAGTCACCGATATTCGACAACACAACATCTCCCATAGGATGTCCGTACTTATCGTTGACTTCTTTAAAGTAATCAATATCGAACATGATAAAAGAAAAATACTGATTGTATCTCTTGGCCCGTGTTACTTCGACCTCAAAACGCTCCATAAAGGAGCGACGATTGGAGATCCCTGTGAGCACATCGGTTGTTGCCATTTCTGATAGTTTAAAGTTCGCTAAACGTAATTCTTCCGTCATATTTTCGGCGATGCTAAACGCCCTTGAACGGGTGTTTTCTAATACCCAGCTCACAGCAAAGATCAACAAGCTAATGGCAAGCCCTACTCCTCCGATATAATAGGGAATGCGCTCTTCACGATGGCTGATGCGCCAATCTTTATCGGCATGCATGAGCAACAAAAATTCTTGACCGCCATAAGAATAAACGACTTCTTTGAAGAACTCTGGCTGTTTCTCATATTCAAAAGAATGATAAACATCAAGGCCAAAGATTAAATTGTCGGCATTGGCCTGCCTGCCTCGGTAGAGCTCCCATTTAACTTCTCGATCGGCACCCCGCATTAACTCCTTGAACATGTTTTCATGTAGAAAAGATACGCCGATGATCCCTTTATATCTTTGATGCCCATCATTTTTCGCACCCGGAACCAGCACAGTAAAAGTAAGCGTCGTCGGCCCTTTGGGGAACAGTTTCAATTGATGCAATAAAATGAGATCGCCATTACTGGTAATCGTCGTCAGAATCTTATCGTTTAATGTGGAGAGATCGAGCCCTTTTAGATAGTCATCGTTCGGCGTAACGTAAAGGATCGGCCAGCCTTTATTACTCACTTTCTGTCTTTCGCCACCGTGATACTTCCAGGTATAAAAAGAGTTGAGCTGATGATTACCTTCTTCCAGATTCGCTAAATAGGCGTCAGCCTGTGGCGAACGTTCATTCAAGCCAAAGTAAACCGCTGAAAGGTAAGGAAACTGCTCATGGAGTTGATGGGCCTGCAGATACTCTTTCCACTCGTCCTTTGAGACAAACTCACTGCTTTTAAAAAAGCCCAAAATCGAGCGAGTCAGGTTCAGGTGTTGGTCGAGCCGATCTTTTATACGATTTTGAACAACCTCAGTTTCTGCCTGGAAGGCATATTGTCGCTGTTTATACAAACTATCGACACTTTGCTCAACCACCCAGGCGGTACTGAAAAGTAGCGTCAACAATAAGATAATGGAGACGATTCCTTTACGTAATCGGCTGTTACTTTGACTTGCAGGATTTTCGGAGGTTTGTTCAGCCGCCTCCCAAAGAAGAGCTTCTCGTTTTATGTTTTTTTGCTTGTCACTGCTCATATCGACGGCTATTAACGATAAATGCTGATATTAAGACTACTCACATAGTATTAAATGTAGTACAAAAACCGGCCTCAACAAACGCTTTTAGAGATTTAATGCTGAGGCTGCCCTCAAAAACTGGGCATAGGCACCTCATTATTTGTCAGCAAAAGCCCACAGAGCCTACCGTTGCATCAACTCTGGCGCGCTATCACCTCCAGCCAAACTAAAGCATTGATTCTTATAGACCAAATCTCTAGAATCCCATGGCAAAGTGATCTGCCAATAACTCGAGGGAACGTCTATCAATTCTCTAGCACCTAATGGCGGTGGTTTCATAACCCCCAGCGTATTCCCTTCTTTTCTGGATCTTGGGCAAGTTTGTCTAAAGGGCGTGGGTTTTGATGTCGGCCAGTTTTCTTTAGGTTTGTTTAAACAGCTGCAGGTTGCCTATCCGCATAGCCTGGATAAAGCAGTGACTAAGCGAAAAGCCGAGTTCCTGGCAGGTCGTTACGTCGCCCAGCAAGCCCTCAAAGAACTGTGTATCGAGGTTGAGCAAATAGCAGTAGGCCCCTCTAGAAACCCACTGTGGCCAACAGAAGTTGTCGGCGCCATCACTCATACTCATCAGCGAGCTTTCGCGGCTGTCGCCTTAAAGCAGCATATTCGCTATCTGGGGCTGGATCACGAAATATGGATCGAAAGCGCGACAGCCAAAGACATTAAATCCAGCTTGATTTCTACAACAGAAGAAGACTACCTGAATACTACCCAGTGGCCCTTTGAACGCGGGTTGACGCTGTTATTCTCTGCCAAAGAGAGTTTGTTTAAAGCCTTATTTATTGAAGTCGGACGTTACTTCGACTTTTTGGATGCCGAGCTCCAGGACTTATGTTTTAACACCCACACTTTTACTCTCAAACTAACGACTGACTTAACTCCTCAGCTTGTTAAAGGTCGCTGTTTTGCAGGACGTTTCCAATATGATGAAAGCAGCGTTCAAACGCTCATTGCTATCGAGCCATAAACTCATTCAACTCGATTCTTCTCGACAAGGAAATCAACAAACAAGCGAACTTTAGTCGCCAAGTGTTTGTTATTCGGATAGACCGCCCAAATACCATTATCCGTTGGTTGATAGTTATCTAAGCAAGTTGAAAGCAAGCCTTGTCGTAGCGCCTTTTCAACATAAAACTCGGGCAACTGAGTGATACCCATTCCATTAATGGCCGCCTGACACAGCGCATGACCGTTGTTACTTTTCCATCTACTTTTGATGGCCAATCGGTCTGAGTTACTGCCCTGTCCTTTTATATACCAATAGGGTGTTGAACCTTGCAGACAGTCAAATTCACTTAATTGCTCAGGCGTGTCAGGTACTCCCTTTCGCTCAAAGTAATCAGGACTGGCGCATATTTTAAGTTTTCTTGATGTAATACGTCGAGCAATAAGCGACGAGTCTTCTAGCTTGCCCGAGCGAATAGCCAGATCGATGCCTTCAACCAGAAGATCGACATTACGCTCAGTAAACTGTAAATCAACCTCAACATCAGGGTACCGCTTCATAAACTCAATCGCGGCAGGAACCACATACCGTTCTCCATAGGCACCGGCTACAGATATTCGCAACCACCCTCTTGGCCTGCTACCTGCACTCATAATAGCGTTTTCGGCAGCTTCTAATTGTTCTAGTTCACCTTTTATCTTGGAGTAAAAAATCTGTCCTAATTCAGTCAACGACACTCTGCGAGTTGTCCTCAACACGAGCTGCTGCCCCAAACGTTCTTCCAGACGACTTATCTGGCGACTGACATGAGCTTTAGACACCCTAAGCCTACGAGCTGCCTGCGAAAAACTCCCTACCTCTGCAACCTGAACAAAAACATCCAGTCCTTCGTAGCGATTCTGCACTTTTCAACTGTTCCAATATAGTAACAATGATATTCAGATTAGCATCTTCTATATATTTTTAGAAACAATATAATTCTCCTCAACAACATTATTGCCAAAATCTGGAGAACTTCATGAATCAACAAATCATTCCTCTACTTTTCACTGGGCTAATGGCTATGAGCGTACAAGCCAACCAATGCCAAGATTTGCCTGGTCACCAACAACTTACTGAGGCCCTTAAAAAATCGGTCAAGACGACCGGAGCCGAAGTTAATGGCGGTCTGGAATTCAATATGTGGGCAACCATAGTCGATCGCACAGGGTCGGTTTGCGCAGTAACCTATAGTGGCGATGAGGTTGATGCCCAATGGTTAGGCAGTCGAGTGATTTCCGCCCAAAAAGCGAATACAGCTAACGCTTTCAGTTTAAACAACCTGGCGTTATCCACAGCAAATCTATGGACCGCGACTCAACCCGGAGGCAGCCTCTTTGGCTTACAACACAGTAACCCGGTAAATACGGCAGTGGCTTATCGAGGGGCCTATAGCCATTTTGGAAGCTCTCAAGATCCGATGATCGGCGGCAAAATTGGAGGCGTGAATGTATTTGGTGGCGGCCTCGCCCTCTATAACAAAAAAGGCGACATTATTGGGGCCCTCGGAGTGAGCGGAGATACTTCTTGCGCCGACCACAACATTGCCTGGAAAACGCGGGACGCGCTAAAGCTGGATTATGTTCCAGCGGGTGTCTCTGCAACCAATGATGACAACATTATATATCAGAGCGAGCATGGCTTCGCCCATCCCGTTTGCGGTGGTGAGGAAGCTCAAATTGGAAAGAAACTCCCCAAAACCCATCCAATCAATTTACCTTCGACACTTTCAAAATAGTGTTGAGAGACTTAAATAACAACATCTCACGACTTTTGATAAGGGCTTTACATTTAAAGCCCTTGTTTTTTATCTGGGTAAAGTTCCCATTTTTAGTCTTTGTTTAATTATTATTGAATTGAGTACTTGCGCCCTACAACTATTACTTTTTGAGTTTATTTAGCCCTCTTGTGAACGTGTTTTTTTGCTCTGATTCACTCCGTGTTATAATCTCGCGAACTAAGAAAATGATAAAAATAACCGTCGCGGATTTAACATGAAGTATTCTTTGTTCTTTCTTTGCTTTCTCATTTGCTCTCCCATTCATACTTTCGCCGAAGTTGATCTTCAAACTCTTGAACAACAACTTGAGCAGATTTCTGATGCCAGTACCGAGTCTGAATCTCGCGTTAGGGCACTACTGGCAGAGGTAGAACAACAAGGTAAAAATCAACACATTCTGTTGGTCACTCAAAAACTCTCTCGTCTACTAAAAGACAATGGCAAGTTGGATGAAGCCATTGAATACGCCAAACGCTCCGTCACGATTGCCGAAAATCTAGAAGACAAAAAACAAGTTGCCGATGCCTGGTTTGAAATTGCTCTTATTGAAAAAAATCGCAGCCAGCTCAAACGTTCCATTGAGATTATGGAAAACACCGTATTGCCAATGGCAAAAGAACATAATCTTAGCGGGTTAGCGAATTATTATCGTATGACAGGTGTATTTTATCGCAATGATTTTGATATGGATAAAGCCAAATATTTTTATGACTTAGCCTTGCCACTTTATGAGTCATCTAACGACACCAAAGGACTCGGGCAAATGTACTCAGTCCTCGGCGTCTACTACGAAGCCATGGACCAAAAGCAATTGGCTCTAGAGCTGACTCTCAAAGCCCGCGTTATATTTGAAAAATTAGATGATGTAGATCAACTAGCGACTATCTATTACAACTTAGCATCGTTATTGTCTGGTCTTGGTAGCAACGACGAAGCTATCGAATATTTCAAGAAGACTCTTGAAATGGATATTCGCCGCAATGACAAATCGGATATGATGTTCAGTTATTTTAAGCTTGCGGGAATCCATCATAAAATCGACAAAAATGAAGAAGCAGAAGAATATGTTTTAAAATCAATTGAGCTATCAAGAGAGCTTAACGATACCAACCATCTGGCAATGAACTTATTAACACTGTCAATGATCAAAAGAGCCCTCAATCAACGTGACATGCTGCTACCTATTCTTACCGAAGCCGAAAACATTGCGCGCCAAAATAACTACAAAAACACATTAAGATTTGCCAGTGCTCTTTTAGCCAGCTATTTAATTGATGAAAAAAACTATGAATCTGCACACTCTTATGCAGAAACGGCTTTGGCCATATCAAGAGAAATGAATGTTCTCCGTTTAATCATTATCGATACTTCTCATCTGGCCAAGATCAACTATCACCTAGGACACTATCAAGCGGCTTACGAATTATTAAAAGAGTCAAACGAAATCAATGTTAAAGACATTAACGAAAAACGTGCAAAAGCCGAAGCCAAGTTGAAGCGTGATGTCAAACTGTTAGAAGAACAACTCAAAGTGACGGAGCTAGAAAAAGATAACTTATTAAAAGAAGAAATCATCTTACAAAAAGCCTATCAACAAACAGTGAACCTATCGATTGCAGGATTACTGATTCTTTTGCTGCTCATATTCGCCTACTTCCAGATCCAACGCAGGCGTACAGCCAACCAAAAAGCCCAACAAATATTGACCGCTCTCGATAGAAAAAATGAGCATCTGGCCGAAATCGCCCACGACTTTAGAACCCCCTTGGGCGTTTTAAAAGCCCATCTGGAGGCGATGGAAGATGGCATGGTAGAAGCCAATGAAAAAACCTTCTCGACCTTAAAAAATCGTATTACCGATCTCAATCGCCTGGTAGGTGATATGAAAGAATCTTCAATGAACGAATTAGGACTTATACGTCTTGAGCTAAAAACCATTACAGTTAATGAGTTTTTTGAAGAGCACCTGTTTAATTTCCGTCCTCTTATCGCTGCAGCAGACTTAACGCTGGAAGCCGATATTCAAACGCCACCCTCTCTCGAAGCCGAGTTAGACAGTGAGCGCATGGCACAAGTTGTTGGTAACTTGATTAAAAACTCCATTCGTTATACCCATGCAAAAGGTAAGATGGTAGTTCGAGTGTCAAGTACAGAAAACACACTGCATCTAAGCCTTGAGGATTCTAGCCCAAGCGTGCCAGCAAACGATTTGCCCCATTTATTCGATAAATTTTATCGCTCTTCTGATACTCAACAAATGGCGAAAGATGGCAGTGGTTTAGGATTATTTATTTGCCATGAGATCATTTCTGCTCATGGCGGTGAGATAACTGCAGAGCTATCGCAATTAGGTGGATTATTGATTACAATGAGCCTTCCGCTAACACAAAAGCATGAATCATGAGCCACACTATTCTCGTTGTTGAAGATGAAGTCGACATAGCATCCATCGTGATCAGCTATCTACAGGCAGCTGGTTACAGTACCGAACATTTTAGTGAAGGCTCCGGCGTCGTTGAGTGGGTAAAAGAACACTCCCCTTCGTTAATACTTCTGGATTTAATGTTGCCAGGTCAGGACGGGATGGATATCTGCCGCGCAATACGCACATTTTCGGATGTCCCAATTATTATCACAACCGCCAAGGTTGAAGAAATTGATCGTTTAATTGGCTTAGAATCGGGCGCAGATGATTATGTGTGCAAACCTTACAGCCCCAGAGAATTAACCGCTCGTGTGAAAGCCAATCTACGTCGCACCGACCGACAGGTATCTACGTCGAATCAATTGGTGTTAAATCAGGATAATCGAGTTTCCTATCAAGCAAACAGTGTAGAGTTAACCACCGTTGAGTATAATTTACTCAAACTGCTTTATTCACAACCCAATCGAATATTTTCTCGTGATCAGATCATTCGCTCAGTCTATGTTGATTATCGCGAAGTGTCGGACCGTACCGTTGATAGTCATATTCGTAACTTGCGCAAAAAGCTTAAAGGGTTGGAACTAGACAATGAATTGGTTCGTTCAATTTATGGTGCAGGATATAAGTTTGAGCCCATTGATCTTTAATTAGCGCATGAGTTAAAGCGAGAGTTCCTGAAAAGACTCGATTAAAGCATCCAAAAACATTCTTACAGCAAGTGGTTGATACTCTCGAGAACGATATACTCCATGTACCCCCAAGGGGACCGGAAAATAGTGCGGTAGCAATTCAACCAACTCCCCGCTATCAATAAACGGCAGTACAGACACTCTGGGTAACAACGAAATGCCCGCTCCCTTTAATGTTGCCCGCAACAACACTTCCGTTTCATTTGCTGCAAAGTTACCTTGAACAGAAATAGCTTCACGTTGTAGTTGCTCTCCTAGCTGATGTTCAAAGTTCCACTGACTCTGACCAAAATAAGAGTAAGCCAAACAATTATGATGAGCCAAATCCTCTAACTGTGTTGGTTGTCCTCTTGCGCTCACATACTCCTCACTTGCACACAGTATGGAATGACAGACCCCTAGCGGCCGAGCGATTAAATTGGGATCCAAATCGTTACTAATACGGATGGAAAGATCGATCCGCTCCTTGACCAAATCAAGGGTTTGATTGCCCACCAGCATCTCGATGGACACTTCTGGGTAACGTTGCAAAAACGGATGAATCATCGGCTCCAGCAATACTTGAGCGATAAAAGGTGAACAGCTTATTCGCAACTCTCCTTTCGGGACTTGATCCGTCGCTTGTCCCACTTTCGGGATTTCTGAACTGATGGCTAACAGCTGTCGACAACTTTGAAGGCAATTGTCGCCAGCGGCGGTTAAGGTTAGTCGTCGAGTCGAACGATGCAATAAGCGCGCATCCGCCCAGCTTTCCATTTCACTCAGATAGCGAGTGACCATTGAACGCGACATACCTAAAGCATCGGCGGCGGCCGCCATGCTGCCCAGCTCTACGATACTGACGAATACTTTTGCTGAAGTCACTCTGTCCATATAACCGATCTATGCAACATTTTATTGACGATTATAGGGTTTTTCGTTCGATTAAAGCAACATAGACTATCCCAATCCTACAGATAACACTTAAGAAGGCTCCTTAATGAAATCTATTATCTCTTTGTTTTTTCTAGCTATATTACTTACTTTAAGTACCCTTTCTGCCACGGCAAAAGCCCCTCTAACGCTAAAAGTCTTTAATCCTGGCGAAAAGAGTATTTTTCCGGTCACCTCCAGCCTCATTATTGGGCAACGAGAGGTCATACTGGTGGACGCTCAATTCCAGCGCAATGACGCTTTAACTCTCGTCAGTATGATCAAAGAAACAGGTAAAACCCTCACCACTATCTACATCAGCCATGGCGATCCTGATTACTACTTCGGACTCGAAGTCATTAAATCAGCTTTTCCGAAAGCGCGAATACTGAGTAGCCCTACAACTAAGGCCTACATAGAAAAAACAGCTGCTCCCAAACTTAAATACTGGGGACCGATACTCGGTAAAAACGCACCCACACAAACGTACATCCCAGAAGCAATTAAAGGTGATACTTTAACCATTGATAACCAGGTAGTTAACGTTGTGGGTTTGGATGGACACGATCCCAAACATACCTTTTTATGGATACCTTCGCTTCGAACCATTGTTGGCGGTGTGAGTGTATTCGACAATATGCACGCATGGCTGGCCGATTCACAAACTCCGCAATCACGACAAGATTGGCAGAAAACCCTGAATCAAATGAATGCTCTGCACCCAAAAAGAGTCGTACCAGGGCATTTCTTAGGCAAACAGAATAACAATGCTTCTGCCATTGGGTTTATTCAAACTTACCTTAACAAATTTGAAGACTCAGCGAACAAAGCGAAAAATTCTAAAGAGCTGATCCAGCTAATGAAACAGCACTACCCAAACATAAAAGGTGATGCACTACTAGAGCTTAGCGCCAAGGTAATTGAAGGCGAACAGCAATGGCCATAAGCCACTAATCTCCAAACATAGAAGCCATGGAAGGCTCGCCATCGAAACAAAAGTTAACACTCTGTAAAAACTGCCCGCTTTTAAAACGACTCCGGGCTCGTTAGTATTAAAGAACGAACAAAACAGTGAGAAGAACTTTATGAGTGGGTCTCGAGCAGCACTACTACTCTGTTTATTGCTTCCTTCTGTGGCCTTTGCCTCTGACTACACAGGCTTTTTGCCCCTTGTATACACTTTTCTTGTGGTAGGAATATCCAGCGCGATTCATTTGGTGTTGATTCTTGTTTTCTCACTTAGAAAGAAATATCACCGTACTCGATTCTTGAAAATACATATCTTATTTATAGCGCTTCCTCCTGCATTAGGGATACTGTGGTCACTCAATGACTACAAAACAGAATCGGATTTGTATTATTTACTGCTTGGGAATGCCATCGGGCTGAGTATTATTTTGATTCCAATCCTGGTACATTTGGCGCAAGCTAAGAAGGACGAATCAGCTAAGGAATAACGTAATTATTTTTGCCACTGCGTTTGGCTTCGTACATATATTGATCAGCCATTTTTTTAAGAGCGGTAGACTCTTTCGCATGATCAGGAAATAACGAACCACCAATACTGATGCCCACCGCCAACTCTTGCTCATTAAAGCGAATCGGCTTACTGACTTCAATAATAAGACGTGTGCACAAGGCAATAACATGTTCAACTTCATCAACCTTGCTCACAATCACAATAAACTCATCTCCACCGATACGACAAGCGGTATCGCTATCTCGCACCGACGATAGTATGCGACTGGCAGTAATCTGAAGCACCTTGTCACCAGCGTCGTGACCAAAATTATCATTGATGGACTTAAATTCATCTAAATCCAGATACAACAATGCTGTCTTGTGACCGCCTCTTCGAGCTGCGCTCAATGCCATCTCTAACCGATCACTGGCAAGTTTGAGGGTCGGTAATCCGGTTAAGGGATCGTGGTTGGCTTGATGTTCTATTTGCTTTTTTTGGTCTTCGATCTCAACCAACAAAGCTGCCGTCTGACGTCGTTGATTAAGTACCACCCCAATAATTAACACTCCGATAAGGGCCGTTCCAAAATAACTGTTAATCCACGACGAATAACTAGAAAAATACTGACTACTGCCTCCTGCAATATCAACTCCCTGAGCAACAAAACGGTACATACTGATCAAAAACACCAGAGTAAGCACGAGTGAAATAATAACGGACATCCTGCGATTCAAGAAAAACAGACTGATGGTCAGGCTAAACACCGCCCACGACAATCCATTGCCTAAGATCCCATAATTCGTCAACCCAACAACAGACACCCCGGAGGTTAAAAAGACCAGTAACAGACTTTTCACCTGTGCAGACAGCTGTCCGCGTAGCCAATAAACGACGGCAATAAATGAAAGCCCTAACAAATGAAAGGTATATGCCTGTAGCCACCCTGTATGCAATGCACGGCTAATGGATATAGGCACGCCGATCATGCCCAAGACGAGAAAACCCGTTATAAGCAAATCAATCGATTGAGACTTAAGGACATCCAGTCGGTTTCTTACGCTTTTACTCTTCATTGACCGAATCAGAGAGCTCGTCTGTACTCAAAGTATAGCTTATCTCGGTACGTTATTTTGGGTTGGGCAAATCGATAGGAACTCGCGGGGTGTCTGGTTATTTGAGAGTTCTGACGCCTCGACATTTTCGGGGTGTCTGTTTATTCGTTCTGGAGTTCTGATGTCTCAGCTTTTGCGGGGTGTCTGCTTGTTCGTGCACAGGGTGTCTGATTATTTGAGGGTCCTGACGCCTCAACATTTGTGGGGTGTCTGATTATTTCGCCATCACTTGATGAGGCTTGTGCTTATCTTGATATGCCAGTAAACTATTTCCTTTCAAATCAGTTAGTTACTGATAGGTGTCATACTCGTGTCTTATGCAGTTTTTGCGCTATGTCGTAGGCGTGACGTAGTAAAAGCTGGCTGTGGCGTCAAAATATCACCTAACTTCAATCAACAACAAGATGGGTTTGACTTATGACAACCAACAACTACTTACCTTCTATTGACGGGATCTGGGTTCACTTAGAGGATGGTGAAAATCCAGTCGATATTTATGTTTCTAATTTCTTTTGGCGCCAGGCTGTCTTTGTTAAAAACAACAAAATTTCACAGCGAACGGCGTTGAGTAAACATCGGTTTCAATTCGGTGGTGCAAGTTACGAGGTGAAGTTTAAATACACAACAATGACTGAGGGCGAGTGTCAGTTGTATAAGAATGGCGAATTAATAGACGCCGATAACTTTGCTTTATGCACTCAAGAAACGGCCTCGGATTTTAAGAAGCTGATTGTCTTTCATGCCATTTTCGCAATGGGACTGGGCGTATTGGCACTAAGCCTGATGAAAGGCTTATCCAACTTTATGATATCCCTATGAAACTCGATACCCAGAAAATCAAGGCACAGCGACAGGAAAGAGGATGGACTCAGCAACATTTAGCCGATGTTGTCGGAGTCAGCCTCCGTACCATTCAGCGGATAGAGAAAACTGGAGCAACCTCAATGGAAACGGTATCGGCTTTGGTCTCGGTGTTGGAACTTGAGCGAGAAGAATTACTTGCAGAATCAAAACCCGAACCCGCTAGCAAGCAGATTTCGGAGCCGCTGCTCAAAGCCGCCATTTTCGCCTTAGGCATACTCCTAGGTGTTATGTTCACCTACTACCTGATGAAGGGTTAAGCCTTATCAGACAGTCTGCTCTCAGATTTAGACATCGTTAGATAGACAGGCTGTCTGCTCAGCAGTAAGTGGCGAGCTGATTAAGGTCTGAGGCGCGCAATTTTTAGATCAAAATTACGCTTGTCAGACAAATATAAGTTATTGAGCCGAGTTAGCTGTCCTTTATCGGTACCATTATATCCAGCAGCTCCCGCACCATAGGCAGCCCGTAAAGCATCAACCGCCGAATCTCCAACAAAGGTAAACTCTTTCAGTTTTGCCCTGATGGCAGCCCAACTCACGCCAGCTGCCAATCGACTAGCAATGCGCGAGCGTAAGCTACTATCAATAAACACAGGGCCGGAGCCACCGACAGGAACAATGGTTGCCGCAAGATCTTGCGATCGAGCTGTTGGTGCCACAACCGCCGAGGTTCCTCTTCTATCACGACCTGCCCTCAGATCCGTTTGCACATCAAAGTTATCATCTCGGTCAAATGTTGGCGTACCGGCTGGTGCGCTCGGAATACGATAGCGCGAATGAATATCGACCTTTATTTCTTCGCCCTTTCTGCGGCCATTCATGTAACGTTGGTAAGCATGACACTGAAAGGTTGCATTAACATAGTTCTGACGTTTTTTACTCACCGGGGTCGAAGGGTTGGTCAGTACGCGGTCCCCACTTGGTGCAATGACTTTCACTTTGTAATAAACCCATAAGCGTTGCGTATTGACCCAATCTTTTACGCGCGTTTCCACTGTTGTTTTGTGCAGCTCGTTGGCTTCGGCAGTAATTGGAAATAAATTAACATCTCGAGCAGGCCCACCCACCTGTGCATTGAGCAAGTGACCTCGAATGTACTTTTGATTATTGTTACGTCCAGGATCTGTTTCGAGTTTATTCATTAAAGTGGACTGTTTGCCACTGGTAGAGTCCGAGCCTACGGGGTGATCAGGTCCCAGCCAATTTGCCGTCATTTCGACTCCTACCGGTGAACCGCCCAAATTGGTACTGCGATGAACGATATTCGTGGTTTTTCCGGCAATCCCTGTACCCGAAGCTTTAACATCGGGCAATGTGGCCCTTAAATTTGGATTAATGGACAAATTCACTTTATAGCCGCTTCCCTCTGGCACCAGACTGATATCCGTTAGGCGAAAACGCCGCTGAATGCGCCCATAGTAATCATCAAGTTGGTCATAACCTCTAGGTGATTGAGCTGCCGCCAGATCCAGAACTTGTTTAGCGGCTCTCAAGTCAGCGCGCTTTTGATCTGCAGTGCGGGGTGTCGGCACAGGCGGTTCATCGAGCATGCGTAAGGTGATTGAAGCAGGATGTCTTGGCTGATCGCTGTTTGGAACCTCGCTGGCGCTGGCTGTCGGATCGCCAGGCTGTCTGCGGTTTTGTTGAGCATTGGGCGAACCAGGCTGTCCGCTACCTTGAGCGCCAGGCTGTCGGTTAGTGCCAGGGCTAGCACCAGGGGCTCCGCGACGGTTAGGGCTGTTTGCCGTGTTACCCTGTGCTCGGCCTCCTCCGCGATTACTTGAGCCAGGTCGCGCGCCTTGCTGACCACGTGCGGCACCAGGCGGAGGTGGTGGACGTCGACCTGGTCGTTGTGGCGCTCGCTCTGGGGGTGCGGCCTGAGGATCGGCCTGTGGTGGCCGCGCGGCCTGTTGTTGCTGGCTAGCAGGAGGTGATTGTTGACGCCCTTCTCCCTGACGGCGACCACGCCATTGTCCACGCTGTTGTTGCATGGCTTGTCGCCCTCCGGCAGGAGCCGGATCATCTTTTGGCATCGCATCCTGAATCATGCTGTCAATGCCAGGCATATCGCCCGTTTCCATAGTGACTTCAGGTGTTTCGCCACTGCCTAATACATACCGTTGCAACTGGAATTGAACCGCTAGATTTGGGCCGATATTCCAGGTTTTTTCTGCGAGATTCCAGGTGTTTTCCCACACCGTGACCCAGAAAGCTTCGACTTCGGCCCAGGCATTAAGCCCAAGTTTGAAACGCGCTCCCGCAGCCATAGTTGCCGTACCAGAAATCGCCCAGTCGCCATTGTCGTATTCCAACAAAGGCCGCACCGATACCGCACCATAAATACCCGCCGTGGCAACCCCTTCGATACCGCCCGTCAAAGATCCCAAAACCACGTCCAAACCTAAGCCAGCACCAAATGCTACATAGCCTTCGGCAAACGCAGGAATAAACAACTCACCGGTAAATTCGAGATCCGGCCCTTCGGGATCGCCAATAGTGTAAGTGCCCGTGACAGAAATATCGCGGAATTGACCAGGACCAATCCCCGCGCGAACCCCTGCCCGCATTCGAATGACGGCTACCAAAATCGCCCACAATGGAATATTTTGACTGTGACGGAACAGCTCTCTCTCGACTCGACGCTCGGGGAATAACTCTATTGGCGCAACATCGATGCGCATATTCAGAGTGACCTGACCTTCAGGACTGATCTCGGCGCCTACTGTTCCGGTGATGTTGTCAGACAACTGCATTGTCAGCTGTCCACCACCGTATACGTTCAAACCCCCTTCTTCATTTTGCCGTACACCGACGGTGACCGATCCACTTAAACGACCATTGTCCGCTTCAAAAGAAAACGTGGTTTCGCCCGACCACAAGTTATTTTTGTATTCGATATGAACGTTTCCGGACACCCCTTGCAGAACTTCGGTGTTAATGGGAACGTCGCCTTCACCTTCCAGTTCGCCATTAACCAACGCCACACGAAAACGCGCGCCTTGCAATCCGGGAATCGCCAGATCCACTTCTGCCGCGATAGACGTATTACCTTCAGCATCCATGGAGGCACTAAAAGTACCTTCTCCGACTGGACCTAAGGCAGCCACCATACTGCCAGAAAACCCAAGTCGCCCTTCATTATCAATGGTTCCAGTAATGCTGCCAGATCGAATGGGTAAGGTTTCAGGGAAATCACTGGAGTTAACGGTAATCGATCCGCTGAATTGATTGTTCCGATAACCAATGGTGCCAGACACATCGGACAAAGCAGATAAAGAACTATTGAAGGTTCCATTACCACTCAAACGGCCATTGGCGATATTGGCCGAAACCGAACCATTGGCAAAATCTTTATAGTCAAAGGTAACCGCTTCTAATCCACCAGAGATATCACGATTCACCGCGCGCAGATTAACAGTACCCGAAGTCAACGACAAACCGGGTATGCGAGGGTTAAGTCGAGTAACAGGAATCGCTACGGTGGTGGTTAAATTATTCTCTTCTAATGCCAGCGTGCCCGTCACACCTTCTAACAAGGAGTGAGTTAAATTAACGTTACCTTCGCCAGTCACATCACCGCTTTCAGAAAACCTGACCGTAAAACTACCATCAGCCAGATCAGGATAAGTCATGTTGGCTGTAAAACTGCCCGAAAAGTTACCGCCACGAATCGACACATTACCCTCGCCAGTAATGGTCATGTTAGAGCCACGAGGCCTCATGGTGTTGGTACGAATATTTAAAGTACCTGCCAACTGTTTGTCTTCAGTAAAAGCCAGCTCTGTAATGCGCGGATTATTTAACGCAGGAAAATCTAAATCGATATTACGCGCATTACGCAAACTTCTTACTTCACCTTCTGCGTTAATGTTAATAGTAAATTCATTTTCTTCGACTTTTGGCAACGTCAGTTCGGCAGTCAGTCGGCCTCCAGGTCTGCGTCCTTGATCCTTACGAAACGATTTAAACTTAACACCAGGAATGGTCAGGTTTTCATTTTCAAGATCGGCGGTTCTGCGATTAAATAATCGTGCCGCGATATGAATACCATTGCCTAACTGAATTTTATAACTGCCATCTTCCTGTAATCCCATCACCGCCTGGTTGCCTGCCTCGCCATCAGCAGTTGGAGCAGCATTATTCGGCTCAGGTGCCCGATTAGGTGTCGGAGGAGCCGTTGTATTATTCGGTGCGTCTTGCGCCCGTGCGGGTTCAGTCATTGGCGCCTCTCACTCGACTATGCATCCATAAGCACATCGTAATAATCTCCAAGCAATGTACGTTTGATGGGACGCTTAAGCTTTCGATACTCACGTATCGCAGCAAGCAACAGATGCTTCATAGACACTGCAGCTTGTTGCTCTTTGGCCTGATAACAAGCGGCGATCAAACAATTGCGAATGTGGCCACCTGACAACACAAAACGCTGGGCTAAAAAATCAAAATCAATGTCTTCGTCGCGTTCAATTAACAACAAGTTAATACGCTGCCAGATCTGACGTCTTTCATCTTCACCAGGCATAGGGAAAGTAATAATATGTTCTAGACGACGAGAAAAGGCATCATCAATATTATCAGCAAAGTTGGTCGCGATGATGGTGCAGCCTGGGTGCTCTTCTATCTTTTGTAAAAGATAACTGACTTCAATATTGGCGTAGCGATCATGAGCATCTTTAACTTCACTGCGCTTACCAAACAATGCATCGCCTTCATCAAAAAACAAAATAGCGCGACTACACGCGGCAGCAGTAAAAATACGGTCCAGATTTTTTTCGGTTTCGCCAATGTATTTACTGACCACCCGAGATAAGTCAATTTTAAACAGATCCAGCCCTAACTCATTGGCCAACACACTGGCAGCCATGGTTTTTCCTGTACCTGATGCGCCAGAAAAAAGCGCACTCACACTGGGCGCAGCGCCAAGAACTTGATCCATGGCTGATTGTTGAATGAATTGAAAGCTGTAGCGCACATCCCGTTGAAATGACTGTAACTCATCCGCAACGTTATCCGATACAATAAGATCTGACCATCGAAACGCTGTAGAAACATGTTTCGCCAGTTTGGCAATGGGTGCCGCAGCCATGCTTCGACAAAGTTGCCAGATTTGTTCGCAAGAAACCGCTGTTTGCTGCCACTTAAGCTGCAAAGCCAATTGCTGGCAGACTTTTTCGATATCACTGCTCGTTAATTGAAACTGTTGTACTAAATTCGACAGACTTTCATCAGTGTCTTCAAGCTCAAAATAAACCGCTGGCAGTTTTTCATTCCATAAAACCAGTTGCTGATCCGTCGATAAGGGTGTCCAGCTTAAGGACAATGCAGCAAACTTTATTGGTTGAACATCTGCAGAATGTAGCATCACCCAACCCTGCTGTTGCTGCATCCAATCATACTCAGCATCAACGACCTCTCCCTGCCATACCACAACAGGCAAAGCGTCATTTAGCCAGGCATCTCGCAACATTCGAGAAAACTTTTGAGAATCAACGGGGGTTGATAGCGCCAGAGAGTAAACCGGCATTTGTAAGGCATCGGACAATACTTGCAAACTATGCTCAGTGTCATTGCAAGCAATGGACACCACAGGCCATTGCGCGATGGTTGCATGAGTTTGATGCAGCTTTAGCAAAGGAGCTACGACATCTTCGTATTCCACATCAAGGTGCGCTTCTGTTGATTCGGGTAATCGCCAACGAAGTTGCTCTGCCAGGCATTCATCTGGCAAAGGATGACCCGACAAAAAACTTCGAACACCATCCTCACAGTTTAAGTTTTGCATTAAACGATTTGAGTCTTGTCCTTCAAAACTGACCAAAGGCACTCGTCTTAAAGGTTCCTGATGCGATAAGATTGCATGCCAATCCGTTGCCGCCATCCACTCAGGAAACAACTGTTGGCACAAAGCTAATGAAGCCTGTTTCTTCTGTACATCATCGTGCAGATAAGCAAAAACTTTACGTAACCTTGGCTCAATTTCTGGAAGAAACACCAATAACAGAAGAAAGCTTTCACTCGGCATCAAATCATAAAGCGCTTCTATACGTTGAAGTTTCAATCCTGATGTTGCTGCTTTTCTTTGTTCTATTTGCAACCAAAGGCGGGTTAATTTATCGCTATCAGGTGCATGACCATCACCAATCTGTTCTTGTAAAAACTCGTTAACTTCTTCGTCAGAAACGTATAAGCCACCAAACCCTTCACGGAAGTCTTCTCCTCGACTGCAACGAATGCGCTCAACCTCAACAATGAGTCGTAACTTTAACCACTGGATACAATCTTGATAGTATTCATGATCCGATGCATAGTGTGCGACAGCGGTTAATTTGGCGGGTTGGTTCATTAAAATAGACTCCTACACTACGACTTCCACTGAATAAGCCATTCACGATCCAACCAAGCCGGTAAGCGCGGTTGCTCATTGAATAAAACGGACAAAGAAACCACCACCGACAGCGGCATTTTTTCGATTCGGCAGCATAAAGTTTTCGGGCTAATTTCAACCTCTGCAGAGTAATCAATAAAGTGTTGAAACAATCCTTCTTCGCTGGTGCTTTCGAATCCATTTAAGTATTGAGCAAACACGGCTAACACGGCGGTTGTCAGCGCTTCCGATATCGGCTTGTCAGTGTCAGTCTCTATATTTTCGAAACGACAAAAGGTTTCAAAAGCTGCCGAAGACAATACTCGACGAGCGATCACCTGCCCCTCTTCCCACAAGACGTTACCTAAACACAGTGAACGCAGTCCGTTGTCAGAGTAAGCCAAAGGTCGCAACTCTGATGGGACGGCCTGGCAACACATCATCCATAAAAAAGGACCATCAAAGCTCGCAGCCAGTGGATGGCGCATCAACGCTGCCAATACCAGACTCAAACCGCCAAAACGTAACTCTACTCGAGGTTTATCGCTGGTCAATTTTTGTTGGCTGTCAGCCGAATAGACATGGCTAAGTGCTTGGTGAGATCGCAAAAGCACTTGCGCCTGTTGCAGTAGATAATGGAATGTCTCTTTTCGTTCTTGCTGCTGCCGACTCATTTCATACAACAAGCGAACCTGGCTGTCTTTTACGACTATCGCATCAGATTGCATAAGTTCTTGCAAACACTCTGCATTCTCTTCGCGAATGGCCCAGCGAATGATCACTAGCCAGGACCACAGAGTATTCCATTCATCATCGGTCAAAGCGCGGCCTTTTTGTTGCCATAGCTGCAGTGCCAGCACTAACAGCCAATGAGAAGATTGAAATGGCCACAATGCCGATAACATCCGCCCTGATTGTTCACTTATTTCAGCAAGATCCAAGGGTGCTAACAATGACAGTTGCGGATTCGAGGGCGCGCCTAGCGCATACAGAAGCCGTTGGCTTTCATCAGGCGCAAAGCTTTGCAATAATCGAATGGATAGACCTTCTTGTTGAAGCTGTTGAAAGACCTGAGGAAGCAAAGACGCTTTATGTTCTAACCGTTGCAATATGTTTTCGTTAACGCTGAGTTGCGACTTGAACCAGGGCTGATAAGGCCAGTCGACCGCACGGCGGTGTGTCAAAAGATGCTTAATATATTGGGTTAAAAAATCGACTTCGGATTGATAGCGACGAATGTTATCCGATTGATGCACCTGCAAGCTCGCTAAAATAGCATCGACAATCGCATCTGCCCACCGATCAATATCGGCCTGCATTAATCCATTACGAGTTTTAATAAGCAACTTAATATTAACGGACTGAATACAGAGGTAACCAATATTAGGATGAATGACCTGTTCCAGTTTATTGCTTAGAGCATAAGGCAGCTGATGAGTTGCCCAGTGATCAACGCCCGAACGAATACGAGTAACTTGATCCGCATGCGGTGTTAACACTTTTAAATGATGGTGATCCAGTACCAGCTGCATACCTTCTCCGCCTATAAATTACCAATAAAACAACTCACCCCATCGTTGGGGAGAAAACCCGACCTCTAATCGTATCAATCAAAGCTTTAGCTCGTGTTTCTTCAAAAGCAAAATTTTCTACCAGCTCACTTTCACTCAAGGTTGCAGCCCCAGCCATACTGTAGATATCAGCGGCTTCGAGGGCCACTTTTTCTTCTTCATTCAAAATTTCAATATCATCAATCGAAACGGAGTCATGATGCTCAACATCAATGGCCTCTACAAACACTGGCAGCTCTTTCTCCCGTTTCATTTTTTCTTTGGCTTCTTCCAACAAGTCGTCAACCAATGCTTCTTTGTTAGCTCCCAGAACCTCGATCAAAACATCACGATCAGCCTTATAAATAGCATCAGCGTTAGCTAACTCGGCTTCTTTCAGCTTTTTCTTCTGAGGGTTGGTTAATACCGAAAATTCTTCGACGGCCTTCTTTTTCCCTTTGGAGCTATCATATTTATAAACATCCAATGGACGCGACTTCTTTTTCTTTTCCGGTTGTTTAGGAGAATACCCTTGATAAAGTTCATCAATGGCATCGGTCATGCAAGTTACATAATCCAACAAGATTGGATAAGGTACTAGCTGATGACGATCCGTTACTAAATCAATACTGTGTATACCTTGTCGGCTAAAATAAATAGTCGCCAGGATCACTGTGTCTGAATGAGGGTGCTGAGGATGTACAAAGTCAAGTTGTTGACACGGAAAAATTCGATGGGTTTGAAAAGTGCGCTTCATTTTTCCAGAACATTCTCGGTGAGTTTTTTCATAAGGTTTTTCACACAAGAAATCCAGCTCAACACCGTAACAGTAACCGCTAATCCCATAATCCGTATCATGGCTATGACAGCGATCTGGCGCAGCGGCTTCTCGTCTTTCTTCCAACGCCTTGTACTTAGCCACCAGGTATCCACGACAAAGATACTTTTCTTGATAGTCATCGTCATAGTCGTCATCAAGAGAACAAGCGTCGGGCTGCCCTAAACAATGAAACGCTTTTTCACGAATATCAAACTCGACAGTTCCATCCAGTAAAACAGGATTGCCAAGAGGTGTCTTACCATAGCCTTCATAAACGGTCACTGTCCATGATTCATTCTTTTTGCTATGAGTCACACCTCCGCCACAAACCATACCCCAGCCAGTAAAAAACTGAGTATCCATCACTCGCACGCGATCTTGAAAGCGTTGTTCTTCCGTCAGATGCTTTGCGCGAATGGATTGTCGTTCAAAATACTCGGGGCGTTTGATATACCCCTTTTCTTTATCACTCTTGGCCACGAGAGAATCCTCCGCGTGAGGCATAAGTTCTCACACCATCACTCAAGTCGGGACGTCCAACATAAAACCATGAATAAAATTGATTACCTAATCGTCCGTTACCAGAACGATAATCTTTCTGCTTGGAGATCAAACCTTCACGGTGATTGGCATCAATAATGTGTCCCTCTTCCGTTAGAATAAAGTCACCATGAAGCGTAAAGCGCACCAGCATTTCGAACTGGAAGTCATTATTCAAATCTAACATGGGCTTGAAAATAATGGCATTAGGCCCATCATCATCTGAAACTTCATTCACATTGATAATACGATTTTGATCATCAATGTCGCCCTCTTCAACGATTGCCGGGAACCATTGAATACGAGAAGGACCAATCAAAGAGGCATAACCACCGCCGTTAGAACCGAACACTTCAAATCGTGCATCAAAAAACGGGGCTCGAGCAGAGCGGGATAAAAGTTTCGTTTGAATCTTTTGATCAAAAGCTACGACAAGTCCCATCTCTTTTAACAATCCATCATAGTCCAGCACACTGTCGAGAAGATAATCGTCATGAACCCAGCTCACCGCTCGAATATGACCGACATCAGGATCATTTAACGGGCCAGGATCACCTTTGGCTCCCTTGGCACCTTTATCGCCTTTGTCACCTTTATCTCCCTTTTCGCCGGGAATACCCTGTTCACCTTGAACACCATCTTCGCCGTCTTCTCCATCGACACCAGCCGGACCGATTTCTCCTCGAGGTCCAGGGACACCGCTGGTTAGTCCCTGTTCGATTAGACAGTGAATGACATCGCGCAATTGTTGAGCGCTGGGGACGATATTGCGCACTTTAATGTTATCGATAAAGTTAATTTCATCGGCGCTTTGTCCCACGACTTCATCGACCATCGGCAACTCAGGATCATAGTCTTCCATCAATGCCAAATAAACAAAGTCGTCTTCTTCGGTGCACACTTTGCAACCGTCTAAAGTCTTATAAAAAAGCGCTTCGCAATCTTCTTCTTGAATATTAATGATGGCAAGCAAGCCACGATCGGGCTCTAACTCTGGATTGTCGTCGTAGGCCAACACAAACAATAATTGTCCACGGTGGCTGAGCTGTCCTTCAAAGCCTTCACCGCTAATACGCAAACTGTTGTTAAGCGCTTCTTCTGACGGGCTACCAATTGGCGCTTCAATGGCCAGATGTAAATCAATGGTTTTAAGATTACCCTGCTCAGACAGTGCTAACTCTTCGGTCTCACCATTATCAATCACATAAGCCCAACGTTCGTTCGCCGATATGGTCAGTGATACTGGTTGTCCAGGCCAGGTAACACCGCCGCCCTGCTGCACCAGTTGTTCTTCATGGCGGTCAAATTGATAGGCGCGAATGTATCCTTGTGTTTTGTCGCGAGATAATACATAAACCATTTCGCCATCGCTGCTAATGGCAACGTCGATGATTAACTCTTCATCGTCAAGATCATCCAGCTTAATACGCGCTGCATCAGGGTCCACACTGCCCGAAAACAAGCTGCTCACGCTGGTTAAGAAAAACTCGGTAGCCGCCTCTTTATTTTGTAGAACAAAGAAAATAAAGCTGCCATCGGGAGTAATTTTCATCTGCGCCGAGATACGTTCGCTCTCATCACCGACAAAAGGTTCATTCAATAAAACCGAGGCGGTAGGAGCTGGCTCGCCTGCCTCTTCTTTTATCCAGTTTTTAATGTCACTACCAGGAAACGCATAAACCGTTGCATTTTCTTGTGACAGCGCAAACAAAGAATCATCCACCCGAGACAATGCAAGCTGTGTTGCCGCTTCCATTTTTAACTGATGGCTGGGTGTGCCTACCGTACGAATGGTTTCTTCTTCGAAGAACCAGATTTGCGGTTGCTCATCTTCAAAAGTAGAAACCAGAATGTAATCGGCCAGGGTGGTTGCTTTCACATCACGAGGGTTGTCGCCAACGTCAACAGCGGTCACCAAGTCATGATTATCATCTCGATAAACAAACAGTTTACTGGTGGTGCCTTCGTTAGCATTAGCCAACAAATAATAACGTTGGTGTAAGTGATCAGCAAGAAACGCTTGTGGACGTTGCTGACTCAAGGCAATGCTGTGATTCCAATCTAGTTTCGCTTGCGTCGGTGCCAGAGCAGGCTCAATGTCGCTATCGTCACGTGAAGCAATAACGACTTCATACTGCTCTTTAATACGGTTAGCCGCGCTGTCTTCATCAGCACAAAAACAATCCGTTAGCATAAGCGGCACATGCTCTGCTTCGGTCTCACAATAACGTAAGCCAATGATGATAGAGTCAATCGACTCTTCATTTTTGAGTTGTTCTTCAACCCAGGCTTGTACATCGATGCGTATATTTTCTGGCACAATGATTTCTTGCCCGCAACAATCGATGGCCAAACCAGCTTCAAGCACCACGTACTTGGTGCGACATCCTTCATTAGGATGCTGAGTGACCTTTAACCCGCATACTGCACCGGAACCATGTAAGGTTTGGTTATGCAAACGATTCTTTTTGATAAAGTAATGCTGTTCAGTGGTAAAGTCGCGTTCTTCCATTAACTTTCCATCGAAATAGTTATTTCGAACGGGTTCGTCGATACCACAACCGATACAATCTTTAGTTCCACGAGTCATTGTTATCTTTCCTTAAAGTTAACAACAGAGCCCATCACTTCTAACAACGATCGTTATGAAATGAAGTAATCGGACTCCTGGTTAAAACCGTACTAACTCCCAATTCGTTGTCATTCAGTATTGCCTCCTGACGTCGACCAATGATCATGTCGACACCAATCCGAGACTGACAACCAACGACCACTTGAGAGTCAAAAAACTCAATCTTAAACTGGGTATGCGCAGGCTTTTGAGCATTGACCAACTGATAAAAACGCTCTTTGTTTTCATCGCTTGTCGCTAACGCTTGTGGCAGCAACAAAGTAAAACGATGAGCTTTATCAGCACTTAATTCTGACAGTGAATATTTTTTGCCTGCTAATGCGAGCTCTACACCCGCCGATAAAAATCGCTCAAATGCAAAATGCTCAATAATCTGAGGATGAGGTTCTGCTAAGCCGGTATACCAACGCAGCAACCGTTTAAGACCTTTCATGGTGCCGCGCTGTCGGTAAAACTCCATGAGCTGGCTGATGATTTCGCGCTTCTGCTCCACTGAGGTTTGTGGAAAAAAATCCCAATTAAACCAGCTTGCCAACCAGTTAAGAAAATCTTCGTCAGGAACCGTAAAGGGCGATAAATAACGCGCAAAGTGATCGGCCTGATACCCTAGCTGGTCAAACACCACATCAAAATAACTCAGCAGTCGATCCAGAAAATGTTTACTTTCTTTATCCTGATGATAAACCGGTGGTAACCACTGCAAAGACGATTGCCGCGGCCCCTCGATATTCACCGCATCAATGTGTGTTGAGGTATACCCATCACCATAAAACTCGATGGATAAATACAAATAACGCCCAGGTAAACTTTGAATCAATACCTGCGGCTCACTGTTAGCATCCAGTCGTATAGCAGTTGACCATGGCTGCTGAAAGTCACCAATAATTTCGTTATCCGATAACAATCGATCAGAGGTCTTGGTTTGAATAACCAACGAGGTATTGGTTAAGACCTGTGTTTGCAATAGCAATCGATCCCAATGGAACTGATCCGAATCAGACTCAATGGGCGGACTGATCAAGCGACGAGACTTCTTGATACGAATACGCTTAGGGGCCGCAACAATGGCAATACGCGAGGCACTTAGAGAAGCCCCCTGCCCCTGAGTGATAACAATAAATCCTTTTCGATCAATGCCTGACGCTTCTAACCAGGCAGCGGCACAACCGGGATTTTTCAGATTCGGCTGATACAACTCGCCATTTTGCAAAACTAATGCAGGCACAGTGCTTCTGGCATCACCCAACTCAGCCAGATTGGCAATCGGCTTGATGTCATGAACTCGCCAAAAAGAAGATTGCCAACGCCAATCATCAAGACACCAGACCTTTGCGTCCGCATGCAACGTCATGGATGCCATATCAATAGGAACGGCTTCGCCATGGCGCAATAACAAAATGCGACCATCTTCAAGGGCTGTTAAGGCATCGGCATGACCAATATGATGACGCGGCAATTCAATGGCCTGACGCTGTTGAAATGCGGCATCGATTCGTACCAAACGAGCATCGGTATTTTCTTCGGCTGTATCTAATGGGTTGAGCGCAACAATATAACTATGAAGGCTTCCCTGAGTAACAGCGACGGGATAACCATCGCAAAACTGCGCGATGTGTTTTACCTGTAAGGTCGGCCATTGAAACCAGATGACCTGTTGCTTACCGGCATCACACACAACTAACTCATTTTTTGAGCTGAACATCAAATCCATTGGCTGTTGTAGCGCATAGGGAGAGTCTTCATCCAATCCCTCGGTTTGCCATAAGGGACGCCACACCGGCGCTTTATTTTTAAACGCGGGAGAATAACAAACAATGGTTTTGTGGCTACGGTCAATAGCAAACACAATGCCGTTTTGAATATGGGCAACGCCCTTTGGCGTTGTTAACCCACCAAAACTGCCACTGACCTCGGTGATCGCCAGCGCTTGTTGGTTCTTATCTTTAAGCTCTAATTCACCATCATAGTCAGCCAACAAGACGGGGTCACCATCAATCCACTCACGCCAACCAACGGCCTCTGTAGTTCCTGGTGCAGTAAAATCGTAACCCGCCGTAACTCGGTGATAGAAAGGTTTTCGATAAGTAAAAGGCAGTGGGTTATCGATACTCATAACTCACCTTTATATTCATCACATCGCGGCTCAAGTGCACGAGTTGTTCCGCTTCTATTTCTATTCGGTCATCGTTATTGGTGGTGCCTTCAATGGCCACCGATAAATCGAATGCTCGAGAAACGCCATCAACATCTAACATTTCGCAGAACACATCCGATAAATAAATATCTTCTCCAAAAGGCCAGCCTTTACCTTCTCGCCCACCGATAACAGGATGGAAAAACGTTAGTAGACGTTGTTTGACCGCATCGGATACGGTTTTTAAATCGTATTCAGAATGAACTTTGATGCTGACTTTAAAGTCAGTCACGGCAACATATTGTGGTCCGGCGACATAAAGTTGTGTAGTGATCAAACGACGTTCATTTAAAAAGGCACAAACCGCTTTTATTTCTGCTTCGGAGGGCTGTGGCCGCGGTGTCGTTTTGTAAGGCAGTATCACTACCGTTACCGCGCCCGGTAAATCTTTATCAACGATTAGAGTGTCACCGTCTTTTTGTATTTTGACATTGGCTAAAGCGTAAGCCGAATGAATTGGCACTGATGGTGTATTAAGGGCCAGCTCCGAAAAGTCATCTGCGGTGACCGCACGATCTCGATGACGAATTTCATGAGCAGCTCGCAATTGGGTTTGTTTTGACGACTCCGTATCTTGTCCACCGATTGCAGGCAAAGGATTGGTGACGCTATCAACATATTTAATGGCGCGCTTGAGTTTGGTAATGGTGTGACTGCCGACGTTTGCAGCAACACCTCCCCCCACTTCCATCTTGCGCACAAAAATTTGATGACCCGCAGGTGGAATGGCACCAAAAATTCCATCTCCGAATTGTACAGACTGCGCAATGGGATCAAACACAAACATCTGTGACTCAGAATTTGTACCATAAAAATCATTTTGCCACTGCCAGGTTTGCTGCTCGTGTTTCGATGCCACGACCAGTTCAATCAGTGGTTGATTTTTATCACTGTCAAATAACAGCGGCGTACGCGGTAATGTAAAGGTTTGATTGGGGCGACCATTGCTCACGCCCAAACGTTGATCGTACCAGGTCTCGCGCGCTAACGCAGTGACAGTATTCAGGAATAATCCTTTAAACAAACGATTGGCGAAATCATTGGACTGAGGAGTGACTCGCAACCAAATCATTGGCGTTTCGGCGACCGAAGGCAACTCATACTCTTCACTTAAATCGACCCAGTCGGTTTTCGCACGAATAGCCGCAGTATCTAAGGTTACTCCGGCATTCGATAATATCGTTTCTAAAGTAGTACCGTTTTCGCAACAGGACTTAATGTCGTTGAGCAGATCAGCATCCGTAATCCCCATAGCTTCCCATTCTTCATCACTGATATCAGCAGCTTCAATGACCTGCTCATCAATATCATTTACCAGTTCGGCATGATTAGAAGGAGGCCGCAATGCCCCTATGGATTCCCATACATTGCGGGGCAATTGACTAAAACGGTATAGCGGAACATTGGCTGGCAACTCCAAGGATATGTGACCCGATTGCGCCAGTGTTAACCCTTCACCATCCGCAGCGATGGACTGCCAGTTGGCATCATCCAAGAACTGCTCTGGCGTCGTTGACGAAAAATACTCCCACTCAACTTGAGTCGCGGCCTGAGTTTGTTGATGAGGTAATAATGATGCTTCGGCATAAGGGCCGAGTATCATTTTTTCTTGATCACCGTCTTGATAGTAATCATAGATTTCTGCCGCCGACACCGTTAAATTCAATTCTCCGACGGGCCAGCGATCTTGCAGATAGTCTTCGGGCTTATCCACTTTCTGATGAGGTCTGAGTGCAATCCCCACAAACATGCCACGACGCTCACCATCCTGTAATAAAAACGGATAAAAAGGTGCTGTAACCGTAATCTCAGCTTCTTTGGCGTTGTACTCAGTGACTAATCGGTAATCATGCTGCTCGCTGTTGGGCACAATCACCGCACCGATAGCCGCGTTAACCGCACTGAGAGAACGAGAGGTCTCAAAAACAATGGGCGTCTCTAACTCAGGATCATCCACTTCAAGCTTGGAGCCTTGTGCAATGTTAACTATCAAGTCGGCATCTTTAGCGCCAAGATCTTTTTTCAACTTGAAGGCAACATCGGTCTCTGCTGCTGTTGCCAAATTGGGACGAACACCCAACAGCTCAACAAATTTTTCATAGTTTTTGTCGGGCAACTGATTAATCTGATACAGCAAGGTTTCTGTCATCCAGGCGTGTACCTTGACCAAGGTAATCCCCGGATCCGAATCGTTTAAGTTAGTCCACTCTGGCGTAAACTGAGGGATCAGATTTTTCGCCTCGTTGACCAGCTCTTCACTTGTTCTTAAATCCAGTTTTGGCGCTTCTTTAGCCATAGTCAGTCCCTGCTGTCTTTATTCATTCAAGTAAAAGGGATACACCAAATTGTGGTGCGTGTTGTTGCTACGTAAACGGTAGTCAACCTGGATAAACAGTTGGTTCGCATTTTCGACGGCACTGTCAACGCTCACCGATAACACATCAACTCTCGGTTCGAAACGAATTAATGATTGTCGAACCTCTTCACCAATCAGTGCTCGTGTGTTGGCATTATTTGGCGCAAATAAAAAGCGCGGTAAATCACAGCCAAAATCCGGCTCCATAACTCGGCTGTTTTTGGGCGTGCCGAGCAAAATAGCAATAGCCTCCTCCACTACTTGAGCGCCATCGACAAAAGACAAACTGCCTCGCGCATTCACGCGAACAGGAAACTTCCACCCTCTTCCAGTAAACTCTGGCATCATTAATCTCCTACCAAAACCGAGGGGTCAGACGCCAACACCATCCCCTTCGCATTGCCCGGCGCATCTTTTGCCGACGCATTTTGTTCTGTTGAATCCATAAAGCGGACGATCCCAGCACTCTGCGATCCGTATAAAACCGAGCCGCTAAACTGTGCGAAATAACACACTTTGTTTTTTGCGCCGCTGGTCACCCCGGAACTCGGGTCGGCAGGCTCCGCTCCAGAAGAACTGTCTACTGAAGAAATCTCCAACAAGACATGTTTGCCACCCACTAATAATTCTTTATTCGATTCATCACTGATGTCATTTGCGTCACCAAGCTGCGCAATATTGGGATAAGGAATAGGCACCGGTCCTGCAGGCGGAATGGTCGTTAAACAAATATCCGGAAAGGCAAAAGCAATATTATCGGCGGGTGCAATTGGCTTACCCATTAAGCACCTCCATCGAATTGAATTTTGAGTTCACGGTAGCGTTCAATAGGCAAGTCAGAACGCCAATAGCCACGCCAGGAAATATCGACATACCCGTTATCAGGAAACACTTCGAGCGTATCAATACTTACCGATACCGATTCTTTGCACCACCGACTGGCTTCATCTTTACCATGTCCACAATAGGTATAATAATGAACACGTGGTGCCGCCTCAGGCATTTGAAAGCGATAGGTGGTTAAATAGGTTTTAGCATCAACTTCTCGTTCTCGAGTCAATAGCACTTTGTCTGATTGAGTCAGTTTGTTGCGAATGCTGCGTACGATATGACGAGAAGTATTGCCCTGAAAATGTGCATTGGATGTGGTTAAACGCACTTCCGTAGCGATCATTGACTCACTGGGTTTGCGTGGACTTTTAAAACGCGGAAACCAGTTAATGGTATCCGGATTGGTGTCGCCTAAAATCCGTCGCAACCACAGCTGATTTTTTGCGTGAACTTCGTACTCATAACTGGATGTTGAGACACTAGATAGTCCGCCTAAAGACACATTTCTAAAACGTTTTACAATAATATCAGCGCTGCGTTTTACAATCGCCAGATCATGCTCCACATAAACAGGATCTTTTAGACCATCGCTGTCACTGTTAACATCATCAGCAAAATTTATCGTTGCGCTATTTCCATGAGCCTGCAACCTTGGCGCATTGGTTAGGTCACGAATCGCGTCTAATTGGTCATTATCGTCGGTCCAGATTTCACTGGCCGAAGGTAATTGATATCGTCCTTTTATGACAACGGTATAAAAAGGTTCCAGATCCGTTCCCAAATGACTGTTATGAGTGTAAGTGATGCGTTCAACATTTTCGTAACCCGTTTCGTCAGTCAAAGTATCCCCTACTTCGTTTTCAAAAGAAAACTGAGCAGGGAAAAACAATGCTTCAGAATGTTCGGGTAACTCAAATGTTTGTTTCATCGCCTTACCTCTTAATGTCCCTGATGTCTTTCTGCATCAGGGATTCATGTGGATCGGATTACCTTTTAAGGTTAATTGATCCGTCGCTTCAACCGTCACTTCTTTACCTTTTAAGGTCATGGTTTTGTCTGTTGAGACTTCAATACCGTCTTTATTCATAACAATGGTGTTTTCATTTTTATCAATAATGGTGATGTTCTCTTCACCTTCTGTGTCGTCAAATACCATCGTATGACCGGAGATGGTTTTGAGTGTTCTTTTTTCCATGGTTTCTTCGGGTGGCTTGTTGGTGCCGTTCCATAAAAAACCAATAATGTAAGGTCGGCTCATGTTGCCACTTTCAAATACCACGAGCGCTTCGTCATCGATTTCTGGTTGAAAAAACATACCAGCAGTAGAAGAAGCCATTGGTGTCGCTATGCGGGCCCAGTTACTGGTTGGTTCGCCATCCAGCAAGGTGTACTTCACTTTAATACGCCCCAACTTTTCTGGGTCTTCCAGATCTTTCACCAGACCAATAGTGACCCCTTCTAACTGCCGACTCACGGTACGACCCCTTTTAGTTCACAGGCAAACTTCACCGTATAGCCACCATTACCCATAGAGTGAGTAGACTGCTTAACCAAATACTCACCATCAAATCTCGGACCCATTCCAACAAGCTTTAATGTAGCTCCTGCACGAATTCTAGGATCACCAATGCAGGTGCCAGTTCCTGTAACCATGTCGCGCGCCAGATTGGTTAAAATGTCTCTTGCTCTTTGATTCGCCTCATCTTCACTTTCGAAAATTTCATTAACCACGGTTTCTAAGGTTTCACCGACAGCATTACCGATTTGGTCCCGTAGCTGGCTATCAGGTAGCTGAGGATCAATGTCATCCAGTGTGGCTTCGCCAGTGATTTGTCGAGACTCGCCGCTTTCGACAGGATTCCAACCTTTTACTACGACTTTTGATACCAGGTTTTTAATTTTTATTTGTGGCGAAAAGTCAATCAATGACTGCCCCCACTTAAGCTCAATGACTTCGCTGGTTTCTGCCCTAGGACCAAAGAAAAGTTTTTCTTGTTGGGTGTCTGGGTCAACCAATAATCGAATTTCATAATCGACCCGCTTCGCTAGCCGCCAAAGAAAAATAATCGGGTATTCATCGGCCATAATTAAATATTCCAGCGGCGCTTCATTCGCCTGATTGGGCGTTTCACTTTGAACATTCAATTCATCACGAGCGATGGTCGAAAAAATTTCGCTGGGTGTTTTGGGTTCTTCAAAAGCAATAGACTTTTTTTCTTTCTGAAACTTCACTAACTCTGAGATAGCACGATAACGAACGGTAGGAGTGCCACTGGATGGAAAAGACGGTGCCACTGAAACCACTCTGCCCGTCATCATAGTCGAAGGTTCTACGGACTCTCCGTAATATCCCATCTTGAGCGATAATAAAGTGCCAGGATCAAAGTTAGGTACGGGTTCGCCGTTTACCTGCCGCAACTGGCCACCCTCATCAAAAGGCGAACTGTACTTTACTTGTTGAGTAGCCGCGTCCCAATCGTTAAGTACAAACTCAAAGGTATCGAACCCCGTTACCGCTTCGGTATAAGTCACTTCCTGAACATCGCGTAAGGTCGTATTGCTCACCGCACTCCCTTCGAGATTGATCTCGAACATAGGAGCAAAGTGATAACGCTGTTCATAAATCGGAGTGCTCATTCAGTTACCTCAACGGCGGCAGTTCTAACTGCAAGCCAGGAGTCAGTTGCCGTACATTGCGAATACCATTGTGTTCGGCAATCGTGCGCCAGCGAGCGGGATCGCCGTATTTTTCGGCAGCGATGGAAGGCAAGTTATCGCCCTCTCTGACTGTATAAATTCGTGTATGGTCCGGAGAACGAAAATTAATAGCAGCGACTTGTTCGGCAACGCTGCGATACTCTTTTAATGCCATGGTAATAACGGCACGCACCGGTGTTCCAGTCGAAGTAAATAGCAGAAACTTTCTATCAACACTCAACACAACCGCATCAAATACATTGGCTTGCGCGGTGCCATCTTCAGCATTCGGTAAATAACCGATGTTTTTATCACCCCACGAAATGCGTACAATCGGCGGTGTGTGCATATCGCCATCAATTTTTACCAGTCCGTATAATGACTTGAACTTATCAACCACCGAAACCGCCGTTGCTCCCATACCACTGGAAGTCGTGTCAAACAACAACTCGATACCCACAGTCTCTGCATCACCACGCACAAACTGTAAAGGCGCAACGTCCAAACCTGGGATCGCAATATCGGCGTAATTTACACGTTTGGTAAACGCGAGTTCTTTGGGATTGTAATCAACAGAAACCGGATCGCCACGCATCGACTTGTCGATATTCAAGCGCTGAAACGTCAGCTTATGCGCGTTGCTTTGGTCGTCGGTATTTAGAGGGTTGCCCAGACTCAACGTAACCACTCCTGTCGATCAAATGCCTGTTGTTGAATGGCCTGGTCTTGTTCGCGCTGCTGTTGCACTTGCAACTTTTGCTCAACACGACGCATGACTTCCATCGTGATTCTTTCTAACTGCGCAGGCGTTAACAGTGCGTCTTCATCAATGACAGTGATCTCACTGGTCAGCGTACCCATTTGAATTTTTTGTCCTGACGAGTTAGTCATTTAAACCTCTCTTAAATCAAACTGGTTAACATTCCAGGGCTCAGTGTCAACTCAACTTTTTCGTGAGCGATCTCTAGAGACTCAACGGCAATGGCACTGGTCATGGCATTGAACTCAGGTCCGGTCCATTTGACAGGAATACCGTTGAAGAATGTCCATACTTTGATAGGAATACCTAAGTCATTGGCTAACACGATTAAACCGTTACGCGCAGCCCCCTCGCCTTTGATAAAATCTTGATGCCACAAATACAAGTCTTCCGACAAACCCACCCCACGTTTTAGTGTGATGTTGCTGTAGCTGGCTCGATCAGCAAATTTATGGACGCGATCATTCACACCTCCTTCGAGGTGTTCATAAATTCCAATACTGGCATCAAGTCCAGAAACTTCAGAAAAACCACCGAGAGCTAATCCTGCCAATCCGCTCAACAAAGCAGCGCCAACCGAATCGCCTTCGATCAAAGCAACACGGAAGTTATAACCCGGTAATGGATCAAGTCGTGGCAAATCCATCTTAGCTCACCTCCACGGTTGAACGATCAGCATTACGCTGATAAACCAACCAGATAAATTCATTAGGCTCGGTTGGTGCAATGCCTATTTCGGCAATCATTAAACCTTGATCTCGTGTAGCCTCAGTGTTGTTGGTTTCGTCACACACCACGGAAAAAGCCTGTTGCGGTGTATGACCCGCCAATGCTCCTTTACGCCACAAGTGCTGCATCAAACTGGTTAATTTGGTTCGCACGGCAATGCGTAATAAATCCGAGTTAGGCTCAAAGGTTACCCACTGCATACGTTGCTCGAGAAAACGAATAATAAACATCAGCAGCCGACTGCTGGTGATGTAACGCCATTCTCGCTCGAAAGATAATGTACGCGCTCCCATAAGATGAACATGCTCTCCTGGTTTAACCAGAAGTCCATTAATATTTGCTTCGTTTAAACGCTCGTGATCAATGTCGGTAATGCTATGTTTTAGTTGGCCATGTGTGACCAGCGGCAAATTAGCGCTGGAATAATGCAGCCCTTTATCCAGATCGGTTTGTGCTAATGCGCCCATCACTAATGCTGATGCGGGCTGCTCGCGGTCATCTTCGGCGTGACCGAATTTAAGCCAGGGGTAAATTAACGAGGCGTACTTTGACTCTAACTGAAAGCGCCAGTTAAGGACTTCGTCGAGTTTGTTAGCAATGGGCGGCGTATCCAAAAGAATGTAGTGATTGCGCAGCTTTTCGGCTTGCTCTATCAGTTGCAATTGCAAACGTAAAATATCTTCTTGATCAAAAGCCGGAGGCAAATCAATGGGCGTTAGGCCAAAGACTTCTTCTGTTAATCGACCAAAAGCTTCAATGGTGACAGAGAACTCTTCTAACTCATAAGCGGAAGACTCGATGCTAACCGTGGCATTACCGTCCGGTAAACCTTCGAGATAGAACTGACCAATCGCATCGGTTTTTGCTTCGAACATTAGCAGAGTGCCATCAGGCAGACTCGCCCGCAGAATAACTCTGGCAAAGGCAATGGACGATTGGTTTGCTTCGTTTAAGACACGCCCCTGCAAACGACCTCTGGCTTTGGGCAATAGGTGCTGACAAATGTTATTGTCAATAAAGCGAGGAATTTCTTCAGCTTGCAATGGTTGTTGATACACCAGATCTGGCGTCGCTAATAGAGCAATATTTCGTTCGTGTTCCACTTGAGCGATGCCGCGCTCAAAATCACTGACCAGAAGATCAGCCATGTTAAGCTGACCGCCTTCCAAAGTGTAGGTGTCGGCTAATGTGGCGAGCCAGTTCCAGTCATCCTCAATCACATCAGGCTCATTCAACGCAATAAAACGACTGTTCTGATTAATGAGTTCAACGAAATAACGAGAGTGTTGAGAATGCAATGCCAGACGTTCAAAAGATTCTATTTGCTGACGGCGGAAATACACGAGCGCTTGCATCTCTACTACAAAAACAGATTCGCCACTGCAATCTTTAGCTTCTAAAGCGGGTGGAAGTTTTTGCAAGGTGACTTGTTGACGAGCCGCATCTACCGCTACCACACGAACCCATTGAGGATCCGTATCGCTCATTGCATCATAGAGTTCGCTGATGTTGAGCAGACTCCCAGCTTCTATGCCTGCCACACTCGACAGTCGTGCACGCTTGAGTTGGGGTTCCCATTGCTGCACGACTAGTTTAGAAGGATGATTCAGTCGTAACTCGACCGCCAGATCATTGCCCCAAACACCAGGGCTTTGCAGACGATAAAAATGACGGGTGCCTGCCAGCTCAACTTCATCATACTTTCGCTGTGCATTTTTTTGCGCTTCTACACCTGGTCCTACAAAATAGGGAGCAGCAGCAAAGCAACGAAAATGGTGCCAGTCGACCTTAGCTGTTTGTGCGCTCCCCGCCACCACTCGAATGACATAAAGTACTTGCCCGCCATTATCAAAATAACTTTTGGCACTGGCCGTCAAGTAAGCCACTTTGTATTCGCCAAACACTTCGACAAACTCGGCATAGGAGTTCACTCGAGTCGCGACAAAAGCCGGACCTCTTTCGGCATAGCCAACCAGAGCGGCCTGATCGGTTCGAATATCAAACGACTCCGCCGCTGTGGTGGTGGCTTGTAGATAGACACCGGGAGCAGGCATCAGTGATTATCCTCCCAGTTCCAGACCTTCGTGAATAATCTCGATAGACTCTATCGCTGCCTCGTTGGTCGTGGCGTTTAATGATGGACCTTCCCATTTGGCTAGCCAGCCTTCTTTGAAGTTCCAGCGCATGACTTCTTTGCGTTGCTCATTCAACAAAACAATGGCTCCAGACTTGCGCAACGTATTGCCATCAATCGTTGTTTTACGCCACTGCCACAGCTCATCATTTTTGGTATAGCCGCGCTTCAATGTGATGTTCGTGTACTTTCTTAAACCCGGAAGTTTACGAATCGTATTGTCATCACTGCCCTCGCGATAATCGACGGCGTCGCTTTCGGTGGTGAGACCACCCACTTCAGTAAATCCGGCCACTGATAAGTCATCAATTTCTATTAGAAAATTATACTGGGCATAGGGATCGTTACGTTCTGCCATTTTCTATCTCCTTATCCTTGTGCGCTACGGGTTTTCTGGCTGATGCGGAAGATGACAAACTCTGCGGGTTTCACAGGTGCCACACCAATTTCGACGATCAGTCGTCCGTTATCGATATCGGCTTGACTCATGGTATCGAGACCCACGTTAACAAAGAAGGCTTCGTCCTGGGTGACACCTTCAAGCGCCCCACTTCGCCAAACCGTTAATAAAAAGTTGGTCAGACTGCGTTTTACCGTCGCCCACAGTGGCTCGGCATTGGGTTCGAACACGGCCCATTGCATACCATTGTCGATGGATTTTTCGATAAACAAGAACAGGCGGCGCACGTTGATGTATTTCCACTCGGGATCAGAACTCAATGTGCGCGCACCGTATAAACGCAAGCCTCGATTCGCATCGCGAAAATCGCGGAAGCAATTAATATGACCAGGGTTAAGAATGTCTTGCTCGCCTTTGGTTAAGCGCGTCTCAAAACTGCGAATGGCTTTGACCACTTCATTCGCTGGCGCTTTATGAACACCACGCTGCACATCGGTACGAGCATAGATACCTAACACATGTCCCGAAGGTGCAATGTTAAGTTCATCGCCTTTTTCGCCAAAGGGATCAGCAATGGTTAACCAGGGATAGTAGTAAGCGGCGTGAGTGGTATCGTAATTTTTTCGATGGGTTTGCACACCCGCCAGTTTCGCGCTTTTTTCTGAATCTAAAACTGCAAAGCGATAGCGCATGCGCTCACAATGAACAATCAATTCTTTTTGCACATCCACCGATGTTTGGCCGGGAACCGCAACAATGCTGATGTCGTTTTCGTTGATCATCGCCTGAATACCCGTGCGCTGATCGGGATCGTCTGACGCGTTACCGATAAAGCTTTGATCATCAATGCTGGCGATATCGTCATCGCCCGATGCCAAATCAAAGTAAACACCGGTTAAAGGCGCATTACCGTCATTAAAGCTTCCTAGACGCACCAGCTCGGATGCGCCGGATGTAGAAATAGTTTGAGTACCATTGTCGTAGCTACCCACAATGCGTGGCGCATAACGTGGATGGTCAGCATCAATGGCCAAATCATCAATACGTTCGCTCTCGACAATTTTGTCGCCCTCAAGTCGCTCGACGACTAAATCAAACTCAATGGATTCCACCGCTTGATCGGCGGCAATCACAACACCGAGTGACGACTCAATAGTGACCTTAAGCCCGGCGCGATCGACCGCTGTGACTTTGCGAACAATGATATTATCGGGTGCCACTGTAAAACGCAGATAAGTGCCCTTTTGAATCGCAAACACCGACTTTAATAGAATTTCGGTATCCGTATCAGCAGCACCGGTTGACGTTTCTGTTTGCAGCAAACTTTTGGGTAACGCCAAGGCGCGTAAGTCATTGCCCCAGGCACCGGGATAAATACCGTGAACATTGCAGAATACATCATCAAGAAAACGCGCATTCGCCCCGGCAAGATAACCATTAGTAATTCCGGCTTTCAGCGTTAATACCACTTCTCCGCCATTAATTAAGTAATATTCTCCACCAGCTCGAATAAAGGCTTCTTGCCCTGTCATGGATTCGTTAATTGCGATGTCTGTGGCCGCCACAGCTGCAACACCACTTGCGGTGAAGGATTTATCAACACTAATAGTAACTTTGTACAAGCGTGTGCGAGAAACAGGATGATCAAAGAGCAAGACACCGCCGTTTTCTGAGAAAGTGGCGGTAGCATCGGCATTAATCGTAATGTACTCACTTTTATCAGGATCAATGGTGTCTTCGAGAAACAGAGTATCCAGATTCGATAGTGTTGCTGTTAAGGTGGCGTCGATTTCTAATCCACCTGCCGCAGACATATCTTGAGTGATGTTAACCGAGACATCTTCGTCTAATGTGGCAGAACACACATCAAAAGCCGCCGCATCAGCAATCTCTGCTGCCAATCCGCGATTAATCGAAATGGTGCGACTATCGACACTTTGGATCTCAACGACATCTGACTTGCCGGGCTCAGAAAACAGTAACTTAACGTCAGCGGCCAACTGATCGAATGGCCCTGAACCTAAGCGCAACGTTGTGCCATTGAGTGCGATGCCAGCGCTTAATTCAAAAGCGGCCGAACCTGCCAGGCTTTCTGAATACAACGCTGCTTCGGAGCGAGTTGCGGCATCACCCACAATGCGCGTGACATAAACCCGAGAACCGCCGTTCTTAAAAAAGCCCTCGGCAGCATAAGGGAGCGCATCAAGATTATTGGTATAAACGTTATAATCCAACTTTCCGCCAAATACGCGATTAAATCCCCCCAGGCTGGTCACCAATGTGGGAACATTCACAGGCCCTCTGGCGGTTACCCCTACCATTCCCGCAGTACTGGTACTCACGCCTTCAATGGGCTTGTTTCCTGACGATACCTCTTCAACATAAACTCCAGGTGCTAGATACTCTGGCATAGCATACTCTCCATAGCTCAATGGTTGATGGGAAGATCCCAGACATTGAGTGTTTGTGCATAATCAATACCAAATTCAGCTGATGTAATAACAGAGTCATCAGCTGAAAGACGAACCTGTACCGTTACCTTGTCGGCAATCGGTAGTGGGTAAAACTTCCAAACATTTAAACTGCCCACCGCCTGTCCATTGACCGACGATGGTGCGGTAACTTCCAAAACATAATCATCAGGATCTAATGCCTGATGATTTTGACGACGTAAACTAAGCTCGGCAGCCACAGGATTGGGCTCCAGCTGATCGGCCTCATCAAATAGCAATTGCCATGAGGTAGCCAAAGTGCCTTCTTGCAGGGCCTCTACTTGAGCAACATAGGCATCCCAGGAGGCTTTGGTTACCGTAAAGGTAACGGTCTTTTCTTGATGGGCTGTGGCTTGTATTTGAATACGAAAATGATAATCGTCGTCTTCGAACTCGCGCAGTAGATCAATAGCGGGACGAGAACTGAGTAAGAGTAAATTCCCTTGACCATCCAGACGTTCGCTAAATGGACACGGAAGAAAATCGACGTTACTGTCACTGCGATATTCCACTGTAACGAGAGAAATATCTTTAATCGGACGGGAGGATACCTGATCGGTCAGCGCCACCTTACCGACTTGAATGATATTTTGCATTATCGCCATCAGTCATCCACTCCCGACGATAAATCCCCTTGCGAAACACCCACACGATGGGCCGCAGCAGGTTGCTTGGCAGAATCGATGGGCACGACATCCACAGAAAACGAATAGCTCAATCGATAGGCCTCGTTCATCGCAGTCCATAATTGGTTAAGCGACTCCACAGACAAGCTGTCGGGATGAATGCGTAATTCTGTTGAGCCGCCGCGATCATCATTTAGGGTTAACTCAGCAGAACTTTGAATTAATGGGTTATCGTATAAAAACTGAATCAAACGCCCTAATAGCAGTTGATTCGTCACATGAGAATCGGTAACTGGTGTTAGCAAATAACGTAGTCGAAAAGGCAGCGGAGGATTTACCAGCGCTTCAGCACCAATGGCAACCATGGGTTGGTTACGCAAGTGTGCGTTGATATCCATGTGGTATAGATACAAAGAAATTTTGCCGCTATCACTATCAGCGTCATCGGGCTTGGCGAGTATAATATCGGTGTCGGCATCAGTTAATGAGAAGTCAGTATCTGGAGTATCAACCAAAGCATTATACAAATTGGTTTGTATTTCTTTGCTGATGTCATGCAGTACTGAGTAACTTGCCATTGATATCCCTTAACAATAACGACATGTTTTTTTAATTGAACTAGCACGTCACAATTTGTCGCAACAAATCAAATTCGTCACATAATTATGAGAGTAGTTTTAAGTTACTCACCTGAACTCTTTAAGGGAAGATGAAGTCCTTCACTCAATCAAGGTGTACATCCTGTATACATCTATTTAAATACTCGCTCATGTTCTTGTCAATGGCACCACCCTGCATTATCTCAAAATAATATTTAGCATTTTCTTGTATGCCTGTTTATCTGGGCTGTAGCGGTAAATTAATTTTTGTTAATAAAAGATCTTTTTGGCTGTGCAACAGGAAAAGCGATTTTTATTTTCGCTTTGCTAGATATTTTTAATATTAAAAATGGAATAAAAAATTAGCGCGAAAGAATTTTATTTGTTTAACAACCGTGACCCACTTAACTTTTTTGTCTGTTTTATTATGTTTTTAAGTCATTAGCGAATAATGTATTTTGTATATCAATTTTGCGACATTGATTTAAGGCCGTTTATTTAATTTTTTTATTCTCTATAAGCCTATCTTCTATAATGTTTTTAGATTCATCGAGCCGTCAGCATTAATCATGAAAACAAAAGCAGTGCTTGCTTTTTCTAAACATAATAGCAAGCTCAGTTAACGCTCTATTTTTGCTCGCATTTTGCTCACCTTCTACTTATTTCAATTTATTTAAATGCTTTTGTCATATTCTTAGACCATTTTAAAAACAATAAGAGTATTTAAAAAATGTTGAAGCCAATATTTTTGAACACTCACTTAATACTTAAGGCGAATTGTTTCGACTATTGACTAGTGTTAGCCTCACTTTTCTATTTAATCCTGACTATGGACAAGGATATTTTTCTATGAAAAAACTGCTCGTCGCTTTAACACTGTTTTATACTCAATTGAGTTTAGCAACGCCGTTCACTTTACCGGATCCGGATAACATCAATAGCTTTATGCTACAAGGTGCAGCCGACTCACCAGACTTGCCCAATTCAACAGGGGATTTTTTCTTTGGTATAAATCCAGCAGCGGATCATTATATTAGTGGAATATGGGTTCAGTGCTTTGGTGATGCCATCACTTTGGGTGATTCGGGGCCTGGTTATAGTTGCGATGGAGGCACTTATGATGTTTTGGAGCAATGGTACAACTACGGTGTTTCTGCACTGGCGTATGCTCAGTACCTGAACGGTGATCCCTCTCAGATGCCCGCCGACCAATTAGGACCGATGATTGGTTTTAATGCAAACTTTGAAGTGTCCTGGGGTATGTGGGGTGATCCTAAACATGCTGATGTAGCCATCTATTATACGGTGCAGGCAATTTCTGAACCGGGTGTTCTGGCTCTGCTCCTGGCAGGTATTTTAGGTTTTGCAGGATTCCGTCAGCGAGCTCATTAATATTACTCCATTATCCGCCGAGTCACAGCGGCGGATAATGCCACTCTATTGTATCCTAAATAATTTCTCGTTCTAGCAAAGCGACCATTTTTCCGGTTTTCATACTCCACATGGCACTTGCTAGCTCTAGCGTAAGTAACTGAACAACACGCCAACCTTCTTGGCCCTCACGGTTAAATATTCCTTCCAAGTCTGGCAACTCAGCTTTTTTGATTCCGGTTAAAAACCCTTCTTTATGCTCGATTTCTAATGTTTTGTATTCATAGCGTTTCATCCTGGGCTGCTCCTGGTAGTCAAGCTCCTGAATATCAACATCGAGAGCCGCCGCTAATGCTTTTTTGGATTGCAGCGATGCCGAGGCCTCTCGCTCAATGCGCTGAACAGTGCGGATGTTAAGTCCAGGCGCCAGAGCCAACTCATCTTGTGACCAAAAACGTTGTTTACGTAGTTCAACAACTTTCTCTGCGTTCACTCTCATATTGATATCACACCTTATTATTTCGTATAGAGGCCATTCCAGCCTACGAGAAACCCACAGAAACCTTTACGCCATCGTTACGGCATATCACTGACAAGCTTACGACAGCAGCAAAATTCGTCCAGATTTTGCCCAGCTCTTTAACGCTATCTGCCCAAAAACAGTCAACCAATGATTCAGACATAAAAAAAGCGCTGCGATGGTTATAAAGTGTCGTTTTGGGTTAGTAACCTAACCTTCTATATAATAAGAACATGCGCTCCGCTCCTTTCTTCTTTCTTTGAAACTCCAACTATTCATCTCCAGACACATCGGATCTCTAAGGCAATAAACTTATAAAGGTGATGTTTTTTATTGATACTTCAAATAATAAGGTTGCTTTTTATACATATTTGAGAATTTTTAGATATTAATGGTTTTTATAGTCTAATTGAGATTGATTAGCATTTATACTTAGTTTATCATCCGCGCATAAACTTGCGAATAACAGGAATAAACTCATGAAATCCAACTTAAGCAAAGTATTTTTTGCTGTTTCAGCGGCAACACTATTGAGTGCTTGCGGTGGTGGGTCCTCTAATGGTCCAACGAATACAGCCCCTACAGCGATTGCTCTTTCTAAAACCACTGTTGACGAAAATGCAGCAGGCGCGACGGTAGGTACTTTGTCTGCAACTGACGGGAATACGGGTGAAACTTTCACCTTTACTGCCACTCACGATCAGCTTGAAATTGTTGGAACTACGCTTAAGTTGAAAGACGGTGTCACCATGAACTTCGAAAAGACACCCACTTTGAATGTGAGCGTAACGGTAACAGACAGCGGCAACCTCTCCTTCTCTCAAGCTTTCACAATTAATGTAAATGACTTACTAGATACTTATAAGTTTGTGAATGGTGACGGCAACTCAACTGTTTCTTATTCTGGCCAGGTAACGCGCATGGCGCTTATCTCGCAGCTCAACAAATACATCGGCAGCGGTTTACAAGAAGACCTGAATGCTAGCGCTTTTGCTGACCGCGCCGCAGTGTTAGCAAAACTGAATTCTTTCTACCAGATTGCTGATGCAGACTATGACTTAGTGGCTGACGGTTTTGCCATCGACTTTATCGAGAACTCAGAGCAAACCAATTTACGCCAGCTGTCTTCTACTCACAAAGACTTGTTTGGCAAAATCGCTGGTAGCGACGCCGTTGGTCAACACAAAGACTGGAACGCAGGCGCGTTTGAAGGCTGGGGAGCAGCAGGTTCTACAACGCCTCACGGCTTGGTACAAATTTACTTTGGTATGCTGGCAGATAATGCTCAAGAATTCATTAACGGAAACACTCGTAATGACTTCAATGGCAACCCTATCACATCTATCTACTTAACCACTGACGGCCGTGACCTAAAACAACTGATTCAGAAGTTCTTGCTAGGTGCAGTAGCTTTCTCTCAGGGTGCTGATGATTACCTTGATGACGACACAGACGGCAAAGGTTTGCGCAGTACCAACCTGGCAGGCTCAAGTGCTTACACTTCACTAGAACATCAGTGGGATGAAGGTTACGGTTACTTTGGCGCGGCTCGTGACTACCTGGAGTACACTGACGACGAAATCGCTGGTAAAGGCGGTCGTGAAGCATACGCATCAGGTTTTCATGACAGCAATGGCAACAGCACCATTGATTTAAAATCCGAGCTCAACATGGGTAACTCTGTCAATGCCGCAAAGCGTGACCGTGGTACAGCCGCATTAGCCAACCCAACAGATTTCACTAACGCAGCCTTCACCGCTTTATTGAATGGCCGTAAAATTATTAACGATAACATTGGTACCGAGTTAACAACGGCACAAATGGACGCGTTAAAAGTAGAGCGTGACGCGGTATTGGACGCTTGGGAAAAATCGATTTCTGCAACAGTTGTTCATTACATCAACGACACCATTGCTGACTTAGATAAACTGGGTACTGCTGAATTTAACTATGCTGATTTAGCTAAGCATTGGTCAGAAATGAAAGGCTTTGCTTTGAACCTTCAGTTCAGCCGCTTCTCTCCATTAACGGATGCAAATTACACGCAACTTCACGTATTGATGCGTGATGTTCCAGTGGTTGCTCCGGCTGCTGACGTAACTCAGTATAAAGCAGACTTGCTGGCAGCTCGTGATCTTCTACAAGCAGCTTATAGCTTCGAAGCTGAGCATGTTGCAAACTGGTAGTCATATAAAATGACGCAGTGATTGAACAAAAGGTTAAGTCGCAGGGCTTAGCCTTTTGTCGTTTTTCTGATCTAAGTCAACAAGACACTTTTAAAAAACTGTATTTTTTTAAAGATGTCTTTATACTCGCCTCAAAGAAAAAAAAGAGTCAAACCCATGAAATTATCTTCGCTCAAACCTCTTACCCTTGCAGTGACGTCAACTTTGTTTGTGGCGGCATGTAGCGATAGTGTCGATAGCACTGCTGGAGCAGGCTTTAATGGCGGCAATAATAACGGCGGAAACCAAACTCAGTTTGATGAAAATGCCCTACTCACCCACCTCACTAACAATGTGATTACCCCAAAGTTCAACGAGTTTGAAACTGTGGCTAATAGCCTTGAACAAGCCGTGAGCACCTATTGTCAGAGTGAACAGGGATTTAATAATGGTTCAATCACTGAGCAGCAGCGCGATACGGATCGCACCAGCGCGCAAAATGCCTGGTTGACTTCAATGAACCAATGGCAACAGATCGAAGTCATGCAGTTGGGACCTCTCATTGCCAACCAAAGCCTACTAAAAAACAATATCTATTCCTGGCCTGTGGTTAGCACCTGTGCTGTGGATCAGGACGTTGCTTTCTTTAACGCTGGAAATATCAATGGTACGCCCTACGATATTTCTAACCGAGTATTTACTCGACGTGGTCTGGATGCTCTGGAATATCTGCTATTCAATACGAATCTGGCCCACTCTTGCACTGCCAACACCGCACCAGCTGGATGGGATGCTTTGACTGACGCAGCTCGCCGAGAGCAACGCTGCCAGTTTGCAGTAGCCGTGGCAGGTGACATTGCCAATAGCGCACAGCAATTGCTTGATGCCTGGGGTGGCGCGAATGGCTATGCTCAATCATTACTCAATGCCGCCAACGCACCGGGCAGTGACTTTAATAATGTTCACGAAGCCGTTAACCGCATTTCTGATGGCATGTTTTACATCGACAGTATTGCCAAGGATGCCAAGTTAGGCATTCCTCTGGGTTTATTTGATAACAGCTGTCAGCAAAATGTTTGCCCAGAAGATCGCGAGTCTCAATTTGCTAATCATTCTTTACAAAATATTCGCAATAACCTTGTGAGTTTACGCACTCTGTTTACAGGTGAAGTAACGAATAGCCAGGTGACATTAGGTTTTGATGACTTTTTGGTTGAAGAAGGCGCCAGTGCAACAGCCACCAATATGTTGAATGCAATCAACAATGCCATTGCTAATATTGACACTTATCAGGCGACTCTAGGCGACACCTTGCAAAATGACAGTGCTCAGGTTCAGGCAACACATGATCAAGTCAAAGCTATTACCGATCAGATGAAAGCCGACTTCATCAACCAACTGTCTTTGGAACTTCCAGCCACTTCTGCTGGTGATAACGACTAAGCAACCATCAAAAGAATAATGCTGGATGAACAGGCTTTCATCCAGCCACAAAACAGGACTTTCATCGCTTATTATGAATACCTCGCCTTTTAAATTAACAACACTCACACTGGCTACTCTGGTTGCGCTCAATGCCATGGCAGCGGAAGATGATAATGCCGAAGATAAGCAAGCCAAAAAAGAAGACGCTTATCATGAACGCATGACCATTATTGGTCAGCGCAAACAGCTGAATACCGAAGCAGGATCTGCAACCGTTATTGACGAAGCAGAGCTAGAAAAATATGAGTACGACGATATTCATCGAATCCTGGCAACCGTTCCAGGTGTTAATATTCGACAGGAAGATGGCTTCGGTTTACGCCCAAACATTGGCTTTCGTGGTGTCACACCCGAGCGTAGTAAAAAAATTAACATTCTAGAAGATGGTGTGTTAATTGGCCCAGCGCCCTACTCTGCGCCAGCGGCTTATTACTTCCCAATGGTTAGTCGATTGTCGGGTGTCGAAGTATTCAAAGGCCCCGCTGCTATTCTCTATGGTCCTAACACAGTCGCAGGAACACTTAACTTGCAAACTCGTGGGGTTCCACAAGATAACGAAGGAATGATCGATATCGCTGGCAGCAGTGATGGTTACCAGAAAGCCCACGCTTACGTTGCTCAAACGTCGGGTAATTTTGGTGTTCTGTTAGAAGGGTTAACCACTCAGAGTGATGGCTTTAAAGAGCTGGATGGCGGCGGTGACAGTGGCTTCGAGAAGAATGATGTCATCGCAAAGCTACGTTATAACCTGGACAGTGACAAGTACCAGCAAGTTTTTGAATTAAAACTGGGTTACGCCGATGAAGTTTCTAACGAAACCTACCTGGGTTTAACGGATGCCGATTTTGCTGCGACACCTTATCGACGTTATGCAGCCAGTCAGTTGGGCTTGATGGACTGGGAACATTCGCAGGTCCAATTTAACCATTTTATTGCTGGCAAAGATTTCGACTTAACCACACGAATTTATCGCAACAACTTTGATCGAGCCTGGCGTAAGCTTAATAATTTCCGCGACAGTGGCAGCACACCGAGCTTGCAGGAAATTTTACAAGATCCAATCACTAATGACCTTTATTATCAGGTTTTAACAGGCCAGCAAGATAATCAAGGATTGTTTGATCAACTGTTGATTGGAACTAATGATCGTTCGTTTTACTCTCAAGGCATCCAATCCGATTTGCGTTGGGAGTTTAAAGAATGGGGCATCACTCATAACTTCCGTTCTGGTATTCGCTTCCACCAAGATGAAATTGAGCGAGTTCATACTGAAGACAGTTACAACATGGTATCCGGGCGTCTGTCATCGGCAGGTAATCCTACCAATCTAACAACGGCCAATACCGAAGAATCCAAAGCCATCTCGTGGTATGCGCAAGACACACTTAACTTCGATAAGCTTGAAGTAACCTTGGGTCTACGCGGCGAATACATTGATTCTCGCTATCAAAACAATAAAGCCGGTCAAGAAACCGACTGGTTAGAAAAACAGACGACCATCTGGTTGCCGGGTGCGAGTGTATTTTATTCGTTAGATAGTCACTCTGGTTTATTTGCGGGTGTTCATCGCGGGTTTATTCCTACCAGCCCTAAGCAAGGTCCAGATATTAAAATCGAAGAGAGTGTTAATTTTGAGTTGGGTTATCGATATCAGCATTCAACCACTCGACTAGAAGTGGTTGGCTTTATCAGTGACTTTGAAAACTTAAAAGAGAGTTGTACGCTTTCTACTTCATCAGATTGTGTAACCAACAGCGATCAAGAATTTAATGCTGGTAAAGCGAAAGTAGATGGTGTCGAAATCAGCGCTTCTCATCGATTTGATATTGGTGCAGGCATCGATCTTCCCATTAGTTTTGTTTATACCTATAACAATGCAGAGTTTGAAGAATCATTTGAGTCCACTTTTGAACTTTGGGGTAATGTAACAGCAGGTAATCCGATTCCTTATCTGCCAGAAAATCAAATGAGCATAAGCCTGGGTCTTGAAAGCACACAGTGGCGCTTCAACTTGCTGAGTCGCTACATTGGCGAAATGTGGGAAGCGGCGGGCTCGGATGTAGCTTTATCGGGTGTCAGTACTGAAGCCTTTTGGGTGCTGGATGTTTCTGCCGCTTATGACTTTGATGATTATGGTACTTTGTATCTGAAAGTTGATAACTTGACTGATGAAGTGGAAATTGTAAGTCGACGCCCATTTGGAGCTCGTCCCAGTAAGCCGCAACAGTTTTTTGTTGGTTATAAATATCGTTGGTAATGATTAATAGGCCCCGCGCTTCTGGCGGGGCTATTTTCTTGATTAGTTAATTCAATATTTTTCTTTTAAGCTCCCTAGATTTTTTAACACTTCCTTTCGTCGTTATGCCTTGTTTGGATATTCGACGACATCCTATACCAAGAACTGCAAAATAGTTCTGGCATGTTCATTCAACTAATTTTAAATATCAACCCCAAGTTTGACTTTCTGTCGTTTAGTAGAAAGCAGTATCTGACTTACTATTAAGCCTCGAGCAGAATATATGGGTAAAAAGCCAACTTTCTCCACTTCTTTATCGGATGTAAACTCAACGAAAAACGCTCCGCTGAAACCCAATAGATCCGTTATCATTTTCACCTATTTATCAGGATTAATTTTCTTACTCTCGCAAATAGTAATTTCAATTGACGTAGGAAAGAGACCTAATTTCATTTCAGATACATTTACACTTCTAACATTTATTTATGTCTCTACCGCCCTGCTCTCTGATATGTGCGCCAGCCTTTTAATTTTTCGTAAGAAGTTCAATATCGCAGCCAGCCTTTTTCTAATCAGTGGGATAATGATATTTATACCATCATCTCTTATGATTACGTTTTCACATGAACTTAACAGTCTTCTTATAACAATAACTGGCTTCTATACTCTTTCTCCTCTTTTTCTTGGATTCTACTATCATCATTTTAATTTAAAATCATTGCATCCAAAAAAATAGAGTAAGTTTCTGGCTTTATCTTTACATTCATTCAAACCATCGAATAGCTCAGAAAAACGAATACTAAGTTAATACAGGTAACTTCCCAGCACTATCAGCCATAATCGAGCAGCGCTCAACTTTATCCAATGAACGTCGTAGAGCGGCTTGTAGTATCTCAGTATCACCGCCTTGCACAGCTTCGACTTCGTCATCGTTTAATTCACTAGAGATTGTTTGAGTAATACAATGGCAATAAACTTTTAGCCCTTCCTCACCATAGGCACCGCTTTCTGCATCTCTGCAATTAGCATAGGTGCTGGCTTCAAAGCCCCCTCGCCCCGTATTTTGCGATAAATTATCGAGCACATAATAGACAAGCGCCATTGCAATAATGAATATAATAATCTTATTTTGAGTCATTCGTCACACTCCATAAATCCCTGATCCTGACATTGTCCTATAGTAGCGAGATTACAGAATAAGTTGAAGTAAAAAGGGAATCGCCGAAGACTCAAGAGTATAACGATTATTTTTCATTCAAAACAATCTCTTTATATCGAGTTAATTTTACCACTGTCATCTCTGTGACATATTCATTCCGATGAGTCGAAAAAGCTTAACAATGCGTTCATTGAACGGGTCCGCCCAGTTATTTATAAATGTCGCTCTTTAAAAAACAAGCAGTAGCGACAAAAAAATAACACACCTCGGAGACCCCCATGAACGTGAATCGCCGAAGCTTTGTCCAATTGATGGGCGCTTCTTTATTAACCCCTTATACCTTAGTAGCGCATTCAGATTCCGGCCCTTATGCCGACTACACTCAGCTTGATTTGGGTATCAATAACTTTGGTTCCAACAGCGAGTCAATTTTTGACTTATCGGTTGCTTCAGGAGATCCTGCTCCACGAGGTGTTATTTTATGGACGCACATTCGCGATACCGAATACGATGGTACCAGTCCTTTATTTTTCCAGGTCTCGTTAAACAAGAACTTCACTCAGTTGGTCATGGAAGGCAGTATTGACGCGGCTGACTTTTCAGCCCAAAGAGATCACACGGTGAATCTGGATCTCGATGGTCATCTTCAACCAAGGCAAACCTACTACTATCGATTCATATATAAAGGTGTGGCGAGTCGCACTGGCCGCTGCAAAACTTTGCCAGAACACAATCAAGACATCAGTCAGCTTCGTTTTGCCGTATTAACCTGTCAGGATTACACCACTGGATACTTTAATGCCTACAATCATCTGGCTAATGAAGACCTGGATTTTGTAATCCATCTTGGCGACTTTATTTATGAGTATGCAACCTACCCAAGTTTTGATGACCAAATCAAACGCCCTATTCATTTGCCCAGTGGCGAAAAAGTAGCTATCGATATTCGCGACTTCCGTCATATTTATCGAACCTTCCGTTCAGATAAAAATCTACAGCGTGCAATGGAGCAACATACCTTCATTATCACCTGGGATGATCACGAGACGGCCAATGATACTTTCTGGGACTATGATAAGGATACCCTAGGTGCGCCCGATCATCCTTACACCACCGATAGCCGCTTTAACAATGATCCACAAAAATTGTGGCAGTTGCGAATCGACGCACAAAAGGCCTGGACAGAATACGTTCCCGCGCGCGTGATGATCGACGAAAACGCTAGTCATCCTTTTGACTATCTAAAGCTTTATCGTAGCTTCCGTGTCGGAAAGTTAATGGAATTGTTTATGACGGACACGCGCACTTACCGTAGTGAGCAACCTTGCGGCGACGGCAATAACTGGGACAACTACTGGTGCTACGACTACAACTCACCCGGTCAAACCATGTTAGGCAACGAACAAAAGCAATGGTTGATTGATGGTATCACTCAATCGTCTGCAAAGTGGAAAATGTGGGGCAACCAGACCTTGTTAGCACAACTTGCGCTAACAGTTCTCGGTCATCAAGTGGCTTATGCCAATTATGATGCCTGGGATGGCTATCAAAAAGAACGCGAAGATATTATGAAGACGGTAAAAAATCGCGACGTTAATAACTTTGTGGTATTGACCGGTGACTTACATACACACATCGCTTCTTACCTTAAGATTAACTATCGAAATATAAATAACTGGGATTACAGTAATCTGGTTGGTTTGGAGCTGATGACACCTTCGATTACCTCTCCTAATATTCAAGATATTATTGATGCAAACATACCATTAAAAACCGATCTCAGCCCATTGCTAAATGGCGGAGCACAACTCAATAATCCACATATTAAAGACTTTAATAGTGCCATTCATGGTTACGCTGTTTGCGAAGTCGAAGACAATAAGCTGTATTGGGATGTTTATAACATCGACCATAAAGAAGACAAACCCAATACTCACAAAGAAACTTATAAACGCTTTAAATACGATCCTTGGTGGATGTGGTTAAGAAAACGCTAAGTCTTGAAATCATCACAGAAGAAGCTCAAGCTTTGTTTCTTCTGTGATGTGTTTTAGCTGACTTTCTTTGCTGCAACATATTCACTCGCATCGTAGTGCTCTACCAGATGACTCTGTAAGATATAAAAGTCTGTACCATCGATCAGCACTGGTAAGCAGGTTCCACAATTGGTACAGAACGAACGCGAATAAGGCAGAGAACCAATATCAGTCTGGTTTTGATAAGTCTTCACATATCGTAAACTGGTTAACCAAACGAAGTCTTTTTTTTCTACTAACAATTCAGCAGAATCTAAACCACAACATTGAGCGCGCCCATCCGGTTGGGCAATGGTTAATTCGCCATTAATTTCGAACACGACCTTTCCACATAAGCAACTACCTCTCATTTCAACTCCTTAAGGTTTCAATGTATTAGGGGCATACTCTTTACTTTGGCCATTCCCCGAATATCCTACTGACCTGAAATGAGATATAGAAGCGTGATTATTCACATTAGCGTCACAAAATATAAATACCGAATTATTTCTCTCGTAACGTAAAAAAAAGCTTTAACAACGACTAATTTTTTAATGCGTTTGATTCTTATTATTCTTTTGTGCTACCTCTTTAGTTGATAGGTTATTGGGATCACGCCACCACTCATCAGTATCTTTTATCGGCGAAGTTAAGCTTCCTAAAAACGCAATCACATCGTCAATTTCTTGCTCTGTTAGTAGTAAAGGCAAGATATCAAAGTGAGGTCGCTCCGGGTGTTGCGAACGGTCATAGTAAGGCGGTGTAGGTACATTATAGTGCTGCATCACTTGCTTAAGATCAGCGAACTGCCCAGTTTGCATGTAAGGTGCGGTATGCACAATGTTTCTTAGCGTGGGAGTCTTAAATGCGCCAATGAGTTCTTTTCCTTTCGTTTTTAAAAACAGCATTTCTTCACAAGACTCTTTCGGTGCATCGCTCCACTTTGATAAGCAGGTAAACTCATCTTTCACCAAGGCTTTAACGCCCTCGTAACGACCAAGATCGACCTTAACAAGATTCGACTCAGGCGCCCCTACGTTATGAAACTCAAAGTTGGTAAACAAAGGACCATTGTGGCAACTCGCACAGTTAGCTTTGCCAACAAACAAGCGCAAACCTCTTACCTGAGACTCTGTTATTTTTGTTTTGGCTTCTTGTGTTTTGCCCTCATTCAATAACTCTACAAATTGATCAAAGGGTGCAGGGGTCATCATCAGTCGTCGCTGATAAGCCATTAACAACTTACCGCTGTTTGCAAAAATCTGACTCATCTGCTCTTTTTGTGCAGCGGTCATCGTTAACCAATTGTTCTGAGCGGTTTGACTCCCTATTGGCGAGGCATCTTCTGGCAAAGATAGTAGTTCGCTCACATTGTTCACTTTGCCAAAAATAGCTTCATAGTCAGGCAAATAAGAGCGCAACATGTTTTGTGCAACTGCATTGCGAGTGGTGCCATGTTCCACCGGATTTTCTAATGGTCCCAGTGCTTGCGACCACAGGCTGTCTTTTCGACCATCCCAGAATAACCAAGGACTCCAGGCAGCTCCCAACAAAGACGGCGCACTACGGCGTGTCGTACCCAATGCAACAGAAAGCGCTTTACCATCGGTAAAATATCGCTCGGGTTGATGACAGGTGGCACAAGAGACTTGCCCATTGCCACTCAAGCGCTTATCGAAAAACAACTGCTGCCCCAGCTTTGCCGCAGCTAAATCATCTGCGATCACATTGCCAGGAGACTTAGGCAACTCAGGTAGGCGAGATAAAGAGAACTGCTTAAGAAACTTCAGATCTGCTTCGGTAAAACGATAAGGATCTTGAGCATGCAGGGGAACAACGCTCAATAAAAGAGTTCCCAATAAAGCGATAACAAGCCAGCGGACACAAATCTTCATAATGCCTCCCTGGCTTATAAAACTAAGTTAAAGGTTAAGTCATCCGGCACCGACTCTTTGTCGGCTGAATGAACCTTAAAACTAATGACCCACCAGCCTTTCATTTGAAATTTAAGCCCTTCTACCTGATAAACACCAGGAGCCACTTCTTTCGTCACTCTAGGCTCTGTAGGTAAGCCGTGTACATGGCCGGGCATGTGGCCTTCGATATCAACATTAGCATTAGTCACCGGTTGTCCATTACGATCACTGAGTAACAAATGCCAGCGATGAATTTTATTAAGTGGCACTGCACTAACATTATGTTGCGCTTTAGCTTCAGGATGAGCATCTACCTCAATATGGCCAAAAAAATCTTGTTCGCGAGAAATCTGAAAGGCACTGATATCAAGATCCGGTGGTGCATTCTGCGATGCGAGAGCGGGAATTTGAAGAGACATATCGTCATTCTCTCCGCGATCTTTAATACGGTCTGTTCCTGTAGCCATTCGGTTTAGCAAAGAAGGCTTCACACTAAGAATACGAGAGTTATGAGCCAGCGTCATAGCGATGGTGTCATCCATGGTCAGTGGATCACGATTTTTCACCCAGGGCTTCCACTTCTGGCAAAAGGCCTCTTCAAAAAATGATCGAGCTCGTTGTTTAAGCGACAGGCTCTCGGCGCGTAACCGCCCTCCTTCCAGTTGTTTTTGCTCCAGTTGCAAAGCCAGCTTTTGAGCATCATGAGCCAGTTGGTCTTGCACTAATGGACTGCTTTCCCTTCTCTTATGAGCTCTTAGCTTATTTATTTTTTTGCGCAGACTGTTGGCCTCAAGGATTAAAGCGCGCGACTTCTGCATGTTGGTGTCAGATAATTCAAAGTAGTGGTTTGCTTTATCAAATAGCTCGTTCGCATCGAGACCATAAAAAGTCTCGGCACTGTCACTCGCTTTGATAGTAAGACTAAGGTTGATAACAATGATTAATCCAGTAAAGAACAGCTTTTGTTTTATTTTAGTCATCTGGTTACATCGCTCTCTGCTGATAATAAAAACGCAAAAAGAGCGGCTGATAACTCAGCCACTCTTACTCAACAATCATGTCTTTTTAATCGTGTTTACCTCGACTATTGAAAAGTGATACTCCAACGATTAATCGTGCCCTGATCATAAAAAGCTAAATCTCTTACCCTGAGTTGCCACTGACCATTGGCTGGCTTATTCCCCACGTTGACGCTGTAGGTTTCGACAATGTTATTCGCCGATCCCCCGGTACGATTATGTAAATTGAAAACCGTTCCATCAGGATGAACAAGGTCCACGATAAGATCGCCTTTGTAGGTGTGAGAAATATCAACAGCCACACTGACCGTTCCAGAATTACCAGTACGAGTGGAGTCAATAGGACTAGAGATACCGGTGGAGTTATTATCCGGAATACTATAGCTATTGGTGTTTTCGAAAGTGTCAGGATTGGGTGGCGGCGGAGGTGGCGGTGTACCACTGCCAATAGAAACCGTGTAATCCTCAACTTCACCATAATTGAAAGTGCCACAGGCTGACGGTGCCGCATTGTAGCGCATCACCACGCGCATACGCGTCGTTGTGCCTTCCGCTGACGCAGGGATCGTCATATTGCCAGTCACCGTCGAATTGGTCGCACTGCCAGAATCAAACACAATTTCACTATCAGCGAAAGTTTTATCATCATTGAGGTCAACCCAGATACGCCAATATTCATTGTACTGTGAACCAGAAAATGAAGGTGTCAAAGATACAGCGGTAGTACCAGTACCCACACTTACGGTGTCTGCTGTAAAGTCGCTGTATTTTGCACTACCAGAGTCTTTGCTGAATGAGCCGACGGTTACATTGCTCACCCACTCTTCGCTGGCGTTGTTGCTTGCCGCTGTACAATACTCAGGCGGTGGAGGTGGTGGTGGCGTACCATTACCAATAGCGTCCCAATCAGGACGAACGACAAACAGACCAGTTCCGATATCACTCAGCACCACATTGCCACTTTCAAAGTAAACGTAGCTGCTCCAGGTGCCAGAAAACTGTGCAGAGTCTGATCCTGGAATCGTGTCAAAGTAGGCAACCTCACTCAGGTTTCCATTATTGATATCGTCTGATGAAAGAATCCGTAAACCTGCGCGGTAATTGGTTTCAAGAACGTAACCGTTCAAGGTATAGAGATTGTGATCGATAGCTGCCGTGGGTCCAACATAGCGCCCTATTTCTTGAGGATTATCAAGATCGCTTACGTCCCAGATATAAGAGGTGGTGTTGCTGCCAGTACCAGATTCATCCAGCTCATCATTCATTATGAGCTTGCTATGGGTGTTATCCAAAAACCAGCCCTGATGGGTATAGCGCGATCCCGCATAACCACTACGAGAAATCTGCACTGGATTGCTCTTGCTGGTCACATCAACGATAGTAATTGTATCTTCGTTGTAGCCAACACAGATTTCACGACCACTGTAGGTTGAATCTGGTCCTGCATAATTGACACACTGAACGTCGTGAGTGTAACCATCGGAAGAGAAACACCCGGCGTAAGTCGGTGCCGTTGGCGTTGATACGTCAACCATATACAAACCACCGCTGCATTGATTGGAACCAACGATGTAGGCAAAGCCTGAGTCTTCGTTGATAGCAATATTATGCGCATTACCAAAACCACCCAGATGTGCAGTCTCAGTTAAAGTACCACCGGGCGTTACCGTACGTAATGTTGTCAGGTCGAATACTTGCAAACCGTGTGTTCGGTTGCCACTGCCATCAGCAACAATAAAAGCATGGTCGTTATACACTTTCATGTCGCGCCATGAGTCGCTGCCATTATTATGGGATGGTAAAAAACCGAGGTTTACGGGATTTTCTGCATTCGTAATATCAACAAATGCAGTACCGTGAGTACGCCCAACAATGGCAATTTCTTTGCCAGTCACCGGATCGGTCCAACCCCAAATGTCATTCAGATTTTGTGACCCACCACCTAGGTTTGCCTTTGGCATAAAAGCCATAAGATCAACTTTATCGCAGGGATAACCTGCCGCACTGCCATTGGTACATTGATTAGCAGCAAACAAATTACCACTTAGCATCAACAGCATAGATGCCGATAAACCTTCGTTGGAATTGTCGTATCGAAAATTGTCTTTAAACATTGCGCTATGAGAAAAGCTGAGCACAGAAAACGTTAGACAAAAGAACATTGCTACGATCTTCTGATAGAGAAGTTTCATATTATTTAGCCCCGTGTGCATGAGTATTATTGTTGCATTCATCGCATCACAGCAGAACCAAACAAGCCCACAACAACTTGTTTCGCCCTAGAACGATCAATCGTTTTTACATTGTTAACTCATTGACTCGTTACAGCATTTTTTCGACGAGTTTTTGTCGTTGGTCCTAAACGACAACACGCTTTGATTTTGGTATTCATTCCATCGGTTCATTGGCCGATAGTTAATGTTATCAGCGTGCTTTTTTGTTATCCCGTCGCCTTTCAAGATGCAGCGGTTTTGTTCAAGTTGCAGCGCTGCGCGCACTCACCCAATCACTTAGTAAAACTAAGCTCAGGGGATTCGCTTGCTGGCCGCCTAGCTGCACCTCGAAATGCTTTGGGTATATCTCAATTCACTGTATAAAAAACCAGCAAATCGAGTATAGGGCAATTGTAATAAGCTTTTAACAATAAACAACTGAAAACTTAATGAAAGTCCACAGAAAAAATAATTCATCTCAGTGTTGCAATTTTTACCCGGACATTAGCTTACATTTTTGTTAACTAGGGTTTTGTTTTGGTGTTTGAGATAGAGAAAACGCGTAGAAAGGAAATACCAAATTGAGACGAATAATAAAAAACGGACTGAAAAAAAGTTTCAAGTGAAACAGGTTTTGGGTATCAGGTGATTGTACCCAATACCCAGACACTAACCTATTTGTGATTAATTAACCAACTTAACCCAAGAAACGACCGCGCGACCACTTTTACACACTTCGGTGTCATGAAAAGACAATTTCTTTTTAGTGGTGAATGCCGCTAGTACGAGAGAGAATTTGCGATCAGCTGTTGCTTCATCTGGACTTTGCACTCGATATAAGTCGGTGCCACAAGCGTTTGTTCTGTTAGCACTAAACTCAAATTCTGTTGGCGCGAGATCGGGTTGATAAACATAGTTAACGGTTCTGTCATTAACATCTTTACCCGCAATAGCAGGTAATGCCATTACTCCAATGACAATACTTATGAATGTTTTCATAGTGGAATTCCTCAAATTAAAAATGACCGCACTCTAAAAAACAGGAGTGCTAACCTGCTAGTAAGCAATGCAGGTTTTATCGACATGTATCCAGAATCCGTATTTCTGGAATGTCCATTACATCCAATACAAATAGCCCGCCTTGCACAGCGACTAAGCAGCGAGCTATGTTATTTCACTATTGGTTCGAATGAGTTTTGTGTTGCTTCAGCACTTGAATTTCCATCGCTGACCAAGCCATAAAAACAAAGCCAAAGACGGTAGAACAAAACAGAACAACTAATTGGAAAGAAGAGCCATTGGCCTGAAACAACTCACCCGAATTAAAAATAATACCGAAATAGTTGAATACGCCAAACAAAAAAGATACAGCTCCTAACAAGAAAGCAACGAAGTACTTCGAATTATCTTTGTTTAATTTCATTTTCTTTATTCCCAAGGTATTTCATAGCAGACTACACCTTTGCTACTTGAGATAGTCCAACTCTCACATAAGTGTAGTCAATCATCAAAAAAGCACAAACTGGTCGCCCAAATTTATCTTTTCAGTGGGTAATTGGCTGTTACACGCAGATATGAATCAAAAAACGCAATTTGTAACGTCCCATAGCGCAAGTTAGCTAAACCTAACTGCTCCAAAAAAGCACTTTCCCTTATCCGTTCCTTCGAATTGGTCCGAATAATAAAGGCTTTTTTCGTTTAACACAAGAGACGCCCACAAAAAACCAGCGTAATTTCAATAATTAAGATAATTATACCTAGTCTTATTATTGAGAAACATTGCAGTTTTGTATCTTCACAATATCTTAGTATCCACTTGCCATTTGTAACATCAGAAAGAGTAAAAAACACTCAGAAAATTATCTCAAACTAGGTAGTTAAAACATTAAAAATACCTATGGTGAGCTATTCGGGAATGTCATTATTTACTCTCAAAAATATCTCCCATTCGAATGTTTGATAAATATTTAGCGTACTTTTTAAACGCTTTTTATCGTTTTCTGGTTGACAGAAAGCCAGCCCAAAAAAGAACGACAATTCTGACAGTTTAAAACTCATCCAGCCATTGAGGTTCGATTGCTCATAGAACGTTCAATTCAGGCAGAATATCTCTCAAAAAGTTATTTGCTTAGGCTTTATTTACCCTTGTCGCCCTATTGAGGGGCTAATACATTGGTGCAATAAAACCATCGACACGAGCCATGACAGAACCATTAACGATGGTTCTAAAGGTTAAGACGAAGCACATAAGCGTTTGAGGAATCTTGAGCCTAAAAAAATTCTCTTTGAGGCTTCTGGAGATCACCACCGCTCATTGACTCCCCTTCACTAGGACGAAAAACCGTGTCGGTATATTGATAGGCTTATCCTGAACTCAGGATGAATAACGTCTAACAGACAGAGGCTGTCAAAGCGGGAGGCTGGCAATCTTTGTATAGGGCAAGGCCCCTACTCCGTTAAACACAACAATAAAAGGTAACGCGTTATGACATTAAAACATCGTTGGGCAAAGCCACTGGCGGCTTTGGTTGCTCTGGGCTTAAGCGGTTTGGTCAGTGCTGATTCAATCGATAACTTTAATAACAGTTGGGTGGGTAAAACGCTAAAAGCTCAGCGTAATCTCGATGTTTATTCGCCGATGGCTGATAACAACATTCCAGGTACTCACAATACCTATAATTCCGAAGTGTATCGTGCCTGTAATTTTTCTGTTGGCTGTCGTTATCTCGATCCACAACAAAAGTACTCCATTAAAGATCAGCTGCGTATGGGCGCTCGTTTTATTGAAATCGATGTGCACTGGACACGCAAAATGGAGAGTATCTTTTCTTACCCCAAGCGATTATTGATGTGTCATGGCTTCTGTAGCTTAAACGACAAATACCTGACCGAAGGACTTAATGAAATTAGAGACTGGTTAAACAGCTCAGAAAGCGACAACCAGGTTCTTATTTTATACATTGAAGATCACATGGACGGACGTCATAACGATGCCTACAACCAGATCAATGCGCGCTTCGGCAACAAGATTTACAAAAGTAACGGCTGCCGTGCGATTCCTTCTGACTTAACCAAAGCCGATGTACTTGCCGCAGGCAAAAAAGTGGTGCTTTGGGGAGATGGCGGTTGCAGTGGTAACTCTAACTGGAAGAACACCGCCTTCACTAGCCTGGGCGATATTGGTCGCATCTGGGAAGACAGAACCACAACAGGCACCATTGCTAATGTAGTAACCGGTGGTAAAACTGGCCACATCAGCTCAGGTGATGTGACTCGCTTCTTTAGAGAAGGTGCAAACATCGTCAATCTGGACGATATGGTAATGAACGATGGCCGTCTGGAAGCGGGTATCTGGAGTTGGGATCGTAACGAACCCAACAACTGGGGTGGCGTACAAGATTGTGCTCTACAGTGGGGTAATGGTCGTTGGGATGATCAGAGCTGCGATACCTACTATGTTTTCGCTTGTAAAAATCATCAAGACAACAGCTGGAAAGTGACGGCGAATAGCGGTCCATGGAGTAGCGGACAGGCACAGTGTCAAAGTTTGGGCAGCCAGTATCACTTTAGCGTTCCAACCAATAGCCTCGACAACCAAAAGCTAAAACAGGCCAAAGATAATGCTGGGCACTCTCATGTATGGTTAAACCATGATGACCGAGCTCAAGAAGGTCAGTGGAAAGTAGAAGGTCAGAACACTCAGTTCTAAGACATCGTACAAAACCTCGAAATGGATCTTCGAGGTTTATATTTTTTCAGCTAATGTAAGGCGATCTGTTCGGCCAGCTCAACCTCGGCCAGCAAGCACATATACTCCAAAGTACTTTGAACATCTGTATAGTTGCCAATCAGTCGGTTACTCATAATAAACAGATGCCCTAACTTTTCACCTTCAGGTGAGTAGTAATTACAGCCCGCGTAATCATCGACACCTAATTCAAAAAGCATTTCATCATCAGGAAAAGTTGCGCGCACTTTACGAAAATAACAGCTACTACTGGCCTCGGCGACCTTTTCACAGGGAGTATTGGCCAGTTCATATTCAATGGGATCTTTTATGATACGCGCGTTGTCACAAAAGGACATTACCCGCACCCCTGCCTTACCGTTATAACGACCAACGCCAGCATAACGACAATCTGTAGCCATCGACAAAGCCAACGCAACAGAATCAAACACCCCTAACTTTAATCCACTAAAGTGCTCGTATAATGCCTTAGCACTTTTCTCCATCGCTTTACCTGGTAGCTTCGACATTCCTAATTTGCGAGCTTTATTATTGGAACGATTTGTATTCATAACACCTACACCACTCATACCCCATCTTGAGTATAGAATAAATTCGGTTAATGGAAACTTGGAGTTACTCCCCCTCCCAACCTAAACCTCGCAAATAAATACCCAGTTGCAACTGAGCTTGTTGGCGAATAGACCAATCTGCCTGTTGAAAAGTCCACAACTCCATTAAACCATTTACCAGAATAATCAATCCTCTAACAACGTTTTCTTTATCTGTGTCTGAACCTATCAATCCCTGAGACTGTGCCTGCTCTATTGGTGTGCTAAAGAGCTCAAAGGCATGTTGTAGATCGGTTTTCATACGTTCAATCAACACGCTCATTTCTTCAGTAAACTCACATTTGTGATAGAGCAGCTGGTATACCCGCTGTAGATCATCAGACGCTTCCAGTTGGGCAAAATAATAATCTACGCCCGCCAGGATTTTTTTAATCGGGTGTTCTTGTTCTTCCATCACCCGTTCCGACTCTTCATCTACCTGCTGGCTGTAGTGTGTGATGACCTCATCCATCAATTGAGCTTTGTTATTAAAGTGCCAATATATAGCGCCTTTCGTTAATCCAGCGGCTTTAGCAATATCATTCAAGGTCGTTTTTGATACGCCCTTTTGGCTCATCACTTCTAGAGCAGTTGATAACAAAAGCAATCGTGTTTGCTCGGCTTCTTCTTTCGTTTTTCTGGGCATAACCTTTACTCTAATGAATTAGCCCTCAAGCAAAGCCTGAGGGCCGACAACAAACTAGGACTCTTTGGTTAATAACCGATACATTGCGGGAATAATCACCATGGCCGTTATGGTTGAGGCTATCAAACCTAAGATGATCGCCATACACAATGGATACCACATAGGATCGCTTAATGCGAGTGGAATCAAACCCACCGTTGTGGTCGCAGTAGTACCAATAATTGGACGTAACCGGTCAGCGGCTCCGCTACTAGCGGCTTCGACTAAGGACATTCCCTCTTGTCGATAGCTATTCATCGTTTCTATCATCACAATAGCATTATTCACCACAATACCCACCAATGAAATCAAACCAATCATTGCGGGGAATGAAAAAGCAATGCCTAGCAGATAAAAGCCTCCAAAAGTGCCAATCAGAGCCAAAGGAATGGTTAACAAAATAACAATGGGTTGCTTAAAAGAATTAAACAACAATGCCAATACAGCAAACACCATAAAAATGGCTAAAAAGAACACCTGCCCGGCACTGCCATAAGTTTCGGCAGAACTTTCTGCTTCACCACCAAAACGATAATCGTATCCTTGACCCCAGTTGGTTTTTGCTTTGTCTAACATGGGTTGCAATTCTGCCAACACTTGCCCAACGGTTGTTTGTCCTATTTTTGCCTGAACAATCACTGTGCGCCGACCTTTGTCGTGAGTATAGACCGTGGGCACTTGAACAATTTGATAATCCATGACACTGGTTAGCGGAATCGCCTTACCTTCGCTAGTGATGATATTAATTAACGATGCTTCGCTCATCTCTCGCGGCCCACCAACGGCACCGGCTCGACTTTCCCACCAGCTACTGATGCGAATTGGCAGGTCGTCGTTAACTCCCTCAACCTTAAATTTACCATACTCATCGGCTTCGGTTGCCAAACGTAATTGAGCAGACAACTCATCTTCTGATAAGCCGTAAAAGCTTAACGCTTCAGCACGTGCAGAAGTTCTCACTTGTGGTCGCCAATAACCAAGATTATCGCGCACATCAGTCACTTCATTAATACTTGCAAGTAATTGCTGAACTTCTCGAGAAAGCTCTGACAACCGATGCATGTCGGCACCACTGATGGCAATCTGAATAGGATCATCACTGGTTGATCCCCCCGTCTGCGGTGTAAATATAATGGTCAAACCGGGAACATGAGCCAGAGCTTTTTCGAGCCCTTGTCGAATGTCAGGAAGGTATTCGTAAGCCATTCGTTCTCGTTCGCTCTTTGGCGTAAACAAAGCAGAGAGTCCCACCAGATGACTACCATCCGTTGGCAACAATTGTTCTTTCAAAGAGCCGACAGAATAAGGACTCTTTTGACCCGCATAACGAACAACATTGCTAAAATACGGTTGTTGTCGAAGATACTCGCCTGCAATCTCAGCCACCTTCTCGGTCTGCTCCAGAGAAGCCGATGGCGAAAGCTCAATGGTGATCCCAAGATTACGACCATCAGCTTTTGGGTAAAGTTCAGAAGGCAGTTGGGTTGCTGCAAACAGTGCTAACACCAACACTCCAAAAGCACTAACAACCCAGGCCATTGACGAGCCTTTGCTTTTAAGCGGATAACGACGCAGCCATATTTTCAGACGTCCAGTCACTGTTGCAGTCAGCTTATCCATCACGGTTTCTCCAGCGCCATGTTTGTTACTTAACAACAAACGAGACAATGGAATGCATATTAAAAATGCAATTACAAAACTCATGATCAAACTGAGTACGGTGGTGACCGGAATCAAACGAATGAACTTGCCATCAATTCCTCCAATCGCCATCATGGGAGCCATGGCTAAAATCGTTGTAAGCTGGCCAGCAAAAGCCGGTTTGATGAATGTTCTTACGGTGTTCATGGCCGCTTTAGCAAAAGATAGCTTGCGCGTAAAAATTGCTTCATGCATACCTTCCATCACAAGAATAAACACGTCAACCAACAAGCCCAAAGCCAACACCATACCAATGATAACCATGGTGTTTAAGGTGTAACCCATCATATAAAGAACAGCCAGAACCGCCAAAAAAGTAACCGGAATCGCAATACCTGCAATTAACGCTTCGCGCCAGGTTAATAACAGCAGTAAGATAATAAAAACGGCTACCATCGCCTGTAGAATATTCGACACGATGTTGTTAAAAGACTCGTGAATGATTTCACTTTCGTCTGCGGTGAGTGCGTATTCTAGCCCTTGAGGCCAAAAACTTTGCTCTGGCATGGTGACCATCAATGCTTTTGCTTTTTCAATCGTTGTGATGGTATCGGAGCCTGGGCGCTTAACGATGCTAAAGCTCACTCCTTTTTCAAATTCCGTTCCTGCTTCAGAAAAATAAGTTGAGCTTTTTTTCTGATCGAGATCAATAGAAACATGTGCAAGCTCATGCAATCGTATTAGTCGATTTTCATCAACCCTTTGTATCGGTAATTGTTTAAGCTGCTCTATGTTGTTGAAACGTCCTTCCAGATATAGTTGCCACACTTCACTGCCGTCGTCAAATTCACCCCAGGCCATATCATGATTTGCTTTTTCGATGCGCTGTTGAATTAATAACGGCGAAATACCCAGCGTTTTAATACGGTCCGGTAATAAGCGAACATGGACACTGGACTCTCTTTCTCCGCCTAGATCGACTTTCTTAATACCCGCCAGCGATTCAAACTCACGCTTTAGAGTTTTAGTGACTTCACTCAACACATGATCATCGATTTCGCCATACAGAACATATTCAAGAATCGGCGTGTCGTTAACAGATACCTGCTCAATTTTAGGTTTCTTTGCCTGCTGCGGAAAATCGGCCTGAGCTTCATCTACCTTAGCTCGCAGCAGGTTCATAGCTTCGGTTAGTTCAATACTACTATTAAACTCTACTGCTAGAATCGCGAAACTGTTTTGTGATCCGCTTTGTAATTTCTTTAAACCTTTTAGCGAGCGAATTTTGTCTTCTAAGGGTTTGGTGATCTGTTTTTCAATTTGCTCCGCTGACGCGCCTGCCCACTCAGTGATGACCAGCGCCTGTGGTATCTCCAGATCAGGGTTGTTCTCTCGCAGCATGGATTGGTAAGCAATGGCTCCACCCAACAAAAACATCAACAGCAATAACCAGGCAAAGGTAGTATCAACAAATAGCCGATTCGATAATCCACTAGACTGCACGACTAAACTCCCTCTTTAACAATACGAATAGCACTTTGGTCAACCAACTTATGCTTACCCGTTGTTACAACGCGATCTCCTGGTTCTAACCCCGAAAGAATTTCGACTTTAGACAAGCCTTCAATCCCTAGCGTTACAGGTTGCAGTTTTGCGGTTTCTCCATCCGCAGATACTTTATAAACGAAGGCCTGACGCCCGCGAATAATCAAGGCACTTTGGGGTAATACAAGCGCATCGCTCTTTTCTTTGTTGACAATCCATGCCGTAGTAAATAAACCGTCTCGTAAAGCATTTGCGTTGGTTTGAGTGTGGACTTTGACTTCAACAGCCCGTTTATCCAAACTGATCGACGGACTCACCGAATAAACACTGCCTATAGCGATATCTTTATCTGAAAAATTATTTTTTGACGCTTCATGTAACTGATGGCTGCTAAAACTTAAATAGACTTTTTGTCCTTCCTGTATGTCACCCGCTTCGTAATAAGGAATTTCTAAGGTCACTTCGTACTGACTGGTATCAATAACCACAATAGCAGCACCCGACTCTCGCTCACGATCACTGACACCACCAGCAGGTCCGGCGGCATAATCACCCACTCGGATATTGAGCTTTCGAATCACACCGTCAAAGGGAGCAAAGATGCTGGTTTTTTCCAAACTCACTTTGGCTTGATTTAGCTGAGCAACAGCACTCGCTTGATCACTTTTTGCAGCCTCTAAAGACGCTGCGGCACTTTGTAAGTTTTGCTGAGCGTTCAATAACTCCGTTCGAGCCGAGTCATATTGATTCTTTGAGAGCAATTTCTTTTGCCACATTTGCTTGTTACGCTCAAAGTTGGCTTCAGCAAGATTTAAATTATTCTTTGCCTGCTCTAATTGCGCCTCTGCTTGAGTGATACGCAAACGAGACGCTTCAAGAGCCGCTTCATTTTGCTTTACCGCCTGAATATCAGAGCGTTCATCCACTCGAGCTAATAGCTGTCCAAACGTTTCTCCCTGTTTGGGGCCTACCACTTTACTGCCTGCTCGAATTTGTCTACCAACATTTTCTTCTGCAAGAAAGACAACTTTGCCCGCTCGTTCAAAGTTCAGAAACTCCCGTCGAATACCTTGAGCAATCCCCTCTGCAAATCGCCACTCTATGATGGGGGCAGTCTCGGTCCTGACGGCTGCGACAGCAATCTTATCTTTAGCCTCCAGCGACATGCTGACACTGAACAAGCAGAACACACTCCAGACAAACAATCTTTGCTTCAACGACATTGATAACATCTCTTAATCTGTACAAAATTGGAGCAAGATTATACATACCTTCTGGTAGGTATGCTATTAATATTTAGATTTCTACCACTTTCTGTCAGTAACCAGACTGTCTGCTAATGGCTTTAAATCGATACCCTTAGTTTCAAAATAGAAGTGCACTACACATGCTAATTTTCGCTCTTATTCCATAGAGATAGAAATCTAAAAGTCCATATAAATCAGCTAATTAAGGGTTATTTTTTCAAGTTTATCTTTAAGCTTAAATGAGCCTTATTCTTCGCTCAATTAGATACACCGATTCTCTCCTGTAGGCTAAGGAGTACCTACAGGAAAGACTCGGCGCAGCCAAACACTACAGAACTTTAATGCCTAAGGCATAACTGGTTATGGTCGCAGGAGAAGAATGACTATGATCCTTTGAAGATGCTTCACAGCCATGTTGCGAAATTTGAGTAAGCGGCTTGAGCTTCCACAACAAGTTTCCTGCCCCACTCCAATGAACCTTGGCGCCACATCCCGTTAAAGCATATCCGTGCTGTACACCAACACTGCTGGCAGGATGAGCCGCATAAGAAGAACCCGCCGTATTAATATCAACGCCAATGGTACCCACACCCGCAATATAGTCTCTGATGCCAATGGCATACGCTTGAGTCGTCGCATAACTGCTTACCGAGTGATCTTTTGATTGAGCGCGCCAGCCAAAACTGTTTGACGGATACGAAGCCGTAGCCAAGTTGCCATAACCACTCCAGTTCACTTTGATGCCACCGCCAATCAATCGATGGCCAGCAGAAACACCTGCGGTGATGTCTGGATGAGAGCCCCAACTGCTGGTCGCAACGTTCACAGAAATATGCTGCAATAATTGACTACGTGATAACCCAGCGATTTTTAAACCAATGGCGTAGGCTTTTAATTTAATGGCCTGAGGGTGGCTGTGATCCTTTGTCGATACCAACCAAGCTGATAGTTGTGCATTTGGATAAGACGCTGTTATCAAATTACCAGTAGGAACATGAGCGCCTTCGGCCCCTCCGCCAATGACAACAAAATCATCAGGGACGTTAACAGCATAGTCCGTATAGTGCTGTCGATAGTTTGGTGAAATTTGTTCAAAAACTGCAACCGTCACTTTGCCCGAACTATCGGTCATCGATTTGATCAAAGTGGATGCTGATGATGTTAAAGACGTTGTCGCCAGAGTTATGACGAAAAGTACAGAGATTATCTTGTTACTCATTTTTCTTTCCTCTTTTGAATGAACGCAAAAAAATACTGCGATGAAAGAGGACAGTAAAATCCTTTTGTTGCTTATTTGTTAACCCTAGATGTTTTTTTACAAAACTTCGCTTTTTTAGATACAAACATCTCGTCACAATAAGATTTATTATAGTGTTGCACTATAAATATAATACTTCTTAGTTACCTACTTACTTTTATCGATTTCATTACTTTTATCTTCTTCGCAAAAATAATTTTACCGAAATAAAAAAACCAAACTCACAGGTTTATCTAAAAATAGAATTTACATTGATGTTATACAATGACTTGAGATAGTATTTGCTGAGTCATAAACAATAACTCAAACTCTATTGCATCCATGGAGTTTGATTTGGTGACCCATGCATCAATCACTGATCATTGACCTTTCAATTTCAGAAGAAGTGAGTCTGGAACAGATTGGTGGCAAGGCTCTGTCATTAAAGACGTTGATAGAAGCTGGCTTTCCAGTACCAAAAGCTTATGTCTTGAGCAGCCACTTCTTTACCTCCTGGATTGAAAACCTCGCTCCCCTGCTCAACACCGATCTGACTCAACCCGAAGCTCAACAAACCTTACGCCTAGCTGCTCTAGAACAAACTTTACTGCCAGAACAAGAAGCCGCCATTAACACGGCGAAACAGCAATTGAATACCTCATTATTGGCAGTCCGCTCCTCCTCTGCTCAAGAAGATTTGGCCAATGCGTCTTTTGCAGGCATGTATAAAACCCAGCTGGGAGTGCCAGCAGCTCAACTCGAGTGGGCCATCCGACAATGTTTTGCAGCCTGTTTCGAGCCTCATGTTATATCCTATAAGCAAACAAAAGGCTTTGCTCTATTACCTTTGCAGTTAGCACTGATTATTCAAGAACAGGTGAACAGCGAAATAGCCGGCGTCGGTTTTTCTATTAATCCCATAACCAATGATTACGATGAGGCTGTGATTGATGCTAGCTGGGGGCAAGGTGAAGCCGTTGTGTCTGGCCTGGTGACTCCCGATCAGTTTATTGTTAATAAAGTAACCGAACAAACTCTTAAAACCCAAATTGGCAGCAAACAACAAAGCCTATTGCTTGCAGAAGAAGGAGGACTGCAAGCTCATCAAACAGACCGCAGCTCACAACAAACGCTTAACCAGGAGCAATTAACAACTCTGGTTCAATGGTTAAAACAAATAGAGTCTCTCTATCAACTTCCGGTAGATATTGAATGGGCTTATGCCGATGAACATTTTTATTTATTACAGGCCCGCCCTATTACGACTTTTGTACCTCTCGATCCCTCAATGCAAACTCAACCAGGTGCACCAAGAAGACTCTATGCCGACGCAGCGCTTTCAAAAGGCATGACAACCAATGCGCCTATTAGCGCGCTCGAAACCGATCTCGGCGAATACTTTTTAACAAGGGTGTTAAAAGAACAGTTTCGCATTTCTCTTGCTCCTGAGTCTGGCATTGTATTTTATGCTGGCGGGCGCATGTATTTAAATTTTTCTAATATCTTATGGCTTAACAAGGCTCAAAAGCTAGCCGAAGCAAATCGTATTAACGATGCACTGATGGCCGATATATTATCGACTATCGATGAGTCTTTTTACAAAGCTCCACAACGTCCTCGTTGGGCGGGTTTATCTATGGTTCTCCCCGGCATAAAAACACTATGGCATTTAAGAAAGCTCATTAGCACCACTTTCAAAATGATGCTTGCGCCTGATAAAGCAGAAAAACATTATCAACAAAGTTGTCAAACCTATCAGCAACAAATGACAAGCACTGTCGATTACTCACTGCCTTATCGACAGTTTCGTGAAACCTACAGTCAACAGATGGCCGAACAAATATTTGGTGTATCAGGTGCCGCTCTTGCTGCCGGGCTAATAGCTCAAAATTTAATAACAAAAGTCGTAAAAAAGCGCCATCGACCATTGGCAGAAAAACTTCTGTCAGGTTTTACAGGGAACCCAGTGGTAGAAATGGGCATCGCCATGTATGAGTTAGCCCAGCAACTGAATCAAGATGATATTCAAGATCTGGAGTTGTTGGCAGAACGCATCAAACAACGAAACATGACGGTGGAGTTCTTACAGGCCTGGGATGCATTTATGAGTCGTTACGGAATGCGAGGCCCGTCAGAAATGGATCAGTCTAATCCTCGTTATCAGGATGATATTCTTATCTTGCTACGGCCAATGTCTTTTATGGTGGATGCCGACTATGATCCACGCAGCATTCACAAACAACAAGTGCAGCAACGACGCGAAGCCTTTGCGCAAATCATGCAACAAAGTGGCTGGTTGCGACGCCAATGCCTTAAGCGTTTACATCATCTGATTGAGTGCTTTGCTGGAAGCCGCGATATGCCCAAACATCAATTAGTACTGTTTAACTACGCCATGAGGCAACGCGCCTTATTACTTGGCGAAACGCTGGTACAACGAGGACGTCTGGCAAAGGCTGATGATATTTTTCATCTTAAGTTAGCGGATATAGAAGCCAGCGAAAAAAACAGTGCTATCGATTTAAAAAACATCGCTCAAAAGCAAGCCAAAAGCATCCAGACGCTGACACAACAAGTCAGAGAGTTTCCTCAGGTCATTGATTCACGCGGTCGTATTCTGCGTCCTCCTTCTCAAGCGGTGGATGGCACACTAAAAGGCACAGGCGTGTCACCTGGCAAGGTCATTGGTACCGTTAAAACGCTGCACACACCTCACGATAAACCCATTGAGGCAGGAGATATTCTCGTCGCCTACACCACCGATCCGGGTTGGACCCCGCTGTTTGTAAACGCCAGTGCGATTATTCTTGAAGTGGGCGGCATCCTGCAACATGGCGCAGTGGTCGCGCGTGAATTTGGCAAACCCTGTGTGACAGGCATTGATCAAGTAATGAGTGTATTAAAGGACGGTCAGCGGATAGAAGTTGATGGCCATCACGGTACCCTGCGCATCTTGAACGACTAAGACTCGATTTTACTGCTCAATGAATGACTCCGTTAAACACAACAGAGTCATCCGTCTGTTTATTGATTAAAATTGGCGCTTAATAGTTCGTTCCAGCTTATTCTTTCTGCACGATAAACCGATGCACCCGGTACTCGGATTTCCCACACCGTAGCACTGTTTGATTCGGCAGTGACTTCCACAATATGAGCATCGTTATGACTACCCGGCCCACCCGAGTTATATAAAATATTGCCCCCAGCCAACTCATCAACATCACCTAAGGATTGAGTGTACTTAGGAGCAATCCACTCTCCGGTTTGCGTCACACTTTGGTTATCATGATTAATCAGGTAACGCACCACGCGGCTGTTGTTAGTACGACCATCCAACTCTGCTTCATTACGATTGTCGTATATCAATAACTCGCCATCGCGGGTGATCATAGGAGCATGTTGAGAAGCCATCCAACTGCCTCTTTCAAGAGTAAAAAATTTATCGGCGAAAGACGCTGCTGCACCTTCGCTGCTACCCATGATCCAATTTAATTCACTACTGTCTCTGTCAATGCTAACAACCCAGCTTTGTGAACGACTGGAAAGCAAAATGGCATGGTTTTGAGCGTCATAGAAAAGAGCATTAGAATGGGTCCAATCTAGCGCGCCAGAGCCAAGCTCTCGTGTTGACAGGCTACCAGGAAAACGAGCCGTGTCTAAATGCTCAAAACTGGACCACTCCCAAACAAGGTTACCTTCTGTATCGAGCTCAATAATCACATCTCCCTGCAACAGCTGGCCATCAATGGTTTGTGCCTCATTCGTAAGCGCCAGTAAATGACCATTATCCAGTAGCAAAACATCATGATGGAAGGCAGGCAAGGTATAACTTTGTAAGGTTTCGCCTGTGGTAGAAATAATACGAACTTCACGACTAAGCACCAGCATAAGACGACCATCCCCGAGTGATTTTATGGTAGGCGCTCCGCTCATGCTGGCATCGTTATGATAGTACCAGACAGGCACTCCCTCTTCATCGACGCCAATAAACATTGAGTTGGCCGTGTCATTGGCAACAGCAAAGAAAGTCACGCCGCCTTCGCTTTGGCTAGTGTTAGTTAAACTTTCAACATTAGGAACATTATTGGGTAACGCCCCCGTCGTTATGAACAGCTCTGCTGTTTCGACACTGTTGTTGTCGGTATCCGTTAAGGTTGCTTTGATACGGTACTGAGTTTCTGCACGCAGGCCGACCAATGTCAATTGATGCTCTGCTGCCATGTTGTTGCTGGTGATGATACGTTGTGCAACCCCATCAGCTTCAAAAGTCAAAGAAGCTTGAGTAGCGACATCAGCAGTGATTTGCGCATTGACCATCAAGGCGTTCGCAGGATGAGCTGACACACTAAAGGCAAAGTTCCAGTTTGCCTGACTGGCATCGTTATCAATAATATTAGCGCTTACGGTTTGATTGCTCCATTGAGACACAGCAGAGTGTTGAGTGGTGGCCGTCAATACCAACGACTCAGTGTCTTCCACCAGCGCATCATCGACCACCGAAATACTCAAGGAGCCACTCGATGCACCTTCTTGAATACTTAGCACCCTGCCTTGTTCGAATAAAACATCGTCAAGCTCACTGGCACTGCTGCCATCTGCCAATACTAGCTCAACATCAATGGCAGATCCCGAAGTATTGGGTTCATTCAAGGTGACTGCTAATAGTATATTTTCTGGACCATTCTCGTTGCCATGACTAACCACCGTTAAGTTAGCGGTCAGTGAATGGCTTGGTGTCTCTTCTTTCCCTCCTCCACAAGCCACCAGGCCCGTGAGCATAATGAATATCAAACAACATTTAAAACAAAAACGATATAGAAATGAAAACAAAATACACTCCTTCAATGTATCATTGAAATCTGTACACGCTTTGAGCATTGCTCATTGACGCATACTCAGGCTCATTTCTATAAACAACAAAGTGGGTAGCTGTGCAGGCTTATAAGTAACGCTGAAAATCTATCGACTTGTTTTGTTATTAGATCGTTCGATATCGTCGAGGGTCATGCCATAAATATCTGACAACGCCTAAATTTTCAGCCACTTAGAGACTACAACGACCCAATCGTCATTCCGTTGACAAAATAAAGCTTTATTTTTTCTGGTGGGCGCTCTTCTTAAAATAATAAAAAACACCTCTCAAGCTACTAATGATGGCCTGAGAGGTGTTGTTGGATTTTAGTACTCCAATAGGACCGGATACTTCAGATAAGCACGGTCATAGAAAGGCGAATGTCGATAAATCCACTGCATTTGCGCTCGCGTATTTTCGGCAAACTCTTTATCAGATTGTTTTTTCTGCTCAAAGGCTTGCTTCAACTCTGGCTGTTCTGCAAACAACTCGCGCGCCATTGGGATCAATACATAATTTTCGATGTATTCCGTGCGTTGAAAAATCGAGTTAAAGAATCCCCAACTAAAAAAAGAGTCTGGACCTCGTGGGTCTAATAAGCCGACCACTAAGCGTCCCAAAGGCTGATCGGTTTTCACTTTCATACTACCTGCGGGTAAAACAAAGCTTCCTTGGCTACTATCAAAAGTGGAGTTAACCATCTGACGTCCTTCAAAGGGTTTTTCTGCCAGTTTAAAATCTTTGGCAGATAACTGAGTCGCTTTGATGGTCATCGCTTTGGGTAAAACTTCCATATCAACGCCATGAATCTTCAGACGCTCTATCACTTGCGTGTATTGAGCAGGAATGTAAAAACTGCGTGGCGTCTTTACTTCTACCGCAGGTAAACGCGACCAATAAACGGGCAGTTTTTCATAATCATAAGGTTTGCCTGTCCATTCAACATAAGGCAGTCCAGTCACCTTATCGATGTCGGTTTTATATTCCATCCCCTTCAGAGTAATTAACTCAGGATTGTTAACGTCCGTCTTCCATTTGAGTACCTGTTTGGCGGGACGCCGTGCGCGATCTTCTGCAATGGCTTTGCGCAAATTTTTGCCGTCTCGAGCCAGTAGTTTGAGCGTTTCTTCAAACATGACATAAGTGCCGAGAACCCGTTGTTTATAAGGCTTAAGGGAATGATTTTCGATCAATACAGTGGGTAGTTGACGCAGATCACCGTAGCCGTTAGAAAATCGGGGAGACGCTGTCCAACCAGAAATCCCCTTCTTAAAGTCCATAGAGTCCACACTAAAGATTAAAGGACCACCCAAATGTCCATTGGCTGCCAGCGCTTTATCAACAGAAGGCCTGAGTCTTTGTTCTAACCAGCGACTGATAGAGGGTGAGTCACCAAAATCGGCATTAAAGCCATAAGTAATATCATATTGATAATCTGCGCCATCGGTTACATGAGCATCGTAGTATAGATCCGGTTGCCAGATATTGATGGCTCGAATGATATGTTGCAATTCAGGAGTATCTAGCTTGGCATAATCGCGGTTTAAATTAAGATTAGATGCATTGGTGCGCCATCCCATATTGTCTGGACCGCGTTGATTAACACGATTTAGCGGACTACGACGCTCATGGCCGTCGACACTGAGAATGGGGACAAACAGAATATTTACACCATCTAACAAAGCGCCTTTGTTACCGTGAATGATGTCGCGCAATAACATAAAGCCAGCATCTTTGCCGTCAATTTCTCCAGAATGAATACCCGCCTGAATTAACAGCGTTGGCTTTTTATTGTTGCGCAAGCTTTGAGCGTCTTTAGCTCCTTGCTGGCTGGCGATAACCATCCAGATATCACGCTGTTGCGGGCTTTTGCCCAGATTAACTTTTTGTAATCTCGGATCACTGGCAACAAGCTTGTTCATAAATGCAACACTGGCTTCATAATCTGGAGTTGATGCCAGATCATTTTTTTCGGCCGGTGTTTGCCATGGATTGCTAGCAGGTTGTATTAACGCTTCGCTCGCTCCCTTCCACGCAGGTAAAGGTGGTAACAAAGAAGACGGCTCAATAGAGGTTGTTGCAGCCGATAACGACAAAGAAAATATACTGGCAGACAAAACTGCGGGCAAAATAGAAAGGCGTTTGCTCATGTTCCCAAAAAGCCTCATGTTATTATTGTTGCGCCAAGTCTAACTTGTTTCTACACAGAGCTCTAGCAGATTGTCAGCAGGTTCACAATAGGTAACAAATTATGACCAAACATACTCAGCGATAGGCCCACGCCATCGGCTTGGGTAGCTGATAGTTAGAAAACTCAATATGCACAACGCGTCTTGGTTTGTTGTTTAGCGACTTTGACGAAGCATGCAACAATAAAGGACTCATAGCGAGAAGATCGCCCGCCTGTAATGAACAAGATACCGATGACTTTTGTTCAATGTAATCTTGTTGCTCTGACTCGGACAAACGGCCAAAGAGATGACTGCCAGGAATTACACATAAACACCCATTGCGTTCGTCTTGATCATCAAGGGCGACACGCAAAGTCACCATTTGTTGTAACACAGCAACCGGAGGTTGAACGTGTAACCGACCTTGTTTGACTCGCCAATTTTTCCATCCAGGAAGATCCTGTTGTGTCGTCACGGCAACACTCAAATCCTGATGCCAGCTGACTCCCCAGTTACTATCTACGCCCTTATTAAATACGAGAACTCGAACAACACTCACGGGGGCAGTTAACAATTGTTCAGCAATTTTCTGTAAAGCGTGCGAAGCAACCAACGCTCGAATAGAGTCGCAGGACTCTTCAAGATCTCTTGCACCAGCGCGTCCGCTAAGTTGCGAGGCCTGTAACTCCTGTTTAACTCGCTCAATGATGTCGCTGTCAACTGCTTGCGAAATAATCACAAAACCCTGACGTAAAAAACTATCCATCCTGACGCCCTTCTTTATCTCGGATTACAAACTATCGCCATTCTCAATAATAAAGTACTGCTTTTTTCTTGCAACTTACTGAGTAGCACTTAAGAATGGTATCGATGAGTTTCGCGCAAACATAATGACATAACGATAAAAGGAAACACTTGATGCAAGCAACAATAAAACGCTTTTTACTGCCTTCTGTTGCAGGATTGGCATTGGTAGCGTCAGCTCCAACTCTCGCTGACGTTGATCCTGGAACGGTAATGGCGGATATTCCTGGGTTGGTCAGCGACTTATGGCCCAAAGGCAAAAAAAACTCCGGCGGAAAAACATTTAGTCCAGAAGATATTCCGATGAATAACCAAGGTGAGTTTTCGGTTGTCACCTACAATGTCGATGGCTTTCCTCATTCCATCGGTGGAAATAAAAACTCAGAATTTAAAGCCATCGTAAAGATCCTAAATACGCTGCCCATTGATATTCTTGTGATGCAAGAGCTGTTCATTAAAGACAAGCATTCGAAAGTCAAAGATCACCTAAGCGACACGCAATACCCTTATCGTTCAAAACATTTCCGCGGTAATAGAGTGTCTTTTGGCGATGGATTGTTGCGTGTATCACAACTTCCTTTTGATAATGCTCATGGTTTTGTGCGCTCAGAATGGCCAAGCTGTTACGATATTGATTGCTACACCGAAAAAGGTTTCACTTTTCAACGTCACTACCTGTCAAAAGATCTGACTGTGGATGTCTATAACTTACATAACGATGCAGGTGGACAGGAAGGTGATATCAAAGCGAAAAAGAAGGCCATGGCAGCACTGGCTAACTTTATCAACGCGAACTCTGATGGTAACGCGATCATTGTAGCCGGTGACTATAATCTTGGTTGGCATGATCCTGAGTCTCGTCCCAAAGCCGAAGAGTTTCGCGTTATCATAGAAGACTTTCTCGCAGCAACTAACCTGACTTTTGCCTGCGAAGCTGTTACTGGCAACTTAGACACTTGCACCCATGTCTTTAATAAACCCGATCATATTGCTTTTCGCGGCAACAATAAGATAAGCCTGGAAGCAATCGACTTAAATTACCTGGACAATTTTAAAGATAATTCAGGCAAAGATCTGAGCGACCACTGGCCACTAGAAGCAAGGTTCTATTGGACAAGAAAGTAGTCACGTCTAAAGATAATCATACTTGAAGGAAAGTCGTGCTTGAAAGAAAGTCGTGCCCGAGCGACTTTCTTTTAAGTCATTTAAATGTCGAGCAAGTTCTCTATGGAGAGAGTTAATAAACGTACAAGCTCTTCGTCCATGTATTGATAATTGTCTTCAATATCTAAAACATGAAGCGTCTTATATTGAAGCAAAGAACCATAAGTCGCCTTTAATCGTTGTTTGTGTTTTTGTTCCATCACAAAGATAAGGTCGGCCCACTGTATATCTTTGGCAGTCACCTTACGACGAGCTTTATCACGTGTTCCTGCAGAACGGACAGAATAATCGGCATGTTTACGAAACAATGTTTCTGCCGTTGGACTACGCCATTGATTCATACTGCAAATAAATAACAAATTTTTTTTCATTCTGCCTTCAGCAACCCGCTATAAGAGAGTAACTCACCAACCAATGGCATACGAAAACCAACAAAGAAGCGATAACCACCATTCTCTATTCGCTTATAGGCTTTTGACTGTGGAAACAGCCACAAAGGTAAAGGTAACCCAAACGCTCGAATACTTAGGCAACGCCAATACCAACCACCGTCTGCAATATCAACGGTTAATCGTAAGGTCAGAGGCCCCGTTGTTTCGATCCAATAACCTTTATCGGCGGTTCCTACCGGTGTAAAAACGCTACGCACCCAACTTTGTTGGTTGAAGCATCGATTCCAATGCAGGCCATCGTCTTTGTGTTCAATTTGAACCTTTAACTCATGCTCCCCTGCCGCTGGAATATTGAGTTTTTGAGCCAGACGACGGGCAATCCATCCAGGCAATCCTTGGGCATATTTTATCTGGATAACACCATTCAAAGCCCCTCCGTTTAGATGCAGCTGTTGCATCAGAGGGTGTAACTGCTCAAAATTTGAGCCAAACCATTTTTTTACCAGCATAAAGCAAGTACAAGAAAATTATTATTTAACATAAAGCCATTCTAACTTAACCCAAGCCACTTAGTAAAAGGGATAACTCTATGATATAGTGCGAACACAGAGTCATAGAGCGACTCAGTGCTTGATTTATAAAGGAAATAATATGAATGGTTTACGTATTATAAAAGATACGAGCGGCTTGCTTATTCTTGATCGCTCACGTTTGGCATGCTTTTTCTCTTTGGTGTTTTACATCGTTTTCTTTTCATTCTGGTATTACACTCTATCAGGTTTTGAACGCACTGAATCTCTAGAGGTAATCATATTTTGGTTATTCTTTTTAGCCCCTCTTCTGTTTGCAAAGAAAATCATTGATGATGCCATTTCTGTTATAAAAGGTGACCGTCACCAATTTATTAAATCCAGTAAGCTTTTTATCAACCGAGGAAAAGTCGTTGCCAGGTTTGCACAGATAAGAAATATCACTATTACAGAGAGCACTCGACAAGACAGTGCCAACTCATATGAGTTATCACTCGAGCTTCATAACAAGAGCATTTCTATCGAGTTCTCTAAATCAGTTTATCATATAGAAAATTTAGCAAAGAAAATTGCTCGAATCACCGATGCGCCGATAGAGAAAGTCTATTGAGATTTATAAAGTTAAATAATGCCAACTCACACTTTGGATACGTAGGATATTATGCAAACTCAACCTCTTAATATACCCACAAAGTTACTCATTGCCATCGCTCTTGTTCAAGGCCTAATACTATTACTGCTTCATCAGTCAATAGAGTTTAAGTTCTGGCCGTATCAATCGCCTCAATGGTTGTTCAGTTTTTACAGTATTGCTCTGGTTGGCCCTCTTCTTCTATTGTTATCCTTGAATCAAAATAATACTAAAGCCATATTGAAGTGGGCGGTTCCATTTACCCTTATTGCAGGTCTGACGGGATACTATGTGGGATACCAAAAAACACCGCTACCCCATTTGCATTCAGGAGATCTGCTGGCTATCTATGTGATGACCATGACGGTAGCCACCTTTAAAGCCTTAATGTATACACAACAGTTTTCTGTTAGCAAACAGGTTAACTACAGCCAGTTGTTTCGTTGGTCATGGCGAAATTTTTTGACTCTTGCTCTGGCACTTTTGTTCACGCTCTGTTTTTGGGGTGTGCTCATGTTGTGGGCAGGCCTGTTTAAAGCCATTAAGATCAACCTTTTTTATGATCTCTTTACTGAAAGCTGGTTTTATTATCCAGCACTTTCTCTCGCCCATGGTATGGGAATTGTATTATTCCGGCGTCAGTTTTCTATCATCGATACCATCGCACGAATTCAACAAACTTTAATGAAGTTCTTGTTAGTAGTGCTGATTTTTATCTCTATGCTATTTTTAAGCACCCTTCCATTCACTGGCCTGGATGTGCTTTGGCAATCAGGCGGTAGTTCCCTTATCTTGTGGATGCAGGCCTTAATTCTCTTTGCAGTCAATGCAGTATACCAAGATGATCCCGATACTCATCCCTATCCTGTATGGCTGCATCGCTACATCTACGCTGGTATCGCACTGCTTCCAATATACAGTTTAATCAGTTTCTACGGGCTAAGCTTGCGTGTGGAGCAATACGGTTGGAGCATAGCAAGATGCTGGGCATTTTTGTTGTGGGGATTGCTTGCGCTATTTGCAGCTGGATATTTGCTTGGAATCATCCGGCATCGCGATCGTTGGTTAGATCAGCTCAGTTGGGTTAATGTTCGCATGGGTATCGTTTTGTTGGTTACTCTATTGATGATCAATAGTCCCTTGGTAGACTTTCGTAAAATCTCTGTTAACAGTCAACTTGCGCGTCTTGAATCCAACGAAGTGTCATTAAAAGAATTTGACCTTAGCTATTTTCGTTACAATCTTGAACGACCAGGTTACGAAGCGCTTATGGCACTCAAAAAAGAAATCGCAGAGTCCGATCCTGACATTGCTCTTAACATTACTCGTCTTTACCGTAACTTTAATGATGACGAGGTCTCTTTTAGTAAAGAAGAGTTTGCCAAAGCGGTTCATGTTGTTAATGGAACGGCCCCTGACGATCTAATGGAAGCACTCTATCAACATGTTAAAAGTCAGAGACTGTGGGGACGTTATACGCCCAAATATTCAATCTACCCCATTGATCTGGACGAAAACGGGGAGCTTGAATATCTGTTCGTGCAAAACAGTTACTCGGTGTTTTTCACGCTTTACTATCTCGAGGGGAGTCGTTGGAAAAGCCAATCCATGCAATTCACAAAAGGTAAAGGTACAGGCAAGCCTGAACTCTTGCTGGAGAAGTTAAAAAGCAACGATTTCGAACTAGAAAAACCCAAGTGGCGTAACATTAAGGCCGAAGGTATGACGTTAAAAATGCAATAAGGAATGACCTTTGATTAAGGCTGTCGCGGATAGCTTTGAAAAGTCGGAAAATATTGAGCTCAGAACTTAATTAGCTTAGGCCTCCTTGATAGGTAGCTTAAGCTTAAAGTAGGCGCCTGAATCCGAAGGCAAACATTGAATATCGCCGTGCATTTTGGTCATGATGTTATAACAAATATTTAAACCGAGGCCAGTCCCCCCCTGGTTTCGGTTTGTCGTAAAAAATGGGTCGAACACTTTTTCTTGAACCGACTCATCAACGCCTTTACCAGTATCACGATAATGTAGTTCGATATAGTCACCGTTGCTCTCTACCTTAATGCTGATCTCACCGCCAGTTTGCTCTCCGAATCCATGAATCACCGAGTTAACGATTAAATTAGTAATCACCTGAGCCAATACACCGGGATAAGATTCAATATTGAGATCTTCTGAGCAATCAATGGTCACATTATGATTTTTTTGCTTTAAGCGATGATGGAGGTTTTGAGTGATTTCGCCAAGATATTGCTTTATGTTAAAGCTTCTTTTCTCTTCATTGGTTTGATCAGCCGATACTTGTTTAAAGCTTCGTATAAGCTGACTGGCTCGATTCAAATTTCGACTGATGATCGACCCCGACTCCTGAAGATCGATCAATAATTGCTCCAAACTTGACCGTTTAAGTTCACCAGCATCATATTGCTTCTTAAAATGGTCAACAGAGTCGATCAGATGGCTGACAGAAGTAACCCCAACACCAATAGGCGTATTGATTTCATGAGCAACGCCTGCCACCAATCCACCCAGTGCCGCCATCTTCTCTGCGTTCACCAATTGTTCTTGGGTGTCTGTTAATTCTGTATTGATTTTTTCCAGAAGATTGTTTTTTTCTTCCAGCTCAGAATTTGCTCGCTGCTTTATCCGATAACCGCGATATACCATGACAACACTGATCGCAATGCAGGCAATCACCACAATCGAGCCATACAATGCCATCGACTGGCTTTTAATGATCGAACTTTGGGCCTCAAGTTCTTCAGACTGTTGCGATACCTTTGTCTGGAAGTTTTCTAACTCTAACCGCTGCTGCTGAAGAGCCTTTTGCTGTTCAAGTAAAATATTCTTGTTGCTTTCGATAGAAGAAGAAAGCTTACCAATATCGTCCTGCTTCTGCTTAAGTTCAACCTGCCTTGACTGAAGCTTTTTGTTGTAACCATCCAGTTCTGCCCGGCTTTGCTCTAGTGACTGAGTAAGCTTGTCGTACTCCCCTTTAAGCTCGTTATAGGAACGTTGATAATCTTTAATCGATTTGTCCAAAGTAGTCAGCTTAAGTTCTTGTTTTGCAAGCTTTTGGTTTTGGGATTCCAGGCGCTTATTTTGAGCACTCAACTTTTTGCTTTGAACATCTAATTGCTTCTGCTTTTGATCAACCTTATCTTTTACCTGAGCCAGCTGCGACCGGCTGTTTTCGAGATTGGCTTCCATTTCTTTTAGCAACCCCGCAATCTCGATTTCAGTACCTCCTAACACCACAATATCGGAAGATACCTTCAAGCCTTGGTATACGAGGTTATAACGGTTGACTTCAAAGCCTACGCGGCTGTCATCCTCACTGGTAAAGTTGATGCCTATCAAAGGTTTTTCTGTCACGCCATCGCTGATTAATAAGACAGGCTGCTTGGCAAGCTTGGTATTAATAGATCTCAGCGCCCCGCCTCTGTCTTTAGCGACAACAATGGCGTCTGCGGGAAGTAATTTATCAAGGCTTGTGGTTCGACGTAGTGCAACATTCTGGTTTTTTATCTTGCGGGAGCGCAATTTTTGTAACGCTTCCCAATATTCATCCTCTGATCCATAGTAGACAACGCGAAAAGACTGGCTATGAGCGCCTTTTGGCCACTCAATATAGCGCATAAAATTATATATATAGGCAACCTTTATTTGTTCAGAAGACACTGAAGCGCTGGACAGCTGAAGACAGGCAAAGAGCAGGCCAAACAACACAACTCCGCGCATTATAAGCGAGTTTTGAGCAGTAAACTGAGCGCGAAAGGAACAAAAGTATTGCATAAAAGTGCCCATTTATAACTATTATTCATAATATAGTTGAAAGTTTCTAATATGAAAAATAGCTCGAATGCGCACAACGTACTATAAATATTATTATGATTGTGCGATTACCAACATAATTAAAGAAGATAATCTTAATATGACATTAGATGACGAATTAGTGTTTGCAGATGAATCCGATGACACACAGCAAGATGAGAACGAGCTGTGGGATATACTAATCGTCGACGATGACCCCGAAGTTCACCAGGTAACTCGCCTGGCTCTCAAATATTTCGAATTTTCTGGAAAGCTTCTCAATATTGCCTCGGCCTACTCAGCCAAAGAGGCCCAAGAGATGCTCTCGAAACAAAAATTTGCCGTCATCCTGCTAGATGTTGTTATGGAAACCGACCATGCAGGGCTAGAACTAGCACGCTGGATACGCAACGACAACAACGACACCCACGTAAGAATTGTACTACGTACCGGACAGCCTGGTCAGGCGCCAGAGCGAGAGGTGATCGCGAAGTACGATATTAACGACTACAAAGAAAAAACGGAGTTGACGTCTAACAAGTTATTTACCCTGATGTACAGCTGCCTACGCTCCTACCGAGATATTATTGCTCTTCATCGAAATAAGCTTGGTCTGGAAACCATCATCAAAGGCACTGACAAAATCTTCGCTCATCACTCACTGCAGGAGTTTACTCAGGGTGCGCTCGAGCAGTTGTCGGCTCTATTGCAGGCAAATGAAGGTGCCTTCTACGGAAAAATAGAAGGTATCGCCGCAACCTATGATAAGCAAAATAGCACCATCCTTGCTGGCACGGGCCGCTTCGATCAACATATTTCACGCAAGCTAGAAGAAGTTATTGATTCGGATAAAGAAAGAATCGTCCAAGAAACCATCTCAAAAGGCGGAGAACACTTCGCAGACGACTACTTCATCGGCGTTTACCATTCCCATCTGAATCGAAAAAACATTCTCTATCTCGATGGTCTACCTCCGTTGTCAGAACTGGACAGGCACCTACTGCAAATTTTCTGCACCCATATAGGTGTCGCTTTTGATAATGTTTCCATGATTGAAGAAATCGAACTCACTCAGCGAGAAATCGTTTACCGAATGAGTGAAGCAGTAGAAAGTCGCTCCAAAGAAACCAGCAACCATGTAAAAAGAGTCGCCTGGATTTGCAAAACTCTCGCACAAGACATCCAGCTTAATGACCGCGATGTTGATGTTCTTTATATGGCCTCACCATTACATGACATTGGCAAAATAGCGATTCCAGATCACATCTTGAATAAGCCGGGGCCACTCGACGATGAAGAGTGGAAAGTCATGCAAAAACACGCTCAGATAGGCCATGACATACTAGCCAACTCGCAGTTAGAAGTTTTAAGAGCCGGGGCTAAAATTGCTGGTGACCATCACGAAAAATGGGATGGCAGCGGCTATCCAAATAATAAAAAAGAAGAAGATATCCACTTATTTGCCCGTATTACCGCCATTGCCGACGTATTTGATGCGCTCTATAACCGTCGCTGTTACAAAGAGCCTTGGCATATCGATAAAATCATTAATTTATTTCAGGAACAGAAAGGGAAGCACTTCGATCCAAAGCTTGTCGAACGGCTTGTTGCCAGACTGTCTGATATTGTAGCCATCCAAGAAAAATACCCCGACTAATGTAATCAATCAGACAGCCTGATCATTAAAAATCTTTCAGACTCTCTCAAAGAGTAGCCTAGCTACAATCAGACAGTCTGGTTAGTTCGCTCCTCCTACACATTCTTCAGAAATGGCTTACACACCAAACATTCAATCACTTATCGATTCTTTAGCGAGATATATCAACAATAGCACTCCCTTTAGCTGTTTTTAAGGTAACCAAGGATGACAATCGCCAGAAAGGAGTTGGTGGACTCCCACAACCCAGGTTTTTATCACTGCACTAACCGCTGTGTTCGTCGCGCTTTTCTCTGCGGCCTTGATGAAGAAACTGGGCGAAACTTTAACCACCGAAGAACGTGGATTGAGCAACGACTTTTACAACTCTCCTCCATCTTCTCTGTTGATATCTACGCTTATGCTATTATGAGTAATCATTATCATATCGTTCTATATGTTGATCCTCTCGCCCCACTTTCATGGTCTGATGATGATATCGCTGAGCGATGGCTTCGCGCTTATCCTAGTAAAGACTCGGCAAAACATGCTCAAAGAAAACAAGCCCTTCTAAACAACCCAGATAAGCTAGCTCTATATAGACAACGACTCGGTTCTCTCTCTTGGTTTATGAATCGACTCAATGAACCTTTAGCGAAAATGAGTAATCTTGAGGACGAATGTTCAGGAAAATTTTGGGAAGCTCGTTACTCTTCTCAAGCGTTACTTGATGAGGCAGCCCTTCTTTCGTGCATGGCTTATGTTGACTTAAATCCCATACGGGCAAATCTTACCCAAACACTTGAAACCTCACACTTCACTTCTATTAAGCATCGAATTCAATCCCTTACTTCAAAAGAACAACGAACACCAATTAAGTCGATACTTGGCTCCCTTAAAACACCTAACCTCGGTTTATCAACCGTAAGCTATATCAATCTTGTTGAATGGATTGGACAGTCCATCCTTTATCCGAATAAAGCAGCTATGCCCAAACACATTACATCTGTACTGGAACAATTAAATCTACAACCGAATCATTGGTTAATGCAGATACAACATTTCGATCAGCACTATTGTCGAATGATTGGTCCTGTAGAAGTGATAAGAGAAAAAGCCCGGCTCTTAAAACGTCGATATCTACGAGGTATCTCCTCAGCCAAAATGCTTTATACAAATTAATTCCAACGAGTCAAAGTGAAAGTATCTGCACCTCTTCATTAAGTATTCTTAACAGCCCAGTTATATCTATCGCACATTTTTCGACAACAATACTCACTTATTCACTGCATTCTAGCAATTTGAGTAAATCTTCCTTCCATAAATAGTTCAAATTACACCGACTATTAGTAGACTGTCTGCTAATACGACATAGCGAGCCTAATATTTAGAACTCCATAGACTGTCCATTAAATATCAAACAGGGTGTCTGATAGCAGCTTAAAGAAGTAGCGCTTATCAGACAGTCTGCTTGTTGTCATTTAGTTAACAATATTTATCAAGAGTATTTAACCCGATAGAATAAGCTATATAGCAATGGAACAACTCCTAAGGTCAGTAGTGTCGCCAATAAAATACCAAAGATAATCGCGACTGCCATAGATTCCCACAACGGGCCTCCAGCCACAGCGAGTGGAAGCATTCCGCCTATCGTGGTGGCTGTGGTTAATAGTATCGGCCGGAGGCGCTGCAAACACGCATAAACTACCGCTTCATGAATAGGCACATCGTTCTCTTCGTTTTCTATCTTTATACGATCCAACAGCACGATGGCATTATTAATCACAATACCCGCGAGAGAAATCACGCCCAACATGGTCATAAAGCCGAAAGGCAAATCGGTAACCACCAAGCCAAACACAACACCAATGAGCGAAAGTGGAATCGTCAACAGAACAATGACGGTCTTGCGCATAGAGTTAAACTGCCATACTAACAACATCAACATAATGAGCCCGGCAATAGGGAGTTTGGCAAAGATAGATTCCTGCGCTTCAACAGAGCCTTCGTACTCGCCCCCAAGTTCCCAACGATAACCAAAAGGCCAGTCTTGTTGTTCAAGCCAATTTTTGGCAACAAAGGTCGCATCTAACGCGTTAAAACCCGGTTCCATATAAGCAGAGACGGTCACCGTTTTTAGGCGATCACGGCGTAGTATTTTTGACGTTTGCCACTCCAGGTCGAGCGTTGCCACCTGACTTAAAGGAACCGTCTTGCCGGTCGCTTGAGAATAGACTCCAATATTACTGAGCAAGGTAAAATCAATGGGTTTATCTTCTGGATGTTTCGAACGAAGCACAACAGGAATTAGTTTATCACCCTCGCGATAGTTGGTAGTTTCTAGACCCGTTAGATAAGTCTGCATGGCAGACGCCACTTCATCATTGGTAACACCGGACAGCTGTGCTCGTGTGTTATCAATATCCAGCACGATCTTTTTCGAACGCACGCCCCAATCATCAATAATGTTTTTCGTGCCGGGGATATTAGCCAGTTTGTTTTTCACCTCTTCTACAAGCTCAAACAGTTTGTCTTGATCGCGTCCCATAACACGAATCGCTATAGGCGCGCCGCCAGCCGTTCCTAAGGGTAAGAAATCAACCGTTGGCGTAACGTCAGGAAAGTTCGCCAAAATAAATGCCTCTACTTTGGGGAAAATTTCCTCTTTAGCGATGTCGACATCAGTGATATTTCCTAGCACCATCGCATAGTTTGAAGCTCGAGCATGAGAAGGCGCAGAGAGTGTAAATCTGGGAGGCCCCTCACCTATGTAGGTTCCCCAACTGATAAAGCCACGTTCTCTGGACTCGTTGACCATCAAGTTGTCTCGAATAAAGGTCTCTATTTGATCCACAATCACCAATGTTCTTTCGATGGGCGATCCCTCTGGTGTTTCAACCTCAACGGTGACCACTGGCTTATCATTTTCTGGAAAGAATACATTCTCTACAAAGGCGAATCCTTGCAGTGAAATATAAAACACTCCTATCACTCCAACCACTGATAACCAAGGTCGTTTTAACAGACCTAATAAAATCGACTTATAACGGCTATAAAATCCGGAATCAAAACTCTCTGACTGCGCTTGCTTTTTCACTTTAAGGAACAGTACGCAAAGCAAAGGCACTAATGTTAATGCTAATAGCCAAGATGCAATTAGAGTAATGGTCACCACTTTAAATAGTGGCGCCGTATACTCACCCACTTGAGACTCCGCCAAAAAGATGGGTAAGAATGCGGCCGATGTTGTTAGAGAAGAGATCAGTAGTGGCATGCGAAGTTCTTTCGCAGACTCAATGGATGCTTGTTTAACCGGCTCACCTTGATTGGTACGAACGATAATGCTCTCGCTCATAACAATCGCATTATCCACCAACATACCTAGCGCAATAATCAGCGAGGCCAGTGACATTTGATCGATCCCAATGTCAAAAGACTGCATAACAAACAATGTCATCACCATAGCTGACGGAATCAAAGAGGCGACAATAAACCCAGTTCTTAAGCCAAGAAACAACAGCATTACGGCAAGAACAATGGCAATGGCTTGCCAAACATTCCCTAAAAACTCATTAATTTTCTTTTCAACATCATCCGCTTGAAACCATAAAAACTGAAAGTCGAGTCCTATGGGATACACCGTTTTAACATACTCGATCATGGCTTTTACTTCTTCGCCCAGCTCGATAATGTTGCCGCCCTCTTTTAGCGAAATAGCAATGGCAATAGCTGCTTCGCCGGTGTTACGCATGATCATTTCTTGCGGATCGATAGTGCCTCGTTTAATACGTACAACATCGCCTAACTTAACAACAGCGTTAGTACCCGGCAAGTTGATGATCGTATTGGCGATATCATCAATGGAGTCGAAATTCCCCGTTGGCTCGATAATGACTTTTTCAAAACGCGTGGAAAAATCGCCACCCGAACGAATGATGTTTTTTTGCGATAAGATGCCTTGAAGCTGATTCGGCGAAATACCCAGCTCAACCAGTCTGGCATTTTCATACTCCAAAAATATGCGTTCTTCCTGAGCACCAATAATATTGACTTTCGCAACATTCGAAAGCAATAGCAGCTCATTTTTCACTTCATCTGCAACTTGCTTTAATTGACGATAGTTAAAACCATCGCCCGTAATAGCAACAACGGTACCAAAAATGTCACCAAATTCATCGTTAACAAAAGGGCCACGAATTTCTTTAGGTAGATCATTTTTTGCATCGTTAACTTTACGTCTTAACTTATCCCATATTGGGCGCAGATGCGTGTGCTCAGCTTTAATATCGACATAAACCAAAGAAACGCCCGTCAAAGATTCACTACGAACATTTTTGATCTCTGGCATTTGCTGAATTTCTTTTTCCAGACGATCTGTCACCAGTTGTTCAACCCTCTGTGGGCTAGCGCCAGGTAACATCGTTTGTATAAATGCTGTTCGAACAATAAATCCAGGGTCCTCATTTTTCGGCAAGGTAAGATAGGCACCAATACCCGCCGACATGAGGATCAAGAAAAACATAATAAATACGCGATTGCGCTCTATGGCAAAACGTGTAATGTCCATAAACAAACCCCTCAGTAGGCGCCCAAGATCGGCTTGTCTAATAATTTAACTTCCATACCATCTAGCAACTTGCGTACGCCAGCGGTCGCGATAAGCTCACCTTCTTTAAGTCCAGTCACTACCTGAATACCATTTTGAGCCTTTTCTCCAACCTGAATATAACGCTTGGTTGCTTTATACACTTCACCCTCAAATGGCTCTAACACAAACAGATAATTACCTTTTTCATCTTGGCCAACGGATAGGTAAGGAACAAACAGCTGACTGTCGGTTGTTTTGGCGATGTGCTGAGAAAAATCAAACTTTACATTGGCCGTCATGCCAGTACGAAACTCATCACAAGAATCCTGAAGCAAAGCCTCTACCGGAAACGCACCGCCCGACTCAGCCGCTACACCCACTTCAGAAATTACCGCAGAATACACTTTATCGGGATTGCTGGTGCTTGTAACTTGAACATGGTCATTAGTAGTAATTAAGCGAATAAACTGCTCTGGGATACTGACTTTAATTTTCGGACATTGGCCACAATTGATTCTAAGAACCCCTTGTCCAGCGGCAACGTTTTCGTTGGTATCCGCCAACACTTGAGCGATAGAACAAGCTTGAGGCGCTTTTAGTTTGGTGTAAGACAGTTGCAGCTGCGCCGACTCCAGTTGTTTAAAGGCTACCTGAGTGGTCGCCTTTGCCGATTCGGCACCGGCTCTTGCACCATCAAGATCACTTCTGGAGGCATTGTTATTTTCGTAGAGCTCAGTCACTCGCTCATAATTTGCCTTACTGTTGCGCTCATTCGCTCGAGCTTGTTGTAGGTTAGCCTGAGCTTGTTGAACAGCCACCTGATAGTCGGTGGACTCCAGCGACATCAATAACTGCCCTTTCTCTACTCGGTCACCCAGTTTAACTTGACGATTATCAACGGTGCCACTGACTCGAAAGCTTAACTGCGCATCCAATCCAGCTTCAACCACTCCAGAGAAAGTTTGTTTAACTTCGCCTTCAGCATTGGTCACCTTAACGTATTGAACGGGACGATAAGACTTTTTAATAACGGGTTGTTCTTTCTCACATCCCGCAATCAACACCAGAACAAAACAAGCGATGATGCTTTTATTGAATAATATTTTCACTTTGTTATCCCCTATCCACCTACTCAACTTCTATACCTTGTTGACGAAAATACTTAATAATTCGATCAAACCATTGGCTACTATACTGACCATCCAGCAATGGTTTTAAATCACCAGCAGTACGCATCAAATTAATGTAATCTTGAAGAAAAGAATACTCTGCGTCAGCAGCCAGCAATCTGGCACTTAGCGCATTGTTTTGTGCATCTAATAAATCCGAAATAGAAACGGTGCCTTTGGCATAAGCATCTCTTACCAGATCCAGAGACTCCGATGCCGCCTGAGCACTGATCTGTGTTAGCTCAATACTGGGATAAGAGCTGCCAATTTGAAATAGCGCTTGCCCGGTACTGGTGACAATTTGTCTTTCCAACGCCTGCTTTTGTAATTCCAGTTGTTTATGTTCCAACTTCTTACGGCTTGTGGTGGTTCGTCGTTTGTTGTTTAAGTCCAGCGACCAGGTTGCATTCAAGCTGATGGTCCAACTGTCTTCTACTCGATGATCTAACGCTCCCAACCCACTTTGATCAAAATTGTGCCCGGCTTGAGCTGACAAGCTCACATCAGGCACATAGTGACCACGACGATTAGCATGATACTCTCGTTGGTTAATACCAAGTCTGGATTCAAAGACTTTTAACTCTGGCGAATTCGCTAACGCTTCCTGTTTATAGAAATCTTGGAATACTTGCCAATGTATTTCATTCGCAACAAACTTTTGAAATCTGGAGTTAGTGAGTATGTTTAACAAACTGCCAACTTCTGGCTGACGTGCGTCTACTAATATTTTGCCCGGCAAATTTAATATACGAGACAACTCCAGTTCTGCGTTACGGCGATTAGCCTGAGATGTAAATAGATTCTTTCTATCAGAAGCCAGTTGGCTTTTCCAACGCAGCACATCGGATTTTCTGGCTGAGCCTACTCGTAAACGGTTTTCTGCCAGCTCCAGATTTTTTCGCGTAACCTCCAGATTGGCCTGACGAATCTCTTCTTCTGACTTAGTTCGTAATAAGTTTAGATAGGCTGTAGCTGTCTGTTGCACGGTATCGAATAAGCTGGATTGATAAAGAGATTCCTGGCTTTCTAGCAGTAACTTACTGATATCATAGTTTGCCCATAAACCTTCCGAATAAATCACTTGCGAAAAACTCAACTGAGCATCGGCGCGTTTTTCTGGACTAACTCCGGGAACTACCTGAGTCTCCTTAATCTGTGTGTAACCCGCCCCTACCGATAGACTGGGGTAAAGCCCTTGTCGTGCCAGCGCAACATCTTTGGCAGACAAGTCGACATTGATCATAGAGGCGCTTAAATCCAGATTGTTCTTGATGGCAAATGCAATGGCCTCACGCAGCGTAAAGGCTCGGCGATTGACCTGTTTTTCGCTGTTGATTATGCGGGCATCAATAATATCGGCCCACTTAGGCGCAAAGCCAATAGAAAGGCCAGTATTTTCGTTGTAAATAACTCTTTCGCTAAAGCGCATGTCGACGGTCAAATCTTTTGCATTCGCTCCCAACAAAATACGTTGAATGTCAATCGCTACCCGTCGAGCTATCTGCTGCTGTGCCTGACTCATTTGGTTTTTGGTTACCAGAAAACCATTTTCTACGTCTTTTTCGCCAACGAAGGTATAACTGGGGAGCTTGCGCTTAATAAGCTCTGCAGCTAACTGTCTCGTTTGTTGATCAGAATACTGCGATAACACCCCGACAATAACCGCTTCTACATCCGCTGGAATCTTATTAACAACAGCAGCAGGATTGCCTTCGGCGCTGATACGCACAAACGACACATTGAAGCTTCTTTCGGCCTCCTCAAGCAGTTCGGCTAGCTCAGGCCAACTATCAAACAAAATCGGTTCAATGATGACGCCTAACTTGTTACTGCTAACAAAGTCTTTGAAGAACGCAATTTCATGTCCAGGCTCTTTTACATCAGCAATATAAGTGAAGTTATTGCGCAAACTCTTGCCACTGCTATAGGGCAGTCCCTGAGCAGCCGGATCAATAATCGCCGCCGCGATGGTTGGTTTAGCGACGCTTTTGCGCTTGCCAACTTCGTTTGATGAGATAGCTCCTAACGTCACCAAAACATCAACATTTTTATTTGCATAGGCATTATCAAGAACTCGATTGATGCCAGCGATGGTCCAATCCCCTGTCGTCAGCTCATCAGCGACAAATATGGGGTTGAATTCATTGCCAAGCAGATCTTTGATTTCACGGATAACTTGAGGTTCGGATAAAAATTCTTTTTGAGCGGGCCCATCTTTAATCAAGGCAATATGGACATCCCGGGCGTTCAACGAAAAAGAAACGAAAAAAAGAATGAATAGTAAACTGTACTTAAAATACATAAGTCTATCCCTTAACAAGACAAACGTCAGACACTGAGTAAAATGGCCTATCTATGCAGCTGTTTTGAGTTATTAAAACGATAGGCTTGTAAGAATAGTTTAGTCTAGTGTAACAGGGCTCAAAACGCCACCCCATTGCAGGGCGATATGTCTGGTTTTTCTTTCTAAATCCACGATTTACGTGGCTTGACTATGGATTAGAATCTCACGCTCGTTAAGCTTTTGACAAAGAGCTTAAAAAGCACCAAAACTTACCCTTTCTTTGGCGCTTTTCTATTCAGGTTACACGGAGACAATCGATCAGGCTCTCGAACACATCGAGAGCCTGTCAACAAAGGCTAGATTAAGTCTTACAGAAGGTTCGATAAGCCGTTTGTATTCCTGGTCCACCGTAGCCATTTGTCAGGCGTCGATGAGAGCGCAAAAACACGATGTAAGAACAGGCATCCCAGGCTGCAACATTGACTGGGTTATCAGAAGTTGCAGGCGTTCCAGTGGACTGCCCTCCTCTAAAGGTAAAGCTGCCTCCATCATCGATTCTGGGTACCGGCCAATCCATGTGTGCTCCCTGTTTTTCGATTTCTACTTCGAACCAGTCAAGATGAGGATGGTCTACGGTATAACGAACCGTTACCGTATGGGTGATAGGCTGACACAAATTAGCCCCCGTTAGAAACTCGTCTAACTCTAACCACATCAACGCGCTGGCATTATTGATGACAATCTTTTCTAACAAACTTTCATGGATGGTTGTCCAACCTCCGCCTGTATCTTCCTGAAGCTCATACGCCAGAGCGAACTCATGAACTTGTCGAGCAGCATCAATAGCTGCCGGAGTACCTGCATCAGGATTAGGAGACGGATTACTATACCCTTGAGAAGGCGCTAAGTGTGTTGAGTTAAGCCGAATCAGTCGATTGCCAACAGGTGTATAACGCGAGTCGCTTTCTACCGAGATCCAACCATTAACATCAGGAACATGGTTATGTGTCGCCGCCGGGTTATTGACATAAACCGGCTCTAAAATGAGAGGTGATAAAGAAGCCACTATCTGCCCAACTTGAGTGGCAGGGATCATATCTTTGGTGACAGGATTGGCAGGCAACGCTGGGCCAGTCCAATTTCTTTCATAAAGAAAACGATAGCGTAGTTTTCTGCTGGCGGTTGCTTTTCCTGTTTGACCAATCATGGTCATCACTCCGGTAAACGCCAGATTACCCACTTGAGTATAACCATTGCTACGAAAATCGTGCATATTGGTTGAGTCGGGTATTTGATAGTTGCCCACATGAGTCCACATAGGAATTTCAACAGGGTTAATCGGCTCCAGATCAACACACAACTCAACGCAAAAACAGTTGGTAATGTCTTCTCTGTCAGGCTTACGTCCGCGTGCAGGTGGCTCATCCAACAGCAGGATGGTATTGCCATTAGCATCTTGCGCTTCGATCTGAAAGTACACATCAGGACCGCCAGTCCATTCTAGATTGATAAAGGGAGATAGAGGTGTTTTCTTGAATTGGTCGCCATCATAGTAAATATAAAACCAACCATTAGCATCAGTAGTGGCTTCACCTAAAAAGTCATTTTGAATCCAGTCCACATCGTGCGCTTTTACTTTAACGCCACCAACAGGGCTTTGAGGTTTTTCACAGGTAGTCACTCGGCCACAAATGACCCAGATATCGTGTTTTTTAAGCCATGCGCACCAAATATTGGATGGAACGAGAAAATCATAATAGTGATGTTGATAACGTTCTAACTGTTCCCATTGTGGACAGTATCGAGCTAATAAAAAATGTTCTTCGGGATCGAGTGACTTTTCACTCCCAGGGATCTGTCTAAAACTAACAACGACCTCGATACACTCTCCGGCATAATCGAGTTTGTCTCCATCAAAACTCGCGGCAAACTGACCATCGTCATCTGCTGTTCCTGATACTAATAAGTCGTTCTTTCGACCGGCGAGATCTTTATCAGACAGTTGCTGATACGTTTTGGCAATCGATGGTTCTCGTGGGCAATCATCCTTTTGAGCCCTGAAGAGTTGTACTCGAACGTTTGAAAATCTGGCGCGACATCCGCACTTTGTAATGCGCGCAGCTAAGCTTGCACTGAATCTAAATAGATTGGCCATGCTAAAGTCCTTTCAGTTATTTACATTAAATATGCTATAACTTCCTTCCAATACATCATTCCTTTGTGAGCAATATTTGGCTGAAAGTTATCCCTGTATACCTACAACTAACAGCACGATAAATCATACACCAGTGCCGTGTTCAACAAAATCAGGCTTCTCGCAAATCTCTGTAAGAAATCTCTGAAATTGATTGGACGCTTTATCTTACTTTTCACTTTCATTTCACTTGCTTTGTCTTATCTTGGTAGCCTAATCAATCAGGAGTAATACTAATGAAAACCAATTGGACTCTTACGGTTACACTGGCTCTGCTTTTTTTAACACCCATCGTTAACTCAGCAAATACACTGGATAAAAAGATTGAACGATATGTAACAGAGCATCAGTTTCCTGGTGCTGTCACCATGATCATGAAGGATGACAAAATTATCCACTACTCTTCCGTTGGCTATAACAACATCAAGCAAAAAAAAGAACTCAAAAAGAATGACGTTTTTCGCATTTACTCGATGACAAAACCTATTGTGTCAGTGGCGGTGTTGCAATTAGTGCAACAAGGAAAAATCAAACTTGATGAAGACATTAGAACCTACCTGCCCGACTTTGAACCTTTTGAATTTGATGGAAAAGAACACACCATTACCGTCCATCAGCTCTTATCCCATACTGCTGGACTCGGCTACTTTGGTGGCTTTAGCAATTGGGTAGACTTTATGTATTTATTACTTGATCCTAACGATCGCGACAATACAACCGATGGACTCATTAGCGATGTCTCTGGTATTGGATTAAAACATAAGCCGGGAGCTCAATGGCGTTATAGTATTGCCAGTGATATTCAGGGCGCATTGATCGAAAAAGTGACAGGACAACGACTAGGCGATTATCTGAAACAACACATCTTTGACCCTTTAGAAATGAATGACACGGCCTTTTGGGTAGCAGCCGCTAATGCCTCTCGATTGGTAGACATGTACGAGTATGAAGATGGCGAAGTGAGCTTTGGTGAATTTGGAAATCGTAGTGAATATCTAGAAGAACCCAGTTTACATTCTGGCGGTGGTGGACTCATCTCTACGACCAGTGATTACGCCAAATTTGTTTCCATGCTAATGCACAAAGGCCAGTACAAAAACCATCGGATCTTGTCGGAATCCCTCGTCAACACTATGTTAAGCTCGCACACAGAAAATATGGATACCTGGTTACTTCCCAAACTTTACCCAGGCACAGGCTTCGGCTACGGCCTCGGTGTCAAAGAAGCAACCGATGGGCATAGAGCCAAAGGCAGTTTTTATTGGGCAGGTAAAGGCGGCACTTTTTTCTGGGCTGATCCAAGTCAAAACCTGGTGGTCGTAGTGATGACTCAGCTAGAAGACGGCTGGCGAAAAATGGACCGCTGGCTGGTGCCCGAAGTTTACGCTCTTATCGACAATATGAAGGACGAGTAACTGATAACGATAGAATTAAATAATGTTAGCTTTTCGTTTAGTAAGTCAGAGTCCTCTAGCAGGACTCTGAGCTATGATTTACAAGTCCAACAAGCGGCTAGTCTGCAACTACTTCTGTGATTATGGGGTAATTGTAAGTTGCTTGGCATCCGTCAATATAAAGTTTGACTTTTTTATTCGATGTATATGATGCCAGTAACAATGAGTAAGTTTCTTTAAACAACGGCTGGTCAGCCCTAAGAAAAAGATTTGAAGAAACTGAACATCCATCATTGATCATGTGCTGATGCTTAAAATAGATACCATTTCGACTGGGCTTAGGGTATATACTTGTAATTTTTCCAGACTCAGTCCATTTACCAGCAGTAGCAAATACCGAAAAACCAACAAAGAGAATTAACACCTTAAGTTTCATCCTATTAACAATTAAAATACCTATTTTATGAACAATAAGATTATACACCGCTTTCCTCTCATAAAAGCTTTAGATAAAACAGTGACTCTATAAGGCCCAATCCGTTAAAATACGCTCACATTCGAAGAACCACTGATGCGTCCACAAGCAACCATGCTGTACCGATTTAAAGATTTTGAGTTTAACAGTGCCGATCTTGTTTTGAAGCAAAAGGGTGAAGCCGTCGCTATTCGCCATAACGAAGCCAAGGTGCTCAGCCTGCTGTTGCAGCATCGTGACAAAGTGCTCAGCAAAAACGACATATTGTCTCACGTCTGGCAAGACAAGGTGGTCTCTGATCAGGCTATCTTTCAGAATATCAGCCATTTAAGAAATCTATTAGGCAACGACGCCATCAAAACCTTCTCGAAGAGAGGGTATCAATGGCAATTACCCTTGGTTCAATCAGCAGAGCCAAAACACTCACCTCAGCCAACTACAGACATAACCCTTAAAGCTTCCAAACCTCGACGAAGCTCAATACTTGCACTAGCAGCCATTGTTTTAGTGTTCTGTTTAGGATTTATCCTAACCACTCTTCGAGACACCTCCGACCAAAACACCCGAGCAACAGTGTCCAAGATTGCCTATCTGCCCTTTTCAGATCCACAAGATGGCTCATCAATAGAACTGACTGATAATGAGCACTTTAATTTTACAGCGCTCACCCACATAGATTCGAGAAGTTTCAATCTGGCCATCGAGCTAGAATATCCAAAGATTGCTGATGAACATCCGATGGTTTTGTCCATTGATATGCGTGCCCACAACCAGATTACATTTCTCGACTTTTCGCTTAAGGGACGTGTCAATGAATGGAATGGTGAACTATCGGCCTCCAATACAACGCAGGCCATCGCTAAATTACAGCAACATCTGCAACAAGATTTTCTATACTCGTTTCTCAACGAAGTGCAGCCACCTCAAGTCAAACTGGCTAATCTGGCCATTGCTCACCAGCAGCGACCATCGGATCTCATTCTATTAGGTCATCTGGTTCATCACTACATCGCATCCGATGAGTTAGATAAAGCCATGATAATGGCAGAAAAACTCAGTCAACAGGCACAAGAGCAAAAAGACAGCCAGCAACAAGGCAATGCACTCTTGTATCAAAGTCAGATATTAACAAGTAAAGAGTTATATGAACTCAGTGCTCAAAAGTTAACTGCCGCAATCGAACAGTTTGAGCATATTGGCAACTTGAAGCGTCAGGCGGATGCCTGGGTCGCGCGCTCATGGCTCGATCATCAAGCGGGCGATTATGCCGCCGTAAAAAACGATTTGCTAATGTCTGCTCAGCTGTCGGAACAAGCCAGAGATGTTTCTCGAGAATTGCACGCCCTTACCTATCTTTCAGTCATGGCATCTAAAAACCGTCAAGACGAAGATAAATACCAATACCTGCGACAAGCTGAAAGTAAAATGAGAAGCTACCAGCTGCCAATTTATCACTTTGCAAAAATACCTTTTCATTATTCGATATTTACTAAAAAGCCTTCGGACAAAGAGCCACACCTGAAACGGGTTCTGGAATATACGCAACTAACACCTAACCACTGGGTTGCCAAATCAAGTCGCGAACAACTGCTCACTATGTATATTGAACAGAATCGATTGAGTGATGCCAAAGCACTTGTTGATACTCTGGTTGCAAATAACGCCCACAATGCTTATTTACGAGTTCTTCTGGCGAAAGCAACACAAGATTCCCACGCGTTTATTGTTCAGGCACAGCGGGCTTTTGAACAAGCAGAAATGGCCGGAGAAACTCCCTTGAGCCTAAACATCGCCCTTCTCTTATGTGAAGAAAAAGACACTCATGTGAACTACGATTTTTACAGTCAATATATTCGCGAACATGCAACACAGCGTTGGTCTCGTATCAATCAAGAAAAGCTCACAGCGCTTAATTTATAAAGGCAGCACTCAGTGCTGCCTTTGTCTCTTACTGGCTCAAACGATCAGCTCTCTTTTGGCAGCAATGACAGCCAGTTTAACTTCCAGTGGCTGTCCAGTGATTTGATCTTTAGCGAATGTTTGCCTTTGCTTAAATAAATACTGCTTCCTCCCTGAGTCTGCCACTCGTGATAACCGCCTGTTTTGGCAACAGCATATCGATCGAGCTTTTTATCGTCGATCAAAAGCTCAAAACCTGTGCGATCTTCAGGACTCGCAACCCGAAACTCCACTTGATAATGTCCGGCTTTAGTAACGTCTATGGAATATTCCATTTGCGCCTGTTTCGCAATACCTTCGGGCCCTGTCAGCACATGGCCGCCACGATCATTATCGGAAGAAAAACTGATAGAAGCCCCTTCTGTCTTAACGGACCATTCCGCCTCGATCTTGCCTGGCAAATTAAAAGTACCTGCCTTAGTAATAACCGGTTCACTGTAATAACTTTGCAAATGATTTTTTACTGCTACAACGGTGTATTCATACTCATGTTTTCCGGCGTTAGCATCAACAAAATGATTGTGCTTGAGGTTAGCCGCAACCAGCTTAAACATCTCACCTTTTATTGGGTTACGATAGACGCGGTAACCTTCAATATCCTGCTGATGGTGCTTATCCCAGGTTAAGGTCACTACGCCGTCGCTCTGTTTTAACTTCACATTGCGCACAGGCTCTGGAAAGTCAGATATCAGCGCTCGGCGTTTTCGTTCTGTCGCTTGCGCAAATTTAAGTGACTTTAAAAAATACTGGGTCGCTTTAGAAGCTTTTGGAGCCTCGCCATCAAGGGCGACTCGAAAACCATCAACACCACCCGAAAAATCTTCGCCGATGGCTCCGCGAGCTGTGAGCGGGCTATTATCCCAGTGCCAGCTGCTGCCTCTGGCGACACGTCGTCGACATTCGCCATCTTTTCTCGCTGAACCGTCCGTTGGTGCGTTTTCATATCCTCTCACATAACAATCGGCGAGCATTTCTTGAACATTGCTGATCACATCATATAAGCCTAAAGGATTTGGCTTATACATACCGACGATGCTGGCGTAAGCAGAAGAGTCAGAACATTTATGCAACCCAGTCGTCCAATTGTAATAACTGGTGTTAGCATCCCGTTGCAAAATGCTTTCGCCATAGAGATCCGCCGTATTGGCGTATTCGCACACTTGTGTACCATCTTTATCATCACCGAAAAAATAGTCGGTCTTGGTACCTGCTCGAGCGGCATATTCCCACTCAGCTTCTGTTGGTAAGCGGTAGGGTTTCCCCGTTTCTTTAGCCAACCAATCCGTATAAGCTTTGGCTGCCTTCCAGTTGATGCAAACTACTGGTTGAAATTCACTGGTCGTCAGCGCATTGGCATCCCAGCTTCCTGGAGACGCCAGCTTAAACCAACCATCTAACTCATGGCGACATTCGGTAGGTAGAGGATAACCCGTCGCTTTAGCAAACTGCCGAAACTCTTTAACGGTCACTTCGTACTTGCCGAGACCAAAAGCCTTCAAATGGACTTTATGAACAGGTTTAGAGGATTCTCTGTCGTCAGATCCCATTTCAAAACTGCCTGCTGGAATCGTCACCATGGGCGGTTCAATAGGCGAAATATTCTTGCCTGCATAAAGACTCATGCTACCAACCGACACGCATACAGAGAGTAAAACTGTGTTTAATTTCATTCGCTTTTCCTTTGTGTAAAGAGAAAACAAGAATGAGAAAAACGAGTAAGAAAATCCTAGCAAATAGTTAAATTCGGATGAAAATAGAAAAATTATAGATTTATAAGTTAATAAACCAGATCAAGAATACCTTGCTATCTCGTTGTTTTATTTAGTAAATTACTCTCTTATGAATTAGACAGCAATGGCTGAGCAATTAATATACACAAACTACGTTTAGAACTTCTCAGCACCAACTTAAGACACCCTGATGCCATCCTAAGACACTCTGGCCTTTCGAGCTAGTTATCTTTCAACCATCAAATATTCGATAGATGCTCAAATCATTTGAATCAAAGTTAACTAATAGAAGGTGCACGAGGCTCTATTCAATAATTCAAAATGCGCGTTCTGGGAGAAATCATGAAAAGTTCTATTTGCGTCTGCGTGAATCTAATGACATGTCAGAGATTGACCATGACGTTGCATTTATTGGGTCCATTGGTGCAAGGATAGAAAGTGATATCACAACAGAAGTATCTATAAGGCCAATATGCGAGTCATCACAGTAACAGCTCTCTTATAAAACGCTCTGATAACTTATCTTTTTTATCGAAAATATAAAAACAGAAGAAAATCCTATAAATTAAAATATCTCTTAACTTAAAAGCCGCTAAAATTTCTTCTATCCTATTGTTTATTAATAATTATCTTAATATTTCTCGGCATATTAAAATCCATATTATTAGCGATAAACTCGGCCAACAATTGCCTCTTTCGTAAACTTAATATTCGATATGTTCAAAATACGACCAAACTTTCAAATCTCAAAGTCGTCATTCGTCAGCCCTCATTCCCTCTAACCAGCGGCAGGAAATATACGATACCATTTCAGTCGCTTTACCCCGTATAAAACGATATCCATAAGGACGCTTCTCGATATCAAGAGCCACAATGATCTTTTCTGCACCGTATCTGGCTTTCTTTAACAGATTGGCTACGGGGAAAACCGATAAAGAGGTCCCCACTACCAACACTTTCCCCGCTGTTTTTAAGTGTTCCCGCGCCAAATTATAGTTAAGTACCGTCTCACCAAACCACACAATATGAGGGCGTAGTTGCTGGCCATCGGCTGAACAATCGCCAAGATTAATATCCTTGTAGCCGATAGAGACAACATCTTTAATATCACTCTCGCTTCTCGCCTTAGTGATTTCACCATGCACATGAATAACCTGATTAGATCCAGCCCGCTCGTGCAAATCATCGATGTTTTGCGTAATGACGATGGTATTATATTTCTCCTGCAGCTTAGCTATCGCGATGTGTGCTTTATTCGGCGCACAATCCGCTATCTGACGGCGTCTTTCGTTATAAAAATCCAGAACTAACTCAGGATTCGCCTTCCAGGCACCAGGTGTAGCTACTTGTTGTATGGAATAATTATTCCACAGCCCGTCAGCGTCTCTAAAGGTGGGAATGCCACTTTCGGCACTAACACCCGCACCTGTGAGTACAACGACTTTGTTTTTGTCGATAGGTGGTTTCATAATAATCCTTTCACACCCTTATTTATCTTTATTTCCTAGTGTCTTGAGTTCTTACTAGTACGAACGGCTTAGTTCAAACTTCATCAGTTTGGTGTTCAGCTTTTAAAACATTGTTCCAAAGTTGAATAGGCTCAACACCCGCATACCCACTTTCTTGTCCATCATTACACTCAATAACGATCCAGCGACCATCAAGAGTCTGCGCGAGGTCGATAACCAAGAACGGCACTTTAACCGTATCAGATACTTTTTTAGCCAAAGCTAACGCTTCGGCTTTCTCTGATTCGGACCATGAATACTTAACGAATTCAGACCAATAATGCCCCACTCCAACCAGCTTACCCTTATACCAAAAACTTCGAAATTCATAGGACGGTGATACCTTTTCAGTGGAAGCTGCTTCGACTGCTCTTAAGTCTACAAACTCACGACAGACTAACTGCTGCCAGTGCAATATAGGATGGCGTTGATATTCTTTTAGGATACTACGACACTCATCTCTGTTTTTAGCAACACTTAAGTTTTTACTATGCTTGGCTGTCTGACGAGATCCTTTGATAAACACAGGGTAATCAAAGTCACGCTCTATATCTAAAACATCAGGAATCTTGTCGTAACAAATGCTTCTCGGAGTGTCACCTTCGATAAGAGGATACCACTGAGATAATTCACTTGCTCGGAAGTGCTCTTCTACATTGTTTATCAACGCGAATCCTATTTTCTTCAACTCAGAATAAGAGTCTTCATAATTTTCAAATGCCCCTACTCGGCAAATAAGTTCTCGGCCTGGTGGTATCTGGTAAGGTCGACGACATCGAAAAAGTGGTTCAAAAGAAAAATCATAGGCGGACACGCCAACCCACTTTTGAGCTAGCCAAACACACTCCTCTAGATGAAAAATATCAATCTGTTTAATGTTCATAGTTTTTAATTAATCGTGAATTATAAGGCTTCTAATCATCCGCAATAAAGTGCATCACAAACTCTCTTAGGTCTATTCCCAGTATCTCTTCGGCTGCTTTCTGGCCAGCATCTTCTCTAGTCGCCTGGTTTACAAACTGAGCAAAACGACTCCAGTCTGATGAGAATACTGAAACGAGCTTCATTGCTAAATCATAAGAATATTCAGATAAATCGCCAGCCTCTTTGAATCCAGCTCCAGAAAAAAAGCTCTCCAATCTATCCTGCTCCCAAAACACGGAGTGCTTCTCCATATTCAAGTTTTTTTGATAAACATTGTAACCAGCCAGTCGAGACTCAACGCTCATCGCTATACCCTCGTCTATCCAAACTGGCAGGTCATTATCAGAAAGTAATAAATGCGTCAGTTCATGAACAAGCACATGCTCAATTTCGCTGAGCACGACCGATTTCACTACCAGATGTTTAAAGGGCAAAGAAATAAATACCCCAGAACTTTGAGAAAACTCTCCTTCTTCATCATAAAACTGGCCTAAGTAAGAGTAATAGAGTTCCTCATCATCAAAAATAAAGACAGCGCATTTATCTTCGTTAAAGCAATTTATACCAGCGAGCAATTGACGCATACGGTTCAGATTATATCCAACCGCTGTATCAACTGCTTTAGCAAAACTAAAAGGACTTCGTGATAAAACAACAGAATGCGTTAATTCGTAAGCCGAAAAATCAGCACCCACCTTGTCACCAAGAGAGGCTATCCAGTGCCGAAACCAATAGGGAAAATAATGTTTATACTTCTCTAAATCGATATTGTTGGATTCACTAGCTGTGACCACCTCTGAGAAGGACACACCAAACTCATTAGAAAATTGCTCTTCAAGGTTCGTAGTTGTTAGTAGAAAGTTTTCTCCATTACCTTTTTCTTCTGGCTCATAGGCTGGCATGTGGCCAATAATAAAAATGGCGCCAAGAAAAGGCACGCCCCAAACAAACAATGAATAATTTTTTATCTGATTGACTGTAAGATTGATATTATTTTTAATACGTCCTAACGCAATTGAATTAAAAACTAACCAAATAAGAACAATCAATGCTACTGCAAGATATAACATTATTTAAACCTTTTAAAACTTATACGACCACATTAAATAGGCGAAAATCCAGTTTATTAATAATCAATATCCATTGATTAATCCATGTGCTTACGCACCTGCTCAGTAGTTACGACGGGAACTCCAGCTTCTAACATTTTCTCACAAACAACTAATGATAGCTCTTCGTCTTCTATTAGAAGTGCATAGTTGTCTTTTGATACAGGTAAATACCCTATACTCTGTTCAGTAATGATTTCAAATTTTAAACCCAAATTCGTCGCTAATGCAGCCATATTATTACACTCCTTATCGTTAAAAATATCAGGAGTATCGTAGTAACCTTCTCCTTTAAGTAAGCAGACAACCTCAAGAAGCTTCATTTTCTTAAATTCTGGAACCACCTTTCTGAGCGCTATTATTTCTTGATTACTTGGCCCTCCTTGTGCAAATCGAAAGATCAAACGCCATACCTGGCTGTCAATCCGGTGAAGCTGCCAACCCGGGTCGCTGCCGTCCCATAGATATTCAAGATCATCTAGTTTCACAGGCACCTCTCCCAACTAAAGCCATAAAATACAATAAAAACAAACCATTATAAAGAAATTGCAAGCCCATTTCGCACTTAAACATTCCAGCTATTTAACCAACATATTCCCCAACTTGATAAAAAACCGATTGACCATCGGTTTTTTATCAGTATGATAGCGATACTCACACTTTACGTAATGGTATCTAACTATGGTGCAATCTCCAATCTTGGGAGAACTTGAGATAAAAGTCATGGAACATTTATGGATTCACCGTGAAGGAACGGTTAAATCGGTCCATGAACACCTCAGTAGCACTAAGAAGCTCTCGACCAATACGATCCAATCTGCACTCGAAAGACTTTTTAGAAAAGAACTCTTAGTCAGAAGTAAGCAGAGCCACAGTTACATCTATTCCGTAAAAGTCTCTAAAGAAGAACTACTCGGCTCCATGATTACCGATATGTTAGGTCGTTTCGGCACTGATTCTCAGCTGTCAACAGCGGCTATCATCAACGCCGCCGAGTCCATTGATGACGACGCTTTAAATATGCTCGGAGCAGAAATTGAACGCCGCCGAAAAGTAGGTGAATCATAATGTCGTTGATGTTTTTCTGGATGTTTTTTGTTACCGCTCTCATGGCGTGGATACTTGGTAACGTGATCGCCTGGGGCGTTAGCCACACCAAAGTATGTAGCAGTGTTAAAAACGAAAGAAGATTGCTGTGGTTTGCAGCAACCATGCCGTTGTCTCTACCAATCTTGATTTCGGTGTCTTTGGTTATTTTGTCCATTGCCAAACTGACAGGCTGGTTAGATGATCATTGCTTAACTCACTCGCTCCACCACCCTCACTTTTGCTTAGTACACTTTCCCGAAGTGACTTTAAGTACTATTCAATCAGGTCTCTGGATCTGTGTCATTATGGTGTTAACTTCTGCTTTTATCTATCGAGCAGCTTATAAAATCAAAGCATTGTACCAACGAAACCAGCTGGCTCGTCTTGTGCAACCAAACAAGCTGTTTCAATTATTTGAGCATCGGCAGCTGCTCGCATTCACCTCGGGTGTATTCTCTCCCAAAATATTTATGTCTACGGGAATTATGAAGTACCTGACCAAAAGAGAACAGCGTATAGTACTCGCGCACGAAAGCGCTCATATTAGAAGAAAGGACGTATTCAAAAACATCTGGTTCGAGATTTTTTTGACATTCCATCTTTCGCCAGGAAAGTTACAAAAGCGTTGGCAACTCTCTACAGAAATAAGAGCCGACCAAGATGTTGCCAACCAATTTAACCAACTGGAAGTGGCTGAAGTGTTACTCAAGCTGGCTCGCTGCCAACAGTCTAACCTGTATCCAGTTTCTATATTAGGCTCTGAAGTAGAACAAAGGATTCGTTTTCTTTTGGAGCGAGAACAATCCAAAACGAAGTTCTTCTCATCAAACATTATGTTGTGGTCATACTTTTTACTATTACCTCTTTTGGTTGTATCCAATCACCACGCAATAGAAACCTTTATCGGCTGGATCCTTTGATCCCATAATCATACTAATAAATAAAATACATAAAAGGGGTAACCATGAAACACACAGCTCTTATTGCTGCGATGCTTGCTTTTTCTCTAAGCATGACAGGTTGTAGCGACGATCATCACGGTGATGATCATGCCCACTCGGCTACCGACAAAAATACTCACTCTCACGGTAATGACGAACATTCTCATGGCGACGAGAAACACAGTCATAGCCATGATGAACAGCATAAAGAAAAGCCCAAAACAGAAGCTTATTATGGCGATGATGACAATCAGTCAAAAGAACCCAAAAAAGATAATCATACTCACGATGGCAAAGAACATTCTCATGACGACAATAGCCACTCGCATGAAGACAAAGACCACTCTCATGACGAAGGCGACCATGATCACTAAGTCTCTTGCTACTCAACTAAGCTTCATCTTTATTGCGGGTTGGTTGACTAGCCTCCCCGCACAAGCGGGTGGTGGTCACGCCCACTCAGCACCTGAGCAACATAAAGAAGAAAAAGAACCCGCAAATGTCGTCACCCACTATAACGATACGACAGAACTTTTTGTTGAGTTCCCTCCCCTGGTTGTCAATAAACCCTCGACTTTTGCTGCGCACTTTACTCAGCTCAAAGACTTTAAGCCTGTTCTTAATGGCGTATTGGATATTTATTTAAAAACTCAAGAGAAAACTGTCGCTCGATTCAGAGTTCGCGAACCAGCCCGCACAGGTATCTTTTTGCCCGATGTTGTGCCTAACAAAACAGGTCGTTTTGAGCTTCAAGTCAAACTTACCACCGAAGACTTTGAAAGTGTCCATCACCTTGGTCATATTTCAGTGTATGCAAAGAAAACCGACGCAAAAATAGAACACACAGCCAATGAAGGTGACGTTGGCTACCTCAAAGAACAACAGTGGCAAAACCCATTTGCCAGCGTTCAAGTTCAAAATAAAGCGCTGCGTCCATCTTTACCTGGCTTTGGAACGGTCACGGCACCTCTTAATGAATTTACTATTATTCGAGCACCAGAAGATGGTTATTATACGGCACCTCGGATGATCACTGCAGGCCACTCAATCGCGGTTAATGAGTCACTAGGTAGTTTTGTTCCACGATTAGGCTCAAACTCTGATATTGGAAATTTGCAACTGGATATTGAGCGTGCTGAGTCGAAGCTAAAACTAGCTAAAGCGGACGTTGTTCGCCAGGAAAAACTCTACCAAAAAGGCTCAGTTTCTGAAAAGCTTTTGATGGAGGCGAAACAGGAACAAACGGTAGCCAGTGCCGAACTCAAAACAGCAAAGACGCGTCTTGCCCAACAAACGGGCAAGCACAAAGCAGCAGGTATTCTGTTAACTTCTCCTCTTCAGGGTGAAGTCACTCAAGTGTTTGTTCACCCTGGCTCTTATGTTTTAGAAGGTGCGCCTTTGTTTGCCATCGCCAATAAAAACATGCGTTGGTTAAACGTTCAAATTCCAGAAAAATTCGGCGAAAGAGTTAACGAAACTTCTGGCGTATGGTTTAAGTCCAGCAAACAGATGGTCGTTTTAGATACCACAAACAATGCCAGCCTTGTTAAAATAAATCAGCAAGTGACTTTGCCTTCCAGAACTGTCGAAGTGGCTATTGCCTACCCTACCTCACAAGGCCCTGGCCTGATAGGTTCTCGTTTTCCAGTTAACCTGTTTATTGGTGAATCAAAATCTGTTTTGGCTATCCCTACCTCTTCCGTTATTGATGATAACGGTCAGTCTGTTGTTTACGTCCAATCTGAAGGAGAATCTTTTGAACGCCGAGTGGTCACTTTAGGCATCAAAGATACTCATTGGGTGGAAGTAATATCCGGTGTTCAAAACAATGAACGAGTGGTTTCGAAAGGTGCTTACTATGTCAAGTTAGCAACCTTAGGTGGAGATTCTCTCGGACACGGTCACGCCCATTAATTAGCGGCATTACTATGATAAAAAATACTATTCACTGGTCGCTAAAAAACCGACTGCTAATTGTTGCCATGGCCGCACTCTTGCTATTTTGGGGTGGATGGACAGCAAAAGATACGCCCATTGATGTCTTCCCGGACCTTACAGCCCCTGTTGTGACAGTGGTAACCGAAGGTCGAGGAATGCCACCACAAGATGTGGAGCAGCTGATTACTTTTCCGATTGAAACTGCAATGAATGGTGCCAGTGGTGTACGCCGAGTGCGCTCGAGTACAGGCGTGGGTATTTCTGTCATTCATATTGATTTTGAATGGGGCACCGATATTTATAATGCCCGACAAATTGTCTCAGAAAAACTCCAAACCACGCTATCTAGTTTGCCAAGTGATATCCCTCCACCAATTTTAGCTCCCGTATCATCGGTGATGGGCGAAATTATGTTTATCGCCCTGGTATCTGATAAACACTCAGAAATGGAACTAAAAACCGTTGCAGACTGGGTAGTACGTCGACGCATTCTTGCAGTACCGGGCATTGCTGAAGTTGTTCCCAACGGTGGTGAAACACAGCAATTTCAAGTAGTCGCCTCTCCAGAACGGTTATCTGCTTATGGGGTCTCTTTACAACAATTAAATAATGCCGTATCTAAAGCCAGTGCAAATGCCTCCGCAGGCTTTTTTGTAGAGAATCAGCAAGAACACCTGATTCAAGGACTGGGCCGCATTGAAAATTTATCGGATATCGAGCAAGCCTTCGTCACGACTCGTGATGGTTTTCCGGTACTGGTTCGTGATCTGGCCGATGTGCAGATAGGTCCTGCTCCAAGACGTGGGACAGCAGCTTACAACGCAAAGTCTTCTATCGTGCTAGGCGTTCAAAAGCAACCCAATACCAACACACTAAAGCTAACGGAAGAATTAGATAACGTGATCGCCAATCTACAGGACACTCTACCTGAAGGTATGCGTATCGAAACCAATGTCTTCCGTCAGTCCGACTTTATTAATACTTCAATCAGTAATTTAACAACCGCGTTACGAGACGGCGCAATATTGGTTGTTGCTATCATGTTCATCTTTTTGTTAAGTGCCAGAGCAACCAGCATCGCACTGCTAGCAATACCGCTTTCGGTACTCACGGCTATTTTAACCATTTACTGGTTAGGTGGTAGTTTAAACACTATGACATTAGGCGGTATCGCTATTGCCATGGGCGCCTTGGTAGACGACGCCATCATTGTGGTCGAAAACATCGTTAGACGATTAAGAGAAAACGCACACCGAGAAACTCCCTACCCCATGTTTCGAGTGATTCTTAAAGCAACACAAGAAATCCAGAGTTCTATTGTGTTTGCCACGCTGATTATCATCCTGGTTTTTATTCCGCTATTTTTCTTAAGCGGTGTTGAAGGAAAGCTTCTGCAACCTCTTGGTTTTGCCTATGTAATGGCATTATCAGCTTCATTATTTGTTGCATTAACCGTAACACCGGTCTTATGTTTTTATTTACTCCCAGCTAGCAGCGTGGTTAGAACAACGCATGACTCCAGGTTTATTCAAATACTGAAATCTGGCTACCGCCCCTGGTTAAAAATGGCCATCACTCACAGTCGGTGGATCATAGCCGTTGCTCTTGTGGGATTAGTGCTGTCGGTTATCACACTCACCCAATTTGGCCGCGGATTTTTGCCAGAGTTCAATGAAGGCAGTTTAACCGTTAGTGCAGTAACGCTACCAGGTACCTCCTTAGAGACTTCTAATGATATCGGTCAACGAGTAGAACAGATCTTGCTATCTGAGCCAGAAGTGATCGCAACGGCTCGTCGAACAGGCCGAGCGGAACTGGACCCACATGCTCAGCAGGTTTTTGCATCAGAGATAGAAGTGACGCTGAACATGAAAGAGCGCTCTAAAGCCGAGTTACTCACTTCTCTACGTCAAAAGTTTTCTTCCGTACCAGGAACCAATGTTGTCATAGGTCAACCGATTTCCCATCGCATTGATCACATGCTGTCGGGAACTCGAGCTAACATTGCTATCAAACTTTTTGGAGAAAACTTGAGTGAGCTACGGAAGCTAGGGAAACAAGTTGAGAGCCTTGTCGCACAAGTTCCGGGCGCTGTAGATGTAGCCATGGAACAGCAAAGTGAAATCCCCTTTCTGCAGATCAAATTCGACCGACCAGCGCTCGCGAACTATGGCCTGTCTGTGCAAGATGCTGCAAACATTATTGAAACAGCTTTTGATGGCAAAAAAGTGGGTAGCGTACTCGCAGGCCAAGCTAATTTCGATCTGGTAGTGAAGTTACTGAATACTCAGCAACCTTCTGACGAGTCCATCAAAAATACACTCATAACCTTAGACAACGGAGCTATCGTTCCAATTCAAGCCATTGCCAACATTGAGCGTCGTCGTGGGGCGAATACAATATCGCGAGAAGATGTGCAGAGAAAGCTGGTGGTTATGGCCAATGTCGCAGAGCGGGATTTGGTCAGCGTGGTAGAAGACATTAAGCGTACAATACAGACAAACATTGAGTTACCCGCCGGATACTTTGTTGCCTACGGCGGGCAATTTGAAAGCGCGCAATCGGCCAGCTCAAAGTTACTGATGCTAGGCATCATTGTCATCATTGGTATCTTCTTTTTATTAGTCACAGCATTTAACTCTATACGTGATGCTTTTTTAATTATGTTAAACCTGCCACTCGCACTGATTGGTGGTATTGCAGGTGTCTGGATAATAGGTGGGACCCTCACTATTGCCGCCATTATTGGTTTTATCACTCTCTTTGGTATTGCGACTAGAAACGGGGTTATCTTGATTGATCATATCAGACATCTATTGGACGAAGGTTTACCGTTAAAACAGGCTATCGAACAAGGCTCAGAAGAACGTCTGGTCCCCATTTTAATGACAGCACTGGCAACCGCTTTGGCACTGGTTCCGCTCGCACTGGCTGCAGGACAACCTGGCAGCGAAATTCAAGCGCCCATGGCTGTGGTCATTCTATTTGGATTAATTAGCTCTACCCTCTTGAATATGTTGGTTGTGCCAGCGTTATACTTTTATTTCGCCAATTTTAACAAGCACTAAAGTCTGTCTACTCAAGATGGAGTAAACAACCTTGTGTATGATTCTCCACTATCAGAGTCAAATCGTCTTTAAGTGTCCTAAGCAATGAGAAGAGAAACCTTCTCATTGCTTAATTTTCTTAGTTAACTTCATAAATTCTTTAATAATTTTCGCTCACTAAATCTAAGTATTAGTCTATTATTATTCAGGGGAAGTACTTGTTACGATAATACTGGAGCACCAATGAAGCGGTTCTTTTTGCCATCGATTCTCTTGATGAATCGGCTTAAATACAGCAGCAAATTCATTCTTGTGAGTGTCATATTCCTTATTCCGTTATTTATTCTAGGATTTGGTTATCTGTCTCAAGCCGCAGAGTCGATAAAAAAGAGCCGCCAAGAAATTGCTGCACTGCAAGTGATTCCTCAGGTAGAATCACTCTACCGTACTTATAACGCTTACCTCCAAGAGGCGATAGTTGCTAATCGAGATCTTAGTGAAGCCCAGTTAGCGCGCGTAAAAAGCTCCCTGAACACTTTCAACCAAGAACTCGATAAGCTAGCACGAGGTTCACATAAGTTTACTCAAACAGAAAGCTGGAAGAAACAAGTCGCCAAAATTCAAAATTCGGCCAATACATCAAGCCAACTCTCATTTAACGTTAGAGATTCTGTAGCCGATATACTCGCAGGCCTACAAACTCCGGCGAACGAGATCATTCAGCTACAAAAGATTTTGGCGATAGAAACGGGTATCGCAAATGACTCTGAACTAGCAAACTATTATCTGGCGCGCTATCTCACTAATGATATATTCGAGATGTATCAGGTCTATAACAAAATACTTGCCGTTACCAACTCAGGCTTAGCGTTGCAGCCACCGGATAATCGTTTGTTCGATGAAATGTCGATTGAATTTGATGCCTTAAAAGTGATCAAAGAAAAATCATTGGCGAGCAATCAATACTTAATGACTTTCGATAGCCGCCTTAGACAACTCGATAGCAACTTCAGCAAACAACAGCAAGAACTAGCCGACTTACTCACCTTTATTGACGAGCAGTTCTTTTTGGCAATGGATATTACGGTCACTCGCCAACAAATGCATGATCGTATCATGAAAAACGAACAAACTTTGCATCAAAGCTACCAGCAAGGAAAGGTGCTTTTGCAAGAGTTTTATGAAGAGCGCATTGCCGATCAGAATGCCCAGCTGTATTCTTTATTGACCTTCGTGATCATCTCACTACTAGCCGCAGGTTATCTTTTTATTGGTATGAGCTTTTCTATTGGTATGAGTGTCCGTAGTTTGATAAAAACAGCCGAACGATTTGCCTCTGGTGACACCGATGTCAGAGCAGGCATTTATAGCAAAGACGAAATCGCCTCATTAAGTAAGTCCTTTAATTGGATGATCGAAAAAGTAGGCACCCTACTCAACTCAATCAATGCATCCTCCGACAAAGTGACCAAGCAAGCCAACGATGTTGAGAATATTGCCTCCCAAACAGGAACCGCTGTCGCTCAACAACAAAGCTCAACACAACAAATCATTGATGCTACTCATGATCTGTTATTGTCAGTGAAGGAAATTTCGGCCAATACCGAAGGGGTTAGTCATGCAGTAAACCTATCTACTGAACAGGCAGAAGCCAGCAGCGAAATAGTAAGCTCGGCCAGACGTTCAAATACAGAGCTATCAGAAGAAATCAGCGCTTCGATGAATGTTATTGAGCATCTGGATACACAAAGTAAAAACATTAGCCAAGTATTAGAAGTTATCAAATCTATTGCAGAGCAAACCAACTTACTGGCTTTAAATGCCGCTATTGAAGCAGCACGAGCAGGCGAGCAAGGTCGCGGCTTTGCCGTTGTAGCCGATGAGGTTCGCTCTCTCGCTCAACGTACCCAACAATCAACGCAAGAAATAGAATCAACCATCGTCGCATTGCAAACTGGTGTATCAGAGGTCGTTCAGGTAATGAATCGTTGTAATGATAAAACACAAGAAACCTTGCAGGAGTCCGAACGCCTGGATGAAGCTCTACTAAAGATAAATGAAGTCGTTGGCGATATACAAGGTAAAAACCAGGCGACTATTCAAACCTCAGGAACCCAACAGTCGCTCGCGCAAAGCATAGAAAGTTTATTGCATGATATTCAACAAGTATCAGGAGTAACGGCCAACTACTCAACAGATACTATCAAAGCCGGTCAGGAAATGAGCCGCTTGTCAGAAGAGATGCGTAATGTGGTTGATACTTTTTATCAAAAACGTTGATTCACTCTTCTTTAAACGTATCTAAGTTTCACTTTGGTAAAAACCAAAATACAGCAGTATAAAGAATTGGCTGAGGTACCTGCTGGTTGGCGTACTTATCGGGATCATCTATTAGCCTTTGCTTTATTTTTTTGAGCGCAATGATACCCAATATTGAATGAACAAAGAGCAAAACAGAAAAAAGTGCAACTAATATAGAGAATAAACTCGGTTTAAATAATGCTGACGGTACGGACAGTATGGTCAAAAGACCAAATAATACGCATGATATCCAATGGTTTTGTAGTGAACTTGATATCTCCTGACTTTTACTAACCGCTGTCGATACTCTCTTTCTTCTTCTCACATCCATCATCCACCATGTAAAACTGTAGACAATCTATATTAAGCAAAAAGTAAATGCAAGGTGCCAGGAAAAGAGTGAGAAGTCTATGTGGTTACTCTCGTTTACTAGAGATGTGCAGTTAACTCATTTTATAAAAAAGTCATGACGTCACTTTAAAATCCACCCAAAGTGACGTCATATTTCACACTATAATTTAAGGTCGAAACGGTCAAGCTTCATCACCTTAGACCAGGCTTTGGCAAAGTCCTGAACAAACTTTTCTTTTGCGCCTTCAGATGCATACACTTCAGCAATCGCTCTGAGCTCAGAGTTAGAACCGAAAATCAGATCAACTGGCGTGGCCTTCCATTTTAACTTGCCATTGGAACGATCATAGCCTTCATATACACCTTTTGACTTCTTTGATTTTTTCCATTCCACCGACATATCTAAAAGATTAACAAAAAAGTCATTCGTTAAAGTTCCTGGCTTATCGGTGAAAACTCCGTAGCTGGATTTATTACTATTAGCATTAAGTGCTCGCATGCCTCCGACTAACACGGTCATTTCTGGCGCGGTGAGCTCAAGCATGCTGGCCTTATCGACTAGCATTTCTGCTGGTGAATGAGGATTACCTTTTTCAAAGTAGTTACGGAAGCCATCCGCTGTCGGCTTAAGAAACTCAAACGACTTAACATCCGTTTTTGCTTGGCTAGCATCACTGCGACCAGGGGAAAAAGGCACAGTTACCTTAACACCGGCTTTTTTGGCCGCTTTCTCAATACCTGCCGCACCACCTAACACAATCATATCGGCTAAGGAGATCTGTTTATTCCCCTTCTGTGCTTTATTAAAGTCCTTCTGGATCTTCTCGAGCTTGCTTATCACCTTGGCTAACTCTTTAGGATCATTCGCTTGCCAATCTTTTTGTGGAGCCAGACGAACGCGAGCGCCATTTGCACCGCCACGCATGTCTGTCCCGCGATAGCTTGATGCAGAAGCCCAGGCTGCTTTTACCAGCTGCGACGTTGATAATCCTGATTTATTAATTTTATCTTTTAGCTTTTTGATATCCGAAGCATTAACCAACGAATGATTAACAGCGGGCACAGGATCTTGCCATATCAATTCTTCTTGAGGAGCGAACTCACCCAGATAACGAATACGCGGTCCCATGTCTCGATGAGTTAACTTAAACCAGGCTTTGGCGAAAGCCAGTTCAAACTCTTTAGGGTTATCAAGAAAACGTTTGGAGATCTTATTGTATGCAGGATCAAAACGTAAAGCCAAATCCGTAGTAAACATGATCGGCGCATGACGCTTTTTAGGGTCGTATGCATCGGGTACTAATGAAGCAGCACTTTTATCATCCGGAATCCACTGAGTTGCACCTGCTGGGCTTTTTGTTTTTACCCAGTTGAAAGCATAGAGGTTTTGCAAAAAGTTATGAGTCCAGGCAACTGGGTTAATCGTCCAGGCACCTTCTAAACCACTAGTGATGGTGTCAGCACCTTTTCCGCTGCGATAACTGTTTTTCCAACCTAGCCCTTGTTGCTCAACACCTGCCCCTTCAGGCTCCACGCCCACATACTTGGCTTTTGCTGCACCATGAGCTTTACCAAAGGTATGACCGCCAGCAATCAAAGCAACGGTTTCTTCATCATTCATTGCCATGCGACTAAAGGTTTCGCGAATGTCTTTGGCTGCTTTTAGAGGATCTGGCTCTCCATTAGGTCCTTCTGGATTAACGTAAATTAATCCCATACGTGTTGCTGCTAATGGTTTGTCCAGTTTACGCTTGCCACTATGACGTTTGCTGGCTAACCACTCGCCTTCGCTACCCCAGTTAACAATTTCAGGCTCCCAGGCATCTTCACGCCCGCCAGCAAAACCGAAGGTTTTAAAACCCATGGATTCCATTGCGACCGTACCCGCTAGCACCATTAAATCTGACCAAGAAATTTTGTTACCGTATTTTTGTTTGATAGGCCACAGCAATCGTTGCGCTTTATCCAGATTGCCGTTATCTGGCCAACTGTTAAGTGGCGCAAAACGCTGCATACCACCATCAGCGCCGCCTCGTCCATCAAAAGTACGGTAAGTACCAGCACTGTGCCAGGACATTCGAATAAACAATGGACCATAATGTCCGTAATCAGCAGGCCACCAGTCTTGTGAAGTCGTCATAAGCTTCACAAGATCAGCTTTAAGTGCTTTGAGATCGAGCTTCTTAAACTCTTCGGCATAGTTAAAATCTTTGCCTAATGGTGAAACCTCGTTACTTTTTCTTAATGGCTCCAGATCCAGTTTCTGTGGCCACCAATAGTCGTTGGATTTAGGTTGGGAATTTTTAGCGTTGGCAGTACTCGATACAGCCATAGTGAGCACAGTAACAATCGCGACCGTTGCTTTATTCATAGTCTATTACTCCTCAAAAGAGTCTCATAATTCTTTTTTATAATTTATAAATGCGATGCCAAAGCACTGTTTTGTTGAGATATCGACTTATTCAACTCTTAACAATGCTATGAAAATTAGACTAACGAATAACAATGGCGATGTGTAATCAAAAGAATCTATTGGTACAATTGATTTTATCAATCGTACTATTGGTTTGAGATTTCTTACCTACCTAATGAGTATTAAAAAATAATTTTTTGAGAATAAAAACAACTATTGGCGCTCACTTTTTCTTCAAGACTAACTTTTATCGCTTTGCGCAGCACATAATCCTTTCTTGCATGGTATCGTTTCCCAATGTTCAAGTATATCTTGAATAAACTTTGTCGGCGGTAAGTAATTATGCTCAGATATGTAGTGGTCGATCATTTGTGGCAAGTAATAAAGCGCATACTTTGTTTCTATAACAAATTCACCGCGCTCCTCATACTGATTACACAACTCACAGGTATGATACCCAAGATCAGCAGTGTCAACATAGTGATATTGTTTAAAGTGCATAATGATATCTAAAGCTTTAGAGTCAATATTACCTTCATTAGGAACATAAGTTCCAAGCCAGCCAACCCAAACACCATTAAAACATCCTTCAAAGGAAGTCGAGTAAGCAATGGAAGAAGAAAACTCTCGTCTTGTAAAGTCAGGGACAAATGCTCCATCAGCCCTACTAAAAGCGTTCTCTTGAGACTCAGTATCTTTATTTTGCCTTTTCCGCCTTTTAAAAAACATCGCTTCACCGCTTACTAGCAAGAACTTTAGTACTCTAAGCTCTCAGGTTCTTAGTTTGGACAAACAAACACACTAATATACCAAGGCGTTTTTTGGCGTGTTAAGCCAATACTGAACTGACTCTGGTTGCCCAGTTTCTTTAAAGACTTTTCGGCAAGTGCTTTAATTGCATCGGCAGCTTCAGTTTCATCCTTGTTCTTTCGAATAGTATAACCATCTATCTGGTAACCAGCTTTGGCATTAATGGACTCAGGTAACTCTCTGATCCTGACTCTTCCTTTTGCACCCTCCGACAACAATTGATCGCCAATTGCTTTTGCTTGGCTCTTAGCAATATTACCCGATGAAGAGCACCAGAAAACATCAAAGTCCCACTGTCCCCAGTTATAACTTGCAGGTGCACTGCGTTGTTTTTCTGGTTCGGCATACACTTTATTAAGAAACTTTTCTTCTTGCGCCAAGATACGCCCAATGTTTGCTTTTACTGCCGGCTCTCCCCCTTGCTTTAAGACATTGAGCAAGGATGATCGCAGAGGTTCTTCTACCATCACAATAACAAAGGCTTTTGCGGCTTCCTGTTTCTTTGGATTACCCTCCTCCAATGATTGTGTCACAATATCATAAATTCTTATATTAAAGTCCTGGTTACTTTCTCGCTCTGCTCGTTCCTCTTTTGAGCGCTTGATCAACAAGTCAATTTCGCTTATGCGCTCTTCAAGTTGTTGGTCTCTATCTCGAAGCGCCAAATCATTTTGACTCACTTGATAGTTTAAAATGCCTACCATCACGGCTGTTCCGACAGAAATAATTGGAACGGCAATATGTTTGATGAAATCAGTTAATGTCATAAGAACATCCTTATTAGGTTTTCGCCTCTGACTTAACAATCAGTACTCAATGCGATCTTGATTTATAAACTAATGGTGGTACCTTCACACCACCCAGAGAGTTTCCAGTCTAGTTTGTACGAAGACGATCCTGCATGTGCGCCTATACCGACTATCGTGACACCCTCTTTGGTCACAATAAAGAAAACGGTACATCCATCAGTACGCCCATTTTTGCCATGAGAAATGTGGAAGACAGTGTGACCGTTATACCGAAAACGTGTTCCTCCACCGCTCGTCGTGCCATTGTGGCTCACAATACCTCGAGCAACTTGCGCGGCATTGCTGGCCGCCATACCATGATTTTCATGCTCTAAAATCCACTGTGTTAAAAGTACATCACTGATGTTTCCAGTCCAGACACCATCGGTTCCGCCCGTTCTTTGAGAAGCCGCTTGGGTTTTAATGACTTTCGCTAAGGCTTTGGTCGCAATGCGAGTGATGTAGTCTTTTATTTGTTGAACCGACTCTTTTGCGATCCCATCAGATTTATTAAGAACACTGGCTTGAACTTCTCGCAGCTTATCCATTATTTTTTGCAGTGCTTCAAAGTCTTCATCCGTGAGTGCGCCGCTGTACATCATGGTCTGAACCAAGTGAATATAGTATTCCACCGTACCCAGAGCATCTTGTGCATTATGTTGTCTTTGTCGGATACGTTCTTTTTCTGCAAGTCTTTCTAGTCTACGTCTTTCTTTGCGTAAACGCTCTCTCTCTGCAACCACTGGATCTACCGTGTTTTCTTCAACGGGTGGATTCACGACAGAATCTTCTTCAACGGTGGTTTTAGCTGACGTTTGCTCATCAACAACCACCTTAGGCTCCGAGTCCACAGTGCTTTGTTCTGGCTCAACCGTTTTGGGCTGAGTGTCCTTAACAACACTGGACTCTTCTTCCACAACCGATGGCTCAGAGCTCACAACCACAGGTTTTGCTTGTTGTTCGTTAGTTTCGGAGTCGACTTGAACCTCTGGCTCTACTTCTTCGGTTTTGTTTTGTTGCTGTCTCTTGTCGTAGGCTTCAAGAAACAATCGACGACGAGTTTCTACATCGGGAGTTTCTACTTGCGTTGTGGTGTCTTCGGAAGTCTTTGGTGTTTGCTCTGTTTTCGCTTTAGCAGTAAGACCTGACTTTGGTACCTCATCTTCTAAAGTAACGGTTTGCGAAGGACTCGGATCGGGATCTTGAAAGCCAGTATTGGTGCCAGAGCTTTTTGTTTTTGGTTGCTCCAATTCGCTCGGGCTTTTGGTGATTGTCATAGTGGCAGTTTGCGGCCCTTGATTCATGGTAGAGCCAGAAGGCCCCGGCTTAGAACTCGAGTGCCCGTGAACAGAGGTATCCTCTTGTGGCAGAATATCTTTTAGAGTCTTGATATTCGGTGAGACTTTCGGCAACGAGGGCTTCTTCGAACGTTCTTCTTTTGTTGGCGGGTTAGTCGGAGGGTACATAGTAAACCCATCAAAGCGCACTGCTCTTCCTGTCGACGGACTTCTCGATGCTCCAGTGGACTCATTAAGCTTTTTTCCACTCGGTACAAAGATCGTGTAACCGTTACGTCGAACTACTCGTTTATTAGATGTGCTCGATTGAGAATCATCGGATTCTTTTAAAGTTTTGCCTTTGGGAACATAAACAGTATAACCATTACGACGAACCACTCGGGGGTGCGCTTCACCTAAAGTCAGTCGGTTTTCCGTTCCTTCATAATCATCTACCCGCTCATAGGTATAAAGCATACCTTGAGCAAACGCAGGCCCTGACATGCCAGGCTCCTGATGATTGGAAATATTAACGGGCGAAACACTGGGCCCAATATCATCAGAGCGGAACCACTGTTCTGTACGACGAAGATAAGAAACATAATGTGAACTTCGGTGAACAACAAAACCTCGCAATCGATAACGAGGACCAACACGGCCATCTTGAGTAATCGAACGTGGAATCGTAAATGCACCCGGCATATCTATGCGACTGTGTCGTGACTCTCGCACAACATGAATGGTCAACACGGCAGGAAAATTAGAACCACGGCGAGAAACCTGATGAGGGTCATTAACTTCGGGGTCGCGCATGGCGTAGCTATTAAAGTAGTTTACTAAACCTTGCTCTAAGGTTCGATTTCCTCGAGTCCCTAGTTGTAAAACATTTTCATTTTCGTTATCAACTCTATCTTCTTGTTCATCATCATAAACACGATGCGTTCTTGTTCGAGTAGAAAAATCGGAAGGATCGGCAGGCATCACTAAAGGTAACATTCCCATAAGCACTCGAGCCGCATCCTGCTGTTGCTCAATCAGAGGAATGTCTTCTTCAACGCTTTGCAATAATCCTAATTGAGCCAACAACCGCAATAGCCCGGTCACCTGCTCACCACTTAATGTATTTCCTCCGTGAATTAACAATACCAACGGAGATACGACATCCTGTAATCTGCGGCCGTTTGAATCTGCTCCCAAAACATTTCGGGCAGGATCAAAAAGTCGACGATAGTTCGTTGAGTTTGCAATCAAGTTGAGAATAGACGCTGCATAACAACTGTTTGTCACATGAGTGACTTCTCCTGGCGCATCTGGATGTTCAGAATTGGGTGAATAAAGGCGCAATACTAATTTAGGTTTATCACCTATTTCCTTGGGCGGTGTTTCTGATTCACTTTCATTGGTTTTGCTTGATTCGTCTTCGCTCTCAGATTTCTTACTGCTGGATGATGAAGAGCGATAATATCGAATCAACAAAGGTGCAGCCCAAGCCGCCCCCGCTGCAAGCCCTTGAACCAGAATTCTAGGAAGCGTGTAATAAATCCCCATAGCAATAGCGGAGCCCACGCCTAAAACCGTCATAATCATTTCGATAATATCGCCATGCTCTGCCTGAATAACGGCCTTGCCCTTGAGCTGTTTTGTCTCTCCATGTCCCTGGCTATTGGATAAACTTGCTGCTGAGTCATCCGCAATGCCCTGCTTGCCCAGCTGCATCGCCTTGGCACCCATCACATCAGCTTCGTGTTCTAACTGTGGATCATCATTTATAGAGAGCCCTTTCGCTTGAACCGTTGGTTTTACACGCCCCTGCATTTGTTGAACCACATGCCATCCTTCATGAGGCAAATGCTTCTCTTCTCCTGGAGATACATTGATGGTGTTGCCCTCGGCATAGGCTTTCGCGTCGATCTTGGCAGGCTCGGATGAGTTATAGTTCACTTGTACACCCGATAAATTAACCCCACCCAGATGTTCCAGGCCAGCTTTTAACTGAAGTGGTAAATTTGTTACAGAGCTGCTTTTGAGGTCAGCAGGCTGAGCGCCAGTCGTGGGATCTGGCATATTAGAGACATATTGATCGGCCATGCTTTGCAGTTTATTCTGCCTGACCGCTTGCGAGCGGTTATCCTTGAGGGTCTCAGTCGCACGACTTGAACTTTGTTTTTTCTGCTCGAGTTTGGGGGCTGACTTTTCCTGTGACTCGTACATAAAACGATTCATCCCTATTCGAATAGTGGGAGCCTAAGTGTCTCAATATCTTATAGTTTAGGTTCCATAGCGACTAACCACCATCAGTGTCTCACAAAGAGATTTTAATCACTCCATAATTGTCCCTTTCTCATCTGCAATTCCAGTCCAAACCATTCCCTCACTTTGAGGTCGAGAAAGCGTGAAACCGAATTTCTCATACAATTCAGGAACATCTGCCATCAAGCACACATAAGAACCTTGTACCGCAGCACCCTTAATATAAGTCATCACGGATTCCATTATCTTTCGCCCAAGCCCTCTTCCTTGATGCTCTGGGTCAACGGCAATATCTACAATATCGAAGTTCAACGCACCATCGCCAACCACTCTACCCATGCCAACAGGTTTGTTATCAAAAAGAACTTGAACACAATACAGACTGTTAGGCAGGGCTTTTTCGGCAGCCTCTCTCGGTCGTGGGCTTAAACCTGAAATTTCTCGTAAACGTAAGAAGTTATCTGCGTCGATGATCTTTTCGATTATTTGATATTCCGCCAATACTTTCTCTCTTATAAATTTGTGTGCGCAACCAATTAGTATTTTCTCGGAAACCCAAGTCAAATACCAGACACCCAGCAACTCTTCATCAGACACCCCGTAATTCTTCATCAGACACCCCGTAATTCTTCATCAGACAGTCCGCAATTCTTTATCAGACAGTCCGCAATTCTTTATCAGACAGTCCGCAATTCTTTATCAGACAGTCCGCAATTCTTTATCAGACAGTCCGCAATTCTTTATCAGACAGTCCGCAATTCTTTATCAGACAGTCTGTCGATTTTGTTCGAATGGCGGAGCAAACAACGTATTTTTGATACAATCTAGAATTTAGATAGGACTTTTAATTTTCATTATTAATTAAATACTTACAAGTCAATTTTAATGTTATTTATAAAACACCGAAAAAATAAGTGTTGACTTATATAAGTAATCAACTATATTAAAATTATGGATAAATTTACAGCACTTTCAGATCCCAATCGACGCAAGATACTGGAGCTATTGAGCCAGGAAGCTTTTTCGGCTGGAGAGTTGGTTGAGCGATTTGCTATCAGCCAACCTGCTGTCTCTCAACATTTAAAAGTGCTGAAGCAAGCCGAGTTGGTGACTTGCGAGAAACGGGCACAAAAACGCATTTATCGTTTGAGTTCATCGGGTCTTGATGAAGTTGAACAATGGGTTCAGCAAGTTCGCAACTTCTGGAATTCGAGCCTGGATGCACTGGAATATGAATTGGCACAATCTGATGACGAGGAGTCTTCACCATGAATCGTTATGGAACACTGATCGATGACAACACGCTTGAGTTTCGCCGTTTACTTCCTGGCCCAATAGAGCGAGTCTGGTCTTTTATCGTTGACCCCGAAAAACGAGCCAGATGGCTTGCCGGAGGCGAGACTGATCCCAAAGTGGGCGGAACCATGGAGCTGAATTTTAAGAATTCGGAGCTGTCTCCCAAACAAGATGAAGCGCCAGGAGAATCTTGCAAAGACATGCCTGATTGTGTACCCACAAAAGGCGTTATCACACAGTTTAACCCTCCTCATCTTTTTGGCTTTACCTGGTTGGGAGAAAAAGCGGACACCGAGGTACGCATTTCACTTGAACAACAAGGTGAGAAAGTCTTACTGACTTTAATTCACAGTCGACTGGTTATTCAGGATGAGCGCTTGGGCATTATGGCGGGATGGCATACGCACCTTAACATCTTCGAAGACGTTCTTGGGGATCAGATTCCAGAAGGGTTCTGGAAGCAGCACAATGCATTAGAAAAAGAATATGAAGCAATGCTTTAAACCATTGCAAAACCCCTCCTCGCCTATTGGCAAGAAGGGGTTAATCATTTATTGACGCGTTTCGGCGGTGACAGCCGTCGGTGAGCTGGGTATTTGTTCAAACTTTACTTTGATGACTAAATAAGAACCGTCATCAATGTTTAGGCCATCGGCTTCGGGATCGATGGTATAAGGCAACTCAACACGATGAGTCACATCCTTACTGCGATCATTCCATACGCCATAAGTGATGCTCGCCATTTGCTTAGGCGCTGATAAATGCAGCTTTTTGCCATCACGTTTATCAACTTCCCATTGGAAAAATATCACTGGCGCTTTGTCAGCTTTGCCAATCGATAACTCATCTTGTGTCAAACCGTAACCACTTTTAGTTCCTGACGTGTAGCTGATCACAGAACCATTGCCCTGCCAAATCGCACCGTCCACTTCTAACGGCTTGGCTTTTTGACTGCTAACGTTTGATGCAGCTTGGGTCGTTGCTTTCACTTCCAGGGTTTGTGCAGTAGTAGATGTATCGCTATCAATCACTGCAATCACAAAATATTCGCCATGAATGTCACTGAAATTATCTTTTGCAGGATCAAGTACAAAAGGCAAAGTCACATTTTTATAAACGCGATCACGAGACCGGTCATTCCATACACCATACTGAATCGACACGGTTTTATTCGAACCTGACTCAATTAACAAACGAGTACCATCGGTCTGGTCGACTTCCCACTGAATAAAGCTAGTGACGGCTTTTTGGTGAGCAGGAATATAGAGCTCATCTTGAGTAAGACCATATCCAGTCATATCTCCCGACGTTTTCGAAATCACAGAGCCGTTGCCCACCCAGGTGAAAGTTTCGTTTTGCTGTTGCGCTTGTTTGATTTCCAGACCACGGCCTTCATAAGGCTCTAGCCCTCTAAAGATCATGGGTAAACGATTCCAACGACGACCAGAAGGATCTTGCAGCTGGTTTACATCATAGTAACCATTACCGTATCCGCCCCATCCCCAGTTGACATGAACTTTGCCATCATCACGATAGCCGTCGATAACAAAAGAGTGTCCCGCATTGGCTGACTGTTGCAAGCCGTTATAAAGAACGGGTCTGCCAGCATCCAGCTCCGCACGAATCACATCGGCCCATTCTTCGTCAGAATAGTTGAATGCCTCTTTCGAAATGATCGACATTTTGCGGCGAGATTTGGCGTTAAACCCCCACTGATAACGGAACGCATTTTCGATCTGCTTACCCGTCGCCGATGTTCCCTGATCGCCACCAAATTGGGCGTTAAGCGTCACCCCAACGTGATAGATAAATTCAGCAGAACCTTTAACCGCTGCCGTGGCATCTTGATCAGTCAGGCCCATGCTTTGCCAGTCGTAGCTAAATTGCGTGAGATCGAGGCTTAACTCACGACCATCGATATGAGGACCAACCACATCATCATGCTCTAACACATAAGACACCGTCGAGCTCGCCTGCTTCTGATGCTGAAAATAGTAGAGAATCTGTGCGGTAGAAATGGTCGTACACCCAGGATAAGTTGGATTACCGTTTTGTTTGGGTGTCTGCGATTGCCATACGTCACTTTGACCCCATTGGGTTTTTAACAAAGGCTCAACAGCCGCCTGGCTAGAAATAGAAACTCCGCTGATCAATAGTCCGGCGAGACTTACCTTGATCATGGAAAAAACAGAAGATTGGCGCATTAGATTTCCTTAATCTCTACAACGAAAAACGCGCGCATCATAGTCGAAGTGCAACAAGATTCCCTGAAAATAGCCTGATTACTCGCTGATTTTACCCAAATTGTTGGAAAATCAATCCATTAGTGGTATCAGTTTTTATTTTTTGTCTGATCAATTTGCAGCAACAATTGCTGGTGCTGACGCTTGTTATTGGCCAACTGTTCCAACAGTGTGGAGTATTTTGGCAAGCTTCTGAGACGTTGCAAATGAGGGTCTTTCGCCAACCATTTTTGATGAACCCTGTCTTGCTCGATCAATCGCGCCAGTAAGTTAGTTGAAGATAACTGCACTTGCCCTTCGAAATAAGACGCCATCAATAATTGGTTAACCGTGGGCGTCAACAATTGAGTCTGATTCAACTCCGCAGTGTCTTCTGGCCATAATTCCATTGATAAAGCATGACCTTTTTGATTCGCTTCAATCAGTTGGATACGCAACAAAGCGTAATCGGCTTTCCACGATGATTTTAACGCCGCCAGTTTTCGATAATACTCCAGAGCTTTGGCTACCTCGCCATTAAACAGAAAACTATCGGCAGCCAGCAACACCGCGGGCGTGTAATAAGGTGCCATTCGCAAAAGATTCTGAGCTGCGTCAGCAGCGCCCTTATAGTCGCCCTGATCAAACAAAAACTGCCCCTGCCCTTGCGCCACCATCAGATTATCAGGGTGATGCAGCAACAGTTGCCGGAATAAAGGCTCCGCTCGTTCAAAATCGCCAGCACCCGCTAAAATATTCGCTTTGAGCAGATGACCAAACACCTCAAGAGGATCAAGAGTAATGACTTGATTCACCAACTCATAAGCACTGGCGTAGTCGCCACTTTCCCAATGCAGGACCGCCTTGTTTAACATGGCATCCGCATAATTGGGATTCAGCTCGATGGCTTTTTGATAAGCTTCTATAGATTCTGGGTATCGACCTTGAGTGTCTAGAGCAAACCCTTTGGCTTTGTAGGCTTCGGCCAGATCACTCTGCAAATTTACGGCGGCTTCTGCCAGCCGTAAGGCTTCTTCCGAATCAGCCCAGCTGCCTTCATACTGCTGGACCTTTTGCGACAAAGTATCAGACAGTCCGCATAAGGCCAGGGTAAAAGCAGGCGACTGCGCCAAACTTTGGCGAAACAGTTTTTCGGCCATCTGGTTATCCAGCCGATTGTAGCGCAAGTAATGTTTGCGCCCTTTCAAATAAAGACTGTAGGCATCCTGATAGGTCGACTGCTGCGGATGTCTTGGGTGATAATCATGAGCAAAAGGCGCGCTGATAGCGCTTAATAGTTGATCAGAAAAACCCGCCAACTCATGAGTGGGTAAATCAAATTTCTTACGCCACAACACACTTTCATCTTGGGTATTCAGTAGGCGTAAGCTTATTAAGAATCGCTCTCCTTGATTGCTGACGTCTCCCATCAGCAATGCGTCAACATTCAATTCTTGCGCAATATCATTGAGTTTTTTGGGCTGCTGTTGGTAACCCGCGACAGACGCATAAGCGATAACCTGAAGATTCTTATTTTGTGACAACCCTTGAATCAATTGCTCTGTTAACCCTTCGCCAAGACCTTCAAACTGTTGCAAGGGGTCCTCTTGCACAATGGGCAATACAGCCAAACGCTTAATGCTGAGTGGTAAAGTCGTCTCTTGAATCGGCTGTTCGGTGTGACTTGTGTTAGTGCTCATCCATTGAACGCCCAATACCAATAGAACACCCAGCGACAACGCCACAGTCAAAGTGGCAATCAGGTTATTTTTCTTACCAGCATGAGTCGCTTGCGCTCGTGGTGAGGATGCTTGTTCTGCTGATATCGGCTCAGGAGGTAACGGTGTTGATGATAAATCAGAGGTTTCAACGGATTCTTCCGGCAGGCTCGCCAACCAAACGGGCTCAATCAAAAGCCGATAGCCTTTTCCTCGAGCAGTGCCAATATAAGTCGCGTTTTGACTGTCGTCTTGCAGCAGCTTCCGCAGCATGCGGATTCTCTGTTGCAGATTTTCGTCCGAAACCACCTTTTGGCCCCAAACCGATTTAATGAGTTCATCGGCAGAGACAACAACACCAGGAGACTGAGCCAGAGCCATTAATAACTTAAAACTGAGAACAGGGATATCCAGCCACTGGTCATCCTGTTTGAGCAACATTTGCTGACAATCAATAAACCAATCGCCTAATTGTAGATACTGGTGACTCGATACAGACAAAACATAGAAAATCGTGGTGGCAGAGAGCTTTCAATATAGAGGATTAACTCAACGAGAGAAAGGTAAAAAATAGAGTTTTTTGCGGATATAACCCCACATAAAGCACGGTTAAATAGGAACTCTTCAAGCCGCCTGTAGTTAAAACAACAGGCGGCGTCTTGATTTGTATGATTAAGAGCCAGACTAATGTTTGCTGACATTCACCTGATAAGCTTCCGTTGAACTCACACCTTCATAGCGATAAAGCAACAGGTAGAGTTTCTTGGTCTTGTATCGATTAGGGTTAAAGTAACGAATCGATTCCTGATTACCGATGTTATCGGAGTGCTCCAACAGGCTCCCACCTTCACTGTATAAGTACATATCATAGTCTTGCGAGCCTTGCGGGCCACTCATGTCTAAAGCTAATGTTTGCTGAGCGGGTAATTCGATGGTGTACCAATCAAAATCATCTTGTGTCGATTCAAAGAAACCCATCACTAACGAAACATGAGACTCAATAACGTTCGCTGCTTGATAAGTGTTATTGGATTCAATCTCTGTAAATGACGACTCTGATGTCGGCGGATTATCGGTACCCGATATATCATCGTCTACATGACTCACCATGGGTAATCCTGCCAAATCTGCCTCTGTTACCACAGCGGGTTGAGCAAGCGTATCAATAGCAGAACCATCGGTGGTGATTTGATATTGTTCGCCATCACTGGTGATGGTGATGTCTCCTACTACATAGCCACTTTGATTGGTCCGATAATCACTCAGTTTGCCTTCGTCAGTTTGCAGTACCAACACATCATTAGCTAACAGAACGTGATCAATGGTTTCGGTGTTTGGCAATCCATGACCTTGATTCGGCCCCACAGATACGATCGCCACTTCGGGTTTAATCAGTTCAACAAAACGCGCATTGCTGCTGGTTTTTGAACCGTGATGACCCACATGCAAAATGTCCATTCCTCCTGATGAGAGCGATGATGAAGGTTGATCACTGATCAACATAGCGGTTGCGACTGGCGTTTCATAATCATGCTGTCCATTGTGTTCATGGCCACCCAAGTCACCCGATAGAATGTAGTCAAAACCTTTGTATTTAATTAATAATACGATGGACGAGTCATTAATGTGTTTTGACATCGGATATTGATACGCTGAATCTTGAGCTTGTAAGGTGTTGATCACCTGCTGCTGGTGAATGAGCTCACCGCCAACATAAATAACCGTTGCCGTTGCGCCGTCGCCAAGCGAAATTATCTGACCCGGTGTCATGGCTTGTGGCTCAGGCACCTGCGCCGTATCGTAGGATGCGAACCAGTTTTGCATAAACACACGCTGGCTATTCTCTTCGGCACCCGAATAAAAACTCTGCTTTGGTCTAAATGCCTTCACAACATCTGCCGCACCACCGCCATGATCGGCGTGGTTATGGCTTAAAACAAAGTAATCCAGTTGCTTAATACCACGAGATTCAAGAAAACCTTTTACTCGCTCGCGCTTGCTGCGAAGACCGGCATCAAATAATAAACTGGTACCATCAGGCCCCTCGACCAATACGGACTGACCCCATCCAACATTAATACTGTGTACTTTCAGCTCTCCCGCCTCGCTTGTTACGGCCCCTAGTATAAGCAAGATCATCATCAACTTTTTCATTGTTCTTATTTCCTGTTATCGCCTTATCGAAGCTCGAACCTAGCAATAACAGGGTTCAGAACCCTGAAATTCACCTGAAAAATGCCTTAATTTGAGATATTTTGTGCGCAATCCTTAATAAAAAGCCCAAATACGCCAGTAGACACACTCAGACAAGGACACTGAAAATCCTATAAAAAGTAAGTAAAAAGAGACGAGTTTATTAATTTTAAAACCCTGCTCGAAGAAAGGTTTCATTCATTACTCCCAAAATTTATTCACAACTTGAGCACTTGTTAGCAAAAACTTTTTAGTTCGTTATCTAAGTTTGAAGACACTGCATTGGAGAAAAATTAAAAGAGACTGAAGGCAAATTTGAACAAGCCCACATAAAAACGACGTTTTTTTATTGACTGTTTTCAGACAATCGGTAGACGTGCAGAGTTATCTCAATTTCACAAAAAACTCATGCTGATCTACTTATTTAATTATCGCAAAGAAAGTATGGATATTTTTCTTTTATTTCGTTTATTCTGCTGGTGAGTTTTATCAGGAAGTCAATTTATTTAGGAGATATATCATGAAAAAAGTACTCTTTTTTGCACCCGCTTTATCTTTATTACTCTCTGCACTAGGTTCTGTTTCTGCCACAGCAGCGGATCATAAATTTAAGATTTGCGATCTACAATCTCATACAGGTTCTAATAGCGCTTATATGAAACCTTGTAATGGTTGGACATCGAAAAACAGCTGCCCAGGCAATGGCTGGTTAACGTGGGATATCAGTGTTGGACAAGGAAAATCCATGTACGCTACCGCACTCACTGCTCTATCAACCGATAAGTCGGTTACCGTTCGTTTAGACGGTTCCAGTTGTAATCACTACGACAAAACCAGCATGGTACGAATGAGTCATAACTAGCTCTAAGTCATCAATTAAAGGAGTTAGTTTATGAGAAAAATACTATTAAGCTCACTACTGATTGCCAGCATGAGTAGCTGGAGTAATGACAAGCCCCTTGATCTCTTCGAGAATATTGTTCAAGGCGTTAAGTCTGCTCCTTACTACTTGCAACAGGATCGCACAAAACAAGCAGTTGGTGTCACTCAGTTTGATCTCAGCAAGTTTGATTCGATCAGTGAAGACAGCCCACTTTCTGTTACTTCATTTACGCAGAATAATGTGTTTTTTATTAAACGCCTTGATCTGATTGACGAACAACGCAAAACGCTGGTTGCCTATTCCAAAGACGAAGTGGAATCCATATCGTTAGCTATTAACGGGAAACATCTGGTGGGCAACATTCGCAGCAAACAAGGTTTGTATCAACTTAAAACCTTAGAAGATGGCAAAGTCTGGATATTTAAAGTTGACGATTCCAGTTTGCGAGATCATGCTGATGAATATATAGAAGAAGCCATTAAACCCTACGAAAACGCGGCAGAAAATGAACTCGATCCGCAAAACCCTGTTGATCGAAAAAATACCGACTCTGGCGATGAGTATACAGTCATTGTTGCCTATACCGCTGGCTTTAGTAATGTAGCGGGTAATATTCAAGCCTATATGGATTTGTTGGAAACCGAAACCAACGACTCCTATGCAAATAGCCAGGTTAATACTCGAGTCAACATTGTCCATCACTATCAAACAGGATATGCCGATAGCGGTGACTTTTACACGGATCGAACCTACTTCCGTAATCAATCCAATACTCATGCACAAGAGCTGAATAACTTACGCGATACACACAATGCCGATCTTATGATTGTGTTAACGGGTAACGGTTATAGTTTTTGTGGTATCGCCAATGAGATTGGTGCCAATGCAGACGGTGCTTTTGGTTTTGCGCGCGAGTCCTGCGCAACAGGTTACTACAGTTTTGGCCATGAAATTGGTCACCTGTTTGGTGCTCGACATATTCGCCACACCGATCCCAGTACCACACCTTTTGCCTATGGGCATGGTTACTGTAATGTAACGGCAAACACTTGGCGCACGGTCATGGCTTATGGTTGTCCTTCAGGCACTGGTGGGCCTCGAATACAACAATGGTCAAATCCTAATGTGCAAGTTAATAATCAAGTAACAGGAACCGCTGCTCATGAAGACAACGCCCGGGTACTCAACACTCGAGCGCATGAAGTGGCAAACTTTCGAGTAAGCCAACAGAGCGATAATCTGGCCTGGCTAGTTCCCATTGTCACTTATATTATTAATGGATAGAGCCTAATAGATAGAGTGTTTCTTTTTGAAGCACTCTACTCTTTTGCAACACAAGCTCCCGACTCTATTTCCTCCGACGGTCATTCTCTTTCTGCACGCCTTATATTAAAGTCACTATGACTTAGCCGTTTTCATAGCAAACTTTTTTGCAACTTCTTTTTTGAAACCCTTAAGGTAAAAGTAAGGTTTATTGTGTGCCTTCACCGAAAAGCCAGGATCCTGCATAACTAAGGTAAAAAGGCCAAAGAAAAAAGACACAAAAATCATAATGGAACAAAAGCTTCTTAAAGACCCTTCCACTACAAAGGCCAATGCGATAAATCCGATAAAGCTTATCCAGGTAGCAATATTTAATTTCGACCAGAATGTTTTCTTTTGATGGCAACTTTGGCAGCGCTGAAACTCAACTTTTATTGATTTAAGGCTGACGACGTAAGCTATGAGCAGCACAATAGGCCCCAGAATTATCCAAAGCAGAGTTGCTGGATGAACATAGTTAAGTTTTTTGTGAACACAAACCAAATCACTTTCACCACCACAAGAAACACAGACGCTTGGTAGTTTTGCTGGATCTTGAATTTTGTAGTTATAACCGTCCCACTCCAAAGCATTAACGGCCTGGGTATTCGACTTAGGTGTTTCGTAAACAGATTGACTCATAAAAAATATCCCTTAAATTAATATCTAATACTGATTCTTCAGTCATTGCCTCGCAAAAATACATGCTCTAATTAACACACTTTTTTACGAGACTTTGTTATCCGTCAGATAGCATCTCGCATGCCCATTTACAGATAACTCAAGGGCGCAAATTATAGCGAGCTTATTCTTAAACACCAGCAAAACTGCCCTTCGATTTTATATAATATTCACTAGCCGCCAATGAGTGCTTTTTCGGTGACAATCCTGCTATAGACATCAATTAACTGGCCAGAAAGTAGCTAAAATTGACTATCCTCCACTTTAACTCACAGCTGTTAGCCTGACCCACTATTCCATTTATGACTTAACCTCTTGAAACTGATAGTTAAAATCACTGTTCATAGCTGCTTACACTGTAAATACAAACATCATACAGGCGGCTTTAATATCCTTGACTATACTGTGTATAGCTATTAAAAATTTTAACAATACAATCTCTTATTTATGCTTAATAATCGTAGAGTTGTTCTTCTTATTGGATATGTCTATTTTTGTCACTTTCCTGTGATTGCTCATTCAGCTCCAGAAGATGATGATTTAATGAATTACACGCTTGAGCAATTGCTTCACGTAAGAGTGACAGGAGCAGCCGTTCGAGAACTAGGACTCAAGCAAACACCACAAACAGGTAACCCAGCCCAATTAAAGTTATTGGACTTACCTATGTCTGTCGACATTATCGACAGCCAGACAACTCGAGCCAGGGGACTAAAAAGTGTTACCGAAGCGGCCGAAAATCTGGTCGGCGTTATATCAGGAGAATCTCCGGCAGAGCCCTCTAGCTTCTCGATGAGAGGATTCAGTCGTGACTCGGTCATTATTCTAAGGGACGGAATAAGAACTGGGCCCGCATCTATGACCATGCGACCTCAAAATACCTTCAACTTAAAACAGGTTGAAGTCATTAAAGGCCCTTCAACGCTAAATTATGGTTCGGCAACTGCTTCAGGTGTGATCAATATGATCACAAAAAAACCCGTTATCAACGATGGAACAACCGTCGAATTTTTTGGTTCAAATGCGACCTTTTCTACCAGCGAATGGGGCTTTGGTGTTAATAGCGGTATAAGCAACTCCTCCGCCATCCGCATCGATCTCAATCAATCTCTTTCTAATGGCTGGGTCGATGATACAGAGTCCAGCTCTATTAATCTGACGGCGTCTGCACTCAAGCAATTTAACAATGACCTTACCATGGAATTAAGTTTCGATTATCTGAAAGATGATCTACCCGCCTACTGGGGAACACCTTTAGTACCCGCCAGCTTTGCTCGTTCGCCTCTGTCTGGCATCGTCACTACAGATGACGGTCGAGTGTTAGATGACGCTATGCGAATCAATAACTACAACGTTGACGATCAAAGTTCTGAGTCGGAGCATCTTTGGAGTCGATTAATGACTCGCTGGGCACCTTCTAAGGATTTTGAACTTAAATTGAACCTTTATCACTTTCATGCCAGCCGTGCCTGGAAAAATGCCGAAAGCTATGTTTTTAATGAGACGACGGAGTTACTTGATCGCGATCGCTTCTTTGTCTTTCATCATCACGATCTTTACGGCTTTCAATTGGATGGGCACTGGCAAAGTACCTTAGGCGATATGCCAAATCATTTGCACCTGGGTATCGATTACAATAAAACGGACTTTGTGCGGGACAGAGGTTTTCCTGATGGCGACAGTGTTGATCCTTTTAATCCTTCGGCAGGACTATTTGGGCCACTCGATAAACGCAGCAGCCCAACAAAAATTGATGTCAAAGCACTTATCTTACAAAATTCTCTTTCGCTCACAGAACGTTGGCGGCTGGACTTGGGTGTGAGAGACGAATCCATTCAGCTCACCAGAGATAACTTTGATGTTGATGGCTCATTTATTACCGAAGACAGTTTTGCTCGCACTTTTAAACCCACATCTTATCGATTGGCTTCAAGTTATAAACTGCAAGACAATTTGTCAGTATACGCTCAGTGGAGCACCGGCCACGATCCGGTTGGCTCAAACATATTGCTAGTCAACGCTAACGAAAACTTTGACTTCACCGATATTCGTCAATATGAAGTGGGTCTCAAATACTTTTCTCCAGACGGAAAAATAGAATTAACCACAGCCCTTTATGATATTCAACGGAGTGATTTTTTATTATTAGTCACTCACGATACTGTGGGCAACTCGGGCCAACAAGACTCTCAAGGCATTGAGCTTGCTGTATCCAGCCAGTTAACAGACAATTTTAGATTGGGCGGCAACATTGCCTACACCGATGCAAAGTATGGAGAGTTTGTTGATCCTGATTTCGGGATTGATGCAACGAATAATACACCACCGAATGTTCCCGATATTGTTGCCAACTTATGGTTTAGCCATAATAATCCATGGCAGCTACCTGTTGAAGTGGGTGCGGGATTACGTTATGTAAGTGATCGCTTTTCTAATTTTCAGAACACGGTGACATTTAGGGAGTATTATCTAACGAACTTCTTTGTTGCCTACCAAAAAGACAAAGATACTCGTATTGCTCTCAATGTTAGAAATCTATTTGATGAACGCTACGCACCCTGGGCCGATATTTTTTACCCTAATCAGGTAGCGATCGGTGCACCGAGAACTCTGGAAGTCAGCTTTCATACTAAATTCTAATTATCACAATACACGCAACCCTTTTTGATCAATGACACTAGAAAAAAAATGTTGATTACCCCGTTCAAAAACCAGCTGCTCTGAATGATGCGTCTTAAAACCCAGATTTTTATAAAACTCATTTGCAGACTTCGTTCTTAAAGCAAACCGAGTCACCTCTTCTAACTGAGGTGCATTTAAAATAGCCTGTATTAACTGACTACCAATACCACGTAACTGCATATCGGGCGAAACCAACACATCCATAATGTAACCGACGGTTTGATAATCTGTTACTACGCGAGCAAATCCCACTTGTTCACCATGCCAGTAAGCACCCGCACAAAAAGAATGCTGAATGGTTTTTTCGACCGTTTGAAGGCTGCGTCCTCTGGCCCAATAGGACTTTTCACTTAAAAACTCATGAACAAATGCCAGGTTAAGTAAACTTTTATCAAAAGAAATGGTAATAGAGTTCATAACAATATCGAAATAGAAAGCACCGCCCCATCAGGGCGATGCTTAGTGGTCAATACTACTTCCAGACACCCTTAAGGTTAACGCCGGAATAATCTTCGAAACCATTGATACTAATGTACCAAGTAGCGGCTTCAGGATTGTTAATCGTACAAGTTTCTGTGTTACCCGTTAAATAAGGACGACACTGATAACGGCTAGAGGTAGGTTTTGCACCTTTGCGGATAAAGAGATCAGCATCTCCCGTGCCTCCTGACATATTAACAACAAACGAAGACATGCCAGCAGGAATGGTCACACTAAAGTGCTTCCAGCTACCGCTAGTACCTGAAACATTTGAGCGATTAAACGAGCTACCACTGCCACCGCCGCTATCTTTACTGTAGGTTCCAGTTAAGCTGGCTCCAGAAAACGCAGAGTAACCTTTCACCATGACATGATAGATACCTGCTTTAACACTGCTGATGTTACAGGTTTCGTTGTTGCCGCTCAGATAAGGACGACAATCGTAGCTGGAACTTGAAGGTTTGCCTCCATGTTTAACATAGAGGTCAGCATCACCTGTACCGCCAGCCAGTTTAAAGTTAAGGCTGGTTGCATCCGCAGGCACTTCTAATGTGAAGAAAGTTTCTGCATTCGCAGCACCCGACAAACCGGTTTTAGCAACACCATTGGTCAGTTCGTTACCACCAGTGCCGCCGCCTCCACCGCCGCCACTACCAGAACCATCACAACCATCAGCAAGATAATCAAAAGCTGCCTTGGCACGTACGATACCGTAGCCATACTCATTATCTCTACCACTGCTACCTCGGTCTTCGGCGGTTTCGTTCAAAGCTTTACGAATTTGAGTCGCATTACAACTGGTGTAATGGCTCCATACTAATGCCGCTACGCCAGACACATGTGGCGTTGCCATTGATGTACCACTGATCGATTTGTAAGTTCCACCAGTCCAGGTTGATTGAGTATTAACGCCCGGTGCAGATAACTCTACCTGCGCATTGTACTGAGAAAAGCTGGCTCGATTCTTATTAGAATCAACAGCGCCCACTGATACCACTGAATCATAAGATGCAGGATAAGAAAGTGACGAGTTGCCGTCGTTTCCGGCCGCAGCAATGGATAACACACCAGCACTTAACGCACTGTCAAAAGCCTGTTTTTCTGCATTACTTGAGTTACTGCCACCCAAACTCATACTGATGACATTGGAGCCGGCATCACGACATTGTTTTATCGCTGCAACCAAATCAGAGCCATAAGCCCAATTGCCTGAGTTGTTAAATACTTTAACAATGTGTAAACCGAGCTTGCCACTTGGATTAACGCCAACAACCCCCTTACTGTTGCCGCCAACCGCTGCGATAGTACCTGCAACGTGAGTACCGTGGCCATTACCATCTTCGTACCAGTTTCCGGTATCGTTACCCGAACCATCGTTATCATTACCCGTCACACCATTTGAAATCAAATCTTCATGGTTGCGATCATATCCGGTATCAACGATACAGACTTTACGATTACCTGTCAGCGAATCACTCACCTGTTTCGCTTGCACCATGGTAATGCCGTAAGGCGTCGACTCAGCCGCCAAAGTTCTAATAGGATCTTCTTCGATAGAAACCGAAGGGTCCTGATTCAACGCCTCAAACTGTCGTTGCGTCATCATGACAGCTACCGACTTTTGCTCTGCCAAAACTCGCTTAACAGAACCCGCTTTGCGGCTTAAGAACTCACGCGCTAACGCCTTATTGAATTGAGCACTGCCATTGGCACTTTTGCTCATAAAGGTTTGCTCGTTATTAAAAGTCACAATATAACGCTTTTCTCCAAACTCCCCTTCAGTTTGATAAGCGTCATCTCCATAACTCATTTTGATATGATTTTGTCCAGACTTGCTATTCTCGGTTATCGCAGCGGATACCGATGTAGCAACGAGTGTCGCGACTAGTGCTGTAGATCGATTTATTTTCATAGTTATTCTCTTCTTGTTTTCTTGGTTATTAATTTAATCTAGAACTCCTACTACTATTGCGGATAAATACCCGCCCGAAAAAATGTATATACAACTCAAAAAGTAAACAACTAGATTCGCGTTATTTTTTGTATTTCCATTGATACAATATGGTTACTTGATGCTACATTTCTGATATAGAACTAAAAACTATGGAAGCAGCTCACAATAAAATTGACTGCAAAACGCCTTCGTATTAAAAAAGCAGATGAGTGAAGATCTAATAAAAAACAGCAGAGACTGAGTTAGAAGTACTCAGTGAGTAATAAGCTTTGCCATGATCAAATCACGCTGAACATCCTCTCCTAACCGAAAAGTATGCTCACCCGCCTCTGAGAAGCCAAACTTTTCATAGAAGCGAATGGCTCTGGGATTATGCTCCCACACACCGAGCCAGATTCCATCCACCCTCAAGCGCTCAGCCTCTTCCAACACTGCCGTCATTAGCTGCTGTGCGATACCTTGTCCGTAGTAGTTTTGCTCTATGTAAAACCGCTTGATTTCCATAGGATGGGCGACATCCACTGCAGAATGAGAGTGATTTAGGACAAGTTGCACATAACCAGCCAGCATTCCTTGAACGACCGCAACCAGAGTGATTACCTTAGGGTCCTCTAGCTCTTTCTTTAGCTGCTCATCACTAAAATGATGGTCGCAGTAAGCATCCATATCATCCGCTGCATTGTCAGACGCAAATGCCTGGCGAAAAGTCTGCTCACAGAGGTTAGCAAGTTCCTTAATATCATCAACAGTGGCTAAGCGGATACTTGTCATTATCCTTATTCCTTTTAAAAATAGTTCACACCCAATTGTAACTATTAGATAAACCCATCGACTAATAAGTTAAACCATCAAGATATAACAATAAATGACTATCGACTACGAACAACTCATTGAGGCCAATATTCGAACGATTCGTAATATCGCTCGAAGTTACACGGCTCTTCATGATCACGAGGATCTGATGCAAGAGATAATGATTCAATTATGGCGTAGCCGCAACAATTTTCGAGGAGATGCCAAGGCCGAAACCTGGCTTTACCGAGTAGCAATCAATACGGCCATCTCTTATCAAAGATCAGCGATCAGAGAGCGAAAAAATAAGGCTCACAAACCGCTTTCTAGCCAAGAGCAGCTACAACTCTCCGGCTTAAGCCAGGAAGAAATACTCTCGACCTTCGTCTCTCAGCTCAATGATGTCGATAGAGCCGTATTTGTTATGTACCTCGATGGATTGAATGCCTCGCAGATGGAAGAAGTACTAGGAACCAAGGCAAACACCATCAAGGTCAGAATTTCACGATTAAAAACCAAGTTTCGCGAAACGTTTGTCGATTAAGCAGCAGCCCTATTTAACAGAGGAACACTTATGGAACTCGATGACTTAAAACAAGCCATGAATGACGAAAAAGCTCACCAACCAACAATCGAATCAAGGACATTCAAAATGATGACTCAAAATGTTGACCTGTTTAACAAAAAGATAAAGCGCCACTTTATAATGGAAGTTGCTGTTGCTATTTTTTCTTTCGTTACGGTGATGATGTTCATTATTAAAGGGGACTATCTGTATCCCATGATCATTGAGGAGCTATTTCCTTCCCTTGTGGCAAACGGTGCTCCTCAAATGAACATTATGATGTACGCAGCCATGAGTTTGATGGCGCTTTATTGCCTTGTTATTCCAGTTAAGCTTTATCTATCTCTCCAACCCAAAGAGAGTATGAGCTGGACGCTTTCTTCTCGCATTAACAACGAAATCGAACTGCTGGAGCAACAGAACGCTTTTTGGTCTCGCGCTCATTTATGGTCTCTCATACCAGCGACTGTTATCGGAGTGTCATTCTTTTGGGGATTGCAATATAGTTTGTTAGGCAGTTGGGTACCAGGGTTCTATTTATGCTTGTACTTTGCCTTTATTGCAGTATCCATGCTGTTATGCCTTTGGTTGAAAAACCATTTGGTTAAAAAAGAGATTGGGCCTTTGCTTAAAGAACTTTATATAACCAAGTCAGAACTGAATAAAGTGCTTAATAACGAGCAAAGTGGAAGTTCACACTCACCGGCTTAAAACTATGATGAGAACACAGCCGTTATATTGAGCAGTCATCTTGAGCAACTTGCTCAAGATGACTGCTCAACCGATTCAAAAAAAGGTATAACAGATAGACAAATTAAAAAGCTTATTCACTACTCTGTCACAACAACACCAGTTAGCTCTCTAACGCCTTTTAATGATGAACAGCCGACTACCACCAACTCCTCTAAGTTGGATATTTCTGCCAAGACGCTTCCATCAACAATCTTTTCACAGCCACTCAGAGTCAAATATTTTAAATGCTTTAGTGATTTTAGAGCCGATATGTCTTCCAGTTGAGGATTAAGAGTTAACTCCAGATACTCTAGCTCAGCAAACCGTTCGATCCCATCTAAAGATTTCAGTGCATGGCAGTGCGGCAAGGATAAATGCCTTAGATGTGATGAAATTCCCTTCCCTTGCATAGAAGTAAGATGTTGATGGTGAGCTAATTGAAGATAAAATAATCTAGATAGCGGTTTAGAAAAATCTAACTCGGTAATGCCCGAGTCTTCCAGACATGAAAACTGCTCTAAGTGCGTTAACTCAGCGAGCTCGCTTAATGAGTTTAACTTAATTTTTTTGACTGATAACTCTTTCAGCGTCTGCAAACTCGATAGGTCTTTTGCCGTCAAGCTATTGTCTTCTACCTGTAGATTCAACTTTTTCAACAATGGCAAGGCTTTAAGGTAGGTTACTTCTCTGCTCGCTTTTACTGACAACTCCAGCTCTTCGAGTTTCATAAGTGACGCAATAACATGCGTATCGATTAGGTGGTCGCAAGCTTGAAGAATGAGATGACGTATGGGCAAACCATGAATACCATCGATTTTGACCAGTGCAGACATGTCCCTAAGAATTAAGGTTTCGAGTTGCTTACATTTTGCCAGCGAGTCGACTTCGGTTAAATTGGCAGACGCCGAAATATCTAGAAAGCGAAGCTTAGTCGCATGTTTCAATAGAGCGCTGTCATCTAAATAAGTATTACCACGACACTCTAGATACCCTAGCCCTTTTGCACCATCGAAATAAAAAAACTCTGTGGGTGTAGTAAAACTGCCCGTCTGCAACCAGGTAAGATTGCTTAACATATCTGAAGAAATGATCTCGTCTTCGTGTTCAAGTGCCAGCGCTTTTACCAGCTGCCAACGAGGCATCAGAGCCCCTTGCTCAATAATCCACTTCACCCATCGACGCGGTGCTTGACGAAGGGAGTCAGGCCAACTGTCCAGCAAGGAAGAAAATGCATCAACAGCTTCTTGTTCAAAACCTCTATCACTTAATGCATCAAGATAAACAGTAATCTGATTCCAGTGTTCTTCTGAGGGTCCTTTATTGGCGAGCAGTTGTATTTTCTTATTAATATTCTCTTTCAACATTCGTTGTCGTCTTATATTTTTAGTGTTCTTCTAGCTCTTTAATTTTTTCCAGGCTTCTCTCAAAAGCAGGATCCGGAATTTCGCCCGCAAAGAGGCGCTTCATAAACTCGAGCATCGCCTTACCAGCACTGTTCAACTGTTGTGCAACTTCTGCACGATACGATTCGAGAACTCCCGGCTTAAATCGCCCTTTCACCCTAACCTGACTAGTAAGATCGCGATTAATAACAAAAACACTCGGCACTTTAAAAGTATCCAGCTGTGCCTTTATCTTATCAGGCTCAAAGTCACAGACCTCCGAAATCATACAGCCTTCAAATATATTTTTTAGCGCACCGCCTTTTATGCCAAAATTCTCGGCAACTGGTAAAACCCAAGTATTGTAAGTCGCGTAACTCTGACTTTGGTTAACAATAAGACGAATGTCTTCTTTGGTCAATACATCAGGGTTGAACTCGTCAAGAGAGGTGGGTTTGCTTTTAGAGTCTCGGCGCTGATCGATTCTAAAACGATCATCCGTTTTTGTTGCAACATTGGCTCGAGTATCAAACCTTACAATGGGATTATCGACTTTATTCGCTTCTCTTAAATATCCGCTGAGCATCTTAATGGATTCTTTCACATCGGTTCCAAAAAGATTCTTTTTTGACTTCAAAAAATCTTCCCACTTAAACAGTAAGTTCGGCTCTGGCAAATAGGTATTCTTCGCTGTGTTACGCTCAGGATCTGCATCACCAATCGCCGTTCGCATAGCGAGATCTAATCGATGGCCTATCATGGCCAGAAATTCACTCTTATCAACATCACCACCTTTGGATTTTTCTCTGAACTCATAACCGCCAGAGATGACGGTAGGAGGCAAAGAACCGCCTCCTTGTTCTTTTACCAACTCTTGAATGATCATTAGATACTGATCAAAAACTGGCACTAAAACCTGTTGCCCATGTTTATTACTAGCGCGAGATAATAAGCTAGGCGCATCAGGGTCACTCACATGCACCCAAACATTCTCTACTTTCTTTTGTAACGCTGATGCAACAGGTTTTGTTTGGTCAAATGTCCAGCTGCGAGCAGCGCCATAGGGGATTTTAGTTCTCTTCTCGCTTTCATAGAGCTTAACACGGTGCTGAAAGATACCTTGTTTTGAAAATGCACTTCTCACATCCTTAATTTTTGCCGGGGCTCCCTTTGCGGTATACCACTGATGCCATAAAAAACCATCCGCATGCAAACCAAATGCACTCCACGATTTAACAGAGTTAATGTCCTTTTGTATCTCAACATCACTTCTCCCCTGAAGATCCGCTTTATAATTAACTCCAAAAACCAGCGCCAGCGCATTACGAGCACCTTGATCACTCATACTTTCTTGCAAGTAAAGATTAGCCACATCAAGAGGCCCTTTACCTCCCTTCGATTTTGGAATGGTAGTAATTGAGCCGACAAAAGCATCCTCAGTATCTTTTGCTATATTATCCACGTTGTTAGCAGCAGGGCTGAAGGTCTGCTCATCAATATGCCCGACAATATTATCTTTAATATAAAAGCCAAACTTAGATTTCATACTATTATCAGATAAAACCACTTCGTCCGACTTCTTAATGTCAATTATTTCATTATCTATATCAATATCATTGTCAATGGTCAGCATATTGTCCATATAACAATAAGCATCGATATACTCTTCATAGTTCTCGATAGCGTCGTCGAGAATTTGTTGGTTATCACCATCCGACAAGGTTTGCCCTAGCTTGCCAATTTTAACCAAAAAGACATTCACCAGCCGTGTTTTATCTTTTTCGCTAAGTACTCTCTGGACCACGGAGCTTCGGTTTACGGAAAACAACTGAGTAGATTGCGAATTCGGGTTACTGGATGTCTGCTGTCCGAAATCCAGAACTTTTTGTCCCATGATATCAGCTTCTTTCTCTAGCTGAGGCTCATCGTTAACAGCAGCTGACTTCAGCTGTTTGGTGGGCTTTACTCGGCCCTGCTTTTGTTGCACCACATGCCAGGCTTCATGGGGTAAGTGCTTCTCTTGACCACTAGACAGATGAATGTCATTTCCTTGTGCGTAGGCATGGGCTTGAAGTTGAGCGGGTTTAGCCGAATTATAATGTACTTTCACATCATCCATTGAATAGCCCGATAACTGCTCTACTCCTGACTTAATATTATCGGGCAGTCCCCCACTATTTGACACATTCGAAGACATTTGATGATTAGGCGACTGGGCTGCTTTAGATTGCAGTTGAGATAACTTTTGACTACGAAAACTGGTGTCAGCGCTCTGCTGAAGTTTTTGATGCTGCACCGTACTTGGCCGATTGTCAGAAAATTCAGACGAGGCCAACGAAGATGTGGGCTGTTGACGATTTGCTTGGCGATTTTTATCGCCAGAATCTTTTGTTGTATAACGGCTCATGGTTAGAATCCCTGTCTATGTGACCAGAACCAACATTATTCACAAAGGCTGATGAATGCCTGATAACCCCAGATTACAACGCTTTAAGCATTCATTAATTCATCAAGATAAGACATGACCTGCACACTCGCCTCTTCCATTCTTCTGAACGCCTTGATGGCATCATCTTTATTATCGCAGCGGACCAGAGATAAGCCTTCAATTCCATTGCGATGCACCGCTTCATGAGGAGCCGTTAAAGAACGAAAGGCCGAGGAGCTACCAAACTCTTCTTTACCCTGCCCATTGCACCACTGGCCTAATCGGCACATATTGTGATCGGCAAAGGATTCTGCGGATTTGTCACTAAAGCCTAGCGCGACAGAATAAACTTCGGCTTTCCATACAATGTGATCCAGTTTTACGGTTTGCAAAAACGTTTTGGTCGTCGCATCCGTAATCGTGTTTTTCATGGAGTTGCAACAGTCAAGTATGGAGCGATAGTCAGAGTTCAAACTATTCACTCCTTGTGATAACTCCGTGTTGCTATCTTGAATAACCGAAACCGAATCCACAGTTTCGGTTGTCGTATGAATAATCTTGTTAACCAACTCAGCAACTTCGCTGGCAGACGAGTTGGTGCTGTTGGCCAGTGAGCGAACTTCGTCAGCAACCACACTGAAACCACGACCAGCATCTCCGGCTCGAGCTGCCTCAATAGCAGCATTTAGCGCCAACAAATTGGTTTGGTCAGAAATCTGCGATATGGTCGAAACAAAGGTATTAATATTGCCAGCCATTTCGGACAAGCCCGATATGTTGGTGGTCATACTGTCCATGTTTCCCGTTAAGCCCTGCATACCAGAAACAATATTATTGAGTACGTTAGAAGACACTTCGAACAGGTCATTAATTTGACCAACTGACTGGCTTTCGGCCTCAATCCGCTCGTAAGACAAGAGTACACTTTGTCTGACGCTATCGACTTGCAACAAGCTTTCTATCGAATTAGCCAACATACTCATAGTAAAGGAGTCATCAGACTGTCCTTGAGTTTGCTCCAACGCTTGAGCTATATCATTCTTTTGCATCTCTAGCAGCGAGACTTGCTCCTTAAGCTCAGCATTTTCTGCACTTAACTTATCATAATCATCCGATAGCTGGTCGTACTTACCTTTAGATACAAACATGTATTACTCACCTTAACACACTGTCAACATGAGAGTTGCGCGCCGCAACCTCTCCTTGCTATTTTTGGGGCTAGCTTTAATTTTTGACACGCAGTAACCCGACTTTACCTGAATATAGTCGATGAAAGTGATTATGTCTAAGCGCTGCTAACTGGGCTGCGATTAACTTCTGCCGAGGCTCCTAGCGGCTTCTGGCATTCCATTTTGATATATATAAGTCAGTCCTGAGCACTCTTTAAAACATAGATCTGCTTATCGGATGAAGACGAAAGCTCATTCTCATGATAATCCCCCCAAACACTGTCCACAGATAATCCGGCGGCGTAAAACAATGCCTGGATTTCTTGGGGAAAATACATCCTCATAGCCACTTCCTTTTGCTTATACAAAGAACCATCGCGAAAGTAACGAATGGAGAAACAGTAAAGTTGTGTCCAGGGCTCATAGTAACTTTCCAGGTAAGCCTGAACTGGCAAACCTTGATATTGAAACGTCTTATACGGACGAGACTCATTAGCTGGCCGCGATAGTCTTTTGCAATCTGGGATCTGCACATCGATAATCAGCCGACCAGAGTTTTTCAAACTGGCGCGAAGTGAGCGTAAAGCTTGCAAAGCATCACGATAGTCAATCAAATGCTGAAAAGCATTCGTTGCCATAAATATCAGGTCATAGTGTCCCTGTGTATGACGCGCATCTTCTACCGAGAATGAAACATTAACATTTTGTGCCACGGCGTTGCTTTGCGCTTTGGCAATCATTGCAGGCGAGACATCTTTCCCTTCAATGACATGGCCCTGCTTTGCTAACGGAATAGTCAAACGTCCTGTACCGCAAGCAACCTCCAAGATGCGATGGTAGTCTTTGCACTTTGAATGATAAAAATCGAGTTCAAAGTTTCTATTGGCGAACTCCGCATCATAAAACTCTGCATCGCTATAAAGTGTTAGTAAATCTTCATCAGAGTACATGCTTTTTCACCTCAGAGAGACAAGAAACCACACTGATTGTCTCATCAACAATACCAAAAACAGACCCAGGCACAGCAGCAACTCCCTGAGTTAATAAGTTTCGATAATCACATTCAACCACCGTAAGATACCCAATTGGTTGGCGTGATCCGTCAAATAAATTCGGCCATCGAGCAGCAATATGACGCCAAGCTCTCCCATAGTGTTGGTGCAGGTTGTCTGCCAGACCAAGGTCCACCGTCACCCCTGAATGAGTTTCAAAGCCCTCCAACGGATGTCGACACAATGCCCAGCCCAATGTTTTGGGTTGCAGCTGCACCTTTGCATAACTGCCCACATAGATCACTCGATCTGACGCGAAAGAATAACTCAGCGCCCTTTGTTGATAATCATAGACATTATCAAATAACAACCAGCGTTGCTCTCCTCCCTGCAACCATTGATCGAGATGCAGATGCTCCTGTTCATCTAAATAACGCCCCTCAGGAATAACAGGATTCGTTACGAGCAGTAGCCCTGAATTGAGTTTTGTACTCTCACCTATGTTGTTAAGGCAACTCCGATAGCTCACACTCTTTGCTTCAGCAGGAAGCAAGCGAAAATATTCTGGATAAACATCTTCGGGTAATCCAATAGAATGTCCCCAACCGGTAAACAGTGCAAATAATTCAGACAGCAACGGACGAACACCAAGCGCAGAGCGTCGAAAATAGGACTCACCAAAGATCAGGCTCTTATGGGTCGAAAGTTTCTCTTGCCAGCCCATATTGATAAGCTCATAGAGATCCAAGTCGTCCCACCGCTCCATCTGATCCGACAGCGTACTCTGATACACTTTGAACTCGGCATAATTCATAATGCAAGCCTGTCCAGATGGATAATGCTGTCTTTGGATTCGAGGCTCGCATAGACATCCCCATTGGCCATCATGTTCCAGCTACGGCACATTCCATTAGCAAACTCCCATGAGACAGAAGGCTCCGTATATGCAGCGACCTTGATGGAGGATGCTCCTCGTTGAATCCTATAAACAGGACACCCCCAGGGTAATGTTTCGACCAATTCCCACTGCTGTTGCTGAGCAAGCTCTAATACGAGGCTTAAGGGCACCTGATGACGATAACTCCAATCGTTTGCTGCTCTATCAAAGTAGATTGATTCTGAACTACTCGAAACATAGAGTTCCTTAAAACATATTTCGGCAACCCCTAAAGCCATCGACCACTCGATATAAGCATGTAACTTTTCGGTTGAATCGATTCCACCCTTCTGTAAAACACATACCCAACGTAACTTAAGTGACGAGCTAAGTCTGGCCCGAAACACTTGCGCAAGCTTTTCACTCTCGATATCAAGTCCCATTAGCCGAGCATTGTCATGACGCGAAAAATGGTGTCGAGAAACCGATAACACCGTTAATCCAGCTTGCTCCAATTGGTTGAGGTCCTCCTCAGGATCACGGCTGTTAATCAAGCTGTAGCCATTAGTAATCAAAACCACTTTACTTACATACTCTCGACACAAAGCAATCAATTCCAACAACCGCGGCAAAGGTAATAAACCGGGTTCGCCCCCTCCAGTGATCACCGCTCGATTAATACCCAAAGACACCGCTTTTTCTAAAGCTGCTCGACGTAACCGAGTATCAGCCGTTGTCTGTTTTTGTTCGGCAGAGATAGATGCTGTCGAAAAACAAAAAGAACACTTTGCCTGACACCCCTTGGCAACCGGTAAAAAAGAAAGGCTGCGAGGTTTTAGCTCAGAAAAACCTTGCTGATTGACACCGTTAATTCGATAAGAGTCAGCCATCAAGTCTTCACAGCGGCGCTCTATTTTTTTTCCATCACACCAATCAAATACTCGATTGATTTTAATTTGATCACCCTCAATGTACTGGCCCAGTTGAGTTTCGGTGATGTCGTTTTGGCGCACTTGATGTGGATGTAACAAAGCCTCCATCACAATAATGCGATCATCAGGAATATTGAGTTTTTCTAGCAAGCGAGACGCTTTGTTCACTCCAATATCAATCTCGCTTTCTTCTAGTACAAAAAACACACCAGGATAGCGGCTCCCCTTGATGTTGGATTTATCATAAACCTTTTGATACTTGTTAAATCCCTTTATGAAATTACTAAGCACTGTTAAATGAAAATAAGCCGTCGTCAATATAAAATCTCCTATTAGATAATGCTTTAAATCTTGTCCCTGCGCTCACACGGTTCCTTTGTCTTTGCTAGGCACTTTACTTGTTACTTGATAGTCAATGCCAAAACGATGATTTGCTTGGATAGACAGAACAAAAGACCTGTCGGTATTCGACATACCTAACATTCTAACGCAGCGGCGTCCAAAATGGGATTGGGCTAACAACTGGCCCCCCAAAACAGCGACGCCTGCTTAAACACTCTACTTTCTTAACCATCTTTGCCAATCAAGCAACCAACTCATTCTCATCCGTCTACTTCCATAGGAGTAAGTCAAAACGATAGAATTGCTAATGCTGCTATACAACATTTCACTTTAAGTCGATTTCACTTTTGTTGAGAATATACTCAAGTTTAAAGGTATAAAGTCTTATTTTAAAAGCTAAAGTAAGATTTAAATTTAGTGTCTCACCATGCTCCAAAAGTGTGCAATATTGACAATAGCTATATTTCATCCTATCCCAATAAAGGAGTAGATAGAATAATAACCTTCACCACTGTCGGCTAAACAATATCCCTAACTCGGCTACCAGGATTAGTCATGGATCTAACAAAGGCTGTAACTCATCATGCTTTGGTCGTTCTGCTGCATACTTTGTTGGGGGTTGTCGGATTCTATCTAACCCTCGCCTTCCTCCTGCTAGTTCCAGTCACATCAAATGCGGCATCCTTGAAGCTGTCTGCACAACATCAAGAGTTTGTTCGCCAGAACCCGGTGGTAACCTATTGTGTCGATCCTAACTGGATGCCTTTTGAAGGTATTATAGATGGCAAACATGAGGGTATTTCTGCCGATTACATCAAGCTTTTAGAACAAAAATCTGGCCTCCAGTTTCAACTGGTTCCAACAAGCAGCTGGAGCCAAAGTTTAGAGTACTTTAAATCGGAACAATGCCGCTTACTGGCCATGGTGAATCAAACTACCAAGAGAAAAAAGCAATTCTTATTTAGCAAAGTCTATTTAAAAGATCCCGTTGTGATCGTAACGCAAGATGATGTTCCCTTTATTTCTGGTTTATCGTCCTTATCAGGGCAACGAGTGGGGATCCCCAAGAACTATGCGCAAGAAGAATATGTTAGAGAAAACTACCCAAGAATCCATGTCGTCAGTATGGGTAGCGAGTTAGAAGGTCTTCACTGGGTTTCAGAAGGCAAACTCGATGCATCAATTGGTTCACTCTTATCCGTTAATAAATTGATCAGAGAATCTGGTCTAGGAAACCTGAAAATATCTGGGCGCTCCTCTGCTTATGATGAACTGGCTTTTTCGGCCAAAAAAGATCAAGGGCAGTTGATCGAAGTGCTGGACTTTTTGATTAACAAAATATCTGAGCAGGAACACATTATCATCTTTAAAAAGTGGAGCAGTGTTCAGTATGTTAGTGAAATAGATTACTCCTATTTATGGCAGGCAGGTTTGATCATTCTTCTGATTACCATCATCACTCTGGAGCGCTATTTAACGATTCGAACCTACAACTTAAAGCTAGAAAAGAAAGCCATAAAACTTGAAAAGCTAAAACAAGATCTTGAGGACCGTAACCGCAGACTTGAGTACATTTCGATCCATGACGATTTGACAAAGCTTAAGAATCGACAAGCCATCAATCAAAGTTTGTATTTTCTTACCAATCAAGCGAACCGATATCATTACCCTCTGAGCATGTTACTTATCGATATTGATAACTTCAAACATGTGAACGATCGTTACGGGCATCAGGTAGGCGATCAGGTACTCGTAGCCGTTGCAGAGCTCATTATGACAGCCGTAAGAAACACTGACATTACTGGGCGCTGGGGCGGCGAAGAATTTATTGTGATTTGTCCACATACTCAGCAAAACCAAATAGAAGAGCTATGCAATCGAATTGCAACACAACTCAAACAATATACCATGCCACAGTCACTCACGATCACTTGCAGCTTTGGTATTTCTGAATACACCTCCAATGAAACCGTCGAAAAATGGTTTGAACGTACCGACACAGCACTGTATCAAGCGAAAGCCAACGGTCGCGATACTTTGTGTTATGCCGAAGCTGTCTAATGGATGCTTAGTATTAACATAGACGAATGCTCTACTCGATTAACTAGCGACATTAAGTTGCCACGACACGCCAAATTGATCGTTAATCCAGGCAAAACGCTCACTGAAATCATACTTCTGGGGTGGCATCAAAACAATGCCATCTTTTTTAAGTCCTTCGGCTAACTTGTCCAGTTCTTCGCAAGACTCACATTCAACAAACATAGAAATGGATGGAGTAAACGCGAAGCTATGCTTCACTGGAGAGTCAGTGCAAATAATATTCTGTTCTCCAATACGCAACTCAGCCCTTTTGACCTGCCCTTCAGCCCCTTCTTCATCAGGCCCATAATAGGTTACCGACTTTAGGCTCGACTGAGAAAAGATGGACAAATATAAGTTAATCGCCCTTTGGGCATCACCGTCATACATCAAGAAAGGCGTTACGCTCAGAGTCACTGTGATCTCAACTTAATCTATAGCTCAAAGTGTTGCTTATAGAGTATATTTGACGGTATTGCCAGTTGAGCAGCATAAAAATTCATTGAGCCTAACCTAAGCTTTTGATTAAAAGGAGCTTATAAGCTCATCTAACACTCTCTAACAGAGCAACTTTTTGCCGATTTAATAATGATTTTTTCTTAATAACTGCTATGTTTAAGAGATAGCGATAACAATTGTTCATCCGGGCTGTTGACCCAGTCATTTTCTAACTCTGGCACCGATTTTAAATGCATTAATAATGTACGGAATACTATTTTATAGAGTTCTTCTATATCCACCTATGTTCAGAATAAAATTCTTGATGCCGATATTACTGTTGATCTCATTGTCATCGTTCGCCGACAACAATCAACCAACGGTTTTAATTCTCAACTCCTACCATCCTCAGTATAAGTGGACTGACGAACTCACTCGTGGTGCCATCGAAGTATTAAGTACGAAGGTTCCTACAGAAAACATTCATATTGAATATATGGATAACCGCCGTTTCGCTGATGATCAGAAACATCGGGCATTGCTATTGAAGCTTTATCATTATACTTATAAACAATTTAGGCCTGATGTGATAATCACATCCGATGATGCAGCGCTTCATTTCATCGTCGAGCATGGTGACGATCTCTTCCCAGATATTCCCGTCGTATTTTTGGGAATCAATGTTTTCAATGAATCGATTTTGAAAGGTAAGCAGAACTTTACGGGAGTCATTGAAGGAGTTGAGATTGAGGGCAATTTAGAGTTTATTAGTCAAGTTCAACCTAACTTAAAACAGATTTACTTGCTAGGTGGTACTAAAGATATCGCCTTACACATGGTCAAGTCAGCGAGAGAAATAAAGAAGAGATGGGTACAACGCGAAGACAAAAAACATATACAGCTGCATATTATGGATGACTTTTCACTGGACGAGTTCGGTCAAAAATCCAGTCAGATGAATCAGGAAAGTGCCATTCTGGTTATGGCTATATATCGAGATAATACTGGCCGTTACTTCTCTTATCATCATGACCTTCCCATCTTAGCAGCTCAAAGTAATGCACCAGTCTATGGTATGTGGGGAGCCGACCTCATCATCGGTAGTGGCGCTCTGGGAGGGATGATTAACAATGCTCATCGCCATGGCGGCGCAGCGGCTCAGATTGCACTAAGAATTATTGATGGTGAGCCCGTAGAAAACATCAAGATACAGCCCCAATTACCCTTTGAGCCCACACTAGATTATCATCAAATGCAACGCTTTGGCATAGCTGAAGAACACTTACCCGATAATATCAATTTAGTTAACGAGCCAGTTTCTTTTTATCGTAAGTACACAGCGCTTGTTAACATTGTCGTTACCAGTTTTGTGTTATTAACGGTAATCATTATTCTGTTGTTTATTAACATTGGGCAGCGGCGAAAAATTCAAAATAATCTGCGCCGATTTAATGATGAACTAGAGATGATGGTTCAAGAACGAACTGAAGAATTAAACCAACAAAAAGCAGAAGTAGAACATCTGGCCAACCATGATCAGTTAACAGGCTTGCCCAGTTTGCGACTGGCACTTGATCGTCTTAATATGGCCATCAGCTCTGCGAAGCGAAATAAAGACAGAGTCGCCCTGCTCTATCTGGACTTAGATGGATTTAAAATTGTTAACGACACTCACGGGCATGATGCCGGCGACAAAGTACTACAATATGTCGCGTATAAAATGCGTTCAGTGATTCGAGAAATGGATACCGCATCACGAATAGGTGGAGATGAGTTTCTAATTATTTTAACCAGTATGAACGAACGCCAAGAACTAAAATCATGTTGCTTACGTTTAATTGAAGAGATCAGCTCACCCATGAGCTATCAAAACAATGCTTTGCAAGTGGGTGTGAGCATCGGCGTGGCAGTCTATCCAGATGATGCAGACAGTGCAATCAAGCTAAGAAAAACTGCCGATAAATTGATGTATAAAGTAAAACGGACAGGCAAGAATAATTTTAAACTGGCTCCCTAAGGCTGATGAAGTTCTAAAATCATCACTCCTGTTCCCCACTCGGGTTTAGCAACCGCCATTACATCAAAAGAAACTCTGTCGCCTGGGTTTAGATGTTGATAATCGTCGTTAATCACATGCCATTGCTTATCACCTTCGATGATCAACTCAACCACTTTAGACACGCTGATATCATGCTGCTCAATTAATGCTTGAACGGAGGAAGGAATGTAATTTTCGGCTCCGGTATAAGTCGCCACCAAAGGGCCTTTTAAATGGAAGCCTGTGGTAATGAATAATGAACGCTCGATGTTCTCAATCTCAACGACCTTTTGTGGATGCTGTTTTAAAAACGGGAAGTCGTCAATACTGAACTGAATACTGGGGCTTGATTCAACCATCTCAGCACTTTCTGTGGCACTTTCTGTAGCATTCTCCTTGGCGCTCTCTGAGACTTCAGCAGTATCTTCGGTTTCCTCTTCTTCAAAGGTAGCCGCATCAGATAAGTCAAGATTTGAGAAGTCGATGCCATGAGAATGATTCACTTGCAGAGATTTCTGCTCGACAGGTGCTTTATCAGTGGTGGGCTGTTCTTTTATTACAACACAACCCGATACGAAAGAACACATCCCCAAAGTAAACACTAAATTCTTGAAATTTCTCATAATACTCTTAATGCATTGTCAGTGGTGAATTTTCCTGATATTGATTACCCTGCCCACTCCCTATTGAGCGAACCTGAGTGTAACACAACCGAATCGGTTCTCCATGCTCCAATTTTTGGGTATATTGACAAGAGCCGAACTGTAACAAAAAATTAAACATCGACTCTCGAACCCCACCGCCTCGAGCAGCTCGTTAAATCAGCGACACAATAAAAAAGTTGGAAAAGCCATGATGTACAAGCACACTCTATTTAAACTTCTTATTAGCACAGCGCTTATTCCCTTCACACTGAATGCTTCTGACACCAAAACCGCCACTCCACACGCAGAAGAAATTCGTCGGTTTGAACAAAGCTTGCGCACACCGATCAAGTTTGAAGGCGATAAGAGCTGGACCTTAAAAGGACGTATGAAGCACTATGGTATTCATGGGATCAGTATCGCGGTTATTGAAGACTTTAATATCAAATGGCATAAAGCATACGGTATCCAGTCACTCAAAACCCAACAACCAGTCACCTCGTCTACTCGATTTCAAGCGGGCTCGATTAGCAAACCTTTAACGGCACTGGCAACACTTCAGTTGGTGCAACAAGGCAAAATCTCGCTGGATCAAGAAGCGAATAAAGCACTGAAACGCTGGAAAATCGCGCCAAACCTTCATACCCAAAATAACCCAGTACAAATAAAGCATCTGATCAATCACAGTGCGGGTCTTACGGTTCATGGCTTCGATGGCTACGACCAAAAACAAACATTACCCTCGGTATTGCAAATCCTCAATGGGCGTTCTCCTGCCAATAGCGATGCCGTGATAGTCAACTCTGCACCAGGTGAACTTTTTCGCTACTCTGGAGGCGGCTATACCGTATTGCAGCAGCTCCTTAGTGATGTGGCAGACCAACCCTTTGCCACTCTGATGCAAACCTCTTTATTGCAACCATTGGGCATGACTCACAGTACTTTTGATCAATCAGCACCACAACAGGCACCTAAGCAATATGCCAGCGGCTACCTGCCCGATGGCAAACCGGTTGCTGATGGTTATCGCCGCTTCCCAGAGATGGCCGCCGCAGGACTGTGGACCACCGCCGATGACCTGGCAAAATTCGTGATTGCCCTACAAAAAAGTCTGAAAGGCGACAAACACTCCTACATCTCGCAGGAATACGCGCAGAAGATGATTACTCCCTCAACGATGCCTTATGTAGGAAACGGCTTATTTTTGCGCGGAACGCTCAAAGGCTACGGAGACTACTTCGAACACAGTGGTGGACTCGACGGTTTTACGGCTACTTTGGTCGGCCATCAGCGAGACGGTTATGGCATTGTGATTTTAACCAATGCCAACCAGCCCGATATCCTTAATGAAATTATTTATTCCATCGCTGAGGTCAATCAATGGCAAGACATCATTCCTCCCTTGATGAAAGCACAGCCGTTTAATAAAAAAGAAATTGAACGTATGTCGGGTACCTACCAGTACGATGACTACACCAATATTTCGGTATTTGCTGAGGCAGATCGCGTGTACGCACAATATTCTTTTGAGGGCGCACCAAAAGACGAATTATTTAAAATTGCCGAAAACACCTATGTTCGACGAGAACGTCCGACCAAAATTCGTTTTATCGAGCATAAAGGACAAACCATGTTTGCATTTGTTGAAGCAGACGGCACCGTTAAAGCCTTAAGACCACTAAAATAATTTGTCTCTTATACAAAACAAGCATCATCAACCGATGATGCTTGTTGCCATTCTTAAGCTGTTTCTCTTAAATACCCTCGTCGGCTTTAACAGCCAATAAGTCACAGTCAATATTATCAAGAATTTTCTCTGAGGTAGTTCCTAGTAAACCAGGTTTAAAAGTGGTACCAAGCACCAACAAGTCGACTTCTTTTTCAGCCACCGTATTAACCAGTTGCGTATGTGCGACGCCCTCAACCAAAAAACGGCTGTCTTCACTAAAATGATAGTCGTTCAGTAAGTTGTTAAATTGGTCCTGATGATGTTTTTCAAGCTTCTGTGTGTAATCTTTGTATTGTTCGTTGCTGAAACTGAAGCCATGCATACCAGCTCCCATATCTTGCCATAGTTCCAACCCCACAGGTTCGTAACAATGGATCACCTTTGCCGCTGCTGTGAGTTTATCTGCCAATTGTTCGGTCGTTTTTAATATCACCTGATCCAGCTCAGCGGGTTTATTACGCTGACGCATAGGATCAACCGCTGCCAGAATGTTTTTGTAGCTGGGTGCAGTACCGGTTTTTGCCAACAATAAAGGAACAGGACAAGTGGTCAACAACTGCCAATCGGTAGGCGTGAATAACGCTTTGTTAATCATCGGATGGCGATGGGTAGACTTCACCACTAAGTCAACGTTGGACTTTTCGACTTTCTCTAAAATACCTGCGCAGATAGATTTATTCCACACCACATCATAAGACACATCAACATCGACACTGTCCACCAGATCGAGATAAACATTTAGCCACTTTCTTTTGGTTTCCATGTAGTGAAGTCGGGCTAATTCTCGTTGCTCTTCACCTAAAAAAACCTGAGACAAGAATCCTTCTTCATGAGCAACCAATAACAACTCTATTGACGCATCATAAGCTTTAGCTAGCGCGATGGCTTTGGTTAAAGCAGGCTGGCTATCTTTGGTTGGATCAATATCAACAAGAATGTGCTTAATCTTCATCTTAGCCCTCATTTATCGTTATCACTTTGTGTTCTTCTATTATGTTCTTATTCGATAAATGTGAGCTTGATCCAGATCAGCACAAGAGCATACATCTCACTCAATGATAGTCATGCACCCCATCTACAAAGGCACCACTCCAACTATGTAAAATGACTCGCTAATGAAACCTGTCGATACGGTAAGGGCTCATGTCCATGGATACATGATCACCCGTAATCATCGCCGTCATTAATCGGGCGCTAATAGCCCCTTGCGTTAAACCCAAATGTTGATGACCAAAGGCAAAATAGAGGTGTTGGTGCTTGCTAGATTGATCGAGGACAGGCAAAGAATCCGGCAGCGTTGGCCGACACCCCATCCAGGCGTCCTGCGCAACAAACTCTTTTGGTAATTGTAAAATCGCCTGAGCATGATTTTGCAATAAATGCGCCCGTTGATAATTGGGTTTTGCTTTCAGTCCTGCCAATTCAACGGTACCCGCGAGCCTTAACCCCGACGACATAGGTGTCATAATAAAACTGCGTTCATAAGAAGCTACCGGACGTGACAGACAGTGTTGATGCTCGGGCAACATTAAGTGATAGCCCCGCTCTGTCTCTAATGGGACCGAGTAGCCAAGATTTTTAGTCAGCTGATGGCTCCAGGCCCCCGCTGCAATTAATAATCGTTGGCAGACATAAGATTTTTCGCCTTGCAATCTATAGCCTCGAGGATCGGGATCCACCTGATAAATACGGTCGCGCTCTAACCGCCCTCCCAGTTGCTTAAACTCGTGACGCAACCGCAGAAGCAACTCTCCAGGCTCAATACAAAACGCCGTATCTTGATACCACAAGCCAGCTTTCAGGGTGTCTGATAATAACGACTCCATCGATAACATGGCTTCTTTGGTTAGCCATTGGCACCGAATATCATGACGCTCACTTTGGCGCTGCATCTGACGCAATGCGGCGACTCCCTTATCCGATTCTGCTGTCAACAAATGGCCTTTGGCTTGCAGAAACTCCGGTGCGCCTATATTGGCCAATAGAGCTTCCCAGGCCGCCAGAGCCTGTTGATTCAGTGCTTTTAAACCTTCACGACTGCGTTCAACCGACGCACTGCGCGCATTCCAGAAAAACCGCGCCAACCAGGGGAAAAGCTGCGGAAAATAAGGCCAACGGATAGTGAGAGGCCCCATAGGATCGAGTAGCATTTTTGGGATGCGTGGCAACATAGACCAACTGGCATGAGGGTTAATCTGTTCAATAGCAAAATGTCCGGCGTTCCCCGTCGAACAGCCCTGACGGTCTTGCTTGTCATCAATAATGGACACGTTAAACCCGCGTTGCTGTAGCTCCAATCCACAGCAAACACCTATGATACCGCCACCAATAATCGTAATACTCTGCGACACGCTCTATCCTTATTACCCAATCACTCTGCGCTCGACTATCTTCACAAGATGAAATAACGCTTGAGTCAATGTTGAAAATACAATATTGTATACAATATACATTTAAGCTCAACCTTAAAATCAAAAGGAACACCAATGCAAAATACCTGGTCAGGCGTTTTTCCCGCCATATCAACGCAATTCAATAGCGACGAATCCCTCAACATTGACGCTACCTGTAACATGGTAGAACAACTGATTGATGATGGTATACATGGCATCATCGCTCTTGGAACCGTCGGTGAGAACTACGCTTTGTCTGCAACAGAAAAACTGCAATTACTCAAAGCGTTAAAACAAGCCATTAATGGTCGTGTTCCTTTGTTAACCGGTGTTGCCGAAATCACCACGGCAGCCGCCATCACCTATGTACAAGAAGCGGAAGCCATTGGTGTTGACGGTTTGATGGTGTTACCTGGCCTCGTTTATCACAGCGATCAACAGGAAGCGATCACCCATTTTTCTCGGGTTGCCAAGGCGACTCAATTACCTGTGATGATCTACAACAACCCCGTTAGCTACGGCGTTGATCTGGGTCTCGACAGCATGGAACAATTGGCAGAGATAGAAAACATTGTAGCCATCAAAGAATCAACCACTGACACGCGACGCATTTCTGAACTCTACAGCCGATTTGGTAATCGCTTCAATATCTTCTGTGGTGTTGATGATATTGCGTTAGAAAGTTTACTACTTGGCTGCAATGGCTGGATATCAGGCCTGACCAATGTGTTTCCGCGCGAATCTGTTGCTCTCTATAACTATGCGCAAAGCAAACAAATTGAAGCCGCGCGCGAGCTGTATCGTTGGTTTATGCCATTACTAAGACTCGATACCATTCCCAAGCTCGTTCAATGCATCAAGTTAGCAGAGCAAATCATGGGACGCGGCAGCGAAACCGTACGAGCCCCTCGGTTACCTCTAGAAGGTGCAGAGCGCGAGCAAGTCGAAACACTCATGCGCGAAGCGCTGGCCACTCGCCCTAAAATACAGTCGCTAAAGGTAGCCTGATATGCGCAAAGCTTCGTTCCAGTGTATCGATGCTCACACCTGCGGAAATCCGGTTCGTCTTATTGTGTCTAACGCTCCCCAGTTAGAGGGAGCCACCATGGGCGAAAAACGTCTGGACTTTTTGGCGCACCATGATTGGATTCGTCAGGCGTTGATGTTTGAGCCACGGGGCCACGATATGATGTCCGGCGGCTTTCTTTATCCTGCAATCAATGCCGACAGCGATGCGTCCATTTTATTTGTCGAAACCAGTGGATGCTTGCCCATGTGTGGGCACGGCACCATCGGTATTGTGACAGCCGCCATTGAGCATGGTTATTTGCAGCCGAAAACACCAGGCCAGCTGACTCTGGATGTTCCCGCTGGAACCATCAAAGTTGAGTATCAACAGAATACCGATGGCAAAGTCACCGCCGTAAAAATTTTTAACGTGCCTTCTTTTCTGGCCTTTCAAGATCAAGAAATCGACATCGAAGGGTTTGGCAAACTAGGTTACGACGTTGCCTACGGTGGAAACTTTTACGCCATTATCGAACCGCAACAAAATTACCCCGGACTCGTCGAGTTTGGTGCCAGTAATATTGTTCGTTGGAGTCCAGTCATACGGGCAGCCATTGATCAGCAATTGAATTGCGTCCACCCACTGGATAGCAAAGTAAAAGGCTTGTCTCATCTGCTCTGGACTGGTGAACCACAGAACGCTGATTCAGATGCCGCCAATGCGGTATTTTATGGTGCCAAAGCCATTGACCGTTCACCTTGTGGAACGGGCACCAGCGCGCGCATGGCACAACTTTTTGCTAAGCGTCAGTTGCAACAAAATGACACTTTCGTTCACGAAAGCATTATTGGCAGCCAGTTTAAAGGTCGCATCGAAAGCACCTGCGAAATCGGCCATCATCTGGCGATCAATCCAAGTATCGAAGGCTGGGCACAGGTAACAGGAATCAATACCATCTTTGTTGATCCTGCCGACCCCTATGCTCAAGGCTTTTCAGTGACTTAATTACCCTTTCAAAGGAACATGATATGAATTCTGACTCTCATCAATTTCAAGCTCGTAGTCCTTTTGATGGCGAGCCTTTTGGTCCGATGTACAAAGAAGCCAGTGCCGACGAGGTCACTCAGGCCTGCGCACTGGCAGCCAAAGCATTCGAAGAATACAGTCTCACCGACACGCAAACTCGTAGTCGTTTTTTGCAGGCCATTGCCGACGAAATTGAAGCTCTCGGCGATCAGTTGATTGACATTTGCCATGCAGAAACCGCTCTCCCCCACGCTCGACTTACTGGCGAACGAGCACGCACCACTAACCAGTTACGCATGTTTGCTGAGCATATTAATAGTGGCCGTCATCTTAATGTGATCATCGATCATGCCGATGCCGAACGACAGCCCTTGCCAAAGCCTGATCTGCGACAAATGCGCATTCCTTTAGGGCCAGTGGCCGTTTTTGGTGCCAGTAATTTTCCGTTAGCCTTTTCGACTGCTGGTGGTGATACCGCCGCGGCTTTAGCTGCCGGTTGCAGTGTTGTTTATAAAGGCCACCCGGCGCACCCAACCACTACGGCTATGGTGGCCGAGGCCATTCAACGGGCGGTAACGTCCTGTGAGCTGCCTGAAGGCACCTTCTTGTGCTTGCAGGGTCGCCAACCCGAGCTTAGCGAACGACTGGTCGACGCAGCTCCCATTGCCGCCGTAGGTTTTACTGGCTCAACCAAAGTAGGTCGTCTGCTCTTTAACCGCGCACAAAACCGCCCTAGCCCTATTCCATTTTTTGGTGAGTTGGGCAGCGTCAATCCTATGTTTATTCTGCCGCAACAATTGGAGCAGGATGTCGAAGGTTTTGCACAACAATATGTCGCTTCTCTCACTCTGGGTGTCGGTCAGTTTTGTACTAATCCTGGTTTGTTGATTGGCTATCAGAACGAACAGTGGCAAGCCCTGGTAGACGCTATTCGGGAGCAAGTTCGAGCAACAGAATCCGGTACTTTGTTAACACCTGATATCGCGCATCGCTTTCAACAGCAATGTTTGGAGCGTCAACAACTCCCAACCATGGAACTCATCGCTCAGGGCAAAGAGTTAGCAGAAGCGCCGATTAATGTATCGACGCATATTTGGGCCACGAAAGCGGCAGAGCTGAATGACGAACTTCCCTGGCAGGAAGAAGTATTTGGTCCTGCAGGATTACTGATTGCTTGCGACAGCCCCGACGAAATGCTTGCCGTTGCCCGACAGCTAGAAGGTCAACTCACGACCACCTTGCACGGTACCGACAATGAACTGCAAGCACATCGCTCATTGGTCCAGGTACTCAGCCATAAAGCGGGACGCGTGATATTTAATGGCTATCCAACGGGCGTTGAAGTTTGCCCAGCCATGCATCATGGCGGTCCTTATCCCGCAGGCACTCAAGCAGCCAGCACCTCAGTAGGAAGTGAAGCCATTTTGCGATACAGCCGTCCGGTGTGTTTCCAAAATGCCCCTCAGAGTCTGCTAGACGATGCGTTACAAGATACTTCGGCACTATCTGTACCACGCGTCATTGATGGCAGTTTTGTTGTTTAAACATTTGCCGCTAACATCAAATAGGCCTGCAATACCTCATATTGCAGGCTTTTCTATCATGACCGACCAATCACGAATACCTTGACAAAAAGCAGGGCCATTATAAGCTTGCACCATTCTTTTTAAATTTAATTAAGTTGACCACCGATAATGCCCATTTCTTATATTAAACATGCATTACTACTCCTTTTTACTCTCGGATTTTCTATATCCGGTTTTAGTGCCGACAATGTTGAAGAAAAGCGGTTAAAAATCGCCGAGCGACGAATCCCAGAAGTGGTATCGGCCTTCGATCCCCTACTCGACCAATTTAAGCAACAAGCAAAGCCTATCAAAAGTAAAAAATTGCTACGTCAATTAGTAGAAGATTCAAGCCGACAACTTTGGCGACTCGCAGTAGAACGTATGAAAAAAGACGAAAATCTGGATGATCGCGCACTCTACTGGGCACGATTGTCTCTGCGCAAAATCGTTAAAGGTTGGAAGCGAAACAAAAAGTTAAAAGAGAAGATGCTGCAACAATATCTGGATATCATCGAGAGAAACACCCGTGGTATTTTCGATATACGATTCAAAGATGATGCGGATATCAAGGTACTTTTAACAGGTTTTGATCCTTTCTTCCTGGATCGTTTTATTGGGCAAAGCAATCCGTCCGGTATTGCCGCTCTCTGGTTAGATGGCAAAGTATTCGAACATGAAGGAAAAACCATCGCCATAGAAACCGCCATGATCCCAGTACGCTATCAAGACTTTGACGAAGGTATGATAGAAAGTTTATTACGGCCTTATTTTAAACAGCGCAAAGTCGATATGATTGTGACCGTGAGTATGGGCCGAGAGCAATTCGATCTTGAGCGTTTTCCTGGTTTAAGACGCAGTGCCAAAGCACCCGATAACTTGAACGTTTATACGGGAGCAACACCGCAAAATCCGCTGGCACCTTTGTCAAATGGCAAACAACTTAAAGGCAAAGAGTTTGTTGAGTTCAGCTTGCCAGTCAAAGCCATGTTAACTATTCAATCGCCGTATAGTGTTAAAGACAACCACCGGGTTTCAACACTCGAGAAAACGTTTGAGCCCAAATCACTCAAACAGCTAGAAGGTCAAACCTCGGTACGTGGTTCAGGGGGCGGCTATCTTTCTAACGAAATTTCTTATCGCTCCATTCGTTTGCGTAATAAACTCAAATCAACCATCCCTGTTGGGCACATTCACACACCAAAAATTGCAGGCTTTGATCCCAAAGCCAGTAAAAATATTATTACACAGGTAAAGAAAATGGTATTAGCAGGCGCTGCGAGTACTAAGTAGGAAAACGGGCTTCCTCTGTCACTTATGTACAGAGGAAGCGCTTTAGTGCTTATTCGACCCGAATGGTCGCTTTTACGATTTCAAGTTTTTCTGTTGTACGTCCACTACGCCCACCACCCAGTGACTCGATGGTTTTAAGCGTATCCATTCCCTGAACCACTTCGCCAAAAATAGTATGATTGCCATTTAGATGAGGAGTGTCTCTAAAGGTAATAAAGAACTGGCTACCGTCAGTACCCGGCCCAGCATTCGCCATACTGAGCAAACCAGCACGATCATGTTTTACATTCACATCAAATTCACCATCGTATCGATAACCAGGATTGCCGCGTCCTGTTCCAGTGGGATCGCCACCTTGCGCCATAAAGTTTTTGATGACTCGATGAAAAACCGTGTTGTCATAAAATCCTAAGCGCGTTAAATAGATAGTGCTAGATACATGCATGGGTGCCACCGCAGGCATCAGCTGAATCGTCATATTGCCTTTGTTTGTTTGCAGCTCCCAAAAATACTTACGTTGCGCATCCAAAGTAAAAATAGGTGGTTTATTGAGCGTTGTTTTCCAGGTCTCTTTGGTTTTGTCTACTTTTTGTTCGGCGATAAAGGCATCCGCCTCCAAAATAGCTTTGTCTTCTGAGGTACAACCTGATAACCCAACCAAGAAAACAAGCCCACAAAAAATAGCGAACCGATGCTTACGATTGCGCAGTCCCATAAAGTCTCCAAAATACTGTTGTTATGATGCGCTAAGCTTATCAACGGAGAATTTATGCCGTCAAATAATTAACGACCAATAGAGTATTCGCGATGCAAAGGGTTCAGCAGAGGCCGCAATCAGAAAGAATGTTTACTGATAGTCACAAATAAAATCGAATTGTTCCTGTGTGTCGGGTATCCGAATATTTCGTACCGCTGAAACCTGGTCGATAGCCTGCTCGGGGGCAAGATTATCTTTTATCAGCAAACAACAGGCTAAAACGCCTGTTCGGCCTATACCTGCGCGACAATGTACCGCTATTGATTGTCCATTCTGAATGTCTCGATATAAGTTATCGACCAAGTGTCCAAATGACCGAGGCTCAGGTAGGTTTCGATCTTTTATAGCAAAGCGCAAAAAGTCGATGCCCTCTGCTTGCAAAGCGTTTTTTTCGTTTCTGAGTCCCAGTTCAAATTCTTCATCAGACTCTAATAAAGAAACCACTTTGGTGACACCTAAAGACGCAAAGTACTTCACGTCCTCTTCTAACCATTCTGCAGAAGGTTTGGGCATCACATAGAGCTGGCCTTTGCCAATGTTTGCAACAGGATATATCTGTGGAATCAAAGGGAGATTCTCCTCAATTGAGTAAATTAATATATTAAACTTATTAGATTGAAATTATCGAGCTTAAGATCGGAACCTGTTGCCTTTGCTTGATAGCTTCGACTATGGAGCAACAGGCTCGAATAGGAAGTTTGTTGCGGTTTAAGCAGCTTTAGTCATCATTTTTCTTCGAGAGGCACGCTGAAATGCCCAAAAAATATCGCGATAGGCTGCGTGCTGCACAACTTTATTATTGGTTTTGTTTTGAATGGCATCCACCAGCATAATGGTAGGCTTGGTTGTCATTCCGCGAAACTTAGAATAGATTTGCAAACAGATCAATCCATTGAGTAATAAAGTTTCATTGCTTGCAGGCAGTCCTCTTAAGCCCAGCGGCGGTGTCAGTGCTTTGCTCATAATAAAAAACTGTGAAACTCCACCTTTGATCATGGCTTCCAGGGTATTCAATTTAACTTCACGGCGAATATTACGGTATCCAGAATCGACTTTGTTTTTTTCAAAATAGCTGCTAATGATGGTGTAAGGTTCGTACTCTTCCAGTAAATAGTTAGCCAGAAAGTTAGGAATATCATCCTCACTTTTACTCAAACTGACTTGACGGGCAAGGCCAAAACGGTGCCACTGACTTTCCTTATAAAACTGAATCATAACGCATATATCCTCATTTCTATTTTTAATATTAAAAAAAAGAGCGATTCCATTTGCTCGTGCACTGTTAATCCTTGACTAAGCAACAGCACAAAACAACTCCATAATCGGTATTGTCTTTATAAAATAGGGCTTCAAAAAATGTTTATCTTTCTATTTCCAAATAAAACATCTGACAATCAATATGCTGATAATGTAAGAAGTCACTCAGCAAAAAATATCCCTATGTTGCTTATTAAGTTGTTCAACAAGCGCTAAAAGCTGCGCATCAACTCGCAACATAAAATAACCATCCATGCCCTAAGGGCAACTGGCGATCACACTATCGAATTAAAGTATGCGAATCAATGATTAACCAACTCAAAGTAGGATTATTTTAGCTTTTATTTTTAGAAGAGATAATTTTGCAGGAGATTATAAATCATACGCTATATTGCACTGGATGGTATCAAAATAATCGCGCTAAAAAGCTACAAACCAGTATTCTCACAAGGGTGTAACCTTTGTTAACACAATAAAAGATCACAACTCCTCGGTGAACTTCAGTGAAGGATAGGCATGCCCTAAAATGGATTTTTGATCGCCCTTTTTATTAAATATTGAAAAAGAACAAAAGTAATTAAGGCAAGTAAAAGAAAGGTAGAATTTTATAGGTCCCCCAAAGCTTCAGTCCTACAGGAGAAAACCTGTCGAACCAAAGCCTTTGAGGTTATAGAGTTTTTAAACTCCAGCAACAATGAGCAAACCGCTAATTTTGCGGATAATAAAAACTGGACTCTGAGCCAGAATTGATATCTTTTAGCAAGAGTGTCCCTTGAGCCGTTCCATCCGATTTCCATAACTCCAAACCGTGCACATTATCATTAGCCAGTAAATAGACTAACTCTCCAACGATCAAAGCACTGTCAACACCATCACCCGCTGGATTAATGTCTTTTACTAACTGTGTACCAGACGCGGTTCCATCAGATTCCCATAGTTCGACACCCGTGGTGCCATCGTTCGCCAAGAACAACAAGCGTCCATTCAAAACACCTATGACACGAGGACTGTCTCCACTGATACCAGGTCGAATGTCTTTTACCAATTGCGTACCAGCAACTGTACCATCGGTTTTCCACAGCTCAGGACCATTCACATTGTCGTAGCCCGCAAAATAAAGCTGATTATTGAACAATCCCTGATCGTGGCGATTATAATCTTCCAGGAAGACATTCTTTAAAAAGACGGTGCCAGATTCTGTGCCATCGGTCTTCCATAGCCCAGAGCTACTGCCATTTCTGGCATTAAACAGTACATCATTACCAAGCTTGGTGAAATTATTGGGATCAGAGCCATCAGCCCCTACCCAAATATCTTTTAACAATGATGTACCACTCTCAGTACCATCAGACACCCACAGTTCTGCTCCCGAGCTTCCGTCGTTGGCAGAAAAGAAAATCTTGTCGTTGTTGATGTAGATACTGTTAATAGTATCAAACCCATTTTTTACCGACTCCACACCGCCAGATGTTGTGTACTTCCATAATCCTGTCGTTGTTCCATCATAAGCTCGGAAGTAAAGAGCACCATCGGAGGCCAAAGTGAGTAAACTAGGTAAAGAATCACCACTGCCAGTGTTGATATCTGACAATCGTGTCGCCGTGTTCACATCAGCAACCCACAACTCTGCACCCTCTGCCGCGCTGGCAGAACCCGCTTTGGTAGTAAAGTAAACTCTATCACCAGCAACGGTTAGATTTTCGGCGTCATAGACATCCAATGAGGTTGCTCCATTCGACGCACCATTGGTGACCGATAAGAGCGAAACACCCGCCGAAAGATTATTAAAGAAATGCAAGCCAGAATCCGTGGTCTTCGCTGTGTTAGCCAGGAAAATATTAACCGATGAATCCGTTGCCGTATTAATATTAATAACCTGTGTGCCATCGATGGTGCCGTCGGTTTTCCATAGTTCTCCACCAGGCTCAGAAGAACTTGATGCATCAACCATATAAAGCTCGTTATCGATAACGATATCAGAAATACGAGTATCGATATTAGCAGGCTTAAACTCAGTGGTTCCCGCCTCGGTACCGTCGCTTCGCCAAATAGCCGCAGTGTTTCCATGAGTCGCAAGAAAATAAAGATGATTGTTTAATACTTTGAGATTAAGCAAGCGATCATTAGTCACATCAGGGAAAATATTCTTTACCAGCCCTGCTGAGCTGCCCGAAATCTGACATAACACCGCTTCACTAAAACCTGACTTAAACAGAATCTTACCACTAAGTTCATGGTAATCCCTTGGTGACTCTGAACATTCTGTTTGAGTCGTAATAGATAAGGTGCCAGCGTCAGTACCGTCGCTTTTCCATACTTTGCTTTGAGCCGCAAAATACAGTTCATTCCCCACTGCTTGAAGGAGGATTGGAAAACCCGAGCCGCTAGGATCAATATCTTTTACCAGTTGAGTACCAGCGCCCGTTCCATCGGTCTTCCAAAGCTCCGTACCTTTGCTCGCGGTAGAAGCAGAAAAATATACCTGGCTGCCAACGCGCGTCAAATAGCTAGGTGAACTAGAAAGCAAACCAGACTCAATATCTGACAACATCTGTGTTCCGGCGACGGTTCCGTTAGAGACCCAAAGCTCTCTGCCATTGACGCCGTCATTGGCGCTAAACAACAGTTGATTGGATAATGCGACTAAATCACTCGGAGCATCAAAAGAATTGGCCTGGTTAAAGTCTTTCAACATCGTGGTGCCAGCTTCCGTTCCGTTGGACACCCATAGCTCAGCACTTGGAGTTCCCTGCGTGTTTGCGGTAAAAAATAACAAGTCGCCAACAATGGTGAGCATATTGATCGATTGATCATCGATAAGAGCAATCTCTTTAACTGCGTTGGTACCCGCTTCACTTCCGTTAGAAACCCAAAGCTGATTGCCTAAGAAAAAGTACATTTGCGTGGCACCAGCGCTTATCTTATTCGTTGCTGTTGCATTAGGGCTTATGCGAATATTTTTTACCAATTCGATATTGCCCGTTGTAGAGTTTAGCTTTCGTAATTCAGTACCCGTTTTGCCGTCATTGGCAAACAAATAAAGCTCGTTACCAAAAGTCGTTAAGGCTTTTGGAGCAGAAACTTGCTCTGCCTGATTGAGATCTTGTAACAGCAGTGTTCCTTCTTCAGTGCCATCCGTTCCCCATACTTCCATACCATGAAGACCGTCATCAGCATGAACATAAAACGCAGGATGGCTTGTAGTCGCCGCAAACTCTCCACTGACTCCACCGATGGTGACTTCTGCTGTGACGGTTTTAGAAAACTCACCAGAAGACGTTAACTTTACAGCGACTTGTTGGTTATTGTTTATTTGTCCTACAGCAGATGTAAAAGCGCCACCATCGATACTGTATTCACCGTTATTGATGCTAATGGGTGAAGAGCCTGTTATTCCGCTAATAACCACTTGAGCAGATTCGATTGGGGCATTTAACGCCACCCCTGTTTGTGCAGGAAAGCTAAACGCTTCTGGTTGAGTATCATCCAGGGTACGCGCAGAAAATGTCGCCGTCACACCGCCAATATTGAGTTCTGCCTCATAAGTCGTCGAGTGTTCAGAACCTGTCACCAGCGCTAAAGAAATCGCTTGTCCGTTGTTAATAGTCGATGACGTTTGCAACTCACCGCCATCAATACTAAAGCTGCCGCCGGTTGCCGAAACGGGCGTTGGCGCACTGATGCCTGTAATAGTCACCGTGTTTGAATCAACACGAGTGTTTAGCGCAACGTTGTCTTGAGCAACAAAAGAGAAAGCATCAGGAGAGGTATCTTGCTTAGTCGTCACACGAAAGGTCGCTGAGACACCACCAATCGTTAATGTTGCTTCTGATTGCTCATCATAATTAGTCGATGTTTTCAATCTTACGGTGACGGACTGCCCTGCCGCAACTTGAGCACCTTGCTGAGTAAAACTGCCCTGCGCAATGCGATACTCACCACCAGTCACATTAACAGCGACTGCTTGAGAAATGCCGCTTACCACAATACTATTTGACTCGACGAACACATCCAGTTCGGCATTATCAACAGCGTTAAAAGCAAAAGTGTCAGGTGTCGTATCCGGTGGCGGCTCAACAGAATCAGAACCACCGCCGCAAGAGCTCAATAAAAAAATCGAAAAGAATATTAACAAACCTATGTTATGTGTAATTCTCACTAGATATAACCTCAAATCCCCAAAATATTGATATCACCACTGGCTTGAAGCAGGTACTGTCCTTATACCTGTGAGTCCTCTAATAACCAATGTCCCTAGCTCTTTATTTTTTTTGTTACTTCCACAGAGCTAAATTAAAAATCAAGCGAACAACAATGCTCTATATACCAGAAACCAATAAAAAAATCGTCTAGAAGATGCATACAGTCATTTAATTGTCATAAATTGGATAATTAACGCACAAAATCAGTATTTCAAATCATCGAACTGAACTTGATCATCTCGGGCCAAAACTACACTTTCCATAACGGCGGTGATACCATGCAAGTCACTCCAATCGTAATCTTGGTTCCTTTATGCTACCTACCAAACTGCCTCATGTCGGCACAACGATATTTAGCCAGATGTCGGCCTTGGCACAACAACATGATGCCATCAATCTTTCGCAAGGCTTTCCAGAGTTTGACGGACCGGAGCTATTAAAGCGCAAAACACAAGAGTACATTCAAAATGGGATGAATCAATACGCTCCCATGCCTGGTGTACTGCCACTGCGCGAACAGATCAAAGAGCTTATCTTTCGTTGTTATCAACGTGATGTTAGTGCGGATACAGATATTACGGTCACTTCTGGAGCGACCGAAGCACTGTTTGTTGCCATTCAGGCTGTAGTACAACCTGGCGACGAAGTCATCGTGTTTGACCCGGCCTACGATAGCTATGATCCCGCCATCACTCTAGCGGGTGGTGTTCCTGTTCATTTGGAACTTACGCCAGGCGCTTATCGTATCGACTGGAATGCTTTGAACAGCGCTATTAACGAGCGCACCAAAGCCATTGTGATCAATACGCCTCATAACCCTAGCGCAACCTGTTTGTCTTATGATGATTTGTCCCGGCTAGAAGCTTTGGTTTGTGACAACGAACTGTTTCTAATCAGCGATGAGGTCTATGAGCACATTACTTTTGATGGAATCCTGCATCAGAGTGTTCATCGCTTTGAGCGTCTGGCAGCGCGCAGCTTTATTGTTTCCAGTTTTGGCAAAACCTATCATATGACAGGATGGAAACTTGGCTATTGTGTTGCCCCAAAGAACCTGAGCACAGAGTTTAGAAAAATTCATCAATATGTAACCTTCTCTTCGTTCACTCCTGCTCAACTAGCACTTGCAGATGTGATGATGGCTCAGCCTGATCACTGTTCAGAGCTTGGCTATATGTATCAGGACAAACGCGACTTGTTCAATCAATTAATGGAAAACAGCCGCTTTAAATTACTGCCCTCCTCTGGCAGTTATTTTGTTTTAGCAGACTACAGCGACATCAGTGATTTACCCGATACAGAATTTTGTATCTGGCTAACAGAAAATGCTGGCGTTGCGGCCATTCCAATGTCGGTATTTTTTGCCTCAGGTCGCGATGATAAAGTCATACGCTTTTGTTTTGCCAAGCGTCCGCACACGCTAAAAGAAGCCGCTAAAAGATTAGGCCAGTTATGATAAAACCAGAACTTAAAATCAGTGCCATTCAAACATCACTGGTTTGGCAAGATGTGTCAGCGAATTTATTACACTTCGAGCAGCTGCTTGCAGACTGCCAAGATCAAGACATCGTTGTTTTGCCCGAAATGTTTGCCACGGGTTTTAGTATGCAGAGCGAACGCGTAGCCGCTGAAAACGGCGGTCAAGCGCTAGAGTGGATGCGACAGCAAGCTCAGCAAAACCAATGCGCACTCGTTGGTAGCCTGGCCGTTAAAGACGACAATCAATATGTTAACCGCTGTTATTTTGTAGAGCCTGATGGCAAGGTTAGCCACTATGACAAGCGTCACTTATTTCGCATGGGTAATGAGCATCAACATTATCAGGCGGGTGCCGAGAGAGTCATTGTAAACTACCAAGGTTGGCGAGTGTGTTTGCAGATCTGTTATGACTTACGTTTTCCCGTATTTAGTCGCAATCAAAATGATTACGATGTTTTAATTTACGTGGCTAACTGGCCTGCGGCCAGAGCTTACGCTTGGTCTTCTCTCCTCGTAGCCAGAGCCATTGAAAATCAGGCTTATGTTATCGGCGTCAATCGCGTTGGCGACGATGGGAAAGACGTAGCCCACAGTGGTGACTCGGTTATACTGGATTTTGTGGGGCACTCATTAGCTGCTGCAACACCCAATCGCCAGCAGCAACTCAAAGCCAGCTTAAATCACGAAGAATTACACGCTTTCCGCCAGCGTTTTCCGGCGCACCTGGATGCCGATAATTTTGAATTGGTTTAGCTCTCAAAACAATCCGTAAAAGAGTTATCTCTAATCAGTAATCCCGATAAAAGCCTGACCTTAATCAGTCAGGCGTTTTTGTCTTTTCATGACGGATAACCGCAACATTACTTTTGTATTAAACAACCAAAACGAATTATCTAAACATAGTGATACATCTCAACGAAATGGTTGACGTTAACATCAACTCCTTCTAATTTAGCTTCCCATGATATAGCAAAGAGACAAGAGCTATGCTTAATAAATTAGTACTGCTAATCATTATGACGATATTCACGATGCCTTCCGATGGTATGACTCATCGTGAACGCGAAGTGTATTTTTATAGCAATGAAACTCTGACTCAATTGGTGGGATACTTAATAGTGACCTGCTATAGCACTTATTCCCACGGCAAAAGAACACCCCACCAAGAGTTTTATGGCGGAGAGATGTGCTCACCGAATGCAATAGACGAAGACGATGCTGATGGCGAAGTCGTTGGTAGTTTTTGCTCTCAACAAATATTTGATATAAATGCCGATGGCATTGTCAGTAGTGCAGAATCATTAGAGTGCGTTCGAAAAGTTTTATGACCGCGATATGGGTGTTAATTGACTAGGTGATCGAGTATAACCATTAACGCTATAAACTTCGGATGTGTTCAATTTCGCTTTGTTGTATTCCTAGAGACTCAAGAAACCTATGATGTTCTTCTGGCTCCATTTCTTCAAACTTTTTATGCCAGTTCAACATAGCCTCGTCATCGAAACCCGCAGCCCGCATAATCGCCACCCAACGCTCTTTGGTCACGCTATTCTTCCCCAGCAATTCGGGTTCCTGCAACACCACAACGATCGCTTCCTGTTGTTTTCTTAAGGTATTAATTTCGACTTCCAGTTTATGAAAGTGCTCTCTTAGCAAATGTGTTTGAGACGTTTCGGATTTATTATCAAGCAGTACGGCAATGTCTGCTAAGGGTAAGCCATAAGAGCGATAGGCCAGAATGGATTGCAAACGTTGAATCTGGGCTTCGTCATACCAACGATAGCCATTCTCTGAGCGGCAGGCAGGTGCAAGTAACCCCTCTCGCTCGTAATAAAGAATGGTTGCTCTAGAAAGGCCAAAGCGTTTTGCTATCTGAGTCACTGTGATCATCGTATCTCCCATTACTTCAACAACCCTTAGTATCAACCCTATACCCTATAGACAGGTCAACGCAAAAAATCTACTTATGCTCTTGCGCCTAAGTTAAGAACTCTTTGCATGCTCACCACCCCGCCTTAGCCTATTGATTATTATCAGTAAACATTCAATTTAATGCGTATCATCCCAACATAGCTTGCTCAAGGGTTTGACCCGACTACAGGTGCAGCCTTTATCATTCAAAAACCTGGAGACATGAGGATACGAAAGAATGAGCACAACCATAGAGACATTGAGTGAGCAAAGTTTTTTAACCCAGTTTGAAAACCAAACGCTTGATCCTGTGCACTTTGATCACCTAGGGCATTTGCGATTGGCCTGGCTGTATTTGAATGACTACGATTTAGAAACGGCCACACATAAAGTATGTACCGGCATCAAAGCCTATGCTGAGAGCCTGGGCGCTCATCAAAAGTTTCATCTCACTATCACTCACTCGCTGGTACAAATAATGGCTTCTAGAATGAGTCAAACAACAGATACCAACTGGACATCTTTTGTAGAACAAAACTCTGATCTGGTTAATGATGCCTTATCTATTTTAATGCGTCATTTTTCTAAAGAATATTTGTTTAGCGACCAAGCAAGAACGACCTTAGTAACACCAGACATTAAGCCTTATAGGTAGCGAGTGATATGAATCTAGGCGAACCTAACAAGAACATTGAGGTTCGCCTGAAAACATCAAGATTTTTTTCGACATGATGCGGACAAATGAACGTTATCTAAATTCGTTTTATTATCTCCAACGGCTTCCATACCTGGCACAGGTTCATCGTATCCACACAACCAGGTAATAGGACTGGTTGGGCTTCCTGTGACAACTGCAGGTCGAAAGGTTAATACTTTTCCGTGCAGTATTTTAGAGGCCTTGTGGCCCAAGGTAATATGAATCGCACCATTCTCTACTTTAACGCCGGAAATACGATTGCCAATAAGTAACTTCTCTTCGGGGATGCCGCTCATTTTATTGTCGGTAGGAAAGCTTAGATGCTCTGTATAATATTGCGTTACTTTGTCTTTCAAAGAGCCAGCCATCACCAAAGCCTCAACAACTTCACTGCGTTGTACGTATTCCTTATAAGGAGGCAAAGCAATCGATGCTAATATTCCAATAATAGCAACTACGACCATAAGTTCGATTAATGTAAATCCCGCTACTTTCTTCATGCCGTTTCTCCCAAAATAAAAATAGGCGCATAGGCGCTCGATAAAAATAAATAGATGGACCCGACGATCAATATCACAACCACAAGAATAAGTTTGTTCAAATAAGCTTCTGAAGATCTAATTAACTGAGAACTTTTTCTCTGAACCAACACTTCGATCTCTGCTTGTAATGCATCCGTCGAATAACGCCCCAAATGTTGGCGAATAAGAGGGTTACTACTTTTTGACTGCAAAGGATAAAGGAGTACATCCAGCAACTCCGATTGAGCAGAACGAATACTCTTAGGTATACAAAGTTTATCCAACCAATGTTGAGACGCCGTTTGACGAAACTCATTCAACGCTCTTATCCGTAAACAGGACAGAAATACAAAGGCAATAAAAAGGAAAATCCCTGAGGATATAACAAGCCAGTTTTGTACAAAGAATAATGTCTCATAGGGCATTGCAATATCTAATGATTCAAATAACTCAAAGAAGTTTGGGAAAACATATATTTGATAGATGACTGATACAAAAAAGAACACAAAGGATACAAGCCCAAGATAAGCAATCATAATATTCATCTTTTGTGTGGCTACAAGCTCATCATTAAACTTTAAGTTTCCATAAAGCTTAGCCATAGAATCCACTTTATCGATGGCTAGCTGATTCGCCTGTTGATACAGCATGTTTATTAAGTAACGGTTTTGACCTGAACTTCCATAAAAGTCAGTGACAGGATCTTGATCAAGTTCTTGGCGCACTTGCTCTAGGGTTGTTTGTGGGTTTTCTCTTAGGGAGTACCGTCGACACACATACTGAAATCTCGTCCAGCTCATATCTTCTCCATCATACTGTAGTGATCACTTTAATAGTCTAAAGTCGTCAAGTGAGGATTATCTCGGGGAGCAACAACGACTAAGTTATCTTTTTCCCAAATACACTTTCGGTAAGCAGGGCTATACGCTATCAACACTTTCTAGCTCAACAAGATACAACATAATAGAACAATTATTAACCAGCCGTACTATAAACTCCTGCTATTGAGATGTCGCCCAATACGCTAGATTTCTGTCATCGGCTGGTTTATGCTAGCTAGCCCCTCAATAATAAAATAGATACTAAAGATTTATGAGATTGATAGCAAAAGCAAAATTAAGCCTGTCATCCCTACTCCTTGCAGCAGGTATTGGCTTTTCTGCCCCTTCAGAAGCGACCATTGTTGAGTTTCAAACCTCTATGGGCAGTTTTCAGGTGAACTTATACGACGAAACAACGCCCGCTACCGTTGCTAACTTTTTAGCCTACGTTAACGCAGGTTCTTACGAAAACATCATTATTCATCGTTCAGTTCCTGGTTTTGTGGTTCAAGGTGGTGGATTTGCTTATAACGGTGCATTGCCTTTAAACGACATCGACTCTAACCCAGCCGTCGCCAATGAACCTAAGCTATCAAATGTACGTGGTACCATTGCCATGGCAAAGTTGTCGGGCAACGCAAACAGCGCTACCAATGAGTGGTTCTTTAATTTAGCCGATAACAGTGCCAACCTGGACGTGCAAAATGGCGGGTTCACTGTATTTGGCGAAGTTATTGGTGATGGTATGCAAGTCGTTGAAGCCATTGCGGCTTTGGATCGATTCAACTTTGGTGGTGCTCTGACTAATCTGCCTTTGCGCGACTACACAACAACAGATGCAACCAACGGTGTTGATCCCGATGCGGATAACTTCTTAATCATATCGAACGTTATCATTATTGATCCTGCGGCCAACACAGCGGCGGGCTTAAACCCACCAGAAAATACTTTGCTAAATAACAACAATAATTCTGATGATGGCGGCGGCGGAAGCCTCGGATTTGCAGGTTTAGCCCTCTTGCTAGGTTTGTCGACTCTGCGTCGCAGAAAAGCTTAATGCCTTTCCAGGATAGCAAAAGCCACGTTTAATACGTGGCTTTTTTATTTCTTTTTCTTCCAGCTAAAGGCTGCAAGCCAAAATAAGAAGCTGGCGCATAAAAACGACACTTCATCTTTATTTTCGTGTATCACCGCTTTTCTGGATAATACAAACTTTGGATCAATTGTCGTCACCAGGTGCTGACCAGAATAGGCATCAAATCCACGCTTAAACGCTGAGCGAGCTTTTAATATCAGTTCTTCCCTATCTCCAACCACTTCAAAAGTATGCAAAAAAGTAGGTTCTTTTTTCGCTGAGTAAAGTAGATTGCTCCCTTGCTGTAATGTCCAGAAATCACGTCGTTCACCATGACATTTTACGATGTAGTTGTGATCTTTACTTAGCTGAATATTGCCATTCGCCCGTTCAAAATCAAAAGACAGGAAGGCACTTTCGTTATTTCTGGTTACTCGATAGTCCCAAGATAAAAGCCCTTTGGGAACACAGTGAATCATTACAAATATTCCAAGTTTGAAGAAGTTAAACAGAAAGTATCAGGAGTTACTTATATCACCTGCTATCATACCTCACTTGACTGGGAGATAAAACATCAGCTACCTGATGCCACGGGCTGCGTATTGATAGAACTAGCGATGACTTCGTCACAAAACATTCGATTAATAAACAAAACTTGCTTTGATACCCTGTCAAAAGATATCGAAGTGGTAGAAATGACGGTATTATGGTGCTTAACCATCACAGGTATCTTATTCCTTTTTTAAAAGTAGCGAGGCAGATTTTATGAGATTGATAGCTGTACCTTTTTTGCTCAGCCTTATTCTGTCCTTAATTTTACTGACAGGCTGCTTTTCTTCTATTCCAGACGCAAAAACCTTACCTCGACTAGACGGTGAAGCCATAGCCACACCAACAACCGACTTGCTTTATCCAGACACAGCGTTTAATCAACGCTTAAGTGGGTTTGTAAAATTGGAATTTACTCTCGACGCCCAAGGTCGAGCTCACGATATACACGTTATTGAAGCCTCTCCTCAGGCAATGTTTGATCAAGCAGCAATTACCGCCGCATCATTGTGGCGCTGGCGACATACTGACGTAAATAACCAAGCTTACTATCGTGTAAGCCACCATATTAACTTTGATTACCAAAAAGAACTTCGGCGTCGGGAGTTTTTAAAGCAAGGGCAAAACAGCCAAGCGCTATTTCGCCAGGCTTTAGCCATCGATGATCAAGAAAAAATGCTCGAACACCTTAGATACGCCGCGTCCTACAACAATGGTAATGCGTTAATGGTGATGGCTTTTTATAATGTCAGCAAAGATAAAGTGCTGGCCCGAAGCCAAATGGAACAATCGATCAATTATCCGCTGGAATCCTCATCTCTTAACCGTAATATGACCTTTCAACTGGCACAGATGGCGCTGGAAGGAAAGCACGGCCCAAAAGATTTTAAGCTGGCAAAATCAGCTTTAATGATGTCGGCATTTATGGGAAATAAAAAAGCCGAGGAGCAACTTATGGCTCCCCCTTTTATTGACTAAATTCCACAGTTTTCTAATCGGAAGCTTTGTCTAAAACCGCAATTATCGATCTCGGTGTACAACAAACTCCAATACCTGCGCTAAAAAAGAACCTTCGTTTCCGAGATGTTTTAGCGCATCCTGCGCAAGATAATAATGTTCAAAAAGTTTATGGTTAGCACCCTCAATCCCCAAACAGGTCACGAAAGTTGCTTTTAATTGATCTTCATCCTGACCAATAGGTTTGCCCAGGGTTTCTTCATCTCCCATATAATCCAACATATCATCTCGAATTTGAAACGCGATCCCTAGATGATAAGCAAATTGCTTTAGATGCTTACGTTCAAAATCATTAGCTCCTCCCAAAATAGCGGGAATTAAAAGTGCCGCTTCTATCGCCAATCCGGTTTTAAGCTCACTGATGGTTTCGAGCTGTGCCATATCAACGGGTTTCCCCATAGCTTCTAAGTCCATCCACTGTCCCTGGCAGATGACCTGGGTAGTGTGAGAAGAATAACGCATGGATTCTAACACCCGTTGCGCGTCAACACCTTTGATGCTCGCCTGTTCTTCTACTGCGCGCATCATCATCATTACTGCCGTTAGCTCTGCGGTTGCCTCACTTTGATACTGACAATGCAATGAGGGTTTTCCTCGTCGCGTATCGGCATCATCTTGCGATGGTAAATCATCCAGAATCACCGATGCTGTGTGCATATATTCTAGCAATCGCAACACTGGCTTCAATTGCTCAAATGTCAGTCCATATCGATCAACGCCCAATACATAAGCCATGATGGATCGCAAACGTTTACCACCTGCTTGCAAACTGTAATTAGCAGCATCAATTAATGTATTGTCAATATGATGTTTTGAAGGTGCAAGAGGTAAGCAGTCATCTACCTGTTGCTTAACATGTTTGATTCGCTCAACAAAGTCTCGCTTTTTTTGCTTCTGTTGCGAAAAGAAATCAGCCACTTGGCGACTCAATAATTTATCAAACCAGGCAACATCGCTAGGCTTCTCGATCAACTTGTCGATAAGATCATCAAAAGCCTTATTACCCGTTGTTAGTAGTTTTTCTCGTAGTGCTTGATAACGCTCAACACCAATAGAGGTTCGTAAACTTTTATGAGCGTTGATGGTTCTTTCTAACAATAGATTTTTACTAAAAGCATCGTTGTTATACACTCGATGAATAAGGTAAAAAACCACCGACCAGTAAACCCGATAGGGATTGAGCAAATCAGGTCGTTGTTCTTGATGCAGATAATAGTAAGTGTAAGGCGTAACATTGCCTTCTTCTAAATCATCGAACAGGTCTTTGATGTCATCATTAAACTGATTGTAGATGCCAAAACAAAAAGTATGATGATTAAAATCGATATTTTCTTTCACATCCAGCATATCGCGAGCGATCAAACGACAACCCGACGACTTTAAGATAACTGGTAAAAACAATTGTTCAATGCTATAAGCTTTATTATCTAGTCGATGTTGACGGTCAATATCTTGTGCTTCAAAAAACACATAGGCTTGCTCAAAAAACTGCTTTGCCGAAGACTCCGACTGAGCGCTACGAATAGTATTGAATGCTTCTGACAACTCACGATGAACAAATGTCATTTGCGTTTGATTGGATGAAGAAAAGCTCGGCAAAGGCGCGGCTTCTCCCTGCAATAAACTAGTTCGGATGGCCTGATTGAACTTCTCTTTATCTTGACGACTAAGCGCGCTCGAAGAATCTTGCAAGTCGTCAATAAAGGGATAAGTCAATCCATAGCTGTAACCCAACCTTATGGCTTGTTCAAGCTTTTGCTTACGTTCCGCTTCGCTCACACCAGCAGGTAACTCAATAAACTGGTGCATCACAACACCTGCAATTATTTTAACCAACTTACGCATGCCGTGAGTTTCGTCCACCCCACCGGGGATATGACTTTGAACCTGGCCCAGTTTACCCATTAACCAATAGAGCGTTTCTTCTAAACCATACTCTTTTGCTTTTTCATGCAATAAAGGAGTCGAGTCAATAGATTCTGAGTTCTGATTTCGAATGCGCTTTTTTATCCATCCGTGTAATTTACCAACCACTTCATCGACTTGCTTTTGTGTTGCTTCCGACTGTAAAGATTGACCCAAGTCACGCATAAAGATATATGCGACCGATTTTTTTAGATAGCGCTTTAATTTGTGCTCAGCGGCCAAGCGTTCTAAGAAAGATAAAGATTGGCCACTGGCACTTTCATATTGTTCAGCCTCCCACTCAGACAAGGCTGCGCCTGTCACCAGATTTGTTTTTTGCCAAGTGCGATAGTCCTTATGCAGCTGCTGCAAAAATTCATCGTTCTCTAATAACTGGCGTAGATCTTTCAGGTACCAATGGGCGCGACGCTCCGCGCGCTTATAACTGTGTTTATCGATGTAGGAAGAACAAGCATCTGACGAGATGTTGTCGGGGTGAGTATGATAAGAAGGTTCTGTTTTTCCAAAGCTCATAGGCAAATGATAAACTCCATAACAATCAGACAGAATAAGACTGGGTGATCCCGTCAGTTGGCTATAACAAATAAAAATCAACGGAAAACAAGGTTTTGCACAATTAATCACCCAGTTTAATTATCTAAGCAATTGGTATGCCACAGTATAACTCATTGATAACTATACTATTTAGCTCTAATATTTTAATCACATTAGTCAATTTGACCAGTAATTAGGTATTCCTGATAAACCCTATCAAGTGTTTCACATCGCGTAGCTGGCAACCACATCACTTGCAAGACAATAAGAACTACCCTAGTAGAGTCCATACTCTGCCATATTTATTAACAAATGGAGATGGTTTTTATTTCTTAAAATGAAAAGCTATAACTCTGTCGAAACTATTCTTTGTCTTCCGTAAGCATAATTAGAGCTCTCAGGTTGATAAGTAGCCAAAAAACTTCAACCAGGACGACAAAGATTAGTACTGGATAAAAACACTTCAGAGTATTTAATGCTCAACCTAAATAGTACTCGATAAGGTCGCGCTTTATACGCCCAAACCCAAGGGCTAATGTATCTCATAAGCGAGAAGTTAAGCTGCCTTTTCGCAATGAATACTTATTGATTTGAGATAGTTTGAACAGGTTATTAGAAGTCCTCGGTATTTTTTTTTAGAATGCCTGACAACTACTAACATTACATTTTTAGAATCACAAAAAGGGATTGTCAGTCATGAAAAACTCGACAAAAATTTTAAGCCTTGGCTTATTGTTTTCCAGTTCATTATTCGCAAACTGGGAGTTGGATACCAAACAATCAGAAGTCAGTTACCTCTCTACTAAAATATTTAAAGGTTCAACAGCCAGCGCGACAGAAAAAAACGTTTTTAAAGCAGTGACGGGAACCGTCAGCAAAAATGGTACAGCGAAACTCAATATTCAGCTAAGTAGCGTAGAAACCAATATCCCCATTCGTAACGAGCGTATGATTAAGCATGTGTTTCAAACGGACAAATTTCCTTCAGCGACTATCGAAGCAAAGTTGCCTGAAGCGCTACTCAAGCAAGGTCAGCACCGTGCCGAAATCGAAGGATTATTGTCACTGCACGGAAAGTCGGCCAAAATAAAAATTCCAATGACTATTGACGTTAATGCCGAAGGCAAAATTGTAGCGACATCAACCAGTCCAATACTGCTAAGTGCTCAAACTTTCGCTTTTAACGATGGTCTTAAAAAACTAACCGAATTGGCAGGTCTGGAGTTTATTACAACAACAGTTCCAGTATCCTTTGTTTTGTCTTTTAATAAACAATAAGACATTCAGCCAGCGAGAGCCTCCTTTCGCTGGTATTCTTATAGCAACAAGTGTGTTAAGAAGTTTTTCTTACCGCTTGATTCATCAAAACAGATTCTATTTTTTCCTGATAAAAAGCATCTATATCTTCTGACATTATAAAGTCACAAAATAAACTTTTTGGCACACCTTTATACATACCACTTTGAGGAGAGTTTTTAATATCAACATGCATAGCATGACTGATCGAGTTATAACCGATGCGCCGTATCCTTTTTGAATTTACATAAACCCAGTCAATCACAATAAACTAAGCTCTTGAGCAATAGGAAATACCAACATAAATATAGTGTATAAATAATACAATATCAAAAATACCTTTTTCTTGGAGCTGCTTTATACAATCTACAAACATCACCAGCCAGAGATATTTTGCATAATTTAACAACAGCATTGAGAGCCATCTCAATTACTCAATAAAAAGTATCTCATGCAGAATTAATTCAATCACTTTTCTCATTTAAGAAACAATTCAATCATAAAAACAAAACCCCTTTTTCAATTTGTTGACATCTTCAACCAACAGGATAGACAGCGCATTAAAAACAAAACCCAAAGGAATATAACCATGAAAACAATCAAATCCATCGCTTTATTTATCGCATGTGCATCAGCCTCTTTCGCAATGGCAGAAAATCAAGATGCAAAAGCAGACAAAGTAATTGAGCTTGATAAAGCGCACGGTATCGAGGCAGTTCAACCATACTCTCGTAGCTACTACTACCCTAAACGTATGAATCAATACGGTCAGGTCGATTATATTTTTATCACAGCATTAAACGGTAATCAGTTTTGTGAAGAAGAAGGTTATAACGAAATGATTGGAGGTTCTATTTACTGCGGTGAAGACGAAAGCTCTTATACCACCTATGATTGGTATCAGCGTCGCTGGGAATCACTTGGTACAGGCAGTAAAAACCAATGTTATCCATTATTCCGCACAATCACTTGTCGTTAATGGTGTTCTAAAAGGCGGGCTTTGCTCGTCTTTTCTTTTTACAAATCAGGCTCGAAGGACTATTTCTTTTCTCTACTTTCTGCTTTTAATAATGTAAGTAAACTTTGCAGTTCAGTTCCTTTTTCAAACACGGCGAAAACACCGCAATCAAGCCACTGTTTTTTGAGCTGACCATCGACTTTCGAAGTATAAATAATGGTTTTCATTGCGGGAAATTTATCAAGAAGCTCCAGACCATCGGCTAACTCTGGAAGATGTATATCCAATAATAAAATATCACACTGCTCAAACTCAGTGATCTCGCCTGGGCAGTTATAGTGTTTGTGAGCATCAACAACCTGACTCAAAGTTCCTCCAAGCGCCCCTCCTTGATGATCAGTCTGACTATTGATGGCGTCAAATCGACCGACTGCCGAGACTAACTCCTTCTGACTTGAAATCGAAAGCTTTGTATCTTCGATAGGGTTTTGATATGCCGTCGAATAAAGGATGTAAATCGCAATGACTACAGAAAGACCCACACAAAGAACAATGACAGAAATCAGCGTAAGCAGGCGTTTTTTTCAGAGGGAGAGTAAAACATTCCAGGGGCATCCTTAAATTCTATACACAATATAGTTCAACTCTTTTTATCTACCGCTAAGAATGTGCCTCTTGGTTACTGCCGTTTTATCGAAGTTAGTAGCGTTTTCGATCACACCTTTTTCCTAGAGTTTAACATCGCAATAACCTCTTAGACTCACCATTACGGTGCAATGTTTTACTGCTGATACCCTTAATCAAATAGCACAAGCAGATAATTAATATCAAAGTTTGCTCTCTTACCTTCATATTGTGAACTGGTTTACGGTGCAACAGACGGTCAATGATTACACTCCATACTACTTAATAGGTAATACAGTTTTAACGTGATGTGGTTTGTAAGTTGCGCTTTCGCATTTAAGAGATATCTCTTTATTGCGTTTTTCTGAATTAATTTATTACGCCAGAACGTTGTAGGGATTATTGTTATGACTGCTTTCACTGATAAATTAAACACTACTTTATATCGATTGTTTTTTATTTTCTTCGTAGCCTTAGTTTTAAGCGGCTGCTCTGGAGAAGAGTCTTCTGAAGAAACCGTCGATACCATAGACAATACGTCCAAAGGTCTCATTGCACACAAGTTCAATGGTAGCTGGACTGAGCTACCCGACTTCACCACCCTATCACCTGTAGAAAGTCGTATTGTTGAAAATGTAGGAACTCATCAGTTAGGCGATAGTCACTACGGCCTGGTGTTATTAGGTCTTTTTGAAGCGAAAGCCAGTGGCGCTTATGTCTTTCGTTTGCATTCTGACGATGGCGCAAAACTCTTTATTAATGGGCAATTAATCGCTACCAATAACGGCGAAAATGGAGAGGCTACCGTCGTTTCACAAAGTATGGAATTAGTGCAAGGCACTCATGAACTGAGAGTCGAATACTTCCAAGGCAATGGTTCACAATCTTTATCTTTAAACTATCAGCTCAACGGCGCAGAAGCTCTCACAGTAGACGACAATTTGCTTTCTTATTTTGACAGACATCAAGATCCTAACTTTGGAGCCATAACCAATGAAGACGACGATGATAGCGAGATTGGTGGTGAAGACGATACTTGCGACAGTTCCAACACACCGAACAGCAACAATAGTCTTCAATCTAGACAGCAAATAGTTAATAACGAATTTATAGAATCTAACAATGGTCGCTACCGTTTTTATTTACAAGGCGATGGCAACCTGGTCTTGAGGCGATTAAGTGACAGCGCCGCACTTTGGTCTTCTGCGACTCATGATCAGGGAGGCGTAAGATTTCGATTGCAAGGTGATGGAAATATGGTGCTAAGAAATGCCAATGGCAATGCACTGTGGTCAAGTAAAACCAACGGCACCGATGCCACTTACCTTATGTTGCACAATCACGGTAACTTAGCTTTGCACACTCCAGCTAACGAAATCGTTTGGCAAACGGATACGCACGACGGTTCAAATCAATGCGATGATGACAGTGACTCAGGGGACGGCACCGCAAAAAGCCGAGAACAATTTTCCTCACCTGATGCAGCCTTGTATGCGCTTAATGATGATCGCCAGCTAGGGTTTCCAAAAATCATTGATACAGGTTTTAATGGTAATGGCCATTCCGTCACCTGGGATGGTCGTGTTTTTGTACGTAAACGTTCTCAAGGATGGTTTGCGACGGCTTTCCGTCCAGAAAATATCGTTCGTAGTAATGATGGCACTGTCGATTTTAAGCGTGGAGCCTTTGGCCGAGATCTTTTAATGCAGGCTAATGAAGATGCGCCTGACATGCAGATGAACTGGCTAGCAATCGTCATTGATCCAAGCGAAACGCGAGAAAATCCCTACCCTTCTGACGCAAACGGCAATTACTCCTTTAACGGCACTCATAGAACTTACAAGGCGCTGGTTTATCATACTTCCAAGCGCAACGGTGATAATGACCAAATGGGCTTTCAGAAAGCAACTTTCATTGTTCGTGATGCCAACACACAAAATGCGCAAATCATCAGCGCCGAATTTACCACTGAGTTCCAACGCTTTAGAACCGTTGCAAACCTGGACTTCCGTTGCATCGAACCGTCAGCCACGATTGATGGCAGGCTGGTTATTTGTCAGGGTCATCCAGACAACAATGGTCGAATTGACAATCTGGTTTATAGTTGGAACCCAACACCAGGTGGTGTTAATGGATGGAGTGTTCCCAAGTCAATCGCAAACATGTACTGGGATGACAGCGACACCATGGTCGATGGCATTCCATTCAATGTTCGCTTTCCTATTGCCGAACGACCGCTGCTAGATGCCACTGGCAACGACTTTAATCGAGACGAATTAATAAAAGGCGCTTACCCGTGGGTCAGCCGTGATGGCTCAGAACTTTTCTATCAAGCTTCGCGAGAAGGTGTCAGTGCTAGAAGAACGGGCACTACGGTGGTTGGACGTTGGACCGGATGGACTTTTCGACATATTGACGGCCCGATTAATCCTCGTCGAGGAAAAAGCCGATTGTTTTTATCTTCACCAGGCGCGTTCACCACTATGTGGACACCGTTTAAAGATATCAACGACTTAAACATTCCTTACTCGTTACGAGGACCAGTTTATCCGATCATAGGTTCGAATTCGAATGACTACAGTGAAGTTGGATTTAACGATTACTTAGACGGTAACTTTGTGTTGTACCTTGGTATGAACGAACAACTCAACCGTGCTGGCAACTTTTTGGTCACTCGCACCAATGATACCTCGGGCAACTTTAACAATGGTACTTTAGTGGGTGCTCAGTTCCCTAATGAATTTAATAATCGTGATGAACTGGTAGGACGATATGGCCAGGCCATTTATTTTAATGGCGGAGATTATATTGAAGTTGCCAAAAATAAAGGTTGGGATGAACTCGCTGAAGGTGTAACCATCGACTTCTGGGTTAAAAAAATCAACGGCAATGGCACTATTCGCTTATTTAGAATGCAAAACGGTCTGGAAGTTTCTTTGACAAATGGCAACACCTTACGGGGTGTCATTACCGATACAGAAAATAATCGCATTGAAATTTCTGGTCCTAGTATTCCTGATGATCGCTGGACTCATATTGCCTTAAGCTTTAAACCAAGCACAGGCAAAATAAAACTCTACTCTGATGGTGTATTGAGAACAGAAAAACTTGCGAATAATTTTGGTGTGTTACAAACCAGCGGTCGAGTGCGAATTGGCCCTGAATCCTCCTCTGGTTTATTGCTGCTAGATGAAGTTAAAGTCTCTAACATTGCCAGACAAGATTATGAAATTGGTTATTACGCAAATATCGATATTCATAGAGAAGCAAATGCGGCGTTAAAAAATAGGATTCCCTCACACTTACAATCTTTATCAGGCAAAGCAGCCGCTATTGAGAACTTTAGCCAAGAGGCCGCCGACCTAGGCGAAACCCTTTTCAATGATGTCATTCTTTCTAAACAAAGAACAACCTCTTGCGCAACTTGCCATAAAGCCAACCTGAATTTTACGGACGGCTTGGCTATTGCCCAAGGTAACGAACCAACTGACGCGGGTGTTCGTAACACTCCCACATTAGTGAACCGACTATTCTCTACATTGCAAGGCTGGAGTGGTGGAGCTACAACACTAGATAAACAAGCTTCTGTTCCCATTGAAGCGGAGCATGAAATGAACTTACCGATGGATGAAGCCATTGCTCGCTTAAGCAGTGAGAGTAATTACGCAGAACGTTTCCAACAGGTTTATGGAGAATCACCAAATCAAGAAAATATCACAGCAGCGTTAGCTAGCTTTCAGGCGATTCAGTTTTCACCGAGAACTCAATACGATAATTTCGTCGCAGGTGACCGCTCTGCCCTTTCTGATTCTGAGTATCGAGGCCTGCTATTATTCGAAGGTAAAGCGCGCTGTAGTGGTTGTCATGCAGGTACTAACTTCACAGACGAAAGCTTTAGAGCCACCGGACTAGTGGACAGCACCGACATAGGTCGCGCTGATACCACTTCACGAGATAGAGATTTTAAATTATTTAAAGTACCCACTTTACGTGGTATCAAAACAACCGCTCCTTATATGCACAACGGTAGCCTGGCCACTCTAGAAGACGTTGTAGAAGCTTATAACGACGGCGCTAATGAGCAATTGGTTGTTGATACTGATATAAGACCGTTAGAGTTAACTGAGCAAGAAATAACAGACTTGGTAACCTTCCTAAATTCGCTTTAGCATTTAGGAAGGTCTTAACCAGACTGTCTGATACTGTATGGCTCGCTCGATGAGTTTCTGAAGCTTATATATTCAACAGACACCCCGCTACTCAAGGCTTTTTAAAATTTCATCTAATTGATTACGATCAAGCATCTTTCCCGCAACTACCACTGCACGTATTAAACTTGTGTTATTAATGTTCTCTAATGGGTTCTTATCCAATAAAACAAGATCTGCACGTAAGCCTTTGGCAATTTTTCCTACCGGATGCTTGCCTTGGTAAAACTGATGAATACTCTGGGTGCCTGCTTGAAGTGCCTGCAATGGCGTTAACCCTGCATTTACCATCAATGAGAGTTCTTTATGTAATGAATCACCGGGTACATTAAATACTTGTGGAGCATCAGAACCCAATAAAATAGGCACACCTTGCTTTTGAAACTCTTGTATTAGTAGGCTGCGAACATTTAGGAATTGCTTAGCTCGTTTTTTAGTGACAGAATCGTTCGACCAAAAATTCTCTCGAGATCGTTTCCAACCCTGAACAGTACTCTCAGGCATCCATTTGTGTGCAGGGTTACTCATCAACTCTTCTATCGGCTTATCCAACGCGAAATTATGCATAAGCGTCTCAGTAGGGACGATAGCAAAATCATAAGCAGAAATTTCCTTAATGAGCTCAGCTATTGATTGTGTCTTAACCTTCTCTGCTAAACCGAACCCAAAGAACCCTCGATTGGCCAGATCACCACCATTTCTAATAGCCAGTTCTTCGATAAAACCATCTATGTGATCAATGGTAGATTGGCCTGCTTTTACGGTACCCACTATACCTACTTCCATGGCGATGTGACCCCCCCAAGAACTGCCCAACCGTTTTGCAGTTTTCACAACTGCGCGATAAGACTCTGGCGACAAGCCAGGATGAATTTTATGAAAGTCATAACCAGCGTTGACCTGGGCTGTAACTTTACTTTTTGCTTCAGCAGGACTTCTAACACTATTCCCATTCACCGAAGGACCTGATGTCACTAAATAAGGTCCAAGCTTTTTGCCCGAGTTAAGCGCTTGCCTTAAATCAAGATGAGATGGCTGGCCTAACATGCCTCGGATATTAGTGACACCATGAGCAACAAATAACTTTAAAACTCTATCTATATATTTTTCACCACCGCTTATATGCGCATGCATTTCACTTAAACCAGGGATTAACCAACGGCCTTGCCCAGAAACTGCCTTAATACCGGTTGGTGTTTTCTTAGGATTAATCGCTTCGATCATCCCATCTTTTATCCAGATGCTAGCGCCTGGTTTTACGGTGCCTGACTCAACATCAATCATCGATACATCGGTCAGTAACCAACTACGGCTATCTTCTAGTGCAAAAACTTGCAGTGAGCTCGTAAGAAAAAATAATAAGAAACTGAAAGAAAAAGTATGTTTTAAACTCATAGCTCATTCCCTTGTTGTTTTGATTAATATATCAGCAACGACACTTATTTTTCTAATAATTTAAGAAAAATTAAACAGATATAACGACTACCAGACACTCCGACCATAGCACTTTACCTAATACAGATTAGGAAACCTCTCACACCAACTGTCGTGATTCTCCTCTGGTTTCAAGGTACTCGGTTCGACACTATGTTGCTGACTTTATAAGTATTAAGGAGGTCATGGATGACCATTGCCAGAAAAGAACTGGTGGATTCCCACTCGCCCGGATTTTATCACTGCTCCACTCGTTGTGTTCGAAGAGCCTTTCTTTGTGGGGTAAATGAAGAAACTGGCAAAGACTATTCTCATCGTAAAGACTGGATTGAGAGGAGAATAAAGGAACTGAGCACCCTCTTCTCCATTGATATCTATGCTTATGCGGTGATGAGTAACCATTATCATATTGTGTTGTATCTAGACCCATTGGCACCACTACAATGGAGCAATGATGAGGTCGCAGAGCGTTGGCTTGCTATTTATCCCAGTAAAACTGACGTCAGGAGAGCCCTTCGAAAGGAGGCTATCTTGAATTCACCCGACACACTCACTCTGTATCGACAACGACTCGGCTCCCTTTCCTGGTTTATGAGTCGACTGAATGAACCGCTAGCGAAACTCAGTAATCAGGAAGATGATTGCAGTGGAAAGTTCTGGCAATCCCGCTATACCTCTCAGGCCCTATTGGATGAAGGAGCCGTACTTTCCTGTATGGCTTATGTGGACCTGAATCCCGTCAGAGCGAAAATCACTCAAAAGCTTGAAGAGTCTCATCACACTTCCATCAAGCAGCGACTTAATGAAATAACCGATGACAAATCGCTCGTAAAAACACTGCTCCCTGTTTCAGGCTCTGTAAAACAAATTACCCAGAATATATCAAACAGGGACTACATTAATCTGGTTGAATGGGCAGGTAAAGCGATTGTTCATCCCAATAAAGCCTCCATACCTGAAGAAGCTCAATCCGTGCTTGAACGTCTCAGCCTACAGAGCAACCATTGGTTAACACAACTTCAATCCTTAGAAAGCCGTTACTGTCGAATCATAGGCCCTGTTGAACTGATTCGACAGCGAGCCAAGAAGCTTTATCGACGTTGTTTACACGGAATCAGTTCGGCCAAGTTGCTTTACAACTAAACAAGGACAAAGAAATCACGATTCTGCCTTAGCGGAAGGCTCTTTATCGTCCTGATAAAATACTTATCCCAACTTGATAAAACTCTACCTACCAAAAATAAACTTTCGACAGAACAGTCAAAAAGCCAATTTTCATTCTCTCAAAAAACGAACAATAAACGACATTGTTTACTTCTAGATAAGTGGAATGTCCGTTATTTTGAAGTTTCTTCTTTTTGATAAGTAGGGTGTCTGCTTAATCCGCTGTTAGTTGCTCGTCTTAACTTTCTCTATTCGCAAGATGCAGGGGTTTCTATTACCAAAAACCTCTTCAGCATAAGACACCCTGATAACGACAGATTCGCCTGCGGCTACCAAGGCTTTAATACCGCTCTCTTTTAAGCAGCTATCAGTACGAATTTCTTCTAACGCGAATTGATGGTCCCCAACTTTAAAAGACAGTCTGTTGCCATTAACTAAGTTATTAACATATCCTGAGTGATAGCTAAGTTCTGACAGCGGGCCTTCGATTGTATGATACTTTTTTTCTTTTTGGATCTGACGAAAGGCCCATTCCTGATAGCCATAAACCAGAGTCGCAAAACATTGCATAACCAGAAAAAATAATGTGAAGTAATACAAAGCTCTTTTAAAACTAAAGTCCTGCTTTAAGTTTTTGCGCAAGCGCATCACGATCAAAAAAGAAACGGGTATACCAATAATAACAAACCAGTACTCGTCACGAGGACGACTGGCATAGTCGTATAATACTTCGTACATTACTTTAAATTCTCTTATCCAGGTTTTTCCTATTAAAAGCTCGCTATCTTAAGCACGCTTTTAATAACAAAACACACCCCTCAAAAACAAAAAACCGGAGCCTCAAGCTCCGGTTTTTTTAAAAAGCTTTAATAGACGGTAATAACTTACCAGCCTGTCGCTTCTTTTAAGCCAGCGCCAATGTCTGCTAAACTGCGAACAGTTTTAACGCCTGCGTCTTCAAGTGCAGCAAACTTCTCCGCAGCAGTACCTTTACCGCCAGAGATGATTGCACCTGCGTGACCCATACGCTTGCCAGGAGGAGCTGTTACACCAGCGATGTAAGACACAACTGGCTTAGTAACGTTTTCTTTGATGAAGGCAGCCGCTTCTTCTTCAGCTGTCCCACCGATCTCACCGATCATTACGATTGCTTCTGTTGCAGGATCGTCCTGGAACATTTGCAAGATGTCGATGAAGTTAGAGCCAGGAATAGGATCACCACCGATACCGACACAGGTAGACTGTCCGAAACCGTAGTCAGTTGTCTGCTTAACGGCTTCATAAGTCAAAGTACCTGAGCGAGAAACGATACCGACTTTACCTGGTAAGTGGATGTGACCAGGCATGATACCAATCTTACACTCACCAGGAGTGATAACACCTGGGCAGTTAGGTCCGATTAAACGAACACCTAACTCATCACAACGGATTTTAGCTTCCAGCATGTCTAGTGTAGGAATACCTTCAGTGATACAAACGATCAACTGAATGCCTGCGTTAGCCGCTTCCAAAATAGAGTCTTTACAGAAAGGAGCCGGTACGTAGATAACAGAAGCTTCTGCGCCTGTTGCTTCTACGGCTTCAGAAACCGTGTTGAATACTGGCAAACCCAGGTGAGTCTGACCGCCTTTACCAGGAGTCACACCGCCAACCATGTTTGTACCATACTCAATTGCTTGCTCTGAGTGGAAAGTACCCTGAGAACCCGTGAAGCCCTGGCAGATAACTTTGGTATCTTTATTAATTAAAATGCTCATTACGCGCCCTCCGCTGCCGCTACTACTTTCTTAGCAGCATCCGTCAAACTTTCTGCAGCGATAATATTCAAACCGCTTTCCGCCAGTACTTTTGCACCTAAGTCTGCGTTGTTACCTTCCAGTCGAACAACAACCGGAACTTTAACGCCCACTTCTTTAACAGCACCGATAATACCTTCGGCAATCAGATCACAACGAACGATACCACCGAAAATATTAACCAATACGGCTTTAACATTGTCATCGGTTAAGATGATTTTGAAAGCTTCAACAACGCGCTCTTTAGTTGCACCACCACCTACGTCAAGGAAGTTAGCAGGAGAACCGCCGTGCAAGTTTACGATGTCCATGGTACCCATGGCCAAACCAGCACCGTTAACCATACAGCCAATGCTGCCGTCTAATGCAACGTAGTTCAGTTCCCACTGAGCTGCGTGAGCTTCACGCTCGTCTTCTTGCGAAGGATCGTGCATTTCGCGCAATTTAGGCTGACGGTACAGAGCGTTGCTGTCGATTACCATTTTTGAATCCAGGCAGTGTAAGTTGCCTTCGTCAGTGATAACCAGAGGGTTGATCTCTAGCAAAGCCAAATCGTTTTCTACAAACAATTTCGCCAACTGCATGAAGATGTGGGTGAACTGCTTAACCTGAGCAGCATTAAGGCCCAGTTTAAATGCCAACTCACGACCCTGATATGGCTGAGCGCCAACCATAGGATCAACAACGGCTTTTAGAATTTTTTCTGGCGTTTCTTCAGCTACTTTTTCGATTTCAACGCCACCTTCCGTCGATGCCATGAAAACGACACGACGAGTGGTACGGTCAACAACCGCACCTAAGTAAAGTTCCTGATCGATGTCAGTGCAAGACTCTACCAAAATCTTGCTTACCGGCTGACCGTTTTCGTCAGTCTGATAAGTTACCAGATTTTTACCTAACCACTGAGCGGCGAAATCTTTCACTTCTTCTTTAGTAGAAACAAGCTTTACACCACCTGCTTTACCACGCCCACCTGCGTGAACCTGAGCTTTAACAACCCATTTATCACCGCCGATTTGGCCTGCAGCTTCAAAAGCTTCTTTTGGGGTATCACAAGCGATACCATCAGATACTGGTAAGCCGTATTCGCGGAATAACTGCTTACCCTGATATTCATGAAGGTTCATTTTACTTTTCCAATTGAGTTAAGTAACAATCACGATACAAGGCAAAACCCCTCGGCTTACCATCAGGATCGTCGAGAGGTTCACTAGAAATAAACGACTCTTAAAGTTCCAGCAACATACGTGCAGGATCTTCAAGATACTCTTTAATTGTTTTCAAGAAGCCAACAGACTCACGACCATCGATAATACGGTGATCATAAGAGAAAGCCAGATACATCATTGGGCGAATTACGATCTCACCGTTTTCTACAACAGGACGTTCTTCAGTACGATGCATTCCTAAAATTCCACTCTGTGGTGGATTGATAATAGGTGTCGACAACATGGAACCAAATACTCCACCATTAGATACAGTGAAGGTGCCGCCCGTTAAATCGTCAACGGTCAGCTGGTTGTTTTGTGCTTTTTGGCCGTATTCAATGATCGATTTTTCAATCTCTGCCATTGATAACTGATCCGCATCACGAATCACAGGAACCACCAAACCACGAGGTGATGAAACCGCGATACCCACATCGTAGAAACCATGATAAACAATGTCATCACCGTCGATAGATGCGTTAACCGCTGGATAACGTTTTAGTGCTTCTACCGTTGCTTTAACAAAGAACGACATAAAGCCAAGCTTAACACCATGAACTTTCAAGAAGTGGTCTTTGTACTTGGAACGAATGTCCATGACCGGCTTCATATTCAAGTCGTTAAATGTCGTCAAAATAGCCGCATTTGTTTGTGCCTGAACCAGACGCTCAGCAATACGCTTACGCAAACGTGTCATAGGTACACGTTTTTCTTCGCGCGCGCCAGCCGCAATCGGAGCTGCAGGTGCAGGAGCTGCCGCTGGTGCTGACTTAGCGCCAGACTTAATGAATTTTTCTACGTCTTCTTTAGTAAGACGACCGCCTTTACCTGTTGCCGGGATAGCACTTGCATCCAAACCGTGTTCACTAACCAAGCGACGAACTGCTGGGCTTAATGCATCAGCGTCGGCGTCACTTGAAGAAGCTTCTGCAGGAGCCGCTTCTTCTTTTGCCGCAGGCTTAGCAGAACCTGCTGCACCCGCTTTGAACATGGCAATGACTTCTTCAGCAACAACCGTATCACCTTCGTTACGTACGATGGATTCCAGTACGCCATCATCCGGTGCTACGACTTCCAAAACCACTTTGTCGGTTTCAATATCAACAATATTCTCGTCACGCTCACATGCTTCACCAGGCTGTTTGTGCCAAGTTGCGATGGTTGCGTCAGCCACTGACTCAGGCAAGACCGGAACTTTAATTTCGATGGACATGGTTTTTATTACCCTTTCACCAATATTTAATTTTATAAATTTGTTTACGATTTCTTGGAACCCAATGCGTCTTCTAACAGCGCTTTTTGCTGTTCAACATGCAATGACATGTGACCAGCAGCAGGTGCTGCAGAAGCCGGGCGACCAGCAAATTCAACTTCAACTCCAGCAGGTACAGACGCCTGGAAGTTGTGACGACTACAATACCAGGCACCCTGATTCTTAGGTTCTTCCTGGCACCATACAAACTCACTTGCATTCTCGTAACCTTCCAACACTTCTTTTAAGTTGCGTGGGAAAGGATACAATTGTTCAATTCGAATAATGGCTACATCATCACGTTCTTCGGCGCGGCGTTTTTCGAGTAAATCGTAAAACACTTTACCGCTACACATAACGACTCGTTTCACTTTGGATTTATCCAGTGAATCGATTTCGTCAATGATTGGCTCGAACTTTCCATTCGTCAGTTCTTCAATAGAACTGGTTGCCAAACGGTGACGTAGCAAACTCTTTGGCGACATAACAACTAACGGTGTTCTCCAATTACGTACCATTTGGCGACGTAACATGTGGAATACCTGAGCAGGTGTACTAGGCACACATACTTGCATGTTGTGCTCGGCGCATAACTGCAAATAACGCTCTAAACGAGCTGATGAATGTTCTGGTCCCTGCCCTTCGTAACCATGAGGTAACAGCATAACCAGACCACACAAACGTCCCCATTTGTGCTCACCGGAGCTGATAAATTGATCAATGACTACCTGAGCGCCGTTGGCAAAGTCACCAAACTGAGCTTCCCAGACAACCAATGCACGAGGTTCTGTGGTTGAGTAACCGTACTCAAACGCAAGCACTGCTTCTTCTGACAATACTGAGTCAATCACGTCAAAAGGCGCTTGCTTACCACTGATATGTTTCAGCGGTTGATAGTTGGTGCCGTCTTTCTGGTTATGTAAAACAGCATGACGATGGAAGAAAGTACCACGGCCACTGTCTTGTCCAGAAATTCGCACACGATACTGATCGTCTAACAAGGAAGCATAAGCCATTGTTTCAGCGAAACCCCAGTCCATAGGGATTTCACCATTGGCCATCTTGACGCGATCCGCCATGATGCGCTTCACCTGCATTTGCATGTCGACATCTTCGGGCACTTCGGTAATACGTTGGGCCAACGCATCGAACTGCTCACGAGATAATGAAGTAACAGCAGGTTCCAACCAATCAGTGCCTAAAAAGGGAGTCCAATCGACGGTAAATTCATGTTGTTGCATGGGTAACCAGTTAGAAACAACATTTTTACCTTCGTCCAACTTGTTGCGATACTCTTCGACAAGTTCTTTGGTCGCACTGGCTTCCAGTGTGCCCTCTTGCTCAAGTTGGTCCGCGTATATTTTTCTTGGTGTTGGATGTTTGCGTACCTTGGCGTACATGAGAGGCTGCGTAGCGCGTGGCTCATCCGCCTCATTATGACCATGACGACGGTAGCAAACGAGGTCGATAACGACATCTTTCTTAAAGGTTTCGCGGAAGTCTAAAGCCAGTTGAGTAACCAGCACGACCGCTTCTGGATCGTCACCATTAACATGGAAGATAGGCGCTTCAACCATTTTGGCAACATCCGTACAGTAGGTTGTCGAACGCGTATCTTCTGGTTTATTGGTGGTAAAGCCAACCTGGTTGTTTATCACGATATGCACAGAGCCGCCAATTTTATAGCCACGAGCTTGTGACATATTGAAGGCTTCCATCACAACACCCTGCCCCGTAAAGGCTGAGTCACCGTGAATAACGATCGGCAATACTTTGGAATAACTGTCGTCTGCGCGACGTTCCAGACGAGAACGTACAGAACCTTGAATAACCGGTCCGACGATCTCCAAATGAGAAGGGTTAAACGCTAGAGCCAAATGGATGGTACCGCCGGGCGTGTTAATGTCCGACGAGAAGCCCTGGTGGTATTTCACATCACCAGAACCCGACTCTAACTGTTTAGTACCTGCGAACTCAGCAAACAGCTCATCAGGATTTTTACCCAGTAAGTTCACCAGAACGTTAAGACGTCCACGGTGAGCCATACCAATAACAACTTCTTTAACTCCCGCGCTACCCGAACGTTGGATCAACTCTTCCAACATAGGTAATAAGCTATCACCGCCTTCTAAAGAAAAGCGTTTTGCGCCAGGGAATTTATTATGCAGATATTTTTCAAGACCTTCTGCCGCTGTCAGCGCAGAAAGAATTTGTCGTTTGGCACCTGCATCAAATTTGGGTGTTGATAACGAGCTTTCCAGGCGTTCTTGAACCCATTGCTTTTGCGCTGGATCCGTCATGTGCATAAATTCAGCACCAATAGAACGACAATAGGTTGAGTCAAGCTCGTCAATAATCTGTTTTAACGTTTTGGCATCGGCACCATACATAGATCCAGTACGGAACTTGGTGTCCATATCCATCTTGGATAAACCGTATTTATTGATATCCAGATGGTCGATGGTCGCCTGTTTCCAGAGGCCTAAAGGATCGAGTTTGGCATATTGATGGCCATGAGCACGATAAGCCTGAATTAACTCTAAAACGTTAACCTGCTTGGCATCAAAGGAAGTATCTCCAGAACTGGTAGCGGCAATGCGATGCTTGCTTAAACCTAACTGTAGAAAGTAATCACGTATTTGTGAGTGGGCAACATCAGAAGTCGTACCTAACGACTTCAATGCATCAAACTTTGAGCGCCAGCTCTCATCGATCGAGGACGGGTCCTCCAGATACTGTTCGTATATCTCTTCGAGATAGTCGGCACTACCACCAGTTAAGAAACTGGCTTCAAACTGTTCTTGAAGGGTCTTTTCCATTTTTCAGCAGATTGTTTTAGTTAATTTTACCGGTAACAGACACAAACACTTTGAGCACAGAGTGCTCAAAGTGTCATCATAAACGTAATAATAGTCTAACTTTCAATAATGTGCGGATTAAACGCCACGCTGCAACAGCATTGAACGTACATGACCGATAGCCTTCGTCGGATTCAATCCTTTCGGGCAAACACTCACACAGTTCATAATGCCACGGCAACGGAATACGCTATACGCATCATCCAATGTCGCTAAACGATCATCTTGTTCGGTATCGCGGCTATCTGCAAGAAAACGATAGGCCTGAAGCAAACCAGCAGGACCGACAAACTTGTCAGGATTCCACCAGAATGATGGGCAAGAGGTTGAACAACATGCACACAAGATACACTCGTACAAACCATCCAGCTTTTCACGCTCTTCGGGCGACTGTAAACGTTCCTTTGCAGGTGGCTCATTGCGATTTTGTAAATACGGCTTCACTTTTTCGTATTGCTTGTAGAACTGAGCCATATCAACGACCAGATCACGAATAACAGGTAATCCTGGCAATGGACGTACAACCACTTTGTTTCCTAGTTCAGAAACATGGGTCATACACGCCAAGCCGTTTTTACCATTGATATTCATACCATCTGATCCGCACACACCTTCACGGCACGAGCGTCGAAACACCAATGTTGGATCTTTATCTTTCAATAACAGTAATGCTTCCAACAGCATCATGTCAGAACCTTCTGGAATCTCCAGTTCGTAATCCTGCATGCGTGGAGCGCTATCTGTCTCAGGATTGTATCGGTAGATTGAAAATTTCATATTCGCGATACCTGCCTCTTAGTAAGTTCTTGCCTTGGGTGGGAATGCTTCCATGGTCGTTGGTTCCATGTTCACTTCTCGCGTATCCATTTCTTCTGTTGCTGGATAGTACAAGGTGTGACACAACCAATTCTCATCGTCACGATCTGGATAATCTTCACGACTGTGAGCACCGCGACTTTCGGTACGACACTCTGCCGCTTTTGCTGTTGCACAAGCAACCGCCATCAGATTATCTAACTCAAGGCATTCAACACGCTGGGTGTTATAGGCTCTCGACTTATCTGCCAAAACAGCATTCTTAAGACGATCACGAACCGCGTGTAGATCTTTGAGGCCCTGCTTCATTAAGTCTCCGGTGCGGAATACACCAAAGGCATTTTGCATAACTTTTTGCATTTCTGCGCGTAGCTCTGCTGGGTCTTCACCATCTTTCGACTCATCCCAACGATTAACGCGAGCCAACGCATTATCCATATTTTCGTCAGTGTATTCTGCGAACGGCATACCATCTGCCAAGGCTTCTTCGAGGTGCATACCTGCTGCACGACCAAAGACAACCAAATCAAGCAATGAGTTACCGCCCAGACGGTTAGCGCCGTGAACCGATACACAAGCAACTTCGCCTACCGCATAGAAACCATCAACGATGTATTCTTCACCGTCTTTTGATTTCTTACCGATAACCTGACCGTATTTATTCGTTGGAATACCACCCATCATATAGTGACAGGTTGGAACAACCGGAATCGGCGCTTTAACAGGATCCGCATGACCAAAGGTACGAGATAACTCAAGTACGCCAGGTAAACGCGCGTTGAGCGTTTCTTCACCCAAGTGATCCAGTTTTAAGAAAACGTGATCGCCGTTTTTACCACAGCCACGGCCTTCAAGAATTTCTTTGGTCATCGAACGAGCAACAACGTCACGGCTCGCCAGGTCTTTTGCATTAGGCGCATAACGTTCCATGAAACGTTCGCCATCTTTATTGACCAGATAACCACCTTCACCACGACAACCTTCGGTTACCAATACACCTGCACCAGCAATACCCGTTGGGTGGAACTGCCACATCTCAATGTCTTGTACTGGAATACCGGCACGAAGTGCCATACCAACACCGTCGCCTGTGTTGATCAATGCATTCGTTGTCGATTGATAAATTCGTCCTGAACCACCTGTCGCAAATACGGTCGCTCGAGAACGGAAGAAAGCCACTTCACCAGTTTCGATGGACATGGCAATCACGCCGCAAGTTTGGCCATCGTCATTCATTACCAGGTCGATCGCTAACCATTCGGTAAAGAACTGAGTGTTCGCAGCTAAATTTTGTTGATATAAGGTGTGTAGCAACGCGTGACCCGTTCGGTCAGCAGCCGCTGCTGTACGAGCAGCCTGCTCGCCACCAAAATTCTTTGACTGTCCGCCAAAAGGACGCTGATAAATTTTTCCATCTTCGCGACGAGAAAAAGGTAAGCCCATGTGCTCAAGTTCATAGATCGCTTCTGGTCCTTGATTACACATAAACTCGATGGCGTCTTGGTCACCAATGTAGTCCGAACCTTTAACGGTATCGAACATGTGCCAGCGCCAATCGTCTTCGTGCGTGTTACCTAACGCAACGGTGATACCACCCTGCGCCGATACCGTGTGAGAACGAGTTGGAAAAACTTTAGAAATTAATGCTACTTTTTGACCTGATTTAGCCAACTGTAATGATGCGCGCATTCCCGCACCACCGCCGCCAACAATTACGGCGTCATAGGTATAAACTGGAATGGCCATTTATACACTCCACAAAATTTGAATGCCCCAAAAAATAAATGACAGGCAAACTAAAATAGTAAACGCCTGAGCAACCATTCGGATAGCAACTGGTTTAATGTAATCGGTTGATATGATCCAAAGACCAATCCAGATATGAAACGCCATTAAGATAACAACAAGAATACTGGCAATTTTAAAAACTGGATTATGGAATAATGCAACCCACTGCTCATATCCCAAATTAGGGGTAGTGGCGACAAACCAAAGGAGGAAAAATGTATAAAGTGCCATTACAACAGCACTGAGGCGTTGTACGAACCAATCGTGTAGTCCGCTACGTCCTAAACTTGTTACTGCGGTTACCATAGCCAGACTCCTAGTAATACAGCTGCGATTACACCCAACACAAGAACAGCGCGCGCACCGTTCATGCCACCCGACAAGGTTTCACCAATACCAGCATCCATCAACAAGTGACGAATACCTGCAATAATGTGGTAAGCCAATGCAGTTAAGATTGCCCAGAATAAAAACTTACCGAAACCGGCACTGATAAAGGCACTAGCTTTTTCGAACCCAGTCTGAGACTCGAGTGATAATCCAAGAAGCCAAAGTAAAACAGGAACTCCGATAAATAAAACTACTCCCGAGATTCTGTGAAGAATCGAAGAAATAGCTGTTACCGGAAAGCGAATTGATAACAGATTGAGATTTACTGGTCTTTGCTTTTTCACGGCTTGTTACGTTCTTTTGTTTGTTTTAAAGTTGAACACAGAATAGGCTGTGTCTCTTAACTTAGCTATCAAGTTTTGTCTTGCCTGATCATTTAGTAGGCTATACTAACTATAGGCTAACCTGTGACATGAGCAAGGTTGCGCAAATTATATAGATGCAACTGCTTGTTTACAAATGGATTTGTGGTTCTGCACAAATTCTTGAGATTTTGACTAAAAACTAAACGTTTTCGACGAATAAACGGCAGGTAGCATTGACAAATAATTTCATCAACCTATAGTACGCGTTGATTTTTGCACCACGACAAATTTGTGTTTACTAAGGAGTCATCGAATGACAGATAAAACCGCGAAGCTCACCCTACCCTCTGGGGATACTTTAGAGTTACCGGTCTATACGCCTACCCTTGGTAAGGAAGTATTAGATGTAACCCAGTTGGTGAAGAATGGGGTGTTCACTTATGATCCCGGTTTTATGTCGACTGCATCTTGCGAATCCAAAATTACTTACATCGACGGCGAAAAAGGCACTCTATTATATCGCGGTTATGCGATTGATGAATTAGCAAGCAATTCAGACTTTATGGAAGTTGCTTACCTTTTATTACATGGTGAGCTACCTAACGAAGAAGAAACAAAAGATTTTCTTGCTGAGATTAATAATCACACAATGTTGCACGAGCAACTGGCTCAGTTCTTCAAAGGGTTCCGTCGCGACGCACACCCAATGGCTGTTATGGTCGGTGTTGTTGGCGCATTGTCTGCGTTCTATCACGATTCATTAGACATCACGAATCCAGAACACCGCCGCAAAAGCGCTTTCCGCTTAATCGCAAAAGTGCCAACCATTGCTGCGATGTGTTATCGCTACTCTATGGGCTTCCCTTTCATTTACCCTCGTAATGAAATGTCTTACGCAGAGAACTTCTTAAACCAGATGTTCGCCATGCCTTCTGAAGACAAGCGCCCAGATCCTGTTTTAGTTCGCGCTATGGATCGTATCTTTACTTTGCACGCGGATCACGAACAAAACTGTTCAACTTCGACCGTTCGTCTAGCCGGTTCTTCTGGTGCTAACCCATTTGCATGTATCGCATCAGGTATTGCATCACTTTGGGGCCCAGCGCACGGCGGTGCTAACGAAGCCTGTTTACGTATGTTGAATGAAATCGGTGATGTGTCTCGCATCCCTGAGTTTATTGAACGCGCTAAAGACAAAAACGATCCTTTCCGCTTGATGGGCTTTGGTCACCGTGTATACAAAAACTTTGACCCACGTGCCAAAGTTATGCGCGAAAGTGCTCACGAAGTACTCGAAGCAATGGGTTGCCAGGACGATCCTATCTTTAAAGTAGCCATGGAGTTAGAGCGCATTGCACTTGAAGATGAATACTTTGTATCCAAGAAGTTGTACCCAAATGTCGACTTCTACTCTGGCATCATCTTGCAAGCGATTGGTATCCCAACCAATATGTTTACGGTTATCTTTGCATTAGCAAGAACGGTAGGTTGGGTTGCACAGTGGGCCGAGATGATCAGCGAACCAAACCAGAAAATTGGCCGTCCGCGTCAGTTATACAATGGTTCAACAGAGCGCGCCTTTGTTCCTATGGACAAACGTTAAGCAGCGATCTGATTCGTAAAAAGGAAGCTTCGGCTTCCTTTTTTTATGGTTAAAATTTATTGCTCTTAATCCTGAAAATGCCAAGGATAACTCTAAAGAAGGAAGAAGCTAAATGAGACAAATAGGTCTTGTTCTTTTAATAGTCAGCGGAATCGCTTCCTTGTCGGTTCGTATCTTAAGCGAATACAAATTCGACGAATCAGCACTGCTTTATGTGGGTATTCCTTATGCCATTGCCGTCGCTTTGCTGTTCTTGATTCCCTCCCCTGATAACAGCGACTGGAAAAGAGTCTATCTAAATCTCTGCCTATATTCCTTGATTGTTATGCTCGCCAGCTCAATCATTCTGTTTGAAGGTTTCTTATGTGTTGTCATGTTTATGCCCATCTATTTTGGCGTTATTTTATTGGTCTTCGCACTGCATGCCATGATTCGATACGCCAAAGATAATAAATCCAAGAAGCTCTATAGCCATCTGCTCCCTACTCTTATTCTCATCAGCGCTTTCGAGGGTACGACACCCGAGCTCAGTTTTGAACGGATGAATAAGGTTGAAGTTAGCCGCGTTGTGCAATCTGACGTAGCAACCATCCGACATCAACTCACCCAACTGAGGGATCTCAACGCAAAACGGAGTGGATTTTTACGCCTCTTCCCTATGCCACATACCATCCAGGCGGGTTCGTTGGAGCTGGAGGATATTCATACTCTCGACTACCGCTATCATCGTTGATTTGTGACGAATACTCACGAAGGTCAGATGCAATTGAAAATCACCGATGCGAATGAATATCTGATTAAAGCGGATGTGATCAAAGACACCAGTTATATTGCCAACTATATGGCTTTGAAATCGACTGCGATTAAACTGAAAGCCTTAAATAACCATCAAACCCAGGTTACGCTGACTATCCATTATGAACGTCTGCTCGATCCCGCCTGGTATTTTGATCCTCTGCAACGATTTGGGGTCGAAAAAACTGCTGAATTTTTAATCACTGATTGGTTAGCCAGATAACAACTTCAGGCTGGTAAATAGCAGGCTTTGAAAATGAAAGCCTGTGCCTCCCTGCTACTTGCAAAGCAAAATTTTTGTTTTTAACATGCTTAAAAATAGAGCAGAAAAGGAACTAGTGATGCTTATAAAAAGGGTGGTTGTTTTACTCACTACTTTGTCACTCAGCGGTTGTGCATCCTATATTGCCAACCAAATAACTTCTCCAGAAAGAGTGAATTTCACGGGTAATATTTCAAACTATATTATCGAAAAAGAAGTGTGCGATGAACATTCTCATTGCATTCAACTGCTAAGCACCAAGCGGTTAGAGACTGACAAAATCAAGCTATCTTTTAATGCTCAAATTAACGATACCCATAAGATCTGGCAGTATCAACGAAATAGCAATAACACCAGATCAATCGCATCAACAAATCCCTCTCTCATCTTTATTTTTACAGGATATACCCAACCCACACAAATCCTCTTCACTCACTTACAGTGGCTTCAACATATTACAGGAGCCAAAGTATTTGTAGTCCCCAGCGCCGACAAGTCTGAACATTTTCGGTTCGGACTTGATTTAGTAGAGCCTATTGTTACCGAAATTCAGCAACAATCGCCTAAGAAAGTTCATCTTATTGGTTTCTCAATGGGAGCCGCAGCGGCTCAAGCGGTAGCGGCAAAAGTCAAAAACTCACAACTGCATTTAATTGCCCCTATGACCGATTTTGAGTACTCGGTTAAAGCGCTATGGAAAATTCTTTATCACGATAAGTTTTACGCTAGCCTGATATCAACAGATACTATCGAAAAAGCCATTCAGATAATCCATACTGAATCAAAAGTATCACCAGAAGAGCTCGACATTACTCAAAAGCTCCAAGGAGCAGAGTTTCCTGTCTATCTCTACACCTCAAATCATGACAGAGTAACACTCGCAGCAGATTGGAATAATACTCATTCGAAGTATCTTAAACGAGCAACCTATGACCAACTAAATCATATAGAAATGGTTACATTATTAGATGGGGATTTATTGCGAGATTTTGTATCTAACTTATTAGGACGAGAAGTACCAAAAAACGAAGTCGATATTACAGGAGTAATATGCAACCACCAGGATAACAGCTGCTTAACACGCTTGTGATAAGCGGGCTAAATGGCAATCTATGTAGAAACGTGCCCCTCCCTGACAGTCATCCACAAAAAAAGGAGCTTTCGCTCCTTTTTTAATCTGATTCAAAACGATTAGTCATCGTCATCATCAAAGTTTAAGCTGATTTGAATAATCTTGCGCATGTATTCACGCTCTTTCTTAAAGCGCTTTTTCATGGCTTCCATCTCTGCTTCTAACTGCTGCATACGCTCTTCTAATGGACCCGCATCTGCTGCAGGCGCCCCGCCACCAGCAGCTTTGGCGCGCTCCAGGTTGTGACGAGGCTGAGAAGGTGCAACGATCTCGGGATGCTCTACCGCAATCTCACTGGCAACAGTGGTTACAATTTCGCCATCGATACGATGCTTCTCTTCAAGAAATCCGTACAACAACAAGCGATCACAAATACTATTAATTCGACGCGGGACACCTTCGGTGAAATCAAAGATATGTTGGTACGCTTCTGCGGTAAACACCGGATCATCTTGCCAGTTTACTTTTTTCAGTCGGTGCTCAATATAGGCCTGAGTTTCTTCCGCATTCAAGTGAGCCAGATGGTAAGAAGCGGTGATACGCTGTCGCACCTGCTCAAGATGAGGAACAGCAAGCATCTCGCGGAATTCAGACTGACCTAACAAGAAAATCTGCAGTAATGTTTTGCCATCATTGAAGAGATTTGACAACATGCGTAACTCTTCGAGGCTTTCCAGTGGCAGGTTTTGTGCCTCATCAACCACCAACATACAGCGGCGGCCTTCGCGCTGACGCGCGATAAAGAAGTTTTCTAGATTCTTTATCAGAGAAGTTTTTTCTGATGCTTTATGGGCCAAGCCAAAAGTAGCGGCTACCATTCGTAAGATATCCGTCGAATCCAGCTGAGTATTGTTTAACTCACCCGCAACAATATCTTTTTTGTTTTCTAATGTTCCGAATAAGGTACGTACCAGAGTACTCTTACCCGTTCCAACATCACCCGTGACGATAATAAATCCTTCGCCCTGAGATAAACCATAACGCAAATAAGCCAGTGCGCGCTTGTGGGTGCTACTTCCGAAGAAGAAGAAGGGATCCGGCGCGAGCTGGAAAGGTTTTCCACTAAACTTATAATAAGAATCGTACATAAATTACCTGCCTTGCTAGTCCTTTTAACGAGCCCCTTTTTGCCAGATAATAACCTGAGCCGTTTGAATCATGGTCGTTATATCTAGGAACAAGCTGAAGTTTTTAATGTAATACAAATCGTATTGCAATTTTTGTTTTGCGTCTTCATCGTTGTCTCCATAAGGATAACAAATCTGAGCCCAACCAGTAATACCCGGTTTCACTCGGTGACGCATATTATAATAAGGGATGATTTGGTTGAGCTTCTCAACAAATTCTGGACGCTCAGGTCGAGGCCCAACAAAGCTCATATCACCTTTCAGTACATTCCACATTTGCGGAATTTCATCCAAGCGAGTTTTGCGCATAATACGACCAATGCCTGTCACACGAGCGTCATTTTTAGTCGCGTACTGCGCACCATTGGCTTCTGCGTCTACCACCATACTGCGTAACTTATAAATAGTAAACGGTTTACCGTGCTGGCCAACGCGTATCTGAGTATAAATCACAGGATCACGCCACTTTGATTCTCGCTTAATCAAGAACCACAGCACAATCATGACAGGAATGGTTAAAATCAGACAAACGGTACTCACAACAACATCAAACAAGCGTTTAACCATCTCGCGCAAATAACTGCTGTCAAAGCCTTCAAAGAGGATAACTTGATTCGGTGTTAACGCATCAATTTCCATACGACCAGTTCGACGCTCAAAAAACTCAGTGATATCGGTTATTTTGACACCATCCAGCTTAGCCTGGATAACATCATCAACAGGATAGTTTTTGCGCGTATCATCAACCGCCAAAATTAACTCATCAATACCATACTCATCGATTAAAGCCAGCAATGAATCATCTCGTCGGATGATCAAATCTTCAGCATCGACTTCATCGTGATCGCCCTTCAGGTGCAAAAAGCCGATAAGGTTAATGCCGCGCCAGTCACTCTTTCGACGCAAGCGAGCCAACTGCTTTGCTCGATTACCCGTTCCTATCACCAACACTCGAGACTTAAAGATCTCATGATCAGAAAACAGCTCAAACAGGTAACGGTTAACAACCAAAATACCAAACGCCAGAATTAAGCTAATAAAGAACACGCCTCGACCAATGAATAGCTCAGGAACGAGGTAGAAAAAGATAGCCAGTACCCAGAAACAAATGAATGACGCCCAAAACAGGCGCGTGATTACTGTTGCAAAGGACTCCCGCGTACTGCGTTGATACAGTCCAACCGCAATCATAATTAACACAAAGGTTAACGAAAATACTGTGGCTTTGATATTGAAGTCGTGAAACAACTCAGGGCTTACTCCTTCGCCTAGTCTCAGCTCCGCAGCAATATGTACACTGACAAATAATGCACAAAATTCCAGCAACAACAGCAAAATGAGACCGCGAGGAATGTAATGACCGAATACACGAACCATTCGCACTTCCTTGTAATTGTAAGTTTAGTTAGTAGAGAGTTATTAAGCGGCAAATTATAGCGCTTCTATAATAAATTACCAACAACTACATCAACTAAATCAAGTAATTGCAACAATTATTAATAGCATAGGCCATCGCGGCTCCCCTTTACCATCTCGTTTGCCTAAAGATTGACAACATATAATAAAAGCGTCTTAAGTTTTGCTGTATTTACAGGCTGGTCAGACGGCTTTTAAAGATAGGTGTGATACCATAAAGGCGTATCAATTATAACTTAGCGAGATAATAAAAAATGTGCGCAATGCAACGAAATACAAAGCCTTGCTATTATGGCGAATACTTGCAGCTCGACAAATTATTAGATAGTCAATATCCAGTGAGTCAGGACTATGGTAACGAAGCCCATGACGAAATGCTGTTTATTGTGACTCATCAAGCTTATGAGCTGTGGTTTAAGCAGATGCTTCATGAGCTTCGCTCTATTTACCAGCTGTTTGCCAACCCTCATCTGCCCGAAAAGTCACTGGGTATGATCAATGCTCGTCTTTCTCGAATAAAATCCATACAAAAATTATTGATCGACCAAATCAGTGTTATGGAAACCATGACACCACTGGATTTTCTTGATTTTAGAGACTATCTGGTACCCGCATCAGGCTTCCAGAGCATTCAGTTTAAAGAAATTGAGATCCTGCTGGGATTAAAATCTGAGTTCCGTATCAACTTTGACAAAGAGTCTTTCTATAGTCGTTTGAACGAAACCGATAGAACGCACCTGTTGAAGATGGAAGATGAGCCATCACTGTTTGATTGTGTCGAAAGCTGGCTCGAGCGCATGCCATTTTTCGAGTTTGGAGACTTTAAATTCTGGCAGACATATCGCCAGGCCGTTGACGAAATGCTCGATAATGATCGCAAAATTATCGAAAATAATGACTACCTTTCTGAAGCTGACCGAGAGTTCCAGTTAAAAGACTTAGACAACACTCTGGCCAACTTTGACGCGCTGCTTGACGAAGAGCAATATGCCAAACTTAAAGAAGATGGCCGTTTTCGTATGAGTCAAAAGTCGCTGTTAGGTGCTGTTTTCATCAATTTATATCGTGATGAGCCTATGTTCCAGGCACCTTTCCAACTGTTAACGGCTTTAGTGGATTTGGATGAGCATTTCACCAGCTGGCGTTATCGTCATACGATTATGGTGTTGCGTATGTTGGGAACTAAGATTGGTACGGGTGGTTCTTCTGGTCATGATTATTTGCGTAAGACGACAGAGAATAATCGATTTTTTAAGGATTTATTTACGTTACCGACTTTCTTGTTGCCGCGTTCGGCGTTACCGGAGTTGCCGGAGGCTTTAAGACGGGCGTTGAATTTTTATTTTCATCCTGAGGGTGAATAATTAGTCTTTTTTACCCAATTCGGTGGTTTTTCCGCTGAATTGGGTGTCTTTTTTTCTTTTGTGTTTCTCTATGTACTTCTGTTAATTCCCTACCCTTTCGATAAATCGAGTTTCGCCTTTATGCCCCGTTCGGGTACGATGGCGACCATTCTTTTTCAAGAGCGAAAAAGAAGGTCCTTAGATCCCATCTTGTACTACAAGATAGGGGCAAAACGCCCTTGGGCGCTGCGCTGGCATTTGTTCAGCCGGGATTTTATGGTTCGAGTACGCCTTTTAGCTTCTGAAGTAATTTTTTGATCTTGTTTGTGCCAGGGAAGATTCGCTCTTTCTCTGTGTTTTTGTTTTGTTCTCTTTCTTCGCTCTGAATTATCAGACGACTCCATCGTGACTGGATGAGAACGGAGTAAAGTCTTAGACCGCACTGGCTTGCTGCATTGACGCAGCAAGAGTCTTATCCGCACAAGGATGTGCGTATAAGACGCTCAGTCCAAGGGCTAAGACTTTACGCAGTGGTGCCGGAGGCCTCATCTTTGGAACATCGCCCTTTTTTGCCTCTTTTGTGGGCCGACAAAAGGGGCTCGTCCAGCAGGACGAAACCTGTAGGCTGAATCAAGTCAGGACTTTTCGCTAGGAGTGATTGGTGAATTCAGAAGACTTTCTTTTATCTCTCTACCCTCTCGATAAATCGAGTTTCGCCCGATGGCGACTTCCTTTACCAAGAGCTGTAAAGGAAGCAAAAAGCCCTAGGTCGCTGCGCTAGCATTTGTTCACAAGGGATTTTATGCGGGAAGTATGTATTTTTAATTCTGCTGGGATTTCTTGATCTTGTTTGTGCCAAGGAAGATTCGATCGTGCTTTGTGTTTTTGTTCCGCTTTCTCTCTTAGCTATCTTTTTTAACTCTGAATTGTCAGATGACTCCATCGTGACTGGATGAGAACGGAGTAAAGTCTTAGACCGCACTGGCTTGCTGCACGGACGCAGCAAGAGTCTTATCCGCACAAGGATGTGCGTATAAGACGCTCAGTCGAAGGGCTAAGACTTTACGCAGTGGTGCCGGAGGCCTCATCTTTGGAACATCGCCCTTTTTTGCCTCTTTTGTGGGCCGACAAAAGTGGCTCGCTCAGCAGTACCCAAAGGGCATAAAAGCGAAACCTGCCGGTTGAATCAAGTCTGAACTTTTCGTAGGGAGTGATTTGTTCATTCAAAAGATCTTCTGTTACTTCCTTACTCTTTCGATAAAACGAGTTTCGCCTTACAGCGACTTCCTTTACCAAGAGCTGTAAAGGAAGCAAAGAGCCCATAGTCGCTGCGCTGGCATTTGTTCAGCAGGGATTTTATGGTCTTAGTATGCCTGTTAATGCCGAAGGGATTGTTTGATCTTATCAATGCCAGGGAAGATTCGATCTTCGTTTGTGTTTTTGTTTAGCTCTCTTTCTTGGCTCTGAATTATCAGACGACTCCTTTGTGACTAGATGAGAACGGAGTCAGATTGAAGACTCACGAGCTTGCTGCATGGACGCAGCAAGAGTCATCCCCGCGCAGGGAAGCGCGTGGATGACGTTTCGTCGATGGCTTCAAGCTGACGGAGTGGTGCCGAAGGCCTCATCTTTGGAACATAGCCCTTTTTCGCCTCTTTTGTGGGCTGACAAAAGGGGCTCGCCTAGCATGGCGAAACCTGCGGGCTGAATCAAGTCAGAACGTTTCGTTTAGAGTGATAAACGTAAAAAATTCCCCGTAAGGGACTCAAAAACCCCCCCTGTAACTTCCCCTATTTTCAGGTAAACTACCAACCTCAACCCAGAACAAAACCACCACTGAATGCCTCTACTCGACACCTTAACCGCCACCCTGAAAGATCTCAGCCTCTATTGGTTTGATGCGGGTCAGCGTATCTACCTGATCTATCTGGCAGGTGCGGTGTTATTGGCTATTCCCGTGTTTGTGATGCAGAGTCGTCGTCGCAGTATCAGGCGATTTCTAAAGTTTCTATTTCCTAAGAAGATCTGGCTGGCAAGTTCTGCCAAGCAAGATTATGGGTTGTTGATTATCAACAAAGTGATTCGAGGTTTGTTGCTGGCTCCCGTGATTGTGACCATGGTGCCTATTGCTCTGGCCGTAACCGATGCCCTTGAGTGGTTGTTCGGGCCAGTAGTTGTAGTGTCAGAATCTAAGCCAGTGATCATGTTCAGTTTCACGGTATTGCTGTTTGTATTAGATGATTTATCACGATTTATCTTGCATTACCTGCTGCATAAAGTGCCGTTTTTGTGGGAGTTTCATAAGGTCCATCACTCGGCAAAGGTGTTAACGCCATTTACGGTGTATCGCTCTCATCCTTTCGAAAACTACCTGTTTGCCTGTCGTTTAGCCATTGCACAAGGGTTAGCAGTCGGTATTTCTTACTACCTGTTTGGTCCGACCTTATCGGTTATCGAATTTGCAGGCGCCAATATTTTTGTCTTTCTATTTAACATCATGGGTTCTAATTTGCGACATTCTCATATCTGGCTGAGCTGGGGTGAGACTTTGGAACACTGGTTTATCAGTCCGGCGCAACATCAGATCCACCATAGCGCTAATCCGATTCATTTTGATAAGAATATGGGATCCGCGCTGGCGATATGGGATCGGCTGGCTGGCACTCTGGTTACCGCCAAAGATACACCAAAATTGAAGTTTGGATTTGGTGATAAGTTTAAGGAACACGACACCCTGTTGGGCATATACTGGCAGCCGTTAAAGCTCAGCTTTATGCAGTTGTTGTCATTGGTTGGGATCAACAAGAAAAAACAAAGAAAACCAGCCCAGTGAGGGCCTAGTGTTGCGACGCACCTTGAGAGTTTTCGATAAGTCTGACAGCGACTTCCATGCCGTCAACCGTCCAGTGCTCTTTAATCGAGTTGTAGAGAACTCGGCCAATTAGTGATTTTTCACTGTCATCATCGTAGTACACGCGAATGCGGCAAAAATGATTAGGCTGTTTTTTAAAATCATCGACTTCTACTTTAATGATGTTCGGCGATTTTACTGGTTTACGCCTTTTGAACCAGTCTTTCGGTAGTACTTCAAATCTAAACAATAATGTTTGTCCTCTTATTCTGATGGAGCCTCCTCTGGAGTTGCCTCAGGAGCTTCTGCTTCTGGTGCTTTTTCGAAAGGCTCATATTGATATCCTAATATGCTACAGATGCGCTCTAGGTGCTCATGAATCCATTCTTTGTTCATGGCCCCCCAATCCAGGATCTCGTAGTAACCGGATTTTTTGGGCAAATTAAAATGGCACTTAATATCCAGTTCAGCCAAGGCCTTAATGGTGTCTTGTGCCGTACGCCTGGGCATGCCTGTTTTGGCCATGATTGCTGGCACCGAGTTGACGCCTGAATCAATTAAATAAGCCACATATAAACGACGATAAAAGCTGGTTTTGGTCTTGCTGTAATGAATGCTTTGGTCCATATTATTTCCCGCTGTTCGGGCTAACTACGCCCTGACGATGTTAAATGAAACAATACTCTTACGCATTTCTGGAGTGCCAGCTTATCCATAGCTACTTTGGGGTACTTTATCCATGTTGGCAATAAAACTCAACTAATGACGATCCATTAAGCCTATTGCCCTTTTGCGATGGCTGCTCGCTATGCTCAATTTTAAGTATAGCGCCAGATTTAACCAGTATGAAACAGGTTTAACGTGTCAAACTACCTTAAACCAGTATTTCTGGGTTTTCAATAAAGATGTTCAAAATTTCTACGATTCTCTCCATCCTGAGAAGCCGCTCTCCTGTCAAACCGCCCTCTTGTGTCGCTTTTTTCTACCACTTTAGAGTGTAAGTCCTTCTAACTCTTCAGATTCTAATAACCAAACAGACTAAGATGAAGTAAATGAATATTATGCTTCTCTGGATTTTGTTCTACACTGAAAAAGATAGTCAGAATACTTCAATTCGTCCTCATCTAAGTTATTAACACTAAAAGGTATCGTTTCTTATTGTTTTGGTTTCTGGTGGAGCTAAAACAAGTTGAAAAACAAGGATATAGCTAAGGTCTGAAGTATGAATGAATATTTTCATCTATTGAATGATTTTGCCGAATCGGTGAAAGTGCTCATTGTGGATGATGATGAAGCCGATCGCGAATATGTAAACTACCTTGTAGAAAGTGGTTCTCACTCTTCTTATCAAATTGAGCAAGCAGAAGATCACACGGAAGCTTTAGCCTGTCTGGCACAAAGCACCTTTGATGTTTGCCTCATCGACTATCATCTGGGTGCCAGCAGTGATAACGGCATAGAATTGCTAAGAAAGATTGCCATTCAATATCCCAACACCAGTTGCATTCTTATCACCGGAATGAATTCGGATGAAATCGATCAAGTTGCTTTAGAAGCGGGTGCCGCCGACTTTTTATGTAAAGATGAAATGACCGCAAAACTGCTGGATAAAACCTTGCGTTATGCCATTCATCGCAAGCAGATGGATCTAGAGCTTCAACATCTAGCTCACCATGATTCTCTCACGCATCTGGTCGATCGTAATCTCTTTTTTGATCGGCTGGAGCATTTGATTGCACAGTCAAAACGCAACCAGTCCAAACATGCCATTTTATATATTGATGTTGACTTCTTTAAATCGATTAATGATGAGTTCGGTCATGTTGTTGGCGATGAAGTATTAAAACAATTCTCTGGTCGTCTACTAAAATCAGTGCGAACCTCTGATACAGTGTCACGACTGGGCGGTGATGAGTTTGCGATCATTTTAGAAGATGTAGACTCAACCAAAGCGCACTATGTTTCGCAAAAAATTCTGCGTTCTATGGAAGAACCACTGATCATCTCAGGTCAGGTCATTCAGGTCAGTGCATCGATTGGCATGACCTGTTTTCCATTTGACGATTTCGATCCTAATCATTTATTAACGCAAGCGGATCAAGCGCTGTACTTTGCCAAAAAAGATGGGCGCAAAACCTATCGAAATTTCAATGAATCCATGAAGCAGTTAAGTCAGGAAAGCATCCGACTGGAACATGAGTTTCGACTGGCTCTAGAAAATGGCGGCATTGTTCCCTACTTGCAACCCCAGTTTTGTATGCAGACCAATCGGTTGATTGGATTCGAAGCGTTAGCTCGATGGATACATCCTGAGCGTGGCTTTATTTCTCCCGACGAATTTATTCCTTGTGCCGAAAAACTATCGCTTAGTGGTAAACTTACCGAAGTCATTCTTAATCAGTCCTGCGAAGTATTTAGCCCATGGTTAAGTGCGTTGCCAGACTTGGTACTTTCTGTCAATGTATCGGCCAGCGAATGTCCCGGCAAACAATTATTTCATCGTGTTAAAACCGCATTAACTCATTATAACGTTGCCGCAAAAAACCTTGATATCGAAGTGACCGAGTCGGTGTTAATGCAACAGCCAACACAAACCGTTAGCACACTCAAAGAGTTAAATAACTTCGGCGTAAAAATAGCTATAGACGACTTTGGCACCGGATACTCATCACTCAGCTACCTAGCCGATCTACCCATTGATGTTCTTAAAATCGATCGAACTTTTGTGCAGGGGATCGGGGTTAAGCCACAGAAAGAAGTGATTATTCAGGTCATCATTGATCTGGCAAAACGTCTAAAATTAAAAGTGGTCGCTGAAGGCGCAGAAACATTAGAACAAGTTAACTTTCTTAAGAAACACCGCTGTGATTATATTCAAGGCTATTATTTTTCGAAACCGCTGTCTCTTGATGACGCCAACGCATTAGCGTTAAAAGAATCCAAGCGTCAGCTCTCGACAGAAAAAAATCAAGCCCTGCTTCGAGAAGCTAACAATTGAAGTCCAGAAGGACTGAGTACCACTGGTCTAGGCGAAAAAAGCTGTGCTACGTTGACGATGCCGTAATGCCGCTCCTCCATACAAACCGCAGCGATTGAGTAGTCTCGAATGATGGGTGACAACTGCTTCATATCTCCCACCATAGAATCACTGATCGATACCATCTGCGGATAATGAGTCAAACGAATAGCTCCCCACCTTTCTCCTTGCTTCCCTTTGTAAGTCAGCAGCAATACCAATGGTTGACGAGAATAAGCTTGCTCTGAACTGAATTCAAGAATGGGAATCAACTGAGAATCTCTCAACAATAGTCGACGACAGTAAGAGCAAGCTCCGGGTATATCAATCCATTGCGGTGCTCTTAACAACTCGCTGATATGATGTGAGGCCACTAGAAAACTGATATCTCGGCTTACCGAGAGCTGCCAGGCATAAGATGACATAGTAGTACTCGTTAAATGTTTGCAAAAGCTATTTGATACAAACGCTCACAGTCCAGCTGTAAACTCACTTGATGCGGCTCGACTAATATCCCACCAATAAAGGCTTTCTCAGTCAACATGATAGTCGGTAACTTCATGACTTTTGCATCGGTACCAGGAGGATAGAAGGCGACATTAGAGCAGGCTAACCCGAAAGCGCCAAAACAATAGTCCACCAGCAAAACATGAGTTGCCCAATAGGCGTAGTTTTCTTTTTGTGATAAACGCCAACGCAAATCAATAATAGGAAAGCCATCCACATAAACGCGCTCTTTCTCACCAATTCTGATATCCAGCTCTTTGGTTAACAAAACCTGCACAGGATCATTACAAGGTAAAGCCAACACCTGATCGCCGATATAAAACCGGTAATGACCTTTATTCAATAACTCACTGTGACCGCTTGCTGTTACAGATGCATAATCCAATTGCTCACACAAATTCATGCGCATTCCTCTAGCACTTGTTCAATATGACTAAGCACTTCATCCTCTACATAAGGTTTCGTCAAATAACGATTCACACCGACCTTTTGCGCATGCTGCCGATGCTTTTCGGTATAGCGAGACGTGAGCATAATAACCGGTAATTGTTTAAAAGAAGATTGACTACGTAGATGTGCAGTTAACTCCAGCCCATTGAGTCGCGGTAGCTCCAAATCCGATAACACTAAATCAGGTTGCCATTGTTTTAACGATTGAATTGCTTCAATACCATCAATAGCCGTTCTCACTTCGTATCCGGTATCGCCTAACAACTGTTCTAATGCACGACGAGTACTGAGAGAATCTTCAACAACTAATATTTTTTTCGAGCCCAAAGTTTGCACAGGCTCGACGGGTATTGAGCTTGATTGATAGCTCGTTTTATTCGATGCCATCAATTCATTAATGTCGAGGATAGGTAATATATGACCATCCCCCATTAGAGCACCACCCATAGTACCGGGAAGACGTGGCAAGTAGTGCCCGAAGGACTTAAGCACTACATCGCGGCATCCCAGAACCTCATCGACAAACAGCGCAAGTGTTTCGTTATCTTTGTTGAGTAAAAAGCCAGGTTTATTGTTCTCAGCGGTCGTCTCTGTATCTTCTGGCAACTGTCCCAAAAACTGACCTAACCAGAACAAGGGATAGCTTTTATCAATAAACTCAAATTGGCAATTGGATGCGACCATCTTAATGATTCCAGACTGGGCAGCAAACGCCTGTTCAATAATAGAAGATGGTATACCGTATCTCGCTTCACCAACTCTCACCATAAGAATATGCTGAGTTACCATGGTCGCAGCCATTGATAAAGTGATTAAGCAACCTTTGTCCTGTTGCGATTCTAACTGAAAAAAGCCGCCCATCTGGCGCAAGCTCTGTGCAACCACATCCATACCGATGCCTCGACCGGAAGTTGCCGACACCTTTTCGCGCGTAGAAAAGCCAGGTTGCAATAAAAACTGGTTCAATGTTTTACGATCAACTACCTGCTGTTCGGTAATCAATCCTTTCACAATGGCACGGTGACGAATGTCATCGTATTGAATGCCCCCACCATCGTCCTGGCACTTCACAATAAACGAATGACCTTTGGCTTCAAACGACAAACGAATGCTTCCTTGCTCTGGTTTATTTAACTGCTGCCGCCGCTCAAGAGACTCAATGCCATGATCCACCGCATTACGTAACAAGTGCATCAGAGGATCGAGTAGCGCATTGATCACTTTTATATCAATTAAAGTATGCTCTCCCTGGATCTCCAGCTTAACCGACTTACCCAACAAGCGAGAAACTTGCCTCACACAACGTTCCAACCGAGCGGAAACCGATTTTACGGTGACCATTCGCGCCCCCATCACCTGTCGCTCCAGAGTTTTCGAAATATCCTGTTGCTTCTGGTGTAACTCATCAAAACGTAATAGGCGCTTCGCTAATGCACTCTCTACCTGCCGAATATCCGATGATGACTCGATCACCTGACTCAGATAGGTGTGTAATTCGTTCATTCGATTCACTTCAAGTGGATCGAATTGGTTTTCTTGTTGATCTCGACCCGACTTTTTCTCCCAATCAGTCACAGACTGTGTCTCAACAAAGTTTTCTAGATTAAAGATTGTAGAACGAATATTTTCTGCCAGTTGAGACAGTGCCTTTAGATGTTGCCCAAAATGCATTAGAGTATCGTCCACATGACCTCGTAAAATCGTTGACTCACCTAAGGCATTGAGCATACTCTCCAAACTCTTTTCGGGAACACGAATATAGGAAGAATCACTTTTCTCACTCGATTGAGCACTTCCTTCTGCTTCCTTCTTCTCATTCAAGACAGAGTTATCTTTGTACTCCGCTTGCGGCTCAAAATTCTGCGGCTCTACCGTAGAACCGTCAGAGTTTTCACCTGATCGGAAATCGAGTACTGATAAAAAACTGCCTTCGTTTCGAATGGCTTGAATGGCATCCAACACACTTTGATAGATTGCCAAAAGATTCTCTGGAAGCGCACCGCCGCCTACTAAATAATCACAACAATCCGCCAAAGCATCCGCTACCCCCATTAAGAAATCAATCACTTCTTGAGCAGGTTCGAGATCTTTCGCTATTAAAAACTCCAGAATATCTTCAAAGGCGTGAGCAATATTTTCTACACCTGCAACGCTTAATGTCGCAGCGGCTCCCTTCAATGTGTGAATCGCTCTCTGAGCCTGAATCAGATCATCTTTATTGCATTGACTGGCGTAACGATTTAACGCTTCAGTTAGCGTATCAACATGCACCGGAGCTTCTTCTAAAAACATGTCAATCAATGCGGTCTGAGCATCTTCTGCAATAACCAATGCAACGTCATTTGCCTCTGCAGTGGTGGGCATCGATGGCATATCATCAACACCATCCTCCCACTCTGCAATCTGTTCTTCTGCTAACCAATCCGCTAACTCTTTTTTATCAAAGGCCAGCTGTTCACCTTGTGCCAATTCAAAAGTAGAATCCGTTAAGGCTTCAATATCTGCTTGCTTTCCAGAATCCAACACCTTGATATAATAATCAGTCCAATGTGTCAGCTGCTCAAAGTGCTGTAGCTTTGGTTCTCTCTCACCATCCACAAACGGTTGTAGCCATTGATTAATGACAAAAAATACCGCCGAAGAACCAGAAAGGTCGAGATAGTGGGCTACATCAGCCAACTTAACAAAATGATCGGCTAAAGGTGAAACTTCTCTATCGTCCTTTGGCGACGCCAGTAACATAAGGCACTCTTGCAGCACAGGCATCACTTCTTCACGATATGCGTTAAATACCTCAGAACGTTGATGCTCATCAGGCTGGCTGGCAAACGCTTCCTCAAGCGAGGATTGATCATTTTGAGTGATACTCTCTTGCTGAGAAATATCCACTTGTTGAAAAGTATCCTCTTGCTGAGCGCTATTCTTTTGTTGAACGACAGTCTCTGGCAATGAAACTGCATCCATTAAAAAGTCTGGCATGGCTTCATCGGCAACTTCGACTACCTCAGCGAGTAAGTCATCGGATGACATTGCCGCAGGAACTTCTTCGAGCAACCACTCAGCTTTCGGTACCTCTGAGTTTTCAATAACAACCTCTTCCTGAAATTCTGAGGCAGAAAATTCTGTAGCTTCAAACGATTGCTGAAGCAAAGTAAGCTCCTTTGCCAAACAATCAGCCTGCTCTACCGACAAAGGATGAGACCAATGTTGACTGCTTAGCACAGCAATAAGAGAGCTGGAACTAAGCTCCCCTGTCACACGGGCAAAGCAATCAGAAAATAACTGCGGCCATTCTTTAAGTAAGCGAAGATTAACCAAGCAAGGGCGTTTTTGTTGTTGGGTAAATTTATCGACATCGCTTCCAACAAGCGAATACAGCAGTGATAAAGATTCACTACCCAAAGGCTCCAGTAACACCAGCAGCTCATAAAAGTGCTGCTGATACTGCATCAAATAACTTGTCGCATCGGCATCAGTTTCTGCACTTAAACACTGATCCACCAGTGCCTGCAGACTCTCGCATTCAACCAGCACTTGCTGCCAGTCAAATAACTTAATGGATGGTTTGAGGTTATCCATAGGATTACGCCGACTCTTTCATACCCGGAAGTTTAAATAGCCCCACCGACTCGATGAGTTTCTCGGAGTTGCCCACAAGCTTGACCGCTTCTTCGTTTTGCATCCCCAGTTTTTCCTGAGTTTCTTTTGCTGTTTCTTGCAGTTGCATTGAGCGATTCTTTAAATCATCGCTCACCTGCGCTTGCAGACTACAAGCGTCTGAAATTTGTTGGATCCGTGTCACCAGCTCCGCCGCAGTCTGTGTTGTTTCTTCCATTTGCTTACCAGCTTCTTCTGCCAGTTCTGCTCCATCCACCACTTTGGTAATGGTGACACTCATGGTCTCGGCCGTATCCGAAGTTTCCAGCTGAATGTTTTCTACCAGCGAAGAAATTTCTGCAGTAGCGCCTCGAGCACTTTCTGCTAATCGCTGCACTTCTTCTGCGATAACCGAAAAGGCCCGGCCCTCATCACCAGCCGCTGCTGCCTGCATACTGGCGTTAAGGGCCAGTACATGTGTTTTCTCGGCAATGTTATTAATAATGTCAGCTACGTTGTTGATTTCTTGCGAGCGTTCACCCAGCCGTTTGATGCGTTTTTCTGCCTCGTGAATCGTTGTTCGTATATCGTTCATGCCTTCAATCGTATCACTAACGGCATCATACGCTTTGGAGGTCATGGTCGACATACTGCCCGTCATTTCGTTACATTGATTGGCAAGACGAGCATTATCTTTCATTGATTTACTAGCGCGAATAAGACGGTTAGAAGATGTTTCTAACAGAGTTAGTTCTTTTTCAGCAGCCTCGGCGACTTCTACCGACTGATTCTTTACAGCTTGGGAAGATCCTTCAACGGTTTGTGCTATCGAATTAACATCATGCAATACATCACTGATAGCCTCTACGACCTGGCTGATCGCATCCGATAATGGCCCCGTCACATCTTCCGCTACCGGTAATTCGGCCGTCAGATCTCGCTCTGACAATTGAGTGGTTCCTTGCAACAAATTGATAATAGAGTCATTAAGCGCTTCGTTTTGTCGCTCTGCTTCTGCCAACGAAGCGATACGATCATCTAACAAACGATTAAGCGTTGCAGCTAATGTGCCCAGTTCATCATCGGACTCAACTTCGGCCCTGGCAGCAAAGTCTCCTTGAGACACTCTGGTTACAGTTTGTTCCAGATTAGAAACGGGTCGAGTAAGTGCTCTCACCATAAACCAGGCGATGCCTCCACTTAATGCCATAACCAACGCACCAATAATTAATACCGCATTAAAAATGGTATCACGTAGGGCCACAGTAGGAGCAAATGCCTCGGCTTCATCTATCTCAGCCAAAATAGCCCACTTGGTACCAAGAAACTCCAGAGGTGTATAGGCAGACAACACCATTTCGCCACGGTAATCGATGATATGGGCAAACCCTGTTTGATCTAACAACGCAGCCTGAGTAGCTTCCGTTGAGACCCGTTGTAAACCAATACTGGTATTTTTTGCATCAATTTCTTTGACTAATCGTTGATCAAGATTTGATGCGCTCAAAGCTGCTAAGTAAGCTGGTTTATCTTCTACCAAAAAGCGACTGTTATTTCTCATCAAGTTATCACTTCCAACAATATAGGTTTCACCGGTTTTACCTAAACCGTAACGCTCCCACTGTTGTTCGGCAGTCATAATTTCATTGATACGACTAATGGGCACCTGAAAGATCAGTATGGAGGTTTTTACATTATTTTTATAAATGGGCGAGGCGATAAATACCGCCTGCTCATTATAAGAAGGCAAGTAAGATGAGAAATCCTCGAATACAACACCGTCAGGGTCAGTAAGGCGGTTTGCACGTCGAAAAACTCGACCAATTCCCGAGTCTGCATAAGGGCCATTGATCAATGAGGTAGAGAAATCTATTTCTTTAAATACCGAATAAACGATGTCACCACTTTTGGCATCGACAATAAAAATGTCATAGTAACCAAACGCTTTGAGGTACTCTCTGATATGAGGATGATACTCGCGGTGATAGCGGGAATAATCCGATGAATCATTGGCATAATTCAAGTTATCCTTCTTACCAATTTCTTCTGGGTTCGCCGAAATATAATGATATTGCAGAGCGATAGAGTCAGCATCCAGTGGTAATAAGAGCTTACTCATATCGGGTAAGTCACCGGTATTTCTTGGCTGATATACTTGCGCAAAGTCTTCAGTATAATAACGAGTAAGGTTTTGTTTGTACTCGTTTAATGCAGTCTGAGTAATCGCGCCTTTATCGGCCTGACTACGAAAGTCCTTGAAAGATGAAAGAAAGTCACTAGCCGCATTAATAATCATTAAGTCATCAGAAAATGTTTTTACCTGGTTTTTTAGTACGTCCAGATAAGACTTCAATTGACTTCGACGCGAGTCTCGTACCGAAACCAACTGGTGCTTAGCTTGTTCTTCCAAAGATTCTTTTCCTGCTTCGAAAGACAATCGGTCAAGAAATGTAGACACAACGACAACAGGAATAATCGTCACCGAGAGAGCACCTATAATAAGTTTTTGACGCAATTTCATAAGTTAGTATCCTGATATATGTAGCAACCAGTTAATGATGTTCTGTTTGAATCACTGTACTAGCCAAATGAGAAAACCAAGAGTCCGGCTCTAGTAAAAAGCAAATACCATGGTCGGTATCATGAAAAATACAGCTCGATACTTGCTGTAGAGCATGAGGGGCATTGGTTGGCAAGCTCTCACCTTGCTGTTGATTAAAGCTGAGTTTATGGGGCAGGCTTTTGCATAACAATCCAACGGCTTTTTCTTCCTCGCCTAAGATGACAAGCGTTTTCTGTTTCACATCTTTTGTCTCGTCTAGCCAGGCATACAAGTCAAACACAGGAATCAACTGTCCTTTATGATGATAGACCCCTGCTAAAGCTTTAAAGTGCCCTGGCATTATAAAAACCTGAGACGCATCCCCCACCTGACAGAGACATTCAACAGCGATCAATAACCGAGTGGCATCCGTCGAGAGACAATGAAACCGAGTATTTATTTCGTGACTTGTTACTTGTGCTGAGCGCTTAAAGCGCCCAACGTCTAAGGCTTCTAGAGGCGATAATGGGGAGTTATCATGCATACCAGTCACCTTAAAACTATCTTAAAGACTTTCCTAAAGAACGAACAATGTCGTCTTCATTAAAAGGTTTGGTAATATAATCCCTAGCGCCGAGCATCTCTCCCCACTTCTTATCGGCTTTTTCTCCTTTACTGGTCACAAAAACAATGGGGATATCCTTTGTTTTTTTATCCGACTTTAAACTTCGACATACTTTAAAACCATCGAGGTCATCCATGATTACATCCAGGAAAATAAGGCTTGGGGGTTCTTTGCTGACTCTCTCTAATGCTTCCTTACCCGAGGAGGCTAACGATACCTGGTAGCCTGCGTCTGAAACAATTTGATAAAGGTTTTCTCGCTCCATTTTGGAATCATCAACAATGAGTATTTTTGACATGAGTAAGTCTCCAGTTAAGCTGTTTTGAGTCGAGCAATAGAATCTACCTTGAGAAGCTCCATTACTGCTTGTGATAGTTCATGTGATTTAGCGGGTTTAGTAAGATATTTGTCGCAGCCAGCAAGTTTTCCTCGAACGATATTAAACATATTCGACTTGCCAGTGAGCATACATACAGGTGCCGACTTAAGGTGAGCAATCTGCTTTATATTTCGGCATACCTCATAGCCATCAATGCCATCTAATACGACATCAAGAAATATCAGGTCAAAGTGATTGGTTCGACAAAGATTAAGAGCTTCTTCTCCACTATCACAACACACGGCTTGAATTCCCATAAGGTCAAGGTGCATTCTCATTGCAGTTAAGATAGTTGGACAGTCATCAACAACTAAAGCTCGGCGTGTAGACTTAGTCGAGTGAGGAGTAATTTGATTCGATGAAGATAGTTGCGTTTCATCATCGATAGTCGTGTCGGGTATAATATTAAACCCGTGATAAAGTGCAGCCTCAATTCCTCGGATAATATTAATCGGCGTAAAAGGTTTTGCGATAGTCACACAAGTGTTATTAACGCGCTGTTGACGACAGGCATAAATAGTGAAAATAGGTCGACTTCGAGCATTCCATATTTTCCATCGTTTAACCAACTGAAGGTCATCACCATTTACAATAGCTATGCTGGCATCTTCGGCAGCGTGTCTTGCAGCAAAACTAAGCTGATATTTTTTACCCACCGTTGATAGCTTAAATACTTTATCTATGATGTTGATCTCATCTTTCGACAAGCCAACCATTAAAACCGAATAATCTGTCTTAGCATTCATCTGACTACACGATCCTGACTGCAAAAAGGTATCGGGCTTTTGAGTGTAGACTAGATTTTACCCACGCTTTCCACGCCTGTAGCTGTTAGAGAGTCACTAAGCAAAGACTAAAGCAAGCTTGAGATATCATTGATATTATAGATAGTCCAAAGTAATCATTCGCTTACAAAAGCTTTATTGAAAAAAAAGATAAGCTGCTTTTGATAAACATTGACTATTGAGAAAATATTATTTTTACAGAGCATTAAAGACTTAGTTTTAGAAGTAAAATACATTAAGAAAGAAAACGTATTTTGAGAACGAGATCAAATATCTATTGAGTTTATTGTTTTATGAATACTCCTCTTAGTAGGTAACCTATAGAAACTCCTGCCACTTTAGAGGAATAATTACATTACTCCTTTCGGCCAATTTAGTTAGAGCTAAAAGAAAAGGCATCGATAAAATATCAATGCCCTCCTACCCATGCCTTCACCCTCTCTTTGCATTCTACTGCGTACTCAAAACTTCCTGAGTTTTTAGCAATAGAAATGCTGTTCTCTTTTTCATCAAAATGAATCATCTGACTAAAATCTCTGACTTCATTATATAACTCTTCAACCAATTGCAACGCTTGTTCTTTTTCGCCGGACTCGATGGCCTGCATCAAAGTTTCTATCTTTTTCATTCTGTATCCTCCGAAGAGTATTTACGGTTTTTCTGGATCTTTAGTTGTCAGTAGATTGGTCGCACGATTCTTTAAGTTGATCATGTTCTTTAACACTTCAAACCAGAAAGGAGCGCCAAAAGTCAATAAGAATGCGGTGAGTAACGTACCCAATATACGAGAGAATCTAGGTTGCCAGGAGTCAGGCTTGAAATAGAAGGTTTTAAAACCGGATGTAGAAATACCGAAAGGTGTAACCAGCAAGGAGATTTGTGATATCTCGTCGGTGATGTTGTCCAGTTTCTTCTGTTCAACGATACTCAAGGTTTCATCAAGTTGATTGATCACCTCAGTGACCTCTGATGCTGAAAAATCCTCCAAAGCCTCTTTTATAGTGTTTCTTACCTGTTGTTCCGATTCAGAATCAGCAATAGACTCCAGATTTTCACTGAGCACAGCTTTTATCTTCTCATCTTTCTGTTGTCCAATCAGATTCGTCACTATCTGTCGATAATCCTCAGCTTTGCTTTCATCGTTTCTTTGTTGAGCATTCTTTTCAAACTGTGAGACAGCGGCTTCAACTATTTTTCCACGGGTTTGCTCGTCTACAGATAGTCGAGCCAATAGATGGGGCGTGTCCAGTTGAAACACAAAAGCAACAAAAATGGACGCAGCGATGGTGATGGCACGTACCTGTTTTACAAAAATTTCATTAGACCAGACTTCGAGCGTATCGTACCCTCGTTGAATCATTGCTTGAACTTTTTCGTTGCCCTTTTCGACACTTTCTTCAATACCCACCGTTGATACGGATGCCAACACAGACTCTACTTTGGCACCATAAGCATCCCTCGACATCCATAAGCTTTTCGAGCTGTCTTGCCCGAGTAATTTCTCAAGCTGCTGGGTTACTTCATCTTTAAGTGCTTTTAGATCACTAAATTGACGCGCATCTTTTTGCTCAATACCAATCAGGCGACTAATAACAGGCCATTTCTGCTTGATGGTAATGATGGCTTCTTCTACAGAAATATCAGTTTGGGTTTCGATAGTGGCAATATAAGTGATGATTTCATCAGATAAAGATTCAGCTGATCGGGAGACCCCGACTTTTAACGCCTTCAATCTCAATCTCCAATAAGACTGAACTCCTTGAACAATCGCTGTTACCACGATACTAAACAGCACCAACACAGCAACATAGGCCACGATCACATTAAATAAAGTAAATAACTGTTCCATTATCCATCCTCTGATATTTTAACCAAAGATTAACAGCCCTCATCAGTAAAAGTACACAAAAGTGTCTGAGCCGACAATAACATGTATTTATCAAGGCCTCATCTCCTATTGAGGCCTGACTCAAAACAGGTTTTCGACACTTCAAAATATTCAGTGCAATGTCAGTATCTTTTGGGAGTAGTTTCTTTCTTTACCTCCTCGCTGTAAACCTTTTAATAAAGTTTCCAATTGAGGCTCCAAATCAAAATCTCCCGACGCTATTTTCAATTCATACATTAACTCTAATAGCTCGCCAATACCTTTTGGCAAACAGGTGCCTTGCTCAGATAACAACTGTTTTAACAATGTCAGAACTTGGGCGGCATGATAGGCGGAGGTTGTTGCAATTTCAGTCAAGTTCTTACGCCAACGGAGCAGCTTTATGGGTATGTCTTTTAATAATTTCGACATCGCCTCCGCTAACATAGAAACATCAAGACGATCTTCGGCCAGAGCTCGAATAACAACTTCAATGGCCATACCTTTATGCTCAAAGTCTGCTGCCGACAATCCCTTAGCCAATAAACGCATCGCCATAGGTCCAAGTTTTACATTTGAGTCAAACAACGGCTCATAGTAGTGAGGGGTCTGGCGTTGAATTTCCGTTCGTTCAACATCAACGATTGCTGCGGCAGCAGCATAATAAAGCTCCATATTTGCTGGCCACACAGTCGCGGCCCATCGAACAATACTTTTATGTAAACCACATACATGGTGGCCATAGCTTCCCGTATTAGCGCTAGCAAATAGTTGAGCGAAAGATAGGCTTGCCTCGGTGTTTTCCTGCGACAACATTGAGGGAGCCAGCCCCACCAAAATATCATTACTTTCTGCCTTGAGCTTTTGTTCTGATGCCGCAGCAAACAGAGGCCCCTCTTTGTTCAGTTGAACATCCATACCCCCAAGAAATAATAAAATGTTAGAAAACTCATCACCTCTTCGTTGCAGTTGTTTGATTTGCTTATCTGATAACTTCTCGAATGACTCAATACGATAAATAGCTAATCTTTGTTCAACCTCTAAAAAGTTCGCTTCACTTTCCATGACCGAGAGCCAACGCTCTACTAAGGTGTCCAAATGAACAGCGCCACTAGGAAGCTCTGGCAAGCTTAATGATGGAAGCTTCTGTTCGTCCAGCAGTTGTTGAGTTAAGCCACAGAGTCTTTGGTAAAATACATCGATAAAACTCGCATGTGGTTGTTGATAGAGATCTTTGCGGTCCAACTCACTACCAAAATAATTTTTGTTATCAAAATAGCTAAGCAACATAAGAGCGAAGAAAAATCGAACAGGATCGGCAACTTTCTGCCGAACCAGTCGGTAAGCCCGCTTTCTTAAAGCCGCTGTCATGAACTCAAATCCTTCTGGCTTATTGGTAGCTAACCGCCCTAAACCATCCAAAGTACGTTCAAGCTCAATAACATCATCAGATAGCTCAAATAAATAGCTGATCGAAGTGAGCAGCTCATCAAAGTCTTGAATTCGTTTTATCCGATTTACTGCATTTAAATCTTGCTCAAAAATAAAGGTCGGCTCGATATCTTTGCTAGAGTCGACCTCAATCCATTGTGACACTCGCTGCTGAATAGAAGGCATTAACAACGGCTGATAAGAACTCAGCAACATTTTGATCTCAGAAGAATGGCCCTCTTCATAACTTTCGATAAAATCTAACGCTGTGGTTTGAATATCTGAAGCCTCCAAAGAAAGTGCTTTAACCGCAACTTCCAGTAATAAACTATTATTCTCTGGACTGACTTTTGCCGCGGCTTTTAACACTCTAAGTACACCAGAAAAAACCGTCTTTGTATGAGCATTCAGTGCGCTTTTCAAAGGTTCTACGAGTTTTTCTGTTGATAGATGTCCACTTTTTACCATGGGCAAAAAATAACGAACGGCCAAAGCAACGGAAGTACTCACTTGGCTATTCGCCAGACAAATAAGTTCAGGAAGATGTCGAATTAACTCAGTTTCTGTTGGATTAAGTTGCTGTAACAAGCGCCCATACCAACCAGCTCGAAACGGTGAATAATCTTTCCTTAATGCTTTTAATGTGCAACTCAATAAACGTTCACGAGGCAAAGCTCCTTGAGCACTCAAAGAAACCAGTGCATTTAACCAACGAGCTGACACAGGACAATATTTGTCATGGCTTGCCAGACTGAATTCTCCGTAGCCTTCGATCTCAAAGATTCGCCATATATCTTCCGCCAAAACATCCGGTAACGATAACAACCTCTCAACCAGATGTTCATCACCTAAATGATCAATCATGCCCAAATAATAGCTATCACACTGCGGCTTCTGGCAGTATCCCATCTGCACCCAATCGTCGATAATAGCGTAATAACGAGGATTTTTGTCTAACACCCACTCTGCCCACTCATTGATCCAGGACGGTTGAAATTGTTTAACAACGCAGCTCAGCATTTGCGCCTCGGGAATCATCCATAATGGTCGCGTCTTTTGCTGAGATAAGTTCGACACGATAAAAAGACACGCTTTGGCTAACTGAAAACGCACTTTTAGCGGTGCTAGCGTAGAATCTTTACGCCGCACCTCCGCCAGTTGCAATCGTTCTCTATGTAGTGACTCAACCAAAGATTTTAACTCGCTCACCAACAACAAGTGCTTTACTGATAGAGGGGTTAAAAAGTCGAAGCATGCTTGTTGATCGCCCGCTTCAATTAAAGGCAATAAATCTTGCATACGATTCGATTCCATCAGTGATACTCCCTTAATGCCATCTGGCCCGCTAATATATGTTTACAAGGCCCTCGTTTACCTTGATGTTGAGCAAACCATTGACAAGTACAACGTTGCTCATCGGCTCTCAACTTCACCTGATAGGTTGCATCGTTGCTGGCAATATGCGTGATGACCTCCTGTTCTCCCAACACTAACTTAATGGGCTGTGACTGAAGTAACTTACGCGCTTCTAACAAACGAGGATGAACCTGCTCAACCAGGTTTCGATCGAAAGGAAGACGGCGATAAAAAAAGCGTTGTTGATAAGCATCAAAACCAACCAGGCCCCGCGAGGCAAGAATGGTTAAAGCACTTTTTACGGCTTCCGGTGTAACAGAAAGCTGCTCGCTCAAAACATCAGTTGCCAGATACTGTTGTTGATTCAACAACTGTTGCACTTGTTCAACTAAATCGTCATTGCTGTTTGCCAAGTGACTGAGTAACTGCCCTTCTCCCGAAAGTCCACGAGCAGGCTCGGCACTCAATACGAGCGTAAAAGTTGATGAGCCAAAGTCTACGACCCAGGTGGTCAACTGTCCTTTGGGATCAGCAAATAAAGAAACGCTTTGCGCAATAGGAATCAAACTCTTTAATAACTGCAAACGTTCTGCACCATTAAACTCAATACCCGTCGCATAAGGGTGATGATGAACTACCACGTTATTATCTAAGCACTCTAACCATACCGAATTTTTACTGGCTCGGGATGGCAACTGCCTTAACAATTTTAATGCTCGAAAACGATTGAGCGTAAAAATAGGTTGCAAATCTGTCTGTAGCGCCTGTACCTCAGCCAGCCCTTTTATCCATCGCAGTGGTAGACTGATTTGTTTGTGTACCAGAGCTTTCTTCTTTGTCACCAATTGTGGGCTAGCAGAATTTAACATGATGGATAAAGGTGAATGATTGTAAACACCTGCAAGAGCGGCTTTTACCGTAGCACCGAATTCAACGTGGGTAGTACCCGCCGAGAGCTGACGAGCCTTAAACCCCTGACTAAAAATGTCCAGGCGCGCATAAATACTGCAACAAGAAGAGAATCCTTCAAAGCGCAAGGCGTCATGCCCCACAGTCGCAAGCGGATCGGCATGCTTTGCGCGCTTATTGTTTAATGCAGCAGGCTCATAAAATCGTGACTCGATCACATCCCCCAGTACCCGCAAGCTTCGGGCAGTGACTTCCGAGTGCTGAATATCTCCTTCGAATAAAGTGGCTGATTGAGTAAGCTCTGCCGACGAAGATAAATTGAGGCAAAGACCTCGGCGTGCTTTCTCTAAAGATGAATGCTGATGATATTGATAATGTTGTTCTATTTGAACCATAATCGTGTCCTTGATAGCAAGATGAGGCAAGTCGTTCACCAACAGTGCAAGTATCTATTGGTGGCTACAAGAACTATAATACCAATATATACGACAAATATTGTCGCCTGAAAATCTCTAAAAAAGGCTCATCCAGCAACAAAACGCAGCCGAAATGAGCCCTGTTTCAATAGATCACCTTCTAATCCATGGTAACAAGAGAGGTCTGAGTCAGATCGTATGTCCACTCATAGTCTGGCTTATTCTTTAAATGACGGAACTTTAAGGAATGTTTAACTGGCACACCATCTTTTAAGACCAGTTCGCCATAGTTAAGCTCATGATTCACAAAAAACAGCATCTTGTCTTTGCCTTTCTCCTGTGGCCATAGGTAATGACTACGTTGACGATTAAAGACGCCTAACGAATCTCGCACCACTCTTTCGGTTGCCGAGAGAGCTTTTAAGAAACCTTTACCAAAAGCGCCAGGGTGATTAGCCAACGAGCTACTGGTTAGCTGCAAAAACCGGGTTTGCCCGCGAGAAGATTGACTGGCTCGAAGCTCACGACGGGTATAAGAATAATGAACATCGCCAGAAAAAATGACGCAATGATTAAGAAAAATCTGCTCCATAAAACCTTTGAAGCGCTCAAATCCTTCTTCGTTGGCAATCCATGCTTCAATATCAGCCAAGTTATGAGTCTTTAGCAATCCTTGAGTCAGTACCTCTAGCGAAGAAGCTGCCAGTTGTAACAACTCAATGGCCGTAAAACCATAAACTGGTGACGGAGATACCAATAACAACGTTTGGTGCGCCTCCTGATGGAGATAATCTTGTCGCCACTTTTTCATTTGAGTGGTTAGGCGCTTTAGCTGTGTAGGATTTAACAACTGAGGAGGCTTACGCTTTTCTAGCACTCGATGAGTACGAGTATCGATCACTAAGGTCAAAGGGTTGGTTTCTATTTGATATCCCCAATACCGCTTTAGTAGTTTATTTTCTCTGGCTTGGTGACCGGACACTTTACGTGATGCCAAATAGTCAGCGAGCGAAGATTTAAAATCATCATCAAATGCATCAGGATCGTTACCCCAGCCCTGAAATACCCAGTAAGCAGCAAGCGCATTGGTGACAACACGACGACTGAAAGGATTATTTGCCAATTGGTGGGCATTTTTCTCGGTCAGATTCCAGTCATCGGTTACTTCATGGTCGTCAAATATCATATAGGTCGAAACATTGGCCATTAATCGACGAATATGCCAAGCATCCTGCAAAAACGCGGTGACTTGTTGTTGCTCTTTTTCATAAGTTTTCTTTTTAATAATAGGAGTCAGAACCGGGCGCGATTTCCCTTGTCGGCGACGGGTTCTTTTTAAATACGGCTCAACTTCCTCATAATCAGGTAACTGAGGAACTACACCGCCCCACACCATCAGATACATGGCGCAATAGTCACCGAAAGTTAACAGATGATTGCGGCAATGAGCCGATGAAAAACCATGACGAGAAATCTTGCTCTGCCGATCGCCAATGCGCCAGGAGGCCGGATTAACCGGTTTGGGCTTCTTTGTTATAGACGGAAGTTCCTGTTGCCATCCCGCCAGTTGCTCTCCGAGGGTGCGTAGTGGCAACGCCATTGAATAAGGGACATCATCGGCATAGATCTGATCACCAGTAAAAAACAACATTGATGGTCGTTGCTCAATACGATTACGTAACTTACCGACCTGGCCATCGGCGGCAATCATCTGATCGAATCCAGGTTCTTTGCTGTCGATCCCATGAGGTTTTCGGCAAGAGCCCTGCAGAATGTTTCTATGTTGATTGGTAACAAAAAAGCTGGGCAATTCATTTTGACCATAACTGATTTTTTGTGGGCCGCTCAATAATCCCTGCTGCTGCAAATTCTCACCATCAATGACAATATCGTAATCGATGCGTTTGTCTTCTTTAAACTTTGAACCTTGTGTCGGCTTTAGACATAACAGGTAGGCAAATCCCTTTTCACCAATCGTCATGGGTTTATGGCTTGCAGAGGTTGACCGTGCAATCACCGCAGACTGTCCATGATAAAATCCCCGAGCTTCTATAGTTGTCGCTTTACTATCAAGAATTAACCAAATGAAAACACGAGTAAGCTCACTCCGACGAATAGCAGGTCCAGCAATAATGCTCATAAAACACCTCTGTATTGTTATTTTTTATTTGCCAGCAGGTCTGGTCATCTTACAAGGAGTGCTCAATCACTCCAGTTTCTCCCATTTTTCGTTAAACTTTTTGTAGAGTGGAAACTCCATTAATTCAGTCGCCGCTTTACCAGAAAACTCCTCTCTCGGCGTCATAAACGCAATGCCACCCGTGAGTATGGCTTCAAAAGAATCCGTATTCATTTCAAACCCATCAATGAGGCCAAATTCAGCATGCACTCCACTAAAATTCCAAAACAGGCTATTACTCTTTACAACGTGTTGATACTGAGCCTGAATATTCACATCAATGGATACTTGATCACCTTGAGGCGAGAGTTCGTAATGCGTGACTTTGCCAACCGTAACCCCTCGATAATACACAGGATCATCCAAACCAACGGATCCCAACTGAGCCGTCACTAAACGAATATTTAATCCTTCTTCGGGCTTAACGTTAGGTTTTTCTAACAAGCCAGCAAAATGACGCGTCTCAGCACCTTCACCACTGACGATTTCTATATGACTGCCAAACAAAGCGTTGCTCAAATATTCTGTCTGACTAATTCCAAGTTTGGCATCAGCAATCCAGAATAAACTGCCTTCGCGCGCGAGAAAATGCCCATCTTGATAGAGCTTGGCCACCACTTTGATTCCACCTTGTTCATCACGCAAAGATAACTTTGTCACCTCCCCCACTTTAACGCCCTGGTACTTAAGTGATGAGCCAATGTTTAAATCCTGGTTTTTAGGAAAATCAATGGTAATGGATAAACTTTGTTCGACTGCCTGATCGTAAGTTTCATACAAAGGGAACACCTTTTTAGTCGATGCTCTTTTAGCTTTAGCCGAGGGAGAGTCAAAGCCAATACCACCATCAATAATACTTAACATAGATTCGGTGGTTACACTCACTCCCGCCAGACTGGCTTTTGCCTGAACGCCACTGGCATTCCAAAAGCGACTTTGCTGTGTCACTAGATGGGCATATTGCGGCGCTATCAAGAGTTCAATATCAACGCTTCGATTATCTTTCGATAAAGCAACGTTTAACACCTCTCCTGCCTTTAACTTACGATAATAAACTGGCGCACCATGGGTAACCGAATGTAATGTTCGACTACGCAATTTAACCACTCGCGATCCTTTCACTTGCCTTAACAAATGCCCATTTTCTGTTGCACTCTGGTAATCGTCGAACAATCGATAACTTCCATTAAGTGTTTCTTTAGGAGTTTTTTCGGCATTCACTAAACTAATGCCTCCCGCCAAAATGGTTTGCGCGGAACCGGCATTAACTTGTAAACCAGACTTCCAGTCCGCTTTGATCTGAATTCCGGAAGAGCGATAAAAGCGACTGAACTCGTTAACTAGCTTGCTGTATCGTTGGTCAATCATCACTTTAATATCAACACTCTTAAAATCTTCTGATAAAGCCGTGTTAACAACCTTTCCAATACGAATATGTTTAAAAAACACCTGTGAGCCAGTTTGAACTGAACCTAATGAGGGAGCGTTTAATGTGATTAATCGGCCTGTGCCCGACTGCGCCAAATAGTCATTAGAATCAATGAGCGGAAACTTTGACCGAGGTTTACCTTTGCCTGGTTTAATATCGATGTAGTTTCCAGATAAAAAAGCATCCAGATGATTGACACCCTGTAAGGAAAATGAAGGCTGCACCAAAACAAATTGGGTGGACTCTGTAATTAAGGGCTGCACGTCAGGATCATAAGTTGCGGTGGCTGTAATTTGTTGCAACGATTGGTCAAACTCAATCTTGCTGATTTCTCCAACTCGAGACTGACGCCAACGAATTTCAGTGCCGACACTCAGGCCAGCCGCACTGTCTAAAGTAAAAGTTAAGGTTTCGCTTTGCTCGGCTGCCTCAAAATCATCAAACAGTTGATAACGGTCACCGTCTTTGACTGGCTCATCGTTTGAAGTCGTAGGCTCCGACAAGCTAATGCCTCCGGCAATAACAGACGCCAAAGATTCTGTTTTCACTTCAATGTTAGGCAAGTTGGCTCGAATAGTAATCCCACTGGAATTCCAGAAGCGCGATTCCTTACTAACCAAATGAGTGAAACGTTCGGGAATAAATACTTCAAAAATAATGTTTTTATTGTCTTCAGATAAAAAATAGTTTCGAACTTCACCAACTTCCAGCTGACGATAATAAACTTTAGAGCCAGTAGATATAGAACCCACTTTTTCTGCAACCAGCTCGAGATACAATCCATCTTCACTGTGATCAGGCGGCGGAGGTTGTTTTAATGCCACAAACTCTGTTTGAGGTATACCAGTACGATCAGGTCGAATAGCAATGTAGTCTCCAGACAATAAAGTTTCCAAACCCGACACACCGCTTAAAGAAATTTCTGGCTTCACCTGCCAGAATAATGTTTTGTCCGTTAAACTGTCTTCAGCCTCTTTAATCATTTCGACATGTGCAATGACGTAATTAATGTCTTCGGTCAACTCTAGCTTTTTTACAATGCCCCCCTGCAATCCTTTGTACATAACTTTGGTTTTGCCCTCTTCGAGCCCAACCGCAGAATCAAAGGTGATTTGAATCATGATACCGTGGGTTGATAAATTTTTATGTACTAACCAGATACTGATCAGTATCGCTACAATAGGAAGCAGCCAGAGTAGATTAATCCCTTTTTTGGGTTGAATATTGGGTTCGTGAGTATGAATGTCGTTATCTGTATTCTGGCTCATCTTTTATTGCCTTTTGTAGATTCTTCTTTTATATCCCAAATCAACCGGGTGTCAAAACAGAGTGCCGATACCATGGTCAAAACCACCACAAAACAGAAAGCCGTTGCCCCTTCTGATACCTCAATGGATGCTAGCTTGTCTAGTTGAACCAATGCCACTAATACCGTGACCACAAAAATATCAATCATCGACCAACGCCCAATAAACTCGACAATACGATACAAGATGGTTTTTCTGCGAGCTGTTCGAGCCCACTCAAAATGCACTGACAATAGCAAAAAAACCAGTGCAACAATTTTTAATAAAGGCACCAGAACACTGGCCACAAAAATAACGATAGCTATGGGCAAATCACCATGCTCAATAAACAAAATGACACCTTCCATTATGGTCGCGGGTTCACCCTGTCCTAACATCTTAATGTTCATGATGGGCACTAGATTGGCCGGAATAAAAAAAGCGATAGCAGCGATCAGAAATGCCCAGGTTCGTGTCAAGCTATCTGGTTTGCGAAAATGCACTAGTGTATTGCAACGGCTACAACGCCCATGCCCTCTGACCAATTGATGGCAATGATGACAAACGGCAATATTAAGAGCGCGCGCAGACTTTGGCGAGTAGCTTATATCACTCATTGAGGCAACTCCTTCGTCGTCGCTTTGTTTTGTTCTAGTAGTCGCCAAAATAAAGGCGCATCCATCGAAAAAACAGCCATAATCTGTGCCATTAATAACGCAATAAAGCTAAACAAGCCGATACCTACCACAACTTCTGCCATATCAATCAGTTTTATGACAGATACCAACAATCCAATGAGATAGATCTCCAACATGCCCCAATGGCGCAATTCAAGATAGGCTTTAAAAACTCTAACAAGACCAGGAAGTTTATGTCCAAAATACAGGCTGTAAGTCACATAACTTAACAAGATTAATTGCAGCATAGGCGCTAAAACGCTTGTCACCAAGACAACCACTGCAACGCTATAGAATTCTTGTTGCCACAACGCCAGTATTCCACTCATAACAGAGCTGGATGGAGACTGACCAAATAAGTCCAGATGCAATAAAGGGAGAAAAATAGCGGGCATAAAGAACACTAAGGCTGTGAGTGTCCAGATAAAGGTTCGTTCGAGACTGTTAGGTTTGTGACTCAGCAGTTTATGGTGACATTGAGGGCAAAAAACTCGATGGTGCTCCGGCACCGAGGGTGGTTTTTGCAGCACCAGATCACAGTGATGGCATACCATCAACTGTTGCAATGTATTGTTATCATTATCGTTCATAAATCATGGGCACCATTCCTGTTGTGCTTTTGTAATCATATCAGGAATTTTCCCTTTGCCAACCTGTGTTTATCAATGCCTCTGATAAGACTGCTGGCTACGAAAACAGTTCCTTTGTTCTGCTTTCTATCAAAATTAGCTCGCTCTGTTAGTATATTTTTCAACCAAGTAGAGGCCAAATACAACCTTAAGTGCCATCCCTGGCCATTTGTCCATGCTAAGAACTCTTGCTGCGGCGGCATCCCCTGCCGTAATAACGATTTCAATCCCTAGATAATCTCTTAACCATCCTATATTGGTTAACATTAATTCCTGATTGTGCGCTTTATAGAATACCCATCCATCCCTTGGGGTAGTATTTCCTGCTGTGTGACCAAAATGCTCTCGCGTTGTTGCTTAGTGCCTTGCGATTAATAGTTATTATAGGCCCCTGAGCGACAATTTTTGTCGCCACAAAATAAAGCTTCCAGATAAATTAAAAAAGGTAGAAGGATTATTAAGCTAGTGACCAGGAGGTTGGTCGAAGAAATCCAGAGATTGAATGAGAATAAGGGTTTGAATGGGAGTAAAGGATTATCAGGCTCCGCTCGTCTGAATTTATAATCAAAACGGAGCCTGGTTGCCGATGCTGTTTATAAGCGCAGCACGCTTGACTCCTTATTAATCTAGTAAGGCAGTCAAATCCAGTTTGCCAGCAACAACCGGGGGGCACCAGAAATAATAGCCACTCTGCGGTTGGGTAAAATTGAATATTCCATCAACGATATCGTCTTCTGCACCAGCCATGCGCGCCATCTGCACTTCAAAGGCACGCAGCTCATGAGTAAAGGCGACAAACATCAAGCCTTCTCCCTGAGCATCTCCCCAGGACATAGAACGTCTCAATAAAAAAGCTTCAGGTTCAAAACTTTCCTGGCCCGTTCGTCGCGTATGGGCCGAAGCGGGAGACTCTTTAAACTCAACATTATCTTCTAGTCGTCGACCTATCATGTCGTCTTTTTCTGGCTGCGAATAACGATGAAAAGCGCGGAAATCGTGCAACCACTGCTGTACAACGACGAAGCTCGATCCTGCAACGCCAGTCTCATCAGAAGTGACGAAAGCGGTGTTAACAGCATCATCCCCTGTCGGGTTTTCGGTCCCATCTTCATAGCCTGTTAAATCTCTTCCGTCTTGATGTTTAAAGCCATCGACTATTTGGCAGCAATCAAAAGCGTCTTCTAAAGCCGCTTTAATCGCTAACGATTGCAAAACTAAATCCCCACTTTGCTCACCTCTAAGCCAGCACCAAATAGCTGCCTGATTGGTGGGAACTTCGACCTTGGCGTTATCCACGGCTTTAAAATCTGTGAGTCCTGGAATCCTTTTATCCATAGCACTGAGTAACGAATATCCAAGCCCTACCACACAATTTTTACCATTACATAACTCAGCTAATTTTTTTAATGATTCGAGCGGCTCTGAACCTTCTTTTTGTGTAAAAAATAAATAACGACCAACGGCTGGCACATCCTGCAAAATACCGTCTTGAATAATGTCTGGTCCCACTAATGACGACATTCGATAACCTCGAGTAAATAAATATCAAAAGAAATGATTATTATGAGTGCAAGTTCATAAAATCCGTGAACTGAGTATAAAAAAGATCCTTAAAGTAAGCCAGTCTGGCTATTGCTCGCCTGTTGAGCACTTGGTACTTCTCGAAGGCATTAAAAAAGAGGCTAATGCCTCTTTTTTAATCGAATGATATTAACAGCCTGTTGTTGTTAATGTAATGGTCGGCGGTAGGTTAAGTGCCGCACTTTCTACATAAGTGACCACACAATCAGCTGGGGTCGGTGCGCCTACCAGTTGAAAAGTCGCCGTGTTACCTGCTACGGCAAAGGTATAGTCACCAGTGGTAAAGTCCATGGCATCATCAATGGTGCCCGCCGAGGCATAGCCGTTCGTGTTAGTAATGACATTTCCTTCAATGGTGACCGTAGCAGGATTCTGTTCGGCCAACACTAAGGCATGAACCAATACCGATGTTGATTTGACGGTTCCGAAGAGCCCTTCAATAGATGAAATTCTTGCACGTGTGTCCAACTCGATAAACCGAGGGATGGCAATTGCTGACAAAATAGCGATAATAGTAATCACTACAATAAGTTCGATTAAGGTAAAACCTGATTGTTTTTTCATTGAAACTCCAGCACTGGATAAAATGATGAAAAGACAGTCTAAAAATAGCCCTTATTTTCGTCAAGTTATTGTTAACACTAGAAAAGTATATTACTTAACCAGCAAAAATGTGACGCACATCACATTTCATATTAACTGCCTTAGTATCTCTTATATTTCAAAGAGTTAATGAATCTCTAACGGCATAAGAACAGCATAAACTCAACTGGTATGACCAGATAGAATTTATGGTTATATGTCGCTTATTCGCCGATTCTTAAAATATAGAGGCTTAAAAACAAAATCTCGTTGACTCGAAAAACAGCGTTCTGTTAACTTGCTGATAGCTTGGCCACATGGAATATGAGGCAACACGTTAATATGTCTGAAGTCATGGATGTTCAGCTATTGCCGTCGCTCAATCATCACGGCTATTTCACTCTGTTTTTTACTTATCAGGATAATTATCAATGAAAAAGTTGTTTTCGTTTATCACTCTTTTAGTTGGCTTTTTTGGCGTGGCTCCCTATTTTATGGGCGGGAGTGTTAAGCAACATGTAGAAGCTGATATTGCCAAACTCAATCAGTCGCCCAATATTCAGGCAGAAGTTACCCACTACGAACGAGGCATTAATCGTTCCAACGCTGAGTTGAAAATTGAATACACGCTTCTGGATGTAGAAACCGGTACAACTCAATCCATTCCAGTAAGCACTCAGCTAAACATTCTTCATGGTCCTGTTTTATGGGGCAATCAAGGGGTTAATGTTGGATTGATGAGTATCGAAATGGCTTTGAAGCCACAAGACTCTGATGCCCTCAAAACCTACAATATAAACGAAGATACTATCAAGCTTTATACGCAAACTCACTTCAACGGCAACACTGACATGCTACTGGCATTAAAAGCATTTGGTTTTGCAAAAGACGGCGTAACAGTTGATATAAAGCCAGCTGAAGTTAACTTCGTTATCAATAAAGACCAGCATATTAAAGGCCAGGGCGAATTTAAAGGCGTCTCGGTTAAAGAAGGAGATACGGAGTTGATGTTTGGCGCAGCCCATTTCTCTCTTGATCAGGTTATCGGCTCAGAAGAAGCCAGTGCAATCTTTAATGGTAGCTCTAGCATGCACTTAACGGAGTTTAAAGCATTTGATAAAACCGAAGAGAAAGCGCGTTTATCTAACATAAAGTTTGACTGGGCCTCAGAAGTTAAAGAAAAAACCGTCGACTTTCTGGTCGCCATGAATACCGAAGCGCTTGTTGCTAACGGAGAAACCTTCTCTGATATTGGCTATCAAATGACACTGAATAACCTCAACAAAACAGCGCTGATAAATATCAATACCACTTTAAAAAATGCTAAAGCTCCACAGGAAATTCAATGGGCGTTGATGCAATCTCTTCCCGCATTGATTGCCGACAATCCTGAGCTTGAGATCAAATCCCTTAAGATGACAACAAACGAAGGTGATTTTAACAGCAAAGCCAAAATAACTGTGAATGGTGACCAATTCAATCCGTCCAACCCAATGGAGATCTTAATGGCTATTCAAGCCAATGCTGATGGCCGTGGACCTGAACAGTTTTTTGTTGCTAAAGGCATGGCTCAACAAATCGAAACTCTTATCGCTCAAAACCTTTTAGTTCGAGAAGACAAAGAACTAAAGTTTGATTTCAGTTTCGACAAAGGCCAGGCATTACTTAATGGCCAGCCGTTCCCTCTTGGCGCTTTATTCTAATCCTTTTAAAAAGAACACTTACTGTTTAGTAAGTGTTCTTTCTCACCACAATATCAAGTTGATGTTAAAGCATCTTTTTCACGCAAATAGTTTGTCAATGCAGTACGCAACTGTTCTCGCTCAATAGGTTTAGACAAGTAGTCTCTAAAACCTATTCTCGCACAACGATCACGACTGCTTTGCTCGGCAACAGCAGTAAGCGCAATAATATAAGGCTTGTTATTGTATTGCTTTAAAATAATCTCTGATGCTTCATAACCTGTCATCACAGGCATTTGCAAATCCATAAATATGATATCGAAGTTTTCTTTCTCTAACAGTTTAATGGCTTCATGTCCGCCCGACACATCAATGCACTCACACCCTTCTCGACGCAACATTTTATTCGCAACTAATCGATTGATTTGATTATCATCTACCACCAGCACTTTTAGAGCAACATCGCCAGCTGCTGGAAGCTCTTTTAAACGTCGTTTTTTCCGCTCTTTAGACTGTGCAACAGGACTCATAATATTAAAGTAAAAAGTGGACCCAACGCCTAGTTTACTATCAAACCAGCAGTCGCCTCCCATTTGATGACTCAAGAGTTTGCAAATGGCCAACCCAAGTCCGGTTCCTTCGTAGGATTGATCCGTTAACTTGTTCAGCGGCGTTAGCTGAGAAAACAACTTAAATAATCGATTGCGACTTTCCTTAGGAATACCAGGGCCAGTGTCTTCAATACTAAATAACAATTGCTCCTCTCCCTTTAAAGAGTAAAAGCTCGACAAGCGAATGACTATCCTGCCTTGTTCGGTAAACTTGAGCGCATTACCTAATAAATTAATGAGCACCTGACGCACTCTTGTTTTATCACCAGCAATACTTTGAGGGACAGATGAATCAATTTCAGTTTTTAATGCAATGTCTTTTTCTAGCAATTGATTCTTAAATAAAGCTACAACTTTTTCTATACACTCAGTTGGAGAAAAAGCCTGCTGCTCAATGCTGATTCTTCTTGAGTCCATCTGGATATAGTCCAGAATATCCGAAATAAGACGTAATAAATTACTCGCACTCTCGTGGATTATTTCTATATCAGCTCGCTGTTGTCGGTTAATATCAGTATCGAGTAACAACTCCGACAAGCCCATAACAGCATTCATAGGAGTACGAAACTCGTGACTCATTTTTGCCATAAATTCAGATTTAGACTGGCTCGCTATCTCTGCTCGCTTTTTAGATAACATTAATTGTTTTTCAACAGCTTTACGATTAGAAATATCAATCAGACTCACTCCAAGCCCGTGATACCGATTATTTGAGCTTGGTTTAATGGGATAAACGTTGAGCAAATAGAATTCTTCGTAGCCTTCTTCTCTAATAATAGGGCCAACTTCAAAATTGATAATAGAGCAACCTGTGTGCTGAGCCAAACGACACAAAGGCTGAATAATTTTGCTAACTGATGTGCCAACATCCGTTAGGGCACAACCAATAAGTTCGTCCTTTTGCTTACGTTCGCTGTCCGACATAAACTTGATAAAGATATCATTGCATTCAAAGACTTCACAATTGGCGTCAATGAATCCAATACCTAGTGGCGCAGATAACATGACGGTATTTAACAAGCTGTTGCTTTTTTCTAATGTTGCAAAAGCCTGCTGTAATTGCATTTGAGAACGTCTTAGCTCTTGCGAAAGTTTTTCGGCTCGCTTTTTCTCGTTGAGGGCCTGAGTTTCACGCAGCTCCGATAGTTTTAATTGAAACTCTTGATGCAAACTGTGACTGGCTATCGGCATTAAGGAGTTAACCAGAGCTTGTTTTGACTGTTCGATTTCTTTACCTAAGAAAACAAACATACAATCAGGCTGACAATAAAAGCCTTGCGCTAGTGCCGACTGCTCGATATCAGGATAAGATAAAGAACCAGAATAGCACTGGTTTTCTTTACAGGAGTTAATAAATTGCTGCCACTGCTTGTGTTCAGGGTATTGACGCATAAACCCATCGGCAGGCAAAAACTGCTCTACCTCAGAGTCATATATTAAAATCACTAAATCATCAGCCCCCAGATGTTGGGCCACTTTTTTTGCACCTTCTTGACGCTGTTTTGGTGACTTCAATAATGTGGCGAAATCTTGATGCAAGGATTCGATACTCACATAGTCTCCTAATCACTCGGGATAGTGCATACAACTGCGGTACAATTATGAAAACCTTCAAACTGCCCATCGACTCTGGCAATTTGCCCATAGGTGTTACATCCAACAAATTCGCACTCTTTAAGCTCTTCTTGAACGCTCTGCAACTCCTTATCAAAATCTCCTCCAGCTCTTAACCGAGTAGCAACACAATCAAAGAATAATGCGTGGGCAGGTTTACCCTTAACCTGAGACATTGCATCTTTGGCTGCTAGTTTTGCCGCCTCTTCGACAGACTGTATTTCGCTGGTCATAATCGAGATAGTTGCTCCAACAGGCACCTCAGCAGCAAAGACCACACCACCATCTTGCTGTATTTTTAAAGGCACTCGTAAGTGGTATTGATCGTTGCTTTTAATTCCCACAATGTTTTGTAAAAAGAAAGGCATGGGACACTCAGGATCAAATGGATACCCTTGTTGCTGAGCATAATCTTTAAACACTTCTGTCGCTGCCGTCGCATTAATACTGTAAACAACGGGCCCTTCAGCATGAGTGACGCGCATCGGAGCAGAACCAGGAACCCAACCATGACGAACACTAATACCCAGCTTTTGCTGTGACAAAATTTCCAATGCCACTACGCTATCAGAGTAAGCTTCGGTCCCTAAAAAAACCTGAGTTTCTTCAAAGTGCCCATCATCTCCCGCGCCACCACCAAACAACTGATATTGTGCCGATGAGCAGAGCGTTAACTGCTCAATCAATAGCTCTACACCGCCGGCAAGTGCGTCAGTTAATATTAACGCTGAGCGATGATGGCAATCAGCATGTTTATAGGGAGAAAATTTGTGGGCAAGTCGACTGGCAACCTCTTCGGTATTTTCCCGAAGCCCAGATTCTAGATGGGCATAAAAGTGCATGGTGTCACTGCTAATGGCCATCACACTGACGGAGTTCTCTTCTACTTGTGCATGAGAAAACTCACCAGCAGACGAACACCCCACTAATACTTTAGGATTACAATGTTCATCAAGTGCTTTTAATAAGCTGGGATAACGGTGAGTGGAAGAAGCAAAAACAACCAATGCATCAATATCCAGGTCACAAAAGTGCGCTCGAATTTCGCGCCCTAAAAAAGCACCAGCTTCTTCGCTATTGGTGACTTTGCAGTGAAAAGACTTTACCTGTGTTGTCATAGTGTAATTCGTTGTTGAGTCATTAACACCTAACAGCTTTTAATAAATAGGTAATGGTATAGTTTGGATCCATCGTTAAAGTATAGATCCTAGTTAAAGAAATATCAGTTTCAAACTCAGTGTTTTATAGACGACATAACATTTAAGAATGACGTTGGTTTGTTATTACATGATTATCAAAATTATGGATAGATTTGATATAAAAAAGTGCAACTAAGGCCCTACTAAACTCATTGCGAGTTTCATAAAGCCCGGCATCAATTACACATTGAGATAATATTATTTTCCGTTAAACAGTAATCGAACCACCGGAAATCTAAGTACGATGAACTTATGAATCAACAAAGTGACAACAATGGTTAGAAAGATAATGAGAAACATGCTGATTTCTCCTGGCCATCCAAGTCCAATAAAGATCAATCCAAACAATATCACTAACAGATGGTGAAATAGATAAACGGTATAGGAAGCATCAGACAAAAAGCTCCATCGTTTTGACTCGGTATTTAAGAACCGATAAAAAACATGGAAGCATAAAGAAACAGAAAACCAGCCCAACAAAGACTTGCAATATATCACCAAAGAACCACTAAAAAGGTCCGGTGAAGTGCTGGCAAACTCAACAATAACTCCAGCAAGGGCCATGATTAAAAAACTGAGCCAAAGCGGAACCATAGCAAATTCATGAAGTAACTTTTGGTTGTAATACAGTAAAATACCAAACGCAAAATAAGGCAAATAGGTCAATAAAGTATAAGTATTTACGACACCAAAGTATTCATTATATATAGGCAGTCCCAACCAGTTAAACACTACAATAAGACCATTCGTTAATGGCGCTAATAACAGAATCCATAAAATGGGCACAGAAGCAACAGCATCACTTATCCGAGCCACCCAAGGCTCCCAAAAACGCACCAGCAATGCCGCCAGCAAAATAAAAATAAGTAAGTAGTTAAGGAACCAGAGATGATATACCCAGCCTCCCTGCAAAAAATATTGTGAGGCATCGGTCGACAACCAGCCGGAGCGAACTAATGCAATCGCTTGCAATGAGTTGAGAAAAATAGCCGAAGAAATCAACGGTAAAATGATACGCTTAAAGCGTATTCTTAAAAACTCACGAGCCATGTAACGACTGAGCAGCAAAGCACAAAACAACCCTGAAACCATAAAAAATGCGGGCATACGGAAAGTATGAATAACAGTAACAACGATGTCTGCTAACAGTGATGACTCTTCGCTATAAATGACCCAGGTTTTCGCGGGCCTAAATATCTGGGCGGAGTGAAGCACCACACCAAGCATCATCAATACACCTCGCATTGAATCTAAAAAATGAAGTCGCTCTAACTGACTGCGCATGTCGAATTAATTCCATGTATTAATAAAGAATAACCATAAGGTGTCAGATGAATACCATCTTCGCGAAAAACAGCGACCTCATGTTTCGGTGACTGCCACTCTGGCCGATAAAACTCTAGCTTCTCTTGCTGCCTGGCCCACAGCTCCATCTGATGGTTAAATTGCGAATATATCCCCCAGTCTTGTGCTCTCGCTGGCGAAGGTTTAATGGCAACAATGTGAATTAAGCTGCTGGGAAAACGCTGACGTAGCGTATCCACCAATTGTTGGTAATGCTTCATCGTGGTTGCGACTTCAAGACCAAAACTGAGATCGTTCTCTGCTGCATAAATAAAAATACGAGACGGTGAGATACTTAATGGAGACCACCGCAGATAACGAATAACATCCGCAAGCTGAGACTGACCAATCCCACGATTCAACCAGGAGCCACATAAGATACCGGACTCATGTGGTAAGAACTCGACAGAAGAGCTGCCTAATAAAAGATCTTTGGGGCCATGCTTGTGTTGTAAATCATCAATAACATAGTGAAGGATACGAGAATCGACTTTGTTTTGGCCGAGCACAAGCCAACCTGTCACTACTAACAAAAGCGGCACAGTGAACAACAAGAGTCGTCTAAATCCCAAAGCTTTCACGAAGTCCCTCGAAGCTTATTAAATAATTGAATAAATGCTTATCTAGCGAGTAATTAGCTTTGAATATCCAAGAAGGTTTCTATCTAAAAAATAATCGATTTATACAGCCATCAAAATAAAAAATATTGGCACCCATCTAATCAAAATATCCGCCAATACTGGGCTCTGCAAGGCTAATTAAGTGTTGATATTATGTTCCTTATTAAATGAGATAGCAACTCCCCTCCCTGAGATTTTATGTTTTCATCTCAATCGTAGCCTCTGCAACCAAAACGTATTTTATCGATAAAAATCAACGACTAACCGTGTTAGACTGGCGGAATCTAAAAAAATTCGGTAAAACTCACACTTTGTTTGCCGCTATCAACTGACGCAGGACTCTAGCGCCACAATGATTTTATCCCATTCTTTTATTGGGCTTGTCCTAATTCCTCTGGCATCAACGCCTCTTTCCTCAACCTCCACGAATGAGGGAGATGAAAGAAAAGTCGTAGTAACGGCGACGACCAATGACATTCGATTAAGCCGCATACCTTCAGCCACTTCGGTAATTGATGCTTCAGACTTACAACCAGAATCCGGAATCAACTTAGGTCATTTACTCACTGGTGTACCCGGTGTCTTTTTTCAAAGCAGTGCTAATTTTGCCCAAGACGAAAGAATATCCATAAGAGGATTTGGCTCAAGGAGCAGTTTTGGTATACGTGGCATCACCATTGTCGTGGATGGCATACCTCACACGCTACCAGATGGCCAATCTCAAATTGACAGTCTGGACCTAACTCAAGTCGAGCGGCTTGAAGTGTTACGAGGCCCAAGCTCTTCTTTTTACGGTAATTCGGCAGGTGGCGTTGTTCACCTGGTGACTCGAACGGGCGCAGATAAGCCTCATGCTACCCTACGCCACTTACGTGGCGCCGACGGGCTCGATGATCGACAAATAGCCACTCACGCATCATTTGAACCATTGGATATCAATATGAGTTGGCGTCGAACGGATTATCAAGGTTATCGCGATCACAGCCAAAGCTTACAAGACCGATGGAATGGCAAACTGAGCTGGCGCATAGACGAAGATTCTCAACTCAGTGCATTAATTAGCCGAGTGGATGCGCCACTCGCGCAGGATCCTGGTGGTATTACATTAGAACAAGCAACTGAAAATCCAACGTCGGCAAGAGACCGAAATCAACTCTTTGATGCTGGCGAATCCGTTGCTCAAAATAAGTTGGGGCTGGCCTATCAACGCCAATTCAGTGAACAGCTGCAATGGCATATTAATGGTTTTAACATTCAACGCGACTTTGACAACAAACTACCATTTGTCGGTGGCGGTCAGGTTGATCTGGAACGACACTTTCGTGGCTTACATTCACGACTGAACCTCAATCAAGAAGATTCCAGCTGGAGTTTAGGGTGGGAATGGCGCCAACAAAAGGATCAACGACTACGCTTTAATAATGATCAGAGCCAGCGCGGTGCCTTGGTATTTTCGCAACAGGAGCAGCTCAACACATTGGCCGCTTTTGCTCAGTGGCAGCACCAGTGGCATCAACACTGGTCGAGTTCAGTGGGGCTTCGTTACGACGATATTGAGCTGGAGGTAGACGATCACTTTTTAACGAATGGCGACGACTCGGGTCAAAAGCGTTGGCAAGATACGAGTCTAAACGTGGGCATAGGTTATCACCCTCAGGCTAATCAACTATTCTTCGCGAACATCAGCTCAGCCTTTCAAACCCCAACCACAACGGAGTTAGCGAATCCCCTGGCCCCAGCGGATGGAGGTGGATTTAACCAACAACTCGAGCCCGAACGTGCCTTAAACGCAGAACTAGGTATGCGTCTATATCGGCAACCATTTGATTATCTGGAAGTGGTGCTTTTTAATACTCGCGTCAAAGACACCATCATTCCTTTCGAAGTCCCTGATTTTTCTGGCAGTGGTCGAGACTTCTTCCGTAACAATGGGCTTTCGACGCGGCGAGGACTAGAAATAAGCTTAAATCAGCAACTGACCCCTTCCATTCAGCTAACAACCGCGTTAACTCATGCTCAATACAAACTGGATGATTTTGTCACACCGGATGGCAATTTTAGTGGTGGTCGTTTGCCCGGTGTACCCGATCGCCAATTTGATATTCAGTTACGGTGGCAACCAACTGACGATTTCTCTATTCGTACTCAGGCGCAAAAAATTGGCCGACGATTTGTTAACAACGACAATAGTCTGGCCGCCGATGGATATCATCGACTCAATATGACTATCGCCTACCGCTATCAATGGTCAAAAACTCAATTGAACAGTTTTGTGATTCTCAACAACATAACCAACAGCAAATACCACGACAATTTGCGTATTAACGCCTTTGGCGGTCGCTATTTTGAGCCCGCCGCAGAACGTCAGATAGTCGTTGGTTTCGAACTCACTCAATTACTATAAAAAAGTGAGTGTTTTCTCTATGATTACAATGGGCCAAAAGGAACATTACTATGATAAATCGAATAACTAATCCTCTCTATTTATTACTTGGGTTGTCGCTGTTTGCGACGACGCTAAAGGCAGCGAATATCCCTACTTCTAAAACCACTGACCACTATCGTCTTGAAACTCGAGTCGACGATGTTTCGATACCTTGGGGAATGGTGCTCTTATCTGACGGCAGCCTGCTATACAGCGAGCGTAAAGGCGCTATGTATCGAATAGGTGCCGATGGTAAAAAGAAAAAAATTAAGGGATTGCCGGATATTGTTGCCAAGGGTCAGGGAGGATTATTGGACATCCACCTACACCCAGACTATGCCAACAACGGCTGGATTTATTACGCCTATTCCAGCCCCGAAGGCAAAGGAAGAGGCTCCAATACAGCGATTGCACGCGCCAAGCTAAAAAACGACCAGCTGACTGAACAACAGGTGTTATATAAAGCTAGTCCTAACAGCACTCGTGGGCATCACTTTGGCAGCCGCATCAGCTTCGATAAGCAAGGCTTTTTGTATTTCTCCATTGGCGATCGAGGTGATCGCGACACCCTGCCCCAGGATATCAAACTGGATGGAGGCAAGATCTATCGTTTGCACGATGATGGCAGAATTCCTAAAGACAACCCTTTTGTAAAAGATGCGTCAGCCAAAAAAGCCATCTTCTCTTATGGTCACCGCAATCCTCAGGGAATGGCCAAACATCCTCAGACAGGAGCCATCTGGACCCATGAACACGGCCCCAGAGGTGGCGACGAAATCAATGTGATATCAAAGGGGCTGAACTACGGTTGGCCAGTCATCAGCTATGGCATCAACTACAATGGCACTCGTTTTACGGATATAACTCATAAAGAAGGCATGCAACAGCCGCTTTGGCACTGGACCCCTTCGATCGCACCTTCGGGCATGGTCTTTGTTACCAGCGAACGTTACCCCGAATGGAAAGGTCACCTGTTAGTCGGTTCATTAAAATTTGGCTATCTGGTGTTATGCAAACTCGAAGGCAATAAAGTTGTTAGCCAAGAAGTGGTTCTCGATAAGCTCGGACGGGTCAGAAATATTATAGAAGCAGCAGACGGTTACCTATACGTAGCAACCGATAATGGAAAAATAGCGCGTATTATTCATACAGCGCCTTAATATTTATCATCTAGAGGCGCATTCTTTCGAACGCGCCTCTAGCCTTTAGATCTTCTCAGAGTTCACCTGATGCAATTGGGTAATCGCAATGTACTTAGCATTAGATACGGGTGGTGCGCCACGGTGGACATAAGTCCAACCCACTGGACATAACAGCAAGCGCCCTTCTACAGGCTTAACTTTCATTTTTTGCCACGGATACTCGGTTTCACCGCCTTCTTCTACCGTATTTAAATACCACAGACAGGTAATAACACGAGTGGTCACTCCTCCGCCTAAATTATCGGAGTGCCAGTCAAAATGGGCGCCAGGATTGTATTTTGCAATCTTGATTGGCTCATGGCGGATAGCACAGCCAAATGCCTTACCCCAATGTTTCATATATTGATTAAGATGCTGACCAAGGCTATTCATCAACACTTTATTTTCTTCGGCCCAGTCAGAGCGTTCCGGGGTTAATGCAATCTCGGTGGTGTCTTTAATATCAGGCTGATAAGCACCTTCTCGTGTGCCATTACCAACCAATCCTTTAGTCACGCTGGCATCCGACTCAAAGCGCTGGATCATTTGGCGGCAAAAGGAGGCAGGTAAGCTGTTTTCGTAAATACCAAAAAAGGGATCGTTGTTCATATACGTCTCAAATCAATAACTAAAACACTATCAGACAGGTCCAAGCCTATTCTCGTTTTTATTTTTACGAGTAATTATCTGTTTGAATACTCATGCAGCATTATGCGTTTTATTCGAGACAATAACAATAATGAAAGAGATTTAGAGAGGCGTCCTGCGCAGTAGATGACTCAGCATTCATCAGCCTGCGCAAGATTCCCAGGCAAGCAACCCCTTGTTATTAATATATCCAAAGTATTTCAAGGTGCAGGTAGGCGGCCAGCAATCGAATCCCCTGAGCTTAGCTTAACTAAGTAATTGGGGAGAGTGCGCGCAGCGCTGTAACTTGAACAACAGCGCTGCATCTTGAAAGGCGACGGGGATAAAGTGCGCCTATGGACAAGAGTAAACATTACCCGTTAAAGTCACGTTAGTCTGTTGAGTGCTGCCACCATAATCAACGTCAAAACTTCCGGTCTGCCCCGCTCGTTGGGTTAAAAGATAGACCAAATTACCACCGAGTGCGGCCGCCTTATTTTTTAAGTCGTTACGAGCGCCTGTTTCTAGATCAGCATTAGATGTAAACCCACCGGTAAAAAAATCACCTTGGTTGCCAGTTACATCGCCTAAGAAGCGGCACTCATTACCTGGCTCTTGATGGGTTAAACGTACACGTTCTGCGCCTGGGTTAACTTGGATGGCCGAGCAAGCAGCCAGGTTCAGTGCAACAACAACAGTTAGTAACTTCTTCATTTTTTACTCCAGTATTCGATCAATGTAGGAGGCATAATACCCTCTTGAACTGAATCATAACTTAACAAAACTCAGAGTTAATTCATTTACGACAAGTCCTTACAAAGACATACATTAACGGACAAGAACTAACAGTAAAAACCGCGCCTTTAGAACATGGTATTTTGGGTAATTTTTCACTAAACTAACGCAAGCTCAGTGAACTAGTATTTTTGAGTCCAGTGAAACAAGGATTATTTACATGACCATCGAGAAAGACATTCAACAACATCTCACTCAACTCGAACAACAAAAGTCCATTCAAATTCTTGTAGCCATTGAAAGTGGTAGTCGAGCCTGGGGATTCCCCTCTCATGACAGCGACTACGACGTTCGAATCATTTACTACAAAGATGCTAGCCATTACTTAAGTGTTTTTGAACAAAAAGATACCTTAGAAGTACCTATCACTGACTTATTAGATATTGCTGGCTGGGATCTTAAAAAAGCGCTTAACTTAATGTACTCTGGTAATGCAGTAATTCATGAATGGTTAAACTCTCCGATTATTTATCGTGAAGAAAAGACAAAAAGCTCTAGGCTAAAAGCTTTTGCAGAGTCCGTTTTTAACCCTGTACCCGCTTTCTATCACTACTTGAATATGTCTGCCAAAAAGTTTGATGTTTCTCAAGAAAGTAGCTTTTCTGCCAAACGATTACTTTACGCCTATAGAACATTATTATGTGCCCTATGGATCGAAAAATACCAAACCGCTCCACCTATGCTATTTGGCGAGCTGATGGACGATCTGTTAAAAAAATACGGAGATGTGCAACAAGAGCTGGAAAAAATCATCACAGTGAAAGCTGAAGGAAAAGAAAAAGACATGATCAGTGTGAATGATGATTTACAGACGTATGCCCGACAACAACTCGTTCGGTTAAAAGAAATCAATATTGGCAAAAATAGTAAAAAACAACCCATTCTTTTTGATGAGCTGTTTCGCCAACTTCTCAGCTCAAACTAAGAGACTCATAAAATAAAAGCCAATAAAAAAGCCGCTTCCAGAAACTGAAAGCGGCTTTTATTATCGATGAGTCAATTAGTTGCTCGATTGGCCTTTCTGAATCAGAATCTTCTGACCTTGCTCATCGGTTACCACAGTACCAACAGGCTTATGTTGAACCGCTTCATTACCCACCTGAACAGGAATGGTAAAAGGACGGTATTGAGTTTTTCCATCTTGCTCAACACTGGCCACCAGGTTAATGTAAAAGCGTCCGTTTTTCTCTGCTATAACACGGATAGGTGCTACTGCACTGTACTTGCCAGTCTTTGCTGATAGCTGAGTCGACCATTGTGGTTTACCCTCTACCCATACCAGATGTTCAGCTGACGACACTGAAGCTTTTACAGGTGCTTTTGTCGAAGAACGAAATGCCACTTCAATTTCAATCAGATCACCGGCTAAAGGTGATTTGGTTAGTACCTTGTAATCCAACTCGATGGGTGCCGATGGTTTACTGTATGCATGGGCAACAGCTTCTTTTTTCATTTCTACAACAGGTGTTGCTTCTTGAGTACAACCAACCAAAGAAGAGGCAATACTCAAAGCCACCGTTAATTTTAATAAAGACTTCATATCACTCTCCAATTAATTAGTTAGCACGGACGGTTACGTTAATACAGGCATCTGAATTGTTTCTGGTAGATACCGCACGGTCATCATAAACTTCAAGCACATACTCTTCTGCTTCTAAATTTACGTCTCCCGACTCATTACCTCTTACTTCTAATCGAGATACCAATTCACCGCGGCGAAATACTCTTACATCCGCATCGGCTCCGCCAGATGCCGTTGCATTGATTTTATAACTACCAGCAGTGGCAATAGGTAAGCGAATAAATTGACGATTACCTAATTTATTGTAATTACCATTAGCAGTGAAACTACACACTTCCAAATCAGGTCCACCAATGGTAATACTTTTGTATACAGGTAAGTTTCTTGCGTCACCACCATCATTGGTTTCACCTGTACCATAGTGGTCATTAACAATAATGCTCTGCCCAGCTAGCAACGCATCAATACCTGCAACATCATCAGGTGCGGCTGCTTTGATCTCAGTAGCTAGAGTAAAAATAGAGGTTCTTGCATTCGTTGTGACTTCACCATTAACTAAAGCGGTGTAAATTGGAGCAAAACCCAATGCAATGGTATCAACCCCATCATTTTGTGCGTCATAAATATCGTATAACACAGACTGTACACTACCCTCGTTATACCAACCTTCGTTAGTTACCGTATTGCGCTCAACATTAATATCGAATCCACTGCCTTGACGAGCACCATTAGAATCACGATAGAAAGGATCGTCTGTTACAATACCAGACAATGCATTACCGAAACCTTCACCTAATGCGACACGCATATCTAAACGCTGACCACCCGAATGAGACCCGCCGATAGAATCCGAACGAGAATGGCGACCTTCAAAGTAATGACCCCATTCATGAATAACAACATGCCCATCGTATTCATCAGTATCGCTGTCATCGTCTCCTAAGATATACACATCAGTGCCATCAAAGTGAGATGTGCCAATGTCACCATTCGCTTTATCGCCTCTAGCAGCGCGATTGTTTACACTCCAATTTAATTTGAGCGCCACAAAGTTAATATCAGCATCAACGCCAACTACTTTTTCTTTAGCTTCATAGACATTGTCTAAAATAGCAAAAGGTCCAGCAACACGCGTAGAGGTATAACTCGAGCCACCCCAACCTGATGCCGCATTCACATTCAATGTAACAGGACTGGTTGCAACCGCCTGAGTGGCTGAGTCCATTACATATAAAGCCTGACCATTGGTGTTATCGACAACGGTAAAATCCCAGGTAGGAGCGTCACCTGTTTTTAGCAATTGCGCTTTGGTTCTTACTTTGTAGTCGCCCGCCGTCGTCACAGTAAAACTGTAGTTACCGTTTTCATCACTTACCGTTGACTCAACAATTGAAGAATCTGAAGCTTTTAGAAGTTCAACAACAGCACCTCGAATCGGCAGCTGCCCAATATTGCTGTAATCCAGTGCACTGGATGCAGTATTGTGAGGAACATGGTCGTAAGTTAAGCGCCCTGATAAGGTCGCGCCTGTCGGTGTTTCAACAATAGTGACAGACACTTCATCGGTCGCTGTTGCATCAAGACTATCAGTTACTGTTAAACGAAAAACTAATACTTGAGCATTAGCAGGATCGAAAGTTGGCGCAGTAAAAGTGGCAGTAGCGGTATTCGCATTGGTCAAGGTTACATTAGTACCAGACACCTGCTCCCATAAATAGCTCTTAATCGATACATCATCAGTACTTCCTGTTCCACTCAAGGTTACTTCTGAATCAGCGGTTGCGTTAAAGTCAGCAGGAGCTACAGCAACTGGCGGTTGATCAGGAGTAATAGTTACCTTAATCGTAGCTGATGAAGAAGCACCATCGTTATCTACTGCCGTCACGGTAAAAGTTAACTCAGTAGCCACATCAACATCAGGCGCATCGAAAGATACAGTATTGGCAAACGTCTCTTCAAGTGTCACCGTTGGCGAGCCACCTGTCTGACGCCAGGTCAATGACTCGATAGTGCCATCTAAATCCGCAGCAACAACGGTTAACACAACTCGTGATTGCTCAACGGCAGACAAGCTGTCTCTAGTATCAAGAACCGGAGAACGATTGGCTGGTTCCGAATCTTTTCCTCCACCGCCACAAGCAGCAACTAAAGACATAAGCCCTGCAGTAAGGACGAGTTTAACTAACTTCATATAATATCCTGTATACAAAAAACGAATTAATTGAGGCCGGAATTCTACGCAATGTTTCGAAAAAGACATAACTCAAAACACAATAATATTACACTTTTTGTAACAACAATATTTACATAGAAAATGAGACTGAGAGCTCAATAAAATTCAGAGCAGGTTAAGGTTAGAAAGATAAAAGAATATTTATGCAGCCATCCTGATTTGTTATGAGCTCCTTGGTCTAGCTCTTTTTTTATTTTCTTTTGATCGTAGCTAGTCTTATAAGTCTCTGTTTAAAAGAAAAATAATCGAATGCATTCCAATATAGAAAACCAGAAGTCTTGTTATAAAGCATGATGATAAATTGGCTTACTTCCTGAATAATAATTTCCTGCTAAAAGATATTTTGAAATAGAGCTCATAAGACTCGCGCAATGGAATAAGGTTTTATGGATGAGCCAGTAATAGTGTTGAACTAGGTAAAAACGCTAAGAAAAAATAATCAACTCGAAAGTTTATATTTCATCTTATCAATAAGACGAAATATAAACGTTACTCCTGCCAAAGAAAAAATACCCACAAAGGAATAGCTAGGCATCTCTTTATATAATAAAACTAACTTTGATATTCTTCTAAACTAATGCCTTCTTTTTCGCACACTCTTATAACAGAAGGCAACTTTGTAATCCGTTGAAGATATTTTTTAATATGAGGGAAACTCATTGGTGGCTGGTGAATTTCGTCCGCCCATATTGCCAACATTAAAAAGTAAAAGTCACATGCCGATAGCCGCTCACCAGCCAGAAAAGGTTGTTTCGATAGTGCATCATCTAATACGGCCAAAAATTGAGCGACTCGCTCATGCTGCTGTTCTCTTATTGATGGCGCGACTTCGGGCATGGTGGTGTATTTATCTGGATAAAAATACACCATCAGTTCAGCTTGTAATGTGTTCGTTAAAAACATAAGCCATTGATGAAACTTTGCGCGCTCAGGAGTACCTAACCCTGGCATCATAAATTTTTCGGGGTGTTTCTCTGCCAGATGAACACAGATAGCCGGACTTTCAAAAAGTACCATCTCATCATCAATAAGTGCAGGAATTCGTCCAAGTGGATTCAATTGCAAAAACTCTTTAGACTTATGTGCATTCTCCTTTCTATCCACCAAAGTTAATTGATAATCCAATTCCATATGTTCAAGTAAAAGATGAGGAGCAAGACTGGCATTACAAGGATAATAAAATAGAGTGTACATGGTTTCTTAAGCCTATCTACAAAACGACAGTCTAATGTAAATAGAGGTTGCTGTCACTCTAGTGTTCGAGTTGAGAGAAGCTAACAAAAAAACAACTACCGGAGCCTTCCTTACTTTCTACCCGAATATCTGCACCATGATTTTCGACAATACGTTTTACGATGCTTAAACCAAGGCCAGAGCCTTGATATTTCCTATCGGAGTGAAGTCGATAAAAAGGTGAAAATATTTTCTTAAGATACTCTTCTTTCATCCCAATGCCATTATCCTTAAAGGTGATAACATGAGAGTGACTTTTCTTATTAAACTGATGAGCAATATTAATCTTAGGTTCATTCTCGTTGTATTTAATTGCGTTTTGAATCAAGTTATAAAATAGAATGAACAATTGTGATCTCACACCATTAATACTTGGAAGTTCTGATACAGCAATATTGTAGGACTGATCCTCGCCGCCCTCCAAGGTAGCACAAACCTCCTCAACCACAACATTCAAGTCAACTTCAGTAGTAACTATAGCCAAATTGTTAGTACTTAAATAATCATATAAACCTTTTTCAAGTGCTCCTATCGCGTTGACATTAGTATCTAATAAACGGAACCAATCAGAGAGTTCCTCTGTAATCGCCTCACCCAACTTTTCTTGTATAATTTTTGATGAACTACCAATTCGCCGCACCATGCCTTTAAAGTCATGGGATAAAGAACGACAAAAAGCTTCCATATCGCTAGTTCTTTCTTCTAACAATATCTGTTGCTGTTTTCGCTTAATAGCATAAGTGCAAATACGATGAAGCAAGTTAATATTCAGCTCATCTTTTGGTAAGAAATCCTGCATACCATAAGTTAGCAGTTTATGAGCAACATTCTCATCATTAATAGAGGTAAGAATGATAATAGGAACACAGGTTTCTATCTGTTTGAGCCTATCAATGGTTTCACCAATGCTTGAGTCGGGTAGCTGCAGATCACAAAGACAAATATCAAATGTTTTATCAGATAACAGGTCCATTGCTGGCAACAGGTTTTCCTCTGTATGAACAGACGTATCGTCGCTAAACGCACTCCCAATCAAGTCTTGAATAAGCAGCGCATGGTCTTGGTTATCTTCAACGAGTAAGATTTGCATTTTTTGCCTCTCAAATCTCAGATATGAGAACCCGGTAACTCAGTTGTTAGTACCCAGTACAAATTCAGTTCCCTTATCTTACGAGAAAACTCATCAAATTGAATGGGCTTGGTGATAAAACTGTTTACTCCCTCATTAAAGCAAAGCTCGATTTCACTTTGAGCTCTTGAGGTAGTCACCATTACGACGGGCATAGATTTTAGTTTACTGTCAGACTTAATTTCTCTTAGTGCGCTAATACCATCCATACGAGGCATTTTAATATCGAGTAAAACCAGATCCGGCTTATGCTCGCCATCGGTGTTATTCCACTGCTCTTTTCTTAAGTACTCCAACAACTGCTCACCATTTGTCACATGAACAACCGAGTTTTCACTATTAAAATCTTTTAGTGTATCAATCATCAACTCGGCATGATCACAGTTATCTTCGGCCAGCAAGATATTAATTGGCTTAACTTGATTCATTATCTAACTCCTCACTCTTACTCGGAAAGTGAAGTGAGAAACAACTGCCTTCACCATAGCGCGACTGTAGTTGGACAGAGCCATTATGTTTTTCCATAATGGCTTTTACAATCGCCAAACCAACTCCAGTCCCTTCTCCTATGTCCAAACGCTCAAACATGCGAAATATCTTGTCATGATATTTTTCTTCGATTCCCATTCCATTATCAATTACTTTAACCACCACCTCATGACCTAAGTCTTCAGTGCAAACATTAATAACCAAAGGTCTTGAGTCGTCTCGATATTTAATTGAATTAGTTAATAAGTTTTGTAAGCACTGCGACAATAAGCGTTCATTTGCCAATACAGGATGTACGCAATCATCAAAGTTCACAACGACTTTTGCATCTTCTAACATTGATTCAATTGAGTGGATAACGGGCATTGCCAAGTGTTTAACATCTGCCTTAACTTTCTCAATATCCTGTCGAATGATGCGAGACAGATTCAGCAAGTCGAGTAGCAAATCTTCCATGTGCTTTACATTTGCGCTAATTCTTTCAAAGCGATGACACTGTCTATCATCTAACATATCTTTCAGTTGTTGCTGAAGCTGCTTAGTAAATCCACCAATCGTCACTAAAGGCGACTTAAGATCATGGGACACGGTATAAACAAACTGCTCCATTTCTTGGTTTTTTTGGGTCAGCTTACTATTGAGGCTCTCCAGATTTTTTTGAATCAAAAGGCGCTCTCGGATATCAAGAATAGAGGCAACAACAAACATTCCCGATTGCGTATGAATCGGATTCAAACCAATCTCTACAGGAACTTCAGTCCCATCTTTCCTAACACCATTAAGATCCCTTCCCTTACCCATCGCTCTTGTAGTTGGCTTTTCAAAGAATTGCTTTTGTACGCTAGAGTGTTCAGGGCGATATTTCTGTGGGACCAAATTATCAACAGACATACCTAATAATTCTTTAGGACCATATCCAAAAAGATTTTCGGCTTGAGTGTTTGCCAATACAATAATCCCACTCACATCAGTCATAATTAACGCATTCGGAGCCTGCTCTATAATCAGCCTTAACTGGTCTTGTTCTTTCTGACGATGAGAAACATCAACTATCGACGCAACAACCAGCTGCCGGTCACGAATTTTAATAGGATTTAAACCAATCTCAACGGGTATCGCCTTACCGTCCTTCCGCTGACCTTTTAAATCCCTTCCGGCTCCCATGGCTCTAGGAACAGGGTTATCGAAAAACTGCTTACGCATTTGGGGATGTATTTTTCGACTGTCTTCTGGCACAAGAGAATGCACAGAGGTACCTAGCAACTCTCCCTCTTCATAACCAAAGAGACTTTCGGCCTGAGCATTACTCAAGACTATGGTTCCATCCTCATCCGTCATGATCAACGCATTAGGAGCCTGCTCCACAATAAGAGATAATAACTCTTGATGATGATACTCATTGTTTAAACCATGAATGACAACAAGAATGGTGACGGCATCCGCTGAATTACAAAGAACGTTGAATGAAATATTAACTAACGAGTCGGAGCTATAATCGACTTCGATCTTAATGTCTTCTTTTGTTGTTAAACATTTGTCGAAGGACTGGTTAATCTTTTCTTTTGCACTACCGTGAAAAAACTCACTTATGAGATTAAAATTCTTTAAAGCTTTTCCAAAACAATCGTCAGCAACGGCGTTTTGTTGTAAAACACGTCCTTTTGTATCAAGTAGAATGATCGCATCATCCTTCATACTGGATTACCTTTTAAAACTTCCCGTTTTGACTCAATGTTACTCTCATAATTGGTTCATAAAAAACTCATAAAGAGCGTTGGTAACAGGAATGTTTTTTTAAAATAAACAAAGCAATTGAGACAGGTTCCTTGCCTTAGTATTAGTCATATTTCCGCTAGTTTCTAATACTTTAAAATAAAAAATATCATTTATTGTATAAATACTTTGAAAACTATCACCAATGTATTACTCATTTAAAATGATTAGAACGACCACATTCTGCCGTGAGTATTTCTATTCGTTTATCGACTCATTCATAACCATCTTTATCTTTCACTCGAACACCTTGTTAAACTCTCCACTCCTTAAATCAGTCACCTCTTTCATAGCCGGATAAAATATGAACTAGAATGGCTGCTAACACTCTACAATCACAATTCTTCTTAAGCATTGAAAAATCAGGCAAAGCCCTCATAATAGTCTGATAAATCAATGCTCTAACCTTATTCAAAGAAGATTGTCTTATTTTCGACAAATCTGAAGCAGAGATGTCACTATTTATTCATAGCTTAACTATACTATGAGGGTTTCGTCACAACTCATTGTCCAATATTTATACGGTGAGAGTGCTCCCCTCATCCCATTTAAAGGAAATATTAAACGTGTATAAAAGAACGAAAATCGTCACCACGCTAGGCCCTGCCACCGATAATGAAGAGGCGCTCGAAGCGTTATTTAAGGCTGGTGCCAATGTCGTTCGTCTGAATTTCTCTCATGGAAGTCCAGAAGATCATAAATTACGCGCTCAGCGTGTGCGCGAAGTGGCCCATCGAATGGACATAGAAATTGCCATACTCGGCGATCTTCAGGGCCCTAAAATCCGCATCGCGCGTTTTGCCGACACCAAAGTGACTGTCGAACCTGGTCAGACCTTCGTGTTTGATGCCGACCTTGATAGAGAAGCCGGAAACTCGGAAGTCGTAGGCATAGACTACAAAGAATTACCTAACGACTGTCAAACGGGTGATATTCTGTTATTAGATGATGGACGACTAGAATTTAAAATTACCGCCATAGAAGGCAATCGTGTCATCACAGAAGTCATCATTGGTGGTGAATTAAGCAATAATAAAGGCATTAATCTAAAAGGTGGCGGCCTTTCTGCCTCAGCCCTCACCGACAAAGACAAAAAAGACATTCTGCTGGCCGCTGAGATTGGTGTGGACTATTTAGCGGTTTCCTTTCCGCGCAGTGCAGAAGACATACAATTGGCCAAAAAGCTTCAAGAAGAAGCTGGTGGGCACGCAGGAATCGTCGCCAAAATAGAACGAGCAGAAGTGGTAGAGTCAGATGAAGTACTAGATTCAGTCATCGAGGCTTCCGAGGCCGTGATGGTTGCTCGAGGTGATTTGGGCGTAGAGATTGGTGATGCCGAATTAATAGGTGTACAGAAAAAAATTATCCAACGAGCGCGAACGCTGGACCGTGTTGTCATCACAGCAACACAAATGATGGAGTCGATGATTACCAATGCCATCCCTACTCGTGCCGAAGTTTTCGATGTGGCCAATGCTGTTCTTGACGGAACCGATGCCGTAATGCTATCAGCAGAAACAGCAACGGGCGAACACCCTATTCGAGTGGTTGAAGCGATGAGTCGTGTTTGTATTGGAGCAGAAAAAGAAAAGAGTACTCAAGTTTCTGGGCACCGAGTTGAATGCAAATTTGAGCGCAGCGATGAAGCCATTGCCATGGCGGTGATGTACGCTGCCAACCACTTAAAAGGTGTGAAGGCTATTTGCTGTCTAACAGAATCCGGAGCAACTGCTTTGTGGATGTCTCGTATTCGTTCTGGCATTCCAATTTACGCACTAACTTCTCGTGTTGATACTCAACGTCGAATCGCTTTGTATCGAGGTGTAGATTCTATTCCTTTTAACCCAAGCGTTCTGGCTCGACATGATGTTAACCGACTGGCAGTAGCAGAACTGGAAAAACGAGGCATTGTCGAACGAGGTGATCTGGTATTGCTCACTAAAGGCGATCACATGGGACTTCTTGGAGGCACTAACGCCTTAAAAATACTAAAAGTCGGCGAAATCGTTTAACCGTAATATCAAGCCTCCTTATGGAGGCTTTTTTATTGCCCCAAAAAACATCACAAAAATAATAAAGTCACCATCAAGGCTCAGGGACATCATCATGAAATATGTAAAGCATTTAGTCTGCACCGGTTGCGGTACCACTTATCCAGAAACCGAACTAATGAACTTGTGTCCACAAGATAACAGGCCTCTACAGTTTGTTATGGATGTCGCCAAAATCAAAAACGATTACCCTGACGAAAGCTGGCATCATGATGATCTTCCATCCATGTGGCGCTTTGGCGCTCTGCTTCCCTTGAATATTGATGACAATGATGAAAGCCATTGTATTTTTTCTCTCGGCGAAGGCCACACGCCTGTTTTGGATTTTACTCAATACGCCAAAACTCAACTCAAACTGAATATTGATTTCTTTATTAAGGATGAAGGACAACCACATCAGGGATTTGGTGCTAACCCTACTGGCAGTTTTAAAGACCGGGGCATGGCCATGGTCGCTTCTATGGCAAGATTCCATGGAATACATAAGCTGGTGGTGCCAACCCAAGGTAATGCGGGTGATTCTTTAGCGGAATACAGCCTTAAGGCTGGCTTCGAAACCGCAGTGATTATGCCCGACGATACTCCCATGCCTATCTTAGGAAAAGTATCAGCCTATGCCCAGATGCACGAAAAAATTCATCTGGATTTGGTGTCAGGAACCATTCGAGAAGCTGCCGCCTTAATGAAAGAAAAATACCTGCCCCAAGGTTATTTTAATTGTGCAACCTTCCAGGAGCCGGGCTGGCGTATTGAAGGCAAAAAAACCATGGGACTAGAACTTGCAGAACCCTGGCCTGGAATCAAAGACAGTTGGTCACTACCTGATGTTATTTTGTATCCTACCGGTGGAGGAACTGGTATCTTAGGGATGTGGAAAGCATTTGATGAATTGGAACAGCTCGGCATGATCGACTCAAAGCGTCCGCGTATTATTGCTGTTCAGAGTGAAAAGAATGCTCCCGTTGTTCACGCATTACAAAACAACCTAAAAGATACAATACCCACTGATGGCGGCCAAACTTTGGCAACAGGTCTTAATGTGCCTGGTGGTGTAGGACATTTTAAAGTACTGGATATTGTGCGCCAAAGCGGCGGCGGTGGTATTACAGTTTCTGAATCTGCGATTGCCGACCAACTTTCTGCACTGTATCGTGACTACCGTCTTTGGATCAGTCCAGAAGGTGCCGCCACAGTAGCGGCTTTGCAACCAGCCTTTGAATCAGGCTTGATTAAGTCTTCTGATTCGGTGGTGTGTTTTAATACAGGAAGTTTTGAGAAGTACTTACCAAATGTTCGCAAATTATTGTGTTAGTTTTTCGCTTTGGGTGATAAGAATGTCTTAAAACATTCTTATCACTTTCCTCTAAATCCATAGAGGAGAAACTCAACTTAACATTCTGCCAAAAACTTCTGGATAAATGCTTTTTCACCGGATTGATATTTAAGTTTGTATTTCTTGACAATACTGTCGAATTTCTCAACATATTCGCATTGATAAAAAAACTGTGGCGGCAGCCAGCTATCAGGACCACTGGCTGACTTTTGACTGTTCAATCGATCTAAAACCACGAGTAAGTTTTCAGTATCGTTCGCAAACTCTCGTTTCTTTGCTTTAGACCATTGGTAACCTCCGTGGTTATGAGCCCATAGCAGTGGCACTACGTGATCAACATCTAAGTCGCTGGCTCTTGTAAAGGTGTCACCGGAGTAAGGATCATACCAACGGCCAGAAAAGACAGTACACTTCTTACTATTGGTAAACCTTACTTTCTTTTGAGAGGTTTTTATCAATAGCTCCTGTCTTTCATTCTGGCAATCATCATCCCGGTCAATCCAGTGCTCATAATCTGAACGACGATAGTTAAGTAATTTTTGAGACTCATTTTTAGTTTTTGTTAAGGTTGAATACTGGAGTTTTTCGCCATGACAATGGTATACCCCGGTCTTCTTATTCTCATGGCATCCATCTTTGTTAGTGCGACCACCATGAGCATTGGCCGATACCATAAAGGCTCCAATAACTAATATAAGGAAGTAATTCATCTTTAACCTTTCTATTTTTGTTTTAGTAAATTTTTTTGAACGATAAATCAACAGTCGTTTGCATATCGTTAAGCTAGGCGGGATATTAAAGAACGATTTATTTTATGAGAAAAACAAACAACAAAATATCTATTTCAGTATATTTTTTAAAGTTTTTTATCTGACTACTTTAATGTCATTTCTGTCAATAAATATAAATGAGAAGGTAGTCACAAGCTCTATTAAAAACATACATTATGTTTCACTAATAAGATCAGGAGAGAGTGGACAATATTTAAGCAAACCACATTAAAGTTTTATAGGTAGGCTTTGGTTCCTTAAAATTTTTAAAACTATCTTCGAATACATGAAAAGATCGAAGTTGCACAAGGCTTCTTCAGATAAAACAAGCGCTGGCCAACACCAGCGCTTTATTACAGCTAGTTAGAACTAATAGTTAAAGTTGTATCTCCATACTCTGGATTAGCAGCAACCGATACATAGTACCAACCTTCTGTTGGACTGTTCACAACAATACGCTCGCTGTTAGTTGCTCCGGTTGAACGTTGATCGTAGTCAGAAACCGTAGCCCATGATGCATCCTTAACATAAAGATCGCCATTACCAGAGCCATTATTCAGCTCAATCACTAATTGACTCGTGTCAGCCTCAACATAAGTATAAAAATATTGAAGTGCATTGCTGCCTGCAACACAAGTAGGCGTATTGAGTTCGACATTACCGTAAGTAATACCTGAGCTATTTGCACAAGCATCAACGCCTCCTCCACTTGGAGGTGTGAAAGACGCTGTTAAGGTAACGCCAGCAAATGGATTGTAAGCTCGTAACATCACATACCAACGATCTGAGACCGGAGTAGCAAACTCACAGCTTTCTTGATTACCGTTTTTCCATGGACGACAGTCATAATCAGAAGCTGTTGGTTGACTTCCTCGTTTAACGTAGAGATCAGCATCACCGGTTCCGTCATTGATCTCAAACTTAAGATCTGTTGCACCTTCTGGAACCTCGATGTAGAAGTGAACTTCTCCATTTTGCTCATCAACAGCAATACCCGTTTTGCTTACACCATTTTGCAGTTCAGCGTCGGTTCCGCCGCCTCCCCCGCCATTGCCGGGAATGTCGTCGTTGCTTTCAACAGTTTGCAGCCAGGCATTCCACTCTGCGTCATAGCTGGTGCCAATGCTGTTGATGTAACTTAGGTAATTGTCGTAGTTACCTGCACGGAAATAGGCAAGCATTTGATCCACTTCGCCACGATGTTTTTCGAACATAAAACGAACGGCTAAATAACCCCAAGTGTAAACTCGGTTTTGCCCACTGTTATAGTCATTAGACATAATCGTGCTAAGTGGGAAAGCTTGAGTTCGAGCGGCTTCAATGGCGCTGTCATTGCGATTCTTTTTCGAAATATATTCTGCCAATCCTTCTATCCACCAAACTGTTTTGTGGCTACTGGTACGAGCGTCGGCAAAATCCCCTTTAAGGTTAAAACGTCCATCAAGATAATGAACATATTCATGAGTTAAGTTCCAAACTTCGAACTCTGGACGCAACCAGGAAGCTTCATGAGCAATAAAACGCGCTTGATTATTGACATCGGAAGGATCACCTTCTAAATACATTCCACCATTGTTAGTACTGATGCCAAAAAAGAGTCCAGCGTAAGTGTTGTAGTTATCATAGTCATCAAACACAACCACTTCGAGATCTTCGTTATGGTCATCTGCAACGGGCGTATTATTGGTCTCTAACATAGAGTGAAAAAAGGTTTCTTGAACGGAAAGTTTTTGACAAGAATCATTCAACTCTGATGAATTCATTTCTTGTGCACGTACTTTAATGGTTGAGCTGCAAGAATGATTGACCGATAAAATTTGTTGCTCTAGTTGCTCCTTGAAACCACAAATATTAAATTCTGCGCAGTCATCGTAATAATCAGCATTGCCTGCTGCACGAAGCCAGACGCTGGCGCCTGTTCCGGTCATGCTATAACGTTGCAGTATTGTTTTTGTGCGAGCTTTTACTGTCGAATAAACCGCAGCCTGCTTATGTTGTAGAATTCGGGTGAGCTCACCCGCTGCATTTTCTTGCATAAACAATGCATCATGAGTAAGCATCCAGTCTTGTTGTGCAAACTTAGCGAGCAGCTCTACGAGTTGATAATCATCGGCAATAGCTGCAACAAACTGATCATTCCAATGACCACGAAACAGCATGGTAAAAAAACTATTAACCGCATTTCTCATATACCAGTGCTGAGCGGCATCTTGATTCCAACGATTCAACCACTCTTTTGCGGCAGGTATATATCGATGCTGTAACCCCGCACTATCCATCAAGATGATCGCGTCATTAATATTTTTTCCATGTTGATCACTGGCTGCATAAAAATCGCCGTTACCTACCAGGTTATCCAATGCACGAGTTACGGCTTGTGTCACATTATTGCCGTAAGCAGGTACATCATCTGGATTATAAAATTGAATGTAATAACCAGTTCGCAAAAATAGATAGAGATTTCCAATATCATTCGGCCCGTTTGTCGCCGAGTATTGGCTGGCTAAGGTAGCCGTTGCATTTGCAACATCGAGCATTTTATTCGCTTGAAAAGCTGCAAAACTGGTTGTGTTGGCAGTGAATAAGTTGTTCAGACACTCAGTATCAGCATTACGAATATGACTGACGAGTGCAGAACCGGTTTTGGTAGCAAAGCCATTCATATCACAGGTTGCTTTTATAGAGACTTTTTGATGATGTGAATGATGCTTGCTATGGATATGATGATACATGGGCTCGACAGGAGCCTCGACTTCTATCTGCGGTTTGATATGTTGAGATGAATGCTTAACAGGCGCATGTTGCTTGGCAGCTATTGAAAAGCTTGCTCCCATAAGCAACATAGAGACTCCTACCAAGCCTCGACTTTTGAACATGTTCATGATGAACCTCGACATTATTTTTTTGTGTTAGGTGGCATTCTGCGCTGCACCCCGTATGCGCAGAATGGAAAGCAGTATTCAGTTTTATTGTTTGAATACTGCACTGTCATCATAACCACACATTATATTGTATACAATATACCCATTTGTTTTTTGCCACTTCTATCGCATAAAAGATATGAAATGAGAACTCCAGAAGGCCAAAATACCTACAAAGGGATATCTTTTTTTAATCGTAAAAGTAGAATAAATTGAGATGGAGATGGAACTGCGTAGAAATTACGGATAGTTATGGGAAAGGAATATCTAATTGCTCAAACTGAGTAGGCGCTTCTCGCAAGCGCACACCGATGCCCATTAAGCGAACAGCTAATTGTTTGCGCTCAAAAGCTTGCTCCAACAGTTCATAGAATACATTGACATCCAAGCGACGAGCGCTGGTTTCAATCGTCGTAATGGTAAAATCCGAAAACTTCAGCTTCACGAACAGTTTTTGAATTCGATGAATATTGTCTCCTCCCCCTAAACGAACGGACAGTCGAGAGGTAAGGTGTGGGAGCTCTTGCTGACATTCTTGCAAGGTGCTCATGTCTTCAGAATAGGTGCGCTCTACGCTGACAGATTTTCGCTCTGATCGGGCTTTGACTTCGCGATTATCAATGCCACGTGCAAATCGATAGAGAGTATCACCAAAACGGCCAAACTTTTTAATTAGCTCAGCCTGACTCAGTTCGCGCAGCTCACCGCAGGTATTGATACCTAGATTGCGAATTTTTTGTGCCGTCACTTTGCCTACACCATGAATTTTGGCAACAGGTAAGTGAAAGACAAAATCATCGACATCATCAGGAGTAATCACTTTAATGCCGTTAGGCTTATTCCAGTCGCTGGCAATTTTGGCTAAGAACTTGCTGGGCGCTACTCCTGCAGATGCCGTTAGTTTAGTCACTCGGTAAATGTCATCTCTAATAGCATTGGCTATCAAAGTAGCGCTGCCACGAAACGCTTCGGAGTGAGAGGTATCAAGATAGGCTTCGTCCAATGAAAGCGGTTCTATTTTATCCGTGTATCGAGCCATGATCTGACGAATTTTCTCTGACTCGGCCTTATATTTCTTCATGTTAGGTGGCAAGATAACCAACTCAGGACAGAGCTTGCGAGCATGAGCCGAAGGCATGGCAGAACGAACGCCGTATTCGCGAGCTTCATAACTACAGGTTGCAATCACTCCACGGCGGTCCGAACGACCTCCCACAGCGATGGGTTGTCCGCGATACGTTGGGTTATCCCTCACCTCTACCGCAGCATAAAAACAATCCATATCAATATGAATAATTTTGCGCTGAACGGATTCTTCAGCCATGGTTAGCGGCACCAATAAATGGGATTAAAAAGCACTGTTGGTGATAGGAACTAGACGCGATCAAACTCAAACGCCAGCTCAAACTTGGCACCACCTAGCTCACTGTCATCTATAACAATGGAGCCGCCATACTGATGGATAATTTCTGCAACAACCGATAAACCAATGCCCTGCCCTTCGACCTGCTCATCAAGCCGTTTGCCTCGTTGCAATATATTGATTCGCTTTTCTGGCGGAACACCAGGGCCGTCATCTTCAATGATAATTTTTATTCCATACATTTGCGGAGATTCATTAACTTGCAATGACACCCTTACCTGCGTTGCCGTCCACTTAAACGCGTTGTCTAATATGTTACCCATGAACTCCATCAAGTCGCCCGCATTGCCATAAAAACGAGCAGGCTCGGGCTGGATAAATTCTACGGATAAGGCTTTGCGTGCATACACTTTTTGTAGCGCAGCCAGAATTTTTTCGATGTTTTCGTTCACGTTGACCGACGCCAGCATATGACTTTTTTGTCCAGTCACCGCTCGATTTAACTGGTACTGTACAATCTCATTCATTCGAACGACTTGCTGTGACAGAAGCTTATCAAATTCTTTTTTCGAAATGTCTTGCCCTAAGGAACCCTGAATAACCGCCAGGGGTGTTTTTAAACTATGAGCAAGATTAGACAAAGTCTGACGATAACGTTCGCGTTGCGTTCGTTCCGTTTCAATCAATATATTCAGATTTTGTGTCAAGGGTTTAAGTTCTTTGGGGTACTTAGCACTCAACTGTGTTTGTTCGCCAGATTCTATTTTAGCCAGATCATAAGCGATATGACGCAAAGGACTCAGCCCCCAACGCAATGCGACTAATTGCACGATAAACATGGCCGCAAAGACAAATGCTAACCAACTCCATAAAGTCATTTGGAATTCATCAATCACATCGTATAACTGAGAAGCTTCGTGCAATACAATAAACTGATAAAAGTGTTCGCTGCCATCGTTGCTTTCCCAGATAACTGAATAACGCATACGAAAGTAGCCAATATCGTTGGTAACTATCTGATCAAACTCGAAGTCACCAGGCGCACTTTTTTCGGCCGCAAAACTATTAAGATCCACCGCACTAAAAGAGCGCCAGAGTTCAGTATTATCTTTATCGAGTGCAAATGCATAGTTGCCACTGTCGATCTGATTAAAGGTTTCTTCATGAACAACTTCGGGGATTAACAATTGACCGGGTTTATCTTCGTCGGCTGCGGTTAGGATCATATACATCTGGGTTTGCATACGATCTTGGAGCTGAGACTGTAAACTTTGCTCAAAGGCCTTAACCAGCACCCAGGCAACGGCGCTGGTCAACACGATCAGTGAAATAGAGACCAGTAACGTTAAACGAAATTTTAACGAAGAAAACATACTGTGTTTTTTAGAGTATTATGACTATAAGTTTGGACTGATACGATAGCCTCGACCACGTAACGTATCGATGGGTTGCAAGGTTCCTTCGGGATCCAGCTTTTTGCGTAAGCGTCGTACAAAGACTTCAAGGACGTTGCTGTCTTTATCGTGATCTTGCTCATAAATATGTTCTGTTAGCTCGGTTTTTGAAATGACTTTATCAGAATTCATCATAAGGTATTCGAGCACTTTGTATTCGTAAGCGGTAAGTTCCAGCACTTCGCCATTTACGGTAACACCTTGCGACATGGTATCTAGCTCAATGGGGCCTTTTTTAACCACAGGATTGGCTAAGCCAGCAGAGCGTCGCAGCAGCGCATTGGTTCGCGCCAATAATTCTTCCATCTGAAAAGGTTTTGCCAAATAATCATCGGCCCCAAGCGAAAGCCCTTCGACTTTGTCCTGCCAACGATCACGGGCCGTTAATATCAAAATAGGAAAGGTTAAGTCTTGTTCTCGAACCTTCTTAATCAGGTCCAGTCCATTGAGTTTAGGTAAGCCTAAGTCGACGATGGCCAAATCAATGGGATATTCTCGAGCAAAAAATAGGCCTTCTTCACCATCCGTTGCCTGATCAACTGCAAACCCTTGCTGGTTGAGAGCATCCTTAAGTTGATCTTGCAATGCTTGTTCGTCTTCTACGACTAATATTCTCATACAGATTGGTTCCTTATTACGACCACTGTCTTAATTAACACGAATAACTCTGGCGGTACATCCATCTACATTAATGGTTTTAACCCGTCCCTTAACCAGAATTTTAACTTTATAAACAGCAGGCCCCCGACTGTTTATTCGAGTGGCAGAGAGCGCCTTACCTTTCACTTGCCTTTGTGCGGCTGCTATGGCCTGGCTTTTAGAAATCACTTTACAACTTTTGGCATCCGCTGCACTGGCATTTAACGTGCCCAACATCAACGCACTAATCACCAAAAATGTTAAATACTTTCTCACTTCTAGAATCTCCGCCTACTGGAATTATTATAATAACTAAGTAACACTCGACAGAACGAGGTCATACGAGCGGCTACTACTTAGACAAGTACAGAGTGCCCCGCATCTTGCCCTAGCCATTAGTCATTGTCAATGACTGGCGCTACGCTTACACGAACTCGGATCTCATCACCTGGGTCATAAGGCATTTCGGTTGTGTAATTTCTATCGTTGTATCGATAAACCACACGATAACCAGAAACCCGTTCTCTTTCTACCTCAACATAGCGAGTATCACACACAGTTCTCACACTGCTACGCCCTGGACGTTGATTGGACTTGGCAATATCATTACCAATAGCGCCGCCCAGTACTGCCCCAGCTACCGCTCCAATCTGTTTATTACGCTTACCGTGGCCTATTTCGTTACCAATAGCACCACCAATAATAGTCCCTAGTATGGTTGCGGTTTTACTGGATTTCGGTTTTTCGTAGTGCACGACTTCTCGGCAAAATTCTTCTGGTTCCGTCGAACGAACGATTTCGACCAGAGGTTTTACTTCTAAAACAGTGCCCCAAGCGTAACCTTCATCTCTGTCATAGGCCAAAGCTGGTAAACTCATTACGCTTAATAATAGCCCGTACATTGACTTTTTCATGAATAACCCTTCAAACTTTGCTCAGCTTGGTATCCATTTTAGGGCTATGTAACTGAATGAAGTCTGAACATTTTCCATCCCATCAATTCACTCACAGTGTTCGTGATTGCAACACTTTGGCAACGCAGTTATCCGGCCATTCCAAACATCCGTTTTACAACCATCAGTTTTTGTCGTTGCTGGAAGAGTCAGGGTGTCTGGAGACAGAGAGCGGCTGGCAGCCCTACCATCTGAATCTAGAAGCTCAAGAGCAATCACTGTGTTTGCCCGGTTATCTAAAACATCACTCTTACGGTGAATACGTTTTTGACTGGGATATTGCCCAGCAACTGCAACGAGCCGGTATTCGCTACTACCCCAAGTGGGTGGCCCAACTCCCCTTTACGCCAGTAGAGATGCCTTTGCCAGAGACATCTCCTCTTGTTATGCAGAAGGTATCGGATCGAGTTCAGCAAGAGCTAGAAAACCTGGGGCTCTTTATGGGGCAACTATTGTATCTGCCACAGAGCTGGACGGAACAGCTAGTATCACGAGAGTGGATTTTGCGTCATAGCATTCAGTTTTTATGGCGAAATCGGGACTATACCAGCTTTGAAGACTTTCTCTCACAGCTCAAATTGAAACGACGCAAAAACATTCGTGCCGAAAGAAAAAAGATTGCTCAATCTCAACTCACCATTGAGCGCTGCACCGGAGACAGCATCACCGCAGATTTGATCGCCGCCTTTGTCTCCTTGTACCAATCGACGTATTTAAAAAAATCAGGGCATTTAGGTTATTTGAACGCATCTTTCTTTGAGCGCTGGCTCACTGAATGTGCCGAGCAGTGCTTATTGGTGGTAGCACGAGAAAATGAAAACATTCTAGCCATGTCGTGCATGACCTTTGATGATAGGACTCTATATGGACGCTATTGGGGAATTCTTAGCCCAGTGACTCAGCTGCACTTTGAATGTTGTTATTATCAGGGTATTGAGTTTTGTATTGAACGAGGATTGCAGGCATTTCACCCGGGTGTACAGGGAGAGCATAAAGTCACGCGGGGATTCGAGGCAGAGCTGAGCTCATCTTTCTACTTTACCCGTCACGACGGCCTCAATCAGCAGCTCAAACAGATATATTCTGATGAATCGCTCCAATTGTCGGCCTACCGTGATGAGCTTAATCAACGCTTACCTTTTAAAACCTGAATAAGCTATGCCACCAGCTGTTTTGACATCATATCGAGCACATCTCGCTCTTCAAGCAGAGATTCAAAGCTCTGCATCACTTTAGATTCTTCTAAAGACAAGAGCTCGAGTGTCGATTGGGGCAATTCCATGCGGCAGGCATCGCCAATTTCGATGCGTTTTAATAGCCGGTTCGCCAGCAAGACCAGATTGGAGTAAACCGCGTGCTTACTCCAGAATTCTTCTTTATGGTGCCAACGTACCGAGACTATAAGCTCGTCAGGCATGTGCCAGTTTTTCATTAACCAGGCGCCCATTTCTTCATGAGTAACGCCCAATACAAAATGTTCAATATCTTCGATATGAATATAGGGATTGGCTTCTACGTATCGATTGACCAACAAAAACTGAGGTGGGAACAAGTGACCAAGCAACAAATGGCCAAAGTTATGCAGCAAGCCCGCTAAGTAAGACAGGCCTCTCTCGGGTCTTTGTTTGGGCGGCACTCCCAGGCACAGCTTTTCGACCAGGCTGGCACAATAGACCGACTGCTTCCAGAAGGCTCTGACTCCCAAGGGCCCATCGACGGCGACGTTGAGCGATTTGCCAATGGATATACCCAGCGCCAGGTTCATTACCAGATCAAACCCGAGCACTCGAGAGATGGCTGTCTCAACAGAGTCGATCGTGCCTTTATAACCATAATACGGAGAGCTCGCCCAACTGATAATTTGAGCCGCCAAACTGGGATCTCGGGCCACAATTTCGCCTAACTTTCGAGCATCAGCGCTGGGATCAACTCTTAACTTCATGATTTCTTGAGCAATGTCTGGCATTGCAGGTAAATCAAAGGTTTCGTCAATACGTTGTTTTATTCGAATCGGCGTAAACTGCTGAAGCGCAGCATCATTACAGTCTTCTTGCGCACTACGACCGGAATAGAGCTTTTCTGGGCCACAAGCAAAGGACATGCTTTCAAAAGCCGAGAAGACCAGATCAATAGCACGTCGTTCCAACCTTAGAAAGCCATCACCATGACCTATGTGAATAAACACCTGCTCTTGCTCAAACACACTCGAGTCAACCACACCTTCAAAACCAAATAAATCTGGAACCGGCGGATAATACCCCTGATCACATCCTCTAAAGTATTGCAGAGCCATGGCGTCATCAATGACGTTAAATTCATCAGCTTTCAGATTACGCAAAGCTTCAAAATCTAACAAATGACTGGCGGGTAAAACCGCCATGTATCGCTTGGAATCCCCTTGCAGCAATACACAACGAAGCATTTGATTGGGTTCTACCCCTAAGGTGTCAGCAGCATTTATCAGATGTTTGCATTCCTCCATCTCGACAACTTCAAAATCCGCTTCCCTATCATTGAGGTAATTTTCCAAAGACTTTATTAAGGTCACTACAGACTCCATCAAACGATCACTAGGCTTTATTTAAATATAGCCAATAGATAACCGAGTCGCCTACCCGGATCGCAAAATCTTCGCGCTATCTCAAAAATCAGTTAGAAATCAGAGATTCAGCAGGCTTTTCTTTGATTTCGACCTGTTCAATCTTACTAAATCGATTTGTTATTTTTTTAGCCGAAGTGTGAACCATATCAACATCTTTGGATACCTGGTTGATATGACGAGATAATGAGTCCATGCGTTGTTGGAAACGATCAAAGTCTTGAGCCAGATAACCAAGGTGTTGTTGAATAACATGCACCTGCTCTCGCGTTGCTTCGTCCTTGATCACCGCGCTGGCGGTTGTCAGTATTGCCATCATGGTGGTAGGTGACACTAGCCAGACTTTCTCTTTGTGTGCAAAGTCGACCAGCTCGGAGTGATGACCATGTATTTCTGCAAAGATCGCTTCAGCAGGAATGAACATCATTGCACCGGCCGCTGTTTCGCCCGCAATAATGTATTTGTCTTTGATGTCTCGAATATGCTTTTTTATGTCGAGCTTAAATTGTCGAGCAGCAGCTGCCCTCTCAATATCTGAACGCTCAAAATCGGTCATGCGTTGATAAGATTCCAAAGGAAACTTTGCGTCGATAGCAACATGCCCAGTAGGTTCTGGTAAAAACAACATACAGTCAGCGATTTTATTATTAGATAGTTTATGTTGGATAGCATAATGACCCGCTGGTAATACATTACGAATTAATGCATTGAGCTGGACTTCACCAAAGGCTCCCCGTGATCGCTTATCGGCAAGCACCTGTTGCAAGCTGACAACATTCGATGATAACTCGGTGATTTTTTTCTGCGCATCATCAATCAGTGCCAAACGTTTTAATACATCACTAAATGTTTGCGTGGTTTTTTCGAAACCTTCTGTTAAACGTTTTTCTACCTGTCCGCTGATTTGCTGTAATCGGTCATCGGTGGATTGAGTGAGGCTGGTTAGGCCCTTGGTTACTTGTTCAGTATTTTGGTTAAGGGTATTTTTTAACTCATCGCGGATATCACTCAACTGGGTCCGTAATTCTTCTACCAGTTTTTTCCTTAAGACATCTTGCTCACGCAACGCCGTTGTTTGTGATTGTTGCAGTGATTCCATTAAAGCAACTCTAAAGGTTTCTATCTGACGTTGCTGTTGCATCAACCCTTGGTGGAAGCTTTCTGTCTGGGATTGTTTTAGCCCCTGCATCTGCTCAGCGATCACTGTTTGAAATTGATGCTGCTGTCGCAATAATTTTTCTGCCGTCACACTGGCTTGTTTGTCGAGCTTAAGCTGAAAAGTGCCTAAATGCCGAGTGAGGCTTTCTTTTAACTGCGAAAAGGCATATTGCGTATCTGCGGTTGCCTGAGAGAATCGTTCTAACTGCACTTCTCGAAGCTGTAATAGCTGTTCAGAGAGCTCTTGCTTAATCAGTGATGATTCATGGTGATTTTTGGTTAAGGATGACAAACGCCTTAATATCAGAGACAGCAAAATAAACAGTAGGATGACACTGAAGGCCAATATTCCGATCACACTTTGTTCTAATGTTATGTTATTTATCATGCTCACGTTTCAGTCCTTAATCATTCAATAGGTACTAAATAAACCTCAATAAAAACACGCGAAGTTGGGTCTACCGCATGTCCCACAGCTTATCCAAGTAGTACTTATTAAAACAGTATGTCACAGAACTGGAATAATGTCGAACTTGTCGAGTTAACATACCAATGGCAAAAAATACTTTACTCCAAGGAACACCAATTAACGTGATGGTAAAGGAAACTCAACTGTTTGACTTACAAAACCATCTCTCTGATAAGTCAGACGATGAATATCCAAATAAAAAGAGGATGTGTTCTGTTGTTCTTTACGTTTTACATCAAAGGAATATATGTAACCCTCATCGGGCAAAAACAACTCATTATGAAAGCTCCGCATGAGTATGGGTCCGTCGTATAGAATTTCTCCATCTAATTTAACAATACGATTTTTCTTCCAATCATCATAACGAATAATTAACGCTGGCTCTCCATAGTGGCTTACCTTCACAATAAAAAACTCATCACCAAGACCTCGTGTAGAAATTTCGTATTGTTTCACCTTTTCTGTACATGACAACTCATACAAAGTTATTTCACCACTTCTCACATAACGCCAGTTATTTTCTCGTAATATTACGTTTCCGCTGCTTTCTTGTAACGCGTAGTCAAAAGCCGTTGATAGTGGCCATTCTGGGCTACCGGTTTTATTAGTATGAGCTTTGGCAAAAGAGGTTAAGTCGATCGAACATTTATGCTGATTATTTTTTGTGATGACTTCGATAAAGTCTTCACACGCTTCCATTCTAAAAGACAGAGTTTCTTGTACGTCCAAAGGCAACTTAGACTTAATCGCCATCTCGTTACACTTGGATGGATTAACATAACGCGAAAATAGGTTGGAATGCTCTCCGGTATAAGAAGTTGCTTTTTTCTCTCGCGACACTAGTTCATGACTCAAGATCTCAAATGAAGACTTCGATAGAGAATCAGCAAAAGATACAACCGCCTTCGCCTTACTGACAGAAAGTGTCTTAAATCCTATGTTCCCATGAATTCCAGGTCTGGAAAAAGCAGCGACCTCTTCATCTTTGATTATTAGCGAGAAGTTTTGCTGCTGCTCATCATATAACCCATTAGCATTGAGCGTCTGAGTATGAAAAATACGTTTTTGCTGAACTCCAGAGCAGCCAGCCAATAAAATAGCAACAGAAAAAATGTTTAGAACTTTAACCTTCAATATTTAGTCCAAGAAAAACAGATTTTCTTCACTATGTATCACAGGTTGTACTACTGGGCAATAAATATTACAGGCTGCAAACCTGATTACGCCCTTTGTCCTTAGCCTGATATAAAGCTTCATCAGCGCGCTGCAATGCCTGTTCAAATGAATCCATCAGTTGTGTTATGCCAGATACGCCAATACTGACGGTAGATACCAAACTAACATCACGAACTTTAATATTATTATTCTCTACTGCTTTTCTGATGCGTTCTGCAACTTTTAGTGCACCATCCTGTTCCACAGATTCCAACAGAACGCAAAACTCTTCGCCGCCATATCGTCCAAGCAGATCACCCGGACGCAATTGACTTTTTACTTGCTGGACCAATGCTCTGAGAGTTTCATCTCCTATGTGATGACCGTAACGATCGTTAATGGTCTTGAACCAATCTACGTCGATCATTAACACCGATAAGGGCTGCTGATCATCCTGCGCTCGATTGAATATTCTTTCTGCCTGCTGCATAAAGCTTCTGCGATTATGAGTGTCTGTTAAAGAATCGTGATCGGCCAAATAACTGAGCGCTTTTAGACGAATGGCGTTTACTAATGAGAAATGCGCAAAGAGCTGCACCAGTTGGACAATAAAGAGTCCAATATAGAGAGCAGGCTTTTCTGCTAGCGCATCAAATAAAGTTTCTGGCGGTGTTGAATGCGAATGCATAATGTTCATCACATTGATAGTGAAGGAGATAAGAAATACAGACAATGCAAATAGATAGGCTACTTGTCTCTGATAACGCCACGCTTCCCAGTAAAGAAAGCAAAAATACATGGCTACGGAAGCAGCAACACCACTCATTAACTGAGTGCGAGCATGAGTATTCGGCTCGACAAAATAGTAGTAACTAAAAACAGAGACAAAACCGACAATTAAGCCAGTGTAAAACCATACTGGATGTTTTTTCTTAAGAAAGACAACGTGGCCTATCACAAACAACAGAGTAGAAGCGAAGTAAGCGCTGTTAGCAAGTAATATACCGACTGTTTCTCCCCATACAAACCGAGACATCGCCAAGGGAACAGCAAGTGCGTAAAGGAGCTGAGACCAGAACCAATAACCTAAACCTTTGATTTCTCGATTAACTAACCAGAGAAAGCCGCTGACTAATGCGCCGGTACATGCGGATATAAAGAAAATCAGAAATAATGTGTAGCCATCTATCTGCATTGTGCAGGCTTAATGTCATACCATTGATGGTTCTAGTATAGACGATAAATATCACCTTATAGGCATTGCTCAGTAATTTTGAGGCCTGATTTTGTGAGCTTAAGTGCACTCTTCTGTTAGCGGTTGCTTAAGACGGTAGTCGCTACGCCCAACATTAGAAGCTTTGACGACCGCACATACTTTCTGCATGGATATTAGCCTCTCATAATCGTCATTTGATAGACATATATATGGATAAAAAAGAATACCAGCATCATCAAACTCGACTCTTGGAGAACACATTCCCCTGCCACTAGACTTTGCTAAGCGATCAATGTTTAACTCCAGCTCCTTATACTCATAGGAACTGATATGCTTAATAGCTGGAGCAGCTTCTAGAATTAAAAAAGGAGTGAAGAAAAAGCCGACAAAGGCGATCACCAGAGTGGCTTTAACATTTCTCTGGTCAGGATCAGGCTTAGAAAAATGAAATGATAGAACAAATAAAATCCATACAAAAACAGAAAGCGTAATGTTCTTTACAGTCAATGGAAGTATCGAGAAAAAACCATTGGTAAAAATTGAAGACATGACCAGAGCAATAAAAAACACTCCACACATTAATCGACACAGACGACTTAATATCGTTTTTTGTTCTTTTATGTCAGACATTATTCGCTACTTATTCCAATTAAACTTATACTCGATTAACCAACTCTTCCTAACAGATGCTTAGCAATAAGAGCTATCCAGAATTACAGTAAATGAACAGGAAACAGCTCGCTATTTATCAACTTTAATAATGGATGAATAGCAAGCCTACTGAAGAACCTAAATCAGTATTTGGCAACTTGAACTTATTTTACTTTAAAGATTCCAATAACCACACAAATCACTCCGCCCACCATTCCAGCCCAAGCTTCAATTGGAGTGTCGCCGCTTAATGCGCGTGTGATTTGCGAGCCTGCTGAGTCATAGATGTTATATCCCCAAAAAGCCAGCGCGACTCCCACAATGATTAATACAATTCCAATGATTTTATTATTCATATATGACCTCAGTTTTTAAGAGTAATCGTTTTTATGCAACGCCTATATTCCCTCTTCTAGTCAATTACTTAATAGTTCTTTCAAGAACTCCCCTCAAAAAGTAAGGACTAATAAAAGTAATATGCCCTCAAAGTAGCATACTCACAGTGGGTTATACCACAAAATTAAGAGACTAATTAATACTCGATTTTGATGCAATAGATTCTAACAACGGAATATCTCTGATGAATGACTCACCATCTATGTAAAATCCACATAACAAAATTTGATTTAAGCCAATCGCGCACCATCGTGAACATCCGAGTCTGGTACAGCGAGCACAACAGAACCATCTTCTCTATGAAACCCAGTCACCAGACATTCAGACATCACAGGACCAATCTGTTTAACTGGAAAGTTAACAACAGCCACCACCTTTTTGTTGAGTAACTCATCTTTAGTGTACAAGTCAGTTATTTGAGCGCTGGATTTCTTGATTCCAATCTTGTCACCAAAATCTACTTTCAGTTTGTAGGCAGGATTTCGTGCTTCAAGAAAGTCTTCCACTTCGACAATAGTCCCGACTCGAATTTCCACTTTTTGAAAATCATCCCAACTAATGTGACTCATAGTTTTAATCTCTTATTAAATGACGCATTCATCTCTGTTTTAGTATTTACTCATTCATGCCGATAATTGAAAACGTCGGCGAATATCGTTAATTAGCCTCTGCCTCGAACTCTTAGGCCTCTCGTGGGGAGCAAACAACGAACTTGCTTCATCGAGTAGATTTACCGCTTTAGTTAATTGGGCTGTTTGTTCAACAGTTAAAGATTCCTCGGATGACAACTGATTGATTTCCAGTATTGCCAATTCTTTAGCTGCAATATCTTCTGGCAAACCAGATTGAGTGCACAAACCATAGGTACCGTCCAAAAAATATTTCCATTCTGAGCTTATATGCAAATCGATCTGAGCATTTACTTTTGGATCGTCTGACCAATGGCCCAGCTTTTTTAACTCTGCGATCTTCCGTATGTAACGCTGATAAAAGTGCTCATAGACGTGTTCTTTAGACTCCAGCGTTTTAACAATACCTAACCAAGAAGCGTACCCTTTAGCATAGTATTCTGTTTCGTGTGCTTCCTGGTGAGCTCCAAAGAAGGAGTCACTTTTTAACTCAAAACTTACACGATAAGAACAATTTGGCATCATCTCCTGTTGTTGATACTTTAATAGCTCCTCTGTTGTTACTTTGCTGAGGGCAAGCAGTTCTTGCCTGTTATAGAAGTGACGCTCCAAATACTGTATTAATTCCAATCTTTACCCCCAGAAAGCTACTTATTTAAGTAGCTTAACAATAAAGACTTATAAAACACAAGATGAATGCCAGATGTTTACGGCTTAAACAACAAGAGATTTAGCTCATCATCTGCTCTACTGCTGTTCTAGCTGATTGCGTTGCTGTATGAACACCTCCCCAATCCTCTCTTCCAGCATAGGCTTCACCGGCAAAGTAAACCTTCTTATTAATGGGCAGAGATAAAGCTTCAACAACATCTAGACTCTCATAATCTTGAAGATAGGCAGCCTTCACAAAGGGCTCAGCTTGCCAGTTCTGCACAATGAACTTAATGAAACTGCGGCTCGCGGCACCGCCAAATATGTGATCTAACTGACTTAAAACAAAGTCTCGTAAGTTATTACCAGAAAGTGACAAATAAGGTTCGGCAGGTTTTCCAACAGCGAAGAAACCAAGGATATTCTCGCTCGTATCTTGACCGTAAGCAGCATCATAAAAAAGAATCTGTCCAGATCGGTCTTCTATATCCTCTGGAACGACAAAGGTAGGATAGAATTTCTTGGAGAACTTCATAAAAATCTTAATGCCTTTCCACATAGTTGCCTTTTTTATAGCTACGAGTTTTGACTCAGGTAACTGAGGAAAGAAGCCAATATCTTGATCCTGTAACAACCTTAATGAGGCAGTCAATATGACCTTATCAGCTTCATAATTCTGCTTACTTCTTGTAGATACAGACACTTTTTTCTTTGAGTAATCGATAGACTCTACGATCGTGTTGTAGCTAATATGCTCTTTAACAGATGGCAGTATGTAATCCTCGAAAAAGTTAAGCCATGACCCTCCAACGAATTTTCTGTCTTTTACTTTTCCTACCATCACTTCTTCCAGTTCTTCACCATCCCAGTAAACTGCCTTGTCATCATGTTTGTAGCCAATAGTAGGAACATTAATCGCTGTTTTTCCACCCTGCGCAATTTGTACCAAGATATTAGGGTTCACATGCAACCACTCTGCTCCCAGCGAAACAGGAAAATCAGCAAAGTCGGTTGATGTTTTTAATCTTCCACCATAAACCGAAGATGCCTCCAATATCTTAAAGTCGATACCCAACTGCGCCAGTAAATAGCCCGCCGATAATCCTGCGGCACCAGCCCCAACAATGATGACATGGGATGGTTTATTTTTGCTCTTAGCAAACAAAGAAGAGATGCCACCACTTAGGCCAAGTAAAGCGCTCACTCGAACAAAGTCTCTTCTAGTCAATTTCATTAGGGTTCCTTAGCTCACAGTTAGTTTAGCCACCAGCTAAGAATACGTAACGCCGCACAACGCCTATAATGACTAACGCAACACCACAAAGAAATACTACCGCTGGAATGGTTAGAAGTATACGAGCAAATGAGGAAAGATTCTTGTAAAAACTAGAACCTAAAACGAAATCGCCCAGCATCTCCAACAATATCCATGCCGGAATTCCAAATAGAAATAATGCCAACCAACCCATTGGAGTTCGAGGCACTGACGGATAAAAAGTCACAACTAAAACCAGAACAATCCCGGCGAAAAAACAACTAAATCCGACGATTTCCTTTATTTTATCTATATCAGCTCTCATGACACATCCAATACAAACCTCTAAAATCGAGTTAAGACTCAGGGTTGTCAGAGTAAGGCTTAAGCTTTACTTTGACATAGTCCTCTATTTCTTGAGGAGAATGAGCCATGTAGTCGCCGACTTCTGGCGAAAAATAGTATAAATTATTTAAAATCGCATGAGCACAATTGCGAATGGCTTCAACCTCAGAGCTTTGCTCAATTACTATCAGTATATCAAGAGCTACAAGCACCGCAGGATAGTAGGTTCCAGCATGATTATTACCTACAGCAAAAAGTACTTTGTTTTCTAGCCCATTGATAGCTCTCGACTCGTCATATCGAGATAAATCGATAAGAGCTTCTACTAGCTCGTCAGGTTTATAATGTTCTGGACCAGAAAAATCACTCCACCGAACACTGGATATTTGGAATTCAAGTTCCTTCATTACCTGTATTCATCTCTTACTTCATCTTTTCTACTAAAAGTTTCAACTTTCTAATGAGTGAGTGAATAGGCTCTCGCTTCATTAAGCTACTGCTTGAAAAGTAGTAATCTATGATAGTGTTCTTCATAAAAGTTAAATTCGTTGTTTCCTCAAACCACTCATCAGGCCCCGGACCAGGCACATAACTTGATACAACACCAAACTCCCACACGCCATCCGTAAGAACCCCACTAATGATAGGGCTGTCGGTCGGATATTCAATACCATCAAGTTCCACGTAGCAGCTATCATCGTATATTTTGTTCCCTTTAACACTCTGCGGCTTGCAAACAGTTAATATCAAACTTCCCTCTTCATTGGGTTCAAGTTCGTATACTAGCCCTTTTTCAGTTAGCTCACTAAAGTCATAGGATTTAACATCAGTTAAACGCTGCCAGTATCTGCACTCTGAGTGTTGAATACTTTTATGACAGCCCACAACAACATTTGATAGATCCAGAGTTTTAACATGATGCTCACGAAGCTTTTGTAAGACCTCTTTGTTAAAACCAGAGTCCCAGCGAAGATCATAACCTTTTGTATTAAAATCACTACGGAAGAGCTCAGCATTATCATCATAAATAACGAGTACCGCTTTCTTTGCGCGGGACTTACTGGGACCATAGAATTCAAGCGATGCTCTAGGAAACCCTCTTTCTCCTTTTTCTGCTAATCGATTAATACTCTTTCGGTACTTATCATCTCTCATCTATATCAATCACTTTTTTATTCTTGTCTTTGCTTTAGATCGTCTAAAGTGCCATAAAGATCGCCATTGTCGCTTATAATCAGAGTTTTCGACTCGATGGGAATCGGGAGTTGAGAAACGCCCTTTAAAAACTGCTCCAACTTATTTCCTTTTATAGCAAGAGCTTCGGCTCGACAATAAACAACAATGAGTTGAGGCCGCAATTGCTAGCAACCCTTCCTCGAAGAAAACCGCCGTAATCAGGCTCATCTTCGAGTATATGACGGTAACCTTTCGGTACGTTCTTTTTATGTGCATCTTTCGCATCAAATAATTCGCCATCTGGGTAAATCCAGAATACGAAATCTGGTGCAGTATGAGTAAATTCTTTGATTGCTTTTCTTCGCCCTCGATATTTTTCTGCCAAAAACTCAAACTGACTGGCCGCCTTCTCTCGAGTCACGCTTCCCTTTGTAATCACTGCTCTTTCATATCCAGTTTAGGTTGTCGGCCGCACTAAGACTTCATTTAAACGGCAGGAATAATATATTTTTTCATAATCTCAAATGCCTGCTTCTGTTTTTTAATATCTCCATAATTGCTCCCCGTAAAAACAACCACTAAATTTAAATCTGGAGCAACAAATACAAATTGGCCACCATTCCCCCAGGTATGAGCGACAGGAACCATTTTATTTCCATAATCAAATAGGGTTCTATACCATTGATAAGCATAACGAGCTTTGTGCTTAGGATCTTTTTTAATTAAGTCAGTCCAGGACCAGTGCGTATCGACAACCCCATTCAATATAGAATCAATATGACGATTGCTAATAATCGTTTTACCCTGCCACTTGCCTTTATTAAGAACTAACAAACCAAGCTTCATTAAGTCTTTGGGTTTAAAACGAGCATTCCCCTGAGCGTATAAAAAACCTTCAGGACTTTGATATATTCGATAGTCACTAATGCCAAGAGGAGCAAACAACTGCTCTTTAGCAAATTCATTGATGTTGCCTTGCTTCGCTCTCTCCAGAGCCGCAGACAAAGCTACACCTAGCAAAAAGGAGTTTGCATTACAGTACTTCCACTTCTTGCCAGGTTGCCCAGACATAGCAATAGATAAACTGTACTTAAGAGGATTAGAACCATTATCAACCTGCTCGTCATGATATGGTCCAGTGCCCGGCATTTCGGAACAATCAAGACCCGACGTCATATTAAGCAGATCACTCACCTTTATTTTTGCTTTATCGGGATCGATGTTTTCTAGTTTCATGTAACGAGAGATAAGTGGAACGATCAGCTCATCTGGCTTCAAGAGCTGTTTATCAAATGCGATGGCCGCAAGCAACCCCGTAACGCTCTTGAATGTCGACCGTGTTTGATGAAGCTTCTTCGCATCAAAACCATTAAAGTAGTACTCGTTCGTCAATTTACCTTCTTTATAAACTAGCAGTCCATCGATGCCTGTGTAGGCCCCACTCTTTATCTTTAAAACCGAGGCTTCAATAGAATTTTGATTAGCTGCCAAAGACAGTGAAGACCACAAAATAAATAAATTGACGATGATATAGGCAAACTTCATTTGATATCCTTGTAGAATGAACGCCACCAAAGGCTCTATCTAAGGTAGCCTTTAGTGGAAACTTTATTATTGAATACCAAGATTTTTATACGACGAATCTTTAGCTCCACTAATAGAAGACAATTATTGCTCAACGATGTCTGGACGATGCAGATTAATAAACTCCAGTATACTCTGTAACTCTAACAGTAACTTCTCTGGCTGGTTTTCATCGAAGACATTAGCGCCAAACACTTCCAGACTGCCATCTGGTGCCTTCATCGACTGCTCAAAGTGTAAATTGTAAGCAGATCCTTTGGGCACTAAGAATGGTAAGACAAATACATTAAACCCTTTAAGTTCAATATTATATTGGGACCATAACTGAGCCGGCCAATTGTTATGATCAATAAAGAGCGACTCTAAAATATCATTAGGTATAAAGGCCGCCGCCTCTCCTTTATGTATATCCTGTAGCAATGCAGGTTGTCTGGCAGCAAGAAGCGCAAACATAGCAAGCCACGGTGTCGTACCTTTTTGATTAATCAAAAACTTAGGCGCAATCAAAGCGCCAGTACAAATCGATGCACCTGCACCAACCATATTAATGAGACCTTGAGCCATCTGCTGATTAAGCCCCACCTCACTCAAGGGATAAGATGTGATACCGTAAAAATGCAGATGCTCCCACTCTGTCGCAGAAACTTCTACTGCTTCATTCATAAAAAGAACTCCTTTTATAAAAGGCTCAAAAATGAGCCTTTATCGTCGACCACGCAAAAAAAGAATTGATTTCAACCTTCAGCGACGATAGTAGTGTCGATTACTACCGTCAAAAACAGCCTGACTTTAAACAACACTTTTTAAAATAACCTCCTTGAACCACAAGGACAGGGATCATTTCTCCCAAGTTTTTCTATGAGCTCTTTGTCTCCATGAACCACTCTGTCACCTGTCTTTACTTGTGTTTCAGAAGGGAACCCTCTACGTCGCTTACTCGTAACCTCGAAAGCAAAGTAAGTTTTCTAATTGAGTTTTCATAATATTTCTCCTTGTTTTTCGTCACTATATGAACAGACAAACTTAAATTCGTAATTAAACTTTCTTGGCGGTCCTCCAGCAATCTTTTCTGCGAGTTGCCTTATCGCTTTTTGTTGTTCGCTGGAAGACTCTTTTGCATCATGAATGGTTACAGAGACATTTCGTTCACTGTTTCCCTGTATTGTTCCAGAGCCTGTGTAATCTGAGTTTTTTGGCATAGCTTCGTTAGTTGCCAATGTCTTTAATTGTGACTCGATTTGACTTTTTAATCCTTCACAATAGACGTCTATTTGTTTCTTGATAGTCTCAGGAACACACAGAGGCTCTTCTTGCTTAAAAAGCTCATTGGCAGAGTGACAAAATTCACTCAATGACTCATAGTGGCTTTCGTAGGTCGCTCCTAGCTTCTCATCCTCAAAGTGAAAAGTTCCATAGGTGATGTCATGTTTCCCGTGGCAACTCAAAGAAAGAATGCCAAACAATAGCAATAACTCTAATTTCAATGTGGACTTCCTGTAAATATTATTCAGTGTCTAACCAATCCATGAGCATTCGCTCCTAAATCTCTCGTCTACCTCCTCGAGAAGCGTTGAATTCTAACATATTTAAAAACGCCAGCTCAAAGTTTATTCACTTCCTTTGCTCCTTGCTCATTCCATTATCATGCACCGACAGTCTAAACTTAGCAGCTTAATTGATAAGACTCTTTTAACCACTTCTGCCAAATGCCCTTTGGGATGGGCTTTTGTTCAGTAAACAAAACAGTGATCCAGCCGCCTGATGCTCCCACTTTATATCGCTCTGGCTCTTTTGTTGCAAGCTCCTGGGCTTGCTCTATGGATTGCTCCAGTTTAAACATGGCTTTATAGCCTTTTCCTTTCGGGCCTGGTCCAATAAACAAAAACTTACTTTTTTTGGCTTTAAAGGAACTTTGATTACATGACATACCTTCTACAACATCAGGAAACGCCCGTGCCTGCTCACAAATAACTTTAGTTGGATCACTCATATTGTTTGTCCTCAAAATGATATTGGACTCTTAGATGCCTGTGTCAATCTTGCATGCTCTTCATAAGTATCCAGATTGCACAAACCTATTACAAGCCTCTTAAGCTCAATCTCCGATGACGTTTTTAATCTAAACACAGCATTCAGAAAATACTATCAATACTTTTTTAGTTTACATTTTGTTCATACCAAAGAGGCATTTAACGCGCAAACGAGTAATAGGAGTATAGGCTGAAAGCCAAGGTTAGACTGCTGTGCCACTTCAAACATCCATGCCTTTTTTCGCAGTGAGAGGCATGCTATTCTTGCATGAAGACAGTACAAAGAGATCTCATACTATGAAAAACCGCTGCATAGGCTGCAAACGAGAAATCGCATGGGGCGAAACTGCCTGTCCGTTTTGCGGTGCACAGCAGAGCTTTTTTAAGCACCACAAGTCCAGCCTGCTGGCCTTTATTGTCGTCGCAGGCGCATCTGCAGCAGGAGGCTACGAGCTATATCAACGCACTCTGAAACAAGCCGAGCTTGATATTGCCCAAAAAAGCCAGATACAGATTGATGATGCCGCCCAAAAAATCCAGCAGCTTGAATCTCAAGTCGAAGCCTTAGGCCAACAACTCGAACAAGCCAATCAGACAATCCAACAAGCAGAGCAACAAAAATCAGCTAATACGTCTCAAGCAGCCGCCTTAACTGACGATTTAAAAAAGAAACTCACTGAAGCTGAAAAAAAGTTCGAAAAAGAATCAGCGCGTGCTGGATGGCTAGGCCGAGAAAATACGCGAATCAAAAAAGAACTGAATACCCTGAAAGAAAAAGTCGCATCTTTAGAAAAAGCGGCGGTGATCAACTCGGCGTCAGTGCCAACCTTACCCAGCTCTTCTACGCCACAACCAACAGAAACTGGCGATACACCAGAAACAGGTGACAGCGATACTTAACTAAACTCAACGGGCACTCATTTAAGCTAAGAGTGCCCTTCTTATCTCATTACACTTTATCTACTCGATATCCCGAGTTTCACCAGGCTTAGAGAAAAAGTCATCTCCACTCGCTTTTAAATCTGGTGGTACAGTAGTAGGTACGTGAACTCCAATAATTTTCTTCGCGTTGATAACTTTATTTAAAACATGCTTACCTGAAGCTGAGAGCGACAGCCAATAAGGAGGGAAAGCCATATCTGTCGTTTGCTTAGGCCAGAAAAACTGTTGCTCATAGTAATGGGAGACATCAGAATCGGCATCTCCCATATGCATAACCACAGTTGAACCGCCAACCTTTACTCGAAAAACCATGTTTTCTATCTCAGCTCGCTTAGGCCAACCAGCGTGAGGAATGCGCACCACCTCAATATCAATGTCTTTTATACTAAAATGCTTGGGTGCCTCTCCTTTTTTTAAATGTACTGCAGTTACTCGGTCTTTAACTTCTTTATATCCTTTTAGGTTCTTTATCATCTCTACCGCTTGTGCCGGAGCAAACAGCTTCACAGTTTGATTTTTTTGCAGGTATTTTAAAACATCGTTCTTATCAAAATGGTCGCCATGAGCATGGCTAATGAATATCGCACTGACATTATCATAAGGTGCTTTGTTATCAAAAATAGCTTGTCTCAACTTTTCTGGAACCAGAGTGTAATGCCCATAGCTATTATGAAAAAAAGGATCAAAAAGCACTTTAACACCAGACTGGCTCACCATAACACCTTCATTGCCTAGGTAATGAGCTCTGCCCTTGTTATCATGGGCCACCGATAAAAAACTGCTAAATATAAAGATAATCAAGATGGGAAATTTCATTGTCTGCGTAGCCTTTACACGACCGTTATTATTGTTATTGAATATCTTAACACGAGCCAACAAAAGATTAAAAATCAATCAACAATAATTAAACGGAAGCCGCGGACCTTTCCTACCTTAAAGAATCTCAAAATAAGGAGCTAATTCAATATTAACTCCTTGATACCTCAGCCAATAAAGACTATCGCTTCAGTGTTTTAACTAGCCTATTCCTTGCTGCCGACAAAAGCACGCGAGAATAAAGAACATGAAACCCTATAAAAAAGTTGAACTCTTTGCCAATACTTGGGTTACCTTGCTTATCTTTTCGATCAGCGACAACTGCGGTACCGAAATATAAACGCGTTTTTTGACAGCCATCTTCTTCATACGGCTCTACTTTAAACCAAGACCGAGTTTTCCTTTGAAAGTCGCACATCAATAGTTGGTCATCAGCTCTGTCTTCAATCGTCCATGCAGCAAACTTATCTGACTCTCCCTTAACTAACTGTTCAACATCTCTATCTGACGAAAACTTAAACACCAGACATGCAAGAACTACTCGCTCCATCTTAAAAACATAAGTGGTATAGAATGCTTCGACAAATTGTTCCAGGCTAACTTCGCCAGTCACTTCGGTAATAAAACAATCGGTATAATCCCATTCATTGTAATATCGATCATATAGCGCCTCTCCCGGGCACTCGCTTTGCACTACCATGCTCATAATACTAATCCTTCTCTAACATGAGAGTAGGTATTTTAACCTTAAACTAAACATGCTCGCCACATTTTAGTCCTTTTATCACACAAAAATAACTTTGCTAGCCTTCCCTAGGCGCTCTACGCTGGGTTTGATATTGGCACGATTTTTGTTTCTTTCCATTAAGCCAAAAACAATTCAGGTATAAAAAATGAAAATAATTTTTCTCTTGTTCGTAGCCCTGGCTTCGACCGCTCCAGCATTATCAAAAGTCGATGAGGAGAAACAGCTCTTCCTAAAAATACAGCAACTGGATCATATTATTTTTGAAGAATCTTTTAATCAGTGCAAAACAAGTGTACTAGAGCCTATCATACCGGAAGACTTCGAGTTTTATCATGATGTCGCAGGACTACAGAACCGACAAGCCTTTCTATCTGCGGTAGAAAAAAACATCTGCTCAGATGAAAACAACAAACCCATAAGAAAATTAGTTGAAGACACCATGGAGGTCTACCCTCTTAAAGACAACGGAAAGCTTTATGGAGCTATACAAAACGGCACCCACGAGTTTTATATCAAACGTTCAGGGCAACAATTGAAAAAAACCGGCATAGCGAAATTCACCCACCTTTGGGTTTTAGAAAAAGATCAATGGATACTAAAACGAGTTCTCAGCTTTGATCATAAACCCGCTTTCGAAGACTAATTTAGTCGCTTAAGTTAACTAAATTTCAAAGAGCCCCCTTGGCCAGGAAGACACGAATATAGTTGATAAGAGCACAATCTTTCTTTTACATTTAAGCATTCAGCTTCACATACTGAATGCTTAAAATATTAATGGCCAACAAGCAATCTCTGTACGACCAGGCAAAGCATTGTTATGCCGCAAGCTCTATTATAGCAAGCATGTCTTCATCATCTTCATCCATCCCCGTTTCTACAAATCCAAAGCTGGCATAAAAGTCTCTAGCAACTGGATTTTTTGGGTCATAACAGATCTCAATCTGTTTAATATTGATATTTCGTTTTACTTCATCTATCGCAAGGCTGAGAGCCTTCCGTCCAATGCCTTTATTTTGATACTTTGCATCGACCATAAATCGCCAGATAGAAACCTTATCGTCAGTCTCTTTCACCCACATAAAAAAACCAACAACCTCTTTCTCTAAATAGATAGCTCTGGTTTCATAACCATGGTTGAACATAGATTCAACTAATGACCACATATTACAAGCAACATACTCTTCTTGCTCCTTAGTAACATCTAACTCACAAACAGCTTCATAGTTTTCTTTTGTTACTCGGTGGAGTGTAACTTCCATTATTAGACCTCAAACTTTCCAAACAAATTATGTTAATAGGTCCTTAAAATAAAAATTCAACTGCCGCCACTAAGCGCATAAACAAATGCTTCAACGAACTCGCCATTAGCTAACTTTACCTTAGCTAATTCTCTTTGATATCCACTCCCTTCGAACTCATCCAGTCTATCCCAGTACTCCTCCAAACAATCAGAGGATAAAACATAACCTTCAACACTTTCACCTGTCTCCGAGGGAACAATTCCGGGACATCCCATATCAGCTCCCCACCCCTCATAAAATAGATGTCCTTTCAAAGAGGCTGACTCCCAATTGCCCGGCACATTGGCTAAAACATGATGATTAACTCGACCGGGAGCTAGAGTACCGTAAACAAATAATCGCTTCACTCTAATACCTTCACTTATTTGCTAACTATACAAACCACCAGACACTCCGACTATAACACTTAACTCAAAGCAGACTCAGCAACTTCTCACATCATTAAAGGCTATTTTCCTCTGGCTTCGAAGCACTAATTATAGATGCCCCTGAACCTTAGACCTGAGTTTAATCGTATAGCTCTTGGGCTAACACACCCGTTTGGCACAGTCCGTGTTCGTTGGCTTGAATATAGCTGTTATCCGCTAAGTTTAGGCATGTTAACCATCCGCCACCATATACGTAGGTATCAATACAAACGGAATGTCCGAGATTCAGTATTTGACCATTCTTTTGGGATACATGACCACAAACCGAGACTTTACCAGATGTGTGGGGGGTAGTAGAAAACTGCTTTGACCACCTAAGATTTTCTTCCGATTGATATTTAATGTTTACATCAGGATCAATGGTCGCATGGGTAAACAGATGGGTATCCGTCTCATAGTATTCACGGCAGTTATCCAAGAATTGCCAATGCCTGGTTGGTATTTTACTTAAGCTCTCCTGTTCAATGGGGAGTTGATATGAGCGAAGGGTTGTATCCCCACCAAAACCTAACCAAGCTTCAAAGTAATCACTATCGGTTCGCGAGGTTAACAAAGCCTCTTCATGATTGCCTAATATAAAGATTGTTTCATATTGAGACTCTAACTCAATCAAGTATTCAATAACCGCTTTCGAACTTGGACCACGATCGATATAGTCTCCCAGAAAGACAAGAGTATCTCCAGCAACTAGATTCGCCTTTTGAATAATGGCTTGAAGTGGCTTCAAATGTCCATGGATGTCGCCAATGGCAAATACTCTGTTACTCATAATGAGTCAACTGTCTCCTTTATTTTCTATTCTACCATATTTGTAAGGGCACTAATTAAGAATTTCAAATCGTAAAATCACCAGACATTCCGACTATAGCACTTTGCCTAATACAGATTAAGAAACCTCTCACATCATCAGTAGTTATTCTCCTCTGGCCTCAAGGTCTTTGGTTCGACACTATGTTGCTGACTTTATAAGTATTAAGGAGGTCATGGATGACCATTGCCAGAAAAGAACTGGTGGATTCCCACTCGCCCGGATTTTATCACTGCTCCACTCGTTGTGTTCGAAGAGCCTTTCTTTGTGGGGTAAATGAAGAAACTGGCAAAGACTATTCTCATCGTAAAGACTGGATTGAGAGGAGAATAAAGGAACTGAGCACCCTCTTCTCCATTGATATCTATGCTTATGCGGTGATGAGTAACCATTATCATATTGTGTTGTATCTAGACCCATTGGCACCACTACAATGGAGCAATGATGAGGTCGCAGAGCGATGGCTTGCTATTTATCCCAGTAAAACTGACGTCAGAAGAACTCTTCGAAAACAGGCCATCTTGAACTCACCTAAAACACTCGCCCTCTATCGACAACGACTCGGCTCCCTCTCCTGGTTTATGAGTCGATTGAATGAACCCTTAGCTAAGCTCAGTAATCAAGAAGATGACTGCAATGGCAAGTTCTGGCAGTCTCGCTATACCTCTCAAGCCCTATTGGATGAAGGAGCCGTACTTTCCTGTATGGCTTATGTGGACCTGAATCCCGTCAGAGCGAAAATCACTCAAAAGTTAGAAGAGTCTCATCACACTTCCATCAAGCAGCGACTTAATGACATAACTGATGACAAATCACTTAATGAAACATTACTTCCTGTTTCAGGCTCTGTAAAACAAATTACTCAGAATATATCAAACAGGGACTACATTAATCTGGTTGAATGGGCAGGTAAAGCGATTGTTCATCCCAATAAAGCCTCCATACCTAAAGAAGCTCAATCCGTACTAGAACGTCTCAACCTACAGAGCAACCATTGGTTAACACAACTTCAATCCTTAGAGAGTCGTTACTGTCGAGTCATAGGTCCGGTTGAGTTTATTCGACAACGAGCCAAGAAGCTTTATCGCCGTTGTTTGCACGGAATCAGTTCGGCTAAGCTGCTTTATTCCTGAGTTAGTACAAAGAAGTCCTTATTTCGCCTATGCGAAAGGCGCTTTATCATCCAGAGAAAATGTCACTCCCAATTTCGCATTAATCTATATGACCCAAACAAACTTTTGAGAACAAAATTCAAATAGAAAACACCTTCAAATTTAATGCAGTTGCTTGTAAGAAGTGTTTTTAACTTCTTGTAAACAGGATGTCTGCTTGTTGTTACTTTTAATAAAAGGCCCAGCTTCAAGTTGAAAGTGCACCATTTATTTCATTATAAACTTCGTTTGGAGTTCTGTAATCCAGACATTTACGGGGCCTGGAATTAAGCTGATATTCAATCTTTCTTAAAGCGGTGTCAGTAACCTCTGTAAAGTCAGTTCCTTTAGGTAAGAACCGTCTGATTAAGCTGTTTATTTGTTCGACAGCGCCTTTTTCCCAGCTATGGTATGGCTGACAAAAATAAGAGTCACAATTAAGGCGTCGATTAACCTCTAAATGCTCAGCATTTTCAACACCATTATCATAGGTTATCGACTTAACTAAATGACCTGGATGCTCAGACAATCGCTTTACTATGGCATTCTTTGTTACGAATGCCTTTTTCGAAGTAAGTTTTGTTATATGAGTTAGCCTGGAAACTCGTTCTAATAAAACGTTAATCGCGCACTTCCTGTTTTTAGACTCAATGGAATCACTTTCCCAGTGACCAAACTCTGAGCGGTTGTTAATCGATGGAGAACACTCAAGAATGCTTGTTTTTAAACTGATTTTTGTGGGATGTTTCCTATAGGGATATTTCTTTCTGCGTCTTTTATGTTTCCTTGGAAGAAACGCTCTAAGCTCTGGAGCTTCTTTATAGATGAACTGATAAATTGACTCATGGCAGATATATCTCAACTCATTTTCCCGCTTTAGCCTTCCAGAAATAATTCCTGGAGACCAACCTAGCTTTAATTTCTCAATGACATAGTTTTGGGTTTTATCACACTTAGTCAGTATCTTCTTTGCCCTATTTTTGAGCATGCTTTTATAGGCTTGATGTGCTGGGTGAGGGTAATAACAATCAACATAATAAAAGTAAGTATGCCTTTTTATTTCTCGACTAATGGTTGAATGTGAACGACTTAATCGCCTTGCTATTTCCCTGATTGACTTCTTCTGGTAGTGAAACCAATCAAATATTCTCTGTCTCTCAAATAGAGATAGATGTGAGTAAATCTTTCCCATTGTGCACCTCCTTGGCATATAAGCCATTAGTATAGGTGGTGCACTTCTATTTTGAAACCAGGAGGAGTGTCCGCTAATGCAGCGTTTATCCTCTACTTTCAATAATCGCATATATTTCTTGAGCTTTATGTATCACTTGATCAGCAGTCGTTTGGGCATATCCCAACTCAATAGATTTATTCAAAAACTCCTCAGACTGACTTCGGTTTCCATCCAACTCGCTGATAATAGATAGATTGAAATAAGGTATCGGATAATCAACATCGATTTCGAGAGCACCATTAAACATCTCTCGAGCATTCTCAACATCTCCCAGTTCAAGATTACAAACACCAATATTGTTTAGCGTCATGGCTTCAATATCTTTGGTATAAACAAAACCTCCTAACCATATAGTATGTTTTAGCCAACTTTTATTGCTCAGTTTTCTGCTAAAGTTGTCAAAACACTCTTTTGCCTCTTGGTACTCACCCTGAGTCATTAGTTGTCTTCCCTTAAAATGTTCTCTAAGCAATATCCCTTGAGCACGACCAGGAATTAAAGCAACTCCAACAATCGCCAGCAATACAACAAAATTTCGATCAAATGCATGATAGAGATAAATCGCCACTACCATTAAAATAACGATAGCTGAAAAATAAATTATTTTGTACCGTGTCGTTCTAGTCATTGAGATTAATCACTTATACCTGCGTTTCGATTTACCAGACACCCTACTTAAATTCCAGGCATAAAAAAAGGCCCGATCAAATGATCGAGCCTTTAAATATGGCGTCCCCTAGGGGATTCGAACCCCTGTTACCGCCGTGAAAGGGCGGTGTCCTAGGCCTCTAGACGAAGGGGACTTAGGACTTAACAGATTTTACTCTGCCCCACCGAACTTGTCGGCAGTTGAGACAAACAAGTATAGCTTGTCTCCGATAAAAAACGCCTACTCGATGAGTAAGCGCTCCAAATAATGGCGTCCCCTAGGGGATTCGAACCCCTGTTACCGCCGTGAAAGGGCGGTGTCCTAGGCCTCTAGACGAAGGGGACTTAGGACATCTCGGTGTTTTCACACCGAGATTAAAAATCTTGGTGGAGCTAAGCGGGATCGAACCGCTGACCTCTACAATGCCATTGTAGCGCTCTCCCAGCTGAGCTATAGCCCCGAAGACGGAGCCGAATATTATAGATAGACCTGTAAACTGTCAATAAAAAAGATGAAAAAAGTATTAAATTTCTATGACTTGGGTGATAAGTGATCGCGCTAAGATAAGAATCGATTGAAGAATCATCGAATCGCTCAAGATTACGCCATCTTATTGATTTCTCACACTATAATAGACAGACACATATTTTTGCCAGCAGCTCATAAAACCCACCCTTCTCTATCTTCTTGGTTCACCTTTACACGCATCCTATACAAACACTCCAAATTTGCCCAACAAAAAACTACTCAATTAAGTAGTGCATTTTTCTAAAAATTCACATACACTCAATAAAAAACATACATCGGGATATCTAACCATGGAATACTCAGGACGCTGTCATTGTGGAGCCGTTACTTTTACCTTTCAATTGCCTAATATTGACGCAGGTCTTCAATGCAATTGCTCTATTTGCATTCGTAAAAACGCCATTATGTCAGCGCATTACGTCGAACCTGATCAATTCAATCTGCTGTCTGGCAAAGACGCATTAACCAATTATCAATGGGGCGATAAAGATGTTAACCACTACTTTTGCAAGCATTGTGGTATCTACCCTTTTCACGATACTACTTATGACCCAGGCAAATACCGTATCAATCTAGGTTGTGTCGAAGGACTTTCTCCCCGTTCACTAAAATTGACTCAATTTGATGGCAGAAACCAACTATAGACTTTAGAGAGAAACACATGACTTCCGCAGCCATTGAACTATCCCCCTATAACACCAACTGGCCAAAACAGTTTGAGCAAGAGAAAGCCTTCTTATCCCCTTTGCTCGCCCCCTGGATAGGTGGCAGCATCGAACATGTTGGCAGCACTTCTGTTCCGGGGCTTACGGCAAAACCTATCATAGATATAATGGTTGGCGTGACCTCTTTGGCTGCTTCAAAAGAAGCTATCGAAGTACTGACTCAAAATGGCTATTGTTACTATCCCTATAAACCTGATGTTATGCATTGGTTTTGCAAACCTTCCGACGCCTTCCGAACCCATCATTTGCATCTTATTCCGTTCGATAGTGAGTTATGGCACCAACGATTGCTGTTTCGAGATCGACTGAGAAACCATCCAGAGTTAGCTAACGAGTATCAAACTTTAAAAATCAAACTGGCAGAACAATATCGAGATGATAGAGAAGCTTACACTCAAAAGAAGTGGCCGTTTATTAAAGAAGTGCTCAATCGTCAATAAATTAATATACCCGTCGCCTTTCAAGATGCAGCGCTGTTGTTCAAGTTACAGCGCTGCGCGCACTCACCCCAATCGCTTAGTACAGCTAAGCTCAGGGGATTCGCTTGCTGGCCGCCTACCTGCACCTTGAAATACTTTGGGTATGGATAACGATTGACCCTCGAGCAACTCCAGCCTTTAGGCTTCTGATCAATCACTTTAATCAGGAGCCATTATGAACCCTCAACGCCAATCCGCTTTTTATACCGCTCTAACCAATGCTCATCGATTGATGCGAGAAGAACAACCTCAAGCAGCTTTCTATCAACTAGAAAATGCTCATATTCTGGGACAAGATAACTGGCGTCTGCATACTCGCAGTCATTGGGAAATGGCAAAATGGGCCATTAAGTATCGAAATCTAAACGAATGGATTGGACAGGGTTTTCGCATTATAGCGGCATTGTTATTTACCCATCTCTGGGTTCCTCGTGGCAATACAGGCGGCGCAAACGTTAACCCTTTTAAACCCATGCCAATACGCGAAGCATTGCTCCCCTACTTTAAAGATGGACAAAATATGGAATAGAAGAGCTGCAACTATTCAATCTCAATCGGGTTTGGTACTCTTGACTTATTACAAGAATAAAAAAGAGGCGCATCGTGAAAGCTTTTATAACTGGAGCCACCGGGTTTCTTGGGACCAATCTGATATTTCTATTATTAAAGCAAGGGGTAGAAGTTCATGCTATCCGCCGTACTACATCCGACATATCTGCCTTTAAAGACTGTTCCATAAACTGGTATGAAGGCGATGTACTCAACTTTGACTCGCTTAATTCAGCTTGCCCTCAAGATGTAGATACCATCTTTCACATTGCCGCCGATACCAGCATGTGGTCACAAAAAAATGAACTGCAAAGTAAGATAAATCTGGGCGGTACTGAGAACATTATCCAGTTAGCTTTAACACGCGAAAATTGTCGTCTGGTCCATACTTCTAGCATCGCTGCCTTTGGTATTCATCACAACGAAACGATCACAGAAGAAACACCCCAGCGAGGCGGCGACAGCATCGCCAACTACTACCGAACTAAATATTTATCAGAACAAAATATTCGCAAGGCAGTAAAAGAACAAGATCTCGATGCAGTCATACTGAATCCATGTCACCTGGTTGGTCCCTGGGATACCCACAACTGGTCACAAATGTTTACGTTGATTGCAACCGATAAACTGCCGGGTGTGCCACCAGGTTTCGGTAGCTTCTGTCACATCGAACAGGTTGCTCATGCCCACTGGCAAGCTGCGCTCAAAGGCCGCAAAGGTGAAAACTATATTCTGTCAGGGGCTGACGCTTCGTTTGTAGAGTTTGCGCAAAAAATTGGTGGGTTATTAAATAAAAAAGTACCTGAGAAACCTATCCCTGCCTGGCTATTAACCATCATTGGCCAAGTGTCAGAGTGGTGGGCGTTTATTTCTAAAAAAGAACCCGACGTCACTCCCGAAAAAGCCTTAATTGTAAGCGACGTATTAAAAGTCAGCAGTGCAAAAGCACAAAAGGAGCTTGGCTACAATGCAAGCGTTCCACTCGATGATATGCTGCAAGATTGCTTCGACTGGTTACGCCAGCACAAGCGCATCTAAATTTTAGAGTTTAGTCTGGCTGGTCTTGATGATCGGCCAGTTCTTGCCATTGATTTTCCATCACCAGCTCATCCAAATCTCGTCGATGCGCCCAGTTTTCAATACTTAACATGGGTTTGTCATAAAACGCATCAACATGGCCTAAGCATAAAACTGCAACGGGCTGGCTACCTTCTGGCATCTTTAACAAGGTCGCCAGTTCGCTTGGCTCAAATAAGCTGACCCACCCCATGCCCAAACCTTCCGCTCTGGCCGCTAACCAGATATTTTGAATCGCACAACTAACCGACGATAGATCCATCTCCGGCATGGTTCGTCGGCCAAATACATGTTCTTCTCGCCTATCAGCCAGTGCAACAACAAGCACCTCAGAGCATTCCAGTATGCCTTCTACTTTGAGCCGCATAAATTCGTCACTGCGCTCCCCCATCGCTTCGGCAGTAGCAACACGCTCCTTCTCGACAAGAGCATGGATAGCTTGGCGTGTATCATGGCTGGTAATTCGAATGAACCGCCAGGGCTGCATAAAGCCAACGCTGGGAGCCTGATGGGCCGCCGCCAACAAACGCTTGAGTGTTTTCTCTTCAATCTCACCCGCCACAAAATGGCGAACATCACGGCGCTCATAAATCGCTCGATAAACGGCATCGATTTGTTCTTGTGGGTAGGCATGCTGGCTCATATTGAATTCTCTTTTACACTGGCTTGCTAGTAAATATTAAAACAGTCGCAAGTATCATAGCGGAATGAAATAGAATGAAAAGGGAATTTTTGGAGACTTGAACAACACATCCAGCACAGGTAAATTGAGCAAGCATTAAATAACGGAGCCTACACACTTTTATGTCACTTGTCGGACTAGGTAACAAACACTTTAAACTAGCCATTTATATACAGAATCGACCACCCCTAGCGGAATATGAACAACTGTCTCATTTGCAGCCCATGGTGACTGGAGAAATTGCTAGTATTGCTCAACAAACGGGCAACCATTGGCGAAAAATTTTTAATGTGTATGCCAAGTTAGCGTTCGAGCTCGACTCCCTTCAATGGAATACCTGGCAACAGCTGCGTGATCACTATTTGCTACAGGCAGACTCCCAGCAAGCACTGCTTTTTTGTCCGCCTGATTTTAGCAACATAAAAACAAAAAACCGCATTCATCTTATTGCTGGCAGAACCTATGCACAAACACTAGACCTGCCGTCTATGACATGGCTTAACGAACAATTTGCGATCAACGAAGAAGCTCGATGTGTTATTACGCCCTACTTAGACTACCGCCAGTTATCCAATAGTCGTATTACTTTTTTAGTTTCTTTGATTAAAGACTGGATGGACTAATCACACACAAAGCTTCACTCACTTGGTGCTTCAAAGGTTCGAATTTCTCCCATGTTCATCAGTGTTTTATGGACAGGACATCGATCAGCGATTTCTAACAGGCGTTGACGTTGTTCAGCCGTTAGTTCGTCGCCATAAAAACGAATATACCTTTCGATAACATCCATTTTATTGCCAGCATCGTCACAGTTTTCACAATCTTTTAAATGCTCACGAGAGTGAGATAAAGAGACATCCAGATCAACCAAAGGAATCTTTTTGCGATTAGCGTACATACGAATCGTCATCGAAGTGCAGGCACCTAAAGAAGCCAGTAATAATTCATAAGGATCAGGGCCCAGATTGCTGCCGCCAACTCTAATGGGCTCATCAGCCTGAAAGAAATGATCATCAGTAACAATATCGCGCAAAAACTGTTTGTTTTTTTCTTTAACAACCACTTGCCCACCACTCACAGATAGCGATGAGTTTTTATGGACAGGCTGGTCATCAGGCAAGTAACGAGAGACCCACTCGCTAATCGTGTTTGCGACATACTCTGCATCTTCTTTGCGAGTCAGTAAGTGATCCGCATTGTCTAACGAAACAAAACTTTTAGGATGCTTCGCTGCCTGATAAATTTTTGCCGCTTCGTTAATCGACACAGTGGCATCTTGTGGAGAATGAAACACCAATAATGCTTTTTTAAGATGGGCTATTTTTTCTGCCAGAGATTGTGACTCAATATCGTCAAGAAACTGCTTAGTAATCACAAAGGGTCGCCCAGCCAAACTGACTTGCGCCGATCCTTGCCTGACAATGTCATCAATATCACATGCAAATTGCTTTTGCACATGCTCAGGATCCGATGGAGCTCCAATAGTCACCACAGCTTTGCATTCTGGAATCTGTTCGGCGGCAGCCAAGACAGCAGCTCCCCCCAAACTATGACCGATCAACAAAACAGGCGCCAAATAGTCGCGGCGCAAATGTTCTGCCGCTGCGATTAAATCTTGAACATTGGTTGAAAAGTTAGAGTTAGCAAAGTCACCATCACTACTGCCGAGCCCCGTAAAATCAAAACGCAGTACGGCAATGTCGCGGGCTGCTAACGCTCTCGCGATACGAGAAGCTGATGAGATATCCTTGCCGCAGGTAAAACAGTGCGCAAACAGCGCAAATCCACGAGGTTCATTCGCTGGCATTTCAAGCAGTGCAGAGAGCTCAATGCCCTGCTCGTTGACAAAGGTAAACTTTTTTCGTTGCAGCTTCATAGTTCCTCTCGCTTATGTGGGTTAGGACCTGTTGGTCTAAATAAGACTATTGAGAGTATAGAATTGTTACGCTACAACGGCTGAGTTTATTAACTTGAAATCACCTTCAGTCGATTAGAGCTTTAAGTTGCTCTTTTAGCTCGTCGATTTCAAGCTGCATTAATTCAACTTGCGATTCCAGTTCTGCTACCCGCTCCTCAACTCCAGAAGCAGAGGGTGAAGTCATCACCGGCTCTGGCGCTGTGGACTGCTCTTCCTGGCTATCACCTAACAGATGTTGCCAACGGCTCTCACGCTTACCCGGTTCACGCGGCAAGGATTGAACAAAAGGTCCATCTTCACGACGAGATAACTGCAATAACACCGACTCCACTTCGCTCACATCGCGAAAGTTACACAGTCGATTGGTACGACTGCGCAATTCTCCCGGCGTTTGGGGTCCGCGTAAAAAGAGGACGCATAAAATACCCAGCTCTTGCGCCGTTAACTTAAGCTCACCGAACTCGGTATTACAAAATCGATGCTTATATTTAACCACACGGCTGCCTGATGCGGTGTCTTCCATAATCAGGTGGATAGAAGCCAACTCATCCAGCGCATTTTGCACATCGCTTTCTGCCAGAGACAATACCGGCTCACGGTTACTTTTTTGATTGCACGCGTTGGTCAACGCATTGAGTGATAGTGGGTATTGTTCGGGAGTGGTAACTTCTTTTTCTATTAAACACCCTAAGACTCGAGTTTGATGAAGCGATAATGCCAGGCTCATGAGGTTTCCTTTCTAATATACCCGTCGTCTTTCAAGGTGCAGCGCTGTTGGCCGCCTACCTGCACCTTAAAATACTTTGGGAATTGATACTGCGATGAGGCTCAGTCTATTATCACTCTCTGATGATATCAAGCCGCCTTTTGCAATCACAAATCAAGCTCTGGATTGATCAGAATCACTCCTTCGCTAAAGATTATTTTGATATACTAGGCTATTCTGCAAAGCAGCTCAGCCGGTAGGGTTGACGCCCTAAGTTTTTTACATTGCACCTGGTCAACACCAGTGCAGTCTAAAAGACGATAGAGGTATAACGATTGTTCTGGCTATAACTAACGACTTTTAATGAAAATACTCTATTACTACTTCTACCTTAGTGACGGCTACAAAACTCTGTTTGAAATCAATTTTTGCCTACTGATTGTTGGTGTAACAACGCTCACATGGCAGGCATTTTTTCACGATAAGCGCATTGCCCTATTTGGCCTACTTGCCGGAGTCGTTGGTAGTTTACTGTCTGCGTTGATTGTCGATGGCGGCGCCTTTATCAAAACGGCATCGCGCTTAATCATCCTGGGCCTGTATCTGTATTTTATTATTCGCTACTTTAAGCACCGCTTTGTCTGGATGTCGGTGGTCGCTATCGTATTTTCGCTGTTTGTTGGCTGGAAAATGCTCATGTTTGCCAAACCCTCCGCAGAGCATCGAGTACTGCAAACATTAGAACGAGTCATGCAATCTCCTCTCCCCCCTCCAGAAAGAAGACGGCCTCATCGCCCTTAATGGGGTAATGCTTTATTACATTTCCTGACTAGGCATGAAGGGCGTATACGGTTAGTCTGGCGGGATGAAATAGACTTAAAGCATTTCAAAAGTGCATGTTTAGGAGGCATAACAACAATGAAGCTTCGCCCTTCACTCATTAGTAGCGCCCTTATCTCTACCCTTATGCTGGGTTGTGCAGATACGCAAACCACCTCTCAGCCAACCAACCAGGTGCCTGTCACAAAAGCCGCACAGGCAGAGCAAAGCAACCCGTTATTGCAAGAATGGTCTGGTCCTTACGGTGGTGTGCCCGCTTTCGATACGGTTAAAGTCAGCGATCTGGAGTCTGCCTTTACGGTGGCAGCTCAAGAGAGCCTCAACGAAATCGATGTCATAGCCAACAATCCAGCGGCACCCACTTTCGATAATACAATCCTTGAGATGGAGCGTTCGGGCAAAGCACTGAATCGTCTGTTTGCCTATTTTGGCGTGTGGAGTTCAAACCGTTCTTCAGAAGAGTTTCGTGCTGTTCAGGTCAAGCTGATCCCTCAATACGCCCAGTACAGTGCAAAAATCAATCGAAATGAGCGTTTGTTTGCACGTATTAAGGCCGTGCATAGCCCAGAGGTGATGAAAAGCTTAAATCCAGAGCAGCAACGCCTGGTACAAATAACCTACAATAATTTCGCACAGAATGGCGCGACTCTCGAGCCTGCTGCCAAAAAGCGGTTTGCCGAAATTAACGAGCAGCTAGCACAGCTACATACTCAATTTGCTTCAAACGTACTGGCTGACGAAGAAAACTACGTTCTCTATCTCACCAAAGAACAACTGGGTGGCTTACCTGACTCCTTTGTATCCGCAGCTGCAGCTGCTGCAAAATCGCGCGGAAAAGAAGGCTCCTATGCCATCACCAATACGCGCTCATCAATGTCTCCATTTTTGACCTACTCTACCGAGCGAAAGCTACGTCAAAAAGTCTGGGAGACCTATTACAGTCGTGGTGACAACGGTGATAAACACGACAACAATCAACTGATTGCGAAAATTTTGAAACTACGCCATGAGCGTGTCCAATTGCTGGGCTTTTCTAACTACGCTGAGTGGCGTTTGCAAGATCGTATGGCTCAATCCCCTGATCGTGCGATCAAATTAATGGAAGCAGTTTGGCCCGCCGCCATTGCTCGCGTAAAAGAAGAAGTCGCCGACATGCAGGCAGTTGCCAATAAACTAGGCGATAAAATTACTGTTAAACCCTGGGACTATCGCTACTACGCCGAAAAAGTCCGTAAGCAGAAATACGATCTGGACTCCAACGAAATTAAGCAATACCTACAGCTCGATAAACTTCGTGACGCGATGTTTTATGTTGCTGGCCGCTTATTCCACTTCGAGTTTACGCCAGTCAAAGAAGGCAGCGTTCCAGTTTTTCATCCCGACGTTAAAGTATGGGAAGTGACCAACAAAAATACCGGTGAACATGTTGGTTTATGGTATCTCGATCCTTTTGCACGTAAAGGCAAACAATCTGGAGCCTGGGCAACCAGCTATCGCGGACATACCACTATTGATGGTAAGACGAATGTTTTGTCCTCTAACAATTCCAACTTCATTAAACCTGCTCCTGGTGAAGTCACGCTCATTTCATGGGATGATGCCGAAACCTTCTTCCATGAGTTTGGCCATGCCTTACATGCCCTTTCTTCAAAAGTAAATTACCCATCTTTAAATGGCGGTGTTCGAGACTATACCGAGTTTCAATCGCAACTATTAGAACGCTGGTTGTTTACAGATGAAGTGATTGATCGCTTCCTGGTTCATAACAAAACTGGAAAACCAATGCCCCAATCATTGGTTAAGAAAATTAAAAAAGCGGCGACCTTCAATCAAGGATTTGCGACGACAGAATACTTGGCGTCTGCACTGATTGATATGAAATTGCACACCATTGATCCTGCGAATATTGATGCGGATCAATTTGAGCGAGAAACGCTTAAAGCGCTAAATATGCCAGAAGAGATCGTTATGCGTCACAGAACACCGCACTTCGGACACATATTCTCTGGCGAAGGTTATGCAGCGGCTTACTATGGCTATATGTGGGCAGAAGTGTTAACCGCTGATGCAGCAGAAGCTTTTGCCAATGCGCCTGGTGGATTCTATGATGAAGCTCTGGCAGAAAAACTCGTAGAGCACTTATTCAGCGTTCGTAATGCCGTCGATCCGGTAGAAGCCTACCGAGCGTTCCGTGGCAAAGATGCCGACATCAATGCTCTGATGCGAGCACGAGGATTCCCTGTCGTTCGTTAATAGCTGATGAACAAGCCCCTGACTTCGAAAGTCAGGGGCTTAATATTCTTATCTCAAATTATATTGTTCAGCGACGTCCGTCCAATCATCTTTCCAACCACGCTCAAAATAAACAGTGACTTGTCGAAGATCTCCATCTTCTTCAACTCTCCATTCTTCCCAGTCATCTTCATCCCAATCTTCTCGTTCATCATATAGACTCAATTGATTGTTTTTTATTGCCGCAGTAATAAAATCTAAAAAGTCATCAAAGCTTGCTGCAATGACGGATACAGGCTCTGGCTCTGACGTAGGCAAATAGATAATTTGTCCATCCTGCCCCTTGACGTCAGGATCAAAATCAATGCACAAATATTGCCCCGATTCATCACTGGCAAAAGGAATCCTCTTGGGGTTATATAAATTAGGTTTTATCATACCTTTTTGATAAACACTCTCAGGCTGATGATCATCCCATGACTTAAAGCGCTCTATTTCGGCAAGCACCCGATCAAAGCTTGAGAAAAACAGGCCCATCGTTAATAATTTTTTTTCGCCCTCTCCATTGGCATGCTGTAGTAACTCTTTATAGGTTACAGGTAAATCAAAACCCAATGCAGATTCTAATTTATCCAGCTCATCCGTCGTCGCTCCTTTATTAAAGCAATGTTCAGTGACTTCTATTTTAGAATCTATAGCCTTAAAAAACTCTTCTATCTTTTGACGGCTCGCAGTCATATTTATTGCGCTCCCATATTATCTTTATTTTACTTGCAGTAATTAGTTGTCTTTTTTGTAAACTCTTTAAAAAAGCAATACCCCAACGAAGAACTTATTTAGGGCTTCGCAATATGGTCGAAAAAATAAGCTTGCCATCTTTTAATATTAAATGATAAACACGATCAAATTCGTGATGATCCATTGCCCACTCATCTGCCCCCAAAAACGAAGCCAATTGCGGTGTCGTGTTACTGTGCCCGACCACAACATAATTGCCTTTCTTTTGCTTAAGTTGCTCGGCAAATTGTTTAAGTTGACGAGGATCATAAAGGGTTACGTCTTTTTTATAATGTTGTGCGAGGGGCTTAACCGTTTGCTGAGTGCGCTGATAATCGGTCGAAAAAATGCCATCTATTGCTGCATCTTTTAAGAAGTGACGGTAAAAACCTGCTCGTTGTAGACCTTTTTTAGTGAGCTCAGGATCTTTGCCCTGCTGCTTTTCGGCATGGCGAATCAGGTATACACTCAGAATATCTTCATTGGGTGCAGCAAGAGTAATATCAGACAAGCCAAACAATACGAGTGCCAATAACACAATTTTCATCCAAATCACCACTTTTGTTTATTTAAAGACTTATGAGGCTATTTTAACGAATTTCTCTAAAGCAAATAAGCCAGTTGCTGGTAAATATAACACTATCTCAATCCCCACCCTCTCAGTAAGTGCCTAAAAGAAATAGAGATTCTGTTGTATCAACTCCTGTGCTTTATCTTTCAGTGTACAGATGTACGCCAAACGGGTAAGATGCAACTAATCCTACCAGTTAGCAAACCACGATGAATAATTTAACAACATCCGCCTACTCTCCTCTTGAAGAACGCCTGAACGGGTTAACTCACGGCGTCGGATTTCTATTAGCCATTGTTGGTTTGGTCATGCTGCAACTCAAAGCCGAAGGGCCCGTTGCGATAGCCAGTACCCTTATCTACGGTATCTCGTTGTTGCTTGTCTTTTTGTCATCGACGCTCTATCACACCATCGCCTCACCCACTGCAAAGCCCATTCTAAAAATGCTCGATCACTCCGCTATTTATCTATTAATAGCAGGAACCTACACTCCTTTTTTATTAGTTTCTTTAAATGGTTGGTTGAGTAGTTTAGGTATCACTCTTATTTGGGGATTGGCGTTAGTAGGATTATTGCTCAAGTGGTTCGCTGGTAAACGCTTTGCCAAAATCTCTGTCGCTTTCTATCTGCTAATGGGCTGGATGGCTATTTTCTTTATCTATCCACTTTATCAAGCAGTACCCACTAATGGACTGTGGTTATTATTGGCGGGAGGGATATGTTTCAGCATTGGCGTGATATTTTACGTTGCCAAGCAGATTCAATACACTCATGCGATCTGGCATTGCTTTGTTATGGCAGGATGTGCTTGTCACTTCTTTTCTATTTATAGTTTCGTGATCTAGTTCACAGCTTAGAGTAAGCAACTCATTTCATCTTCAACAACAAGGTGAATATAAAACAATCAGACAACTTCTGTTACCCACTAACAAATGCTAACAGCGCTACTTTAAAATCATAATTAACTATTTGATATAGTAATCAATTTCTAAGTTACAATTTCTTTTTAGGTAATATTAGCAATTGATCTGATAGCAAAGATCACTATCATCATTCTTCCCAATAATTGACTTACCATATAAAGCGAATGTCTGAAAAATGGTTATGGTTGCCTGATGATGAGCGTATTATTCATCAAGGAGAATCTTTAGAACTCAGTACTCTGAGCTGGCAATTATTTCATCTATTTAATGACTCCCCTGACACAATTCACTCAATTGAAGACATAAAATCTAAGCTCTGGAGCGATAAGCATGTTGTTGATAATGTTGTCTATCAAGGAATTAGAAATCTACGAGTTGAACTCAAAGATACAGATAAAGCGAATCAACTGATCGTAAACATCCCGCGAAAAGGTTATTCCTTAAACAGAAAAAAACTGACAACTGAGAAATCTACGGCTACTAAAAAGTTCAATGTAAATAGAAAAGCCGGAATATGGATATTTTTATTGATAATCAGTACAAGTATTCTGCTAACTCACCTCTTCCAGCAAAATGAGTGTTTGAACAACTTATGTATCGACGATAAGACGCTTCTTCATAGTCAGCACCCTATGAAGCCCAAAGTCGAGCACCTGAAAGCAACGCTCGGCTCCTCAATCAAACTGGAAACACCACTGACGTTAACGATTCTGCAACTCGATAAAACAGAGAATCTAATAATATCGATTACATCCCCTATAGATGCTTCAACAAAATACTTATCGACGGTCAATCTAAAGCGAATAGACACTCAAGCCTTAATCACTCATATTCAAGACTCGATATTTAGCACTCACATAAGTAACGACACACCTCATAACCTTCCCGTTCTTTTATACAGTGAAGAAAAAATACAGTCTTTATTTTCAATGTATTGGTCAAATCAAGACAAATTCAATAGAGAGATGAAAAAGCTAAAAGAAAAGCACTTCAATAACAACTTAAACTCCCAGCAAGCCCTTACTCAATCTCATTTTCTCAAGTTACTCTTGGCTTTCTACGAGTTCCACGAAGCTTCGGATAATGAGCTTAGGAATAGCATCAATTTTTTTATTAAGCACTACCCTGATAATCATTTCACTTATATCGCCATATCGCTTTTTTTTGCAAAATACGATCAGTATCAACAATCTATTAAAGAGCTCCAAAAAACACATGATGATGCTCTTAGTTTGTTTCTTCATGGAATGTATCTCAAACATCTTAAAGAATTTGAGTCAGCTCACAATAAGTTTAAACTCGCTTTCGAAGCTCGCCCTGAGTTTGAAGACAACACATTGATGCTGATTGATAGCACTCAAACTCAAGACAAAAGCTCTAAACTACTTGCTCACATGGCCAATGAAATAAAAAATCTTAATTACGAGCAAAACCTTGCTCACGTTTATCTAGCAGCGAACTTAATACAAACGTCACAATTAGCAGATGCTTTGCAATTTATGGGCTCAAAAACCTTACTATATTCCTGTAAGCCTATGACACTGGCTAACCTGGCCTTTGCCAACCTAAAAGCTCGAGACTTCAATATGTATCGACATTGGAAGAATCAATTAGAGGAACACTGGTATCAATTAGTTGCAGGCCATTCGCTAGACTATAGATTAGCTGTACTTACTGGTAACTTCTCAGAATTTATCGATCAAATTGAGCAAGATATCGAAAAAAGCTCTACGATAGAACAAGATCCTGATGGCCCCTTCTTATCGATGTATTACTTATCTTCTGCTGCGGTAGAAGCACATGAATATAGCAAAGCTCGTGAGTACTTATGGAATCTAGATAACCTCCAGATACACGACAAACGTAGTGAAGCATTATTTAGAGCTCAGGTAGAACTCTATAAAGCCAAGTTACTAAAGCTCAATTCGAGTCCTTATGAAAACAGCCTCAAGAAAGCCATGTTTTATATAAGTAGCCTGACAGCAGGAGAACTAAACTCCGCTAATGGACACTTCCTTTTGGCTCAATACTATCTGTTAATGAAAGACCTGAATGAAACACTGCTTCATCTTAATAAAGCAACCAAACAATCATCGTTCTATGCACTCACCTGGAGTAAGCACCTTATATTTAAAAATGTCAAAGCGACGCCTCATCTTTCAAGCAATCGAAAAGCCCATCTTAAAAGCATCGAAAGCATAAAAAGTGTTCTTGCTCAAATTAATGAAACTTATTCAAAAAACTGCTCAAAGGAATGAGCCTTCCCCTTGATTAAAACCGTATCAAAATAACACTTGCCCTTTTCTCCTCTATTATCTTGAGTATTAATCCCTCCTCAGACTACTGGCCTAATAATTTACTTCTTTCGCTTCGCGATATAATCTTCTGCTCATTACTACTTAACAAAGTTCAAGAGTACTTTTCACCAAATCATACTTTTTCATAATCTAGTCAGATTAAATCAGAGCTAAATGATAGAGAAATCCATTTTTAGAAGATAACTTGGCTGTTCCATTTCGAACTTAATAAGGAACAGTATGAAAATACAAAAGCAAACTACGATTCTTTTAGTATCAGGAATCATTTTTTCCACATTATCCACTCACGCTGAAACAGGACCAACTGTCGCGGATATATTATCTCACAACCCAGATCCTGCCATTCTCCCCTACCTCTCAGGTCTCGAGTTTATGGAACAGGCAGAACGGAGAAGTTTATCAGAGGAGCAACTAGCCACTTACCGAGAGAACTTCCAGTTCAATATAAACACGTTACCCGACCTAACCCCAGCCGAACTTAATATAAATCAAGAAAACTTATTTTTGTCTAATCAGAGAAAGTTCTGTCCATCTTCTTTATCTAACTGTCGCTACTTGCTGTTTCAATGGAACCCTAACGAACAAATAGATAGACGAATTTATAACTCTGTAAATGCCTACAAACGTCAATTAAATAAAGCGACCCCTGAAAATAAGGCAGATCTTCACACTCTAGATATTCAGTACAAAGCTCAACTCAAAGACACGCTAAAAAACTTTGCGCCCTCAGTTAAAGTCAATATAGATATCGCAAACCGTGTCGTATCAGATGTTTTAAGTAATTGGAATCTTAGCTATTTCTATGAGCAACAAGCGTCTAATGTGCCAGAGATTGAACAATATTTTATCGGGCGGCAAGTTTTGCGCGCTAGTTATGGCTATCACAATCGAGATCGAGAACTTGCCTACGGCGACGACAACATCATTTCTGATAAATGGATAAAACGCGTCAGAGAGTATTCCTGGCAGAAGCCTATACTACAGTACCTAAAAGTTCCTGCTCTACGAGCACTGATGGCTACAACTCTTCAAGTATATGAGGAAAACTATGGAACATCAGCAGCTGAAGACTTTTTTGCAAGGAATGCTCATAATGGCCCCAAACTTTTGGCAGCTACTTACATCCTGTTCAATCAGTTCGAACAAAACTATCTTCCTATATACGATAAAAGCACACGCAGTTTGGTATATCTACCACCATCACTAAGAGCGACTCAAGCGACCATTGAGATCATTAATAAAATAGAATCTGAGCACGCTATTGGAGATCTCTCAGGTTCTTCTTGCTCTGAGGACAACAAACCTAACTCGGCCACAAACATAGAACTCAAAGATAAGACCTGGTCTTATGTTAGAGAGCGCTGTTTTGTTAGTCAGCTAAAAAGGGACAACAACAAACTAGAACAAAGAAAACAAATGGCAATAGGTCAAAGAATATCCGACCTACAGTCCCGCACACCCGACGAACTAAGCAAGATATTGGAATTCGTTTTTACTATTTCAATGATGATAGATGGACTATCGGCTGGTTTCGAAAGCTTGATCGAACAAGAAGCAATCGACTTAGAGCTGGGCGAAGGCAGTTTTCTTGCTGAAGAAGGTCTCGCCGAAGAAAGCTTGATCGATGACATTTTTGATGAAAACGAATCACTACAATGCAGCTTATAAATTTGGAGTTTAATATGAAGTCATTTATAACCACATTATCATTAGCTATATTTTCACTCAGTTGTTTTGCTCAGATTATCGAGCATCCCCCCTACACGCCGGATAACTCAGATTTTCATCAAATCTTTGGGGACTTAGCACGCGAATATCAACAGGCTTATGTCGACGCTTCACACTTAAGAGATCTCAGTATAAAGAAAGTGAACGGGCAATCAAAACCAGATAGCTCGCACGCAGCAAGAGTAAAGAAGCTCAATACAGGTCAATCCACTATTGCTATTGGAGAATTATCTACAGAAGATGGTTTCTATGATCGACAGATATCTGTCAGTGGTAAACTCGATCTCAAACCTAAAGCCCCTCTTGCTGGTGCAGCGGCAAATCCAGATACACGCTACTCCAATGCAATAGCACCCGATGAGCTCGATGAAAGTATTCTATCTCCAACAGGACGTATCGACGATTCAGAGTTTAAAATCGCTTACTCTACCAGACAAAAATTAAACGAATGGCGCATGACTCGACAAGCTGAAGGAAGACAATTGGGTAAAGCGAAACTTAAAGTCACCATTAATCGCGAACGATGTCCAGATTGTCGAGGCGCTCTTCGACAACTTGATGAAAGAGAGCCTGACTTAGACATCGAGATACATGAAATCGCTGACGACTTTGGAGCACAAAAAAATGTATGGAAAGATAAATGGAAAGAGTTTAAAAAAACTTCCTGTCAATAACCGTAAATAATGTAGTATCACTCAGGCAACGTCTCTTTTTGCCTGAGTGTATAGAGTTTTAAAATTCAACTTTTTCTTTTTAACAAAACATTATTAGACTTACTAAAAATAAGACTTTAACCTATAAAAACCGACAAAAAATCCCTTTCTTTTTTTGCTGCCATAAAAAATTAACAAAGTATTCTGTATACAATAGTCGCTCTTATCTATAAATTCCCGACAAAAAGTTAAAAAAAACAGGCGTTATTGCGGTATTAATGCACAATAACGCTTCCATTAGTTTTTCTAATCCATAACCTCATTTTTTTTAGTTTGAGAAAATCATTCTCAATACACGATAATTTCTGTGCAGGTCATCACATAACTTTCGCAACATGAAAGTTGATAAGAATAATAACAAGGATGATCACGGATTAAGTTAGTACCGTGAAACGTTCGTTGCCAATGCAAGGTAGCAACTGATACTTCAGGTTTTCGTAAGTGGCGATGAGGATGTGTCCAGAACTTGAACTGTCAGCCGTTTCTGAGTGCCAACTACTTTTGTTTTTACTTAGGTAAAATTTTAGTTAACACATAGTTTTTCTGATGAAATTCAGAAACAAGAAAAAATTACAGGGAATAATCTAATGACTAGATTAAACGCAATCGTAGCAGCAATGACAGTAACTTTATCTACTGCGACAATTGCTCACCAGAACACTTCCACTCCTTCACACTTTAAATTGTCTAACTCTAACCAAATTGAGCGAGTAGAGATTGACGGTCGTGAATTCTATCAATATGACGATATGTTAGTTCTTGCTGATGATTCAATCGGCCCACGAAAAATGGATCTAACTAAAAATAAGTGGACAGATGGAAAGGTTTATTACACTTTTGATCCAGCGGTGACTCAGGAAAATCGTCAACGCTTTGTAGAAGCAACAAAAGTGTGGGAAAGTGTCGCTCAATTAACCTTTATCGAAGACGCTAACGCTACCAACCACATTTATGTACGTAATGACAACAAAAACTTTGCCACAGTTGGCATGATTGGTGGTCGTCAAAACCTGTCGATGAATAACTGGGAAGTGCTTTATATTATCGTTCATGAGTTAGGACATAGTTTAGGTATGTGGCATGAGCAGCAACGTGCTGACCGTGACAACTACGTCGAAATTAAAACCGAGAACGTTAAGCCAGGCGAAACTCATAACTTTACTGCTCGTAATACCAGCACCGATGGTGATTATGACTTCCTATCTATCATGCACTACGGCTTAAAAGCTTTCACTACTAACGGTGAACAAACCATTGTGCCCAAAGCAGGATACGAAGAATACAATAACTTCGCAGGTCAACGCAGCTACATCAGTGGCGGCGATCAGTGGAGTGCAGCTTTACACTACGGTGCAAAGATCATCAATATTCCTGATACTCACTTCAAAAATTACCTGGTTGGTCAGTTTGATACTAATGGTGATAACGAAATTGACACATTAGAAGCGGTTAAAGTAAAAACCATTAACACACCAGGAAATGGTCAAATCACTTCATTGGAAGGCTTACAGTATTTCCGTCACCTGCGCACATTGAATGCAGCTAACGAAAGTATCAGCAGCTTGCCTGAATTGTCAAAACACATCCGCACGGTTGATCTTTCTTTCAACCAAATCACCGACGTTGACACTTCGTGGGGTTTTTCTCCATTAATCTCTAGTCTGATTATGAATAACAACCCTCTGGATGCTTACTCTTGTGCCAACATTGAGTTTTTGCAGGGAAGTATTTCTACCAACGGTGTTGTTTATAATCCTCTGGCAAATGGAACCAACCTGAGCTGTATTGGTGAAGACAGAAATGCATTAGTTAGTGGAAAAGTAAAAGAAGACTTACGCTCTAAAGGTCCTCAGACTTACAACATTGATGTATCAGCTGATGACACTCGACTGGTTGTTGAAACCTCTAATCACGGCGACAAGCTAGAAGGTGTGATGGACGTTTATGTTGCGTTCAATCGTCAACCTTCTGTTACTGACTTTGACTTCCGCTCAACTCAACCTCAGAATGATGAAAGCATTACTATCAATTCACCTCAAGAAGGTCGTTGGTACATTCTGTTAAGCCCGGTTGGTCGTTCATTCGAAAATGTTGATCTGGTAGCAACTTTGTTCCAAGACAAGACTGACAACAGCAAGTTATTGAACAATCAAGCTGTCACAGGTTTAACTGCTGCACAAGGCGAAACGCTTGAGTTCACTATGGAAGTACCTGAAGGTGCCAGAGACTTATCTTTCGTGCTGTCAGGTGGTGACGGAGATGCGGATTTGTATGTTCGCCACAATGCAAAGCCAACAGCCACACTCTATGACTGTCGTCCATGGTTGAACGGTAACAATGAAACTTGCAGTTTCTCTACTCCAAGTGCTGGTGTATATCATGTTTCTATCACAGGTTATAGCGCCTTTAGTGGAGTCAGCTTGGTGGGTTCGTATAATGAAAACACACCTCCTCAAGGCGGCAGCTTAAACGAAACGCTTTCGGGTTCTGCAGGACAGTGGACATACTTTGAGCTGGAGATTCCAGAAGGTATGGCAAGTCTTTCTGTTAACATCAGCGGCGGTACAGGCGATGCAGATTTATACGTTCGTCCAGGCGCTCGCCCTACACTAACGGAGTACAACTGCCGACCTTACCGCAATGGTAATGCAGAAAGCTGTGCGGTATTAACGCCTCAAGCCGGTACCTGGTTCATTGGCATCCGTGGCTATAGCAGTTACTCTAACCTAACGTTAGATGCAGAGTGGAAGCCTTAATTTACTAAGCTATCTCTCTCATACTAAGCGGACGCTATCCAGCGTCCGCTTATTCCCTCCCCACTTATCATTGAGTGCGATTTTTTTAATTTTTCTCCATCAATATTACCCTGTTAAAAAGTGTCATTAATACGGCAGCTTGCCTATAATGAAACGGATAAGAATGAAACAAAAAATTCTGATCCTTTCAAAAATGCCACTAACTGAGATAATAACAGGTCCTATTTGTGTTCATTGTTTTTCGCAACTTTGTTGCACTCAGCCTTCTCTGTTGTCTGTGTTTTTCTGTCCTGGCGAACGACAAGGATAGCCGCGCCATTGTCATTGCCGAAAATGACTGGAGTAGCCAGATCATCCTATCCCATATTGCAGGGATCTTGTTAGAGCGTGAAGGTTATCAGGTTGCCTATCGCCCAACCGGCACAGCTCACCAATTTAAAGCCATCGCTCGAGGCCTTATCGATATACAGGTAGAAGTATGGCCTGGTATCTTAAACAAAGATTTTGAACAGTTAGTCAGTAGCGGCAACCTTATTGATGCTGGCACTCACGATGCAAAAACTCGAGAAGAATGGTGGTATCCACTGTACGTCAAAGAGCTGTGCCCTGGATTGCCTGACTGGCAAGCTTTAAAGGATTGTGATGATCTGTTTATGACTCCCGAAACAGCCCCAAAAGGACGATTCTTAGGTGGCCCCTGGAATCGATTGGATCAAAAACGGCTCGATGCTCTTAATCTTAACTACACAATAATCCATGCGCCTCATGCTTCAACGCTATGGTCAGAACTCGCCGCGGCTTATGCCCAAAAAACTCCCATTATTTTGTATAACTGGCAACCGAATTCGATGCAGGCTGTTTATGAAGGAGAATTTGTGGAATTTCCAGAACATCACCCCGAATGCAATACGCAACCCGAATACGGCGCCGATCCACAGCAATTTTTTGATTGCGGAAATCCTAAGCATGGCATATTGAAAAAAGCCGTCTCGTTGGACTTGTTAAAGCAATGGCCTTGTGCAGCCGAAATGATCCGTCGCTTTAATTTTGATAATCGATCGATTGCTGAATTAAGTCATCAGATGGATGCTCTTGGCTTTACCCGCAAAGAAGTCGCACACAACTGGATCAATCACAACGAATCAGTATGGCAACAGTGGCTCCCTGATAAATGCCAACAACAGGTTAAACAGTGATACGTCAGTTGCTCGCATACTTCCTGCCACGTTGGAATATTATCAATAGTCTATTGGTACTACTCATGTTGATTGGTACCATTACGTTAATAGCTTACTTCACCCTACTCTCAGTTAGCCAACAGTACTCCCAGCAAATCTACCCTCACAGTAATCGGCTGCTCTTAATCAATGACATTGTATTGCAGTCCAATACATTAGCCGATTACCGCTTTATACTCGCTAACGAAGTCGATCAAGACAAACTACTGTTGAATAGTTTAAAGTTTTTGGATGAGGTAGAGAGATTTCGCAATCAAACAAAAACCTTGAATCAAGCGTCAGACGATAATCAAAAACTGGATATTCAACCGTTCATTAATGAGCTTGAACGAGCCATTCGCCAACTGGATACTTACAACGCTCAACGCATTGCTGTTCGCCATCAACGCAAACAACTGATCAAAAGCTACTTAATGCAATCCGAGAAGCTTCATCAAATGATCAGTCATGACGATCTTCCCCACAATGATGAACTCCCCATACATCATCATCTATTGTCACAAGTTGATCATATCCTTCTATCCACTAGCGACGGTGAAAATCCTCAATTGTTTTCGTCACGTAAACAATCGGTAGAGAGCGAGCTCAGCCAATTAATTTCTCGTTACCAACGAGAAGGCAACGAAAGTGCCAGTCATATTTTACAGCGAGTTGCACACCTTCTAACAGGCAACGAGAGTTACTTTCATCAAGTAGCGTCGCTGCAAACTCTTAACGCTAATATCAAACAGCTCAATGCTGAACTTGATGTTATTCTGCTTAAATTAAATGTCGCTATTAATGACTACCAACAACAACTCAATCAAATAATGGCAACACAGTCTAATAGACTTATCCAAAACATTCTCAGCAAAGAGAGGCTACTCATTACGGTACTTGCGTTCAGTATTATCATCAGCATTGGGTTAATTTTTTATGTCCAACGGATCCATATTAATCGGCTTAACCTGCTAGACACTCAACTAAAAACCACAATTGAACAGCAACAACCTTTTGCTAAAATTGAAGGTGATGACAAGATAAGTTCCATTTCTATCTCCGTACGACGGCTAGTAAGACAACAAGAGTTACATAGAGCTAGCCTGATTCGAAAGTCCAAAATAGAAGCCGCTCTTGCTGCTATTTCTGCCAGCATGGTGGGCCGTCACCCCCTTCAACTTAAGTACGCTATCAACGACGCGCTCAAATCTCTCTCTCATATTGTCGAGGTTGATCGCGCCTACATTTTGCTTTACACCGAGCAACGGCGGCATCTAATTTGCACCAACGAATGGGTTCGTCCAAACTGCCCATCCATAAAGAAGACCTTCAAGTTTCTGCCCACTCGCTCTTTGGTGGGTGTAGAGCAAGTCCTTCATCAACATAACAACTTGATCATCAACTCAATTGACGAACTGGATACAGGTGATCAATTAAAGCAATTATTCCAACAACACCAGGTAAAGTCGGCGTTGCTGATCCCTATTATTTATCGTGGTCAGGTATGGGGCGGTGTGGGTTTTTCGTCGCTGATAACAGCTCATGAATGGAAGCTCGACGAAATTAAAGATCTGCAACTAGCCGTTGATATTTTGGCAAATGCACTTGAGAAACGAAAAATAGCATTGGAGATGGCTCAAGCTTTGAGAAATCCGCTCTAACACCATTAGACTCAACAACTTATCATCACAATACAGAGACTTTTATCAATGGCTCTCCTTTTCAAAGAGAGCCATTCTATTATTTACTGCTTACGCTTAGCTTTTAATAAGCTTCTTAATGTTCCCCGTAAATCATCCTCCTCCTCGCGCTCATTACTTACCCAGACGGAATAATAGAGAGCATCACGGATCTCTTTGATTTTTTCTACATAGTCAGGAACATCTTCAACACTTACATGGTCTTGTTTAGACTCATAAGAATGCTTCACTTTAAACTCACGACCTTCGAAATCTACCTTTCTTTGGTATTTCATTGCATCGTTTTCTATTTGGTAAGCATTGGTATCAATATTCCAGTCGATCACTTCTGGAAATGACATACTCACTTCTTGCTGAATTCCAATGGCGTGATAATTAGCAAGCGGGAAGTTCCTGCTAACCACTTCGGGCTTGGCAACATAACTCGCGATATAATCACCATAGAGAGGAGTTGTTAATCGCTCTTCACTCAAATCCCAAAAGTCCTTGATGATAAAGTTCTGCTGCACAGTCAATCGATTGCCATCTTGATCATCAATCAATTGGATGTCACCTTCTCTGGCAATACTTGGGAACTGCTTGGCATAGTAATTAGTATAGTCTTTTGCGAAGTTTTCTTTACCCTTGCTATCCAGACTGGCTCGTACAGACTCTGCTTTACTGCCACTATAAACATAGGTAATCGTTAATTTAACGGCATCCTTGTAGTTATCGGCAGAGAAAGCTTCTTTTATCGAAACCATCGAACGCATCGCATCATTAAATTTGATAGGCGTTAGCGTTCTGGAGTCATCACTTATTACCAATGCCTTCTGAAAGTTTGACGCAGTAATATTGTCCAAACTGCCATACTGGAAGGTCCGAGTGCCATCAATCCAATAGTCTTTCCCATCTAGCTTGATGTAGCTAATAACGTGATCGAATGCACCTGGTTGAGGGGTAAAATCTTCAATCCCCTTGCGGGTAGAATTAGACACTAACGCCGGATAAGCCTCAATTCCATTAAGCCTCAGTAGCTCATTAATCAAAGAAGTCTTATCTTTACAATCTCCAAACTTTCTTTCAAAAACCTCATCCGGATGGGTAGGTTTATGACTGTTAACGCCTATTTCAATACCAAAGTAACGAATGTCATTCTGAACAAAACGAATCACCTTTTCAGCATATTCTTTTTTGCTCTTACTTTGAGCTTTCCAGGTAGCAGCTTTTTTTAGTAGCTCTTTGTTCTTAATGCCACTGAATGAATAGAGTGGTTTAGCCCAGTCAACAACTTCTCCCCAGTTTTTATATTCAGTGAATCCCACATAAGCATAGGGATCAAACCAGGCAGGTGCTTCACCTTCATGATATACAGCAGGAACATTTTCTCTATACAAAGAGTATTCAATGGAATTGTCGGAATGAGTAATACGCTTAAGCTTCGCATCACTGTTAAACATTTGATGCTCTAACTCTCGATCAGTCAACAGACGGATATTAGTTTGATGGACAGGGACCGACCAGTTAAGACTAAAAGCACTGAATTGCGCTTCACCATACACAGGGTTTCTTCCATTAATAGTGAAAGCGTACTCAACGATATCCCCTACCTGTATGTCTTCTAGCAATACCATAGCGGTTACATATCCGTTGTACATACGGCGAGAGATCTCTTCTTCTCGTTGAACGAGTCGAATATCAGAGGAGCGCGTACGATCGAGCAGTTTGCCATTACGAGTAATACGTATGTAATGCAAATAGAACTTTTGATAATCTGGTTGAAAGCTGATTGAAAACTCAGAGATATTTTCTAAACCTTGTTTAGAAACGGCCTGGAACGCATACCGCTTGTAGCGACCATAGTCATTTTTATTGATATAAACCTGAGAATCAGATAGTAGATATGCAACACTCTGATCATGTTTGCTAACATCTTTAGATTTGAGCGAAACGGGCTTCACCCATGGTTGGGCATCGTCGATGTAATAAGAAAAGCCATTGCTCTGAATTTGCTCTGACCATGCAGAAAAACTCATTAAAGTAGCCGATAAAAATAGGCAACACTTTACCATTGAGAGATAAGATTTCATTTAGCTTGCTTCCTTTCTTATTAATTCATAAGCTTTTTGAGCATCGCTATGCCCTTGCTCAACAGCTAGCTCTATCCAATATTTAAAGCTCTTTTGCTCACCTTTGTACTGCTTTATCTTTTGCGCTAACAAGTAAGCACCATGTCCCTTTTGAGTTTGTCGGTCAACACGAGCAAGAAGTTGTTTAACTTGTTTTTCTGTTTCTTTCGATGAATCAAGCGACCAGAAAATACGCGCCAACTGTACGGTGGCATTAATGTTACCTAACTCTGAATATTCAAAAAGGGAATCTACAAGAGTATCTAAGTTATCATTCTCACCTTTCTGTAGATAAATCTCTGAAAGCAAAATATGAGAAATCTGCGTTGGCTCTTCATATAAATTGATGGTCGACAAAGCCTTGTCGAGATTTCCGTTATTTACATGATCCATTGCGACAGCGTTTAAAGTGTGAGGGTATCTATTTTTTAAGTAGGTTGCTTTGGTAATTTTTAGAATGTTTTCTTGCGATAACAGACCTGAAATCCCCGAATATACCTGGCGAAGTAATTTCGCTAATGAAAAGTAGCGGTATTCAAACTCGCCGGTTTCCGTATCCATAACATGATACTGCATAATGACTTGCTTGTTATGTTCCACATAAACGCTATCAAGGATCCGATAGTTGGCCCCTTCTAGTAATATTTCTGCGTCAAATAACTCTCGTATTTCGATGGGATACTCAAGAGAGTCTCCATTGTTATCTTGTAACAAGGACACCATCAAATATCGCAACTTGTCTAATAGATTGCTCTCTCGTTCGCTGTCATCATTTTCACACTCAGCCATAAAAGCAATAGCAGTAAGACTGGAAGGGTTAATTCGATAGGCATCTTCATACAAACGGATATTGTCAGGCGCACACATCTTTGCCACATCAACACTGTGAATTTGGTTCACTAACTTCACATAAGAAATAATGGTGCCACTATCCGCTTGATAAAAATCATCTATTTGTTTCTGCGTTGAGGATAAAGTGGGGGCTTCAATTGCCAAATGGCGTGCTTTTTTAGGTACAGAAGCGCAACTCGCCAAAAGAAATACAACAAAAAGTATAAGAAAACGTCTCAAAATAGACTCTCCAGCTATAAAATAAAAATTCTAACTAATTGAATTTAGGGCAATAAGGTCTCGACTGAAACTGCCCAGCAACCAGTAAATTCCGTTTTTACCAGCGCTACCAATAAAATCGGTGCCATTATACCGTCTGATGACACCATATCAAGCGTATTCACAGTTCACACATCTACTACTAAAGAAGTAAAATGTGGGCATATTGAAACAAAACCTGCATTCTGCACTCTAACTACTTTGTCTATTCAATGAAACGTAAGGTTGTTATTTTGAATACGCACACCCCCATCAATTGCGACTTGCACGACTATATCGAAATTGCTTGTACATTTGGCTACGAAATTGCCGTCGAATGTGTCAACGGAAACAAGTGGATAGGCGTTGCAAGAGATACGGGAAATAATAAAAACGTTGGCGAGTGGATTACTATCAGTACCGAAAATGATGAGCAGCGGAATATTCTACTATCATCTATTCTCCACATTGTTGTGCTGACAGAGCAAGCCAAGTTTAAACGACTTATGCTCAGTCCTAGAGAAAACGCTCACGTCGAACACTAGGTTCACTTGGGGGTAAGCTAACTGAGGGATAACTATTAAGTAATTGGTAGCTATCGTTTATGCACTCAGTTGGCTTACTCTCTGGTGAGTTATGATTTTTTGCCGACTTAATTTCCGATGAGAGCCAGTAGAGGTTCCTTTAATATAAATCCGTAGATAGATATAAAGAAAGCCATCCAAGCGATATTCTTCCAGGTTAGCTGGTCATTCTTGTGACCATCAGGATCACCACAAGCCATATTGATGGCCCGTTGAACCTGGTACATAACCGCAGGAACACCAAAGAAAGAAGCAGCCCACAAAGCTACCACAAGTTCTGGTGATCCCAGATTTTGTTCCACGACACCCACAAATGAGCTCACAAGCATAAGTGCGATCCAAATGGCCGCAATAAAACCAGCAGGAAAAGTGAGTTGATTGCGACTCTTCAATTCCATTTCATCTTGTATTTTCCCCACCAAACTGACAATAAAGAAAATTGAAAATATTGCCCTACCTAAAGGCAACATCGATATATTTTTTGCCTGGCTGTAATGATCCCAGTTTCGGTAAAACCAATAAATGGGATAAAAACCAACGGTAAAGAAATACATGATGAGAAACTTCCTCGTTGATACGACATAAAATGGAGACAGCTCGTCCCCTTCTTGTATGTCGATTAAAGAAGATTCAGGTGTTTTATATACATTAGATTCAGACATAAAGTTCCTTATTAAGACAAAAATATACGACGTCCATTGCTGTTATTAAAAAAAGAATTATCCTTTATTCTTTTGAACCTGCCAGCCCTTCATTGCTATTCAAAGAAAGGCTAGCAGAATTTAGCATCCATTATTAACTAAAACGTTTAATACCTACGGCTTCTTTCAGTGACTGGATAAAAGGCACACTGATTTCACGCGCTTTTTCGGCACCTTTCTGCAATACCGCTTCAATTTCTGCAGGATTTTGTACCAGTTCATTATAGCGTTCGCGAGGTTCTTTTAGTTGTTCGTTGATAAGTTCAAACAACTGCTTCTTCGCCTCACCCCAGGCAATCCCATTGGCAAACTCTTCACGCATGGCAGCCGTTTGCTCGGGAGTAGCAAAAGCTTCCCACAGCTGGAAGACCGTGGATGAATCAGCATCTTTTGGCTCGCCTGGCTCTAATAAGTTAGTTTTGATCTTATTGATATGCTTACGCAGCTTTTTCTCTTCCAGGAAGAGCGGAATGGTATTGTTGTAGCTTTTGCTCATCTTTCGACCATCCAGGCCCTTCAAAACCGACATATTATCGTCGACAACCGCTTCTGGCAGCTCAAACATCTCACCATAAATGTGGTTGAAACGTCCTGCGATGTCTCGAGCCATCTCTACGTGCTGGATCTGGTCTCGCCCAACAGGGATCTTATTAGCGTTAAACATCAAAATATCCGCTGCCATCAGTACAGGGTAACTGTACAAACCCATGGTCACGGCATAATCCGGATCATTACCATCTTGAGTATTTGCATCGACCGTGGCTTTATAGGCATGAGCTCGGTTCAACAGACCTTTTGCAGCGACACAATTCATCATCCAGCAAAGCTCAGAGATTTCTGGAACATCAGACTGGCGATAAAAAACCGCTTTATCAGTGTCTAGACCAAAAGCCAGCCAGGTTGCGGCAATGGCCAGAGAGGACTCATTCACCAACGCCGGATCTTGGCATTTGATCAGTGCATGAAGATCCGCCATAAAATAGAAAGACGACTTATTATCATCCTTAGAGGATTCAATCGCTGGGCGAATCGCCCCCACATAATTTCCTAGATGAGGAATACCAGTACAAGTAATACCGGTTAAGTATTTTTGTTTTTTCATAACCGCTCTGCAATTTGGTTAACTGTTGACCAGTTTAGCGAGTGCTGCTGTTGGCGCACAGCCACTTGCTTAAGACTCATAAGGCTATTTTAACATCCATGATGAAAGATTGCTGCTGTTATGAGTACGATTAGGCAGTCTCAAAGTTGATCTGTTCATTCATGGCTTCTTAACATGGCTCAAGTTTCAGTCATACTTATTTTCAGCTTTAGAGCTTGGTACTAAACCGATGACCACAGAAAAAAGAAGCCCTATATAAGGAATAAAGGTCAAAAGACAAAACCAGCCCGTGACATTAATATCGTGTAGTCGCTTAACCTGCATCGCCAAAATAGGCCACAACACCAAGAGATTAATAATCAAAAATGCCACCTCACCTAAATTCAGGGCCTTATTTAAGAAATAAGCAAGGAAGCCTAAAATAACAAATGGCAACACACCTACTAGCCAGTATATTTTCCGGCTACATCGCCCTTTAACATTTAAATAGAAGAACTTAAACATGGATTACCCTCTTGTAGCCTATTCATATAGCAGTCCTAGCATGGGAACCATGCCAACGGAGGCTATTCAAAATTCTGTGTCACATGATTGAAGCGAATACACTTCGCTATGCTCAAGCGGTTACCGACGGCGTTATTCGACGGTAACCGAGAGTCTTTTCATATTAAGTAAAATGGAGTTAAAGATCCAGGCATCGCTCAAGCCGACCTTCAAAATGGACAGCCATTTGCGAGAGCATCAGGTTCCAGTTCTGTATCGGATGCGTCCATTTTTCAGAGACATTAAGCACGCCAGCATAGATGAGTTTCAGTAAACTATTTTCGTTGGGGGAGCCGCCTTTTGTTTTGGTGAGCTTGCGAAATTGACGATGCACATCCTCCACCGCGTTGGTCGTATAAATCGCTTTTCTCACGTCTCCCGAATACTTAAAATAAACGGATAAATTTTCCCATTTATTACGCCACGATTTGATGACCAGGGGATATTGTTTTCCCTATTTTGTATCTAAATCATCTAAGGCGATTTCAGCAGCGTGTTTGGTCCCCGCTTTGTAGACGGCTTTTAAATCCGACATAAACGCTTTTTGGTTTTTAGACGCCACATACTTCATAGAGTGACGTATTTGATGGATGATACACAGTTGTACTTCAGTGTCAGGGTAAATCATTTCTATCGCCTCAGAAAAGCCCTTAAGACCATCGACGCAAGCTATCAGAATGTCTTGAACACCTCGATTTTGTAAGTCAGTTAAGACATTGAGCCAGTAGTGCGCACCTTCCGCGTCTAACAGATACAACCCCAGCAATTCTTTCTTGCCTTCTATCGTTAAGGCCAAAATGGTGTAAATGGCTTTGATAACATAATGCCCGTTTTCTCTGATTTTATAGTGAATCGCACCGGGCCAAAACCATAGGATAAATCGGGTCGAGATCACGCTCTCACCAGGATTGTAATTCCTGTAGTAGCTTATCCGTAACAGCATTCAGTGTGCCGTTGGAAAACTCAATATCGTAATAGTCTTTTAAGTGCTCTCGATTGCTTTGGTAGCTATTGCCATGAGCATACAGCGCGAGTATTTTTCGTTCTAAATCTTCCGTTAAATGGGTTTGATTTTTCTTAATAAGTTGAGGTTTAAATGAACCGGCCCTATCTCGAGGTGTGTCTAACTCAAACGAGCCAACCGGTGATTTTGTCGTTTTCTTGCTGTAGCCATTCTTGCGATTCGGTTCAGGAGCATTTTCTAAATGCTTTTCCTGCTCAGCTTTTAAGGCGGCTTCGGTGAGCTGTTTGATAAGCGGTGTGAGAAAGCCGTCTTTACCACTCATTGGTTTTCCCGCTTTCAAGTCTTCAAGTGCTTGATTTAAATCAAATTGGATGTCATCTTTTGCCATGAGTCATCTCCTCGCATGCCTATTTTAAGGAAATGACACAGATTTTTGAACACTACCTGCCAACGGTAATACCGCTTAGAAAGAAAAAGTGATAACAAGCTAGCACACCGAAAGGTTAAATGAACGACTTCCTTTTAAAGTCTACTTTATTGTAGTAATAACTAAAAGCATATACCCAATAATCTCATACAGACCATCGAGTATATTTTGAAGAAAATCCAATGCCTTGATAACCAACAACAACTTCACCAGCCTTCCATCCTTTAACGGCAGTATTACTAATTTATTTTCTCCATTAATATCAAGCCATTACTATTCTTACTATGCCTCATCAGTTTCAATACTATATTTTTCCATCATAACGAAAGAGCTCGATAATGCTGCTATAGAGCCAATAATGATGTCATATAAAATAGCCGTTATTGAATAGACGCTTAGGCTAATCACTTTGAGAAAAAGAAGTACAATAAACCAAGCCACGATTGCGGCCACAACCGATAAACATACCATCCACATTATTTTGATTGAAGGTCTATTTCTCATTCATAACTTAATTCTTAATGTATTTATAATGACTGCTCTCAACTAAATTCGAAAAAATTTAAGCGCACGCTCTAAAATATAAAAAGCAAGGCTGTGTTAAGAGCGAGAAAAATCAGCAAATAGTTTCTCGCTCCTTCTTTGTATTTTCACCCTACAAGTCTTTAATCGATTAAGATTATTTTAGTGAGTATAGTTTACTTCTGCATTTTGTAACCTATTCTTAAGAAAATCTAACGAGTGTTGCGATACTCTTGTCATATCCATATTAATACGCCTTACGTGTTGTAAAACTGTTTCAATACTTGGAATATTTCGCAGTATGTTAATCGTCGAGTCATCCGTAGAGCCACCGCTTAAGTCCACTTCTACAACAACTCCGCCCTCTATTTTCAAGCTGTATTCCGGGCGAGAATTAACGTGACGAAGTAGCATAGAAAACACTTCAATATCATTTCTTTTCTCAAACTGCCTTGGTAGCTCAGGTCCAGCAAGATGAATGGTGTTGACTTCAAACCAATACTCTGACTCACTTTTGACAAATACAATTGGCTTTTGAGATCTTAGCTTTAAGCAAGCTTCTTTCAATATACTAACTCTACTTTCAAACTCATTATTCAATAGTGTATCAAAACTCTCTTCGTTTTCTGGCAAACAAGCAAATTCGTATTGTTTTTGAAATTCCTGAACTACTAGCCAGCGTTCATCCCAATGAGTTTCATCTATATCGAAGTGCTGTTGCTCGTCGTAACTCTCTAGTTCCTCTATATTTCTGGGGTAATGAAATGGAGTTATGGCCTTACATGGAAACACGGCTATCTCACCATCATCGCTGCATCCCACTATAAACACCTGACGATACCCATCAGAGAGGTCCATCTCGCTTCTTTCGACTTCTCCTTTGATAAACTCGTATACCTCTGACATTTTATCCTCTTATATTTTTTAATATGTTAACTTGCTTCTATATAAAACAAGGTTAGTAGCAAATGCAGGTTTTGTTAAAAACCCTGCTGGAATTATACCGAAAAGCTCCCAGCTTAATCGAAACAGAACAACTTGTTCTCCTCATCTTCGACAAGTTCGTGTTCCATTAGGTACAAGTCAACGTCAAAAAACCACTACCGAAATAGGAAAAATTATGCATCTAACGGTTGAATAGTGTAGTTACCAAACGAACAAAATGGCTATTAATCGAACATATCTAAGTGACTTACTTAACATCCTTGCGCCATATTTATGGAACAAGCCTATTTTACATTCTTGTTGAGGCCAGTTAAACAGATTCCCAATAGTTGGGCTAATCTGCCAACAACCACTCCTTGATAAACACTTTCAAATTGAGTGTTTCTTTAGGATCAATTGCACCCAGCTCATGATCAAATAAATATACCTGCTCTCCTGACTCACCCTCTCTTATACAGTAGCAACTTCCACCACCATTCCACCCAACAGCAAGTAAGTTATTTGCAAACGGTTCATCCCAGTCCTCTTCTTTGTAATCTCGTGCAGACATTGTCGCTTTAATAATGGTATCTGCATCGCAATATATGCCCGACTCATCATCGTTTGTAAGCTCAGAAGGCAAATCAGCTAAAAACTGCCGATATAAAGAAGGGATTTTTATCTTTAACTCTGATTCAACTTTCACTAAGTCTTTCTCTTTCATAATTTAATCCTTAATGTACTTTACAGTAACTGCTCTTAACCAAATGCAAAAATCTAAGCACACGCTCTAAAACATTATAAAGTTCAAAGTATCATCAAGCCCCTGTCACAGGAGGGCTTGTTGATAAAACACAACATGTATTACTACTCTTCCCTTTTTCCCTCCCTTTCCTTTCGATATAACAAGTACTGAAAAATCCAATAACCTAAGGCCTGAGTAGAAACGAACAAAACATACCAGGCAACGACTTTTAAAACACCCAGATCCATGCTCCACCTATCTAAGGCATAGCTAAACGAGAAAACCAAAAAGTATGAATAAGCAAGTACAAAAGCAGTCCTTTTAATCCCACTCAACCAAGCCAAAACCAGCAAGAAAAAGCTTAATAGTATAATTATTTTTATCTCAAACATGACGTTTTCCAATTCGATTATACAGGAGTATCTCTTGCTTTGAGTCTCTTCATACTGTAAATGGGGAGTAACTCCTTGAGAGTTTCGGATATTTGATAGTATTTCTTGTGAAAGACCTTACTTTTAGACTGCCTATTTATAATAGAGTCAACGATAAGTAATGTTGGAGACACTGTTACCCCTCTAAAATACTTGAATACTTGCAAGCTAATCAAACCATTCAACACCAAAAATTCATTGCTATTATCAATAGCCTCGAGACTTATGTTTGGTGTTAACTTTTTAGAGCGAATAAAATACTGAGATACGCCTTCCGAATACTCATGATTTAAATCATCTAATCGAATTTCTCTGAGAACATTAAAGTACTCTGAGCTATTTTTTAGCTTGGTGTAATAGCTACTTATCAAAGAGTAAAGCTTGAAGTCTTCGGGCAAACAGGACAGCAAAAAATCTTGAACACCTGATGCTTTTATTGATAATTGACATTCTTTGGTGACACCGTGCCGCCTCCACTCTTTTGTAGAATAAAGTGGTTTTTTCATGGCAAACTTCCATACAATTAAATATTTTGAGCAATAGCACTCCTGCAATCTCTGATGAAATTACTTTCCATTATGCTATGCATGAATATGTTAAAACAGGCTCTACATTCCCTTTATTCAGAGCAAACTATTCCAAATGCAAATATCATTGATACTATGTTTTATTAGTCCAAGTTTATTCAACCTCCTTTTTTATTGTTTATCAGCACTGACAGAGTGAATAGGAACAAGGTTATTCACTCCTCATCCCAACTGGAGTTGTTATCGACCCACTTAATAGCATACCAATACCAAAGTGCAGGTACTGCAAAAAGGCCTCCTTGAAAAAAGACGGGCTCAACGAATCCATAAGCAATACAGACAAAGCAAATAGCAACACTCAAAGCCATAAATGCTAATGCAGTGACTTTAGTTTTAATGCCATATAGCCCCCAATAAACAAGACCGGGCATATTATCTTTTCTTTTCATTTAACAGTTTCCTTTAGTAACGTTAGACAGCTCTACTAAAGAGAGCTATCTAACTTTGGTATCATGCAGATAGCTAGAGTTCTTCGGCTTGTAAACAAATAGCATACAAGCCTCAAACCATTGCTCTCCTTGAACTCCCAATCAACCTGAAGCAGTCAGATGTTTATTCGCATATGACCGCTTAGCACCGAGACTCCCACTCTTCAGATTATGCTCACTCATAAACCGTCATAACTAGAAAAAGACATTTTTAGCATACTGGAACAGCATTACTAGCCCATTCAGGATAATCAATTAGCAACGGTAAAATATCTTTGTCTGAAAGGCCATATTTATGTGCATATTCGACTGAAAAATATCAGTAATATACTTAAACTAAATTATTGCAACTTCTTCTTTAGCATCCATTTTTCTGTAATATCAGGAGAAACAAATGCCATACGGCTTACTCCATGAGTAACACATTCAATCACTCTATTGTCCTCTATCATTATGGAGAAAGTGAGCTTCTTTTGATTATAGTTCCTCGAGAGTACGATACTGACTTCTTTTAATTGCTTAATTAGTAACTTTGCTTTTAGCTCCTGAATCTTCATCATAGCAAATACACCAAGCTTAAATAACAATCACTAACTCTGTCACTATTCCACTTAACGAACATTATGACTAAAAGGGGAAGCTTAGTTCCCCTTTCGTAATACAATGCTAAGCTAGATTTATTTCCTTATCTTGAAGTAGCAACTCTTTTAACTTTCCTATTCTCCTTTTGTTTTCATCATACAGAGGAGATATGTTGCTGCTGCAACTCTATAAGTACCATAGAGTCTGATTGTTAAGAAAGTATATATCATAGAAGCATATTAGGTAGTTGTGCCTCACTAACTTCACTTCAGCTTTTGCAAACGGAGAAAAGTCTGGAAACCCATTTTGTTAAACTTTACGCCCGAAAGATGTGTCTCACCAGCGTATTTGTTATTAATAGGTTTCCTGTCATCGATAAGCTTAGTTTCACTCTTTGTAACATTAGCACCCTAAGACAGACTAAAACTTATACGATTCCAACCAAGTCCTTTAAATCAGACTCTGAACATAATCCAACCTTTCTGTTTTTTAGATTCCCGTTGTCATAAAGCAACCATATAGGACTACCAAATTGTCCAGTCAATTCAGGACACCAATTAGAATTTTCGTCAAAATCCTCAAACGGTCTGATACCCAAGTTAATTCCCTTGTTTTTTGCGAAACGCAATGCCATTTCTATCTCTTTGCGGTCAGGCGTACTCCACACTGCAAAGAGCAGTACAAGCCAAACACCTTCGCACAAAAAGCCTTCTAGAGTAGACGGGCTCATTTCTAGTGCTCTGCAATTTTTAGGCTCATCAAAAAGTTCTACATGGTACATATCATCTTTACGTTTAACGTCGTAGCTCATGCTATTTACCTATCGTACATTAATTATTGTGATCATCATACCCGAAGATGTACGCTGTCTAGCTGTTCCCCCAACTGCGTCGATAACGCGTTGATGAGCAGTTGTAGCGTAATCAGATGGGCTTTGGAGTCGGACTTTTCCTCCAGACTTAATGACTCGAGCTATTTCGCTTGCAGTAGCATTCGAAATGGGAGCATTTTGGAGCGTGATGACATCGGCTGCATTTGACTTAAATGGCATCTGATTTCCTACTCCTTGTACAAGGTTAGGGATTGGCTTTCCAGCTGCACCGGTCGTAGTTGTAAGTGTCCCTGGGTTGAGGTTAATAGCATCAGCAAATCTACCTTCACCTCCAACATCAATATGGACCCTTCCACCCTTTGTAACCTGCGCAGCCCCAACACTTCTAGGTCCTTGCACATAGCGCCAGTTCGGATGATAAGGGTTACTCATCCACGAGGTGTCCAACATCGCCTCGCGTCTCATTCTACTCAAGTGCCTTAATTGTGACAACTTATGAAACATCGACATAACTGACACATCAATCAAAGCACCCAGAACGCCTGACGCCCCTACTTGCCACCAATCCACACAGGCGATATTGCCCTGGTAAGCTATCATCTGAGTCAGGAAGTTAAATCCTGCGCCCATCATGAATCCATAAATTAAATGAGGGACGATTTCTCCGGTTGGGTCATTGAACGTCAATGGATTGTTGAGAGCATAGACGTAGGTATTAATACCACCCGCTAAACCAATAGGATCACTGGTGATATAACGACCTGTTTGAGGATCATAATATCGCATCCAATTATAATGAAAGCCTGTTTCACTATCGAAATACTGACCTGCAAATCGAATGTTGTTAACCACCAGCTCAGTATTGATGGTGGTATTACCAAAGGCATCATACTTCGCCTGCCAAACCACATTCTGGTTCTTATCCGTCAGTATCTCTGGTGTACCAATATGTGAGTTGTGATAGAAGTAAACCGAATCATTTTCCAGTAAAGCCAGCGGCTCATTGTGTTGATACACATACTCCTTCTTGATAACGCCATGCTGATCCACTTCCGCTATTAACATGCCACCCAGACTATATAAGTAAATAGTGGGTGTGCCATCAACGGTCTTAATCGCTCTCTGACCTGCCGCGTTATATTGGTAGCTGGCGATAGAATCACTTGAAACAGCAGAACTCAATCGGCCACGGTGATTGTATTCGAATAACCAATTCCCTTTTGACTTGGTATTACCCATTTCATCGTAGCTAAACAAGGTGTTATTCAAACTGCTCAGATGCGACTTATCGGCATAGTGATACAGTTCATACTTAGGCTCAGGTGATGTAGTGGTAGTGTTACTGGTCGATGTTTTTGAATCGCTTTTACTCTGCTCAAGTAAAGTCAAAAATGATTGATTCGATGTTAACAATGAACGTGCAGTTTCATTCTTGAAGTTCATCGTCATTGCTAAACAATAATTCTTTAAGTTATCGCAAGCTTCTGTAGACACTAGCGCACAGTAAGTTTCCACATTGGCGCAGTCATTATTTTGAACCATACACATACTGACGGTTCCATCACAGGCGTCTTGTGGAGCGGTAGAACAAAACTGTGGCAAAGTGTCACAGGGCAACGTACCGTTACAATCTGGATCAACGTTTGTATCACAGGGCGGCTCACAATTTGGATCGGAGTCAATATCACAAGGAGGTACACAACTCGGATCACTAATTGGATCACAAGCAGGCGCACAATCAGGATCTAAATTGGGATCGCAAACGGGTGGCTCACAATAGGGATCGGAACTTGGGTCACAAGGCGGTTCGGGTTCGTAACAAAAAGGATCATCAGCGTGAGAACAAAAGTCAGGTTCGCAACGCTCAATCGTACATTCATTCTTTGTTTTCTGATAAAGATTAATGCAGTCATCACCTGTATTCACACCAAATCGACCAAACTCACACGTTAACGTTTTAGTTCGATTGCCTACCGTGTCATACTCAAAAACTTTAAACGCATTGGGTAACTGTTCGACTTCGACACGACCAAACTTGTCTATCTTAGACGCAATGGAGTCGTCGGGGTTGAGGTTGTCATTAATATGAGAAACCAGATTGTTCTTTGTATAGGTATACGACTTGTTTATCAGATTACCAACGGTGGTTGACTCTAACCGATAATCCAGATTGAAATGACGATTAAGAACCAGTCCATTGCCATAGCGCATTTGATTGAGTGGCCCAAAGGGCAGGTATTCATGTTGGTCGACCAGTGTTTGACTCTCACCATTATGAGTCAGTGAGACTTGAGCGACTTTTTCACCATCATACTGATAACCAATCACCTTACCACTGGGGTATTTAACAGACTCTAACTGACCATGACGATTGTAATGATACTCTGTAATGAATGTATGGGAAGCAATGTGTTGTGTCACTTTGCTGACTTGACCAAAATCATCATAGTGATATTCAGTCACTCCTGATTCATCTTGAATCTTAGTCAGTCGTCCTTTACCTTGATTATCAGAGTTGATGTCATCGTAATGGTAGATGATGTCTTCTGCATCATTCACGTAATCGGCTTTTAGTGGTCGATTCAGCGCATCATAGCTAATGACAACTTCTGTACCACGAGCATCTTTAACTGTTTTTAAGTTGCCATCAGGGTAATAAGTATAAGTTGTCTTGCCAGTATCAGGACTGTTTCGCTCTAACAGATCACCAAAAGCATTGTAAGTATAGGTGGTCGAAAGTTGATTAGCCCCTGTCACCTTTGTGATTCGGTCGTAGTTATTGTACTCCTTTCCAGTATCCAACAAATCAAAGCTAACGTTTGAATTACGTTCCAGGTCGTCATAGGAATAGTAAGTCTTTTCATTATCAGGAAAAGTCACTTGAGACAGTTGTGACGTATGAAATTCATAAGCCGTTGTTTGATTCAAACTGTCCGTGAGAGAAGAGACATTGCTAAAGGTGTCAAAGCCTTTGTTTATCTGATGTTTCACAATACCTGCGGCATCAAAAAACTTGGTCACCTTCTGATTGCCGTTGTCATCGTTCACATACTCGATGCGCTCGCCTTTCTCATCGACAACTTTTTCAACGTGTCCCATCGAGTCATAGGTGTAAGTCATTGAACGACCGTCAGACCAGGATACACTCTTAACACGATTGACTCCCTCATACTCATAAGTGACCTTGCGAGTCTGAGCCGGATTTTCATCAGAGAATTGCGTAATCGTTTTTGAACGGCCTAAGTTGTCATAGGTGTACAAAACGGTTAAGCCATTGGCATCCACTACCCGCCCTACTTTGCCATCGAGCGTGTAATCAGAAAACGTGGTGACATGACCTAACGCATTGGTCATGGTATGAAGCTGTCCGCAATAACTGATACCCATTGAGCAATCATAATAGGTCATGGTGGTGATATCAGAAACATCGGTTCTTGGTCCATCAACCAAACGCACCTGATGGTTATCGTTGTATTCGAAACGAGAGGTTCTAAAAGATGCAACGCCGTTTGTGTCTGTCTGCTTTAGATGAAAATACTCAGGACGTTGGGAACTATCATAATCAATTATTTGCTCTAAAAAAGAGCCATCATCAATCGGTGCATAGGTCACTTTGGTAGGTAAGTTTATGTGCGTATTCAGAAACTCAAATTGAGTAACGCGCTCAGACGAAGTACCTACGGCTTCTTTGACGGCTTCCAGTTGCCCTGAAGCATTGTAAATAATATCGGTTTTATTTCTACCCGACTTTTTTATCGACTTGATGCGACCATGACTGTCGTAACTGTAAAAAACTTGACCATTCCATTGAGGATCATTGGAGAAAGCGACTTCACTGATTTCACCTCGACCACTATCATCAGAAATAAAGTTATAATACTCTTTATCTGAGGCAAAGCTGTTCACATCCGAATCTTGGTACTCAATATAATCTCTCGGACTTACATACCATCCATTTTCATTACCCGCATAAAAGTACTCTGACTTTTTCCCGTTAGGATGTGTGACGGTGATACGATAGTACTCCCACATAAAGTAACCTTCACGAGGGTAACCACTTGATTGAATGCCATCAGGTAACTCAGTCTTAAACGTGTAGGTTCCTTCTACTGGCCGTTTAATAGAGGTAATAAACACATTGTCATCATAACCAATGGTGCTGGTGTAACTCCCCATATCCGTAATGTCTTCAAGATTGCCATGGGCATCGTAAGCAAACAGAGCCTTGCGTCCGAAAGGATCTTGAATCTCTTTGACTCGGCCACTCGCGTTATAACGAAGTACGGTACTACGACCTTGTGCATCTTCTACACGTTCCAATTGAATACTGGCGTTATAATGCAATGTAATTTTGTGGTCATAGAGATCTTTAATCTCAGTCAACATGACTTGCTGAGACTGAGTATTATGAGGTAACTCATAGGTGAACACAGTACCATCAGGTTGTGTTAAGGTGTATTTGGTTGCATGCTCTTTGACTAATACCGAATCATCACCATAGGCTTTTTCAAAACCACCGTTACCATCAGAAATATAGACAGCTCGCTCTCCATCCCCTTTAAAGACGGTCACCGCTTTGCCAGGATCTTCGACTAAATAACTGCCATAGCTGAATGACCATTTATTCCCGAACGGTTCATACTGCTGGAGTGCAGACAGGCTGTTATAACTCAGTTTGAATTCAACATCAGGACCGTAAGGCGTGTCGTACCAAAGTGGAGTGTCCGTGACATAAAGATTCATATTCACGCGATTCACTCGGAATACAGGACAACCGTAACCACTGCAATCGTTATTGAACTTTCCAGGATCTCCTAAACCCGATTCTGGTCGCTGAATACCACAGCAACCACCGTAGGTTTCAGATGCTTTGAGTGCTGACAACTCGGTTCCTGGCAATGAGCTAAGTGACGCCCTGTCGTTTGATGCGAAGACAAGTAAAGTGCCATCCCACTCTTTAGAAAACTCCTCTGAAGTTTGAACAAATCGACGTTGTTTCTGTTCGTCATAAACGGTAATGCCTTCATCGCTTATGTTTTCTACTATCCAGTAATGACCTAACCCCCCTGTGTCACTTCTATCAACATGAGCAATGGCGGGTAGTGGTAGCTTCGATAACTGCTGTGTTTCTACCTTGAGCGCTTTCATGTGATAACCATACTGACTAGCGAGGTTACTTAAGTCATGAATGCTAAATCCTTTTTCTTGTTCAGGGACAAGTGATTGAACTTGTTCAGCCTCAATCACTTTTCCTTCTCTTTTTAGGAGTTCACTGAAAGCTCGGTTACCGCAGTTAGCCAACTCCTTGCCTTTGGACTTTAACCTCGAAATTCTTTGCACCCAAGAAGTAGCATACGTTCTCTGACGCCATCCCTTCCCATCGGCTTTGAGATCATAAAACATCTTCTCTGCGCCCTCTGGGTTATTTTCCATAACCTTGAGGACAGCAAGTCTACTTTTCGCTTTTTCCGCAATGAGTCGTGCATTAACAGAGCGACTGTTTTCGAACTTTTTTATGATACGAGTAAATCGTTCATTCGCTTCTCGATACCGTCCGTTGAACCTCGCTTCACACCCCATATGCAGGTCGGCTTCTCCCGCCCAGAGTCCATTGGGATAACGTTGGAGATAGTCCTCCATCATTGAGTAAGCATGTTTATAGTTGTGGCTATTCCATTCATCCATTGCTTTTGCAAAGGCACTGTTTTGTACTGCTAAGCTATCCCGTTGCTCTAATGAAAGTGTTGTTTGTTGAACATCAATATTAGGATGAAGAACTCCACCTAACTGACCTGAAGCCATAACCTGTTCAATAGTAGGGTTTTCAAAGCTCCCTACGGATATCAATGATGGCTTAACATTAACAGAATAATTTTCCGAAACTGCATCAACTTCAAATTTTTTCCCTTGTCGCTCAATGTCTGTTGCTGTGACGGATTGACATAAAAAGGCAATACCACTCAGCAAACAGGTGAGCGAACGCCCACGTATAGATAGTGTCATCAAATTTTCTCCGAGATTCCATTTTTTAAAATTCGGGGCAATAACAGCATGACTGAATAAAAAGCTCAGTAAATGAGATCCAATAAAATAATTGTCCTGTTATTCCCCGCATTAAACCAAACGCGTAGAATTTTAGATCGCTATACTCTATTTGCAATCGTAGCCAATACTAGAGATTTAAAAATAACAAAACAAGTGGCTTTATTTATTTTTCAATTTTAATTTGAGACACATGAGGTTAAGTGCCATTATAAATAGCAAAATCCAATAATTCAACAGTGACTTTATAGGCTATTTTCATACCAATATTCTTTTATAGAGAAGAATATTTTAGAAAGTGATGTAGTAATCAATCTTTATAGAAGGAGTTACAACTTGTAACTTTTAACTCTACTACATGATGTTTTCTATATTGCAATAAATCGAAACACTTCTGCAAACCTCTTTACCCTTCTTCACTGTTAGGACTTAATATCTATATTTGGGAGCCCAAATCATGTGATACTGGCAATAGGAAAATACATGCGCTCTCTTTTCGTACTTGTTTTTTTGCTTTTCATTCTTTTTGCTACAGTCAAAACAAATAAAAACTTAACATGACCATCTTTTAGGTAAAGCTCTAAGAGACGATCACTACCACAGGAAGTGCCTTTAGACTAGCAATAAGTTTTACCGGGCTTGCCTTTTCACAAGCTTGTGACTCGCTTAAAAGACATTATTTTAAATAAATGGACAATTTACTTTAGTCTCCTGAACGGCTAAGGAAACACTATGAGAAATGATTGGTGCAAATTTGCCAAGGTTTGATGAAGCATCTATCAAGTTTTTAATATTAAACTCAAGAATGATATGAAATTGTTAGACGCAGCACCATATTACCCCTTAACCAAGATGGAGTCCTAAGAAAACATGATTGACTCAGTAACTTAAAGTGGCGCGCTCGGCAGGACTCGAACCTGCTACCTACCGCTTAGGAGGCGGTCGCTCTATCCAGATGAGCTACGAGCGCACAATTCAACAATTCCGTTGTTACTAACCGCAAAATAATAGTGTAATAACTTTAATCATTGCAACTGAATTTTTTGGCTAGCAACTTCGCTTCAATCACTTTGAAGCATCCTTAATGCTCAATATTCAGGCTAACCTTATCACCAATGATTATAGCTTTATGACCTATTTATCAATGCGTCGCAATATTTGTTAATTTTGTTGATATTTATCCTAGTAAACCTTGTAATTTCTGAGATAATTCCATGGCAAATTAAAGTTACTAACAGAAGAACTCGAGCTTTCGATATAGGAGTTGTCATGAAGCGCCTTCACAAAAGTTTATTGACCAACTTACTGGTTTGTTGCCCTCTTATGGCCGCTCCGCCTTTTGTCACGACCACTCCCTCCAAGGAGCTTGCTTATTACCCTAAGTACAGCGCTCCGGCTAAGGTCGTTGCACTCAACCACAGCGTGATTCCGGCAGAGCTATCTGCAAATATTGTGGATATAAAAGTGCGTGTTGGTGATCGCGTTGATAAAGGCCAAACGCTGGCTTTGCTGGATTGCCGTGACTCGACTTTCGCTCATTCACAACGCCAGGCTCAACTGGAGCAAACACAGAACAATTTACAGTTTAATTTGCGCGAATTACAACGAGCAGAGAAACTGGCAAAACAACGAAACCTCGGTGAAGCAGAACTGGATCGCCGAACTATTCAGGCAGAGAACTCAGAAAGCCAAAAGCAATCTCAGCAAGCTGCATTACAACAAGCAGAGTTAAACCTAAGCCGATGCCAAATCACTGCGCCTTTTGAAGGAGTTGTGACGCAACGTCAGGCAAACGTAGGCGAACGTGTTAATCCCGGTCAGGCGGTTATTCGATTGCTTCAAAGCAATCAAGAAGAAATCAGCGCACGCATTGCATTAAGTGACGAAACCAGTTTTCAGCAAGCCAATCAATACTGGCTAACCAGTAACGATACCGACTACCCTCTTACACTACGCCACTTCTTGCCTGTCATTGAAAACGGCACGCAAAGCCGCGAAGCTCGATTTACGTTCCAGGCGCCAAGCTCAAGCGAACAGAAAGCTGCCTATGTGGGTTCGACAGGTCGAGTGTTCTGGCAATCTTCCGCACCCTTTTTACCCTCGCAGTTTTTGCAGCAAAGAAACGGCAAAAATGGCATTTTTGTGTTTAAAGGCGGTGTGGCTTTCTTCCAGGAAATTGAAGAATCCGAAGAAGGACGCCCCATTCCCATCCATAACTTGGCTGAAGACACACAGATTATCTTCAGCGGGTATCATGGTTTAACCGATGGTCAACCCGTTATGGTTGTTCCCAACAAAAAGCAAGGGGAATAACAGTCTATGTGGTTAAAGAAACTCATAGAGAATCATGTACTGACGAATCTCCTGTTCTTATTAACGTTAATCGTTGGGATCGGGATTTATCAGCAAATGCCACGAGAGCAAGATCCCAGTGTTAATTTTAACTGGGTACAAATAACCACCTTTTTGCCTGGTGCCACCGCTTCTGATGTCGAGAAGAAAGTCACTAATGTGATCGAAGAAGCATTAGAAAAAGTTCAAGATATTAAATTTGTATCCAGTACCAGCCGCGAAAGTTTGTCGAGTGTGTTGGTTCGTTTTCACGATATCAGCACACGTCAGTTTGATAAACGAATCGCCGATTTAAGACGCGAAATAAATACTATCGAAGACAACCTTCCAGAAGAAGTTGAACGCCCGAACATATTTGAGGTCACCACGGCCAATGCTTTTCCGACTGCGACCGTTGTTGTATCCGGTCCAGCGGATGATGAAAATCTGCGTCGTCAGGCTCGTTTGTTAGAAAAAGATCTGGCTCGTATTCCCGGTGTGGATCGTGTACAACCCACTGCCTTAAGAGATCCTGAGTTACAAATTCGATTCTATCCAGAAAAGTTACAGCAACTCGGCCTAACACCTGCCGATATTATTCGCTCAGTACGTGCGTTTTATCAAGACGTATCCGCAGGCACTGCTCGTGTGGCACAAAAGCAATGGTTAATTCGCGTAGAAGGCACCACCACCGATCCTGACCGTCTCGCTGCCCTGCCTATACTAAGCAATAATGGCAACGAAGTTCGCCTTTCTGATATTGCTCAGGTAGAACGAGCACGAGCAAAAGCACAACGAATCGTTCGCTTTCAGGGACGCCCTGCAGTATTGTTTGCGGTTATGAAACAAGCCGACTTTAACACGCTGGATTTAGTTGATCGTATTGACGCTTTTATTACCGAACGAAACCAACTCTCCGATGAGCGCGGCGTTGCTTTTGTGCTGGTAGATGATCAAACTCAAATGACACGAAGCGCATTAAGCGTTATGCAAACCAATGCTTTATTTGGGCTACTGTTTGTATTCGCAGTGACTTGGTTCTTCTTAAGCACCCGAATCAGCCTGCTGGTTACTATTGGTATTCCCTTTACCCTAGCAGGAACCTTTATCACCTTACACCTGTTAGGCCAAACCCTAAATACTTCTGTGTTGCTGGGCATTGTTATTGCTCTGGGTATGTTGGTTGATGATGCCGTGGTTGTGGTCGAGTCGATTCATCGCAAGCTATTGGATGGCGTAGAAGGCATTCAGGCTGCCTGGCAAGGATTAACAGAAGTCATAGGCCCGGTTACTGCATCCGTTCTAACGACTATGGCGGCCTTTTTACCCTTAATGTTATTGCCAGGTATTTTGGGCAAATTTATGTTTGTCATTCCTTTGGTGGTAACTACCGCACTGGCCATCAGTTTGATTGAAGCTTACTGGATGTTGCCAAGTCATATCATGTCGGCAAAAGTGTCCTTTAAAAACCCAACCAAGATGGAGCTGTTTCGCCAAAACTTGATCCGCAAAGTACGAATAAAGTATGGCGTCACTTTGTTAAAAATGATGCGTCATCCTCGCAAAACACTCTCTGCGTTGGTTGTACTCTTTGTATTCTCTCTAATGGCACCAGCAACGGGCATTATCCGAATGGACTTTTTTGCCTCAGACACCCTGCGCCTGTTTTACATTAACATTGATATGCCAACATCAAGTTCATTGGATAACACCATAGAAAAAGTCATGGAGGCAGAAAACATCGCCTTGGCGGAGCTGCAACCAGAAGAAACACGTTCGTTGGTGAGTTACGCGGGCCAAGCATTTACCGAAACCGCGCCCGCTTTTGGTGAACATCTTGGGCAGGTATTAGTCAGTTTGAATCCGCAATCAGGCTCCATGCGCTCGGTAGATTCTATTATCGAAGAGCTGCGCCCTAAGATGGAACAAATCATTGGGCCTAGCCGCATCTCCTTCTTAACCATTTCTGGCGGTCCTCCTACTAGCAAGCCAGTAAGTCTGAAAGTGCGTGGCGATGACTTTAATGAGTTGCGTCGGGCAACCGATGCTTTACAAGATTTTCTGCGTCAAGATGGCCGTTTTAAAGATGTCACCGATGACGATAGCATCGGTCGTAATGGTTTAAATATTCAAATTGATTCTGATGCGGCCAACCGATTAGGCATTCACCCCAGTGTTATTCAGCAAACCATCAAATCACTGGTGGATGGTGAGATCATTAGTTACGTTCAACATCAGGGTGACCAGGTAGCTGTTCGTCTACGTTCCTTAACAGCAGTTCAAGACGCCTTTGATCGCCTCGACGAAGTGTTAAACTTTTCTCTGCCAGCAGCCGATGGCTCCTTGGTACCACTACAAGAATTATTGATCATTAAATCGGATATCGTGAAAGGCAACATTCGCCACTACAATTTCCAACGCACCATCACCTTAGAATCCGATATTGATAAAACGGCGATTGACACCATTCAGGCCAACGAACTGATTAAAGAACATTGGCTAACCATCGCGAAAGACTACCCTAACGCATCACTCGATTTTTCTGGCGAACTGGATGATATCCAAGAAAGTCTGGATGCGATTTTTGGTCTGTTCTTATTTGGCGTTGGTTTAATGTATTTAATCTTAAGTACACAGTTTCAGAGCTATTTTCAGCCGTTTATGATTCTAATGACTCTGCCGCTGGCCTTCATTGGTGTCGTCGTAGGACTGCTGGTATCAGGCAACCCACTTAGCTTATTTACTATGTATGGTATTGTGGCTTTAGCGGGTATTGCAGTAAATGCTGCCATTGTTCTGATATCGACGGCGAATCAAAATCTTACTTCGGGTATGAGTCTAACCCACGCTACTTTTTATGCAGCACGCCGACGACTATTACCGATAATGATTACTACCTTAACAACGATCGCGGGCTTGTTTTCGTTAGCATCTGGTTTAGGTGGAGCAAGTTTACTCTGGTCGCCCGTTGCAACAGCCATTGTTTGGGGCTTGCTGTTTTCATCCTTTTTAACCCTTTTTGTTATCCCGATACTTTATCAACTTTCTATGTCAAACAGGGCTAACACCAAACCTCATTAAAACCCTCTTCGTGAGGGTTTTTATTTATTAAACACTACAAAAACAGGGCTCATTTAAACTTTATTGGTCTAAACGAGATCACCCTTATAACCCCACCTTATTTAGCCTTTAATAAGCCCTTATAAGTCAACTTCTTAGCAAAACATTTAGTTTTGGTGGCAAAACACGGGATTTGCAAATATTGAGATATCTCGACTAATCTAAGTCTTGAGTAGCCCACTATAAGGAGATAGTACGAATGTTGTACCAACAAATTCCGGTGTTGTTATATTCGTTAACCCCTAAGTTTAATGAGCACCAATCAGTGAAACTCACCCACTCCCAGTATAATCTGTTAGAAAATCTATTGGGAGAATATTGTCACACCCATGATGTGCCACGTTTAAAAGGCTTGGTAAAACGCATCCATCGGCGTATGCATGAACATACTGAGCATCACTTATGGCACACCGAGTTCGACTTTATTTCGAATCATTTGATGAACGCGATGAAAGAATCAGGTTATTGTCGCGAAGAAGATGATGTGCAAACTGCAATCGATATATTGCATCGAGAAAAAATTGAAGAACTTAAAACTGCACGCTCAGGTATGAATCAGCGACACGATGACGAATCTGGCTTATTCAGTGATATGAAGCGTTTTTTAGTGGGTTAATTGATATAAAAAGTGCTCAGCCAGAACGACTGAGCACCGATACAGATTTAGACTAATTCGTCAGACAAATCAAAAACGTTGTTGTAACCGTTTTCGATTGACGTTTTTAACGAATCTATTTTTGTGAATAGATGAGCAAAGAAGAAGTTTGCAGCAGCAAACTTTCTTGCTTTCGCTTGCTCAGACAACACATCCGCTGCACCAAGCATCTTGATCCACAACCAACCATTAATCACGTAACCGGCAATGTGCAAATACTCAACCGCTCCACCTTGTGACGCAGCGATATTGTCTTCGCTTTGCTTCATGATGTGATCAGTCACCGCTTTTAATGATTCAAGGCCCGCTTCCATAGTGGCTACAAAATCTGCCAGACCTTCTTTTGACTTTTCACTTTCAAGCGTACTGCTGATGGTTTCTAGTAGAACGTTTAGTGCAGCACCTTTGTCGGCACAAACTTTTCGTACTAATAAATCTTGCGCCTGAATGCCGTTAGTACCTTCGTAGATCTGAGCAATTCGACAATCACGAACACACTGCTCAACGCCCCACTCGCGAATAAAGCCATGACCCCCTAATACCTGAACACCATGATTACAGCTGTCGTAACCCATGTCTGTGAAAAAGGCTTTGGCGATTGGCGTTAACAATGCCACTTGAGCAGCCGCCGCTTTACGCTCTTCTTCAGTTGCAGCATGCTCTTCTAAATCATTTTGCATACCCAGGTAAACCGCTAGTGCGCGATTCGCTTCGGTGGTAGAACGCATCGACAACAACATACGACGAACGTCAGCGTGCTCAATAATTGCAGCGCCCTGCTTACCTTCTCGAGCACTGCGCCCTTGAATACGTTCTTCGGCGTATTGGCGTGCTACCTGATAAGACATGTCTGCAAGACCAATACCTTGAATACTGATCGACAAACGCTCTTTGTTCATCATGGTAAACATGCAAGCCAAACCGCGATTAGGCGGCCCAATCAACCAACCTGTTGCATCATCAAGGTTCATGACACAGGTAGAAGATGCTTTGATACCCATTTTGTGCTCAATAGAGCCACAGAAAATTGGGTTACGCTCACCCAAAGAACCGTCTTCATTAACCATGAATTTAGGTACGAGGAACAAAGAAATGCCGCGAGGGCCTGCAGGCGCATCGGGTAAGCGAGCTAATACCAGGTGAATGATATTGTCAGATAAGTCGTGCTCACCGCCTGTAATAAAGATTTTGGTGCCGCTTAGCTTGTAAGAGCCATCGTCTTGAGGATCGGCTTTTGACTTAAGGATACCGAGATCAGAACCTGAGTGAGGCTCAGTCAGACACATGGTTCCAGCCCACTCGCCAGAGACCATCTTTTCTAGATAAGTGGCTTTTAATTCGTCGCTGGCGTGTGCTGCAACCGTATGTACCGCACCTGCCGTTAAGCTAGGATAAAGACCGAAAGACGTATTGGAGGCGTATAGCATTTCTTCGAACAATACGTGCAATGCTTTAGGTAACCCTTGTCCGCCAAAATCCGGATCAGCATTGACCGAAGGCCAGCCGCCTTCACAAAACTGGCGATAAGCTTCTTTAAAGCCTTTTGGCGTGGTTACTTCTGAGCCAGAATGCTGGCACTCTTCTTCGTCACCGCTGCGATTTAAAGGCGAAAGAACCGATTCGGTAAACTTGGCACCTTCTTCTAACACGGCGTTATACAAGTCGTAATCAAAGTCTTCAAAACGAGTAACATCTTTCATCTCATCCTGAATGTTGAACACGTCTTTGAGTAGAAACATCATATCTTCTACAGGGGCTTTATAGTTCATTCGTCTTTCCTGTCTATTTTTTAATCATTATCGCTGATAAACAGCTGATATCGACAATAATCTGCCCAACAAATCAGTTATTGCCAATAAAAAAGGCCTTAGCACCAGGGCCTATTGGTTATAGTCCTAGTCTAAAGCCCTTAGGAGGCGATGGCAACTGGTCTAATCAGTTACTTCATCGCTCTGAGATACTCCATTCGCGAGGTGTTTCCACCTCGCACAATGATCAATCTGCTTTATTTTGCTGGAAGCGATCCCAATAATCGTTAACGGTTTCTTTCATGTCTTTATGCAACATCAAAATACCGAATAAGTTGGGTATCGTCATCAAGGCCACGGTTACATAAGCCAGATGCCAAACCACCGAAGTATCAATCATCGATGCCGCCAAGAAACAGCCCACATAAACCAGTCGATATGGCAATACGCCTGCTGGGCCTACCAGGTAGATAACCGCACGGTCACCATAATAAGACCAGGCAATGGCCGTAGTGAAGGCGAACAGCAATAAGCCGATAGCAACGATGTATTCGCCGTAAGGCCCCAAAGCGCTACCAAAAGCTTTAATCGTCAGAGGCACTGAGTGGATTAGTGACTTACCAACAATCTCAATGTCTGCACCTTGCTTATCCATTCTGCCGTTAACAATGATCAACTCACCAGAGTAAGGATTGCCTTCTTTCAAAATCGAATAGTTTTCAGCAACAGAACGTGAGTTTATTAATGTAAATTCATTGCCAATAGGCGCACCTTCGCGAACCACTAACTTGCCATCATAACGTTTGATGTCAGAACGCTCTTCGCCACCTCTATCCAGGAAGGTAAACAACTTTTCTACATCAGCTTCGTTTTTGTCGTTGTAAGAACCTGCAAGAAAAATCATATCTGCTTGAGCAAAAGTATTTTCGTGCTTTTCTTTCCACACGCCCGAAGACAAAATAGCCAAACCCGTTAAGGTACAAATCAGAATGGTATCAATGAATGGCTCAAGCAAACTCACCATACCTTCTGACGCAGGCTCATTACCTTTAGCACTGGCGTGAGCGATAGGCGCAGAACCCTGACCGGCTTCGTTCGAGAATAAACCACGGTTAACCCCACGATCTAACGCAAATGCCATACTCGCACCCAAGAAACCACCAATAGCAGCAGAACCCGTGAATACGTCAGCGAAGATAGAAACAAATGAAGGGATAATATTTTCGTAGTGAGTGAAAATAACAATAAACGCACCGACAACATAAATCAGCGCCATGGTAGGTACGATACGTTCAGCTACCTGTGCAATACGCTTGATGCCACCAACAATAACCAGAGCTAGCAACACGGATAAGATAAGGCCCGTGATCCAGCCTTCAATGTTGAAAGTATCTTCAATCGCGCTGGCAATACTATTGATTTGAGGCATGTTGCCCGAACCAATCGAACTGATGATGGTGGCAATCGCAAAGAGTACCGCCAACCACTTCATGTTCAATTTCTTTTCCATGAAGTACATAGGACCACCGGCCATAGAGCCATCAGCGGTCTTTTCGCGATATTTATGCGATAAGGTCACCTCTACAAATTTGGTGGTCATACCAAAGAATGCCGTTGCCCACATCCAGAACAACGCAGCAGGTCCCCCCAAAAACAGTGCAAGTGCAACACCACCAATATTACCAGTACCTACCGTACCAGAAAGTGCTGTCGTTAAAGCCTGAAAGTGAGAAGTGTCACCGGGGGCATCGTCTTTTGCGTATTTACCACGAACAATGCGTACGGCCTGACCGAAGTAACGAATTTGTGGAAATTTTAAGTAGAAAGTAAAGAAAAAGCCTGTGCCGAGCAGCAACCAGGGAAAATAAGCTGCGGATCCCAAAAATTGATCAATCCACAATAAAAAACTATTAATTGCGTCCAAAACCTGTCTCTCCAGTCGTTCTTATTAGCGTTATGAGTTTTTTGCAGTGGCTCGGACCAATCTAAATAGAAACGATGCTCCAAAAGCATTTCGTCTAGACACTAGGCTCCATTTAGACAGCAACTATCATGAACAAATAACAAACACCGAGTCACGCATTTTTTATTTTCATTATCTGTCGGGCGGTTACCTTATCACAGTCAGGCAGCGACCTCCAGCGGCCCACAACAACTCAAACCATAGAGAATTTGCACCTTGGTCAAAGTTCACTCTCAATGCCCTAAATAGAGAAACAAAGCTGTCATAGGCTGGTCAATTTAGTGCCATTTTTATTGAATTATGAGTATTTTTCCCACAAATCATCGAACACCTTGCTAAAGGAAGTAATCATTCGGAGGTCATTACTAATGGTTATATTTTCTTGATTAAAGTCGCTGGCACTGCGCGTCCAGTTAAAACTGCCGTTGAGTAACCATTGCTGGTCACAAATCGCAAATTTGTGATGCATGTGATGAGGGCTTGAATCGAGACAAACGGCGACCCCTTTCTGTGTAAGGTAATCAATGTCGCTACCACGATCATTGGCTTTGTCGTTGTCAGAGATAACCGCGACTTTGATTCCGCGCTCATGGGCGTTGAGGATTTCTTGCGTGATACGGTCATCGGAGATAGTAAACACGCAAATATTGAGTGACTCTCGGGCCTGACGGCAAAACTCGACAATGCGTCGACGGCAAGCTTGGCCAGGGCTAAAGTAAGATTCATAAACGGGCGCGGTTTGATGGGTTTCTACGGCAACGGTTTTTATCACACTTTCGAGCCATTTGAGCAGTGGCATCCAGTCAGCAGGATCTTTGATTTGCTCTCGTACGAGGTCAAAGGCTTTGTTGCGGATAAAGCGCGCTTGCTCGTGGGATAGATGACTGAGGATTTCTCTGAGCTCAGCTCGTTCTTTGTTGTCGAGTTTTTGGTCAGCCAGAGAGTCTCTAAGATGTTGTTCAATTTTTTGATTGTCCATTAGTGGTATGTTTTGCCCTTTTGTGATTTGTGGTTGGGATGATATCAAGGAGTTTAGGGTGATGTCTTTTTGATTTTTTAATTGATTGGTTTGTTCAGAAGGTTTTCTGTTACTTCTTCTTTTTTGACGGTACAGATTTCGCCTTTATACCCTGTTCGGGTATTTGGCGACTTCCTTTACCAAGAGCTGCAAAGGAAGCAAAGAGCCCTTAATCGCCGCGCTCGGCATTTGTCCGTCAGGGATTTTATGGGCTGAGTATGTTTGTTAACTCTGAGTCGATTTGTTGATCTTATCGGTGCCAAGGAAGATTCGATCTTGCTATGTGTTTATGTTCAATATTCTTTCTTGGTTCTGAATTATCAGACGACGCCTCATGACCAGATGAGAACGGAGTAAAGACTTAGGCCACACTTGATTGGAAACCTAAACCGCCCATCTAAACTTCTAATCCTAAGTCTTCCTCCGTAGACTCAGCCTGTTCATCACTCTGACTTTCACCATCCAAATGCAAATAATAAGCTTCGGCATTTTTAATAGACTCATGCAGACGTTCAATGCATGAGGCTTGATGACGAAACCAGTCGGTACTCCATACTCGGTGGAAGCGCCAGCCTAACCCTTCGAGTACACCTTGACGCAAGCGATCTCTTTCGCGGGCGGTTGCTGAGCTGTGATAAGAAGCACCATCACACTCAACGGCCAATAGATAACGCCCAGGTTTATTAGGATCGCGTACGGCTAGATCAATATAGTATCCAGCGCTACCCAGTTGCGGTTCAACTTCATAGCCGAGTTGTTCAATGGCATGTTTCACTTCTTGTTCAAAAGGTGAGTCGAGTTCTTTGCCAGTCTCTTGCACAATCGGTAGTTGTCGAGTTTCGGCGTAGGTTAAGAAGGTTTTTAACGCTTTAACACCCGCTGGAGAGGTTGCAGTTGTTTTCAGTTCATCTGCGGTGAAGTTAGCAAAAACCGTCATGGCCATTCGAGCGCGAGTAATCAAAACGTTGAGTCGTCGCTCTCCTCCTTGTTGATTAACTGGGCCGAAGTTTTGCGACAGGTTACCCGCTTGTGTTCGGCCATAGCCGACGCTGATAAAAATGACATCCCTTTCGTCACCTTGAACGTTTTCCAGATTTTTAACAAAAAACTCATCGCTGTTTTTATGTTGGAAGAAGGCTTCGGTTTCAATATTGGATCGCCGGAGTTTTTCTAGTTGCAAAATAATGGCGTCTCTTTGCGCACTGCTAAAGGCCACCACACCCAAAGAGAGTTCTGGCGTTTGTTTGGCATGTTGAATAATGCGTTCTGCAATGGTTTCGGCTTCTTTTAAATTGGTTCGACTACCGCCGCGATCATAGTAACCCTCTTCTACTTTTTCAAAGTTCAGACCTTTGGCGTGAGGATGTAAACCAGGACTAGGAAACACTAACAATTGGTCTTGATAAAACAAGTGATTCGACGTACGAATAAGAGAGTCATGCATACTGCGGTAATGCCAACGTAACATTTTTTGAGTTACGCCTCGGGATTCCATCATGGCGAGTATGCTTTCCACATGGGAGGTTGCACTTTGCTCCATCTCATCATCATCCAGCTCAATCGCACGATGGAAAAATTGTGTCGGCGGCATTTGTTTGTTGTCACCAACCACAATGATTTGTTTACCACGCAATATCGCTCCTAGTGCATCAACGGCAGGGATCTGGCTGGCTTCGTCAAAAATAACCATATCGAATTCGATAGCACCTTGTGGCAAGTAGGTAGCAATCGACATGGGACTCATCATCACTACCGGTTTAATGGTTTGAATTAACTCGGGAACTTCTTCAATCAAACGGCGAATGGCTTTATGACGGGATTTTTTATGCAATTCTTTTTGCAAGATATCCATCGCATGGCCATCCAGATTATCAATCTGTACGGCTTGATGTCTTTGTTGTAACAGGCGTTGTTGAGCCCAGTCGAAAACTGCTTTATCAAGTGAGTTGAACTCTGCCTTTAGTTGTTCGTGATGTGAAGCATCGAACGACTGAATTGCAGGATGTTCTTGATAAGCATAATCCAATAAGGCGCGATAGTAATGACACAGCCAAAGAGACAAGAGTAATTTAGGAGAGTGTTGCCATCCCCTTGCTAATTGAACCAAAGAACTTTGTTGATGCTCACTCAGGTTCTGCGCCAATTCGTTATAGCGCACTATCTCATACAAGCGTTCTGATTGTTGCCAACCAACGATAAGTTGCTGCCATTGCTTTAATGGATAACGCGCAATGTCATGGCAGTTATGATTCTGAGACCACTGCAGAGAGGCTAACATAGACGTCATCAATTCCGAAAAACTGACTAGCTTCTCTTTAAGTATTTTGATCTCTTCTGGGCTGTTTGATAAGTCAGGTTGCTGAGACAGGCACTTAACAAAATGTGCGGGTAAGGATTTGTTATTTTGTTCTGCAAATACCTGAATCAACCACTCAGACTGAGTTTGTAAACTCTGCCAGTTACTTGACTCCCCTTTCCAATGACTGCCAAACAATTCTTTTCCTAGAGCATCAAAAGAACTCAGTGTTTGGCGATGAGTTTGTAGCTCTAGTAGCTCATCAACCCATTGTAACCATTCGGTAGGCTGACCTTGTAATCCTTGCTTAAGCAACGCGCCTAGACTGTTTTTTGCGCGGCGATAGTCACCAGAAAGTATTCGCCACCATTTATCAACTCGACCAATTAAACCACCTCGAATAGCAATCAGATCTGTATTAAATGCGGCATCAATAAAACGCTCTTGATGCACATTTAAAAGCTCAGAACAACGAACACCTGCCATCATCGCTTGCTGAATGCTTTCGGCTTTGGTTGACCAGGCCTCATGAGTTATTGAAAGACCATCGAGCGGTGGTGCATCCAACATCCGTTGAACAATACCAATCGCCTTTTTGATACCCTTGAGGGTTCTGGGTTGAGGTAACTGGACAGGTTGCACAAGTTGTTCGCTGGTTCGCAAAATAACTTGCAGAGTTAGCTCTACCTGAACCTGCAACTCTCGAATTTTATCGATGTCTTGCGGCGTCACTTTTAGCCTTTCACTATCAGCGAAAGCATGACTAGCCAATGGACTCGAAAGGTTCGCTAGATGACTGCACCATTCCTCTACTTTAAGTTTTAACGCAGCAAAAGATTCAGCATCAAGCGTTATTAAATGGGAGGCATCGATATCGGCTAGTTCGATAGAATCCAGTTGGCGCTTCATAAAACTGTAACGACCCAGCGCGTCGGTATAATTCAGCTCCGAATGCAAAATGTTTTGCCTTATACTGGCGGCATAATTATTGAGTCGGGTTCTAATATCCACTAATCGTTGCTGTTCAGACTCAATGCTTTTTACTGAAGGAGGTATTTGCTCAAGCGCTTCTTTAAACGAAGCAATCACCGCTTTGCGAGTACTTTTGTGGCTGTGTAACTCCAGTACAGAAGAACCCAACTGGCACTCATCCAGACGCCGCTTGACCACCTCAAGAGCAGCCTGTTTTTGTGCAACAAATAAAACACTTTTACCGCGCCCAATGGCTTCGGCGATCATGTTGGCAATGGTTTGTGATTTACCTGTTCCTGGCGGCCCTTCGATAACCAGATTGGCCCCTTGCATAGCAGCCAAAATGGCTTCGGTTTGACTCACATCGGCGTCTTTAACCAAATGCAACCTTTCTGGCTCAGCAAGCGGCGTTAAATCAAGTGCTACAGAATCATTCACCTCTGTAGCGCCATAACCTTGCTCAAACAACTGTTGCAGCAAGGGATGATCTTGCGGCTTTTTGTGCTCAGGCCAAACATTAGCATCCAAATCCTGATACATCTGGAACTTACCAAACGAAAACAATCCTAGTGCGATCTTATTAATGTGGAGTTTCCAGCGCGGTTGCGAGGCAATGCTGTTTTTAACCTGCTCAAAATACTGAGAAAGAGATTGCTCTTCATCGAAGCAAGGCAAATTTAATTGAAAGTCGCTTTTTAGTTTTGCGGCTAATGCCAGATTGTCACCCAGCTCAACATCAGAGTATCGAATATAAAACCGCTCACGAGCTGAAGTACGAGTGAGCTCCACTGGCACTAATATCAATGGCGCATAGCGAGGCTTATCAGAATCATCACTTTCGAACCACTCCAAAAACCCTAAGGCAAGATAGAGAACATCGACGCCCTGCTCTTGTAATAAGGTGTGGGCCTCGTATTCAACACGCAGCAACCGCTGATCGAGTTGTGCCGTCGTCAAAGCGGTTTGCAGTCGCAAATCCTGATGACGTTCGTCCCCTTCTTGCTCTGCCAGATAAACATCCAACGGCGGCAGAGGAATGTCTGGTTCTGCTTCGAGCTCTGACTCTTGAGTGTTTTGCTCTGCCTCTTGAGACTCGTCCTGCTCTATATCAGTGGCTAATTCTTTTTTTGCCTCAGCAGGGGTTTCTTGTTGTTGATAAACCTCTGGAAGCGCCAGGCAACTCATGCTCTTTCCCTGACTCACCAGCAGTTCAAATACCTGTTCTGCTTGCTCATCGACGATTTCAAGAGAGCGCATGCCCGCCACAAAATTCAGCATGGGGTTGGCTCTTAGTCCCATATCCAGCAATTCGTGACGAGCCATGTTTAAAATTTGAGTCAGGGTGTTTGCCATAATTATCCTTGGTGCCTAAGGGCTGTCGCTAACAACATTATCTCGCGACACAACATTCTCAGTGATGACGATTCTCTCACCATTCTTTAAAACAACTCACCAAACAAGTAGTGGTTTATTCAGCCCAATATATCAATTTTCTTTAAAAAACAGAAGCTTTCAACAGACTCTTCTGAGCCTTCTTAAGCTAGCCACCAAAAATCTCACTCATCAATAGCCGCCAGACCTTCTGACTTTATGCCGAAGCTTGCTTACACTGAAAGAGTACAAGGACTTATCTCTACTGCGACCCAACTAGAAGGACTTCGTTATGACACCAGAATACATCGTCATCCATACAGCGGCTTTTCGGGGCAAAAATTGCGACGCCGATACGATTGATCGATGGCATCGAGCAAGGGGCTGGAGTGGCATTGGCTATCACTTTGTTATTCTCAATAACCGTCACAAAGACAAAGCCGACGGTACACTAGAAAAAGGACGAGAACTTTCTCGGATGGGCGCTCACGCACGGGGTATCAACCATCGCTCTGTCGGTATTTGCTGTATTGGGCATGGTGATTACGACGATTTTACCGATGCTCAAAAAACCACACTTTTCCAACTGGTTAACCGCCTGATGACACAATTTGATATTCCCATTGAAAAGGTCATTGGACACCGCGAAATTAACTCGCTGGTTGATCAAGGTGTGGTTTCGAGCAGCTACCGCACCAGTAAATCCTGCCCTGGCAATAAAGTCGATATGCATCAAATTCGTGAAGCCATCGCAGAGCCCGAAACCAACCTATCGCCAGAGACTCATGCGGCGCTGATAGAGGCTTTGCAGCTATTGGAAGAGAATCAATCGGTGTTTGCTAATGCTCAGGACGAGCTAAGAGAGTTTTTGACCCATCCAGAAGTGATGGAGTTTAAAGCAGAATAATCCGGCCACAGGCCCTCTATCATGAGGGCCTAAACCGCTAATTCTAAGCCGATTTTGCCATTTTCTTTTGTTGTCTTTGGTACTTTTTGATGCGTTTAAGCGCGACAGAACGCTTTAAGCTGGATAAATGGTCGATGAACACGACGCCTAACAGGTGATCAATTTCGTGTTGTAAAGCAATGGCCAAAAAGTCGTCGGATTCGACAGTGATTTCTTTACCCTCACGATCCAGACCAGATACTTTAACCTTGGCAAAACGCTCTACCTTGGCGCGATAATCAGGTACCGACAAACAGCCTTCTTCGTTAACACACTTATCTGAACCTTCAACAATCTTGGCATTAATCAACACCAAAGGGTCATTACGCTCTTCTGATAAGTCAATCACAATCACTGACTCGCGACGCCCTACCTGAATCGATGCCAAACCGATGCCATCAGGCGTTGAATACATGGTTTCCAACATATCATCGATCAGCGTTTGCACGCTTGCTACGTCGGTCACCTCAACGGCTTTATCACGCAAACGCGGATCGGGTAATTCTAAAATCTCTAATACAGCCACAAAACTTACCTGATAAGAACAAATATCGGTGTATTTTAATCATTTTTACCCACGAGCTCAATCTTTGGCCGGAATCTTGCGGAGGCTCCATTTTTCTCCTTATTTCGGCAAAGACAGCAGAGACTGAAAATGATATTATCTTGGCCTTCTTTGGGTAGGAAGCTCAATATCTGATAACAAACAGTGCAATGACGCAAAAGATATTAATAGGACATTTTATATGAAAGCATTACTTTATTTTGGCTTGGTTCTGCTCAGCCATGCAGTACTCGCTGCACCACTTCCAATCGAGGATTTTGCAAAGCAATCACAGTACAACAGCATCAAGCTGTCCCCTGATGGTAAACACTATGCAGCAACTGCTCCGTTGGAAGATAGAAGCGCTCTCCTTATCATTGACCGCGCTAATATGCGGGTAAAACACATCTACAAACTGACCGCAACAGAACACATTGACCGATTCTACTGGGCTAACAACGAGCGAATCATATTCACTCGGCACTTCAAACGCTCTCGATTATCTCAGGGCACAACAGACGGTCAAATATTTGCGGCCAATATTAATGGTACGCAAAAGAGCGTTATTTTTGGCTATCGTGCCTATGACGGTGGGACCACACGTGGCAGCAAAAACCGTGGACCAATTCAAGCCGCGGGCACTATCCGTCATATCTTACCTGATGACCCAAAACACATACTGGTAACAGCTCGAAATTTTGGAGGCGATTTAGACACAGGCATCAGTGTTTTTAAGTTGAACATCTATAGTGGTAAGCGTACTCGTATTACCCGCACTCCCTTCGGCAATATGCGTATTTTATTCGACTCTACAGGCAAGCCAGTAATCGCCAGCGGAACCAATCGAGAGGGTGAAAAAAAGCGATTTTTATTTGAAGACAATTCCTGGCAATTGATTCCAGCAGAAAGCGAGCTCAATCAATTCCAACCATTGTCTATGCACAGCGATAATCAACGCATTTATTTGAGCCGCTACAAAGATGGTGATACGCAGGAATTATTTGAGTATGACCTTACTAGTAAAAAGCTAAAGAAGCGTTTTCAAGATAAAACTTCCGATATTTATCGTTTGATTCGCGAACCCGTCACGCAGACTATCGTTGGTGTGCAAACAATGCCGGGCTATATTGAGACACAATATCTTGATACCAGCTCACCCTTTGCTCGCTTACACAAAAGTTTGTTAAAAGCCTTTAACGGTCAAAATATTTCGATTACTTCAAATACAGCAGATAAAAAAGAATGGGTTATTCATGCGTCCAGCGATACCAACCCGGGAGACTTTTACCTCTTTAATAGTGAAACTAAAAAAGCCATGCACCTGTTCAAAGTGCGAGACTGGATTAAGCCTAGTCAAATGGCTTTGATGGAACCCTTCTCTATAAAAAATCGCGACGATACTACGATTTATGGCTACATTACGCTACCCAATGATTTAAAAAAACCAGTCCCTATGATTGTCTATGTTCACGGAGGCCCCTACGGCGTGCAGGATGAGTGGGGCTTTGACAGCACAGTGCAAATGCTAGCCAATAATGGTTATGCTGTATTGCAGGTCAATTATCGTGGCTCAGGGGGTTATGGTGCACATTACGAAGCACAAGCCTACCAAAAACGCAGCACCATGATACAACATGATATTATTGACGCGACACGTTGGGCTCAGTCTCTCGATCAAGTTCATGATAGTAAAGTGTGCATCATGGGCTGGAGTTTTGGTGGCTACTCAGCCCTTATGGCTCCTCTGATTGAACCTGATTTATTTAAGTGCTCCATTGCTGCGGCAGGTGTTTATGATGCTGTAAAACAAGAAAAAAATTCAGACTATGGAAAGATCGATTCAGTGTCTAAAAAAGCAGCGAGAGTTTACGGTGAAGATGAAAACTTGTTGAAAAAAGAATCGCCTTTGACCTATATCGATAAACTTAAAACACCGGTGTTTATCGTTCATGGCGGTAAAGACGAACGAGTCACTCCAAGACAGGCCCACTTGCTAAAAGCCGCTCTCGAAAAACGTAATATGCCTTATGAGTGGATGTTCAAAGAAACTGAAGGTCACGGCTTCTATAACGAAGACAACCGAATAGAGTTCTATCGTCGCTCACTTGAGTTCATTAATAAATATATCCATCAATAAAAAGCTCAAATGCGCGCCTGCCTATATTCTCAGGCGCGCATCATTCATATCCAATCCTGCTCGTCAATATCTACCGTCGCATCAACCTTAAGCGTTCCAGTGTGTGCCGTTGACGCAGGTTCAATCATCATAAAGTGCGTTTCTTCTGTTGCTAAAGGACTGTGCTCAACACCTTTAGGTACCACATACATTTCTCCTGGATTGAGAACCACATCCCCTTGCTTCATGCGCAATGTGAGTTGCCCTTTGATCACCAAAAACAATTCATCTTCGTGTTCGTGGCTGTGCCAGACAAGCTCTCCTTGCCCTTTTGCTAACTTCACTAACTGACCATTAGATTCAGCAACAATTTTGGGTGTCCAATGTTCATTAAATAGCGAAAATTTTTCGTCAAGATTAATCGCGCTCATGATATATCTTTCTCATATCGAAATACGTTAATACAAACTATGACAAATATCATGACAGAAGAAAAGCCCTTCTCATCGCAGGTGCTATCAACAAACAGCGCTCCATCTGTTAAGTCTTAAAATAAGAGCGCCACGTCCCTGTGGCCGCTCTGTCGAATACAGTCCTTTGAACTTTTTTCCTTGTCTGCGTTTTCGGTTACGAGGTCTACGCCATGTCGAAGTTAATGTCCTTCACCATTTGCTCAATTTCCACGCTGAGCAACCAGTCACAATAAGCAGCGGTTTTAGAACCAAATGGTCCCTGCTCCTTGTGGTTTTTATGCCTATAAAAATAACCAAAGTCATCCACATAAAAACATCCAGGTAAGTCAAAAGATTCCTGCGGTTTAACTCGATTTCGACTCAACACACTCTCCTCCATTGAACGAGCAATCAACGCCATGGATAAACTCGCTTAGTTACGTAGCCTGCGTAGAAATCACTATAACAACGATGCTCCCAGCCACCATTAAAAAAACCAGCAAGAGATTTAAAATTTCCGGCAAGTCACCGACAGAAGCGGCCTGGCGCGGTGTTTAATGAGATTAACACGTTAAAAAAAACGGCTTAAAATCCAAAATAAAGCGCACAAAAACCATAATGTGAACTGGCTCACAAAGCTTGACGCAAGAGCACGAGCGCTTGAAGAGAAAACGGGGAATAGGGATAATCAGAACACCAACAAGAAACGCCAATAGTTAGCAGCGTGCTACACCCAAAATAATAAATCAGGATGCGATTTTCGATGTTTTTAATCAGGACAGTGTTGTTTACTTTATGTCTCCTACTAACACATTCTACCCTCGCTCAAATGACCACAAAATCTGGCGCTCTCCCTATCCGTCAAGTGGGACCTGAAGCAGGTTTAGTTGGCTCAAAAATCATCGATTTTGCTCAAGATGCTCAAGGATATATGTGGCTCATCACCAACAAAGCCTTACATCGTTTTGATGGCTACTCCATGAAGGTCTTTCAACACAACCCTGACGACCCCAAAAGCAATCCCCATACGGATTTTCATACTCTGTTTGCCGACAACAATAATCACCTATGGCTCGCCAGTATTTCTGGCATTCTAAAATTCGACATCGCAAAGCAAGAATTCCATGTCATGGCGGAGTTTGAATTATCTCGTAAACCTGTTTTTAAACAGGATAAGCAAGGGAATGTCTGGTACTTAAACGATTACCATGTGCATTATTTCGAGCAAGACTCTCAGTTAATGAGAAAAATTGATCTCTATCAAAGCTTCCTTTCTCATGGATTTGAGCGGCCGCTGATCACCACCTTCGATATGATTAGCGATGACCAAATTTTAATCGTCCGCTATGAGGATGATTGTGCGCTTTATCATATTGATGAGAAAAAAATAACGAACGATCTACCACTGGTACTAAAGAAAGTGTGCCATAACGCGAAATACCTTCAAGCTATTGGCCGCCATCTTTATATACGAGGTGCCGATGATCGCTTGTACCGCTACGACACCGAGCTTCAAACCACAACGCCTTTACTCAGTTTTGGAGCCAATGAACTGACCTCAGCCCTGTTACATGATCAACAAAACAATATTTGGATCGCCAATCTGGGATCTCTTTATAAAATACATGCCAACTCATCCAATGTTATCCAGTACACGCCTTACAATGTCGCCCACCAAACATTAAACGATTTTGAAATCAGTCAGCTTTTTGAAGATCGTAATGGTCACATCTGGATTGCTACTCGAGGCAGTGGTCAAATAGCGATCTACGATCCCGAAGTAGAAACCTTTTTATTTGACGAAAAAGAATACAAAGACAATATCAACTTTATTGGTAAGTCCATCCATACCCTATTCAACGATAGTCGCAAACGTCTTTGGGTTGCCATGGATCAAGAAGTGTATGCGATTGATCTGGTGAGCAAGACTAAACAATCCATTCCTCTGTTCGATGAACAGGGTAACCTGCTGCAAATGGGTATTTTTAGTGATATCGTCGAAAGCAGTGATGGTACTCTCTGGTTTGCGACATCACGCGGACTCTATCAATATAATGAGTACTCTCGTCGCTTTGTTCAGCGCTTCCCCAACGCTCACGATCCGCAGCAACTCGCTCAAATTCCAGTCATCGCTTTAGACATAGATGCACAAGATAGAATGTGGCTAGGCACAGTGAGTCATGGCCTGTTTCGTTTTGATCCGGCAACCAATAAAAGCCAGCAATACCTTCGCTCAAAAGATAATGTGGGCTCTTTGCTCGATGATATTGTTGTCGAGGTGAAAGTGGATAGGCAACAACGTGTATGGGCAGCTACCGTACTAGGCCTTAGTCGTCTGGATAGCCCCGACTCGAATGACTTCACACACTACAAAGCCTCACAGAAAAACAAACACAGTTTATGTGGCCGCATCATCAATGAAATTTTTCAAGATTCTCAATCCAATCTCTGGTTTGCAACCGATAATGGACTGGGTCGATTTAACGAAAAACAGCAAGACTTCAACTGCTATAGTGAAAGAAACGGTTTGGCATCAAGCAACACCCTCTCGATCACAGAAGATGCCAACAAACACCATTTTTGGGTGGCAACTATGCGAGGTTTATCCGTGGTCAACTCAGAAGGAGTACTCATACAGAACTACGGAGAGAAAGAAGGTTTATTCAGTCGCATGCCCATGCGCGCCAGTACCATGGATCAAGATGGTGTGCTCTGGCTTGGTACTATTGATGGACTCAATCGACTGCATCCACAACACATTCATGGAAGCCCCGTCACTCCCAACCTGGTATTAACGGCTTTGAATGTAAACCACCAACCATGGTCCAGTGCAGAAAACCTCAACACACTCGAGCATCTACAGTTAGATTATTATCAAAACACACTGCAATTTGTATTCTCTCAACTCGATTACAACCGTCCCGAGCGCCAACGATACAAAATCAAGCTCGACAATTGGGACAAACAATGGACGCAGCTAGGTACGGCAAACCAATTCCAATATAATAACCTGCCACCGGGAGATTACCGTTTTCATATTGCACTAGCAAATGATTACTCAGCAAATGATGAGGCACAAAAAACACTGTCAGTCACGATTAACCCTCCACTTTGGCAAACCACACAAGCTTATGTACTCTACGTCTTGTTAGCCTTATTACTTATCTACGTCATTGTCACCCTACGAACACGACGACTTAAAACCCAGGCAGCCCATCTAGAACAACTGGTTGAAGAAAGACTCGAAGAAATCATTGATCAAAAGAAAACCATTGAACACCTACTCGCAAAAAAAGATGAACTTTTTGCGAATGTTTCTCACGAATTTCGTACTCCATTGACATTAATTCTTGGCCCATTAACTCAGCTGCATGATGAATCTCGTTACAAAGGCATTAAAACCGTTGTTGGACCTGTTTTAAATAATGCCAAACGTTTATTAAGAATGGTTGACCAACTGCTCGATATGGCGCGACTGGAATCCGCGCCTAATCAGCCCTCTTCTCCTGTCGCTATTAACCCGTTGATTACCAATATGACAAACCAGTTTGATAGTTTGTTGCAACAACACCAGCTTGAGCTAACACTTCGACTAACGGACAATGCAGAGGCATTGTTGCCATTAGATGCATTAGAAAAAATACTGATCAACTTATTCTCTAACGCAGTTAAGTACACTTCTAATGGCGGCCATATTCAAATTCTCACAGAATGGGATGAAGCAACCCAGTTACTCTGCATACAGTTTATCGACAATGGAATAGGTATCGCACCTGAGCATCAAGCCAAAATATTTGAACGTTTTGTTCGTCTGGAGCAACAGGAATCTACCCCAAAAATACCGGGTGCTGGTATCGGCCTGGCATTAGTCAAACAAATGGTCGAGTACTATGGTGGTCGTATAGAGTTATCGAGCACAATAGGAAAAGGCAGTTGCTTTAGCGTGTATCTTCCTGGTCATATCAATAAAAGATCCGCGGGCATAACAGAAACAACGACACAACAAGCAACACAGCAGGAAGTTGATAGTTTGATGCCACAAACGACAGCTGTCTTGCAACAAAATGAAGGACAAGAAAAATCTCCAGCCCAAGATGTAACTGTACTGATAGTCGAAGATCATGCCGACATGCAGCAATATATCATTCAAGCGTTAAGTCCTTATTTCAACTGCATCTACGCGAACAATGGTGAAGAAGGTATAGCTAAAGCGATGCAAGAAGTGCCCGACTTAATTATTACGGATCTGATGATGCCAAAAAAAGACGGCTTTGAATTTTCTAAAGTCATCCGCAACGATACTCGCACCTCCCATATTCCAATCATCATGTTAACAGCCAGTTCCGAACCCAGTACTCGATTACAAGCCTGGCAAAGTGAAATTGATGAGTTCTTTAATAAACCTTTCAGTGCAAAAGAACTGGTCACGAGATGTCAAAACCTGCTTAATATTCGTCGCATCCTGAGCCAACGGCTTAGTAAGAGCATTACCAACAACAATACCAATAAGATAGAAGCATTGAACGAACGTGATCATGCGTTTTTGGATAAACTTAAAACCTTAGTTCAGGACAACTACACAGACCCAGAACTGAGCGCCAAGTTTCTTAGTAAAAGCCTGGCCATGAGTGACAGTCAATTGCAACGAAAAATAAAAGCACTGCTTAATCAGAGTGTGCCAGACTACATCCGAACTTATCGCTTACAACAGGCCAGCCACCAACTTAAGCAAAATCAGCTAATCAGTGAGATAGCCTACTCCGTTGGCTTTTCGAATCCCACCTATTTTAGTAGCTGCTTTAAAGCCTACTTTGGAATGACGCCCAAAGCCTGGCAACAACAAAAAACCAAGCAAGAAATTGCACCTGCGAGTGAAACACAAGGAGAGTGATTCGTTCACTCTCCTTGCTTATTGACTTATCGAACAACTACAGTAAAGGATTTAATAACAAATCCACCGTCATCATCACTGACTTTTACCCGCACAGGGTACTTACCCGGCAAATTGAACCGAGTTTTTCCTTGTGCTTGCAACACATCATCAAACTGCCCATCATCGTCTAAGTCCCAGGCATAACTGATCACATCAAGAGCGCCTGGATCTGCCGCCGTTACGTTAAAGCTGAAGAGCTCACCGCGAGAAACGACTTTATCTTCTGTCATTTTGATAATGACAGGAGGCAGATTTCTTACGGTTATCTCCACGTCACCAGAATCAACCAAAGCTTCATCATCTTTCACCTGGCTAGAAAAACGATACACTCCCTCGTCTTCCATTAGCATGTGATGTTCTACGGCTCCACTGCCCGTAGCAAAACCAATCGACTGCCCCTCGAGCATAAAGACTAAAGGATCACGTTGATTAGGATCTTGGGCGGCTATTGATAAATTAACTTCTTCGCCTTCATTGACGACTAAAGAGGATGCTTCCAACTTTTGAACTACCGTTGGAGCAACATTCAATGCCTGATAAGTCACTTGAACCGATAACTTGGGACGCAACACACTTTCACCTGAGTCAGATGAATAAAGCTCAATACCATCATCATTGCCAGTGGTATTATCACGCAGAATCGCGACACCGTAATTGTTACTACCACTCAGCCATCCTTGTACCGTTGAAGTAATATTCATAGTTCGAATAGCATTGTTGTTTGGATTATTATCGCCTTTAAAACTGCCTATCTGACCGCCTGTTTCGCTGCCAACTTGAATACCGTCTCCCATGCTGTTCCAGGTAGCGTCTTCATTCCAGCTACGAGTCATAGGGTAAACTCGATAAGTGGTATTTCCTGAATCCTGATCGTCTTTTAGGTTAACACTCAACTCAGCATTCACTATAACAGCGTTACTAGGAATACGTGTTGGTGCAGGATCACCTTCCCGATAGGCCCCCTGAACCATATCCGTGAACTGTAATAAAGTCTGGCCAGGATAATCCTTCCACCAGGAGTTGCGCGTATCATCATCGACGACTAACTCGCCACGATTGCCATAGCTGGTGTTTTTTTCTGCATTATTGATCCAGGTATCACGAGTACCGCTATAGCCATTGAGTCCTTCTTGCAGTGTAATAAAATGCTCCGACGGTGTACCTCGGTAGGTATCAAAATCAACGTTCAACGTGAAGCGACTGTCACTGTCCGTATCCCATTCTTTACGTGTTGGTGAATAGGTTTCGCCTTGAATACGATCGTGATCGGGTTGGAAAGTATATAAACGTAACCAACCATCACCACCATTCGGTCCACTTTGATAATCAGCTAATACTTCATGAACGGTCGCGCCAAACTGGTTTTTGCTGGTTTGACGATATTCCGAATGATTGTGTCCACAGTGAACCAGATAAATCTGGCGATTAGCCGCAACAAAGTTATTAAAGAAGTCATTCGATTTCATACCATCATGACGATACAAAGGTTCAAATGTATAGTTAAAGTCGGTGTAACGCCCTGCTCCTAATATAGACCAATCGAATAAATAACGATGCGTACTCACCCAGGTAGGCAACTCTTTATGTTGATTCAAAACGCCTTGTGCCCAAGCCAGTTCTTCTGATGGTGTTTCCATCAAAATATGAATGAAAAGATATTGTTGACCATTAGACTCAATGATCTGATAACTACTTAAACCACTGGGAGAAGAACCACCAAACCAAGGCTTGTCTTCATAGCGACTGGGACTAAAGTAGCGCAAGTAGTTAGTACCATCAGGATCATAATAATCGCCAGGATAAAGAAAGTCGTGATTTCCTCCCACCACACCATAGGGTACATTGGCATCATCCAACACCGTCATGGCGCGATTAGCATTTTCCCATTGAGAAATCGTTGCGGCTTCTTCAACAATATCACCCAGATGAGTCACAAATAAAATGTTGTATAACGAATGATTATCAGCAACCCACTGAGTTTGTGCTTTATAAATATCAGGATATTTCTCGGAGTATTTCTGCGTATCAGGTAATGCCACGACCGAAAATTCATTCGCACTTGCCAATCCACTGATGACAGCCAAGACGGCTAAACCGATTTTATTTTTCTTAATGAGTTTCATGATGATAGATCTCCGTCTTGTTATTGTGAAAGGTCAGTTCGGCCAGCACGAAGCAATGCTTTCTGCAAGCTTTTACGTACCGACTTCGATTGGTCGAATTGAACTAACTCGTTCACCACAGACTGATAATCTTCGTCACGTTGAACGGCAGCTAATGCTTCTGCAATCATAAGACCACGCTGAATAACAAAGGCGCGTGATCCACGCTTGTTTCCACGTTCAGCAGAAACGGGATGCAAAATTTTGTTACGTTGATATAAAGTGATCTCACCTTGAATCGCTTTAAGCGGCTCAATCAAAGACAACAACTCTTCATACTGTTGTTTTTGCTGTAAATCCTCACTGATATAGTCGAACATTCCATTGCGCGCACGACTCCCCTGAGGCAAACGCTTAAAAAGTTTCATAGATGCTTGTTTTTGGTTAAGAGCAAGATCAATACGGGCAATATCACTGCTGAGCTTTGAGTTGTTAGGATAAGCGCTTAAATGGTCGGCTCCTCGTTGGCGGCCTTTTAATAAGGCTTGTTTTGCTGCAGGATATTTTTCGGCGAGCGTTAACATAGCACCAATGACTTGTGGTCGACGGCTCTTTGCCGCTAGTGACGCATCGGCCATCGATTCCTGCAAACAAATTTGGTATTGCTTGATAGAGGCATCGACTTTTCCTGCCAACGCTAATGCCGCTGCCTTACGTTCTCGATTAAAAAAAGGATTATTACCCGAGGCTAGTGCCGCGTCGATACGAGCCAAGCCATCTTCGCTGGTTACATACTGTGATATGCGATCTTGAACCAGTTCAACAACGGCGTGTTCTGATAATTGCTCCAATACTTTTTGCCGACTATCTACAATCAAGATTTGTGGCGTTGATATGTCAAACGCAGCCAGTTGAGCAGCATCTTTTTTGATATTAAGTTCAACGATAACTGTTTCACGAACCAGCAAGTCTATCAACCCAGATGACTCTTTGTTCGGCCAGCGAAAATGACGCCAACCGCGGTCGTTATCACTGACATGAATAAAAACGAGCTTGTTTTCTTTTGCTGCAACCGCTAATGCCTGATCAATCGTGTGGGCATGAAAAGCAGTACCATAGTATCCAGGGTGTGCCATCAGTTGTGTGACAAACAAAACACACACAACTGTCGTCAAAAAACGACCGTATTGTTTAAACATAAATAGACCTTTGTTATTTGATTTTTTGTTATGGAAAACAATTTATAGACCACAATAAACCGTTTGGTTAGTGCTTAAGAAAGCAATAACAATTATGAAATTTAATTGCTTAAAATTTGTTACATACTGATGTCAACAAGCATCTCAAATAAAACCAGAGAGGAGGCTTTTGCCTACCTTTTTATCAAAATGAGAAATCGCATTACATTGCGAGTTGACTACACATTGAATACAGACACAGGCATAATAGACTTTGGAAATTTGCTATGTGACCTTTTTATGAACATTAAAGATACGCTTTTGCAACGTAGTCATGGTCAGTGCGAGTTATGCACAGCCAAAACTGAACTCAGTGTGTACGAAATTCCACCAGCCACCGATCCCGACTCTGATAAGTGTGTGCTTCTGTGCGACTCTTGCAAAACTCAAATAGAAAAAACTGCCGAGATAAATGTGAATCACTGGCGCTGCCTGAATGACAGTATGTGGAGCCAGACTCCTGCTGTTCAAGTCATGGCTTGGCGTATGCTAAATCGATTATCAACAGAGAGCTGGGCGCAAGATCTGCTCGATATGCTGTATCTGGAAGAAGATGTAAAAGCCTGGGCCGAATCTGAAGTAGACGACGACACAACACCTACTCTGGATAGTAATGGCGCACTTTTATCTGCTGGAGATAGCGTCACTTTAATCAAAGATCTGGATGTTAAAGGCACAGGATTTACAGCAAAGCGAGGAACGGCAGTCAGAAACATTTCGTTAACTTCGAACCCAGAGCACATCGAAGGGAGAGTTAACGGAGTACGTATTGTCATATTGACTAAGTACGTTAAAAAATCCTAAAGCCCGTTGATCTTAGGACCAGCCATGTTTGATGCCCTGCTAGCACTCTGTATAACGACCGGTTTATTACTTGGCACTCCCGGCCCAGCAACACTATCGCTTGCTGCAACGGGAGCAACCTTTGGTATTAAGCGTGGCGCGCCTTTTTTGATCGGAATACTTACAGGTCTTCTATTTGTCATCATTGGCGCAAGCCTGGGCGTACTTTCGTTATTCGAATGGTATCCATCGTTACGAACAGCAATGCAATGGCTCGGCGCAGGTTATATTGTGTATATTGCTTATCGAGTCGCAACCGCTCCAGTGATCGATACCAACTCAGAGGAAGCGGTCGCACCATCAGCATTGGATGGATTTATTCTCAACTTGTTAAACCCTAAAGCCTACGCTGCGTTTTTTGCCATATTCTCCCAGTTTACTCTGCCCTATTCTTCAGCCTCTGTTAGCTTTTTGGTCACGGCATTGGTATGCCTGGGTATTGCAACGCTGGTAGACATGATCTGGCTAGGCGCGGGCTCATGGTTACGTCCTCTTTTTGCTCACCCTACCTACGCCAAACGACTGCGATACTTTTTTGCATTATTGATGGTGTTGTCAGTGGGATACACCCTCGCTAGTTAACCCGGCGCATCATAACAAGACGAAGTCCCAGCAAACATAAAATCACAAAGTTGAAACTGCCTCCTCCGCCACTACTAGAGGTGCTTTTTGCCTGTACGTTTATGTTTAAGTCGAAGACATTACTGTCGGACTGTCCATCACTCACTTTTACTTTGACCTTGAGTGTTCCAGTAAAATTGGCACTAGGTGTTACCGTCAAACCACTGTGCGAATAACTATTTCCATCCAGCACTGTTAAACTGAATGCCGCAGGGAAATTACTGTCTGGATCGGTCACCGACAAATGAGACAATGCCAAAGTAATCGATTGTCCTTGCTGCATCGTTAATACGGATTGGCCTGTAATTTGTGGAGCAACATTATTACCACCGTTACTCCGGCGATCAAACTGACCACAATTGTCTTGTGGATTATCACCAATAACGCCAGTGCATATCAAAAAGTTTTGGATGTCATCTGCGGCCAAATCCGCATGTTCTCCAATCGCTCCATACAGTGACATTTTATCTTCATCCTGAGACAAGGGATTACCTCCGCCACTGGTTACCGCGATTACATAGTAGCGCCCGTTCTTTTCTATTAGCATAGGTCCACCACTATCGCCTCCATTGGTTGCACCTTCTAACGCTAAGGGTTTAGCCGATGATTGAAAACCATAATGGGACTGAAGACTGTTATAACGAGACTCTTCATTGGGATGATCAAAGTCAAATACGATAGCGCCTCTTAGCTGAGTGTCAGATGAGTCTTGTGCGATACGATGTTGTACAACATTCTTGGCTGCGCGACGCTCGGTACTGCTGGCGTCAGGTTCGTTAGCTAGCCCAGTACCCGACATGCCGTATCCAACTAAAAACACTTCTCCTACATAGGGCACTGTTGTGTTTTCTACTGCCATCGTCGGAATACTGGTGATGGATCTATCAAGCGTTAACACCGCAATGTCTTTGCTGCGAAAAAAAGCGTTGTTTGATATCCAGCCATCAATATGTTGAATGCGAATGATCTTCGCGCTCTCAGGTGATGCATCCGATGTGTAGTCATTCCCGTTAGAAAATACGACGTATCGATCTAGACCAATAGGAAACTCTTCTTGACCCGCATCATTAATATCATGAACACAATGGGCTGCGGTCAGTACCAAATTAGGCTTCACTAATGTACCAGAGCAACCACCTTGCCCTGTTGGGCTGTCTAAACCAACCGCTCCCACGGCAGGAAAGTTCAATGCCAACTCTCGATATAAAGAAACATCCACATCTGCCCTTCGGTTTATAGCATCACTCGGTAATGACAACAAAAGTGCAAAGGTACACACAATCATCCAACGCAGTTTCATAAGCTTTTCCCCTATTTCTATCGGTCCATCCAATATAAGCAACTTGACTTTACTTGTGTGTAAGTGCCTGTAAAGGCTTGTAAGCAGCTAGTTCACTCCACCAGCAATAAAAAACGTCCGCTTTCTTTACAAATAGAATGAGAAAAATAAGCTCACCTATCGCAACAACGAGATTTTCAATAAAATCAATCAGTTAAAAACTGGCAAACCTTTTGCAGATCCTTTTGTTTAAGACTTGTAGAACCATTCTGTTTACTTTTAGTTTGCAGAATCGTCGACCCTTAAGATACGGACAGGCTATCTCAAATATAAATCTGCCTTTATTGGTAATTCTTGACTATAATTCAGCTGTGGTTTTTACAAAATAATCCATTAGATTAAAACGTTAGTATTCAAAAGAGAGGCCGAAATTGGGGATGTTGCAAATCTTGGAGATACAATGCCATACAGCGACATAGAAAAAGCTTTTAATCTGGCCGCTCAGCTTTTGCAGTATCAAACGTATTTTGATCTAACGCAAAAGCTTATTAGTATTCTCAAAGAATTTCATGGGATTGAAGATGTCACTTCCTACGAAGTATTTGGCACCATCGCCAAACGCTCAGATGAGATCTCTAGCCATACAGACTTTTTGATTCGACGCTTCCCTCTGTCATTGGATCAAGACTATCAAGACAGAAACACCCCCCTACTGAATAAAATTATTCCCAATATCGAACCTGGAATCATGACCATCAACGAAGATGACAGTGATTATCTGGTGATGACATTAGGTAAAGAAATCAAACCCGTTCGGGTTGTGCTTGTTCAAGGAGAAGCCAGCGAACAAGATCAGGTGATGATCCGTGGTATCTATCAGATTTATAATAATCAGGTAGCCCTGCTCGACGCCAAAGAGCGTGATCCCTTAACACGCTTGCACAATCGACAAACCATGGATTTAGTACTGAATCAGGTACTGGATTTCTATCGAAATAAAGAAAGCAGCGATTGCGATGCGCAGTCCTGGATAGCTATATTGGATATTGATCACTTCAAACAAATTAACGATAACTTTGGCCACCTTTATGGTGATGAAGTATTGCTTTTGTTTTCTAGCCTGATGGAAGATGTGTTTCGATACTCTGACTTTTTGTTCCGTTATGGCGGAGAAGAATTTTTAGTTATTATCAATCAAACCAATAGAGAAGGTATTAACGTCGCCTTGGAGCGATTTAGAAAACGAGTCGAAGAATATCAGTTTCCTTCGAATCGAATCACCGTCAGTATCGGCTATACGCAACTTGATCCCTCCTACCCAATGTCCATTCTTTTAGAAGTTGCCGACAGAGCTTTGTATGAAGCAAAAAGCTCAGGCCGCAACCGCATCGTTCACTTTGAGCCACAAGACAATATTTCTAACACCAAAGGCGATGTCGAGTGGTTTGAGTAGTCGCGAAATTTTTGAGTCGTTACTGAATAATCAAGCGTGACTCGATGATTGGAGAAACTACCGACACGGATTGTAGATACTTTGCCAACAAGTCGTCTTCGAATAAACCAATATCTTGCTTACGTTCGGGAGGAAGCACCTCCAACATCACATAGCCATCACCGCCATCCGTATTGAAGTTGTTAAAACTAAAACGATAAGTTGCGTCTGGGTCTATCGCACTTCCATTGAGCAATAACGACACCACCCGTTCACCAGCACTCACAATTTGAGGAGGAACACTGTCGGTATCCACTACCTGTGCTGCTCGGCTGGTATCAATCATCAATTGAATATGTCGCGAGACCTGAAGAAATCCGCCATGGGCCGTTGGCAAAGATGCCACTCCCCGCTCAAAGACTTGTTTTACTTCTCGCCCCGTCGCCGTCACAATCACTATGGTATTACGAAACGGTAAGATATTATCCACATCGGCACGCGTCAATTCGCCAATAGGATAAATGGCATCAGGATTGGCTTGTGCATTAAAACGAATATTCCCCCCGTTCACCAAGGCAAAGTCTAAAGGGAAACCTTCGGTAGTCACTTGGTCATACAAAGCATCCGTTAAGAAATTTCCAATAGGCATTTCTTGAGTTCTCACCAATGCCTTGGTGGCATCCAACTCAACCGTCGTGAAGCCCAAAACTTCATCGTCAATGACTTCTCTTGGCGAAAGAAGTTCATTACCTTCTGAACAACTCAGAACCATAAATAGGGTCGCCGTCATAAACAACAAGCGACAACTCTTTGTTATCAAAATACGTATTGCCATGTTAACTCAACATTATTTCGTGGTTGTATTAAACCATTAAGACCAAAGGTATCAATATTTGACGATTCATCAGGATCAGAATGCTTAGCGTTTCCAAGTGATGAAGCTCGTAGTGAAATGGTATGATGGGCGTTCAAAAAATATTGCAAGTTTGCTTCGCCTTGAACATAGTCATCAATAATAACGTTATTGCCTCTTGGTCCCCGTAAAGATTCAACCACCGTGCGATTATTAGGGCCTGTTCGTCCACCGTAATGCACACCTAAAAATAGATGGAACGACTCCCAGTTAATATTCATGCCCATATTGGCGCGTATACGAGGTGTGTGTACGAGCTGTGTGTGCCCATCTTCTTGTTGATAGCGTAGCTCCTCAAAAAAGAGCGGTGCATCGGACCAACGAAAGTCCGTACGATGTTGGCTGTAATTAGCAAAGAGGCTTACTTGTTCGTTCAAAGCAATATCAAGCTCCAGTTCAATACCAAAACTTTCAGAATCCCCAATGTTTTCGTAAGAAGCGCGTCCACCAGCACCAGACTTATCATAAATACTGATCACATCATCGGTTTCGCTATAAAAGGCAGTCATACGAATCAAGTAGTTTTGACTTGCATACTTAATCGAAAATTCCAAGGTATCCACCGACTCAGGCGATAAACTTTCGTTTCCCCGAACCCCGTTGTTTCCAGCGAGCGTGTTGTCGTACAGTTCTTTGATAGTGGGTGCCCGAAAGGCTGAAGCATAAAGAACTTTGTAAGACAGCGCGTCAGAAGCGTTATAGACGAGACCCAAACGAGGGTTAAAACTGTTGCCAAAATCATTATAGTCATCAAAGCGTGCACCAATAATCACTTCGGTTTTATCGCTTTGATATTGCCCCTGAAAAAAGCCCGCTGCAATCTCTCGATCTCTCCCGGCCTGTTCAAAAGAAACGTTGTCATGATTGCCAAAACTATCGAAGGGAGTAAAAGACAGCGCACTGTAGTTTCTGGCAAACTGATAGTCAGACATTGAATGATGTTCGAAAATAAGACCATTGAGTATCAACCAATGTTCGCCAAGAGTGTAATCAAAGTTAATCGAAGCGGCGGCTCTGTTTATTTGATATTCTTCGCGGGTGTAAGCCCCTTCTTCGAATACGTTGTTTCCAAATGTAAAGCCAGCGGGTAAGTCCTGGTATAGATAATCGTGGTCATAGTGTGCAATCGAAAGCGATGGCACAATGATTAAATTATCACTGGCAAAAAACCGACGTTTTAAATTAAAGTGATAACTGTTTTTCTTAAAATCTGAGTTTGTTCCCAATTGGAAGGCATGTCCACCCCAGTCACCATTTTCTCGATGATGAACATATAAACCAGACTCCCAGTCAGCGATGGTAAGTTTTGAATTAACATAAAGTTCATTATGAAAACGATTGGTCGTACCAAACAATCCCACTGGAGCAATGCTTCCTCTCGCACCCACTCGCTGTTTGTCACCATCAGATGTTTTAATGCCTAGCGTCGTACTAAATTCCATATCAGCAGTTGTCTGCTTAAACTGGGCCTGGACGCCCCCTTTGTTATCATTACCAGCAGCCAGCTTAATGGAGGGCCCATCTTTTCTGGAAATAATATTAATAACACCAGAAACTGCACTAGATCCGTAAATGGCAGATCCAGGTCCTCGAATAATTTCCACCTGTTTGATTAAGTAAGCCGGAAAGTCAAAGAATGCTTGCTCGTCATAGGGATCATTGAGCTTAATTCCATCGAGCAGAAAGAGAATATTACCTTCTTTTCTTTCTCCCCGAATAGCCAAACGATAAAAACCATCTGGTGCAAGACTGGTTTCTACACCCGGAGCAAAACGCAAGATATCAATAAGATGTGAGGCGCCAATGTCTTCTATCTGGCGACGGGTAAAAACAGTAACAACGGAAGGTGCTTTATGGACAGACTGTTCTCGTTGAGTCGAGGTAATCACCTTAACCGACATCAACTGCTCTAGTGTCATACCTAAAAGCTCAGAGTCTTCAACGGATTCAGAAAAACCATGAGGAGTAAACATCAACGCTATTAGACTTACAGAGAGTGTGGTTACTCTTCTCATTCTTATCACGAATTCCAAACTTGAAGGGATACAATAAGTCTAGAAACTAAATGCTTAAAATTCAAAGTTTCAAAGCACTAACCAGCATTCAGTGAACGCTTTAAGCACCTGTATTCATGGGGTTTGTAACCACAGGAATAAAAGTAACAGTTACTTTTTGAAGCACTAGCCAGGATCTATTGCATTTTGATGATGATTTATTATTTCCTCTTACAACTTAATGAGCTTGATTCTAACCGCCCACTTTGCAAAAAGTGCAGTGTTTCTGCGCGATAATTGGCGTGTTGAAAGGACCTGATATGGCGATCATGTGTCGGCAAAAAATAAACCTTATCACACTGGCTTTTGTCGATGAGTTGAGCAGCATGATGAAAGCCAATAATTTCGTCATCTTTGCTATGAATAAGTAGCAGCGGCTTATCGTTAAGCTGTGCTATAAAATCTTCTGGATTATAATCAGCCGTAATGGTCCATGACAGAGGATATTGAAGCGCCCAGGTCAGCCAGGAACGAGCCAGTAATTCGCGGGCAACCTGTCGATAACTAGCAAAACTGGCCTCTAGAATAATAGCAGTAAAATAATCTTGAAGTTGAGGGTTGCTGGCTAATGCATAAATCGAGGTGGCAGCCCCAAGACTTTGGCCAAGTAAATAAACGGGCAGCTCATCAGAATAGTTCTGTTGATACCAGACAATACTATGATGAATATCATCAAACATATTTTCCAGCTTAGGCTCTCCGGTAGATTGACCATAACCGCGATAATCCACAACGAGAACCTGATACCCCGCTTCTACCAGCCAAATAACACTGCGAAAGTGTGAACTGATGTTTTGAGCATTGCCATGAAAAAAAATAACGTGACCTTTTTTCTCCTGATCAGGTTTTAATAACCAGGCATTCAGGTAAGCCTCATCACTCGGAATCGATAAGTTATCAAAGTTAATCTGATAATTAGCAGGCGTGTCATACTTAACAGAGTCCGGTTGCAAAAATAACGAAGTGCAGCCACTCAACAACATGATCGCCATACTCATCAATCCCCAAAACACCAGATTATAGTTACGATAATTCTTCATTACATAAAGTACCGATAAGATAATCGCCACTCGCTGGAGTATTGACCATTAAATCGTTGTCGACTTAGCAACACACTCAGCGCATGATTACGATAAAGATGATAGCTTGACTCCAGACGCAAACGATCCCAGTCAAATGCTTCGGTGTTCACATCTCTATAGCTTCTAAAATCAATCAACCACTCACTGTTTTCCCAGCTTCCTAACCATCCCATGGTGGCAGTTATCTGCGACGATGCGGAGTGCTCATAAGATTTGTGTCCAGTCAGCGATAAGCCGGTTAACAAAAAAAACTGGTTATCAGGCGCTCCAAGACTGGCACCTGCCTGAAACCCTAACTGCGAATAAAGAGCCTCTGATGCTTTTGATGACATGATTCTATGACGTCGAATATCCACCTCCCACGAGATGGGAGAAGTAAAAACCGTAACAGGCGCTAGAGACAGGATGTTCAATAGCTGAAAGTTCTTTAACTTCCAATCATCATCGTAATAGAGACTGATCTCAGAAAACTTAATTTGCGCGCCAGCCTGATAACCATGCCCCGGATCAGTCAAACTATGATAAGCAGGTCGAAATGTAACGTCAGCAAAATGTTCATCATCAAGATGAAAAGTACCCAGCTCTAACAAAAACGCATCATGTCCTTCTAAAACCGGAATGCCGTCACTGACTTCAGGATTCAAAGATGCCGTTGTCTTTAGTTTACTTCTGGCAATCATAACCTGATGAGCTTGCTTGGCAGCAGATTCGTTTTCTTCAATTTGTGTCAGTTGAAAGCGAAGATATTGTGTTAATGCATCCATAACGCGAGCACGAGAGCTTTCACTCAGTTGCAAAAAGTCAGGATGGTTTAGTTCGTCAGTGGTTTGCATCAGTCGTTGTAACCAATGCTGCTCTGTCTCCGTAAGCTGCCCATAATATGCGTTGAGCACAGTAACGATAGACGGACGGTATTCACTTTTACTAAAGAGTTGCTTAGCTTCCAGCTCTTTAATGACTTCTGACGGAATCGCCGCACTAGCGAATGGCTCGGTTAACGCCAACTCTGGCTTAGCCACTTCGATCAGACTAACGATGCGATAAGCGCAGTTTTCATCAACAAAATAATAGTCAAAGTAACGGTCTTTCAATTCCCAGATATGCAGCATCACAAATAAGACTTCTTGCTCATCAAGAGCCAGTTTGTATTCCCACATATCACGACTTTCAATGTCGTTGTACTCTTTCACCTTTTCATAGTAAGGCATGACATTGAGCACGCCAGGATAGCCGCCCGCTAAACCATTAACAGTGTAAGCAATGGAGCTGTCATTTTCGTTAATATTGGCGCCAAAATTAACGCTAAAAGACAACAGCTTATTATTATCATGCTCAGGATCAATACGTAAAAATAAATGGCCAAACATAGACGAAGGGCTATTCATATAAAACGAAGGGAAAATCAGCGACATGCTATGAGGATTAAGCTGAGTTAACCATTTTTGTAACTCTGCACATTGATTCAGTTGCTCAACATTCCAATCTAGCTGTTGAGAGAGCCAATGATAACGAGCTGGAAACTGACAAGCTAAATCGGGTGTGGCTTGAAACGCTCGAATGGTCCCTTCGAGCTCTTTATATAAAGAGGTTTTGCCTTCTGGGTGCAAAAAGAAAGAAACATCATCAACTTCACTTTCGGCCCCGAACAGGCTTGAACTACGATAATGCAACAGAGCTTTCCATTGAGCGGATTGGCTCAACTCAATAAGTTGCTGATTAGTGGGAGATGAAGCAAAAAGAAAACAGCTAAAACAAAAAAAGAAGACGTACAACAGTGCTTTCATACTTTGGTGGTAGCCATATTATTTTTATTAGTTGACAAAAAAGAGCAGGTATCCCTGCCCTTTTGAGTGCAGTGCTAATTAGCTAGCGTACTGCTTTAATGTTTCACTTTGTTTCATCAGCGCAACCATGTTATCCATTGCTTGGCCTGATGTTGTTTTTTCTGAAGTGAAGATTTGATTAAAGTTGTCTTTTACTAAAGTATTAAACTCAGCTTTATGCTCCGTTGAAATACCTAGTAACTCAGCGAGTGCATTTAACGCTTCGCCTTCACCTTTAGACATATCAACAGCCACTTTGTCGACATTCTTTTCCATGTATAAGCTAGCAAACTGAATGCTTTGGCTAGTATTACAGCCTGAAGTTCCAGACGTCATACCAAAGGTTTGATTACCTGATGTACCATTAGTTGTCGCAGCAGAAACATGCGAGCCAACACCAGATTTGCCTTTAAATAAGCTGGCACCTAAGCCACAACCTGGGCCACTTCCTGCGTAAGCCATTGAAGAAAGCGATAATACTGCAACACTTGCGATTAACTTTTTCATTATTTTATTCCTTGGTTAGATGGTTCGGTTTTAAGCTAGCTCTCTGTAGCAAATTTGTCAATTTTGTTTAATCACCCAATGGCTTATCTTTTTTAGGACATCATAGAAAAACTTTTAATATACCAAATAGAGATTTGACATAACTGCGATATTGTTCAACAAAACATCGATTTACTTTTTTGTTATTAGATTGCATATTCTGTTAGGGTGCTGGAGGCTGTTGCTCAAAAAGATAAGGGAATCATTCTTAATAATGAAAAAAACAAAAATACTCATATTCTTACTATTCGTTAATTCGCTGGCAATGGAGTTATTTGCAGCTTCATCTGACATCTGTCGTACCCCTCATAAAATAGACTCGCACAGCTTAGCATTGAGTTGGCAACCGGCTTTTTGCCAGTCACGTCAACACTACAAAGAGTGTCGCGAGCAACAAAAGCGCAAAGCGCCCGTCGGCGGTTTTTCATTACATGGACTATGGCCCAACAACCAACAGTGCCAACCTTATCGCTATCGTTATTGTGGGCAGGTAAAGCAAAAACCCAAGGGCAATTTTTGCAGTTATCCAGATATCCAACTAGCAGCAGACATTCGCGAACAGCTGGCAATGGTCATGCCTAGCGCACGCTATGGTACCTGTTTAGAAAGACATGAATGGTGGAAGCATGGTACTTGTCGAGACAAAAATCCTGATGACTACTTTAAACTTTCACTCATATTGTTAAAACAGCTGAATGAGTCGAGTTTTACCCAGGTTTTTATGCGCAACAATCTGGAAAAAAAAGTATCACGAGCACAGCTACAGGAAGCCTTAGCTAAAGCTCTCAAAGTTGATATCGACCATAAAATAAGACTTCAATGCAAACACAATAACTTGGTCGAAATGGTTATTTCGCTACCCGCCTCTATTGATCCCAAGCTCACTTTGAGCCAGCTAGTTCACTCAGCTCGCAAAATCGCGCCGGGCAACTGCGGCCACACTTTTTTTATCGATACATTTAATGATTAGGGCTAGTTAAAAACCGAGCCAACTGCCATGCGGGCAATGAATTGTCGGCTTCATGTCGAATACACACAAATAACTCTCGCTGTGACCAGGGCTCATCTAATGCCAACACGCTCAAGGGCAAAGTCGCAGCATAGCGTTCGGCTGCCGAGCGCGGCATAATGGCAATACCCACTTCTTGAGCAACCAATTGCGCGAGAGAATTATAATTAGGGGCTGCCGCTCGTTGTTGTGCGGGTGTTCGCTCCATGACTGCCATACGTTGCAAAAACTGTTGCAGAGAGCTATCTGCAAGATAGCCGACCACAGGTTGCTGTAACCACTCTTTGTAGCGACAGCGGGTTCTGCCAGCCAAGGCATGAGTCTTTGCCACCACCACGACGAGTTCAATGCGCTGGTACGGTAAGCAGAGCAATTCATCATTTAGATAGTGACTATCAACCACACCCAAATCAGCCTCTCCTGACATGACTGCCTTCAAAACCGTGCGACTAGACAGTTGCTCCAAGGTTAAGTCTACATTGGGATAGGTTTGCAAAAACTCCCCTAGTTGTTGTGATAACCCAGAACTCAATCCAGTGGTGTTACTAAACAAAGTCAAGGAGGAGCGTCCATTACCCGACAAGGTATCCATACCGGCTTGAGCATCTTGCGCCACCTGCAGCATCCTGAGTGCATGATCATAAAACAGCTTTCCGGCATGGGTTGGGCTAACCCCCTGAGCGCTGCGCTCCACCAGCTGTAAACTCAAGCGCTGCTCCAAGGCTTTTAGTCGTGCACTGGCAGCCGACAAAGCCAACGGCAACTGTGCCGCAGCCTTGCTTAAACTGCCGCACTCAATAATGGCGACATAGAGACGTAAATCCGCTAAATCAAATCGAAGAGGCTTCGCCATTTACGAACTCCAGATTGCCGAACAATATTTTGAAGTTTAATATTATAACGGAAAAACAATAAGATAGGGATTTTTAGGATAATAAGACTCTTAAAAGACTTAAGCTTAGGCGAAGACTAATAGATGCTGATGGCTCTCTTCCACCAGCATCAGAATGGTGAGTGCATAGGGTTTACCAGAAAAAACGCCATCCCTTTAACTTCACATCCGCCCACACCAGGCGATGATCCGATGAAACAACGGGATAACCCTCTCCTACCAGTGAATGAGTTGTGTCTTTGCTCGAAGGCCAGAAGACCCCGCCGCAAATCAGCTCCATTTTGCGCTTCGAAGGCAGCACATAGTCAACACGCAAATTACCTGGACCATTAGGATTAAAATCCGCCGTATCCGTTGCCGCATGGCCTTGATGCTGGATATTAGCGAGTCCTTCTAACAGGCTGTCTTCAAGTCCGCCAAAGCTTCCAGGTACTGTGTTTGAGTTAATAGCGGGATGATCCAACAACTGCATAATCGCGTTATTCGTACTGTCACCATCCTTAGGATCTGCATTGTAGTCACCCAGAATGACAAAGGCACCACGTCCACGTAATCCTCCCCATTGACCATTGTCGTCGTAGATATAACGACTTTGATAGCGCCCCCCCACATAGTCAGCCCAAAATCGAATTTCATCATGATTACGGCGACCATTGCGATCTTCTGCACCGTCAAAGACAGGAGGTGTGGGATGCGCAGCCAATACATGAAGTTTGCGACCATCAATCCAGACAGGAACATCCCAGTGGCTTTTACTGGATAGACGGAACACGTCTAATTCACTATCGCTGTAATAATCGGCATCACTAACCGTGGCGGTGTCGTCAGGCAACAGGGCTCCAGGCATATCACGCCACAGGAATTGCCGGAAAGTTCTGATACCGAAATGATCAATGGGGTAGCGAGACAACAACAACATACCGTACTGACCAGGAAAAAATCCAAATCCATAGGCATCTCCCGGACCACTCGTTGATCCATCATTATCAAAATCCATCCCCGAAGGTATCCCAGTGTTTGACGGCGCAACAAACATATAGGGATATCGAATGGCTTCCTGATTATTTTGACCAACAGACAGATAATTATCTTTAAACCGCTGAACGGCCTCACCATCTGCATCAAAGTCAAACTCATTGATCAATAGGATGTCTGGACGCACACGCTGAATAATTTCGCTGACCGCAGCAATCTGACTGTTATTGCCATCATTCAGATCACTGATAAGTTCCCCTTCTCTACTGCGATTCAGCGACGCATTAAAAGTGGCGATTCGAATCGCTCCTTGAGGCTTTGTTAAGGCATCGTCCATGGTCGATGCACTGCATACATAAGGGTTAGCAGCTTCAAGGGTCGCGCCCATTATCAGCGCAGAAAAACCCACAAACAAAGACTTCATCGGTCTGACTTTCATTTTGTTATCACTCTAAAAAATTAGGCTGGTCGCCAACCATAGCCTCCTCCTGTGACGAAAAATTGACTCACTTTTGACGCTTTGATGATGACGAAAAAAATATACCCTCCTGCGATTCAACATCCATTCTGCGGCACACCCTTCTTATTTGACGAAGCCCCATCAAAAAATGAGGAAAAGCCAGTTCCAATTTATCGTTTTAAAATGACAACTTAATAAGATTTCAGTGGGACCAAATATATTTCTATGAAAACAAACTTCGCTTTTTACGAACGCTCTTACTCCCTGGTACGACATTGGCCATCCAGGCTTTCTCCCATGATGCTTGGCTACCTCCTTGCCATTCTGGCGGTATTTGCGGGTTCCTCAAAAGCGATTTTTGCTAAACTGATTTATGCCGCCGCCCCAATCGATGCCATTACACTACTGACACTGCGCATGTTGTTGGCTTTACCCTTTTTCATCCTCTTATTCTACGCTGGTAGCCACCCAAAGGTAGCCCCCAGCCCTCTAAGAACAAGGCTATTTATCCTCGTCTCATTACTGGCTTTTCTTGGGTATTATTTTGCCAGCTATACAGACTTCGTAGGCTTAAGCTTTATCTCGGCAGGACTCGAGCGTATGGTTCTGTTTACCTATCCTTTATTGGTTATTTTGATTGAGTCAGTGCGGCGACGTCGGTTTCCCTCGCGCAACCTTCAACTAGGTTTTGTGGCGAGTTATCTTGGTTTACTGATTGCCATGAGCCACGATATCTCTCAACAGCCGAATAACGGCCAAGTTATCGAAGGGATTGTCTGGGTCTTTATCAGTGCGCTCTCCTTTGCGATTTTCTACGTCGGAGCCAGCCAATTGATTCACTCGGTTGGAATACGTCGATTCACTGGCTTATGCGGCATTATGGGAACGGTTTTTACTCTGATTCATTTTAGCGCCACTCACTCATGGACAGAACTAGGACAACTACCATCTGAAGTCTGGTTTTATGCCAGCTTGCTGGCACTGCTGAGTACCGTTGCCGCAAGCCTGTTAATGACCGCCGCCATACACCATCTAGGCGCAGAAAAAAATGCCAGTATTAGCGCCCTTAATCCGGTCGTAACCCTTATCGCAGGCTGGTTAATCTTGCACGAAGGCGTTTCATGGATGCAGTGGCTAGGCATGGCTCTGGTCATTATGGGAGTACGTCAAAGCCAGCAGAAGTAATACCTTGAACTCCATTGCTCTTTACTCAGTAAAGCTGAGAACGAGTAGCTTCTACAAATACTCAACATCATCGCTAACACTTTGCGAACTCGGCAAGTATCCACTAGGCTTTCTTATAGTTAGGATCATGATAAAAACAGCTTTGACAGGAGCCTGTAGCCGCTTATTTCATCCCGATATGAAAGATTTCCATAAACTCATTAGCCGTCGTTACACTCTGGCTTTGGCGCTCATCGCTGTTGTTGCAACCATCAATATGATGATCAGTGAAGCCATAACCAGCCAGCAAGAACAAGATGCAGCGATCATCAACAAGGCTGGGCGTCAAAGAATGCTCAGTCAGCATATTTCGCTTATCGCGAATAAAATCATTCATAATCTGGAATATCAGCTTGAAGATGGACTCCACGAGCAGCTAACTCAAGCAACCCATCTTTTCTATTCGAGCCATCTACAGTTAAGTCGGCCAGAAAACTCAACGTTATCTAAAGCACTGCATGAAATTTACTTTGGCGACCAACATAACCTCGACTCAAAAGTACAACGTTTCACTCGCAGTTCTCTCACTTTAATCTATGTTCATTCGCCATCTCAATTACCTTCCATTGACCACTCTTTGTATCGATTACCCTTCGCCACCGAGCTACTGAAAAATCTGGATATAGCAGTTCGGCAATATGAACTTGAAGCTCGCGAGAGAGTCATCGCCTACGAGCGAGTTCGTTTTGGTCTTTGGTTAGTGATCATGATTTTGCTGTTACTAGAAAGCCGTTTTATTTTTCGCCCTCTCACCATCAAACTGACTAACACTCTCAACAAAGCAATCGAAGACGAAAGTAAAGCCCTTCAGGCCAAAGAAGAAGCCGAGAAAGCCAACGCTGCAAAGTCAACCTTTATAGCTAATATTAGCCACGAGCTAAGAACTCCCCTAAATGGTTTATGCGGCATGTTAGAAATGCTAAAAACCGAAAATGATCCTGACAAACGCATCAGCTATATCAATCAAGGGCTCAACTCTGGCAAACACCTGGAAGCCGTTATCAATAACGTATTAGACATCAGTAAATACGACTCGGGCAAACTTCAACTTCATGAGACAGAATGCGATCTGCAAGATATGATAAAGCAATGTCTGGCTCCCATTGAATTAGCATGTCAGAACAATCAACTTACCTTCGAAAAATATCTCTCTCCCGAACTGCCCAACTGGATCATCACCGATGTCACCCGGTTTTGTCAGATACTCAATAATTTAACCAGTAACGCACTTAAGTTCACTCGTGACGGAAAGATTACTGTCGAGATAGAAAAGAGTGGTGACCACATGCTGATTAAAGTTTCAGACACAGGCATCGGCATCGCAAGAGAGAAGCTGGATGATATTTTCTCTCCTTTCACGCAGGCCGACGACTCCACTACTCGAAAATATGGAGGCACAGGACTAGGGTTAAGCATCACCAAACATCTGGTCACATTAATGAAGGGCTCCATTCAGGTAGAATCAGAACTGCGTATTGGCACTAGCTTTACTATTAGCTTACCACTCAAACCCGTTACTCGGATGGTCACCCCCAAACCCAAAGGTGATCAAGATTGTTTTGCAGTCATAGAGCCACAAGCTTCAAACCAGCTTTATCTTCAACACTTGATCACGAGTGAAGGTTATCAATGTCTAACGTTTGATTCAGGAAGTCAGTTTTTGGAGCGCTGGCATAATACCTTTCAGGAAACACCGGATCTGGCTGCCATTATTTATTGTATCGATGGCAAAGAAGCTTACGAGGAGATGTTACAAAGCCTGGAAAAAGCAACACAACTGCAATTGGTACCGCGCTTACTCATAACGCCAGACTCTCACTCTCTTGATATCGATCCCAATCCCTTGGTCACCATACACTCAAAACCCGTTAGTGAAGACAGTTTTTTAAAGTTCATCCATTACTGCAGTGAATGGGACAGAAAGCACGACGAACTACTCAACATCTTAATTGCCGAAGACAATGCTGTGAATGCTCAAATTATTCTTCATCTGCTCAAGCAAATGGGCCATCAAACAACCCTGGCAAAAAATGGCAACGAGGCGGTAGAAAAAGCCATAAAACAAAATTACGATTTAATTTTTATGGACATCAATATGCCAGAAAAAGACGGCTTGGAAGCTTCACAATCACTGCGAAAACAAAATATCACCACCCCCATTGCCGCAATGACGGCTCATGCATTCGATGAATCCGTGATACAAACTCGTGCAGCAGGAATGCAATACCATTTAACCAAACCCATTCAGCCACTTAAAATTAAACAAGTACTTAAACGTGTTCAGATATATCACCATATTCAAAAAGCTCCCTTTGCCACGACTGGGAGCAAGATTGACCCTAACACATAGATCACTTAAGCTAAACCAAACACATTAAAGAGCATATTTTTATGAGTCAATCGCCATCAGCCGAACATCTATTTCAACAAATCAGTGCCGGCGATATTATGGGTGTCGGAACACAAATGGAGTCAACACCTGAGTTGGCAGAATCGACCAACGAATATGGTATCAGCCCTGTTATGTGGGCACTTTATCATCAACAAACGGCCATTGCAGAAATTGTTTATCAACATGTTAAGCAGCCAGATGTTTTTCATTGCGCCGCTATGGGTGATTTAGACAAACTACGACAGCATATCGAGGATAACAAAACTCTTATCACTCAATGTACCCCCGATGGTTTTACTGCATTACATTTCAGCTGTTTTTTTCAACGAGTCGACTGCGCCCTGTTTCTGATTGAAGCTGGAGCCGATGTGAATGCCGTGACTCAAAACGAAAATAAACTGAGTCCAATTCACAGTGCTGCTGCAGCTCAATCCTTTGAAATTATGGAAGCTTTGTTACAGTTTAAAGCCGACCCTGATCGCCAACAACAAGGCGGGTTTACTGCATTAATGTCGGCAGCGTCTCACAACAACATAGAGCTTTGTGAGTTACTAATAGTGCACGGTGCCACTAAAAAACTCACGGATGATAATGGACACACGGCATGGGATCATGGCAACGAGAAAGGTTTTGATATTCCATTGCTAAAGTAATTTATCTCGTCATTTCACTGATTTTCAACCATAAAAAAAGCTCTCGTGAATCACGAGAGCTTTTTTAGTTTCGATTAAACGTAACCTTTATTTGTTACGGTCTTCGATATCTACCCACGCCAGATCTTCTGGACCAGTGTAGTTTGCACTTGGGCGAATGATCTTGCCATCAACACGTTGTTCCATAATGTGAGCAGCCCATCCAGTTACTCGAGAGATAACAAAGATAGGTGTAAACATGGCCGTTGGAATGCCCATCTGATGGTAAGAAACCGCAGAGAACCAATCCAGGTTCGGGAACATTTTCTTTTCGTCCCACATAACTGTCTCTAAGCGCTCAGCGATGTTGTACAAGTTCATGTCGCCCTGCTCTTCTGACAATGAATTTGCAACGCGCTTAATGACTTCATTACGAGGATCAGAAACCGTATACACTGGGTGACCGAAACCGATAACGATTTCTTTACGACCGATACGCTCTTTAATGTCAGACTCAGCTTCGTCTGGATTACCGTAACGCTTTTGAATTTCTAATGCGACTTCATTAGCACCACCGTGCTTAGGTCCGCGTAATGCACCGATAGCACCCGCTACCGCAGAGTACATATCTGAACCCGTACCCGCAATAACACGGCTAGTGAAGGTAGATGCATTGAACTCGTGCTCTGCATAAAGAATCAAAGAGATATGCATCGCTTTAACCCAAGACTCACTGGGCTCTTCACCGTGTAACAGATGTAAGAAGTGACCACCGATAGAATCGTCTTCTGTTTGCACATCAATACGAATACCATTGTGGCTGAAGTGATACCAGTACAATAACATTGAACCAAAGCTTGCTAACAAACGGTCAGCAATGTCTTTTGCATCCGATGCATTGTGGTCATCTTTTTCTGGCAAAACAGTCCCTAATACAGAACAACCCGTACGCAATACATCCATAGGATGGGCGGCTGCAGGCAAGCACTCTAAGGCTTCTTGAACAGCTAACGGCAAACCACGCATGGCTTTTAATTTGCGCTTATAGTTACTTAACTCAGCTTTCGTTGGCAAACTGCCATGGATCAACAGGTAAGCAATTTCTTCGAACTCGGCTTTCTCTGCAAAATCTAAAATGTCATAACCGCGATATGCTAAATCGTTACCAGTACGACCAACAGTACACAACGATGTGTTACCAGCAGCAATGCCTGATAACGCTACGGATTTTTTCGCCTTAGGTAATACTTGTTCCGCCATTTTATTTCTCCTTATTTTGTGCAAATAGCGAGTCTAACTTTTGCTCATAGCTATGATAGTTAAGATAGTCGTACAACTCTTCTCGAGTTTGCATGATATCAACTACATTACGCTGATGACCGTCGTTTTTAAGTGCTTCATAAACGTTAATCGCACCTTTATTCATAGCGCGATAAGCACCACAGCAATAAAGCACAATATCAACACCCACTTCGCCTAACTCAGGTGTTGAGAATAATGGGGTTTTACCAAATTCAGTAATGTTCGCCAGAATCGGAACCTTAACAGCCGCTTTAAATTCTTTGTATTGTTCTAATGTGTTGATGGCTTCAGGGAAAATCATATCGGCACCAGCTTCGACACAAGCAATCGCTCGTTCAATCGCAGCTTCCATTCCATCAACCGCTAACGCATCGGTTCGTGCCATGATAACAAAGTCATCATCAGTACGAGCATCAACGGCCGCTTTAACACGATCTAACATTTCTGCTTTAGAAACGATTTCTTTACCAGGACGATGGCCACAACGTTTTGCAGCAACCTGATCTTCGATGTGACAGCCTGCGGCTCCCATTTTAGATAGCGCTTTGATCGTTCGGGCAATGTTAAATGCGCCACCCCAACCGGTATCAGCATCAACTAACAAAGGTAAATCACAAACATCGGTAATACGACGAACATCGATCAGAACATCTTCTAGTGAACTGATACCGAGATCAGGCATACCCAGTGAATTAGCAGCAACGCCACCACCCGACAAATAAATAGCCTGATGACCTACGCGCTTTGCCATTAATGCAGTGTATGCGTTAATGGTTCCAACGACCTGTAATGGTTGGTTGGCTTCAACAGCAGCTCTAAAACGTGCGCCTGCACTTAGTGTTTGACTCATAGCGATTTCTCTTTCTTCGGTTTTCGTTCACAAGCCAATCCAAAATAATAACGGACTTCATAAAACATCAACATAGCGTCTCGGGCTTGTGCCTTGATTATGTTTTATTAGCACCCGCCCAATTCAAAGTTATCTGTCCCAACAGCCAACCTTGAAATCGATACTGTCTGTTACTTTTATCTCGCTATTATTTTGGTCTGACTTTATACCCGTTACCTGGAGCCACCAGTGACTCCTGGTAAAACAGCCAGCAAAGAGTGCTCGCACTCTTCATTTGGTTACCAGTTTTAATTCGTGTAACCGCGAAACAAAAAAATGACAACTCTACCTGTCGCCTTTCAAGTTGCAGCGGTGTTGGCTGCGCGCGCTCACCCCAGTCACTTAGTACAGCTAAGCTCAGGGGATTCGCTTGCTGGCCGCCTACCTGCACCTTGAAATACTTTAGGTGTACTAAGCCATTTCTTCTATTTTAACTTTCCAGATAGCAGGTCCAGTTTTATGGACTGACTCACCCGCCACATCCACCGCAACCGTCACTGGCATATCTTTTACTTCAAACTCGTAGATAGCTTCCATTCCTAGATCTTCGAAGGCCACTACACGAGATTGTTTAATCGCTTTAGACACCAGATACGCAGCGCCACCAACAGCCATCAGATAAACGGCTTTGTTGTCTTTAATAGCTTCGATTGCCACATCACCACGCTCAGCTTTACCAATCATACCTAATAAACCGGTTTTTTCGAGCATCATACGGGTGAACTTATCCATACGGGTTGAAGTCGTTGGGCCAGCAGGACCGACAACTTCATCACCTACCGCATCAACAGGGCCAACGTAGTAAATAAATTTACCATTAAAGTCGACACCATCGGGTAATGGCTCACCTTTGTCTAACAATTCTTGAATACGCTTATGGGCAGCATCGCGACCGGTTAAGATTTTACCGGATAGGAGTAAGGTTTCTCCCGGCTTCCACTCTTGAACGTCAGTCGCCGTAATCTCATCTAAATTCACACGACGAACATTATCACCTACTTCCCAGGTCACTTCTGGCCAATCGTCCAGACTGGGTTGCTCTAATTCTGCTGGGCCACTGCCGTCTAATGTGAAATGCACATGACGTGTCGCTGCACAGTTAGGGATCATCGCCACTGGTAATGACGCTGCGTGGGTTGGGCAATGGTTAATTTTAATATCAAGAACCGTTGTTAACCCGCCTAATCCTTGTGCACCAATGCCCAGCTTGTTTACTTTCTCAAAAATCTCTAAACGCAGTTTTTCGGCAGGTGTTTCTGCGCCTTTTTCGAGTAGCTCATGAATGTCCACAGGCTCCATTAAGGATTCTTTTGCCATAACCATGGCTTTCTCGGCCGTCCCACCAATGCCAATGCCTAGCATACCTGGAGGACACCAACCTGCTCCCATCTTAGGAACTGTCTCTAATACCCAATCCACAATCGAGTCGTTGGGATTCAGCATTACAAATTTGGATTTGTTTTCTGAGCCGCCGCCTTTCGCCGCAACATCAACAGTAACGGTATCACCGGGCTCCATACTGATGTGAACAACAGCAGGTGTGTTATCGCGGGTGTTTTTGCGTGGTCCCATCGGATTGGCAACAACCGATGCGCGTAACGGGTTATCCGCATTTTGATAAGCACGACGAACACCTTCATCAACCATTTCTTGAACGGTTTGATCGGTGTCCCACTGAACATTCATTCCGATTTTTACAAACGCAGTCACGATGCCCGTATCCTGACACACAGGACGGCGGCCTTCAGCTGACATACGAGAGTTAATTAAGATTTGAGCGATTGCATCTTTTGCGCCTGAGTTTTGTTCTTTTTGATAGGCTTCATGCATCGCATCGACAAAGTCTTTGGGATGGTAATAAGAAATAAATTGCAGTGCACTTTCTACACTGTCGATAAAGTCGGCTTTTGTTATCACCGCCATTTGGGTCGCCTCCAAAAATGATATGGGGAAGTTGCGGCTATTATATTGCACCGCACAACCTTACAATAAAATTGACGTGGGTTCAACGCTTAGGAAAGAAACTCTGGTATTATAGCTGACTCATGTCGCTGAGACAGCCCCTAATCGACGGCTTGTATAAAAAAGAACACAAAAGAATCAACATGTTGGAGCAAGTTTGAGCAGTCTGCTATGACCACCACCCCTACACATATCAATTTGGAATATTTAGGCAGCGATTCGCGCTTTTTTTATTTTGAAAAAGTCGTTGATCAAGCGTTTGCTTTATTACTCGACAGCGGTGGAAACTTTACTGCCGATGCTCAACCATTAGCCAAAAACAATCGCTACGATATTATTTTAGTTGAGCCTGCTGAAGTATTAGTCAGCCAAGATAACGAACATAAAATCATCGACTGCCAGAGCAAAAAAGAAACCATTATTGATGATTGTTTTGCTCAAATGAGTCGATGGCAAAAACATTACGTTGACACTAATAACCTTAATACTTTTGCTGACTCTTTGCCTTTTAATGGCGGGCTAGCAGGCGCTTTTGCTTACGATATGGGGCGGCAATTAGAACAGCTCCCACAACAAGCGGCTAACGAATTACCGATTGCTGATTGTGTGGTGGGTTTGTACCTCTCGGCACTAATCATTGATCACCAAAAGCAGACCGTTACTTTATATAATTTTGCCGAGTCTGCTGAGAATTTTGAACGAATAGTTCAGTATTTTTGCGGCACTCGACCTCATTGCTTTGAATTCCAACTAACCAGCGATTGGCAGTCAAATATGAGTGCCGATGATTACTTTGAGCGTTTTCATCAAGTCAAAAATTATATTAAGTCTGGTGACTGTTATCAGGTTAATCTGGCGCAAAGATTCAGCGCTTCTTTTACAGGTTCTGCCTGGGCCGCCTATCGTCATTTATCGGATAAAAATAAAGCGCCTTTTTCGGCTTTTATGAATATTCCTGACGGACAAATATTATCTTTGTCGCCCGAACGTTTTTTGCAAATTGCAGGGCGACAAGTTTTGACGCAACCCATAAAAGGAACGCGTCCTCGTTCTGACGATCCCAATATCGATAAAGCATTGGCAGAAGAACTGGCAAGCAGCGAAAAAGATATGGCTGAGAATGTCATGATTGTCGACTTGCTGCGCAATGATTTGGGGCGAACCGCCACACCCGGCAGTGTTAAAGTGACGGAATTATTTGGTTTATACAGCTTCCCTTCTGTGCATCATTTAATTTCTACCGTCGTCTCAGAAATCGACGAAACCACCAGCGCAGCAGAAGTGTTAAAAGAGTCTTTTCCGGGTGGATCAATTACCGGAGCACCCAAAATTCGCGCCATGGAAATCATAGAAGAACTGGAGCCCCATCGTCGGCATTTTTACTGCGGCTCTGTCGGCTACATCGACTTTCAGAATAATATGGACACTAGCATCACTATACGAACACTAATCTGTCATAATGAGCGTATATACACTTGGGCAGGTGGCGGACTGGTTGATGACTCACAACAACAACTGGAATACGAAGAAACCTTCGCTAAATTAAGTCGTATATTACCCGAGTTAAATCATCCTTTGTGTTTTAATAAGGAATGATTGTTTTATTATATAGCCAAAGTATTTCAAGGCGCAGCGCTGCACCTTGAAAGGCGACGGGTATAAATGGGGAGTTTAACGAATCACCAATGAATGCATTTGTTACTGAGTTAAAAAATAAATTTGCTGCGTTAGATCCGGCACAAATATCCGCGGATCAGCCCCATTCACGTTTTGGACATGATGTTTTAAAACCCGCTGCAGTATTGGTTCCGCTAGTAGATCACTCCACCAACGAGCAAATTAACTACAATGTGTTACTCACGCGCCGCGCCAGCCATCTAAAACACCACGCAGGCCAAATCAGCTTTCCTGGTGGCCGTTTCGAACAACACGACCTGCATTTACAACAAACGGCACTGCGAGAAACTCACGAAGAAATCGGTATTCCCCACTCTGATGTAGAAATCATTGGTACGTTGCCTCAACACGAGACAATTACGGGCTATATGATTACCCCCTTTGTCGGCTGGCTAAAAGCTGACTACTCTCTAACGGTCGATGCAGGCGAAGTGGCCGAAGTGTTTGAAGTGCCTCTGTCTTTTATCTGTGATCCCCAAAATCAACGCATAGAAACACGGCAGTTTGAGGGTCGCGAAGTGAACTTTTATGTCATTGAATATAATGACTATTGGATCTGGGGAGCAACGGCACGCATTTTGGTCGAATTTGCTAAAATTTACAACAGCTTGGACCAGTTCTGATCCCCCTCCTTCTTATCGCTAAAAGTTCTGTTGTTATAAGCACAACATGATAGAATTCAGGCACTTTTTACGACTGATCACGCATTTCTATTAGGGTTATTGAACCAGCCATATAAAGGCTTGGATAAACCACGTTGATCAGATGATTAGCTTGAATAAGGTAGTTCCTCTTGGCAATCAGTACATTTGAATTATTTACTATCGGTATCGGACCATCCAGTTCCCATACGGTAGGCCCTATGCGTGCAGCACGACAGTTTGTGCTCGATTTAAAAACCCAGCAATTGTTGGCTTCTTGCGCTCGTGTCAAAAGCGATTTATATGGTTCGCTTGGCCAAACTGGTAAAGGCCACGGCAGCGATGTTGCCTGTTTATTGGGCTTGGAAGGTGAACGCCCTTCGCTACTCGATCCCGACACGGTACCCGATCGCTTAGAGCGTATTCGGGGCCAGAAAACCCTGATGGTAAATGGCGAGCAAGCGGTTGTTTATAACGAGAAGAAAGATCTTATTTTTCATCGCCGCGAAACGTTGCCAATGCATGCTAACGGTATGCGCTTTAGTGCCTTTGATGCCAACGGTGACATTCTGTTAGAGAAAGTCTATTACTCTGTTGGTGGCGGCTTTGTTGTCAGCGATAACAAAGATGCAGATGAACCTTTTGTCGAAGATCAAACCCAACTTAAATATCCCTTTAAAACAGGTAATGAACTCTTAACGCTCACACAAGAAACAGGGTTGAGCATATCCAGCATTATGTTGGAAAACGAACAAGCCTGGCGCAGCGAACGACAGGTGCGCGAAGGATTGGTTCATATCTGGGAAACCATGGAGCAATGTGTGCTTAGAGGATGCCAACGAGAAGGGATTTTGCCAGGCGGACTTAAAGTAAAACGTCGAGCTCCATCACTCTATCGCAAGCTCAAAGCCACTCAAGGCAACACCGATGAGTTATCGGTGATGGATTGGGTGAACTTGTACGCCCTTGCTGTTAATGAAGAAAACGCTGCCGGTGGCCGTGTTGTTACGGCTCCTACCAACGGTGCTGCGGGTATTATTCCTGCCGTCCTTTATTACTTTGTGCAGCACTATAGTTCGGGCGAAATCGATCAGGATGCGATCGTACGCTTTTTATTAACCGCCTCTGCTGTTGGTATTTTATATAAAGAAAATGCGTCTATATCCGGTGCAGAAGTAGGATGTCAAGGCGAAGTGGGTGTGGCCTGTTCTATGGCCGCCGCTGCTTTAACCGAAGTAATGGGTGGTACGCCAGAGCAGGTAGAAAACGCTGCCGAGATTGGTATGGAGCATAATCTTGGATTGACCTGCGATCCTGTGGGTGGTCTGGTTCAGGTGCCTTGTATTGAGCGTAATGCCATGGGGTCGATTAAGGCGATTAATGCGGCGCGTTTGGCGATGCGTGGTGATGGTAGTCATAAGGTGTCGTTGGATAAGGTGATTAAGACGATGCGTGAGACCGGTGCCGATATGAAGACTAAGTATAAAGAGACTGCTCGTGGTGGGTTAGCGGTTAATATTATTGAGTGTTGATGTTTTTTGGTGGGCCTGATGGTTGTTGGGCTCACTCTATTTTTTGTTCTTTTTTTAGATATTTTTTCTTTTACTCTCCTACTCTTTTGAAAGTATAAATTTCGCCGATGGCGACATCCTTTGCCAAGAGCTGCGAAGGACGCAAAACGCCCTGGGTCGCTGCGCTGGCATTTGCTCGTCTGGGATTTTATGGTTTGAGTATGTTTGCTAATTCTGAAGTGATTTTTTGATCTTGTCTGTGCCAGGGAAATTTCGATCTTCCTTTGTGTTTTTGTTTCGTTCTTCTTCCTTAGCTTTGAATTGTCAGACGACTCCATCGTGACGGAATGATGCCGGAGGCCTCATCTTTGGAACACCGCCCTTTTTCGCCTCTTTTGTGGGCCGACAAAAGGGGCTCGCCTAGCAATACCCAAAGGGCATAAGGGCGAAAACCTGCGGGCTGAATTAAATTAGGATTTTTCGTTTGGAGTGATAAGTTAATTGAGAAAATATTCTTTTACTTTCTACTCTTTTGAAAGTGCAAGTTTCGCCGATGGCGACATCCTTTGCCAAGAGCTGCAAAGGACGCAAAACGCCCTGGGTCGCTGCGCTGGCATTTGCTCGTCTGGGATTTTATGGTTTGAGTATGTTTGCTAATTCTGAAGTGATTTTTTGATCTTGTCTGTGCCAAGGAAGATTCGATCTGATCTTGTGTTTTTGCTTTGTTCTCTTTCTTAACTCTAAATTATTAGGCGACTTTTTTGTCGCTGAAGAGAAAACAATAAAAATTAACCAGAAAAAAGGCCGATAACATCGGCCTTTTTTTACCTCTCAGGAAGAACAATATCCGGAATCAACCCGTTTACCTCATTAGGCGATCGACAACGCATGATCTTTTGAATCAGGTCGCGATCAAGGTGCGGTGCAAGCATGCAAATAAAGTCCAATACATACTTGCGGAAGAAGAAGTTGCGATGGAAAGCAATGCGAGATCGTAGTGGTGGGAATAAATGGTCCACTTCGATAAGCGTCAGGTCCTGATCTTCTTCTGGGTTGTAGGCCATACGAGCAATAATGCCAACGCCCATTCCCATGCGGACATAGGATTTAAGAATTTCTGAGTCTGATGCAGAGATCACAAAGTCTGGCTCAAGGCCATTTTCGCGGAATATTTTTTCAATGGCAGTGACTCGACCATCGGTGGCTAACTTCGCTAGCAGTGGCATGCCTGCAATTTTTTCCAGAGTGACGCTGGATTCTCGAGTGAGCGGATGGTCGTTTGGAACCACCAGACACTGATGCCACAAAAAGCATGGTGCCATGACTTTATCGCTGAACCATTCTTCTTTTTCGCCGAAGATGACCAAGTCTATCTCTCCATGATCGAGCATGTGGTCGACATGGGAGTTGAGGCCTTGATGCAGATGCAGCCTCACATCGGGATATTGACGAGTGAAGACTTCGACAAGCGAGGGTAACAGGTAGCGAGAAAACGTATGAGTGGTCGCAATGCGCAAAATGCCTTTGTCTTCGCAGACATAGTCATTAGCGATATCCTGGATTTTTTTGGTTAACTGCAGTATTTCAGTGGTGACCTCCAATATCCTCACCCCAGCGGGCGTGATATTGGTTAAGTGTTTGCCACTGCGAGTAAAAACCTGAACACCTAGTTCATCTTCTAGTAACCTTATTTGTTTGCTAATCCCGGGCTGTGAGGTGTATAAACTTTCAGCCGTTTGAGAAACATTTAAATCGTGACGCGCAACTTCGTAGATATACTTGAGCTGCTGGAGCTTCATTCGCTAACTCCCTCGGCTAGTTAACAAGCTGTTTTATATTCCAACATATTATTAAGAATAGACATAAACACAGATTTCACCACCTAGCATTCAATTACTAGACAATACATCTCATAAGATAATAATCCCTACGACTATTCCATCAAGTATTTACAAATGAGATTTTTAACACGTCTCGCTATTACCACTTGCCTACTTCATAAGAAAAATAAGCGGCAGAATGGTGCTTTACAATCAGTATACTCTCTTTATTTTAGTAGATTGATTAAAAACCAACCACAATATAAGCGGCTTTGATTATTTATTAGTCTATAAAAATGCTACTAAGTCTATCCAGATATGAGTTTCACGGGAAACATCAACATCTTACAAACAGAGTTATTCACAGACAACTTTATTCTGCGTTAGCAATACCATGGGGTACATGGCCAGCGGTCACAATATGCTCACTCGCTGAGTTAACATGATCATGTTGATCATCAAAAAATACATCAGCACCATACGCCTTCAAAAACTCCCCTTTACTCAAGCCTCCCAAAAATAGAGCTTCATCAATACGTATGTTCCAGCTGCGTAAGGTTCGAACGACGCGTTCATGTGCGGGCGCAGAACGTGCTGTAACTAACGCTGTGCGGATGGGGCACTCAGACTCGGTGAAATCTTTTTGAATACCATGCAAAGCCGACAAAAAGTTCTTAAAAGGTCCGCCTTTCATAGGCTCTCTAGCTGCGGCTCTCTCATTATCAGAAAACGCCTTAAGCCCTTGTTTTTTATATATTTTCTCTGACTCGTCCGAAAACAAAACAGCATCACCATCGAAAGCAAAACGCAACTCTTGCTGATGTTCGTTCCCCCCATCTGGACGCCCACCGGACATAATGGTTGCTGCTGCATAACCGTTTTCTAGCGCTCTACGCACATCTTCTTTGTTGGTAGATAAAAATAAGTGGGTTCCGAATGCCGATACGTATTTATAGGGTGTACGGCCACTGGTAAATGCCGCTCGGGTAATATCCAGGTTATGCGCTTCAATAGAGTTAAAGATCCTCAGCCCTGTATCGGCACTGTTGCGAGATAGCAGTATCACCTCAACTTTGGGCGTATCTCGCCCTAAATCATTTAATGCCAATAGTTTTTTAACCAGACCAAATGCCGCCCCTGGTTTTAGCAATTCTTCTTCATGATCGATCTGATACTCAGAGTAGGATCGAACACCATCATTCATAAAAATTTGATGGCTTTCTTCCAGATCAAATAAGGCTGTCGATGAGATAGCTACAACCAGCTTATCTCCTAATGAATTCGCCATTGACGCATCCTTCACAAACTTAATAACAATGCCCTAATAACACCGAACAAAGCAAAAATACTCATAATATTAAAAGATTAGGGCCGATGTACTACAAATCTAATTTTGCAACTATACTTTTGGAAGTATTAACGGACAAGCATTATTACGCCGTCATATCCAATCCAACATTAATTTTTGGCGTTTTAACTACAAGACAAAAACTATGCAGGATTATAGTAAGAAATCAGTATTAATTATTGAAGACTTTACCGAATTTGCTCGTTCGGTCAAAGCCATGCTCTCAGAAATCGGAATTACAAAAGTTGAAATGGTTAATAATGGAGAGGCTGCTATAAAAACCTGCGAAAAAACCAGCTTCGATATTATTTTGTCGGATTACAATCTGGGTAAAGGCAAAGACGGAATGCAGGTGCTCGAAGAATTGCACTTTCGCAAACGCATTCGAAGCGATACTGCATTCATTATGATCACAGCAGAGAACTCTCAAGAAATGGTCATGGGTGCTTTAGAACATCAGCCCGACGCTTACCTGACCAAACCATTTAATAATGCTATTTTGCGCTCACGGCTCGATAAAGTGCTGGGAAAAAAAGCCGTATTAATGCCCATATTTAAAGCCTTTGATAAAAGAAAATGGCAGGCAGTCATTACCCATTGCGACGACATCGCCTCGGTTAATCCAAAATATAAAATGGCTTGCCTACGTTATAAAACGCGCGCCCTCGAACAATTGCGTCAATGGGACGACTTAATCGACATCTACAACACGCTATTACAAGAACGTCCCCTACCCTGGGCCATCATCGGTCAGGGCAAAGCTTACATGAGAAAAAAAGACTTTGATCAGGCACACAGCATTTTTCAAGACGCCATCAAGCAGTTTCCAATGCTACTAGAGGCCTATGATTGTTTAGCCGAATGTCAGCTGCAACAAGGCATGGGCAAAGAAGCTCAGGTCACTTTGGAGTCAGCCATCAAGAAATCCCCCAGAGCCGTCAAACGACAAAGTAAGCTGGGTGATGTGGCCGTTGAAAATGAAGACTTTGGTGCTTCATCCAAAGCCTTTAAAAAAGCCGTCAAATTAGGACGTTTTTCGGTCCATAAAAACCCAGACAGCTACGTAAAACTGGCCAGCAGTGTCGTCCATCAGCTTGATGCGGGTGATCTTGAAGGGCAAAACCTGAAAGCCGCTGTAGAAGACACCGAAAAAGTCATGAAAGAATTTTATGACAGCTATTCTGGTGATTCGGTGAGTAATTTAAGAGGTTCTGTTGTTGAAGCTGGTTTTCTAAAAGCCCAGGGGAAAGACGATGCTGCCAATAAAAAAGTTGAGCGAGCCAAAGAGCTCTATCAACAATTAGATACCATGCTACCAGCCGATAGCGGTCTGGAAGTAGCTCAAGGGTTAAAATTTATGGGCGAGGAAGAGATTGCTGAGTCGATTCTAGCGGAAACCATAGAGCGAAATTTTGAAGATGCTCGCTTTATTAAAAAAGCCTCTGCGTTTGTTAACGATAAATCCATCCTTGAAAAAGGTAAAAAAGCCAATCAGTTAAACACGCAAGGCATCAAGCTTTTTGAACAAAAAAATTATGACGAAGCCATCCAACAATTTGCCAAAGCAGTAGAACAAGCTCCCAAAAATATTGGCATCATATTAAATGCCGCTCAGGTACTGCTTAAAGCGCATCAATCGAGTAAGAACACGGACTATTTAACTCAATGCGAGAACTATTTGGGTTCTATTCAGACGTTACCACAACAAGATAAACGCTATCAGCGTTTTTCTGAACTGCAACGCATGACCCGACTTTTACAGCAACAGGAAACCCAACAAGGATGACAGCTCCCAAAGAACCCATTTTTGCGCTGGTTCTGGCTTCTGCCGTACACGACATGAAAAATTCCTTAGGGATGCTCATGGGAGCCATCAGCCTACTTAATAATAAGTATCCTGTTAAAGACGAAGATGATAAGCAGCAGCTTTCTGTTTTTCAGTACGAAGCGACACGTCTCAATAGTGCCCTGGTTCAGTTACTTGGCTTGTATAAAATCGAGAAGCAACAACTGACTCTTAATTACCAGCACCACAATCTCGAAGACTTTGTCACAGATTCAGTACTGCAACATGCACCTCTGCTGGAGCACAGCCATATTACTGCCAATATCGATGTTGATGATGAACTGGACGGCTTTTTTGACGGCGAGTTGATCTCCAGTGTACTCAGCAATGTAATTGGCAATAGTATTCGTTACACTAAAACCCAGCTTTTAATCTCAGCTTTTTATGATAATGGCATCATGATTCAGGTGGCTGATGATGGACCAGGCTATCCCAAATCCATGCTCGATAAGCATTATGATTTTTCTTCATGTATCAACGCCAAGACAGGCAGTACGGGCCTTGGCTTGTATTTTGCGGCCGAAATTGCAAAGCTGCATATACACGATGGTCAGACCGGAAGTATCAAGATATTTAACGGTGCACCGCTAAATGGAGGGGTGTTTCAAATTAAGATCCCTTAATTTCTCGACAAGTGAAGAATTTAATTCATAATTAAAGCGTAACTCATTGAAAATAAGTTATTAAATTATGGGCACAACACTAATTATAACGGCGGCAGCATTACTGCTTATTCTGGGTATCGGGATCAGTGGCTATATCCAGATGCGAGAGCACAAGCGCGCCGAAAAACGCGCCAAAGTAGCGAAACTAAGGTACAAAGCCCGTGAGGGCCAAGATCTTTATGATCGCTTCTATGAGTACCCTATTGGTCCCGATGCACGTATCGTTATTTTGCAGTACATTATGCAAAACCTGAAAAAGGCGCTGGATGTCGATCCAGACCAAAGTGATATCCAGACATCTATAGAACAAATTCAGGCAAAAATAGACTCCCCAGAAGCCCCTTCAGATAAAGGCTCAGTTAAGCTTCCTAGTGATCCCACTGAGATTGTTGCTTTAATGAATCGCGTTAAAGGTGTTATTCAGTACATCAATAAAATTGGCAAAGTACCAGGTATTGATATCAACCATGCGAACAAAGGCATACTTCACTTAAAGAAGCTTTATATCTTTATGCAAACTCAGGCTCAGGTGACCGTTGGAAAAGAAGCCATGGCAGACCATAAGTTGCCACTGGCCAAACAGCATTTTAATAATGCAAAGCAACTCCTACTCAAACAAAACATCACCGATGAGAAGACTCAAGCTCTGTTAGATGAATTGCAGGAGCTACTGGATATTGTGGCGACAGAACAGCAAAAAGAAAGAAATGAACGTATTGGTAAAACGGAAGAAACCGAGGAAGCCGAAGAGGAAGAATCTTCAGATTTGTTTCAACCGAAAAAGAAGTGGTAGCAATCGACGCGGCTTAAGCGCTTTTGCTACCTAACTGAGCTAATAAGTTATTCACGTCTTTAAATAACTCACGATTTTTTTCGTCAATGTCTGCCAGCTCTTCGTGAGCCACTTTTACCGTATCACTCACTTCATCTAAAGAAAGCTGCACAGGCTCTAGCGGCTTTGCAGCCACCGTTGATGATAACAATGGGTTCTCCCCTGTCATCTTAAACACCTGATCGAAACAAACCCCTAAGAGAATATCTCGAACCGCAGGATCAACAACATAGAGCACCGGCATGTCGAGAGACTGGTTGCGACAACGTTTTGCCACCATAGCCAAAATGCCTAAGGCAGTACTGTCCAATAAAGTAACCCTGGACAAATCGAGAATAAAAGGCTGGTCATCCACCTCCAACCGCTCAAGAAACTCATGCAAAGGCATGACATCCTGATAACGCACATCGCCTTCTAGGCGCAGCACATGGTGGTGTTGAATGACAGCATATTCAATTTTTGAATCATTCATGATCACGTTTTCTCAAAATTAAAATAGAAACATCGTCAGGTAAACGTTCCAAGCCCCGTACCGATAACAAGTCGACGATATCAGAGGCTTGATGGTGATGCTCGAGTTCCAGCTCCAATAACGAGCTCTCAGAAAAATCACCGTCTTTAAGCTTAATACACTCCAAAACACCATCAGAAAACATAACCAACGAAAAAGGCTCTTCCAGCGATAACGAATGACTTTCGTAATTAACCCAGTCAAACATACCCACAGGAAACCCTCGCTCCTGCAATATTCGTCGTTGTGTTCCCTGTATCAATAGAGGTCTAGGGAAATGCCCGCCAATAGAATAAGTGAGCTGATGCTCATGAGTATCGACAACACCAAAAAATAGCGTCACATATTTTTCGAGATTAGCTTTAATGAGCTCTTGGTTCAAAAAGTTTAACACCCTGTCTGGATGCAAAATGGTGTCGTCGCGATTAACTCGATAATCTCGTAAGGGTTGGTTCAATAAACTTTTTAACATCATGGTGACAAATGCCGATGCAGAACCATGACCAGAAACATCGGCGACATAAAATCCGATATAACGTGAATCAATTTCGAAATAATCTAAAAAGTCACCGCTTAAATCTAAGGATGGCACCACGGTATGAGAAAACTCATAAGCGCCCAATTGAGTATAGGGTTGTGGTAGCAATTGAACTTGAGCACGACGCCCTGCTTCTAGATCTTGCTGCAGAACATTCAAGTGCGAACGTAGCTCATTGTTAGCATCTTCAAGTTCTTTTTTATAACGCAAGTTTTCAGACTCTAGCCGTTGTTTGCTAAAAGCCCCTTCGACCGCATGTTCTAACACCGCCAAATCAGATATAGGTTTAATAAGATAGTCAATGGCACCTAAACGTAATGCTTCAACCACATCGTTTATCAAGCCTGCGCCAGAGATCACAATAACAGGAGTGTCAGGAGAAATGCGCGTAATGTTTTCTAGAACTTTCATGCCATCCATACCTGGCATTCTCAGATCACACAAAACCAATTGCGGTTGTTCACTTTCAAAAAGCCGAACGCCGTCTTCGCCACAGTCAGCTTCTATGACGTCATACCCACAATCTTCCAGAAAAACAACAATGCTTTGCCGAACCAGATCGTCATCATCTATTGTCAGTATTTTTTGAATTTGATCCGCCTTTTTTAATGGGTCATTTCTATTTGAGAATAGCGTGTCCAATTGGAAGTCTTCTCAATTTATTTTGGTATAAATGTTGTATAGCACAATGGTAGGGTGATTCAACGTTTATTTTTACATTATGCTGCAAAAAACTGGGTATCCAGTTTGCATACTAAACCGATGCAAACGCCTATAACCACCGCTTTACCCTTTTAGTCCTCTCTACAAGCCCTTTATTACACGGCTTTGAGCAAATATAAGTGTAACATTGTGATTGACCTGATTCCTATAATTACCTACTATGCAAAAGGATTGTTAACTACTCGTTAGCTGATTGGGGTTATATATTATGTCGTCGATCCAAAGAGAATATGAAGAAAAGCGTGATTACATCCGTATGTTCGTTGATGCTTCGGTTGAAATTACAGATCCTATCACTGGTAATACGTTTAAAGGAGATAGCAAAGACTTAAGCGCCACTGGCGTTGCCTTTGTTACAGATAATCCTTTTGACATTGGGCAAAGACTGAATGTAAAAATCAGTTCAACCCAATCAAAGCTTGCTCCACTAGAAGCTGATTTTACCGTAATGCGTGCAGACAAACTTGATGATGGTCATTATCATGTTGCTGGCTCTATTGGAAACGTCAATTAACGATTAAATTGCGTTAATAAAAAAGCAGGAGAATAAACAGACCCGCTTCAACAGCTCCTGCTTTAATTCATTTAAGATATCTATTCATAGATGTCTCGTGGCCCTCTCTCCCTCTGATTTTTCTTCCAAAATATTTTTAAAAAGCTTAACTGCTTCTCCACCACTCTGATAAATCATCAACTCTTTTTAAAACCATCAGGCAATAAAAAAGGCTTCTATAAAAGAAACCTTTTTACTCAAGATAAAAACGAAATAACTATGGATTAACAGTCTTCATATTCTGGATCACAATCAAAATCGTCTTCAAAGGGTAAATCACCGTCGTACACTTTAAAGCGACGGTTTTGCAAATACGCATCACGAACAAATGCGTATTCATCGATGGCGCTTTCTAACTGTGATTCTAATTCTAATAGAGCGGCACGTCGTGTTAGCAAACGCAGGCCTTTTAAACCATACTCGGCAGTTTGATCGTCCAGATAAGACAGAGGATCTAGATAATTATCGGCAGGAATCGATGCAGTATCTCTTAAGGTTGAAGGCCCCAAGAATGGTAGCATTACATAAGCGCCAGGTCCGACTCCCCAGGCTCCTAATGTTTGTCCAAAATCTTCATCGTGTTTTTCGAGTCCCATGGCCGAAGCAGGATCCAGCAAACCTGCAACTCCGAGTGTGGAGTTGACGGCTAATCGCCCTAAATCGCTGGTGGCATCCAGCAACTTAAACTGCAATAGATTGTTAACGAAATTACCCACGTCACCAATGTTGGCAAAGAAATTATCAATTCCCGTCTCAACAGGATCTGGCGTCACAGCCTGATAGCCTCTCGCCACTGGCTGAAGCACATTTTTATCTAACGCGCGGTTAAAACCATAGATAGAACGATTAACATCTTCGAAGGGATCGTCAGGATTATCTCCCGTAGAGGCACAACCGGAAAGGGCAACGATCATTAACCCTGCAATGATTTTTTTCATATTACTTTTCTAATGATTAGCGAAATTAAACACAGTGTATAGAGGCTAGGTCTCGTCATCAATAGCCTCCGGCAAATTTCATCGTCTAGTGGCTGTCGGCCTTTCGTTGACTGTCTCTGTTGTGACCCAAAAGGTCAACAGCGCCTAGAGTCCAGCAGACTAACAAATAAAACTGAATTTAAGCTGAACTCAAAAAGCCGAGGGTTAGTGCTTTAATCCTAAAATAATATCTCGTTGCATCAATTGCAGAATGGTATTGAGTCCATTGCTCATGATCACGCCTTCCTCAAATTGAGGCAGTTGAGAACAAAGTCGCTCAAGAATCATACTGGTTTTATCTTCAGGAAACTCTTTAATCAGCTGTATCAACTGAAAAGTAACGGCGTTGATCTCCAAAAACTCAATATCGTCTTCTCGATCACGATAGACCACATAAAACGAAGGCTGGGCAGGCGCTTCTGTTGGACTGTAATCCTCACTGATGTGGTGCACATCAAACTCGTAGGCCAAGGGCCAGGCAACGGGAGAAAAAGCCAACTTATGGTTAAGAATATCGTTGGAATCGACAAGCTCAATCTCATCTATCTCATGGGTATCAATATAGAGCGCCAACTCTACCCACTCATAATGAGCCAGTTCGGGCAAAAAAGGATACTGCTTGTACAACTCAAGCCTATTGTCTTCAAGAAACGAAACAAACTCTTTGGATATCTCAGCAAAATAGGGAGTCTTCGCTTGGTGAGAGGCAAAGAAGGTGCGAACCAGGTGGTTCCACTCATCCTCTTCTAACAAAGAATGCAGCACCGGAAAGCCAGATTTGATAAAGCCTTCTACATTGCTATAAAACAAATTGCGATAAACCTCCATGCGCCGCTCTTCGACGTCTTGAGGCTTATCTTTTTGTTCAGGATCACGAATATGCGCTGCAAACTCATACTGAGCCTGCTGAAAGGAAGGCATACTAGCCATGGCTGACCTGCTGTTCGGCGATTAAGGATTGAGACACTTTATCTTGAATATCTTTAATTTTTTGGACTTCTGCCAGTAGCTCGTCCATGGGAGGAAAATTAAAGTCTCGCTCTAACAAGGTCGGAAATACGCCAAACTCTTGATAGGCAATCTCTAATAGTTTCCACACGTCTGGCTTAACGTCAGCGCCGTGAGTATCCACTTTTAAATCATCCGCCTCATCATAGTGTCCGGCGATGTGCCCATAGACTACGCGATCGCCTGGCATGGATTTAAGAAACTCAACAGGATCGTAACGGTGATTAATGGAGTTGACGTAAATATTATTAACATCCAGCAAAAGCTGGCAATCCGCTTCTGCGATCACAGCATTAATAAAGTCAATCTCTGACATTTCTTGGTGAGGTGCCGCATAATAAGACGCGTTTTCCATCGCAATAGGACGCTCAAGAATATCTTGAACCTGACGAATACGATCAGCCACATAATGCACGGCCTCTTCGGTAAAAGGAATCGGCATTAAGTCGTATAAATGACCATCGTCACTGCAATAGGTTAGGTGTTCGGTATAGCACTCTACGCCGTGCTCATCCATTAATTGCTTAATGGCTTTGACCAGTGCGGTATCAAGCCCCGCAGGACTGCCAATGGATAAAGACAAGCCGTGGAATACAAAAGGGAATCGTTCGGTAAACTTTTTGAAGTCTCGCCCCATCGGACCGCCAATGCCAATCCAGTTTTCGGGTGCAACTTCCATAAAAGAAACAGGGTCAAGATGGCTCTCGGCCATCTCCGCCATCAAATCACGGCGGAGACCAAGACCAGAGCCACTAACGGGATAAGTAGATGTCATTAGATTAGTATCTAAGAACTAGCAGTCTATGAATTAACCGCCACACTTACCTTCGCCACATTTACCTTCTTTACCTTTCTTTTTGTCGCCGCCGCATTTGCCTTCGCCGCACTTACCTTCTTTTTTACCTTTCTTGTCGCCGCCGCATTTGCCTTCGCCGCACTTACCTTCTTTTTTGCCTTTCTTGTCGCCGCCGCATTTGCCTTCGCCGCACTTACCTTCTTTTTTACCTTTCTTGTCGCCGCCGCATTTGCCTTCGCCGCACTTACCTTCTTTTTTACCTTTCTTGTCGCCGCCGCACTTACCTTCGCCGCACTTGCCTTCGCCAAGAGTTGCAACCTGGTAACCACCTGACATGTCTGTTAAACCGAAAGGATTAGCATCTGCATTAGCAGAAGTCACTGTTAAAGAAGCCGCTAATGATGCACCAACTAACGCAGCCAATTTATTCATATCTTTGTTCATAACAATCTATCTCCAAAAGTTAACAAAAAATAACCGATTTCTAAAATATTCGAAGTGGTTATTCCTAATGACAGACCTAAGCCACCTTTGTTACATAAATTTTTATTTAAGGTGGCTTTCTAATAGGTCTTTACGATGCCAATCATCAATCAGATCCTGCCGGGTTCAGGGAGCTGAATTGAAGCCCCCATAATTTACCTATTAGGGTCAGATAAAATGTAGTACGTTGTCACAAAAATACAAAGTAAGTGACTCAATTGGCTAGAGTTTTTCGTTGATTAACAAAGAAATCGCGTTAGAGCGTTTATTTTTTGACAGAATAATTTTTTGAGATGACAAATCACCGGGCTGACTTTTGGCCACTCCCGAAAAAGAAACTCGCGCCTGAACGGTCAATTCATTCATCGAGCTCATCACTCTGCCTGGCATCATCGCATCGCGATCCGTTAACACCATCTGAACAGGTAAATCAGCTACCGTAATACGCTTAACCGCCACGGGTGCAGGGCTTCCATCGTCTCCCTTTACACTTATAAACACTGGCAGATTAGGTGCTACAGTGCCTTTAAACTCAGGAGCCAGCGCAATATTCAATGTCAGTTTATCTCCCTCGATAACCTCTGGGTTAGCTTGTTGCTCCAACCTGACCTTTGCCTGAGCAATCTGGGCTTGAAGCATTTTTAGCCCTTCTCCACCTTCTACACCTGCAGCATTACGCTCATCAATTAATTGTTGCCAAATGTTAATGGCCTGCTGATATTGTTGCTGTTGAAAGCGAACATACCCCACCATTAATCGTGCGGCTTGATGCTCTGGTTGTATCGTTAAGATGGTTTTTAACTCATGTTCAGCACGTTTAATATCTTCATCGCCACCCAGCTTTAATAATATTTGGGCAAACTGCATACGTGGCGCAATGTCTGTCTTATTAATCGCTATAGCACGCTCAAATGCCTTATAAGCTTCTTCTTTTGCTTTGGCATCAATAAGCACCGAGCCTAAAAACATCCATCCTTTGGTATCACTGGGACGCTCATCTAATTGCGTTCGCAACATCAATAAAACGTCGCCATAAGTCATAGAATTAAACCATTCTGGATCATCTTTGTTGGCTGCGGCTTCTTCTTTAAGTTGCTGCCAATGTTGATATTGAGTCCAACTATCACCCGTAAAATAGATCGCCAAGGCCAAGATAGGGATAATACCCAGCGTTATCCAATAAAGGCTGCTGTGATCCGATGCGTTTTTAATTTCATGCTGCCGTTCTGCGTCTTCCAGTAAGGTGAGTTTCAACTCTTGTTTCAGTGCTTCAAATTCAGTTTCACTCAACTGTTGTAGCTCTCGATCATTTTCAAGTTCTTTCAGACGATCTTGATACACCGCTTTATTAAGAGACAAGCGATGAACATCCGCAGAGCTCTTGCGAACTTTTCTTAAGGGTAATGCTAATAAAACAATACTGACCAAAGATACTATCGCTAAATAAATCCACAACATTGAGGCTACTTCTCTTCTTCTGATAACAGTTTTTGTAATCGCTCTTCGTCTTCTACCGACAACTCAACGTTGGTCGCTTTGCGAGTACGGGCAAAAATAACAAGCAACACCAGAGCAATAAATAAGAATGGACCAAACCAAAGAATTAGATTGGCTCCACGCATGCTTGGTTTATAGCTAATGAAATCACCGTAGCGCTCTGTTAAAAACGCAACAATCGCTTCATCAGACTCTCCCGCCATGATTTTTTCGTAAATCAAATCACGCAGGTCTTCTGAAATTCCAGCGTTTGAGTCAGCAATGGATTGATTTTGGCATTTAGGACAACGGATCTCATTAATCAATTGTTGATAACGCGCCTGCTGATCCAGATTTACAAATTCTCGGACTTCCTGTTGCTCACTCCAAGCCCAGGCCGATACAACCAACATCAAAAACAACCATCCTATTCTCATGGTGTTTGCTCCTCATTGATAATGGGTAAGAACTGCTGCTGCCAGATATCTCGATCCATTGCGCCAATACGATGCGCACGAACAATGCCTTCTTTATCAATTAAAAAAGTTTCTGGCGCTGCGGTTATGCCCATTTCGATAGCAATTCGTCCCTTAGGATCAAAAAAAGTAAACTCATAGGGATCACCCAGTTGTTTTAAAAACTGAATGCCCTTTTCTCGTGTATCTTTGTAATTGATACCGACAATTTTTACCCCTTCTTGTTGCAACTCCATAAAGAAAGGATGTTCTGCATAACAGCTTGGACACCAAGAACCCCAAACATTAAGTAAACGATACTCACCTCTAAGTCGCGTCGATGAGACACTCTGTTCAGGATTCAATAACAAAGGAGCAGAGAAATTCGGTAACACGCGATCCTGACGTTGTGAAGGAATCACCGTTTTATCATCATCTAATGCGGTGAAAAAAACTAACCACAATAACGCTAATAAAATAAAAACCGGTATACCTGCGGTCACCACTTTTGATTGTTTTTTTTCGTGTTCTACAGTCATCGCTTTCTTATTTTTTTAAATTCAATTTATGCCGCAGCCAGCGCTTCTTTACGGCGAGCTTTTAAACGGTATCGCTTATCAGAAATGGCTAAGAACCCTCCCAAGGCCATAAAGATAGCGCCAAGCCAGATCCAGCGAACAAAAGATTTCACATAAATACGAACCGACCATGCTTGATTATCAAGGGGTTCACCTAATGAAATATACACATCCCGCATTAAAGCAGGATCAATGGCGGCTTCTGTCATAACCTGACGTGATGCCAGATACTGCCGTTTTTCAGGGAATAAGGCAAAATTCTCATGGCCATCGGTCACTTCGAAGATTCCACGAGTCGCTAAATAGTTAGGCCCTTCAAGATTACGAATACCACGGAAGGTAAACTCATATTGTCCCATACGGAAACTTTCGTCAGGCTTTAATCGAACCAGAGTTTCTTCGCTGAAAAAGGTCACCATCATGATGCCAATAGTCGACACAGCAATCCCCAGGTGAGCCAGTTGCATTCCCCAAAACGAAGGCTTTAATTTGCGCAATCCGGTCACAAGAGAACGACTGTTTTTTGCTTTGTCCATAATGTCGTAAAGCAAGCCAGAGATCACCCAGAAAGATAACAGCAAACCGATCCAGACCGCTTTGGTTTCATTAGGAATGTATAAAGCATAAAACCCAATAGCCAGAATGATCACAATCAGGAATATCCAACGCAGCTGCTTAATCAACTTGCCAGCGGAATATTTTTTCCAATGAAGCAAAGGACCAATCGCCATCAAAATAAGCAATGGAGCCATCACGATAGGGAACACCAAATTATAAAACGGCGGTCCAACCGATACACTTTGATCAGCAAAGGCTTCCATAAACAGTGGGAACAAGGTACCCAAGAAAACCACTAATAGCGCCAGACAAAGTAAAATATTATTGCTTAATAACATGAATTCGCGAGAGAGCGGCGCTTCGAAATTACCTGTAGACTTAACCACCCCACCACGGAAGATAAACAGCAATAATGAAGCCGATACCACAATGCCAAGAAAGATTAACAGGTAGAGACCACGAACAGGGTCCTGGGCAAAAGAGTGTACCGATGTAATGACACCAGAACGAACCAGGAAAGCACCTAACAAACTTAAACTAAAGGTCGCTAACGCCAAAAATACCGTCCAGGTTTTAAAGGTGCCACGCTTTTCGCTCACCGCTAAACTGTGGATCAAAGCCGTCCCCGCTAGCCAGGGCATAAAGGATGCGTTTTCGACCGGATCCCAGAACCACCAGCCACCCCAGCCTAATTCGTAATACGCCCACCAACTACCTAACGCAATACCAACGGTCAAAAATGCCCAGGCCGCTGTCGTCCAAGGTCGTGACCAACGCGCCCAGGTACTATCTAATTCGCCACTGAGTAACGCCGCGATAGCAAAAGCAAAGGCAACAGAAAATCCGACATAGCCCATGTATAACATAGGAGGATGCACAATCAGTCCAAAGTCTTGCAACAGTGGATTAAGCTCATTGCCATCAACTGGGAAGTAAGGCAAAACGCGCTCAAAAGGATTAGAAGTAAAAACGGCAAAGGCAATAAAACCAGAGGTTATGAATCCCATCACACTCAATACACGCGCAACGGCAACGTCAGGCAAACGGCGACTGAAAATAGCAACCGCAGCCGTCCACATTGTCAACATAAGGATCCACAACAACATAGAGCCTTCGTGCGCGCCCCAAACAGCTGAAACTTTTAATGGATCAGGTAAGCGAGAATTGGAATGCATATAAATATAACGGACGGTGAAATCGTCCGTTAAGAAACCATAAACCAACGCCAAAAACGACCCGAGTACCAATACAAACAATACCAGTGCAGCGGGTCGAGCAAAGCGAATTAAACTGCTCTGAGCATACATGCTGCCAATCATAGGCAGCACAAAAAGAAACAGCGCTACCATGAGCGCAAACACTAAACTAAAAAAACCCAGCTCTATGATCATATTTTGCTCTTAAGGTATCCTGCTTTTTATTTTTTTATAGGGTGACCAGCTTTTTCGAGTGCTTTTGCGACTTCTGGTGGCATATAATTTTCGTCATGCTTTGCCAAAACGGAAGTCGCTTTAAAACTGCCATCGTGCATCAGCATACCTGTAGCAACAATGCCCTGACCCTCTTTAAACAGATCTGGCAAAATATCGGAGAAGTGTACACGCAAAGTCGCAGCATTATCAGAAACGGTAAAGGCAACATTCAATGTACCTTCTTCTCTATTTACTGAACCCGGCAACACCAGACCGCCTACTTTAATAGTACGTTCAATAGGTGCTTCACCAGCGGCAATTTGTGCAGGAGAATAGAATAGATTTACATTCTGCCCTAACGCATAAATAACTAAAGATAAGGCGATAGCCACGCCAATGATAGTGGCGATAATGGCAATGAGACGTTGTTGACGATGTGCTTTCATACTAAACCCCCTGCTCTTTATCCAACAACTGCTTACGTTGGTAATACAACTTGAGCGACTGATTAACTTGTTTGCGTCTGACTACCGGACCAACAATCAACAATATAACCAAAGCCGTTACAATGCCATAGGATAACCAGACAAAAAACCAATGTTCTGGGTTATAAGGAATGCCCTGACTGGCCTCTTCTGTCGTCATCATTAAAAGACTGAATAGATTCATGAGCTCACCTCCTCTTTAACCCAGCGCGTATCCCTTTCTCGCCACAAAATGTGATTGCGAATGTTGGGCATCAGAACCGCAACAAAAAATACCTGAAATGCCGTAATCATGACTAACAAAGGCCATAACATGGCTTCGTCAATAGAAGGCTTCTCTAGCTTGGACAAGGATGCTGTTTGATGCAGGCTATGCCACCATTCTACCGAAAAATGAATGATGGGTAGATTCACTACCCCAACAATGGCCAAAATTGCCGCCGCTTTGTCGGCTTTCTGGGTGTCTTCAATCGCATAATGCAGCGCCATATAGCCGATATAGAGGAACAACAAAATCAGCTCGGAGGTCATGCGACCATCCCATTCCCAGTAGGTGCCCCAGGTAGGTTTGCCCCACAGAGCACCCGTAATCAATGCCATTAAGGTAAAAGCAGCGCCAATAGGTGCACAGCTAACCGACACAATATAAGCCATCTTCATGCGCCAGATGAGGCCAATGGCGCTCGCAATCGCCATCATTAAATAGGCAAACATCGACAAATACGCCGATGGCACATGAATATACATAATACGTTGAGTATCGCCCTGATAATAATCCGGTGGTGCAATAAACAACCCCCAATAGGAGCCTCCCACCAAACCAATCATTGCTAAACCAAACACCCACGGTTGCCAACGGTTAGACATCTCAAAAAACCATTTAGGCGAACCTAACTTATAAAACCAAGTCCACATAGATTTTATTCACTCACAGATACTTTTAAAGCCGCCCCTGCCGCCCAGGGTGCCAAGGATACGCTCATAACACTGGCCGCTATAAGCAGTAATAACAAAGGTAAATAGCTGTGGCCCATGCTGGCTGCGGAAACCAACATAGTGCCGAGAATCAATACAGGAATATACAAGGGTAATACCAACAACACCAATAGTATACCGCCACGTCGCAAGCCAACAGTAAGACTCATGCCAATAGCGCCAAGCAGGCACAACACTGGCGTTCCGGCGAGTAGTGACGCAATCAGGGCGCCCAAAGCGTCAGATGGAAGGTGCAACATGACGGATAAAAGCGGTGACATCACAATCAGGGGTAGCGCACAAAACAACCAGTTTGCTATGGATTTGGCTAATACGATGTTGGCTGCTGATGCTCCCGACATTAATAACTGCACCAGACTGCCATCGTCAAAGTCTTCGCGGTACAAAACATCGAGAGATAATAATAACGACAGGAGCACGCACACCCACAGCACACCTGGGGCCAGAGTACTTAACACTTTCGCTTCGGGAGAAATCCCCAATGGAAACATGGTGGTCACAACCAGAAAGAAAAACAGTGGATTCAGCAATTCTGCTTTTCGGCGTAATAGTAGCCGAATTTCTCGTTTAATAAGTAACCCCAGCATCACTGAGCTCCTATGACGAGTTTTTGCACATCACAGGCCAGCTCAACAGGCTGATGAGATGTAAAAATAATAGAGCCACCACGTTCACGATGTGCTTCAAAGTGTTGAGCCAGCCAACTTTGGCCTTTCACATCCAAAGCCACAAATGGCTCATCCAGAATCCATAAAGGGGCAGACTCCAGCAATAGTCGAGCAAGACTCACTCGACGCTTCTGCCCCTGAGATAAATTAGCCACCCATTGCTGCTCAAACCCAGCCAAACCCACTTGTGCAATGGCTTCAGAGATAGAGACAGAAAGCGACTGCGGACGCATAGCTTGATAAAAAGCGAGGTTTTCTTCTACCGTCATTGCCTTTTTAACACCAAGCTGATGGCCGAGGTAGATGGTATTCAGATAGAAATCCTGTCGAGTCTGTTCGATCGGCTGCTGCTGCCAATGCAGCTCACCTTCGTCAGCCTCGATAATACCGCATAGAACACGCAGTAGACTGGTTTTGCCGGTGCCATTGGCACCTTGAATATGCAGGACCTGACGATTGGTTAATTCGAACGCAGCTTGTTTAAATAACAAACGCTCACCACGAATTAAGGCCAGATTGTCACACTTAAGGGTAAATTCTGAATACATCCCCTTCCCGTTTTTCCGGTCACTGCCAAATGTGGCGCTATACTAATATAAAGCCATTGTTTTAGCTAATGATTTTGTTTTGAGTTGTTGCGAGAGATTGTCGCACATGGCGCCCAAAAAATAAGCACGACTACTGCAATTGCACGTTACTTTCACACTTGAGTTGGCTATTGTGAGGCCGATAACTTAAGTAGAACTCATGATAAACCAGAAGCGGCCTCAAAACTGTGACTGATAAAACGATTCCAAGCTTAACGCCGCAAAAACCCTCCGATTCGGCACCAGGGGGAATTCTTCAAGCGTTGCGTCGTTTCGAAGGCGAACGCCTAAACGGCTCAGTCACTCTCAACGCCCAGCCACCTGAGCTAAAACTGGCTTTGCCCAGATTAAACGCTTTGCTCAAAATCCCATTAACCAACGCCCAATTGTTCAATCAATTAAAAAGCTTAAGCCCAGCATTACAACTGGCTGTGATCCCAAAACTGCACAACAGTGCCGTCAGCCTTCAGTTGGTGACGGCTGGCACGCCTAATCAAGCGTTACCCAAAGAACAATTGCAGCTGCTAACACGTCTGATTGAACAATCCCATGCTCAAAAGTATTTTCAACGTGTTGCTCCCAGATCAGCTCCAAATAGCGAGGCATTAGTAGCAACCAAAACTTCGGCAACAAATCCCTCCTCCGGAACAAACACACCCGCGAACCTATCGACCAATGCTTTAACATCACAGACGAGCTCTCTAGCTCTTAAGCGACAAACACTTCAACAAATTGCCCGTCATGATCTTCCCAAACAACAATCCCCTACGCAGCTGTTGAGCCAACTGAAACAATTTCAACAAAACACCTCTCATGTCGCATCGAACAATTTACAACTACAATTAGTCCGTTTATTTGTTGATACTATGCTCAATCAAACCTTGTCTTCTAATAACTTAACTTCTCAAACGATTAAGGAAGCAGTGACGGCGAGTGGCCACTGGAACGAAAGTAAACTCGCGACTCTCAGCCAGTCCGCGACTCCAGTAAATACTCTCAAACAGGACTGGAAACAAAACCTGCTGCAAATAAAAACATTGCTAGAAACTTCGCCAGACACTTTTAGTAGAGCCGAAAAACTATTTTCTAAACCGCTTACCAACGCCATGAGTAACCTGCTCGCAAATCTGCCGACAAAAGCTTCGCCAGGAACATCCATGGAACCTCAGCAGATAAAAGAAATCCTGCTGCAACTAAATGACAAAATTGAAGCTTCTCTCTCGAGAGTACGGTGGGTACAAAGCCAAAATGTGGTTGCAGATAACACACCGACTACCCAATGGCTTACGGAGTTTCCCTTTCTTCACCATCAACAAGTCTCCTTAATTCAAATGATGATTGAAAGAGAACCACAAAACTCCGATAAAAAGTCCGCAAAAAAATGGAGTGTCACCATTCGCTTCGAGTTTGAAAACTTAGGGCCGATTAAAGCCATAGTACAGCTGGTTAACGATCGCTTCTCGGTACGCTTTATTGCCGAACAACCACAAACACAGCAACTGTTTATGGATCACATCAACCAACTAAAAGAAGAACTCAAGGAAGCAGGAGTTAAAGTAGATAGCCTTGACTCTCAGACAGGTAATGCATCACCACTATTAACGCCAAGCTCAGGCGAACATATTATTGAATTTAAGGTATAACCGTGGATAAAGACAAAACTTCAAAAGCATCCGCATTACAGTACGACGGAAAAAACACTCCCAAGATTGTCGCACAAGGTGAAGGCCTGTTAGCAGAAGATATTATTCGCATCGCAGAAGAACACGATGTTTATATTCATGAAGATCCGGTGCTTGTGGATGTTTTGTCACAGTTAGAACTGGGTGATGAAATACCCGAAGTACTTTATCTTGCGGTGGCCAAAGTGATTGCCTTTGCCTACATGCTACAAGAAAAAGCTCCGGAGAACTTCATTAATAAAAAAGAATAGAGCCAGCGCAATGCTGGCGTTATTGATATCTAAATATCAGCATCTACGACGCTGAATGGCCATTGCAAACAAAGCGAACATAAACAGCATAAACATATTAGCCTCGGGAATCGCTGCGACCTGATACATAATCGTATAATCAGCAGATAATGGTTGTTGAGGAACGTGATACCAGGTTTCTACATAGGCTCCCAGGCTGGTGAACTCAAAGTTACCCGAATTATAATCTCCTATCACATCAAAAAAAGTGAGTACATTCGACCAACCTTTAAAGTAATCCAGCGCTTTGTTAACAGAGCCGTCACAATTAAAATGAAAGAAGTCATTCATCGTAATATTATCGCCATTACAGGTGAGCCAGATATCTGCAATGTAGTACCCATCCTGAGCATGTAACCCCATTCCTACTCCCTGACTAATGTAGTTACCGTTACTATCGTAGTAGGTATTAGGGCTTCCCGTAACCATAAAAATATCGTCATCATTAGGATCTGGCATAATAGGCGTTGCCAATACCTGTCCCATCATCCCGCAAAAAACAAATAGAGTGGCTAATATTTTTCTCATTGTATTTCTCCTTGTAAACTTTCATCAATGTACCCTCCCTATAACATCATAAAATCTTGAGAAGAAAAACTGTCATTGTTGTTTTTTGTGGCATTGAGATAAAAGGAGTGAATCATGTAAATTATTTTGACATATTGGGCAGCAATTATTTTAAATCAACAAAAAGCCGCGTAAAAACACGGCTTTCTGATTCAGGCTTTTGTTGTTTTGTAGGTAATGATTGGTCGGAATGCAGCAACCAGTTTGATTAATCCAGCTTCCAACAAATCATCTATCACTCGATCAATTTTTTTGTAGGCTTGCGGAGCTTCTTCATAAAGTAACTCACGATCTTTGCAGATCACTTTGCTACCCAACTCTGTTGTGGTTAACTGATTCGCATGAAAACGTGGTCTCAATCGCCCTTTGCATTCACTGCGCTTCCACTTACGACCTGCGCCATGAGCTAAAGAAAATCCGGCTTTAGCCATTACCTCGGAGTTTTCAACTAGTGGCTTAACCAGATAACTTAAAGTGCCACGAGATCCGGGGATCATAACCATCCCCTTGTCCGTCGGTGTGGCTCCCTTTCGATGAATCCAATTATCCTTAGTTGACTCATGATATGGCATCATTAGCTTAGCTTCATCTTCTTCCATTGAAACAACATTGTTATGAGTAATGTCTAAAACTCTTTCACCTTCAACGGATAACTGAGTCATCATTCGATGAGCAATGGCTCGTCGATTACACTCAGCCCATTGAATAGCAAAGTTATGCTTACGCAAATACTCCAGACCTTCCGGTTCATTTGCAAGAAGCCCTTTTGCTCCATACTGGTCAACATGCTGACGTAATATCCATTGACCAAGACCGCGAGAACCGCTATGAACCAATAGCACAGCCGCAGACTTCTTTAGATTCAAAGACTCAAACAAAGTACTATCATACACTGTCTCAACTTTTTGAATTTCAGCAAAATGGTTACCGCCCCCAATGGTTCCCATGCGCTCGTTAGCAAACTGCCACCAATCGTCAGAATCCTCGCAAGACAAAGCTTCAACAAAAGCTTGCTCATTAAAGGGGGTATCGTCATTGAGTTGGCTTAACTTTTTTTCCCAACGAGATAGATTTATTTTGTGGGCTGGTTGCTCCAATTGCCAAAGCCCCATACCACAGCCAATATCACTGCCCACTAAATGAGGATAAACAATACCGTTGCTCACAAACGCAGCGCCAATTGGTTGGCCTTTACCAGGATGCAAGTCGGGCATACCGATGCCACAACACATGCCTGGTAACTCTAGTGTTTTTTTAAGTTGTTCAACAGCCGTGGTTTCTAACCAGTTTTTATCAGAGATAATGATACGAGCCGTTTTATTATTAGAATGTTCAATTGTTTTAATGACATTGCCCATTGTAAAATTTCCATTTGAATAGTTTTCAAAACAACTGCACTCAATCTCTACAGATCCTGTGTCAGTTGATAATCAATAGCAATAACAATGTCGAGCCCTAAGGATGTCGATCTTTTGTCTCAATAAAAAATGATGTTCCTTAGTTAGAACAAATAATTTAAATGAGTTGTGTATCTATACCCAAAGTATTCTAAGGTGCAGGTAGGCGGCCAGCAAGCGAATCCCCTGAGCTTAGCTTTACTAAGTGATTGGGGTGAGTGCGCGCAGCTCTGCAACTTGAACAATAGCGCTGCACCTTGAAAGGCGACGGATATATTCAATCAAAAGGAATTAATGGCCCAACATCTTATAAGTTAAATAAGTAGATTTCATAGTTCGCCTCCCGTGGCAAATAACAATAATTGGACGCATTATAATTCGTTAAATTTTATTAGCAAGCAGAAACCCAAGAAAAAAGCCCTGATGTTTTCCACCAAGGCTTTTTTACACTCACACTCGAAAACAATTATTTTAAAGCTGCAATCACCGCATCCCCCATTGCCTGCGTGTTCACACTTTCGTTACCCGCAGCGATATCGGCAGTGCGGTATCCCTGATCCAATACAACACCAACAGCCTTTTCTACTTGTTCGGCCAAATCGGCTCGCTGCAAACTAAACCGCAACATCATGGCCACCGATAATATGGTAGCCAGAGGGTTCGCAACTCCACCGCCAGCAATGTCTGGTGCCGATCCATGAATAGGCTCATACATACCTTTGCCATTAGCATCGAGACTCGCCGATGGCAACATACCAATAGAGCCTGTTAACATGGCTGCGGCATCCGATAAAATATCACCAAACATATTGCCAGTGACTATCACATCAAATTGCTTTGGCTCGCGAATCAACTGCATCGCAGCGTTATCGACATACATGTGACTTAACTCAACATCAGGATACTCTTTACCGACTTCGGTCACAACGTCTCGCCACAGCTCGGTGACTTCAAGCACATTGGCTTTATCGACAGAACATAAACGCTTGTTACGTTTTTGTGCGGCTTTAAATCCGGCATGAGCAATTCGACGAATTTCAGACTCGCTATAAACATAGGTGTTTACGCCGACTTTCTCGCCATTGACTTCACTGACACCGCGCGGTTGACCAAAATAAATTCCGCCCGTTAATTCTCGGATGATGAGAATATCCAAACCTGCAACTAACTCAGCTTTTAAGCTCGATGCCTCAGCCAACTGCGGATACAAAACAGCAGGCCGCAAATTGGCAAATAATTCTAATTGAGAGCGTAAACCCAATAAGGCTTTTTCTGGTCGAATAGAAATATCCAGAGCTTCCCATTTAGGGCCTCCAACAGCCCCCAGTAAAACAGCATCAGCACACTTTGCTTTTTGCAATGTCTCTTCAGGTAAAGGAATGCCCGTCGAGTCAATGGCAGCGCCGCCCACTAAGGCTTCTTCCAGGGTAACATCCAAACCATGATGCTGTTGCAAATGCTCTAACACTCGCTTGGCCTGAGCAACAATTTCTGGGCCGATACCATCACCAGGTAATACTAAAACAGATTGAGTCATGGGTGAAAAACTCCTTCACTATTTGGCGATTGTCGCAAACACCCAGGGCGCTTGCTCCCGGTGTTTGGCTTCAAATTGTTTAATCTTGTCGGCTTGTTGCAACGTCAAACCGATGTCGTCTAAGCCTTCTAATAAGCAATGCTTACGTCCGGGTTCGACATCAAAAGCAAGGGTTGTTTGTCCGTTTGCCAAAGGATGGCTGAATTTCAATTGCTGCTCAGATAAAAGCACCGTCACTTCAAAGCCTGTATTTTCGACGCAGGCTTTAAAAAGCTGATCGACGGTTTCTTCATCAAGAACGATGGGCAAAATACCATTTTTAAAACAGTTGTTAAAAAAGATATCGGCGTAACTTGGAGCGATGATGGTTTTGAATCCATAGTCAGCCAACGCCCAGGGTGCGTGTTCACGGCTACTACCACAGCCAAAATTTTGTCGGGCTAACAACACCTGCGCATTTTGATAGCGATCCTGATTAAGCACAAAGTCGCTATTCAGTGGCCGTTGGCTGCAATCCATCTCTGGTTCGCCCTGGTCCAGGTAACGCCACTCATCAAACAAATAAGGGCCAAACCCCGAACGACGAATCGATTTAAGAAATTGTTTGGGTATGATCGCATCGGTATCCACGTTGGCTCTATCAAGTGGAGCCGCCTTTGCGCAAAACTCTTTAAATGCTTCCATCAGGCTACCTCCTCTGCTGCCACTAACCATTCACGAACATCAACAAAATGCCCAGCTATAGCCGCTGCGGCAGCCATGGGAGGACTGACTAAATGGGTCCGTCCGCCTTGCCCTTGTCGACCTTCAAAATTACGATTCGATGTCGACGCGCAATGATCACCTGGAGCCAATCGATCGGCATTCATTGCCAGACACATTGAGCATCCAGGTTGACGCCATTCAAACCCGGCATCGGTAAAAATCTTATCTAATCCTTCTTTCTCTGCCTGTTCTTTTACCAGGCCCGAGCCAGGCACCACAATGGCCAGCTCTATGCTGGACGCCACCTGCTTTCCTTTCACCACATCGGCGGCCACACGTAAGTCTTCGATACGAGAGTTAGTGCAGGAACCAATAAATACTTTGTTCAACGGAATATCCGCAAGAGACTGTTTAGCCGTTAAGCCCATATACTCAAGTGCTCGGTCCATGCCCTGCTGCTTGACCGAATCGGATTCTTTTTGCGGATCGGGCACCGATTGTTTTACGGGTATGACCATCTCTGGCGATGTTCCCCAGGAGACTTGAGGTTCGATAGTCGTCGCATCAAGTAGTACGACTTTGTCGAAGCGTGCACCATCATCAGACACCAACTCTCGCCAAGCGCTAACAGCTTGGTCCCAAAGCTCACCTTTTGGCGCTAATGGACGTCCCTTAACATACTCTAAGGTTTTGTCATCAACACCGATAACGCCGACACGAGCTCCCGCTTCGATGGCCATATTGCAGACGGTCATGCGCCCTTCCATAGAAAGCGCTTCGATGGCTTCTCCGGCAAATTCAACGGCATAACCCGTTCCACCCGCTGTACCAATATCCGCGATAATCGCCAGCACCAGATCTTTAGCCGTCACACCCGGGTTCAAATGCCCATCCACTCGCACCAGCATGTTCTTCATCTTTTTTTGCCGTAGGCATTGGGTGGCCAGCACATGCTCAACTTCGGAGGTACCAATACCAAAGGACATAGCGCCAAAAGCACCATGAGTCGCCGTGTGAGAATCGCCACACACAATGGTCATGCCGGGCAAGGTAGCTCCCTGCTCTGGACCCATAACATGCACGATACCCTGGCGTTTATCGCCCAGCCCGAATTCGGTAATCCCAAAATCGCGACAATTTGCTTCGAGTGTCTCTACCTGTAATCGCGACACTGGGTCCGTAATACCCAGCTCCAGATCTTTTGTCGGTACATTATGATCAGGCACAGCCAGATTAGCAGACACCCTGTGGGGCTGACGTTGCGCCAGACGCAAACCTTCGAACGCCTGTGGCGAAGTCACCTCGTGCAACAGCTGTCGATCAATATAAATCAGGGCCGTACCATCGTCTTCTTCGCTGATCAAATGTTGCTGCCACAGTTTGTCGTAGAGTGTCTGTGGAGAATTCGTCTGTGGAGAATTCTGTAGAGAATGCGATTGGGTCTCGTTGCTCATTGTCGCCTCAATTAAGTTCTTATGATGATTCGAGCTTACTGCAACCTCAAAAATAACTCCAATTCATTATTTTTATATATTTCATTCCACTTAGGAATAGAATAAACTTATGACATATTCCTTTCTTACGACCTCGAGTGTTATGGACGCAAAAACTCTAAAGTCATTTATTGCCGTGGCCACCCACCACTCCTTTACAACCGCATCCGAACAATTGCACCTGACACAGCCGGCCATTAGCAAGCGCATCGCGGCATTAGAAAAAAGCCTTGAATGTCGTCTGTTTGATCGTGTCGGTCACAATATCCAGCTCACCGCCGAAGGGCAGTTGTTGCTGAAAGAAGCTCAGCAACTGGTGCAGCAAATGGAGTTTACTCGACAAAAAGTGCGGAATTTATCCGGTGCCATTGCAGGACCGTTGCAAGTGGCTACAGGGCACCACATTGGCCTGCATAGACTGCCCAAAATCATTAAAGCGTTATTAGCGCAACACTCAGGTATTGATTTGAATATTCAATTTATGGATTCAGAAGAAGCCTGGCAAGGTGTGCTAGAAGGCAACATCGAATTGGCGGTATTAACGCTGCCCGAAGACAATCAACCGTCTTTTAATCATCCTCAATTGCAACATTACCCTATTTGGAACGATCAATTGGGTCTGTTTTGTGCTCACGATTACGAGCTGGCATCTCATACCAATAAAGGACTTCAGGTATTGTCGGATTACCCAGTGATATTCCCTGATAAATTTACTTTCACCCGCACCAGTATCATTCGCTATTTTAATGAACACGACATCCCCTTACCGCAGATAAAAACAGGGAACTATCTAGAGACCATAAAAACATTGGTGGAATGTGGCCTTGGCTGGGGCGTTCTGCCAAAAACCTTAGAGAACAATCAATTAGTTCAGCTTTTTGAAGATGAATTTAAACTGCACCGAACATTGGGACTTATTCATCATAAAAAACGTCCCATGTCGAATGCCGCTAAAGCCTTCCTTGATTTATTGTTAACCGACGCTGACGCAACAGGTTAAATATCAATAGCACGTCCTGTAATGGTCAGACGTACCATTTTTCGGCGATCAGTACCCGAACGCCGCTCAGTTCCCATACGCATATCAGGAATCGTCATTGCCTGACCTCGCACCTGACGGCGGTCGATACCAGAACGTCGATCATCGTCATCAAAACGACGCTCATCGAATGCCATATCGGTCCATTGAACTTCTTCGGTCTCTTTAACATCACTCATGAAAATGGAGTCACTATCAGTAGGTTAACTGGTTCCTGTTCAAGCCCAACAGTATGATTGATAACGCAGGCTCTTTGATGCTTATTCAAGCTGGGGCGCAGTTTATCAATCTTCAACAACACTTCCAACAGACGTAAGTGCTATCTGACAAAATCTAATCAAAGGCTCTGTCACACCTAAGCACTCTATTTACAGTATAGTGTGCAAAAAACAAAATTTGAATGAGTTCTCAACTTTTCGCCTTTTATTACCGCTTGTCGGAGAAATTGCTCAGTTGAGATACCTATGCTTCCATTAGCGTCTACTATCAGCTCATGTCACTCTTATTAAGTTGTATTGTGGTATGAAAAACTTAGCAGATTCGCTTATGCAGCTCATGCTGGCGCATGAGTTTACCGATGGTTCCGTTGTCTTTTGTGAGCAACAGTATGAAGCTTGGCTTAAACAGAACAAGATTCAACCAGAACACTTGCGCTCTATCGAACAAAACCTGATTACCCACCTCATTCACGGTCTTAAAAGCAAGCACCTCACCGCCAATCAGGCCCATGAAATTCTGGTCCAATTTATCACTTTCTCAAATCATGATATATCTCAATCTATCTACGCTATGGCGCGTGTATGTGCCATTCTTAAGGAGAACCAGATTGCCGGTCAGTCCACAGCATTTTTTATTCGCTTTAAAGAAGAAAGTGATCGTATCAAAAGTCATTCTGCGACTCAGTACGGTTGCGAATCCATTCATTACAGCGAGCGCTATAAGACACCCTGCAAAACCAAAAAGCGAGCTTAGCCTGTCGTTATGGCCTTATTATCGCACACGAATGATGACCATCTAAAACTTGAAAATCAACGTCTGAAAAAAGTCCTTCAGGAGTTGATCGAAAAAGCACAAACCAATGAACAAGCACTGATTAAGTTTCAGCAACTGGAGCTGGCTTTGTTGCAGGCTGACTCACTGCCTTCTCTTTTTGAGTGTCTACTCGATAGTTTTAAAAGTCGCTTCAAAATTGATTGCGTCAGTTTGTTTTTGCTTGATTCGGATCATAATATTCAAGAGTTGATAAAAGAAATTTATCCCAGTTTTAAACTCGACGACATACACTTTTTTTCTAATAGTATCGAGCTAGAAGACTTGTTCAGCTACGGTTTTAAAACTCAACTCAGGCAAAAAAATATTTTTCTTTCGCGCCAATTGTTTCCAGATCAAAAATATGTAGAAAGCATTGCCATGTTGCCATTAATCCGACAAGGCTTATTGATTGGCAGTTACCATCTTGGTAGCTACGATAGCCAAAGATTCAGCCCAGAAATGTCGACAGATTTTTTGGATCACCTGGCTAGAATATGTTCTATCTGCTTAGAAAACATGGTCAATGTAGACAAGCTTAAACATTTGAGTTTGATCGATCCTTTAACTCGAACCAAAAATCGTCGCTGTTTGTATCAATGGTTAGAACGAGAAGTGGCTCGCTCAGAAAGAGAACAAACGCCATTATCTGTACTGTTTATCGATCTGGATCACTTTAAACAGATCAACGATTATCACGGTCATAATACGGGAGACAAAACACTTAAACGAGTAGCCCAGGTCATTCAGCCTATTTTACGAACAACGGATTTACTGGCGCGTTTTGGCGGTGAAGAATTTGCCATTCTATTACCTGGCGCCGATAGAAAAACAGCTCAAGACATTGCCGAAAGGATCCGTCGACAAGTAGAACAACAAACTTTAGTTAGCGATAAACAGAACTCATTTAAAATCACTTGTTCTATTGGCGCATCAACCTGGGATCCAACCCACGAAAACAGCAGCCAGGAACAAGTGGTTCAAAGCATTATTCAATGTGCAGATAAAGCGGTATATCGAGCAAAAGATAACGGCCGCAATCGTTGTTCGTGGCATCCTTTTGAAGTCTTACAGCTAGACTAAGACTAGTTAACCTTGCTCCATTAAAGCAAGGCTAACGAATTCAGTTGCTCAGCATATTCTCCCTGCCAACATTGTCCGCGATAGTCGCGACGAAAAACATATTGATTACGCAGTTGGCTAAACCCACTCGGTCCTTGTTTTTCATAGCTTTCAATCAGCAATTGATGATCGTCATAAATTCTGTAGCTGGATAACAACTGTTGCTCTAACGAAGCTGATGATAAAGACAATACTTCTGTTGGTGGTAACAATGCCGCCCATTGCTGCTCAGCAGGCAAATTAAAACTCTGCGCCAGTTGCTCATATAAGTGGTAACTGGCTTTCCATTTTCCTTCCAGACTGTAGCCAGCTATATGGGGTGTTGCCTGCAAGACATTGTGCAATAAATCAGCGGCAATCGCGGGTTCTTCAGGCCAAACATCGAGAACCGCTTGCCCTCCCTGTCGCATCCAATTTTGCAACGCGCTTTCTACGATTACTTTTCCGCGAGATGAATTGATCAATAAGGCATCCGTTTTCATTATGTCAAACCAGGACTGATCGATCATTGCCAAAGTAGGATAAGCACCATCGCGGGTTAATGGCACATGGACACTCACCACATCACTTTGCTCAAGTAAGCGTTTTAAAGCGTCATTGTTCTGATGAGTTTCGTAACGCACAGGATCGTAATATGAATAAGAAATTCCTAACGACGAACAAGCACTGGCTAAACGAGAACCAATTTGCCCCATACCAATAATCCCCAGGCGAAATTCCTGGATAGGACGCCGAACTTTAAGCGCATAATAAGCCATTGCGCTCATCACATACTGCACGACGGCGACGGCATTGCAACCCGGTGCCGATACAGCCGGTATGGATTCGCTCTGCAACCACGGTTCATCGAGATGGTCACGGCCTATGGTCGCCGTACCGACAAAACGAACAGGCGTATCCTTTAACAAAGATTCATTAACCGCGGTGACCGATCGTACAATCAAAGCGTCAACCTCTGCTAAATCGCCACGCTTCAAATCACCAGGCGTAAAAGGTATCACTTTACCTAACCTAGCAAACAATTCGTCTCTTCCTGGAATGGCAGTATCAATCGCTATGTTCAAAAATCACCTGTTTACATTCTACTTAAAGCAGCTATACCCAAAGTATTTCAAGGTGCAGGTAGGCGGCCAGCAAGTGAATCCCCTGAGCTTAGATACACTAAGTGATTGGGGTGAGCGCGCGCAGCGCTGCAACTTGAACATCAGCGCTGCAACTTGAAAGGCGACGGGTATATTTCAGCAATTTACTGGCATCGCTAAGCTACTTTTAGATACAATACGCCGATATTCTACCAGCAACACTTTGACTATGACTGAACAAATAGCGGATTACTACAAAAACATCATCACTTCTCTCGGCGAAGACGTTACTCGTGACGGTTTGCAAGACACCCCCAAACGCGCCGCCAAAGCCATGCAGTTTTTGACCCGTGGTTACCAACAGAACCTCGAAGAAGTGGTTAACGGGGCTATCTTTGAAAGTGACAATGATGAGATGGTTATCGTTAAAAATATCGAACTGTATTCGCTATGCGAACACCACCTGCTACCCTTTATCGGTAAATGCCACGTTGCTTATATCCCCACAGGCAAAGTCATTGGCTTATCAAAAATTGCTCGTATTGTTGATATGTTTGCACGCCGCCTACAGATTCAAGAGAATCTCACCAAGCAGATCGCTGATGCGGTTGCAGAAGTCACCAATGCTAAAGGTGTAGGTGTGATTGTAGAAGCCAAACACATGTGCATGATGATGCGTGGTGTAGAAAAGCAAAATTCGACCATGACGTCTTCTGTAATGAATGGTTTGTTCCGTTCTTCTTCTGCCACCCGTGCTGAGTTTTTGAATCTAGTAAGAGATTAATTCATGGCCAGTCCCATCCTGACATCAGCCAGTATCGATTGGCAGGATGGCATCCCCTATTCTCGCCTGTTCGACGATATTTACTTTTCACGAGAAGACGGTGCCGACGAAACCCGTTATACCTTTATCGATGGCAATCGGCTGGGGGAACGTTGGCAGACCTGTACTCATGAACATCCCTTCCATATTTGTGAAATTGGTTTTGGTACTGGTTTAAATTTTTTAGTCACCGCCAAATACTGGCAGTCGTTTCATAATGACAAGGGTTGGCTAAATTTTATCTCCATCGAAAAGTACCCGCTCATTCTCGATGACTTAATTAAAGCTCATCAATCTTGGCCACATCTTGCCCATATTGCAGAACGGATTCAACAACACTATCCACCACCACTAGAAGGCGTGTGGACGATTCATTTTCCAGAACTCAGGGTTAGTTTGACGCTGCTGTACCACGATGTGATGGATGCCCTCAAGCATCTGATGCAGTCAAAGCCGCTCATTGACGCCTGGTATCTGGATGGCTTTGACCCCAAGAAAAATCCTGAGATCTGGGCACATCAGGCCTTTGCACTCATACGCCAAAATTCCAGCACAGAGTCGAGTTTTGCCACTTTCACGGCAGCAGGCTTTGTTCGCCGAGGACTCGAAGAACAGGGATTTCGGATTATTAAGCGCAAAGGCTTTGGATACAAACGAGAGATGGCGACGGGCTTCCTTGAGTCTGAGTCTCAGCCATCGCCACCCATTCCTCAAAAGCGCCAAACACCTTGGTTTACAGTGGCCAATGCCCCAACTCGCGCGGTAAAAAAAGTCGCCATCATTGGTGCCGGTATTGCGGGTACCACCACGGCCCAAACCCTCGCTCAGCAAGGACTCGAAGTTCACCTATTTGAGCAGGCAGCGGCGGCTGGCGCTGGAGCCTCAGGCAATAGCGCGGGCATTTATTACCCTTTCCTTTCTAGCGATGTGAACCCGACCACCCAGTTTTTCTGGCATGCTTATCATTATCTGCTGCAAAGTCTTGATGCCAATGACTTAGATAAACTCTCTCATCCTGTCGGTGTGCTCAAACTGGCGAAAGATCAGAATGACGCCACCAAGCTGATCAAAGCGTATCAAGACAATGAAGAATTCCAATCCTGGGTTCGATTGTTGTCACCATCGGACAGTGCGCAGCAAAGTGTGCACGATGGAGAGCGCTGGGCGTTAGAGTTTCCTCGCTCGGGGTATTTGCAACCTGCGGCTTTGTGCGAGCGTTTATCCCAACATCCCAATATTCAGTGTCATTTCCATACAGCCATCAATCAGCTACAGCTGGGTGACGCCCAGCAGTGGACATTAATATCAGAGGACAATCAGTGGGACGCTTTTGACCATCTGGTTATTTGCAACAGTCATAGCGCCAAGTCGCTGCTACCGGAAAATTTTCTACCAGCAATTACCGTGCGCGGTCAGACATTAGAATTAAACGAAGGTATTCAGCCGGATGCGGTGATTTGCGACGATATCTATCTGATCCCTAAATCACAGCAGCTGTATGTGGGTGCTACCTTTGATCGGGAAGATACTAACCCAGAGCTAACTCAAGCCAGCCAACAAGAGTTGTTCGATAAGCTAGGCCAGCTAACAGGTCAGCCCATATCAGCACCGGATACTTTGTCTGGTCGTGTGGGTTTTCGTTATTGTGCCAGTGACCGACTCCCCATGGTGGGCCCACTGCCTATGTTGGACGAGTTTATTCAAACCTATGACACCCTATGGCAAGGTAAACGAGCCAAAAGCTTTCCGGCCGGGAATTATTGGCCAGGGCTATCGCTCAATATTGCTCATGGCGCACGCGGTATGACCAGCGCCTTTATTTGTGCAGAGATGTTAAAGAGCCAGATCGTTGGCAACATGGCTCCCCTGCCTGAAGCTCTGTATCAATACCTCCACCCTGCTCGATTTCTTATTCGTGAGCTTAAGAAGCCACCCGAAAACCGCTTACCTTTTTTCCAACAGCGAACCGAATCCAGTGAATAAATTTCAGGCATAAAAAAAGGTAGCCTCCTGGCTACCTTTTCGAAAGAGATAAACTCTTTTTTGTCCGTTTTTAGTCCCTTGCCTATCCGTCAGGCTCCCCTTCTGTTCCTATCCTTTCAATCCTGTCGTGCTTTTCATCAAGTGCTGTTTTTGTCCATACCCTGTTTGTCCCAGCTAAGTTGAATGCCTTTCAACTTTCCATGTGAACTTGTGTGCTATCCAATGCTTCCGTTTCCTGTCCACGAGGTAAATATTAAATTACTGACCGACGAAAACAACCACCTTTTAGGGAAGATTGTGGGACAATTCTGCTCCCACCTTGGTAAGGACCACAAAAAGCTATTTATTTTCAATCACTTAACAAAAGCCATTAGCATAAGTAAGCTTTGACGCGACGCAAATAACCGCAATCTCCTACACGCTTGTAAGATATTTCTCACACGCTTGATGGCCAATATCACCCTTTTGGGAAGTGGCAAATTTAAGCCGAGGAGAAAAATCTAGAAAAATCAGTTAATTTGGCTCTGATTCTGTCACCAAAATGATTGGCGAAATCGCTATTTTGTCTTATCTTTGTTTGCCATCAAGTCGTCAATCTTCATTGATTTAAGGATGGAGTATTCCAATGACCCCAGAACAACACTATCGCTGTCTAGAAAGCATGTATCAGGCTGCTCCCATCAACAAACTGTATCCACCCAAAATCACGGTCGCAGAAGGTGAAGCCGAAATTCAGATAGCACTGACTCCCGATTACTTTCACGCCGCAGGTGCTGTACACGGCTCTGTGTACTTTAAGCTACTGGATGATGCTGCTTTCTTCGCAGCCAATTCTCTGGAACCAGAAGTGTTTGTATTAACCACCTCCTTCACGACCTATATTACCCGTCCAGTTAGTGAAGGCAACATGCGCGCCGTGGGTAAAGTAGTAAATAAAAATCGCAGCCAATGGGTCGCGGAATCGGTGGTTTATAATGATGATGGTAAAGAGATTGCGCGAGGTAGCGGGATCTTTGTGCGTAGTAAGATGTTGTTGGTTGATGCTTTGGGATATGCAGATAAGACTTAACTATCAACGAAAACACAAAAAGAAAAGGCAGCTTACGCTGCCTTTTTCAGTTGAGTCATCAGTCTCAATGTCCTGTATAGTCCCTTGCCCAATCCATCAGGCTCCCTTATTGACTCCCTGCACTTCCCTGAAGTGTGTTTTTTCATCAAGTGCTGTGTTTCGTCCGTGCCCTTTGTCCCTGTAACTGGCTCCAGCCAGTTGTTCCGTGTAAACACCCAAGACATCCATGTAGTCCGTTTTCCTGTTTACGGGGTCTATAGTACGCGGATAATTATTCGAAACAATGGGGGGTATCGGCAGAAAAATGGACTGAGGGACTTGCTCAATATTTACCCACTCTACTTTTTCATTTTATATCAATAACTTACAGAGCTTTATAGATTGAGATAAGTCTCGACTGATAACAAGTCACCAAGTTATCGCACAACCTTGTGAGATATGGCGTACAAGCATCTTCAACAATGACCTAACACTTACCCACATCAACTCAAACACGCCCACCAGGCCAACACATTTTTTGCACAAAAATCATTCAGTTACGAGATATTTTATCGACGTGTTTTAGCCCTTTCGATACACTTTGCAGACACCCACTTTCCATCAGTAAGCATTCTCAATGAACAAAAATAACGTCGATATTGATTCAAGCCTTTCCATCGGTATTGTTGGTTGCAGTTCAGAAGGCGCAGCCCTCTGTTATCAAACCCTTTGCCAAGAGGCCCAAAATCAGTTGGGAAACTATCAACATCCTCAGATCGCCATGCATACCCACTCGCTGAGTCACTATGTCGATTGTCTGAAAAAAGGCAATCTACAAGGTGTTGCCGATCTGATGCTGTCTTCGGCTAACCACTTGAAGAATGCTGGCGCACAGTTGCTTATTTGTCCTGATAACACTATTCATCAGGCTTTTGAATGGGTTGAGCAGGCTTCTCCTTTACCCTGGCTGCATATCGCCAGAGTCGTGGCAGCAGAAGCCAAACGATCAGGCTACCAGCGCTTAGGCCTGACGGGGACTCACTGGTTAGTAAACAGCAGTGTTTATCCAGGCATACTGGAGAAGGAATCTCTGGCTTGTGTAAAGCCCAATGCAGAGCAAGTTGATGAGGTAGGACGTATTATTATGGAGGAATTAGTCCACGGCGTGTTTAAAGAAGACAGTATTCGTTATTTTCAAACAGTGATTAATAATCTCAAACAGCAAGGATGCGATGCCGTGATTTTAGGCTGCACCGAAATTCCATTAATCATTAACGACGGTAACTCTGCATTACCTACTTTAGATTCAACACGCTTGCTGGCCAAAGCCGCCTTGAAGAAATCATTAGAAGGTGTGAAATAATAGAAAAACGTAAATCGCGGGCAATAAAAAAGGCAGCCTTCGTGGCTACCTTCTTTGAATGAGAACAAGGTCTCGTCTATCCCAGTTTAGTCCGTTGCCTTCTCCATCAGGCTCCCCTTCTTCCCAGTCCTTCAAATCCTGTCGTACTTTCATCAAGTGCTGTTTTCATCCATGCCCTGTTTCCCGCATGAGCTAAACCATTTAGCAACTCCGTGTGAACGCCTTACTTTCCGTGATTCCCTGTCCTGTCCACGGGTTCTATATTACGTTAATCAGGGTGATAGACAATAAGCTTTCTATGACAATTAGATGACAAACGTCTTAACTCAAAAACCATTAGTTTTTTATAATCAATAAGTTAGAAGAAATTACTATCAAAAAACCGTAACTCACTTACAGCAAGACGAGACATGGCTTACAGGCTTGTAAGAGATCTCGCACAAAGGTTACAGGCGATCTCCTACATTTTCTTATAAGCTCCCGGACTAACCCCATATGTTTTGGCTCAAAAACGATATATCAAATCGAGAATATACGACTAAAAATGAAAATTTAGTCACTTTTAATATTCGGAAATTAAAATAATGGAGATATAAAAAAACCAGAAAGCTCAACTAGGAGCTTTCTGGTTTAAGAGAGACAGCGCGATTGATTATGCGTTTTTACGAGCGCGGTATAACCAACCCAAACCTAACAACAAGACAGATAAAGGACCTGGCTCTGGGACCGTAATAGGTGCCACACTTAATTCAACAAAATCGAATGCTGTGTAGGGCTCATTAGGCGCATCAAAGTTCACTTCGAGATAACCGGACCAACCATTGTTAATGGCATCCCAGGTAAACACATCGGCAAAACTTAACTGTACAAAGGCTGCTTGAATCAATCCATCATCAGGGCCATTGTTCTGTAAGTTAACCGGTAAGGTATCGGCTGTATTGTTGGCATAAATCAGATCGATTTCTGCAGGAAAAACATCATAGTCACCAAAGACCATATTGAAGAAGATATCCGTACCAGCAACAATGTCACCCGCACTCACAAAGAAATCAAAAACAAAGCCAGGCTGATTAGGTAAGCTATTGGAGTTACCGCTCGGGAAAGTACCGCCAGAACCCCAGGTACTGGTGTTGGCGTCATAAACATTATTGTTGTTGCTAGAGTTATCGTAGCTGGTGGATAAAGCAATATCAGTAAACTCGACACCTTGCGTGCCATTGTCGCTAAAACCAATACCGTTTACTGATTCATTAAGACGATTATCAAAATCGTCACCACTACCTGTAGCAACCACACCACCGCCATTCAAACTGGGCAATACATCGCCCGGCCCTAATTGACCATCATTGTTACGATCAATTAATCCGCCATCACCGGTTAAAGCAGCGAAGTTAGCATCTGCATTAAACCCAAAGCCATCCTGATCGCCAATTCGAACATACTCAAAAGGAACAGCAAATGCCGGAGCAGTCATTGCTCCTGTTAAACCTAACGCGATTAATGTTTTTTTATTCATCTTCCACTTCCTGTATCGGTTTATTATCTGCTTTTAGTAGAGCATACTTTGTGCCAACTATAATTATTCCTTAAAAACAAACACTTAGAATCATCTCAAAATGGAACTGTTAAGCATTTCGACAAAAGGAATTTTTCCACGAGATAATCAAGATGCCTTTACTTAGGACAGTAACGCTGTATTTTGTCAGTCACTCGCTGCTTATCCAACATGCCACCTAGCAGATAAAAGCAATCGTCAACCGCAAGCAACCCGCGATGATCCATAGAAGCTGTTTTGAGTGAAGGCAGCACCTGCCATTTTTGTTGCTTTAGATCCCAGGCAAAAACGCGACTGTCAGCAGAAGCAGGACGACCATCGTAGCCAATACCGTTGTAGTTATAAGGGTTTGCACTGCCACCAGCAAAGATAATGCGTTGTCCCTTCTCATCTCCTGTTGCGGCCATTCTGTAACCCGCCGCCCCAGGATGTTTTGGCAATACTTGCCACTTAATTTTGGCAGGGTTCTTTGGGTCTATCGTTCCTAAAAACGAAACGGGTGACATCTTATAAATGCGTTTACCTTTAGAGCGATCAGCGACTTTGACACCATCAACCACTACCATTTGATTGCCAAGGATACCAGCCGCATGCCCAAAGACGGCAGGGCCAGGAAAAGGCGAAACCTGTGTCCATGTCATGGAATGAGTATCCAACATTTGAACATGACTGATGTTGCCATCATGATGCCAACCAGACACCAGATAAATGTATCGATCTTGATAAACCAGAGCAACACTGTCATCCACCGGAAACGGCATCTCTGTCACTTGTTGATAGCTCGATTGGATAGGATCAAAACGAAATACTTCGGGTGTCGATACTTCGCTACCATCCTTTGCAACAGTATAACCTCCCATCAAATAAATTTGATTGGCCACCGTTACAGCAATACTGGCTAATCGACCGCCAGGGCCCGGAACGGGCTTAAGTGTCTGGCCTTGTGGCGTACCCAATTGCCAAAATGAAGCATGAGACGTTGCATCACTCCAACGCTTACCTTCAGCCAAACCGTTAAAGGAATAGAGTCGCCATTGACCATTAACTTTCGCCGCAGCGACAGCATTATTAGTAATGGGTTTAGGTAATACGCCAGGCTCTGAGGCAAGAAGATTGATACTGACTATCAGAAGAAAAATAAACCGAAGTAACATAACATGAGATCTTATTCGTTTTTTATCCAGCATAACCAAGCCATCAAGATCTCTCAACGCCCAGATAAAAATCACAGGCATAAAAAAGGCGGCCTCCAGCCGCCCTAGCATTCTCGCTATCTTCCGTTTTGGTCCCTGCCGTGTTGGTTCCGCCCTGGTTTCCCTGATGTTCGCGTTCCTGTCGAACCCTCCGTGATATACACTTCCTGTGTACGGGATTAATAATAGACCGATGGGGTTAAATCACAAGGGACCAAATATCCCAAAAGGAGTTTCGCAAGCAAGATTCGAGCGCCAATATCATGAATAAATTAAGTTACTTAGCGTCTGTTTCTAGATTCTGTCGAGGTGCAGCATTACAGCGTTTTGCAACCATATCGCTACTGTCTTTAAGAGAATGCTGACACAGAGAAAATACAATGACTGACGTCAGCGACCTTACCATTCAAGCCACTTAGGCATCATAATCAATGCCGACCCGATAAATCACCGAATCATGATATCCGGTAATCACTTTTTTCAGGCCCGACAAGGCATCATCTAACTCAGCAACACCACTATCAACAATCAAGGGCTTGCCCTCTAGTGCCTGAACTTTCTGTTTTGTGGCGATAACATGAAAGTGTTCCCAACCAATTTTCTGAATGACTTCGGGTGAAAACTGTTGGTTGCCTCGGCCAATAATATGCCCTTGCCCACCGATGATCGTGATGACTGCTTCCACGGTTTCCTGTTCGCACAAGTTAGAAAGATAAATGGCATCAACATCCGATGCGATCAGTTGATTATCCTTAACCACATCAATGCCTAATAGAGTGTTTTCGAGACCCAGCTCTTCCATCAGTGCCGCACAGGTGGAGCCAGAGCCAATGGCATAACAAATATCTGGCTCCATATTTTCGATCACATCCGCAGCGATGTCCTGGAGTACCAGTTCTTCAACTTCTACCCCCCCCTGCTTGGTTGCCTGAACATATTTCAACGCATCAGGAATGATCATGCTGCCAAAGTTACGCGCCTTAACACGACCTTCGCGAAAGGCAGCTTCGTCGATATCCATCACCGATGCCTCGCGCAATGATAACAGCTCGCCTTCGATAAGCTGATTAATCACCATCCCGGCCGCCTTGGGGGTAACCGCATAAACGCCACTGTGGATCTTGCAACCAGCAGGAATACCCAATACAGGAATGTCGGTATCCAATGTCGATAAAATATCTCGTGCCGTACCGTCACCACCGGCAAACAAGATCACATCAACGCCCTGTTGCTCAAAACATCGAATCAAATCTTGTGTGTCTTCAGCCTGGCTAGGTTGAGCATATTCAGCCACCACAACAGGCGTCATACCTGCAGCGACCACACTGTCTTCACCCATTGCACCCGATGCTGTCAAAATCTGTAGCTTGTTACGATGGGTTGCCTCAATCATAGCCAGCGCCGCCTGACTACGCGTTGGCGCCAAGGGTTGAGCGCCCTTTTCTAAAGCCAGTGCTCGAATGTCTTCGCCATCGCTGCCTTTTAAGGCAACACTGCCTCCGATCCCGGCAAATGGATTCACCACCAATCCCAATTTAAACATGCAACTGCCTCTATACTGCCAACTCTTCCATCATGGGGAACTTGTCTTGATGATCCCTGCCCAGATTTCGAAAGTTCACTCATTCATCAAATGCACAAATAGCGCTCTTTAGGTGTTGCTATTGTACATTAACCCTGCACAGGATTCTTTGCTAATCGAGAGCGGATAAAAACAATCTTGAGTAGTAACGATACTCTTGAACAAGGTGACCATAGCAGTAAAAAGTATGAGTTAATCAATAACAAACAATGCCTGCGTTTTTCTGCTCACCTAGAAACTAGAGAACGCTTTATCGGCGACACAACAGCAGATTGGAACTATGACATCAATTTGCATGGTATGTGTATTGAGCCTAAAAACTTTACACTGGTTCCCTAATTAATACAGCTCCGTAAAACTCATAGACTCTCCCTGTGCCAGAGACATGGTGCAGGGAGTTTTTAACTTTATGTAACTGACTAAAATACAATCAGCATCAAGATTGGTTGCTCTAAAAACCCATTCAACAACAGCTTTCCATATAATAAGACAATCCTTGAATGGCCTTCTTAGCTGTAGGGGGTGGATTGGTCAGCATTTCGTTATAAGCAGTCTCGATCCCCTGCAAAAAACTGTCTGAAGGTGGCCGCCCAGAAAAATCATCAATGCTCGGAGAAAAATCAATGCCAATAATGTCGCACATGGCTTTTTCGAGTCCCTGAGGTCTTGCTTCAACCTTCTCGAATTGCTCTTGCTGTTCTTGTGTTCTGCCACAGGGAACATACCAAAACCCAAAATCATCCTGAGCCCTTCGCTGCTCCCCAGCCAAACAATAATGAGACATTTCGTGCAGTAAGCTTCGCGGATAGTTGCTTCTAAAATAGAGTGTCGCTTTGGCGTTTTCTTTGGGCGCACTATAAAAAGGCTCATCCGCCCCGCCTTGTATCAATAAGTGAGGAAACACCTCAGCAAAAGCGCTGACTAAATGTCGACACAACTCATCATCACTCTCTTTACTCAACATCGGTACAGCCCTAATCAGCGAAAATACATCAAGTTGGCGGAAAGATAACAGAAACCACTCTGAACATGAATATCTTTACCTGACGACGGAAGTTTAAACAACGAGAGAGCAGATCTGATGCATCCATTCTGAGCTACCGCTCTCTCATCGATGAAAGGTAACCTGAGCATTTATTAAACAAACCGAAGCACTCCCCTCTTACTCACAACAAACATTCGTCCCAGCCATAAATGCTGCCACAATGTAATCAAACTCATCACAAAATGGCATAATTTAAGCACCAAAATTGTGCCTCAAACTACCACTAATGAACAATATTCAATCAGCTGTATAAGCGTTGCAAAACAAGCACTTAATAAAGTATTGTCAAGCAAAAAAATTTATTTTGAAAATCTCCAAGAGTTTCAATCATCTAGCGGTTTTTGCCGTGCAGAATAATCAATATCTGCTTTACAGTTTAGCCATCCAACTATATATTGTGCCGAGATTCTCGGATGGCCCCACCATATAGTTATGTATCGCTCATGGAGTTATATGTAGGTTATCCACAGCTTGTTCTCAAACTAATAAACAACCCTTCATATTTTTGGATGGACGCAGGACATGACCGCACTACAAAAACAAATAGAAGCCTCTAATTTTGATATTGAATTACAAACCGCTTCCGTCGATATCTGGAATACCAAATACCGTCTAAAAGCCAAAGATGGCAGTCCAGTAGACGCTGATATTGATGGCACCTACCAGCGGGTAGCACAAGCTTTGGCTAGCGTTGAAGCCAAAGATAAACAAGAAGAATTTTTTGAGCAGTTTTTGTGGGCGCTACGTCATGGTGTGATCCCAGCAGGACGAATTATGTCGAATGCGGGCGCACAACAGCACAAACCAGCCACCTCAACCATCAACTGTACCGTATCGGGCACTATTCTTGATTCGATGGACGACATTCTGGCCAAAGTACATGAAGCCGGACTGACCCTAAAAGCCGGTTGTGGTATTGGTTACGAATTCTCAACTTTACGTCCTAAAAACGCTTATGTTTCTGGTGCCGGCGCTTATACTTCTGGCCCTCTATCCTTTATGGATATCTACGACAAAATGTGTTTTACCGTCTCTTCGGCAGGTGGTCGTCGCGGTGCACAGATGGCAACCTTTGATGTAGGTCATCCCGATGTGATGGACTTCATTAAAGCAAAGCGTGAAGACGGTCGCTTGCGTCAATTTAACTTATCTCTGTTGATCACTGATGAGTTTATGGAAGCGGTTAAAAACAACGCCGAGTGGAAGCTTGCCTTCCCATTGAGCGAAAAAGAAGCCAAAGCCGACGGCGTTAACGTTAAAGATTCAGAACAAGTAGTTTGGCGTGACTGGCCTGTTTCTAAAGGCTACATCACTGACAAAGAAGGTCGTGTTGCCTGTCGCGTTCATAAAACAGTAAAAGCGAATAATTTGTGGAACCTGATCATGTCGTCCACTTATGATTTTGCTGAGCCTGGCTTTATCCTCATCGACAAAGTAAATGAAATGAACAACAACTGGTTCTGCGAAAACATTCGTGCAACCAACCCTTGTGGTGAGCAACCTCTTCCTCCTTATGGTTCTTGCCTGTTAGGTTCTGTCAACCTAACCAAGTTTGTGAAAAATCCTTTCACCGACAAAGCTAAATTTGATTGGGACAAGTACCGTAAAGCCGTTAGCATCTTCACTCGTATGCTTGACAACGTGGTCGAAATTAACGGTCTGCCTCTAGGTGGTCAGCGCGACGAAATCATGAGCAAGCGTCGCCACGGTATGGGTTATCTCGGCTTAGGCTCAACAGTGACTATGTTGGGTATGAAGTACGGCTCAAAAGAGTCTGTTGCTTTCACCGAAGAAGTCACCAAAGAGTTAGCGCTAGAAGGCTGGCGTACCGCTTTGGATCTGGCCAAAGAAAAAGGCCCTGCTCCTATCATGGAACAAGACTTCGAAGTGACTGGTGAGATGCTACGTAAGCGTCCAGAAATGAAAAAAGACGGTTACAAAATTGGTCAAAAAGTAAAAGGTAAAGTCCTTCACGCCAAATACAGTCGCTATATGCAACAAGTTGGCGAAGTAGAGCCAGAATTAGCCGAAGCACTGGCCGAAGTAGGCGCGCGTTTTACGCACCACTCTTCTATCGCACCAACAGGAACCATTTCTTTGTCATTAGCGAACAATGCCAGTAATGGTATTGAGCCAAGCTTCGCACATCACTACTCACGTAACGTGATCCGCGAAGGCAAAAAGTCGAAAGAGAAAATCGACGTATTCTCTTATGAGTTGTTGGCTTACCGCACATTGATCAACGATAAAGCCATGCCTTTCTCAGAGAATGCCGACGAGCAACTGCCTGAGTACTTCATCACTTCTGATGACATTACACCAACGCAGCACGTTGACATTCAAGCGGCGTCACAAAAGTGGATTGATTCATCCATTTCTAAGACAGCGAATGTTCCGACTGATTTCCCTTACGACGATTTTAAATCGATTTATCGTTACGCTTACGAGCAAGGGCTTAAAGGTTGCACCACTTTCCGCTTTAATCCAGAGGTCTTCCAGGGCGTACTGGTTAAAGAACAGGATCTGGAAAACACCACTTATCAGTTTGAGCTAGAAGATGGCACCAAGCTGGAAGTCAAAGGTAACGAAGAAATTGAGTATGATGGTGAAACTCATACCGCGGCAAATCTGTTTGATGCTTTAAAAGAAGGTTACTACGGCAAACTTTAAGCAACAGCGACAGATTTATTACTTAAAGAGTATTTCGCAGTGAGGTTTAAGGCCCCATAAAGATAACAGCAAAAGGTGTGGTATTAATGGCACGCCTTTTTGCAAAAAAGCGGTTACAATGGCCTTATTGCAGCGACACAAGACGAACATAGGAAATAACCATGGCACACAAAATCGATAAAACGATTGTTGGCTATAGTGTAAAAACCAAAGACCAACCTGAGGTTGAAGCAGCACCCCAAGAAAAACCTACGGCAGAAATTGTGCAAATGCACGAGAGTGTTGAACGCCCAGAAATGCTGTTAGGTTCGACTTATAAGATTAAAACACCGCTGTCAGAACATGCTTTGTATGTGACCATCAACGACATGGTGTTAAATCAGGGAACCGAACATGAAATGCGCCGCCCTTTCGAGATTTTTATTAACTCGAAAAACATGGATCACTTCCAGTGGGTTGTCGCTCTAACTCGAGTTGTGTCAGCCGTCTTCCGTAAAGGTGGCGACTGTACCTTCTTAGCTGAAGAGCTAAAAGCCGTTTTTGATCCTAAAGGTGGCTACTTCAAACGTGGTGGTCGCTTTATGCCATCCTTGGTAGCAGAAATCGGCGAAGCCATTGAGTCACACCTCAAGATGATCGGTTTATTAAAAGACGACGAGCTAGATGAGCATCAAAAAGCTCTGATCGCTGAGAAACGCGCTCAATACGAAGCCAAACAAAGCGGTGAGACCGAAGCCAAATCAGAATTCCCTGATGGTGCTCAACTGTGCAACAAGTGTATGACCAACGCTGTCATCATGATGGACGGTTGCATGACTTGCTTGAACTGCGGCGATTCTAAGTGTGGTTAATCCACTCACTCGCAACGTTCGATAAAAAGGCGACTTTCAAGTCGCCTTTTTTATTTTTCTCGTAAAACACTCAACTTATTCAACGGGGTTCGAAACCCTACCTCCCCGCCATAACGGTTACTTTTTACCTACCTAAACCGACACAATAGACTCTCTTCTTGCAACTATGTTAGAATTACCTTGGTTTATGTAGAGTAATAATATGGAAATTTACTCGTTACCAAGTAGTTAAACGATTTTAATTTTAGGAAAGAGCGACAGCACTTTAAGGCTTCTCCCCTTCTTTTATGCAAGAAAGCTGTCGACTAATCATTAGATTCTCTCAGGAGTTATTATGTTAAAAAAAGTAGCACTTTTATTTGGCTTGGCGTTTTCTATTCATTCTTCTTACGCCAGCTCGAACTATCAACAAATTTTCGATGCCCATGACCAGATTAGAGGCGATTGGCATTCTAATTCCAGTAATAAAGAAGACGCTCTAGCGTGGGGTGAAAGCTACGTCATGATGTCTTACATGACCATGTATCGTGCCTCGGGCGAAAGAAGGTATCTAGACAAGCTTATTCGACACGCCGAAAATGTATTTGCCCAACGAGATGACAATGCTATTCCCCAGGTTTCAGGATTGGACGGTGTTGTTCGGCCAACCTGGGCAAGTACAAGACCCGTAACGAATAATAAAGCCTACTCCTGGGTTGGACATAGCGGCATGATTCTTTACCCAATACTGGACTTTGCTCAGCTGGTAAAAAATACGCCTTCCTTAGGTGACTATATTTATCAAGCTGATGGCCGCAGTTTTCAAACCATCGCCGCGCATTTTGTCACTGAAGCTCAAAAAACCATAACCGCCCATGAGTTTCAATGGGATAACGCCATTGGCAACTACCGCATCATGACACATCCCCAGCATACTTTGAGTGGACAATCAGTCCCTTTTAATATGTCTGCGGCTATGGGTCGAGTCCTATTAATGATGTACAAATACACCAATGACACCTTCTATTTAAATCGAGTGAACCAACTCTTAGCACATTTTAAGGAACACCTGACTTATGATGCTTCAGATCAATCATACATATGGTACTACGGAGCAGACGACGCTAATATAGAAAATTCAGACCATGCATTTGTTGAAATTGATTTCGCGCGACTTTGTTTCGAAAATAACCTCGCTGTTACACAAGACGATATGAACCGATTTGCTTCAACATTTACCAATCGTATATATAAAAAACAACCAGGTAAGTTCTATAGATTTCTTGACCGGACAGGTGACATCGAAAATGCCACAGCTGTGGGCCGTTATTTATCGCTGTCGACCTTCGATCCTGACATTTACCATGTCATTGAGGATGTCTTACTAGAGCACAGTTTAAGTACACCGGGCTCTTTCGACTTTGGCTGGATAATACTTTCTATCGCAGAGTTGTTTCAACATCAAAACAAGTTACACCCTGTAGCTACAGACAGAAGTTCAGGTTCTGCGTCAGACTACTCCGCGATTACTACGGGTGATTTTGATGGGAATGGCATCGATGAGTTTATTACCTCCAGAAACTTTGATGGACGGCTTTTCTTACGTGCATACAACAACAGTCAAGTATCAACGCTCGGCAGTTATAAAGATAATGCCATCGTTCATTGGTCAGGCTTAGCGGCAGGCGATTTCATTGGTAATGGCCGAGAACAATTGGTAGCTGTAAACAACGATAATGGCAACATCTATCTATTTGAAGTTAACAACAACCAATTGCTTCAAATAGCGACCCTTGAGCAAGATGCCAATTCTCAATGGGCAGGCGTTGCGGCAGGAAACTTCAAAGGTAACGGAAAAGCTCAGTTTGTTGGTTTTAAAAACTCAGATGGCAACGCCTATATGTATGAGTATGCTAATAACCAAATTACCTTAATAGCGACCCTGGAAAACGGCAACGCTTCAAGCTGGGCGGGCGTCGCTGCGGGTGACTTTAAGAACGTAGGAAAAGACCAGTTTATTGCACTGCGTAACTTTGATGGTAAAGGTTATCTCTACGAGCTGGATAATGGTGCTATTACCTACGTAGCAACGTTAGAAGCAGGCTCGGCATCCAACTGGACTGGTGTGGCCGCAGGAAACTTTGACAATGACTCGGAAATAGAAATTGTAGCCCATCGTTCCTTTGACAATGACTTACTTTTCTACAGCTATCAAGACGGCCAGCTAGTCTCGGAAGGAAAAGAATATTTTCCTGGCCCACTAAACTTGAAAAACCTGACTTTAGGAAAACTCAGTTCGGCCTCTCAAAACGGCGATAATCTGCTCTTCATCAGAAAGACAGATGCCCATCTATTCATGTATCAACCAACAATCAAATAGTTCTTTACTAAGGCTTATCAGGCAAGAGAACACCTCGCCTGATAAGCGACTCAATCACCGATATTAAGTTAGTTCAAGCGACGAATAAAACCATCAGTGCTATACTCCATTAAACACCTTCTCAATTCACCCAACTTCGTTTTTCTAGCACAGGAAAGCAATTATGCATTGGGAATTTCAAAATTACACTTTGTTTGATAACGAGCTCCCTGTTGATATCAAACACACTTATAAACTACTTCAAACCACCTACTGGAAGGCAAACCGCTCTATTGATGTGGTTAAGTCCATGGTCGATAACTCCTATTGTTTCACCCTGTTTTTTGGCAACAAGCAAGTAGGTTTCGCTCGGTTTGTTTCTGACAAGACCACTTTTTCCTGGCTTGCTGATTTTGTTATTGCCGAAGATCACAGAGGCCAAGGGGTTGGAAAGTGGATGTTGGAAACCATGCTGGCTCATCCTCAGTTTTCTCATACCCAGTTTGCTCTACAAACCGCTGATGCACACTCACTGTATCAGTCTTTTGGGTTCGAGACGAAAAGCAGTTTAATGAGCACTGTCGTCGCTTATTTATAACCCCCTAGAAGCAGCAGTTATATATAGCCCGTCAATAAGGGACGACTGATTAATAGGCGGTATTGCCAATGCATCCAATGCTTATGAATTAAAAACCAACAAATCCTCCAGAAAATGCTCAAAGTGTAATCAGATTCAATATCCCAACAAGTTTCAGCCTTTTAGATGGCTGCAATTTCTTTTTCTAAACCCGTCAGGTTCGTTATACTGTCTGAGCCTGAATTAAGGCGTTAGATAATTAAAAACATTTATTTTATAAAGGGAAAATACCTATGTCTGAACCAAGAGATTATCTTGAAATGTCATTTCGCTCCATTGAGTGCTTTACTAATGACGGAAAGCTTTGTGCTAATGAATTAGCTGAGATTCTTGCCATTGCAGAGCGTGACGGCGAGATCGACCAGAATGAAATTCGCGTGTTAAGAAATATTATTTCACGAGTTAAGCCAGAAGAAGTCGATGATGCGATGAAAAAACAACTGGAAATTGTTTTTGAGAAGATCAACAAAGAATAAGGGAAGCCAACTCCCTATACTTTCATTATCGAAAAAGATAGACCTGCTCTTCAGATCCACAGCAGGTCTAAGCAAGCCAATCAGGGAATCAGCATGCGATTTTTTCAAATAGAAATACTAGGTGATTTAAAAAATATCAAACAACTACCCACAATTGAAAGAGCACCTTCGGGTCTTAAGCTTAAATGTTGGCACTTAACCGAAGGATTGCCCGTTAAAAACCTATACGAGAAAGTTTATTCTGGCAATCTCAAAGTTTATTTAGAAAACATGCCTCAAGAAAAAGGCATGACCGATTTTATTTCTAACACAGCCTGTTTGTTAGTAGTATCATCTCGCTGCAAAGAGCTATTCGATAGTCATTTATCAGAACAAGAAGTCGAAATATTACCGCTGGATATCTACTCCTCAGACGAGCAAATCGTCAGCTCAGATTACTGGATGGTGCATTCCCTCGCTACCTTTGATGCCTTAGATACCGCTCGATCCGAAGTTATTTATGACGAGTGTGAACCCTATGATCCTATTGGTGTCGATGGCGACTATGTTTTTTCTGAGGATAAAGTCAGTGCCGCCCCTGCTCTGTTTCGTATTCCAGAGTATCCCAGTGACTTTTTTATTCGAGAAGATCTGGCACGGGCCCTTCATTCATTAGAGCCAAGCAATCTGTTTTTAACAGAAATACAAGTGGCTTAAGCCTAAACAAATCTTTATTGTACTCCCAAGCCAATAGAATAAGCTTGGGAGCTAATATCAAGATATGTCTATCTAAGTGCGAGAATTAACTGGAGTACAGGTAATTCCTCCACTTCCATTTCTGACACATCTTACAGGAACGCCACCACCAATTGTTCCACCGTTTACAATAATTGGAATTCCAGCACGAGCAGCCGCTGCAAGAAAGTCACTCAGTGATCGAGAGCTTGCCATCGAGCCACCAAAGTTATTGCTGCCAGAAAACTCTAATGTATTTCCATCTGCATCTCGAGATTGAACAGGAACAAGTTGATAATACATATCATTATTTGAATCAATAGATTGAAACTTAAATTTTGCAGTACTTCCATCAGCAAACTCAAAAGTTAAAGTAATTGCAGGGTGACCAAATAATCCTGTCGCTAAATTAATAACACTTGTAAGAGCCGAATACACAGAGTGACTCGACTGAAACCAGTCTCCAACCCGTTGGCGAGCAGCAGGGTCTCCGACCATATCCCATGCACTGGAAGCAACATGCTCAGGAACAACATCGATCGCATTTTTTAGTACTTCAAAATACTCCAGCGCATTAACGTAATCAGTATACTTATCAAAAATTGGAGCTGGAGTTTGTATTGGAGCTACAAAGGTCATAATCGAAGGTCCAATATCACGTTCATTAATAACCATATAAGAGTGCAATGTTTTTCTGCCGTGATCAAATACATGCACTAACATTGAGTTCACATGTCTAGGAACGGCCTGCTTAGCCAGATAGTTATGAGAGCTAACACTACAGAAGTTACAAGTAATCACTTTATCCGCAGCAAAAACATTACTCGAAATAAACCCGACAATAAAAACAAATATATAAAATAGTTTTTTCATTTTTAGTTATCCTATTCATTAATTTCAAAACAGTCTTTATTAGAGATCGAGATGGAAGCTATCACGAAATAAAATTTTTTTCTAGAAAACAAAAAATATTTTTTGAAAACAATTTTCATTTTAACTAAAGCACCAATCCATTTAAAAACAAATTCACCCAGCACTTCCAACCAACTCCATCTTTCATAACAACCCGACACAACCAATTTAGCTATCTAACAACAAAACAACTCAAGAAAAAACACAGGCAGACCTAAAAAAAGAGGAGAATAAACAACAAAACGATACCTATCCGAACATACACAACACTTAAGAGGCAATCAAAAAAAATTAATAAAACCAGTAAAAAACTTTCGACAGGAACAACCGCCTTTATGCAGACACCCCTTACCTCTACAAAAATTATTTTAAAAGTAATTTTATTTGTGAGTTCCGCTTTAGTTACCAACCGATAAAACCAAACCAAAATTTATTGCCATTTAATTACAAAACAATATTCCCTAACGTAACAAATAGGCTACCACCTTCCAAACAGGGGATAACAATTGACAAAACATTACTTATTCGAACATACGCAAACCATTAACCAGCAATCAAAACCATTCAGCGAATGAGTCAACACGATCTCCCGGCAAGGCATAACTTCCTTTTAAAAATAAAGGTTCTTATCACTCGAAGAAATTAATTTAGTAAATGGAATTTATTTATGAGTTGTGCTGTCGCCATCATCCGATGATGGTCAAAGATACTTTTCTGTCATCAAATAACGAAACAACATTCTTAGGCGCAACGATTCCAGCTGCACCTTCCAAATAAGGGAGAATAATTGACAAAACGTTACTTATTCGAACATACACAACGTCTTATTCGGTAATTAAAACCACTCAACAAGTGAGTTAACATACTCCTCCGGTAAGATATGATTTCCTTTAAACACAATATGCTTCTTGTCTTTCGAAGGAATTCTTTTAAACAAAAGTACATTTTCTTCATGTGTTGCATTTTCATCATCATCTGATGTAACCAACCAGACTTTATTGTCATCTAACAACGAAACAACGTTCTTAGGCGCAACGGATGCGGTAGTATCTTCCAGATAGGGGGGAACAATTGACAAAACATTACTTATTCGAACATCCACTGCTGCTAGAAGCAGGCTCATTTGTCCTCCCATGCTATAACCGGCAACATGAGTATTAGAAATATCCAGCTCCTTCTGCTGCTCTATCCAATCGAGCAGTACTCGATAATCCAGAACAGTATCCCGAATCATACGAACATAATCATCCTTGTCACCCAGAAACGTCAGATCAATCATAATGGAGCGCAAACTTCGATCTGCCTTTTTTCGCGATCCATGATATCGAGCATCAATAGCAATAACCACATAGCCCTTGTTTCTTGCAATTTGGGTAATCTTATTAACTTGGGTAACTGTAGGTCTGCCTTTTAATGAATCCACCCACCAACGAGGATAACTGCGCCCCATTGCGTGCATACCCAGCAATACAGGATAACGGTCCTTTTTCACTTCGGGGTAGTGGATTTGCCCTTTTACTTTCGCCCCATCAAAACTCCTGTAATGGAATTCATAGAGGTTTTCCTCCAGCTTATTAAGCTCGAAATTCAGGTTTTGAGAGGCAGAATATTGGTATCTATCCAATATTTCTTGAGTCGATAAAGGCTCACTATCCAATGTAAAAAATACGTAATAAATGGCACTTAGTGCGAAGAGTACGCCAAGGGTTGCTTGAAAAACCTTAGCCGTCACTAATTTTTTGAGTTTCATTAAATCTTCCTCGTTAGGCAATATCAGTATCCTAACAAGGAGAGGTTCAAATCCAGGTGAAATTGTGGTGACTAAACACTACTCTCAATAATTAGCGCCTCATCCAAGGGAAGCATAAGGTGTATCGGGAAGAGAGGGATAAGCGAGTCATCAAAGTGGTTTAACGATTGCGGAACTATCGAACTGACGGAGTATTTATTGAGCAAAATAGCAGGAGTTACTTTGATAAGGCGCGTTAAGGCAATGGTTAACAGAGTAATGGAGATAGCCGCAATGGCCATGGCAGTGAGAGGTAATGAAGCATTAGGAATGCAATGAAAACAAGACATAACATAAGGTGCATCATGCGCGCCTGCAAACGTCATAACCAACAAAAATAATCCAACAATCGTCAATAAACCCGTTATCTTCATTCTATTTTCCTTATATTTACCTCTCAGTTTAACATAGCCATAGCCCGATAAATAACTTAAATTTGATAAACACCAAGCGCATTATTTAAGCGCTCAACTAATGCATCGCGCAAAATCTGCGGAAACACCACCTCGGCTTTATCTCCCAGCTTGACGATATCCATAATGAGCTCATCAGGTTGCCTAATATTAAATGGCAACTTTAAGGTATAGAAACCGTCGTCAGAAAAATGCCCCTGTTGCTTCGAGTGCCATACTTCTTCAGAAATACGCTGCGCAATACCTGGCTTAAACTTAATGATGGCAGTATCAATTTCACTGCCCGCAAAAATGCCATAGCTCTGCTTAAAATGATTTTCCATATCATCTTCATTCACAACTTTAAAAGGATTACTGGATAATTGAATATTCGAGACGCATTCCACAGCAAAGGTTCTATAATGCTCCCTTTTGTGACACCAAGCATACAAAAACCAGTTGTTTCGATAGTTGATCAATTTTTGCGGAGAAATCTCTCGCTGGGTCACAATGCCCTCATCACGGGTGACATAAGTAATACCTATACGAGTCATATTTAAAATCGCATGAGTAATCGATTGAAATTGATGCCCTTCAACGTCTCGTATACCCACCCCTAGAAAATGAACTTTATTACTTAGTGATGCTGGCTCGATGGTACTCTGCCTTAACAGTTGCGCTACCCGTTGTTGGATGGGGTACACTTCTTCTTTCAATACACCAACACCAAGATTGGTCAACAACTGCTGTACAAGAAGCAAGGCATTCAATTCTTTTTCATTAAACCAAACGCCAGGTAACTCAAATCCCTCTTCCGCATTTTCTACATAATAGTAACCCCCTCGATTTCTATCGTATTCTATCGGAGCGCCAAGAAAGTCGATCATGTGGCGCTTGACTCTATTAAAGGTAGCGCGAGAGCACTCCAACTCACACAATATATCCTTTGTAGATATAACTGTTTTTCGTCCCTTGAGCACTCGATGTAAATCATAAACTCGATCAAACCCATCCATAAAAAACACACTCTTTTTTGTTCACTGTCTCAGGATATGATACAGCGACCTGCGACAATATTTGGCGTCGCAGAAATGCGTCTTTTTAGAGTGCTAAACATCAGCACATAAAGGAGCTACTGGTTCCTACTTACTCTATTTTCAAACTAAGGAAGACAATTTATGAATAAAATTTTGTCCATCATTGGCCTGTTGTCCATTGCTACCACAGTACAGGCCTCTTCGCTCACGACTAGCGCCACATTTCAAGAAGGACTCCCACTCCATCTAGAAACCAACATTGCCCACAACGCAACGGTAGATTTTGGAGCTAGCTTCGAATCCATCGACCGAATTTGCTTTACGGCTCATTTTACGGGCGACTTAGCCGATCCCAACGAAGGATTTATGATGGGTCCATTTGGCAGCGCAAGCTATGGCTGGACCAATATAAACTCAACGCCGATTGCTTCACGTACCACCTGTATCACACCAGCACATACGGGTGCTTCCGACTTTCTGGATGGCGCTCAAACTTTTGGTGTTAAGATGTACAAGGGCCAGGCAACCCTCTCGTCCCTGGATGTCACGATCACAGGAACCATCAATCAACCCGACTTACTTGAAGTCGATATCGTCAAGGATGATCCTAACTATTCAGTCCCTGCAGAAGGAGGAAAACTCAAGTATGATGCGCTGATTCGTAATTTAGATTATGACCTCAGCTACAAAAACTTCAATCAGTGGTCGTCTTTAACTTTGCCCACAGGCGAAGCTTATCCTGTCCACAAGTCTCGACAGCTAGAGCTCAGCTCAGGTGAAGAAAAATCTTACACCCGTCCTTACATCAACATACCTACCTGGTTCCCAGCTGGAGAATACACTTTTACTTGGTATGTAGCTGATCCATTAAACGACAATAAGCTAATTACCCAAGACAGCTTTACCTTCAACAAACTGCCAGAATAGAGCTTCATTGAATACCTATAGTATCTTTACAACTCAACATTAAGATACTTTGCTTCGCCGCGCGCAGGAGTCTGAGAGTCAGACTCCTGCGCCTTCGTTTATAAAAAGACGGCTCTTATTCGCGCATTTCATAATACTTGAGCTAAACTTACTTATAAATCAGGTTCTTATGTGATATTCGGACTCAAATTTTGCGCCTAGACACCCACATACTCGCTCAACTGACGATTACCTGCTTACTCATTTTTCTGGCTTTGTCGTCAGGTTCTGTTGTCGCAGACGATGACAGAGACTTATTCAATCTCGAACTCAGCGAGTTAATGAACCTCGAAATAACCGTATCTTCAAACAAAGAAAAAACCATAAGAAAGCAACCCAGTATTGTCAGTGTCATGACAAAGGAACAAATACAACAAAGTAGTGCTCGAAACTTGTTGGATATTTTAAAGCACTTTCCGGGCTTCTGGGTGGGAGTGGATGCCCAAGGTGTATTTTCACTCAGTTTTCGGGGTGTTTGGGGCATTGATGGAAAGATCCTGCTCATCATTGATGGCATTGAGCAAAATGATCTCGCCTTTGGCACAATCATTTTAAATAATCGATACTCAGCTCAATCCATTGAGCGGGTAGAAGTCATTAGAGGTCCAGGTTCTGTTTTATATGGTGGAGATGCCGAACTGGCCGTTATTAATGTCACCACTTACGACGCGTCACAAAACGGCGGAGCAATATTTGTCAGCAGTGATTTTACTTCCGGTAACACTCATAACAAGAACTTAACCTTTATGGTCGGCAATCAGCTCGATAATGGTATTGGTTATTCTCTTTCTGGCTTTTGGGGTGCAGGTGACTATAGCAATAAAGATTATGTTGGCATTGCGGGCAATTCTTTTTCCTTAAAAAACAACTCTAATGTCACTCCTATGAACTTAAATTTCTCACTGTCTTACGACACCTTCGACTTTAGAGTTTTTTATGATGATTATGAGTATGAAGATCGCATTGGTATTGGCGGCATAGGATTATTTTCTAACGACTTTTTTAATCCTTCTAACGACTTTACGGAGTTTACCCGAAACGGTGAGGTCATTTTTAAATCTTTAGGTGTGAGTCTCAAACACCAAGAGTCTTTAACCAATAACTTCAATATTAAAACCCACATAAGTTACATCAAGCAAGAACCTTGGGGGTCATTTTATCCCGATAGAGGACCTCATCGAACAGAAGAAAAAGTCAGCCGACGTCGACTGGAGGTGATTGGCTTATACGACTTAAACCCTACTTCCAACATACTGTTTGGATTGAGTCACTACAAAGATAAGATGACACTGCTTGACAGTTACTTTCTGGACCCCACCACTTTTTTCAACGGTTCGCCTTCAGACTCCGTCAGTGACAATGCACTCTTTGTACAATACGAATCAAGCTTAGACTGGGCAGATATTACGCTAGGAGCTCGATACGAAAACAATGGCTTCGTCGGCAGCAGTGTCGTTCCAAGACTATCAATCACTAAAGCCAATGAAGATCATCATATTAAATTCGTTTACAGTGAAGCCTTTAAAATTCCTAAATTTGGAACTCTGGCGACGGCAGAATTGGTAGGCACACCGATTGCGGGTGCCGAAGAATTAAGTTCCATTGAGTTTGAGTATGGAACCTACCTGAGCGACGATATTTATATTCAAGGCAATATTTTTCATCTAGATATCGAAGATTATATCGCCTATGAACCCAACTTATTTGCCAACATAACTGCTGGACAAGTCAAAACACTAGGAGCAGAACTCCTCCTGAAAGTTGAAAATTCATGGGGAATCACCGATATCAACTATTCTTATTTCGAATTAAACAGTCAGGCTTTAAACGGCTTTGCGGTTGTTGGCAAGCCACAAAAAGTGCTAGGTATCCCCAATCACATGCTTAAGTTTTCTTCAACTATAAACTTAAGCCATAACAATCTTATTAATATCACCGGTGCTTTTATTGGGCATCGATATGCCTGCATTGAAGATACCGTGAATTTTGTATGTGGCGAGCCAGAAAAACTAAGCGTCGAATCCAACATCAATATTTTTTATCAGCATCAAATAGAGAATGTTAATGTCGGTATTGGTATCGCTAATATTTTTGATACCGATGTCTATTATGTCCAACCCTACCGTGGTGGCCAAGCACCAACGCCAGGTTTAGAAAGACGTCTGATGCTTGATTTGTCTTATAAGTTTTAAGGGACTTAAATTTTAAAAGAATTTGAGAATTAAGAGGTTTATCACCTAGTTAGCTTTAAAAAAGCCTACCAATCGCGTCATATCTTTCGCCTGATCGGCTAACGAGTTTGACCCCACAGAGGTTTCTTGAACCAGCTCTGCGTTTTTCTGTGTCATCCCATCCATTTCTCGAATGGCCTGATCTATTTGATTAATACCAGAACTTTGCGCACTAGCCGCCTCGTTGACTTGCTCAATCAAACGGGATACGGTCTCAACCGATGCAACAATCTCATCTAAGGTCGCTCCGGATTCGTTGACCAATAATGAACCTGCATCCACTTTCTGAACACTGTTAGTGATCAGCTCCTTTATTTGTTTTGCTGCTTCAGCAGAACGCTGAGACAAAGAGCGCACCTCACCCGCAACCACAGCAAAACCACGCCCCTGCTCCCCTGCTCGTGCAGCTTCTACTGACGCATTAAGCGCTAATAAGTTAGTTTGGAACGATATGTCATTAATCACTCCAATGATGTTGTTAATCTTCTTGCTGGCGACCAAAATATCATCCATTGCGGTAATCGCCTGCTTTACAACACTGCCTCCCGATTGTGCCTTATTTTTAGCTTCACTCGCAGCTTCACAAGCCGCAATCGCATTTTGCTCACTAACACTGACAATGGATGTCAGCTGTTCCATGTTGGCGGCCGTTTTTTCTAAAGCGCTGGCCTGGCTTTCTGTTCGAGTACTGAGTGCATTGTTGCCATCGGATATTTGAATAGACGTTTGACTCACCTCCATCGAGGTTGCACTTATGTTACCGAGTGTCTCACGAAGCTTTATAAGTGTATTATTAACATCCTCAGCAATTAGTTTGAGTTCACCATGATAGTCTTTTGACACCGAGATCATTAAGTCACCACGAGACATGGCTTTAAACACATCCCCCATCTCTCTAACAAACTGAGACGTTGTATCAAACATTTCATTTAAGCCAGTACTTAACTGAGCAAAGAAACCTTCTTCGTTACGCCGTGTAATTCGCTTCGACAAATCTCCCATTCTTGCTGCATTCACAATAGAATCAACTTCTGATTGAATGGCCAGTTCTTCGGTGCGGTCCACAACCTCAACAACAGCACCCACTTGTTGGCCTTCATCGGTAAGCACGGGATTTAAAGTAAGATCAATGTGCCGCTCTCCTATATGAGCTCGATTGCAACGCTGATTATTTGATGGATGCAATAAGGACTCTGAACTGTCTACAAAAGGATCAAACAGTGTTAGCGACTGGCCAAGAGTATCTGAACCAAGATGTTCAGATACCTTAGCTAAAGTTTCCAGTACCGATTGATTGGTATAAACAATACGATTGTTTTCGTCCGCAACGATCACACTGGCACTGACGTTATCTAATGCCTGCTTTACACGAAGATTGGTTGCAGCCTCACGCTGTTCCAACTCCATTCTTACCAACTCTTCGGTTAAGTCATTCCACTCGACAATGACTCCAATTCTTTCGCCATCAGCACCTAATACCACATTGGTAACAATATCGAAGGTGCTTTCACCATAGTGAGTACGAAGCTTTCTAGGTTGATCAACCGTGGGAGTTAATAACTCCTGACCTTTCGCATCATTAAACAACACATCAATTTTTGTACTTTCCACTTCATCGACACTAAAAGACTCTAATGCACTTTCAAAACTACTTCGATGAGTCTTAAAGATCTTTCGCACAGACTCGTTCATATAGATAATGTTGTGTTCATTGTCTGCCAACATCAGGCTGGTGTTCGCTACTTTAAGTGCGCTCATCAAGCTCGATGTTTCTTTGGCACTTTTTTCAAACTTTGCGATCAATTCATTTTGCATTCGATCCAACGAACGCATCAAGAGCCCAATTTCATCTTCACGCTCGGTTTCGCTCACTTCAGAGGTTTCGCCCGTCGAGACTTTATTGGCCACATCCACAGCCACATTTAGTCCTTTGGCTAACCCGCTAGTTGCTCGCCATACCAAAAGCACGGTGATAAGAAGGCCGACACCAGCTATCGCGGCCATTAGACCACCGAGAGTTTCCAAACGCGTCACAATGGCCTCTTCATTAGACTTAATCACCCCATCAAGCCGTTTTTGTTCGAGATCGACAATTTTTAATGCTAATGCTTCAAATTCTTTTTGCAGGGGTGATAACTTTGCCTGCTCCTGCATTGCCAAGTCATCATTGTTTTTTCTGCCTGCTCGAATCACTCCCAGCGATAAAGGTCGAAGCTGAGCCTGCAGTGTCACTAACTGCTTAACTTCTTTGGAGTCGAGTACCTTAGCTAATTTGCTGATGGCCTCTTCTAACTTTGAAGAAGCGCCAATAGTCGCAACCGCTCCCAACTTAATTTCTCGAGGTTGATCCGCTGCAATTAAGTTAGCACGAGCGGCTGCCATGGTCACAATAGAGAGCTTCGCCTCATTCGCCAACGTCAAACGAACCTTATTAATGGTAATTGCCGACTTTACTTTGCCGTTCTCGAGGTAGATTTCTCGTCCACCCCAGGCAGCAAGAATGCAGATACCACTAACCAACACTAATAGCAGAGCAATAAACCTCGCTCTTAGCTGCCGAATAACCGAGCGTTTGGGTTTATTATTGACGCTTTTCATGAGGCTTGAGCGTGTCCTTTCTCAAAATATTGATGTAACGAATAATGGAGTCAACTTGTTGCTCAGTGAGTTCACTCCCCCAGGGTGGCATTTGAGGAGAACGCCCTATGGCTTCCCCTCCTCTTTTGATGATTATTTTTAAGTAAGCATCAGGCATTAACGAGGCAGCCAGGTTGGCTGGTGGTGGCTTTTTGATAATTTTAGCCATACGTCCATCACCACGACCTCGTTCACCATGGCACTGAACACAATAGCGTTTATAAGCATTCTTACCCGCCGCATCAGAAACACTTTGTTTGTTGGTTAAATCTTTTTGATAACTGTAGGCTTTTGTTGACTCTTCAACGAGCAGTTTTACGTATTTCGCTAAAGCATTAATTTGCTCAACTGTCAGCTCTTCATCCCAGGGCGGCATTTTGTCATCGATTTTTGATAATTTGGCTCCCAGAGCAATGTTCTTTTTAATATCTTCCAAAGAATCACCGTGACGCAATTTATGAAGATTTGTGTTGGGATAATTTTTTACCGAGGTGGGCAACAAGCCGAGACCAAATCCTTGCTTACCGTGACATAAGACACAACGTTCTTGATAAATAAGCGCAGCATTACGATACATAGCGTCTTGAGTTAATTGCTCAGAAGCAGCAGAAACCATACCGGCCATTAGCGCAGTCCAAACCAACGCCCAGTTACGCATTCTCAATACGCTATACTGCAGCCAGCCGCTCAGGTTTAAAACCAATAAAAGCGAGCATTCATACGCAAACCTAAGCAAGGATAAAACTCCTTAGTCTATCAGCAGATAGCAAAAATTAGGGCAAGTGATAGAATGCGGTGGGGAATTTATTGACGGATACTGCATTGATTCTCCTCAATAGGCATTGGTTATTTTTCATTTGCCAGCCAGAGATAGCCGCTTAAAAAGGACGGCGATTTCTTCTTATCTAAAGCGTAGATAGTCCCCCTAAAAATGCCAACTTTATTTAAACAATCCAATAAGTAAGCGCAGAAAATACAACCCAGACTGTTGGTTTTCTCATCTATACTTATAACCATCATAAATCCACTGGTTTCGAGTCATTCAAGCGAGCATGAAGTCACAACCGATAACTCCTGAGCACATGATTAATACTCGTCGAGAGTTTATTCGCAAAGCCGTACAAGCGGGCTTGCTAAGCTGCCTGCCATTGGCTTCGGTATCCGCGGCTTCCAAGTTAAAGATAACGGACGAAGCAAAAGCAACGCGTTATAACAATTACTACGAATTCTCGACCAACAAAAAGTTCGTTCATATAATCGCAAAAGACTTTAAGCCTGAGCCTTGGACCCTGAGCATCGAGGGTCTGGTCGACAATCCTCTATCCATTTCGTTAGCCTCTCTTCCTCAGGCGGCAACTCATATTTTGAGATTTCGATGCATCGAAGGTTGGTCGATGATCGTTCCCTGGCAAGGTTTTGAGCTCGCAAAGTTACTGGAGTTAGCTAAGCCCACCAGTGCTGCAAAGTACGTAAGATTTGAGTCCATCAAGCGTCCATCAGAGATGATCGGCCAACGACGAAACACCCTGCCCTGGCCTTATTCTGAAGGGCTACGCCTCGATGAAGCCATGCACCCTCTGACCTTGATCGCTAATGGTATGTACGGCAAACCCTTACCTAACCAAAACGGTGCTCCCTTGCGCTTGATCGTTCCCTGGAAGTACGGTTTTAAAAGCATTAAGGCCATCGCCAAAATCGAACTGGTCGCAGAACAACCCCAAACCACCTGGAATAGCGTTGCCCCTGCAGAATACGGTTTTTATGCTAACGTTAACCCAGAGGTTCCTCATCCTCGCTGGAGTCAACGGCGAGAAGTCCCTCTGGGTGAATTAAAAAAAGTTCGTACACTGCCTTTTAATGGTTACGAAGATCAGGTTGCTCATTTGTACAAAGGCATGGATTTATCTAAGCACTTCTAACAGGAAGCCCCATCGTTAATGAGCTTTAATCTTAACCGTCATCATAAATCCATCAGGATAGCTATTTTTATTATCAGCGCCCTTCCTTTGGGTTGGATGGTACATGCTTATTACTATGACAATTTGGGGATTAATCCCTTCGAAGCCTTGATGAACGTATCGGGTCACTCGACCATGATATTTTTGTTGCTAAGTCTTGCCATTACACCCGTTCGACGCTGGTTAACCTTTCTTTTTAGACAATTTAAGACGATCAAATGGGGCAAGCGACTGTCGGACTGGAACCTACTCATACGTACTCGCCGCATGCTAGGTCTATACAGCTTTTTTTATTGTACTGTCCACGCAGCGATTTACTTACACCTGGAACTCGACTGGATTGTTGAAGAACTACTGTGGGAGTTAAATGCGCGCAATCTGATTAAAGTAGGATTCGTAAGTTGGATTATCCTGCTTATTTTGTCTTTAACATCGCCCCAGTGGATGCAAAAAAAGCTTAAGCGTTGGTGGCGCCGAATTCATCGGCTGGTCTATCCCCTCGCCTTACTGGCAGGATTTCACTACCTGCTATCAGGCAAGCCGACGGATCAACTGCCTTATGTCTATGCCGCAATCATCATACTGCTTTTAGGCCACAGAATCGTTGTTAAGCTCTTGCCAAAATTACGTAGAAATGACGACACCGGAATGATGGCCGTAAGAAAGAAGTAACGGCTAACAAACAAAGCTGATTTTTTTGAAATGCTCCCAAAGCCATCTACACTAAAGTAGTGAAATAGAGCCTCAAATACACAGCGATACTTATAACACGAGGCGACTAAGAGCTTAAATAACACAGAAAGCCGACCAAATATCTCGAGGTGAGTAGATGAAAATAAAAGCTGTAGCAGGAACCCTTATTGGTGCTCTGCTTGCATTTAACTCAGTGTCTTACGCCAAACAATACCACGAAATGACCTTTAAAGCTGGGCACGAGAGTTTACAAGAATGGTTACTCCCAGACACTCCTCCCTATCCCAAAAACAATAAACCAACAAAAGAACGAGTGGAGCTAGGCAAAGTTTTATTTTTTGATCCTCGAATTGGTGGTGACGGCAACATGTCGTGCGCAACTTGCCATAATCCATTACTGGGATGGTCTGATGCGCTGCCCACTGCCAAAGGCTTTAAAAGTCAGGTGCTAGGACGTGCAACGCCCGTCGTTACTAATACAGCTTACAACAGTATTCAAATGTGGGATGGGCGCAAAAAATCTCTCGAAGATCAAGCCGTTGGTCCTATGGAAGCCAGCGTTGAAATGCAAACAAACTTCACCGAGCTGCTTAACTTAATTAATCACACCGACGCTTACAAAGATGCTTTCGAAGCCGCTTACCCCGGCGAAGGGATCAGCAAAGATACCATCGCTAAAGCCATTGCCAGCTTCGAGAGAACGATTATTAGTAACAACTCTCCTTTTGATCGCTGGGTCAAGGGCGACAAAAAGGCCCTCACCCAACAAGAAGTAGAAGGATTTAAACTTTTTGTTAATCCCGATAAAGGTAACTGTGCTGTATGCCATAGTGCTCCTAATTTTACCGATGATGGTTTTCATAATATCGGTTTGCCTACCTGGGGAGATAAAAACCCTGATATGGGGCGTTATACAGAGCGCCCACTACGATTAATGAAAGGCGCTTTTAAAACGCCTACGCTACGAGACATCACATTGTCAGCGCCCTACTTTCATGATGGGTCATCAACCACTCTAGAAGAAGTGATGGATCATTATGCTGCTGGCGGAAAAGTAAAAACCAACTTATCACCTAACATGAAGCAACTTAACCTTACCGATAAAGAAAAAGCCGCCATTGTTGCTTTTATGAAAAAGTTAACAACACCACCCAAGAAGTTTGAACTGCCCTTACTTCCTATGTAAAAAAGTTAGAGGAAAAGATTCATGAAATGTATAAAGTTAAATGCCTGGAAACGTAAGAGCAAGCTCACCTTGCAAGTCCTGATACTGTCTGCGTTCTCGACGGTAGCCTATAGCGAAACCTTTAAGGTTCTGCAAAAAGATAAGGCTTTCGATAAAGAAACACTGCAAGTCAAAGTGGGCGACACTGTGCATTTCGAAAATGCCGATCCCTTCTTTCATAACGTATTCAGTTTATCCGATGCCAAGTTCTTCGACTTAGGATCATTCCCTAAAGGAGAGTCTCGCCCTGTCATTTTTGATAAAGCAGGCACCGTTGAAGTCGAATGCGCCATTCACCCCAATATGAAAATGGTTATTGAAGTTAAATAGCTTCAATTAAAACGGCATACACAGGAACCCAAACGACCTGTGTATGCACACTTCTTACAGCATGAAATCAACAGTTATTGTTCTTATCAACTACAAAGGTTGATTCAGCACTTCAGCAACTTCACGAATCAAATCTCGGCCATTAGCACCATTAGTAAAAATAACATAGCCGTTGCCTGTTTTAAGACTCACCCTCATCATCGCCTTATAAGACTCATTCGATCCACCGTGATAAAAAATACCATCCTGAGTCAGCTGAGGTCCTAATCCATAACGACTGGGTTCTACGCGAGTCATCATTTTCTTTACCAGCGCCTGACTCAAAAAGGTATCACGCTCGCCTCGATAAGATGCAACCAGTGCCGACAACATCTTGCTGAGGTCGCTGGGTGTCGTCCATAAGCCCGAGGCTGCCATCTCAGGCATTGCTTCCCATCCTCTCGGCAAAGCTCTTGGCTTGCCATCGGCTCCATGCGCTTTAGCAATGTTTTTAAAACTCGCTGGTATAGGATTAAGATAAGTAGAGCGCACCATATCCAAAGGTTTAAAAACCAAGTTCTGGGTAGCTTCTACAAAGGGTTGTTGTGTAATGTCTTCAATCAGCAGTTGTTCGACCGTGATGCCACCACCAGAGTATTTAAAATCGCTCCCTGGAGTAAAAATCACCTCAATCGCACTATGTTTGGCAGGAGCACGTCCAAGCAAAGTATCTAAAGTTGACGGTAAGGGCTCGCCCGGCTGAAAATCTCTGAATCCGTGAACATTAAACCCCGCCGTATGGGAGAGTATATGCCGCAGAGTAACGACCTGTTGCTCGGTATAACGGTTCGAAGGTATTTTCCAGCTGCGTAAATAATGATTCACATCTTTCGTTAAATTCAGCTTGTTTTGATCAACCAAACGCAGTGATGCTACTGCTGCGGCCACTTTGCTCACCGAACCAACAGAAAAAACCGTATTAGTATCCACAGCATCTTGAGTGCCCGCCTGCTTTAAGCCATAACCTTTCGCCCAGGCGAGTTGCCCGTTGTCTAGTACTGCAATACTTAAACCAGGCACATCATGAGCTGCCATGCGATCGGTCAGGGTCTGGCGTCTCCAGTTGGACTGCTGAAATTGTTTTTCAAACTGTTTGGCTGCTTTTTTTTCTAAGAGAGTCTCAGCTAATCCTCCCGGTGCAATAAGTATCAGCAGTAAGCCCATACAAACTTTCATACTGCCAAATAGAAATAGGTTTAACTTCATTAAAAATCCTTTTGAGCTTGTTTATTGGCTCTATAGTTAACACTTTAAGCGGACTCGTCAACACCGTGTCGACAACGTGTTGTCTGTGTAGGGTAACTTGATTATCTGAAGATTTCTTTTTCTCTTACCATCATCACTGCATAGTCCTTCGAAAATGCATGACCAAACATTTGACCAAGAGTATCAAAGTGTTTACTGGCCGTTCAAATTCATCACGTAATGGAATAATCGCGAGAATTTCGTTTTTTTTGCCACAGGCTTTGTTGTTACAGTTGAGATACGGATAAACCCAACTAATAGGCTCAGAGCAATGACAAAGAAAAAAACAAACTCGAGTACGCATAAGCACAAAGTCACTCGGCGAGAATTCACCAAAAAAACAGCACAAGTAACGGCAGCAATCAGTTTATTTAATGCAGGCCTGGCTTCAGGATTAAGTAACAGCCGCATCGAGTTTGTTAACGAAGAGTTTGAGTACATTATTGTTGGGTCTGGAGCGGGTGGCGGCCCTTTAGCAGCCAATTTAGCCCGCGCTGGCCATCGCGTTCTTTTGCTTGAAGCGGGTGATAATGATCCCAGTGACGATGTCTATAGCATCCCCGCCTTTCATCCCAACTCGTCCGAAGATCCCAGAACCAGCTGGGCTTTTTATGTAAAGCATTACTCCGATCTTGAACGCCAACAAGCAGATTCCAAATATGTTCCTGGCAAAGGTATTTACTACCCTCGTGCCAGCACGATTGGCGGTTGCACCACCCACCATGCCATGATCACGGTTTATCCTCATAACAGCGATTTTAACCGCATTGCCGACATTACTGGCGATGATTCCTGGGATGCTTACAAGATGCGTCGCTACTTTGAACGACTCGAACATTGCCAATATTTGCCGCGGCCCTGGTTTGGTTATAATCCTTCAAGACATGGTTTTGATGGCTGGTTGAGAACCAATACCACCGACATCCGTTCGCTTATGGAAGATCCGATTTTAAACAGCATGACTCAGGCAGGTTTGGCAGAAGCAGGATTAGAAAACTTCCTCGACGAAATACTGGCAGGCAATCCACTAGACATTAATCACTGGCGCGTTGCTTTTGGTGAAGAAGGTGCGTATTTTCCAGCAAAGTCTACTAACCGACGACATCAACGACATGGCGTGCGCGAATATCTGCTTAGCACTCAGGCTCAATACCCCGACAAGTTGGTGATCCGCACAGGCGCTTTAGTAACTCGAGTATTGCTTGACGATGACAACACCGCTATCGGTGTCGAATATTTAGAAGGCAGCCGTTTGTATCGAGCCGATCCCCTACACGAAGCTTCTAGCAAAGGCACCAAAAGAGACGTAAGAGCCACGCGCGAAGTCATTTTGGCGGGTGGCACATTCAATAGTCCGCAATTACTTCAGTTATCAGGTATCGGCCCTGCCGAAGAATTACAACGACACAATATTGAAGTAAAAGTTGATCGACAAGGCGTTGGTAAAAACTTACAAGATCGTTACGAAGTGGGCGTCGTCAATCGACTCACCGAGACTCTGCCATCGTTAAAAAACTGCACCTTTGGTTGGGGCGATGATCCTTGCATGAAGCGCTACAAAGAGCGCTGGTGGAATCCTGGAGCCTACGCCAGCAATGGCACCACTCTTTCGCTGGTGAAACGTTCTAAACCAGAGATGGAAGATCCTGATTTGTTTATTTTTGGCGTAACCGGTCGATTCAATGGTTACTTTCCCGGCTACTCTATGGGTCACCCCGATATTTTAAAAGAATATACCTGGTTAGTATTAAAGGGCCACACCAACAACAATGCAGGCTATGTAGGATTGAACTCAAACGATCCTCAAGATGTTCCCAATATTAACTTTAAATATTTTGATGAAGGCAATGATGCTTCTGGTGACGACTTACAAGCCGTTGTTGAAGGAGTAAAAACCTGTCGCAGTATTATGAACCGAGCACCCGCGCAAGACTGGGTTGTTGAAGAAGTGTTCCCCGGCGCAGAACACCAAAGTGATGAAGAAATTAAAGAGTATGCCCAAAAAGAAGCCTGGGGACACCATGCTTCCTGTACCAATAAAATGGGAATCGCTGGCGATCCTAAAGCTGTCGTAGACAGTAACTTTAAAGTCCATGGTACGAAAAACCTACGAGTGGTAGATGCATCGGTATTTCCTTATATTCCCGGCTTCTTTATCGTGACTTCTGTTTATATGATCAGCGAAAAAGCAACCGATGTGATATTAGCGGAAGCAAGACAACAGGCTTAGCAATCACTCTTGGTAAAACACAACCTCACTCATCACTTTACTCACACAGCCAGTGATTACTCTCAACTGGCTGTTTCTTCTCTACTCTCTTAATCATACGCTTATAAAGAATCACTTTGTTCGTCAAAATACAAATAGCGGTTTTAGTCCAAGATATTAAGTTCAGTTCTTAGCTTATTCATATTATTACTTACCTCCTTATACCTCACTACTCTTCCCTACAATAAAAAATATCATCAACTAAGATTTGAGCAATCTATTATCCGCGATTAGCCAACGAAACACTTTTAACAACAGTAAAAAAAAGCCCCATGAAGGGGCTTTACTTTAGAAGAAAACTCAAATGATAGAGTTTTCGTTTTTATAAACTCCGCAGATACTCAAGCAACGCGGCCTTATCTGATGGAGTGTTATTACAACCAAACTCATGTCCTGCGTAAGGCCGCCATTCTTGCTTACATATCGGTTGTCCACTCTTATAAGCGGCGAGACCTTCTTCCGAATCCAGATCGTATACCAGGCAAGCTTTTTTAGCGCGCTGAGCTACAGTTTCACGATGAGTTCCCAGGCCACACAAAACATCTTCTAATGAGTGAAGTTGCCCATGATGGAACAACTCAGATTTATAACGTACACCGACCAGTCGTTGACCTTTAACACCTTGCGATGCCACCGTATCACTTTCTAACTCTGGCGTTTCGCTAGGCTTTCCTGTCGCAGGATCAGGATTTCCTAAGCGAGAATAAGTAGGGTCAGTACCAATAAAGCCAAGATATTTTACCGACTCGGTTGTGTCATAGGTTGGTCGACAATGATTATAAATAGGTTGAGGAACCTCTTCTTCTGTCCAGCCAACGGTCAGTTCACCATCATGGCAAGTGTCCATCGAAGCCAGCCCTTCTTTTTCAAGCTCAGAAAATAAAAATACACCTGTCGTTTCATGTTTTGGTCCCGCGTGACAACTTGCGCATTGTTGTGCAAACAACTGCTCACCCTGAGTATTAACTTCTTCCACATTACCTAAAGATTTAGGTGGCTTTAAACTCAAGATATAGCCCAATAATGGCTCAATAGACTCAGGAATAATTTCGCAAGTTTCATCGGGTCTGGCATCCCAGTTACCCACAATATCAGGAGTTTCGCAACGAACGTATCGAGGATCAACCGAACCGCTTAACAAAATAAACCCGCGCACGAACTTTTCCAGACTGGTGACATTACCAGCAAGGCTTAGCATGGGCGTTACTTCACCAGACTCGGTATGCATATTACCGTGAGCCGCTAACTCTTCATGACTTGGAATACCCACCACATTAGGAATTCGGCTGATGGTATAAACACCGTCATCAGACTGAGGAGGAATCAAAAAGTCTAAGACATTAAATCCAGCATTAATCATCATCTCTTGGTCCGTCAGACTGGGGAAGGCAACCGCCCCAGCATCAGCACTGGCCATCGACATAAGATATTGAACAAACTCCTGCCAATAGTACACATTCCAACGCAACCCCTTACAGGCTTCCATCATATTTTGGGCGGTTTGCTCTAACGAAAGACCAATATTGAATTGCCCCCAGCTTAATGAGTCATCTCCACCCCAATCCGAAGGCTTAAAAGGCGCAGGCATACAATAAGCATCACCCATGAGTTCTTTCATTGCCATCGGCCAGTCGGATTTATTGACACCACTAAAGCCATCATACTCTTGAGTCAACTGCTCAAACATAGCTTTTGCTTGTGCTTTATAATGCTCTGGTCCTCGCTCTTCATGACGATGATCACAACGAATAAAATCACCGTTGTCTTTGTGGTAGCAAGTTCCCTGCTTAACATCTCTCATCATTGCAGGATATTCTTCGCGAGAAAATGATAGCGAGGTGGAAGGATCATTAAACGCCATGCCAGGATGTAATCTTAAACCATCCAGAAAGCCTTCTGGTAATCCATCAATACCACTAATAGCCTGATTAATGATATCGCCAATCACCGGTTTGTTTAGCAAATCAGTAAGACCAATCATAGTGGCTTGCAGGGGCGTGTTAAATCCGGCATAAACTTGACCGTAGTTAAGATTTTTGTTGGCCATACCGATGGCATAACGCCCATCATTTAACGTGCCCATGTGGCAACCCGCACAGGCAAAAGACGCTGACTCAAATCCTAATGCTCGTTTTGGCCCTAATTGAAAACCCACAGGCAACTGGTCGTCTTCTACCTGCGTAAACACTTCTTGCCAACCGTCGTTTGCAGCCATTCGTACACACAGGTTTTCTTCTGAAAGGCAAGTACCAAAAAATCGAACAGTACAGACTTTTTCGGTTTCCATACATTCACCTGCGCTCACAGGCACAATATCTGACACGATTCTCTTTGGATTTTTATCAGGAAAATAACCAAAGTGCTTCAGTTCATCACCAAAGAATTCGGGATACCACTTTTCATTAAATTGCAGTAATGTCTTAGGAATACCGACAGTGCTCCAGTGCTCATACAAGAACTGGTATTTTCCACAAAGACGCTTTTGCTCTGAGGTAGTCACAGGCTCCAGCCCCGACCAACCAAAATAATGGTCACAAGCGGTAAAGCCATTCTCATCAATCAAACGCTCATACTCAAGTACGCTATCGAGATCGGCACCAATATCGTTGGTAATAGACTCCTCAGCCTCAAGGGTGAAGCTAAGCTGAACTAAACATAAGCCGACGAGTAACTCGATACTGTTTTTTATACGCATAAAAACCCTCCTTAACCTTTTAAAGATCATTGTGCTTGCTTTACTTGTTATTGGTTTCTTTAAAAGAGCGTCCCACCTGTTCCAACATCAAAAAACCAAGCTTTTAATCAGCCCAAATCCCTTATTTACACTCCTTCTCTGGAGTACTTTTAACGAGAGCCAGTGTTGAATTTTTATTTGAGATTCGTCGCAAGACTATTAAAAGCAGGCTCACAATAGCAAAATACCCAGGTCAAAAAATCCTTTGGTATATAGGGTTTAAAGTTTGAGATCTTTTGTTGCTTTAAGGGTGAGAAATGTCATCTTTCTGAAAGAATAAGCAAACACAGAGACTGGAGATAAGAAGGCTTTATTTAAAAGGTAGCGCCTAACACCATCAATAGCTAAAACCCTGACTCGTCTTTTAGCTAACAAAATAAAGACGAAGCTTAATTGCATAGAAAGTGAATGGAATATTGCAGAAAGACAAAACATAGTACGGTTTAGCTCTCTCAGACTTAGGAGAAGCTAAACCGTTTACTTGATTATCGAATCATAGAGACCGATAACAAGGAGATTATATTGATGAGTTACGACTATTCAGCTGGCGGATTATATTCATAAGCATCGCAACGGTGAGCCGATGCAGATTGATAACTGTTTCTTGGCGCACCAATGTTAGAATAACGATTTCCAGCATAGTTAGGTCCACTCGCAATAGCCGATAGCGCTGTTGAACACGCATCTTCACCATCAGTCTCAGAACAAAAGTTGCCATAATAAACGCTGTTCATTGCACCCACGATAACGCCATTACCTTCTTGACCACATTGCCATTCCCAACCAGCCAGGTATTCCCAGTAGCTTCGATGACCAAACAGCAATCGCATCATATCGTCTTCGTAAGGGCCCGACCAATTAAAGGTCCACATAAAGACGGAGTTGATATTAGACATGTTCTTAATATCCCCACTAAGATAATTAATGTTCTGCATGTCCCAGGATGGCCCGGAAGAAGTACCTAAGTCTCCAATGAATGGATTACCTGTCGATAAGCCACATTGAAGTCCCCACTTCTTACACTCCTTATCGGCGGTATAAGTATCACTATTGCTGTCGGCTTCAATGATAAAAAGATTTTCGTCCTTACCCCCCAAATAGTCCCAGCTATGCCTGACAGTAGTCACATAATCAGTATTTAACTTACTTGCAGGCCAAACGCCCCAGAACTTTCTTACCGTACCAAGCCCGGTTCCTAAACTCCCCTTTACCGTCTTAACCAGCTCGACGTAATCTTCTTCGGTTCTGCTTGTGGACTTTAAGTCCAGCCAAACAGCTCCTAAATGTCGGTTGTTGTTGATCAAGGATAAAATAGTCGATAAGTTTGTCGAGTCACTGTCTCCGCTATGGTATGCACACCAGGTTTCGGAGCATCGCTTCTTCGTGGGCACATCTTCAACATGAGAAACATCAATCTCAATAGCATTGATTCCCAAGTCATTTTTAGCCGCATTAATCGCTGCTTCACTATTGGCCCTATGGGCAAAAACCCATGCCGCATCCGATGCAAATGCACTCGCGCTAGCTACCGAGATCACACATGCCATGATTAGTTTTTTCATAAGTTACCTCATACAAACCATAAAAGTTTGAACATCTAAATTTTTTAACAGTACTCACCTATAAGCACATCTTTAACTAGGTGAAATCTAAAAGTTATCGGAGTAAATCATCGCTTATCGAATAATGTAAGCAGTACTATTGAAAACTTTCAGATGATTACTCAGCACCTGAAAAATAACTTTCAAAATTTTATTGCTCTGATCAGATAGCCCTAAAGACTTGATATTATTAACATTACTTCCAGAAAAGCTCTGTTAAATGCAGGTATACTCAATCCTGCTCAATATTTAACCTGCGCATAATAACGACAGATATATCACTTAACAACACAAAGCATCGCTTTTGGTAATATTCATTATTGGTAACGACAAAAAGTTCACATCCCGAATAGTTTGATACGCTGCTCTTTGGCTTGTTCAAAAGAGCTGAAAATACCTTCCAAAAGACAACCACACTTCTAATTCACCTAAGAAACTCTTCTATCTGGCTTTAGCAGGTTAGATAGAGACGACCTGTTCAATCTTTTAATCATCGCCTACCCTTAATCAAAGCACGAGTGTCAGGCTACTCAATAGCATTTTTAGTCTATGGCAGGGCTTCGAATCATGTTGCTTGATGCGAAATCAGTATGAAAAACAATATATTCGACACATTTTCAGCAACTGCGTCCGTGTCGTTAAGCAGGCCAAAGTAAGAGGAACAAAATGAATATAAATACGATGATGCGTGGTGTTTTTTTGGCGATTGGTGTGTGTGTTGCCGTCGCAATTCTCGTTGTCATCCGACTCAATGTTTTATTGCAGGAAGTCGATCGTTTGGCAGATATTCGCTATCACTCCTACCAGACAGCCGACGAACTCAGACAAAGCTCCGATGATTTGACCCGCCTGGGACGAACTTATGTGGTCACAGGGGACGAACAGTACGAAAAAATGTACATGGACATCCTGGATATCCGGAACGGAAAAAAAGCCCGTCCAGACAAGTATCATCTTATCTACTGGGATCTTGTTCTTAATTATGGTGACAAACCGAAACCAGATGGTAAAAGAATTGAGTTGCAAAAAATGATGAGAGACTTGGGGTTTACCGAAGATGAATTTGCCCGCCTTAAAGAAGCGCAGAACAACTCTGATGGTCTGGTTGGTATGGAAGTCAAAGCTATGAACGCGGTGAAAGGTAAATTTCCTGATGCGAGTGGCAACTATACTTTAAGTGGTGAGCCCGATCCTGCAATGGCCATCGCCTTGTTGCACAGTAAAGAATACCATCAAGAAAAAGCCAAGATAATGCGACCCATCGATGAGTTTTTCAAGAAGCTAGAGAGCAGAACAGAAAGTCAACTCATAGAAGCAGAAGAAGAAGTTCAGCTCATTGTATGGGTGGGCACATTGTTGATGGTCATCGTATTAGCGGCAGCGGGTGCGGGTTATTATATTGTTCATTTAAAAGTTACTCAGCCTATTGTTCGTATGGCCAAATCCTTAGACGAATTTGACAGCAATTCGGATTTGTCGCAACGGCTGCATGTAGATTCAGAAAATGAACTGGGCATGATTGGCTCTGCGATCAATAATTTACTCGATAACTACAATGGCACCATAACGAAAATTAACGAAGTGACCTCTTCAATTACTCAGGTATCAAAAGCCATTGATGCGGTGAGCTCTACCAATGCTCAACTGTCAAATAAACAAGGCGGTGAACTCGAAATGGCGGCCAGTGCGATGGAACAAATGACCGCAGCTCTGGCGACAGTTTCTGACAGTACATCCGAAGCAGAAGCTCATGCAGCCAGTACTGAAAGCGAAGCTACAACGGGACTATCAACGTTTCAAAGTACTGAAGCCGAATTTGGAGTATTAGAAAACGAATTCGGCCAAACTGCCGAGACCATTGCAGAGTTAACCTCAGAAACACATCGAGTTGGCAATGTCCTAGAAGTCATCAAATCGATTGCAGAACAAACAAACCTGCTAGCACTCAATGCTGCCATCGAAGCTGCGCGAGCTGGAGAACAAGGTCGCGGCTTTGCTGTGGTCGCCGATGAAGTTCGCTCACTGGCACAACGCACACAAGAATCCACAGTAGAAATTGAATCCATGATCTCTATGCTACAAGAAAAAGCCAACTCCTCGACCACAACCATTGAACGTAGCGCCGATAAAATGAAGTCAACCAGAGACAATATGGGCAGCGCTAGTCAAGCACTCAAATCGATCCAGTCGTCAGCGTCAGAAATTCATGGGTTGAACTCTTCGATTGCCTCCTCTACCGAAGAGCAACTTACAGTCAGCAACGAAATCAGTCGCAACATTACTAATGTTAAAGGCTTATCAAACGAAATGAATGATAAAGTCCGAGAATTACAGCCCCTACTCAAAGACTTGGTGAGTAACACAGACGAGATCGTTAATGCTGTCGCTCACATGAAAGTGGTTTAGTGCTTGTTTTCTTTTTTTGAATTAAGGAAGTAACCGACTTTTAGACAAGCATCAGAACATGCACTTCATGCTCTGATGCTTTTTTCAAATACTATTGAGAATTACACCAAGGCGCACCAGGGTAACATTGACAGAAGGTTCTGCCACATCCAGGAGCACATGGGAACTTACTGCAAAAAGAGGCTTCTTCTGCCTGTGTAATATCAAATAAGGGAGAACCATCAGAAGAAGAGCTATCAGCCCCACCTATCTTAGACAAGATGTTTAAAATTGAGCCACACTTAGCAGCAGACTCAGCAATGAGATCCTTGGCAGCATTTTCAGCACTCAAGACACCAGAAAGCTCAACAAAGTTAGAGACACTCTCTACTACTGAGTCATTGGCAAAAGCCGTCGAAAATGACATAGAAAGAAAAACGGTTAAAACGCTAACGAGAGATAAGGTTTTTGATTTTATTTTTTTCTCCTAGATTCATAAAATCATATAGTTCTTTTTTTGCTTATCACAGCCGGATAAGTTTGACTTCAAATGGTGATTTCAACATTTGAGGACAAGAGGATGACACATTAGAAATATATGAAGCACCCCCCAACTGGGTAGGATCGATAGTGTAGAACATGACTCACATTGCAAAAGTAGCTAATGATTTGCTGCCATTATGACTCGCTACTTGAGCTCTCAATAATAAAAACCACATAAAGAGATTTATAAAGATTGCAGCTAAACTCAACAATAAGAATCGACACGGCATGCTTTTCTTTTACCATAAGGAATCTAATGTTCGCTGTACTCGCTAGAGTATCGATTTCAGTTATTAAAAAGCCTCTCTTTAAAAGGCTCTGCTCTCGTTAGTAGAGAACTCTGCCTTTAATTCCAAAATACATTTATTTAGCTCCTTCAATGTCACTTTATTGTCTAAACTTAAGTAGCCTTAAAGGAGATGCGAGATATGGTAATTGACTTTGAAATTGCGTTTTATGATGTTCTTTTCGGTAAAAGTAATACCGAAGCATTAAACCCGACAGAAAAAGCAATTAACGAACAAGTCGGGCTCACTGTGTGGGGAAAGGAACGTATTGGTCAATATATAAAGCCTTTGCCTAAGGTGTTATGTGATCTTATCGCCAAGCTTGGAGAAGAAGACATCACTTTTGAAGACATATCTAAAGTTATTGAAAAAGAACCTTCATTGGCAGGCCGAGTAGTTAGCGTTGCCAATAGCTCGTATTACAATCGGAATAACCAAGAAATCAACAGCCTTAGCGATGCTGTATCTCTTCTTGGTATTCAAGGTATATCTAATATCGCAATGACTGCATTGGCAGAAGATACGATTAAAATTGAGCCAATGTACTTTAAGGCGTTTGGTGACATAATTTGGAAGCACTCCATTGAAACCGCAATGGTTTCTGAATACTTCAGCCGGGGCATACATGTAAACAAATTTTTAACTTACTTTACTTGCCTGATACATGATATTGGAAAAATACTTATCTTCCTTGTCATCGTTGAATCATTTAAAAGAACAGCCAATGATGGAAAACCAGAAGGAACCGTCTTTAAGAAGCTAATGACTCAGTATTCTCTTGATGTTTCCGCAATGGTGGCAAAAGAATGGGCTCTCCCTCCAGAGGTCATAAAAGCACTAGAAGAGCAGACGAATAAGCCATCTTCAGCTTTAGGGCGTATGCTAGATATTTCTAATAGAGTAAGCGAAATCTATATGCTCCTTGAAAATAATTTAATTACCGAAGAAGTCGCAGAGAGTGAGATGCTTCTCTTGGGGCTTTCTGATAAGGACATTAATTTTTTCAAAGATTTATTCAGTAACCTGAAGGTATAACCAGGCTCACTTATCAATAGAGAGGGTAAAAAATCCTGTAACTAGCTTAAACCAGATCTTACTATCAATCTTAACAACCCACTTGTGGTGAGCTTTCTCAACGACTTCAACATCAGTTAAATAGTTACTCAGAACTTTTGGTCGCGCCCCTTCCCTCTACTTACAAAAAAGGCCAGCAATTGCTGACCTTTCCTCTATAAGCCTCTTAGTAGCACATTAATCAACACGATAAAATGCATAAAGGGTACTAAAAGCAAATCCACCTCCATGATAAACCGCCGTTATGCGGTAACAACCTGCTGCATCAGGATCGAATCCACCAACCACCCCGCCGTTTTCTTCTGTAATGTCCAGAATGTCATCAGAAGTATCGTCAACCAAAATCGGTGGAGATAAGTACAATCCATTAAACGGTGAAAATCCGTTGCGAGTCACCGCCCAGTGGGTGGTCCCTGAAGTCACACGATAACCTCCCGGAGCGTTTTGATCGACTTCGACCACTGCCTCAGGCGAGGTGATAAATAGTGAAACACCATTACCACTATCCCAGGTAACGCCAAATGAGCCATTGTCTTGAGTCTCAACCAATCCATTGTCATTCGGCTCACTTTGGCAACCAGGCGGCACATCAATAACTTCTTTTGCTCTGACTCTCCAAGTCACATCTTCTTCGAACCAGGTCGAAAGGACTTTTGAATTACCGTTTGCTAGTACAGCTTCAATATGCGTACCATCATCGCTCGGAAATGGGGGTGGAGGATCTTCGTTAACCACTTCTGTGGGATAAAGATCAGCAATGCCATCGCCATTATGATCGACCAGCGTTGCCATCATACCGGGGGTGTCTGCCAGTGCTAATGGTCCTGCTGGGATACCCATCCTACCCGTCGATAATTTATCACCATCGATCACGCCAATCACTCGCTCAATATTACTGCCAGTATCATTATCAAAATATTTCACATCCAATGCGATCCCCGAAGGCGTGATTTCGATAGAAAATGGCTCTACCACAACAGCCGTATGAGTGGGACTGATACCGGAAGGTAATGAAAGATCGATATGAGGAAAATCAACAAACCATTCATAACTTTCGTTAGGATCTAAAGTCACCGTTGGCTTCTTAGCGGTTTTAAAAGATACCGATAAGGGTTCATTAATGGCCATTTCGTTATGGGCTTCGAAAGATTCATCGATGTTAACCACATAATGTGAGTCATAGTCGAGCAGCGAACTGGGTGTAATGACAATTTCGTTGCGCAGAAGTGTAATGCTTGCATCAACAGGGTTGCCATTGGCGTCGCGTAAACTGACTTTTTCAATATTATGGGGGTTATTCCAAATACTATGAGAAAACTCCAGTCTAACTGGTTGATCAACCGCCGCTGCAACTTCATTTGCTTGAGGATAGGATAACAATAAGAAAAAGTTTCGCCCGGTTATTTCTGCGACATATCGAGTTAAACTTTCTAATTCATCAGCACTTAAATTCACATGACTCCACTCCTCCGCCATACGCTCTACGGATTGTGCTAATGTCATGTCGTCTCCCCGCTTGCCCCATGTACCACGACGATATGTGGAAATCAGCGTTGTGGTATCAGAAAGCGTAGCGCCTTCGGGGTCCATGTAGCGTTGATTATCGGTGTATATTTTTCCGGAGTGACAATCGCGGCAACCGGCATTATCGAATACTTCACGCCCTAATTCGCCTTCTGCCGATAAGCTCCCGTCTCGCTCGGTCCAGTCGTTGGCAGGTGGTGGTGCCATAACACCAGACATATATTCATAGAGCCCGGTAAACTCTTCTTTCGTTGGCTTACGACCTACGCTCGCATTGCCCGCAAGAGAGTATCCCTCAATGCTCGTGACATTACCGTTCCATGTCATAGGCGCTGTGCCCTCCATCCAAATTAAAGGCTTTGCCAATACAGGTTCACCGGCTGCACCATTTAACCAAACCAGCGTATCGATTTCGCCATCGACATGGCAGGTATTACAACCACGGTCGATACCAACACCAATACCCGTGTTAGTAAAATAACGTTGGCCATGAGCCATACCGGGTGTTCTTGGGTCTTCTGCAGTTTGCACACTGGCAATAATGGCTTCACTGTCTAGATCGACTTTGGTTAAATTAAACCCCTGTGAGTTATGAACGTAAAAATTGTTTTCACTGTCGATCAATAAACCTCTTGGGCGTCCTTCACCACTGACAACCCGTTTAATTTCGGTCATGGAGTCCGCATCGATTTCTATGATGGTTTCATAAGCTTCAGACACCACATAGACTCGATTATTTTTATAAATGAGTCCAAACAAATTGAACGCAGCATTTTCTTCTAAGCCCATGCCAGTTTGACGATATAAATCGATTCGGTCGACAATGGTTTTGCTTTGTAAATCGATCTTGACAACCTCGTCGGCGAAGCTGACCTCAGCAGGATTAAAAATGCCCGTATCATTAAACCCTTGCGTGATAGAAACAAATAGATATTGGTTATCATCGGATACAACCATAGAACGAATCACATTACCGTAATCAATAAACGTGTGCTCAACGGTTAATGAATTAAGGTCAATGACGGTTATGTCTTTCTCAGCTTCTATAGGATCATTATCATATTCGACTCGATTAGGTGTTCCTGAACGATAAGAACCCACATATAACTTCGTGTTGTCTGGGCTGATTGCCATGGCTTTCGGGAATGCGCCCACGGTAATTTTTTTAATGACTTGGCGGCTATTTAGATCAACAACGGCTACCTTGCCTGATGTCGACAAGGTTACATAAGCCAATTGCCCGTTGTTAGAAACTACAATGTTACTTGGCTCATCCCCAACCCAAAGCGACTCTTCAATTCGCTGTGTTATTGGATTAATAAACCCGATGGTATCTTCTGCTTGTTGAACAACAATAGGGAATGGTGTGTTGTTATTACTAGCTACCGCGACTGGCCACTGCCCTGTTTCAATTTCTCCCAGTTTTTCCATAGTCACAGGATCAATTCGAGACAAGGAAGAGCGGTAGTTGTTAGCTACCCAAATTTCGTCATTTACCTTAGCCAATGAGCGACTTGGATAGTAGTTATAATGCTCGTAGGCGATATCATTGGCTTTTACCGTCACAGCGATGGACTCTCTTGTCCCCCACAATTTAAAGACATAAGTACCAGTAATGGGCGGCGTGAAAGTCGTAGCGGCACCGTTTTTTATTGGTAGGCTGCTGTTGGTCGACGGTGAGTACTTGAGGTACCAAAAGGCAGACTCACAGTCATCGCTGTCAGTAATGGTCGGTAAGTAGTAAGCCTTACCAACCGGAAAACGTTTGCTTCCTTGGAGTGTGTATGATTTATCAATACACCCTTCTAAAGGTGAGTTAGTCAAAAAGAAAAAGGTTTCTCTAAACATATTAGACCAGGCGTGGTCTGCTACTTTAAGAATCCGTTGAAATAAAGTATCTGGCTGTTGAGCTGCCTGTTTTGCCAATGCAAGATTACAAAAAAGCAGCACACATATTAATGCTGACTTTGTGATGCTATGCATATATCCCCCTTACCTATCTGATTTTTAAGATTGTCGCGTAAGATGAAATTTGAAATTCAATGAGTGCGGTTTGTTTTGTAATAATGTATAGACAAGCAATCCATGAGATTAACTTATCCGTTTTTCGCACTACACATGGTTCTACTTGTTTTGTATTTCAAATCGCTACATATCTTATCGAGAACAAGTCAGTACTATTTGTTGGGGTGTTTCATTATCTTTGCCTAACGTCTCACAGGACTTCAATATCCCGAAATGCGAATCCGATACTTTTTGTTAAATTTCATTAAGGGAGCGTGGGTATTCATCACTCTGTGCGAAGGTTGAAGAAACCAAATTTTAGTTATTTGAGATAGATAAGTATCTATTTTATGTCTGAGAGTGGTTTATTGGGCAGATAGTCTGGAAGCTAATAGGAGATTTTTGAGAATGATAGAAAGGCAGCTATGTGCCTTTCTCAAGTCAGTTTTTTTGGAGCTAGGCAGATACACTGAGTCGGTCAATTTCGACTTCAATCAGTCGTTGCGAATATTCAAGCAGAAAATCTAAACCTGCGATAGCACTTTCTTTAATGGGAATATCTGAACCCGGCGGTGTAAAACCATGCTGAATGACAGCTAACACATGCTGAACTTTAAATAGATTTTCCTCGAGGGTTTGCCCCATCATTAAATCATCAATCTCGATGTGGCCGAACTGGGATGTGCGAGAAGAATTTGCACTCTCTTGTATAACTTGACTATCATGCTTCATGTTTAAGTAACCTCTTGTCTAGGTTATTTGAACAGCGGATGAGAGTGTTGGCGCACTCTCATCCGCACCTAAAATATCAATCAATAAAGCTCGTATAAAAAGCTAATTGACTGAGTAGTCACTGTAACATAAAGCGATGTTTACAAAGAGAGAAAAGTCACTTTAACTTATTGTTATTAATAATAAAAACGCGGCCTTTATAACACCGTGGATTGCACAGCTATTTATCGCACTTTAGCCTTTACCTAGAATCAGCCGTCGATTAATCAGCAATATTCACTCTAAACCTTTTAGCTCAAATATGGATAAGAAACTATTATCAGCTCGTTTCTTTTATCGTTCATGTTCTTGCTAATTCTTACTTTGTTAATCACGCTCTTTCTGAATCGTTATTTGAAAGACAGGAGCAAACATCGACCCTTCACGGCTTTCAAAAAACCAATAGTCACTCAATCAGAAAAGCTCATTTACCGAAAGAATAGAAAGAAACCTCAGTGGGTTATTAATGAAGTCATCCGGCTAGTCGCTTTGATGTCGGTAAACTCAGGCTGCCGAACCTTGGCCCATACGTTTAATCAACTTCACAGTGATAAAGAAACCGTGAGTAAAACCTATGTTTATAACTTAAGAAAAAAGCATGCTTATGACATCGACATCTTGCGGCGAAATATCAAGCACAAAAAACCGAGGGCAATTTCAAAGAACAGCACTTGGGCGATGGACTTAACTTACATCACTACCGCAGACAATCAACAACAAGTAATACTGGCCATTATTGAACATGCTACCCGGGCCTGTTTAAAGCTCGAAGTGTTGGATAACAAATCCTCTCTTAGAGTTTTATTATCACTTATCCAAACAATTAAAAAGTTTGGTTTTCCTAAAAGGATACGAACGGACAATGAAAGAAATTTTTGCTCTACACTGATGGCAACCACTTTCAAACTCTTAAATATAAAGCATCAACGAACCAAGGTTGCTGCACCTTGGCAAAACGGTCGAGTTGAACGATTTATGGGTACGCTAAAATCGAAAACAAGAACTCTGCTTTTTGAAGACAAAACTCAGCTCAACGATGAACTCAACACCTTTCGGTTTTGGTATAACCATGTAAGACCACACGATTATTTGGATGGCAAAACGCCTTCTGAATGTTGGGATAGCACAAAGCAAGTAGACCGAAACAAAGCACAATGGTTTGATGATTGGCGCGGATTATTATGCGGCTACTATATCCCGCGAGAATAGCAGCCATCGCTGACGCATTAAAACCTACCAACAAAAATGAAAACAGGACAGTTGATGATTCAACTGTCCTGATACATCGTGGCTGAAATACGCCAAATTGTTAAGAAACGGCGCAAAAAATGATCGAATCCTCAAAACTCAGTATTTTTAACATGAGATTGTTATCTCAAAGCTTAAAACCCCATGCTATTTTGGTCGAGTTTTAAGCGAAAACCCGTCTCAAATGATGCGGACACTGCCGATCATTCTTCGGACGGGACACAGTAGATAAAGTAAAGCCCGATCATTGGAGTTGATCGGGCTTTTTTATGAGTATCATTGCCATTTTTCTATGGTGCCTTTTCTAATCCTCAACTCACTTTTATACGATCTTAATTATTTCAACCTCTTCCACTAAAGGTTTAAAACTTAGTGGAATTAAAGTTAAAGCAGCAGACTCGCATTTTACAACACCGGCTCCTAAAACGAGACCATCGCCATCTTCAAAATTAAAAAGCAACCCATCCTCAAATGGCGACATACCTTCCACTGTTGGGTTTCTATTTAATTTAACAATCGATATGGAGTCAACCTTACGACCTAAAACTTTACGAATTTCATCTGATACAAAGTCAGATTCACCAGCCTTCATTATTTTTCCATCAAAGCGCTTTGTTTTCGGTTCACCTGAAGTTAAGTCTACTTCATTGTCTTTCCATATCATTAAAGTAGCTTTACTGGGGCTATACATCACACCGATGCAAATGTCATTTTCAAAGCTAATATAAGTTTGCCCATGGGTAAGCATAAAAAACTCATTAGCATTAATTTCTTTGTCAAGAACATACTCTTCAGGCTCACAATTAACAACTCTTCCTATGCTCACTATTTTTTGGCCAACCAAAAGCTCAAGTAGTGGCTTACATGCGCTTGGATGACTTGGAGACATTTCGATAACATTCACGTTTCACCAACCTTATAATTGACCTTGTACATAGTTAATAAGACTATCTAATTCTTTAATTGTTTGATTTCCATATTTGGTAGTGGTGACTTGCAGAGGATCGTTTATATGAACTCTTCCTCTAGTATCAATCAAAAATTGAAAGTCTTGAATTTCTACATTTTTTGTTTTAACTAAAGACCTTACATGTTCTAAATCCGATAGTGTTTTATTGCTTATATTTGAGAGCGGTGATTTACCTTTTATGATTGGATAAGTTGCATTACCAAAATCATCAACTACTCTTGCTAATGTTGATGACTGAGCCCCCTTGATATTTTGAAGTAAAATTCCAGGATAACCATCTATATCTACACGGCCGAAGTTTTTAACTACTGGAAAACCTAGTTCGCTCAATTTGTTAAGGTTTTTAATTTCCTCATTTATATTAACAGCGCTCAAGGTATTCCTAGTATGTGACACACCTACAACGATATCATCTCGCCCATTAATTAATCGCACATCCTTTTCTAAACCACGACCTAGAGAATTACCCAACTGAGAAGAAGTTAAAGAATCAGGAATATTGTTTGGAACAACACTGGGTACCTCAAAGTCCACATTATCAGCAGGCGCCAAACTCATCTCCCATTGAGAAGACCAAGTACTGTCGAGCTCTACCGTCGTACTATATTCAATATTAGTATCAAATTCAGACTTTGTGTCAAGGTTTCCTCTAATTTTTGGAAGTCTAGTGAGCTCCATTATAACATCAGGAGCCATAAACACAGCTGTTGCTATTGTAGGGCTGTTTCCAAATGCGGTAAAAGCAACGTCTCCTGACGACTCTTTAAAATCATTATAGGACTTTGCGACAGGCTGGAGTGTTTCTGCTATAGATCCCATTAACTCTCTCGCCTGAGGCGTTTGTAAATCATACCTATATTCTTTATCAAGTTCTTTCTTAAATCCTAAAGCGTTTTTACCATCTGTCGCTCCCCATGTTGTTAAAAAGACCAATCCGCTACCCATCTCTGTCGCTAAGTTAGATACAAGCGACACACCAATCTCTGCACCTGCAACTTGCATATTCACATAATCTTTAACAGCCTTTTTCATCCCAGTCTCTGGCGTCGCCACTCTCGGCATCTGCTCAACCACCGTTTGACTCAAGAAGAAAGGTACATTGCTACCATCGGTCGCAAAGCTATAAGGCGATAAATGCGCGGTATTTCTAACCAACTCCTCATGCGCCATCTGATGCCTCATTCCATCATTCCAGAACTCAACCGTTGAGCGATTACCGACACGCTCTGCTATCAATCGTTGTCTTCGCTCTAAATCAGCCTGTTGCGCACTGCGTTCATTTGCCAACTGTTCAGCTTGAGCACCATAAGTATTCTCAGCTCTGGTGCGAGCAGCAATTTGTTCTTGTCGGCGTCCAGCCGTTGCCGCTTCTCCTGCCGCCGTAACCCGACTCATATCATCCGATAACCCGCCTGCAATATTGCTCTGAGAAGCATCAGCAATACTATTTGCAACCTCATTAATGTCAGCATGCGTTTGCGCTATTTGTGTTTGGTCCAACAGACGTTGATTGTTCTCATAAGCTTTTTTCGTGGCTATCGCAGCTTCAGTATGATGTATCCTGTCTTCAACAATCGCATTACCTAACGCACTACCAAAAGCATTCGCCAAGACCTGTCGGTTTTGCCATTGACCTGCCTGATAAGTATTCTTTATCACAAAATGCGCGGCTCCTGCTGATATCACTGAGCGGCCCGTTTGTGTGAGAACATTCTTAAAGTTAAAGG
>NZ_JAMXSB010000030.1 GCF_024124665.1 Pleionea sp. CnH1-48
GCGAGGGTCGTTTGTATCGAACGGGAGACTGGGTACGTTACCTTGACGGTGGTGTGTTGGAGTATGTTGGTCGTGCGGACGAGCAGGTTAAGGTTCGAGGCTATCGTATTGAGCTGGGTGAGATCGAGCATGCTATTAATTTGCATCCCGACATTGATTCTTCGTTAGTTTTGGTATCGACATCAGAAACTGGCCAGCAAAATATTCTGGCGTATTGTAAATCGTTGCAACAAACAGACTCGGCAGAGTCTTTGGCGCAGTCGGTAAGAGAGTTACTTGCTCAGACGTTACCTGTCTATATGATTCCAAATATGTTCATGATGGTTGAGCAATGGCCTTTGACAATAAACGGAAAAATTGATCGAGATGAGCTCCCAGTGCCTGAACATCTCGATAAAAATAAGATCGTTCAACCCAGCACAGAAACAGAGCAAACGTTGTTACAGATATGGTCTGAGATACTAGAAGTAGAAGCGAATTCTATCAGCGTTTTGCATAACTTTTTTGAGTTAGGCGGGCACTCATTAATGAGTATTCGATTGGTTAATAAAATCAGTGAAGCGTTTGAGCTCGAACATTTTAATATGGGGTTACAGGAGTTTTATTCACATCCAACGATTCAGGCTGCAGCTTTAGAGATAGATAGAAAGTTGCTACAAAAGAAAAATGAAGAAGCCAAGTCGTTAGTGAATGAATTGGAAGCCCTGGAAGAAGGAGAAATATAGTGCAACTAAAAGAAGTATTAGAACTGGCTTCAGCAAGCCGAGTCTACCTCTATGTCGAAGATGGTAAACTGAAATTTAAGGCTCAAGAAGGTGCCATGACGGACAACCTGTTGCAGCTTATCCGTCAACACAAGTCTGACATTATTGAGCTATTGAAACAGGAAGCTTCTGATCAAGCCAGTCAGTTGTTGAAACAGAATCCTGTTAAAGCTCTTGAACAAGAAGAGGCTCCACTTTCTTTTGCACAACAACAACTTTGGTTTATTGATCAACTTGAAGGTGGTTCTTCTCATTACAATATGCCGATGGCAATGAAGATCGAAGGTGAATTTGATCTTGATGTTGCGCGACGAGCACTCGAAAAGATAGTCGAACGCCATGAAATTTTACGTACTACTTACGCGAGTTATCAAGACGAAGCTGTACAAAGAGTTAACAAGCTAAAACCTTTTGAGCTTAGTGCCATTGACTTGACCCCTCTGCCAGAAAGCGAGCAGGACAAAAAGGTACCCGAACTGGCTAAAGAAGACGCCACTAAGCCATTTGATTTATCAACCGACAACATGCTTCGAGCGAGCTGGTTGATCTTGAACAGTGCACAAGGTAATAGCGCTGAGCAGAAAGGCGTTTTACTGCTATGCATGCATCATATTACCGCCGATGAACAAACCATGGAGATTTTGTCTCGTGAGTTTGTTATATGGTATCAGTCCTTATATGCCGGAATGCCTGAGCCATTAGAGCCTTTGCCATTTCAATACAGTGATTATGCCGCATGGCAGAGAAAACACTTTACTCCAGAGGTTTTAGAGCAACAGTTAAGTTATTGGGAAACAACACTGTCTGACATACCAAAGGTACACGGTATCCCTTTGGATTATTCTAGACCCAAACAGCAAAGTTTTTCTGGTGACAAATATGTTAATTTTGTTGAAGAAGCACTGAGTCAAAAAGTTCAAGCCTTATGTAAAGAGCATAAAGTTACCTCATTTATGTTTCTGCAAACGGTATTTGCTGCACTCCTTGGACGCTTTAGTCAAAGTCAGGACATATTAGTGGGTAGCCCTGTCTCAGGACGTGAAAGTAGAGAGTTAGAGCAGCTGATTGGGTGCTTCATTAATAGCATTGTGCTTCGAACAAAAATGATCGATGGAGAATCTTTTAAGGATTTATTAGAAAGAAACAAAGAGACCATTATCGAAGCCTACTCAAACCAGCAAGTACCCTACGATATGGTGGTCTCTCGTTTGAACCAAGAGAGAACCTTGGCTCATAGTCCTGTTCATCAGATCCGCTTTGCCTTAGAACGAAAAGAAAACGTAGAAGAGGAGTTCAATGGCGGCCTTAAACTGACTCCATTAAAGAAGTCAGAAATAAAAACCAAGTTTGATCTGATTGTGATAATGACGGAGTCGCCAAAAGGTATTCAAGCTAACTGGATCTATAACGCAGATATCTTTGATTCTCGCACTATTGAATCTATGGCTGATGGTTTTGTGTCATTACTTAGTAGCATTGCTGACGATATGCATGCGGATCTGGATACTTTGCCTATAACGGCCACACCTTCTGAGATAACCGAAGTTACTTCATTGCTTGAGTCTGAGCTGACATTTATAGAGCAGTGGAATAAAACATGTGATACTAAAGCTGATGCTATTGCTCTTTGGATGGGGGATAATTCCTTAACTTATGCTGAGCTTAGCAAAAAAGTTGACCAGTTAGCTGTTTATTTAAAGGAGCATGCATCTTCAGAATCTTATATTGGGCTTTTACTTGAGCCTGGTCCTGATTCTATAGTAGCCATACTTGCCTCTCTAAAAGCCGGTTTGGCTTACATTCCTCTTGATCCATCCAATCCACAGGCACGATTAAAGTCCATCATTGATGATGCCGGGTTATCTGTTCTTCTTGCTCATCAATCGGTCATTAATGATGAACTAAGCGATGGATGTCAGGTTATTGTCCTGGATTCCGATGATTTCAAATTAAGTTTAGAAGCTTACGTTAACTCTGATATTGATTCCTTTTCCAAGTTGGCTGATGAGCAGGCCGCCTACGTCATTTATACTTCGGGGACGACGGGACAACCTAAAGGGGTCATCAATACACATGGTAACCTCAGTAATTTTGTTTCTGTGCTTGCTCGTCAAATTGCTGATTTAGACGTTGCTGAAGAATCTCCCTGGCTATGGAATGTGTCCTATGCATTCGATGCATCGCTTAAAGGCTTGGCGGCTATGGTGATGGGACATCCTTTAGTTATTCCAACCAAAGATGAATTTAAAGATGCGGGCGCTCTGGTTCGGCTTGCTGAGAAACATTCGATCGATGTGTTAAACAGTGCGCCTATGATGATGGATAACCTGATCGATTATTTATCAAAAGGTAGCTATCACCCTGGTCTTATTGTAAGTGGTGATACCGTCAGTGATGGCTTATGGCAAAAACTTTGCTCATATTGTGAGTCTTACCAGCGTAAAGCGATTAATGCCTACGGTCCAACGGAAACAACGGTTAATGCAACCTATGGTTTTGTTGGCGCACAACACAGAAGTCATATTGGCTACGCTGTAGAAAACTGCCAGGTTTATGTGTTTGATAAAGCCATGCAACCTCTACCTAAAGGCGCCATTGGTGAACTCTATATCGGTGGCAGTAATGTTGCCAAGGGTTACTTGAATGCGTCAGATTTAACAGCAAAGCGATTCGTCACGCACTCACTTAATCCCTCTCTTCGTTTGTTCAAAACGGGAGACAAAGTACGCTATGGGGCAGAAAGGCAAATAGAGTTTCTTGGTCGCTTTGATGACCAGGTAAAAGTTCGAGGTTACCGCATAGAGCTTGCAGAAGTTGAGCAAGCTTTGCTTCAAGTGAGTGAGGTTCGAGCTGCTAAAGCGTTGCTGCCGGATACGAATGCTAATGCAAGCTCGCTGGATGCTTATCTGGAATTAGACGATGAGTTAAACGAAGCAGAGTTTCTGGAGACGCTAAAGAGTTATCTTCCTGACTACATGCTGCCATCAAATTATTATGCTGTCTCAAGCATGCCTCTGACTGTCGGTAATAAAATTGATAGTCGAGCGCTTAAACAAATGGATGCTCAATTGCTGTTTGGCGTGACCAATAAAGCAGAATGTCAGAGCGAAGCTCTGTCTACCAATTCGCCAGTGATGGAAAAGCTTTCTCAAATCTGGCAGCAGTTACTCGGTAAGGAAGTTGCAGAAAGTGACGATTTCTTTCGCGTTGGTGGTCATTCGTTGCTCGCTATGAAGCTTCTATTTGAGGTCGAGCAGGCTTTTGGCGTATCGATTGGTATTCGTGATCTCTTCGACCATTTAACGTTAAAAGAGCAGGTCGGCTTGATTGAAAGCCTAATGCCATCGGAGCAAAGTGATTCGACCCCAGCCTTATATCTGCAATTGGAGTCTATATGGAAGTCTTTATTACAAACTGACTCTGTTAACGCGACAGATGATTTCTTTCGCATCGGTGGTCATTCGCTACTCGCTATGAAACTCCTGTTTGAAGTTGAGCAGGCATTTGGTGTGCAGCTAGGTATTCGAGATTTGTTCAATCATTTGACTCTTGAAGAACAGGTCGCTTTGATCGTGGAGAGGCAAGGTGAAAAAGTCAGTGAGAATACGAACATCATTCCTCGGGTTGCAAGAGACAAGGCGTTGCCGTTGTCATTTGCACAGCAGCGTTTGTGGTTTATTGACCACATGCAGGGAGGCAGTGCCGAATACAACATTCCCATTGCGCTGAAGATTTCTGGTGACTTTGATATTGACACTGCTGAAGATGCTATTCGTCATATTATTCAGCGTCATGAGACTCTGCGAACTGTATTCAGTGAAGCAGAGGGTGAGCCTGTTCAAATTATCCGTGATGATATTAACTTCGCTATCGAGCGCATCGACTTGTGTCATAAGTCGGAGTCTGAGCAACAAACAGAGGTTGAGCGGTTAGCCGAAAAAGACGTATTAACATCATTTGACTTGTCGAAAGATGTTTTGCTTCGAGCGTCTTATTTAATCTTGAAAGATGATGCTGATAGCCATGAAGGTGTGCTACTGATTAACATGCATCATATTGTTTCTGATGCTTGGTCTATGGGACTTTTTATTAAAGAGTTCTTGCATTTCTATCAGGGACTTAAAGAAAGTGAAAGCTGCTCGCTAGAAGCTCTGCCCATTCAGTATGCTGATTTTGCGTCTTGGCAACGAGAAGAACTGTCTGGTGATAAGTTGCAAAAACTGCTTGATTATTGGAACAATCAATTGGCTGATGCTCCGGTTGTTCATGGATTACCTTTGGATTATTCACGTCCAGAATCCCGTAGTTATCAGGGGGATGTTGTCAAAACTATTCTGTCCAAAGATGTGGCGGGGCAATTTATTCAAGTAGCCAAGGACAATGAGCTAACCCCCTTTATGCTCATGCATGCTGTTTTAACATTGGTTTTCTCTCGCTATAGCCACCAGGCTGATATTGTGATTGGAACCCCCATCGCTAATAGAATGCATCCTGAGCTTGAATCTTTGATTGGTTTCTTCCTCAATGTTCTGGTCTTAAGAACTCAGGTAGAGCACGAGAGTTTGCATGAGTTTTTGCAGTACATAAAACAGATCAATCTTGATGCTCAGGCGCATCAAGATATTCCTTTTGAATATCTTGTCGAAAAACTTAATGTACCGCGCAGCCACGCTCATACACCCTTGTTCCAGATTTTATTTAATATGAATACGGTTGAAACAGAGGTATTTAGTCTGCCCGGGGTTGAGCTGTCAGGTTTGGAAGGGGCTGATAAAGTCGTCGCCAAATATGATTTGCATATTGTGGCTAATGTCTCTGAAGAGGGCGTTTATATTTCATGGACTTATGATCAAGCTCTCTTTAAACGCTCAACTATCGAAGGCATCAGTGGGCATGTGTCTCACCTTATTCAAAGTCTGGTGACACAAAAAATTGATAATGTTGCAGAATGGTCAATGCTAACAAACGCAGAGACCAAACACTTAACCAGGGATCTCAATCCTGTTGTTGCGAAGGATAAGGTTTATGAATCAGCACTCAGTCAGTTTGAACAACAGGTGCAAACAACACCGGAAGCCATCGCCTTATCAATGGAAGGAGAATC
>NZ_JAMXSB010000031.1 GCF_024124665.1 Pleionea sp. CnH1-48
TTCTCACACAAACGGGCCGCTCAGTGATATCAGCAGGAGCCGCGCATTTTGTGATAAAGAATACTTATCAGGCAGGTCAATGGCAAAACCGACAGGTCTTGGCGAATGCTTTTGGTAGTGCGTTAGGCAATGCGATTGTTGAGGATAGGATACATCATGCAGAAGCTGCGATAGCCACGAAAAAAGCTTATGAGAACAATCAACGTCTGTTGGACCAAACACAAATAGCGCAAACGCATGCAGACATTAATGAGGTTGCGAATAGTATTGCTGAAGCTTCTCAAAGCAATATTGCAGGCGGGTTATCGGATGATATGAGTCAGGTTGCGGCAGCTGGTGAAGCAGCAACAGCTGAACGCCGACAAGAACAAATTGCTGCTCGTACCAAGGCTGAGAATACTTATGGTGCACAGGCTGAACAGTTGGCAAATGAACGCAGTGCGCAACAGGCTGATTTAGAACGAAGACAACGATTGATGGCAGAGCGAACCAGCAATCGCCCACCGGTTGAGTTCTGGAATGATGGAATGAGGCATCAGATGGCGCATGAGGAGTTGGTTAGAAATACCGCGCATTTATCGCCTTATAGCTTTGCGACCGATGGCGGTAATGTACCTTTCTTCTTGAGTCAAACGGTGGTTGAGCAGATGCCGAGAGTGGCGACGCCAGAGACTGGGTTTAAAGTTGATGCAAGTCAGCTTGTGGACTTTACCAGTGCTGCACTTAAATCTGCTGGCGGTTTGCTAGGCGAGGCGAAGCAGTACTTCTTAGAGAGTGCAATGAACTACCGAACGAATGAGGGTGGAGTCATTGGTCATTCTAAAGCCGCTAGAAACGAAATCTGGGCAGCTGGAGTCAGTCTATTGGATGGTGGTTTGGGTCTGTTAGACATGACCTTACAAGCTAATGCTGTTTTCTATGGTACTGCCATAGAAGATACGTTAGGAGTGAGTGTGTTTAGTGACTTAACGCAGCGGCAAGATCGGTTATTTAGTGGCACCGAACAAGTGCTTGAGATGGCTAAATATCACTATGGTGAGCTACTATTTAATCGAGATTATCGTTCAGAGTTAGGAACCGAGGGAGCGAATTTCATTTATGATTTCGCGACAGGCGATGTTAAGGCAGCACAAAAGGTTGTAATGGGATCGACAGAAGCCTTATTGGGAGCGATTCCGTTTTCAAAAGTATCTAGGCTTTCTAGGGCCGCTGGCTCTGATGGCGTGGATTTCTCAAAATTGACGCTAACGCCTGCTGATAAGATTAACTATAATGGTGTTGGGTTAGTTGGGAAAGCTGAGGGTAGTGGATATCATATTGGTGCTGCTTGGGATGCCCCAACGAATACAAAATGGAATCCTTCTGCAAAAAGTCAAAATTGCGTTGCTTGTGTTAGCTCTTATATAACAGATAAAACTAATATGCCATTTAGAACTGCTGATGATGTTGAGAGAATAATTGCTTCGGTTGATCCTTCTCGTAATTTGCAGTTGGTAGAAGCAACGAAAATTATTCGAAAAGCTACGGGGGCAGATAATACTTTTGTTAAATCTCCATTTTTTGCAGATGCGCCAGAAGGCCATTATGCTATGTTTATTGGGCCAGCAAAAGATAAGTTGGCACATGTATTTCATGCTGAAAAGCTGGCAGATGGCGGGGGGGTAAGAATGTTTGACCCTCAAAATGGACAAGTTGTTAACGTAGAAGATTTAGTTTCGTTAAGGTTAAAATGGGGTGGTAGAGCAGATGCGACCATAGTCCCAATGTTTATAAAGCCAAATAGTATAGGAGCACAGTGATGAATAACGAAATTAAAAATGAGTCGAATTTATGTTTCGTGTGCTTGCAAGAGTCATTAGATCCGAAGGTGTGCAGTCATTGCGGTGCTGAAATTGATACTGTTATTAACGACGAATTTCAATTTCAACCTCCTCAATTAGTTAGAGTAACGGTAGACTTAAGTCGAGTGAAGACGTTTAGTAGGGAAGAGTTGATGAAAGAAATTGAAAATGTTGAAGTTACTTATAAAGATAACTTTAAAGTTAAGGAATACTTGAATATAGTTGAAATTGAGTGTAATAGTTTAGCGGAGGAAAGGTTGGTAAATCAATTAGAGCTTCAGCCCTTAATTGATAGCAAGATTATATTAAGAGATATTTTGCCTGACGTCCCGTCCATAGAATGATCGGCAGTGTCCGCATCATTTGAGACGAGGGTGTTCAATATTCTGTGTCACCTAAGTGAAGCACGATCGCTTCAATTTTCTTGAGCGGTGGACAAGTCGATTTAATGTAACCCACCGCACAAGTCGTCAGTTTATTTGAATGCCTTTCAAAGGTCCAGATATTGCTCTAATCGACCTTCGAAGTGAATGGCCATTTGTGAGAGGGTTAAATTCCAGTTCTGCACCGGGTGTGTTGTCCCGTCCACAGAATGATCGGTAGTGTCCGCATCATTTGAGACGGGTTTTCACTTAAAACTCGATCAAAATAGCATCGGATTTTAAGCTTTGAGATAACAATCTCATGTTAAAAATACCGAATTTTCAGGATTCGATCATTTTTAACAACGCTCTTTAACAATTTGGCGTATTTTAGCCACAAGTTATCAGGACAGTTGAGTTATCGACTGTCCTGATTTCGTTTTGGATGGCTATTTTTATGCGGCAATAATGGCGGCCATTTTTTCGGTCACTCTCGCGGTATATAGTAACCGCGTAATAACCCGCGCCATTTATCAAACCATTGTGCCTTTTCTCGGTTGGAATGTTTAGTGCTATCCCAACATTGGGTCGGTGTTTTTCCATCCAGATAATCATGTGTTCTAACATGGTTGTACCAAAATCGAAAGGTGTTGAGTTCGTTATTTAGATGGTTTTGGTTATCAAAAAGTAGCGTCCGAGTCTTGGATTTCAATGTTCCAAAGAACCTTTCTACTTTTCCATTCTGCCAAGGAGCAGCAACCTTGGTTCGTTGGTGCTTTATGTTTAACAATGTAAAAGCCGTTGTCATTAACCTTGAGCAAAAGTTGATTTCATTATCGGTTCGTATGTTTTTAGGAAAGCCAAACTGTTTAATTGTTTGGATAAGTGATAATAAAATGCGAGTTGAGGATTTGTTATCTAATACTTCGAGCTTTAAACAGGCTCGGGTAGCGTGTTCGATAATGGCCAGTATTATTTGTTGTTTTTGGTCTACGGTAGTAATGTAAGTTAAGTCCATCGCCCAGGTGGTATTCTTAGGGACTGGTTTTGGCCTTTTATGTTTCAAGTTTCGTTTGAGTGCCTGGATATCATAAGCATGTTTATTTCGTAAGTTGTAAACATAGGTTTTACTGACTGTCTCTTTGCTTCCATGCAGTTCATTAAATAGGTCTGCCAGTTTTCGACATCCGGATTGCGATGACATCAATGCAACTAACCGAATCACTTCATTAACAACCCACTCTGGTTTCTTTCTATTCTTTCGATAAACGGACTTTTCTGGCTGAGTGACTATTGGTTTCTTGAAAGCCGTGAAGGGGCGGTGATTGGTCTCGCCTTTTAAATAATAATAGAGAGAAAACATACTAATTAAAGCGATGAATAATAATGAAAGTACCAACAACATAAGTCAGTCAACAAAGGGAATGGGGCATACTGTCTTATCCATGTTTGTGTTAAAAAGTTTAGGTTGAATATTGCTCAATGTTTGAGAGGCATCGTGTTGTAAAATAGAACGTAGTATTTTTACTTAACACGGGCTAACAATATGAAAATCAACTTTACGAAAAAAGAATATGGCCAACTTATCGAGATGGTGTTTTTAGCGGACTGGATGACATCGGCACACATAGACGATGATACTCAGGGGCCGTACTATGAGCTCGCTCAAAAATTGTATGCTTATGCGAAAGACTTCGGTATGGATGATAAGATTGAGTTTGTTAAAGCCTTGAATTGCTATTGTGAAACCGCTCAATTTGAAGAGCCATTATTAGATATCATTGATGCTTATGGTGAGCGAGTATTGGAAGATGGATAACTGCGATAAATAGCAGTGCCGTCTATGGTGTTATAAAAGCTGCATTTTTATAAATAATAACAATAAGTTAAAGTGAGTTTTCTCTCTTTGTAAACACCGCTTTATGTTACAATAACTACTCAGTCAATTAGCTTTTTACACGAGCTTTATTGATTGGTATTTTAGGTGCGGATGAGAGTGCGCCAACACTCCCACCCGCTGTTCAAATAACCTAATGCGAGGTTACTTAAACATGAAGCATGATAATCAAGTTACACAAGAAAGTACAAATTCTTCTCACAGGCCCCAGCTCAATCACCTTGAGATTGATGATTTAATGATGGGGCAAAGTCTCGAAGAGAATCTATTTAAAGTCCAATATGTTCTGGCGGTGATTCAACAGGGCTTTACACCACCTGGTTCCGATATTCCCATTAAAGAAAGTGCGGTTGCAGGTTTAGATTTTTTACTTGAATATTCGCAGCGATTAATTGAAGTCGAGATTGATCGACTGAGTGTGTCAGTTTAACAAAATTATTTCCTTTAAAGAAAGGCAGGCGTCTGTCTTTCTCCTATCTCTAAAAGTTTCTAACTAATACTCGCTCCCTCGTCAAATCAAAGTCACTTATCCTTTGGTGACTGAGTACGAAACGGTGATCCCGAAAAACGGACCACCCATGACGGTTGAAACGCACACCCGTCATACGACGGAAACTGCCTACGATGCCTTTGGTAATGCGGTGGCTCATAAAGATGCGCGGGGTAACTTCAGTTACAAAGCTTACGATGCTTTGAATCGTGAGACCTATGCCATCAATGCCGAAGGCTATGTGACCCAATACGATTATGATGCTTATGGTAATCAAACCTTAGTTACCCGTTATGCCGGTGCTTTGCAAAACTTTGCAACGAATGGCTTGAATCAACTGCATTCAGAAGTCAGTACGAAAACGGCGTTATCGGGTATTGAGTCGCAAGGTAAGCGTCAGGTGGTGAATGTCTATGACGTAGGCAATCGTGTCATTGAAGTCCAACAAACCGCAGTAGAAACGTTTGATGTTGAAGTGGGTAAAACCCATTCTCAATCACCCGCCACGGTTTATGAATACAACGCCTATGGCGACATCATTAAAACGTCGCAATTAGTCCGTTATGTGTCTGCTGCCAACAACAATGGTACAGAAGTTAAAGAGTGGGCCGAAAGTTACACCTACTACGACACCTTGGGCCGCAAAACCTATGAGGTGAACCCGGAACGTTACTTAACCCATTACGATTACAACGCGTTTAATGAAGTAGAGCGAACCACCGAATACGCAGTGGCTT
>NZ_JAMXSB010000032.1 GCF_024124665.1 Pleionea sp. CnH1-48
TCATAGTTTGTGGCGTGCCACAGCTTCCCAAGAAGAATCTCAGGAAACCTTATTTCGTGCATGTACTTTCAACCTTTTTGATAAACTCTCGTTCAGCATCTCGATAAACTAGCTTATACTTCCTAACAACCTCATCAAACTTCTTCACATACTCACAGTGATAAGCTTTTCTCGGAGGTAACCAAACGTCAGGCCCAGCAGCACCTTTCTCGCTATTTAACTTATCCCAGACAACCAATAGATTCTCATGGTCATTCGCAAAGGCTCTGCGTTGTTTTCTCGTCCAGGCATATCCGCCGTGATTATGCGCCCACATAAGAGGGACCAGGTGATTAATATCCAAATCACTAGCTTTGGTGAACGTCTTACCACTGAAAGGATCAAGCCACTTACCATGTGAGACAGTGCAACCTTTATTTCTCTTAAACTTAACCTTGATAAGAGACTCTTTGATTAACATTTCCTGCCTTTCGTTCTGGCAATCATCATCCTTATCAATCCAATGGGGGTAATCTTTGCGATTGTACTTAAGACTGGCTTGGGGTAGTGCCTTTGGCTGCTTCTTACTATTCTTTCTTGGGAGAGGTGAGTAAGAAGTCCCCCCATTATGGCAGTGATAGCCACCGTTCTTTCTGTCGTTATGACATCCATCGCTATTAGTTCTGCCACTATGAGCCTGAGATATTCCACTGAGTAGTATTAAAGCTACTCCTAAAGATAGTCTTAGCATCTATGAGTCCATGTTCTTTATTTTTATGCCCCAAACTTACCATAAAACGACTGAGACATTGAAGGTAGTTATCAATATAAACCAGCGCGTTAATAGTCTCTCGATGGCATCCATTCAAAATGAGATAATAAGTAATAAACCATCTTACAGTCTCTTAAAGCTTGCTCCTAAAATAATATGTATCCTGCATGCATATTTGTAATTATTACAAGTACTCAATACTAAAAGGCATATCATATTTGATATGGAATGTAATACTACATTGAAAATCAAAGTTAACGCAGGGGATTTTCTCTCCCTTGCTTGTCCTGCAAGACATTAGACCTAAAAGCACCAAAGCAAAAACACAAATATATTTTATCGAAATCGAGCTAAAATAAATATTTTTTCTTGCATTAAACAAATACTTTAAAGGTTTTCTTTGTTTTTTTAATAAAAATTGACTTTAGGTAATTGGTAATCTAGGTTTTGAGGAGGTGCAGATACCCAAGCAATCAGAACTTTGAGCGGTGCTTTTTGCTATGGGCATCTGTGTAACTATAAAAAGCTACGGAGTAATATTAGTAATGATTTCAGATAATTTCAAAAACTACAAAGTTACTATTGAGTCTATTGAGCAGCACCAACAGAAGTTTGAATCAAAAAGCTCACATACTCAAAGAACATATATCGACAGCAAAACTATTGCGAAAGGTGTCACTCTGACGCCTAACAATAGATTTATTTTGTAGTGTTAGAGCCTCCTTAGAAAGAGGCTCACTGCTCTCTTGAAAGTAATCGAAAGCTAACTATCTAATTTATATCCTATAGACTTAAAGACATTAAGCTTCGTATTCCTGTGCTTTATTGACATAACTCTCTTTGACCACGCTCAGAGGCTTTTTCCACAGAATACTTAACCCAAAAGTCACGCCCCAAATTCCCCATAGGAACAAATTCATTCATAGGAAAAAGGTAAGCATCATCCACACTTCCATTAATTCCCAGATCACATAAATTCTTATCAATAGCAGAGAACCCGCCTTGAGAAACTTCAAGAACTTTAGGCCCATATCCATCAGGCCAAACGATATCAAAGTTAACCTTACCTAAATTAGTAACGGAACCTTTTTTAATATATATGTAGGATCTATTAACAGTTGTAACCCTATGGTCAATGACATACATGTACCAAATATATCTGCCGGGAAGTAGCTGAACCGCCTTAAAGGTATCCGGACTAGTGAATGATATGACTGCTTTCCCCATTTTCTTGCGCTCCTTCCCTTCATCGTTCACAATGAAAATAACTAGCTGTTTCCCCAGAAAGCTATCATTTGGATGAGGCCACGTAGATTCAAAATTAAAGGCCAAAACTCCTGTGCTATTTTTTAATTCACTTGGTCCCTTAATAATTGGTGCTAAGCTAAAACAACCTGCTAGCATAAAAAATAAACTTGAGAATATTAATTTGTACATACGAACACTCCAAGAAATACTATATGTTATAAGATAGACCAGTAATCAAAACTATCACTAGAGTATAGAAAAAACATTCTCTCATTTTGACGGTGTGAAAATAACACTAGGCGGCGGTCTGAGAGCTTCTTTGTGCTAGCTATTTGATACCCCCTACCCCCTGAGAAAGTCGCTCAGAGGGGCTTAGAGAGGGCTTAAAGACACCTCATTGACTCTATGATGGAAAGATAAGATAATCTCTCGTTTAACTTCAACAAGGATACAAATATAATGAAAAAGAGTTTAAGCATTATCACCTTAACGACGGCCTTAACACTATCTGGCTGTGCTACTGTAAGTTCAACTACAAGCTCAGCCACAGAAGAAAACACCATACAACAAACGACTTCAAAAGATGGCTACTCTACAAGCATAACTTTAAACCATTCAGCTATAGCAACTCCTAGCGATAACTTTTCATATTATCAACTTGGTGCAAGATGGAGCAGCATGCACCCAGAGCAAGTATACTTAGCTGTCAAACATCCAGCACACGCACCTCAAAGTCCATTAACCTTTAAAAAGTTAGATATAGAACTTAACGGCATACTCAAAAACTATAAATCTTTAACCTCTGTCAAACAAGATAATGAGCTTGTAATTCCCATGAGCTTATTCAATGAAATGTTAAAAGCTGATTCTGTTAAGCTTAAAATCCACACCAATGAAAGCTCTGAGATTGTAGATTTTTCTCAAGTAGAGCTTCCTTATGGACAGTTAGCAGCTAAACATTACTTAAAAAGTTTTATGAGTAAAATTGCACTCTATCATCGTTTAAAAGAAGTAGAAAAAGAGAGCGCTTCCACTAAGTAACTCTAAGAATCTAGCAGGCCCCTCAAGGGGCTTGCTTTAACTTCTTTGCTTTAACATCACCATTTTGAATCCCTTTCTCAGTTAACTTTGCGAGACCTCTCGCCGTGATTCTCACCTGATTACGAACGGTATAACCATAAGCATGACATTGAGCAAATGAGGTATGAACTAATAAGCCCTCGTTAATCTTATCTTGATAAGCAAACTTCTCTTTGGTCTTAGGGTTCTGATAGATCCAGTTGTGTTCATACATCCAATCTCTTAAGTCTTTATTAGGTCTAATCCCTAACTTCTTAGCGGCTTCTGTAATTGATAAGGAATTCTCACACTCAAGCAATTGATCATAGGCTTCAATCTTTGGTTGGTCTTCCTCAACCTTTAGCTCTAACACCTCGCATCTTTGAGCAGCCTCATAGCCAAGCCTTAGTAACTCGGTGACATTCAAAGTCGGTGTTTGTTCTACTGGTGTAAGTTTCCCATTCTTATAATCTAAGAATGTTTGATTAACTTGAAGTTGGAAACGTGGACGAATCCAACCAGCATACGACACTGCTAATAGTTCATGTGCGAATGTTCCTTGTACCAAACCACCTCTAGAGGTAGCTATAGGCGATACCGGATTTCCGGTAACGGTCAGTTCTTGCACTACTTCTTGAGTGTTTTTGTTTGTTAGCCAATAGTTAGGTGCTTTATGTTTTGCGCCTCCGCTAGCTCTATGCAACGCATTAAGATTATATCGACCTTCCTTGTCCGTGGTGATTTCCACACCTGCAATCATTGGATATTGCTTTTGTTCCATATACATAATTTTCCTTGTTTGATTATCTTATACCTACATCTCATAGGCATCTTTGAGGCTCTAAAATAGGTCGCCTCTTTATCCATAGTTTAGCCACATCTTTTTTTGGACAAAAATCAGCCAGCAATAGCTAGCCTCTCAAGGACAACTTTTACACACTGGAAGCGTTACAGTAGACCACAAGCACGTATAAGTTTAATTTGAAAGGGGCTTAGGACAGCCCCGAGAATAGACTTAGAAAAAGTACATTGGGGGTATTAGTGTAAACTTGATGGAATTCTCAAGTTTTACGCTGCCTTTCTCTCAGCAGCTTGAGGCTTTTTTCTTACATTCTCCCTTTGTAAGCTCCAGTAAATCTCTTGATAATGATTGTGCTTAAAGC
>NZ_JAMXSB010000033.1 GCF_024124665.1 Pleionea sp. CnH1-48
CGATGCCTCACAGGCCGTGACTCAATATTATCTCTCTCTCCCTGGATTAGACAGTGTCAGGCCGTCTTCCTCGGATCTGGATCGCACGACCACTCATACCTATGACACCAGCGGCCGTTTAATGACCACTCGCGATGCAGAAGGTGGATTAACCGCGTTTGAATACGATGCCGCATCGCGTTTAATTAAAACCACACGCTATGGCGCATCAGAATTGAGCAGTCGCTTTGATTCAGTGACGGCGACGAATGCTGTCAGTCAAACGGCTTTAACCTTAACCGGAACCGCTGCTGCTAATCGTCTGACGGGCGGCGATGCAGGCGATACCTTAACGGGTAACGATGGCGAGGACCGTCTGGAAGGCGGTTGGGGCAATGACACCTTGCGTGGTGGTAACCACAACGACATCTTGGTCGGCGGACGAGGCAACGATCAATTGTACGGCGATTCTGGCGATGACGAATATCGCTTTAGCCGCCACTTTGGCCAAGACAACGTTTATTCTGCAGGTGTGGGAAATAACTGGGTAGTTTTTGATAGCAGCGTACCTGCTACGGATATTGCGATCCTTCGCAAAGGGAATGATCTCTACATCTCTGATACTACAACCGGTGACCATATCCGGGTTCATTCGCACTTTTCATCCAGTAGCTATCAGTTGAGCGGCGTTCGTTTTGCTGATGGAACAGAGTGGAACAGTGCTGAATTAGATCGCCGTTTGAGTCTGACCAGCAGTGATTTCCAAGATGACATTCAGGGCAGCAACCAGGCCGACACCCTGCAAGGTAAAGGCGGAGCCGATCTTGTTTATGGCCACCAGGGTGATGACACCCTTCATGGTGATGCCGGGGATGACACCGTTTACGGCGGTTACGGTGACGATCACCTTCACGGTGGAACGGGCGACGATACTTTGGCAGGCCAGCAGGGTGCGGATACCTATTATTTTGGTGCGAACTTTGGACGCGATGTGATTGCGTCTGCCTATACATTGGATAGCATTGTTTTCTCCAGCGCGCTGCATAGCAAAGAGTCCATTCGTTTAACGCGTTCTTCTTATAATCTTGTGATCTCTTTCGATGGTTTGCAGGATCAGTTAACTCTCAACAACTATTTTTCTAGCACTAACTACCAACCTGCCGCGATTCGATTTGCTGACGGCACCGAATGGACAGCCGCGCAATTAGAAGCTAATTATGCCCAAACAGGCACCGATGGTGACGATACCTTTGGTGGTGCCGATGTGGCCGAAACACTAAAAGGTGGCCAGGGTGATGACCGTCTGTACGGCGGTAATAATGACGACCGACTGGAAGGCGAACAGGGTGCTGACACCCTCTATGGTGATGCTGGCAGCGACACCTTATTAGGTGGTTCGGGTCAAGATAAACTCTATGGCGGCACAGGCGAAGACCGTCTTGATGGCGGCACTGGCGATGATACGCTCGACGGCCAATCGGGCGCGGATACTTACGTATTTGGTGACAACTTCGGCCAAGATGTAATTACTCGTGCCGAAAGCCACGATGGCATCGAGTTTACTGGCAGTCAGCACACCAAAGACAACATTGTTTTATATCGTTCTTCATACAATCTGATTATCTCCTTTGCGGGTTCAGACGATCAAGTTACGCTCAATAACTACTTTTCTGGAACCTCGTATCAACCTGCCTTTGTGCGTTTTGCCGATGGCACTCAATGGACCAGCACCGAACTCGAGCTGAACTATGCCATGAATGGTAGTGATGGTGCTGATACCTTTGGTGGTGTGAACAGCAACGAAAACTTATCCGGTGGCAAGGGCGACGATACCCTCTATGGTCAATACGGTGATGATCAATTGTCCGGTGATGAAGGGGATGACAAACTCTACGGTGGCCATGATAACGACCAACTTCTTGGCGGTGCAGGCGATGATACGCTGCTGGGCGACTATGGTGATGATGTTCTACAAGGTGGAGCCGGTCATGATGAATTGCAAGGAGGGTATGGCAACGATCAGGTTCAAGGTGGAGCAGGTAACGATAATCTGACGGCGGGTTATGGTGATGACCGGCTCGAAGGCGGTGCAGGCGACGATAAACTTCACGCTAACTATGGCACGAATGTTCTTATTGGCGGTGAGGGCGATGATACTTTGTATGCTGGTACAGGCAGCGATCGTTTTGTTTTCTCACAAGGCTTTGGGCAAGACACCATCGAATCGACTCAACAGGGGGTAAACTGGATTGAGTTTGATAACACATTGACCACCGAACACATTCGTGTCTATCGCAGTGGCAATGAATTAATCGTGCGCGACATTCGTAGCGACGACAGCATTACCGTTAAGTATCATTTTTACAGTGCCTCTTACAACATAGATGGCATCCGCTTTGCGGATGGCACCGAATGGAATGCTGCGGAAATAGAAAATCAGATCGCCAATGGCCAGACCGACGGTGATGATCTGCTTGTTGGAACCGACAATGCTCAAACTCAGGCAGGTGGAGCAGGCGATGATCGTATTGAAGGCCGCCAAGGTGACGATACCCTTCAAGGCGATGCTGGCCATGACACCCTTAAAGGTGAAGATGGCAACGACACCCTGATAGGTGGCACCGGTAAAGATACACTCGAAGGCGGCGCAGGCAACGATGAATACCATTACCGAGCTGGTGATGGTCGTGACACGATTCACGTAGGCGGTGGTTCGGACACCCTGGTGTTCGATGGCAGTATTCAATCCGCTAATGTTCGAGTATTCCGCAGTAGCAACGATCTGGTGATCCTGACAGGCCAGCTAGGCGACTCTATTGTCGTAAAAAGCCATTTTTCCAGCAGCACTTATCGTTTGAATGCCATCCAGTTTGCTGATGCCAGCCAATGGAATTACACCGACATCGCTAATCGTCTCGCGGTAGTGGATACGGATGGCACTGTGGTTGTTAATGCCGTTTCAGGTTCAACCTACACTGCGGATGTATTAGGCAGCAGTCTAAGCGGCACTAATGATGATGACACCTTAGTGAGTGGCAGTTGGAACGACACTCTCAACGGTAACTACGGCAATGATACGTATCGTTTCAGCCTTGGATTCGGCAACGACAAAATCACGCAATCCACCAGCGCTAACGAGATCGACACCGTGGTGTTTGATAGCTCCATTCAGGCCAGTGATATTCGTTTGAGTCGCTCGGGGCATCATCTTGTCATCACTCATGTACCGACGGGCGATGAAGTTCTCGTAAATAATCATTTCTACACGGGACGAGCGGCCCATACGTCTTACGCCATTGATAAGATTACTTTTGAAGCCGATGGGACCGAATGGGACCAGGCGACGATGACTCAAATCGTGCTAACAGGCAGTGATAGCAATGACAGTATTTCAGGCTTTAACGATGCGGCAGACATCATTGATGGCGGTGCGGGTAACGATACAGTGCGCGGCTACGACGGCGATGATACGGTCGTGGGCGGCTCTGGTGATGATACGGTGTATGGTGACAGTGGTGATGATGTCCTTGTGGGTGGCACAGGTGACGATACTCTGAGTGGCGGTTATGGCCAAGATACCTATCGGTTCAGCTTAGGGTTTGGCAAAGACACCA
>NZ_JAMXSB010000034.1 GCF_024124665.1 Pleionea sp. CnH1-48
ACTGATGACCGAGATATGGGGGTTGTTTCACTGTATGGTTATGACTCGGCTGGTCGCCGAGTGCGTGAAGTGTATGATGGTAGCTTACGTAATGGTTTGCATTATTCGCGTGAGACGGTGAGCTTGTACGACACTCAGAATCGTCTGATTCGAGTGCAGACAAAAGATTTGACCACGGATAGGGATGTGATGCATGCGGAGTACTATTATGACGAAGCAGGCAATCGTCGGCAGACGCGAATATTGGCGTCAAAGTTCCAGAATACAGGGGATAATCGAGAGTCACATCCATTGCTGGATACATCGACGAATGCGACCTTGAGTTATACGGCGCGTGAAGGAGAAGCCACCAACTTGAATGTATCGTCGCTATTTGAGGGAGTGGATGAATACACTCTGTACCATGCTAATTGGGGTGTGGGGACATTCGGTGATGTGTTGGTGCCTGCTAATGGCGGTTCGAACAGCGGTTCGGGTGGGAGACTGGAACCGGATGTGTCGTTACTTCCTGAGTTTGGCTTGGGGGATGAGCCGACTAATAATAGCGGTAACAACGGTTATGTGACAGAGCAGCGGTGGCACTTTGATTATCAGGCGCTGCCGGACTGGGTGTCGTTGAGTGTTGTGGATGGTGCGCTGACCTTAACGGTGGATGCACCTGCGGATGCGGCTCAACATCAAAGTGGTGAGAGCGAGTTTGGTGTGTATGAGGTCCGAATCTGGGCGCTGGATGAGAACGGTAAGCATGTGTATCAGACGTTGCGCTTACAGATTGAAGACAATCCCGATGCGGTGGCCAAGACGAGCCCAGCCAACACTACAGCGAGCCCGGTGCAGGATGCTGAGTCAAGTTTTGAATTTAAAACCAGCGGGACAGAGATTGACAATACGACGACCGTTAACAAGGGCGGTGTCCGTCGAGGTTATATGCCATGGTTGCTGGACTGGAGCCATCGAGATGAGAAGGATTACTGGTACACCTACGACGGCAATAACCGTGTGGTGGTGGCAGAGGGCGAGCTGAAACCGAACAATAAAGGGGTTACCACGATTACTCCAACTGCGGAACAGGGATTCCATATTCGTTACGATGCTATCGGCAATCAGGTAATGACGGTACGTTACGACGATAATGACAGCTCAACGCCTGTTGAGGCTGAGGTGAGACGTTATGAGTACAATGAGCGAGGGCAGTTGGTAGAGGAGTCGCACCTTAATAGCGATTTTGATGGAGATGATACTTTTAGCTCGCTGGGTATTATTGACTGGTCGAATGCTGCGATACGAGAGCAGGTGTATGCCCATGCGGAGCCGTTGAATGCGGTGACGGGCTTGTGGCGTCGAGCATCCGTGCAGTCGTATGACCTGGCAGGTCGTGTGGTGATGAGTGCGCAATATTTTGGTGGTGAGGATGATTATAGTTTTCGTCAATTTAGCCGTGACTTAACGGGGATACGCGAATCGGAGCAACGGACTCAATACGATATGGATGGACGTGTGCTGAAGGTATCGAGCTGGGGGGTTGAGCATAATCACTTTGAAGCGATTCTGCAGGATGCAAACTGGGTGGCCGGACGAGGAGGTAATCCGAATGCGATGCCAATCATTGATGCGGCCTATGAAGCGATGCGGTTGGGTGGCAGTGAGCATCTGAAAGAGATGTCGGTGTCGACCTATGAGCGTGAAGAAGACAGTCAAGGAGAAGTGATAGCAGGTTACGATGCAGCGGGCCGTATGAAAGGTTATCGCTATGAGAAGAAAAACACAGCGTATGGTGAAACTTACAACGAAGATTTAAACAGCTACACGAATACCTATCGTTACCATTATCGTCAGGGTGATGATTATCAGGTGCGTATGGTGCAGGGAGAGAGTACTCAATCGCAGTTAAAGCCAGGTGAGACTGAGACGTTGTTTAACGAAGCGGGGCTGGCGACGCATATTGTTGAGCGTTACAAAAGCGATGCGTTAAATGAAGAGCAACACCGAACCTTGTCATATCAGGGGGATGGTCGAGCCTGGTTAAAGCAAACGCGAATCTACAACACGGATGAGCAGCGTTATGTGTACGACGATGATAATCGTTACAACGATGCGTTGCGTTATTACTATTACTCGAGCGGTCAGGAAATCGTGAATGTGTCACCGTTGGGTGAGTTTAATCTGGGGGATTCGGCGTCGTATCAGATGTTGACCTCCTCGTCCCAGTTGAATGAGTCGCAGGTGGCTGTAAATCAGGGCGACAGTTTGAGATCATTGTCGTTGCGTTTTTATGGCACCGAGAGTTTATGGTATGTGATAGCGGATGCGAATGGCTTGCAGGGGAATGATGAACTAGCGGCGGGTCAGACCTTAACGATACCGGCGGTGAGCAATGGCTTTAATGATGCGGCGGACTTTAAGGTATATAACCCGAGTGAAATGATAGGGGATATCACACCGAACTTGCCTTATGTTCCGAATCCACCAGAGGCAGAATGTAATCAGGTAGCCATGCTGGTCATGGTGGCTGTAGCAGCGATTGTGACGGTGTATACGGCGGGGGCTTTTGCTCAGGCTGCAGGAGCAGTCGGTCAGTCGGTCTGGGGTGTTGGTAGCAGTGTCCTCAGTGGTGGCTTAGGTTTCACAGGGACAACAGCGGCTTCTGCATTTGTAGGCGGTGTTGCTGGCAATCTGGCAAGTCAGGTGACGGGGCGCACTTTCGGTGTTGTCGATGACATCAATACTAATCAGGCCATGGTGAGCGGTTTAACGTCCATAGCGACTGTGGGCATAGGCTCTGCGTTAAAAGATGCGAAGCTTATCAAAGGGGCTTCGGATGCGACCAACCAATACTTGCGGGGTGTGAGTCAGGCCGCGTTGTCGGTGCCAGCGAGTGTGGCGGCAGGCAAACTGATGGGAGCGAAGGATGCGAGTTTCCGTTGGAGTGACGTGGCGACTTCGGTGATTAGTGCGTCAGTGAATCAGGCATTGGGCGGTAAAGAGCCAAGACTGCCAGATACTCAAGGTAGTGCCTTTAACTTTAAGAATGTTCTCACACAAACGGGCCGCTCAGTGATATCAGCAGGAGCCGCGCATTTTGTGATAAAGAATACTTATCAGGCAGGTCAATGGCAAAACCGACAGGTCTTGGCGAATGC
>NZ_JAMXSB010000035.1 GCF_024124665.1 Pleionea sp. CnH1-48
GCATTGGCAACGAGAGTGGTTGAGTGGTGAGGTGTTGGAGCAGCAGTTGGGTTACTGGCAGACTCAGTTAGAGGATGTGCCAGTGGTTCATGGTTTACCTCTCGATTTTGAACGGCCTGAGCTGAAACAGTATCAAGCGGGTACTGTGATTAAGCGGTTACCAGAGTCGCTGAGTGTTGCACTACAGAGTCTTGCGACTCAAAACAACATGACCATGTTCATGATCTTGCATGCGGCTTTTGCTTTATTACTTTCACGACACAGCAACAGTCAAGACATAGTAATTGGCACGCCAGTAGCGAATCGAACGCAATCGGAATTGGATGCATTGATCGGATTTTTTGTTAACACATTGGTGTTGCGAACTTCGACAGACTATAGCGATTTTAATGACTATCTTGAGCATGTAAAGCAAGTGAATCTGGATGCACAGTTACATCAGGATGTGCCATTTGAGTTTTTAGTTGAGCATTGTTGTCAGAGTCGAAGCCAACAACATACTCCATTGTTTCAGGTGCTTTTGACAATGGATGAAGATCAAAGTGCGGAGCTTCAATTACCGGAAGTTTCATTGTCTCCCATTGCTACTGATCATTCTGTCGCGAAGTTTGATTTGGAGCTGAGTGGACAGTTTGATGACAAAGTATTGGAACTATGTTGGCTATTTGATACATCGCTCTTTACACTCGAGCATATTGAACAGTTGCAGGAACACTTTGTTCGCTTACTTTCTGAGTTTGTAAAAACAGATATTCAAAAGGTAGAGCAGCTACCATTACTTTCTCGTAATGAAGTTGAATATCAAGTTAATGAATTAAATCCGCAAGCAAAGTCAGTGTTAGCAAAGCAGTTAACTCATCAATATATAGAACAGCAAGTTGAGAAAACACCAGATAACGTGGCCGTTATCTGTGATGACCGCTCTCTGACTTATGCCGAGTTAAACGCGCAAGCGAATCAGCTTGCTCATTATTTATTAGAGTTGGGTGTTAAGCCTGGCGATTCTGTTGGACTTTGTGTGGAGCGCTCGCCAAATATTATTGTTGGCATGCTGGCAATATTTAAAGCGGGCGGAGTTTATGTTCCGTTAGATCCTCAGTATCCTCAAGAGCGACTCAGTTTTATTGCATCAGACGCACAATTAAATCATGTACTGACAAGTTCTGAACTTGAGCGTTACTTTAGTTCTCAGGATAAAATGACGTCAATTGAGATGGACTCAGAGAAAACTTTATCACTCCTGTCTCAATATTCCGAAGACAATCTTAACCTGGCGTTTTCACATCCACTAGAGATGCCTGCCTATATTGTCTACACCTCTGGATCTACCGGACAACCTAAAGGCGTGTTAGTGGAGCACATTGCCTTAGCATCGCACTTGTTGAACGTGTGTGATTATTTCCAGTTCAATTCTACCGATACTGTACTTCAATTAGCTTCCTATGGATTTGATACTTTCTTTGAGCAAACCCTGACGGGATTAATCGGTGGAAGTAGGCTTGTGATTGCACCAGATGCATTGCTCGAAGGGCAGGCTTTCTTCAAAATGGTTGAACAACATAAGGTGACTATCACCGATTTGTCGCCAGGGTATCTGGCTCAGATCACACACAAAGACTTTGATACTTTATGGCAAAGCTGTTCATTAACTCGTTTGGTTGTGGGAGGCGAAGCACTTGGTAAAGAAGTCGTTCAACAATGGTTCGACTTAGATATTTCATCATCCTGTCAATTGTTTAACGCTTATGGTCCAACAGAAGCGGTTATTACTTCAGCTGTTAGAGCAATCAACAAAGACGATTTGCAACAGGTAAGAATGGGGCAAGTGTTTGGCAATCGTCAATTATTGGTATTGGATGAGCACCAACAATTATGTCCTCTAGGAACCGTTGGAGAGTTATACATTGGCGGCCCTTGCCTGGCAAAAGAATACATCAACCAACCTGAGTTAACTAACAAAAGTTTTGTTAAGCATCCTTTATCTTCACAACGACTTTATCGAACCGGAGATCGTGTTCGATATCTTCAAGATGGTCAGTTGGTTTTTGTTGGGCGAGAAGATGACCAGGTACAAATTCGTGGCTACCGAGTTGAGTTAGCTGAGATCGAACAGCAGCTTCACACATGTGAGTATGTACGTCTGGCAGCTGTCGTTATGAAGGCCGGTGATGGTGGTGAACCTTCGCGAATGGTTGCTTTTCTTGAGCTTGATCCTAGTTTTGCCAAAAACTCAGAGTGGAAGTCTCTCTTAAAAGAAGAGCTTCAAGAAAAAATTCCTGGTTACATGATGCCCTCTTTGCTCGTGTCTCTTGAAAGCATGCCTTTTAATGATCGAGGAAAAGTCGATAAGAAAAAATTACAGACAATGGAGTCTTCGTGGGAAGAGGAGCATTACATAGAGCCTGCAAATGATGTAGAGACTATGGTTACTGAAATATGGGGCTCGTTGTTAAACATCGAGGCCAAGGCTATCAGTGTTGATGCTAACTTTTTCGAGCTGGGTGGGCATTCATTGTTAATTGTTCGTATGGCGACGGACATTCGTCAAAGTTTCAATTTGGAACTACCTGTTCGTACTTTGTTTGAGATAAAGAACTTGCGTGAGTTAGCCAGTTTGATCATTGCGCAACAAACACTTTCGACAATCGACGAAATGAAAAAGCAGGCGGTAGTCAAAGAGGAAGGAGTGCTTTAGTGATGCAACAACTACTAGAGAAAGCTGCACAACATGGCGTTTTTCTTTCCTACGATGGCGAGTACTTAAAGTATGAACTGACTGTTGATGAGTTTCCTGAAGATATCAAACAGGATGTTTTACAAAATAAGCAACAGTTGATTGATTTCTTTAAAGCTGTTCAGTCTCAAGGCGAATCAGTCGAACGACCTTCGCTGACGCCCAGAGAAAACAGTGAAACGTCAGAAGTTTTATCCTTTGCGCAACAACGTTTATGGTTTATCGACCAGTTGGAAGGCGGCAGTCCAGAGTACAACATGCCGATAGCGTTGCGTGTAGAAGGGAGCTTTGATGTTGAGATAGCAGAGCAGGCTTTGCAGG
>NZ_JAMXSB010000036.1 GCF_024124665.1 Pleionea sp. CnH1-48
GAGATATTAGAAGCAAGCTTTTGTTTGGTTCTGATATTTCTATCAGTCGTTCTTTAACAATCTGGAAATGAGTCATACAAGCGCTGAAGGTTATTTGAAACCAACAGTAGTGCGAAAAAGTAAGACGTTCAGTGGTCGTATAGCCTTTTTATAGGAAACTATTTGGGGTTATATGGTCAAGTGAATAAGTGCACACGGTGGATGCCTTGGCGGCAGAAGGCGATGAAAGACGTAGTAGCCTGCGAAAAGCTTCGGGGAGGTGGCAAACAACCTTTGATCCGGAGATGTCTGAATGGGGGAACCCACCTGCCATAAGGCAGGTATCTTACACTGAATTCATAGGTGTAAGAGGCGAACGCGGAGAACTGAAACATCTAAGTACCCGTAGGAAAAGAAATCAACCGAGATTCCCTAAGTAGCGGCGAGCGAACGGGGATTAGCCCAAAAGTTGATTAGGTGTTAGCGGAACAGGTTGGAAAACCTGGCGATAGAGGGTGATAGCCCCGTACGCGAAAGTGCCTAGTGAATGAAACATGAGTAGGTCGGGACACGTGTTATCTTGACTGAATATGGGGGGACCATCCTCCAAGGCTAAATACTCTCTGCCGACCGATAGTGAACCAGTACCGTGAGGGAAAGGCGAAAAGAACCCCTGTGAGGGGAGTGAAATAGAACCTGAAACCGTGTGCATACAAGCAGTGGGAGCATAGTATAGCTATGTGACTGCGTACCTTTTGTATAATGGGTCAGCGACTTACGTCTCAGTAGCAAGCTTAACCGATTAGGGGAGGCGTAGCGAAAGCGAGTCTTAATAGGGCGAATGAGTTGCTGGGAGTAGACCCGAAACCTGGTGATCTAGCCATGGGCAGGTTGAAGGTTGGGTAACACCAACTGGAGGACCGAACACACGTATGTTGAAAAATGCGGTGATGACCTGTGGCTCGGAGTGAAAGGCTAATCAAACCAGGAGATAGCTGGTTCTCCTCGAAAGCTATTTAGGTAGCGCCTCATGTATCACCCTCGGGGGTAGAGCACTGTTTCGGCTAGGGGGCCATCCCGGCTTACCAACCCGATGCAAACTCCGAATACCGAGGAGTGCAATCATGGGAGACACACGGCGGGTGCTAACGTCCGTCGTGGAAAGGGAAACAACCCAGACCGCCAGCTAAGGTCCCAAAGTTATCGCTAAGTGGGAAACGATGTGGGAAGGCTAAAACAGCTAGGAGGTTGGCTTAGAAGCAGCCATCCTTTAAAGAAAGCGTAATAGCTCACTAGTCGAGTCGGCCTGCGCGGAAGATGTAACGGGGCTAAGCGATACACCGAAGCTGCGGATGCGTGCTTGCACGCATGGTAGAGGAGCGTTCTGTAAGCCGTTGAAGGTGAACCGGGAGGTTTGCTGGAGGTATCAGAAGTGCGAATGCTGACATGAGTAACGATAAAGGGGGTGAAAAACCCCCTCGCCGGAAACCCAAGGGTTCCTGTTCGACGCTAATCGGAGCAGGGTGAGTCGGCCCCTAAGGCGAGGCAGAAATGCGTAGTCGATGGGAGACAGGTTAATATTCCTGTACTACTTGTTATTGCGATGGGGTGACGGAGAAGGCTAGGCCAGTCTGGCGTTGGTTGTCCAGATTTAAGGTTGTAGGCAGAGGACTTAGGCAAATCCGGGTCCTTAATGCTGAGAACTGACGACGAGTCTCTACGGAGATGAAGTGGTTGATGCCCTGCTTCCAGGAAAATCCTCTAAGCTTCAGATAACAAGTAACCGTACCCTAAACCAACACAGGTGGGTAGGTAGAGAATACCAAGGCGCTTGAGAGAACTCGGGTGAAGGAACTAGGCAAAATAGTACCGTAACTTCGGGAGAAGGTACGCCGGTTTTGGTGATGGGACTTGCTCCCTAAGCTGAGGCTGGTCGAAGTAACCAGGTGGCTGCGACTGTTTATTAAAAACACAGCACTCTGCAAACACGAAAGTGGACGTATAGGGTGTGACGCCTGCCCGGTGCCGGAAGGTTAATTGATTGGGTTAGATTCGTCGAAGCTCATGATCGAAGCCCCGGTAAACGGCGGCCGTAACTATAACGGTCCTAAGGTAGCGAAATTCCTTGTCGGGTAAGTTCCGACCTGCACGAATGGCGTAACGATGGCCACACTGTCTCCACCCGAGACTCAGTGAAATTGAAATTGCGGTGAAGATGCCGTATACCCGCGGCTAGACGGAAAGACCCCGTGAACCTTTACTACAGCTTCACACTGGACTTAGACATTACTTGTGTAGGATAGCTGGGAGGCTTTGAAGCGTGAACGCCAGTTTGCGTGGAGCCAATCTTGAAATACCAGCCTGGTAATGTTTGAGTTCTAACTCAGTCCCGTTATCCGGGACGAGGACAGTGTGTGGTGGGTAGTTTGACTGGGGCGGTCTCCTCCCAAAGAGTAACGGAGGAGTACGAAGGTACACTAATCACGGTCGGACATCGTGAGGTTAGTATAAAGGTATAAGTGTGCTTGACTGCGAGACAGACACGTCGAGCAGGTGCGAAAGCAGGTCTTAGTGATCCGGTGGTTCTGTATGGAAGGGCCATCGCTCAACGGATAAAAGGTACTCCGGGGATAACAGGCTGATACCGCCCAAGAGTTCATATCGACGGCGGTGTTTGGCACCTCGATGTCGGCTCATCACATCCTGGGGCTGTAGCCGGTCCCAAGGGTATGGCTGTTCGCCATTTAAAGTGGTACGCGAGCTGGGTTTAGAACGTCGTGAGACAGTTCGGTCCCTATCTGCCGTGGGCGTTAGAAATTTGAGGAAAGCTGCTCCTAGTACGAGAGGACCGGAGTGGACGAACCTCTGGTGTTCCGGTTGTTTCGCCAGAAGCATTGCCGGGTAGCTATGTTCGGACAGGATAACCGCTGAAAGCATCTAAGCGGGAAGCCCCTTCCAAGATAAGATTTCTCTGGAGCTTTAAGCTCCCTGAAGAGCCGTTGAAGACTACGACGTTGATAGGCAGGATGTGGAAGTG
>NZ_JAMXSB010000037.1 GCF_024124665.1 Pleionea sp. CnH1-48
ATATCCGGGTTCATTCGCACTTTTCATCCAGTAGCTATCAGTTGAGCGGCGTTCGTTTTGCTGATGGAACAGAGTGGAACAGTGCTGAATTAGATCGCCGTTTGAGTCTGACCAGCAGTGATTTCCAGGATGACATTCAGGGCAGTAACCAGGCCGACACCCTGCAAGCTAAAGGCGGAGCCGATCTTGTTTATGGCCACCAGGGCGACGACACGCTTCATGGTGATGCCGGGGATGACACCGTTTACGGCGGTTACGGTGACGATCACCTTTACGGCGGTTCGGGCGATGATACTTTGGCAGGCCAGCAGGGCGCGGATACCTATTATTTTGGTGCGAACTTTGGACGCGATGTGATTGCGTCTGCCGACACCCTGGATAGCATTGTTTTCTCCAGTGCACTGCATACCAAAGAGTCTATTCGTTTAACGCGCTCTTCTTATAATCTGGTGATCTCATTCGATGGTTCGCAAGATCAGTTAACGCTCAACAACTATTTTTCTGGCACTAACTACCAACCTGCCGCGATTCGCTTTGCTGACGGCACCGAATGGACAGCCGCGCAATTAGAAGCTAATTATGCCCAAACAGGCACCGATGGTGACGATACCTTTGGTGGTGCCGATGTGGCCGAAACACTAAAAGGTGGCCAGGGTGATGACCGTCTGTACGGCGGTAATAATGACGACCGACTGGAAGGCGAACAGGGTGCTGACACCCTCTATGGTGATGCTGGCAGCGACACCTTATTAGGTGGTTCGGGTCAAGATAAACTCTACGGTGGCACAGGCGAAGACCGTCTTGATGGCGGCACTGGCGATGATACGCTCGACGGCCAATCGGGCGCGGATACTTACGTATTTGGTGACAACTTCGGCCAAGATGTAATTACTCGTGCCGAAAGCCACGATGGCATCGAGTTTACTGGCAGTCAGCACACCAAAGACAACATTGTTTTATATCGTTCTTCATACAATCTGATTATCTCCTTTGCTGGAACCAATGACCAAGTAACCATCAACAGCTATTTCTCTGGGACGGCCTACCAACCTGCTTTTGTCCGTTTTGCCGATGGCACTCAATGGACAGCCACCGAGCTTGAGCTGAGCTACGCCATGAATGGCACCGATGGCGCTGATACCTTTGGTGGTATGAACAGTAACGAACAGTTATCCGGTGGCAAGGGCGACGACAAATTGTATGGTCAATACGGTGATGATCAATTGTCCGGTGATGAAGGGGATGACAGACTCTACGGCGGCCATGATAACGATCAACTTCTTGGCGGTGCAGGCGATGATACGCTGCTGGGCGACTATGGTGATGATGTTCTACAAGGTGGAGCCGGCCATGATGAATTACAAGGAGGGTACGGCAACGATCAGGTTCAAGGTGGAGCAGGTAACGATAATCTGACGGCGGGTTATGGTGATGACCAGCTCGAAGGCGGTGCGGGCGACGATAAACTTCACGCTAACTATGGCACGAATGTTCTTATTGGCGGTGAGGGCGATGATACTTTGTATGCTGGTACAGGCAGCGATCGTTTTGTTTTCTCACGAGGCTTCGGGCAAGACACCATCCAATCGACTCAACAGGGGACTAACTGGATCGAGTTTGACAACACACTCACCACTGATGTGATTCGTGTGCAACGTAATGGCAATGATCTGGTTGTGCGCGATATTCGTAGCGACGACAGCATCACTGTTAAATATCATTTCTCCAGTGCCTCTTACAACATAGATGGCATCCGCTTTGCGGATGGCACCGAATGGAATGTTGCAGAGATAGAAAACCAGATCGCCAATGGCCAGACCGACGGTGATGATCGGCTTGTTGGAACCGACAATGCTCAAACGCAGGCTGGTGGAGCAGGCGATGATCGTATTGAAGGTCGTCGAGGTGACGATACCCTTCAAGGTGATTCAGGCCATGATACCCTTAAAGGTGAAGATGGCAACGACACCCTGATAGGTGGCACTGGCAAAGACACACTCGAGGGCGGCGCAGGTAATGATGAATACCATTATCGTGCGGGTGATGGTCGTGACACGATTCACGTAGGCGGTGGTTCGGACACCCTGGTGTTCGATGGCAGTATTCAATCCGCTAATGTTCGAGTATTCCGCAGTAGCAACGATCTGGTGATCCTGACAGGCCAGCTAGGCGACTCTATTGTCGTAAAAAGCCATTTCTCTGGTGGCAACTATCGTTTGAATGCCATCCAGTTTGCTGATGCCAGCCAATGGAATTACACCGACATCGCTAACCGTCTCGCGGTGGTGGATACGGATGGCACGGTGGTGGTTCATGCCGTTTCAGGTTCGACCTACACTGCGGATGTATTAGGCAGCAGTCTAAGCGGCACTAATGATGATGACACCTTAGTGAGTGGCAATTGGAACGACACACTCAACGGCGGCAGTGGCAATGACACTTACCGTTTCAGCCTTGGATTCGGCAACGACAAAATCACGCAATCCACCAGTGCCAACGAGATCGACACCGTGGTGTTTGATAGCTCCATTCAGGCCAGTGATATTCGTTTGAGTCGCTCGGGACATCATCTTGTCATCACTCATGTGCCGACGGGCGATGAAATCCTTGTAAATAATCATTTCTACACGGGACGAACGGCCCATACGTCTTACGCCATTGATAAGATTATTTTTGAAGCCGATGGGACCGAATGGGACCAGGCGGCGATGACTCAAGTCGTGCTAACAGGCAGTGATAGCAATGACAGTATTTCAGGCTTTAACGATGCGGCAGACATCATTGATGGCGGTGCGGGTAATGATACGGTGCGCGGCTACGACGGCGATGATACGGTCGTGGGCGGCTCCGGTGATGATACGGTGTATGGTGACAGTGGTGATGATGTCCTTGTGGGTGGCACAGGTGACGATACTCTGAGTGGCGGTTATGGCCAAGATACCTATCGGTTCAGCT
>NZ_JAMXSB010000038.1 GCF_024124665.1 Pleionea sp. CnH1-48
GTTGGCTCCGTTATCGGTTCAGTATATGGATTATGCGCATTGGCAACGAGAGTGGTTGAGTGGTGAGGTGTTGGAGCAGCAGTTGGGTTACTGGCAGACTCAGTTAGAGGATGTGCCAGTGGTTCATAATCTGCCGTTGAACCATAAAAGACCGAATAAAAAATCCTATGAAGGTGGCCGTGTCAACGCAGAGTTGTCGGCAGAGTTAATGGCCGCCTTAAAAGAGAAAGCTCAACAACAAGGCATTACGTTGTTCATGCTGGTGCATGCAACACTGGCCTTATTAGTGGCTCGCTATAGTCATCGTGATGACGTGGTGATTGGCACTCCGGTTGCTAACCGAATGCAAAAAGAAGTTGAACCTTTAATCGGCTTTTTTGTGAATACATTGGCCTTAAGAACCTCAACAGCTTTTGAGAGTGTGGATGGGTTTTTGTCTCACGTTCGAGAGGTGCATCTGGGCGCTCAGCAACATCAGGACATCCCCTTTGATGTGATTGTTGAACATTGTCAGATAGAACGGAGTTTGCAGTTTGCGCCACTGGTTCAGATTATGTTGTCGATGGACAGCAATGAGCAATCGGATTTGTCGTTAGATGAGGTTCAGTTTTCAGCACTGAGCAACGACGAGGTGTATTGCAAGTTCGACTTAGAGTTGAATGTAGAATCGAGAGACGATGGACTGGGTTTGCAATGGATTTATGACGTTGCTTTGTTTGATGAAGATTTTATTCAACGTTTCAATCAACACTTTGTGCGTCTGTTACAGAATGTGGTGTTACCGGACGTAGGTCAGATACCTCAGTGGTCGATGTTCAGTGCAGAAGAGATGTCTCGGTTAGTAGAGCAACCTTCACTGGCGTATGAGTGCAGAGATTCAAGTCTGGTAGCGCGTTTCCAACGGATGGCAGCCAACTATCCTGAGCAGGTGGCTGTGTGCTATCAGGATGAAGAGATAACGTATCGCGCATTGGAGCATTTATCGGACCGCATTGGCGGGTATTTGCAACAAGAAGGTTCGGTTGAAGCAGGACAGTGTGTGGGTCTTTGTGTGTCTCGTTCTATCGACATGATAGCTGCGATGTTGGGTATTTTAAAAGTGGGTGCAGCTTATGTACCACTGGATGCGAAGTACCCCAAAGAGCGGCTGGATTACATGATAAAAGAAGCCGACTTATCGGTGATTATTACTGATAAGGAACAGGCCTCGACGTTATCCGGTGATGGTGCGATGTTGTTGTCGCTTGATGGTCTTTCTGACATGGATGTGGCCATGACACTGGAGCCATCTGTTGAGTCGACGGCAGAAAGTTTGGCTTACATCAACTTTACTTCGGGTTCGACGGGGTTGCCGAAAGGTGTGATGGTAGCGCATAAGAGTGTTTTGCGTTTGGTAAGTGCGCCGAACTTTATGGATTTGAATGCGCAAACGCGTTTCTTACAAAGCAGTTCGGTGTCATTTGATGCGGCGACGTTGGAGATATGGGGCGCCTTACTCAATGGTGGATGTCTTGTTTTATATCCAGATGATTATCTGGACCTGAATCGACTGGATGAGGTGTTGAGTCGTTATCAGGTGACGGCGATGTGGTTGACTGCGGGTTTGTTTGAGCAATGGAGTGAACGAGCGCTGGCGAGTTCTTCGCTTGAGTATGTGTTAGCGGGCGGTGATGTTTTAAGTCCGTTGGCGGTGCATCAGGTTAAACAGAAAGCGCCTCAGTTGACGGTCATTAATGGTTACGGTCCGACAGAGAACACGACCTTCTCCAGTTGTTATGTTGTTGATGCGCTCCCTGAGCCGGATGTTGAGTTACCGATTGGTCATTGTGTTCAAGGGTCGAGTGCGTTTGTTGTCAGTAAAGATGGCAGCCTGGCACCTTATGGTGCAGAAGGCGAGTTGTTGGTGGGCGGTGATGGTGTCGCTCTGGGATATCTTAAGCAGGCGGATTTAACCGCAGAGCGTTTTATAGAGAATCCTTTTGGAGCGGGACGTTTGTATCGAACGGGTGATGTGGTTCGTTATTTACCGAACGGTGCTTTGGCGTATCTGGGACGAGAAGACGACCAGGTTAAGGTACGGGGTTTCCGTATTGAGTTGGGTGAAGTTCAGCATCAGGTATTGCAACAACCGGGCGTGAAGAGTGCGGTGGTGTTGGCTGAAGGCGCGGGCTCAGGAGATAAAGTGTTGCGCGCCTATGTGGTATTGGAAGACGGCGTGGATAGCGACTCGGCGTTGGCGCAACTGAAGTCGGGTTTAGAGCAGTGTTTGCCGGATTATATGATGCCTTCGGTGTTTGTGTTGTTGTCGGCGTTTC
>NZ_JAMXSB010000039.1 GCF_024124665.1 Pleionea sp. CnH1-48
GCTTTAAGCACAATCATTATCAAGAGATTTACTGGAGCTTACAAAGGGAGAATGTAAGAAAAAAGCCTCAAGCTGCTGAGAGAAAGGCAGCGTAAAACTTGAGAATTCCATCAAGTTTACACTAATATCCCCAATGTATTTTTTCTAAGTCTATTCTCGGGGCTGTCCTAAGCCCCTCTTCAAATTAAACAACAAATATTAAACATTCATTAAGGAAAATGAAAAGACATGAGAAAACTAAACAAATTAAACGTATACGGCCTTGTAGTCCATTGTAGCGCCACAAAGCCGAGCATGAAGGTAAACGCACAAGTTATCAAAAAGTGGCACACAGAGGACCGAGGGTGGTCTGATATTGGATACCATTTTGTGATTAATCGTGACGGTTCCTTAGAGTCTGGACGCTCTCTTCAATATCAAGGCGCTCACGTTCGGGGAAACAATCACAACACGATAGGTGTGTGTCTCATAGGTGGGCTTAACGAACAAGGACAAGCAGACGCTAATTACACGCTCGCACAGTATGCAACCTTGAAGAAGCTCTATGATGACTTACGGCTGCGCTTCCCAATTCAGGAGATTCTAGGACATAGAGATTTAGATAAGGGCAAAGATTGTCCCTGTATTGATGTTCGGGCGCTCTTTTCGAGTAAGTAAGATTTGGGCTTCTCCTGGGCAAATAAGTGACGAATTGAGAAGTGGCTAACCCCAGAAGGAAAGAAGCTAAAAGATAAGTCTTAAAGATAGTCTCTAAGATCTCTTAAAGATACCTCTAAGCCTGTCTTAAAAATTACCTATATCACAAGTGGCTACCCCCAGAAGGAAAGATATGGCTTTTGTCTGCTTTCTGATTAATTACAAATAAATTGAATAAGGAAAATTACAAACATGTATAGCACTACGGTTATGTTCAACCTATTACCTGTTAACGTTTATCAAATCAAAGGTGTGCCTTGGTTTGGCTTTGAGGCAATCACAGAGGTTCTAAAGATAGAGGAACCCCTAGAACAACTCATAGAAGAGATAAGCGACTTTAAAAATCTAGTGATATCTGGGGATGGTATCAGTGTGAGTGTAATCACAATCATTCCATATACAGAGGTATTAAAGTTACTTAAGAATCAAAGTAACGTTGATAAGCATAATATTAAGTTATGGCTTGAGCGTGTAAAAAATCGTACATACGAAGAAGAAACCTTGATTGAGTTAAATCAATTAGGAGAAGAGAACCTTATTAAAGAGGTGCTGAGTTTGCGCCAAGAGAATAAGGAGCTGAAAAGTAAGTGTGAGGACCACTTCACTTTTATTGAACATTTAAAAAGAAATTACCTAGCAGATAGTAGAAAAAACAAAGAGCAGCTTTAAGAAACTCTGAGAATGGAACTTATAGAAAGGAATTTAAAATACATGAACGTAATACCATTTGAATTTGATAATCAGAACATCCGAGTAATTGAGAAAGAGGGTGAGCCGTGGTTTGTGGCAAAGGATGTCGCCGAGGCTTTAGGCTACTTAAATACGCGACGTGCAATAGATATGCACTGTAAGTATATGATTTTACTCAAAAGTAACAAAACGGTACTTTTAGAAATTCCCCCAAGAGGTTTACAGATTATCCCAGAGCGTGACGTTTACCGTCTTATCATGCGCTCAAAGTTACCCAGTGCAGAACGCTTTGAGGATTGGGTTGTGTCTGAGGTGTTACCAAGTATCCGCAAAACGGGTGGTTATGCTATCGACCCTCATAACATTGACTTGGAGCAAGCCTTGACGATTGCTCTGGATGCAACAAAGGAAAACAAAGAGCTTAAGCACCAAGCACAAATTGATGCACCGAAGGTCCATGCTTATGATCAGTTGATGGACTGTGAGAACTCGCTAACAGTTTCAGAAGCTGCTAAGGCTTTAGGTATTCGACCACAAAAAGATTTAAGAGATTGGATGTTTGCCAATGGTTGGATCT
>NZ_JAMXSB010000003.1 GCF_024124665.1 Pleionea sp. CnH1-48
AGCTCTGAGATTGTAGATTTTTCTCAAGTAGAGCTTCCTTATGGACAGTTAGCAGCTAAACATTACTTAAAAAGTTTTATGAGTAAAATTGCACTCTATCATCGTTTAAAAGAAGTAGAAAAAGAGACTACTTCCACTAAGTAACTTTAAGAATCTAGCAGGCCCCTCAAGGGGCTTGCTTTAACCTCTTCGCTCTAACATCACCATTTTGAATCTCTTTCTCAGTTAACTTTGCGAGACCTCTCGCCGTGATTCTCACTTGATTGCGAACGGAATAACCGTAAGCATGGCACTGAGCAAATGAGGTATGAATTAACAAACCCTCGTTAACCTTATCCTGATAAACAAACTTTCCTTTGGTCTTAGGGTTCTGATAGATCCAGTTATGCTCATACATCCAATCTCTCAAATCTTTTTTAGATCTAATCCCTAACTTCTTATCGCCTTCTGTAATGGATAAAGCACCTGAAGCACAAGACACCCACAATATATCCAAACATCACACCAACATCAGTGTATCTCTTAAACAATTTATCTTTCAATTTGATAGAGTACTCCTCTTTAATAAAACCCTTGAATAAAAGAGGGACCTATTCACTACCACGAGAAAAGATCTTAACTCCCATTGCTACTTCCTGTTAACTAAAAAAAAGGGCGCTTAAAGCGCCCTTTCTTGTACTGCAACACTGATATCAAATATCAGCAATCACTATTCAAATAAGCCAATAAAAGACGATTCATGTCTTACTCAGAAGAATGACACTTATAAAGTTTTAACATCAGACGTTCCTTTCGCTTGTTTGTCGGTGTTAGTTTTACTTGCCTTAAAACCTCTACCTTCTAGCAATGCATCAGTAGATGGCTCTCTACCACGAAAACCAACATAAGCTTCTCCATAGTTTAAGGTATCACCTGTACTGAACACATAGTCATACAATCTTTTTGCCGTTGATTTATCGAAGATATCGTTTGCCTCTACAAACGCATTGAATCCGTCGGCATCCAAAATCTCTGACCACATATAGGCATAGTAAGCCGAGGAATATCCACCCGCAAAAATATGCGAGAAGTGAGTACTACGGTGACGCATAATGATTTCGTCAGGCTTGCCATATTCACTCAAGATTTTATTTTCAAATTCTCGAACATCGATCTTATCCACTTCTGTCATCGAGTGATAAGCCATATCGACTAACGCAGACGCAGTATATTCAACGGTTGCAAAACCTTGATTGAAGGTACCTGCATTTTTAATACGCTGAATAAGTTCATCAGGCATTGGCTCATTGGTTTTATAATGACGAGCGAACTTCTTCAACATTGAAGATTGCTCAATATAGTGCTCATAAAATTGCGCAGGAAACTCAACCCAATCCCGTGAAACGCTGGTACCAGCAAGCGTTGGGTAAGTTACATTCGACAACAAACCGTGTAATGCGTGACCAAACTCATGGAACAGTGTCACCGCATCAGAATAACTCATAAGCGTAGCTTCACCTTCGGCAGGCTTATTTAAGTTCATGTTATTAATGATGAGAGGCTTAACGTCACCAGCTAACTTCTGTTGTGATCTAAACGAACTCATCCACGCGCCAGAACGCTTTGTTGAACGTGCGTAATAATCACCGAAGAAGAGACCAATCGAGTTATTCGCAGCATCTTTCACTTCCCAAACTCGCACGACGGGATTATATACCGGAATGTCCTTGCGCTCTTCAAACGTTAAACCAAACAGTTTGTTAGCCACATAAAACTTGGCCTCAATCATGTTGTTTAATTCAAAGTACTGAGCAATTTCACCTTGGTCCAGATCAAAGCGTGCTTTACGTACTTTTTCGGCATAGTGACGCCAATCCCAAGCCGCTAACTCGTGCTTAGCGCCTTCCTCTTTCATTATCTCTTTGATCCAAGCTTTCTCTTTTTCAGCTTGTGCGACGGCAGGCTTCCACATCTTCATCAGTAGTTCCATGGCCGCCTCCGGTGATGAAGCCATAGTATTTGACAAGACATAATCCGAGTGATGCTTGTAACCTAATAACTTTGCACGCTCAGCTCGCAGCTTAACGATTTCTTCAACGATGGCTTTATTATCAAACTCATTATCGTTATCACCACGCATTGCCCAGCCTTTAAAAGCTTTCTCACGTAGATCACGACGGGTAGAAAATTGTAAGAATGGCTCAACGCTAGAGCGTTGTAGTGTAATAAGATATTTGCCTTCTAATCCTTGCTCTTTCGCTGACGCCGCGGCAGCTTCAATCATCGATTTCGACATGCCGTCTAAATCAGTTTTCTCGAGCACCAGCTTAAAGTTGCGGCTATCATTAAGCATGTTTTGACCAAACGCAGTGGTTAAGCTCGAGATACGCTCATTAATTTTGGCAAACTTTTCTCGGTCTTCACCCGTAAGATCAGCTCCAGCTCTTACAGCATCGTTGTGTAAACGTTTTACCAGTCTGATTTGCTCGGCATTCAAGTTGCTTTTTTCTAAATTTTCAAAAACCGTCTTCACTTTTGCAAATAAGGCTTCATTCATTTGAATCGCATTCGTATGGCGGGCTATCATCGGTGAGATTTCACGCTGCAAAGCTTGCATCTCATCGTTAGACTCAGTGCTGGTTAAATTAAAGAAAACCCTAGCGACTCGACTCAGATCAGACCCGGACAATTCAAGTTGTTCAATAGTATTTTCAAAGGTAGGAACGCTATCGGATTTTACAATAGCATCGACTTCAGCTAAGTGCTTTGCCATCGCTTTTTTAAACGCAGGCATAAAATGTTCGGTTTTGATTTCCGCGAAAGGTGGAGCGCCAAATGGCGTATTCCAAGTCTTAAGAAGAGGGTTCGCTTCCACCGCCACTTTTTCAACCTCTGCAACCTCTGCCACTTTAGCAGGCTTTTCAGCTTTTTGTTCTTCTTGCGAAGAGCATCCTGAGGTCATCAGTGCAATAGAAATAGCACTGGCTGACAAAACTAGGGAAAATTGATTTTTATTCATAGAGCTTCCTCACCGTTAGTATTCTTATATTTTTTGGGCTAGCGTAAATATGAACACAAGCCGATTATTAATAAAATCTCGTTATCGCCAATAGTTTATCTTCACCATAACACCTATTATTGCCCTACGGCTCTCACTCAAAGAGTTACACCTAATAGAAGTGCGGCTTTGGGAGTTTGGCCAAGCCTATTAAACAGCTGCGAGATAAAAGGTAGACAGCTTACCGAAAATCAGTGACTAACCAAACCCTTTATCATGCGTGTATCATTGTGCAATCCATCAAATATTGAATTTATTGAATACTTAGGGGTAACCGGGGCATCTCCAGCCGTCCCTCATTCAATCTAACCCATTGTTACAAAAGGAGTTAAGTCAAATAAACATCAAAATTCCGATGATGTTTTCTGACACAATTTGAAACTATTTACCGGGTTATAATTCATTCAATTTTTACGAAGACCTCGAAAACTGATCATTTCTTATTCATATTTCGTAAATCACAACCATCAAGCTTATATCAATTTACAAGGTAAAATGCTGCGTAAACTCCAAAAGCAATGACATGTTCTTTTGGAGTTTTCTAACGTACACTACATCGGCAACAGAAGGTGTCACGAAGAGATTCTTAAAATGTATGTGTTTCGAACGTTGATAAAAATGCGAAACATAACAGATAAGTGGCTTGTGGAATATAACAATGCTCCCATGGCGCATTTACAGAAAGTGCAGATAAGGCCATCCTTTCTAGACATTATGTTTTCGCGTTTGAGTTTAAATTGAGGCTTACATCTAAAAATGAAACTGAGTAATGACTTTAGCGGTGCATTAAGAACTTTCGCCTATTTTATGGCGAGCGGAACTCACTATATGCTGGAAGACATAGACTACTTGTCGCTATATGGTGAAGAACCTGGCGCTATCGAAATAGCCTTTGCTATTTTTGCTAATAATATAGAGATGGATGATTATGGCCAGGTTATTAATTTCACCTATGCACAAAAACGAGCGACTGATTACATTCGAACATACTGTGATCCATCATTTGAAATGTCTCCCCCACTTGAAGAATGGGAAGACGCGCTTTATGGTCCACCTAATACGTAGAATTAAAGTTAACCTTATTCATTATACCTACAAGAAATATTAAGCTCCCCCCAAATATAGGCCCATAACAGAGATGAGATGTTTTTTGTTGACTCCCCTATAAGCACATCTCGTGAACTTACCTAGTTTGCTATTCCCATATAAATACTAGATACTTAAGCTAACCCACACTCGTCAAGGAAAAGGCAGTAATATGAATCAAAGGAATCATTCATCCGAATCTCAAAGCGAAGCAAATCCACATCCCAGTTTATTAAGCTCATTTATTAAATATCTACTGCTGTTTTCAATCCCGATGGCCGTTCTGATGTTTGTACCCACACCACAAACTACAATGGAAACCGCTGTAGGAACAGGCTCTGTACTTAAGTTCTTATCTTTTGATAATGCAGAATACTCAAAAACTAAAATCCAGATTGTATCGGTAGCCCATTCTGATTACATAGGCCCCGATCCTGGTATTTTCATTCAGATCGTAAAGAATGGAAAAGAAGTGGTGACCGCGGTAGCAGGAGACTTTGAGAAGCCACACAAAGGATGCAAATCCTACGGCAACTCCTTAAGCTCAGAGAAAGGGGAAAACGTTTCGTATACTTCAAACTATCTAACCTATCTGGAATGCACTTTAACGATATCAGCAACCAGTCGAGACGAAGACAATCCGCATAAAGCAGGTAAACCTAAGAAAAACACCAGTTTTATTGTGAGGGCCTATCCTAGAGGAAGTTGCTCCAGCTCCAAAGACTGCAAGCCAGAAGTGTCTCTTGATGTAGCCTATTCAATACAAGGTAAGTGGTACCAGAAAGCCTTGCTAATCATTGGAAACATTATTAAGTAATCTATCATTTAAAGAAAATGTAGGAAGATACCCAAAATAAACTTAACGCTTAGAAGCGTTCTTAGCTCCTTTTGTTCATTCAATACGTTTAGAAGAGAGTCTGAAACTCAAAATATATCAGTATAAAAGAAGCAATTTGAATCAGTAGAGTGTTGAAAAAATTAACGACATCCTCACCAATGCCAGTCATTTTGGAGCATCTATGAAAAAAGCGCTAGTACTTTTTATCTCTACACTTTGCTTAAATAACGGGTTTACAGCCGAAAAACAATTGGATGTGCATACGCAAAAAGAAATAGCCAGATTAGCAAGCCAAGAGCTAGCGAGTACTGGCACACCTTCTCTACAAATATCAATCGGATACAAAGACCGTATTGTTTATGAAGATGCTTTTGGATTTAGTGATCTAGAGAACAAAGTACCCGCGTCAACAAAAACCAAATACAGAACGGCCTCTATTGCTAAATGGTTTACAGCCACATCAGCCATGGCATTGGCTGAAGAAGGAAAGCTTGACCTCGACACACCTATCCAAACCTACTGCCCACAGTTCCCTGAAAAACAAAGAAAGGTTACAACGAGACAATTGTTAACCCATACGGCGGGTATTAGAGGCTACCTTGACTTTTCTAAGTTATCAGAAGAAACCCAAGACCTTAAGGAACTAGAAAACTTAAGGAAGAAAGAATTACAAGAAAAGCTAAGTCAGCAAACTCGATATCAGGATGTGATTACTCCTCTCGACGTTTTTAAGAATGATCCTCTTATATTTGAGCCCGATACGAATTGGTCATACACCTCTTTAGGATATCGTATTTTAGCCTGTGTAATGCAAGGAGCATCAGGCCAAAAATTTCGCACACTGTTAAAGATGTCAATTTTCGAAAAAGCCAAGATGAACAATACACTCGCTGACGACGCCTGGGCAATCATTCCACATCGAGCTGCGGGATATCGACTCAATCGTGATAAAACGATCCGTCGAGCAGACTCTCGTGATGTTAGCGAAAATTTGCCTGCCGGAGGCTATCTTTCGACTTCCAGTGATCTAGTGAAATTTGCTTTAACGTTTAACGATAGTTTTATATTGCCAAAAACAAAAAGTTTAATGACATCTCCAGTACTTAACGAATCATTGGATATAAAATCTAAAAAAAGTTGGAGAGATGCCATGCCACATAAATCAAGGTATGGCTATGGTATCATGCTGTGGTCAAAGTATGTTCCAGGAATGATCGGACACACAGGACGACAAGCGGGTGCCTCTTCTATCTTAATACTCATTCCGAGCAAAGATTTATCTATCGCGGTGATGACCAATGCTAAAGGCTGGAACGGCTATCTGAACTTTACAATGAAAATAGTTGAAGCGATTGAGAAGTCGGGAGGCGTAGCATCACTTTCCCATAAAAAACATCAATAACTAAAGGGAAATCTTTCACTCTCCCTTCGCAATGTTCTGTAATACGAACATTGCGAGAGAAGAAGGCTTTAATTATTATACCAACTAATATGTTTGCAATATGGGTTGGGTACTTTTGGAAGCGTTAAAAATAATTCTTGCTGCGGCAATGGGCCAAGGACTGCTGATAGTCATCATGTTGCTAACAGCTCGTCGCAGTAACTTTAAAGCCAATGTATTTCTATCAATCCTTGTATTGATGATGACTCAAGTTATGTACATCGGCTATGCACAGCTGCAAGGATGGAATACAGAGTTTCTTGATCGCATGGGCATCTATCCATTGTTTATCCACGGCCCAGTAATTTATTGTTATTGTATCTTAATGACCCAGCCTAAAGTAGCGACCTCAAGTATTATGGTTCACTTTTTATGGCTACTTTTTCCCGCTCTGTGGATTGCCTTTGGTCTCTACAATGTTTCATGGGGCATTCCATTCCTTCATATTGTGAGCTTTCTCCAGATCGGTGGCTACTACTTTTTGTCCATTAAAAAATTGCGAAACTATGCCCAAACCATCAAGCTTAACTTTGCGAATACCGATAAATATCGACTTCGATGGCTTTATTTCTTGCTCAGCGGATTAGGTATTCTCACGCTACTGGATCTTGGCAGCATTATGCTCAATTCATTGGCACTAGAGGGTATGGCTCAAATTCAATTTAAGTATCTTTACCTGTTAGAAGCGGCCTACACGTTTGCCATTGGCTTTATGGCCTCAAGGCAGCCGCAGATTCTATTTAACACGCCAATTATAGAAAGCACACGAAAATATGATCGCTCCAGCCTCAACTACCAAAAGGCTGATGATATCTGCCAGCAGGTACAGCGCATTACCCAAGAACAAGAATTGTTTTTAAACAACGAACTTTCACTATCGGAGCTAGCCCAGCTAGTAAAAGTGAGCCCTCATCACCTTTCGCAGGCACTCAACGAAAACCTGAATAAAAACTTCTACGAATTTATCAATGAGCTACGAATTCAACATTGTCAGAACTTATTAAAACATCCAGATAATAAGCGTCGAAATCTAACGGATATTGCTTTAGAGTGTGGCTTTAACAACAAGACTTCTTTTAATAACGCGTTCAAAAAACACACAAATATGACGCCTTCTCAATTTAGGAAGCAACAACACACTCAAACATAGCGAGACTTCTAGAAAAAACTTAAAGCAAAGTCTCAAAAACTTCTTGTGACATATCAATAAGTTAGAAAAACGTAAATCCCGCGCCAAGCCAAGTTAACGTTTACCAAAATCAGATTGGCGCAATCGCGGGCACTCCTCGTTAACGTTAGGCCTACGGAATCACTCCGTAGTGTCTAAATCAGAGGAAACAATAATGAAAAATTTTGTATTACTGCTCAGCTCACTTTTTATTTCGGTCGCTTCCATGGCTCAAACGCCGACAGAAGAAGCCAGAGAAGTGATGTCTAACTATGATTTTATGGAAGGAAACTGGCTAGCGATTAACCGTTCATTGAGTCCCGACTTCTCCATCAAAGAGCAGCCTTTCTTTTTAAAAATCCGCACAAACTCTTCGGGGTTAATGCAAAAAAATCAATGGCGTTCGCTCAAAGAAGGATTCGAAGCCGATCCTGAAAATCTCCCCAAATTACGCAAGCTCAAAAAAGCCAGTCAGTACTTTGGCACAGTATTCAATACTTTTGATCCTGCCTCACAAGCAATCACCACGGCCTTCTTTGCCGCAGAAAGCTCTAGTTGGGACATTAATAGTCGTCAGTTTACGTACAGTGACGGGCTGATAGAAGCATCAGGAGAGTCTCAGGATGACTTTGGACCTTACCAATACTACGAAAAAATTGAGAAGCTATCTGAAGATAAGCATCAGTTCGTTTCGCAACGTCTGTACGAGACATTGGGATTCTGGATCACTGTAGACAGCTATGTTGCCTACAGAGTTAAACGAAAATAGAGGATATTCTGTGCCAAACTTTAGAGTTTGGCACAATACGACTTCTAAAGTTTGCTTTTAGGGGAGGTAAATAATTTAATCGAGCAAGGCAAGCAAGTCACTTTGCATGGTCGGCTTTTATCTTTTCAACAGGATTACATATAAGCGGTTTTAGAATAACTGACTTCCAGAGATTTTCCGCCGGAGCTTTCGTATTCCAGATATTTAAGAATGATTGTCATTTCGGAAATTCGTCTCTCTATCACTTTATAAAGAAAAGTATCTTTTCCCACCCTTCCATACTCAGCAATATATTCAATGAGCTCTCGAGGGCGGTCAATTTGATAACCGTAATCAGCCACATAAGCGTGTATGAAGTCATAAAAAGCCTTGAGATCTCGATTACTCTTAGAGTTCCAAGTGCTCTGACTCAACCACTCTATCAACCGCTTCATCGTGGTATCTGATAGATCCATCTCGCTGACCCTCTTTCGCTGCTCTCTGACGAAAATCGTCTTAAATGGAACAAACTACCCCATAACGAGTATATATTAAATACGTGTTTCCTGCCTAATTCCTCACACAATCAAATCCTGAAAAGCCAGCACTCGCCGAGCAATAGCAAACACCTGACGGATTAAAAGCAGAAACCAACTATTTGACTAACCAATTGAAAGCAGTATCTATTTCGTCAAAGTGCTCAATCTCACCACTCATAAACCAAGCCCCTACCCTGGTACTTAACTCTAACCATTTTTGGTTTCCAACAATGGCAATCTTAGAAAACTCACTGCCATGTTTAAGCCCCAACTTTAGATCATCCCAAGCAGCACGTAGCTCCCAACCATCCAGTTCTTGAGCATCAATAAGCGCTTTAATTCGAGGATTCTTTACTCCTTGAAGTGCCGACTCCAACAATGGAACCATAATGCCGTAATCATCATGGGTTAACTTGCCTATGACTTTAATGGTTAGCATAAAGTTGTTATCAGCTCTCTCGATCCCTACGGATATGCCATGCTTTTGAGTTTTCATAAATCCCCCTCATTAGTCCTATCTGTCTCCAATACAAATGCTATCTAAATTACCTTAGGTATTGTTTGATCTAAATCAGGTTAAAGAAAAAGTAATTTGCATTTCAATATCTCAAAAACGAGCTATAATCAAAAGTTCAGACGTACCTATTGTTGAGTATAAGTAGTTGATATGGTCATTTGTAATAAGCAACACAGGTTAATAGAAAGTTTAGCTCTAGTTCCCACCGATAGCTCAGGAATGAGTCAAAATAAATGCCCTGGATGTGCTTATGAATCGGGGTATCGATCGGGATTACAAATGGATGTGTCTTTGAATCTTCCTTTTCAGAATCTTCCCAATTGCCAACATGCAACCACTCAGTCAAAAGATATCTTTGCGGCCTTTGCTCAGGGTTATTTTGATGGAGTGAATGACTTTCATCAACAAAAGACAGCATAAGTCGATGACAAATTATTGAGTGACTCCTAACAACATTTCTCTATGAAGCATAAAAATCTCTCTGCCGACATTGGGATTTTTATAACAAAGATCTCCCAAAGAAATTGGATGAGAAATGTCGCGATAACCATCGGTGACCAGCTCATTGATGTGGTTAACTGATTTAAAAGCCATCGACCAGTTTGCAAAAGCACGAGACTGAATATCGCCCTCATAAACAACATTAATGGTTCGGTGCTTATCATCATCTCTTATGAGAGGAAAAACCTGTTCAACTGCCGTCTTCGGGCCTTCTAATAACTGGATAAACTCTTGATTATAATAAATTAGCATTCCAGTTATTCCATATCCTTGATTTCGACTCCTTGCTATATTTAACAGCCTAATAAGAGACTTATCATCAAACTTCATATTAGCAACGCTCGTATAAATAAGCTCATACATTGGTATATAGAACTCCTTTTTTAGCCTTACTAAAAATCTAGAGAGATACAGCAAAAACTTCCATACCCGTAAACTGGTTGTCTAAGGTTTGTAAAGCTTTTTACTGAGCAAAGAAAAATAACTAGGCACGAACTCCTTTTCTGCCATCGACTGACTATCAAAAAATAAACGACTCCAATACTCGCCGCTTATTGATTCACAAACTCCATAATAAGATCTGTCAATCGATCACTGGCATCAGCTTCAAATGTATCGATATCCATATCAAATGCGTTTAAATAACGAGAAGCATAGCTATGGTTCAAGTTTTTATTACCTACGCGATACTCAATTTCTGGAAGAGACTTATCAACTCTAGGAAGAATTTCCCAACTCATAAAACCGACGTCGTACATAGCCACCTGGCCCTGTGCAAACTGACAAAATTCGCTAACAACACCAGCACCGTCAGGCCCCAAACTACCCGGTTCGATTCGACAGACAACCTTGAGCTTTTTATCACTAGGTAATGAAGGATAACTTTTCATCGCCCCTCCCCTTATTATCCATATAGGTGTTAGGTTCACTACAAGAACTACCTATTAAGTATAGATATAAATTCCAAATAGGAACAAATCCTCCGGGGCAGTATTTACTTTATCCAATGCCTGCCTGTCCTGAAACCATCAAAGTAGTTACGACTCAGTAGGTTAAGGCTAACTGTTTAGAACTCACTTTATCACCGCCCCGGCTCAAATTCATCATAACGAGGCAATTCAGCATCTAAATCGTCCCAGTTTGCACGTGAAGTGACAAAATTATGTGACATGGGTCTTTCACAAATATCATCATTTAGAATACCCAATCTGATGCGTATATAGTCTGGATTATCGGCGTTAGAGCTGTAGACAGGAGAGCCGCAATCACTACAAAAATGCCTTTCTCTTCCTGGTTTAAAAACATACGCTTTGAGTTTGCTTGCACCTTTGGCTATTCGGAATTCTGCCGACGCCACAAAGCCGTTAGTGGCATAGGCAGTTCCTGATGACTTACGACAAAGAGAACAATGGCAATGAATAATACTTCCGATAGCTCCGGTAACTTCTACCTCTACCGCCCCACACAAACATGATCCTGTGTACATAATGATTCATAAATTGAAATTTAATGAGGAAGAACAATAAGTGATTTTTTAGCGTTAAACAACCTTTTCATTGCACATAAACCTTCAGCAACTCCTTGATGTAAAAAATAATAGTTTCACGATGAATGACTTTATTTTATAGTGCAGCCTTAAGTTCCATTGACCTAACAATTGAAGGTTATTCTCAATGAACGATCCAGAGTTTTCTTTTGAGTTTATGTTCCAGGATGAAGTAGTGGGTCTTTTTTCTCCTTTTATTCCTAATAATCCAGGACGAGTAGAATTTATCCCCGTTCGTGGAGCAAGTTATGACGAACTGGAAATGGAAGCGGAAGCAGGAGAGATGCCAGAGTGTCACTTTATCAGACTGCGTCAAGAAAAAACTTTCAATGTTTTTTTTGATGTCATCAGTATACCGGAATATGGCGTCATGATGATCGACAACTTACGAGAAACATATAAAGAAGAGACTTAATTTTTTCTAGCTTCTATTGCTCTATACTAAGCCCGATAACGTATAAGGATGAGCAAACGTTAGCTTGGCGTTATCGGCTCACCATGAATTAACTTTCGGTGAGCTTTTTTTTACACATTTTCCACTCAAAAAGCAGCATCAAAACAATAACGCCTTCGACAATAGCTAACGGCCATAAAGCGGAAGAGTAGAGCAAGAAGCTGATTAATCGAGCTCCTAATAACACAGCAGATACGACCATCATAAATCCTAAGCTGGCTAAGCGTAGTTCAACTTTATGTATACCAATGATTAAGGCACAACCCAATCCTATTTGTAATCCACCGTATACAGTAAAATACTCTGATAAACCTTTTGCACTACTTAGGGTTAACCCTAAGTAGCTCGCAGAAAGCACAGGATTAACAATGCACCAAATTCCAGATATAAGATATAGAACTGCGACTGTTCTTGCCATCCACATAAATCGAAACTCCAATAAAATCGTTTTCTTTTATTCCAAAGGCAAATAAATATCAATGACCGCGTCACTCTCATTCACATCGGGATACATAGCAACTCGGTGTAAAAAACAAGGAAAATCTCTTAAGCCTTCACCACTTTGAGGTAACCATTCAGAGTATAAATATCGAATCGAGTCTGCAAGAGTTTCATCACTACCAATATGCCTTAATAAAGCACAACGCCCCGCAGGAATAGCGGAAGCAATAACTCCTTGTTCATTACTAGATATCACTTTACTACCGCAGGAAGCTGCAATACCAAAGCGATACTCTTCAGCGTTAACCGATTCTGGATCGTCATACAATAGATTATACGTCTGACTACGCTCTGGAGATAATTTATTTTGCTTGCGCCATTCAATAAATACTTTGACCGACTCAAAAATTGTTTCTTGCGGTCCTTGATGAATGAATAAGGCGATGGGAGTTTCATTAAACTCGACTATTTCAATGCTTTGCTTATTGATCTTCACTATATTAGCCCTCTTTTGCGATACTTCAGCCGAAAACACTTGCCACCCGTTCATATCGGGTGCTTTTCGATATTGAGAAGGCGTCTTTCCTGTCCATCTTTTAAAGGCGCGACTGAATGACTCTGGACTATCAAACCCGACCATCATTGCAATATCAATCACTTTTAAAGAGTGGCGAAAAGCAAGCAGGTAGGATGCTTTTTTAAGTCGGTAGCCTAGAACATATTGTCCCAGATTCATTCCCATATAAGCATAAAACTGCCGATGAATATGAAACCGAGAAAAACCAGCAATGCTACTCAAGGTATCCAGGCTAAGATCATCATCAAGATGCTTTTCGATATAATCCAGAATACTTTCAAATCGTTGCCTATAAGTTAGGCTGGTGTGTCTATTCATATCACCTCCCAATGTTTGGAAGTGTACTGTTTAGCTATCTCATAAACCTGACATATATTGCTTTTATGCTATTATTTTTCTGGCTAAGAAACACAAGAAGAGAAACGGGTGAAACTTGCCGCCACACCCGTTTTTTAACTAAAGTTTATGTCGGAGAATAGAAATGGCTTGTTTTGTTTTTCCGAGTCCTGAAAGCGCCTGGCTCTCGGTATAAGACAAGAACTCCTCTGCATTTTTCTCTTTACTCTCAGGTAAATCTCTAAATTCAGAGATAAAATAAAGAACGTCTTGATAATCATCGGCGTTGCTACTGCTAACAATAAACATATAGAGTAATCCAGCTCTGTGCTTTCCTGGTATGGTAGGATTTTCCAGTAACTTTTTTGCGGCGTCATTGGCTTTAATACGATCTTCTCGATTACCACTGCTTGATAAAGAAATGTAAGGTTTTAGTTGTTCATAATACCCGACAGGAACAACATCTTTTAGCCGAGGAGCATCAATATTATGGTTGACGCTATAGATCTGAACATAAGCCATATACAATGCTTCTTGCTGCTCATTAGATAAGGCGCTAAGCTCTGAACGGCCATCAGCCAGTAGCTCGAAACCTTGAGCTTTCTTCTTAGCATTTTCTCTCGGATCAAAGAACTGAAGCTTATAAGCATAGAGTTGCTGGGCTTGCTTTTCCGATGCGATGTTTTCAAGAACACAATCTAAAGCAGCACGTACTTTTAATCCGACTTCTTCGTCCAGTGAGGTCAGTAAAGATGTATCATTACAGTACTCTTTTGCTTTGGAGTACCAGGAAACAACACTTTCTGGGGTGTCGCGGTAAAGCTTATTGATCATTTCTAGTGTCTGAAACTCATATTTCATCCCTAAGGTTTGATCGTTCCCCATTCTTTGATACCAGTAGCGATATTCTTTTTCCGAAAAATAACCAAACTTACCCACCGATAAATTGATGGTCATCAATTTTATTAATGAGTCTCCTAAATCAGTATTTGCATACTCTTCAATAGCGGCTTCAAGCGACTTTTTTGCCAGCATTAAATGGTCAGGATTTGAGGCGTTGTCTAAATGTTGTTTATATTGTTTAAAATGGTCCACGCCTTTAGGAACGGTTGCGCAAGACACCAATACGAAAATAGATAAAAACAGAAGTCCTCTTTTGCAAAATGCAAAGCTCATAAATAACCTCATTATAAAAAGCCTGATACAGGCTAAAATTCCAGTTCTCAACAGCAATGAGAAAAATCACGAATGCACATTAAGTCCGAATAAAATATCAATGGTATGAAGGAACTTAGGCATGAGCAGCTCCGCTCAACAAAGTACCTTAAGCCATTGTTTTGTTGCTGTTTACTTTCCTTGAATAAAAAACGGCAACTTTTTTAGTCTTAAAACGCCAAGGCACATTATAATGGATAAAACACCAAAACCACTACACCCATTGCCTTTCAAGCAGCATGGTTATTCGTTGGCTTGCAACGCCCACACCACTCGAAGTACTTTTCTGCCCCTTCCTCCCTTCCAAATAATTCCCCAAAAACATATAAATGGTCTACCTAAACTACTACAGAAGGTTTACAATGGCGGCAACCATTGTACTGGCTTCAGGTGCAGCTTAGCTTAACGGGGTTCGTTTCCCACTTCAGTCTTAGGTCATTATTCAAACAAAGTACGGTGTATGAGTTTCAGATTACAACTTCCCTGATTGCACGGTGTCTTATCAAGCATAATAACAAAGTTTATATTACGAGGTATTCTTAAGTTATGGAAATAACTTTATTTATTGGAGTTTTGGCCATTACCGGCTCAATTTTGGGAGCGTTGGTGGGCGGCATATTCTCCTTCATAGCGACCCGCAGGCTTTACGCCAGCCAAATACTATTAGACAAAGAAAATCAATCAGTTGAAGTTAACAATATATTAGACAGTCTATACGACGAAATTAATGCTTTGGTAAAACTCTACAAGAAAAACATCGGCAACCAAATCAAGAAGCATCCAAGCAATCAGGTTTTTGATCATTATTTCTTTGCCAAAAGCGACTACTTTACCGTTTACGAAAGCAACGCTACTTTGTTGGCCAAACTCTCTGATCCCGAACTAAAGAAGCTCATCATAGAAACCTATTTATGGTTCAAAAGCGTCATTGATACTTTAGAGCTCAATAATGAAAGAATGGCTAAATTTGAAGAAGCGCGTGATCTATTTATTCAGACAGGAGACCAAAGATATCAGCTTCTGGAAGATGAATACTATAAAACGCTACTTAAGCTGGCGAGCAACATCAAAGAAAATCATCAGAACGCTATGAAATCCTCAGAATCAATGTTGGATGCTATAGAAGAATACCGCGAAGAAACAAACGAATAATTATTCGCCACAGCAGCCTGATGCTTGCAGCTGTGGCGCTATCATTTACTCAGGCTGAGTCACTACTTTCTGTTTCGGCTTTAGCTCGATCCTTCCTAACTCAAAACCACGAAGATATTCATTCTCATCGAAGTTTTGAGGCCGATTGCCAATCACCACATAATAATTGTTGCGCCAGTTAATCGGTAAACCAGCAATGGCATCCTGATAACCTGTCTGATAGCTATGGTGCTCCAATTGAGGCTCATTATGACTCATGGTCGCACATCCCGATAGTAAGAAGCTTCCTGTCATTGCAGCAAGTACTGATTTTATCTTTTTATTGTTGTTGCCAAACTTGTTCATCTGCTACTCCTGTAAGTGGCACCAACCAGAATGGGTTGGTTACTAATGCCAGCAAATCAAACATCTCAAAAACAAATATTTGAACTTCATTTCGAGAACTGGTTTTATTCTAGCTGTGAATTTTTCCTATATCTACCTTAATTATTAGCGGGAAATACAAATATTCCAGTCAACATTCATAATATTGCCGAGTTTTCTCCCCATAAGTGACGTTAAATAAGTATTACTCCATTGTGAGTAAGCACCCTCTCACCTTTAAGCACAGGAATTCCAACACTTTGTTAGATGTGCATAATCCCACTTATCAATGCCGCAACTTCTTCATAACTAGAGTTACTTATCTAGCGACAATCATTATGTGTTTTTAAATAAATGAATTTTTTATTGCGTTGTCTTAGCCAGACATCGCCCATAAAAACACGAAAGAACAAAAAGTGTTCTATTTGAAAAAGGTACCCATCGTCATGTTGCGATTCACTTTTCCTGTTTTATTGGTGGTAGGTCTATCCAGCTACTTTTATCTATCAGAAGCTCGTTCTCCTGATGAGCCAGTAACGGCCGTAAACCAACAAGCATTGTCCGAGAGCAAGGACTATCAGATCCTTGAGGTTTCTGAGTTAAAAAGTCTGGCAGATAAACAAAATGAGCGAGATGCTCAACACGCACTTGCCCTCCGATACAAAAAGAGCAAGAACTATGACGCTGCCAAAGAATACTTTTTAAAAGCAGCCACAAACGGTAGCAGTGACTCACTCATCGAATTGAGCAATGTGATGGTAAGCTATGTTGACAACATGCAACTGTCACCAAAGGCAAAGCAGGCAGCAACAACAGAAGCATTAAGCTGGTTGTATCTGGCAAAGAATCTGGGTAATGCTAATGCCAGTATTATGCTAGAACTCTATAAAGATGGCTTCTTCCCTGCCTCACAAAAAGTCGATGCGGATGCACAACAAATGGCCTTACGTCGCTACAATCAGATGCTAGCTCAAGGCTATATTCAAGCCTTTGCTCAGTACTATGATGCGGCCAGCGTACTGCATACGCAGGCCGAGTAACTCCTACTGTAGCGACTTCTTAATAGCCAGATAGTCGTCAAATAGAGTTTGAGTATGGGTATCAGGATCAACTGATTCGTAGTGCTTAACAATATTGCCTTTGTCATCTACCAGCAACGTTTCGCGTCGTGTATGTGGCCAGGGCAAGTAACGAACCATGTCCAGTTTGGATGACAACGCTTTATCCACATCAGCCAACAGACTGAACTTTACCTTGTAATCCTTAGCAAAGGACAGGTGAGACTCCACAGAATCCAGGCTCACCCCCACCACTTCGAGTCCTTGCTTTTTCATCTGTTCGTATTGCTGAGCAAAATTCGTCGTTTCTTTGCTGCACCCAGGCGTATGATCTTTTGGATAAAAATAGTAGGCAACCCAGTGCCCTTCATAATTTTTATTCGACACCCAGTCTCCATTCTGATTTTGCAACTTATAGGTTGGAAACAAAGACCCCGTCAAATCTTTAGCATGAACCGTCGCCACCGTGAAGCAAAGCCACAACATACCCAATAATCGAACCATAATATCCACTCCGTATTTCTTTGATACTCAGGCGACATCCTAGCGGTATCACAGCCACTCCACAATGCCACCAAAGTCATTTAAACCCAGGTATTTCATCTAATTATACGTTAGATATGGCTGATCCGATCTTGCCGTTCGCTGGTAGCCCCTCTAGCATTATCATATAATCCCCCTCTCCTTTTGTCGCCGTAGCTAAACCATGCCCAATACTGACGCCACCGAACTCAAACAACGCTTACAAGAATGGGCACAAGAACTCGGCTTTCAGCAGGTCGGCGTTGCTGCAGCGACTTTAGACAAAGATTTATTGCACTTTAAACAGTGGCTTAAAAACCAATATCATGGCGAGATGGGTTATATGGAAACCCGAGCCCAACTACGCTGTGCCCCACAAGAACTGGTACCAGATACCCTGTCAGTTATCAGCCTACGTATGAACTATGTGCCCGAGAATGCTAATTTCGACGGCACACTGACTCAAAGCCACAAAGCCAACATCTCCCGTTATGCACTTGGTCGCGATTACCATAAGCTCATGCGCAAGCGGCTGGCCAAGCTGGCTGAAAAAATAAAAGCCGAAACTCAGCACTTCGATTATCGAGTCTTTGTGGATAGTGCTCCGGTACTCGAGCGAGCTTATGCACAACAGGCAGGCATTGGCTGGATCGGCAAGAACGCCATGTTAATCAATCCCGAAGAAGGCTCTTTTTTCTTTCTTGGAGAAATCTATACCAACCTGCCGCTAGAAGCCGACAAACCTCAAACAGAGCAATGTGGCGCCTGTACCTCCTGTATTAATTTGTGCCCCACTCAGGCCATCGTTGCTCCTTATCAAATTGATGCCCGTCGCTGCATTTCTTATCTAACCATTGAATTAAAAGGCTCAATCCCCGAAGAGTTTAGACCTCTGATTGGTAACCGCATTTATGGCTGTGATGACTGTCAGTTAGTATGCCCATGGAATCGATTTGCCAAAGCAACCGACGAACAAGATTTTCATCCGCGCCATCAATTACAAAATGCCGATTTATTAACATTGTTTGCATGGACAGAAGAAGAATTTTTGCGCAAGACAGAAGGCTCGCCTATTCGACGCATTGGACACGATAGTTGGCAACGAAACCTCGCCGTTGCGCTAGGCAATGCCGCTTACCAGGCCGACATTATCAAGGCTTTGCAAGCTCGGCTGGAGCAAACCTCTTCGGCCATGGTAAAAGAGCACATCCAATGGGCGCTTGAACAACAGGAGCAGCGCGCCAAACAACATATACCCGTATTCGTTGAAGCCAAAGAACACAAAAAGCTGGTACGAACCTCACAAAAACTGCTGCGGCAATTCCATTAAAAATAAGAAGTTTTTGATTGAGGCGGCTAACAGAGAAGCCATCAGCCAGCCTCATTGATCGGCCAATCATCAAGAAGGAAGCAACAAGGATCCTTGATGCTTAAAACGTAAAGCGATATGGGCTACCGCAAAGCCTCCTACGATCAACAATGCCAGTGCTGCGGGCACAATCGCGGTGACCAAAATGGCGCTGGCCAGAGCCAGTTTATTGCTGCCCGCCAAGCCTTCGGGCAAATCATCTGCCGCATGAAGACTCTCATAAACCCAGTAAGCACTGGCAGCTATCATAAGTAACCCTACCAGATGCCATAACACCAACCCCATGCTAGAAGCTAACATGACATTAGCACTTACCTGAAGGGTCAAAATCAGCAGCGGAGCATGGCTCCTTTCAGGCCATTTAAATTCGATGTCTCCAGGCAAAAGTTTGAGCAGAGGTAAACATAAGAATGCAACTGCGGCAATAACTGCACCAATGACTCCAACCACCCATTGACCGATCATCATCATAGCCAATCCTAACAACATCGCGCTCATAACGCTGTTAAGCAACAGTGGGGCTTCTACTTTATGCTTAACCATTTCTGCCATGGCTTTGTGGAAAAGAGGCGACAACACTTCATGATCGAGTCTCGATAATGGCAACTTGTTAACTTGCTGCTCACACTTCAACTGCGAAATCATATCTACATCAATGGCGGTTTCGATAACGCCCCACTGATTTTGCTTGGTTGGAAACACCAATGCTCGATCTGCCCGACTCATCACCAGCATCATCTGATGCCAGTTTAAAGGACGATTCTTTGGCATACGTTCAATAAGCTTAAAGATGATGGGGGTGCATTTGTACACGCCAATGTCGGTACCACTTTTGCAATCGTCACTGGTTCGTTTTGCCACAATACGACCACGAGAATAATGCAATCGAGATAGGCTATTCATTTGTGTCTGAGGATGCTCAGTACCTGAGTATACCAGACTAACCATTTGGTGACTGGACACAGGAAAACGAGACAAACCTTTGAGTAGCTGGGTGGAGACTAAACGATTCACAGGCAAATAGATAAACGCTTCTTTCATATAGGCCTGTGCTAATAAAAGACTACGCTTTTGCTTTGCTACTTCGGGGTCCACTTCCAAAAACGTTGGATTTAATCCATAACGAGAAGCAACTCGCGCAATAATGTGCTTAACATCAGTATCCTGCAGCACTAACACAAAAAGCGAACGAACGCCGGCTTGCTTCAATGCTGAAATCTGATGTTCAACCATAGATTTATCATATATGGACGTCAACAACTTATGATTATCATCTGATTGCAGCAATCTTCTAAAATCAACTGTCGCATCTAATACACATTTCATTTTTCAATACTCCCTTCTATCGGAAGATCCTATCACTTCGTCATCCAGGAATATGTGAAGACCATCAACTTTAATAGAGCATCATCCGTAACTATTTAACGTTTTGGCTATTTATCTCAACGAAAGCAGCGCCTTATACAACTGACTTTCAATTCCGTTTTTAAAATTGTCGAGACATAAAAAAACCGCTCTATTAACAAGAGCGGTTTTGATAACATCATAAAGAACGACTGGCTATTCTTGCATAACAGTCTCGATGAGCTGCTTGCGAATCTCAGCAGTTTCTCCTTGCTTGGCTTGGCGAATAGCCAACGCATAAGCCAGATAATCCTTACCCGCCTCTAACTGGTTTTCTGCTAATAGACGTTCTGCTGCCGCCTGATAGCGAATATCGGGATCTTTTAACATCTCAGACAGCTTGGCACCAATTTGAGTGGCGACCTCTACCGACAACTGTTCCATGATTTCGATATCCGATGGCAACTCAGCTCGCTTACGTTCCAATGTAAACTCACCAATACTTACACTTTCGTTACCTTCTCCCTCAAACAGCTTTTTGTCGCGGGCATTTTCATTAACCACTACCTGGCCATTGGTTTCTGCCAAACGATAAGCAATAGAAAGAATACCGGTTTTGCGTAAATACTGAGTATTTACAGTAATGTCTTCTTTCTTTTCGAGAATATTAAATTCATCAGGAGCCGCACCATCCTTACCGTCTTTTAACCATTTGGCATAAGCCGGGTTAGGCTGACGCTGTGTCTCTGTAACAACACGCATGGTTTTTTGGCCGCTGGAATTATCCGACTCTACCCCGGCTTCCAAAATATCACCTTGCAACACCAACAGGCGTCCCGGCGCATCAGCATCAACAGAATCAGAATGTTGCTGCACCAATGCAATGTCACCTTTCATGTTATCAAAAACCCAGCCATAAACTTTCTGCGCCACCGATTTACCAGCACTATGATGAGTTCCGGTTTGTGAAAAGTCTTCTACTTTCAAAACAGTCGAAGAGTACTTCACTAAAAACTCACGGGTTTTATGCAACTGAGTTTGAATGCCAGGATACTCAGGGTTAAAGCCTGCAACGATTTCGAGATAAGCCAGTTGCTCGCCGTAGCGTTTTTCTTTACCTCGGTTGGCAGCCAGATTCACCATCTTACGTAAAAAATGAAACTCGGCTTCTGATCCCAGAGGTTCGCCAATTAATTGCTGAATATTTCGCGCTTTGGTAAAACTTTTGTAAGCACCTTTTAAGGCACCTTTCGAACTGGCTTGCAGTCCCTGGTTTTCAAAAAAGCGAACCAATAATTTAATACTGTTACCCAGTGATGCCTTCACGGATTCAAACATGGGTGTCTGCGCAATACTCATAAAGGCTTCATAGGCTTTTTCTGGTTGGCCTTTTTCTAAAGACTGGCGAAACACAGATGAGAACTCTTGCTGTTGCAATGAAGCAAGGCGTTTTTTGGCTTGTTCGTTCTTTGGCTCAAGCCCAATCACCTTACGTAAATAGGTTTGAGCAACCGCGTACTCTCGCTTAGCCGTCGCCTGATCAACCTGAGCTAACCAGTTATCGATGGTTTGTTGTTTTTGATTCACAAAGTTTTGGTAGTGGCGGCTGTTTTCACCAGCGATCCGTGCCGCTTTTTCCATCGCTGCAATACGTTTTACCTGATCTGAGGCAGGGATCTTGCTGACCGCCAATAACTTTTGCGACAGTACGTCTTGCGTCTGCGTCGCTTCATTGGTCATTTTTTTGCGCGTTTCGGAATAACGAGATTCGCTCCAGCGCTTAATTTGCTCAGTCTGCTGCTTGAGTTGCTGCAGTCTTTCTAATGGCGCAACGCCTTCTGGCAAACGTTCATCTTCAACTTGCTGATAAATCTGCTGTTGTAACTTCAACGCAATACGGTCAGCTATCTGCGCCGAAATGCCATTGAGTGTTTCGCGCCGACTCCCGCTGGCCTGTTGTAGCTCTAGCTGCACTTTTTCGTACAGCTCATTTAAAGTGCCATTTTGCTGCGCTTGATCAATTTGCTGAGGCGTAATGGTCGGCTTCTTTGGACCACATCCGCTCAGTGATAAACACACAGACAACATTAGAGCGCGTGTAAGCATCGTTTTATTTTTATATTGCATACTGACCTCAAGTCTTGTTCATTAAGGCAATGCCGGGTTGACGCCGTCATCGCCTTGAGTCGTGGGCTTCTCTTCTGATTCAGGCTCTTGCGCGATGGGCTCTAATGTCACATCCATCTCGGCAATGGCCTGTTCTAGAACAGAAAGCTGGTTATGTTTTGGGAAGCCTTGTTTTAGTTGTGTAAACCAGGACAAAGCTTCTTCTTGCTGGCTATTATTAATCGCTTCGCGAACGAGTTGAAGTAAGGTTTCTTCAACCAGGGTAATGCCATCTTTGGCTTGTTGATGGCGATCATCAATGGCCAACACATCGCGGTATTTTTCTAACGCGTTATCACCACTGGGCTGCACCAGCCGCTTCTCGGTCACAGCCAGACGAGCGGCATCCAAAAAGCTAGAAATCTTAAGCTGCGTTAAAGGATCAGCCAGCCGCGCTATGCGTTCTTCTTCGGCCTTTTTGACGGCCGCTTCTTTCTCGGCAATAGCTTTTTGTTCTTCAACCTGCTGCGCGATCACATTAAGCTGTTGGCGTAACTCCGTTAATATGGCTTTATCTTGTTTAAGAGTTTGCAATTGCCCAATGTAGCGCCGTGCTTTGGCCACATCTTTATCCAGCATGGCTTTTTGTGCCAGTTGAGTAAAGCGGGACTTCACTTCTTTCATACCCGCCAAAGCCCCTGCATTACGACTGTCTAACGCCAGCACCTTACCATAATAGTAGATTGCATTATTGCTTGCCGGAGCAGACAGACGTGAGGCCTTTAAGGCTTTATCACCATCCTTTAGCCACTGCTGAAGTTGCGCCTGTTGTTGCTTGCGCTGTTCACGCTGAGTTTGATTGGCTTCATATTGAGATAATTGTCCAGTCAACATCGTTATCTGTTCATGATTGGGTGCAACATACTCTATTACGGCTTTATATTGTCGAAACAATTCAGGGTTGTCTTTTTGATTAAGCGCCTGTTGTGCCGAAGCACTGGCTTGTGTCACAACATGCTCTTTTCCATCAACGGCTTGCTGAGAGCCAGGTTCTAGCGCTTCAATTTGCATATAGTGTTGTGCCAATTGCCGCAACTGCGCAGGCTCAAGCTGTGGTAAAGCGCGTAACGCATCAGCCTTCACTAAGAATGAAGCAATTTCGCGCGCTCGAGCTTCATCTTTAGCATCATTAACACGGGTTGCCACTTGCTCGGTTGTTTCTGTCTGGGTGGCGGGAGGCTGTTCTTGCAGCTTAGATTCTGAGACTGAAGGCTTCTTTTGTTCTGCAGGTTGGGCTGTCGTCACAGGTTTAGGCGTTTGAATAGGCTGGCCAGTGATTTCACTCACTAGCTGCTTTGCCTGAGGTAACCAATGTTGTTGTTGCAAGAAGCCGACGCCACCGACAACAACCAGCACCGCGACAATCCACGGCCAGCGAGTTTTAGACTCGGCTTCTAGATTGAGCATAGGCTCAGGCGCAATGAACTCATCGTCGTCATCAAAAATCTGTTGAGTGCGATCATCTCGCTGCGCCACCATGGTATCGGCGCTCATGGATTTTTGTGCCGTCGTCGTATCGCCCGCAAGAAAACGCTCGATTTCGTCGGCTAACAGGCCGCCTGTCTGGAAGCGATCATCAGCCTTTTTAGCCAACATACGATCCAACAGCCATTGGTAGTGCTTTAACCGCACAGGTAATTTAGGGATAGGTTTGGTGACATGTTGCAAGCAAACGGCAACCGAGTCCTCTCCATCAAAGGGCACGTGCTGAGTCATCATTTCGTAGAAAATAATGCCAAGACTATAGATATCAGAACGCCCATCTAACTTGCGCCCACGACATTGCTCAGGGCTCATATACTGCGGCGTTCCAATCAATTTGCCCGCTTGAGTCATTTGCGTTGCAGAATTGGATGCTTTTGCGATGCCGAAGTCAGTCAACACCGCCTGCTCTTCATCTCTAAAAAGAATATTTTCGGATTTTACATCGCGATGAATATATCCCTCTGCATGAGCGTAATGTAAAGCATCGGCCATCTGTCGAATCACCGACATCGCCAGCTTGCCTTTAATTCCCTCAGAAATACGCGTACGCAGATCGGTACCAGGAAGATACTCCATCGCCAGATAATAAAAGCTATCGTGCTCTCCCACATCGAATACGGTCACGATGTTAGGATGCCTGAGCTTAGCGACAATGCGAGCTTCGCGTAAAAAACGCTCACCAAAAGAAGGATCAGCGGCTAACACAGGAGACATAACTTTAAGCGCCACTTCACGCTCAAAACCTTCCTGAATGGCCAGATAAACCGTCGCCTGACCACCAACCCCAAGGGTTCTTATTATTTTATATCCAGGTATCGTTATTGATGTCACGCTAACCCTGCCCCCAAATCCAGAGTTCTATCGTCATTCTCCGAGACGATTATATGGTATCTATGCCAGCGCCACCCTAAGATAGACGGGCTTACCATTATCGGGTCTCAATTTTGTGAGATAACGCACGCTTTTGCCCCTACTTATGACAAGGGTAATTGAGGCAAACAAAGCCATTAGCCTTCACATTCGGCGTGCTCCACCTCTTAATGATAGATCTGCTAGGCCAGATCTGGCAACTAGTTGAATTCTTAGAATTTTTTTAAGGCCATAAATTGGCTTAAATAACACTCAATTTTCATCCTTCGGCGCTGACCTCAACACGTCCTTTCGACTCTCTTTATCCTCAGTAAATTCTGGCCGTGCAGCCGATGCGGTGAGTGCTGTTTGCTGATATAGCGAGTTTTGTTGCTCAACAAAATGTTCGCTAGATTCAGGCGTTTGCCATAATACTGAAGGTGGCAAAATCGTCGAATCATAGCGTGGATAATCACGATAATCCTGCGACTCGAAAGCCGCTGGCAGCAAGAATAATAAGACTATACCCCAGGCCACCGAATTTGCAGTGATCATACGAGTCAAAGGTTTTTGAGGGACCGTTAAGTACAAGTTGCACCAAAGCAATAACGCAAAGATGGCACCATTCAAAACCAGCTGAATCTCTCTTATCCACAAGCCTAATAAGGCATTGTAACTAATGATCTTAAGAACGATGGGGCTCCACTGAAACAACAGCGCTGCCATCACCGTAATCGACAAGTGCGTAACAAAACGACTCTCATGACGCACGATACGCCCAGCAAGAGACCACAATAGACTCCAGATCCCAATAAAAATGAGCTGGTAGAACATATTTTTACTCAGTCCATGAGCCGATAGGTCATTGCTTGAGGCAAAACTATTGAGTGCCCACTCGCCAAGCACAAAGGTGGTAACCAATATCATTGCCAGCCATATCGAGCTGAGCGAATGAAACACATCATCCACTACGTCCAGTTTCCAGGTATCTTCTACTGGATGTTTCTCGTCCCAGATACGAATGTAGGCACGCCCCAGCTGCAATGAATCGCCTGATTGGATCACACTTCCAGATAGGATGAGTTGTCGCTTGGTGTTTCGGATACCATTTTGGCTGTTATTGTCATGTACCAACCACTGCCCAGTGTCATCTTCTATCAATACCATGTGATGGGGACTAACATGAGGCTCGGTTAAAATAATATCATTGTCAAAAGCTCGACCAATGGACACCTGCCGTGTGTTGTTGATCTTGTGACGTTTGATCACCTTATGAGTGCGATTAATTTCTTCTATCACAAGATTCATTACAAGTGATCCATAAAACGCTGCAAAAAGGATTGAGCAAACTTTTTCTCTACTCCAGCCAGAGTGTAATGGCTGATCAAACTTTTGTTATTATTGCTCACTGACATGGCCAGATATAGAACATCAAACAAGCCTTTAAATTGTTTATAAGCACGAACGCAATAAACAACTTTTACAACCTCTTTCGATTGAGTAACAAAGTTGTTATTGCATTCAAACTCAGTCACATCTTCTTGATTAGCAACATTGCCCGCAGAGACACTATGAAACCCTTCTGCCAAAATACGATAGAACTGCCAACTAGACATGGCTTCTGATTCATACCAGAAAAACTCCATTTCAAGAATCCCGGTATGAAAAGCAGGTGCAATATAAATGTACTCTTGATTGCGACAACGTCGGTACACTTCTTTGATATTCATCTCGTTAACCGACGAATCGCCCCAGCAACTGATAAAGTCAGTCAACTCACCAACCACCTTAGCCTCTCCTAAAGGTAGTCGATTCCAGTCACCATCTAGCACGGATTGCATTAGCGTTTGTTGATTAGCAACCAGCTGTTTATAAGCTTGTGTCGCCAGAGATAAAGAAATATCACGTTCATTATTAAGTAGTATTTGTAACTTCTTGAGCGGCACCAAAAAACTGATTTGGTTTCCGGATGTGGCCACATTAACACCGACCACCTCTCCTTTATGATTAAGAACAGGCCCGCCACTCATTCCGGGATTCACCGAACCCGAAAATAAAATGCGATCATAATATGAGTAGCTGGTATAGCCATTGTAAGTGCCAGGAACAACCGTCATCCCAAGATCTCTTGGATTACCTAGCGAATAAATAGCTTCTCCCTGCTGTGGCTCTGCTGTGGCGAGCTTCAGTCCCTTAGAAATGCCCGGCTCTTTAAAAGATACCCGCGCCAGGTCATTGATCACATCGATATTGTCAATCACGATGGGGAGGCTTTTGCCTTCACTGTTCAAAGCTTCCAGATGGTATTTATCGGGTCTGAGTATGGCGTTGGAGATCACATGATAATTGGTAACCAGGCTGCCTTTGTCATTGATGGCAAAAGCCGAACCAATAGAAGATTTGCTGCCGGACTCGTTATCAATGGTGCGGATCTGATACAAACGATCCCGGAAAGAAGAAAACAAAGACTGAGCTTCTTCATCAGCAACAGCAACGGCAGGCCACAGCGCTGCCAACATTCCAATAAGAACCCCAAAAAAAATTAGTTTACGCATTCATTCCCGCTACATAACCGGATGACCAAGCCCATTGAAAGTTAAATCCTCCCAGATGTCCGGTGACATCAACCACCTCGCCGATAAAGAACAGTCCAGGAATGTCCTTCGACATCATCGTCTTAGAAGATAGCGCATCAGTATCGACCCCACCGAGAGTCACCTCTGCGGTTTTGTAACCTTCGGTTGTCGTTGGCTTAATAGTCCACTGATGCAATGTTTGGGCTATTTCATTTAATTGTTTGTTGGTGAAATCAGCCAACTTTCGGCCCGCATCCACCTGTTGTAAAATAATAGTAGCAAACCGTTTCGATAAAAGCTTGGCAATCACGGTTTTCAGCTGGCTATTGGGCTGCGCTTCTTTTTGCTCAATAAGCCATTGTGCTAGATCCATATCGGGCAACAAATCAATCTTTACCGACTCTCCCGGCTGCCAATAAGATGAAATCTGCAAAATAGAAGGCCCACTCACCCCTTTATGAGTAAACAACATAGCCTCTCGAAATGACCGAGAATCAGTGCTGGCGACCACATCCTGACTCACACCAGCCAATTCAATGTACTGCTTTAACCAAGCCTTATCCATGACAAAAGGCACCAAAGCTGCTCGAGTTTCTAGATTTTTCAGGCCAAATTGCTGTGCCACATGATAACCAAACCCTGTCGCTCCCATTGAAGGTATCGACAATCCGCCCGTGGCGACGACTAAGGATTCACAGGTGATGACCTTATCGTCAGTCTCAACCTTAAATCCAGCTCCCTGCTGTTTAATCCGAGTGATTCGAGTCTTCGTCTCTATAGTAACTCCACCTCGCTCACACTCAGTTAACAACAACTGCACGATATCTCTCGACTTGTTGTCGCAAAATAGCTGTCCTAGCGTCTTTTCGTGGTAAGGAATTTTGTGCTTGTCAACCAAAGCAATAAAATCCCATTGCGTATATTGACTTAGCGCCGATTTGCAAAAGTGCGGGTTCTGCGAAAGAAAATTATCAGGCTCCGTATACATATTGGTGAAATTACAACGGCCACCACCAGACATGAGAATCTTACGCCCCACTTGCTTAGATTTTTCGAGCAGCAACACCCGCCGCCCCCGCTGAGCGGCAACAAAAGCACACATCATACCTGCTGCACCAGCACCAACCACTACCACATCATACGTTTTCATGCATTAAACTACTTACTTCAAAGATAGCGCGAAGCATAAGAGATCAATGCTCAATTAACAAGTTCATTTGCTCACAGATGGGCGTTAGGCATGACAAAACACCCCATAGAACCAGCCCCCTTGTAATATAGTTAGCAAACCACTTTCAATATCCAACACTAGCGACTAATAACTCGCTCTACTTACTGGCATAATCAGAGCTATTATCCATAAGATATATTGCCTCTTAATCAGAACCTTCTGCTCATTTTTGGAGTATAATATAAGTTAAAGTTACGCTTTAATAATTGAGTTAAATCTTAGATAAAAGGGTTCATCTATGGACAATCTTGATTTGGAAGAATTAATGCACTTAGCGATTCATGCATCATCCAATGGTCGCAATGATGACGCAATCAATTACTTAAAAAAAGCTCAAGAAATCGATACAGAAAATGCCCACATTGCTTTTCTTCTCGCCGCAGAGTATGCGCAGATAAAAATGTATGACAGAGCCTTAACACTATTCGAAAAAACAACTCAGCTAGCCCCCGAGCTTTCGGTAGCACGCTTACAATGGGGCCTTCTTCTCATTATGCTTGAGCAATCCGATAATGCCAAAGCAACTCTAGAGCCATTGACCGATCTTGAAGAAGAAAGCCCCTACAAGATGTTTAGTAAAGGGCTTCTTGCATTACTTGAAGAACAAATGGATGAAGCCAAAGCTTTGTTTGCCAAAGGCATCGAATCAAACCATGAAAATGAACCGTTAAATAACGATTTTCGTCGTATTATCAACAACATTGATGGAAAGCTAGAAAATAGCGAGTCCACTGAAGATACAAAAGAAAATGCCAATGAATTTTTACTCTCAACATACAACAATTAGAGCAACTCATGTCCAGAATAAATAAAACGGGACAAATCAATGAGTTAATCAAAGCATTAAGCAGTCGCTCAAAAGAAACCGACAGTGCTTCGACACCAAACAAAAGTCGAGCACCTACGACAACGGGTGGCGAGCGACTGACTAGTCTCAAACAAGACATTATTCATTCAATTGCTTCTCTTGACATCAACGAAGAAAATGACCGAGAAAGTGCTCGGAAAATATTGATCAGCAAAATGTTGCAGTGGCAGTTTAAAAAACTCCCGTTAACTGCTTCGCATATTGATTATCTGGTTAGTAATATAAACTCCGCCATTAAAAAATCAGAATCAGACGAACAAAAACTCAATCAATTACTGCACGACCTTAAAAAGTAAACTCACAAGAAGTCTTGTCTCTTATAGTTACTCGAAAAATACTCAATAAGGTGCTGGAGCGCACTTTTAAACACTTGCGAAACCCTTCCTTTTGATACTCCCAGTAACTTTGCTACCTGACTGAAATTCAACCCACATGAATAATGATATTCAACCACTTTTTGCTCCATATCGGGTAAGGTCGCAATAGCTCGCTTTAGAATATCTTGAGTAAGCTCCTCATCCTTAACCAGGCTAGAAGGATCATCAAGAGTATAAAAACGTTGATAGTAATCATGATATAGGATATTCAAAGCATAACCTGTCACCATATCTAATATCGTCTTAAATAAATCATCGCCGTCCCCATCAAACAGATCATGACGCTCAAAGTGAGCACGGCGAACAATACTTTGTTGCTCAGAGTAATTGCCCATGCTATTGATAATTTCGCCTCGAATCCTTGGTTTGGCATAAGTCTTAAAACTCACTGACTTGTTAATATCAAAGCGGTCAATTGACTCCAAAGTAGCAACCATCGCATGTTGAATAAAATCAGACAGCTCAATACCCTTTGGCTTGATAGAATAAAAATGATGCTTTGCTTCGCTTACAATCCAATCTCGATAAAAAGTAAGAACCGTTTCTTTTGATGTGCGACCTTCTGCTTGATAAGCTTCCCATAACTCGGCTTCTGCATGGTCTTTCATCATCACCTAGCCTCAACCAGACACGCTCGCAACCAAAGATTGAACGATTAAGTTCCAGCCATCAATCAATACAAACAGCATGATCTTAATAGGCAAAGAAATGGTTGTTGGAGGTAACATAATCATCCCCAGAGACATAAGCACACTGGACACTACGAGATCAACCAATAGAAAAGGTAAGAAAATAACAAAACCTATTTTAAATGCCATTCTGAGCTCACTCAGTAGGAACGCTGGCACAATATGAAAGAACTTTACTTGTTCTATTGTATCTGGCATTGACTCTTTAGCCAATCGAACAATAAGAGCCAGATCTTCTTCTCTCGTTTGTTGAATCATAAAACGCGTCATCGTATCTTTGGCGTTTTCTATTGCCTCTACCGAAGAAAGAGATTTCTCCATATAAGGGGTAACCGCTTCGTCATGTATCTTGGTTAATGGCTCCTGCATAACAAATAAAGTTAAAAACAATGAAATGCTGATTAAAATGATATTAGGAGGTGTCTGCTGTAATCCTAAAGCAAACCGGAGCATAGAAAAAACAATAATAAACCGAGTAAAAGAAGTCACTGCAACAAGCAATAATGGAGCTACAGACAAAGCGGTTAAAAAGATCAAAATCTCTAACGGCTCTGCCAATGAGACCTGCTGTGCAAGTTCTCCGGCAATCTTTTGGGTTGTATCAATGCTCATTAACTTCATCGCCTTTTTTATTAACATCGATACTTAAGTTAGGATCTAACTGAACCAGTGAGTGGCCATTTTGCACCAGATAAAAAGCTTTATTACCAAGCTCTATTTGATACACACTTAAAGACTCTTGTTTAGCCACTAATGAAATATGACTATCTTTAGGAAGCTTTCCCGATGACAACCACGAAACGCCGCCAGAACGTTTTAAAAAATAGAGTACAACATAAATAGCCGCTAAAATAACAATAACCACCCACCATACAGTAGGTGTTTCAACCGCCGAGGTATCTTTAAACGGAATAGCAGATAACCATAACATGTTTCTTAACTCTCTTTATAAAATAGATATCCACCGCCTTTGAAAGTGCGCGGATTTTGGCTAGCTACTTATCAGCAACTTCAGTCAATTTAATAGCGAAGTGCTCTTCTGTTGCCACTAATTCTCCTAAAGCCACTAACTTATCTTTATAATACAGTTTCACTGGTTCTTCTGACTTTTGTTCCAGAACAAGAAGCTGCCCTTTAGTTAAAGAGTACAGTTCTCCAACTGTTAGGTGGGTAGTTCCAACAACGACCGACAACTGAATATCCAACTCATTAATTATCGACTGGTGTTCTACCACCTTGTCACCACTAACAGATAACTCGTCTTCTTTTATTTCTTTTAACTCGATTTCGTTAATATCCATTACTCACCTTCACTCATGTATGACAATCACTTTATGACTTTTATTTTTGGCCAAAAACCCGCTAAAAACCTGACTCCCCCTCGATGTAACTTCAAATAAATCAGACAACTCTTTATTCGTGCCTAAAATGTCACCACTTTTTAACTGAGAAAACTCCAAAGCAGATAGAGATAAGCTACCTAAATTGGCAATTAGAGGTACAGTCTCATCAACAAAACCAGACTTCATATCGGGTAGCTTCATTGTACTTTCTGACGACTCAAACTTCGGCAGGTACTTCTTTAAAAAGCCCGCCATCAATACGATGTGCCCAACTTCCCTGTGACTGTTATAAAAACAAACTTCAATAGCTTGATGATAGAAGTTGTCATGCTGAGAAGCTCGAGAACCGAATGTAACCTCTTTTGCAAACTGCTGACTTCTTTTTGTCTCACAGTATAAACTGGCAAGAAGTGTTTCCTGTAGCTTTGCTATTAAAGTCATAGAGTCATCAACTTGATCTACAGCATCGATCCCTAAAACCCCATGAACAAACCAACGATCATAGGAGCAAAAATCCAGAATCACTTCGGAATCAGAAGTCATCAAACAACGCTCTGAAGTTGCCTTTCGAGCCTGTCCTACTTCAGATAACTTAACAGACAGTTGATGCCCTCGACAAAACCATGTTTCCATCCATGACAACACATCAGTATGAACTGCTTTGAGGATATTTTTTTGGCGGCGCGACGATAGACACAATACTGGAGCATACAATTGAGACAAATCATTAACCTCCAGTGCTATCGTAAAGCTGTTCTATTAACTGGTTCGATATATTCATTACTCTCGAGCTTGCCTGATAACCTCTCTGCACAACAATCATTTGCGCAAACTCTCGCACCAGGTCCACATTAGAAGATTCAAGACTGCGTCCTTCAATCGAGCCATATACGCTTTGATTTGCATAGCCGATCGTACGAGTTGCACTGTCTGGAGCTTCAAATAGATTCCCTTCTACCGAAATCAATGCAGACTCATCACGAAAATGTGCCAAGGCCAATCGAAAAGGCGTATTCGTCTCGGTGTTTGAGTACATCAACTCCATTTCGCCATCATTGTTAAAGGCAATCGCGATGAGCCCTTCTAGCCCTCGGCCATCTTCGAGGTTGACCACCAATGTAGAATTAACACCGCCCGCCGTACTCGAAGCATTACTTAAGTCACCAGGCTCACCAAAATATAAGTCAACATCCAGAGGGACGTTTGCCGTACCATTAGACGATGCAGGAATAGTAACAGTGACACGATTAAAACCAGCCAGTGGGGTTCCAGCAGAATCAAAGCGAACTTCGCTTGTCGCAATCTCGATACCATCTTCATCTTTAATGGAAATCAGCCAACTTCCTGCGGTCGTCGCAGAGTTGTTAGTAAATTCATAACTAAAGTCCAGCTCTTCACCCAAGCTATTAAAAAGCTTTAAACCATCAACGGTATGCAGGTTATCTCCTGTCGACAAGTTTCCAGTAAAGTTGAGCTGAGATGTCGCTTCGGGTGCGAGATTAAGCATCCCACTGATATCGATATCTGTAAGATTGCCAAACTCATCTTGTGCCATCACTCGATACTGTGTTGAAGAATCAACCAGCACACCTTCCGAAATTTCAAACTGGCCAGAGCGAGTGTAAAGTAGATTACCAGCATCATCTCGAAGAATAAAATACCCATTACCAGAAATAGCAAGATGAGTGTCTTGATCAGATTGTTGAATGTCTCCAGCAGAGAACCGAGTTAACTCACCACTTACCCTCGAACCCGCCCCAGAACTTAAATGGCCGCCGGATAATGCTTGATAAAAAACATCGCTACCTCGGAACCCAGGTGTATTCATATTGGAAATATTATTACTAATGGTATCGAGACCGCGAGAGAAAGTTAGCATCCCAGAAAGCCCGTTAAAAAATGACTGTAACATGTCTCTTACCTCTAGTTATTAGTTACCTGAATGACTTGAGAGTAACTCACATTGGTCAATACGCTACCGTCAGAAAGACGCAACGTTAACCTTAACCCCTCGTTAGAAAAATTAATTCCGGTCACCTCTCCACCCTGAACACCGGTTTCGGTTCTTATCTCTACATTCTTGCCCAAAATTGAAGTACCTTGAGCAGCTGAGTTAATGTAAGCAATACTATCCAAAGTTTGACCATTTTCACTGATTTGTTGAACGCTGGAAAACTGAGCCAACTGAGCTAGAAACTCTGAGTTATCCATCGGCTCTAAAGGGTCTTGAAATGATAACTGTGCCAGAAACAACTCAATGAACTCATCCTGAGAAATACTATTATTGGCGGTTAATGCGCTCGTCGATGTTTGACGACCAATGGCTTCAATTTCCATAGTTCACTCCTCAGCGGTATTGTTTGCCGTTTACAAATAGCTTTGAGACATCTGACTGGCGTGTAAACAATGTCAAAACCTCATGGGCTATCGATTCTGTATCAGCTGTAAAATCACGAATATACACACGATATTTTTCGTGAACATTCAGCACCGTTACTTTACGGATCATCTCTTTAAAATCGGATTGAGCAACTTTGTACGCACTCAAAAATTCATCACTAGCTTCTTCAACAATACTGGAAGTATTACTTCTTCCTTCCATCGGCTGCCACACCCCTTGTTGATCCAAAGCTATCTTTGGTGTCAATAATTGGCTTTCTCTTGCAGAGGTTAAGTTCTCCATGGCAGCAGGAAGTATCGTTGTCGTTACGACACCGCCTTGCTCTACTCCCACGACACTCTGCTCTCCCACAAGAAAGCTCTGTTCTTTATGGCTGACAGAAAACTGAGCCAAAGAAAAATTAGCAAAAAAGGTCTCCGCGTTAACAACAGACTGCCACGCATCCTGCCGCCATACTCGGCTATAATCCACATGATCGACAGGCAACTTTTCAACAGCCAACCGTAGTTTGGCCCGGTACAGGTCGGAATTAAGCTGCTCAACCATGCTTAGGTGAAGAGTCTCATCAGACACTGAATTCAGCATCTCCCCCGAAACATTGCTTTCGTCTGATAAGTAATAAGAAGCGGGAGCATTAGCAGGCTCTCTCTTCAATGAGTCACCGGTTACATATCCCATGAAGTCAGCATCAAAACCTTGATATGAAGATAAGTGAGTAGGCTCTACAGAGTAGTCAGCAACAGAAAATAAGACTTGAACATCGGTATTAACGGCCATTATCAAGACTCCCGCTTACGATTAGTAAGAATAAGTGTAGCTTCTTCAATACGTTTTAAATCCGCTTTCGTCACAATTTTTCTTTCAAGCTTCTGATTTCTATCTCCGTTTTTTCTATGGCTTAGCTGTACTTTTTTTATAAGCTCGACGCAATTGAACAATGCATCCTCAAGGTTTAATTTGCTTTCCTTCAACTGCTCTGTCTTAAGCGATGACTCCTCAAGGTGGTGGTACATCACCTCTATTACTTGAATATCACCAGACTTAAGGTAGCTCGCAATCTTTGCCTTCACCTTTTGATTATCACTTTCAATATCATCTAGCTGATGTTGAACAGACTCAATTTCACCACGAATTCGGTCGGCTTCAGACTCGAGTTTAACTAGCTCTTTCTGGTACTTTTTCTGCAAAGCTCCACGACGAGAATAACTGTCTTCAAGCTCTCTTAACGTGCTCATCGAAGCTTCCTTTCTAGTTCACTCATCAACTCAACATAACTGCCTGCGTAGATGCCATCATTGTAAAATAGCCACTTCGATAACTTTTCATAACGTTCAACTATTTGGTCAGTGCTTTTGCTTTCACCTTTGGTGTAGCCGCTAATCTCTATCATCTCGCGAATGGTTTCATACCGATTTACGATCTGATATAACTTATCAACAGCTGCTTTATACTCAGGCTTTATTAGATTATCTTTAACTCGACTTCGGCTTTGAAGAATATCAATGGATGGATATTGGGCTTGATCCGATAAGCGACGAGAAAGCACAAAGTGCCCATCAAGTATTGCTCGCATGTTATCAGCCACAGGTTCATCCATATCATCGCCTTCTACCAGTACAGTAAAGATGCCAGTAATCGCGCCCTTATTTTTAAAGCAGCCCAATCGCTCAATAAGCAAAGGCAACTGAGCAAATACAGAAGGGGTATAACCTCTTAACGTTGGCGGCTCTCCAATCGCCAAGCCTATCTCTCTTTGTGCCAACGCATGACGAGTTATCGAGTCAGCGAGCATCAAAACATCGTAACCAAGTTCAGAAAAGCTCTCTGCAATGGCAATAGCAGAAAACAAAGCATGGGCTCTAACGAGTGCCGGTTGATCGGCAGAAGCCACCACCATGACCGATCTTTCCATATCGCCTGTACTACGTAATAACTCAACCAGCTCAGCTACTTCACGACCACGCTCACCAATCAATGCAATCACACGCACATCGGATTCTACATGAGTTGATAAAACATTAAACAAACTGCTTTTTCCTACCCCACTACCAGCGAAAATACCAACTCGCTGCCCTTTGCCAATAGGATGAATACAATCAATCACCCTGATCTTGGTATCCAGTTGCTCAGTCACAGCCATCTTATTTAATGGATTGGAAGGCTCAGGGTAAACAGGTTTAAAAACATCTGACGATACAGGGCCAAGCTCATCCAATGGTTCACAAAAAGGATCAACTACTCGCCCCAAAAGACTTTTTCCTACAGGAATATCAGCTCGTCGTTCCGTTTTTATTACCAGGTCGCCAGCGGTAATACCGCGAACCTGAGAAAAAGGCATTAACATGAGCTTATTATTTCGAAAGCCAACGACTTCTGCTTTGATCTCTCGATCTTCAATAGATGACCGCACCAGACAATAGTCGCCAATACATCCTTTTAGCCCTTCGACTTCAATAACAGTACCAATATAGCGAGACACCCGACCAATAGACTGCACAGGAGAAAGCAATGTTACTTTTTGATGTAAATCGGATAATCTCACAACAAACCTCTTAATGCTCGATATTATCGAGAGCAGATAAAAACAGGCTAATGGTTTTCTTAAAATCAATTCTTCGGTACTCGCCTCCGACATGAATATCGAACTCGTAGTCTTTTAAGCTGGTATCCAGCTTTAAAACCACATCTCCAGAAAAGTCTTTGTAATGATTTTTTAGAAGAAGAAAATGTTTTTGACCAACAGCTATTGAAGAACTTCGTCCTTTACGAAACTCCTCAACCTGTCTGGCAACCGACTCTACCAATGACTCTTCATTTTTTAGTTCTTTCAAAAACAGTTCTTGCATTGCCTGAACAATGATATGCAGCGTCTCTTGCTCCATACTCACTTCCAGCTCTTTTTCTTTCTTGATCAAACTCTCCTTCAGCGACATAACTTGACTAACAGCTCGCTCATATTCCTCTATCGACTTACTTAATGATTGCTCACGAACAGTTATTTTTTCACGTTCTTTCAAAAGCTGCTCTTGCAGGCTTTCAATACCTTCCTGATAGCCTTGTTGATAACTGTGAGTCTTGGCTTCTCGAATAGCCGCCTCAAAGTGTTCTTGTGTGTAGTTCTGGACAGGGCGAACAGCAGCCAAAAGCTCTTCTTTTGACTTATCATTTGTTTTTGCTTCTGCTTTCTCTTCTGATGGTATAGGTTCACCTGCCGACGGAATGGCAAGCAGTGTTTTCCCCATATTTTTACCACCTTTTAGCAATGTCACGGTGACTCAACCTCTTGATTAAGCTCTTTAAGGAGAACCTCAATCGTCTCCACGGTTTTCTGAGAAGCCTCACTACTTCTAGAAAACACCTTATCTAGCTGAAACCTTGCTAAATGCTGCTTTCTCTGTTTCTTCTCCATCATCACAGCATAAAGTAACTGCTCTTCTTTCGAGAATTCACGAGCTGCAACACGAGTTTCGTAGTCAACAAAAGCATCACTCTTATATTTGCACAGAGTTAAAATATCCGAGAAAGCAATAGGCACTCCGCGCTCAGCATCAAATATCTCATTAAGCTGTTGAATACAATGAGTGACACTCTCCCTTATAGAAGGCTCCATTTTCATTAAGAAAACTTCTTTCTCTTCTTTTGGAAGGCAAGCAATCAGCAGCGCTATTTTTTTTGACGGCTGCTTACTCATGATTGAGCCATCCAAGCATTAAGCTCTTCTCGAATTTTCTCCTTCTCTCTCTTTGACCACTGGCTTCCCCCTAACTTTTTAACTTTTATCATTAATATAACCAACAAAACTAAGCAAACGGCAACAACCAAAGCCAACAGCATGATAACTTTTTTATAACTACTATCATCTGAGCCAATTACTACAGGTCTAGCAGGCTCAAAATTCTCTTCAACTATGTCAAGACTTTGCCCTGCATAGACAACAGACAACACTTCGATGACATCTCCTCGCTTGAGGTCAGCTCCCAGAGAAGCAGCAATCAAGCGCTTAATATCGTCAATATCTTTTTCACTTAAATTTTGTTGAATAATGACACCAATTGACATGCGACTGACGTTGCCATGAGCAAACTCAATGGTTTCCATTTCTCGTGTATTCATATATTCAACTTCAATATCTCTATCGGTCTTAGCAGACTTCCCTTTGGTTGGCTCTGTTTTTTGAAACTCTTTTTTACGACGTACAACGGATGGTTTATCACTAGGAAAAGATTCTATTTTCTTTGAGTGTTTAACTCGATTAAGCTCAATACTTACAGAAACTTCGACCTGGCTAGCATCAAACCATTTTGTTAGCAGGCGCTTAGCTCGTTTTTCAAGTCGCCCTTCATACTGACTCGTATTAGACCCCAAAGAATTAATACTATCTTGTTCGACACTAGAAAGAACCACACCACTTTGGTCAACAACACTCACATTATCTAACGATAGCGAATCAACGGCACCTGAAACTAACTTTTGAATCCCTAGAATTTGATTTGCAACCAGCTCATAACCTGGTTGCAAATGAAGAACTACCGCCGCAGATGCTTGTTGCTGCTCAGCAAACAACACACTTTTACGAGGAAGCTTAATATGAACTCGAGCTTGCTTTACGCCCTGAATAGCAATGATGGTTTTTTCCAGCTCTCCTTGAAGTGCCCTTTGGTAGTTCACCTTTTGAGCAAACTCGGTCATACCATAGTCCGTTTCAGTGAACACCTCAAAGCCAACCCGCTCTGGTTGAACAATGCCTTTTTCTATCAACTCCATTCGCAAAGGATAAACTAGCTCCTCCGCAACCATGATGCCTTTTTCAGCATCTAGATAAAACTCGATTCCGTTGGCACCTAAATATTCTATGACGGACTGCTGTTGACGCTCATCCAGTGAACCAAATACAGACTTTTCGCTTTGGTTAAATAGCCACAACCAAGCAAAAAGTGTAAATCCAACTATCAAGACCAGCCCAATCACAAAGTACATTGTCTTAGCATTCATTGAGTACTTCCTATATCTGCATACGAGTAACTTCCTGATAGGCTTCTACCAGTTTATTACGTACTTCTACGATCATGCTCAACTCCAGTCGCGCTTTTTCCATTGCGATCATGGTTTCATGGATAGCCATGTCACTACGGCCTTCCGCCTGCTGGGTAATATGCATTTGTACAGTTTTTATTGACTCATCGGCCTGGGCAATTTTGTCCGTCAATAACTGAGCAAAACGCTCTTGTTCAACCACGCTAGACGCCTGTGTAATACCACTGCTTTCTCTAGCTGACTGAATGGCCATAATAGCTTCAATCATTATCCTCTCCCTATCTCTAAGGCTTTCGCGTACATTTGCCCAGCATTGTTAAATGCTCGGATATTAGCTTCATAAGCTCTTTTTGATAACGTCATTGCGATAAACTGCTCAGCAATATCTACATCCGGATAAGAGACAAATCCTTCGCTATCTGCCATTGGATGATCAGGCTCAAAGACTCGCTTTATTCCAGCAACCAATTCAGAAACAAGCGGTGTATCCTGGCCTTCCAATACTGTCTCTCCAATTAGCGAAGAAAATGTCTTGGTTGCTTGATTAACATCGTGAGGATTTAATGGCGTATTGGCTCGAGCAATATTAAATGAAGCTATCTCAGCTCGCGCCATCTCTGTTTGCATAGCCACTCTTGATAAATGAAAAATTGCATCAAAGCTCATTATTGATTCCTCCCACTGATCACCAATCGATAGAGAGAAAGCTGTTTATTCAACATGCCAACCATTGCATCATACTTCATCGCATACTCATGAGAGGCAGCCACTTCTTGCGCAAGGTTGACTCTTTCTGGCTGCGCTTTTTGACTCAACTCGTTCATTACCTGACTGACGGTTTGATGAGAAAGCTCTTTATTCATTGGCACAGCGCTCAATAGCTGCTCAAAAGAAACATGTTTAGCTTCGCGTGATCCAGAATTTGCATTAGCAATATTGTTCGCACTGATTCTTTGTGCTTCTGTTAAATAAGAAAGTGACAAAGAAACCACTCGAGAAACTTCATTAATATCCATAATAGCTGACCTCATTCAACAATAAGCTCGGCATGCAAAGCACCGGCTTTTTTTATACTTTGGAGAATAACGATGATGTCTCGTGTTGAGACATTAATTTTTTTCAAGGCTTCGATAAGATCGGCGACATTAGCACCGTTAGCAACATTAACGGCTTGCGCTGAGCTTTCTTTTACTTCAATTTTCGTTTGTGGTATGACAGTACTGGCAACAGAGTCACCTGCTCGACCAATAAAGAATGGTTGCGAAACACCATATTGAGTATCAATATTAAGTCGCAGTCCGCCATGCGAAATAGTCACACTGGAAAGCCTGACATTGCCTCCCGCAATTATCGTCCCAGTTCTCTCATTAATAACTACCCTTGCTTCAATATCCGGTTTAACCACTAACCTTTCGATAGCAGATATTTGCTTAAAGGCGGCTTTCTTATCTCCTGATGGCAAGGTGATTTTCAGTTTTCCTGCGTGTTTTGGCTCAACGATAAGATCAGGGAAAGATCTTTCCAGAGCTTCCATAATTTCTTCCATAGTCCGAAAGTCAGGCTCAGAGAGTAAGAAGTTCAAGGTATTATCATTTATTAAAAAATGATCATTCGTATTCTTTTCGATCAAGCCACCATTGGCAACAATACCCACGGTTGGATGATTTTTTTGCACCACAGAGTCAAAAGAATCGAATGCAAAGCCGCCGACACTGACCTGTCCCTGAGCTAACATATAAATAACATCATTAGCCGCTTTCAGTGGTGTGAGAAATAGTGTTCCTCCAGCCAGGCTACGAGCATCACCTAATGAAGAGACTTTGACATCCACTCTGTCACCTTTCTCAGAAAAAGGAGGCAGTTTAGCTGTCACCATAACAGCAGCCACATTACGCGAACGAATATCTTTGATATCAACATTCACACCAAAACTAATTAAAGTATTAGCAATAGACTGAATAGTCGCTTTGTTACGAGCACTATCGCCAGTGCCAGCCAGACCAACCACCATACCGTAACCAATGACTTCGTTTTCTCGAATGCCCTCAAAGCGTCCAATCTCTTTGAGCCGAATACCTTGGTCAGATACTGCTGGGAGCACCATCAACATAATGATTAAGAGTAATAAAGATCTCATGCGTTCCCCTCTACAAAAGTCCAAGCCAGTCAAAAATTCGTGCAATAATGCCCTTCTCCTGAGCATCACTCACAATGCCTTTTCCGGTAAACTCTATTCTGGCATTAGTTAAGCGACTCGAAACAACCGTGTTATTATTTGCGATATCTTCTTGACGCAAGGTTCCCTGAACTTTAATCGACTGTTCTTCACCATTGATCACAATCACCTGTCGACCTTCAACAACGAGGTGTCCAAGTTTATTCACGTCAATGACAGCAGCCGTTATTTGCCCCGTAAGAAAACCATTTCGACGTGTCACAGCATCGCCTTCTGTTCCAGAACTTAAACCTAAGCCCAGATCATTTATGCGAGTGTTGTCAAACGAATCACCATCAAAGTTAATGGACTTATCGGTACTGGTATTTGCTCGAGTTTCAGCCGTTGTTCTTTCAACAATTAGAATAGTAACGGTATCACCTACACGAAATGCTTTTTTGTCGGCCGTTAAACTGCGATAACGTTTTGCTTCAAACAAATCTTCTGCCATTAACCCACTGGAGGCAATGAGAACAATAATGAGAGTGCTAATGAGTATTTTCATATCGAACATGCCTCTTACTTAAAACTTTTGCAGAGATCACTGTATTAGAAGGTAAAACCAACACAGAAACCTTATCTCCCACTTTTCCAGACTCAAGAATCTTCACATCGACTTCCAGCATCACCGCTCCGTTCGAAACCAGAAGAGTCGCCTTGTCGCCTTCATCGATAAGTGGCTTTACTTCGGTTATCTCTTGAGTTAACAGCTGTCCTTTAGTTAATGCCGTCTTTAAACGTCGATCAGCATCCAGATGAGTCACAGGAAACCGATTTCCACTTTGGAAGTAAGGTACAGTGACTTCTCGAAATCCATAGTCTATTAATGGGTAATGAGCCTCTAAGTTGTGGGAGGCTTCGTACCCCTTAACAACAGCATTCACTTTTAACCACAGAGATAACCTCTTTCTCTTAATACTTTGCGTTGTCAACACCATATCAACACGCATCCGCCGAGAAAACGACGCAGGAAAACTGCCCACAATATCAATCTTTGTTATGGGCTCATCAAAAGTTACAGAGGAAAGCTTTGAAACATTATCAAAAGACATAGTAATGTCTTCTCCTCCATAATGTCTTATCAGCCATTGTTCAGCGATCTCCTGCAAGTGCTCTCTATCAATATGCTCCGGCTCTAGCAACTTAATCGCATTAATTTTTAGTCGAGACTTTAACTTGCAATGCTTAGCTAATAGCACCTCGACCGACTTTTCTTGTAACCACTTGTTGTTATCAATAAGCTCTGCTGGCACAACCGACATGGCTTCACATTTAGCAGCACCGTCAGAAATTAATAACTCGCTCACATACAGAGGTTGCTTTTTTATAATATGACTACGTAATGCCTCTGCTGAAGCCAGCGGCAGAATAAAAAGCAACACAACAAGAGGTAAAAAAATCTGCATGTTATCTATCGACTCAAGTTGTTGATGGTTTCCATCAGCTGATCAGAGACCTGAATGACTCTGGCATTTAGTTGATAACCTCTTTGAGCCACAACTAAGTTGACCATTTCTTCTACCATAGAAACATTACTTTCCTCGGTGTATCCCTGTAATAGATTGCCCATACCATCTTCACCAGCAATTCCGGTGGTCATCAAACCCGCTTCTTCGGTAGCCAAAAAGACGCCGTCTCCCTGAGCAACCAGTGCCGAAGCATTAACAAAACGAGACAATTCAATTTGTCCTAAATCAATCCAGTCAGGTTCACCATCGACTAAACCACGTACAGTGCCGTCTTGAGTAATCGCTATAGAGCCGATATCACTAGGAACCGAGATCATGTTACTTAGTCTATGTCCTTGAGTGGTGGTCAGGAATCCATCCTGATCAATTCTCAATCGCCCTACTCGGGTGTAGCCAGTACTCCCTTCTTTCAAATCGACGGCAATAAAGCCCTCTCCCTGAATCGCTAAATCAAAAGGATGCTGGGTAAATTTCAAGTTACCGGATGATAAGTCTTGCTGTATGGAGCTGACATGAACGCCCTGAAGCTCACCGCTGACATTACCCGCAGCAGGATCTTTATCGAGCTTGTTAACATCACCGTTGTAAACCAGATCAACAAAGTTCACTTGCGCCTTTTTGTATCCGGCTGTATTGACATTGGCAATATTATTGGAGATAACATCCACCAGAGTTTTTTGTGCATTCAACCCAGTCTCTGCAATGTACAATGAATTAATCATAATTACCTCTGCCCTATTTTATTGATACCTGACTCAAGCATTTGATCCAAAGTAACTAATGCTCTTTGACTGCTTTCAACATGCTTTGTAAGCTCAATAAGCTTGACCATCTGCTCCGAAGAGCTAACATTAGACTGCTCTAGGAACCCCTCTCTCACTTGAAAGTTTGTTGCAGCAATCATATTTTCTTCAACAGTATAAAAGCGACCTGCAGGTCGTCGCTTCAGTAAAGACTCATTATCAATATCAACAAGCTTCAGCTGCCCAATAACGTTGTCATTTTCATACACAACGCCCTGCTCATTAACAAACAAGTGCCCCCCTTGAAAGACGATAGGACCACCTTCGCCTTCAATAACCTTCCCATCGGGCGTAGTTAATAAACCATCAGAGTTGGTCGATAGCTGCAAACTTCGCGTAAGCAATAAAGATTGACCACCATTATCTTGAACAACAAAAAATCCTGCGCCTTGGATAGCTAAATCTGAGCTGTTTTCGGTCGGTGCTAACTGACCTTGACTCATGTCGAGCATAGTGTTGATTGCTGGCTTACCCTTATTCACAACGAGATGATGGAAACTGACAGCGCTGCTTTTTTCTGTCTTATATCCAGGCGTCGTGATGTTAGCCACATTCTGGCTAATGACTTCTACCTGAGACATATCAGAGCGAATTGACTGTAGTAGTGCAAGTATGGGATCTGACATAAATACTCCTATTCAATCCGAATGCTGCTAAATGCTTTGATGTTAACCGTATCAGGAATTTCTCCCATCCCCAGAACCGTTGCCGAAGGAACAATTCTCTCCACAAACTGTTTGAAAGGTTTTCTTAATCCAGCAGAACAAATAATGACGGGCAACCGATTGTTAGCCATCATATTTTCACAGCGCTTTACGATAGCTTTCATCAAAGAGTCAATCAGGTTAGGCTCAACGAATAACATTTTTTTACCATCGTTCACTTTTACCTGTTGGATCAGACTCCGTTCTAAATCAGGATCCAACGTTAATACATGTAAATCATCACCAGAAGTTTTCAGGTTTTCAACAATGTGAGCGCCTAGTCGTTCACGAACCTTTTCTACCAGGTCTTCGACATTTTTATGAGTTTTGGCAGCATCAACTAGAGTGTCCAAAATTATTTCTATATTTCTTATCGAAACTCTTTCTTTTAACAATCCTTGAAGTACCCTCTGGATATCAGAGTATGAGAGAATATTGGGTACAAGCTCTTCGATAAGGCCAGCCTGCTCTTTTTTGGTCCTCTCAATCAAACGTTCCGTTTCTGCTCGGGTGAGTAGCTGATAAGAATGCCTTTTCAGAGTCTCGCTAAAGTGAGTAATCAGCAAAGTACCCCCAGACACCAATGTATACCCAGAACCTTTCGCTAGTTCGACCAAATCTTCATTAATCCAGGTTGCAGGTAAATTATAAGCAGGCTCTCGAGTTTTCTCGCCTTCTAGTGCAGTTCTGTCACCGCCAGGATTAATTGCCAACTGTTTATCAGGATAAAGAACACCATGACTAATAACGTTACCAGACATTAATAGTTGATATTGGTTATCATCTATTTTCAGCTCATCCGTCACTTTAACTTCTGGCAGTATAAGCCCATAATCCAGTGCGAACTGTTTGCGCATGTCTTTGAACTGTTCAAGCAGATACGCCTCTTGTTGAGACATAAAGTCGGAGAGCGTTCTGCCAACTTTAATTTCTAGCGGATAAACTTCGAGCAACCGATAAAAGTCTTCTCCTTCGAGACTGTCCACTAATGGCTCTTCCGGAGCGGCTTCATCATCAGACTTCTTGTAGAGATAAGAATAAATGGCCGCCCCAAGAAATAAAGCAAATAACACAAAAATGGGTAACGCTGGTAAGCCCGGTAACCAGATAGCAAAGAATAAAACGGCGCTCACAAGAGCCAGAGTTTTTGGTTGAGATGATATTTGTTTAACTAGCTCAGTACCTAGAGCCGAGTCAGTAGCTGCTCGAGTGATAATGATCCCGGTCGCCACGGCAATGACTAAGGAAGGAATTTGAGTAACAATACCATCGCCAACAGTCAGTAACGTGTAAGTTTGCAAGGCATGGCTCCAGGACATTCCATGCTGTACAACGCCGATAGACAAGCCACCAATAATATCGATTAGAATAATGATAATGCCAGCAATAGCATCACCTTTAACAAACTTAGTAGCACCATCCATCGCACCATAAAAATTGGCCTCTTTTTCTACATTAGCTCGCCTTTCCTTTGCTTGATGCTCATCAATTAACCCCATATTCATATCGGCATCAATACTCATTTGCTTTCCAGGCATGCTGTCCAGAGTAAAGCGAGCCGCTACTTCTGCTACCCTTTGGGCACCATTGGTCACAACGACATACTGAACAACGATCAAGATCAAAAAGACCACCATGCCAATAACATAGTTTCCACCAACAACATAAGAACCCACAGCATTAATAACCTGACCAGCATGGGCATCCGCCAATATTAGTCGAGTTGCCGCAATATTCAGTGATAAGCGAAACAAAGTAGCAATGAGCAACAACGAAGGAAACGTTGAAAACTTAAGCGGTTTCTCGGTGTAAAAGGTTAGCAGCAAGATCAACATGCCAAAGCTAAAGTTAGTAACCAATAAAAAGTCTAATAACCCAGGTGGTATTGGCGTAAATAGAACGACCAAAATGCCAAGCATACCGATAACCAACAAGAGGTCTTGTTTTCCTTTGCCAAACATTCCATCAAGAAAGCTCATAGTTTCCCCTGTAACTGGTAGAGCCAGCGATATACTTCGGCGACTGACTCATAGTTATCAACCATGACAGGTTCATTAATATTACAGCTACGATAGAGTTCTCTAGCCAATAAAGGGCGTCTTAATATAGGCTTACTGTACATACGAGCGAGCTGTCTTATTTGTGCAGCCAAAGTATCCTTTCCTTTTGCCAACACAATGGGAACCGCCATTTTGCTTTGGTCATACTTTAGAGCAATGGCGTAGTGACTAGGATTAGTAACAATTACATCTGCATTTTTAACCTGCCCTAGCGAAGATGACTTTTTTACCAGTTCTCTCTGTATCTCTTTTCTTTTGGATTTGATCTCTGGGTTTCCATCATGGCGCTTATGTTCATCCTTTACTTCTTTTCTACTCATGCGCATATTTCTAGCAAAATCTTTTACAGAAAATAACCAGTCTAGTAAGGCAACAGGCAAGAGGATTAACATAAGCACTCCGCAATAGCGAGCAATACTATGCACAATATCACTCCCCATCTGATCGCGTTCACTATAAGCAATAATAAAAATATCCGGTAAAAAATAGCTTAGAACCAAGAAAACAAGAAGCCCAAAAGCAAGCAGTTTCAATGTAACTTTCAGTAGTTCGAACAACACTTTTCGATTAAATAACTTTTTTGCCCCCTGAGCAGGGTTGAGCCTATTAAAGTCAGGTTTGATGGGATGGCTAGAAATGAGCGGTTTTGTTTGCAAAACATTAGCCAAGATGCCAGCTAGCATAAGAAAAAGTACAGGAGCACCGAACATCTGCATCAGATCTTCTGATAGCAGAGAGAACCAGGATAGGACACCATGGGTACTCATATCAATCTGAGTCCCGGCCAAGATAATAGTGCGAAAGAAGTCACCAAATTCACGAGATAAGTCTAACCAAAATGCGAGTGAGATTACTAAGAAGCTAGATAACACAATCCAATGGCTCACTTCCTGACTCTTTGCAACCTGACCTTTTTTACGAGCGTCTTTTAACTTCTGAGGGGTTGCTTCTTCTGACTTATCAAAATCATCTTGCGCCATGCTAAGCTCCTCCCCATTGATGCCAGAAGCTTTTTACTTCTTCAAAGATGCTTTCGAATGCGGGATACATAAGGCGAGCGGAGATTGTAAAAGCAATCAAACCGACGGCTATCTTTAAGGGTAAGCCGACAAAGTAAATGTTCATTTGAGGCATCGTCTTAGCAACGAAACCAATTAAAGCATCTAGAACAAGCAAAGTTAAAATAACAGGAAGCGCCAGGACTAAAGCGAGAAAAAACTGCTGTGATAAGGTCGATAATAATAACCAAAAATCAATGCTCGACGATAAGCTACCAACGGGCACTTTATTAAATGACCATAAAAGAATCATCAGCAAGTCATGATGCAGATTCAACTCGAAGAACAAAACTAAAGAAACCATCATCAGCAAAGTACCAATAAGAGATTCACTATTACTGGTCTTAGGATCGATAATTCCCGCAGCACCAAAACCAATCTGCATATCAATAACCCGCCCCATGGTCTGCAGGCTTGCAATTGCCGCTTGTAAACCAAACGCAAATGCAATACCCAGTAAGAGTTCATAAGAGGCCAAATAGACAAACTCAAACATCGTCTCAATCACCATGTCGGCTTTAGTTGGAACAATAACCGAGGTCATAATGGAGAAAATGATCAACATCATCACCTTGGAAGTTGTTGGTAACCTCGACAAAGGCGTCATAGCACTACTCATGAAGATTGGGATAATTCTTAGCATAATTAACAAAACAACCAGTACATCATTTGTCCAGGGAGTCATTTGCTACTCGCCACTACATATTTGGAATATTGCTAATCAGTTCGATGGCAAAATTCTTCCATAGCGAAAGCATCCAATGTCCCATAACAATTAAAATAATAACCGCAGCAATAAGCTTAGGTACAAAGGTCAACGTCATCTCCTGTATTTGCGTGACCACCTGAAAAATAGAAATAAGCAAGCCAACCAACAAACTACCAGCTAATACAGGCGCCGCAATCCAAGCCGCCACCTCTAGCATTTCTGCCATTAAAAATAGAGAGAAGTCACCTTCCACAAGGACTAACCATTATTAGCAAGGTGCTTTTCCAAAACGGGCAAATAAGCCAGCGCCGAACGTCCCGTTTGCTCAGCTAAAACCTGCTCAATCAGGGCCTTCGCTTTTTCGGCCTCACCTTCTCTTTCAAGCAACAAGCTTTGCGCATAGCGTCCGGCCATCCCTTTCGCATCCAACCCTAATGCTCGACGTGTGGACTCTTTAGCACTTTCTGTATCGTTTAACATAATTTGTGTAACCGCTAAACCACCATGACTCTCAGAGAAATTGCGGTCTATATTCAATGCAGATATGAAGCTTTCTCTTGCCGACTCTATCTCACCAATAAGTATCTGACTCCAAGCCATTAAATGCCAACTACCAATATGCGCTGGCATAAGACTCACGGCCTTATTCAAACTTGATAAAGCATCATCAAATCGGCTTTCCAGCATGCACAACTCACCTTTTAACATCCATAAGCGTCCTACCTCGGAGTATGCATTTAGAGCAGGCTCAAGTACATTTATGACTTCATCAACTTTTTGAATCGCCAAGGCACAAGTAACAAAAGCAATACAGGCTTCTAATTGTAAAGGCTCTGCTACGAGCACTGATTTAGATACTTTGTATCCATTTTCATAGCTAGCCAGGTCGGTGTATATAAGGCTCAAAAGCCCCTGAGCTTCAATGTGTTCGCCTTTGAATGAGAGGAACATCTCAAGATGTTTTTGTGCCGACTCAAGGTCGCCTAATGCGTGCTCGCATCGTGCAAGCAATATCATCACTTCGGGACATTCTTGCCATTGCTCTTGAATCTTTAACGCAACTTCGTAAGCTCTAGAGAAATGAGACTGAGAGTAAATGGAATAAGCCCAGTTATAGACAATAGTCAATTGCTCTGGCATTTGCTCATGCATCGACTGGAAAGTAGCCTCAGCATCTTCATATTGAGCCGTCGACAAGTAGAGCACTCCAACTTTATAAGCGACAAGAGGTTGTTGCCTTATATTGTTAGGTAGTCCACTAATAAAAGACAAAGCGGCATTAAGCTCACCTGACTGAATACAACCTTCCAATATGTCTCCAACCAAAACTTCGTTATCTTTATCAGATGACCAGAATGAAAACAGTTTATTCAGTCGTTCACTTTCAAACATAAAAGCCACTCACTAATATTTTCTTCATCGTCACAGTTCTCTTTTTTACTGACTGCCACTACTTAGTTCAACTCCCAGTACGACACCGACATACGATTAAAATAAACCATTACTTTTCTTCTTAATAAGAAAGTTAATAAAACCTCCCAAAAGATAAGTTTTGGGAGTACTTACAAAGCTTGACGGCAAAGTCTTTAACAAGCTGACTCTTTATTTAAAAAAACATTGGGTTTCAATGGTTAAAACATAAACATAGACAACTTTTATACTCTCAACCTAATTTTATTTTATTTTTTTCTATTTCCTAATATTCAATATCTTTTCCAAAGCCACTGAGCTCTAAACATACAAATTCACCTGACGTGTTATTTCAAACCTCATCATCAAGACAAACCCTGAAAAGCATGATTTCTTTTTTTATCAAATAACATTACTTTATAAAACCAGCTTCGATATATAATCACCAAGCATAAAAATCGTAGAGAGCGAATCTACAATACAGGCTAAGAGTTTACAGCACGAACACTCCTGACAAACTCCCCCATTCCTAAAAAACTATTTAGAACATTAGTCTACTTGGTTTTTCTTCTGTAGTTACCTAAGGCATCAGTCTATGAAATAAGAGCTCTAAACCACAAGCTTTTAGAGGTTCAACAAGTCGTAACAAAGTCAGAAATCGTTAGGGGCTTACAACGCTTGAAGATCTATAAAATTTCGACAGCTCTTTCTTTAAAATATGGAATCAAGAAACTTTGTCAGGTTATCTATAGGAGCTCACTCCCCACCACATAAAACATGAATCCTCATCACCATGGAAAAATTATGATTTAGTCAGAGAAAGTCCGTAGAAATATCCATTAAAATTTTAGGTATCCAAGCTCATAAAATAACAATAGTCACACTGACTGCCGTAATATGGCCGTCAAAAACAGTAACAAATAGAGAAATATCTAAACATCAACAAGTTCATTATTTGCAAACATTTAAGCAGAATTTCTAAGTAGATGGCAACATATTCTCTTAAGTGAAGACTTTATTTAGTCCAGTTATAAAATGATGAGTCGATGAGGTCCACACACAGTATAGAAGCTCTATGGTCTAAAAAACATATTGCTTATATCTATTTAGAATTAACATAACACTAACCCACTTTTATGAATATTAAGCAACAACATACTACACCAGCTATAATTAGAGTTGACGGAGTACGACAATAACAAGCGTCGTTCATCAACAAGGAAACCATATTATGGAGAGTTCAGTTTCTTCTCTAGCATCAATAGACTATGCCGAAGTCATTATTGCGGCTGCATCCTCAGAATTTGGCATGCTGGCTTTGATGATTCTTACTATCTCTTTTGTCGCTTGCATTATGTTTCGAAAATCTGGAGAGAAGTATCGTCTAACCGCTTTCGTTATGATATTTGTTAGTTTTATTATTTTTGGTAAGACCATCATCGACCAAAAACATCAACAAGAGACATCACTGGCGCTTGCTAATAACGAAACTCCAACTAAAGAGCCAGACAAGCAGATTGACAAACTAGCTCACAAGCAACCTAATATCACCCGAAAAACAACATCAGCCATCAAAGAAGCTCTAAACAATGCGGAAGAATTTGAATCATTAGAAATAAGTGTCGATAAGCAGGAGACGAATAACAATCTAGGCAATCGTTGCTGCGACACCTCAGGTGTAGCCCGGTGCACAATTGAAGCTTACTATCCTTTAGGGCAATCTTGTATGTGTTTTTATCAAGGCTATGGATATGTCTGTCGATAATAAAATAGGCAGCCGAGGCTGCCTGTTTCTTACTAAGGAGAGATTAATACCCAGGCATTCTGCCAGTGGCTGCCACTGCCTGGCTCATAATGATTGGATGTTGGCGTATAGATAGTACACCAACCGCTGAATGGGAAGGGTTTGCACTGGTAGACTTTTCCATCTCGAGCCAATACTTTTGTTCCCTCTTTGTAGCTCTCTTTACTATTTGGATAAATATAGTCGTACTCACCATTTTGTTCTGGAACCAGGTTAAAGGGATAGGACTTCTGATAGGTTGTGCCGTCACTGGTTTCTACCTTCAATACCAGAGTATGCTCCATTGGTGCAGCATTGGTAATATCAAGCGTCAGCGAGCGGCGGCCATTAATGACAGCAGTAGATGATGCCTTTTGTAAATTATTAGCATCAAAGATGGTGACGTCTGTATTTAGACGCTCAGAAGTAGTCACATCGAAGACAACCGTTGCAGTACCATTCTTAATAAGATAGCTATCATCTAATTTTTCAACCGCAAAGTCAGGACCCTGTTGAAGGGTTTCTATTTCTACTTCAACTCGTTTTAATCGACTGTTCTTTTTTGCAAAGATATCGTTACGGCCTTTATTAGGCTTAATGTTTCCCTGACTATCGAGTTTACCGGCTTTAATTTGCGTACGTTGTTGGTTAATCGTCTTAGCTAATTGATAAGGCCAGATATTCTTTTTACCATTTTGTTCGCTATCAATGGTATAAGTTGTCTTTAGCTGAGCAAGCTCACCACTATCGTCAAATACTCGAGCATGAACTTTATCACCACTGGTCAAGTTAATACTGGGGAAGATATCACCAATATCTTTCCACTCTGTCGGAGGCTGAACACCACCAAACTCCGCATCAATAACATTATAAAAAGATGCGGCCGTATCACCAACATCCCACACGCCTAATATAACGTGATATCCCGATCTTTGCGGTACATTACATTCATGAGTGGTATCGACAGGAGGACGCTGCATAAAACCATCGTGTTCACAAAAAGGTGTAGGCTCAAAAGATCCTCGAGACAAAGGTTGGTTTGGGTTCCAGTCCACCTTAGTAATGTAATAACGCCAGTCGCGAGTCACATGGTTAGCAGTAAAGTGCCAACTAAAGCTCTGCCTACCTGATTGCATAGGTACTTTATGCCAGCGCTCAGATGTTTGCACATTCAATGGAGAAAACTGAGCTAAGCCAGCTGAAGCGATAGTGCCATCAGCAGGTCCGCCCGTTGGATATCTATCGCCACCTTCAATACTTTGAGGCTCCCATTGAACTGCACCACAGTTAGAATGAGAGCCTAACTTACATAAATATCCACGAGACTTTGGCTCGCTCATGTAACCATGAGCGTGAACCGTAGATTGATACTGAACGAGACCAACTGCGGACAGAACAGCCGCTTTTAACCACAACTTGCTTTTCATTTATTTCTCCCAAAAGCCTATTATTTAAGGCTCTTTTATCTTTCAAAGTGACTTTACACTTTGTGTTATTTCTTTTTTATTAATAATTCATAAGAAAAACAGCAGCAATAGAAAAACACCAAGACTGTGATTAGCGCACACTAAATCAGTGAAAAATATTTTTTTTGAGAAGCAGTTATAAAACTTATTTATTATTTAAAAGCCTAAAGAATAAGGTGAGCAAAAAGAAATATTTTATTAATCAAATATTCTGATAGCAAAATGATAAAGAGTTCATAAACCAACTGTGAACTACTTTCAGTTTCAAGAAGACATTCGCACCAGATAGCCGTTTTGTGTCCTGTTGCTCACTTTTTTTCATTTAAAGACTTACAATTACCAAGGTGACAAGCAAGGAGCGAACACTCCAGTCACACTATGTAGGAGGTGTTCCCGGAACTTTCCGGAAACTAAAAGAGGGCCGAGCTACTCACTATTAAGTACTTTAAGAATATTATAACGAACGGGTACTCGGCCCACGCCAAAAGCAATGAAGCTTCGTCGATATGAAAATTGAGTAATAGAGCGGGCTGAGCTTTTTATAAAGATAGGAAAACAAAAGAGCCGCCCTAAGGGCGGCTCTAAAACTATGCTAAGAGTAATTACTTAACAACCTCGTCAACTTGACTTAGTTTATCCGTGCGATAACCAATACTCTTTTTACTCAGTGTGGCAACATTGATAAACTTTTTCACTGAAACAGGCTGCTGAACATCGGTTTCTTCAAGCTCCCAGTCATTATCCATTGCATCAAAGATCATGCCGGCAGCTTGCGCTCCCAGACCATAGTTATCAGGCACGATAGCAAAAGAGCCTAAAGGTATCTTAGTCATAAACTGCCTAATACCGACAATTGCCGGAAGTTTCGACTTTCCTCTTGATGGTAACCAGGCTTTTAGTAACGCATCACGAGTCAGTAAAGCATTGTCATTAAGAATCCACAGAGCATCGACATCATTACTGAGTGACTTCAAAGCATCACGCACTTTAGAATCAACTTTACCACTTTTATTTGGCAACTTGATTCCAACAAGCTCAATGCCTTCTGTTTTACAGTAGCGCTGATTTTCTTTGATAATGTCTTCCATCCACTCTCGATAAACAACCCCCACCTTCTTAACAGGCTTACCCAAGATGCTGCGCATAGCGACAACACTGGTTACGGCGGGTATTTCGTAGCGTATAGCTGTGGCATTTTTTAGTTTGCCAACAAACTTATCAACAAAGAGTGCTGCCATAGCAATCGCGGGAGGATAACTATCCTTTGGATTCTTATTTTGAAACTGACCATAAAGATTAACTGCTTTATTGCCGACCAAAATAACAATATCAGGATTATGTTGCTTAAAGGCTTTAACGATTTCTTTTTGAGAAGATTTCTTGGTCACTATGATTTCGTGCAACGTGACTTCACCCTCAAGGTCATCGTTCATACCATTAACCACTTCTTCAAAAGCAGACGAAGCACCTCGAATTACCAAAGCATTGTTAGCCCAAGCGACTTGCATTGGAAGACTGAATAGAGCAACAAACAGCCCTAACTTGCGAAGTAGATTGAATAGATATTTTATAGAGTGCGCCATTGTTCCACTCCTAATGTTGCGTTCAGTTCCTTATCAAAAGCAGAAATGCATTTCATAACCTTTTCTTTAGATGAAGCCTTGCTTAAGGCTGCAGAAGCTAATCCCACTTGAACATTAATGGTAGTAGCAATAAGGTTAAGATTTGATTTCGACTTCAACTGATCATACAAAGAAGTGGGAACAAAAATCCCCTGCACCGATCCAAAAGTCAGCAGTGGTAACAAGTCTTCTACCTTGGTTACCCTTTTCAGTTTCACTTTGGTTTCCAATAACCCGCTAACAAACTTCTCCATCGGCTTACGACCAAGCAGATCCACAACACCAATTCTTTTCGTTCCAATAGCACCAACCTCCAAAGGTTTGTCTACAGAAACTAATACATAGTCTTCTACATCCTGTCCTTTTTTAACCCCTTTCATAACGGTATTAAAAGAGTCACTTGCTTCAATAACAGGTGACAAAGACAAGATAGCAGTAGGCGGATTCCCTTTTACTTGTTTGCGAAAATCTTTTGCGCGCCCAAAAACAGTAACTTCAACCCCATTACAGAGCTCGCCTATTTTGGTTTGCATGACATTTGCCCTGACCTCAGTTGGCACGAAAACATAAAGAGATTCCGCTGTAAGTGACAGAGAAAACATCATCGCAAACATAGTGCATGCAATACGTTTTATCATGATATAGACCTCTTCAAACTTACCAAATCCCAGAAACAACAATAAAATTAAGCACTTATAAATCTCCTGCCGTTTACATAGAACACATCGACTCTCTATCAACCGAATGACAGAACGGCCAACATCGGTTAACAGCTTATTTAACCCATCAAATTCACAAAACTTTTTAAATCTTCTACCAAACAAAGATAGAAGCTCTGTTTCCAGCTTGGTAACTCTGATGGGCGTTACTGCCAGCATTCATAGTGTAAAAAATGCGGACTGTTTCATTAAGATAGTCATAAATCTAGTACTTGACCAGTTTCGGAGCGATCTCGAGGTTTTATTCAAAAACACGTCACTGATGGACTGAAAAGCAGATGCTTTAGCGTTAATAAGCCATCAATATTTCGCAGATAATCTCAAAAAACTCAACTTAAGGTTATGAATTGAAAGCTAAAAGCCGCGCTATCGCTGCGATGTGAGCCATTCTTAGTCTCTTAGCCGCTAAATATCTCACCTCAATAATATGGCCGTCTTAAATCTCATGTTTAGAAAGCTCCAATTGATTGGAAGCCTCAGCCAAACTGGGTATTTGCCCGAAAAAAGATTCGATTCACTTTTTTTTTGTCGAAAACTCAGATTTTTAACTAAACTCTGGATAGAAAACCCATCGTTAATGTTGACTTATAAATATAGTTAGGGGTCTGCCTTGAAATTCAAAAGTATAAGCAGCAAGTTAATCCAGTCAGTTAGTGTCATATTTGTCTTAAGTTTCATACTACTCCTTTCAGTAGTGGCCTATATGAACACGTCAGATTCTCAAACCAACCTCGAAAAGTCCGCAGAGAGTATTAAGAATGCCCTGATTGCGAAAGGTAAAACACTTTCGAACAACAACAGTCAGGCATTAAAGGGCATGGTAGAGGACAATGCCTTTACGGCGGTTCAAGATCTGGTTTCCAGTACCGTTCGTGATGATGGAGATATTAACTACGGTATCTTTATGGATGCGGATCTGTTGGCCTGGGTACATGCAACGCCCGAAAATCCCGAAGGAACTGTCACGCCCGGTCAAGAATTGACGGACGAAGTCAGTGAGTGGGCAGCCTCCTTAGAAAACCAGGACTTTAAAACCGTCCCCAAAGAAGATGGCAATGATATTTATGAATTTGCATCACCTGTCATTGTTGATGATGAAATTCTTGGAGTGATTCGTTACGGTATTTCGACTAAATCAATGCGCGAATCCCTATCTAAAGCCGAAGCTGCCTCAAAGCTGTCGCTGCAAAAGACGCTTGGGATCTTGCTTGCCGCTGTCATAGGCGCTCTGGTGGTTGGTGTACTTTCCACTCGCAACGTAGCGCACCGAATCACGACACCATTGAAGTCACTTCAATCATCAGCGGGAACCATCGCCAGCGGCAACTACGATGATGCCGTCACCGTTTCAACAAACGATGAAATTGGTGTACTTGCCGATAACTTTGAGCAAATGCGGTCCACCATCAAAAAGAAGATGGCCGATCTGGCAAAGCTGAACTCCAGCGGTGAAATATTGGCTTCACTCACCGATCAGGCAAAAGCGCTTGAAGTCGTACTGCACACAATGCACGAACAAATTGGTGTGAGTCACGGTTCTGTATATCTCATGAATGACGACAACGAAATGGAAGTGAAGGCCTTTTTTCCACCCAAAAAGATTGCGCAAGATAGCAAGCCGAAAAAGTTTGCAGCGGGCGAAGGTATTTTGGGGCGAGCGGCGAAAGAAAAAGAAGTGATCTTCATACCCAACACCAAAGAAGAACAATCATTCGAGCATAACGAACATGATCAGGCCAGAGCCTTGCTCTGTGTCCCTCTAATGGATAAAGACATCGTCATTGGTGTAATGAACTTATCAGGCAGTATTGACGAAGTGCGCTTTGAAGAAAGCGACAACGAGTTTGTCTCTTCCATCGCTCGTTTGCTGGTTATCACGATTAAAAACATTCGCATGCGCGAAGTGATAGAAGAACAAAACCGTACTTTGGAACAAAAAGTCGAAGCCAGAACCGCCGAGTTGGCAGAGAAAACCAACGACATCTCCAGCATGTTAATGAATATGCACCAAGGTCTGTTTACCATTATGGAAGGCGGCATCATTCACCACGAATATGCGGTTTATCTAGAGAAAATCTTTGAAACACAACATATTGCCAGCCGCAACTTCATGGATTTGTTATTTACCGACACGGATATCGGCAGCAATGGCCAAGATCAGGTTAAAACAGCGATTGAAGCTTTGATTGGCTCCGATGAAATGATGTACGACTTTAACTCTCATCTGCTAATCACCGAAGTGTCTAAGACGATGGAAGACGGTCGGGTCAAGATTCTCGACTTCGATTGGGACCCTATCATCCTTGACGGCGACATAGACAAAATCATGGTAACGGTGAGAGATGTAACCGAACTGAAAGCGTTGCAAAAAGAAGCCGAAGCGCAAAAACGCGATCTGGAAATCATTGGTCAAATTCTTGCCGTCGGACAAGAAAAAATGGCCGAGTTCCTCAGCTCGGGCTTTAACTTTATCAATGAGTGCCGTGACCTGATTACCAATACTGCTGAAAAAGACTTGGATGTCATAGCCACATTGTTCAGAAATATGCATACCATTAAAGGTAATGCTCGAACCTACAATTTCGCCTACATCACTAATTCAGTTCACGAAGTAGAAACCACCTACGATGAGCTGCGTAAGCAGGAAGACAAGGAGTGGCAACAAGAGCAATTACTAGAAGAGTTGTTAACGGCTGAGAAAGACATTGAGTACTATCGCGATGTTGCACGAGAAAAACTCGGGTACGATGAGTCTGGCGGTGGCAGTGTTCTTGATTCCGAGCAAGTTAAAAACATTCTCGAAAAAATCAAAGCACTTGATACACAAGCACTGGACGCTCCCGTTAAAGAAGTGGTCGATAAAACCTATCAACTGTTTATTTCTGGTGACGCCAAGCCTATTGGCAATGTGATTGATGGTGTTATTCAATCAGTCGATTCTCTGGCCAAAGAACTTGAAAAGACACCACCCAAGGTCAATATTTCTGATGCTGGTCTGCTTATCAAAAAAGACTTTTACAATATGATGAATAATATCTTTATGCATGTGTTCCGCAATGCAATGGACCACGGTATAGAGTCAAACAATGAGCGCAAAGAAAAAGGTAAACCCGAACAAGGCTCCATCTTTTTAGAAACAGAACTCAACTCCAGCATGGCCACTTTCAAAATTTACGATGATGGCCGCGGGCTTGCTATCAGCAAGTTATTTTCTAAAGCTGTTAATGATGGTCTGTATGAAGAAGGTAACAAACCCGCCGATCTAGAAATCGCCAACCTGATCTTTGCTTCTGGTTTTTCAACTGCCGAAGAAGTGACGGAAGTATCAGGAAGAGGCGTGGGGATGGATGCCGTTCGACAATTCTTAATTGAAGAAGGTGGCAATATCGAAGTCTGTCTGGAAGACGACAAAGAAGGCTCCGATTTTAGAGCCTTTAGCACAAAAATCTCCCTGCCGGACAAATTCTATTTATTAAGCAACTAACACCGAATGAGGGCCTTAAGGCCCTCTTTTTTTGCCTGCATTTTCTCCTCTTAACGAGTAGTACCTTCCCTCTCTTCAATCTCACTCTCTAATTGCCCCTACTTTGGCAAAATCTATCATCGCCATAGAAACAACCAATAAATAAAGCATTTACTTTATTAATGACCCAGCCTAATATATAAAACAATTACTTTATTTATTGGGAGCAACGTCATGTCAGCCCGTACCAACCTATGGATAGTTATGTTTATTACGCTTATTGGAACCATTGGCATCGCTTTGCCCTACCCTATTTTATCGCCACTATTCCTCAACTCAGAAAGCGCCATCAACCAGTTTATGGGTCTGGATCCCTACTGGTTACTGGGGATTGCGCTGGCAACCTACCCCCTCGGCTTGCTGATTGGCGGCGAATGGCTAGGCAGACAATCGGACCGTCTGGGCCGCAAACCGGTTCTACTGTGGAGCCTGCTCGCATCGGTGGTCGCACACGGTTTGTGCGTATGGGCATTACTGGAAGAGTCCTTTGTTCTCTTTGCCCTTACCCGCCTGCTCACCGGTATTCTTGAAGGCAACATCTCCGTTGCTCGGGCCATAGTGACCGACCTTAATGACGCCTCAACAAAGACTGTTGCTTTTAGCTACGTTAGTTCGGCCAGCTACGCAGGTTGGTTTCTCGGGCCATTTATAGGAGGTTATAGCGCCGATCTGGGCTTTCACGCTCCCTTTGTTATCGCAGCACTGCTCAATCTCGCAGCGTTCGTGTTTGTATTAACCTCACTGGAAGAGAGCCACCAGCCAGCCCCAGCTTCTGTCTCAACTCAACAGGTTTCATCACCTTTCTGGCGAACGCCCTATCTTAAAACCTTTGTCGCCATTCAGTTTCTGCTCTTATTAGCCGTCAATATTTATTATGAGTTTTATCCGGTTTATCTGGTCGTTCAATGGCAGTCGAGCCCACAAACACTCTCTCATGCGACTATGATAGCCACTTCAGCAATGATGCTATGCAGTCTGTTGTTTATTCCACGCTGGGCAACAAAGATCTCTAAAGAAATATTGTTTGCAGGCGGTGCGATACTGACTGGCTTCAGCTTTATTATCTTCACATTACCAACCACAGAAAACGCAACCTTATTTACCTTTTTGCTCAGCGGATTCTGTATCTCTCTTTACGCCAGTATTTCCAATGCCTGGTTCTCGGATCGCTTTCCTCAGCTACAGCAGGGACGCTTAATGGGCACGCTGGTAGCAAACTTTTGCCTGGCCAACATAGTTGCAGCACTGGCGGGTAGTTGGCTCGCCAGCTTAAGCATTACCTTGTTGTTAGTCCTTGCGGGTATCGCAGCTATTGTTAGCGGTTTGCTTTTAATCATTGCGTTTGATTATCAGACCAAACAATCACTAACTCATCAAACATCTTAATCGGAGACCACAACCATGAGCACTATCGTTGAACACGCTAATATTTGTGTCGGAAACCTTGATGAAACTTTGCGCTTTTTGCAAACTGCGCTGCCATCTTATAAAGTACGAGGAGAACACTTTGAGTCAGGGGCAACGCCTCCCTATCGCTGGGTTCACTTTGGTGATGATGAACACTATCTGGCATTACAAGATGCTGTAGAAGAATCCACGGAGTCTTTCGGTGGTTATAAAAAGCTCGGATTAAATCATATCGGATTTCGCGTTGACTCTGTTTCTGATTTAATAAAACGGCTGCAAGATATTGACTATCATCCTCACTCGGTTAGCACTAGCCACCCTCACAGAACCAGAGCCTACTTTCATACGCCCGATGGTCTTGAGTGGGAGTTTGTTGAATACCACAGCCAACAAGCTGACGAAAGAAACAACTATCAATATTGAGTTTTGAGGACACACGTTTTGTCACAAGATACAGCAACCGCCATTATGGAATTGCTAAAACGCAATGGGCCTATGACGGCCAAAGCACTCTCTGCTGAGTTGGGCATCACCTCAATGGGTGCCCGTCAGTTTTTACTGAACTTACGCGAAAAAGAATGGCTGGTTGATTTTGATCGCGCAGAGAAGGTAGGACGTCCCGCCAAATACTGGCAGCTCACCGCAATAGGTCATCGACAATTTCCTGATCGTCATAGTGAACTCACCTTGCAAATGATTGAGTCGGTCAAAGTTATTTTTGGTGATGAAGGATTAGAAAAACTCATAGCTGATCGCGAAGAAAAAATGCAACAGCAGTATTTACAAGCCCTGCAATCCTGCCACAGTATCGGTGACAAAGTAGCCTGTCTGGCCAAGCTACGCTCTGACGAAGGCTATATGGCCATGGTTGAACAAAAAGACGATGGTACCTGGCTATTGATCGAAACCCATTGCCCGATTTGCTCAGCAGCTCAACAATGTCAAAGCTTCTGTCGTTCGGAGTTGGAAATTTTTCAACAGTGCTTTGCAGACACAGCGAAGGTTGAAAGAGAAGAGCATATATTGAACGACTCTTTTCGTTGTGTTTATGCAATTACTCCAGTTTAAATAGCAGGGTTTAAACTGTAGGGAATAAACATTGGAGGTTAAAACAATAGAACTTAACCAACGGCTTCTATTGCAGACGCACTTGACTCAGACTCATTTATAGGCAGTTCAATCGTAAAGCAGGTGCCCTTATTGATTTCGCTTTCCACAGAGATTTTTCCGCCGTGCTCCTCAATAATGCCATAAGCAATGGATAAACCCAGCCCGGTTCCGACTCCAACAGGTTTAGTGGTAAAAAAAGGATCAAAGATATTATTTAATTTATCCTCTGGTATGCCACACCCATTATCAGCGATCTGAATATAAACTCGTTCTTTTTCTTGCCAGGTTTTGATGAGAATAACGCCTCCCTCTTCCATCGCCTGGTTAGCATTAATAATTAGATTCAAAAACACCTGACTGAGCTCATCAATATTACACATCACCGGAGGAATATCAGCCAATGAAGGCTCAATTTGGCTAGTATACTTTACATCATTCCACACTACTTTGATCGTATTTTCCAAACATTGATTGATATCAGCCTCAGCGCGTTGATGATTGCCGGTACGGGCAAAGTTTTTAAGGCTCGAAACAATGTCTTTTACTCGTCGCATACCATTGGCGGACTCTTCCAGCATGTCACCAATATCGTCAAACAAGAACTCAATATCTTCTTGATCTCGATAATGCTCGATTTCTCTTATCTGATCTTTAAGCTCAGCACTCGCTTTTACTGATTGGCTTTCACATACGCTTTCATACTTTCTTATCAATGAAACTAGAGTGTCAATGTACTCACCCAAAGTATTAATATTACTGATAACAAACCCAATAGGATTATTAATTTCATGGGCCACTCCAGCAGAAAGCTGCCCTATAGATGCCAGTTTCTCTGAGTTAACCAGCTGTTGTTGAGCCAGCTTTAATGACTCATGAGTTTTAATAAGCTCTTCATGATTCTTTTGAGTTTGCTTAGTAGATAAGCGTCTCTCCAAAGCAATACCTAACTGGGAGGCAGCAACAGAGGCACTATCTTGAATACTTTGTGGAAACTGCTTCCAATCAGAAACACCAACCTCGATAACGGCAACTACTTTTGAATAGCACTTAATAGGGATAGCATGAATACCGATGAGATCGGGCTGGGTAAAAAGCTCTTCACATACATCAGTTTCACCCTGGCTCATGCTAACAGAATGACCTGTTTTAACTGCTTCGCTGACGGCCTGATTGAGCTCGTTTTTTTCTACATTGCCTTCAGAGATTTCTTGGTCAAGCATATGAAGTTCGGTAAACAGAACACTGGAAAATTCGCCAACTATACTGGCAAACTCTTCAATACTCTCAACAAACTTTTTTTCCTCTTGAGTGAATTTCGAAACAGTCACCAGTAACTCAAGGTTGCTTTTACGTTGCTGCAAGTCTTCAAACTGCTGTTGAATCAACAACATATTAGTGAAGACTTCTCTAGACTTTTCGTCGAGCATTTTCTCTGCACTTTGTCGAGCTTTCTTTTCTCGCTCCAGCGCTCGTTTGTAGACTTCAATATCTGCCATCATCGCTCACCAAAGTAAATATTGATATCACACTGTGCATCCCCTTTGTGCATACAGATGTCATGTGTAATTGTAATTGGCTCACCAAATTGTTTTGCGGCTCCTTCTAATAATCCTTCACTTAAGAAGCAGAGCTTTCTTGGCGATTGATAATGCATCACTAGCTCATCTGGCTTTTCATCAGTGTAAGTAAATGAAGGGAGGCTTGCTTCTGGGTGTAAACGAAGAACTTCCTTATGAATAACGGAGTCTACCTGAAGCAAAAATACTTTGAGACCACTATCAACATCCACATCTCCAGGCATACTACTATATAGTGACGAAAACAAGTACTCTCCAAACACCTTAATCAGATCAGGCAGAGCTATTTCGGTGATATCAGACAACTTTTGCGCGATAGCAAAAAGCTCTTTTTCGTTATAACGCATTACACTAGTGTAAGCCCCTCCAGACTCAGGAGCGACTTCAGTTAAAATACGGTCCCACAATTCAAGACCAAACTTTTCGGTTACCAAATCAGATAGTGCGATAAAAATACTGCCTTGCATAGTCTACCTCCTGGCCATAAATTCAACTTATATGTAAATAGCTAACACTGTTTTATGCTCTTTTTCATATTGTTTGAGTCGAGCTAGGTTTTCTTTAGTAATTTCTTGGTTAGCGGTTAATAGTGGCCGATTGTTGGATGGAATAATCAAATCTTTTTTCAGTGTATCTCCCACTCTTATTTCATCAGTACCTACACAATACTCAACACTTTCTGAGTCCTCAGGAGAACGTTCACTGATAAATATAATAAACTGTTTGACCAACTCTGGGTCATAAAGCTCACCGCTAAGCTCTGTCAACTCTTTCTTCGCAAGCTCATGAGATGTTGGCGTTCCGTTTAACTTGCCAGATACACGATCATCATATGCTTTAACTATACGCAATATTCTTGCCTGTATAGGTATAAGCTCTTTAGTTAAGTGCTCGGGAGTACCAGAGCCATCAAAGTTTTCTAGTTGGTGACGAATCGCTTTGGCTTCAATTTTAAAAGCTGGTAACTTCTCCAAAATATTGGCTCCAATGCAGGGGTAATCATGATTGTCATCACCCTCCCATACTTTACCGATTTCATGGAGAATAGCGGTTAAGTAAACATGAATAGCATCTGTTGACGATAAACCAATTTTCGTGGCAAACAAACGGCATTGGCTAGCGACTCTCTGTAACTGTCCGTTACCCTCTGGCTGACGCAGCTCAATGATCTCGGCCAACATATCCACCAGATTTTTATAGTGCTTATTTTGCGCATGATACTGCTTTTTAAGTTTTTCATGAGATATGGCTAAGGCTTCTGAGCGGCGCTTTACTTCTTCTTCTAAATTATTGTTAAGAAACTCTAACTCTTTGTTTCTTTCGGCCAAAGATTCTGACAACCTTTCTTTTTCGCGCTCAAGATCCTGCATCTTTGTTGCGTTAGCCAGTACTAATTTTATTTCGTTATTATCCCAAGGTTTTGCAATATAGGAATAAATAGCACCCTCATTGATAGCCGATATCGTAGATTCCATATCGGAGTAACCAGTCAGCAACAAACGAACGGCGTTTGGCTGAATATCCCGAGACTTCGCCAGAAACTCATCTCCCATCATGGTTGGCATACGCATATCAGAAATAATCAGATCAACTGGGTTGTCTTCTAAAAATGCCAAAGCCTCTTCGCCCGCTTCGAAAGAACTGACGACATACTCCTTTCTAAGTAATCGAGTAAGCGACTTTAAGATCTCTTTTTCGTCATCAAGAATGAGCAAACGCCTTTTTTTATTTTCCATAACTACTCCTTACTCACAGATGCATTATTACAATCACCTACGTCTTCCTTACCATATTGCTTAGGCCGACCATAAAGGTATCCCTGATGAAGATAACAGCCCAGTTGATTAAGCTTAGCTACTTGAGAGTGATTTTCCACTCCTTCTGCTATCACCTCAAAGTTGAGATGATTTGCTAACTCAATCATTGAAGCGACAATGAATAAGCTCCGATTGTCACTGTCTATATTTTGTATAAATGATTTGTCGATCTTAACAATATCTACGGGTAATTTTCTAAGATACTCCATAGTGGAGTACCCCGTGCAAAAGTCATCTAGCGCAATCTTAATCCCGAAGCTCTTTAAGGTATAAAGCTGTTTAGAAACCTGAGTTAATGACCGAATAAGTTCTGTTTCAGTAATCTCTAGAACAAAGTTACTTGCCGATGCTCCCAACTTTTTACAGAATGACTCAAGCTTTTTATAAAAAATAGAACTATCAAGTTGTAATGGGGACACATTCATACAAACTTTACGTTGACTGAGTACATGGGATAAATAATCCAGCAAATAGTCAAGCTGTTGAATACCAATATCTCGGATTACCTGACTGTGTTGAGTCAAAGGGAAAAAGTCGGCAGCCGTCAACAGTCCACGCTCGGGGTGATGCCAGCGAATTAACATTTCCGCAGCATACACCTCGTTGTTTTTTGTATTAATAATGGGTTGGAAGTAATTGAACAATTGATTGTTTGCCATTGCACAAGTTAACTCTCGTTCCATCTTTTGAGTTAAGTGCATATTTTCACGAGCATGACGATCAATGGCATTCTGCTCCAACACCGTTTTAACTTCTTGCCGAATTTCGCCATCAACCCAAGGTTTTAGTAGAAAACGTTGAATCGAAGCCTCATTAACAGCTTCGCTGAGAGCGGCAAAATCACAATACCCACTAAAAAGAATCCGCGATGTTGTTGGATAACGGCGATTCACTTCTGATAACAGAGCCGAACCTGTCATCAGGGGCATTCGCTGATCAGAAATCACCAAATCGAAGGGCTTTTGCTCCATTATTTTAAGCGCCTCGAGTCCGTTGTGTGCAGCCTGTAATGAGTATCCATCTTTACGTAAGACACGCTTAAGCGAATTAGTAATTCCAATTTCGTCATCAACTAGCAGGATCGATGGTTTCATACTCATTCTCCTCAATTAATATAGCTCTACGCCATTAAAGACAAATGCGACATTAGTGACATTTAATGTAATTAGTTATATAATGTGCTCATTATTTAGTCAAGCTCAAAACGAGATTATCAGTAGAGGGCAATATGGGATCTCAAAAAACACTGAGTAGTGGTGATGTCGCCAAATACTGTGACGTCAACTTACGCACCGTTATTCGCTGGATAGAAAAAGGCCACCTGAAAGCTCACAAGTTACCAGGACGTGGCAACAATCGTATCTTAGTGCCTGATTTTCTTAAGTTTTTAACTGAACATGAAATGCCCGTTCCCAAAGAACTATCGGATACAACAAATAAGATTCTGGTGATAGATGATGAACCCGCCATGGCATCAGCCATTAAACGTGTGCTAAAGAAAGCAGGCTTTCAAATAGAAACAGCAAGTGACGGGCTAGAAGCAGGTGTAAAACTGTCTGAGTTCCAGCCATCCCTGCTGATTCTCGATTTGATGATGCCCAATATGAACGGCTTTGAAGTCTTAAAGTTTCTGCGCAACAGCCAGTTTAGCAGTATTAAAGTGATCGTTCTGTCTGGTGCCGGTGATGATAAGTTGGACAAAGCCTTATCCTTAGGTGCCAATATCGCTATGGCCAAACCCTTCGAAAACGATGAGCTGCTAGCCAAGGTGCAAAACCTCATTGGCTCAGAAGCCGTCATCATATAAATAAACGAGTCATTAAGGATCTTCACAATGTTGATGACGAGTAATAAGAACGATATAAATAGCTTATAAAAACGAAACCATATAGAGAATGAACAATGAGATACCTTCACACCATGATCAGAACCTCCAAACCCGAAGAGTCGGTAGCTTTTTATACCGAAGCATTAGGGCTCAAACTGATCCGCAAGAGCGACTACCCCAATGGCCAATTCAGTCTTTATTTTATCGGCGAGTCAGAAACAGGGCCGATGATCGAGCTCACACATAACTGGGGTGATCGAGAATACTCCCAAGGCGATCAATTTGGTCATCTCGCCTACGCCGTCGATGACATCTATGGGACCTGTCAAAAGCTTATGGATATGGGGATCACGATCAATCGTCCGCCAAGAGATGGGCGCATGGCTTTCATCAAAGATCCCAATGGTGTCAGCATAGAACTGCTGCAAGCAGGAGAATGCTTACCAACTCAAGAGCCCTGGGCTTCGATGGAAAACACAGGAAGTTGGTAATACCCTTGTTTACCCTAAGCACAAAATCGAAACGATCACTTTGGGTAAACGCTAAAAATTACTTTTGAAATAGATAAATGCTTTCTCCATCCCCTATTTTTGCCATCTCTTGAATGGTGGCATCCGAGCTAGCACGACTAACTTCATCAACAGAAACAACATCCGATAATAACATCACTTTAAAAGGATACTTTTGCTCTTCTGGCGACAATTCTCGCAGCCAGTTTATCTGGTAAGTATTTTGATTAGAGTGAATCAATAAAGAACTCGGTAGCTGCGCTTGATCAAGCCAGCGGATCTCATAATTCACATCATTAACGCTTCCCTTCAGATGAGACTCGTTAGGACACACAGTAGAACTTTTGCTGAATTGCTTAACACTATCAACATCAACAAGGTGAAAGTATTTGTCCCATTGATGAGATTTATTAATCGCAGCCAAGTCTTTCGCTTGATAGCGAATGCCTCGATTATGTTCTGGAAAAAGCCGAATCAATTCCACTTTATTATTGAGATGACTGATCACCTCGATAACAGGTTCGTTTTTCCGCCATAGAATCACTCGATCAGCTGAGCGAATGTAGTTGAGCTCATAAACCTTAGAACCTACTGTTTCCTTATAAACAAAAGCGGCATTTTTCCCATCCACTACCACACACTCTTTGGCTTCCAATAACGTTGCCATACATATCAACCCATAAAGACTATTTCTAAACAATCTGCTTATTATTGTCATCACTGCACTACCACTCCATTAAGTTGCTTGATATCTAATCATTAAAACTGAACGCACTCCAATACTTTTACTACAAATAAACAACAGAAATATGACAATAACCACAAAGAATTTAATAATCTCCATCGCAACTTCCTGTTGCTCTAACAATCTCTAAAAAAGTGTCATCAAACTGCTTAATAATCGAAATAGAAATGCAATATTTTGAGATAGTAGCTACAATATAGAGACTCTGGAGCCAGTCTTAGTGCACTTCGTGCAAACAGAAAATTTCTCTTAAGGTAACTTTCTTACTCCATGAAAGATCATCAAGAACAGCGCCATCTGTATCTCACTCTCTTTACAGGTGTATTCCTGTTATCTGTCTGTAATGGCAGTCAAACAACACTCTTTGGTATTCGTGCCACCATGGAGGGGTTTTCGACCCTGGTTACGGGATTATTGATGTCCAGCTTTTTCGCTGGCTTTTTAATCGGGGCAATACGCGGCCCCATTATTATTCAGCGCGTCGGTCATGTAAGAACCTTTGGTGCTCTCACCGCACTGGCCTCGGCAGCTTTATTGTTACCTCCGTTGTTTGTCGATCCCTGGTTCTGGATGTTGCTGCGTTTTGTCTTTGGTTTCTGTGTATCAGGGATCTACGTTGTTAACGAAAGTTGGCTCAATGAAAAGTCCACGAACCAAAACCGAGGACAACTACTCGCCACCTACATGATGACCATTTTTATCGGTGTCGGTAGTGGGCAGTTTTTGCTGCAATTTACCGACCCCGGTAGTTTTGTTATCTTTAGCGTGCTCTCCGTACTGGTAAGTATCTCGGCGATTCCTTTGTTGGCAACCGCTGACAATGCACCAGAGTATAGAAAGCCAGACAAGGTACCCATTCGTTCATTGTATGAAACCTCTCAGGTGGGTGTTATTGGTGCGATATGCGCTCATGGCTCCATGGCGATGATATTTGGTATGGGCCCTGTGTTTGCCGCATCAATCGCTCTTACTCCGGCGCAAGTATCCTGGTTTATGGCAGCCTTTATTTTTGGCGGTTTCGTGTCTCAGTGGCCGATAGGCAAGCTCTCAGACTTAATGGATCGTCGCTGGATTTTGTTCTCTTGCTCATTGCTTGCAAGCCTTCTGGTTATCATAGTGCTACCGATGGTGAGAGACTCTCTGCTCATGCTGCTTTTCACCATCTTCCTGATCGGTGCCATGATACTGCCGCTCTACTCCATCTGTGTCGCCTATACTCACGACTCCTTAAAGCCAGAACAAAGAATCAGTGCAACGGGCACCTTAATTCTGGTAGCAGGCATAGGCTCAACCTCAGGCCCCTTTACTCTCTCGCTCATTATGAACCAGTGGCCTCGCGATGGCTTTTATTACGGGCTGTTCAGCCTTCTATTGTTCTTTGCCCTGTTCTGTCTGGTGCGCTTAATCGTCCGCCAGCGAACACGCCAATACACCAAAGAGCACCAACTGGTCGCCCCCACCTCCACAGGCCAGCTGGTCGAAGACCAAGAGAAAAAATAACCTTACAATTTCACCACCGGGTCATTCTTGTCAGCCCTGATCACAGCGTTTAGAATCGGAGCACGCACATAATAAGGATCAAAGAATGACCAGAATTACTCTCTCGTTGCTATCGGCCTTGGTGCTCACTGCCTGTCAGACCGATACCACTCAAACCGCTCAGAAGAGCACCTCAGAGAAGGTGCAAACACTCAGCATCCCTTACGAACAATACACACTGGATAATGGCCTGAATGTGATTCTCCATCAGGATAAGTCCGACCCTATTGTTGCTATCTCAACCATCGTACACGTGGGTTCGAATCGAGAAAAACCAGGGCGTACCGGATTTGCTCATTTCTTTGAGCACATGGCGTTTAACGACTCAGAAAACGTCCCTCAGGGTGCCAATCGCAAAATGATTGAAGAGCTGGGTGGCACGCGCAACGGCGGCACCTGGTCAGACGGTACAATTTATTACGAAGTGGTCCCTAAAGATGCTTTCGAGAAGTTGATGTGGATCGACTCTGACCGTCTGGGCTTTATGATCAATACGGTAACCGAAGGTGCTCTGGAACGAGAAAAGCAGGTAGTAAAAAATGAGAAGCGCCAACGCGTAGATAATCGTGCCTATGGTCATACTAACCACGTTATTCTCAAAAACCTCTATCCAGAATCGCACCCCTACAACTGGACAGTGATTGGCGATCTGGAAGATCTGCAAGCAGCGACTCTGGAAGATGTTAAAGAGTTTTATCATCAATACTATGGCCCAGCCAACGCCACACTCGTTATTGCAGGCGATATTGAAATGGATAAAACCAAAGCGCTTGTAGAGCAATGGTTTGGCGAAATTAAAGCTTCAAAACCGATTGCCGATCCTGAGCCGCAGGCTGTCACACTTGAAAAAACCAAGAAGCTTTACCATCTGGATACCTTTGCCAAAGCTCCAGAATTGCGTTTAACCTTTCCAACGGTTGAGCAGTATCACAAGGACGCCTACGCCCTTAGCGCACTGGCCGAGATTTTAAGTGATGGCAAAAAAGCACCGCTTTACCAAACCTTGGTTGCCGAACAAAAATTAGCTCCCGGTGTTGCCGCTTACCATAGTGCACAAGAAATTGCAGGCACCTTCACAATTCGTGTTCGCGCCCATGCAGGAAAAGATCTTGATGATGTTTTGACACATATCGAAAAGTCATTGAAAAACTTCGAGCAAAATGGCTTTAGTGACACAGCACTTGAGCGTATCAAAGCGCGTCAGGAAACGTCTTTTTATAACGGTATTTCCAGCATCTTAAATAAAGCCTTCCAACTGGGTAACTATGCCGAATATGCTGGCAGCCCCGACTTTATTTCTCAAGATATCGAAAACATCAAAAAGGTCACTCGTGCCGATGTGATGCGTGTGTATAATCGCTACATCAAAAACAAGCCTTACATAATGACCAGCTTTGTTCCTAAAAATGCACCCAAGCTGATTGTTGATGGTTCAGCCAAAGCCAATGTGAAAGAAGAAAAAATCGTACAAGGTGCTGAGAAAAACTTCGACTCCAACAAAGAAGCCCAGTACGTCAAAACGCCAACCAAACATGACCGTTCTGAGCCACCACTAGGCAAAGCCGCCGTTGTTCAAGTGCCAACCATTCATAAAACGGGCACCGAGAACGGTATGATGGTGTACAACATTGAACACAATGAATTGCCATTGGTTGAATTCAGCTTACGTGTTAACGGCGGCGGCTGGTTAGAAACCAAAGATAACCTGGGCTTATCCAGCGTGATGGCGCAGTTAATGAATGAAGGCACGCGCAGCAAAACCCCAGCCGAGCTGGAAGATGCCATTGGTCTTTTAGGCGCGAGTATTCAAATTTCTAGCGATCAAGGTGGTATTTTTGTAACCGGTAATACTCTGGCTCGTAACTACGACAAAACCATGGCGTTAGTTAAAGAAATGCTGTTGGAACCCCGTTGGGATGAAACCGAGTTTAAGCGCATCAAAGCCAGACAACTCAGCGGCATCCAACAAAGCGAAGCCCAACCCTTCCGCGTTGCCAGCCGTGCTTTTTATAAGCATTTATACGGAGACAAACATCGTGCAGGGTTGCCCGTTTCTGGAACTAAAGAAACCATCAGTGCACTCACTATTGACGACTTGAAAGCCTTTTATAAAAAGAGCCTTTCTCCTCGCAATGCCTACTTCCATGTTGTTGGCGATATCAAACAAGATGCCATTATTGCAGGCATTGAGCCTTTGATTAAAGACTGGCAAGGCGATAAGGTTGTGATTCCTTCTTTTGAACCACCAGCCCCCATCAACAAGCCTAAAGTCTTCTTTATTGATATTCCTGATGCCAAGCAGTCGGTTATCATTGCCGGTAAGCCTGCACTTAAAGGCGACAATAAAGACTTCTATAAATTTACGGTGGCACAGAATCGTTTAGGTTCAGGCAGTAGCGCACGACTATTCCAAACCTTAAGAATTGAAAAAGGTTATACCTATGGTGCCTACAGCAGCATTAACAAAAGCGGCTTTACTGCACCCTTCTTAGCTTATTCTCAAGTACGCTCTAACGTAACTTTAGAATCGCTACAAATCATCAAAGATTTGATTGCCAACTACGATGAGACTTTTGAAGCCAAAGACTTAGCCATTACCAAAAACATTTTGTCAAAAGCTAACTCGCGCCGTTTTGAAACTCTGGGTAACTTAATCAATATGTTGGATGATGTGAGTCAATTTGATTTGCCAGCTAACTATGTTGAACAACAGCAACAACAACTTAAGGCTTTAACATTAGAAGAAGCACGAGCCTTATATACAAAGTATGCCGAAGAGCAGCAAATGATCTATGTTGTGGTGGGCGATGCTAAAACACAGCTCGATCGTGTTAAGCAGTTTGGCTATGGTGATCCCATCTTATTAGACCGCAAAGGCAATAAGATATAATGTAAAAAAGTCCCCCTCAAAAAATTCTCGTCGCCGAGATTGAGGGGGATAATAATTGTCGTCATAGGGTATAAAACTCTAGAACACAAATAGAACGCCCTCGCTTACGTTTTATTCCAATATTTATTAAATATTTTTTCAACCTTTTACATCATAAAAAAAGCCCCTTCGATCGACACCGTAGCGGTGATATCAAAGAGGCCTAATGTCGTTTATCTAGGGGTATTGGATGAACGACATATAAATAACGTTCATCATTTATTTTTATTCCCAACAAAACCAATAAAAATTAACCTTAATATAAAAGCAATTTAGAAGGATGTTTGATTCCAGTCGGGGACCGATTCCAAAATAAACTCCTGATTCGTTTTACCCGCAGAGCCGCATCCCCAAAGTTGCCATTGTGTGCCGTTTTGCGTTGACCAACCGGGAACATCAATACAGTAGCTATAGTTTTTCGAACGGCTCTTAAACATACCGTTTAAGGTAATTGCCCATTTTTCTGAATCACCACCATCGCAATCCCAAAGGTGCATTTTTTTGCCATTACCTGCACTGCCCGATGAAAAGTCGACGCAATATTTATTATGATGTTTAGGCCGCAACTGACCTTCTGCCGTATAAACAAAACGCTGATTATCACCACCATGACATCCCCACTGATGAATTTTGGTTCCATTAGAACTACCAGAACCAGAAACATCCATGCACTTGCTGGGAGCGTGAGTGGGCTTTAACTTAAAGTATACGGGCAAACTACGACGCTTACCCACCAAAGGCACTTCACTCACCCAACTGGGCGTATGGAATGGACTGGCAATGTCCCAACCGTGGGCCTGCACACCGTGCCCTATTGCCAGCCAGGTCGCGGCGAAATCTGTATTATTAAAATCGCCAGCTCGATCCCACAGGTGCATAATCTGTTTGTATTCTGCAGCTCGATTCGCCGCAAGCTGATAATGATCTCCAGCTTTTACATTACCGCAAAAAAACTTTCTTGAGTTAGTAGAAGAAATAGAATCAATGGTCGAAGAAAACTCCTCGGGATCATCGGCATCCATATCAGGGCATAAGAATGTTGCCTGATTCGAGCCACGAACGGCTAAAGAAGATTCCATACGGTCATTCACATCAAACAGTTTTCCGCCCGTTAAAGCCACAATCACTTTGCCACGCAGTGATTGCACCAATGGCCAGCCAATAGCCTTTAGACGCTCTCGATAATTGCCACTGTAGGCCGAGCCTAAGCGAGCGGTTAAATCGCTATAGCGATACATCTTGTTGCCCAGGTAGCTACTGATAAAAGAATCTAAGGCAGCAATTTCGTTCGGGTTCCAGTAGTCGGCAAAAATATTACTGCCCGACTTCATATCGACCAGAATTAACAAAGGCGGCTCATTAGGATTATCGTTCAGCCATTGGCGAATATCATCAAAACAGTGCCCTAATCGATCATTGCCCGAATAACTACAGTTGGCACCCGAGGGGCTGTAGTCATGGCTAATATAAGGCCCTTTGCTATTGCTTTGCCAGCTGCCTGAATCGATAACATCCAGCTCCATCGAGCGATATCCATTATCCAGCCAATCTCTCAAGGAATGATGATGCTCGTAAGTATTATGGGGCTGTATGTAATAGAGCTGATCAAAGCGAAAGTGATCTTGCACCCCTTGCGCCTGATAGGGAGGGTAATGATTTTGTGTCATGCCACTGACCGCCATCAAACCCAGAGCCAGACTGCCAAAAAGTCGAACTGCCTTATGTTTTAATCGATTGTTAAACGCCACTTTATATCTCCAAGAATAAAGATTACCGAATGAAATTACCTCAAAATTGCTTAAGAAGTATCTAGGAAGAGCTATCTATACCCAAAGTATTTCAAGGCGACGGGCATACCCAAAGCATTTCAAAGTTCAGGTAGGCGGCCAGCAAGTGAATCCCCTGAGCTTAGACACACTAAGTGATTGGGGTGAGTGCGCGCAGCCAACACCGCTGCACCTTGAAATGCAACGGGTATAACAGAGTTCTATTAAAGTTTCTTAAACATCCTTGTAAAAAAGCTAAAGGCTTAACACTATCGATGGATTCATCTCAATAAAGAGAGAGCTCCAGAAACCTATAGCCCGTCGTTCATGAGCGACACTTTAAGCCCGTGTTTCTCTGCGTAAAGTGAGCAATTGCATAATCCCCAGCTCTGCCACCACTAAAGCAATCACCAGTGCAGTAACAATTCCAAAAGTCGTCGTCACGCCAAAGCCTCCAACCACTAACACCAGCGTCGCTAATACCCAGAGAAAGTCTCCTGCCGAAAAATAGAAAATCCAATGACGCGAAGGTTTGGACTGATAGGCAGCCCATAGCAAATGCCCACCGTTCAGAAGTAACACGATTCCTGTTGCCCAAATTAATAAGCTGGGCAACGGTTGCGACTCACTTAAAAACACGGCAATGCTGGACGGCATCACTGCGAACAAACTACCAAACATAAGACAACTGGCCGCATTCAACTTAAGTACCTGTTTTAGCGTGATCATCACTCACTCCTCATGTAAACTAGATTGACATAAGTATGGTTCGAGGAAGACTTCATGTCAACAAGGTTGACACAAAAAGGCACACCGATGGTAGACAGCCTGTCGTTGCAGCTGGTGTTTAGCGCTTCGAAGCTACAAGAGCAGATTTCTGATTATCTGGCTAACTCATTGAAAAGCAAGGGCTACGAATCCGCATCCCCTACGGTTCTTAACTTTCTCAGCGCACTCGACTGTGGCGTTAATTACGGTTCAGAGATTGCTCGCAATCTGGGTGTCTCGCGGCAAATGGTTGCCAAAACCGTTAAAGAGCTTTGTCGTGTGGGCTATTTAGAACAAGTGGCAGGCGTGGGTAAACAAAAGCAAATCTTGTTTACTCAGTTAGGTGAGAATTTAATATCCGATGCGCGACAGTTGCTTGCGGATCTGGATAAAAAATTTATGACGGAAGTGAACGATAAGAAGCTTCAGGAAACCCTCGATTCACTGAACCAACTTAATACCTTGTTGCTCGATTCGGACAAACAATAGAAAGTAGAACCATGTCGACTCTTAAGAAATCCCCCCATCATCGAATCAATGTGATCGGCACCAGCGCCAGCGGCAAGTCGACCTTTAGCCAAGCCTTGGCAAAGCAGCTCGATATTCCCTATATCGAAATGGATGCTTTGTTTTGGAAACCAAACTGGCAACACCCAACAGATGAAGAGTTTTTTGCAAAACTGCAACAAGCCATCAGTGCAAACACCTGGGTGCTTGATGGCAACTACAGCCGCACTATGGCCTTTAAGTGGCAACAAGTGAATATGGTGATCTGGATCGACTATGGTTTCTTTCGAACGCTTTATCAAGCTATCTCTCGAACACTGAATCGCTGCTGGACTAAAAAGGAACTCTGGCCAGAAACCGGCAACAAAGAGTCTTTTAGAAAAGCATTTTTTAACCGCGACTCGATTCTTTGGTGGATGCTAAAAAATTATTATCCAAATAAAAAGAAAATAAAAAAGTGGATGGAGTCTGATGATTACTCACACATTCAGTTTGTGCGTCTTAGTTCTCCCGCAGAAGCCAGAGCATTTTTGGAAAGTGCCATCATTGAGAATGGATAAGTTAGAGTTTTACATAAAGCTTTATTAAAGATCTTCCTTCCACTCAACTTTTACATCCGGTATTTCTAGTTCCATATTCACAGGCTCAATAACAAGCGGCTTGATTTCTAACGCAGGATGTTCGCCGCTTTCTAATAGCCTACGTTCTTCTTCCATTGCCCGACTGATGTCTTTTACATCTTGCAGTACTCCCTTATCAAAACTTAGCTGGTACGCTGTCTTGTACCCATACGCGCAATGAGCCCCAATAGCAAACTCAAAGCAATCCACACTGTCTTGACCAATAAACAACTCGCCAGTAAAGTCGAGTGGATAATTCATATTATTAAATGCCCAGGGCCCAATGGCATCGACTCTCGACTCTTCTGGCTCTATGCCTGCAAAAGGTTTCGGCATGCGAGGTTGGATTCCATCGGAATCATTAATGATTAAAGTTTGTAAGTAGAGTTGTTCTTTATCCGAAGAGGTTTCGACTTTGTATTCTACCCAATAGCCAGCACCACAAGCGGTACTCGCAGGCATAGGATCATAGCCATGTTTTGTTGGTGAAAATAATGAACCACCGTCAGTCCCGCAAATAAAAAAGGAACGATCCTTCCAGATAACCACATCGGATGCTTGTTGAGTCATATTAAAACGAACCTCATATCATTGCTATCAAGCTAGCTTAGGTAAATAACAACAAAAAGCCAAGCACTAAACACTTGGCTTTCGTTAGCTAACCTATTATTTATTGCAGCAGCTCCAGTGCTCGCTCGATAGCCGCATCAGTACCCGCATCACGATCACTTTTTAAGAAAACATCCATAGCAATATCTGGCTGAAATCCTGATGCTTCGTAACTAACACCGTCTCTATCGCGATACACTTCGTTCGATAAAGAAAAGTGCCAACCATTCGGCAACTGTCGAACGAGCCGATTAGAAAAAATGCCTGCCGTTTTTTCTCCAATCACTGTTATAGGCAGTGACAGCAAACTCAGCAATTGAACTTCGGCGGCACTGGCTGTTACCGAACTGGTTAATACCACAATGGAGCCTGTCCAGGGTTGTGCAGCAGGGCTCAAGGCAATCACTTGCTCTGGTGTAAAGCCTGTACCATCTCGTGCTGAAACAGAAAAAACGGGCGTATCTTGTGAAATCATTCGACGCGCTACTCTCAGTGCCGACTCGGCCATACCACCACCGTTCAAACGCAGATCCAGCACCAGGCTCTGGGTATCGGACAAATCAGCAAACACCTGATCCAATGCCGATTCCAGTGCGGCCATCTGGCTGTCAAAATCCGTCGACTCGGTAAAGTTCTGCATTTGTGCCAGTGCCAAATATCCGGTGTGGTCATTCAGTTTGCCCCAAATTACCTGACCATTCGCCGCCTGTTTTACATCTCCTCCTAGATAGACCGCCAATATCTGCAAGATACGCTGCTGTTGTATGGCAATGTATTCATCCAATGTGCTTACCTCTGACTGCGCCGCAAACTCCTGCGCAATTCGCGCCAATAAAGCAGGCACTTCTCCTGCACGATACTCCAAATATTCATCCGTAAGAGAGACATGGTCCTCTTTGAACCTAGACAGCATAGATACCATGATCTCTTTCAATTCTGCACTGGTAGTGGATGCAGATACCTGAGGTCTGAATTCTGCATAAGCAGCCGCCCAGTTAACATTACGTTGCTCAAAAAAAGCATATTGTTCGTTGAAGGTATGCCACAACACTTCAAAGTTATATTCTGGGTCCGATGGCGCAGGTGTTTCACCCAGACATTGAGCGGGTAAAGCAGACACCTTATTCAAGTAGAACTCTGTGTAATTCCCATGATATTGCAGCTTCATCTGTGTCTGTGAGGTATTCACTTCAAATTGGTCCAGGCTCAGCTCTAAGCCTTCCAGTGTTCCTTGTTGTGATGGCAAACAGCTGACCTCGCTCACTTGATAGTAACGATAATTCTCTTCAGTGATTTCTAACACCTGACCATACCCCTGCTGCAACCAGACACCCTGAAATTGTTTAAAAGGCGATTCGGGCTCTACAGGGTTCGAACTTTTGCAAGCCGTCAGACACAGCAAGGATGCAGCCAAAGTGAAAAGCGATAGCGTGTTAATAGTCATCATGTATTCCTCATCAAGGTTAAGTTGAACAGCGATGCAGGTCGCCGCGTGATGAGAAAAGTATGCTGAGAGAGTCGGTATGGAGACAGCGAATCCATTGCCCAATACCGGAATTGGGCAACGAAACCTTCTTGGGAGCCTTAATTGGGCACTATTTGGCTAAAAATCAGCCCAACTTTTGCTCTCGATAGGCTTTGGGCGTCATATTCTCGTACTGCTTGAATAACCGATTGAAAGTGGATGAGGATTTAAACCCACAGTCGTAGGCAATGCCTTCCAGCTTATCAAATCGCTTATCAGGATTTTCCAGGCACCGCTTCACGGCCTCGATGCGATATTCATTCACAAAGGCATAAAAGGTTTTATCGAAGCGGCTGTTAAGAATATGAGAGACTTTTTTGGCATTCAGCTGCAAATGCTCAGCGAGTTGTTTGAGTGATAATTCAGAGTTGAGATAGAGTTTATCCTCTTCCATGGCTAATGTGAGTTGCTCACCTACCCTGTCCACTACATCTGGCTCTATGGATATCGATGATTTCTTTTTCGTTGTCTGTAGCTCAAACGTCAGCACCTCTGGTTTGAGCATGCTGTAATATCCCATCCAATAGACCAACACCGCCATCGCCAACCAGAACCCTTGAAAAACATATTCAGGGTAATGAACATTCAGAATACGAAGATCGGCGCCAAATACCAGCACCCAGATTAAGAACAATCCAATAAAGGCCAGCAACAGTTTTTTGATCCAACGCATGCCAACCCCTTCTACTGAAGAAAAATTCAACTCCAGCTCGTGGTCGAGTCGGCGCAATCGTAGTACCGCCAGAATAAAGTACACCAGAGTTTGAATCACCACCAGAACCACCAGCAAACTGAAGACCCCGATCAACCACGGGTATCGCTCGGCTTCTGGCCAGTCAGTCACCCCCAACAAAGCGCTAGATAACAAGACTCCCAGATACACAGCCGCCAATATAAAGTGTTTGCCATAATTTGGCTTAACCGTCGCTGTCACCGAAATCGCGGCCACGACATAAAGGTAGATAAGAGGACCGTACAAAGCAGGCATGCCCAGAGATACCACTCGAACGATATCGAAGTTCGCCAGATATCCATGGGCTTCCAGAATATTCCGTAAAATATTAATCGAAAAGGCTAATACAAAAAGCCCTAAAAACAGGTTAGCGGCTTTTCGATGGCGAGGAGAAAACAGCAGTACCGAGCTGAGGAAGATGCCCTGAATCCCACCTAGTAAAATAATCGATTCGAGTAAACTAAAGCCCATAATTATTCTTGTTTATTGGGTTTGAGCTCTCAGCATGGCGTAACCACAATAGGCTTGTCAAATGAAGCTCTCTTAGCATTCTGTTTTAGAATGTATGCATTGATACAGCTTGATAATTTTTTGCTTTTCTTCTTCTGTCAGCGAATCATGGTTACGTCGTTGATAGGCTTCCTTAATCCAGTGACGAGCCAATGCTCTATTTTCAGTCCCTGTAATATCGGTGGTATAAACCGATGCTAATGTGAACTGGGCCAACACATGATTTTGCTGGGCGGCTTTTTCTAACCATAAGACCCCCGTCTTAAAATCAGGTATACCTTGTGCCTTATAGCCTTGAAAGTAGATGACTCCCAATAAGAATTGATCTCGAGGATTTGGCTCTTGTGCGGCTTTGTCGATGACTCCATACATCTCTTCAACCATTCGATGCATTTTACTCACGATACTGACCGGAAAAGCATGACTATGCACTTCATAACAGGATGTCGCTCGTGTTAAGCCTTGCTTAAATCGACGATAAAACTCCGATGGCTGGTTATTTTGTAAAGCACGATGCGCTAGCCAGTAACTGGACTCCATACACTCGTTGTCAGCGGCCTTGTAATGATAGCTCAAGGCTTTCTTTTCGTTTGAAGACCGATAGGTGTAATAAAATGCCAGTGCTGACTGGGCTTTTCTATGCTCTTCACTAGCGGCTTGAATCAACCACTTTTCTATTTTAGAAAAATCGCGCTTGCCAGAGAATTCTTTCAGGGCTTTTTGATAAGCACTTTCAGCGCCATTAGCAAATGCGGATTGAGCCAATACCAATCCAAGCAGTGCAAACCCTAACACAATGAGCCTCGTACTTCTTAAGCAAGTATTACTTTCTATCATTCCAACTCGTATTCATTGATCACTCTAAAACAGTAATATACCACTCTATGCCCATGAGATAGAACAAAATGCGAGCCACGGATATTTATATATCGGGTAGCGCTATTCAGCGGTTTCAAACCGATATCCCACATCCCGTATCGACTTTATGTATTTTGGCCGTGCAGGATTGGGCTCAATTTTTTTCCTCAAGGTGGTGACGCACCGATCAACGCTGCGCGTTGTGGTCATTACACAGCTCTTCCATACCGCATTCAAAATAGTCTCACGCGCTAATGCTTGCCCTTCTCGTTGCAAGAATAACAATAAAACACCAAACTCTTTGGGAGTTAATGGAATTTCATCATCACCTCTCAGTAACTTTCTGGAATCAATGCTCAGTGCATAATCATCAAACTGATAGGTCGTCACCTGCTTTCTTTTTCTTAAAAACGCATTCGCCCTTGCTAACAGTTCCATAATACTAAAGGGTTTTGTGACGTAATCATCAGCCCCCAGATTCAACCCTCTTACAATGTCCTTTTCTTGACCTTTTGAAGTCAACATGATGATGGGCATGTCGCGTTCACATTCTCGAATACCTTCGCACACCTGATATCCATTCATTTTAGGCAACATAATATCCAGTATTACCAGATCGATATCTTCACTAACCACCATATTCAAACCGGTCTCTCCATCCATGGCTGTTTTAACGTCGAACCCACGTTTAGAGAAGCTGTCTTTTAGCCCTCGAATCAGGGCCGAATCATCCTCGATGATTAATACTGTCTTTGTCACTAAGAATTCTCCTCACAAACTGGCAGCCGAATAGTAAAGGTGCTGCCAACACCCAGTTCGCTTTCGACGGTAATGTCACCTTGATGGTGCTCAACAATGTACTTGGTAATATTCAGACCAATACCACAACCATCAATGTTTTGCGCCAGACTTTGATCGACGCGATAAAAGCCATCATAAATCTTTTTGCAATCATTACGTGACAATCCAATGCCTTGATCGACGATATCAATATAAAGCGCTTGCTCTACTACTCTCGTTGTTACGGTAATATGTTTTCGTTCAACGGAATATTTGTAAGCGTTCTCCAATAGATTACTGATGGCCACCACCATTAAATCGATGTCCACTTCTATATCCGGCAAGGTTTCTGGCAAAGGCGTTTCAAAAATAAATTGCTCGGCCTTCAGCTTTTCATAAAAAGGCGCTAGCGCGGCTTCTATAACATCGAGAGCACACACCTGCTCGCGCTGAAACACCTGCTTGCCACGTTCCATCCTGGAAAAAGTCAGGAAGTTTTCGATCAAACGCGTTAACCGTCGATTTTCCTGGTCGATGAGCAACAGATACTCTTGAGTCCGTGGCGATAAATCCTCTTCATCATTTAATAAAATCTCAACAAACAGGCGCATGGAAGACAGTGGCGTTTTGAGTTCATGAGTCACCGTCGCCATAAGATCATTCTTTAAAGTGTGCAACTTCTCGCGAGTGAATATGTACCGCACAACAAAGCTGTACACAATCACCATGGAGACCACCAGCAGCACACCAATCCACAGATAGGCGGCCACCTTGGCTTCAGAGGTTTCACTGCTCATCAGCTTAGAGTCCAAATAAAGATTCAAACGCCATCCAGGCATAAAGTCACCGATAGCAACAGACTCGGCCACGGGCTGTCCCTCATGATGATAAGCCTGCGCAGGCAATGGAGGTTGCAACTTAATCGAGTAACCTCGCCCCGCATAAAGGCTGTCTAACTCTTGCTGTAAGAATTCAGTCGTTATTAATATACCGAGACCAGTGCCACCTAGCTTCCATAACCAAAGATTTTCAATGGCCGTTCCACTCAGTACTCCCTGTTCCATAGAAGTCGCTTTAGTTTTCAAATAGTCATGGGCCAGCTGCTCTGCGCGATAAGTGGGCATGTGTTGTTGCAAAGATTCCAGTTGGTTCATGATAAACCAACGCTGTTTAGCATCCAGCGCTTTGGCACTGTAGTGATTAACCAACTCTACCAGGCGACCTTCAACAACTTTAAGTTGTGCAGATGAATCTGACATTTCAGCTAATAAATCCCGCGCCTGCAATAATGCATGAGCAAGCACCAATCGTCCCTGAAGGTTACGTACTTCAGAAAATTGAGACTGAGTATAAAGCTCTTCCAGTGTCGAGAGCGCTCGTTTCGGTTGCTCTAATTTGATCAAACAACGCGCAGCGGCTTGGTAGGCTAATGCTCTAACCAAGGGTTGATGATGATTGTGAGCAAGATACTGATACTCTTTGAGAGCTGCTGAAAAATTGCGTTGTCTAAACTCAAGAGCCCTTGCATTTGACCATTGATCAGGAAAAGCAATAGAAGCAGAAAAGTCTCCTCCAGTAACAGGATAGCCTGCTTTTGTTCCCTTTGGTTCGATTAGAATGCTGCTTGCGATTTTTCTTTCTATAACCTGTTGAAAAAGTGCCTGACTGGCTAGTGAGCGTTGCGACAATTGTTCCAGCTGATTTATCTTTTGACGCCAATGCTCTTCCCATCGCTGATGAGCCGACATAAGTTGCTCGCGATACACCTCCACTACTTTTTGACGAGCGGCGAAACGTTCGTTTTGCATCGCCTCTACCATAAACCATAAAATAAAAGCGGTGGGCACAAAAACCCCAAGAACCAGTGCAAACGCAATGGTTCTTGGGAATCTTCCATAATATATCCGATTAAACATCATTAATCGTTCTCGTCCTTACAGTATTTCGAAGCTGTTCATGATGTCTTGAAGCTGAGCATTCACACGCTCGTACTTCGCTTTATCAGTGATGATACTGAAATAGAACAGCTGGTCATTGTTGGCAAAGAAAACTCGTGCCATGACTTTCTCTTTACTCTTTTGAGTAAAGTCGGCAACAAAGCTATGTGTCGATAATCCTCCAATGGTTCTCTCTGCTACATCAGAGCGCAACGAGAAGTTATCCAGTCGACTCTTAAGTCGGTTCACCTGATAGTCACGCTTGTTACCAGGAACACGTAAATTCGCCGAAGTGTCGTCTTTTTCTGGCGTAATCACCGTCAAGTAGATGGGTGTATCCATGTTAGAATCGAAAGCTCCCAGCAACAACTCAACGGAATCATCTTTAAAGGTTAAGTCCAGGGCTTTTCTGGCTGCTTGAGTGGAAAACTTAAAGTTTAACTTATCGAACCGGTGCTCAACTTTACTCGCCGTTTTGCTAGGCGCAATTTTTTGCAGTTGAATAGAGGTTCCGTTGCTTTGTTCTTTCAGGTAATAGCGTTTGCCGCTGTTTTCTACCCAGTGCAGACTTTCCTGAACGGTTCTGCCGTTGTGAGATAAGACGAGCTTTATTTTGAAGCAGTCAAACTCTTGCCCTGCGGTTTTAATGACTTCTTGTCCAACCACAGAAATGTTAGCGTCGTAGACACCATTCGACATGTTTTCGTACAGCGAAATGCTGGTGCTGTAATCATTGTTCAACGGCAAGCGTCTTAATAGATAAGGCAAGAGTTTCATATCAAACGCAGGGTTCTTTAAATCCAGCTTGGTTTCTGAATCCTCACCATCTCGGTTATAACGCGTCTTCACACTGTTGGAGTCGAATGATGAAGCGCTCGTACCAAATTGTGGGCTTTTTGATGCGCTGCTGATTGAAAACAGGTTGTCCAGGTTTGCAGACGACTGAGTGTAAAGCTGATTACCACCAGCAATATAATTTTCCATAGTCCAGATAGGTCGGCTGCTGCCATCTGTTTTCTTTACAGTCGAAACCATGGAACCCATTTGCTTTCCGGAAGGTATCCGAATTGAGTAGTGCAATTCTTCACCATCTTCCCAGGGCGTGGGCAATAGCGCAATGTCTTCGGCGTTGACTTCTAGCATTAAGGTTTTGGCTTTGCTCACCAGACTCGCTTGTGCCGGGTATTGATTGATCAATCGAGTCAGTGCGTTAATGGACTTTTGCTTATCACCTAATAAATGGTAACAAACCGCCTGTCGATACAATGCTTGAGCAATATCCTGTTTGCTTGCATCGGCCTGACCGATAACCTTTTCATACAACTTAATGGCTGCTTTCAGCTCTCCTTTGCTCTCTTCGATATAAACCGCTCGCTCCATCAGCTCTGATGATGACTCGGCTAGCGCGGGGCTAGGAGTAGAAGTCATCGCTAACATCATGGAAAGCATACCTTGACATGCCATGTTTTTAACTAAATTCATTGTTTCATCCTCTTTGATTAACTTTTACGTCTAAGCGATGGTTAAATTAGCAATTCCATGACACCACTTTGTTACCAAATCGGACTAAATTTAATAAATGCGTGATTTATTTGCAAGAAGGGGACAAACCACATACCGATTTATCCCCATTAGGATAGAAAAAGCTAGTCTGTCGGCGTTAACCAAGAAACCACTTTAGCCCTCATTCATGAGAAACAGAAACATCCGACCCGAAAGAAGAATACTACCTTGTATTTATCTTCTCTTTATTATCGATTGACCTGGGCCTTTCTTTCAATTTTTTTAACAAGATGCTACGAACTTCTGGAGGGTAGTTCTCTTCACTAAATATTTTGGAAAGCAATATTGAGCCATTAGATAACTTAACTCCTTCGAAAGAGTAGTAACCAACTTTATTTTTTATGATCGAATAAGGGATATTTTTTATCTTCACGGGAATAGAATCTGTCGTAGCGAAATATAAAGCTTCTTCATCATAGGTTATGTACCCCCTTAGCATCTCTTTAGAAGACAAGCTTGCTAGCTTTTCAACTGCTTCAATTAAATGTTCATCGCCTTTACGAATTATTTGGTCGGGCGAACAAGAACTAATATTAACTGACTCTCCCGTCTTGGAGTAAAGTAAATATCGCCCCTTTTTTACCACCGAATGACATAGGCAGCATACCGCATGATCTACAGTTTCTATATAAGAGGGGCCATGGTAAATACCTTTCAATGTTTTAACGACCTTAAAATGTCCTCGCCTAAGCCCTTCTTTAGAAGCGCTTCTAATATTACTTTCCTCAGCCCCACCTTTTTCCAATACTTCAATCATGTAAACATCGACAAGGATAATAGCGTCATTTGCAGCCACAGCTTCTTCTTGAGTATAACGCATGCATGAGCAAGCCAGCGCAAATGATGAATAGGCCACAATCAGAATCAGTATCCAGTTCTTTATTTTCAGCATCGATAATGCCTCCTTTTAATCTGTTCTGGTTACTGTTAACGATGTAAAGGTTGAGTTGGGTATTTTTAATGTAAATTATTTTGGTAGCTTATTAAGTTTTTTAGACGTCAATGCTAGTAGTAATTAGGGGTCTGTAAGCGTTTTTTTTAAATATCTAATATAGACAACTCTGAAATTCGACCGTTTTTAATATCCTTAATGCCACCAATAATATGCGAAACAGTGTTCTGACACTCCATTTCTTTGCGTATCAAATGTTGTAAATACTCATTCGGTGAGGAAAAAGGTTTGGTATTCCCAACTTGAGAATTCACGAAGTTTGTAAGCTCATCAGAAAGCGACAACTTCAAATTGCTTGACATAATAGATACCTCCATACTAGAAGAAAGAAATTAAATAGTGCTCTTAGTCTTGTAAACTGTCAATATTCAGCAATACCTTATAGTTAGCTTCAAAGCAAACACTACCTAAATCCAACAACGAGACAACTTAAAATCTAGTCGCTGTTGTTCCAAGTAAGTATGCCTTTTATCTCGCCAAAGCCGCTGTAGCAACTAAACTCAGTTTCTTTGGCAATGACATGTACCCATGCTTCCATAGACTCGCTTATCTTTTCTCGATCAACCGAGATTCCTTCTGTTTCTGGAAATCTAGCAAGTAAGTTATCTATCTCGGTTGCCTTTGCCTCGGGCAGTCCAGTATCAAAGCCGTCAAATAACATGCACAATTGAGTTTCCAGATGTTCAGGATCAGTCAGTAGCCTATCGTTGTTAATCGGAATCAAATAGCCTTCAATGATAGGTTGAGAGCACGTACATCCATTGGCCTGATTAGTGTAATGAATCCCACTAGGTCCAGGTATAATTAGCGCTGCGCCACTTAATTCCCATAGTAGTACTTTTTTCATAATAGGTTCTTACCGGTTAAAGGTATTCATTAATGGCTATTGCGAAAAATGTCCGCGATTGGGACCATCAGAGAATTTGAAGTACCACTGAGTTTGGCAGCTTTTGCATTGGTAGGTGATTTCCAACCCATTTTCATTGATTTGGGTTAAGTTGCCTTTGTTAATGTTTTGTTTGATCACCTGTTCGATGTTCTGCGAGATGGCTTCGGTGGCTATCCAGTTGTTAGTGAGTGGCTTGAGGTTATTGCAGGTGGTGCAATTAGTTTTGTTGAATGATGTGTTCTTTTTTTGCTTTCCCATTGAGTATTAATCCTTGTTAGTCTCTTGCTCTACGTTAATACTTTCATTACCTTGTTGAGCGATATGCAGTTCCATATCTTTAGCAATTAAACGATAAATAGGCTTAAATTTGGCATCGTTTTCAGCAGATGAAAAATTGAGGAGAACATCACTGCTTTCAGATAAGTTGGTAGGTAAAGAGAGCTCTATATCAACAACCTTCATAAACTGTTCATAAGTCATTCCAATTTTAGGCGCTTCAGTTCGTATAATCTCCTCTAAATTTTGCCGATGTCCTTGAATGGCGGAAATAACCAAGCTTGGAGTTTTTTCGCTCAAGCTCGATAAAGATACAACCTCTTCATGTTCATAAGTCTGCTCGATATTGCATTTTGATAGCAAAAATAATGTTAGGACGATAAGCCCCAGGATATTTCCTATCTTATGACGCTTTGTTTTTCCTAAAATACTGAATCCAGACATGATACCTCCAAGCCTTTTAAACTTAATAAGACAATAATTTCCAATAACTATATGCAGATATTTTGGATATTAAACCAACAGTCTAACGCTTCGAAACATCAATATTATTCCTTTCCAGTAAGCTTTCTAAAGCCCCAAGATCTATTGCCACCCCATTTTTATTAGGAACAAATAGGCATTCATCCTTATTATGGTAAACAAATATACCACTCTCAACAAAAATAGACCTCTCTATCAAGTTCCACTTCCATCTCGCTTCAGAACTTTCAGTAACCAACTCCATCCCGTCATCATCAAAGCTTACACTGACGGCGTCATTATTAAATGGCGATAACCTCAATTTTCTCTGACAGTACCAATAGTCAAGCTTCGGAGACATAACAAGCAACACCATAAGTAGCACCATAAAAGCTGCGGCGAATAAAACGGACTTGTCGTAATTGATACTAATGAAAACAAATATTGCCAAAAGAGCCAGCAAACCGATAAAAGAGACAATCTTTAATAAGATGCGAAGACCTCTGGCTTTATGCATCTTTCTGTAAGCATCCAGTGTAGCTTGGATGTATTCTGTATCGAAGTTGAACTTCACGCAAATCATACTGCTACCAGTTACCAATTTTAACCATATTCAAATAATCTAAGCTTCTTGCTACTAAGGTTAAGCACCTGTTCTCAGAGCTAATATATCTTAAATAAGTAATATGCCCTGTTCTTTTGTTCGTACCCTTGATCTCTAAAAACCTTAACTCATTGGATATAAACTCCCTTGTTAGCTCAAACTTGGGTGGCTTAATCTCAGAACCTTCTATGCAGGGCTTATGGCTAGTTCTGATTGAAATTAAATATTCGCCAGTTGGTGGCTCACAGTGGATGTTATATTCAGCATCTTCGCTTTCAGCATAATTCATGCAGTATTTTGGGAGCTCATAGTTACCCCCGAAAACCTCTATAAATGATATAGGTTTCTCTGCCATAGCCATAAATGGTAACAAACAAAACACCTTTAACACTCTCATAACTTTCATACCTAATTTATAATGATTAAGCCCATGTCCTAGATTTTACTAATTCACTTACTCAATTGATATAATGCCCTACTTCGATAACTTCCCCGGAGCATCCAATTGTTTCAGAGCAGTTTTCTAAGCTAAGATTAAGATCATAACCTTCTGTTTTTAATAACTTTTTACCATAGTCCTTATGGTCGTTTTCGCTCTACTTTGCCTATCATTCATGCTAATATCAAAGCTACTTATTTAAGTAGTTATTTTATTGCTATTTAAATAAGTATTAGGTGCGGATTGAAGAGTTGCAGCTCTCCAACCCGCTGTTCGAATAACCTGTATACGAGGTTACTCAAACATGAAGAATGATAGTCAAGTTACACCCGTTGAGGCAATAGCCAAATTTCGCTCCAATCATCCTATCAACGATTTATTGATTGGCGACACGTTAGAAGAAAACCTGTTTAAACTTCAACAGCTACTCGCCGTTATCCAGCAAGGCTTTACCCCGCCTTTTACAGATATCCCTATGAAAGAAGCGACCATGGCAGGTTTGGATTTGTTATTGGAGTATGCGCAGCAATTGCTGGAGTTAGAAATTCAGCGGATTGAGGTTGAGTAAAACTCTTAAGAGAATCAACCCAGTTTAATCAGTACTGGGTTGATCGAAACTAAATATTAATTTGCCCCAACAAAATCCAAGCCAACTCTTGACTTAGCAAAACCCAAGCGAGCTAAAAGATTCAATGCATATTCGTATCTGAGCTCTGCTACTACTTTTGCGTTTATACTCTTAATCTGGACCTGCTTACTCTCAGTGCAACCATAGTGCAATATAACTTCTTTACTTTCTTCATCAAATATTCCAGCATTAGCAACCCAGTACTCTCTTGCATTAGGGTTAGCCTTTCCATCTATACCAACAGTAAAACTAAAGCAAGAAATATCTTCCTTTTCAGGGAGCTTTACGAAGATCAAGTTGTTATTTTTAGAGTAACTTAATACTTGTTCTTCAATATTATTTAAGCTGGGATCAAGTTGACTAGGATCAACTTTCAGAGTTTCAGCCATGCGAGCTTTTGTTGAGATCCAAGCAGATTTCGCATCATACAACCTAACCAAGGTTACGGGGAGAAAACTTCCAGCTTCTTTTTGCCCAGGCACTAAGTCGCAAGCGGGAGACAAACAGAGCCAAAAATTGCTATTTTCTTGAATAATATGACCAGTATTTAAATGATATGACTCTACACTCTTCGAGCAGCTAAAACAGTTTTCATGGTAAGCCTGTTGGTTAGAGTTTTCGATGATGTGCTCCTCTACAAATAACTGTAAAACTTCGTGAGTAGAGCCTTTCTTTCTTAGTTCATGGGCTAGCTTCAAAGCGAATTTACTAACGTTATTTTTTGTCTCGTTAGCAAGCTCTTCCCATAACTTCGAAGTAACATTCCAGGTAGCAGATTGTAAGGCTCGGTCGTCCTCTATTTCCAGCAACTTTCTTAACCACGCCGCTTGCAAGTATTTTTTATTAATAATGTTTTGAGCTGCAGAAATCCCCATACTTTCCACTTCATGTCTCAACTTAGCTAACACCAGCTTGTTGGGATGAGGATTCCAACAGCTCAAAGCACCAAGCAATCTATCAGGTATCTCCTTAATTGAAGTTTTCTGCTTTCCAACTACAGTTAGAAAAAGGTTATCTGTCTTTAAGAAATTATAATCACCAGAAACTTTCCAATCAAAATGCCCATAATCATTCTCACCAAAACTGTCGCTATGTTTAGAAAATTTCCTAGTACATAACCATTTTATCAGGAGTGGAAAAGAAAACTTAACATTTTCTGGCTTAGAATTATAAAGTGTTTTCAATTCAGATAAATACTTCGAGTTTGAGCTTCCATCAAGCAACTCACTTTTCTCGTCTTTACATAACTGAAGTAATTGAATAGTAGAAATTGAGTTAATGAGCTTCTCCTCTAAACCGTCCATATCTGCAGCATCTTCCCAATTATTCAAGTATTCATCTACTTTATTACTCAATCGCTCTGGGAAAGCACCTATGTTAGGTTCTTTTTGCATCTTGAAAACAATATCTTGAAAAACAGTATTTATATTTCCTTCATAGCCTTTTGTGTGTACGACAACTAGATTAAAATGACTGCTATTAGCTAGCTTTTCTATCAGATTGAGAGTTATATCACACGAACCATCATCCTCACCATCAAGGTGGTAATCTAAAATCAACAAGTCACTATGATACAGCTTTCCTGCAATATCTTCGCTATCGTGGCTCAATTCACTCCCATCATATACATCCAGAAGCCAATTAAATTCTTTCTTACGAGCTTGTGTTATGACATTTCTAAGTCTATCAATATCATTCTTATTATAGTTACTTAGTTGTCCATCTATAAGAGTTTCCAGTGTTGGATACTCATCATCAATTACCGTAACGGTTCTAATTGGATCAATATATGCACTTCTTAAAAATGGCGTATAATCAATATTCCTTTCACTTGTCACTACAAATCCCCTCAAATAAAATCACAAAGTTTGCCCCGTTTAATATTTTATTATTCTTATCTTCTTCATAATAAATGCTATGACCGCCAGCTTGAAGATTCATTCGGCAAAGATACAGACCAACGCCTCGTCCTCCTCGTTGCTTTCTGGTGAAAAATATAGTAAATAAGTTCTGAATATCTTCAGGGTGAACTCCAGGTCCATTATCACCAACTATTACTTTTTCATTAATATAATCAAGCTTGATAAGGCGTTCTCTTTCTTCTGTATGCTTAACCCAATATCTAGAGTTATTTACTAAATTTATAAATACAGGATATATTCTTGAGGGTAAGTCAAATAAGTGAAGACTACGAAATGACTCAGAACAAGATAGCTCAATACCGTTACTTTTTAGTCTATCACTGAAATAATCTACTACGTAATTAAATATATCTTCCCCAGTAATATCAACTTTTACTTTCTCACCAGATAACTTGAGCGTAGAAAGAAAGCGCCATGAGTTACTTAATGATTGATGAGCTAATATCACAGTGTTTAGATACTTCTTTTGTTGCGGTTCTAAGTTTGTACCACTTAGATTTTTCAACCCTGATTCTATGGTAACATCCAACCCTTCAATTTCATGGCCAATTATTTCAACAGTAATTCCTAACTGAGCAAGACTGTGAAGTCGTTCAACTTCTTTCTTAAGGGCACGATTTTCGTTTGATGAATAAATGGCGACTCCTTCTAGGTCGATATTATCCCCAATGCTTTTTAGTGCAGAAACGTATGGTCTAAATTGCTGAACAACTCTTAAGTAATGCTTCTCGTATTCATCATTTATTTTTCTAGTTACCTTAGAAAGCTTCATTCTTCCTGCAGCAAGATCATCAAGATAGTCCGAAAGCTCTCGATGAAAGCTCTTGTTAGCAATCGACACTTCCTCATCAAACCTACTTAATTCACGGTTCAACAACTTTCTTCCTTCCGCAGCATACTTCTTAATCACTCCATGAAGAATCCCTGCTTTGCTCCTAAATTCACTTTCAGCAATATCGATGTCTTCTTTAACGATTAAACTTTCTAATGCTAAGTCTAGAGTTTCTTTGATATCTTTAGAGCACGAAAGAGCTTGCAGCTCTAGCTTTCTATAATCTCTATATGCACTTTCGACATTGCCTAATGAGCTAGGGATAGGAGATAACGACAGCTCTTTCAGCTGACCAGAAAGAAAAGTTACCTTATGTCTTAATTCAACAATTTCATTTTGACTTTCTAAACTCAGCCTTGATTTCAAGCTAGACTCTAACTCGACTAACTCATCAAGCAATACTGATAGCTTAGGACTATTCTCCTTAATCGAGCTTCGTATTCGCCTTTGCTCTTTCCTTAAAAGCTTCCGTCTATTTTCATTTGCTTTTTCTTCTTCTCTCTTTCTTTGAATTGTATCTAGATTATCTTTTCTGATCTCAGAATTTCTTCCAATAAAACGATCAGCTACCTCGATCAGTATGTTCTCCACTATCTCTTTTAATAACTTTGAAGCTCTATTATCTATTAAACCTTCACGGCCAGCTTTATCCTTCAAGTTAGGATTACTTTCTTTATTTATGCATATCCCGCCAAACATTCCTCTATTAGAAAAGACATATCTACCTGCATTTAGCGTTCTTCGCTTTTCAATTTCAAAGAAGTCATTATTTTCTCTACCATAAGGCATAACACGCAAATTATCTCTATGAACCATAAAGCCAGAAAGCTCTTTCACTTGCTCTCCAAACTTAGCAAACAACTCATCCGAGAGGCTTGTCCTCCCTTTCTCTCTCTCAAAAGTTCCAACTCTAATACTAAAAGGTCCAAACCTAGAGTCTTTCCTGGTTTTATAACGAACTTTTGGTCTAATTGTAATATTATTAAACCACTTTCCAAAAGACTTAACCTTTCCATAAAAAAGTCCTTCTTCATTAACACTGCCTTCAATTGCATGCTCCAACTGATCAAAGTCAGAAATACTAAAACTCTTAGCATTATCAATTATCTTTCGTTGCATACTTCCATTATAAGCTACAACAGAATAATTAAAATCAGCCACACAACTTTCATTTTCTCGGGTAAGTGGATTTACAAAACTAGATAAGGTTTGGTTAAAACTTTCTTTAGCTCTCTTTTCAGGACCATCTAACTCTGAAGCTGAGTCTGATGACAATTGTGCTTTAAGGTCATCATTCAAGTTACCAATGATCATAGCTGTCCCACAATTGGACTTCCCACTCCAAACTGACCATGATTCTATATGGCGCTCAGAAAAGGCTTCCTCTATAACAGTATTTTCGATTAGTTCTTTAGTTGAAGACTCTTTTCCAGACTCTAACTCTTGTTGATGAAACAACTCCCACGCATCCTCTACCCTTTTGTCTCGATCAGTCTTTTCTGCCCCTCCCCATATATTTCCCATTAACATATCAAACATACTAGGCATTAACTCTAGTAGCTCAGCTCTTGTCTCAAACTCATTAATAGGAAGTTGAACATCTCCAAGCATTAAATGAGGATTTTCGAACAGTCGCCAGTCGAGTAGACATGCAGAGAATTTTTCTTTCTTCTTTTTTGATACTAGTAGGAGCAAAGAGCCTAATGCAGCACAAGAAAGCCGTCCAATTCCCTTCTGTCCTTGTTTAACCCTTTTAGTCTCTATTCCATTCATGTCTTCTATAGAAACTTCTTGAGATACGGCCTTTGACTCTGTCCCAACTACAAGCCATTTAGACTCTATATCAAAAACATTCATACCGTGGCCGTCATCAACCAATGTAGCTACAGGTGACACTCCATCAAATATATTAAGGGATACATTCCTAGCATAAGCATCATAAGCATTTTTCCATAACTCAGAAATTGCTGTCGGGCAATCTGCTATTTGCTCTCGACCAAGATGGTCAATGGTTCTAGCTCTTGTCTGAAAACTAACTGCTGTAATCATATTCTTTTCTTTTAGCTTTTAGTTGGGATAGACCAACACTTATAAGGAATGTTACCTATGCAGCTTTGGCCTTTTTCTTTACAACAAACATTTTTGAAACAGCTTTTATCAACTCAGTACCAAGTGCTACTGGGACTGCATTACCTATCTGTCTAGCTTGTTCTGTTGTATTGCCTAAAAAAACAAATTTATCAGGGAAAGTCTGCAATCTAGCAGCATGGCGAAGAGTAAAACCATGGTTAAGCCAAGGATGTACAAACCGTCCTTTAGATGGATTATTACACCCTGTCGTAATAGTGTTTGATGGTAGGTGAAAAATCACTCTACCATAAACATCTTTATGGCCTTTGTAATCTTCGTGACACTTCAGCTTGAACGCTATATCTTCTCGACTTCCATTCAAAGGAGTTTCGGAAAAACGCTTTGCAACACTATCAGTGTGAACCATGTGAATGTTACAGGGATCGCTATTTTTCACAGGCGAACCAAACTTAATCTTTGAAACAAACTGAGCAGCTTCACTTCTACTCCACCCGTTGACACTCATATATCTTTTTATCAGCTTGTTAATAACGGACTTAGGAGGCTCTTCGAATACTTCTGATGCACTACGCCAACTTCTAGCCTTTTGCTCAGATGGCGAAAAGTGCGTTGGCTTAGGAGGCCACTCAGCATCATGTGCAACACAGATATCTTCTCGATAAGCAAGAATAAAGGCTCTACGCCTATTTTGAGGCACTCCATAATCTCGGGCATTAATTACAACTGGTTTGCCACCAACAACCTTATACCCATTCTTTTTAGCTAACTTAAGAAAGCGAGCTAAGTACTCCTCATGTTTTTTCCACAGAAGACCAGGGACATTCTCGACCAAAAATGCTTTTGGCTTAAGCTCTTTCACAAAATCAAAGTACTTGATTAGAAGTTGGTTTCTAGGGTCATTAACGCCACGATTAAGAATTCGATGACTTGAAAAACCTTGGCATGGCGGCCCACCAATCAAAATATCCAACTCCTTACTCTTCAACTTCAATTCTTTCATCAATTTAGGAATATCAACCTCATTAATATCTTTATTAATTAATTTAACAGGCATATTCCGCTTAATAATATTTTTTCGGTATGTTTTCGAGGCACACTCATCCAACTCAATTGCAGCAAGCACCTTTAAGTCAGACTTTATGGCAGCTAAAGAGAACCCTCCAGCCCCCGAAAATAGATCAATCGCAGTTAGTTGCTTATTCAAAACTCGATGTTTCTCGTATATTGTTATTCTTTGCTTTGCCAAGGATGATAACTGAATCTCAGTCCCCAGACAAACCCGAAAAAACTACTCATATGAGTACCCAAAGCATCACCAAAGTGCTGCTGTAACAAAAGACAACTAACGTGCTATTAATCAACAAATATACTTACTACATTTCTCTATGTATAAGCCATAATTGACTTTATAATTCAAAGTCTTACCCAGCATATAAAGAACACAATACGAGATATTAAATTCCTCTAATATCTATCTTCAACTCGGAAAAGCTTCTATTAAATTATCGATAGCTTCGAAAGCTCCATTTCCCCCTTGATTTAACAAAGCATAAGTCTTGCCATTTATATAAAATAATTGGCCTTCTTCGCAAAAATAGCACATCTTGCTTGGAATGGGTCCACTACTATCAAAACCATCAGATTTTTAGTTTAAAGCTTTGCTTCATTAAAGTTGCTTATTACCTGATACTTAATGTACTCATTTGTTGCTTCCACAATTTTCAATCGAGCACCTTTATAACCAATCATAGACGACTCTCCGATATCGTACTCAACATTATTGTTAAACGCAGGTCTGGCTGCACTTCCATAAAACTCTCTATAGCTAATGTTTAGCTTATTGCCAACTTTTCCACTATATATAAGAGTTCTTTGAAATGAATCATCCCATACAATTGGCTTTTTCTTCCTCACAAACTGATTGGTTTTTATACACGAAAGAGCATTGAAAATTGTGATAATACAAAGCTCATCCTTGTCTTTATATGCCATTATCGCTTTCCATCGATCGGCCAGAGCAGCCTTAACAACGGAGCCACCATCTTCCCCACCACTAGGTAAATAGGTCTCTGAGTTGTCATCCTCTCCTTGCTTTAAATAATAACCAGGGTTTAGGTCATAGCCCCAGCTCACTTCTACTAGGCTTTGAATATAAAGAGAGTCGTGTTCTTTATATTTCCCTTGCTTCAGCATAGGGTCGCCAACATAAGCGATATTAACGCTTCTTAATGGAGGTTCACTTATTCGAACTGATTGAGCTCTATAGTTAAAATCGGCAGTAGCGCAACCAGACAAAAGTACTATATAAATTAATGCAACAATAAACTTCACACTCTCCCTCCATATTGAATAGTCACCTAATGGCAGTAACGCGGCACTAACCAGTTTACTTAGGTTAGTTTATTGTTATACCTAATACTCTTACAGATTAGGTATATAAAACAGAACTAAAGCTATGCATTAGGTGAATGTTTTTTGCAATCTATTATATCGAGAATTTTGATAAAGCAAACTCTCAAGAAAGGATAATCACGGAAGTAGTATTTAGAATGAGTAATAGAACCATTATATGCAGTAGTGTGACTACCGATGGAGACTGGCGGACTAATTACCAAGGGACTTTGTCGTATTGTCACCACCAGATTGCTTTTGTCTGAGCTAATCCAACTAAGCCATGGGATCACACTCAAACATGCTACTAAATTACAATCTTTCGCCGAATGGTTTGATTTTTAGGTAGCAAAACGAACAGGCGAGACAAACCAGTAATGTCGTCCCGCCATTATTTGGAATAAGCTTTAATTAAAGGTCTTAACTTGCAGCCTGTGGAGAAAGGTCCTCAGCTTGAATTAGTAAACGAACTGATTCTTTAAACCTTCGCCACTGAGGAGAGTTACGGTCTCTTTTTGCTAAAAACCTTTTTTGTAGCTCAAAGATTTCCCTGGAGCTAGTATCTGCACCGTATTCTTCTTTCGATAGCTGACGGAATTTATCCTTATAACTGCCTCGTTCAAATCGTTCTTTAATTGCAGAAATATTAAGCGGTTCATTTCCTGTGGCAACTTCCCACACGAGCTTTTCAGGAGTATGGGCGCTCATAAAGTGGAATTTTTCATGGAATACATTAAGCATTCGCAGCTTAAACTCTAACTCCTGCGCACTATTATCAGCATTCCCACCATTTAGAGGCAAAGCAAAGGAGCTGCCACATCTTCCTGTTTGTTCTCGTATAATAGTGTCGATATTTCCGAGTTCTATCTCGGATATGTTTTCTCGCATAACTTGGTTGATGAAAGTACCCGCTTTCAATTCTGCTTCGAAACCTTCAATCTCATGGCTTCTAACACATTTTCTCATGTCTCCATCCAAAAAAACCATGTCGTTAGTCGAGGCTTCAGATGCGGTGAAGTGAACGAGTAAGTTATTAAGTATTGTATCAGCTCCACCAGAATATGGAATAATTTCGATTAAACTGAGAACTTCACTATCTATTTCTTTGATAGCTTCAGTCACCACAGCTTTAGCCAGAATATCTTCAACATATATTTTCCTTTTGTTGCAGTGAACTTCTGAACCTAAACGAATAAATGCTTGTTCGGGCGAACAGTTGTTTATCACACTATACGACTCTGAATTATCATCATATTGGAATAGCTTTATAGCTTTGTTTGGTAGACCTTGAACAAAGTGCTCGGAGTGAGTTGACATTACGACTTGGCAACCAGAGGTTACTATCACGTGAAATAGTAACTCTCTTAGTTCTTTTTGAGCTCCAGGGTGCAATGAAACTTCTGGTTCATCTAACAAAATTAACGAACTCTCTTCAGCTCTAAGTACTTTAACAACACAGTTAACAACAGATACCTCACCACTACCAGCAACAGCTTCACTATAACTTGAACCCGACTTAGTGAAGATTATGGAATATCCATTATTGTTGAACAGATCATGTTCTACGACTTTTGCAGCAATGTAATTTTTACCAAGAATACGATTAACCCACTCCAGTTCCTTTTTCGATAGATATTCAGCTTTTCTAGTGGAACGACCATGCCAAGTTCTAGGTGTCATAGTACTTTCGAGTTGAGAAACATGTTCCTTTAGTACTTTTGAGCGTCTTCTCAAAAAATCTTGTTTAGAATTTATTGAGTTGCTTTTGGTATATGTACCAAAATAGAAAAACTTATCGAAAGAACTTAGCTCAGCCCGAAAGTCTATATAAACCACATCCTTTTCCATCTTTTTCCAACGAGTCAAACTTCTTAACTCTTTTAATTCAGGAGGGAATGGGGTTGGCATTGGCTCCATACCATCTCTAACCAACGGTCTAGCCGTTTCCCAGTAATCGGGGTCATTTGCTCTTCTAGTTCTTTTCTGAGCAATTTCTACTGGTTGGCTATAACCTTGAGGTTTATATTTGTATATGTATCGATATGCTTCTCCACCACTTTCTTTAATTGGATCAATTGCTGTCGAAAACCAATAATGGGCAACGTTATAACCCGAAGGGCAGCCATAGAGAGCCTGTAAAGTAGAGGACTTACCCGAGCCATTTGGGCCGACTAATGCTGTAAATGGAAAGTCCAGGTTTATCTCTGTTCCTGGTTTGAGTTTTTTAAAAAATGGGAATCTAATCTGTTGAATGTAGTTCTGAAAGGAAGCAATAGAGCGACCTTCTACTCTAGGAAGTAAGCTTTCCATATTACGGCTAATCTCTCGTGTAAAAGTAATTAGTTCTGAGATTGAAAGAGGCCATCACCCTCGTATCTATATTCGTTGGACACCAACTAGTTAAATAGTTTACTACTTAATCATTAATAACCATCTTTAACTACTTAAAATAACTTATCTATTCCGTTAAACATAACAGCCTATACTCTCTAAGTAAACTCAACTAAAGTTTTAGACTAACGACAAAGGTCTTCGCAAGAAGTCCTTGGTCACAACATTCTCAAAATGATATTTTACGACAGTCGTATTATAAAAATAACTAAGGAACAACCATGGGCTGTTTAATAGCACTTGCTCTATTAGGTATCGGTTTCATAGCCTTTATCATTTGGGGAACTCAAGGATATGTCGACTGGATGAGTGAAGTTGGTCTGATATTCGTTTTCGGTTTTATTATGATAGGCGTTCTTTTTTGGGATTATTTTTACAAGCAGTCAAAAGACAAGAACAAAGATTTAGACTCCGAAGAAATGGACATCGAAAACTATGAATCACTCTCGGACAAAACCGATAGTCACTTTGATAGCTCTTCTAACTCAGGCTCGTCTGGTGGAGGCTCCACTTCCAATTAGTAAATGAGCTAAACCATGGTCAAAACTTCCCTAAAGTGATACTTTAGTAATGCAATAAGATTAGATTTTATTAAAGGATAACAATGCGCTCTCTAGCTTGGCTTTTTGGGCTAACAATTTTTTCATTTATTGTGTTCGTAGTATTTTTTACGGATGTCTCAACCAGCTGGTTGCTAGATACCCTATTAATTATTCTAGCTGGTTTTCTGGTCGTTTTTGCAGTCATTCAAATAGCAACGTTTATTCTCTCTAAATCTGATGAAGAAAAAGAATTGGAACAAAGCTCAAATAATCAAGAGATGGATATAGAACAATATGAATCGCTTGCTGATTCCATTGAAAATACTTTCAGTGACTCTTCAGATTCAGGATTTTCCGATACTGGTTCAAGTATTGACTAATTTGAGGTTTAAGAAATAAATCCCATGCTCCCATCATCTATAAACTGTGACACTTGCAGCCAATCCTATGACTTCCCCGATCCCGCAAATGGGCTTTATCTCTATGCACCTCAATACGATGTAAAAAACAAAACCGTCAAAGATGAACACTTGCTATCAATCCCTAAACAACCTGTTTGGTGTGGCACATGCAATGCTCCAACTTTCTCAGAAGATTTGAGAAGCATCAGAGACTGGGAACATGCAATCGCCTTAACGAAGATGAACAAGTCCATTGAATACCCGATAAATACAACCCCATTAGAAGACAAAACCACTGCAATAGAAGAGCTAAAGCAACTTTTTAACATTCGTCAAAAACGTCACCCCAAAGGCCACTGCCTCTTTTGTGGTGGCTTACAATACATTGAATTCAACAATCCAAACCAGCAAATAAGACATGACGGATGCGGAGGGAAATTCAAATTCCTCTATTCGGTATTCTCCTGCATCTATCGAACCTCTGCTTATCGCATCTACTCAACAGATGGAAAACAAATTGGAAGACTCCAACAACACGGAGAAACAGAAGGCACTTTTATCGTTAACGAATGTGGATACGACTCACCCAACGAGAAAACAGAATAACGGAAAAACACTTTCTTCCAGGCACAAAAAAACCGAACTAAAAAGTTCGGTTTTTTAAGAATTGGTCGGAGTGAGAGGATTCGAACCTCCGACCACTTGCACCCCATGCAAGTGCGCTACCAGGCTGCGCCACACTCCGATTTACTGCTCCTCTATGCGAGGAGCCGAAATAATACCTGCTTGAGAAAAAAAAGCAATGGGTTTTTGATGCCTGTTCAACTAATTTTTAAGAAGCCGAATAATGTCTTCTAATTCACTAATCAATAATTGAACATTTTGTGAATTGACGCCGGAATCTTGCTGTTCCTCGGCCTCAAGTTGTTGGCGGGCACCGCCAATCGTAAAGCCCTTGTCATACAAAAGCTCACGGATCTGACGGATCACCATCACGTCTTCGCGCTGATAATAACGACGATTACCACGGCGCTTAATCGGGTGCAATTGAGGAAACTCCTGCTCCCAATAACGCAAGACGTGCGGCTTCACCTGACACAAGTCGCTAACCTCACCAATGGTGAAGTAGCGCTTCGCAGGGATAGGTTTTAGCTCATTATTGTTGCTTGCTTCCAGCATAGGCCTCTACCCGGGCTTTTAACTTCTGACCTGGCCTAAAAGTAACCACTCGACGAGCAGAGATAGGGATCTCTTCGCCCGTTTTAGGATTACGGCCAGGACGTTGATTTTTGTCACGCAGATCAAAATTGCCGAATCCTGACAACTTAACCTGCTCTGCACTTTCCAACGAATTACGAACCTCTTCAAAAAAGGCCTCGACCATCTCTTTTGCTTCGCGTTTATTTAACCCCAGTTCGTCATATAACCGCTCAGCCATGTCTGCTTTGGTTAACGCCATAGACTAGTCCCTCAAGACAGCATTTAGTTCTTTTTCTAAAACGGCGATGGCTCTATCAACAATCTTGTTGACCTCAGCATCTTTTAAAGTTCGCTCGGAGTGCTGCAAAATAAGCCCCAGGGCGATACTTTTTCTACCAGAATCAACACCTTCGCCACGATAAACATCGAAGATATTAATATGTTTTAGTAAATTTCCGGCCGTCTGTCTAATTAAATCAATAAGTTGCGACGCACTCACTTCATCGTCGACGATCACTGCCAGGTCACGCCTAATCGACGGATATCGCGACAATTCTGTGAATTTCGGCAACTTTCGCTGATTAACGGCTTCTAAATCCAGTTCAAACAGGTACAAATCCTGCTCTAAATCTAATGATTTCTTTAAACTTGGATGCAATTTGCCAATCCAACCAGCGGCTTTTTTGCCCGCCATGATGCGCGCAGATTGTCCAGGATGCAGTGCATGATGACTCTCTGCAACAAAGCGGAAAGTGTCAGCCATGCCAGAAAGTTCTAGTACGGCTTCGACGTCTCCTTTTATATCATAAAAATCAACAGCTTGTCCCTTACCTTCCCAACTTTCTTTGTCAATTGAGCCACAAATCACACCAGACAGTGTGGGTATTTGCTTCAAGCCATCTTCGTGATTCTCAAAACGTAATCCTATCTCAAACAAACGGACACGCTCTTGCTGACGCTTAAGGTTGTAATCCGCCGCACTGATCAGCGCAGGCCAGATAGACGTCCTCATTACAGACATCTCTGAAGAAATAGGGTTCAATAATTCAATCGTCGGAACACCAGGATTGATTAGCTCCTGATGCGAAGGCTCAACGAAAGTGTAAGTAATCGCTTCTTGATAACCTCTTGCAGCCAACAGGTTACGAATAGCACTCTTACGCAAGTTACGCTCTGGACGAGGCACCATGCGCATTTCGTTTTGTGGCGCCTGGCTAGGTACTTTGTTGTAGCCATAAATACGCACCAGCTCTTCGATCAAATCTTCTTCAATCGAAATATCAAAACGGTAGCTAGGGACTTCAACAGTCCAACCTTCGTCGTTGGCGCTCAAGGTCATGCCCAGACGGGTCAAAATGTCTTCAACGGTCTCATCGGACAGCTCAATGCCCAACAAGCGAGAAATACGCGCACGACGCAAATTAACCGGCGCTTTCGATGGCATCATCTCGTCATTACGAACGTCGACTACCGGGCCAGCTTCACCACCCACGATATCCAGCAACAACTGAGTCGCTCGCTCCATCGCAGTGACCTGAAGCTCATAATCCACACCACGCTCATAACGATGAGACGCATCGGTATGTAAGCCATAACTACGTGCCTTACCCGCGATTTTAATCGGCTGGAAGAAAGCACTCTCAAGGAATACGTCTTTGGTGTCTTCACTGATCCCAGAATGCTCGCCACCCATGACACCCGCAATGGCCAACGGCTTGCTGTTATCAGCAATCATCAGAGTATCAGTGGTCAGGTTCACTTCTTGGCCGTCCAGCAAGACCAGCTTCTCGCCTTCGTTGGCCCAACGAACGTCAATCTTGCCGTCAATACGCGCCAAATCAAAAGCGTGCATCGGATGGCCCAGCTCCAACAATACGTAGTTGGTCACATCAACAGAAGGCTCAATAGCACGAACGCCCGCAGACTCGAGTTTTTGTTTCATCCAGTCGGGTGTTTTTGCCGTAGCATCAATATTACGAATCACACGGCCCGCATAACGAGGGCAACCTTCTGGTGCTGATAAAGTGATATCCAACGTATCGTCGATAGTTGCTACAACAGGCTGAATCTCAGGCTCGGTGACAGGCGCCTGATTCAATACGCCCACATCACGAGCGATACCACGGATACTCAGGCAGTCGCCACGATTCGGCGTTAAATCGATATCGATAATAGAATCCGCCAACTGCATGTGCTCAACAAAAGGCGTACCTAATACCGCATCCTCTGCCAGCTCCATAATGCCATCGTGCTCTTCTGACAGCTGCAGTTCGCTTTCTGAACACAACATGCCGAACGAAGCCACACCGCGCAATTTGGCTTTTTTGATTTTGAAATCACCGGGCAATACCGAACCAATGGTCGCGACCACTACTTTGATGCCATCGCGCGCATTAGGTGCGCCACAGATGATTTGTAGATTTTCTTCTGCACCGACATTGACTTCACAAACACGCAGTTTGTCAGCGTCAGGGTGTTGTTCTGCTTTGACGATTTGACCGACGACCACGCCGTCCAGGCCTTCGCCTACTTTTTCCAATGAATCCACTTCGAGGCCAGCCATGGTTACTTGCGCTGCCAGGTCCTCGGTAGAAATGTCAGGGTTAACCCACTCTCGTAACCACTTTTCACTTACTTTCATTGTCTTGCTTCCGTTATTTCAGCTCGTTGTCGAGCTTTCAATTTGTTCGATAATGAGAGGGTTTGTGTCTCTCATGCGTTAATGTTGAATACTTGATGCGATCAGTTAAATTGCTTCAAGAAGCGCAAGTCGTTCTCGAAGAACAATCGCAAGTCATTCACGCCATAACGCAACATGGTTAAACGCTCTACGCCCATACCGAAGGCATAGCCGCTGTATTTTTCGCTGTCGATACCCACCGACTTAAGAACGTTAGGATGCACCATACCGCAGCCTAATACTTCCAACCATCCAGTGTGACTACAGACTCGACACCCTTCGCCTTCACACATTACACATTGAATGTCGACCTCGGCCGATGGCTCGGTGAAGGGGAAATAAGAAGGACGGAAACGAACATCCAGATCTTTTTCGAAGAAGTTTTTCAGGAACTCGTCCAATACGCCTTTTAGATCGGCGAAGCTGGTTTTTTCGTCAACCAATAAGCCTTCAACCTGGTGGAACATCGGCGTATGGGTTAAATCAGAATCACAACGATATACTCGGCCTGGTGCGATGATGCGCACTGGCGGTTTTTCGTCTTCCATCACTCGAATCTGTACGGGCGAGGTGTGAGTACGTAACAATAACGACTCGCTGAAATAGAAGGTATCGTGCATGGCACGGGCCGGGTGGTGGCCAGGAATGTTCAGAGCTTCAAAGTTGTGGTAGTCATCTTCAATTTCTGGACCTTCAGAAACGCTGAAACCCAGCTGAGCAAAGAATTCTTCGATACGCTCTAACGTACGGTTAACAGGATGAACGCCGCCTACGGATGCTTTGCGACCGGGCAAAGACACATCAATGGCTTCGTTAGCTAACTGCTGAGCAATTTTAGCTTGCTCCATCTGTTCTTTCTTGGCGTCGTAATCGGCCTGAACCGCCTGTTTTGCCTGATTGATTTTTTGCCCATAAGCAGGACGTTCTTCTTTTGGCAAACCGCCCAGCTGTTTCATCTGCTGAGTGATCAATCCTTTTTTGCCAAGATATTCGACTTTTACCTGCTCAAGAGACTGTAAATCTTGTGCTTGCTCAATAGCCTCTTTTCCTGCTGTAACCAGAGCCTCTAGCGATGACATAGCGTGCTACCTTCTGTTCTTTCTGTTGGTAATGAGTGAGTTCGAATAACGCGTTTTTCGAGCCTGACTCATTGTATCTAATTTAGTTTTTATTTCGACAATTCAATCACATAGATTTGTTATATGTGCGACTGTCTGAATGTTGCCTGGGTCGAAAGGCAACGCCCCCTCACTGCAATGAACAAGAGGATTTAAAAAATTCATAAAAAAAGGGGGAAGAGCCGAAAGCCCTTCCCCCTTTTTAACGATCCTTTGCAGGATACCAAAACAGAATAATCTGTTTTGTCGACTCAGCCTAACTTACGCTGACAGGGCAGCTTTCGCTTTTTCTGCCAGGGCTGCAAAAGCGGCTTTGTCGTATACAGCAATATCAGCTAGGATTTTGCGATCTACTTCAACAGACGCTTTTTTCAGCCCGTTGATAAATCGGCTATATGACAAACCACACTCACGAGAAGCAGCATTGATACGCTGGATCCATAAAGCACGGAATTGACGCTTACGCTGACGACGGTCACGGTAAGCATACTGGCCTGCTTTAATAACAGCTTGTTTAGCTACACGATATACACGGCTACGTGCACCGTAATAACCTTTAGCCTGTTTTAAAACTTTTTTGTGACGACGGTGAGCCGTTACACCACGTTTAACTCTTGGCATCTTTCAACACTCCTGCTTATAAGTAAGGCAACTGACGATTTAGCTGAGCAACGTCAGCTGGCGCGATCAACTTCAAGTGACGAAGATGACGTTTACGCTTACTGCTTTTCTTAGTCAGGATGTGTCTCAAGTGCGACTGAGCGTGCTTGTAACCACCTTTACCGGTCTTTTTGAAGCGCTTAGCAGCGCCGCGATCGGTTTTGATCTTTGGCATAGTAAATCTCGCATTTGTTAATAGAAGCATAAGCTTCACTGTTTAGTTCACAGGCCACGTCCGAAAACGTCGTTTAGACCATAAAAAGGCCACAAAGCACGGTGAACACCATAGTAAAAGAGAGCAAACTCTCTTCATCATTTGCCGTTGCTGGTCGGTAGCGAAAAACCGCCAGACAACGATTTGAGCCGATGAAAACTCAAATACGAAAAGGTGATACTCATGGAGTATCACCTAAGTTATTCTATTTCTTACGCTTTTTAGGTGCAACCACCATAATCATCTGGCGACCTTCAAGCTTGGGATGGGATTCTACCACACCATGCTCTTCTAAGTCTTTCTCCAATCGCTTTAAAAGCTCAAAACCTAATTCGCGGTGAGCCATCTCGCGACCACGGAAACGCAGAGTGATTTTGGTTTTATCGCCATGATCCAAGAACTTAATCAGGTTACGCAATTTGATATTGTAATCACCAATATCAGTACCAGGACGGAATTTAACTTCCTTTACCTGCATTTGCGTCTGTTTTTTCTTGGCAGCATTCGCGGCTTTCTTTTGTTCAAACAAGAATTTGCCGTAGTCCATGATACGACAAACCGGAGGAGAGGCTTCTGGCGAAATCTCAACCAAATCCAATTCAGCTTCTTCAGCCAAATACAATGCCTTGGCGCCCGTCATGACACCAACCTGTTCTCCATCGGCGCCAATTAATCGAACTTCTTTTGCGTTAATTTCACCATTTAAACGGACTGTGTTTTTTTGCTGTCCGCCTTTACCTTTTACACCTTTAATAGTTTACCCCTCCGATACGCTTCGACCGAGCTGTTCGATCGACTCATTTAACAATTTTTTGAAATCTTCTACAGGCATCGCACCTAAATCTTCCCCAGAACGAGTGCGCACAGCTACCTGGCCCGCTTCAACTTCTTTGTCACCAATCACCAACAGGTATGGCACGCGTTGAAGCGTATGCTCGCGAATTTTAAATCCGATCTTCTCGTTTCTCAAGTCCGCATTGACTCTAAATCCATCAGATTTCAAAGTTTTTGCCACTTTTTGCACAAATTCACTCTGTTTATCGGTGATATTCATGATCACCGCCTGCGTTGGCGCTAACCAGGCAGGGAATTTACCCGCATATTCTTCAATGAGAATACCAATAAAACGCTCAAGCGATCCCAGAATAGCACGGTGAATCATAACCGGTGTTTTCTTGGTGCCATCTTCGGCAACATATTCTGCACCTAAGCGACCCGGCATAGAGAAGTCTAGCTGGACTGTTCCACACTGCCAAACACGATCAAGACAATCGCGCAAAGAAAATTCAATTTTAGGGCCGTAGAAAGCACCTTCACCTGGCTGAAGATCGTATTCGATGCCTTTGGCTGCCAATGCATCGGCCAGACCTTTTTCGGCTTTGTCCCAGATTTCGTCTGAGCCTACGCGTTTTTCGGGACGCGTAGAGAGCTTGATTTCGACTTTGTTGAAGCCAAAATCGGCATAAACTTCATAAATCATATCGATCAGAGTCGACACTTCTTCCTGGATTTGGTCTTCGGTACAGAAAACGTGTGCATCGTCTTGAGTAAAGCCACGAACGCGCATTAAGCCGTGCAAGGCACCCGATGCTTCATTACGGTGACACGAACCAAACTCAGCCATACGTAATGGCAGGTCGCGGTAGGATTTCAAACCGTGGTTATAAATAAGCACATGGCCAGGACAGTTCATCGGTTTAACCGCATAAGTGCGGCTTTCTGACTCGGTGGTGAACATGTCTTCTTTGTATTTGTCCCAGTGGCCCGACTTTTCCCACAGGCTGCGATCCAATACCTGAGGCGCTTTGACTTCTTCATAGTCGTGACGCGCTAAGACATCGCGCATGTATTTTTCGAGTTCTTTAAAGATGCTCCAGCCATTGTGGTGCCAGAACACCATTCCAGGAGATTCTTCCTGAAAGTGGAATAAGTTGAGTTGCTTACCTAATTTGCGGTGATCGCGCTTTTCAGCTTCTTCTAGACGATGCAAGTAGGCTTTTAAGTCTTTTTTGTTGGCCCAGCAAGTACCGTATACACGCTGAAGCATTTCGTTGTTAGAGTCACCACGCCAGTAAGCGCCGGCCACTTTCATCAATTTGAAGGCTTTTAAGCGGCCAGTACTTGGGACGTGAGGACCACGACATAAATCGATGAAATCACCCTGACGGTAAAGAGAGATATCTTCGTTAGTCGGGATGCTGGCAATGATTTCTGCCTTATATTCTTCACCCATATTGCGGAAGAACTCAACGGCCTCATCACGAGGCATAACCGAACGCTCAACATCGTAGTTGGCTTTGGTTAACTCAGCCATTTTCTTTTCGATGGCGGTTAAGTCTTCGGGTGTGAAAGGACGCTCATAAGCGAAGTCGTAATAGAACCCATTGTCGATAACGGGACCAATGGTAACCTGAGCACCTGGGAACAATTCTTTCACAGCCTGGGCCAACAAGTGGGCACAGGAGTGGCGCAAAACTTCCAATCCATCTTCATCACGCTCGGTAATAATGGCCAATTCTGCATCTTCGGTCAGCGTGTAAGAGGTATCAACGGCCACTCCGTTAACTTTACCCGCTAGAGCTGACTTAGCTAAGCCAGGACCAATATCTGCTGCCACGTCATAAACTGACACTGGCTTGTCAAAATTACGCTGACTTCCGTCAGGGAGAGTGATAATAGGCATTGCTTGTTTTAACCTTTGCTAATCTCTTAGTTTTATTCCCGTCGTTTTAAAAAGGTCCGTCGGGTAGTTAGGGTCTCATTGTATTCCGTAGCAAGTTAGTGGCTTCTAAATCAAAGAAGCACCCAGGCAAGGGTGCTACGGAAGTGACCGATTGTATATCAAACCAGCCCGCCATCGCCAGATCTATACCCAAAGTATTTCGAATTGGCGTAGGCAGCAATCAAACGATGGATTGGGTCAGGGTCAATATTTAGACATCGGCACGAATTAATTGGAGTAATTCGTCGGTTTTTTCTCGCATAAGCGTCTTATCACCGCGAGTTTCTAGATTTAGTCGAATCACAGGCTCGGTATTGGATTTGCGCAAATTAAAGCGCCAGTTGTCGAACTCAACACCAATTCCGTCGGTGTAATCTATATGATTGGCGTCAGCTTGATAGGCATTGAGTACGCGCTCAAGGGTCTCATCCGCATCTTTAACCTTGCTGTTTATTTCACCAGGAGATGGATAGGTATCCATTCGTTCCTGCACCAACTGACCTAAAGGCTTACCTGTCTTGCAGATAAGTTCGACCACTAATAACCATGGGATCATGCCGCTGTCGCAATAAGCGAAGTCTCGAAAGTAGTGATGTGCACTCATCTCGCCACCGTAGATGGCATTTTCTTCACGCATGCGTTCTTTGATAAAAGCGTGTCCGGTTTTTGACATGATGGGAACACCTTTGTTTTGCTCAATGATGTCTTGAGTGTTCCAGGTCAGTCGAGGATCGAAGATGATTTTTTCTTGAGGGTGTTTTTGCAAGAAAGCTTCAGCCAACAAACCGACAATATAATAGCCTTCGATAAACTGCCCATCTTGATCAAACAAAAAGCAGCGATCAAAGTCACCGTCCCAGGCGATCCCCATATCGGCATTATGTTCTTTAACACAAGCAATGGTGTCTGCACGATTTTCTGGGAGCAATGGATTGGGAATGCCGTTAGGGAAGCTACCGTCTGGCTCGTGATGCAGCTTAATAAATTCTACGGGCACCTGGAGACGCTGAAATTCTGCTTCAATGGCATCGATAACATGACCGGATGCGCCATTGCCACTGTTAACCACCAGCTTCAACGGTTTTAATTGAGTAACATCGACGTAGGTCAACAAATGACGAATGTAGTCAGGTAAGTGCTCCAACGTTTTTACCGAACCGCCTTCAACAGATGGTAGTTCCTGCCCTTCCATCGCCTCTGCCAGGCGACGAATTTCGTCGAGTCCAGTGTCACCACTGATTGGCTTAGATTCTTCACGCACCAGCTTCATACCGTTGTAATCGATAGGATTGTGACTGGCCGTCACTTCAATACCACCATCGGCCTTGAAATGCTTAGTCGCAAAATAGACTTCTTCGGTCCCTGTCATGCCGATATCCAGCACAGTCACACCTTCGTCCATCAAACCTTTTGCCACAGCCGCTTTTAACGTCGCCGATGTTTCTCGAATATCGCCACCCACCACAACGGTCTTAGGCGATAAAAATTGTGCAAAGGCTCGACCTATACGATAAGCAATGTCTTCATTTAATTGTTCGCCTAATTTGCCGCGAATGTCGTAAGCTTTAAAACAGGTTAAGGATGTCATTTTTTGTCCATAAAAAGTGTGTTAACCAATAGTTCTGAAAATAATATACCCGTCGCATTTCAAGGTACAGCGCTGATGTTCAAGTTGCAGCGCTGCGCGCACTCACCCCAATCACTTAGTGTGTCTAAGCTCAGGGGATTCGCTTGCTTGCCGCCTACCTGCACCTTGAAATTCTTTGGGTATAGATGCTTTGAGCATTAAGTCTATCGTTCCTTAGTATTTTCAGCACTTCTCAACACAAGGTAGGTGAAAACGAAAAAGGGTAACCAGTGGTTACCCTTAACGCAAGCTCTTATTCCCGTCGCCTTTCAAGTTGCAGCGCTGATGTTCAAGTTGCAGCGCTGCGCGCACTCACCCCAATCACTTAGTCTGTCTAAGCTCAGGGGACTCGCTTGCTGGCCGCCTGACTGTACCTTGAAATTCTTTGGATATATACCCGTCGCCTTTCAAGGTGCAGCGGTGTTGGCTGCGCGCACTCACCCCAATCACTTAGTCTGTCTAAGCTCAGGGGACTCGCTTGCTGGCCGCCTGCCTGTACCTTGAAATTCTTTGGATATATACCCGTCGCCTTTCAAGGTGCAGCGGTGTTGGCTGCGCGCACTCACCCCAATCACTTAGTCTGTCTAAGCTCAGGGGACTCGCTTGCTGGCCGCCTACCTGCACCTTGAAATGCTTTGGGTATAGCGATGAAATATTTAAGAAAGGAGGAGATTTGAAGGCTAGCGAATATAGCCCTCACTTTCTAATTTTAAGATCACTTCCTGTGCCGCTTCGTCCGGTGTTAAGCCAAGGGTATCAATAGTGATCTCGGCCTGCTCTGGCACTTCGTAAGGATCGCTGATCCCGGTAAACTCTTTGATCAATCCCGCGCGCGCTTTAGCATATAAGCCTTTGCGATCACGTCGCTCACATTCTTCTAGCGACGTAGCCACATGCACTTCGATAAATCCACCTAATGGCTCGATCATGGCGCGCACTTCTCTGCGGGTCGCCTGATAAGGAGCGATAGGAGCACAAATCGCAAAGCCACCATTTTTGGTTATCTCACTGGCAACATAACCAATACGCAAAATATTAATATTGCGATGCTCTTTGCTAAAACCTAGCTCGCTGGATAAATGCTTACGTACAATATCACCATCTAATAAAGTGACAGGACGGTTGCCCATCTCTAACAATTTAATCATCAAAGCGTTAGCAATGGTGGATTTACCTGCACCCGATAATCCAGTAAAGAAGATAGTCACCCCTTGTTTATCTCGAGCAGGACTGGTTTTGCGCAGTTCTTTAACCACTTCGGGATAAGAAAACCACTCAGGAATTTCGAGACCTTCTGCCAAACGACGACGCACTTCGGTTCCAGAAATATTCAGAGCGGTCATCCCCTCTTCAACTTCGTCCGCAGGAAGGTATTCAGCTTTCTCTTTTACGTACACCATCATCTGGAAAGGCACCATCTGGATACCTAACTCTTCTTCGTGTTGTTGTAATAAGGTTTGCGCATCATAAGGGCCATAAAAGTCTTCGCCGTTGCTGTCTTTTCCTGGACCAGCGTGATCACGACCTACAATTAAGTGAGTACAGCCGTAATTCTTGCGGATGATGGCATGCCAAAGTGCTTCTCGAGGCCCGCCCATACGCATGGCCAGCGGCAGCAGACTGAGCATGGTGGTTTGCTCTGGATACTCTTTAATAATGTGCTCATAGCAACGAACACGACTGTAGTGATCAATGTCACCAGGTTTGGTCATACCGACTACGGGATGAATTAATAAATTCGCTTCTTCCTGGCGGGCGGCGCGGAATGTCAGCTCCTGATGGGCCCGATGCATAGGATTACGAGTCTGGAAGGCCACGACTTTACGCCAGCCCCACTTTTTAAACTTCGCACGTAATTCCGCAGGCGTATCACGATAGCCTTTGTAGTCATAGTGATTGGGAGCTTCGACACCTTTAAGGCGACCGCCTAAATAAACTTCTCCGGCTTTATTCAGTAGGTAATCGACAGCTGGATGCTTTTGATCATCCGTGCCAAAGACCTTTTGCGCTTCGAGAGTTTTATCAGGAGTCCAGATATCTGACACCTCCAGCACAGCCAACAACACACCCTCTGCGTCTCTCAGTGCCACACTAGAGCCTGTTTGTATGGTCTCAGCAAACTGAGCATCCACATCCAGAGTTACTGGAATGGGCCATAGAGTCCCATCAGCCAGGCGAGTGGAATCTAAAACGGATTGATAGTCTTCTTTGGATAAAAAGCCGGTTAGAGGAGAAAAGCCACCATTAAGCAGCAATTCGATATCACAGAGCTGTCGATGGGTAAGATCCCAAGAAGGTAATCCTGTAGCCAACTCTTTCAACTGCTGTTGTTCTGATTCAGATACGTACAACTCGGTAAGCTGTCCGCCATGCGGTGCGGTTAAATGTGTCATAAGTAATAATTTCTATAGCCGTTATGTTCTACCTTGTATGCTGACTACCTGGCTGGTAATACCCTACAAAGTATTCCAATTCATTGAATGCAGCTATTTAAACGCAAAAAGGTCATATTGGCTCATAATATGCCAATATGACCTTATAATGTTAGAGAATTTACAGTGTGGTTTAGCTGATCGTCTTGAATTTAACGATATTATTCTCAGACAACTCCCTTGCAGCATCGGTTTTCCACAAGAGATCACAGACTTCATGCTGAGGGTTGTAGCCCGTTGGTGTTTTCAACAACATTTGCACCACGCCATCGCAGTCCATATTCACACACAACTCATCAAGGATGTTAAGCACGTTGTTCATATCATCCCAGGCAAGCATTTCTTCATTAGCACGCATAATACGGGCATGCTCTGTACCCTCTACGTTTTCGCCAATCAGCAGCTCTTCATAAAGCTTCTCACCAGGACGTAATCCTGTGAACTGGATTTCAATATCACCGTCCGGATGTCTTTTACTTTTGATGGTTCGTCCCATCAAATGAATCATTTTTTCTGCAAGAGCGGCAATCTTAACAGGCTCGCCCATATCTAATACAAACACATCACCACCCTGTCCCATCGCACCCGCCTGGATAACCAATTGAGCGGCCTCTGGAATAGTCATAAAGTAGCGAATAATGTCCTGATGAGTCACAGTAACTGGGCCACCACTGCGAATTTGCTCACGGAATAACGGTACAACAGATCCCGATGAACCCAGTACATTACCAAAGCGCACCATGGTAAACAGCGTTTTACCTTCACGTAGATTCATCGCCTGCAATACTAACTCAGCCAAACGCTTGGTGGCTCCCATTACGTTTGTTGGGCGCACGGCCTTATCGGTAGAAATAAGCACAAACTTTTCTACACCCGCCTCTACCGCGGCTTCTGCTGTATACCAGGTGCCAAACACATTATTTCGAACACCTTCAATAATATTGTGTTCAACAATAGGAACATGCTTATAAGCTGCCGCGTGATAAACCGTTTGAACCTTAAATGAAGTCATTGCGCGAGTTAAACGATTGCGATGCTGAATCGAACCCAACAGAGGCACTAACTCCAATTTTATATCTGAATCTTTCAACAAGGCCTTAAGCTCTTTTTCGATGGCATACAAGCCATACTCAGATAACTCATATAAAATCAATGTCTTAGGGCCTAATAAAATGATTTGACGGCAAAGCTCCGAACCAATCGAGCCACCTGCTCCAGTGACCATAACCACTTTATCAGTGATGTTCTTTGCCATCAGTTCTTTATCAGGGCACACGGCATCGCGCCCTAATAAATCTTCTACATCAATGTCTTTCAGTTCACCAATACTCACCTTGCCAGAAATAATATCTTCCATTCCGGCGATGGTTTTTACTTTGATAGGAAAAGGCTCAAGATGAGACAAAACTTCGCTGCGACGAGCATGAGAAGTCGATGGCATCGCTAACAATACATGGGTAATTTTGTACTTATAGATAGCCTCTTCAATCTCCAACGGCGAGAGTACTTTAAGCCCCTCAATCTCTGAGTGATAGAGACTTGAATCATCATCAAAGAAAATGACTGGTTGATAATCATCGCCGTAACGCAATGCCGAAGCAAGCTGCCTACCTGCGGCTCCCGCTCCGTAAATAGCAACAACAGCAGCACTATTGTGGACTCTTTCCATATAGCCTTTGAAGCCAAGCCGAGACCCACCTACAACCAGAGTAAGAAAGCACCAATAAAATAAGGCCTGACTAAAGGAAAAGCTGGAGTGAACGCTCCAGTAAGTCACAAAATAGATGAGTGTACTGGCTGACACACCGAGTAAAATAACGGATACAGTCGTGATTCCAATATAACGCAAGATTGCTCGATAAAAGCCCAATCGAACAAAAACAAGGATAGAGCCGCCAAGTGTAAATAAAGCGACCAAAAAGTCTTGCTGCCGCCAAGCAAATTCATTGCCTAGATCGATCATTAAAGACATTGCAATACAAAACGGGATAGCAATACCATCAAACGACAAGGTTATAAGTCTTTTTATAGGTCTAGGTGATTCCAGAAAGTACTGGATCAAATCTTTAAATTTATCCACATTCACCCTTGTAAATTTACTTACCACTCTCAGCTTAGTAAATTTTATTTAATCTTCAAACAAAATATACCGCTATAGTAAGAACTTAGCTACTTTTGAGCAAGCAAAAGAACATCTCTTAATACGTTAGCGCAGAGGTTAATTTCTTCATCGGTCAAAGTTGGGTGTACCAACATCATGATACTAGTTTCTCCCAAAACTTGCGCATTTCTTAATCTACTCTTCGGTCTAAAACTTGTTCCATCGAAAGCTTTTTCTAAATAAACTTCTGAGCAGCTACCCTGAAAGCACGGTACCCCTCGAGAAACGACTTCTTCAACGATTCTATCTCTTGTCCAGCCGTCCGCTAACAAACTAGTATTAACAAAAAAGTAATGCTTATATTCCGCGTGCTCAAAAGCCTGACCAACCTCAACGGTTCTGATACAGGAAAAGTCTTTAAGTACATTATCCAGCTTAGCAGCATTGTTTTGTCTTTTGGTGGTCCATTGCTCCATTCTGGACAGTTGAATGCGACCAATAGCTCCCTGCATTTCGGTCATTCTCCAGTTTGTTCCAAAAGACTCATGCAACCATCGAAAACCTGGAGGATGCTCTTTTTCGTAAACCGCCTGCCATGACTTTCCATGATCTTTAAAGGACCACATTTTAGACCACAGCTCTTCATCATTAGTGGTCACCATGCCGCCTTCACCGCCAGTAGTCATGATTTTATCTTGGCAAAACGACCAAGCACCTATATGACCAATACTCCCCACACTTTTGCCTTTGTATTTCGCTCCATGAGCTTGAGCACAATCTTCAATAACATAAAAGTTATGTTCTTCAGCTAATGACATGATGGCATCCATGTCTGCTGGCATTCCGCCCAAATGAACCACAACTACTGCTTTGGTCTTAGGGGAAAGACATTGTTCAATAGTATGAGCCTCAATATTTTGACTATTCAAATCGACGTCAGCAAAAACGGGAGTGGCACCAGTATTCACCACAGATGATACGGAAGCCAGAAAAGTACGCGGGGTAACAATAACTTCATCGCCATCTCCAACGCCTAAAGCTTCTAAGGCTAAATCTAACGCGACGGTTCCGTTCGCTACAGCAATAGCGTGTTTTGAGTCTGTAAATTCAGCAAATTCTTTTTCAAACGTTCGGCACTCTTGACCCGTCCAATAATTCACACGATTAGATAGGAGAACGTCTCTAACTTTGTTCCCTTCTTCTTCAGTAAACAAAGGCCAACCAGATAACTTTGTATTCGACATGATATTACTCTAACTTATTAGTTCTTTCGCTGGTACACCGACAACCGTCAATTCATCTGCAATATCATTAACTACTGCAGCGCCCGCACCAACTATTACTTTTTTACCAATAATGATCGATTGCTTGACTGAAGCACCAATTCCGACCCATGAGCCTTCTCCAACAGACACATTGCCAGCTAAAGATGCTCCAGGACTAATATGAACGCCTCTGCTCAAGTGGCAATCGTGATCAACAGATGCTCCCGTATTCACAATGCATCCGTCTTCGATGGTTGAATCGATATTAACCGACGCATTTGCCATAACGCAGACACCAACTCCCAAGGTTACATAACGACTCACAAAAGCTTTTGGGTGTAACAGCGAAGTGATATTAGCACCAGCATCCACTAATAACTGCTGCTTTTCCAGTCTAATCGTATTATTACCGATTCCAACAATGCAGGCATCATATTGAGTACAGTCAGAAAGAAGCTGTTCAGTACTTCCAATAACAGGCCAAGGGTAATTTTCTGACAGCAACTGCCACCTGTCATCATAAAAGGTAATATTATCGTACCCGTTTAGTTCAGCAATCTCTGCCAGAACCTTTCCATGTCCACTCGCCCCCAAGATGGCCAGTTTGGTCATGACTTAAAAGCTCCTGCAAATGCTTTGTACTTCATGTGTAAGGACTCAGAAGGAACGACACTCTCCTCAATTGACAAAATATCGTCAACTTGCGCAGTAGTAGACATACTGACAACAATGTTTTTCACGAAAGGTGCGCTTAAAGATAATGCAAAACTGTGAAACAAAGGAGAACGGTCATATACACCCACAGACTTTTCGAGCTCGTTCAAATCACTAGCTGTTATGGATGATACCTTTCCTGCTCCTAAAGGTCTTAGAACAACGGTGCTCATTTCTTCTACATCAACGGCATCCGACTCCCAGAAGTTTAAATAGTTAATATGACCATCGAGTTGAGAATTTGGAATGACGTGACGCATAAATCGAGCAGAATAAGGAAAGCACATAAACGACTTTACTTTGCCCGACTGTTTAAGCTCTGCGAAACATTCTTCTATCTGTTGGGATTGCGAGTCATACCTTTCAATCCTCAAGTCATCATCCAGGGGATTTAACCTCCACATCCATTGGCATACATCAATATGCTCAAGACCCGTTTCTTTTAAAAACTGATCAATACGATACTCGAACGTAGACTTGCAAAACGTCGACTCATCAAAATGTGGCCCAGAGACTTTTACAATACTGTCAATCTTAGCTCTATCAGCTTGGCTTAACTGAGACAAAGCAGAACAAAATAGTTGATAAGATTCGTACTCGTGAGATGCATGCAAGCTGGTAACTCCAGCTTTTAGGCAATACTCGATAAGAGAAGAGACTTCTTTAGCTCTCATCGACTTTTCTGCAAACCTCATTGTTCCAAGAGCGATACGAGACATATTGGCACTCATCCTTCTATTAAAGGTTAATCATTCCAAATGACTCCAGTCTTCCAGATAAAGCGATCATTAGTATCATAGGCTTCAAACGGATTACGCCCATGAACCACAAAATGATCCCACCAATAAACACTTTCACCAGGCCTTAAACCAACAGCATGCTCCAAATAGGAACCCTTAACATGGGTTTCTAAAAACTCGAAAAAGCGACGATTCAAACTCTTATTGGCGTCACTTTCATTAGGTGAAATGCAATAGTAGTTGTAATTAAAAACAGGTTGTAGAGGATTTTCTAAATCGATGATCTTCTCTATTCGCTTGTTGCCTGCTTTCTCAAATATAACCGAAGTTTCACTTAGTTCAGAGAGTAGCTCTGGATCAACAACTTTCATTCGCTCGACAAGTTCAACACCATCAACAAAGAGTGTCTCTCCTCCTCTGGCAGCCTTGTTTTTGCAATAAAACACCATAACATCGCAAGGTTCTGCAATGTATGACTCATCGGTATGAAGGGGTTGTGCATTCTTGCTGTGACGGTACGCACTCATATCAGGAACATCAGCATCGTAGCGAATTTCCATCCAACGCTCACCTGTCTGAGCTCCACCAGCGGCATAATCCTCTGCTATGTCCTGTGCTCTACCTAATCTATCAGTGATTACATTATAAAATTCTCGTAAGTTTTCTACATGAAATCCTAAAGTGAGCTTTACTACTTTGTTTTTCTTCAGTGCTTGTTTTATTTGAATAGCGACTTTTTCTGGATCATCAGAACGAGACTCAACGACCTCAATAAAACCATTGAGTTCTGGCTTACTAATTTGTGCCATCATATTTCTCCATTGTTTCAGTAGATGACTGGTTAACAGACTCTCTGCGAACAACTTTAACAATAGTTAACAATACGATCTTGATATCGATCAATAGAGATTGATTTTCTACATACCACAAGTCTAGCTTGAACTTTTGCTTCCAGGTTAAAGTATTTCTCCCATTAACCTGTGCCCAGCCAGTGATTCCGGGCTTGACATTATGTCGTTGGCGCTCTTCATCCGTATAAATATCTAAGTAATCAGAAAGAAACGGACGTGGTCCCACAAAAGACATATCTCCCTTAAGGATATTAAATAACTGTGGTAATTCGTCAAGACTCAGTGACCTGACAACGGCCCCAAACTTAGTTAAACGCTCAGAGTCAGGTAAAAGCTCACCACTACTATCTCTTTCGTTAGTCATGGTTTTGAACTTTATTATCTTAAATACTCGATTTTTATATCCTCCCCTTTTCTGAAGGAAAAAGGGGTTAGAGCTTAGAGAAATGGCTAATCCGACGCTGACTGCCAACATAAAAGGAAAAAGCAATATAAGTAAAATAAAAGCCATCACCTTATCCGAGAAAGGTTTGACTATTTGAGCATACATCTTAATCCAACACCTCGATAATTTTAACGCTTTCAACTAAATCAGGGAAGAACGACTTCAACCCATTTTTCAGCAAGCTCTTTCCGATTAAACTTTTTGTGGGCTAATTGTCTAGCGTTCTCCCCCATCTCAAATAATACTTCAGGAGAACTAGCCGCGGATTCCAGAGCATCAGCAAAAGCAGCGGGATCATCCGGAGGCACTACCAAGCCGCAGTTTTCATCTAATATCATATCAGCTAACCATCCAGGGTAGTTATTTAGCACCGGTAGCCCTGCTGAAATATAGTCAAAGAACTTATTAGGAGATGTTCCGTAATAAAACGCGGGTACATTTGCTAATATTTGCATTCCTAAATCGGCACTAGCCATTAAGCCAGTTAATTTTATTTTATTGACAGGATCTAAGAAAATAACATTGTCTAGAGACATATCTTTTGCCATATGAACTAAATCAGGCTTTAGTTTACCTTGACCAACCAATACAAGTTTAATATCTTCTCGGCCTCTCTTTTTTAGAACCTCGGCTGTTTTTAATACCGCATCTAACCCATTTGCTATTCCATGAGTCCCCGTAAATATTGCCATAAAGTCACTATCAGAAACGCTATCAGGCCTCCATTTACGTTCGGAGCCTGATGAAAATATGCCCAAATCACAACCATTAGGAATCATTTCGATAGCTTCATCTTTTATACCTCGACTATGAATGCCTTTTACAATTCCAGGTGACAAACCAACACAAGCATGAGCAGAGCGATATGAAGACCATTCCAAAATAGACATTAACTTAAGCACGACAGGATTGGTGATAACTCCCATTTCTCTTGGTAGTTCGGGCCAAAGATCTCGCACTTCAAAAACAAAGCGCTTTTTCCTTAACCAGCGCGCAGCTATCCCAGGGATACCGGCTGTCAACGGAGTCGATGTAGCAAAGACAACATCATAATCATGCGTCAAAGAAATACCAATACTTTTGAAGGCAAACTTCAAAAAAGTCATCGACCTTTTTAAAAAGCCATCTTTGTTTGAATAAGCTAAATCAAATTCAATAATATAGATATTATCTACTAAACCTTCTCGACGACCATTACGAAACTCTGTTGCCAATCCAGTTTCTCCTCCGCCATAACTGCCGCAAACCATCGTTACATCATGGCCGTGTTCAATGAGCTTTTTCGCCATCTCGTAAGAGCGAATTCCAGTAGAACCAGAAGGAGTGGAAAAGTGCTGGTGAAAATATAAAACTTTCATTAAATTACCATTGAATTGTTGTTAAAACACTGGATTGTTTTTGAAGCTCTACTTCCAGAACTGGCAGCTGCTTTTTTTGATAATAAAAGCGTGATTCCCAACCATCAACAATACGCAGTAGAACAGGCTCATCAGAATCCACATTAATAACTACCTGTTCGCCAATAACATGATTGCCTTGAATAGAATACTTTCCAGGTAGAAGACGCCATCGAAAAACTACCTTGTCTTTAAATCCTGAAGGTTGGTCTTTGACTTCAAGTACTGCATCTTTCAAAGTAACCTGTCGACAATGGCGACCTCCAAGATAATCAGTGTAACAAGCAGAATATGAACTCCCATCCTTCTCTGAGTGTATCTCATCTTTAGAAATCGCAGTTAACCATTCTCCAAATAGAAATCTAGATATTTTTGGCATCTGCTCTCGGTCATCAAACTGCGCAGTATTGTGAGAGGCTACCCCTTGAAAATATTCGAGCCATTGCTCCCCAGCATTGTAGCTATAAGAGCCGCCATCTCTGAGAATATTTTTTTCATTAACCCATAAATCAACATGCATAGCGTCACATTGACTAGGGCGAAATCGAAACCTAGGAAATCGAAAAAACACTTTTGAATTGCCATGACGAAGCAATGCGAAGCCACCTTCTTTAGAAAGCTTTTCGTGACTTAAGTCTAAGCGTTCACGGCAAGATGGTAAAGATAGGAGCATGATTGGCAAGTTATAATCGCCTTCTCCCTCAAACGCCAAAGCTCCATAAAACAGGTTTGCTGCTAGTTGAACCGTAGGCCGATAATCTCGATATGGAGCAGAAGATAGAGGAATAAGACGCGCACCATCGTTTGCTCCTAAATTAGGAACGTCGCCAGATATAGGTTCAACTAAATCAAAAAGCCAAGAGGTCGCTTTTCTGGCTTTTTTATAAAAACTGCTTGAAAAATCTGGTTGGCCAAAATGCCTGCGAATATACTCGCAGTAGGACAAGGTATCTAACATCAAACGATGATAGTTCGTTGAATACTGACTAAAACTCCCATCCTCTAAAATGAGTCTATTAGTTCTATTTTCTAACCAATAGCGACCTTTATTTAACCATTTTTGAGCTCTCGAATCTTTGCCTCGAAGAAAGCATCCACCTACGAACAAAGCCGCAGCTTCACTGGTACCATGATTATTGTCTTGAGCCACCGCATACATCATTGAAGGAGAAATGCGCTCTAAATGTTGAGTAAGTAGTTTTACAAAAGAATCGGAGAGCTCTTGCTTAAGCAAAAGAGCAGCAAGAGTAAGATGAATTACTCGGATAGAAGCTTCTTGTCCACATTTCCAGTTAACGCCTAGGTTGCAAGGATTCTTTTCGCTCCAATCACTTAGCCATTGATTAAGCTTATTGAAGGAAGCTTCATCACCAGACAAATAATTCAAAGCATGATGAATTACCCAATCAAATCTTGATAATTCCCAATATAACTTAATATCACCTGCCAGACCGAAGTCAGGAATATCACTCCAATGGGTTAAACCCGCGTTATGTTTTCCTCCATCTAATACAGATGCATGCCAATCGGGTATTTCATTTAATGAAACCTCATGCCACCCAAAAGCACTAAAGGAATCTTTATAATCTAGTGCTTCAATAATAGGTAATGTCTGCTTTGTAAAAAAAGAGCCTGCTATCGGCTCTCTAGACTTAAAAAGAGCTTTAGCCCCTCCAAACTTGAGAGCAGAGCGATAGAGCACCACTCTTAACAAATTAGGAATACCAAGCTTAACTAGTGTTTTTATTTTTTGCAGCTTCATGAATGTCTTATCTGTTCCGCTGCATCAAGCGTTGCTTCAGCGACTTCAAACAACTCTTCGACTGTAATAGGTGTATTCATACCTAACTCTACAGCTTCTAAAAAGCATCTTGCACACTCGTTGTGCCCTTTATCTTGACGCCATAAATTCAATTTATTAAATCCGGCCCAACCATATCCTTTCATTTTTCTGAAGTTATCAAGCTGTAGCACTTTTCCAGCGGCAAAAACCTCTACTCTCTCTTTAGGAAAACTTGAAGCACCATTGGCAAAATAATGAATGGTACCGAAAGAGCCATCTTCGAAGCGTATCGAAATCGAAGCTTTGTCTTCAGTAATATCAATGCCTTCTGTTCTTCCCATGCTATGAGCTTCAACGGATAATATTTTGCTACCTGCTAGATGTCTCATTAAGTCTATAAAATGACACGCCTCGCCAATGATTCGACCTCCTCCGACTTGAATGTCTTGAACCCAATGTTCAGAAGGGACTTCTCCTGCATTTACCGTAATAATAAAAGATTTTGGCTCATTGACAGTTATCAGCAACTCTTTCATCTTCTTTATGTGAGGAGAAAATCGTCGATTAAAACCGACCATTAAATGGGGTCCCGAACCATCCTTACAAACACTCCTATATGTATCTCGAATCTTATCTAGCTCATCTCTAGTTATCGCTAGCGGTTTCTCAACAAATATATTCTTATTTGTCTTTAATGCGGATACTACAAATTTCGCATGAGAGTTATGGCGAGTCACAATTGCTACCGTATTTATCTCATCATTCTCTAACAACTTTTGAGTATCTGTAGTAGCCTCACCGAACCCCGCTTTTTCTCCATGAATAACTCCACTGGTACCTCCAGACGTGGATATAGAGTGCAATTGTGCTCCAGCCTTTTTAAAAGCAGGTATCAACATTCTAGAAGCGTAATTGCCGGCCCCAATAAAACCTACTACTGGCTTATTTTTGCTATACGAAGTAGGCTGTAGAAGGACAGAGGGTGTATGCCTCGACTCAGAAGGGCTCGAGTAGTTGATTATAATTCCGAGAGCAGAACTGTCTTCGGTCAATACTTGATAGGCAGATTCAGCATCACTAAAATCAAAGCGATGTGTAATTAATGAAGTAACATTCAGCTGCCCTCTAGCCATCATGTCAAGCACAGCTTCAAAGTTCCGTTGTTCAGTCCACCGAACGAAAGCATAGGGGTAGTCTTGACCTTTTTCTTCATAGTTAGGGTCATAACGACCAGGGCCGTATGAGCAAGATACTTGAAAGCTTAATTCTTTTTCATAAAAGTCGGCACGACTTAAACTCAGCCCAGTTACTCCAACTAAAACAATTCTCCCTCTTTTGCGGCACATATGAGCAGCTTGAGAGATAGGCTCATTAGACTTAGTTGAAGCAGTGACAATAACACCGTCAACGCCCTTACCACGACTAAAGCTTTTAGCAACGGTTATAGGATCTTCACCTTTCGCCAGATTACAAACTTCGGCACCAAAAGATTTTGCAAGCTCTAGCTTTTGACTATCAAAGTCCAAAGCTAGTACACGACAGCCATGTGCCAGTAAGAGTTGAACTGTAAGCAATCCAATCAGTCCAACCCCAGTAACAACAAAGCACTCTCCAAGAGTCGGCTTCAATAACCGAATACCCTGCAGTCCAATGCTAGCTACAACAGTAAAAGCAGCCTCTTCGTCAGATACACCATCAGGAATCTTTGCGCAAAGATTCTTCGACACTCGTACTACATCTGCATGTGGGCCATTAGACACCACCCTATCTCCAGCCTTGAAATTTTCAGCGCTTTCTCCAGCTACATTTACTACACCGACATTACAGTAACCTAAGGGTAAAGGTTGTGCTAGTTTAGATCTTACGGCATCAATAGTTGTCATTAATCCATCAGTCTTAACTTTTTCTAACACTTGCTTAACTTTATCAGGTTGTTGTTTGGCTTTCGCGAGCATAGAAGCTTTTCCAAACTCCACCAACATTCTCTCTGTACCTACTGATACTAATGTAGACTGGGTATCAATTAATAATGTATTTTTTGCTGCCAATGGAGACGGAGCTTCTTTTATCATAGTGCTACCGTTCGACAAATCTTGAAGAACCTGTTTCATGAATCACCAATTATTCTGTTAAGTAAAATAGAGCAGTTTTCGTACCTACTATGATTTTGCTTATAAACTTCAATAGCCGCTTGAGAATAACATTCAACAAGCTCCGGCTTCTCAATGTATGACTTCATCGCATTATATATACTTTCACTAGAGTTATTTGCAAGTAAGTGGCCATTCTCTCCATTAATAAGGGAGTCAGATACCCCTCCAACATTCGTGCATATTGCAGGAAGACCTAATGCTAGAGCTTCTAAAAAGGAATTAGGGAATCCCTCCGCTTCGGAAGGCAAAATGAATACATGTGAGTTTTTATATGTTTCTACAACATAGTCTTTATCTTGCCATCCATGCAAGGTCACATAATCTTGAAGCTGATTATTCACTACATAATCAGAGCAATACCCTTCTAAAGTCCCACCTCCAACAAGATCAACATGAAATGTGAATTCTTTAGACAGCTCACTTATAGCACTAAGCAATTGAGTGACGCCTTTCTCTTTTACCATCCACCCAACGAAAACAAACCTAATCAGTTTATCCTCTGCCTTTTTGGGGACTGTTAATGTAGGAAAACTTGCAGAGAGCCAATTTCTTACTACGAAAACCTTAGACTCTTTAACACCAATACTACTATAGAATAGTTTCCAGTCCTCTCCTTGAGCACCTATATTTTGGGGGACTTTCAAGAAAGTCGAGGCGATAATTCGATAAAACTTACTTTTGTTGACCTGATTCATAAAGTGACCAGATCTCATGAAAAAGACATCGGGAACTTTGCGAAGCCGACATATCATTGAGAGAACAATTCTTTCATAAAAACTCATCCCCGAGCTGCTAAAAATAATTACCCCCTGAACATTATCACTGCTCAAAGAGGAAAAGAGCTCAACAACTCTTTGCCAACCTCGTTTTAAACGAGCCTTTAAAGGAGGCACTGGAAAACTAGACTGCGTGGTATCTATTACTTTTACAGAGTAGCCTAACTTCTCCGCGTGTTCGATCAGTCCTATGGACGCTGTCAATTGGCCACCTGGATTGGGGACTGATGACTCAGGAACTCTTGCTCCAACCAATATTATTGACTTCATTGTATTTTAATACTTCTTTGGTTTGCCCATAGGGTAAAATTCAAAACTTTCCACAAGAGAAAACCATAATCTTTCTGTTGGGCTTTATGTTGATTGAACTTATCTGCAATTGCTTTCAAATCGATGACGTCTGGATTTCTATCATTAAATCTTTTTAAGTTGTCAAATAACAAGTCTCGCAAAGCCCCTTCTACCCAGTACGCAAATGGCACACCAAATCCTGTCTTTGGCCCATAAAGAACATCATTTGGTACAATACCTTCTAAACTCTTCTTTAGTAACCACTTTTGTTTACCATTCGGTATCTTGTGTACTGAAGGCAGCTCTTGAACAAACTTAATCAAGTCATTATCTAAGAAGGGAACTCTTACCTCTACACTAGATGCCATCGTAGCTCGATCCACTTTCTCTAAGAAAATATCAGGGAGTATTATTTGAGAGTCAACGATGAGCATTTGATCTGTAATATCCAAGTTAGCAACTTCACTTTGACACTTTTTATATCTTGAAAATGGATCAAAACATAAAAACTCATCTCTGAATGCCTTGCTAAATACATCAATAGGCGAATGCTTTTTATCTTCTACAGTCAGTAGCAAGGCCATTAGTTCATGTTCAGGAGAACTTAGAAGAGCATTAATATAACGCTGTCGTTGTTGATGTTTCTTATTTTTTGGCAAAAACTTATTCGCAACATTGGCAATTCTAGATATGAAACGCATTTTCTTAATGTTCATTAAGGTATTATACCGCTTATATCCTCCGTACAACTCGTCGCCACCGTCGCCTTGAAGTACTACTTTTGTCTTCCCTTTTACTTCCTCACAGAGTAAAAACAACGGTATATTAGCAGCATCACAAAAAGGGTGATCGTGGTGATATATCATTTTTTCAACCACATCAGCCACATCAACACCAGAGATATGAATTTCATGATGCTCAGTTCCAAAGTGAGTGGCTACGCTTCTTGCTCTAGGTAACTCATTTATTCCCTTATCAAAGTCAAACCCAACGGAATAGGTAGATAGTTTTTTCTCATAATGCTTTGAAGCAAACGCTGTAACGGCGCTTGAATCAACACCTCCAGACAAAAATATACCTATAGGCACATCACTGACCAACTGTCTTTTAACTGCATTCTCCAAGAGCTCTCTATTTTTTGCAACGATACACCCTTCTTTTACTGTTCCTACTACCGGTTTATGAGGCTTCCAATATTGTGAAACGCTAACTTGTGAAGAGTCTACTTCAAACTCAATGAAGCTACCTGGCATTAACCTTTTTACGCCTTCATATAAAGTTTCCTCTCCCAGAGTGTTACCAAAATAAACCCACTCATGAACACTTTGTTTATTAAAGTCATCCAACGCATCGTCCATAAAGCACTGAATCACTTTCATTTCAGAACCAAAAGAAAGAGCATCACTACTAAGCTTGTAATAGAGGGGTTTGATGCCCAATCTATCTCTTGCGAGCCATACTTTCCGCTCTTGCTTATCGTAGATAGCAAGGGCAAACATTCCATTTAACTTAGAAAATAAATCCGTACCAACTTTTGCAAACCCCTCGACAATTACCTCTGTATCGGAAGTGGAGCGGAGGTTACTGAGTCCTAAATCTTCGGCTAACTCTCTATAATTATAAACTTCTCCATTATATGTAATCACATAACGTTCACTGGCATCTGACATCGGTTGAGCCGCTTTTGAACTCAAGTCAAGAATACTTAATCTTGTATGAACAAAGAGTACATCATCATTAACAAAGTGCCCATTCGCATCAGGGCCTCTATGTTCTATAGCATCAGTACACTTTTTGATATAGAAATCGTCTAGCTCTGTACCGTGTCTGTTAACTATTCCTGCTATTCCACACATATTCCAATCCACTTAAACTTCATTATAGGGAGCCTAAAAGCTTGAGATAATTCTCTGCATATTTTTTTGAGGATAAAGTATTGACTGCATACTCTCTGCACTGTGCTCTCTTCTCAGCAAGATCACTTTCAGATAACTTCTCGAAAGCAACTAAAGATGAAGCGATACTTCTAGCATCCTGAGGATCAAATGAAAAGCCGTTAAGTCCATTGTTTAAAAGTCTATAGTTATCACATACATTACTAATTAGTATCGGCAGCCCGCAAGCCAGTGCCTCACAAGCGACATTAGGGAAACCTTCAAACAATGAAGGTAAAATTAGGGCTTTATGATTCTGCATGATTTTTTCAACATGCTTCTGCTCCCCCATCCAATTCCAGTTAGATTGGAGTTTATTTACATTGAGGTACTCATTGACCTCTTTCGTATATTGTAAACTATCTTCAGAAGGGTCTTGCTTTCCAACCCAGTTAATAGTTGGGCAATAACCATAATCATCTTTAATAAGCCGAAGTGCTTGAGCTAAACGTAAAGGATTTTTTCCTCTATCAATTCTTGCAACCACAAGAAAGTCGGTTTTTATACTCTTAGCATCCGGTGAAAAATGTTCGATATCAACGCCATTAATAATGGTTGTAATTTTTTTATTAATCCAAGGATTCTGCTCTATCATTCGTTCTTTCTGGTAAAAAGAATTGCAAACAATGGCATCTGCTAATCGATGAAGTTGCTCTCTTATTCTTGTCTTAGCATTAATACTATTACCTGGTGGATAACATGATCTTTCAGATACGACTAGTTTGGTAGTCCTTCGGTTAATAAGATTAGCCAATTCAGCATAGATATTCGGAGTACTCAAAAAAGAAATGACGCTGTCATACTTGTTAGTCTTCAATAAATTACTCAAATAAAGAATTGGCTTTATGGAGAACTTTGATGATTTTTCACAAGAATGCACTTTCAAACCATACTCATTCAATTTATCTTTATATATATTGATATTAGGGTAATAAACAAAGAACTCAACAATGCAGCCACTCTCGACAAGCTCTTTGGCAAGTAGTACCAGTTGTCGTTGAGCTCCACCGGAGCCAAAATGATCGATTACCAATAGAAGTTTCATACTAGCTTAATAATTTATTAGCGGCCCAAAGAAGATATATTGATGTTAGAAACAACCAATAAGAATACATAATTAATTGATCTAATCTAGTTCGGGATTTGTTAATAGAAAACAGAGCTGCAGACAAAAACAGCAAATAAAACTGCCCTACGTGGCGAGTTTCCAAGGAAGTAATGGCTACAGCAGAAAAAGTTAAAAAATAGGATAGTATAACAAAGCGCATAGACTGCTTAATGTTACAACTACGAGAAAAATATGATTGAATACAGTACTTTATAGAAATAAACGCATAAGGTGTCAAAAATAGAGCGACGATTCCATAAAGACCTTTAAACCAGTGATAAGGAGTAGCTCCAAAATACATACTTACCCAAAATGGCAAAGGGCTTACATGTTGATAAACGAACCCGAGAGGCCATCGTATGAAAAAGGGCTGACTAATTATTGCTGCGGTCGCTAAACCTCCGCTAGATTCATTGGCGGCTAACTGCGAGTAACTTTGATTAGCAAAATCAAAGATGGATAAAGTGAGCTTTAGTATTCCCGTAACGTGAGCGACTACAAAAACACTACCTAAAACGACACCCATTGACAGTACATGAAAACCCTTCAAGTGCTTAATCTTAGACACATAAATTAGTCCTAGGAATAGGACAGGTACAAATAGAAGCTTGTATCTTAAAAATGGCATTACTATAACGAAAACCGCTGTAACCGCTACTAAAGGAAAAACAGATGACTTACCTTCGATATATAAAATAATTCGATACACAAAATAACAAATTATGAATAATAAAAAGCTATCTCTCATGTGTAGTGTAGCGAAGAGCCAAAACATACCATTAAATAGGCAGAGCAGCGTCGCAAGCTTTTTTTTGTTAGAATTTTCAGGAAAGAGTAGTTCTACAGTATTAACAATATAGCGAATTGATAGAGCCACGAAGAAAATATTAACATATATACCAATCCACGGATTCGGCTTAATACCATAACTTTCAGCTACGGCATAAAACACCCCCCATATTTTCACTGCTAGTGGAGCATTAATTATTCCTAGCAAAAGTTGAGGAATACTCATATCTCTGTAGTAGGACTTTGACGAAAGCTCAAAAAAAGTCCACTCGTCACTCTTCCCAACGATTGGCTCTTGAAAGACACCTATAGAATAGGCCAGCGCAATACTATAAACAAACAGGAGAAATGAAAAAGCGTCCTGAAATATAGTTAAATTTTGAGACTTTATTTTGTAGTTAGCAAAAAATAAAGGGATAAATACAAGAGCAATATAAGGAGAAGCTTGATCATATATCAATGCAACAATGCTGCTGCTTATAACCACCAATAAGGATGAAATAAGAAGATGAAACATGCTTAACTTAACAGTGCCTGTTATACCATGACTGAAACATAAGGATATTCCATAACCGTGAACCATGGTTTGCTTTTCGAGAAACATGCTCTTTCCAGAGGTTTCTCACCTTTGTACTGTTAAACAACTCGTGTTTTGAAAGTTGGTCAGCACCAAGTAATTCTTCTGCCCATTCTCTCAACTCATTTCTAATCCAATCATCGATAGGAATTCCAAATCCTCTTTTAGGACGGTCCATCATTGACTCAGGTAAATAACGATAAAGTAACTGTCTTAGTGGCCACTTGCCTTTACCATCATAATTCTTGATCGTAGCAGGCATTCCCATAGCAAACTCTACTATTCGATAGTCAAGCAACGGTACTCTAGATTCTAAACTCACCGCCATTGAAGCCCTATCTAGTTTAACGAGAATATCGTCTGGTAGATATATTCCAAAGTCCAAATATGGGGCAATATCTCTTAAGTCATTTTTTAGTATGTGAGTCGGTAACTCATAAGGAGACGAAAATAAAGCACCTTTTGATTCAAGTAGCTCTTCTGGCCGTTGAAAATGGGAAATCGTAGCTAAATAATGCTCTAAAGGGTTGGCAGCGGCCAAAATTATACCTACACGAGAAAGCCGATCATCTGGTTGGGCTCCGCTTAACCTAGCTAACCTTTTTATACTCTTTCCGAGCAACTTCTTTGAAGGAATACTCGAAAGTTTGCCATGCTGTTTAATAAATCTCTCATAACGAGAGTATCCATGAAACAGCTCATCACCACCATCTCCTGAAAGAGAAACCGTCACTTGTGATTTCGCTAACTTTGATACCAAATAGGTTGGTATCTGAGAAGAATCAGCAAACGGCTCATCGTAGATATCGAAAAGCGAGGGAACAACATCCAAAGCCATCTGATTTGTCACATATAACTCGGTGTGCTCGGTACCTAAGTAATCTGCAGTTTGCTTAGCGTAATGCGCCTCATTAAATGCCTCTTCATCAAAACCAATACTAAATGTTTTTATAGCACTGCTAGATAACGACTGCATAATAGCAACCACCGTTGATGAGTCAACGCCACCAGAAAGAAAAGCTCCTAAAGGTACATCAGAAGACATCTGTTGCTGTATAGAACGTGATAACAATAACTCTAATTCGTCAACATAATTACTCGCTTCTTTTGGCTCTTCAATATTTGCTCTAGCGCGACCATTTACATCCCAATAGCAAAACTCTTCCACGTCTAACTTTGAGCCTATGGAATCAGCTTTTACCTGCAAATAGTGTCCAGGTCGGAGTTTGAAAATATCTTCGTAGATGGAATGAGGAGCAGGAATGTAACCATGGCGCAAATAAATAGAAAGTACACTTTCATTGATTACCTTTTTAACTTCAGGATAACTTGAAAGAGCAGTTAACTCAGATGCGAAAACGAAACTATTATCGATACAAGAGAAGTATAGGGGTTTTTCGCCTACTCTGTCTCTAAAGATCCAAAGCACTTTTTCAGACTCTGACCATATAGCATACGCAAACATACCAGAGAATTTTCGAGCGGCTTGAACGGGCCCAAATGCTTCAGTAGCTGCTAGTAGTACTTCCGTATCCGAATCAGAACGAAACTTAACCCCAGACTTTACTAACTCTTCTCTAATTTCTTTATAATTGTAAATCTCTCCATTAAAAACTACTGTGTAATTCTCATTTGAAGATGTCATCGGTTGATGGCCCAAACTACTCAGATCATGAATAGATAATCTCCGGTGTCCTAGGGCCACTCTTGCAGTGGATGATAGCCATGAGCCTCTATCATCAGGACCTCGATGCTCTAAAAGCGATGACATGTTCGTTACGATATTACTAGCTTGCTCTGAACTATATTTATCGCTTATAAAACCTACAATTCCACACATACTTTCTATTGATACCTAATAAGTAAAAGAGCCGAAGTTACTACCAATATAGCTACTATTTTTATCCAGCTATAACTGAACGAGTATAGCTTTTCAGAAACGTATAGATGTGATGTTATTCGCATAACGCTAACTAATAGCGTGCTAAGAAACACTCCCCATAGTCCCCACTGTAAAGCAAAGACATAACCAATTCCGAGATTTAGGATTAAGGCGAAAAAAGTAATATAAAAAATGTACTGCGTTTTTCGCTTAATGTTATAAGAAAAACCAGAAAGTTGAGTGGCAGACGTAACCAGTACACTGACAAGCATAATGCTCATAAAGTGTGCATTATCAGAGTATGCTTTTCCTCCCATAAATTCTACAATATAAGACTCAAGAGCTACGGATAGGAGGAAAGCGAGCGGTATAGCATAGAAATAAATATGAAGAACTTCTCTTATAAACTGTTTACCATTTGGCGTCTCATAATTTTTATACAATATTGGCAAAAAACCAGAGCTAGCTACATTTATAACTAAGTTTGGAATCGATGCAATTCGACTTAGCAAAGCATAGATACCAAGAGCTTTGGAATCTAACACAGCTAAAATAACTAAACGGTCAGCCATAACCATTAAAGTATTACATAAATAATTAGGCACATAAGGTAGCGATAAAGTTAAAATTTCTCTAATTTGCTTCTTATTGACTATCCTTCCCGATTTCTCTTTTAAACAATCTCGTAAAGAAAAAACAACAAGAAAAGCTCCTATTAACCCACCTATAGAAAGCCCTAAAAAATAGCTATCTATGTTTTTATCTATACTTAAAAGCGAGAAGCCAAGTATGATACCAAGAATCGTTGATATCATTCCTATATAAGCGGCCACTTTAATTCTGCCAATCCACCTAGAAAAATTGATACAAAGGTAACTGGTCAACGACGAAAAAGTAAATACCGAAAAATAGAAAGCTCGCTTGATACTTAAGTCTTCCCACGGTAAAAAAGGTACTATTGAAAGAAATACTAAACACAAAATTAGGCATGCACTCAAAGATAAGAGCAAAGTAATCTTTAACAAACCAGATAACTTCGCTTTATCATTTTTTTGCTCAGCTATCAAAATAGCTGTACCAGAGTCCATCCCCAAGCTAAGAAAAACTATTGCAAAAGCATTCGCAGATAAAAACAAATCGTATACGGCAAACTCCTCTATCGATATCATCCTAGTAATAATAGGAATAACTACAACTGCAAGAAGCTTAATCGCTAAATTTGCAATTAAATAGTGAGAACTATCGGTTAGCGCCGTTTTCCAAAGAGCGGAAAGCTTCAATGTTCGCATTATTGTCTTGTTTCTTGGACTTTTGTATCTATTAGCTTGCTAATAACTCGAATCGGCTCATCAACAACATATTGCCTAAACCATTGATTTGCAGACTTTCCAATCTTGAGCATATTCGCTCTGTTTTTATAAGATTCAATAAGTCTATCCACTATTTCGTCAACTTCCTTTGCGTTCAGCATTGGATACATCTCGGGATACTGTTCTTTGTATAGAGAATCTTCTCTGTAATGCAATATTGGCTTGCTAGCTACCATAGCTTCGTAGACAACGCCGTATGAAAACCAGCTCATATTAAACTCACCAGCAACAATATCAGACTTCATTATACCAGCCATCAATTCCTTCCTTGACATCTTAGGAAGCCATGTAACATGCTCCTCAATCGCCAGCTCCTTTATTAACTCCTTAGAACTAGATACATCCTCTCCGTACTCTAAAGTTATCAGATGTATATCTTTCAAGTGATGTTTATGCACTAATTCAGATAATGCCCTCAAAAGTCTATCATTTCTCTTCACTGAAATTGGATCAGATAAGCTTTTCCAGACGTGTCTGGAGTGATGAAATATGAGTAGCTTTTTTCTACTCCGTAACTCATCCATTATTTTAAAACTGGACATTTCTCCACAATATTTAGATATTTTTTCAGGTGAATACTCCGGAAAAAATATCATCGGCACGCCATTATTTAGCCTCACACCCTGATAATTTAATTTCTTAAAAGGCTGTTCGAAGATTTCATTAGAAGAGTCAATTAAAATGCATTTAGCCCTAAGAATACCTTTCGATTGAAGTGAAGAAAAAACAATCCTCTTCAGTATACGCTTAGGGTGTACCAACTTAAAAAACGGTGCAGAGTAAAAATCGCTGCCATAAGGAACAAAAATATCCATATCGATACCTGCCTTATTAAGATAAGCAGCGGCTGTTCCACATCCTATAAAAAAATCATATCCGTCGATTGCAGAACGAATCTCATCTGGCGAAAACTGATTGAGCTTATAAGCGTTACCCCAAGGTAGCTCTACTGTATAGTTTTTGTAGCTATCACAAAAGCTATCTTTGCTTGGATGGAAATGTTCTTTTTCATCCTCTAGCAAAAAAAGAGTTGCGTCATAGCCATTAAGCCTCAAGTACCTAACAATATTAAACATATTGTTATTCATATTTCCAATGCATGCAATCTTACTCGCAATCATTAGAAAGTCCTTTTAAACTCGACGGCTCAGGAAAGTTAACTAATACTCCCATTCCCTTTTTTTGAAAAACCACACAGCTCCCCATCGCCACAGCAGACGCATTTCCATCCTTAACCGCTTGACGAGCATGCTCTACTGAGCCAGCACCTCCATTAGCTATTACTGGCACAGATACAACTTCAGAAACTTGTTTTACTAGATCAATATCATATCCATCCCAAGTACCTTCCTTATCTATTGAAGTCAATAAAATTTCGCCAGCTCCTAAACTTTCCAATTCTTCGGCCCACTCAATGGGAGATCGTTTTGTACTAACTTTGCCATTGTTCGCCATTACCTCATACTTTCCAAACATATTTTTTTTCACGTCGATAGAAGCAATTACGGCTTGACTACCGTAGTGTTCAGATAACTTAGTCACGAGTTCAGGGCGACTAAAGCAAGAACTATTAAGAGACACTTTTTCAAAACCTATGTTGAATATTCTCTTTGCCTGATCAAACTCTGATATGCCACCTCCATAACATAAAGGCATGAAGCATTCATTAGCAATGTCAGTAAGCAACTCAAAGTTTGGGCCACATCCTGTCCGCGTAGCTGCAATATCCAAAATAATGAGTTCATCAACCTCTAACTCATTAAAAATTCGAAGCGTATTACATGGGTCTCCGATGTACCGATACTTACCAAATTGATAAGTTTTCACTAAACTCTCATTCAGCAAAAGTAAAGCAGGAATGACTCTTGTTCTTAACATTATAGACTCGCAAAATTCTTTAGTAATTGCATGCCAAACTTGTGGCTTTTCTCGGGATGAAATTGAGCGCCATAAATATTGGATTTCTGTATAGCGGCATCAAATTCGATACCATGCTTACAGGTCAAAATCGAGTCAGATTTATCTTTAACATGTACAGCATAGGAATGAACAAAGTAAAACCTAGGTTCTTCAGGCAAGTCTTTAGTTAATGAACTAGAGCTCGACGGTAATACAAGGTTCCAGCCCATGTGAGGAACTTTAATACCATCTATGGAAGGAATCTTTGTAGCTCTTGCATCAATCCATCCGAGCCCGTCTTCTTGACCTTCTTCGCTACCGCAGGTCAGTAACTGCATCCCAAGACAAATTCCGAGAATAGGTACCTTATCCTCTAAAGCTTTCTTATCGAGAGCTTCTCGAAGTCCACTCTCATTAATTCTTATCATAGCTTTATCGAAAGCTCCAACTCCTGGGAGAAGTATTTTTTCGGCGTCGTTAACCGCAGATATATCTCCAGACACATGAACTTTAACGCCAATTCGCTTGAACATATTGACAATAGAGCCTAGATTGCCCATACCGTAATCGATAATTGTAATCATAGTTCTAGACCTTGCTTGGAAAACAATATTTTAAATAGAAGCTCATTGGGACTAAATTTGCCTTTGCTAAAACTGCAAATAGAGGCCTTAGTCGCTCAAACCTTTTTTTGTAAGTAGGAAACTCATACCAAGATTTAGGAGGAGCCTTCATCATTTGCTCATACAACTCATCGTTCAACCCAAGTCTCTTCTGAAAATAACTAACGAGCTCTTCTTCAATCAAAGGTTCAGTATTATAGGTTTTCCATGCATCTTCTCTAGATAACCTCCCATTTCTAGCTAGCGCAGAAAGAGTATTATTTCTAAGATCTGCACCAAATTTTTGCGGCATATATACACTATGATAATAAGCTGTCATTCGGTTTTCTAAATGATGTCCACCATAATATTGCCAACCAAATTGTTGTTCTAAGAAACTTCTGGCATCCTCTTTATTGTAATTAATATACCAAAAAGGCCTAATTTTCCTTATCCTTGCGACTGTTGACCACCATATAAATCGGGAGAAAGTCATCAGTGGATAAGTAATCATTTTTCTTTTGCCAAATCGTTTATGGATCTCCTTGATATATTTACCGTCGAAGTAATTTCGACCAACAGGAGTTATTCCTTCTGTAATAAAGGAATGCCCTTCCAATACATACTTAACGCCATATTTAGAGGCTGCTCGATACATGGTTTCAGCTAACGCCAGATCAGTAGAGGCTTCAATTTCAGCTACACCAGCTAAGAAAAATGAGCGGAATATATCATCAACCTCCTTATTATCAACAACATGTGTATACAGGTCGACATCTAGAGCGCTAAGTACTTTTCGAATATTTTGAGTAGCGATAGCGGAGTTCCATGTATTATCATAATGTACGGCTAGTGGGCGTAACCCCCATTCTTTCGCAAGATAAACCATATAGGAAGAGTCAGTACCTCCACTAACTCCAATAATGCAATCATATTTCTTTCCTTTTCCTGCTGCCTTGATTTCCCTGACAATTGACTGAATCTCTTTATTACCTTTATCTAAGCCTGTGCCATACTCATCTTTTAATTCATCGACTTGGTGGCAATAATTGCATACACCATTCGCATCAAATGATATGCCATTGACTCTTTCATCATAGATGCAACGGCTGCACACCTTCACACCCGCACTAGTAATATCTTGATTTAATATCATCAAATTTGACCATAATATTAAGTTAAATGAACCAAACTGAGTTAAACTCGACCGATAATTTTAGCTGGATTACCTGCGGCTTTTACCCCAGCCTCAATGCTTTGATTGACAAAGCTGTTAGCACCAACGACACAACCATCCCCTACGGTAATACCCTTAGATATAACTACATTAGGGCCGATATAACAGTTATTACCAATTCTGGTTTTCGCGTATTCATACTTCTCAGTACCACCAGAAGTTGCCCAATTAACACTATCATGAGTATAAATTTGGACATTAGCAGAGATAGAGCAATTAGAACCAATTTCAAGTCCACCACTACCATCAAGCATGACGTTAGGACCTATCCATGTTGAATTTCCAACTGACACATCTCCTAATACAGTAGCACTATCATAAATACTAGATTTATCCCCAAAACCAAGGGCTGCTGCTCTTTGCCATCTATCAACAAAATATTCAGACATCGGAAGAGAACGATTGTATTTACGCAGTTTATTGTCGTGTAACTCTTCAATAATTCTTAAAAAGCGCTTCAACAACTCGACCTGCTCAGGACTTGAACAGGTTTCCAATAGTTCCGATACAATCCGGTTATCATCACTCACTTCAAAAATTTCCTACACCATTCCTCAACATTAAGGAGCGACCAGATCAGCAACCGCCTATTTAACTCACCGGACAAATGTTGATTGACCAACCTTTCAACTTCTTTTCTATCCATGAAGTCATAAATCATTGCATTACTATCTAGCAATTTAGCTCGAACATAATCGATGCTTTCACCTTTAAACCAAGATGCATCAGGAGAAGAAAATCCCTGCTTTTCTCTATTTGTCACCACTTCGGGAATATATTTCTGCATTGCCTTTCTTAAAAGCAGTTTGCCATCTTTTGTTCTTTGGAAGAACTTTTGAACTTCGTTCTCATCGACGCTAATAACTTTGTCTAAATTACCTAGCTTATGCTTTACGGGTACGCTCATGGCAAAATCGACAAGATCATTATCCATGAAAGGTACTCGTGACTCTAAGCTATGAGCCATACTTAATTTGTCTTCAACAACAAACAATCCATGAAGGAAAGTTTTAGCCTCAAAATATAGAGAATGATTAATATAGTCTTCCGGTTTGGTAAGATTATGCGCATGATGATGAAAGGTATCCCGCATAATATCTCTTGTCCAAACACCTTCAACATCTCCTTTAATAGGAGAAAATACTTTGTGAATGTCCTTGTTATCAATTAGTCGTTGCCAGAAAAGATAATACTTGTCGATATAATGCTCAAAATCATCGTTAACTACAGCTCGATAATATCTCCAAGGATAACCTGCGAAAAGCTCATCACCACCCGCACCAGAAAGAACAACTTTACCAAATTTGGAAGCTAATTTTGCTGCGTAAAAATTAGGGTAACTTTGGCCAACACGAGGCTCTTCTAGGTGCCATACCAAGTCGGACATACATCTTTCCATATCTCCAGCTTTAAGCACCATTTCATAGTGTTCAGTTCTAAACACATAAGACATATGTTCTGCTTTAGCACGCTCATCGAATGAGAGCTCCATTCCAGATGCAGAACTCATATCAAAACCAACAGTAAACGTTTTGATATAGGGTAGTTGTTGAGCGGCAAGTGCAGTAAGAGTACCAGAGTCCATTCCACCACTTAAATAAGAAGAAACTTCCACATCACTTACAAGTTGGCGGCTAACAGCTTGAACCATTAGTCGATCAAGCTCTTCAATGTATTCTTCTTCAGTCAAGGGTGTTTCTGGCTCAGAGAAATTGTAATCCCAGTATATTTCGATACGAGGAGCTTTATGTCTATTCGGACTTAAACGAAGAAATGAGCCAGCAGGTAAAATACTAACATCTTTATGTAAAGTTTGTTCAGTCAAGAAATTTTGAAATGTGAAGTACTCAATAAGAGCAGGCTTGTTCAATTCCGCGTTAGCATCGGGATGTGCCATGATAGCTTTTATTTCAGAACCGAATAGGAATGTGTTTCCCTGGGTACTATAGTAAACAGGCTTAACACCATATCTATCTCTGGCGATAAAGAGCTCTTGCTCAGCTCTGTCCCATATAGCCAGTGCAAACATTCCATTAAATTTGAGAAAAGCGTTTTCCCGCCATTCTCGAAACGCATTGAGCACAACCTCAGTATCAGTTTTTGATTTAAAACGATATCCTTTTGCCTCTAACTCAACGCGCAACTCTTTAAAGTTATAAATTTCACCATTATAAGATAATATGTATCGATTATCTTCCGACATCATCGGTTGATGGCCTGCGGGAGACAAATCAATGATTGCCAGCCGACGATGGCCAATACCGACATTATTTTCTATCCACTCACCTTCTCCATCAGGCCCTCTATGCCTGATAGCATCAGTCATCCTTTTTAATGCAATAGCCGATGATGGCTTATTATCAAGATGAATGACTCCCGCAATACCACACATTTATGCAAGCTCTCTCAAAACACGAACAACATATCGATAGTCTTCTTCACTCATTCTATTGTGCAAAGGAATTGCCATTGTGTTGTTATTGCAATCACGAGCTCCAGGATAGTCGTCTTCGTGAATATCAAACATCTCTTTATAGACATTCAGCATATGCACTGCATGAGTTCCAGGTCGAGTTGAAACACCTCGCTCTTGCAAAATCTCCATAATCTCATTTCGGCTCATAGGGGCTAGCTCAGGATCAACATAGGTCACAAATGACTGCCATCCATGTCGACCATTACTTGGTTCTCTCGGTAACTTTAACCAAGAAATATTAGCGAGCTCGTTCCTGTAAAACTCAGCCCACTTCGCGCGCTCTTCGATAAATGACTCAAGCTTTGGTAGCTGGATCAACCCAACAGAGCCTTGTAGATCAGTCATTCGATAATTAAAACCAACCATATTGAAATCAGGCAAAATATAAGGCTTAGGACCTTTATGACGCTGCTCTTCCGACATGGTGGCTCCGTGATTTCGCAACTGGTCCATCACAGTATTCAACTCGGTGTTGTTACTAGTAACCATTCCTCCTTCGCCCGTTGTAACAGACTTTCTCGGATGGAAAGAGAAAGAAGCCGCATCACCAAGCCCACCTGCATATGTTCCTTTATAAATGGCTCCGGCAGCACAAGCAGCATCTTCTAGAATCATAATGCCTTTGGGCAAGACCTTCTTGATCTCGTCCATATCTGCGCATAAGCCAAAAAGATGTACAGGTATAATAGCTTTCGTTTTATCCGTAATCTTATCTGCTATCTTTGTTGGATCAATGTTAAATGTGTCACGACATACATCAACAAAAACTGGTTTTGCTCCAAGGTGTGCTACAACATTGGCCGTCGCCACCCAAGTGAAAGCAGGAACTAATACCTCATCTCCAGGGCCGATACCCATTGCGGCTAACGCCAAATGGAGTCCAGTAGTACATGACGTAACTGCCAAGGCATGTTCGACCTGATGCATCTCGGCAAATAGCTTCTCAAACTCACTGACCTTCGGCCCTTGAGTTAACCATCCACTCATAATAGATTCTTTGATGGCGAGCCATTCCTCTTCTCCCGTTACAGGCAAAGCTATGGCAATATTTCTCTTTTCCATAATAGTGCCCCTTAATCTTTCTCTCGCCACGCAATCAAATTAAGCAACCCTTCTCTTAAAGAATCTTTATATTCAAAAGCAAGATCCCTTTTGGCTTTTTCTGGGCATCCAATACGATTTTGAACTAAACGACGAGCATCTTCTGGAGCATAAGGTTTATAAGTTACCTCTAGATCTGATTGTTTAAGATCCAAAATCAAATCACATAATTCTCTAATGCTTGTTTGAACGCCAGTGCCGACATTATAAAACTCATCGGTTACGGTTGCTTGCATCGCGAGAACATTGCTTCTAGCAACATCCTGAACAGAAACAAAATCATATGCCTGAGAACCGTCTCCATTAATCGTGGGAGATTCATTAGCGTCAATTTTGTTCAACATAATAGGTACAACACCAGTATAAGCTGCGGTTTGATCTTGATGCGGACCGTATACATTCATGTAACGCAGCCCTACATAATCTAAACCAAATCGATCATGAGTTGCACGACACATTGCTTCGCCTGCAATTTTCGTTGCGCCATAAAAGTTTTTGTTATTAAAAGGATGCTCTTCTGTCATAGGAACATTAACTGCATCACCATAAACAGATGCTGAAGATGAATAAACAAGTCTCTCAATATTATTTTTAACACAAGCCTCTAACACATTGTACGTACCCTGAATATTTACATCAAAGGCAGTTCTCGGATAATCCTTACAATGCAGCAACCACATAGCAGCTAAATGAAAAACACCATCCATACCATTCATGGCATCATTAAGAATATCTATTTCTCGTACATCACCACCATGGGGATACAGTGAGCAACGGCTATCTTTTAAGTATTCCTCAATATATTCTCGTTTACCTCGAGCAAAGTTATCATAGATAACAACTTCGGCGACATCAGTCTTAAGTAATTCAGCAACAACATGGCTGCCAATAAAACCAGCGCCGCCGATCACCAGCATTTTCTTTCCAGATAAGTTCATATTAAATGCTCCAAATTCTAACTATCTAATTCATTAACAATATAATCTGCCACGGCAAAAGAGCTAGTAAAGGCTGGCGAGATTGAATTTAATACATGTAAGGACTTTTTACCTCTTTCAAGTAAAAAATCCATTTCAAGTTTGTTTTTCTTCGTATTAATTAATTGGGGACGAATACCAACCTTAGGCGTTTTCTCAATCCAGTCAGGCTTTAGTTCGTCGATAAGTAAAGCAGCAGAATCAAGAAACCCGCTTTTCGATAAATGAGGTAGTTCTTTGTGAACCAATCGCCTAAAATTTTGTACGTTCTTCATATACAACATGGATAAGTGCCATAAAACAGAAGCAGACTCTCCTAACGAAACTCCTCCTAGGAGAGAATAGTTCTCTCGGCCTAAAGCGGGTATTGCGGTTGGGCCAATGTATACATCTCCAGTAATAACTCGAGTGAAATGAATGCCTAAAAATGGAAGCTCGGGATCAGGAACAGGATATATACTACCTTTCACTCGAAAAGCATGCTCACTTGACAATTTATAGTACAGCCCCTTAAAGGGTACTAACTTATATTCATCTCCAACACCAACCATCTTAGCAACTTTGTCAGCAAATGCTCCTGATGCATTGATAAGCTGATCGTAGTGATATGTATGATTATTCGTTGTAAGCTTGCCTACTGCATCATCAATAGATATCACTTCTTCTCCAAGAACTATCGAAACACCTCGGTCACTTAGTTCTTTTTTTAAAGAGTGAAGAACGGATACGCTGTCGATCACCGCTGTATCTTTGCAGTATATCCCTCCCCATTGCGATTTCGCGTGAGGTTCAATTTTACGAATACACTTTTCATCGAGTAATTCCGCAGAGATGCCATTAGCTTTCGCGTTATCCATTAATTTTGATAAACCGCGAGCATTATCCTCCGACCTAGCAACAATTACTTTGCCATCTTTTCTAACATCAATATTATTTTCCTGCGCATAATTGAATAGAGCATTAGCCCCTCTCCGGCAGAACTTTGCTTTAAGAGTTTCAGCAGGATAATAAATTCCTGTATGCAGAACTCCACTGTTTCTTCCACTTGCATGAACGCCTAGTGAGCTTTCCTTTTCTAGAATAAGAACTTTTACTTTAGGCCAGAGCATTAGAATTCGTCTAGCAATAGTTAGCCCAACAATACCTGCACCAACAATAACAAAATCGAACTTCAAACTATCTACTCCGCTAGCACACTGGTCACTTTATCAATTTCTTCATCACTCAAATAAGGATGCATGGGTAGACTGACTACCTGTTTTGCAAGAGCTTCCGCTTGAGGGCATTCAGCATTTTCCTTGCCCAAATGTTTAAAAGCTGTTTGCTCATGCATACATGTACGGTAATAAACCATGCTCGGAATATTGGCCACAGATAACTTATCAATCATTGCGTCTCTGCTGCTAACGGTCAACGTATATTGAGCCCATGAGCTAACCATTTCATCAGGCACTTGAGGCGTAGAATATAAAGAACTTAAAGCTAAGGTGTATTTATCGGCCACTTTGTTGCGTAATTTTATTTCTTCAGGAAATACTTGCAACTTTTCCAATAGTATTGCTGCCTGGATAGTATCTAGGCGACTATTAACGCCAACTCGGACATTATCATACTTGTCACTTCCTTTTCCATGGACTCGCAATGATTTTACGATTGAGGCTAGCTCATCATTACTGGTAAATATTGCACCACCATCTCCATAGCAACCTAAAGGCTTCGCAGGGAAAAAGCTTGTTGTTGCAATATCTCCGAAACTTCCGGCTCTTTTGCCGTTAATCTCTCCACCGAACCCCTGAGCTGCATCCTCAATTAATAGCAGGTCATATTTTTCGATAATTTTCTGAAGCTCGGGATAATTAGCAGGTAAACCAAAAAGATCCACCGCAATGACCGCTTTGGGAGTTAACTCCTCTTGCTCAAGGATGGTCTTTATTTTTTTATCCAAATCTTGGGGGCACATATTAAATGTAGACAGTTCTGAGTCAACAAAAACAGGGGTTGCACCGCACAGAGCAATGACTTCAGCAGTAGCAAAAAAAGTAAAAGTTGGACAAAAAACAGCATCTCCAGGCTTAACGCCAAGGGCCATCAAACTTAATTGCAATGCATCAGTACCATTTGCACAACCTATTGCGTATTTAGTTCCAGCAAATTCCGCTAATCTCTCTTCTAACTCATAGACTTCAGGCCCCATTATGAAGCCGCCGTGACTGAGTACAGTCTTAATTCTATTGTCAATTTTTTCTTGCAGGGTTCGGTACTGAGCTTTCAAATCGATAAACTGCACTGTTACTCTCCAGTCTTAAATAAGTTGCCATCCTTAAGCTCATAAACAGAGTTGGTATTTTCGCAAACAACCTTTGCATTACCGCTGAGGGGCAAGTCTAGTTGTTGTCCATACTCACTCATCCAACCAATTTGTTTTGCAGGGACGCCAACCACTAACGCGTAAGGCTTAACATCTTTGTTAACAACAGCCCCAGCCCCTACAAAAGCATACTCACCTATTGTCGTCCCACAAACAATAGTGCAATTAGCCCCTAATGTAGCTCCTTTCTTAACAAGTGTATCTAAGTATTCATCTTTTCTCTCAATTCCTGAGCGAGGGTTATAGACATTAGTAAAGACCATACTAGGGCCGCAGAAAACTTCTTCTTCTAAGTGCACATTATCATAAACAGAAACGTTATTTTGAATCTTGCACTTATTTCCTATCGTAACTTTATTACCTACAAAAACATTTTGTCCAAGAGATACTTCTTCTCCAATTTTTGCGCCACCGCAAACATGAACAAAATGCCAAACTCTTGAGCGAGCTCCTATCACAGCCCCTTCATCAACGATTGCACTTTCATGCTTAAAATATTCTTGCATGTTAAATCACCTTTGCAACAAATGGATGGGCATCAGTTATAGAGGTATCAACAGAATGGTTACGAATTTGGCTAACAATCTCAATACTTCTTCTTGCTTCTTCTAATCCAAAGCCTTCACCAGACAAGATTTTTTCATAACTAGCAGTATGCAGATCTGTAAATCCACCCGAAAACTCGATTTCTTCGCCATCAATAGTAATGGAACGATATGTTCTTTGTCCTTGGGACTTCACTTGCTCAGGAATGTAGTCATAATTCACAGATAAGAACCATCGTACACGAGCATGTTTTAGCTCCAAATATCCGGCATTTACATCCTGCTTCTTGATATGTGAAGAACTCTGATTCACATCGCCAAATATCCACGCTAGCATATCAAAAAAGTGAACACCTATATTTGTCGCTATTCCCCCAGATTTCTGCTCTTCTCCCTTCCAAGAAGTGAAGTACCAGTGTCCTCTGCTGGTTAAATAGGTTAAATCAATGTCATACACTTTAGTTGGGTTTTGCTTTAGCTCTCTTTCCACATCTTCTTTTAACTTAACAATACTTGGGTGTAAGCGAAGCTGCAAAATATTATAGACTTGCCTTCCGGTTTCTTCTTGAACTACTTTCAATGCATCAATATTGTGAGGATTTAAAACAAGAGGCTTTTCACAAATAGCATTAGCACCGTGCCGCAAAGCGAATCTTATATGAGAGTCATGTAAATAATTTGGAGAAGCAATACTAGCATAATCAATACTGACTCCACTGCGTTTTAACAGGTCTACATGCCTATCGAATCTTTCATATTCAACAAAAAAGTCTGCATTAGGGAAGTAACTATCAATAACACCAACGGAGTCATTTTTATCCAAGGCAGCAACGAGGTTGTTTCCCGTTTCCTTTATTGCCTTCATGTGTCTCGGAGCTATATAACCAGCGGCCCCGATCATTACAAAGTTAGACATAATTCCTCGATATGATTTTTATTAAGTATTAAGGTTATTTTTTTTAAACAAAAACCTGATAACTAATACGAAAATTCCCAGCGTAGCCCCTAGAATAGTTATTGATACGCAGAGTAAGGCTCTTTTGGGTTTTGATTTTTGTTCTGCTTCTTTTGCTTCGCTTAATATTTTGAAAACATATTCTTCACTTACTTCAGCTAGCATGAGCGTTTTGGTCTGTTCTTCAATTAATTGAAAGAATACCGTTTGCATTTCCCGAACACTTGTTTTCGGTATCTGCTCTTCTAAATATTTAATTTTTTTAGTTGCATCATGTTTATCCCTTTCTCTCATGAACTCATTAATTGATTTAATAAGTAGACTTGTCCACTCTTTAGCGACTTTAGGAGAAAAATACTCAACAGATAAATATATTAGCCCAGTTTTTTCGTCTTGTGATATTTCAATTAGCTGATTTAAGTTCTTGTATAACTTCCAACTGCTAGGCTCTTCGACATTCTCCTTCCAACGACTAGAGCCTATGTCATATAACTCATCATTAATTATCAGTTTATTAGTCTTTTTATCCCAGCCCTTTACTCCATATAGTTCTAATTGAATATTATTCTCAGTAATAAACTTTTCAAGAAAAGGCCATGTCTTAATTATTTGCATAGCAAATATGGCTTTATTCTCGGAGTTTCCACCAAGATTAATACCAGCAATCGATGCAAGTCCACCAAACTGACCGGATAGTTTAGACAATGAAGCTGAATTAGAAGACGGTGCCAAAATTGCAGTTGATTTGTATATGTTAGGTAACGACAATGCGTAAAAAACTGAAAGCCCCGCAGAAACTAAAGTTACGACCAAAATGATCCAAGATTTTTTTCTAATATAAGAAAGCAGCTCCCAAATATTAATGTCGTCTCTTTCTCTTAGAGACAATCCTTCAGGCTCGACTTTTTTAGCACCAAGTGCCTTGATTTTCTCTTCAGTTTTATCTGTAGAAATATAGCTCATAGATTTCTCTTAAAATGAATAGACCCAGTTCAAACCATAAGAAACACTATCAAAAGAACCTAACTTAGATTTAATATCTTTATCTCGATAGGCAAAGCCTAGTTCAACTTGGCCATAATCAGAATTATCTAACACCCATAACAATTTCAAACTATTGAAATCTATCTTATCAGCAACCAATGAATGCCCACCTGGCTCAGATAAATTGTTAGCATCTCGATTTAATTTTGAGTTTGAAATTGCTAGCTTAAACTTGCCATACTTATCCGTTTGATATATTCCAGTAACACTAACATTGGTAGAGTCATTATCAAAACTACTACCGATAGAACGTCGATTAAATCGATATCCATGATTATAAATAGAGTGTTCATAAAGAACGTTATAACCAGTAAAAGGCTGCCCCTCAATATTCCCATCGCCATCAACTTTTGTATCGCTTGCTTCAATATTAATAGTCAGAGGCAACTCGTCAATGAATGTTCTTAAAGACAATCCATAAATAAATGATTTTTTAGTAGGAAAATAACCGGCTTCATCTTCTCCAATCATTTGCATATAAATGTTTGACAAAGGCCCTAAATGAGCTTGCCACAATAGATCTATCCCAGCCAATTGATTCCCAGGTTCTCTACTATTGTCACTACAACTAAGATCACCTTCATCACAGTTATCTAAACCAATAAGCATATCTATCAGAGAATTAAAATCTTCAGGTCTACCATCTCCCCCCCACTGAGCAGTTCTTCTGAAGCCAACTTCGATCGATTCGAGAGGTTTAAATGTCAGAGACATTCCTAATAACTTTGCATCACTAATTGTTCTACTGTCATTAAGTTGGCCAACAAAAGCGTTCATGGTCCAAGGTCCAACCCAGCTCAGAATAGGAGTTTCAAAAGGATCACTATAATTACGCTGTAAAAGGATGCCAGGTACTGGTCTAGCATTATTCGATAATATAAGCGACGAATTCCAACTTGGCCCCCACCATTTCTCAATATAACCTCCAGCTATTACCCAGTTTCCGATGACTCCAGCTAAATACGAACCATCAAAATGCTTGTCATCATCGTCTATGGAATTAGGAGCGAAAGTTACTTCAACATTCCACGCATAGTGCTGTCCCATACCATCTGATTGAGTGGAAAGTTCAGATTTATTTCTTGATTTATCACCAAAACTTCGAAAAAGTTGAGTTTCATCCGACATTAATGACGCTCGAATACTTTTATTGACTTTTCCAAGTCTTGTTTCGTGACGCCCTCTCTTTAGTACTCTTAAGTAAGCAGATTTATAGGCATTTGGCACCTCAGCCAGTTTCGTTGAACTCAAATCTTTAATAATAGGAGCCCACATAAGAGGCCACGTTGTAATCGGACTTTTAATAATTCCAATACTAGCTAACTGCTCTATATCAGCACGCAGCCAAAACTCATCTGTTTTAATCCATGGTTCAGCACTTACGGCTGAACTCATTAAAAAAATGACAGCAAAATAAACTTGCCTCACAGTCACCACTCCCCCTTTTCTATAGAGATTTAACTGCTGCAGCCCCCAGGGCCAACTGATATATAACCTGACTAACCTGAGTCCATAAGCTCAAGCTGTCAACACTATCAACATCTAGCGGTACTACGATAGTATCCCCTGGTTCAATAGAAACTCCCTGCGCAGAAATCCACCCGGATTTGTTTGGTAACACAACAGAGCCATCAGCTTTTACTATATAGATTCTTGAGTCATCAGCCTTTTCTGTTTCACCACCACTTCTTTCTATGTAGTCTTCAAAGCTTAAATACGGATCAAACAAATGTGATGCAGGATGTTGAACTTCTCCAACTACACTCACTTCTTGTCTGAAGGCTGGTATTACTATCTTATCTCCATCCTTTAAAGTAACATCTTGAGATTTACTAGAAAGAATTGCTTTCATGTCAATAACAAGTCGTCCAAGAGCCTCAGTATTCTCTAGAGACTCAAATAGCTTCTCTAAACTACCGACATTCGCAGATTGGCCTATATTTTGTTTCTCTAACTGTGTATTAGCTATATCTGATTTCAATTTTGCTCTTAGATCCTGTAGTTGCTTTTCTTCTCTTTCTTTTAGCTCTTCTCTAGTAAAAACAACAGCATCCACATGTGCATACTCAGAAAATCCTCCAACTCTTTTCATTAACTGTTTTAGTGTTTCACCTCTTTTTATTCTGTATTCACCGGGAAACAAAACTTCTCCTTTCACCTCTACAGTTGCAAACTGCCTGTAATCAGGTTTTTGCCAAATGTTTATGGAGTCCCAAGACTGCAAGCTAATATCGGATGTTCTTTGTCCATCAAAGGACAGAGAAATGTGCTCTACAGATACCGATTGCGAAGGATGTTGTTGCAGCCGTGTAATTTCGCCTCCCAGAGTATAGGCAGATTCAGTTAGACCTCCAGAAAGTTCAATAAGGTCTTCTAGAGACATATCGTTTGCCAACGGGTATGCTCCAGGAAATTTAACTTGCCCAGAGATGGAAACTACTTTCGAAACAGAATCTAAACTAGCTTGTTTTTCTAGTTGTTCTTTTAAATTTTCTAATTTTTCGTTTCTATCATCTTCGTCAAAACTTAGCACAAGCAGCTTGTCTTGATTTTCAAGCACTAAGTCATATTCATCTTGTGGAAATTGGAGAGCTTTCTCTATATTAACCAACTCAATACTCAATTCTTGAGAAGGGAAACTTTGTCGAACTAGTATCGCACTATTAAGTTGAGCAAAGGGCTTTAGCTCATGCAATGAACGAACTAAATTACTTATACGCAAGCCCTTTTTCCATGCAATTGATTTAGGCCTATGAACATGGCCGGAAAGGGTTACTACATTTTTTAAGTCATCGATTGTTTCTTCAAGTGTGATTTTATCCCCGTCTCGAACTTTGAAGTTTTTCCCCTCTTCAATGGACATGTTTGCAACCAAGGAAGTTATAAAACCACTCTTTGTGATTCGAGTGATATTTGTTTCAGGAAGGAAAGCTTCTGGCTTCGCACCACCAGCAAGAGCGATAACATCTTCTAATCTATCTTCATCAGCAAGTTCATAAATTGCGGGCCTTCTAATGGCTCCAGAAATCGAGACGGTTGTACCTACAGGTTCGATGTAAATAACATCTCCAGGTAACAAGCGAGTATCTGCAGATGTATCGCCTTTTAGCAACAGGTCATAAAGGTCTAACGTAGCAACAGTTTGACCTTGTCGTTTGAGGTGAATATTTCTAAGCGAGCCGATTTCTTTAATACCACCACTGACAAATAGTGCGTTGGTAATGGTGGACAATGAAGAAACAGTATACGCTCCAGGACGATACGCCTCTCCCAGTACAAAAATTTGCATTGAGCGAAGTTCCCCTAGATTAATATCAGCGTTTACACCAATCATTTGTTCTCGAACTCGCTTTAACAATAATTGCTTAAGTTGTTCATACTCCAAACCAGCAACAGAAATTGGGCCAAGCTCCGGAAATTGAATATTGCCACTTCGATCAACTAACAATTGATAAGAGCTACTACTTTTACCAAATAGCTGAATATTAATAGTATCTCCAGGTCCAATGACATAGTTGGCTGGCACAGGAATGTTAGTAACAGGAGCAAATGTTGTAGGGACTCCTTCGAATAACTCATACCCAAAGGGCTTTAGTTTATCTACGTACTTCTCTTTAGTCTTCTCAAGCTCCTCCTTTGGATCGGAATTGATTTCCTTTTTATCCAAAGGCTCTTTGTCATTCTCAAAAATATCTGTCTTGCGAGAACGAGCTGGTCTCCGTTTAATGAGTTCTGGCTCCTTCAAACTATCCTTATCTTTTGATGTAAGAGATTCAAGTCCCGAACACAATTCATCCAAGTCGTAGCCAACAGCCTTAGCAGCCTGCTTTTGTTGTGCGGTTGCCTTAGCACACTGTTGCTTCAACTTATTAATATCGAGTTCTGCGGCTTCCAAGCCAGCAAAAGAGAAAATGACGGAAAAAAGAAAAAATAAACGCCCTAACATATCAATAGACAATCCTGAGTTATTTTATTGACTTTTTGCACGCTACCGCCCCTGAATTCAGGCTTCCAGCGTGCCTCAAGAAAAACAATATTTAAAGATTAACTAAATAACGACGCCGCTATTCTAATGAATGTACCTAGACATTGAAACACCGGGCACTAAATAGTTTTGTCACAAACCTGTTACAGATTAACTAACCACCAAGTCTTGAATATCCACCTGCAATCGTTGGGTTTTTCCCAAAACCTCAAGCAGGACATAAGCCCTAGAATCACCATCCGAGATTTCAAAAGCTGCTTGAAGTCCTGAAAACGCTCCACCAATCAAAAGAACGGCTTGGCCCTTTTGAGGAACTTGAGAAATTCTTTGACGAGAACTATATAAAGTAGACGTTTGACGGAGCTGTTCGATGACCTTGACGGGGATACTCGCTGGCTGTCCACCAAAGCGAACAAAATCTTTCAACCCTCGAGTTGATCGAATTTTGCCCCATAATGGATTATCTTCTTCTAACCGAATGAATACATAGCCAGGAAAAAGCGGTTCGACGACCACTCGAATTTTGCCTTTAACAACCTTTTCTACCTCCACTTCAGGGAGAAAAGCTTCAATCTCCTGATTGAGCAAATTTTCCAATGCTCGAGATTCCTGCTTTGGCTTGCAGGTGGCTAAGTACCAATGGTTCAAAGACAAATCCCCTAAAATAGTTTCAATCAACCTTTTTTGTGGTTTTAAAAAAGCTATTATTTTTGTTTTCTAGCTCAGCTATCAAGTGATTAATACTCACCTTTAACTGTTCAGAATACCAATTTCGCTTCATTTTACTATAACGAATGCCTTGGACTCTAATATCCTGTAGCAGCCATTTTTGTTCTTTATTAACAACTTTTAAATCAATAGGAAATGAAGGCAGATAATCAATCTCCACGAGAACCCGCAACCAACCTCGTGTCTTTTTTTCATTTAGGGTAACGCTACTCACCCGAATAGGTTGACCCTGGTAGTAAGCTAATGCTTCTAGAAAATAACGAGTGAGTGTGGTCTCAAAGGCTTTTTTAAGCTTATTTTGATTGCCAGGCTCTAGATCATCCCATTTAGCGCGACCAATCAAGAGTACCAGAGATCCTTCCACATCCCAATGTTTCAGTATGTTGTTCTCAACGATAGGGATAGCGACAGAATGAGAGCGCTTAGGCAACTTAATATAAGCAGCTAATTCGCTTTCCAAACCAGAGAGCATTTTGCTGAAATAGGATTCCACACTCGCTTCTTGAGAAGCACTGGAACAGGAATAAATAAGAATAAAAAAGGCTAAAAAGACTCGTAATATCATAGGAACCAAATAAACTTCACTGTTTAAAAAACCTAAATAGTTTATTTGGTAGGCGCGATTGGATTCGAACCAACGACCCCCACCATGTCAAGGTGGTGCTCTAACCAACTGAGCTACGCGCCTTCTTCGATATGACCTCGAAAAGTGGCGCGTATCTTACCCCCTAAAATTTATTAATGCAACTATTAAAGTTTATTTAATTATTAAAACGCTTCGACTTATGACGCATATCCATCTGGATTGCCAGACTGCCAACGCCAGGCATCAACTAACATATCGTCTAGTTGGAGTTGTGCGGACCAATTTAGTTCCGCTTTAGCCAATGACGCATCAGCCCAACACTCAGCAATGTCTCCAGGTCGCCGCTCTGTAACTTCATAAGGGACTTTTTCATCAGTTACCCTCTCGAAGGTCATTACTATCTCTAATACTGAGTAGCCTTGCCCTGTCCCAAGGTTGTACTTGCGTAGACCCGTCAAACGCTCAAGCTTTTCTGTTGCTTTGAGATGGGCATTCGCCAAATCCACGACATGAATATAATCGCGAACCCCGGTTCCGTCCTTGGTGGAGTAGTCATTACCAAAGATACTCAAGTGGGTTCTTTTTCCTACTGCGACTTGAGTCACAAAAGGCAGAAGGTTATTAGGAATACCTTTCGGATCTTCCCCAATCAACCCAGAAGGATGGGCGCCGATGGGATTAAAGTAGCGCAATAGAACGATGTGCCATTCAGGATCGGACTGATGCAGATCTGACAGCATGTGTTCGATAAATAACTTGGTACGGCCATAAGGGTTCGTTGCACTGGTTGGAAATTGCTCAGTAATAGGTACACTGGCGGGGTCGCCATACACGGTGGCAGATGAACTAAACACGATTCTCTTACAACCCGACTTGGCCATTACCTGACACAATACTAAGGTGCCATAAATATTCTGCTCGTAGTACTCTAACGGTATCTGTGAAGACTCTCCCACCGCCTTTAATCCAGCAAAATGAATGACAGCAGAAACTTTGTGTTTATTAAAAATATCAGTTAACGCTTGTTCATCACGAATATCAGCTTGGTAGAAAGTTGGCATCTTTCCTGTAATTTGCTCAACTCGTTGCAGTACAGCTTTACTTGAGTTGCTCAAATTATCAACAATAACGACGTTGTAATTTGACTCTAGTAACTGAACAACTGTGTGGCTTCCAATATAACCCGTCCCACCTGTTACTAATATCGTTTCCAAAAGACTATCCTCTGTTTAATGGTCGCTTTAGCAGCGCTAAGATTTATAAGCATTATCTCTCATTCTCTGAATTTGATCTCGAATTTTTGCTGCATCCTCAAAATTCAGATTCTTAGCGCACTCTATCATTTCTTTTTCTAGCTGCTTGATTTCTTTCTCTATAGCTGCAGGATCAGCAGCATAGGTTGCAGCTGGCTCTGCTACCTTATTCTTCTTGCGAGAAGCGGCTTTCTTATCGCCTCCCACTTCCATCACATCAGAAATATTTCGTCTTACACTACGCGGTTCAATGCCGTGCTTTTTATTAAACTCCGCTTGAACACTGCGTCGGCGATTCGTTTCGTCCATCGCTTTGCGCATGGACTGCGTCACCTTATCAGCGTATAAAATGGCTTTCCCTTGTAAATTACGAGCCGCTCGCCCGATGGTCTGGATCAGTGATCGCTCTGAACGCAAGAAACCTTCTTTATCAGCATCGAGTATCGCTACCAACGAAACCTCTGGCATATCTAACCCTTCTCGTAGTAGGTTGATACCAACAAGCACATCAAACTCACCGAGTCGTAAGTCACGAATAATTTCCATACGCTCAACCGTATCAATATCTGAGTGCAAATATCGGACTCTCACACCATGCTCGTCAAGATAGTCGGTCAAATCTTCTGACATCCGCTTTGTCAGCGTCGTTACCAACACCCTTTCATCTTCCGCTACGCGCAATCGTATTTCGGATAATAGGTCATCCACCTGAGTATGTACTGGCCGCACTTCTAATTCAGGGTCAAGCAAACCAGTGGGGCGAACCACCTGTTCAACGGTTTGATCTGTATGCTCCATCTCATAAGGGCCAGGCGTCGCAGAAATATAAATACACTGGGGAACCAAACGCTCAAACTCATCAAATTTGAGCGGACGATTATCCAAAGCTGAGGGTAATCGAAAACCGTATTCCACCAGGTTTTCTTTACGAGCGCGATCCCCTTTAAACATGCCACCAACCTGAGGCACAGTCACATGGGATTCATCAATCACCATCAAAGCATCAGGGGGTAGATAATCAATTAACGTTGGCGGCGGCTCTCCAGGAGCACGACCAGACAGATAGCGCGAATAGTTTTCAATACCAGAGCAATATCCAAGCTCTACCATCATTTCAACATCAAACTTAACGCGCTGCTCAAGCCGCTGAGCTTCGACCAGTCGATTTTCTTTTTCTAGGAAAGTTAGTCGCTGTGCCAGTTCTTCTTTAATGTCTTCGATAGCATCTAATACGGTTTGACGGCTGGTAACATAGTGACTTTTTGGATACACCGTATAACGAGTTAATCTCTTATATACCTCGCCCGTTAAAGGGTCGAACTGGCTGATCTGTTCAATTTCTTCATCAAATAGCTCGACACGAATCGCTTCTTTCTCAGACTCTGCGGGATATATATCAATGACATCGCCACGTACTCGATAAGTAGCCCGTTGCAACTCAGTATCATTTCGGGTGTATTGCAGTTCTGCTAGTTTTCGCAGCAACCCTCGCTGATCGATTTCATCCCCTTCTTTAATATGGAGAACCATCGAGTGAAACTTCTCTGGATCACCCAATCCATAAATGGCCGAAACTGAGGCAACAATGATGGCATCTTTGCGCTCTAATATCGCTCGCGTCGCTGACAAACGCATCTGCTCAATATGCTCATTAATGGACGCGTCTTTCTCAATAAATGTGTCGGTCGTTGGCACATAAGCTTCAGGCTGGTAATAATCGTAATAAGAGACAAAGTACTCAACAGCATTATCAGGAAAAAACTCCTTCATCTCGCCATAAAGCTGAGCTGCCAACGTCTTATTCGGTGCCATGATCAATGCTGGGCGGCCAGATTGGGCAATAACATTGGCCATAGTGTAGGTTTTTCCTGATCCAGTGACCCCTAGCAATACCTGATGTGCTAAACCATCTTCAAGCCCGCTCAATAATTCTTTTATCGCTTTTGGCTGATCACCAGCAGGAGGAAATGGCATATTAAGTTTAAATTCACTACTCATAAGTTTATTTTGACTCGAAAAAGCTTTTAGGGATGCTCCAATCAATATCCCTCATTCTAAAGAAATAAACCTTCCTTTTTAACCGTTCTAAGCATTTGTTGCGTAAATACTTTTAAAAATAGAGAAAAGTTAGATTCTAACACCAATCAATCTCTTCTCCTCGCATAGCAACAAACTCTCAAATACGTCCAATGTTTGGCCAACTTGAGTAGAATACGCCCAAAGCAGAACACTTATCCATCAAGAGGATAATTAATTTAAATTTTTTTAAATTTTCTGTTGACCGAGTCGAAGGGTTTCTATAATATTGCGCCCCGTTCCGGTAAGGAACAAAGCAATTCCCCCTTAGCTCAGTTGGTTAGAGCGACGGACTGTTAATCCGCAGGTCCCCCGTTCGAGTCGGGGAGGGGGAGCCAAATTAAGGTTGAAAAATCAACCGCTTAAAGCCCCTTTCAAAGGGGCTTTTTTGTTTCTATCGCTATAAAATCAGATATCAGCTCTCATTTCTTAATCGTTCAACATCCTTACAGCAAAGAAGTTTTATGTAGTAATATGGCTATTCAGGCTATTTGAGTAGAGACCTCAAAAGCTCATAATTTAAGCTTGCTGCATGTGCGATAAGCAGTACAACCACAAAAAGAGATTACCCGCTTCATGAGTAGTAACTTCACATTGAACATCCATACTCAAATATTGCGATATCACATCCCCTTGTTATTTACCCTCTGTATTTTTCTTACAGCCTACTTTCATTCAGAGCTCATTCATCAATTTAACTTTAATCGCTCGAAAATTATCGAGGGTGAGTGGTGGCGTCTCTTTTCTGCAAATCTACTCCATACCAATTGGAACCATGCGCTTTTGAATATCGCTGGGCTATGGATCATTTGGTATATCTACTGGGATATAGGTAATCGTTTGACTCAATGGGCATTTATTCTTATCCCAGTCCTTATTAATACTCTGCCCTTATTCCTGTTTGTTCCTCATATCGAGTGGTACGTAGGACTATCTGGTGCTTTGCATGGAACTATCGTAGCCTTTGGCATCGCCGATTTTAGAAACAGTAAGTTTTTATCTCTGGGTTTATTGGTAGGCGTGACAATAAAGTTGAGCTATGAAGTGATGATGGGCAGTTCAGAGTGGATTGAGAATTTTATTGGTGATGGCGTGGTCGTCGAAGCCCATGTCGCAGGAGCGTTATCGGGTATCATTGCAGGAATCGGCTATTTAATTCTGATACCAAAACTACAAACCGCTTCATCCAACTAGAGAATGAAGCGGCAAACAAGCACTTATATTTGAACAGCAAACATCATATTTAGCTTTTCAAAAGCAGCAGCACCCGCCTCTTTAAAATCTTTGTGGGCAACCAACAACACACCCGTGTTAGCAAGGCTAAGCGCATCTTCCAAAGAGACTAACTGGACATTGTCCATCCCTTGTAGTGACTTAGGCAATTCCTGGATATGCGGCTCTACCACCAGTACTTTATGGTTTAATTCTTTCGCCAGTGTTTCAATGATAGAAAGCGCAGGACTCTCACGCAGATCGTCAATATCAGGCTTAAATGCAGCACCAAAACAAGCAACAACAGGCTCAGAGACTTGCTCAGCCAGAGCTTTCACTTTGTTAATAACAAAGTGTGGCTTGCCATCATTGATATTTCGCGAAAGACGAGTCATCTTGGCTTGCTCTGGAGCACTATCAACGATAAACCAGGGATCAACGGCTAAACAATGCCCGCCAACGCCAGGTCCAGGCTGAAGAATATTCACGCGAGGGTGGCGATTAGCCAATGCAATCAACTCCCAAACGTCAATATTCATTTTGTCACATATCAGAGACAACTCATTAGCAAACGCAATGTTTACATCACGGAAGGTATTCTCTGTTAACTTGGCCATCTCAGCGGTTCTGGCATCGGTCTTGATACAGTCACCTTGAACAAAGGACTTATAAAAAGCAGTTGCTCTTTCTGAACACTGTTCGGTAATACCTCCAATCACGCGATCATTTTCGATCAACTCACGTAATACATGCCCTGGCAAAACCCTTTCTGGACAGTGAGCTAAGTTCACATCGATATCAGTAGAGTTCTTATCCGATGGGAATCTTAGATCACTTCTCTCTTCAGCCAACCATCCTGCAATTTTTTCAGTAGTGCCCACAGGAGAGGTAGACTCCAGAATCACCATGTCTCCTTTTTTCAGTACCGACGCAATGTTTCTAGTGGCGCTTTCTACATAGGCCAGGTCAGGCGCATTGTTTTCTTTAAAAGGTGTCGGTACAGCGATGAGAAAGATATCAGCAGGTTCAGGTATTGTAGTTGCTCGCAGATTTCCAGTTGTTACCACAGAACGGACAACAACATCTAAGTCGGGCTCAATAATATGAATATCACCTTTATTGATAGTATCTACTGCATGCTGATTAACATCAACACCAATGACCTGAAAACCTCGGCCTGCGACCACAGCCGCCGTAGGAAGGCCGATGTAGCCCAATCCGATTACCGATATCGTCTTATCTTGCATTGCTCAAAATCTCCAAAATTCTTTCTACTGCTTTCCCATCACCATAAGGGTTATGGGCTTGTGCCATCTTATTAAATAACTCATTGTCATTGAGTAAGGCTTTAGCTTCTCGATAGATGTTATCTGCATTGGCCCCAACCAAGTGAACGGTTCCCGCCTCAACAGCTTCGGGACGTTCAGTAGTATCTCTCATAACTAAAACAGGCTTTCCTAAAGATGGGGCTTCTTCTTGAATCCCACCACTGTCCGTTACGATAAAATGGCTTTTCATCATCAAGTAAACGAAAGGCAGATAGTCTTGTGGAGCAATGAGGTGAACATCAGGACTATCTCCCAAAATATCATACACAGGCTTTTGTACATTAGGGTTTAAGTGCACAGGATAAACCACTTGAACGTCTTCCTCTTGTGCAAGCTTCTTAAGACCTTCACATATTTCTAAAAAGCCATCACCAAAATTCTCGCGGCGATGTCCAGTAACGAGAACCATGCGTTTATCGCTGTCTAAGAATGGAAATGCCTGCTGCATCTTAGCCGAAAGCTCTTGGTCAGCTTCAATTTTATTAACTACCCACAACAACGCATCAATAACGGTATTGCCAGTAACCGAAATAGCCTCTGGATTAGTATTTTCTTTTAACAGATTTTCTTTTGCAGTTTCTGTCGGAGCAAAATGAAACTGAGTAATTGCACCAGTTAGCTTGCGATTAGCTTCTTCTGGCCAAGGGGAATATATATTTCCAGTACGCAATCCAGCTTCAACATGGCCTACAGCAACCTGTTGATAAAATGCAGCCAATGACGCAGCAAAAGTCGTCGTTGTATCACCATGAACTAAGACAACATCAGGCTTCCATTCACTAATCACTTCACCAACACCATGTAACACGCGAGATGTCACGTCATAAAGTGTCTGACCCGCTTTCATCAAGTTCAAATCATAGTCAGGCGTTAATTCAAACAACGCAAGCACCTGATCCAACATTTCACGATGTTGCGCCGTCACACAAACTTTGGTTTCAAAACGGCTATCTTTCAACAAAGCGTTGGCAACAGGAGCCATTTTAACAGCTTCTGGTCGTGTTCCGAAAACGACCAATACTTTCTTTTTAGGTAAGCTCATAAATATTACGACTCTTTCTCTCGACCATATATATCTTCGAAGCGAACAATATCGTCCTCTCCAAGGTAACTACCGGATTGAACTTCAATCAATTCCAGTGGCAATTTGCCTGGATTCACCAAGCGATGAGTTGTACCAATGGGTATATAAGTTGATTGATTCTCACTCATCAAAAAGACTTTTTCGCCACAGGTAACTTCAGCGGTTCCTTTCACCACAATCCAATGCTCAGCTCGATGATGATGCATCTGCAAAGATAAGGAAGCACCGGGGTTTACAATAATTCGTTTCACCTGATATCGACTGCCATAATCAACGGTTTCATAATTACCCCAAGGACGATAAACACGACGGTGAGTTTCATGCTCATCACGTCCTCTGCGCTTCAATTCAGCAACAATGTCTTTAACACCTTGAGCTTGAGATTTATCAGCAACCAATACCGCATCAGGGGTCTCTACAACCACCAGATTATCCACACCTACCGTTGCCACCATACGTTGCTGAGCTGTTACGAAGGTATTGCTCGTGTCAGACATAATGACATCGCCTTGGCTGACATTGCCCTGCTCATCTTCACCTAAATGCTCAGCGACACTTGGCCAGGCGCCTAAATCAGTCCAACCACAGTCCATGGCAGACATGACTAACGAAACGCCCATTGCTTTCAAATCATTAACCTGCTCGATGACAGCGTAATCAATGGAGTCAGAAGGAGAGGTTTCAAATGCACTCTTGTCTACCCGGAAAAAATCCAAATCCTGATGCCCATTCTTAATGGCATCAGCACAGGCTTCGGTCATCTTGGTATTAAGTTGCTTTAGCGCTTTCAACCAAACCGATGCACTTAACAGGAACATACCACTGTTCCAATAGTAATGGCCTGATTTTACATATTCTTCAGCAACTTCAAGAGAAGGCTTTTCTTTAAACCCAACGACGGTTGCCAAGTCTTGTTCAGCAGCGGCCTCGATATAACCATAGCCAGTATGTGGACTATTCGGTGTGATACCAAAAACCCCAATACTTTTCGAGTGTTCGAACGACTGCGTAAGGCTACTGATAGAGTTAGAAAAAGAAGGCAAATCTTCTACCGCATGATCTGCTGGCAATACCAACATAATGCCGTCAGACATGTATTGTTCAATATATTGAGCGGCAAGAGTCAAGGCAGGGGCCGTATTCTTGGCTAATGGCTCAAGAATAATCGCAGATAAATCGATATTGCTCTCTTGAGCTTGCTGAGCGATTAAAAAACGATGTTGCTCATTGCAGATAACAAGTGGTGATGCAAATTCAACATCGGTTATGTGATTTCGTAAGTACTCAATACGTTTAAGTGTGTGCTGAAACAGACTTTGGTCATCTACTAGTTTAACCAGCTGCTTAGGGAATAATTCTCTCGATACAGGCCAAAGTCGAGTGCCCGAGCCGCCAGATAAAATAACAGGAATTAGTTTCATTGTCGTCCCTTTAGGTTAAAGTTCCCGAAAGCATTATTTTAACCAATAAAACAACATTTGTCTCATTCACAAATAGCAAGGGCGCCCTTCAGCGCCCCTTAGATGATTAGCTTTCACTAAATCTTAATAATCGATAAATTACTATCGAGTATTTTTTGGCCAATCCCAGGCACTTCAAGCAATTGTTCTACCGATTTAAACTCTCCAACTTGCTCTCGATAAGCCACAATAGCTTTGGCTTTCACCATTCCCACTCCCTTCAACATGGCGGCAAGACGTTCTGCCGTATCCAGATTGAGATTAGCTCCCTGTTTGAGTGGAGAGTTCGATTTTTCAACCAGCACTTCCTGTGCCTGCTCTAATTTTGCAGCGGGTTCCGGACTTTCTTTTGTCTCTGCTGACACAGAGACATTCCATGAGAAAAGCGATACTAATGCCGCAACGGCTAAAGATTTTACAACTTTCATTACTACTATTCCTTTTTAATTCAACTTACTTTTTTAGGTTCCTTATCACAAAGGAAGCTGAATCTTAAAAGGATTAGTCAGTTAATCCAATAGGGGTGCAATGCTTTCAGAGATATCGCACAAGGCTTTCAGAGAATTCTCAGCTTTGGTTATAGGTCGGCCAATAACCAGATAATCAGAGCCATTCGATATCGCCTGCTCTGGTGTCACAATACGGGTTTGATCGTCGGCAGCAGCACTGGCTGGGCGAATACCGGGCGTGACCAGACAGAAGTCCTTGCCGAGTTTTTCTTTTAAAAAGCTCGCTTCTTGTGCAGAACATACAACACCGTCGATGCCCGATGCTTGCGCCAGTTGAGCTAAAGACAGAACATGTTGTTGTAAGGGACGCTCAACTCCCACGGCTTTAAGCTCTTCTTCTGACATACTGGTTAATACGGTCACAGCAGTAATCAGTGGCTTCGTTTCACCATAGCTATCTAGAGCTTTAGCAGCAGCTTCCATCATCGCTCTTCCACCAGAAGCATGTACGTTCACCATCCAAACGCCCAAATCAGCCGCCGCTTTACAAGCATTGGCAACCGTATTAGGAATATCGTGAAATTTAAGATCTAAGAAAACATCAAACTTACGCTCAACCAATTGACGCACAAAATCAGCCCCAAAATGGGTAAACATCTCTTTGCCAACTTTTAGGCGGCACAGTGCAGGATCGAGCTTATCGACTAATGCCAAAGCCCCACTCGTATTATTAAAATCCAGTGCGACGACAATACGTGGATTTTGTTGGCTCATAGTTTTTTATTCTCCTTCCAGACCAATGATGGGTTTTACTGATCCCCAGCACTTACAACTTGGACACTGCCAAAACAAGCTTTTACCAGAAAAGCCACAATGCTCACAGCGATAGACCGGTTTAATTTCGATTAATTTACTAACAATATTTCTGAGCATTTCCAAGCTCGGACGGGCGCCATGTTCGGCTTTTTTCAAATGAATATCAATAAGTTTGTGCAATCCTTTAAGCGAGGGCTTTTCGTGCAAATGAGCCACAATAAACTGTGTCGCTTTTTCGTCACCCTGCTCAAGTAATAAGTGCTCAGCCAAAGCAAGAACCACACTGACTCCAGCCCCTCGATCCAAACTCTGATTTAAAAATTGATAGTAACCTTTTTTGTCATCTAATGCTCGATAACACTGTTCAAGCTCAGGCATCACTTCCGAAATGAAGCCAGCATTCTGACGCAGAATATCTTTGTAGAATTTTATCGCCTGCTTATATTGGCCTTCTGACTGAGCCAACCGCCCTCGTATAATATTGGCTCGGACGCAATCGGTGTCTATAGCGACGGCTTTCTTTAACACCTGATACGCTTGTTTTGTCTGCCCTTTGTCTCGCATGGACTCTGCGAGCTCACAATAAAAACCTGCAATTTCAGCGGCATGACTCTCTCCATCCACAGACTGTAGCTGTTCAGCAACGGTCACGGCTTTATCCCAGTCTCGTGTTTGCTGATAGATTCTCATGAGCTGTCCAAGGCTCGCTGCTTTATGCTCTGACTCTAACGAAAGTTCTTTAAAGATGCTTTCTGCACGGTCGAATAAACCAGCAGACATATAGTCATGCCCTAATTCCAGTAACGCAATTTTACGGGCACTAGCAGGTAGAGAAGGACGTGCGATAAGATTTTGATGCAAACGGATGGCCGTATCGACTTCGCCTCGCTTGCGGCGAAGATTGCCCAAGGTTAAATGAATCTCAATGGTTTCTGAGTTCACCTCTAACATACGGGTGAAAGTATCAATGGCCTTGTCGGGCTCTTCGTTAAGAATATGCTTGAGGCCAACAAAATAGCGTCTAGATAAGCCGCTATAGTTTTCTTGATCACTTTTAGATTGGTTTCTTTTGCCTACACGATAGCCAGAATAAGCTGCAACAGGCAGCAAAAAAACCAACGCATAATAAAGTGATTCTGCCCACATTAATAAGCATCCTTGATAGGGAGTGTTCGTAAGTTTTCTATTTCTTGGGTTTGATTATTTAAGCGTTTTCTCAGCATTCTATTTTTTTGCCGAAGAACCAGATTAGCGCTTCCGATTAACACCACACCGAGTACCAAGCCTACAGCAAAGGAACACAAGAGTAAGCTCCATAAACTAAAACTGGACTCACCAATAAAGTAGCTTAGAGTCACTAGCTGTGTGTTTTGCATAAAAAACACACTTAGCCCCGATACGCCGATGACTAACAATAAAAACACTAAAATGAACACTAACAAACGGCGCACACAAAAATCTCCTAAATTACGACAATTTTTTTATTCTTAAGTATAAAAAAAGGCACGTCAACGACATGCCTCGTATATTCCTTAGTATAGAAAAAAATCAGGTACGCTGGATACTCTCATTGACACGTTCACGCAATTCTTTTCCGGGTTTAAAATGTGGCACATACTTTCCAGCTAACTCCACAGCATCTCCCGTTTTAGGGTTTCGTCCGACGCGAGGCGCTCTAAAATGAAGAGAGAAACTGCCAAACCCTCTTATTTCGATACGCTCACCGCGGGCTAATGCTTGCGCCATGTGCTCCAACAAACTTTTGACAACTAATTCTACATCTTTTGCAGATAGCTGAGTCTGGCGACTTGCCAAACGTTCTATTAATTCTGATTTGGTCATATTCTGAACCCGTTTCCATCGTTCTCCGTCAGGCTAACACCCTTAAAACATAGTACAAAACGGGGGTAGAAATCAAAAAAAAATGCACTTAATCAATAGATTAAGTGCATTTTTCTCAAATAGAGATAAAGATTATGCGTCTTCTTTATCCATTTGAGCTTTCAAGAGATCACCTAAAGTTGCTGGACCAGCATCTTCTTGGCCTTTGCTGAACTCTTTGATTGCAGCCGCTTCGTCAGCAGCATCTTTTGCTTTGATAGATAAGTTGATAACGCGATTCTTACGATCAACGCCAACAAACTTAGCTTCAATAGCATCACCAGCATTTAAGTGCTTACTAGCGTCTTCAACACGCTCAGAAGCTAGCTCAGAAGCACGTAAGTAACCTTCTACACTATCAGAAAGCTCAATCTTCGCGCCTTTTGCGTCAACTTCTACAACCGTACCTTTAACGATGTCGCCTTTAGCGTTGTTAGACAGGTAAGTTGAGAAAGGATCTTCGTCAACCTGCTTGATGCCTAATGAGATACGCTCACGCTCAGCGTCAACAGCCAATACAACGGCTTCAACTTCGTCGCCTTTCTTGTAATCACGAACAGCTTCTTCGCCAGACATGTTCCAAGAAATATCAGACAAGTGAACCAAGCCGTCAATACCGCCGTCAAGACCGATGAAGATACCGAAGTCAGTGATAGATTTGATCTTACCAGTAACTTTGTCACCTTTATCGTTTTTGCTAGCGAATTCGTTCCATGGGTTAACTTTACACTGCTTAACACCCAGAGAAATACGACGACGCTCTTCATCAATGTCAAGAACCATAACTTCAACTTCGTCACCTAGGCTAACAACTTTGCTTGGGTGGATGTTTTTGTTAGTCCAATCCATTTCAGAAACGTGTACCAGACCTTCAACGCCTTCTTCGATTTCAACGAAGCAACCGTAGTCAGTTAAATTAGTAACACGACCTGAGATTTGAGCACCTTCAGGGTAACGACGAGCGATATCTACCCATGGATCTTCGCCTAACTGCTTAAGACCTAGAGATACGCGCTGCTTTTCTTTGTCGAATTTAAGAACTTTAACGTTGATTTCGTCACCCACCTGAACGATTTCAGAAGGATGCTTAACACGCTTCCAAGACATATCAGTGATGTGAAGAAGACCATCAACACCACCCAAGTCAACGAACGCACCGTAATCAGTAAGGTTCTTAACGATACCTTTCGCTTCAACGCCTTCTTGCAACTTAGCAAGAAGCTCTTCACGCTCTGCACTGCTTTCGTCTTCGATAACAGAACGGCGAGAAACAACAACGTTGTTACGCTTTTGGTCTAATTTGATAACTTTGAATTCCAGCTCTTTGCCTTCAAGGTGAGCTGTATCGCGAACAGGACGCACATCAACCAAAGAACCAGGTAAGAACGCTCGGATTTTGTTGATATCAACAGTGAAACCACCTTTGACTTTACCAGTGATAACACCGATAACTTTGTCGCCAGCTTCGTGAGCTTTTTCCAATTCTTTCCATGTCTCGAAGCGCTTAGCACGCTCACGAGATAGACGAGTTTCACCAAATCCGTCTTCAATTGCGTCAAGAGCTACTTCTACAGTGTCGCCAACTTCAACTTCCAGCTCACCGTTCATGCCCTGGAATTGGTCACGAGGGATAACACCTTCAGATTTCAGACCAGCATTAACAGTAACTGTTTCGCTGCTGATAGAAACAACAACACCCGAGATGATTGCGCCAGGGCGCATTTCGACTTCTCGTAAGCTCTCTTCAAATAGTTCTGCGAAATTTTCGCTCATTACATGATTCCCGATTTTTAGTACCGATCACTCGATACACATACGTCCAGCGTTTCAAATCCTAAGCGGCTGGGTTTAATTAAAAAACCTGCACTCTATCCTTGCAGCAAGTACCATAAACCGTTACACTCGAAAGCGTCTCTGTTATGACAAAGTCAAATTTTTCGCAATATATTCATACACTTGCGAAAACACTTCATCAATAGAATATAGCGAGCTATCAACGACTAAAGCCCCGTCTGCCGGAACCAAAGGTGCCACAGTTCGGTTGCTATCGCGCTCGTCGCGCTCTCGAATGCTTTCTAAAAGGGCCGATAGACTAGCATTTATCCCCTTTTCTTTCAACTGGTTGTAGCGCCGTTCGGCTCTTTTTTCAGCACTGGCAGTAAGAAAAATCTTGGCATTTGCTTCGGGGAAAACGACCGTTCCCATATCCCGTCCGTCAGCGATTAAACCAGGCTCTTGCTGAAAGTCTCGTTGGCGTTGTAACAACGCACTGCGAACCTCTGGGATCACTGCAACCTTTGATGCTGCCTGCCCTGCTTCGTCAGTTCGAATATCACGGCTAACATTGTCTCCATCAAGCAGCACATCAACTTCGCCAGATTGGCTATTAGGAGAAAACACCAGTGGTAGAGAAGATGCTAATTGGGAAAGAGAAGAAATATCATTAAAGTCAACAGCTTGGCGCTGAGCAGCTAAGCCAAGAACACGATATATCGCGCCACTATCCAGAATTGGCCAGCCAAGTTTTTCGGCCAAAAGAAACGCAATGGTCCCCTTGCCAGCACCAGACGGCCCATCAATAGTCACTACAGGTGATTTGTTCACTATTTATACCTAGTTCAGCACAAGATGCGCTATTTTAGTCAAATAAAATGAAAAAACCACCTAATTTCACAAGGACCCTTTTTTTAAGAACTCTCAAGCCTAACGAATACGGCCATTAGGCATAGAGGATGCCGCCAATGTACTCCCTTCACTCAGAGACATCTCTGACAGAATTCGATACCAGACATTGGTTTTCTCACCTTCACCCAACTTTTCCTTCAGCTCAGACTGAAGCTCTTGAGCCTGATGATTGTTTCCAGAAACCACATGCACAGCCATCAAGGACTTAAGTACAAATGAGTTGAGCAAACCAGACTCAAACGGCTCTGCTTTCAACAACGATAACTGATGCTTCGCACTGTCCCAGTCTTTAACAGCAAGAGAGTAGTAAGTATCGAGTAAATGAGAGTAACGGGTCGGTAAAACACGGGCACAACCGTTATCTTTTATCCTTTGCCAAAAATGAGCTCGCTGGCCAGAAGGTAAAAAGCCATTCACTGTTGCAGCTGTAGAATGAACATCGTCCCACAACAAACTTAACTGGACACTGTCTGTTATTTCACAGCTAACCAATACCCGTTTGAAGTTGTCAGCATCCTTGTACCAGTCTTCTTGCTCTTTAAACTCGTCAAAGTGAGCAACACCCAGCAGAAACTGTTCTATCTCTAATGCAGTACGATACTGCTTAGTAAAAAAGTTATCGCTTTTTAACAGAGCTTTCTGCGATGGCGATGTAGAACCATGTTCGTTCAATAAATACCCTGCAGCAAAGTCTCTCTGCGCCAACTCTAAAACATCAATGGCACTGCTCTTCTTAAATCTGGCTCGAGAGGAATACACATCCAGTATCGGATAATAGTCACTGTTGGCTTTATCCGTCGCACTTTTATTCAACTCTTTAATCAGTAGATTGTCCGCAATATAACGAACTTTCAAATCGTTGAGAGAGTAAATATCAATACGAGCTAACAAATCACTCACACGCTTCATTTCAAATAAGCTTTGCTGAGGAGCCAGCTGGTTTGAGTTAGATGCGATGACAATCATGTCTGCCTCAGCAGAAAGATAAAGGTGGTAATGTTCAAAGTTTTCCGCCAGTGCATTCAGTACACTAGCAACAAGCTGCGGCTCAATTTCGTAGAGTTGAATCCACTGAGTAAAGATTCCATCCTCAGTGAGTTTGCTCTTCATGTGCTTATAAAATTCTCGAGTAAACAAACTGCTCACACCACTTACCCAAGGGTTTGATGGCTCCGCCACAATGATATCGTACTGATGAGCATTTTTAGCAAAATAGGATTTTGCATCATCAAAAATAACATTGTGTCGAGGATCGTCGTAGGCAGCCTGGTTAATAGGCATGAACTGTTTTGCCGCTTCATACATAACAGGCTCGATCTCTACGGTATCTAACGAAACCAAAGCATCAGAAGCTAACATGGTGGCACTGCCAAGCCCTGTGCCAAAACCTATCTGCGCCGCCGTTTTTGCATCAGGTTTATAAGCGAGAGGTAAAGCACTCAACAAAGTCATCGTTTCTTCGTCGGCTGCCTGTAGTCCACCTTCCTTTACATTGATGGCGCCATCACTTTTGCCATTAGTAAGTAATCCAAGAATGCCATCCTCATTTTTGATTAGGTGGACGGTAGAAGTCCGTCCATCACGAGCAAAAACAACATCAAAATCTTTATCCAGCTCGGCATTTCCATGCCGGAACACTCCAGATGCAAGTTGGCGCTGGTCAACGTCCACCGTAACATAGATGGCCACTAAACATGCAGCCGCGGCATAAACGCTACCAAAAGAAAAGTTTGATCGATTCTTTCTGATCAACATAAAGATAAGGGCGGCTCCAAGAGTAATGTCCAGGAAAGCACCAAAAAATAATGCGCCCTTTAATCCGATAAGAGGCATCAGCAGATAGACAGCCATCAATACCCCCAGGATCGAGCCTAAGGTATTAACGGAATAAACATAACCGACGGCTTTCCTTTTTAACTCCGACTTCAAAAGAACTTTTGTAACGAGTGGCAAAGTCATTCCAGCTAAGAAGGTGGTTGGAAACATAACAAGCAAATAAAGCAACTTACTCACTACGTTATAAATGACATAGCCTTCATTGGTTTGCGCCAGCCCAGAAATAACACTCTCCATCAAGCCGAAACAGAGATTATAAACAGGGAAAGTTAAAAGCGCGCACACCCCCATAAAAATCTGAACTTGAGCCAGCGTATAAATAGGCTCTTTAAAACGATCGATACGGCTTTTTATCCACAAGCCGCCACAGGCTAAACCTAAAATAAAGCTCGATAGCATGAGCTCGAACGAATGAGTAGATGCGCCAGTAACAAGGCTGAGCATTCGGATCCATACAATCTCATAAATAAATGAGGCCATCCCAGTTACAGCGCTAAGGATGAACAGGATTTTAACAGCGCTTCCTTTGTAACGCTCTTCAGTCTCCTGTTGAGCTTGATGCTCCTGATAAACCACTTTCTTACTGGCAATATACAAGATAACAGCAATTAACAAATTACCTAGCGCAGAAATTAACAGAGCGCCAGGCAGGCCAACACTGGGGATAAAGACGAAAACGCTGGCTAACACACCAAATACGGCACCTATACTGTTAGCAAAATAGAGAGATGATATTTTTTCTCCGGCAGACTCTGGAGAAATTTTGAGTACTGAAGACGACATCAATGGAAAAGTCGTACCAAGTAGTAAAGACTGCGGAAGAATAATCAGTGCCGCGATTAAAACCTGAGACCAACACAAGCCCGCATCACTACAATAGGCTGGTAATATTGATACATAAGAAAAGTCGATAACCGCTTTATAGATATCATGGAAGAAAAGAGAAATCACTCCAATGATTAGCTCAACTAAGGCATACATTAGCAGAGGATTTTTGATTCGAGTTTCAAACTTTCCTATAAGCCACGCACCTACAGACATACCACCAATAAAAACGACCAGAACGGTTACCTGACCGTAAATGGCATGCCCTAAAAACAGCTTGAGGTAGTGAGACCAGATAGACTCATAAATTAAGCCACAAAAACCCGAAAGGACAAATACAAAGTACAATGCCCTAATCATTTTATTATTCCCTTCCATTACTTCCCCCTAAAAAGGTCATACATCTCTTTCAAAGGTAACCCTTACTGTTAATAGAGTTATCTAAAAAAGGCAGCTTAACGCTGCCTCTTGAGTTACCAATAGTGCCATAAAAAAATAAATTGGAGACTCACTGTCTAATATCACCATTAATAGTCCAGTAAGTATCTCCCCAATTCATAGAAACTTTTTCTTTGTACTGTTTCTTCAACTCATCCCCAGCTGAAGTCTCAAACCCTCTAACAAACTCAAAGATATTCTCAGCTATCTTTGCACAAGGTTCTCCTTCTCCCCCCCAGTCCCAGGAAACTCGCCAGATCTCATCTTGATTATCAGGGCCAACACCTAAATAGATACCACCATCAGCAGGAATGGCGCACATACCTATTTTTAGAAGTCTTTTGTCCTGCCATAGATCTTCTTTTTCCTCCACGCCTTTCCATAGAAAAAGAATTTTTTCCAAACTATAAAAGTCTAAGATGTTTAATTCGCTATTGCCCGGAATATCGCCCGGACCATATTCAATACTGCTTAAAGCAAAAGGCATCTCGATTTCCGAGTCATAATAATAATCAAGAGCCAACTGATCTTCTTCGAGAATAAAAGACTGAGCAAATAGCCGATATAACGAGGGAAGAGCAAGCCCTAGTGCTTGCTCTATGGTCTGAAAGTCCACCGGATTATCCAGTGGACGGTTTTTTAAAAAACCAAAACCGCTTTTCATTCACAATTCTCAACTTATGTATCAAGTTTTTCGTATATATGCAGCTTTCCATCACTACAATGAACATACCACTTGTCACGGCTAAACTGCATTCCTTCAATTTTGCCAGGCAAAGAATGCTTCCAAACGACTTCATTAAGTTGTCTAGAGTAAACACCAAGCTCGCCATCTATTGAATTGCAAAAATAGATAAAGTCACTGTCAAACACCCCACCATTTCCTCTGCCAACAGCACGAACCTCAGCGTTATCTACTGTTTTATATCTACGCACAAGTTTATCTTCATTTAGATCAATAAATGTCATAAACGTGTGTGAATAACCAATTATTAGCTGGTTCTCTTTATCAATCGAAAAATACTCTCCCGGAACAAAAAACTCTCTCTCAACAGGAAAAGCGGTATATCCACTAGTATCAGTTTCTTCCCAACCTAGCGAATGTAGTATAGAGCCATCATTTACATCAATACCCACCAGCTTCCCTGATGATAAATGCAACCAAAGTGTCTCTTGATAACAACCAACGACCAAGTTTAAGCTATCAGCCACCTGTGTGCCAGAGTTGTCTTTAAAAAAGCCCTCTGGAGAATAACGCCAGATAACCTTTCCGTCATTAGCTTTAGCAACCAAGGTTTCTGTTCGTCCAAACTCAGTCTTTACTTCATCCATATCAAGAGCATATGGACAACCTGACTCAAAAGACCATGGCTCAAAACCAACCGTTTGTTTCAAACCAGTATCAGGATTCAACAGAGCGGTATCACAACTACCCGCTTGCATCCGGGTGAAGTGAATCTGGCCATCATTGGTTAAAGAAAAATAAGACGCCAGATAATATTGCTCATTCTTGTCATGGCAGCTAAATAACAACTCACCACTTTCTGAAGAAAAGATATCAACCGCCCCTAAGTCATCCTGATAGATAACATAAGGGGCTAACAGTGAGCACAATCCGCCGCTCTGGATATCATACAGAGATTTTTTTTCTCCACTGGGAAAAACAGCCTCGCCACTTTTAGTTAAGCAAAACAATCGTTCTCCATCGACTCCAAAACGCCGGATACTACTAAACTCACTTACTTTCTTAAACATTACTTCACCACTATAAAATCATACAACTTAGAGCTGGTATCATTAATCATTGCTTGCAGTTGCGCAGGATTACTTATACGCAGATTACTTTTCATAGAGTCACTCATTGCATCCCAGATTTGACCCGCATTATTTGATAATACATGCTTCATCTCGCCTTTGACCGCATTAACATCCGGTGTTTTTAAACTGTTGAAGACATACTGCATATCACCAATGGAGTCAGACGTTCTAAAATATTCCGCTAATTGTCTACCAGAGATATTTTTGATACCACCTAAACTCCAGCTTTTCAGCTCAACAAACTTAGGTTGACCACTCACCATTTCAATATCAAAACGACAACGGGTACATTGCACACCATCTCCAGAGAACTCATAGTCAAATCCAGCAATGGCTCTCGTATTACCTCGGGAGTATTCTAACATATGACTCAAACCATCCTGCATAGAGAAAGCAGGATTTTTCATATCGGTCATAACTCGATCAAAACCAGGTGTGTTGGAATGATTTTTAACAAACTGCTGAACATTTTCCAGGTGCCTGGTTAGACTCACCAGATTTGTAGCATTCCCAACTGGATTTTTAACCGCATCCATAATACGAGCTAAATCATCGGCTCCATTAGGTAGCTTACCCATAAAGTCAGCGTCTAGCATCATATTATCCAATTGACGCAGAGTGCCAATGTTCAAGCGGATCTGAGGACGTCCTGCGGCAACAACCCAAGCATCAGCTAAACGACCATCAGGCGAATTTTTCATAGCATCCAATAAATCTGGGTTTGCATCTAAATCGGCTTCTAATGTCGCTCTAAGATTTTCGGGCACACGATTTAATATTGCTGTAACTGACACACCAAAACTTACATCGCAGGCATCATTCGAGTTGTGCACCCACAAACCAAACTCAGAAACAAAGTAAGTATGATCATCCGCAACAGTTAAGTTGAATACATTCAAAGGACTGTTAATACGATCTGTTGCAGTAATAACAACATCACCATCCGCTACTGCTACCGCGTTTCCAGTTTTCAACTCTTGTGCTTGAGTCCAACCTTCACCCTGCAACCAGAATGGGTGCTCCTCGGTTACCTTAATTTGATTGTAACCGACTGCAATATTGTAATAATAGGGTGCTCGACGATTATGAAGCTTAGTAATAGGTTTATAGTGGTCCTCTTGAGTCTGTGAATTTCTAGATAGAACCAAATCACCCACTTTCAAGGATTCAATCGGCAGCAACCCATCACGAGTCCAAACTAATGTATCACCCGAGAATGAAGAACAACCGTTTACATCTGTACGATCATTATCTGGAACTCTGCGAGACAAATGGGCTAATTTAGGAACCAAGCGTCCTAAAGCAGCAGGACTTACCCACTCACCAATCACTTTACCTTTATCGTAAGCCGAACCATGAACCAAAGCCGTTAAATCTTTACCAATTTCATCCATGATGATCTGGAAAGTTTCTTCAGTATCAGTAACTAGCGCTTTACCTAATGCAATTAGGTTAGAAACAGTTTCAATTGGATGAGTGATCATGTGCCAAAGATCTTTACCTTGCTGCACAAGGCCGTCCCACATCCCTTCAGCAAAATCAACGAGATCACCAACGGTTAGAATGGAATCGCTGCTATCGTCATCCCCATTGCCAGTACCGTCACCATCTCCGTTGCCACCGCCGTCACCGCCGCCGGAGCCATCACCGTCACCATCTCCAGAACCTCCGCTTCCGCCAGAGCCTCCACCGTTACCGGAACCATCACCGTCGCCGTTTCCGTTACCAGAACCATCTCCATTACCGGAGCCATCACCAGAACCGTCGCCATTTCCGTTGCCAGAGCCGTCGCCATCTCCGTTTCCATTGCCAGAGCCATCTCCGTTACCACCTGAGCCACCGGATCCGCCTCCGCCATTAGAACCACCACCGCCGTTAGAGCCACTACCATTACCATAGTCAGCTGGATGACCACTTAACTCTTGAGCAATTTTTCCACCATGCTTTCTTACTTCATCTCCATACTGCGTGTAAGAAAAGATCGAAAAAATTGAAATCGTGGCAACCGTAATTACAAACTCTTTGATACTCGCACCGGTTATGCGAGAAAAACGACTTTTTTGGACAGGCTTAGAGTTTTTCATTTAACTTTTCCTCAAAATTAAGTCCATTACGCATCTGTTTTTAAAGAAGATGGAAAACGAATATTTTTCCATGTTCTATCGAGTACAGGTTGCAAATGAGCCATCTTGCCTGGCTCAGTAAATGCCATAAACAAAAACATCGTGTTATCGGGCGAACGGCCAACCCAAACCGTCATATCTTTTCGGTATTCATTTAAGCCAGTAGTGAAGGTGGAACGAAATCCCTCCATCTCGCCCAAACTAACCGAAACCAACTTTCCAACTGATTGTTCAGAGACACCAAAATTCTTGGCTATCGATTCAATGACTCCCATAGAAAAAGCATTGAATGCCATGGGATGCTCTGGGACTGTCTCTTCAACAAAATGCTGAGCTTGAATGATAGCTTTAGGGTAATAGTATTCGGGAGAAACAGCTTCAAACACCTCAGGCATAGAATCGCCTTTCTTTATTGACCAGTTCCATAAAGGATCATCGTCAATAGGAATAAGGAATGACTTCATATCAATGTAGTCAATACCACGAGACTGAACCGGTGGCTTAGCCAATGCGCAAAAGCAGCATAGCAAAGCAACAAAGCTGATTAACGCCTTCACACGGATGCTCCCATAGGCGCTAAAAACGGAATAAGGAAAATAGCCCATACGGCGGCCATTCCTCGGTAAGAATGCAAACGCTTTCTTAGCAACTCCAACTTAAAACGGCTAAAGATAAGCACAATGAGTGCAATCAATAAATAGGCAAATAAAAATCGACCTATTAATAATCCAACGGATGCAGAAAACATAACTCCCCTCCCCTATAATTCTCTGAGCTTTCCTTTACTACAGCTGTATGAGTTCAACTCTACGATTTAAAGCTCGGCCATTCTCATCACTGTTTGAAGTCAATGGCGACATAGGCCCCACACCATTAAACTTTATCCGAGCCTGATCCACGCCATATTTACTAATCAGTTCTTTAACCACCGACTCAGCACGCTTTTTTGATAGCGACATGTTATAGCTGACACCACCTACGTTATCGGTATGGCCTACCACCATAAAATTCATTCCAGTGTTTTGAGCGATCACATCACGCATCTCTTTTAAAGCTAAAGAAGACTCTTTTTTAAGCTCACTGGAATCTGTCGCAAAATAAATTCCGTTAACAATGACGCGACCGTCTTTTTCAAGGGTTCTGGCCATCTCTTTTGCTTTAATTACAACATCAAACTTATGATTAACTGGCTCAGAAATGATATCGATCATAGCTCTCGACTGCCCATCAATTTCATTAACATAAAATGAAACATAGTCGATTTTGGTATCACCCTTTACTACCTTACGTGCCGATACAAAATATTGAAATCCAGTGTGCTCTCCAACTAAATCCGTTAAATAAAGCTGCCAGCCTTCTACATTACCGCAACGCTCACCAGCACACCAAAACATTTCCTCGTAGCCTTGTGCTTCCAAACTTTTGCGTACTTGCTCAAAAATATTTACCGGACTTTGATTTACTGGGTAGTCAAAAATTTCTCTTACGATCTCACCAGATAAAAAGTTCGCAGACGATACACGGTATCCTTTACTGTGAAGGTCGGTATCTTCCTCTTGAAACTCAATGGGTCCGGTGATCAACATATAGTTGTCTTGAACACGATGCCACTTGCGAAACAGCTCAGCTTTCTGGCCAATATGAATCATGCTGGAGTCTGCCGATAAGGCACTACTCGACAATAATAAAAAAATACCTGATAAGGCCAAAATACGAAACATTACTTCTGCTCCCTGTCTTTCTTGTCAATTTACCACTGAATAATTGGGCTCTGCATTCTCACAACCGCATGAGAAGACAAAGCAAGATAATTCCCACCTGTTGCAACACCTAAAGCGTTACACGCCATTTGTTCCCGAGAAGGCTGAAACCACGGCGTTCGTCGTTCAAAACACCATCCACCGTTTACAACACACTGAATTAAATTTTTAATAATCGGAACCTTCATTTCATAACACCAATAAGTTTTTATCTTTAACAAATTGGCATCTTGGACAGAAATTTCCTTGCGGCCACCTCCACTTAACTCCTCAGTTTGGGTAGAACGCGTAAGAAGGTGATCATTAGGAATAAACCACTGCTCCCTTGGACGCGACTGATGGTTAAATCTAATAAGACGTTTTACCTTAAATTTATTAAACATATCTCGAGTAGGATGAATAATCTCGACGGATCGCCTTATTCGATTTATTCCCACCTCAACAGCTCGCGCCGACGCATAAGCTCTTCCTAGACCAGCAATACTACTATTACCCCGAACATAGAGCGGAGTCATATTCTTTGCCAAAGACTCTCTCATTTCACTGGAGCGAGCATGATTCAAAGCCCCTGCTCTTGCTGCATCAAATGTAGCGGTATTTAGTGTGGCCTTTGCTCGATAAATATAAGTGAATTCAAAAATGCCGAATAGCAATGCAAAAAATACAGGCATTATAATAATGAATTCAGTAATAGCCTGCCCGTTACTCGATCTCATAGTCATACCTATCTTGTTTTTTCTCGCATTCGTTTTTCTAAGCGAGTGTGTAAATCAAGAAAATACACCTGGTGCTCAGATTCGACGGGCACCACTTTTTCTGCCGTCTCTAATACATCTACTGCTTGCTTTACTCTTGTCAACGCCAAGTTATACCATGCGCGACCATCTTCTTTGTCTAACTTGATCGCTTCATTGAAACATCTCACGGCTGCTTTATATCGCCCTTGACGCACATAAATATTGCCCAGTTTTAACCATCCGTTCAGATATCCTGGTTTCTCTTTGGTAATGCCTAAAAATAATGTTTCAGCTTTATCCAGACGGGCTTCTTCATAAGCATGATTAGCCTCTTTGATTTTATCAATCAGCGATTCACCCTCAACATACCCCTTTGTCGTTGGCTTACCAGCGCATCCAGCTAAAATGCATACCAAAACCAAAATACCAATAAACTTCATTCCACTTCCTCTACTACCAATTTTTCGCCAAACACGATGTTTTGACTCTTAACAAAGCCATCTTTAAACTCAATCACATGCTTTGCATTCTTACTTGCTGCCATGCGATAGGGCTGTAAACTTTCAACAACCTTCACAACTTCATACTCTTCGTTCAAAAACACAATGTCCAAGGGTATTTTCATACCAAACATGTGTATCGACGCACAGTCTTTAAAAAACATCCCCTCTTTAACGCCAAGCTCTGTACGACCCAGAAGACCTTTTGCCCTCTGCAAAAACGATGTCGGTGTCCAGACGCTATCGGCTATTAATCGGCCGTTTTCTCCCACTACAACACTTCTTTTCATCACTTACTTCATCACCTCAACCAACTGGGTAACGATGGGGAAAAACAAAATAATGAACGTTGTTGGAAAAATAAACATAACCAAAGGACCAACCAATTTAACAGGAGCCTGCATCGCCAGCTTTTCAGCTCGCTGAAAACGTTCCACTCGACGTTGGTCGGCCTGTATTCTCAAAGTAACGCCAACCGATGCTCCTGATTTTTCCGCCTGAGCCAAAGCAGCGACCAAGTTTGAAATTTCCTTGATATCTAGCCGCTCAGCCATATTTCTTAAAGCACTTATTTTTCCAACGCCAGCTTTCATATCTCGCAAAACTTTTTGTAACTCAATATTCAGAGCCCCTTTAGGCCCTTTATCAACAGACTGAATCAACGCACCATTTAGATTCATACCAGCTTCTACCGCCATGGTAATAAAGTCCAAATAGACAGGTAACATTCTGATGATTTCATGTTCACGCTTTTTACGCCTGTCACTCAAATTCAACTCAGGAAACACAAAACCAAAGGCAGCAAAGAAAACGGGCACGATGCCAGGATCTTTTTCGAGCATGGCGAAACACCAATACACCATGACGCCAAAAATAATCGCAGAAACACACTGCAAACCAAAAAACTGTTGCGGAGAAAGCAAATAACCAAGACCAGAACGTTGAAGCTTAATTTTGCTTTTTTCTATGTATTCAACATTAAGCCTCTCACCGATGTGATGAGCGAACAAAGTTACCACAGGCCAGATTAATTTCATCAAGGGAGGTAAGGGGTCCATATACTCCCGATCATCTTCAGGCAACTGCTCTTTTATCTGATGAACAGACACTACGAACATCAGAACAGCCATTCCTATAAGTACAGCGATTATTATTGCTAAATTCTCAAACATCGATATTCACTATTTTTCTAATAAAGAAGTAACCCATGACTTCCATCAGTACAACAATGGCGATTACGATCCACCCATACCATTTTTCCCACAGAAGCGACATCTGCTCTGGTTCCATTTGATAAAGCACCAGGCCAAGTAAAATTGGCAATGCCGTCATAACAAAACCTTGAGCTCGCCCTTGAGCAGTCAACGCATCAATCTTGCCTTCCATTTCGATCTTGCGTCGCAACGTATCGGCTAGACGTTCGAGTGTATCAGCAAGATTACCACCAATTTCTCGTGATATTTGCATACCCGAAATAACCAACTTTAGGTCCATCATAGGGATGCGTGTATAGATATTGTTTAAAGCCTCATTAAAGTCAACGCCGACTCGAAGCTCTCGCAAAAACAAATCGAATTCCTGAGAAATGGGGCCAGTCTCTTCCATCACGACAGACTCAATCGCCTGGTTTAAGCTAGAGCCTGCTTTCATAGCCGTTGCTGAAGACTGCAACATGTCTGGCAATTGTTTGATGAAGGTTTCGTGTCGTTTTTTCTTTAGTACCTTGTACGAAATAGATGGGAAGAACCCCATAAGTACAGCAGCAATGATCGAAGGAACTAATGACTCAAACATCAAGAAAGCAAACAGAAAAGAAATCACGATCAAAATGATATTAAAAATAAAGATCTTCTCTGGCTCAACAAACAAAAAGAGATCAGCAGCTCGAACTTTTGCCTGACTGGTAAAGTTTTCGCGATAGCTAACAGCTGCTTTACTCAGCATCTGCCAACCGACATAAGTCAGCATCGCTGCAGTAAACGCAAATAATATGGCAACTAAAGTAATGACTGTCATTCTAGTGCCCTACCGCTGGAAAAAATTTCCATATTTACGTCAATGCCTCGTTTAGCAAGATTCTCGTAGAAATTAGGCACTAGCCCAGTCGCCACAAATTGCCCTTTCACTTTACCCTTTTCATCAAAACCAGTTTGTTGGTACTTAAAGATCTCGCCAAGTTGGACACGATTACCTTCTACACCAGACACTTCAGCAATGCTGGTTACTTTACGAGTACCGCAGGCAAATCGAGTTTGTTGAACAATAATGTTAACCGCTGATGCGATTTGTTCTCGAATCGCAATGACAGGCAAGTCCATTCCCGCCATCATAACCATAACCTCTAGTCTTGATATACAGTCGCGAGGGCTATTAGCGTGCGCCGTAGTCAATGAACCATCATGGCCCGTATTCATCGCTTGCAGCATATCAAGCGCTTCACCACCACGACACTCACCAACAACAATTCGGTCTGGACGCATACGCAAGCAGTTTTTAACCAGTTCACGAATGGGTACCGCGCCTTTACCTTCCTGATTTGCAGGTCGAGCTTCGAGTGATATCAAGTTCGATTGATACAGTTTTAATTCCGCAGCATCTTCCACGGTAATGATTCTTTCATCATCAGGAATAAAGTTCGATAAAACATTTAGCAACGTTGTTTTTCCCGAACCCGTACCGCCAGAAATAACTGCATTCTGCTTATTCTTAACGGCCGTTTCTAAAAAAGACACCATCTCGTTGCTTAAAGATTTAAAGCCAACAAGGTGCTGTGCAGTTAAACGATCCTTCATGAATTTACGAATTGTGATGCAAGGCCCTTTTAGTGCGATAGGTGGAATAACCGCATTCACACGAGAACCATCTTTTAAGCGAGCATCTACAGCAGGTGAACTTTCATCAATACGTCGGCCCAGAGGTGTAACAATACGCTCAATAGCAGAAAGAACCGCACGATCATCTGTAAAGGTAACATCAGACTTATAAAGCTCACCGGCTTTCTCATAGAAAATTTCGTCAGCAGCATTCACCATGATCTCACTGACATCTTCTAACGCAATCAAGCCTTCAAGCGGACCTAATCCCACCGCTTCATCTAAAACCTGCCTGGCAATTTTGACGCGATCAATTTCTTCTGGAATACCTTCGATGTTGCTAACAATATTGGCTATCATTTTGTCGGTATGAGCACGTAACTCATCATCTGACATTTCGTTAACATTGACTCGACGCAGATCCATTTGCTTAAGCAATTCTGCGTGAATTTTTCCACGCCACTCTCTTACCAAAGCTTCATTACTTTTAGGCGCTGATTCCTCAGCACTTTGCTCAGGGCTTTCTGTCGCTGCATTATCGTCGATTGAACTTGGTGTAGGCGGAGGTGTTTCTGGTTCTTCTCTCACCTTCTCAATAGTTCTGGCACCTTTTACCTTAATGCGGTAAGCATGGATCTCTATCTCATCTTCATCTTTGAGTGGCCCATAATCTTCGACAGCTTCACCATTCACCTTAGTTCCGATTTTGGTGCCAAGATCTTTAATGTGGACGCCAGATTCACCCCAATAAAGTTTCGCGTGCTCTTTTCCAACTTTCCAACCGTGCAGAGTAACGAAGCAGTTAGGGTCTTTACCAAGAAAACAAAACTCCGACGAACACATCAAGTCAGCGACTTTGGTTCCTTTATTTGTTTTTACATTTACCTGGAACATACTCTAATTACCCTAATCCAGAAGTTCGTCTTCAATGTCAGATTGTTCTTTCACTTTTCGCAAACTTTCAATATGACGCCTAAGTTTTTCTGGAACAGCAGAATCAGGCTTAACAATATGAGGTGTTACCAAAATAATAAGCTCGGTTCGGTTCTCACTAAAGTTTTTCGACTTAAAAAGCTCGCCAAGAATAGGTATGTCACCTAAAAACGGCATCTTTTCTACCGCTTTACTATCCGACGATTGCAACAAACCAGAAATAGCAATGGTTTCGCCACTTTTTAAGTTAACCACAGACTCTGTTTTGCGCTTTAAAAGTCCAGGAACACCGTTCACGATGGTCGAGAAGTCAATAGTGCTCATTTCCGCAGAAATTTTTGAAATGATGTTTCCATTTTCGTCAGACATTGGTTCTATATCTAACTGAACACCATAATCCTGCATTTCTACTACAGGCTGTCCAAATTCATTTAGTACTGCTAACGGGTATTCACCACCAGAATGGAAAGTGGCAGCCTCACCGCTACGAGTACTCAGCGATGGCTCTGCTAATGTGCGAGCCGCACCGTCTTCTTGAAGAATATTGATTTGCGACATAATACTCGTTGCAATTCCTGTATAGGTATAACCCGATGCAGAGTTAAAACCAATAGCAGCAGCAACATCATCAGGATCAAAACCCGAGGCTTCGTTTATCGTCATATAACGACGGTTAGGATTGAAGTGCTGAAGATAACTAACCGTCGGCCCCGCGATGGCTCGGTCCCATTTAATACCAAGGTTCTTCGCGTAATTTTTGTTAACCTCAAGAACTTGAACGCTCAGGCGAATCATATCCTTAATGACAACATCCTCTGGCTCAACTAAAGAAACGACACCAGGAAACTGAGAAAGAGTGCCTTGAAACATATCATACTTTTTGGGGTCAACTTTACCCTCAACAATCACAATACCGTTATAGTCTCTCACTTCGATATTACGAAAACTACGCATTACATTTTTAATAGTTCGAACTTGCTGTCGCATATTGGCAGCAGTAATGCTCACTCGATAAGAAAGCTTTCTCTCACCTTTTTTCCAAATATGCAGATCAGTTTCACCAGCTTCTTTTGGAATCAATAAAAGCTCGCCATTATCTAATATACTGGTACCAAGTATTTGATCACGGCCAACGGCAACTCGAACAACATCGCCAACTGCCAAAGTTTTTACTGATCCTACATGCAGCTTAATAGACTTCAAACGAGATGCAGCGCTGCTACTCACGCTAAATAAAATCAAGAAAATAACTAAAAAATGGTACAACGGTCTCATACATCATCCCCAAAAAATTACCGAATACTTACTTGTTTTGACTCTTTAGTTTTATCAGCTTTATAGATAGGCAGGCTTTTTATATATTTTTGTGACTGCGCGCCTGCTGCCTTTGAAACCGTTCTTAACTGTGCATTAATAGTTCCGCCTGAAGCTTGGCTACCGCCATAATACTTGTAGCTATTAGACGTACCACCCGATTTATTAAGAAGATCTTCTCTAGTTAAAAGATCTGCCTTAAGTAATCCTTTATCCTCCTGATTTCTAAGCATGAATACGAGATCACCAATATCCCGTGCCAATACTAATTTTGTTGCTTCTTCAAAGTCGACACCAACAGTAACACTTGAATATTCAGCAGAATCATTCGTCATCGTATTTTGAGCAATAAAGTCCTGTTCCTTTGAAACAAGAGATAGAGCGTCAACAGAAAGAATACGAACATTCTGCAATAAAGGCTTCAGGTTTTTGTTATCTTGTGACCCTGCCGCTGCTGAGACGAGATCAATTTCGTCAATCACCAACATAATATCAACAAAGTCACCAGGCAAAATCATACCTGCGACAGAATTAATATCATCGATTTCAAGAGTAACTGCCCGCTCTCCCTTATCTAACAAGTCAGAGAAACGATCGATGCCGAGTCCGGCTACGAAATGCCCTAACAAAGGCTCACCAGGCGTCATAAACTGACGAATAACTTGCTGCTCGTAAGCATGGAAATTCTCTGGCGTTACTGCCGAACCAGACACATTCGTTGCAGGAACTTTGGCAATCGCCATATTATCCAAACTGATAATATCCCCAGGGGCTAACGGCTGAGTAGCAACAACTACTGATACGTACTCCCCTTGTTCCTCTAAAAGCTGCATCCTTAAAGAGTCTTCTTTTGATGACAAATAGGTCCTGGTTAGCCAAAACGCTACCACCGCAATTACAATTGCAGCGACTAACAACCCCCAGGAACGACCAACTTTTGCAACTCCCACAATTAGACTCCTCTAAACTACTCTTAATCTAAACTTAATTTACTTATCAGCTTTATTTTGTGGATTATTTTGCTGAGCTTTGTTCTTCCGAATAAATCCATCCGGAAGATTATTTAATGTATGAGCATGAACATAGCCAGAGTGCTCTTGCTTGATCGCTTCCATTAAAATTTCTACTACCGACCTCCCATTGACATAGGGAGCAGAAAAAGCTGTCACAAGAACAACCAACCCAAGAACATACTCAGTAATGCCGTAACCTTTTATGCGTTTCATGATCACTCCGATATGACAGCTAGAATATGAGTATACTTACCCATCTTTTGAACAGACATATCCAAGCTAGAACCACCTTTGTTCATCATGAGTGCAGAACCATTAGATTCTGGCTTGGCTTTTTCTAAAACCGTCCAACCCTTGCTTTTGTAATATTTAGAGATATGCTCCAAATTTCTTGATACACCTTTTTCATTTACCATCCAAAGTGTTCGAGCTTCTTTGCCTAGGTCATTCTGCAAAATATCATTAAATACTTTCGTTCCCGGTAGCATAGGGAAACCTTTGCCTAGTTTGCGAGATAACTTTTTGATAGAAGGCAGGTTCGAAATCCCTAAGTATCCACGAATCACACTGCCTTTTAACCGCTTACCTTCTTTCTTTGGTATTTGAACAGTAAAAAGCATTCCTTTTTCTATATGAGAAGTTATTTTCCAACCGGGAATATCAGAATATTTTATTCCTTCACGTCCCCACTCCTTCAAATAGAATGCGTTGATTTCTTCCTCTGTGTCATCAGTTTCAAACTCCATTGGCTGCAGTTCAAAACCATTAAAATCCAAACTATCGGATACCATAGATATCTTAAAGCTATCAGGCACAGGAAAGATAGGGTCTTTTGCAGCCACATCAGAACAACTAACGACAAAAGCAACTAATATAGAAAGTGTTTTTAAAAGTTTCATAGCCACATCCCTTTTATCGATAACGGCAGTAACGAGGTCTGCGATTTCTACTATCAGACAAACGATTACAAGGTACAGGCTCTAAGGTCACTTCTCCCATATCGAAGTGCTTAAACTCATCGCCAAACTTACCTGGAAAATAACGAATCAAACGAATCATTCGTTCTAGTCGCATTCTCTCCATTAATTTAACAACTGGATTAAGGTCCTTAACCGCATTCTTCACATATTGAGGACCACCGGCAGTCCAACCTTCAGCTAACAAAACGTTATTGGCACCGATCTTAAGATTGGTAAAGCCATAATCCTTAAATTTAGCTAATTCGTTGTATTCAGCATTAACGGAAGAATCAAACTGACCTTTCAAGTTCAACTCAAAGGCAGGAGCAATAGTCCTTAAGGTTCTCATCATTCCATTTTCGAACTGGCTGGTAATCCCCTTGGACTTCTCATCCTTACTGGTTGATCCAATAAAGAAAGTTTTGTCGTCACTGTTCTTTGACTTCTCTTTAAAAATATCGATTGTCTTTCGATGTTGAGAATGATCGGCAACTCGCAACATGGGGTTGAGATCTTCTCTAACCGTATTGGTACTTTGCTTCTTATAAAAGCCTGTATCTTTTCCTGAGAAGACTCGATTCTGAATTTCAAATTGAAGTTGGCTATCCGTCTTTGTCGCGGTAAAACTTGCGCCATTAACTTTCTTTACATACTTAGGCGCAGTTTTATACCAAGCCGTTCGTTCCCAGGCAGCGTAACGGGCTGCCTGTTCAACGTACTGCCGAGACTCAATATATTTACTTAATATCGGCAGTAACATGGCTAAAGGCACCAAAATAAACAGACTGGCAATAACAAACTCTGTGAGCACAGCTCCTCTATTAGATAATCTCATTATCGTAGCCCCAATGTTCCAAGCGTTATCCAACGCTCACGATTAGAAGGCTCAACTAATCGAGTTTGCCAAAAAGGATTATACAAATTGCCGTACTCTCGTAGGCGATCGCTTCGTCCCCACTTTACTGACCATCGCTTAGAGCGCTTACCAAGCTCTTCCGGTCGACTATAGTAACTCTCTGCTTTTGCCAAAGCATAAATTCGATCTCTGGGTAGGCCACCTTTCTCTTCAATCTTGAAACGGTCCGCACGTGTCACATTAGCGTCAGTCTCTTCAATGGTTTCCATTGTTCTAATGTTTTCGCGCTTTTTCGTCATCAAAACAACTAAGTCAGGGCCAACGTCTTTTCGAGTATCATCTTTAAAATCACGGAAGGTTCTCAAACCTTGAGTGGTCGCTAGATTATTCTCGATGTCGCGTCGATTATTGCCAGAGAACCATGCTGGTCGATAAATTCCCCACGCAGCTCTGCGGTTACGCCATGCCTGTCCCCAAGCATCTGAAGATTGATGACGACGGGCATAATTTCCGTTGTGGTGCCATTGATTTTGTCGAGAATCAGCTCTTCTTTCCCAGTAATAGTTAAATGTGCCACGACGAGTATTGAAGTTGCGGTTAAGAGCATGTCCAGCTCCCCAGCCTAAAGGAACAACTTCACGGTCACGCCAATACCAACCACGACGCCAGCTCCATTTACGAACACCAAACCAGAAACTGTGCGTATCCATGGATGTCCACTGCCATTGCCATTGACGATTACGCATGCGCTTCATATAGAAATCCGTTCCGCCCGCCTTATTAAAGTGAAAGCGCACGAAGAAAAGGCTCGCGTTCCAGTATCGATACTCTCGAACAGGCAAAAATCTGTCTCGAGAATCTTTGACCATATTGGCAAATTCAGTAAATCGTTTTTGAGCTTTACGCCCCTGACGGTTGTAGCGCGCAGTTTGGCTCGGTGTGTAGCTCTCAAACTCATCTTTAAAAGCTTCAACAACCGTTGCGACGGCAAATCCGTTAAATGCAAGACCTTCTTCTATTTTAGGGTCATTTCTTTTTGCAACATCTTTGTAAACTTGAAAAGCTTTACCAACTGCAACGTTGTGATAAATAGTTTGAAGCCAGGAAAGTACGCCAATAATTCTATCTTGAATTGGAATACCAATTTTTGCCATGTTGTCAGTAATCATCATTAATATGTCTGTTATGTACTTCATAACAGCAGTCATTGCTCTTAAAATAGAGCCAATGATGGTTCCAATATAAGGAATTCTCTGAATATAACTGGCTAATTTGTCATAGTTATCTGCAGTAATGTCTGCCATGTGGCTCCATGAACTGAGTGCCACAAGATGTCCGATGGCAACTTGATTGGTCACCATTGCTCGATTGGTATAAGCAATGAAGTTCATGTCTCGAGTAACGATATTGACAGTACTATAAGCCACAGCATCTGCTGTATTCTGAATTTTCTGTTTCTCGGAGGTCACTTGCCCTACGTCATAAAGAGAAAACAATCCAAGTGCGACAGCTGCAAATAATAGAATGATAAAAACACTGGTGTAGCCATGTTGCTTTTTCATAGTCACATCCCATCTATGTCTTCTAGCGCTTTAACATCCTCTAGTCGATCATCTTTGTAGTAATGTTCTTTAACCGAAAAGCCCATACAGTATTCCCACATCTTATTAAAAGCTTCCTGTGGGGCTTTTTCATGCTCAAGAGCCATTTTAATCCGGTTACGATCAAGCAGATCATTAACCGTATTTTCGTTAAGAGGCTCTCTTCCCATAGTTTTTAGAATCGAACGTCTTTTTTGCTCTTGATTAAATTCTTTGAGTGTTGCAACACTTTCAGCATTAATCTTGGTTAGATCAGCAGTGTGCAAACAGGTTTCATGCTTTTCCCATTCAGGCGTACCAAATCCATGCGGATTATTTTCCGGTGATATTTTTTTATCTGACGCTTGAGCACAAGACGTTAATAAAAGAAAAATAAAAGGCAAAGATAATTTCATGATACTCCCTCAATATAAACAAGCGCGTAGCGAACTACGCGCTTACATTAGCAAAGCGATTAACGCTTACCACCCTTGGTAGCAGTTTTGCTGTAGTTGCTTAAGTTAACTTCTTCTTCGGCCAATGTCATTGCAGAGCGACCAGCTTGAGCAGCACGATTGTTACCATTAGCACTTTCGTTACCACCAAGTTCAGCAGCCATTGCACCTACTTGATTTTTAACAACATCACCAAATAATGTGAATACCCCAATAGCAGCAATTGCGATCAATGCTACGATGATGATGTATTCAGTCATACCTTGGCCCAGACTGCGTTTTTTTAGCTTCAAAGTTCTCATGATAGTCTCCTTAGTTTCATGATGATTGATTAAAGTTAAATTTTTACTAGCTCAACTCGACGGTTTTTTGCGCGTCCCTTTTCACTTTTATTAGTTGCAACAGGAACCCAGTCACCTACTCCTCGAGCTTTCAATTGCTCTTTTCTAATTTTGTATCCTTCAGTCAGCGCATTCACTACTGATGTTGCTCGCGCCTGTGACAGATCCAAATTAAAACGTTCGCTTCCATCACCGTCAGTATGCCCAACGACATAGAAGTTCATCGATTTATTTTGCTTGAGAAACTTTGCAATTTCATTGAGGGATTTTTTTGACTCGGATTTGATGGTTTTACTATTAGAATCAAAAAATATTCCATCTAAAACTATTTTTCCTTCGGACAATATTTTTTCTTGAATAAAGTCCGCGTTGATCGCTATAGAATCTTGTCGCATTGCCTCCTCAGTCAAAATAATATGATGAGCCGACGCGTTATAATAGCCTTCGTATAGAGACACAAAAATATAAGTCGATGTGTCACTATTTTGATGCTTAACCAAATAAATAGGTGATGTCCCGTCATAAGAATAAGAAATCTTTCCATTAAAATCGGGGTTAAGCTCAATATACTTTGCCATGCCCTGGCCACAATCAGAACCAGAACATTGAAAAACAATCTCCAAGTTAGCTTTATCAAAAGCCACTTCATAACTTTTTGCTAGTTCATGAACACTTACTTTTTCGGGTACCGTATAGCGATAAAAGCTCGCTTTCCCTTCTTTTGATAACCATTCACTTGTTCCGTCTGCTTTAACAGCCGCAACGGGAAATTTTATTTTATAATGCGAATATTCTTTATGATCTTTTACAGTAGAGTTTTTGAAACGACTAATCAGCGGATGATCTTTAACTTCCTTTGCACTCACATCAACACTTGATGCAACGATTAACCCCAGTAAACATAACCCTACTTTTTTCATTCTTATTAACATCTCAAACTCATTCCTTCTAACAGAGATGAAATACCCACATTAATCTTGAGAATAAAACAGCATTCCTTAAACAGCAGTATACAATCCCAAAGACCAATCTCAATTCTAATTTTAAATGATCCCAAAATATGTGAGAGCTCTCACAATTAAAAAAAATATCTACATTTGAGAGATATTACTAAAGGGCATATATGTGACTTAATGACTCTTTTTGTTAATTAAAGAGACGGATAAAGAATTTGGAAGGGAGATATGACAATTTGAAAGAAATGGAGTCTGTTACTTTGTAACAACAAAATGAGAAAAGTTTCTCACTTCATATTTCTACTACTAAACGTATAGATAACTTTTTAAAAAAGTAAAATACTCAATAGCTATTTTTTTAATTTTTTCATGCAGATATTTCAGCGGCCTATTGTATTTCTAAATGAATAGAATAAATAGGCACAAACCTACTCAATTCGTAATATTTATGACAAAAAGATTAAGCCGCTATGTATTTTTGCAAAAAATACTACGGATATTTGTAATGCTTTTATGAGACATATTTCGCAAAACGATAAAGTACTTGAATATTCAATGAGAAATTTAACGAGAAAAATTAAACATTGAGATGTATTAATCTCTTTATACGAAGTTTATGTGAACATACTTTTTTCAAAATCAAATAAAAGGAATAAAGGCACTCAAAAGGATATAACTTTTGCGATTTGAGATCGCCAAGATCTTAAATATAAGCACACTTATTATAAAGAACTGGGAACTGGGAACTGGGAACTGGGAACTGGGAACTGGGAACTGGGAACTGGGAACTGGGAACTGTAAAGATGATAGAGAATAGCTTTAATCAACGTAAAGCTATTCTCTAACTTTAAGCATAGTCTTTGGCAAAGCGCTCCATAAAACTCGTAAGCGCATAAACGCCTTCGATCGGCATAGCGTTATAAAGACTCGCACGCATACCACCCACACTACGATGTCCTTTTAAATAGACAAGACCAGCTTGCTCCGCTTCTTTTAAGAAAGTGTCATTCAATGACTCATTTGCCAGAATAAAAGGAATATTCATTCTTGAGCGAAAAGAAGGGTGTACAGGATTATGATAAAAAGCATGCTGATCAATAAATTGATAAAGATGCTCACTGCGCTGATGGGCTCTCCGTTCCATTTCGGCAACGCCACCCTGTTTGAGGAGCCAATCGAACACGAGACCAGACAAATACCAAGCATAGGTAGGCGGTGTGTTGTACATACTTTGATTATCAGCAAGCACTTTGTACTGCATCATGCTAGGTACATAAGAAGCTAACTCTCGCTGCAAAATATCTTCGCGAACAATCACCAGAGTAATGCCTGCTGGGCCAATGTTTTTTTGAGCACCCGCATAAATCAAAGCATGGTCTTCGATATTAATAGGCCGCGAAAGTATGTTTGAGGACATATCAGCAACCAGTTTCCCTTTCGCACTTTCGGGAAGCTCGTCGTACTCTACGCCAGAAATAGTCTCATTAGGCGTATAGTGTAGATAGTCATAAGAATCAGGTATTTCCCACTGCGCATGAGGTACGACAGCCGTTAACTCATCTTGCTTATCTAGAGCATTGATTTCGTGGACGGTACCGTATTTGCGAGCTTCTTTGACTGACTTAGAACTCCAGATCCCGGTATTAACATACACGGCCTGGCTTTGTAATAAGTTCATCGGAATGGTGGCAAACTGAAAGGTAGCGCCGCCTGTGGTGAAAAGGACTTTATAGTGCTCAGGGATCTCAAGTAACTGACGTAAATCCGCTTCAGACTTTTCTGCAATGCTGACAAAGTCTTTTCCACGGTGACTAAAGTCCATCACAGAAAGGCCAGTGCCCTGCCAATCCTGAAACTCAGCCTGAGCCTGATCCATCACCTCTTTGGGTAATAAAGCAGGCCCCGCACTAAAATTAAAGGGGGGCTGATGCTGCATTAGCTATCAGCTCCACTCTCATCTTGACTATCAGTGGCTTCATCGGCCGCAGCTTCATTGGATACATCAGACTCGGTGCCATCAAGCTCGCCGTCTTCTTCACTATCCAATTCTTCGATACGCTCAACACTGCACAGTGCGTCATCATCATCTAAACGAATAAGGCGAACCCCCTGAGTGTTACGCCCCATAATACGAACTTCATCGACACGAGTTCGAACCAAAGTTCCGCTGGTTGTGATCAGCATTAACTCATCGCCATCAAAACAAGGAACAGCACCTATTACATTACCGTTTCGCTCGTTAACAACGATAGAGATAACCCCTTGGCCGCCACGTCCACGAACAGGATGCTCAGACATCTCAGTTCGCTTACCATATCCAGCCTCGGTAACGGTCATAACCTGACCTTCTTCTGAAGCCACTACTAGAGCCATAACACGCTGTTCATCAAACAATTTCATACCACGAACACCACGAGCTGTACGCCCCATGGCTCTTACATCTTGCTCACTAAAGCGAATGACTTTTCCGGCATCACTGAACAGCATCAAGTGATCATCACCATTAGTGATGACGGTGCCGATGAGTTCGTCGCCTTCATTCAGATCAACTGCGATAATGCCGCCCTTACGTGGACGAGAGAATTGCTCAAGAGAGGTTTTCTTAACCGTGCCCGAAGCCGTCGCCATAAAGACAAACTTTTCGGCATCGTACTCTCGAATAGGTAAGATACTAGAAATGCGTTCGTCGGCTTCTAATGGCAAGACATTGACGATAGGCTTACCACGCGCTCCACGACTTGCTTGTGGTAACTCAAAGGTACGTAGCCAATAAACTTTACCTTTACTGGAGAAACACAGAATGGTGTCGTGAGTACTACAAACCAGAAGTTTTTCGATGAAGTCTTCATCTTTCATCTTGGTAGCAGATTTACCTTTACCACCACGACGCTGAGCTTCGTACGCAGACAACGGTTGATACTTCACATAACCCTCATGTGACAAAGTAACCACCACATCTTCTTCGGTAATCAAATCTTCTACTGACAAATCAGCGGTACTGTTAGTAATTTCGGTGCGTCGAGGGTCATTATAAGCTTCACGAACCTGGTGTAATTCTTCTTGAATCACTTCCATCAAGCGTTCGTTGCTGCCTAGAATTTTTAATAACTCAGCAATAACAGCCAACAATTCTTGGTATTCACCAATCAGTTTTTCATGCTCGAGTCCTGTCAGCTTGTGCAAGCGTAATTCAAGAATCGCTTGAGCCTGTGCAGGAGAAAGATGGTACTGGCCGTCATTAAATCCATAAATGTCTTCGAGATCATCAGGGCGACATGCGTCAGTCCCCGCACGTTCGAGCATGTCAGAAACCTGACCAGGCGCCCATGCACGACTCAATAAAGCTTCTTTTGCTTCTGCTGGTGATGGGGACTTTTTGATGAGTTCAATCACTTCATCAATGTTGGCCAGAGCAATTGCCAGACCTTCTAATACGTGGGCTTTTTCGCGCGCTTTACGTAGTTCATAAATCGTACGACGTGTAACGACTTCGCGACGATGTCGAATAAAGGCATCGAGCATTTCTTTCAGGTTAAACAAACGCGGCTGGCCATTTTCTAACGCCACCATGTTGATCCCGAAAACCGATTGCATCTGTGTTTGAGAATATAAATTATTCAGTACGACATCAGGCACTTCGCCACGACGTAACTCAATCACCATGCGCATACCGTCTTTGTCAGACTCATCGCGCAGACCAGTAATGCCTTCAATTTTTTTATCTTTAACTAGCTCAGCGATCTTTTCGATCAAACGAGCCTTATTAACCTGATAAGGCAGCTCAGTCACTACAATACTGGGCTTACCGTTCTTTTCGTCTTCTTCAACGTGGGTTCTGGCTCGAATATAAATACGGCCTCGACCTGTACGGTAGGCTTCTAAAATACCCGCGCGGCCATTGATGATACCTTCAGTTGGAAAATCTGGGCCTGGAATATGTTCCATCAGGCCTTGGAGATCAATCTCGGGCTCTTCGATCAAGGCTAAACATCCATCGACCACTTCACCCAGATTATGAGGAGGAATATTGGTTGCCATCCCTACCGCAATCCCAGACGAACCGTTCACTAATAAATTAGGAATCTTAGTTGGTAAAACAGTAGGTTCTTTTTCGCTTCCGTCGTAGTTGGGCTCAAAATCAACCGTTTCTTTATCAAGATCGGCCAATAACTCATGAGCCATTTTTGACATACGGACTTCGGTATATCGCATTGCAGCAGGAGAGTCGCCATCAACAGAACCAAAGTTCCCCTGACCATCGACCAACATATAACGAAGCGAAAACGGCTGTGCCATACGAACGATCGTGTCGTATACAGCAGAATCACCGTGAGGGTGATATTTACCGATCACGTCACCGACAACACGAGCTGATTTTTTGTAGGGTTTATTAAAATCATTGCCCAATTCATTCATCGCGTAAAGTACACGACGGTGAACAGGCTTAAGGCCGTCTCTGACATCGGGTAGCGCACGCCCGACAATAACGCTCATAGCGTAATCAAGGTAGGAATTTTTTAATTCATCTTCGATATTAATCGGAAGAATTTCTTTCGCGAACTCACCCATAAAATCAAAAAAACCTTATATTTCTGATAGTTACGATATTTTCAATATCCCTCACATAAGCCCTCGATTGTACCATAAAGCAGGGAGTACAGCGAGCTTCCTTTGCTTTATTTGTCGGTGAATTAATCAAGCAAACTAAATCTGTTGAGTTTTTGTTCAATCCAAAGCCATTCACCTACATTTAATAGTATCAATAAGCAAAATCAGACGCTCACAAGCCATTCTTAATTGACCAAATTCAGTGATATACTCGCCTCATAACATCAAACAATATAAAGAGCGATTACTGTGTCTCAATCTATTGATACATTAATTCTGGCCGACTGGGTGATCCCCGTCCAACCAGAAGACACCGTACTGCACAACTACGGCGTCGCCATCGACAAAGGAAGAATCATCGCTGTCGAGCATCATGATGAACTCACTAACCGTTTTGATGCCACTCACTTGCGACGCCTAAAAGGCCATGCCTTAATTCCAGGCTTAATCAACGCTCATACCCATTCTGCAATGAATTTACTACGTGGATTTGCGGATGATCTGCCCTTAATGACCTGGTTAGAGCAACATATATGGCCAGCAGAAGCCAAACACGTCAGTGAGGAATTCGTTGAAGATGGTACGCGACTCGCTATTGCCGAAATGCTACGCAGTGGCACTACCTGTTTTAACGACATGTATTTTTATCCGCAAATCGCGGCACGTGTTGCCACCGATACAGGCATTCGTGCCAATATTGGCATGGTCGTCATCGACTTCCCCACCGCCTGGGCTAATAATGCTGATGAATACATTCATAAAGGCCTTGCTGCTTTCGATAACTTTAAACATCAGGATGGCATCCGCTTCAGCTTTGCGCCTCACGCACCTTATACTGTTTCTGATGCGCCGTTAAAGAAAATCGCAACCTACTCGCAAGAACTGGATCTGGGTATCCACATCCACTTGCATGAAACTGCTTTTGAAGTAGAGCAAGCGGTCAAAGAAAAAGGCCAACGCCCCATCCAGCGACTGAATGATCTGGGTCTGCTTTCACCATCGTTACAGACGGTTCACATGACTCAGCTTAATGATGATGATATCCGCTTGGTCAGTGACAACGGTGTCCATGTTATTCACTGTCCACAATCGAATATGAAACTGGCCAGCGGTATTTGCCCAACAGCCAAGTTACTTGAGGCCGATGTTAACCTTGCCATCGGCACCGATGGCTCAGCAAGTAATAACGATCTCGACATGCTAGGCGAACTACAATCAGCCGCACTACTCGCCAAAGTGGGGGCTATGGATGCCAGTGCCATGCCTGCGTTTACAGCACTAAAAGCCGCCACATTGAATGGCGCTAAAGCTCTAGGTATCGATGAAGACTGTGGCAGTATCGAAGTTGGCAAATGCGCTGATCTATGCGCCATCGATCTGGATCGCATCGAAACTCAACCACTCTTTGATCCGGTTTCTCAAATTGTGTACTCAGCCACACGAGAACAAGTCACTCATGTTTGGGTTAATGGCAAACTGCAGTTAGATAATCGTCAATTAACTTCTATTGATGAAGAGCAACTGCTTGATAAAGTAAAGCATTGGCAAAAGACCATTACGCAAACGCAATAACCAAAAGTTAATTCATTATGACAACACAAAATGTCGATTTCAGTGAAATCAAAAAGTTTGAAGATTTAGCCGAACGCTGGTGGGATAAAAACAGCGAATTTAAACCTTTGCATGATATCAATCCTTTGCGTGTTGATTTTATCAATCAACATTCAGGTGGTGTAGGAGGCAAAAAAATTCTAGATGTCGGTTGTGGCGGTGGAATACTTGCCGATGCACTATCAAAAATGGGTGCAGAAGTGACTGGTATTGATATGGGTGAAGCACCTCTTTCTGTTGCACGTTTACATCAATTAGAATCAGGGCAATCTGTCCATTATCAACAGATTACAGCGGAAGAACTGGCAGCAACCGAAGGCCAATCTTTTGACATCGTTACCTGCTTAGAAATGTTAGAGCATGTACCGGATCCTGGCTCGGTGATCAATGCCTGCCAACAGTTGGTTAAGCCTGGTGGCGATGTGTTCTTTTCTACTCTGAATAGAAATCCCAAGTCATTTTTATTCGCCATCGTCGGTGCAGAGTACATACTCAATATGCTACCGAAAGGCACTCACGAGTTCGCAAAATTTATTAAGCCTTCTGAGCTGGATCGCTGGGCCCGTGCTTGCCATTTAGAGCTAAGAACCATGACAGGGATGCACTTTAATCCTTTGACAAAAAATTATTGGTTATCCGATAGTAATGTCGATGTAAATTATATCTGTCACTATCGCGAAACAGCTTAATAAAAGTCAACGTTCATTTTTATTTATCAAAGAGTGTTTTATGAATTACGCTGCTGTTTTATTTGATTTAGATGGAACCTTCGCAGATACCGCTCGCGATCTGGCATTTGCATTAAACGAATTGTTGGTGGCGCAAGGTCGCCCCCCCATGACGTTCGAAGATATCCGTCCTTATGTATCAAAGGGCACTCCAGGAATGCTTGGTATAGGATTTCAAGTAACCCCTGCAGACAAAGAGTTTGAACCTTTGAAGCAGCGCTTCTTAGCCATTTATCAACGCGCAGTATGTCGTCATACGGTTTTGTTTGACGGTATCGAAAAACTGATTACTGATTTAGAATCAGCCGGAATTCCCTGGGGAATTATTACCAACAAACCAGACTTTCTGACTCAACCATTAATCAAAGCGCTTGAGCTTGATGAACGCGCTGCGGTGGTTTATAGCGGCGATACTTTTGGCGAAAAAAAACCGCATCCATTGCCATTGCTTGAAGCAGCAAAAACATTAAATGTTGATGCCTTAAACTGCGTGTATGTTGGCGACGATGAACGCGACATGATGGCCGCGAAAGCTGCAGGAATGAAAGCCGTTGCGGCTTTATGGGGTTATATTCCACCACAAGAAGACCCACAAAGTTGGCCAGCAGATAGTTGGGTTGAAAACTCTGAGCAATTACAGGAAGCGCTGACTCAACTGAGTCACACTGACTAAAACAAAAAAGGCTGCATTACGCAGCCTTTTTTATATAACGATAAAACAACTACTAACCATCGATAACAGCTGTCAAAGCATCAGCAACATAATCTAAGCAGCTAGTACTTAAACCCGCCACATTAATACGGCTAGAGTCTGCCATATAGATGCTGTACTTGTCTTTTAACTCATGAACCTGCTCTTTAGAAATACCTAAGAAACTGAACATCCCTTTTTGTTCACGAATAAAGCTAAAGTCTTTGCTCACACCACGCTGGGCTAGCTTCTCAACCAAACCTTCACGTAATGATTTAACCCGTGTCGCCATAGCATCCAACTCAGTCATCCACTCTTGACGTAAGCTATCATCTTGCAACACAGCTTCAACCAGATAACCACCGTAAGCAGGTGACATAGAATAGTTCGCACGAGCGACATCCTGAATTTGAGTTTGAATAGCCGTCGCCTGTGTTGCGTTAGCTGTTTGTACCATCAAGCCACCAGTTCTTTCACGATACAAACCAAAGTTCTTCGAACACGACGTTGCCAGTACTAATTCGGGTACTCGCTCTGCCAGATAACGGAAGCCTTTGACATCTTCTTCAAGGCCATCGCCCAAGCCTTGATAAGCAATATCAACGAAAGGAATAAATCCTTGCTTTTCTGCACGAGCAGTAATTTGCTGCCATTGCTCAAATGATAAATCAGCACCAGTCGGGTTATGACAGCAGCCGTGTAACAACACAACATCATTAGGTCCAAGCTTGGCCAACTGTTCATCCATCTGCTCAAACTTAACGCCACCGGTTGCTTTATCAAAGTAAGGATAAGACTGGATTTTAAGACCCGCAGAACCAATCAAAGGCTCATGATTCGCCCAAGTTGGATCACTCACCCAAACGGTTAAATCCTGAGCATCACGATTTAATAACTCGCTGCCCACGCGCAACGCACCACATCCACCCGGAGTTTGAATCGCAGCAATGCGGTTATCAGCAACGATAGGCGAACCATTGCCAAACACCAATGATTTAATTCCATCAACAAAACCGGCAACGCCGACCGGGCCAATATAGGTTTTTGAGTCTTCTGTTTCCAAATGTTTGGCCGCAGCTTTTTGAATAGCGGACATAATCGGAGTGTTACCCTCTTCGTCACGGTAAACACCCACACCTAAATCTACCTTTTGAGGATTTGGATCATCTCGATAAGCAACAATCAAACCCAACAACGCATCAGCAGGTAATGCCTCAAAACGGTCAAACATTATTCGACTCCATAGTTCATACAAACGGATAAAAAGTAGCTAACAAATATGCTCTTGGCAACATCAACCACTCATAATTGAATGAGCGGATTGTAACGCTTTTGCAGCGGGTTAAGCCAGTCACCACTTATAATAAAAAGAGAATAATCCCGATCATCAGAGCAGTCATCGGTAAGTTTAGTGAAAATTCAGAAAATTAAGAGAGAAAATAGTCAAAGAAGAGACTCATGACCGCCAAGACGGCCATGAGGTTTAGAGCTAGCAGCCCTGCACGTTACACAGTGCAACAATGTTATAACTGCTAAAACGAGGGCCTACATAGGTATTACCAAATCCACCAATATGTGGGCCACTCACTACACCATTCACATAGTTGCCACCATGAGAATAAGGTAGGAAGTTACGTAACCAACCACCACCACTGGAGCCGTAGGTCATATCACAACCTTTAACCAAAACGTTAGTTCCTTCGGTACCAGAGTAAAAACTCTGAGCGGCACAGATATTAGTATATTGTGTGCTCAGATTACTGGCATAACCAAAAGAATGCATGTGCTGAGTGTAACCATAGTTCCAGGACTTACCTAACCAGCCAACGTAAGAAGTAACAGGAATACCTGAAGCGTTGTTGGCCAGCTTGATGATGCCCAGATCCGACTTACGATCACCCACATTAATCCAGTCATTCAACACTGTGGCAGAAGACCAGCCAAAACTACCGTAAGGTGCTGCGCCATAACGGTCGGCAGGAACAAAGCTGAAACTATTGTTAAATCCCTGTCCACGGGTGTATATACAGTGTGCAGCCGTTGCAATATGCCCAGTGCTACTGATCACATTGGCCGTACAGTAAGAGCTGCCACCAGAAGGGGTTTTAAAGTACAACTTGCCAATCTTATTAAATGGCGCATATTTCCACATCTGTGAATATAGGTTACCCGCATAACGAGTGAAAATGCCGTGAGTCCCATCCAATGCATCTATCGGCGATTGTTGATTTTTTGCAGCGATACGATCCTGCTCTTCGATAAATGCCCAGGCATCAGCAAATTCAATTTGCGCGCGCTGGTTGGCGTCAGCTTCGGGTTGTCCTCCCATCGAATCACCATTAGGCAAATTCATGGTTGGCGCTTCTAGTTGTTTTGTACCTACTGGAGCTGGGCTGCTTTCGTTCCATGATAAGGCCTCTATGGCAGCTCTTTGCGCACGAGTAGCAAATGGATTGATGGCACTGTTCTGCGATAGAACGCCTTTGCCTCTATCTTGATTATGCTTCACCACGACTTCGCCAAAAGACGTTCTCACCATTTCTTCTTTCGCAGTTGCTTCGACAGCAACAAACTGGCATAGCACAGCAGCCACTAACAAACCACTCTGGCGTGCCCATTGAGACGGATTAAAACGCCAAGCCTGCGACAATGAATAATTGGTTCCCATCTTCCTTTCTCCTTCATTATTTAGCTCTTGATTGAGCGTTAGGTTAGATAGATGATAAACAGCATCATGTATCCCTGTTTTGCGACGTGAACAGCCAATCACGAGGCAAATCTTCAAACCATAAAAAAGAGTGAAAAAGACAAAGGTAGTCAGTCATTTATTCTTTTAGCTTTCCGCTATTACCCAACATCAGCGACTCCATTCGCTACCTACGATCGTCCTTAACGTTATCTCAATTCCTTGGGTCACTATTAAACAAAAGCTCGTGAGCAGATACAACAGACAACCACGATTTGTCGTGTAAGCTTTTTGCTCATGATCATCTCATCTAATATCTACCCCTAAAATGAGATAGATCTAATTAATCTATGTAACTATTTCGCTTAGTAATAAGCATTCTAATAATTGCGATATATCTCAATAAGAAGTCTTAATAAGAGCTTGAAGTGAAAGTATTATTTCATTTCATAATAAAATGTGGCGATATCGGTAAAGTCAGATATTGTCACCAACTATCATCAGCGAGAAAAACGAATACCCACTCGCACTCCGGTGGCATCTTCTGTGTTATAAGCAAAATAATCACCGCCATGATACTCTGCAATCAAGCGCACTATGTAGAGACCTAATCCCATATTCACTTGTTCAGGTTGGCGATATTTGGGATCTCGTAAAGTAACCATAGAAGCAAATAGTTCTTTAGTGTCGACATCGGGCAAAGCCGGACCTCGATTCTCTACCGCCACTTCAATGTGGTCATTATTGTGCTCAACATAAAGTCGAATGACACTGGATGATTCGGCAAAATCCATAGCATTAGAAAATAATTTATCCAATAACTGAGCCATTAATTCAGGAGAACTTTCGATAGCGTTTAACTCTCCTGTTAAGATAACTTCAAAACTCCAATCTGGGTTCATCTGTCCGTAAGCATCAACATACTGGTGACAAAATTCTTTTAGATCAATTTCAGCTCGCTGTGAAGCAAAGATACTTTGCTCAACTCGAGCTGCTTCTTTCATTCGGTTAATGATGCCACTCATCCGTTGGATACCAGATAAAGCATTATTGATTGGCTGACTTAACTCTTCTTGATGAGACAATGCAATGTTATCGATAGATGATCGCACCATAGCAACGGGCGTTCTTAGCTCATGAGAAAGTCGCGATGCCAGCTTTTCCAGATAATCATGATATTCCGTCAGGCGAACGCTCATCGATTCAAAAGAACGACCAAGCTCTCCAATTTCATCTTTTGTTTTATCGGCATCAATGATGTTAATAACACGCCCATACTCATCCACAGATTCATTCACCGATTGGTTGAGTCGTGTAATTCTATGAGTAAAACGAGTAGCAATAATAATAGCCACCACAATCACCATTAGAATCATAAGCAGGGAGGTATTAACAAAAACGTTAAGCGCTTCTCGTTGCACCATCTGAATAGCCGCAACGGTTTCTTCTACTACCACAACCCCAATAACGGCACCATCGGCTATCACAGGCACACTCGCTAGAGCTATTGCCAAAGTTTGCCCCGCAACGGGCTCGAGATCTAACTGGCTTTGACCTTCTAAGGCTTGTTGCACAGCTGGCATAGACAAAGCAATAGAACGAGCTCGGGGATCATTAAAGTCGCCCGGTGGTGGCGCAAATAAAAAGTTAATAATGGGATTCACTCGCTGCAAGGGCAAATCACTTTTTACATTTCCTGCACGAGCAAGCAAACGCCCTTTAGCATCCAGCACCCAGATGCGCCGAGCATTGCGCGAATTTAATTGCTTTAGTTGAGCCTCAAGAGCCTGTGAAGGCCATATCAAAGGATTCAGTTGTTGTTCGAAGCTACTGACGGTTTGCACAGTACTCGATTGACCATCAGGATGGAAAACAGCAACGCCCAGCGCTTGCCACTGTTGGAATATAGGCAATTTGATCTCAAGCCCATAGCCCGTATTGGTTTCTTGCCACTTAGCATCACTCACCCACACATTTTGCTGAGCATCGCTACGAATAGAAGGATTGACTTTACCCGGAGCAAGAGGTGCAAACTTGAGTTCATAGTGCTCGCCTTTCTGGTTTATTAGACGAACAACCACTTGGTCACTTAAAGCATCAAGATCATGAGTTTGTCGATAGCCAATGCTTGGCACTTCAACATCAATCATCAAGCTAAAGCTATCTCCTCGTGTACCAGTCATTACCGATAAAGACAAAGATTCATTGCGATAGCGTTTAGTAAAATCACTGACCGCAAACCAATCATCATGGTAACCATCAATATCTAAAGGTTGTGGTAATGTAGAAACATAAAACCCCGACTGCGACGCTTCGCTTCCGAGCACGTCTCGAGAAAAAAGTGCTTTTTGTTGTGTTAAAGAAAATGCAATGGACTGAGCATACCCTTGCAAGTGTTGCTGCAAATTTTCAACAAGAATGCGCTCAATTTGCTGCAACAGGCTGATGCCTGCCAGAGGAATGGAGATCAGCGCCAAAGAGAATAATATTAATTTTCGTCTTAAGGTCCAGAAACGTTTCACAGATAATTACTCTCTTGATAAAAAACTTGGGGCCTGTTTATCTTTGCTTGGCTGTCTCTATTGTGTCTGAGTCAAATGCCCCAGTTAGCTCTTCCAGCGATAGCCCATACCGTAAACCGTATCAATACAATCGAAGGCTGAGTCGATCTTGATAAACTTCTTACGGATACGTTTGATATGAGAAGTAATGGTTGTGTCGTCTACAACAACATTGGCCGTTTCCATTAACTGGTCACGGGTTTTAACATGTCCAGGATTCTTTGCTAACGCATGAACCATCCAAAACTCGGTTAATGTAAGCTCCACAGGCTGTTGCTGCCAATAAATTTTAATGCGTTCAACATCAATCTTTAGACTATCAAACTCAATGATTTCGCTCTCGGTTGGCTCCGACTGTAACGCCGAGACCCGACGCAATAAAGCAGCAATTCGAGCCATCAAATGTGGCAAGCTGATATCTTTGGTCACATAATCGTCAGCACCGAGTCGCAACCCAGAAATAACATCAAAGTCACTATCCAAAGCTGTTAAAAACATGATCGGCAAAGAATTCGACTGCTGGCGAAGTTGCTGACAAAGCTTAAAGCCGCCTTCTGGTTCATCCCCCAGTCCTACATCCAGAATCGCCAAATCAGGCAAACGAGTTTGAAAACCACGCTCAGCTTCTTCTACCGAAGCATAGGCCATCACTTCGTAACCATATTTACGAAAAGCCGATACATAATTTTCGCGAATGACCTGTTCGTCTTCGACCAAAACAATACGTTTTGCCATAATACCAACACAACCCTCAATTTTTTGAAATCTGGAACACGAAGCGTCCACACCACAGACGCTAAAAACCACCTACTACTCTATCAACGCAATTTACCAGAATCTGTTTTTTTTGGGAATATCACTCCCCTGACTTATCTACAGCTGGTGTCATCCACACTTTTTCGCTAGGCTTAGCCTTTGTCACCGATAGTTAACAATAGGACCAAACTAAGGGATGGATATCATTGAACACTGTTTGACAGAACATATTCCTATTGGTGACGACTTCTACTATTGTTTTTTACGCAACAAAAAAGACACTGACGCGATTATTCGCCTCTCTCTGCTCAAGCTCTGGTTGCAATTGGCAACTAAATCCAACGAAAGTCAGGTAGTCACCGCTCAATTTCAATGGTGGTGCCAACAAAGTACACAGTGGTCTCAAGAGTCAGCTCAACATCCTCTATTAAAAGCATTACCTGACTCTCAATATAATCGAGATTGGCTTACGCAGGCAGAGCTTTGGCTAGCCTCTCAAATATCCTCAAGTCACGCTCAATCAACCTCGCATTCGACACGCCAGGAATTTGAAGCTATGACGGGCCAATTGATCGCCCAGGCACTTACGCCCAGCTCATTCCAAGCTGAGACTGACCGATGGGAAAAACTCGGACAATACTGGCTACTTCGCTCGGCTCTTTTTATTATGCCAGGCTCAATCCTTAGTCCATTGAAGCAAACGATGGCTTCGACGGATTTATCCAAGTTTGATGCTGACTACCACACTTGGTACAAAAATCAAACACTGGCTAGATCAGAACCATTGGCTCAATACTTTAAGCAAATTAAGCTTTGGTTAGCTTGTAACCGAAAGAACACACAATGGCAAACCGAAATGTATGAACCCAGCCCTATCCGCAAATTAGTTCATTGTTACCTTCCCTGGTAGTTATACCCGTCGCCTTTCAAGTTGCAGCGCTGATGTTCAAGTTGCAGCGCTGCGCGCACTCACCCCAATCACTTAGTAAAGCTAAGCTCAGGGGATTACCTGCACCTTGAAATGCTTTGGGTATAGAAACTGGCACCCTTTAATAACATTAAGAGTTAATCAAATCGTTTTAACCACTGGCTTAAATGACCAGAAAACGATGAAGTCGCCTTACTTCCTTCTTTAAACTGATATGCCTGCTCAATCGATGAGTAACGATATTGGCTGTGTCCGATACCCGTCTGCTTTACAAAGGTTGCAGAACCAGGTCGCCAGCGGTTAATCATATCCACTATCATTCGATGACCATGCTCTGACTCAAATTGATCAAACTCGTTAAAGACCACCAGTACCGGAACCTCTAGCTGATGCCACGCAGCTAAAAAGTTATGTTTTGCAGCTTGTTGATGCCACAGATAAGGTCTTCCGTAGTGGGTGCTTTGATTCATCCCCAATATGTCATTGCGGACCGCTTTCATAGCAGGCGATTGACTGGCGATGTCATCAGGATGTTTACCCATCACCAAATATTCATACTGAAACTGATGGCGATCCAACATTTGCTGATGAATGCTCTCAGGTGCTACTTGAGTGCGACGTTCAAGATAAATACGATCAAAGGCCAACATCCTTTCGAGATAAGTAACAGCTCCGCCTCCCTGAATCATGACACCTTCAACAGGCACACCTTCCTTCTGTAACTGGACGGCAATAAGCGGAGCTAAAGTGGAGCCCAAGCTGGATCCCCAGATAATAATACGTTGTTTATCGACCATCGGGTGCAGGCTTAACTTTTTAAAGGCGTCAACATAATCCTGTAATTCACGGTCATAACCTAACTGATGGCAGGCTGGCCCCTGACTATCACCGCTAGCCGCTCGATCCACTCTCACCAAAGCACGCCCCGAACTGTGTAGCAATTGAGCAAACAATTCACGAGAAGCGCTACGAGGATGATATTCTATGGAACCACAGGACACCCATTGCACAAAGAAAATGGCGGGCAGTTTCTGTTTTTTCTTTTCGGGTACCGAGACGATGGTTCTCAGGTGACTACCCCCACGAGTTACCAAGCTGTCATAATAACTATCGACCTTCTCGATCTTTTCTAAAGGTTGCTTATCGGGTACCCAGCTCAGCACTTTGGTCTTGCCTTTCCTTTTAATTGTCAGTTTAAGAGGCTTGCCACCAGGCACTCGCCACAAGCAAGTTTGGGCATCCAGCAACTGTTCGGCGTTAGAGTTCGCAAATGACCAGGTCTGGCCCTTCGCCGTCATTCCCACAATCACATCGCCATCTTTTACTCCCGACTTTTCAGCGAGCGACCCCGACTTTACTCGTCGAATGACAAGCTGTTGATCCTCAATAACCGGAGAAAAACCCAGATCAGCTCTACGCGGAAGCTCTCCCTCGATAAAAGATGCGGCAAAACTACTGGAAATGAACAAACAAATAGATAAAGATAAGCAAAATATTAAGAAGGTTTTCATTTTCGACCTCGTTTCATCAATGAAGTCGTAAGACTATGAAAACCAAGGCTTAATTTACCTGAGGAAAGTCCGATGATTTTCTGATGAATGCCAAGGATCCCGCATTGAACTCTGCCATTGATGTAAAAACATCCAACAGCCACGAACTATCACTCAACTATTGCCGCCTTTCTCTTAGTGACAACACACTCTACTTTAAAGATGGTCAGATTAAACTTGAGCCCAAAGTCATCCGAGTGCTTCATTGCCTTGCTACGGTTTCTGGTGAAGTGGTGATCCGGGAGCAACTCATAACGGCAGTCTGGAAGGACCAAGTAGTCAGCGATGATGCTATTACTCGCTGCATTTCAATTCTGCGCAAACACTTTAAGCAACACCCAGAGTTAGGGCTTTCAATAGAGACCATCGCCAAACAAGGCTACCGCCTTAATCAGATCACGGTAACTCAAGAGACTCCTCCCTCGCTTCTCAGCCGACACTATCGAGTGGTCGCCATATCCGTTGCTTTGGTAACGTTTTTACTCCTGCTTCTAAGTCAGTGGCTTCCTGTTGATCAAGAAAAAAACTGGGAGAGGAGCATTTTACTGGCCAGCGAGGCGAAGGAAAGGTACCCCAATCTCAGCCAGTCAGGACACTGGCTCACTTATGCTCGCTCTCACCAAAATGGCATGGCTATTTATGTAAAGTCACTCACCGATGAAGGTATTCAACAACTCACCACCGGTGAGTTTTATGATCACCAACCCACATTTTCGCCGGATCAAAAACGCATTGCTTTTGCCCGTATTACCGCAACTCAACAATGTGAAATCTGGACAGTTCCACTGATTGGTGGTCCAGAGAAAAAACTGGCGAGCTGTCAGCCCCAAGGTGTCTATGATATGAGCTGGGCCGCCGATGGACAGGAGTTATTGTATATTGATCGCCAACACCCGATGGCTCCAGGTCGGCTCAATAGATTGCACCTTCCCACTCTGACTCAACAGGTCATCAATATTCAATCAGGAGTGGGCGTTGATGATCTGGCGCTAAGTGCTGATGGCCAACAAATCGCCGTAACATTATCTCCGCTGCCGGGCGTTGAAGATATTTACCTCAATTCATTCCCCATAAACGCTCCCTGGAAAAGGCTCAGCAAGGAGCATACTAAAGTTCATGGCCTGGCTTTCGCAGCCGATAACCGTTCTCTGTTTTTTACTTCTAATCGACGCGGCCCTTTTTTCTTATGGCAGACGCCCCTATCAAAGTGGGAGCCCAAGAATATACACAGTGCTTTGCCTAACGGCGATGAAATATCCATTAATGCTCAACATACCATTGCACTCGAACGTTGGACCGAAAACAGCGAAGTCGTAGCACTAGCCCACGATGGCACAGAACTAAACATCATCGCGGACAAACAAATGAACTGGCAGGCTCAGCAGGCACCAGACAACAAAGCCACAGCTTTTATATCGGACCGCAGTGGCACCGCCGAGCTGTGGTTACAAAAAGGCTCAGAGTACCATCAGCTAACGCAGTTTAATGGCCCCTGGATATTGTCTTTTGATTGGTCGCCAGATAGCCGAGAGATTGCTTTTTCTGTCGCCGAAGCCAAGGGTTATAGTGTGTATCTATATAACCTGGACACTCAGCGCCTCACGCAGCCACAACCCTTAAAAAATGCCTACGCTCCATTCTGGCATCCTGTCTCTGGCGAATTATATTTTGGCTCAACTCGCTCTGGTGATTGGCAGATATGGCGTTGGTCTCCCATCAGTCAAGAACTGCAAAAAGTCACTCAGCAAGGCGGTAAAGTCGTCAAAATATCCGCTGATGGCTCCCTGTTTTATACCAAGGCCAACCAGACGGGGCTCTGGTTGCAAAACCAATCTCAGGAACAGCAAGTGTTACAACAACTGGCAGTATTTGACGAAGCCAACTGGGCGGTTACCAACACCGATATTTTTTGGGTCAAACGTGACTTCCAACATGGATCGCTACTGATTCAACACAGCCGTGCAAGCAACAGTGAAGTAAAGCAGTTGCCATTGAATAACCTGCTTTATTTTTCTGGATTAAAACTATCGAGAGATAAGCAACAGATATGGTATGCCCGAATTACTCGAGAAGATTCCGATATTGATCTGCTTCATTCTGAGATGGCCAATGCACTTTAAACAACTCATCCCTCAAATGGAGAAAAAAGCTAGCACAATCCCACAGTGTGTAGAACTCCTGCTACTCCATTGACTCACAATCAGTTACAATGCGGCTCAAACTGATCTGACGTAGAACAACAATGATAGAAAATTACCAAGCTGCCGACGACTTACTTAAAGACAAGGTGATTCTGATTACAGGTGCTGGCGATGGCATTGGCAAATCAGCCGCTCTGACCTATGCCAAACATGGTGCAACGGTTATCCTTCTGGGACGAACCACCGAAAAACTTGAGCAAGTGTATGATGAAATCGAAGCTCAAGGCGGCCCACAACCAGCTATCATTCCCGTCAACCTGTTAAACCTTTCAATAGAACAGGCGCAACAAATCGGTGAAAAAATTCTCTCTGAATTTGGTCGCCTTGACGGCCTGCTCCATAATGCCAGCCAACTGGGTCAGCTTTCACCTATCGACAGCTACAACGACGAACACTGGCTCAACATTATGCAGGTCAATGTTAACGCCACCTTCTTTTTGACCAAAGCCCTGTTACCGGCCTTGCGTCAATCTCCAGCCGCCTCAGTTATCTTTACCAGCTCTGGTGTTGGCAACAAGGGACGCGCTTTTTGGGGTGCTTATTCTGTCTCAAAATTTGCTACCGAAGGCTTTGCTCAAGTACTGGCAGACGAGCTAGAGAAGTCAAATATACGGGTTAACACCATCAATCCGGGCGCAACAAGAACCAAAATGCGTGCTAAAGCTTACCCAGTAGAAGATCCCATGACGGTAAAAACCCCGGCTGAAATAATGCCCCTCTACCTTTATTTAATGGGGGCCGATAGCGCAGAGGTCCACGGCCAGCGCATCGACGCCTAATAATTACTCGCTGATGGCAACGGCAATCTTGTGCCGCCGTTGCCGGGACAGCGTCATTTTTTTGAATACAGCGGAAAACCAGAACACTTTTTAACCGTATTTTTCAGTCAAAAAATTGACCTTAATTTTTTGACCAAAAAATTTCCTTTTCCAACTCTATGTTTTAGAAGCTGTTTTTTTAGTATCGCTAAGTTGGCACACAATTCGCTAATACCTTATCATACCCTTAGCTTAGCTGTTTAAAGTGATGAGATTTATGAAAAACGTGGCAACTCCCAAAACCATTGATGTCGTAGAAGCAGGTGTTGTGGAATACATCGCGCCTTATTTAAAGCAGTCTTCAGATGCGGAGCTTTGTGAGGCCAGCCAAAAATTATCGCTTTTATTACAAAGAACACTGGATCTGGACTTAATGCTCACCACTTTTTGTGAGCAAGCTTCTTATATCGTCCCCTGTGAAAGCGTGGCCTATCGAAATGATCAACATGGGCTGTTTTTTTATCACGGAGATAAGCACCAGAACCTTTGCCACTACCAACTCCAGCTTGATGGAGAAAACCTCGGTGTGGTTGAATGTTCTAGCGAGCGCAATTTTACAGAAAAAGAGTTAATGCGACTGGAGCTGTTATTAGAGCAATTGATTTATCCTTTACGCAACGCGCTCTTATACCACAATGCAGTGCAGATGGCGCATCAAGATCCTCTCACTCAACTAGGTAATCGTGGCGCTTACGATCACGCGGTAGAAACAGAAGTTTATCGTGCCGATCGCCATAAAACGCCGCTATCCATGTTGGTCGTTGATATCGACTTTTTTAAGCGCATTAACGATGACTACGGACACCTGGTAGGTGATCAGGTGCTTAAAAAAGTCGCTCAGATGCTCAATGCACAAGTACGCAAAAGTGACCTGGCTTTTCGTTATGGTGGAGAAGAGTTTGTTATTTTAATGACCAATACTCATTCTGATGCCGCTCATACCATCGCCGAAAGAATTCGTAGCAAGATAGCCGCCGCCGTTGTAAATATCATGGAGCAGACCATTCCGGTCACCGTAAGTATCGGCGTTTCTGAGTTTCAACATGGTGAAAGTGCCAGCACTTTATTTCATCGCGCTGACCAAGCTCTGTATCAAGCCAAACACGATGGTCGTAATCAGGTAAAAGCGGCATAACGGCACCTGCTTAAACGGTACATCGTCTTTAATTCTTTCTCTCACAATCATCACAAGCTGAGTTGCTTAAGTAACGCTCGTTAACAACTCGGCTTTTTCTGTTTAAAAGTCGTCCGTTTTATTAGAATTTCCTGCCTTATTCAGCTTTTATTCAGGCGAAATGGTCAGAATTTACAAGGGTCTGCACAAAAGCATACAATAGACCCATTTAAAGGGTTCTGACTGTACAAAATACGCTCACTAGAACACAGAGTGACCTTATTTGCTCAGCCAGGCTGAATGTGCTGTTTCCTACTCTAAAGTTAATAACCTATCAGGAACCATTAATGGAATCTCGTTCAAAAGTGGGTTTATGGATTGCTAATCTGGTAATGCATAAAACTCGAAGTATCTCGTTTTTTCTAATCGTCACTCTTATTGCACTCGCCATTGGCATCCCTAAATTTAGGCTTGATGCGTCTGCCGACTCACTACTTCTTGAGAACGATCCTACCCTGACAAGCTATCGCAAAACCTACCTTCAATACGGTAGTGATGATTACCTGTTCCTGGTATTTGCTCCTGAGTCAGAGCTATTCACCGAAAGCAATCTGACCAAGCTGGAAGAATTGCAATCCAAAATCGTTAAGCTGGATCATGTTAGCTCGATTACTTCGATACTTGATATTCCTCTATTTGACTCAGAAGAAGCCGACATATTTACCGTTGAAGGAAAAGTTCAAACACTGCGTGAACGCAAGATGCCATTAACTAAGGCGAAACAGCTGCTCATCAACAACCCTATCTATAAAGATCTGATTATTAGCCCTCAAGGCGGTCTGACCGCGCTACAAATCAATCTGAAAACCCCTGAAGCCTTAAAAGCTCAATTGCGCAAAGTTACTGAATTCCAGATCCAGAACGATCTAACCGCCCTGACACCAGAACAACAACAAAGTTTTCAGGCACTAAAGCAAACATTAAAGCAGCTCACGACTCAGAACAGTGCCGATGTTGAGCAACTGATCATAAAAATACGTTCTATCATCCAGCAAGAAGACACCGCTATAAAACTCTTCTTAGGTGGTGTTCCGATGATTGCGAATGATCTAACCGACTATGTCAGCAGCGATCTGGTGGTATTCGGTGGTTTGATTTTTGTTGTACTGATTCTGATTTTGACACTCATTTTCCGTCAGTGGCACTGGATTGTATTACCACTATTAGTTAGCACACTGGCCGTGGCAGCCATGCTGGGTTTGCTGGGCTGGTTAAACTGGCCAGCAACGGTTATCTCTTCCAACTTCGTTGCTCTGCTTTTGATCATGACGATCTCACTGACCATCCACTTAATTGTTCGCTTTCGAGAACTTACTTTTGAACACCATGTAACCTCGCTTTCGGAGCGCATCAAACGAACCTTGAGTTCCATGTTCATTCCCTGCTTATTTACCGCGTTAACTACCATGGTAGCTTTCGGTTCCTTGGTCGTCAGTGACATTCGTCCGGTTAAAGATTTTGGTTTAATGATGTCCATGGGACTGGCCCTGGCCTTCTCTCTGGCATTTGTTGCTTTCCCACTTTCGGTGTTTTTAAGTTACCGTGGCAATAAAGAAACCCCTGTAAAATCGAATCTTACCGAATTCACCAGTGCCCTTGGCCGTTGGACTCTTGGCAACCGAAGCATGATTCTGGTAACTGCAACCCTGGTTGCCACCTTCGCTATAACGGGCATTACTCAACTGACAGTAGATAACCGCTTTATCGACTACTTCAAATCCAGCACCGAAATTTATCAGGGAATGAAGCGTATTGACGATTCACTGGGTGGCACAACGCCACTCGATATTGTGATCAAAACCGATGCCCTGCTGCCTAAAGATGAGTTTGAGGACGAATTTGAAGACGAGTTCGAAGATGACTTTGGTGACGAGGAAGAAGAAACCATATCACCCTGGTTCACGCAAGCAGGTGCCGAAAAACTGGCTCAGGTTCAAAGTTATCTGGAGCAAAGCGAAGTAACGGGTAAAGTTTTATCATTAGCTTCAGGTTTCCGCTTACTGAATGATCTTAACAACGGACAACCACTGGATGACTTCTTACTAGGCTTATTCTATAAGCGAATGTCTGCGGACATTAAGCGTCAATTGATCGCGCCTTATCATAAGGATGATGGTTCTGAGATCCACTTTAATATCCGTATGATTGATTCTCACCCGAATCTAAAACGCAGTGAATATCTTGCCGAATTACATAATTACTTCCAGAAAGACTTAGGCTTAAGTCCTGATGATTATGAAATTACCGGTATGTTTGTTCTCTATAACAATATGCTAGAAAGCCTGTTCGACTCACAGATCAAAACGATCTTCACCGTATTTCTGATGATCTTGTTGATGTTTATTCCTATCTTCCGCTCGGTGAACCTAGCCCTCATTGGCTTAATACCTAACGCATTAGCCGCTGCTATGGTGATGGGGGCAATGGGTTGGTTTGGTATTCCACTTGATATGATGACCATTATGATAGCCGCTATCGCCATTGGAATAGGTGTCGACAATACCATTCATTATATCTTCCGTTTCCGTCGAGAGTTTACTCAACGACAAGACTATGAAGCCTGTGTGCAGGCCTGCCACAATACCATTGGTAAAGCGCTTTACTATACTTCACTGACCGTCCTTGCAGGTTTCTCGGTGCTGGTGTTCTCTAACTTTATTCCAACTATCTATTTTGGCGTTCTTACCAGCATCGCAATGGCAACAGCACTACTCGCTAACCTAACGCTGCTGCCACAGCTTATCCTGGTGTTTAAGCCGAAAATCCCAGAGCTACCCACCGGAAATGGTGATTCCAATTAAATACTTTGAAGCCCTGCAACGCAGGGCTTTTTTTATCCAGCCTATTATCAATTAACAGCTTTCCTTTATAAATCCTTCACGCAATTAGAACTCGCCCCTTGTCACTTATTTAAGCAACTCCTTAGTTGCCAATATGCCCCTCTTCTCACTCACGATTAAATAGCAGGCGGATCTCGCAGTGCAGTTTTCGCTTGTTACATGGCCTAGCAATACAAAAGAAGGCTCTTCCTTTGGTCAAAAAAATGCCAACTAAGTCACTCTTTTATTCCAATTTATATATAAAAATTAAGGTGTTATAGACAAAAGATATAATATATCAATTCAAAAAATCGCCCTTCTGTGGCGACACTCCTTGCGTAGAAACTAACGTAAAGATCGTAAATTTTCACATATCTATCTAAGTTAAAGGCTAAAAATATCCCCAAACTTTTATTTTTTGATTTATCAGAGAGTTAACTAAACTTTCCCAATCAAAGAGTGACATTTTTATGACACTTTTATGTAACTTAGCACCCAAAAACCCTGAGATACCCGAAGCGTCAAAAAATAACTCGAATTATTTAGTTACATATAAGAACCATTCATAGTAAGTGCAAACATACTCCAAAACACCCTTAAATAATGCACCAAACATTATTCATATAACAATATTAATAAAGTTCTTTTTATTTCTGTAGTAATAATTGTGATTTTCTTTCGCTTCGACGTTGACAGCAAGTTTAAAAAACGTACAATGCACCCCCAATTGAAGCAGGGACATATATCCCAAGCTTCCATACAGTTAGAAAGTTAAGTTTTTTACGCGAATTTGCCCTTTTAACATTGATTTTATTTGGAGTTATCAATGACTAATCCCCTAAACAAGAAAACCAAGCTAAAAACTCAGTTAACAGGCTTGGCTTTAGGTTTGATGAGTTCTGCAAGTGTTATGGCTTTTACACAAATCGGTGGTAGCGGCGCTATCCCAATGGGCCACGAGTGGTTAACACGTACTTCTGCATTGGAACTTTTAAATTCAGACCACCTGATCGCGGTCGACCCTAACGACCCTCGCGGCAGCTGGAGCAACGGATTAGCCAAAAACATCGACTTAACCAATGCGCAAAACGAAGTCGCTCGTCTTAAAAGCTTCTTAAACAGCAATTCTTTATATGAGCCTCGTTACGACTTTGTATTCTCAGCCATCATCGGTGAGCGCTGGGTAGACACAGCGGGCTTCAACGTTACTAAATCAACGGTAGGCAAAATCGACTGTTTTAACGCTGTTGCTCAAGAGCCAGCTGACTTACAGCAGGATCACTACATGCGTCGTTACGACGACAAAGGCGCTCAAGGTGGTGTTGACGCAGCTCGTCGCTCGCAGGTTCGCTTTATTAATCACTTCGTAAACGCAGCAATGGCCAAGCAGAAGCAAATCAAAGCTTGGGACGGTGGCGGATACTCAACGTCAGAAAGTGTTGACCAGAACTACTTCTTATTTGGTCGTGCAGTTCACTTATTCCAGGATTCTTTCAGCCCAGAGCACACAGTACGTCTTCCTGACGACAACTATGAGAAAGTACGCCAGGTAAAAGCTTACTTATGTTCTGAAGGTGCCGAGCAGCACACTCACGACACAACAGCAGCATTAAACTTCACTAGCGGTGACGTTATCTGGAACACAGGTACTCGTTTAAATGCAGGTTGGGGTTCTTATAAAGTGAGTTCTATGAAACCTGTTGCTTTGGTTGCGATGGAAGCAAGTAAAGACTTATGGGCAGGCTTCATCCGTACAATGGCAACACCTTATGCACAGCGTGAAGCAGTCGCTCGAGCCGAAGCTCAAACATTAGTAGATAACTGGTTATCTTTTGACGAAGCAGAAATGCTGTCTTGGTACCACGACGAATCTCACCGTGACCACACCTATGTATTAAATGCAGGTGAAAGTGGTAAAGGTATGACTCAGCGCGACTGTATGCTAGGTCTGGGTGTTGAATCAGGTAATCAGGCTGACCGTGTTGCTGAATTAGAAGACCAGCGTCGCCAGTGCTTATACAACGTACAAGCAAAAGAAGGTTACAGCGACTTAAACGACCCACACATGGATATTCCTTTCAACTGGGAATGGAAATCAGCAGTAACTTGGCAAACGCCTAGCTCAAGCTGGCAGATTCCTCAGCTAGTAGCTGACTCAGGTAAGACAGTGGTTATCAAGAACTCTATCGACTCTCAGCCTCTTGTTGTAGACGGTGGATTGAACAGCGGCGAGACTTTGTACTCTCAATCTGGTAACGCTATCGAGTTCATCATGGTTGAAGACGGTAACAAAACTTACTTCCGCACCAAAGACAACGCAGACTTATTCATGAGCTATACCTACGCTGGTCGTGGTCAGCTACATAACTCAGCTAACCAGAACTCATACGAAGTAAAAGCAAAAGGTGCTCTTTGGACTATCAAGAACATCTACTGGAACGACTACTTCTGGTTCTACCAGCCTAACCGCAGCCCTTACGTAACAGGTACAGGTAACGCGAATAAGGCTCACTCACAATGGATTATCGAAGCTAAATAATTGATAGTTAATTAAACTGAACTATAGCGAGAGCATAATGAAAAAGGATTTTGCTCTCGTTTTTTTTATTCTCACTCCCCTATCTTAAAATAATTATCCAACCCCATTTTTTCTGTATTGTCGTTAATTAAACTGACCACTTTATATTAACGGGAGTTACACAATGACTTTACGGAAATCGATTATTACCATCACAGTTTTATTTATCTGCTTTCCTTTATTTGCTCTAAGTTCCGGTCAGAGCAATCCAAGCATGTTAAGTGGATTAACACTGGTTAATGCAGTAGCCAAAAACACGGGAGAAACCTATATCGTTCCAGCCGACTTTAAAGTTCGTGTTCATACTTTTGAGTTAAACATCGAAAAAATGGACAAGAAGTCCTTGGCTGCGTTGTTGGGGCAACATAACTATTCCATTATCAACAAGAACCAAACTAACTATATTGTTTCTCTAAAACAACGAAAAAGAAACGCACCCAACCTGGACGATCTTGATCCTCAAACCCTGTCTCCCTATGACGTGATATCAAAAACCATAACACTTGAGCATGTTTATGCATCGACAATGATTCCGGCAATACGCCCACTTTTATCCACACATGCACACGTCAGTGGTATTGGAAAAAAGCTCATCCTTGTAGGCTTTAATACCAATATTCAAAAAGCTTCCAAATTAATTGATGATCTTGATGTAAAAGAAAAGGCAAAAGCTCGCAGCAAAAAGAAAGGCTAACTATTTATTGAATGATTGAAGACACAAAAAAGCCAGCGACATGCTGGCTTTTTTATCAACTAGAATGAGTAACGAAAACCGAGTATGAAACTCGTCTCATCGATCCAGTCGCGCACTTCCGCTTTAAACGAAAGTTGCTTTTCTAAATAGTATTGACCAGAAATGGCAAAACCCGCTTTGCTTTCAATTTCTTCAAAATCAGTATGGTTTGCTTCAATACCAAACTCAACTCTCTCTACGGGCATCGCACGATAACCAACAGTTACCATGTTCGCCTTCGCAGTGCTGTCTTTTACATTCACTCGAGCGAATGAACCAAATACAGACGACTTTTCGTCAAGGTCATGCTTGTAGCCTAGTGCAAAAAGTCGAAAGCCCAAAGTATATCCTTCATCAATGTCGCTTTCTAATTTGTGATTTTCTGCAGAAACAAAAATATTGAAGTCAAACTCATAACCAAACTTCAGATGTTGACCTTTTAGCTCGTTAGCATCATCCCACTGGGTATAGCCAAAATCAAAGTAGCTATAACTGGGAGCTTCTAAATATTGCGCCGGAATTTCGGCATGGGCCGATAAACTCAAGGCAGCTAATGACGCCGCGGCTAGTAATTTTTTCATGATAATCCCCTTCCAACTATGTAATAAGTTGTATTCCGATAACAAAATTAAGGCGCTATCTTACTGAAATCAGCACAAAAGAACACCTAAAAACCGCGATTGACGGCGAAAATTGTTAGATTGTTATCAATTTTTACGGTTTTAACACGTCAATCATAACGACTGACCCGCTATGTTCTTTCAATATTAGCAAGAATCTGTGCTTTTGTATAAAAAACAGGCATATATAATCTATTTCTCACCTAAAGTATTAATAATAGATAACCCCGCCACACAGGTCCGATATCAACACTGTAAGCTTTCACTTTCGCTCATGTGCAAAGTTTTCTATAATTACGACCAAATTGCTCTCGGGGTGCCTGTGTTACCGGCTGAGATGTTTCTAATAACGAAACAAACCCGCAGAACCTGATCCGATTAGCATCGGCGTAGGGATGAGCGAAATAGTTCATTAGGAAACTTTTCTTCGCCCCTCCGCTATCTGATCTTTATGGCGAGGAACAAAAATGAACAGTAAAGCCCCAATAGTCGATCCCAAAGCTTCCATTATCACTCGCGAGCCGCTTCCGGCCAGCACAAAAGTATACGTTCCATCACAAACATATAAAGACGTAAAAGTACCTATGCGTGAGATCCAGTTAACAGATGGTAGCAGTGTCACTTTATACGATACCTCTGGTCCTTACACCGACCCTAACGCAGAGATTAACGTTCATAAAGGTTTAGCGGATGTTCGTTCTCAATGGATAGAAGCTCGTGACGATACTGAGTTTTATGAAGGCCGAGAATTAAATCCACTGGATAATGGCCACCATGACGAAGAGAAGGCTTTCAAATATTTTAACGCGGATTTGCAACGTAAACCTCGGCGTGCAAAAGCGGGTGGCAACGTATCACAGATGCATTATGCTCGCAAAGGCATCATCACTGCCGAGATGGAATACATTGCTATTCGAGAAAACCAGGCACGAGAAGCACTCAATAACGAATTTACAACAGACGAACGCAATAAGCGATTGGCTGGCAATTCAATGGGGGCAAACCTGCAACCCATTACACCAGAATTTGTACGCAAAGAAATCGCCGAAGGTCGAGCGATCATTCCCGCAAACATTAATCATACTGAATTAGAACCCATGATCATTGGGCGTAACTTTCTGGTAAAGATCAATGCCAACATTGGCAACTCAGCGCTCACTTCGAGCATCGAAGAAGAAGTAGAAAAACTCGTTTGGTCGATACGCTGGGGTGGCGACACGGTTATGGATCTATCAACGGGCAAACATATTCATGCCACCCGCGATTACATCGTGCGTAATTCTCCAGTTCCTATTGGAACCGTGCCTATCTATCAAGCATTAGAAAAAGTCAATGGTGTAGCCGAAGATCTCACCTGGGAAATTTTTCGTGACACATTGATTGAGCAAGCAGAGCAAGGTGTTGACTACTTTACCATTCACGCTGGTGTTCGTCTGGCCTATGTTCCACTAACAGCCAATCGAGTTACAGGCATTGTTTCTCGCGGTGGTTCGATTATGGCAAAGTGGTGTATCGCCCATCACAAAGAGAACTTCTTATACACTCACTTCGAAGAAATTTGTGAAATCATGAAAGCCTACGATGTCAGCTTTTCTTTAGGTGATGGTTTACGTCCAGGCTCATTAGCAGACGCCAATGACGAAGCCCAATTTGGTGAACTCAAAACACTAGGTGAGCTGACTCAAATTGCATGGAAACACGATGTTCAGGTCATGATTGAAGGCCCCGGACATGTTCCCATGCATTTGATCAAAGAGAATATGGATAAGCAACTTGAGTATTGTCATGAGGCGCCTTTCTACACTCTCGGCCCATTAACCACTGACATTGCACCGGGATATGATCACTTTACTAGCGGCATTGGTGCAGCCATGATCGGATGGTACGGTTGCGCCATGTTGTGTTATGTAACGCCTAAAGAACATTTAGGTTTGCCTAACCGCGATGACGTAAAAGAAGGCATCATCACTTATAAAATTTCTTCACACGCAGCTGACGTCGCCAAAGGACATCCTGGTGCTCGTTATCGTGATGACTTGCTGTCGAAAGCCCGTTTTGAATTCCGCTGGGAAGATCAATTTAACCTGGGTCTGGATCCTGATCGTGCGCGCGAATTTCATGACGAGACCTTGCCGAAAGACTCAGCGAAAGTTGCTCACTTCTGTTCTATGTGCGGACCAAAATTTTGTTCAATGAAAATTACTCAAGAAGTTCGTGAGTACGCAGAAAAAGGCATGCAAGAAAAGTCGCAAGAGTTTAAACAACAAGGCGGCGATATTTATATCAAACAAGCCGACTAGGCAAGATGTTGAATATAGCAATCATTGGCGCAGGTATTATGGGACGAGTGCTGGCATGGAAACTCTGCCAGCACCATAACGTGAGCCTGTACGATCAAGATCCTATTGCAACGGGGCAAGCGGCAGCTTATACGGCAGCGGGTATGCTCTCGCCTTTTAGTGAACTCGAGTCAGCAGAAAACCTCATCTTTGAACTCGGCATGCAGTCACTTCCTTTATGGAAGCAACTGATGCAAGAACTGAATGCCTCTCATCTTCTGAACGACTCAGGCAGCATTATCGTTGCCCACACAAATGATCGGCCCGATCACCAACGCTTTATTCAACAGCTCCATCATAAGCTTCCTGACGGCAATAGTTTTCGCTCACTCAACTCAACTCAGTTACACACACTTGAGCCAGAGTTATGCCAGCGTTTTAATGATGCCACGTTTTTACCTCAAGAAGCCTCTGTGGATGCAGAAGCCACCATGCAGCAGCTGGCTAATCACTTGTTAGCTAATCCTAATGTTCAATGGTATGCAGAAATTGCGATCCATGCGCTAGAAGCTCATACCGTTAGTCATAACAACAAACGCAAACATTACGACTGGGTGATTGACTGTCGAGGCTTGGGTGCGAAACAAGAGATGCCAGAGTTACGAGGCGTGCGTGGTGAGGTCATGTGGTTTCATGCACCGGATGTTTCGTTAACACATGTAGTACGACTGATGCATCCTCGCTATCGTTTATACATAGTGCCGCGTGCAAATCACCATTATGTTATTGGTGCCACACAAATAGAAAGCGATGACATGGGCCCCATTACCGTTCGTTCTGCGCTGGAACTATTGTCAGCAACTTACAGTATCCATTCTGGATTTGCCGAAGCCCAGATCTTGCAAACGAAAACCAACTGTCGTCCAGCATTAAGAAATAACTTACCTCGTATTCAAGTCTCTCCAGGCTTAATGCGCATTAATGGTTTATTTCGCCACGGTTTTCTATTAGCCCCTATTTTGGCTCACGAAGCTATTGAAGCTTTGCAATCTGTTAACTATCAATCTCCATTTGAGCAACTGATTGATTGGCAGCAACCCACGCTTAAAGAACATCATTTCTTATGAAGACACAACAATCCATTACCGTTTCACTCAACGGTCAAACTCAACAAGCCCTGGCAGGCGTTAGCCTGAAAGAAAATCTTAAGCAATGGCAGCCAGATAGCGCCCGTTATGCCATAGCAATCAATGAAGAATTTATTCCAGAAAGCCAGTACGACTCAATTGAACTTAGCAACGGCGATCGTATTGAACTATTAGTTCCTATGCAGGGAGGATAAATCATGTGGACCCTGGCCGATAAAGAACTTAGCAGTCGTCTGCTTATCGGGACGGCACTTTATCCATCCCCACACATTATGCAAGAAGCCATTACCGCCTCAGCAGCCGAGGTGATCACGGTTTCTTTGCGACGGCAAAATCCTCAATCCGGTGGCGGTAAAGATTTTTGGCAGTTCTTACAAGAATTGAACAAACACTTGTTGCCTAACACCGCTGGTTGTCACTCCGTTAAAGAAGCGGTGACCACTGCGCAAATGGCCCGAGAACTGTTTGGCACTCACTGGATAAAGCTCGAAGTGATTGGTGATGACTATAACCTGCAACCGGATCCTTTTGCTTTGCTTGAAGCAACGCGAGAGTTAATCAGTCAAGGGTTTGAGGTCTTCCCTTACTGTACTGATGATCTGGTTCTCTGCGAAAAGCTGGTAGAAGCAGGCTGCCGTATCCTGATGCCATGGGGTGCTCCTATAGGAACAGGAAAAGGTCTCGTCAATCCTTATGCTCTACGCACATTGCGCGAACGACTAAAGCAAATTACATTAATTGTAGATGCGGGTATTGGCACAGCCTCTCACGCCGTACAAGCATTAGAAATGGGATACGATGGTGTACTGCTCAATACTGCGGTTGCTCAAGCCAGTGATCCAGTAAAAATGGCAACGGCTTTTCGTTACGCGATGGAAGCAGGTCGCCATGCCTACGAAGGTGGCATTATGCCAGAACGCGATCTGGCAGCCCCAAGTACTCCAACACTGGGCACTCCTTTCTGGAACCAGTAAGAAGCTGACACAACAAATATTTGAATGGCGGTATTATGCAACATAACCAAAGACCTCTAGTGGTATCCATCGCGGGCAGCGACAGTTCGGGCCTGGCTGGTATTCAAATGGACATTAGAACCTGTAGCGCATTGAAAGTGCATTGCGCTACCGTGATGACAGCAAACACCGTACAAGATAATTACGGAGTCGGTTCTGTTAATCCAGTAGACGCTTCGGTGTTTCAGCAACAACTGGAGAGCGTTCTTAGTTTGCAGCCCGATGCCATTAAAATTGGTTTAATAGGTTCCGCAGAACAAGTCGTCATCATGAAGCAATGTCTGTCGACCGTTAGCTGTCCTATCGTTTTTGATCCTGTGTTTGCCAGTAGCAGTGGGCATGTTTTTATTGATGACGACTTACAAGCGTTAATCGAACACGATCTATTGCCTTTATGCACCTTAGTCATGCCCAATTTAGAGGAAGCGGCACGGCTAGCACACATGTCTGTCGACTCGATAGCCGATGTAGAATTAGCCGCCGACATACTGCTGCACCATGAAGTTAAAAACCTGCTCATTAAAGGCGGTCATGGAGCCTCTCACTTAAGTCAGGACTATTTTGCCAGCCTGGAAAAATCCTTTTGGCTGACCAATAAACGCATCGAAACCATTAATCACCGTGGCACAGGCTGTGCTCTGTCAGCGGCAACCGCTGCGGCCTTAGCCCTGCATTACCCACTCTACGACGCGGTTGTGATTGGTAAGATGGCCATTCAACAAGCTTTAAGTTATGGCTACAGTCTGGCAACCGACAAAGGCCCTGTCTCGCTACAACATTTTCCGAATAAACAATTGCACCTTCCCTGCTTAACTCAAACAGCAGATTTCAACTTTCGCCAACCCGCTTTTCCGGAATGTGCAACGACGCCTTTAGGACTTTATCCCGTCGTCGATTCTTATGAATGGTTGCAGCGTTTGTTGCCTTTGGGAATCACAACGGCGCAATTGCGCATCAAAGACAAACAAGGCGATGACTTAGAAAATGAAATTCAACAATCAATTCAACTCGCCAAACAACATAACTGCCGCTTATTTATTAACGACTACTGGTCGTTAGCAATAAAATACGAAGCATATGGTGTTCATCTGGGACAGGAAGATCTAGACGACGCCGATATCGATGCCATTCGCAAAGCGGGCTTACGTTTAGGTATCAGTACACATTGCCACTACGAAGTGGCCAGAGCTCATAGTTTTAAGCCTTCGTACATTGCCTGCGGGCCTGTTTATCACACTAACACCAAACAAATGCCCTGGGTTCCTCAAGCCATTGCCGGTTTAAACTATTGGCAACAAACATTACACTATCCCTTAGTCGCCATTGGCGGCATCAACCAAGAACGCATTGATGCTGTCGCGGAGACTGGGGTAAGTGGCATTGCTATGATTACAGCAATAACGCTGGCCGAGGATCCCGAGCAAACGGCATCCCGCTTTATGCAACAAATTACTAATAGACAATCTTCTCAGGACAACGAATGACGCAATTCAGCGCTGACGAATGGCTCCGCTACACTCGACACATACAGCTTCCACAAATTGGTCCCCAAGGACAAAAACGATTGAAGGACGCTCATGTTTTGATAGTCGGTGCTGGAGGCCTTGGCTGCCCAGTCGCCTTATATCTGGCCGCAGCAGGCGTTGGGCAACTCACGATTGTTGATGCGGATCGAGTAGATGTCACCAATCTGCAACGTCAGGTGCTCTATACCACAGACTCCGTTGGTAAGCTAAAAGCCGAAGAAGCAAAAGCCCATTTGCTCGCGCTAAATCCCAGCATTCAGATCACCGCAATAACCGAGCCTTTTGCTCTGACCAATGGCCCAGCGCTGGTCGCAGATGCCAATCTAGTTATGGATTGCACCGATAACTTTGCCACACGCTATCTGATCAACGATCTCTGCATAGAACACAAAACACCCTGGATATTTGCCAGTATTCATCAATTCTCAGGTCAGTGCGCCTTATTTACTCCCGAGACGGCCTGTTTCCGCTGCTTATTCCCCGAAGCGCCACAAGACATACCCGACTGTAACGCCGCGGGCGTCTTGGGTGTATTGCCGGGCTTACTGGGAACTTTTCAGGCAAACGAAGCGTTAAAATATCTATCAGGCATGGCAACACCATTAAAAAACACTTTGTTGTTAGTAGAAGCGACCGACTTAACCTTTCGCAAGATCAAGCTGAATCGCAATGAACACTGTGTTAGCTGCCATCAGCTAAAATCACCACAGGAGTTGCAAAACGACTATCAATTGCTGTGCAGCTCGAATGATTTAGCTGACTACGAAGTTTCGAGTCAACAATTTGACCAATGGAAAACCGATAAGCACTATCGAGTGATCGATGTGCGCTCCTTAGCAGAACGTCAAGCATTTCATATTGGTGGAGAACATATTCCTCTTGATGATATCCAACAAGCTCTCCAACAGAAGCCACAAGCCGCCAACACCATTGTCTGTTACTGCCAATCCGGCAAGCGCAGCGCCAAAGCAGTAGCGGCGCTCAAAGAAGCAGGTATTGACGATTGTTATAGCCTTGCAGGTGGGATACAGCAATGGCTAAAAGAACATCAGATTCATACTGGCTAAGACAATGGATACTCAAGGATTCATTTTGGATCCTTGAAGTCTCAAAATCTCATAAATTTATTTTTACCACGGCAAATATCCACTCTATCTCATAAAACTCAACTACATTTATATACAGGTCTATAACATCCAATAACAAAACTGAGTTGTTTTATGAACGTTTCTCATTTTCATTTTGTCAACGGCCAATGGACTCCTTCCTTACCCGATAAATCCAATGCCAATTGGCTGTTAGCCTTTGGCCACAAATCCCTGATGCAGGAAGAAGGCTTTATCCAGTCGGTACGCGCAAGCTTTCCCAATGCAGAAATCATGGGTTGCACGACCAGTGGCGAAATCATTAACACTGAAGTCTATGATGACTCTATGGTCTTAACCGCTATCGAGTTCGCCAATACGCAAGTCAAAACGTCGCATGTTAATATCAAAGACTTTAATGATAGCTTTGCAGCAGGCGAGCATCTTTCTGCAACCATTGCCAAAGATAACCTGAAGCACATTTTTGTATTGTCTGACGGTCAACAGGTCAATGGCAGCTCATTGGTGAGAGGACTCGAAAAGAATCTGCCTCCAGGCGTATTAATTACGGGAGGATTGGCAGGAGATGGCGATCGCTTCGAAAGCACTTATATCTGGCATAACGAGCTGGCACAGGAAGGCTTAATTACGATAGGTGGATTATATGGTGACTCCATCAAGATTGGTCACGGTTCACTCGGTGGTTGGGATACATTTGGTCCTGATCGACTCGTAACGCAATCAGACGAGAACGTCCTTTACGAGCTTGACGATACCAATGCTTTAAAGCTTTATAAAGAATATCTTGGTGAGTATGTTCATGACCTACCCGCTTCAGCGTTGCTGTTCCCACTTTATGTCACACCTCCAGGTGGCTCTCCTGGTGTTGTTCGAACTATTTTGAGCATTGATGAAGACAAGCAATCCATGACCTTTGCAGGCAATGTTACTCAGGGTTCTTACGCCAAAATGATGCGAGCAAATTTTGATCGGCTTATTGATGGGGCCGGCGAAGCAGCAGAAAACGCATTAAGCCTATCTTCAACTGAGTCCGTTGGTTTAGCTATTTTGATCAGCTGCGTAGGTCGCCGCTTAATTCTAAAACAACGAACAGAAGACGAGTTAGAAAGTGTCAGCGAAGTCATTCCTGATACGCCTCTGTGTGGGTTTTATTCTTATGGTGAAATCTCTCCTCTATTAGATACAGGGAGCTGCAAACTGCACAATCAAACCATGACAATAACCATGCTAACAGAAGACATTAATGCATAAACTTTTAAAGCGGCAACTCAATAAAAACTTAAAGTCTATTGATGACTTAACGCCCTTACAAGCATTTCTGGAAGCAATAGACAGCGCTTATGAACAGGCCGATAAAGATCGCCTGTTACTTGAGCGCTCGCTTGATCTCACTTCAAAAGAATTAAACGAACGCAACCAACAATTACGAAGCCAGGTTAAAGAACTCAACCACACCAAAAGCGAACTGGAACAGTCGCTTTCTACACTCAACGCAACCTTTGACGCAACAGGAGAGGCAACACTGGTATTTGATAGCGATGGCAAGCTGCAAAAATACAACAAAATGGCCGCGATGAACTTTGATGTCATTAGCGCTCATGCGGGCTCAAACTTTGTTATTTCTTATCTGTTATCAATCCTGCGACAAATAAAAGAATCAGGAGAACTGGTTAGCAAGCTGCGTCAATTAAAAACAGATAAACTTAAACACATCTCTGGTACGATTGAGTTTTATAATGGCAGCATTTATGAATATCACTCTCTACCACAAAAACGTAACAATGAACTGCTCGGTCGAGTATGGTGTGCACGAGACATTACCAACAAAAAGTTAAATGAAGCAAAGATATTCCATCAAGCTCATCATGATGCATTAACAGGTTTACCTAATCGCACTTACCTGTTAAATCGGCTTGATATGGCCATTGACTATGCCGAAAAAAATAAGACCAAGGTAGTTGTTGCTTTTCTGGATCTTGATCACTTTAAAAAAGTGAACGACTCATGCGGTCACAAAAAAGGAGATATGTTGCTTATCGAAGCAACTTTGAGGATACAAAGTGTTTTGCGTAGGCATGATCTTCTTTCGCGCATTGGCGGTGATGAATTTGTGATACTAATGGAAAATATCAAATCTCCCAGCGTCGCAACCAACGTATGCAAACGCATAATGGAAGAACTCAGTACCCCCTTTAAATTAGAACAGCAAGAGTTTTATATCTCCACCAGTATTGGCCTGAGTATTTGTCCTATTGATGACAGCAATGCAGAAGAACTCATACGCAAAGCCGATATCGCTATGTATCACGCAAAAGAAAAAGGCCGAGGTAATTTTCAGTACTTTGACCATGCGCTAGAACGTCTGGCGCTGCACCAGCTAGATGTAGAAAGTAAACTTAGACAAGCACTCAAAGATAGCGAGTTTGTTCTCCATTACCAACCTAGAGTCGATACTCAATCTCACACAATCCACTCAGCCGAAGCACTCATACGTTGGCAACCTCCAGGTGAAACACCGATTCCACCGATGGAGTTTATTCCCATTGCTGAAAATACGGGCCTCATTATCGAAATTGGAGATTGGGTACTCAATGAAGTCTGTCGTCAACTGGTTGAATGGAGCAATAACAACATAGAGCCGATATTTATCTCTCTTAATATCTCAGTCAAAGAATTGCTCTGTGCGAACTTCGTTGACCGAGTAGAATCAACACTCAATGAATATCAGGTGTCAGGGAAGTTACTTGAATTTGAAATTACTGAAACCATCATATTGGAAGACATAGAGCTGGTTTTGCAGCATCTTAATCGGCTACATAAGTTGGGTGTTTCTATATCCATTGATGATTTTGGTACTGGCTATTCTTCTATGCAATACCTGCAAAAACTCCCAATAGATTGCTTAAAAATTGATAAGTCATTTATTTTAAATTCTGACAGAAGCGAACAAAATAGTGCTATTGTCAGCGCCATTATTGCGTTGGGCCATGGCCTGAAACTTAAAGTTATCGCAGAGGGCGTTGAAACTCTGACCGTGTCCGAAATCCTTTCAGAAAAACAATGTGATCTGCAACAAGGCTATTATCATTACAAACCTATGCCTGCTGCTCACCTCACAGAGTTACTTAATACTCAAACTCCATAAAAGGTACCCATTTCAAATTCCAGCGATATCCTTTGTTTTAATTGAAAGCAACGAAGTAGTGATCTCAAACTTAATTCAGCTTTGCCGTGGCCTTACCCCCACTCATCTCATGGAGAAATAAGCCAAACTTTGTCTATAACGCTGTCTATAAAGAGAATCATAACACCACAAAATACATGGTTATCAATCCCAATTTGATGAATCACTAAAACTTAATAACCTTATATTCTATGCGACAAAAATTGACGCACGAGCCGCTATACTTTGTCTTGCCTTAAAAATTTAAACAATTTGTCTAAATTTTGAAGTGAGTTATTGTTAACTGCTCATCTTTGGAGTAAAAGTGTGAATCGGAGTTACTTTCTCTCGTGATGAATCTCAGCAACGGAATCTCCATTTATTATAAATGGCCAAACTTGGGTGCCGAATTAACAATACTCAATCAAATTGAGTGTTTTTTGAACTCCTTACTTTTCATGTGTGATATAACAGAATAGAATGATTGAAAACTTATTGTTCGATGTAAATATTACACACATTGTTCGGTAGAATGTTCACAAAGCACATCCTAAAATTCTCTCGACACAGGATGGAACTGTAATAAATATGACAACACTTTATAACGGCCAACTTCGTACTATCAAACTTAAGTATGCGAGAAGTTGTATTGAGTTTGTTTTATCAGAGTACCTTGTACCTGTTGAGCACCTGTTACGGTGCACCAACATAAAATACAGTGCTATTCACAATGATGACTATCTGATTTCATCAGACGATTTTATTCAGCTTTGCCAAAATGCCATTGAGCTGACAAATAACCCTCACTTGGGTTTATTGATTGGTAATCGCTTGAATATCTGTTCGTTGAAAGAGTTAGGCTATGCGCTCATTAGCAGTGAAGATCTATGGTCTACATTGGAATTTGTGCTTGATGAAATTAATAAAGAGTTTTTAGCATTCCAGTTTGAACAGTCGCTCCATACCGACAAAGGCGTCGTCTATCTGGATGTTATGCCAGAAACACAGGCGATAGAACAATTTATTGTTGAAACGCTATTTTCTTTTGCGTTCAACTTAACTCGTTATTTAAAAGTTCCGCACAGCGACAAAATAGAGTACCACTTCGCCTTTGATGCCAATGACGACTATCCCTACGAAATGCTGTTTCCCAACGTTCGCACCAGCTCGGGCCGGAATTACATTGTTCTTCCCCAAGAAGCTCTACACACAGCATCTCCTCTAGCAGATAAAAATACGTTTCATTCTGCACGACAAGTACGCCTGAGAATGAATGAACACGAACATTGCAACTCATTAGAAGAAAAAATCAAAAATATTTTATTAAATGCTGAGTATGAGTTACCGACACTCGATATGGTTGCAGAGCAATTGTTTTCGACGCCATGGACTATCAGCCGCAAGCTGAAAAAGTCTGGCACATCGTTTCAAGCTCTGGTGGATGAAGTTCGTATTAACAAAGCATCACATCTATTAGCGCATTCCAAAGTCAATGTCAGTGATATTTCTCAGATGTTGGGCTATAGTGATGTGTCCAGTTTTCGACGAGCATTTCGTCGCTGGTTTGGTGTATCGCCAAGAGAGTATCGCGACTCTAAACGCAGCTCAACAAGCAATGAAGCCCTCGTTTAACTGATAAAGAACTCACAATAAAAAAGCAGCGAAAGCTGCTTTTTTATTGCCCGTAAATATTATCTACTGCACTAAGAAACGTTCCCAGCTACCTATCGCAGTCCGGTTGGCATTGGCTCTGCCATTGCTCTCTGCAACAACATAGCGGTTATGAGCACTTTTTAGTGAAATTCTATCTCCCCTTGCAAGACACCCTTGCTCATCACTATGGTTAACCAGTCGAAACATTTCCCAACTGCCCACTTGAGTACGGTCAGCATCTAACGCACCAGAAGGTTGAGCACTGAAGTAATAACCGGCACTGGTTTTTAAAGTCACCGAATCACCATGGCGAGCACAGCTATCCTGATTCAATTTTCGCAGTTCAAATTGCTCCCACGCTCCCACTTTGTTGCGATTGGCATTGACCGTATTCCCTCCATTACTTTCTGCCACCAGAAAAGTATTATGAGCCGACTTCAAAGCAACACGTTGGCTACGCGTATTTAAAGAAAAGCTTCTTGATGTACCGCTGTAAGCCTTAACCTTGCCAGTCCAACCGTTTTTCCAATTGCCTTTATGCACGATACGATAAGTTCCTGTGGGTGTATTCTCATCAGTATCCCAATGAATATCAGCAAATGAACAGGCAAGACAATCAAAGGCAGTATCACGACGCCATTCATAACGAGTCGAAAAGTCTTTATCCGTCAAAAAGGTCTGCCACTGTCCACCAACCCATCTTTGCACTTCTAGAAAACTATCTTGAATGCGAAAGTTATTCTTGGGATGACCAGATCGAAAAGACACTTTAATAGAATCCCCTTGCTGGTAACTGCTGCTTGCATTCGACATTACCTGCCCAAAAGATTCCCATAAACGTTTATCGTCATAAACCACACCAATGGTTGGAATAATTTGCAAAGACTCACGATCTTGTGGCGTAGGCCCAGCAGCGACATTAGCGTTGGCAACAATGGCGTTGGCTAAACCAGCATAAACTTGAAGATAAGCAGGCAGTGTATTAGGCCCAAAGAGAGTATGCCCCCCTTCGTAATGCTGCATGCTGAACTCTTCTGGCGTGGTAATGTAACCTTGATAAGAATTCGCTAAACCAGCAATCACAACTTCAGTCACACCCACGGCTGTTAATCGGTCCAACACTAACCGCTTAAGACGACGTCCAGCCATTGTCGTCATCTCACCATTAACCGCAACAATAGCTAACGAATCCACAACAAATAATTGAAAAGGCGCTATACCCGCATAAAGTTCTGTCCCCAGTGCTTTGCGGTTAACTAATGTTGGCTTAGGGTACTGGCAAGGATCATTATCGGTTTCGCCAAATAACCCACTGGCAGACACGGCATCTAATAATGCAAACAAAGGATAACCATCGATAATGGCTTCAAAGAGATTGCTGCTTTTATTCCAGACAACACCTTCGTTATCAACAGTCATGCCTTCTACCACACCAGGAATATTAGAAGGGCCATCCCATCCCGCACCTGCCGCCATCGACCAACCCAATGCACCTTCACAAACGGATTGAGTTCCGCGTTGAGTAAATTCATTGGATACTGAGTAACCCGGCATAAAAACATGTTGATGACGGTAATCAAGGTGACCAGACAACTTTTGCGACGCGTTGTTATACAAACTCATTGCTTTGTTAAGTTGTTTGGTCGCAGAAATCATGGTGTTTTCAAGTCCATTGCTACCACACCCATTCTCGGGCCCACACACGTGAGGCGAAACATCCCCCTGATTACTATTGGCAAATGCAGCAACAAAGGTTAGTGCTTGGTCATAACGAGTTTGCTTGTCTTTCTCAAACAACATAGAAGCAACGCCTTTGTTATCTGAGCTAATAAATCGTTGTTGATTACTATTGGAAGTTGTGTGAACAGGAAACCAATTAAGCATGCCAATTTCGGTACCGTCATCACGAACAAACTTTAATAAGGTCATTGTTTTGTCGGTGTTGTGCGAAAACTGCTGATGCTCTGGGTTTTTACTATAAGGCAATGGACTTCGGTTAATGCTGGTATTTAACAACTCACCACGATTAACAAAAATGTTACCTGAAGCTAGCGTAGAAGTTGCCCTAACAATCGATTGAAAAATACCTTCGGTAATCGCGTTAAAATTATCTTTGTCATAACCTAACGCTGTCATATTAAGCATTAAAAAATGATCGTAACCACCTGGGCCAACATGTGTGTGCGTTGCGGTTAACATAACGTTACTGGCATCGTAACGGCTGCCATAACGATTCTTTAGCTTTTTAACGACAGCTAACTTCACACTTTGTGGAATACTCATCAAGTCAGCGCTAACAAAAGCCACTCGCTTGCCACTGGATGGATGCTCAATAACATAAGCTCGCGACCAAAGACGCGTGTGGATGCCTTTTGTCTTTTGCCCGATCTCGCCATATCCGACCATTCCAGCTTCGGCAGCAGGTCCGGTCACATCATAAATACCGCTACCGACTAACCAATCCCCGGCACTAACCCAGGATGAAAAAACAAAAGCTATCAGCAACGTTAACCGTTGATTACGATTTAAGAATACATTCTTTTGACTCACACTCTTCCCCTTATTACTCAGTAAACTGAGCCGCGTGACGACAAAACAATGCAAGCGTAAGTCGTTTACGACATCAGTGAATGATCTATAAAGGTGTACTATGAGTAGTGGTATTCAACTATAGTAAAAACAACCTAATCAACAGGTTCTGTTTCACTACGATTTAAATGTAAGCGAGCTAATTCGCCACGACTGGATATGTTGAGTTTTTTATAAATACGATACAAATGGTTGGATATGGTGGATGGTGCCACGCACAACTCTTTGGCAACTTCTTTAAATGTTAAACCTCGTACAATCCAGTCAACAATTTGTGACTCTCTACTGGTCAATTGATCAAGCGGGCTAGCAGAACAAATCATCACCTGAAATAAACTGCCTAAGGGCTTAATAACGAGCTTCCAATCTGCCATCAGATAAAATGTTTTTTCTTCTAACGGCAAAGTCAGTCGTTGCTCTTCATTACTAACACCCGATGCTCTTAAATAATCAAAAAACCCGGCCTGAGTTTCTAAATAATATCCTTTGCTGTCACAAATTGCGGCAGCACAACATGATTTAATAGTGCCTAAATGTAGAAAATAATTATGTGATGAAGCCGCCATTAAATGATAAGTCAGACGATTCATGGTTGTTCTTTCGGCTTCATTAAAATCATCATCCAATGCAAAACGATACAGACTGAATAAAGTATACAAACCACTTTCAGTTTCACGGTGCAATGTAGACAAGACACGAGAGATACCATAAGGCTGGTAAAGTTGCTTATATAAAGAGGACTGAAAGAACTCCTGATCAGGAATGACCTTACTCATAATGACGGGACGGTCAAGGTTTGCTAGTGCCCGATCTTTAACGGGATTTAGCTCTAGTGTGTCACCAAAACGTCGATAAAAATGTTCATCTAAACCATAGTGTTCGGAGTAATGAAACTCTTTATTTTTAAAGTGACCAGTGCCCCAAAAAGCAGCATCAAAACGCATCACTTGGCGCAAGGCCGTTAGCACCCAAGGCCTAAACTCGGCGACATTCAAGCAAGAGGACTGAAGATAAAGATCACGAATAAAAGCCTCGATATTCAACATCAACTCCACACACTGCCTGAAATAAAAATTATCGTTTTATAGTTATCGACTTCATACAAAAGCAGAACAGAGTGAGTGTCAAGAGGTCTAAGGGTTGAAATATTTACGATAAATAATTTAGCAAGAAAAGGACTGGTAATATCTCAATAAAAAGCGAGCGAAGCCGATCACTCGGCTTCGCTTTCTTTCACATGCTTACTGTGCTTCACCTCGTAAAGTTACACCAGAATAGGAACTGTATGCTCGAATACTGATGTACCAGGTTCCGCTTTGTGGATTGTTGATAGTACAGGTTTCATTGTTGCCCCAACGATAAGGACGACAGTTGTATTGGCTGGTAGTTGGCTCTGAGCCATAACGTACATAAAGATCACCATCACCACTGCCACCGGACATTTCTGCCGTCAATGTACTCACTCCAGCACCAACATTCAGCGTGTAGTGTTTCCACTGGCCCTGACTGTCGGATAAGTTGGTCTCTTCGAAGCTTCCGCCTCCACCACCACTCACAGTGTAATCAGCGACCAACTGAACATTATCAAAAGTACTGTAGGCACGTAACATCACATAATAGCGACCTTCTTGTGCGGTGGAGAAGCTACAGTTTTCTGTATTACCCCAACGATAAGGACGGCAATCATATTGGCTCGTAGTCGGCTCCGCACCAAAGCGCACATAAAGATCCGCATCACCACTACCGCCACTGGTATCGAAAGTTAAGTTAGAAGCGCCTGCAGGTACATCGATATAGTAATGAACTACATCGCCTTGAGTAGCACCGATGCCGCTAACGGGAACACCTTTACTTAGCTCACCACCTTGAGGAATGCTGACAGTCACCGACTCGGTATGAGTATTGGTTTTGCCATCGTTATCGGTTGCCGTTAAGCGCACTGTGTAAGTGCCATTTGCAGCGTAAGTATGTGATGGGTTTTGAGCATTTGAACTGGCGCCATCACCAAAGTCCCAACTCCAACCAACAACACTGCCATCGCTATCGGTACTAGAATCCGTAAACTGAACCATCAGCGGATTGTTGCTATCAACCACATAACTGAAATTGGCATTAGGAGCACCACTGCTGCTACCCAACGAATCCACTGCAGCACGTAAATCAATACGCCCATAACCATAAGTGTTATCAAATCCTGCACTGCCTAAATCCACCGCGGTATCGCGCAGCACTTGACGCACTTGATCATGAGTCAGCGTGTTGTCAGCGCCTAACACAGCCGCCGCAGCACCAGCGACATGAGGCGTCGCCATGGAAGTACCCGACATGGTGGTTGTGCCACCGCCATTACGATCAGACAGCACGCTCACACCAGGAGCAGTTACATCAATTTCTGGTCCACGCTGCGAGAAGCTGGCAATGCCATCACTGCTATTGGTCGCACCAACCGCCATTGTGGTTGGATAGCGAGCAGGATATGAAATCGGAGCCGATGCACCCGAGTTCCCCGTTGCAGCCACCATTAATACACCGGCATTATAAGCTGCCTGATAAGCCGCTTCTTCTGCGCTGGTAGAACCGCTGCCACCATAACTCATATTTATCACTTTAGTGTTTTTGTTCACACACCAGTCCAATGCATTCAAAATGCTTTCGTCCGTTGCCTGACCGCTGGAGTTAAAAGCCGCAGCAATGTATAACTGTGCATCAGGAGCAACACCCACCACATCAGAACCATTTTGTTCTGCAGCGATGGTTCCCGCCACGTGGGTACCATGTCCATGCACATCGTCAGGGCCAGGCTCTCCGGCAGTACTGACACCTTCAACAAAGTTGGCGTCCAGATCAGAATGATCCGTATCTAAGCCTGTATCGATAATACAGACTTTTACACCAGACCCCGTGGTATCGCCCCAGGTTTCGTTAGCACGAACTTTAGAAATACCATAAGGAATGGTGTCAGCCTGAATACTGGCATCAGCCGTCACTGGGCCCGGCACCGGATTGATCAAATATTTGTAGCCAGTTTCTTCAACGGTATAACCCGCTTCTTGAAGTTGCTTGGCTTGAGATACCGTCATCTTGGCAAAAGAAATGGCGCCTAGATTTTGCAGTTGTGATGAGATAGCAACTCCCGCATTCGACGCTTCACTCATCATATCGTGCTGTGCGTTTTGAATCAGTTGCATGCGAACCATCTGCTGAGTAATCGAGGTTGACGCTGCACTCATAGAAGGTAATTCTACATTGGAAGAAATGACGTAGTTCTTCACTTCTTCTCCGGCAATGGCCGTTGACATTAATGCCGATAAGGACAGCACACCTGTCATTAGCTTTTTCATCGTTATCTTCTCCATTTAATGAAGTTATTATGAGGTTTCCCTCTTTATACATTTCAGGAGTCAAGCACAGCGATCAAACAACATCCTCATAAAACCACCCCATGTACTACTCAGATCACGATCCTATCTGTCTTATGATATTCGGATGAATCACAACAAACTGGTCTTTACACCTGAACGCGAAACGTTAGAGTTCATCAATGACGACTTGTGGATAATGAGCCTTTAATAAAAAACTCAAAAAATGAATGGGTATCCCCTTTTTATGTGTTCATTTTTATCCTGCAAAACAATTTTTCATCACAAAAAGTAGTTTTCAATATCCAAATCAGCAAGGGCATCTGATCACAATTTTTCTTGAAATTTGTACCTTGAAAATATCAAGTTCTTGCACTTCAAAAGTTATTCAATAATGCCCTGTTTTTGGTGAAGAAATGACCTCACCTTTTTTTAAATTCTGTCTTATAGATAGATGTGCAGTCAGGATGTCTCATTCGTAAAATAATTATAAAAGTCGATATAAACACTTAATATGCGAATGAGTTCTGCATTTGGGGCAAATATATTCATTACAAAAATAGTGATTATTAATTAAAAGTATCGATGAATTATTTGCGTAGGAACTGAGATAAAAACCAACATCATTTTTTATCTCGCACTGTTATTGGAGTAATCCAAGTTATGAAAATTCGATCTCTCAAATGGTTTACCGCTGCCAGTTTAGCGGTTGCTAGTATCAGTTCCTTGTTTGCGGCCGAAAAAGTCAATTTAAGGCAACAATTGACCGCTTCAACTCAAACATTGCAAGCTCAAAGTTTACAACCACTATCCGATCAACAATTGCTCGCTCACTGGACTCAAGAAAACGGTCACAGTCTTCAAGCAATACGCACAACCACGGATTCTCAAGGTAGAGAATTTAAACGTTACCGCCAGCTTTTTCAGGGAGTTCCGATTTGGGGAGAGCAAATTATTATTGCTCGAACCAACACACAAGAGATTCATCGACTCAGTGGTCATGTTATTTCTGATCTCGCCGACTCACTCACTCAGTTAAATGCAACCTTCAGTAAAAAGCGTGCTGTTAACTTAGCTCGCTCCCAACATATACTCAGCCATGATGAGCATGCTGCTTATAGCAACGAGCAATCAGAACTGGTGATTTATATCGATGATGGCGGAGCGGCACAGCTAGCCTGGAGTGTTAACTTTTTTGCCGAAAGCCCCAATGGTGGTGAGCCCACTCGGCCTTTCTTTTTAATCAATGCTCGTAACGGCCAAATCATTAAGCAATGGGAAGGATTGGCCCATCAAGATGCAACTGGCCCAGGCGGAAATCAGAAAACAGGCCAATACGAATACGGTACTGACTTTCCCGCGATGGAAGTCGACAGCAACTGTCGTATGAATACAACCAATGTTCAAACACAAGATATGAATCACAGCACCTTTGGTGGCTCAGTTCATCAATTCACCTGTCCTCGCAATACACACAAAGCCATCAATGGCGCTTTTGCTCCCCTCAACGATGCTCATTATTTTGGCGGTGTGGTATTTTCTCTTTACAGCGACTGGCTAAACACCAGCCCTTTGACTCAGCAACTATTGTTGCGCGTTCACTACAGCAATAACTATGAAAATGCCTTTTGGAATGGCTCATCCATGACCTTTGGTGATGGTCAAAATACCTTCCACCCGCTCGTGAGTCTCGATGTGGTAGCTCACGAAGTTAGCCATGGATTTACCGAACAAAATTCTAACCTGACTTATTCAGGACAATCAGGAGGTATTAACGAAGCTTTCTCTGACATTGCAGGCGAAGCAGCAGAGTTCTTTATGACCGGACAAAATGATTTTCTGGTCGGTGCGCAAATTATCAAAGCCGCCAATCAAGCATTGCGTTACATGCATAACCCACCTCTTGACGGAAAATCCATTGGTCATGCAAGCGACTATACATCGGGTATGAATGTCCACTATTCCAGTGGCGTGTTCAACAAAGCGTTTTATCTGATTGCCTCTTCAAATAATTGGAACGTGCGCAAAGCTTTCGAAATTTTTGCAAGGGCAAACCAAAACTACTGGACTTCTAGCACCAACTTTGTAGAAGGTGCTTGTGGTGTTCTCGATGCAACATCAGACTTAGGTTACGACGCGGCGACTGTTGTTGATGCTTTTAACCAAGTGGGTGTGGTGTGTCCTAATAGTGGCCCACAAGCGCCAACGGCTAACTTTAGCCATCAAGCTTCTGGTGCAGATCCATTGTCCATTCAGTTTACTGACACCAGTTCTGATACGGATGGCAATGTTGTTTCCTGGTCGTGGAATTTTGGCGATGGCAATACTTCTGCCAGTCAAAATCCCAGCAACCTCTATGCAAATGCAGGTAATTATTCTGTCTCATTAACGGTCACTGATAACGATGGGTTAACTAACACAAAAACAGAATCCATCAGTGTGGGTGGTGCCACTGGCAATGGCGAGTTAACGAAAGGGGTTCCAGAAACAGGATTATCTGCCGCTCAAGGTGAGGAGCTTCGTTATTACATTGACGTGCCAGCAGGTGCAAGCAATTTAACCTTTGATATTTCGGGCGGCTCAGGTGATGCCGATATTTATGTGCGCTTTGGTTCGGAGCCGACGACCTCACAATATGACTGCCGACCTTATCGCTGGGGTAATAGCGAAAACTGTACCTTCAGCACCGCACAAGAGGGTCGTTATCATGTGATGATCCGAGCCTACAGTACCTTTAGCAATTTACAGCTAGTCGCTAACTATGACGAAGGTTCCAGTGGCTCCGAGTTTACCGAAACCAATGTCTCGGCTGCTCAAGGTGAGTGGCAACACTATACGATTCAGGTAGGTGCAAACTTCAGTGAGCTGCTTGCAGAGATCAGCGGTGGCAGCGGTGATGCCGATCTTTATGTCCGCTTTGGCGCGCAACCTACTACGAGTCAATACGACTGCCGTCCGTATCGTTGGGGCAACGCCGAAACCTGTACCATCAATAACCCACAAGCAGGTACCTGGCATATCAGTGTGAGGGCTTACAGTGCTTTTAGTGGACTCACGGTTCATGGTAAGGCGACGCCTTAATTTATTTTCGTAAAATAGAGCCTCCTACCTCATGTGGGCGGCTCTTGATTCCATCTAAAGAGATTATTCAACTTCGACAATTTTCTTCTTTATGACATAGCATCTCGCAATCACTTCTCCCAAAATCTCAACAGGAATGCAAGTTTCGTCTAAAAAGTTATTTCCCAACGATTCAGGAGATAGGACTACCAATGTTCCAAAACCTTCCTCACCTGCACTGATGCATGGAGGATCTATATTTTGGATACTAGCTAAAGTTCCTTTTCCATCGTACTTCAAAGAAAAGTTGCTGTTATGGAGAATTAGATACTCTTGCCCCACGAACTTATCTCTGACAATTTTTACTTCCGCAACGAGCTTTGTTAATGCCATGACTGAATCTCCTGAAGGTCGGGTCATATATCAGAGAAGTCACGACTCAAAAATTACACTCTTTTGAATCGTGATTTTCATGTAACTCTCGAGAATTACACTGTGACTCTATGCAGCTTAACCTGAAGTCACCAGCTCCAAAATGCCTCTAAAAAGTGAGAGCAACAACAAATCCTATTTAACTTTCTCATTAACTTTTTTATTAGCCCTTTATTACGCGAATAAAAACAATCAATTACCGACTTAACCAAGACATTAACTCAAATATATATTTAAGTTAACTTTTTCAACCACTGACCAGATACATTGGCGCTCGCTGAATCGCTAACCTTAGCAGACTCAGTTATGATCAAAACAATTAACAGGAAGGATATAAAAAATGAAAATATTTGCAACTGCGATAGCCTTGTTACTAAGTTCAGTCAGTGGCTCAACTTATGCAGCCTCCGGCGAGTTTTCGGGTAACTGGACGATCACTCTGGATAAAACACTAGATAACTATGTATCATCTCAACTTGTTTATACTTTTGATATGAACTCTCATCACAATATGTTTACGGCTGTTTATACCGGAATTAATAATGATAGTTTTCTGGAAGGTAGAACCTACTTTAGCTCTGCCCGCACCACTCAATTAATTCAAGCGGTTCACGTAGACAGTACTTATTATCGTGTGTACTCAGGAAAGAAAGTAGCACACAACCATTATGAAGGTGTTTGGTACGACAATGCAGGTCAGTCTGGTGACTTCCGTTTAAAAAAATAAGTACCAGGGTGGTGGCCGAAAGCTACCACCCATTTAGTGCTAAAGCTTCGAGTGATTTGATTTCACCAAGTCTTGTTTGCCAAGTCTCCCTTTAAACAGATAAAGGTCTTCTATTTCACCAATAAATGCCACGTTTTCATTTTGATGTCGTCCAATCAATAAATTCGCTTTATTATCGATACCGCCCTGTAGCGAAAATTGATGAGTTTGATAGATCACTTTTCCATCAAGATAAAGTTTTATTTCTGGACGGTTGTGATGTCGCTCAACGCTGACTCCTATCTCATGCCAATGACCATCAGCGACGTTAGGAGAAGATGGTAAAAAAATGTTTTGCCAACCAGCATAAGCATCCCCTAGCTGAAAAAGCAAACGGCCTTCATAGATCATGAATAAAAACCCAGTCACCGGAGGCTCCATATCTCTCTTATCTACAACAGTTGCATGCGCTTTATTTGTTTTCACTCTCGCAGATATAGAAAAGTTAGAACCATTAAAATTCAGCGCATCACTATGTTCTATAACAATAGCATCATCAGCACTATTAAACTTTCGACTTTCGATTAAAGAAAAAGCCATAGGGCTTGAATTAGATGCTTGCTCAACATCTATGATAACGGGCTTCTTAAATTCACTATCAAAAGCCTTGTGATAGATAACAGCAACGATTAAGCAACAAACAAATGCAGCAACCACTCCCTGAGCAAGCCCTTGGCTTTTCTTAGTCTTCGGAGTTAAAGGCTCTACCTCAACTTCTTCAAATGTTTTATTAGCATCTTTTGAGCAAGATGGCAGATTAAGTTGGTACCCTTTTTTGGGGTGGGTAGTAATCCACTCGGCCTGCTCATCTTGTTGCTGAAGCAGTTTTCTTAATTTATTAATGACGCGATAAATTGCATGATTGCCAACACATTTTCCAGACCATACCTTGTCAGAGAGTTCATCCAGACTCACAGGTGTATGAGCATTCTGATAGAGATAATAAAGTACCTGCATCTGTCGAGCTTCAATAAAAAGAGACTTGTCATTGATGATGACTTGGTTTTTTAATGGGACAAACTGCATTGAGCCAACAAAAAAACTGGCAAAAACGGAGTCATCAACAGCATCGCAAGATAATTGAGTGTTCATCCTGAAAATATAAAAATGCGTTAGATAAGTGCTGATGATAACACTATTTAAACTTGAGTCTGTTTTCTTGCAACAAAATAACTCAGATAGAAATTAAGAAAAGAGCCAGAGAAAACTCATGGCTCTTTTAATTGCAATGATGTCACGGAGTTTTAAGGTTCAGGCTGATTCAAGCTGATAAGAGAAAACACCGCGTCGTTGGTATCATTAATGACAGCAAAGCGACCGACTTCAGGAATATCGAAAGGCCCGACACATACCTTGCCGCCAAGCTCTTTTACTTTTTCACACTGGGCATCACAGTCTTCTACCGTGAAGTAATTCATCCAATGTGAAGGCATGTCACCCCACTCTTCGGTCATTTGCAACATGCCTCCCATCTTGCCACCGTTAGGATGAATAAATGAGGTGTAGGGCCCCATCTCCATTTCATTGGTTTCGGCCGTCCAGCCAAACAACTGACAATAAAATTCGCTGGCCGCTTTTGCATCTTTGGCCGCGAGTTCATTCCAACACAAAGAACCAGGATCATTAACTAGCTCAGCTCCGTGCATGGTATTTTTTTGCCACACGCCAAAGCGAGCACCAAAGGGATCATCCAATTGAGCCATGCGACCTGCATCTCCGGCATCTGTCGGTGGAACCACGACCGTGGCACCCAACTTAACAGCTTGCTCTACTGTCGCATCCACATTCTCTACGGATGCATAACTGATCCAGTTAGAAGGCAACCCTTGCTCTTCCTGAGCCTCTGAACGCTGATACATGGCCCCTACGTTTAATCCTTCTCGCTGCAACATAACATATACGCCTGCATCACTCGGCATTTCAACACCTTGCCACTGCAGCAGACTGCCATAAAACTCACGCGCTTTATCCAGATCTGATGCGCATAATTCTGGCCAACAAAATACACCTGGTTCGTATGAATCTCGTTTTCCCATGTCTTCGCTCCGCCCTTGTCAGTATTGTTATAAATAAAGATATCCAGCATTGATGATAAATCAATTAGAGCAAAGCCCACAGAAAACGCCAAATGATTAAATGTAAAAATTCTGTTATGGCTTGATTAAGATGGTATCGATTCCGGTAATAAAATTCCTTCTTGCACTATGACCTTTTCGAGCATTTCAGTGACCTGCGCTACCGATATGTGTGACATCAACTCGTCCCCTTTGATACGTGCTCCCCAGGGCAGCTCAGAAACGGGTTTTCCATACTGCTTTTCGGCATTCGCAGCATAAACTTCTACCACATAATCCTGATACAGATACGGACCCGTTCGCTTAGGGTTACTGTGGGCATAGAGCCCAATAACAGGCGTGTTTTGAGTGACAGCAATATGAGCCGGACCAGAATCTGGAGCCAACACTACCGACGCTCGCTTTAACAATGCGAGTAGCTGTTTGAGAGACGTTTGGCCAGTCAGGTTGATCATCGAATGCTTGGCATAGGACTCAATACTGGCCGAAAGCTCTTTTTCGAGCGTACTTGGACCACCACTGATCACGACCTGGAATCCTCGTTCTGCCGCATAATCAGCCACAGCCGCATAACGCTCGGCCAACCAGTTGCGTTCTGCTTTGCTGGCTGCGGGCGAAATCACTAACACAGGCTGATTGCTTTGAGGCAGTATCGAGCCTGCCCACTGCAGATCGTCATCGCTGATGGGCATATCCCACTGAGGCGGTGTATCTGGAACACCAATCGCTCGTGTAAAATCGCGAAAGCCATCTAACACATGAAACCCTTGTTCTGAGTCAATATGATCGCTCACAAACCACGAGTGCAACTCTTTGCTACGTTGACGCGCAAACCCTATTTTTCGGTCAGCGGGAATGCACCCAGCAGCAAGATTTGCTCTCAGCGCTAACTGCATGTGCAGTAATACATCGAAGCGTCGTCCTTTGAGCTGCTTCCGCAGTGCCTGAAAAGCGCGCCACCCCTGCGACTTATCAAATACTATCAGCTCGACCCCTTGCAGCCCCTGTAGCATCTGGGCTTCAATCTTACCTACAATCCAGGTGATTTTAGCCGTCGGATAATGACGCTGAATCGCCTGGACAGCCGACACTGCATGGCAAACATCACCAATAGCCGACAGGCGTAAAACACACAGTGACGATGGGGCTAACTGCGGCAAAATATTCCTCTTATAAAATTGTCAAAAATTTACATTGAAGTTATTGTATCATTAGCGTTACATAAACCTAAATCTGTTGTATTTTGAGTAAAATTCATTCACCCAATCATCACGAATTCATTGTGACGGCTAACCATGTCGCCCATGAAGTTCATCCCGACTATTTTGATGCTTCTTATTGGCAGCAAAAAAATCAGATCACAGGATCGTCTGTTGGCCGTAATACAACTTGGTTTTTCCAACTGGATCAGCTGCAGTATGTATTGCGCCACTATTACCGTGGGGGAATGATTGGCAAACTGCTGAATGACACTTACGTATTTACGGGTGTCACCAAAACACGCGCTTTTAGAGAGCTGCATCTATTGGAGCAACTCTCAACAATGGGCCTCAATGCCCCCAAACCCTTTGCCGCTTTCATTAAACGACAAGGTCTTTACTATCGAGCCGACTTAATCACTCAACGCATCGAAGGTGCACAAGATATCTTCCACCTTCTGCAAGCAGAGTCTTTGCATCAGCAGCAGTGGATGAGCATCGGTCATACAATCCGCCAGTTTCATGACAAAGGCATTTATCATGCCGATTTGAACATCCATAATATCTTGATGGACGACAAAGAAGACATCTGGTTAATCGACTTTGATAGAGGTGAGCAACGTAAGCTTGATGATATCTGGCCGCAAGCCAATCTGGATAGACTATTACGTTCTCTCAACAAAGAAAAAAATCAGCAAAAACGATTTTATTGGCAAAAGAAAGACTGGGAATATCTGCTCGAGGGATACCACGGGAGTTAGGGCTCTTAGGCCCTGAACATCATAATCATCAGGCAGCTATCTCACAAAAAGCACCCAACGTTCGATCTAAGTCATCATACTCGCTTTAACACACTTTAAGATATCGTAGCTGTAAGTTCCTTCAAAGGTTTCAAACACAGGTTTCAGACGCCCCTCTTCGCCCTGCAATTCAAAAGCCTGGCGGATCTGATCTAACTCATCATCTTGTATATCAATCACCTGCTCCAGCTGCAATTGACCCGTTTCGATGGCTTTTGCCAGATGATTGTAGATGGTCCCTTCTTTAACTTGTTGCTGTTCTGCAATGGCTTCAACTTCATGGCCATCAAGAAACAAGCGAATGCTCACCGCCGGGTCCGATCGGCGTCGTTCATTTTGCGCGACATAATCGGCAATCAACTCAACAAACACCTCACCATAAGTGTCCAATTTTTTCGCACCGACACCGGTTATCATACTCATTTGAGTAAGAGATACAGGCTTTTGCTCAACCAATTCTAACAAGGTTGCATCATGAAAAATCATATAAGGTGCCAGGTCGTTTTCTGCCGCCAGTTGTTTACGTAATGCACGCAGAGCTTCCCAGAGTTTATTTTCTGACGTTCTTTCTGGCGCTACTTTAGATGTTTGACGTCGAGACTCGCGTTTTTCGATCAGCTCTTTACGCAACATCAATGTTTGTTCGCCTTTTAGAAAAGGACGGCACTTTTCGGCCAAACGCAAACTTCCGTGACCTTCGATATCCACCAGCAACAAGTCTCGCGAAATCAACTGTCGAAACACACTGCGCCATTGAACAACATTGAGCTCGCTACCAATGCCAAATACTGACAGTTTGTCGTGTCCAAAACTTTTGATGCGTTCATTGTCTTTGCCTAACAATACATCCACCAAATAATTCACACCAAAGCGTTCTCCGGTACGATAAACACATGACAAAGCTTTTTGTGCTACGACGGTGGCATCCCAGGTTTCTACAGGGTTTAGACAAGTATCACAGTTACCGCAAGGCTCAGGCATCTGATCACCAAAATAACTGAGCAAAGCCTGACGCCGACAGGTGACCAACTCACAAAAACCTAAGATCGCATCCAGCTTGTAACGCTCAACGCGTTTAAATTGATCATTCGCCTGTGAGCTTTCTAACATTTGGCGCAGAGTAATGACATCTTGCAAGCCGTAACTCATCCAGGCTGATGATGGCAATCCATCTCGTCCGGCACGCCCGGTCTCCTGATAATAAGCTTCAATACTTTTTGGCAAGTTTAGATGGGCAACAAAACGCACATCCGGTTTATCAATACCCATTCCAAATGCAATGGTCGCAACAATAATGACTTTGTCTTCTTGCAAAAAGCGTGTTTGATTTTGTTGACGAACTTCCGCTGAAAGACCCGCGTGATAAGGCAGCGCAGTTAATCCTTTGTCGGCTAACCATTGTGCTGTTTGTTCTACTTTTTTGCGCGACAAACAATAAACAATACCCGCATGATCTTCATGCTCACTGCGAATAAAACGTAACAGAGCGTCACGCGCATTAGGAGACTGAGTGATCTGATAACGAATATTGGGTCGGTCAAAACCACTGATAAACATTCGCCCTTGTTGCAACGATAACCGTTCGGCAATTTCGTTGCGTGTATTAGCATCAGCCGTTGCGGTTAAAGCAACACGAGGAACATGAGGATAGCGCTGAGCAAGAATGGATAATTTAATATATTCTGGACGAAAATCATGCCCCCACTGCGAAACACAGTGAGCCTCATCAATCGCAAACAATGACAATGAAGATTGATCCAGTAAGGACAAAAATCGATCCGTCATTAAACGTTCAGGGGCCACATACAAGAGATCAAGTTGGCCATCACGCACTTGTTGCTCAACATAGTACGCCGATTGGGCATCCATCGTGGAGTTTAAAAACGCCGCTTTAACACCATTCTGAACTAATGTAGCCACCTGATCTTGCATCAACGCAATTAAGGGAGATACCACAATGGCAACACCATCACGAACCAGCGCAGGCACTTGATAACACAAAGACTTACCGCCGCCCGTTGGCATAATCACAACCGCGTCACCGCCATCAATTAGGTGGTTAATCACTTCATCTTGAGGTGGGCGAAAAGCATCATAGCCAAATACTGTTTTTAATGTCGCTAATGCTTGCGATGACATCAATGTTTTTCCGTAATACCAGGGCAACATGCCCTAAATTCTGTCTATAGAAAGCTACCATACTTTACTTTAGAGTTAGAGCAAAGGAGATATTGTCGATAAAACAACTAAGAGATTGCACCAATAAAACAAGCCTGTTCACAAAACGGTCAACCTTTCTTGACTGAATCTTCTGTGGCCTGTTGCTTTTGTTCATACATAAGCCGATCCACAAACCGCAACATGTCTTCTAACTCGTTGGCTTCTTCGGGTTCAAATAAATGGCATCCAATGCTCACTTTTAAATCCAACCGTATATCCAAACGTTCAGATGCTCGATCTAACGAACGATGAATGCGCTCAACTAAATGCTCCAGCGCTCCAGTGTCCTGAGAAATCGCCATAATCACAAATTCATCACCACCTAATCGAGCAGCAAGATCCGACTCTCGCACATTAGATTGGATAACATCGGCCAATTCCCTGATGGCTTTATCTCCCACATGATGGCCAGACAGATCATTAATCGACTTCAATTTATCCAGATCTAAATACAGCAGCCCAACAGGAGAACCAAAACGTTTGGCGAGTTTGAGCTTCTGCTCACCCAGAGTAAAAAAACCGCGACGATTAAATAGTCCCGTCATATCATCAGATAATGACATCACCTTGAGTCGTTCGCACTGTTGAATCAACTCCAAATCCGCTTGCACCAGTTCCTTGAATTGTTCGAGCAATTGAATATAAGCATCTTTATATTCTGTACTCTGCTTATCGAGCACGCAGATAGTTCCAAACGGCTTACCGTCGGGCCAGCGCAACTCCATGCCTAGATAAGATTGAACACCTCCTTCGCTTACCGGAGATATATTTTTCCACCGCTCATGATTAGGAGCATCCTTTACGTACAAAGACTCAGAACGTTCAATAATGTGACGACAGAAACTATCCATTTCCCACGGAAAACTCCCCCCCTCCTTCATAAAGGCATTATCGTGACGAGTAGTCACCACCGTCTTAAATTCATTCCCGATATACTGAACAATCGCCCCGCAAGGTGCATCATAAAGTTCAGCGATCAAATCAACAATTTTCTGCCACTTGCCCACATTCAACGCAGGTGGAGAATTATCGAGTATGTATTTATTGTGCTCAATCATGTTACATCTCACTACCGCTAACCGCGACACAAAAGGTAATGGGAATCAAGAACGTCACTGTGCGACTAAAAACAGCATCCTCCAAACTAAGGAGTATCAGCTGATAGAAACGCTCAAAGGAAGCTCTACAAGCCCTACTCTTTAGTATGAGATGTGAGGTCAATACACGTCAAATTGCCGAGGAAAAAACAGGCAAACCAATAAGAATAAGAGAAAGTTTTTTAATAAGAAAACTAACTAAGAGGGAGACTTCTCCCTCTTAGTTGGGTAGATAGCTATTGACCACAATAAGCATTAGCCGTTGGCAAAACAACGTTAAAATAATGGTGAGAATAATCGCCGCCTAAATCGTTAGTGCCACTATTCCCTGCATTTTCACCAATAATATAAGTGTCGGAAGCCGGAATACCAGCGTCACGGTAAGAGGATATATCAGTACTGGCATTACCGTAGGCGCGGATGATTTCTAGTCCCACATTGTTAATCAGGTTTTTAATGTAATCCCGCTTATACTGCTCTGTATTAGAAGGAAACGGCTCGCTGCCATTAGGATTGGTGCGTAAATGCCACTGATTAAGTCCCATGACATCCCCCAACCAACGACGCGTCGTTTTTGCTTGCCAGTAGGAGCGGCCTGTTAAGTAAATAACCTGATAACCTTTGGCGACATAAGCTTCTACAGTTTGCTTAGCATAAGCATGTGGATCGGCGGTATCCGTTCCCAGATAATCTCCCACACCTTCAAAATCACTCAATGTCAGTGTGCCATCAATATCAAATAGAACCGTCTCACGATTCGGATTAACAACGGTCAAAAAACCATCCGCAGAAGACAGATCCCCTTCTACAACCATGCGGACACGATATTCGCCGGTAGGACGAACACCGACAGGAACATAAATTTTACCATCAGAGTTGGTGCGGTACTCACCAAGATATTCCCATCCTTGAATTGAAGCCCCATGAATGTAGACATGAACGTCTTCACCTTCGAGATCTTTGTGAATCACCTGGCCGTAATCGAATTTACCAACAAAAGTCGCCGCCTGGTTTTTTGCTACGATTTGATCATGCACCATGTGAAAAGGTGCCGCAGTCCATGACAACCAACGGTTACCCCAATGACGAAACTTTTTCTTTGCTGGTCCCTGCAAGGAAGGTGGATTAAGTGCAGCACTGTAATCAGTACACTGTTGAGCGGAGGCAGTGCCGACCAATGTTATTCCTAACACCAGGGCTGCTAATTTTTTGATGCTTCTTGATTGAAAAACGGTCATAAATACTCCTACCTGAAAATTTATCGTTATGGTTATCAGGGGCCTGATATAAAAACAGGCGTGAACTATATTTGTTCAACTTGAATATTTTATTACCGAATTTTTAAGCTTTGTCTAATTTACTGTCACAAAAATGACCAATAAATCTCACAAAAGCATGAGGAATCTCATTAAAGATTATGATTTGAAATGTAACGAAAAGGCGCGTTCGGTGGGAATAATGATTTCTTATTCAACTATCTTCCAATAACCACTTATACATCACAAAAGAGTCAACCAAGCCCAGGCGTTTATGAGCATAAGCTTTAGGCAGCGTTCCTACGATCTCAAACCCTAAAGATTGCCAAAGCTTAACAGCCACTTCATTCGTCGAAACCACCGCATTAAATTGCATGGCTTTAAATCCCAGTTCAATGGCCTGTTGCTGAGAATGCTGACACAACTGTTTGGCAACACCTTTACCACGAGCTGCTGGAGCCACCATATAACCACAGTTACAGACATGACCTCCTGGCCCACCGGCATTAGGTTTTAAATAGTAAGACCCCAGAATCACCTCTCCCTGTTTTGCCACGAAAGTGCGCAACGGCAGTTCACACCATAAATCAAAGGCTTCATCCATAGACAAACCAGGATCGAAAGCGTAGGTTTCTTGAGCTTGAATAACAGACTCAAACACCGGCCAAAAGGCTTCAAAGTCAGCTCTGGTCATCGATTGAATGATCATTCTTATAACTCCTTAATCAAAAGTGACCTACTTCTTGGCCAGTTGTGCTTTTGCCAGCTCCCAAAATTCATCCATTCGTTGCAATGACATGGCATCCAACTGTTCATCTTCATTATCAACCAACGCTTCCATCACACGAAATCTTTGCGAAAACTTCTTGTTGGCTCGAGCCAATGCCGACTCAGCATCAATGCCCAGATGACGCGACAAATTCACACAGGCAAACAGCAAATCCCCCACTTCGTCTTCGAGTCTGTCTTTGTCAGGAGATTGACTGGCATCCTGTGGGATTTCCTGATGAATTTCTGCAATCTCTTCATCGATTTTTTCCCAAACACCGCTAACATCAGGCCAATCAAAACCCGCCCGCGCCGCCCGCTTTTGCATCTTTTGCGAGGCTTTTAATGCGGGTAAGCTTTTGGGAATATCATCCATCATGCTGGCCTGCGACGCTTCATTTTTTTGTTCGCGCTCTTTGTGCTTTTGCGACTCCCAGGCTTTATGAAAAGCTTCTTCCGATTCATAAGTGACATCGCTAAACACATGAGGGTGACGCGTAATGAGCTTGTGGCAAACGCCCTCGACTACATCATCAAACTCAAAATGTTGATCTTCTTTGGCCAGCTGACAATAAAAAACCACCTGAAAGAGCAAGTCTCCAAGCTCGCCTTTCAAGTCAACAAAGTCTTCGCGCTCGATAGCATCAGCAACTTCGTAGGTTTCTTCGATAGTATAAGGAACAATGGTCGAGTAACTCTGCTTCAAATCCCAAGGGCATCCTGATTCAGGATCTCTCAGTTGAGTCATAACATCGAGCAAGGATTGCATGGAGGAGTGATTATCTTTGAGCTTGGTCATAAGTTATTTATCTGTGACAACGGCCTTCAAGTTCATTGCAGGCCGTTCTGTTTTTATTGTTTACGTTGAACTTCGATTACATTTTGGATCTGGCTAAGATGAGCGATCACTCGATAGAGCTTTTCGGTGTTTTCGATATTCACCGTTGCCGTAATGTCCGTTGTTTGAAGTTTTTTGTTTAGGTTGGTATTAAAGGATTCAACACTGACTTTTTCGTTAGCAAAAACCGTGGTTATGTCTCGCAACAAGCCTTTACGGTCATAAGCTCGAATTTTAATATCAACATCATAAACATCGTCGGTATCTTCCCCCCAGTTCACTTCGATCAGTCGATCGGCTTTGTCGTTGTCCACCGACAACACATAACTGCAATCCTGACGATGAATCACCACTCCACGTCCCTGAGTGATGTAACCAATAATGCGTTCACCAGGAACAGGTTTGCAGCAACCCGCAATTTTCGTTAGTAAGTTGCCCACACCTTGCACATGAATGTCATCTGATGACGTTGACTTTTTGGTTTGTGGCCGTGCTGCCACTTTTTGCTGACTGGTGCGTGGAATATCAAGCAAAGAACGAATCGAGTTAAGCACTTGTGTCATGCCGATATCACCGGCACCAATGCCAGCATATAGGTCATCTACCGCATGATAATTAAAACGCTTGGATAACTTATCTAAGTCAACATTTTCGAAACCATAGCGCTGCAAATCTTTCTCTAAAATGGTGCGTCCAGCGGCAGCATTTTTGTCTTTGTCTTGATGACGGAACCATTGATGAATTTTACTGCGCGCGCGCGAAGAACGAATATAGCCACTGTGCGGACTTAACCAGTCACGGCTTGGCCCACCAGACTTGCTCGTCAGGACTTCAATTTGCTCACCCGTGTTCAAGGCTTGTGTAAGCGGAACAATGCGGCCATTGACCTTAGCACCACGGCAACGATGCCCGATGTCGGTATGCACATGGTAGGCAAAGTCCAACGGTGTCGCACCGAGTGGCAAATCAATAACTTTACCTTGAGGTGTGAACACATAAATACGATCTTCAACCACCTCACTGCGGAACTCTTCTAAAAACTGATTAGCATCAGCCACTTCTTCTTGCCATTCGATTAACTGTCTTAACCAGGCAATTTTGGCTTCAAAGCCAGACTGTTGTGCCTGACGGCCTTCTTTATAGCGCCAATGAGCCGCAACCCCCAGTTCGGACTCCTGATGCATGGCCTGAGTACGAATTTGTACTTCCAGTGTTTTGCCTTCCGGGCCGACCACCGCCGTATGCAACGAGCGATAACCATTTTCTTTTGGGGTCGCAATATAATCATCAAATTCTTTGGGTATATGCTTCCATAAGCTATGAACAATCCCCAATGCGGCATAACATTGAGGCTCGTGCTCTACTAGTATACGAACAGCACGCACATCATAAATCTCTTCAAATCCCACACCTTTGCGTTGCATCTTTTTCCAGATGCTAAAGATGTGTTTGGCTCTGCCCATCACATCGGCTTTGATGTGCACCTTTTCTAATTCACTGGTGAGCTTATCCAATACGCGAGCAACAAAACGTTCGCGATCAACGCGCCGTTCATCAAGGCTTTTTGCAATTTTTTTGTAGTTAGCAGGCTGCAAGTAACGGAAGGATAAATCTTCCATTTCCCATTTCAGCTGTCCGACGCCCAGACGATTTGCTAGCGGCGCATAAATATCTTTAACTTCTGTTGCAACCAAACGGCGAACCGCTTCGCTGTCATTTTTTACTTCGCGTAACACCGATAACCGCTCAGCCAGCTTAATCAACACTAGACGGACATCATCAACCATAGCCAACAACATACGACGTAGATTATCAATATGTTGACTGTCGTTTAACGGCTTAGCATCCTGTTGTTTTTGCTGAATCGCACGAATAGACTCCATGGCACTCACACCTTTACACAGATGCGCAATGTCCTTAGTCAGTACCGAAGTCAATGTATCCAGATCAATGTATTCTTCTTGATAAAAGGGAAAAATAATCGCTGTAGCCAAGGTATCTGCATCAACACTCAGTTGGACCAAGATATCCGCAATCACTAAACCTTGTTTAAAAATTTGCTCAGCTTCTTCGTTTTCAACCACCACTTTTTGCGCTAGTGAAAAGGCATTAGTAATAATACCCTGCTGCTTTTCACTATAATCCATTGGCAAACGAGCCAACCAATCTCTGGGATCGTCTTGGTGAGAAAACTCGGTAAATTGATTACTTGCAACTTTAACCATCGAACACCTTTTTATTTTTCCATCTCATTCGCTGGCAAACGCCAGATCCTCAATTTAGATTCTGGCGTTGTCGTTTAAGTCTGACTATTTTTCGAAAACAGCAATCGACTCAACATGTGCGGTATGGGGAAACATATCCATCACGCCCGCTTGCAGCAATTTATAACCATGCTCTTTCATAACGCCAGCATCTCGCGCCAAAGTAGCAGGATTACATGAGACATAAACAATACGTTTAGCACCAAACTTAGGAAGATATTGAACAACATCGAGCGCCCCACTGCGTGGTGGATCGATCAAAATCTTATCAAAACCATCTTTCGCCCACTCTTTGTCGCTAAAGTCTTTTTGTAGATCGGCCTGATAAAAATCCACATTGCTCAACTGATTATGGCTGGCATTTTCGTAACCACGTTCAACCATGGTATCAACGCCTTCAACCCCCACAACGTGATCACATTGCGTCGCCAGAGGAATCGTAAAGTTTCCTAAGCCGCAAAACAGATCGAGTACTTTGTCACCGGGCTCTGGGGCCAACAATTCAATCGCCAGCTTGACCATTTTTTGATTAATTGACGCGTTTACCTGAGTGAAATCCATGGGGTGGAAACGTAATTCCACATCAAAATCATCCAGACGATAAGTCAGACGCTCTTCACTGCCTTCTGGTAAAACCTTGTGGACAGTTGTTGGACCCTTAGGTTGGAAATAGAGTTCCACCTCGTGTTCTTTTGCAAATGCCATCCAGGCAGCCTGATCACCATCGGATAAAGGCTCCATGTGACGAACCACTAACGCGGTTTGCTTGTCACCCACGGCAATTTCGATTTGTGGCGTACTTTGACGAGAATCCAATGATCCGATCAATTCTCGCAGTGGCATGATCAAACGATCAACGGACTTAACCAATACCGGGCAATCGCTGATTTCAGCTAAAAAACTGCTGCGTTTTTCGCGAAAACCGACCAAGCAGGTTTCCTTCTTCATCACATATTTTGCACCTAAGCGCGCTTTCTTACGGTAGCCTAAGGTATCCGCCTGCAATGGCTCTAACCACTCATTAGGCTCGATACCGCCAAAGTGATTGAAATGCTCGGCCAATATCGACTGTTTGAAGCTAATTTGATCCGCCGACGACATATGTTGCAGGCTGCAACCACCGCAAATTTCAAAGTTTGAACAAGCCGGTTCAATACGAGACTCCGAAGGCTCGAGGATCTCTTCGCTGTAACCCTCGTCAAATTTGCTGCTTACGCGAGCATATTTCATCATTATTTTTTCGCCTGGTAAGGCGTTATCAACAAAAACGGTTTTGCCGTCAATGTGGGTGATTCCACGACCTTCATGTGATAATTTTTCTATCGTGACTTCTACCGGCAATTCCGGTATCGGTTTACGTTTACGTCGTCTAGCCATTAATTGGTCCCCTTGCCGGCACTGCCTGATTCCCAGTGTTGTAAAAAGCTCTGTAAATGGGTCTCACCGGAAGTTGTTAATATGTCTTTAAGTAATTCGCACTCTCGTTCATAACGAGTTTGATCAATTCGTCCGCGCATCAACTCAAACCGTAAATACACGAGATAAGTGTTCAGAACATCAGTTTCGCAGTAGTCTCGAATACCTCGAATATTTCCCGCGAGAAACTCATCCCAAACTTTTCCACCACTCATTCCCATTTTGCCTGGGAATCCAAGCATAGTCGCAATATGGTCAAGTGGCGCATTTGCTCGCCCGGTATACATTGCCATCACATCCATCACATCAGTGTGGCGGGCATGGTAGCGGCTTGTGTAGTTATTCCAGCGCGAGCTGTTATCCATTTCTCCTGTGTCCCAATATTGCGGTGCACTGATTCCATACTTAAGTGCTCGATAATTAAGAACAGGTAAATCAAAACCGCCCCCGTTCCATGACACCAGGGTCGGAGCGTACTTATCGATACCATCAAAGAAGCGCTGTACCACTTCTTTTTCGTCAGAATCCATATCGCCCAGGGTCCAGACCTTGACGCTATCGCGAAATCGAAACACAGCTGATATCGCCACAATTTGGTGCAAATAATGCGGTAGAAACTCTGACCCAGTCTTTTGTCGGTTCAGATGAAACATGGCTTGAGCCACTTCGGCATCATCCAAATCGTGCAATTCATAAATGGCGCGGCCCGCCTCTACATCTGGGACGGTCTCAATATCAAATACAAAAACATTCATTATTCTGTTACTTAATGGGTTGCCTTAGATCCTGGCATATCGAGATATTTAATAACTCAATAGACTCAGGTGTAAAACTTCTTATTTTCAATAGGTTAGTTTATTATTAGTAGAACGAACCCGATTTCGGTACTACAGCTATTCTAAGGACTGGTAGAAACGGCCAGAAAGGCGCCTATCGGCCAGTTGAAGAACGCTCGTTTGGAACACATTACTGACTCAATGAAATCAGCAGGGAGGGTATTTTACCTTTCCCAGGACGACGGCTCCAGTTAAGATATTAGAGTCGCTTGAAAAATAACCCGAATCACAGGAAATAACTCATTTGCCAATGAAAGGACAAGCTTCTTACTCCATCGTCAAAGCCTGGTGTTTTAGGGTACTTTTGGTGTGGCTACTGCCCACAGCCATACAAGCAGAAGATCGTGTCGCTTTTATTTATGACGATGACGTTGGCAACTACCATCCTATTCTTAAAGGTTTTCGCGAATATACGCGTAAACAGGCGGGTCGTATTATCCAAACCGATATACTCAACGCAGATCAGCTCTCAACCGCCGAGCTCAGACATAAGCTGGCCAGTAACTATCAACTGGTTATTACTCTGGGTGCCAAAACCACTCGCCTGATGGCTTCTTATGACAACCCTCCCCCTATTTTTGCCATTCAGGTCGCTCAATCAGAACTGCGGGCCTTACATAAACAAGCCAATAAAGAAGGCCACTACTTAACCGGGATTTTTCGTGATCAGCCTTTTCATCGTCAGGCCGCTCTGATAAAAGCCGCCCTGCCAGAACATCGAAAAGTAGGCTTATTGCTTAGCCAAAAAACCAAAACACTTAAGCCTTTATTTGATGCATCCTTTCGTCGGGTTGGACTAAAACCCATCGTTACCATTGTACGAAACAATGATATTCCGCAGCGAGTCATGGAAAAACTGGCTATCAAAAGCGATGTCATCATCGCTATTTTTGACGACAAACTTTACGCACCAGAAAACGTCAAAAGCCATTTGCTGGCAGCTTTTCGACACCAACGCCCTTTCGTTGGCGTCACTCGCGGTTACACCGAAATTGGCGCTATTGCGGCGATTTATACAGATAACTACGAACTCGGTAAACAAACAGGCTCAGAAGTCTTACGCATTATTGATGACAAAGGCAGCGCCAAAACCCCGAGTTATCCAAACAAATTTTTGATCAAAATGAATTCATCGGTTGCCCGCTCATTGGGCATTAAATACATTACTGACTCAAACTTATACCTGGCGGTATCCAAGTCAGACGACCAACTTAAAAAGAACTGAATATGCTCGATTGGGGAATACGCACACGGGTTTTATTATTAGCGCTCATACCCACCATGTTGATCGCCCTGGTGATGGGGGTCTACTTTATTGGTGCGCGCATTCAAGATCTGCAAACATCGCAGCTTGAACGAGGCCAAACCATTGCTCGGCATCTGGCCTATTCCAGCGAATTTGCTGTTAGCACGCAAAACTTCCGCGTAATAAACGACTTGCTCAATAAAGCGAAAGACCGCGAAGACGATATTACGGCCATTGTTGTTTTTGATAAGCACAACCGATATTTTGCCCGCGCAGGTAATCGTAACCAGCACCATTTACTCAAAGCCACTCCCGAAAACTTCCCTCGTACAGACCAATCCATTGTGGTTGAGTCGGGTGTGGTTATTCGCTCACCGATATTGGGCTCCACCCATCAGATTAATGATAATCCCGACGATACGGTTCCAACAAAAGAGCAAGTTCTCGGCTATATATCTGTACACATGACCAACGACTTTGCTGCGGTTCGTCAATACGAAACTGTGATTGCTTCTATTGTTATTCTGCTCGCAGGTCTGTCTGTTGGTGGGATCTTGGCACAACGCATGGCACGATCGGTCACCATCCCGATCATTCAGCTTGCCCACGCCATCAATCGAATCAAAGAAGGCAAGCTCAACACACGAGTCAGAACCAAAGCCACAGGCGAGCTAAACACACTGATCCACGGTGTGAACGACATGTCGAAATCTTTGTACGAAGCCCGTGAAGAAATGCAAGCGGCTATCGAACAGGCGACCTCCGATCTCAGCCAGACACTTGAGACACTGGAAGTACAAAACGTGGAACTCGATATGGCCCGTAAACAGGCGCTTGAAGCCAGCCGGGTAAAATCAGAATTCCTTGCCAATATGAGTCACGAAATCCGCACACCGATGAATGGTGTACTCGGTTTTACCAACCTGCTACTCAGAACGCATCTCGATGACAAACAACGTGAGTTCCTTTTTACCATCCATAAGTCAGCTAACAATCTGCTTTCGATCATTGATGACATCCTCGACTTCTCTAAAATCGAGGCGGGTAAGATGGAGCTGGATCAAACGCAGATGGATATTCGCGAGTCAGTCGAAGAAGTACTTAGCTTGATAGCACCACTGGCCCAAGAGAAAAATCTAGAACTTGCTGCACTCACTTATCAAGATGTCCCCGATTCCATTCTTGGCGACCCTGTGCGTATCAAACAAGTTGTCACCAATCTGGTTAACAACGCCGTTAAATTTACCGAGTCTGGCTCGGTGGTTGTACGCATCATGTTAGAAGCCGAAGATAATGAACGGGTAAAGCTTAAGTTCACGGTCACCGACTCCGGTATCGGTATGACCAAAGAACAACAAAATGTTCTGTTTCAAGCTTTCAGTCAGGCCGATACCACAACCACTCGTCGCTTTGGAGGAACAGGGTTGGGTCTTGTTATCTCCAAAAAACTGGTAGAAAAAATGGACGGTAATATCGGCCTTGAAAGTACACCAGGCGAAGGTTCTACCTTCTGGTTTACCATTTATTGTGATCGTGACTTCGAAACTCTTATCGATCGTGATTCAGAATTGAATCTGCTCAAAGATCACCGCATCTTATACTATGAAGGTCGAGAAACCACGCGTCTGGCGATTCAACACATGCTCACTCGATGGAATATGAACAGCCGCTCGAGCGACACATTGGACGATCTCATTCAGAATGCAGAACATGCAGCTAATAGCAATAAAACCATTCACTACTTACTCATTGATTGCTCTGACTATCTTAACCATGAAGAAGAAATCAAACACTTACTCGACATCGCCAACAATCGCTTGAATTGTGCTGTGATTGCCCTATTGAATACACCCGATAACGCCTTGATCGGTACTTTAACAAGCCTGGGGGTTCATGATTGTTTGACCAAGCCCGTTGGTAATAAACAGTTACATCACTCGCTCTTCGAATTACTGGACGAAAAACAACGTCAAAAACAAAGTACCACAATAATCAGCGAAGAAGCCCTCTCTCCTTTTGAAGAGTTGTCCATACTTGCTGTCGATGATAATGATGCTAACTTACGATTGATTGCCGTCTTCTTGGAAGAATATCATGTGAAAGTCGAGCTGGCTTCGAACGGAAAAGAAGCCGTTGACTATGCACAAAACCAATCATTTGATTTGATCTTTATGGATATTCAAATGCCAGAAATGGATGGCATTGAAGCAACTCGTAGAATTCGCAAAACCAAGCTTAATCAACGAACGCCAATCGTTGCATTAACAGCACACGCAATGGTAGGAGAAAGAGAGAAGCTTCTGGCTGAAGGTATGAACGATTACCTGACCAAACCTATTGCGTTGGAGCAAGTTGAAGATACCTTGTTCAAATGGACACATTCTCGCCCAACATCAGGCAAACCTTTGGAATCGACTCCACTGCGCTCAAATGTTGTAACACAACCACCACAACCCGTAGTCAAACCAGAAGTAGAAGAAGCCCATTTCGAAGAAGTGAAAGAAGAAGTGGAAGAAGAAGTGGAAGAAGAAACCACAGACAACAAAGCCATTGACTGGGAGCTGAGTATAAAAATGGCGGGTGGAAAAGAAGCGCTTGCTAAAGAAATGTTAGAAATGCTCGTCGATCACATTCCTGACGCAAGAGAACAGATAGAAGAAGCCTTCGACAAACAATCCTTAGATGATCTCAAACATCATGTTCATAAATTCCATGGAGCAACCTGCTATGTTGGCGTTCCTTCACTCAGAGAGTCTGCCAACGCCTACGAAACGGAACTAAAAGCCGAAGGACTATCCAGCGATATTCCAGAGTTACATCAAAAACTCATGGAACAAATGGAACGGGTTCAACAAGAAGTTTCTGTCTTAAAAGGTTAAGCATCAGCACAAAGCCTTTGTTAAAAAACAAAGGCTTTTTATCTACTTTAAGATACCTTTATATTATTCCCTACGGATAGCCACTTTATTATTTCTATACTCTTTCAAGAACTTCTGTAAAGTGTAGTAGCTCATACTTGATCTGACAGTTACCCGTTTTTTAACGGTGCCTGTCAGGTTAGATTTGAGCTAAATTCTTTTCTACCCAAACCGATTTACCATCAAGAAGTGTTTCCATCGGCGTTCGCCCACAGCACATTTTTCCCTGATGGGTTCTATCATTGTTATAGTATTCCATCCAGACGTCCAGATCTTTTTCTAACTCCTCCAAACTTGTGTAGAGCTTTTTGCGAAATGTAACCTGATAAAATTCATTCAATATGGTTTTATGGAAGCGTTCACAGATACCATTTGTTTGTGGAGACATCGCTTTTGTCTTGGTGTGATCAATGTCGTTAATTGCCAAATAAAGCTGGTAATCATGTTGATCAACGCGACCACAATACTCTGTTCCACGATCCGTCAAAATGCGAAGCATAGGCAGCTCGTGCTGCTCAAAGTACGGTAGGACTTTGTCATTAAGAATATCTGCAGCAGTAATTGGCGTCTTGGTCGTATAGAGTTTACAGAAGGCTACTTTGCAGTAGGTATCGATAAAGGTCTGCTGGTAAATACGACCAACGCCTTTTAAGTTGCCCACATAAAATGTGTCCTGAGAGCCTAGATAGCCTGGGTGCTCGGTTTCAATTTCACCACAGGCCTCATCATCGAGCTTCTTTTTCTCAAGCGCTGCAACCTGAGCGTCGCTTAAAACTATGCTATCGTTTGCCACCTTTTCTTCGAGTGCTTTTAGGCGCTTTTTGAAGTTTTCCAGGTTGTGGCGGACCCAGATCGAGCGAACTCCGCTGCCTGAGACGAATACTCCAGACTTTCTCAGTTCATTACTGGTACGGTGCTGACCGTGAGCAGGCTGCTCAATGGCATAAGCCACAACAGCCGCCTCTGTAGCTTCATCAACCCTATTCTTAGGGTTAGGTGCTCTACGGCTCTTGTTGAGTAGATTGTCTATACCACCGTCTTCTACAAGTTCTTGATAACGGTAAAATGTATCACGAGATACGCCCATTACCTTGCAAGCTTTGGATACATTACCTAATTCTTCCGCTAAATTGAGTAATCCTGCTTTGTGTTTAATGATGGGATTGTTAGTATGGAGCATGAGAGTTACCTTTTGTTTTGAATTAAAGATTCGACACCTTTATCAAAACGGGTAACTCTCTTCTTTTCAAGTCGAAGTGTCAGATCTAGTCTGAACTAATACATGTAAAGACATTAAATCGGACTGGGATAGCTCCCCCCAATCAGTTTCGATCCTGGCTTTCACTTTAGACAGAGCAGACAGCGTATCAACCCGATCACCAATCACTGAAGATGTCTCTTCATCATCATAAAATCCTATACACTCATTCCACTCTTTAACAATTTGTAGATAGGGAACTTGATTCTCTTTAAAACATAGCTGATGAAGCTGACTGGCGAGCCAATCAAACTCGGCTTCATGCATCTGAAAACTTGCACCAGAATCTACATCAAAAATAACATAATCATCAAAGGCTCCATAGGGTGCAGGCTCCTTTGCCCATTGAGTTCGATAGATGAACTTCTCCATAGCTTTGTTCTTTCCTGGTAAATTGACACAAAAAAGCCCTGGCAGTCAAAACAACCAAGGCTTTTTAACATGGGAATAAAAAAGCAGATGTTAGTCCTTCTCAGGAAACAGTTCGACCCGCTTCATCCCATGAACTTTTAACTGTACGGATCACTAAATTTGACTTGGCCGTTTGGCGATAGCACAGTACTCCTCGAAGCTCACTTGGTCATCACCATCGGTCGATGCCGTTCTGATTATATCCATAATCGCAGCATCATCGGCAGACTGATTTTTTGCTTTAAAGTCCGCGAAATTAAGGTAACCTTTATTGCCGATATCCATCTCTTTGAATTGTCTATGCAGATCGGGATAAATTCGCGCTAATCTCTCTTCCTCCGACTCTGCAACATCAGTAAACTCCGCGAAGGTGGTCAAGTCGTTACCATCCTTTGATGCCATTCGGATCATTTCTTTGATCATAGCATCATTGACAGGTAAGTTCCTTTCCTTAAATCCAGCTTTAAGATCCTCAAAAGTGAGATAGCCTTTGTTACCGGCATCCAGCTCTTTAAACAGTTTATGTGGATCGTTCGATTGGAAAGCTTGTTCTAATCCCGCTGCATAAACGGTGTTGATAGACAGCAGGCTTGTGGACAGCCCCAGAATAAAGGGGAGAGATCTCTTCATGATAAACTCACTAATGTTAGGGGCTTGTAGTTCAAACTACATGCTCTTATGTAAATTTTTTTTAATTTTTGATTAGCTCATTGCGCTGAAACAAACTACCAAATATGAAAATAGATCACAAGTTCTAGCTATTTGCTGTGTTAATTACTTTTAAAGTTCTTCTTGATAACAATAATCTGATTGCACACTAACAAGTTTACCCTTTCATCCTTTAGATAGCTAAAAAATTCGCAAAGAAGCCAGATTGTATAACCATATAAAAACAGAGTTTTTTTGTTCTCGAAGACTTTTAAATTAGAAGACTTTAGATTAAGCCAACGATGTAAAGTTTAAGCTCTCTTTCACTGTCTGACTTTTAAGTACGAACGGACAAATAAAGCAGCAGCGCTCTTTAGCTAAAAACTAATACTGGCGTTCTAATTCAATACCCAACCTTTCTCGCTCTTCCAATAAACGTTGGTAAAGTTCTTCTCCTTGAATTCTCATATCATCTACCATGGCACTTTCGGGGTTTTCGAAGCGATTTTCCAGGCTGCTGCCCTGGATATGAATACCATCGAGTGACATGGCATAAAAATAATGAGCAAAGGAGGCTTCGTCATGACGATTCGTATCATCCATCTCGCTAAACGCCATAAACATCAAACCAATGCTTTTTCCATGAAGTGCTGCTTTCCATCCCATGTCTGAGAAACGTGTTTTTTCTTCTGCTGTGAATGAATCAAAATTCCGTCCACTCTTATTTAGCTCCGTCACAGACTTAAACATTAACATCAACATAGCGTCAGCATCGCCGTAATCAGACAGGCTTTCTAGCTGCTCAATCGTGTAACTAAAATATTCATGTTTTTGAAAGTCGTGTTCTTCGATCAAACCTCGTTCGCGGTTTCTTAATCGAATGCGCTCTTTTTCGGCTTCTGCCAATGCGTTCTCTTCGGCGTCTTTCATAATATGCTCAACAGACTCGGTCACTTCTGGCTGTTTTGCTTCTGCTTTTATTACGTCCTGTTTATCGCTTTCAAGCTCAATGTCAGCTTTCACTTCAACTGGCTCAACAGGCGTTGAAACTTCTTCAGCCACAGCCATCGGTTGAGGTAATTCGTTTTGAGATTCTAAAGACTCTTCTTTGCTCCAATTGATGACAACACCAATAATGATCAATATAGAGAGAACCACAGCGATCAAGGGTTTCATCTTCAATAACATCCTTAACATCAATAATAAAAATACATGCACAGACTCACTTTTTATGACAGGTCAATATGTCATAAGGTTCCCGAACTTACGTCAGTCGGTACCAGTGAAAAACTAAAAAGCTAACGCCTCAAAAAATAAGCTCAACCGAGGCTATCGCGGTGGTGAACATTAGGAAAAAGCGATTCACCACCACTTAATATTGAATATCCTTACCCAAAAAAGTCAAATCTTGATTTCTAATGAGCACTCACATTAACAGCAATAGGCGCGCCCATCTTATTGATCTGATTAAGGTCTGCTTCGCCACGGAGCATATTAGCCGCATCATTCACTTCAACAAGCTGAGTCAACAATATTTGATTAGCAGGATTATAAGAAGCAGGTACATCAATAAAAACACGATGGTAGTTGGGCGTGTGACCAACATAACGCATCAAACCGTTTTCCTGCGGCTGAGGATTGCCTTCCCATAATACATCAACAGATTGCCCCACTTGCTGTTGCATCAACGACTGCTTCTGATTGGCCGCCAGAGCATGCAAACGCTGACTACGAGACTTCTTAACGTCGTTATTCAAATGTCCTGATAGACGAGCCGCTTTGGTGCCCTCACGAGGAGAATAAGAGAAGATATGAATATGGCCAAAGCCCAGCTCTTCGATATAGGCCATGGACGCATCGAATTCTTCGTCAGTTTCACCAGGAAAACCCACAATAATATCGGTCGTCACATTAAAGTTAGGAATATTTTCACGAGCTTCTGTTACAAGCTTCTTAAAGGCTTCTGTTTTACAACGGCGCGCCATACGACGCAGAACGCTATCGGCTCCACTTTGCAAAGGTAAATGCATGTGAGGCATTACTCGTGGATTTTCAAACAGAGTAAAGAAATCTTCGGGCAAATCCCAGGGCTCTACCGATGCAAAGCGAATTCTTGGCACTTCGGTTTCGTCAAGAATACGTCGCACCAGAGTAAATAAGTCGGTATCTAAATCACTGCCGTAACCACCAACATGCACGCCTGCCACTACGATCTCTTGAACACCTTCGGCAACGTGCTTGTTGACCTCATCAATGATTGACTCTGGAGTACGGCTACGCTCATCACCTCGAGCAACGGTAACGATACAGAAAGTACAGCGATAACGGCATCCATCTTGCACTTTAATAAAAGCACGCTCTTTGTTACGAGCAAACAGTGCAGGTTCGCCAGGCTCTGTTGCCATTGTCGGCATGGTAGGCAACTCTAATACTTGCTGAGTTTTTGCCACTAGCTGCTCTTTCTCAGTATTAGGAACGACCAAGTCAACGCCCAGTAGCTCGTTGGCTTGCTCTTCTTCTAAGGATGCATAACACCCAGTCACCACCAGTTTGGCCGAAGGATTGGTACGATGCTGTTTACGGATCAGCTGACGCGACTTACGCGCCGCTTCACCGGTTACCGCACAGGTATTGATGATCATCAATTGTGCATCCTCAGAACGCTGCACTAACTGGTAGCCAATCTGTTGGTACTCTTGCGCCCAACGCTGCAATTCGGCTTCATTTAATCGGCAACCTAGCGCCGTGAGGAATACATTACTCATGATGTTACAACCTTATCATTTAACCTTTAGATGCCTTAGACTGATACTCATGTCCAGACCAAGACTTATAAACCGCCTTCTGCTGTTCAGTAGCTGACGACTTTTGTTTCACTTTTAACTTTTTGTACGGATTCTTTTCGATTTCCAACGACACCGACATGAGCTCATCACGACGGAAAATCGTCAACGACACCTCGCTGCCAACTTTCAGCTCGTTCAATTTTTTATTGGTGTTTGCCGCTGTTAAACGCATGTCATTCATAGCAACCAATATATCCCCTGCCGTCAGTCCTGCTTTCCAGGCGGGTGAGTTTTTCTTCACACGGGTCAATTGCATAGTTTGTTTATTGAAGCTAAATCCGGCATCCACTTTCTGTTTTGCCTCGTCTTCTACTACTAACTCAAGACCAGCAATATCAAGAAGCGCATCAATATCGATGTCTTTTGTGCCTTCAATGTATTGATTCCAGAATGCAGAAAAGTCATGCCCAGTGATTTCTTTCAGCAAGTCTTTTACATCTTGTGGCGTAAACCCTTTTTCTGTTGAAGGGAAGCGCTCGTACAACAAACGGTGCAAGTCATCATAAGACTTCTGATTGTTCGTCACTTTACGCATTTCGAAATCCAGCAACCATGACACCATAGAGCCTTGAGAATAGATATTCACACTAAAGTTACTGGTGTAATCAGCGCCTTTTTCGATCCATTTGTCAAAACTGGCTTCGGCGGCCGACATAGTGTCATTGCCCGGACGATTTTTGTATCTCTCAATATTTTTGGCGAGCTCTTTCAAGAACTCTTTTTGATTCATCACATCGGCTCGACGCGGCAATAATACGTGGTAATAGCTGGTAGAGCCTTCTGCCATCCACAAGAGTCGAGTATAGCCTTCTGCCTGGTAGTCATAAGGAACCAAACCCGCTGGACGATAAGCTTTAACATTCCAGGTATGCACAAACTCATGGGCCGCAGTCATCATAAAGTCCAGGTAATCACTGCGTTCATGAAACTTGTCGCGATGCTTCTGGATAATCGTTGAGTTCATGTGCTCCGTTGCACCACGAGGGCCGCTAGTCGCATGAACCATATAAACATAACGTTCAAAGGGATAGTTATTGCCCCAAATGTCAGCAGCGGCGGTATCCAGCTTCTTTAAATCTTCCACCATCTTTTTGCTGTCATAGTTGCCTTTACCCCAGATCACCAGTTCGTAATCGCGATCGGCAACAGAAAAGTGATGTTGTTCGTTAATGCCAACTTCAATAGGCGAGTCCACCAACACATCGTAATTAGGCGCATAAAAACGCTTTTTCGACAATGACTTCAAACCCGAGGATGCGCGCCATTTGCGCGGGGTTTTAAGAGACACTTCGAGAGGAGCCGCTCGAAACTGAGGGCTATACATAAAGACGGCGGACGCATCAAGAAACGCATGGGTATCGTCAATGTGACGGGTACGATTGCCCAACTGGTTAGCATAGACCTGATAACGGATAGAAAACGGCTTGCCTTGGGCAAACACTCGCCATTGGCTTTTATTGACCTTTTTCCATTTAAGCGCTTTTCCTTTGCTGGTCGCCTTAAAATGACGAATACCGTTCGCCAAATCCAGGATTTCATAACGTCCAGTGCGCCATGCTGGCAACATCACATCCAGATAGTCCCCCTCATAAGCGGGAAAACTCACTTTTACCTCAGCAAGATGATGTTCTGGCTGGGTCATCGTAATGGTATAGTGCACCTGTGGTTTATCAGCGTATGCAATACAGCATAAGAAAGATAAAGCTATATATATCAACCACTTATTCATTTATTTATCTCAATGCATCGATCAAAGCTGGCTATTTTACCAAATCGCAGGAAACTCACGCCAGTTTATATTTAGGCCAGATGATCTTTCTGCACTCACAATCCTTTGCAGCAAATGATTCCACTCCTGTCGTATCAGCTCCTCACAGCTGAACAACAAATAGAAATTGGGCGGTGTTTTCCTTAATAGCGCTGTCTCCAAGCTTATTGCGCCAGTACTGATACTCAATACCAATAAAGGTTTTGCCCGCATCGTTCCACAGCGCTTTACCTAAATCATAACGAAACTGAGGCTGCGCCAAAATCCAGTCACTGACCTCATTACCCAACTCGTCGGTGCGTTCACCGATATATTCCGCATGTCCAGTAATCTGAAAATCATGCTCACCCACAGAGAAAGGATAATTAAAGCTCACATCAATCATATAGCTGTCATCTTGAATAGGCGCACCACCGTCGTTTACCCCCTCACTGTCATCAATATAGGCAGTAAAATCGGTATTTAGGTAAGCAAACCCCTCTATGTTCCAAGAAAAACGAATACCTGGTAAATATTTGGTGACGCTAGAATCTGCGGCAAAATTGAACCCCATAATAGGTCCCCAATCAGCCAACCATTCACCGGGCTGACGTCCGCTCATCTTGTTCATACTCAGATTGGTATACCATTCGCCGTACCAATCTTGATCATTGAAGCCATCAGGACGATTATCATCGATACGATCAACAAAGAAAAAATTGCCACCATACTTCCAACCACTGGCATGCTGAAAAGTAATAATGGATGTATCCGCCTCAACGCCTCCGGCAAAAGAAAGTGCTTTTAGCTTACCGTATTGAAAATGGATTTCTGTATTGCTCCATTCAGCAGAGGACGCCGAAATGGATGCCAATGCAATGACACCTAACGCAATCTTGGAAGTACGCATAACCTTTGCCCTTTTATTTATTGTTGGGTGACCAAGCGCGCTCAATACTATAAAAAACAATATCTTGGCTTTCATATTTCGCGCTAAGTCATAGAAAATTTAGTTCAAGGGTGATGGTTAAGCAAGTCAGTAGCGGCCACTCCAAGTTTCTCTTAAGTTGCCAATTTCATTTCCGATAACCTAGATAAATCACCGTAAATCGCGGCATGAGAGTAAACAAACTTAAAACTCGGCAACAAGCGGACACTTTATTAATTCAAGATATTGACTAATATTAATTTAAATCAATGACCTATCGCTTTAAGCTCGATTTTATCCGAAAAAGAGAAAGACACTAATGAATGCTTGGCAATCACTCAGTATCAAACATAAGCTCACTCTGGCCATAGGTGGCTCGCTCTTCTTGAGCATCATCATCTCAACCATCATATCGAATAGCTTGATGCGTACTACGGCTCAAACTCAAATTGAACAAAATGATTTACCGCAAATTCTGTCCAGTATCGCCAGTCAACTCGAGTTAGAAATATCTATCCCACTCAATACCGCTTCACAAATGGCAAACAACACCTATGTCAATGATTGGTTAGCCAATGGCGAAGTGGCTTCTGGACAAAATAAAGTTCAAGCCTATTTAAATCATGTCAAAGAGACATCTCAGTCCAGTTTTGCGTTTTTAATCTCGGCCAATAGTGGACACTACTTTTCGGCACAAGGGCTCGAAAGAACTTTGAGTCGAGATCGTGAGCGCGATCAGTGGTTTTACAATTTTTTGAACAGCGGTAAAACTTACGAAATGACTTTAGACATTGATGAAACATCGGGCGCTTACACGCTGTTTATTAACTACCTGACTCACAATAAACAAGCTGTGACCGGAATCGGAATCAAAGTCACTCAACTATCTAACTTAATTCGTTCTTATCGCATTGGCGAAAAAGGCAAGGTGTTTTTGATTGATAATGAAGGCTTGGTGAAAGTTCATTCCAACTCTTCTTTCGTTGGAAAAAAGAACATCAGAGATATGGGGTATCAAGGATTAGACACAACCAAGTTGCTATCAAAGTCAGGAACAAACGTTATTGAAGTGTCTGGAGAAACCGACCTATTTATGGCATCAAAAAACTTCCCGTCTCTAGACTGGTTTGTGATCGCAGAAATTCCTAAAAAACAAGTGTTCGCACAAGTGAACGCGACCTCGCAAAAAGTGATTATTGTCAACATTTTAGTCGCCACCCTGTTCCTATTTTTAGCGACTCTATTGGCGCGATCTATGGCTAAGCCTATTGTACGCACTTCTGAAATGCTGGATGCAATTTCCAGAGGAGATGCCGACTTATCAAAAACATTAGATGTAGAAAGCAAAGACGAAATAGGCCAGTTAGCCATAGCCTTTAACCGCTTTGTTAATAAAATGCGCGATCTGGTTGTTAATATGACCAGCACCGCAAGAGAAGTCGAATCAACCACCCAGCAAGTACAAGTGCTTGCAGAAACCACACAAACCAACACCGATACTCAAATGGCCAGTGTTGACTCGGTTGCCACGGCTATCACCGAAATGGGCGCAACGGTACAAGAGATAGCTCGTAATGCAGCGGATACTGCCAGAGCATCCAGCTCATCTGCTAGCGAAGCAACCGACAGTCAGTCCGTTGTAGAATCGACACTTAATAACATTAATATTTTAAATACTGACATCAAAGATGCAGCGCAGGTTATTGAAACCCTGGCACAAGATGTTGGACAAATCAGTAATGTTTTGGAAGTCATTCGCTCTATTTCAGAACAAACCAACTTACTCGCGTTAAACGCAGCTATTGAGGCTGCTCGAGCAGGTGAGCAAGGTCGAGGATTCGCTGTAGTCGCCGACGAAGTAAGAACACTCGCTAGTCGAACTCACGAGTCCACGGAAGAAATCAGTAGCATGATAGACAAGTTACAACACGGTGCCAGTGATGCTGTGCAAGCAATGGAAGTCGGTATTGGTCGTGTAGAGCAAGCGGTACAAGGCGCTAATTCGACAGGGACTTCACTGACAGCCATTACGGGATCGGTTCAATCTATTTCTGATATGAGCTTGCAGGTTGCCACAGCAACCGAAGAACAAAGTACCGTGGTCGAAGATCTTAACCAACACATCACCGCCATCAATAACAAAACCATCGAAACCGCCGATGCCGCACGCCAAACGAATGAGTCTTGCGACATTCTTTATGAAAGTGTGACTTCGCTGAACTCTCTTGTGAGTAGCTTTAAAACATAAACCATGTTTTCGTGTATCTGGAATCCAACCAGATACGCGCTCTATTTCTGACGCCAGCCAGTCATATCTTATCTCCTGACTTAAACACTTCGATTGACAGCTAACGCTGTTGTTAGAAATAATAACTAAGCCGTTTTCTACCTATAACCATCTTGATGATTGAATCACTCACCATATCCAACGCTTATGTCAAAGGCCTTCTGTGCGGCGCTCGAGCACACCAGCTCAACTATCAAGACTGGCTGGCCGAGCTAAATATCGAAGAAGCCGCTCTGGATCAAGTCAATGATGCCTTAACCATGGATCAGTTTTCTTGGCTAATGCGCCAGATATGGAACACTCTTGAAGATGAGTCTGCAGGTTTTACCCGCAAACCTCTAAGAGTCGGCACCTTTAAAATGATGTGTCATATTGCCGTTCACTGTGGTCAACTTGGCAAAGCGCTTAATAAAATTGCTGAGTTTTTCTGTCTGCTCAGCGACGAGTTTCAATGGAATCTGACTATCGAAGGTGAGCAAGGTATTTTTACTTTGAAGCATCAACCTCGTGACGACATCAGCAATGATTATTTTCAATTGAGTACCAGTGTCATTCTGCTACGTTGGTCGTCCTGGTTAATCGACTCTCCTATTTTGTTGAGCCACGTTAATCTTAACTTCCCTGCCAGCGCCTTTGATGCGGATCTGAGCGAGCTCTTCCAGGCTCCTGTTTATTGTGATCAAGCAGACACCCAACTGATCATTCCGCGCCGATATTTGCAGCAATCCATTCGACAAAACCAACAAACTCTGGCTCCCTTTTTAACCAATGCGCCGGAGAATCTACTCACGCATTTTCGCCAGAACACTAGCCTGTCCGCACAAGTACGGCAACACCTTGAGCATGAAGAAGAGTTGGAGCAAGCCACCATGGAGAAAATTGCCGAACACTTTGGTATCGGTAAACAAACCCTCGCACGACGTCTAAAAAAAGAAGGCCATCCTTTTCAGGAAATAAAAGACAAAGTCCGCAAAACCAAAGCCATTCACCTGCTACTAACCACCAATATTGCCACCAGCGACATTACTCAAGAATTGGGGTTTTCTGAATCATCGGTTTTTTATCGTACCTTCAAAAAGTGGACAGGATTAACGCCTGGCGAATATCGCCAACGCTATCAGTTCACTCGCTCGGTCTCATCTGACTGACCAGAACCTCAACATGTCCCACAATAGCCTCTGGTATCACAGGCCCCAATAATTGATACTTTTAGTCACTCATAGTGACGATTTATATCATTTTTTCCCTACTCCAGATTCTTTAAAGTGGGCTTAACCTCTTTATTCTGGAGTCACTCATGACGCAAGACGCTCTTATTTTTGACGCTATACGCACCCCTCGAGGGCGCGGCAAAGCCAACGGCAAACTGCATGAAGTCAAACCGGTTACCTTGGTCGCCCAACTACTGTCCAGTTTGCAACAACGTCAGTCTTTCGAAACTCAATCCGTTGATGACATTCTACTGGGATGTGTGACCCAGATTGGCGATCAGGGCGCCGACATTGCTAAAACAGCCGCCCTGGTCGCAGGCTGGGATGACAATGTTGCCGGTGTCACATTGAATCGCTTTTGCGCCTCGGGTCTTGAGGCCGTCAATATGGCCGCCATGAAAGTGCGCTCAGGCTGGGAACAGTTAGTCGTCGCTGGTGGAGTTGAGTCTATGTCACGAGTACCAATGGGCAGTGATGGCGGCGCCTGGGCACTGGACCCAGAAACCAATTTGACGGCTGGTTTTATGCCACAGGGTATTGGTGCCGATCTGATTGCAACCCTCGAAGGTTTCTCGCGCCAGCAAGTCGATGAGTTTGCCGCCCATTCTCATCAAAAAGCCACCAAGGCAATCGCGGCGAACGCTTTCGAATCCTCCATTATTCCAACCGTCGATCAAAATGGTCTCACTCTGCTAAACCATGATGAGTTAGTTCGTCCTGATTGTTCCGTTGAAGGGCTAAGCCAACTAAAAGCCTCTTTTAAACAAATGGGAGAAATGGGTTTTGACAGCGTTGCCAAAGAAAAATATCACTGGATAGAACGCATTAACCACGTTCATTCACCGGGCAACTCATCGGGCATAGTCGATGGTGCCGCTCTGGTGTTGATAGGCAGCCAAGCCATGGCCGACCAATACGGCTTAACACCACGAGCGAGAGTACTCTCTACAGCCTTAGTTGGAACCGATCCCACCATTATGTTAACGGGTCCGACACCCGCCGCACAAAAAGCTTTAGCGCTGGCTAACCTAACTGTAGATGATATTGATCTATTTGAAGTGAATGAAGCTTTCGCTGCTGTGGTGATGAAGTTCCAGAAAGATCTAAATATTCCCGCCGAAAAAATCAACGTCAACGGTGGCTCTATTGCGATGGGGCATCCACTGGGAGCAACGGGAGCCATGCTCATTGGAACGTTACTCGACGAACTCGAGACTCGTGATCTCAAACGAGGACTTGTCACACTCTGTGTGGGTGGTGGCATGGGTATCGCCACCATTATCGAACGCGTGTAAAGCATTCAAGGAGCTTTGATCATGACTGCTATTGTAATCGAAAGAGATGAACATAATATTCTTCACCTCATTCTGGATAAGCCAGATTCAACAACCAATCTGATGGATACCGCCTTTGCTGATGACTTCGCCGCAACGGTAAAACAGTTACAAGAAGAAGACTACAACGGAATTATTATTCGTTCGGCCAAGCCAACATTTTTTGCTGGAGGCGACTTAAAACAACTCAGCCAGACGCAACCAGAAGATGCCGACGCTTTATTTAATATGTTGTCCTCTATTAAAGCCAGTATGCGTTGGCTAGAAACTCAAGGCAAACCTGTGGTTGCCTGTATTAATGGTGCCGCGTTAGGTGGCGGTTGGGAAATGGCGCTCTGTTGTCATTATCGTATAGCGGTGAATCAACCCACCACACAGCTAGGCTTGCCCGAAGTGACGCTCGGTTTATTACCGGGTGCTGGCGGCACTGTCCGTAGCGTACGTTTGTTAGGGCTGGAAGTCGCTTTACCTTTACTTACAGAAGGCAAACTTTTCAAAGTTGAGAAAGCCTTACAACTAGGCCTGCTTCATGCAACAGTAGAAGAACAAGCCGATCTTGTTCCTGCTGCTGTTCAATGGATTCAACAACAAAAAGAAGCACGACAGCCTTGGGATCAAAAAGGCTATCGCCTGCCTGGCGGAACCCCTTCACAACCCAAGCTCGCACAGAAGCTACCGATTGTGCCTGCCATTTTAAAAGAAAAAACTCGCGGTGCTTTACCCGCTCCCGAAGCCATTCTCAGTACCATGGTCGAAGGCGCACAAGTGGATTTCGATACCGCTTGCCGCATTGAATCCCGTTACTTTGTGCAACTTGCCTGCGGACAAATTGCCAAGAACTTAATTAATACCTTCTGGTTTCAGCTCAATGAAATTAAAGCAGGAGTGGGCCGACCACAAAATGTTCCCACTCAAAAGATAGTCAAAGTCGGTATCCTGGGCGCAGGAATGATGGGTGCAGGCATTGCCTATTCTGCCGCATCTGCTGGTGTATCCGTTGTATTAAAAGATCGTTCACAAGAGCTGGCGGAAAAAGGCAAAGATTACTCACGCAAACTACTGGCAAAACGACTCGCGAAGGGTCGCTCGACGGATGTCAAAAACGAAACCATACTCAATCGAATTCAAACAACCGATAATACTCAAGACTTAGCCGACTGCGACCTGGTCATCGAAGCGGTTTTTGAAGATAGAGAATTGAAAGCCAAAGTTACACGCGAAACAGAAGCGGTACTGACAGCAGATGCCATCATCGCATCCAATACCTCGACTTTACCCATTACCGGATTGGCTACCGCAAGCGAGCGACAAGAAAACTTTATTGGCCTGCACTTCTTCTCACCCGTCGACAAAATGCCTTTGGTCGAAATTATTTGTGGCGAACGTACCAGCGAAGCAACACTGGCAAAAGCCTATGATTTCGTCTTACAGATCCGAAAAACGCCTATTATTGTAAAAGACGCTCGAGGCTTTTATACCTCACGAGTCTTTGGCACCTTTACCAACGAAGGCATGGCGATGCTAGAAGAAGGCATTCATCCCGCTTCTATAGAAAACGCAGCATGGCTAGCGGGCTTCCCTGTTGGGCCCTTAGCAGTGAGCGATGAAGTTTCACTGACTTTGTTAGAAAAAGTTCGCAACCAGACCCGCTTAGACCTAGGCCAAGATAAGGTAGCCGACATAGCCACTGACCGAGTGGTAACCACCATGAAAAATGCCGACCGACATGGGCGCGCTCATGGCAAAGGTTTTTACGATTATCCACAAGAGCCCGAGCAACGTAAGGCATTGTCGCCAGACTTAGCTGAACTATTCGAACTCGAGTCAAACGTGAGCAATGTTCACGATCTGAAAGATCGCCTGCTTTATATTATGGCACTCGAAACCGCGCGCAGTGTTGAAGAAGGTGTATTAAAAAATGCTCGCGATGCCAATATCGGCTCCATCTTTGGCTTAGGTTATCCTGCCTGGACAGGGGGAACCTTGCAGTTTATTAATCAAGTCGGCCTTAAGCAGTTTGTCACTCGAAGCCAAGCGTTAGCCGAGCAACTGGGAGAACGCTTTAGTCCACCTCAGTTATTGATTGATATGGCCGCTAACGAACAAACTTTTTAAAACATTATCCAAGGAACAAAACCATGATCCCAAGAACCGTTTATGAAAGTGAACACGAAATTTTCCGTGACAATGTACGCAAATTTTTAGAAGCCGAAGTGGTCCCCTATCATGCCGAGTGGGAAAAACAAGGTCAGGTTGATCGTGCACTTTGGACCAAAGCCGCACAACAAGGTTTTTTAGCTCCGACGATGCCAGAAGAGTACGGCGGTGTAGGCGCTGATTTTCGTTACAACGCCATCATTGATGAAGAGTTAGCAAGGCTGTCATTAAGCGGCGTAGGTTGGGGCTTGCACTCTGATATCGCAGTACCTTACATTCTTAATTATGGCTCCGAAGAACAAAAGAAAAAATACATTCCTCACTGTGTGAGTGGCGAAGTGGTGACCGCCATTGCAATGACAGAGCCAGGAACCGGTTCAGACTTGCAAGGAGTAAAAACAACCGCAGTGAAAGAAGGCGACCATTATATTTTGAATGGTTCTAAAACGTTTATCACTAACGGTCAGCACGCCAATCTTATTATTGTTGTTGCCAAAACGGACTCAAAAGCAGGCGCCAAAGGCATCAGCCTGTTTTTGGTGGATACTCACCTTGAGGGTTTTCAGCGTGGGCAAAATTTAGAAAAGATCGGAATGAAAGCGCAAGACACCTCAGAATTATTTTTTGATAATGTCAAAGTACCAGCAGATTGTTTGTTGGGAGAAGAAGGCAAAGGTTTTGTGTATCTAATGCAAGAATTGCCTCAGGAGCGTTTATCCGTTGCTGTTAACGCCATTGCAAACACCGAATCCATTTTGCTACAAACCATCGACTATGTAAAAGAGCGCCAGGCATTCGGCAAGCCCATTGCCGCTTTGCAAAATACACAATTCAAACTGGCCGAAGCCGATACCGAAGTCACCGCCGCTCGTGTTTTTATTGACAAGTGTTTAGAGCTACATGTTGATGGCAAGCTCGATATTCCAACAGCCGCCAAAGCCAAGTTACTGGCGACGGAACTGCAAGGCAAAGTACTCGACGAATGTCTGCAATTGCACGGTGGATATGGCTACATGTGGGAATACCCAGTGGCACGCGCTTTTGCTGATGCTCGAGTACAAAGAATCTATGCTGGTACCAGCGAGATCATGAAAGTCATCATTGCTCGTGCTTTATTAGAACAGGAATAATAACTCTCATGACCAGCGGACCTTTGAGACAGCTAAAAGTACTGGACTTTTCTACTCTGCTACCCGGCCCCTATGCCACCATGTTGCTGGCCGACATGGGTGCAGAGGTACTACGTATAGAGTCGCCCACGCGCAAAGATCTATTAAACGAACTGCCACCTCATGTAGGGAAACGTTCTGCCGCGCACTTGACCATTAACAGAAACAAAAAATCGCTAACACTGGATTTAAAAAACAGTGCCGCACCAGACATCGTGTTTCAGTTGATTCAATCTTATGATGTGGTTGTTGAGCAGTTTCGCCCAGGCGTCATGCAACGCCTGGGATTAGATTATGAAACCTTAAAAGCCGTGAACCCTGCTTTGATTTATTGTTCTATCACAGGCTACGGTCACACAGGTCCGCTAAAAGACAAAGCCGGTCATGATATTAATTATTTAGCCTTAAGCGGCTTAGCCAGCTATAGCGGCCGCAAAGAAACAGGCCCGGTGTTGTCAGGCACACAAGTCGCCGATATTGCCGGAGGATCTCATCATGCGGTCATGGCAATTATGGCCGCCTATATAGAAAGAACTCAAACAGGTACAGGGCAGTTTTTAGATATCAGTATGAGTGATGCTGCCTTGAGCTTAAACGCCATGTACAGTGCAGCGACGCTCGCCGTAGAACAAACGCCACAGTGTGGCCATGAATCATTAAACGGCGGACTTTTTTATGATTACTATGCCACCAAAGATGGTCGTTATTTTTCTGTCGGAGCTCTCGAACCACAATTTGTTATTGAGTTCTTTAGCAAAATAGGTCATCCCACCTGGGCACTCAGAGCAAAGAAGCCAGCTGGCAAACAAGATAAACTGAAAGCCGATATCGCCAAAACCTTTGCTAAAAAAACCTTCGCCGAATGGCAAGTGATTTTTGCCGACAGCGACTGTTGTGTCGAACCCGTTCTTAATCTGGATGAAGCCTTAAACCATCCACATTTTGAACAACGCAATATGCTACAAGACTGCACATTGGAGTCTGGCCAATCCATACGGCAGGTCGCTCCCGCTATCAAGTTTTCGCAACCGTTTAATGAATGTACCCCAGGACCGATTCCCGGCCAGCACAGTAGCGAAATATTGCAGCAATTAGGTTTTGAACAGAGCCATATTCAGCAGTTGATAAAAAACAAAGTCACGACTCAAGCCTAGGTATAGATACTGTCTATACCCAAAGCATAAAGCAACGGGTATATTTAGTGATTAACAGGAGTATTAATATGTTGTCTCCAGAAAACTCGCAGCGCTACCTTAAAGAAACTGATTTTTTTAATTTCAGTCACCCAGCGGTGCAGGAGTTAATCTCACAGGTTAAGGGTGATACCGATAGCGATAAAGCGGTTTCTATTTACTATCTGGTTCGCGATAGTATTCGATATAACCCTTATACCGTTGAGTCAGGTATAGCCAGTTTAAAAGCCAGCTTTGCTATCGAAAAAAAAGAAGGTTACTGCATTCCCAAATCTGCCTTGATGGTGGCCATGTGCCGCTATTTTAATATTCCTGCTCGCATTGGTCTGGCCGATGTAAAAAATCATCTGTCCTCTCCACGCATGGTTGAGTGGCTCGGTACTGATTACTTTGCCATGCACGGCTATGCTGACGTATGGCTCAATGATCGTTGGGTAAAGTCTACTCCCGTTTTTAATCGTGACTTATGTGAACGTTATAATGTAGAGACTCTAGAGTTTGACGGACAAAACGATGCGATTTTTCAAAGTAATTCTGACGATGGTACAGAGTACATGGAATACTTAAAAGAACATGGCACTTTTGACGACATTCCCGTTCAGTTTATTATTGAAGGCTTTAAGCAACACTATCCTCATCTTGTTAACTCATCCCTTGAAAAATTAACACAATAGATACACACTGAAAGGGTTGTTGTTTTCTAAACGGGATAAATATGAAAAGAGCTTATCGAAGGTTCATCATACTTAGTTTAATAGTGATAAATCTATTGCCCTGTAACGCGAATAATGCCTCGGGGTTGATGCCATTACTGCACTATTTAAATGCCATGTTGGACAACCAAAACTATAATTTTATTGTTTATGAAGAATTTGGTGGTGATGACTTCGTTCAGTTTGGTATTAATGACAATGGCAAGCTCTATATCGATATACCACAGGCCATTCTCAATAAAGAAGAATTAGCAAGGGCTCAGATTGTCTTCAAAAACTTTCGCATGACCCAACAAACAGAAACCTTTTATACGGAAGAAAAACAAGATGCGCAGTTTCTGGTTACCTGGCAAAAAGTGCTCGACTGGAATGATTTAAATACCGCACTGGATATTACCGAAGCCATGTTTAACGATGTTTTTGAAAGTGATGTGCGTTTGGGGCAAATAAAGGTGGGATATCAGTAACATTGAAAACCGTTGATCAGCCACTCTTAAGTAGCCGACCAACTAAAATACCCATTAACGCTTCTTAGGTATCCAGGCCCAGATCATTTCACATTCGATAGGCTCTTGCCCTTCTGAATCTGTAATGGTGACAGGTACGGTTACTTCACCTTTCTCGGTGTCATAAATGTTTTGGATCTGCTCAGGCGTCAATGTAGCCTCGGCACGCAAATCACCTTTCACACGTTTCAGGTAATCTACCTTCAGTGTTTTGATAACGGGAATACGGTCATCAGGAACATTCATTCCCACTACCATCCCCGTGGCTGTCTCGGCCAACAAAGCCATAGCCGCCGCGTGAATACCTTTGATGTGATTACGTACTTTACGTCGATTTTTTAATACAAAGATGCTTTTTTCTCGAGTAAGTAATTCGCACTTTACGCCTGCTGTGCCAATAAACTTAACCGTTGAGCCTAACGCAAAGCTTAATACCCACTTACGATACCAGGCTGGCTTGTTCTCTAACTTACTGACAATCGTGGCAAGTTGATTCTTTTTCATACAAATAATCCCCTAAACTGTATCCAGTGGGTCTATGCCCGTTATCTTCCACAGCACAGCGGTGTTGGCTGCATCTTGAAATTCTTTGGATAGGTAGTGGTTAACTATTAACTGGTCGGACCTATTCTAAAAACTTTCTGGGTACAAAGCCAGCTTTCCGTGAAAAGGAAAGTAAAGCCCGCAACGAATGGGCCGAGACTCAAGCTTTCGGTAGATATTCGCGTACTTCTTTAGCTGCAACCGATAACGCTCTAATTCATCGTCAATAAACTGATCCAGGCCGCCACCCTGGTGACGCCCGGTCTTGTAATCAATAATCCAGCGCACGCCGGATTCATCAACAAAGGTTCTATCAATCACAAAAGTGGCGAACTGATTGTTTTCTTTAATGGTTAAAGACTGCTCGCAGGCTTGCTCAGAATAGGAAGCCAATATCCAGCGTCCCTGATCATCCGATAAAGTGCGTTTTAACGCCTCACAACAGGCAGCAATCAACGCATCGATATCTTCATCAGCCACCATAGCCTGAACAAAATAGCGCCTCATGTGCCCCTTGCGGCGATAAATCTCCTCTTCACTCCACTGATCAAGGCCCTGCTCCGCCATCAACTGCAAATAGTAATGAATAAGTGAGCCCAGCAAAGGCGCATTCGGGCTGGCCCAGTCAAACTCGATATCAGGCTCTTCACTGGCCAAAGTATCACGATGCCACCATTCTGGTAGTGGCGACTCGGGCAGCATGGGTTCAATTGATGTATCCATTCGACGGAAACGTGGCTCAGTCACAGCGGTGTCAGAAATCTCTTCGTCTGCTTCCTGAAAGTCTTGAGCCAGGGTTTCGACCTCGGTTTGCACAACTGGCCAAAGTTGCTCCAGCAACGACCCGGCTGGCGGTTTACTCACTTTAACTTCGTCGTCTTTAACCGTCGCTTTGCTTTGTGCTAACAGAGTTAAAGATTTTTTCGCCCGTGTTGCAGCCACATAAAGTAGACGGCCGTTTTCATAAAAAGATTTTTTACGATGAATACGATCCAACAAGTGATAAATATTATCCTGCTGTGGCTGATGCACTTTCATCGGCGCGACCACAAAATTGTGTTGATATTCCGTTTCGGGTAGTTCCTGCCACAGGATCAATTGCGCGGCATCCCGTTGCGACATTTTCTCCAGATGAGGAATAATAACCACGTCGAACTCTAAGCCTTTCGACTTATGAATACTCATGATTTGCACAGGATTGTCTGCAACAGAAGCATCAGACTGTGAAAACAAACTGGCGATCATCTCATCAAGTTGAGCCACTTTGTTAATCGCTCCCCTTCCACTCCAATCCTGCAGTACCTGAAAAAACTGTTCGGCGTCGAGTAAATCTCTAGGCTCGCGATTCAATGACAAACCGCCCAGCGCTATCCAGGCAGACTTAACCAGATCACTCAATAGATGACGGTCAGCATTATCCACTTTGTCATGAATTCGACGATAAAAGTTTTCCAGACGTTGCATTTCATCAGCAGGCAGTGCGCTGTCTGCCAACAAAGTTACCATCGCAGATAACATCGACATGGGCTGCAAAGAGACAAGCTGATGAATCGAAGGCAAACTTAACCCACAGAATGGACTGCGTAACAATCCCACCCAGGCCAGCCGATCACTGGCATTAATCATAATGCGCGTTAAATTGCGTAAGTCTTGAATCATGGGTCGTTCATGCAGTCGTTCCATTTCAACGGCATGAACCGGAATACTTTTGTCTTTTAACTGCCGAATGATACTCTGAGCGTGGGCTTTGCCTCTTACCAACACTGCAATACTTTGTTCGGAATCGGCTGTTCTTTTTTGTTCAACGAGCTCAACTACGCGCCGCGATTGAAAATCAGCATCGACATTAAATACATGCTCATAATGAATGTCGCCACCGGTTTTATCCTCAATAAAATCGGCATGACTCACACTCACCGCGCCTAACATTCCATCTTCGTGTTGCGGGAATACTTTTTCAAAGGTGTTGTTAACCCACTGCACAATTTGGCTTTGAGAACGGAAGTTAGTGGTCAGGTTCAATGTATGAAGTGAAATTTCTCCCAATCCTTGCTGCCAACATTTTTGATACAGCCCTACATCCGCTTCACGGAAGCGATAAATGGATTGCATAGGATCACCCACCACAAACAATGTGCGACCATCGTCCGGAGTCCATCCTTGCGTTAAGAGTTTTAGCAGTTCATATTGACCATGAGAGGTGTCCTGAAACTCATCTACCAAAATATGTTGAATTTTATAATCCAACTTCATAGCCAACTCAGTCACTCCGACTTCATCGCTTAGAGCATGCTGGGCCGATTGTGACAGCTCAACAAAATCGACTTTGCCCTGCTGTTGAAACTCAACGCGTAAAAAGGCAACCGCTAAACTTAAACAGACATTAAGCGATTGAATAATTTGCCACTGTTCGTCACTGTAGCGAGCATGAGGGAGCTGCAATGTTTGCCCAAGCATAGATACAAAGTCAGGATAGTTTTCTAACTCGAGGCATAATTCTTTAAGCTTGCTTTTTTGCTCTTTTAATTTTTCTGAAAGCTCTTTATCTTTCTTTACCGCAGAAGGCGCTCGAATACCTTGCTTAGCAGTAAAACTGCGACGGACACCGCCATCTTGTTTAAGCAAGAAACTGGCTAACGCTTGCCATCTCTCGAGCTCTTCATCTTGCTCCCCTGGCCAACGATTATCTTGCGCTAATATAACCAGTGGATGCTCAGCCTCTATCTCGGCATAGTGATCAACAATATCCTGAAACAAGGTAAACAGTTCATAGCCTAGCTGCATGGGAGCAGCCTGAGCCAATTGCCCTAACTCAGCGCCTACCAATTGGGCTAAAGCACCTTCGAGAATGTCTTGATTCAGCAATTTTTGGTCGGTATAAAAATGACGCATCCATTGATCGCGCCTTGCTAGCATGGACGCTACTAGACTCACCAACCAATCAACTCGATTATCCAGATAGCGCAACAATACCGCTAGATGTTCCACCTCTTCACTGTCATCAACTAATGACAATACATACTCGATAAAAGACTCGGCAGCTCGCAAATACAAAGCCTGAGCATTTTCTTCAATGCCTGGCTGCGCGCCAAAACGAGCCAGTAACGGCATTTGCTTAACAACAGAAGCACAAAAGCTGTCAATGGTTTGTATTCTTAGACGCTTGGGATTATCGATGATTTGCCAAAGCTTTTCTTGATCGCGAGCCAATGCTTTTTGCGCCAGACGCCAGGTATTTTTTTCGTGCTCAGCTTCAGGCTCCGGTTGATGTCCTGCTTCTAAAGCTTCGATGATTCGCTGTTGCATTTCGTTGGCGGCTTTACGCGTAAAGGTAATCGCCAGGATGTCTTCTGGCTGCTCTACAATGCTAAGCAGCGCTAAAAAACGCTGAGTAATTAAACCCGTTTTGCCTGACCCTGCGGGAGCCTGAACAATAAAAGAGCAATCGGTTCGTAGCGCTTCTTGACGTGCAAAGGCATCTTTTAAACTCATAAGGAAGCCTCCTGTGACTGCTCAACTTCATTAATACGGCACACAGAATCATAAGGACAAAAGTTACAAGCATTGAGTGTGCGCGCAGGCGTCACACTGGCCTCTCCATCTTGTATTTCTGTAATGGCGACATGGAGCTTTGATTCAACTTGTTGCAAAAAGTCATTCCAGGATTCAGGAGGATGAGCAACCCGTTGCTTATCGACGGTTTTCACTCCCGGTAGCCAGTCAGTTTCTTCTGTCACACCGGCAAAGCCGACTTCTCTTGGTTTTAGTCGAGCAAAGCAAAGGCCCCCCACATTATCTTTATCGGATAAGGCATACAAAGGTAGCTGCGCATCACCTAGACGCTCACTAAACCATAACGATGTTTTGGGACTTCCGGTTTTGTAATCCACAATAACCTTCTGGCCAGAGTCAATCTGATCGATGCGATCAATGCGTCCAGAAATGGTCATTCCCTGAATCTGAATATTAACAGCGGATTCTCTTTCTATTACTTGAAAGCCCGGTCGTTGTTTTTCTAATTCGAATAACTCAAGAATTACCTCTCGGCAACGATCGATTTCTAAACGCCGTTCAACTTTTGAATCACTGACCGAGTAATCGACCACGGATTGCAAGGTATCGTCAACCAGCCCCAACAAGTCTTCTTCACTCATCTGCAGTAAAGTACTTTGTCGTTGCAGTTGCTCCCAAAGAATTTGCAGTGCTTTGTGAACCGCATGCCCACGATCACGCGCATCAATACCTAAGCCTGATTGCTCTTGCTCTCGAATACCTAGACGAAATTCCATGTAAGCTTTAAAAGGGCATAAAAACTGCGCCTGAATAAAGCTACTGCCGCCTTTTAATAAAGACTCTTCGTATCGCCACCCTACACCATCATTGAACCATTCATAGGGAATTTCATTAACACTTAACAGAGGCCGTGAGTCCACTTCTTTAGGTGACCAATGCTCAATCCACTCCGCAGTCAAACGACATGGGCCTAACTCTCGATCACCATCACCAGCAAAATAACTCATCACAACTTGTTCGCTACTCTGAGTTAAAGCCCCCAGCAAAGTTTTAGCATATTCTAATTCTCGCTCAGGGCCAGCACCCGGCATTTGATTTTGACGAACTAAAGACAAAGGTAAAAAAGAATTAGCCGCAGGTGCTTCGGGCAACACTTCATTGGATAAACCCGATATCCAAAGGCCATCAAAACGCAAGCCAACCGCTTCATATAATCCGAGAATTTGAATCGGCTCGCCAGCACTCTTAGCCTGAAAAACCTGTCCTTCTATTTGCCCTTCCAAAAATCGAATAACCGTTTTAAAAGAAGTCTCTGATTGCAAGTGATGGAGCTGACGCACCAACTTGATTTGCTCAACAAGTTGCTGATACAACTGATACTCAACACTGGATGATGTGGTATGTCCTGGCCATTGCCAACGTTGCAACCATTGTGTCATTTCAGCAGCCCAAAGTTCAGGGGCTAAAAGTGCTGATTCGTAATCCGTTTGCTCTACCAACTCTGTGAGTAATTCAATAAAGGTAGAAAGTTGCTCTGCCAACTTATGATGACTGAGCCAGTGCAAAAGATGTTTTAAAGTCCATTGCTGACGACGCATGTCTGGCAACTGATAAGCAAGAGAGCGACATAAGTTGCGCTCGTTAACCTGCATAAAAATAAAACTGCTTTTAAGCAGCTCAGCCAGTTCATCCTGTTCGATAGAACCAGCCATCAGCTTAAGCAAACACAATGTATGACGAACGAAAGGAAACTGGCGCAAAGGCACGCCCACAGAAATATTAAACAGGGGTACCTCAAGCAAAGGCAGAGATAAGGTTTCTGGATGCAGATGTTCTCGCAAAATAGCGGCGACGGTTTGCCTCTTTTTATCGAGATCAGGAACAACAACGGCAAATTGTCCGTCTGGTTTTCGCTCTAATTGTTCAAGCAACCAATCACAAATACCACGACACTCATCATCAAACTGGTTAAATTGTTGGCCGCCAAAACTGATGGCTTCAGCTGTCGGTAACGTATCGACAATAGAAGGAGCCGTCTCTGCTGCTCGCTTCATTAATGATTCTTGCGCTGGTGTTTTTTGGTGGAAACCAATAAAAGCGATGGATTGATGAGGCTCAATGGCCAGTTGCTGTGCCTTACTTGCTAACCAACCGTTGAGCTGCTGTTCGTCCAACCATCGATGTTGCTCTAATTGTTGTTCATAACTGTGAGCCCACTGGATAAAGGCTTCGTGATCCACCGACTCGGGCAGCACTTTGCTCAAAGGCAGTTGCCACTGTTGCAGTTGCTGCCAACCTTCATAAGCCTTGGCTGCGGTTTGCTGAGAACTGATTAACCAGTCAGCGTATTGACTCTGCTTAATGATCTCATCCCACAGCCATAAAGATTGAGCAGAGGTAAGTAATGTAGGCACTGATTGATGATAAGCGCACTGGTTTAATAGATAACGAGTCCAGGCAGACCAGGGAACAATTCTTGGACTAGGCCAGGCGGGTCGAGATTGCGACTGATATTCGTGGTATTCCTGTAACCAGAAACGGCTTTGGCGATTGCTGGCTGTCACCCAGATAGCATTGCCTTGTGCTAGTTTTTCGAATTCTGTTGCCAAGTCCAGCAAAAGTACAAACCTCTATTCTTTTAATTATGGCTGAAAGATATACCCGTCGCCTTTCTAAGTGCAGTGGTATTGGCTGCGCACTCCCCAATCACTTAGTCCATCTAAGCTCAGGGGATTCGCTTGCTGGCGACCTACCTGCACCTTGAAATACTTAGGGAATAGGATTATCTATCCGTCATTTTAACGCGCTTTTTTCCGTTAGCCTAACTCTCTAGCGCCCAGTGTTATTGCAATCAGTATGGATCACCACGTTTGAGTTTAGCAATGCAGCAATCTCAATTTTGCAATATTCAAAATTATCTCACTAAACGCAAGTAAGTTTCTGTTTTTTTTATTGATTGGCAATTCAAGATAAATTTACTTAAAAAACCATTAACAGAGTCAGCCTTCGGTGTTAGTCTTTGTGCTCAATTGTTGCTCAAGTCTGTTTTTTGAAAATAATAACTCAAAGATAAATAGACTATAAAAATACATAAAGTAGCTCAGAGCACACCTCTTTTAGATTTTGGCACAAAAAATGTTAAGAGATTAAGAGTTACATGAGATATCAGCAGGACTCGATGGATACTCAAGATAGCACGCTATTGCCTCTATTAAAGCAGTTGGAAGCTCAACTTATCTCTCACTCGGCACAGCCGGGAGGAGTTGACTACCATCAACTGGTGCTGAATCTCATTCGTCAGAACATTACGCTTAAAGCTGAGCTAGAAAAGCGCAATCACCTCAAAGACAGCGAAGTACTCGATATTGCTCCGCCTCAAATCGATCCGCTCACTCAGCTACCTAATCGAGACTTTCTGGCGCAGATGGTGGTGCAATCCATAAACCGAGCACAGCGACATAAAACTCAATTTGCCTTGATCTTTATTGATATAGATCACTTTAAAACCATTAATGATACTCATGGCCATAGTACGGGCGATGCACTGCTTAAAGCCTTGACAGAACGTATTACCCACTCCCTGCGTCAGTGTGACTTGCTGTGTCGACTCGCTGGTGATGAGTTTTGTCTGATTGCCGAAGACATCGAACATCCTAATGCTATTTTTCGTATCTTAAATTCTATTCGTCAGTCAGTGACCGAGCCCTTTGTACTGAAAGAGTTAACCTTAACCATTACATTGAGCATGGGAGTGAGCCTATACCCTACTGACGGCGAAAACTTTGACGAGCTACTTCACTTTGCCGATCTGGCAATGTATGAAGCTAAACGAGCGGGCCGTAACTGCTCACAGATATTTACGCCAGAAATTGCCCAACAGCTGCACAAAATGTCAGAACAACAGCAGGCACTGACAGAATCATTGTGTATGAATCAATTGCAGTTTCACTTTCATCCCGAATTAAATCTGGGCAGCGGCGATGTGTGCGCCGTACGCCAGATAGGCAGCTTGCCTAAAGTAGAATTAGCGACAGAAGCGGCACTTTACGAAACGGCAAAACGAAGCCATCAACTGAGCCGTTTGAATATAGAGTTGATTAAGTGCGCTTTCGGTCAATTAAAGCATTGGCAATCGCTCGCAACCAACGTCCCTCGAATCGTCATTCCCCTCTACAAAGATTTGCTGTGCTCCGACTATTGCACAGCCCTGATCACCGAGTTGCTCACCACCCATGATCTTCAAGGAGCAATGTTAGAATTCGAAATCGAAGAAAATGATTTGTATGCCATGAACGACATTGGCTATCAAACCTTATCAAAACTTCACGACATGGGTTGCAAAGTCAGCTTGATCAACTTTGGTATTGGTCCATCATCCTTTCAACTATTGTCATCAGGCAAAATCCACAAAATCAAAATTGATAGCTCATTAGTTGCCGAACTTAAAAAAGACAATGGCTGTCACTTAATGATGGATGCCATCATCCAGCTAACAGGTAAACTGAACATTAAAACCGTAGCGCTGGATGTCACCTCAATTAATCAGGTGCGCTTACTAAAGAATCTTAACTGTGATGGTATTCGAGGAGAGTTTTATTGCGCTCCATTAACATCCGAGCAATTCGAAAAAACCTTGATGAACCTTGATCGTCAAAAGCAGTTATCTGAACCATCCTCTTTTATCAATCAAAGTATTGCTTGAGCACAGAGCGAACTTTGAGTCATCCATATCATGACGACTCAAAGCGATTGTGAGTTTACTGACAATCAATAACGATACGGCCACTCAATCGGCGATCTAATAAATCATCAAACACACGAGAAACATCTTTTAATGGCACCACTTCGGTAATAATCTCGTCCAGGTGTTGCGGCTTAAATTCATTTCCCATACGTTGCCAGATTTGTCGGCGCAACGGCATAGGACAATTGGTTGACGATACACCTAACAAACTGACACCACGCAATATAAATGGGAAAACAGTCGCCTCAAGTTCATGACTCAACGCCATACCAATGCTGGCAACATTGCCCCATAAATTAACGTGGGCAATCAGCTTTGAAAGAACCTCACCACCGACATTATCAATCACGCCGCCAAAGCGAGCTTTTTCTAATGGTCGCGAGCCTAACATGAGCTGTTCAACGGTCATCACTTCATTGGCACCCAGGCGAGTTAAAAACTCTCGGTAGTTTTCTCGTCCCGATACGGCCACTACCTCAAACCCATTGTTTGATAATATATCAACGGCAATGCTGCCAACGCCGCCACTGGCTCCCGTCACAACAATAGGGCCTTTGTCGGGCGTTTGATTATTTTCTTGCATGCGGTGTAATGCTAACGCGGCAGTAAATCCTGCGGTCCCTAACGCCATGGCCGACTTGGCGTCCAATCCCTCTGGCATGGGAATCACCCAATCACTTTGAACACGGGCATATTGCGACAGACCACCATCAAACTGCTCACCAATACCACAGCCATTAACCAGAACCATTTGTCCGGGTTTAAACTCACTGTTTTCTGACGATACAATTTCGCCCGCTAAATCAATACCGCTGTTGAGTGGAAACTGTTTTAAAATTTTGCCACGACCTGTAGCACCTAGAGCATCTTTGTAATTAACACTGGAATAGTGAACACGGATCACCGTGTCTCCAGCAGTTAAATCTTCTATCTCTAAATCATCGACCAGGCGATGTGCGACTTGACCCTCTTCATTGAATGTACGGCAAGCTAAAAAACCCATAAGTATTTTCTCTTTATTGGTCATCAATGGAATGGCACTCTACTCTGCGCAAGTGACAGGCGCAAGCCAAAATCTCAGCAATAGAAATGCATTTAGGCGATAATGTGACGGAAGGTAAGGTTAATTCTTGGCTGATCAATTTTTAGCTGTTTCGGCACCTGATGTTGCCAGTGTTGTTGAAAGCTCCCTTTCATCACAATGAGCTGTCCACTGTGCAAAGGGATACGATGTTTTTCACCAGTGCGTTTGTTACGAACATCAAAGAATCGACTTTGCCCCAGCGACAAGGATGCAATCACAGGCGCATCTCCCAACTCAGGTTCATCATCACTATGCCACCCCATACTGTCTTTGCCATGACGATATAGATTACATAACACGCTATTAAATGATTGCTGTAATGATGTTTGTAATAATTCGCGCAACTGTAACAATGGCTGAGCCCATGGCAAAGGTTGATGCATTTTTCCTGAATAGGTATAGGTTGCATCTTTGTCACCGTACCAGGCGACCAGACGCGGAACGGTAACCTCACGGCCATACATTGTTAACACTTCTTGTTGCCAGTTTAGAGTTGACTGCAACTCGCCAAACATCGCATTGGCTTGATGGGCATCCAACCATTGAGGATAGGAGCATAACTCACCATCCTGCACTATGAGCTGCTGCTCACCTGGTTGTTCAAATAAGTCCATATTATTCATGTTAAGACCTGTTGACCTATTCGTAACATTTCTGCATCTCGGCTCTCGAATAGGTACAGTTTAAAAAAGAAGGCACTGTATGAGAACCGTTAAATATTTATCTTTAATCGTCTTGCTCCTAAGCACATTATCAACCAATGCAACAACAGCACCGAAAGCCGCCCCCTGGACATTGCAAACACTGGCGGGAAAATCCCTGTCTTTAAGCGATTTAAAAGGCAAACCCGTACTGATGGTATTTTGGGCAACCTGGTGTCCCTATTGTAAGAAGTTGCTACCCGGAATCGAACGCCTCCATCAAAAGTATGGGCCTCAAGGTTTGCAGGTGGTAGGGATCACGATTCGTGAAGACGGTGATCCGGCAGCTTACATGAAGCGATACGGTTATACCTTCACTGTTGCTCTGGATGGCGACGGTTTGATGAAAGCCTATCATGTGCCAGGAACACCAACCATCGCAGTGATAGATAAAGAGGGTTTCTGGCACGCTCATTTGCGCACCTCGGATCCCAACAGCACTGAGCTGGAGGATGCTGTTCGTACCAGTTTGGGGCTTGCTAAATTGCCTAAAAAAGCCGCTCCAGCGCAGTAGAGACGTCCGATTTCTTGGTATTTTTATAAAAAACGCTTGAATAAGGCTGAAATACATAAATTCCTGACTCAGTCAATCTTGTGCGTCACATCGTGACAGGTTATAAAGGGTCGTTTAGGGGCAGCAAGCCGCCTATGATGCGGCGCACAAGCATTATAATGACGATTACAGGAGAACATGTTCAATGACAACCAGTGTTTCAGATGCGGCACCGATGCCGAAAGAGCACAAAGACTTTATGGGTCATCCCAAAGGTCTATGGATGCTCTTCTCTGCTGAATTTTGGGAACGATTCAGCTACTACGGCATGCGTGCCATCCTCGCACCATACGTTGCACTTCAATTTTTCTCACATTTAGGCAACCAGGCCGATGCAGAAGCCAGTTTAACCTATGGTGGTTATACCTCCATGGTTTACATGACGGGTATTTTAGGCGGTTATGTTGCTGACAAGATGTTGGGGTACCAACGTTCGATAATGCTCGGTGGCTCGTTAATGGCTGCTGGTCTGTTTATGTCATTGTCTCCTGACTTAACGATGTTCTTGATGGGTCTGGCATTACTGGTTGTTGGTAATGGTCTGTTCAAGCCAAACATTTCGACCATGGTTGGTAAGTTATACGACGACGGCGATCCTCGTCGTGATTCTGGCTTCACAATCTTCTACATGGGTATCAACGCGGGCGCTCTGATTGCTCCTATCATTTGTGGTACCTGGATTGGTGCTGTTTACGGCTACAAATGGGGATTCTTCACAGCAGGTATCGGTATGGTACTTGGCCTGATGGTATTCCAACTGTTAAAAAGCTGGTTAGACGGTGTTGGTAAAGCACCTGAAGGCGTTGATGGTAAGAAATCTTTCATCCAAGTTTTGATTGGTGCCGCAGTTCTGGTTGCTCCAGTTTTCATCCTGTTAAGCCGCAGCCATATCTTAGGTATCATTTTGTCAGTAATGATGCTGGCACTTGCAGGATACTTTGTTTATAGCGGTATCCGAAGTGGTTCAAAAGAACAGCTACATCGCTACATCGCTATGTTGATTTTGTTTGTTGCTAACATGTTCTTCTGGGCATTGTTCGAACAGGCAGGTTCTTCTCTTAACTTCTTTGCTCGTGATTATGTGTCTATGCCTGAGTGGATGGACTTCACGTTATTCCAATCAGCCAATCCTATATTCATTATTATTCTAGCCCCTATTTTTGCTTACATGTGGCCGCGTCTGGATAAGTGGAATATGAATCCTTCTACACCACGTAAATTTGCGTTTGGCCTGTTGGGTGTAGGTCTTGGTTTCTACATTCTGGTATTCGCTATTCAGTTTATGTTGGTTGACGGCAAGGTACCTTGGCAGATGCTGGCACTATGCTACTTGATTCATACTATGGGTGAACTTTGTTTATCTCCTATTGGTCTATCAATGGTAACTAAACTGGCTCTACCTAAAGAAACTGGTTTAGCGATGGGAGGATGGTTCCTTTCTATTGCAACGGCTAACTACATGGCTGGTCGTATCGCAGCAATTGCAGCTGGCGGTGGTGGTCAAGCAGAAGCAGGCTCTATCGAAGGTTATGCGGCAGTATTTGATCAACTGTTCTGGGGTGGTTTGATTGTTGCCATCTTCTTCTTCGTGGTAGCACCTTTTGTAAACAAGTTGATGCACGGCGTAAAATAAGAGCCTGCTTAACGATTAAAAAAGAGCCCGGGGTTTTCCGGGCTTTTTTATAGAAAACTAAAATCTCGGTGATAACCAAATTGTCACTTATTTATCTGGATACAATAAACAATGAAATCAATAAAAGTTCCGCACACCCTTGTGCTGCTCTTTTCCATGATGATTTTTGCTTATGCATTAACCTGGATTCTACCGGCGGGTAGTTTTGAAACCAGTGTTGATGCCAATGGAAAAGAACTGGTTGTTCCTGGCACTTACAAAGTATTGGAAGAACAAAAGAACCTCCCAGTCTGGAGTGTTTTCACCGTCATTCCACGTGCATTGGGTGAAGCACAAGGTATTATCTTCTTTCTATTTTTGATCGGTGGTTCGATTGCTGTACTACGCTCGACTGGAGCCATTGACGCTCTTTTAGGCAAAGTTCTTAATCGCTTTTCTCACCAACCAGCCATGTTGCTGTTTATGGCGATGTTGTCCTTTACTCTAGGCTCAACTTCTATCGGGATGGCCGAGGAATATATTCCTCTGGTACTCATATTGATTTCGCTCTGTGTCGCTTTAAAGATGGATACCGTATCAGCAGTAGCAACCATGGTTGTTGGTTACGGTATTGGTTACGGCACCGCGATTTTTAATCCTTTTACCGTGCTTGTTGCTCAAGGGGTTGCAGGCGTCACGCCAACATCAGGGTGGGAGTATCGACTGATCTTGATGGTGCCTTTAGTCGCTATTGGTTTTCATCATGTATGGAAATATGCACGTAGCGTTCAGCTCGATCCTAAAAACAGCCTGGTCTACGACGTACCAGACGCTCAGCCGCCTGCTGCCAGCGACTATCCAGAACTGAATGGCCGCCGCAAAGCCGTTTTGTTTGCTACTTTAGGCGCACTGATTCTTACCGTATTTGGTATTGCTAAATTCCAATGGTATTTCGTTGAGCTTGGTGCTGTGTTTTTTGTACTGGGCATTATTACCATGCTGATTGCAGGCAAAAATGTGAATGAAACAGCACAGACTTTTATTAGCGGGGCATCCGAGCTGACAGGAACGGCTTTGTTAATAGGTTTTGCCCGCAGCATTGAGCTGATTCTGACCGACGGGCAAGTACTGCATACGGTTGTTGCAGGATTGGCAGAACCGCTTTCTTACGTGGGTGCCGAGCTATCCGCAGTGGGCATGTTGTTGATTCAGAGCATACTCAACTTCTTTATTCCCTCAGGTTCTGGTCAGGCTTATGTCACTATGCCGTTGATGGCTCCTATCGCTGATCTTGTGGGTGTCTCTCGTCAGGTCGCCGTATTGGCTTATCAGATGGGTGATGGGCTCATGAATATGATCGTACCAACCAATGCGGTACTTATGGGTATCTTAGGCATGTGTGGGATTCCTTATGATCGCTGGTTCCGATTCGTATGGCCTCTGGTATTGAAGCTATTAGTCGCAAGTGCTTTAGCTTTGGTGATTGCCGTACTCATTGGTTATCAATAACCACCTATACCCATCGCCTTTCAAGGTGCAGCGGTGTTGGCTGCACCTTGAAATACTTTGGCTATATATTCAATGCCTTACCTCTTTAAATTTGTTTTTTGAGGTAAGGTACTTCTCTCTTCTTGAAGCAAAACTCCTACGAATTCTCAGATGACACTTGTTGATTTGTTATCGGCCTTCTATAAATAGAAAAAGAACAACTCAACGAGTCTTGCTATGAACGTTGTCGAAGATATCATGACGGTCAAACCCATTTGTCTGAAAGACAATGACAGTCTGTTTTTAGGCCGAACGACCATGCGCAATCATGGCATTCGCCATATTCCTATTATCTATGCAGACAGTGGATACTTTGCTGGTATATTGACCCAAAAGTCGGTTTTGTCAAAGGCAATAGAAATTACCAACAAATCGGGATTACATCATCTGGAAGAAGAGGAAAAAAAGATCAGTATTGAGCTGGTTATGGATACCGATGTCACCACTGTGGGGCCATCAACTCCTTTATTGAAAGCGGCTCTGTATTTTCGTGATCACCGCCACGGTTGTCTGGCGGTTGTATCTAATGACAAGGTGGTTGGTATTTTGACGTCAGGCGATTTCGTTAAGCTCTCGATTCACTTCTTAGAAACTTACGCAAAAATCTAATCCTCTGCGCCATTAACAGCCCTCTTAGGTGGTAAAGCTGGGTGCAAGAGAATCTGATGACAGCCTAAACAGTCGTACATTTTGGTTTAACTCCTGTTCACAAGTGAGCAATAGCAACTGGCGAAAAAGTCGTTGTATTTCTTTACCTTCATCACCCGACTGCTCATTGGCTAGCTGATAATCCCATTCGACACAGGCGGTATCAGAGTCGTCTTTGTATATTCTTAAACATGGTTTACCTTCGTTTAGCCATGCGTAGATTCGATAGCCCATCATTCATTCTCCCTCTTGCTAATGGTGTATACCTCGTCGTAGATGTTCAACAACCTCACGTTCTCCATACAAGGCGTTAAGCCCCTGAATTCCATCACGTAATGTTGATGCCAATGCCGAAAAACGCTCATGACTTAAATGTAATGACGTTTCACCTAAACGTATATGAAACGAATTACAATCAGCACAATGCCATAGCTCACACCCTTCGGATATTGCTAACGGTTCTGGATAACAAGGTGATTTGCTCACAGTAGGATTCTCTATTTACCTTTCATTAATACAAACGATAATCATTATCATTTAATATATCAATGTTAAATTTCTCCATTTATTGTCTTTCACAAAACATCCTTGATTTAGATAAAACGAGTCACACGCTTAATAAAATATGACTTGAGTAACCAAAAAACATTTAGGAGTCAGAATCTTTTTCGTTTTATCGTACTGAGGATATCTCGAGATCATGAGATTCTACAAAATAGGTATAAAAACTCATCCTTTTTAGCACAAAATTTGCCCTGTTTAAAAAATAGCTTCTACACTTATTCATTAAAGTCGCGCTTAGTGTTTGATTTTTTTGAAGTGTTTGAAATCTCTTACTAAGCTTATATCGCATACCCTAATAAACACAAATCAGGGATAAATTATGAAACGCTTAACCCCCAATCAACTTGCGATGTCCGTTTCCTTATCTTTGTTGTCTACCTCATTACTTGCCACCCCCGATGACGATACCCTTGGCTCCGTGTCCTTGGAAGATCTGTTGAATATAGAAGTCACCACCGCCTCTCGCTCGAAAGAAAGCGCTCAAGATGCGCCAGGTACTCTGGTTGTTATCCCCGCTTCGACGATCAGAGAAAGAGGCTACCGACATCTTGAAGATGTCCTTAAAGATCTTCCTGGCTTTGAAGTTCAATCACAGTCAGATGCCCAAACATTTAACCGTGTGACGATTCGTGGTATCACCGCCAATAACAAGTTCGTTATTCTGCAAAACGGGATACGAATCAGCTCGCCAACGGGAGAAGAAATACCGATCAACTATAACTTCCCTCTTTATCATGTAAAACAAATCGAGGTGGTTTATGGTCCAGCGTCAGCACTGTATGGTGCCGATGCATTTACTGGTGTAATCAATATCATTACGCACCAAGATCCAGAGAGTGCCACTTCATCAGTAGCCGCAAGAACAGGCAGTGATGGCCTTCGTTACGCCGACTTCCACTACGCTCACGCCTTCTCTGAAGACCTGAAATTATTTGTTGGAGGTCATACAGAAGAAGGCGATCATCAAAACCTCGCAGCGATCTATCCCAATTCTTATCCGGCTAATGACCTGGTCACTTTTGGTGGCAATACGGTGGTTAATGGTCAAGACCGTGTCTTGGGAGAATACCCAACCAAAAGTAAAAGTTTGTTTGCCAACTTACTCTACGCAGATACTTATAAATTAGGCTTTAACAAAAAAGTGTTCCGACACTCTACTGCTGCTGGTGATACTGCTGATATTGTAGACTACGGGCAGTTTCCACACTGGCAGACAGAAATCGAAAATATTTACTCAACTTTTCGAGTAAAATTTAATGACGAGCTTTCTTCAGATATCCAAATCAGCTATTCAACTTATGAAGTTGCTCCAACGTCATCTTTTACTAATATATTTACTGAGTTTGTTCACGGCTACAAATACGCCAAAGGTAGCGAGTTTGAGCTAGGGCAACAATTTTATTACAACCCATCAGAAACCACTCAAATAATAGTCGGTTATGTGTGGGAGCAATTTAGTTCATTACCTAAAACGGCAGACTTGCCCTTTCCTTTTAACCCCGACGTACCCACTGCCAGTCAAAACTTTCTTTATGGTGGAACTGATCTTCCCATCAAGATATTTAGAATTGACTACGATAATACGGGCGCATTTGTTCAGTGGCGAGAAAAATGGACTGACAAAGTAAGCTCTGTATTTGGCTTACGTTACGACGACAGCTCTACTTATGGCAACACTCTAAATCCTCGGGCTGGTTTGGTATTTAAAGCAACCGAAAAGCTCAATGTTAAAGTCTTGTACGGCGAAGCTTTTTTGGCTCCCTCGCCATTGCGTACTTACGAACACTTTGGCTCATTTGTTCCCGTGCCCGATGCCAACGGCATTTATCAAAGCTTCTTCTTCCAGATCCCTAATATCGATCTCGAACCCGAAGAAATGCAGACACTCGAAATTAATGCCAACTATCGCGCCACAGATAACCTAAACATTACGTTAACTGTGTATCAAGAAGAAGCAGAGAACTTGATAGGCCAAACGGCAGCGAATCCACAACAACCCGGCTTTATTCCTGGCGGTAACATTGCCTTTACTCAATTCAATGACAATATAGGGTCATTAGAAGCTACGGGAGCCGATTTATCTTTTATTTATCAGGATCAGGTTGGTGATGGCACGCTTAATTTATGGGGTAGCTTTAGTTATGTTGACGGTGATTTCGATCAAGGTTCTGGTATTGCGGCCTTACCATTTACAGCGAAGAACAAATTGAAACTCGGCTCGACTTATCGCTTAGGCAGTTGGTTTATTTCTCCCAGCATTCACAATCACAGCAAAACCGCCGGCTCGGAGATTGGCAACCTTGCAGGCCAAACCGTCGACAGTTACACACTCGTGAATCTTTATACCGGGTTTGATAATGTATTCGAAAACTTCTCAATTTTCTTCCGTGTTAACAACCTTTTGGATGAAGAACATTTTCATGCAGGCTTAGGCGGTTTGAGTCAGTTAGAAGTGCCACAAGAAACGCGTACTTATGAGGCGACTTTCCGTTATAACTTTTAATCGATTATTCTAAATAACGTCCCAGAAAGGCAGGTTTATTAACCTGCCCTTTTTAATCAACAATCAAAACATATCCATGCTTTAGCTAATCAAAAAACTATCCTTCCATCTACAACTTGATAATAAAACCCCAAAACACTTGATCTAAACCAATAAAATAGCCAGAGAAAGGAACATCATCAGAGACCGTCAGCTCAGGGACTTTTTCTACAATTTTGTTATAGGTATCGATATTAAGTACTTTGAGCTCTGCCATTTTTTTCAAGTGATGTTGATTAATTTTAGGGTGAAACTTCATTAGCTCAGCGACCAAGTTTTCTGGAGTGCGAAGATTTTTATTAGGAGAATAATCTTTTCCATTAACTCTAACCCTTGAGCAAGGCGGAGAAGATAATCCGAGCCGCCGAATAGTTTCACCCAAAGGGTCATCCCCTACTTGACTCTTATGATAAGCATACTCCTGACGGTTTAAATAACTCAACAACTCTATATTACAATACCCTGCAGCATAATAAACGAGAGTTTTCTCTCGTTTATCCATGTTATTAAATGGCAGTCCATAGTTTATGAGAGTCTTAAGTTGCTCAGGAGTCACTCTTCCCGCTTTAGAATAGTTATCGTCAGCAGTAATAAACTGATTATCCAAAAGTATCTTTAGATCAACGCCTTGCTTTCCTGCTACTTTCCAGAAAAGCGACTCCATTTCTAAATCTTTAAATTGATGTTTCTCGATAAAGTCTTCAACTTCCTGATACTTTTCTTTCTCCAACAATGTAGCCAAAATAATCTCTTCATGACTGATGACGATATTTCCTGATGAAGGAGGCAAGTTTTCTTCTATTATTCGATATGCATCGACCAAACCGGGCTCCAGCGAGTTTAAATACTCTAGTCGGTCTTTTCTATCAGAGTACATGGAATCGGCGTCACGAATAACTTGTAGCAAATCATGCTTCAATAGATTCCGAAAAATTTGCTTCACAAATGCTACGCAGTCATCGGCTTCTGCTTTTGAAGATCCCGACTTAGAATACAAGTGTTCATTTGACAAGGTTATAATCTTCTCAATTAATGCGGGCTCAGCAAGATCACGATAGGATTCGTCATTGACTCTAGATTCAAAATCAATTCCAACACTGGCTAGAAGCTCCTTTTTTTCATTTGACAGTTCATCAAAAAACTCTCTATTACCTGAGCCTATATACAATCGATGAGGGTCGTATTGGCTGCCTTCCTTCACCCTAAAGGGCAAGCTGTAATTCATAAGAGTTTGTAGAATCAACTTAAAAGACTCAGGTGACTCTTCTAGCTTTCCATACTTTATCACTCTCTCAAGAATATTAGGTTCCAAATAGGTACTTTCTATTTTCGCATCTTGCTTTAACAAAAACTCAAATATCTCCACGTTGCCAAATATAGCGGCCACTTCGACTAATGATAATCTTTGAGATAAGCTTGATGTAGGTGCATCAATATTTCTTATATATCGAATAAGCTCTTTTATTTCTTGGTTAGAAAAGTAAGCACTTTTAACCATCTGATAGTATTCTTTTTCTATCTTGTCCTTATTTTTTTCAATATATGCCAAGCTCTCAAGGTTTCTTTTTTGATCTCCTAAAAGAGAGGTGATATTTTGCGCATATATAGGACGTTCTTCTAGCATCTGTAACTTGGTATTTTCATCAGCAACGAGGAAGTCTTTTAAATAGGCTTCAGTATTGGACACATTTGAAGACATTAATCCCTTATCAAACTCCTCATAATCGAAACGTGCATCCAGAATTTTATTAGCATAGGGCCGAGCATCCAAACCTAGCGACTGCAACGCAACAACAATTTCATCACTCGAATATTGGCTTGAAATTTCTTCAGGCAAGGTAATATTAAAATCTTGTATATCCCTAAAAGTACTTGAGAGAGAATAGAAAAGACTTTTGCACCTAGCAAACTCTTCTCCTGGTGATGTACTCAGCGACGTCATATCAAATGGAGGCGAACTGTCTGAAGCTAGTTTTTGAGCAATATTAATTATTTTAGGTTCATCACTCTCACTTTTAACTTTGACTTTTTTATTCTCAGTTTTAAGAAGAAAGTAGCCTGTAACTACAACCAAAGTGAGCCCGCCTACCAGGTATCCTTTAATCATTTAACTTCCCCCAATCTTTCCCAACGACAAAAAGGTTTGATGTTGACATCTTATTAATATGTATCATTCATACCGATGAATTAGATATAAGCGATTTTGCCAAGTCACTCTATATGACATAAATTTACGAACTAACTATTTATGCTTTCCATAACGTTTAGTACCAACTCCCGCCAGCACGCGTAAATCTTACCAATTCAGAGACATGTTTGGCAATAATCCCTCCAGCACACAAACTTGCAACAAGATTACTATTCCAGTGAAATCTTTTAACTGGACTCTAATTCACTGTTCACTTTTCAAACAGAAGCTGAGATGAAATAGGCTGTACCCAGCGTTAAAAACTCTATCTTCAGGCAAGATAAACGCTTTTGATTGCCGAACACAAATACTAGGAAGAAACTAACATAAAAGAGCAGTCCAAAGTGCTCCAATGGCTCACATGTTTGCTTGGTTGTATTTTTGAACGACATTGACTGCTTTAGTTTTTTAGCGTTCAACTGACTTATATCAATACATTAATGCTTATTAGGACTTTAAATAGACTATTACCTCTCAGCTTTATTTTGGCCGCCATAAAACTCAGAGATAAAACATCTGCAAAGAGTAACGATAAGTCAATTCAATATGCAGTAGGATAATTAGATGTTTTATGACTTGCTCAATAAGCTACCCCAAAAGTAATGACTTGAGTAAAAACAGTATTAATGAGGAAGGTTTCAATGGGTGATAATCAAAGTAGTATGAAACGAAATTTAGAAATCATCTCCATTATGATCCGCAAAGCGCTTTGGGCTCAAATTATACTGGCGATGATATTGGGATTGAGTGTTGGGCTGCTGTTGTCACCTGAAGGTGGTGCGCTGGTTTCTAAAGATATGAGTTTGGCGATAGCTTCGTGGTTAAAGCTCCCAGGATCGATTTTTCTAAACCTGATTCAAATGGTAGTGATACCGCTTATAATATCATCCATCATTCTAGGCATTTGCTCAAGTGGTGATCCAGATTATCTAAAAAGAGTAGGCTTGAGAATTTTTCCATATTTTTTAGGCACAACGACCATTGCAGTTAGTATCGGTGTAGTGCTTGCTCTACTTATTGAGCCAGGCGCTTATATTGACTCAAACCTATTAAGCTCATCTGGTGCACAAGCCAGCGCAATCGGTATTAAAGCATTGGAGACAACCTCAGCTCCTGAGCAAATCGCAGCACTGATTCCAACCAATATCACCGAAGCCAATATCAAAAGAAATATGCTACAGATTGTTATCTTTTCTATTATTGTTGGTGTAGCAGTCATGTCACTGTCGAAGGAGAAAATGCAGCCATTTCTATCTTTTGGTGAATCCATTCAAGAAATTGCTCTTAAGATTGTGAGCTGGGCAATGCTTTTGGCTCCTTATGCCGTCTTTGGTTTGCTGGCTGACATCACGATACGCGTAGGTTTTGAAGCCATTGTTGGCGTATCCGTTTATGTAGGGACCGTCTTGCTGGGATTGATAAGCCTGTTGGCTTTCTATTTACTGATTGTGAAGTTTGTAGCAAAGAAAAACATTCTGTCATTCATAAAAAGTGTACGTGAAGTACAGCTATTGGCATTTTCGACATCGAGTTCGGCTGCGGTAATGCCTCTTTCTATGAAAACAGCAACTCAAAAACTGAATGTTAAACCAGCAATATCCAAGTTCATCGTGCCGCTAGGAGCAACGGTAAACATGGATGGCACGGCATTGTATCAGGTTGTGGCGGCACTATTTCTGACACAGGTTTATGGCATAGACTTATCGGCGATAGAAGTGATTATTTTGGTTCTCACAACCGTGGGAGCTTCCATAGGCTCACCCAGCACTCCTGGAGTTGGAATTGTTATTCTGGCCACTATATTACAAGGACTAGGCATACCACCCAGCGGAATCGCTTTAATCATTGGCGTTGATCGAATTCTGGATATGTGTAGAACAACGGTCAATGTAACAGGTGATTTAACGGCTTGCAGTGTGATGAACAAGTTATTAGAAGAACCAACGACTAAGCAAACAGCGAAAGCCTAGCTGCTAAACAGGTAAGAACGTGTTCCAACTGATAAATAAAGGACAACTCGATATTCATCTTGAGTTGTCCTGGTCAATATATGGCTAAACTTATACAGCTAAAACCTAGTGCTTATGTCCATGACTATCACCTTCTGCATGATAAAAGCCAGAAGCGCCATGTTCAATAAAGCCAAGGTTAACCATATTATTTAAGAAAGGATCTGTATGATCATCACCAATGTCTGCATAATCCGTTGTATCATAGTCCAATAAAGTCTTAAAGAATTGACTAACTTGCTTAGCATCGTAGCTGACCTTGTCCAGAGTCCAAAGCTGAGTTTTATGTTTACCTTTAACGACAAAGCCTTTGATCAAATGGCTTGATGAAAGCCAATCTAACTTCAGGTGATTGTGAGCATTATTTAACACATAGTGCTCTAATACTTCACATGCTTGCTTGGTTGTGTTTTTTAACGACATTGACTGCTTTAGTTTTTCAGCAATCAATTGATGGCGCGCTGACCAATCGGTTTCTTTTTTTCCATGAACCGCTTCGCCGGGCTGATATTCGATAGCACGTTGATGTTTTTCAAAATAACGAGTGGGCTTGATCATTTTTTTATTAATAAAGTCCCAACCTTCTACAATCTGTGTATCAGGATATTGATGGGCAACTTGTTGACCTTTGCGCCATAAAATAAGTTTAACTTTTGACAACACTTTATCGCCTTCATTGGCAACCGTGGTAATGGTGTACTCTGCTTTTAAGGCATCAGAGGAAATATTGCATGAAGCCTGACCATAAACAGAAAACAGACTCAAAAATAAAATAACGATTCGTTGCATAGCTCAATACTCAAACAAGGGGCTCTAACGAGCCCCTATTCATTACACTTACTTAGTTACTTGGGTTGGTTAACAACCGCATTCGCTTTTGTTACCAGGTCCGCAGCATAATCCATGATATGGAAAATCATGTTTTGCTCATTAGTACCTGTTACCAGGTGAGCACCCGGTCCTTGAGCATAGATACCCACATCTTCACCAGCGTGAGTTTCTGAGCTTTTAGGAACCAAAGCTTCTTGGTGATAACCAGGTGTGGTTGTATCAATCATGCTGATGTCCATACGACCCGCATTAATATCTTCACCATAACCTTTATCAGCATTGGTTTCGGCGCCCAGGTTCATGTGACCACGACCATTGGTATAACCTAGAGTCGTATAAGGCATGCCATCAGAAGCCAAGCTTGGCTCTTCACTGCCAATACCAACCACTTTACCCAAAATAGGATTACCACGCTTAGGATAACCAGCGATAGTAAATACGTGGCTGTGATCGGCGGTAACGATGATTAAAGTATCTTCCAAGTTAGTCATCTCAGCCGCTTTAGCAATAGCTTTATGGAACTCAATCGTGTCCGTCAAAGCACCGTAAGCACTACCAGCGTGGTGACCATGGTCAATACGACCCGACTCAACTGTCAAGAAGAAGCCTTTATCATTGTTGTCCAGAACCTGAATCGCTTTTTCTGTCATTTCAGTTAACGAAGGCTCTCCGGCAACGTCATTTTGGCGATCCGCTTCGTATTGCATGTGTGATTCATTAAACAAACCAAACAGATTGTTAGTTGTTTCAGTATCAATCGTGTTAAAGCCAGCCTGATCATACACATAAGTTCCAGCAGGATATTTAGCTTTCCACTCAGCAGTCAGATCACGACCATCGGTACGATCACCTTCAACACTGCTTACTGCATCAGAACTGTTGAACGAAACATCTTTAGGTAAGAAGTGACGACGTCCGCCGCCCATAACCACTTCAATACCATCAACGTTTATTCCCGCAAAACGCTTTTCTAATTCTTCTTCAAAGTTAACTAACTGATCAGCGATGTCTTTGCAACCAGCAGTAACCGCAGCTTCTGGCATATCAGAAACATCTTCCCAGTTACGGTCGGCAGACTTTGCATAGTTAGAAGCAGGCGTTGCGTGGGTGATACGAGCCGTAGATACAATACCCGTCGACATACCAGCAATCTCAGCAAGCTCTAATGCAGTTACTAACTCATTACCAGCAACCGTTGAGCAATCACCACGAACAATATCTTCGTCAACACCGATAACACCAACGTCTGTTTTAACGCCAGAAACCATGGCTGTCATAGTACCAGCAGAGTCAGGCGTCTGAGCATCAACGTTGTAAGTTTTCGACAAACCTGCAAAAGGAAACTTATCAAAGCTTAGCTGATATTCTTCGCCACTCAGGTTGTTATTCTGACCTTCAAGAATACGTGCAGCCGTTACTGTCGACACACCCATTCCATCACCAACAAACAAGATAACGTTTTTGGCTTTGCCACGTAACTTAGCCAACTCTTGCTCATCAACTTTTGTCAGGCTACCTAATACGTTTTGCCATTCTGCTTGGGCGTTATTCACTTCGGTTTCACCAGCTTTGTACCAGTCATTGTTAATGCTGGTTAAAAGCTCAGTGGTATTAATATTTGTGTTGCCAGGGCTACAAACATATTCTGTTGATGCAATCTCGTCAGCTTCTAATGTTCCGTTCGCATTGTTATCCAAACCAGAGTCAATCTGAACACCGCTGTTAGGACAGTTGTCATTGCCAACAGGTAAAGCCGTTTGCACAACCAGGCTATTTAAACCGTTTGCGCCGTTAGCACCATTAGTACCATCTTTGCCATCGTCGGCACAGCCAGCTAAACCCGCTACTGCGACGGCCATTACACTTAATTTAAACAGTTTCATTATTTTTTACCTTGTTGTGGACCCATCAAGTTTAATGCTTGATTGATCACATGAAACACGACGCTCTGCTCAATCGTACCTTGAACAAACTGCGCACCAGGGCCCATCGCATGTAACGTGATATCTTCACCAGCATGAGTTTCAGAACTCTTAGGAACCAGAGCTTCTTGGTGATAACCAGCAGTTGTCGTATCTATGGTCGAAATGTCTTTACGACCCGCATTGATGTCTTGACCATAACCCGCATCGGCATCAGTCTCTGCACCCAGATTCATGTGGCCACGACCATTGGTGTAACCAAGAGTGGTATAAGGCATACCATCAGAAGCCAAAGCAGGCTCGTCTTTGCCAACTTCAACCACTTTGCCCAGAATAGGATTGCCACGCTTAGGATAGCCCGCAATGGTAAATACATGGCTGTGGTCAGCGGTGACAAGAATTAAAGTTTCATTAGGGTCCGTTGTATCAACTGCGGCTTGAACAGCTTTTGCAAATTCGATGGTGTCGCTCAATGCATTGTATGCGTTACCCGCATGGTGACCGTGATCGATACGACCCGACTCAACGGTTAAGAAGAAACCTTTGGGGTTGTTATTAAGAACATCGATAGCTTTTGTCGTCATCTGACTTAAAGAAGGCTCGCCAGAGGTATCGTTTACACGATCGGCTTCGTAATGCATGTGAGACTCGTTGAACAATCCAAATACACGCTCTACGTTGTTAGTGTTTAATGCATCAAAACCGGCCTGATCAAAAATATACTGTCCTTTAGGGTATTTCTTTTTCCATTCATCAGTTAGATCGCGGTTATCAGTCCGGTCACCTTCAACGCTGCTTGAAGCATCTGGGCTGTTGAACGCTTCATCCTTCGGCAAGAAGTGACGACGACCTCCGCCCATGATAACTTCGATACCGTCAACATCGATACCTGAATAACGCTTCTCAAGATAAGTCTCAAAGTTAACCAGTTGATCGGCAATGTCTTTACAACCCGCTGCAACGGCTTCTTCTGGCATGTCAGAGACATCTTCCCAGTTGCGGTCAGCTGACTTTGCATAAGTGGCTGCTGGCGTCGCGTGTGTAATACGAGCTGTGCTAATAACGCCCGTTGCCAAACCTTTTACTTCAGCCAATTCCAGTGCCGTAACAACTTCGTTACCAGCCACTGTTGAACAGTTGCCACGAACTACATCTTCATCAACACCGATAACACCAGCATCCGTTTTAAGACCAGACATCATCGCAGTCATAGTACCAGCAGAGTCTGGTGTTTGCGCATCAACGTTATACGTTTTAACCAGCGCAGAGAAAGGAAACTTTTCGAAGCTTAAGTAACCTTCTTCACCTGAGTTACCCGCTTGTTGTCCCTGTAAAATTCGTGCCGCAGTCAGAGTTGAAACCCCCATACCATCACCAACAAACAAGATAACATTCTTTGCTTTATTAGCAGGGCGTTGTGCAAGCTTTGAAGTTAATTTACTTTGAGCGTCAGTATACCAACTGCTGTTCTTTTGACTTTCTGGTAGTACGTCGGCAGAAACAGAAGTGGAAACAGCAAACGCTAGCGCGCTAGATATGGCAATCCAGTTCGTTTTCATTTTGCTTATCCTAATTATTTAAATTAAGTATTTCTTTGCTAACTCTGGGAGTAAGAAATTTGAAAACCCAAAGCAGTACGAACGCGAGATATTCACTACATCGCGGAAGGTAGGGTAGAAAAGTTTTATGACTATTTATCGACTGTTAGATGAAAGATAAATGTCATCATTACTAATTAGCGATTTTTTGTGCTGTTTGTTTATAACCTGTTCAACAGATAATTAAAAAGAGATGTTATATCATTTTTTAGTGAGAGAAAAATGCATTTTTATGACTAAAAAGTTTCAAGTAGATGTATTACTTCTCTTTGAAAAAAACACAAAGCCAGAAAAATAAATGAATAAAAATGCTAGATGCTCTCGCATGAAACTTCAATGGGGATAACTTTTATCACCAACAACCTTTTTTATCCCCCCACAGTGAAGCTCCATTTTGTTAACTGGCAAAACACTCTGCTCTATTAATCAGAATTATCTAATATTTAAAACATGGCTGACACAATAACGAAAGTTAATATAAAAAAGAGCCAAAGAAAGCAGGAGTAATAAAAAGGGCTATATTTATAATGACGATTAGCTGGCTTTGGCCTGCATATCTCAAAATATCTATTATAATTAATTCAATAAAAACGACAAAAATATGACAGTAAAGCTTCATAATCACACACATAGTAATCATAGCCGTCATGTGACCATTTACAAAACTTAATATAACTTATTCTATTTATTAAGTTTTCTGAAGCTTTATCAGTGATGAGTTCGTTTTGTTCAACGTCTACCGATAAGGATCAACTAGTGCTTAATTTAACAGTTACTGGTCGCATTATACTAGGTTACACCGTTGTTCTATTTCTTTCTGCAGCTATGTTGTTCTCAGGCATTTCTGGCATAAGTAACATAAGCGCAAATTTTAGTGAAGTTGTTAGTAACACTATTCCGATGGCTAAGTCCTCACGAGAAATAACATCATCGTTCTTACAAGCGAACATTTTGCTTGTTCGCTACCAAAACACCCAATCTTCCAGCGAGCTTTCCGCTATCGAAAAACAATATCAAACTCAAAAATCAGTCAATGACAAAGCGTTAAAGAGCCTGAGAAGGCTAACCGAAGGCAACAATTCGCTAAAAAAAGTCCTTAGTAACATAGCAACTGAGCAACAAAAGATTTTTTCTAATGGCGATAAAATAATTAATGACCACAGAAATAAACTGACGGCCATAGGTATCGCCAACGAACAGAGTAGTTTTTTCTCTGATATGGGTGACGAGATACTCAGCTACTCTATCGATCTTGAGGGAGTGTCTAACAGCAGTCAATCACGGCAATTGATCTCCGACATTACAGAATCACTTGATTCAACGACTATTCAAATTTTAGAAACAGCCGAGATGCTGCTTAAAATGGCGGTGCTCGAATCCATGAGTGAAGTACAAGGCTCGTTAAGCGACATAGAAAACCAATTAACACTGATTAGTAACGATACTCAGATTAAAAACTCCAGCCACTTTAAAAGTCTGACAGACTCCTTCGCACTCTATAAGGCAGCATCTTCTAAGCTTATTCGTTCACATATGAAACGGCTAGACTTTCAAAAGCAAGTAGACGAGGATTTGGCAGCGATTGACGCAGCCAGCATTAATGCAATGAGCGAACTGGATAAGCTCAATGCAACCCTTCAGTCTCTCACCGAACAAGTAGAAAGCGAAACACTTGACTCCATTGATAGCAGCAAAGCTAGCCTTATTCTTTTTGCCTTCATTGCATTGGTATCTGCCATCATTATCAGCTACTTTGTCATTCGTTCCATTAGCCAGCCGCTTAACAGTACCGTTAATACCATTCATGAAATTGCCAAAGGCGACCTGTCTGTTAAATTTGATTTGTCCTCAGATGATGAACTTGGAAAACTGGTTAAAAGCATGCAAAATCTGGTAGATGCGCTCTGCGGTATGCTGTCAGAAATCAACTCAAACTCAGAACAGCTAGCTGCAACAGCCGAACAAAGCGCTAATATTTCTCAACAAACAACCAGCAATATTAATCGTCAAAAGCAGCAAACAGACATTATCGTTACTTCTATTGAGCAAATGTCTGCCGCCGTTAATGAAGTATCCCAAAACTCCAGTCAAACGCTTCATCAGGTAGAAAGTGCTTATACCGAAGTCACAAAAGGCGAAGCCATTCTCAACCAAAATATTTCACGCATTCAATCTTTAGCTAATGATATTGATGACGGAGCCAACGTCATTCAAAAACTGAATGAAGACTGCACCAACATAGGCAGCGTTCTGGATGTGATCCAAGGTGTTGCGGAACAAACTAACTTATTGGCATTAAATGCAGCAATAGAAGCTGCTCGAGCGGGAGAGCAGGGTCGTGGATTTGCCGTTGTTGCCGATGAAGTAAGAACACTAGCCAGTACAGCCCAAGATTCGACAACTGAAATACAAGAAATTATTCAGCGCTTACAACATGCCGCCAGAGAAGCAGTGGCAATTATGACGAAAAGTCGGCAAGAGGCCCAAAGCAGTGTTGAGAGCATACAGGAAGCAGGGGATATGTTGGCGCATATAGCTAACGCCGTTAATCAGATAAAAGACATGAGCCATCAAATTGCCAGCGCAGCAGAGCAACAAGCAGTATCAACCAAAGATCAGCAAGAAAATGTCTCTGCCATCGCCGCCTTTGCCGAAGAAACCTCAGCAGGCGCACAGGAGAACCAAGCAGCCAGCCAAGAGTTGGCACGAATGGCAGAAACTCAAAGAGCGCTTGTAAGCCAATTTAAACTTTAAGATATTGCAATTTAAAATAATCCGATAAAGCCTTACGTAAGGAGAAAGTAATGAAAAACACTCTAGCCCTGATTGTGGCAGCGTTTATATTAAGTCTATTAAGTTCTCATGCCACAGCTGGAACTTGTGAAATCAAATACACTCGCACCGCTTGCGATGGAAAAGAAAAAATCAGCTATAAAAAATGCAAAGGCAAACAATCTTGCTCGAAGTTTAAAGAGGCAGCCGATGCCGCACAGTGCAAAAAACTAGCAACAAAATCTTGCGCAAACAAACGCTATAGTATTACAAAGTCAAAAGTAATTAATGCTGTTTTCGACGGTACTGCTCTGACTACCGATTCAGGCAGCGACGACTTTTGTACTATCTATGAAAACAAAGCTACAGAATTTAACCAATGCCCAGAAGATAAAAAATAACCTTCGTTGTGAGTGAACACTCTTGTTCACTCACATTAACTCTCTTTATCAACATCTTACTGAACAATGTTAATCTCAAAGCAATATCTTATGAACTTCCAACAAGAAATTCCGACTCTCCCTATTTTGTTACCAACCAGATAAGCCACAATCTCAATAATAGTTAGGTAGAAGAACACAGCGATAACCACTACAAAAACAGTGGCTTTCAGAGTATGCTTTAATGGTAAAGCCCTATTGTTTTACCTAAAATATCTTTTCTTTGATAAAAAAATTCATACCTTTATTAGTTTTACTTATAACTTGTTTAAAATAATATTATTTGCGATATCTACAAAAAAAATATTGTCTTTCTATCTCTTAGAACATTAAAAAAATAATTTTCAAGATAAATTTATGTGATGGTGATCTCACACTTTACAAGTTCATTTCATTTAATTAGTATTCCGTCTCGAAATTACATACCTAATTGGTAAAAAGCCGTGCATGTCTCTTGCGACATAGAGCTGACGTATTGGAGTTTGTTATGACGGATGAATATCCTGAGCAGAATTTGAAACGAGATCATTCATCCAGCTCAAAAACTCAATCACTTATTGCAACAGTATCTTTGGCTGGCTTAGCTTTCATTGTATTGTTAGTTTTGTTTTACAAACAAAGTTGGAGTAATGCGCAACTACAATCCAAAATTGTCGAATTGGAGAAAGAGAAACGTATTGCAAATCAAGAACTCGATATCCTAAGAACGTTAAGTCCTTATCCGATAGACACCAATCAATCCGTTGCAGAATCTCTAAAAGATATGACACTAGCTCCGGGTTGGGTTGCACGCGTTTATCCCGTACCTAATCATTTAGATGAGTTAAACAATAAACTGGACATGGGCTCGTTTGTTCTCGATGAAAGACAGTTCACTTTAACCAGCCATAAACAATATGGTGTTAAACACCTTGGCAGTGCTCTATATCGACTTAACGCCCTCTTCCCAACTCTTTCAAGGGGCCGTCATCAGATTGGAGTTCAAATTGGATTATCAGAAGCGTTCCTCAATAATTACTCCAGCAGCCTCCTTGATGTTACCTGTTATATCAAAGTGTCTATCGACCAAAATCAGTTAATCGACAAGAGAATTAAACTCGCTAACGAAAAAGAAGTAATTCTTACTGGAGAGCTACACTTAGAGCCTGGAACCCATCCTATCTCATCCATTTTCTATTGCGACAAACATTCTGATGCCAATGGAGAAGATATTATTATTTCCTTGAGTTTTCGCAATCCCGGAGAGCATAGCTTATCCAACCACCGAAATTCTGTTTACCACATTTATAAAAACCAGTTCAGTATCAATGGCATTCAACATCAAAGATAATTAGATGTTCTAGTTAAGGCGGACAACATTGGGGTATTCTTCGCTTGCCAGCTCGTGGAATAAATCAGAAAAATACTGACCCAGCTCTGACTCCTTAATATCTTCTGGGATGCAAATAGAAGTCTCTTTAACAATTAAGCCCGTTCCATTGTTTTTAAAAACACTCCAACCGTTGTTTTCTCGCTGCACCGATAGCCTTTTTCCGTAAACATTGAAATGAATCATATAAAACCCAGCTAAAAAATCATCAAGGAGTTTTGTAATGCAATCTTGTCAGACCTTTGGCTCTCTACTTTCTGCATTATTTTTAGTGTTACAGAATATCAAAGTGCTTTCATAACCTAAAGCTGAAGCACAAAACGTTGGGCTTCAGTTTCTTTTGACCTGAGAATGATTATCAATTTTCCTATCATTGCTCTTCGATTTCGATGCAATACACCACAAAAATCTCAATAGACAAAGTTATTTCCTACCAAAACTTAACTAACTAGAATAAATTGAGATTATATACTAAGAAAGGATAAGTCATTTGATTATAAAATAAACGCCTCAGGTGTAAATAATGAAAAATCACATTATCACTCTACTAATCCTCATGTTATGTCAGACAGTCTCTTTCTCATGTTATGGCCAAGAAGATATCTCTGACGAAATTTCGCTTGAAGACCTACTGTCGCTCGATGTTTCTGGTGTATCCAAGAAAAAGGAAAGTGTTGAAAAGGCACCGGGCATTGTCACTGTAATCTCAGCAGAACAAATTAGAGAGTTGGGAGCAAGAAACCTCACTGATGCGTTAGCTCGCGTTCCTGGCGTATTTAGTTTTGACAATTACTTCTCCCTTACTGACCAATTTTCCATAAGAGGAAATTTAAGCGAAGACTACAACACAAAAATTCTTTTTTTAATCAATGGTCATCCTTCATATCATACACTTACAGGTACATTCTTTTCGGATATGATCCCCATCGAAGCAGTAGAAAGAATTGAGGTAGTTCGAGGACCGGTGTCTGTTCTTTATGGTACCAATGCTCTCACGGGTGTTATTAATATCATCACTAAACAATCTTTAGAAAATGATGCTAAAGCAACAGCCTCTGTAGAAACTTCAAGCCATGATACCTTTACCGGACAGTTTAATGTAATTCAGCAGTGGGATGAAAATAGCCAAGTTTTTATTGCTTTAGAGGCCAAACGAACCGATGGCTTTGTGCAGGGGTTTGATGCCGATCAAGATGATTCTTTTTTCAGTTTTAAAGACGGCTTTGTAAAGTATCCAGGTAATGGAGGTAGCGCCGAGCTGGGAGAAGAACACACGAGTTTATTTACGCAGCTTAAAGTCAATGATTTCGAATTAGATCTGAGCTACTTTGATCAAGAACGGCAGACCAAGCAAGGTATTCAACCATCTTTTTATTTCAGAGGCGGTCCATTCGACATCAATTTACTGTCTCTAGATGCTCGCTATAAAATGGAGCTAAATGAAAATATGTCACTTCGATTTATCGGTCGATATGACGACTATGAATACAGCTATACCGTCGGCAACTATCAAGAACTCGATAACGGCATTACTGATACTGTTAGAACCGCCGTAGGTGATTGGTTAGGCAGCAAGCACGGCCTCGAAGTTATCGCCGACATTGCTTACGACAAATGGGACGTCATCGCAGGCATTATGTGGGACCAATACGAAGCCGACGCTGTTAACTTTAAAACAGGCCAACCATCAACCCACTGGATTACTAATACGCCTCTCGCTGAAGCAGACTTTCCTTTAATTCCAGAAGACTCAGAGAACAGTGACACCGCTATTTATGCCAATGGCCGTTATCGCTTCTCAGAAGATGTCGAAGGCATTGCGGGATTCCGATTTACAGACAACGATGCATCTGGCACCAATACCGACTTTAGACTCGGCGGAATATTTAGTTTAACTCCCAAAACCATCTTCAAAGTACTTTATGGGACTTCTTATCGAAGTGCTAACTTAAACGAGTATAACGTCAACGCTTTTCCAGTAATTGTCGGGAATTCAGAGTTGGACTTTGAAGTATTGAAAGGACTTGATCTTTCAATTAGTCATAGAGGAGATAAATACAAAGTAGAGTTGGTTTACTTTATGAATGAAACTGACGACGAAATAAATACCGTCGCCGATGTTTCTTCTGGCTTCCCTGTTCCTACCTTCTCAAATATTGAAGGAAAAGAAACCAAAGGGGTTGAGTTTGATGCAACCTATATCTTTTCTGAACGAACAAAAGCTTATGTAAGAGGCTCCATTCTTCTTGATGTAACCGACACAAGTACAAATTCAGATATATCTAATGGAACCATCAACGACGTACTGGCCTTTGGAATAACATGGTCACCACAGGATAAAGTCACATTGGATCTCAATGGGTTCCATAACGGAGATTGGCTAACCGAAGGCTCTTATTCTGTCTATAACATGGGAATTCTTTACGAAGCGACAGACTCACTTGATGTTTATCTGTATGGTCACAATATCACTGACAAAGATTATGACTACGCCATCTGGCAAGGTGCCTGGCAATCGACTAGCGTTCCAGCAGCTCGCCCTATGACACTCCATTTGGGATTTACTCAACAATTTTAAGAATCACAAAAAAGCCGAAGTCAGTTGCCTGACTTCGGCTTTGTTTTCAAGTAAAGCTCAACTTACCAGATTTTTACACGCTCTTCTGGTTTCAAGTAAAGTTTGTCACCTTCTTTTAAGTTAAAGGCTTTTTCAAACTCTGGCATATTACGTAATACACCATTGGCTCTAAACTCACTGGGAGAATGAGGATCGGTGCTGATACGACGGCTTAACTCTTCGTCTCGATATTTACGTGCCCAAACCTGGGCCCATCCAATAAAGAAACGCTGATCACCAGTAAACTTATCCATTTCTGGAGCAGGTTTATCGCCTTTAGACATTTGATAAGCTTTATAAGCAATGGTTAATCCACCTAAGTCACCGATATTCTCACCAAGAGTAAACTCACCATTAACAAATGTATCAGGTAAAGCCTCGAAGCCATCGTACTGTTTTACCAAGTCACCAGTACGCTTTTTAAACTCAGCTAAATCGTTTTCGGTCCACCAGTTACGCAGTACACCGTCACCATCATAGCTAGCGCCCTGGTCGTCAAAACCATGGCCCATTTCGTGACCGATAACGCCACCAATAGCGCCATAGTTAACGGCATCATCAGCTCCCATGTCAAAGAAAGGAGGCTGTAAGATAGCAGCAGGGAAAACAATTTCATTCATGACCGGGTTGTAGTAAGCATTCACCGTTTGCGGTGTCATAAACCACTCATTGCGGTCAATAGGCTTACCCAGCTTGCCTAACTGAAGGTTGTAGTTAAACTCACGAGCCTTCATGTAGTTATCTAGCAATGCGTCGGAAGCGATAGATAATTTAGAGTAGTCTTTCCACTCATCTGGGTAACCAATTTTTGGCGTAAACTTGCTTAACTTATCCAACGCCTGAGTTTTGGTTTCTTCGCTTAACCAATCCAGCTGCTTAATGGCTTCGCCGTAAGCGGCGCGCAAGTTCTCAACTAATTGCAGCATGCGCTCTTTGGCTTCTGGCTTAAAGTGCTTAGCTACATACACCTTGCCTACCATTTCGCCTAATAAACCATTAATGGCATCAACGCCACGCTTCCAACGAGGCTTTTGAGTAGGCGTACCTGATAAGGTTTTGCCATAAAATGCAAAGTTCTCGTCTTCAATGGCTTTGTTCATTAACTCAGCATTACCTGTAAGCAAGTGCCAGGTTAGGTAAGTCTTCCAGTCTTCCAGAGATGTTTTTGCCCAGATACCATCAAACGCTTCGATGTAGCTTGGTTGGCGAACAATGATATGAGATTCATTGATACCCGCAGCCTTGAAGAAAGCCGCCCAATCAAAATTGCCTGCCAGCTCTGACATTTTGGCAATTTCTTTCTTGTTGTAAGTTTTAATACTGTTGCGATTGTCTACTTTTGACCAGTGAGCATCGGCGATTTCTGTTTCGAGCTTAAGCACGTTTTTGGCCGCTTCGGCACCATTGCTCAGTCCAGCCAGTCCGTACATGGCTTCGATATGCTTTACATAAGCGTCTCGAATAGCGACTGACTTCTCATCGTCTTTAAAGTAGTACTCTTTGCCAGGCAAGCCCAGACCCGTTTGAGTCAGATACACAATGTAAGTATCGGGTTGCTTGGCGTCATTATTAACGAACATTCCAAAAGGAGCCGTCGCGCCGCGTTTTGCAACCGTTGCCATATAAGCCGCTAATGCCTGCTTATCTTTAATGGCCGCAATATCATCAAGGTAAGGTTTTAGAGGAGCAACACCCAGTTTCTCGAGTGTTGCTGTGTCCATAACGCTGTTAAATAAATCGCCCACTTTCTGAGCATCTGAGCCCGCTTTTTTATTCGGATCAGCGGCTGACTCTTCGATAATGGCTTTAATGTCTTGTTCTGCTTTTTCTGCCAACACGGTAAAAGAACCGTAGTTTGAACGGTCGTCTGGAATTTGCGTATTTTTCAGCCATGTTCCGTTAACATAACGATAGAAGTCGTCTTGCGGACGAACACTGCTATCAAAGTTCTCAGTGAATACACCTGAACTCAGTGCTTTTTCAGCAGCTTGCTTTTTAGGCTCAGCTTTTTGCGCTTCAGCTTTAGGCGCAGCGCTCTGGTTAGACGGATTGGCTGGCTGTTCACAAGCAGCCAACAAAGCAATGCTGATCGAAGCAGCAATTAATTTAAGCTTCATAGCGTTCCCCAACTGGTAATTATTAGAATGAATAGAGTGATTTTATTGTCGAGGTAGAAGCGAGCTACCCCAATATTGGCGGCTGATTATACCGTAGCGTCTTCACTTTGACGAAACTAACTTGTAATGCTTTATTTCGACTTGCTATTAATTTCAATAACCTATGCTGTTGCAGAGGATGCCTGAATAAAACTTAGACATATACCGTTTTTTTATCTCATCTGCTATTTTTTTGTGCGCCGCACACTCTAATTTACTGTATAATGCCGCGCGATGTCAGATAGGCCAGTTATTAACCGCTTAAAATAGCCAAGCAACTGCTTAACTTTTAAGCGAATAGATCAGTGAGATTCCTACGATATTCTATACTTTAGTCAACTAAGTATCCTGAGTTTCGGATAGCTTATGACTTCTCATTGACCTATATCAACTGGCGATGACAAAAAAATAGGCAAAATTAAATCGTTTTAACCATCAATCATAAACGGAAACACATATGTCTGAGACACATGCACCGACCTACAACTATGAGGTCGTTCGACGCTTTGCGGTCATGACCGTTATTTGGGGTATAGTCGGAATGGCGGTTGGAGTGTTGATTGCAGCACAACTACGCTGGCCCGAGCTAAGTTTTGATCTTCCTTGGCTTACCTACTCTCGTTTACGCCCACTTCATACCAACGCCGTTATCTTTGCATTCGGTGGTTGTGCATTAATGTGTACCTCTCTTTATGTCGTTCAACGAACCTGTCAGGCTCGCTTGATCAGCGACCGCCTCGCCAGCTTTGTATTCTGGGGGTGGCAGCTTGTTATCGTACTTGCCATCATTACTCTTCCGATGGGTTATACCTCTAGTAAAGAATACGCAGAGCTAGAGTGGCCTATTGATATTCTCATTGCCTTGGTCTGGGTGGGTTACGCCATATTGTTCATTGGAACCATCATGAAGCGTAAAACTCCACACATCTATGTTGCTAATTGGTTCTTTGCTGCCTTTATTCTTACGGTTGCCGTTCTGCACATTGTTAACAGTGCAGCCGTTCCTGTGAGCATGACCAAATCTTACTCTGCTTATGCTGGTTCTGTTGATGCAATGGTTCAGTGGTGGTATGGCCACAACGCGGTAGGCTTCTTCCTGACAGCTGGTTTCTTGGGCATGATGTACTATTACATCCCTAAGCAAGCAGGTCGTCCGGTTTACTCTTACCGTTTATCGATTGTCCACTTCTGGGCATTGATTGGTATTTATATGTGGGCTGGTCCTCACCACCTACATTACACAGCGTTACCAGACTGGGCACAAAGCTTAGGTATGGTTTTCTCGGTGATCCTGTTGGCACCTTCATGGGGTGGTATGATTAACGGGATGATGACGTTATCGGGCGCATGGCATAAGTTGCGAACCGATCCTATTTTGAAATTCCTGATTGTGTCTCTTTCTTTTTACGGTATGTCGACGTTTGAAGGCCCAATGATGGCTATTAAAACCGTTAACGCACTGTCTCACTACACCGAATGGACTATTGGTCACGTACACTCTGGCGCTTTGGGTTGGGTTGCGTTCATCTCTATCGGTTCTATGTACTACATGATCCCACGTATGTTTGGTCGTACCGAAATGTACAGTATCAAGTTAATTAACTGGCACTTCTGGATTGCAACCATCGGTGTTGTTCTTTACATCGCTTCTATGTGGATTGCTGGTGTAATGGAAGGTCTTATGTGGCGCGCCTTTAATGAAGACGGTACTTTGACTCACACCTTTGTTGAATCCGTTACGGCGAAAAAACCTTTCTTAACCATTCGTTTTATTGGTGGAGCTTTATTCTTGTCTGGCATGATCATCATGGCTTACAACATGTTTAAAACTATGGGCGCTCCCCGGCAGCAACCCAGTTCTGATGCAACACCGGTTGCCGCATAAGGAGAAACAGACATGTCAATGACACACGATACCATTGAAAAAAATATCGGTTTAATGGGCATACTGACGCTGATTGTTATCAGCTTCGGTGGCCTGGCAGAAATTGTTCCTCTGTTCTTTCTTGAAGAAACAACGAAGCCAGTAAAAGGATTAAAACCTTATACCGCGTTACAGATGGAAGGCCGCGACATTTATATCCGTGAAGGTTGTAATACCTGTCACTCACAGATGGTACGTCCATTCCGTGCAGAGACTGAGCGTTACGGTCCTTACTCTGTTGCTGGCGAGCACGTATGGGAACATCCTTTCTTGTGGGGTTCTAAGCGTACTGGTCCGGACCTCGCTCGTGTTGGTGGTCGCTACAGTGACGAATGGCACCGTGTTCATCTGATTAATCCGCGTGATGTAGTACCAGAATCCAATATGCCATCTTTCCCTTGGTTGGCAGAAAATGTGTTAGATGGCGAACTCACTGCAAAAAAACTGTCCATCTTTAAGAATCAATTTGGTGTGCCTTACAAAGATGAAGATATTGCTGGCGCAAAAGAAGCCGTTGCAGGCAAGACAGAACTCGACGCTCTGGTTGCTTACCTTCAATCTCTGGGCCATGCAGCTGAAAATCGGAGATAAGCCATGGATATGAATCTCCTGCGCGGCATATTAACGGCTGTGCTTTTGGTACTTTTTATAGGTTTAGTCTTGTGGGCCTATAGCAAAAAACGTAAATCAGTGTTTGACGAAGCATCTCAGCTCCCCTTTGTGGGAGATGAGCACAGCGACCGTATCGTTGTGAGTAAAGACAACAACTCAGATACAGCTGAAAAACATTAAGGTGAGTTAGAAATGAGTGAATTTTGGAGTTGGTGGATCATTGCAATCACCCTTATCTGTATTTTTGGTAATTTTTGGTTGCTCCACTTTACAAAAAAGACTGAAGCTGACGAATGCGAAGACGGAACAACTGGCCATGCTTACGATGGTATTCAGGAATACAACAATCCATTGCCTAAGTGGTGGCTAAACCTGTTCTATATCACCTTGGCGTTTGGTATTGGTTATCTGATTCTTTTCCCTGGCCTGGGTAAGTTTGAAGGTACTTTGGGATGGACCAAAGAAAACCAGTGGGAAGCCGAAGTTCAACAAGCAGAGTCTGTTTATTTGCCTTTGTTTAAGCAATACGAAAATACTCCCGTCACCGAGCTAGTCAACGATGAGCTGGCAATGGATATGGGACGTCGTATTTTCTTGAATGTTTGCTTTGCCTGTCACGGTTCTGATGCTGCAGGTAGCCCAGGTTATCCAAACTTAACCGACAATGATTGGTTATACGGTTCTACTCCAGACATTATTGAAGAAAGTATTACCAATGGACGTAGCGGACAGATGCCTCCGTTTGGTCAACAGTTTAATGAAGAACAAATTACTTTCTTAACCAGTTATGTGGTTTCCTTATCTGGGCGTAATGCTCCAGAAAATGAAATAGCAAAAGGTAAAGCTTTGTATGACACCAACTGTGTTGCCTGTCATGGAGCGGACGGCAAAGGTAGCCATGCCTTTGGTGCTCCCAACTTAACCGACACAACCTGGTTATTTGGTGGCTCTCGAAAAGTGATAGCCAGAACCATAAGAAGCGGACGTAATGGTCAAATGCCAGCCCATAAAGATATTTTGGGCAAAGCAAAAATTCGACTGGTGACCGCCTATGTTTACAGCCTCTCACAAGAGAAAGCTGAATAAACAAATAATTAAAAAAGCGCAGCGAAGTCTGCGCTTTTTTTTGAATAAAATTTTAGCTGTTTAATTTGTGTTTATACCCCTATTAGTCCAATAGATTCACACAAAAGATCTGTTTATCATTCGGGCCAACCAGTCGTATAAACCCACCCCTTGCGAAGATTTAAGTAGTTATGAGCAAACCCGATAAAACCGTTAAGCGCACACGCGATCTCTACGTCAAAGCAGAGAAAATTTATCCCCGCCAGGTCAGAGGATTGTTCGCTCGATTGCGAGTTCTCAGTGTCTGGATGTTGTTAGGTCTTTACTACGTTGGTCCCTGGATCACGTGGGAAGGTCGTCAGGCCATATTACTTGACCTGCCTGCTCGACAGTTTCATATTTTTGGTATTACTTTTTGGCCTCAAGATTTTATTTATTTAGCCGTTCTTCTCATTATTGCGGCTGTCGCCCTATTCTTTTTTACAGCACTCGCTGGACGAGTCTGGTGTGGCTTTGCCTGCCCACAAACGGTTTGGACAGAAACCTTTATCTGGATCGAACGTTTTGTTGAAGGTGATAGAAACCAGCGAATGAAATTGGATAAGGCTCCCTGGTCTTTCAACAAAGTATCCACCAAAGCCACCAAACATTTTTTATGGCTTAGTTTTGCGTTATTTACTGGTTACACCTTTGTTGGCTTCTTCTCACCGATCCGCGAACTGACAGACAATTTAATTCTGTTTAATTTAGGCCCCTGGGAAGCCTTCTGGATTGGCTTATACAGCTTGGCCACTTATGGCAATGCAGGCTTCTTACGGGAGCAAATTTGTCAGTACATGTGCCCCTATGCGCGTTTTCAAAGTGCCATGTTTGATAAAGATACGCTGATTATTTCTTACGACACTCAAAGAGGCGAGAGCCGCGGTCATCGTAAACGCACCGATACCGAGTATAAAATCAAGGGCCTGGGTGACTGTATCGACTGTAAACAATGTGTTCAGGTTTGTCCCACAGGTATTGATATTCGTGACGGCTTGCAGAGCGAATGTATCGCCTGTGCATTGTGTATTGACGTCTGTGATGACGTCATGGAAAAAATGGATTATGAGAAAGGTCTGATTCGTTATTCCACCGAAAATGCAATGGAAGGAAAAGAAACCAAAGTACTGCGTCCCCGTACTTTTATTTATGGTGGTCTACTGCTCGCTCTTATCATTGGCTTCTTTGCTTCCATCGGCACGCGAACGCCACTTGAGCTGGATGTCATTCGTGATCGCAACAGACTTTACGTTGAAACCTCAGAAGGCTTGGTTGAAAACGTATATCGGATTAAAATAGGCAACATGGCGCAAGAACCCTATACCTACAATATTTCGGTAGATGGTTTGCCTGATATGAGTATTGCAGGTCCGACTCAGATCCATGTAAAACCAGGCGAAGTAAAAGCCATCGCGTTACGCGTTCGAGTGGATCCAGGTGATCTGACCAAAACCGCGAACACCATTTTCTTTAATGCAGTCTCCGTTGAGGCTCCAGATATTAGAATAGAAACAGAAGCACGATTTATCGGCCCAGCCTTAGGCCGATAAGTCAGCGTTAACTAAGAGAAGTTTATGGAACACCCACAGGACACCAAACCCTGGTACAAGCAGTTTTATCCCTGGATGATCATTGCTTTGCCAGCATCATCAGTGGTCGCAGGTATCACAACGGTTATTATTGCAACGACTGGCGCAGACAGCATGGTAAAAGCCGACTACTACAAAGAAGGTCTGGCGATTAATGAATCCATTGAGAAGCGCGAAAAAGCCGCTGAATTACAACTTAAGTTCGACATCGAATACCAGGCACCAGATGCCATGATATTAACTTCAGCTCAGCCTCTGGATGTTCCTGTATTGTATCTATCGATTCAACACCCTGCCAAAGAACATAAAGATCAGGTAGTCGTGCTTAATCGTACAGAAGACAGCTTGATCTACAAAGGGCAAAGTCTTCCTCTGGAGCCTGTAAACTATCGCCTGAAACTCTCCACCCCTACTCAAGACTGGGAAATGATGTCTCGTTGGCCGCTAAAACAATCCAATAGTATTCAATTAAAACCCCGATGACTTCACGCTGTTTTCACTGTCACGAACCCGTTCCAGATAATTTAGACATTACGCTACAGTGGGAACAGCAAACTCGAGAATTTTGCTGTTACGGCTGTCATAGTGTTGCTTCGGCTATTATCGATAATCAACTAGACAGCTACTACCGCTTTCGAACAGAAGCGTCAGTAACGCCCACCGACTTAATTCCCGAAGAGCTGCGTAATATTCAGCAACTTGATAACGAGCGTTTACAAAAAGAATTTGTCGATACTCACGAGCATCAGTCCAAAGCTCTATTGGGTGTAGAAGGCATTACCTGTGCTGCATGCAGCTGGCTAATAGAATCCAGCTTATTGAAAATGCCAGGAGTGCTCTCTGTTCAGGTTAACCCGATCACTCATCGAATGAATATTTGTTGGGACTCACAACGGCAACGATTGAGCCAAATACTCACGCGCCTTTCGAACATGGGCTTTAAAGCTTACCCTTTTCGTCAGAGTGACTTTGAACGAACCGTTCGTACCGAAGACCGATGGTTTTTGATGCGTCTGGGAGTCGCCGGATTGGGCATGATGCAGGTCATGATGTTCGCAATTGGTCTTTACTTTGGTGAAGCTCAATATATCAAAGCCGAGTACCAGTCGTTTTTACATTGGACCAGTTGGCTAGTGGCAACGCCCATTGTCTTTTTTTCTGGTTTTCCTTTTTTTAAAAATGCCTGGTATGGACTTAAACAAAAACGCTTGGTGATGGATTTTCCTGTCGCTTTGGCGATCTCACTGGCTTATACATCAAGTGTTTGGGCTACCATTAATGCAGCAGGACAGGTTTATTTTGATTCTGCGACCATGTTTATCTTTTTCTTGCTTTGTGGCCGCTATCTGGAACATCGAACACGCCTGAAAGCCGTAACAGAAACTCAGACACAACGACAACTACTGCCTATCGCTGTAACTAAAATAGAGGGAGCTCAACAAAGTGATCATCCCATTCATGATGTTGTCCCTGGAGATCGCTTATTGGTACGCGCAGGAGAAGTGATTCCAGTCGATGGGATTATCGTTGATGGAACAACCAACATTGATGAATCTTTGCTATCAGGTGAACACATACCCTTGCGTCGTAGTATTAATGACAAAGTATTTGCTGGCTCTTTGAATCAAAGCAAACCAATCCACATAGAAGTAACGGCAACCTCCGACAATACTTATTTTTCGGCGTTGGATCGTATGGCTAGCAACGCCACACAACACAAACCTAAACTCACCTTGTTGGTTGATCGTATTGCGCAGTGGTTTGTTTCGATACTCTTGATGCTCGTCGGTATGACTTATTTTCTTTGGAGTACTATCGATCCCGAACAGGCTTTTTGGGTTGCACTTAGCGTCTTGGTGGTTAGTTGTCCTTGCGCTTTGTCACTTGCCACCCCCGCAGCGTTAACAGCAGCAACGAATCGACTGTCTCAACTCGGCTTATTATTGCTAAACGCCCAAACTCTCAATCGACTGGCAGACATAACTCACATCGTTTTTGATAAAACAGGCACCTTAACCGAAGGCAAATTACATTTAGAAAAAACGATCATCCATCAACCGGATGCTCAACTAGACTATTTACAAATTGCCTGTGCACTCGAGCGGCAAAGTCGCCACCCAATCGCCAAAGCTTTTCAAGAAAAAGACGATAAACAAGTTCATTTTGAGTCTGTTGATGAACAATTCGGGATGGGAATAGAAGGTCAGTGGAATGGCAGTCACTGGTATTTAGGAAAACCCAAACAAGAAATCTCTCTTGATACTGATAGTCAGACCATGCCGATTTTTTTATATCGTGATCAAGTATTAGTCGCGACCTTTGAGCTTTCGGATAAGATCAGAGAACAAGCAGCGGATCTTGTTAAAGAACTTCATCAGTTGGGTTTAAAAACCAGCTTACTTAGCGGCGATCATTCTTCTCATGTTAAAAAGGTAGCCGATGAACTAGGTATTCAGCATTACTACAACAATCATTTGCCGCAACAAAAAGCAGAAAAAGTCATGCAGTGGCAACAACAAAATGAAATCGTATTAATGCTCGGTGACGGACTCAACGATACTATCGTGTTAGCACAAGCTAATGTGGGCATCGCGATGAACACGTCTGCCGACCTAACGCAGCACAAAGCTGACGCAGTGCTCATGCATCAAAATTTGTACTCTCTTGCACAATCAATGGAGCTTGCCAAAAAAACACACGCCGTTATTAAACAGAATATCGTCTGGGCAATTAGTTACAACCTATGCGCCATTCCCATTGCCATGCTCGGTTGGGTTCCCCCCTGGTTGGCAGCCATCGGGATGACAACCAGCTCGCTCATCGTTGTACTTAACGCACTGAGGCTGAATCGTTCAAATAACGAAACGTCTCAATAAAGTAAAACATTATTGCGGCAACTATGCCGCAATTTTTTGGTTATAAAACCTTCATCCTTTTAACTATAGATATTGCGCTGCACTGACATAATTTGTTGCACTCTTCCGCTTAAATCATGCTCTGTTATCGCTGAATAAACGGCCTCCCATATTCAAAATAATTGTTTTGTGATGTATTTGTTCGATATCACTTGTGTCTCTATCCATCTAGTGATAGATCTATAGATAGACATCTTAAACATGCGATGCACATGGCTATCTCGCCGCAATAATAAGCGTCTTAGTCGTATTAAATGATTGATGTCTTTTTAATCGGGAATACATCAATGATGTAAGTTTTGCAGCCAAAGATATCGTATTGAATTTCTGCACTATCAAACGATATGTCGTCTTTTGTTGTAAGTAAGCAGAAACCGAATAATAGCTAATAGCCGTACATAAGCTATTAATAATAAAAGGAAATGCGGATGCTAAAATTAACAAGCTTTAAAAAGTCACTTCGTCCAATTAAGCCCGTAATCGACACCAAGTGTTATCACTGCAATAACGAAACCACTTGGGATTTAATCCAAGCAACAGACTGGCTCACTTTCCTCTCTTTTAAAATCATTCCTTATTACAGCCAGTACCATCTATGCTGTACCGTTTGCACCGACCTCTATGACATTAGCCGCTCAGAACTTAAAGGCGTCAACTCTCTACACCAGCTTTCTGATCAAGCATCAAATCAACTCCATGATGACTTAGTTCGAAGTATGAAACGCTACCAACTCAAAGGCAAAACCGAAGTTCAAAGAAACTTCTTACGCGTCACTAACCAGCACTATTAATTATCTCCAGAACAAATAAAAAGCTGGCGAAGATAACGCCAGCTTTTTATTTTTAGCCATTCGCGCTAATAGGCGTTACCTTGTCTTCAGATGCTTCTTCTGGCTTTTCCAATAATTGCTCGGGGCGAGCTTTAAATGCTTTGGCCAGCACATCTTTATTTTGAGCAATTAACAAGCCTAATGCTTCAACCTGCTGCTCATTAAGGTCTTCGATTTCACGCTCAACCCACAGGCTTACATTCTCAGCCAGTTCAAGCATTTTATCGTAGTTGTCAGCTTCTTTTTTATCCGTAAACGTCTTAGATTTATCGCGATCAGACATATATAAGGTCACCACTGCCATAGGAAAAACTCCAAAGGGTTATCAAATCATCAAGTTCAACAAAATACTACTTAATTGAGTAGCTAAATGCAAGCTGCATTCTCTGTTGATTTCACGCAAGGTAACATGATTTTAATAAAAGTCGGTTATTTTATTTGTTCACCACGGCATTTTTTAAATGTTTCGCAGCAGGTGTCAGTCCGTAGATCAAAACTAAGGCCAAAAGCAGAGCAATGGATATCTTGCTGCCCCAGATAAAACTCCCCAATATTAATACTAGACTATAGATGGGCAAACCGAACAAATAACGTTTACGTCGTGACGAAATCGCTCTTCCTAAATGACGGTAATAGGCATCAAAGGAAACCATCAGCACCATCGCAACGCCCACCAAAGCACCAGCAATCAAAGGTGATTCCAAAAACAATATCAGCGCACACAATACCACCAACCCTCCAACCGTACTGGGAACACCACGAAAATACTCTGGGTCATCGTTCGATTTGTTAAAAGTAAAGAAGACTAATCGAGAAATCGTAAATATCGAGAAGAAGGCCCCAACAATAGCCCCCTCAACACCGCCAAAGGCGTAATAGAGCGCGACTCCGGGGGCGACTCCATAATTCACACCGTCAGCAATATCATCAGAATAAACACCAAATCGGGTTCCTCCCCACTTTCTGGCGGCAGCGCCGTCCAGGCCATCAAAGAGTGCTCCCACCAACAATAACAGCAGGCTTATATCAAAACGCAGTTGAGCCGCAAAATACATGCTGGCGAAGCCACAGAGCAGATTGGCCAATGACAACATGTCGGCAATAAAACGAGATTGTAAGATACGGGCATTGTACAAAATAACAACAAGACTAAAGGTAATATTCACCAACAGTAAGATAACAACCAGATCATAGGTGATGACGTTTTCGGCCCAGCCTTGACTAAAAAACAGCAAGGCGATGAGCGCAGTATAAGAAAGTGTGGTTCGAATACGATTTTCTGTTGTTCCCTTCTTGAGCAAGTATTGAATAAAAAGCAGGCTATCCAGAGCAACCTTAGAGATCAGCAACCATAGCGGAATACTATCGACACATTGCCAGGAAACAATAAACAGTAGTGGATAATCGGTCAGGCGATCAAAAATACGCCCAAAATGTGTATCTAAATCTCGTTCTCGCGCCACAATACCATCAAGGTAATCTAATCCACAAAACACCAGAAACAAGGCAAAAATAAGTTCGGAAGAATTAGGTAACACATCCACTTGTTTTAGCGACAAAAATAACAAGGGCGTAACCACAAACAATTTAATCGCCGACAAAATATTGGGATGAACAGCAATACGTTGTCCAATCCAGGCCTCCCACTGCGAGAGCCACTGAGGCTTATGCACCATTGATTTGCGCGGAGAGGTATTCGACTCTGTCATACAATATTATCCAATCTTCCATTTATCATAAAAGCGACCATCTTCAGTCGCTCAAAACAGCCAACAGCTTAGCAGGTTTCTTATACACCAGAAACCCGTTCTGAATCATCTACCCAAAGTATTTGAAGGTGCAGGTAGGTGGCCAGCAAGCGAGTCCCCTGAGCTTAGATAGACTAAGTGATTGGGGTGAGTGCGCGCAGCGCTGCAACTTGAACATCAGTGCTGCATCTTGAAAGGCGACGGGTATAGACAATTCACACAGCTAAGTACGAATTTGGTAGAATAGGGTTAAAGTGTCTCTGTTAGGTTTTAAGGTAGCAGATGTTATGGAAGTGATTTATTGGCTAATTCCTGTCGCCATTATTTTCTTATCGGTGGCAATAGCCGCCTTCGTCTGGGCGGTGAAAAACGATCAATATTCTGATCTGGAGTCTCCAGCCTATCGCATACTGCTAGACGATGATTCTCCTACTACAAAAGAGCCCGCAACAAAAGCACAGTCTCACAAGGCTGAAAATGAATAACACGGTCAAAGTTGCTCCAATTTCTCGCCGCAACCATCAATTATTTATCGCGATTGCTTGTGTCGCTGGTTTCATCGCGTTCTTATTGCTCCTTACTGAGCTTAAACTAGCGGGTTACATTACTCTGGTACTTGCGATTATTTTTCTACTTTTTGGTTTTGCCAAAAAATGGGAACCAGAATTCAGCATGACACTCAATCAAGAGCAACTCACCTGGCATCTAAAGCAAACAGACATCCACATACCCTGGGATAATTTAAAACAATGTTGTCTGCTCAAAGCCAGCAAAGGCGATAAGCTCATGGAGTTACAGTATATTGGAGTCAAGCTATGGGATCTGACCCCTATCGTCGATCAAATCAGCCCTAGAGCTGCGAAAAGTCTCTATCACGAATACCGCAGTCTGCTTCATGTCTCTTTGCTCGAAAGCCAGTCGCGAGCAGAAAGCCTAAGTTATGTACAAGAAGATGCCGAATACTGGACTAATTCCCGTAAAGAAAAAGTATCGGGACTTAAGGGTATGTTTGCAGCTCGACTCAATCAGCTAAAACATGGACTAGGTTCTGATCTTTATATTCCACTGACCTCTCTCGATAGAAACGAGCAGGATTTTGTGCGAATGATCAACGACTACAAACTGCAGGCTGAAGCCACAGCCAACGAAAACCAAACCCAATAGAATAATCACGGTGATTTAGATCATTCCTATTGTTCAAAGATGAGGTAAAATGACCCCAACTTTGAATAACCACTTTTCATCATGCTCGAAACCATCATCCCCGCCTTTCTTATGGGACTTGGCGGCTCGCTTCATTGTGTAGGTATGTGTGGAGGCATTGTTACGGCTTTGTCCATTTCAACTCCCTCATCTTCCTTCGCTCGCTCCAGTCTTATGGTCGTCCATCATAACCTTGGCCGACTTTTGACGTATTTGTTATTAGGCATGATTGGTGGCCTTATGGGCACCATGATCAGTGATGCAGGCGCACTTAACTACCTTCGAGTGATTGCTGGAGGCTTGCTGATTTTAGTAGGTCTGTATCTGTTTAATGTTTGGAACGGTGTTCTCTACCTCGAGCGCCTGGGTCAATCGACCTGGAAAAAGATAGCCCCTTTGCTTAAGCGTATTCAGCCAGGCAAATCCCCACTTCATGCGGTCACCGCAGGAATGTTATGGGGTTTTATTCCTTGCGGTCTGCTTTATTCTGCTTTGGCCATCGCCATTGCTCAAGGCTCGGTTGATCGGGCTATTCTCTTCATGCTGTTTTTTGCGTTAGGGACATCGGGCCCTATGTTGCTGATTGGCATTGGTTTTTCGAGCATTACTCAATGGATGAAAAAAAAGCCCGTCAAATTGCTCATTGCCGCCAGCATGATTGTTATGGGTTGCTGGACGATTTGGAGTGTGTTTCAACATGATCACAGCGGACATGCTGGACATACAGGACACGAACATACTGGACACAAACATCAGGGCGCAGAAGATCCGTCCGAGGAGCAAAGCGATGCTCATGATCACAACCACCATCACCACTAAAGTAGTCAAAGATTGAGGTCACAATGTTATTACACGAAGCCCCCCTCGACACACCTTTTCCATTATTTGAAAGCTGGTTTAAACAAGCCAAAGAAAAGGACCCAACCTATTACTGTGGTATGACCGTTGCGACAGTCGATACAAATGGCTGCCCTTCATCTCGCGTCGTTTTTCTGCGCTCATTTGACGATAACGGATTTATTTTTTATACCAATTATCACAGCGATAAAGGTAAGGATCTGGCAGAGAATTCCAATATCTGCGCCAGCTTCTGGTGGTCAGCTTTTCAGCGTCAGGTTCGTATTGAAGGACGAGCAGAAAAAATCTCTGCCAAAGAATCCGATGAGTATTTTTATGGTCGCCCTCACCTTAGTCAAATAGCTTCAGCGATGTCTGATCAAAGTCGTACCATCGAATCATTTGATGTCTTACAACAGAAGTTCGACGAAGAAGTAGAGCGACATAAAACCGACCCAGTCGTACGACCAGAACATTGGGGAGGTTATCGCATTGTCCCTAAAAAAATAGAGTTTTGGCAGGGTCTGGATCATCGATTACACCACCGACAGGTTTATCAACAATCTGAGCAAGGGTGGCAAGTTAATTATCTACAGCCGTAAATAGGCACTTTATAAAACGTAAACAGGGCCTTGATAGGCCCTGTTTACTCTACACATTCTGCTCGAAACTAAAAATAGACAATAAATAATGACGAGTTATGAATAACACATAACACCAGCAAGTTCTGATAGTTTTTCTGGATTGGTGAAAGTAATTTCTTTATCGTCTACCAATATGTATTCCTGCTTCTGTAACTTTGTTAAAACACGGCTCACTGTTTCTACCGCTAAGCCTAAATAATTACCAATGTCGCGACGACTCATGGTCAAACGAAAAACTCTGGAAGACAATCCTCGCTGGCCAAAACGAATTGAGAGATTCACTAAAAATGCCGCCATTCGTTCTTCTGAGGTTTTTTTATTGAGTAACAGCATCAGTTCTTGATCATCACGGATCTCATTACTCATTACATTCAGTAGTTGACGCTGTAATGAAGGGATCCCTGTGGCTAATGACTCCAGAGATTCAAAAGGCAGTGCACATATCATAGAAGTTTCGAGTGCTTTGGCATAACTCGGATGTACCTGAGAACTGATCGCATCCAGCCCGATGATTTCACCCGGCAAATAAAAGCCAGTCACCTGCTCAATACCATCTTCGCTGATAGTATAAGACTTTAAACTGCCAGAACGCACCGCATAGATATTTTCGAACTTATCACCACTACGAAACAGGTTTTCGTCCGTGTTAAGCGGCTTACCACGTTGAACAATAGAGTCCAGGTGCTCTATCTCAGAATCAGCCAACATAACGGGCAAACATAACTTACTGATACGACAGTTTTGACATTTAATTTCTTGCATTTTAGTTTACCTGGAGCTCACACCGATAAATTATCACTGGGACCAATAGCTCCCAGCATAAAAGTTTATGACGGATAATTCAAAACAAACGCCTCTACCTTTGCCCAAAGTAGTTCACAAGGCAAGAAATATAGATAAAGGCCTGTCTACAGTATGATTATATCGCATTAGAAAAGGATTGAATATCGATAAGCTCTTCCATGCTCTTATCAAATAACATAGCAATATTACGAATTAACAACCTTCCCTTTGGCAATACCTCAATAGTAGATGGCGTGTACTTTACCAACCCATCCCTTTGAAATATCTCAAGCCGAGGAACAATATGATTAAAGTAATTCCAGAAAGATATATTGAAGGTCTTTTCGATGTCTTTAACAGATAGATTAAAGTAACACATTAACTGAAAAATAATATGACGTCTTAGTTCATCATCTTCATCAAGTTTCACACCACGCCAAACAGGTAAAGCTTCACGCTCGATAGCATCATAGTAACTACTCAGTCCTTTTTCATTTTGAACATAATACTCACCCACAGAGCTAATGGAAGAAACACCCAAGCCAATAAGCTGCGTGTGCTTTCCGGTCGCATAGCCTTGAAAGTTTCGTAACAACTGTCCTTGCTCTTGAGCAATACTAAGTTCATCTTCGGGCAAAGCAAAGTGATCCATCCCAATGTATACGTATCCTTGTTGCTGTAAAAACTCGATGCATAGTTTTAATATTTCTAACTTCTCTTCTGGCTCCGGTAAATGGCGTTTTAATATTTTTCGCTGTGCTTTAAATCGATGCGGTAAATGCGCATAGTTAAACACAGAGATGCGATCAGGTCTCAGCTCAGCAACCAACGCTAAAGTTTCACGATAAGACTCAACACTTTGGTGCGGCAGTCCATAAATTAAATCAAAACTGATAGAGCGATACCCACTCACTCGAGCAGCATCTACCAGTTCTTTAACACTTTCATAACTTTGTTCACGATTAATGGCTTGTTGTACTTTTGGGTCAAAGTCTTGAACCCCAAGACTGACTCGATTAAAGCCCATGCTTTTTAGCTGCGCTATATCTGATGGAGTTACCGTTCTTGGATCAACTTCAATAGAAGCATCCAGCTGCTCAGGTTTAATCTTAAATGCTTGAGTGAGTTTGGTCATTAACCACTGACGATCACGAATGTTCAGATAGGTAGGCGTACCACCTCCCCAGTGCATCGATACAACCGATGGGTCTTCAAGTTGATCGGCCACATGATCGATCTCTTTGCCCAAAGCCTCAAGGTATTGGGTCGCCTTACGATAATCTCTCGTTACTTGCTTATTGCACCCACAGTAATAGCAAATGTTAAAACAAAACGGGATATGTACGTAAAGCGATAGCAGTTCATTGGAAGGTATCGCTGTTAACGCTGCACGATAATCGGTCTCAGTCACAGCCTGATTAAACGCCAGAGCCGTAGGATAGGAAGTATACCGAGGTCCACGTGAGTTATAACGCTCGATAATCTCATGGTCCCACTCTATGGTATGGCTAAAATCTGACATAGAAACTCCTGAAGTTTTTTTCAGTCCTCATACTATTCCGTTCGTTATATGAGGCGCTTGATCAAGATCAATTTAGACTTGGTTCTCTTTAAAAACATCGTAAAGCCCGTCACAGAGTTAATTATGTTAGTCTTATCATTCCTTCACTCTCGATAGTTACCCCACATGCGTATTGTTTGGTTCTTTATTCTGTTGTTGTCGTTGCCTTTAATGGCACACAATCAGACTGTTATTTTGGTGTATCACCACATCAGTGACCAGACGCCCCCTTCGACTTCAACAACACCAGCCCTGTTCAAACAACATCTGGACTATCTGCAAGCGAATCAGTTTAAGGTTATTTCTCTACAGCAAGCCATTCATTCTGTAGAAAACAATCACTCAAAACACCCAGAAAAATCGGTGGTGCTTACTTTTGATGATGCCTATTTGTCCATTTATGAGCAGGCGTTTCCCATACTGAAGAAGCGAAAAATACCTTTTACGGTGTTTGTATCCACCGAAAGCGTCGAAAAGCAATACAAAGCCATGATGAACTGGCAACAACTAAAAGAGCTGAGTGAAGCCGGAGTCACCATCGCCAACCATAGCCACACCCACGCACATCTAACACAAGAAAACCAAAACTCAGACGTTCTCGGACGACAGCTGGATATCGCACAACATTTATTAACTGAGCGACTACAGCAAACGCCGCCGCCTTTGTTTGCTTATCCTTATGGAGAATTTAATAGTAATCTACAAACTCTGCTCAACACGCGAGGATGGTATGGGTTGGCGCAATACTCAGGGCCCTTCTCTCGGTATTCCCAAAAAACTCGTATCCCAAGGTTTGCGATTGGCGGACATTACTCAGGCATGACCGCCTTTAAATTGCGGGTTAATACCTTAGCCATGCCCGTTGTAGAAGAACTACCCGGTGATCCTCATGTCGAAAGGATGCCAGAAGCTTTCCACTTACGATTTGACGATCTGCCCTTTGCCCGACAAAACTTCCAGTGTTTTTATAACAATCATCCCGTTTCCAATATGGTCTGGAAAGACAAAAAGGTGAGTTTTTCTGTATCAGCGAATCTATCAGTGGGACGCTCGCGCATCAATTGCACGGCAAAAGACAGCAAAAGCGCTCGTTACTACTGGCACACATTGCCTTTATTTAACCTAAACCCGAACTCAGACTAAAATTAAAGGAACAGCGAGCGCTAAATCGATATCAATATTAAGGGTAATTTGTAAAAAAATATTACCTTTCAACATTTAGCATAAAAATAACGATTACTTTCAATAAGTTAGCAACTCAAACCTTTAATCAAGATACGCTTTAGCAGAATAGCGAGATATTCATTAATGTGACAGTATTATCACTTGCAATTTACTGCCCTATGCCCAGTATTTCTGCTTTATTAGAGAGACAAGCAACTTCATTCTATAGCCAAAGTATTTCAAAGTGCAGGTAAGCTGCAAACAAGCGAATCCCCTCAGCTGAGATGGTCTCAGTGATAGGGGTAAGTGCCGCCCAGCCAATACCGCTACACCTTGAAAGGCGACGGGTATACTTTGAAAAACCTACTTGATTGATTGTCTTTCTACCTGTCAGTTACTCGGGTAAAACAATAAAAAAGAGAGCCTATGTCTAAAGCAACCGTAAAGACAGCCTCAGCAGCGTTTTTTGCTCTGGCAATGTCAGCATCTTACGGCGATCAGACCAGCCATCACAATGGTATCCATGATCGTTCATCCAGTCTCATTGCGTTTACTAATGCCACTGTTACGACTGAACCAGGAAAAACACTAGAGAATGCAACTTTGGTGATTCAACACGGCAAAATTGTCAGTGTTAAAGCCAAGGGCAAAGCACCTGCAGGTGCTCGCATTATTGATCTGAGCAACCATCACGTTTATCCAGGTTTTATTGATCCTTACAGCTATTACAGCTTCGAAGAAAAACGCTCAAGCTCAGGGTTTGGTGGCTCGCCCAAATACCATGGCGATCGCACTGGCGCCAAGGGTTGGAATGATGCTATTCATGCAGAGGTCAATTGGATCTCAGAATTTGAAGCCGATCCCAAAGCGGCTAAATCTTATATTAAGAACGGTTTTACCTCCGTACAAACTGGTACAATGGATGGCATATTTAGAGGCCAGGCAACGACGGTATCACTAGCCGACGGCATTCCTAATGATTTGATTTACAATGCCTATAGCCGACACTATCTTGCTTACAATAAGGGCAGCTCCAAACAGAATTATCCTAGCTCATTGATGGGCAGCATTGCCTTAATACGCCAATCATTGTCCGATGCCAACTGGTATCAAAAAGCTCAAGGAAAAACCGACGCATTAATCACTGGCACTGCGGTAGAAACCAATACCGCTCTTGAAGCGATGGGTGAATTAAAAACAGCTGGCATTATCTTTGAGCCCGAAAACACTGCGTCACTGATAGCTGCCGATAAGCTACTGGATTCGTTCAAACTTTCTGCGGCTTTTGTTGGGCGAGGTTTTGAGTACGCTCACCTAAAGGATATTAAAAATACCAAATCGACTTTGGTATTACCGCTTAATTTTCCAAACAAACCCGATGTCTCCAGCTTCGAAGCTCAACAAGATGCCAGCTTGCGCGAACTCAGACACTGGGAACGCGCACCTGCCAATGCCGCCATTCTGGCAGACAATGATATTCCTTTTGCGTTCACACACCATAAGCTTAAAAAGAAGTCGGATTTATGGCCAGCCATTAAAAAAGCCATCAAAAATGGTCTTAGTGAACAACAGGCATTATCTGCAATAACCACGGTCCCAGCTCAGTTAGCCGGAATAGCTAACAAAGCAGGAAAAATTAAAACGGGCATGATGGCCGATTTGGTTATTGTTGATGGCAACGTGTTTAAGGATGGCAAGATAAAAAGTGTCTGGTTGCAGGGAAAAGAAACCTCCTTTAAACCACTCGCTAAGAATTCGCTACCCGGTCAATTTACTTTAAACATTGACGGAAAAGAGCTGACTTTAAAACTCACAGCCCCCAAAAACAAAACTCAGGCAAACTTTTTAGTGGGCGAAGAAAAAGTCAGCGCAACAGTTATGAATGCGGCCGATGGTCACATTCAGTTGAAAGCCGATCTGAAAAAAGTCGGGCTAGAAGGCGTTTATCGTCTCACTGCACGCCTGCAAAACAAGCAATTAACAGGACATATCGTTAATGCTCAAGGACAACGTGTTGCTTTTAATAGTGAACAAAAGCCGTTAGATAGCACTGAAGAAAAAGACAAGAAGTCGGCGGACGATGAAAACAAAGGCGTTGAATTTTTGGGCCAACTCACCTACCCCAATCGAGCCTTTGGTTTGAATAAAATCCCCAAACAAGAAAAGCTGCATATTAAAAATGCAACTCTTTGGACTTCGGAAGACAAAGGTATTTTAGAAAATGCCGATCTATTGATTGCGAAAGGCAAAATCAAAAAAGTTGGCAGCAAACTATCAACACCTCGCGGTTACACAACCATTGATGGAACTGGCTTACATGTTACTGCCGGAATCATTGACGAGCATGCTCACATTGCTATCAACATGGGTGTTAACGAAGGTTCTGATGCTATTACATCAGAAGTTGCTATTGGCGACGTTATCAATCCAGAAGATATTAACATCTACCGTTCTATGGCAGGTGGAACCACCATCGCACAACTGTTACACGGTTCAGCGAACCCCATTGGCGGACAAGCTCAAGTGATCAAATTACGCTGGGGCCATAATGCAGAGCAACTGAAATTTAAGAAAGCGCCTGGCTCCATCAAATTTGCTTTGGGAGAAAATGTAAAGCAAAGCAACTGGGGTGATAACTATAACATACGCTACCCACAATCTCGTATGGGTGTAGACACTATCGTGCGAGACGGTTTTGAGCGAGCAATAGAGTACCGGGATGCCTGGGAGAAATACGACGACTTGAGCCGTAGTGCAAAGAAACAGGTTGCACCACCACGTAAAGATTATCGTCTTGATGCACTGGTCGAAATTTTAGAAGGAAAACGTTTTGTTCATTCTCACTCTTATGTAGCTTCAGAAATTTTGTCGCTCATGAAAATTGCAGACGACTTTGACTTCAACATTCAAACCTTCACTCACATATTAGAAGGTTACAAAGTAGCCGATGAAATGGTTAAGCATGGTGCAACCGCATCAACTTTCGCTGACTGGTGGGGTTATAAGTTCGAAGTGTATGACGCTATCGCGCAAAATGCCTGTTTGATGCACGAAAAAGGCGTGAACGTCTCTATTAATTCAGACAGCAACGACTTAATGCGACGCCTCAATACTGAAGCAGCAAAATCAATTAACTATTGTGGAATGTCTCAAGAAGATGCGTGGAAAATGGTAACCATCAACCCTGCAAAACAATTGAAAATCGATCAGTGGGTAGGCAGCCTGAAAGCCGGAAAAGACGCAGACTTTGTTATCTGGGACGGCAATCCTTTATCTATCTACTCAAAGGTGAAGCAAACCTGGATTGATGGACGTAAGTACTTTGACAGAGAAGAAGACGCACAAACTCGCCTGGCTCTGGCTAAAGAAAAGAACGCACTCATTCAAAAAGCACTCGGCGCTGGCAAGGCAGATAAAAGTGAAGGCAAAAAAGCATCTGCTAGTCAGCCTGTTTTTTATATGCACGAAGCCCCAACTTGGCACTGCGAAGATAACTTCGATTATTGGCACTGGCAGTCAGATCAGCATCAAGGACATCATCACTAATGAAAAAATTAACTACACTTATGTCGCTTTGCATCGTGTCAGGCTCAGTACTGGCACACGACCTGGTGCCTGGTAAAAAACAAGAACAAGCGATCTTAATTACCAATGCAACCTTGCATACCGTCACTCAGGGTACTCAGGAAAATACCGATATTTTGTTGTTAGATGGAAAAATCAAAAATATCGGCAAAGGCTTGAATATCAAAACCTCTCGTACCATCGATGGAACTGGAAAACATGTGTACCCAGGACTTATCGGTATGGTCACCAATTTGGGTATGGTTGAGGTCGATGCTGTTCGTGCGACTCGAGACACCTCAGAAGTAGGCAACATCACTCCAGAAGTGAAAGCCCATATTGCCTACAATACAGACTCTGAAATTACTCCAACGATACGCAGTAATGGAGTGACCCATGTTCAAGTTACTCCTCAAGGCTCAGGATTGCGCGGACAGTCAAGTCTGGTTCAACTGGATGCCTGGAACTGGCAAGACGCACTGGTGAAAGAGCAAACGGGTATGCACATGTCGTGGCCTAGCATGAACATCAACAAGGCACCGTGGGAAAAACGCTCAGCAGAAAAACAACGCGAAGCACAGCAAAAAGCACTCAGTGCCATTGACGATGCGTTTACAGCAATTAAGGCCTACCATAAAGCTCGTAATGCCGACAAAAAGACACCTGTAGATCTACGCTGGGAAGCCATGCGACCAGTATTGGATGGCACTATGCCCCTGTATATCAGAGCTGATGAGTTTCGTCAGATAGAAGCAGCGATTCACTTTGCTCAAAAACAGGGGATGAAGCTGGTTATTGTTGGTGGCCGTGATGCCTGGCAAGCTATCGACTTGCTTAAACAATCAAAGACACCTGTCATCTTTACTGCTGCCTGGGGACTTCCTTCTCGTTCTGATGAAGGCATCGATCAGGTATTTAACGTACCCGCTGAACTGGCAAAAGCAGGCATTCCTTATGCTCTAGCCGTTAGGGGTAGCTGGCAGGTTCGTGATTTACCTTTTGCTGCTGGTCAGTCTGTTGCTTATGGTGTTGATAAAGAACAAGCATTAGCTTCCATCACATTAGCACCCGCCAAAATGCTTGGTGTTGATGATCAACTAGGTTCATTAGAAGTTGGCAAAAATGCAACGTTAGTGATCAGCAATGGTGACATCATGGATCACTTAGGACATAGAGTAGAAGCCATGTTTATCGATGGCAGAGAAGTTGATTTGGATAATCGACAAAAAAGACTCTATAAGAAATACGGTAACAAGTAACGAAAAAGAGCCCGGGCAGGTCCGTCCGGGCAAACATTGAGACAACTAAGTTAACACATTCTCAATCAATAAACCGCAAAGGAGTAGCGATAGAAACAAATTAAGTACTATAGGATTAGAGGGATTATTTTTTATTAATGAGCGTCCTATTTTTTCGATAAGACCTAACAAGCGCAGAGCAACTACTCGATACCACCTGTTCTCACCCCACCTAGTAAGACGCTAAACAATAACGAAACATCTTTGTGTTGTATTCTTTAGCAAAAAACAAAGCTCTTTGAGCATATTCTTTATGAACTTCACCATAGCGAACATCCGTTAATCCTGGAATATTCTTTACACCACAACGCTTACGCGCCTGTGCCTGCATATCAGCCCTAATGCCAACTACCTGACGACTGCGATTAGGAGACAGATACAAACGATAGTCCTTTGTTGCTGTCGCCTTTGATAATTCAGCTTTAAAGTCAGTGCTATCCAACCAACGCAACTGCTCAACGGCAATGCGCTCTCGCTCACCGCTTACTGATGGCTTTTTCTCACTCGTTTGGCAACCAGTAGATACCAGTAAACTTGCAGCAGATAAGATTCCAACAATTAATTTCATTACGTAATACCTGATTATTGTCGCCAGTGCTTGCTCACAAACACTGGCGACAAGGTTACTTAATAGGTGTCATAGTCTATGACTTACGACGGGCCAGTTTCAGTAACAATAGTAGCGAAATAAAGATTCCCATACTACCACCACCGCCTGAGCTGCCTCCGCCATTATTGCCACCGTTGTTTCCACCATTACCACCACCGCTCGCTTGTACGGTAATACTCAGGTTAAAGGTGTTGCTGTCGGCTTGACCATCGTTCACTTTTACAGGAACCGTCAGTGTTCCGCTAAAGCCTGCTGTCGGTGTAACAACCAAACCACTGTGAGTGTAGTTGCTGCCATCCATAATCGTCATGGTGAAGTCGGCAGGATAGTTGTTATCTGGATCGGTCACCGTTAAGTTCGATAACGCCAGAGTAATCGACTGTCCCTGCTGCACGCTCAAGGATGACTGGCCGGTAATTTGTGGAGCCTGGTTACCACCGCCGCTCGCTTGTACGGTAATACTTAAATTAAAGATATTACTGTCCGCTTGGCCGTCGTTCACTTTTACAGGAACCGTCAGTGTTCCGCTAAAGCTCGCTGCCGGCGTAACAACCAACCCACTGTGCGTGTAGTTACTTCCGCTCATAACAGTCATAGTAAAGTCGGCAGGATAGTTATTATCTGGATCAGTCACGGTTAAGTTTGATAACGCCAGAGTAATCGGTTGTCCCTGTTGCACACTCAAAGATGACTGGCCAGTAATTTGAGGCGCCTGATTGCCTCCACCGCCACTGCCTGAGATCGTGATGTTTTGGCTGTTAATAGCAAAAAATACATTATCAGAACAGGTGACACGAATACGTCCCTGACTGGTTGAAGCAGAAGGTACGGTGATGTTTTCACTTCCGTCATTTGCAGTTGCTTTTAAAAGCTCAGTTGGGAAGCTTTGGCCGCCATCGCTTGAGTAATGCACATCCACACTCGTACAGTTAATCGGACTGGTATTGGTGTTAGCCACATCCCACTGAATGCTTTGTTGGGCGCCACCCGTCCAGTTAGCCGCTGCCGCAGGAGAAGTGATCTTAAATGGGCCCGCGTTGGATTTAACCGTTAGTTTTGCATCATCATAAGCAACACCACCTTTGGTATCTCTAACCGTTAAACGGAAGTTCAGATCACGATTAGTCGTTGGCAGGTACTCTCCTTTTGTTGTGCCACCAGATAATACATCCGACAGTTGTGGGAAAATTCGAGTACCGTGACTCACTGGTACAAAAGAACGGAAGATAGGACGCGATCCATCATCTACCATTGATGCAGCATCTGAGGACTCAGTCCCTAAATCAATCTGTTCCCAGATGTAGGTTAACAATGATTGATCGGCAGAATCGGCATCTGTTGCTGAGCCAGTCAGCTTAAATGGAGTTCGCGCAGGAATCACATAGTCACTACCCGCGTTAACCACAGGTATATTGTTACCGGTGTTCTGTTTAGTTGCACAGGCATTACCACCACCAGCACTGGCAAACTGGAACATCTGCGAAATACTTTTGGTATGGAAAAGCGCATCAGAATTACGCTGAAGATCCGTGTCACCACACAGTCCTGCATAACTCATGATTGTCGAGCCACTACCAGGCTCAAAAGCCCATTGTGCAACACGGTTGCCACCGCAACCATTAAAGGAGTGCTCAGCACCAAACTGGTGGCCGATTTCATGAGCCACATAATCAATATTGAAGGCGTCTCCCGTTGGGTTACTGGTCCCTGTCAGTCCAGCACCTTTTTCGGCACCACAAACCACCTCGAAACCAGCAACACCGCCATCTGCCGTCTGAAAGATATGCCCAATATCATAATTGGCTGCACCGATAACGTTATTAATGTTTCCGGTATTCGTATCCAGATCGGTGTCTGTATTGGTGTAAGGATCAGAGCTTGCGTCGGTATAAATCAAACTGTCATTGTTAGCCACTAAAACTAAACGAATTGCCAGATCATTTTCGTAAACCTGATTCACTCGATTAATAGTCGTAGTAACCGCAGCCATCCCTTTCTCTTTAGTACCACCATGAAACTGAGTGTATTCACCGGTAACTGCAACTGCTATACGATAGCTTCTCTGCACACCATCGGTAATAGAGGTTGAAGCTTGAGAGGTACGTTCTGCTTTGTGCGAATGTTTATCAACACCACGTTTAACACGATCTTTAAACTTCTTATGAACGTCTTTAACAATCGCTTTTGAACGATAATAAGCAATGTAGTTTTCTGACTGTTGCTCAGGATCGATGTAAACAATATCGCCATTGTATTTGAACATTCCGTGGAAACCTTGAGGAGTTAAGTCAAAGCGTCCTTTGTTCTCAGGCTTATCAACTTGAAAACCAGAGAAGGTTTTAATCGATGGAAACTTTTGTGCCAGGCCTGGCTCCATGATTGAGGACTCAAACATCTGGAAACGAGCAAACTTTCCATCAGGCAATGGAAGCTCTACTTCTATACCGTGACTTGCTTGTGCTTTTTGAGGAGCTTGCAACAGTTGTGCAGCTAGTAAATCTTTTGCTAATGAAAGTCGACGTTGTTCTACAGCGACGGGGATCGATTTGTGCTTTTCTAACTGGCCGTCAAGTTTTACATCTTGCCAGATATCAGATAGACCATTGTCAGCCAGGACTGACATGGGTAACAACATGCTTATGATGGAACAGCTTATTCGTTTCTTCATCATTAGACCCTCTTTAGTAACGAAATATGTCTTGCTATCTACTCTATGAAAACCAGCAAAAATAAAAAGTGTATTAATTCACAAAACATTTGAGGGCTACAAAAGTCAAAAGACCTGTTACAAAAGACTACATAAAATATTGGCTTCCTTGCCGTTATTTTTTACTAACCAGAGTAAGCTCTAGTTCACACATCCACTGTTAAATATTAACACTCAATTGCGAGTATTTATTTATAAAAATCACTCTACTTTTCCTGAAAAAACCCGGTAGTTATACGCTGTATATCCGAGCACCATAGGCATTAAAATAGCAACACCTACTGATAAAAAGTTTAGAGACTTTTCATCAGCAACCGCATCCCATATGGTTAAGTGGCCAGGTATAATAAATGGGAAATAAGAAATTAAAAGTCCCATAAAACAAAGCACAAACAAAGAGATAGAGTAATAAAATGGTTTACGCTCTTCTTCTTCAACAAGTGAACGCCAGATTTTCCAGATAACATATACCGTTAGTAAAGGCACTGGAGATAACAACAAAATCATAGGCCAGCTAAACCATCGCTCACGAATGTTTTCGAACGCGATAGGCGACCACAAACTAATAAGCGCGACAAAAACACTCACGGTCACCAAAATTCGCTTAGCCCACAGTCGGCACCAATGTTGCAGTTCACCATCACACTTAATAATCAGCCATGTCATGCCTAATAATGCATAACCAGCAACAACGCCCAAACCTGTCATTAACGTAAACGGCGTAAACCAGGCTGGACTGCCTAATACCAGTTCTCCATTCGCATCAACAGGAACGCCTTGAATAATCGCGCCCAATATCATGCCTTGAGTGAACGCGGCAAATATGGACCCCATGGCAAAAGCACCATCCCATAAACGACGTCCTTGCTGTGTTTTAAATCGAAACTCAAAGGCCACACCACGAAAAATCAGCGCGACTAACATCATAATAATAGGCACGTAAAACACAGATAGTAAAAGATGGTAAGCCTGAGGAAACGCAGCAAAAAGAGCGACACCTCCCATCACTAACCAGGTTTCATTGCCATCCCATACGTGAGCAATGCTTCTGATCATACGATCTCGATGTTCATCCGCTTTGGTAAACGGAAACAAAATTCCAATACCTAGATCAAATCCATCCAAGACAACGTACATTAAAATAGAGAAGCCTAAAATAAAGTACCAGACTAACGCCATATCCATTACGCTTCTCCTTTTGCCAATGTGGGTGATGATTCGTTTTGTTCAGAAGGCGGTGTCGCAGGCCCTCTTCTAACTAAGCGAAAGAGATAAAATAAATAGGCAATGAGCAGTAAACCATAGGTTAAAACAAACAACATTAATGATTCGAGCACACGTTCTGGAGCAATACGAGAAAATCCTTCACTCGTTCGATACAGGCCATAAACCAGATAGGGTTGTCGACCGACTTCAGCAACCCACCATCCCGCAACGGTCGCAATAAATCCAGAAGGAGCCATCAATACACACCAACGGAAAAACTTCGGTTTATCAAACAGTTTTTTTCGTATTGCCAGATAACCACCGATAACAGCCGTTAACAACATCAACATACCAATGCCAACCATTACACGAAACGAAAAGAATACCAGTGGAACATTCGGTCTGTCTTCTGGAGGTACTGACTTTAGACCCACCAACTCGCCTTCTAGATCATGGGTTAATATTAGGCTGGCAGCCTTGGGAATTGTGATGGCAAAATCATTGGTTTCTTTTTCCATATTAGGCCAGGCAAACAGAGTAAAAGGAGCCCCTTTTTGGGTATCCCATACAGCTTCCATAGCGGCAACCTTCATCGGTTGATGTTCCAATACATTGAGCCCATGTAAGTCCCCGATAAATATCTGAACGGGTGCGGTAATCAAAGCAAACCAAATGCCGCAAGTGAAGCTCAGCTTTGCAAAAGCTTCATTTTTCTTTTTCCACAACATCCATCCAGAAACGCCAAGAACAAAAAATGCTGTCGTTAAGAAAGACGCCACCACCATGTGACTAAAGCGATAAGGGAACGATGGATTAAATACAACATCCCACCAGCTTTTTACAAAAAACTTGCCATCGATAAATTCGTGCCCTGCTGGCGTTTGCATCCAGGAGTTAGCAGAAAGTATCCAGAAAGCAGACATCATGGTGCCAAAAGCCACCATACAGGTCGCAAAGAAGTGTAATTTGGGAGAGACCCGATTCCAACCAAATAACATGATGCCTAAGAAGCCAGCCTCCAGAAAAAAGGCAGATAGCACCTCATAACCCATCAATGGGCCGATCACGTTACCAGCCGCCTCAGAGAAGCGTCCAAAGTTAGTCCCAAACTCATAGGACAATACAATCCCTGAAACCACTCCCATACCAAAGGTTATGGCGAATATTTTACTCCAGAAATCATAATGCTGGCGGTAAATAGTCTTTTGAGTGCGAAGATGAAGAAATTCGAGAAAAGCGAGAAACCAGGCAAGGCCAATGGTGAGGGTAGGAAACAAAATATGATAGCTGAGAGTAAAAGCCATCTGAATCCGCGAGAGGAGTTCTGAATCTATTGCCATAGACTGCATCCTTTATCTGATGAAGTTATCTGATTATAGAACTGGTCAGGCCATATCTCGAACGCTATTTGCTAATGTTTCACATAAAAAAATGTAGCGAGACAACCATCTTCAGATTAGATATAATTATCTTTCCCTCGCAAAACTATCCTTTGCATCCCTTTTCAAAAAAGCTTTAAAACTCCCCTTCCTTTTAACTTTATTATAGAAAAACAAGCCACAGAGCTCTTGATCTCCGTCAATCGTTCAGCCCAAAGGAACCAATATATCCTTAATAACGACCACTTTTATTTTAGTGAGCAGACTTATAGGCAGTAAGTCTTGCCTCAATGATTATCTTTCTGATGAGCCTCAGACGGCTCATAGAAAAAGGCTGGGCCAGCAATATAAGTGGCAATAGCAATATTTGCTATCACAATAAATACAATGACTGGAGCCAAAACTCCAACAATCCAAATTGAAGCAGTATTATGCTCTGGTTTTTTACCGTATTGATTAGCGCCCTTGCTTCCAGGAAAGAACATCAAATAAATAGCGAAGGCAAGATTAATGAGTGGCATAAACATTAGCAAAGAAAGCCAACCAGAATATCCTAAATCATTCAGTCGACGAATCATCATGATAAAGCTGATAAAAATAAATACGCAAGAAATCACGGCACTTGCTCCAATATATGACTTGGGGTTGATACCATCAATACCTCCCCCCAATGCTATGATAGTCGCCATAAATACGATAGCCACCAGAGCAGTAGCACCAAAAGAATAAGCAAGGTAACGGACTCTACCGATACGACTCATGCTAAAGAACCTAACTGGCTCTAGTTCATTCTCTTTAACTCCAACATGTTCTGCTGGGCTTTCGTAAGGATTAAGTTTATCCATGAGATATATACCCTCTGATAGTCACTATTATCATTCAAAAAAGCGTTGCTAAGCCACGCTTTCACACTCCAGTAACTCAAACTACATCATCAGGATACTACCTAATAATGAAGGTAGCTAGGAACCATAAGCATCTCAACAACGCCAACAACAGCTAAAACAGGAGTTAATAAGCCCAAGATCGTAATCAATAAGGTATTAGGAACCGGTTTATTACCATATTGATTGACTTCACTGTCTCCTGAGAAAAAAACGAGGTAAAGGATTAACAACACATTCAAAACAGGAACAAAATAAAGTAATGAGATCCAACCTGTTTTACCCAGATCATTTAACCTACGGATCATCATAACGAATGACAAAGCAACGAAAAATATATTCGTAAAGAAGAGCAATCCAATTGACCCAATGAATAAGATTTCAGGCACTTGCTTTAGGCTTTCTCCTGAAGTAACGAGCAAAGACATAAAGCCTGCGAACAATAAAGATGGCACTCCATAAGAAAAAACAAGAAAACGCATTCGTCCTATTCGATTCATACTAAAAAATGAAGCTTGATTCACAATAAACTGCTGCATATTTATTGTATTTTCAGAAACTCGATTAGGTTTAACAACTTTCATAATTCTGACTCCTTATTTTAGATAAACTACAATCCTGTATTACTCTGTTCAATCTTAATCTTGAAACTGCATTTGCGCCAGCGGTATGAGTTATAAAGAAACAAGACTAGCTGCAAAGTTATATAATTTAGTACTTAGAAAAAAGCGCAGCTAAGCTGCGCTTTTTAGTCTCGCGTTACTATCAACACTACCCTTGCTGATGAGCCTGAGCACGCTGCACGTAATCAGAATAGGCAGGAATCGCGACAGCAGCTAGTATACCGATAATTACAACCAATGGCGCAATCAGCCCTACTATCCATGTTAATGCAGTATTAGGAACTGGCTTACCACCGTACTTATTGGCACCTTCATCACCAGGAAAAAATACTAAATAGATTGTGAGCAGCAAGTTCAGCAATGGAATTAGATACAACAGTGAGAGCCAACCACTTTGTCCCAGGTCATTTAGACGACGGATCATCATCACAAATGTTAAGACAATGATCCCTACATAAAATACTGCTCCTAGAATCATGGTGATTCCACCACTAAGGTTATCGAAACTACCTCCAGTAATAGCAAACACTATACCTAGCAGCATTGCCATCAAAAATGTCACTCCGAAGGAGTAAGCTAGATAACGAATACGACCAATGCGACTCATACTAAAAATCTTAGCAGGATCTTGTGCATCCTCTTGCACATAAACATTATCCGTAGGACTTTCATAAGGATTAACAGTACTCACAATAATAACTCCTATTTTATTTTTATCTAAACATGCGAAATCTTCGCAAATTACTCCAAATGATTTTGCTCGATCATTAAACGAATTTCTTTTACGTACGCTTCCTTTCGCTCAGAATAATTCATTAAACCAGCCGCTAATGCTTTGCCTGTAACTGGCTTCTGACTAAATTCCAATGCCTGTCTTAGAAGTCTCAATGACTCATAGGCAGGATGAGTGTTCAAATTCATCATATAACTACGTACCGACGCTTTGGGCGAAGGAAACACGGCCACTTCATGATGTTGTCCCTGACCACGGCGTTTAGGCACAATGCCACATCCTTCTTTAAAACACCACTGACCAAATAAGTTATTGCCTTCTTGAGCAAACCGAGACAACCCCCAGGCCGATTCATTAGCGGCCTGCGCTAGTACTAACGACTCAGGGAGCGTATCGATACGTAACCGCAGGGTTTTAAATAGCTCCGGTTTGTTTTCATACAGTTTTTCATCTACCCGATATTTATGGCTTAGCTCCTGAAGTTGAGCCTGATAACGAGTAGGCAACTGATCTGTTTTATCATAGATATCAGCAAAATTAAGTAGAAGCTGACGGTCCTTCGCAACTTCTTGATTCATGTCCAGAATCATTGGCTTCAAGTAGGTAAAAAAAGCCTCTTTACGCTCGCTTATAATCTGGTACTCATTAAAGTCGGGTAGTTTTGATGCCAACGAGCGAGATTCATTACCCTCTTTTGTTGTTGAGTCCGATTTCTGCTGTGGCCAGATAAACAAGTATATTAAGGCCGAAGTCACCAACAAGCTAATGACCATCAGCTTATTGGTGTCTTTTGATTCTTTACCGTATTGATGCATGACTACTTCTTTAACTTCTCTTCAAAAAACTCAGTGATCGTATTGAATAAATGAGTTCTTACTTCTTTACCCCAAATTGAGTGCTTGCTACCGGGGTAGTCCATCATTTGGTACTGTTTATTTTTATGCTGCAGCTGAGCATAAAGCTTAGTGCTGTTGGTATAAAGAACATTGTCGTCTGCCATACCATGAACATTCAGCAGAGAACCATCTTTTAAACCATCAACATAAGCAAATACGTTGCTCAGTTCGTAACCTTTGGCATTATTTTGAGGTGTGCCCAGGTAGCGCTCGGTATAGTGAGTGTCATAAAGCGTCCAGTCAGTCACTGGAGCCACCGAAACACCCGCCTTAAACACATCAGGATGCTTCATTACCGACATCAATGTCATGTATCCACCGTAGCTCCAACCAAAGATACCAATATTATCCGCATCAACGTAGGGGAGTTTTTTCAAGAATCGGACGCCTTCCAGCTGATCTTCAACTTCTACCTTACCTAGATGGCGATAGAGTGCATCTTCAAACACTTTACCACGATTCGTTGAGCCACGATTATCCAGAGAAAATACAACGAAGCCTCTATCAGCCATCATCTTATGCCAGTAGCCATTACGAGCAGCCCAACGCTTAGTCACTCGCTGAGCACCGGGTCCACCATAGACATCAATGATGACAGGATAACGTTTGCCTTTTTTAAAGTGCGTTGGCTTGTATAAGCGGTAATACAGCTTTGTTTTATTATCGGCAGCAGTTAAAGTGCCAAACTCGGCTTTCGACTCACCTTGATAGTAGGGCCAGTAAGGATGAGTTTTATCAAGTTTATTTTCATCCAGATAAGTAATGAACTCACCTTTATTATTTCGAATGCTTACCTGAGGTGGAACTTCGGGAGCCGAGAAGTAATGCACATACACTTCTGCGTTATCAGAAAAAGTAACCTCATGAACACCTTCTTGCTGTGTAATAGCTGTAACTGCAGGAGACTTATCAGCCAATGACAATCGATAAAGATGCTTCTCTAACGGAGACTTTTTGGTCGCTGTGAAATATAAAGCCTGAGACTCCTCATTCAGCGCCTTTATGTCATGAACCATCCAGTCGCCTTTAGTCAGTTGGCGTACAAGCTTGCCATTAGCATCATGTAGATAAAGATGAAAGAAACCTGATTTTTCAGAAGCCCAGATAAACTGACCATTCTTTAGAAAGCGTAAGTTGTCATGTATATTGATCCAGCTGTCGGAGGTTTCATTCAATAATGTTTTTTGCTTACCAGAATTTTTATTAAAGCTGATCAAATCGAGACGTTTCTGATCTCGGCTTTGTCTTTGAGCAACAACCTGCTGGCTGTCTTTAGTCCAGTTAACGCGAGCCAGATAGATATCTTTATTTGCGCCCAAATCAAACCAACGGGTTTTACCACCCTTGCTGCCGATAACGCCCAACTTAATTTCTACGTTAGGTGTTCCTGTCACTGGATAACGCTGTTCGAATACATGAAACGAGTCAGCATTGATTTCGTAACGCTTTTCTACATTAACAGGAGACTCATCAATTTGAGTATAAGCAATGCTGCTCTCATCAGGAGACCACCAGTAACCTGTTAGTCGGCTCATTTCTTCTTGTGCAACAAACTCAGCCATACCATTTTTGATGGTTCCTTTGCCATCATGAGTCAACTGAATTTCTTTGCCCGACTTAAGATCAATGACAAAGATATTTTGTTGGCGAATAAATGAAATAAAATGGCCTTTGGGCGATAACTTAATATCGGTTTCGTAAGCATCGGTTTTAGTAAGCTGACGAACCGCTTTGTTAGCAGGCTGCTTTAAGTCGTAGTAATAGATATCACCCGCTAAAGGAAATACCAGCGCATCACTCTCTGGCGACCAGAAATAAGAAACAATACCGCGAGCAAACAGGCGCATACGCTCACGACGTGCTTTTTCTTCATCGGATAATTCCTCGTCTGCTGCAAGTGCTTTTGAATCAACCAACATTCGATGCTTCTTGCTGCTGACATCATAGGCCCACAAATCCAGGCGTTCCTGCTCATCTTTACGATTTTTCAGATAGGAAATAAGCTGCCCATCGGGGGATAATTTAACCGTTCTAGGGGCTGAGCCTGTTAAGGAAGGATCACTATAAATTCTTTCTACTGTAAGCTGCTTTGCGTAGCCAGGAAGGAGTACCAGGCAGCTTACTAATCCAATGACGCCAATTATTTTATTTTTCATCATTATCGTATCGTTTAAAGTGGTTAATTTTGCCGCACCATACCATAATCTGAACCTTGATCACAGGGATGAGCCAGGCCAGTCGTCTCCTTGGTCAATAATCATCCAGAGCAAATAAGAGTATCCTCCCCTGACCTCATCGATACTGGCTTTTCACTACAAAATCTATGATAATTATTTACCGATTATTGACTCCCCTCTTTGCCTAATATGCACCAAACTAGCGGTCGCTGGAAACTCGGCTTATTACTTTCGTTGCTCACTGCCATTTTATGGGGGTTACTGCCCATCGCACTCAAGGGCCTGCTCCAATACATGGATTCTGTCACCATTACCTGGCTACGATTTTTGATCGCTGCTTTGCTTCTTGGTGCCTTTTTGAAACACAAAAAACAATTGCCCGATCTTTCTTTATTAAGCTCCAAGTCGATAGCCATACTCATGGTAATTGCAGTGATCGGATTAACAGCAAACTATATAACTTATATGTATGGGCTCTCAATGATCACGCCAGAGAGCGGGCAGGTTGTCATACAGCTGGCTCCATTGCTATTGCTTTTGGGAGGGCTGTTTTTCTTTAAAGAAAGCTTCTCGTTACGTCAGTGGTTTGGATTAGGGCTGTTTTTAACGGGCTTGGCGTTGTTTTTTAATCAGAGAATGGACGAATTATTGCAGGCTCAGGGCGACTATTTTAATGGTGTCATTTTGATCATTATTGCTGCAGTGCTATGGGCAGCCTACGCACTCGCCCAAAAGCAGTTACTCAAAGTCTATTCATCCGAAGCCATCATGTATTTCATTTATATTGCTGGCATTGTCATCTTTCTACCAGGGTCTACTCCTCAGGTCATATCATCCCTGGATGCTGTAGGTTGGGCTTTATTGCTCTTTTGCGGCTTAAATACTCTGGTTGCCTACGGCGCTTTTGCTGAAGCATTAGAGCACTGGGAAGCTTCAAGGGTTAGCGCAGTCCTCGCCATAACGCCTTTGCTTACGTTACTCTTTATGCAAATAACCAATGTATTCTATCCAGACTATCTGGAGCCAGAGCCTATTAACAGTCTCAGTATGATAGGGGCAGTTGTATTGGTGATTGGTTCTATGATGACAGCCATTGCAAACAATAAGAAAAAATCATCCTGATAACACCATCAGCGTAATATCATCCGTTTGCTCAACAATCAATTCATCAAATTGTTGCTGAACATAATCAATCTGTTCAGCAAGGGTTTGGTTAATAGATTTTAATAACCACTGTAGCAGGCCTTTTTCTCCTAACTCTCCACCTGTTTTTAGATGTGCCTCGGTGAGGCCGTCTGTGTATAGAAATAATTTAGCCCGCTGAAAGGGATAATGCTCGGATGCATAACTTGCTCCTTCAAGTACTCCCAAAGGAGGCCCCATCGCATCAATTTTTTGGATGCCTTTTGACGACACCATGATCCCAGGTAAATGCCCAGCGTTGATAACTTGCATATCGCCCGTCTCAGGATCTAACCAGCCAGCAATCAGCGTCACAAATAATCCGCGCGTCGATGTTTCGCATATTTCATCATTGATAAGCTGGACGATCTCTTCAAAATTATCATCGACACGACACATACAACGAAACAAAGAAATGGTCTTAGACATTAACAAAGCTGCATAAGCACCTTTTCCCGATACATCCCCCAGGCAAAAACAGATACGGCCATCATCCCGATAAAAATAGTCGTAAAAGTCACCAGACAAGTGAGTCGCGGGAATGTTAATAGCATCGACCCCCTCCTCATCATCAAGTTTAGGTTGCAGACTTTGCTGAATTTCACGGGCGATATTCAACTCCTGATTGAGCTTCTCAGAATACTCGTCACGCTCTTTTAAGGTTCTCTGCAAACGCCAGGTGAGTTCCTGATAACCGATATTATCTTCTACCAGTTTTAAATTGGCGACGGACAAAATAGAGGAGAGATCTTCTTTTGACGTAACCGATACACGCAAAATTTGCGCCGCCTCATCCACCTGTTGAGGTAAAACATCCAGTAGTTCCTCAATCTGCTTAGAGTCGATATTTTGCCATTGCTGCGCTTCTTTTTTTAAACGCTCTAAAATATCCGCCTTATCGTGACCGCTAAATAACGCATTACACCAGTCAGCAATCCACATGATAGAACACAAAGCAGGACTGCTACTTTCTAACTTATGATGCAGCTCAATGGCTTGTTGATATTTCTCTGGTAGCTTCCAATTTTTAGTTAACATCACTCCCACTTCGTCGTGAGTGATATTAAACAATTCTTTTTCCATCTCGTAACGCTGCTCTGGAGAGTTAGCTCTCAATAACAGCCAACGATCCGCTTTCTCTGGCTCAACAATGAACAACGCTAACAAGCCAATATCCAGCAACATTCCCGCCGTAAAGGCTTCATCCTGAGGGTACCCGACTAGTTGCGCAACCAGTCGACCAACAACGGCACGGCGAATAGAATCTTCCCAGAAAAGCTCAATATCAAACCCCTCGATAGATGCATTGTTAAACGCACTTTTCATGGCAAAACACAAGACCAGATTTCTTAAGGCTTCATGACCGATCACGACAATAGCATGTGCAACGGACTCCACCTCTTGCTGCAAACCATAAAAGGAAGAGTTAACTAAACTTAATAGCTCACTCATGAGTGAAGGATGTGCCGATATAATTTGCGCCAGTGCATCCGCATCAACATCTGGATGAGTGCAATATTCGATTATCTGCAACGCCTGATGATCGGGAGATGGTAAGTCCTGTGGGTTGATATCATGATAAAACACTAAATGCTCCTATCGTTCCTTGTCGTTAACAAAGCCAGCTGATTTATGCGGACCACTGATTACGTCCGTTTTCTTTTGCTCGATAAAGGGCATCGTCAGCTCTTTTAATAAACAGGCCAATATTATCGTCTTCACTTCGAAGCTGTGCTACACCCATCGAAAAATTAATTTTAGTGCCATCATCTACACCATCAATTACTTGAGAGTGAGCAAACTTGCGAATACGATGAAACACAAAGGACATTTGATCTTTTGCAATCCCAGGCATAACGATCAGCCATTCTTCTCCTCCCATCCGGCCAACGCGATCAACGCTACGAATAGAATCTTTAACAGCTTCATAAAATGCCTGTAAAACTTTATCACCAATATCATGGCCATATTGATCATTCAGTTTTTTAAAGTGGTCCAGATCCAACATAGCAATAGTAAGAGAAGTGGCTGTTTCTTTAGACATTTTAAATTGGCGACGCGCGTACTCCATGATATGGCGACGGTTAGGAGCTCCCGTCAGGTCGTCTGTCAAAGCAAGAGAACGAAACTGCTTATTAATTTTTATCTGACGATAAAAGCTGAAGAGAATCCATACAACTAAAAGCAGCGAAAGGCCAATAATAGCCAGATAATATTTCTGCTGAACCACCTTTTGGTCTATCTCGCTTTGTTTGATCATATTTTCTTGTTGGAGAATCTTATTCCTTTGTGCCTTAGCATCAGAGTCATACTCCATCATCAGCTCCGATAAAGACTCTTCATCCTCCAACCGGTGATTCTCTTCCATCACCCACACATATTTTTTATAGGTTGATAAGGCTTTCTTGTAATTATCTTGCTGCTCATAAAGTTTTGATGCCTGAAGATACACTTCGGACATTGATGCGTTTTCAACCGCGTATTGAGCAGCATCAAGTGCATGATCGATATACTTATCTGCCTGAGTGAACTGCTTAAGAGAAGCATAAGCCGTTGCCAAAGCAATGTGATTGGTAACAATAAGCTCAATATCATTATGCTCTTTTATGTAAGCCAGAGCTTTTTCGTAGCTTTTAATTGCCGCTTCAATTTTTCCCTGCCTGTACTCTACATCTCCCATTTTCGAAACCACATAAGCCAAACCAACTTTGTCGTCTAGCTTCAAACTGATTTCAAAAGCCGCATCGAAGCTTTCTTTGGCTTTTTGAAATTCTTTTAACTCAAGATAACAAAGCCCAACATTTAGCGATAGAATAGAAAAGATATGTTGGTGTTTTTCTTTATCAATATAAGTCATGGCATCAAGATAATATTCGAGCGCTTTAGTATACTTGCCGGAGCCAAAGTGGATATTGGCAATAACAGCAGTCGAGTGGCCGACTTCAAAGGCATTATTCATTTCTTGAAACATGTGATAAGCCCGCAACAGGTGCTCCATCGCTTCGTCGGTATTGCCGATGCGTTTAACAATCATTCCTTTGATAATATGAGCACCAGCAATGGACTCATTGGCTCCCAGATGCTCGAATATACGAATCGCTTCATCCATTGTGTTAGAAGCTTCTCGCAAATTCTGTTGGCGCATCTCTGCATGGGCTTTGGCGACAAGGAATTCACCTTGGTAAACTTTTCTGGATACCTTGTGAATCTTATCCGCCATCGCGTTAACAAAGTCCAAGGCTTCTTCCGTTTGATGTAGATGGTTATAGATGGATGCGATCAACAACTGGCCATAGAGAACTTCTGACACAGCTTCGGGATCGGTTGTTTTGACTTTCTCACGGGCAGTACGAATCGCCTCGAAAGGATCTTGATAAGAAAGATGTCGTATCGCTTCCCAGTCAGACAACTTGGCGCCATCCAATCCATAGAGCCTGATTTTCTCATCGCTTACATCGGCGTAACCACTTAGGGTTATACCACTACAGAGTAATATGATTGTTATCAGACGAAAGCAGGACATAAAAACGATTTTCTGGGACGTTTTTATAATAATAGCGCATATAAAAAAAGGCGCTATGAAAGCGCCTTTTCTACTAAGATTAAAAGCCTATTAAGCTGGCTACAGCTCTATCTGGCTTATTTTTTCTTACGTTTTGGTGGCAAATCAGTACAAGTACCTTCAACAACCTCAGCAGAAAATCCAATCGACTCAGATAACGTTGGATGCGGGTGTATCGTTAAGCCGATATCTTCAGCATCACATCCCATTTCGATAGCCAGAGCTACTTCAGCAATCAACTCACCTGCGTTAACACCGACAACGGCACCACCAATAATACGGCCATTAGCTTTGTCGTATAACGTTTTGCTGAAGCCCTCAGTACGACCAACACCGATAGCACGGCCGCTTGCAGCCCATGGGAAAGTGCCTAACTCGTAATCGATGCCTTTTTCTTTTGCTTCTTTCTCTGTCAGGCCAACCCATGCAATCTCAGGATCAGTATAAGCTACAGAAGGAATACATTTTGGCTCGAAGAAATGCTTTTTACCGCTGATAACTTCAGCTGCTACATGAGCTTCATGAACCGCTTTGTGAGCAAGCATTGGTTGACCTACTAAGTCACCAATCGCATAAATATGAGGAACATTGGTTCTCATCTGCTTGTCGACGGCGATAAAGCCACGTTCGTCAACGTTAACACCGGCCTTGCCTGCATCAATCAAGTCACCGTTTGGACGACGACCCACAGCTGACAAAATACGATCGTAACGCTGAGGTTCCGCTGGGGCATTCTTGCCTTCGAAAGTTACCCATAACCCATCGTCTTTCGCTTCGACTTTGGTTACGCTGGTTTCAAGCATGATAGATTCGTATTTCTTGCTAACAAACTTCTGCAATACTTTAACAACGTCTTTATCAGCTGCAGGAACCAATTGGTCAAACATTTCTACGATAGAAATACTGGAACCTAATGCACGGTAAACAGTCGCCATTTCCAGGCCGATGATACCGCCACCGATAACTAATAGCTTTTCTGGTACGTCTTTAAGCTCAAGCGCGCCAGTAGAATCCATAATACGAGGATCTTCTGGTAAAAACGGCAATTGAACCACTCGAGAGCCAGCTGCAATGATCGCATTGTCAAAGCTAACAACCTGCTTGCCGCCGTCGCCTTCTACTTCCAGAGTATTAGAAGAAGTAAAACGGCCAAATCCTTGCACAACTTTTACTTTGCGCATTTTTGCCATGCCAGCCAAGCCTTTAGTCAGCTGACTAACAACACCATCTTTGTAGCCACGGATTTTATCGATATCCAAACCAGGCTTGCCAAAGCTTACACCGTGAGCCGACATTTCTTCGGCTTCATCAATTACCTTTGCAGTATGAAGCAGTGCTTTCGAAGGGATACAACCCACGTTCAAACAAACACCACCCAACGTTGAGTAACGCTCAACCAATACTACGTCCATTCCCAGATCAGCAGCACGAAACGCAGCTGAATAGCCTCCAGGTCCAGCACCTAATACCAGTACCTGCGCGTGAATATCACCTTTACTCATGAGACCCTCTATTCTGTTCTAATGCAAAGCAAAAAAGTGTGCGAATTGTAGCCCATCGGAGCTAACAACCCAAACGTTATTCACCACAAAGCGACCTCCCGTACAAAAGAAACGTTCAGAATTGCTAAAATTTATACAGCTTTAAGCAAATCGATTAAAACAAATACAATTGTACAGCGCGTTGTGGCCGCAGCCCCGGTAACAACAGAGGAGCTGCTCCAAAATTTATAGTAAGACGCGTCGAATATCAGCCAGCGTCTGGCTTAAATGCACACAGAAGCGTGCGGCGTCAGCGCCATCAATCACTCGATGGTCATACGACAATGACATAGGAAGCATCATGCGTGGTTCAAACTCTTTACCATTCCACACTGGCTTCATCTGATTGCGTGACAAACCAAGAATGGCTACATTTGGCCAGGCTACAATGGGTGTAAAGCTAGTACCACCAATGCCTCCCAGCGAAGAGATCGTAAAGGTACTGCCTTGCATTGCATCAGCACCTAGTTTCTTTTCGCGCGCTTTGGCGCTCATCTCGCCCAACTCGTTAGCAATTTGATAAACCGATTTTTGATCCACATCGCGCACGACTGGAACAACAAGTCCATCCGGCGTATCAACCGCGACACCAATATGGAAGTACTTTTTCAAAATGATGTTTTCGCCGTCATTCGCCAACGACGAATTAAAACGTGGAAACGCTTTCAACGTATGGACCAAAGCTTTCATGATAAAAGCCAATGGTGTTAATCGTACGCCCTGTTTTAATGCTTCCTCTTTCATCGATTTGCGGAAGGCATCCAGCTCAGTAATGTCAGCATCCTCATGCTGTGTCACATGAGGAATCGTTATCCAGTTTCTGTGCAGGTTAACGCTACTGATTTTTTGAATTCGAGACAGTGGTTTCTCTTCGATTTCTCCCCACTTGCTGAAATCAATCTCTGGCATTTCTGGCATAGCAAAGGAGCCAGTCGCTGCCGTTGCCTTAGGACGCGATAGTTCGTATTTAACAAACTTTTGAATGTCGTCTTTAAGGATTCGATTTTTGGGGCCGCTTCCATTGACTTTGGTCATGTCTACACCCAACTCTCGAGCAAAGCGACGCACTGCCGGACTGGCATGAACGACGCCTTCGCCACGAGACCGGCGCTGACTTGGATAATCCGGCACAGGTGCCACTTTGGTTGAAGGCACTGAAGCAGGAGCAGGCGCTGATGGTGTCGGCGCAGGCGCAGGGGCTTTTGCTGGCGCAGGAGCGGCTTCGGCAGCACTCACCTGCATGCGGCCAATCACATCACCCGCATTCACCTTATCACCCACTTTAACGCTGAGCGATACTACTTTACCGGCTTTAGCAGCAGGCACTTCCATAGTGGCTTTTTCAGTTTCAAGCACTATCAAAGTGTCGTCTTTGGCAAAACTATCACCAGCGGCAAGAGAGACTTCAATAACATCAACATCAGCCGCATCACCAATGTCTGGAATGATGATGTCTTCTTCTGCACCTGCCGATTCGCTCGCATCTGTTGTAGGGCTTGCAGCAGGAGCAGGCTCAGCACTGGTCGTCGCTGTTTCGGCAGTGGTTTCTTCAACCACTAAAATCACCGAGCCTTGCGACACTTTGTCGCCAACTTTCACTTTTAATTCTTTGACGACTCCGCCTTGCGAAGCCGGCACTTCCATTGTTGCCTTATCTGTTTCTAAAGTAATTAGAGCGGCTTCTTTTTCGATTTCATCGCCAACCGCCACTAATACTTCGATTACGTCGACATCAGCTACATCACCAATATCAGGAACTTTAATTTCAACTAAATTCGCCACGATTTTCTCCGTAATCTTCTTGTTTATACCGTCAGCGGATTAGGCTTATTAACATCGATATTGTACTTCTTAAGCGCTTCAGTCACCTGACTGGCTTTTAGTACGCCCTCATTAGCTAATGACTGCAACGCAGCTACGGTTACGTAATAACGATCAACTTCAAAGAATCGGCGTAGATTTTCCCGACTATCAGAGCGACCAAAACCGTCGGTTCCTAGTACTCGATAATGTCCAGGCACCCAGGTTCGAATTTGATCAGCGTAAGCTTTCATGTGATCCGTTGATGCAATGACAGGTCCTTGATGACCTTCCAGGCACTGGGTAACGAAAGCTTTCTGCGGTTCTGCTTCTGGGTTCATCAGATTCTGACGTTCGGCTTCCAGACCATCACGGCGCAGTTCATTAAAGCTGGTTACGCTCCAGATATCGGACTCAACGCCCCAGTCATCGCGCAGTAATTCAGCAGCGGCTTCGACTTCTCGCAAGATGGTTCCAGAACCTAACAGCTGAACGCGTTTTGCTTTTGCCTTACCTTTGTTTTCGCCGCCCTGTTTGAGCAGATACATACCTTTAATAATGCCTTCTTCGGCACCATCAGGCATTTCTGGCTGAACATAGTTTTCGTTCATGGTCGTGAGGTAGTAGAAAACGTTTTCCTGGTCTTCGTACATGCGACGCATACCATCGCGAATGATCAATGCCAGCTCGTAAGCGTAAGTTGGCTCGTAACTGATACAGTTAGGAATGGTCGATGCCAGTATGTGGCTATGCCCATCCTGATGTTGTAGGCCTTCACCGTTCAAGGTAGTACGCCCAGCGGTCGCACCAATCAAGAAACCACGGGCCTGCATATCACCCGCCATCCATGCCAGATCACCAATACGCTGGAAACCAAACATAGAGTAGTAAATGTAGAAAGGCACCATGGGTAAATCATTGGTTGAATAACTGGTTGCAGCGGCAATCCAACTCGAGAAAGCCCCGGCTTCGTTAATACCTTCTTCCAGGATCTGACCTTTCTTATCTTCGCGATAGTACATCACCTGATCAGAATCTACAGGTTCATAAAGCTGACCAACCGAAGAGTAAATACCATATTGACGGAACATGCCTTCCATACCGAAGGTTCGCGCTTCGTCGGGAACAATCGGAACAATACGCTCGCCCATTTTTTTGTCTTTCAACAAAGTATTTAGAACGCGAACAAACGCCATAGTCGTAGAAATTTCTCTGTCGCCTGAGCCTTTCATTACCGCATCAAAAGCTTTCAGAGGAGGAATATCTAATGACTCAGACTGTGCACGTCGAGCTGGCAGATATCCGCCTAATGCTTTACGACGCTCTTTTAGATATTTTATTTCTGGGCTGTCTTCACCGGGGTGATACAGTGGCACATCTTCTAACTGCTCATCAGGGATCGGAACATTAAAGCGATCACGGAATTGCTTTAATGCCTCTACGTTCATCTTTTTAACCTGGTGAGAAATGTTTTTCCCTTCACCACTGTCGCCCATGCCGTAACCTTTGACGGTTTTGGCAAGAATAACCGTTGGCTGACCATTATGGGTTGTTGCTGCATGGTAGGCGGCGTAAACCTTACTTGGATCATGCCCGCCACGGTTTAAACGCCAGATGTCTTGATCAGACATATTCGCAACCATCTCCAGCAACTTAGGATGTTTGCCAAAGAAATAATCACGGGTAAAGCGACCACCTTTGGCTTTATAGTTTTGGTACTCACCATCGACAGTTTCTTCCATGGTATTGAGCAATAAGCCTTCGGTATCACGCGCAATCAGAGGATCCCAGTAACGTCCCCAGATGACTTTAATAACGTTCCAACCCGCACCACGGAAATCACCTTCCAGCTCCTGGATGATTTTACCGTTACCGCGAACAGGACCATCTAAACGTTGTAAATTACAATTCACAACAAAGATAAGGTTGTCGAGTTTTTCGCGACCCGCCAAAGAAATAGCACCTAATGATTCTGGCTCATCCATCTCGCCATCACCCATAAAGGCCCAGACTTTACGACCTTTAGTATCGGCAAGACCACGATTCTCAAGATACTTTAAGAATCGAGCTTGGTAGATGGCACTAATCGGCCCAAGACCCATAGATACGGTTGGGAATTGCCAGAAATCAGGCATCAACCAAGGGTGAGGATAAGACGAAAGGCCATGCTCTGGGCCTGCGGTTTCTTGACGGAAGTTGCCTAGTTTCTCTTCTGACAAGCGTCCTTCCAAAAAGGCGCGAGCATAGATACCTGGAGAAGAGTGTCCCTGGAAGTAAACCAGGTCGCCACCAAAATCAGGATTTGCGCCACGGAAGAAGTGATTGAAACCGACATCGTATAGAGTCGCAGCAGAAGCAAAGCTTGATAAATGCCCGCCCAGCTCTAAATCTTTTTTGGTTGCCTTAAGCACAATGGCGATCGCGTTCCAGCGGATGATAGAGCGTAACCGTTGCTCCATTTCTTGATCACCAGGAATGTGCGCTTCTTGCGAAGGTGGAATGGTATTTAAATAGGCCGTCGTAGCGTCATAAGGCAAATGCGCTCCAGAGCGACGAGCTTTGTCGATCAATCGTTCTAATAAATGATGCGCTCTTTCGACACCTTCTTCTTCAAGTACAGCTTCTAGTGCATCTAACCATTCTTGCGTTTCGACTGGATCTACGTCATGTTTCAGATCAACCGCCATGGATAGCTTTCCTCTTTAATTTTATATTTTACCAACGCTGTCAGCGTTACCCGCTCAATATCCGCGCCGTATCAAAGGCGGGTATGACCGAGTCAGCAAAACCAACACAAACTCGATAAGCATGATATAAGGCCAATAAGTCCTGAGTGTGATAATAAAAAACGAATAAACACAAAAAAATATCTCAAAGCAAAGATGTCACCTCGAGATTACCATTGTTTACCCAGTTGTCACTTATGCCCGTCGCCTTTCAAGGAGCAGCGTTATTGGCTGCACCTTGAAATACTTTGGGTAATTAGCCAAGCAAAATGCTTATCAATTAACCATCGCAAACATAGTTGTTCATTTACAAAAGAACACCAGATTGCAGCCATTTCGCTCAAGAAAAACTCGATAAAGCCAATCCTGCTAGCAAAGATCCCCAAACGTGGGCGAAATGGCTGTAAACTGCTTTGTTTACACAAGTAAAGACTATAATCCCCAGTTACGCGAATAACACTGCCAAATTACAATTTGGGACTATGATGGAGCAGACACCTTATCGGTCTGAACCAAACGCGGCTATCATAACAAAGGTAGGGGCAAAAGAAAGGACGTACCAGTTAAAGCACCAAAGCTACATGGCTCACATATAAGATTAAGCTATAACCTTCGAACAGATCTTTTTGTAGAGCGAGAACCTTTGTTTGCTGATGCTTAAGAAAACAAACTGCTGAGAGCCACAAAAGTCATTAACAGAATTAAACTGCGCTCAATTAATGCACTCACTTCTGTTAAAGAAGAGGAGTCATCCTGTGCGTTTGGTAACACCTGTTGGCCAACATCGATAATGAGTTCACAACTTTTGATACTGGCATCCAGTGCTTTCTTGGAATAAACACTAAACCCAGCAATAAAGTTTCCCGCCAACAAAAACAACAATGTTGTTAGACGGCCAGGAAGCCAATCAGCAATGTGGAACAGTTTCTGCCACCATGAGATTTGCGCCGATTCTATCATTGGCTTTTCAGTCAAAGCTACAACAGACATCAATCTATAGGCTAAAACGGCGACTGGTCCGGCCAGTAAAAACCAAAAAATTGGCGCGATGTAACCAACATGCCCATAAAGCAGTAGTGAGCTGTTGTCATTTTGTTCAATCTGCCCACCAAAGAAGTTCGCGTTATTCTCAAGAACCTCACCATACTTTGATCGATTAAATAAAGCCGTCGGTCCTAAGCACCAACTGAGTAAAACGATTTCGATGAGTAATTCAAATAACGAACTTAACAAGCTGTGATGGTTATCTAACAGCAACCACACTAAGAAAAGCGGAGAAGCCAAAACAATGGCAACAACAAAGTAAGCGGGAACATCAAAGGTTTTTGTCAGCTTGGCAGAAAACTCATTAGCATAACGTGAAATCCAGGAATGTTGACGATAATGAGTGAGTGGCGACCAATAATACTCCACGACCAAAACGATCACCAAAACCAGTAACGTCATTCTATCTGCTCCATTATCAAACTCTGTTCATAATGGGCAGCATACTACGTGATTTATTCACCGTCTAAAAGACGTCGAAAGTACGACCAGTTGAAGGCAGGCCCAGGATCGGTTTTTCTTTCGGGGGCAATATCGCTATGACCCACGATTCTCTCAGGCGTTATTTGTGGATACGCCAACATCAATGTTTTTGTTAAGCTGGCTAAAGATTGATATTGCACTTCTTCGTAGGGGATATCATCTGTCCCCTCAAGCTCAATACCAATGGAAAAATCATTACAGTTTTCTTGGCCTTGCCACTCAGAGACACCTGCATGCCAGGCTCTGTCATCACAAGAGACAAACTGCAATACTTCACCAGTACGCATGACTAAAAAATGACTGGAGACACGCAGATCTTTTATGGTTTCAAAAAAAGGATGAACACTTGTATCCAAGCGTCCTTGAAAAAATGCTTCTATATGCCCTCCTCCGAATTGTGCCGGAGGTAAACTTATATTATGGATAACAAGCAGATCGATAACTACCTCGGCAGGTCGCTGATTGAAATGAGAAGAAAGACAATGACGAACGTTGGTAAGCCATCCATTAGATACTGTTAATGACAAAATTAACTCGCTATCAGCTTGTTGATACACAGGCACGAAGAATATAGCGATTAGCTTGGCTAATGCAACAACCGAAACGGCTTCTTAACTACGGATCAGATTTCATAGAACGCAAATTGGTAATTACGGATTCCAATGCACGATCAAATAAAGCCGCATCATCAAGCAACACAATGGTTTCATTCTTAAAGGCTGCGGCGAGCTGTTCACGACTCACTTCCGTAATTTTAACGCCAGCACGATTAACAAATATGTACTTTTGTGACGAGGCAATGTAGGCCGCCAATTTACAACGCTGGCGCTCATCCCCTTCTCGGCAAATTTCTACCCAGGCACCCGCTTGAATCTGATCCACCTGTTGGTACACAGGATCTGATTCGTTAACCTCTTCGCCAACATCCAACCAGCTTTCTCTTTCTTGCGCCACTCCCACGGTAGGCTGCTGCGACGCTAAAGTCAGCTCTTCAAGAGTTTGTTCGGTTGCCGTTTCACCAATTTCTTGTGCAACCGCTTTATGTTCTTGAGCAGCCAACTGCTTCTGTTCGGAATTAGCGGGGCTCTCAATCGCTTGCGAAGATAGTCGCTGTTTAGAAATTTCTAAGACTTTACGATGACACTCTTCCAACTCACTCAGTAGTTGAGAAGCTCGGAAGGTACTGAAAGAAATTTTATCCATTCCTAGTTTTAGGTTTTTAATTAAACTAGGCATGATTTTTCGAAGCTTATTACGAGCATCTTCTGTTTTCTTAGGTTGCACACTCCAAACCAAGAACTCAGCAACCTTCACAGCTTTATCCCACCCATCGTGAGAATCACGCTTTAAGCTCTCAATAAATAGAACATTGGTCCAGGCTTCTTTTAAAATTGCCTTAACAGGAGCGGCAATGACACGACGGTGGCACACTCGCTTGATTTCTTCGTTCACTGCCTTACGAGCGCTTTCTGCTCTTGCTTTGCCTTCTTCTGTTTCACGGACGCGCTTTTCGAGAATCCCCGAACGGCGGCTATCGGTGCGCTGGAACGATTCGAATTCCTGACATAACTCTTCGAATAGCCCCATGTCATCTTGAAATTCTGTAACCACTCTTTCTACAGCATTGGTTACTTTGGCTAACAATATGTCGCTGTTTGCTGATGCACCCGGCTGCCAGCCAATGCCCGCTTGAGCCAATAGATTCAACAAACGGCGTGCAGGGTGATTGCGGCGACTGAAAAACTCACGGTCAACCAGACCGATCTTGAGCATAGGAATCTGTAAGCGGGCCAATATAGCTTTGATATCGTTATGCAGGTTTCGATCTTCCAATATAAAATCGAACAACATAGTCACAATATCAATAACATCATCGTTCACATTGCCAACAACACCGGCATGAACCGTACCCTGAACCGTAGGTAATAGTCCTCCGATGGCCTGTCGTATCTCTTGCGGCGCCGTAAAGTCTCCAGCAATATGCGCTTGTTGCTGTAAAGAATTAAGAGCACCAACTAATTGAGATGTATCAACGGAAGGTCGCCCTCTTGCAAGTGCTGGCGATTTCTGAGAAGACAACAGATCACGTAACATATAGAAGACTTCGTCACGCACACCATCTTGTCCATTCCCCTGCTCTTGGGGCTGAACAAAATCAGGATCATCAAACGATTGCTCATCAGCATTCGCGTTATTTTCTGATCGTGAAGCCTGCTTCTTTGGTTTTGGTCGACGTTTATGTAAATCCGGTAATACGCCTTTCTCAGCAAGCAGCTCATTAATATCGCTATAAACTTCGTCAAGCTGCTCAATGACACAGCGCTCAAACAACTTAAAAATAATAAGTAATGACTCAATGTCCAAGTCTAGAACTTGAACACTGATACGAAACGCTTCGCAGATAGCCTTAGGATCAATAGGGTTGCTGTTTTCGTTAACGGAAACTGTCACACACAAAGTATCAAGGCGAGTTTCAAGATGACGTAAAGCATCTACATTGGCCGCTCTGGCCTTGGCTATCATACCTTCAATTGCCAAATCTTCTTCTAGATCATCATCTTTGACCAGGGCAATATTGTCCAACGAAAAGCTTTCTACGTTGTCTCCAGTAGGAGACTCTACAGACTGGTCTGTGAGGTTGCTTTGAAATGCGGAGGAAATTTCTTGACGAAATGAGTTGATAAGTCCTTTTCGTTTAATACGAATCATTCTCATGGAGTGAAAGAAAATCACTTCATTCGACTTATCAGCCATATCAAATAAACGATCATCTGCGGTATCTAACATTTTATTCAAGCGGGTTTCGAGCCCTTGACTAGCCTGCTCTCGGACTTGCTGTATTATGTTAGACAATGTACTGTGGCCGCTCTTAACTGATGAACTTGATGTAGCAGATAGGCGAACAACATGTGGCTCTTCGCTCACGAAAACAACCTCGACTTGAAACTGTTGCAGACAATACGACAAACATTATCTCATAGAATAGACAACTAATATGTCAGTTTAGAGTGACAATGTTCACACTTTAACTAAATTTTATACTGCTTAGTCACTGTTTTACACTAATTGTTGCACAGATAAAAGGCGCTTTAAGAGGCATTTGGTGGTAATTATCATCAAAAAGCCACGCAAATCTCCAAGTTAGATAATTTTACGTTTTATTTCTCTAGTAACCCCCTTAAAATAGCGCGCTTTTGATAGAACCAGCCTCCGCCGGAGATCTTCGATGTATCAGTCACCCGAATTTAAGCAATACATTACAGAAACCACCCTGCTTGCACTCGCAGAAGACTTGGGCTCCAGCGACGGAGTAGACATTACTGCCGAACTGATACCCGCCGTAACCAAGGCACAAGCGACACTTATCAGCCGCGAGCCAACCATTGTTTGCGGCAAAGCCTGGGTTGAAGAAGTTTTCCGGCAGTTAGCCCCAACTACGGAGCTACAATGGCACGTAGAAGAAGGCGAGCAGGTTAGCGCCAATACCAAACTACTCGACATTGAGGGTTCTGCTCGAGCTATTCTCACGGCAGAGCGAACAGCAATGAACTTCTTGCAGTCGTTATCAGGCACTGCAACGACAGTAAGCACTTACGTAGAGCAAATAAAAGACACTCATTGTCAATTGCTGGATACTCGAAAAACCATTCCAGGACTGCGTATGGCCCAAAAATACGCAGTGACCGTAGGTGGTGGATACAATCATCGCATTGGATTGTTTGACGCGTTTCTTATTAAAGAAAATCACATTGCGACCTGCGGTGGCATCACTGCGGCCATTACATTAGCGCGCAAAAACCACCCCAATAGAAAAGTCGAAGTCGAAACAGAGAACTTTACAGAACTTACCGAGGCTCTGGATGTCGGCGCAGATGTCATCATGTTAGATAACTTCTCTATTGAAGACATGAAAAAAGCCGTCGAAATGGCAAAGTTGCATCAAAATGCTGTAAAACTTGAAGCTTCAGGCAACATCACTGACGACGAGCTGGCCGCTGTTGCGGCAACAGGTGTCGACTTTATCTCTGTAGGCGCCCTCACCAAACACATACGAGCCATTGATCTGAGCATGCGCGTAGCCCTACTTGCAGAGTAATCTCCTACATCTGTAGCGATTCAATCCAAAGGGGCCAAGGTGCCCCTTTTGTTTATCTTTTGAGCGACAATTCCATCTACTCATCAACAAATCGTCTAGTTTTCATTCTGTTGATCAATATTCCTAGAATTAGCACGCGAAATCTTCAATAACGGGTGGAGAATTAGCGTCAATTATTCTATGGTGAAAGAACTCTTTGATCGCCCAAATGTGTCACTCACTGTGTAAACTGACACAAATTGTCACACTAAAAGTGACTCTATGTGTCATAGTGACCATCGCAGGTAATAACATTGTGTAATAACTAAGACTTTGCTCACAAAAATAAAAATATAATTATCAAAGAGTTAGAGTAAAATCTGAGTTACACAAAGAAAGTTGGCATGTCGCTTGCGACTACCTTAGCCAAGAAACTTCAAACTTTAACTCTACTGGAGATATGAAACATGAAAAAAGCGAGTGCAGGTTTTACTCTTATCGAATTAATGATCGTTGTTGCAATCATCGGTATTTTGGCTGCGGTAGCACTTCCTGCTTACCAGGATTACACAGTTCGCGCTAAAGTCTCAGAATTGCTTCTTGCTGCAGCTAACGCAAAAACAGCTGTTAGTGAATTTGCTCAAGCCGAAGGCACATTGGCAGGTTCTGGTACAGGTCTGACCATCCCAACTGAAGGTGCATACGTTAGCTCAGGTACGGTCTCTGCAGCTGGTGTTGTTACAGTAACTGGTACCCAAGCTGATTTAGGTTCTGATTCAGATGTTACTATCACTTTGACACCTACTCGTAATAATAACGGTGTTGTAACTTGGGCTTGTACTTCAAGTAGCTCTGCTAAATACTTACCAGCTACTTGCCGATAATATCTGGTAAGCAGATACAAAAAAAGCTCTGATATATCAGAGCTTTTTTTTTGCCATAAATAATATACGCTTTCTCAAATGCAGCTTTAAAAGAATGCTTATGCAGCGTATGTTAATGTGCAAATGCTCTTAGCCTTATTAAAATCTATTAAGCACTGCTTTAAGTTTTGCAATAGACTACCTGAAATGACAAGGAGGTGAACACCCAATTCTTCTATACAATCCAATAGTTAAAAACTTTATCAAGCTTTGAATTAACTCGACTTAGTATTTATATGAAGCTTACTACTTTGTTACTAGTATTTTTATTAAAACGAATTCATAAATAGATGAAAAAACACATAGCTCTCTTTTACCTAATAGTTGCATCTCTACTAACATATATCTGTTATCTACCTAGTCTAGATGGAAGTTTCCTATTTGATGACTTTGTAAATATAGTTCAAAACAAATCTCTAAAAATGGAGACTTTTAACGCTGAGAACTTAGTTTCAGCAGCTTACTCTGGCGATTCAGGGCCGCTTAAAAGACCCATTAGCTATGCTAGCTTTGCCATTAACATCCTATTTACTGAATACGACACTTATCCTTTCAAGCTTGTAAATTTAATCATACATATACTAAACGGTTTATTAGTTTTTTATTTAGTACAGGCTCTATTTAAAACGCCCTATTTCCCAGTAAAGACAAAGTCTCAGAATTTTTCTGCCTTTTTTATAACAACAATCTGGCTTCTTCATCCAATTAACATAACAAACGTTGTTTATATAGTTCAACGAATGAACTCCTTGAGCAGTTTCTTTGTTTTAGTTGGGTTAAACATTTATGTTTACGCCAGGCTCCATGGATTTAATCGAACAAAGCTCTATCTGGCTTTGTCAGGTATTTTGATAAGTACTCTCCTAGCGCTATTCTCAAAAGAGAATGGCATTATTGTTATAGCCTTGATCATACTTATAGAAAGATTCGCTTTTCGGTTTGAACATGCGCCACAGTTCCTCTCCAGACTGGCAGATAAATTACTAACGCCCCTGTCACTTCTGATTGTAATAGTCATGATGTCTTTATTGGCATCTCAACTTGATTGGCTCAATAATAACTACGCTTATAGAGACTTTTCTCTCACAGAAAGGCTACTTTCTGAAGCCAGAGCTTTATTTTATTACATCTATCTTTTTATAAACCCAGCTTCAACGGATTTTAGTATCTACCATGATGACTTTGTCATTTCTAGATCACTATTGACCCCCATCACAACGCTACTATCAGTTACAGCACTTTTCGCCATAGCTATCTATTGTCAGCGTCAAGAAAATCGCTCCTCTTTATTTAGCTTTCTTGTACTCTGGTTTTTGACTTGTCATATTATTGAGTCAACGTTTTTGCCGCTCGAACTCATCTTCGAACACCGCAATTACCTTGCTTCAATAGGACTTATTTTAGGCGTATTGGGATTGTTTGAATGGCTGAACGAACGATACAAACTAAAGCCCTACCTATTACTTACCTCGGTTATTATTGTTATAGCCTCTTTTAGCTACATTCGAATTCTGCCCTACCAAGACAAATTCTCATTAGCAATAACCGATGTTGATGCACATCCCAATTCAGAGCGAGCAAATTATGAATTAGGACGAATCTATATGAGGTTTTTTGAACTAGAACGAGATCAACTAATGTTCGAACAAGCCCAATACTATTTTGATCGTTCAACTCAAAGCTATGAAGCCTCTGGCTCTGGTTATTTTGGTAATCTATTCCTATTTAGTATTGCAGGAAAAACAATCACTTCTAGCGAAATAGACCCTCTACTTGAACGTCTGGAAAACAAAACCATACGAGCAAGCACTTATAATTTTTTACAAGGGCTTACTCTTTGTGTATTGCAAAAAAAATGTACAGTACCCAGTGAGTACATGGACGCAATCTATAGGACAGCATTAAAAAACAGCAACTCAATACCAAAGAACAAGGCAAAGCTGCATACTCTTTATGCCGATTTCTTGTTAAATATTGAAAAGAACTTGATAGAGAGTGAGCAACAACTACTTAAGGCTTTAAAATTTGCCCCTCAAGATCCCTTCTTTACATTAAAACTAGCTGTGCTATATCTTTCGAATGATCGGCTCGAAGAAGCAGCAGAATATTTAAACCGCTCAAAAAAGGCCGATGTTCATCTCCAATATCAAAAAGAAATCGAGGAAGCGATGTCGGTTATTAGTAAAAAAACAGCGATGGAGGAAGTCTCCAATGGATAACATAACGATTGCTATCCCAGCTAAAAACGAAGCCATCAGTTTGGATAAACTCCTACCACAACTAACCAATGAGCTACCAAACGTCAGTATATTAGTTGTCAATGATGGTTCTACCGATAACACACCAGAAATCTGTGAAAAACATGGTGTGGGCGTAGCAACTCACCCCTACTCTAAAGGTAATGGAGCCGCGATTAAGACAGCTGCACGAACAGTAACAACAGAATATATACTCTTTATGGACGCAGACAGCCAACACAGAGTGTCCGATGTTAAGAAGTTAATAGACCATATTGATGACAACACGGATATGATAGTTGGTGCAAGAGACAATAAGTCACAGGCGAGCCTTGGGCGGCTGTTAGCTAACAAATTTTATAATTGGTTATCGTCTAAAATCGTTGAGCACAAGATAGAAGATCTAACATCTGGCCTAAGACTGGTTAAAACAGAAAAATTCTGTTCTTTTTTACACCTGTTGCCTAATGGCTTCTCATACCCTACAACCATTACCATGGCTTTCTTTAGAGCCGGTTATTCCATTCGCTATGTTCCTATTAAAACGGAAGATAGAATTGGAAAAAGCCATATTAATTTACTAAAAGATGGCTTTCGATTTATTATTATCATATTCAAGATCGGCACACTCTACTCACCACTAAAACTGTTTACCCCTATCAGTATGATGATGTTTATTGCAGGGTTAACTAACTATATCTACACGCTAACAACTAGTGGTCGATTCACTAACATGACGGTGTTGCTCATTGTTTCTGCCGTCATTGTGTTCTTGATTGGCCTGGTTTCGGAACAAATTAATAGCTTGCAATACGATGAACGAAGAAAATAAACAATCACTGAATACTGACATTGATTATATTGGAAAATATGAACAGTCAGGAAAGATCGGCACCTGGTTGATTGATAACTTTTATCAGCATATCGATGAATTGATTAAAATCGCTGCGCCTTTAAGCTGTCTTGAAGTCGGTTGCGGCGAAGGCATAAGTACACAGAAAATACACAGAAGCCTTAAATCAGAGAGCTTCTTTGAAGCCTGCGAGTTGGAACCCAGACTGGTCGAAAGTGCACAACGCAGAAATCCATCAATTCAGGTAAAACAAGACTCGGTTTATAACCTGCACTATGAGGATAACCAATTTGATCTGGTAGTTTGCCTTGAAGTACTGGAACATCTTGATGATTTTTCGAAAGCGCTCGAAGAACTCTCCAGAGTCAGTGCTCGGTGGGTGTTAACCTCTGTTCCAAGAGAGCCGTTGTGGTGTTTTTTAAACCTATGTCGTCTAAAGTATGTATCTCATCTAGGCAACACTCCCGGCCACCTCAATCATTGGAGTACCAGTGGCTTCAAACGTTTGCTTTCTCGCTACGGAAAGATTAATGCAGCACGAACACCGATTCCTTGGAGTATTGTTTTATGGGAAGTTAATCCTCCCACAAATGATTAACGAAACAAACGATAAACAAGAACTGACACTAATTCATAAATGATCTGCCATATCCTCATGAATAAAATATAAGAAACCAGCAAAGAATAATTAATGTCTATGTTGATGATGGATGGCAGATAAATAAACACCCATTCTTTAACGCCTAAGCCAGCAGGAAACACAAAAGAAAGAATACCTGCCGCCCAACTAATGCCCGACAGTCCGACCAACTCGGTCATACCAGCAGCAATCGAAAGATCCCAAGCATAAAAATAAAAGTAAATCGCAGTTAAATACCCTGCGCTAGCGACCAATGCCAGCAAAGTAAGCTGCCAAGAGGTTTTAATGTCCGCAGACATACGCAAGGAAACGAAGGTATATCCTGCACCGACCAATATCAGGCTAATAAAGCTCAAAATAAATAAAAAGGAGTCACGAGCATAAAACAGCAAGCAACCAGATAGCCCTCCCACAAATGCCACAAGTACGAGCATAAACTCGATATTAACGAGAAATACACGTGTCTTATTATGACTCTCTGAAACATAGAAGCTCTGAAATAAGAACTGCCATATTTTGCCAGGAATGTACTTCACTGGCTGGCTATTGATGTAGGCGCGTATTCCATCTTTGACCAAATAGCTCTGAGTGGAGTGCTTTTTTAAGATATTAGAGAAAAAAACGGCCAATAAAAAATTAGATAACCCGCCTACCAATAAAGCAAACAACATCCATCCGACATGAATAGATTGACTGTACTCAACAATAACGGACCAATTTTGCACTAACAGCCAAATAATAAACGCAGCACCCAACAAAAACATGACTGTTTTTACCGCTGACATTGATTTGCTCATGTAGGTTAAGGCTTTATTTTCAATAAGTTGCCTTAATCATATTGTAAAATGGGCAAGAGTAACAGTTTTGCATAGCAACCGATCATATAATGCAATTAAGAAGGTGCAGCTCGAATTGCATGCTGAAAGTGCAGTCTGTTGTTTAGAAAAATACGATAACTGCCTAAAGATATAACGATTTTTGGCCTCTAAATTACCTAATCCTTCGTTCTTTGACTAGAATAATAACGAAGCTAGGTATTTTTAATGGAAATTCGTTAAAAAATGCTATAACTTACGGAAATTACTTACAATTTTGGCTCGAGGGCAGTATGGTAACACCACAAGAGAATGTGTCATTGAGTGGTTTGGCAAAACGTTTAGTCAGCGAACGCTTACTTACAGAAAGTGAAGCGATGGATGCTGCAAGCGAAGCTCAAAAAAATAGTCAGTCATTTGTCACATACCTCACTGAAAAGGGGTATATGGAACCCTATCAATTAGCCTCTCTTGTTTCTAATGAATTTGGTGTTCCTTTATTTGATCTCAGTTCTATCGACTACGAGCAAATTCCCAAAGGAACCGTAGAAGAAAAACTTATCCTGAAGCACCATGCACTCCCCTTATACAAAAGGGGTAAACGATTATTTGTTGCAGTATCTGATCCAACCAACCTGGTTGCACTTGATGAGTTCCAATTTCACAGCAAATTGACAGTAGAAGCAGTTTTAGTTGAAGACAATAAACTTCAAGAGTTTATCGACAAAGTTCTGGATGAACGTGAAAACGAAAGTTTGGCTGACTTTGACGACGCCGATCTCGAAAATATTGACGTCGACAGTGGCGAGACAGATCCCAGTGACGACAATGACGCGGCGGGTGCCGACGATGCGCCCATTGTGCGCTTCGTCAATAAAATTCTCCTTGATGCGATTAAAAAAGGCGCATCGGATCTTCATTTTGAGCCTTACGAAAAGTCCTATCGAGTGCGCTTTCGTATCGACGGCATTTTACACGAAGTATCTAGCCCTCCTTCAAATTTATCAGGAAGAATTGCTGCTCGCTTAAAAGTTATGTCACGCTTAGACATCTCGGAGCGTCGTGTGCCGCAAGATGGTCGTATCAAACTAAAGCTTTCTAAAAACAAAGCCATCGACTTTCGTGTAAGTACACTACCAACCCTATTTGGTGAAAAGATCGTAATGCGTATCTTGGATCCTTCCAGTGCCATGCTAGGCATTGAAGTACTTGGTTACGAAGATTTTCAGCGCCAATTGTTTGAAGACGCGCTATTTAAACCACAAGGCATGATTCTGGTAACAGGTCCAACCGGTAGTGGTAAAACGGTTTCGCTTTACACCGGTGTGAATATGTTGAATTCACCAGAGCGAAATATATCCACAGCGGAAGACCCAGTAGAGATTAACTTAGCGGGTATCAATCAGGTTAACGTGAATCCCAAAGCGGGTATGGACTTTTCATCCGTTCTGCGGGCCTTTCTGCGTCAGGATCCGGATGTCATTCTCGTGGGTGAGATTCGAGACCTCGAAACCGCCGAAATTGCTATTAAAGCGGCTCAAACAGGTCACATGGTACTGTCGACTCTGCACACAAACAGTGGCCCAGAAACATTAACTCGTTTGGTGAATATGGGCGTTCAACCCTTCAACATAGCAACCAGTGTTAATTTGGTAATTGCACAGCGCTTGGCGCGACGATTGTGCCAGCACTGCAAAAAACCTGTCGATATTCCAGAAGAAGCGCAAATTAAATATGGCTTTGACAAAGAACGCATTGGAAAATTCGAAATTTTTGAACCAGTTGGTTGTGATCAATGTACAAACGGGTATAAAGGAAGGGTTGGCATTTATCAGGTAATGCCGGTTTCCGAAGAAATGGGCCGCATTATTATGGGTGGTGGCAATGCAATCGATATTGCCGACCAAGCACAAAAAGATGGCGTGAACGATTTACATCAATCAGGGCTCCTGAAGGTGGAACAGGGAGTAACTTCTCTGGCGGAAATTAATCGCGTAACACAGGATTAATTTATATGGCTTTGCAAACAGCAGCAAAAAAACAATCAGGCAAACAAGCAGCGGCAAAAGTATCCACTTTTGCGTACAACGGTGTCGATAAAAAGGGTAAAAAAGTATCCGGCGAAATTATTGCGGACTCCCCGACTATCGCAAAAGCCCAATTGAGAAAGCAGGGGATTATTCCTCAAAAAATTCAAAAGAAATCGAAGTCTTTACTAGGCAGCAGCAAAAAACCGATCAAACCTGTTGATATCGCGATTATGTCGCGCCAATTAGCAACAATGATGAAAGCGGGTGTCCCCTTAGTTCAATCATTTGACATCATTGGTAAAGGGCACGAAAACCCATCGATGCAAGATCTGGTACTAGCTATCAAAGCCGATATCGAGTCAGGTACTTCCATGGGGGAAGCGTTACGAAGAAACCCCAAGTACTTTGATGATCTTTATTGTGATCTGGTTCTTGCAGGGGAACAATCCGGTGCATTAGAAAACATGCTTGACCGAATTGCTACCTATAAAGAGAAAACCGAAGCGTTAAAATCGAAAATTAAAAAGGCGTTATTTTATCCAGTAGCCGTTGTGGTTGTCGCCATCATCGTAACAGCAATTCTCTTGATCTTCGTTGTACCTCAGTTCCAGGAAGTATTTGCTGGATTTGGTGCTGAGCTACCCGCCTTTACTGTTATGGTAATCAACTTATCAGAGTTTATGCAGGAATATTGGTGGTTAATGCTCGCAGCCATTATAGCTTTTGGTTTTGCCTATAAAACAGCTCACCAAAAATCAGAAGAAGTCAGGAATGCCCAAGACAGAACCATACTTAAGCTTCCTGTAGTTGGTGATATTCTACACAAAGCTGCCATTGCTCGATTTGCTCGAACACTATCAACCACCTTTGCAGCAGGTGTACCTTTGGTGGAAGCTTTAGATTCAGCCGCTGGTGCTTCAGGAAACTATATTTATCGTACTGCCATCCTCAATATTCGTGATGAAGTCACAACAGGTACCCAAATGCACTTGGCGATGTCGAATACGGGTGTTTTCCCTAACATGGTCAACCAGATGGTAGCCATCGGTGAAGAGTCAGGTTCTATTGATGCCATGTTAGGCAAAATTGCAGACATCTATGAGCAAGAAGTAGATGATGCAGTAGACGGTTTAAGCTCGCTATTGGAACCACTCATTATGGCAGTATTGGGTGTATTGGTAGGTGGACTGATCATTGCTATGTACCTGCCGATATTCCAGTTAGGGGCCGTGGTTTAATGCAAATAATAGAAGTATTCCAAACCCAACCCGTAGTCTTCAATATTGTTATGTTAATTACCGGCCTTATGGTCGGTAGTTTTTTAAATGTAGTCATATACCGCTACCCACTCATGCTCTTTCGCGAATGGAAGGAAGAGTGCTTTGAAATGCTTGAAGAGTTTGGCTACAAAGTAACAGGCGAGAGCAACGATCCACGTCTCGTGGATGATAATTTTAATCTGGTAGTCCCACGCTCACATTGCAGAAAGTGTAAAAAGCTCATTCGCTTTTGGGAAAACATTCCACTCATCAGCTACTTGTTCCAAAGAGGCAAGTGCACTCAATGTGGTACTCCCATATCTTTACGCTACCCTTTTGTTGAGTTATTAACAGGTATTGCTTATTGTTGGATAGCCACTCAGTTTGGTTTCAGCTGGTTAACGTTAATTTATCTCGTTGTTATCTCCATCTTCATCGTACACTTCTTTATCGATATTGATCATCAGATACTTCCTGATCCCTTCACCTATATTGTCCTTTGGTTAGGGCTTGGCGCTGCAACTTTTGGACTGACCATTCCATTGCAAGATGCTGTTATTGGCGCTTTGGTGGGATATCTATCTTTGTGGACATTAAACGCCTTGTTCAAATTGCTACGAAAGAAGGATGGTATGGGAGCAGGAGACTTCAAACTATTTGCTGCAATTGGTGCGTTTGTCGGTTGGCAGTTCCTTCCTTTAGTTCTCCTAATGTCATCCGTTGTTGGAGCTGTATTGGGTATTATTATGCTGCGTTTACAGTCAAAAGGCTTAGAAACCAGAATATCTTTTGGTCCTTATCTAGCAACTGCGGGCTGGGTTACCATGTTTTGGGGTGATACAATACTGCAATACATTCGTTAATTATCGAGGCAAGAGTGTTAAGGATAGGACTGACGGGCGGAATAGGAAGTGGAAAAACCGCTGTTTCGGATTTGTTTCAATCGCTCGGCATCACTATTGTTGATGCCGACCTGGTTTCTCGAGAAGTCGTTGCTTCCGGCACAGATGCTTTAAAAAAAATAGCGCAACGTTTCGGCTCACACATTCTGGATGATGACGGACAACTCAACCGCTCAGAACTCCGTCAACACGTTTTCAATTCAGAAGATGATCTCAACTGGCTTAATGCACTGCTTCATCCATTGATTCGAGAAAGAATGGATGCGCTATGCAACCAGGCAACTAGCGACTATGTGATTATTGTTGTCCCTCTTTTAATCGAAAATGGTCTCGATAAAACCGTCGATAGAGTATTGGTAGTTGACGTTCCTGAATCATTACAAGTTCAACGCGTAATGCAACGAGATAATGTTGACGAATCTAACGCAAAAGCTATTCTATCAAAGCAAGCATCTCGCTCGGAGCGTTTGGCAAAGGCAGATGATGTTATCGAAAACAACGCATCTTTCGAAGCGCTTGAAGTACAAGTCAAACAACAACATCAATTTTACTTATCACTAGCCCATGACTGATACGGTTTCTGACATACTTTTTGAACACCCTCTAAACCAGCCGATGCGTAACTTTTTACGTTTGGAGTCCATGCTACGACACTTATCTCAATCCATTTTTGAAGGCACAAGAGATAATCATCAATCTGCTGTTTTAGTACTGATTAAACTCCTTGATACTCTGACTCGAGGAGACATTAAAGGCGAACTTATTAAAGAGCTGGAGATTCAGCAGCACCACTTTCAACAACTGGTCGACAATCCTGCAGTGGATAGCGTCAAGTTAAAAAACTTTCTTAAACAGCTAGAGAAACTCCATCACTGGGCTATCAATTCAAAGGGACGCATCGGCGATGAGTTAAGGCGACAACCATTTATTGAATCTTTAGTGAAGAAAGAAGGGTTACTGGCAGGGGCAACCTCTTTTGATTCGCCAGAGTTATGTCGATTTATCGCTCTGTCAGAAAAGTCTCGGAAAGAATATTTTAAGCAATGGATGACGCAACTTAATGGGCTGCGTACCAGTATTGAAGTATTACTGCGCTTAACTAGGGAGATGTCAGCTTTTGAGCCTGTTACGGCACCACTGGGTGACTATTTAATAGAAAAACCAGACCTAGGAGCCAGCTTACTAAGAATTGCTCTACCCGCTGATTCTCGTGTGTTTCCAGAAGTCAGTGCTGGCAAGCACAGAATTTCCATCCACTTTTATACCTTATCAACAGACTTGATAAAAAAGAAAGTTTCTGGTGAAATCCCTTTTAAATATGCCACTTGTGGTTGGAAAGTATCGAGTACTCATGAATAAAGAACTTATTGTCAGTTGTCCTACCTGCAAAAAATCCGTTGCCTGGAATGATCAATATCCCTACAAACCATTCTGTTCAGAACGCTGTCGCCTGATTGATCTGGGAGAGTGGGCAGATGAACAAAAGCGCATTCCTGGTGAAGACGCACATATCGATGAGAATCAAAAGCCTCAAGATTACTGAGGTTGAAGGATTAAAAACCATCTAAGAGTTAAATAAGATTGTTAGCTAAACTCCTAAGAGTTAGCTAACAATTTTTTGACCACCGCTTTATTTGCTTTGGGAAAATCTAACTCAGCAATGTCATTAAGCTCGAACCATCGAACTTCTTGTCCTTCGTTTCCTTTAGGCTCTCCATCAAATCCACGACTGACCAGAAATTCGATAGACACCTGTTTGTCGCCATAGTCAAACTCAACACGGTCAAAAAGCTCAGGCGCTTTAAGCGTAATATTGAGTTCTTCTTCGCACTCTCGAATCAGAGCTTGCTCTGAACTTTCTCCGGCCTCTTTTTTCCCGCCAGGAAACTCCCATTTTCCCCCCTGATGTTTATCATCAGGACGTAGGGCTAACAACACTTTATTTTTCTGCAAAATAATAGCAGCAACAACGTGAATCATAATGAAGCTCTAAAGATAGGATAAGAGAACCTCTCCTTCAGAATGAAGGAGAGGTGAATAAAAATTTATTTTAAACGACCGTGACACTGCTTGTATTTTTTACCCGAACCACAGAAACATGGATCATTACGGCCAATTTTTTCGCCCTCACGAACAAAGGTTTCTGGTCTTTGCTCAGCGGGTGCTGGGGCTTCACCTTCCGCTGCCATACCACCAGCAGCTTGATGTTGGAAGTCCATGCGCTTAGCTTCTTCTTCCAACGCACGACGACGTTGCTCTTCCATCGCCTCAACTTCTTCTTCGGTTCTAACCTGCACTTTGCACAGCATAGTAACCACTTCTTGCTTTAAGGAGTCGAGCATTTCAGAAAACAGCTCAAACGCTTCACGCTTGTATTCTTGCTTAGGATTCTTTTGCGCATAACCCCGTAAATGAATCCCCTGACGCAAGTGATCCATCGCCGCTAAATGTTCACGCCAATGTGTATCTAAGGTTTGCAATACAATGGCTTTTTCGAAATGTCTTAACGCAGGTGCGCCAGCAATTTCTTCTTTGCGTTGATAATCGTCATCAAATGCAGCAACGACTTTATCACGTAGCTTTTGCTCATCCATTTCATCGTCGGCATCTAACCATTCTTGGATACTTAACTCTAGACCAAACTCGAGTTTTAAATGCTCTTGCAATCCATTAATGTCCCACATGCTATCGATGCTTTGTGGTGGAACATAACCACTAATTGCCTGATTAATCACATCGCCACGGAACGCATTGGCGGTTTCAGAAATATCATCAGTCGCCATCAACTCACGACGCTGTTCATAAATGACCGTACGTTGATCATTGGCAACATCATCATACTCAAGAAGTTGCTTACGCATATCAAAGTTACGCGCTTCTACTTTACGCTGTGCATTCTCAATCGCGCGCGTTACCATTTTGTGCTCAATGGCTTCGTCTTCTTCCCAACCCAGTCGACGCAACATATTAATCATACGTTCGGGAGCAAAGATACGCATAAGATCATCGTCAAGAGACAAGAAGAATCGACTCAAGCCCACATCACCTTGTCGACCCGCACGACCACGTAGCTGGTTATCAATACGGCGAGACTCATGACGCTCAGAACCTAGAATAGCAAGACCACCGGCTTCCAGAACCTGATCCTGGCGCTGCTTCCACTCTTTTTCTAAAGCATCTACCGCCTCTTTAAACTCTGCACTGTCTTTGGCTGGGTGACCTTTTGCTTCCCACTTTTCTTCCAGTTCAGCAATTTCAGCTTTTAGGTTACCGCCTAAAACAATATCGGTTCCACGACCCGCCATGTTAGTAGCAATCGTCACGTTGCCAGGACGTCCAGCTTCAGCGATGATACCGGCTTCTTGTCCGTGGAATTTTGCATTCAATACTTTGTGATCAATTTTTTCTTTCTTTAATAGCGTAGAAACCAACTCAGAAGACTCGATTGAAGCGGTTCCCACCAAGACGGGCTGACCTTTCTCCTGACACTCTACAATTTGCTCAATAAGTGCTTTGTATTTAGCTTCTTGCGTCAAGAAAACTAAATCAGGCATATCATCACGTGCCATCGGGCGGTTGGTTGGAATAACAATTACTTCCAATCCGTAGATCTGTTGTAATTCTGGCGCTTCAGTATCAGCGGTTCCTGTCATACCCGATAGAGTGTTATAAAGGCGGAAGTAATTCTGGAAAGTAATCGATGCCAGTGTTTGGTTTTCTTTCTGGATCTGCACACCTTCTTTTGCTTCAACGGCTTGGTGCAAACCATCAGACCAACGACGTCCAGCCATTGGACGTCCAGTGTGTTCGTCAACAATAACGACTTCACCGCCACGAACCATGTAGTCGACATCTTTCTTGAATAGAGTGTGCGCTCGTAAAGCCGCATTAATGTGATGCAGCAGAGCGATGCTTTGAGGCTGAGCACTGTATAAAGACTGACCTTCTTCCATCAGTTTCTTCTCAACCAGTAACTCTTCTACACGCAACTGACCATCTTCAGTCAAATGAACCTGGCGACTTTTTTCGTCAATAACATAATCGCCTGCCTCTTCGACAACTTCTTCTTCACCTTCGCCAGTAGAAACTTGTTCTTTCAGCAAGGGGATCAGCTTGTTGATTTCTTGATATTGCTCCGAGCTGCCTTCGATAGCACCCGAAATAATCAAAGGCGTACGCGCCTCATCGATTAAAATAGAGTCAACCTCATCCACGATGGCAAAGTTTAATTCGGCCTGAACTTTCTCTTCCAGGTCAAACGCCATGTTGTCGCGCAGATAATCAAAACCAAACTCATTGTTGGTTCCGTAGGTAACATCTGAGCCGTAGGCTGCTTTTTTCTCTTCGTGATTTTGCCCTGATAAAATGACACCGACACTCAACCCCATGAATTCATAAAGCGGGCGCATCCAGTTAGCATCACGCTCTGCGAGGTAGTCATTGACAGTAATAATATGAACGCCTTTACCAGAAAGTGCATTCAGATAAGCGGGAAGTGTTCCAACCAGCGTTTTACCTTCACCCGTACGCATCTCGGCAATGTTACCTTCGTGCAATACAATTCCGCCCACCATCTGAACGTCGAAGTGACGCATTTTCATCACTCGAACACTGGCTTCACGTAAAGCAGCAAAGGCTTCTGGCAATAGAGAGTCGAGAGTTTCTCCGTTAGCAACGCGTTGACGAAAATCTTCGGTCTTCGCTTTTAACGCATCATCGGATAATTGTTGATATTCCGGCTCTAATGCGTTGATGGCATTAACTTGCTTTTGAATTCGTTTCAAAATGCGCTGATTTCTGCTACCAAAAATTTTGGTTAAAAGTTGCCCTAACATAGAAGTTCTCTTATTTTATAAATTATTCGCCAAGCGCTGGAAACACTAAAGGATGCGGAATTGTACCCCTAATAAATCCTAAGGTAAAACGCCGTTTCACTTGAAACAGCTGGATTAAGACATGGGGATGAATCTGAGAAAATCAAGCAAACCCGTTGAGGTAAAAATTACTGACTTGCCTGCTTTTCGTTGAAGCTCTCTATTGTGACTAAAATAGCAGCAATCGCGAGGTGAGAAGTGCAAATAGCTTAATCAAAATAGCCTGTTAAAACTGATAATCAGTAACAAAGGTAAGGCTATTTTAGCCTCACCTAAACTATCCAATTATTTTGCTTTGCGATTTACATAGCGCAAAGGATTAATTTGCTTACCATCTTTGATGACTTCGTAATGAACATGAGCACCGGTAGAACGCCCAGTATTGCCCATCAGTGCTACCTTTTGTCCTTTGCTGATCACAGCACCTTCTTTCACCAAGATCTCTTTGCTATGTCCGTAGCGGGTAACATAACCATCCCCATGGCTGATTTCGACCAGCAAGCCGTAACCATAACGCTCCCCAGCATAAGTCACAACACCCGCCGCAGTAGAGATAACAGGCGAACCTTCATCACCCGCAAAATCAATACCCGCATGCCAGGCAGGACGCCCACTAAAAGGATCATTACGACGGCCATAAAAAGATGACATCCAACCTTTTTTGATTGGACGACCAGAAATATAGCGCTCAACGCCCATGTGCTTATCAAGAACTAAAGATTCCAACGCAGATAGCTGCTGCTCACGATTGTTTAGCTGATAATCCAAATCATCTAGCATGGAAACAAAATCAGGAACCGATGTTTGTTTATGAATATCCTGAAGAGACTCAGGACCACCAATAGCAGGTGTATTATTAAAGTTAAATTCGTCAGCATCGAGGCCAGATACAGCAGCCACGCGAGCTCCAGCCGCATCCAAACGACGGACATGAGCTTGAAGAACCCCCAAACGGGCTGTTAAAGCATTGAGTTGCTGCTGAGAATTTTCTTTGGCGTTGTGAAGAATTGTTTTTTGTTGCTCAAGCTGTAGTCGCCAGCTTTCAATGGTCTCGTTATCAACACTGGCGATATGCCCCTGATAGCGGGCAAACATATAACCGCCAGCACCCGTCACCACAGGCAAAAGAACCGCTAAAATCGCAAAGGTCCAGATCCCACCGGTCCGTACCTTAATACTTCTCATTCCACGATTAGAACGATGTAAAATAGTAAAACTCATTATCTCTCTACCCTGTGTGTTGATTCATGCAACATCTTTTTATTGTTATAATTTGCCAAGCCTACATCTAATTTGCCGCATAAGCCGTATTACGAATGACTAAAAAGCGCCCACAAACGTTAAATACCATTACCGATAACGCCACAGGCTCTCTTCGGTACTTGCTTGATAATATCAACAGAATCAAACAGTTGGACAAAACGATAAAGTCATTTTTACCAGACAACCTAACAGAACATTGTCACGTAGTGAACTATCGAGACAGTCGCTTAGTTCTCGGTGCCCATGCAGCGGCTTGGGCAACCCGACTCAAATTTGAAACCCCTCAGCTGCTGTCTCAACTGCGTCAAAATGGCTTCGCGGGCTTGAAAGGCATTGATATTATAATAACGCTTAACTCAATACCAGAAAGTAAGTAACTCTTAAGTATATAAAAAAACGCCAAAGTATCCACTTTGGCGTTTTTTTAACCTCACATTCTAACGTAACTAAACAGAGAGAATGGGGTTCATAATATAAGAGATTGGTGCGGCACTCGCATCTTCAAAAGTTACCGTCTCCCATGCCTCTTTATCGGCAATCAATGCTCGTAGCAATGCGTTATTAAGAGCATGGCCTGACTTAACACCAGAGAATGCGCCGACTAAGCTATTGCCTAATAAGTACAAATCACCAATGGCATCAAGGATTTTGTGCTTTACAAACTCATCATCGTAACGCAAACCATCTTCGTTAAGCACACGATAGTCATCCATTACAATGGCATTATCTAAGCTACCGCCCTGCGCCAGGCTTTTAGAACGTAAGTACTCAATATCGTTCATAAAACCAAAGGTTCTCGCACGGCTAACTTCTTTTACGAATGAGGTGCTAGAAAAGTCAACACATGCTGTTTGTGGGCGATTTTTGAAGACCGGGTGATCAAAATCGATAGAGAAAGAAACTTTAAAGCCGTCAAAGGGCTCGAAAACAGCTTTCTTGTCGCCATCTTCAACAACAACACGTTTCTTAATACGAATAAATTTTTTCGCTTTGTTTTGCTCTTCCACACCTGCAGATTGGATAAGGAAGACAAAAGGACCGGAGCTACCGTCCATAATAGGAACTTCTGGAGCAGATACGTCGATATAGGCATTATCAATACCTAAACCAGCCATAGCTGCTAATAAATGCTCAACGGTTGAAATACGAACATCGCCTTTCACTAAGCAGGTTGATAACGTGGTATCACCTACATTTTCAGGCTTCGCGTGGATTTCTACAACGGGATCGAGATCAACTCGACGGAAAACGATTCCTGTATCAACAGGTGCAGGCCGTAAAGTTAAGTATACTTTTTCGCCTGTGTGCAGGCCAACACCAGTCGCTCTAATTGCAGTACGTAAGGTGCGTTGTCTTATCATTAAGTTGATACTCCGATTGTTTTCTGGAGGTTCCATCTCGGCGTGATCCATGAAGGGCCAACATGCTACCAGATATAACGCTTGTTTGAAAATCTTTTTAGTTCATTTTTTACTCAATTCACCAAACCAGTCACATTTTATGCCAATTTCTTCAATTAGTCGCTAGCAAATGACTGCCAGCACTAAAAAACCTCAAAATGAAATACACAACATTAAAACCTTCCCCTAGAACCAAATCAATGCTCACAACTGAGCAAAAGCAGACCGTAGAAGGGGACGATCTGCCTTTATTCCGACCTGAGAGCAACTGTCGGTTCAGTCAGGAAATGTTAGATTAATCTGCCTGCTTTCTTAAAAATGCAGGAATATCCAGATAATCCATGTCGCTTCCTACCGCTTGTTTGCTGTCTCCGCCATTCTGCTGACGTAAAACTGTAGGTCGGTCAAGCTTCTGGTAATCCGTCGAACCATCAGCTTTTGTGGTATTGGCAGAGGCCACTAGCTTTACTGAGCCTTCATCATCTTTGCTACCTAAACCTGTAGCTACCACTGTGACTCTCAATTCATCATTAAGTTCCGCATCAATGGCAGTACCCACGACAACCGTCGCTTCGTCCGATGCAAAGTCCTGAACGATGCTACCAACTTCAGCAAACTCATCGATGCTCAAGTCTTCACCACAAGTAATGTTGACCAGAATACCGCGAGCGCCTGCTAAATCCACATCTTCTAACAGTGGGCTTGCCACAGCAGTTTCTGCCGCTACTTTAGCTCGAGTTTCGCCAGATGAAATACCTGTTCCCATCATTGCCATGCCTTTTTCTGACATAACAGTACGAACGTCGGCGAAGTCAACATTGATCAAACCAGGGCGTGTGATCAACTCAGCAATACCTTGTACCGCACCGTGTAATACATCATTCGCTGCACGGAACGCTTCTGTTAACGCTTTACCTTTTAAAACGCTTAATACTTTGTCATTAGGAACAATGATCAAAGAATCAACGTGACGGCGTAAATTTTCAATCCCTTCTTCCGCCACTTTCATACGCTTCTTTAATTCAAAGAAAAACGGCTTAGTAACAACAGCAACTGTCAAAATGCCCATTTCTTTGGCAATTTCTGCCACCACAGGAGCAGCACCGGTTCCTGTTCCACCGCCCATTCCAGCCGTGATGAAAACCATGTCGGTATCACCTAATACTTCCTGGATACGTTCACGATCTTCCAGTGCAGCCTGACGACCAACCTCTGGGTTAGCACCAGCACCTAAACCTTTGGTGATGCTGCCGCCTAACTGAATAGTTGTACGTGCATTAGAACGACTCAACGCCTGCGCATCCGTATTGGCACACACAAACTCAACGCCGTCGATATTAGCACTTAGCATGTGCTCAACAGCGTTACCGCCGCCTCCGCCCAGGCCAACCACTTTGATAACAGCCGATTCTTGGCAGTTATCGACTAGCTCAAACATATTTGGCATGTCTAATTCCCCTTCTTTCATGTTTGCTCTTTCTATACTCTAAAAATTTTAAAATCCGCTAAACCAGTTTTTCATTCGCTGTACAATGGATGAAAAACCACCTGATTCTTCTCTATCAAAATGCGTCTCGCGACTTTGCTGATGACCGTACAATAACAATCCAACCCCAGTTGCATAAATCGGATTACGGACCACATCAGCCAGGCCTTTCACATACTGAGGCATACCTAGACGCACTGGCATGTGGAACACTTCTTCAGCCAGCTCAATCAGGCCTTCCATTTTGGAAGAGCCGCCAGTCAGAACAATGCCCGCAGGAATAATTTCTTCAAAACCACTGCGACGCAATTCTGCTTGAATTAAATTAAATAACTCTTCGTACCTGGGTTCTACAACTTCAGCCAAAGTTTGTCGCGATAAACGACGAGGGGCTCTCTCTCCCACTCCAGGTACTTCAATCGTATCTTCTAACGAAGTTAATTGTCGTAAAGCACAAGCGTACTTAATTTTGATATCTTCAGCGTGTTGCGTCGGTGTTCGCAAGGCAACCGCAATATCATTAGTGACCTGATCACCCGCAATGGGAATAACCGCCGTGTGGCGAATAGCACCTTCGGTAAAAATAGCTATATCAGTCGTTCCACCACCGATATCAACCAAACAAACGCCTAACTCTTTTTCATCTTCGGTCAGTACCGAATAAGATGAAGCAAGTTGCTCTAAAATAATGTCGTCAGTATCCAACCCACAACGACGTACACACTTAATAATATTTTGAGCGGCACTGACAGACCCAGTTACCATATGAACTTTTGCTTCAAGACGCACACCCGACATACCAATAGGCTCACGAATGCCTTCTTGATTATCGATAATAAACTCTTGTGGCAATACGTGCAGGATCTTTTGGTCAGCAGGAATCGCAACCGCTTTTGCTGCATCGATAACTCGCTCTACATCCTGAGCATTCACCTCACTGTCTCTTATGGCGACGATGCCATGAGAGTTCAAGCTATTAATATGACTACCTGCAATACCAGTAAAGACAGAATGAATCTGGCAGCCCGCCATTAACTCGGCTTCTTCAACAGCGCGTTGTATCGATTGAACCGTTGATTCGATATTAACAACGACACCTTTTTTCAATCCTCGAGATGGGTGAGAACCAATACCGATAATATCTATTTGTTCACCAATACCGACTTCGCCCACAATAGCAACGACCTTGGATGTGCCAATATCCAGTCCAACAATTAATTTTTTTTCTGGTGACTTAGTCATAATTTTCTCTAAATGGCCTCCGTTGCGATGAACTTATTAGCTTTAGCAACTCGAGTCATGGAGGACTCCTCCTGCCAACCAATCGCGGCGCCCGACTGGTAACGCAAATCCACATAAGCAATTTTTTGTTGTTGATGTTTATTCATTTCTTTTAATAGAGCAAAAAAACGTTCCATACGTTCAGTTAATTGCTGATTACCCAGATATAGATGAACCCCATTTGCCAAGGTAATCGCCCAGCCATTTTCTGCTTTAAACTGCAAATGTCGTATTTCAAATTCTGTCGAAGGAATTTGCTCCGAGAAAAAATGATACATATCCAACAAATCTTTTAACTCTCCAAACTCACCTTCTAACAAAGGCAAATGACCAAACAACGCAATATTGTCTGGCTCAAAGACCGTACCCTGCAAACTGATCAAACGTTTATTATTTAAGTTCAACCAAGGCTCATGCTCAGAAATTTCAACTAACAAGGTTTCTGGCCAAACTTTACGAGCGACAGCTGTCTTAATCCATGGATGTGACATTAAAACTTCAGCCGCTTCATTCACATCAAGCCCAAAGAAGCCATCACCTAACTTTTCTTTTAAAAACTCTTCCAACTCAATCGCTGCAACATATTGAGCATCGCTATCAATAGCGACTTTCCAGTTTCTATCGTCGGTTTCAGAAGACTCCTCAGCTTCTACTGTCGGCTGCGCGTCTGCAACAACCTGAAACTCAACACTCTCCCACCATGACAACAAAGGCGCATAACCGAAATAAATACCAACAATAACGCTACTTAAGACACAAAAAGACGCCACAAATGCCAGCGCCTTGCCAGCTTTTGTCTGCCCTTTTGGTTCTACTGTAGTCGCCATGCGGCGTTTATTTTTTGTCATCATTTACCTGTTTACAGCGGTCTCTAAAATCTTCAATACCAAATCACCGAAAGAGACTCCCGCTTCTGCTGCGGCTTTCGGAACAAGACTCGACTCGGTCATGCCAGGAACAGTGTTAGCCTCCAGTAACATAAACTGTCCGCTTGCCTCATCACGAATAAAGTCAACTCTTCCCCAACCTTGGCACCCAAGAGCAGAAAAAGCCGTTTGCGCTAACTCAGCGATCTCTTTTTCTTCCTCAGGGTTTAAGCCACTGGGGCAAAAATATTGAGTTTCGTTCGAGTGATACTTCGCTTCGTAGTCATAAAACTCTCTGGGCGTTACCATCGAAATACTGGGTAATGCTTTGTTACCGAGTATCGACACCGTATATTCTTTGCCAGTAATAAAAGACTCAACTAATACTTCATCATCGTATTTTTTGGCCTCGATTAGGGCAGCCTTTAAACTATCAAGAGACGTTGCCTTATTCATGCCAACGCTAGAGCCTTCACGAGAAGGCTTCACAAATACAACAGGTCCGAGGCGAGCAACCAAACGTCTGACAAGCGCATCATCGACAACAACAGATTGATCTACGAGAGTATGATTAGCTACTGGCAATCCCATCGCCTTCCAAATCATCTTGCTTCGCCATTTATCCATCGCGATAGCCGATGCGGAAACACTACTTCCTGTGTATTTAATATTTAAAAATTCCAATGCAGCCTGTATTGTACCATCTTCTCCCCCCCTTCCGTGAAGAGCAATCCAAACATTTTTTACATTTAATGCTTTTAATTGCGTTAACTCCTGTTCAGAAGGATCGAATTTTATACAATCAACACCCTTTTTTCGCAGCGCATTGAATACCGCTTCACCCGAACGAAGTGACACTTCGCGCTCAGCAGAGTGCCCGCCCAGCAATACGGCAGTCTTACCAATCTGTGAAATATTCAATTCGCTCATGTTTATCTTTTTCTCTTTCTCAAACTTAACGCTTTAAAATCGTATTTTTTTCGCTGGCCCATTGCTTTGCAATGCGACCAATATCGCCAGCACCTTGTGTCAGAACCAAATCGCCGTTTTGTGCAACACCACTTAAGATTTCAGCCAATTTCTCTTTCGAATCTACATAGATAGGATCTAATTGCCCACGTTGACGAATGCTGCCACACAATGACTTGCTGTCTGCTCCTGTAATAGGCTTTTCGCCCGCCGGATAAACATCCATCAACAACAAAACATCGACATCAGAAAGAACCGAAACGAAGTCATCGTACAAATCTCGAGTACGCGTGTATCGATGCGGCTGATAAATCATAACCAGACGTTTATCAGGCCACCCTTCACGAACTGCATCAATGGTTGCTTTCACTTCCTTAGGATGGTGACCATAGTCATCAACGACTTCTACTTCTCCATTCTCAATTGGGAACACACCCAATGAATGGAAACGGCGACCAATACCTTCGAAGTTTAACAAGGCTTCTTTAATGGCATCTTCTTTAACACCTTCTTCGATTCCCACAGCAACAGCGGCCAAGGCATTGAGCACATTGTGTTTGCCCGGCAAATTCAGATCGAGTTGCATCGGACGAGAAGAATTCTTACGCCACACTTTAAACTGACTGATATGCCCGACCTGCGTGAAGTCAGACGCACGATAGTCGGCTTTTTCGTTAAATCCATAAGTCACATAAGGACGCGCCACTTCGGGCAAAATTTCTTGAACAATCGGATCATCAACACAAAGGACTGCTAGCCCATAAAAAGGTAGATTGTGTAAGAACTCGACAAATGCTTGTTTCAAGCTATTAAAATCACCACCGTAAGTTTCCATGTGATCAGCATCAATATTGGTGATCACAGAAACCATTGGCTGCAAATGTAAGAAACTCGCATCACTTTCATCAGCCTCAGCGATGAAATAACGACTGTTACCCAATCGAGCATTACTTCCCGCACTGTTTAGAACACCACCAATCACATAAGTTGGATCTAAATCACCACGTGCGCAGATGGTAGAAATCAAACTGGTAGTCGTGGTTTTTCCGTGCGTGCCTGCAATTGCAATTCCGTGACGGTAACGCATTAACTCAGACAACATTTCGGCACGACGAACAACAGGGATTCGACGAGTTCTTGCAGCTTCTAACTCTGGGTTTGTACTTTGAATCGCTGTCGAGACAACAACAACATCTGCGCCCAATACATTGTTAGCAGCATGACCAAATACAATGTCTGCACCTAAGCGGCTAAGGCGGTTAGTTACAGGTGTTTCCTGACGGTCCGAGCCCGAAATGTCGTAGCCCTGATTTAATAGAACTTCTGCAATACCGCTCATACCAACACCACCAATTCCAACAAAATGAATACGTCGAATACGTCTCATCTCTGGAATAGGAAAATGTTTATTTTTCTGGTTGTTCACGCGGCTTTACTCCCAATCACTTCTTCACAAATAGCAACTATGTTGTCTGTTGCTTCCAGTTCTGCTTGTTGTTGTGCCATTTTGGCCATACTGTCTAATGTCGTTGGTTGTTCGACCAACGACTGAATGTGTTTACTTATTTCACTAATATCACTTTGCGGAACCAAAAACGCGGCTCCTTTATCCGATAAAAATCGGGCATTCATCGTTTGATGATCATCAACCGCCCATGGGTAAGGCACAAAAATCGCTGGTTTGCCCATTGCTGCAACTTCAGACACTGTCAAAGCACCAGCTCGACAAATAACAAAGTCACAATCACTGTAGGCTTGATCCATGTCGTGAATGAATTCTGTCACAGTTACCAGTTTTTTACTTTGTACTTCGTCACCATATTGTTGACTTACTGACTCGAAGTTTCCTTTGCCAGTTTGATGTACGACTCGAATATCATTATTTTGAATCCATTCAACCAACAGCTTTGGTAATTCATCATTAAAGATTTTCGCGCCTCGACTCCCACCAACGATTAATAGACTTAATGGTTTGGTCACCGTTTTTGCTTCTGAGTTCTTAACCCAGTCAATAATATTCTTGCGCAAGGGATTCCCTGTTGCCTGGGTAGCCTGTGTTGCTTTAAAAGCGCCAGCAAACGCTTCACATACGGTGTTAGCCCAACGCGCCAAAATACGATTCGTCAAACCAGCGGTCGCATTTTGTTCATGAATAATAAGTGGCTTACGCGCGATCCCCGCAGCAAACCCACCAGGGCCACTGGCAAAACCGCCAAAACCAATAACCAGCTGAGGCTGAGTTTTACGAACAATCGCTAACGCTTTAGAGATTGCCGAAATTAATCGAAAAGGCGCTTTAATTAATTCAAGCATGCCTTTTCCACGCAAACCTTTAATAGGCAACAAATGCAACGTGATATTGTCGTCAGACACCAACTCTTGTTCCATGCCACCGACAGAACCTAGCCAATGAATGCTGTAGCCTTTTTCTATCAACGCATGAGCAACAGCCAATCCAGGAAAGATGTGTCCCCCTGTTCCTCCGGCCATGACTAAAATATTTTTTGTAGAAGAAGTACTCACTCAACCTTCTCCTTCTTTGATTTTTTGGGTTTCTTTTTCACTGTTTCGCTGCTGCTAGCGGCCATTACCGTTTCGTAATGCACTCGAAGCAAAATGGCAATAGCCACACAACAGATAATTAAGCTGTTACCGCCATAACTAACAAAAGGCAGTGTTAAACCTTTAGTGGGTAAGGCTCCACTGCTGACGCCAATATTGACCAATGCCTGAGCCGTCAGCCAAATGCTAATACCGTATCCAAGGAAAGCAGCATAAGATTGCTCCGCCTTCAACGCTTCTCGAGCGATCTTCATACCGCGGAACAATAACGCGGCAAATAGTATCAGTACGATTATTACACCGATAAAACCGAACTCTTCGGCAAAAACCGCAAACACAAAATCGGTATGAGCTTCGGGCAAATAAGATAACTTTTGGATACTGTTCCCCAAACCTTGTCCAAACCAGTTTCCGCGTCCATAAGCCACCAGCGACTTAGTTAACTGATAACCGGCACCATAAGGATCTTGCCAAGGGTCAAGAAAAACCATCAACCGCTTCAAACGATAAGATTGACTAATTGCCACTCCGAACAAAGCGACACCAACACAACCGCTCAATACAATAAACTGCCACAGCTTAGCGCCAGCTAAAAACAACATGGCTAACGCCGTAAAAGTAATAACGGCAGCCGCACCAAAATCCGGCTCTAATACTAGTAATACCGTTATCAAGCTAAGTATTAATAGAGGTTTAATAAATCCTCGAATTTGAGTTTGCAGTTCATCAGAACGGCGAACTAAATACCCAGCCATATAGGTGATAACAAAGAGCTTAACCAACTCAGACACCTGCAGAGTTGCGGGGCCGAGAGCGATCCAACGACGACTACCATTAACAGTTTTTCCGACAACTAAAACTGCCACCAACAGTACAATACTCAGTACGAGTAACCATGGCCCATACTTGCGCCACATCTCGATAGGGATAGCCAAAGTAACGAATCCGGCTATTAACGCTATCATTAAATAAATGAAGTGCCGCTGAATAAAATAAAAGCTGTTACCAGGAACATTTTTTTCTGCATAGGGAATAGATGACGATACAATCATCACGCAACCCAACGCCAACAACACCATTACGATAGCGATGAGTTTATTGTCGATACCTTTAAAATAGTCAGGTGTCATTGCAGCAGAACTCATGCCTTGCCTCCCTGAACCAGAGAAACAAAGTGCTCACCACGTTGCTGATAATTCTTATACATATCAATACTGGCGCAGGCTGGCGAAAGTAAAACATAGTCGCCTTCATTGGCTGCTTCTTTTGCTGCCGTGACAGCTTGCTCCATGTTGGTTACCTGGCGACATAATGTTTCGGGTAACAAATGACTAAACAAACCAGCATCTTTACCAAACACCCAACATTGACTCACATTCTTTTGAATAAGCTCAGCCAGCTCGTCAATATCTGCGCCTTTAACGTCACCACCAGCAATCAGATATAAAGCATGCTTTTGTGAGCGGAAACTTTTAATGGCTGCTTCAGCAGCACCTGGATTGGTTGCTTTAGAATCATTAATCCAGACAATGCCATCTTCTGTTAGTACACGCTGACAGCGATGTTCCAATCCGGCATACGATGCCAAATGTAGACAAAATGTTTTCAGCTCCGAAATTCCCAAAGCATCTGCAACGGCAATGCATACAGCAAAGTTGTATCCATTATGAGCACCTTTTAAAAGGGTGTCGTTTTCGCTTAAGAACGGTTTGCCCTTTTGCTGAATCTCAAAACCGTCGACTCCAGAATGAACGTGCCAATCAGAATCCTCTGTCAGCCCAACACTGGTTACTTGACCAGATACATCCTGAGGATGGGTAGCAGAATCCTCGATGTTATAAATAGCATGCTCGGCATTGCGATAGATTCTGCGCTTTATTGCAGCATAGTTTTCTACCGTATGATGGCGATCAAGATGATCTTCTGAAACGTTCAAAACAACAGCGACTTTAGCTTTTAATGAGTAAGTACTTTCTAGCTGAAAACTTGAAAGCTCAAACACGTATAGCTCAGGCTGAGGTTGCAACAACAAATCCAACACAGGCGTACCAATGTTGCCAGCAACCAGAGTTTTAATTCCCGAGCGATTCAATGCATAACCTAATGCATCACAAACGGTACTCTTACCATTAGAGCCTGTGATCGCAACGATAGGTGTCGAACATTCATCAACAAAAAGTTCAATGTCACCAACGATTGAAATGCCTTGCTCTTTAGCAGCTATTAAAGCTGGAGTATTTAAATCAACACCAGGACTCACAACAATTAGCCCAGCGGTTGATATAACGGTTTGATCGAGTCCGCCAAGCTTTAACTGTTCTGCACCAAAGGTTTCAATAAATTCCAATGCAGCAGGTGGCTTTTCTCGAGTATCCAGCATCAAAAACGGCAACTGCTTGCGTTGACAATAACGCGCGCACGCCATGCCCGTTAGCCCAAGGCCAACAATCATGACGGGATTTTTTTGCGTTATTGCTTCAAACATAAATCGATGATTACCTGATTTTCAACGTTGCTAAACCAACCAGCACCAGCACTACCGAGATAATCCAAAAACGTACGATCACTCGTGGCTCGGGCCAACCTTTTAGTTCATAGTGGTGATGTAATGGCGCCATATTAAAAATTCGCCGGCCAGTGAGCTTAAACGAGCTCACCTGCAAAATGACAGATACCGTCTCCATAACAAACACGCCGCCCATAATGACCAGAACCAGTTCTTGACGAACAACCACCGCGATAGAACCTAATGCAGCGCCAAGACCTAAAGCACCCACATCGCCCATAAAAACTTGCGCGGGATACGTGTTAAACCATAAAAATCCGAGACCGGCACCGACAATAGCGCCACATAAAATAACCAGCTCACCAACCCCGGCCACATAAGGAATCGCTAAGTAGTCCGAGAACTTAACGTTACCCGTTAGATATGCAAAAATTCCAAGAGCGCCGGCAACTAATACGGTTGGCAGAATGGCTAGACCATCCAAGCCATCGGTTAAGTTAACCGCATTACTGGTGCCCACAATGACAAAGTAGGTCAAAAGAATAAACATTACACCCAGCTCAATAGCTACGTTCTTAAAAAATGGAACGATTAACGTTGTCTCTTCGACCGATTGAGCGGAATAAAACAAGTAGAATGCCGCAGCAAATCCACAAACCGACTGCCAAAAGTACTTCCATCTAGCAGGCAAACCCGTTGGATCTTTTCGAATTAGTTTTCGATAATCATCGACCCAACCAATAACTCCAAATGATAAAGTTGTCAGTAACACGACCCATACAAAACGGTTTTCTAAATCGCCCCATAGCAATGTAGAGAGAGCGATAGCGATTAATATCAAAGCCCCACCCATCGTCGGCGTGCCGGCTTTAGATAAATGAGTTTGTGGTCCATCGGTTCTTACCGTTTGACCAATTTGATAATGCGCCAGTTTGCGGATCATGATAGGTCCGACTATTAGAGAAATACCTAACGCCGTGATAATGCTTAGGATTCCTCGAAACGTCAGATACTGAAAGACGTTAAACGCAGACATATATTGTTGTAAGTATTCTGCAAGCCACAATAACATTATTGTGTTCCCCCTGATTGAGTATCAGCCCAGCTCAAAAGTTGTTTAACAACCTCTTCCATGTGAGCACTGCGTGAGCCTTTTAACAAAACCGTTCCTTGTGATTGTTGTAGTTTTTCTATAACCCATTGCGTCAGTAATTGACGCGATGAAAAATGAACAGCATTGTCCCCAAAAGCATCAGTTGCAAATTGACTTAACACACCAACTGATAATAAATAATCAATACCTGCCTGCTTGGCTTTAATTCCTGCCTTAGCATGATATTCGCGAGCTTCTTCGCCCAGCTCAGCCATATCACCGATGGCCAATATCTTGATGCCATCAAATTGTGAAATCACATCAATAGCGGCAATTAACGATGAGTAATTCGCATTGTATGTATCATCAACAATACGAACACCAGCGGTAGGTTGATATACCTGAAGACGTCCACCCACTCCGTTAAACTTTTCTATAGCGCTAACAATGGTTGTTAATGGAATATCTAAAGCAACACAACAAGCAGTAGCCGCTAAAGCATTGTTAACGCTGTGCTCACCCGGTACCGACAACCTAACAGGCAGTTGTTGCTCATTAACATGTAAGGTGAACGAAGCGAATGCCGTTGCGTCTAGAGAAATATCACTCGCAGTTACTTGTGCTCCTTCTGAACGACCAAATGTCAACGAAGGACATTCAATTTTATTCAACCAGAAGTCAGCAAAAGCATCATCACGATTAATGATTGCCACACCCGTTTTAGGATCGAGGCTATTAAAGATCTCTCCTTTAGCATCGGCGACGCCTTGTAGATCGCCGAACCCTTCTAAATGAGCGGGCGCTACATTATTAATTAACGCGACATGGGGCCGGGCAATATCCGTTGTGTATGCAATCTCACCCGCGTGATTAGCACCCATCTCGATAACGCCAAACTCGTGTCCAGCTTCTAGCTCGAACAAAGTAAGTGGAACACCAATGTCGTTGTTAAGATTGCCTTTTGTTGCCAGCGTATCACCACACTCAGACAAAATTGCAGCAATCATTTCTTTTACAGTGGTTTTACCGACACTTCCAGTTAACCCAACAAATTGAGCCGACGACTTTTCACGTACCAAGCGAGCGATATCGCCTAATGCTTTACGACAGTCAGCAACTACCACCTGTGGCACACCAAAAGCAACTTCATGCTCAACAACCAGTGCCGAAGCTCCACCATCAATAGCGTCTTGTAAGAATTCATGAGCATCGAAATTTGCGCCTTTAAGGGCAACAAAGAGTCCACCATCACATGAAGCTCGCGTATCAGTGATGACTCGATTCACAGAGGTTTCAGCAACTCCAACCAAACGGCCTTTTGTCGCAGCAGTGATATCTTGCAAACTTAAAGAAATCATACGCTCCTCCTCGCCAATGCTTGTTCTGCCGTTTCGATGTCACTGTAAAAAATCTTTTCTTTTCCGATCACTTGATAGTCTTCGTGACCTTTACCCGCCAACAGAATCACATCACCAAGATGAGCTTTATCGATGGCGTAATCGATAGCCTCTTTTCGCTCAGCAATGTAAGGAATAGCATCCGGCTTTTTGGTGCCAGCACGCATCTGTTCAATAATAACTTCTGGTGCTTCTGTTCTTGGATTGTCGTCGGTAAAAATTACTTTGTTAGCAAGCTTTTCTGCTACTCTCGCCATCAGTGGACGCTTACCGTTATCTCGGTCTCCACCGCAACCAAAAATGCACCAAATTTTTCCACTGCAATGCTCACGAACAGCGAGTAATGCTTGCTCAAGTGCATCTGGCGTGTGTGCGTAATCAATAACTATCAAAGGCTGCTGTGATTGTTGAATCAGTTGCATACGCCCTTTAACAGATTCAAGTCGATTCACTATATCCATTACGGCAGGCATCTTTTTTAGCTGAATACCTAAAACCGCAATCGTCGACAACAAATTGTAAAGATTAAACCCACCAATAAGCGGAACCTTTAACTTGCCCGAGCCCCATGGAGAGTGCACCGTCGCACTGATTCCAGAAAGAGTCAGTTGAACATTTTCAACCCATAACCACTGACTTAAATCAGCACCATTAGCAGGCTCATTGATAGAAATAAATAACTTATTCGCCGTTATGCTGGGATCTTTTTTCAGCTGACGTCCAACGCGATCATCCGCATTAATGACCGCCCATTTTAATTCTGGCTGCAAAAATAATTGTTTCTTTGCATCAGCATAGGCTTCCATCGTTTGATGATAATCCAAGTGATCACGGGTTAAATTAGTAAACACTGCAGTGTCAAACTGAATAGCTGCGACACGATGCTGTACCAAACCATGAGAAGAAACTTCCATCGCAGCCTGATGACAATTTGCATCTACCGCAGCGGCAAGTTCCTGCTGAATGCGAATAGGATCCGTTGTTGTATTTTCACCAGGTTGTTGATTTCCGTAGCGACCGTAACCCAGTGTGCCTAACACCCAGCACGCACCATCAAGCAACGAAAACGCTTGCGCAATAAGTTGCGCGCAACTGGATTTGCCATTCGTTCCAGTAATACCCACAACATTCATGCTGCGAGAAGGATGGCCAAAGATCTCTCCACAAATAGCACTTAAACGTAATGACAGATCAGGCACCAAAAAACACGCGATGTTGGCTTCCTGACATGACGCCAATACAGACTCATCTAACTCATTGGCTTCACAAATAATCAGAGAAGCCCCCGACTCAACCGCTTTGGGAATAAATGTTCGACCATCAAGCGAATATCCGAGGCACGCAACAAACGCATCACCACTTTCTACTTTACGACTGTCTAACTGAATTTCTTGTACCACAACACTGGTGTTGCCTGACCATACAGAACAATCACCCCAGTGCGAAAAAACTTGATTAAAATCGATAACTTTAGCCATGATTTTTGCGCTCCTTTACAACTTGAGCTACATTTTCTTCTTTTTTATCAGGCGCAATATTAAGCAGACGTAATGCTTTTTCTGCAACATTGGCAAAAACAGGGGCAGCTACATCGCCGCCGTAATAAGCATCACCCGCCGGTTCATCGATAAATACGACCATGGCAATCTTAGGTTGGCTGGCAGGAGCAATACCGGCAAAAAACGTCATATACTCATCACCGTAACCGCCTTTTACTGCTTTTCTTGCGGTGCCTGTTTTACCTGCAACACGATAAGATTCCAAAGAGGCAGAGATTGCCGTACCACCATCATTTACTACGGTTTCCATCATAGAAATAACTTGCTGAGCAACTTTTTGTGAAAACACCCGCTCTTCAGATAGAGGTTTGTCTGTCTTTAAAAAAGAAATGTCGCGTTTAACGCCACCACTACCTAAAGTCGCATAAGCTTTTGCCAACTGCAAAGGCGTAACCTGCATACCGTAACCATAAGATAAGGTCGCTTTTTCAAACTTGCTCCAATTAGGACGGATAGAAAACTTCCCAGAACTTTCGCCAGGAAATCCGCTTCCTGTATCAATGCCAAAACCTAACTTATAAAACACATCCAAAAACACATCATCTTCAAGTGCCAGAGCTAATTTGCTCACCCCAACATTGCTCGATTTTTGCAACACCTGAGTAACCGATAAAGGACCAAGATTACGATAATCCCGCACCCAGTTACGGCCCACTCGGAATCGACCTGGCGTTGTAGTAATCACGGTTCCTGGACGAACAATACCAGCTTCAAGAGCGGCAACAACGGTGAATGGTTTGGCCGTTGAACCGGGCTCAAACATATCGGTTACCGCCCGATTACGAGTGAACTCTGGTCGACGTAAATCACCTCGATTAGGGTTATAGGATGGTTGATTAACCATCGACAAAATCTCGCCCGTATCAACATCAATAATCACTGCGCTACCTGCACGAGCGCGATGACGCAGTACCGCGGCTTTTAACTCTCGATAAGCATAAGCCTGAATACGAGAATCAATACTCAGCTGAATATCTTCGCCCGTTTTGGCTTCATCAACGATGCCTTTGTTTTCAATCACTCGCTGGTGCAAATCTACAACAACTTTTTCTTTACCTGGCGTGCCAGACAGTTGTTCATTAAAAGCGCGCTCAATGCCTTCGAGCCCGCGCGAGTCAATGCCAGTGAATCCCAGTACATGAGCATTAATTTCGGCTGTTGGATAGTAGCGTCTTTGCTCTGCTTGCAAATAAACACCAGGGATTTTCAGTCGATTAATAAATTGTGTTTGTTCAGGACTTAACTGTCTCTTTAGCCAGATAAAACGTTTGCTGCGTTTCTGTTGTATCAGAGCATTAAGATCCGCCAACTTCATATCCAGAACAGAAGCTAACTTTTGCCAATCTTCACGATGAAAGACATCCGCATTGGATACTAAAACTTTAGGATCGGCCCACATAGAGCTGACGGGAATACTACGAGCCAGTTCAGTGTTATTTCGGTCAATAATTAAACCGCGACGAGTATTAATGCCTTTTAATTTGATGCTGCTTGAATCGGCAACATGGTTGAGCACTTCTGATTTATAAATTTGCAAATAAGCCGCTCTTGCCGCCAACCCAATAAACGCGCAGGAAAATACACTTAACGTTAATACATAACGCCAAGTGCATAATGGTATTCCTTTTGGTTTACGCGCCTGTCCCATCAATGTGCCTCAATGACTTTTTCGTCTTTACGAGCAACCGCTCGCATGGCCAGTTTTTCTTTTGCTAATTCAGCAATACGGTGGTGCTCAGCTAAAGCGCCCTGCTCTAAACGTAACGCTTCCCACTCCATTTCTAGTTGGTACTGCTCGTGTTTAAGTTGCTCGAGCAATGCCGTTTCAGTTCTTGACTGGTGAGTAAATAAAGCCACAAGAATTGCATTTACCCACGCCAATAACGCTAATAAAATTAACCAACGCGCACGCACAAGCTGCTTAATCGCCAAAACGGGCAAAGCAAACTCTAATAGCGCGGTGATTTTTTTTACCATAGCTTTTCTGCCACTCTCATAATTGCACTGCGTGAACGAATGTTTTCGTCCACTTCATCGCCCGCAGGTTTTTGCGGCTTACCTAGCAACTTCATCTTGGGCTTAATCTCATCGGCCGTAATTGGGAAGTCTCTTGGAAAGTCATCCCCTTTTGCCAACTTCTTAAAGAAACGCTTTACGATGCGATCCTCTAATGAATGAAAACTAATAACCACCATCCGGCCACCAGGCTTAAGGATGCTCATGGCTGCATCAAGACCTGCCTCTAAATCAGACAGCTCTTTATTAATATGTATCCGAATCGCTTGAAAACTTCGTGTTGCCGGATGTTTTCCTGGATCTTTTTTGGGTACAGCTTCATCAATAATTTTGGCGAGCTGTGCCGTTGTTGTTATTGGTGTTTCTTCGCGTATCTCTACAATCGCTCGTGCAATACGCGTGGCAAAACGTTCTTCACCATACTCTTTAATGACTCGACGAATTTCGTCGACACTGGCCCGAGCCAACCATTCTGCCGCACTCCAACCTTGCGATTGATCCATACGCATATCTAATGGACCATCGTGCATAAAACTAAATCCACGCTCAGCTTCATCCAACTGCGGAGACGAAACGCCAAGATCCAGCAACACACCATCAACTTGACCATCCAGGCCGCGCTGTTTTATCTCTTCTTCCATTTCAGCGAAGCTACGGTGAGCAATACTAAAACTGTCGTTTGCTCCCAATATTTGCTCGGCATGCTTTATCGCCTGCATGTCTTTATCAAAAGCAATAAGCTGACACTGATTATCAACCTGCTTCAGGATCAGCTGGCTATGGCCACCTCGGCCAAAGGTACCATCGACGTACAACCCCTCAGGCTTGACCGCCAACGCATCAACCGCTTCTTGTAGCAAGACCGCTTTATGCTGATATTCTGTATTCATTATTAAAATGCCAAATCGGGTAGTTGCCCGTGATCAAAATCTTCATCAGCCAGAGCAGCAAGATCGTCTTCTTCTTGTGCTTTCCAGCTGGCCTCATCCCAAATTTGAAAGGTTTCGGCTTGTCCGACCAACATGATGGACTTGCCTAAACCCGCAAACTCTCGTAACTCTGCGGGTATCAATAGACGGCCGTTAGCGTCCATATCTACCTCTTTTGCGGAACCAATAGTGACACGCTTAAACAGGCGGTATGCGGGGCGACTGTTAGGTAAGCTACGCACCTGTTTTTCGAAATCTTCCCAGTTGTGGAGCGGGAATAGGAGTAAATTTGGGGTATCGAGTTCGTAGGGATTTTTTGTGACAACCATGTGGCCGGTACAAATTTCAGACAGGCGATCGCGATATCGGGCCGGAATGGCTATCCGACCTTTCGCATCAAGATTTATAGAATTCGCCCCTCGGAACACGGCTTAACCTCTCTGACATACACAGCGTCCCATGCATGCCATTTCGATCCACAATTTGTCACTATTCTCCACTTCTGCACACTATAGTGTCAAAATACCAATTTCGCAAGCGGAATTCATCGAGGTTTTGAACAATTTGTCTTATTTGACAATGACTTAGCGCAATTTACACATACATTACTTTGAGATATGAAAAATACTGCTATTTTTTCAAGATATTATTTCTCTAACTTAAAGTAGATTGTTAAGTTGCTTGTTAGACTGATTTAGAATAGATAATGAAAGATCTATGACAAATGGTGCTAGTGCAAACTTTGATCAAGTTAGTCCATATCTAGCGACGCATAAGAGAATGCGCTGAAGAGAACATCAGTAATGTGCAGTAATAAAAAATGGCTGGCCTATAAGCCGGATTCTGTCGTGGACAATCATTCATCTAGGCCTTACGTCGCCATAAGGCTCAAGCAACCTACCCGGATCCAACGCGGGTCACGTCAAAGGATCCCTATTTGGTCTTACTTCGAGTGGGGTTTACCTCGCCACTGATGTTACCACCAGCGCGGTGCGCTCTTACCGCACCATTTCAACCTTACCTGTGCCTTTGCAGGCCATCGGCGGTATTCTTTCTGTTGCACTTGCCGTGGGCTTTCGCCCCCCAGGCGTTACCTGGCACTCTACCCTGTGAAGTCCGGACTTTCCTCTCCTTGATAAATCAAGCAGCGACTGCCCGGCCAGCCGAGGCGAAGAATGCCTGAATCTCGCTTTAAAGACAAGGATAAATACCAAAGCCCCCTGCAGCCAATCGCTTTAACGTCAAAAAACATTATTCTTTCGCATCTTTGACGATAGAATTACGATGCACTTTAATTATTTCCTTTCACCTCAATCGAAATCAGATATGAAAAAACACGTAACCTACTCTGCATTGATCATCATGATGTTAACTGGTTGTAGCACGCAAAAAGAAACCTACAGAGCAGAAACACCTCCCCCAGCCAACTCTAACGACCTATATGGTCTTGCTTTGGATAAACTTAATGGAGAAGTACCCAGCGAAAGCATTCCCTATTTGATTGAATGTGCTTCTCAACGGCATGGTGGCTGTGCAGTGAGGGCCTGTTTGTCTTTGATAGATGGTCTCTGCCAAATCCCATTTTTTGTTCAGCAAGGCAGAGCGAGCGTGGTGTAGTTATTCTACATAAGCGAGCTTCTAACGCAGCGGAATGAAAAATGGGATTGGCCCTGTGGGTTGCGGCTAAAATGGCGTCACTCTTTGTTGCTCCTCGTTTATTTGGAACAACCAAACCACACTCATCGCGCCGCGATTGACGCCATTTTTGACGTAACAAAGACACTCAATCAAAGACAAACAGGCCCTCAGGTTGGGAGTACTACTATGGCACGAATGTCTCTAGTGATATCAACAAGGCTATAAAGTGGCTAAAAATTGCGGCCTCAACAAAAAACCACTACGGATTGGCAGGCGTTTCCGGTTATTTAGGTATTGCTGAAATCTACTGTGATCATAAAGAATTGAACCAATCCTACACAGAGGTTAATACTTGGCTTAACGGTGCACGTACAGAGCTGTACACACTGGCAGTCACCGCCTCCAGTGAGTGGATAAGCCAAGTCCAAGAGTCCTTGCAAGAGGTTGATGAACGTATACAAACTCTAGATAAGCGCATTCAAAGCAAAAGTTGCTTTGCAACCGACTCGGCAGATAACCAATTATAACCTTAGTCACCCTCTTTAAGCTGAACAGCCAGTTGATAGAGTTCCTTTTTGGGTAGCCCTGTCAGACTGGCACCTATTTGGGAAGCCGTTTTAGTCGATACGTGAGGCAATAGCAACTTCAGCACATCTTCACTGCTCACATCCAGCGCCGATGTATTGTCTGATGGCACACCTTTAACCATCACAACAAACTCTCCCTTGCGTTGATCAGTATCCTCATTTAACTGAGCAAGAACGTCTTCTACCGTACCACTAATAAAGGTTTCGAAACGTTTGGTCAGCTCACGGGCCAACACCAGATAGCGCTCTCCTCCTAGTACTTCCTGCATGTCCTCCAGCATATCCATAATACGGTGAGTCGACTCATAATATACAGTTGTGCGAACTTCTTGCTTTATAAGCTCCAACGCCTTTTTACGAGCTCCGCGTTTGGCGGGTAGAAAGCCTTCAAAACAGAAACGATCCGTTGGTAACCCCGCAGCAGAAAGTGCCGCAATCAATGCACAAGCACCTGGTACAGGCACAACATCAATCTCCTTCTCACGCAACTGGGATACCAGAGCATATCCAGGATCACTGATCAAAGGTGTACCCGCATCGGATACCAGCACCAACGACTCTCCCTGTTGCGCCCACTCAGCGACCTGCTCCACTCGTTGTTTTTCATTATGATCGTGCAATGACACCAGCGAACCTTTTATCCCTAAATGGGTCAAAAGTTGCTGTGTACGCCGGGTATCTTCTGCCAAGATTCGATCAGCAGACTTCAAGGTTTCAATCGCGCGCATAGAAATGTCACCGAGATTTCCAATAGGAGTGGCGACAACATATAGGGTACCAGGTTGAGAATTCATCATTAGGCCGTAATTTGTGCAATTATTCAGCAACTACAAGTTATTAGCTCAAAGAACCTCATCAAATGCAAATGAAGCTAAGAGAATAGCCGTGTAATAAGATATAATGTGCGCTTCGACACTGACAATTCGTGGCAGCGCAGTAAGCTGACAAGCTGAGTAGTTACGTGTTAATTTTAATGGGCTTCATCATAAAACGAAAAGGTAGGCAAGCGGAAGAGATCTATGCGTAGTTTAATTGTCCTAATTTGCATCATTACATTAGCCGCCTGTGGTCCTAGAACCAAAGGACCGGCACATCCTCCAACTGCCGCGGATAATGCTAACTATTATTTAAACTTAGCAAAGCAAAGCAGCCAACCCGAGAAGAGTGAATACTTACTAGCGGCAAGTAAGATACTAATTGCACAAGAACGATTTTTGGAAGCTCAGGAGACTTTATCTTACGTAGATCCTGAGTATCTATCTCCCACTGGGAAAGAAAGCTACTGGCTGTATTATGGCCACACACTGCTTCAGCTTCAGCAAACCGAAGCCGCACTGACTTTTTTACAACGTATCAGTCAGCCACAACAACATGACATTGATTGGCAAATTTTTTATCGCCAAACTTTGTCGTTAGCTTACTTGGCAGACTCTAACTATTACGAAGCTGCGAAGATTCGCATTGAGCTTGAAGATCTACTGTTGACCGAAGAGCAAATTACTGAGAATCATCGCTTTATTTGGGACGCACTTGGCCAGTTGTCTGATCACGCATTACTGACCTACAGCAACGACTTAAATAACCCGCTCACTAACGGCTGGTTAGAAATCGCTAGCATTACTCGTAACAACAGAAACACTCCCGATCTGTTATTAGCACATCTGGAACAATGGCGTTTAAAGTACCCAACGCACCCTGCCAATATAAAGATGCCAGAAGAACTGAGCCGAATTGCTCAAGCTAAAACTTATAAGCCCAATCAAATAGCGCTATTGTTGCCTCTGTCAGGACGGCTATCTAGAAGTGGCCGAATGATTCGAGATGGCTTTTTGGCAGCACATTACGCGACTGAATGGTCAGAGCATGCGCCGATAGTAAAAATTTATGATACTTCCTTGTCACTGTCGCCTCTCACTCCTTATCAACAAGCTCTAGAAGAAGGCGCTGACTTTATTGTTGGGCCGTTAACCAAAGAAGCCGTTGAACAAGTTACCAATCAAGAGTTTTTACCGAAGCCCATGCTGAGCTTGAATCGTGTTGGGGCAACGGCGATCACTCACCCTGAGCTTTATCAGTTTGGTCTGCCTATTGAAGATGAAACCGTCCAGATAGCTCAACGCAGCATAGAGAACGGACATAAAACCGCTGTTGTTGTGGTTCCTGCCAGCGAACAAGGCAATCGCATTGTTCAAGCATTTACACACACATTTGAAGAACTCGAAGGAAAAGTAGCTGAAGTACAGCAGTTTGCTAACGAAAAACAGCTAAAAAACATCGTTAAAGAGCTGCTAAATATTAATAATAGCGAAACTAGAAAACAGCGCTTACAACAGTTGCTAGGTACTCAGTTGGAATATGTTCAGCGACGTCGTCAAGATGCTGACATGATCTTCATTGCAGCGACACCAGATCAGGGGCGTCGGTTAAAGCCGTTTTTGAATTATTATTTTGCTCATGACTTACCAGTGTATTCCATATCTTCGATCAATAATGGAACCACTAACTCGCAACTTAACGTTGATCTGAATGGCATAACCTTTACTGACAGCCCACTATTGATTAGCAAAGACGAAGAAATCAATGCGCTAAGAGAACAGCTAACAACGACTCTCCCTATGGTAAAATCTCCTTTTGGTCGCTTATTTGCTCTCGGCTTTGATGCCTATCAGCTGATTCCGGAACTTAATAAACTGCAATCGTTCAGCCAATATAAGTTAGCTGGACTGACTGGCCAACTCACCGTTAACGAAAATGGAGAGGTTAAACGCACACTGTCATTGGCCGAATTCAAACGAGGCGTAGCTCGTGAAATTACTCAGCCAACTGTTCAGCAAGCAACAGAAGAACGCCCTTAATAAATATTCGCCAACTCGAGACACTGGCAATATTTATGAACAAAAAGCACTAGACTATCTACTAGCTCATCAATTAGAGCTGGTAGAAAAACAATTCAGTTCAAAGCTCGGCGAACTGGATTTGGTGATGTTAGATAATGATGAACTGGTCTTTGTAGAAGTTCGATATCGAACTTCAAGCCAATATGGCTCGGCAGAGGCCAGCGTTGATCATCGCAAACAAAAAAAGTTAATAAAAACAGCGGAGTTATTCTTAAAACAGCGCCGCTGGCAAAATCAATATCCTTGTCGTTTTGATGTTATCGCCTTTGATCAAAATGGCATTCAGTGGATTAAACACGCTTTTGAAGTACAGGTATAAATACATGATAGACCGTATAAAGAACGCTTTTACCGAAAGTATTCAAACCAAAATAGCTGCTGCGGATACGCTTCCAGAAACGATAGCCCAGGCAGGAGAAACTCTTGTAAGAAGCCTGCTTGATGGAGGAAAAATATTATCATGTGGTAACGGTGGTTCGGCAGGCGATGCACAGCACTTTTCTTCTGAAATGCTCAATCGCTTTGAACGCGAACGTCCCAGTTTGCCAGCCATTGCGCTCACAACCGACACGGGAACACTCACCTCGATCGCAAATGACTACAGCTATGATGAAGTATTTGCCAAACAAGTCAGAGCTTTAGGCCAAGCAGGCGACATCTTACTGGCGTTTTCAACCAGTGGAAATTCTCGCAATGTTATCAAAGCGATGGAAGCAGCCTTAAGTCGCGATATGCTTATTGTTGCCGTAACCGGCAAAGATGGCGGAGAGATGGCAGGCTTAGTTGGTCCAAATGATGTAGAGATCAGAGTCCCTTCAAACTCAACAGCCAGAATACAGGAAGTTCATCTATTAGTTATTCACTGTTTATGCGATTACATTGATAACTCATTGTTTGGAGAGCAAGTATAATGTTGATTCGGCTCGCTTTTGTTGTTGTTGTAAGTTTAACACTTAGCGCTTGTGCAGGCGCCTATCTTGCTGGAGCAGCAGGCGGAGCCGTGGTTGCTAGTGATCGACGTACCGTCGGAACTATCGTAGAAGATGAAAACATTGAGCTAAAAACGCTTAACGGTATGTTTAAAGAAAACGATATTTGGGACAACAGCAATATCGAAGCGGTCAGTTTTAATCGTGTGGTTTTACTGGTCGGCCAAACCCCAACTCAAAGTCTTAAACAGAAAGCATCTGAGTTTGCCAGAAAAGTAGAGAATGTTAAGAAGGTCTATAACGAAATAAAAGTAGCAGCGCCATCCAGTAGCTTTGCTTATATTAATGATCTGTATCTTACAACAAGAGTTAAAACTGCATTATTAACGGCAGAAGGCGTCGATTCGTCAAAGATAAAAGTTGTCACTGAAGATGGTGAAGTGTATTTAATGGGAATTGTATCCAAGGAAGAAGCGGATAAAAGCATTGATATCACTCGTAATATTGGTGGTGTAGAAAAGGTGATCCAAGTATTTGAAATTGTTGATATAACTCAAAGCTAAATTAATTTAATGGAAAACTTAAAATAAATATTCAAAAAGTCGCATATTTACCTAATTTTATTTGAAAATTTACAAATTCTAACAAATACTTAATTTGCATTTTTTTTGCACATTTTGTACCCAATCGATTGTTTTTTCTCCTATCGTTTGATAGCATGCGGCGCGTTTGTAACCTCATGTAGAGATTTCGATACAAAGAGGTACAGTCTGCTTATTTTTATCCTTTTTTCCGTCTGGAGGAATAATGAATTCTAAAGTTGCTTGCGCTGTTTCTGGCGCACTGCCATTAGCGCTATCTTTAACATCACTTCTAACTGTTGCACCAGTAAATGCAGAAGAAGAAAGTGATCGTATTGTTATTACCGGTTCTCACATCAAACGAATCGATCAAGAAGGCGCTCACCCTATTACAGTCATCGATCGTGACTACATTGATGGCTCAGGTGCAACTTCAACATTTGAGCTGCTCCAGCTTTCTGCCTTTAACGGCGGTGGAACTTTCAATGAACAATCTACACAAGGTTTTACACCTGGTTCTGCAGCGTTTGACTTACGCGGTTTAGGTCCTGATAAAACACTTGTTCTTGTTAATGGTCGTCGCCTTCCGATCCATCCTTTTGGTTCTGCAGGTGCAACTCCTTTCGTTGACATCAATACGATTCCAGTCGCAATGATTCAACGAATTGAGATCTTAAAAGATGGTGCTTCTGCTGCTTATGGTTCTGATGCTATTGCAGGTGTTGTAAACATCATCACTTACAAAGGTTTCAAAGAAACTAAAGTTTCTGCTCTTGTTGGTGACACTTCTGATGGTGGTGGCGCAGAACAAAGAGTAAGTTTTACTACTGGTGCTTCTGGCGAAGATTATGAGCTAGGTGTTGCAGTTGAAGTTTCTCACCGCGACGAAATCCTAGGTGGTGATCGTGACTATGCCTCTACCTTATTAGGCACTGTTCGAGACGAGCGTAATGCTTATAGCTTCCCTGGTACTTACAACTTCTTCGATGCAAACTTCAACATCATTCGTATCGAAGCTCAACAAGGTTGTCCAGCAGGATCTGTTCGCCAATCTCCATACGCGGGTATTACTGGAACAGAATGTTCTTACGACTTTGCTCCCAATGCACAGCTTTCTCCAGAAACGGATAAAGCGAACATTGCCGTTAACTTTAATAAAGAATTCGGTGAGATGACTTTTGGTGTTGAGTACTACTACAGCTCATTAAAAACTACATCGACAGGTTTCTTTACCTCTGCGACGCCAAGTGCAGACTTTATTATTCTTACGAGTAACCAGTTTAACCCTTTCAACGAGATCATTACTTATTCTCGTCGATTGACAGAGCTAGGTGATCCAACCATCGAAACAACGAACGACTCGCATAACTTCCAGTTAAGTTTAGAAGGTCTGGTTGGCGATTTCGATTGGAAAACTCGTGCTTACTACGTTGTTAGTAACGTTGACAACGAATACGCAAAAGGCTGGGTTAAGCGTGATGACTTTACTGCTTTTGTAAACTCAGTACAAAACGGTGACATCAATATTTTTGAACGCCTATCAGATACTCAGATCAACAGCTTGCAAAGCAGCTTCTTGCAAGAAGGTAAGTCTGACGTACTTGCGGGTGATGTAAGCTTCTCTGGTCCATTAATGGACTTGGAGCAAGGTCCAGTTTGGATTGCGACAGGTTTTGAAGCCAAGCAAGAAGAGTTCTATGACCGCTCTGACGCCGACATCTTAAATGACAATGTTGTGGGCTTAGGTTCTTCTGCTGCAGAAGGCGAGCGTGATACTTGGGCTGTTTACGCCGAACTTGCGATTCCATTAACTGAAGATCTGGAATTATCACTAGCAGGTCGTCACGATAACTATGATGACTTTGGTTCTACTACCAATCCTAAAGTTGGCATTCGTTATAATCCTTCCGATGAGTTCTTATTCCGAGCTTCTTGGGGAACAGGTTTCCGTGCACCAGGTCTACACCAGTTGCACTCAGGTGAAGTAACAGGTACTTCTGGTGGTGTTCCATTTATCACTGTTGGTAATCCAAATCTTGAAGCAGAAGAGTCAGAGTCTCTATCGGTTGGTTTTGTTATTGAGCCATCTGAAAATCTGGCACTGTCATTAGATTTCTGGGCAATCGAAGCAGACAACTTAATCACTCGATTAGGTGTTAATACCATCACAACAGCTCGAGATGCTAACGGCAACTTGATCTTTGCAGACTTGATTGATGCGAACGGTGTTGTTCACAACAACTTCTTTAATGTTGCTGGCTTAGAAGCTGACGGTATTGATTTAAACATCAAAACCTCTTTTGACACTGAGCTTGGTAAAATCAGCTGGGTTAATGACATCTCTTATGTTAGCAATCTAAAGCGTGAGCCTTACGCTGGCGCAGGCTTAATTGACATCATCGGAAACGACAGCAACCCAGAGTTACGTGCAAACTCATTTGTTAAGTTAGCTCATGGTGACTGGAATCATGCATTGGTTGCTAAGTATGTTGGTGCTCATGCAGAAGGACAGTTTGAAGTTAAAGCCTATACAGCTTTCGATTACCAAATTGGTTACAACTTTAACCCAAGCAGCCACGTTGCTTTCGGTATCAAAAATATCGCTAACGAAGAACCACCTGCAGATATTTTTGCCCTGTGGCCAAACTACAACAACAGACTATACAATCCACAAGGTCGCTTCATCTACGTAAGTCTCGACCACACTTTCTAAAATAGTCGACAATCTAGAGGCCTGCTTGCAGGCCTCTTTGCTATTATTAATGAAGTACAGGATAACTTGATGCTAAACAAAATATTTACAACGTCTTCCTTCTCCTCGGTTTTATTGCTTACGCTGGTTCTAATAATCACTGCCAGCTTTTACAGTTCTGATGTGAGAGCTGAAAAACAAAAAGTAATATTAAATGACAATGGCATCACACTAAATCTTCAAGGAACGGCTGTTTACAAGAACTTGCGCGAAGATATTTACATTGCTCAATTATTCGCAACAGGAAACTCATTAAAAATTAAAGAATTAATGCAAGATGACGTCGCCAAACGAATGTCATTGCGCATCATGCAAGACAGAATTTCTGCTCGAAGCTTTACCCGACTTTGGAAAGAAAGAATAGCCATCAATAATGAACGAGCAGTTTGGCAACCCTTCGGCTCAGAAATCGCTAAATTTACCAAAGCCATTGCATACACCTACGAAAAAGGCGATCAGGTTGACATCGAGCTACTACCTAATGAAGCAATAAAAGTTTATATTGATAAGGTAGAGTTTTACAAAACAACCAACCTTGCTTTTTACAACCTGCTTTTATCAACATGGATTGGAGAAATACCTCCAACCAAAGCATTTAAAAAAGACATTACAAGCGATAACTCTACAGACAAGCAGGAAGAGCTGCTTGCTTTATATGATACTTTAGTTCCTATCGAAGGCCGCATTCAGCCAGAGTTTAGTGAACCAGCCATTGTAGACGCAACCAATATAGCCGCAAACGCCACCAAGGCAGTGACAGGAGCTACCAATGTAGCCGCAGCTCCTACGGAAAAAAAGCCAGAAGTAAAAAAACCCGTCAAACAAACTAAGAAGCCAGCACCTAAGCCCAAACAAGTAGCAAGCACAAAAAGTAATAACAAATCCAGCAAACCAAAAACCGAAACGCCAAAGAAAGTTGCAAAAAAAGAACCTGTCAAAACTTCAAGAAACACAGCTCCTAAAGAAAAAGCAGTTGCGGCAACACCTCCCCCCAAAGTTGTTCGCAAGCCTAAGATCAAAGTTGCTCCTCAAATAGTGGTCGATGAAGCCGATCTCGAGCTCGATACCGCATTAATTCAGGGTGAGTACATACGAAAGCTGGTACAAACGATTAAAAGAAATCAGAAGTTTCCATCGCGCGCCTGGCGTTTAAAGATGGAAGGTGACGGTGCAGCGATTGTTACCATTAATAATGGCAGAATTGTTGGTCAGCAGATTTGGGAATCGACCAACTACAAATTACTTGATAGAGCTATATTGGACATGATTAAAAAGACAGAGGAACTGCCACCACTACCTAAAGAGCTGAAAGGTGAAACCTTCGAGTTCACAATCAATGTGAGCTTCAGTCGACGAGGCCGCTAGTAGGTTTTACAGAAGGGAAATTCGAAAAAATAGTGAAGTAAGATTACTTCACTATTTTAAGATGACTTTTTGATTTAGCTTTTGCAGGTTGCTCAGAAGGAGCCGAAGCAGAATTCTGCTCAGGCTCTTTTTCTTCTTCAATATACTCTTCAGATATCTCTTCAGGAGCATTTTCGGCAGGAAATGGCATTCCTAATCCATTCTCTCTAGCCCATATAGCAGTGACTGCATATATAGGCACATGAATAGAACGAGCAACACCAGAGAATCGAGCGTTAAAAGTAACGTAGTCGTTTTCCATCAGTAGTCCTTGAACAGCCGATGGAGCAATGTTTAATACAATTTCGCCATTGTTAACATGCTCGTTAGGCACCTGAACACCAGGCATCTCTGCATTAACCATCAAGTGGGGCGTACCGCCATTATCAACAATCCACTCATACAGAGCACGGATCAAATAAGGCTTATTGCTCGAAAACTCTTTCATAATGCTTAACTATTTAATTCCCGCTCGGTAGCCGTCAAACTCACCTGGAAGGAATCTCTTTCGAACAGACGCTCCATATAACCTTCAACTTCTTTAGCACCACGACCCGTTAACTCAATACCCATCGCGTTCAAGCGCCACAATAAAGGAGCAAGGCAGCAGTCAACTAATGAGAACTCTTCGCTCAAGAAGAAAGGTGTTTCAGAAAATACCGGAGCCAAGGTAATCAAGCTTTCTTTAAGCTCTTTGCGAGCTCGCTCAGCTTCTTTATCTTTACTGCGGTTGATAGTAGTAACCAGACTGTACCAATCTTTCTCAACACGATGCATCATGAGTCGCGAACGAGCTCGAGCAACCGGATAAACAGGCATAAGCGGAGGATGCGGAAAACGCTCATCCAAATATTCCATAATAATACGGGCTTCGAACAAAATAAGTTCGCGATCAACTAAAGTAGGAACCGTATTGTAAGGATTCAGATCCATCAGATCTTCCGGCTTATACTCATCTGTTACTTCGATAGTTTCGAAGTTAACACCTTTTTCTGCCAGTACAATACGTACCTGATGGCTGTATAAATCATCAGCACCAGAATAAAGCGTCATCAGAGAACGTTTGGCTACAACTGCCATAAAAAATATCTCCGCGTGTAAATCAAAAAGTTAATAGAGTAGCGGCCACAATGACCGCTACCGAAAGACTAGTGAATATCTTTCCAATATTCTTTCTTCAGGAAGTAAGCAAAAATGAAGAAAATCAAGATGAAGATAAGGACTTTAACCCCAATCTGCTGGCGTTCCAATTTGATAGGCTCACCCACATAATCAAGGAAGTTCACTAAGTCACGAACCGCAAGATCATACTCTTGTGGTGTCATGGACCCTTCTTCAATGATCTTTAAATCGCCTTCTTCAGTTTTTACTTGAAGTCCCTGTAATGGCTGCAATACATGAGGCATACCAACGTCTTTAAAGACGCTGTTATTGACACCATAAGGGCGGGTTTCGTCTTTATAGAAACCTCTCATGTAGTTGTACAACCAGTCAGCACCGCGTGAACGGGCAATCAAGGATAAATCAGGAGGCGCAGCACCAAACCAGTTCGCAGCATAGCTTTCTGGCATAGCAATCTTAATATGCTCACCTTTTTTCGAACCATCAAAGATGAAGTTTTCTTTCAAGATATCCACAGAGATACCTAAATCTTCACCGGTTCGCTGGTAACGTTGGAAGCCCAAAGAGTGACAGCCCAAGCAATAGTTAAAGTACAGCTGAGCACCACGTTGCAATGAAACTTTATTACCGTAAGGCAAGTTTGCTGGATCATTAGGCTTATAGTCACCGCCACCAGCAGCCAGAGCGCTTAATGAAAAGACGCTCAATGCAATCGCAATTATCTTTTTCATTAGTCTGTCACCCTCTCTGGAACTGGTTTCGTTTTGTCGAACTTGTGATAGAACGGCAAAAACGGGAAGAAGAAGAAGAAATAATAAGCCGTTGTTATTTGAGCCATCACTGTACGACCAGGAGTCGGCGCTTTCATTCCTAGATAACCCAAGATGAAGAAAGAAATAACAAACAAAGCTAATGCCAGTTTAAAGATAGGTCCTTTGTAACGAATCGACTTAACAGGACTGCGGTCCAGCCAAGGCAAGAAGAACAAGATAACCAACGACAAGCCCATCGCAACAACCCCAAGATCTTTATCTGGAACCGCACGTAATACTGAGTAGAACGGAGTAAAGTACCAAACAGGAGCAATGTGCTCAGGAGTCTTCAAATTGTTTGCAGGTGTAAAGTTTGGTGGCTCAAGGAAGAATCCGCCGCCATCTGGGAAGAAGAAAATAATCATGCAGAAGAAGAACAAGAAACCAGCCACACCCACAATGTCTTTTACTGTGTAGTAAGGGTGGAATGGGATTCCATCAAGAGGAATACCTTTATCATCTTTAAGCTTTTTGATTTCAACACCATCTGGGTTGTTAGAACCCACGGCGTGAAGCGCCACAATGTGCAAGAACACCATCAACAACAAAGCGATAGGTAATGCCACAACGTGCAACGCAAAGAATCGATTCAAAGTAGCGCCAGAGATTAGGAAGTCACCACGAATCCAGGTTACTAACTCATCGCCGTAAACAGGTACCGCACTAAAGAGGTTGATAATTACCTGTGCACCCCAGTATGACATGTTACCCCATGGCAATAAGTATCCCATGAAAGCTTCAGCCATCAACAATACAAAAATCACCATACCAAACAGCCACACAAGCTCTCTAGGCTTTCTGTAAGAGCCATAAATCATGCCGCGGAACATGTGGAGGTATACAACGATAAAGAAGGCAGAAGCGCCCGTAGAGTGCATATAACGCAATAACCAGCCATAAGGTACATCACGCATGATGTATTCTACTGACTCATAAGCGCCTTCGGCAGACGGGTTATAGTGCATTGTTAACCAGATACCAGTTAATAACTGATTAACTAAAACTAATAGAGCCAAAGAACCAAAGAAATACCAGAAATTAAAGTTCTTTGGTGCGTAGTATTCGGCCAGATGCTCATTCCAGACCTTTGTCAGGGGGAAACGATCATCAATCCAGCCGATCAATTGCTGTGTTCTGGTCATTATGCAGCTCCCTTGTCAACGCCAATCAAAATGACACTATCACTTAGATACGTATATGGAGGTACTTCCAGATTATCAGAAGCGGGGACACCGGCGAGTACTCGACCAGCTAAATCGAACTTAGAACCGTGGCATGGGCAGAAAAAACCACCGCCGATAGCAGGCTCAACCTGTTCTTTTTGCTGAGGTACACAACCAAGATGGGTACAGATACCAACAACAACCATAACGTCGTCTTTGATCGAACGCTTAACCTTATCAACATAGGTTGGTTGCTGGGCAGGATTACTGGACTCAGGATCTTTTAACAGACTACCAATTTTTTCCAAATTGCTAACATCTGCAGCAGAACGACGAATGACAAAAATAGGCTTACCGCGCCATTCTGTTTTAATCGCCTGACCAGGCTTTAATTTACTTACATCAACTTCAACTGGTGCACCAGCGGCTTGTGCTCTTGCGCTGGGACTCCAGGATTTCACGAATGGCACTGCAATCCCTACGGCACCCACTGCTCCGACAGCAGAGGTTGACCAAAGAAGAAAGCGCCGGCGGCCGTTATCGACACCGTCATTGCTCATACAGAATGTCTCCCCATTGGACTAAGATGAATCTTCTGTTCACTCTTTATTTTATCTGAAAGCTTCAGCAGTAGGGTTCTCCCCCACAGTCCTCATCTGAACTTTCAAATCGCGCAATAATATAGAAATAGCCTTGATTTTACAAGAAAAAACCTGCGATACGACTCTAAACGCCTGTTTATTATAGACAAAAAAAACGCCCGATAAAATCGAGCGTTTTTCGCAAAGCCAATTTGGCGACTGAGCCGCACAATTAACGTTTCGAGAATTGTGGACGCTTACGCGCTTTGTGTAGACCGACTTTCTTACGCTCAACTTCACGAGCGTCACGAGTAACGTAGCCAGCTTTACGAAGATCAGGACGTAATCCTTCGTCGTAGTCCATAAGGGCACGAGTGATACCGTGGCGAATTGCACCCGCCTGACCAGTACCGCCGCCACCAGTTACAGTAACGTATACGTCGAATTTCTCAGTGTTTTCTGTCAACTCTAAAGGTTGACGAACAACCATGCGTGAAGTTTCACGACCAAAGTATTGATCTAGAGTCTTACCATTGATGGTGATAAGGCCAGAACCCGAACGCAAGAAAACTCGAGCTGTTGAGCTTTTGCGGCGGCCTGTACCGTAATATTGTTCTGCCATGATGACTAATACCTTATTAAATGTTTAGTTCTTTGGGCTGTTGAGCAGCGTGAGTGTGCTCGGTACCCGCAAAAATACGTAACTTACGTAACATAGCGCGGCCTAATGGGTTATGAGGCAGCATGCCCTTTACAGCGTTTTCTAAGATACGCTCAGGTGCTTTTTCACGCAGTTTATCTAAGGTGATAGAGCGAATACCACCAGGGAAATTGGTGTGGTGGTAATAAGTTTTCGCTTTCTCTTTGTTGCCAGTCACAGCAATTTTCTCTGCGTTGATAACAACGATGTAATCGCCTGTATCAACGTGAGGAGTGTATTCAGGCTTGTGCTTGCCACGTAAACGGCGTGCGATTTCAGTTGCAAGACGACCTAAGGTCTTGCCATCAGCGTCGACAACATACCAGTCGCGCTTCACAGTTTCAGGTTTTGCAGTAAATGTTCTCATTGTCTTTTCTCAGCTCCTAAACGGGCTTTGCTTCGTTTAGAAAAATGACCATATAAAAAGGAGCGCGAATTTTACAGAAACGCCTCGACGATTACAAGTCTTTTATATTACGAAAATGCCCAGGCGACGGATCATAGCATCAAACGGGATGGGAGCGAAATCCCTATCGTTATTTGTCTTTTCACGCTGATATTTTAACCTAATCTGCGAAAATAACACTTTTTTTTCGTATTACTCTTTATTTATCGGGAATTTTGGTATAAAAGTGCCCTTTAGAATAGAAACAATGATGTTTCTAGGAGCTTAAAATAAACCAACAAGGGGCTTTAGACCATGGCTGTCAAAAAGAAAAAAGCTGCTGCTAAAAAGCCAGCTGCTAAAAAAGCACCAGCAAAGAAAAAAGTTGCTGCGAAGAAAACTGCTGCTAAAAAAGCACCGGCTAAAAAGAAAGCGGCTGCTAAAAAAGCACCAGCTAAGAAAAAAGCTGCTGCTAAAAAGGCGCCAGCAAAAAAAGCGACAGCAATTTCTGAACGTTATAACAAATCTCAGATCCTTAACGAGATTGTTGAGCGCACAGAGTTGTCTCGCAAAGAAGTAACATCAGTACTGGACGAGCTGTCTGTATTGATCGAGCGTCACGTTAAGAAACGTGCCTGTGGTGAGTTTGTTATGCCTGGTCTGTTTAAAGTTCAGACTGTTCGCAAACCAGCAACTAAAGCTCGTAAAGGTATCAACCCCTTTACTGGCGAAGAAACAACGTTCAAAGCAAAACCTGCTCGTACCGTTGTTAAAGTTCGTCCATTGAAGAAGTTGAAAGAGATGGCCGAATAAGCTCTGCCCTCTTAGCAAAAAAGGAGACCTAAGGTCTCCTTTTTTCGTTATACCTCGGCGTTTATGTACCTATGGTAGATGTGCCTGCGCTAAATAATCTTCTGATTGCATTTCTTTAAGACGGCTTAGTGTACGCTTAAACTCAAACGCTAATCCCGTCCCGATATACAACTCATCCAAAGCGACTTCAGCCGCGATCATCAGCTTTACATTACGCTCATAAAACTCATCAACCAGGCTGATAAAGCGTCTCATAGCGTCATTATTTTCGTTATTGAGCTGCGGCATTTCGCCCACTAATACAGAATGAAAACAGCGCGAAATTTCAATGTAATCAGCATGACTTCTTGGTGTGTTGCAGATGGCATCAAAATCAAACCAGACGACACCTTCGGCTAAACGAACCGTGTCAATAAGGCGACCTTCTACTTCTAGAGGCGTGCCATCAGCTTGTTCTTCAGTCGCTAAATGCTCAAAACTGAAAGTTAAATTTCGGTGCGCAGCAGCATCTAACGGATAATGGAAAATTTCGGCCTGTTTTAAGGTTCGTAAACGATAATCGACACCACCATCAACATTCACGACATTCGTATACCGTTGAATCAAGTCAATAGCGGGTAGAAAGCGATCTCGTTGTAGACCGTTCCAATAGAGTTTTTCTGGTGGAATATTGGAGGTCGCGACTAAAGTGACTCCATGCTTAAAGAGCTCTTTAAATAAGCCAGCAAGCAACATAGCATCCGTGATATCACTGACAAAAAATTCGTCAAAGCAGATGACATAAGTGCCTTCGGCCATATCAGCAGCAATCTTGTCTAAAGGATTTTTTTCGCCTTTACGTTGCTTTAACTGATGGTGCACCTTGTGCATAAAACGGTGAAAGTGCAAGCGCTTTTTTTGTTCAAAAGGCAAGCTGTCAAAAAAAGTATCCACCAAATAGGTTTTCCCTCTTCCGACACCGCCCCAAAAATATAACCCTTGCTCAGGTTCTTTATTACCAAACCAGCGAGCTAATTTGGCACTTAATCCAGAACCTTCAGCATAACGTTTTACCAACCTCTCGTATAAATCATCGAGCAACTTTACCGCTTGCTCTTGAGCAGGATCATGCTGAAAATCATCACGTAAAAGATCTTGTTTATATTGTTCGACAGGTCTTAACATAGCTTTTCTAATTGCTCACATTCAAAACTTAAATGGCTTTCTAACTCTGCCTTGAGGTCGAGCAAACGACCATGAAAAAAGTGCCCTGCAGATTCCATGACTACAAACTCAGGAGCTGGTAAAAGAGAGGTTATCCACTCTTCTACACCATCAAAATCAACCACTTCGTCAGCATCCCCCATAACCACTAACCAATGACATCCTGGGTGTACAAAATCGCTGAAATCAAATCGATGGACAGGAGGAGCAATACTAATAAGCTGAGCCAGTTCGTATTCATGTGCAATCATAGCGGCGATATAAGAGCCAAACGAGAAACCACTTAACCACAATGTATAGTCAGGCCATTGAGTTTGCGCCCAGGCAATAACAGCTCTTAGGTCATCTCTTTCGCCCTGGCCTTCGTCATATTCGCCAGCGCTTTTACCCACTCCACGAAAGTTAAAACGCACAGCAGCCAATCCCATTTCTGCAATGGTCCGAGCCACGGTATGAATCACCTTATTGGTCATGGCGCCACCATGAACAGGATGTGGATGGCAGCAAATAACCATACCTTTACGTTGTAACTCCGCAGGCGGCAAATCAACAACGACCTCGATTTGCCCAACGGGCCCGTCTATTAAATATTTTTCGCTCGTTAAAGTTGGAGACACTGTCGCTTCTTTCATTTCGTTATCAATTGCAATTGATAATATTTTCTCATGAATACATAGTATGGACAAATATCCAAAAAACGCTGATGCAATCACTCACGTGATCTTGTCGTTAAACAAAAGGATGTCAATTCATGGCCGTTCGCCCTATTTTAAAAATGGGAAATCCCTTATTGCTGCAACAAGCCAAGCCTGTTGATAACTTTAATAGCCCAGAACTCTCCGAACTGATTGAAGACATGCGAGATACCATGGCCGCTAACAATGGAGCAGGGCTTGCTGCTCCGCAAATTGGTATCTCATTGCAAGTCGTTATGTTTGGCATTGACCATAACCCCCGTTACCCAGAAGCAGAGCCAGTTCCCTTTACGATTCTCATTAACCCACAAATAGAGATACTGGATAACACTTTAGAGGAAGGTTGGGAGGGATGCCTCTCTATCCCTAAAATGCGAGGTCTCGTTCCACGGGCTCAAAAAATCCGTTACTCTGGTTTTGACCATCAGGGACAACCGATTGAACGAATGGCAGAAAATTTTCATGCACGTGTAGTGCAACATGAAGTGGATCATCTTTGGGGGCTCCTCTATCCCTCCCGTATGACCGATATCCGCCTATTTGGATTTGAAGACGAGTTGTTTCCAGATACAAAAACTGATTAAAATAGCTTCAAAAGAGCCTTTGCAGCCCCCATCTCGGCAAGCAGTGAGCCTAAAATTTAGCTTTATCCATAAATACCTAAGATAAGACTTAATTTATCGCTAGCAGGGTTCTATAATTTGATAAGGCACATAGATTAACGGAGCGTGAGTATGGAGTGGTTAGTAACTTTGGTTTTAGTCGCATTAGCAGCAACCATAGGATATCTGGTAGGCCAAAGGCGCTCTCCTGATCAAGAAAAATTTAAGCAGCTCGAAAATCTGGTTTTAGAGAAAGAAGCTGAATCCGAAGAATATAAAGAAAAAGTCGCTGCTCACTTCGAAAAATCTTCTGAGCTCTTCTCAAAAGTGACCAACGATTATCAGGCTCTGTACGAGCACATGGCTAAAACATCTCAGCAGTTAAGCAAGCAAAAAACCTTCAAACCGGCTCTCGAAGCCAATACTGCGGATACTGGCTTAACTCATGAATCTCACAAAGAAGATACTTCATCGGCAGCCTTTAACACCGATACTTTCTATAATGCTCATGAATATCGAAATCAAGATGAGCAAGAACCAGAAGAAACACCCAATCAGGCATCCGCTGATATCATTCAACTAGACGCAGCACGAGAAGACTCAGAACAACCACTGGATTATGCAATCAAAGCGAAAGGTGTTATTAACCATAACAGCCTGGAGCAAGAAGATGTGCAAAAGAGCTAGGCAGATATAGCCAAAGCAAAAAAGGGTCTTGTTGACCCTTTTTTTATTTTACGAACCAAATCAGGTTTATTAGTGTCTTATATTTCAACGAAGCGAAAAAGTAAAAAGGTTACTCAAGCATGTATCGCAGCATCATCACAAGCTTACTCTTTGTTTTACTGATAACCTCTGTTAGTTTGAACGCACAGCTACCTAGCAGGGTTGGAACGACCCCCTTACCCTCATTAGCACCTATGTTAGAACAGGCCAATCCGGCGGTGGTAAACATAGCGACCAGTTCGGTAGTAGAAACCCCCTTAATGCGCGATCCTTTTTTTGGAACATTGATTCCTCGCAAAAAACGCCAACAACTGAATAGTCTGGGATCCGGTGTCATCATTGATGCTCAGAAAGGCTATCTGTTGACCAACCATCATGTCATCAAAGACGCCGATGAAATAAAAATCACCTTGCATGACGGCCGCGAGCTCAATGCTCGATTGATAGGCTCAGACGAAAAAACCGATGTTGCTGTTTTGCAAATCAAGTCAAAAAAGCTAACGGCTATCCCCATCGGTAACTCTGATGCCATTCGCGTCGGCGATTTTGTGGTAGCCATAGGAAACCCTTTTAGTTTGGGTCACAGTGTGACTTCGGGCATCGTCAGTGCCAAGGGTCGCTCAGGGCTAGGAATAGAGCAATATGAAGACTTTATTCAAACGGATGCCGCCATTAATCCCGGAAACTCAGGCGGTGCTCTTGTTGATCTTAACGGTAACCTGATTGGTATCAACACAGCCATACTCGGCCCTCAAGGTAATATAGGCATTGGTTTTGCCATTCCCATTAATCTGGCCAAAACCATCATGCAGCACTTAATCCAGTATGGCGAAGTTCGTCGTGGATTACTGGGAATTTCGGTACAAGAACTCTCACCGGCGTTGGCTCGCGTATATGGTGTCGATACCCGTTCAGGGGTTATTGTCACCGAGGTGAATCCGTCCTCCCCTGCTGCGAAGGCTGGTATTCAAATTCAAGACATTATCTTGAGTTTAAACGGTCGCAAATTGAAAACCCGCTCCGACTTATTTAACCAGCTGGGTCTTCTGCCCACAGGCAGCGAAATTGAAATCCGCTTAATTCGAGGCAATAAAACGCTTTCTATCAAAACTATCATTGAAGAACCCGAAGTCATCCGAGAAAACGGCGATACTTATCATCCTCTGCTCACCAATGTCATTTTGGGACTGAGGGTAGGTTTACCCAGTGAACAGGCAGGAATTGAAGTCTTGCAGGTGGATCGTCGTTCACGAGCGGCTTATTACGGTTTGCAAAGCGGTGATGTTATTGTTGGAGTCAACCGCTACCGCATTCGTAATTTCGAAGAATTTGAAGAAGCCTTACCCAGCCGCCGTCGGGCTTTGGCGCTTAATGTTAAACGAAATAATGAGACACTCCTGATCATTATTCGCTAACTCGAACACCGTCATGTTTTGAACAAGTATACCCGTTGCCTTTCAAGGTGCAGCGGTGTTGGCTACGTGTACTCACCCCAATCTCTTAGTGTGCCTAAGCTCAGGGGATTCGCTTACTGGCCGCCTACCAGCACCTTGAAATACTTTGGGTATAACTAGACCATTTGTTCAAAACATCTCGTTTAACAGATAGTACACTGATAGACTTTTTCATTAAGTTTCGGTTAATCATCAGAGTAAATCGGTGTACTATTAAAGGCAAAATTTAAGACTTGGTTCGAATACCAGTCAGAAAATCAGTAATTTCAAACGGTGTAACTAACATCTATGCTGTTTGAAAAACAACGGTGATACTTGGAGATAAACTCCCAGAAAACGGGGCGTTTGTCAGCAACAACAATAATAACGAAATACAATCAGTTGGCGACTTTGAAATTTTGGATTAAATACACACTCAGTGGCCTAGCCATTGCACTTTTTTATCTCTTGTTCTTTTCTGAATCAGAACAAAGCTTGGCATTGCGCCAATGGTTAGCACAGCGCTTTGTTTATTCTGTTCAAGAGCCGGTTAAAGAACCAGCCCCCATTGCTTTACCCACAGTATCCTACGCTGATGCCATTGCCAAAACCGCCCCATCGGTGGTCAGCATTCAAACCGTAGGTCAAGGCCAATTGGTTCGCAACCCTTACCCTAAAAATATTGATGACCAATTTATTGTCAATGTAGGTATCAATGTAGGCTCTGGCGTTATTATTAATGATCGAGGCTATGTGGTAACCAACTACCATGTTGTGCGCAATGCAAAGTCTATCAGCGTTCAACTGTCTGATGGCCGCAAGAAAATAGCCACTCTGGTAGGCAGCAATAAAGATCTGGATCTGGCGGTTCTGCATATCGACCTGCCCAGTCTACCAACCGCGCTCATTAATACGTCGCGTAAAATTCAAACAGGTGATGTGGTATTTGCTATCGGTAATCCCTATGGCGAGTTTGATCAAACAGTCACCATGGGCATTGTGGGTGCGACACGAGCTTTTATCAAAGAAGGGATCGAGTACCTACTGCAAGTCGATGCAGCCATTCATCCAGGCAATTCTGGTGGTGCTTTGATTAATGCTTATGGTGAGCTTATCGGCATCACTAATATGCAGTTAACTCCAAAAACAGGCGGTGGAGCTCAAACAGGTATTAGCTTTATATTGCCTTATAGCGAAATAGAGAAAAAAATCAGCGCCATCATTAACTCAGAGAATGCCTGGCTGGGTATGACAGCATCAACAATTTCACCGAATGAATTCTCACGCTACGCCCCAGAGTTTATAGAGCCTGGCATGGGCTTCAAAATAAGCGGCATTGCTCCAGAAGGCCCCGCTGCGCTGGCAGGCTTACAAGAGAATGATTTTGTCTCACATATCAACAATCGCCCGGTAAAATCTTTTGAAGCCATGTATGATTTTATTTCTGATGCGAAGCCTGGCGACAAAATAGCTTTAACCATCTACCGTAACAGGCAAGAGAAGCACGAAGTTTTATTAACGGTAGAAAAAAAGAAAGTCGCAGCGGAATAATAAAAAAAGCCAGTACTCGATGAGTACTGGCTTTTTTGACAAGCGTAAAAACTGGCAATCTAAGGAATACGGCGGATACGCGCCCCCATCAACTGCAGTTTCTCTTCAATACACTCATAGCCACGATCAATATGATAAATACGGTCAACAATCGTATCGCCATTAGCAACCAGTCCCGCTAATACCAAGCTTGCTGATGCGCGCAAATCCGTAGCCATCACTTGCGCTCCATTCAAACTTTGAGCGCCAGAAGCAAACGCTGTGTTACCTTCGATACGAATGTTAGCACCCATTCGGCACATTTCAGGAACATGCATAAAACGGTTTTCAAAGATCGTTTCGGTAATAGTCCCCGAACCTGTCGCGATAGCATTTAAGGCAGTAAACTGAGCCTGCATATCGGTTGGGAAGCCAGGGTAAGGTGCCGTTCGAATAGAAACAGCTTTGGGCTTCTCTCCCTTCATATCCAACTCAATCCAGTCTTCACCGGTTGTGATATGAGCACCCGCTTCTTCAAGCTTGGCTAATACCGATTCCAGGATATCTGGATTGGTGTCTTTTACCTTAACACGTCCGCCAGTGATAGCCGCAGCAACAAGGTAGGTACCTGTCTCAATACGATCAGGCAATACACGATAATGCGTGCCTTTAAGCGTCTCTACCCCTTCAACGACCAGAGTATCGGTGCCAGCACCAGAAATCTTTGCGCCCATTGAGTTCAAACAGTTGGCCAGATCAACAACCTCAGGCTCACGTGCTGCGTTCTCAATGATCGTCGTACCCTCAGCCAGGGTCGCCGCCATCAAAATGTTCTCGGTGCCTGTCACACTCACAAGATCCATAAAGATGTGTGCGCCTTTTAAGCGTCCATCACAGCGCGCTTTGATATAACCGCCTTCAACAGTAATCTCGGCACCCAGCGCTTCTAATCCTTTGATGTGCAAATCAACGGGGCGTGTTCCAATAGCACAACCACCAGGAAGAGAAACATCCGCTTTACCAAAGCGAGCAACCAGAGGCCCTAACACCAAGATTGAAGCTCGCATGGTTTTTACCAATTCATAAGGCGCTTCAAAACTATCAATAGTGCTGGTGTCTATCTCAACATTCAATTTTTCATCAATCGTCAGCCCACACCCCATACGACCAATCAGCTCGATTGTAGTCGTTACGTCATGTAAGTGAGGCACATTGCCAACCGCTGTTTTGCCCTCTGCCAACAAAGTCGACATTAAGATTGGCAATGCAGCATTTTTGGCGCCTGATATACGAATTTCACCTTCCAGGGGAGCGCCCCCTGAAATTAACAACTTATCCATACATTACTCCGATATTCAGATGGCTTAACTTAGCCAATTTGTAACTTACTGGCTTTTTTCCACTCTTCGTGAGTAAAGGTTTGCATTGTGAGCGCATGAATCGCACCACTTTGAATATGCTCATTAACAGCCTGATAAACTCTCTGTTGTTTCTTTACAGCCGATAGGCCTTCGAAATCATCTGAGACAACGCGCACGCTAAAATGGCTTCCGTCACCGTCACAGGCAACCTCAGCATCCGTAAATGACTGTTTTAATAGTGATTGAATTTCTTCTGGAGACATAATGTTATGCTTAGAATCTTTCGCAAAAGAGCAATTGTGACCGATGCCGAAGGAGCTGTCCAGCAAACCCGCCGCAAATCATAGACTGAGCCATCGCTCAAAAACACAAATGCCTCTCCTTACTCTGAACATTTATTAGTCAAGATAGGCTAAATATGTACAATATTCATCATTCGTAACAAAGTAACGGCAAAAAATAGTCCCTTTTTTGCTTAAAAAAACATATACATATCGAATAAACTTAATCAAAGAACAAAACAATAGTGCAAAAACCGCTTGATTCATTTGGCTCCAGCCTCTTTAATAGGCGCCTTTTTGCGTGTCGACCATAACAACGTCAGGAATAGAATGTATTTATCGTTAGCCTTTATCATCTCTGGAATAGCCTTGTTAGTCTGGAGTGCAGACCGATTTACCGATGGTGCGTCTGCTCTGGCACGCAATTTTGGCATTTCACCACTGATTGTTGGCTTAACCATTGTTGCTATTGGTTCCTCCGCTCCAGAGATCGCCGTCTCTCTTAATGCCGCCTGGTCAAATCAACCAGGGCTCGCTATCGGCAACGCTTTAGGCTCAAATATTACCAATATTGCTTTTGTTCTAGGTATTACCGCCATTATTAAGCCGCTGCATGTTCAATCCAGTACCTTGCGGCGTGAATTCCCTATCTTGTTTATGGTCACTCTGGTTGGCGCCTATATGCTTTATGACAGCCAACTCACCTCGATTGAAGGCTGGGTGCTATTAGGCATGTTAGTGGTTTATGTGGGCTGGTTAATTCACGCAGGGCTAAGCAAGCGAACCAAAGACGATCGCATGCTAGAAGAGATCGTCGACGAGCTACCTGAAGGCATGTCGAACGGAAAGGCTATTTTGTGGCTGGTTGTGGGTATGGTTGTGCTGCAACTCAGCTCACGCCTGTTGGTCATTGGTGCCGTCGATACCGCCACCCATCTTGGCATCAGCGATGTAGTTATCGGCTTAACCATCGTAGCCATAGGTACCAGTTTGCCCGAACTGGCAGCCTCTGTTGCAGGAGTGCTGAAAGATGAGCATGAAATGGCCATTGGTAACGTTATTGGCTCCAATATCTTCAATTTGCTGGCGGTAATGAGTCTGCCCGGTATCGTTGTGGGCGTTCAAGGTCTCGATGACAGCGTGTTCTATCGCGACTCGCTCACTATGATAGGTTTAACGGTCGCCATGGCGATCATGGCCTATGGTTTCCGTGGCAAGCCCGGACACATTAACCGCTGGGAAGGCGTATTACTGTTCTCAACCTTTGGTATATGGCTAACATTTGTTGCGTTAAGCTCCATTCACTAAGGCTTGCAGCTCCAAGACAAGCCGTCTTTTAGTGCGGCAAAATGTTAGTACAGTAGAACAACAAATGAGGTGTGCTAGCCTATCCATCACTGTTAGCAAGCCTCGTTGATTCTGCCTATTTTTCCACCGTTAAATTCCGCTGACCGCTCGAGGTCAATTACGGTATAATCCTCAATACTTTCCTTATGTAAGTGACATTTGAATGACGCGAACTCAACAATACATAGCTCGTGCACGTGCAGTCATCGATATCGAACTCGAAGCTATCGAACAACTTAAGCAACGGATCGATGAAGATTTCGTAGCCGCCAGTGAACTCATGTTTCAATGCAAAGGCCGCATTGTCGTAACGGGCATGGGCAAATCTGGTCATGTCGGTAGCAAAATTGCCGCCACTCTCGCCAGCACAGGAAGCCCAGCTTTTTTTGTTCACCCCGGTGAAGCCAGCCATGGCGACTTGGGAATGATCACCCGTGATGATGTGGTACTCGCCTTATCCAACTCTGGTGAGACAGGCGAAATCACGGCATTATTGCCGGTCATTAAACGTTTAAATGTCCCTTTGATTAGCATGACAGGACGGCCAGAATCCACGTTAGCCCAGTTTGCCAACGTCAATATCAATACTGGCGTCGAAAAAGAAGCTTGTCCCCTTAACTTGGCTCCAACGGCATCAACAACCACCGCTCTGGTTATGGGCGATGCGCTTGCCATTGCGTTACTCGATGCCAAAGGCTTTGGCGCAGACGACTTTGCCCTTTCTCACCCTGGTGGCAGCTTGGGCAGAAAGCTATTACTTAAAGTCGAAGACGTAATGCACAAACAACATGAAGTCCCCCGAGTTCATAGCTCAACGGTGTTAAAAGATGCACTCATCGAAATGACTGAAAAACGTCTGGGGATGACCACCATAGTTGACGATGATAATCGGGTAATCGGTATATTCACCGATGGTGACTTGCGCCGCACACTCGAAAAATCACAAGATTTTTTAACCTCTCCCATCGAACAGTTAATGACTTCCAGTTGTCAAACGATCATGCCGCACTTTTTAGCCGCCGAAGCGGTTCAGATAATGGAAGATAAATCGATTAATGCATTGGTCGTCGTCGACCACGAAAGTCGTGCAGTCGGCGCACTCAATATGCATGACTTATTAAAAGCCGGAGTGGTCTAATGAATTTGCCAAATCTTTCTCAGGCCCTGCTCGATAAAGCCAGTCAAATAAAGTTGGTTATCTTGGATGTCGATGGTGTACTGAGTGACGGAAAAGTCTATTACACCAACAGTGGCGACGAAATAAAAAGCTTCAACATCAAAGATGGGCTAGGCATTAAACTGCTGCATCAAAACGGTATCAAGACTGCAATTATTACTGGTCGAGAATCTAAAATTGTTGAGCGCCGAGCACAAGAGCTAGGCATTTCTCATTTATATCAAGCTTGTCCAGACAAACGCGCCGCGTTTCAGGAACTACTGCAAAAAGAATCGCTTTCTGCCGAGCAAGTTGCTCACGTCGGTGATGATCTTCCAGATGTTCCTTTAATGAAAATGGCCGGCTTAGGTTTTGCCGTAAAAGATGCAAACTGGTTTGTATGTCAGCAGGCAGACTGGATAAGCCCAGTCAACGGTGGTCAAGGTGCAGTGCGTCCTATCGTTGAACTATTGCTCTTTAGTCAACAGTTGCTAGATGCAACCTACAACCAGTATCTTGCATAAAGGAAGCACACTGCCATGAAACGTCTGCTTTATGTCGCTATATTGATTGCCGTGAGCATCGCAGGCGGCTACCTGTTGGTTGAAGAGCCTAAAAAAACGAAAAAGCTCTCAGAGTTACAATCCAACAGCGAACTCTACATGGAACAATTGAGCATCTATCAATACGACGCTCAAGGAAAACGCATACACAAAATAAAAGCCGACCGTGCTGACTTTTTCGAAAATAATAAAATGGCCACCTTAGATAATCCTCAGGTTTTTACCGAATACAAAGACCATCAATGGAAAATATCGTCTTATCAGGCCATCGCAAATGATAACTACCAGGCCATCGATTTAACCAATAGTGTTCATGTGCAGACAATGGAAGAAAACGAGTCAGATCAACTCCATGTTATCACCAGCAACTTACACTATGACGCTGCCAAGCAGATATTGAGTACAGAGCAATCGGTGCAAATTAAAGATGGCAGTCGAAATCTGAGTGGTATTGGATTCAGTGCCGATATGGCACAAGAAGTCTATCAATTAAAACAACAAGTGGAAGCCAGCTATGAAACGCGCCCGTCAAAAACTCAATAACTTGATTGCTTTGTCGATAGCACTGCTATTGACGGGTCCGTTAACCGCTGCAGAGCAAGGTAGTTTGTCATCCGACAGCTCTCGCTCGGATCGTAAAAAAGGCATTACTCAATACATAGGCAACGTAAAGTATAACGAGCCGAACCTGAAGCTGACAGCTAACGAATTAAGAGAGCTCACCAAAGAACAACGTGAACTCATTGCTAGTGGTATTCCTGTTACTGTTACACAGACAAACAGCAAAGGCATTCAGACGACTCAAGCACTGACTGTTCGCTACTATCCTAAGTACGATAAAATTCTTGCTAAAGATCAGGTGCTATTAGACATTAAGTCCAAAAATGGACAATCCATTTTGGTCAAAGCAGATGATATGGAAATCATTAAAACGGCTAATTCAGAATTTCGCTTTGTGGCTTCCGGAGCCCCTATTCAGCTAACACTGCGAAAACCAGGTTCAGAGACAGTCGAAGCCTATGCAGGCTCAATGGCATTTGATTCGGCCAGCGGACAGGTTGAACTCAACAAAGATGTAAAATTTGAACGCCAACAAGAACTGGTGAAAGCCGAGAAATTCCTATATAACGTTAAGACAGAGGTATGGGAAGTTCCTGCCATTAAAAATAAACGTGTTGAAGTCATAAAAAGAAAATCTACATGAGTCATCTTTCAGCCAAACACTTGGCAAAATCTTATAGCGGCCGGCAAGTCGTAAAAGACTTCTCGATCGATGTTCAACAAGGACAAATTGTTGGACTACTAGGCCCCAATGGAGCGGGTAAAACGACTTCATTTTATATGATTGTTGGGCTGGTCCCTCAAGACTCCGGCAATGTCTTCATCGATGGCCAAGATATATCTTCCATGGCCATGCACGAGCGAGCCAATATGGGTATTGGCTACCTACCACAAGAGGTATCCGTATTCCGTAAGCTCAGTGTCGAAGATAATATTATGGCTGTACTTGAGCTGCGGCAGGATCTTGACGATAAAGCCAGAGAAGATCAACTGAACCACCTGTTGGGTGAGTTTCAGATTGAGCATATTCGTAATAATATGGGTATGAGCCTCTCAGGCGGAGAAAAACGCAGAGTTGAGATTGCCCGAGCACTGGCGAATAATCCAAAATTCATTCTTCTAGATGAGCCCTTTGCAGGTGTTGATCCGATTTCTGTACAAGACATCCAGAGAATTATTCAACAGCTAAAACAACGTGGCCTGGGTGTATTAATTACCGATCATGATGTAAGAGCCATGCTATCGGTTTGTGAACAGACCTATGTTGTGAATGCTGGGGAAGTCATTGCCCAAGGTACTCCCAGCGAGATTGCGACCAATAAAGCCGTAAAAGCGACTTATACAGGTGAAGATTTCAGCCTATAAAAAGCTCGAGAAATATTGCGCAATCACTTGAAAAAGTTACAATAATCCCAATGACATATATATATGTGCTCTATTAGAGAAAAAGAAAGTTAGATACAACAGAACAGTAGTTGCTATTATTACTTTAAGAGCGCGGTATCAATGAAGAAAAGCAAACCGCTGACGACACTCAATGAAGCCATCTTTACAACTAAAAATTGGTCAACATCTGACCATGACCCCTCAGCTGCAACAGGCGATACGTCTGCTGCAACTTTCTAGTCTGGATTTGCAATCTGAAATTCAGGAGGCGCTGGACTCTAACCCTATGCTGGATGCTTCAGAAGAGGCAGAAGCAGCGTCAGCTCAAGAGACATCAGATTCTACCAACAGCAAAGAGACTTCAACCAAAGAAGATTCAGCGGAGCGTCAAGAAGAGCCGACTCTGGATACTACTGATGCCCTCAACCGCGACACCATCGAGAACGAACTCCCAGTAGATACCCAATGGGAAGACTGGCAGCTTAGCGCGCCAACCAGCTTAAGCCGTCCTGACGAAGACAGAGAGTTTGAGTTTCAGGGAGCAACCACCGAGTCACTTCAAGATCACTTGGTCTGGCAACTGGATTTAACCCCTATGACCGAGCGTGACAAAGTGATTGCGACGGTTATCATCGATTCAGTGGATGAAGAAGGCTATATGCGCGCTACCTGCGAAGACATAATGAATCAATTGAACGAGTCATTTGATGAAGATGACGAGCTGATTGAAGAAGATGAAGTCGAAGCTGTTCTACATCGATTACAAAATTTTGATCCCATTGGCGTGTGCGCGCGCGATCTAAGGGAGTGCTTGTATTTACAACTGGTTCAGTTTGATGAAGAAACACCGCATCTAAAACAAGCACTAACATTACTCGATAACCATTTCGACGCATTGGCAAGCCGCAACTACAAACAAATTATGCGTTTGATGAAGTTGTCGGAGAGCGAATTAAAAGACGTCATCAGCCTTATTCAAAGTTTAAATCCGCGCCCTGGCAGTTCGGTTGAATCAGGCCAGCCAGAATATGTTGTGCCCGATGTCTTTGTTAGCAAAAAGAAAGACCGCTGGGTGGTCGAACTAAATCCAGATTGTGCGCCCAAGCTCAGAATCAATAGCAATTATGCTTCGTTGATTAAACGAGCGGATTCCAGCGCCGATAACACTTACCTAAAAAATAACTTGCAGGAAGCCAAGTGGTTTATCAAAAGTTTGATGAGCCGTAACGACACTTTGTTAAAAGTCGCTACCTGCATTGTTGACAAACAGATGGGCTTCTTTGAATATGGAGAAGAAGCCATGAAACCCTTGGTGTTGCATGATATTTCTGAAGAAGTCGAAATGCATGAATCAACGGTTTCTCGTGTAACAACACAAAAATACATGCACACGCCAAGAGGTATTTTTGAATTAAAGTATTTCTTCTCGAGTCATGTAAGCACAGCCTCCGGTGGCGAATGCTCATCTACCGCGATCCGTGCACTGATAAAAAAATTAATTGCCGCAGAAAATCAGGCAAAACCTTTGAGCGATAACAAAATAGCGAACCTGTTAAAAGAACAAGGCATTAATGTCGCTCGCAGAACCATTGCGAAGTATCGAGAGGCGATGAATATTCCGCCCTCAAATGAACGTAAATCGCTGATTTAGGTCAAACACAAAGAGATTGATAATCAATTTAGGTTAGGCGTTCGTTAAAACGTCTTACAAAGTTGTCAACAACAGAAGGAAATCGACTATGCAAATCAACCTAACTGGCCGCCATGTTGATGTTAGTGAATCTTTACACGATTTCGTAAATGAAAAGTTCCAAAAATTAGAACGACACTTTGATCATATCAATAATGTTCATGTTATTTTGAGTGTTGAAAAACTCCGGCAAATCGCCGAAGCAAAACTCAATGTCAATGGCGGAGAAATCTTTGCCAACTCTGAACATGAAGATATGTATGCCGCCATTGATACACTGGTTGATAAACTGGACCGTCAGGTTATCAAGCACAAGGAAAAATTAATTCGTCATTAATTATGGATGTTTTATCTTGTCTATCGCCGGAGCGCACCCTAGCGGGTGTCTCCGCAAGCAGTAAAAAACGAGTATTTGAAATACTCAGTCAAGCCATCGCTGGCGCCTGTTCAGAAATATCAGAACAAGATGTATTAGAAAGCCTCTTTGCACGAGAACGTATAGGCTGCACAGGTTTGGGTCAAGGTATCGCATTGCCTCATGGACGTGCGAGTTGTTGCGACAACATCATTGGTGCCCTCCTCCTGTTAGAAGACCCCATCAGCTATGATTCTTCTGATGGTCAACCCGTCGATATTGTTTTTGCACTTCTTGTGCCTGAGAAAGCGCACGATGACCACATCAGTTGTCTTTCCAGTATTGCAAAATTGTTACGCCAACCAGGAATTACCAATCAAATCCGCAATGCCTATAGCAATCAGGCCTTATTTGATATAGTCTCTACTGCGAGTAAAAAATCAGCAGCTGAATAACTTCATCATACAGGAAGCCTATGAAACGGATTATCTTGAGCGGACGTTCAGGCTCTGGAAAAACGGTTGCCCTTAGAGCGTTAGAAGATCAAGGATTCTATTGTGTCGATAATATTCCTTTATCTTTAGTTCCATCACTTGTAGAAACCTTTGAAGATCAACCACAAGATATCGCATTAGGTATTGATGCACGCAGTTTTTCTAACGAGCTGGATCAGTTCTCCAATATTTTGGAACAACTGAACGAAAACGATGAGCCTTTTCAGGTCTATTTTATTGATGCTGATGATCGTTCTCTCTTACAACGCTTTAGCGAAACCCGCCGTCGTCATCCATTAACTCAAAATGGCTTATCGCTAAAAGAAGCCATTGCTAAAGAACGAGAGCTGCTAGAGCCGATTGCTCTGTGTGCCGACTTGCTGGTTGATACAACCTCAATGACGCCCTACGCTCTACGTGACTTTATTCGCGAGCGAGCCTTATCCAAACGTGAATCCTCTATGGATATTATGTTTGAATCGTTCGGTTTCAAAAACGGCATACCGACCGAAGCCGATTATGTGTTTGATGTGCGTTGCCTTCCTAACCCCTACTGGGATCCCGATCTACGTTCTTACAACGGAACGCAAGGTCCGATAATTGAATATCTTGAATCCCAACCGATGGTTAATGAATTTTTTTGGCAACTGAAAGTATTTCTCCATACCTGGATCCCACGATTTGAACAGAATAATCGCAGCTACTTAACCATTGCTATAGGCTGTACGGGTGGTCATCATCGCAGCGTTTATATGGCAGAGCGCTTAGCAAAAACCTTTAGCAACGAGCGTCAGACGATACAGATCAGACATCGGGATTTAAAAGATGATTAGTGTGTTACTGCTAACCCGTTCTAACTCGGGTCAACAATTACTGGATACGGTAACCAAACGTCTTGGCACCCTGCCACTGGATTGCCACACGCTAACGTTTAACCCAGAAGCCCAAAGTCATATTGTGTTCCCGCATATTCAGGGACGTATTAAACGAATAGATAAAGGCGATGGTGTATTGATATTGATGGATTGTGTTACTGATCATCAGGAACTTGTCGACCAACTGCTAGCGACCAGTCAAATTGCCTGTGTTTCGGGATTAAATGATCCTATGATTGCAGCGCTCTATCAGTGTGAACATCTTTCTTTGATCGACGCCAGTGAAGCAGTAGCCAAACACGCACGCTCAAACATTCAGACGTTTATTCGGAGTGCTGCGGATTGATTAAAAAACTGTGCACCATTGTGAACCAAAAAGGATTGCATGCTCGAGCTGCGGCAGAAGTAGTTAACTTAGTCGAGCAGTATGACGCACAAATCACCTTGCATCTTGATGGCAATGAGGCACAGGCAGATAACTTAATTCATTTGTTAACTTTGGCAGCTTACCAAGGTAAACAGGTCGAAATTCGGGCGGATGGCACTGACGCACAAGCAGCGATCAATGCACTGGCTTCACTCATCGAAAACCGTTTTAACGAAGTCAGCTAATCCAATACGCTCCTTATCACCCGTCTTTCTTATTAAATATAAGCTCTTAATAATTTATCCTTTTTTCAAAGTCCAAGCTAAAGTTATAATAGCCACAAGAAAAACCAGAACACATTGCTTCTCTTAGTCATTCAGCATACAGAACAGTGTGATGCTGGATTACCTAGTGCTCTCTTGCAGGAATCATGTGAATGCCGCTCAGAACAAACTCTGAAGGTTAATCACAAACAAAAATAGAGAGACACCTATTCACCGCGTTCATTGCGTTAGCTATTGGGGTCGTACATGCTCGAAACTTACGAACAAGAACCGACACAAGATCGCATTCAACAATTGAATGACGCTCTTGAAAGCGGAATGTTTGTTCATGTTCGTCACATGCTCAACAATATGCCTGCCGCTGACGCAGCCCACCTTCTGGAATCTTCAACACCACGGATCAGAAACCTGCTCTGGAAGTTGGTCGATAATGAAAACGAAGGGGAAATCCTGCAATACCTCAACGACGAAATTCGTAACTTTTTCGTCGATAAAATGGGTCCAGAACAACTCGCCCATGCGGTTAAAGATCTAGAAACCGATGATTTGGCCGACATCCTCGGCGAACTCCCAGAAAGCGTCTATCGCAAAGTGATAGTGTCCATGAAGGATCAGGATCGACAACGTGTCGAGGCCGCGCTGGAGTATCCCGAAGACAGTGCTGGCGGCTTGATGAACACCGACACCATTACGGTGCGCCCGACCATCACCATTGAAGTCGTTCTACGCTACCTTCGCCGCCGCAAAGAGCTGCCTAAATCAACGGACAGTATCTATGTTGTTAATTCAAGTGATCAACTGCTAGGAGCCGTCAGCCTGGCGACGCTTATTACCAGCAAACCTGACATGATGGTTGAACAGGTAGTCGACCCTGATATTCAAAGCATTGCAGTGGACATGTCAGAAACCGAAGTCGCCCAATTGTTTGAGCGTCGCGATCTGATCTCCGCTCCTGTCGTAGATCAAGAAAACCATTTATTAGGTCGAATTACGATTGATGATGTTGTTGACGTTATCCGGGAAGAAGCCGAACATTCGCTCATGAGTATGGCTGGTCTGGATGAGGCTGACGATACCTTTGCCCCAGTCTGGTCATCAGCCAAACGTCGAGCGGTATGGTTAGGTGTCAATCTGATCACCGTTTTGATTGCAGCGCAGGTTATTGGTCTATTTGAAGACACCATTAAAATCGTCACCGCTCTGGCCATCTTGCAACCCATAGTTCCCAGCATGGGAGGCGTAGCAGGAACACAAACACTCACTCTGGTTATCAGGGGCCTTTCTCTCGGCCATATAGGTCAAAGTAATACTCGCTGGCTACTGATGAAAGAACTGGGCGTCAGTCTGCTTAATGGCACCTTATGGGCCTTTGCCGTGGGCAGCTTAACCATGGTTTGGTTTTATGAAGAAGTGTTTGCCGCAAAACTGGCCATTGCGATCTCTGGTGCCATGATCATTACAATGGTAGTAGGAGCGGTAACAGGCGCATCATTACCGCTAATTCTTCGCAGGCTCAATATGGATCCCGTCTTGTCAGGTGGTGTAGTGCTCACCACCATGACCGATGTTGTCGGATTCTTTTCTTTACTGGGTCTTGCGACCCTAATGTTTTTCTAATTAGAAAGAACAACAGATCCTAGCTACCCGCGAGCGTCATACCTTCAACCAAAATTGAGCCAGTCACAATGGACGAGCGGTGATCTTTATCATTGCCAACAGCGGCAACATTAGCAAACATGTCGCGTAAATTGCCTGCGATGGTAATCTCTTGAACTGGGTGTTGTATTTCGCCGTTTTCGACCCAGAATCCCGAAGCACCACGAGAGTAATCACCCGATACCAGATTCACACCCTGCCCCATGACCTCAGTGACTAACAATCCTGTTCCCATCATTTTTAACAGGTCTTCAAACGAGTGTCCGGTGTCATTAATATAAGTGTTGTGCAATCCTCCGGCGTTTGCCGTTGTTGTCATACCGAGCTTACGCGCCGAATAACTGCCTAAGATATAGCCCTGCAAAATTCCATCTTCGACAATGTTTCGAGCAAAAGTAGCGACACCTTCATTATCAAAACTGGCGCTCGATAAGCCACCAATTTCGTGCGGCCTCTCATCAATCACAATGCCCTTTGGAAAAATCGGTTGGCCCAATGTATCCACCAAAAAGGATGAACGACGATACAAAGCGGCACCACGAATCGCTCCAAAAAAATGTCCCAATAAACCACGGGCCGTATCTGGCGCAAAAAGAACCGGAACTTTGCAGGTATCAACCGCACGTCCACCTAATCTTCCCACTACTTTTTCAGCTGCTTTACGCCCTACAGCGGCAGCCGACTGAAGCTTGTCAAAATCGCGGCTAATGGTATACCAGAAATCACGCTGCATACCTTTAGCATCCTCAGCGATCATCATGCAGCTTAAGCTATGACGAGTACTCACCGAATCACCGACAAAACCGTGTGAATTGGCATACACACGAATAAATCGGTGGCTAGAAACACTGGCACCATCAGATTGACGAATCGAAGAATCATAAGCCAGACCAGCAGCCTCACAGTCTTTGGCTAAATGAATCAAGTCATCTACGGTCTTTGTTGTAGGATGATCCAATTGTAAATCATGAATGTCTTTTGCCATTAAAGCGGCGTCAGCTAAGCCAGCATAAGGATCCGGAGAGGTGTAACGAGCAATATTACACGCTGCTGCGACGGCGGCTTCGATGGCTTCATCGCTGGTGTCCGTTGTGGTCGCCGAGCCTTTACTTTGATCGAAGAAAACCGTAATGCCGAAGCTGGAGTCTTGATTAAACTCAACGGTTTCTACGTCAGCATCTCGAACTTGAATACTTAAGCCAGCATCTTGGCTAACACCAACTTCCGCGCTGGTTGCTCCATGCTTTTTGGACAGCTCCAAAATGCGCTCACAAATATTTCGCATTTGATGGTTTTTGTCGACCACATCCATCGCATCCAACGTTTTTACGGTTTGATTAACCACACAGCACCTCTGGGAAAGACATCATTTGAAGCAGACCATTTGCAAATAGTGATCGAGCTGATACAGTTACTTCTTAAGCAACAAAGGCTTATACATCCGCTGCCTCTCAAATTGACAGATATTGGCTGCGCGCATTCACTCCAATCACTTAGTTCGTCTAAGCTCTGGGAATTCGCTAGCTGGCCATCCTCATGTTCTTTGAAAGGCTTTGGGTACAGTACTCGAACTGACTTAACAAAGCCGAAACTCAATAGCTAATGTTCTACAGCAGTTTTTTATTGAATAGGTTATAAATAATAACACGCGTAACCCAAACTCTGTAGCACCAGCAAGAAAAGCAGGCAATATACATGACGTGCTCTCAAGGCAATCACAACAATAATATTTTGAAGGCTCTTACCTTATTGCTATTAAGTGGATCAGCACTGGCAGATGATTTATCAGATGACTCACTGGATGAGTTGTTTGTCGATGATCTGCCCGTTGTTCTTAGCGCCACGCGCCTGCGACAGCCACGCGCCGAGGCACCCGCTTCTATTACAACCATTGATGCAGAAACCATTAAAAACTTTGGCATTCGCGGTATCCATGAACTGTTCCGGTTAGTACCTGGTATGTTCGTTGGCTATGAGCGAGGTTCGGTTCCAGAAGTGGGCTATCATACTTTGGCTGGCGAGAACTCTCATTACCTGCAAGTGCTAGTTGATGGGCGCTCGGTGTACCAACCCGCATTAGCCAGAATTCTTTGGAACGATTTACCCCTGATCGCAGACAATATTGCGCGAATAGAAGTCATTCGAGGTCCAAACACCGTTGTCTATGGAGCCAACAGCTATCTCGCCGTTATTAATATTATTACTCGTCAGCCTGACGACTTGTTGGGTTGGAGTGTCAGCACCACTCACGGCCCAGACAGCGGTATCCATGACACTCAGTTTCGCTGGGGTGGTCAACACAATGAATTTTCATTGGCTGTAACCGGGGCTTTTCATAGTGATGATGGCTTTGACATCAATAGCGAGAACGAACTCCGCAATGATCAACACGAAGGCCATTTTGTTAACGTGGATGCACTGTGGCAAACGCAAGAATCGAATTATATTCGCCTGCAAGGCGGGATGAGCGATACCGATAAAAACATTGATGACATCAATTCCCTGCAAGAAGATCCCTTTCATTCTCTAAATACCAAGAATCAGTTTTTTCAATTTACCTGGAACCACCCTTTAACAGAACAACATGAGCTGAAAGTTCAGGCTTATCACTCTCGGCAAAAACTGTCGCAGGTGTTTGGGGTTTGCGCTCCGGCTTTGTTTCTCTCGGATGAACTGTTCCAACTTTATGATGTAGCCCCAGCTTATACCAACAGCCTGGTCGCCGCGCTGCTCTCTGGTCAGCCAGCTCCTACACCAACGGATCCCGCTATTATCCCGGCCATTCAACAAGTACTCCTTCGTGCCGCCAATGGAGGAGCCGATACCGTCTGTGGTGACGCCAATCAAAATCTAACCGAAGAACGCTTCGATATAGAAATTCAGGACACCTGGACTATCGATAAAACCAAGCGCCTTGTCGGTGGTATGAGTTATCGAGAAGACGATGTTAATTCGAAAACTTACTTAAACGGTCGTGTCAGCAAAAGCATCCTGCGCGCATTTGCTAACTTTGAGTGGAAGCCATCGGATCACTGGGCCATTAATTTAGGCGCCATGTTTGAAGACGATGATCAAATAGGTGCAGAAACTTCTCCTCGGGTTGCGGTGAACTATCTTTTATCGCCCCAGCAAAGCTTTCGATTTATTGTCAGCCGAGCCAATCGCAGCCCCGATCTGTTTGAACAGGATGCCGATTGGAGCTATCAGTTAACGGATCTTTCACAACCGGTTAATCCTCAAGGCTCAACCAACTCGTTTTATATCCACTCTAACAGTTCCGGTAATCTGCAATACGAGCAAATACTCTCAAAAGAAATTGGCTGGTATATGCGCTCTAACGATCAACTTTGGGAAGTCGATGTCAAACTCTATAAAGATCGGCTCTACAACCTGCTCGAAGGTCTAACCCAACTTGATGATTTTCGCTTAGAAAACACGGGGGCCGCAGACCTGTCAGGTATCGATACACAAATACGCTGGATGCCAACACCAGAAGCGAATTTGTGGTTGTCGGTTTCGCACGTTGATATTGATCATGCAACGAGTGATGTTTATGAACGTAGCGGCAGCCCTATTAATGTGTCTTTAAATGGCTTTTATCGCTTTAACAACGGCGTGCACCTAAGCACTGGCTATTACTACTACGAAGAGTGGCTTGGTGCTGAGTTTAGACGGTTAGATACCTCCATAGCCTACACTTTCAACATTTTTGACCTAGATATAAACACTCGATTGACCCTGGAGCATCGATTCGATGATAATTACCTGCTTGATACGCGGAGTCGCTATGACTCGCCGAATAAAGTCTATGCAACCTTCTCCACTCAGTGGTAATCAGTACCTATGAACGAACATGACTCAGATCTGCCCTATGAAGCAGACGAAGAAGAATATATAAGCAAAACTCAGATCAAAAACGAGCTGAAAGAACTCACGCACCTGGCGCTTGAACTTCATGCCATGGGAATGACCAATCTAAAAAAGTTGGAACTGGGCGAAAACGCTATTGATGCCTTTGAAAACCTGGGCCGCGCGCGCGGCAACGAAGGTAAGAAGAGACAGCTCAAATACGTTAGCAAGCAGCTTCGAGAACTGGATAGAGAAAAACTAGAAACTGCGGTAGCCCGCTTTAAGCGAGGACAACCCGTTGTTCCCAAAGAAGACTCTAAAGCTGGCAAACTTGAAGCGCTTTACAACCAACTGCTCAATGACGGTAATACCGCCATGGAAGCCGCTCTTAACGAGCATCCAGAATTGGACCGTCAGCAACTAAGGCAACTATTACGCAATGCTGTTAAAGAAAAAGGCACTTCCAAAACGAAAGCCCAGCAAAAGCTACAGCTCTACTTAAAAGAAAATCTATAAAGTACAACTTATCTGCCGTGCTAATTGAATTAGCACGGCATTCCCTCGTAATTAAAATCCCATCATAAAACTCATTTCGCGAAAACGACGGCCGATAAACAATATAAGCCATACAACTTCCCTGACTCACCTGTTACTAAATGAACAGAGTTAAGGAGATAAAGCGATGAAACAGACAATCAGCCAAACTATTACAGCATCATTACTGGCCGAAAATTTATCGGACATTCAAGACAAAACGCATTCAATCGAAGTCAGCAACGGAAACATGCTAGCGTATTTAAATCGACAGAATGATGAATTCGAAGGCGAGATTTTCATAGCTCAGTTAATGCACGATGCGATTGATCGTCTGCTTTGTCTGGTTCATCACTGGAATATCGAATTTGCGCCCAGAAAACCTTATCAGTTATGTGTATCAGAGTGCGGTGAACATTTGGTTTTAAAAATGCGATATAGCAGCAAAAATCCAACCAAACTGGAAAACAAAATTGACGAGTTTCTTAATGCCGCCGATGAGGCTCGAGAAATGATTCGCCTACGCATGCTAGGAGGTTACTAAAGACTGTTGGTTTGTAGTTAACAAACCATCTCAAAATAATGGACTCAGAGATACGGCTGAGTCCAATCGATGTTTCCAAACGACATGAGGATGTTTTGAAATACAATAAATACCGGCATAATAGAAACAAGGTAAAACTTTAGGGATAAAAACAGCGCAAGGATTGGGCTAATGACCTCAATAAACCCACACTTTTTCCGGTGGTCTAAGATAGGTAATGCTTTCCTACTCATGTTAACGAGCATTGTTAGCATGGCGTTGCACTCGTCTCAAGAATCTCAACTATCCAATAAAACTTCGTCATCAAAACCGACAGAGATCGTCTGGTCTTTTTGGGGCGATCCTTGGGAGATAGAAGTTAATCATCGAGTGATTAAGCTTTTTGAATCAGAAAATCCAGACATCACCGTGCACGCTAAATACGAACACTGGTCAAGTTACTTTAGCTCAGTGGATAACTGGTTTGCTTCATCAACACCACCCGATGTGCTATTTCTTTCTCATATTGAGAAATATGTTCAACGAGGAGATATACAGTCACTTGAGCCTTATATCGCCAAGGCCCCTATTGATGTTAATGATTTTTACCCGGCTTTATTGGATCAATTTAAATCCAATGGTCAAATTTATGGATTCCCTCGTGATAACGATACTAAAGTTATTTTCTACAATAAGACTCACTTTGATAAAGCACAGCTTCCTTATCCTGATTGCCAATGGACCTGGGATCAATTTCGAACTGTTGCAGAAAAGCTAACAAACGAAAAACAACAATTTGGCGTTGCCTATTTAAAAGATTGGATAGACCTTCTTTTTTGGCAAAATGGTGGGTATAAATATCATACTCAAACCTATCCCGATATCGCTCTGCTCGACTCCAATGAAGGCATAGAATCCCTTACCTGGTTTACCCAATTGATTGAACAATACAGCCCGGTGCGTAACCTCAATCTCAGTTCTTATGATGCCGCAAAACTGTTTATGGAAGAGAAAGTATCTATGGTGTTTGGCAACCACGCTTTAGTTCCGTTTCTTTCTCGCCAAAAACACCTGGACTGGGACGTAGTATGTTTACCATCAAAAAAGCTGCGTGTTAACAAGATAGGTGGCGCTGGATATGTTATTAGCCATAAATCAAAACAAAAAGACGCTGCATGGCGGTTTATTAAGTGGCTGGTGAGTATTCAAGGACAAGCCATATTTACAGAGTCAGGAGCCATCGTCCCCTCCAGAATATCCGTCAGCGAATCTCCAGTATTCCAAACACTAAGAAGCCCCCGACATGCCAGAGTCTTTATAGAAGAAACTCGACATGGAAAACCGGAGCTCGCTTATCCAGAAAAATCAAAGATACGACGCGTAATTAATCAGAAAATAAACCAAGTTATCCTTGGCGAACTGAGTCTGGAAAACGCGATTAATGAGGCAAAAGAAGAGATCAATGTTATTACTCGATAAATTCAAAGAGTTATTGACAACATCCTCTTCGATTCAAAACCGGATACAACTGGGCTTTATCATAGCTATCGGTATGGCTTTGGTAATCACCTACCTAACCCTTAACTATATTCGAAGCGTCCACCAACACTTTACAACAATAGGAGAGGAGCATCACCGCGCTCAGGTTCTTATATATCAACTATATTTGGCTTTCTCTGAAGAAAACGAACGAATTGTTTCTTATCTTCTTTCGGGCGAAAAAAGCTATCTGGATAAATACGAAGAAGCACACGATTGTTACAAAGATTTAGAAAGTCAATTGGTACAAGCCAATACTTTTAATATAACGACGGAACAACTCAATCAGATAACCAATAAACATGATATTTTTGAGCAAGAGGCTCAAAAGCACTTAAACTTGATTGATCATGGCTTTCCTAAAACCGCTATTTTTCTATGGGGAGAAAAAGTCACTCCCTTACGTTCACAAATAAATGACCACTTTCAAGTTTTAGTAAAAGAAATAGATAACCATATTGAATGGCATAAAAGAGAAGCAAAACAAGAAGAAATTAAGGTTATCTACAATGCCACTTTTTGGGCGATTGTTGCCATCATAGCTTCCACCATTATTGCGATTCAAATAAGTCAAAGCTTAATTCGACCGATAAAAAAACTGGTGGACTCAACACAACAAATATCCAAGGGGAACTTAAACATTGAACTGCCTGTATCAGGTAGCAATGAAATAACCGCGCTCAATGAATCCATGAACCAGATGGTTATCGGTCTATCTGAATCACAGCAGAAAGCCAAAGCAGTAGAGAGAGATTCGAAGCAACAGATCAATCAGCTCAAGTGGTTGCAAAATACTGGTAGAGAGATCGTAAAACAGATGAACCAGGACTCATTATTTGAAACCGTTGCTCTTAAAATCAATCGTTCAATAAAGTGCAAGCAAGTCGCTATTATGGTATTTGACGAAGATTGTATTCACATCAAAGCAATTACAGGAAAACCGATTCTGTCCCAACAACATTTGAATCATTGGAGCAGAGAGTTTAGTAAGGATCATCATAAGGCCATAAGTTCAGCTAAGATAAAGTCTATCTATCTTACTCCCCCCAATATGTGGCTGTCATTCTTTCCGATTGAAGAAAATAACAAGCTTTATGGCGTTATTCTTACCCTAACTCTGTCTGAACTCGCGGATGATGAAAAAATCTATACAACCAAGTCATTAGCCAATCAATTATCTACAGCCGTTAATTTATGGGAGGTTTTTTCTCGAGAGAAGCAGATAGCAGCAACAAAGGAGCGCGAACGAATTGCTCACGACTTGCATGATGATGTTACACAATCTCTATTTTCGGCTCACTTGATGGCGAAGAGCTTAGGAAAAGCATGGACAAAGTCACCAGAAAAAGCTCAAGAATATTTACACGAGCTGCAACAGCTGACGCAAAGTACCCTATCAGAGATGCGTACGCTACTACTGGAATTAAAACCCAAAACCTTATTGGATACCGATATTCATCATCTGATGCATGAGCTCGCCAAGGCACTAACTCAAAAAAGTGGCATTACAGTGGCACTTGATATACAGGAAGTTTATTCGCTTCCTGAGTCCGTACACTTAACATTCTATCGCGTAGCTCAAGAAGCCATGAACAATATTTATAAACACTCACAAGCAAACAGCATGAGCCTACAACTTGCGCACTCGAATAATAAGATTAAGCTAGTCATCATCGACAACGGCAAAGGCTTTGATTCGAAAAATATCGCTGCATCATCACTAGGCTTTTCGATTATGCAGGACAGAGCCGATGCTATCGGAGGAAAAGTCACCATTCATTCCTCACCCGATGATGGCACAGAAGTTCATTTCGTTTGGCCCACCAAGGAATCAGGAGCATCAATAATATGAACGCCCCTATAAAAGTCGTGATCATTGACGATCATAATATTGTACGCCGAGGCTTAATAACACTCATCAACTTAGAAGACGATATAGAAGTTGTTGCAGACTCTGATAATGGAGAAGAAGGACGCAGGCTTATTATGGAATATAAGCCCGATGTCACCGTATTAGATCTTTCCATGCCGAAAGGCAGCGGCATCGATGTGATGAAAAAGCTTAAGCAACATCAGTCAACCACAAAGATAGTGGTATTAACCAGTATTTCAGGATCAGATATCCTTTACTCTACTCTTGCTCTGGGAGCAAAGGGGTTGCTGTCAAAAGATATTGATGCGGATGAGCTGCTCACCATCATTAGAAAAGTACAAGCTGGCGGAGAATACATTCACCCATCCATATCCCATCAGCTAACCAATTTGCAGTCAGAACGCTTTACTCAGCAAGCACTTACACGACGAGAATCTCAAGTTTTAGGGTTAATTGGCAAAGGTCTGACAAACCAGGCTATCTCAGACAACCTCACCATCAGTTTAAAAACCGTCAAAACTCATGTGAGCCACATATTGTCAAAGCTCGAGTTAAATGACAGAACACAACTGGCTATCTATGCCATAAAAAATGAAGTAGTTTGATCGATCTGTATTGATACATATTCAATAAAATAAATATAAAAATCAGCCTTAGGTCTGATGTGAGCCCACATTAGACCGCTTAATCTATCTCCAGAGTCGTTACACGTAAACCAATGGAGAAAACAATGAAAACAACACTTATCTTTACCGCCTGCGCGCTTGCCGTATCTCTTGGCACAACAGCAAAAGAGTTTGAAAAGTCATCTACCATTAGCAAAAATGAGAACACCCAAATCCGAGAGGATATTGGCTTTCAACAAAAAGATGATATCGCTGGTATTAATGGTTATAAGGAGTTTAAGCCGGGAGCTATCGTTTCTGCCAATGTACCGTCTAAAGGAGCAACTCAGATGCAAAGCATAAAGCGTAGAGGCTCAACTGATGCCTGGCTATCCTGGGTTTGGTCATGGGACTGGAAAGAATTTGGTTGGGATCACTCCGGCTCACATGTTAGCAGCTCCGATTTATGGGAAGGAAAAATATGGATTGATGGGTATCTAAAAATTACAACCGATGGTGGTTGGAGAGAAACTTGTAACAATCATACTTCAGGCAACTATGCGCATTGTGGTACTCGCTTTTTTCAACTAATACCCAGAACCATCCGCGCCGAGTCTCGCCATTACTTCCACAGTAGCGGTTATGTTGATCAAACATTCAATTCCAGTGATAACGCATAGCCTTTGTTAACACAGTTAATGTTGTAACTTCATTTGTAAGAAAGTTATCTGCTAACGGCTCTATCTTCGCAGATAGAGCCAATATATCTAAAGGAAGATAAACCGTGAGTTTATTAAAGTTTTATCAGAGTATTTCTACAGCCACATCACCGGGTAAGCTTTTTGCAGCCTTTCTATTAGCAACATTGTCATTCAAAACTCATGCTCAAATGCGCACAACCGATGATACTCTGGCGCCCATAAAAGATGTCGTGAAACACTCTCAATTCTCTCCAAATGTCCGCATCGGGCCCGAATGGAAAAAGCCCAGAGGTGTGGGCATAGGCTTTTTAAAACCATCAGAACGCAACATAGTTCCAGAATACCGCTCTCAAACGACCGAAATAGTAGTTGAGCAGAACAAACTCTTTAACCCACTACTTATTTTGCACAGCAAGCAGCCAACGACAGTATTGATAACCGCCTTGCTTAACTATCAACAGACTTCCTTTACTCTGGACAATCGTGAGGGGCTGCTTCACGAAGTCACTATACAGCCCGGTGGTGACTATGAAATCCCAATAAGCCTCAACATTAATCATTGCGGATATCATGATCTAATTATCGCAGCTTTTATTGATCCCTATAATAGCTCAATGGACAATCACTATCGGGCCTCAAGAAGTGGACGCGTTGCAGGTCGACGTACCGTCATTCACAAACGAGGGTGTGACACCATCAACAACAATTTGCCAGCCACATTAAAAGGTTCACCAGTACCCAAAGATATTCGCCTGAACTTAAATGCTAACTTCGCAAAAGTCTCAATAGACGAACACCCCTCTCAACTCAACCAGCAGCTTTACACAGATACATTATCATCAGGCAGTCCATATCAACTTCGCAGCTGGGTCTCAAATCTAAATGGTCGTTCAGCATCAGACTACGCACTGATGTTCTTTCACAACTATCGTCAAATAAAGATCAAAAAACGGTCAGCGCTCAAGTTTCATTTACACCCTGATGAGGAGTTTACTAGCCTGCTTTCAACTGAAGAAGCATTGACTCAAGGCATACATCAATTACAAACGATTCATGTCTTTGATCCCTACCGCTCGATTCTAGAGGGAGAAGTACGCGCTGCATTTGTTTTTTCCTCTCCTCGAATTGCCATACAAGCACGATGAAAATTTATTGGAGCAACAAACCAGTAATGATTGCTTAGTTCATGCAAAGGACTGTCACTAAAAATTCGATATTAAAGTGCTATCCAAATTTAATTCAAGTTAAGATATACCAATGACCATTAATAACAACTTCATCGGCGTAATCATAAAGGTAAAACGCCCTCTTAAGGCGCTATCGTAGTTTAGAGAATAAATTCGTCAGGCGAAATAAACTCGCCTTTAATAGAACTTACCGACATTAAGAAAATGTCTTCATTCCATCAAATTATAAGCTATATTCAATAAAGCTAACTTGAGTTTATGATATCTATGAGAAGGAATATCTTCTCTCCCACGAAAAGTTCGTAACCTATTGAGTTTATTAAATAAATTATGCAACCACCGGCTCATTCAAATGACTCCAAGGTAATAAAAGCTTTTACAATTCTCGGCGTAGCAGCGGCATACTACAGCCTCGCCTACTTAATACTGGAGTTGTCTCGAACAGGAGGTTATATCAGCCCAATCTGGCCATCTGCCGGATTAGGTTTGGCAGCGGTCATTTTGGCAGGTCGCTATGCGGCTTTGGGGGCGGCTTTAGGAGCTTTTTTAGTAAACTTCAGCCTGGGTGCAATTTCTCAATACCCTTTTATCACTTGTGTTTTTATTGGTATCGGTGCGGGCTCACAGGCGCTATTTGGCCTTGCCTTACTCAATCAATATACCAACTTCGATAAAACGCTTATCAACGAAAAAGCCGTCGTTCAATTTATTATCTATGCGGGCTTACTCTCAGCAACGGTGAGTGCATCAGTTAGTTCTATGTCACTGTATGCCAGTGGCAACATGCAACTGGATGAAATTCCCAGAAGTTGGATGATTTGGTGGCTAGGAGATTGCTTTGGCATCATTGTCGCCACGCCGATGATATTGAGTTTGTTCTTAAAAAACACTCCTCAATGGAAAGACCGCTCACTCATTGTTAATACAGCATTCATTGTACTGCTCTCTGCAACCTCTATCATATTTCTGCTGGCTCGATCTCAAGAAACAGCCCGCCTGAATTACCTGATCGATCAAACCTATTACTCCATCAAAAACTCTATCGACTATCATTTGAAAGCACATGTTAACTCGCTCTACGCATTAGCCCCCTTATTAAGCACTCATCAATCAACAGACATCGAAAACATAAGAGCTTTCACTCTCAATACCATGAGAAGAACACCAGGACTTACGGCTATATCTTGGAACGATGTCGTTACTCATAAAGATTTGGAGTCTTATCTAAAAGATAAGCCCAAGGGCTTCATGATCTATGAGACAGCACAAGATGGAAGCAAACAACAAGTTAGCTCTAGAGATAAATATATTGTTGTTTCTTTTACAGAGCCCTATGAGCTCAATAAAAGAGACATTGGCTTTGATATCTTAAGCGATAAAGTCCACAAGGAAGCAATTAAGAACACGATAAAAAGAGACACTGTAACGGCAAGCCAGAGAGTTCGACAGGTACAGGATAAAAAAGTTAGTTACGCGATAATACTATTTTTGCCACATCACACAGAAAATAAAATTGCAGGGTTTGTAACGGGAGTATTGAGACTCGATAAATGGATACAAGATTCTGTCAGTGACTTTGACACAGACAATATCAACTTGAAACTTCTGGACCGTACTTATGACAACGAAATCTTATACAACAACCATGCTATTAAAGAGAAAATTACTCAGCATGCAATAACAGACTCTACCCCGGATATGTGGTTGAGACAGGCTGTAATAGAGATAGGGGGACGGGTATTCGCTCTGCATGTGCAACCTTCAGAAGACTGGATCATTGAGCACAAAACACATCTAGCCTGGTTGCTATTGATTTTTTGTATGTCTTTGACGGTGATCATTGGTAGTCATATTTTAATTATCACAGGAAAACACCATACGATTAAGCAATTGTCAGAAACAAAGGAGAAAGCCAATCAAGCGCTAGAAAAAAGCAATAAAGAATTAGAGAGCACACTATCAGCTTTAAAAGTAGCCCAAACAAAACTCATCGAACAAGAAAAGTATGCCTCCTTAGGCCAATTAGTTTCTGGAGTAGCTCATGAAATTAACACACCGATAGGAAGCAGCGTCACTGCCTCTTCCTTGGCCTGTGATAAGTTAAAGGAGTTTGAGAGAAAAATGGAAGCAGGCGATCTGAAAAAGAAAGATTTAGTTTACTTTCTTGAAGACTTAAAAGATGCACTAGAAATCGTATTAAAATCCAACAGCCGATCCGCAGATATAGTAAGAAATTTTAAACAGATAACAGCCGACCAACAAAACGAAAAGCGCAGAGTGTTCAAACTTAAAGAACATATCGAGTGCATACTTTCATCTGTTGATGTAAAGCTTAAAAATGACAACCATAAAATCACTTTAAAAATGGACGAAATCGAACTGGACAGTTATCCAGGAGCCTTTACATCCATTTTCACTCACTTAACAATGAACTCACTGCTTCACGGATTCGAAAATAAAACAGGAGGTAATATTTATATCAGTGTCACCTTCGATGACAAGCTTTTACATGTCTATTACTCAGACGACGGTAACGGCATGATTGATGGAAGCACACAAAAACTCTTTGAACCCTTCTATACTACCAAGCGAGGCACTGGCGCCCCAGGGCTTGGCGGCACAACTATCTTTAATGCCGTCACCCACGTTCTTGGTGGCAACATCGTTTGCCGCAGCGAACAGAGTGAAGGCATTGAGTTTCACATGACGTTCCCGGTGCCTAGTGAGAGTATTATCATTGTTTGAGTAATTTGCATTTTTAAGAAACTAACCACTACTTTAAAAGTCAATACACTTAGTCAGAGAAAAAACTGCTGAAGAAGCTCTTCAGTCTACTTTAGGCAATATGCGCTACTCAAAATAGTAAAAGTTTTATTTTGCACGCAACCTTTTCAGTTCATAAAACAAATCACTTTTCAACTTATCTTCAAATTCATCAAGCTCAATGTTAGGTTCTCTTGGCATAAAGGCTTTCTTCAAATCGTTATTTTGGTAGTCAAACTTTGATACTAAATAGCCCCTTACATTGCCAAGTATCTTTGCACCAACCCCTTTGTCGTTTAGATCTGCGTTTACAAGACTAAAGTTATGTAGCTCTCCTTTATCTGATACTTGAAAGAAATTGCAAGTAGATGAAAGTTCACGTTCTTTGTATAAATCTTTCGCACTCCTATAATCAGGAGTAGCCAGCCCCAAGAGTAACTGCTCAGCTTCGGAATGCTCTAGATATCTAGTACTCACTCCTAGTCCTGATATATATGTAATTACTTTAGCCTCATCATTACCTATAACGAGCAAGAGATAAACTAGTCCTAAATCAGATACCTCTTTCATAGCAAAATAGCTAGATGACTTATTGCTCTCTTTTAGCTCACTTATAACTTTTTCGACTTCATGAAGCCTGCCATATAGAGCACTGATACATAATTGCTTTGTATAAGCGACATTAAAGAACTTTCTATACAACTCATCATCTGAACTTCTTAATAAAAAAACCATGAGTGCCGTTGTGAGTAGCACTGTAACAATTATTTTACTGTGTTCTTTCAATAACATCATTAAAGCTGTCAACTCTAGGCCCTCCTATGCTGTATTGTACTCGTACTATTTTAGAACGGTGCTCTCGTCGAATTTGATTAGTATATCTAGTAGCATGAACTTCCAGGCCATTCTCACCACGCACTGAATCACCGATAACCGGCGCATCGTTGAAATAGGAAGAAAATTGCCATGCATGATAAAGCTCATGAGCAAGAACATACTTTGGATTAAACGAAGTAGAAACCTTATTCCCAGCTCTATTTTCAAAAACAACAGGGGACTTTATTGAGTTAGGGTTAAAGGCAATAGTTGAACCTTCCCAGCTAAAATCAGTCCAATATCTTTGTGGAATAGCACTAGCTCCACTGCTCTCAAAAATATTGATTTTAGTTCCACTTTTAGCTAACTCAGTCAATAACTTGTTGCCATACTTTCTGGTTTTAATGCTATTGAGATAACTCTTGACTTTTTGGCTAAACCCTTTTGAACCACTAGTGTTGTACTTAAGTGACAAATCACTAGATAGTTTAATTTCTCCTTGAACAACTCCATACTTCTTAATGCTTGCATCATAGTGCTCAACAATATCTTGATCTGACTCAAAATGTCCTCCCACTGCACCTCTTGAATGACGGGAAAATAAATCTCTACTACTACTACTTAACCAAGATTGTATACCATCAGCGATAGATCCGCTAATCACACCATTAAACTTACTGATAGGATTATATAAACTCATAGCCCCCTGAGAAATCGCAGCTCGTGCACCGCCATATTTAAATGCAGTTACAATACCTTCTGCCATCTGAACGTAAGAATATATTTCATACAAGGTAAATAGCCACTGAACATACTGGTAGGCTCTATAAGCTTTTAATACAGCGACAACAACCGCCTGCCAAAAATATCCACTCGGATCCGTTGCATTGAGTGGATTATTTAACACATAAGAATAGCGGTTAAAGTTCTGCATATTTTCCGCAACTTGAATAAAAGGATCAGCAGAGAGGAAACGACCTAATCTGGGATCATAAACGCGCCCGTTCATGTGAATTAGACCAGCTTCGTCAATATGTTCATGTCCTGTGTAACCACGACGGAAATGCTCTCTGGCAAATTGACTGGCGGAATCCACATTAGCGAACCCAGCGACTATAAAGCCAGAGGTGTCACGGCGCTGCCCCCAAGGGTCATAGCTAAACTTCTGAACAATCTCACCATCCAAATTTGTGATTGCATCAATGGAGCCCAAGTGATCTTTATGCAAGAACTCCATGGTTCTCTCTTCATTGGCTGCCAAATAGGTCTCTAACACCATCCCATCCAGGTGTCTTAAGCTCTTAATAAAAACACCATTTTCCGAAATAAACTCAACATTTCCTACATAGAGAGTGTCTGTTGTTTTGCCATTTTTATCTATATCGCTGCGCTTAAAGCGTTTACCGGATGAATCATAGTGGTAATAAATAGCATGGTTTTTCGTGGTCTTTATATAAGTTGGCTTATCTAATGTGTTGTAGTGAATGGTCTCTCGTCCTCCACCACTAACCATATTGCCATTAGCATCGTAACAGAACGAATCATTACCCGCCTTTGTGACTGCATGAGGCCCTGCAACAATGGCTCCACACTGCTCACCGTAAGCATAAGTTCCAATACCTGTTTTAGTGCGAATGTTGCCAAGATGGTCATAAGAAACCGAACTATCCATAGTGTTCCCACTGACCGTTAACTTCCACGAAGTCACTCGATTAACATTATCATAATCAAAAGACTCTTCCATACCGGCTAATAAATCATGACGATACTCTAGATTTCCGACACTATCGAAGTCGTAATCCAACATTTGTACCGAGCCGCTGCCGCTTCCACTATCAGTATAAATAGATGTAAGAGTGGCATCGTAAGGATCGTACGCTTGAGCGGTTACCAGCCCATTACCATTTCGATAACGAGTTACTTTCTGATTCGCATCAGTACTAAGCAACTCCCAAATCTTAACAGATGACCTAACATCAGTTTTACTTACAAGTACGTTTTCATGATACTCAAAGCGAATACCTGACTTAGCAGAACCAGCATCATAGCTTTCTAATAACTTGAATTCGTTGTCATGAACATTGTCGATGTAATGAGCGAGGCCATTTGAGTAGGTCATCTTCTCACGGTAGACCTGTGACATAATATTGTAGAAAAACTCTTTCTTAATATTATTTTTCTTGTCATCAATTAATGATGCCAAACCTACCCCATTGTTTTTTGAGTCATAGGTCCAAACATTATGTTGATCAAGAGTTTCGTCTGCATAGGTAGCTTTGTGTTCAACTTTCCGTCCAATCCCATCATAACGAATATGAGTTTCCTGCCCTTTGTTATCTCTTTGCCAAGTCAGCTCTCCCAAAGCATTATAACGATAACTAATAGTTCCTTTATCAGGGTCTTGTAGTTGCACTTTGCGACCTAGATGATCACTCTTAATAATGGTTTGTATGTTGCCAGTTCCACCCGATATATCACTATGCTCTCGCAGCGCTAAGCGCAAACTTCCTAAAGCGTCATACTTGTAACTGATAGTATGACCGTTCGCATCAGTCACCAAAACGAGCTCACCGATAACATTCGTTTTCTTGGTTGTTGTTTTGAGCAAAGGATTTGTTATGGAACTAGAAAGGTCATCGTAACTACTTTTCCAGACAGAACCATCAGGCTTAACATTAGTCGTCACTCGACTATGTTTATCATATTGATAGAAACTGTATCCTTTAGGAACCGAGTTTACGTCAATATTTTCTGGCGCATCATTAAGCTCCCCAGAAAAGAAAGGGATCGATTCTAAAATCACTCGCCCCAGAAAATCATAACGCTTAGTTGAGTGGCTCCATTTAATCGTTGCTCCAGAGTCATTATCAGCTAATACTTGCTGAGAAACCTTCACTTCACGCCCTAGCTCGTCAAAATAAGCTATCGAATCTAATCCTCGAGATAAGTTAACTTCTTCCTTATAGTAAGCGCCATCAGGGCAGCCTGCAGCGCATAGAGTTTTAACAACGGTGCGATAACTCCCATCAGCAGCGTTTTCAAAATTCAACCTTCCTAATACGCTATAACCATAACGAGTTTTTTGACCATTGGGAGAGGTAATAGTTTTCTTTACCCCAAATACAGGGTCATAAGCAATGGATTCGGTAATACTCTTAGCCATTGATGGGTAATCTGGATAAGATGTTTTGCTGGTTGGGTAGCGGCCTTTAGTGTCATAAGCTTGCTGTGTAGCTCGCATAACACCATCACCAGAGATAATAGTCCAGGTGATATTTCCATAGCTATCTCGCTGCAACTCAGTCTTAAGTCCGTAAGATTGATTATCAGGATCATTAACTGAAGAGCCTGTATCACCTTCAGGATCTATTTGGCTCCACTTTAATAATCCAGAGTCAGAAAAATAGCCAAAAGTTGTGACCTTACTAATATCGTTTTCACCCGTTCGAGTATAGGTAGTTGTATTTCTAGTTTGGCGACCACCAAAATGAGAGTCATACAACCCATAAGTATTAGACTCAAGCGTTTTGTATATTGCATTACTTTGACTATGATCATTTATCTCTGTCGTCATAGAAAGCACATTACCAAAGTTGTCTATATCCGTAATTTCAACAGTTTTTTCAGACAAAATGGTTTTGCTAAAAGCATCTTTCTCATAGCTTGTGACTTTGGTTGTCTTAGCATAGGGTAACCCTAGAGGTGTTGTAGTATATTCTATTTCTGTTTTCTCTATATCTAATCCAGAGCAATAACCACCAGAAACCAGATCCAGAGCATTGCTATTAGGTGAGTTTTGTCGAATCACCGATTTAGAGACCATGCCGCGGTAAGGAAAGTCTTGACGATAAGTTACAAAAGAACAAGTACCGCTTAACACATCTTTTGCAGATACTTCTTTAAAACCTAATAATCCTCGACCAACCTGTGCTTTTAGCCCTGAATACCAGTAGTTAACCTGAGAATATGCATCTTCATATTTAGCACCATATTGTGTGACTTGATTAACTACGTAAATAGGCCCATAAACATCGGTAACCATGCTGCCATTGCCCCAGTTCATTTGAGGGGCATCAATATGCCTTTGATACAGTGAAGAGGTCTTATTTATTCGAGAGTATTTAACTTTTGTATGATGTTCAGCACCATTATCGATCAGCGTAATGAGGTCCCTCTTTTCACTTTGATTAAGGTGTTGATACATTCGACCATATAGATACAACACATCAATCATTCCATCGCCATTAACATCCGTTAACTCATGAACAGGAAAGTCAAGAGGCCAGCCAAAATCAACTTCTACGCCAGAAGCAAATCCTACACCATTGTAATAATGAACCGTTGCACTAGAACCATCCTTTCTCATAATCAAATCAGCATAACCATCTGAGTTATAATCGGCTAGAGAAAATCTTGCATTGCTGATGGTATCTCTATGAAATGGACTGTACTCACAATGGCGATATATCTCGTCCCTTATAGTTGAATCTACAAAGTTTAGGTTCCCTTTATTAAGTATCACAGAGCCATCTAATGTCGTGGTATACCACCAAAGGAACTCAGCATCGTCAGAGTTATCTTTCTCAATTAACGTATCGGCTCGAGTGTAGTAAATATCAAGTAATCCATCGCTGTTAATATCTGTTAGTAAAACAGATTGCCAAATTTCTGAATCACTCAAATAAATATGTTCTTTTTCATCACTGTCTTCATATTGGAAGAAACGCTTAGATTCCCACTCACCGAACTCTCTAACCTTACTTAAGGAACTACCATCCTTCTTGTACAAAACCCATTGACCATAGTGAATATAAAGACCGGCCAGCAACTTTTTATACCCTCTAGGCTCTGCAACTAAGTACTCAACAACACCATCTCCATCAAAATCAGCAGTTTTAACTAATGTGTCAATATTTGAATAAAAATAGCTTGTTGATAAACTCTCTAGTCCACTTAAGCCGGGAAAACTCAACACAACAGGATCATTGAAGAGAGTACTCTGATTTACGTCTCCACCACGATTGTATCGAATCAAAAACTGGCTTCCCTGAACATAAGAGAAGTCAGGGTATCCGTCAGCGTTATAATCAGCGACAAAGATGTTATTATTATCAACACTGATGCCTGTTGAGACAGGGTTGTCAAAGTCATAGAAACCAGTCGAACGGTTTCCGCCAATCTTTGCCATGTACAAGTGCCAAATGTTATTTTTCTTAAAAATAACATCATCACGTCCATCATGGTTGAAGTCCATAACTTCTGCACTGTATCGAAAAGCTTCGTCGGCATAGTTACTCTTCACCCTAACTTCCGTTACCGTGTCTCCACCTTCAATAATATGAATATCATCATGGCCAGAGTTTCTGTCATTACGAATTTTCCAGTAATCTAATACTCCATCACCATCCATATCCAATAGCAAATAACCTTTGGGTTTTCCATAACGAGTATTGTGATAAGCCGTTGTACCAGGATCAAACTTCACTTGCTCTCCCATAGTGAGGTTGCCCTGCTGCCAACTGAAAGTCGTTTCTGGTAGACAGTGATTGCTACGACATGCCGTTACACCTGCAAGCAAGCTACGTTTGGTGACAGTCGCCTGATCATATCTAAGAGTATAAGTACGCAACTCGTCACCCGCTGAACCATCTTCAGCGGTGTTAACATAAGATTTTATTTTAGCCAGTCTTAGTGTTGTATTAAGAGGAAAGCCTGTAACAAACTTATAGATATCATCGCTTCTCTCTTCGTATTCAAAACGAATGGCATTATAAGGTAGCACTCCAGCCGCCGAGTTACCCGTATATAAAACACGATCTAAGCGGAAAAATATGTTATTAGCTTCTTGAGTGTACTGATAGTCAATATAATTTCCAGAAGCATCTTGCTGCTTAGTTAATGGCCATGTAAAAACTTTACCATCTAACGCAACCGGAGCATCTTGGCTACCATATGTAGAAATCACTCCACTGGTACTTTTGACCGTAAAGTGAGTGATTTGTGAAGAATAGATACCGCTACCCGCATGAGCTGTAATTTTTATTGGAGACTTATCTTCTAACTCATAAACAGAGCCATCACTCCAATAGCTTCCAGATTTGGCAAATAATTTTCGTCCATCAAAACACAGCCTATCGTTGCTATCTAGTCTCAGTGTTCCAGCAGAGCCTTCTTGTTCTTTATTTTTCGGGCAACGAGAAATAGCCGATAGTCCATTGATATTCCATCCTACACCAACAATACCGTTAGACGACGAGCTGTCGTAATCCAAAGTTAACTGTGGAATAAGACCGCCGCTTCCTGGTGCCACCATGATTGGAATACTATAGTTTGCCGTACCTGAAGGGGTTGCCTTAAACTCTCCGGGCAAGCTACCGACTGCAGTTGTAGTTACACCGCCTCCAGTATCAGCCAAAGGATTTTCAATAGCCGCTGGAAGCTGTTCTGGTTCTTGTGCTAATTCATATAACTCAGCTCGAGCATAAACCACTCCTTTGTTATTAGAGCAGATAATCTGATTCTCTAATAAAGAACTGGCACCAGTTCCTACATAAGAATGCTGGCCAGATACGGCGATTTTGGTTCCACTTTTATCATAACAAGCCGCTGTTGCAGTCCCACTCCAAGAGAAAGTAGCCGACTCGCCTGGCCGTACTCGCACAGGCTCCCAGCTCGCGGTCACTTGCGGCTTAGTCGAGAATGTCTGACCACCGCCAACAACGACAACATCTCGAGAAATATCTGTTGTTTGTCCTAAATGGTCAACGGCTCGCACTTGAACTTTTTGGTTACCCAATGACAATGCGTGAAAATAGGCTGAATAAGGGGCCGTAGCGTCAATCTTTCTTTGACTGATATCATCATTCAACCAAAACTCCACATGCTTTATGCGAACATCATCAGTCGCACTAACACTCACATACACGAGCTCTCCATGCTTGATACTTTCATCTGGCTGTGGCTTTATAAATGATACTGACGGCGGCTGATTTTCGAGGACCGTAACATAAAAGCTAATCGTTGAAGGCAGCGAATAAGCTCTATTGTGGCTAGCTGTGATCGTAATAAAATAAGTCGCCCCGATATCTTGCGCAGAAGGAATTCCAGATAGTGTTCCTGTAGTCGGATTGAAAGACATCCACGATGGCTTTCCTGATACACTTAAAGTTGTAGGATAACCGTTATTGCTAATGCTAGGGGCAAAGTAATATTCCGCTCCACGGTGAGCTTTATTCGTAGGGTTTCCACTGATGGATGGTTGGCTAATAGTATTTTCTAACGAGCCTATCGTGCCTCCTCCGCCAGCAAAGGCAACATTATTTTGATAGATTGGATCACTCGCCGTTAGTAACAAGCCACCAGAAAATATTTCTAACGAGAAGCTCTCAACGGACCAATCAAGATTAAGATAGCCATTACGCAGCTCTTGAAGTAGATTTCCTTGATGATCCAGAATGTAAGAAGAGCTGCCCTTTGTTTTACTCTGTAGAACAATTTCACTCAAACCATCATTGTTCATATCTCCCAAAAGTACTTTATAATCTTCTGGATTAGCATCGAACTGGAACTCATGAAGAGAAATCTTGCCCTGACTGTCCCATGATATAATAGCATTATGCACAGTTGGAAAAATAGAAATAGGGGTAATGATGTCGCCATGGAGCAGAACAATGTCTCGATGACCTAGCAACAACAATTCATCGCCGGGATGAGAAGACAAATTCCCAGAGAAAGCAGCATAGCTCTGCAAACTCCAGTTAGATATCTCTGGTAATAGAGGGTTATTACCTACCCACGCACCGTGAAAGCCCGACGCGTATTGTTCGTTAGTATTTTGTGGCAACAAGCCTGCATTACCGTCTTTGTGAACAGGCTGTACAAAAAGATCATTGTCGCCATCACCATCGAAGTCTCCGATAACTTCTATATGAGTTGAGTCATCCCAGCTAAATGGTGGCAAATAAGCATCGTATTTGATATCAACAAAAGAGCCAGCCAGCGTTTGACCAACCACATTTTTTAGGTAAAAGAAATTGTTTCCGGCTTCAACACTAACCGTTTCGTTACCTGTATTAGCGCATCGAACAACTTGACCGTTATGGTACAAGCAAGGAGGGTTTCCTAGGGTTTTTAGCGGATCTCCGGAGCCAATCACATGAGAAGGCCCATACCAATTTACGGTAATATTACAGCTCGTAGCATTATTGCTCTGAGCAATTGAGCAATTAGTCGTATTAACATAAGGATCGGTAGCTTCTACATTTTGAATATAGAAAGCGGCCGCAAGCGCCCCAACGGATAACAATTTCCAGGTATTTTTCATAAAAAATTTCCAGATGAACCTAACTCAAACAATATACGTATATTTTTTGCACAGCAAACTTATTTAAAGAATATTTACTCTCTCGGTGAACTCCTTTTTGTTCAATAATCAAACAGCCTTAATATTCCGAGAGAGCATGATCACGCGCCGCAATAATAATGTAGTGTAGAGCAGACTTCAACCAGATTTAGCTTACTTGATATAGAGTTTCAACTTTATTATTCCAGGCAGAAACTTATGATATAGCTACCACTCACAACTTTCTTCTTCCAGTTCCTTCTCTATAGATAAAACCTCGTCGATAGACAGCTTTCTGACTTCATAAAATGGGTCAACTAATAGTTCATTTAAAGCGGCTAGCTCTCCAACATTCATACGTCGTGCAGTGAGCTTTTTTGACGCATCACAATAACTCAGTCCTTTGGTGTTAAGAATCAATTGTTTCAGTAAGATAGATGAGTTCGAGATATGTTGTATATCGCCTTCAATGACTAAAATATTATCCCAATCATTGTCTTCAATAAAGTATTGTAGATTCTTCATGACGCCATCAATCGATTCAGAGTAGCTTAGCCCAGTAAAGCACTCGTCATAATCCATCTGGTAACATTCTTCTTTAGCATTCCATAGTGCATAAAAGAAAGGGGTCTCTTTGAACTCAACCAGTCGATATGCTTCAATACCGGCACGCTTCACAAATTCATAAATATCATCGTCATCCATATTAGGAGGAAAATCTTCCAGCTGTCCATCGGATAAAATTGACTGCCCTGTCTTTTCAATCACAAAAAGGTCCAACTCCTGTAAGGATTTTTCATCCATGTCCCATAACTTTTCATGTTCACATAAATAGGCATTGCGAGCTTGTGCAACTTCTAACGCCCGATAGCGCTCTTGGGCTTCTTGCTCATCTTGGTAGATACTACGAATACGACTTCCACTCACATAATAGCACTCATCATTATAACCAAACTGACTTTCACGAATAACATAGGTTGCTTTTGCTTCGGTAACACCAGGCATTTCGATACTCCTTTTCTAAATAATAAATGACGTTGTTGCTGAGTTTTCAAAAGCTTTCATTTTTTCTGCACTGGGAGGATAGGCTAATGCATTATCCATCCAGGGCTCAAAATTCATTGAACCAAATACATCAAACGGGGAAAGTGAAAAATCCATGAGCATTGGCTTTAAAGAAAATAGTCTTCCAGCTATCGAATTGATAAACCAACTGTTATGAGTAATTAGTAATGACTTTAACTTCCCGGTAACCGCCAATGGAGATAGCAACAACTCACTAATCATAGGAAGACCGGATAAATGAGAATGAAACCACTCAACTTTCTTTTCCAAATCAACAACCATCTGCTCATCAATTGCCATCACAAAATCACCTAATGTTGGAATAAACTTATTAGCGTAATCCACTAACAAATGATCTCGCTCACATAAGTCCTTAACATCGACTTCCTTACCATCTGCGTTAACAATCTGATCACCAAACATGGGGACAACGACATGTTTTATTCCCCACAAGGTATGCAACACTCGATGTCGTCCGTCACTACAAAGCACCTTTGTGGAATCAATAAAATCATGGATAGCATAATAATCAGACTCTAGTCCGCCCCAGCGGCGAGCGGAAATTTTACAGTGCTTAATGGTGTTCATAACCTTTCCTGGATTGACATCTCACTAATGAGTAAAACTAATTATCCATGCAGGAACGACAAATAACGTCGCATAAATACCACCATCCAAAAATCAAAGAAAAACATAACCTTTTGATAAATAAGGAGCTTTTACTTAAAGATTAAATTACACTAAACTATTGAGTTAAGTTAGACCTTCAGGAAATAAGCAATATGAAAATCATTGTCGACTTTTGCCTTATCCCTATCGATGTAGGGCTATCGCTGTCACCTTATATCGCTGAGTGCGAAAAGATACTGACACAGGCGGGTCTGAAGATACAGTTGCACGCTTACGGGACAAATATTGAAGGAGAATGGGATCAAGTTTTTTCTGCGATAAAGCTATGTCACCAGAAAGTTCATGATATGGGCGCGCAAAGGATCACTACGACCATCAAGATGGGCAGCCGCACTGATAAAGAACAAACGATGGAAGATAAAGTCAACTCAGTGGTCAACAAGCTTGGGAGTTAGCCATAAAGGACGGCACGAAAAACATCCTCTATGGTCAGAGAGATTACTGAGTGCCGCCTACAGTCATTTCGTCAATCTTAAGAGTCGGCTGACCAACGCCGACAGGCACGCTTTGTCCTTCTTTGCCACAGACACCCACGCCTTGGTCTAGTGCCAGATCGTTACCCACCATTGACACTTTATTCATGACTTCGGGTCCGTTGCCGATCAGGGTTGCTCCTTTAACCGGTGCGGTGATTTTGCCGTCTTCAATCAGATAAGCTTCGCTTGTTGAGAAAACAAATTTACCAGAAGTAATATCTACCTGACCGCCACCAAAATTAGGCGCGTAAATGCCTTTCTTAACACTGCTAATAATATCTTGAGGATCGTCTTTGCCCGCAAGCATGTAGGTATTGGTCATGCGTGGCATCGGCAAGTGTGCATAAGATTCTCGACGTCCATTTCCGGTGGCTGCCACATTCATCAATCGAGCATTACGTTTATCTTGCATGTAGCCTTTTAGAATTCCATCTTCGATAAGCACATTTTTTTGAGTCGGCATGCCTTCATCGTCAATCGACAAGGAGCCTCTTAAACCCGCCAGAGTTCCATCATCCACAACGGTGACTAAAGGCGATGCAACTCGCTCGCCGATACGGCCAGAGAAAGTGGACGACCCTTTACGGTTAAAGTCTCCTTCTAATCCATGCCCAACAGCTTCATGCAATAACACACCAGGCCAGCCGGCGCCCAAAACGACGGGCATTTGCCCTGCCGGCGCATCAATTGCTTCTACGTTGACCAGAGCTTGTCGAACGGCTTCCTTGGCATATTCCGTCGCTTTGTTTTGTTGTACGAAAACATCGTAACCATAACGACCACCACCGCCGCTCGCACCTCGCTCCCGTCGTCCATTGTGTTCAACGATAACATTAACATTGAGTCTCACCAGTGGGCGAATATCAGCCGCCAGAGTGCCATCGCTTGAAGCCACAAGAATTCTTTCATAAACCCCACTGATAGAGGCCATCACCTCTTTGACTCGAGGATCTTCCGCTCGGGCAATGTGATCAATTTCTTTGAGCATATTGATCTTTTGTTCTTCGGATAGGGAATTCAACGGATCAATATCTTCGTACAAACGCGTGACAACAGGTTGATTCCAAGCCTTCATCTTTGCGACAGCGCCAGCTCGCGCAATACTACGAGCTGCATTTGCAGCCTGATGCAAAGCGGGAGAAATGATCTCTTCGGAATAGGCAAAACCCGTTTTTTCGCCAGTCATCGCTCGAACACCAACGCCTCGGTCAGCGTTGTAGCTGGCATCTTTAATAATTCCATCATCAAGAACCCACGACTCATGTCGCGTGCTCTGAAAATAAAGCTCACTGCTATCAATCTGGTGGCCCAAAACGCTTTCCATCACTTTAGCCAGATCAGTAACATCCAACCCAGCAGGTGCCAGAAAATAATTTTTTACTTGTTCTAATTGTGAAGTCATAGCTTACCTGATGAAAAATTCAGTTATCAATTTTGCTTCAATTGACGATGAGTCAACACAGGCATTTGGCTGCGAACTTCTGTCAATCGATGAATATCCAGCTCACATATCAGCAAGCCAGATTCTTGTTCTAGTTCTGCGACAGTATCACCCCAAGGATCGATGATCATAGAGTGTCCCCAGGTTTCACGACCATTTTGATGACGCCCACTTTGAGCCGCAGCGAGTATAAAACATTGGTTCTCTATGGCTCTGGCACGCAGTAACACTTCCCAATGGGCTCTACCTGTAGTCACGGTAAAAGCCGCAGGCAACACTACAAAAGCCACTTCTTCTTCGGCATAAACCCGAAACAGCTCTGGAAAACGAATATCATAACAGATAGCCAGGCCAACCTTCCCCCAAGGAGTGTCGCAACTCACTGGTTGGTCGCCGGGCAAAGTATTCGCCGACTCTCGATAAGTTCGATGCCCGTCATCAACGTCAACATCAAACAAATGAATCTTATCGTAATGAGCGCACTGCAGCCCTTTGTTATTATAGACTGACAAACGACTGAACGGGCGCTCGACATCCCCTGATGCGATAGGCATACTTCCGGCGAAGATCCAGAGCTTGTATTGACAGGCTAATTGCTCTAGTCGATGCTGTATCGGTCCACTACCAGCCTTCTCCACAATACTCATTTTATCCTGCTCGCGCTTAGCAAATAATGGAAAGTACTCTGGCAATACGAGCCACTCAGCACCTTTATGCCAAGCTTCTTTTGCCAGCTGCTCGACAAAAGCAAGATTGTCACTAACATCCGTGCTGGAGCACATCTGAACAACAGCGACTTTAAGTGATTGAGTGCCCGTTTCGATAGTCAATTCACCCACTCCCCAAGTTCACAGAAAGCAGATAACGAGATTCCGGTTGATCGGTATCTTCTGCCTCTTCAGGCGAGTCTTTATCATTCGATTGAGGCTTAACTTCTTCTGAGCTTTGCTCACTTTTCGGGTTGTTTTCTTGCCCGTTTTGTTGTTCTTCATTTGAACTGGGTAAGTTCTGTTCCAATTCTTCTTTAGGTACCTTCACTTCGCGAGTTGTTTTCTTTAACTCAACCACATCAGGATTATCCCAGGGCCCTGAAACTTTGTACTCAATGCGAGTAATGACTTCTACCGCAGGCTCAAAAACTTTACTTAATAAATAAACCAGAATACCTGTAGCGGGTTCAACCGCCCACCCGGCAAGTACCGGCAAACTTGAAGTCACCTTTGGTAATACATAAACACGCTGATCGAATGTCTGCTCCGCAAGATCAACACTGCCTTCTACATCAACAGCTGCCGCGTTACCATCGATTCCAAGGTTGTTAGTAAAAACGCGACCGTTCTTCATCGAAAAGTCACCTCGGATCTTGTCGTAGAAAAAACCTTCTTTATAAATATCTTTAAAATCTAACGTTAAACGGCGACGAATGGACTGTAAGCTAAACAAAGAAACTATCCGAGCTTTTGCATCCGAAATTTCTTCAATGTAACCAGCGCCTAATTCTAATGACAAACCACCATCAACTTTACTGATGTCGAAGTCAAAGGGCGACCCCGGCCAATTCAAAGCAACAACCCCGGTTCCCTCGCTTTCCTGTATTCCGACTTTAACTCCCCAAAGGCGCATCAATCCACCCATATCATCAGAGCTAAGCCGCGCTTCCATGTGAGTATTTTGCTCTTCTCCATTGGCAAACCAACGAATGTTAACAGGCGCGTTAATCAACTGCTTTTGAGTCACTTGCCCATCAAACTCCAGCTGGTGCGTAGCAGGTCTTAAAACACCTTTTATTTGTCCAAGTGAAATTCCAAGAATATTGCAGTCATCACAAACAACTCGTATTTGAGGCCAGCCACTGAACCCTTGAGGGATTTTTTTGTAAGGATTCGGTTCGATGTTTATCTCTTCAGACTCATTCTCTGCCAATAAACTTTGAGGCAAATTTAACTGATAAAAGTGCATTTCCATATTGCCATCATCGAGCCACCGAATAACTCCATTTCCCTCATTGGCGAGAAAACTAATATCAAAGCCACCAAGTTCTCGCGGAGACATCTTAGCCTTAACTTCAGACAGGTAGATGCCTTCCATAGTTAGCTTTTCGACATTAATATAGAAAACAGAGGGTAAACCTTTACCCTCGCCCTTATCCCAGTCGGTTTCTTGAAAAACATCACTTAACGCTTCAATCCACTCAATCAATGACAGTTCTTCGTAGTTAATATGAAAACCCAGTTCAGGTTGTTCGGTAGGCTCTGGTGATATAGCTTCGCCAAACAACAAGTAGCTGCTGGTCATGGTGCGTTCGTCACTTTCCAGGCGATAAACCAACTCTGAAGACAGTTGTTCTCCAACATTAATCTTCATGACTTCTTTCTGATCGGTTTGCGATAACTCAAATAGCAAGGGCCATGACTCTTCTGACAGCTTAGTCAGAGGCTCCGGCAACTTAACAGCAATATCCGTTAGCTCACTTTTAATATTAAACGTAAGTTTTTCTTTGCCACAGTTATCAATACATATAAGTCCAGATCCAACGTAATCCGTTACACCCGAAACAGGAAACTTCATATCATCGGCCAACCATTGATTGACCTTTACGACATCGAGATTGCCGGACATTCCCAGTTTAATATGCTTTTTCTCATCGCGCTCGATGGTGGAAAGATCAATCGTAGAATTTCCTCCCATCACGGCAAGCTTTACTTTTTTTGCCGACACACCACTCTCAGTAAACTTAACCACACCATTGACTTTTTCCGCCTCTAACTCCAGAGCTGGCAAAGTGATTCGGGAATCCTCTAGCGCAACTTTTCCATCGATAGTTAAGTTTTCTGAGTGCTCCAGAGGAACGTCGAGTTTGATAGCCACATCTAAACCATTTTCTACCTGCAAGTCATGTAGCAGAGTGCCCAGATTATTTTTTAACGGCGATTCATCGACAAATCGGCGACCACTCATGCCATCTAGCTCTGCCGCGATATCCAGCGACAGTAAAGTTTCTTTTGCAGAAAAGTCATCAATACGAGCAATAGCTTTGTTAACATCAACTCCCCAGAGCTTACCTTCAAGTGCAGTAATGCGCATGGCGTTTTGATTGAAATATAACTCTGCCGATAATCGCTCCAATTTCGGCCATTCAGGAAGGTATTCGTAGTTTAAGTTGGGGGCATAACCCAAGATATCAAAGGTAACATCGGGCTGTTCTAACATCGCGCTAACAAGCCGCCCCTGAAAATTAAACTGAGCAAAATCCAGACGGCCACCAATAACCGAGGTGTCAAGATACTCAACCAGCTCATCTCCCATCTCTGTGACTGGGAAGTACAACGACTTATTTTTTAAGTCAACATCACTAAGCTCTGCATATAAGCTAATTTCAGCATCCGCATTCACAGGAAAGTATAAATTGCCCATCGCCTCTAACGATAAGTCTGGCGTTAACAAAGAAAGTCGCTCAATCAATAACTGCGAACTTTCTTCTAACAAATAGTACTCTCCTTCAATCACCAGTTTTTTTAGCGGAATGTCGTAGCGAAACATAGGACGATAGCTGACGATACCTTGCTCGCTTACAATTTTGTAATGCACGGTATCATCGCGAAACTCTACGGTGGTAGAAATCGATGGCAAAGAGGGTGTGGATTCTGTGGCCTCAACTTTCAGCTCGTCGATATGAACGATTCCATTGGTCAGGTTCCAGCCGGACTCTTCACGCACAAACTCAAGCACCACTTTACCAATATCGATCTGAGGGTTGGCTCGTAAAAACCATTGGCGCAATTCTTTTTCACGCAACAACAGAGCCCACAAACCATTAAGTCGGCCAGGGGATATATCGCCATATTTGACTAACATTGATTCACGTTCAAAATGATTAAAGCCAAGTTCCAGTCCACTCAGGTCTGTTTCTCGTCCATCACTTTCTGTCACTTTGAGTTGGCTTAAACGAACATTTTCATGAAACTCATCTTCTTTATCCCAAACCAATTCCATGGCTAACGATGGATAGTCGTATTTTTTATCATCTAATACATACTGAAAATCGGCCAACTCTCCACCCATCCAGGCATTTGACCAACCACGAGAGTAAGTCCAATCGGCCCATAGTTCAGCACTCAACTTACCTTCTTTGATATCTTCGCCCGTCAAAAGACTAATAAAGGGCAACTGTGGAATCGATATGGCTTCACTTTTGATGTAAAAACGAGCGGCCGATTCGGGATGTCTAGGATCGCCGTTAATCTCTGCAATGAGCGTTAATGCACCTTCTCCATCTAAAAGCAGCTCACCTTCTACCTGATGCAACTTGTCGTAGTTAGCAATACTAAGATGATCCAGCTTTAGTATTTGCGGAGAGGTGCCAGGTTGATAGAACTCAACTTGCAAGTCATGGATCTGAACATCATTTTGACCTAGCAAAACATCCACGAAAAAGTCATTACTGTCGTAGCTTTCGGCTTCTTGCTCTGTCCCCAACAAAGCCAGAGACACATCATCAATATTTAATTTAATCGAACTGTTATTTAATGAAAACTGGCTGGTCACCAATGTCTGACTAAGCACCGAACGCCAGAAATCAAAACGCACCAATACAGACTCAACAGTCAGAGGTTGTTGACCATTGGAAGTTTCAACAGAGATTCCTTCTACCCGAATCTCTGGACCTTCGCCTTTCCAGTAGCTGGCAATAGACTCCATCTTAACGTTCACGCCCAATTTTTGGGTTAGAAACGCTTCGATATCGTGATGAAAATAATGAGTAAAAGGCAATGCTGCTCGTGCAATACTAAACAGAACAGCTAACGTAATAACCAAAGATGCAAAGGCCAACCATAATCGATTGATCCATTTAGTCATAAGCAACTGAACAGGCATTACAACCTCAAAGACCTAAGCATCTTATTACAGGAGCACAACATCAAACTGTTCCTGTGTATAGAGAGTTTCCACCTGGAAACGAATAGGAATATTAATAAATGATTCAAGCTCTGCAACGCTGCTGGCTTCATCATCTAGCAGACAATCAACCACCTCTTGCGAAGCAAGAACCAGCAGTTTGGGCGCTTCATAAGCACGGGCAGCACGGGCTATCTCTCTGAAGATATCGTAACAAACCGTTTGAGCGGTTTTTATCGAACCACGTCCGCTACATGTAGGGCAAGGCTCACACAATACATGCTCTAAGCTTTCACGTGTGCGCTTACGTGTCATCTGCACTAATCCCAATGCAGACACTTCAGAAATATGAGTTTTTGCGTGATCATGCTCAAGGGACTTCTCGAGCGTACGCAACACTTGGCGTTTGTGCTCTTCATCTTTCATGTCGATAAAGTCGACAATGATGATCCCGCCCAGATTTCGTAGTCGTAATTGTCGAGCTAACGCAGAAGCGGCTTCTAAATTGGTTCGAAAAATAGTTTCTTCAAGATTGCGATGACCGACAAATGCGCCGGTATTAACATCAACGGTTGTCATGGCTTCTGTTTGATCAATGATCAAATAGCCACCTGACTTCAGCGGCACCTGACGATGCAGAGCTTTTTGAATTTCATCTTCAATGTTATACACATCAAATAAAGGACGCCCACGCTGATAATGCTCCAGACGACCTTTTAAGCTAGGTGCAAACTCAGCAACAAACTGGCTAATACGCTGAAAGCTTTCTTGCGAGTCTACGCGAATTTTCTCGACATCAGCGACCACCAGATCACGCATCATGCGTAGCTCAAGACTCAGATCTTCATGCACCAGCGAGGGACACTTGGCTTTTTTGAGCTTATCTTCTATTCGTTGCCACAATTTCTGCAAAAAATCAGCGTCATGCTGAAGCTCTGCTTCACCCGCTCCTTCGGCGGCAGTCCGAATGATATAGCCTTTATTGTCTTGTTCTTCATCATTCAATATGTCACGTAAACGATTACGCTCTTCTTCGTTTTCGATGCGCTGTGACACACCAACATGGGGATTGCGAGGCATAAGGACCAAGTAGCGACTGGGAACCGTAATATGAGTTGTAAGACGAGCGCCTTTAGTGCCTAGCTCATCTTTAATGACTTGAACAATAATCTTTTGCCCTTCGTGCAACAAACGCGTGATATCTGGCTGTGGCACATCGTCTTTGTCGCCATTATCGTGTTGCGGCAAAATTTCAGAAACATGAAGGAAAGCACTGCGCTCTAGACCAATATCAACAAAAGCTGCCTGCATTCCTGGCAATACTCGCTTTACCTTGCCTTTATATATGTTACCAACCAAACCTCGGTTTTTACTTCGTTCGATCAACAGCTCTTGCAACATGCCATTTTCGACAACACCAATACGTGTTTCTTGTGGCGTCACATTGATCAATATTTCTTCGCTCATAGCGTCTACTCAACAATAAAAACGGTTGTAACAATGCAACTAATAAAGGCTTATACCTTTTGTCTTTCAAAATGCGACAATGTTAGCCGCACTTCAAAATACTCGATGATCTAGTCAGCCTTCGATGGCCAACACTTAACACCAGCAGCCACTAGCAATTGCGTCGTCTCTAGCAAAGGCAGTCCCATAATTGCTGAGAAACTTCCCTCAATGTTTTCGATAAAACTTGCGGCCATTCCCTGAACAGCATAACAGCCAGCTTTATCATGACCTTCTCCGGTTTGCCAATAACGCTCAATGAGCTCATCGGTCAATTCACTGAAGGTCACTTGATTCTTACTGAGTCTGTAATAGCACTCTTGTTGCCATACTAACGCCACCCCAGACAAAACCCAATGCGTTCGACCAGACAGGGCTTTTAGCATCGCCACACCATCGGCCTTATCAACAGGCTTGCCAAGTATAGAATGGCCGTTAATCACCGCCGTATCAGAAGCTAAAACCGGAACACTCTGATGATAGTCAGGGGCTTGCCAAATGGCCGTCGCTTTGGCTTTTGTAATTCGCTCAACATAATCGGTTGGGGCTTCGTTTGCCAACTGACGCTCATCAATATCAGCAGGCATCACATCGAAAGCCGCCCCTATCTGAGACAATAGCTCACGTCTACGAGGAGATTGAGAGGCCAAACACACCTTCTCGAACTGATAATGACTCTCTGAGCATAACGGATGTTTCATTAATTGATCCTGAACTGGCGTCGCAAATCGCGCAACAATATAAAAACCCAGGGCCACAAAATAGCATTCGACATCAATGGCAACCAATAGCTCATGGTGCGCTCAATCGGCTGTGTCAGATTTTTAAGCCAAAGAGTCAACAACATTTGGACCCCTATCAGTAAAGCAACCACTAAAGCCTGCTTCACTCGAGGAAATAGTCGAATACGTTGGTACAGTAATAACGAAAAATACGCCATGATAGAAAAGCTCAATGCATGCAAGCCGAGAACTGAGCCTTCCAGTGCATCAATAAACAGCCCAATCAACCAGGCCGTAAGAATGCCCACTCGATGGGGTATCGCAACAATCCAGTAGATAAGCGCCATGGCGACCCAGTCGGGCCAAAACAGCTCCAGCGCTTTGGGTAGCGGCAACAGGTTTAATATCATGGCAACAGCAAATGACATCCACACCATGTAGTAATTATTGCGAGCATCAGGATTCATGGGTGGCCTCCGTTGTTACTGGCTCTGGCTCATCGACGACATTCAAAACATCGCTGCTTTCATCTGGCCAGATTAACAATACCTGCCCTGTTCGAGCTAAATGAGCCACTGTAGTTGCCTCAACAACCGCATAAGAACGATTAGAGTCGGTCACTAACTTGGTCACACTGGCCACGGGGTAGCCATCAGGGAATCGCTCGCCAATTCCGGAACTCAACAATAGGTCACCTTCTTTAATGTCTGCGGTACTGCGCACATACTGCAAACTTAAATGGTTCAACTGCCCGCCCCCCAAAGCCACAGCACGTTCACCACTGCGCTCCACTCGCACAGGGATCGCATGACGAGAATCGGTAATTAACAAGATTCGACTGTGCAGACTCGACACACTGATCACCTGGCCAATGACGCCATAAGCATCAAGCACCGCCTGTCCAACAAAAACGCCTTGCACTGAGCCCTTGTTTATCACAATTTCGTGAGCGCCTGGCTCAGTAGCCACGTTGATGATATCGGCAACCAGACGTCGTCCATCAAGCTTCTGTTGGGTGCCTAACAAGTTGCGTAATTGAGCATTCTCGGCTTTGAGCGCAACCAGCTTTTGCAACTGTGTACGTAATATAAAAATCTCATCTTTAAGTTGCTGATTACTCTTAGACAACTGATCGCGAGTCATAATGCGCTCTCCCCCCCAAAAGAAGAACTCACTGGGCAGATCAGCAACGTATATCAAAGGCGTAAGAAAGGTAGAAAGCGTATGACGAAAAGTTTCTAAATGACGATCACGATGATCGAAGAACATAAGCACAGCAGAACACACCACTGCAACGAACAGTCGCACCAGATAAGATGAATCTTCTGCAAATATCTGTTTAATGGGACACTCTCCAAACCTAGTACGACAGCGCTCTCTCTACACCTTGGCGAGCTTTTTATTTGCAGCATCGCTTAAGGCGTTAGCAGGACTATGATGGATTTTCCTGCAAACCTTAATAAACAAGTGAGACTTAGCTTGCAGTATGCATGCTAAGTCTTTGATTATAGATAGGTTAGATTAATTTGACTAGTCGTGTGAGAAGAGATCACCACCATGAGTTTCGATGGTTTCGAGTACTTTTCCACCACCACGGGCAACACAGGTTAAAGGATCTTCGGCAACGATAACGGGCAAACCCGTCTCTTCCATAAACAAGCGGTCGATATCGCGAATAAGAGCACCACCACCGGTCAGTACTAAACCTCTCTCAGAGATATCAGCAGCTAACTCTGGAGGCGACTGTTCAAGTACCGAGCGTACCGCTCGAATAATGCCAGAAAGCGGATCAGTCAGCGCTTCGAGCACTTCATTACTGTTAATCGTAAAGCTTCTTGGAACCCCTTCTGCCAGGTTACGACCACGTACATCGATCTCCATGATGTCGGTGCTTGGATAAGCAGTACCAATCTCATGTTTGATTCGCTCAGCCGTGCTTTCTCCGATGATGGTGCCGTAATTACGGCGCACATACTCGATAACGGACTCATCAAAGCGATCACCACCAATTCGAACAGACTCAGACTGCACCACACCATTCAGTGACAAAATAGCAATCTCGGTCGTACCACCGCCGATATCTACAACCATAGAGCCGCGGGCTTCACCTACAGGCATACCAGCCCCTACTGCGGCCGCCATGGGCTCTTCAATCAAATAAACTTCTCGTGCACCTGCACCATAGGCAGATTCTCTGATCGCACGGCGCTCAACCTGCGTAGAACCACAAGGAACACAAACCAGTACGCGAGGACTCGGTCGCATCATAAAGCTGCTGTCATGAACTTTACGGATAAACTCTTGCAGCATTTTTTCGGTAACTTCAAAGTCGGCGATAACACCATCCTTCATTGGACGGATGGCTTCGATGTTTCCTGGCGTACGACCCAGCATCATTTTTGCTTCATGGCCTACCGCAGAAATGGTTTTGTTACCGTTGCGCTCGCGTCGAATGGCGACAACAGATGGTTCGTCAAGCACGATACCTTTTTCACGAACATAAATCAGAGTATTAGCGGTGCCCAGATCGATGGATAAATCAGTAGAAAATAACCCGCGGATTTTATTTAGCATCTTAGTTGTAATTCCAAGCTATTAATTCAGTTATTGCTGTCAAAGAGTACTCGTTGGTCGTTTGATATGACACTAAAAACAGCGAAAGTGTTCCTTTCTTACCAATAAATACTATGCAGTTCAGGGCAAGTAAGGATTGAATTCGGTTAGCGCGCTAATTTAGCAAGGCCCCCGCACCTCTGCAAGCCTTGCATGCAGATATCCTGCGGAAATGGAGCGGATTTCAAATCTAATGTAATGAACAGAGACAACCAAATCAGACGCAGCTGCTCCTTTAGCGAAAAGACCCCTTGTGTCTAAAATAGCATTAGTCGCAGCGCAAGGAGTACAATTTGATTAATCCAAATAAGAGATGGGTAACAAAGATTGCTGCCTTTTTAGCCGCCCACAAAAAACTACTTGCATAAGCAGCATCTTTTAAACTAGTATAAAAAGGCATCCCTCGGGAAGCGTCACTACACCACTATGACCACAAGCCCTGCTCTGACGGAGAGCCAGTGTTGTATTGATACATTGTTATCACTACCTCACTGAAGGGTTTGCCGGTCATCTATTCTTCCAACATATAGCCTCAAAAAGCCTCCCCGGTCAGATAACTTCGTCACTATTTTGAGTATTATTATCGAATTGGAATTAACAAAACTCGCATAACCGATTATTTTTATATATGGTACGCTCTGAATCAGGGAAAGGCAGGGTCAGGCTTGGTTGTCGGTTAATGTATGAATAAAGTAATTTTTGAGCAAAGTCGTAAAGCAAGAGAACTGGAAAGTAAGCTATTCCGGGAGCACGACAAGAAAAAAGCGCTACATGATGTAGAGCTGTCAGCTCAGGATGTGTCCAGTGTTTTGCAAAACATCTATCGCGATGTGCTCAAAGCACCTACCCCCGCAGAATCCCCACTAGCCAATTACGAGATCGTTCAGACCCTGTACAACTATTTGGCGAAAGATAAAGATTTTCATATTCCTCCTGTTATCAAAAGCAGCTTGCAGCTCATTGAACTCAGTTATCAGTTTTTGGCCGGGCTGACCGAACAACACGAAGAAATACAACGCCTGATGCAACTGATGGCAATCAGCTGGGCACAGCTGGCTGTGCATACCCCTGAATTCCTTCAAATTAAGCAACACTCATCCAAGGTGGCCTTATCAAAAATACTGATGCTGGGAGAGTGCTGGGACAAACGTGGCGGTAAACTTGCCAAGAAGCTGCTGGAAGGCATTCGCATGGTTCTGACTCAACTGAACCAAAAAGGCTGTAATCCGCGTTTGTACGAACAGGCCACCAACCGTATTCTCTCACTGGAAAATGCTTTTAATCAGTATCGAACCGATCGCTTGAAGAAAATAGTCGAAACCAAGCGCATGCAAGAGCGAGAGATTAAGGCCGATCAGTTCATTACCGATTACATAAAAGAACAAACCGAAGCCAAAGAGCAGCCCGTGTTTCTGTTGGAGTTCATGGAAAACTTCTTGAGTCCTTATCTGAAGAAAATTTTCATGGAAACAGGACCCGTTGGCCAGAAGTGGCACCAAGCCATCGAAGACGCAGAAACTTTGATGTGGAGTATCGACAGCCCATTTAGCAACCAGTTTGTAGAAGAATACAATGAACGGGTTCCTCAAGCACTACGCCGTCTCTATGAAGCCATTGACGCTATGATGCCCGAGTCCAACAACTTACATGATTTCTTCTACGAGCTGGAAGATGCTCATATTAAAAAGCTAAGGGGTGAACGACTGGATTATCACACCATGATAACCAGCCCTATCTTTGAAGATCTGGATACCACAAAAACCCAGCCAATCATCGTCGACTTCTCCAGTGAGCTTGATGAAATGCTTGATGACGATGACTGGTATTACCTGATCCAGGAAGGAAAACGCTTCCGCTGCCAGCTGGTACCCAGAGAGTACACAGGCAAATGGTTGGTTTTCGTTAATCTTTCAGGTGCATTGATTGCCAGTATTGATACCCAGTCGCCAAGCTTTCACCCCAGTAATTTGCCTTTGGTTGCGATAGAACCTCATAACTACTGGGAAGAGTTGACCGAATATCTGGAGCGAATTTTAAGCCGTCGTGTGCGCCTGCTCGAAGAGCAATTCCAGCGAATGGCAGCAGAAATTGCCGCCGATAAAGCTCGTAAGCAAGCGGCTGAAGAAGAAGCCAGAGCTCAGATACGTAAACGTCTTGAAGAAGAAAGAGAACGCCAAGAGGCTCAACGACGTCAAGCCGAAGAAGAACGCGCCAAGGCCATTGCTAAGGCTCGAGCAGACGAAGCTCGAATGGCGCAAAAACGATTAAAAGCCAAGAAAACCGTCGAAAGCCTGATGCCTGGAGCAGTGATCAGCTATCAAGGAGAAGGCATTATTGAGCAGCAACTCACACTCAATATTATTTCGACAACCACCAGCAAGTATATATTTACTGATCAAAAAGGGGCTCGTCGTCTCGATCCTAAAGAAAACGACCTGATTGAACTCTTTGCCTCTGGTCGTGCCAAGCTGTTAGAACAAGGCGAAGATTTTGAGCAAAAACTACAGCTTCTCGTTGCCGACCAAAGAGCAGCAATGAAAGATAAATAAACTGTTAATAAAGTAAGCAATAGCCGTGGCCAGTGTCTACCATACCCTCCGCAATAAAGGATTCCTTAAGTCCGCTCCCGAGTATTTAACAGACTCAGTACAGTACGAAGTCATCATGGGTTCTATGGCTTATGGTGTGTCCAATGATTCTTCGGATATGGACGTTTACGGCTTTGCCATCCCTCCCAAGGAAATACTTTTTCCCTATACCCAAGGCAAAGTGCTCGGCTTTGATGACTTCACACCAGAGTTCGAACAGTTGCAGGAGCACCATATTCAAGACAAAGAAGCTCTGGGTGGCCAAGGTCGAGTTTACGACATCACACTGTATTCCATTACCAAGTTTTTTCGTCTACTCACCACCAACAACCCGAACATCATAGATAGCCTATACGTTCCAGATAACTGTGTTCTGCATATAACCCCCGTTGGAAGAATGGTAAGAGACGAACGAAAACTGTTCTTGCACAAGGGATGTTGGGCAAAGTTTAAAGGATACGCCTACAGCCAGCTGCATAAAGTGCGAACCAAGCAGCCACAGGGCAAACGTAAGGCACTCGTTGAGCAATTTGGTTATGATGTAAAGTTTGCCTATCACATCATACGTCTACTGGGAGAAGTCGAGCAGTTGCTATTAAAATGTGATATGTCACTCACTCAGAATAAAGAGCAATTAAAATCCATCCGCCGAGGTGAATGGAGCGAACAACAAATATTTGATTATTTTGAGCACAAATCATCGGAGCTGGAGCATTTATATCTGCGCTCATCACTACCCGATGAACCTAATATCGAAGCCATCCGCAGCCTGTTGCTCAACTGCCTTGAGCAACACTATGGCTCACTGGATAATTGCATCACATCAGATAGCCATCAAACTCAGGCGCTGAAAAAAATCGAAGCCATCACTCGGCAAGCGCTGGGCCGATAGCAATTCTCACACCCGTCCCTAATTCACAGCAACTCATCACAGAAAATGCACACAGTTTATACAATTGGCTATGCCACTAAAGCAATAGATACTTTTATCAAACAACTACAGCAATATGACATTACCGTGGTTGCCGATGTGCGCTCAGTGCCTTACAGCAAGGCTTTTTACGATTATCATCAAGAGGCGCTACAACAACACTTAAAGTCCAATAATATTCGCTACGTGTATCTGGGAGAAGAGCTCGGCCCTCGTTCAAAAGACCCCAACCATTACGATGAAAGTAATCAGGTTCAGTTTGAAAAGCTAATGACTTCGGCGTTGTTTTCGACAGGTATTTCGCGCTTAAAAACAGGACTGGATCGCCATTTTAATATCGCGCTTATGTGCGCCGAGAAAGATCCAGCCAACTGCCATCGCTCCACGCTGATCGCCTATTATCTTGCACGTAATGAATCTATTCAGATAAAACACATAACTCATGATGGCCACATAGAAAGCCAGACGCAGTTAGAAGAACGCCTGTTAGAATTGACTCAAACTCAACCTGATTTAATTTCCAGCAAAGAAGAATGTTTACAGAGGGCCTATTACAAACACATAAAAACCACAGCCTATAGAAAACCAGCCGATGATTAGGGGCTGTTGCTAATCGAGCTTGCTGAACTTATCAGGCCTCAAATAGCTCATTAAGACGTAAAAAATAAACGGTAGGATCACAGTTACAAAAGCGATCACCCCAAATAAAATAAACAGTCCTAACCGACCATAGCCATTAGGCCCAAAGTCAGGAACCCATATTAAGGCGGCGAGTAGAGCAACACACACACAAAACGCAAACTTAAAATAACCTTTCACAAAAAATCCTAAATGCTTTCTTATCAATTCTTTGTTTGAACGGACGACTCGGCTCGCTGGTTGACGACTTCCCTATTTAAGTAATAATAGATGAAGACGATATTTTCAACCTTTAAGCTAACTCTATATCAATCAATATTAAAAAGCAGTTCAAGACTGCTAGATAGAGGAATTTGTCACAGAATTATTGGTGTAATTCAATATGAAATATAAAACTCCACGACCCAAGGCCCTCCTCATATCAATAAGAGCCCTTCGTCCATTTATATAACAATGTTTAACGAACCATCTATCCATGAAGATTCGGAGGGTATTTTATCGGTTTTATAAAATACTGCAAGATTAATTCCGTCGCACTAACCTCATAACTTACCCTATACTTTTATAGGTTTTATCTTTGTTTATTCAGTTTAGGTTCAGATTCATTTTTGCCCATCATAAATATCTCAAAATAACCAAGCGCACTGTTATTTAAACCGCAATAGGCAGCAAACACTGGAATACCGGTCGTTTCATCCTCTTATTACTCGATGTAAACAGAATGTAAACTCCTCACCAGCAATTTTACTTCTTTAGGTCTCAAAATACACTTGGGCAAGGATTATCCTGATAGCAAGTTAAATAGTCGAACAGGACATTCCCATGAATACTCGTTTTCGAACCGCCATAACAAGCTCAATGATAGCTCTTTGCTTAACTGGAACCTCTTTTCACCTGTCTGCCAAAGAGGATACACTCATCAGACAAATGCCTCCGATTACTCAGGATCAAAGAGCACTTCATCCCAAAGTGCAGCTGGCCATCTTACTTGATACCAGCAGCAGTATGGATGGCCTGATTAATCAAACACGTACTCAGCTATGGCAAATCGTTAACGAATTTTCGTCAATGAAAAGAAATGGTGTGACGCCCACATTGGAAGTCTCAGTCTACGAATACGGAAATGATCGATTGAATCAACAACAGGGGTTTATACGCCAACTGACGCCATTGACTAAAGAGTTGGACAGAGTCTCAGAAGGACTATTTGCACTCACAACACAAGGGGGTAGCGAATATTGCGGCTTCGCCATTCGCAAAGCGGTTAATCAACTAAAATGGAGCCCATCAAAAAATGACCTGAAAATCATTTTTATTGCAGGCAATGAGCCTTTCAGCCAGGGCCCAATTGGTTTCGATAGCGCCATCAAAAGTGCTCACCAAAAAGGAATTATCGTTAACACAATTCATGCGGGAGACTATCAGGAAGGTATACGCACAGGCTGGAAACAAGCAGCGCAACTTGCTGGCGGAGACTATATGAATATTAATCCCGATGAACAAATTGCTCAGATATCCACTCCAATGGACCAAAAACTGCTAGAGCTAAACCAGCAATTAAACACAACCTATGTGCCTTATGGCCAAGAAGGAGAAACATCGGCTCGCCGTCAGGCCGCTCAAGATGCCGAAAGCAAAAAAGTGTCCTCAGCTTTACTTGCAACACGCGCTAAAACCAAAGCGTCATCCTATTACAATAACTCAGAGTGGGACTTAGTGGATGCATTTGATAGCAATCCCAATGTACTTGAAGAAGCGCCGGCCACCGCTCTGCCACAACCCATGAAAGCAATGAATAGAAAGGAGCAAACTCAATACCTTAAAGCAACAAAAGAGAAGCGTAAAAAGATTAAAGAAGAAATTCTGGCCGTGACAGAAAAGAGAGAGGCCTATATTGCTAAAGAAGCAAAGGCGAAATCACAAACCAAAGAAACCATGTCAGATGCCATGGTCAGTATTGTGAAGAAACAAGCTGCAGAAAAGGCTTTTGTAATAGAAAAGTCGCCAAAACCCAAAAAAGAAGACTAACGCAATAGGACAGTGGGACTTTATAGTCCCACTGTTAATACGACGGCTTTATCTTGAATAGCAACGGTTTTAAGGCTTTTACCAGCGGTTAACCAACGGGATTGCCCCTGATCAAGAGAATAGATGGGCGTTTTTTCAAAATGTCGACCGAGGGCTTTTTCTAGTAACGATGACACTTTTCCTTCATATCGACTTGGCATTCCATCAAAACTAAAAGACTCTACACTCGCGTTACCTAAAAACAACTGCTGTTGATCCGCTCGATAATCAAACTCTCCAGACAAAATAATATTGCCTCGATAAGGCCCTAAATCATCCAGGAGTTCTGCCTGAAGTAAAATATCAAACATGAGCTCAACGCGCTGTGACTTATCATCTAACAAGATAAATGGCTTTTCTAAAACAACATCCAGAACATATAAAAATGTCTTTTTAACAGGCATCTTTTGCTCTAATTTCTGTTGTATTTGTTGCTGCGAAATACGAATGCTTTTGTCGCTTAATCCCCAATAGGCAAGAACACTGATGGTAACAAGAGATAAAACAATAATGGTTTTCTTCATAAAAAATCCCAAAGAAAAGGAGGACAACGCCTCCTTTATAGCTAAAGTACGCTTACCGGGCCAGTAATATTATCAAACGTAAGGTCCCCACTCCCCGCTTCAAGAATATTAAGTCCTTGAGCAACATCATGAACACTGATACCACCAGAACCATCGCTGATGGTCACATGCCCAGATATCTCTCGGATCCCTAAAAATCCAGAACCATCGTCAACCACAACATTACCTGTGATCTGTTTGGCAGAAATACTGCCAGAACCGTCTTCTATCGTTAAGTTTCCTTTTACTTTACTCACATCAATGTCGCCTGAGCTATCATCAATAATCACATTAGATCCAGCTTCAGCTACCGACAAAGAACCGGAACCGTCTTCAATACTGATAGCCCCTTGAATATTCTCTAACTCGATGCTGCCCGAGCCATCCTTAATACTGACACTTTGTAGCAAACGCTTAACAGCCATGGAACCTGAGCCATCATCCACCTCTAGCGCCATATTTTCTGGCATATAAACGACTAAATCAATTTTAGGGCTGTTACCAGGGCCAAATGACCAACCTCCACTTCGAGTATCAGCTACCAGAACAGCAGAGTCATTGCGTTCTGATAGTGTCAAAATATACTCTCGATCATGACTGACAATATCAGCTTTCACTTCTATTACCTGGCGATCTTGTTCACCGATAACAGTGAGAGAGCCAGCTCCGGCATCAATTTTAAAGCGTTCTAATTGCTCAGTATTCAATCGAAGTGTTTTGGTTTCGCGAATATCGGCAACACGGTGACCATCGGTCACAATAATGCAGCCAGAAAGAAGTAATAAGCCCGACGCAGATAAAATCAGTTTTTTAAAATCAAACATTGATAGCTCCAGATAATAGATGTTGTGGCAGTATCTGCAAATGCCGCGCCAAAAAAAATAACTATCAACTTCAAGCAGTTAGCTAAAGGTTGGCACTAGTACACTGGCGATATCACAACTTAATAGTCAATTACACCAACCAATGTAGCGAATCATCAATGAATAAATACTGAACTAAGAAACAGTTGTTCTTTCGTTAAATGTCATTGTTGTAGCTAAAGTGGCTTTAACACGGATGCAAGAACGAGGCTCGGTGACTCCGACCACACAATGAGCAACAAAAAAATGAAGACGCCTTAAGAATCTTGCTTTTGAGTATCAGAATGATAATGCTCTAAATAAGAATTAAAACAGGACTGCAATTCATCAAAGGTAATATTCAAAGCCGAAGAAGATATCAAACAAGGAGAACCATGATTACGTATGTTCATCTGACGTAACATTCTGATCCAATAACGTCGATGATGAACATAATGAGAAGGATTTCGTAATGTCACTTTCATCAGCTGATGTTGGCTAACCGTTACAATGGATACAGCTTCAATATCTTGCCAGGGAATCAGACCGAGCGAAGTGATACTGGACAAATCCGTTACCCCCTCGGCATTCAAAATCAAACCATAATGAGTATTTTTGATACGAAACCAGGCGAAGATCGCGGTAATAGCAAACACCACCAAAATAAAAAGAGCACCAGAAAGCGGTGCTGATGTGACTTTATCATCAGTCAGCCATGCCATAACATTGTCAATAATCATCCACAAAGCCACTAATACGAACGCCATGGATAATAAAAAAATAACGCCAAAGCGCGATTTATTTAACGGAATTTTCAGTTCTTCTTTTACTTCTTGTTGAGGCATAACTTTCTGCTTCGAATAATGATTAATGACCACCCATGGCTACTGGAATCACTCTGCTGGTGGCGTACAAGCCCTAGTTTACCTGATGGCAGCCTACAAGTGCTAGCTACCATTAACTCCAGTGCCAGGCAGGTTGGTCAAATTCTGACTGACCACAAATGATAGTTTGTCCTAATTGCTTTTCTAGTTGAATCGACGAGCAATCACTTTCGCGAACTAAAGCCTGATTTAAACGATTAGCATGTGACACAACCCATACCTGAGTATAACGAGACACTCGCACAATCAAACGAGCTAAAGCGGGTAACAAGTCAGGATGCAAACTGTTTTCTGGCTCGTTTAGCACTAACAGTGTAGGTGGCCGAGGGGTCAACAAAGCCGCGACTAAGAGCAAATAACGGAGTGTACCATCTGACAACTCAGCAGCACTGAGTGGACGTAGTAAACCGTGCTGAGAGAACTCTAACGTAAAACGTCCATCACTTTGCGTCAAAATACTCACAGAAGCCCCAGGAAAAGCATCGCTAATCGCGGCATCAAGCGCTTCCTCATCACCAATCTCTTTGATGGTCTGTATTGCAGCAGCCAGATCTCGACCGTCATGATGCAGAACGGGTGTTCGCGTTCCCAACTGGGGTTGTCTGGCAGGCGCATCTCGGTCCGTTCTGAAGTGATCATAAAAACGCCAGCCGGCAATCATCTCTCGCATCTGAAAAACCGCCATGGTCGTATCAATGCCAGCGGCAACATCAAACATTGAGTCATAATTGGGAATATTATGGACCACTGCTTTCCAACTGCGCCCTTCTCTCGCCTTAACCAAAGGGCCCGCTCGCTCTACAATAGAGCTGGCTCTACGGTAACTGTCTCCCACCCAGATACATTCACGTTTTATTTCTGGATCACGCTCAAAAGCAGAAGGATAAGGCAAAGGTTCTGGCAGTCCCAGCTCAATTAAGTATCCCAGTTCTTCGCTGGCAAATCCGAGTTTTAGCCGAACACTTTTTTGTCGAGGCGTACCCTGAACAGGGACATCGCCACGGATCATGGCTTTAGATAAAGTTTCTGGTCCAGCCCAGAAGGTTGAGTCAAGCCCTCCTTCTGACGCCAATGCAGCAATGACGCCTCCCCGGGCAGTTTCGGCCAGCAGCCGTAACGCTCGATAAATATTAGATTTACCGCTCCCGTTTGGGCCAGTAATCACATTTAATCCAGTCAATGGCATTTTAAGCGACAGTAGTGACCGATAATTACTAACCGCCAGTTTAGTCAACATGCGACACTCCAAAAGAGCAACTAATAACAACTCAATGGCAAAACTGAGAGCATCTTTACCTGTCTCAGGAATGAAGTCAATTGACAGTGCATTATTTTAAGTTTACATTCTCTGGAACAAGGGCATCTCAGTGTCCATCTTCCCACAAGAAAAGACTTATGAGTCCTGAGTAAAAATGAACACCCAATCATTATTGATAATGTCTATTACTGTTTCGCAACAAGACGGTTAGCGAGTGGGACTTTAACTGCCTTGTATGCACTGGAGACAGAATCGATGAATAGGCTTTTTCTTTCTAAACGCACATTTTCACAGCAAGCTAAAAAGCTACAAAATCTTTGGCCTTACCAATCATTAAAGCTCACTCAAGCCCGAGAAGTTTTGGCACAGCTGTATGGTTTTAGAAATGCTCATCAATACCATAGCCTGATTGAGCAACAAACCATTAGCTCGTCAAAACATACTGAACAGCAGATCCACCAGCACTTTCCTTTACTGGTTGCTCGCCTTGCCGAACAGCAAAATATGGAAGGACAAGTATCCAAGTACATTATCAAGAACTTGTGGTCACAATACATTGCCTCAGAAATTCAGCAATGGAAGCAGTTTCAAAGTCACTTTACCTTTTATGGTAATCTGAATGATTTTCTTCATAACACAACGACAACCACAATTGACTACTCATTTGATGGCTCGCCCTCTGTCAAAGACTCTATCGAAGCCATTGGAATTCCTCATACCGAAGTAGCCCAAGTTTTGATAGGCGATCAAGCCATCGATCTCAACACTAAACTAGAAAACCAGCAACAGTTAAGTATTTATCCAGCTAACTACGCCAATACTCATATAAAACCTTGTCCGCCGCACAAGCCAGCAGAACTCAAGTTTATTCTAGACGTACACCTAGGCAAGCTCGCTCGTTCTCTGCGCATGTGCGGATTTGACTGCCTCTATTATTCACAAGATATTATTGATGAAAACCTGGCTCGACTGAGTGCTGAAGAAGACCGAATTCTCTTAACCCGAGACATAGGCTTACTAAAAAGAAGCAATGTAACTTATGGCTACTTTGTTCGAAATACTCGTGCCGAACAACAATTAGAAGAAGTACTCAGCTACTACGACTTAAAAAATAAATTGGCTCCTTTGTCAGTATGTCTGGATTGCAATGGCCAGCTTTCCTCTATCCATAAAGACAAAGTTGCGCGCCTGCTGCCAGGCAATGTAGCGAGTGAATACGATGAGTTTAAACATTGTCAGCAATGTGACAAGGTTTACTGGGAAGGTTCTCATTTCGATAATATGAAAAAGAGTCTGTCTAAAATAGCGACCACTTGAGGGTCGCTACGATGGCTTTTGATACCAATGTTCAGGCATCCCCAGTTCAACCAGCTCGGTTAAACTGATATTCACAATTTCATGTTGAAGGCAAACATCCTTAGCAAATAGAGAAGGCGTTTGAGTTCGAGCAATGATCAAGGCTTTTGGATAGTGTTGATGCAACCAGACAGCTGTTCTTAAGTTTTGCGCATCATCTCCAGTGCCCAAAATAAAAACGGGCTCTTCAATTCGCAACGCGGGAAGATTCAAAATTGTCTGCCACGCTTTAGGATCACGAACATCACCTTCAACCACATCACGTTGATACCAACTTTTTCCGGCGGATTGTTCATCAGCAACCAATACACGACGTTGCGCATCTTTATCCATGATGATAATTCGCTCAAAGGCTTCGACGGCATTTTCTTGCAGCTCTTCTAAAATACTCTGACCGAAGCGTCCAAAGCCAGCAAAAACCACCACGTCTTTGGGTTTTGTTTTTAGAAAGTGGCGCAATAATTCGGCTTTTACTAACTGAGCCGCTGACATGTGATACTGATTAAAGGTAGTGGACTTTTTATCAACCAGAGAGTTTTTCATCACCCGCATAAAGCGCAAGTCTGATACATGCACAATGACCTTACCAGCAACATCGGGATAAGAGGTTAAAATATTACTCGCCGTTTCATAGTTAACAAAGTCAGCCTTTGAAAACAGTAATATTCTCTTGGCATGCTCAACTCGCAAACGAGATAACACAAAATCATGAGTCGCATTAGCAACAATCACTCGCACCTGATACAAAGATTGCAGCTCAGCGATCTCTGCTGTTTCTGCGTCTCGAACGACAACAATAATGGGAGTAGATGCATCACGCTGACGAAAATTCTTTAGATAAATAGGTGTTAACTCAGAGTTACCAATAACGATGACATGATTTCGTAGCCGTCGTAGCCCCCAACTATCAGGCGCTAGTAAATTCACCAAGGTATCTATCAAAGCCGACGCAGTTAATATAGGCGCAGCAAAATAAGCAAACCACAACAGTATTTTGCCTAACAAAGGCCCCTCAGTTGGGGTACCAAGATCCATCCCACCGAGCACGAACAATCCAAGGGTATAATAAGCTTTAGTAAACACATCACTGGTTGCAACACCAGGACGCTCTGACACTTCAACCCCAAGATAAAAGCCAGCAAATCCGGCAATAAATACTAGAATGGCGATCCACCACTTCCAGCCTATATGATGTTTTTTCTTTAAGAATTTAATATTCATATTTTACACATCGATTATTTTGCCCATCGGCAAGCCAACAGAAGCTACCATAATTAATAGTGATTCGCCACCAAGTGGACTACTCAGCGACAAAATACTCCACCGCTCCACTTGGTGATAATTTAAACACCCGAAAAGACTCCCTTCCCTGACACACACTTGATAAACAGCAGATATTAACCTGATGTCCATCTCTGAGTGTCACCTGAGTTCGATAGGGCACATGCATGTGACCACAAAACACCCATTTCGGTTTTAGAGTTTCGATAAGCTCCCAAGTTGCAGGGCTCCCCAGAGACTTATCTTCGAGTAGTTTTTTCTTTGGCGACAATGCCAGATATTGCTCCGTCGATATAATGTTTGTGGGCCAATCATGCAATAAGATCACCTCAATATTTTTGCATGTCGACAAAGCTGCTAAGTCATTCCAATTATAGTAAGCAAACAATTTATTAGGTACACCAGCAATACACTCAACCGCAGGTCTCGATTGGTAAAAAAAATCTTCTCTATAAATTCCCGAAAGTCCTGCAACGTTTATTCCTTCTATTTTTATAACTCCAGTGCGACCTAAATACACACAGTTATCGGCAACCAAAGAGCCACTCGCAGTGGATTCCAGATACCCATAAGGCTCGTGATTCCCACCAATGAAATAAATAGGCCATGGGAACCTCGAGTGATAGGGAGCCAGATAACGATGAAAATCTCCAAGCTGTTTGTATTTCGAAGGAGCCGCCATGGTACTTAGATCGTTCTCCGAGCGGTGCGGCTCAAAGTCCCCAACTTGCAGTACGAAGGATAGTTTCTTGTGATGCTTCTTCTCCCAGCCCGTTAACTGAGACACCATTCTATCCATGTGGCCGTGAACATCCCCTACCACGGCAAAATATTTTTCCATAATCATTCTCCAATATAATGCATTTTCCCTTTATAGAGGCTTGTTAAAGATTTCTCTAGGAGCATTAGGTGGGTAATATTTGATTTACGACCTTTAAATTCTTTGACCAGTGCCTTTGACTGCAAACAAAATCAATAAACGATTGTCGAGTCCATTTGTAACGACCTAAAACGCACTCGGAGTTTTCCCATTTTAAATACAGCCCTTCCATCATTCTTGATGCTTCAGTAAATTGCTGTGACATTTTATTCAGTTGTTCAAAAGCCTGCTCAGAAATAAAAGAGGAATTGGAAATCATCTCTTCAAGTGCCTCTTTGTCAAACCGAGTTTGAGACCCCATCACATGCACTGAACAAATAAACGGAAAGTTCTTTAGCAGCTCATGACGACGAGCGGTACTGAGAAAGTAGCCATCTTTGGTATCGTATAAGTCATATTCCATAAAATAATCAGGCAACTGATCATAAAAAATGGAATGCTTAAAGTACAACCACTCACCAAACAAAATATATCGACTTCCGAGCAATTCTCGCAGCTCATCAAGATGCGTGTATAACCATTGTTTTAATAGAGAAAACTCCGGCTCATTACCTACCCATTGACCTCTTGATTGCAAACAAGGCTCACCGTTCTCAGAAAAACGAATGCCAACCTGAGTGCCATCCATCTTTTCTTCAATAATCAATGGATTTTCGTTATCTATCAGCTCAGATAAAAAAATTCCTTTTTCTTCTAGCTGATGTACGGATTCCGTCCTAGGATATTTTATAAACATAATAATACCTTGACAATAAGCCTCTTTGAACCAGAGGCTTATTCCTTTTTATGCAACGAATGCTGGGTGATAAACACCAGACTGATAGAGAGTTTCACCATAAGAGTCCAACACAACGAACCGATGATAATCATCCAATAATGGCCATTGAAACGTATCCATCTGTTTGACGATAACTTTATCAGGCACCGCATTGTTACGTTGCTGATTTCGCAATTTGAAGGTTTCAGGCGGCTGTTGAAAAACAATTAAAGTCACCAAAGCTCCATAATTCATTGCCATTGAAACCAAAGGCTCTCGAAAGTCCTCTCTTAAGCAAGTGGCATCCCAAACAACAGAGCGTTTATTTCTAAGAGCGGCCTTCAACCTTTCTTTGGCAATGTGCAGTATCTTGCCATGATTCTTTTGTACGCTCCGACTGCCAAAGACGTCACGACGAATATCATCTAGACAAATGATTTCATATTCAGCAAAATGCTTTTTTGCGTAGGATGACTTTCCACTGCCACTAATACCGCAGAGTATGATCACTTCCGCATAACGCTGATGACTTTTGTAATAGCGAGCCTCAACTTCTTCAGGAAGAGAAATAACACTATGAGACATTTCATAGATGGCCTGGGCATACAAAAATTCTTGTGATGTTTGACTCATCACGCTTAGATGCTCCATCCAGCTTTTTGGTAGCCGAAAGCTCTGTGTCCACACATCATATTCCTGACAAAACAATTTAAACTCTTCCAGATGCATCAACTGAGCATCAAGATCAGGACAAATTCTTCCCTTCATATCGGCAACTTCGAGCCAGTACACCAGCTCACAATCCACTCGACGAGACAATCGCCAGTAATCTTGTTTGCTTGCGTTTTTAACTACCAGCCTTTTGGGCATGTGATGTTCGCCTACCAATCCTAGAATTGACCACACAACATGATAAGGGAGCTCTAACGCCATTAGCCGAAATGCCAGGTATGAACGGCCATTAGCTTCGTGCGAAGGCGCAATCACTCTGGAGACACCGTTGATTTCGGCATCTTTTGTGCAAACACATTTGGCAATATCATGAAAAGCCGTCCCCAATATAAGTGCAAGTCTTCGCCACCCAGTAATATGTTGGGCTTTATTATTCAAAAGCTGATAAAGCTCTGTTAAAACCCAGTCGGTATGGATATGGACATTCCCCTCACCATGCCACTCAGAGTCTTGCCTGGTATCTTGAAGCCGATACAGCCAAGGGAGTAACTCACCTAACTCAGATACAAAGTCATCCATAGAAGGGGTTGCATCTACTAACAACTGTTTTAAAAAAGTATTCATCATTCACTCCTAGCTAATCCATTAGCAATCACTTCACTATGCATCCAATGCTTATCGGTAGAAACGTGATGATGTCTCACCCACTTAGCGACGCTTGCCGAAAACTCCCGATAATGAAATGCGCCAGCAAGACGAACGACATAGCCTTCCATACATTCCGTATCAACTTTCAGCTTCTTAAGCTGTTTCTCATCCCACAGTCCTTGATAGAGAACCTTCGGAGCCACAATGTTTAATAAATCAAACCACTCCAGAGTTTGCTTCCAATCAAGGCAAAAGTTTTCTTCATTCCATACGGAAAAACCATAAAAATAGCTTTGTAAAGCGTCATAACCAATAGAATGCTTGGCATATAGATTTTCACCACAGATACGCCAGCCTACAGGTATTTGATAAGCCATAGCGCCATGAAACGTTTTAATCCAATCCCGTGACGGATGATGCGCACTATCCAACGAACGCGCATGGTTAGCATCACGATATAAAGAAGTATTCTCACCATCCATTTTTTCGGTAACAATGACTTCTTTTCCTGTAAAAACACTCACATCCATGCATCGCACATCATCTCCAGTATATCCTGGCGACCAAGGTAAGTGAGGTGTTCTAGGGTATTTAAATTTTAGAGACATCACTCTAACTCCTTATGAAAAACCATAGTCCCCCTTTCCCTCTCCAACGAGAAGAAAAAGGCATAAAATAAGGGTTAAAGTAAAATAATTACATGATCTTCTTAGAAAACGAGCTTTAGTATGCTCTGCTCTCATTCCTTTTAATAAACATTAAACACTATGAAAAAATAAGCTCATCCAATCGAGCACTGCTATTATTGACATCTTGTCATTTATTAGCTTTCGTCCTTAAGAGTCTAACCAAGCTAAGTTGCGCGCAAGGATACTTGATCATCTATCTGAGTGCAACCCTAAGCCACTTACATTAATGTTAACGGAAGAGTTTCATTGAGCGGCCCGTCACTCAACCCCTGTACCATCGTTACTAATCAAAAAACTGCGATAGGAGACATATAAATATATCCAATGTTCACAATAGCCCTATTATTTAACGCTTATGTACGACATCTACTTTCTGACACCTGGAGCATATATTTCATGAATCAATAAAAAATACCTTTCATATCCCCCACCCAAATCCTCAAATAACAATGCCCTGTCGAACACAACATATCGAGATGGTCTGACAAGATATTGAACCTAAAGAAAGGTTTTGACAGTCATTTTTTTACCCATTATATTCGCTTCAGACCAAAAGGTACTCCAATAGTAGTAAGAAGCCAATACAAGTGATTTAGCAACTTTATTTCAACATCATTCTATTTAACTTGGAATTATTCTATGTACTACCGTTGCCTGAGAAATATTGAAATCAAAGTTAACTACTGCTCCGAAAATAAAAGCATGTTTTTGGCAGAGTCTAAGCACTTGCTATATCTACTTAAAGAGTTCATGGGAAAAAGCATTGGCAGTGATTATTTCACTATCTCTATCGGGCTATGGGAAAAAGGAAAACTCATAAAGCCTTATACTCTGCCATCTAGTAAAAGAAAAGGAGGAAATATACTGCAACTCGATATTGTTTATGACATAAAGAAATACTTTAAGCTTTACAATATGAAGGATCGTCTGGGTGAGCTATGTGGAATCATACAACAAGCACTCTCACACTCTCTAAATAGCATGGATGTTGACAAAAATAAGTTAACGGAATTGTTTAATATTGCAAAAAGAGGTGACTTTTCTCTCTATAAAGAAGCGAATCAAGTCGTTAGATCGCCAAGCAACATTTATTCAGCCCGTTTATTTTCGGAGTTTTCCTTGTCCAATATAAGGCTCGGTGTTTGTATTGAAAAAAATAATGATAGCTATAGCTACAAGAAAACACTCAAAAACTATAATCTCAACACGCCCCCTGCGATTGATGACATTGGCAGCATACACTTCACTGACGACTACTCGCTAATTTATAAAACGAGCCGTGGAAATCCGCTCTGTATTGATCTCTCATCAATATAAAACATGCCAATTCGCATGGATATTAAAGCACTGTCAGGGAGATTTTCTTTACAACATAGCTTTAATAAGGTGAGTAAAAGTAAGCGATCTTTCCTTTTAGAAAAACCGCACTTTAGCTTTTGACGGTTAAACGCACTCAAACAAAGACTTCAAGGTCTTCACAAATTGCCTGAGCAGCCTTACGTCCATCAGCAATTGCGGTAACAACTAAGTCAGCACCACGGACCATGTCTCCACCTGCATAGACTTTATCAAGATTTGTTCGATAAGCATTCGTTTCGGTCGCCACTACTCGTGACTGGTTATCAAGCTCAATGCCCAAGTCCTGAAGCCATTGTGGAGGGTTGGCTTTAAAACCGTAAGCAACAATTACCGCATCCGTGTCGATAACTTCGCTTCTACCCGATGATTCCAGCTTTACCGTTCCGTCAGCTTGAGAAATCGGCTCTTTAATATCAAACTCGATGGCTTTGACCTTGCCGTTACCATCCAGATCAATATGTTGTGCCTGACGATACCATTGAAACTCGACACCTTCTTCTATAGCATGATTAAACTCACGCCTTGACCCTGGCATCGCTTCTTCATCACGGCGATAGGCACAGATAACCTGCTTTGCACCCTGGCGTATCGCCGTTCGCACGCAGTCCATCGCGGTATCCCCACCACCCAACACAACCACTTTTTTGTCTTTAAGATCGATAAAGGGATACTCTTTATAATCCCATTCCTGTTGCTTAACCGTATTACCAATTAAATAATCCAGAGCTTTGTAGACGCCTTTACCTCGCTCGCCTTCAATGCCACCGGCAACGGCCTGATAAGTTCCCATACCTAAGAACACAGCATCATATTCAGAACGCAGTTGCTCAAAAGTCACATCTCTCCCTACCAGTGTGTTCAAGCGAAACTCAACGCCCATAGACTCAAACACTTCGCGCCGCTTTTGGATAACTTCTTTTTCCAATTTAAATTCGGGAATACCAAATGTTAGCAACCCACCGATCTCAGGCTGGCGATCAAATACGACTGAGCGAATACCAGAACGAGCCAATACATCGGCGCACCCGAGGCCTGCGGGTCCAGCTCCAACAATGGCCACACGATAAGGTTGCTCAGGAATGTGGGACAAATCTGGTCGCCACCCTTGAGCCAGCGCATTGTCGGTAACAAACTTTTCTATCTGACCAATAGTGACAGCACCAAAACCTGTATTCAATGTGCAGGCTTGCTCACACAATCGGTCTTGCGGACAAACACGTCCACAGACTTCAGGCAAAGAATTAGTTTGATGGGCCAACTCGGCCGCTTGTATAAATTGCCCCTCCGAAGCCAGATTGAGCCAGTCCGGAATGTAATTATGCAATGGACACTTCCACTGACAATATGGATTTCCACAATCAAGGCATCGACTAGCTTGTTGCTTAATCCGAGGTTGCTCGAGAGGTTGATAAATTTCTTTGAATTCTATTTGTCTGGATTCTATGCTGTGCTTTTCTGGCTCTTCTCTTCCAACATCTACAAACTCAAATAAAGGGCGTGCTTTTTTATTTTCATCAATTCCCATAATGCCCTCCTAACCCGCTTTAACTAGCGATATTAACTTTCCCGCGCTCTTTTTATCTGTCTTTGGCTGCGACATAGATTCTGCCGACGGTTTAACGTGGCAAAAAGACGGCAAATAATGTTCAAAACTATCTAACACTTGATGAGCCCATTCGCTTTGTGTTAGTCGCGCGTGCTCCTCTATCCGTTGATAAAGCTTTTGTGTGATCTCTTTATCGGTTTGCGCTGACAAACGATGAATACTGACAAACTCAGTATTACAATGTTTATCAAAATTACCTCGTTGATCGAGAACAAAAGCTTCCCCCCCAGTCATACCCGCAGCGAAGTTCCACCCCACACTGCCCAGTACAACAACGCAACCGCTAGTCATGTATTCACAACCATGAGCACCTAAACCTTCAACAACAGCAACCGCTCCAGAGTTACGAACAGCAAAACGTTCGCCAGCTTTTCCAGCCGCATACAAAACGCCACCAGTCGCACCGTATAAGCAGGTATTCCCAACAATAACGTTACGTCGACTAACTAAATGAGAGTCACTGGCAGGGCGAATAACTAAACGACCACCAGACATACCTTTACCTACATAGTCATTTGCATCACCTTCGACGGCGATATGAACACCAGGCATGTTCCAAACGCCCAAGCTCTGCCCCCCAGTTCCCGTCAAATTCAACTGTACGGGATGTTGTTCAGCCCCCTTCTTGCCAAAGTTTTCTGCTATCCAACCATTTAAGCGAGCTCCCAGAGAACGCTGATAATTTTTGATCCGATAACTCAGAGCGATAGATTGCCCAGAGCTTAAAGCGAGCTTGGCATCTTCCAGGATCTGTTCATTCAGTAGACCTTTATCAAAGGATGGATTCGATGCTTCAACGCAGTAGTTAGGGAACTTACTGACAACAGAAGCACTGGAAAGCACAGCATCCAACGAAATCGCTTGCTGTTTAGCAGTTCCACCTTCAATACGTTGTAAGAGTTCTGTACGCCCAATAATATCTTCTAATGAGCGAACGCCTAGTTTAGATAAAAGTTGTCTTACTTCTTGTGCAATAAAATGAAAGTAGTTCTCAACTCTTTCGGGCAAACCGTTAAAGTGCTTTTTTCGCAGAACCGCATCTTGAGTTGCAACACCGGTTGCGCAGTTATTTAAATGACAAATTCGCAAATATTTACAACCGAGTGCGACCATAGGGGCCGTACCAAAGCCAAAACTCTCTGCGCCCAGTATGGCGGCCTTAATAACATCTAATCCTGTTTTTAAACCGCCATCCACTTGCACTTTAACTTTATGGCGTAACCCATTTTCGATAAGCGCTTGCTGAACCTCTGCCAAACCAAGTTCCCACGGAGAGCCTGCATATTTAATGGAGGTCAGCGGACTTGCCCCCGTCCCCCCATCGTAACCTGAAATGGTGATCATATCGGCGTAGGCTTTGGCGACTCCCGCTGCAATAGTTCCAACGCCCGGCTCTGCGACTAATTTAACGGATATCTTAGCTTGTGGATTAACTTGCTTTAAGTCAAAAATAAGTTGCGCCAGATCTTCAATAGAATAAATATCATGATGCGGCGGTGGTGAAATCAAAGTCACTCCAGGTACAGAGTTGCGCAGTTGGGCGATCAAAGCTGTCACCTTATGGCCAGGCAACTGACCTCCCTCACCCGGCTTAGCCCCTTGCGCTACTTTTATCTGGATAACATCGGCGTTCACCAAATAATGAGCATTAACGCCAAACCGCCCCGAGGCAACTTGCTTAATGCGCGAATTTCGCAAGCTGTTAAAACGCGCTTCGTCTTCTCCGCCTTCACCAGAGTTCGAAAAACCTCCCAGACGGTTCATAGCTATAGCCAAAGCTTCATGAGCTTCTGGCGATAGTGCACCAATGGACATGGCTGCGCTATCGAAGCGACGATATAGATCTTTAGCCGCAACCACATCATCCAATGGCAAGGCTTTATCAGAGAAGTTGAGCGTCAACAGATCTCTAAGCGCTAACGGTTTACGTTGATTAACAGCGTTTGAATATTGTTGGTAGTCGAGGTACTTGCCGCTAGTAACAGCCTTCTGTAATAGGCTCACCACATCAGGATTATAAGCGTGTTCCTCACCACCATGTTGGTATTTGAGTAATCCACCATGGGCCAGTCCTTGTGACACGCGGTTGGCAAAAAATGCGCGTTGCCTTGCTTCTTCTTCTAGCAACTCAAACGTCACACCAGCAATGCGAGATGGTAAACCTTTAAAACACAACTCGATGATTTCTTGCGATAATCCAAGTCCCTCAAATAACTGCGCGCCTCGATAACTGGCAATGGTAGAAATTCCCATCTTGGACAGAATTTTTCTTAAGCCAGCTTCAATACCATTACGATAATTACTCAATGACTGATTGAGTTTATCGCTAGCTTCTTTCGCTGAAAGATCGGCAATTGCTTCATAAGCCAGATAAGGAACCACTGCTGTTGCGCCCAAACCGATCAACACAGCAAAATGATGAGGATCACGCACGAAACCACTGTTAACAACAATGTTACAGTCGCAACGTAACCCGGCTTCGATCAACGCATTATGAACAGCTCCCGTTGCCAGTGCTGGATGAACAATCACATCACCATAATCTCTCGGGTTATCCATTAATACAATTAGCACAGCACCATCTTCAACAGCATTAATGGTTGTTTGCACAATTCGAGCAATCGCACTTTTTAAGGTCTCGTTCGGCAGCATTGCCAAATCTATTTTATAGTGACGATAGTATTTTCCTTTTAAACTCAGCAATTGTTGATATTGCGGAATAGACAGCACAGGACTCGGCAAAACTACTCGGTAGGCATGGCCTGTCGTTTCCTGAAAAACGTTGTACTCGCCACCAATGCAAGTTTCTAAACTCATGGATGACTTTTCGCGTAGAGGATCGATTGGAGGATTGGTTACCTGGGCAAACTGCTGGCGGAAATAATCAAATAAGTTTCGGTGCTCAGAAGATAAAGCCGCAATAGGAGTGTCATCCCCCATAGACCCCGTTGCCTCAACAGCTTTGCCCGCAAGCGGAGCTAATACCAACTTTTTTTCTTCTTGAGAGATGCCAAACAACTTTTGTTGATATAGAAGTTCTTCTGGGCTTAATTGAGGTTCATACAGGTTTTCATCAACAGACAGTTGAATAACATTTTCTTCAAGCCAGGCGTGATAGGGATGGCGCGCCTTGAGTTCATCATCAATTTCGCGACTGCGCCACAGCCGACCTTTTTCCGTATCGACAGCCAACATTTCACCAGGACCAACTCGGCCTTTTTCAACAACATCGGCTTCTTCATAGTCCCATACACCGACTTCAGACGCTAAGGTAATAAAATCATCTTTAGTGATCACGTAGCGAGCTGGTCGTAGGCCGTTTCTGTCTAATGTACACGCAGCCTGGTAACCATTGGTCATCACAATGCCTGCTGGCCCATCCCAAGGTTCAATGTGCATTGAGTTGAATTCATAAAACGCTCTTAAGTTTGGATCCATATCCGGCAGGTTTTGCCATGCAGGTGGTACAAGCATGCGCAAACTTCGAAACACATCCATTCCACCCGCAAGAAAAACTTCGAGCATGTTATCGAGAGATGATGAGTCAGAGCCGATTTGATTCACTAACGGCTGAATTTGTTTTAGATCAGGTAATAAAGGAGTAACGAACTTGCTAGTTCGAGCCTGTGACCAATTACGATTGCCTCGTATTGTATTTATTTCGCCATTGTGAGCCAAAAAACGAAACGGCTGAGCAAACTTCCATTGAGGTAATGTATTGGTCGAAAAACGCTGATGGAAGAGTCCAATAGCACTTTTAAAATCGGGTTGCTTTAAATCAGGATAAAAATCGGCAAGGTAGCGAGGCATAACCAACGCTTTATATACCATCACCAGACAAGACAATGTTGCTACGTAATAGACAGGATCTTTAACCTCTTTACTCACTCTTTGAGCGGCACGGCGGCGCGCCATAAATAAACGCCGCTCCATATCATGCTGATGCCATCCTGGCATACCTTGCACAAATACCTGTTCAATTTTGGGTAAAGTAGATAAAGCAATGTCACCGCATACGGAGGTATTAACAGGAACACTGCGCCAGCCAACAACCGATAGTGTTTCGCGTTTTATTTCTTGCTCGAGAATGTCTCGAGTTTTGGCGGCCATCTTTTCGTCAGGGTTCAAAAAAACCATGCCGCAGGCAAATTCGCTGCCTAGCTGAAATCCTTCTTCCGCCGCAACACGTCGCAAAAATTCGTCTGGTTTCTGAATGAGTAAACCGCAGCCATCTCCTGACACGCCGTCAGCAGCAATGGCTCCTCGATGAGTCATGCGGTTTAACGCCTGAAGCGATGTCTGCACCAGACGATGGCTCTTCTCGCCCTTCATTTGCGCGATCATGCCAAAACCACAATTATCTTTCGCCTGATTGTGGTGATAAAGTTTGTTCATGCGCACCTTCCCGTTGTCATTGTCGGCGTCCATTTACTTAACCGAAAATCGGCCCTTTCTACCTACCATAGAAAAGCAAAAGGTAAATCAACACGCTTTATAGTTAGAACGGCGTTCGCTATACCGTTATATATGAGGATTTCAGGCTGTACCTGAAAATCTTAAATTTTCCCGCGGGTGGTGATGACATGCTGCTTAGCAGCAACAACCAGTCTATAATGAATAATTATTCATTGTAAAGAAACACGCCAATAAAATTTATGATTAATTTGTTATAAGCCCACACCGCCCAAGCCCTCTATTTAACGCCTCCATGTTTAAAACAATAAGCTAAGTGCCTATAAACAATATAATTTATAAACAGGACTTTTTTCTAATTTTCAACGATTAAAAGCTGACTATGCGTTTATCAAAAAAGTTTTTTAGACAAGATATTTGGCATGGCAAAAGAAATAAGAGCGGAATATCTCATAAAGTAGCTCTTTTTTGATGTGGTTTAAGCACACGCATAAACCCACACCATTTATGCATAATATTTCAAATCTTATGCATACTCCTTATCAACCCAAATAACTCGTATATACAAGAAATAACAACCAACCACCTAGATGGGTTGCAGTGCTAAACCAACCAATAGTATAAAGAGAGACTATTTGAGATTTTGGAAACATTAGTAAAGGAAGAACCTACCAATGCCGAAACGATTGGAGTTTGAATGGCCCAATGGACGTGCTCCCTTACACAAAACAATCATTACCGTCCATGCCATTCGCAAGCCTAATCTCCTACAGAGTGTCACTCGCTCCCCTTCTATCAGTAAGCTTCCGAATCCTATCACTATCGAAGCCAAGGTGTACCTGAGTAATCACTTCGTCTCTGGTGAAACGATCCATCTAACCTTGCCAGAAGCAGAAGTGACTCCGTTGATTGAAGGGCAATTATTGGCTATCGGAACTCAAAAGGCTCCTGTTTGCACTCAGGTTACTTTAGTGCCAGCCGATGCCTCAGATCATGCTCTTTGGCTAGAGCACTGGGATGGACAGATTACTTCAAACGACTAAAAAGACATTCACCTTTATCTAGCGATGCTCAATATTCTCTTTGATTCTCTTTAAACTCGGCCAACACGAGGCCGATAACCTAAACAGAAGATACGATAGAGGTTAACGAGTTCATGAGATTTTTCGGCTTTATAGCGTGCTTAATGTTTGCAGCAGAATCCCTTGCAGCCCCAACGGTGTTACGAGAACCCGAACACCTGCATGGCAAAATGACACGTTATTACAGTCACGTTCACTGGCAGAAACAGCCCGGTAATCCTATTCGGGTACGTTTGTTACCGGGGGTCAACTACACTGGCAAGTCTGGTTTTGACATTAATGCCCTCAGCGGCAAAGAACACAATACAGAAGTGCGTACTATCCCCAGCACTTTAGAACACCTCTATGCTCAGCTAATCAATAACTCTAACATCCTTAAAGTAGATAACAACCAATTCGAGTACTACTTCCAAATTCATATTCAGGACTACAATACGCTTTATGCCCCCAGCGATTCCAATGACTTGCTATCACTCTGGTTTGCCCATATTGATCGAGCCTGGTCAATGATGAGTTATGACGATACCCCAGGTTATAGCGCTATTTCATTGGTGCTTTATAACAAGGAGTTGGAGCCTGTTCTAGAAATCCCGGTAATGAGCCACATGTACCCCTGTGAACGGGCCTCTAAGCCCATGACTTTTTCGCCGGGCCAGTATCAGGCATTTTTTGACGGATTAGCAACGACAGCAACAGGTCAATCTCTTATTAGCGCCGTCAACCGAGGTTTAGTAGAAGTGGCTGCTTTTTTTAAGAATCGCTCCGTAAGAGGTCAGATTTTACGAGTGGATAACCAGGATATTTTTATTAACATTGGTATGGGACAGCTGTATAAAAATGAAAGAGTCAAACTGATGTACAAAGACGACCCCGTGTTGCCAGCCTATGCTGTTGGCGAGTTGCAAGTCGAAGAAGTTTATGATGATTATGCGTTGGCTTATGCCGTTGACGTTCGAGCTTCAAATGTTGTGGCAGGTGACGAAGTTGTATTAAACAAAATCATAAAGAAAAGACAATTTGTTAGTGTTGCAGGCAAGCCGATTCGCTGCAAAAACCCAGATACAAGAGAACAAAGACATTTAGCAAAACCCAAACAGCAAGACACGGCCAACAACTATGGTTTTCAGTGGCAGTTACCTGATCAGGAGCATTAGTTAGGAATTTACTTAATCGATAAGTGAAGCCTCCGCCTATGCTCATCGTCAGATAATAAGCAAAGCGGCGGCCAATAGACTTTTTTACTCAAGATAAAAGAGCACTAGCTCAAGAAACCTTCTTCATTATACTTAGATTATCAATGCTGTATTTTTCTTCCCAACTATCGTCTTGTACGATCATATCAGGCTGTCCATAATCAACATCCTCATCTAACTTATCAGCAACGGCCTGTTGCATCTTTCTGTCTATTTTTTGCTGAAGCGTTACACGCAACTTTTCTAATTGCTCGTGCATCAAAAACTGTCCAGCATACTCAGAGAGTTTTTGATTAATCAACAAACGAGCTAAATCGTATCGCTCATGTTGGATATAAAGATCAGCCATATTTTCGTATAACTCTAGCTGCTGTTCCATCGAGTAATGAGGCGATAATGGAAGCACCAACTCTGGTGCTTCTGATACTTCAATTTTATGAGAGCGAACATCATTACGTAATTGCTTTTGTAATTGCAGCAATGATTCTCGAGCACGAAAACGCCACCAGATATAAGACATAAAACTCAGACTGACAAAAAGCATCAGAGATCCAATGACCAAGGGCGTCGTTGATTTCTGTATTGGGATCTCTGCCAGCAAAATAGGAGAACTACTGATGGGAGGCATAGTATCCGGTGAGCTATCCCCTAGCGTTTTTGCAGTTTGGGATGCCAGCTGCTGAGCCTGATAACGTTGCATGTCTTCAACCTGTTGAATCATTTGCTCCGCAACTTGAAGTTGCTGCTTCAACAATCGATTGTTAGCCTCAAGTCGGCCTAGCTCATTGGAAGACTCTTTAACTAACTTATCTAATCCTTTGGTTTTCGTATTTTCATGTTGTGCAATGAGCGTATCACCGTAAGATGTGTCTGGTTTAGAAAAAGAGGGAAGCATTATCTTAACACCCACTTTCAAACGGGCAGAATCTCCATTAGTAAATGCGTGTGGATTATGCCTCAAGATAATGTCCATTTTTTCTTGCTGACTTAAAATAGTCGTTTTCCATTTAGCGGCAATCGCCCATAAACTATCACCAGTTCGAGTCATGTGATAATCGTTATTGCTAGAGTTATCAGCGATTACCTTGGCAGCGATTTTCTGTCTTTCGGGTTGGAGCTTTTTGTTTGAGTACTGAGCAATCTGCTGCTCTGATGATGGCGCGATTCCGTTAGGTTGTTCTGGCTCAGGCAACAATACCACTTCACGAACCACAGAAGCGTCTCCAGTCTGAATATCTAGTACCAACTGAACAATAGGCTCACTCACCGCTTCAGTGCTTTCAACATGCAACCAATAAGAGTTTCCTTTTCTGACCACCTTATAGGTCAGCTCAGACAGGTAAGAAGGATAATTTAACGAGAATTTGTCGTGCAGGCTCCGGTTGGCAAGGTGCACATGGAGCTCATTCGTATTTTCGGGTCTTCCAATTAAAGGAATTTTCAATTGAAGTGGTTGTTCCATCACCGCTTTTGACTCAATAGGACCAATGCCTATTGCCACGGCAGAGCTTACTTGGGTCACTCCCCAGACAAACATCCCCACCAGCAAAGCCTTCTGCATAACCTTCCCCCCCAATCATCAGTTTCGTATTTATACCCCTACTACTAAGTATGAAAGTGAATCAAGGTTTCTCAAGTCGAGATTTATACAATTAACTAATATCCTGCTCCGTTTTTAATACTCCAAGACATATTCAGCGCCCTAAGATGGCAGATAATACCTTGGCTACATGTGCTAAAAAACGATGGGCACATTCTAAGAACCACGTCACCTATCCCCCATCGTCTCTACAGCCTCCAAATCCGTAAGTTTGGCTGGAAATTTGTCAATAAAAACAGCAAAATGCGAGCACAGGATCAGAATGACCAATTTTTTACATTGGTTAGCTCTGATCTTAGCCAGTTCCCGATATCAACAGGCCCATTGGCTCAGATAATTTTGGGTAGAATAAAAACAAATTGAGGATTGAGCATTGCCAGAGTTAATTGAAGTACCAGAAGAAAACCTGTTTTACGCCTATGACGTTTTATTGATGGAAACAAAGCATCGTCTGGTAAAGAAATTGAAGAAGTACTACGAGCCCAATGTTCACGGTCATAAAACCTGGTCTTCGAGCTTTTTGTTAATGGATTACTTTTTACACAACAATGTTATGAAGCGAAGCTCCAAGGTATTAGAGCTAGGCTGCGGCTGGGGAGCAGCCTCCATCTTTTGTGCCAAGAAAGGAGCAAAAGTCAGCGGTTTAGACATCGACGAAAACGTTTTTCCCTATTTAGAAGTTCAAGCAACAATGAACGGTGTCGAAATTACTCCCATTCAAAAAGGCTATGAAAAACTAAAAGGTAAAGAACTCGGTGAATACAATATCTTAATTGGTGCTGATATTTGCTTTTGGGACGAGCTAACAGAATTACTGGTCAAACTCATTCGACGTGCCATGCGTAATGGCGTAAAAAGAGTCATCATCGCAGATCCAGGCCGCTCCCCTTTCCTTGATCTGGTAGAGAGCTGTAAATCGTTTGCCAAAGTATCTGTGCACGAATGGTACTCGAGTGACCCAGAAATGTACGAAGGGTATATCGCAGACATTAAAGCAATATAATTCGAACCCTGGCTAAGGACACAAAGGTCCTTAGCTTTGTTCACCCACACCATCCATACTTTCTCCATCCACCGGCGCTTCTATCTGAGTATTGTATTGATACTCGTCTTCAGTATTAAGCAACAATATCGATAAGCTCCCTGATGATTTATTTGGCATAACATACCCTACCGATCGCCACCATAACTGAGAGGTCAGTTCCTGGTAAGCTGTATTAAATGCGTCAGCATCGTCCAGCGAAAATTCTACAAAGCAATAGCGAGTTTGGCATTGCAGAGAGCGCAAAGGATTAAGGGCCTGCTGAGCAAAATAGTCGCTGATTAACTGCTCGTGCTGGTAGTCGTGATCGCCTTGATTGAGTTCAGCCTGATAGTCTTCCCATAGAGCCAACCAATCCTCAGAACTCGCCGTCAAGAGTACCGACGTTATAGCGGGTAAGCTTTCTTCTTGAGCTATTGCATATTCTTTAAGAGAACGAGCCTCTACGGGCGTTGCTATTGATTCCACTTCAGGCTCACTGGCCACGTCTGCCACTTCGGTAGGACTTTCTTCAAGCAGTGAAGGATCATGATCGTGCCACTCATGATGTTTATGATCATCCATGATGGAACCATGACTCTCATGTTCACAACTCTGCGAATGTACCATGTCTGGATGATGCTGAGCAGAGGCTCCAGCCAAATAGCCCAACGCACCGGCACCCAAAACACTTATCAAAATATATCCATACATTAATTTCATTACCCAACTCCTTTAATAAGAGTCTGCACTTATGCACAGACTCTTAAGGTTCGATTACTTATGCCAAATACCACCAAAACGATGCGAACCATAACCATCAATTGCGGCAACGGCATCGGCCTTAAAGCCTTGCCCTCCATACAGATTGAAATAAGTCTGGAATGAAGAGCCCGTTAAACCATGCTTTGCTCTCCAGGAAGTTGCTGGTTTGCTAGCAAAAACGGCTGTGTAATAAGGAGTTCCATTATGAACATAAGCGTTCAAATACACAGGGTGCTTACCCAGGGCTTTTTGCTGGTTCACCTTGTTTTGATAAGCCGAAGACGTCAACCGAGAACTAATGGTCCAGCTACCGATATGACGCTTTTGATACAACACGGTGTAACGGCGTTGTCCATTGTGTGACAGTACCGAGATGCTGGTTGGTGTCATCCCCGCAGCTTTGGCTTGATTCATTACATTAATGTGTTCGTTATAACTGATGTAATGACGAGCTTTAAAACCAGTGGACTTTTTCTCAAAGATGGCACTAAAGCGTGGTCCTGATGACGACTTGTGAGAATCCACATGCACTGGCACATAACCAGCATTGACAGCACTATTAAAGGCGGCCTGATAACTGGCAGAAGAACGTCCAACGTAAGCTCTCCAAGCAATATTGGCAGGCTTCCAAACCATATTATAATAAGTATTGCTCCCCACTCGATAACCATCAAACCAACTGGCTTTGAATCCCGAATCGGCTAAGTGATCAAACATCGCCTGGAACCCCGCCGCTTTAAACCCATGACGAACATAGCGTTGGGTAACCGTTCTCGGAGCCCATAATAGAGTCGATCCAGCAGGTATTTTTTTACCAGCAAAACGCGTCCAGGTACCGTAGGGATTATTATCAGAAATAGGCGAAGCAATGCCACGACGGAATTTAATTTCTTGTCCTACACCTGCCAGTTCCAAGTGAATATGTAAGTGAGGTCCAGTGGAGCTGCCACTGTTACCCGTGCGTCCTAAATACTGCCCCTTAGATACCCATACTTGATCGGCAGGGTCGAGACCGACAAAAGTATTCATTTCATTTTCTCCCGCACGACGGTTAATCTTGCGTGGGAAGTAAGTGTCATTGTTCGCACAAAGTTGACTGCTGATGGTGCCAGGGATCATGTGAGCATAGAGCATGCGAGTGCCATCGCTATGTTCAATCCACAACATATTGCCACCACCGGGAATCAATCCATCTTTAAACTTACTGTGCAACCATTCGCGTCCTGTATCCGTATCTGAGCCGATTTTAGGCCGAGGATTTTCTGGCGCATTTCTCCAGCAGCCAACGATCTTTCCACTGCGCATGGCATAAATAGGTTTGTTATAGACAACCTTTTTGCTGTTAGTTGGATTGTTGTTGTAATTAGAGACAGTGCCCGTCACACTGGTCCAACGATCATTATCAAAATCATAGCGTCGAGCGGAAATATCGTATCCATGCTGTTGAGCGGTTGTGACAGCATGATCCCGTGTATAAAGCTTTTCGTGATCCGAAAAGTTTTGCCCCTTATAAGGCATATCATATAAGACCGCAGATGATGCAGAAGCAGTCATAATCAATGCAGCGAGTTGTGCTGACCATTTTAATAATTTCATAGTATATCCTCCATGTTGTGCTTCATTTATCCATTAAGTTTGATTTCCCTAATGAACAAATACGTAACGCGAAGAATTGTAATCAAATGGCAGCTCTTGAAGTGCTCAGCTTGTGCTCTACTTTTGCCAAATAGAGAATTAGAAAAAATATAAGTGCGTCTTTCTTCTTGCTACTCCAATACATTGTTGAATATCTTCACTGAGTCGCCCGTTAAATAATGGGGCGCTTGCTTGATACACCGATTTAGCTCACCAAAGTTCAAAGCCTCTGTGCACTTGTCATCTAGTATCATTTGAAATACTTTGGTAGGCGAGTAAAGCATTTCGGGCATAAAAAAGCCCGCGTTAATAAGCGGGCTTTATAGACGACCTTATTCCTTTTAATTTCGATGATGGCGTAAGGTTTCTTCCAACGCCCATAACTCTAACGCCAAATGACTGCGAGCTTTGGCAAGATGACGGCGAAACGTACTGTATCCCATATTAAATTGTTCAGAGAGCGTATGTTGATCGGCACCCGCCTGAATATAGCTGCGCTCTAATATACGAGACCATAGTTGCGTTGCCGGATTCTCACGAAAACTTCGAATCAAATGCGACACATGCAATTTAAGATTTTTTAAATGTTGGCTTTCACTACTTGAGCTACCTTCAATTTGGTGTCTGGCTATTAAACATTTCATTAAAGGTGAGCTGATTAACTCTTGAGAATCATTATAGTGTTTTAGTAGATGATTAGTGGCGTCACAAAATTCTTTTTGTGATAGCTCAGAGAGTTGTTGGTTGCTACCTAACAATGGTAATGCAGAATCCAGACGACGAGTATCAGAAAACTGAGGTTCAAAACTATCAATAAGCTGTTCATTCAAAGCTGATACTGCTCGCTTAAGAGAACTTTTTGCCATTAAGTGCGCTATTTTTGGAGTGACCATAGCAGCGATAGCATTGAGCATAACTTCATCTTCTTCAGAAAAATAAGCCAGCTCAGGGTGCTCAGAATCAATCACTCCATACACTTCGCCATCATACACGAGTGGCACCGCTAATTCTGACAGTCGGCATTGATCATCAACAATGTAGTGCTCATTTTCACGAGTATCTTCTACACGAATGCTGGACTTGTTTTGAGCAGCCATACCGACAACGCCTTGCCCGCTACTTAAAGAAAGTGGTGCAATAATCTGCCCCTGCTCGCTGCATTTATTGCTGCCCGCAGCGACCTGAACAAAGGTGTCTTTGCGGGTGCGTAAATAAATGACGTTATCGGGCAATGATAGTGTTTCTTGTAACGAGGAGGCTAAAGCCATGCAAACCTGATCGACAGACTGTAACCCCGATAGCTGGGTATTGATATCCAGAGCTTTTTGCAGCAAAGCGGTCATAAGAACATTCCGTGTAAAAAAAATCTCAATTTAATAGTAATGTACTGCAAAGCCATCGCCTACCGCAACTGAAAAAGTCTGAAATTGATTTAAGAAATCTCTTACAAATAGCCTTATTGTTCATAAATGGAATATAGCGCACACTTTTGATGACAATAGTGAGAGTGGAACCTCAGTTTCGCTTTTCCGTAAATCATAAAACCATAAATATGATGTGTTTTAAAAGTCACCAAACATCCATTAAAAAAGGCCTTAAACAAGGCCTTTTTCATATAGCAGGATAAAACCATCTTGAATTAAAACCAATTTCTTTGCGCACTTTTGATTTGTCGTCTCAGCCCTTTATCCTTAATATCTTTACGTTTAAGCTCGGTAATAATTGCTTTTGCCTGATCGGTTTTTTGGGATTTGTAATACAAAGACGCAAGTCGAAATTTAGCCCAGTCTTTATCCGGTAAACCTTTGGGAACAGGAGCACTGATATATTGACTTAAACTTTTAATGCCTTTTTCATGCTCTGAGTCACTAAACACAGCGGTTCGTCCAACCTGATAGAGGGCGGTGTAGTAATCATTACTCTTAGTCGCCTCCATTCTTTCTGCATCAACCGCTTGAGTAAATGCAGCAAACGCATCTTCGTATCGTTGCATCTGCTGATACGTAAAACCAGCCTGTGCCATCGCTCTTGCAGATGATGGAAACTGTTGTGCCAACTCTTTGGCAACACGCAGCATGTTATCTTCATCATCGTCATCTCGATAGTAACGAGATTCACTCACCAGGCCTTCAAGTTCATCCACCTCTTTGAGCTTTGCAATCATAGCCACCGCTTTTTTATTAGAACCTCCAGCGATCACAGGTACATTAATATAAAACTGAATCAGCCCCTGAATGGCTCTGGTATGACTGGGCTCTAACTCAATACTTTTTAACAGGTGATTTTTAGCATCTGTCGCATAACTTGCCGCCGAAAAAATGGAAGCATTTGCCGCCATTCTCATACTTAACATTCCGTAAGAGTAGTGATAATCAGCATTGTCTGGCTGAAGCTCTAGCGCTTTTTTAAATAACTCTGCAGCGACTTCCAAATCTGCATCAGCAGCAGCCTTTTTCCCTCTCTCAAAATAGTCTGAATGATGATTTTCTGCGGCTCCATCTTGTACAGTGGCAGCGGACTGGGGTGAAGATGGTGCCAACAACGCATCTGAAGTCATTGGAAGAAGTAACCCACCAATCAAAATCAAAGTGTTTAATTTATGCATTGTATTTCCTCCGAAACTTACGCAATACGATATTGTTGAATGTATTTTTTCTTGAATGCAGACATTGAGATAACACCAATCACGGCTGGCAAAATCCAAGGTATCACCATTAAGTTGCCAGTTAGTAGCTCGGCAAATAACTGACGTCCACCAAAAGCAAAGAATGCCGTATAAGCTCCGATACCACTGCCAACAATGCCTCTCATGTGAGCAAGAATCCACTCTCGCTGCTTTATCTCGGCTTTATAGATGTAGTGCGCCATACCAATCGAGTTGGCCAAACTCAATCCAGCAAATACCTGCAATAACAGCATGCCTTCCAGAGTTCCGATAATCGCCGTCACAATACTTAATAAAAATAGCCCAATGATCAAACTCAGGTGTTTCCAGTTGCGCATCAGTTGTCGATTAGCTTTAGCTCTTAATACCTGAATCGAGTGATAGGTACTATTAAATACCAAAACCGAAAGCATCAACAAAAACCAGGAAAACTCTCGGTACCCTTCGGCCATTCGAGTCGCGGCTTCAAAACTCAGGTTTCGTTCGGGGGTTCGAACGCCAATAGGATCCATAAGAGCCAGAGTGGTCAGTAGCACCCCACTTACTGCAATAATAAACATGGAGTTAGCAAACCATCGACCATAGCGCAAATGTGGCTTAGAACCTTTCTTTGCGAATAAGGGCAGCCAAAAGACAATTAAGGCAAAGCAACCAACGCTCACGTGCAAATAGAAGGCAACCTGATGAATAATATGTGACATGTTAATCCCCTGTGTCTACAAACTGAGGACCATGGTAATCCTTTGCTTATCTCAATATGAGTGCCAAAAGTCATGTTTATCAATCGTGACTTTTGGCCTATAGGCATGATCAGGAAATTTAGTCATACTATAAGGATGAAGCTATTTAAATTAGAACTGGTTGCCAGTCTTGCCGGCATCGCCACCTGGGCCATAGTTGCGGGAATTACCCTCTATATACTCAGCAACCCAGCATCACCTTTTCACCATGAACGCCCCTACGTTATTGGCGGCTTTCTGGTTTACTTGTTGTGCTTTCTACTTGTAACTCGACATCACATTAGCCTGCCCTTTGAGCCTTATACACGTTACTTGTTGAATATAGGCCAGCTTCTTAGCGCGTTTTGGATCCACTGGATTATTCCGATCAATTATCTTCCTATTCTGACCATTATATGGGTAGCAACACTGCCACACTTTGTCAGTTTTCGCAGCGCATTTGTATTAATGCTCTTAACCATATTCTCATGGTATGCCATCAATGAATGGCACTGGGAAGAAGATCACTCGGTGTTTTCTGCCATGCTTTATGGCTCCTTCCACCTGTTTGCAATTTTAACCAGCTATCAGACTCAACGATCAGAGCAGGCAACCGCCGAGGCCGAACGATTGAACCGAGAGCTTCTGGCCACTCAACATCTATTGGCAGAAGCATCCAAAGAAAGTGAACGCACTCGAATTGCACGGGATCTACATGATTTGTTAGGTCATCACCTCACCGCTTTGATTATTAATCTTCAAGTTGCAGAGCACTTAACATCGGGTCAGGCAAAAGAGAAAGTCACTCAGTGTCACTCTCTGGCAAAGTTACTGATGAGTGACGTGCGAGAGGCGGTTAGCACTCTCAAGCAACAGCATGCACTCAACCTGTCAAATGCGATAGAACAAATCGCTCGGCAGCTTCCTCAGCTGACCATCCATACTGATATCGATGAACACATTCATATCAAAGATCTTGATCACGCCGAAACCGTTTTGCGTTGCATTCAAGAAAGCATCACCAACAGCTTAAAACACAGCAAAGCGACAGAGCTATGGGTGTCGATACAGCAACATCCCAGACAGCTGACAGTGAATATTCGTGACAATGGCCTGGCTCCCAAACAGGTTAACGCGGGTAATGGATTAAAAGGGATGCAAGAACGGGCAAGCCTTTTAGGTGGTAAAGTGCAATGGTCTACTCAAAAAGGTTCTTTTGAAATTAACCTCAGTATACCCATGCACTCATTAACAGAAGCAGGCGCATTTTACTAATGACTATAAAAGTACTACTCGTTGACGATCAGATGCTGGTTAGAGAAGGGATAAAAAGCCTGTTACAGCTTTCAGAAAAAGTGCAGGTGATCGGTGAGGCTCAAGATGGACAACAAGCGCTGCAAAAGATTAACGAATTAACTCCTGATGTTATCTTACTGGATCTCTCTATGCCCAAAATGGATGGCATAGAAACCCTTGAGCAATTACAAAAAGAGTGTAGTCAAATCCCAGCCATTATTCTAACGACTTTCGATGATCACGATTTAGTGCTCAAAGGTATTCAGGCATGCGCTAAAGGCTATCTGCTAAAAGACGTATCTTTAGACACTTTGATCGATGCTATTGAAACCGTCAATCAAGGCGACACCCTGGTTCAACCCGCGCTCACTGAACGATTGATGCAAGGATTGCAAAATGTGCAAACCGACTACACATTGCCAGAGAATATTGAAGATCTGACTCCTAAAGAGAGCGAAATCCTACGCCTGATGGCCAGTGGCTATTCGAATAAAGAAATATCTTCTGCACTGTGCAAATCTGAAGGCACCATCAAAAATCATGTGTCCAACATTCTCTCTAAACTGGGTGTTCGTGATCGCACCCGAGCAGTGCTCACTGCTATTGAAAAAGGATTACTACAGTAGAAGTAGAATTATGAAAAGAATCCAAGTGTCACTCTGTCCTGTCCGGCAAAATCTTTAATGCCTTCGACCTTTTGATAGCCTTTTTGAACAAATAAATCACGAACAACAGCGCCTTGATCGTATCCGTGTTCCATGATCAAGATCCCCTCTTGATTTAAGTGTTGCCGTCCCTGCTCAAGGATTTGAATGATGTCAGCGAGGCCATTATCTTGCGCACTCAGTGCCGTATCTGGTTCAAAACGTAAATCACCACGACTAAGATGCGGATCGTCTGGCGCAATATAGGGCGGGTTACTCACAATGACATCAAAACGTTTATCCTGAGGCACAGTTGACAGCCAACTGCCTTGAACAAAATGAACCTTGCAGTTGTTGCGGTCAGCATTTTGGCGGGCTGTTTTTAACGCTCCCTCCGAAATATCGACGGCATAAACGTCAGCGTCGTCTCGCTCATACTTTAACGCTATGGCAATGGCGCCTGTTCCAGTGCCAAGATCAATAATAGATGGTGCTTTTTTTCCACGAACGATTTCCAATACTTGCTCAACCAGCAACTCAGTTTCTGGACGAGGAATTAAGGTATCTGGCGTCACGCTGAAAGGCAGCGACCAAAACTCCCACTCCCCCAGAATATAGGCCACGGGCTCGCCCAAGACTCTGCGTTCAATGTAGTGGTTAAACGTTTGATACTGTTCGTCAGTGAGTAATTTTTCGGGCCAGGTTTTAAGATAAGTGCGATTGCTTCGAATGACAGCAGCCAGTAGAAACTCCGCATCTACCATCGCGGAATCAGAATCAACTAACTTGGATTCTGCCGTCTTTAATGCATCTGCAATAGAAAGCATGGTTAACCATCCTCGAACTTATCAACACCCACCTGCTTTTTTTGCAACAGGCAAAAAGCCAGTTTTTTATCGTAGTAGGCCGCTTCATTCACAAAGCTGATATAAGCAGGCTCCTCACCTTTATATCCGATGTCTTCATCATTTAAAGTTCGGAAGATGGGCTCACCTGGCTGAATGATCTGATAATCCTGACCATCAATGTTCTGGTGAACAAAGCCAATAATGTTGCCTTGTTCGTCTTGAGGTAGTTCGACTTTTCCGGTGTAACAAAGCACTTCAATACGAGAAGGCAATTGCGGAAGTGATTCTTGATTGTATTGCTCAACAAAATCCAACAGGCAATAAACCGCTTGCTCGGTTTTTTCGATGGTTTCGTGCTTCAAAACACCTTGAGGAACAGGACCAATTTCTACAACTAGATTTTTATCGGCGAGAGCGCATAAAAAATGGTGATCGGGAATAAACTCTGCTTCTGATGTGATCACAACATCCTCAAGCGTTTGCTGTGCATAAGCAACCATTTGTGTATGAAACGCATCGTGCTTGGTTAACACCAGATTCGTTTTCATATTCGCCGTAGATGTGTGCAGATCGATAATCAGGTCATATTGGCAATGACCTTTGCCGCCCAGCTGTTCGACAAGTTGGTGAGCTCGTTGCAATTCCTGATTATTATCTGACGCCATCGCCAAAGCTTCAGAACTAAAACAGCGATTAAGATCTTTATCCACATAACGTCGATTAGCGGCAACAGCCTCTGGATTGCCTAACAGCCAATCCACCTCAAAAGATTCTCGTTGAATTAGCTCTGGTCGCTGCTGCCATTTATTCAGTAAGAAAACACCTGTGACCTCATTACCATGAGTGCCGCCAACAATCAGTACTTTCTTTATTTTGCTTATCATGACTCGTCAGACATCGCCGCCAATTGATCAGCCTGATGCTCATTACTCAAAGGTTCAACCACCTGATCCAGATCTCCTTCAATAACTTCATCCAGTTTGTACAAAGTCAGATTGATACGATGGTCGGTGATGCGTCCTTGTGGATAGTTGTAAGTACGTATTCTTTCACTACGATCACCACTACCCACCAAACTACGACGAGCTTCGGATTCTTCGGCTTTGGCTTTGTCTTCTTGCGCAACCAATAAGCGAGACTTCAACATCGACATCGCTTTTGCTCTGTTTTTATGTTGCGAACGCTCTTCCTGACATTCAACCACCACACCCGTTGGTAAGTGAGTTAAACGAATCGCCGAGTCGGTTTTGTTAACGTGCTGTCCACCCGCACCGGATGCACGAAAGGTATCCACACGTAGATCCGCTGGATTGATCTCAATGTCATCCATTTCATCCGCTTCGGGCAAAATGGCCACAGTACACGCTGACGTATGAACGCGTCCCTGAGACTCAGTTTCTGGTACACGCTGAACACGGTGAGCACCCGACTCAAACTTTAATCGAGAATAAACACCGTCACCGGCAATGCGACAAATAACTTCTTTGTATCCGCCGTGCTCACCCGCGTTTTCACTCATCACTTCGAGCTGCCAACGGTTTTTCTCGGCATACTTACTGTACATACGGAACAAATCGCCAGCAAAAATTGCCGCCTCATCGCCACCAGTGCCTGCTCGCACTTCTAGATAAATATTTTTCTCGTCATTGGGATCGCGAGGTAGCAGTAATTTTTGTAATTCAAGCTCAAAAGCTTCGATATCTACCTTGCCTTGCTTTAACTCTTCCTGTGCCAACTCACGCATATCAGGATCAGAATCCTTTAACATCTCTTCAGCAGCAGCGACGGAATCAACAGCGCTTTGATAATCCTTAAAAGTTTTAACAACATCTTCAAGTTGTGAGTATTCTTTAGATAAGTCACGAAAACGGTTTTGATCGCTGATCACTTCTGCATCGCTTAACAAAGCACCCAGTTCTTCATGACGCTCAACCAATGACTCTAGTTTAATAATAATGGATTGTTTCATTGCTTTTTATCAATACCTTAATCTTCTAATTCATTAATACCGAGTACACGGCGCATGAGTGACATTGACTGAGTGTCGTGATGCTTGTCAGCTTCGCGTAAATAACGGGTGGGGGCATGCATAAACTTGTTAGTCAATCGATGAGCTAACTGCTGCACCACTATTTCGGCATTCTCACCTTGTTGTAACAGTAATAAAGCTCGCTCCACTTCGGCTTGCTTTAGTCGTTCGTATCGAGTGCGATAGTCTTTAACCAAATCAACATTGCGCAACGACTGTATCCACACCATAAACTGCTCAGATTGAGATACCACAATATCTTCAGCTTCTTCGGCTGCCTGTGCGCGCGCTTTAATATTCTCTTCTATCACTTCTTTTAAATCATCAACCGAATACAGATAAACATCTTTTAATTGACCGACTTCGGTTTCAATATCTCTGGGTACTGCCAAATCAACCATAAACATAGGCTTATGACGACGCTGTTTGACAGCATGCTCGACCATTCCTTTTCCAATAACGGGTAAAGGACTTGCCGTCGACGCAATAACAATATCCGCTTTCGCTAACCACTCATGCAAGTGCGATAAACTAATCGCCTTGCCAGAAAACTGTGCCGCTAACTCTTCTGCTCGCGACAGAGTTCGGTTAGCCACGATAATATTATTGACGCCCTGATTGTGTAAGTGCCGTGCAGCTAGTTCAATCGTCTCACCCGCCCCAACAAACAGCGCAGTCGATTGTTTGAGATCTGTGAAAATTTTCTTTGCCAGCGTCACAGCAGCATAGGCAACCGATACCGCACTGCTGCCAATCTCAGTATCCGTTCTTACTTTTTTTGCCACCGAGAAAGTTTGTTGGAACAGCTTATTTAATAAAGTACCGACTGTACCGGCTTGTTTAGCCTGATGAAAAGCATCTTTCATCTGCCCCAGGACCTGCGGCTCACCCAACACCATAGAATCTAAACCGCTGGCCACTCGCATCATGTGAGCGACGGCTTCTTTATCTTGATGGTCGTAGAGGCAATGATCTAATGCGCCCTGTTCGAGAGTATGATAATCAATCAGAGATTGCTTCAAGCGCTGCGTAGCCTCGTCGCCACCACGAAAATACACTTCCATTCGATTACAGGTCGACAGCACTGCCACCTCTTCAAGTGCTGCATTTTGCAACAACAGAGGCAGTGCTTCCTGTAAGGAAGAGGGTTCGAATGCAACCTTTTCTCTTATTTCTACAGGTGCTGTTTTGTGATTTATCCCCAAAACGGAAACAGGCATACGGTACTTTGAGAAGCCTTACATCGGTATACCACCACCAATTACGCCTTTGAGGGAATTTACCGCCTCGAACCGGGTCATAATTAGGAGCAGCTCTATATTAGTCATCTGGCTATTATATCACTGCTTATGGACCGATGGGTAACTTATGGTAATTGGCTTTTGATAACAAAAGCCCCATAATGGAAATTACTCTGTGCAGATTTCAAGGGCCGCTGATTTTTCGTTGATTATCACTATTGCTCCTGCCGAACAAAAAATAGGCATTGGCAGTGGAACACCAACGAAAGACAAACAGCCCCTATCAATAGGTGTATGACTGATTTGAACCTTTTAAAAAAGCTCAAAATGCGCTCAGTTTCGGTGGCCGTCATGACGATATTGCTCACCTCCTGTGCGTCTGTCGAGAAAACAGAACCTTCGTCGACTCCCACCAAACAACAAGAAACCGCTCAACTAAGTGACCGAGCACGCGCGGAACTGTATCAAGCCATATTAGCGGCCGAAATCGCCGAATCCAATCAAGATAAAGAGTCTGCACTCACTCACTATCTGTATGCACTGAGTTACTATGCAGACGAAAAAGTAGCCAAAGATGCCGTTAGGTTGGCTATTGGCCTAAACGACTCAGTCGCATTACTTGAAGCATCCAAAGCTTGGTTGAGTGGCGCCCCAGACAGCGTCCAAGCACAACAAAACATCATTTTGGCTTATATTCGGCTAAACGAAGTCAACAGTGCTCTCAACTACGTTAAACAACTCATTCGTCAATCAGACAGCAAGACAAAAGCCTTTGAACATCTTTCTGCGATGGTACGAGCAGGACTAAGCCCAGCCATTGTTGAGCTTTGGCAGCAACTTCACGAAGAGCGGGCCGACGAATTAAGCCAGACTTTACTCGCCTTTACCTGGCGCGAAGCCGCTGTCGTAGCCAAAAATACAAACTACCTGCATAAATCCAGTATTGCCATCGATCAGGCATTAGCCATTAATCCCGACTTCAATTCTGCGGTCCAGCTTAAATATCAAATATTGCGCGATTTAAACACTCAAGATGAAGCCCTTGACTATCTCATCTCTTTAACGCAAAAAAAGACCAAAAGCAGCTCCGCCTACTTTTTGTTAGCTCAGCATTATTTTAAGCAAGGTGAGTATTCTAAAATTGTCGACCTGGTTCCTCAGTGGCAAGACCATGCCCCAGAAGATAAAGATGCAGCTTATCTGTTAGCCATCAGCTATTACAGCCTGGAGCAATACGACAATGCTCTTGAGCAATTTAAATTGCTGGCAGCGAAAGACTATCAACCAGATACCTCTTATTATTACTGCGGTGATAGCGCAGAACGTCTCAACCAGACAGAAGACGCCCTCGCCTGTTTAAGTAAAGTAGGTTATGGAAAATACTGGCTACCAGCACAACGCAAACAAACGCAGCTGCTGTTAAAACAAAACCGCTCCTCACAAGCGCTTAAACAACTCAAAGACTTAATCGACAAAGCGCCGCCCGAGTACACTGAGCAACTGGTCACTCTACGCGCGGATTTGTTGCAACAACTTGATCGCTCTCAAGAGGCTCTGGACTGGTTATCGCCTTTTATTACTCCAGCACTGACTTCGCTCGATATTCCTTACGTACAACTAGAGATCACGCTAAAACAGAATCCACAGGCTGACGTTCTTGACTCTATAGACTACGTCGGTCAACGTTTGAACAACTCCTTAAGAAAACAATGGTATCTACAGGCCAGTAATCTGTTAACAGAACAGAAGCAAGCACATACAGGGCTAAAGATCCTTGATAATGGGTTGAAGCTTTATCCTCAGGACATTGAGCTTCAATATGCCCGCGCCTTAACGCGCGAACAAACAGGACAATACCAGCTCATGGAGCAAGAATTAAAATCCATTCATGCTCAGGATCCCGAAAACCCTCACATAAAAAATGCGCTCGGCTACACTTTGGCGGATCAAAAGAAAGAACTGGACTTTGCCCTCACACTGATTCAGGAAGCCTTTGATGAGCTACCCGATAGCGCAGCAGTACTGGATAGTCTTGGGTGGGTTTACTACCGTTTAGGCAAGCTTGATCAAGCGGAAGAAAAACTCAAAGCTTCTTATAACAAAAGCTCAGAGCCAGAAGTTGCCTCTCATTTGATAGAAGTCCTATGGCAGAACGGCAAAAAAGAAGAAGCTCGTACTATCCTGACGCAAAACTGGAAGCTTCATCCAGACAATAAGCATTTAAAGGCTGTACTAGAACGCCTGAACATACAAATACAAACCGACTAACTCATTATGAAAAAGTTTATCTTATGCCTGATATTGACTGGCTTATTATCAGGCTGTTCTTTGTGGAAAACTCAAAACAGCATTAGTATTCCGGCTAATATGACCGTCGAACAACGCCAGACCTTCTTATCTAAAAGACATTTTTGGACCATGCAAGGCAGAATCGGCATACTGACAGCAGAAGAATCAAACAGTGCCAGCATCGAATGGCGCAAAGAAGGAGAGCGAACTCACATTCGTATCTCTGGCATGCTAGGGCAAACCTACGCTCGGCTAAGCAAAGGACCAGAAGGCGCTAAGGTCGAGTTGTCTGACCAAACTTACACAGGAACAAATGCACAACAGCTTCTGTATCGAACCACTGGCTGGAACATTCCAGTGGATCAGCTAGAGCAATGGATTCTGGGCATCTATACCAACAACGCTAACTATCAAAATAATACCGATGGTTACGTCGAGCATATTTATTTCGATCAATGGCAGATGCAGTTTCGTACCTACAAAGATTTTGCAGGACTCATCATGCCCAAAAAACTGCGTGTCACTCATCCAGAAGTGACCATTAAATTTTCTGTCCATGGCTGGCAGTTCACCAAAGAGTCTTAGTGTATGCAAAATCATTCTCTGTGGCCTGCTCCAGCAAAGCTGAATTTGATGTTACGTATCACTGGTCGTGCACCCAATGGCTATCATTTATTACAAACCGTTTTTCAACTGCTGGATTATGGTGATGAGTTAAGTTTTGAACTCACCTCGCAAAGCGACATTCGATTAACCTGCTCTATTCCAGAATTAGAAACAGACGACAATTTAATCACTCGAGCCGCTCGCGCACTAGAACCCTTTCGCAACAATAAAAAAGGGGTTCATATACACCTCGATAAAAAGCTACCTATGGGTGGCGGCGTTGGAGGCGGTAGCTCAGATGCAGCCACTACCTTGGTGGCACTCAATCAACTCTGGCAATGTGAGCAATCAACCGAACAGTTGGCTGATATCGGCAAAACCTTAGGCGCTGACGTCCCTGTTTTTGTGCACGGAAAAACCGCCTGGGCAGAGGGCATTGGTGAAGAGTTAACGCCCATAGACATACCGCCCCAGCACTATCTGGTTGTTTATCCTGAGTGCTTTGTATCGACCCCCAGGATTTTCGGTCACCAAGCATTGACACGAAACTGCGAAACGTGGAAAATACGCGACTTTCTCGCACAGGGTCAGCCTTACATCGGCGAAAATGTAATGGAAAGTGTGGTCTTTGACCTCTACCCTGAAGTCAAAGAAGCGTACGATTGGCTAATACAGCACAATCCAAACACACGAATGACCGGTAGCGGAAGTTGTTTGTTTTCAACCTTTGACAATCAGCGAGAATTGCGTAAAATAGCGGCCCTGTGCAGATGGCCACACTTTATTGCCTCAGGCGTTAGTGAGTCTGCACTGCTTTCTAAGGTTGCTAATTAGCATTACTGGGATGTCGCCAAGCGGCAAGGCAGCGGGTTTTGATCCCGCCACTCGCAGGTTCGAATCCTGCCATCCCAGCCATTTTCTTTCTGGTTTCAATATTTGAAAAATCAAGCTAAGCTTTCTTCACCAAGTTAAATCTTTATCAACCTGGGGCTATCCATGTCTGACATGATGCTATTCCGTGGCAACGCCACACCCGACCTCGCCCATGAAATCGCAGAAAAACTAGATATAGAATTAGGCGAAGCCACTGTAGGCCGCTTTAGCGATGGCGAAATTAATGTAGAAATTCTTGAAAATGTTCGTGGTAAAGACGTTTTCATTATTCAATCCACATGCGTACCTACAAACGATAGCGTCATGGAACTGGTCGTTATGGCCGATGCATTGCGTCGTGCCTCTGCAGGCCGAATCACGGCTGTAGTACCTTATTTTGGTTACGCTCGTCAGGATCGTCGTGTACGTTCTGCGCGTGTACCAATCAGTGCCAAAGTGATTGCCGATATGATGGCGATTGTTGGCATCAACCGTGTACTCACCGTTGACCTTCACGCAGACCAAATTCAGGGCTTCTTCGATATTCCGGTAGACAACGTTTATGCAACGCCTGTTTTACTTGAGCACATCGAAAAGCAATCAACTGAGAACCTGATGGTGGTTTCTCCGGATGTTGGCGGTGTTGTTCGAGCGCGTGCTGTAGCCAAGCGCTTAAACGATGCAGACTTGGCCATCATCGACAAACGTCGCCCGAAAGCCAACGAAGCTCAAGTAATGCATATCATTGGTGAAGTTGAAGGCCGTGACTGTATTATCGTTGATGATATGGTCGATACAGCAGGCACTCTATGTCTGGCTGCGAAAGCTCTGAAAGACCACGGTGCCAAATCGGTTGTTGCTTACTGTACTCACCCAGTACTTTCTGGCAAAGCGATTGCGAACATCAACGGTTCAACCCTTGATAAGCTAGTCGTTACCGACACCATCCCATTGAGTGACGACGCCAAAGCATGTGAGCGTATTGAGCAAGTCACCATGTCAGACATTCTTGCTGAAGCAATTCGTCGTGTAAACGAAGAAGAATCTTTGAGCACAATGTTTCTAGATTAAGTAAGCACCTGCTTACTTATGAAGTAAAAAGCCTGCCTTTGATTGCAGGCTTTTTTATATCTGCGCCAAAAACCAAACATTTGTTGGCAGTAATTTAAATAGTTTGCCCCTTAGCTATAAAACCTCCGTTTTATCCCACTTAACATCTTTACCCTCTCCTCCACAAACTGTATAATTTGCCGCCCCTTACTTAGGGGATCGTTCAGCTCTGGTCGCGGACGCTGGATAACTAATCGACATTTTTGGAGAAATAACATGAATTTATTTGAACTGAATGCTGAATTGCGTACAGACATGGGGAAAGGTGCGAGCCGCCGCCTACGTCGTTTAGCAGACAAAGTCCCAGCCATCATCTATGGCGGTGACAAAGAGCCTCAAGCGTTAACTCTGGATCACGCAGAAGTACTACAACACGTTGAGCACGAAGCATTCTACTCTCACATCCTTAAGCTGATCATCGACGGTGAGAAGCACAAGGTTATCTTGAAAGACATGCAGCGCCACCCTTTCAAGCCTAAAGTTACTCACATGGATTTCCAGCGTGTGTCTGACAACGACACTATCCACATGGCAATTCCTTTACACTTCATCAACGAAGATGTATGTGCAGGCGCGAAAGCTGGCGGTACTATCCAACACCACATGAACACTGTAGAAATCTCTTGCTTAGCAAAAGATCTTCCTGAATTCATCGAAATCGACTTGGCTGATCTGGACGTTAACGGTGTTCTTCACTTATCAGACATCAAATTGCCTGAAGGTGCTCAGATCCTCGAATTGAATCACGGTGCCGATCACGACCAAGCTGTTGTTTCAGTACACCGTCGCGGTGGTGCAGCTGAAGAAGCAGAAGAAGGTGCTGAAGCCGAAGCAGATGCATAATTTGCTGAAGCCTTAATAGAATTACATCATGTCATCTATTAAGTTAATTGTGGGCCTGGCTAATCCAGGCTCACAATATGAAGATACCCGCCATAATGCAGGTGCCTGGTTTATCGAAGAACTGGCACGAAGCTATCAGATTTCGCTTAGCAGCGAGTCTAAATTTTCAGGCCTCACAGGCCGTGGTCTTATCCACAATCAAGACATTCGTCTACTCATTCCAACTACGTTTATGAACTTAAGCGGTCAAGCCGTTGGCGCAATGGCGAACTTTTTTAAGTTGGCACCAGAAAATATTCTCGTTGCACACGATGAGTTAGACATTGGCCCTGGCCAAATACGCCTAAAGAAAGGCGGCGGCCATGGTGGTCACAATGGATTGCGAGACATCATTGCAAAACTTGGTAACCAAAAAGATTTTTATCGACTGCGAGTTGGGATAGGCCACCCAGGCGACAAAAACAAAGTCACTAACTTTGTACTTGGTAAACCACCCGCAAAAGAACGCAAAGCCATTGACGATGCAGTTTATGAAGCGGTCAGAAGTATTGAACCTATCATTACTGGCGCTCATGACAAAGCTATGCAACATTTACATAGCTTAGATCTGCTAAGCTAAACCCAAACAACCTGAGCGAGAACAAGCCATGGGATTTAATTGCGGCATAGTTGGATTACCCAACGTAGGTAAGTCAACTTTATTCAATGCATTAACCGACGCTGGTATTGATGCACAAAACTATCCTTTCTGTACTATCGATCCCAATACGGGCGTTGTGCCAGTTCCAGATCCCAGACTGGATAAACTCGCCAGTATTGTAAACCCTCAAAAGATCCTGCCAACAACCATGGAATTCGTGGATATTGCGGGTTTGGTTGCAGGGGCTTCTAAAGGTGAAGGTTTAGGAAATAAATTCCTTGGTAACATCCGCGAAACCGATGCCATTGCTCATGTCGTTCGTTGTTTTGAAAACGATGATATCGTTCACGTTGCAGGGCAAATTGACCCAATTTCTGATATAGAAGTCATCAATACCGAATTAGCTTTAGCGGATTTAGAAAGCGTAGAAAAAGCGATTTTAAAGAACACAAAAGTCGCTAAAAGCGGCGACAAAGATGCTAAGGCCGCTTTAGTCATTCTAGAAAAATGCAAAGCGGTATTAGACGAAGGTGAACCAGTGCGTTCCGTTGAGTTTGATAAAGAAGACCTTCCTTTCCTTAAGAGTCTTCAGCTGATTACAGCAAAGCCAACCATGTACATTGCTAACGTTAACGAAGATGGCTTTGAGAACAATCCTTACCTTGATTCTGTCAGAGAGTTTGCTGCCAAAGAAAACGCAGTGGTTGTCTCTGTATGTGCTGCGATGGAATCAGAGCTGGCCGGGCTAGAAGTCGATGAGCAAGCTGAGTTTCTTGAAGAAATGGGGTTGGAAGAGCCAGGATTGCACCGAGTTATCCGTGCTGGCTACGAACTACTTAACCTTCACACCTACTTTACGGCAGGTGTAAAAGAAGTTCGAGCATGGACTATTCCGGTTAACGCATCAGCTCCTCAAGCGGCAGGCAAAATCCACACGGATTTTGAAAAAGGCTTTATTCGCGCCGAAATCGTTGGCTACGATGATTATGTCGAGCATAACGGCGAGCAAGGTGCAAAAGACGCAGGTAAATGGCGTTTGGAAGGAAAAGACTACATCGTAAAAGACGGCGATGTTATCCACTTCCGCTTTAATGTTTAGATAGCCACCTCTATCTCACAAAAAAGCCTGCATATTGCAGGCTTTTTTGTGTCTGGCTGACCAACAGCGAATTATTTCTTCAGTGGTAAATAAGAGCCACCCAATGAAGTCTCTGCGGCCTTTAGTAATAATTCCGGATGTAAACGCACGTTATAGCTTGGATTAACGTAACTGAACTGAATCACACCGTCTGTATCGACAATGAATACCGATGGCGCAGGCAAGTTGCCGTTAGTTTCAGTTTTGTGCTTAGAGAATTGAATACGGTTTTTATAACGCTCCATCATCTTATCATCCAGACGAAAAGCAATGCCGAAACTCTTGGCAACATCCAATTGAAAGTCAGACATGAGTTCATAATTCAAATCATTCTTCTCGCGCATGCCATTAATCTTATCGGGCACTTCAGGGCTGATAGCCATCAACTGATAGCCCATTTTTAGTAACTCAGGCTCAATGCTATTTAGTTGACCTAACTGAGCATTACAGTAAGGACACCAGCCTCCGCGATAAAACACCATAATTGTTGGTTTTTTGGCGACATATTTACGCAATTTTACCGGCTTGCCTTTTTCATCCCACATAATGACGTCAGGCACTGACTGGCCATTAAGTAAAGGCGTCACATTGTCAGCAGAATCAGCAATTTGCGTACGATCAAAGGCCATAGTAGACGTAGCCCAGAAGAAGAATAAAACTAACCACTTTTTCATCAAAAATTCTCTTAAAATCAATCTCTTGAGTTCAAATGATGCACAAGGTTCAGGTTTGTTACAGCAATTTAAAATAAAGGTGAAATTGTTTGAAATAAGGTGTTGACAGTTTTCAGAAAAATAGGCAGAATACGCGCCTCTCACAGAGAGAGCAGTGGCAAGGTAGCTCAGTTGGTTAGAGCACATCACTCATAATGATGGGGTCGGTGGTTCAACTCCACTCCTTGCTACCACTATTTCAAAAGCCTGCGGTTAGCAGGCTTTTTTCACTTTCAGAGTGGTGTTTATTGAATAATCCTTAATCACACTCTAGGCTTTAAAGCACTACTGGGATGTCGCCAAGCGGCAAGGCAGCGGGTTTTGATCCCGCCACTCGCAGGTTCGAATCCTGCCATCCCAGCCATTTTCCTTTCTTATTTTTACATCACCTAATACCTTAAAGTCACAGTAGTTTCTCGCTGTTCGGCTGTTTATACTATTGATTAAAATTATCCATGAAAGAATCTTAAATGAACGTTACAGCACCTCATCAGTACAAATCGACGCCCTGGAAAAATGGCAAAGGCGAAACCATTGAACTCGCCATTAGCCCAAACAGCACCCTGGATAACTTTGATTGGCGTTTAAGTATTGCCACTGTTGCAGAAGACGGTGCATTTTCTAACTTTTCTGGTTTAGAGCGTAATCTGGTTCTAATCGAAGGAAATGGGCTCACACTGGAACATGACGAACAGTCAGTTGATAAGTTAGATACTCTACTCAGTTACGCTACCTTTGATGGCGGCAGTCAAACTTTTGGAACATTACACAATGGAACGATTAGAGATTTTAATATTATGCATCGTCCAGATAAGTTCGCTGCCATAATAGAAACAGTAACAGAGCAAGCAGAGTTAAAAATGCCATCCTGTGATTTTGGATTTGTGTATCCTTTAACGACAGATGTAGAAATTACTTATACTCAGAAAGAGTCCAAAGAAACACTCTTACAAGGCCATCTGGGTCAGTTCAATTCGGTACAAAAGGATAACGTGTTGATATCAGGTAAATCATTTATATTAGTTTGCTTCATAAAACGTTAAACAAACTATAGGCTGTGTTATTGAATGGAGAAATACGCTCTTAAGTAATTAATTCAAGGAAAAACTCATGAATCAGGAAATAAAGTTTTATAGCACTACGGATGAATACGGTGAGTTTTCAAACTTTGCCCCCTACCCCATTAAAATAAAAAGCAAAGTCTGGCCTAGCAGTGAGCACTACTTTCAAGCAATGAAGTTTGATAATGCAGCTGACCAAAACGAAATAAGAAAGGCTAAAACCCCAATGGAAGCAGCCAGAAAAGGCCGTGACAGAAAGAGAAAATTAAAACGAAGTTGGGAATCGATAAAAGATAATGTTATGCGTGAAGCAGTGTTACAAAAATTCATGCAACATGATTATCTGAAAGCGCTTCTTCTCGGCACAGGGTCAGCCAAACTGATTGAGTCAACCGAAAACGATAGCTACTGGGGAGATGGTGGCGATGGTTCCGGCAAAAATAAGTTAGGACTCATTCTGATGGAAGTTAGAGAAAAGCTGAAAAGTTAACCTCCCGTCAATGACTCATTTTTCAGAAAATTGTTAATAAACGAAGGATACTGTTTGAGGAACTTAGTCGTCTCTCTATAAGTCGCATTAGCCACCGCTTGATATACTTCTACGTTTATCAAGCGGTCCTTTGTTGGAGATGCAAACTCTGGATTTGCAATGTTGACATGAACAACAAAATAAAGACCGTGTTTTATAAATTTAGAAAGCTCCTCAATACTGAAAGAAGAATGACCCTGTAAATTATTCTGTGTATCTGCCAGTTCACATATATTCATCTAAGCGGCCATCAAAAACAATCATAAAATGATTTAAGGCCGCTTTCCAATTTCTAATCGGCATAGTCCACTTTTTTGAAG
>NZ_JAMXSB010000040.1 GCF_024124665.1 Pleionea sp. CnH1-48
ATTACAACTGGAATCGTTATTATGATCCGATGTTAGGTCGTTATATTACAAGTGATCCTATCGGTTTAGCGGGAGGAATCAATACATATCTGTATGTGAGCAATAGCCCTTTCTCTTTGGTTGATCCTAAAGGTCAAGTTGGTGCTCTAGGTTTTGCTATTGGTGCAGGAATAAACTTCGCGATCCAAATGTATACAAATGGCGGGCGCTGGCAATGTGTTGATTATTTTGATGTATTACTTTCTGGTCTTGTAGGAGCGATTGCACCAAGTAAACTAGATGCATCCATGAATATCTGGACTAGTGGTAAAAAGATTTTAAACGCAGCAAAAGAACTATCGAAAGGTAAGAAAGTATATAAATATACTACGAGGTCTGGCCGTAGTTATACAAGATCACATAAGGCAACAATAAAAAAGGCTTTGGTGGCAAGAAGAAATGAGTTATTAGTGATACTAGGTTTTGAGTACTGGATGTCAGACTCAAAGCCAAAAGGTACATGGATTCCAAAAGATTTATTAGAGTCTAATTTCATTAAGTCAGTAACAAGTTATGATTTTTCATCGCTTTACTCTGGTAAATGTAAAGATAGTTGTGATTAAAAGGAGATATTATGGAGTTTGCATTAGAGGTAGCAATTATCACTTTATTAGTTATTAGTGCACTATTTTCTGACCTTAAAAGCGCTTTTATATGTTTGGTTTTGGGAAGTGTTTTCGCTGGTATATACAATGTATTTGTACATTACTGGGGAGGGGTTGGTAAGGTTTCGTTAGTAATTATTACATTGATTGCCATTGCTATATTCAAGGTTTACAAAAAAAAATCTCATAAGGAAGCTTAAGCACTAATAAGTTGTTTAAGGGCGTATGGACTGCGCCCTTTTTTTAATATTTTCGGAAAGGTGTCATGAAACCCCTTATAGTATGTTCAAGAGAATGGGTCCGGTACGGCGGCGCTCGTTGCATTGGTGCAGGTATTGATTTTGCAATTCAGATGTATACTAATGGTTGGCGATGGGAGTGCGTCGACTACTTTGATGTTTTGCTATCTGGTGGAGTTGGTTTTTTTGCGCCGAGTGGATTAGATGCTCTATTTAATATCTACGGAAGTGGTAAAAAAATTAAGAATGCAGCAAAAAGTATTAACAAGGGTGAATGGGTATATACCCATACAACTAAATCTGGACGAAAGTATACACGCTCACATAAAGCAACCATTAAAAAACAGATAACAGCTCGTGGTATTGAGTTGGGCACAATTGGATTATGGCAGGCTTGGAAAATGGATTCTAAACCAAAAGGGAGGCTGGTAGCTAAAGATGTATTAGAATCTAATTTTGTTAAAGAAAATTTTGAATATGACTTTAGTGGTCTATTTGCTGATGAATGTAATCGAGATTGTCCTTAGGGGGGAGTATGACTGAATACTTACCAATGCTATTACTATTTGCTTTTTTATGTTTACTTGCTTGGTATTCTGGCATTAGAAATGTTATTGCTTGTATAGTTGTAGCTGGTGTTGCGGCTGGTGTATATAATATTGTTATTACCATGTGGGGAGTAACTGGAAAGGTTGTTCTAACTATAGTTGTTTTACTTGCCATGTGCTCTGTTAAGATATATCAGTATAGTAAGAAGAAGAGCTTGAAAAAGTAAACTTTGGTTTCAATGTAATATCTTAAGGGCGTAATCCATACGCCCTTTTTAAATATTTTCGGAAAGGTGTCATGAAACCCTCTATAGTATGTTCAAGAGAATGGGTCGCTCAATAAGGCATTAGTTCTAAAATTAATTTTCTGTAAAAGCAAGGGGGCTTATACCCCCTAGGTAACTTTGAGTAAACGGAATTGCTCACTTTAAATTTAAAACAAAAAGGTATAGCGTCATGAAACTTTTTAAGGAAAATGAATGGTGCCGTATAGGCACAACTAAAGAATATGAGTTAA
>NZ_JAMXSB010000041.1 GCF_024124665.1 Pleionea sp. CnH1-48
CAAAAAAGTGGACTATGCCGATTAGAAATTGGAAAGCGGCCTTAAATCATTTTATGATTGTTTTTGATGGCCGCTTAGATGAATATATGTGAACTGGCAGATACACAGAATAATTTACAGGGTCTATTAAAGAAGTGGCGATTTAAGCCTAAAGTAGAAAATGGTAAAGCCGTTCCTATGTATGACTTATTCTACACGATGGACTTCACGCCAGCCGATGAAGGCGATTAACCCCCCTTACTAATCAAATAATTGCACGGAAGCTCTCAGCTCAATTATAAGATAAAATTTGCAAGCAATTCTTAAAGTAGCCAAAGCCATCTCTAATGTCTTACTTAATAGTTAGCCGCACCAGAAATTTTGGAGATGGCCTTATTAAGGCGTAAAATTCTGAGGCTCTTTTTGTTAGCCTTGGATATATCATACGTGCCCTTAAGAAACTTGAGGGCGGTGAGGTTCTTTGCCGGCACTGGCATACTTATTAGTTCCCTTTAATAATTGATTAATCCTTATCTTTCTTCCATTGACGGATTTTATCTATCCTAAAAAATCTTTATTTCCTAACGCCGCCATGCTTCACAGTTGATGGCTTTGTTATGCCATATAAGCATTTATTTCGTTACCGGAAGGATCAGAACTTACTATAATATTATGACCGCAATATAACTCTCCATCGTCGTACCAAAAACTGATAGTTGAATCCTCAATTACTATTAAACAAAGCTCAACTTTCTTCATAAATTCCTCTTCGGTCAACACCTCACCTTCAGTTTCAGCCCAGGTCTTACCGTGTATATCTTTCAAGAGCACTTCTCTTAGCTTCTTAGCCCATTTACTTTCGTTTTCAATTATATCGCTTCCGATGCTAATGTTAGCTCTTAAATATTCGCCTTCATCGCACAACTGAAATAGAACATCGCCTTTATTCCAATTAATAGAACATTGGTAAAACCCATTTTCTATTTTTGAGTCCTCAAAATATTTTGAGTCTATTATTAACATATAACTTCTCACTCTAATTAGGTAAAAAATGCAGTCAGCAGCGGCCGAGTAAAACGAGGTCTAGCGACCGCTGGGAGCTTAGCTTTTGACGTTAAATACAATGCTTTTTACATCTTAAATTCTTGTAGGCTGCATGCTCTTAACGACGCTATACAGCGCGCAATTAGTTTCGCGAGAGACTTCCACTCGGTTGGAATGTGTTCCCCCCACGAAACATGAATCATATTTCCGAATCCATTTTCAATACTTACACTGTACGATGTACCATCACAATATCCAATATTATCAGTAGAGCATAACAAAGGTAATTGTTGGTTCTTTAAGAAAGAAAATATCTCAGCAGCTATACCTTGACTATTTTGCACTACTTTGTAGCCAGGAAGATACTGACCTTTTTGGCTATCAATCTGCGTAAAATATACGCTAACCTTTCCGTCACTTTCACGAAAGTCCCAAGATTCACCTAGCTTAAAACTAGGTTGGACGGTCAGTTTAATTTTTAGTACGCCAATGCCTCTTATATGAATATCTTCGCCAATATTCCGGACGCGGCTGAGAGCTTCTTCAATCGCCGCTTTTTCCTCTAACTCTCTTCTTAGTCGCTTTTTATCAGATTTATTCATACTCAATTCTTTTCGGGTGTAACTGTTTATTAAAAGGACTCCATTAAGTTCGTAATAGGATTACTTTAATCATCAATCTACGTTTGTCCTTAATATTATTAATAGTCTCCTTTAAGATATTAGCAGACTAGAATCTAACCTCAAAAAACGAATCGCTATCTTGCGGGTATATGAAAAACACTAGGCGGCGGTCTGAGCCACTTTTAGCGCTAGCTAATTGATACCCCTTACCCCCTGAGAAAGTCCCTCAGAGGGGCTTAGAGACACCTTAGAGATCATTCTAAATACCTACACACGCCTTGCATTGTTT
>NZ_JAMXSB010000043.1 GCF_024124665.1 Pleionea sp. CnH1-48
TATCATCTGAGTGAAAGAGATAGTTTTCTCTTTTAGCCCAGCCGTTGTTCACTTGATTACTTTGATATTCAATGTAATTTTCTGGGCTTACATACCACGAGCCAGAGTTACCATCATAAAAATATTCTGACTTTTTATCATCAGGATCGGTAACGGTTATTCGGTAATACTCCCACATACCGCTATCGCCTGTTGGATACCCAATACCAGTATCAACACCGTCTGCTGGTTCTGTTTTAAATTTCCACGTACCCTCAAATGGCTTTGTGATCTCAGTGATATACACATCACTATCATACTTAATTGTACTTTTATAACCGCCCATATCTGTGAGAGAAACAAGGTTTTTATTGGAGTCATACTCAAAGCTCGCTTTTCTGCCGAATGGATCAGAGACCTCTTTCACTAAACCGCTAGGGTAGTAAGTAATTGTGGATTTTCTCCCTTGTGCATCTTGAATAGTTTTCAACTGAATATTGCTGTTATATCCCAGCTTTACTTTATGGCCGTAGATGTCTTTTATTTGTGTCAGCAGTACTTGTTGTGAGTTGGTGTTATCAGGGATAGCAAAGGTGTATTGAGTACCATCTAATAAAGTCAACTCGTAATGTGTTGAATGAACTTTTTTCAAAGCAGACTCAGAGCCGTAGGCTTTAGCAAAGCCGCCTTTACCATCAGCAATAAACACCATGCGACGACCATCAGCCATAAAGAGCGTTGCCGCTTCGCCAGGATCTTCAACCAGATACATGCCATAACTGAAAGACCACTTATTCCCAAAAGGCTCATACTGTTGAAGCGCTGATTGAGAGTTAAAACTCAGCTTTAACTCAATATCGGGACCATAGGGCGTTTCATACCAAATCGGTGTATCAGTCGCATAAAGATTCATACTGACTTTATTCACCGACCAAACAGGGCAACCTTTGCCACCTGCTGGGCATTCATTTTGCTTTGGTTCACCTAAGTCGGATTCTGGTCGTTGAATTCCACAGCAACCGCCATAGGTCAATTCAGCATCCAACAAAGACATTTGTTTGCTTTCTAATGAAGCGAGTAACGGAGAATCTTTCTCAGAGAACACTAAGAGCTTTCCATCCCATTCTTGAGAAAACTCTTTTTGTGTTTGAGTAAAACGCCGTTGTTTTTGTTCATCGTAGATGGTCACGCCTTTATCATTGACCTGTTCGACAATCCAATAGTGACCCAAACCATTCGTAGCGCTTCGGTCAATGTGAGCAATGGCAGGTAAAGGCATGTCTTTAAGCTCATCAGGAGACACATTAAGCGCCTTCATGGTATAGCCATAATCACCCGCAAGCTCGCTTAACTCTTTAATACTAAAACCCTGAGCATTATTTGGAAGCAGTGAGCGAACTTTGTTAGCTTCGACAAACTTCCCATCACGTTCCAGCAAATCACTAAAGGCTCGGTTTCCACAATTGGCCAGAGCTTTGCCCTGTGCTTTAAGTTTTGCAATTCGACTTATCCATGTGGCCGCATAGGTTCGCTGACGCCAATCAGAGCCATCTTTCTTGAGTTCCGCAAAGATATCTTGCGCATCGCTCAAGCTGTTTTCCATCACACGTAAAACTGCCAAACGGCTCTTGGCTTTCTCAGCGACTTTTCGAGCACCTT
>NZ_JAMXSB010000044.1 GCF_024124665.1 Pleionea sp. CnH1-48
GTCAAGGTACTTTCAATGCAAATAGCAATACGCAAGACGTTGTGTTGCGCGCGGTAGAGTACGATGCACTGGGTAATGTGAGCAAAGAGACAGTAAATCAAGTTACTACCGAAACTCGCTATGATGCCTTAGGCCGAGTGGTGGATGTGGTCTCAGAAGCTCGTATGGCACTGGATAATGCGGCATTAACTAAAACCGGTTCTGGCGACAGTCTGACTTATGGTGGTGTATTAAATGCCGATGGCACTCAGTTGAGTGACGGTGCTTTGCGTTCTCCTTATCAGCGTTATGGCTATGATGCTTATGGTAATCAAATTCAACAATGGACATCGGGCGTTGGTTTAAATGATGCACAACGGTCTGCATGGAAAGCAGGCGATGACTTTGCCATCACCGTGTCTGCCAAAGACCAAACACTCATCACTGAGTTTGATGCCTTGGGTCGCAAAACCCGTGAAGTCGATGCAGCAGGCAATGAGACTCGTTATCGTAGTGACGCAGCAGGTAATGTAACGGATGTATTCCGTACGTATCAAGACGCGAATAAAACCACGACCTATGAAGCGCATACTGAATTTCAGTACGACAAATTGGATCGCCAGGTTGCGACGATTACCCATCTCGGCAATGCTAATCAGCTGAATATTGATAATCAAGAACGTCAGCAAATTCAGGCCATGGTGTACAACGGTTATGGCGAGATGGTGGCTCGTGGCTCTAAGCTTCAAGCAACGTCAAGTCGTGCAGATTATATTGCGAGTCTTGAAGAGCAGTTTTCTTACAATGCGGCAGGCCAGTTGATTGCTAGCAACGAGAATGATGGTGTTCTTAAAGAGTACCGTTACAACCTGCAAGGCCTACGTGTTGCCGAATATAATCCAGCGAATGGATTAACGCAGCATGCCTATAACAAGCTGGGACAAAAAACTTTAACTGTACTGCCACAGTTTAAAATGGAGTACCTTGGGGGGGCTTCTGCACTAGTTGAGGGGTATCTGACAGAGAGTGGCTTTGTAGATGAAATGCCCCAAATTAGGACTCAGTTTGATCGCTGGGGCAATGTGCTGGAGGTTCGTGATAATGCCGGGCTTGAGACTACTTATCGTTATAACGCTCTGAACCAATTGACACAGGAATTTAAAAAAGACGTTGAAATCACTGGTGAGAATGGCTCCGTCGTTATTGATGATGTGTCGATGTTTTATGAGTACGATTCTCAAGGCAATATGGTCAAGATGATGAACCAGCGCGGCTTTGTGACCAGTCGGGAGTACGATGCTGTTAATCAGATGATGCATGAGACCGATGGTGAAGGTCACACGACGCATCTTCGTTATGATGCATTGGGGCGCGTGATTGCCAAGCAGAATGCGTTAGGCCATGTGACCACCACCGAGTTTGATGCGCTGAATCAAGTGACTCAATTAGGTGATATCACCACTCTCGATGGACAGAAAAAAGCGCAAATACTGACGCGTTTTGAATACAACGCGTTGGGTAATCAGACGAAAGTTTATACGGCTCACAGTGAGGATGAAACCGCAACAGACGGAACCCAATGGGCGTTGAAAACCACCGAGTATGATACCCGGGGCAATGTGATTAAAACCACCAG
>NZ_JAMXSB010000045.1 GCF_024124665.1 Pleionea sp. CnH1-48
CATAGGAGATATATCTGCGAGCAGCTGTCGACAAACTGAGATATACCTCTTAGTAGTAGTTATCTTATTGATTAATCGGTCACTTTTTCAAGCGCTTTTGTAACGTGCTATCAATGATACCGCGAAGTAATGAGCGAAAGCCCAGCGTATCAATAAAGAGTCCGGCCACTTACTAGAGCAGTAAGTATGCTTAATATACGTTTACCTTGAATCTAATAAGCTTTCACAATAAATTTGAAATGGAGAATATAAAATAAGAGGCAAACATGGAGTATCTAAAAGTTATCACAGCAACTATAAAAGCCATCATTAATTTACTTGGTTTTAAGCCTAGTCTATTTGAACGCATTAAACGCTTTATCTATCTTGAGGAGCGAGGGTACTTGGACAAACACGGAAAAAAACACCTTAATTCTCTAGTCCAATCTTTTGCCTTTGACGACGAGACTGGCTACAAATTTAGAGCAACCCCAATGGAAATTGAAATGTATCGGTGTTTCTACGAAAAAGTTAAAAAAGATGAAAGCTGGTACTTTGTTTATAGTGTGAGAGAGTTTATTTCTGGCACTGTAAACGATGCTGACTTATTTATCACCGAAGAGCAAAACAGAAAATATTTTAATATTAGATGCATGGTCTTTCTACTTATTGCAGTTATGCTTGCCTTGTTAGCATTAAGCTTTGCTATCCCTAAAGGCGGTGATTTTGCTTATATCCTATCCTTAATTTCGGGAATCCCATTTTTCTATCTCTGCGTGAAACATTCAAGGTACAGCTTCGCCATTCATTACCTAAAAAGAAGCAATAGACAAAGTCACCCAAAAAGTCTGGCAAAATAGACGATTAATACTTAACTCTTATACCCGCTTAGCTCCCGCGCAGACACATCTAGGAGACTCAGCGGGTCTGTAAAAAAATATTTAAGTAAGTTAAAAAATCACTTGTACGCTGTGACAAGAAAAACTAAACTTGCTCCTCGGTTTGCTCTGAGGTTAAGCTAACACAAAAACCTACAAGCGGCCTACAACTGAGATATTCCGTTAGTATATGCTATCAACATGTGTATGATATTTACTAGCAAAAATACCTCTCAAAAAACACACAAGGAAATCATCAAAGAGTTCGAATCTCTCCGGGCGCGCCACTTTTCAAAGCTTTTACTGATAGCACTCGCTTACATATTTCTCTATTTCCAAAAAAACTCCCCAAAACTTCACACAAGCGACTTAAATTAATAAGTGCTAAGTTCCATTTGTTAATTTTATTTGGTTAAAATCCAAGCTTTAAAAATGATTGGAAAAGACTGATGAAAATTAGGGCAATTTTACTATGTTTCTTAGCATTTCCAATGCTCTCTCATGCTGCTGGAGGCGCAGGAGCTGACGCCCCCCCTGTATTTGGCTTGCTTGAAGAACTATACAATACCAACTGACCGGCTCCCATTTTTAGATCCACCTTGTAGTGAAGACGGGCTCATCAAAATTCGCTGTTACTTAGGAACTCTTTAGGCGACAGATTATTAAGAGCTTGATGAGGTCGACTCTCGTTGTACT
>NZ_JAMXSB010000046.1 GCF_024124665.1 Pleionea sp. CnH1-48
GAGACTGTAAATAACTCTGTGTAACTGTCTATTATTAACCTATTGAATAGGAGATGGTAGACCGATGGACAAGAAAGAAATTGAAGCCTGGGCACGTAAAGCAGCTAAAGGTATCAAGACAGAGGAAGAGTTAAACGACTTTCGTCAAATGTTGACGAAAGTCACTGTTGAAACAGCACTTAATGCTGAACTGGATGAGCACTTAGGTTACGACAAACACGCTCAGACAGACTCGGAAAATCACCGCAACGGTTATACTCCCAAAACCCTAATCACGGAGGACGGGCCGCTCTCCATTGAAACACCACGAGATCGGCAAGGCACGTTTGAACCTCAGCTGGTCAAGAAGCAGCAGACTCGCTTTACCACCATGGATGAAAAAATATTGAGCCTGTATGCCAAAGGGATGACGACCCGAGAAATCGTTGCCACATTCAAAGAGATGTATGACGCGGATGTTTCACCAACGTTAATTTCGAAAGTCACCAACGCCGTCATCGAGCAAGTAGTCGAGTGGCAGTCTCGTCCTCTAGATTCTATTTATCCCATAGTGTACCTCGACTGCATTGTGCTTAAAATCCGTCAAGATAAGCAAGTCATCAATAAATCTGTTTACCTAGCATTGGGCGTTACGATGGAAGGCCATAAAGAACTTCTCGGCTTATGGCTTTCAGAAAATGAAGGGGCAAAGTTTTGGCTGAATGTTCTCACAGAACTTCAAAACCGAGGAGTAAAAGACATTCTCATAGCTTGTGTTGACGGATTAAAAGGTTTTCCAGATGCAATAAACTCAGCCTACCCCGACACACAAATTCAGCTCTGTATCGTTCACATGGTCCGAAACTCTGTGCGATATGTCCCTTGGAAAGACTATAAGGCGGTCACGACTGATTTAAAACGTATTTATCAATCTGCAACGGAAGAAGAGGCTTTACTCGCTCTGGAGCAGTTCTCTGAGCGCTGGAATGACAAGTATCCTCAAATAAGTCGGTCGTGGCATACCCACTGGCCCAACATTAATACACTTTTTAATTATCCACCGGAAATTCGAAAGGCCATTTACACGACGAATGCCATTGAATCATTAAATAGCGTGATACGAAAATCGATTAAAAAGAGGAAGTTATTTCCGACCGATGACTCGGCGAAAAAAGTCGTTTACCTTGCGATTATGGACGCTTCAAAAAAGTGGACTATGCCGATTAGAAATTGGAAAGCGGCCTTAAATCATTTTATGATTGTTTTTGATGGCCGCTTAGATGAATATATGTGAACTGGCAGATACACAGAATAATTTACAGGGTC
>NZ_JAMXSB010000047.1 GCF_024124665.1 Pleionea sp. CnH1-48
TGACCGGCTCCCCATAAACAGATCCACAAAGACAGTGAAATCGGGCATGATTTGCCCCTCAGGAGGATCGCACATGAAAGCAAAACGTTTTTCTGTCGAACAAATAGTTGCAGCCATTAAACAGCAAGAGACTGGACTTTCCGTAGCCGAAATAAGTCGTAAATTGGGGATCGCAGAGGGCACCTTCTACGCCTGGAAAAAGAAATATTCAGGATTGGAGTCCGATCAGGTAAGAGAGCTAAAGCAGTTACGAGAAGAAAACGAACGGCTTAAGAGAGTCGTCGCCGATCTAACCCTTGATAAAGTGATGTTGCAGGATCTTAATTCTCGAAAGTGGTAAGCGCACCGCAGCGCCGTTTGGCGGTGCGCAGTTTGCAAGACCGATATAATGTCAGTGAGCGTAGGGCCTGTCGATTATTAAGTTTGAGTCGTTCGGTTTATCGATATGAATCAACAGCGTCATCTCAAGAGCCATTACGACAGCGTATTATTGAAATAGCCCGTTCGCGTGTTCGGTACGGGTACAAACGCATTCATGTGATGCTAAAAAGGGAGGGTATCCACGTGAATAAGAAGCGTGTTTATCGGCTGTATTGTTTAGAGGGCTTACAAATTCGACCGAAACGCCCCAGGCGCAACGTGAGCGCTTGTCGACGAGAAAGAGACTATCGGGTCTCGACAAAGCCGAATGAAGCGTGGGCAATGGACTTTGTATCTGATCAATTAGTGAATGGCAATAGGATTAGAATATTAACGGTTGTCGATACCTTCTCCCGAGAGTGTTTGGCAGCGTTTACGGGTTCGAAATTAAGGGCGGAAGATGTCATCCAAACATTGAACAATATCTGTCGTTCGCGAGACAAGCCTGCTCGCATTCATTGCGATAATGGAAGCGAATTTACTGGGCAAATGATGGATTTATGGGCTTATGGCAATAACGTTAAGCTCGCTTTTTCCAGACCCGGCAAGCCGACTGACAACGCACACATTGAATCATTTAACGGCAGCTTTAGAGACGAGTGTTTGAACTGTCACTGGTTTGAATCACTAGCAGATGCTAAATTGAAGATTGAAGCATGGCGGATAGAGTACAACGAGAGTCGACCTCATCAAGCTCTTAATAATCTGTCGCCTAAAGAGTTCCTAAGTAACAGCGAATTTTGATGAGCCCGTCTTCACTACAAGGTGGATCTAAAAATGGGAGCCGGTCA
>NZ_JAMXSB010000048.1 GCF_024124665.1 Pleionea sp. CnH1-48
TTAACTCATATTCTTTAGTTGTGCCTATACGGCACCATTCATTTTCCTTAAAAAGTTTCATGACGCTATACCTTTTTGTTTTAAATTTAAAGTGAGCAATTCCGTTTACTCAAAGTTACCTAGGGGGGTATAAGCCCCCTTGCTTTTACAGAAAATCAATTTTAGAACTAATGCCTTATTGAGCGCCCCATTCTCTTGAACATACTATAGGGGGTTTCATGACACCTTTCCGAAAATATTTAAAAAGGGCGCAATCCATACGCCCTTAACAGTAGTTATGAAAATTTAAGAATTAAATTGTAGTAGTTTATTTTTTTCTAAATAGACTTCACTTTACAAGCATTCACTCTTCACCAGTCTTCTTCTGAAAAGCTGAGTTTAATAGAGTCAGTACTATCGGAACGCCGATGATAACAACATAGGATACATCAAGACTAAATAGCAACTTAACAACAATTAGAAACAGAATGACAAGTATCACTTTAATACTTGGTGACATTTGATGCTTAAAAGCTACACCCACAATTACTCCCCCTTTCCTTCACACCCATTAAAAAGTTACCTACTAAGCCGCCTAACATTCCTGTTGTAGATCCAAAAACAAGTGCTCCTGCTGAGTTCTCCAGTAGTAAAGTTCCAAAACCTGCACCAGTGATTGCTCCAGCAGCAGCTCCAAACAAAGTATTTTCGATAACAACAGGCCAATCTGCTGTTGTCCATAAATTAGAATGACATGCTGTAGTCACTATTGAATACCAAAACGCAGCAGAAGCTCCGAAAATAGCACCTCCAATTGCATTTACTGCATTTACTGCAAATTGCCCTGTTGGATCAACAAAAGAGAGAGTGCTATTGCTCACATACAGATATGTATTGATTCCTCCTGCTAAACCGATAGGATCACTAGTGATATATCGGCCTAGCATCGGATCATAATAACGATTCCAGTTATAATGCAGGCTTGTCTCACTATCAAAATACTGACCTGTAAATCTCAAATTGTTCTCAACATCACTTACTAAGATTTCAGCACTACCCCATAAATCATAGTCGGCTTGCCATACAACAAACTGTTGTGAGTCGGTCAATATCTCAGGCGTTCCTATATGCGAATTGTGATAATAATAGATATCGTCATACTCTAACATAGCCAGAGGCCGTTTATTAAGATAAATAT
>NZ_JAMXSB010000004.1 GCF_024124665.1 Pleionea sp. CnH1-48
CGGGAAAGCCGCAGCAGAATGGATTTGTTGAACGTTTTAATGGCTCGTTTCGGCGAGAGTTTTTAAATGCTTACTTGTTTGACAGTCTATCACAAGTAAGAGAAATGGCGTGGGAGTGGATGTTGGACTACAACGAAGAACGACCGCACGATAGCTTAGGAAGTTTACCCCCAGCTATCTATCGGAAAAAAGTAGAAAACTCTAGTTTAGAGCTGTCTCAGTAATGGGGAAGCTGACAGTTGAAGCTGGAATTTTCTCTGTTGTCTGTTTTTATGAGTAATGGGGCTTTATAGTCGATAGCTCTGGATTTTATTTTGATTGCTTTTAACTTTGGTTGGTGCGCTTCGAAAAGCTAATGTTTTAAGCGCTACTGTGTGACTTATTGTTGTTATGAGATGTTAGGTATTGTTTTTTAATAGTATCAACCTCGAAAATATTTTGCACGGCAAAAAACAAAAAAGTTATTAAGGAGTAAAGAGACTTTGTCGGAGCTTTTTTAACATAAGAAAGATAATAAAAGAGAGTAATGTACAAGTTCAGGCGCTACAACTTTTGTAGTATCTTAGCCTCTTGATTTAGATGAAATTAAATTCAGTCGAAATTGTCACATAAGAAGTTCATCCCGAAAGTAGTAGCGTTTTCACTGTTTAACCTAGATAAGCAGTGAAAAGAAGAGCTATCGCTATTTTGGTTTGCCCATAGCCCAAAATGGTTACAACTGACTTATAATAAATTTTCATTTTCGTTTCGTTGTCTGCATCTCAGAAAGATAGATGTCACTGAATTTTGATGCTAAGTTATTTTCTGATTTATATGATTAGTTATGTAAATCAACTTTACTAAAAACAAAAAAATAAGAAGGACAGGATTATGAGAAAATTATTAGTAACAGTAACTTTAGCTACGTCAGCTTTGTTGTATAGCAGTGAGTCATCGGCGGAGACAGTTTACTCTGTTTATTGCAATGGCGAACATTATTACTCCAGCTCAAGCGTTCGTGGAGTAAGATGGGCTGTGAGTGTTTGTGAGAGTATGGGCGGGACAGCTGCTGTATTCAGATATGCTGATTAAAGGCATTTAGTAAAGCTCAATAACCCAGCCAAACAAATCTATCTCGGCTGGGTTTTGTTGAGAGTAAAAGATAATAGTTCAAACATCCGAGAAATCTTCGCCTAGACCAAACCAAGATAGACGATGCTTTTTTATTGTTTATCAAAAAGCTGAGTTTGAGCAGCTGATGTTCGGCATTAAGCGTTAACCTAACGCCGAGCTGAGTGGAAAGGGCGTAAATTACTAAGGACTAAAAGAAGTATCCGCAAATTTTAGCAGTTCGATACTGGTTAAAGTATCCGTGCCATCACGTCCTGCAACACTATCGACAACGGTAACAACACCATTGTTGTTGGTAATCGTATAATCAACCGCATTACCTGTAAACGTCGCGGTATCCGTACCGTCACCACCATTGATGGTATCGTTACCTTGATTGCCAATGATTTCGTTGTCTGCAACATTCCCCGTTAAATCATTCGCTTGATTATTGCCGATCAAAGTAATGGGTGAACTTCCCGTTAGTGTGACATTGATTAAGTATTGCGACTTATGGGTGTACTTTTGATTAGCATCAAAGTTAAGTGTAAAAGTTCCAGTGTAATTCTTATCTACCCGGGCATTGTAAGTGACGTATTCACTAAAAAACTTTCTTGGCGAGTCGCCACCAACTAATGCCCATCCCATAGGATCAATGGTTGATATTTCTGCCCTAGTTTGAGGTTGATATAGGTCATTGGAGCCTCCAGAACTCGAACGTCCAGCAAGGCCGTAATAAGTATCAATGATCGAAGCAAGATATTCTTGAGTTAGGCTATTTTCGCCTTGAAGTTCACTTAGCCAATTTAGATCGATACTTGCCCAGATGCCTTTACCGCCAGCAACAATACTTGATGGAACAGCGTTGTTGGTTGCATTGCGAATTTCTTGTTGAAACTCGGGTAAAACACCTGGCATGGTATTACTGCCATCAACGCCAATACCAGTGTCGTGCATTAAATGAAGAATTTCTTCAAAAGCAGCATCTCTTGGTTCGTTGACCAGATAAGCATCAGAACCTTCTACAACATTTTCAGTTTGGAACAAGGTTTGTCCACTGGCAGGAGCACTACCGGTATCAGAGCCGTTTGGCATGATCAAGATGGCATTGTTATCTGCCATTTTGTTCCAGACAGCCGTTTTGTCGGCACCATATTGCGAGCCAGGAACATTCGTTAAATAAAACTCCAGAATATTGCGCGCACGAACCATCTGTTCATTAGTGATCTGATCTTGAGCAAAAAAGTGGATGGCTTTGCCGTTAGGGGCAACCAGTTTTGTGTACTTACAAAAATTATTTCTATGTTCCGCTGCTGCGCTGGCTGGGATATCGGTTATTCCCAGACTTGCACCTTCACTAATCGCTTGCGAGCACTTGTTCGTCGGCGGCGGCGGGTTGGTTGAGCCGCTAGCATTTGAGTTGCTACTCGATGAGCCGCCCCCACATGCACACAAGGTTAACGCCGATACAGCGATCATCATCTTTTTAGCAATCACCATGATTACACCTCCAAATAGATAAACTTCAAGACGTTATTGTCGTGAGTGAGTCGATTTAGAATCAGTATATCTACCTGAAATTTATTTACTGTAAGCCCATGTAAGGCAAGGTAAGAGAGGCTGCATACAACATAAACCAGCCTCTTGAAGTTAATAAAAACGGAAATTTTTCTGGTGTTTGGTGATTTGTTAGTTAAAGACTTATCAGAGCCTTTTAGTTCTTGCTTTTATCTTTTTGTTTGTGCTTCTCATGCGTTCTTTTGCCAAAAGATATGGCGTAAGAAAGGCGACGAGCTTGCAACAAAGGATCGGAGGAGGGCGCGAATCCTGATGATAAAATTAACGGATCAAAATTGATTGCATCGCACTTGCCATCGGATTCACGGCTAATTGCCTGCACTTTTAGCTTAGCTGCAACAAGGGTTGTGTGCTTACCTGTCCAGGGGAGGGCTGCATTGTTAACCTTGTCGTCAGGGTTAGCAATGGTAATCACCATATTCCAAACAATTCCATGTTGGCTCAGGTTTTTCTGCATGTTTTCAAAATAAAAATCATCTTGTGGTTTTAATACAATATTTTGCGAGCGTTCTGGCACAAATGCCCAGCGAACGGCGGTTCGTTTATTATCGTCATTGGTTAGATAAAAACTATTAATGCTATTGAAGGTACTGCCTTCATAAGGAGTGAGCTTCTTCTCTTTTTTGGCCATGTGAGTTTTAAAGCGCTGAAGATCACTATTTCTACTTTTAAACGCTTTTACGGCTTCCTTCCCCTGGGTTTTCGCGTGCATTAGTTCTGCGAAAGCTTCTGGCGTTGCGACAGGAAAGAAATCAAGTGTATTCATAGACATACGATGTTCTTGGCCATCGACCGTCGTGATGGCCAGACCCATACCGTACTCTGCTGGTTTGCTATCGGATGCCTTGTTGTTACCGCCTTTATGAGACAGCCTGCCGATTACCTTTGATTTATGGGCAAAAAGTGGGCTGTTACTGTATTGATTAATGTGTGAATCGTGTGGAATGAGAGAGGCTTCAAAGCAAAATCCTTTGGTATGGTTCCTGCGTTTGCCTTCTGTTATCCCAAATAGCTTCTCAAAAGATTCAACAGTGTGCTTGGCGTTTTTCGCAACATCATTAGCAAAGACAGGTGTTGTGAATAAAAGCACGCCAAATATGGTTGTTAATTGTCGCATGATTGGCCCTCAAAGTTATGGTTTGTGTATATACTATTCGTACACTAACTATAATTCAACTAATTGTTGTATTTTTGAACATTCGAGTGCAAAATTTACTGACCATTAACTATAGGAAGATTGTATTGTCAGTTGCTCAACTTGATAGCCAGCTTTGTTTTGCTCTTTATACTGCCTCTAATCATTTAACCAGTATTTATCGCCCTTTATTAGAACCTTTGAAGCTTACTTACACTCAATTTGTGGTGTTAATGGCGCTATGGGAAGAAGACAATGTGTCGATCAGTGCTTTGGCTATGAAGACAGGCTTGAGCAAAGCGACTATGACGCCATTGTTAAAACGCCTGGAACAAAAGCAGTTGATAGAACGACAATTGCTAGCCGACAACGAACGGCAGAAGAATATTGTATTGACCGATGAAGGAAGAGAGCTCTCGCTAAAAAGTGAGGCTATTACAAATCAAGCTTTCTGTGAGACAGGACTTACGAAAAAGCAAGCTACCGACTTGATGGCTCTTTGTCATAAAATTGTAGAGCAGAAACCTTAACTTTTGCTTACAGCTCTTTAGCTTGCTCTTGCAATCGGGATGGTTGGAGTAAGCTGCGTAAGGCTGGGGGACTTGATACTTGTTCAAATCTAAGTCGAAACTTTCACAAATCGCTTTAAGCCAAAAGGCAAAGAAAACTGAGAGAAGCTTAACACTTGAAACTTGCCCATCGGTAGCTGCTCTTCACTCAAAGCTGCGCCACAAGCCATTAGCTCTCTTTTGCCCATAGGCTTGCCAGCAGGAGAGCTATGGTTCCCCATCAGAAGCTCATCGCTATTTTCACTGATAGCCCACTCAAAATGAAACATCACTTCACTAGCTGAGAGCACTGAGCCAGAAGCGTCTTTATTAAAGTGCAGTTGTTTGTCGTTGGATAAGTTTTTCTTATGTCCGGCGTCGAAACTCCATTTGCCTACAATATCAGTTTTTTGCATAGGAAAGCTCAATATCCGAGTTGGCCTGTTACAACAGCGTCATCATCTAGGGAGCTTACTAGATAAACTTTCACCGAAACTGATCCAAGAAAACTTCCGGAGCTGCTTTCGCCAATTGACAGCCGCGTTTTACACCTCGAGAAAACATATCATTAATTTCATCTTCAGAAAGCGAGTAATTATGGATCGAGACTTCCGCAATATCGCCATGAAATAATCCAGAAACGTCCGAAGAACGACTGCCGATCCTCAATGGACTGTCGTTAGATAACGAGCCACTTCTTGCCATAGGATTGTTGCGTCTAATGTACTTACCATCAATATAAAACTTTATGCCATCTTCGTGGTCTCTATCAACCGTCACATTAACTAAATGCCACTGGCCATCAGCAATAAATTTATCGACTATATAGTTGCTACAAGATGAAATGGGAGGGTTTGATTGGCAACTCCAACTGCCTTCGCCTTTTGCTAACTGAAAGCCTAGTTTTCCATCAGTAACAAATAAATGATAACCCTTCACATACTCTACATTTTTTTCACTTCTTTTATCTAGAATAACGATTAAACCTTTAGCTCGGGTTCTTATCCACGCACTTAAAGAAAAATCATTGGTACCGACATCGATAATAGGAGAGTTTTTTACTTCAACATAATCATCGATGCCATCCAAACAAAAGGCTGTAGATTGGTTTTCGGGTGATAGAGTGACATGCTGCTTAGTATTTATACTCGCAGACGTTGTACTAGCTTCTTTTTCTTCTGCTGACGTTGCTGAAGAATTGAGCTGTAAAGATGTATCCGGCTTTATTGCGATTGAAACCGAAATAACAAAGAGCAACGATGCCGCTAGGAAAAATGAAGTGAGAGGCTTAGTTGATATATTGAATGTTTTTTGCGCTTTTTCAACTTCATTGTGCAATTTTGGTTCTGCCGAAACTTGAACCTTTGCTGTTAATATATAACCTTTCTTTGGGACTGTTTTAATGCAGCTAGTTTCATTGTCTTTATCTAGAATTTTTCTGATTTTGGCAATGTTTCTATTTAATGAGTTTTCATTAACAACCTGATCTTCCCATACACGACGGATAAGATCTTCTCTTAAAACCAATTGGCCAGCGTTGTCTATTAAAACTTCTAAAACAGAAATTATTCTTGGTTCAACTTGCTTTACTTCATTGTTTTGCGAAATTGAATTTTGCTGAATATCTACAAGACAATCATTAATTAAAAACTTTGTAGAGTTCATCTGTTATTGAGATTTTCCTTGCTGCCTAAAACTCTAAAAAGATTATATCTCGACTCTTTTGTAATAAATAGACACAAAATTGAGCAAAAGAGGGTAATAGTCACTTTTTCTTCACAAATTTTGCAGCTTCACGTCATTTTTTTTATCTCAATTCTTTCAAAAATAACCCCGCCTTTGAAATTGTTAAGAATTAAAGGTTTTAGTCATGGTTAACAAATAACCTGAAAGTAATATTTGGGAGAATAGGAAAATGTCACGTACATTATCTGTTTTAAAAAGAAGTCACGTAATAAAAAGAAAGAAAACACTTTTAACACTAGCTACTGTTGCTAGTTTATTATCTGGTCATACGGCTGTAGCGAGAGAGCATGGTGGAGAAGAATTCGACAGAATACCTATCGATTGTACACAGATTGATGAAACTTGCGGTGGGGGAGGTAGCAGCTATGTTATTGTACCATCGGCGCCAGAATATATCCACTACAGCCCTTTTAGTGAAAAAGGAAATCTAAAAGTAGAGTGGGCTGCTGCCTACGGAGGTACACAAGTACCAAGTTACAAGCTGTATCGTCAAGATAATAAAGGCAGCTGGAGTTTGGTATACAGTGGGTTTGCAAGAAATCAAACCTTTTCTGGCTTAGTCGATGGTTTATATCGTTTTCGAGTTCAGGCTTGTACTTCTAAAGGTTGTGGTGACTTTCGAGAGTTTGTTCACTCCCGTGTAAGTCGCTCCAAAATGAACAAGTATGTTCCTAGAGTAAGCAGCACAGGGAGTCGCGCTCGAACGTTTGGTAGTACAACTTATGACGTTGCAAAACTAGGTTATGGATTTGATTCATTAAATGGTGAGCCAATGAATGGCCACTGCTGGACTAATGATGCCGATATTTTAGGCGGTGGAGCCTCTGTCGATGAAGGTGACATGAAGTTCAGAGCCGCAAATACCCATTCAGAGTTGTATGCTGCTTTGGATCTGAGTGAAGACACTACTCTTAACCTTAATTATGGAATCTTCAATGCAGAGTATCATTACAAAAAGAAGTTAGTAAGCAAAATCCACAACGTAGGATCTGAAGGCCTTATAATTGCGAAGTTAGAAAATTTTCATCGCAACGAGTATACAAAAAGTGAAGCTTTTCTTAACTTAACGCCAACGGCTAAAAATTACTTGTTAACAGGTCAAAAAGAAAACTTTCGGAATACTTGTGGTGATGAATATGTTTCTGAGACAACGATCGGTAAGCTGGCTTATATTGCGATCCATGTAACTTCTGATTCCAAGTCCATTTCTGAAGTTCGCTCCACAACTGAGGAGATAAAAGGAAGTCTGCAAGGATACGCTAGTGGTGGATTTAGCGAAACTGAGGTCAGCGAAATCACCTCTAAGTATAAAGGATATAGCATCAGTGTGACTGCATCGACTTTAGGAAGCACTGAAGGTATTACGGAGTTTATCCAGTTTGATAAGTTTTTTGAATTGTACAACCAGTTTCAAGCTAGCGAAGGCACTGCGGTTGTTAAGTACAAAACAAAGAAATACAATGTGCCAGAAGAGTTGAGTTCTCAACCACATTTTAATGTCTTCTTAGACTATCGACCCTATCAAAATTTTATTCGTACTTGGCGTACATATGATGCGCAGCTGCAAGAACGCTGCCAGTATTTTGATCCTAATCTTTTTTCTGAGCTTTATAAAAAGTTTGATGCAGAGGCAAGACGAGTTGGTTATTCAAATCTGGGAACCTACTGTGCTATTGCTAAAGGTCTGGTCGCTGAAAATATGCAGCATTGTGGTGAACATCAAAGCTGGAGTGAGTGTGTTGCACCAGTATCGAGCAGTTGCCAAGACAGTGTGACAGGTAATAGCTGTACTCATTATGCAAATCAGGTTCCCAAATGGTATGAAGATCGCGATAGCGATGAACTTTGGGTTCGAATTGTTAATGCTAGTATTGATAAGAAGTATGCTAGTGCTACCAAGTATATGTGTTTGGGGCCAAAAGAGATCGTTGACTACACCAAACAATGGAACAACTGCGGAGAGTATTGCACCAGTGATGTACCTGGAGTGGGTATAGACTTTTTGGGCGGCTGGAATATTGATGCAAAAAGTCATCGCATTGTTGAAGAAAGTTCAGGTGATTATGCTGGGCAAACCTGTCTGAAATCTTATGCGAAAATTCACAGTAAAGCATGGTGGAAGTCTGGTGGTAAGTGGCATAGCAGACAAACGCTTAATAAATTGCAGGCGGTTGATGAGCCTTATATTTTCTAGCATTAAACTTTAATATGTTAATAAAATAGGATGTCTTTAATAACAATAATCAGGCTCTAGGGATGGAGCCTGATTTTTCATCTTTCTAACGGTGTGAAAAGCTCAATAAAAAAGAGAGAGTTAATACCGACTTGATTCATCTAAAAATTTACGAATAGTGTTTTTAGACCAGTCTTTATCTTTGACTAACTCCAAACTTGTTTCACTAACTTTAGGATATTCTACAGAGGAATAGGCAGCAAGAGGTAGACGCGCTGCAAGAACTGAGTTTAGACAGCCAAATCGAGCCAGTTTAATAACATTTTCTGACAGCAAACATGCTACTTTATCATTAATAAGATAGAAGCCATAATATTCTGGCCAACCGCCATTGCCAAAATGTAAAAAGCGATTAAGATGCTTATTAGCTTCAAGGAAAAGTGTTGTTAGCGCATAATATTTATCAGAGTCACTTTCTAAGGCTATGGAAAAAGAGGTTGATTCTTCGGCTCCTAGCTTAATGCGAAGAATGTTCGCTTTAAACTCAACGTCATGAGCTATTCCAAACACTTTATCAAGGTTTGAGCTAACAAACTCGCAGTAGCCTTGTGCCTGTTTTTCTATATCAATTTCTTCATCGCGTTCTTGAGGGGCATCATAAACATAGACGTCATCATCTTCTAGTAAAGAAGAAATAAAGCTCTCTTTTGATTTATTATCGATCTCATCAGTCTGTCCAAAAGAAAGGTTGCTTAACAGCTCATCAACATTTCGTGAAATAAAAATAGGTGCTTCTATGTTCGGGTGATAAAGATAAACACCCAATACCTCTCCCGTTTCAGCCATACCGACACAGAGATACTCGTTGCTGCCATTAATCCCAAAAGGAATGATTTTTTTAACATCAAAACTGGGATATCGATATTTTTGCACTCGGTTAGAATAGTCTCTGGATACAAGCAAAAGATCATCGTTCATTTGGCCCGAATACGAATGCCATTGTTTTTCACTAATCTTACCTGACTCTTTGAGACGAGACAGCTGGTTTGAAAAGTGAATTCTGTCTTTACCGCTATCAATGAGATAGGTCAGTAACATGACCCCTTTGGGAGATATTAATTGAAACGGAGAAAAAAAGCGAAAGTGAAAAGAAAGCGATTCAGAAGGCTCATTGAATTTATCGAACCATAATTGAGCAAGTGGTTCAGGGATACCAGGAACATTAAGAGCCTCGAGCAATTTTGGGAAGCTTTTGTCTGAGCGCTGATACCATGCTTCGTGAGATGTGGTTTCGTTACATAGTGGACAGGAAGTTTCATTCCACTGAGTTCCGCACTTGGAGCATTTGGCTTTGGTTTCGAAGGTGTTCCAGGTATTTCCACAAAAGCAAGCCCAGCGCGCCTCACCATCAGGAACCCACAAACAGCTAGGGCATTGAAGTTGGCTATAGTCGATCATGAAAAGGCTCCGTCATTGCTTTTTGTTTAATTGTAATACAGGCTATCTTTAGATAACGATGCAGAAAAGGAATAGTCCTAAAAAATTTAAATTTTTAGATCTACACAATTTGTTAAGAATACAACCCTGTGTGTAATAAGAGAAGGAGTTTGAAGACTATCGAGTAATAAACAAGCTGGCTAGAATCTGGAGTCCAGTTTGAATTAAAAAATCACCTGGAACATCATGGATAACTGGAAAGAGCTGAGCTTAATAAAGAAAATTTTAATAGGAACTATGATCATTGTTGCAGCTTTTTTTGCACCAGAGTTAATGATCCTTATTGACGTCGGCGGAATTGATTTAGCTTTTGGTTTTCTCCTTTATTACTATAAGCCTGTCATCGAATGGTTTAAGGCCAAAATAGACGCAATCAAAGCTGAGCTTCAAATCGCTCGAGATATCATCGTAAATAGCGCCTTGTCCAGGCCAAAGGTGTTTACCCTCAATACTGCATATTGTTCAATCTGCCTTCTGGTTACCGGGTCGCTACTTTTCTCTTTTAGCTTCTTTTTGCCTGCGTTAATGGTCAGTGGGGCTTATGTATGAACAAGCTTATGACCTACCAAAGAGTGAAGATGTTGCTTGATTAGTGAGCAAGTGCCTATTTTGTCGACAATCTAAGACAAAATTTTGACTAAATTCCAAAATCCACCTATGATTGTCGACAATTTCAAGAAAGTAGGCCACTTTTGTTCAAAATATGAGCCCTTTGAGCGAAAAACCCGTCACCGCCGCGGATAAAACCTTCATCCAGCTACGACAAGACATCGTAGAAGGGCAGATTGCGGCTGGCTCCAAGCTCAGTGAGACCGAATTGTCGACAAAATACGCGGTGAGCCGAGCCATTATCCGTGAAGCCATCAATCGTCTTGAATCCAGTCATCTTGTTGAACGTAAAGCCAACGTAGGGGCAAAGGTTGTTGCTCTAACGCCAGAAGGATTGGTCCAGCTCTACGAAGTACGCGAGTCCCTCGAGGGGATGGCCGCACGACTGGCTGCGGATCAGATGACTGACCAAGAAATCACCGCTCTTCAAGACTTACTTAACTCTTACGGCGATACCGTGAAATCCGGTGAAACCTATTATCAAGAAGCGGGTGATGTCGACTTTCATTACCGCATCATATTAGGCAGCAAAAATACTCATCTTATATCATTATTAATAGAAGGCATTTATCACTTGATACGAATGTATCGCGTGCAATTAGGTATGTCAGGGCCAAGAGTGACCACCGCCTATGACGAGCACCGACACATTATGCAGGCAATAGCAAACCGCGATGCGGAACTGGCAGAGATGTTGATGCGAAGACACATCTCATACACTAAACAAAGTTTGCAAAAGAAACTCAATGGTGAGTTTTCATAGTGGGGTCATAAAGAAGACCCTCGAACCCATTATGAAAAAATACTGCGAGAATTTTTGATTTAACAAACTACAAAGAAAATTGGATACCTTATGAATTCTAACTACAGAAAGCCGTTAGCTGGGACCAAGCTAGACTACTTCGATACGCGTCAGGCGATTGAAGATATTCAACCAGGCTCTTATGAAACTTTGCCTTATACATCGCGTGTATTGGCAGAAAACCTGGTTCGTCGTTGCAGCCCTGAAACTCTGACCGATTCACTCAAACAAATCATTGAGCGCAAGCGCGAGTTAGATTTTCCTTGGTTCCCTGCGCGTGTTGTTTGTCACGATATTTTGGGACAGACAGCTCTTGTTGACTTGGCAGGCTTACGTGATGCCATTGCAGAGAAGGGCGGTGACCCTTCACAAGTTAATCCTGTCGTTCCAACACAGCTTATCGTTGACCACTCGTTGGCAGTAGAGCACGCTGGTTTTGAAGAAGACGCTTTCGAAAAAAATCGTGCCATTGAAGATCGTCGTAACGATGATCGCTTCCACTTTATTAACTGGACCAAAACGGCATTCAAAAACGTTGATGTTATTCCTCCTGGCAACGGCATCATGCACCAGATTAATCTGGAAAAAATGTCTCCTGTTGTGCACGCTCGCGATGGCGTAGCTTTCCCTGATACCTTAGTAGGAACAGACAGCCACACACCTCACGTTGATGCACTGGGTGTTATTGCTATTGGTGTGGGTGGATTAGAAGCAGAAAGCGTTATGCTGGGTCGTGCTTCTTACATGCGTTTGCCAAATATCATTGGTGTTGAATTAAAGGGTAAACGCCAACCTGGTATTACAGCAACAGACATCGTATTAGCCATTACTGAATTTTTACGTGAACAAAAAGTGGTTTCTTCTTACCTGGAGTTCTACGGTGAGGGCGCATCTGATTTAACTTTGGGTGATCGTGCAACTATCTCTAATATGACGCCAGAGTTTGGTGCGACAGCAGCCATGTTCTATATCGATGACAAAACCATCGATTATTTAAAAATTACAGGCCGTGATGATGAGCAAGTCAAATTGGTAGAGACCTATGCTAAAGAAACCGGCTTGTGGGCAGACAGTTTAGATAAAGCGGAATACGAACGTGTATTAACTTTTGATCTGTCTTCTGTTGTTCGTAACATTGCGGGTCCATCTAACCCTCACAAACGTGTCCCTACTACTGAGCTAGCTTCACAAGGTATTGCGGGTAATGTTGAGAACGAAGAAGGTTTAATGCCTGATGGTGCGGTCATCATTGCGGCCATCACCAGTTGTACTAACACCAGTAACCCTCGTAATGTGATTGCCGCAGGTTTGATTGCCCGTAACGCAAATCAAAAAGGTCTGTTAAGAAAACCTTGGGTTAAGTCATCTTTAGCTCCCGGATCAAAAGCGGTTCAGTTGTATCTTGAAGAAGCCAATCTATTACCAGAATTAGAAAAGCTAGGCTTTGGTGTTGTGGCTTTTGCTTGTACAACCTGCAACGGTATGAGTGGGGCACTTGATCCAGAAATTCAAAAAGAAGTGATCGAACGAGATCTGTATTCGACGGCTGTTTTATCGGGTAACCGAAACTTTGATGGTCGTATTCACCCTTATGCGAAACAAGCCTTCCTGGCGTCACCGCCACTCGTTGTGGCTTATGCCATTGCCGGAACCATTCGTTTTGATATTGAAAAAGATGTACTTGGTCATGATCAAGAAGGTAACCCGGTGACTTTAAAAGACATCTGGCCAAGTGATGAAGAGATCGATGCGATTGTAGCGAGCAGCGTTAAGCCTGAACAGTTTAGAACCGTATACGAACCTATGTTCAATCTGTCTGTTGACTACGGTGAGAAAAACGATCCTTTGTATGACTGGAGACCGCAAAGTACTTATATTCGTCGTCCTCCTTATTGGGAAGGTGCATTGGCCGGTGAGCGTACGATGAAGGGCATGCGTCCTTTAGCTGTATTAGGTGACAACATTACCACGGATCACTTATCGCCATCGAACGCGATTCTAGCCAGCAGTGCGGCAGGCGAGTATCTGGCGAAGATGGGCTTACCAGAAGAAGATTTTAACTCTTACGCGACACACCGTGGTGATCACTTAACAGCTCAACGAGCTACCTTTGCTAACCCAAAACTGTTTAACGAAATGGTGCAGGAAAACGGCGAAGTTAAGCAAGGGTCTTTGGCGCGTATTGAGCCAGAAGGCAAAGTCACTCGCATGTGGGAAGCCATCGAAACCTACATGGAGCGTAAGCAACCTTTGATCATCGTGGCTGGCGCTGATTATGGTCAGGGCTCATCACGAGACTGGGCGGCAAAAGGTGTTCGTCTGGCAGGTGTAGAAGTGATTGCAGCCGAAGGTTTTGAGCGTATTCACCGTACTAACTTGATTGGTATGGGTGTGTTGCCATTAGAGTTTAAATCTGGCACAAATCGCAAAACTCTAGAAATTGATGGCACAGAAACTTACGACGTAGTCGGTGAGAGAACACCTGGTGCTACATTAACTCTGGTTATTCATCGCAAAAATGGTGAAACAGTTGAAGTACCTATGACTTGTCGACTCGACACCGCCGAAGAAGTTTCCATTTATGAAGCGGGCGGTGTATTGCAGCGATTTGCGCAAGACTTCCTGGAGTCTTCGGGTAAAAACTAGAAGTAATATTTTGGGATGGCGATGTAACAGTGAAATACTTTGGGTATAACACGGTTACATCGCTGTTTTGCATCTGTGATTTTAGAACAGTTAGGGTGAATCATTTATGGCTCATGCACCACAAATAAAAATTCCAGCGACTTATATGCGCGGTGGAACCAGTAAAGGCATGTTTTTTAATCTAACGGATTTGCCTGAGGCGGCCCAACAGCCAGGCGAAGCTCGTGATAAATTATTATTGCGCGTAATCGGTAGTCCTGATCCATATGGCAAGCAAACCGATGGTATGGGCGGGGCTACATCAAGCACCAGCAAAACGGTCATTTTATCAAAGAGCGAAAAAGCCGATCACGACGTAGATTATTTGTTTGGTCAGGTATCAATTGATAAAGCTTTTGTAGACTGGAGTGGTAACTGTGGCAACTTAACCGCTGCGGTAGGTTCTTTTGCAATTAGTAGTGGCTTGGTGGATGCAGAGCGCATTCCTGAAAACGGCATTGCTGAAGTTCGTATATGGCAGGCAAACATCAAAAAAACGATCACTGCACATGTTCCTATGACCAATGGTGAAGTACAAGAAACCGGTGACTTTGAGTTAGACGGTGTGACTTTTCCAGCCGCTGAAGTAAAAGTTGAGTTTATCGATCCTGCTGATGGCGAAGGTTCTATGTTCCCAACGGGCAATCTGGTCGATGATTTAGAAGTACCTGGTGTTGGCACTTTTAAAGCAACGATGATTAACGCGGGTATCCCTACGATTTTCTTGAATGCTGAAGACATCGATTACACAGGCACAGAGTTACAAGAAGCCATCAATGGCGATGACAAAGCATTGGCCATGTTTGAAACCATTCGTGCTCATGGCGCGGTTAAAATGGGATTAATTAAAGACGTTGCAGAAGCCGCAGCGCGACAGCATACGCCTAAGGTGGCTTTTGTCGCCAAACCACAAAGCTATGCAGCCTCTAGCGGAAAAGACATTAGCAGCGACGACATTGATCTTAACGTGCGAGCTTTGTCGATGGGTAAGCTCCATCACGCTATGATGGGAACCGCAGCGGTGGCTATTGCAACTGCTTCAGCGATTCCTGGTACGTTAGTTAACTTAGCCGCTGGCGGTGGTGAAAGACAATCGGTTCGTTTTGGCCACCCATCAGGTACACTACGAGTTGGCGCAGAAGTTGAACAGCAGGGTGATGAATGGCAAGCTAAGAAAGTCGCCATGAGTCGCAGCGCGCGCGTATTGATGGAAGGCTGGGTAAGAATTCCTGGCGATACATTTTAGTCACTAGAAATATCAATCTGCAGTTTTGCATTGGTAGCAGAGAGGTTTTCGTAAATGAAATGGGTAGTGATTGGACTCTGGTTGGCCATTATGGGTTCCACCTCTTTGTCTGCTGCAGATAAGCTGTATAAGTGGGTGGATGAAAAAGGGCGGGTGCATTATTCTGATAAGCCTCCGCCCAAAAGCAATGCGCAAGAAATTGAGCTTAAATCTGCCGGAGCGCCTATTGCACCAGTAGAAGATAAAAAAGCTCTGGTATTGTTACCTAATGAATCCGCAGCTTATTTATGGATTGTATTAAAAGAACCGATGCTGACGCCTGAGGTTGCTGATAAAGGATCGCTTGGGGCATTTTACTTTGGCCCTGAGTGTGTTTCTCCTACAACGCTCAGCTATCAGGAGGCTAAGCAGCGCGATTGGTTATCGCGTATGACCTACCAAGCTCATTCTATTATTCCTGACGTATCTTTTGCATTTAACCGCGTGGGTTATCAGAGTCGTTCGGCACAACAAATCAATTACCGACGCAATCTGGTCAACCAGCCTGGGCTAGTGTTGATGGCTGAGTTTCAGCAGTTGTCGATTCATTTATGCGCACCTAAGTGGAGCGGTTCTTATCGTAATAAACGCATTAAAGTCGGCAAAGCTAAAAACTTGAGTCTGAGTAACTTTTCTCGCCAGCGAGGAGAGATGCTAGTTAATTGGAAGTTAATTGATCCAGATAATGACAAAGTGCTGTATCAAGCAACAACTCGAGGTGCTGCGCCAGATTGGAAAAAGTGGCGTTCGCTTAGAGAACTGACTCGGGAATTATTTATTCAATCGGGTTATCAACTTTTAGCAGATAAAAAACTAAAAGCGGTATTAATGGCGCATCCTAAAGCGAAAAAGAAATCTGCGAAAAAGAAGAAAGAGCCCTCCATTGCAGAATCATTGCTCGACTCGCTTAATTTTAATAATTATCGACGTCGTGCGCATCTGGGCAAAGCTTTGTCCTACCTTTCGCAATTAAAAACTCGAGTGGTAGAGTATTATTATCAGCATGGCCGCTTTCCAAGTGGTCAAGAGTCTTTAGGCATTCAGGATTCTAGTGCAGTGTTACAAAGTTATTCTATTGAGTCTGTTGAAGTCGGTGGGCACGGAGAGCTAACGGCTTATTTGAGTGGCCAACACTTTGAAGAGGGCGACCGGATCAGTTTGTTCCCTAGTGTTGATGGACAACACATCCTTTGGAGTTGCCAATCTAATTTAAAAGCCAGTTTAGTCAAAAGTCTGTCATGTTCTGGTGAGTAATATAAAAGGCCGCTTAAAGTAAGCGGCCTTTTTTTTCTTGCAAAATAATTATGCGACAGCTTCGGTAAGTGACTTTGACTCTTTGGCTTCAATAGCAGCATAAATACCTTCCCAAAGCTGAGTTCTAAGCTCTAGCGCTTTGACTGCCACCTGTTGACACCTTTCTAATTTTTGTTGGTTATTATCACATAGACGGGTCAGCATATTCATGGCCAGTGGACCATGTTCGTCGCCGTCAACTTCGATATGACGATTGAAGTAGTGCACTAACGAAGCCGTTTGTTCTGGATAGGTATCTGCCAGGTGTTCAATAAACTCCATAAACATAGATGGAATTAAGTTCTCACGGCCAATAGTAAATGCTGCGGCAATTTCGTAAGTTTCACCATTGAGGACCAGGTCTAAAGTAAATTCGACAAAGTCACGAATAGACTTGGGCAAACTTTCAATATGCTTGTAGAAGTCTTCGCCATGTTTAATGGACTCAACAAAATTTTCGATGGCTTCGGTATCGGCACCACATTCTTTCATAGCAATGATGTACCATTCGAAATGACTGAGTCCACCAACAACCTCGTCACTTTCTTCGCCTAAAACAATTTCGTTGATCATTTGTCGAACAGCAGGATCTCCCTGAGGTACCCAAGGCAGTTGCGTATTCGTTAAGCGAAGCTGTAAGGCTTTGAGTAAAGACATAAAGTCCCAAACAGCGTACACATGGTGACTCATAAAGATTTGAAACGTTTCCAACGAATCTAAACGAGTGTACAAGGGATGGTTAAGCAACGTGTGTTGCGCGTTTTTAATATCTTCGTTAATCAGCATCATGATAGAAGCCTTTATCAAACAGTCACGATTAAGATATACCGAACGTTTACGATGTCGCACTATCACAATTGTGAATATGTGAGGCGTTCACAAACTTTTTTTAAATTATTCTTTGCTGAAATGAACGGTACTGTTTATTGAGATGCAGGCTTGATGGTTTGAGTTATTACTCAGATAAACTTGAATTGGTTTTATGAAATAAAAATAAATGTCTTGTTAAATAAAATTTAAAATGCTCAACAGCAGCTGACTGTTGAGCATGAATTTTTATACAGCTAGCCAAGGACTTTTTTGAATACATCAATGACTTTAATAATATCATTGGCTTGCATATTCAGATGTGTAACGAGTCTCATAGTTTGACCTTTAGGCAAAATAATATGAGCTTTGTTGGCTTCTTCTATTAGCTTGTCTAACTTTTGTTGAGGTGTTTTTACAAAGACCATATTTGTTTGAGCACTGTGAGGCAAGCATTCGACAGCATCGATTTCTTGCAGACCTTTAAGCAGTAATGATGCATTGTCATGATCATCTTGTAGGCGCTCTACATTATTCTGCAAAGCATACAAACACGCTGCCGCTAGCATACCAGCTTGTCGCATACCACCACCTAACATTTTGCGCCAACGACGAGTATTTTTTATGAACTCTGCTGAGCCGACTAGTACAGAACCCACGGGAGCGCCTAATCCTTTTGATAAGCAAATAGAGACAGAGTCGTAGTCTTTTGTTAAGTCACGCACATGAGTATTTTGAGCAACAACGGCGTTAAAAATTCTCGCTCCATCAAGGTGGAGTAGTAGATTGTGTTCTTCGCAGATAGCTTTAACTTGCGCCGGATAATCCTGTGGCAAACATTGCCCGGCATGAGTGTTTTCTAAACACACAAGCTTGCTTTTTGCAAAATGAAGATCGTCTGGTTTGATAACGGCTTTAATATCATCCAACGGCATATAACCGTCGTCGTTAAAATGAATAGGCTGCGGTTGAATGCTACCTAATACCGCTGCGCCTCCTGCTTCGTATTTGTAGGTGTGGGCGTGTTGACCAACAATGTACTCTTCGCCACGTTGGCAATGAGTGAGCAGAGCTAATAGGTTGGTTTGAGTACCACTAGAAGCAAATAGGGCCGCTTCTTTTCCGAGTAGCTCGGCGCAGTATTCTTCAAGTTGATTGATGGTTGGATCTTCGCCATAGACATCATCGCCTACTGGTGCAGTATGCATGGCGTCTTTCATTGCGGCAGAAGGCAGAGTAACCGTGTCGCTTCTCAGATCAATGAGGTGACTCATAAAAGGCCTTAAGGTTGAATCGAAGGTCTCTCAGTGTTACCCATTTGTAGAGGGGATTCAAGTACCGGAGTCACAAGGGCTTTGCGCAACTTAGATGGGGCAAATGACAGTTCGTTGCCTTTGATTTGAATGCCTATCCGATTGAACAATTCGCGGTAGTCTGGATAAGCCGTTAAGTCTTGCGCCTGGCTAAATAGTGGAACAAACAAGGGATAGCCTACAATATCGTCAAGCACTTTAGAAAGTTCGCGGGCTGACATAGTGTCGTCTTCTGGATGGTGCTTACGAGCGAACTCCGCTAATACTTTGTCCAGTGAGTTTCCTGATTTTCGCAAGATTAAATCAGCCTGAAACCAAAGGAGAGCACCCGTCCAATAGACGCGGCGATGAGCACCATAGCGACGAACATTTTTGGAGACTTCGCTGAGTGGGCGGCCCGAGGTGCGATGGTAATTGTCAAAGCCACGCTTAATACCACCCCAAAAGCGGCGGAAGGCTTGTTCTTCACTAACGACCCCATGTCTGGCCATAACAAGATACTGGTAATAGCTGGCAATTCCCTCTGATACCCAGGCGTCTTTTAAGTCAATGAAGGGTAATAAGAGGTGAGAAAACTCATGGTAGGCAGTCCAGTCCTCTATAAAGTTTTTGATAGGATGCTCGGGCATAATAAAGAACTGAATGCTGATGCCACCCCCTCGTAATACATGAGCGTAGGGCGCAGCCTCACTGCCTTGGCTGATAGGAGTGAGCAGCACTTGAACATAGTTGGTTGGGAATTTTCCGTGTACTGTCGATACTGCCGCGACGGCATTTTCTATCCAATGAACCAGTTGTTTGCGTTTAACATCATCCACTTTGTTAGTGAAAGATATATCAAACAGAATGGAACCTTTTTTAAACTTGTTTTGTTGAAAACGACCAAAGACAGACTTGGTCAAAAAGTATTCTGGTTTGAATGGGTAGATACGACCATTTTCAGTCGACGGTGCCCAAGGTAAAGACACGTTAATGTTGGTCGGTTTTTTTAGCCACAGAGCGAACTCAGTATCATCGTTGTAATGGGTAGGAAGCCACAACCAAAGGGAAGTGGGAAGTAAAAAGATGTCTTTTGAAATCTTAGACCATCGTTGTGTACTGCGTTTGTTCTGCTTCTGAAAAGCGAGCAAATCCACTCGGTAGGGCAGGCAGCCACTTTTATCGAGTTTCTTAATTCGGATCTTATTGTTGTCCCAGTGGCCAAAGCGAGGGTGAATACGAATAAACTTACGACCATTGCGGACATTAGATTCGAGGTGTTTGCTTCTTACATTTTTAAAACATACCGAAAGGTTGAGCACTTCTAACGATGTATCCATCGAAAGAATGTACTGAACTTGTCCTGCAAAAACGCTCTTGCAGGCAAAACCGGTAAGTAGTAATAGCAATACTCTTATTAGCACACTAGATTCGCTTATAAATGGTGTTCTATTTAGTTAGTACGTATTCGAGCGAGGTTGTTGCGCAGATATTAAAACAAATAATAGAAGTGTTTAATTTTTGTACGCTTTGCCAGGGGAACCATGCTCATACAGCTGCATATTTATTCATTTATTAAGACTTTCTCATATTAACATTATTCGTACGAAGGATGTGCAATAATTGCGACGAAACTTCAATGATTTATTTAATTATCGGACCATCAAAAAAAGCTTTGACAATCGCGCTAGCGCTCTATAGAATGCGCGCCATCTCGACGAGAGAGTCTGTTTTTGTCCCCTTCGTCTAGAGGCCTAGGACACCGCCCTTTCACGGCGGTAACAGGGGTTCGAATCCCCTAGGGGACGCCATATTTTAAAAGCCCGCTTCAATGAAGCGGGCTTTTTTTTGCCTGAAAATTGCCGCCAAAGTATTTTCCTCAAATGATGATTGCTCATAAGCTTATTGGTCTTTGGAGCCAAACAGTCGCAAGAGCCATATCTTCATCTTGTAAATCTTAAACTACTTGGATAAGTAGTTTAAGGCAAGCGTTTTACATCGAGTATTTTTATTTGAGATTTATGCGCGGTTGTATCGTGCTGAAATTCTAATACTAAAACAAGGACGAGTTGGATTATGCAGGGGATTGTGATTTAATTGCGACCGCATATCTCTAAAGTTGTATATGTTATGTATTGAATAAAGGAAAAGAAATGAGATTCATTATTATATTAAGTGCACTGTTTGTTTTGACCAGTTGTAATACTAAAAAGCTAAAGCAGGAAGTTGCTGAGCCGCCAAAGGCCGTTGTTGAAACCCCTAAAGTAGAAACAGCCAAAAAGGAAATGACGAAATTCATGTACATTGATTTGGCCAATGGATTGTCAAAAAAACACATGTGCGAAATAGATGTAAGGGTTGCTAAGTGCACGGGAAGTACCAGTGTTAATTCTTGCAAAGATAATATTCAGCGTGTTTATCCTTATTGTTCAGAAAGGTTACTAAAAGTCATGCCCGAAATTATTCCTAACAAACAAGAGGCGACAAAGTATGGAACTCTTTTAGCTCAGTGTTTAACTTTTCAGATGGCTAATGTGCAAAACATGACGCCAAACGAAGTTAATGCTTGTTTTAAGGATGTAGAAAATCGTTTTTAGTTTTAGCAGAGCAGCGGATACGCTGCTCAAATAAGTTGAGTGCTCGGCCATTGAGTAGCTCTTCGTAACTAGATAGTATTTCATTAGGTTTGTTAGGGTGGCTTTATAAAGAAAGAACGGAGACAGGACGTCTCTTCGGCCTATAAAGTACTACATCAGTTATTATCATGTATTAAGTAAGGAATTTTTCGATTAGATGAACGAGATAATTGTTTATTTTGAAAACAACCCATCTATTTGGCTGTTATTCATTCCTATCTACGTTGCAGTTCTAGGGCCTTTCTTTTTCTGGGGGTGGAAAAAGTCAAAAGCACTTTTTGATGGCGTTGATTTTTCTCAAGCCCTATTTCGAGAGAAAGGAGTTTCGGGGCATTCAAAGAAATCATTGATCACAAGAATGGGTGGTGCGCGAAATGCTTTAGACGTGAGCGTTACCGAGACCGACTTGTGTATTAAAGGTACTTTTTTTGCCTTTACTGCGATGGGCTTTATTGGTGATTTGACTCGAAAAACGCCTTTGGAGGATATAAAGTCGGTATCTCGTGTCAAAGGAAGGATTGAAGTAGCCTTTCACAACGAAAGCAGTATTTCGTTAGTATTGAAGGACGAAGAAGGCTTTATTAAAGCTTTAAAAAAAGATGGTTAGACAAGCTTAATATACAGAAAATAAGAAGCTCCGTTGGATTAGTTATGACAAATACATTTTATAAGACACCGTTAAGCGATATAGGTCGTCCAACTCAAAAGCGAGTAAAGCTTGGCAAAGTATTATTCATAATTGGAGCTTTGTTGCAGTTGGGCATTTTTTATGGGACGCCAGCCTATATTTATTCTATGTACAATGCGTTTCAAGAAATTACACTGAACGGTAACGGCGATTCTCAAGCAATGGCTAATATGATCAGTTCTTCACTTTCTCACTTGGTCATTGGAGTCATTGTTGCTTTTCCTGGCTTGGTCCTTTCTTCTCTCGCACTATTTATTTCTTCCTATCAAAACAAATTTTTTAAAGCTTATTTTTTGGTTGCTTCATTGTTCTGGATATTAGCGTTTCCAGTAGGTACAGTGTTCGGGTTGATATTTTTGATTATTGTGATTGTTAAAGGCAGAAGGAATGAAAAGGAAGTGGAAGTATTACTTGATAGAGGGTAAGCGTAGTTGGCTTCTTATTGAATAATCAGAAAGAGCATTAGATACCAAGTGTGATACTAAGGAAGTTAAAGGTCTATTTTTATGTATAAAGAGCAGTTTTTAGTAAAAGTGATTTCTCTAACATTGAGTTAGTATTCTATGCACCAAAAACACTTGAATATTCTTTCTGAACAATTGGGCGAGTCATTTCATCAACTCTCGCCATTGGTGAGACAGGTACATATTGGTAAGCAATGTATTAAAGGTAATGTAAAAGTTGAACGTGGGAATCTTGTTGCGCGACTAATCTGCAATCTCTTTGGCTTTCCCAAAGCCAATGATAATGTTGTTCTAAGTGTAGACTGCTGCCATTCAGGTGATGGAATTGAGTGGTTTCGCAACTTCGATGGACATATTATGCGTTCTCACTTCATTGCTAAAGAAGACTTCTTGGTAGAAAAGCTTGGTCCTCTCGACTTGCACTTTCGAGCCGAGGAAGAAGAGGGAACTCTAAAATATAGGTTCTTTAAAACTAAGTTTTGGAGAATTCCTTTGCCTGGTTTCTTAAGCCCTAATATTTATGCTGTGGAGTTTGAGAGCAATGAAGTGTATCAATTTAAAGTGAAAGTCAGTATGCCTTTTGTTGGGCTTATTCTGGCTTATGGCGGCAGTATGCAGCTTGTGAATGATGGTGTAGAAGCTTGATTTACTCTGACTTGTAATATTGTTGCTCGGTTAGGGACTAGGAAAATGAGTGCGAACCGATGGATAGAGGTTGGTTGTTTTTTGTAGTGAGGAGATAAAATGACAAAGTGGCTTTGGGGAGGCATTGTAGCGGTTGTAATTCTGGCCTGGGCTCTGAATCCTTTGGTTAAGCAATGGTTAGTTGATAATCATGCAAAGATGGCTTTGGAAGCTTGTGGCGGCAAAGACAATATCGCTGAGGTAACAGTGGATAGTTACAAATGTAAAGAAGGGCGTAAGAGCTAAAATTATCAACACAAGATGTTTGATTTTAATAAGAGCAAGAAGTAGACAGGAAGGTATATGAAGCACTTAATCGGTGGTTTTTTAGGTGGGCTATCTGGCACATTATTATACGAAGTAGTGATGAATTCTGATGAAGGTGTAGACTTTTATCGAGCTGTTTTTGTCGGGGTTTTCGTAGGAGTTGCTTTGGTTATCGCTGCTAAGTTTGATAAAAAGAAAAGCCAGAATTAGGATAGACATTTTATATATTAAATAAGGAGAATATGATGGGAGCCTGGTCTCACGAACCTTTTGGAAATGACACTGCCTGTGATTGGGCTTATGAACTGGAAGAATCTAGCGGATTTTCCTTTATAGAGAGCACACTAGATAAAGCGATTGCAGAAGCGAACGATTACCTGGAATCTACCGAAGGCGAAGAAGCGGTAGCAGCCATCGAAGTCATCGCTAAGCTGATGGATAAGGGAACCCAATCGGATTCTTATACTGAGTCTGTTGAACTATGGATTAGCAAAAACAAGCAGACTCCCTCACCAGAACTCGTAGATAAAGCATTGAAAGTTATTGAGCTATTATTGTCGGAGAATTCTGAGCTTGTGGAACTATGGGAAGGGCAGGAAGAATGGTTCGAGTCTGTTAATAAGCTAAAGCTTGCTATAAGTGCTTCGTAGAGTTGAATGAGTAATAGCTGCAAAAATATAAGGAAAACAGAATGGGCCGTGAAGACTGGTATCGAAATTTAGAATGGAATGATGATATAGAGACCCAATTTTTTCAGAAACTTAATCGAGCTCGTGATAAAGCGCAGTATTTAAGAATTCAGGCTTCTATTCTTGCACAAAAGAAGCCTGATATTTCCCTTAATCTTTTGGAACAGTATTTTGCACTGAATGATGATTTTGGCAATGCTCCGGCTTATTGTGATATGGCATCAGCTTTTCTCGCGAAAGGTGAGGTTGATAAATCGATAGAGTCTTATGGCAAAGCTTTAGCCAGAGAAGAAGAGTTTCCTAATATTTTAACCGGTGCTTATCTTCTATATCCATTAACCATTGCAGAGAACAAGCGAGCTAACTTATACCAACAGGCTATCGATGTTTTGGATAAGCATCTGAGCCGTTTAACGTTTCCTGTTGAGTATTTTCAGTGGAATGCAGCAAAGGCCATTATTGCTGCTGAGTATGGCGATAAAGAGCAAGCGTCAAAGTATGTTGAGAGTGCATTTGATGCTGCTGAAATAAAAAAGTCGGGGTTTCGTTATCATCAAAGCCTAGGGCTTGTGGGTGAGGAGTATAAAGCCTTGATTAAGGAGTTGCGTTCTATATCGTCTTAGTGGTTGTTGCTAATGTAATAAAAGGTCGGGTTTTGTGTTTGATTTGGCTGAGTTTCTTTTTGAAGTTTTCAAGTTCTGGCGATTTGTCTTCAGCAGAGAATATCGTTCGGACTCTATCACAGATTTTAAAAGAGCTGATTTTATTGATAAGTTTTTCCATATTCTGGATGCAATGATGGCTACTGTTATTGGTTTCGTTCTGCCTATACTCGTTATTCATTGGATATTAAGTTAATTGATTGGTCAGTCAAAGTTAATAGAGTTGGATGTAGCTACTTTAATATTGTTTGATTAAATATTGTTCAGATGAGTTCATTTTACCGTAGCTCAGTATTATTTAGATTTTGATTTACGCGATATATGTAATATAAAGATGAAATTGCAGACTAGTGGTTGGAAAATATCAAGCTCAGGGGCTTGTGTACCCCAGATGAGTTGGTGTGGTTTTGGAGTTGTTAATAAGTCCGGAGAAGGATAATGGCTATTTTTCAGAGAAAGACGATTGTTATAGTTTTTGCGTTATTGATAGTTTGGGGTATCGCGGATGGGTGGTCTAACGCTCATAATTCTGAGATTGCGCTTGAGACGTGTGGTGAAGGTAATGTTGCATCGGTGAATTCTGATGGGTTTACGTGCCGCAAAAAGAAGAGCTAAATAACGGGACTATATACAGTTGGTTTGATAGCAACAGGAAAAGTAGGGTGTATGGTTAGAAGAAAGAAACAGAAGAAGGGTAAATCAAGAACACCCATACTTGTTATTGGTTTGTTATTATTACTGGGTACTTTGTGGACAGCTTATGATACTCATCAGTTTATAAAGTATTCCAAAACGACAACTGGAGTCGTGGTAGATTTGGCAGAGAGTACCGACAATGACGGAGATACCCTCTATTATCCTATTATCGAGTTTGAAGCTGGTGACCAGCTAGTATATGAGTTTAAATCAAGTGAAAGCTCTTACCATGATGACGAGATGGGACGAAAGATCAGTGTTCGTTATTTGATCACGGATCCCTCTGATGCAAGAATCAATCGCTCAAGGAATACATGGGAAAGCACCTGGTTTGGCTTCTTGTTATCCATGATTTTTTTGGTGCCTTATTTTTTGGATAGGATATTTAAGTTTAAGTAGCCGGGCTGGAAGAAAAGTAGGCATTGCTAAGCTTAAGGGTTGTGTAGTTAGGTGAAAGAGATAGACAAACAGATCACTAGCGTATTTAAATCCATTGAGTTAGTACTTGGAATTTCATTGTTTTGTTTCGCCTTATGGAAAAGCTACACCATCAGTGAGTTCATGCTCTACTCCAAAAGTGCTGATGGTGTCGTAGTGGATTTTGTTGAGTCGACGGATGGTGACGGAGACGCGGCTTATTATCCTGTTATTGAGTTTGAGGCAAGTGATCAATTGATTTATCAATTCGAAGCTAGCATTCTTGTTTATGAAGATGATGGGGAAGGACAATATTATTCGGTTCGATACTTAATTACGGATCCATCTAATGCCAAAGTGAATGGATTTTGGCGCATTTGGGGCTATACTATTGCTCTATTTGTTATTGCTTTGGTCATTATTTTGCATTACTTGTTTGCTAAAAAAAGTATGTTTGAAGAACGTTAGGTTGGAAATTGAACTCCTTCATTTTTAAAAATGAACCCAAATTAGTATTAAACGCAATTCACTACTCTACATAGTAAAGTGAAGCATGAGCCCAGATAATAAAGAAATAATTTCAATCATCGGAATCTTAATTGTTGGTTCCGCTTTTATCTTGGGTTCGCTTTATATTCTCAGAAACCTGATTAAGTCGATTCTCGCCATTGATTGGCCGAAGGCGGATGGAAAGGTAATCAAAAGTAAACTTGAGAAAGAAGAGTTTGATGATGATTACACCGCAAACATAACCTATAAGTATTCAGTTAATGATATCGAATATCAATCCAGTTGCGTGACTTTTGGGCCTACACTAAACTGGAAATCCACTTCAAAATACTTGGTTTCTCGCTTTCGCAATCAACAGAAAGTGCAGGTTTTCTACAATCCTAATAAGCCAGAAGAGTGCTGTCTTATTCCTTGGTTTCATTGGATATATTTTGAGGAGCTGTTGTCACTTATTATATTTGGACCATTGGGCTACTTCTTTCTCTCAAGCTTTATCAACAAAATGTTTCCATAGTTACCTATTTAAGCCGAAAAGCATACCCAAAAAACCCCTGTAAAAAGAAAAGCATAGCGTTATAATGCTTGCTCCATCTTGCGAGGACCAATAGAAATGAAAAAAGCCGTTGTTTTGTGTTGTAGCATGATTATTTCAACATTCGCCGGTGCAGCTGATGTGGCCGCAGGCAAGGCCAAATCTGTTGTCTGTGCCAGTTGCCATGGTAACGATGGGGTAGGAGTGTTGCCTAATTATCCTAACTTGGCTGGTCAAAAAGAAGCCTATCTGGTTGAACAGATAAAGGCCTTTCGTGACGGTAAACGCAAAAGTCCCTTTATGTCGCCCATGACCAAGGGCTTAAGTGACGCCGACATTGATAATCTGGCTGCATATTATGCAGCGATGCCTGCCAAGAAATAGCAATCCACACAGGGAAAGCTGAGTAAGCTTTGAGTCGATAATGCATATATTCGTCGTCTTTTAAATATGCAGCGGTACTGGCTGCATTTTGAAATACTTTGGATATAAATTAAGAGTAGTGAGTCTATATGGACGCCATTGATTTATTAGTAAACCGTACATCACACGGTAAATTAAAAGCTCCAGGTCCAAACAACGAGCAGTTAACCACCATGCTTAAGGCCGCTTTGAGAGCGCCAGATCATGCCTGTTTGAAGCCCTGGCAGTACCTGGTCTACGAAGGTGAAGAAGCATTAAACTGGTTGGGTGATTTGTTTGCTCAGGCCAAACAGGCGCAAGACCCTAATATCTCCCAAGAAAAGCTGGATCGAGCCCGTTCTTTGCCGTTGCGAGCGCCTATGGTTATTATCGCGGTGGCGAAAATAAAAGATCACCCGAAGGTACCTGCGGTCGAGCAGATTATTTCGGCGGGTTGTGGCGTTCATTCCATCCTGTTAGCGGCGGAAGCCATGGGGCTTGGCGGCTACTGGCGCAGTGGAGAGCTCAATTATAGTGCGGATCTTAAGCGGTTGTTGGAGTTGGAAGAAAGCGACGAAATCGCAGGGTTTTTGTACTTGGGCACGCCAGAGTACCCTAAGCGAGCATTGAAAGACATTGATATTGATGATTTTGTCGAGTTTCGCTAATTGATATTTTAAATCGTTGGGAAGTGCTAGAAGCCTTCCCAAATTTTACTTTTTTCAGCAGGATCGGCTGTCCCATCTCTTAATGCATTAAGGCGGCGATACTTCTCTTCTTCCTTTTTTCGGCTATCAGAATGGCTGTCTGCCTGAGTATCTAACTCTTTCAAAAAACGATTCATCTCACTTTCGTAGTTACGGTCAATCGACATTGCTACCTGCTCTCCGGCTTGTATTCCTTCCCTAATCATAGCGATAACATTGCATTTTGAAAACTGTTTTTATGGATTTAGTGGCAACACTGAATGACTAAGACAACTTTATGTGAAGTTAAGAATAGATTTTGCGATCACAAGATGAGCATGAGTTGATGAAGAACTAAAAGTTAAGCGCTCACAGAAAGCTGCTCGTCATTGGAAGTTATGCGTTGCCATTCGTATTTTTACTTTCTGTAGGAAAACATGAAAGGTTGAGTTCGCTTTGGGATTTTACAAACAAATCATTTTCCAAATTATCTGCAAATAACCACTCTTTTGTTTCGGTTGCCGGATACATTTCTTTGATATTGCTTAATTGAGTTTTTAATTCTTAATTAATGGATTTTTTCATAAATAAAATTTTTAATCGCTGCTCAATAAACAGCGAGTTAACTCATGTGTTGCTTATTGTCTCGTTGAATATTTCCTTTATCTAAGCTTTGTTATACATCTCAAAATATTTCTTACTAAAGCCTTTTTCTCGTATTGAATCGATATTTTTCGAGCGATAGTCTGTCGCGATATCCATACGCAAACTTTTTAACTTGGATAAAAAACTAAAAATAAAATGATAATTCTGCTTGGTTGAGACAAACAAAAATAGGTAGGCATCGAATGAAAAGAAGAGGTTTTATAAAAGCGGCTGGTTTGGTTTCTACGATCCCTGGAGTAACGTTATCTCGAGAAGTTAGTGCTGCTTCGAGCTCATCGTTTCCTGACTCGATTATGTATGGTGATTTTTCAGCAACATCTGGAACACTTAATGTGATTCAGGGGCAATTACCAAGTGATCTTTATGGCCACGTACTGATGGCAGAAGGCATTCCTCTTGATCGAAACCACCTTACTCCTAATGGTCGAGGTGCAATAAGCCGAATAGACTTTCAGAATAATGATGTTCACTTTACTCGTAAGATGATCGATACCCACTCTGCGTTGATGCAGGATAAGGTCAGCGGATTGTTTGATCGCTTCCACTTAATGGGGGGCATGATCTACGTTAGTCCAAACCTTGGGTTTATGAACTATTGCAATACCGCACCTAATTACATGGGAGACAATCGATTTGCCTTGAGTTATGAAGGTGGCGTGCCCTATGAGTTTGATGCCCATTCGCTAGAGTTGATTTCGCCTATTGGTGAGCCTGATGAATGGAAAACCAGTTTACCGCCCGCCGCCGATTTCTTTGCTCCTGATAAATGGTTGTTCCCACAGGTGAGAACAACTGGTCATCCTTTTTTTGATTTGGAAACAGGAAACTGCATTACCATTAATTATGGTGGCAACGTTGGCACCACAGGCCTAAGAAACAGTTTCATACGATTGATCCAGTGGGATCGTCTTGGGCGATTTAAGTCATGGAATATCGTGGATCGCCAAGGCAACAATGCTTTTCTTGTGGCGACCTCTCACTCATTAGGCGTAACGCGTAATCATATTCTCGTATTCGAAACGGCAGCACGTGTAGAAAATACTCGACTACTAGGTACTCATATTGTGGTGCCTCAGCAACATAGAACGCCTGTGTGGGTTATTCGCAAAGCAGATTTGATCCATGGCCGAGAGAATGTTGTTGCAGACTATCTAGAGTTGGATTTTGATACCTCTGACATCATGTGTAACTATGATGACAGTGGCGATGAAATTACGCTGTATGGACAATATCTTGGTGCGATGGATAAGTCTGAGCCTCAATACTTCTGGGAGCGTCTGCAGTTCGGTGGGCGCGTTGATTCCGGCATTGCTGGATATCCTGTGGCTCCGGTTGATGTCGGTGGTTTGGTTCGAGCTCGAATCCAGGTGTTACCTGATCGAGTCAGAGAGATAACGTCTGATTTTAAATTGATTCGAGATCAACATTTGCTGTGGGATATGAACGATCCTGCTTATCGTGGACATTTTCAGTTTCCAGAAAGCTTTGAACATATTTACTGGTCTGCGATTGGTTATCGGCCCGAGCATCTGGTGCGTCGAGTTGCTTATGCCTATCGCAATTATCCTGGCCGGTTATTTACTAATGATGATCTACCTCAACAGTCTATACCTTCTGCGTTAGTGCACATGGATTGTCGAACCATGACTATCAGTGACTCTTACCAATTTCCTGAAGATTGTGTTATGCGCACACCTCAGTTTATGCCTCGTCGAGGCTCTAGTGCGCAAGATGATGGATACATTTTTACCGCTGTTGTCAGAAAACACCCATCTGGAGAAACTTCAAATGGCAAAGAATGCTGGCTATTTGATGCAGCAAATCTATCGCAAGGCCCTGTATGTATTCTTGCAAATGATCATTGGAATTTTGCAACCACGAATCATGCGTTGTGGACTGAGTCAGTCACGCCGCAATGGAATTATCCCTATAAAGCCAATTATGCCGATCATTTCCGCGAAAAAATGCCCTGTCATTCGCGCAAGGTAAGAGAGGCTGTAGAGAGTCATATTCTTCCCCGGTTCAGTTAACTAGCACCAAGTTGAGCTCGTTCTTGACTAGCAATAATAAATGGAGAAAACAATGAAACTGAAACATCTGGCTGTGTCTTTGATGTCTGTGGCGATGATTTCGGGAGGTGCTTATGGCCTCTATCATCAGCAACAGCAAGAAACCTTAAAAAACTATCAGGGAACCTATGAGTGCCATCCCGATAAAATTTACGATCCTGCCTCGATTGAAGAAGTACAAAGTATTGTTCGAACGGCGGCAGCAGAAGGGCGCACCATTATGACGGGCAACAGAAAGTTTGCCAGTCAAATTGATGCTGCATGTGCTGACGAAGGCCAGATTCAGATTACCTTAAAGAACATGAATCATATTGTTCATTTTGATCGTGATGCAAAACAGGTCACTGTCGAAGCTGGTTTACGTTTTAACGACTTAAATGAATTTTTACGAGAGCAAAAACTAGCCGTCAACATGGTGACTGAGCTAGGCACTTTTACTATCGGTGGTATGTTAGGTAGTGGTACTCATGGTTCTTCCTTGATTCGCCATAATATGCTGGCAGACTACATTACCGAGATGAAGATCATTGACGGTTTAGGTAACTTAAGAGTATTAACTGGTGAACAGTTGAATGCTGCCAGAGTGAATCTAGGCGTGCTCGGTGTGGTCGTCGAGGTGACCATTCAGTTAGAAGATGCTTTTAAAGTAGCAGCTCATGTCTATGGCAAGAGGGATGACAGTAATCTTGAGAACGATATCTTAACCATTGCAAGAAACAACTACTCTACGAACATTGCCTGGTTTCCGGGAATTGGCCGCTATACGGTAACTACCTATCATGAGCTGCCTTTAGAAACTGGCGGTAATGCTTTTAATGCGCAGGCCGAGGTGTCGGACTTAGAGGAAACTCTATTTAAGTGGTTATTTGATGCGCTTCATGAAGTGCCTGGTTCTGGATTACAGTGTTTAGCTGCTCGAGTCCGTTACAGCCGAAGAGATTCTTCTTATTATCGCGACCTGGATACAAAGCGTATTCAAAGTAACCCGGTAGGGCATTCTGATCAGATGCAGTATTTTGGCTGTAAAGATCCTGACTCATGCATTTGGGATCGGTTACCCATTGCCTTGCAAGAAGTTGCCATTCCTATTGACGAGTTGCCTAACTGGATCCGTGATGTGAAACAAGTATTAGAGCAACACCCAAGAACTTGTTTTCCTCTCAATGGTATTTACTTTCGATTTGGTAAAGCGTCGAACAGTTACTTGGGAATGAATGCGGGGCGTGATACTGCCTACCTGGGCATTGAGTATACCCTACGTCAAGAAGGCAATGCAGTGCCTAAGAATTACTTCGTTAATCTAGAAATCGAACAAATGTCATTGCGTAAGTACGGCGCGCGACCTCATTGGGGCAAAAACTCGGTTGCTATTTTTGAAGACATGCCATCGCGTTTTCCTAAGTGGGACCAGTTTATGGCCTTTAAGCAAGAGATGGACCCCAACAATGTTTTTACTAACGATTTTTGGCGGCGAGCCAGTGGTGAAACACCGCTAAGCAATTATATGACAGCGGGTTGCAATATGCGTGGCGAATGCTATTGCGAAAATGACTCCCATTGTGAAGAGGGGACTCAATGTTCCGCCGGTAAATATTTTAGTGATGCCAAAATTTGTCGCTAGAAACGATAAGGCCACATACGGTGGCCTTTTTTAATGAGGTTTAATTATGCTTAGATTCATTCTGACTAGTTTATTATTTTGGTTTTCTATATCGGCAATGGCTACCTCTTTGCAAGACTTCAATGGTCATCGAGTAAGTAACAAGCCGTGGAATGAACAGTGGTTTTTCTATATCTATGATCCAGAGGTTGGCTACTTTAAGTTCTCTGTACAAACTTTTGTTTTGCCTGATGCGGACAGTTTAAAAGAGCAGGCTTATATACATTTGTTACATACCGATAAGCAAGGAAGAAATACTATCCATGATTACTATTTTGATGACATCCGGTTGTCTTACAAAGACGATGCTAATACATTGAGTATTGTTATTCCTGATGTTTTATCAGTAACTGATAATCGTATTGAATTGACTTTGCCCGAAGTAACTTTTTCTACGCAATGGATAGGCCCTCATCAACACTATTGGTCAGGCGAAAACCCCGGACGTAGTCCCTTTGGCTTAATCACCGAGTTGCCCTTTGTTGATAACAAATGGTTCGTTTATTCCCTGGCAACACCTGCGACTTATCAGTATCAAAATAATGAACAGTCTTATGCTGGAATGGGTTCTGTTTACATAGATAAAGGTTGGACAACCAGCCAGGGCAAAAGCTTTAGTTTTGTTATGGCAACAACCAATGAACATCAGCTTATGATTTCTGGAGGATCGGATCATGGCTTTCCACTAGAAATGTGGGCTGCTCAATTTCGTTTTGGTGAATCCAACATGGTTTTTCGCCCTAAATTTAATGGGCTTAGTGTCACCCGTGAATACGATTCGTGTTCCGGCTTTCTGACAATTGAGTTCAAGTCATTGTTCAAAAAATTAGTTGTGCAAGCTGAAGCCAGCCAAGAGAGTTTTTATGATTCGTTAATGCCTTCGATCAAAGTATTTAATGCGCCTTATCCGTCAATGAAAAGCATGGGCGCAATGATCAATGTGAAAGCTTATCGGTTTGGTTTGTTAATTGAAGAGCATATTTTTCCGCAAGGCATACTTGAGTTTGGTGGAGAAATGCACTGCGATAATCAAACATAATTTTAATTTAAAAAGTGGTCAGGCGTATTTTTTATTCACCCATAAGTTACGTCTGATCTTATTTTTTTTGTCTCGTTTTGACAGGAAACAATTGAATTTTTCTCGTTTTATGCTTTCTATAAATTTCATTGATGAGATAAAAATGTCACATTAAATTGTTTGAAAATTATACTATAACGTGGTATTTCTAGAGTAAGCTATAGTTTTTTAAGTCATGACTACTGCGTAAGTAGCGGGAGGTTATATCGTTTACAATCAATAAACTAGCGTCACTTTATAATGCGCATTAATGCTGTTCTATGCGCATAGAATAGGAGGATGACGATGAATATTATTAAACTTGAAGGTGAAACTAACAAAATTATTTTTATTAGGCTTATTTATTACTCTCCCTAGCCTGGCATATTCGCAGCCACTTCAATACGCTTACGAGCGTGGCAATTACGATTATATTACTTACTTTAGCAAGCCTGTTTTTCGTCAGTTAGATTCAATGGAAAGCTCCATTAGTTTCGAAAAATTCTGGCGTAACTTCTTCAAAAATTATAACAATGGTCGAACCATCAGACGAAAAGCTTGTAAGCTAGCCAACGCCTGGATTGCCATTCGAATAAAAGGACGAAAAAATGCTAACGGTTATCGTGCAGTTATGCCTGGCTCGATGGAGGCTTATCGAAAAGCGTTCAGTAGTGGATATCGTTTTGCTGACTCATATACCCAGCAGAAGAAGTGCAGCCAGTTTTCAAAGTGGGAGCTACAGCAGTTTATTCAATTAACGAAAACGTTAAAGCATTCTCAGCAATTGGCATGGAAGATAGTAAAGCGCAGTCGTTATCATTCGAGTAGTTTATCGGGCAGTAATGTTCTATCTCTTCAGCTTGATCCACTGCCTTTTAGTGTAGAGTTGCTCAATGGTTCATTTCGACTAAGGTACTCTCACAAGATCGGTCCGCTGACTGCTAACATACAAACGGGCGTCAGTCAGAACCGAATCGCGAAGAATCATGGGGTTGATTATTTGGTCATTCGCACACCGGACAAACGTTTACGCGTGTTTTATGTTCGAGGATTACGTCTCGAGTTTAGTGTGCCGGATTCTGATGTAGAAATTAATGGCAACCTGGTTACTTTTACCTGTTCGATTTCTTGTTTTAATAATGTGGTTGCACATAGGTAGTGCACCACGCCTAATTCTTGTATTAATGGTGTGGAATAATAACTCAAAGGCGCACTAAGTTTAGGGATAATTATTCTTGATAAAAAACAAGGTTATTATGTGTCGAACTAGACATAGTTGCGCTATTAAATCTCACTGAGAGAGTTCTGTGAAAGTCTATTATTGTTATTTGGGATGTTTTTCTAAATAAAAAGAAAAAAGAATTTGTTGAACTTTCCAAACAGGCGTTTGTTTCCATAATTATTATCACAGGTTGTCGTTGTAGGCCTGTGAAACTCATCATAATGAAAACAGATGAATCTGTTGGGAGAATACAATGAAAACTAAAAACACTATACGTTCCAGTCGTGCGGGGTTGGATAATAGGATGTATAAGTGGTTAGCAGTAGGATTACTTAGTCATACATTAATGGCGTCAACCAGTGTCGCTAATGTTAAGCAGTCAACGTTTGATTGGAACCTGGTTGAACAGCAACAAGTGATTATTAAGTTCAAAGATAATCGCCTGCAAAAAAGTGCAACAGCTCAAGTTATGAAAAACTCTGTTGCACACTTGAGTCAGCAAATTAATGTTCCATTGAATTGGCAGCGCCAAATGGCTTCGGGAGCACAGCTTATTAAACTGGAAGCTGACCAGTCAATGAGCGACGTTTTAAAGTCTTTGCAAAAGTTGCCAAATGTTGAGTACGCGGTTGCCAATCGTCGTTTGCATACGATGGCCACACCGAATGATCCTCGTTACAACGAACAATGGCATTACTTTGAAGCAACCGGAGGCATTAATATGCCCGCCGCCTGGGATATTAACCAAGGTTCTGGTGCCGTTATTGCTGTTGTTGATACTGGGTATCGACCTCATGCGGATCTGGTTGCCAACATATTGCCTGGCTATGATTTTATTTCTAATGCAGGTACCGCTCGCGACAATGATGGTCGTGATAACGATGCCAGTGACGAAGGTGATTGGTTTGGATTTTTCGAATGTCCCGGTGCACCTTTCTTTAGTCAGAACAGTAGCTGGCATGGTACTCATGTTGCCGGAACTGTCGCTGCTGTTAACGACAATAGTGAAGGGGTGGCCGGTATCGCGCCGCAAGCTAAAGTTGTGCCCGTACGTGTGCTTGGTAAATGTGGCGGTACCTTAGATGATATTCAAGACGGTATGTTGTGGGCTGCGGGTATTTCGGTACCGGGTGTCCCTGACAATCCCAATCCTGCCGATGTTATTAATCTAAGTTTAGGTGGTGGCGCTGCTTGTGACGCCGCTATGCAAGACGTTGTTAATCAGATTACAGCGGCAGGAACAACGGTTGTGGCTGCGGCTGGTAACAGTAACGCAGATGCTGGCAGTTTTACACCGGCCAGTTGTAATAACGTGTTAACCGTAGCGTCCACCAATCGTTCCGGTGCTCGTGCCAGTTATTCGAACTTCGGTAGTGTGGTTGAAATCGCAGCGCCAGGAGGAGAGACTTCCGGTGGTGCAGCGAATGGTGTTTTGTCCACATTGAATACAGGTACGCAAGGACCTGAAGCCGACAGTTATTCGTTCTATCAGGGAACCAGTATGGCTGCGCCTCATGCTGCCGGTGTGGTTGGCTTGCTTTATAGCCATAAGCCAGATATTACACCTGCCCAAGTCCAACAAACTCTGATGGATACGGCCCGCGCATTTCCTGGAACCTGTAATCAGTGTGGTGCTGGTATCATCGATGCCGCTGCTGCGTTACAAGCACTGGGTGGTGGTAGCAATCAAGCGCCAGATGCTGGTTTCAGTTTTGCTGTCAGTGGGTTTGATGTGAACTTTACCGATAGCAGTAGCGACAGTGATGGCAGTGTGGTTTCTTGGAGCTGGAGTTTTGGCGACGGTAATAGTTCTACGTCTCAAAATCCTGCCCATACTTATGCAGCCGCAGGTAGTTATACCGTAACCTTAACTGTTACGGATAACGAAGGCGCTACTGACTCTGCTTCGCAAGCGGTAACCATTTCTGATGGCAGCAACGAACCACCAAAAGCAGACTTTACCTTTGCTGCAACGGATCTGGATGTCAGCTTTACAGATGCCAGTAGTGATGTCGACGGTAATGTGGTTGCATGGAGTTGGGACTTTGGCGATGGCAATACATCCAGCTCGCAAAACCCAAGCCATAGTTATGCTGCAGAAGGCAACTATACTGTGACCCTTACTGTAACCGATGATGATGGAGCACAAGCGAGCGTGAGCCAGGATGTTCGAGTGTCGGCACCTGTGGTATCCATCGATTTAAGTGCATCAGTAACATCGCTCTTCTTCTTTAAAAATATTTCGTTAAGTTGGAGTGGAGCAACGGGAGCTAATGTGGATCTCTATGTTGGCGGTTCACTTTCAGGCTCAACAGCTAACGATGGTTCATGGAGCGAATGGCGTATTGGTTCCGGCTCAGAAACTTATCAAGTTTGTGAGACTGGCACTTCCAATTGTTCAGACGAAATCACCGTTAACTATTAATTGGTATGCTTTAGAAAACCGCTCACTTTTGTGAGCGGTTTTTTATGCTCGTGTTAGTACAAAAATTTCAATAATCATTAATGTCCTTTTTGTTTGTGTGGTTATGTTAATATTTCCTTTTTACATACATTCTCGCAACCTCCGAAGCATCTTAGTTACCTAGTTTTTGTGCGCTTACTTAAGTGCAATAAAAAACGAAAAATCAATCCTGTTTTGTTGTTCTTATAAAGAGCATTTCGATGTCAAAGAGGTTTTCTATGCAGATTAATTTTCCTTCTACTCAAACTCAATACACAGCACCCCACACAGAAACTACTACATCCGAGGTAAATTCTTCATCTAATAAAACGTCAACTATTCACTCATCTTCTAACGTTCAATTGCAAGAAACCAAACCGGTTCAATCTTCACAGGCGTTAAACGAACGAGCGAACAAAAGCATGGTATTCGTTCAGAATGTCAGAGTGATTTTGGAAAACCTGATCAGCGAGGGATTACAATCACCGCAAGATCAAGCTGACATGCGAAAACTGTTGCAACAGATTGAAGAATTTGAAAGCGCTGCTTTTGATAAAGATTACGAAGCATTAATGACGGATGATCCTCGTCGTAAAGATACGTTATTGTTGGCTGCAACGGTTAAGAAAGCCGCATGCGGAAATTTACTGAACCGATTCCTTATCGATCATCCCGGTATCTGTGCCAAAGTTGCAGGGCGAATAGAATCTTTTGGCGACTTGCTCAAGGTATCTGATGCTTGGTTAAAAGCCTTCGAAACGGAGGTTGTGCGCGGAGCACGCAGCGGTACTGTGGACTCTGGGATAATAGAGCGACAGAAGGATACCGTGCGCGACTATAAAGGCCGCTTTGAAACGATACAGGAAAAGTTCAAAGACTCTAGAGACATTGCAGATAGTGTTCTGGGGATGAATGAAGCATCGAGCCAGATAGATGTAGAACGTCTGAACGATGACTCTATCGGAGGCCGAATTATTAATTCGATGCCTTGGCAGTCGCTCAAAAATCATGAGCAGCTTGCACAAAAAATTAATCTCGATTATCAGGGAATACTAATAGCGAAGGTTTCCGGCAGTGGCTCAAATAAAGCTATTGAAATTGAGCTAAACCGAGACTTTCGAGAGAATGTACCGGCTCATAAGATGGCGTTCATCTTACAAAAACTGGTTAGAGAGTTTGAGCAAGCTGGCCAGACTGAAGCCGCAGAAAAGTTAATGGCAGCCTGTGAAATTGCACCATGTCTGACAGTACAAAAAAACAGCCGTTGGCTGGTTGTTAAAGAGCCAACCAATATCACCTACACCAACTTAAAAGAGATTACTCCTTCACCTTCAGAAGAGGTTGAAACACAAGAAGTGATTCCTCAGAAGTCCTCCACGACTCAGGAGAGGGTGCAAACTTATTTGGCGCTAAAAGATGTACAGCGAATGGTGAAGAGCGGTACGCAACATCGCCTCGATAATCCATCTTCTATATTACATACGATGGGAGAGTGGATTGGTGGGCCGCTAATGATGGTGGGGTATGCTGGTCTGGTTGCACAAACTCCTAATTCGATGGGATCGGTGTCGCAGCCAGTAAACATAACCGACTTATGGAAGTCAGGTACTTTCCTGGGTGGAAAGATGGCGGACGGTATGAGTTATTTGTACGAGACTTATATGCCAGAATCGGTACAAGATTTTTTTGCTGGACAGTATGCCAATGTGCGCAAATATGCTGATGACCCTTCGGGTAACGCTTATCGAATGAATGAGCTGTTAAAGGACATAGTGACGGTTTCTTATGATGAAACCCAGATGCGATTTACTATTCGAATTACCGAAGAAGCTCGAGAAATGCATCCTGCTGCTTTGGTCAATCGATTAAATGGGTTTATTGAAGAAGCACGACAAAATAAAAGCGGTGATTTAGCTGATCAGTTGTTAAGTTGGGCTGAAAGCAATCGTCATCTGGAAGTTGTCGGAAAGGGTAATGAGGCTCGACTTAAGTTGATATCACAGGAGAGTCATCAAGAGAGCTCTTCTTCTAGCATTGAGCAAAATCTTCTGTCGAAGCAAATCCAACAGGAATCGATGGAAGACAGTATGGGGCCTCGCGTCCAACTACGCCAAATGATTCAAGAAGGCGAGTTGAATCGAGAGTTCATGCATTTTATTAATGATGTCGTTGTTAAAGATGTGAAGCAACAGGTTGAAAGGTTAGACAAAAGTAAACAATCAGTGGTGAAGTCTGTCGTTCACTTTGTTAGTCGACATGACAAACAGCTTGCTCAAGAGAAACATCACATATTAGAAACGCTAAAGGGAAAAGCAATCATGGCCGAGTCAATGGATGATTTGGTTGAAGCGGTGGATCAAGCTTTGTTAGATGTTCGTTCTCACGCAAAGCTTCATCATCGTAGTGGTGGTAAGACCGAAGCCGCATTGTTGGAGTTGAAGAAACAACTTGAGGGGTGATTTTTGTTAAAAATACTGACCACCTGAGATTCCAGGTGGTCTAATCAACATACTACAAAAGAGCTAAAAATTTTCATGTTGCCGAACATGGTTCCAGTTGACTCCCTCATCAGTGGATTCGTAAAAGTCGCCTGTTGCTCCATCGCAAGACAGTAGCAGCCGGTCATTAATTTCTGGAATGAGTGTTCTGCAGAGTGCATTGGGCAATGTGTTCCCTGTATCAACCCAGGTTTTTCCACCATCTATGGTTTTCAGGATCTTGGTTTCGTATGTTCGCTCTTTGCTCCAAAAGTCATAGTCTGAAAAACTAGCGATAGTAAAGCCTTCCAGACTACTTTTAAAGATGGGGGTGGAGACAAATGAAAATGACTCTTTTTTGGCAACCTTATTGTTACAAGTTTTGTTGGTTTGAATTTTACCATTACACATATAAACATAAGTATTGATTTTGTCCCAGGAGTTGTCTGACTTAATATATCTGAAGTACTTGTCCCGATATGACCACGACCAAAAGCTAGGAGCTTCTACCCCCATTTTAATGGCCCCTGCATTTACAACAAATGAAACCTCTGGATCTGCTTCTGGTTCCTGAGCTTCCCAGCTTTCTGGATCATAGGAGTATACTTCAGCATCTCCGTTGGAAAAAATGGCACTCGTGTTTTGCTGCAATGTATTGATTGATATAAAGTGTTGGTTTCCTATTGAAAAAAGATCGGCATGAGTAATTCTCTTTTTGTAAGTGGTTTTTGCTGATGTTTTTTTTCTTTTCGTAAAGGGGCTGTCATTATTCTCTTCTTCATTGTTTTCTGAGTGCTGACTTTTCCATTGGTTTTTCACTGTATAACGATTAACTTCTTCCCAGGATGGAGGGCCTGCTTCTATTGAGCTGCGATAGATTAAGAGCTTCTCTCCTTTTGTCGTAATCATATCTATGGTTGAATTATTGTGAAAGACAAGCTTAACTATTTGAGTATCACTCTCTAGTGATATGTCTTGCCAGTTTTCTCCTCTGGGCTTCCAGAAAAGCTTTCCTTCTCCGCCACCAACGATGAGATCGCCTCTGGAATTTTCTGCAATTGTTTTTAACTCTCGATTGGTTTCTACTGCATCAAGTTCCCATTCGCCAAAGTTGCTTCGTCGGACAATAACTCCTAAGGGAGCTAGAAAATAGATGGCCCCATCTGGCGCTCTATAGTTGAATTTAAATGTTACAGGATTTTGAGCAATGGATGAATAAAGTGAGTAACGTTCATCTTCTCGTTCATCACCGCTCCAGCTCAGAACATCTTTGCTATCAAAGCGATAAAAAGGAAAGTATGACTTCAATACTTCACCCAGTTGAGGATCTGGCAGGCGCAATAAGGTTTTTATATACTTATCTCCTTGTGGCTTAGGATAATAAATAATGGTACCGAGGTCAGTCACTTTGCCAGGTGTAACCTTGAATGTACCAAACTTGGCATCCGTGTGAACGTAACGTCTATACCAGTAATTTCCATAAGCATAGAAGGAGTGAATATTACTCAAGGCGTAATTTCCTTCGTCAGCAGGAGCGGCAAAAACAGTACTGCTATTTATTTGTGGAGCTAAGGCGATTAGTCGAGATGGCTTCTGTTTTTTTGAGGCGTTAAGGTCTTCTGGAGTAATGGTCATTAGATTAAATGGAAGCTCAGAAGCACTAGCATTCAAAACTCTAGCAACAACAATGCCTTGATTAGGTTTTAGCTTTGTTTTCTTTGTCAGGGTTGGGAGCATATTAATCTGTCCTGCGCATCCAGAAAGAAGCAAAAGCATTATACAGAAACAGGCTATTATGAACCTTGATGATATCTGATTAAAAAAGCCTGAACTCATAAGCGAATCCTTTGTTATTAATTGCTTGATATCAATCATAGTAGAAAATCTGCATTATGTTGGGGCTGGGGAGTAGGCACTACTTCTTTCTGGAAAGATAATGTATCTTGTCTTATACTGCTGGTGACATAATTTGTCTTTTAAAGAGTGGGGACTAGAGTTTCTTAATTGTCTTGACTGGCAGCAGTGCCACTTTTATCTTTTGTGTCAGAGGGATGAAGCTTTCTGATAGTACTCTTGGTGCTTATAGCTTGAGGTATATGTCTTTGTCTGGTTATTCTTTGCGGCTACTTATCTCTATTATTTTTTTCCAGAAGTTGAGTTATGCTTTGGATGATCCTCTTGTTAAGCTTAGTACCATTGAAGAGGCAGCCTCTCTTAAGGTGGGGTATGGATATCTATTAGTTGATCTCGATGTGGGGGGAACGGGGCCTTCAATCGAGTTTGTCCGTTTAAAAACCGGAGACAAGCTTTATTTAGGTCAAAAGCAAAAGTATGCTGTGAAAGGTGATAAAAAGCTTATTCGGTTAAGTCAGGATAAACAAGGATTTTACGTTACTCAGCTGCAAGAGGGACTGTATCAAATAACAAAGATAAACGCTCCATACTTCGATCTCCCTTATAAATTAAGTACCGATAGAGATCGTAGATGGCGTTTTAGCGTTGAAGCCGGAAAAGTCAACTATATTGGCAAGCTTGTTATTAAAAAGAAGCGCAGCACTAAGTATGTTGGTGTCGATTTAGTAAGTCGAATTGCAACGGATAAGGATCGCATTAAATCCTTGTTAACCAAGCTTCCAGAGCAGGTTCTACTTCGTCATGGAACCGGGTTTCGTGATGATTTCTATAGTACTTTTATTGATGAGAATAAGGAGTAGCACCGTGTTATTTTGTATCCGGTTGGCGCTTATTGTTTCTCTCATGTCTTCATGTGCCGCTTATGCTGATATTAGGCCTAAAGATTTTTTTAAATCAGTCGATATGACATCGGCGAAATTGAGCCCTGATGGTCAGTATATCGCCGCTATTAGAAATCTCTCAGGTACTCAAAAGCTGGTATTAATAGATACTGGAAAAAATGAAGAGGAAATCTTGCTGAGTCTGGTTGACTTTACTGCCAGAGACTCCAGTATTCGAGCTATTAACTGGCTTGGCTCGAAGCATGTTGCAGTTCAGTTTTATGAGATAAAGCAAGGCGTTAAGCACCTTTTAGACACCCAGGGATCAAGCTATCTGTTGGTAATTAGAATCCCTTATGGTGCAAACCAGCAAGCAGATGTATACAGTGTTCGAACTAAAGGCTGGTTGATCCATTCTTTGCCTGATAAGGATAATTTATTTCTTTACGCAAAAAGCGGTGTCTACTCAAAAGTGTATCAAATAGATGCAAGAAAGCTATTGAAGCATAAGCAAAGAGTCAGCAAGTTAATGAGAGTTGACGGCGGTCAGTTTAAGAAGAAGAACGAAGTTTCTTCTGTTGAAGGGTTTGCTTCTCGCTGGTTTTTTGATTCAGACAGAAAGCCTGTCGCGGTGTTGAGTTTTAAAGACGCAGATACAGTGGCTCTTAGTACATTAAGTGAGGGTGATAAACCAAGAGTTATTGAGTCATGGTCGCTAAAGGAGTTGTCTTCTTCACAACGGTCAACACCAGAAGTTCGTAATACGCTGATTCCAGTCGCTATTGCAGATTCCGAGAATACATTTTACTGTCTCGACTTTGCTGAAGAAAATGAACGCTCTGTTTATAAAGTGAACTTTGATACCGGGTTTAAGCAACTTATTTTTGAAGTTGACTCTTTTAAAATCACCGATCTTATCCTTGAACCTATTACTAATCGCTTATTAGGTGTAAAAGTACTGAAAGGCGGGGATATTCATTATGTTTATCTTAATGAGGATGAAAAAAAGTCATTGGGTCACAAGGTAAAGCCAGAGTTACGCTCGGTTATCAGTCGCAGTCTCGATAGTAAAAAAATCCTCATTTATGAAGAAAAACATCATCAGCCGGGAAAGTTCATATTCGTTGATAGAAACTCCGGAAAAAAAATCGTTATTGGAAGCGTGCTGCCGCACCTGAATGGTAAACTGAAGACCCGATTAATTGAGAGTAGTGTCAAGGTAGGGGAGCTGAATATTCCTTATTTATTGACAATGCCTCATGGAAAATCCCAACCAATGCCTCTTATTGTAATGCCTCACGGTGGTCCTATCTCCGTATTTGACCATCGCTACTTTCATTCAGAGACACAGTTTTTTGCAGCTAATGGATATGCTGTACTCAGGGTGAATTATAGAGGTTCAAGTGGTTATTCGTTTCTGCACAAAGAGGCGGGTAAGATGCAGTGGGGCAACATGATACTCGAGGATATTTATCGAGCTACTCAAGCGGTGGCCAACAGAAAAGACATTGCTGCTGATAAAGTCTGTTTGGTCGGCATGAGTTATGGAGGGTATGCCGCAACTATGTTAACGATTAAGTATCCTGAGCTGTATAAATGTGCTGTTAACATTGCAGGGGTTAGTGATGTGGCTTTATATTTGAATGCTCATAATATGACGAAGAAGCAAGATGTTTGGGCGAAGGAGTATATTGGAGATCCTGTCGCTGATTATGAAAGTTTGAAATCTATTTCGCCAGTTTATAAGATTCAAGGTCTGAAAAATCCGATTTTTATTATTCATGGTGCAAAAGATTCTGTTGTAGACATAGAGCATGCCAGTCGCCTGAAACTCATGCTTGATAAGCATAATAAATCTTACCAATACCATATTATTGAAGACGGTGGTCATCACTTAGGTGACGCAAAAGCCAGCATCGATCTTTTTGTCAGAGTGTTGACTTTTTTGAAAACCTATATTTAAAAGACGTTGGATTGACATAAGAGAGCATGCTTGACATTTATTGTTCTCCAAGACTGAAAGCCAAGAAGCTTCTTGACCACCAGCTTTGTTACTTTGCTTCGCCAGATTACTTGAAAGCCAATGGAAAACCACAGCACCCACGAGAATTATCAAAATATAATTGTATAACTTATTCTTTAAGCAATCCTTAAGACAGATGGTATTTTGACGAGGAGAGTTATGTTGTAAACGAATTCCTCACAAGCGATAGTCCAGAAATGATAGTAAAAATGTGTGTTTTAGGAAGTGGTATTGGTGCTATTCCTAAGTGGATGATTCAAGATTATATCGACAAAAAGCAACTGATTGAGCTTTTTGAAGATAATAAAAAGCGCACTTTGCCAATGTATGTTGTTTATAAAAATAGTGAGTACCTTTCATTTAGAATGAGGGCGTTTATAGACTTCATATCCCATTATTTTGAGTAAGTTAAAACTCTCATCAAGTGTCATAAGGAACTTGATGAGAGTATTGGGCTATACCTTCTCTTTCATTCCAAACTCAGTTACAGGATTGACGGAGTACATAAACGTTCGACGTTGCATACTTCTGTCATCCAGCAGGATATTTAATCGGCCATCTTTATCAAAGTTGTTCACGTGAACCTGTTTTGAATTGGCCTTTTTAACGCCAGGAATACCTGACTGAGAGGTTTTGACCGTTTCCCAGGTATCGACTTCTTCAATGTTCAGCTGATATTTGTCTGGTAATCCTGTTTCAAGAACTTGTTTAATATGTTCTCGGTGCCAACCGCCGGTAGAACAGATGCTCACTTTAGCTCCTGCATCTTGTTGCTCGCGCAACTTTTCTAGCATTTGTCGATTAACGTAAACAATAGTGCCATCTTCTTCGTTACCAGGAACATCAGGATTCTTATCGTACTTGGTATGATGAATATGCGTTTGTATATATTTTTCGTTGATTTCTTCATCAGATAAATGTCTTTCATGCTTTGGTAATTCGCCGCGCCATAAAAGATCTTTATCGACGTCCACTCTAAAGTGCAGTTTACTGGAGTCTAATTTTTCGATGTCGCTCCACTGAGTGTCTTTGCCAAACTTGGGTGCAATATCTTGCAATTGTCCAGCACTAGAAACCAAACTTTTAACCAGCTCTGATCCATTCTTTAACGGATCAATACTGTTTAGTACAGCACTGCCTGCTGCTCCAGTGACGCTACCCACGACAGGAACCAAACATAGCCCCATACTAACAGCGTTTAGTGCCATACGAGTTTTGTACAAGGGAACATGCCCGCCCACTTCTTTAGCTTGTTCATTTTGAACTGTGAGATCCAGCATATTACGAGCAGAGTTAACTGCGCCTAATGCTGCGCCCGCTAATATCATAGGACCACCAACAGCCGCTCCGATACCCGTAAAACATAAGGCTGCACCCACACCGACTAAAGCGGTGCTTATCCAGGGGCTTAGGTTGCGTACGATTTTACCGAAGGTTGATTTTTTCCCTCCGCCTAAGCTGAGTACATCAGAAGCCGTTTCGCAGGCTTTAACCCATTTTCGTTCACCTTGATACACCTTCGTTTTGTTTCGCTTGCTAGCCAAACTCGAAAGGTGGGTTTCTTGATCCTGGCTGAGTGAATCATCGTTAAGCTCGGACTTTGTAGTCTGCTGAATATCCGGTAGCGAAGTGATTGAGTTTGTCGTTTTTAATATTGGGGGATCTAACTGCATCATTGACTCCTTAAATCAAACTACCAATAAGGTCCTGTCGGGGATTCAAAGCCAATCGAAGCTTCTCAATCTCTTGTTTACTTTCTTCATCAATAAGTTCGCGGTAATAAATGGACGCCATAGAATCGGCAATATGCTGAATCACTTGCCGTGCTTCATCATGCTTACCAGCATGGTAGAAACAATCAGCCGCATAAAGCAAAAACACAGGATGGGGCAGAGCTTCCAACATGACGGCATAGCAGGCTGCAGCATATTCAATACCGAGCTGCTGCCAGACAAGTGAGAAATTGTTGATGTAAGGTTGAATTTGGTCCGGTCTCAACATTTGCAGAAAAGCATACATTCTCATTGCTTCGTCGTAATTTTCTGACTCTTCGCAATGAACAGCAATATTCAATAGATAAGAGAACTTTTCGTTGTCGCAAAGCGAGTGCTCTGAACTGGCTGATTCTTGTTGTAGAGCTTGAGCTATGTCTGCAAAAATAAGCATCGCTCTGCTGCCTTGATCATAGTTGGCAAACAGTGTGATGGCTTTGTCTATGTTATCCAGTTGAGCTGGAACTATTTTGCTGAGTTGAAGGTTCGCATCGGTTAACGCGGAATGCTCTGGTGATTGTTTTTGAGACAAATCTAACCAGCTTTGAGCTTGCTTTAAAAATAAGCTCTGTATTTGTTCTCGATTGAGGACGTCAGGGGACGCAAAATTCTGATACAAGACAATACTCCAGTCTTAATTAGGGGAACTTTGGACTTTAGTAACCAATGGGAGTTAAATGTTGTGTTAGTAAGAGAAGTTTGTGTTGTGTTCGGACGGGGATTCGACTCAACGCATCGCATCGGTACTTGGAGGTCGTCTCGTATCTTTGTTATACTCTGGCGCCGCTATGATTATAAAGACGATGTATTTGGAGCAGTTTTGAAGTCGCTTATTAAAGTAAAGAATAGTGCTGTTCATGGCAAAGGTTTGTTTGCTAACGGTACGATAAAAAAGGGTACTGTCATTGGAGTTTGTGAAACCAAAAAGACAAAAAAAACAGGTATGTATACTTTGTGGCTAGACTCGGGAAAAGTCGATGTTACTTGTGATCTCAAGTACATTAACCACAGCAAGAAACCCAATGTTGCTTATTACGAAGATCTTTCTGTTGTTGCTCTCAAAAATATTAGAGTTGATGATGAACTGCTCCATGATTACGGAGAAGAGTGGTCTTAAGATTAACGCAGTGATTAAGTCCGCAAAATAATCCACTTTCTATGAATCTTATCTTTTGCTATTAGCTTTAAGATTGGCATAGCGTTTTATATCTATTTTGCGGCTTTCCTATCGCTTATAATACGATAGTATTACCTTCTAATTTATGCACTGCAAAATTTCTTTTCATTTGTTTAAATTTGTTTTTCGTACTTAAACGACCTTGTATATGTCGTATTAGTTTGAGTTCTAAAAAAATACAATCTCTCACTATTTTATCCCTATTTTTCAATGATATAGAAGTCATGTGCGGGCTTTGTCGTAGCGTCTTGATAGTTGTATAAAAAAAGTGATGGCTTAAGCTCATCAAATAAGATGAAGAATCAAAAATCCTGAAAAATACTTTTAGTGGATACACTTTCCTTGTGGTTTTAAGGGAAATAACTCTCACAAAAGGTATAAATTATGCGTTTATCAATTATTGCTTCATCCGTGCTGTTCGCTGTTGCTACATCATCCAGTTCTGCCAACGAGCCTACCTTTAGCGCTGAGCGCTTAATGGAAGTTCAAAACACCTGCATTGTGAAATTTGACGATTCGATTTCTCGGTTTGATGTTGAAGGTCGAGCACGTGGAATGGTTGCATCCGCCAACGCCATAGCGCGTCATGTTTATAAGCTAGCCATGAAAGGGTTTGCAATGAACATGAACTGCGAACAGGCCAAAGCCAAGCTAGGCCATGTCGATGGCATTGCCAGTTTTACTCCTGATGGACTTGTGTTTGCTAACCCTAAAGGGGGCAAGCCAGGAAACGGCGGCGGCGGCAGTGATCCTCAAACAACACCTGTGAGTGTGACTCGAGTAGGTGGCCCAGTAGATGGTAGCGGTCATACTGCCTGGGTTCTTGATACAGGAATCGATCTGGATCATGCCGATTTAAATGTTGATGCATCTCGCGGTTTTTCTGCGTTCACTAAAGGGAAGAATGCATCGATGGATGATGGTAATGGGCATGGTACTCATGTTGCGGGCACCATTGGTGCGCTTGATAACGAGATCGACGTGGTTGGTGTGGCGGCTGGCGCGACGGTAGTGCCAGTTAAAGTATTGGACTCCCGTGGTTCAGGTAGTTTTTCTGGGGTGATTGCTGGTATTGAGCATGTCGCGGCTAATGCAAGTCCTGGTGATTGTGCCAATATGAGTCTGGGTGGTGGCTTTAGTTCAGAATTAAACGAAGCGGTAGAAAATGCTGCTCAACAGTCCGGAGCATTTTTTGTGGTAGCTGCGGGTAACGAAGCACAACATGCGTCGAATGTGTCACCTGCCAGTGCCAGTCATAATCGTGTTTACACCATTTCGGCAGTTGATTCTAATGATCGATTTGCTTCTTTCTCTAACTACGGTAATCCTCCCGTGGATTACGCTGCACCTGGCGTTTCTATTTTATCGACAGCTAAAGGTGGTGGCACACGCACTATGTCGGGGACTTCAATGGCATCACCAGCGGCTTGTGCTGTTATTATGATGCGCAATGGAAATCCGGGTACCGATGGCCGCGCGATAGATGATCCTGATGGTAATCGAGATCCTATTGTGCATCTGTAATAGATGATGTTGTATTAACTCAAAGCGCCGATTAATCGGCGCTTTGTTGTTCTACAAGATTTAACCAACGAGCGTTGACGTTATGTTTCTGGTAGTAGGCTTTTAGGCGCGAGTGATTCTTGCCCTGTTTGGCGGGTTCTTGATGAAAGCCAAATAAGTTCAACACATTGGTCGAATACACTTTGGTGAGCTCTTCATCTGTCAAACCGCTTTGTTGTTTTAAAGATAAAAACACCCGTGCCGGATAATCAGACCAATTGTCTACCTGCGACAACATGTGCCAATCAGTACCGAAGAGTAGGCGATCAACCACCTGTTGGTTATTAGAGACCGATTGATGTTTGATTTTTCGCAGCAGTAACGCTTCTTGGCTATTGATGTGCTGTAGTTCGTCCCAGAATCCAATATCACCGTATAAGTTTCTAGCGCTATCGGATTGCATCAATTCGGCAAACCCTTCGGTCCAGTTGGTATTGCCCGTTGTGTAGTTGCCGCCAAAATGACCAATGTTCACTCGTAAACCATCGAACTCGGGGTGTGCAAATACTTCCGCCCAGGCTTCTGGCCCAGCAAAGTTTCGATGTGTTTCATCCCGTCCTTTGCTGTGGTTACCATGTGCCATAATTGGAATGTCTAATGCTTTACACTCGCGATAGAATTGTGTGAGTTTTTGATTGAGTTGTTGAACATCCGGAAACGGCTGATCTTCTTCGTAGTAGGACTCTTTATTATTCAATGGACGGAAGCCGATAGGGGGGTAGATTTTGGCCCCGACAAAGCCGTATTCCGTGACCGCCATTTTTAATAAATTAAGAGACTCGTCGTGATTTTTAATGTCGTTCCAGGGGTTGTAGCCAAAGAGTGGCAAAATAAAACCGTCAGACACTTTTACCAACTGTTGCATCAATAACATTTGATCACGTAGACGCGAATGTGCATGGTCGCAATCGCCTACCCAGTAATCAAAATCCACCATAGAAGCAAGACACGCATCAATACCAATCGATGAGGGTGAGTTGGTGAAGGCGCGTTGGTACTTGCGAATGTTGTGATAACGATACGACAGCATATTGGCGACAAAGGCTAATAAACCATCGGGATGCTCTCGCTTCGCTTCTGTCGAAGATAGAAAAAACTCATTGTCTTCTCTCAAAGGATCAAACATGGGTTGTTGACCACGATCAAACGCTTTTAACAGTAATTCGGGACTAAAGAGATCGCGCTTTTCTAATGAAGCGGGTTCGATTTGATGAACAAGATCAAAGTATTCTCGAGCGAAATTGGTGGGTTTTAATGCTTGATAAAGTTCGTCGGCGACTTTTCGATGATGACGCTCTATTTGTTCATCAATAAAATTGAGCTGTGAGCGTTTGTCGAGGGAGCGGTTATCTTGCTGCTGCTTCATCAGGTGAAACAATTCATGATGGGCACTAGGGGCAAGTTGTCGACTCAGAAAGTCGACGATGGGGGCGAGTATTTGCAGCAGCGGTTTCCAACGTGGCATGTCATTGGCCACTGGACCCGATAAATAACCACCCGCTTGAACATCGGATGCATTAAAGATGTGAACATGAGCGTCCATTATCAAACGCAAGGGTTTGTCAAAAACTCGGTGGCTAGCCTCGACCTGCGGTAGTAGCCTGAATGAGACATCTTTAAGGTCATCATAAGAAATACGAGGGGCATAGCTGCAACAGCCACTGAGTAAAGCGATGCCTGCACCAGATGCTCCTTGCATCAAACGGCGTCGCGAGATTTTTGTTTTCATTCTTTGCTCCATCAGAGTGACGGTGACGTCATATTTTTATATTTATGCCCGTTGCCTTCAAAATGTGGCAGTCTTGACTGCACTTTGAAATACTTTGGGTTTAGTTGTTATGAGTCACAGAATGCAATAGAAAGTTTTACGGCTGCAACACTCAATATGAGATGGAGGAAAGAGCAAGGATGAACTTGCTCTATACTGTAGGCATTCAAAAGACGATATGCTGGTTATTAGTTGTACAGAGAGTGGGTTAGGCGTTTTGCTTTTGCCACTCGGCGTAGCCTCCCGCAACGGAAACCACTTGCTCATAACCCATGGTGAGCAGGCTCTGAGCAGCTAAAGCTGAGCGGCCGCCAGACTGACAGTATAAATAGAAAGGTGCCTGTGTTAGCTGTTGTGCTTTGTCTTTGAGAGCTGGGTGGGCTGCTATCTGGAACTCCAATAGTCCTCTGGGAATATTGATAGCACCGGGGATATGTCCTTTGCTGAATTCTTCTGGCTCGCGAACGTCAATCAGCACTGGCTCGCCTGATAAGCTTTCAGCAAACTGGCTCATGGGTATTTCATTAATTTGTGCTTTGGCCTGAGCGACCAAATCCATCGCAGTAACTGACATAAAGATATCTCCTGTTGATGTGTGTTTTGGACCACAAATGTACTTTGAATTCATGGCAAAATTGTAATTTAGATAATTCTAATATAAACTGCAAGCCAATACTAAAATAATGACGATATTTTTACTATTGTGGCACCCGCAATAGTCTTTGAGGTTGGGGAACCTATTGTATGAAAGAAAAAGTTATTCATTTTTCGTTAAATCACCCTAAATCCATCTACTGGTTAATGTTGCTGTTAACCCTTGGCATCAGTGCCATGATTCCAATGATTCAAATCGATACCGATCCCGAGAATATGTTGTCGTCGGATCAGGCTGATCGTGTTTTTCATAACAAGGTAAAACACCAGTTTCAGTTGCACGACATGATTGTTGTTGGCGCTGTGAATACTCAACATGAACAGGGGATATTTAATGTTAAATCGCTTGCCGCCATCGATGAACTGACCAAAAACATCGTCGCCATCGACGGGGTCATTACTGCGGATCTGATGTCTCTTAGTACCATTGATAATATCGAACAAGCTGGCGTGGGGACGGTTAAATTTGAGTGGATGATGGCGCAACCGCCAACGACAGAAGAGCAAGCATTGGCTATTCGTCAAAAGGTAGAGCGTTTGCCCTTAATGATGGGGACTCTGGTGGCCGAAGATAATAAAGCTACGGCTATTTATGTTCCGATAAAAGATAAAAACGAAAGTTATCGTATTTCGCAAGACATTCAGCAGCATATTGATCAGCTGGATTCTGGGGATCAATATTATATGACGGGACTGCCCGTTGCAGAAGACACCTTTGGTTTTGAAATGTTCGTGCAAATGGGCATCTCGGCACCTTTGGCTGGTGCTTTTATTTTTGCTCTGGTGTGGTGGTTTTTCCGTAGCTTTGTGATGGCTCTGGCACCTATGGCGGTTGCTATGGCAACGGTATTAATGACGATGGGACTGCTTATTGGTAGTGGTTTTACCGTTCATATTATGAGCTCAATGATTGCGATTTTCTTAATGCCGATTGCGGTGGTGGACTCGGTGCATATAATCTCGGAGTTTGCTGATCGATTTAAGCCTGGAGCCGATGTTCGCAAAGTTATTGCAGAAGTGGTGGGGCATTTATTTACTCCCATGCTATACACTTCGATCACCTCGTCAGTGGGCTTTTTCTCTCTCATGTTGACGCCCATACCACCAGTGCAAATTTTTGGCGCTTTTGTTGGACTGGGTATTTTGTTGGCATTTGCTTGGACGATAGTTTATGTACCTGCCTATATCTCACGCATGAGCGATGAACAGTTAATTGCAATGCAGAAGCGCTTGCACGGAACCCAATCCGGTTCTCGCATGCATCGTATATTAAAAGCGACAGGGTTGTTTGCTACTGCCCGTGCAAAACCTTTATTAGTTATTTTTACTGGCGTGTTTGCCATCAGCGTCTGGGGTATTACGCATATTCAAATTAATGATAACCCAGTACGCTGGTTTAAATCAGACCATAAAATTCGCGTGGCTGACCAAGCTTTAAATACCCATTTTTCTGGAACTTATGATGCTTTTCTTACGTTTTCTCTCAGAGCAGAAGCAAAGGAAAGATGGTTAACCAGCATGAATAACTTTGTCGGTAGTCACACCGACTTACTAAACAATCCGTTATTTGCTGAATGGCTGGCGACGACTAAAGAACAAAAAGATTCAACCATAGAAAACGTGTTGCCAGGACTGGAAGATGTGTTAGATGGTGCTCCTGAGCACTTGCAGCCTGCGCTCGAAAGCTTGCTTGAATTGCTAGAAAAAGAATCTTCGGAGCAGCGTTTGTTTACGCAACCTGAGTGGTTAAATTATCTAGCAGGTTTACAACTGAGTCTGCAAAACAGTGGCTATGTAGGCAAGTCTAACTCGGTTGTGGATTTAGTTAAAACAGTGAATCGAGAATTGCGCGATGGTTCTGCCCAGAACTTTGTTGTTCCTGAGAGGCAAGCAGGCGTTGCACAAGCTTTGTTGCAATTTCAATCGTCTCATCGACCTCAGGATCTCTGGCATCTGGTGACGCCAGACTATTCTCAGGGTGTAGTCTGGTTACAATTAAAAAGCGGTGATAATCAGGATATGAGTCAAGTCATGGCTCATGTGGATGCTTATATAGCAAAGCATCCACTACCTGATACTATTGCGATGAAATGGGCTGGCAAAACCTACATTAACTTGATTTGGCAACAGCAGATGGTTGCAGGTATGGCCGACAGTTTGATCAGCGCTTTTGTGGTGGTCTTTATTATGATGGTGGTGCTGTTCCGTTCGCTTATCTTTGGCTTTTTGGCGATGCTGCCATTATCAATTACCATCACTTTTATTTATGGACTGATAGGATGGATTGGCAAAGATTATGACATGCCGATTGCCGTTTTATCAGCGCTCACCTTAGGGCTGTCGGTAGACTTTGCGATTCACTTTTTGGAGCGCGCACGCAGTCTTTATCGTCAAACACAAAGTTTTTCAGCAACCATCAATGCCATGTTTACCGAGCCTGCTACAGCCATTACACGTAATGCCATTGTGATAGCCATTGGCTTTACACCCTTGTTGTTAGCACCTCTGGTTCCTTACATCACGGTTGGAATATTTTTGGCAACCATCATGGCCGTATCGGCATTGGTGACTCTGGTTGCACTGCCAGCTGTGTTAACGGTGTTTAAATCTATATTGGCTCGTTAGATAACAGGAGAATATAGCCATGTTAAAACGTTTTTTCGATGGGCAAAAATGGCTGCTGTGTCTTCTATTGGTTCAATCTATTGCTCATGCCGAATTGACGGTAGAGCAAATTATAGAAGCCGCCAATGCTGCCAGTTATTACCCTGGTGATGATGCTCGTGCCGAAGCCAGAATGAAAATCGTTGATGCACAAGGACGCAAACAGATGCGTCAATTTATGATGTTGCGTCAGGATGTTGAAGAACAAGGTGCACAAAATTTTATGGTGGTCTTTTCGCGTCCTGCGGATGTAAAAGGCACTGTTTTGTTAGTTAACAAGCATATCGATAAGGATGATGACCGCTGGTTGTATTTGCCTGGGCTGGATTTGGTGAAGCGAATTGCGGCTGGGGATAAGCGAACCAGCTTTGTTGGCTCACACTTTTTCTATGAAGATGTATCTGGTCGTTTGCCCAGTTATGATCATCATCAGTTAACGGGGAACGACGAACAACACTATATATTACGTAGCGAACCTAAGGCCGATCAGCAAGTGGCCTTTGCGCATTACGTTTCTAAGATAAACAAGCAGACGATGTTGCCTGACGAAGTGGTTTATTTTAATGACAAGGGTAAGGCGTATCGAAAAGTAGAAATTGTACAAACCAAAAACATTGATGGGTTTAATACCGTGACTGCTGCTAAAGTCAGTGACCTGATAAGTGGCGCTTATACTCAAATTCAATTTCGTCACATTAAGTATAACCTTGAGATTCCTTCAACTATCTTTTCTGAACGTTCGTTACGTAATCCTCCGGCAAAATGGTTGAAGCGATGACTCAGAGCTTTCGGCTTTCATGTGTAGCCATATTATGTTGTTTGTCTGGTGTTGTTGCTGCCCAATCAGCCGATGATGATTGGGACGATGATTGGGGAGACTCAGAAGAGCAAAGCCCCTGGACCTGGAGCGGCTTTGTAGAGGCAGCCCAAGGTCGATGGTTAGACAGTCAACCGACCAGCGGTCCAATGCAAGAGTGGCGGGCTTATCTGGATCTTGGATATGAGCAAGAGGTTTTCCGTTTTCAAATAAAGACGGAAGCGCTCTATGACTCTTTTACCGACGAAAAAGAAGGACGCTTGCGCGAAGCTTGGCTGCAAACAGCGCTTGGAGAGCAGTGGGAGTTGAAGGTTGGGCGTCAGGTTATATCCTGGGGAACAGGCGATTTATTATTTTTAAATGATTTGTTTCCTAAAAGCTGGCCTTCTTATTTGAATGGTCGAGACGATGTTTACTTAAAACAATCCGTTGATGGTATTCGCATTCATTATTATGGTGAAGCTGTCAATTTGGATGCGGTTTGGATGCCACGTTTTGAACCCGATGAATTTTTACGTGGACAGCGATTCCCTTTATATTTGCCGTCTTCTCAAAGTGTTGGCTTTATCGACCCGCCATTGTCTGCCTTTTTACCGCCAGAACATGAAGATGACGGTGAACTGGCTTTGCGAGTATTTGCGAATCTGGGTTCGTTAGAATGGTCTCTTTTTGCTTACAATGGCTTTTTTAAATCGCCAACAGGATTCGATCAACAAGGCCGATTAATACATTACCCGATGCACTCTCTTGGCGCATCCGTGAGAGACAATTTGGCGGGAGGGCTCGTTAGCGCTGAAGTAGTGCATTATGTGAGTAAAGAAGACAAAGAGGGGACTGATCCCTTGATACCCAATTCTGAGTCGCGCTTGTTATTGTCTTATGAAAAACAAATTGCGAATCAAACCACTTTATCTTCACAGCTTTATTTTGAACGTACTCATCAATATGATGCATTGCTAGCGCATTCGTTGCAACCACAGCAGGAGAGCGATGCGTGGCAGCGTATGGTGACTGTCAGGTTGGTGCATCTTGCTTTAATGCAGTCGCTTGAGACGAATCTTATGGCGTTTTATAGCATGGCCGATGATGATTATCACTGGCGTCTAAAAATGACCTATCGAATGAACGATCAGTGGCAACTCAGTGGTGGTGGCTATTGGTTTGGTGGTAAACAGGCGTCAACGTTTTTTGGACAGCTAGATTCCAGCGATCATCTTTGGTTACGAGTGAGATATCGTTTTGACTAGTCAGTGCTTGAGTTGTCGGTCTGGCAGTAAGTTTTATGTAATAACGCAATGATATCTGCCGCAAGGCCGTTGGCCAGAGAGTAATAAATAGTTTGAGATTCTCGCCGTGTTGCTACCAGGCCATCGTTTCTGAGTACCGCTAAGTGTTGCGATAAAGCCGATTGGCTTAAGGGGACACGTTGATTGAGTTGAGAGACCGAAAGCTCTTCGTTGTTTAGCATACACAGTATGAGCAAACGGCTTTCATTGGCTAAAGCTTTTAAAAAGCGGCTAGCTTCGGAGGCGTGTTGATTCAGTTGGTTATCGGCTAGTTCTAGAGATGTCATTATTATAATAGCTGCTCGACAAACGTGGTCTGGGGTAGGACAATTATAACATAGATTCTATGGCTTGCTATGCTCTTGATCACAAAGTAAAGGATATAAACATGCCAATAAAAGTTGAAAACTTTTATCATCAGGCGTCAGGTACTTTGACCTACATCGTCATCGACCAGGCGACCTCTCATTGCGCGGTTATTGATTCCTGTCTGGATTTCGATATGGCGTCAGGTGTTGTTTCGACGCAATCTGCGCAACAACTTGTTGACTATATCGATAAACATAAATTAGTTTGCGATTGGATTTTAGAAACCCATGCGCACGCTGATCACCTCACGGCTGCCCAATTTTTAAAAGACAAGTTGGGGGCTAAAGTTGCTATCGGCGAGGGGATTACGCAGGTTCAAAAAAATTTCCGAGCCGTTTTTAATCTTGGGGACCAGTTTGCGGTCGATGGATCGCAATTTGATCATTTATTTATGGACAACGAAGAATTTTTTATTGGTGAAACCCGCTGTCGTGTTATTCATGTGCCAGGTCATACTAACGACAGTGTGGCTTATCATATTGAGCAATCTGTTTTTGTGGGTGATACATTGTTTATGCCTGACTTAGGGAGTGCCCGATGCGACTTTCCGGGTGGAGATGCGGGAGAGTTGTTTAGAAGTATTCAGCGTTTGTATCAATTACCCGATGATACTCAACTTTTTATGTGCCACGATTATCCTCCACAAGGAGGAGACGCTCGTCATCTTGTGAGCGTATTACAACAAAAGAATGAAAATAAACAGATCCGTAAAGACACGTCAAAAGAAGACTACATTCAGGCTCGTGAACAACGTGACCAAGAGTTGGCGGTTCCCAAATTATTGTATCCCGCATTGCAGGTTAATATTTGTGCTGGACACCTTCCTGCGAAAGATGAAAGCGATCAGATATTTTTGAAAATTCCTGTCACTATTGGTACCGACTCGATGCGTTAAAAAAGCATGGTCAGGAGCTTGCTTTGACACAGCTCGCTACGACGGTGTCTTGGCAAAGTTGTTGTTTCAAAGAGTGATAAATTATCCAATAGTTGATAGCTAAGCTGGGCGTAGGTTTAAGTTTGTTAATAAAACACTCTAGGCTGCTCATAGATAAAGCAAGGTTTTGCTACAAAAATGATATTGAACCGCAGCTTTTGTTGATTCAGAATATCAACGAAAGATCACCATACTAAATTGACATTGAAATCTTCTTTCGCGTCTACTTTAAGTGAGCGGTTATGTTTAACAAGTGTCTAACATCTGATGATGGTGGTCTGAGAGAATAGCGAGTTTATGATAATTCCTTGGCAAGATATCAGCGCCGATGCGCTGGAAAATTTGATTAAAGAATACATCTATCGAGAACTGGAAGAACACCAGGCCGATAATATGAACCTTGAGCAGTGGATAGAACAAATTAAGCTCCAGTTGAAGCAGAAGCAAATTGTGGTTGAATGGAGCGAGCTGACAGAGACGGTTAATCTGGTTCCAATCGATAAATATCAATCTTGAGAGATAGAGCCCTTAAATTGCGATATTTCTGGGCTGGAACTTTCTCAGAGGAGGCGAGTCTGAGTACTAGTAGCCTGTGATTATACCTAAACAATACAGTGGTTTATTGAATACACTTGAAAGTGAGTGACTGAGTACCCATCTTCTTTATTATGATTCCAGTGGTATTTTTAAACTCCTTTTGAGATTAATTGTCTCAAATCGACATTTCGTTAAGTTAATTTGCACTTTTTTTGCGATATTTCGGCTTGAAGCTTCGATTTTCGCTAACTATTATGATAATAGTATGGCAGAATTAGTTGGCCACGCAGTGAAAGTACTATAAAGGGAACTTATATCTGCGTTAAAAAGGCTTAGTTCGGATGCGTATTTAAATACCTAAAATAGACAGCTTAATTGTATTTCGATATTGATATAAATACGAAGAATTTTAAGAACAGTACTATGTTTTGCTGCAAAAACACTGTTTATATACCGTGAGTTTGCTAAAACAATTGTGGTTTCAATGAGTTAAAATTACAATTGCAGTCGATCAACACTCTAACCCCAATGGAGTAGGACGAAAGTTTATTATGTTAACAAGTCATGAATTAATGGTTGCGAACAAGAAACGCCGCACCCCAAATGCTAACGGAAATCGTCAGCAGGCGTATGATGGCAATCAAAATAACAATGGCAACGGCGAAGGGTTTAACAACAACTACGGCCGTGGCCAGAATCAGGGAGGATATAATCAGTCCCAAGGTGGCTACAACAACCAACAGGGCGGTTATAACAACCAGCAAGGCGGTGGGTATAATAACCAGCGTCAAGGTGGTTACCAAAACAACCAGAACCAGGGCGGCGGTTATCACAACCAACGCCAAGGCGGGTATAATAACCAGCAGCGCCAGGGCGGTTATCAGAATAACCATCAAGGCGGCGGGTATAATAACCAGCAGCGTCAGGGTGGTTACCAGAATAATCATCAGGGTGGCGGTTATAACAACAACCAGCGCCAGGGTGGTTATCAAAACAACCAAAATCAGGGCGGCGGTTATAACAATAATTACCAGCAAGGTGGTTATAATAACCAGCAGGGCGGCTATCAGAATCGTCAAAACAATCGCCATAATAACCAGCAGAATTTCCGTCAACAAAACAACTTCAATCATCCTAATAATGCGCGTCAGCATGAGCCTTATGAAGAAGAGTTTGACGAAAGCAAAACTTATGCTGGAACTGTTCAGAATTACTACCGCGAGAAGGGCTACGGCTTTATTCGTTCAGATGATTTCTCTGCACCGCTTTTCTTCCATTACTCAGAGATTCAGCTGGATGGCTTTAAATACCTTATTAAGCAGCAGAATGTGGAATTTAAAGCACGCGTAACTGACGATGGTAAGTTGCAAGCTATTCAGGTGACTCCAACAGAGTTGGCACCTACGCAACAGCGCAAGATTTTTAATAAAGAATCGTAAGCCTCGCGACCGATACCTCATTAAGTGTTTTGAATGACACTTAAGTGATAAGACAGAGCTGAGGTATCACTGTTTCGTAAAAATTAAAGGGCGGTTGCCCTTTAATTTTGCTTTATTATATTTGCCTAGGCGAATATAATGCCTTCCATGAATTATCAAGAAACCAGTCAATTCTTTAAAGCCTTGTCTGAACCTGTCAGGGTGAAGTTGCTGTTATTGCTGTCATTAACGCCGACCCTGTGCGTCTGTGATTTGGTAGAAATATGTGACTTGCCCCAGAGTGTGGTCTCCCGGCATCTGGCCTATTTGCGTAAGCACAATCTTTTATGCTCAGCCAAACGCGGCTTATGGGTTTTTTATGAATTGAATACTCAACACCCCTTACTTTCTCAGATACTCACTATTTGTCGCTCACAGTGTACGGATGTGTTTGAGCTTGAGAAACGATTACAGCAAATAGATACCACCCAGTCACGTTGCTGACAGGGTTTTTATTGATCAGGAGATTGAACTGATGACAATTAGAGTTGCGATTAATGGATTTGGCCGTATGGGACGTCTTGCTTTGCGAGCTGCCTGGGATTGGCCTGAGATTGAGTTTGTACACATCAATGAAGTCGCCTGTGGCTCTGAGACAGCGGCTCACCTATTAAAATTTGACTCGGTGCATGGCCAATGGCAACCAGAAGTATCGAGTGAAGAGGATGCCATCATTATTGATGGGAAAAAGATTTCCTACAGTCAGAACAAACCATTAGAAGCTACCGATTGGCAGTCAATGAACCTTGATGTCATGATTGAGTGCACTGGTAAATTTAAAACGACGCCTGCTTTACAGCCTTATTTCGAACAAGGTATTCCACGAGTTTTGGTGTCTGCGCCAGTCAAAGATGGTCCCTTAAATGTGGTTATGGGTGTTAATGATCATTTGTATGATCCTCAACAACACAAAATTATTACCGCGGCTTCTTGCACCACTAACTGCCTGGCACCCGTGGTTAAAGTATTGCAGGATTCTTTAAAGATCAAACACGGTTCCATGACCACTATCCATGACATCACTAATACTCAGAGTATTCTCGATCAACCGCACAAAGATTTGCGTCGGGCTCGAGCAAGTAGCATGTCATTGATTCCAACATCAACGGGGTCTGCTACAGCCATCACTCATATTTTTCCTGAGCTGACAGGCAAACTTAATGGTGTCGCTGTTCGAGTGCCTTTAGCAAATGCCTCAATTACTGATTGTGTATTCGAAGTGGAACGCGCCACTACGGTTGAAGAAGTGAATCAACTGATGAAGCAGGCTTCCGAAACTACATTAAAAGGTGTGTTGGGTTATGAGGAGCGTCCATTAGTATCCGTTGATTACACCGACGATACGCGTTCTGGTATTGTTGATGCGCCATCCACCATGGTTATTAACGATACTCAGGTAAAACTGTTGGTTTGGTATGACAACGAAGTCGGCTATGTCCATCGAATGATGGAATTGGCGAAAAAAATAGGTTCAATGGACAAGTAACATCGTAAGAAGGCTTTTATTTTGAACAGCGCTATTCGCCAGTATTTAACGATTACTGGCAATTATTGGGTGTTTACAGTAACGGATGGTGCATTACGACTGCTGGTTGTATTGCACTTTCATGCATTAGGCTACTCTGCACTCGAGATCGCCTCTTTGTTTTTGTTCTATGAGTTCTTTGGTGTAGTAACGAATCTAATGGGGGGATTGTTGGCTGCAAGAATGGGCCTTAATCGCACCATGCAGATTGGCACTTTGCTGCAAGTTATGGCATTGGCAATGCTGGCTGTAAATCCAGAGTGGCTATCAGTATTTTATGTGATGTGCGCTCAAGCCTTGTCGGGTATCGCCAAGGATCTCAACAAAATGAGTGCTAAGAGCAGCATTAAGTTGTTAGCCGTGTCTGATGATCAATCGTCATTATATCGCTGGGTTGCCATATTAACGGGATCAAAGAACGCCCTTAAAGGCGCTGGATTTTTTGTTGGTGCTTTGTTGCTATCGACGGTTGGGTTTAGTGGTGCGCTATACAGCATGAGCTCTGTTTTGTTGTTAAGTTTCATTGTGTCATCCATATTGCTGACCTCCGAGCTCGGTAAAACAGAATTTAAACCCAAATTCACTCAGATATTTTCGAAGAGTCGCGCGATTAATCAGTTGTCTGCTGCTCGCTTCTTTCTCTTTGGCGCTCGTGACGTCTGGTTTGTGGTGGCCGTTCCAGTTTTTTTGCAAGCTCAGTTAAACTGGTTACCAACCGAAGTGGGCACATTAATGGCTTGTTGGGTGATTGGTTATGGCATTATTCAGGCGTCAGCACCCAAAATAACGGGATACAATAAACAGCAACTTCCAGATGGCCGAGCTGCACTTAAATGGGCCATGCTATTAACTGTGATTCCAGCGGCTATGGCCATTGCTCTCGGTACGGATTGGCCCGCCAATTGGGTTTTAATCATTGGATTAATGGTATTTGGTGCTGTTTTTGCGATTAATTCGTCGCTGCACTCCTTTTTAATAGTGGATTATGCCAGTAGCGACAGGGTGTCTTTGGACGTTGGTTTTTATTATATGGCGAATGCGGCAGGGCGTTTAGCAGGAACCTTATTGTCGGGTGCGGTGTATGTTCATTATGGCTTGGCAGCCTGTTTGTGGGTGTCCGCTGCCTTTATTGCTACAACCAGCGCGATTTCTTTAGGTTTACCCTCAAGAAATAATCGTTTGGCCTAATAATAAGCTTCTTTATATCCATAGATTATGTAATACTTGACATTCGCAGTTCTCTAAATGAGAATGTCTATCATTTAGTTTGTAATACGAGATTTGAGAAGTAGATCTTATGTCGAGTTTTGGCCAGCAAAGTGTTTTAAGTGTCCACCATTGGAATGACACCCTGTTTAGCTTTTCTACTACCCGTGATCCGGGTTTTCGTTTTCGCAATGGCGAGTTTGTCATGATTGGTTTAGAAGTTGAAAATAAACCATTGATGCGCGCTTATAGTATTGCCAGTGCAAATTACGAAGAGCATCTGGAATTTTTCAGTATTAAGGTTCAGGACGGCGCTTTAACTTCTCGCCTACAGCACTTACAACCTGGCGATAAGGTTCTTATTAGTCGCAAGCCAACAGGTACTCTGGTAATGGATGATTTGTCTCCTGCCAAAAACTTGTACTTGCTATCAACGGGCACTGGCTTGGCACCTTTTATGAGTGTTATTCGTGACCCAGAGACCTACGAGCGTTTCGAAAAAGTGATTTTGTGCCACGGTGTTCGTTATGTGAATGAACTGTCTTATCAGGAATACATCACCAGCACCTTACCAAATCACGAGTTTTTAGGTGATCTCATTGGCGATAAACTGGTGTACTACCCAGCAGTAACCCGTGAGCCCTACAAAACACAAGGGCGCCTTACACAGTTAATTGAGAGTGGACAGCTTGCAAAAGATATTGGTTTGCCTGATCTCAATCCAGAAACTGACCGCGTTATGGTCTGTGGCAGCCCTGCAATGCTTGAAGACACTTGCCGTATGCTTGATGCGCGCGGTTTTCAAATTAGCCCTAAAATGGGCATACAAGGTGACTACGTTATTGAGCGTGCCTTTGTAGAGCGTTAATTCCTTTGTTCTATCCTGTTCGACTTCGTCAAACTCCTGTCGAAGTCGACTGGTTTAGTTTCTTCTCTTTCCAAACATCTTGTCTTTTTATTCAAAATATTGCGTTTAGAAATATTTTATACCTCTATTAAATCCATACTGGTTTGTTAACGATTGTCTTCGGCATTTTTTGCGGGTAGCAGCTATCACAGGCCCAGGCTGTTGCTCATTCTCTGATTCATTTAAATTCTTTACATAAGCTCGATTGCTATTGAACAGGGGATTTTGTTGTCAGTTTAATCGTCTATTGTCTATCTTTTAATGCATGGTTGTTTTTTATCGAGCTAAGTTTGTGTCTACTCGGTGGTTAAAATAAAACGATAAATTTAAAAGGAAGCATGTTCAATGCTCGCTCAATTATTTAAAAGTAATAGTCTGGGACGCAGACTCATCGTCTACTTTTTAATATGCTCATGGCTGCCATTAATTATTTCTTCCTATTATAACTTTTCTTCGGCTAGCGTTGCCTTGGAACAAGTCGAACGAAAACGCCTGGATACCTATCTTAATACCTATACTCGAGATATTCAGAAGCGAATGGATGATCTTGGCAAAATCGTTGGAGCAAAAATTGAGTCGCCCGATCTAATACAACAGGTGAGTGCGTTGAATGCAAAGCGCGCCGATTTTGATTCTTTAAGAGCTTTTACTCAATCCTTTGCCTGGGCTGAGCTTGATGATCAATATGGCAATCACTTGCGGCAGTTTGCCTTTCACTTTGCCTTTTATGATGTCATGTTGATTGGAACCGAAGGGGATATTCTTTTTACAATAAGACAGAATGATGAGCTGGGGAAAAATATCTTCAATATGCCGGCAAGCGGCAAAAACATATCGCTGGCATTTCAGCGGGCACTGAGCAGTGATCGGCTGGAGTTTTCGGATATTGTTCATTATGAGCCTGCAAAAAAGAAGCCGCTGGCGTTTTTTGTTCGGGGCATTTTGGATGATTATGGCAAAAAGCAGGGGACCATTGCTATTTCAATCCCTGCTGGAGACGTGTTCCGTTCTCGGTTACAACAAGAAGATCTGGTTACCTATATTGTAGGGGAGGATCTGGTGCTCCGTTCCTATCAAGGTATCGAAGGTCATCAGACTTTTGACTATGATCCCAATAATCCATCGCCTATTATCCAACAGTGGTTGCGAGACGGCGAGACTGCTTTGTTTGAGGGAAGTTATTTAGGTTATCAGAATAAAGATGTTATTGGTGAGTTAAAGCCTCTAGATGTATTGGGTGTCAAAGTCGGTGTGATTGCTGAAGTCGAAGAGGCTAAGGCTCTGGCGCGTATCGAACCCATCAAAACAACATCATTGAGTGTATTAACCATTGCGTCATTGCTGGTATTGGTTCTGGCGATCTTATTGTCTTTGAGAATTGTCAGACCTATCCGCATTATGACGGAATGGGGTGATGAGTTATCGCAAGGCAAACTCGAAAACAAAGAGGTTCGTTCTTCATACCTAGAGATACGCCAGTTATATAATGCCTTCACGAATATTTTGTTTTCTTTTCGAGAAGTAACCAATACCTGCGAAAACATAGCGAAAGGCAACACCAATGTAAAAGTGGTTGCGCGGGGAACTGACGATGCTTTGTTGTCTTCGTTGATGTCGATGCGCGACACTCTTAAAGTAGTTGTTGAGCGGGCTAATTTAATATCTGAAGGCAACTATGAGGTGCATATTCAGCCAAACAGTAACGATGACCACCTTTCTAAAGCTATTAATAATATGAGTGATAACTTAAGGCATCTGGAAGCCGAAAATAGTCGTAAACAATGGTTAGAAGAAAGTCGAGCTAATTTGCTTGAAACCATGGGGGGCGATAATGCCCTGGAAGATTTATGCAGTGAAATTACTGCCTATCTGGTAAAGCAAAGTGATGCCTCCATTGGTGTCATGTATGTGGCAGAGGATGAAGACTATCGGTTGGTTGGAAGCTACGCCTATTCATTTAGAAAAGACCCTCGCATGGTGATTCGCAAAGGCGAAGGCTACATTGGCCAAGCCATATTGGAGAAAAAATATTTCGTACTGCAAGACTTGCCTGAAGATTATTGCTTTTTATCTTCTGGTGTAGGTTATACACCCATCACATCAAGTCTGATATTGCCTCTTGCTTACAATGATAATGTTGTGGGGGTTTTGGAGTTAGGGTTTCGTAACGAGATAGACTCACGTACTTTATCTTTTTTGAAATCTGTAGCCGAAAGTATTGCTGTCGCTCTGGATTCTTCTATTACTCGTTATCAACTCACAAGAACAATCAGCAAAGTTCAGCAACAGGCGCAGGATTTAGAAGAACAGAAACATCAGCTGAGTCTTACTAACGAAAAAATGTCGGAGCAAACCGTTAAGTTGCAAGAGTCTGAGCTCAAGTTAAAGCGCAAACACGAAGAGTTAGAAAGTAATAATATTAAGCTGCAAGAACAAACCGAACAACTTAGAAGTTCAGAAGAAGCGCTACAGGTGCAAAAAGAAGAGCTGCGAGCGACTAACGAGCAGCTAGAAGAAAAGGCAAGGGCATTAACAGATAAAACGGTACTGATCGAAAAACAAAACAATGAGCTAGAAAAAGCCAAAGACAGCCTAACACTTCGTACCAAAGAGCTAGAAAAGTCCAGCCGTTACAAGTCAGAGTTTTTGGCCAATATGTCTCACGAGCTACGTACTCCACTCAACAGTATTCTGTTACTGTCAGAAACGCTCGCGACTAATCGCAGTAAGAATCTATCGGGTAGCGATATCGAATCACTAAAAATTATTAATCGCAGTGGTAGTGATTTGCTGCATATTATCAATGATATTTTAGATTTATCCAAAGTCGAAGCTGGAAAGCTCGAAGTGGTTATAGAGCCGATTGAGCTTGAAGAGCTTTTGAATGAGTTGCATAGTACTTTCCAGGCGGATGCCGAGAAGAAATCACTGGCATTTAACTTTGAAATAAAAAATGGATGTCCGACATCTATTAATAGTGACCGACAACGAATCAAACAGGTTATGAAGAACCTGCTTTCTAACGCCATAAAATTCACTTCCGAAGGCAGTATCGATGTAACCTGTCGACCTGATGAACGTGAACTTTATGGTGAAGGGATTACCATCGATGTTGCCGATAGCGGTATTGGGATCGCTAAAGAAAAAATTGCGCTGATTTTTAAAGCCTTTAAGCAAGCTGATGGCTCGATCAGCCGACAGTTTGGTGGCACTGGGCTGGGGCTTTCTATTTGTAAGAACCTACTTGAATTGTTAAATGGTGACATCACGGTTGAGAGTACGCCAGGAGAAGGCAGCCGATTCAGTATTTTTATCCCCGAGAGTATTGATGCATCGAGTGTGATATTCACTCCTGTCAATGAGCCCACCGAAGTGCTTATTACCAGCAAGCCAGAACGAGAGATTGCGCAAGAAAAACATGACATTTCCGACTCTAATATTGAAATCGCACCCGAGCCAAAATCTGAGCCCAATCCTGAGTCTGAAGTAGAATCACCAACACCCATCAATGGTCATTGTATTTGCCGATTCCTGGTTGTTGAGGACGACGAAAGAACTACCAAAGCGATGAGAAAAGCCATCGGTCATTTGCCTGCCGACTTTGAATATGTGAATACCGGAAAAGAGGGGTTACGACGACTCGTTACTCAGCATTATGATGGTTTGGTCCTTGACTTGGGATTACCCGACCTACTGGGGGTTGATCTGCTAACCAAACTGGAGAAGTTGAAAAGCTCTTTACCTGAGCACATTCTTATTTATAGTGCTCAAGAGATGGATAAAGATACTTATCAAAGATTACGTTCTTTTAGTAATACACTCATTGTTAAAGGAAAAGATGCCTCCCAGCGTTTGATTGAAGAATTATCGACTTGCATCACATCGATATGTGATAGCAAAAAAGACTCAGGCAGTGAGCAAAAAATTCCTGGCATATCACTATTGTCAGGAAAAAAAGTGCTATTGGTTGATGATGACCTCCGAAACAGTTTTGCTTTAAGTAAAGAGCTGAAGGAGCAGGGGTTAATTGTCGACATCGCAGAAAATGGTCGTACTGCGGTCGAGAAAGTGGAGGCGATGAAAGACTTCGACATAGTTTTGATGGATATTATGATGCCTGTCATGGACGGTTATGAGGCAACTATGAATATTCGACAAAAACTAAAGTTCGAAGAGCTGCCCATTATTGCTCTTACTGCGAATGCGTTGCCCGATGACCGACAAAGGTGTATCGATTCTGGTGCTAGCGATTATCTATCGAAACCCGTGAATATCAAGCAGTTACTTTCTGTTATGCAGGTATGGCTCAACCATGATTGAAGACTATCAACTTGAGGAGCTCGAGGTTTCCTTAGTACTACAAACGTTACAGAAATGCACAGGAGTTGATTTTTCGGATTACGCAAAATCTTCAATGTTGCGGCGGTTAACCGATGTTAAGGACAGCCATGGTTTTGCTAACATTGCCGACTTTATTGTGCCTATCTTGCATCAACCAGGCTTTGCCCATCAACTTCATCAAGCTTTATCCATTACTGCAACCGAAGCATTTCGTTTTCCTTATGCTTTTATCCAAATTAAGGAAGCGGTTATTCCAGCGCTAAAGACCTATCCATTTGTTAAGATATGGCATGCCGGTTGTTCGACAGGAGAAGAAGTTTATTCTCTCGCTATCCTATTAAAAGAAGAGGGCTTGTTAGAGAGAGTTCAAATCTACGCAACGGACTACAATGAGACGGTATTGGAAAAAGCGAAACAGGGGTGTTTTGATAGTCGAGACATAGAAAAATATGAAAATAATTATCAGCAATCAGGAGGGCGCTTAAAGTTCTCAGATTATTACCATATAGAGGGTGAAGCTGCCTTTTTTGATAAAGAGTTATCAGAGAACGTATTGTTTTCTTGTCACAATCTGGTTACTGATGGTTGCTTTGGCGAAATGCACTTTATTTTGTGCCGCAATGTCTTTATTTATTTTAATCGAAATCTTCAGGATAGAGTCCTTGGCTTATTTTATGAGAGTCTGGTTTCGCGCGGTTTTTTGTGTCTGGGAGACAAAGAAAGCCTGGCATTTTCTGAACTCAAAGAAGCATTTGAAGAAGTCAATATTAAGGCCAGACTGTTTCGAAAACAACCTGTTGAGGTCAGCTCTTGATTATTATCGGAGCTTCAGCAGGTGGCGCTAAGCTACTTAAAGCGATGTTAGCGGAAATACCCGTTAATACCCGGCAGAGTTTTTGTGTGGTACTGCATAGAAGTGAAAGCTGTGAACAAAGCTACGCAGAGTTGCTAAAAGATGCTTGCTTGTTGCCTGTTTATGAGCCAGAGGACAAGCAGGCTGTTGTCGAAGGCTGTGTTTACATTGCTGGTTCTCGCTACCATTTGCTATTCGAAAACAAAAATGAGTTTGCCTTATCGGTAGAACAGCCGATTTGTTATTCCAGGCCTTCTATTGATGTGTTGTTTAGTAGTGCTGCCCGAGTTTATCGACAGGAGCTGATTGCAATTGTACTTAGCGGTAATAACGCAGATGGCAGTAATGGCTGCAAAGAAGTGATTCGACATGGCGGACAAGTCTGGGTGCAATCGCCACTGGAGGCTGAGTTTCCGGTCATGCCTTCATCGGCGATTGATGCGATTGATGAGTGCATGGTGTTAACCGTTGAACAAATAATTAAGCGTCTGAAGAAGACGGTTTAGAAATAGGTTTGTTGAGGAGCCGTTGTGAATTTATTCCGTATTACCCTGATTGTATTGAGTCTTGCTTTCTGTACCTTTTTAAGAGCAGAAAAGCCGACTATGCTCATTTCTGACTGGCCTCCCTGGGACATTATTAACGGAATGAAGGCAACGGGTAAAACCCAAGACTTTATCGTTCTTAATCGAGACTATGTGCAGTGTATCAAAGGATTCGACCAAGGCAGTGCGGATATAACGTTTTTGACTCTGTTCGACTTTATTTCTCTGCACCCTCTCAAGCATCCAGGAAAAGTACTGGCAATTACCGATTATAGTCATGGCGGTGATAAAGTTATTTTGCGTAATTCAATTGCTAAGCCAAAGGATATCCGAGGAAAAAAAGTTATTCTTGCCAGTGATACTATTTCACTCTGGGTATTGCACTTATTTTTAAAGTCTCATGGCATGGACCTCGATGATGTAGTGATTGTTCATCAAAAACCAGCATTGGTAGGCAAACAGTTTGCGATGGATAAATCGATTGCTATGGCGGTGGGCTGGAATCCAAAAATTGAAGGTGCTCTGGTAGCGAATGATGCCAGAGTCATTGCTTCCAGTGTTGATTTTCCTCAACAGATTTATGACATAATGGTTGTTGATATTGAGTCCTATAGAAAGAACTCCAGTATCTATGAGCAATTTATGAATAACTACTACAAGAGTTTAAACAATGATGCGGTCATCAAAGCCGCTGCTGAACGACTATTTGTTTCTAGCGCTGAGTATCGTCGCTGGATGGGAGATGCTTTTCTATTTTATAATACAAGCCAGGTTGCATTTGAACGAGAGAAGTTAAAGAAGTTGGCCAAACAGGTTAGCGAGTTTTTGTCGGTTATGCCTGAGTCATTAAAAGACACTCCCGCAAGGAAACTCTTTCGTAAAAGACAGCTGAATGAAAATCAGTTATTTATTCATGACGTTTTACAGAATAAGTCGCTTTGATAACTTTTGAAGAAGTCAACGAGCTGCTCTGAGGAGAGTGGCTTGCTAAACAAATAGCCTTGCATAAGATGACAGTTATGTTTTAGCAGAAAGTCTGCCTGGCTCTGGCTTTCTACACCCTCTGCAATAACTTGAAGTGACAGTGCACTGGCCAGATTGATAATCGCTTCAATGATGCTTTCGTCGCTTTTTGAAGCTCCAATTTTATCAACGAAAGACTTATCAATTTTAAGGCAGTTAATGGATAGTTGGCGCAAGTAGTTAAGTGATGAGTAGCCTGTGCCAAAGTCATCTACTGAAATGTCAACGCCCAGGTCATGGATGCGAGCTATCTCTTGAATGGCAACGTCAGGATCTGACATGAGCGCTGTTTCGGTAAGTTCTACATTAAGTGAGTCAGTTGGAAGGCCCGTCTTTTCAATAATAGTTTTAATGGTTGAACTTAATCGATCATTTCTTAACTGTTTTGCAGATATATTGACAGAAACATTGAGTTTTAAGTTATCCACCAATTTATTGTCCAGCCAACTCTTCGCTTCTTCACAAGATTGCTCTAAAGTCCACTCTCCGAGCTCTTCTATCAATCCGTTTTGTTCCGCGACTGGAATGAATTGAGCTGGCGATATTTGTCCTAATAACGGACTGTTCCAGCGTATTAATGCCTCAACGCCGTAAATCTTACCCTGTTTGATGTCCAGTTGAGGTTGATAGAAGACACTGAACTCACCTTTTTCTAATGCTGTATGCAATGAGGTTGAAATCAACAGCTGTTGCTTGAGTTCTTGCTGCATGCTTTGGTTAAAAAATGCGAACTGATTTTTACCTAGATTCTTAGCCTGATACATGGCTGTATCGGCGGATTTTATTAAATCCTCCATCGTTGCTGCATTGTCGGGGAAGCTGGCGATACCTACACTGGTACCAACAAAAACATTTTGATTACAAATAGTAAAAGACTTCTTGAAGTGACTGACAATTCTTTCGGCTGCATAGGCTGCTGGAAAATTGTCGTTTTCGTCGGGTGCTAGCACAATGGCAAACTCGTCACCACCTAATCGAGCCAGTGTATCGGTATCTCTTGTGGTATGACCTAAGCGTTCGGCTGCTTGTTTTAACAGTAGATCCCCTGCATCGTGACCAAAGGTGTCATTAATGTCTTTAAAGTTATCCAGATCAATAAACAGAAGATTGACCTGATGACCTCCACGTTTGGCTTTAGCCAGAGTGTTTTTAAGCATTGAATGAAATAGATTTCGATTGGCGAGTCCGGTCAGTTGATCGTATTGCGCCAGATAGGTGAGTCGGTTCTCAGCTTTTTTACGTTGAGTGATATCTTGAAACAAAATCACTCCCATCACCTGACTCTCGTCTTCATGGTTAACCGTGCCGACAGTGACTTCTACTGGAAATGTGTGACGACTGGACTGATTCCAAAATTGAAGATCATCACTAGAAAAATTTTTGCGATTACGAAGGGAGTGATAAAAGGAGCTGTTGACGAAATCATGATGTCGATAAAGTTGCTCAAACAGAACATCTTTTAAAGGTTGTCGTAAGCATTCGGATTCGTTGGCTCCTAACATGGACAGGGCCGCCGAATTAATAGTTTTTATGGTTAATTCTCTATCGAAGCTGATAATACCTAACGCAGCGCTTTCTATCACTAGATGAAACTGATTGCTCAGTTGCTGAATTTGCTGTAGTTGTGTCGAGAGCTGTTGTTTCTTAATGTAGAGATCGATAAAAACACTGACACGACTCTGCAGCACAAAAGGGTTGAGTGGCTTGGTCATGTAGTCGACAGCACCAATATCATAACCTTTGAGTATACTCTGCACATTATTGCTCTGAGCGGTTAAGAACATGATGGGAGTTTTGTTATCTCTTTGATGTCCGTAAATTAATTCGGCGGCTTCAAAGCCGGTCATTTCCGGCATTTGTACATCCATTAAGATCAAAGCGTAATCGTGCTCAAGAATTTTTTTCAAGGCATCCAGCCCAGACTCTGCCTCATGAAATACGACAGGAAGATCAGAAAGCACTTCTTTTACTGACCATATATTGGCGGGTATATCGTCAACAATTAATACACGAGGCTGCGGATGACTATTCACTCATAAAGAACCAATTTAGGCACAACTTTACTTAGTCTAGGATGAAATGGCGTATTTATCCTATTTACTCAATACCTTGTGATTATTTATCTCTTATGTGAGATTTATTTGTGGTGAATAGCTGGGAGCCACCATCCCATCAGCGCGAAAAAAGTGCCTGCCATTAAAGCGACGGCGATGAACACCATCAAAACGCCAAGCAATGTGTGGCGTCGAAAACGTTGTCGCCAATGCAGGTAAAGTTCACCCGCAATCAGGGTTGGAATATAGAACGCAAAATTCATAACGCGATCAAAACTGCCTTGCCAGGTTTCGCTATCGTGTCCTACCAGACCATCGTTAACAAATGCCCAAAGTGAATACTCAACGCGGTAAAGCCAAGAGCTGATCCCCAGTAAAAATAAGCGAATCGCCCAGCGCCGATGTCGCTGAAACTGTCGTTGGTAAGCAAAGAAACCTGTACAGCCTGCGGCAGTTAACAGGCAAACCCCGTAGAGGCCAAATCCCACATCCATCCAAAAACCTCCGACGGTTCCTCGTAATCCAATAAAGGTGAGTCCACCAAAACTCACCATAATCGCAATCATGACGTAAAGGCGGCCATTCATCTTATGGAGGTAGGGATAGCTCTTTCGCAGCCATGAAGATAACTGTATGGGGCCAGCGAGCCCCAGTAACATCCCGCCGAATAAATGGAGCCCCATAGCGAGATTGGCGATGAGTTGTTGCTCTACATAGAGGTTCTCAAGTACCAGATTCCATTGTTTTAAATGGCCATTGAGCCAATGAGTTCCATAAAGTGCAGTAATGTAATAGGAGAGAACCAGAGGACCAGTGATAAGCGCCAAAAGAAACAGGTATTTAGGCATCTGGCGTATATACATCAACATAAAGGGGTTTAGGGCTTAAAACGAAGGTTACTGCATTGTATAGGATGACTTGACCTAACTCCAGAATATGCCTTCTCGAGCTTTCTTATGATCCCTATAAACCATTCTACTGTTAATCAAACAGATACTGAGTGAACTTAATTTGATTTGTAGCCTGTAGAAAGGCTGATATAGCCCGTAAGAAGTACTAATTAGTGGGTACGACCACCCTGACTTTCGGGGTATTCTGAGCTATATATTAATTAGAGATTTTTTACGGTGTCTAAACTATGTCGACCTTGAAGTGGTTTGTTGTTTTCCTCTCGCTGTGTTTAGCCTTGCCCGTAGTGGCTGACCCAAACAAGAAGCCTATTATTGTTGCAGAGAATAATTGGAGCAGCCAAATGGTGATGGCGAAAGTCGTCGGCCAGTTACTCGAAAAAATGGGCTATGAGGTCATTTATCGTCCTACCGATTATCTGTTACAGCTAGAAGCCATTAATCGAGGTCTTATTCATATTCAGCCGGAGTTATGGACTCAATCTTCGAATAAACTCGAGAGGTATATTCAAACCAAAAAAGTGCTCAATTTAGGTGAGCATAATACCTTTGCCAGAGAAGAGTGGTGGTATCCCGAATACGTTGAAGAGCTTTGTCCTGGTTTACCGGATTGGAAAGCGCTTAATCAATGCGCTCACTTATTTGCCTCTCCCCAAACTGCTCCTAAAGGTAGAGTTCTGACAGGCCCTTGGTTTGAGGGTGATGAAAAACGGATTTCTGCATTAAAGCTTAATTTTAAAGTGATCGAAGCCAAGCAAGCTGAACCCATCTGGGCTGAGTTAGATGCTGCCTACCGCAATAAAATCCCCATTTTATTATACAGTTGGGCGCCTAATCCTATCGAAGCTGTTTATAAAGGCCATTTTATTGAGTTCCCTGAATTTGAGCCTGAATGTTATAGCGATCCTTCTTGGGGTACTAATCCCAATATTACTCATGACTGCGGCAACCCAAAAGGTTATCCGATTATGAAAGTCGCCTGGAAGCAGTTTCCTGAAACCTGGCCTTGTGCCTATAAACTGCTCAAGCGAATGATCGTAGACAATCAATCCATTTCAGACATGGGTAAACTGATGGACTTTGATGGTTATAGCCACGATGAGGCAGCCGTAAAGTGGTTAGATGCTAATACATCGATCTGGCATCAGTGGTTACCGCAGGGGTGCAAGTTTGAAGAAGCAGGATAGCCAATTAACTCACCGAATTCACTTTCGGTTGTTGAGCGGCTTTGCGCTGATGCTGTTCATCACATTTTGTATCTGTGCGGCGTATTTTTCTAGTTTTTCATCGGTTAAATTTAATCTGGATCAAAAAATATCACCGAATATCGATGCGGCTCTACAAACCATTCAGTTAACAGAAGTCACACAAAAACTCATTCATCATGTTCCCAGAATCGCTATTGCAGAGTCGCAACAACACTTGATGAAAGAAACCCTCGGATTTTTAGACACTCACGATGAGCTGAACAGGATGTTAAAAGGGTTTCTCGAACAACCTTTATTGCAACAGCCTGTTGCCACCATGATTGAGTCGGCAAAAAACATTGAGTCATTGGTTCGTCAGCTCGACCTACTGATGGCACAAAAAATTTCCAGTCAATTATATATTGATCGAATAGAGTCGAATTATGCTCGTGTTTTGCAACAGCTGGAGCAAGATGTGGAGTCGGCGAACAAGGAAGATTATTATCGGTGGTCAAAAAGCATGCGAGAAGTTGAGCGCGCGTTATTGTCTCTTAGTGTCGAGCATAACCCTGCGGCTGCTGTCAGCCGTTATCAAGCGTTAAGAAAAGAGCTCAATCACGCATACGAGTTGATCAAAGCCGCTCGATTTTCTAGTCAGAAAAAAAATCAACAAGCTATTTTGATGCAGCAACGGCTGCTTGATCTAGTTGTTGGTCCGACGGGCATTTTGGCTCAGCAGACACAACTCTATCAACTTAAAGAAGATATCCGAGAGACGCTCAGCAAAGAAAAGCAGCTGGCAAATGTTCTTAATCAAAGTGCACAGCTACTGGTTGATTCTGTTCGGCAACAAGTGGTCATAAGTAAGCAGAATACCATTACTCAATTAACTCAGATGTTTATGATTATATTAGGCTTGGTATTTTCTGGGTGTGTGGCTGTCACGGTGATTGTGGTCTACTTACAGCGTAGCGTGATGCAGCGCTTGACTAAAGTGAGAGGTAATATGCTGAACTATATTTCTTCTCGAGCCGCACCCGAAGATGTTAAGGGAGACGATGAGTTAACGGATATGCACAAAGCACTGACTAAACTTATTCATCAAGTGGAAGAAAGAGAACATCAACTGGAAGCCTTGGCAACAACTGATTCGCTCACCAATGCGCTAAATCGACGTTGTTTGCTTGAGCACGCTCAAAAAGAAGTCGAACTGCATCTTCGTGATCAATTACCTTTTTCGCTCTTTATCATGGATATCGATTTCTTTAAAAAAGTAAACGACACTTACGGTCACGCTGCGGGTGATCAAGTATTGATCGAAGTTACCGAAAGTTGTCAAAGCATGCTGCGTAAAATTGATGCCTTTGGTCGCTGGGGAGGAGAAGAGTTTGTGGGACTGTTGCATAACACGCCGCTTGATGAAGCCTGGCAAGTAACCGAAAGAATTCGCAAACATCTTGAGGAGCTTCAGATCTATTTTGAAGGACAAACGTTACAGATCACAGCCAGTTTTGGTGTCGCTCAAGTCATGCTCAATGTAGAAAGTGTCGAAGCGGCTATTGAGCGAGCCGATCAAGCCCTCTATATCGCTAAAGAAGAAGGGCGCAACTTTGTGAAAAAATCTATCGCATAAATCGATGATATTCCGATAAAGTGGAGAATTTGCCTGCTTAGCTCTATTGGCAAAAGGAGGGATATTGAGTAGGATGAATTGAGTAGCCAGTTAACGGATTTTTTGATCAGGATTTTTATGAGCATTTATCGTTTTGACACTTTCCAATATGATGCGCGTCGACAGGAGTTGACCGAATCGGGAACACTGCGAGATATCAGACCAAAAGCGTTGCGTCTGTTAGCCGTGTTTTTGCAAAATCCTGAGCGTGTATTAAGCAAGCAAGAAATTTTTATGGCGGTATGGAATACAGAACAGGTACAGGATCATACGTTGTTTCAGGTGATCAGTGAGATCCGCAAGTTGTCTTCACAACCGCTTATTAAAACGCAGCCCAATCTTGGCTATCAATGGATAGCAGAAGTAGAAGAAGTGTCGGATACCCGCCAGCAACCTTGGTGGTATGCGGCCGCTGCGAGTGTCATCTTGGCTGTTAGTGCTTTTGTCTGGTGGCCATCAGCAGATGAAGAGACCAACTTTACCCATAGCTTGCCCGCATTAAGTGCCTTTGCTCAGGGAGTGATGAAGCTCGAACAAGGACGAGTGCAAGAGGCCAGTCAATGGTTGGAATTTGCACTTGAAGAAAATCAACAATCGTCAGAAGCGCGATTGCTGTTGGCAGAAACCTTGTTGCTGCAACAACGGCTGGATGATGCCATTAAGGTGTTGCAGCCATTGTCGAATCAACCCGCTTCTCCTTATCATCAAATGGCCGCAGCAGATCTCTTGAGCCGAATTTATGTTCAAAAAGGCCAAATGCCACAAGCGTTAAAAGCCGCGATACAAGGTAAAGACTCATTAGATTGGGGGCAATCTCAATGTACTCTGGATGCGGTGAATCAACGCATTCGAGAACTCAAACAACGTATGGGTATAGAACCCGAACGGTCAGAGGCACACCAGCAGCAAGTCGCATCGAATCAGGATTACATTAAGCGCTGCCAACAATTGCTTAAAGCGCAACAAGAAGATGATTTATCAGACTGCAATGGGTCTGATAAGCGCCATTATCTGGCTCTGCGAGAGGCTCAAAAAAACATCTTAAAGAATAAAGTGGCAGCTGTGTAACTCATTGATAAGTAATAAATTATAGGAAATATTAGAAGCTTATAGATAATCTGATAAGGCTTTTGAAGGCCAATGGAGTATAACTCTTCTGACTTTGTACAGGAGAGATAACATGAAACGAGTATTAAGCTTATTGTTAGGTAGCAGCATGATATTGGGTGTTGCTACTGCGGCTGAATCAACCGCCGAAAACCAGATACGATCAGTACTAGGCAATCCGCCTAATTTAATCATAGAGTCCTATAACTCAGATCTACTAAAAGTGTCTTTGGGTCACCAGGTATTTTTTGCTACCCAGGATGGCAGCTACCTGTTTGGTGGACCCGTCATTGATACCAAAAAACAGCTCAATCTGGTTGAGGTAGAAAAGCAAACGCTGCGCAAGCAAGCCATTTCGGACTTGTCATCGTCCATGACCTTGTCGTTTCCTGCCAACAAAGAAGAGCATGTAGTGACCGTATTTACCGATATCGATTGCACCTATTGTCGTAAACTTCATACTCAGATGGCTGACTTTAATGCTCTGGGCATTAGCGTCAATTATGTCATGCTGCCGCGCTCAGGAGTGGGATCTCAATCTTATCTTAAGGCGGTGTCTGTATTTTGTTCAGAAAATCCTCGTAAAAGTATGGACAAGGCCATGGCGGGGCAGGCCGTCGATAGAGCGAGCTGTGACAATACCGTTGCTGATCAATTTAAGACGGCAGTGAGTATGGGGATTAATTCGACACCCGTCATGATACTGCCAGACGGGCAGTTGCAGATGGGACTGATTAAACCCGAACAACTCAAAAAGCGTTTAACGTCTTCATAAATCTTATTGGGGCATCCTGTTGAAGAAGGATGCCCTGATCCTTTAATGCTCTTTGCAGTATTTTCGATTCATTAACAAATAAATGGCTGGGAGCACAAACAGAGTTAACAACAAAGCGCTGGTCATTCCTCCCACCATGGGAGCTGCGATTCGACTCATCACTTCTGAGCCAGTACCAGAGCCGAGCATGATCGGAAGCAAACCAACAATGATGGTTGCGACGGTCATCATAACAGGACGAATACGCATTCCCGCTCCTTGCATGATCGCTTCATGAAGATCCGACAAAGTAAAAGAGGATTTTTGTTTGTGAACGTCGAGTGCCTGATTAAGATACACCAACATAATCACACCTATTTCTACAGCGACACCCGCCAGAGCAATAAAGCCTACTCCTGCAGCTACCGAAAAATTAAAACCATTCAGATACATCAGCCATAATCCGCCAATTAACGCCATAGGCAAGGTGCCCATGATCACCAGCACTTCATCCAGGCGACGAAAGTTTAGATAAAGCAATACTAGAATAATGGCCAAAGTCAGTGGGAGTACATAGCTGAGTTTATCTTTGGCCCGTTCCATGTATTCATATTGACCGGCCCAATTGATGGAATAACCTGCAGGAAGTTGCAGTTCTTTTTGTAGGTGTTGTTTTGCCTGTTCAACATAAGTGCCTACATCAATGTTGTCGATATCGATATAGGTCCAGCCGTTGATGCGGGCGTTTTCACTTTTGATGCCGGGAGGTCCTGTTTCAATAAATATATTGGCAACGTCACCAACAGCAATGCGTTGGCCCGAAGGGGTGACGATGGGCAAATTTGCCAATTGTTCGGGCGAGTCTCGATAATCTTGCGGATAACGCAGGTTAACAGGATAGCGCTCTTGACCTTCTATAGTTTGAGTGACATTGATTCCACCAATCGCTGTCGCTATGACCTGTTGTACATCAGCAATGTTTAATCCATAGCGGGCCGCTTTTTCACGCTGAATATCCACTTTAATATAACGCCCACCAGCCACGCGTTCAGAGTAGACCGATGCAGTACCTTCTACTTTTGATAGCAAGGTTTCCAATTGTTCTCCAATGGATTGGATGACTTCAATGTCGGGCCCTGCGACCTTAATGCCTACGGGGGTTTTTATTCCTGTGGCAAGCATGTCGATGCGAGTTTTTATTGGCATCACCCAAGCATTAGTTAATCCAGGAAATTGAACCAGAGAATCTAATTCTTGCTGTAACGATTTAGTGGTCACACCTTCGCGCCATTGATCGCGAGGTTTTAACTGAATAAAAGTTTCTATCATGGTTAAAGGTGCAGGATCGGTGGCGGTTTCGGCGCGACCGACTTTTCCGAAGACGTTAGCAACTTCTGGTACGGTGCGAATCAATTTGTCGGTCTGTTGTAAAATCTCTCGAGCTTTGCCAATCGATATTCCGGGATAGGTTGTTGGCATGTACATGAGATCGCCTTCATCCAGTGGTGGGATAAATTCACTGCCAATTTTATTCACTGGATAAAAACCTACCACAGTGATTGCCAAGGCCAGTGCAATGCTGAGTTTAGGATAGTTCAGAACTTGTTTGAGTATGGGTAGGTAGATCGCAATCAACAATCGATTAAGAGGATTACGTTTTTCTGAAACGATCTTGCCGCGAATAAAATACCCCATCAGCACCGGAATCAAAGTGATCGCGAGAGCCGCCGATGCCGCCATGGCGTAGGTTTTGGTATAGGCGAGGGGAGAGAACATGCGACCTTCTTGCGCTTCTAGAATAAAAACGGGCAAAAAGCTGACCGTAATAATAAGCAGACTAAAAAACAAAGCAGGGCCCACTTCACTGGCAGACTTGGCAACCAGTTGCCAGCGGTTGTCGTCGTTTAAGGGCGTTTTTTCCATGTGTTTATGCATGTTTTCGATCATCACAATCGCACCATCCGTCATGGCGCCGATGGCAATGGCGATACCGCCCAACGACATAATGTTGGCATTGATGCCTTGATAATGCATGATGATAAAGGCAATGAGTATACCTAAGGGTAAACTGACAATGGCCACAATAGAGGAACGTAAGTGAAACAAAAAAGCCACGCAAACCAATGCGACGACTAACAATTCTTCGAGCAGTTTTTGCCACAAATTATCGACAGCGTTAGCTATCAGTTGAGAGCGATCATAGACCGTGACTATCTCGACTCCTTGTGGCAAACCGCGTTTTAGATCCGACAGTTTAGCCTTGACGCCTTCAATGGTTTTTTGCGCATTTTCGCCAAAACGCATCACGACAACACCGCCAACGGTTTCGCCTTCTCCATTAAGCTCAGCAATACCTCGTCGCATTTGCGGACCAATACTGACTTGAGCTACATCACCAACGGTGAGCGGAATTCCTTTGGCATTGCGTCCCAACGGAATGGTGGCAATGTCTTCTGCGCTTTTAATGTATCCGGTTGCCGTTACCATATACTCAGCTTCGGCCATTTCGATCACCGAGGCGCCAGTTTCCTGATTGCCTCGTTTTATGGCCATTTGTATGTGACTTAGCGGAATACCATAAGCGCGCAATTTATCGGGCTCTACCTGAACTTGATATTGCTTTACCATGCCGCCAATGGCAGCAACTTCGGAAACGCCAGGAACCGTTTGTAATTCATATTTTAAAAACCAGTCCTGTATGCTGCGCAGTTGGCTGATATCGTGTTGTCCGGTCTTATCGACCAGTGCATACAAATAAATCCAACCAACACCACTGGCGTCGGGACCAAGCTGAGGTTTGGCGTTGGGGGGTAATGACGCCGTTACCTGACTTAAATATTCCAGTACCCGGCTTCGTGCCCAGTAAAGGTCGGTTTTGTCATCAAATATTACGTAAACATAAGAGTCGCCAAAGAACGAAAATCCTCTTACTGTTTTCGCTCCTGGTACCGACAACATCGCCGTCGTTAAAGGAAAGGTTACCTGATCTTGAACAACTTGCGGGGCTTGCCCGGGATAGCTGGTTTTTATAATAACCTGAACATCTGACAGATCGGGAAGCGCATCAACTGGCGTGTTTTTGATCGAATAAATTCCGGCGCCGGTAATGATAAAGGTGATTAACAAAACAAATAAACGATTGTTAACCGACCAGTGAATAATCGAAGCGATCATGGTTGTGCCCCTTGGTTGGAGCGGTGTTTATTTTGGCTGATAGGACGCCATTGAGTGATAACAAACTCATCGCGAATTTCAAAAGTAAAGTTAATGGTTTGACCAATGGAAAATTCATTCAGGTTCAGATGATCATCGAGAACGAAGTCCAGGGTTGCGGCGGGTCGATCCCATTTGTCGATAGGGCCTCGCGAAATATTAATCACTCGAGTGTCTTCATTAATCGCATTAATAACACCATCAACGTTGGCGGATTCGATGTGATTACTGTCGTGACTCATGCGTCTAAAGTCAGAGGTTTTGCTCGATTCTGAATCCAGCAAAAATTGAGCGGAGGTAACAATGTGCTCGCCTTCAGATAAGCCATCAAGAATTTCGGCCACTTCGTTAGTGGTTCTGCCGAGCTTCACGTTGATGGATTTAAAACGTCCTTCTCCCAGGGCTAAAACCACACGATCATGTCGACCTGTTCGAATAACGGCTTCACGTGGCACCAGTATTGTTGGATGTTCGTTTTGAGTATGGATAATAACTTGGGCAAACATGTTGGGTTTTAATAGTGCTTTTTGGTTATTAAAGCGGAGGCGAACTTTGAGCGTTCGCGTGGTTTGTTCAAGTGAAGGGTAGATATAATCAACTTGTCCATGCCAAACTTTTCCGGGTAAAAAATCCAGTGTCATAGACACTGCTTGATTTTTTTTCACCTGACCAGCTTGTCGTTCAAAGACTTCGGCTTCAACCCAGACTTGATCAAGCGTACCAATTGACATCAGAGTGGTGCCTGGTTTGACATAAAAACCTTCGCGAATATTTAGGTTATCAACAACACCGTCTTGCGGTGCATATTGAGTAATGGTTTGCTGGACTTTTCGATCGCGAGTGAGCTGTTGTATGGCTTTGTTGGGTAGTTGTAATGCTCGTAAACGGTTTTTTGCAGCTTGAACAAGGCGTTGATTTTTGCGACTGAGTGCCAACACATATTCCTCTTGGGCATTCACCAAAGCGGGCGAATAGATGTCGTACAGAGGCTGTTGTTTTGTTACCGGATCACCTGCGGCTTTCACATAAAGTTTTTCTATCCAGCCTTCAACACGAGGGTGAATATGAATCAATTGTTCTTCGTCGTACTGTACGTAACCCACGGTTTTTATGTTTGAGCGTAATATCTGTTTTTGTACTTCGGCGATTCTAACGCCTAGATTGTTTTCGACCTGGGGTGAAATAGTAATTTCTCCAGCGCTTGTATTGCTCGCGCTATCGTTGGCGTAAACAGGAATCAGATCCATACCCATGGGTGACTTACCGGGGCCATCGCGACGATAGTTTGAATCCATAGGCGCTACCCAGTAAAGCGGTTGATCATCGTCTTTTGCATCGACTGACTCTGATTGAGGCGCTAAGTGCCACATGAGAGCTGCACCTATCAATAACCCCACAAAGAGAACAAAAAGAGTTTTGGCTAGATTATTCATTAACGGCTTCCTGCTGGTTGTTGATTTGGATCACTGATTTGGATCATTGTGTTGGCATTAGGAGCAAAGAAGTAATTGAACTGAATGATTTGTTTTAGACGCTCTACTTCGATGGTTAACATATCCAGTTGGGCGGTGAGCGCTGTTATTCTGGAACGAACCACGTCCGCAAAACTGCCATCGTCATTGGTGTAGGCTGTTAAAGCGGCTTCGGCCTGTTCTTCTGTTTGTGGTAAGAGTTGCTGGCGGTAAAGTGTGCGGCGTTGTTGTAGATTTTTGTATTGCGATTGAGCGACTCTTGCTGCGGCAACCAGTTTACGCAGCTGCAATGCCTTGTCGGTTTTGGTGATGGCTGAATCCGCGGCAGCGGCAGCGACTTCGCTATCTTGTCGTTGGTGACCGTATAAGGGAATGTCAAAAGAAATACCTACAGACAACAAATCAGAACGCGACAAAGATTGAGGTGTATCGTCGCGATAACCGTAGCGAATATTAAAACCCCATTCTGGCCGATACTTTTGCTTGGCCAACTCAATCCGTTTGCTCTTGGCTTTGATGCTTTGTTCTAACGCCAAGACAGACGGGTGCTCTAATAAGCGCTGATACAGTTTTTGATCATCATCACCATTGGATTCAATCCATTGCTCTCCATACAGAGATACGTTGGGAAGGAGCGTGGGAACCTGATCAATAGAATACAAAGTCCATTGGCTCAACTGCAAACGTGCCGTTTCTTGTTGCTGCTTCAGTTTTTGTAATCTGTCATTCAGGCGCGTCAGCTCCAACTGGGCTTGAACAATGTCTTGCTGCCGAGTATTGCCGATGGTAGAAGAATAATTTGCCTGCGCAATATCGGCCAGTTGCTCGAACAAGGCTCGGTTGGATTGAATTAAATGAATGCTCTGCTGAGCCTGATAAAGTGCCAGCCACCAGGATGCCGTGGTGACCACTAGTTGCCGTTGGCGTAATTGCCGCAACAAAGGCTGCTGTGATGCCAGCAATGACTGATGTTGCTGCTGGATTTGTCGACTATTGCCTCGTGGTAGCTTCTGCGACAGCCCCAGACTCAACTGAGTCATGGGTTCCTGAGCAAAATCAAAACTGTCTGCTGCAATATTCATGATACCCAGAGAGATTCGTGGATCCGGCAGGGTGTCTGCTGCCTGGCTACTGGCCTCCAACATGTTTTGCCGGTGCTCGCTGGCTTTGAGTTCCAGATCATGGTTTATGGCCGTCAACACAACGGACTCTAATCGGGTTTGGGGAGCTATGGTTTGGGCACTGGCAAACGAGGCCCAGAACAGACTTACCAAGCCAAAGGTGGCCAGCGGACGGCTAACCCCTTGAAACATAAAGGTGTAATACATCTTTTTTCACTCAACTTTAATGCTGATTAACAGCAAAAACTCTATAGAAGACCTCTGGCACTAGGGCTCAGCAGTCAAATAATGGATTTTTGGACAGATCTGTCCTGTGTTAAGCGAAAATTGGGGGACGATAGAGAGAAAAGACAACAGAAACAGGCGCTTCGATGCTCGACAAAAACATGTTTGCAGTGCTATTGGCCAATTTGCTTTCTGATTCAGGTAGAGGAATAAGTGAAGTCTGACAACTGCTGACGGGACAGCTGCAATCGATGTTACAACACTCATCCATTGATGGAGAAGAGTGCATGGAATCATTGTGAGATGAATGGTCCATATCATGATCCATCATTAAAGACTGAGTCGACATCTCCATCTGACAATCCATTAATGACATACCCATTCCCTGACCCACAAAGGCCACAAGGAGCAGAATTGTCAGTAATCGAGCGATGGATGAGACCACAAAAACCTCAAAAAATGAATGAGTAACCCATAAAGGATACAGGGAATAGGGGGAAATTAAAAGCTAGAGGGAAAAGTTGGAGACGCTTTTGCTACGCTCATGCAAAAAGTCAGGAGGGCCAAAATTATACTCCGCTCTCATTAAGTCACAGCGGAGTCGTATGAAAGTCTAGAGCCAAGAAAGAGAACCAAACAAGAATACAAAGCAAAATCGAATCTTCCTTGGCACAAACAAGATCAACAAATCCCTTGTGAATGAACAGACATATTCAACCCATAAAATCCCAGCTGAGCAATTGCCAGCGCAGCGATCTAGAGTGTTTTGCCGCTATCTTGTAGTACAAGATGGGATCTAAGGACCTTCTTTTTCGCTCTTGAAAAAGAAGGTTCGCCGCTATACCCGAACAGGGCATAAAGGCGAAACTTGTGCTATCAAAAATAGGGAGCAAATAAAAGAGCTTCTGAATAAATCAATTACTCCGTTGATATAGGAGGCTCACCGCAGATGAAACTAAAGCCCTCAAAAGACCAAGAAACAAACACACAAAACATCACAAAAAACAATGATAACCACCACAGTTGAGATAAGGATCTTTTGCCGCTATGATGCAGAAAATACTAATCCTTACTGCTACTTACAACCAACGGAGCTATGGATGAAAAAACATCTACTGGTGTCATTACTCGGGCTTTTATTGCTAGCTGGCTGTGGCTCAAACCCACCCAAACCCACTGTCAGCCCATTTATTGAGAAAGAACTTAAGATATTCACCTATGGAGACAGACGAGACGACGCTCAGAAAAAAATCCGACTGATTCATGGCCGCGAGCTTGCCGAGATTATTTTCACTAAGCCTTACTTTGGGTCAACAGAATACATAGGTGATGCTCGTGATATCTCATCTCACAAAACAACCTTGAGAGTCTCGTTTTTATATACTCACGAAGGAGCTGATGATGGCTGGCCTTTAGATGTTTCGGTTCATTACATCTTAGAGAACGATGGTAAGGCTTTGTTTAATAAAACCTTCAAGGTCAAAGCGACGCGCTTTGGCGCGAAGGGTATTTGCCCTGGCTGTTCGCCCGAAGAAACGGCATTAACCATGCTTAAAAATAAAATGATGCCAGAGTTTGATTTAAAAATTAAAGAAAGTTTTTAGGGACTATTGACCCTCTAAGTCGCGGGCTTTCGAATGATCGCCCGCTGCTTTATTTACCAGGGCAGTAGCTCTCCATTGGCATGCCAAAAGCTGCCCGAATTCTCAAGATTTAACCCATCAAATCGCTCGATCAGCAGCTTCGCGCTTTCATCACTATCCATTAAGCCATTAAACTGAGTCATACGGGTTCTCACATAACCTGGGTGGAGCAGAGCGACAGCTATCTTTTGTTCCGCCAGATCAATGGCGAGGGACTTGCCCGCAGCATTGAGCGCTGTCTTACTCATGCGATAACCATAACTACCGCCACTGCCATTATCTTCTATGCTGCCCATACGGCTGGTCATCAGGGCTAACTTACCATTGGGTTTAATATGGTCTTTTAACAGGGCGGCAACTCTTAAAGGCGCCAGAGCATTGACTTCAAATTGGCGTCGAATGCTCTCAATGTCGAGTTCATCCAGAGTCACTTTTTCTAGCAGACCTGCAATGCAGAAGACGCCGTCAAACTGCTGATCGTCTACGGCTTCTTTCAGATTGTTGAGCCCAGCGTCGGTAGTGATATCAACATCCGTAATGATGTCAAAAGGCAATGCTTCTAGTGAGTCGTCTAAATGCCGACAACTGATGGTGACATTATCTCCGCGGGCAGCAAATTGTGTTGCCAGTTCGAGGCCAATACCTCGATTTGCGCCTATCAGTAATAAATTCAATGGAGTACGAGACATAAGGATTCCTAACAGAGAAAAGAAGTTTCATTTTAATCAATCGAGAGCAAATTGCTCAAATGCTGATTTATGGGTATTAGAGCACGTAAAATTACCGTTTTTAGAGAGAAAGTTTTGAGATGTGCATCACAAAAATAATGTGATTAGTGTCGCATAATGCTCGCCACCAAGTAAGCCTGAGATGACTTGTGAGATATATATCAAAATGAGTTGTTGTAAGGCCAGACCAATACTATTTTTAAGGTTATTATAAGATTGGAAGTGATAAAAAATACGTTTATTATCACGAGCTGCTTTGTTTAACTAACACTGGATTATAAGGGCTGACAGGGACTTTCCATGATATTGCAAGAACTGGTACATGAGTTGTTTTTGCCGATTCAAACACGTAAAAAACTTTTTAGCTGTGTAAAAAAGCTAGAAGACTTTCGTTTTGATAATCCCGGAGGGCGTCATGCCGAGTATTTAAAGAGTACTCGTAGTGTTATTTTGAAAGGCAACGTTTGTGAAGCCGTTAAACGTCTTGTCGCTATTGGTGAAACCGGTAGAATTGATCAAAATGATGTAGAAAGTTTTTGGGATGATCTACTCTGGGTATCTCATAAACATAAATTACGACAAATGCCTTATCGCTTGCACCAGGCGCAAAACAATAAAGAAACGACTAAAGAATCGGTTACTACCACTTAGTCTTCTTTTTCTCATCTTTATACCCCTATATTTTTTAAGCAAATCAAGTCGCTGACGCTATACTATTTTTAAGTAAGATAAGTTTGGAGTGGCGCACTATGATTACTAAGATCTTCAAGTATCTTCTGTGGACCTGTTTTTTCTCACTCTGCTCTCAAAGTGCTCTATCGGCATGTTCAAGTGCTTCTTACTGGACCATTTCTGGTAATGCGACGGTGGAATCTCAACGTTATTGGACAGCAGAGGAAGCGGCACTAGCCTGGTGTGACTCTAGTTACTACTACAATCCTAGATTGTTAGAGCATTATGAATATGTTTTATGCAAAAACAGTCAACCTATTGGCAATTGGCGCAAAGATCAAAATGTTGAAGTTCAGTTGGTTTTAAGGCCCTTTATGCCTAACAAACATGGACTAAGAGCTGTTGAGTCCAAAAGTAACCTGGCCGTGTTTCACTGCCGTTAACAGGCTTTGGATTCAAATGTCGGCCTGATAACGGGCAACCATATCAGCCTGGCTTTCGGGTTCGTCTTCTACCTGCATCTGATCATTTAGCATCTGACCCATGCTAGGCAGTTCGCCGCGTTCTATTTGAGCCTCTGAAGACCAAAGTTTTGAACGCATAAATGCTTTGGCACAATGCAAAAACACACTCTCGATTTGAATGTCGATAACCGAGATAATCCGTTTATCATCAGCATGAAAAAGGGACAGTAAATCTGCTGAAGTGCTCACAGTAGCACGGCCATTGATACGTAGAGTTTCATCGACACCGGGAATCATAAAAAGAGTGCCGACCTGTCCTGTTTCTATGATGTTGCTGATGCTATCTAACCGATTGTTTCCGCGGGCATCAGGTATCAGAATTTGAGTCGGAGACAAAACCTTAACAAAGCCAGGGGAACCACCTCTTGGAGATGCGTCGACCTGGCCACTACTATCAACGGTGGATAAGACAACAAAAGGACTCAGTTTTATAAATTGGTGACTGTGTTGCTCAAGATGGGTTAACTGCTTTTTTATAGCTCGCTGCTTAGCAGAAGGGTACAGCGCTCGAAGTTTTTCGATGGAATCAATAATCATTCGTCATACAAAGCAAAACGACCAAGCCGTTAGCTTAGCACATTAATAGCAAACTTATTAGACTCAGCGATTTAATCGCAATGATCGTGCTCGCCAAACATATCTCTTAAGAGTTGACGGTTTTCTTTCTCTATATTTCGGATATTAATATCCGTAACCTGACAACTGGGCATTGAAATATGTTGAGGAGTAAGATCAGAACCTTCTAGCTCATAACACACCACGGCTTTCTCGATAGTGCAAAGTGTCTCTACATCTGCAGCCATTAAGGCTGACCACGGAGAGTCATGAGTAAAGCACGAGAATTTTGTGTGAGTGGGAGGGACTTGGCTAAAATAGGGGGCATTGAACGCAACAAACCCTGTGTCTAATTGATAGCCACTACTTAAGGTATTTTTTGCATAGAGTTTCGACATCTGTCTTTCTCGAAACGATTTATCTTTATGAGTATAGACTAGTTTACAAATTCCTCCTATAGACTTTAAATAGATAATTATTGCAGTGCTGAGATAAAGCTCAAACTATTGGCTTGTTAAGCCAATAGTTTGATGGACCTATTTCACGAATTATGCACTTCAAAAAAGTTGTTAATTTTCAAAGCGCAATGGAATTAGTGCAAACCTTCATACATCGCTGTTGCGCTGGCAGAAGAGAAAGTACCGTTAGAAAGATCAAGTATGTCAGCAGATAAGTTAATGCGTTGGTACCAACTAATAGGTAACATACAAGTTTTAGAAGTCTGGCTACAACGAGAGTCTGACCAGTAAATACGGAAGTTGGTGCTAGGGCCTCCATCTATTCTAAAAACAGCCGTTGTTGTGCGGTTCCAGCTAGCTGCAAAACAAAAGCCATTAGAAAAATGATCAAAAGCTGCTGTGTCAACATAACATTTCATGCTAGTTGATGCGTTCAATGTGGTTGCTTCATTGCGATCGTCGGCAACCAGTTCTGGCATGTTTTTGAAGGAATCATCATTCGCGTTAGCTAAACCAATACTTAAAGTTAAAGTCGCTGCAGTTACAAGAGAAAAAGACTTTCTTATTACGTTTTTCATTATGTGTTCCTTATACATTGTGTGTGCTCTTTTTCATAAAACCAAATGTTCAATAAGATAAATCCAAAGAGCCTGTGTCTAACTTTTTTATTGTTGTTTTATCTGTGCACTGATTAAACATCGCCAATGTTAATAAAAAGAAAAATACAAAGTAAATGCTTTGAACATCTCAAGTTTAGAGGTTTTTTTTAAACGTATATCGAAGTGCGCTAATGTAACTTTTTGCCCCCCTCAAAAATGGATAGTTATATCAGTATGAGACTGATATAAATTTTTATATCTCAATTAATAGTTTACAGGTAAACTGTTTATCTCAAGATTGACTATTGTTTTTTACTCACTGGAAAACTCAGAATAAACATGACTGATTGGCAAGTAAGAAATTATCAAGATGGCGATGAAGCAAAATTGAATGATGTAGCTGTTGCTGCATTTTCTCAGTATCAAAATGACTTTGTTAATTGGTCTGACTTGAAACAACACTTACGCTGTTTTGGTGAGCTCGCTTCGACCCATAGTGTTAAAGTCATTGATACACCATCCGGTATTGCCGCTGGTGTGGTTTATGTGTCTGCTGAAGAAAAGAGAGCGGAGCATTTTCCTGACAATGTGCCGATTGTTAGAATGCTGGTTGTTGATCCGGCGTATCGTGGTAGAGGCTTTGGGCGCACATTGATGCAAGTTTGTATCGAACAAGCGAAAAGAGACAAAGTACCTGCCATTGCATTACACACCAGTCATATTATGGAAGTGGCGCTATCTATGTATTTACGCATGGGCTTTCAGCACTATGGTCCTGCTCCAACCAACCGAGGTGTTGAATACGCTGTTTATTTGAAGAAGCTCAACAGTGATGATTCCCTTTAGCTATATGCCTATTTGGTATCTCGATAAGGGGTGTGTTACTAATAGAGTTTTGCCAGTGTACTGATTTTATGCATCAAATATTATTAACGGAGTGTCCTGATAGTCAGGGGCTTATAAGCAAAATCACTCATGTGTGTTATCAACATCACCTCAATATTCTTAAAAATAATGAGTTTGTTGACGAAACCACTGGGCGATTTTTTATGCGCACTGAATTTGAGGGAAAACTTGACGAACCCGCTTTTCTTAGCAAGTTGGATGAAATATTACCCGAAGGTTCAGAACGACGTATTACATCCTTGGAGCGCAAGCGTATTGTCATTATGGTGACCAAAGAAGCTCACTGTATTGGCGATCTTCTAATGAAGCAATACTTTAACGCGCTAGACGTTGATATTGTTGCTGTTATCAGCAACTACGATGTGTTGGAGGATCTCGCAACTAAATTTGGCGTTCCTTACCATCATGTGTGTCACCAAAATCTTTCGCGTGAAGAACACGAGCAACGTATATTGGCTTTGTTGGCAGAATACGCACCCGACTACATTGTGTTGGCAAAGTACATGCGTATTTTAAGCCCTCAGTTTGTTGAAGCCTATCCCAATCAAATGATCAACATTCACCATTCGTTTCTTCCCGCATTTATTGGAGCCAGCCCTTATCAACAGGCCTTTGAAAGAGGCGTCAAGTTTATAGGAGCCACAGCACATTTTGTTAGCAACGATCTCGACGAGGGTCCAATCATTGCTCAAGATGTGATTAAGGTTGATCACACTTACACTGCGAAGGGGATGGCTCAGGCAGGACGAGAGGTTGAGGAGTCTGTATTGTTGCATGCCTTGCAACAGGTCCTACAAGAAAAAGTGTTTGTTTTCGGCAATCGAACCGTGGTTTTTCAATAAGTTGGTAATAAAGCCTGGCGGGAACTAAGAGTATCGAAGTCTGTCTCAATATTTATCTTCATATTGAGTGTGATGATCAATGTATCGAATGACCATTTTAGCCAGCGTGCTACTTGTAGGTATAGGGCTTTATGCAGTGACAAACAATGAAATAACCGAAGAGCAACAATACAAACCTCCGATAGCTAACCGTAAAGATGGGCTTCCCGAAAGTGATCGTTCGAATCAGGCTATTGCGAAAAATAAGCCTGCTTTAGAGGCTTTGCTAGCACAGAAAAAGCTCTCGCTAGGAGCTTCCGTTTTTATCAGAGTATTTAAAGAAGAATCATTACTCGAAGCTTGGGTTGCCAACACCGGTGGAAGCTTTGAGTTATTTAAAACCTATGAGATCTGTACCTTTTCTGGCGATCTAGGTCCAAAACTGAAAGAGGGCGATCGGCAAAGCCCAGAAGGGTTTTATTTCGTTAAACCAAATCAATTGAATCCATGGAGCCGTTTTCATTTATCCTTCAACCTTGGTTATCCTAATGCTTATGATCGTTACCATAAGCGTACGGGCAGTGCGTTGATGATCCATGGTAACTGTGTCTCTATTGGTTGTTACGCAATGACGGACCCTTACATCGAAGAAATTTACACTTTGGTTAACGCGGCCTTAGCCAATGGACAAGGGTTTTTTCGTGTTCACGCGTTTCCGTTTCGAATGACAGAAGAACGGCTTAATAGAGAAAAGAACCATCAATGGTATTCTTTCTGGAAAAACCTCAAAGAAGGCTACGACTGGTTTGAAGAGAAGGGCACTCCTCCTAATGTGACTGTGAGCAACGGACGTTATATGTTTGGGGAAAGTTGAGTGCTTTTGAAGCATCAACTAATCCCCCAATTACTTATCAATCAAGATTATTTCTGATGCGCACCTTTAGCATACTGAGTAAGATGCACAGGCGTTAGATAAATTGGATAATCATAGCGACCAATTTTACGGGGCAGTTTCTCTTGCTGATTTTCTTTCTGCGTATCGGAGTTCAGAGGGTATTGCTTTAACCACTCCTGAAAGCCTGTGCTATGTTTGGATACCATGGCGTTAAGAGCTTGCTGATAGCCTTTATAAAAGTCTCCTTTCATGGGTTGAGTGAGTTTAACCAGCGTGGGTTGGTCTTGCTCGGCTAAATACCGGATGAGCAGATAGCTCCAATAATAAGTTCTTTCTACGCCGTCGGGGTATTCGGTATCGACGATGGTTTGAACATCCAAATAATCATTTTGCTCAAGCTTGGTGAGCATTTTCTCAACCCGTGAGTGATGGTTTCCTTTGGCGATGTATTCTGCGATGCCTTCTGACCACCAGACCATTTGTTTAGGAAAATGTTTAAAGCCACCGTATTTAACAAAACGCCCATCAAGGTAATGAACATATTCATGATTTAAGTTCCAGATAACATGCTCTGGCAAAAGCCAACTGGCTTCAAAAGAAAAGAAGGTGGCCTGATTATCAGGATCTGATGGAGTGCCCTCGATGTACATGCCACCGTTATCGGTATTAATGTCGAATAATGTTGGGGAATACTTATGATATTGGCTCCAGCGATCAAATATCACTACTCGTAATGACTTATTATGATCATTAACCACTGGCTGGCGTTGGGTGTTAAGTAGAGTATGAAAGTGACTCTCTTGTGATGTGAGTTTATTGCAGGCCGACTCTAATTGCTCTTGTGTTAATGACTCTGCTCGGATAAACAAACTGTCAGAACAAGAGTGCTGGATAGGCAATACACTATCGATATCCGCAGAGGTGCATAACGACTTAAAACTCGCGTCATTGCAAGCAGAGTGACCACGAAACGTATTCACCAGATAACCGTAGGTAAAACTTTGCTGGCGTTCTTCTCGTGTTAGTTGAGTTTGCTGTTCCAGTGCCTCAAAAAGCGCATCGTCCAGATGTTTTTGTTGTTCTTCAGCTTGCAGTCGATAGAACTTTGCCAGTGCCCATAAGGTATTGTCCAGCAACCATGATTCGTTGAGAGTGAAGGAGTGAGAAGCAACAAAGTTAATGAATAACTGGTTAATGGATTCTTGCTCTTTTAGTAAGGCAGCTTTTAAGTTGGGGCGATCCTGGCTCTTATCCTTAGCATACTTAGACAGTAGGCCAAAAGCTCTAATCATTTCCCATTGTGCAATGTCTTTGGCTTGAGATGAGGCTGGACTCTTATTGATGGCATCAAGCAAACTGATCAGTTTAGGTAGGTGAGCTTCTAGCTTATCCGCCAAGGGTGCTCGAAAATAGTAGCGAAATAGAAGTACGGCAAACATTTGTTGCTGCTCAAAATCAGCAGCAGAAGTGAGCTGATCAGCAAACAAGGTCATTGCCTGATCGAACTGGCTCCAGTCTTGCTCTGATAGTTCTTTGAGTGGTCCAAGGTAGCTGTAATCTCTCAAATAGTGAAGCTGTTGCTTGAGTGGATGCTCTTGTCTCTGTTCCAGGGATTTTTTCCACTGACTAACGGCGAGCGAAAACTGGCTGCTGGAATAGCCATCGGGAATTTCCAGGTGAGTAACTAAAGAATGAGAGCTTGGTGGCAGTGGGGGTTGGGTTTGGCAAGCTGTTAACAGAGCGAGGCTGGCCACGAGCATGAGTTTAAAGAAGATATGCATAGTCGGTGAATTATCTGAAATTGAATATTGTATACAATATCATGCTTTGCGCTGCTTGCAAACTATCTCAAAGTCGCTGGAGTTTGCGCTCTTTTTTTAGCTGAGCCAATAGTCGATCAAAGTTAGACATTGATCGTTGAAGCACAGCTTTAAACTCAGTATTATGGCCGACTGGCTTTGATTTTGTTTTATCGTTTAGGGCGTCGTTTTATGTTGAGCAGGCCATTGGCTTTTAAAGGTCCAACGGATCATCTTTCACGTCACTTCGACGAGAGTGTGTTGTTTCGAGGGATTTCTTTATTACTGCAAAACCGCTTGTCAGATTGGAAGTACATACCGGATATGCAGTCCGTCGTTGGTAGCTTCTATCATGGCTCTCAAAGAGTCGAGGCCGCTCTTGGATGGCCACAGCTCCCTGATAATGAAGCCTGTGGTTGCAGCGAAATCGCCTGTGAACATTTGGCTGCTCTGGCCATTGAATCTAAAACCCGTTTGCATCAGTTACCTTATCCATTGCGTGAAGCCCAGGAGACACAAACCGCCTGGTATTACTTAAAGCAATGGTTGAAGCTGCAAAGTCATGATCCTTATCCCAACATGGCTCGCCATCGTCTGGTTTATTTGCTCGATGAATACGAAGGGCGTTGGCGTATTTCGGTGCACAAGGCTTATCTGACTAAGGCTGATGATTATCAGCTTAAGGCGACCTTTGATGTTAAGACTATCAACAAAGGCAAGTCGCCCAAATTTGTGAGTCAGGTAGATCAAACGATACTTAAGACACTACTGACGCATTTGCCAGAGGCCTATCTCAAATCTTCTGAAGTGTTATACCAGTTTCCACTCGAGGATGGCGGCGCAGAAAAACTTCTGTCTTGGTTGCTAAAGTCAGGGCGTTGTTTTTGGAAATCCTGTTACCATGCCGCGTTGCATTCAACTCAGTCAACGGTAGAGCCAACTACCAGTCAAAAGGTTGTTGGCAACTATTATTTAGAGCGTTCACAAAATTTGGTGATTGAGCATATTGAAGCGCTGTCACCGACCGTTGAGTTTTCTTCTTCCGATCCCGAGGTTGTTGCCTTCTTGGCAATAGAAAGCCATAGCTTGAGTATTAACGACCAACCAATTGAGTTAGATGTTGCTCGAGTTCGGTTTTTAGTGGAAGGCCAATCCTACTCTTTGCAGAGCTTTATTAACCATCCCGATAGCTTTTCAAATAATACGCTAGAAAGAGTCGCCATGGCCGTTCGGCGTATCGAAACGCTGAGTACACTAAAGTCGGCTTACGAAGCACCTGTTTGGTCAAGGTTCGATATCGGTGACCGAGTGTTAGAAGGGGATTTTGGCGTTGTCGCAACGCTGTTACGAGGATTGCAATTAGAAGGCTGGCAAATCCATTTTGATAGCTCCTACCGACAAAATGCAATGAAGGTAGAGCAGTGGTATGCCAATGTGATCAGCGATGACGAAGCCAGCGTTCAAAACTGGTTTGAGCTAGAGCTGGGTGTTCAAGTTGATGGACAGTCTTTTAATTTAATGCCCGATCTGGTGCGGGCTATTCGCAGCGGCCAGCTGGATTTATCACGTTTGAACGAACTCGATGATCACAGCGACTTTTTATTAACGCTAGAGAATCAACAACGAGTTTTGCTCCCCGTTGAACGACTGCGACAGATTTGCTCCACACTGATCGAATTGTTTGAACAGAAACCCTTGTCAGAGCAACAACGTTTGCGCTTGCATCACACTCAGGTTGCCAGGCTTACTGAGCTTTCTGAGGATGAAGATTCATTCTTATGGCAGGGCGCAACCTGGTTAAAAGAAAAAGCCGACGCCATGGCGAATAGTCAGGGCATTCAAAGGGTATCGGTTCCAGATAATCTTGCAGCCACTTTGCGTGACTATCAGCAGGATGGCCTCAACTGGCTACAGTTTATTCGCCATCATGGGTTATCAGGCATCTTGGCCGATGATATGGGATTGGGCAAAACCTTGCAGACGCTCACCCATATTCTGGTAGAAAAAAACAGTGGTCGCATGCAGTCTCCTTGTCTGGTGGTTGCACCCACCAGTTTGCAGGCCAACTGGCAGGCAGAAGCCAACAAGTTTGCGCCTTCATTAAATATATTGCACTTAGCGGGACACCAACGTTCTCGATGGTATCGACAGCTTGAAGAGTTTGATGTGGTGATCACCAGTTACGGTTTGTTGTTACGCGATATTCAAAAAATACGTCAGCAATCTTTTCATCTGGTGGTTCTGGACGAAGCGCAGGCCATTAAAAACTCGAAAGCGAAAGTAGCCAAAGCAGCTTATGCCTTGAAGGCTGAACATCGCCTGTGCTTAACGGGAACACCCATGGAAAACCATCTTGGTGAGCTCTGGTCGCTGTTTCACTTTTTGATGCCTGGGTTTTTGGGCGACGAAACGCAATTTCGACGTTTATACCGCCATCCCATTGAGAAAGAAAATGATCGTCAGCGTCAACAGGCATTGACTCGCCGTATCGGCCCTTTGATGTTACGTCGTACCAAAACCAAAGTGGCGACAGAGTTACCTGCCAAAACTGAGATCCATGAAACCATCGAGATGGAAGAAACTCAGGCCGATCTTTATGAAGCCATTCGCTTATCCATGGCAGAAGAAGTTCGTAAAGTGATTGCTAATCAAGGGGCCTCTAGGAATCATCTGATGTTAAGCAACGCATTGCTTAAGTTACGTCAGGTTTGCTGTCACCCCAGTCTGGTTAAATTAGAATCGGCGCAATCTGTTGCCGAATCTGCCAAAATGAACTGGCTGCAAACCGTCTTACCAGAAATGGTAGAAGAAGGGCGGCGGGTGCTGATTTTTTCTCAGTTTACTACCATGCTGGAGCTGATTGGTGACGCACTAAAAAGCTGGAAGATTGATTATCTTCAGTTGACGGGGCAAACTCGTCAACGTGGTAAAGTGGTGGATGCGTTTCAGGAAGGGCAAGCACCGGTCTTTTTAATCAGTCTTAAGGCCGGAGGTTCGGGCTTAAACTTAACAGCCGCCGATACGGTGATTCACTTTGATCCCTGGTGGAATCCTGCCGCAGAACAGCAGGCCAGCGACAGGGCTTATCGCATTGGTCAGGACAAGCCTGTGTTTGTCTATAAACTGATCACCAAAGGTACGGTAGAAGAACGCATTCAATGGATGCAGCAACACAAGCAAGCCTTAGCCGATACCTTGTATGATGATACCCAGGGCGAATCGCAAGGTATGCAAGCCGATGACTGGATGGCGTTGTTTGAACCTATTGAAGAAGAGACGGAAGCATTTTAAGTTTTCTGAGTGGTTGGTGGAGATAAAACTTCCTGTATCAGTATTAGGGAGAAGTTTGTAGCAATACAAAAACTTTTGGGTCTTGGAGTTATAACAGAATAAGGAAAAAAGAATGGTTATTCAGAAGCTGGTTTTAGAGAACCCTGGTGGTGCGGATAAAAAACACTTGAAAGAAGCGGTAGAATCTTTTTTATACGAGCTCGTCAAGAATGGGCAAGTATGGGAGAGCCAATGGGTCTTAGCCTGGGAAGGCGACACCTTGATGGGATATATAAAGACGCCTGCTGTCGAAGCGGTCATGCCTCAGCATCATTCGCAATCGGTCACGTCATTGCAGCGTGAAGTCGAAGAGATTGCCGAGGCTCCGATAAAATGGGTAGAAATCGAGAATCATAATTCCCAAGATGTAGAATGGCATCAAGAAGAATATCTATATCTTTTTACTCATTGCTTTGATGATTCCTCGCCATTGTGCGCAGGATCAAATGGTAAACCGATCCCTCTTTATTCTTTGGAGTTGGGAAGCAAACTCACTCATGAGCTAGTAAACTGGATGACGACCTATAAGACATTGGATTCTCTCTGGCTTAACTCTGGACCGTTAGAGATGGATGCTTACAAACAAATAGCTGGAATAAAAAGTCAGTTTTATAAAGATACAAAAACATTGCAGTTACAGCTTGAAGACGCTTTATCGAAACCTGTGTTTTATTATCTGTTACGTTACTGGGGGCGAAGCGACAATGAGTTTGATAGGCTTTGTCCATCTTGTGGAGGGCAATGGCTTATTGATGAATCGATTGATACTGATTTGTTTTTTAAATTCAATTTTAAATGTGATGACTGTCGTCTGGTCGCTCATATTGCCGATAGTTACGATGATGAGAGAAAAGCCAGAACCGGTGAATACCAACAAAGAAGCTAGTTAATTACTTTGGCGGTTCTCGCTTTTGTTTAAAAAAGTGGTTCCTGTTTTTAATAAAGTTCCTTTTCGCTAACCTATTGGCCTTCCATTTGAAGTCCTATCTTGATCAAAGATAGATCAAATCTAACAGAGCACTGATACCACAAGGGCTACAGCCATTCATTGACAAGGTTATCCACAGAATATGTGGATAGTTTAATATTTCCGTCATCTGAGTTTTAAGTAACTGCTAACGCCAAGGCAGTTTTAGCAACGTTGATTAGCAATTAACTTAAAATAAACTCAATTAGATATTGCATATCTTCTCTCAGTCATCTAAGACGTGCTGGCAATTTGATACTCGCAATCATTTTTATTTATCAGCACATTAGGAGGTAACAAGAATAACCCTCTAACATGATCAAGAACTTTATATTTTTGTTGAAATAAAATGACAGTGGTTTCAGTTGTTAGAAAATGGCTTCCTATATGGAGCCAAGAAAGAAAAGCAAACAAAAGCACAAAACAAGATCGAATCTTACCTGGCACATGCAAGATCAAATATCGACTCAGATTTAAAAGACACACTCAATCCATAAAATCCCAGAACAGCAGCCAGTGAGGTCTAGTTCTTTATCCCGTTATCATCCAGTCACAAAAGGCATCGCCTGACAACTCAAAGCCAAGAAAGAATACGAACTAAAACACAAAACAAGATCGCATCTTCCTTGGCACATGCAAGATCAAAAAATCGACTCAGATCTAGAAGGCATACTCGACTCATAAAATCCCAACTAAGCAAATGCCGAGCGCAGCGGATTAGGGCGTTTTGGCTACTTTTCCGCTCTTGGAAAAGTATGCTCGCCACTAGGCGAAACTAGAAGGTTCAAAAGAGTAGAGGATTAACAAAAGATCTTTTCAATAACAAACCACTCTTAACAAAACAAAAAAACTCAATCACCCCATTGTAATCGCATCCACAAACCGCCAATATTCTCAAATCACCAATATCCTAAAACCGATAACCAAAACCATGAACAAACCTCTATCGGATCTCACCATCCTCGATCTCAGCCGTGTACTCGCTGGCCCCTGGGCAACACAGTTCTTTGCCGACCTTGGTGCCACCGTGATAAAAATAGAACAACCTCAAAAAGGCGACGACACTCGCCATTGGGGGCCTCCCTATCTATCCACAAACAGTGAGCAACTGGACGAGCAACTATCGGCCTATTTCTTAAGTGCCAATCGAGGTAAACATTCTTTAGCCATTGATATTTCTCAACCAGAAGGGCAAAGCATTGTTCGAGCTCTGGCAAAAAAAGCCGACATACTGGTTGAGAACTTTAAAGTGGGTGGGTTAGCAAAATACCAACTGGATTACGAATCATTAAAGTCTGTTAATCCGCGCCTTGTTTATTGCTCCATCACCGGATTTGGTCAAACGGGCCCAGCCTCATCGCAACCAGGCTATGATGCCATTATTCAGGCGCAAGGTGGCTTGATGAGTGTTACCGGAGCTGATGCCGATTTGCCAGACTCTGAACCTCAAAAGGTGGGCGTGGCAGTATGCGATTTAATGACTGGAATGTATGCCGTCGGTGCTATTTTGGCAGCTATCCATCAGCGTGATCAAAGTGGAGAGGGGAGTTACATTGATCTGGCGCTATTAGATACGCAAGTAGCCTGGTTGGCGAATCAAGGTATGAACTATCTGGTATCAGGCAATGCACCCCAACGACAAGGCAATGCGCACCCAAACATTGTCCCTTATCAAACGTTTATGGCTGCAGATGGACACATCACCGTCGCGGTTGGTAACGACCAGCAATTCCAGCGTTTTTGCTCAGTAATAGGGCGCTTAGACTGGGCGAGTGATGAGCGTTTTTCGACCAATGCACAGCGACTGAAGCATCGAGAAGTTTTAGTGACGGCTATTGCCGAAATACTTTTGCAGCAACCTTCACTGCATTGGATTGTGCAGTTGCAGCAACAGAAGATCCCATGTGCTGTGGTTAATACCATTGATCAGGTGTTTGAAGACGATCAGGTGAAGTCCAGAGAAATGAAACAAACCTGGCAACATCCCGTTTATGGTGAGGTATCCCAAATCACATCCCCAATCCAAATAAACGGTCGCAAGGCACTGGCGGCGCTGGCTCCACCTCTGCGTGGAGAGCACAGTGCAGAAGTATTAAAGCAGTATCTCGAATACTCTGAGGCGGAGCTGGAACAATTAGAGGCTAAAGGAGTGATTGAGGTTTCACAATCAGACGCATTAACACCATGAATACTGGACAAATTTTTGTTGCGTAAGAGGGGGTGAACCTCTTTATACTGGTCGTTTGAGACACACTTGGACTGGTCTGAGTAGTTCTTGGCATGAGAGTTTTTATAATCGAAGCATCCGCGGCAGCTGAGAGTGAATCGCTAAGCTGCCACAAACATGAATGAGTAGGTATTGGAAGGCGAATTATGGCAGGTGGAGTACTATCAAACTGGGATGATCTTTTACTGTTAAATGATCAGTTAACCGAAGACGAGCGCATGGTGCGCGATTCGGCATTTCAATATGCTCAAGAGCGATTACAACCCCGGGTATTAGAAGCTAATCGTCACGAACAGTTTGACGTAGAGATTATGCGTGAGCTGGGCGAAATGGGCTTGTTGGGAATGACCATCGATGGTTACGGCTGTGCTGGAACCAGCTACGTGGCTTATGGTCTGGCAGCGCGAGAAGTAGAGCGCGTAGATTCTGGCTATCGTTCGGCATTCAGCGTGCAATCTTCACTCGTTATGTATCCTATCTATAAATTTGGTAGCGAAGCTCAGCGCGAAAAGTATTTACCAAAACTGGCGACAGGTGAGTGGATTGGTTGTTTTGGATTAACTGAGCCTGATGCTGGTTCTGATCCGGCGGGTATGAAAACACGCGCCAAGAAGGTTGACGGTGGCTATGTGCTATCGGGCAGCAAAATGTGGATCACCAATTCACCTGTTGCTGATGTATTTGTGGTCTGGGCGAAAGACGATAACGATGACATTCGTGGTTTTGTGCTCGAAAAAGGCATGAAAGGTTTATCGGCACCTAAAATCGAAGGCAAGTTTTCATTGCGAGCGTCGATTACCGGCGAGATTGTAATGGATGAAGTCTTTGTTCCAGAAGAAAACCGATTCCCAGAAATCAAAGGCCTGAAAGGTCCATTCAGTTGTTTGAACATGGCTCGCTATGGTATTTCGTGGGGTGCTATGGGAGCTGCTGAGGCTTGTTGGCATGCGGCTCGTCAGTATACTCTTGATCGTGAACAGTTTGGCCGCCCACTGGCTGCTACTCAGCTGGTGCAAAAAAAGCTGGCTGATATGCAAACTGAAATCAGTTTGGCGTTGCAGTCGTCTTTGCGTGTAGGACGCTTGATCGACGAACAACAGTTTGTTCCTGAGATGATTTCTCTGGTTAAGCGTAACGCTTGCGGTAAAGCATTGGATATTGCGCGTATGGCGCGTGATATGCATGGCGGTAATGGTATTAATGATGAATACGAAGTGGTACGTCACATGATGAATCTGGAGGCCGTTAATACTTATGAGGGAACTCATGATGTTCACGCCTTGATTCTGGGCCGTGCGCAAACAGGTATTCAGGCGTTTAAGTAAAAGGTTAGAAAGAAGTCCTTTTTAGTCAGGCCGGGCATTGCCCGGCTTTGTTTTTTTCAGCCATTTGCCAGTTCTTCAATCATCTCTTCTTTTAGTTCCGCATAATCATGTTCGTCGATGCTCATATAACTCAAAATGTGAGGCTTGATGCGTTCCCATTCTACACTCTCTGAGTATTCTCCTGAGCCTTTCGCAGTGTCTTTAATATCATGGGATACTTTCATAATAGCAATGAGCGCCAAGGTCTCACTGGCAACGTCGTTGTTCTCGATCAATTCGTCAAAGTAGAGATAACCATAGTATACCGCTTCGCACAGGTACTCTGGTAAAAACCAACGTTTGAGCAGGCGATAGCCTACATCCACATGAGAAAACTTATACCGGTCGCGCTCGATTTTATTGACAGGATAAACGTCGGTGGCCTCCATCTCTTTCATGGTGTCTTTGTAGTCATCAAAGGCTTGCATCATGAGTGGAATGCCACAGTTCTGAAAGAGGCCTAGTGTGTAGGCGTCATCTCTATCTACACCGCCACCCATTTTGCCTGATAAGGCGCTGGCGAGTGTTGCGATATCTGCTGCATCATCCCAGAACTTATCGAGGTTGAGGTTGCCGCCAATACTACTCTTCATGGAAACCATGGTGACGATACGTTCAACACGCTTTACGCCGAGAAGATTGACCGCCTGTTGAATATTGGTGATTTTGTTAGAGAGATAAAAACCGGGAGAATTAATAACTTGCAGTACGGCAGCTGACAGGCCAACATCTTCGCCGATGGCTTTAGCGATGTTAGCGATATTAGGGTACTCTTCCTTGGTCTCTTTGGCTATTTGCTCAAGCGTCTGAGGCCGTGGTGGAATCTGGACATTTTCAAATGCGTCTTCAGCAACGGGTGTCGGACTAGTCATATTTTTTTATACTCGATTATCAGTTGGCTAAGTAAAGAGTAGTCAGTGATAGATGCACTAGAAAAGTATAGACCTTATTTGCGATAACCTTGCCAATAGTGCCGAAAATTTAGCGTGATTACTTGGCAAAGATCATGGATTCATCGGCAAAGTACTTAAACTCAAGGCCATTGCCAGCGGGGTCCGTCACAAAAAAAGTCGCCTGCTCACCTGGCTGTCCTTCGAAGCGAATGTGAGGAGCGATGATAAAATCTACCTCGTGTTGTTCTAGCCGCTCGCGCATCTGGCACCATTGCTCTTTTGTTAACAGTAAACCAAAGTGACGTTTGGGTACCTGATGCCCGTCGACCAGATTGGTTTCTTCCTGTTGAGGTTCACGGCTTAAGTGAGCCACTATCTGATGGCCAAAAAAGTTAAAGTCTATCCATTGGTCACTGCTTCGACCAAGGGCGCAGCCGAGAATGTGATGATAAAAATGTCGCGCTTGAGAGAGATTATCGACAGGAAAAGCAAGGTGGAAGCGTGGTCTCATGATAGGGAATTGAATAACAAAACAATGAGACCAGCATAACCTAAGTGGCGATCGTCTGCCTAGGGTCACTTGCTCTTTAGCCTTAATAAAGTTACTCAACCAGAGAGCAAGTGAAAAGGGGGTTATGGGAGCTCAATCATCAGCGGTTAACTCATCAATGGCATCTTCCTTAAGCTCTGCATAATCATGTTCATCGAGATTCATATAATCAAGAACCTTTGGGCGTATACGTTCCCATTCTTCGTTAAACCGGCGGTTCAAGGAGTTATGGAGTTCGCTACTGATATCCTGTGACAACCTTAAAATAGCTAATAAAGACAGAGTCGAGCTGTCGATGCGACTGTTTTCGATGAGTTCATCAAAATGATGGTAGTTAAAGTAGACGGCATCACAAAGATACTCTGGCAAAAACCAACGCTGAAGCAATCGATAGCCAACATCGGCGTGGGAAAATTTATATCGGTTTCGTTCTACTTCAGTAATAGGGTAGGCGTTGGTTTTTTCCATCTCGGCAAGCGTTTCTTCGTAGTTTTCAAATGCCTGCATCATGAGAGGGATGCCACAGTTTTGGAATAATCCGAAAGTGTAAGTGTCATCCTGATCCACGCTGTGCAGCTGATTAGAAATATGGCTGCCTAATGTGGCAATTTCGGTCGCGTTATCCCAGAACTGATCAAGATTCAGATTGCCACTGATGGCACACTTCATGGCTACAACGGTGACAACACGTTCTACGCGTTTAACACCGAGTAAGTTCACAGCTTGTTGAATATTGGTGATCGTGTTTGGCAAGTAATAACCTGGAGAGTTGATTACTTGCAAAACCGCGGCCGATAAGCCGACATCTTCACCAATTGCTTTGCCAATAACGGCAATCGAAGGATACTCTTTTTTGGTTTCGTTTCCGATTAACTCCAATGTTTTTGGTCGAGGGGGAATATGCACCCGGTTTATTTCGTCGTCTGTGACAGGAACGGCATTAGTCATCTTCGCTTAACCTACTTGTTAACTGTGAAATATCAAAGCTAATGCTTATCGATATGCCTAAAAAGCAGTAGCTAATGTCGAGGGGGTCTACTTAGCGTAGATGACAAGAGATAACTACAACATCTAAAAACAAGGGAACAGTTAGACAGATTGGTTATTATTTATAAACGCAAATTTTAATCAATTGGACGATTTGTACTTTTATTCTATTGAGCTTTTGGTATTTTCTGCTACCACACAGGTTTGGTGAAAGGAGTGAACAAGTGAAAGCCTATATTGCGTTACTCATGATTGGCTGTTCTATTTTTAGCGCTGGGGTGATAGCTAGCGAACCGGAATCAAAGCGTATTAAGCAGGCTGCTCTGGATTATATCGAGTCTCAACATCAGGTAGATAAAAAACGCATGGCCCGAGCCCTGCATCCAGAAATGAAAAAGCGTACCTGGTGGATCGATAAGAATCAGTCTGACGTTGTTATGGAAACTTCTTATGACACCATGCTTAAGGTGGCGCAGACTTATAATGCCGATGGTCGCCAATTTCCAGAACAACCCAGTAAAAAAGTAGAGATATTAGACTGGGATCATCGTGTTGCCAGTGTCAAGCTCACTGCAGACGACTGGATTGACTATATGCACTTAGTGAAAGTCAACGGAGAATGGAAAGTGATCAATGTCTTATGGCAATATAAGGACCACAAACGCCATAAATCTCGTTAATTAATACTTATGGCTTAATATAAAATGAAATCAAGGTAGTTATGATGTATCTAGCAAAATTTATTGGGATATTTTTAATCGGTTTTTCTATCTCTTCTTGTTCGTCTGTTCAACCCACTCAGCCTGCCTTAGCGAAGGACGAAGTAGCGAAGGATAAGGTTGCTAAGAATAAGGTCGCGAAGGATAAAGTAGTCAAAGATAAATACGAAACCTATATCTCAGCAGGGCAAGCAATGCCATTGTCGGCAGTGACAGACATTGAAGGGAAAGAAATCCAACTGGACACCATTGGAGAGAAAAAGCTCGTGGTTTTATTTGCAACCTGGTGTTCTGATTCTCAAAGAGCTATGAAAGCACTTAATCAATCGGAGTTTCTCAGCCAAGAAGGTTTAACCATCGTTGCCATTGGTCGTGAGCAGAAAGTGGAAGAGATTAAAAAATGGCAAGATGAGCAGAAGATCCGCTTTTCTCTGGCAGCTGATCCAGACCGTAGCATCTACTCGCAATTTGCTGCTGCAGGTATTCCGCGATTGATTATGGTGGATGAGAACAATCGCATCCATAAAATGGTATTAGCCGAAGATCAAACACCTCTGGATCACATTTCCTGGAAGTAATCTTCTATACCTGTCATCTTCTTCTTGAGTAATAGGAGATATTACTCAAGAAGAATTCTCCTCTCTGCATACCATCTATTAGACCTTCGGGTCGCCTCTCAAAGTCTCTCCTTATCCTAAAGTTTAAGAAAAACAGTAGTTTACGGTTTGTTTTTAAGCTTATGTCGGTATTCTACGAAAAGCTGTCGGTTTTCTACTATCTCTTATTGAAGATTCGCAGTATCAATATTCTCCATGGCGATTCTAAGGGTTCAGAGAAGTAGAGGGGTAGGCGGGTGCTGTATTCGTCAATGACCGTGGGCGCTCAGAATGACCATTAAATAAAACAATAATCAGTCGTTAAATGGGAGAGATAATTAATGAAATTATCGAAAGTCGCGTTAGCAACAGGTGTTGCACTGGGCATGGGAATAACCAGTGTAGCTGCCGAATCAGAATCACGTTATATCGTTACCTATAAAGATAAAACCAATAATGGTCGAGCGGCCATGCAATCACACGGTGGACGCTCAGCATTGCGCTTAAATCGTATGAATGCCGAAGCGGTTTACATGACCGAAACCAATGCCAATCGTTTAAAGTCTAATCCGCACATTAAGCAGGTTGAACGCGATCAGAAGCGCTACGCCCTGGCGGTTTATAACGATGATATTGGCAATCCAATGACCGAACAGCTGACACCTTATGCCGTTTATCAGTCGCAGGCTAACCAGGTGCCTTTTAATGCAGGCGCAGGCATGAAAGTGTGTGTCATCGACTCTGGATTGGATAATTCAAACCCTGACTTTAACTGGGCCAATATTACTGGAGATAATGACTCAGGTACGGGCAACTGGTTTGAGCATGGTGGACCTCACGGAACTCATGTTGCTGGTACCGTAGGTGCCGCTGATAACAATGTGGGCGTAGTAGGTATGGCTCCTGGCGTAAGCATGCATATTATCAAAGTCTTTAATGCGTCTGGTTGGGGATACTCATCCGACTTAGCTCATGCGGCCGATCTTTGTACGCAAGCGGGTGCCAACATTATTACGATGAGCCTGGGTGGCGGTGGTTCTAATTCAACAGAGTCGGGAGCGTTTCAGGCGTTTACGGATGCCGGAGGCTTAGTTTTAGCAGCAGCAGGAAACGATGGTAATTCAGTACGTTCTTATCCGGCTGGCTACACCTCCGTCATGATGGTTGGCGCAAATGACGCCGATAATAATATTGCTGACTTTTCGCAATACCCCAGCTGTAAAAGTGGTCGAGGCAGAAATGCTTCAACGGATGAGCGTATCTGCGTTGAAGTGACCGCAGGAGGGGTAGACACTTTATCAACTTACCCTGCTGGCATGGCAACCTCAGCATCGACGGTAGCAGACAATACCAACTACGCGTCATCAGCTATGGAAAACACAGGTGCTGCGTCGGGCAATACCTTCTTTATGGGTACTGCCGAAGCGACCGATTCAAACGCGCAGGGTAAAGTGTGCGTAATTGATCGAGGCAATATTTCTTTCCATGACAAGGTTGCTAATTGCGAAAACTCGGGTGGTGTTGGTGCCATCATCATTAACAACGAACCTGGCATGCTGTATGGAACGCTTGGTGATACTAACTCAACTTCTATTCCTGCGGTGGGTGCAGCGCAAGAAGATCGAAGTGCGTTGGTGGCTGCAAACAATGCCAGCGTAACAGTCTCCGCGAGTGATTACGGTTACATGAGTGGAACCTCTATGGCGACGCCAGCAGTGGCAGGTATTGCCGCTTTAGTTTGGTCAAATCATCCTTCTTGCAACGGTACTCATATCCGTAATGCACTCAAAGCATCTGCGGAAGATCAAGGGCAGTCGGGTCACGATGTTTACTTTGGTCACGGCATTGTAAAAGCAGCCGATGCGCATGCCTATCTGCAAGCTAATGGATGTACTGATACGCCTCCTGAGCCTGAGCCAGAGCCTTGTAAAGGCGGCCCTAAAAAGTGTGGGTAAATTGAAGTCTAAGTAAGTCGCGTTACTTGGTGGAGTGAAAACCCGTATGCAGGATGTATGCGGGTTTTCTTTTTTAAGATACAAAACATTTTCAGGTGATTTATTTTTTAGGAAATCGCTTATAAGGTTTTCAATACTAAGGATAATCATCTCTTTCTTTGATTTAAATATTTTTAATATGCACCAATATGCAGCAAATCTATCGAAATTTGCCATAATAAGATCATTCCGATATGTAAGCGGTTTGACAATCCTGTAAGAACTTGATTTACTGCTATGCACAAAAATAATGACTGGCACAACAAAAACAAAGATGAACCAGCCCCAAAAAAACAGCGTTCTGATTGTCGATGATGAACCAGCAATTCGATTAAACTTGGCGATCTTTTTGCAAGACGAATCGTTTAACGTGGTCGTTGCAGAAAGTGCAGAAGAAGGGTTTTCTGTATTGGAACAAACGCCAGCTTCTGTCGGTATTGTTGATCTGCGTCTGCCTGGCCTTGATGGTCATCAATTCATTATTAAAGCTCACCAAAAATATCCTGATATGAAGTTTATTATTCATACGGGCTCCCATGAATTTCAGTTGACTGACGAACTGAAAGCTATCGGATTAACAGCAAATAATATTTGGTTAAAACCAGTCCTCCAGATGGACAAACTGGTTGATGCCATCAGTAACATTCAAATGTCTGAGAGAAGCCAATGAGCGATCTACTACTTGAAGGTTTAACCCTCATGCTGATTGGCATGGGAACTGTATTTGTGTTCTTAGCGTTATTGGTGGTTACCTTAACTTTAACTTCCAATTTAATTCTTAAGTTTTGGCCAGAAGCAGAAGCCACCGATTCTCACGACACGGCAGCATCTGATAACGGAGAGGTGATTGCTGCAATCACCGCGGCCATTCATCAACATCGAAACCGATAGTTTGCATTCAGTAGAGGAAATGATATGAACAAGAAATTGTTAATTACCGACGTTGTATTAAGAGATGCCCATCAATCTCTTTTTGCTACCCGTATGCGTATTGACGATATGTTACCCATTGCTGAAAAGCTCGATAAGATTGGTTTCTGGTCGATTGAGAGCTGGGGGGGCGCAACCTTTGATTCTTGCATTCGTTTTTTGGGTGAAGATCCGTGGGAGCGCATTCGTTTGTTGAAACAGGCGATGCCTAATACGCCTCAACAAATGTTATTTCGCGCGCAGAATATTTTAGGATATCGCCATTATGCTGACGATGTCGTAAAAGCTTTTGTTGAACGTTGTGCGGTTAATGGTGTAGACGTCTTTCGAATTTTCGATGCGATGAACGATGTTCGTAATTTAGAAACGGCCATCAAAGCAACAGTTGAAACCGGCAAACATGCACAGGGCACTTTATCTTATACAGTCAGTCCTGTTCATACTCTGGATATGTGGCTTAACATGGCTAAGCAATTAGAAGACATGGGTGCCCACTCGATCTGTATCAAAGACATGGCAGGATTGTTAAAACCTTATGTTGCCGAAAAATTGGTTAAAGGGTTAAAAGAAACCGTTAAGATCCCAATTGCTTTACACTGCCATGCGACCACTGGTTTTAGTACATCAACTATTATGAAAGCCGCCGAAGCGGGCATTGATATGGTGGACACCAGCATATCCTCCATGAGTATGACCTATGGTCATTCGCCAACAGAAACCGTCGTTTCTATTTTTGAAGATACCGAACGTGATTCTGGATTGGACGTCGCTGCATTAGAAGATATTGCCGCTTACTTCCGTGAAGTTCGTAAGAAATACACGAAATGGGAAGGCAGCCTGAAAGGTGTCGACTCTCGTATTATCAGTTCGCAAGTGCCCGGCGGAATGCTCACTAATATGGAAAACCAATTACGCGAGCAAGGTGCCGAAGACAAATTTGATGATGTACTCGCTGAGATCCCTAAAGTACGCCAAGATTTGGGATACATTCCACTGGTAACGCCCACGTCACAAATTGTTGGTACTCAGGCGGTACTTAATGTACTCACTGGTGAGCGCTATAAAAGCATTAGTAAAGAAACCTCTGGGCTACTAAAAGGTGAGTACGGTGCTACGCCTGCAGAAGTGAATGCCGAATTGCAACAACGAGTGCTAGAAGGCAAAGAACCTGTAACTTGTCGTCCTGCCGATCTGCTTGAGCCTGAGATGGATAAGTTAACGGCTGAACTCGAAGGCCTGGCAAAAGAAAAAGGCATTAAGCTGGAAGGTGAGTTGGTCGACAACGTTCTTATTTATGCCTTGTTCCCGCAAATCGGTTTGAAGTTTTTAGAAAACCGACGTAACCCTGATGCGTTCGAACCTGTTCCTGGCAAAGAACCCGCAGCTCCTGCACCAGCGCCAGCAGCCGCACCTGCTGCGAGTGGCGGCCCAGAAACCTACGATGTCAAAGTCAACGGAACTACCTATTCTGTCGAAGTCGCTCCTTCTGGCGCGTTACAGTCAGTAACGCCAGTGAGTTCGTCTGCGCCAGCTCCAGCTCCTGCTGCGGCTTCTAGCGGCGAAGCAATCAATGCGCCTCTGGCAGGTAATATCTTTAAAGTTCTGGTTAAGCCTGGTGACAGCGTGGCCGAAGGGCAAACCGTTATCGTACTCGAAGCCATGAAGATGGAAACCGAAGTTAAAGCATCTGCGGCAGGGGTAGTCAGCGACATTCTGGTTGCCGAAGGCGATGCAGTAAAAGTCGGCGCACCTTTGTTGCGTCTTTAAACAACCTGACTTCTCGATAACAACAGGAAGAATGGATGGACGGTTTTATTAAACTTTGGCAAGACACCGGGCTCGCCAATTTTACTTGGGGACAAGCAGCGATGATCGCTGTTTGTCTTGGATTACTGTATTTAGCCATTGTCAGGAACTTTGAGCCACTGTTACTGGTGACCATTGGTTTTGGTGGCATCATGGCCAACATTCCTGGCGCTAACTTATCACTGGATGCCGTAGAGGCTGCCATTCAGGGCGGCAATCTCGATGTTTTACGCGCTTTAGCGGCAGCCTTAAACTCAGAGATTATCAGTCAGGATGCTCTGAAGTATGCTTATCATTCCGCCAACGAAGGCGATCATCTTGCGGCGATGCATGTGGCCAAAGATGCCGGATATGCTAATGGCATGCTCTATAACTTTTATTCCGTGGCTATTGCCAGTGGAACAGCGCCTCTGATCATTTTTATGGGTGTTGGTGCTATGACAGACTTCGGCGCTTTGATTGCTAATCCACGCACTCTGTTTTTAGGCGCTGCGGCTCAATTTGGCATATTTGCCACCTTGCTTGGAGCCCTGGCTTTAAATGGCTTACCTGGCTTTGAGTTCAGTTTGCAGGATGCCTCTGCTATCGCCATTATCGGTGGCGCAGATGGTCCCACTGCGATCTTTCTGGCTTCTAAGTTAGCGCCCGATTTATTGGGCGCTATTGCGGTAGCTGCGTACTCTTATATGGCATTGGTTCCAATTATCCAACCGCCCATTATGAAAGCGCTGACCTCTGAAGCCGAGCGTCAGATAAAGATGGAGCAATTACGCCACGTTTCGCAGAAAGAAAAAATCATTTTTCCGCTGCTGGTGTTAGGGTTGTGCGCGTTATTCTTGCCGTCGGCTGCACCCCTTATCGGTATGTTCTGTTTTGGTAACTTGATGAAAGAGTGTGGGGTGGTTGAGCGCCTCAGTAATACAACACAAAACTCTTTGATTAACATAGTCACTATCTTTTTAGGACTGAGCGTAGGGTCAAAGTTATCGGCTGAGCAATTCTTAAGTCTACAAACACTGGGTATTCTTGCTCTGGGTGCTGTAGCCTTTAGCATCGGCACTGCCAGTGGCGTTATGATGGCCAAAATCATGGGGGCTATCAGTAAATCGCCCATCAACCCATTGATTGGTGCTGCGGGCGTGTCTGCAGTTCCTATGGCTGCTCGAGTGGTTAACAAAGTCGGTTTGCAGGCTAATCCTCATAACTTTTTATTAATGCATGCGATGGGTCCTAACGTCGCAGGTGTTATTGGCTCTGCCGTTGCTGCGGGTATCCTACTCGCGCTGGTTGGATAAGCCGATAACAACTATACTCATCAGTGATGCGCCGTTTAGGCCTTACTGATGAGTAGGGAACTTCCTTTCCTACCATTATTCATCTCTATTACTAATAACTGTTATTAGGGAAATGAGTATGGCACCCAGAATAATTGACGATCCTCTTTATCAATTGCTCCGTCATGAGCAAATAGAAGAATTTAACGAACAGCGTAAAGACCTCAACAGTCTGGATTTTTCTAACTGCGATTTTCGTGGGCTTGATCTACGTGATATGAACGCTGACGGTGTTGATTTCTCTGGCGCTTATTTTCGCGGTGCTGATCTGCGCGGAATTAACTTTCGCCATACTCGCTTGCAAGGCGCTAGTATGGCAGCAGCACAAATTTCTGGCTGTTATTTTCCTGACGATGTATCAGCCGCAGAAATCGAGCTTTCCGTCACTCGTGGTACGCGATTAAGGACTGATCGATAAAAGGTTTCGGCTTGGGCTTCTTTGTTATCACCAATAGAAGTGTTTTCTGAATGCTTTAAACCAAGGAAGCTAGATAAAGAGAACTGGATAAACAACACAACCATATTTTGGGGCGCATCTTAGGTTAAAAATCTACTCGATGCCGAAAGGCTCGCTCAATGTATAAATCCCCAATCCATAAAATCCTTTATAAGCAAATGTATGACGCGGGTGACCAAGGCTTCTGTCTTTTTTACTGACTCTAACGCGGCTGACTTAGAGTATGCTGCGGCTACTGGCCCGAGTGATTAAACCTCTGAACAAAATCACTGGATAAAAAAAGACTCAAGCAACTTTATGGATGCTTGAGTCTGATTTTATAAGAAGGGGATGCAGGCTGAATAAACATTGTAAAACGTTTATTCAGCTGATTGTATCGTTACATACCGATCTTTTCTCTCAGGTAAAGGTTGTTAAACACTTTACCACCACCAACGGTTATTTTGGTTGCAAACTTTTTGGCAGTCGCTTTTGACGCTTCTCTTGCTGGCGCTGTGGATACTGCTGACCAGCCTCCCGCTCCGCCATCGACTGCGCCTAAAGCAGCACCCATTCCCGCCGACATGGCTGCACCATCTCCGCTCCATTCTCCGGTTCTCATTCCATGATCCGTGTAGCTCACTGTCGCGCCACCACCAGCATTAGCTAAACCGTTTAACGCCATGCTAACGCCTTTGCTGGCAACATATTTGGTGGTGAGAGCTGAGGTGCCACCCGCTATGAAGCCTGTTGCAAAACCCACTCCGGTAGAAATACCATAGTGATCCCAACGGAAGTCATCGTAGTTAGAAATGGTGTACACAAGTCCATTGACACCCGCAGATATTAACCCGTTGCCTAAAGGCGCTGCGAGACCAAATGAGCTGGCATACACCACACCACCGAGAGCCGTTAAGCTCACCGATATAACGGCGGCTGCTATCTGACGCCCATTTTCTTCGCGGAACGTTTTTACACCACCCACGTAATCATCGGAGGTGACACCACGTTCTTTCATAGATTGGTGTGAAAGAGGGTGATCTTCATTACCTGTGCTGGCTAGGGCATGCATGCCTTCTATAATGGCTCCGCCAATCTCGTCAACAACTTCCCAAAAGTGTCCTGTTGGATCGTTATACATGATTGGGCTGTTGTTGACATAACTGTAGCGGTTAAGCGATTGAGAAATCGCGCCGCCAACAGGGACGACTGTGTCGGCAGAAATAAAACGCCCTAGTGACGGATTATAGTAGCGGGCGTTGTAATACATAAGATCATCGCCATCATCAATCTGTCCTGTATAGGTTCGTTTAAACAAATCATTATCGTGCTGCCATGAACTGACTTGCTCACCGAAAGGAGTATAGTGGAACTCGGAAGTATTAAATCCGTGACTATTGGTGCTGACATGCAAGGAACCTAAGTGATTCGTATGTAAGTAACTTAAGGTTTGGCTGGTACGCTGAGCAATGCGTTCACCGTTCAGGTAGTAGTATTTTCTAACGCTACTTGAACCATTAATTAGCGATTGCTCGATTTCGTAATGATTGCCGATATAAAGCGTTTGTATGTTTTTATTATGGTCGACTTTCTTGTAACGCAACTCTCCATCATAAAAAGCTTCGATGTGCGTTGCACCGTCTCGTTTTATGGCTTTTAGACGATTAAAGCTGTCCCATTCATAAGTTGGATCACTCAGTTGCTCACCACCAAAAGCTTGCGTGTTGCCTCCGCTATTACCACTGAAGCGGACTTTAGATGTCATGTTACCGACGTTGTCATAAGCGTAGTGATAACGTCCATCGGATTTCGCTCGATGAGTGCCAGCAAAGTACTCGTAGTTATAGCCATCTTTTTCCAGTAGGTTGCCATTATGACCGTAACGATAGGTTTTGTTACCGTACAAGGAACTATTGGCACGAGTTAATCGCTTCATTCGATCATATTCGAAGGATTCATTATTAAAACTGCTGGTTCCGTCGGTTATCGAAGCGATCAGAGAGTTCTGGTTATAATCGTAGTTAAGATCTTGATAAGTTCTGGAACCTTTCGACGTCAAGCGACGATTTAAGGCGAAGGGTGCGTTACCAGCACTATCTCCTGCAGCTCCGTAATAAGAGTTAACGGTGTTAACGCCATTACCAAAAGTTTGCTGGGTTACCTTATCGAATACATTGTACTGAACATTACTCACATAGTTATTGGCACCGCTGACGCCAGTCACTTTATCAAACGACAAGGTTTGCGTGACCACTTCACCATCTGGGTAAGTGGTGCTTGTTAACATGCCTGCTTTGTTGTAGCTATAGAAAGTGTCGTAACTAACACCGTCAATCACTTTGCGCTCGGCTTTTAAATTTCCGGCAGCATCAATAAAATGAATAGCAGAGTAGCCGTCACCACCCGGAGCTACGTATTTTTTTATAGCTCGGGTAACGGTGATGCTGGTATCGATGCCTATAGGTAAGTTTAATGTTTCACCACTGATCGATTTAAGCTGGCTTCCGGCACCTTGAGCTAACGAATAGTAACTGTATAAAACCGTATCTTGACCATTAGTGATGCCCCCCTGACCATTATCGGGGCCTTTTTTGGTGACACGGTTTTGTGCATCGTATTCGTAACGAATCACAACGCCATTGGCATCGGTTGTGGATGTTAACAGGTTGCGACTGTTGTAGGTGTTTTGCGTGAGTCCTGCATCGGGATCGTCAAATGATACTTTGCGACCGAGATGATCATAATCGATGGCTGTTTTGCTGCCATCAGTATGTGCTATTTGATTCAGCTCACCGGTTAAGGTGTCGTAAGTAAAGAGCGTAGTGATGGATTCGAACGAGTTACCATAGTACTCTATTTTACGAAATGTCTTGCGAGATTCCTGCTGGCTCATGGAGTCCGTTTCCCAGCTACTGGTCTCTTTATTGTAAGACTCTTTATGGGTCAGCTCACCCCATTGGACATTTCGTTTTTTGTTACCGGCCGTGTCGGTGAATATGGTGACAGTACTGCCAGGTCCGTTTGGTGGGACATCACTATCAGTATGACCTGCGCGTAACAGAGTTCTATTCGATTGTTTACGATAAGGCGAGTGGGCTGGATTGTTTGGGTAACCAGAGACATCGCCCTGAATCCATTCAGATTGGTAACTCGTCAATGAGCGTGTTGCTAAAGAAGCACCTTCTTGTTGTGCTGGCCATCTAAATAAAGTGACGTAAGACTGTGAGCCATTCACAGTGGTCAGTTTCTGTTCTTTAATTGCTTGTCCCAGGCCGTCATACATTACCCAGTTATCAAGATACTGGCCATTGTTAATCAGGGTTCGTTTTTTGACATAAGAAGGAGAGACATTGTCGTGGTAGTAATAAATTTGTTCAGAAACTTTGGTCGCATTTTTGTCTTTAACCTGTTCTTTATGAATACGGCCAAATACGTCGTATTCAAAATGAGTACTGGTGTTATTTGCGTTGGTTTGAGAGGCGACTCTCATGTAGTCGTCATATTGGTAGCTAATGCTATCTTCAAGGCTACGAGTTTCTGTTTCAACAAAGGAGGGGATAGCTGAGTTGTAAGTAAAGTCGGTTTTTATGCCGTTAGCGTCAGTAATGCTGGCAGGCTTCCCGTGTGAATTGTAAACAATGCTTCTTTCTCTGCTACTTGGAATACTCCAGTCAGCTCCATTGTAAATGTCTGAGGTTGTTAGTCGACCAAAAGCATCATAATTGTATTGACGAAGAGTGCTGGACGCGACCCAGTTATTATTGTTGGAATCATAAGAGCGTCCCAGTTTCCATTCGGTTTTCTTTAATCCAATGAGCCATTTACTGAGATCATTGTGATAAGTAAACGTCGTTGTAATGGTTTCATCGGAATCAAAGACAGTTGTGTAGTTGCTAGATAAATCACCATAGTCAACGATGGTTCTTGGGTTACCATAATCATCATAGTTGCTGTAGGTTATTTTACTGTAGCTATAGCTATCGCTTAAAAAGTTAGGTGATGCAAATTTCATCGACTTAACAGCCGATAGCAATACATATTTGGATCCATCTTCGGATGGTTTTTGAGGGTTGCTTTTTAGCAGATATTCGTAAGTCGATTGCGACAATAAAATGCCGTTAACTTTCACTTTCTTGGTGATTGGAACCGTCTTGGTATGCTGGGTTCCATAGTGCGTCTCGATAACTTTTCCTAAGGGATCGGTAACACTGACTTTTTGGAAGGACTTAAAGTTGTCATTTTCGTCTTTCAATATTTGGTTATCGTAGGTGTATAAAGTATCCCATCGTTGACCAAAACCGTTGTCTCGAGTACTGCTGGATAATACAAACTTCTTCTTTTGTTCGTTGACTTCCCAAGTAAACTCTTGAACTCCGCCATGATGATTGGTGATTCGACTTAACAGTACAGGGATGTAAAGATACTGAGAGGCATTTACCGCATTATAAGTGTCCAGATCATCAATTGCCTGATAGTCGTAGTGAGTGGTCATAGAAAATGGAGCACTGCCAGTACCTTTATCTTTAATTGAAGTGACAACATATCGAGAAAGTAAGGCCGTTGATGCTTGACTTTGCCCCTCAAACTGAGGAATTATCTTTCCATACTGAATACCCCATTCTCGATTTTTGACTAATGCACCGGATGTATTTTTAATGTGGTGGGTAACTTTTGAAAGATAGTATTCGTCATAAAAAAATAAAGCATCTGTATCTAAAGTGAAATAACTCACACCTAATAATTCGGCAGAACGTTTAGCGATATGTCCGCGGATAGTTTGTTCAAATAGAGGATTACTTCCATCTGAAATTTCATACTCGAGCTCTAACTTCTCTGTTTCGATATTGCCAAAATAGCTGGTTACTGTTGATAGTGTTGCAGGAGCAAACCCTTCGTCTGATTGACTATCGAATAACTGCTGAGAGTTATCAATGTAGGAATAGGTGGTCTTGTTAATTCCGGCGGCATCTTCAGTCGAAGTAATATACCAGGCCTGAATATATCTGTTAGTAGTAAACGTTGGCCAATCCTTGCCAGTTGGAATGTACATAGGGTATGAATAGTCAACGGCTTTCCAGGTGCCTCGCGTGCTCAAGCCGCCGTTTCCGTATATAGCTTTGCTGCCATCGGCTTCAATAACTTCCCAGCTGTCGTTCATAAACCCACGAGTGTGAGTGATCTTACGAGAAGATTCGACAGAAGTGACGTAACGAACAACGTCAGTACAACCAAAGAATCCGCAATTGATTTGTTGTGAATCGATCTCTATCAGCTTTTGTCCGTTTAAAGCGTAGTATTCTTCGGTGACGGATGGCGCTGCTAACGCTTGAGTCAAGTCATAACGAATGTGACGAGTAATCTTTCCGAAGCCCGTATTGACGCCCCAATTATGATCGGTGTTCATCAGGGTGAGCTTGCTCATCGGATAGCTATAAACCATGTCACCGCTGTTAGGGTGATGTTGAAAATTCAGATCTTTTTGAGCATGTGCCGTCATGATAGACAAAGCACATAAACTGGTAAGAACCTGTAAAAGTAAGCGCATCAAAACATATCTCCATCTAGTTTAACGTTGCGTCTGTTAGTATTTATAAAGTCATGCGTTGCAATATTAGAAACCAAACAGTAAGTTACAGGGGGATAACTTTTATTCATCTAAATCATGATTTTAATGTGTGATTATATCTTAAAAATCAATGAGTTAGATAGCTGCTAGGTATGGCGCGCGATTATAGTTAAGGCGCTGTGTTATTGCAATGAGTAATAAGTTTGGACTCATAATCAAACGATTTAGAAAAAGCTCTTGATGTTGATTGCATTTTGCGGCGGATTATGTGAGCGATGCGATAGCAATAAGATTCTGGCCTTAAACTTGCTTGGACAGCTCAAACTAACATTGTTTTAAAAAAGAGCCACACATTGAATTCTACGATTGCAATTGAGACGGCCACCGATGATGCCGTTACTTTAGCGGCACTTAAGCACATTTTGACTGAGTGTATTGAGGATGGGGCATCCGTAGGTTTCTTGATGCCAGTATCACAACAAAAGCTGGATGCTTTTTGGCGGCAGGTCTTTGAACAGGCTGCACTCGATCATTGCACTATTTGGGTGGCCAGAGACACGACAACACGCACCATTTTGGGAAGCATACAGCTGCATTATCAGTTGCCAGAAAACCAGCCTCATCGTGCAGAGATTGCTAAGCTTTTGGTGTGCCCCTCGGCGCGTTGTCGAGGAGTAGGGGCTGCATTGTTAAAAACAGCAGAAATCGAAGCGAAAAAACGGGGTAAATTATTATTGGTACTTGATACGGTGACTGATAGTAATGCGGCTCGTTTGTATACACGCCAAGGTTGGATAAAGAGTGGAGATATTCCTGATTACGCCTTCTGGCCAGATGGGCGTCCTTGCAGTACGACATTTTTCTATCGACGGCTTTAAGTCGTCGCTACACCTTGTAGACCACAGCAAAGCCACAAAGAAAATTGTCTATACTTAAGCTATTAAGCTGCAAGACAGGTAGTTGCGAGGCGCTGTGGTCACGACTTTGAGCATAAGAATAAATAGCAACATTAAGCCGCTAACAAAGACACTCACTGGGGGGCATGATGGGAAAGCCTAATCTGCATGCCATTCAGTATCGATTTAATCGACGTTCGTTGATGATACTACTTATCATTATGGTGGGAGTCGGAGCTTTGTTCACCTGGTTGCTGGTTCATTTTCTTGATCGTGAAGCAAAGTCACATCTTTTAACTCAAGCATCCATGATTGCCCACGCTATTGACTCGAAAAAGATAAAAAGCTTGTCAGCCACTTCAAGAGATTTAAATAGCCCGGCATACCAATCTATCAAACAGCAACTTAGGCGTGTTCGTTTGTCTCATGAGCCTATTCGGTTTCTCTATCTTATGGGGCAAAATAAGGATGCTGAGATTTTTTTCTATCTAGATTCTCAGCCTTCGTCATCTCCAGATTATGTTTCTCCTGGGTTTATCTACACCGAAGTCTCAGACGATTATCGCGCTGTGTTTAGAACTCAAAAGGGAGCGGTTGTGGGGCCTGTTTCTGATCGCTGGGGAGTGGTTATGACAGCCCTGGTTCCAATTTTGGATACCAAAGATCAGCGACTGATTGCCTTGCTTGGAATGGATGTTCAAGTCAGTGACTGGTATATCGTAATCTTACTAAAAAGCCTTTTACCGATCATCATGATGTTGTCGTTGATGTGTGTGTTTTATCTCTGGTTTATTTTGACAATAAAAAATAAACGCTTGAAAGAGGCAATGAGTGTTGATTCTCTCACCAAACTCTATAGCCGAAGGTGGATACTGGAGCAAGCGCAGATAGAGTTTGATCGTTGTGGCAGAACCTATGGCACACTCTCTGCGATCATCGTTGATATTGACGACTTTAAACAGGTCAATGACAATTATGGACATCAGGCTGGGGACTTTGTGCTTAAAATGGTGTCAACGCGTATTAAGCTCTCTTTGAGAAAAACGGATTTTGCTGGACGGTTAGGAGGCGAAGAGTTTGTTATTCTGTTGCCAGACACACCGATTGAGAATGCTGTCTATGTTGCCGAAAAACATTGCAAAGCCATTAGTGAGTTGTCTCTTCACAGCAGTTTGTGTCGTGGTTTAAATAAAGTCACAGCGAGCTTTGGCGTAGCTTCAACAGAATGTGGTCCTGAAGATCTTAAAGAGCTGCTCAGACAAGCCGACAGTGCGTTGTATGAATCTAAACATCAGGGCAAAAATAGAGTGTCGAGCTATCAGGTCGACCAGCCGACAAGTAGCCAGCCAGAATGGAAGCGGGCATAGTAAGAAGGGAGGCGTTGAAGGTTTTGCCACAACACAGGTCCTCAACGAAAGATCAATCGTCTTTAATCAAATAAAGAGTAATTTTGACCGGGCGCAATGATAGGGCCTGCATTATCTTGCTCAGGACTATCGTCGTTGACAATAGTGAAAGAGTCTCCTGCTACAATATCAGGGCTTTTGCTGTCTACAGGAGTGATTAATAAATCGAAACGGATTTTTGTTTCTAATGCTGTGGACCAATAGTGAGTATCGTTAAAGCTGGCATCCAGCCAGGGTGTTATTTCGTCCTGTGTCAGCATGAGTGGAAAAGACTTGTCATGAATGCTACGAAAACGATCATGGGGAGGCAAAGTAATAATACTGCAACTGTAGTGAATGCCTTCTGCCGTTGGATAACGATGATACAAACCACCAAACGCAATGGAGCCATTAACAGGCGCTATACGATAACGATGTTGGTTCCATTCATAAAAGCACTGCGCAGGAATAATACATCGTTGGGTGGCAAAATCTTGTTGACGACTGCTGTAGAGTTTATCTTTGCGTGTGTTAAATGAACGGTAACGTTTGTCATAAGTATATCCATCCTCTGTTAAAGTTTGAAATAGCCACCAGTTTGCAGGCTTCATGGCTATTTGATCATTTTCGCTGAGTATGATGTTTAAGCGACCATTAGGACGGATATCGAGAGGTGTTGGGTTTTGCTGAACCCTTAGTGGGTCAATGCGCATCCCATACATCTTCATGAGTTGTTGCAAAAAAGGATTCTCAAGATTTTGACTGAGTGAACCGCACATAGAAAAAAACATTACCGATGTTAGATAGGGATACTTTACCTTTTATTTCTGTAAAATAAAACCGACGAAAGTCGGAGACCGAGCTTTCGTCGTAAGGGGAGCGAGAGAAAATCGTGTTTAGTGTTTGGCTCCTGCAATAATATGAAGGATTCCTGAGCCAGTTAACATCAACTCATCAATTCCGTCGTTATTGATATCACTAATGCCTAATGCATCGACACCTAAAAACTGATTGGCAGTTGTTCCGGTAAAAGTTTTTAGCACTGTAAAATCTTTGCCGGAATACAGATAGCCTTTACCTGCATTGCTACCACCGGTATAGGTGTAAGCGGCAATAAAGAGATCGTTATGGCCATCGTGATTAACATCGCCTACACCACGAGCGGGGCCAAAACCATCCCCGGTGTTTTCGCTATCAAAAATATGCAGTCGCTTACCGGTGGCACCAGAAAACAAAAAGCCGCGTCCGCTACCGTTAACTGTTTCGGTTTGAGCGTTGTAGTCACCCACGTAAGCGTCGTCGATGCCATCACCGTTCACATCACCGACACCGAAACCATGAAATAAACCAAAGGTTCCTGCGGTTACACCGGCACCATCGGTTACCAATCCTGGCTCTCCTTTAGGTTTTAGCTTGCGTAAAATATGTCCGTTGTGGCCTGATAAAATAAACGCACGACCTTGTTCGTTATCGCCAACACCACGGGCACCGACAACCACATCTGGAACGCCATCGTTGTTAACATCACCAATGGCGCCTGTCGCTGTACCCAACTGATCACCAGCGGCTTTACCTTTGCGCTTCCAGAGTAGTTTGCCGTCTTTGCCCGAATAAGCGTAGACTTTTCCTCGACTGGCTTTTTTGTTGCCAGCGTAACGAGCACCAACTATCACATCGCCAAAACCATCATTGTTAAGATCGCCTGCGCCAGTGACGGACGAACCAAAAAATTCTCCGGCTTTAAACCATTGATGTAACACGGCATGAGTTGCACCCGAAAACACCATCACGCTAGAAAAAGAACCAACGATATAATCTGTAGTGCCGTCTCCATCAACGTCACCAGCGCCTTTGGCACTGTAACCCCAAACAGGGACACCGGGGCTGGTCACGCTGTTTAGTATTGAGCCATCAGCACCAGAATAGACATAAATTTTTCCCGCAGGAAAGGGCACATTGGTTGAAAAGAAAGGCGCGGTCACAATAAAGTCACCAGCGCCATCACCGTTGATATCACCCAGATCTTCGGCAACCCAACCAAAGCCATCGGTTGCCTGTTCTCCGGTGAGCGTCATCAGCACGGTGACATCGGGTTCTTCGAATAGAGGGGCGTTGCTGAGTGCCTGTTTTGCGGGCGTCGGACTGGGGGCGAAACCTTTGGGTATCAAATCGTATCGGTAATGTTCATTATTAGCAGGCTTTACCTCGGCACAAGCAGTTGTGCAGGCAATGCAAGAGGTGAGGACTAAACTTATTGTTTTTTTCATAGACTTCTCCTTGAGTGGGTCGATATAGGAAGAGCTTATGAAAGCTAGAAAGTTGCCACTATGAAAATCTTGCTCATTTTTATTGGCAACTCGATAAGGGATGTTGAGTCTGGATGAGAAGGCTTAAGCTATTTGTTTTTGTTGGCGCCACAGGGCTGGCGTCATACCAAAAGCCTTACGAAATGATTGTGTAAAGTGACTGTGATCAGAAAAACCAACATCGGCAGCAATGGTAGAGAAGTCCACCTGGCTTTCTGCGACCTGGGTGAGTGCATCGCGTAAGCGCAACTGAACAAGGCTCTGGTGAATGGAATCGCCTTGCGTTGCTTTGTAGACACGACATAAATGATAGGGGCTACTGTTGACCATCTGGGCTAGTTGCTCTAATGACAAACTTTGACGATATTCGGTTGCCAAAATTTCTCTGGCATTGTTAACGAGCGTGGCGTGGCGTCGTTGTGTGCTGGGTTTGCTGCGTTGGCCAGGAAGTTGCCAGTCGCGGTAAGCGCTTTGCATGATTTGATAAAACAGATGAATAATAGACTCTTCGATAAACAAAGGATCTGGTGTCGGTGTTTGTTGTAAATAAAGTACCAGTTGCCTGAATTGGGCGTAAGCCTGAGAAGAGCTGGCGCAATAGCGAAAGCGAAACAACTGTGCTTGCTCTTCGGCAACACTATCTCCTAATGCCCTTAGCGTGTCAGTAACAAGAGTGGGGCTAAAAGCAATCCAATCGCAGCGGTCACCATAGTGAGAGAGGGGAAAGCGCTCATACTCCTGATTCTTATTGTATACGGTGACAATATTGGCATCGGCCACAATGGTGTCTTTGCAATGAGCATGTCTTATTTTTACTGCTGTGCGGGGGAAAGCCAGCAAATAACCGTCTTTTATTGGACCTGTATTACGAAAATCTGGCCAGGTTACAGGGCAATCAAACATGCCTATATTAAAGTGCTGCCCTTCGTACAGTAAATGATTCAATTGATGGGTCATCAGCAGATTGCAGAGAGAGTGTCTTCCGTTCATTGAGTCTACCATAGTTTCAAGGCAGGTTAGCCACCGGAAATGTTGATTTTTTAATGACAAATACTGATTGAAACAGACGTTTGATTATTGATCAATATGCAAGATTAATAAGAAATAGTTTAATAAAATCAACAGGTAAGATTTACTTTGGAGTTTCCTGGGACTCCCTCGCTTTGCATTCTATGTGCTTTTTATCGGAAAGGAATTAATTTGAGTATATCAGTATGTTTATAGGTTAAGTAAGTGCAAATTTTTCGATGTATTATGAGTGGGTTGTGGGATAAATTCTCATTTTTACAATAGCTTACAGGGAATTGTTTTGAAAAATGGAGAAATAAGGAAAATCATAAAATTTTAAAAGAAAATGAAACTTTTTTGTTTCTCCTGTCACTGAATAAGTAAGTCAAGTAACACAATAGGAGTATTTGGTGATGAATAATCAACCTCAATGGCTAGAGGAGTTTGATGCCGAGCTGGAACTGAGTGAGTCAGGAGAGTGCATTTTTAATCATGATTCCGAGTTTGATGTTTGCTTGAGTACTGACAATGAAACTCTACTTGGCGCCATTGTTATCCGCAGTCTTGACGATAAGGACAGCAACCGATTAAAGGCGCTTCACTGGAATTACGATGAAGCGCCAATGCACATGAGCCTCGGCTGCGACGCCATGTCCGAGTTGTTGATGTTAAGACTCATGATCAATGTAGAAGTGACTCGGCCAGAATATGTTGCAGGTGTTATCGAAGAATACCTTGCGACGGCAAGAGAGCTACGCGAAGAGTTGGGCACTATGAATCCTTTCACGCTTAGTCTGGATGAACCCGAAGCCGAAGAAGAATTACTCCCTGCCGCTTTTAACCCTCTGTTAGCGGTTTAATTGATACAGGAGAAAAATTATGCAAGTTAATGAACCAGGAAAAACTACCCAAAGAACAGGTCAGCCGCCACAAGAGCTGCGTCAGCGTCGTGGCAACAGCGTTAATCAACAACGAGGCTCAACAAGCAGTCGCGTTCGAACTCCGAACATCCATCGAAGCCAGCAGCGTCGAGGGATCGGAAGCATCAATTTTTGTAACTCTCAGGTTAAGAAAGAGAAGTTAATTAAAACGGTTCAGAAGGATCTCAATCATCTTAAGGGGTTTCACAAAGTGGGGCTCAAGTTATTAAATGACCCCAATGTCAAACTGACAAAGCAGGAAGTAATCTATCTAAAAAATCTGGAGCAGAAGATTCAAAAAATTGAACAGGCACTACAGCGAGGTGTGAAGGAGTTAAGTCTTGTTCAACTCACATTGACGATCAATCGAGAGATGGAAGCTTTTGTAAAAAACATTGTACTTAATCATGATGTTGATGTTCTTTCGAACATGACAGAGAAAGGTTTGATAACGCGATTAAACTTTGTTCTCGAGCCCATGTTGGTACAGGCTTCTCGACAGTTAAAAATAAACTACCACAACCCATGCCTGTCGCAGTTAAAAAGCCAACATGAGCAGGATTTTGATTGTACTCAAAGTTTATTTAATGCCAATTTAGATTTTGCTTTACCCTATTCTCAAGAAGCTAACAGTCTGGCATTAACTCATTGGCAAAATGAATATGCCAGTACGGCATTAAACAGCTTATCCTCTGGTTTATCGAAGTTAGGCATTACGATGGATAAAAATCTGTCTCTTAAAGCAATGTCGACACAGCTTAACCAGCATCTCGGCGAATTGTTTCATGCTGCTCCAGGTGAAGACGGAATGTTGGATTTTACGCCCAACTCAAAAGCACTGGATAACTGCACCATTGTAGATTTGGCTGTCACTGTCGAAAAGAAGCTTAACAGTCTGAAAGACAACAAAGATGCTCAGTTTGCTTTTAAGGTCTTATTAGCTGGTAGTAAAGAAAATCCTTATATCGATGTGACTTTGAATGATGAAACGGGCAAGTACGAAGTTTCTATGTCTGCCAAAGCACGCAAGGACTTTTCGTTTATCAACCAGCAAATCAAAAAGTTTGAAGCGCAACAAGAACAACTTGTTGAAAAAATGATGTCTCAGCGTCAAGAGCATAAGCAAAAGATCGAAACACAACAGATTTTAAAAGCGCTTGGTAGCGTGGTTGGCAGTGACTATGTTGATACCAGTGGCTGGGATGCGTTTCGCAGTTACGCAGAACACTTAGGTTTTCAAGGTGAGCAGGCCGTTCAGCTTTTCTCTGAGTACGTATCTGTGTTAGGTAATTATGCCTATGACTCTAGCCCTCAGATGATGAAGAGCTTTATTGATGCCTCCGCCTATGCTACGAAAACCGTTGCCTCTAGCTTCGGCAAAGTCGTTGGAACCATTGCCGAAAAAACGACACAGAAAACGGTTGAGCATGGCGTTAATTTAATGCTCGGGGATTTCAATGCCATTATCGGTAAAGGCAACATGAAAGCCTTGTCTCAATTGTCCCAAAAGACAGGGGAGAACGTGTATGCTCTAGCTTATGCTTTGTCTCATTATGCTCATGTTACACAACAGTCGATCAGTCAGGCTTGCCCTGAGTTTATTAATAGTTTGGCCAACACAGCTTCAGAGAATGTTTCTAGTATTAGTCAAAGGGTGGTAGATAGCGATACCGTACAAGTATCCAAAATGGCATTTGACGAAATACTAGATAGTGCGAAGTCTTTGACTAAGAAAGTGTTGCTTGTTCAAAAAGTAGCACGAGGATTAAACCACCTGACCGGTGGCCGAGTACCACGCTGGTTAGGGCAACTCGCATCCCATACTGGTAAGTCAGTTTCTAGCAATGTCATAAATTCGGTTAAGCAAACTTATAATGAGATGACATATCAGTCACTCAAAGATCTGGGGCAGGATACGCTCGATGGTATAGAAGATAACTTGATCGATTCTAATCGCTTTCAGGATGCACAAGATGAAGCGAATCAAGTGTGGGGAGACTTATTTAAGGTTCGAGTGAATGGCAGAGATAGAATCCGAGTAAGGCCTTCTAGTGCAGCAAGAAAAATGACACCGCATCAGCTGATTAATAAAATGAACGCTAAACTCGATCACTTTAGAAAAGTAGGTAACAACGCTGGAATTATCGCACTCTTTAAAGCCTGCGAACAGTTGGACTTTGTTGACATCAAAGGGGGAACCTGGTTTGGCAAAGGAAAGATTGTTCATAAAAGTGTGCAAGGTATTTCTAGTAAACCACCGCTTCAAATGCTTAATGATGTTAATGGCAATACTCCGATGAGCAAGTTTACATCTTTTCCAAAAGATATGATTTGCGAGTATAAGATGCTTGATGTTAAGAAGCTGGTAGATTCAACCTTGAATACCATGTTTGAGAATATAGTCGATGACCTACAAAATGGCTTTCATCCATTCCGCTCAAGCACCACAGAGGAGTATTATCAACTAGCGGCGAAAAAGCTTGTCTACTTCCAGAGCGAGTGCGCGATGGTTAAGTCGGTTAAAGAAATGGATAAGCTGTTAGGACAACTATATAACGATCTGGACGAGCTAGGACAGGCTTGTAATATAAAATCAAAGAGCAATCCTTTGTTGCCCATGATTCAAAAGTTAAGCTCGAAAGTTCGTAACACCTAGGTGTAACTGTGTGGCTTCAGGATGATAGGCTCTCTATTGCTTGAAGCCAGTTCTCTACATTTCTATGGCTAATCTCGTCATATTGAAGATTCTCATTACTTTTATGTTTGGCCAGAGAAGTTTGCTTATCAAGATAAGCCTTAATGAAGGCTTGTTAGTGTATACCTCATTTGCACAGTGCCACGCTTAGGGTTACACCGTTCGCAATGGTCAAAGCGAAGAGGTTGTTTGGGGGCTTTAGCTTTTCGTTAGGTACTCTTAGAGGCGTCTGTATGACCTTCTGAGCGACTTTTTCTTGAAATAGGGAGTATTGAATAACGCAGCTTATAGTGGCTTAGATCGACCAGAATGTTACTTTTACACCATTTAAAATGGGCCAGCCACTTTAGCCAAAAATTTGACAACTCAAAATAAGATTGTTGATATGTTTAGATAAAGTGATTATTTGACAGTTAATTTCACATGAACTTAAATTAGTTTTATTTTGTTGCATTCTTTTACATGTCACAAACAATAAACTATAAGCAACCATCAACTAATGATTATTGCCTATTTGCTCAAAACATTGAGTTAGATGGTCGAGTTTGGAATAAATGCATTCCTTTAGACATACTAAAGCACACTAAGATTGCTAGTCTGTATTGTGCTCCTTTGCCTAACTCAGAAAATAATGAAGGAATTAGCTATTTCCCTGTTTATGGGTTGTTAAAAGCAAATACTCCTTTTAAGTTTGAGCAATTCATTTGCATTGGTGCGCTACCTTTAGAGTTGACCAAAACATTGCCCAGTGACCAGTTGTATCATCTATGGAAGTTGATATTAAAAAACCTTTGGGTGAATGATAGAGGAATAATTAAATCTACTTTAGATATTTATGTAAAAGAGGAGAACATTAAACAATGGCAGGATGCCCAAAGAAACCAGTCATCCTCAAGGCACTAGAGGAAACCTTAAGATCAGATCGAACAAACCTCAATAAACCAAAAACAACCCATGGCGCTAGTCTTCCTGAGTATCTTAGTGAGAACGAAAAGAAAGATTTTTATCAGTAGCGCGAGAATTTGATGACTGTACAGCAGTCTGGAATTGATATTGTTGCAGGAAGTCCTTTTGGAGGAGGTTCTCACCAACCACCGAGGTTACAGTAAGTTATGGCATTGAAGCTGGAACATAAAATGCAAAATAATTACAGAAATTATTAGAGCAATTGGTGAACCATAAGAAAAGGGGCCTTTAAGCCCCTTTCTAAGTATATTCTTACTTACACAAAGGATTTTATCCCTTCATTTTTTGACAAGTATCGACGAGTTGTCCTGCGATGCGCTCCAAAGTAGCTAAGCGTTTTTCGCTAACTAAAGTACCGTCTTCATTAAAGGCATCACCCGCTTTAGGGATTGCTACCTGATCCGACAAGATGGTGGTTCCGATTCCACTCAACAACAGTCGTAATGGAGCCAAACCTCTTAATCCACCGAACGCACCAGGAGAGGTAGAGAAGATAGCGGCATATTTGCCCTTAAAGCTTTGTAGCATACCTTCGCCATCGGCTTGACGAGACGCCCAATCCACAATGTTCTTTAACGCGCCAGAATAAGAGCCGTTGTATTCTGGAGATGTAATAATAAAACCGTCTGCTTCGTTCATCAGCGCTTTAAGTTTTAACGCATTCTCATGAATACCATTGGCCGCTTCATCGTCTTCGTTAAACAAAGGCAATGGGTAGTCTTTCAAATCGATATAGGTGACTTCTGCGCCCGCTTTCTCTGCACCCGCAGCAACAATTTTCGCCAGCTTTTTATTATATGAGTCTTTACGTAGACTGCCTGAAAAGGCAAGAATTTTTACCGTCATGAATATTCCTTACTATCCACTAAATTGAAAAACGCCGAACCCATGAGTTCGGCGTAGCAAGAGAGTTATGTTTAGAAATCAGCGCTTTTGGCTGCACGAGGGAAGGGGATAACATCGCGCACGTTAGCCATACCTGTCGTGTAGGCAACGGCACGCTCAAAACCTAAACCGAAACCTGAGTGAGGTACAGTGCCATAACGGCGCAGATCACGATACCACCAGTAGTTTTCGATCGGTAAGTCCATCTCTTTAATGCGGCTGTCTAATACATCCAGGCGCTCTTCACGTTGACTACCACCAATGATCTCACCGATACCGGGGGCCAAAACATCCATAGCGGCGACGGTTTTACCATCGTCGTTCATACGCATATAAAACGCTTTAATGTCTTTTGGGTAGTTCATAACAACCACTGGGCGTCCAACATGCTCTTCGGCAATATAGCGCTCATGCTCAGAACTCATATCGATGCCCCATTCAACAGGGAACTCGAAGTCGCGGCCACTGTTTTGCAAAATCTTGATGGCTTCGCTGTAGTCCATACGTTCGAAGTTGTTATTGATGATGGTCTCTAATCGTTCGATACAGGTTTTATCAACAAACTTGTTAAAGAACTCCATATCGTCCTGACGTTCATCCAGCACCTTCTTGAAGATAGATTGCAGCATACCTTCGGCCAGATCGGCGGTTTGATTGAGATCGGCAAACGCAATCTCAGGCTCAACCATCCAAAACTCAGCCAGGTGACGGCTAGTGTTGGAGTTTTCGGCGCGGAAGGTAGGTCCGAAGGTGTATACCTTAGACAGCGCTAAGCAATAAGCTTCGACGTTAAGTTGTCCAGAAACCGTCAAAAAGGATTCTTTACCGAAAAAGTCCTGACTGTAATCGACTTCGCCTTTATCGGTCATTGGCAGGTTAGTTTGATCCAAGGTGCTGACGCGGAACATTTCACCTGCACCTTCACAATCTGACGCAGTAATGATTGGTGTGTGGATCCAGTTGAAGCCCTGATCACTAAGGTAGTTGTGGATGCCTTGCGCCAAACAGTTACGCACGCGAGTCATGGCACCAATGATATTGGTGCGAGGACGCAGGTGCGCCTTTTCGCGTAGATATTCCATGCTATGGCGTTTGGGTTGCATAGGATAGGTTGATGGATCTTCAACCCAGCCTAACACTTCAATCTGCTCTGCCTGGATTTCGAAAGATTGACCTTTACCAGGCGACTGAACCACTTTGCCTGTCACTTTAATGGAGCAGCCTGTGGTCAGTTTTTGAACTTCTGACGCGTAATTCTCTAATTCACCTGGAGCGACAATTTGCAGCATATTAAAGCAGGAACCGTCGTGCAAATTAATGAACGAAAATCCACCTTTAGAATCGGTTCTAGTTCTTACCCAGCCTTGAGCGACAACCTGGCTGTCCACTTCGGCTTTGCCTGCCAAAATATCGGCAATACTCAGGGATTTCATACCTGTACTTTCTCCATTGAATTGAGGGGAATCTTGCTCCAAACCGGTGTTTGGTTAATTGGATTCTCCATTACGAGTGTTTGTTTTCTAATGCTTTTCTGCGCTCTATTTGCTCGAGAACAGCGACTTTTTCGTTATCGCTTAATGATGCCCACTGTATGATTTCATCAATATTACGAAAGCAGCCAACGCATAGCTCCTGGAGGTTTGCTGGGCTGTCTTCCATTTTACATATCCCCACACAAGGAGAGGCGACGACGGGTGATGGCTTCATATCGAACTGTTCGGTGCAAAAAAGCCCTATATGTTAACGCGGAGTGCTGCTTTGTGCCAGCGCTTGATAGCCTTTTCGGTCGAATTTTTAGAACTGGTGCCGAGCTTATATAGCACATCAATGATTACCATCAGATTGACCTGGCCTAAGCTTATAGGAATGGGCTGGATGAATTTTAAGCCATTGTTTTTACGAAGAAAAAAATACGAAGGCTCAAAGACAGCTAAGTACGCTCAAATCAACAGCCAAAAGTGGGAATAATTAGTGGCTAAATAGTGCTTTCCTGGTGTGAACGACTATGCTTAATAGAGGCCATGCTGTTCGTTGATGTTTGATGTGGAGCGATGTTTGTTCATGACCGCAGAATTCGTAGTGGGATTATGAGGGAACGGTTTGCTTTGATTAGGACAGAATCCATAGATACTTTGGCAGAGGTGCTTGCTGTAGCCTTAGAGCAAGTGCAGGAGGCCATATTAATTGTAGAATCCGATGGACGTCTATGTTTTGTTAATCAGATGGCTGAAGATTTATTAGGCATCGTCGATTATGAAGACAGCTATGTCCAGGATGTTCTCTGCTTTGTAAACAAGGTAACCCAAGAACAGCAAAGTCCCAGTATTGACCAATATCTATCGCCTTTCTTTGTCGAGCAGCTATCGCAAACCACCATGATACATCGGGGTAATGACTATACCTTTCCATTTTTGATGAAAGTCACCTCAATCAGCCCCACATCGTCAGAATCCGATAAGGTGGTTATTTCTTTTAGCGATGAAACTCAGATGAATAGCCTACTGGAGTCAGTGTCATTTCATCGTAAGCACGATGCCTTGACTGGGTTGGCCAATCGCATGGCGCTGGAACGCCAGTTACAAGAGGCGATTCAAGATGCGCGAATTAATGATTCTGTCCATTGCTTATGCTTTATTAATATCGATCAAACAAAGCTTATTAATGACTCAGTAGGACATCTGGCCGGTGATGAAATGATCCGCGAAGTCGCAGAATGTCTTAAGGCGCGTGTGCGCTCCAACGATATGCTCGCTCGATTAGGCGGTGATGAGTTTGCATTACTATTAAAGCAGCAACAATTAAATGAAGCCCACCGAGTGGCAACCAAGCTCAGTAGCGCATTGTCAGACTTTTGCTTTAACTGGGATGATCGTCGATTTGTCGTTTCGGTGAGCATTGGCATTGTCGAGATTGATTTGCACTCCGACTCCTGGGTCAGCGTATTGAGCAAAGCGGATTCGGCCTGCCAGAAAGCAAAGTCCAAAGGACGCAATCAGATTAAGCTCTATAACGAGCAGGATAATGAACTCGCTACTCATCGCAGTGAAGTGGAGTGGGTATCAAAACTGGTTTCAGCGTTACACGGTAACTGCTTTCAACTGTTTCAACAACGCGTGTTTGGCCTGGGTGTTAATCAGGGGCAAGACCACTGCGAAGTACTGATACGAATGACCGAATCCGACGGACATATCGTATCGCCTGGATTCTTTTTACCAGCGGCAGAGCGCTACAACATGGCGGGGATGATCGATCGCTGGGTAGTGCTCAATACCATGCGCTGGATGGCAGAAAATCGTCGGCTTCCTGTCGAACGTATCAACATCAACCTGTCTGCTCTTAGTATCTTACAAGATGACTTTATCGAGTATATCGAGTCATTGTTCGATACCTATCTGTTGCCGCCAGAAAACATCTGCTTTGAGATCACCGAAACAGCGGCAATTGCTAATTATTCTCGCGCCCGTTCATTTATTGAACAAGTGAAAGCCATGGGGTGTTTTATCGCGCTGGATGATTTTGGTACTGGGATGTGCTCATTTGCTTATCTTAAAAACTTGCCTGTCGATTATCTTAAAATTGATGGTGAGTTTGTGAAGGGCCTGGAGCGGGATTCTGTATCTCGTACTATGGTTCGTTCTATTAACGACATTGCTCATGCTATGAACATTAAGACGGTTGCAGAATACGTTGAGAATGAAGCCATCAAGCAGATTCTTGAAGATATACAAATCGATTATGCTCAGGGCTTTGGATTGGCCAAACCTGCACCGCTAAAAGAGTTAAGAGACCACTCTGCCTTATTGACCCAACACGCCATTCGATAAACTCCCTGAGTTGTTCATTTTTCTTTTCCCCAGTAAGGAAAAGGCCACTTAATGAAAGATTGATAAGACCCTAGTTACTATAAGGTGGGAATTTCGTATACTGTCTAACCTATCTATGGGTTATTCAGGATTTTAACGAAACCTTATGTACGAATTGAATAATGAGTTCGAAGACTATTATGGTGACAAGGCGGCGTACTATCGTTCCTTGGTAGAACAGCTCAAAGGATTACTTTCTATTGAGCGACACCCTATGACCAACATGTCTCAGATGGCATCTTTTATATACCACTCGATTCCTCAGTTAAACTGGGCGGGGTTTTATCTTACTCGCAACGAACAGCTACAACTGGGTCCTTACCACGGCAAAGTGGCTTGTGTGCATATTCCGTTTGGACGAGGTGTTTGTGGCTGGGTTGCTGAAAATAAGCAATCTATTAAAGTAGATAATGTACACGAGTTCGATGGACACATTGCTTGTGACAGTGCATCGAATGCCGAAATAGTTGTTCCGGTTATGCTTGGTGAACAATTATGGGGTGTTTTGGACATCGATAGCCCAGAATTAAATCGCTTTGATGCTCAGGATCTCGAAGGTTTTGAAAGCTTGGTCCAAGCTTTTTGCGAAGTAACGGATCTGGAGAAGCTTGTTTTCTAAAAATTTTTACTGGTCAGCTGTGTGAATATTTCATATTGCTGACTCTCTCATCTATTTTTCTTTGTTTTTCACTTCTGGCTTGTTCGTTAATTCTTGGCCTTATTATCTCGCTGCTTCTCCGCATAAATATTCACTGCCTTAAATCATTCTTCGATCTGCTCTTGCAATGATTACTTGAAAAAGAAAAGGATAGAGTAGATAAAGACCTTGTTAAAGGTAAATGTATTATTGGGTAATATAAAATTTTTATGAAAAGCAAGAGGTGCTTTCGTTAAAAGTCTGTTTAATAATACATAAAAATGATTCTTGTATTGCGCTTTTTTAATCAAATTGATTTTTGAGTTTTTATTTAAAATTGGAAAGTTGAAATTATTTTTTGTAATGCAAACTAACAATAAAAATAATCAATATAGATTTTATGCAAAGTTATTGTTTGGTTATTTATTCGAGTAGATTTTCCTTAAAAAATAAAGGGGCCTGGTGAGCATGGAGGTGTGTTTTTGTCTATATTCAAAGTGCGATAATTTGGATTTTATTTATAGTTGCAAATAAAAAAACCGTTGCTATGATCTCGCTCGTCATCGAACGACAACTTAACTTTTATATCGGAGATTAAATTTTATGAACAAAGCAGCGGTTGTGTCTTTTGCTTTGCTGCCATTTTTAGCGCAGGCGGGTGAACAGGTATATGCAGATTCAGAAGCTTTCTTTAAAGCTTTTCATAAAAACCCTAAAAAAGTAATGGATCAAATGCCTCTTAAAGAAACTCGTAGTGGAGGCGATGTGTTTTCATCTTTCAATGAAGATGAAATCGGTAATAAAGATTACGTTGTTCTTAAAGATCAGTATCGCTCAAAAATTATGGGTGAGAAAAAAAATAATAAAAAAGGCAGTGCGACGACCAATCAAAAAGCGATGGGATACTGGGATAACCCTAAGCGACTTATTGATCTAGGTAACAACGCGATCACTAACTTGTTTAAACTAGATAGCGATGCGCCTCGTGCACATCAGCTTGAAAGCAACATCTGGTCGGACACTTACTGGCCAATCTATAGTGGTACTGTTGGCTGGCGTCACGCAGATCCTGAGTGGAATCGTTTTTCTCGCGACTGGAAAACTCACCATGACTTCGCAACCATTGAAAAGCCTGCACAAAACTTTTTAGCAGAAGAAAAACACTTATTATCACCGTCAGAAAAGTATGACTTGTTAGTAGGTGATAGCGAGTTTTCAATGACTCGTGCTTCATGGGCGACGGGTAAAGGTTACTATGACCGTGATGGTAAAGTTGAAACCTGGATGGGTCTTTGCCATGGTTGGGCTCCTGCTGCTTACATGTTACCTCGACCAGAGCAAACGATTGTTGTTAAAGATGCAGAAGGCAACGATCTAACGTTTTATCCTTCAGACGTAAAAGCATTAGGTACGTTGCTTTGGTCAAACGGCGACTTCCAGAACAAATTCATGGGCAGTCGTTGTAACATTAAAGATCCTAAGAAAGACGAAAATGGTCGTGTACTTGAGCCTCAGTGTTTCGATAACAACCCTGCGAGCTTCCACATTGCAGTGATTAATCAATTAGGCCTTAGCAACCGTAGTGTCATCATGGATGCAACCTATGATTATGAAGTATGGAACCAGCCTATCTACTCGTACAAAATCAAGTACGTAAACTTGAAAACTTCGCAGTCAACCACTGACGTTAATGCGGCCGTTATCAACATCGAAGACTACACAGAAGATAAATTCAAAAGCTATCGCTCGACCAACGCAACTAAAATTGTTGGTGTACGTATGGAGTTAGAATATATCTCTGAAAACCAGCCAAACCATGACACCACTAATTCATCAGCTACTGACGAAATCGTTAAAGTTCATTACTACTACGATTTAGAGTTGAATGATGCGGGCGAAATCTTAGGTGGAGAATGGTACTCTAACCGTCACCCTGACTTCTTATGGACGCCAGTACCTAACGCTGTTGCTCAGTCAACGTACCAGGTAACGGGTGAATGGAACGAAGGTCAAAGCATTCCAGAGAGCTGGAAGCGCAAAGCGAAACTGTCTTCTGATCGTCACGAGCCACTGACAGCTATCGTTTCTGAGTTGTTCAAGCGTGCTTCTAAACAAGCACCAACAACTACTTTTCAACAGATTTCTCTAGGTGGTGACCAATGTCTTGACTTCTACCTGGCGAAAAAACGTGGCGACGACTATATCGAAACCTGGACGTGTAGCTCTGAAACTTATTTGCAAGAGCAACTATGGCTTATTGACAGCCAGTCTCGCCTGCGTCCTAAGCATGACACCAACTTATGTTTAAGCGTTTCTTCTTTGACGGCTGGTGAATTCGTTACTTTAGAAAGCTGTAACCAATCTGACAAACAACAGTGGACTGTTGGTGAAGGTTCTGTGAAAAGCAAAACTCGCACAGATCTGGAGTTGAAACCTGCTAACGGTGGAACTTACTTGTCATTACAATAATTCTCTTATTATTGTAAGCTAGAGTTTAGCGCCCTATGAGAATCATAGGGCGCTTTTGTATTTAATAGGTAGAGACTTAATGGCTCCTGGTTCTATCGCAATGAAATTGTATGGAAACTCAGTGTTAAGATAGAGAACGAAATAAAGAGCAAAATCGGCTCTTCCTTGGCACATACAAGAACAAAAAATCTCTTCTGTATAAAGACATACTTGAAAATTAACATCCATGATGAGCAAATGCCGAGCGCAGCGGAGTAGGGCTTTTGTGTCCTTTGCGGCTCTTGGCAAAGGATGTCGCCTAAGGCGAAAATAGAAGGTTAAAAAAAGTGCAGGACTAAAAGAAAATCTTTCCGTTGCTAATAACAAAAAAGCCACTTGAACCAAAATCTCAACAGCAATAAAAATAATCTAAAACAAAAAACCAAGTCACCAAAACCCCAAAAGCAAACATAAAACCATCCATATTGTCATTTTTAGCTTCTTGTATTAAAACGAAACTTTACCTACTTTTCTGTTTCTCAAACTTAAACGCCAAAACACATGACGAGGAACACAATGAAAAAAATACTACTGCCAGTTCTCTGCGGACTTACTCTTGCTCAAACAGCACACGCAGAACAATGGGCTTATAGTGGAAAGTCCGGCCCCGAAAACTGGGCTCAACTCAGCGAAAAATTCACAGCCTGCTCCGGCCAAAATCAATCACCCATCAACTTAACTGGATTTATCGATGCCAATCTAAGCCCGCTAACGCTAAAATATAACCAGGGCGGCAACAGCATAAAAAACAATGGTCATACATTGCAGGTTGATTATTCTCCTGGCAGTTTTTTAACCATCGACAAAGTACCCTACGAACTCAAACAATTTCATTTTCATGCTCCCAGTGAGCATACGCTTAATGGTCAGTCTTTTCCTCTAGAGGCGCATCTGGTTCATGCCGATCAAGCGGGCCATTTAACGGTTGTTTCTGTTTTATTCGAGCAAGGACAAGAAAACTCAGCATTGGAAAAACTACGGGGAGTATTACCTGCAAAAGCTGGTAGTTCGCACAAGTTGAATACAAGCTTCGATGTTAAATCATTGCTGCCTCAAAAAGCCGAATACTTTCGTTACAATGGTTCTCTGACAACACCACCCTGTTCTGAAGGTGTTCGTTGGTTGGTGCTAAAATCGCCAGTGACTCTCTCAAAACCGCAACAAGTCGCTTTTGAACAGGCACTGCACCATCATAATAACCGTCCTCTGCAATCATTGAATGCTCGAGTGATTCTTCAGTAACTTATGTGATGATGGGGCTCATTCTGAGCCCCTTGGCAATTCGGTTATCAGAGTTAAGGTGTCACTTATCACAATTCCTTCTCGGCTGTGTTTCTTATTGTGCCAACAGCGCTTATACTCGATTAATTATTCGACGAGCCGACTAAGATAAAGATGGCGTTGTATCCGAACTTAAAAAAGCGACCTTATTTCTGGTCGTTATTCTTTATTAGTGCTTTTCTGGGACTGTGGGCATTCTGGTGGGAGCCTGCCAGTTTGACGCAGCAGAGCTACACCATAGAAATAAAAAACTGGCCAAAAAGTTGTGATGGAATCAAAGTAGCGGTTATTGCCGATCTTCATATAGGTTCTGCTTATAATTCTTTAACTCGCCTTGATGAGGTTATCGAGCATACTCATACCTCGCAACCTGATCTTATTTTACTGGCGGGTGATTTTATGAATCACAGTGTCGTCAGCTCAGAACAGGTTGCACCCGATTTAATCGCACAGCGCTTAAGTGCGTTAAAAGCACCTATGGGAGTTTATGCTGTAATGGGCAATCATGACTGGTGGTACGGCGCAGAGCAGGTAAAACAGGGTTTTTTGAAGCACAATATGCATCTTCTAGAAGATGATGCGGTTTTATTAGAACAGAATGAGTGCCAATTCTGGTTAAGTGGTATTAGCGACTTTTGGGAGGGGCCCCACGATATTGCACTAGCTTTGGCAAAAGTTCCAGAAGATGCCGTTAATATTGTGGTTACCCATAACCCGGATATTTTTGATCACCTTCCTGCCAGTGTTGAATTAACCATCGCTGGCCACACTCACGGTGGCCAGGTTCATCTGCCTTTTATTGGGCGACCTGCCATACCATCGCAATTCGGTGAGCGTTTTGCAGCAGGGCATATTGAAGAACAGGGAAAGCACTTGTTTGTTAATACGGGAGTAGGAACGAGTATTTTGCCAGTGAGGTTCAGAGTGCCTCCAGAAATATCTTTAGTGAGTATAAAACGAACGGCTCACTAAAAAACTTTATGCGATGTTACTTGATTGCATGCGGATTTCGACTTCCAGAAATGCGACTAACTGTTGCATGATTTGTTCAACGTGGACAAAGTTACTGCAAGGCTTTTTGTTAAGCATAAACAAATGACCCAATACATTGCCCTGAAAATCACGATACACTTGTCCTGCATACTCTTTCACACCCATTTGGATTAAGGCTTCATCCTCGGGGAAGTCTTCTTGCACATTCACATAATGGCACAGTTGTTGTGATTGAGTCACAATCTCGCAAGGAGTGTGTTCTAAGTCGTAGTGAAAGCAATCACAAAAGTGATCGTCTTCCCACATTGCCAACACTGTAATTTGTTGAGCATTTCTTGGCAAGCGAGTGACACCGGCCCAATAGGCACCTGTCGTAATACTTAAGGCTGCACTTATGGCTTCAAAAATATCGGCACCATCAGTTGTTGCTCGTGTAACAAAACTGAGTGAGTCGTCGGTTGATGCTCTATCGATAGGTTGAAAAAAAGGAACATCAATTCCGTTTGTAAAATTTACCAAGATCATAGTTATCAACTGTAACAAAGAGTGCTTACTCTATTTAAGTCTAACATGCTTATAAATAATGTAAGGATATTTACAAAGGTTTTGTATTTATTATCTCGAATGTGAGATGGTGCGTGGGTGCGTTAACTATTTCAATGTTTTTATCGAAATAATAAGGCTTTTTATGGTTTAAGTTGGCAAGCAAACTGCATTCAAAAACAGAGTTTTTCATTATTCAATAGAACAAAAAGATCGTTTATAGATCACAAAAATCATTAAAAAATTTTTGCAGCTATTGACATCTTCTGTAAGCAGAATAAAGTGCCAAAGACAGGGCAATGGGAACGCCGTGTAATAACTAAAAAATGATTTTTTATTTTGGATATTTAAGAGGAAGTTTATGACGCAATCTTTAGCGCAACTATGTCAGGCATTAGAACAAAAAGTAAAACAACAATGGAAACCAGAACAACTGGCCAACTGGATGTGCGAAGAGTATGCCAATACTCGTATTGAATTTGCTGAATCATTTGATGAAGATGGCGATATGCTGATTGCTCAATGTTACGTGGATTCTTTTAGCGAAGAGAAGTCATTATATTGGACATTAGTTAGACAAGTGATCATATATGATCCAGATAAACCGGATGAGCAGTCAGATATTTATCAACTAGAGCTGAGGCTGCAGTATCCTTGCACCGAAGATAACCAACATTTTAGTGAAGACAGCGATTGGTATGAAGAGCCGTCTCAGTTAGAGGCTTTTCGAAAATACCTATTAAATAGTACTGCGACCCAGTGGTGTTTCTCTCATCCGCCTAAAGTAACCGAAGTTAATCTAAATCGCATGTAGTAGGAGAGCTAATGGCAGAACAGCCTAAAGTGATTTTGTTTGATGGTGTGTGCGTTCTCTGCTCTCGTTGGACCCAGTTTATTTTGCGTTATGATAAGCGCGCAATTTTTCAACTCTGTGCGGTGCAGTCGAATCATGGTCAGCAACTGTTGGCCAAATTTGATTTGCCGCAAGAGGATGTGCGTTCGATGGTGTATATTGATGGAGAAAAATACTACCTAAAAAGTGATGCGTTTTTAAACGTCGTTTGCCAACTGGCTGCTCCTTGGCGATGGCTTAATGTTTTTAGCAAGTTACCTAAATCCTGGCGCAATAGTGCTTATGATTTTGTCGCTGCACGCCGTTACGATTGGTTTGGTCGATATGATCAATGTCTCATCCCGGATGAGAAAGAGCGGCATCGCTTTTTGTCTTAAAGTGGTTCTATAGCCCACAGGGAAGGGTGTGGGCGGATGGGCTAGACTTATTATAAGGAAATCGCACAGGAGCAGAGGTTATGACATACACTCCACCGTCACCGGAAGAATTGATGCAACAGGCCATCGATATGACTTATAAGGGCATGGACAAGGGCCAAAGCCCTTTTGGGTGTGCTATCTGGTATCAAGGCGAGATCATTGCCTGTGCCCATAATACGGTGATGCAAACGATTGACGCCACAGCTCATGCTGAAGTGAATGCGATACGGCAAGCTTGCCAACATATTGGGCAAGTTCATTTGACGGGTGCGATGGTTGCGACAACCTGCGAGCCTTGTCCGATGTGCATGGCTGCCTTGCATTGGGCTCAGGTAGACACTGTCTATTTTGGTGCAACCATAGCGGATGCAGATGAAGCTGGTTTTAATGAGTTACATTTGAGTGCCGATACTTTGATCAAAGTTGGCAAAAGCTCGGTGCGCTTGATAGGGGGTGTAAAAACAATGGATTGTCGTCAGCTGTTCCAAGATTGGTTGGGGCGAGATGATAGAAAGGTCTACTAGGGCCAATCCAATTTTCGCACTGCTGCGTTAAAATTTCATTGATATGCCCACCAAAGCATTATGAAAAAGCCACCTTATCCTAAGAAAAGGTGGCCCTAAGTTTGATTAAGGTACCGTACACTCGTTATTAAAGATACTTAAGATAAACGAGCTGGTATCGTAAGCACAGGTGCCAGTACAGGTTCCATTGCCTGGAGGCATATTGGCAGCCACATAAGCGACCAATCCAGCAATATCATTATTATCGGCCATGGTGCTATTGTTGATTAAAATATTGAGGTCTGCGCCAGCACGACTGCCCCCATCATTGTTAGTACCATGACATCCTGCACAGGTAGTTACCCATTGAGCTCGGCCTGGGTGCGTACTACAGCTGCCGCTGATCTGAATGGCATTGACTGTAATATCGACTTCATCGCTATTTCCCGCACCTCGATCATCAATCGCCGTTAAACGGAACTGAAGCACTTCGTCTTCGTTAGGGGCTTTGAAGGTTGGATTGGCGGTACCGTTGCCGTTAATCGTTACGTTGGTTCCCGATAGCTGAGTCCATTGATAATCATTGATAAAGCCATCGGAGTCCGAAGATTGGCTACCATCGAGCGTGACCGTAGAATAGCCATCAACAGTTTGGTCAGGGCCTGCATTAGCGACAGGGGCCATATTATTTAACGGCTCAACGTTAATGGTCACGGTGTCAGAAGCAATGGCATTATTGTTGTCTCTCACCGTTAAGCGGAAAATCAAGTCTTCATTAGCGGTGACATCGGGTGCTGTAAAGCGAGCCGTAGCGGCGTTAGCCGACTGAATGGTCACCGTTGTGCCCTGAGTTTGCTCCCACAGATAGCTGATGATGTTTCCATCAGGGTCATTGGAGCCTGTACCTACCAAAAAGACTTCATCAGTACCCGATACCATCTGGTCCTGGCCGGCGTCTGCCACAGGCACCATGTTGGACTGAGGATCGACAGTAATCACAACATCATCACTGCCCGTGAGGCCGTCTGGATCTCGTACTGTTAGGGTGAAGGTATAGTCTGTTGCTGCGTTGACCGTAGGAGCAATAAAGTTAGCAACGGCCTGAGTTGCGTTATTTAGCGTGATGCTCGAATCCTGACTGGTCCACAAGTAGGTAATGGCGTCACCATCAGGATCGCTACTGCTACTGCCATCCAGGGTAACCTCACTGACGATGGAGGCGGTAAAGTCGAGCCCTGCGTTAGCAACAGGAGCACGATTAACCATCATGGGTTCAACAATCACAGAAGCCGTCGCAGTGCCTGTTGCGCCTTCGTTATCAGTAACGGTGAGCAAAAAGGTGAGGGTAGTGGCTGCGTTAACGGATGGCGCAGTAAATTCGGTTCGCACTTCGTTGGGTGTTGTTAAGGTAACCGTAGGGCCTTCGGTTTGACTCCAGGCATAACTGGCAATGGAACCGTCGCTGTCACTGCTTTGGCTACCGTCCAAAATAGTGGTTGTACCCACTTCAATGCGAGCTGCGGCAGAGGTGACTGCTGTGGGGGCTTGATTGCGCTGAGTATTGAACTCGGCAACCATTTCGTCTGGGCCTTGAATGTCACAGGCAGTAAGGGCGGTAGTTAGCAATAAAGCGCTAAGTAATTTTTTAGTGGTCGATGGCATGAAACGGCTCTCAGAAAATAACAGGCTTTAGCTGACCTGATTTTTGAAAAGACAACATCAATCTTCGATTATAAAACGAAGCGTTTGTTATCTCCTTCTATTTTTGTGGTTTTTGTGAAGTAGTTTTAGGGCATCTGTGTGATTCTGGCACAACAGAGACGTTTTTTCGAGCCCAAACTCCTGGATGTGGTTATAGCTTATTCTGTTATAAGAAAAATATTTTTTAAAATTGCGTTGCAACATGAGTAATGCCTGCTCCAAAGGGCTGATAACAGCGTAACGGTGGATATAAACATTCTTTTAGAACTAATGTGGGCTTTCTGTTTCTAAAACATTAAAGAGCTAAACAGCCCATATTCAACTCGGGTTCAACTTTGGTTCAGGTTTGGATTGCTAGATTAAGAATCAGCACTATCAGAGTTTAATAGGAGATTTATCCATGAAAATTGAATTGACTCACAGCTCTGTAGAAACTGAGCAATTATTTAAACGTTATGACTTTGACAAAGACGGGCGAATATCACGTTACGAATTGTTTAGCGGTCTCGAAATTATGGGAATGAGACCTTCAGCCCAAGAGTTTAATAATTTATTTGCGCTTATGGATCAGGATGGTGATGGTTTAATCACCCTTGAAGAATTTGAACAGTTTTTGACATCTTTTTAGTTCAGTCTGCCCAAAAGCCAAGGACGGCTAGGTTAGGGCTTCTCGCTTTGTATTGATTGAATATGTGTGGATCACCTTCTTGCGCAATTGATGAGATTTTAATCACCAATAAACATTCAATGAAAGAGCCGTGGCGACCCATACTTATTTTAATTTTCATTAGCTGTGGTGATTATTTGCGGTTTTATTTTGACCGCTTTTGTTATATATATGGAACATAATAATAATGAATCGGAACTTTTGTGGGGTAGTCTCATGGTCGCAACAGAAGAAGAAAAATCACTATTTAACTTGTTTGCACAAGAAGGGAATCAACAGATAGCGATTGAAGATATCGAAAAAGCCTTTGCCAAGTTCAGTATCGAACTGGAACTATTTAGTTTGGCCACTATTGCTAAGCGCTTAGATCTTACACCCAGCAGTCACTATGAGTTAGATTCTTTTGCTGCACTTTTACGAGAAGCAAAATCCTTAAATGCTGATTACGAAGTCATTAAGTCGACCTTTGCAAATTATGATACCGATGATGATGGTTTTATTTCTCGTTCAGAACTTGAAAAAGGCCTGGCCGAACAAGAATCCCAGTTACCTAAAAGAGAACTTCGTGATTTATTTGCCAATATGGATTTTAATCATGATGGACAAGTGAGCTTAAAAGAGTTTGCTCGCTTTATGACCTTTAGTTACTAGAGAAAAGGCTCAGCAATTCGCTGAGTTTTTTGATTAAGCAGTAGTAACTCGCATTTACTCTGACTATTTTTTGTGTAAGTGCTTAACCTAATCAGACAAAGGCACCTTCGCTAAAACTTGCCTTAAAAAGTTGATGGCTCCAACAAATAGTGGATGCCAGTTGTTATCCAGTTCGCCATGAAGCGGCTGCCAAAAATACTGAAATAAATGGCCGCCATCATCTTCTGTAAAAAAGCTCCATGAATCAGGTAAGTGGTCATTAGGTTTCATTAAGCAAAATCCCCACACTTGATCTTGGTAGTTGGAATTCCAGGTGCCGAGATCCATGATGGGGTGAGCCGCAATTCCAGATTCTTCTTTTAACTCTCTTTTGCAGGCTTGCTCTAAACTCTCTTCGAGTTCAACGGTACCTTTTATTAGTTGGTTTCCTGCTAGAGGATGAGTAAATGCAAGAACTTGAGTCTCTCCATCTAGCTTTCTTAGAATGACTGGGCATGCTTTGTTCATAGTTGAGCCGAATAGAAATTTATCTAGATTACTGAGTCTTTGGATAAGCTTTAATTATCAATATTATGATAGATGCCGACATTATCGTTACGAGATGATTTTAAACTTAAAATCTCCCGATATAAGTATGATTTATCCATCAAAAGCAATCTAAAAACTAAGAACATTCCTTAATAATTGATCGCCAAACATCTCTACCAACTGTATCAAAATTCAACAGGTCATTAAAAAACGCCAACCGTAATTCTCCATCTATCATGCTATCGGGTAACAGGGGATCAAAAACCATCAATCGAATCGCTTGTTCACCCAACAAAAAGGATTCTTGAATGACTTCCTCCGAACTCATTGACTCAAGATTATCCAGCCACTCATTCAAGGTGCGTCTCATCTCAACATAAGTGTGCTCCATCTTGGCAACATTCCATAACTGATGGATATCAGCCAGCTGATTAGTGTCAAAATCCGTGACACGAAACACTAAAGCTTCTTCTTCCAGACCTAATTGATGAAGGCGTTCGCGAATAGAAGTTACTCCGCCTTTTAAGTTGTTGGGACGCACATAAAAATCTTTACGGAGATTTCGAAATCCGTTTAGATGCAACGAACGTTCTCGCTGTTTCACCATCTTTCGATCAACACGTCCTAATCCACCAGAATGCACACCGATCCAATCTTGTTGCCAATCGCCAAGACGCTGCAAAATATTACGCCACTGACGAACATCTGCAGCCAGCTGTGAGCTATCAATACAAAACTCATAAAAACCCCGACCAGAGGTTTGAATCACATTGTCTGAAACCAGTCGTGTAATGGTGACCCGCACTGTACTACTTTTGATACCAAACACAGCGCAGGCATCTATGATTCTTTGAATAGGGACAGGCGTTTCGGCTGAGCCTGTGATGAAGCTTAAAATCAGACGTTTGGTGTTTAATTTCATTAAAACCTTTGAAACCTATCGAACAGATATCTATTTGCTTTAAGTGTCAAAAAATATACGAAGATGAGCATTATGACACACAATAAGCTGCACTTTCTTTGATGAGATATTACACACTTTAGCATATATGGTGAGATTTGGGGATTGTAACGTGCCTAAAAATAAGTGTCTTACAGTATATTACCGATATTTACACTTTATATTTGTTTGTGTAATATTGTCGCGCCTTATCAAACCCTCCTAATTCTTATATTCAACGCTAAACACGCAAGAGTCTTGTCATGTTAAGTCGCTAGGGTCGTATGGGTAGAACGAAGCAGACGGACTGTCTGCGCATATTTTTAAAAGAATCTTAGACACTTTGACAGAGGACTAAGCTATGAAAAAATTACTATTAAGCTGCTCTCTAGCCGCTCTTGCATTGATGAGTCACTCTAGTGAGGCTCGTCAGTTTGAGGGGTTCTGGAAAGGCAGCTACAACAATGATCGTGTTGGTCTGGATTATCATAATGGTCAATATGGACAGAAGTGGCTGGATGGTTGGCAACAACGTTGTAAAAGCCAATACCAGCCTTACACAGGAGACTGCTACTTCTTCGCTGGTGCCGGTGCAGAAGCGGAGCTTTATCAGGAGTTGCCAGCAACGGCTGGTAAACGCTATTTGTTTTCTGCCAAGCTAAAAGGGTACAGCGGTGATTACGATCGGGCGCGCCTGAAGTTAGCTTTTTATGATGCTAACAATAACCTGTTGCAATCGCACTCGGGTGCAGCGGTATCAGGAAGTAACTGGACGGCCAAATCACTGACTCGATACGCACCCGCATCAACTGCTAAAGTTCGTGTGATATTACGTTGTGAACGCGCGGGTGGCGTAAATTGCGATGGATATTTTGATCACGTCGGTTTAAAAGAAGATAGCAGCAATAACCTGCTAAAAAATCCGGGCGCTGAGTTGCCCATTGGCGACGATACCAACCAAGCATGGGTTGATGCCAATCCTAATCGTACTCGCTGGCAAAATCGAGTGACTTCCAGTAGTGATTCGACGCCTTATAACTATTGGTTTTCTTACGGCACTCATAACACCTACGAGCATGACAAGTCGACAAAAAATGGTGTGTACGGGTATTTAAGAGATTATTCTAGTGTCATGGAGCTTGATATGACATTTGGGGATGATGGTCACATGGCTCCGGGCGAGTTTGAAATAGAACACCCAGGATCTCGCGATAACAAAGCCAACTGTCGTGCGTATTATTCTTCACCGACGATTCAAAGTGATGTGACTTTACGTGAGTGTTTGCGGGCGATTAAAGAGTTTCATAATGATTATCCTAATCATCATGTCATTACTCTATGGATAGAAATGAAAGAAAAAGACTGGCATTCGCAATGGAGTCCAGCTGATTTTAATACTACTTTGCATGAAGAGTTAAAGGACTTTATTTATACGCCACAAAACTTTCTTGATAAGCACAATGCGAACACTTTACGCGCAGCGGCTGATGCTGGTTGGCCGACGCTAGGAGAATTGCGTGGTAAAGTTGTTGTGGTGCTTTTTCAGCACCTTAAATCAAATCAGCTGTTAAGAGACTATATTGATGATTCCATAGCCGCCGAAAACTCTCCCGGTGTACAAGCTTTCGTTGCTCCACTAGTCAATCGTTACGGAACGGTTTCAAAAAACTATGGAACGGTTGATAAGCCCGCCAACTTTGATAGTGATGAGCAAAAAAGCGATGTTGTGTTTTATTCATTGCGCGGTAACAGTTATTCGAACAAGAGTTTTGGCTTAAATATTTTTGCCAACAATCGTGTCTCGTCAACTTTTTATTGTGATGACAATTCGACGCCAGGAGTTGCTGAACATCGAGACTTTTTAATTCAACATTGTCGTTGGGGAAATGCCGTTAATACGGGCGAAAACAATCCTCTAACGGCGTATTCGGGTCGTTTGCTGATAGAGTCGGGTAATAAGGTACAGCTAGAAACGGCCGTGGTGAATTTTAAAACAGCGACATCTGCTAATGATGCTTGTCTGGAAATTGAAGGTGGAAGCACCAGTGATCGCGCAGATATCATTCACAGCAATTGTGATCATCAGGTCCGCCAGAAGTTTGCCGTTATCGATACTGCAGTGGATTACAGCGGTGGTTTTCCTTCATCCCGTGCTTATATGATTCAGTCTGCAATTCCAGGAAATCAAAAAGTTGTTGAAGTAGCAGGGCACAATACTCCCGAAGTGGGTGACGAAGTATTTCAATTCGCGAGAGAAAACAGTAGTCGACAAAATCGACCTGAAGATCAATATTGGATATTTAATAAAGAAGACAATACTCAGTGTTCCATTCGCAGTTACTCAGATACTTCCTTGCATCTTCACTCATCCACAACTCGAGCAAGCCTGAGCGATGTTTCTCCTTTTGGCAGTGGTGAGCTTTGGCGCATTGAGTCGGCGCAATAACTACTAACAATTCCTATCTCATAGCCCGACTTTATGTCGGGCTTATATCGTGATGATTGATATTTCTTTTGCATTTTTCATCTCTAGAACCAGTATTTTTTAAGGCTTTGATAATCCACTCGCGTTCTAACTATTTTGTTCAGCAGAGTTTCTTTTTGAGTGTAACAATCGCCCCGAATAAATCCCTTAATAGTTAGCGTTAGGGCACTATTAACGATAACTCAGGTTCTGGTAGAAGAAGTATGACTCAGGAATTTCTCATCGTGCTACCCACAGCACAAGAAGAAAGCTTATTTAAGTTGTTAGACACTAATCACGATGAACGATTAGAACCCGACGAAGTGAGATCAGCATTCTCATGCTATGAGTCGGCTGAGCAGGGGATTCATCTTTCAACGATAGCACAGCAAACCCATGTTAATCTGGAGCAGCAGATTGATATTCGCCAATTTGTGATTTTATATCGAGAAATCAGAAGACTTCGCTCTGTTCACGTTAAACCCATGCTGACAACATTGGATTCTTTAGAAGTTATTCGTTCTCGAGGTAATGGGCAAAAAACTCGATAAGCTCACTGCCATGAAAGAGAGCCAAGCCTCGCCTGGAGAAAGCCTGTAATTCTTCTTCTGTAGGGAACGAATAGTAATGGCCATCCGCTGTTGGTTGAGTGGTGGTAAGTGGTTTGCCTTCTGCCAGAGTGTTTACCGCGTCAAGCATCGTTTGAACACCGTCCTGATATAAATTCAATACATGCCAAAGGTAAGATTGCTTATAGTCTACGGTCAGTTGGGTGGTAGCAATAATACTGCCGCGATCAATTTGAGCATCTTCGATAGTGTGTAGGGTTGTGCCTATATGAGTCTCATTGTTAAGCATGGCCCAGAAAGTTGCCATGACTCCTTGGTATTGAGGCAAAAGACCTGAATGGAGATTCAAAATCCCCATTTTAGGGACAGCAATGGCTTCAGGTTTTAATATCACGCCATAGCGAATGTAAGCACCAGATCCGGTTGCGTTGCCTTAAAGATAGCTAACCCTTGCGCGGAGTTAATATCATTGAGTTCCGTAATGGGGTCTTGTGTGTAGGCATTCAATTCGGCAAAGGTCAGTCTGCGACCTTGTTGATGAGTCAATGCAGGGCTGATGATGTTATTAAAGAGTTGTTGTTCGGCAAACTTGAGCTGTTGTAAACCGGAGGGCAACGGCTTCGCTTGCCCAACTTGAGACGACAAGAAAACAGAGACTTGATGCTTGCTGAGAGCTTTTAGTAACAAGTTTAAGGCGAAATTACTGGCAATGTCTCTATTGGCTAAAACGGTAATTTTCATCAGGGTTTAATGGTCTCATAGAGTGGTAGCCAACCATTCGGATAAGTCGTCCATTACCTGGCTGGCATTGATTTCATTGAGCATCTCGTGACGTCCTTCTGGGTAAAGCTGGCAGGTAACGCTTTTTACTCCACCAGCTTGTAAGACGTCTTGTAATGCTGGCACCCCTTTACCCATCTGGCCGACGGGATCGTGATCACCTGCAAAAAGATAAACGGGCAGTGATGATGGGATCTGAGCCAATCGTTCAGGCTTGGAGATGCCGATCAAGCCCTGCAGGATATCGATCCAGAACTGAGGGCTGCAATCAAACGCACAACGTGGGTCGGCAACATAAGCTTCGACCTGTTTATGATCTCGTGATATCCATTGATAGCTTTTGGTATTTTTATCAAAGTAGCGATTAAATTTGCTATTGGACACCCAAGATAAAAAGGAAGAGGGGTGATCATAACCTTTAATCAAGCCAACGCAGTGAGATAAAAGTTTAGCAGCATAATAAAAGGTTGGTGACTGGTAGTTTCCACCAGACAAGATCAAGGCTTGCAGATCATCGCCATAGCGAATGGCGTATTCAGTTGCCAAAAAAGACCCCATTGAATGTCCAAACAATACCCAGGGTTCTGATTTATGCAAAGTTTGTTGAACCAGCCGAATATCCTGAATAACTTTTGACCAACCCTCTTTATCGGCAAAATGTCCTAGAGGTTCTCGCTCACCGTGTCCTCGATGATTATGAGCAACGATTTGATAACCTTGCTGGTATAAATGATGGATCAAGGGTTGGTAACGACGCCAATGTTCCGTCTTACCATGCAACAATTGCACGGTAGCCTTTGCTGACTCTTGAGGCCAAAAATGCACATCAAACGCTACGCCATCGGCAGCTTCTAATCGTTGTGTGATTACAGGAGGCGTGTGCGGTTGTACATCAATGGTCATAAAGCAATCGCTGTTGTTTAGAAGTCTATAGGTTAACTATCCCAGATCTAATTTAAAATTAAAAGTTTCGTCGCAAATGAGCGGCAAAAAGGAGCAAGCCGCAAGTAAGGGGATTGCTAACAAAGTGGTGTTGTTTTACTCGAACATCGATTATATTGGCGATTACTCGTCATTCATCAATCACAATGCGTGGGATTTTTATGGTTCTTAGCTTGCACGTCATTCTACGCTGGTTGCTCTTGTTTTCTTTTCTTGTTTTGTCTGGAGCGCTATTCGCCCATGGCGTTGATGATAATACTCGCCAGTTCCTCAGCCAGAATCAAGGGGTTGCTATAGGGCCATTTTTATATATTGGCGCCAAGCACATGGTAACGGGTTATGATCATCTGTTGTTTTTAGTCGGCGTTATTTTCTTCTTGTATCGACCAAAAGATGTCGTAATCTATGTTAGCTTTTTTACCTTAGGTCACAGTGTTACTTTGTTGCTAGGCGTTCTATACCAAGTACAATGGAATGCGTATTTGATCGATGCCATTATTGGGTTGTCGATCATCTATAAAGGCTTTGACAATTTAGGTGGCTTTCAGCGTTGTTTTAATTACCAACCTAACACTCGTGTAACGGTTCTTATATTTGGTTTATTTCATGGTCTTGGATTAGCCACCAAACTGCAGGAATTTCAATTGCCTCAAGAAGGCTTGTGGCAAAATTTGCTGGCGTTTAATGTGGGCGTTGAGCTAGGTCAGTTTATGGCCTTAATGTTTATTTTGTTAGCGATAAGCCTGTGGCGTCGCTACGAAAGTTTTCTGAAATTTTCAACGGTAACCAATACGCTACTGATGAGTGCCGGTATGATGCTCGTTGGATATCAGTTGACAGGTTATTGGGTTTATTAATTCTGGAATATCATCTATGAATGAATCTTCGCATCCGGTTCAATCAACAAGAACTCTCTTTAAAGCAAGTATCGCTGCGACCATCATTGCCGTGTTAACTTTAGTATTGGTTATTTTACCTGCTGAGTACAACATCGATATCACAGGATTCGGACGCGCTACGGGTATTAGCCAATTAGCTGCTCCCACACAGGTATCAGCTCCGACTCTTCAATCTTCAGCTCTTCAATCTTCAAAAACGGAAGAAGGAGAAAATGACTATCGCAGTGACACAGTAACTCTGACTATACCTGCTGGTGCAGGCATTGAGTATAAATTTTTTCTGGCGGAATACGGACGTCTGGAATACCAATGGAAGACTAAAAAAGGCCAACTGTATTATGACTTTCATGGTGAGCCAGATGGAGATTCGAGTGGCTTTTTCGAAAGTTATGTCATCGGACGTGATGTGAGTGGCCAGGGCACCATGACCGTGCCTTTTGCTGGTACTCATGGTTGGTACTGGCGTAACGATACGGCTCAAGATATTTTGGTTGAGTTAAGATCCGCTGGTGTTTATAAAGTAGTAGGCTTAAAAAAATAATTTTTATTAGTATTGAGTGCGGCTGGCTGCGCTCTTCATCTCCTTGTGTAATAACTCCCTCGCTTTTTGTGGTGAATCTAATGAATCTCACTACACTCAAGAGTGCGACTAACATTCTCTTTAATCACTTTTTGTGTGATGTCAATAAGCTCTAGTGAGCAAGCTTTGCCAACTATCCTTACCTAATAAAAATAATATGGGACCATAGAAATTTTATCGAGGAACTGCGATATGTTTGGTTTTAACCCTAGAAAGCACCCGAGCCTGCCTCAACAAGATTCCGCCAAGCAGCGAGAGGAAAGAAAACAGCGCTTAGAAGAAACTCGTAATGAATATATCTGGGACGATGCCGTACCTAATGTAGCCGGTGTTCCCATGTCAAAGTTGTTGCCAGATGATGACAAGCCTACTATAGCCTGGTATCTAAAAGTCATTGATGTTGCTTTACAAATTGTCGAAAACGCCATTGCTAATTTCGTCGATGACGACAGTGATGATTACCACGAATGGCAATCTATTCGTAGCCGACTCTCTACTATAAAAGCTGAGCAGCAAGAGCGAGAGAACGCCGATGATGATTCTTGGTTAGAAGACAGTTTAAAAACCGCCAGAGCAGCTTTGTCTATTAGTGTGGGTTCTGCGGATGAAGAGTTAACACGACTGCGTCACTTGGTAGAAAAGTATATTCCTAAGTGGGAGCCTGAAGTTACTCATGAGTTGGAAAGTTATCAAGGATTGTTTGAAACCATTGAGCTGGATCCCGTTGCTCGTGAATTTCAAAACGATGAGGTGTTTGCCTATTATCGCGTTGGTGGTCCCAACCCAATGCTGATCGAGTGCATTCAACAAATTCCTGCGAACTTTCACGTTACGGAAGAGGGTTTTCAAAGCGTTTTACCAGATGATTCTTTGGTCGATGCGCTCAACGAAAATCGGTTATTTGTATCCGACTACAAAGAATTGCAAAACATTGTTGATCATCCAGGAGATTACAAAGGATTGAAAAAACAACTGTTTGCACCTATCGCCTTATTTGTTCGACCAAAGCAAAAAGGCTCGTTGATTCCCGTGGCTATTCAACGCACTCAAAAGTCCGAAGAGTATGAAACTTTGTATGCGGTTACCGACCCTGATCATGTTAACTACTGGCCTTGGCAGACAGCAAAAAGTATTGTACAGATGGCCGATGGAAACTATCACGAACTATTTGTCCATTTGGCTCGCACTCACTTGATGATTGAAGCGTTTGTGGTAGCAACACGTCGCCAGCTCGCAGATACTCACCCTATTAATATATTGTTGCTACCTCACTTTGAGGGAACTTTATCCATTAATAAATCGGCAGCATCTAGCTTGATTGCTGAAGGAGGGCAAATCGATCATCTTTTCGCAGGTAAGATAGAGGTAACGCAGAAGTCAGCTGGTGCCGATCGGTTAGCTTATGACTTTTATGCCAACATGTTACCAGAGAATCTAAAACGTCGAGGGTTGAGCGATCCTGAAGTTCTGCCAGACTATCCCTATCGTGATGATGGTTTGTCTGTGTGGCGGGCTATTCATCAATGGGTGACTGATTATTGTGGAGTTTACTACACAAATGAAGGTGAGCTGGTTGAGGATTATGAATTAGCGGCCTGGTGCGATGCCTTAATTAATGAAGGGAAAGTCGTTGGGTTCAAGCCTATTAAGTCCATCGAGCAGTTGGTGGATGTTTTGACCATGGTTATTTTTACTGCAAGTGCCCAACATGCTGCCGTTAACTTTCCTCAAGGTTCTCTGATGACTTACGCACCTGCTATTACTGGCGCTTTATGGGGACCAACGAATCCTGCGGGTAACAATGAACAGGAGTGGCTTGCAACTCTGGTTCCGATGAAATTGGCATCAGAGCAACTTAACTTTCTACATTTACTTGGTGGCGTTTATTACCGACCTTTGGGCGATTATTGCACCAATGACTTTCCTTACCGAGAGTGGTTTAAGGATCCCAATATTACGGGTGAAGGTAAGGCGTTGGCTAAGTTTCAACAGCAATTGAAAGTCGTAGAGCAAGAAATTAATCAAAGAAACAATAACCGCAGTTTAATTTACTCTTACTTACTACCGAGTCGGATCCCTCAGAGTATCAATATCTAGGTTCGGATGTGAAACCACCACGGCTGCCAAGGAAGGTTGCCGTCACACTTACAAAGACTTACAAAGCCAAATCCTTAAGTATGCTCTAATATATAGGATTAGGATTCAGCATAAATTGTTGTTAAATATTGATACAGGTGATTGAGTTTTTTGTTATGTCTGATGTGCAGCCCTTAATTTACATTGTCGAAGATGACCCCGATATCGCTCGCCTTACCTCGATGCTGTTGGAGTCAGAAGGCTTTCGCTGCCAAACATTTGAGTCTGCTCACCTGGTGATTGATACTATTAAGTCTGCACCGCCTCAGGTGGTGATTCTGGATGTGATGTTGCCCGATCAAAACGGCGTCGATTTGTGTGCTGAGTTAAGACGTTTTTATCAAGGGGCGGTTCTTATGGTGACAGGATGTGATGACGACATCACTCAATTGGCTTCCTTTAACAAAGGAGCGGATGACTATGTTATCAAGCCCATTAAGCCCCATTTACTGCTAGCTCGTATACGTGCATTACTCAACCGCACCGCGAACCAATCTTTAACGTCGGATGATCGCTTGCATTTTGCTGATCTCACCATTGATTGCCAAAAAAGAGCGGTTTTTGTGGCAGAACAAGAACTGGATATTTCATGCTCAGAGTATGACATTCTTATTTTGTTAGCGAACCACGCTGGCGAAATTGTTAGTCGCGAACACTGTTGCGAGGAGCTCAGAGGCCTTGCTTATGACGGTCTGGATCGGTCAATTGATATGCGAGTATCCAGTTTAAGGAAAAAACTATCGGCATTTTCCAACCATCAGAAACGAATTATTACCGTTCGTGGCCGCGGATATATGTGGGTGAACGAGTAGTTTGTATGCGCCGAATAAAAAGCCTTTTCTGGCAGTTGTATCTAAGTATTCTGCTCTCCATAGCTCTTGCCATTGGTCTTTTTGTTGGCCTACTCATGGTTTGGGATTCGCAAACCAGCTATCAGGATTTTCATCGCGATACTCAAGCCGTTGCAACACCAATTTTAAGCGAGTGGCATCGCAAGGGTAAGGTAGATTCTGAATTGTTGGAACAGGTGGGAGAAGAGTCTTTTTTTCATTTGGCCATTGTTGCTCAAAAACAATTAGATTCACTCTTAGAGAGCGCTGAATATATTGAAACCGTTAGAAGCACACGATTGTATCAAAAAGAAGCAAGTGAACAGATGATATCAGTTCGCAAACTGTCTGGAGCAGAACGTTGGCTGGTGATCTCTGACATAGAACATGATCCTTATGCAGAAGGTATGAGCCGTCAAATGCAAGAGGAGCTTATACAGGAAGCCGAAGACGATGATCGCCAACAGTTGGCTTTGCTACTCATGACGATCATGTTTTTTACTGTGTTGAGTGTAGTACTCTTATGGCAAATAAAACGCCTTAAGCAAACAACCGATGCGCTGATTGCCACCAGCCAACGATGGGCAGAGGGGGATTTTTCGGCCAAAGCCAACGAAAATATTCCATCGCCTTTAGACAGTCTGGCAAAAAGTTACAATAACATGGCAACCGCACTAGATATTGCCATGGCTGAACAGAAAGTCATGACTCATGCTATGTCTCATGAATTGCGTACGCCGTTAAATAAAGTTCAGTTGGCAGTGAGCTTGTTGGAGCGTAAGTATCCGGAGTTAAAAAATGAAGAACTGCGTATAGACTTGGAGCGGTACGTTGAGGAGTTAGAGCAGTTAACCTCACAAATGCTTACCTATGCACGTTTTAATGCCTTGAGAAAAAACAGTGTCAGTGATCTTGTGAGTTTTGCTCATCTGGTGAAGGAACGTGTACAAGCATTAGAGACTCTTTATCCCGACAAAAGTGTTGTGTTAAAGCTTCAAGATGTGATGGTCGTAGGAGAAGTCTTCCCACTACAAATCATGATTGATAACTTGCTGAGAAATGCCCTTAAATACAGTCATCAATTTGTTAAGATAGAGTTAACGATTGATGGTCAGTACGCCTTGTTGCAGATGGTCGATGATGGTCAGGGTGTTGCGCCAGAATATCAATCTTCTATTTTTTCTCCATTTTATCGAGTTGATGGAAGCCGTAACAAAAGCAGTGGTGGCTTTGGCTTAGGGTTAGCCATTGTCGATGCGATTGTTCGACAACATCAGGGTGATATTCAAGTCGAAAGCGAGGCTGGTAAGGGCTTTTGTATAGGCATTAGATTGCCATTGAGTAACAAAGATACAACCGCTTATTAATTATCCTTGTATGGTGACTGAGAATATTTAATGGTCATTATGCGGCCCAGAGCTTTGCTGGTTCTGAGCGTTAGAATTTGATTTCACGACTGTAACCAAAGAAAACGGTTCAATTGAGTTTGTTGTCTTTAGAAGGCAGCAAGCTCAGCTGCCGAAAGGTTGATTTGCTGGTATCATGGACGAATAACTTAGTAACACGCAGTATTCATGACTCAGGCAATGATTAATCTTGGCATTCTGGCCCATGTCGATGCGGGTAAAACCACATTGACTGAACAAATTCTATTCGCTGCGGGCGCTATTCGCCAGGCCGGGAGCGTTGATAAAGGAACTTCGGCAACGGATTCTCTTAGTGTTGAAAGAGAGCGAGGCATTTCTGTTCGAGTGGCTACCGAAACGCTTTATTGGAATGACCATCAGATTAATATCATTGATACTCCCGGTCACGTGGACTTTAGTGCCGAGGTTGAACGATCTTTGATCATGTTAGATGCTGCCGTTCTGGTGATCAGTGCGGTAGAAGGCGTTCAATCGCATACCATTACCTTGTTTCAGGCGTTGCGTAGCTTATCGATTCCCACACTTATTTTTATTAATAAACTGGACCGTGTGGGAGCTGATGTAGATAGGGTCATGGGTGAAATCCATCAAGAGTTGTCTTCTCACGCATTGTTATTGCAGGAAGTGTCTGATACTCAAACCTCGGCGGCCAGTATTCGGCAATATTGGCCGTTCCGATTGGATGCAGACGCGACGGACTGGTCCGAAGCAATTCAACAACAGATTATCGAGCACAACGAAAATTTGCTTGAAGCTTATTTAGATGACCAGACTCTCTCCGTCGATCAGATTTATCAAGGACTGGTTGCTTCGAGCAAAGATGGCGAGATTTTTCCTGTCTTAACCGGTGTTGCTAAACAGTCTATGGGTATTGACGATTTGTTGCAGGCTATGGTGGATTTTCTTCCTGTTGCTAAGACCGATCTAGCTGCGCCTTTGTCGGCTGTGGTTTTTAAAGTTGAGCACGACAAGCAGATGGGCAAGATGGCTTATGTGCGAGTGTTTGACGGGGTGATTCGATCTCGAGATCTGTTGTTGAACTTAACCCAACAAAAGGAAGAAAAAGCCAATCAGATAAAGCGAGTCAGTCGTGGAAAATATGTTGATGTCAGTGAGATAAACGCAGGGGATATTGGTGTAATCAGTGGCCTTGCTAGTGTTCGAGTGGGGGACGTGTTGGGATCAGACTCGGCAGTACCCAAAGCGCATTCTTTAGCGGCTCCTCTATTAACGTTGCAAGTGAAGCCACAAGATATCGCCGACTTTCCTGCGTTGGTTGCTGCGTTTGCAGAGCTCACTGACGAAGATCCATTGCTAGACTACGAGTGGCTGGCTGAGCAGCGAGAGTTGCATATTAAGATCAATGGAAAAATCCAGATAGAAATTCTTGAAGCGATTTTATTAGAACGGTTTGGTTTGCAGGCACAATTTGAAGCGCCGTCGATTATTTATAAAGAAACGCCACTCGCTAGTGGTGAAGGCTATGAATGTTACTGGATGCCAAAGCCCTGTTGGGCGATTGTTACTTTTTTGATTGAGCCAGCAGAAAGAGGCAGCGGTATTCACTATTCATCAAAAGTATCGGTCAATGATGTGGCACAAAAGTATCAGAATGAAATTGCTGCCATTATTCCTGATGCGGTAAAGCAGGGGATTAAAGGCTGGCCTGTGACCGATTGTCGAATCACCTTGATTAAAGGCGAAGATCATAATGTGCATTCGCGACCAGGAGATTTTCAAATCGCTACCCCTATGGCGTTGTTAAAAGGTTTACAAGAAACCGAAACACTGTTACTTGAACCCATCCTATCTTTTACCATTTATTCTCCGTTAGAGTTTTTGGGGGATATCACCAGCGATATTGTTAAGATGAGAGGGCGCTTTGATGGTCCTGAAGTTAAAGACAATAAAGTGATTATTCATGGTCATGTACCCGCAGCAACGTCGTTAGATTATGCTGTAGACTTGGCTTCGCTAACGGGTGGAAAAGCCAAGATGACGACCCAGCTGGATGGTTATGAGCCTTGTACATTAGAGCAAGGTAAAGTGACGGAATACCGAGGCATTAGTCCGTTAGATAGAGATAAATGGATTCTAGCTGCTAGGGGTGCTCTGAAGTAGAGTCGTCTTTGCGCTTTGCTTTATTTCTTTTCTTTCTCATTTGTTCTTTCTGATGAAGATGGGCCTGATACTCTTTTCTTATTTCTAGTGCTGGCGCATTTAACAATGCAGAAAGCTTATATTCTTTGGTGTTTATACAAAGAGATATTAGCTTACCTTCTTTGTCGCCAGCATTGTAGTCAGCATTAATTTCGACTTTATCTTCCAGTGATGGATTCAGTGTCAGGTATGCTGTATAAAAATCACCGAGATATTTTATTGTTTTACGATAGCTCACGTTGATCACAAAAACATCATTCGCTTTTACAGTAATTGAACTTAGAAAGAAATCTTCTTTCTTCACATCTTTCATTGGGAAGTTTATTTCGTAAACATTCATACCCTTATTAGAGATATCCTTAATAATAGTAGCGAAGGGAGTGAAAGACTCTGAAGTCGGTTGGCCGCAAGATAAAGTACTAGTACTGGCAATACAAGAAATTAAAGAAAGAAGTATTAAGTTGGTCTTCATAGAGCACTGCGACGGCTTATGTGTGTTAATAAGTTATTAGTTTAGCCTAGTTAAATTGATATTTCTCAATGGTATTTTCGAAGTGTTAAGGAGCAAGCATAAGCAGTATTCCCTTCAACTTAGAAGCCTCTTTCGGAACAAAAGAGGCTATTAAGCTCTGCTAATTCGCTGCTCCTTGCGGCACCGTGTTATCCGTTGATTCTAGCTGCTGATGTTTTCCCAATTCAATATCAATACGCTGCGACAAAACCAGAGAGAAAGCGGCCATGATAGCTCCCGCCAGGAACACTGCGGTAGGACTGGTAAGCCACAAGATCCCGAATGAAGCTGGAATCACTACGGCAGCAATATGATTGATGGTAAAACTCACACCAGAGGAGGAAGCAATGTCTTCCGGTTGTGCTATTTTTTGGAAAAACGTTTTAATAGCAATGGCCATGGCAAAGAAGATATGGTCAACAACATACAAGCCTGCTGCCACATAAGGATCTTGTACAAAAGCGTAACCTGTAAAAACCAGTATTAGTCCTATGTATTCAAACGTTAGTGCTTTGCGCTCGCCAATATGCCCAATCCAGCGGCCAATTTTGGGAGCCAGAAAAAAGTTAACAACATGGTTAACAATAAACAGTAAGGCAATATCCGCTGCGTCATAACCGAACTTTTCTACCATCATAAAACCTGCAAACACCATAAAGATTTGGCGTCTTGCACCACTAAGAAACGTTAAGGCGTAAAACAGCCAGTACTTTTTTCTTACGACGAGTTTTTTGTGCTGCTCGACGGTGTTTTCAAATTTTGGAAATGCTATCCATAAATAAAAGAAAAGCAATAAGCCCGCACCACCAAAAATGGCATAAACAACCGAGAATTCTAAAGCAAACAAGGTAAAGAAGGTCCACACCATGCCGTAAGCAATCAGAGAGGTAAGGGATTTAATGGAGATGATCTGGCCTAACACTTTGGGGGCTTCTTCTTTATTAAGCCATTGCAAAGATAAGGAGTTATTGATGGTTTCGAAATAGTGAAAGCCTATCGACATCAATACGGTGGTGGCGTACAAACCTATTTCAAAAGGAAAGAGTCCAGTTAGCGCAACGCCGATGCTTAGTAAGCAGAGAGATATTAAAGCCAGAGTTTGCTCAGAGATAACCAGCAGCAGAAAAACAGCGGTAAAGGCCAGAAAACCAGGCACCTCACGTAGACTTTGCAACATGCCTATTTCGGCGCCAGTAAAAGCTGCCTGCTCAACAACGAAGTTATTGAGTAAGGCGGCCCAGCCTGCAAAAGTGAGTGCCATTAGTACTGATGAGATAACAAGAAAGGCTTTTTTGTCTCGAGATAATAGTGATTTCAACATAATCAAAGAGATTGCTATTGGGTTGTAAAGTCATTATATCTTGTGTTAGATATGTCTTCTTTCGCAAATCTGACAGAATATTTATCAAATCGGACATATTTAAAGTCATCTCTGTCGTGCTATAAAAGGTAAAGGAAGCAGTACATTGACTCATTCATCCCCTCACACTGATGTCCCTGTATGGACAAAAGGCCGCTGGAAGAACGGCAAATTGCTGCGGCCAGTGATTGCCCGAGTGTTGGATATGCCAGAGAATTTCGATGGGGCGCTTCACCAACATCCCTGGGGCCAGTTAGCTTATGCGTCTCGGGGCATTATGAAGGTGAATACACCTGGTGCTGATTTTATTATTCCTCCCGAACGAGCTGTTTGGTTGCCAACCTATACGCCTCATTGTGTTTCTACCCGCTATGGCGTGAGTTTTCGCAGTCTTTATATCGATAACCCTTTAGCGCTCAAGCTTCCTGACCGAACCACATCGCTCAATGTGAGCCCTTTGCTACGGGAGTTGATATTGGAAGTCACTCATTGGGGCGATGATTATTTGATCAACGAGGCCAATGAGCGATTGTTGCAGGTACTCGTCGATCAGATAGAAAGTGCTGACAGGGCACCGTTATTCTTGAAAGCTCCTGGTGACAAGCGTCTATTGACGATCACTCATCGCCTTAATCAGACACCTGCCGACAACACATCTTTAGAAGAATGGAGCCAGCGGATAGGGGCAACATCACGAACACTCAATCGTTTGTTTAAAAAAGAAACCGGAATGGGTTTTGTAGAATGGCGCCAACGATTAAGAATTTTGTATTCTATGGAACGCATCGAGCGTGGAGAAAAACTCACCAGCATTGCATTGGATCTGGGTTACGAATCCAGCTCTGCGTTTATTACTGTATTCCGTAAACACCTGAATGCTTCTCCTGGTCAATATTTAAAAGCTGCCAAGGACTCGAAAGGAACTTTGTATACGCCGTCTGATACCACCGAGTTAGCTGAATAGTGCTATCTCTTTTTGTGATTGCTGGCGACTTTTTTCTCTGATTAGCTACTACATTTTGGTAATAAACTATACTACTAGTTAAATTATCTCACTTAACTAAATTGCATAAATGGAACTATTAAACACCTTTGATACTTTCATTGAAAAAGTACCCTTTGGCGTCAGTATAAATACTCTAGATGGTTACTACGTTCGTGTGAATTCGCTCTTTTGTGATATCTGTGGATACACTCAAGAAGAGTTGCTAGAAATGAACTTTGGCCATATCACTCACCCCGAAGATATTGATGAAAATTTTTCTTTAGATGAAAAGTTACTCGGAGGCGAGCTTCCTTATTATCAATTTGCTAAGCGTTACATCACTAAGGAAGGGGAGCAAAAGCATGTATTGTTACAAGTGTCTTTGATCAAAAACGCAGAAAAAGAAGCACAGTATTACTACGCTCAGGTCATGGACATTACAGATTTGAGTCAGTCATTAAATCGTCCTAATGCAGATAATGAATATTTAAAGTTAGACTCATTTGTTCCGTTAGAGCAACGTTGTTCTAATATCTCCTATGAGATCTTACGCTTGTATCGTCAGCAAAACTCTCGCAAGATAGCGCACTTAAGTCACATCGCCCATGAACTTAAAAACCCGCTGAATGGTGTCAAAGGGTTGGCTAGCCTCATGAGAAGTAGTTATGAGAGTGGCAATGCAGAAGAAGCCGAGACTTATTACTCTATCTTCTGTCGTAGTTCTGATCTACTTGAACACATTGTTAATGAACTGCTCGATCTTACCTATATTGAAACAGGCAACTTAAAACTGAATCTCTCGCAAGTTGATGTTGTGAACTTAGTTAAGCTCGTGGTTCAAGCCTTATCAGAAATGGCAGAAAGACACAGCGTTGAATTAAACTTGCATTGTGATCTCGAATCGCTAGTTGTTGAGTCTGACGAAGAGAGACTTTGGGAAGTCATGGCCAACCTGGTGAGTAATGGCATTAAGTATACCGAGCAAGGGAATGTCGATGTGTATCTGGATCAAAAGGACAATGGCCCTTGGACTTTTAAAGTAAAAGACACTGGAATCGGTATTGCCGAAGAAGACCTGGAAGCCATTTTTGACGAATTCCAAAAAGTGCATAGCAGTTTAAATAAAGAAGTCGATAGTACCGGATTAGGTCTACCCATCACACGTCGATTAGTTACTATGCTTTCTGGTGAAATTGAAGTAGAAAGTGAACAGGGCAAAGGGAGTCTCTTTACAGTTACTTTTCCTTGATGGAAGAAAGAAGTAGGAGGCGCAAAGATTGAAGTGTGAAGCTTAGCGGACGATAAGCTAGTTTCCTACACCAAATACTATTGGGGTAACAAACCTATAAGGATCTGTTCTGACGAAATACATAATGGCTTTTTTACTTATCATTTTTATTTCTACTGTTTTAAGCCTAGAGTAGGGACTGGTAATGTTAGACGCTTGTAAATTTAAATTCGTTGTTCGAAAGCAAATATCAAACATATAATTAAGAAGATGCCATCAACCGAGTCAGAGTATGTAACCAGTGCTGTAGTTTTCGTCGTCATTTCCTGAGGTAAGTTATCGAACGGTGTCAAATTACATCGGATCCTTCAAAGATTTGAGGCTTGCCAAACTTACATTTGAACCAATTGAATAAGGTTGCCACAGGTATCATCAAGTACTGCTATTTTTACATTACCTACTACTGTCGGTTCTTGTGTAAAATTAACTCCTTCATCTTTTAAGCGTTCAAACTCGGCGTCTATGTTTTCAACGCTAAATGATGCTGCGGGAATACCATCATTCTTCAAGGCTTCTTTGTATGGTGGAACTGCCGCATGTGCGCTGGGTTCTAATAACAGTTCTGTGCCGTTAGGGTCTTGTTTGGATACAACGGTTAGCCAACTATATTCGCCAAATGGAATGTCTTGTTTTTTCTCAAAGCCTAAATTCTCTGTGTAAAATTTAAGAGCTTTTGCTTGATCATCAACAAATACACTCGTCACATAAATTCTCATGGTTTTCCCTAAGCTTGAAATTTAGGTTTAATCAAATAATAACCCATTAATGGGCAATATCAAATACGGGAAGATGTCTATGGTCATCTTCCCATTGGTAAGTGTTGTAGGTTTTAACTTTTCAAAGGCAAGCTTATTGTGATGGCTAAGCCACCTAGTTGGCTGGTTGATGATGTAATAGTACCTTCATGTGCGTCGATAATGCTTTTGCAGATAGATAAACCAAGACCGGAGCCACCAGTTGCCCGACTACGGGAGGATTCCACTCTAAATAAGCGTTCAAAAATCCTTGGCAAGTCTTCATCTTTTACACCGGGTGCACTGTCTTCAATCACTATTTGCCAGCTTTGCTCGTTGATAGAAGAAGATAAAGCGATGGTGCCAGGTAAATCTGTGTAGGCCATACTGTTATCAACGAGGTTGCTGATGACCTGTTTGATTTTATTCTCATCAAAACTGACATTGGTGTTTGTAGGTAACTCGATATTCTGCTGCCACTGAAAGCCTTTGGCTTCTACAGCATCGCACAGTTCATCAGCCCATTCTTGTAGGTATTGTTCGCAGTCATTGGTTGCGCGGTTAAGTTCTAAAGCGCCGATGTCAGATTGGGCGAGGGCGTAGATATCGCTGATGAGCTTATTGATGTCACCAATTTTGGTCATCAGGCTATCGTATGAAGCATTCACATCCTTAACCAGGTTGTGCTGGAGTGCCTCTACTTTCAACTGCAAAACCGTAAGCGGAGTACGCAACTCGTGAGAAACATCCGCCAGCAGCTGGTTTTTCCTTTCTACCAGCTCAGCCATCATTTCGGCTCGTTCATTTTCCAGTCTGCGTTTTTGGGTTTGTCGGTAAACAAAGAAGAAGGCGATGAAGACTAATAGTGCCAGGCCAGCTATCCAGGCGTTGCGTTCGTAGGTTTTGCGGTCAACCAGAGCGGCTTTAAGTTGATTGTCTTTAGTGAGCAGTTCAATTTTCTTCTCTTTTTGTGCTGTCTGAAAACGGCGTTCCATACGTTCATTGGTTTCTTTGATAGAATGCTTGCTAATTTCTTCTGCAAGCGTATCTGCACGTTGTAAGTGTTCAAAGGCTGTCCAGTGATCACCGAGAAGACTATAGATTTTTGAAAGTAGTTTTTCTGCCGCTCGCTCATCTGGTTTGTTTCCGGTTGATTGGGCCTTTTGTGTTGCCTGCTGGGCCAGCTCTAGTGCTCTATCGTATTTTTCTAGTTTTAGGTAAGCCTTTGATAAATTCAGGGTGACGGTTCGAATAACGATATCGCTTTTTGCTTCATAGGCTAAACTTAGCGCTTTTTCAAAAACATCGATAGACTGATTGGTTTCTTCTAAATTTGATAAGATAAAACCTTTGGCTCTGTAAGTATCGGCAAGCTGTACTTTATCCCCAATTTCTGTAAACAACTGAATAGCAGCGTTGGTATAAGGTATCGCTTTGTTGTACTGATTTTGTCTTGAATAAAATAAGCCCAGGAGACTGTTGATTTTGGCGAATGACCACTTATTATCGGATGTTTTAAAGAAGTTGTAGGCGCTTATAAAGTAAGCTTCTGATTTTTCTATGTTACCTAGAGTTTGGTAAAGTTCACCCAGATTCATTTCCGATGAAGCAATCGCGCTAGGCTTATTAAGCTTTAGATTGATTTCTCTTGATTTTAAAAAGTACTTTAGGGCTTCTTGATGTTCCGTAAGTGCTAAATGAATTGCTGCAATGTTATGCAGAGATTTTGCCACATTTTGAAGATCATTGGCTTGCTCTGAGTGATTCAGGGAGCGCTTATAATGAATGAGAGCTGTAGTGGTATCTCCTTTGTAATAGTAGGCGCTGCCTATCGCAGTTTCTGCACTGCTCATTCGCTTGTGATCATTGATTGTTTTGGCTGCTTTTAATGCAATGTTTGATAACTCTATTGCTTTGTCCATCTCTCCCTTAATGATATAAGCCCAGGCGACGTTGCTGTACAACATGCTCTTTAGTTTATCATCCGGTGATTCTTCTAGCTGCTCAATGCCTTTATTGAAAAAATGGATGGCTACATCGGGCTTACTCAAGCGAGTTTTGGTTGTAATATCCTTTATTTTTATAATTAGATCTCTGCCAGAAAGTCCGGAAAGTTCTTTTTCATAAGTGCTAATTTCTTTTTCATCCGCCGCATGCAAGGATAGACTAAGAAGCAAAGCTATTAAAAGTAATAAGTATTTTTGCATGTTTCTATGAGCCATAAGTAAGAATGTTTTTCACATTGAAGAATATAGCATGAGAAGTAAAAGCGGAAACTCATAGCAATTACTTTTTGCTACTTTTCTGGCTTGAATTAGTGAAGGTAAATTGAAAAAACTTCATGTATCCAAGATAGTACAGCGGGAAATGGGCTGGTAGTCCCGCTGTTTAGATAGTATTGATTTAAAGATTTCTGATTCTAACTTTTTAAAGGCAAGTTTATCTTGATGGCTAAGCCACCTAGTTGGCTAGCTGATGATGTAATAGAACCTTCATGCGCCTCGATAATACTTTTGCAGATAGATAATCCAAGGCCGGAGCCACCAGTTGCTCGGCTACGGGAGGATTCCACTCTGAATAAGCGTTCAAAAATCCTTGGTAAGTCTTCATCTTTTACACCGGGTGCACTGTCTTCAATTACTATTTGCCAGCTTTGCTCGTTGATAGCAGAAGATAAAGCGATGGTGCCAGGTAAATCTGTGTAGGCCATACTGTTATCAACGAGGTTGCTGATGACCTGTTTGATTTTATTCTCATCAAAACTGACATTGGTGTTTGTAGGTAACTCGATATTCTGCTGCCACTGAAAGCCTTTGGCTTCTACAGCATCGCACAGTTCATCAGCCCATTCTTGTAGGTATTGTTCGCAGTCATTGGTTGCGCGGTTAAGTTCTAAAGCGCCGATATCAGACTGGGCGAGGGCATAGATATCACTGATGAGTTTGTTGATGTCACCAATTTTGGTCATCAGGCTATCGTAAGAAGCATTCACATCTTTAACCAGGTTGTGCTGGAGTGCCTCTACTTTCAACTGCAAAACCGTAAGAGGGGTGCGCAACTCGTGAGAAACATCTGCCAGCAGTTGGTTTTTTCTTTCAACCAGTTCAGCCATCATCTCGGCTCGTTCATTTTCCAGTCTGCGCCTTTGGGTTTGTCGGTAGACAAAGAAGAAGGCGATGAAGACTAATAGTGCCAGGCCAGCTATCCAGGCATTGCGCTCGTAGGTTTTGCGATCAACCAGAGCTTTCTTCAATTCGTTGTCTTTGGTGAGCAATTCAATCTGCTTTTCTTGTTGTGCCGTCTGAAAGCGTCGTTCCATTCGTTCGTTTGTATCAGAAATATTTTTTTCTCGAATTTCCTTACTCAGCCCGTCGTAGCGCTTATAATGCTCTACTGACTCTTTAAATTGATTTTGTTCATCGTAGATTCGGGCAATGATTTTTTCGGCGGTGCTTTCATCCAGTTTGTTATTGGTTGAGCGCGAGATTTTTAAGGCGGATTGTGCGAATTCCATAGCTCGGTCATAATCTGCCATTTTTATGTATAGATTAGCCAGGTTGATAGTGACGGCACGGGTGGTTAAGTTGCTTTTTGCTGCTTTGGCGAGAGCCAATGCCTTATTAAACTCTGCCGCTGCGAGATCGTACTTTTCGAAATGAGAATAGATAAGTCCTTGCGAGCGAATAGCTTCTACGATTTGTACTTTGTCGCCATTGGCTTCGAATATTTCTCTAGCCTTGGTAACATGAGGCTGTGCTTTCTCAAATTGTTTTTGCCTAATATAGGCTAAGCCCAACATACTGTTGGCTTTGGCAATCTGCCATTGGTCATCAATTTGTATTGCCATGGCTAACGCACTTTTTAAGTATCTTTCTGAGCTTTCAAAATTCTTTTGATTGGCGTAAATTTCCGAAATATTCAGGTCATTACCAATTAGCTGCTCGTGTTGTTTTGCTTCAACATTCGTTTCTCTTGCTTTTAATAAGTACTCAAGAGCCAGATCATTATCACCGATTGAGCCATAAATAGAAGAAAGATTATGCAAGCCCGTCGCTACATTTTTTATATTATTAGCTTTTTTGGCATAGCTTAATGATCGTTTATAGTGGCTGAGTGCAACACCAATTTCGCCTTTATAATAATAAGCGCCACCAAGGGCTGTTTCGGCCACGCTCATTCGATAGTAGTCGTTGACAGATTGTGCTGCTTCTAAAGCAATGTTGGCGAATTCAACACCTTTGTCCAAATTACCTTTGACCATGTAAGCCCAGGCTGCATTGCCATATAAAAGACTTTTTAGCTTAGCGTCAGGTGTTTCTTCTAGTATCTTCAACGCGCGATTGAAATAGTGGAGGGCAACGTCAGGCTTATTAATACGCGTTTTGGTAGTGATGTCTTTTATTTTGACGATGAGTTTTCTGCCGCTGAGTTTGGACAGTTCTTCGTCATAGGTGGCAATGGCTTTGGTATTTGCTGAACTTGCTTTATTTTCTGCAGATGACGACAGAGCAGAAAAGCTTAAGATGATGACTAATAAAATCTTGTACATACTTTTCTCGAAGGCAAATAGGAAATTAATTTTCTGGTGCGGAATAACGGTAACCAGCGCCATAAACCGACGTTATAACATTAGATGTAAGCCCCAGTGACTTGGCTTTTTTACGAATATTCTTAATATGGCTGTCGATGGCACGATCAGAAATATCTCGCATATCGGGGTAGGCCAGATCCAGGATATGCTGTCTTGAATATATTCTTTCGGGATGCTGATAAAGAAGGTTAAAGAGTGAAAACTCAAGATTGGTTAATTCCACTTCGTTACCTTGATATGACATTTTAAAGGTGTCTGTGTTTAAGGCAAAAGGTGATTGAGGGATGTCTTTTTGGGTGCGGCGTAATATGGCTTTCATGCGCAAAATAAGTTCTATTGCGCTAAAGGGCTTGCACAGATAATCATCGGCTCCGGCTCCAAGGCCTAATAGCCGATCGATTTCTTCAACCTTCGCCGTCATCATAATGATGGGGACACTAGAAAACTCACGAATTTTTTCGCAGCAAACTAATCCATCTTGGACGGGCAGCATAATGTCCAGAAGAATGAGATCGGGCTCTTGCTCTTTAACTGTTTGTACAACATGTTCACCAGTGGCTAGATGTTGTACATTAAAACCGCTGTCTTCAAAAAAGACTGATAAATTTTCTACAATTTCGAGGTCGTCTTCAACGAGTAGAATATTCGACAAGGTCTTTTCTCACTGTTCGTAAGTACTGATCTGTTAACTATAACCTAATCCTGTGAGCTAAGAAACTTATCTAAGTGATCGCCTGATAACTGACTGAATTCTTAAGATCAATTCTTCTGTACTAAAGGGTTTATTGACGAAATCGTCGGCACCGGAGTTTAAACTGGTAATGCGATCTTTAAGAGTATTTCTGGCGGATACAATAATAATAGGTACTTCAGATTCAGCGCGGATATTTTGGCAAACATCTTGTCCGTCGAGTTGGGGGAGTGCCAGGTCGAGTAATACAACGTTAGGTTTAATGCCTTCAAGTAAGGCAGAGGCATTCATACCATCTGTGGAGTGATGAATTTCGTATCCTTTGTGTGCTAATAGCTCGGTGAGAGGCGCTGCAATCTCAATGTCGTCTTCGATCAGTAGAATTTTATGCATGAGTGGCGTTGATTATAAGAAATGTTGCTGAATTACAACCACACAATGTGGAGAAAGTATGGATATGTGAAAAATAACACTTATTGAGATTGTTTGATTTGTTTTTTATTTAACTGTCTCGACAATCTCTATGGAAAAGATTAATGGCTAAAGCACCTGAGTGAATACGTGAATCAAACAGTGCTTCAAACTCAAAAAAGTACTCTGTCGAATTATTCGATGTCATTTTGTCTGAGCTGATAACCCTTGGACTTTGATTATTTAATGTGCCATTAGTATTAAAGGTTAACTGAGCACCATATTGGCCATTCCCTGATATAATGTCGCTGTTTTGTATATCGGCGGGGTAGCTGTTGGTACCAAAGAATAAAGCCCACTGAGTGGATGACTGTTTAAGGAAATATAAAGTGACTGGCGTTTGGCCATTATCAACAGGTAAATCTGCTGCCACCGAAAAGTTGTAGCTAGAAGGGACGGCAGAATTAAATTGACTCATAGCGTGTCGCTCAGCGCCTGCGGGTAAATCAACACTAAGCTCTAAGGTGCATTGGCGAAAATAGTCCTCATCATTGGTGATGATAATACGGCAAGCTGCCAAGGCAATTGTCAGTAGAAAAATTAAGCAGTACTTGATAGGCGACATAGCTACTTACCGGCTGATTATATTTTAAGCAAGTCATTACAATATAACGGATCTGCTTTGCTTGTTCACCAACTTTAACCATCGTATAAAAAATATCTCTGAAAGCCTAAAACTGATACCTAAAGTGTGTTTCTAAGTAATTGAGATTTATTGAAAAAGTTAGAGTGGCCGAATATTACTAGTCTTTGGCCGAATTGTTCTAACAAGAAAACCTTAGTTATGACATTATTCAGCCTCGTCAAACATTGCGAGTAGCTAACCCTGAGTTAAGTGTGATTGGGAGAAGACGCGCAATATAACAGTTGAATGTATAGGTTTATTTTATATGAGAAAGTGTCTTATTGGATTATTAGCTGCAGTCAGTCTAAGTAGTATGGCTGCAAGCACCGGAAAAATAAATTTGGATAATGTGCGTTTGCAGGTTAATGGAAGTGCTCCGGCTAGAGTATTTATCTATGATGTTAAGGTTACTGGGACCAACTGTTCTCGCAATGATATCCCTGTGATTTTATTTGATGAGGCCAATGGTCATCTTTTAGGTGAAGAAATGTACTCAACTTTATTGTCAGCAAAGATGGCTGGTAAGCAGGTCGATATTACAACAAATGGATGCTGGCACAACGGTACTTACCCCATTGTAGGCTCTGTTTATGTCTTTTAAGGGAAGAGTCAAAGAAGGGATACTTCAGATTCTAGCACGGTATTAGTGTTATCTCGTACGAGAGCGATAAGATGATCTGACAGTACAAATTCAAAGAAACTTTAACTATTCAACAGGACAATTTATGAAAAAACTGATTGCCTCCGCGTTGTTGCTATTGCAAGCCAGTGCTTATGCCAATAAGCCGACTTGTCACTCATCTAATGGCGGATATTGTAGTTATACTGGGGAAGTTGCTCGAATCTATGTTAACAAGTCTAACTTAATTTTGATGTACTTCGACACTTTAATGGATGTAGACGAATGGGAAAAAGCAGGATTAAGTGCTCGGCAAACGGATGCGACCATTGTATCTCTTAGTGATAGCCCAGAATTTGCCAAGTTGTTTTATTCAACAGCTTTAGCTGCACAAGCTAGTGGTCGACAAGTGCAAATTCAAATGCGCGGCGTAAAAAATGGTTATCTTATGGTCGATAGGATTTGGTTGGCGCAATAGTATTAAAGTGATTGTCAGCGAAAGCTGTTTATACAAATATCTTTTGAGGCCTGTTTTTCCATATTGGAGTCAGTCTCTTAACTCCGATGTTGTGCAGTGAAAAGTTGTGTTTTTATCAAAGAAGATAAGCTGTACTATAAGGTAAGGGTATCTGCTGCAAATAAGGAAATCGGTATGCACGGATATGGGTGCGAAATTATTCCGTTTTGGGGTGGCACTAATACTCGACCTACTGTTTCAGAGCTGTGGGTTATCAATTAAGCTAATCAGGGTGTTAGCTCAAATGCTTGCACCCTACGGAGCACCCTAAAGAAGACTTATGCTCTCCTTTTAGTATCAAATAAAGCTACTTTTTTACCCTGGCTTTGCCTGTATGAGGGTTTGAAGTATAAATGAACGTCATCTACACTTAAAAGATTATGTTCATGTTTACATTTACCCTAAAACAGAAAATTGGTTTATTTCTTTTGTCACTGGTGTCTCTCATGGCGCTTGCTCTTTTTGTGGTGAGTGAACCTATTGCTCAAGACACTGCCTATCACCACTTTGCTGATTCTACTCAGTATTTTTCCATTCAAAATGCCCTCAATGTATTATCCAATCTTCCTTTTATTGTGATTGGTGCTAGCTTCGTTAAGCTACTTTTACGCAGGAAAATGAGCGGACAGCCTGTTAATAATCATCATGCTTTCTTGTGGTTATTTATTGGGTGCTTCTTTGTTGGCTTAGGTTCTGCCTACTACCACTACAATCCAAACAATATGACGTTGGTGTGGGATAGATTGCCCATGGCCATCGCTTTTATGAGCTTGTTCGTTATTGCTTTAAGTGATCATTTTGCCAGTATAAAGAGCGAAAAAATACTCTGGCCATTAATTGCCATCGGTATATTCTCTGTCGCTTATTGGTGGTACGGAGAAAGTTTGGGGCAGGGTGACTTGAGAATCTACCTGCTGGTTCAGTTTTTGCCGATGCTTATGATCCCCATTCTGTTATTATTTTTTGACAACAATGAGGGGAGCAAAAAAGCCTTTTGGGTGTTACTCGGATTATACGTTATCGCTAAGTTCTTCGAACTACTGGATGCCGAAGTCCATCATCATCTGGTTTACCTAAGTGGACACTCTATTAAACACCTGGTAGCAGCTCTGGGACTCTATTATTTTGGCAAGCTTACTCTGGTTCAGAGAAGCAATAAAAGAGAAAGTAATAAAAGACACCCTGACGATCTTCACAAGTCCTCAATCAGGAAAACAAGCAGACACCCTGGTATCCCCAAATTGTCTTCCAACTAAGCAGAGAGAATCTGATGGAAAAGATAAGCAGACACCCTGGCGAGTTTATGAGTTCCTGGAAGTCCACTGTTAACTATTTCTGACTTTTAATCATTTAAAATCAAAGAGTTATGTCGAGGGTTGTTAAGGCCATCGATGTGCAAAGAAAAAGTAACCATTATTCGAAAGGAGAAACTAATGGGCATAGCTGTAGCCTTTATTTACATGCCAATTTATGTCATATTTTTATTCATAGCCATGTCGGTTGCGAAAGGAATTCGAAAGCGCTGGGCAAAGGAAAAAGTAACAGCGATTCAGCGATATGTTGTTGCTGGTTTTACGGTATCCGTTTTGTTGACATGGACATCGATCATGTTCGTGCCTGTTAAAAATAATGCTGACTACCTAGTTTTTTTTACATTACAACTCTCATTAACGTTAATTGCCCCATCTATTATGGGAGGATTGTTTTCTACTTTTTATAAACGGGAAAGCAGCGAGCACCAGCAGTTTTATAATAGTGTTATGTTTGGAATTTGCTTCTCCATTGCGGCAATGCCCTGGATCGGCTTTTGTTTATTGTATTTAAAGGAGCTTTTTTCCATGGGGTATGGTGGAGGATAAGCAGACACCCTGGCAAAGGAAACCAAAGACAAGCAGACACCCTGACCAATTTATGAATTGTTGAAGGTCTGTTTTTAATTATTTTCGAGTTTTTGTCGAATTAAATTAAAGAGTTACTTTATTTTGGTGTCTGCGGTTTCGTATTGGTTTACATTGTTAGGATCTTTGGCTTCTAGCGTACGCCAGGCAACAACATCGTTAGAGGAGTAGTACTTCATGTCACCAGAAGGGTGGCGTTTATGAGTTCCAATAAATTGTTGATGGGTGTCCATCTCTCCTATCAGGCAGACAGTAACGTGCTCAATGATAACCACAAATTCGATTTGGGCACCGATTTTGGGCAATGTCGGAAATGCAGCATATCGTTCGTTTTTAGAAATCCAGTTCATTATTTTGATTCCTTAATGTGCGAATGTTATGGCTAAAAAAGCTCCAGTTCACCTTCTCCAGCAGAAGTGTCCTGAGTATCTTCCAGATCAAATCGAAGCTCGTCTGTAAGAAACTCAATCCCCAGATAAGTGTTAACGTATTCCTGATCAATTTTAAAACTGTACTGAGTCAGCTTATTCTTATCAGCCAGTACTTCTTGAAGATTGCTGTCAAAATAGGTGTCAGGTAAGCCGAGGTCGAGCCGACAGTTATGATTAAGTAGTTTGTTTTTGAGGCGCCCTATGGTTTGGTTTGAAAACTCTCCTAGCCAGTCTTCAAGCTCACTCTCGTCAACGTTTATAATTTCATCTTGCATGGGATAAGTAAGGGATAAAACACTCATCGGAATAACCAAAAGTGCCAGAATTTCAAAGTCTTGGCTTCCCGCATCAATGACGGCAATGGGCGCTGAATTAAGTCCATCGACATCCGATTGATCGCATAGCACGGCGCTAGAACCGTGGGCTTCAAATACTTCGATGCAGACGGTTTGAAACAGCGAATTTATATGTGTGTGTACAGTATCTCTGTCCATAGTGATAAATAGCTTGTGTATTTCCGATAGAGATATTTTTATTGTAGTCGAGGGATTAGAAAAGCCAAAGTTTTTTGCCTGACATGCAGAAGCCAATCGGTGCTAAAGCACGGCTAAGCAAACCAGGAGTGGATTTATCGGCTACTATTTATAGAGTGACCAATAATATCAGTATCTTAAATTTATGCGCCCATTGGCTCTTGGCTGGTTGTGGATCCTTGCTTGCTCAGTCATTTGTTCTGTTTTTTCTCTCCCTGCTGTGTCTAGCGGCGCGGGTCGGCCATCTTTGCCATTTTTTCACCTGACTGATGAAGATGGATTGATTTCTAACGAAGTGATTCGAATTTTGCGCGATCGGCGCGGATTTATGTGGTTTGGGACCGTTCGAGGCTTAAGTCGTTATGATGGTTATCAGTTTGTTAACTTTCGCCACTCAAAAAAAGAGGGAAGTATTTCGGATAATAAAATCTGGGCACTTTATGAAGACGAAAATGGAATTCTATGGATAGGTACCGAGTCTGGCGGACTTAATCGTTATGATCCCAAGACACAAAAATTCACCGTCTATCAGCATGAACCCAACAATGCTTCTAGTTTGAGCCACAATTATGTCCGAGAGATTCATACTGCAGGTAATGGCCTGTTATGGATTGGCACTTCCGGCGGTGGCGTGAATCTTTTTGATCCAAAGAGTGGACATTTTCAGCGGTTTCGCCATCAACCTAACAACATCAATTCGTTAACCGATGATCATGTGAGAGCGTTACAACCGGACGAAAAAGGTGGACTGTGGATAGGGACTCGACTGAGTGGGTTGAATTATCTGAGCCCCGATCGACAAACGGTTGTTCATCATAAGGCGGTTGCTGGCGGTCTGTCATCCAATATGGTGCAAAGCCTACATCTATCATCAAAGTTTCTCTATGTCGGTACCTGGGATGGAGGTCTAAATCGTTTGCACCGAGAAACTGGTGAATGGTCTCATTTGGGATCTGATAATCAAAGTGCTAGCGATATTGGCAAAAGTGCTGTTATTAGCATTGTAAAAGGTAAAGAGCAGGGACTCTGGTTGGGCACTGTGAATGATGGTTTATATCATTATGACGAAAACTCTGGTCGATTTACTCAGCGCGCCCACAGTTTATCCGATAAATACAGTGTGGCAGATGGCGCTTTGTTTGGTTTGTATTGCGATGACACAGGTATTCTATGGTTAGGCTCCTGGGGTAAGGGGGTGAGTTACACCGATCCCAGCGCTCGACGCTTTAAAGTTTATCAGCATCTTGGCGAAGGAAAAAATAGTTTAACTAAAGGTCCGGTGGAAGGTGTGGTAGTTGATCATGAAGGGACACTATGGGTTGGTACCGAAGGCGGCGGCATCAATGTGGTACGTCGTGGTGAGTCCCACTTTGAAGTACTGAGACATCAACCTGAAGATGACCATAGTTTAAGCAATGATGATATCGAGTTGTTATATCTAGATCCTATTGATAAACATTCGATCTGGGTTGGAACACGTTTTGGTGGTTTGAACCAACTGGATATAAGAAGTCGAACCTTCAAACGTTGGCAGCAACCCGATGAAGCCCCGTTTTCTTTAAACACTAAAGATGTGCGTGCTGTATTGAGAACATCGAAGGAGCGGCTGTGGGTAGGGACCACAAATGGCTTGTATCTAATAAATTTGACCACGAAGGAATTAAAAGAATATTTGCGTGGCCCCGAGGGGTCGGGCCGTCTTAGTTATGACAGTGTTTATGCCCTCTATGAGGACTCGGCTGGAACCTTATGGATTGGCACCAATGGTGGCGGACTCAATCGTTATCATCCACAAACCGATTCTTTTACGGCGTATAGCAACGATCCGCAACGAGCTGATTCTTTAAGTCATAATTTTGTCTGGAGTATTTTTGAGGATAAGCAACAACAACTGTGGGTGACCACTGAGCGCGGTCTGGATCGTATGCTAAAAGACACGGGCCCCGCATCAACATCATTTCGTCACTATGGTGATGAGCGTTGGCCTTCGGTAGAAGTGGATCAAGAAGGGATGTTTTGGCTTGCAGGTCACCGAGGCATTCATCGTTTTAACCCACAAACCGAAACCTTACGTTTTTTGAGCTTGAATGATGGGGTGCTAAAAAATCATAACTATCCTGGCAGTTTTCAAACAAACGAGGGCGAACTTTATTTTGGTGGTGCGGATGGACTGACTCAGTTTTATCCTGACGATATTCGATTCAACAAGCATCCATCCCCGGTCGAATTAACGGCATTACGTTTGTTTAATCGAGCGCCGGGTTTGCCTACTGGCACCGTGTTGCTTAATCAGGCGCTCGAGAATCAACAGCCTTTTGTATTGCCTTATACCGAATCTATGTTTGTATTGGAGTTTTCTGCCATGGATTATTTGATTCGTGGCAAGATCCAGTATCAATATCAACTTGAAGGTTTCGATAAGCTGTGGGTGACGTCCGATGATTACCGTCTGACCTACACCAATCTGGATCCTGGTGATTATCTACTGAAGATACGTAAGCGATTGAGCAATGGCCAATGGTCAGAGCCCAGTGAATTGCCCATTATTGTTGAAGCTGCACCCTGGCAAACCGGTTGGGCGTATTTGCTGTACACTTTGTTTATTTGCGGTTTCTCGTATTCGATTTTTAAGTTTCAACAACGCAAGATGGCTTTGGCTGCATTTAAATCCATGAGTTTGAGAGATCCGCTGACTAATTTACATAATCGATATTTTATCGAGCAGTCCATTGATAAGGAAATCGCACGTTCTGTCAGACGCTATCAGTCGCGAGTGTCAGAGGGAGCCGATATCGTTCTGTATATGATCGATCTCGATCACTTTAAAACGGTGAATGATAATTATGGTCATCAGGCTGGTGACGATGTCTTGCTGCAAATGAAGTTGATTTTGGAGCGAGTGTTTCGACGCTCTGATTATCTGGTTCGGTGGGGTGGCGAAGAGTTTCTGGTGGTTGCTCGGTCACTGTCACGAGACTTTGCCAGTCAATTAGCAGAGCGATTAAGAAGTGAAGTAGAAACCTTCGACTTTCAGTTATCCGATGGCAATAGTCTGCGCTGCACTTGCTCAATAGGTTATGCGGCGTTTCCTCTCATCAAAGAAAGCCCCGAATGGCTTAACTGGCTACAAACGCTCGAAGTGGCTGATCATTGTCTTTATGCGGCAAAACAGAGTCAGCGTAATGCCTGGGTTGGATTTATGTCCATCGGCCATGAAATGGCAGAGAGCGAGCTGGCCGAACTGAAGCAGAATACATCAGACTGGTTGGCAAAAGGTGTTCTCGAAATGGATACATCGATTAAAAAGCCACTGATTTGGCAAAGCCATGAACGTGAAGATATCTGACTAGCCCATGTTTGCTGTTAGCCGTTGTTACCTTGCTGTTACCTAAGCCTTGATACAGTGCCTCCATCATTTACTGATTGGAGGCATTTTATGATGCGTATTCTTGTTTTAGCATTCATGGTGTTAGTGCTGTTATCCGGCTGCAATAGCAGTGGGCAAACCACGGTTGTTCCACAACCGGGCAATAAAGCGGACCTGGCTTTTATCAACGCCAGAGTTTATACCCTTGATTCAAACTTTCCCTGGGCCGAAGCTCTACTGGTCAAAAATAATCAGATCTTGTTTGTTGGTGATAAAACCGCAGCCGAGACGCATATCGGTGCCAGTACGCGTATTATTGATTTGCAGGGCAAGATGTTGATGCCGGGCATTCACGACACTCATTTACATCCTTTGGAAGCAGGTTCTGCGCGTGTCTCTTGTCACTTAGACAGCGAACAGACTCTCTCGCAGATGCTGTCGATCATTGAAGGTTGTGTACAAGATTCGGCAGGGCAAGACTGGCTACTGGGATGGGGACATGCATTAGAAACCTTGCTCAACGGTCAGCAGACACCCCGTGCATTACTGGACCAAATTGCCAATGATCGTCCCATTGCCATTATGGAAGCCACCTCTCACTCGGTATGGGTTAACAGCAAAGCGCTGGAGCGTGCGGGTATTACTGATTCAACACCTCATCCGGTGGGTGGAGCGATTCTAAAAGACAGTCAGGGAAAACCTAATGGTGTTTTGTTAGATAGTGCTGGTGATCAGGTGTTTGAGCTGGCGAACGCACCCACCGACGCTAATATGCGAGATAACTATATAGGACTGCAGTATGGTTTGGAGCAGGTTGCCAAAAATGGCATTACCTCAATTGTTGATGCGCGAATTTACTGGCAGCGCGGCTACCTTGAAACCTGGCAACGAATGGCAAGAGAAGGCAAGTTAACAGCGCGAGCGCAATTAAGTTTGTGGGCTTATCCTTCACTGGATGACAACGACCAGTTAGAGCGTCTTAAGTCGATGTATCACTCTGATCCCTCGAGCCTGTTACAGGTGAACAAAATCAAGCTTTATAGCGATGGCATCATCCATAACACAACCGCGGCCTTGCATGCTCCCTACACGCAGAGCTTTCCAGAAGTTGGCGACCGTGGCCTAAACTACTTTACCAAAGAGCGTTTAACCCGTTATGTGACAGAACTGGAGCGCGTCGGTTTTGATATGCACATTCATGCCATTGGTGATCGCGGGGTAACCGAGTCACTGGATGCTATTGAAGCTGCAAAAGGGGTTAACAACCTGCAACAACGTCGTCATCGACTCACTCATATCGAGCTGGTTAGTGAACAAGACAAACCACGATTTGCTCAGTTGGGTGTGATTGCTGATTTTCAACTGGCTGGAGATTTCACCAAGCCTGAGAATCACCATTGGAGTGAAGCGCTAGTTGGGGAACGTGCACATAAGATGCTCCCTGTTAAAGACATTCTTGATACGGGGGCGGTAGTAACACTGAGTAGCGATTGGGATGTGAGCAGTTTGTCGCCATTTATCGGTATGCAAAATGCGCTCACTCGCGGAGCACAGAGCTTCCCGGATCGTCATTCGGTGATTAAGGCCTACACTTTAAATGGCGCTTACTCGATGCAGCAGGAGCAATACACGGGGTCGTTAGAAGTTGGAAAATGGGCTGATCTAATCGTAGTTGATAGAAACCTGTTGACGGCGGACGTGAATACCATCGGCGCGACTCGAGTGTTATTGACCATGGTGAATGGAAAAATAGTATACAATCAACTTTAAGTTGAGAGGGCAACTACATGATATCAAGACGAAAGTTAATTCAGATGGGTGCTTTGCTTTCGAGTCATTCTTTATGGGCTGGTGCAGCTACGGCGAGACCTGAGGTCGATTGGTATATGCCTGATGAGTCTGCACCTCATGAATGTACCTGGATGGCTTTTGGCGCTAGCCAAAGGATCTGGGGCAAACGATTGTTACCTACGGTAAGGCGTGATCTGGCAACGCTGGCATCCACCATCGCTGAGTTTGAGCCCGTTCGTATGCTGGTGCGTCCTGCTGAAATGACCTTGGCACGCAGTATGGTGTCGAACAAGGTCGAGTTGATTCCTTTTATGATTAACGACCTGTGGATGCGTGATACTGGGCCGACCTTTGTTTTATCTGATGCGGGTGGCCTAAAAGCCGCTGCGGATCTTAATTTCAATGGCTGGGGAGAGAAGCAAGCCTACCAGCACGATGCCAAGGTTGCTGCGCAGATTGCTTCTTTATCTGAGGTTGAGCGTCTTACAACCTCTTTGGTGCTGGAGGGAGGTTGCATTGAAGTGGATGGTGAAGGAACGGCCATCATCACCGAAAGTTGCGTGTTGAATAAAAATCGTAATCCAGGTGTCTCCAAAGCTGAGTTTGAAGCGCGACTGATGCCCTTGTTGGGTCTGGATAAGATCATCTGGTTGCCAGGCATGCGCGGGCGCGATATTACCGATGGCCACACGGATTTCTATGCGCGCTTTGTGCGACCGGGTGTGGTAGCGGCTGGATATGATCCAGACCCAGAGTCTTACGACCATGAGGTGACTCTCGAACATCTGGATATTCTGCGCAATGCCACCGATGCCGAAGGACATAAGCTGAAAGTTGAAGTGTTAACGGCACCAGAAGATCTGCGTGGTGATCCCGATGAAGACTTCGCTGCGGGTTACATTGGTTACTATGTTTGTAACGGCGCTGTGTTCATGCAAAACTTTGGCGATAAACGGGCCGATGCAAAAGTAAAAGAGCAATTGCAACGGCTTTTCCCTAAACGAGAGATTGTGTCATTGAATATGGACGGTATTGCCGCCGGTGGTGGAAGTATTCATTGTGCCACTCAGCAAGAACCTCTGGTGGAGCCCAAGAAACACGATGCTGCTGTTATTGGTTGAAGATGACTTGGCCTTGGCTGAGTTAGTTATTGAGTTTTTACAGGAAGAGGGCATGGAGTGCGATCATACGGTGAATGGCCATCATGCCCTCGAACTGATCCAGCAGCATAAATATGAAGTGATTATTCTCGATATCAACTTGCCAGGGCAAAACGGTTTCGATGTGTGTCAAACCATGCGCTCTCAAGGCATCAAGACGCCCTGCATTATGTTGACGGCACGGGATTCTGTCGAAGACAGGGTGACAGGACTAGGGCAGGGAGCCGATGATTATCTGGTCAAGCCTTTTGCTATGGCAGAGCTGGTCGCGCGCTTGCAGGCTTTAGTCAGACGCCATGACCATCAAACGCAACTGAGCGTTGCGGATCTGACCTTGTTTGTAGAAGAACACCGAATAGAACGAGGCGGCCAAAGTGTTAGTCCCAGTCCAGAAGAATGGAAGTTGTTGTTGCATCTGGTAAGGCAAAGTCCATCAGTCGTGCCTCGCAGCGAACTAGAAGACCTCCTCTGGCCTGAAGGTGCACCATCAAAAGAGGCCTTCAAAATGGTGGTCTATCGGCTACGGAAGCTCGTTGATGGTGGCCATCAAGAGGCCCTGTTGCACACCGTACGAGGTGTTGGCTTGGTGTTGAGAGCATGACAAAGACACCGATGAAAGGCGCAATTTCCTTGCGCAATTTTTTATTACGTCAGCTACTGTTTGCCGGAGGCTTACTGACCCTGATGTTTGGCATGACACTGGTCATTGTTTATCAGTGGGGCCTTGATGATACGACAGAATACTATCTATATCAGGATGCTGATTGGGTTGTAACGCAGTTAGATAGAAACAATGAACTACCCGCATCGACACCCAAGCGGCAGTTTTACATAGGGTATTCGCAGTTGCCGCAAGCATTACGACAACAATTGGATGAACCGATTAAGAATAATCACGTTCAATATCTCAAAACACAGACGCATTTTATTTATCTGCTTAGCTATTCATTAACGACAACAGAAGCCAAAGACCTACAGAGCAAGCAAGAGTTGGCAGACACCCTGTTTGTGATTCATCAGTTTCCTTTAGAGGATGAATACAATGCACCCGGACTCTCGTTAAGCCAAATCGTGACCATTGTGGGTGCGTTTGTACTCTTGTTTATATTGTTAACCGCTTTGCTGGTCTATCGAGTCATTGCTTCTGCGTTATTTCGTATGGAAGCCTGGTGCCAACAACTGCCCATGATGGCCCCAGACAATGACGATACACAGAAGCATGACACACCACCTGACTTGCACTTTGCTGAGCTACAGCAGCTGGCCGACAGATTGCACTTTTCGACTATGGAGCTGTTCGAGAAAAACCAGCGAGAGAAATCTTTTATACGCTGCTTGAGTCACGAGCTTAGAACACCGATTGCTGTGATTGGTGCCGCTTTGGATTTACTACAACGACGATTGGAAAGTCCCAACCATCAAGACAAGCTCACCAAGATCCGTCATGCCAATCAACGCATGCTATCAGTATCAGACACCCTGCTTAACTTATGGCAGCAACAGAAGCACTATCCGGCAGAAGAGATAGCTATGGAATCATGGATTAAGGAGTGTGTGGAGGAGCTATCCTATATGGCCTCATCCACAGACATCCTGTTGAAGGTGGACTCGTCATTGACCTATTCTTTACCCGAGCCACCGCTGCGTTTGATTGTCCTTAACCTGTTAAAAAACGCATTTCAGTACACCCATCAAGGCGATATTGTTGTGAACGTAGACGCGACTCGCCTGTCTGTCAGCAATGATTTTGATCCTCAAGAAGCCACAAAAACGGCATCAACGGAGTATGGTTATGGGCTTGGGCTCTGGATTGCCAGTGCGCTTTGTGAGCAGCAAGGGTGGACTCTTCACTGTGAAACCAGTGGAGAATCTTATGTTACGACATTAGAGTTTACTTAAGGAATCTTGTGATGCCGGAGTGTCTGTCGGTTCAAAATGCGTTCGCCCTGAAACAATCGTCAGAAAGCAGGTCAACAGATTATGGCTTTGGTCTTGGGCTATGGATCGCTAGTGCCCTGGCAGAGCAACAAAGCTGGACTTTACTCTGTCAGACCGAAAGAGGCCGTTACCTGACGAGCCTATATTTTACTTGAGACAAGTGCTCTTAAGTATTGAATATCAAAAGAAAATATGCTTGTTAAGACAGTTTCTAGTTTGATGAAAGTTAACTAAAGCTTGATTATTATGTAATGCCTTACATAATATTGTGTAACTCATTACATAAAGTCGATGACTATGAAAGACCTGATTTCATCCCTTGGCTTCCTTGCCGGGGCCACTCGTTTTCGTCGCATTAGCGAAAAGATGTATCTTGATGGCGATAAGCTTTACCAAGATGCGGGTGTTGATTTTAGAGCCAGCTGGTTTTCGGTTTTCTTTACTTTGGCACAAGCCAGTGCACCGTTAAGAGTGACCGAGATAGCCGATAAGATTGATTTCACTCATGTCACTGTAAACAAAATACTCAAGCAACTTGACGATGTAGGTTTGGTCGAGATTAACAACGATCCCAATGATCGGCGAGCTCGCTCGGTCAGTTTGTCTACTTTGGGTAAACAGCGTCTACTTGAAGTTCAGCCTATCTGGCAAGCGGTCGAGTTAGCTTTGCGTCAGGTGTTTGATTTTGGCCATCCCGACTTATTGAATAGTTTGTCTCGAATAGAAGATTCTCTGGCAGAGCTGCCTGTGCATGTGCGAATAAATCAGCCTGATACGGCAAAGGTTTCGATCATCGATTATTACCCAGCCATCAAACCTCATTACTCTGAGCTGGTGGAGCTCTGTTATCCCCAAGAACACCTACGGGCATTAACCGAGCAGGATCGATGGCGGTTGCAATATCCCGAGCGTGTTTATCAAGAACAGGGAGGCTTTCTTTTGTTTGCCCGTTATCAACAAGCGATTGTGGGATGCTGTGGTATTAAACGGCTGGGTGAGCAAGATTTTGAATGCCTGGACTTGATAGTGAAACCCGATTTTCGTCATTCTGGTATTGGTCGGCAATTGGTTTATCGGGCGGTGGCACGATGCAAAGAGAATCAGGCATCGCGCCTATGGGCTCAAGCACCGTCTATTAACAAGGGTCATGACCTTTTTGAATTACTGGGTTTTGTTGAGCCAGCATCTTCTGTCAATATCCCCGAACTTACTGCCAGTCACAATCGGTCCAGAGTTCGTTTATTAAACTTATAGGGTGCATAAATGTCGGAACTTATGATTCGTAGCGCTAAGCCAGAAGAGTTCAAGCATCTGGGCCAACTCATGGTAAAAGTCTATTCGCAGTTGGATGGCTTTCCTAAGCCCGATGAGCAGCCCGCTTATTATTCGATGCTTTCGAATATTGGTGAGCAAGCACAAAAGCCTGATGTTGAATTGCTGGTTGCGGTTGATACAGCCGATCAATTGTTAGGTGGCGTAGTCTTTTTTGGCGATATGCAGTTTTATGGTTCTGGCGGTACAGCACCGCAGGCTAAACAGGCGACAGGATTTCGCTTGCTGGCAGTATCTGATAATGCGCGAAGGCGAGGTGTTGGTCGGTTATTAACCGAGGCCTGCATTGAGCGAAGTGTGGCGCTGGATAAACAACGGATCATAATACACACCACAGAAGCCATGAAGGTGGCTTGGCGGATGTATGAGAAACAGGGATTTACTCGAGCAGAAGAATTTGACTTTATGCAAGAAAAGCTCGCTGTGTTTGGGTTTCATAAGTGGCTTAATACTGACTCGGAGTAAAAAGATATAGAAGGCGCCGCTGATTTCACAGCGGCGAGTTTGCGTTTAATCGCTAGCCTTAGCCATTAGTCCTGAATAACTCTCGCCTGGCGATAGCCAGTAACAGAGGGAATCAGGGCGGTGATCATAGAAAAGCCAATAATGGCTCCCAATAAATAAACATTGTTTTGTGTTAATAGATTCACTTCGACATTCAATCCAAAATAAGGCACCAGAGAATCACCTAGAAGCATGATGCTGCCTGCTAAAAGAAGCAGACCCAGTAAACTGCCGAGCAATGTCATCAGCAGGGCTTCCAGTTCGATGAGAACAAATAGAAAGTAAGGAGGCGCACCAATAACGCGAAGCAGTTGAATTTCGCGCCGACGTTCCCGAATGGATGACAATAACATCGCGCTGACTCCCAGACAGGCTGCGGCAAAGACCAATACAGAGACGAGCAACAGGGTGTTTTCGAGCAGACTGATCATTTGCCAGAGTTCTGATAGGGCAACCCCTGGCAGAATAGCGGATAAAGGTTCCTGATTATATTGGTTGATGGTTCTTTGGATGCGAAAGGTAGCCATCTTGGATTTAAGCCCTAGCATGATGGCGGTGACACTCTTGGGCTGCAGTTTAGCTTTTTCTAGTGCAGATAAAGGCAGTGGTTTTTTTGATGTTTTGACTCCCTGATGCCAATCGATATGAATGGCTTCGATGCCTTGTAGACTAACGTGGAGCGTGTGATCAACTGGGGTTCCTGTGGGGGCGAGAATACCGACAACTGTGAAGGGACGGTCATCATGCATGCTGAAACTGGTGGCGGCTACACCATGGGCGAGTGTCAGGGTGTCTCCTAAACGATATCCGAGTTTGTTAGCCACTTCTGAACCGAGAACCACATCAAATACCTGTTCAAACGCACGTCCATTGGCAAAGGTTAAACTACGTTGCTGGCCATAGCTAAAATGCTGAAAATACTCGGGAATGGTTCCCAGTACGCGATAGCCTTTGTGCGAGTCCCCCAAAGAAATTGGGATAGCCCATCTTACCTGTTTGTTATTGGCAATGGATTGGTAGGTTGACCAGCGAATATTATTGGTTGGAGAGCCGATTCTAAACACTGAGTAAAGTAATAAATTGAGACTACCAGTGCGTGCACCCACAATCAGATCGACACCCGAAACGGTGTTCGAAAAATTCTCCTTGGCTTGATAGCGAATATGTTCGACACCCAGCAACACAAAGATACTGACCGTCATCGCCATTAATGAAAGTGCTACAGAACCTTTGCGGTCCAGCAGGCTGCGTAGGGCAAGTCGAGTGAGTGTCATAGCCAAGCCCCACCAATGCTAATGTTGTTTAAAGATTCCACTCGATTGAAGTAGGACGACAGGGAGGGATCATGACTAACAAACACCAATGTCATCTGATTGGCAGCGACCCTCGACATTAATAGCTTCATAAAGGCTTCACGATTGACGGTATCCAGAGATGAGGTGGGTTCATCAGCTATCAGCAATTGTGGCTTGTTAATCAGCGCGCGTGCGATAGCTACTCGTTGTTGTTGTCCAATACTCAGATGGCGTGTCGGCCGGTACCAGCTTTTTTCTGTTATGTTTAATGCGCTCAGCAATTCTTCTATTTCATCATTAAGTGCCCTTGTGTTTTTCTGTTGAGTAAATCGGGCTGCTAGCGAGATATTTTCGACCGCACTGAGGTAGGGAATTAAATTGAACTGTTGAAATACATAGCCGATATGTGCTGCCCGAAACTGGTCTCGCTGCCGCCCTGACATCTGATCTAAACGCTCACCAAGAATCTTGATGGCTCCCTCACTGGGGCTTAACAAACCGCTTAATAAGCTAAGCAATGTCGATTTGCCCGCGCCTGACGGGCCATGAATAAACACCTGTTCCTCCTTAGGAACGGACCAGGTTGGAATATCGAGCAGGTTGTGATGAGGTTGTTCTGGGTAGCGAAAACGAACATTGGACAGTTCGATGGTCATCGTGAGCCTTAATGCGTTCAAACTGGAGTGGAATTTTATGTATGATACATTATATCATTGAGAGGTTAAACTCACTCTGTTTACCGGATGCTAATAAATGATAAAGCGAATAACTAACTGGGTGGCACTTGGGTTTTTTATACTCATGTTACCCGCTTGCGAAAAAACCAGTGTTGATGTCGTCAGTGAGCAAGCCAAAGTTGAGCCAGAAGAAGGCTTGGTAGAACTTGATACAGTGCAAACGACGGACATCCCAGCAGAAAACATTCAAACGGCGCAGGCGGCTGTATCTTACAAAACCGTTGAGTGGGTTGATCTGATCCCAGAAGATGATCTCAATGCCTTGCTTGAACCACCAAGCTATATCACTGATGTTGAAGACGGATCACCCGATGACCAAATTGATAGCCAGATCCAAAATGCTATTGCCAGTGCCAATGACGATCGTTATCAGCAGGCATTGGCGTCAACGCGCATTATGCCCGAGATGAACAATCAAACTATTCGCATTCCCGGTTTTATAGTGCCGCTGGAGTTTAATGAACAACAAGCCGTCACCCAGTTTTTTCTGGTGCCATTTTTTGGCGCTTGCATTCATGTGCCGCCACCGCCACCTAATCAAATAATTTTTGTCGATTATCCGCAAGGATTGGACTTGGAATCTCTGTATGAGCCTTTCTGGATTTCGGGAACGCTGACCACCTCATTGATAGAAAATGAAATGGCCACCGCTGCCTATCGAATGCAAATGAATTCCTACGAAGTTTACACCGATATGGAGTGACGAGGGGTCACTCTATTCTGCGTTGTTTCTTGCCGATCGATGAGGGAACTTTTGGTCAATGACGACGGCATTGTGTGCATGCAAACTTTCTTGATGTTCAACTTTAAACCAGTAGTCTTCGAGCCAAGTTGTTTGCTCTAAGAAGCCTTTGATTTTTCTTGCTGCATCTTCACAAAACATAAGATTACTGGCATTGAGTCGAGCGAACTCTTGTTCATCGCTACGTTTAACCATGGTTTGTACGGGCGTGCCCAGAGTTTCTTCAAGTTGAGAAATCCACGATGACAATGAAGGCCATGAGTTATCACCTAAAGTTAATTTTAGATAGGCATAGGAACGTTGACTATGTGGCGTAGCAATCGAATTGGCGTGAACCCATGATAGAAGCGCCTGTTTGTCGATGGTCGCACCGGAAAATTCATTGCTAATGGCATTGGCAAGAAGTTGACGAGACAGAGCAGCGGAGCAGGGGCAGGTACTTGAATAAGGAATGGACAGTTTGAGTTCATAGTTATATTGGCCATTGACCCATTCTGCAATGATTTTAACAGGGTAAGTTTGAAATCCCGTTTCATTGCTGAGCAACGATGGCTTGGGCAGTAACAAGTCAAATGATAAGTCTAGCTTTGCACTGTGACAGATCCCAGCTTGAGAAGACACTAAATGAACTAACACTGAGTCGAGCGCGCCTTTGTTGCAGGGTTTTTCTGCCAGCTGATTGAGCAGGGCATGTAAGCGCGACATGTGTATGCCTTTGGATGCGGTACTATCAAGACTCACATACACATTAGCTTTGGCTGCAACGGTGAGTTGTTTTCCTTCGGCATCGAAAGTAATAGGAACGGCAATGTCTTCCATGCCGACCCACTGTAGTTTGTAAGAGTCAGTCACATTGGGAGTATTGGTAATGTCGGGAAGTGTTTCGGTTAACTGCATTTAAACGGTGCCTAATAAAATTTAAAAGATAAAACGTAAAGCTCTCGATTTTTATCGAGAGCAACAAAACAACATCAAAGTTTATCGAGAGGCGAGCTTTTCAGACGCTAAGCGATTGCAGGAGCTTTTGTCCTGTTGACCAAGACATGGATCCATCAGAAGAAGCTTCTGGGTTTATTCTAATGACTGCTTTGCTTCTTCGGGGCAAGCACAATCTTCGTGCTGATGTGTCTGGCAAAGTCGGTAGTTAAACCAGTGACCAAGGGCAACAAAGCTGGCACCCAGAGCGGTTAAAATCTTTTCTCCCGCTTCACCTATGACGGCTTCTCCAAGAACGAGAGCCAATATCAATAGACTTAATCCAATGCCTCCAAAAATGACTACCGAATAGCGTTTGTGTTGTTTGCAACCCAGAGTTAAAGCAAACACACTGGTTGGCAGTACCGCGATGACCATTCCGATATGGAAGGCTTCGTTGTCCAGGTTTAATGCCATCAGGCTAGGTATCAACACCAGTAAGACTGGCAAGGCCAGGCAATGTATCGCGCACATGAGCGATAAACCTATGGCAAATTTATCAGTAATAGCTTGAGTGATTTTCATCGATTTTTCCTATCTTTCTGTTCGATCGATATTTCAGAGCGGATGTTTTAAAACGGCTAGTGAAATTTATTTAAATCGAACCATGGGATCTTTGAGTGAGAGTTTATCTGCACCTTGTTTGGTGGGTTTTACCCACATAACCTTAACTTCGTTAATACCGGGAAACGACTTAAACAAGTTAGTTAAGCTTAACGACTGCAAGCTCGATTCTTCGCAGTGATAACGATAATGAGCAACGATGTCGTTATGTTTATTTGCGTGTTTATGGTCATGGCTATGAGTATGATTATGTGTGTGACTGTGATCATGAGCTGACTTGTTGTGATGATGGTGCTGCTTTTCACTAATAAGACCGTTCAGTTCGATTGAGGTGTCTTTGTGAGCACAGTGGCCGCCGGACAATAAAAGCAGCGTGTCATGTTGGCGTAAGTCTGCAACCGCCTTATGAACTTTGTTAATGTCTTCTTTGCGCGTCGCCACATGCTCAAAGCCAACCAGATTGGCTGCTGGTGATATCAGTTCTATTTCGACCGATTGTTTTTCGATGACAATGGTTAACTCTGATGAACCATGTTCATGAGACGTCAGATTTTCGGTATTGTCTAACGCATAGATAGGGATAAGCATCGCTGCGAAAGTTACGACAACGATATGAGTAAAAACCTTGATCACTTTTCCTCCTGCGAAATGGAGCATTTAACGGTTGGTAAAATCAAGCGTCAGTAGTAGACGGAGAGAGTCTTGCGGAACCATGGGTGAGCGGTGAACCAGACCAGCACCTTCATTGCCTTGCCAGTACTCGCCCTTAAGCAATGCGACATCCCCTTCATTAAGTTGTTGAATGTCACTCGCTTGACTAAACAGACCCGATTCATCGTCACTTTTTCCTTCACTGCCTGGGCCAAGTTTGGTTCTATCAACACAGTCATGAGGGAGCCATTGAGAAGCCACTCCACGATAGGTTGTCACCAAACGACAGGGCACACGATCCACATGAAAGCGCGGGCACATGGCACGATCAAGAGCGGTCAGTCGGAGGCCTACGTTGTTGAGTTCAAATAAATAGCAAAACATATCGGTCAGATGTGCAATGTCTTCGCTCAGTGTGTTTGTCACTGGTGCATCGCCGAGTACGTCATTAAGAACGTTATAAGCATTCTTAGGATTGACCAAAATTGACGCTTGCAACTGCGGCTGGGTACTTAAAATATGATCCGCAGCCTCTACTAAACTGTTGTCGAGGTTGCGCTGCCAAATAACGATGTTGGTATCTTCTTTATAAATTTCTGGCAATACCGCTGGTTGATTGTCTTTAATGGCTTGTCTGGAGATCTCTTGAAATTCGGCTGTGTTAGAGATGGCTGTGTTCATACATTCTCTCTCCATGCAGGGAAGGGATCACTCAAAGTCACCCAGTAATCTTTACCTTTGAGTAATTCATCTTCTGATAAAAGGCATTCATCAAGACCTTGGGTCATGGCTTGTTTATCCAGTCCTTGCCCAATGAACACTAACTCCTGGCGCATATCGCCGAAGGGTTCTACCCATTGCTTTTGTATGGATGCCAGATATTCTTCGTCTTGAGGCCAGTCTTCTTTTGGCACTGACTTCCAGAACAATCCTGCAAAGCCATAACGTGCGATGCCGCCAGCTTGGCTCCATTGACCAGCAAACTGAGGGCGAGAAGCAAGCCAGAAAAAACCTTTTGAACGAATGAGTTTGCCAAACTTCTGTGTACTGTGGAGGAAGTTATAAAACTTCTCTGGGTGGAAAGGGCGGCGAGCGATGTAACTGAAACTGCCTATGCCATACTCTTCTGTTTCAGGAACATGCTCTCCGCGCATTTCTTTAAGCCAGCCCGGCGATTGTTGGGCTTGCTCAAAATCAAAGGCACCGGTATCCAGTACTTCTTTTATGGCGACGTTGCCATTAGCGATGGGAATAATTTTGGCGCGAGTATTAAGCGTTTTTAGTATGGCGGTAAGCCGTTTGATTTCCGATGTGCTCGCCAGATCCGTTTTGCTGATCAGTATCACATCGGCAAATTCAACCTGATCGACCAGCAAATCAGCAACGCTTCGTTCATCTTCTTCGCCAAGAGATTCGCCCGATTCTTGAAGAGATTTTGCCGTATCATAATCTTTTAGAAAATTAACGGCATCGACCACTGTAACCATGGTATCCAGTGTTGCCACATCCGACAGCGACACACCATTTTCGTCGGCAAAGGTAAAGGTTTCTGCCACGGGTAGGGGCTCAGAAATACCTGTTGACTCAACGACCAGATAATCGAACTTTCCATTTTGAGCCAAATTGTTGACCTCAAGGAGCAAATCTTCACGTAAAGTGCAGCAAATGCATCCATTGCTCATCTCTATCAACTTTTCCTCTTTATGACTCAAGGAGACTTCGTTTTGAACCAGGGAGGCATCGATATTGATTTCGCTCATATCATTCACAATAACCGCCACCTTTTTGCCTTCGCGATTATTCAGAATATGATTAAGTACCGTTGTTTTCCCGGCGCCAAGGAAGCCGGATAGCACAGTTACAGGTAATTTGGCCATGAGTCATCTATCCCATGCAGATTAGCGTTATATGTATTTTTAGGAAATGATATATCATATCATTAATGAGCGTAAAGACTTTTCGGGCATCAACCATTGGTTGAGAAGATCACTGGTGCAAAGGTAGGCAAAAACGGGTGTGAGATAAGGTTTCGAAATGGTATTTATTCAAGCGAAGTAGAAATGTAACTGTTTGATAATAAAGAAAATATCTCTTCCTTGAAGCGGTTTAAGGTGTGAACACCTGTTGGTTAGGTGACTATCACTCCAACCAACAGGTGCTGAATCTTTGGCTATGCCCATATCTTGGGCTATCGTGCATTTAAAGCCTGATCGATAAGCTGTTCAAGATACTGGCAGTATTTCGTAATATAGTCATCGCCATTGGTCTGGTCAGTCAACCAGGGATTCATGATGGTATGGCGCAAAAGAAAAATCTTATCGCTCTGTGTGTTCTCGTCTTCAACATATTGAACAAACCCCTGGTCATCCAAGCCTAATAAATCGCAGAGATAGTGAGCGTGTTGATCGCTGATATTCGAGCGCAATAGATAAGTATTCGAACCGATAAATTGTTGGTTTTTAGGAGCCTTATCCTTATGGACTTTTAGATGTTGATAAATATCTTGACCAAAGTCGTTCATGGCAGTGACGGAACGATTACCAACAGGGTTTATGGCGATACAAAGTAAGTTGGTATCGGGGGTGTAGGGCAAACAGATATTCACTTTGTCTTCTAAGGATTCCTTAAGCTCCAGAATCTGATCATAAAAATACTCTGCGGTTTTAATCGTTTGTTTAATCAAGCGACCAAAGTTCTTATAGTTGAGAGGCAGAACTTTATTGGTAACATAAGACGCTGCAGCCACTGAGCCTGGCTTGGAACCTTCTAAAATAAATTGCCCAAGTTTTTCAAATTGAACATTGGCTTCATTGTCTTTGTCTTCCTCAAATACGTAAGGTGCTTTTTGCGTTAGTAGTTTTGTAATGTCTCGATTTTTTGCGATAAAGCCACCCGCACCAAAGGGCAAGTAGCCAAGTTTATGGGGATCAATGGTGACTGAGTCGACTTTTTCGACACTAGTAATGGATTGATAAACTTCGTCTGAAGGAAAATACTTATACATCGATTGAGCCTGCGCGTGACTAATGGTAGAGCCATCTTCATCGCGAAACAGGCTCGACAAATAACCTCCCCAGGCAGCGTCTACATGAATGTAAAAATCTAACCCTTGTTGTCGGTATTTTTCGCGTAGTGCAACGAGACTGTGAATAGGATCGATGGTGCCGAACTCGGTAGTCCCCATAATCGCGACACAGGCCAATATAGGAATGTTCTTTGAACAGGCATTGGCGAGTATTTTATCCAGAGCTTCGATGTCTAATCGCATATCTGATTTGATCGGCAATTTAACCAACTGAGCGGCACCAAACCCCATCACTTTCATGGCTTTTTCCCAGCTGTAGTGTGCTGAGGCAGGAACCAAAACTAGAGGTTGTTTGCATTTCCAGTGATTGGCATAAAACAGTCCCATTCCTTGATGTTCAATTCTTTGTTGCTCAATGGTGTCTTGTATTTCACGAAAGTGTTGCGGGTATTTATATTGCCAGAAGCTAAGAGTTTCACTGCGTAATTGCAGTACCTGATCGATTGACAGGTTCATTAGCTGCCATGTATTCGCATCTTGTAATTTTTGCGGCAAGACTTTGCTTTCTGGTGTGTCTAACTCGCGTTCCTTTAAGGTTTCGAATAAGGCAATTGGGTAGTACTTTGCGGCTCTAAAGTTCCATAGACTTTCGTAGTTAGCGACTGTGCCACCAGAGGTTAAGTGTCCCCAGGCACAAGGGTATTGATCGGGGTCCGTATTAAAGCCAAACATTTGTGCAAACTGTTTACCGACTTCTAGTTCTAGATTGACGGTAACTGTTGCTGCATCAAAAGACACATTGTTAGGGTTATACAAGGTTGTCACGATTTGTGCGATTAAGCCCGGCATAAAAAGGTCGGAACACATGTGACCAATGTAACGAGGGCTAAAAAAAGGCACTGACTGCTTGAGATTTGCAGTGAGTTTATGGAGCTCTGTTCGTGTTTTAGCAATGGCCGCCTGATAGTCTGGTGATTGTGAAGCGAAGGTAGAAATAGCGGGCAAGTCTTCAGGGTGAATATTTCTTCGCCAGTAAATATGATCACGCAAAAGCTCCGTGAGTATTTTTTCAAATACATCATTGTTTTCACCGTAAGGTCCGATGAAGTAGGGAGACAAAAACTCTAGGTTCATAGGTATCATCCTTAGCTTGTTTAGCTTTTGATACTTATTGGTTTATTAGGCACGATTTAGCAGTCATGTCGACTTTTTGCCGAAGGTGCATTTTTTTCTGGAAAGCTGGGTTCAAAATTACCCAGTTCAATGGCTTCACTAATGCGTTGCATAATCGAAGTATCCATTGCGTTGTAGATGTCTTCAAACTGATGAATAACAAAGTAAATCGTTTGCATAATGTCAATTCGATAAGGTGTTCTCAGTACGTCTAACAAATCAAATGGTTTGCGCTGAGGCTTATTGCTTTCTAGACTGTAAACTGTTTCACTTTTTGACGATAAAATTCCCGCCCCATAAATTCTCAAATCATTGTTCTTTTGAATCAAACCAAACTCGATGGTGAACCAGAACACCCTGGCCAGATAAACTCGTTCTTGAGCCGTTGCGCTCAAACCTAATTTGCCGTAGTTATGAACGAACTCAGCATAGATCGGATCGGTTAACAGCGGACAGTGCCCGTAGATTTCGTGAAATATATCGGGCTCCTGAAGATAATCGATCTCTTCTTTGCTGCGAATGAATGTCGCGGCTGGAAACTGTTTATTTGCCAGCAGTTCAAAAAAGCGTCCAAAAGGGATCAGTGCGGGTACTGCCGCAACCTCCCATCCTGTTGACTGCCTGAGTGCTCTGTTAACATCTGGAAGTTGTGGGATATTGTCGTTAGATAACCCTAAAATATCGAGTCCTAACAGATATTCATCACACGCGCGTCCCCTGATGAGCTTCATTTGTCTATCGTAAAGGAACGCCCAGGTGTTATTCTCTTCGGCTGTGTAATCAACATAGCCGTTTCCATCAGGAGTTTTTGCAATGTATTGTGTCATGCTGACTCCTGATCAAATTCTTTGTTGTGCAACCAGTCAGCTTGTTTTGGGGCCTTCTTCGTTTTTGACCATTCTTCCAGCATCTCCCATTTCACTTCGTCCAATCGAGCCAACATAGATTCGGTCGCAGTAACCGTTGTTAATTCCAACCGATGTCCGTTGGGATCAAAAAAGTAAATGGACTTAATGATTTCGTGATTTGTTGGACCGACAACCTCAATGCCTTGTGCTTCAAGAGCCTGTTTAGCTTTTGTTAGAGTGTCTTCATCTTCAACCTGAAGAGCAATGTGTTGCACCCATTCGGGTGTATTGGGATCTTTGCTCATCTGAGGTGAGTTTGGCAGTTCAAAAAAAGCCAGTATGTTGCCGTTTCCAGCATCCAAAAAAATATGCATATAAGGATCAGGTTCTTTTGTTGAAGGCACTTTGTCTTCAGCGATGGCCAATATAAAGTTCATACCCAATACTTTGTTATAAAATTCAACGGTTTCTTTTGCATCATTGCAGCGATAGGCCACATGGTGAATTTGTTGTATTTTCATTGCATTATCTCTTGGTGTCAGTCGAATCAGGTTAGCTGTGGGCTTTTATAGACGTCTTGATTTAGATCAATCAGGTGTAGAGTCTTATTGTCAGATCGGAGCTGTGGCCGAGAGTGGCCAGAATGGTAAAGCTCATATTCTAAGCGAGATTGACGCATCAATAATTATCACTCAAACTATTGTTGCAATAAGTATTAAGACAGGACCAACATGAAAGACTCAGAACGATTGCTACTCGATAACCAATTGTGTTTTGCGCTGTATTCGACTTCGCTGGCGATGACTCAGCTCTACAAAGAACCCTTGGATGCGATTGGCTTAACTTATCCTCAGTACACTATCATGTTGATTTTGTGGGAAAAAGACGGTGTTAGCCTTAAGGAAATAGGCGGCCGGTTGGGACAAAAGTCGGGTTCTCTAACGCCTGTTTTAAAGCGACTGGAAGCCGATGGGTTAGTGGTTCGCGCTAGAGGGATTGAGGACGACAGAACCTTGACCATTCGTTTAACAGATAAGGGCAAAGCGCTTAAAGAAGAAGCCCTCAAAGTTAACTCCTGCATTGTTGAGAGCTGCAATTTTTCGCCAGAAGACATCCATACGCTTAAAGACCAGCTGGTATCGCTGCGAAAGAAAATTCTCGGAAATTAGTTGTGCACTAATAGTTATTGCGATAACATAAATAAAGTCCAGTCTGAGCTGGATTTATTTTTAACTTAATAGTTATCGCGATAACTATTTGGGCGTTAGCTATCTCGATGAGCCTTCGAGGCCAATATTGAATAGAGAGTGATTAAAGAGAGGATAAATATATGCAAGCAATATACAGTGCTACAGCGACATCAACAGGTGGTCGCGACGGTCGTTCGGTTTCATCGGATCAAAAATTGGATGTGTCTCTGAGTACGCCTCAAGAACTGGGCGGAGCTGGGGGCGAGGGGACTAACCCTGAACAACTATTTGCAGCTGGTTATTCAGCCTGTTTTATTGGCGCTATGAAATTCGTTGCTGGTCAACAAAAGCTAGCATTGCCAGCCGATGTGAGTGTGACTGCCATTGTAGGTATCGGCGAAAATGACAAAGGCGCTGGTTTTACCATCAACGCTCATCTCGCGGTATCGCTCCCTGGGCTAGAGAGCGAAGTTGCTGAAAAACTGGTTGAGACGGCTCATCAGGTTTGCCCTTATTCAAATGCCACTCGAGGCAATATTGATGTGACAACTTCAGTCGCTTAATACTTGTGAGCTAGCCGACTAGGTACGCTATCGTGCGTACCTAAACATCACCGTTTATGGAGCAAGATTCAGCAAAACTTCATCCACCTCATCCGCCCATTTCAACCAGGCTTCTTCGCCTAAAATCCCTCGCCGTAATGTCAGGTAGGGCAGTCTGAGCTTTGTTCTTTCGTTTTGAGAAAGCGCTTGATATTCCTTTTCTAACTCTTTGAATGTTCTTAGCATTTTTTCGTGAGTGGCACGATGTTCTTGCATTTCTTCGATAAGTATCTGGGTGTCGACAAACTCGCCTGCGTAGAGCTTGACCAGCAAGGCGTCGTTGATCTTATTGGGTTTGACGGGGGAGAGAAGCCACTCGTTTAACGTCTGCTGACCCTGCGGTGTGATTGAGTAAATCTTACGGTCGGGTTTGTTGGGTTGATGCTCCACTTCAAATTCGATCAACTCATCTTGATGCATGACTTTGAGTTGCTGATACATTTGTTGATGGCTGGCATTCCAAAAATACCCTAAGCGTTCTTTAAAACGCTTCATTAAGTCGTAGCCGCTGCTATCTTCTGTAGTGAGTAGCGCCAAAATGGCATGTTTTAGCGACAAGATAGGCCTCCGGGTTCAATCAGGTCAGTTTCTTGTCGCTATTATATTCGATTTGTGATGGCTGTATGCAATAAGTTGCATAGGTAATTGTCGAGTGATATGTTATGCAAATAATTGCATAGGTGCTGATGGCCGACCAAACTCGTAATGGAGAGTGAACATGAGTTCAGATAATGACGTCAATAAGAAGAAAAAGCGCAAAGTGAATGTGAGAACAGGGCGACGCTATCGCAGTGGTCGGGCTGACGAACATTATGATGTTATTGTGATTGGTTCTGGTATTGGTGGCCTGGCCAACGCGGCTTTGTTGTCATTGCTCGGTAAAAAAGTCTGTGTTCTAGAGCAGCACTATACAGCAGGCGGGTTTACCCATGCTTATGAACGAGAAGGCTACGAGTGGGATGTTGGCGTTCATTATATTGGTGAAGTGCACAAACCTTACTCAACTTTACGACGCATTTTTGATGTGGTCAGTGAGGGACGTTTGAAGTGGCAAGAGATGGATTCGGTATACGATCGCATCATCATTGGTGATGAAGCTTTTGATTTTAAAGCGGGTCGTCAGGAATTTATTGATTCTTTGGTAAAGCGTTTTCCAGAAGAAGAATCTGCCATTAAGCAGTATGTTGATTTGATTCGCAAGATGAGTGCTTTGTCGCCACGATTTTTCGCAGCTCAGGCGATGCCTGCGTGGATGGGGCGAATCTACAACCGAGTTAAGCCTTGGTTCTTGCCTAAAGAATGTTTTATGAAGACCCGCGAGGTGCTCGAGGGGCTGACATCCAACCAAAAATTGATTTCGGTACTCACCGGACAGTGGGGAGACTATGGCCAGATCCCCGAAAGCGCTGCCTTTATTATGCATGCGCTGGTCGCCAAACATTATCTGGCAGGTGGGGCTTATCCCGTCGGTGGAGCCTCTGCCATAGCGCGAACTATTATTCCAACCATTCAGAAGTCTGGCGGTGAAGTGTTTACCTATGCAGAAGTCGACGAAGTGGTGGTCGAAAACAACACGGCTATCGGCGTTCGTATGGTAACTGGTGATGTGATCAAAGCTGATAAAATTGTGAGCAATGCAGGCTTCTTGAATACGGCCAATCGCCTGCTGCCAGAAGCGTCGCGTCAACGTTGGTTGCCGCAAGATTGGAAAGAAAAGGTGAAGCCTTCAATAGCGCACTTGTGCTTGTATGCGGGTTTTAAGGGTGACACCAATGCACTTGATCTGAGCTCCACCAATTTATGGATTTATCCCGACGGTGATCATGAAGGTAATTTTGATCGTTATCTATCCGGCTCTGGCGAAAACATTCCATTCACTTATGTTTCTTTTCCTTCAACCAAAGATCCTGATTGGGACGAACGCTATCCCAACAAATCGACGGTAGAGGTGGTGACTCTGGCGAATATGGATTGGTATCAATCCTGGCAGGGTACCCAGTGGCAGCAACGAGGTGATGATTATGAAGCTTACAAAGAGCGTTTATCTCAGGAGTTGCTTGAGCGTTTATATAAGCATGTGCCTCAGTTACGTGATGCGTTAGATTATTACGAGTTATCGACGCCTCTATCGACAGAGTTTTATCAGCTTAACCAATTTGGTGAGATCTACGGCCTTGATCACAGTATGGAGCGTTTTGATCAGCCTTTCTTACATCCTCAAACAGCCATTAAAAACTTTTATTTAACGGGCGCTGATGTAGTCACTGCCGGTGTCGGAGGCGCATTAATGGGTGGATTAATGACTACTATGTCAATGGAAGGCCTGCTCAAAGCGCGCAAAATCACCCGTTTATTAAAGGATTATCAACCACAGGATTTTCCGTTAACTAAGCCTGTGACTTCCGCGGGCTAGTCTCTTCGTAATAGGAGCTAGTCTTAGATCCAAAGAACTTCGAAGCGCAGCCAACAGCACTGCGCTTTGAAAGCCTAAGGACATTTCTAGCTCCTATCTTAATCTTCAGTTTGCTTCTCTCTAAGCTCTGGTTTACAGTTTTCAGCCATTGCCGTGTTGAAAACAGGAATTTTTATGGCGTTGCCGCACATTATTTTTATCGCCGTTGTACTCGTAATGACCTATCGAGGGTATCGTTCTGGACTGGCCGGTATGTTTGTGAGCATTCTTGGCTTGGCCAGCGCTTATGCTGCTGCATGGCTGTTAACCCCGTCTGTTGCTGCCTGGCTGGAAAATTCATCTCAGTTTAGAGGCATGCTGGCGTTGTTTATTAGCGGTGCTGCGATTTTTATGCTCACCCACACTTTGGTGGTCGCCATTGCGAGTCGCTTGCTGGTAAAGGAAGACAGTCGAGGCAATATTCCAGGGGCCATATTGGGACTGGGTATTGGTTCTGTGCTGGGGCTAGTTGCTATCTGGTTGTTGTCTTTTGTTCAGGGGCTGTTACCGGGCTTGCAACCACAGGAGACTCAAGCTCCGAACCAACTTGAAACCTTTGCCAAGAAGCAGGTAGCAGGGTGGGTGAGCGGAGCACTAAAAGTGGCGACCAAAGATAATGAGCTCGCTCAGGCCAGTGCTTCTTTGTTGGCGCGGCCTGACGAATCATTAAAGAACATTAAACAACTGACTCAAGATCCGGCTTTGTCTGAGCTTTTCCGTAACCCGAAAAATCAGTCGATCCTTAGTCGTGGTGACGTTGCTCAGGTGCAGTCATTGCCAGCATTTAAAGCCTTGGCCAACAATCCTGAGTTAGTGGCCTTGGCCGAAAACAGTGGCTTGCTAAAACCGGGACAGGAAATCGAGCCTTTATTGGCCAACAAAGTGACAGATATGTGGCTGCGTTACCATCAGATCCAACAAGATCCCGAGATTCAAAACTTACTTCAAAACCCAGAGTTTCAACGCATGCTACAGACAGGAAATGCGTTCGAAGTGATGAACAGTGACGCTTTATCGTTGTTATTAGAGAAGATTCAACAGGCGCCTGGGTTAGAAGCGGTTATTCAGCAAGCTAAGCAGCGTGCTAAGTCTCCTTCTCAGGTGTACCGCTGGGTTGATGATAAAGGCGTTGTCCATTACTCCGACAAAGAGCCGCCAGAAGGGCAATAAACTCTTCTGGTATTGCTAAGAAGGGAATATGAATACTCAACAGCGACTTAGCGCTGTAAAAGGCGCTAAAATACTGGAAAAGCTAAAAAATACTGGTATTATTCCGGCTCTGGAAAGCGCTCTTTTTGCCGTTGTTCAAACCCTGCGCACCTGCGGGTAAACTCGACCCTCCATTTCCAGATTTTATTGTCATCCAAATCATCAATGTAAGGACAATGTGTTATGAGTCTTGCCGATAAAGTATTGGCCGTAAATAACGATCTTCCTATTCGCACCGATCGTCCAGTTCATAGCGGAAAAGTACGCTCTGTTTACTGGTTAACCGAAGCCGATAGCCGCCGTTTGATCGAAGAAAAAGGCTACGACGTGGCTCCTGACACTCCTTTGGCGATTATGGTCATCAGTGATCGTATTTCTGCGTTTGATTGCATTTGGCGAGGAGAGGGTGGTATGAATGGCGTACCTGGAAAAGGTGCAGCGCTAAATGCCATCTCTAACCACTGGTTCAAGCTATTCCGCGAAAAAGGTCTGGCAGACAGCCACATTCTTGATATCCCACATCCTTTTGTGTGGATTGTTCAAAAAGCAAAGCCCGTTATGATTGAGGCCATTTGTCGTCAGTATATTACGGGCTCTATGTGGCGAGCTTACGACAAAGGTGAGCGCGAGTTTTGTGGCATCGAAATGGCCGATGATCTGAAGAAAGATCAGAAATTACCCGAGCTGCTCATTACGCCTTCAACCAAAGGCATTCTAAAAGGCATTCCCGGCGTTCCAGAAGCGGATGATGTGAATGTAACGCGCGCTGATATCGTTAATAATTATCAGGCGTTTAATTTCACCAAAGCAGAGGATGTTGACCTTTACGAAAAACTGTTGAAAGAAGGTTTTGATGTGATCAGTGATGCCTTAGCAGAACTGGATCAAATCTTTGTTGATACCAAATTCGAGTTTGGTTATGTGAACGACAAAGAGGGTAACGAAAAACTTATCTATATGGATGAAGTCGGCACACCGGATTCTTCGCGTATTTGGGATGGCGAAACTTACCGAGCCGGTAAAGTCATCGAAAAGTCGAAAGAAGCTTTCCGTCAGTTGTTGTTAAGTCACTTCCCAGATCCTGACATCTTATTAAATAAAGATCGCATGGATGAGCGTCAAGCGTTAGCGCGTGATAATGAGTTACCTGAGTCGGTACTCATGGAAGTATCAGAAACCTATCTTGGCATTGCCAGCAAAATTACTGGCCAAAAAATTGAGCTATCAGACAATCCGAAAGCTGAAATCATTGAGATTTTGCGTAGCGAGTACGATTTGGTTGATTAGGGCTGACGAGCAACAAAGAGTGATGTCATATTAGGCAGAAGTTATCAACGAGAGAGCAACTGCTCCTAGACAGTTTGATGTTAAAAAGGATAAAAAATCGATGCTTGTTTCTGTTCTAAAATCTTCGTTGCTGTTAGAAGCATAAAAAAGGCCGTCTTCTGACGGCCTTTTACGATCTTAATTATTGAATCGATATTTCTCTTTTTAAAAGTTCTTCCATCTGTGCAGAGTTGCTGCCAGTTCCATTCTTATTAGCAGTAGGAGGAAGAGAATGAGGCGCTTGCTCTAAACGCGTCCAGGTTCTATTGTCAATTGTCGAAAACCACAAAATATGGCCTGTGCTTGGGTCATCTGTAGGACTACGATACATGTCTTGATAAAAATGATGTAAATGTTGAACATAATGAGTGTTACCAACAACCTGATGCAGGTTCAGTTCTCGTTCGTGATACAACACACAGTCTGCATCATCAGCTGGCTCGAAAGCTGTAGGCATACAATAATCTCTTGAGCCTGTAGATTCTTTCATTCGATAGCGACGAACAACCAGATTGTTGCGGCTGTTTATTTGCCAAAAGCCTGGCATAACGCTGAACTCGTTCTCTTCTAACTGTCCATTGCGATTAATATCATTGGTAATAACCGATACAGCAGTACCATCAGCATTCACTTCGAACCAGAGTCTGTTGAGCCATTCAAAAGAAGGATTGACGGCATATTCGTAAATACCCGCAAGGTTATTTGTATCCCACTCAGTATCGTTACTTTTTTCTAGTGCCCATGCTGTGTGTGAGAATGTTGTTTCACCTTCTTTTGCAAGCAGATTAAAGCGTGGTGCTTTACCATTCTCTAAGACAAGTGCATAGCGTAAATTGAGTTGGTTGGAGTCATCAAACAGCTCAAAGTGACCATCGTCAGTAAAGCGATAGTTCAGGCTTTGAGGAGCATAGGTAACACGACCATCACCATGTACGCTGGGGATTTGTGCTGTTGCTGTTTGGTTATCTTCTAGTGTAACGCTGAGTACATAGTAAGATAAGTCCCATCCACTTAGAGTAGAGTTTACTATTGGAGTTTCTACTTTACCTCGAGGCAGAGAGTAGGTTTTTCCAACCTCCATAAAGTTGGCAATATCGCCTAATGTAGAGTCTTTTATCGCTCGGCCAATGTAGGAAACTGGCGGACGTGAGGTTTCTGGAAATTCTCCATTGGGGAAACGTTTAATGCTATGTTTGGTGACGTGAAAGACTGCTGTTTCATCCGTCTCAGCAAGGAGCCGATAATCGTATTTGGTATCGAAATGCTCAACTTCAAAACTTGTCTGATACGCTGGAAACCATTGAGGGCCTTGGTGCGTCATAATCGGCTCTTGGTAGCTGACTTCTAAACCCGAGCTGCTTGAATTCCAATTAATATTCGCTTTTCGTGAACGATCAATTTTTACGCCAGTTTGATCTTCTCGTAGTTCTAATTGACCTAAACCAAAAGAATATCCTTCTCCCAAAAAATAAAAATGTTCATTCGTAAAATTATGAGCATTAGGAAAACTGCTGCTTAATTGCTCAATAAGGGTATTGTTGGTCGCATCATAAAGAGCTTTATGGTCTTTCTTTGCCAGCGTAATGTATTGATGCAGTGCTTCTGGCACGCTGATTAATTCAAGGGAATGATTGAAAGCATCAGGAAGCGCTAAATCTTCGTTATCCGCAGAATGCTCATTAACCAGTTTCAGAGCTGTTGCCATTGACATTATCGAACGCAACTCTATTTGTTTGAGAGCCGATTCAAAGGAGGCAGCGGTTTTGGCCGATTGCTGTTGGGTTAATGTGTAAATAATGGAACTGATACTGCTGATATTGGTTGCAGCGACTTGCGCATTACTGACAATGCCATCTTGAGCTGACTGATAGAGTGAATTAAGGTTTCCAACCATCGAAGCCATTTTTACATGGGCATACTGATTGGTTCCCGTAGCAAAAGCTGCGACAGGAAGTTGGGCAAAGGAATCATCGAGGCTGATATCAACACTGTACTCACCACTTTCATTTGCTGCTGCGGTGAAGCTGTGCTCGCCAATCTGGATGTCTACGTTAGCCAGAGCGCCGCTAGCGCCAGTAACGTTGCCAGCCAATTTAAAGCTAATAAGATTGGGTTCTATTGTAACGATGGCGTCGGCACTTGAGCTTGAACCTGCATCATCGGTGACCGTGATCGTTAGTACGGCCTGTTCGGATTGAGTAACTGCTGGGGCTGTAATTTCTACTGCGGCAGTATCTGTATTGTTTAAAGAAAGTGAGAAGCCTGATTTTTGAGTCCATTGATAGGAGGCAATGGAGCCATCTTCATCGCTGACAGTCGCTCGAAGGATAATTTGAGCGCTTTCTTGTAAAGAAGTGTTGCTTACTGTGACTTTGGGGGCTTTGTTTGAAGCTGAGCCACCACCGCCACATCCGGCCAATATTGATGCAAGAGCCGTCGCTGCAAGTGTTTTTTTAAACATAACGATACCTTTTAAGAGCTGTCTGTTCCTAATATAAATGACTAAATATTACTAAATTTCAAATAGTTAGAGACGTCCTGTCCCTAAAAAAATGGTTGCTAAATGTCCGTATAGCATAATATTTGGCGACAATTTAACGGAAACAGGCCAAAATGTAAAGGCAGAAATCTGCAAGGCGCGCGCTGACGCTGTCTGTAGGGGAAGATATTCATCCAAAAACTAGGGCCTGTTGGTCTTTTTCATAGAATATCTCTGTTGTGACTAAAATAGCATCAATCGCAACGTAAGGAGTGTCGTTTGATCACTCCTGGTAAACGATGAGTAACAAAGAGTGGCGCCATTTTAGACACAACCCATAGGGGCTCACTTGTCACTCGGCGGCGTTAGAACTTTGCTTATGTTGAATAACTACATCGCGCTCATTCTGCCTTGTCGAACAAAAAATGGGCTTTGGCTGAGGCCATCACTGAAAGAGCTGCGGGCCTTCACTAAATTAGCAAGGTTGCCGACCATCCCCCCTGCTTTTTATTCATTATCAATTGCTATACACTGAATGGCTAAATCTGGTAAGACCAGAGCGCCGAAGCGCGGTCTGAACTCAACCCTCTAGAGCCGTATATGATTCAGCAGACTTCGATATTTGTTCCATCCCATGAGCATCAACTTCACTTGCGCGTATTAGAGCCAGAGCAGGCGGAGATAAAGGGCAATATCTTGTTTCTCCATGGGGTGTTGGAGAATGGTCTGATATTTTATACGGAGTCGAATAAAGGCCTTGCGCCTTATCTATGCCAACAAGGCTATCGATGCCTGATAATGGATATGCGCGGACGAGGAAAAAGCCAGCCTTCTTTGACACAAAATTCTGATCATGGGCAAAACGATTATATTGCTCATGATCTGCCTAGGGTAGCCCGCTACATCGCGCAACATTATGACGAGCCTCAGCATTGGGTTGCTCACTCCTGGGGTGGTGTGTTGATGAGCTCAACGATGGCTCGTTTTACCGACGTTGCTCAAATGGTGCGCTCACAGACGTTTTTTGGAACCAAGCGGACCATTCGAGTTCGTAGTTTTGAAAAGTGGTTCAAAATTGATCTTTTCTGGAATTTTGTTGCAAGAAAAATCGCCCGAAAAAGCGGTGTTTTAGATGCTGTTAAAATGAACATGGGTTCAGAGAACGAAAGCTATCAATTTTTGGTCGAGTGCGGTCGTTGGATTGTAGAAGAGCAGTGGATTGATGCAGTAGATCGTTTTGATTATGGGGCAGCGGCGCTAAACGCAAGCATGCCACCCACCTGGTTTATTGCTGCGGTTAATGATCGTGTGTTAGGTAATCCCTCCGACGTACAAGATTTTATGACCGAAACAGCAAACCAAAACGCAAAGTACTCGTTACTAGGCAAACAAAATGGCAATCAGCATGATTATGATCACGTCAATATGCTCACCCATAAACTTGCCGTTGATGACCATTTTCCTCAAGTTCTTGAATGGTTAAATCAACACGATTAAAGGTCGTTTTGGTTAAAGAAAGGTGTCTTGCTCTGATGTTCAATGGAGCCATTACTTAACTCAGTGAGAACTGAGGTCGTGTATTTACTCCAATGTTGATGCAAGGAGCACTCGTTGCGCAACAAATTGCGTAAATGCAGGCGGACTAAAAAGCGCACATCAACGTAAGGAGGGTGGCTGTCAATCAGCTCAAACAAAGAGGGGGTGCAGCAAATATTGATGAGTTTTTTCTTTGCATGAAATTGATATAATGGCTCCGACAATAACAGCTTAAGTGTTTGAGCTTTGATATCGTTATCCGGGTGGCTGCTTTGCTCTATCATCCTGGTATCCTGACATTCTATGTTGGGAGTTTTTCAAACATAAGCTTGTTAAATTATGAGTTGGCTCAATAAGGTTCACTTGAAAGTTTTGTGAAGCTTATGTTTTGCCCACTGACCACTTGCCCTTGTACAAGCTTGCCAACCTTACTCATTCGTCAAAAATAATGAGCTATTAAAGGTTATGACACAGATGGTCCCCATTTGTTGCGAGTAACGTATCAAATTTTTGTTAAATAAATAGAAAGTAGAGACCCCCCTATGTCGACACTCACGATTCGAGATTTTGAGCTTGCAGATGCTAAGGCGCTCACCGATATTTTTTATGACACTATTCATGAGGTAGGATTGGAGTATTACACACAGGAGCAAATCAACGAGTGGGCACCTTTGCCCATAGATTATCAACACTGGACCAAGCGACTAGAAGATTGGCCACCTTTTGTTGCAATCAAAGACGACGTTGTTGTCGGCTTTATCACCCTGACCGAGTCTGGACACATTGAGTGGACTTACACCCATAAAGACTATCAGCGTCAAGGGATTGCCTCGCAGCTATATGATTTTCTGGAACAGAAGGCGAAGCTGCAAGGGCTAAGCAAACTAACCGTTAATGCCTCTAAGTTTGCCAGCCCATTTTTTAGCAAGCAGGGCTTTGAAACCATAGAGCAGGTTAATAGTGAGCGTAATGGCCAGATATTAGTTAACTGGTTGATGGAAAAACACCTCTAGCAGCTCCAGAAAAGGGTTGTTTACAATGAATATTCATGTTTATCATGAGCTTATACTTGATAACGGAAGAGCGAATTAATGATTAACCGCACACTCCCCATTGCCACGCGATTAAAGATTCTTTTTGGTGGTGCTACCAACCAAGGAGCTTGGTTGTTCTTTGGTTTCAGTTGTATTTTCTTTTGGATATTTGCCGCGACGGCAGATTTATCCTTCATCTACTACCAAGGTGAGGTTAAGAAAACTCAGGGGCAAATATTTGAGAGCTACGAAACAAACCTTGAAGTGAACGAGCGGTCCGTTTATGCCTATCATTATCGCTTTTTTCTTGAAGGGCAAGGTGAGTTTGAGGATGTTTCTTATAGTTCGGGGCGTCGCTATGGTTCCGGAGATAACGTTACCATCGAGTATCCTGCCGGCTCACCCGACAAATCCAGAATTGCTGGGTTAAGACGTTCAGAGATGGGGCCTTGGGCGGCATTGATTGGTGTGTTTGCTTTCGTTGGGCTGCTCTGGTTGTTGCTTAAATTGAAAGCTTCGATCAAAGTCACTTCGCTGTTAAAAAGAGGTGTGATTGGCGAGGCAGTGTTGGCAAGTAAGGAACGAACAAATACTGAGATTAACGATCAAACCGTTTATAAACTGACTTTTCGTTTTACTGATGAAAAGGGTGATGAACATGAAACGGTTGTTAAGACGCATCAAACTCGCGCCTTAACTGATAATAAAAAAGAGCCTGTTATATATAATCCAGACAAACCTGATGATGCAGCGATGCTAGATGCATTACCGTCACAACCACAAATGGATGATCAAGAGGTAGAAGATGTTGGAATGAAGAGTGCAATTGCTTCGCTGATTATTCCTGCCATTGTCATTTGGGGCAATCTTTATATGATCTAATAAAACAACTTTCAGCCGTTTGCTTTGCATCCGCATACGGCTGAAAGTACTGTTTATCTTATCAAACCAGAACGATATTATTCTCTTTATTATGCTTGCGAACGGTGAGTGTCGCCGTCATTAATGGCTTATCACTTGTAGTCAAATCTGCCATAAGTCGCAACAGACCCAGCGTTCGCCAGGTGGCTGTTTCCATAAACAATCCGGTAAGTGCGTTATTAACAGAGACCATGGTTGCCATCTGCTTATTAATACTATCTGACACTTCTTTTAATGACTCTACCAAAGGGTCATTCTTGAGGTCGCTGATGGTTTTTCCATTCAGTTGTTGCGCGATAAGCCCTAGTTGACGGAAGTCTTCTGACGCCATACGAAATGCATTGGCACAACGATAAATTTGCAGCGTCTGTTTGAGTATATTGCCTAAGGGAGTATTGGCTCCTGCAGAGACGGGTATATCCGGTGTTGAGCCGTTCTTTTTGTTATAAAGCTTAATGGCTCGTTTTACGCGTTTTTTCTTGCCGATTTTACGAATAAACTCTGCTTCGCTGGTTGCCGAACGGAAACTATCGACCATATCGCCGAAAAGCTCGAGATCGTTGGTGTCGCTAAAGCGCGATGCTAAAAAGCTTTCGCAAGCAGTGTTAAAGGCTTCCTCCGGCGTAAGACTGGCAAAATTTTGATAGAAGTGGGGCGGTAAGGTCATACTTAATGACAACTTGGCTGATGTTTTGCTGTTGGCAGCAATGGGTTTATACAAAGACATGGCTCTGGCTGTTGTTCCCTCAGCTAGCAGTTCTTCATCAGCGTCTTCGACACTGTTGAGAAATTCTTTTAACTCTTCAAGTTCAAGATCTTCATCGTCTAAAGATAAGCTAATACCTCCTGTCGTAGGTACATTGGCGGAGGTGATTGATTGGAGAATGTTGCTGGTGCTAAACAGAGACAGTTTTCGCACTTCGCCAAATCCGCCTGCTTCTTCTTCGAGAGTAGAGCTTGCGCTACCGAAAGTGAGTTGACCGGACTCATCGACCTTAACGTCTACCTCTGATATGCGGCGGCTAGCGCTATAAAACTCAAAGCCTGGCAATTTGATACCCAGGCGGAACTGTGTCAGCGTTTTTGACCAATGGGTAAAGGCTCCGTCGATATCATCCAGCTCGGTGCTGCCATCTTTTTGCATCTGCAGGGCTATGCTAAAGGCTTTGCCTACTTGCCCCAACATCATGTAACGATACAGCCGTTCTGCTTCAGCTGATGGTTGTTCAAGGGGGCGTAGGCGAACATTTAATAACGCTGTGTCTTTGGTCCAGGATTGGCGGCTATAGTTAAACTGTGCGGCAAGTTGGAACTCGGCCGCTTTTTCTGCTCCTTTTATTAAGCGCTGTCTTAATTCTTGATATTCACCCACTAATTCTTTGACTTTACTCACGAGCTTTTCGGAATGGCTGTTAATGTCGCTAACAATGTCGTTGCTTTTTACGCCGAGTTTTTCTAGGGGCGCCAACCACTGTTTTATTTTTGCTGGGCTTTGGTTGGCCACAGCGGTGATTCTTTGCTTTATTTTTTCACTCAATTCCTGCTGATATTGATCAAGCCATTCTTCCAACTTGGTGTCTATGCTATCTAATAAGCGCGTTTCGACATCCGCTGGAAGTTCCAATGCTTCGAGCTGCTGAGACACTCGTTGTTGTAAGTGCTCTGCACCACTGTCAAACCATAGAACAAACTCTTTATCTAACGGGGCGAGTTCTTCTTTGATTTGAGCTTGTAGTTGTGTGACTAAAGCATCTAGGTTTTCTTCTCCTACAATCACCTTAAGCAGCGACTTGAGCGTATCATCCTCAACTTCATCATTAATGGCGCTGATTAAGTCATTTTTTATAGAGGTGCCTAGTTGACTCCACTCATCTAATTCTTCTAACCATTTTTCATCATAAGGCAAATAGTGTTCGACCATGGCTTTGCCAAGTTCATCAAGCCCTTTGACTGAGAGGTCGACGCCAAGCGTCAAGCCCGTAGTGCTTTCCTTTGAGCGGTCACTGGTAAGCGAAATACTTAGCAAGTTGTTATCTATTTTTTCAGCGGTGCATAATAAATGCCCAGAGTGCTTCATGGAATAACTGGCGGAAGCTCCCAGCGCCATGGAGGAATCGAGACTGTGTTGATTGTCAGCAACATTAACAAAGCCAGAAGCACTAATGGTTTGGTTAGCGCCTAAGCTGCCAGAGAACTCGAATCCCTTACGGACTTCAGTGCGAATTTGACGCAGCCCATGATAATCCGACGGAATATCAGGCTTTGGTTGTGCCAGTGCTGCCTGACTATGAGTTAAATCAAAGAAGCTTACGCGAGAGTGAGCCAGATTTTGCAAGGAGTCTTTTAAGGCAGAGAAGAGTGGCTGTGTTTCATCATATTGATAAAGATAATCCAGCCCGATATCCAGCTGACCTTTGGCGGAAGCGCCAAAACTAAAAGCACTGATAGCACCTGCCACCGAGGCTCCTGCATGGCTGCTCACATCAATGCCATAGCGTAAACAGCAATCGCTTTCTGGCAAAGTGACATCGAAATCTGTTTGAGTACTTTGCGCGGTATCTACGTCAAATTCCAGACCAGCACTAAAGCCACCTTCGATAGCGACGGGAATGCCTTTTAGTACAGGCTTGCGATCAGCACTTCGAGTAAATGACCAGCTTTGTTGCTGCTTTCCCGTGGCTATAAAGCGTTTAAGAGTCGGTGTGTGCAGCTTTCCGTCGTGGTAGACGATGCCCCAACTTTCTAGTTTTTTCAGTTGCTGAGCAATTTTTTGTTTATAGGCTTCGGCATCGTCGAAAACTTCTTTAATGTCGTCATAAGCTTCTTTGAGTTTTCCTTCAAGTGCTTCAATGGCATCTGCATGGTCATTGATAATGTGAGAGATAATCGACAAGACCTGTTCATCATCAACACCGAAGCTTTTTACTTTTTCTTCTATCAGTTTGACGAGATCCAGATCGGGTATGAGATTCAAATAATCGGTAAGCTTATCGATATTCATAAATACACTCTCCTTAAATGATTACTGCCACTGAACGTTTTTAGTTTAGAGCTAACGCTGGCTGATCAGTTCCTTTACGTCTCGAACGAAGCTTCGTTATATACTCATTGTGAGATAAAAAATAGATTAGACTGTTTTATTCATAATAAACCAAAATAGTGAGCAAGCCATGTCAATCGGATGACAAGGTTGTTGAAGTAGGTTTTTGTCGCTGCTATTCACTTTTTAAAGCACAGTCAACTCTTTAAGTTACGCCGTAATTTTTTGCCGCTAAGTGTATTTGGCTAAATTTATTCTTCTTTACTTATACGGTGTTTATTTTTGCGTTGCGGAACAAGAAGGTCTCTATTCATCTCACTCCGTAATTTTTGTTGGGAATAGTTTTAAGAATCCAAAGCATTATAAATTATTCTTATCAATCCTGAGTAAGGATGGCATGCGACTTGGTGGCCGAGTGCTATACTCAAAATAACTGGTGTTATAACAATAAAGTGATAGAGAGCAATGACTGCTTGGTAGCGCCAGAGCCTTAATAGAGATCGATTTGTTTTAATGGAAGTAACAACTTAAAACTTACCTGAATTTAACGTTGTACTGTGGTTATTTGTCTGAATGCCATAGATTCGCCTATGAGGACAGAAAAATGGGACGTTTATGTCGTAAAGTGAGTCGAGGAATAAAAGAAGCCGCCGAAGCGGGAGCTAATGCAACTAAGCGTGCGTTACGAGAAATCGCAAAAAAAATTCGCGATAAGCAGAAAGAAATCGATGATCTTAGAAAGGCGATAGACGATGTCGACAATGGTAACTTCGACGAAAAAGTAAAGAAGCAAATGAAAAAGGCATTGCAAGAACTTAAAGAGCAAGCCGAGAAAGAACTGGGTGATTTAAGAGAGCAACAACGAAAGTTACGTAAAATACAAAATAATAGTAATGCCAGTTACGACAAGTTAAATGATATTGTTGAGGTGCTAGAGGATAACGATGAACACCTTAAACAATTGAGTTTTGTTGAAGCTAGCATAGAGATAGAAAAAGCAATTGACGAAGCCTTGGTAGGGGCTGAGCCTGATGAAGCGCTTATTGGATTCGATGAAAACTTTGACTTCCGTAAGGTAGATGTTGAATACATTGCGGAGTTGATCAGTGATGAAGGGTTAGAGAATTGGGCAAGGGTTGTTGGTTTACCTGCACCTTCGGAATTTTCTGGCTCTCGTCGAATGGCCGCGCGCATTGTCTATGGAACCGTTGCTCCAGGTTTAGAGGATATGGGGTTTCAGCTCAGTGAGCATCCATGCGATCCGGTGGCTGCTACCATAAGAGAGTTTTATCAAGAGGCTATTGATAAAACCGCTGAACAGTCTGAGGAAACCTTACAAGAGGAACGAGCCTATCAGCTGGCCTCACCCAACCGGTTACAGGAATATGCCTATTTTCAGATGGCACCCGGAAACGACAAAGTCATTGACCCCTGTATCGACGAAGAGACGGCAGAAGAAGAGGCCAAGCTCAAAATTAAAAAAGCCTATCTTGTAGGTAAGCGTGATGCTGAACGTAATAAGATGTTAATTAAAGGTTTATTGGCGGTTTTTGGTCTTGATTTTCTGGTCGAAGATATCGACGGAGACGACAGTTGGGATATCATCATCCAACTGTTGATCGCTGGCCAGTGGTTGTTGGCGGCGGCTAAATTTGCGCGGTTAATCTGGCGCATCGTAAGAACCCCTCGTTTATGGCGACGTCTGGTTCAGCGTTATGGCCGTTTTGGTGCGCTGCGCTTTCTAGCTGGATTAGGTGGTCGATTGGTTCCAGCCGTTTTAGCGGGGCTGATTGCCTATGCCTGGTATGACATCTTTAAAGAATGGAAAAAGAAAAAGGCGGGTTGGGACAAGAAGCTAAAACAACTGTACCAAGACAGCGATGTACCGAATAAAGATGAAATCTTTAAGGCAAATCTGGGTTACATTCCCAATTGACCAATAACGCTCTGTAGAAGCAGGCAGTTTCAATTTAGCCATTGAATTTTTCACTAAGCGGTTGACTAGGGCCTCGTATTTAAGCAAACTACGGGGCCTGGGCAACGACCTGCCCAGAATGTCTCATATTATAAACTTAATAATGATAAGCATTTGCCTCAGGGATTGTGAGCAAATAAAGGAAAATATTTAATTGATCGTAAATAGGGATGGGAGCGCTCATTTTTGGAGTATATTTTAATGAACTCCAACGCTTTGTTACTCTTATATTGATCTGGATAGATTTAAACTCATGACCGTAGAATTACATAATACTCATGTCAATATGGACGGATTACTCGAAGTCCTTGGCAAAAACCTTTATTCATCGCCTGCTGTTGCCGTTAGAGAGTTAGTTCAAAATGCACATGATGCCTGCGTGCGTCGTCAGATTGAGGCTAACTATGAAGGCGACATCAGGATCTCCTTATCAACGGATCCTGGTAAAAATCAGTTAATCATCGAAGACAATGGTTCTGGCTTAACTTACGACGAAGTCGTGCAGTATCTAGCGACTGTTGGTTCTGGATATACACGAGTTTTGCGCAACGAAACACAAACCAGCGATATGATAGGTTACTTTGGACTCGGTTTTTTGTCGGCTTATGTAGTCGCTGATAAAGTCGACGTTTGGACCACTTCTTACCAGACACCGGAGCAGAGCTGGCACTTTTCTAGCTCGGGAGGAAAACGCTTCGCATTAACCGAAGCCAAGCCGCGCGAAGTAGGCACGCGGGTTTGTTTGCAGCTATCTGATAATTTCACTGAGCTCAGTTCGGCGCGCGTTTTATCATCATTGGTTGCCAAATATTGTTGTTTGTTGCCGATTCCAATCTATTTAAAAGGGGATTCCGAACCCTTGAATAACATCAATGTTCCTTGGCGCCTCCCAGAGCATACGTCGTTATTGCAACGTAAAAAAATTAACATGGAATTTGCACAGGTTTTTGAAGAAGTTTTCGAACCCATTTGTACCATTGAGATTCCTGCTAATGACTTAAATGCCAAAGGGGTTATGTGGATACAGGATGCTTCTGGTTTTTCTACCTCAGACTATCGTAATGTATCGGTTTTTATTCGCAACATGCACATTACTCATGAAGGGCGAGAATTGTTACCTTTATGGGCAGGCTTTGCTGGCTGTGTGATTGAAACCGATAAACTGACACCCACAGCAAGTCGTGAAGATCTGCAAAAAGATCAGGTTTACCATCAACTACAGTCGCTATTATCGGATGCCTTGAATGCCGGACTCACACGTATCGCCAACGAAGAGCCGGAAACCTGGCGTCGTGTTCTTTCGCGCCATAATCAGGCATTGTTAGCTGCCGCGGTGGCAGATGACGCTTTGTTTAACGTTTTAAAGCAGGATCTTAAACTGCCAACATCCCGTGGCGAAATGACTATTGGTCAAATCAGTAAACAATGTGGCCAGCGAATTCCCGTGAGGATGGATGACACCAACAGTTATGAAGACGTTTTGTTTCGAGCCAATCATCTGCCCGTCGTTTCGGGATATTTATTTGCAGCCGCGTCTTTTTGTCAGAAATACTCCGATTACCATGGTGTTAAATTAGTTTATCTGGGATCGAAAGAAGGTAATCAACAATTATTTAAAGAGGTTCAAGCATCTCCTGATGTCAAACAGCGGTTGTCTGATCTATTTACCGAAGAGAATGAAGGCTTGAGAATGTGTGAGTTTGAGCCTGATTATATTCCGCTACTTGTGATGGAAGATAAAGAAGCCCGTCTAAAACAAAAGCTCGAGCAAGACGATGCCGACAAGCGTATTGGCGCAGCTGCATTGAGTTTGGCAAAGCTCCACACTCAAAAAATAGATAGCCGTGATTTGCGACTTATTATTGTTAATTTAAACTCGCCCATGATCCAGAGTGTGCTAAACAGTGCAGATAATCAATTAACACAACGTGTTGCTCGCATGTTGCGTTCTTACATGTTGACTATGTGTGCCAACGTTTCTGATGATATCGACTTTAGTCAGGAGCTGCGTCAGTTTATTAGTGGGTTAGAAAGTTTTTTAGAGGTTAATTAGTATGGATATTTGGAGCTGGGTATACCGGGCAGAAGAAGAGCTGCGAGAGTCAGGACAAGAGCGTCTGGCTGATATTATGGATAAAATTTCTACTTACACCTGCGATGATGAGCATGACAAGGTGGATGCTATTTACCCCGAAGGTTTGGCGTTGGCTAAAAAGCACCCGAACAAATGGATCGAGGTTTTTTTACGACACTGGTATTTACAAAGTCAGGTCTTGCATCGATACAACGCGAAGGGGGCACTCAATGATGCCGTTGAATTATTAGAGTTGTCCCATCGCGAAGAGACAAAAGAATGTCCACAAAGTATTTGTGCGGTTCAGGATTTATCGAATTGTTATTCGATAAAAGATGGACCGGGATTTGCGCCAGAAGTGATGTCGGTGTGTGAAGAGACGCTGGCAAAAATCGATGTTAACTGGCCTTGTTATGAGTGTATCAATTCTGAGTATGTCGAAGGACTTATGAACAATGGAGATTATCAACAAGCGCTAGACAGAATCAAACGCGTTCAAGAAGACAGTTTTGTTGCTAACAATCAAAACCGAAAGTCTATCTTACCATTATCAGAATTTTCTGCACTTTATGGACTTGGCCGTTTTGAAGACGCCGAGAAGGTGGCCAGAGAATCTGTAAATCATGGGGGCGGCGAGAGCTTTTTAAGAAGTAAGCAGGCTAATATTGCCTTAGCTTTAGTCAGACAACAAAAGTATCAAGAAGCCATTGATGCCAGCTTACCTTACTCTGAAGTTCTTACCGCGCAAGAGCATTACTATGATTGGTGTGAACTGCAATACTATTTGGCCCAAGGTATACCAGAGCGTAACACTCAGGAGTTAAATGCCTGCTTCAACGAGCTGATCGAAAAGCTTATTCATAACGGAGCCATTCGTAAAAGCATTATGCTGAAGCACTGGCAGGCCGAATTAGCTTTGCTGCGAGAGGATTTATTTACGGTTAATGTGTGTCTTCAAGCCTTGGAGCAACTCATCCCTGAACTTCATCGTGATCTGGGCGCTACCGAGAACTTAGAGAAGCTTAAGTCAGAATATGAACAAAAGCTTGAGACTTATCGTGCAGAAGCGGATGTGTCGCAACTCAGTGAGCTGGATAATGATGCCTTATTAGACTGTCCCTTATTGCTATTGCAAGAAGCTTATAAAGTCCACCAATCTCACCAAATCGGCAATGCCTACGGTGAAAAACTATGCGACAGTGGTTATTCAGAGCAAGGGCTTGAAGTGTTTCAACATATTCTGGATAAGGAGCTTGATGTACCTGAGGTGTTGCTCAACTACGGCCATTACTTGTTAGTGGATCAGCAAACGGCAGAGTTTGATCGGTTCTTTGTAGAAGGTAACTTTGAACACTGTAGTCAGAATAGTCAAAATCGTGTGAACTGGATAGTGGCTTGTCGATACAAAAACGCTGAGCCTGCATTAGCTTTCGAGCGCACGACTGTCTTATTACAACAGATGCCTGACTCCATAGGGTTTTTGCGTCTGGCAGCAAAGCTAGCGCTGTCATTACAAAAATACGATACGGCGATTGCTTATTACAATCATCTGATCGAACTTGAGCCTGAGCAACGTGACTGGCATTTTGATCGCATGGTTGTAGCGACTTTGGCGCAGGAATGGGAATTGGTCAGAGCATCATGTCAGATCTTGGAAATCGAATTGTCGACAGACAGTGGACCTATTGATGAAGACTTTGGCAGGATCCGTGTTCGCGTCAAACAAGAAAACAATGAGCCTGCGATTGTATTAGCACAACGAACCGGACCTGTGAGTGCTCGAGTCATCGAAATTCGTCGGTTAGGTGAAGAACAGTTTTTTGACGCTGAGCTGGTATTTGATGCCGAAGCCTTGAACCGTTTGGATCATGAAGATGCAGAAGGCTACCGTTGCGACAGTGAGGGCTACTACACCTTATTGTTTGACGCGATAGAAGTAGTAAACAACCCCGAGCATTTTTATTTTGCTATCGACGGAGTGCATCCTGGTGAAACACAATGGCAGCAACTGTGCGAACAATTAATCGCTTTGGGGGCTGTCGTGAGTCAGCGCAATAGTGATGAATACGAAGTGTTTGACGAAGAGAGCGAAAAAGAGCTAGCCGGTATTTATGCTTATGTTCTGCTTCCATATACCTCGGATTTAGCCGTCGTAGAGCAAACCTTGTCATCTGTTACTGCGGATTTCGAGCATCCATTGATTTGGCCAATGTTGCTAGAAAAGCTAAGAGATCAAGAAGGATTGGAGCGACACGCTGCGATTGAGCAAAGATATAATCTTTAAAATAAGTAAACAGTCATAGCCTACATGGTCGAAGCCTATTCATTGATGAAGATCATTGAATAGGCTTTTTTATATTTTTCTATAAGCTTAATAAACCACCTATCAAGGCACAGCTTATTACTACAAGCCAGGGTGGTTGTTTCCATTGAGTCAGCGCTACAAATGCAATCAGACAAAAGGCAAAGTCTTGAGCGTTAAAAATAGCACTGGTGATCACAGGCTGATAAAGAGCGGCTAATAATAACCCAACAACGGCCGCATTGACCGCTGCCAACGCCGCCTGAACTTTACTATGTCGGCGCAGGTTTTCCCAAAATGGAAGGGCCGCAAAAACTAAAAGAAACGAAGGAATAAACATGGCCAGCAAACAAACCAGACTACCAAGCCAACCACCCGCTTCACCTGGGAGTGAGGCTCCGATAAAAGAGGCAAAAGTAAATAACGGCCCCGGAACAGCTTGAGTGGCACCGTATCCGGCCAAAAAGGTTTCTTTGTCGATCATGCCTGTATTAACCAGCTCAGTTTGTAGTAATGGCAACACCACATGCCCGCCACCAAATACCAGAGAACCTGATCGATAAAACGAATCAAATGCGCTGAGTGTTGTTGAAGGAAACCACTGTGCAGCCAGTGGCAAGCCAAACAATAAAACAACAAATACAGTTAAAAAGAACAAGGCAGCACGATTGGAGATAGCAATGTTTAGTGGTGATACCTGATTTTGTTGGGGTTGTTTAAAAAACAACAGGCCTATAACGGCTGCCCCTATCAAAATTAATAGCTGGACACTGATCCCCGGTATTATCAGCAAAATGCTGCAACTGGCCGCCATCAAGGTAACCTTTAAGCCATCGGTGCAAAAGCTTTTGGCCATGCCCCATACTGCCTGAGCGACGACAGCAGCAGCAACAATTTTTAAACCATGCAGGGCACCTGTGGTAACCGCATTATCATAATAAGACAAGCCCAGCGCAAAGAGTGTTAATAAGAGTGCAGAGGGGAGCGTAAAACCTAGCCAGGCAGCAAGGGAGCCCAAATATCCACCACGAGATAAACCAATGCCAATACCCACCTGACTGCTCGCAGGGCCCGGCAAAAACTGGCACAAAGCCACAAGATCGGTGTATGCCTTGTCATCAAACCAATGTCGACGTTCGACAAACTCTGTACGGAAATACCCTAGATGAGCGACTGGTCCGCCAAAGGATGTGAGTCCAAGGCGAAGGAAAATAAGAAATAAAGAGAAAAAGCCTTCTTTCTGCTGTGGAGTGTCGTGGGATATTTGCATGGTGCTACAACGAAAATTTGCTATGTAGGAGCGGAGCATATCGAAGAAGATCCTATTTGCAAAGCTGCGTCATATAAATGTCATAAAAAAATAACTCAAGAAGTAATTTGAAAGCAGAAAAGAAACCTGACCAACTACTCAAATGGTTATAATAGAAGTAGAACAAAATCAACAGGCTACGTTATGGATAAAATTTGTCTTGCTGTACTATTATCGAGCTCTTTGTTGCTTGGATCTCCTTATATCGCTGCGAATGAACAAGAAGAGCCTTGGTTTAGTTTAACCTTGGACAATGATATTTTTGTCGGCTCTGATGGCGGTTATACCAACGGCATTTATGCATCATGGTTTGACGTTTTTGAGGAGAGTGAACGACTCAGTTCGCCAATGCCCTGGTATTTTTGGATGCAACAGAAATCGATGGATACCAAGCAATTCAATACACTGGTTGAGATCCATAATGTTGGGCAGACGATGGTAACGCCCTCGGATATTTCAGCGGTGCCACCACCTCAAGATGATCTACCTTATGCTGGCTTTTTGTTCTGGCAGGGCAGCTTGATTGCTATTCGTCCTGATTATTCCGATATATCTACCCTCATGCTCGGGGTCGTTGGGCCTATTTCCGGGGCGGAGTTAACACAGCGGTTGGTACACGAAATTACTGGATCAGAAACGCCTCAGGGTTGGGATTATCAGTTAAAAAATGAGCCGATTGTCAATTTGAGCCGTGCACGGTTTTGGCGGCTATTGCATTCAGACAGCCACTCGATGGAGTTGGACATGGTCGGCGGCCTGGAAGGCGCTTTAGGTAACTTTGACTCTCATGTTGAGGTGAGCGGCTTTTTGCGCTGGGGCCAACAATTAGAGAGTTCTTATCCTACTGTCGCGCTCGTGGGCAATCGAGAAGCGAATCCTATGGCGCATTCAGGTGGATATTTTGTCTATGTTGGTGCTGGAGTCGGTTATGTTTTTAACAACCTGTTTATCGATGGTAACTATTTGCGCGATAGCCCCGGTATCGAGCTAGAACATGAGCGCAATTTTTTAGCGGTTGGAGCGGCGTTTTCTGGAGAGGAGTGGGGTATCAGTATTAACTATGTTGATTTTGGCAGCTTCTCTAGCGACTCTGGAGGCCAACAGCGGTTTGGTTCTTTTTCATTCTTATGGCGCTTATAGTCATAGATAAGTCAGTTTGTCAGCCAAGCTGTCAACGGATCAAGGGAACATGCGTTAAATACTAGAAATGAATAAGTCACGAGTTTGACAAATGATCCGATTGAAGCTATTGGTTGTAATCCTTGTCGCCAGTTTGTTATCTGCCTGTGTAGTGAAGCCTGTAGGCCATCGCCATAAAAAAGTGAAGGTCGGTGTAAAAACCGTTGCTGTACTGGATGCTGAACACCGTCATCATAATGTTACTGTCATTTATAAACGACCTGCGCACTCTCGAAAATGTTGGGCACACAAAAACCATTGGCATTGTCATCGTTAAGGTTTGTTTGCCGTATAGTTCTATTGTTTATGACAGAGAAGTGAAAGTTTTATAAAAGCGTTTTCACTTTTCTGACATCTGGTTGTTATATCCATCGGACATCTTTGCATCGTTCTTCAGAAATTCAAAAAGGAGATGCAAGATGAACAAAAAAGGGCTTGGCCTTATTGTCGCTGCTGCTTTAAGTTTAACTGCGTGCGATGACGACGTTAATAATTACGATGCCGAAATTGCCGATCTTAACAATCAGATTGGCGATTTAAATGATCAGTTGAATGACTATAAAGCGATTGATCTCACAATCCTTCACATGAACGACCATCACTCCCATCTTGCTGCTGACGATTTCGATTTTGATACATCGACGTTGAGCCTGAATGCAAAAGACGCTAATGATGCTGCCATCAACGAAGTTGAAGTAACCTATGGTGGCTTTCCCATGATGGTGAGTTTGTTTGATACCCTTGCATCACAATCAAAGAATGTGTTGAAAATTCATGCTGGCGATGCCATCACTGGAACCCTTTACTACACCTTATTTAAAGGTGCAGCCGATGCTGCCATGATGAATCAGATTTGCTTCGACGTTTTTGCGTTAGGTAACCATGAATTTGATGGCGGCGATTTGCAGCTGGCGAATTTTATCGATAGCCTCAATGCGAGCGCCTGTAACACGCCAACGATAGCTGCAAACGTTGTTCCTGGTGCGACTTCTGCACTGGCAAGTGGATATATTAAGCCTTTTGTGATTAAAGAAGTGGATGGCGAAAAAGTCGGCATTATTGGTATCGACATTGCTGGTAAAACCATGAATTCTTCGAATCCAGACAATGGCACACAGTTTCTTGATGAGATCACCACTGCACAGAACAACATCGATTTACTTCGTGAAGGCGGTGTGAACAAAATTATTCTTGTGACTCACTATCAATACGAAAATGATTTGGCTATGGCTGCTGCACTGGATGGGGTTGATGTGATTGTCGGGGGCGATTCTCACAGTTTGTTAGGTGGCAGCACCTTTACTGAATTAGGCTTTAACACTGTGGGTGATTATCCTACGGTGGTCACTGATTCCAAAGGCAAAACTGTATGTGTAGTACAAGCATGGGAGTATGCTCATGTGATGGGCAAACTGGAAGTGAGCTTTGATGCTAAAGGTGATGTAACATCTTGTGGTGGCCATCCTTATATTCCAGTATCTGACCGCTTTGTTTATGAGCACGCTGATGGAGATAAGCGTGAGTTGGGTAGTGATGACCAGTTTTTGGTGACTCAAAAATTAACGGCTTATGATGAGGTTGTGGTCACTACGCCTGATGCAACAACTGCTGCGATGCTGAGCGAATATGATGCGCAGGTATCTGTGTTAGAACAAAGCGTTATTGGTAGCGTCAATCAGGATCTTTGTCTGGAGCGTTTCCCCGGTCAAGGTCGTTCTACTCTATGTGATGTAAGCAACACTTATGCAACAGGCAGTGATATTTCTAACATTGTTGCTAAAGCATTTTTGACCATCACACCGACTGCGGATATTGCCATTCAAAATGGTGGCGGTGTACGCACAGATATTGGTGCTGGCGACTTCACTATTGGAGATGCTTATACCTTATTACCATTCTCTAATACGCTGGTTACTTTAGAGATGACAGGCCAACAAATTATCAATGTATTAGAAGAAGCATTGGCTAACACACTTGATAATAATGGATCGTCAGGTTCTTATCCTTATGCATCCGGTCTACGTTATCATGTTGATGCATCGCAAGCGAAAGGAAGTCGTATTTCTCAAGTAGAAGTTAATCCTCGTGTTGCGGGGAACTGGACGGCCATTGACATTAATACGACTTACACCGTGGTGACCAACAGTTTCATAGCGTCAGGACGAGATGGTTATTTAACATTTGCTGTACCTTTTGAAGCGGGCAACTACGAAGATACTTTCACTGAATATGCTCAGGCATTTGTTGATTATGTCGAGTCGCTGACTAAGCAAGGTTTGGGGATTGATAAATTACCTGCTGCGGAATACAGCACCCAGAACTACATCGGTCGCGATGGATGTGATCACGGTAGTTCGTCTTCTTGTACGGGTTATTGATTTGATACAGCAGTGGCCAGAAATCTGGCCACTTTTTATCTATTCTGTCTTTTCTAATTCATCACTATTTATACCTTCTTCGCAATACTCATTTTGCGTCTAATATTTCTCGCAGACAAACTTGTTAAAACATGACACACTTAAGTCATGACAAATAAAAAATAACAAATGAATGTCTACCCAAATTCCTGAAAATGCCGTCTGGAAGTTCTTTGATAGTGCTAATCCTTCTGGTGATGCATTGCACTTTTATCATGCCAATGGTTTTACTGCGGGTGTGTATACGCCTTTGCTGGAGCAGTTGGCCGATCAATATCAGGTCAGTGCCTTGAATTTTCGTGCTACCTGGCCAGACATAGGTGCTCCTGGTCGGGGGATCAATTGGCAATCTTATGCTGACGATCTGATTGCATTCATAGAGACTCATTATCAAGACCCAATCATTGGCGTCGGCCATTCTATGGGGGCGGCCTGTACGGTGCTGGCCGCTCACAAACGACCAGAGCTTTTTAAAAGCCTCGTTTTAATTGAGCCTGCAATGGTGTCTCGTCGCTTGGCACTGTTATTAAAAATAATGCCCAGCGCTATCGTTAAAGCATTGGAACCAACCCGTGGAACTTTAAATAAGCGTGATCAATGGCCAGATAAAGCAGCCTACATTGACCATAGTAAAAAGTTTCGTGGCAACAGACGGTTTGCTGAAGAAACCTTTCTGGCCATGGGAGAGAGCAATATTTATCCAACGTCAGAGCAAAACTGGCGGTTAGCTTATCCAAAAGTTTGGGAAGCTCATAATTACACCACCGCTCCTAATATCATGAAGCCTCTAACTCAGCTTAAAATGCCCTGTGTTGGGATTCGTGGCAAACCATCCATCTTTTTCTCCGATGCCGTGTGGCAGCAATGGCGCAAGCAAAGCCCGCACCATCACTTTTTTGAGAATCTGGATTATGGCCATCTATTCCCCTTGGAAAATCCCAAGAGTTGCTATCAGTTGATTCAAAAAGGGTTGAGTCTTTTAGCACAGAGTTGACGGTTAAATTATTCGATTTGCTGAGATTTGATGTCTTATTGGTGTCTACAGTATATTGGGATTTGAAATATTCACTTTGAGTGGTAGCTGTATCTTGTTGTTATTTAAGGTGATTTTAATGAGGTTTTAGGGTGTGGACTGGGCAGTTTGTGTCTATACTAAAGTAACAGTCCGGTGAGCTTGTTAACGAAAAGATAGGAATAGAGAATCTGTCAGTGCAAAACAGTCTGTCTTCCATTCATACAATAATCAGAGCGTGCATCAGCGGGTGGCTGTTAATTCTGATTCCTGTGCTGTCTTTCGCCGATAACAAAGCCCTTTATTTTGAGCATTATTCTCTTCAGGATGGATTATCACAACACTCGATAACAGCGATGCTGAAAGATCAACGTGGCTTTCTTTGGTTAGGTACGCAGAGTGGTTTAAATCGATTTGATGGCTATCGTTTTCAGCAGTTTCACTATGAACCAAACAAGTCAGGCGCACTTAATGATGGTTTTATCTGGGCTTTGTATGAAGACAGGGACGGCCATATATGGATAGGCACCTCTAACGGCGGTCTTAATCGTTACGATCCCAGTAGAGCGTCTTTCGAATCTTTTGTTGTTGATCCCAATAATCCTCATAGCATTTCGTCAAATACGGTGGTTGATATCGTAGAAGACAAATATGGTTACCTATGGCTGGCGACTGCCAAAGGACTCAATCGCTTAGACAAAAATACCTTGCACTTTAAATCGTATCAACATGATCCCAATGACGAAACTACCATCAGTAGTAACAATCTGACTAAACTCATGTTCGATCATCAGGGGGTTTTATGGATTGGGACGGGGTCTGCCAGATTAAGACCCGCGCAAAAAGGAGGGCTCAATCGGTTTGACCCCAAAACGGAAACCTTTGTTCGTTTTATTCATGACCCAGACAGCAGTCAGTCAATTAGTAACGATAATATTGTTAGTTTGGCGCAGGACAATGAGCGCAATATATGGGTTGGTACTTTTTCTGGCGAATTAAATCTTATTGAGCCTAACAGTTTACAAGTCGAGCGAGATCCTATCGGCAAACTCCCTCAAAGTAGCGGAGTTAATTCATTATTTATCGATAAAGACAATCGACTGTGGGCCGCGGTTACCGACGTTGGTTTACTAGAAGCCGATCTGGTGAATCGAAGTTATTATGTTCATCAACATGATCGTGGTAATCCTCATAGTTTAAGCGAGAATGAAATTCATGTGTTGTTAGGCGAAGACAGTGGTGTCTTCTGGGTGGGTACCTGGAGCTCCGGCGTCAGCAAGTTTTCTCTGCTTAATCGCCGCTTTAGTACTTACGGCGGCTCGCAAGTGAGTAGTTTAGGTGTGACTGGGGAGTCCATTCTTAGTATTGCGGTGAGCAGTGATGAGATGTGGTTAGCGGCTTGGGAAAAAGGTTTACAAAGAGTCGATCTGCGGCGCAGAAAAACCTTTGTATATACTCATAGTCCTACCGATACGAGATCGGTGAGTGACTATATTGTGCGCTTGGTGTTTATGGATTCCAAAAATAATCTATGGATAGGTACGCGCAATGGCGGGCTCAATCGATATGATCGCGAAACCGACGATTTTAGTCGCTACCTGCATGATCCAGAAGACGACACCAGTATAAGCCACAACCATGTTACGGCAATGGTTGAAGATTTAAGTGGAAACTTATGGATAGGTACACGCGGTGGTGGTCTAAATCATTTTGATCCAGAGACGGGCGTTTTTACTCATTATCTGCCATTGGAAGGAGAAGATAAAAGCAGTATTTCCAGTGACTCTATCTCCGGATTGTTTGTTGACCGAGAAAATAATTTATGGATAGCAACCAAAGAGGGCTTGAATCGTCTAAGTGCTGAAGATCAGCAGTTTTACTGGTATCAGGCATCGGACGAACCTGACTCACTGAGCAGTAACTCTGTCACTACTATTTATCAGGATGAGCAAGACACTATTTGGGTGGGCACGCAAAATGGTGGACTCAATAAAGCGATATGGTACGGAGAGAACCTTAAGTTTGAGCATATTATGATCGCTGACGGGATGGCTTCTAATTCTGTTGGTATTATTTTGGGCGACAGAGACAACAATCTTTGGTTAAGTACGACTCATGGTATTACACGCTTTGATCCGACAAGCAAAAAATTGAAAAATTTTTATCACAAGGATGGCACAGTACGAGGTGGCTACTATGTTAACAGTGGCACGGTAGGAAAAGATGGCAAACTGTATTTTGGGGGTATTGAAGGGGGAACGGTCATTCAGCCTCGGGAGTTTTCTGGTTCAAATGCAATCCCGGAGCTCGCTATAACGGATTTTTTATTGTTTAACAAATCCGTGGCACCGCAAACTCGTGATCCTGATTCGCCGTTGGAGTATCCGATATTGGCAACCTCCAGAATTGAATTAGATTACACGCAATCGGTGTTTGGGTTCGAATTGGCTGTACTCGACTTTAGAGATCCTGTCGCGAATCAATATGCTTATAAACTCGAAGGGTTCGATGAGCAATGGATTACTACCTCCGCTGATAAACGTTTTGCAACCTACACTAATATTCCCCCGGGTTCTTATACCTTTCGTTTTCGCGGTAGCAACAACGAAGGCGTGTGGAATGAAGAAGGGGTTAGTATTCGTATAAAAATAAATCCAGCGCCCTGGTTCAGCTGGTGGGCATTTTTACTTTACGTAAGTGCTGCTTTTGGCATCATTCTGACCTTTAGCTTCCAGCGGTTGGCACAACTCAGGCAAAGTCGAGAAGCACAACAAGAGATTGCAGAGAGTGAGCAGCGCCTTAAACTCGCTTTGTGGGGCAGTGGCGAAGAGCTGTGGGATTGGAACATGATCGCTGGCAAAGTGTATCGTACCAATCGACTTAGCAAAGTGCGGCTCCCCGATACGATATCTACCAGTGTACAAAATGGCGGAGAGTCACCCATTCATCCCAAAGACTTTCCACGTACACAAGACGCCATAAAAAATTATCTGGATGGAAAAACCGAGCATTATGAAGTCGCATACCGAGTGAAAGATGTGAATGGCGAGTGGCGTTGGGTATTAGACCGAGGTCGTATTGTCGAAAGAAATGATATTGGCAAGCCAACTCGAATGACCGGTATGCTTAAAGACATTAATGACGTTAAATCAACTGAAGAGCAACTAAGACTGATCGCTACGGCTTTCGAAAACACGTCAGATGCTATCTGGATCGCTGACAAAGAATATCATATTGAATTCGTTAACAAGTCTTTTTACACCATCACCGGGTTTGAAGCGAAAGAGGTCATTGGCAGGCGTTTACGCCTGTTGAGTTCTAATGATGAGCCCGAAGAAATGGAAGAGCGCATCAGAGCCGAGCTTATTCAATTTGGACAGTGGCAGGGTGAAATTTTAGAGCGTCGTAAAAACGGAGAACTCTATCCCGCCGAACTCAGTATCGATTGCATTCGTGATGAAGATGGTCTAGTCACTCATTATGTTGGCGTTTTTTCTGATATTACTTTCCGTAAGCGCTCAGAAGACGAATTGCGTCGAATGGCAAACTACGACACTTTAACCAAATTACCTAATCGAAGCTTGTTTTATGACCGCGTTAATCATGCCATAGAACGAATGAGCCGAAAAAATAATGGCTTAGCATTGTTCTTTATGGATATTGATCAGTTCAAAAAAATTAACGACTCTTTGGGTCATCAGATAGGTGACCAATTGCTGTGTGGCGTTGGTGAAAGGCTAACACACTTCCTTAAAAGCGAAGATACTGTCTCTCGGTTTGGCGGTGATGAGTTTTGTATCTTGATCGAGCAGGTGGACTCATCGGCAACAGCGGCAAAGATATCGAAGCGACTGATTGATGCGTTCCAGAAGCCTTTTTCTATCGAAGGTTTTTCTATGGTGGTAACGCCCAGTATTGGTGTTGTGTTGTATCCCGCCGACGGCACGGAGGTTGAAACGCTTATTAAAAATGCTGACACGGCCATGTATCAAGCGAAGAATAAAGGCAGAAACACTTTTGAGTTCTTTGCCGATGAAATGAATCGCAACGCTAAACTGCGATTAGAGCTGGAATCAGAAATTCGCACAGCATTAAACAGCGACGAATTTGAAGTCTATTATCAGCCCAAAGTGAATATACTCAGTGGCGACATTGTCAGTATGGAAGCCTTAGTAAGGTGGAACAGTCCTAAGCGTGGTATGGTGAGTCCGGGGCAATTTATTCCTATTGCAGAAGAGAGCGGATTGATCATTGAGCTAGGTAAAATTGTTCTAAAGAAAGCTTGCCATGATGTTGCCGAGTGGATCGAGCGAGGCCTCTTTGATAAAAGAGTGGCTGTTAATTTATCGGTTATTCAATTTCGTCAGCATGGACACATTATCGAGACAGTGCAACAAACACTCGAAGAGTCAAAAATAACAGCGGATCATCTAGAGCTGGAAATTACCGAAGGCATGGTAATGGAAGATGTTGATAATGCTATTCACCTTATGCATCAACTTAGCAACCTGAAAGTTCATATATCCATCGATGATTTTGGTACCGGCTATTCGAGTTTATATTACTTAAAGAAGTTTCCTGTTAATACGCTCAAGATTGATCGAGTCTTTATTTTGGATCTGGAACACAACCAGCAGGATGCGCGTATTGTCAGCTCTATTATTAACTTGGCACATAGTATGGGGCTGAAGGTTGTCGCGGAAGGTGTTGAAACCATCGAACAACTTAAGATTTTACGTTTTCATGGATGTGACGAAATTCAGGGGTATTTATTCAGTCGTCCCTTAAGTAAGGAGCAATTTGAGGATATGCTGGTTAATAATACTCAGTTGGAAGATGTGATATAGATTAACACTTAATCGTTCTTTATTACGTAATCTCTATTTCAAAGGTACGTCTATTGGTGTTTGATTTTTATCCAGTTTGATAAGAGTGAAATATAAGAAGCCATTGCCACCTTTAATCAATCAGAGCGTTGAGAGAATGTTGGTTGCTTTTTAATCATTCGTGCGCTTACTTCAGTACTTGACTAGCTATTGGCTTAACCCTAATGTAGGCCTATAATAAAATGCATAATTAGAACTATCTCATTGATAGAATTAAGTTATCTTGCCCTTGGAGAGTGTGAATGTGTGGAATAGCAGGAGCTATTAGTTTTAATCGCCCAAACTGTGAACAAGCCGTTTTAGAGTTAATGTCTCAAGCACTAGAGCACCGTGGGCCTGATGACGAATCTTTTTATCATGATGACTTTCTTTCTTTGGCCTTTCGCCGATTGTCCATTGTTGATGTGGAAGGAGGACAGCAACCTATATGGGACCAAGAAAACAAAGTTTTTGTAGTTGTCAACGGCGAAATTTACAACCACAAAGAACTGCGGTCGCAATTGAAGAATGAACATCATTTTTCAACGGAGTCAGACTCCGAGATTGTTCTGCATTTGTATAAAGAGTACGGTGTAGAAGCTTTCAGTATGCTAAATGGTATGTTCGCGTTAGCGATTTGGGATACCATTTCAAATACTTTGATTTTAGCGCGTGACAGATTGGGGATAAAACCCATGTATTATGCTCATGTTAGCGACACGCTTATTTTTGCATCGGAATTAAAGTCTTTGCTGTTGCACCCTGATTGTCCTAAATCTCTTGACTGGCAAGACCTTGAGATCGAAGGTTTACAGCAAAAAGCTGATATATCAACTTATGTTAAGGATGTTCACTATCTACCTGCTGCTTCTTTCATGGTGTTTAATGCCGACCAAAACTTAAAGGTAAACAGTTACTGGAGCCTGGATTCTGTCTATGGATCGGCAACCGACAAAACAGCTAAACAGCTTGAGTCGGATTATCTGGCTTTGCTTGATGACTCTGTCGAAAAGCGATTAATGAGTGATGTGCCACTGGGTATCTTTTTAAGTGGAGGTATCGATTCTTCTTTGTTAACCGCATTAGCTGCTAAGCGCCATACTAATATCCATTGCTTCACTGTTGTTGAGCGAACAACTTATCGTGCAGGAGATGTACAACAGGCGAAAGCAATTACTGAGCAACTAGGACTCCCTTTTTATCCTATTTATTTTGATGCTCAAAAGATTGCCGAAAATTTCGATCTTAATCAGTTAGAAGAAATGATTTACTTGATTGAATCACCGCGATTTGATCCTGAGTGGCTGTTTAAGAGTGAGTTACATAAAGCGGCTAAACACTATGTTCCTGACCTTAAAGTCATTCTTTTGGGGCAGGGGGCCGATGAGTTTGCTGGTGGGTACTCGTCTTTTCTTGGCTCTGATAATCAAACTTGGCAAGATTATTTAAATAGAGAAGTGAGTGAGTCCGTAGCATTTTACGAGCGTTACAACGAGCAAATACCCGAACGATTTTTTCAGTATGTTCAGAGTAACGAACTTGAGCGGGTCAATGGTGTTTCGAATCCCTGCGCCAACTATCACAAAAAGATGGCATTGTTATTAAATCAATTGCAGTTTTTCAATCTATGGCATGAAGATCGAACAAGCTCTTACCATAGTGTTGAATCAAGAGTACCTTTTCTGGACCATCGAATTGTTGAGTTGCTGGCTTCTGTCCCTGAATCTCTTCAGGAAGAGTTATTTTGGGATAAGAATATTGTCAGAGCGGCTTTACAGGAGTCGATGAGCAACTATCCTCAGGATAAAAAGAAAGTGCCATTCTTCGTAACTGACGATATCGCTTCTATTAATGAATTCGCTTGGACCATAGCTGCTAATGTTTATCCAGCCTTTAAGGATAAATATCTATCGCAGAACAGTTCGATGAGCACTCAATCTTATGAAAAACTGTATCAGGATGTGATTAAACGTTGCCACGCTAAATTTGACTCCGCGTGGCAGTTAATTAATCTTATGTCGTTGGCTATTTTTTCTGAATACATCAAAGATGCTAAGACGTTTTTGGCTAACTTCCAACGTCGTCAAGATGCGCCTTTGCCTCTGGTGCAACAAGGAGATTGGGCTCGTCTTGATGAAGCTTTCCGGCAAACAGCCGCTAGTCCTAATAGTGTGAGTTGTTTGGCCGAAGATCTTGTTAACATCCCTGAGTTTTGTGAAATACTCAATCCGCTCACCGAAGAAGAAGGCAATACTTGCTTGATATTGTTGCATAAAGGCGAAGAAATTCGGCGCATTCATGTTAACGACGATTTTTATTGGGTGGTACAGGTCATTGATGAAATGGGACGTCATATTAGAGAGCCCAAATCTTTTGGATATTGGCTGGGGCGAAGTAAAGCACAGGAGCCGCAATTCTTTGCAATTTTCAATGATTTAGTAGAGGGCGGTTTTCTTGAACGTATAGGGGCGAAGGCATGAAGATTATTCGAGAAGTGTTTAAGAAGGGAAAAATAACTCAAGATACCCTCGATATCATAGCTAAACATATTGACGAAAAAGAGGCGGAAAGCCTGTTTCGTGCTAACAATAAAAAATCGAAGAAAAACTTTGATCAGGCAATGGCTAAGATGAGACGAGCATTAGTCAGCTATATCAGAGAAGAAAAATTTGGCGTTTACGGAAAATCCAAGGTTCTAAAAGTTGTACAAGATCGTTTACTAGAATTAGGGTTTGACGGTGAACTGGTCAGGGCTCTGGTAAAGAAAGTCATGATGGGGTAAATGCTAATCTTGTGGCGCTCATCAACTTAGGGATGAGTGCTGCTTTTGCAGTGTTAGTCATAAAGTTACACCTCCCACTACATTTTTTAACACTTTTTCACTCTGGCCTACATAAATTACTCAATTCTAAAACGATCTTTCTCTTAATATCCTTAATCATGATGTCAAATCGATTATGAGGGTTTGACATGCAAAAAGAAGTGGTTGGAATAGGATGTATCTTTTTCTTCAACCTGGTATCGGCGAGCGATTTAACGGATACCGAAAAAGAAGAGTCCCAGGCTGATAGCAAAGAAGAGAACAAGGTGGTTGTTCTCACTAAAAGAAATCGTGCGCTAACCGAGATGACAGAGGAGACTAAGAAGCTTCTAGAAACGCCAGGAAGTCTAGGCGATCCTCTGTTAGCTATTTTTAGCCGTCCTGGAGTTATCGATTCTGATGGTGATGGGTTTGGTGAACCCGCTGTTCGGGGTTCATCACCGGATGATAATGCTTATTACATCGATATGCTGCCTGCGGGTTATATTTTTCATGATTTTGGAACCAGTATTTTTAACGAAAACCTGATTCAAGACTTTACGCTCCATCCGGCGGGTTTTGGCGCTCGCTACGGCAGTGCCACTGGTGGCGTGTTTGATGTAAGACTGAGAGATCCTAGAAATCAACCGTTAGAAACAACGATCGATGCCAGTTTTTTGCGTGCTGGCGTGATGTTTGAAGGTGAGGTGACTGAGAACCAGGCCTTTTACTTGTCTTACCGAAAAAGCTTATTAGATAAGTTTTACGAAGACGACGAAGACAGCGGTGTCACAGCTTACAAACCTCCTAAAGACAATGATTATCAAGGTAAATATCAATGGCTGATTGGCGATAATCAAAAGCTAACCTTATCTATTACAGGAGCCGAAGACACTGCGGCCATTCGAGTGTCGTCCGATTCTGATGAGGGTCGTCTCGACCCTGATATTGTGGGCAACAACACCTTAACCAACAAGTTCGATAGTCAGGGTATCAGTTGGCAATATTTTGGTGATAACAACAGTATCTTAAGCCTTTCTTTGGCCCACATGAAAAGTTCTAATCTTCACACGGCTGGTCCAGAAATGTTCATCGATGCGACGGATGATTCTTATGTGTCTCGACTGGAATACAGCTCTCAGTTGTTTAAAAATCATCAAGTCACGATGGGCGCTGAGTATGAGTCGTTCACTTTTAATTACAGCTACGACTTCAGACCCGAGTTCTGTACAGATATTGATGTAGACTGCCAGGATACTCGTGGAGACAGAGTAAGAGACAGTGATCGACTCAAGTTAACCAATGTCGCCACTTATATTGATGATCGATTTAAAATTAATGATGAGTTAACTTTGACCACCGGACTCAGAGCTGAGTACCAAGATTATACCAAAGAGTCATTTGTTCATCCGCGAGCATCCATTGAATGGGCGCCGTTAGACCGTTGGGTGTTTAATGCTAAAGCAGGCAGTTATAGTCGTTTTCCTGATGGCGATAAAGCTTTGCGTAAGCTTGGCAATCCAAATCTCAAGTCTCCTACTGCTAATCACTTTAGTGTCGGTGCTCAATTTATTAGTGGCGGGCTTTGGAGTGCCAATGTCGATCTGTACTATAAACAGTTAAAAAAACTGCCTCTTGCAACAAAACCAACGGACCCTGATTTCGATTTACGTTACGTGAACGAAGTTTCAGGAAAGGCAACGGGAATCGAATTGTTAGTTGAACGTGATCTAGCCGACAAATGGTATGGATGGTTTGCAGTCAGCTGGTCTAAGTCAGAAAGAACCAACGAGAGAACGGGTCAAACGGATCCTTATTATCTTGATACGCCACTCATTGCCAATCTAGTATTGAGCTACGCACCAACGGATCATTGGAAACTTGGTTTAAGATGGACCGGGAGAAAAGGCAAACGATATACGCCGATTGTTGGACTGAAACCTAATCCAGAGAGTGCAGGTAACTTTTTGCCAGTCTATGGAACACCGCACTCTCAAGATTTGCCTTATTATTCCAGAGCAGACTTTCGAGCCGAATACAGTTTCTTAATTGGCGGAAAACAGGCTTCGTTAGTCTTCGATGTACTCAATGTTCTTGGCAGCAAGAATATCTCTGGATACGGCTATGACCCCCAACCTGGAGACTCACCACAAAACTTCCTGATCAGTGGAGAAGAGGGCATTGAATTCTTCCCATCCATTGGCTTTAAGATGAAGTTTTAACCAGAGTATTGAGAGGTTCTACACTTTTTAACATTTTATCTCTAATATTACACGGTAAATCAGGTTTATTATCCTCTTTGGATAATTTTGATAAATAGGTGCGCATAACCAGCATGATGAAGCCCGTATTGTTATTCAGAATGATGCTTTTAGCTGTTCATGCTGGTGTTGTTAGTGCCGAGGATAATGAATCTCTCGATTCTACCAAGCAAGATACCGAGTCGAGTCAGTTGGACTTCAGCCTGGGGCTTGGAGTTGACTATGATGATCCTTTCTTACGCGGGTTCGAGTCGGATCAATGGACGATTGATATATTACTCGATTTTCGTTATAGCTATCGCCGCTTTTTTGTCGAGACCTATAGTCGAAAGGCTACGCCCGCTGTTATTGCTGCGGGCTACACCTTGCATCAAACCGAAGGCTGGCAATTCAATGCCATTGTTGGTGGTTATTTTGGTGAGCTATCTGAGTCCAGTGGTAACGAACCCGAAAATAATTTTTTACAAGGAATACATCGTAGAAGAAGTGCAGTAGAAGGAGGTTTTCGATCTGACTATCTGTTTGAAAATTCAGAGTTAAGTTTTGAGGCCGTCACCAATCTCAATTCGACTCATAAGGGGTGGTTAGCATCGGCTATCTATTCTTATTATATTCCCGCTGGAAACTGGGATTTTAATGTGAGCGGTGGCCTCACTCATATTTCTGATAACATTGGTAAATATTACTTTGGTATTGCCCCTGACGAAGCGCTTCCTAATAGACCTGAGTTTTCTGTCGGTGCTTCTCAATTATCTACTTTCTCTGTCCATGCCGAAGTGCCAGTGTCAGAAGATTGGGTATTTAAAGGCGCGATAGCCTACTGGAATTTTTCTGATAATTTGGCCGATAGTCCTCTCATTGAGTCTCAGAGCTGGGTAAATGCCACCTTTGGGCTATTTTATGTTTTCTGATCAGCCTATTGGAGATCAGTCGATAACACCCAATCGACCTCGGTTTGGCACTTTAAAGCAAGATGGCCCTCAAAGTGGGTTTATCTGTATCGGTCGAAGGGGGGGGATCTGTATAGCATTGTGTTGCCTGTTTTCTGCTACTGGAATAAAGGCACAAGCTACAGAGCCTGGCGAGTCGCAGTTCGATGTCTCACCCAACAAATGTGTTACTCTCAGAGAAGGGCGTGATTGTTTTGCAGCGGTAACATTCTTGTGGAAAACTCATCAAAAAGGTAACTATTGCATTGTTTCTGTTGATAACAAGAAGACTCTGAAATGTTGGAAGGGCGCATTAAAAGGCCAGTTACAGTTTCAGTTTAGCGCGAACAAAACTCTTGAGTACCAGTTAGTTCGAGAGTCTAATAGCCAAGTAATGGCATCAACCCAAATTGTGGTTAACTGGATTTATAAATCGAGAGGCGGTAAGCGTCGTTGGCGAGTGTTTTAGGAGGCTGCATGCAAAACTACGGTAATATTTTATTAGTCGAAGACGATGCCTCTTTAGCCAGTTGGATTTCTGATTACTTACTCAATCAGGGGTTCCAGGTGGCTCATTGTGATCATGGAGATCAGGTTGTTGCTCAAGTTAAAAAAGAGAACCCCGATTTAATTTTGCTCGATGTCATGCTGCCTGGTAAAGATGGTATCGAGATTTGCCGCGAACTGCGTTCTTTTTATAACAAACCGATTATCATGTTAACGGCAAAAACCGAAGAGTTTGACGAAGTGGTTGGGTTAGAAGTAGGTGCTAATGATTACGTCATGAAGCCTGTAAGACCCAGAGCTTTGTTAGCTCGAATTAAAGCATTTTTGCGCAATCAAACAGAGCACAATCAACCTCAGCAAAACAATCTATTGACCTTTGGCACTCTGAAATTGGAAGAGAAAGCTAAGCGATTGACTTATCGCGATCAAGAAGTTCAGCTGTCCACTCGGGAGTTTGAATTGATGTGGCTATTGGCCAGCCACGCTGGGCAGGTGCTAGAAAGAGATCATGTTTTTAAAGTGATTAAGAACCGAGAGTATGATGGTGTCGATAGAACCATTGATGCTTTGGTATCGGGTTTAAGAAAGAAGTTTAATGACGATTCGCAAAAGCCGCAAAAAATAAAAACCATTTGGGGAAAAGGCTACCTGTTTGTTGCGGATGCCTGGGATAATTAATCCGAGAGAGCCATGAAGCGACTTTATATCAGTATCATTCTTACCTGTTTAATGTCTTTGTTTTTTCTAGGCTGGATTCTTGATCAAGTTTACGACGCCACAACCAGCAGCAGTCATGCTAGTGATTACAGTGCCTACCGTAGTTTATCAACGGCTTTTGTGGATCAGCTTTCTGCTACTGCTAAGGAAAATTTAGAGGCTCGTGTACGCCAACTTTCGCTCCGCTATGACCTCGAAGTGAAACTTGAAGCGAAAAGTAACCTGGTATTGCCCAACGTATTATCTGAGCGTCTGTTATCAGGACAAGCAGTGCTGATTGAAGATGCTAATGGTCCTTATTTAATCTCTGTCATTCCGGGTCATGATGCATGGCTTATCAATATGGCATTGCCTAAAGAACCGGTTGGGCCAACTAATATTAATATTTTGTTAACCATCGCTTTATACGGTGGCTTGTGCTTTATTTTAATCGTATGGCTAACACCTTTGACACGTCGCCTTCGCTTAATTAGTAAAATGGCCGACCGCTTTGGTCAAGGTGATCTGTCTGTTCGTTTAGCGCCGACAAGGTGGACCTATATTGAACCTGTCGAAAAAGGGTTTAATCGTATGGCAGAACAAGTAGAAACTTTGTTTAACGACAACAGACTACTTGCACAAAGCCTGTCTCACGATTTACGCACTCCGCTAGCATGTCTTCGTTTTGGGATTGATGCGATTCAAGAGGCGCAATCCGAGCAACAAAGGCAGGAGTATTTTGAGAGGATAGAAAAGGACTTACTAAGAATAGAAAATATGATGGCCGCATTTCTGGAATATGCATCGTTAGAGAGAGAAGCCCTAAATCAGACAAAGGGCCCTTTAGTTTTGGGTGATGTGGTTGCTGAGCTTATTAAGCAATGCTCGACCCTGTCTGATGCGCTGAATAAACAGTTAAGTTTTGCTCAATCAGAACAGGTTGTTGTTGTGCAGGCCGATAGACTCTGGCTTGAGGGGCTAATTACTAACCTGGTGACGAATGCTATACAACATTGTAGATCGGAAGTTCATATTGCTTTACATGTAGATGAGGGTAAGGCAAAGCTGATTGTCGAAGACGACGGAAAAGGCATTCCAGTCGACAAAATGAAAGATGTTTTTAAGCCTTTTGTTAAGTTGGACAAAAGCAGAACTCAAAAGAGTAGCAACTCTGGTTTTGGTCTAGGGTTGGCAATTGTTAATAAAGTGGCAAGCTGGTATCAATGGCAGGTTTATGTAGAAAACTCAAAGCAAACGGGCGGGGCAGTGTTTACTGTCGTTTTTTCAAACCCTTAACGGAGTGACTTACGATAACCATTTGGCGTTTCTCCTGTTTCTTGTTTGAAAGCTTTATAGAAGGAAGAGCGGGCATTAAAGCCAACTGCTAAAGCGATATCTGATACGGTATCACTACTATTTTTTAATCGCTCCTTAGCCGCTATAACTCTCCATCGATTGACGAAGTCAAAGAAATTCACCTCCATTGTTTCATTAAGCGTTTGAGAAATATAGTTCGGCGATACTGATAGGTGCTGAGCTAACTTTTGTAAAGTTAGACTCGAGTTTAGGTAGAGTTTGTCTTCCATCATCGCTCTGTCGAGTTTTTCCTCAAGCCGTTTAGCTTGTTCCTGACCTAGTGCTGACCTTTGATATCTATGACGATTCTTTACCGATGCATCATCATCTGTAAGACCGTCTATCTCTGTGAGTTCAGTCGGATTGATGCTTGAGGCGTGTAGAATACCAAACATGGCAATGGACCAGATGAGTATTAGATACAAAGTGACTTTGACGACTTCTGCATAATGGCTTTGTTCAAACAGACTCGATAGTATCATGAGTACAAAAGCAGAGACCCAGGAGGCGATACCCAGAGCAAGAGCTCCTTGAGTTGAATGAGTTTGTTGATTGGTATTGGATAGGATGTCCTTTAACTTTTTATGATATGCCATTAAGCGCTTAGTGAGCTGATACAGTGTCAAAATACAATCCATGATCCAGAACATGAGTGCAAAAAACAAAAGCAGTACTACCACTAGAGGTAATCCCGTATCGGCTGCTGTGCCAAGAATGAAAATGCTCTGACGTTGCTCCTCGCTTAGACTCATGCAGAGAATACTGATAAGTAGTCCAATCAAGAACAGTGCTGACTGTCGATAAGGAATGTTTTTTAACCGCAACAACTGTCCAAAAGTGATGCTTTCAATATAGAGCTGTAGCGCTGGATTGAGCAGAAATAGAGCAGGGAAAACTACACTCACATAAAGAGTGTATTGCTCTCGGCCCCATTGACTAAAAACAGGCTCAAAAGCCACCACGCCATTAGCCAGGAGAAATGCAATCAATGATACCTTACTGGTTAAATTTTGCTTTTTTGCAATCAGCACGCTGATACATAAGGCTATCTGACCGACAAGCATCATAGTGACTATGAGTAGTATTGGCTCATTCAATGTCTGCGTTTCCATTACTGTTTGTAATTAAACATTCAATATATTTCTATTTTATCGATTTTTGTCTTTATCTATGTCTCAGCGTACAGTCCAGGACACTCTATCTATTTCATTTGCTTGGTGATTCTCACAAAATAAGCATAGCGATGTTGGATTCGAATGTGTATCCATTCATGTTGATTTTACTCAAATTATTCAATAGGAAAGTAGGAGATATTAATGGGAACATTGGGATTGATACTGCATATAGCGACGGGGACCATTGCAGTCTTTGCTGGCATTCTGGGGCTGTTAACCAAAAAAGGAGGGCGCCTACATCGCAAAGCGGGCAATGTATTCTTTATTACTATGCTTATTCAGGCATTCATGGGTTTTGTTTTGGCTATGGTCGATAGCTTTATGATTACCGCTATGGCCGGTATTTTTACCTGCTATCTGGTTGCGACGGCTTGGAGTGTTGTTCGTTCTGCGCCAGGTTCCCTATCGGTGTTTGATTATGTAGCACCTGTATTTGCTCTGCTGGTTTTTGGGGTCTGCGGTTTTCTAGGTCTCGAAGCACAAAGCTCTAATTCGGGCACCCTGAGAGGCATTTCTTACGAGTATTATTACTTCTTTGCGACTATGGCCCTGGTGGCCGGCGGTTTGGATATTCGAATGCTGCTCACGAAGGGCGTTGTGGGTGGTCATAGAATCGCCAGGCATCTGTGGCGAATGTGTTTTGCGCTCTACTTATCTCTTGGTTCATTTGTAGAGCAAAGCGCTGATCGAATTCCTAAAGTATTTTATGATTATGGATTAGGTAACCTACCAGATATCGTTCTGTTATTGATGTTGTTTTTCCTGGCCAGCGTGTTTTATCAATCCTATAAGAGAAACAAAGTAGCTAAAAACAGTCATCCTACGAATTTATGATGCAAAAGATTCAAGAGCCAGTGGCAATACCGAGGTACTCTGGAAAGTTAGCTGTATTAAAACGGGGAGATGCCCCAGAAAGATAATTGTTTTCTCTATTTGTCGATATGAGGCCACTTGCACCCCATGCAAGTGTGCTTGGGTATGGTAATTGTCCTGATCCGATCAAACAATCTTTGAGACCAGCAGGACTTTTTTATACACTGTTGCTCAATTTAAAGAAAATCATAAAATTTCAGCAAATTAGAGGTAGTTTTGAACAATTATTCAACAAATCTTAATGCTGCGACTGCACAAAAGGGATGGTTTAACCGTTTCTTAGCCACCGTTGAGTGGTTAGGTAACTTATTACCTCACCCTGTGACACTGTTCGCTATGTTTGCACTGGGTATTGTTTTACTCAGTGGCTTGTTAGGTTATTTTGACGTCAGTGTGGCCGATCCTCGCCCCGAAGGAAGCGCAGGACGTGCAGCGGATGGAATGATCAAAGTTATTTCATTGCTCAATGCTGAAGGTCTTCAGCGTATTGTTACAGGATTGGTAACCAACTTTACTGGATTTGCCCCGCTGGGCACGGTACTTGTTGCCATGCTGGGTGTAGCGGTTGCTGAGCATTCTGGAATGCTATCTACTGCCATGCGTGCATTGGTGATGGGTGCATCAAAGCGTATGGTTACCGTGACCATCGTATTTGCTGGTATCGTTTCAAATACTGCATCCGAATTAGGTTATGTGGTACTGATTCCTCTTGCTGCAATGATTTTCCATTCTCTAGGTCGACATCCTCTCGCTGGTTTGGCCGCGGCGTTTGCCGGGGTGTCTGGTGGTTATAGTGCGAACCTTTTGTTGGGTACGGTTGATCCGCTATTGTCTGGTATCACTGAGTCAGCGGCTCACTTACTTGATCCAACTTATATGGTTGGCCCAGAGGTAAACTGGTACTTCATGGTTATCAGTACCTTTGTTGTGGCGACGTCGGGTGCTCTAGTTACTGAGAAAATCGTTGAGCCTCGTTTAGGACCTTACAATAAAGATGATGCTGCTATTGATCTTGGCGAGCAAAAAATGGACAAGCCAACCAGTCAAGAAATGCGTGCGTTAAAATTTGCTGGTCTTTCTTTTGCTGCATTAGTAGGCCTGCTCGCTTTAACCGTTGTTCCAGAAGGTGGCATATTACGTCACCCAGAAACAGGTTCTGTTGCTGGCTCTCCTTTCCTTAAAGGTATTGTTGTCTTTATTTTCATCACTTTTGCCATTCCTGGTTTTGTTTATGGACGCTTCGCTGGCACCATGAAAAATGACCGCGACGTCATTGACGCCATGGCAAAAAGTATCAGTAGCTTAGGCTTATACATTACTCTGGTATTCTTTGCGGCTCAGTTTGTTGCTTTCTTTAAGTGGACTAATCTGGGTACGGTATTAGCAGTGAAGGGCGCGGCTTTGCTACAGGCACTGGGTTTAGATGGACCCGAAGTGTTTGTTCTATTCATCATTATGTGTGCGATGATCAACTTAAGCTTAGGTAGTGCGTCGGCTCAATGGGCGGTGACTGCACCTATCTTTGTTCCTATGCTAATGCTGATCGGATTTGCGCCAGAAGTGATTCAGGCTGCTTATCGAATTGGTGATTCAATTTCTAATGTTATCACTCCAATGATGAGCTATTTTGGTTTGATATTGGCGGTGGCCGCGAGGTATCAGAAGAATCTGGGGATGGGGACGCTCATAGCGATGATGTTGCCATACTCGATGGTATTCTTTGTGGCATGGACAGCACTATTCTATATTTGGGTGTTCCTGCTGGGTATGCCAGTTGGTCCAGGTGCTGCGACTTATTACACACCCTAGTTAAATATTAGCGAAGTGATAAAACAGCCAATGATCGGTAGGTTGCAAACTATCTATTCTTGGCTGTTTTGATAGACTGATTTTAAGCTATCAGCAATATCGAGCAAATTATTGGTAATCACCTTAAATAATCAAACTTTAAGAATTGGAAGCCCGTTAATTACTTGGTGGGGCTGGCATTTCTTCACTTAGCTTTTATATAACTTCCTTTTGCTGTGCCTCAAAATTTTTTATTAGTTTATCATTTATTTTACTCAGAAAATTTGTTTACCTACGCTTGACAAGCAGATTGGCTTTGAGTAGTTTCTACTATGTTTTTCGAGTATCGGGGAAGCTGCATTAGTTGCTGTAGATCAACAAAGGGATTTAAACACAGTTGTTTGCTAATAATGATACGCCCAAAGAGTAAGATGTAAAGTCGTATTGAGTCTCTTCATGCAGATTGGAAAGTAGTCGCAATGCCATGATAGAAAGTTAATGTGAGCAATAAAGTGATTCTTGTGTAATAAAATTGAAATATAAATTCTATAACGTGTAATACTGTTTGGAAGCCGTATTATCGGGCTTTATAAAAAATATAGGGAGCAATAAGTGAAGTTTCGAAGCTATGTGAATGCAGTGTTTTTATTATCATCAGTTATGAGTTTTTCAGTAGCGAATGCTGAGTTTAGTATTAAAGCGCTAGATACTATTAATCTATTGCATGAAAAAGCGGCGTGGAATGGAAGGACCGTTTTTTCGCGTCATGGAGACTTTGAAACTTTAAAGAAAAAAATAGTTAATATTATTGAGCGCAACGAAGTATTGAATATTGATGATAAAGAACATATTTATCGATTTGAGTTTATTAGTGGCGAGGATGTCGTTCTGGCAAACTTAGGGGAGTTCTACTTGCAGCATAGTGATGTGTATTACTTAATTAGCAATGATGAATTTTTGGCTATTAAATCTATATTAGAGAATCGTATCTCAAAAAAAACAAGATAGGTAATTGTGGTTAACAGAGCTTTATTAAGAGAACTTAAGCTTTCTCTGTATGCAAAAGGATATTGTCATTTAGAGTTAGGTTCCATAGAAGAGTATGAAGCATTGTCGGCGCAGCTTGGGATAGTATTTGCTAAAACAAATATTGAAGTTGATACCAGCAAGGGAGGCGCTTTACTAACGTCGAAAGGTATGTCGTTACATACTGATCACCCTATAGCCAAGTACGTTGCTTGGTTTTGTGAATGCCCTTCAATGGATGGAGGGGAATCGTTATTGATGGATTCTCATGAACTTATTGATAATTTTACTGCTTCAGAGAAGGACGCTTTGAGAAGTATTTTCGTTCGTATTCCAGCTGGAGGAGAAAAAAAGTACGAGTTGGCACCTATGTTGAGTCAATTTGGACTCTACTATGCTGATTGGCTTATCCATCGACCACAGCAAAAAAGCGGTGATGCACTAAATATATTTATAAAAAGGCTTGAGCAGTCAAAGCCCGCAGAAATAAAACTAAAGAAGAACGACGCACTTTTTATTGATAACAAGCGAGTGTTACATGGAAGAAAGGCATTTTATGGAAATACACGCCGTTTGGTTAGGTACTGGATTAAAACTAGGATACATATAAATGATTGAGTCAAATAATGTGAGCCCATTGAAAGAAGAAATAGTGGATTTAAAGTTGCTGCTTGAGTTTAAGGATGATGATGTAATTGATGGGTTTTGTCAAAAGTATGACGTTACGAGAGATGATGCGAATACTATATTCGAAGACATGCTCAGATTTTTTTGGTTGTCTGAAAAGTATAATAGTGAGCTATTGTCGGTTATCGATCACCCTATCTTAATCATTGACAAAATGTGGCATACATTTATTTTGTTTACACGAAATTATGTGCAGTTTTGTAACACGTATTTTGGTCGGTACATTCATCATGCTCCAACAACAATTAGTGAAAAGAAAGAGCATAAGAAGAAGCTGAAAAAGGAAATTCTTCAGGAAAAAGGCCAGCGTTATGAACTGATATATGAAATGCTTGGGAAGGATATATTTATTCGTTGGTTTCTTATATATCCAGACCAGTATACAAAAGACGCAATACTTAAATTACGTAAATATTAAGGACTATTACATGAAAAAAGTTGAAGAACTAAAAGGTTTAAATAAAAAAGAACTGATCGATGAGGCTTTGTTAAAGAACGTTGTTGGAGGGTGGGACGGTGATCCTGAGTGTTCTGCATGCGGTACGGCTGCTTGTCAAGTACAGGATTGTGGAACCAATATTTGTCAGAACCAATGCTATCAGGACTGGTGCTGGAAACCCAAGCCAGCACCTAAAAATGCTAGTAAGTCAGGCGTTTAGAGCGTTTTGATTTAGCCTTATGGCCTCACGAACTTTTGAGGCCAATTTAGTTAGTACTCGATTAAGCAATCCCCAATAATGAACAGAAGCCTATTTAGAAATGAAGCCATTCGTGCGAAAAGTGATTATCAGTATGGAAGAGCCCTCATTAAAACTCCCAAGCTACTTAGCTACCTGATTGTAACTCTGCTTAGTTTTTTTATTATATCGTTAGTTGTTGTAAGTCTTTCTACTTATTCTCGAAAAGTTTCAGTCAGAGGCATTCTAATGCCTTTGCATGGTGAAATTAAGGTTTATTCAGAGATCAGTGGAATCATTGATTCTGTACTGGTAGAAGGAGGAGGTTATGTTGATGAGGAACAGCCACTTTTTGAGATCAAGCGGAGCCTGATCGATGAACAGGGTGTGGACTACAATAAAGCAAAGTTAAATGAGTTGCAGCGCCAGAAGTCATTGTTAAAAAAAACGATAAAGGAAACTCGACAGCTTTTTGAAAGTGATCGATCTGTTAGCAAAATACAATTGAAATCATTAAAAATGGAGCTTGCTAAGTTAAAAGAGTTGCTCGCGTTAGAGAATGAGCAGAAAAGTGTATTGCAAGAGCAATTAAGTAACATCTCTGACTTAGTAAGTAAGGGCCATGCATCAAAAAAACTATCATGGGATTATGAAAAAAACATTGTTGCGCAAAGAGTAAAAATCAAGGCAACCGAAGGAAATATTGTTAAGCTTGAATCCCAAGTGCACCAACTGGAACTCGAGGGTGTAGCAACTATCAATAGTAACAGTATTAAAATTAACAATCTGGAAAAGGAACTTAGTCTTATAGAAACCTCACTGCTTGATAGTCGGATGAAAAACAATGTTAGAATCGTTTCTCCAGTTTCTGGTCATGTCAGCTTCTTGCAAGTTCATAAAGGTCAGAAAATCGATCAAAACCTATTGTTGGCTACAATATTACCTAAAAAAAACCAACTTATCGCGGAGGTCCAAGTTCCATCCAGTGCGATCAGCGAGTTATACCCAGGAAAGCTTGTAAAAATCAAGTTCGATGCATTTCCATACCAAGAGTTTGGCCTATTCGATGGGCAAGTTATTGAAGTTTCTAGTAGTGTTTTAAAACCAGAAGAGATTGTTGCTCAGCTCAAACCAGTAGTTCCTGTCTATTTGGTAAAAGTTGAGTTAGAAGATGAAAGAATTGTCAGAAAAGGAAAGTCCTATGAACTACAAAGTGGTATGTTATTAGATGCAGAGGTGATAATTGAAACGATGCAAATTATTGACTGGTTTATAAACACTCTTTTCAATAGGAACTAATTTATGGGAGCTATTGAAAAAATATCATGGATTAACAGAAAGACTGTACCAATAATCTATCAGTCAGAGGTGTCAGAATGTGGCCTGGCCTGTCTCGCTATGATTTCTTCCTACTATGGTGCATCAATTGAGCTGGTTTCTTTACGTCACAAGTATAACTCAACGTTAAAAGGCACGTCTCTGAAAGAGCTGATTAATCTGGCTGAGCAATTATCGCTGTCCTGCCGACCAGTAAGGATGGATGTAAGCCAGGTAAGTGATTTGAAAGAGCTATCGATGCCTTGTATATTACATTGGGAAATGAACCATTTTGTAGTTCTAGATGCCGTTAATGGAAAACATGCTTACATCCTCGATCCAGCAAAAGGAAAGCAGAAAGTTCGCTTTGAAGAATTATCTGAAAAATTTACTGGTGTGGCACTAGAGCTTTACCCAAACTCAACATTTGAAAAGAAAGAGCCCGAAAACAGGTTGAAGCTTGGCGATTTCGCAAAAAACATAGTTGGATTAAAACCGTTTTTTGCTAAAGTTTTGTTGCTTTCTTTATCTCTCCAGATTGTTAGTATGCTACTGCCTATCTATACGCAAGTAGTTATCGATAGTGTCGTTGTAAGTAGCAACTTAAATATGATGACTTCTTTGGCAATTGGTTTCACGTTTATCGTTATCTTTAATACTTTGCTAAATGCTATACGTTCAATTTTAGTTGCAATAACAGCCGCACAGATAAACATTCAATTTGGAAGCAATATATTTAAGCATCTTATAAAACTCCCTGTTGAATGGTTTACCAAAAGGCACACTGGAGACATTGTCTCTCGTTTTTCGTCTATTGATACTATTCAGAATACACTGACTAACAATGTTGTAGAGTCTCTTGTTGATGGGCTACTGGTCATAGGCACCTTGACTTTGATGTTTGCATATAGTGCTTATTTGGCTACGGTCACGTTAGTCATTGTTATGATATTTATCACTTTTCGTTTAGTCTTCTTTTCGCGATTTAAAGCTGCAAATGAAGACTATATTGTAAAAAAGGCAGCTCTAGACACAAATTTTATAGAAAATGTCAGATCATCAGAGCTGGTTAAGTTGTTTACTGCAGAAAACATTCAGCATGCAAAGTGGCTAAACCACTTTGGAGATTCGATAAATGCTTCTCTTGCTATGCAACGATTACGGATATTGTTTGACAGCTTCCAAATATTATTATTTGGCTTTGAGAATATTATTGTCATATATATTGCTGCTACACTCGTTGTTGATAAAACTATAAGTGTCGGTATGCTTGTTGCTTTTTTGGCATTTAAAGGTCAATTTCGTAGTAAAGCTACTTCATTAATCGATAAGTTAATTGACTTTAAGATGCTTAGACTTCACTTCCAGCGATTAGGAGATATTGTACTGTCTGCATCAGAAAATATAGACAGTTTTGACGTTCAGAACAGAGAGCTGAAGGGGGAGGTTGAATTAAGAAATGTTACTTTCCGATATTCAGATGCGGAACCATACATTATAAGAAATCTATCAGCTCATATAAAGCTCAATGAATCAGTAGCTATTACAGGGCCTTCAGGATGTGGAAAAACGACCTTAATGAAACTTATGTTAGGTTTACTAAAGCCCACTTCGGGACAAATTCTTATTGATGGGATACCTATAGAGCAATGGAGCCTACATAATTACCGAAAGCAGATCGCGTCAATAATGCAAGAAGACAAGCTACTATCTGGTACGCTGATAGAAAATATCACTTTTTTTTCTACGGAACCAGACATAGAGTGGGCGAAAAAATGTGCTTTTTTTTCTGTTATTGCAAAAGATATCCACGACTTACCAATGAAATATAATACGATTATTGGTGATATGGGGAATACCTTATCTGGAGGACAAAAACAGCGACTCTTTTTAGCCAGGGCTTTCTACAAATCACCAAAAGTATTATTTCTTGACGAGTCTACTTCTCATCTAGATGTTCAACATGAGAAAATGGTGAACGAAAATATTCGAAAACTAGGTGCAACTAAAATATTTATCTCTCATAGAGTAGAAACGATTAACAGTGCAGATTGGGTTATTAAACTAGAAAAACTTAATGACGCAGAGCAGAATTGCGAAATTAAAGAATAGGAAGTGAGTATGAAAAAAATAATATTGTATTTTTGCTTGGGCATATTAGGAAGTTATGCCAAAGGTGAAACAAAGCTTGTTGATGAAAGAAGTTGTTTTTCGGGGCCTTTTGCTTCTTATGAATCGTGGAAAAAGGTAATGACTCGTAAAAAGGGCTCCACAGAGGCTTTTTTAAAAGCTTTTCCAAAAGATGAATATGAGTCTTATAAAGCTAAGTTGGTATGCAAAAATATAATATACAAAGTTGGAAGTACCTTTGTTAAAGGATTTTATATCACAACTAAGGAAAGAGAAAATACTAAAAGTCCAACCGTCATTTTTAACCGAGGTGGTAATGCAAAATATGGCAATGTCGTTTTTGGATATATGATGCGACGATTATTTCCACTGGTTGAAGATGGCTTTGCCGTTATTGGTTCACAATATCGGGGCGGCTCCTATTGGTCTAAAAATTGGAGCAATCAGGAAGATAACGATGAGTTCGGTGGTCAAGATGTTGAAGATGTTATTGCACTTCATCATTTGCTTCCAGAGTTCCCAGGTATCGATACAAAACGAGTTGGAATGATGGGGGCGAGTCGAGGTGGCATGCAGACAATGTTGGCTCTAAAGACATTAACGGATATCAAGGCTACTGTACTTGTCGCAACACCGGTTGATTTAGTTGAAGTTTTGAAAGAACGACCTAAGATGGAGCGGGTATATAAAGCAAGGATCCCTGGGTACGAAGAAGATAAAGAAGGAACCTTAAACCAGCGCTCGATACTTAAATTTCTACATAAAACGAATGAATCAAAAATTTTGATATTGCACGCTAACGATGATAAACGAGTATCGGCAAATCATGCATTGAAGTTAGCAATGGCACTGAATGACTTAAATAGACCCTATAAAATGGTGATGTTTGAACAGGGAGGGCATAGCATTCGTTTGGATAGAGAAGAGGTAAACGAGCAAATTACTTCGTGGTTTCGAAAATATCTTACAGAGTGATTCTGTTCTATATCCCGGGGGCTTGCTCGGTATGCCCGTTGGTTTTGGTGCTGCAACTTATTGCATACCCTGGTTTTAAATTGTTGTAAGACCACAAACGGCCAATTATTGATTGCGAATAAGCTATCGATAACTGGCTGCTTTTTTAATGATTATTTGTTGTTATACTACTTCTTCTACTAAAATCAACCCGAATTTTCATTCCTTTATCTCATCCATTTAGTTTCTATCAAATATTTCTTTAACTCCTTTAAACCCATTGTCGAGTCATGACGTCTAACTCAACTTTAGAAGTAAAAAACTGGATGTTTGAACATGGGGATAAAACTAAAAATTGCGGCCGTCGGCGCGGTTATTTTGGGTGGGTATTTTTTGTGGGATAAAGAGCCGCAAGAAGAGGCCGTTGACACAAGCTACAACGGTGCGTATCGATTTCCAGACGGAAAGCTAGTCACTATCTCACCGTCAACAGCAACAAAAATGCGCGTTCTGCATAAAAATGGTGACGTTCAATCCCTTTATCACGATGGCAAAGGAGTCTTTCAGGCAGCTAATGGTTTTCGTTCTAAAAAAACAGTCGCTACTGGGTCATTTGTATATTCAGAAAAAGGTCTGGCCACAGGCGCTAACTGGGTAGAACAGGGTAACTCAATTTCTGTCGAACGAGTAGGTCTGCGTCATGAAGAAATGATGTTTCAGAGTGGTGATTTGAAACTCCGTGGAAAGCTGACATTGCCAGAAGGCGAAGGGCCTTTTCCTGTGGTTATTCTGATTCATGGCTCAGAAAGTTATAGCGCTGTGGATTATTACGCACTACCTTATTTACTCGCAGCCAATGGAATCGCAGGCTTCAAATTTGATAAGCGCGGTACTGGGCAGTCAGAAGGCGAGTACACGCAACACTTCCCAACCTTATCTGGCGACGTTGTCGCTGCAGCGGAACTGCTTAAAGCAAGAAACGATATTGACCCTGAACGAATTAACCTGGCTGGCTTTAGTCAAGGTGGTTGGATTGCTCCTTTAGTTGCCAAACAAATCGATATTCAGTCCATTATGGTAGGTTTTGGTTGTGCTGTTTCTGTGCCCAGAGAAGATCGATGGGGTTATGTTTATCAGTTGTTAGATAAAGGCTTCGGAGAAAAAGAGATCGCTGTGGCCGACGAGATGAACGAGCAGTTAGACGCCATTCTGGAAAGTGGTGATGATGCCGCGTGGGATCGGTTATTTGCATTGCGTAACAAACACATCGACGATGACTGGTTTCGAGCTATTGTTGGTTCTGATTCGTTGTTAGGAACCGTTGCGGGAAAGGCAACGCAATCTGGCGCGTTTTTAGTTCCTGATTTTGGCTGGAAACTTTACTTTGACTGGAAACGAGGCGATGGCCCTAATTTTAATCGAAGCTACAATCCTCAAGAAACTCTAGAAGATATTACAACGCCTTCGCTTTGGTTATTAGCGGGTGAAGATTCAAGTATTCCAACGGGAGAAACAACGGAAGTGTTAGAGGCATTAAGTAAGAAAGGAAAGCCTATTGAGTACAAAGTGTATCAGGGGGCAGAACATGGCAACGTGTTGTTCACTACCAATGAGCAAGGAAAGCGAACATATACTGGCTATGCTCCGGAGTACCTATCTGATGTGGTCGAGTGGTTTAAGGTGCAAAATGATATTTAACACCTAACGCTCATAGTCCTTCAAAAAAGTATTTATGTCTGTTTTCAATAACTTTAATTGACAGGCGAATCGAAAGCCGTAACGTATTCACGTTACGGCTTAACCAAATTAAAACGCAACCATTTGCGAATCAATGTGAACTGGGAATTCAACGGTGATAGGAGCAACCGAGAAAACCGAAGCATCAGGTTTTGAACCGCCTTTAAGAGTTAATCGTACCGTATAGGTTCCTAGGTCCAAAGCGTCGCCTCTGTTGATATTTCGCATCGAAATTTCACCACCAATTTTTTGTTCTTGTCCAGGCTTGATAGTGATGTTGGTTTCGACTTGTGCAAAACGCTTGTTAGCAGACCAAACATTTACAACAACACCATTATCATCGATCAGTTCGATGTCAAAAGTTTGTGTTGTCGAAAATTGCATAACATAGTCGGAGTCTGACTTGTTGGTTAAGGTAATGTAGGCAGGGATCATATTCTGTGTATTAGTGAACACACGTTTTGCGGCGTAATCCATGCTTACACTGATTTGATCAAATGTTTTCTTGTACTCAACACCATTGATAAATGCTGAGTCCAGTTTCATTTCCTGGCTGCCTGCAAATGTGATGTATTCGTAAGAAACAAGACCTAATGTTGGCGCGAATAATGCGCGAGAATATCCTGCGTCTGCACAAGGGCCAGAAAACGTCAGTTCTACCACGTTATTGAATTGACCTGCAACAGTATCAACCGTTAGATCTCTTTGTTGAATTTCTGCTTTCGTCGTACAAGCATCCAATTCGATATCAAAAGTAGAACCTACCGCTGCGTCCAGATCAGCAAAAAGATATGCTCGATTGCTATCGTTATTATACAAATAGAACTTGTTGCTTGAGTCAGTCCAAACCCATTGGTTTTTACTTCCTAAAAAGCTGCTGTATTGCTTCCAGTTATCGCCGTATGTATCAACGACTTTTGACTCTTCAACCTGTTCGTTGGCTCCGACATATTTAGAATAATCTTCGTTGGCATGAATCAAATAGTCATTCGAAAATGCCACAGAAGAAAACACTGCGCATGTTAAACCTAGTAGTGAACGATTTAGAGTTTCCATATTTTACATCCTTAAGTTTTTAAAATTTTTCATCAAAAAAAGAAATCACTTATAGAAGGAAGGTTATTGTTCTTATCCTCACAAATGAAGTTCGCGACAAATACTAGGTAACGAAAAATAAGTGCTCAATGTATAAAAAATAATGAAACCTATAAGAAAAATTCATGTGGGCTTTTTGACTGAAAATTATGTTAGGCTGCTTGGTTTTTTTTATTTTATAGAGGGTGGTATTTATACAAAGGCATTACTATTGATAGTGCCTTTGTAGTTTAAAAGTCAGAATTATTCGTGTCTTAGACAGCTTGTATACTATTTGTTGATCATGTTTTAAACGTGTGACAGTCGTAGAAGTATAGGGTTGTCATGTTTCGGGTAGTCAGTTTAATTAACACCACCACGAACGCTTCTTCTATTTGTTAAAATTTGGGTGATTGCTGAGCGTGTTGATTTTTCGCAGATTGCAATGCTTTATAAATACAATAATTGTAAAATTATATTTATGTTTTTGAGCCATAAGCAAAGCCAATATGTGCAAATTACAATCTCGACAAGGTGTATTTTTGTCTGAGTTTTAATATGTCGATAGAAGTTTAATCAGAAATAAAAAGGCATACTCGTTTACATGCTCTATTTAGAATAATAAAACAGAGATGTGAAATAACATAAGAAATGAGCATGATTTTAAGAACACAAAATCTTTAGAATATTTTCTATAGAAAGCGGCTTACCCTTAATGTGCATGTTTAGCCTTGTCGAGAATACCACTGCATTCAGCTAATCAAGGTTAGATTAACTATTGCCGATTGTTTCGAATTTCGATTTAATGCTTGCATTAACTATGAACAAGTTTAAGGAGTATACAGTTATTATGTTTTCATTGCGTAAGTTTGATTCTTCAAGTTTTCTGGCATTGAGCCAGCTATGGCAGTTCTACGAGGCCCACAACTCATATTATTCTGACGAAGATATCGATAACAATGGGCGTTACGATATCGATGATGACTACTTAAAGGACGTTTCCAACGGTAATGAAGAATGTGAAGGCTACTTTATTCTTTTTGATGAAAAAATAGCAGGTTTCGTCACCATAGAAACTACAGAACTGGAAGAACAAGAACTGAAAGAGTTATCTGACATTTTTATTTTGCCTAAATATCGTGGCAAAGGACTCGCTCATGCAGCTGTGCAAGATTTGATGTTTGGCGTTGAAGCTAATATTTGGCATGTGGCTGTTTATAAAGAGGATCGAATGGCTCATGACTTTTGGCAACATATGTTTAAAAAATTGTCCGTTAAAGAGGTTCGTTTAGTGACTTCTGAAGAGGGTGAAGAGTTCTTTGAATATATAGTGAAGAATAAATAGCCAATGCAGCAGTAAGTTAGCTCTAATGAGCTGCTTGCTGTTTCAATAATCACAGAGTTAACTGCCTACATTTATTATTTTTCAACCTCTCTTTTAACTAGTGTCTATTCATAGTTGTTATATGTTATTTCAGATTGATATAAAAGGTCTTGGTGCACAATAAGATTTTGAATCTTTTATTAAGGAAACATTTCATTACGAATATCTTATTCTTCCTGTTACATGCGTATATTATGTAATCTTCAATGTATATGACGGAGTGCCTGAAGATTATTCTTGAGTCGTCATTAAGAATTGTTGTCACCTTGTAAATTGAGTATAAAACTCTATAAAAATGGATAGAAGAAGCAGAGAGGAACCTTGTGGTACTGAATGCTAAAAAGTAACAGGGTGAAAAAAGAAACCTTTTTGGCCGCAAAGTTTTGTCACTAATTACTGAGAATATTTTTACTTAACAAAAAATAAACTTCCGCATTTTTCTATTATTTTAGAATGGGCTTTAGCAGGTTATTGAAATTATTTTTAATTGAGATATGTGTGTGTTGTTGATCTTTATTTAAGCCATTAAATGACAAAAAGGAGCTCTTAAAAATTTATTCCAAGAAAACGGTTGAACGTAAATAATTTTCCATGTAGTCTCTCGCTCGCTTCAGATTGAACCTTGCGGCACTTAATATGCACTGCGAAGTTTCTTGAGTAGTTTCGGCACAAAACTACCTTATTGAATGAAGTAATAAAAATAATATGGTTATTATTGTAATAAAAGAATTCTCATTTTGAATAATGAGAGAAGTCGTGGTTTAAAACGGAAATTATGACTCAGTAGGATGGCCTGTCATTCGTTATAGGCTTTCTCATGATCATTAAATTTACATAACTGATTTTAAGTCTTTAATGATTCATTGATTAAAGAAGGCGCTCGGCTGCGCCTAAAAAATACTCATATCATGAATTATCAAGACAGTTATGCCCATGCAAAAATATGTTTATGGGACGAGTATTATTATTTCATCTGGAGGCAGGTTATGCAGTCACCTTTGGTTTTTGAGCAACACGAGTCTAATGCTCGTTCATATTGCCGGCAGTTTCCGGTCGTTTTTAAACAGGCAAAAGGATCTAGCCTCACCGATAGTGAGGGTAAGCTTTACATTGACTTTCTGTCAGGTGCAGGTGCTTTAAATTACGGGCATAACAACTCAGCAATTAAAGACGAAGTTGTGAACTATCTTGAGTCTGACGGCATTCTGATGGGACTTGATCTGTATTCGCAGGCAAAGATGGAGTTTATTGATAGCTTTGTTGAACACATCTTAACCCCCAGATTGTTAAAATACCGTATGCAGTTTACCAGCCCCACCGGAACCAGTGTGGTTGAGTCAGCCATTAAGCTTGCACGCAAGTACACACAACGTGAAAACATTATTTGTTTCACCAATGCATTTCATGGCATGACGGGAATGTCATTAAACTTGACTGGCAATGAGCATCATCGACAAAGCGGTGTTTACTCACAAGTTACACGATTACCGTTTGAAGGCTATGCGGGTGACTCTTTCGATTCGATAAAGTATTTTAGAAAATTACTAACGGATCCTAGCTCAGGTGTTGATATGCCTGCGGCCATTATTTTAGAAACCGTGCAAGGAGAGGGCGGCCTTAATGTTGCTTCTATCGAGTGGCTAAAAGCATTACGAGAACTCACTCAAGAATTAAATATCTTATTAATTGTTGATGACATTCAGGCGGGATGTGGCCGCACTGGTGAGTTCTTTAGTTTTGAGCGCGCCGATATTAAGCCCGATATGGTTTGCCTTTCCAAATCTTTGGGTGGCATTGGCTTGCCAATGGCATTACTGTTGATCGAACCAAAGGTTGATGTCTGGAAACCCGCCGAAGACAATGGCACTTTTCGTGGTAATAATCTGGCGTTCGTAGCTGCAAAAGCCATGATCGAACACTATTGGTCAACGACTGAGTTTGCGTTAAAAATAAAAGAGAAAGCGAATATTATCAGTGATGAGTTGCACCAGCTTGCAGAACAATATACTAATAAAGTGATCCAAGTGAAAGGGTTGGGGTTGATGCAAGGAATAGAAATGAGCGATGCGTCTATGGCTCAGTTTTTGGTAGAGGACTGCTTTAAGCAAGGGCTAATTCTCGAACGTTGTGGTCCTGAAGATGAAACGGTGAAGTTGATGCCTGCGCTAACCATTCCAAACGAAGAATTGCAGCAAGGCATCGATATTCTTAAACAGGCATTCCATAACCTAGAAAGCAATATGCAATCGCAAAGTTTATCAATTAAACAGGCCGTTTAAATTACACCACAGACAATTTAGTGTATTGAGTAGTAAATCTTTATGTTTGGTATATCAGAGTTTAATCACTTGGACGTTGCTGAGTGTCAGCAACAGTTAGCTGAAGGCAAAGCGGTAGTTTTGCGCGGTCTTGTTAATCAATGGCCTGCCATCGATTTGTGGTCACCAACCTATTTTCAAAAACAGTTTCCTGATCTAGAAGTTACCATAAAGTACTTTGGTGCAAGTAACATTCGTACACAGAATACGACGATGCAGGAATATGTTGATATTTTGCAAAAGTTCAAGGCGGGTGAGGCTGGCACTGAGATTCCTTACTGTCACGACATTCCTGTTTTTCTGCAAACACAAGATTTACTCCAAGACATAGGCTCATTTCCATCTTCGATTTTACCGTCATTTTATCAAAAGCAGTGGTGGAAGTTCGTACAGTTCTTTATGTCACCCGCAGGAGCGGTGACACCATTGCATTTTGATACTTTAAGAACGAACAACTTGTTCTTTCAGGTGGCCGGAAAAAAACGCTTTACTCTGGTTCCGTGGCACCAAAGAAATGCATGCCGCCGTCGAGGTTGGCGCTGGTTTGATCACAACCCAGAGCAAGTGCAGGACACAGATTTAATTGAACAGCAAAGTGTAGAGATTAATGGCGGTGATGTATTAATCATGCCCGCAGGCATGTTACATCATGTGCGAACTTTAACCGACAGTATTTCATTTAACATTGACTATCATACCAAGGCCACTGCATTTTCTGCACTAACAAGAGTGATTGAAAAGATGCCGCGAGAAAACCTTTATTATAATGCCGTTTCTTTATTAGGGCTCGCAGGCTTTATGCATCACGATAGTTTCTTTAAACGCTATCGCTCTTATCTTAATTACATATCTTAAGAGACGAATGCCTCAGAGACGTATTTAAAACACCCGTATCAACACTATTAAATAGCAGCCACATTTGCTTTCCCAGAAGTGAGAGTAGGGGCTGCTGAGCTTAAATAAACAGATCTGGCTCATTAAGAGCTATATTTGTCAGGAAAACCCCATGTCAGCAGACAAAAAAACAGAACAATTTTTCGAGTTAAATACTCCCCAGCAAGAGATTTATCTTGATCACAATCATAAAGAAGATACGGCTTCTTTTAATATCGGTGGCTATGTTGATATCAAACAATCTGTCGATTTTAAGCGGCTGGAGCAAGCCATCCAACAAAGTATTCAGCAACATGCCGTGTTGCGCAGTCAGGTCGTAGAAAGCCCAGAAAAGGCCAGCCCTTGTTATGTCATCAAAAAGCAGGATTTCAAACTATCGGTGACAGACTGCTCACAACACGAAAGCCCTGAGTCTGCTGCGAATCAGTTAATTAAATCCGTCTTTGTACAGCCTTTTGATTTAAAGACCGACTGTCTTTATCGCGTTGCGCTGATTAAATTATCTGAACATCGTTTCTGGCTGTACTTCATTTCGCACCATATTGTCATCGATGGAGCAGGGTATGCTAACTGGATCCGTAGTATCTTCAGTCACTATCAGTTACTTTCAAGGGGTACTAGCACAGAGTTTAAAGTGCAATGGCCGCTGACTACGGTCAATATAGATGCAGAGAAACAGCAACGTCGTCAACAAAAAGCTCAAGCATTTTGGAAAGAACAATTACATCCTTTGCCCGATGTGCCTTTGCAGCCCAATAACCAATCGGCTGAAAAAAACACCAGCACAAAGTTGCTCCATCACATTAGTGTTGAGCGCTACAAACAATGGATAGCATTAGCCAGTGAAGCGGGATTGCCGATCTTGCCTTTGTTTATGACAGCCATCAGTCACCTCATTCAGCGCACATTCCGTTCGGGCGCATTTATTATGGGTACACCCCTGCATAATCGGACCAATGCAGAACAGCGTGATATGGTTGGCTCTTTTATGTCGATGCAACCTGTGCTGATACAAGCAGAATCAGACGCAACAGTAACTCAAGCTGTTGCAGATACCGCTCGCTCGATTAAAAGCGGATTTCGTCATCGTCATTATCCTTTAAGTGCGCTGTATCAAGATCTGTCGCTACGAACAAATAATCGTGAGCGCTTATTTGATGTAGTGTTTAACTATCAACTTATTGACTTTGATTTTAGTGCGACAGGGCTTGATGTTGAATCTCATTACTTGAGTCATGGCCACGAAGAAATGCCACTTACAATCACCTTGTGTGAATACGGCGAAAAACAAAGTACTCAGTTGCAACTCGATTATCGTCACGATTACTTCTCTGCTGAACAGGCTCTCGCACTATTAGATGCTCTGGTAGCTATTATCGAGAAAATGTTAAAGCAGCCAGAAGCTCTACTTAGCCAGTTTTCACTGTTGGATGAGTTGCCCGCATCGATGATGATGCAAGCCCCTGCATCGGAATCTTTTAGCAATGTTGTCAAGCGCATTGAATATATTGCATCTTATTCACCCAAAGATATTGCGGTAACCGATGGGAATCAGCAAATCACTTACGCCGATCTCAACAGACAAGCAAACCAACTGGCAAGATTTTTAAAAGCGACCCATCAAGCTCAGGCAGAATCCGTTATTGCAATTGCTTTGCCACGCTCTATTCAGTACGTCGTGGCTATGTTGGCAGTACTCAAAACCGGAGCAGCTTACGTTTCTCTGGATACGGATTATCCTGACCAACGGTTAAATGACATGTTGGAAGACTCGAAAGCCCTTTGCTTAATCACCAATCAGCAACAAAGTGAGCGAAACTTTCACAATACAACAGCATTAGTATTGACTGATCAGTCTGAGTGCGTTGCTCAGTATTCCGGTTTTTCGCAGGAAAATCTTAAAGAGGTCATTATCGCCAAAGAACAATTGGCTTACCTGATGTATACCTCTGGCTCTACGGGTAAACCCAAAGGTGTGATGGTTGAACATGGTCAGTTAAGTGACTTTGTCAGCCACTGTACGCAAACGTACCAACTAACATCCGCGGATCGTTTTTTACAATTTTCAGCACTGAGCTTTGATATCTCTATTGAAGAATGTTTTGGTTCTCTATGCAACGGTGCAACTCTTGTGTTAAGAACATCAGATTTGCATCTGGATCTCGATGCATTTTATGAGTATTGCCAAGCTCAACGCATTTCGATTGTTAGTTTGCCTACAGCTTTTTGGCATCAGTTAGCATTACATGACACGACGTTGTCTTATGATGATCTACGGCTGGTTATTCTGGGCGGAGAAGCTTTAAAAACTCACTGTGTTGAATCATGGTTTGAGTCAGGCCCCGCCATTGAACTTGTCAATACTTATGGCCCTACAGAAACTACTGTCACAGCCTCTCACCATGTTATACGCGGTGTTGAAGATATTCGTCACACAATGCCGATTGGCCTGCCAAATCCTGGAGCGCAATTGCTGCTGCTTGATGAGTTTATGCATCCAGTACCAGATACCTTAATTGGTGAGATTTGCATCGCTGGCCGCGGGGTTAGCCGAGGCTATTTAGGTCGTGAGCAAGAAACTCATGATGCTTTTATTAAGCATCCACTGGCACAGGGCCGTTGTTATCGAACTGGCGACTTGGCTCGGATGACTGAAGAGGGTGTATTAGAGTTTGTTGGTCGAAAAGATCAGCAAATGAAACTCAATGGCTTTCGTATTGAGCCCAATGAAATCCTTCATCAGTTAAAGCAATTCGATGGCATAAATGATGCCATATTAGTTACCGAAAAAAATGCCAACAGTCATCAGCGATTGATCGCTTATGTAGTGACCGATAAAGAACTCAACATTCTTGTTCTACGAGAATCGTTGCGTTCAAAGCTGGCCGACTACATGATTCCTGCTGCCTTCGTTTCTTTAACTAAGCTCCCCCTCACTGCCAATGGAAAAGTGAATTTTCAACAGTTACCAGAACCCAAAGCACAAGACTTTGGCCGTCAGGAATACGTAGCACCTGAAGGCAAAGCAGAACAGCAACTTGCCGAACTGTGGCAAGAGCTATTGAAAGTAGAAAAAGCAGGGCGATTTGATAATTTCTTTGAGCTAGGAGGTCATTCTTTATTGATTATGACAATGCGCTCACAATTATTGCAGGCAGGTTATGAGTTACCTTTGCGGGCCATCTATCAAATGCCATCGCTTAGCGCTTTAGCCGCAGAAATGATATCGGTGTCAACCTCAAAGCAGAATGCTGCTCCTGAGATAAGACCTTCACAAAGGTTAACTCCAGAAATGTTTTGCTTGCTTGACTTTACTCAAGAAGATATTGATATGTTGTCTTCGAAAGTAGAAGGAGGCACAGAGAACATTCAGGACATTTATCCTTTGTCTCCGTTACAGGAAGGTATTTTCTTTCATCATCAGATGAACGAAGAGCGAGATACCTATGTCATTCCCATTCTTATGCAGTTTAAAGATCGTAAGTTTTTGGATGCTTTTATCACGGCACTGAATAAAGTGGTTCAACGTCATGATGTTTTCCGTACTTCGGTGCATTGGCAGCAATTATCAGCGCCTGTACAAGTGGTGCAGCGAAAAGCTAGGGTTAAGGTCAACTGGCTGACTCAAGAGAATGAAATAGATCCTTTAACGACACTGCAAACACTTGCCTCTTTGAACAACCAACCTTTGTGCTTACAGTCCGCTCCTATGATGGAACTAACGGCGACACAATGCATAGACAGTGATGATTGTTACCTGTTATTGAGACAGCACCACCTATTGACCGATCACATCACCGTTCTGCATCAAATTGAAGAAGTCAAAGCTTTGATGGCTGATGTGAATGCAGAATTGCCAGAACCAGTACAATACCGTGAGTTTGTGGCTCACACGCTGAATAAAAACACCTCTCAGCAAGGTCATGAATACTTTCGTCAACGTCTTGCTGATATTACTGAGTCCACCGCACCTTTTGGTTTGATGGATGTTTATAATGACGCTTCTCAAATAGATATTCAGGACACCTTACTTGGTCAATCATTAAGTGCTGATATTCAATCCATTGCCAGCACTTATCGTATCAGCCCGGCGGCAGTATTTCATCTTGCATGGGCACTTGTAGTCGCAAAATGCAGTGGCAAAGATGATGTTGTATTCGGCACCATGATGTCGGGCAGACAACAAGCATTGGCAGGAGTTGAAAGAATATTTGGCTTGCTCATTAACTTGTTGCCTTTACGAACTTGCTTAACGAATGCTAGCGTGCTGGATGCTGTGCTGGCTATGCAGAAAAATATTATTGAGCTGGCAGAATACGAATGCCTACCCTTGGCAGAGATTCTTCAGCATGCCAGTTTACCTTCTGGCACACCCTTGTTTACCAGTTTAATAAACTATCGACATCAGCATGAACAATCGGTGGTTAACGAGCAGTCTGATTTTAAACTGCTGGAAGCTATTGAATACACCAACTACCCGTTAGAAATGGGTGTCGATCAATTGGATAACGACTTCCGTCTTGAAGTGCATGTAGAAAAGCGTATCGGTGCTGACGCGGTATTAGGTTACATGAAGACCGCGCTTGCAGCGATTATTCAAGGCTTAAAATCAGACAAAGATCAAGCGGTTCTGTCTTTATCCATCACGCCATTGGCGGAACAAGAGCGTATAGTTAAAGACTTCAACAGTGACTCCATTGATTACGAAGGTGCTCAAACAGTACATCAACGTTTTGAACAACAAGTAACATTGCATCCAACGGCTATTGCAGCAGTATGTAATGATCAAAGTGTCACTTACACTGAACTCAATACCAACGCCAATAAACTGGCTCACTATCTTATTGAGCAAGGTGTTCAGCGTAATCATATTGTGGCTATTTATGCCGAGCGTTCCATTGAGTTTTTAACGGCGATGCTAGGCATTATGAAGGCTGGTGCAGCCTATGTTCCACTAGACCCTAACAATCCTCCAGAGCGACTGTCTTACATGTTGTCTGACTCGGCGGTACAGGTTGTGTTAAGCCAACAAGGATTATCCGGTCTCAAATTTGATTCACAACAATGTTTTCTGCTCGATGCACATTGGCATTTGTTGGATTCTTTTCCTGTTTCCAATCCTGCGGTTGATTCACAACCAGACGATCTGTCTTATATGATCTACACGTCGGGTTCTACAGGAAAACCTAAGGGCGCATTGGTTCACCACGCAGGGGCCTTAAACCATATTGATGCAGAATTTGATGTACTAGGTTTCTTGACAACAGATGGTTTGCAGGCGCGTAATTTCTTGCAGAGTGCTGCATCTTCTTCTGACGTATCCGTATGGCAATTTCTGGCTCCTTTGATGTGCGGTGGAAAAACCGTTGTGTTGCAGGATGCAATGGATCTGACACGTTATATTGAAGTGTTACATCAGGAACAAGTGCACCTGATTCAAACCGCACCATCAGTACTAAAACTGTTAATGGAAGCTTTGATTCAACAGGAGCAGGCTGTGCCGCTAACAGACTTAAAGTGGCTAATGATTATAGCTGAGCCATGCCCCGTACCTCTGGTTAATCGATGGCTACAGTTCTATCCTGATATTCCTGTTATGAATGGTTATGGTCCCAGTGAAGCGTCTGATGACATCACTTATTTTGTGATGGATAAACCGCTGTCAGAAAGCGTTAGCAACGTACCTGTTGGCAAGCCTTTACCTAATCTGACGATGTATGTGCTGGATGCTAACTTGCAATTGTTACCAGTTAATGTTGTCGGTGAACTCTGTGTATCAGGTGTTGGTGTTGGTAAGGGTTACTGGAACAAACCAGAAAAAACAGAACACAGTTTCAAAAATAATCCATATCAACATCTGGGTGGTCATGGAGAGCGACTGTATCGCACTGGTGACTTGGGGTACTGGACTGAAGAAGGCAATCTTGAGCTGGTAGGGCGCATTGATAATCAGGTGAAAGTACGCGGTTTTCGTGTTGAGTTAGGCGAAGTCGAGTCGGCACTTGTTAAACTGAAAATGATAGCCGAAGCCGCCGTACTGATTCATAAAAATCAGCAAAGTGAAAATGTTCTCGTAGCTTATTTGGTTCTCTCCAAGCATGAGCAAGATCAAGTGTTGGCGCTCCGCTCGATCAAACAAGCATTAACGCAGTTGTTACCGGATTACATGATCCCGACATCCTTCCTGATTTTAGAGCGAATGCCTCTGAATGCCGCGGATAAAATTGATCGACATAATCTTCCTGAGCCAGATTTTGCTCAACACGTAGAAAACATTGTTGAACCACAAACGGTTACCGAAAAACAATTACAGATCATCTGGACTGATATCCTTGGACTGCAACAAGTCAGTTGTACCAGCAGTTTCTTTGATCTGGGAGGGCACTCTCTGACTGCGGTGCGGTTGGTGGCAGCCATTCGACAACGGCTGTCTATTGATATACCTGTGCGCAGAATTTTCGAGCAAAATACTATTCAGAAGCTCGCGACCCTTGTTGATTCTCAGCAAAGCATGACTCCTGTTGCATCCATTCAATGTTTACCCAAGCAAGAAGGGGAATGGTTGCCGCTGTCTTTTGCTCAGGAACGTTTATGGACGCTGGATCAACTGGGTAATGGAAGTGTCGAATACAACATGCCGATTGCTTTGCAGTTGCAGGGACACTTCAATCTGGACTGGGCGAATCAAGCTTTTGCTTTTGTACTAGAGCAACACACAGTGTTACGTACTATCTACAGCAACCAAAATGGAATACCCCATCAACAGGTACAAGCGTTAAACGAGTTTTCTATTGAGCACTTTGATATTCGTCAGCTTCCTTCCGCAGAGCAGGCGAGTTTGATCGAGCAATTAATGGAGCAAGAAGCCAATCAGGCTTTCGACTTAAATACCGACATATTACTAAGAGCGCGTTTTATTCAGCAGCAGGATCAAGTGGGTGTATTGTTGTTAACGACTCACCATATCGCTTTTGATGGTTGGTCCGAAAGTATTCTGGCAACAAGTTTTGTTGATGCTTACAGAAGCATTGCACAGAGTGAATCTCTGTCTATAAAAGCCGTTGTTCAATATTCGGATTATGCACTCTGGCAACGTGACTGGTTAACGGGAGAGCATTTACAACAACAGCAAGCCTACTGGCAAGAGAAGCTGGCAAACTTACCTCCTGTGCATGATTTACCGCTGGATTATGAGCGACCCGCTTATACAACCAGTGCTGGTGCTGTTGTGAATTTTAGCTTGTCTGCCAATACCAGTGCCGCTCTACGCGAGCTTGCACGGCAACAACAAACGACTTTGTTTATGTTGCTTCATGCTGCATTCACGATTTTGATTTCAAGAACCAGCACACAAAAAGATATTGTGATAGGAACGCCTGTAGCCAACCGTCCTCAGGTTGAGTTGGAAGAACTCATTGGCTTCTTTGTGAATACTCAGGTATTGCGAACAGAATGTGATCTGGAAGCTACTTTTATAGAGCATTTGGCCCAGGTTCGTCAGGTCAACCTCGATGCACAGTCTCATCAAGATATCCCTTTTGAGCTGCTGGTAGAAACTTTAAATCCTCAGCGTTCTTTAAGTTACACGCCATTGTTTCAGATCATGTTTGCCATGGATACCAGTGACGACTGGCAGCTAACCTTGCCGGACTTATCCATTCGTCCCATCATTCGTGAACATGTTCATTCACAGTATGAGTTGATCTTAAACGCTGATGACAAACAGGATGCGATAAATTTTAATTTTGAGTACTTAACCGCTTTGTTTAAAGAACAAACGATTCAAAAGTTTGCTCAACGATTGATTGTTTTATTGGAATCCATTGTTAACACTCCCAATGCATCACTGCATGCTCTGACATTGCTACCAGAACAGGAACAACAACGTCTCTTACCTGTCATTGATAGCATCGCAGATGAGGCTTTAACAACAGAAACCAGTGCCAGCATGTTCGAAGGCCATGTGGCACAGCAACCGCAAGCTATCGCGTTAGTTGATGGTGAACAGCAAATGAGCTTTGCACAACTTAATGCGCGTGCAAACCAGCTGGCTCGTTATCTGGTATCTCGTGGTGTTGCACCAGAACAGCGTGTTGCTTTGTTTTTGCCGCGTAGTATGGATCTCATTGTTGCCATTCTTGCTGTGCATAAAGCTGGAGCTGCCTATGTACCTATGGCTATTGATGCACCTGCCGAGCGGCTCGACTTTCAGTTAAAAGACAGTCAACCAGTACTTATTCTGACGCACACTTCTTTGAGTCAAAATTTTCCTCAAGATAGTGAGCTCACATGTCTCGATAGCTTGACATTGAAACTGAATACTTTTGCAACAGACAATTTAGATCAGGAAGTTGCAACCTCAAGTTGTCAGCTGGCGTATGTTATTTATACCTCTGGTTCTACAGGAACGCCTAAAGGCGTCATGATAGAGCAGGGCAGTCTGGTTAATTTATGTAATGGGCTGCAAAGCGTTTATGGGTTGGCACCTGGAGAGCGAATGTTGCAATTTGCTGCTGCCAGCTTCGATATGTCCGTAGAAGAAATCTTCGGTGCGCTATGTAACGGTGCGACACTGGTATTACGTAATGATGATTGCTTAAGTAGTAGTGAAGGCTTCTGGAATTTCTGTTCGCAACATGCCTTATCACGTCTTAATTTGCCTACCGCATTCTGGCATCAGCTCGTTGAGGAATCGCCGCAACAATTACCTGCATCCATTGGCATAATCAGTGTGGGTGGAGAAGCGTTAAATCAGGCGCGTATTGAACAGTGGCAAGGGCGTTATCAGCATCAGGTTAAACTGGTGAATGCCTACGGGCCTACAGAAGCAACGGTGAATGCATGTATTGCTGAATACGATCGTCACCCGCTTCAGAGTATTGGTGAGCCTGTTGCTAATACTCAAGTTTATCTAATGACCGATCATTTGACACTGACGCCTTTTGGCAGTGTCGGTGAGATTGTTATCGGTGGTCGCGGTGTTGCTCGAGGTTATTTGAATCGTGAAGAACTGACTCAGGATCGCTTTATTGAAAATCCGTTTGGCGCAGGACGCTTGTATCGCACAGGCGATCTCGCCCGTTATCTGGCGGATGGCACTCTGAGCTATATTGGCCGTAAAGATAATCAGGTAAAAGTTCGAGGCTATCGTGTCGAGCTTGGCGAAATCGAAGCTCAACTCATTCAACTAGAAGCTATAGAAGAAGCCGTGGTGATTACTCGAGCTGATGCCAGTGGCAATCAGGCTCTGATAGCTTATTACACCGTATCGCAACCGATTGAAGTAGACAGAGTAAGGCGTGCGCTAAAGAAAGCATTACCTGACTATATGGTTCCCGCACTGTATTGCCAGCTGAGCAGCATTCCGTTAACCGCAAACCGAAAAGTTGACACCACCGCGCTACCAGCTCCACAAGCAGTTATGGAAAATACTGAAAACTCAGCTCCACAAAGCGATATAGAAATTAAACTGGCAGCTTTGTGGCAACCCTTGTTAGGTATCGCGCACATTCAACGAGAAGCCGACTTCTTTTCACTGGGCGGACACTCCTTATTAATTATTCGCCTGTTAGCTCTTATTAAAGAACATTTTGCAATTGAACTGGACATGATTACCATCTTTGAAAACGCCACATTAATTGAGTTGGCACACGTCATTGAAACTCATCTGCTGCAACAACAAATTGCTGCGGCTATGGAAGAATCATCAGAAGAAGGGTGGTTATAACCATGAATGAGTTAATTAAAGAAGCTCTGGAAGCTGGCGTTTTATTATTCTGCAAAGAAGGCAAGCTCGGCTATCGTTTGACAGGAGAGTCATTTCCTGACGAATTAAAGCAAAAAATCAGTGCACACAAACAGGCGCTGATCGAACACCTGAGTGAAGCCGTTAGTCCAACGCAACGACCGGCTATTCAAACGTTATCTCGTGATCAAGAAAACTATGCGTTGTCGTTCTCTCAGCAACGTTTCTGGTTTATTGATCAAATGTCGGCTGGCAGTACCCACTATAATATGCCATTAGCCATGGATGTGGTGGGCGCGTTAGACAGACAGCTAGCGCAACAGGTATTGCAACATCTGGTGCAGCAACATGAAATACTGCGTACCACCTATCATGATGTTGCCGGTCAGGGAGTACAGCGACTTCTCCCTGACTATGAAGTGAAGATTGAGGAACATGATCTCTCTCACTTATCCTGTACACAAAAAGACAAAGTAGCAGATCAATTAATTCAGCAAGATGCGGTCAGTGCCTTCGACTTGAGTCAACAACTCCCGTTACGGGTAAGCTATCTTAAACTATCAGAGCAACAAGGGATCTTGCTATTTAATATGCACCACATTGCTACAGACGGGTGGTCTATTAACCTGTTTATTCAATGGTTTTGTGAGGAATATAAAACGCGTTTGCAAGGTAAGCCATCGACTCTATCCACTCCAGCCATTCAATACATTGACTATGCTCAATGGCAACAAAATGAGTTTGCTAATGGTGCCCTTGAACAACAACTTGATTTCTGGCAACAACAGCTAGAAGGCATTCCGGCCGTTCATGGTTTGCCTCTGGATTATCCGCGCCCGGCGCAACTAGGGCATGATGGTGCCAGGCATCGAGTTCATATCAGTAACGAAGTCGTGTTGCCGCTACAACAACTCGCCCAGCAGCATCAATGTTCACTCTTTGTCGTATTGCAGACGTTATACGCCGTCTTGTTGGCGCGTCATAGTGATAACGATGATATTGTAATGGGAACTCCGGTTGCAAATCGTTCACAAAGCGAACTGAATGATGCCTTGGGCTGTTTTGTTAATACGCTGGTGTTGCGATCTCAAGTTAATATGAAAGAGTCTTTTTCGCAGTTGTTGCAACGAAATAAAAAACTGCACCAACAAGCTTTGGCCCATGCGGATGTTCCCTTTGAGTGTGTGGTAGAAAAACTAAATCCTCAACGCAGTGCTGGTTATTCACCTGTATTTCAATTCTTAATCACACTGGAAGAAGGTGAAGAGTCAGCCATTGCTCTACCGGGTGTTGCAATGACCCTGCGCCAGTCCGCTCATAAGCATGCACAATTTGAATTAATGCTTAATATGCGTCTGGGAGCAAAAGGCCTGGTTTGTGAATTTGAATACAACACAAATTTGTTTAAAGCAGTAACGATTGAGCGACTGGCTCAACGCTGGTCAATGTTGCTACAAGAGCTAAACGGTAAAGTGGAACAACCGCTAGTCTCAATTCCTTTGATTCCAAAAAATGAACACGCCTTGTTGCAACAATGGTTGAGTGGCCGCAATCAAGCCTTTGAGAGTGAGCTTTGTGTACATCAAGTTTTTGAGCGCAAGGCGGCACAACAACCAGATGCTGTGGCGGTAGTGTTTGAGCAAAGTTCGTTAACCTATCAGGCGTTAAATGAACAGGCTAACCAACTTGCACGATGGCTTATTAGTGCAGGGGTGACTCCTGGTTCTACGGTCGCTCTGGCATTAGAACGTTCGTTGGATATGGTTGTCGCTATATATGCGGTGGTCAAAGCCGGAGCTGCTTACCTGCCTATGGATCCCGGTCAACCTCGCCAACGACAGCATGATATTCTGCAAGATGCTAAACCAACAGCGATTCTGACTCAGAGTGCATTTGTACAAGACTACCTGTCGTTTGACATTCCGTGCGTTGATTTACAAAATCAACGACCTTTTGCTGATAAAGCCATTGATAATTTAAACGAGAATGAAGTGTGTTATGCACCAGAGCAACTGGCGTATGTTATTTACACTTCTGGATCAACAGGTAAACCCAAAGGCGTTTTGTGTCATCATCTTGGATTACACAATCGTATTGACTGGATGCAACGAGAATATTCGCTGGGTCAAAAAGATGTGGTGCTACAAAAAACGCCTTATACATTCGACGTTTCTGTATGGGAATTTTTCTGGCCGCTCATGACTGGCGCCACCCTGGTTGTTGCCAAACCAGAAGGGCATAAAGATCCTCTTTACTTGCAACAACTCATTCAACAGCATCAGGTTAGCACTTTGCATTTTGTGCCCTCCATGTTGTCACTGTTTCTGACATCGGCGAAGATAAGCCACTGTACATCCTTACGTCAGGTGTTCTGTAGTGGCGAAGCGTTATCTGCCGATGTTCAACAGGCATTTTTTACGCAAACAAAAAACACTGAGCTGCATAACTTATATGGCCCGACAGAAGCTGCTATTGATGTCTCCTATTGGGCCTGCGAACGCCACTCGAAGGATGCACTTGTTCCTATTGGTCAAGCGATTCAGAACACTGAACTGATGATTGTTGATGAACAACTAAATCCGGTTCCCATCGGAGTTTCTGGAGAGCTACTACTGGGAGGTCTCGGCGTCGCTTATGGTTATTTAAATCGTGCTGAACTCACCGCCGAAAAATTCATTCAACACCCGTTTAAACCTCAACAAACGTTGTATCGCACTGGTGATATTGTGCGCTGTCTTGAACGAGGAGTACTGGAATACATGGGGCGTAGCGATCATCAGGTAAAGCTGCGTGGTTTAAGAATTGAATTAGGCGAAATAGAAGCTGCTATTAATACTGTCGATGGGCTTAAAGATGCCGTGGTGACTCTGCGCGAAGACGTGCCAGGAGATCAAAGGTTGGTGGCTTATTTTAGTTCCGATAAAGCCATTGATAAGGGTGTTATTAAACAAACTTTGGCTCAGACGTTGCCTGAGTATATGCTCCCATCTGCCTATATGAAGCTGGATACTATTCCATTAACAGCGAATGGTAAGGTTGATCGCAAAGCATTGCCTATGCCAGATGATTCTGCTATTGAGCGTTCTGTTTATGCTGCACCAAAAGGTGAAGCAGAAAAACTCCTCGCTAATATTTGGGCCGATCTGCTGTCGCTAGAGTCAGTCAGCCGTCACGATAACTTTTTCAATCTGGGTGGCCATTCCTTATTAATCACTCAGTGTATTATTCGATTGAATGAGGCTGGATTCACTACCGATATCGCGCAGGTGTTTGCCACTCCGGTACTTTGTGAGCTGGCTGCTGCCATTGAAAGCAGACACGCACCGACAACCTTTGACATCCCGGACAATCGTATTACACGAGAATGCGTAACCATCACACCAGAAGATTTACCGCTGATTTCTTTATCACAACAACATATCGATCATCTGATTGCCAATGTGCCTGGAGGTGTTAGCAATATTCAGGATATTTATCCTTTAACGCCCATGCAGGAAGGAATTTTATTCCACCACCAGCTGGATGAAGAAGCTGATCCTTATATTACGACCTTACTCTATCGGTTAGCCGATAAAACGGCATTAAATGTCTTAACAGAATTATTAACATCGGCGTTGCTGCGCCATGATGTGTTGCGTACTTCGATTCACTGGCAGTACTTACCACAGCCAGTGCAGGTGGTTTGGCGTCAAGCGGATCTACCTGTTGAATACCAACAGTTGCCCAATGCCACCGACCTTAACCAGTGGATTGAGCAACAAAAAGATGAAGGTCTGTATCAAATGAATTTGCAAACAGCACCATTGGTGCAGTTGCAAGTCTTTGAGTGTGGCGAGGAAGCTGTTGTAAAGCTTCATATTCATCATTTGATTCACGATAATCTTTCTTTGCAACAACTGGAAGACGATATGATGACGCTGCTTATGCAGCAAGAAGGCACATCGTTCGAATATCAAGAGCCTACGCCTTTCCGAAACTTTGTTACACATACACTTCACGAAAGTGCGTCGCAACGTCATCACGATTACTTTAAAACTCAGCTAGCAGATGTTGAAGAAGTAACTGCCCCCTTTGGTTTGGCTGATACAATGTCTAATGCTACGGATCATATTGATGCTCATGGGGTTATTAAAGGAACTGCCGCAGAGAACATTCGCCGAACTGCGCAAGCGCTTAAAGTCTCCAATGCTACCCTGTTCCATATGGTCTGGGCCCTGATCATTGGCCGCAGTAGCGGAACCAAGGATGTGGTTATGGGCACTGTTATGTCTGGCCGTCAGGCACCATTGTCGGGCATTGAACGTATGTTCGGTATGTTTATTAACACCTTGCCATTGCGATTAAACTTCGAGTCAATGAGTCTTGAACAAGCAGCACAACATACCCATAAGCAACTCATCGAGTTAATGCAGCACGAGTTGATATCCTTGTCTGATGTACAGTCCAGCAGCGCTCTGGATAATGGAACGCCTTTATTCAGTGCGATGCTCAACTATCGACATGTTATGGAAGGAGACTTCAGCAGCCTTGAGCAATGGGAAGAGCGTTTATCACTAAAGCCAGTTGAAGTTCAGGAACGTTCCAACTATCCTTTCGCAATGTCTGTTGATGAGTCGGCCGAAGCGTTTGAGTTAACAACACATATTCATCGTAAAGTGTCTGCCCAACGCGTCATGGACTATGTGATCACCGCACTGGAAAACCTATGCCAGAAGGTACTCAGTCAAAACAATGAGTGTCTTGTGCATCAGCTGAATATTCTGCCGCAACAAGAACGCCAACGTCAGTTCAATGAGTTTAATCAGACACAACTGCCGATGGATACAACCTTATGCATTCAACAGCGTCTAGAACAATACGCTGCACAACAACCCGATGCATTGGCATTGATCGACGGGGATGTATCTCTTACCTACGGTGAACTGAACGCAAAGGCCAATCAGCTCGCTCATTATCTGATAGCCGCAGGTATCAAACCAGACTCGCTGGTTGGTTTACATTTGCCTCGTTCTATAGACGCATTAATTTCGTTGTGGGGGATTCTTAAAGCGGGCGCTGGCTATTTACCACTGGACCCATCGCAACCAGCTTCACGCTTACAAGATATTTTGTCGGTTGCAGAACCAGAACTTATTCTGGGACATAGCAATTCAGCAACACTGCCATTGTCATCTTTGAGTTTGCTGGATACATTGCATGACTCCTTGTCTGTGCAGCCAGACAATAATCTTGCACCCGCTCAGCTTGGCTTAAATGCCAGTCATCTGGCTTATGTCATCTTTACTTCTGGTTCTACTGGTAAACCCAAAGGTGTCATGATAGAGCATCGCAATCTGGTTAATCTTACTGCGGCACTGGAAAAATCTTATCAGTACTCAACACAGGATCGCGTACTTCAATTTGCAGCATTATCTTTTGATATGTCAGTTGAAGAAGTGTTTGGTGCGTTGGGCAATGGTGCAACTCTGGTTTTACGTACTGATGACTGCATTGCCAGTGTCAGTAACTTCTTTGAGTTCTGTGAACAACACCAATTGACCGCTCTGAATTTGCCAACCGCTTTCTGGCATCAGATAGTAGATGAAGCCGAGCAAAAAGTTCCTTCCTGCATTCGACAAATCAGTGTGGGAGGAGAGGCGCTCAGCCCCGAAAAAGTAAATCAGTGGTTCCAACGTGACGGACATCGACCTCGACTGGTGAATGCTTATGGGCCCACCGAATGTACTGTGAATGTCTGCATCGATGAAGACATGCTCAGTGACAGTCGCAGTATCGGAAAACCCATTGCGAATTATCAAGTCTATGTTCTGGATAACGAGCATCAACCTGTCCCCTTAGGTGCTGTAGGAGAGTTATTTGTTGGTGGAGCCGGAGTTGCTCGCGGTTATCTTAATCGTCCCGACCTGACTGCCGAACGTTTTATTTGTCACCCTCAACTGTCTGATGCTCGACTTTATGGCACTGGCGATTTGGTGGCTTTTAATGATGATGGCAGTGTTATTTACCTTGGTCGTAATGATGACCAAGTGAAAGTGAGGGGCTATCGAATTGAATTGGGTGAAGTAGAAGCGGGTTTGAATCGTTTATCCCGAGTGCGCTTGGCTAAAGTCAAGATGTTCAAAAGCGCGAACGGTGACAATCGTTTAGCTGGTTACCTGCAATTACAGGAAGCGGCAACAGAAAGCGAGATTCGCACGGAACTGGAAGCCTTATTACCTGGCTACATGATACCGGATGTGTTCGTATTGCTCGATGCGTTCCCGTTAACACCGAATGGCAAAATCGATATCAAAGCATTGCCGAAACCTGAGTTCAATCACTATGAAGAATACGTTGCACCAGAAGGCGAGCAGGAAGAATTATTAGCAGAAATTTGGAGTGACATTTTTCAGTGCGAAAAAATTTCTCGTCACTCACATTTCTTCCACTTAGGTGGTCATTCTTTGCTTATTATGAAAATGGTAGCTCGATTGCAAAGTGCAGGCTGGTCATTAGCGGTGCGCAAAGTATTTGAAACACCTCAGCTGAGTACTTTGGCGACGAGTTTGATTTCTGTTAATACCGATAAGACAAGCTCTTCAAGTTATCAATCACTGCCTGCTGATTTACAGGCGCTGAGTCCAGATGATATTTCGCTTACATCTCTGACTCAGAATGATCTTGATGTCATTGTTGAGCAGATACCCGGCGGTGTTGAAAATATTCAGGATATATTCCCGCTAGCTCCTTTGCAGGAAGGTATTTTGTTTCACCATATGTTGAGTGAAGGCTCTGACACTTATGTGACGCCGATGGCTTACCAGTTTAAGCACAGTGACAAACTGGAAGCCTTTGTCGCAGCGTTCAAGCAACTGGTTTTACGTCACGATGCATTACGCACCGCCATTTTATGGAACAATCTTTCGCATCCCGTTCAGGTGGTATGTCGTCAGGCAACACTGGAAGTTAATGAACACTGGTTGAATACAGAGCAAGGTTATGAAGAACAGTTGTCTGCCTGGATGGCAGCAGACAAGCAGTGGCTCAATATACAGCAGGCACCTTTACTTAAGTTAACCAAGCTACGCCAAGAAAATTCTGATGTGTGCTATTTGATTGTGCAAGAGCATCACCTGATTTCGGATCATGTGTCGCTGGAAATTCTTCAAGATGAATTAATTGAGCTGTTAAATGGAACAGAGGACACACTGCCAGAACCAGTTCCGTACGGTGCTTTTATTGCTGCAACTTTGCAACAACAGAACACATCAGCAGCAGAACAATTTTTTGCAGAGAAGCTGGCAGGGGTGAATGAAGTAACTGCCCCTTATGGCATTGCCGATAATCAGGCCGATGCAAGCTTGCAAAGAGAACGTCAACAACGGTTGGATGATAAATTATCGGCTGCGATTCGCACACAGGCTCGTCGTCTGGAGGTGAGTCCTGCTGCTATCTTCCATTTGGCCTGGGCATTTAATCTGGCACTCTGGAGTGGGCGTCAGGACGTGGTCACAGGAACCGTAGTATCTGGAAGAATGCAGGCTATTGAAGGTATGGATCGTATGGTGGGGTTATTTATTAATACGCTGCCATTACGAGTTAATTTACAAGAGCAACCTCTTGAGCAACTGATTGTTAGCGTTCAGCAAGAACTGGTTGAACTCATGGCCTATGAGCATATCCCAACGGCTGTAGCTGAACGTTGCAGCGAGCTGCCTGCGGGTTCACCTTTGTTCAATGCGTTAATTAACTATCGACATTCAGAAGATGAACAAGAGGGAAGCCGCAGCGCTCAACGCTGGCAACAAACCGACATTGAGTTGCTGGGTATTTATGACCGTACTAATTATCCTTTTACTTTATCCATTGATGATCTGGGAGATGGGTTCAATCTGACCGCTCAAATTCATCAGCAAGCTGATATCGACGTCGTATTGCAGCATATTATCAATAGCCTGACTCAGATAACACAAGGTCTAGCTATAGGAAAAAACGTGGATGCAAGTAGGATTGTTATTACCAGCAAAGAAGAGCGAGCAGCATTGCAACAGCGTTTGTCTGGCGTCGCGACAAATGTGTCTTCGACTAATCTGGCACAGGTGTTTGAGCAACAGGTAGAACGTACACCGAATCATATTGCTGTGGTTGATAACAACATTCAACTTTCTTACACCCAGCTGAATCAACAAGCTAATCAGTTAGCGCATTATCTGCAACAACAAGGTGTAAAGATTGATGATCCTGTGGGCCTGTTTATTGAACCGGGTTGTGAATTAATTATTGCTTTATTGGCGATTTTAAAAGCGGGTGCCGGTTACGTTCCTCTGGATACGGCATTGCCACCTCAACGATTGCAGATGCTTGTTGACGATCTGGGAGAGGCCTGCATTGTATGCAGCGAACAACAATGGTCTAAGCTGAAAAACAGTAAAGGCTCGATATTGATTCTGAATGATGAATTGCGCACCACGCTGACACAACAGCCCACTCAGGATCTGCAATTGCCCATTACCGCACAACATCTGGGCTATGTTCTCTATACGTCAGGTTCTACTGGAAAACCCAAAGCCATTGCCATGCAACAAGGCCCTCTATTGAATCTGTTGCAAGCCGCTGTGCTGGATCAGCCTCTCATTGCCGGCCCTGATAAACGACTGCAATTTTCATCCATTGGTTTTGATATGAGCTTTGAAGATATTTTCTTTGCGTTGCAAAGTGGTGGTTCATTGCACATGATTTCTGTTGAGATGCGCAAAGACATCAGTTCTTTGACACCCTGGATTGCGCAACAGAAACTCACGGCTTTGAACTTGCCTTATGCTGCTCTACAAGCCATGGCTGACTTTAGTAATGCCGAAAATATTTACCTGCCTTGTTTACGTCATATCATTTCGACAGCAGAGCGGCTAAAAATCAGTCCAGCTATTCGTCGTTTCTTTGAACGTCATCCTGATTGCCGTCTTACCAATCACTATGGTCCGGCAGAAACTCATGTGGTAACGGCTTATACAATGCCGGTGGATGTTAATCAATGGCAAGAACTGCCTCCAATTGGCCGTCCATTGGCTAACGTTGAGTGTCGTATTCTGGATCAATATCAACAACCTGTACCAGCCAGTATCGCTGGTGAATTGTATCTAGGCGCTCACTGTGTATCTCGTGGTTACCTGAATCAACCACAGCTAACACAAGAAAAATTTATTGAGTTAGTCGATGGCGCAGTAACACAAAAATACTATCGCACGGGGGATCAGGTACGACTCAACTCCGATGATACATTGGAATACATAGGCCGCGAAGACGATCTGGTTAAAGTTCGTGGCTTCCGCATCGAACTCAGTGAAATCGAAGCCTGTCTGTTGCAAGTCAAAGGTGTTAGTGGCGCGGTTGTATTAGTACCTCAGGACGCATCAGGTCAACAACGATTGGTGGCCTATATTGAAGCCGAAGCGGGATTGGATAAAGCGCAAGCGCAAACTCATCTTAAGCAATGGTTACCGGACTACATGGTGCCCCAGAGTTATATGGTACTTGAACGCTTCCCGATCAATGTTAATGGAAAAGTGGATCGCTCTGCATTACCTGAACCCGTAGTGCAATCCCAGTTTGAGGCACCTGCAACTGTGATGGAGCACGCTCTGGCAGAATGCTGGCAGTCGGTGTTGAGTGTTACCAGTATCAGTCGCCACGACAGTTTCTTTGAACTGGGAGGACACTCACTATTGGCAACCCGTGTAAAAACTCAGTTAAGCCAACAACTGTCACTGGATATTCCGGTAAGCAAAATTTTCGAGTTACCAAGACTTCTCGATCTGGCTGCATGGCTTGATCAACAACAACTCATTATTCAAACACAAGCACTGCATGCAGCGCAAGATGATGAAAGTCTTGAAGAGCTGGAGTGGTAGGTGATGACAAACGATATCAAGACAATGAATATGACAGCGTTAAAAACTTTTTTGGAGCAACTGTTAGCTCAGAACGTGGCCGTTTATGTCGACAATGGCAAGTTAAAAACTCGCGGCGAAAAGGGTGCGTTATCCGCTCAGCAAGTTGAGTTTATTAAACAAAATAAAGAGCAGTTAATTGACTTTCTGCAACAGGAACATTTTGGTGTCGAACAGCAAGCTAACCATATTCCTGCACTGAATGCTTCCCAGGCGCCTCTGACATCGGCACAGCAAAGGCTCTGGTTCCTCGACAAAATGGAAGGCAGCAGTGTGGAGTACCACTTGCCTTACTGCATGCGAGTAAAGGGGCGTTTTGATCTGGAGGCCGCAGAGAAAGCTTTGAACCAAATCGTTCAACGCCATCATGCTTTGCGCTCTTGTTTTATCGAACAAAATGGTAATGTCTGTCAATCGTTGCAGGACTCGGTAAATTTGGCGCTGAAAATCTCTGATCTCAGCTCACTCAGTGATGAGCAACAATCACTGGCATTGCCGCAACAAATACAAACGATTGTTGATGCTCCTTTTGATTTGTCATCAGATCTCATGTTGAAAGCCCACTTTATTCGTTATAGCGACAATGAAGGCGTGATGATGTTTATTTTGCATCACATCGCTGCGGACGCCTGGTCGATCAATTTATTAGTGGAGGAGTTCGCTACTTTGTATAAAGCTGAATGCGAACAAACGCCAGCCACTCTGCCATCGCTGGATGTGCAATACATGGACTACGCCAACTGGTTACATACTGACAAACAGCAACAACGCCTAAACCGGCAATTGGAATACTGGCAGCAGCAATTAGCTCAATGCCCGGAGGTTCATCATTTACCATTGGATAAGGCTCGTAGCAAAGACAGTGATAAAACCGCTGGCAGTTTTGAAATAACGCTACCTGAATCTGTGTTAGCAGAATTGAAATCCATTGCCAAAAGAACCGACACGACTTTGTTCATGATCCTGCACAGTTTGTTCTCACTGTTGCTGGCACGCCAGAGTCAGCAACAGGATATTGTTATTGGAACTCCTGTGGCTGGACGCACTCAGGAACAGTTGGAATCGATGATCGGTTTCTTTGTTAATACACTGGCATTGCGTCTTAACTGTGATCTTAATATGTCGATTGCAGAATTTCTCGCACAGGTAAGAGACGTTAATCTGAATGCACAAAAGCACCAGGACGTCCCCTTTGATCGTGTTGTTGAGTCACTACAGCCAGAGCGTAGCCAGCTTTATTCTCCTGTTATTCAGATCATGTTGGCTTTGCACACTCTTGACTCTGACAACTTACAATTGCAGGACATTGAGTTTACAACCATTGAACCCAATACCAGCACTGCGCAACTGGATCTTACTCTGGATGCGCGTGAGAGCGAAGGTCGCTTGGCATTGCACTTTGAATATGATGCGACTTTATTTGACGCTCGCAGCATAGAAAATCTGGCTCAACGATTGGTTTGTCTGGCAGTGTCTCTGACAACAGCAGAAGATCTATCTGTTGCTATCGGTAAGCTATCCTGGTTGCCAGACAGTGAGCATGACTTCTTACTCTCTACATTAGACCAATGTGAATCATCGTGGGCAACGGAACGATGCATTCACCAATTGATTGAACAGCAAGTACAACACACCCCAGAGCGAGTGGCTGTTATCGACGGTGACACCGCCATTACCTATCAACAACTCAATCAGCGTGCAAATGCATTAGGACTTGCTCTGCAAGAAGCGGGTGTACTACCTGAGCAACGCATTGCCTTATGGATGGATCGTTCCATTCATGCTGTGATGGCTATTCTTGCGGTATTCAAAGCCGGAGCAGCTTATGTGCCTCTGGACAAGTCATTGCCTTTTAGTCGTAACGAGTACCTTGTCAAAGACAGTGATGCTGTCATTGTATTAAGCGACGACAAACAAGTACCTGACTTTGGCATTCCAATAATGGATGTGAATGATAAAAGAGTGCCTACCAACAATGCGCCTGAGTTATCAACGTCTGTGTCGCCAAACCAACTCGCCTACATTGTCTACACCTCTGGTACGACAGGACAACCGAAAGGGGTTATGGTCGAGCATCAGGGAATGATCGCTCGCTGGGAAGGTTGGCAAAAAGCGTTTGGTATTGTTGACGATAGCCTGTGCATTTTGCAGATGGCCGGGATTGGTGTTGATATATTCCTGGGGGATATCGTTAAGAGTTTAAGCGTGGGTGGCAAGCTGGTTATTTGTCCAAAAGATATTTTATTATCTGCAACGCACACGCTGGCTTTAATTAAAGAGCAACAGATTAATTTTGGTGACTTTGTTCCTGCAGTGCTACGTAATCTATTGGATGAAGCTGATAAAGATTCAGAAGCATTAGACAGCTTGCGCTGGTTATTGATTGGCTCCGAAGCATGGCATGGACGAGATCTTAAACGACTACAACAGGCCTTGCACCCTGATGCCCGTTGTTACAATATTTATGGGCAGACTGAGTCCATTATTGATGTCTGTTACTACGATGCAACAGAGCAGAAACTCGCGGCAGACAAAATTGTTCCCATCGGTATACCCTTGCAACACACTCATGTGTTGCTACTTGACGAATGGGGGCAACCAGTGCCAGTTGGTGTGATTGGAGAAATCACCATCGCCGGGCCGGGCCTTGCTCGTGGTTATTGTCAGAAACCGGATTTAACGTTAAGCAAGTTTTCAACCATTGAGCTTAACGGCCATGCGCAACGAGTTTATCGCACTGGCGATCAGGGGCGCCTGCTTGCTGATGGTCAACTGGAGTTTGTTGGTCGTCAGGATGAACAAATTAAAATTCGTGGTTTTCGTATAGAGTTGGCAGAAGTTGAAGCAGGGCTTCGCCATCTGGAATCCATTCGAGGTGCAGTGGTTAACCTTCATGAAACTGCATCGGGTGAAAAACAGTTAGTGGCTTATATTGAATCATCAGAGTCGATAAGTCCTGATTCATTGCGCCACGAACTGGCAAGTTCGTTACCACACTATATGATCCCGGCGGCGTTTATAGCGGTAGAAACATTTCCACTAACCGTGGCTGGAAAAGTCGATCGTCGCGCACTGCCCAAACCAACAACTCAGGATTTCCAAAGTGAGTATGTTGCACCTGAAAGTGCAACCGAACATAAACTGGCACGACTCTGGGCTAAGTTACTAAAAATCGAATCAGAACAGATTGGACGCCACAGTCACTTTTTTGCAATGGGTGGACACTCCTTATTATGTGTACGCCTGCTAGCCGATGTTCGTGACACTTTCGATGTCGACTTGCCATTAAAAACAGTTTTTGAACACCCAACCCTGGCAGCTTTTGCCAATTTGATCGATAGTGCAGAGCTTGCCTCTGAACATAATCAATTGGTTGCTTCCGCTTCCGAGCGTCCACAACATATTCCCCTATCTTACTCTCAGCAACAGCTGTGGGTCATTGATCAAATGGAGCAGGGGAGTCCGCAATATAACATGCCAATGGCTTTATCATTGAACGGCAGCTTTGACGTGTCGCTCGCAGAAAAGATTTTTCAACAAATCATAGAACGTCATGAAATACTGCGTACCGTTTATTACCAAGAAGGGGAGCTGGGCTATCAGAAAGTTGTTGATGATGTTGAGTTCATTCTGAAAACCGTGGATTTGACGACCATGGACCCAACACAACAACAACAGGCTGTTAACCGTTGGATGCAGCAGGATATTGAACAGCCATTCGACTTAAGTCGTGATGTGATGTTGCGAGTGATGTACATCGCGTTAGCTGCGGATCAAGGGGTATTACTTTTCAATATGCACCACATTGCTTCTGATGGCTGGTCGATGGCGGTATTGATTCAAGAGTTTAAAAACTTATATCAAGCTGCGTTGGTTGGTGATGAGTTGCCCTTGCCTGCTCTTGAAGTTCAGTACGCTGATTACTCAATTGCACAGCGTGCAAAACGGAATCTTGAAGCAGAAGAAAAAAGCTTGGCGTTCTGGCTGCAACAACTACAGGGGGCTCCCACTTTACATGCGTTGCCGCTGGATCATTCGCGCCCATTACAGCGTGAGTATCAAGGGGCAAAACACAGTGTCACTCTGGATAAAAACATCACTCAACAACTGCAACAACTGGCGCAAAGGTTAGACGTCACTTTATTCTCGCTATTGCATGCCAGTTTTAGCATTTTATTGGCGCGAATCGGAGAGTCGCAAGATATCGTCATCGGTGTCCCCACTGCTAATCGAGTGGATAAAGCTCTGCAACCATTGATTGGCTATTTTGTTAATACACTGGCACTACGCACCAGAGTGAATGGCAACCAATCTGCCCGAGACTTTATTCAGCAAGTGATGGCGGTGAATCTTGATGCACAGTCACATCAGCAAACACCGGTTCAACAAGTGATTGAAACTCTAAAAGTGCCACGAAATCCTGCGCACAATCCCTTATTTCAGATCCTGTTTTCTATGGACACCAATGAAGACGTCGATCTGGATCTGGATGGCATCGAATTGAACACTCTGGAATCCGACACTGTGTTTGCTCAATTTGATATTACACTGGATGCTTTTTTAGTAAGCGATGATGCTCTTCAGTTGGCATGGACCTATGACAAAGCCTTGTTTGAAAACAAGACTATTGAGTATTGGAGCCTTCTTTGGCAAAACCTGTTGCAATCTCTGGTCAGTAATCCTGATGCGGCGATTAATGAACTGGCTTTGTTTAACACAACTCAGACGGAAGCTTTATTAAGCGCTCCGTCTTCGATCTCCAGCCGAACCCAAAGTTGGCATGAAGCCGTTGTTCAAGGAAAAGAACATGCAGAGTCTGTCGCTGTTGTTTGCCAGCAACAGTCGATAACCTATGCACAGTTGCATCAACGATCTGACATAATCGCACAGGCATTGATCAGCAAAGGTGTACAGCCAGGAGATGTGATTGGTTTATCAGTGCCTGCGGGCATCGATTTTATGATCAACTTGTTAGCCATCGCCAAAGCGGGTGCAGCCTTCTTGCCTTTAGACAAAGCTTTGCCACAGGATCGCATCGACTATATGGTTCAAGACAGTCAGGCTCGTTATGTTTTGACACAACAAGAAGAACAAGCCAATGAACAATGGCTTGTTATTGATAAGCTGACGGCGACTGAGAAAGCTGAACTGCCACAAACTCAAGCGACCGATTTAGCCTATGTACTTTACACCTCTGGCTCTACAGGTAAACCCAAAGGTGTGATGGTGTCACACGGTGGATTAAGTTCACACCTGACCGCAATTACTGAATGCTTTAATACCAGTGCCAGTGACAACATCATGCAGATGACATCCATCAGTTTTGACACCTTTCTGGAACAGACTCTGGCGAGCTTGTGGAGTGGTGCCTGCTTGCATTTGGTGCCGACGACACCGGATGTTTATGAGTTCTTTGAATATCTTGGTACTCACAACATTACTGTTACGGATCTTTCTCCTGGCTATATCAGTGCAACATTAACCAGCGAATGGCAACAGCACTGGCAATCCCTGGCTTTGCGTTGTGTTGTTGTGGGAGGCGAGGCCATGCCCACAGAGCTGGTAAAAAACTGGTTTAACTATGGCCCTGCGGATGCATGCGCTCTATACAATGCTTATGGTCCCACAGAAGCGATCATTACAAGCAGTCTGCAACGCATTGAACCCAGCGATCAAGATCGCGTCCGTATCGGTCAGGCTGTTGGTCATCGTCAGCTATTGGTACTGAATGAACAGGAGCAGCTGTGTCCTCAAGGCAGTGTCGGTGAACTCTATATCAGTGGTGACTGTTTGGCGCTTGGGTATATTCATCAACCGGAATTAACTGCACAAACTTTTGTGCAGGTATCCATTGCGGACAACCCGCCAGTGCGTTGCTATCGTACCGGTGATCGTGTTCGCCGATTAGCCGATGGTAGTTTGGAATTTATTGGACGCAAAGACGAACAGATCAGCATTCGTGGTTTTCGTATTGAACCCGGCGAAGTTGAAAGTCGTTTATCGGATCTGGATGCAGTGCATGCCTGTCTGGTTATGGTCCATCGTGATGAGAATGATCAACCGCAGTTAACCGCTTATATCATTTTTGGCGATCAACAAAAAGTCACAACAGAGTGGCAAACAGAACTGCGTGCGCAACTGGCAAACTATCTACCCTCTTATATGATTCCGGCGCACTTCATAGCTCTTGGCGAGTGGCCTTTAACGATCAATGGAAAAATTGATAAATCAGCCTTACCGCGCCCGCAAGCTATCAATATTCAACAACAAATAGTTACAGCAGAAACACCTACAGAAACTCTGCTGGTGAACTTATGTTCTGAGCTACTCGGGATTTCCAGCGGCAGTATCAGTGTGGCAGTCAATCTTATCGAAATGGGGCTGCATTCATTGTTGGCCGTTCAACTGGTAACGCGACTGAGAGACGAGCTGAATATTGAACTAGAGATTGTGAAGGTACTGGCAAGCCAAAATCTACGTGAACTTGCCGCTGTAATAGACAGTGAGCAGGTGAGACAGAATTTAACGCAAACGCTGGATGCGAGTACAGAAGAAGAAATCGAAGAGGTAGAGTTGTAATGAAAGCCTTTCTGGAAGAACTTGCACTGGCCGGTGTTGAAGTTTCACTAAATGAAAACAAATTAAAAGTCAGAGCACAAAAAGGTAAATTAAGCCCTGAGCTGTTAGAGCGTATTAAGCAGAACAAATCTCAGTTGCAAGACTATTTGCAGGAACTCACGGTTTCTAACGCAGCCCATAATAATATGGGCGTAGATGCCATCGTACCTCGTACAACCGGAACAGCAAAGGTTAAAGCATCTTCTGCTCAGCAGCGTCTGTGGATGTTGGATCATATCGCCGGAGGCAGTGCCGAATACAACATGCCAATGGCTTTTCGAACTCCGACGACCTTCGATATAAACATCGCAGAGCTTGCTCTGCGCAAAGTGATAGAGCGTCATCAGGTATTACGTACTCGATTACAAATGGAATCGAGTGTATTAATGCAAATTATTGACGAGTCATTCGACTTTCATATTTTGCGCTATGAAGTGAGTGGCGATAACGCGCAAGCTGAGATCGAGCAACTCATTGCTGACGATAGTGAAAAAGTTTTTCGCCTAGACCGCGACCTTATGCTGCGCGCTTTGTGGATCAAACAAGAAGAGTACGGTGGAACCTTACTCGTCAATATGCACCACATAGCAACCGATGGTTGGTCCATGAGTATTTTGATGGACGAGTTTGCTTTCTATTACGAGTCAATCAGTCAGGGTGACAACAGCGAACTGGAGCCATTGCCTATTCAATACGCTGACTTTGCTCATTGGCAGCACCAATGGTTAACCCCGGATATACTGGATAAACAAACAGAGTACTGGCGCAAACAATTACAAGACGTTCCAGAAGTCCATCAGCTACCATTGGATTTTCAGCGTCCAGCTCAACGCAGCGTTGAGGGTGGCATTCTTGCTAATACTCTCGATGCTTCCCTCACGCAGCAAGTGTTATTAATGGCGCAAAAGCTGGATGTAACCCCTTTTGTATTCCTTCACGGTGTTCTGGCTCTGGTGGTGTCACGACACAGTCAACAACAAGACATCGTTATTGGAACTCCGGTTGCCAACCGAACTCGAAAAGAGATCGAAGGCTTAATTGGTTTTTTCGTTAACACACTGGTGTTGCGAGTTAACACTGAACAGGCATCCATTCGTGATTACTTTGATCATGTTAAGCAGGTGAATATTGGCGCACAAAGCCATCAGGATCTGTCATTCGAACAGCTGGTAGAAATCAGTCAGGTTTCCAGAAGTCAAAGCTATACTTCTTTATTTCAGATCATGTTCAGTATGGATGTCGCTAATGCTTCGGGATCATCACAGAGCAGTCTGGCGATCGAGCCGTTAAGCGATGAAAAACTGGTAAACAAATTCGATCTGGATGTTTCGGCTGCTGTCGAAAATGACCAGCTCTATATTGAATGGATATACGACACCAGCTTGTTCACTGCAACCACTGTCAATTTGTTTGCTAGTCATTTTGAACAGTTACTCAAAAGTCTGGTCGCTGAATCAGAATCAACTCGTTTAGAAGATTTAAGTCTATCTTCCAGTGGAGAGCAAAGAGAAGTTCTACAAACACTTAACCAGACTTTTTCGGCTTATGACCAAACGAAACTGGCACATCAGTCCTTTGAACAACAGGTTAAAAGCAACCCGCATAGCATTGCTATACAAAATGCTCAGGATTCACTGACCTATGTTGAGTTGAATCAAAAGGCCAATCAATACGCTCACTGGTTGATTGAGCAAGGTTGTCGTCCAGAACAGACGGTTGCCGTTTATCTGCCGCGCAGTGTTGACTCTATTATTGCGTTACTGGCCATTCAAAAGGCCGGTGGCACCTACTTACCGATTGACATCGATTATCCTCAAGAAAGAGTTGATTTTATTCTAAAAGATGCTCAGCCCAAATGGATACTTATGCATTCCAGCACACCCGTGCTGACAGCACAGAAGCAAACGGAAGTTGTTCAGCTAGATAAGCTGTCGACTTTACTAGAAGGCTACTCTCAGGCCAATCCTGAGCAAATGATCAGTGCTGAACATTTGTCTTACATCATGTACACCTCTGGCTCTACGGGTCAACCCAAAGGCGTAATGATTGAACACGGACAACTGATGCACTTTGTTCATGTAACGCAAGAAAATTATCACATCACAATCAATGATAAAGTATTACAGTTCGCCAGCTTTGCATTTGATATTTCTATAGAAGAAATATTTGGCGCTTTATGTCATGGAGCAACGCTGGTGTTACGTGATGATCAATGTGTGCAAGACAGTCAGCACTTCTGGCGTTTTTGTCAGCAGCAGGGCATTACTTTAGCAAGCTTACCCACAGCATTCTGGCATCAGTTGGTAGCGTCGGGTTTGCCCGACAACTCAGGTGCGTTGCGTTTAATGATTCTGGGCGGTGAAGCCATTAAAGCATCGTATGTAGAACAGTGGTTTGCTCAATGGACTAATAAGGTTGCTTTGTATAATACCTATGGCCCAACGGAAGCAACGGTCACAGCCTGTGGTCATCTGATGCATTCGGCAACTCATGCGCCACTGATCCCTATTGGAAAAGCTAACCCCAATACACAGCTCTATGTTCTTGATGCAATGGGTAACCCTGTAGCCAAAGGGATGGTTGGAGAACTGTATATCGGAGGGCAGGGCATTGCGCGTGGATATCTGAATCAACCAGAACTGACTCGCAATGCTTTTGTGCAGTTACCTATAGCGCAAACGCCTCTGTATCGAAGTGGTGATCTAGTGCGCTATCGAGCCGATGGTTTATTGGTTTATATGGGGCGCAACGATCGTCAGGTCAAGATCCGTGGTTATCGAGTAGAGCCGGAGGAAGTCGCAGAAACCTTGCTTGCGTTGCCAGCCATAGAACAGGCGCATGTTCTGGTACAAAGTGATGCAGATGATAACAAACGTCTGATCGCTTATGTGTGTGGAAAGGAGCTGAGCATCAAAGAAATGAGCAAAGCAGCTCAACAGCAGATGCCAGAATATATGGTGCCTGCCGCCTTTGTTTTGTTGGACGAGTTGCCATTAACCATTAATGGAAAAGTCAATGAAAAAGCGTTACCAGAGCCTGACACTAGAGATTTTGGTGGTGATGACTACATCGCTCCTAAAACTCAATCAGAACAGTCCCTGGCATCAATATGGTGTGACCTGCTGGGGCTAGAGCGAGTCAGCCGTGATGATCATTTCTTTAAATTGGGTGGTCACTCATTGCTTGCCATTCGTCTGGTCAGTGAAGTCCGTTCAAAACTGCAACAGGAACTGGATGTTAAAGCGGTTTTTAAAGATCCTCGTTTATCCAGCGTTGCTCGTTTGTTAGAGTCTGAGCCACAGCAAAACAACAATGACATAGTGCCAGTAAAACGAGATGCTAAAAGATATCCATTATCTTATTCACAACAACGCTTGTGGTTTATCGATAACATGGAAGAGGGCACGCCAGAATACAATATGCCTTTTGCTTTGCAAGTTTCAGGCACTTTTGATATTAAAGCAGCCGAACAGGCATTGAATAAAATTATTCAGCGCCACGAAATTTTGCGCACCAGCTACCACAGCGACGAAGAAGGAGCATGGCAAAGCATTCATCATGATGTTCGTGTTGAACTTAAAGTCATTGATCTTTCCATACTGGAAGCTTCAAAACAGCAGGAGGCCATTGAGCAATGGCAGCAACAAGACAGCAGTTCTCTATTTGATTTATCGCAAGCTCCGTTACTAAGAGCTCATTACTTACTGCAATCATCCACTCAAGGCGTTCTTCTATTTAACATGCATCACATTGCGTCGGATGGCTGGTCTATTGGCGTGTTGTGTGATGAGTTTATGGCGTTGTACTCATCTTTTGTATCAGCAGAGTTAACGGATAGTTCAACGCATCCGCAGATAAACGAGCTGCCGATTCAATATCTGGATTACGCTGTTTGGCAGCAACAACGATTGCAAGGCGAAAGTTTGAAGCGCATGCAAGATTACTGGTTGACGCAACTGGCTGATCTGCCTGTCGTACACGATCTACCGCTGGATTTTTCTCGCTCAGCTGAACTGAGTAACGAAGGGGCACACTATGACTTTGTACTGGACAATAATGTACTGGCTCGTTTGCGTCAGCAAGCGCAGGCAACAGAGACTACCTTGTTCATGTTGTTGCAAGGTGCTTTCGCATTATTGTTAGGCCGAACGGGGCAGGCCACTGATGTTGTTATGGGCACACCAGTCGCTAATCGTCATCATAGTCATCTGGAACCTCTTATTGGCTTCTTTGTTAATACCCTGGTGTTAAGATTGCAGTGCGCAGGCGAACAATCACTGGCTGATTTTATTGAACAGCTAAAGCAGGTTCATCAAGATGCACAGGCTCATCAGGAAATGCCTTTTGAATGGTTGGTTCAACAACTGCAACCGGAACGCAGTCGTGCTTATTCCCCCTTGTTCCAGATTATGTTTTCAATGGATACCCATACGACGCAATCTTTTGCAATGGATGGGTTGCACATTGATGAGCTAGAAGCACAAAACGTTACCGCACAATTTGAACTTACCCTGGATGCCAGTGAGAGTGATGAAGGTCTGGAGTTTGTGTTTGAATACAATCGTTCTTTGTTTACTCAATCAAGCATTGCCCGTATGGCCGAGGCGTTCAAAACGCTGGTCACGTCATTGGCATATGCGCAAGACTTTTCTCTGCCCATTGCTCATCTTTCCTGGGTCTCCGAAGCTGAGAAGCGTTTTTTACTTGAGAACTTTAATCCGGCCGATATTGAGTATCCCACTCAACAAGGTATCCATCATTTATTTGAGCAGCAGGCGGCACAAACACCCAATGCGTTGGCAGTCATTGATGGTGATGTTCAAATCAGTTATGAAGAATTACAACAACACATCAACCTGGCCGCACATCATCTTGTAGAACACAATGTAGCAACTGGCGACTTTGTTGCGTTACACATGGAGCGTCATCTGGAAGCGGTTGTTATGGTATTGGCCGTTATGAAAGCAGGGGCGGCTTATGTTCCCCTTGACAATGCGTTACCAGCCGACCGATTGCAAATGATACTGGAAAGTTGCACACCGACTTTAATCATCAGTGATGAAACACTGGAAGGTATTGCGACAAGTGTTCCTTGCAAGAGGGTCGCCGACTTTCTCACTCCTGCCGATCAGCTCACCCTTGTTGATTTGCCCTTGAGCGACCAACAACTGGCTTACATGGTGTATACCTCAGGCACAACGGGCAAGCCGAAAGGCGTTATGGTTGAACACGAAGCTATGCTTGCCCGTGCAGAAGGCTGGTTTGAAACATTTGGTTTGCGTGAACAACCACCACAACTGTTACAAATGGCTGGTCTGGCTGTGGATATTTTTCTTGGAGACATCGTAAAAAGTTTAACCACCGGAGGCTCTCTGGTGCTATGTCGAAAAGAAGATCTGGTAGATAGTGAGCAGTTGTTCCAACTGATTCAACAACACCGCATTAGTTTTGGTGATTTTGTTCCGGTGGTCTTACGTAACTTGCTGGATTATGCAGAGCAACACCAACAAACTCTGCCTTGGTTGCGTCATATTCTGGTAGGGTCCGAAGCTTGGTATGGACGCGACCTGTCACGTTTACAAGCCGTTATGGCCCCTGAAGCCCGTTGCTTTAATATTTACGGTCAAACCGAGTCGGTGATTGATGTCAGTTATGGCGATGTCACTCAAACTCATCTTGCTGCTGACAGTGTTGTGCCCATCGGAACGCCACTAGCCAATACAACATTGTTTATTCTCGATGAGCATCGACAGTTGGTTCCACGTGGTGTCGTTGGTGAGTTGGCCGTCGGCGGATCAGGTCTGGCGCGAGGCTATCACCAAAACGACAGCTTAACGAAAGAAAAATTTATTGTTGATCATCTGACTCAATCCGGTGGACGAATTTATCTCACTGGTGATCAGGCTCGCCTGACCGAACAGGGTCAACTGGAGTTTGTTGGACGCAATGATGATCAAATAAAGCTACGTGGCTTCCGTATCGAGTTAAGCGAAATCACAGCACGGTTGCGAACACTCAATGCGATCAGTAATGCCGTTGTTCTAGTGCATCAACTGAACTCAGGCGAGCGCCAAATAGTGGCTTACCTCCAGACTCAGGTGAGCCTTGATCTGGAGCAGGTGCGAACAGAATTAATGCAATCATTGCCGCACTATATGATCCCTGCTGCCTTTGTCTGTATGGAACAGTTTCCTGTCAGTATTACTGGCAAAGTGGATAAAGCGCGCTTACCCAAGCCACAACTGGAAGATTATGCGCATCAGGAGTTTGAAGTCGCCGAAGGAGAGATAGAAACTATCATTGCCAATGCATTCGCTCAGGTGTTGCAGCTAGAGCAGGTGGGTCGCCATGATAATTTCTTTGCGCTGGGTGGAGATTCTATACTGATGGTTAGAGTCGTTACCTTGTGTCAAAAGCAAGGTTTGGCAGTAACGGTAAAAGATTTGTTAATGCACCAGACGGTGATGGCACTGGCTGCTCAGGCTCACACTCAGGATGCTTCAAAAGTCGATCAGGATAATGAATATGTTGCCTTCTCTCTGTTAACAGAGGCAGAGCGAGAAAACTTAATAAAAGAAGAGGGAGTCGAAGACGCCTATCCCCTATCGAATCTTCAACTGGGGTCGATTTACCATCAACTTAAAGATCAAAGTTATCACATTGTGGAGCATTATCCGGTTGAAGAAATATGGAACGAACAAGCGTTTAAATCCGCTTTCGAAAATCTATTGCAACGGCACGAAGTATTACGCGCCAGTTATCGCTTTACGGCAACAGGGGCCATTCAGGTAATAAAAAATAATGTCGAGTTGCCTGTTACTCTTCATCGCTGGGATAACTTAACCAACGAAGCGTTTGATCAACAACTGGAGCAGTGGCTAGAACAGGAAGAAGAAGCCTTCTTCGATGCCAATGAACTGATGTGGCGTGTTCATGCCTTTGTTCATCCCGCAGGGCATTTTGTTATAGGCTTTGCTCATCAGCATGCCATTCTGGATGGTTGGAGTGTCGCGAACCTAAAAGTTGAGTTTATGGAAAATTATCACGCCGCCATGGCCGATAATAAACCTGTCACTCGATCGGCTTGCCCACCATTTGGTGCTTATATTGCCGCAGAACTCGAAGCCTCACAGAGCAAAGAAGCTCAAGCATACTGGCAAAAAGTGGTTCATGATGCACCTTTACCTCACTGGACGGGCAAAGCTGCAAATGATCATTTTGCCCAGCGACTGGATGTTTCTTATCTGGCTAAAGATCTCGATACTTTATCAACTCAGCTTAAGCTACCCGTACGAACATTAATGTTGGCGGTTCATTGCTTTGTATTAGCCAAAGTCAACGGCAGTGATAGTGTGATCACTTCTGTTGTCAGTCATGGCCGTCTTGAAAGCGAACACTCTGATTCTGCTTTGGGACTGTTTTTGAATACACCACCGTTGCATGTGGGGGGCGCTCATCAAAATTGGCAGACATGGCTTAAGCAAACGGAACAGCAGCTCAACGAGCATTGGACGTACCGACATTACCCTGTCGCTTTAATGCAGGAAAAACTGGAGCGAGATTTCTCTGGAGCCTTGTTTAACTATGTGAACTTTCATGTAGCGGATCAACTGCAAACGCCTGATGTTAACCACACCGACGTTGATTCAGATATAACGGATGTCGAGCATGAACGAGTAGATTATGGCTATGACTTTGAATGTCAGCACAGTCCAGCTCATGGCTCACTGGTATTACAGCTCGCGTTAACGACAAGTCACTTTACTGCCCAACAATGTCGCGACCTATTGGGCTACTATGCCACTGCCATCCAATCGCTGCTTAACTCTCAGCAACATCTGTTGGGCCATCAGGATTATCTGTCGCCAGCAATGATGACTCAGCTGAAGCAATGGGGCAATGCTAATGCCCTAGTTACTGCAAGCACTTCATTACCTGAGTTATTTGCTCAAGGTCTGGCTATCGATAACGGACAATCCGTTGCACTTAAAGGTGACTGGGGCAGCATGACCTATGAACAGCTGGATAAAGCGTCTAACTGCCTTGCTCACGAAATGTCGTTAATCGGAGTGCAAACCAATACTTCGTTGGGTTTGTACTTTACGGGGGGCGCCGAATCTATTATTGCAATTCTGGCGGTTGTAAAACTTCAGGCAACCTTTGTTCCCTTAGCTGTTGAACACCCTCAGGAACGCTTGCAACAAATGATTCAAGATGCGGGCGTGCAATGGATACTCACACGCTCGCAAGATGAAGTGGCGGCAAAAGAATTCGCTTTACCGCTGATATCTGTCAATAAAGATCGGCGAAAAGACACATTACCTTTGGTTGTGTCAAAACCATTAGCCAACACAGAACAGGTAAGCTACGTTATGTATACCTCGGGCTCCACTGGGCTGCCCAAAGGAATTCGAGTCAGTGCAGATAACTTGTTGAGCTATCATCAGGCCGTAACCGCAGCCTATGGAATACAAACGTCAGCAACCGTATTGCAAATAGCCAATATGGGCTTTGATATTTTTATTGAAGAACTGATGTTGTCTATATTCTCGGGTGGTTGTCTTGTTCTTGATGAAACAAAGCATCTTGTGGATCTCACAAGTTTGCCGCAACTTATTCAGCAGCAAAATATATCTGTACTTTCGATGCCGACCGCTTTGTGGCATGAATGGACTCAGCTGCTTACTACACAGAGTACACTTCAGGGTTTGACTCATTGTCTTGTTGGAGGGGAAGCCATGCAACGGGACGCTTTGCAACAGTGGCAACACCTTGTGGGTCATTCTGTGCGTCTGTTCAATACTTATGGCCCGACCGAAACAACAGTGGTTGCTGCCGCGATTGATGTGAGTAGATGGACATCAGAACAAGAACATACTATCCCCCTAGGTAAGCCACTGGCTAATTGCGAAATCTACTTAATGGATCATTCTGGTGAACCTGTGGCTCCCGGAGCTATCGGCGAAGTTGTGATTGGCGGTCAGGCAGTCAGTTTGGGTTACATCAATCGACCTGAACAACAAGCAAGTCATTTTATTCAAGCGCCTGACTGGTTAGCAACAGACTCATTACTGTATCGAACGGGTGATCAAGCTTTCTGGAATGCGCAAGGAGAACTGATCTATTGTGGCCGTAATGACGCTCAGGTAAAGATTCGAGGTTATCGTATAGAAGTTGCTGAAGTCGAACTGACACTAGCACAATTGCCTCAGGTTTCCAGCGCCATCGTTCGCATAGAAAAGCAACATTCAGAGCAACCCAAACTGGCGGCATGGTTAGTACCTTCCGAAACAGTTGATGAAGCATTCTGGCTTCAGAACATTCAAAACGAACTCAATAAACGGTTACCAGAGTACATGCTACCTGAGCTGTTTGCAGTGTTGCCTTCGTTGCCTCTCAACAATAACGGCAAAGTGGACACAAAGGCACTTCCAACACCTCAAAGGCTATTGCAAAACAAAGTTATCCGATTGCCTCAAACAGAAGTGGAATCTGTTTTACGTTCCAACTGTGCCAAGTTGCTCAACTTGAATATTGACAAAGTAAGTATGGCAGACTCTTTTCTTGAGCTGGGAGGCCATTCATTAACACTGTTACGTCTGTTGCATTTAATACAACAGCATTATCAGGTAGAAGTCAGTGTGAGTGAAGCTTTGACTGCCAATGACTTAAGTGAACTCGCTTTTGTGGTAGATAAAAAGATACTGCAACAGACTTTGGCAACGGCGACTGAAGATGACGCAATCAGCGACGAGGGCTGGCTCTAAGCCTTATAAAAATCCAATGACATATCATGCAGGAAATACAATGAGTGCCATGAATATTATTCAACAAGCCAAAGCCGCAGGGGTATTGCTGTTTGTTGAAAATAAAAAGTTAGGATTTAAAGTATTAGCGAATGGGAATTTTGACGCTGAACTTAAAGCGCAGGTAATCGCGCATAAAGCTGACATTATGGCTTTGTTGGATTCATCCGAACAACTCTATAAAGTCATTCCTCTGGCAGATGGGCAGCAAACTTTATTTGTTGTACCTGGTGCGGACTCCTCTGCATCTTCTTTTGCTCCACTGGCTGAGAAGCTAAGCCCGATGTATGGTTTACATGCTCTGGATACGGCTCAAGGCATTTCTCATGCAGATTCATCTGTATCAGTACTGGCACAACATTATGCCCACTTATTGCTGGAGGACTACCCACAAGCAACTTATAAAATTGCTGGTTATTGCGTCGGCGCCTGTATTGCTTTTGAGTTGGCTTTAGCGTTGGAAGCAGCCGGCAAACAGGTCGAGTTAACGATTATCGAAAGTTTTCTTACCGCTTATGAAGGTGAAGCCTATACTCAAGAAGAACTGGATGAGGTTTGCCTCAAGTTACAGCAAGGCGCGACAGAAGAAGCCCGCCAACACTTTATGGAAACGTATAAAGCCCGCTCGTTAATGGCTTTAAACTACTATCCCGGTGGACAACTGCAAGGCAATCTTTACTTTCTTTATTGCCACCGTTCTATTGAGTTGCGTAGTGAAAAAGACGTTATCATCGATGGGCTTGAAGCTGTAGTCGCTGGAGAGATAGTTCAAGGAATGATCTCAGGCAATCACTATTCTGTTTTAAGTGAAGATGTGGATGGTTTAGCACAAGCATTATTGAATAAAGACTATTTGGATGAACCTGTCTTTCATACCAACGGCGTCGATTATAAAAGCGTGCAACAGGAAGTGGCTTATCGTTGCGATGTGTACTGGCCCCAAGATGATCTGGACAGCTTACACCGAGTGGATATTTCTGGTAAAGCTGTTTGGGAATTTCAGATCAACCGAGGTCATGCTGTCGTAAACTTTGATGCCAACGTCAGCGAAAAGCAGTGGGATAGTCACACCACTATTCATTGGGAAGCACTGGTGGAATGCATCAAGAGAAACCCCATCGAAACACTGGCAAGTGCGCTACTCAATGGAAAGGTTAAAATCCATCAAGGCGAAATCTTGTATCATGTGTTATGGCTGGTGTTTGGTATTACAGATCCTGACAAGCTGTTTAATTTTATGGATGCACAAGACAGTCGAGACCAAGCCTTAAAAGTCGACACGGACGGTATCAAACATTCCCGCCAGCAATTAGCTGACAGCTCCTGGGTGACGCGTTATATGCCAGCTCACTATAGCGTGATTGATACAGCATTACACCTGTTACCAATGAGCCTGAAAAACGTCACATATATTGATTTAGGCTGCGGCAAAGGTCGCTCTTTGTTATGTGCTGCGAACTTTCCATTTCATAAAATCATGGGAGTGGAAATCAACCCTGCGTTAGCCAGTATCGCGCGCAAAAATTGCTCATTGATAGGCCGAGACGATATTGAAGTTAAAGTCGGTGATGCTTTGGCGATGAACTTTCCACAAACACCGGTGGTGATTTATTCCTTTGATACTTTTGACCAACAAAGATTAAGTCGTTGGTTAGCCAGTCTGAAAGAGCAGGATTTCGTGATGGCTAACCCCGTGTGGATCTTACAAGTGAACGGTAACCGTCAACCTTATGAAGATTGCCGTTGGTTGCAACCTGTCGTCGAAAAGAAAGCGGTGATGGGAAGCTGGAATATTACTCTTTGGCAAGCGATTGCCTAAATTTGAATTTTGTAGGAGAACTTTTCGATGGTTGCTGATTTAGTCAAGTCAAATCGACTGAAAATCATCTTAAACAGTATTGTTGGTGCATTCAGTGCGTTTTTTAGTGTATGGCTCATCTCGTTAATAACCGATGATGCACTGGAACATATTAAAGCCGATATTGTTACTTGGTCGGCTCAGTTCGTACTGGGACTATTAAGCTTGTTTCTGGTTAGCTCGCTGGCTAATTTTTTGATGACCAAGCTGAGTGTTAAAATCATTTATGAAGTGCGCAGTAGCCTAGTTCGTAGAATTTTGAATACACCGTTTAGCGTTCTGGATAAAATCGGTGGTCACAAAGTACAAGCCAGTTTGACATCGGATGTGAGTGATATTTCTGCGGCTATCTCTACCATGCCACAATTCATCTATCACATTATTACCGTACTCGTATGCCTTGGTTTTCTGGCTTATAAATCTCTTGATTTATTCATGGTAATTCTTGTTCTATTGCCACTGGGGCTATTAGTTTCACGTTACTTTATTCTAAAGGCCGAAAAATACGATGAGGTGTATCGTGATGACTATGACGACTTGCACGAACAGTTTAAGAGTCTGGTGGATGGTGTTAAAGAATTGAATAATAACGTTAAGCGCAAACATGCATTTTTTCAACGTGGTGTTTTGCCAGCATTAAAAAAGATCAATGGCTCCGATCTAAAGTCAGAGATTTTTTGGAAGCTGAGTGAAAACTGGGGACAGACTTTGTTGTTTCTGGTACTAGGTGCCATCATTTTCTCCCACGCTCAGTGGGGACTGGGTGAGAGTGGTGACATATTAACCTTTATTTTTATTATGACTTTCTTACTGGGGCCGATTGATTTTATTCTGTCTTCACAAGAAACCATAGCTAAAGCGCTTATTTCTTTGCGTAAAATTGATAGTCTGGAGTTTTCTACACAAACTCAAATGAAAGATCCCGCTCAAGAAGAGGGGCGCTACTATGACTGGTCTAACATTAAGCTCAGTAACCTGACGTTTAAATACGAAACCGACGGCAGCCAGTTTGCTGTGGGCCCAATTAATTTGGCCATTAGTAAAGGTGAGATTGTCATCATTCGTGGTGGTAATGGCAGTGGTAAATCAACATTTGCCAAGCTGTTGATTGGCTTGCTCAATCGAACGGCTGGTGACATTTATGTTGACAGCCAAGCGATTACCTCCGCAGAGTTTACACACTATTTAAATATGTACAGTGTGATTCATTCTGATTTTTATTTATTTGATACCGTGATTAACCGCAGTGGCCAGCCAGCGTCTGATGAAAAAATTCGTAGCTACCTGAGCAAACTGAACTTGGATGAAAAAGTAAGCGTTATTAACGGCAAGCTGTCAACGACACGTTTGTCTCATGGTCAAAGAAAACGCCTAGCATTAGTCATTGCTTATCTTGAAGATGCTCCAGTTTATTTATTTGATGAATGGGCTGCGGATCAAGATCCCTATTTTAGAAATTTATTCTATCGCGAGTTGTTACCTGAAATGAAAAAGAATGGAAAGACCGTCATCGCAATCAGTCACGATGATAAATACTTTGATGTGGCCGATCGCGTTATATCAATGGAAAACGGTCAGATTGATTCACTTATAGATAATAGAACGACAGCCGCATTGTCTGAACAACCGAGCTTGGCACCTTTAGCCGGATAGTTATTGAAGGAGTTTTCATGTTAGATTTTTTTGCACAAGAGCTAAGTAGCATCAGGCAGCGATATGGGAGTCACTCACTGGAACGTGTTGAAGCCATGTTTGATCCTCAGCAACAGCAGCGCGATCCCATGCAAGAAGATGCCCGCTATATTATGCCTGGCTTATCTACCACACCTTGGCTCGATACTGCTGATTTCCCTAAGCTTGCGCCTCTGGTATCAACGCTGAGTATGCAATCGGCTGCTATAAAAAGCGAAATTCATCAGGCGATCAATCGTCGTACAGCCTTGCTAGAAAATTATGATCATTATCTGGGACGGCAGGATGACTGGCATGCACTTTATCTGTTTCAGAATGGTGCTCCGGTAACAGCTGCGGCACAAGAAGTGCCAGCAACATGGGAAGTTTTTAATCGAGAGTTACGTGACTGGCATTGTCCTTTGCTAGAGGTTCACTTTTCCATTCTACGGCCTGGAGCAGTCATAAAACCTCATTGCGACTTATGGAACTTTACCCTGAACCTCCATCTGGCAGTTGATATTCCTCAGCAAGATTGCAGCATCATCGTAGCTGGTGAAGAACGAGCATGGACAGAAGGGGAGTGCTTGCTGTTTGATTACTCTTATGTGCATGAAGCATTTAATCATTCTGAACAGCAGCGTATTTGCTTGCTAATGGATATTTGGCACCCCGATCTGACTCTGGCAGAGCGAGAAGCATTAATCATTGTAATCAAAGGTATTCGAGAGCTACTAGGCGAATAGTTTTGCCTTGTAAGACGATCTAATTAGGACATATAAAATGAACAATATTTCTGCGGTTGACGTATTACCGCAACAGCCATCTTTTGTTTTCGAACTAGAGCAAGACGAGCAAGAACAACTGGTTGATGTTTTACAATCAGTTACGCATCAGTATGAGATTGACAATTTCGAAAACTTTTACTGGCACTGTTTTCAGCAATCCTTTCGCTTGCCCGCAAGGCTACAGAAAAAACTGTTTGACTTTCGTGCTTTTGAAAATGAGAACTATTTGTTAATAAAAGGTTTACCTGTTCCTGAGAATCTGGGAGCAACGCCTTTGTCTTATACACAGACTAATGGTGAAAACCTGAAGATCACTCGCACCTTGATATCTATGTTGTTATCGCGCATTGGTTATATTTATTCTTTTGCGGGTAAGAAAAACTTTAATTTTATTGATGATGTGTTTCCGATTGAAAAGCATCAAAACGAACAATTAGGAACTAACAAAGATTTCCTTCAATGGCATGTAGAAGATGGCTTTCATGACGCCAAAGCAGATTGGGTGGCACTATTTTGCCTGCGTGGAGACATCAACGCAGAAACCTATCTGTTTCAAACGAAAAGTTTGCGTCTGGATGCTGATACCTTGCATCAGTTACAACAGTCGGACTATGAGATCCTGGTTGATCCTACTTTTAACAGTCGCTTAAAAGGTAATCGCCGTGTCGCTGTGTTAAGCCAGCACGAAGAACCAGAGATGATCTTTGATCCAGCTTATATGCGCTGTTTGACGCCTAAGGCAGAAGCGGCCATGAACAAACTGACCGATTACATCAATGCAAACAAAGAAATTTTTATTCTGGCTCCAGGAGAAATGTTGTTGTTTGATAACCGTAGAGTTGCCCATGCACGCAGCTCTTATGAACCCAGATACGATGGTACCGACCGTTGGTTGTTACGTGCATTAATGCTGGAATCAAAATTCAAAGCTCGTGATTGCTTTGATAGTGGCACATTGAGGGCTAGATAATGAAAACGATCATTCGAACAGGACAGATGTTACTCGCGGTGGGCTTGCTGGCTGGGTGTAGTTCGCTGGTTATTAATACCGATGTTAAGAAACAATATAAAGCTGATATTACTCGTACAAATTTTGGTGTGCCTCATATCCGCGCACAGGATCTGGGTAGTCTCAGTTTTGGTAATGCCTATGCTCAGGCTCAAGATAACCTGTGTCTGATGGCCGATAACTATGTGCGAGTGCGAGGAGAAACCTCTCGCTACTGGGGAGCTGATAAAGAAGAAAACGGTGATGGTATCAACCTGCAACAGGATTTTCGTTATCGAGCATTGGCACTTGTTACAGAAGCCAGACGATTGTTTCCTCAATTGAGTGTGGACGCTCAAACCATTATTAAAGGTTACGTTGCTGGTTATAATCAATATTTGCAGCAGGCTGCTGAACAACCCAATATGATCCCTGCCTTATGTCGAGGAGCTGAGTGGTTAACACCCATCAAGCCAGAAGATGTATTAGCGCATTTATTTTCGATTGCGGTTTTTCCTGGCGCGGCACAATTTGGTGAAGAATATTTCCTTGCCGATCCTCATTCAGAAAGCGAGCAGGACTTAGCTTTTAACGCACCTTATGAAGTCACTCCTGCGATTGGCTCTAATGCCTGGGCACTGGGAGATATAGCCAGTAAAAATGCTAGAGGCATGCTATTGGCGAATCCACATTTTCCTTATGAAGGTAATATGCGTTTCTGGCAGGTTCATCACCAGATCGATGATGAGTTAAATGTTATGGGGGCCTCTCTGGTCGGCTTTCCTGGCGTGATTAACATTGGATTCAATGAACATATTGGTTGGAGTCATACTTACTCCAGCGCTGAGCATTTTGTTATTTATCAGATGCAAACCCATCAATCTGATCCTATGACCTATGTGGTCGACGGTGAGGTTAAACAGGTTAAGTCTCGCTCCATTAACATTGACGTTAGAACGAATAAAGGTATTGAAGTGTTTTCTAAACGTCACTTCTATACCGATGTGGGGCCTGTAATTGAGAATGAAGAGTTGGCCTGGTCAGCAGAAAATTTTTACATTTTGAAAGACGTGAATCTTTACAACCTTGATATGATTGATCATTGGCTTGCTCTTAATCGCTCATCCTCTCTGGCTGAAGCAAAGCAGGCATACCATCAGTATCATGGGTTGGCATTTAACAATACTCTGTTAACCAGCAAACAGGGGCAGGCTTTATATATTGGTGACATCGCAGTACCTGACTTATCCAGTGCTGCATTGGAGTTATTGATCTCAGACACCCCTTGGGCGCATATTCGAGCAGAGACAGGGCTCAGCGTTTTACCTGGAAATCGGTCGGATCTGATGTTTAACACAAGCGTTCCCTTCCAACGTGTACCTACTTTAGAAACCCGTGATTTTGTCCAAAACTCTAATGATTCTCACTGGGCGACTCATCCTCAACAGTTGCTGGAGGGATACTCTCCTTTATTTGGGGAAGAAACAGATAGCTTGACTTTGCGAACTCGAATGGGGCTCAAGCTTCTATCAGAAGGAAAACAGCAAGGTGGATTTACTCTGGCGACTTTGGAACAATCTTTGTTAAGTGATCGTTCTTACCTGGCGGAATTGATTCTGGATGAACTCAAGAGTCTTTGCAGCAACACCAGAAATTTTGATGTGGTGTTGTCTGAAGAGCTAACCGTCAACATTCAACAAGCTTGTTCAATATTAAAACAATGGGACGGAAAGTTTAATGCTCAGGGTAAGGGGGCTTTGATTCTCCGTGAGCTGGCATTTGTTATCGATATGGAAGAAGATTTTGAAGTTCCATTTGATCCAACACAGCCAGCCCATACACCCCGTCAACTGAAGCAAAGTGAAGAAGTGTTACAAAAACTGGCATTAACCGTCGCTAATCTTCAGGTAGCTGGCTGGTCATTGGATGCAACAGTGAATGAATTTCAGTTTATTGAGTCAACAACAGCTGCAGGTGAGCCAGCACAAGATAGACTGCCTTGGCCTGGCCTATTTGAAGAAGAAGGTGGCTTTAATATGATGGCAACCTGGAGCTGGGACGAAAGTCATTTTCCTCGACATTATTATGAACCTGCTATGGATTTGTATTCGCAAGAGCCGATGGAATCCGGACTTACCTCTTCCGGTTATCAGGTACGCTTTGGCTCCAGCTGGATGTATATTTTGTCTTACACAGAGAAAGGACCCGAGGCACGTGGTTTGTTAGTGTATTCACAATCTTCTGATCCTGCATCGGATCACTTTAGCGATCAAAATAAATTTTACTCGCACAATAAAGCTCTGGTTCCATTGCCTTTTACTCAGGAACAGATTGATCAACAGGCCAAAAGTTCTATCACTGTTTTTGGCACTCGACTAACAGGAGATGTGCTGCATTAAGCAGCACTTATAACGCAGTATGCAAACACAACATCAATTGAAAATCGATGCCGATTATAAAGAGCGTGTGGTTGACTATGCTCAACGATTGATTCAATTTGAATCTGTTACACCAAATGATGCCGGTTGTCAGCATTGGATTGCAAAAAAACTATCTGCATTAGGAGCAACCGTCGAACAGTATGAATGCCATGGCGTCAGCAACCTGATTGCTGTTATAGAACGTGGCAGTGGCCCAGACTTCGCATTTTGTGGTCATACCGACGTTGTCCCTCCTGGCGATCTGGAGCGTTGGCAGGCACCGCCTTTTGCAGCCAATATTAAAGAACAATATTTAATTGGTCGTGGCATTGCTGATATGAAAGGTGGTATTGCCGCGGCCCTGGTTGCTGTCGAAGAGCTGGTAGCACAGGATGCATTCGAAGGACGCCTCTGGTTTTTTATAACCAGTGATGAAGAAGGTGAAGCGGATCATGGATCACTGGATATTGTGCAACGTTTAAAGCAACGACAACAAACGATGGACTACTGTTTAATTGGCGAGCCAACAGCGGTTAAGCACAGTGGCGATATGATCAAAGTAGGGCGTCGAGGTGCGTTAAGCTTCGATATTAAAATCAAAGGAAAAAGTGGTCATGTTGCTTATCCCGCACAAGGTGTGAATGCCATTCATCAAATGTGCCGTATTGTCAATGAGCTGAGTCAATGTCGCTGGGATTCCGGTGACGGAGATTTTCCTGGAACCTCATTGCAGGTAACTCATATGGACTCTGGTCAATGGACCGATAACATTATTCCATCATCAGCCAGTGTGAGTTTAAATATTCGTTACACAACCCGTTACACAGAAGAAGATCTGTATCAACGGGTAGAGTCCATTGTGCAACAAACCACTCAAGACTATGAGCTGACAGCTTATCGTCATTGTGCACCTTATCATTCTGACGTGCCGAATGTCGGGCAAGTTTCTTTGATTGAAACCTGTGAAAAAATTATTCATGAGAAGCTGGGATTATTTCCACGTATTTCTACAACTGGCGGCACTTCTGATGGTCGCTTCTTTAAAGATATTTGTGCACAGGTGATAGAGCTTGGTTTGCCTAACGCAACCATTCATCAAGAAAACGAGCGCGTAGCTGTAAAGGAGTTGAAAACTCTGGCAGAAATCTATCTTGCTTTGTATAGCAAAGTCATGGTCTCCAACGAACCATCTGGAGACTCTTTGTGATGCGAGCAAGCTGGTTGATCATGGCGTTTTTTTCCACTAACTGGGGGCTGGCTAATGAAGAGCCTGGCATTCAGCTGGATGGCCGTCTTGATGAAGCTTTATGGGAGCAGGCTACAGTTTACTCTCACTTTGTGCTTACGGACCCTGACACAGGTGCTGCGGCACCTTATTCAACCGAGGCCCGGGTGTTGATGCGCAAAGAAGGTATCTATCTTGGTTTTATTAACTCTCAACCCATGAATGAGCGGGTTCGAGTATACAGCCGCAAAGATGAAGTACCCACAGCAGACTTCAATCGCGTTGTCATTGACTTTAATGGTAATGGCACCAGCGCCTATGAATTTACCGCCTCGCTTGGTGAAGGCTATAGTGATGGTGTTTATACGCAGGGCAATCAATTTAACAGCGAGTGGGATGGTATCTGGCATTTTGCTGTCGCCGAAGATAAAAAGCATTGGTCGAGTGAAATTTTTCTTCCTTGGTCCATTGCAGTTTATGTTATTGATCCTGATGCGCCAGTGCGCAATATTGGTCTTTCTCTTGGTAGAGTACAGAAGCTGCGCAGTGAAGAATCTTCTTATCCCGCTATGCACTGGAGCGAAGCAGGGTTTATTAATCAATTAGCCAAGCTCGAGGTGACCACACAACCAGAGCCTGAACAGCTTACTGTGATTCCTCAGGTGGCAAATCATTACGATGCCGAACAACAACAGTGGGAGCATAACATAGGGATGGATTTTTTGTACCGTCCTACCAGCGACCAGTTGTTAATGGCAACGGTTAACCCCGACTTTGGTGCTGTCGATAGCGATGAGCTGATTTCAAATTTTTCTCCCGTTGAAACCTTGCTGGCAGAAAATCGCACGTTTTTTACGGAAAACCACCGCCTGTTTGATATTAAAGACAATGATGAACATTTTGTTCTTATCAATACACGTCGCATCGGCACACTCACTAACCGCAATGGAGAACTTTCTGGTGGTTTAAACTTTGCTGGAAAATATTTAAATCTTGGTAGCTCTTTTGATCAAGGTGTTTTGATTGCTGAGGACAAAGACGCGGGCTCATCAGCAGGTAAGCGATTTTATGTGGGTCGAACTCAATGGCATAGCACCTTTGGTGAGCTGGGCTGGTTAGGAAGTTTGACAGACGATTCGGCTCAGGATCGCAAGGCTCAATTGCACGCCATTGATTATCATCATTATGTAGACGACCTGAAGCTCTCTGCTAACTTCATGACTACTAAGATTGAATCACAATACCATAACAAACGTGGTGAGGGTGCTTTTTTATCTGCTGAGTATGCTTTGTCCGATGATGCGAACATCAGCAGCAACCTCCTTTGGTTGAAGCCTGATTTTGATATTAATGATCTGGGTTATATGGAGCGCAATAATATCAAACAATGGCGACTGGCCAGTGATGTGTCATTTTATGATGTAACACCACAGATACGCGAAATTTTTTATGAGTTTAGTATCGAACGACAACAGAGCTTTCAATCAGAATCCTTAGCTGTAAACTATGCCTTCGCCAGCTTATTCAGTTATCAGGACACTTCTTTGCTGGAGTTAAGTCTGGATGTAAAAACCTCCGGGCTGGATGATTTGATCTCGTTTGGTCATGGCAGTGTTCATTTGCCACAGCAAAATGAGTTTTATCTTGAGTATATACATCCCTTCGGCAAAGGCAGCGAATGGTCCCTTGTCTGGGGCTACCTTCAGGAAGGACTGGAGCATTGGGCTCATAGCCTCGAAGCCAGCGTTCGTCATTCATGGCAAGATGCTTTTACTGTGGAACTTTCTGCTTTGGCTTTGCAAAGTCCAGACTGGTTGATCGGTGAAGGGGATGGTTTACTCGGGCATTACGAACGACAGTTCCGCGAGATAGACTTATCTCTGCTTTGGTACATTCAACCACAACATGAAATGATTTTACGTTTGCAGTGGAATGGGCTGCAAGCTAATGCACTGTCAGCCTTTGACACTCAAAACCAGTCGTTAGTCGCGAGCAATGAGCCTCTTGAGTCTTTTGCTGAAAGCGATGTGTCTTTTCAACTGAAATATCAGTATCAATTAGCCCCCCTGTCTTTTTTAACCATTGCTTATACTCGTCAGGGAGCCTTCTTCCAGTTGGATGATCCTTTGCCCAACTTTTCTCAACAATGGGAAGAAGCTTTTAGAAGCGTTGAAGAAAGCAACGTATCCTTAAAACTGACTTACGCACTATAGAAATAGATAAAGGAGCAGGTTTACATCTGCTCTTGACGAAACAGGATTAACAATGACCGTTATGAACCACAAGCAGTTGACCCCATGTATCGAATTCTTTAACCCCACTACAGAAGATGTCACTCGCTGTATGGAACAGCGCCAGCCATTTATTATTCGCAATGGTGCAGCTAACTGGGTTGCGCGCACCAAGTGGACATGGAATTTCTTTAAACAGAACTACGGGCATCATTCGATCAAAGTGTATCGCTCTTCAAATGATCAAGATAATCGTTATATGTCATTGGCGGAGTACATTGATTATATAACTTCAAGTGACGAGAAGGATCCTTACTATGCTTCAGCGTGGCAGTTCTCATTGTACTTTAAGGAGCTGGTAGATGATTATCAGGTAGCGGATTATTTTTCTTGTATTATCCGCAATCGTATCGATGATGATTTATTGCATGATCAAGCGGCTTTATTGTTGTTGCGTTGGATATACATGGGGCCCAAAAACAGTGGTTCGCGAATGCATCTGGACATTGCCTCCACACACGCCTGGAATGCTGTGATTAGCGGTCGCAAGGAGTGGGTATTTTATGGCCCAGAAGAGGCCGAAAAAGTGGGCTTTGGACAAGTAAATGCCGCAGAGCCGGATCTAGAGCGGTATCCAATGTTTCATGAAGCCAAAGGAGTGCATTGCATTCAAAATCCAGGCGATATTATTTTTACGCCATGCACGCATTACCACCAGATCCGTAATCTCGAAGCAGGCATATCCATTACAGAAAATTTTGTCAATGCGACCAATTGCAACGAAGTAAAGCAGGCTTTGATGCAAGATGAAGATATTTCTCCCGAGCAGGCCAGCTTTATCAAGCTGTTGATTCCTGAGTTTGCATAAGAAGGCGGCGGAAAACGAACATGAAGACTAATAATGATATCATTACTCACAAATTTGGTGGTTCCAGTTTAGCCAGCACTGACTGTTACCAGCGGCTTCTTAACAATGTTAAGTCCATGGGAGCCAATGACTGGATTATTGTATCGGCGTCAGGTAAAACAACGAATAGCTTAAAAAGTCTTTATGATTTAGCGGGTAGCTTTAATGAACAAGCTTTGAGGATGCTGGAGGAGCTAAAACAGTATCATCAGAAGTTAATCAAGGCTCTGACTTCTGAACATCAAAAATCTCTGCTGAATGCACTTGAGCAGGATCTAATTGAGTTAAAAGAAAAAGTTGAACAATCCCATCACCAGAAACCTCACACGGATGAATTCTTATATTATGGCGAAGTCTGGTCTGCGCGTTTGCTCACAGCTTTTTTGTCGGAGCAACAATTTGCCGTGACCTTTATCAATGCGGCGGACATTCTGGTGTTAAAAGGAGAGTGCGTTGATATTGAAGCCAGCCTTCAAAACCTGACATCGAGCCAACTCATGCAACAGCAAGGGCTTAAAGTTGTAACGGGATACATTGCTGCCGATGTGGAGGGAAATATTTGCACCCTTGGGCGCAACGGCAGTGATTATTCCGCCAGCTTGTTTGCCCGTTTAACACATGCACAGCGTGTACAGTTTTGGACCGATGTTAATGGCGTCTATAGTGCTGATCCAGGGCGAGTGGATAATGCTCAGCTGCTGCCGTTTTTAAACTGGAATGTTGCTCATTGTCTGGCTAAAGCAGGAAGCCCTATATTACATCATAAAACCTTACAGCCACTAGCTGAAGTAGATTGTGATGTCGTTGTTCGCAGTAGCTTTCACCCTGAGCAACAGGGTACTCGTGTGATGAAGTCTTTTAGAGACGAGCTGCCGTTATTGTCAACAGCAATGGGATTTGGCCTGGTTCATCAACCAGATCTTGCCGTTGAGCCTTTGCACTTGGCCTTTGAGTTAACGCCTTCACTCAAGTTAATCTACCCAGAGTATGTTGAATGCTATGAAAATGCAAAGCACAGCATCGCCAGAGTAAACTTGGTAATGGTTTGCAACTCACACCAAAAAACAGCAGAGTTGATAGAACAACAGAAGATTCACAAGCTGTTCCATTTACACCTTAATGCTCAGGTTGAATTGATTGTGACTAACTCTTCTATTTCTCAAAAGCAGATAAAAAATATCCATGACACTCTGCTGGAAGAGCATGCTTGTTTGGGTTATGATGTATTAGATTTTGTTGTTTAGTGAAAAAATGGAAGTTTGACCTTTAAAGTAGCCTTCTTTTCATCACTGCCTTCGATATTATAGAATGTCGAAGGCAGTGATATTAATGATGCTGCTACCATGATTGGGATGTTTATTGGCCACCACTTTTCTGACACTAAGTATAGCTGTTAACTTGTGAGTCTTTATTTGTTCTATATTTTCAGCTAGTCCTGAGTCGCCATCTAGAAGCTCTTCTTTCTCGAGATAATAAACTTTATTATGTTAAATGGGGAGTGTGAAATTTAAATAGGTGTCCAGGTTCTGTCGCTCTTTGACAGAGCACCTCTGTTGTAACTAAAATGGAACCATCTCGATTTTCATTCAGCGGCGTTAGAGTTTGTCAAAGAAAAGTGGGGTTAGGCAGTGACAATCAACCAAAGGTTAATAGGCCCTAAGGACTAATATTAGGATAAAAAGCATTGGGTGTATTATTATGAAAAATATTTTAATTTTCTTCGTTGCACTATTTTTTTAGCTGAATGTGCGACAACAAGCTTAGGTGTAAAAAGGACTCCGATACCAGAAAAACTGGATAATATCAAACAGGGCGAAGGTATTATTGTTTTCGGGGCGGATGCAAGCATTGGCATAGATAGGGTGGAGGTGTCAGCAGAAGGGAAAAATCATAATCTCTTCTTCAGTGATGGATTTATTCTATCAGCAATGACCGAAGGGACTTATGAAATCAAAAAAGTTTTTTTTAGCAGTTATCGCTACTTTGAGACCAGTGGAAGCGCATGGTCTTTTAAGGTAGAAAAAGGAAAGATTAATTACGTTGGCCATATAAGGATTAAAAGTCTCAAGCATCAGCAGTTTTTGTTGGATATTACTAATCGTGCGTCGTTCTTTTACGAGTACATGGAACACCACCACTCTGAGTTGACGACTCGTTATCCAATCATTTACTCGAACTTGTTTAGCGACAACTTTTTAATTTAGTGAAGGAGCCGTCAATATGAGCAACGTTAAAAGCCTGTTGACTTCATTGGTTGTGATGTTTGCATCTGTCTATGCGTATGCCGGTGCTATTCCTGTCGTTGACTTAATCACTGATCCGGATTACTCATCATTTAAGTTGTCGCCTAAATCAAAGCTTTTGGCTGGCCAAGGTTTTTATGAGAACTTTCACACAATAGAAATTATTCAAGTGGGGAAGGAAATATCGAATATCGCATTCAAACTGCATAACAACTCGAACTCTAAAATAGAGAACTACCTATGGCTAGATGACGATACGTTACTGGTTGATTATGTTGGGCAAACAGGTCAGGAGTTGGTACTGATTATTGATGTAGTTACAGAGCCTGAGCTGAACTTTCATAAAAGAGACTTACTGTTTAAGGGTGAAATTCTTTCTGTGGTGAAAGGAAGTGAAGAAGTTATTGTTAAACATCTGCGCTATGGCTCCGAAGATTTTGACCTCTATAAGTTAAGCCTTGAAGATCTTGCGAGCCGCTCTGTACCCGAAGAAAAAAAGATAAATCATGGAGAGAAAGCAAGACACTTTTGGTTAGATTCGAACAATAATGTGGTTATGAAGGCGACCGTTAATGACGAAAATCGGTCGTATTATGTATCAGAGGATCAAGATTGGATTAAGTTTTTTGAGCTGACTGGTAGCGACCGGTTTTACCCCATCCAGCGCTTAAGTGATAGTAAAGTTGCAGTTCTTACTAATATAGAACGAGACAAGGTGGAACTGGTGGAATACGACTTACTTCTTCAAACGTTTGGCGAAACTCTTTTCGCGCATGACCGTTATGATCTTGAATATGCTAGTTTTTGGGGGGATTCTGATCAATTAGCTTTCGTCACTTACTACTCTCAGGGACGTCCCGTTACCCGTTATTTTGAGTCCTATGACTCTCGGCTAGCCAAACTATTATCAAAGCATTTCAAAGGTAAAACATTTCATGTATTAAGCGAAGATGAATCGAAGAAGAACTTTGTTGTTAAAGTGTTTAACTCTGATGATCCTGGCTACTTCTATCTTGTTAACCCAAAAAGGCGGGTGATTTCTCGGTTGGCTCCCAGTTATAGCAAGCTGCAAGCTTATGACTTTTCTTCTACTGTTGGTTTTAGCGTAACCAATTCGGAAGGTGAAGATATTGAGGCTTTTTTTACTCCACCAGTCGATCAAAAAGGCGCTTTTCCATTATTAGTAGTACCTCATGGTGGGCCAATAGGTGTTAGAGAATTTGATACTTATGACCCAGACCTTCAATTTTATGCCTCACGGGGATACGGTGTTCTTCGAATGAATTTTAGTGGCTCGACTGGTTATGGAAAAGATTTCATGACGTCTGGGGTTGGGCAGTTTGGTAAAAAAATAGAAGAGGACATTAACACCGTCGTTGACTATACCTTAAATAAGTTTCAGGTGGATAAAAGCAAAGTCTGTATTATGGGAACGAGTTATGGCGGCTACTCGGCCCTTATGTCAGTTGTAAAATATCCACAGAAATATCGTTGCATTGTATCTGCTTATGGTGTGTCTGATATTAAACTTCTATTTAATCAATCTAATATACATAACTCGGACGAAGCTAACGAAAAGATTGCCAATATTGCAGGAAAAGAGGAAGAGTTAGCCGATCATTTTCACGAGATCTCTCCTGTCTATCATGCTGATAAAATTTCTGTACCTGTGTTATTTATTGTTGGTAACTTAGATTACGTGGCTGATCTGGAGCACTCTTATCGGATGGTTTACTTACTCAACCGCAGTGGAAACTCAAAGGTTGAATACATCAATTATTTGCGCGCAAAGCATGGTCCAGAAAACATGGCAAGCCGAATAAATCAGTTGATTATCACGGAATCATTTATCCGTGATGCGTTAAAGCATTCATTTACTAATAGTGAGTTGGCAAAGGCCGAGTTGAAACAGGCGCTACTGTATTTGAACGCTCGCAATGTTAAAGAGCGGAAAAATGCTAGCACAAAGCGACTTAAAAAGATGATAGGGAGCCAATAATATAGGCTTATTGCCAGTAGGCGAATAATGGCCTGCTGGCTTATCTCCATTCTCTCGTTTACCTACAAATATATCTTATAGAGATTATTTGGTTCCAAATCCTTATTTTATTACTTCACACCGTTTATCTCACCTATTGACCAATCATTCTGCCTCACGACAGCTCGTCGCATGAGCCAGCATCTTGACGATGATCTTGTTAGCCTTAAATCATGGATAACCTTAAGAGAAGCAAGAATGAAACCGATCAGAGTGATTGCCTTATCTATGCTGGTGTTCTGCTTTATCGGTGTTATTAAAGCCGAACAAAGTAAAGCAGAACAAAGCAGCAAACCGCTTATTCCATCGAGTGTCATGCTGCAGTATACAGCGGCTGCCAAAGGCGACAGTGATGCGAATGAAGAGGCTTACGAAGCGCTAATAAAACTGCATAAAAAACATCCAGGCAGTGCTTTGGCCAACACCGTTTTAGGAAGTTCCGAAGCCATGAGAGCGAGAGACAGTTTTATTCCATGGCGACAGCTTAAGTATTTAGAGAAGGGAATGTCGCTTATGGACAAAGGCGTTCAGTTATTGCAGCCCAAAGATCATCTTGAACTGTTTGAGGGGATTCCGGTGTCTTTGTGGGTGAGAAATACTGCAGGCTGCACCTTTATTGAGCTGCCAGAGCAGTTTAATCGCCTCGAAATGGGATACCAACTTCTACAGAAAACTCTTGATAGTAAAGAAGTGGCTGGGCTGCCATTCGCGTCAAAAGCGTCCACCTATCTGTGCGCAGGAATAGCCGCAGAAAAAATGGGAGAGAAACAGGCCGCTCGGCAGTTTCTTGAACTCATCGCCAGTGAGCTCCCATCAGAAGATGAACACGCCAGAGAGGCGCGTTCATTGCTGCAGAAACTTTAGTTCTAGGCTCCTAATAATAAAGGATCAGATATGCTGCGATTTGAAAATATTGTCAAAGCCTTTACCCAAGGCGAGACCAAAACCTATGCCTTAAAAGGCGTGAGTGGAAGTATCCAGCGAGGAGAAACCGTTGCGCTATGCGGGCCGTCGGGCAGTGGAAAAAGTACATTGCTTAATATTTGTGGTTTGCTAGATAACGACTACGAAGGGGAGTTATTCTTTGACGACGAAAAAGTAACCGGTGGCATTAACGCGGCTACTAAGATGCGTCGCGAGCGAATAGGGTTTATTTTTCAGCGCTATAACCTCATCGAAGCCATGACAGCCTTTGATAATGTTGAGTACCCATTGCTTTTAACAAATGAGAACAAATCAGATAGAAAAGAAAAAGTGTTGTCTATCTTAAAACAAGTAGGTTTAGCAGGACACGAATACAAACGGCCAGATCAACTCTCGGGTGGACAACAACAAAGAGTTGCTGTAGCTCGAGCATTAGTAAAAAAGCCGGATCTTGTCATTGCCGACGAACCAACGGCAAATCTCGATACAGAAACAGCCACCGTTATTATTGATTTAATGCGTGAGCTGGGTGCCTCTATTCAAACGACTTTTCTTGTCGCCACTCACGATAGTCGTATGACAGAACGATGCCATCGCACGCTCAATCTACAAGATGGAATGCTATTTGATGAAGTCGTGGGATCTGTTGAAGAGCCACAAACTAAGACGTTAGCTAAGGGAGCGAAGCATGCAGAGCATCAAGTTAGCATGGTATAACATTTTAAGAAATCGCCGACGATCACTGTTCACCATACTGATCACAGTGGTGGCTACATTAGTATTATTAGCCAGCGGTGGATTTGGTCTTTATATGTATCAAGGGCTAGAAGAAGAAAGTGCTCGTGATACCGGCAACTTAATCATTACTCGTACAGGCTATTTTGAAACGGAAGAAGACTACCCCTTACAACATGGCTTATCGGGTTTTAAAGAGATACAACAACACTACCTTAAAGACGAACAAGTAAAAGCTGTCTTGCCGAACGTCGACTTTCAGGGGCTTATTTCGAACGGCGAAAAAACCGCTATTTTTATGGGAAAAGGTGTAGAACATGGTGAGTTTCTGGCAAAAGGGCCTTTTATTAACTTTATCGAAGGGCATGCGTTGTCAGCCGAAGTCGAAGCCAGTGCTGATCCCGAAATTCTGTTAGGGAAGGGGCTTGCTAAGAACCTTAAAGTGAGTGTGGGCGACATAGTAACTTTGCTAAGTACGACTACCGATAACGTTATGAATGCAATGGACTTTAAAGTTAAAGGTGTTTTTAGCACTGGCATACCAGAACTAGAAAAGCGCATGATTTACACAGATCTTAATTCGGCGCAAATCTTGTTGGACAGCGACCGAGTGAGCAGCATCGCCATTCACTTATTCGATATCGACAACACCAGTGCAAAGCTTGATGAAGTTCAGTCACAATATTCAGAACTAGAAGTCACTCCCTGGTGGGAACGTGCGTTTTATTATAGAGACGTAAAAAATCTATTTGATCTGATTTTTGCGTTACTTGGCATTGTGATTTCACTCATTGTGTTTCTCGCGATCTCCAACACCATGGGGATGACCATCATGGAAAGAACCCGAGAGATAGGCACTTTAGCGGCAATGGGAACTTACCGTTATGAAATCACCAGAAACTTTACGCTAGAAGGTTTGATGATAGGACTTATTGGTACGGTAACGGGCATTGCGCTGACCTTGGCGTTGATCGGCTTTTTAAATGTCGCAAACATTGAAATGCCACCCCCACCTGGGAGCACACAAGGCTTTCCAATCGCTATTAACTTCTCATTGGGGTTAACCCTGTTCAGTTCGATTCTATTAATGACAATATGTGCGATGGCTGCCTGGTTTGCTGCCCGAAGTGGCGCGAGAAAACCCATTGTGGAGGCTTTATCTTATGTCTAACTTAGTAAAACTTTGTGCAATAGCTAGCTTGTGTTCTTTTATAGAGCTTGGGAACGCAGAGTCAAATCAACCTCAGACTGCTTTAAGCGAATCAGTCAAAACAGACAGTGATATATCAACGGATCTTTCTGTTGAAGAACGCTTAAAGCGAGCCGATAGTTATCGGTTCTCGCTGTCGCCCACCAAAACTGTGACTTATGTACACGAATATGAGCAAGAGAAGTTAGAGAAAACGCAGGTTTACGAAGTATTTACTAAACCAGGAAAAGGCTCTCTCGCCGTATTTAAATCGGCTTCGCAAGCGGGTCAAAAAGTATTAATGCAAGACGAAAAGTTTTGGGTCTTTATGCCCAGAACTCGACGTCCTATCCGCATATCCCCAATGCAAAAGTTACTAGGTGATGCAGCAGTCGGTGATCTGACCACACTCAGTTGGAGTGAGAGTTATAACGCAACTTTAGCGATGCCTTCTAATGAAGAGATGCTAAATAAGTCGGATGAGATTTCGATGCTGCTAGAGGCGAAAGTCAAAGGTGTCAGCTATCAAAAAATAGAGCTGGTCGTTGATGCCTCGACCAGTTTTCCCTTACGAGCCAAGTTCTATCTGAAATCAGGAAAATTGGCGAAGGTTGCTCAGTTTGTTCGTGGTGAGCTTAATGAGCAAGCCTGGGTAACCGAAATGGTTTTGGAGAACAGTGTTGTTGCCAGTAAAAAAACCATTATGCAAACCGTCAGTGCAGAAGTGGTTGATATTCCTGATAAGTTATTTAATCCATCATTTCTGATTCGAAATAACTTAAAAAGCCTGTAGCTAACACAGCCTCCAGCTTTTTTTCAAAGCTGGAGGCTCACAATAATCGCTCTCTTAACTGGGACAAAGTGATGAATACTCAACGTTGGATGTCAGTAATAACCTTAGTTACACCTTTGCTGTATTCTGGCAGCACTATTGCGAACAGTGCTGAACAATGGGAGTACAACTTAGGCACTGCTGCGAATACTAGCTCCAAGTACATTGGCAGTGATGAAGCCGAATATTATTTATTTCCGGTTTTCGAAGCAACTTATTATGCCGATAGAGATTCAAAGTATTATGCAGGTACGGTTAAAGGCTTTGGTGTTGAGACCAAAGAAGAAGATATTTCCTTTGGGCTAGGTATTAATTATCGTTATGGTTTGTTTGGTGCCGCTCAAGATTTTGGACTTTCGGATGAAGAGCCCGAAGAACTCCAGGGAATGTTTGATCCCGGAGGCACCGTTACATTAAAGCCTTATATTAGCGTTGATATCGAAAACTGGAAGTTAGGCCTTGAGCTTGATAAGGGGATTGAGCGAGACAATCAGGGACTGACAGCAAAGTTGAGCGTCGCTCATCAGCAGTTTTTTAGCCAAAGTTTTATGGCAACCTTTGGCGTTCATATCACCTGGGCTGATGACGAGTTTATTGATGATTACTTTGGTGTGAGTGATACAGAAGTGACGCCTACACGAGCGGCCTATGTTGGTGAAGCGGGTTTGTATCACTATGGTGTGATGGGGGAGCTTGTCTATATGCTTTCTGCACAAAGTGTTATTTTTGGTACTCTTGGAGTCAATGTGTTAGGTGATAAGCTTCAAGAGAGCAGTCTGGTTAAGGAGGATATTCAGCCAGAAGTCACGGTTGGATACACATATTTTTTCTAAAAGTATTTATCAGGGAGTGACTGGAAAGTGGTTAGTTGTTTATTAGGTGGAAGTGCAAGATGGTAAGTTCTCGTTTGTTAAAGTGTTCAACAGTTACAACTTTATTGATATCACTGTATTGCGATAATGTGCGGGCCTATGACTGGCAACTGGGTTACCGAGTTTCTTCAGAAAGATACGAAGAAGGAAACAACCTGTTCTTTCACAATACTGAAAACTATTTAGGGCAGACTGTCGCCGACTTTAACATTGAGCACCAAGGTTTTAGAAGTTCTATCTCGGCTCGAGAACAATGGCGCAGTGAGAATGATAATTTTACTCCTGAAGATGAAGATAAGCTGATCGTTGGAGAGTTTTTTCTAGACACCAGTGCTTTTGATTGGGATTTTACTTTTGGAAAAAAAAGACTTAATTGGGCGGTTGGTTTTGGTCATCAACCATTAAACCTGATAACCGTTGAGTCTAACTTAGCAACGGGCGTTGTCATTGATGAAGGGGCCTGGATGATCAGTGCTGAGCGTTACTCTGACTCTGGTGCTATTACATTAATTGCTGCCAATAGTAAAACACAACAGGAGTCGAATGCTGTTCAGCCCAAAGGGGCAGGACTACGTTACTACGAGTTGGTTGGAGACTGGGACCTGCAGACTATTTTGTATCATGATGATGTTCATGGCATGAACCTGGGGGGGAGTGCGGTCACTGTTGTTGGAGACGCAATGTCTTATCACTTATCGACGTTATGGAGTGAAAAGTATAACAAGTTAAGTCATTCACTCAGCGGAACTCACTCGTTTCCAACAAGTGATCCTATTCAAAGAGATTTAAAAAGTGATGGGTTTCAATTTTTAACAGGCGTTAATTACAGTTTTGCTAATAATGTGAATATGATTGTCGAGTATTGGTTTGATGGACGTAGTGCTAGCCACCGCCAGTGGCAAGACTTGTTTGATGCTGGAGATGCTCAACTAAATTCCACAGAAGGGATGGCGTTATTATCTGCAGAGCGAGAGTTTTTTACATCGGTTAACTTAATGCGGCATAATATGCTGCTCCACTTATCGTATGACAGTGAACCTTACGATATCGAGTTTGATTTGCAAATTTCGCCACGAGATAAAGGGGCGATCGGTACGGCAAGAATAATCTATGAGTGGAGTCAAAATCATAGGTCACAATTTGGTTTTCGAACTTACACAGGATCTGAACGATCAGTCTATCGTCAGTTGCCCAACGAGTTTGAAACCTTTTTTAGAATTGAGGGAGCGTTTTAAGTGCAAGCGGCAAGTAGGTTTTTAACTACAACACTCGGGGATTATTTTAAGACGATTTTGGTTTGTACCTTAGTGGCCGTGTTTATCAACATAATCGAAGACAACGACAAATACGCTTGGTTAGCCTTTCTTTGTTCCTATTGTTATGGACTTTGTATTCACGTTTGTATCAACTTCGCTCAAAAGTGGTTTCCTCAAAGCGGTAAGGTAACCATGTTTCTTTTGCCGTCTTTATTTGGCTTTTTTATCAGTACTTCACTCATTGTATTGTTTACTCGCTGGTTTCTGTCTGACATACAAGCTGATCTGATGGGATGGCTGCTTGTTGCCTTCCTGGCTAGTAGCATTACTTTATACTGGTTTTTTATTGTTGAGCGAGATGCTCAAATGAAAGCCGAGTTAAAGAACATTCAATTAGAGCAGGCAGAGAAAGACAAGCTCCTATTACAGAGCCAGTTAAGATTGTTGCAGTCACAAGTTGAGCCACACTTTCTATTTAATACGATTGCTAATTTAAAAGCGGCCATCCAACTGGAACCTAAGCGAGCGATGGTTATGCTCGATCATCTGGCGGTAGTGTTACGACACAGTCTAAAACGTTCGCAGGACAGTGAACTTACTTTGCAGGATGAGCTTAGTTTCTGTGAATCTTACTTAGAGATAAATAAAGTCCGTTTAGGAGAAAGGCTTCAATACCACATTAAAGTGGAGCCTTCTGTTGAGTTAAGTCAACTTTTCCCGCCTTTATTAGTTCAGCCTTTGGTAGAGAATGCGATCTTACATGCCATTGAACCTTCATCATCGCACTGTAGTTTGGACCTTGAGGTCTCTCTTTATAACGATGAGTATCTTAAGGTGGAAATAATCGATAATGGTATTGGATTGGGTAATAGCCAGCGGCAAGGGCATGGAGTAGGGCTTAATAATATTCGGCAACGTTCAAAGCACTATTACGGTGAGAAAGCCAAGTTGGATATTAAAAGCAATCAGCAAAACGGAGTGACCGCCAGCTTGTTGTTGCCTTTAAATGGCGACAAATTAGTAGCGCAGGCAATTGGGTAATTATGAATAACTATCGAGCATTACTGGTTGATGATGAACCCTTATTATGTCGTCATCTAGCAAGTTTATTAACAGAAATGTGGCCAGATCTAGAAGTGATTGGTAGCGCTGCCAATGGAGAAGAGGCTTTTAACCAGATCGCTGAGCGACGACCTGATGTGGTCTTTCTCGACATTTGCATGCCCAAAGTTGATGGCATTACGCTAGCAAAAAAACTGACAGAAATAGAGCCATCACCCATAGTGGTCTTTATTACAGCCCATAACGAATACGCGGTTGAAGCCTTTGAGCATGAAGCCATTGATTATCTGCTAAAGCCTATTCAAGAAGACCGTTTAGAGAAAACCTTAGCAAGAGTTCAGCATAAGCTGTCCATGGGAAAACAGCAAGCCCCCGTTAATGGCCAACTCATTGAAACGCTGATGCAGAAGCTGCAACAACCTGAGCCGAGTGAAAAAAAGTTGACCTGGATAAAAACCACTCGACAGGGAGATGTCTATCTAATTAATCCTCGGGATGTTTACTATTTTCAAGCAGAAGATAAATACACTACAGTCGTCACTGACGATAATGAGTACCATATTCGAATGCCCATTAAAGAGTTAAAAAAGCAACTAGATGAAGATATATTCTGGCAGGTTCATCGAAGTACCCTGGTAAACTCAGGGTGTATAGAAAAGGTCAGTCGTGATTTTAGTGGGCGTATGTTTGTCCATCTTAAAACTCTAGACAAGAAACTACAGGTGAGCCGTAGTTTTACCAGCGTATTTAAACAGATGTAGTCTTGAATGAGTTGCTGTTAGCTGATGAAACTGAATACAGAAAGAATAGTCTCTAACTCGTCGACTAAACATGCGAGTTTCATAAACAGTCTCAATCCCTATGAAAGTGTCCATCCATTAGCAGAAGCCAATATCTATTTGATGGATCAAAACGAGCTATCTGCTCGTTTTTCATTAGAGTCAGCAATGAGACTCCTGGATGCTGAAGAAAAAAGCACCTGTAATCAAATTCGTTCTTCAGAACGAGTGAAGGAGTTCGCCTACGCTCGTGCCTTTACCAAAAGCGTACTTTCAAAGTACACAAACATTTCCATCGGAGATGTCTGTTTGGTTCCAAGGGATCGGTTTGGTAAGTTAAAAATTAAAAGCCTTCAGTCGCCACTCTTTTTTAACCTTTCCCACAGTGCCGGATTAATTGCGCTGTGTGTATGTAAAGTGACTGAGGTTGGCGTTGATTTAGAGAAGCAAGATGAGTCTATGCTTCCTCATATTAAGAAAATAGCTAATAGAAGTTTTTCGTCTGCTGAGTCAAAAATAATTAACTCGCTTTCTGAAGTTGAGATCTGCGAGCAATTTTATCGAATGTGGACACTCAAAGAAGCCATGTTAAAAGCTGCGGGCATTGGCTTGAATTGTTCTATAAAAAACATTGATACCACTCAGGTTGATGATAGTCGTTGCCTTTGCATCGATAGCGGCAATCAGAACGGTAAGTTCTACAGTCATTACTGGTTTGGTATTAAGCCAAATTACCACTTGTCTGTCGCGAGTATAGATGTTCCCGTCACTTTTCAATTGGCAAAGAGCTCTTCCTTTATTGAGCAACTTGCTAAGCACGGCGTTTAAAATTTAGCTCTTCAATAATAAACACTAATAACAATAATGAATAAGTCTTTATATTGAGATTACTCTCCTTTATTTTGCCTGACTTTATTTTTAATATCTCAAAACAAAAATAGTAAGGTTTCTATTTCAGTTTTATGGGACTGTTTGGGTAGTTTTTGGGATTTTATGGACTGTATCTTGCTGAGTGATTGCGTGTATTTTTATTAAGAAAATGTTTGTTTCATTTCTTAAGGTAAAGAAAATATTTTCAATGCTTTTAGATCACATCCGATCTGTGATCTATGTGTGGTTTTGACGAATAATATTCAATAATATTGGCTCCGAAATTTTATTTCATGTTATTATTTTTTTGTCTGAGAGATATTTCATAGAAACAAAGATAGAGTGTGTGTTTATTTTGTTTTTTGAGATTTTACTCTCAAAGGAAATCAGTGATTAGCAAAGATTGTCGCCTTTGTGATCTGAAACCTTTAAAAAATAATAATGACAAGAATGAGAGTCCATGTAAGAAAATCGTCTTGTGGATTTATGATTGATTTCATACATGCGTCATCTTTTATAAGGAGAATAGTATAAATGGAGTGAATAGCAAATCTCAGTTGCACTTGTTTTGTCATAAAACTAAACCTATTGCCTTTATTGGCAGAGAGTAACTTTTGGTGATGAAAGTCATCGATCATTTTATGACGCAAGGATAAGACGAACCTTATTAATCGCGAACTCGATTTAACGTTAATTTAAATGAGTTTAACCAGTGAAGGCTTGTATTTAAATATGAGCTTACGGCATCTCTTTGAGTCTAAAAAACTAAGATGAGAGAGTGGCAAGGAGAATGAAGTTGAATACTGTCGGTATAGTAGGCGCAGGTGTTATGGGAATGGACATCGCTTTATGTTGCGCGGCCTATGATTTTAGGGTGGTGCTAAAAGATGTGAATCAGCAGGCTTTGGACAAGGCTAAAGAATCGGCTCTAAAAAACCTACGAATGTACAAAATGATGAATCCAGTGTTCAAGAATTTTACACCGGAGCAACTACTGTCACAGATCGACTTCGTTTTGGATTACGACGCTATTTCGAATGCCCACTGGGTGATAGAGAATGTTACCGAAGACTGGAACATTAAAGAAACCGTTTATCGCGAACTTGCTGAGGTCTGCAAGCCAGAGACTCGCTATGCTGTTAACACCAGTTGTATATCCATTACTAAAGTTGCGGCTTTGATGCCAGATCCTTCCCAGGTAATTGGTATGCACTTCATGAATCCTGCCCCGTTAAAGAAAGGCGTTGAGGTCATGCTTGGCTTTCACACCTCAGAAGAAACAAAACTCAGTGCGAAAGAATTTTTAAAACGTTTAGCCAAACAGGCCATTATCGTTAATGATATGCCGGGATTTGTTGCTAATCGTTTGTCACATCTATTTATGAATGAAGCCGCTTTTCTGGTTCAGGATAACGTTGCGGAGCCTGCGGCTATCGATAACATTTTTAAGCAGGGGTATGGTCATGCAATGGGGCCATTAGAGACGGCTGATCTTATTGGGCTGGACACAGTTGTACAGTCCTTAAAAGTGCTTTATGACAGCTTTCAAGACAGCAAGTTTCGTTGCTGTCCACTGTTGCAAAAAATGGTTGATGCGGGGCAATTAGGACGCAAAACCGGGCAAGGGTTTTATTCGTATTAATACTGTGCACGTCGATAAGTCTTAGGAGTGAAACGTTATGGAAACTATCAATACAGGCCCCAAAAGGGTTGATACACCGATAAGCAACAAGGCCATAAAATGTGTAGTTTGGGACCTTGATAATACACTGTGGCATGGCACCTTGGCAGAGGGTGATGATGTTAAGCTCAAAGACGGTGTTGTGGACGTTATTAAAGCGCTTGATGCCCGCGGCGTTTTACATTCCATTGCCAGCAAAAATAACCATGATGATGTGGTCGCAAAGCTCGAAGCGTTTGGTTTGCTCGATTATTTTCTTTACCCTCAGATCAATTGGAATCCTAAATCATCTTCCGTCGAAAAAATTAGAGAGAAGCTAAACATCGGTATCGATACTTTCTTGTTTATTGACGATCAACCATTTGAAAGAGAAGAAGTTAGCGCCATCCATCCAGAAGTGGAATGCATTGATGCGGAGTTCTACCTCATTTTGGAAGAGATGGAGCGCATCAAATCTGGTGCTATATCCGATGACGCTGCTATGCGTCGAATCCGTTATCTGGAAGATATGGAAAGACAGACAGAAGAAGAAAAGTTCATAGGTACTCCCGAGGGCTTCCTAGCCACGCTTAATATGAAGTTTAAGATCGCTGAAGCAGGGCCAATGGACCTGATTCGAGCCGAAGAGTTGACCTTAAGAACCAATCAATTGAATTCCACCGGGATCACCTATAGCCACGATGAACTAAAAGAATACATGGAGTCGGACTCTCATCAACTGCTTGTCTGTGAGCTGACCGATAAGTATGGCAGCTATGGAAAAATTGGTCTGGTACTCGTAGAAATTAAAGATGACGTCATGATGATCAAGTTGTTGTTGATGTCATGTCGTGTGGCTGCGCGTGGAGCAGGCAGTGTTCTGTTGACCTATCTGATCAAACACGCAGTAAAAAACAACTACAAGTTGCGCGCCAACTTTCGGCGAACCCCTCGCAACCGACAAATGTTAGTCACCTATCAATTCTCTGGATTTAAAGAAATTGATAAGGATGAACAAGGAAATATTCTATTTGAGCACGATCTTTCTGCTCAGAGCGAATACCCCAACTATGTTCAATTGATTATCGAATAACAGCAAGACTAGGAGCAAAGATATGCCCGGCGTAGAAGTAAGTTTCCGTACTAAAACCCGTGATTTCATTGAAAACAACATGAATGTGTTCGACGACGATATTGACTGGACAGATGATACCAACATTTTTACCAGTGGCTTCGTTAACTCAACTTTCGCTATGCGGTTACTTAACTTTCTTGAAAGCGAATTCAGTATCACAATACCTGATGACGAGATCTTGTTATCAAATTTCAGTTCTGTCGATGCCATGTGGTCTCTTACTTCAAAGCTTCAGCGAGGTGCGGCGTGAACACCGAACAACCGTCGCTGATCGAACGGGCAAAAACATTTTCTGAGGAGGTTATTCGGCCTCAGGCTGCCCAGTTTGAAGAGCAGGGAGTGAGTCGAGACGTCATTCAACAGATGGCTGAGTTGGGCTTTTTAAGTTCCATATTGCCAGTGGAATATGGTGGATCAGGCGTGGATGCATTGACCTATGGCCGCATTACTGAAGAGATTGGCAAAGGTTGCAACTCCGTTAGAGCATTGTTGACCGTCCATACCAGCTTAGTGGGTGAAACTATTGCCAAGCTGGGATCTGATGAGCAGAAAAAAACGTTTTTGCCGCAGATGGCGAGTGGAGAAAAAATTGCCTGCTTTGCCTTATCAGAGCCCGAGGCGGGATCTGACGCGGCTTCGATTCAGACATCTTATCAAGAAGTCGATGATGGATACATTATCAAGGGCGGCAAAAAGTGGATCACCTACGGTGCTATCGCTGACTTGTTTTTAGTGTTTGCAAAAGAAGGCGAAAAAACCAGTGCTTTTATTCTTGAGCGAAGCATGCCAGGTGTAACGACAACACCTATATCCGGTTTAATGGCGAGTCGCGGTGCTCATCTGGCAGAAATCACTTTTGATAATGTTCGCGTGCCTAAGAGCAATATGCTTGGCCGGGCGGGGATGGGCTTTAGCTTTGTTGCGAATACGGCTTTGTTTTATGGCCGCTATAGTATTGCCTGGGCTGGCGTTTCCATTGTCTGCGCGGCATTAGAAGAAATGGTGACTTATTCTCGTAGCCGAACGCAGTTTGGTACAAAAATTTCTCAAAACCAACTTATCAAAGCCATGATTGCCGATTCTACGGCTGCGTTACATGCCTCAAGAGCTATCTGCGAGAAAATCGCTCAGCTACGTGCGGACGGCGATCAAAGTGCAGTAACCGAAACGAACATTGCAAAGTACATTACATCAAAAGCGGCTGCTGAGGTGAGTAGTCATGCTGTGCAAGTGTTTGGCGGCAATGGTATCTGGAATGCCTACGCAGTAGAGAGGCTCTTTCGCGAAGCTAAGGTGCTCGAGATCATCGAAGGCTCATCGCAAATTCAACAGCTCATGATAGCGGGGCAGGCATTGCGAGACTATTATCGCGCGCCACTCAAGAAGCGCTACCCTAAAGCAAATTCTTCTACCAACAAAACCGTGTTATCAGAAGTTAAAGACAGGCAAGTTGCGAGCGTTTGATAATCAATAACAGTGAAGTTTGATAGCTATGACCAAAACATTAAATGATGCGCTCATCGAAAGTGCAAAAACAGACAAAGGCATTCACTTCTACGGTATAGGAGAAGAATCTTTTCTCTCCTACGCCGATTTATTATCTGGAGCTAAAAAGTACTTATGTGCTTTTCAGCAGCGTGGAGTGAAGCAGGGGGACGAAATTGTTCTTCAGTTTGATGCGCTGAGTGAATTCTTGCAGGCATACTGGGCGTGTTTGTTAGGCGGCATTATTCCTATTCCGTTGGCTTACGCCAGTCTTGCTGACAATGCCCATAAAATATTCAGTGTCTGGGGTATTCTTAACTCTCCCTGGTTAGCTAGCGATGATGAAGCTCTGTATGACAAACTGTTAGCCCATGCAGATACCTTTAATGGCGAGTTGGATGCTACTGAACTTTTCTATCAAAAAATACGCTCGCAGTGTTTTGTTCCATCCCGTTTAATGAATGAGGATGTCGATAGCGATTTATTACTACCAAAAGTGAGCCCAGAGGACATTGCGTTCATCCAGTTTTCTTCTGGTTCAACAGGAACGCCCAAAGGCGTTGTGCTGACTCATGCCAACTTGTTGGTGAATATTGATGATATTTTGGTAGGTACCGATCAACACCAAGAAGATGTCTTCTTGAGTTGGAAGCCGAAATCACATGACTTTGGAATGATTGCTTTCCATCTGGCTCCTATTGTAGCTCAGGTGACTCAAGTGCATATTCCTACCAAGGCTTACATTTGGTCGCCTGCGATCTGGTTTCAAGCGGTTGATAAATTCCGCGCAACCATACTGGGTTGCCCTAACTTTGGTTATCAGCACTTTCTGAAATTATACAAAAGACGCCGTAAGCAAGAATGGAACTGGGATCTCTCTTGTATTCGCATGATCATTAACGGTGCAGAACCCATATCGGCCGAGTTAAGTCGCCAGTTCGCTGATGAAATGCAACAGTATCAAATGAGCTCAGATGTCTTCTATTGTGCTTACGGATTGGCGGAAGCGTCTTTGATGGTGTCTTTAGGTAAACCTGGTGATGGTGTCAGAGAGTTCTTTGTTGATAGAGAACGCTTGAACATTGGCGATAAGGTTGTTGAAGTTTCTGAAGCTGATGAAAATGTGCTTAAACTTGTGGATTGCGGAGCGATTCTGCAAAGTGTTCAGGTTCGAATCACCGATGGCGAAGGCAACTTATTACCTGAAAAAGTGGTCGGTAAAGTTGAGATCTTTGGCGATAACGTATCCCAGGGGTATTACAATAATCCTCAAGCATCCAAAGCTGCCATCGATCATGAAGGATGGTTTAACACGGGCGATCTTGGTTATATGTGTGATGGGCAACTGATTTTTGCCAGTCGTGTTAAAGAAATGATTATTATCAATGGGATTAACTACTTTCCCTATGATATCGAAAGAGCCATTCTACAGTCTAAAGGCAAGCAAACACTCAACCAATTTATTGCCTGTTCAATTCCACACCCAGAGCAAACATGCGAACAACTCGCCGTATTTGTTTATTACAAAAAAGACGTTGATAGCTTTAAAGCAACAGCCGAAGAAATTCGAGAGATTGTGTTAGACAGCTTTGGTCTGAATGTCGATTATGTTGTTCCAACCACCAATATCCCCAAAACAACCAGTGGTAAAGTTCAGCGTTTTAGATTACGTAGCGATTTCTTGCGTGGTGAATTTGATGAGGTGTTAACACAGCTTGGCCAAAGTCGAGTTATAAACCAAAGTCTAGCTTCAAAAGAAGTAGACGAAGTTCGCAATCAATCAAAAGAAACTAGTGGCTCAGGTTCTGATCGAGTTCAACAGAAACGTAAAGAACGACAGCTAAAGCAGCGTATTCGTCAATTGATTATGCAAGAAGCGAAAGTTGATCAGTTAGATGACGACGTCAGCTTTTTTGATATTGGTATTCCTTCAATACGTTTGGTCAATATCCAAGACCAAATTGAACAAGAATTTGATCTTGCATTATCCTCTGTTGCGGCGTTAGATAACGCCAGCGTCAATCAGCTAACAAGCTGTATTCTTAGCGCTTTGTCTGCTCAAGACAATGACAGCATTATTGGGCAAGAACAAGAGCAAGAGAAAGAAACGTTAACAAGTGAAGTAGAAGAAGATGACAGCGATGGTTTTGCGATTATAGGCATGTCCTGTCGTTTTCCTGGTGGAGCGAGTAGCCCTGAAGCTTACTGGCAACTCCTTTGTCGTGGCGATGATCCCGTTGGTCCTTTACCAACAGAACGCTGGCAGCAGGATCCGCAAAGAGACAAACCGATTTCATGTCGTGATGGTGGCTTCCTGACAAACATTGAGCAATTCGATCCTTTGTTTTTCGGTATTACGCCAGTGGAAGCGCTTGCCATGGATCCACAGCAGCGGTTATTGCTGGAAGTTTGTCACGAAGGTTTCGAAAACGCTGGCTTTGATGTGACACAGTTAAAAGGATCCAACACCGGCGTTTTTGTGGGTATTTCCAGTTCGGAGTATGCCGAGGTCGGCAAAGATTTCGGGCATGATACCGGACCTTATTCTTCAACGGGCAATATGTTTAACACGGCGTCGGGTCGTATTTCTTATGTCTTTGGTTTGCAAGGGCCGAGTGTGGCTCTGGACTCGGCCTGTTCGTCATCCTTAGTGAGCTTGCATCATGCTATTCGCGAACTAGAAGCCAAGGTGTGTGATCAGGTGATTGTGGCAGCGGTTAACCTTATATTAAAACCGGACGGCCACATTTGTTATTCCAGCTTAGATGCGCTTTCTCCAACCGGTCGATGTCGAAGCTTTGATGACAGCGCCGATGGGTATATTCGCAGTGAAGGCTGCGGCGCGGTCGTATTAAAGCGTTTGGCTGATGCTGAGCGCGATGGCGACAATATCCTGGCCGTTATTCGCGGTACAGCCGTGAATCATAATGGACACAATGGTGGTTTAACCGTACCCAGCGCCGATGCACAAGAGAAGGTAATTAAACGCGCATTAGAGATAGGCAACATTCAACCGGATCAGGTTGACTTTGTTGAGGCGCATGGTTCGGGAACCAAACTGGGTGATCCTCAAGAAGCCGAAGGGCTTAATCGTGTTTTTGGTGGTCGTGAACGACCATTATATCTGGGCAGCGTTAAATCTAATCTGGGGCATCTAGAATCTGCCGCAGGCATGGCGGGCTTGATAAAAACGGTCTTGTCACTGCAACACGGTATGCTTCCGCCCAATTTACATCATCATAAACCCAATCAATTACTCGATTGGAAAACCGCCTCGTTGCAAGTGGTTGATCGACTCATGCCTTGGCCGCAACATAACCGAGTGCGTACGGCCTCCATCACATCTCTCGGTATCAATGGCAGCAATGCCCATACGGTGTTGCAATCTTATCAGCCAAAGAACACTCAACAAAATAATGATGACACAGCAAAAGCGCCTTATCTGTTTTCTTGGTCGGCACGATCGGCGGAAGCTTTGCATAACAATTTAAGTGATTGTGCCAGTGCGGTGATGTCATCAAAGGTTAAAGACATTTCGCTGCAATCTTGGTGTCGAGCCAGTAATTTTCAGCGCAGTGGTAATGCCATTCGCTATGCTTGTCTGGCAGAAAGTTATGAACAGCTGGCCAAAAAGCTCACCCGTTATGTAACGAAAAATAAAGGTGCTGTTAAAACGCAAAAAGGCAACAAAGGTTTTCAGTCTCATCAAGTGGCCTTTTTATATACTGGCCAAGGTTCCTGCTACCTCGGTATGGGTTCGACTTTGTATAAGAATTCAAAGGCTTTTCGCAATGCTTTTGACTTGTGTGATAAGCAATTCAATAAACATCTAGGCGCTTCTCTCACTGCCTACGTTTTGGGTGCTGAGTCGAGTGAAGACTTGAGTAATACACGCGTCACTCAGGCGCTTATTTTTAGTGTTGGGTATGCTTTAACTCAGTTCTGGAAGTCTATCGGTATTGTTGCGGATTGTGTCATTGGTCATAGCATCGGTGAATATGCCGCTGCTGTAGAAGCCGGAGTATTAAGCCTGGATGATGCTATTAGCATGGTGGCCCTGCGTGGCCAGATTATGCAAAAGAGCAGTGCAAGTGGAAAAATGGTTGGGCTTTTATGTGGCCGAGACCAAGCAGAAGCTTTCTGTCATGGCATAGAAGACGTTTGGGTTGCAGCCGTTAACTCAGCAGAAAATGTCACGATTTCAGGCGCGATTGATTCTGTTGATAAAGTGATTGCGAAAGCTAAGGCGGCCAGAGTCTTTACTGAGTCGTTGACTATCCAGCATCCATTCCATAGTCCTTTAATGGCAGACAGCGCTGAGCAATTGGCCGCTGGCTTATCTCACGTTAACTTTAGTCAACCAGAGTTGTCGATTTTCTCCAGCATGAACGGAGAGCTGATCGAGCAATCGCAAGAGATGGCTGCAGGCTATTGGGCTCGGCATTTGTGTCAACCAGTCTTGTTTGCCGATGCATTTAAGAACACCGTGCAAGCGGGGGCCAAGATCTTTATCGAGATTGGCGGTAATGCCACCTTAACAGGACTGGCCGCCGAAATGTTTGACGACAAGGATGCCATGTTTGCGCCTTCGTTAAGAGAAGGCAGAGATGCCTGGATTCAAATCAATGAGAGTCTCATTCAATGCTACAAAGCGGGTGCGGATATCGATTGGCAAGCCTATCACGGCATCAACCCTGTTGCTGTGCCATCGTTGCCGAACACAGCGTTTAATAAGCGCAGATACTGGTTCGAGTTAAATTCACAAAAAGCACAGGCTGCTGACCGTACGACAAACGGCGCTTTGACAAACCTCGTATCTACAAACGAAAGTCCGTCTCATCCAAAGAGCACCATCATCATGGAACATAAGCCAGTAGAAAGCTCGAATGCTACTTTCGAATTCTCTTCTTCGCCATCCACTGCCGATCAAGTCATTGAAGTGACCGAGAATATCTTAGCGATGATTGCAGAAGTCAGTGGCATTGATGAAACCGAACTCACGCATGACATTCATTTGCTGTCTCTTGGCTTGGATTCTCTTATGCTGGTGCGTCTGGGACGAAGCCTGGTTTCTCAATACGGTGTAGAAATCTCTCTTAATGAACTGCTTAAATCTTTCCACTCGCCACAGCTCATTGCTGAACATGTTGTTGCGCAGATGCCAGAAGAAAAGAAAGCTCAGCAGCAAACGATTCAACCGTTAGAAAACAAAACACAAGATAATGCCACCGAGGCAGCCGTTGCACAGACTGACTCAGCAGTTGTACAGAATCGCGACGTCACTCAAAGTGCGCCTTTGCCAGCGCTGGGCGAAACGACCGAGAGTGATGCACTGTATCGTTTAATGCAAAGCCAGCTAACGGTTATGCAACAACAGATTCAATTGTTGGGAGGTCAGCCACTTTCACAACAAAAAGGTACAGATGCTTTACCAAGTCTTAGCGATAGTCTAGTGAAAGGTGATGTCGCAGCCAGTGAAACTAAAAAAACGGCAACGCCCGTTGCCAAGCCACCGCAAAACATTGTTTGGGAAGAGGAAGAGTTAACCTTTGAGCAGCGAACTTTCATTCAAGGTTTAGCACAAGATCTCAATCAAAAAAACATTGGCTCCAAAAACTATAACGCAGACTACAGTGGGGGACTGGCCGACTGGCTTATCCGAGCACACTTTACACCTGCTACCAAAGAGATGTGTCATCTGGTCGTGGCTGAAGAGTCAAAAGGGTGCCGTTTTAAAGATATTGATGGCAATGAATATTTAGATACCTGCATGGGCTTTACCGTCAATATGTTTGGTCATAGTCCAGACTTTGTCGTTGATGCCGTCACGAAGCAATTGTCCAAAGGTATGATTCTCGGGCCTCAGTCAGACAAAGTGGGCGAAGTTGCAAAGATGATTTGCGAGCTAACGGGCATTGAACGAGTCGCTTTTACCAATTCGGGAACCGAGGCGGTGATGGCGGCTTTGAGAGTTGCCCGCTCTGTGACCGGACGCCAAAAAGTGGTTCGTTTTAGCACTTCTTATCACGGCACTTTTGATGGCATTTTAGCTCGAGCAGACGAAGAGGGCGCTGCGCCTCTAGCGAATGGTGTTGTTCAGTCGATGGTGGATGACACCTTGGTATTGAACTACGGTTCAAAAAAGTCGCTACAGCAAATTGAAGCCTTAGGTGAAGATATCGCTGCAGTACTGGTTGAGCCAGTACAAAGCAGAAATCTTGCGTTACAACCCGTAGAGTACCTTAAAGAGTTAAGACGATTAACTGAAGAAAAAGGCATCGCGTTAATTTTTGACGAAATCATATTTGGTTTCCGCAGCCATCCTGGTGGTATCCAGGCGCGTTGGGGGATCAGAGCTGATTTGGTCACCTACGGAAAAGTGGTTGGCGGTGGTCTGCCCATTGGCGTTTTTGGCGGTAAGTCTAAGTTTATGGATGCCATTGATGGTGGTGACTGGTTGTCGAACCATCGCAAGACGGAACTGCCAGAAACACAAACCACCTTCTTTGCGGGTACCTTCTGTAAGCATCCGTTGGCTATGGCAGCTGCCCATGCTGTGATGACCGAAATAAAGCGTGACAAAGGTGCTATACAAAAGCGATTGGAATCGGTGACGACGGCTTTTGTTGAGCAGGTTAATGTGTTTTTTGCTGAACAAGAAGTGCCATTCAAATTAAGCAGTTTCAGCTCAGTGTATCGATTCGATCCGTTGCCTTCACAAGATCCCGAAAAGTTTGCTCTGGAGTCTGATTTATTTTTCCGTCTGATGCTGAAAAAAGGCGTTTATGTCTGTTACGTCTGGGAGAATCGTTCCGGTTGTTTCTCTAGTGCTCATACACCAGACGATGTTCAAGAAATCATCTCTGCTATTAAATACGCTGTGTGGGAATTGCGTAAAGGAGGCTTTAGTTTCCGTGCGTTGGATTTAAAGCGCGGCAAGCCAGATTCAAAAACGCTTCCAGAGTTTGATAACAAAACTTTATCTTCTGAAGAACGCCGTATGTTTGTGTTGAGTCAGATGAACAATGGCGATCTGGCTTATCGATTATGCGGTGCGCTCAAGTTCAGCGGTGAATTTGACATCGAAAGAGCAAAAGACACATTACGACAGCTAACGCAACATCATCGAGCTCTGCGCACGGCTTATCGAATCGAAGATGGCGAGGTTAAACGCTGGGTCAAAGCAGAAGTCGAGCCGATGGTTTATGTGGCAGAGCTGGGGCAAAAGACAATACAAGAAGCGATTGCACCCGATCCAAAAGCATTTCGATTGGACCAGGCACCACTGTGGCGAATTGGCTTTATCTCTTGTCCAGAAGAAAATCATCAAGCACAACATTTGATGGTTCTGGAGTTTAGTCATCTGATTTCTGACGGCATATCCATCTCTTTATTTATTCAAGACTTTATGACGCTCTATCAAGGGCAAACATTGGAGCCTGTTAATAAAGAATACGAAGAATACGTTATTCGAGAAAGCTCGTTTGTCCAGTCAGATAAATATCAACAACAGCTAAATTATTGGCAGCAGCAATTACAACCTGTTGCAGAACCTATTCGCCTACCTGCGGATTTTCCCAGACCAGAACAGGTGGACTTTACGGGCGATGTCAATCACTTTGTCATCGACGCAGAGACCACTCTAGCGTTGAAGGAAACCGCCAAGCAACATCAATGCACTGTCTTTAATGTGTTGTTCAGTAGCTTTTTTGTTTTGTTAAACAAGCTGTCGCAACAGAATGATATTGCTGTAGGTGTGCCTTTTGATTCACGCGGTCATGATGGGTTCGAGCGTACTTTGGGTATGTTTGCGCAAAGCTTGGTTATTCGCCATCAGTTAAAAGGCGAAACCTCTTTTAGCGAGTTGGTTCAGCAAGTGGCAGAACGCTGCAATGATGCTTACGACAATAGCCAGTTGCCACTTGATCGCTTAACAGACACGTTAGAGTTAGAACGCGACGCCAGCCGTAACGCATTATTTGACGTAATGTTTATTTATGAAGTAGGTGATGAACGTTCCATAAAGAGCGATTCTCTGGATGTAGTGACGATTCCGATGGATGTCAAAGCATCCGCATTTGATCTTACCTTTGAGATCACTCAAGAACGGGGATGCTTAAGTTGTCGAATGATTTATGCTTCCAGCTTATTTAAGTCAGAAACCATCGCTCAATGGCAAGAATACTTCCGTTATATCTTAAGTCAGATTATTGATAATCCTCACTCAAAGGTAAAAGATATCGAGTTGCTAAATCAGGCAACTCGCCATAGGTTACTAAAGGATTTCAATAGCACTCAACGAGACTTTGATCTTGACCAAACACTGACTCAATTAGTATCAAAGAGTGCTGCCACTTATTCGAAGCGCAATGCCATAAAAACGGCGCAAGGCAATCTCAGGTATGCTGAGCTAGAGCGAGCCGCTAATATTCTTGCTCGTCGTTTACAAGAGCAGGGAGCTAAGTCTGGCCGTTATGTTGGCATACTCTTGCCAAGAGAAGCGTCGCTGATTGTAGCCATGTTAGCGGTCATGAAAACGGGAGCCGCTTATGTGCCTATGGACCCAGCTTATCCTAAGGCACGACTCAGTTATATGTTAGAAAAGTCAGCGGCCGATATCCTTATCAGCAGCGACAACCTATGGGAGCAACTGGACTTTGAAGGCACGATAATAGATCCGCAAAAAGTACTCGCCGAAACGACTCCCGGTAAAAAAATTAAGAAGCTCGATGCGTCTTTATCGACTGAACCGGCTTATACCATCTTTACTTCGGGTTCCACCGGACAGCCTAAAGGCGTGGTCGTTGGTCATCGTAGTTTAGTGAACTTTGTATTGGGAATGGATGAAGCCTTATCGTTTCCTACGCAAATAACAACGCTCGGATTAACATCTGTCAGCTTTGATATTTTTGTACTCGAAGTGTTTTTGACTCTTGTAAAGGGTGGCACTCTGGTGTTGGCTAATGAGGAGCAAAGTTACGATCCCAAGGCGCTGACATCGTTAATAAAAGCAGCAAAGGTGTCTGTCGTTCAGATGACACCAAGCCGATTAAAACTTCTTCTTACCACCACCAACGCAGCAGCGATGTTTGCTGGAGTAAAACTTATGTTAGTGGGCGGTGAAGCTTTTCCGCAACAAGAACTCAATGAGCTACAGTCTATTCCTGACATGAAGTTGTTTAATGTCTATGGCCCAACTGAAACAACGGTATGGTCCAGCGTGAAATCGCTGCATGAAACCAGCAAAGTGACGCTTGGTGCTCCCATTGCCAATACACGAATGTACGTACTCGATGACACTCTTAATCTGTTGCCTATCGGGCAAAAGGGTGATCTCTACATTGCAGGTGAAGGACTCGCTCACGGTTATTTAGATGATGAACAAAAAACATCCCTGGCTTTTATCAGCGATCCTTTTGTTGATGGTGAGTTAATGTACCGAACCGGTGACTTAGCAGCATGGAGCGAGCAAGGTGAGTTGGTCTACTACGGACGAGGAGACAATCAGATTAAATTACGAGGCTATCGTATAGAGCTTGAAGAGTTAGAAAACGCATTGTGTGCCTGTGAGGAAGTTAAGCATGCTGCTGTGGTGAAACGCGAGCAAGCGGATGGACAAGCTTACTTAGTGGCTTTTTGTCATGTTAGTTCTGATACAGAAAACAAGATAGGAAGTGATACGACGACTGATGAAGACGTTTCGCAGCTTATTCAAAACCAACTCAAAGACACTTTGCCCGAATACATGGTGCCCAGCTTGATCATTCCGATGCAACAACTTCCCATGACGCCTAATGGAAAGGTTGATAGAAACCAATTACCTCAAGACGTTGCTTCTTTGATGCAGGAGCGAGTTGTTTCAACTGAGTCTGAAATGAGTATTAATGATTCGCTGATGAGCCAGTTGCGTGAGATATGGTCACAGCTGTTAGACGGTAGACCATTGCAAGAGAACAAGAGCTTCTTTGATCTCGGTGGCAACTCGATGAATCTGGTGTTGATGCAAAATGTGTTAGACAAAGAGTATCCTGGATTGATCGAAGTGAGTGATATTTTTGCTAACCCAACTCTAAGCAAGCTGCATCGACTTATTTCTACTCGCCTGGAGCAGAAAGCTCAAGAAACTGACTTTGTAGAAATGGTGATGCCAGAAGAGTTTTTTGTTGATGATAACCAGGTTCAGGACGCAAGCAGCTTGCAACTTAACTGGGATGAAAAATTAGAAGCGAACATAAAAAGCTATGCCGAAAAAAATGGCGTAACGACTTACGATGTTGTTTTAGCCATGCATGGATTATTGCTGCATAAAGTGCTGCAACAAGATCAAATCACTTTGTATTCGGCAAGCGCCAATGGTTACTGCACTATCCAGCTGGACTTCTCTCAGCTAACCAATACCAACGACATGGTTAAACAGGTTTATCAGCTGCGAAGTCAGGCTGGAACGCAAACTCATTATCCTACTTTGGACCGTCAACATGACAAAGGTGTGTTAACTCTGTTTGTTGATAAGCAGGAGAGTGCAATAGAACATCCGGGCTTTGATATGGTGTTTAACATTAACGAAACAGGTACTGCGGAACGTCTTGACTTTGATAACTCGCGGTTATGTGAACAAAAAATGACGAGCTTGGCGAGTGGATACATCAATTTAGTCAAAGCAGCCGTCAACGAAGCATGATAGTAAATAGGTAACGATATGAAAAATATAGCAATGTTATTTCCGGGCCAGGGTGCCCAATATTCAGGGATGGGAAAACAATTGTTTTCTCGTTACGAGTTCGTTAAAGACATGTTTAAAGTCGCATCGGATGTGCTTGATATGGACATGGAGCATTTATGTTTCGAAGCGCCTGCTGACCAATTAAATAGTACCGAAAATACTCAGCCAGCGTTGGTTTTGTGTGGTGCTGCAGCTTACCGGGTTTTTCAACAAGAAACCGGATTACAACCCGTTGTTATGGCCGGACACAGCATCGGAGAAATCACGGCACTGATCAGCGCCGAGGCCATTAGTTTTGAAGATGGTTTAAAGCTTGCGCGTGCTCGAGGCCAAGCCATGGCCGCTTGCAGCCAACCTGGCGAAACAGGCATGGCGGCTGTAGTTAAACTTGACCGAACGTTGGTTGAAGACGTTTGCCAAACTGTACCCGGCTATGGCGAAGATTTTGTCATCGCCAATTATAACTCAGCTGCGCAGTTGGTGATTTCTGGACGTACTGATGCCTTGGAACAAGCAAAAGTTGCGTTAAAAGAAAAAGGCGCATCTTACATCCCATTACGTGTCAGTGGCGCTTTCCATAGTCCTTTAATGAAGCCTGCTGCAAGTGAGTTTGCCAACTTGTTAAAAAATATCGGTTTTAGTTCACCTAAGATCCCTGTGATCGCCAATGTAAATGCTAAGCCTTACGCTGATGTTGAAAGTATTCCCACTTTATTAACTCAGCAGATCAGCCAGTCGGTGTTATGGCAAGAAAGCATGGAGAAGTTAGTAGCAGGAGAGTTTGAAGAGATTAAGTTGGCCAGTGATAAAATCGATTTATTTGTCGAAACAGGCCCTGGCGTTGTCATCAAAAAGCTCACCTCAGTCCTCTTTAACGACGCTTTATCTTATTCTCTGGATCATGATGAAGACAAGGAGCCACTGGATAAGCAACTCGAAATTGATGTTCGCACCATTCAATACCAGCCTGCTTTCTTAGGTAAGTGTATGGCTGTTGCCGTCAGTACTCGCAATAACAACTTTGATAACAGCAGTTATCAAGAGAACGTCATTGAGCCTTATCATAAACTAAAAGAAATGCATGAGCTTTGCACCAGTGAAGAAAGACTGGCCGATGCGAGTGAGATGAAGCTGGGCTTGCAGCTACTTGAACAGATTATGACAAGTAAAGGCGCAGAAAAAACAGAACTTGAGCAACGATTCCGTGAGATTGCAACGGTAACAGGACAGGCGCAGGTACTAGAAGATTATCTGGGTTGAGAGTGTTGTTAGCCATAAATACGACGGAACAAGAACATGGATATAAAAAACTTAGCGCTTGATAACATTCTTGGCACTGCCGACAACAATGACGGCGATCTGGTTAAGCCTGTTAAACAGGATAAGCGTGAGTCTGATATTGCCATTATTGGAATGGCAGGAAAGGTGGGTGGCACAACTGACCTCGAAGACTTTTGGCGCTTATTGGCAGAAGGTCGTTCTGGAATGAGCGAGTTACCCGATGCGCGGCGAAAAGATGTTGAGGAGTTTTTGCGTTTGTCTGGAGTGCTTAACAAAGTTTCTCAAGATGATTATTTACGCGCCGCCTTTTTGTCTGACATTGACCACTTTGACTATGAGTTCTTTGGCTTATCGAAACACGAAGCCGATATGATGGCACCAGAACAGCGTCTATTTTTAGAGAGCGCATGGCATGCCTTAGAAGATGCTGGTTATGGTTGTGACGAAATTAAAGGCAGCAATACCGGAGTTTTCGCGGGTATTAGCAATGACTTTGGCGAAAGCTACCGACGCCTGACGGATACCTTGGCTCCTGATGCATCAGAAATTTCGGTGGTGGGAAATATCAACTCGGTTATCGCTTGTCGTTTAGCTTATCTGTTCGACTTGCAAGGGCCCACCATGTTGGTTGATACCGCTTGCTCATCCAGTTTGGTTGCACTGCATCTGGCTTGCCAATCATTACGCAGTGGCGAATGCGACATGGCATTGGTTGGAACCGTTAATATCAATCTTGTTCCGTTATTACTTGAGCCGACAACGGGAGTCGGCGTAAAAGACATTAAAGACAATTTTGCCACTGACAGTCATACCAAAGCCTTTGATGAAAGAAGTGATGGCATGTCTATTGGCGAGGGCGTACTGATGTTTGCATTAAAGCCGCTCTCGAAAGCGTTGGATGATGGCGATCAGGTTCATGCGGTCGTGCGCGGCAGTGCGATTAATCAGGATGGTCAATCGGTGGGGCTGACAGCACCCAATAGTCAAGCTCAGGCCAAACTCATTCAAAGAGCATGGCGCGACGCTGGTGTCACCGCACGCGATGTTTCTTATATCGAAGCTCATGGAACAGGGACGCGACTGGGCGATCCGGTAGAAATTAGTGGTATTCAGCAAGCATTCAAACAAGCAACGTCGCGTAAACAATTTTGTGCGGTTGGTAGCGTAAAAAGTAATATCGGTCATCTAGACAACGCTGCGGGTCTCGCGGGTCTGGCAAAAGTTGTATTGTCTATGAAACATGGCAAACTGCCAGCCAGTCTTAATTTTAACCAACCGAATCGACAGATTGCGTTTGAACAATCGCCCGTTTTTATTAATGACCGTTTAAGTGAGTGGGCGAATGAGCAGTGGTCGACTGATCACAGTCAGTCCGGCGAAGCCATTGCTGGTGTTAGTTCTTACGGTTTGAGCGGCACGAATTGCCATGTTGTCTTGCAATCAGTTGGTAGGCAACCAACTAATAGTAAGAAGACTGACAATCGACCTAAGGATAATCAGAGGAAATACCTTTTACCTTTGTCGGCCAAAACGTCATCGGCATTAAAAGCATTAGTAGAAAGTTACTTAAGCTTCTTGCCAAAAAATCCTCATCTTGAAGCTAATGATTTGTGCTTCACTGCGGCGATGGGCAGACTTCATCACCGACACCGTTTAGCCTTTGTATTTTCTAGCCTTGAACAGCTTAGTGAGCAGTTGAGCACTTACCTTAATAACGAAGGTGACTCACCAGAACAAATTATTAATGATGCTCAAGACCAAGATCTAAATAATAAAACTCATCAAGTATTAGAAACTTTGAGTGAGAGTGCGGAAAATCCACAGCAATATAAAGAGAAGCTACTCGAACTTGCAGACTATTATCGCCAAGGTGCCGAGCTTAATTGGGCGCAAGTGTTTGAAGGCAAGGGGTTCCAAGGAAAAGCGCAACGCATTTCATTGCCTCTTTATCCCTTTGCTAAACACCGTTGCTGGATTGATACGACCACCGCTGGAGAAGTCTTATCCGCAAGTCGCGGTGGTGGAGAGTTATTGAATCATCCTTTATTAACTCAAGTGTTAGAAACCCAGGAGCTAAGCATTTATCGCACAACGCTCAGTGCCGAAAGCCACTGGGAGCTTGCAGACCACAAAGTTCAGGGCGTTTATGTTCTGCCGGGAACTTGTTACGTCGAAATGATGTTAGCGGTATCGGCTGCTCTTCAAAAGCAGACAGGTGATACTTCTCAACTCGATTCTTTTTTCTGCTCTGATTTTGAAAGCGTCCAATTTCTGAATCCCTTTATTGTTGGCGAACAAGAATACAAAGAGTTGCATCTACAACTAAAGCAGGAAGCGGATTACTTTGATATACGCATTAGTAGCCAAAACGAGCAAGGTGATTGGCAGGAGCATGCATTAGCCCGACTGAGTCATTCTGTTTCACCTACTCAAAATGCGCCATCCATTGATATGCAGGAGTTATTAGCTTCTGTTCCTCAATCGGTAGAGCTAAGTAGCCAGGATGATCTCGACAGAGGTTTAGAGATTGGTGACCGTTGGTATCAGAGTCTTCGCCAAAGTTGGACGAATGCCGCTCAAACAGAATATCTGGTCGAACTCTCTTTGGCGGATCATTATGTAAGTGAACTTACAGATTATTACTACCATCCTGCGCTGTTGGATACGGCAATTAATGCAGCCAATCATATCGGTTCCGACGGTGATCTTTATTTGCCTTTTTTCTATCGAGGATTGAAGGTTTACCGCTCGCTGCCAGGACACTTTTTTGTTTATCTAACACGAACCAGTGAAGCTCAAGGAGAAGTCGTGACATTTAAAGTACAATTGCTCGATAGCGACGGTCATGTTTGTGCAACGGTAGAGCAATACGGTATTAAGAAAGCGACCCAGTTCGAAGCGCTTAATCGTCCTGCGAATCCAGTCCATGCATTTCAAGTGCAATTGACAACAGGCGAAGCGCAAGAAGAGTTAGCTAATCTTGTTCGTGCGAGCTCCACGTCTGGTGCCATGCTTGTCATTCATAAAGGGACAGAAGAGCAAGTTGCTTTGGTTGAGTTTTTGCGCCAGAAGGGTGTTGAACCCATAGAACTACGTCAAGATCGAGATGACTACGAAAACGCATTAAGTCAATTGCATGAGTCGTCGCTTGAGTTAAGCGCCATTGTTTATGCCGCCAGCTGGCAAAGTCAGAGCTTAAATCAGGGTAATGATGATCTGCATCACTTTAAGAATACGATCAATCATCTGGTGCAGCAGAAAATAAATTGCTCTGGCAATCTTGTCGTTCTTACTCAGCAGAACATTGGGGATGGTACTGGAGGTGGAGTTAAGGAAGATTTGAATCCTGGTCAAGCTGCCATCGCTTCATTTGTGCGAGTGGCTTCGCTGGAGAATCCACAGTTACCCATGTTCTGTCTGGATATTAATATCAGCGAAAAAGAACGCATCTGGCAACAATTACATGCGCCAGCTATGACAACACAAGGTGTACTAAAGACGGTTCGACAAGGGAAATTCTTACACGAAACTTTAACGCAAGTCGAAGGCTTCGAACTCACCAGTCAGTCAGATGAACAAGACCGCTTTCAACAAGACAGCTTACCATTACGTGATTCTGGCACCTATGTGATCACTGGCGGTTGTGGTGCTTTAGGGCTCGAGTTAGCTCAAGAGATGGCACAGCAAGCTAAGTCTCAAGACATCTCAATCACACTGGTGTTAACTACAACTCGAGCGCTACCGGAACCTGCACAATGGCAGCGTTTAAGCCAGGCTAAAGATACACCAGCAAAGCTAGCGACCAAGCTAGAAAAGCTATTGATAATAAAAGCTCTTGGTGTCGAACTTCAGTGTGTGGTTGTTAACGCAGAAGACAAAAAGCAAACGCAACAACTATTGCAAACATTCCGTGGCAAGCATCAGTCAATCAATGGAGTGATTCACGCAGCGGGTAGAGCCGGAGACGGGTTCCTGATTAATAAATCTGCTGATGAATTACAACAGGTGCTGGCGCCAAAAATACAAGGTGCCTGGTGGTTGCACGAACTTACCCTAGAAGACTCTCTAGATTTCTTTGTTATGTACTCGTCGATTGCCAGTGTCTGTCATGAAGCAGGGCAGAGTGACTACACCGCAGCGAATCGATATCTGGATGCCCTGGCTGCTATGCGAAGACAACAAGGATTACCCGCGCTGTCGGTTGCTTGGCCCGCATGGCGAGAAACAGGCATCGCCGTAGAATACAACGCCGTCAACGAAGATGACGCCTTCCTACCAATTAATACCAGTGATGCCTTACAAGCTTTATGCCGAGCGATAGCGGCTGGTGAGCATATGCCGCCTGCGGTTGTACTGGCTCAGCTGAATGGAACTTCTGTTGCCGAAGACTTTGAGACGCTGAATTTGCAGTGCAGTGATGAGGTGCGCGCTTTATTAGATGCTCAAAAAATGGGTGTGCAGAAAACATCGTCAGAAACGGCAAAAGCTTCGAAACAGGTAGATTTAACGGGATTAACTAACCCAGACGAGTTTGATCGGATGGTCGCGAAAGTTTGGGCCGAAGTGTTAGGAAAGTCTGAGTTACATATTGACGACTCGTTTAATGATTTAGGCGGAAACTCAATTTTAACGACGCAAAAATACAAAACATTTGAGCGACTGCACCCTGGCGTTATTGATATGGCCGACTTATTTACTCACACACGTTTAAGAGAGCAGGCTGACGTTTTTAGAAAAGCACTGGCACCGGCCGTTAAAGAAGAAACAACTTCTTCTAAAGAACAAGACAACCAGGCTGACATTGAGCAACAACTGGAAGAACAACTCAGACAATTAGCGGCTGGAGAAATATCCGTCGAAGATATTGAAGCGCTGATTTAAATCAATACAAGTTACCGATAGAACTCGGTTAACCTTTTTGGGGTTAAGTGTTCGAGACGTTAAAGGGTTTTAATGATGAATACGATTAAAAATTACATACTCAAGCAAGTTGCAGAGAAAAAACTGAATCAAGAAGATGCAAAGGCATTTTTGCTTGAGTTGGCTCAAACAAATCAGCAGGAAGTCGCCGACAATGACATTGCTGTTATTGGCATGGCCGGAAGATTTCCCAAGGCCGATAATGTTGAAGAATTCTGGCAGTTGTTACGGGATGGTATTAACTGTATTGACGAGTACCCACAAGGACGAGTGAAAGACGCCGAACATGTTTTGCGCAACCCTTATTACATGGAATATGTCACAGGCATCGTTGCAGATCCTAAAGATCTGGATGATGCCTATGCGCCTGCGGGCTATATGAAAGAGATCGATAAGTTTGACTCGGCCTTTTTTGGCATTCCACCTAACGAAGCCACTTACATGGATCCTAATCAGCGACTTGCACTGGAAGTTGCCTGGGAGGCGATGGAAGATGCCGGTTATGGTGGTGATACTTTATACGGTAGTGACACCGGCGTTTATCTTGGACGCGAAGGCACCAACGTCTCACAGTATCGATACAGTGCCAAAAAAGATCCCATGCAGCTAACGGGCGCCTGGGAAAGCATTATGGCCAGTCGAATTTCTTACCTGTTTAATTTCCGTGGTCCTTGCATGTTGGTGGACACGGCCTGTTCTGGTAGTTTGGTTTCTGTTCACATGGCGTCAAAGGCGATTCTGAGTGGCGAATGCAGTGTCGCTTTAGCCGGTGGAGTTAACATTGTTCATGGTGAATTGAAGCCGAACCTACAAGGTGGCATGAGCATGAGTTCGGTCGAGTCAGAAGACAGCATGATTCGAACTTTCGACGCGGATGCCAATGGTACGGTATGGGGCGAAGGGGTTGCCATGGTGATGCTTAAATCGCTCAAAAAAGCACTAGAAGATGGTGACCACATTCATGCCGTGATTAAAGGCAGTGCGATCAATAACGATGGAGCTTCTAACGCATTAACGGCTCCCAATGCAGAAACACAAGAAGAAGTGATCGTAAAAGCGTGGAAAGATGCCGACATCGATCCTGAGTCTTTATCTTATATTGAAGCCCACGGTACGGGTACTGTACTGGGTGATCCCATCGAATTTAAAGGCTTGACCAATGCGTTCCGACGCTACACCCAACGTAAGCAGTTCTGTGCCATAGGTTCACTAAAAACAAATATGGGGCATCTGGTTGCTTCATCGGGCATTGCTTCATTATTTAAAGTGATCAAGTCACTGCAAAATAAAGAGATGGCGCCGACCATTAACTTTAATCAGCCTAACCCTTATATTAATTTTGCGGCGAGTCCTCTCTATGTGTCTGACAAACGTCAGTCATGGCCATCAAATGGTGAATTAAGAAGAGCGGCAGTGAGCTCCTTCGGCTTTAATAAAACCAACTGTCACATGGTGGTTGAAGAAGCACCTCAGTCGCAAGAATCTGAGACCGATAAGACACAATATTGCCTTATCATCTCGGCAAAAAAACAAGAACTATTACGCGACTATGTTGTTCGTTATCAAACCTTCTGCCATGGCGACGACTGGAATCTTGCGGATCTTTGTTATACCGCAGCGACGGGACGAGGACATTACAATCATCGTATTTGTGTGGTCGCTAGCACTAAACAACAGCTTCGGGATGCTTTGAAGCAAAGTTTAGCGGTTATTGATGGACAAACGAGTGACCATATTTTCTACGGTGGCTTTACTGTTGTTAGCGAAAAGAAAACTCAGCGAGCGGAAGGAGAGATCACCGAGCGCGAAAAGAGAGATTTTTCTGCGCAAGCCAATGAAGCACTGTCTCAATATATTCAAAGTAACAAACAAAACGATTTAGTGGCGCTAGCACAGGCCTATTGTCGTGGTGCTGAAGTGAACTGGAATGCCTGTTTTGAAGGCGAAGAACGTCACCGCTTGTCTCAACCGACTTATCCGTTTGATCGTGTACGTCATTGGGCTGACCCAAAAATCAGCGAAGTGAAAGGCTATAACTCGGCATTGCATCCATTGGTTGAGAGGCGTGTATCTCAGAGCGAAAGCGAGTGGGTATACGAGTCTCACTTTAGCAACGAAACTCATTGGGTATTGGCTGATCATCGAATTAATGAAACCGGCGTTGTTCCTGGTACTACTTACCTGGAGATGGCGAGGTTTGTTGCCAAAGATGCACTTGGATTAAGCCACATGGAGCTGGCCGATTTATTTTTCTTGCAACCAATGGTTGTTGAGGCCAACGAAGTGCGCAAGGTTCGCGTCAACTTGTCTAAACACGATGATGAATACCGCTTTAGTATCGTTAGTATTAACGCTGAGGACGAGACACAAGCTTGGCAACAACATGTAGAAGGCAAAATACGCGAAAACCATCCAGTATCTACCAAAGACACGCGCTTCTTGAGCGTTCAAGAGGGTGCAGAAGAATTTATTGAAGAATACCTGAGCGAAACCGATACCGGCGTATTTCAGTTTGGTCCCCACTGGGATTCCATTCAGAAAGCCTGGATGAAAAAGTCGGAAGCCTTAGCGACGCTGGCAATACCCAGTGCCTTCCGTGAAGAGTTGGTAGAGTTTGCCATTCATCCTGCCATGCTGGACAACGCAATGAATTTGACCAGCCAAAGTACGGGCGAAACCTATTTGCCCTTTATGTACAAATCATTCCATCTATATCGCCCGTTCCCAGAATCCTTCTACAGTTTGGTGACGGCAAAAACGCCGATTACAGGCGCCGAAGAAACACACAGCTACGATGTAGTCATCACCGATCTCGAGGGTGACATCATTGCGCAGGCTGAAGGCTATATCACTAAGAAAGTTCATAGCTTTGATTTCAGTCAGGATGATCTGCATCAAAACGATTACTTATCGACTCGTTGGATACCCATGACGGCTTCTTTATCGGATGCGACCAAGCCTGAAGGCCCATTGCTATTGGTTTCGAGTCAGCATAATGAGATCGGCCGCCTTGTTGAAAGTTTGCAGAATCAAGGTGTGGAGGTTCGTCATGCGGTTCTTCAGTCTGCTAAAGATGCGGTTTTACCGGGCCACTTTGCTGCAACGGCAGATGGTTGTATCGAGTTAGTGAACAGCGATGTGGCACAAGATATCTCTGGCATTGTGTTCGCCATGGACTATGAGTTGTCCAGCGATAAAAAAGAGTACCTGTTCGATAGCGAGACTTTTGGTCTACGACGAGAATTAAGTACTGATGCCTTATTCCATCTATGCAAAGCCTTACTGGATGAGAAACTGAAATTATCCTGGGGGCTGGCTTTAGTTAGTAGTGCCGCCTATGCAGTGAACGATGAGGATACTCTTAATAATAAAGAAAACACTTTAGTTAATCCTCTTGCAGCTTCCAATGCTATTTTTGCACTGACCTTCGCAATGGAAACTTCAGGCATCGATTGTCGTGTATTAGATACGTCTATCGATTCTGATCCCGCAGATATTGCGGCCTGCATTTTCGGTATACCCACTGGCAAACTCATAGCTTTGCGTCAACAAAGCTGCTTCCAGCAAGAACTTGGCCCAAAAACATTGGCAGAAAAAGAACCTGTTCAATATCACGACGAAGGGGTGTATATCGTCACTGGTGGACTGGGTGGACTGGGTCTTGCCGCTGCTGGACATATTGCAGAACAAAGTAATGCGAATCTGGTACTGCTCGGTCGTTCAGAGTTACCTAAACCTGATCGCTGGCAAGAGATTGCTGCAAACACCGATAACCCAAAACAAGCGGCCATCTGTGCAAGCTTGTTAACATTGCAAGAGCAATTAAAGTCCATCAGCTATATATCCATTGATGTGACAGACAGTGAGCAGGTTGTCAGCCTGATTCAATCATTGAAAGAGCGTTTTGGTCGTATCAATGGTGTCTTTCATGCCGCTGGAATTGCTGGCGACGGTTTCATCTTGCGTAAATCATTTGAGACTTTTGATTCGGTACTCAAGCCAAAACTGGAAGGAACAGTGAATCTACTGTCGGCGTTAAAAGATGAGTCAGTGGACTTCATTACCCTATATTCATCGATTACTGCGCTTGTGGGTGGGGAAGGCCAAAGTGACTACGCCGCCGCCAATGCCTTTATGGATGCCTTAGTACCCGCCGCTATCAATAAAAATATTTCTGTGAACTCCATTAATTGGCCGAGTTGGAGTGAAGTGGGGATGTCTGTTGATTTTGAGCTGGATACCGATATGACGCCTTTCACTTCGTTAACCACTCAGGAAGCATTTGGTAAGTTCAGCCAAATTCTGGCTAATGGAACCACGAGAATATTACCAGCAGATATTAATCCAGCTGTGTTTACCCATGTACGGGAGCAGCTGGTGTTCGAATTGGCGCCGGAATTAGAGTTGAAGTTCCAAAGCAACAGCATGGTGGGATCGAATGAACAAAGTGATGAGCTTATTGAAGATTTGCAAATCCTGGGAAAAAGCGAAGACGAACTAAGCGAGACGGAAGTCACTTTGGCGACGATTTATGCCAACGTTCTGGGCATTTCCGAAATTGACATTTTTACTAACTTTCAGGATATGGGCGGCAACTCGATCATTGCTACCCACCTGCTCAAAGTCATTGAAACTCAGTATGCGGGTATTGTTGATATCTCCGATATATTCTCTTATCCCTCCGTTGATGTGATGGCAGAGTACGTGGATGAAAAACGCGGTGTCTCCACCAGTCAAGCAACCGAAGAGGATTCCACAAGAACCGACGGAGATTGGCAGGACCTTATGGATAGATTGACCGACGAAGATCAATCTATTGATTCAATACTGGACGAGCTATAACAGGGATATCAGCAATGACTCAGCAAGGTGCCTTCAACCGAGAGGAAGCTCGAAAAGAGCTTCTTCGCTACCTGTTGCAGCAGGTAAAAGAAAAACAGTTGCCTAAGAACGAAGCCGTAAATTTTCTTAAACTACTGGATGACAAAGAAGCAGACAAAACCGATGAGGCCATCGCTATCGTCGGTATCGCCTGCCGTTTTCCTGAAGCGGATAACAAAGAAACCTTCTGGCAGAACTTGTGCGAAAAGCGCAACAGTATTCGCGAATTTCCTGAAGCAAGGCATCAGGAATTAACTGCCGTTACCGACGAAGAGCTACCATTATTTCGTGGTGGCTTTTTAGAGAAAGTCGACGAGTTTGACGCCGAGTTTTTTGGTATCGCACCGCAGGTCGCTCAACACATGGATCCTTACCACAGGATGATGCTTGAGGTACTGGTTGAGTCTATTGAAGATGCAGGTTATCAACACAGTGAGCTTTACGGTAAGCAGGTCGGTGTGTTTGTCGGTAACGATCATGCGCACAGAATGGTTAATAACTATCTCGATTTCATTGATATGTCTCAGCGAGACTTTAATTCAATGACAGGCTCCTGGTCGGCCTTGTTAGCCGGGCGATTATCGTATTCGTTAAACTTACGTGGCCCAGCACAAGTGGTTGATACCTCTTGTTCTTCTGGTCTGGTTGCGCTCGACGCGGCGATTAAAGCCTTATCCAACAAAGATTGCGATAGCGCATTGGTGGGGGCTATTAACTTGATGTTCCTGCCCATAAAAAATGTGGTGGGTGAAGTCGAAAATCAGGATTCACAAGTTTGTGCCTTTGATCAGCGAGCCAGTGGAACGGTTTGGGGTGAGGGTGTTGCTTCTATCATGATTAAACCTTTGCCAAAGGCCAAACAAGATGGTGACACCATTTATGGATTGATTAAAGGTATGGCGGTTAATAGCGACGGTGCATCGAATGGTATTACAGCGCCCAGTTCACGAGCACAACAGGAAGTGTTACTTAAGTCGTGGCAGCGAGCGGGTATCAACCCAGAACACATCTCTTATGTTGAAGCGCACGGAACAGGGACTCATCTTGGTGATCCTATCGAGTTGAAGGGATTAAGCGGCGCCTTTGCAAAAAGCACCGATAAAAAACAATTTTGTGGTCTCGGTTCTGTGAAAACCAATATAGGGCATACCGTCGGAGTGTCGGGGCTGGCATCGTTAATTAAGGTATTAATGAGCTTTAAGCATCAACAACTGGCACCAAGCGTTAATTTTGATACGCCCAATCAGTTTATTGATTTTTGTAACAGCCCAGTATTTTATAATGATACCTTGCGCCCCTGGGATGTTCCCGCTCCGCGTATTGCTGGAGTCAGTTCTTTTGGTTTAAGTGGCACTAACTGCCATTTGGTCTTGCAAGAATACACCAATAACGACAAAGCCGAATCACTTGAACATAAAGACGAACTATTTGCCATTCCCGTTTCGGCTCGTAATTCTGATCTGTTGGTTGAAACATTACAACGTTACCTCGACTTCCTAACTCGAGAGCCAGATACTCAACTTGAGGATGTTTGTTATACGGCTGCAATGGGACGTGCCCATCACTCAGAAAGAGTCATGATACTGGCGCGCTCTGTTTCCGAGTTGGTAGACCGTCTTCAAAATGTGATTATTTCGTTGCGCAGTCGAGTCAGTTCAAAAGCACCTGTCGGTGTTTATCTTCCTTCAGCAGAAAAGTCATCAACGAAACAGAGCGAATTGGGCCGACAGGCGAGTGAATTGTTAAAAGCCTCACAGTGGCCATCAGAAGATGTTTTTGCACAGTTGGCAAAGCTCTATGTTGCTGGCGCTCAAATAAAATGGTCGGCCTTGTTTGAAGGTGGGGACTATCGACGCTTGCACTTGCCAGCTCAGCCTTTTGTTAAACAGCGATTCTGGTTCGAAGACAAAAACAGAGCAAAACGTACTGCTAACAAACTGACGTTAAGAGATCTTACTGAAGAAGCGGATAACGCTGATCCAAGAGATATGTATCGAGTCGCACGTGTTGCTGATTCGATAAAAGAGAATAGTCATCCCTGGCAAGGCGAGCTAGCAATTGGCGCCCAGGTGGTTGCTTATGTGGTGTGTGACACCTTGGGCTATGAAACAATAAAGTTAACCGACAACTACTATGCTCTGGGCGGCGATTCCATATCCGGGACGCGTATTGTTTATATTCTTAATGAAATGTTAGGTTTAAAGGCTGAGCTCTCTGACATTCTTGCTACAGACAATCTTGAATGCTTTATCGAATCTTTAGTTCAACATCGAGAACTGGCTACGGCTATTACTCGATTAGAAAGCGAAGAGGGCGAAGAAGGGGGGAATACTAATTCTTCGGTAGAAGCGTCACCGACATCCATTTCAAAAATTTCTGCGGTTGCTAAAGCTGAGTACTATCCTTTGTCTCGGGCTCAGCGCCGTATGTATATGCAATCCGAGCTTGATCCTGATGCAACCACCTATAACGCAACGGCGATGATCGAATTAGCTCAGGCGCCTGTTATGGAAGAGGAACAAGAGGTCTTGCAGCATTTAGTTGAGCGACACGAGAGTTTGAGAACTCGCTTTGAAATGGTAGAAGGAGTTCCTGTTCAAAAAGTATCAGAGCAACCAAAATTTGAACCCTATTATCTGGATGCATCAGAGCGTAAGGGAAGCATTGAGTCCATTCTTCAAGAGTTAGTGGATGAATATGTTCGACCATTCGATCTCACCGTGGCTCCTCTATTGAGAGTGGTGTTCGCAAAGATAGAACAACGCTACTTTATGTTGATCGACATGCATCATATTATTACTGACGGTGCATCGGTGGGTATCTTCATTCAAGAGTATATGGCGCTTAAAAAAGGGCACTCCTTGCCGCCATTAAGCATCAGTTATAAAGATTTCGCTGCGTCAGATATTGCTCAGGTAACAACCGAAAAGTATCAACGTCAAGCCAAGCACTGGCTTAAGCGCTTTGAAGATAATCTTCCGGTTGCGCAACTGGATACCGATTATCCTCGGCCAGTCAGTCGTGACTTCCGTGGTGCGACTTTGCACACGCAGATCGGTTCTGAACAATTACAATCATTGCAGCGATTGGCAGTGGCTCAAGGTTGTTCGCTATTTGTGTTATTGATGTCAGCTTTTCGAGTTTTGTTAGCAAAGTACGGTGCTGGCAATGATTTAACCATAGGAACACCTGTTAGCGGTCGGAACCACCATCAAACACACGGGCTCATCGGTATGTTTGTTAATACCTTGGCGCTAAGAGACCGTGTTGATAACAACGAAAGTTTTGTCGAGCTATTGGCTCACGTAAAATCTCGCACGCTGGAAGATTTCGATCATCAGGATTATGCCTACGAAGATCTTATCGAAGCTTTAGGCCAAACGCATATTCCTGATAGAAATCCATTGTTTGATATTTGTCTGGTGTTACAGAATCAAGACATGGGACTGTCGACCGATGGTGCGTTACAGGATGTACCTTTTGAAGCGGGTATTGCTAAATTTGACCTGACGGTTTTTTGTCGAGAAAACGCAAATACCCTGGAAATTAACTGGGAGTATGCAACGGCCTTATTTGGCATAGAACGTATCAAACAAATGGCTGAGCACTTTAAGCAATTACTCGATTGCATAGTGACGGCTCCAGAACAAAAAATTACCGACATTGATTTCTACAATGAAAACGATCGCGAACGTCTGTTAACGCAAGATATAAAAAGCTCCAATCCAGCGTTTAGTTTTAGCCTTGGTGAATTGTTTGCTTCTCAGGTGGAATATCAAAAAGATGCCATTGCCGTCATTCATGGTGAAGAATCTTTAAGCTATAAAGAATTACATCAGCGCTCAAACCAGCTGGCTCACTACTTGATAGCACAAGGAGTGCAACCAGGTGACCCTGTTGCATTATGGTTTGCTCCCAGTCTTGATATGCTGGTGGCTATCTTTGCGGTGCTAAAAACGGGTGCGGCCTATGTACCATTGGATGTGGCTAATCCTATTGAACGCACTCAAGGGATTCTGGAAGACTGCCAAGCGCAGAGTTTATTAACTCATGCCAACCTGGAGTTGCCTGACTCTCTAAGTCAAAGAATCACTCCGCTAAGCCAAAGAGTCATTTCGCTGGATCAAATTGATCTGAAAGATTATCCCACGACAGACACAGAACAGAAAGTAACAAGCGAAGAGGTGGCTTACATTATGTACACCTCTGGAACGACGGGAAAACCTAAAGGTACATTAATCCGCCATAAAAGTATTATTCGTGTTGTTAAAAACACCAATTATCTGCATCTAGACAGCAGTGATGTTTGTTTGATGCTTTCTAACTATGCATTTGATGGATGTGTGCCCGATCTCTACGGAGCTTTGCTCAACGGTGGTCGTTTGATCCTTGCCGATAAAGATAATGTCCTTGATACCGCCAAGATCGCAGAGTTAGTGACTCAGCATCAGGTTACATCCATGTTTGTCACCACGGCTTTATTTAATCTGCTGGTTGATCAGCAATTGGAGCAGCTTGAGAGTATCAAGAATCTGATGTTCGGCGGCGAGATGGTGTCCTTTGAGCATGTTAGCCGAGCATTCCAGCGATTAGGTGAAGGGCGGCTTATTCATTGTTATGGTCCAACGGAAACCACCGTATTTGCCACCACCCAAGTGATTAAGAGTTTGCGCACAGATATGCAAAATGTGCCCATCGGTCTCCCGCTCAATCAAACCTCTGCTTATATTCTTGATGAAGAGCGTAACCCGGTTCCATTCGGTTGCACGGGTGAGTTGTATATTGGTGGCGATGGTTTGGCGTTGGGCTATCTTAATCGCGATGAGTTAACGGCAGAACGTTTTGTTGATAATCCTTTCTGCGCAGGAGAAAAACTCTACCGCAGTGGCGACTTGGTGCGCAGGCTGAACGATAACAACATTCTCTATGTCGGTCGTATCGATAAACAGGTTAAAATCCGCGGCTTCCGTATTGAACTGGGTGAGATAGAAAATGTGTTGGTCACGCTGCCTCAGTTGTCTCAGGCCGTTGTTGTTGACTTCAAACAAGATAACAAAAAATACTTAGCAGCCTATGTGGTGCCTCAAGCTGATGCTGACTTTGATGTAAAAGAGATAAGAAAGCAACTTGCTAAGACGTTACCAAACTACATGATCCCAGATTGTTTTGTCATGTTGGATAGCTTTCCGTTGACCATTAATAACAAAGTCGATCACCGTCGTTTACCCCTGCCAGAATTAACCAGTGAAGAAGAATATGTAGGACCGAGTAACCCACTAGAAACTGAGTTGTGTGAGGTATGGCAGCGACTTCTTAAACGAGAGCGCGTCGGTATCGAAGATAACTTTTTCAGTATTGGTGGAGATTCCATCATTGGAATCCAATTGGTTTCTCGTTTGCGTCAGGCGGGATATAGCCTGCAAGTTAAAGACATCTTCGCAGCTCCCACGGTAGCGCAATTAGCTAGCTGGTTGAGTCACAATAAGTCGCAAGTCGATTACGAAGCTGAGCAAGGTGTCCTGACGGGCGCTTTTGCGCTCACAGCCAGCCAACAAGCAATGGTTCAAGCATCTAAAGAAACTATCGATTGCCATACGATTATGATGTCGGTGGGTGAAGAGCTTGACGAAGGTACCTTGAGCAGGGCTCTCAAAGCATTAGCTCTTCAGCATGATATGCTGCGTTGCTACTTTGACCTGGAGAATAATCAGCAAGTTTATAGTGATGACCTCGAGCATTTGCCTTCGATCAAGTCGCTGGATATATCCCAGTTCACTGACAAAACTAATCGCAATGAGCTCCAGGAATCTTTGCAACTCTGGAAAAGTGATATTGAACTCAACCAGGCACCTATTTGGCGACTGGGTGTTCTATCCGGTTATCAGAAAGGCAAAAAACAATTGTGTTTTATTTTGCCCCATCTGATTGCTGACGAAACGTCATCACAGCTTATTGCAAAAGATTTGCAAGCCTTATTGAAGGGCGAGCCTCTTGACGCCAAAACCAGTAGTTATCGCCAATGGAGCGAAGCGCTTAGCGATTCTTCCAGTCAATCTTCTAGCCAAAGTCAGGAAAGTTACTGGGAGCAAGTCAGAAGTCAACCTCGTCCTGAAATTCAACTGGCTGACCACCGCGAGCGTCGCTCTGTAGAAAAAGCTTTTTCTGCTAAGTCTTTGAGCGATGCGAATGAAGGATATCGCACCGATGCCAAAGAGTTGCTATTAAGCGCTTTGGCTTTGTCTTTACACCAAAGCTTTGGTAACAAGCTGAACACGATAGTCTTAGGGGAGCAAGAGCGACCCACTAGGTTTGAATCCTTAAACTTCTCCCGTACTTTGGGTTCTTTTGTCCGTCACTATCCAGTCGTTCTCCATGCTCGCCAAACCATCGGTGACACCATTATTCAAAGCAAAGAAATGATACGCGGTGTCCCAAAACAAGGCGTCGGCTTTGAGTCATCAGAACAGTCTGCATCGTTTTTATCAGAAAATCAGCCTTTGGTTTGTATGAACTATCGAAAGACCAACAACGAGGAGTCTCTTGAGGACTTAATAACACTGTCTGATGAAAACTCTCACGCTTCTGGTTTTGAACCTAGAGATAAAGTGGGGCTGTTCATTGATTGTGTGCTCGATGAAAAGTTATTGACAGTCAGCTTTGAGTCATTGTTAACACAAGAGCAGACCGAAGCCTTTACGCAAGCGTTTGAGCAAGCACTCAATCAAGTTATCAATCAAGGGCAAGTCAGCGCAGAGCAGGGCGGTGAAGCGACGCCCAGTGACTTTGGTGTTGAGTCATTGTCACTCGCGCGACTACAAAAAATACAGGGCAAGTTATCGGCCAAAGACAGCGACAAGTCGAAAGCCAAAAAGCCAGCTAAGAAAAATAAGATGAAGGTCTAGTAGGGAACGTTATGCTGAAGTTATTGCAACAAGCACTGGATAGCGATATTTCGCTGTGGGTTGAAGGTGAAGACATCGAGCTGTCTTTTGGAGATGAAGCGCCAGCTGAGTCTTTTATTGATTCGCTAAGGCAAGAAAAACCTGCATTATTGGCCTTTTTAAATGAGAAAGAAATTTTTAGCGAAGAGGCCTTTGAGCAGTTTTTGTCTGTAGATGCAATGGAGTCCGGTGACGCTGATCTCGATGCTTCATTTTTAGCCGACGAGCTGTTAACCGACGGTTTGAGTTTCAATGACAGCATGGGTATCGAGGCGATATTTCCTGCTACCAGTTTACAGCAAGGATTTGTCTACCATCATTTAAGTCAACCGCAAGATGATGCTTATCGCGTACAACTGTTGCTAGACTATCATCACTCGTTAGATATTCCGCTCTATCAGAAAGCCTGGCGCATGGCATCGAAAAGTTTCCCCATCTTGCGCACAGCCTTTGACTGGGATGGCGAAGGCGACATTTTGCAGGTGGTTAGCCAAGCGCCGTCCATCGATGAAAGCCACTTCGACTATCTGGACCTGAGCTCTTTTAGCCAGACGGAGCAAGAAGAGAGAATACAGCAGCTATTGAGCACTGATCGTAAGCAAGGTTTCGACTTATCACAACCGGGTTTGTTGCGCTTTGTGATCATTAAACTGGGTGTAGAGCTGTATACGGTTCTTAAAACCGAGCATCACATTATTAGTGATGGATGGAGTAGTGCCATTTTGCTGCAAAACGTCCATCAATACTATGCTGATCTGGTTGATGGTAAGACACCGCAGCCTGTTGTTGAGACGGCCTATCTGGATGCTCAGTCTTACTATGCAAAACATACCAATGAAATCCATCGCTACTGGGAGCAAGCCAAGAAGAACTTTGGCGAAACAAACGACATTAATCCTTTGTTGAGCCATCCCTGTGATCTCAATCAGATTAAAACCATTGAGCAGGCAACCGAGACGACTCATATTATTAAGGGAGCTACTTATCACGCGCTCAAAGAGTGTTGCCGTCAACTCGGAGTCACCTTAAGCGTTGCCGTTCAATTTGCCTGGCATAAATTGTTGCATCTCCATACCCAGGACGAGCAAACAATTGTGGGTACGACTGTCTCTGGTCGAGACATTCCTGTGGAGGGTATTGAAACCAGTGTCGGTTTGTACATCAATACCTTGCCTCTGGTTGTTGACTGGCATGATGATCGAAACGTTGAGCAAATTCTCTTGAACATTCATCAGTCAAGTGCCGACTTAAATAGCTACTCCAATATTCCTCTCGCCAGCTTGCAGCAAGAAGGAGAGCGATTATTCCATAGTTTGTTTGTGTTCGAAAACTTTCCTATGGCCGAAGAAACCATCGGGTCGGGTAACGGTCAGGCTAATATTGTTAGCTTTCGTCAATCCGTGGGCAAAGTTGATTATCCTCTTTCATTGACGGTTTATGATCAAAATGAAAGCTTGATGCTTAAACTGGAGTATGGTGAAGAGTGGTTAACTCACGAGAAAGCTATGGCTTTGCTGGCTAAAATAGAGAAAGTTTTGCAGGCGGTTCCTCAGTCTACGCAGCGCCCTCATTACGACATAGATTTGTTGAGTGACGAAGAACGAAATAGACAACTGGCTTTATGGAACCAAACAGAGTTACCTGTCACTGGAACGGGGTTGCATCACGCATTTGAACAACATGCAAAAGAAAATCCTGGTGACATTGCGCTTAACTTCGAAAGTAAGCAGTGGAGCTACCTTGAATTGAACCACAGAGCCAATCAATTGGCCCGTCTTATTCAACAGAAGCATCAAGAGGGAAGTAATAACGACTCCCAATTAGATGACAACAAGCTTATTGCTTTATATCTTCGCCCCGGACCGGATATGATTGTGTCTGTGCTTGCAGCGCTAAAGTCGGGCTCTGCCTATGTCCCTATTTCTCCAGAGTTTCCCTCAGAGCGGATTCAATTTATCTTAGAAGATACTCAAGCTTCTTTGGTGATTTCTCAACAAGATCTGCTGACACCACTTAACGACTCATTGATAGAAAGCGAGACAAAACCGCAAGTAGTGAGTATCGATAGCTCAAAGATAAAAGATCAGGTAGAGAAACAAAATTCAGACAATCTTTCTTTGCCAGTTGACGGTTCACAGTTAGCCTATGTGCTCTATACATCAGGAACTACAGGTAAACCCAAAGGCGTTTTGATTGAGCATCGAAACCTGATTAACCTTATGCATGGTTTGGATGACGCACTGGCACCCCGTAAACGCTTAGTGACGTTAGGCGTGACTTCCTTTGTCTTTGATATTTTTGTACTTGAGCTTTTCTTTACATTAACCAAGGGCGGCACCTTAGTGATTGCGTCAGAGCAACAGCGACAATCGCCCGCAGAATTGATATCAATTATCCAAGAGCACCAAGTGACATTGGTGCAATTAACGCCAAGTCGATTGCAGTTGTTATTGTCAGAAACTGATATTCCTCAAATATTCGCTAAGGTAGAGTGTTTGATATTGGGCGGAGAGGCGTTTCCACAACAACATCTTGCACAGCTGCAATCTTTGCCTAACCTCAAGACATTCAATGGTTACGGGCCCACCGAAGCGTCGGTGTATGCCACTATGAAAAACCTCAGCCATGAGGAGCGAGTGACTCTCGGAAAGCCTATCGCCAATTCGCAGTTTTATGTACTGGATAAAGCGCAGAAGTTATTGCCAGAGGGGTGTCGTGGAGAACTCTATATTAGTGGCTCTGGTCTGGGTAGAGGGTACCTTAATCGACCGGAGCTAACCGCCGAACGCTTTATAGAAAATCCTTTTGTTGACGAGCAAACAGCAACTGCTGCGACACAACGTTTATATCGAACGGGTGATGTGGTTCGGTGGTTACCCAATGGCGAGCTGGAGTATCTTGGACGCAGCGACTTTCAAGTTAAAATTCGCGGATACCGCATTGAGCTGGGCGAAGTAGAACATGCCCTGTGTCGCCTATCCAGTGTTAAACAATGTGTCGTTATTAATAAAGAACATAATGGCTCTCAGTATTTAGCGGCTTATGTAGTACCAAACAAAGAGGGCTTTTCACAAGCTGAAGGCTCTCATCGCGCTGAAGGCTCTCGCCAAGCTGAAGGCTCTTTTGATGCTGATGCTCTGCTTAACGAGTTATCAAAGGTTTTGCCAGAATACATGATCCCCAGCAGCTTGATGTGTCTGGATGCGATTCCTATCACGGTTAATGGCAAACTCGATCGAAAGGCGCTTCCTCAACCTTTATTTGAGTCGCAATTGACTTATCTGGCACCCACCACGGAGTTTGAACGTCAGCTTTGTGAGGTATGGCAGGAGGTTCTTGGATTAGAGCAAGTGGGTATCAATGATAATTTTTTCCGTATCGGCGGCAATTCGATATTAGCAATACAGCTGACTGCAGCTATTCGAAACAAGCTGGAGGTTGATATACCGCTGGCGGTTTTACTGGAACAAAGAACCGTAAAAGGCATCGCCGATAAGTATCAAGCGGTTGAGGTTATTTCAAAGACTGAACTATCACCTTATCCACTGTCTTTTTCTCAAGAAAGAATGCTGTTTTTGCAACGCTTTGATGAGGGCAGTAGTGCTTACCACATTCCGTACTTTGTGCAACTAAAGGAGGATGTTAATCTCGACGCCCTGGCAAAAGCTTTCGAAAAGGTCGTAGAACGTCATCCAATACTTAGAACCGTTTATCGTCAAAACGACTTAGGGCAAGAAGAACAACAACTCCTGAACTATAAAGCCGAGCTGTCGGCTATCGCATTAGATAACGCAGATGCCTTTAAATCAAAAGTGCTTGAAGATATTTATCAGCCATTCGATTTGACCTGTGAGGCGAGTATTCGCACGAAAGTCTATAGCCAAAACCACAAGCAGTATCTACTGATAATATGGCACCACATTGCCTTTGACGGCTGGTCAACGTCTATCTTTATGCAGGAGTTGGGACAAGCCTACCAGGAACTAATACTGGTACAAGAGGCACAGGGACAAGAAACTGAGTGGCAACAGTCCGATATTCGTTATGTGGATTTCGCTGCCTGGCAGAGAGAGCGTTTGCAAGGGGAGTTGTTTGAAGAGTTAAATGACTACTGGCTACAGCAATTATCCGACTACGAAACGCTCACGTTACCAACTGACCATCCTCGTCCTGAGAATGTCAGCTTTGAAGGTAGCAATTTTCTATTTGAAGTCGATGAAGCGCTTTCTACGAGACTAAAGTCTCTTGCGAAGCATCACGAAACGACTTTGTACACAGTGATGCTCAGTGCCTTTTATTTATTGTTGGCAAAGCTTTCTGGACAACAAAACATCATTCTAGGTACTCCCTCAGATAACCGACGTCATCCTCAAACTCAAGGGCTGATCGGACTCTTTGTCAATTCTTTAGCGTTACGCACAGATGTTGAGTCTTCAGTATGTTTAACGGATTTTATTCATCAAGTTCATGAGTTAGTGAAGCAGGCAAAGATTCATGAAGAGTTACCTTTTGAGCGTTTACTTGAAGTACTTAAGGTAGAGAGGGACACCTCGCGCCATCCTTTATTCCAGGTTATGTTCAGTATGGCGATTGAAAACACTATGGTGGATATTCAAGCTGGATTGCCGTTTGAATCGATTGACCTTGATGAAGAAACCGATCTTTACACTCCGGCTAAATTTGACATAGATCTCAGTCTGAGCGATCAAGGTGGCATCATTGCGGGAACAATGAATTACGCTACCCAACTGTTTGAGCGTGATAGCGTTGCGCGTATAGTAAAGATGTATCTTACCGTTCTAGCCGCGATGGCAGAAGATACGCAACAGTGTGTATCAGACATTGATCTCATATCAGAAGCTGAACGGGAACGACTACTTTATCAGTTCAATCAAACGGATAAAAACTTTCCACAAACTGATTTACTGCATCGACTGTTTGAACAACAAGCCCAATTAAAAGGCCAGCAAGTAGCGTTAATCTATAAGGATAAACAGTTAACCTATCAAGAAGTGGATGAGGCAGCTAATCAAATCGCTTCACATATTCGCAAGCAATACCAAGCTCTTTATCATACGGCCATGCCCACAGGGACTTTTATTGCGCTTTATCTTGATCGCAGTCTCGAAACCTTTGTGAGTATTTTGGCGGTATTAAAAGCTGGGGCAGCGTATGCCCCCATTTCGCCAGAGTATCCGCAAGACAGAACTCAGTTTATTTTAACGGACACACAAACTCCTTTGGTTCTTACTCAGCACCAATACCTTGCTGATCTTGATTCCTGGGTCAGTGGTTTGGAGCAACCGGCTGGTTTGCTTGCGGTGGACACCCTCGTAGCAGGCACTGAAAAAGTGCAAGGTATTACCAGTACTAAAACCACAGTTGAGCCGAACGATCTGGCTTATATGATTTATACCTCAGGAACCACTGGCAAACCCAAAGGCGTAATGATTGAGCATCAAGCGATTGTAAGTCGCTATTTTGGTTGGCAAGAGCTCTATTTAAAAGGCAAAGAGCCCACTGTGTTAAACATGGCCGATTATGGATTTGATGTAGCCACGGCAGATTGGATTCGAGCATTGTGTTCGGGCGGACAGTTAGTGGTGTGTCCTAAAGAGACGTTACTTGACGCACCTGCATTGATTGAACTTATCGAGAAGCATAACGTGAATCTGGCAGACTTTGTTCCTGCTACTTTACGCAGCCTGACCGATTATGTAAGTCATCAACAAAGAAAGATGCCATCGATTGATCATCTTATCGTCGGTTCCGATGTATGGAATATGAATGACCACTTTAAGGCTCAGCAATCTCTCGACTCCAACACGCGCTTATATAATGCTTACGGGGTGACAGAGTGTGCGGTAGATTCCTCATGTTATTACGTAGCTCCAGAACAATTGCAGCCATCGGTCCAATCCATCATAGGACAGCCTCTGGCCAATGTGCGAGCTTATGTTCTGAATGAAGCCATGCAGTGTCAACCACTGGGAACGCCAGGAGAGCTTTACATTGGCGGAGCGGGTTTAGCGAGAGGATATTTTAATCGTTCTGATCTTACGGACAGTCGTTTTGTCGCTAATCCTTTTGCGACCCTCGAAGATAAAAAGCGCGGATGGGATCGATTGTATAGAACGGGCGATTTGGTTCGTTGGCTACCCGACGGTAATCTTGAGTTTTTAGGTCGGAACGATTTTCAGGTTAAGATTCGTGGTTATCGCATCGAGCTAGGCGAAATCGAACACGCGCTGATGCAGTTGTCGAGCGTAAAGCAGGCGGTTGTTATCGATAGAGAAAAAGACGGCAGAAAATATCTGGCTGCTTATGTTGTGTCTACGACAGGAATCGATATCACTCAGGACTCGCTACGGGAACAAATCGTCGATAGTCTGCCGGAATACATGATCCCAAGCACATTTACTGTTCTCCATAAGATACCACTCACCGTCAACGGAAAGTTAGATCGCAGACAATTGCCCGAGCCACAGTGGACAGAAGCAGAAGACTATGTCGCACCTCGTTCAGCGACGGAAACGACCTTGTGTGAAATATGGCAGGAGGTGCTGGGTCTAGAGAAAGTCAGTATCCGTGATAACTTCTTTCATATTGGCGGTGACTCTATTTTGTCATTGCAGGTGGTCAGTCGCGCCAATGCCGCGCAGATTAATTTGACGACTCGTATGATTTTTGAGTCCAGTACCATCGAGAAGCTGGCCCTTCAGGCATCTTCCGTTCGTCGCAGTATTTCTCAAGAGAGTAGTGAAGGGCAATTATCTTTATTGCCAATTCAACAGGATTTCTTGATGACAGAGATGAAGGCATCCGGTGATTTTGACGCTCTAACATTGGGGCATTTTCATCAGTCATTACTGACAAGAGTGCCAGAGCCCTTCGACATTGAATTTCTTAAGTTATTTGTCAGAGCTTTATATCGTCGCCACGACGTATTCCGCTTGCAGTTTTCGATAAAACCTTCAAAAGAATGGCAGGCAGAATATTTGCCCGTTTCAGATAGCGTCGCTGATAAATCTGTTCAAGTTTATCAAATGCAGTCAGAAGATTATGCCAGCGAAATAGAGCAAGTAGGTGAAGCCGAGAAAGCTTCTTTCGATATCCAGAGCGGACCTTTATTTAAGATGGTTTATCTTGTTGGGGTTAAGCCAGAACAAAGTCGCTTGTTATGGATTGCTCATCACTTAGTTGTTGATGGGGTTAGCTGGCGTATCTTGATGGCAGATCTCATTCGTGCCTATACCCAATACCTCGCTGAAGAACCTGTGCAGTTATTGGATAAAACAACCAGCTATCAAGACTGGTCGCGGAAGCTTTTGGACTACAGTCGCAGTGATACTTTGAAAGAAGAGAAGGCTTACTGGTTAGAGAGCTTGAAGCAATCAGTGCAGCCTATCAGAGAAGACAATCAGAATGTTACAGACAACCATTGGTCGCTCTCGCAGAGCATAGAAGCGACTCTGGATGAAAAGCACACTCAGTTGTTGCTGAGTCAATGTAATACGGTTTATCAAACCCAGGTTAATGAACTCTTGCTTTCTGCACTCTTTCTGGCCTGTCATCGGTGGCAGGGGCATACCTCATTACGGATTGCCATGGAAGGCCACGGACGAGAGGATATTTTTGACGATGTTGATTTGAGTGAAACCGTTGGTTGGTTTACCAGTATATATCCTCTGACGTTACGGTATGAGCAGAGCGAAGCGACCCTATCGCTGGCGGATTTAATTACTCGGATTAAACAGCAGGTACGTACAATTCCTGCTAAAGGGCTGGGCTATGGTCTTCTGCGTTATCTGGCTAAAGACCGTGATATTGTTGCGGTGGAAGCTGAAGCTCATACCGACATACTGTTTAATTATCTGGGACAATTTGACGACAATAATAGTCAGAAAAGTAGCGAGAAAGGCAGTGAGGGCGCTTTTGAGGTAACGCGAGAAAGCAGTGGAAGTGATACGGGAGCAAAGATCCAACGAACCCATAAATTGAGTTTGAACGCGTTGGTTATGAACAAAAAACTCAGCATTAATCTTGAGTTTAATAACAAGCAGTTCGAATTAGATTCTATGCAAGGGTTTGCTGACATGCTCATTACTTCACTCCAAGAGGTTGTTCAACATTGCGAACAGAAGCTGAGTCCTTATTATGTCAGCGATTTGCCTCACGGGATCCTTGAACAGGCGACCAGTAACCGAGATCAATTCGAGTCTTTGATAAGATTTAATCAGAATGGACATCACGATCCTGTTTTTGCAGTTCCTCCTGCAGGTGCGGGTGCAGAAGCTTACTATCAACTGGTAAAACAGCTTGATCCTGAGACTCCCATTACTGTTTGTGAAAACATCGAGCTATATACCAATGCGCTTTATTCTTTGCCCAGTTTGGCAGACTACTATGCTCAACTCATTATCAGCACAAAGCCATCGCAACCAGTTTATCTGATGGGCGCATCACGGGGTGCCATCTTAGTTCAGGCGTTAGCAACCATACTGGAAGCCAATGCTATTGATGTTAAGGGGGTGTTTTTCCTCGACCCTATTGGTTACACCATGGCCCCTGAGTGTATGCAGCAGATAGAACAAGATACCAGAGTATCTTCTTTCTCAACGGAGCAGCGAGACATACTCAACCATACATTACACCTGTTTGATTATACACGGCGACTTAAGGTTTATTCTGGCGACGGAATTGTGTTTCAAAGTGAAGCTGATATGCCTAAGTCTGGTGATTGGTCTTATGTCGAAAGCATGATTGAAGAGTACTATCAATTTTATGGTGAACGCGAAGCGCTGCCAAAACTGTCTTATGGGCTCGGGGCAATTTTTCCAAACTGCAAAGCCGTCCATCTTGATGGTGATCATGGGCAGCTTCTGGGGCCTTTGAATCTGGCTGTACTGGCAGAAGAGATTAATCAGTTTATTAAACGGAAATAATTCTGCGGAATACACACTTTACTAATGAGAATGAATTATGAATAAGTATTTACCGGAAAAGCTACAGCCAATGCTGCTTCCAATCAAATTGGATTCGCTCGGCTTGTTTTTCATTAACTTTTTGATCCCCATTGTGGCTCATAAAAACTTTGAGGCGAATGGTTGGCAAATGGGTTTGCTGTTTTCGTTGCAAGCCATTGGAACCGGTTGCAGCGCCTTACTATTTTCTAAAAAGGTAAATCGCTGGACTCACCGCTCTCACTTAATCTTATTGGGTTCTATTGTAAAAGCGGTTGCTTATGTGCTGTTGTATTTGGCGATTATCAATACACAGTATGAACTCATGGTTGCGGCCACGTTTTGTTTAGGCTTTGGCTCAGGTATTTTCTGGCTAGTGTGGCAAACTTGCTTCGCTCAATTAAGTGACTTTAAACACCGAGCCGAAATTTTTGGTGAAGCATCGAGACAGATGGGGCTGGGCGTTATGTTTGGCTCCATTGCCGCATTTACGTTACTGTCACTGGCAGAAGATTACAATCAACCCGAGTGGATTGGTTATATGGTTATCTTAGCTTTTTCGGTAAGCTCTTCGATAGCTGCGGTATTAAGCTTTAAGGCCGTATCGGCCATGTCGTCACAGGATGCTCAAGAAGAAAAAGAAATTCCTGTGCCTATAAAGATGACCACCATCGCGATTTTTTTGTTTGGGATGATATTTGTTGGTCAGCTATCAGGCTCTCTGGTGGCACCATTTCTAGAGGTTTATTTGTTAGACCATCTAAAAATCACCAGCATTGAAGATTTATCCATCGCTTATATTCCTGGTGGTATTATTTCTATGATCGTTGCGCCTAAGCTTGGTCGCTTTGCAGACAATATTAATCCGGCCTTGTTTTTGGGCGGAGCGAGTATTATTGGAGCAACAACTACCTATGTTATGTTGCAAGTAACGAGTATATGGCATATCAGTGCGCTTTTTGTTATCGACGCCAGCGTGATTACCTCTGCCGGATTAGTATTGGCCAAATTGATTAGCGAAGTGGCTGGCGAAAATAAAGGTACTGCTTTTGGCCTACAGGGTTTTGTGAGTAACTTTGGCGCAATATCGGGCCCATTAATTGGTGGCTTCTTTTGGCAGACTCAGGGAGCAACAGGTCCATTAATGTTCTCTATTTTTACGGAAGTCTTTTTGGCTTTCTGTTGTATCGCGATTTTGTTGCCCGCTTTGTTAAGAAGCAAGCATTTTGCCGAGTTACAGCGATCAAGTTCTGGTAGTTAGGGTTGAGAGTCACTGCCAAATTCCATTTTCGTTCGACAGAGTGAAAATGGAATTGGCTTTAAGTTGGAGAGTTGTTAATAGTTGGAGAGTTGTTAAGTGACAGCGATAACGTTATTTGCCGTTCCCTACGCGGGAGGATCGGCAGACGCCATTTATACCAAGTGGAAAAAGGAATTGGGTGAAGAGATTCAGCTGATACCACTGGAATATGCTGGTCATGGTGTCAGGATGAGTGAAAAACGCCACGATAGAATAGAAGAGACAGTTGCCGATATGCTGCTGCAAATCAGTCCAGTTGCTCGAGAGGAGCCTTATGCTATTTATGGCCACAGCATGGGATGTGTAGTGGTGTATGAGTTACTTAAAGCCATTGCCGAGCTAGGATTGCCAGCGCCGAAAGAAGTCTTTTTGTCAGGTAGAAACCCACCTCATCGGGAGTATAAGACGAGCCTGCATACCTTACCCGAAGATGAATTCCTGGATGAGATCAAGCAAATAGGCGGTACACCACAAGACTTCTTTGAGATCAAAGAGCTGAGAAATATGTTTTTGCCTATCTTACGCAATGACTATAAGTTGGTTGAAGAGTACAAGTTTCAATCACCTCAGCATCTGACTCATGCAAATCTAAGCTTCTTTTATAGCGACAAAGACAGCATGGTTGAGTTGAGTAGTGCCTACGAATGGCAAGATTATACCTATGGCCATTTTACGCTACACCGATATCGTGGCGGCCATTTCTTTATTCATGACTTTTACTCGGATATGTGTCAGAAGATCCGCAATAAGCTTGTTGTTGAATGCCAATTAGTCTGAGCATTTTATCAGCGATCAAAGAGAAGGTTTTCTCTAAATATTGGTCGCTGGTTGAGCTGCTTTAATATCTTTCGATTCAAGTTCAATGAGTGACTGTCGCTCTTTTCTTAGTAGCATGTTTTTAAAGTATTGAAAATAAAAATAAAAATTTCTATTCAATTTCTATTCACCACAAAATAGAATTCCATTAAGACTTTATTCCACCGGGTCGTTTAGTCTCCTCACATTATTTTTGAGGAGAATTTATGAAGCGACAGAATGTTCTTTTTTATCTGGTTTTTTCCTTACTGGCAGGTATCGCATCTGCTAAATCCAAAACGCCAGAAACCGATGCTTACGCCAATATGATTGTTGAAAAAATAGTCAAAGCTTATGGCGGCAACAAGCTCACCTCAGTGAAGAGTATCGAGATAACTGACTACAATAAGAGCCCTTGGTCCGGGCAAAGTGAGCGGCCAGATCAACTCGATTTTTTTCGCGATCATTCTATCTTAACCATCGATTTTGAGAATCAACGAAAGAGTATGCTGTCCTGGCGTGTAACTCGAACCGGCAAAGATCTGGACAGATTCGTCTTTGACGGAAAAAGAGGCCGTATTTACGATATATTAAATCGAAAATACAGTAACGAAGACTGGTTGAATTTTGAGTCACTGGGGCGTTCTGTTATTGGAATGAGTGATACCATGATTGCTCATACATTGGCCAATTCCAAAGAGGAAGTCGAGCACCTTGAGGAAGCAAACTATCGCGGCTCTCTACATCATAAAGTCAGAACCTCGTTAAGAGGTCGGACGGGATATATTCTATACATCCATAAGGACTCTGGGCTCATTAGTAAGATGACCCGCAAGCTTTCTCGTGCCAGAGAGCTGGTTTATGTGTTTTCTAACCATCGTCAATCCGATGGCATCACTTTTGCCCAGGATCTCAACCTTTTTGTGGACGGCAAACCCTTTATTGTGTCAGTAGAACGAAACATTAGAATGAATCCCTCTTTGGAGGATTTATTCATAGAGCCTTCTGGCTATCGCTATTGGGGAGATACGTTTGACACATCGAAGCGCTCGGTTCGAAAGTTAGCCGATGGTGTTTACCATATTGGTAAAGATCGCTCATATTCGTTATTTGTAGAAACGGACGAATACTTTATTGCTGCTGGCGGAGAAGGTGAGCTAAAAGAAAATTATGAGGCAGTCAAAAAGCTTGCAGCCAACAACAAGCCTTTAAAGTACTTTATATTAACTCATCACCACAGAGAACATCTTGCGATCCTCAATGAAGTTGAGACTATGGGTGCATCCATCATAACAGTGCAAGAGCACCTCGATACCATTCAACAGCAGTTAGCGAAAGAGCTCACACCAGCTCAGTTTTATTTGGTGAAAGAAAAAGCTGAATTTGGCGAGGGGAGAGTTCAAGTTCACGATATCGCCACTGCTCACTCCGAACATTACCTATTAATTTACTTACCTTCCGCAAAGATCATATTTGGTGAAGATCATTTCGAAACACAATTAAAAACAGCGCTTCCTCGTGTTCACAAAGATATGGTGACATTTAGAGATGCCATGGAAGCCCTCAATATTGAAGTCGATTATCTTGTTGATGGGCATAGCCCAAGAAAGCTCTCAATCGCTGACTTTCAAATAGCGACGGATGCGTACAAAGAGATTCGTTGCCCTAAAGGTTATCAAATCTGCCAGAACGGTTAGTTTTAAAGGCCGTTAATATTTTTCTAACGAGAGTTATAAATCATGTTATTTAGGAAAGACCTGTTACTTATCTTCTTTGTAGGCTTCATCACCAACCTATGGGCTGGCGATTTAGCTACTCATGAAGTTACATCCGACAAAAAAATCATTCCAATTGAGCCACTACTGCTGCCCCTCGTCAATCAAGGTAAAGATATCGATATTTACATGGGGAAGTACGAAGTCACGGTTGCAGAATTTATCCGCTTCATCAATGCCACTGGTTATCAGGTAGTCGACAAGTGTCACCAATACAGTGCCTCTCAGTTGCCTGCGGAACCCAAAGGGCGCTGGGACCATCCGGATCTGGTCGATAATTACTACAAGCCTGTCGTTTGTATTGGCGTTAAAGGCGCTATAGCTTATGCGAATTGGTTATCCAAAACCACAGGAAAGTCTTATCGTTTAGCGGAATATAAGGAATGGCATTTTGCGGCCTCAGAAGGTAAGGCAAGTCGCTTTGCTTTTGGAGAGGATTATAATCAAAGTGAAATTTGCGAGTACGAAAATATTGAAGACGTAGCCAACTTAGCAGGTCTGATTCGAGATCATAATGAGCGTCACGAACAGAGTGCTCGATGTAACGATGGTGCTATTTATCATACTGTGGTTGGTATGTATCGCCCCAATTTATTTGGCTTTCATGATTTGATGGGCAATGTTCGAGAGTTCTTGCAAACCTGTGTGAAAAAGCAGACCAAAGAACCCAACCACTGTATCGAATATAACGTTGGGGGAGAGGCCTGGCATTGGCAAGCCCGCAGTGTTCATGTTCCTGCTACCATAGCCACCGATTTTAATGGCGGTCTCGAAGGGTTTCGCCTGGTACTAGAGACGAACAAAACTCCGCCAGTGTCTGCTGCAACACTGGCTTTTTCAAAGAATTTATCTCTGGCACAAAAAGCGGCGAGGCTCATTCACAACAAAAACAAGTTAATTCCCGAGCCATCATCGGGCTTAAGAGCCGAGCTTTTGGATAATGATAAGGTTGAGTTAGTCTGGAATCCTTCCATGAATCAAAATACGACTTACTCTGTTTACCGCAGTTATCTTGATCCAAAAGGAAAGCTTAGTCGGAAGATGCAAAAAATAGCCGAGGGTTTAACAACTCCTCGGTTTATAGATCAGCTGGAAGCAAATGGGGCTGCGAGCTATCAGGTTTTCGTTCATTCAAAATATGGCGAAAGTCTGGCGAGCAATGAAGCATCTATCGGCAAACACAAGATCTTTACCCTTGGAGAGCGAATTCAGGCCGAGCAGTATCGATCTCATCGCCACACTCGAGTAGGATTTCCTGCTAACAACTCGAATAAGAAGTCAGGCGAGCAGATTGTTCGGTTTGTATCAAATATCAGGCATTACCCAGAAGAACGAGTGCCATTTTTACCCGCCTGGATTAAGTTTGATTTCAATAGTCATTATGAAGGTAAGGCTCGTTTAAAGATGCGTGTTAAACCTGGTGGTGACGAAGCGAAGCTCGAAGTATGGCAGGGTCATCATTTGCTTGCCAGATTGTCTACGGGTAAAGAGAGTGGTTTTGTTGAACTGGAAACGGATGCATCACTCATTAAAAGCGACGCTCCTCTAGAAATTCGCGCAGCCAATCAGGTGTCGTTTTCTATTGATTGGTTAGAGATCAATTCTTGATACTCTCAGAAAGTCACTTAGCTTCTACTAAACTAAGTGACTTTAATTGTCGGCAAGTATAACGTTATGTTTCTCTAGCCAGATTGGTTTTGCATTGCTTTCAATGTAGGCCATATACTCGGCGCGAACTTTAGGGTCGTTTGATAAACGATAGAGCAGAAGTGCCGCTTCCAGACCTGTATGAATATTATATTCTAATCGTGCCTGCTCAAATGCTTTTTGAAGCAGTGGTTGTGCGATTTTGCTATTGCTATTATCTGCAAGATGAACTTTAGCTTTTAGTACTAATTTTTTTGCACTTATCGTTGGCTCTTTAAATAAACCAAGAGCGGTAGAAAAGTCTTGTCGTTCAGTATAATAAATAACGAGCTTTTCGAAAGCACTATCTTGTATCCAATAGTTATCCGCAGTTCTTGGAAGAGCCAATATACGTTCGAGATAAGGAATTGCCTTTGCCTTATCACTAGCGAATAGAGCAAAATGATAGTAGATCACGGCAAAATTTGAGTCATCGAGATCGTGCTTTAATAACAGAGATTGCGCATCACTCAAATGTTGATATTTCTTTTCATCGTTAAAGGTTTTTTGAGATAAGATAGAATATAAAATGTGTAGTTCGAACAGCGTTAGTGGGTCCGCTTGTTTCTTTCCGAGAGCAAGGCCTTGTTCCAAAACATCAAACACAGCATCGTAGTCACTTTGTTCGTAATTAAGCCAGGCGTTAGTTTTGATGTTTTCGAAACTTAAAGCCCACAAAGGCGTGTTAGCCAAAATAGCTGACATGGTGTTCAGACTGTTGGTTGCCTGTTCAAACTGCTGGCGCATCTTGTAGATTTTTCCAATATGCCAGTGAGCTTTTGCTTGATAAGCACTCGAAGCATAGGATGAGTCTAAGTGGAGTAAACGCTGTAAATAGGTTAACGCCACATCAAAGTGCTGAATATTAATGTAATGATCGGCAAGTAATAACAACACATCAGGATCACTGGGAGCCTTCTTGTTCATAGACAGAAGCTGGTTGATATCTAGTTCGGCCATAGAGTGGCTAAACAACCCTAGCTGTTCTAATTGGTTTAATCTTTCTGCTAATACCTTTGCTAACCTATGAGTATCTTTCGCAAATAGATAACTTTGCCAATGAATGTTATTTCGTGACAAACCAAAGTGTATGAAGGTGCCTTTATCCGAAGAATAGGTCTTGCCCCAGAACAACCAATCCTGAGCATCTAAGCGGGCTTGCTGCCAGCTTAGTTTAGGCGTCAAAAAAGACTGCCTTGATGTTAGTCGGTGATCGGTTTTCGCAATCTTGGCTGAAAAAGCAGTGGTTTGTTTAAGGGCCTGTTTAAAGATAGCACTGAAGCTTTCTTCCGATGGTTCTTTATCCTCAAAAGTATAAAGAGAAGCCTGATCCTTTTTCGAGGATTGATCGGTATAGTGAAAGGCAAGTCCCATCAGCAGACTTGCTGCGATGGCAGTCGATACTATTAAATATTTAAACTTGTTTGAAGTGTTTTGACGATTGGCCATCTGTTCCTTTTCTGAAGCACTGGCGCTATCGCTTATGGGGTCGGTTGGTAGAATAGGGAGCTGCCACTGATAGCCCTTTTTGGAGAAAGTCCGAATAGCCGCATCTCCAAACACACTTCTTAGTTGGCTGATTGTCTGAAAAACAACCTGTTCAGAGACGACTTTATCTTGCCAAACGCAGTTTATGATGGCTTCTTTACTATGGATCTTATCTGGGCTGGATAAAAAGAAGTCTAATAAAAGTGCCTGATTCCGCTTAAGTGGAATCAGCTCGTCGTTTTTGTACAAGACGAGCTCTTCTCGTAAAAAGCGATAATCTGCAAATCTAATTTCCATGGAACGACTTCTGGTATGCGATGGTTGATAGTAAGATTTTAACTGAAAAGGCTGTGAAGCCAAAGTGAAGGTACAAGAGTAGAAAAATGAAGGGTAACAAGACGTTTAGCGAATGTTGAGGTCGTATGGGAATGTTGTGGGTTATCGATGTTTATGAGTATTACAGCGCACTCTATATTGGAAATGAATTTGGTAGTCAGGAGAGTTATCATTGATTTCATAAAGACCTATTAGCGACTATTGGGTTACATTTGCCCACGGGTTTCTGTCTTCTATCTTCTGCTCGCAGAAAAAGTTTTAGGAATATTCCTTGCTGTTTCTTTGGCCGTTGTTATCGCCATCACCTATGTTGTCATCAAAGCGTATATTTGGAGTAAATACGATTACTGGCATTTCAATGGCGATTCCATTGTTCGAGTGAAGCAAGCCAACTTAACCATTAGTGTATCAGAGATAGAGTGCATTCGGTTTGGTCTACCACCTTTATCGGGCAGCAGAGAAGGACTTATTAAATTATTGGATGGTAGCCATCATTTTAGCTTTGTCTCAATAGCGGGGTTGCTGACGGTCGAAATAAAGTTTTAAAAAGCTTTGCTTTATTTGATTACAAGTGTAATACTAAATCTGTGTTTACGCTTGTAATCGATAAGGAAAGGCCGCAATGAAAATCAGCGATTCAGAAAAATACATCATGGATGTGCTATGGAAGTCATCACCTTTAACCGCTAAAGATATCATCGACAAGCTGGATAAATCTTTGGAGTGGCAGGATAAAACCGTTAAAACTCTGATCAATCGTTTGCTAAAAAAGGAAGTCATCGGATTCGAGAAACAGGGACGTCAATACCTGTATTTCCCACAAATGGCAGAAAGTGAATATGTTGAAGAAGCCAGTGATAGTTTTGTCGAACGGGTGTTTAAGGGCAACGTAAAGTCATTAATTGCGGCGTTTGCGAAGTCAGAAAAGCTTTCACAGGATGACATCAAGGAATTAAAAAGTCTGGTGAATCAACTGGATAATAAGAAGGGAGAGTAACGATGTCGAATGAAATCGTTGAGTTAATTTATGCAAAAGTAGTAGGGCTTTCGTTTGTGTTGATAGCTATTTTGCTAATTCGTCCCTTAATTCTAAAGAAAATGAATGTCGGAATTGCATATCAATTATGGCTAGCAGTTCCAGTATTTCTGCTACTGCCAAACTATGACTTTAGTCAGGTTGAAGCTGCAAACACACTGACTGTCTATTTAAGTCCCGAGGTTTCTTTACCTAAACTGGAGCCTGTATTACAAAATTATTCCATTGATATGTTTAGCTGGCTGATGCTTGTTTGGTGTATAGGATTCATCTTTACTTTCAGCTCTTATATTGCGCGCTACATAAAATTATCTCATTCACTAGTGGAGTCTAATTTTACTCCTTCAAATAATCAGCTTAAGAATGCTCTTATTCAGGCTGACACAAAATTCAAGTTTGTCGAAACTCCTTTAGTTAATTCTCCAGCAGTTTTTGGGTGCATAAAGGCATTTATCATCTTACCAACGGGATTCTCAAACTTATCTGATAAACAGCAAGAAATTATCCTTAGCCATGAACTTTATCATTTGAAACGGCGTGATCACCAAATCAATCAAGTTCGAAACTTCGTTAGATGCCTGTTTTGGTTCAACCCACTAATTTATGTAGCTGATAAGTACTTCGAAGCCGATCAGGAAATGTCATGTGACCTGGGTGTATTAAGCAGTTCTCAAACGATTTCTCCAAAACAATACGCGAGTGCGCTGCTAGATGAAGCGGTGGCGCAAAGTAAAACAACATTATTAAGTCAATGGAACTATGTGTTTTTAATCAAAGAGAGGATCAAAATGATAGGAAAAAATCGAAATAAATTCTGGCATAAGTGGATTGTAGCAATATTTGCTTTTACTTCAATTGGATACGCAAGCATTATCGTTGCAAAAAGCTCGCATTCAGCTTTAGAAGCGGAACCACTCAACTTTGTTTACCCTCGTTATCCCATCAAAGCAGCAAAAGCAGGTATAGAAGGAAAGATTAAGTTTCAATTTGATTTAACTAACGAAGGAAAGCCGGTAAACATTAAAATCTTAGAGTCAGTGCCTGAAGGAGTATTCGATAAAGATGCTTCAAATGCATTTAATCAATGGACATTTGATGTGTCGAAACATGCGAAAACAGGACTAGTTTATACATTAGATTTTAAACTACCTAGGAATGCGATTCCGGTCACAGTGGTTAATCCTGCATACCCGCGCGAGGCAGCGAAAAGTGGTGTAGAAGGCTCAGTTCAATTTAAGTTTGATTTGTCAGATAAAGGCCATCCAATAAATATAGAAATTACCGAGTCAAAGCCCAAAGGTGTCTTCGATACTCCGGCTCTACATGCAGTCAAACAATGGACTTTTAGAGGTCCTTTAGAGATCTCAACAGACTTGATATACACCATGGAGTTTACGCTGGGCTCAGGAGGCAAAGACTCAAAAGAAAGCTATCTAAAAGAAAAAATGCTTAGAGAACTTAAAGTCGAGCTAAGAGATATCGAAAGTAAGAAAAGAGACAATATCGCTTTACTGAATAAGAAAAAACAAAGCGGCGAACATGAAATCGTTAAAAGTGTTGAAAACTTAATCGCTCAACTGGACGAGATGGCAGCAGAAATAAATAAGGAAATAGAGAGGTTAGAGTAACCAGATCGTTTCACTGTATTTGGGAATGTTTTCAATCTTGGAGCTGGAGCATTAACACTCCAGCCTTTGTTCTTGTTACCTACTAAAACTTAACTTTTGAGTTCATAAGAGCTGTTTGAAGAAGGCGATATTGATGCCTTGGATTGTACTAGCTGCAAATTGAGAGCTTTATCCAGACCATCAACGTGTTCGTAGAATCTGCCTGGTTTTTAATTTCGGATTGTTGGCGACGCCATTACTGAGACCGTTTTATACTAGAATTTTCTATGTAAATGCGTACTAGTCCATGGACATTTTAGAATATTACTATATGGTGTGTCTAAACAGCTTACTTGTGTTAACTTGGTCGTGCATGTAACCTTGAGATAGTCATTTATAACTTATTCAAATTGGCAGTAGTAAGCTTTGATTTTATGAGGTTTTCTAACCACGATATTAAATATCTAATGGAAAGTATAATGAAAAAACTAATAATAACTGCTCTTTTAGCTTCGACTTTTATTCTACCGGTTGAAGGAAGTGGCAAAACAAAAAATGTTGAGCTGTCAGGTATTAAGTTGTCTGTTCCGATCGATAATCTTGTTACAGAAACTTCATCAACTCAGTTAAAGGACACACTTTGCTACTCTTCTAAGGCGGGCTCTATTGCATTGGATTTTTCTCAAGAAGCACAGGCTCACCTTAAGATTTCTAAAGAATACCTGCCTAGTTCAAAAGACTTTCCTGTATTGTTAAGCGATTCATGTACAGAAGATGCTAAGCAACTGAAGGGAATCAAAAAAACAATCGCTCAATATAATAGGAAAGCCCAACTCGTTGACGAGAAAAATAATGTATATCTTTATGAAATTCATCGAAATACATGGTATTTGGTTAAGCATGGAAGTAAAAACGATGAGAGTATTAAATCAGTTGTAGGCACATGCAGCAAACTGGAATCGACCGTAATGTGTAGCACGCGGTTGAAGAATAAGTTGGACCTTCACTTTCATACCAAAACAAACAATATCAAAGATGTATATGCGCTAAGTTCCTTTTATTCTTCTCTCATAGAAAAGATGGCGCGATAATTATTATTTTAAGCTTTGCATGTTCGGCTTCTTAAGTTAGAAGCCGGCATTACCTCTTCACTTAGACAAACTGCGTAGCCAATCTGTTCACTGTATTATTTATAATCATTGACCAACTCACCATTAGAAGATTGCTCATATTGAGGGTACTCATCAGTGATCTCATAAAAGTCACATTTTTCACCAACAAAAATATGACCCATGGTTTTTAGCTGAGTCGGTTGATCCAGAGTTCCGGCAATAATACCTGTAGCGTCGAGTTCAAAGGGTTCCCAAAACAGGCCTGATCCACATTGAGAGCAGAATCCTCGGCGCGCAATATCTGATGTTGCGTACCAGGCGAGCCCCTCAGATTGAGTGATCTTAATATTAACCTTTCGTGCTTTGGTGTGAGGGCCAAAGTTACCGTGTAACTTTTGGCACATGCTGCAGTGGCAGTTTACAACGTCTCTAAGAGGGCCTTTTACTTCATATCTCACTGCGCCGCATAGACAACCACCAGTAGAAGTCATGTCATTTTGCATCAGATGTTTCCTTATCAATCATGTCTACTCAGTAATCTACTACGGAATGCTCTCTAACACTACTTTGCTCGGCCTTTAACCGTAAATGAGATGAATGTCTGAATTTTATCCGGAATCAGGCTCAATTGAGAGGCTAAATAGGATTTAGCATTGAAAGATCGGTGGATTGGCGAAAACGTTATAGTTTTTGTCAGCCTGGTTATACCTCTAATGACACGATTGGTACTAGCATGAATTTGCTTTGAACATTTTGGTATGTTGAGAGAGCCGTTTATACGCTTACTTCTAAAGGAATAGAAATTCAGAAAACTCACAAGGTTCATAAGTTAAAAAAACGGGTTCCCTCAAAACGAAAGGTTCTTTGCGCATTATGCATCATTACTAAAAGAGGAAAAGACAATGAAAATAAGGCGAAGCACTAGCATGTTAATGAGTCTGGTACTTCTGGGGTTATCTTCGGTAAGCGCCCAAAGCGAAGAATTTGCTAGATTCTCTTCATCAACGGTTGACTACGGAGATTCGGTGACACTTTCCTGGGGTTTTGTAGAGGTTCGTCCATACAGTTGTACCGCTACAGGTATACCAGGAGCTCCCATTCGTGGTGGCAACACGGGAAGTCATACCTTTACCGCTACGGAGTCCACGGTCGCCAAGGTGAGTTGTGTCAGTTATAAACATCCTAATCAGTTTTTTACCAAAGAATCATCAGCAACACTTACAGTTAATGAACCTAAACCAGAGATAACGATTAAGTTTCCTTCTGTTGTCCCGGTCAATCAGAAAAACATTCTTGAAGTGAGCGCAAAATATCATGATTCCTGCAAAGTGATTGTTTCAAGACCTGGGTTTACCAAAACCTTTACAGGTCCTTCCGCTACTTATGAAGTCACTTATAAAACACAGGGGATCACTTATATTGAGGTTGACTGTGATGGATCAGGCGGCAACACCTTTAAGAAGAAAAAGGTCTTTGTAGGACCTCCTGTAGCAGCGAAAATTCTGCACTTTTCTAATAACGATAACATTAATGGATTTGCGAATTTAAGTTGGAACTCGATACACACGGCAAGCTGTTCGTTGGCAACGGGTAATCAAAGTGTTGGGGTCGATCTTAATGAGGTTCGATACTCTGTAGATACTCGATACAGCTCTAAACTTTATACACTGACATGCAGTGGCAATGATACTCACGCAACTAAATTGCTTTATGTTCCAAAATATGAGGACAACTGCGGAAGAAAAGGCGATCCTCTTCCGTTTCCTTGTGAAATACCCAAACAAGCTCCTGTTCTCGCAAAAATGCAGCCCCAAAGCGGTGTTGATGCAGACTTAAGTGCTCTTGCTGACTTAGGTATTAATATCAAAACAGGGAACATCTTGGTCCACAAACTCGATATGAATAGTGATTACTATAAGGATCTTATTGTTCAAGATACCAAAAACCACAAGCTTTATGTTTTACTGAATAAAGAGGGGATATTCGATAAAGTAGACTTAAAAGTAGAAAACTTCTTCGACATGAGGCAAATCAATTCCTTAATAGTTGCCGCAAATAACGAAGTATTAGCCGACTTTAATTCACCCAATAAAGCCGAATAAGTCGGGCCGTAGACTAGACTTCAGTCAAAGTGTTCAGAACCAGAGCCAATGATGGAACGGCTCTGGTTCTGGCTATCATGGCTTTTTGTATTTATCTATTGGCATTCAGCCTAATCGTGCGCTTCAGATTTAACTCAATACCTTCAAGTCTTTTCCTGAACACAGTACGGAATAGACATTCAGCTCAGAAAAATGCTGAAACATTTAACTGCCTTATAACTATTCTTAATTAAAATGATATTGTGTATCATTTTTCCCTGATTGATGTTAAGTTATCCAAATCTAACGATTTATATCGAAAAATAAAGGTTGAGAGATTAGTGTGCAGCGCCATCTACCTCCTTTTAGGGAGATTATCGTCGCTCGATTGGGTGCTGCGTTGCACACTACTTTTTTTTAAATCGGTTGCTTACTTAGGGTATGATGCCATCAAACAAAAATGAACTGGTTACTAACTAGGTAAGTATTAGAGGTATATAAGATTGAATAAATTAATCCTGCTGATATTTTGTACTATTTCGGCTTTTGCTCAAGCGTCTGGTGTTGTTCAGACAAAAGGGGATTTCATTGATAAGTTTCGACAGCTAGATGAAATCTTACCCACTCCAAATCGTTATCGTAATGCCGCCGGAGAGCCTGGCGTGGCTTATTGGCAGCAACAAGTCGATTATAAAATCAACGTTACTTTAAACGAAAAAAAACGCGCTTTAAAAGCGGAACAGTGGATTACCTACCACAACAACTCTCCTTATTCACTTAGATATCTATGGTTACAACTTGATCAAAACCGATTCAAGGCGGATTCTCTGGCCGAGCGCTCTGTAGAGTTTGGTGGTCTTGGCCGCCGTGGTCCTTCGACTAAAAAGGTAAAAGGCAATTCACCTGCTGGGATCAGCATTGCGCAATTACGTCGACAGCAATGGCTTGCCGATAATGAGCCTGGTTACAAGATCCTCTCGGTGAGTGACCTTAATGGCAAAGCTCTTAAATACACTGTAGTTGGCACTCAAATGCGCATCGATTTGCCAACGCCTTTAAAGCATGGCGAGCAAACTCAATTCAAAATGGAGTACGCCTACAACATCTTAGAAGAGAATGCCGTGTCTGCTCGTGCAGGTTACGAACATTTTCCGGATGATGCGCGCAAAGGCGGCAATGATATCTTTTTACTGGCGCAGTGGTTCCCTCGACTACAGGCGTATAGTGACTACGAAGCTTGGCACAATAAAGAATTTTTAGGTCGTGGTGAGTTTACTCTCGAGTTTGGTAACTACGAAGTTAATATCACCGTGCCTGCGGATCACATTGTTTCATCGACGGGTGTTTTACAAAATCCCAAAGACGTTCTCACCAAAAAGCAACGTGACCGTTTAGAGAAAGCTAAAAACGCTAAGCGTCCTGTCTTTATCGTCACGGCAGAAGAAGCCTTAGAAAACGAAAAAGCGGGCACCAAAAAGACCAAGACCTGGACTTTTAAAGCAGACAATGTTCGTGATTTTGCCTGGGCTTCTTCTCGTAAGTTCATGTGGGATGCAAAAGGTTACAAACAGGGCGGTGACATTGCGCCGCTTGTGATGGCCATGTCCTTCTATCCTAAAGAGGGCGGCGATCTGTGGAAGAAGTATTCAACGGAAGCCGTTGTTCATACGATGGAAGTCTATTCGCGCTATTCTTTCGATTATCCTTATCCTGTTGCACAAAGTGTTAATGGACCAGTTGGTGGCATGGAATATCCCATGATCACCTTTAACGGCCCGCGTACCACTTTGCAAAAAGATGGCTCTCGAACTTATACCCTGGCAGAAAAGCGCTTCTTAATCGGTGTTGTTATTCATGAGATTGGTCATATTTATTTCCCTATGACAGTGAACTCTGACGAACGTCAGTGGACCTGGATGGATGAAGGCATCAACAGTTTCCTCGATGGTGTTGCAGGTCGAGAGTGGGATCCTGATATTCCTTGGGGTGTAGAGCCTAGAGACATCGTTGATTATATGAAGTCTGACATTCAGGTTCCTATCATGACACAGTCTGATAGCGTGCTTAAGCTAGGACCTAATGCTTACACCAAGCCTGCTGCAGCATTGAATATTTTGCGTGAAGTTATATTAGGTCGCGAGCTGTTTGATTTTGCTTTAAAAGAGTTTTCGCAGCGTTGGATGTTTAAACGTCCGACACCTGCTGATTTCTTCCGTACTATGGAAGAAGCTTCTGGTGTGGATCTAGACTGGTTCTGGCATGGTTGGTTCTATACAACGGATCATGTAGATATTTCTATCGACAAGGTTTACAAGTTGCGCCTGGATACTAAAAACCCAGACATTGACTTCGACCGTCTACGACAAGAAGAACTCGACAAGCCGACTTCACTTTTTGTAGAAAGAAACAAGGCAGAAGGCAAAGAACTTTGGATCGATAAAAACAAAGATGTTCAAGACTTTCATGATAAAAATGATCGCTTTACGGTGACCAATAAAGAGCGCAACAAGTACCAGCAATTTTTGGCCGACCTAAAAGACAAAGAGCGAGAAGCGCTACTTCGTGCGATTAAAGAAGACAAAAACTATTATGTTGTCGACTTTTCAAACCTTGGCGGTTTGGTTATGCCAATTCTGTTAGAAGTGACTTACGATAACGACGAAAAAGAATTGATGCATTTCCCTGCAGAAACCTGGCGTCGTTCACCACATGCTGTGAGCAAACTTATCGTTACTGATCGCAAAATCAAATCTCTGACTTTAGATCCTCAGTGGGAAACAGCCGATGTGGATATTGAAAACAATTTTTACCCACGTCGTTTTATTCCATCCAGAATCGAAGCGTTCAAAGACAAGAAAAGAAAGCAGATGGAATATCGAGACATCATGCAAGATATCAAAACGAAGGTGAAAAAACCGACTAAAAAGTTGCATAAGAAGTAATGATGAAATTAATACGACTCGACATCGCGTTGGTTCTTTGTTTTTTGATGGGTGTTGCTTGCCAGGCGCAAGCACACCAACAAAAGCAAGCAATCTCAACCATTTTATTTAATGAACGCACTGGCAACATCGAAATTGCTCATCGCTTTTATATTCACGATGCTGAGCATGCGGTAAAGCGCATTGTAAATGGGCCCGCAGACTTGATGAAAGATAAAGACGTTCAAACGGCTTTTGCGACTTATGTTACTAAGCATTTCGCGATTAAAACTACCGAAGAAAAAGTTTTATCTCTTAAACATCTAGGGCAGGAGGTAAAAGGTAAATTCTTCTGGGTTTATCAAGAAGTGTCCGTCCCCGATACTCTCAAACAATTCGAAATTCACTACGATGCTCTTATGGAAATTTGGCCGTCGCAGCGAAACATCGTCAATATTGAAGGAGTAGGAGATATCAAGTCTATTGAGTTAACTTCGTCTCAGCCTAACAAGGTTATCAAACTTTAATAGGCTGTCAGAGTGCGTGAAAGGGAGAGGCTACCCGGTTACTAATTGTAAAGGACTTAACTCTCCCTGTTTTTAACAATGGAATGAGCAATAAAAACTATTAGTGATATTGATAATCATTATCATTAATGTAAAATATCCTCACTTTTTTAATCTATTTAGCAGAGTTTTTTGTTTTAAAAAACTTCTACCATCTCGGAGTTATAAAGTGAGTACATTAGACATAATGTATCGGCGAAAATCGCTTCTAGTTTTACCACTTTTGTTTATTAATATTAGCCTCGTTGCCAGCGATAAAATTGAACACGGCGAAGACGACGATGAAAACAAAATGGTTATAGTTGGTCGTAGCGATAAACGTCTAGGAGAAGATATCTCAGCCTCACAAGGCAGTATTTCTCGTGGTGAAATAGAGCAACGTCCTGTATTACGAACAGGAGAAATTCTTGAGTTTGTTCCGGGAATGGTTGCGACTCAACACAGTGGTTCGGGAAAAGCCAATCAATATTTTTTGCGTGGCTTTAACTTAGATCACGGAACTGACTTTAGCACTTCTGTTGAGAGTATGCCTGTTAACATGCGTACCCACGGACATGGACAAGGTTATACCGATCTCAACTTTATCGCTCCTGAGTTTGTCCAACGTATTGATTATCGCAAAGGTCCTTATTACGCGGAGGATGGAGATTTCTCTGCCGCAGGTACTGCTCGTTTCCATCTGGCGAATGACTTTGAGCGTTCTATGCTCCAATTGGAATTAGGTCAGGACAATTATCAGCGAAGTGTTATTGCTCATGAGCTAGCCCCGTCCGCTAATAAGCGTTTATTAGTCGGCTGGGAAAATCACAGTTATGATGGCCCATGGAGCACTATTCAGGAAGACGTGAAAAAAAATAACGCGCTGCTTAAATTTGTCAGCGATACCGATTCGCGTTTATTTACTATCACTTTTCTGGGTTACGAGAACCGTTGGAATGCTGCCGATCAAATACCACAACGTGCCGTATCACAGCAGTTAATCGACAATCTGGGATCACTCGATACAGATGTGGGTGGAAAGTCCAGTCGCTACAGTCTTTCTGCACATTTTGATAACGGCGATTGGGTAGCTGACGCATACTTTGTTGATTCTGAGTTATTGCTGTTTTCAAATTTTACCTATTTTCTAGACGATCCTGTTAATGGTGATGAGTTTGAGCAGGTCGATGATAGAAGGATTCTGGGTGGAGAGTTGAAGCGCCTGTTTACAACTGACATTGGCGATAATCATATTCACCAAACGGTGGGCTTACAGTATCGGTTTGATGATATTAAAAACGTTGGTTTGCATAAAACTCAACAAAGGCAACGTTTAAGCACTGTTCGTGAAGACTCCGTTGAAGAGTCCTCTATTAGCTTGTTCTGGAAAGGCGATATCGATTTTACAGACGCTCTTATGGCTAACCTTGGTATTCGATACGATCATTTGGATGTTAAGGTTAATAGCGATAATCCTTTGAATAGCGGTAGTGCCGATGATGGTTTGCTAAGTATTAAAGCGGGCTTAAAGTATCAGTTAAACAGTCAACTCTACAGCTACTTTAACATTGGCCAATCATTCCATTCTAATGATGCTCGCGGAGCGACGATTACCCTTGACCCGGTATCGGGTGATGCTGCAGACAAAGTGGATTTACTCGTTCGTGGAGAGGGAGCAGAACTGGGCTTATACTACGCTCAGCAAGATCAATACAACCTGTCATTAAGTTTATGGTTTCTCGAACTTGATTCAGAGCTACTTTTTGTTGGCGATGCAGGCAACACAGAGGCGGGTAGAGCATCGCGAAGACAAGGGCTGGAATTTACGGGCTACTATTGGTTCAACAAAGCCTTCAGCGCAGATGTTGAATTAGCCTGGTCTCATGCTCGTTTTCGCGAAACCGCTGACGGAGAGGGCAACCGTATTGAAGGTGCTTTACCATTTGTTGCCAGTGTCGGTATTAACTGGAGCCCGGCAGATAACTGGCGCACAAGCCTCAGATTACGGCACTTTGGCAAACGCCCATTAGATAGCTTTGCCGAGCAAGAGTCTGACGACTTTACTGTTACTAACTTTGCCATCACGCACACGCTTTCATCTTGGCAAATCGACGTTAAGGTGCTGAATTTGTTCGATAGCGATGACCATGATATCGACTACTTTTATGCTTCTCGGTTACCTAGTGAAGATGCCGCTGGTATCGAAGATAATCACTTCCATCCTATCGAGCCTCGAACGATGAGAGTTCAGGTGCGATACCTGTTTTAGAGCTCGCAATCACAATGAAGCGACTGAGTGATTAATATTGGGCTCAGTCGCTTCAGACAAAAGTTCTGCTTATTTTTGCTGATGCTAGATTTTACATTAAGAACATAAACTCCTTTATTTTCATTGGTTTGAATAGAGCTTCTCGAACTTACATTAATTTGGGTTGCCATGAGCTTCCCCAAAAACTAGGCCCATAAAGTAGCTTTATTTTTAAGCAATGTGGAATTCGACCTCAAAATAAGAATCTGTAAATGAGAATTAGTTACATTTAGGCGTTGAATCGGTTATCCTACGTCTATGGGTAATTAGCTCAACTATTTTAATCAGATATTGAAGTCGCCCCGATGTCTGATGATTTTTGTGATGGGCGGTAGGAGAAGAACTTTGAAAAAGTTAGCGCTATTATTATTTGTCCTTCCTTTGGCTATGAATGTTCAAGCCGGTGGAGAATCAAAAGAAAAACCCGTTCAGCATATTAAAGTGAAAGATGTCACTACAATGCAAGATGCTAAAAAAATCTTCGTTGAAAAAACATCAGATATCAAGAGCAAAACCAAACTGGATGCGCAAGAGTTGCAACAGATCCACTTTATTACTTACACGCTAGAAAAAAGCGTTGCTTACTACGCAGAAAACTTAAAGGGCGATGAGCAAAAGCTAGCGAAAGAAATTGCTGACGTTGTTGAGAACATTCACATCAGTTCAGAAAACAATCGTCAGAAAGAAACGAAGAAACACTTAGACACTTATTTTAAGCTGGCTGAAAAATTCGTTTCTCATCTGTAATTGGTTTCTAGAGTTCAAGCAATTCACTGCTGTTTGAACTACGGCGAAGACCTTTGTCAAAAGTTTTCGCCTTTTCACCTATTTGCTTGAAAGTAGCTTTACAATGTTATTGCGTATTTCATAGAGCGTTGATTTGTTTCCATCGCTCGACATCAAAATAATTGTATAATCTTGCTCAAAATTATGGTGCTTCAAGGTGTGATGATTTGGATTTGAGCCATCATGCTCCCAGTACTTTAACTTTCCTTCCTCAGACGTATAATAGCGCCCGAAATCAAAGTAAGCTCGATTGTCTTTACCTGATAGCTTATCTCCTGGAAGGAAGCGCTCGATTTCAGCAAAGTCTACTAGCTGTCCTTTGTTTAACGCATTTTCGAACTTCAACAAGTCTTCTGGCGTTACATAAATACTGACTCCCTTTAAATAAGTCGGGTAATCACCGTAAACTTTGTTTTTTGATTCCTTACCTTTTGTCTCTTGCTGATAAGATGCGTTCATTGATGCGATCTTAAATATCGACTTGTTTAAAAAGTCGATATAAGGTTTTTCTGTTATTTTCTCTACCAGTAAAGCTCTGAGAATGACATTTAAGTTAGAGTATAAATAGCCTCTCCCAGGTTCGAATTGTATTTTACTGTTCTTAATTTGCTCAATAACTTCAGAAGTTTGTATGTTCTTTTTCCATTTGATTCTTGGCAATCCTGAGGTATGAGTGAGTATATGTTCAACGGTTATATTTTCACTTCCTTTAGGTAAGCCCGTTATGAAATGAGAGATTTTGTCATAATACCGAAGCTTTTTGTCTGCGACCAACTGCATAATGGAGACAGTGGTAAATTCCTTTCCAACAGAGCCTGGGCTAAATAAATGCTCATCATTAATGGGCATTTGTTTGTCTTTGTCTGCAAATCCGATGTTTTCATGCAGTAAAACTTTTCCTTTTTGGCTGAGCAGTAGGACGCCGTTAAATCCGGTACCTTTTATTGACTTTAACAATGTGTCTTTGTAGCGATTGTCAGTGGCTGATGCTTGGCTAAACATGAGTAAGGCAAAAAATACTAAGCCTATTTTCTTCATTAATGACCCATCCGTTTCTTATTGTGTTTTTTAGTGGCGTGATACTGCCATGTGAATGCAGCGATTTTCACTCAGTTTTCAAATGCTTGCAACATCTGTGAACGGATTTCAAAGAGCTACGGGGTTAACGTCATTTATTGGAGGTGGGGTAAGTTGTGAAGTGCATCGGAGGGACGCAGGTTGGCTTCTATTCTTATGAAGTACCACACTTGCATCTAAAAACGATAAGTTAAGGGCTATTCATTCAGCTTGTATCAGGCAATTACTGTTGTTGGCATCATCAAAATCTTTGATTTCGGAGATACAACTGGTACTATGCGCCCCGTGTCATCACAGTGAATGACAAGAACCAAGGGGTGCTAAGCGCTGAGATCCTTAATAAAGGGAACCCTTGGGCCTGTTGTTTTTTGGATGATTGTTTTTGCCACAACTAAAAGCAAAGAACATCATTGAAAGCTCAATAGGCCCTGAAACCTGATCCGGGTAATTCCGGCGTAGGGAAGGTCATAAAGTGTACAATCCGTTAGATGCTCATTGCTACCTATTAAGTGTCCGTTTTCTTGCCGTAAGACCTGATCTTTTCATCGAACTAATACGAAGAGATCCACATGAATAACATTGTTAACCCTTCACTATCGACATTATCACTTGCTGTTATTTTGGCGCTATCGGGCAAAGCTTATGCCGAAGATAGCGATACAGAAAACGAATCTAAAAAAGACGAAAATCGAGTTGTTGTAACAGCTAACTTTCGTGCTAAAGACATACAAAATCTTCCAGCCAGTGTCACCGTACTATCAAAAGAGCTCGTTGAAAAACGTCAGGCTCAACATCTTGAAGACATTCTAAACGCAGCTGCTAACGTTAACTTTGCCAGCGGTGCCTCAAGAGGCCGATTTGTTCAGATCCGTGGGATTGGCGAAAGAAGCCAGTTTAGTGAACCCGTAAATCCATCAGTCGGCTTTGTTATCGATGACTTTGACTATTCTGGTATTGCGGGCGTCGGCACATTATTTGATGTCGAGCAGGTAGAAATTCTGCGTGGACCACAAGCCACTGAATTTGGTGCCAGCGCAATGGCCGGTATGGTAAAAGTTAAAACGGCTGATGCCGATGAGCATCAAACCACTCGATTTACCGCAACGGTCGCGGAGAAAAACACTTGGTCATTAGGCGGAGCGACGGGTGGAGAGCTAGCTGAGGATCTTTTCTTTCGAGTTGCGATTCAACAATACAAAAGCGATGGCTTCATTAAAAACATTCATCTTAACCGTGACGACACCACTGGCTACGATGAGTTCACTGGTCGTTTAAAACTCAAATATCGTATTTCGCAAAACTCTACTCTTGATGTGCATTATCAGCGCATTGATATTGACAATGGTTATGACGACTTTTCTCTGGATAATGATGGCTTAACTCGATCCGATGAACCAGGGTTTGATCAGCATAAAACCAATGCTTTTGGAGTCAAGTGGCAGCATGAGGTAAGTTCAGGGCAGTGGGTAGCTATTGCCAGTCACTCTACCTCTGATCTTGGCTATGGTTATGACGAAGATTGGACGTTTGTCGGTTTTCACCCTGATGGATACCAATCTAAAGATCATTACCTGAGAGACCGAGACACCACCAGTGTTGATCTTCGCTTTTTGTCGAACCAGACCAGTGCCCTGTTTAATGGAAGCACTGATTGGGTAGCTGGAGTTTATCTGCGCAACATCGAAGAGTCTTTATTGCGCCAGTATACTTTTGCTTCCAGCGATTTTTCCAGCCAGTACAAACCGCAAAGCCGTGCGGTCTATGTAAATACTGAAACAGCATTAACGGACAAAGTGTCGTTGAATGTAGGATTGCGAGCAGACAACTATCAAATTGATTATGCCGACAGTAGCGGTTTCAGTAGTCAATCTGACGAAACCATTGTGGGCGGGAAAGTCGTTGCTAATTATGCCATGGGAACCAGCGACCTCTACACCAGTATTTCTCGAGGTTATAAAGCAGGCGGTTTTAACCCTGACGAGCGAGTCTCACAAGACAAGCGACTCTTTGAACCTGAGTACAACTGGAACTATGAACTAGGTCTTAAAAATCGTCTAGCTGATCTTAATGGCTATGTGCGCGTGGCGGTTTTTTATATGGATCGAGAAAATACTCAAATCAGTGATTTTGATGTTCAGACCCGCCCTGACGGTTCTTCTGACTTTATCGATATTATTGATAACGCTGATGTGGGTAAAAACTATGGTGTTGAATTTGAGTCAGGTTTTCAGCTAACCGATAACTGGCGTGTTAACGCAAATATTGGTTACCTAAGAGCTTCCTTCGAAGGTTACCAGTTAGCGAATGGCACCACGGTAGAAAAACAGGATCAGGCGCAATCGCCTCGCTATACTTTTAACATGGCTTCTGATTTGGCGATTACTGACAACATCAGCTGGTATCTTGTGGTAGAAGGAAAAGACGATTTCCGTTTCTCTGATGGACACAACGAAATGTCGCCATCTTTCACTTTAGTGAACACCAGCCTGAGTTATCAATTGGAAGATTGGCAACTTTCATTGTGGGCGAAGAACCTGCTTGATCGAGAATACTATGTTCGTGGATTTGGTGGATTCAGCAATGATCCCCGAGACGGTTATTCACCTGCAGAACCTTACTTCCAATTAGGCAACGGCCGTCAGGTCGGGTTAACCTTAAACTACTCTTTCTGAGGAAACTGATATGAAGCTGGTAGCTGAGATTTCTCTGTACCCATTACAAGAAGATTACGTTGCTCACATTTTAACGTTTATCGAACGTATCAATGAGTATGAAAATCTGGAGGTTCAGACTCATGCTACCTGCACCATCATTAAAGGCGATTATCAGCATCTTATGTCAGTACTGGCGACAGAAATGGAGCGCAGTCATCAAGAAGTAGGGCAAGCCATTTTTGTTTGTAAGTTTTTAAAGGGTGATAACATAGTCTTATGAATGATTTCTTTACGCTACTCATCGAGCAGATAACATCACAATCCGGTTTAGAAGTCGTAGCAGTGATCACTGCCATCGGCTATGTTTGGTTAGCCGCACGACAAAGTATTTGGTGCTGGCCTTGTGCCTTGGTAAGCACAGGCATATATGTTTGGTTGTTCTGGGAAGTGTCGCTACCATTCCATATCTTTTTGAACGCCTATTACCTGGTCATGGCGGTTTATGGCTGGGTGAAGTGGAAGGGGGCGAGCAATGAACCATTGCAGGTCGTCAGCTGGTCACTACTGACTCATGCAAAGTGGACAGGGCTGGTATTTATATTAGCTTTAGGCATCAGCATGTTGGCCGCAACGCAACTTGACCCAGAATATGTTTATCTGGATGCGTTTGTCACAGTGTTTAGTCTGTTTGCAACAGTTTTGGTGGCTCACAAAGTGTTAGAAAACTGGCTTTACTGGATCGTCATTAACTTATTTGCGTCTTATCTTTATTTTGAAAAAGGCTTGGCACTCACTAGTTGCCTATTTGTTCTCTATACGGTGTTTGCTATTTACGGGTACTTTAGTTGGCGTAAACATCATGTCCAAAGTATGTCGCCACAGAATACGTGAAAACAAAGTTTAGAGGTTGCATGGTGAATACTCGTCTTCAACACATTCTAGCCGAATTGCAAAGTAGTGGTAACTTTGAAACGCCGCTGACCATTCAGCCAGTTGCTGGAGGCGAAGTTAATCATAGTTTTGTGTTGCTAAGTGGCGAACAACGATTCTTTCTTAAGTTGTTTGAGCAAGATGAATTACTGCCTGCAGGCCGTGATGCACAATATGAGTTGCAGTTGCGGCTTTCTAAGCATCATTTGGCGATGGAGCCTGTCTATTTTAATCATGAGCTTGGTTGTCAGGTAGAAAGCTGGTTTGATGGTGATAACTTGCTTAAACTTGATGCTGCCATCGAGCAAAAAATCGATATACTTGCCGAAACTCTAGCGGCCATTCACAATACAGATATTAATGCTCAACCATTGCCGCTACCAGAAGTTTGGCAACGTTACATTGAAGCTGCGAAACTCGATATTGATCCTAGTTTAAGAGACAGAGTCGAACGAGCCGAGCGAATTTTTGCGGATACTAAGACAAGTTCAAAGGTACTTTGTCATAACGACCTATCCTTGCAGCATGTGGGCCTTTCATCAAGTAGAATGGTTTTTGACTGGGAATATGCTGCGATGGGTAATCGATATTTTGATCTTGCTTCTTGTATTGATGTTAATGGTTTCGATGGTTCTCAGGCTCAATTGCTGCTTAACAAGTATTGTGGATTCAGTGGTATCGAAGAAGAACATGCCTTGGCTTCTACCTTGCAGCAAGATGAACTCGTGAAACTTACCTGTGAGTTATGGTTTCGAGTTGTTGGGCAGGAAGGTTAAGCCTCAACATCAGATTGCTTTGATAGACTATAAGAGTAAGGACACTCCCAAATCTTCAGTTTATAACCAACTTTCATTTTTTTGAGATGATTAGTTATCTAATCTCATAAACAAACATTGAACTGTGATATCGTTCTCCCGTTTTCAAGCGTTGAACAACAATAATAATCACGTTAAGAGGTTTCTCCTCGCTCTCACCAAAATCAATATAACGCTAATAAAATGGATGGATGCAATGGTTAAACTACTCAGTACTTTTAAATATCTGGCATCGATATTTATTATTTTTTTATCGCAAAATGCTTTGTCAGTCACTTTATACCAACATGGTAACTATGGCGGCTACGCCGTTACTCTCACACCTGGGGATTATGATATACAAGCTCTGCTAGCCAGAGGAATGAGAAACGACGATGTATCGTCAATTAAAATTCCAGATGGTTTTATGGTTATCGCATATCAACACGGCGACTTTAAAGGGTGGGAACTACCACTAAACAAGAATACCCCTTGGGTAGGCAATTCATACAACGACCAATTGTCGTCTATTCGAGTCGTACCCTGTCTTAAATTTTATGTTGATGCTGGCTATCGAGGAGCTGTTCAACAAGTGTGTTCTTACGGCAAAGGAAACGTTCGTTTTAACAACAATATTTCTTCCATTAAGGTGCCTAAAGGACACAAAGTTAAAATGTGTGACAATGCGATAGGGCAGCCTGCTTACTGTCGAACCTATTTTGAAGACATTCGTAATGTGGGAAACATGGTTAATGATGCCTATACTTCCTACGAATTTTCTCAGTTTAACAAGAATGACTTTACGATGGTGTTTGCTTCCGATCCACAGATAGGTTTCTGCATTTCTAAAACTTGTCTGGACGGTCCTGGCAGCTCAGAGGTGGCTAACCAATGGCATATTGAGAGTATACGTAGACACCGAGAGTCAGTAGGCACTGATCATTTCGCTGGTATTGTGATTAATGGCGATATCACTAACATTGGAAACTATAAGCAGTTTAAAAAATACAATTGGCACTGGGAAACCGATAACCGATTTAACATTTATCCGGGGCTAGGCAATCACGATTATAAAAACTATGCGCGTGATCGTAAGGGAAGAGCCGCTGAATATCTTGATATTTTTACTGATCGGTTTGGCTCCATACCTACGGAGCACTTCGATCATCGTAGCAATGACTCAATCTTGAACAATCGTCATGATGGAAGTCTCGCATACTCTTTTGAAATCGGAGACTATCACTTTGTTCAACTCCACCAAAATCCTGCGTATTCTGTAACCATTGATCCTACGCTTTATGAGATGACTACACAAACGTATGGTCGACGACAAAAAGTACATCACTTTCATATTAATCAATCGTTGAACTGGCTCGATGACAATTTGCTTCAAGCAAAAGGTAAGACTGTCGTCCTAAACATGCATGCATTAATGGCTGGTGACGGGCTTTATAACGGTCATCCCGACTGGACTCGATTCATTCGAATTTTAGATAAACACCCTCAAGTAAAAATGATCTTTGCCGGGCACTTACATGATTTAATTGGCAGTGACAGACGAGAATATTATGATAGTGAAGGTACTTATCATCCTCCCAAGTCAATGGATTATAAGATCACACTCCCCAGTGGCAGAAAAGTGCCGGTTTTCTTTAATGGCTCTGCGATGACGAGTCGTTATTTGTCTGTTCGCTTTTTGCCTAGCAAGGTCGAAATGACCACCATCAACAGCGAAAATCATAATGTTCAGGTTGTAGGTACTGAAACCCTTGAGTTTGTTAAACCTGAATACGAAAAAGTCGCGATCAAAACCTTGAAGGGTTATTACTTTAGAGCTGAAAATGGTGGGGGCGCTAATGTTAGAGCAGACAGACTAAGCGCTCGCACTCACGAAAGATTTCAACTGATTCCTCTTCCAAATAATCAAGTGGCTTTTAAAACCTCTGAGGGGTATTACTTGTCAGCGCGCGATAATGGTAACTTGATGGCGAATGTCAAAGTCATTGGCCCTTGGGAAAAGTTCAAGATTGAAGGCATTGGCAATGGTCAGGTGGCAATCAAAGTTCATACTGGTCGCTATTTCTCAGCAAGAAGCAATGGTAACGATAATGTTTCGAGCGATGCGACTAAAAATGAGCCGGGTTGGTATGCTTTGGATATTATGTGTGTTCAACATTGTAACGCGCAGAGTTACAGTGAGCGCGTTTTCCCGCGGGTTAGCATCCGTAACTCGCATAATAAGTATTTACGCGCAGAAAACGGAGGCGGTGGTAATGTTAAAGCTGACCGCACATCGGCTCGAAGCCACGAAATCTATACCATGGTGTCCTACTTGGATAAGAATGGACAGGGTAAAGTTGGCTTTATGACACACAATCGGCATTTCTTAAAAGCCGACCGTAATTCTTATTATCTAGATGCGAGGTCTAAGAATTTAAGTCATTGGGAGTTCTTTAGAAGAGAGCATCTAGGAGGAAATCGCTATCGTCTTAAAACAGCCCATCACTGGAATGGCCGAAACAGATACGTAGTTGATAGAGGTACGAACGTGAAGATTGATGGAACTGACTCTGACGGAGGCATCATTGCTTTCGATATAATTACACGGTAGGTCTTACTGATTAGGAGCAGGGCATCTATAGCTTTGCTCCTAGCCATCGTTAAGTAGAGGTACAGGTTTACCCCCGACATTTTTGTATCTTGTTCCTTGGTCTGATTGTTGCCACATCTATACTTAATGTATCTGATAATGTAAGTTAACAGAGTTGTTGGGTAATGAGAGCGGAGGCTCTAGGAGGTGAAAGTCGTCAAAGTTGAGAGCAGCAGTAATTATTGGAGCTACGATGATGAAAAAGACATTGGTTGGTGGATCTTTGAAGGCCAAAAACTCTGAAATTTCACTCGACTTCGAGAGCTTCTTTAGAAAGTTTCATAGTCTGACAAAGAAATATCAGATTTTGACTCCTGTCGTCGATTTCTATCTGGAAAAGTTAAATATTAAGGATGCTTTTGAGCATTTAAACAATGGTTATTTAGCCACCGGAGAGTTTAATCTTCTGGACCTCTACAAAGGCCCATTTATCAAAGATAGAGCTTTCCCCAGCACATTGTTCGTAAAGAACAAAGGCAAAATAGAAAAGAAAAATATCGTAGACGCACCTAGATTGATTGAGGTTGAAGATATTGGTAACGAAAGTTACTCATATTTTGAAGAGCCTCTTTGTTTATTGCATACAAAGGATTGCATGGCTTTATATATCAAGAGTGATGTGTTCTTACAGGAGTTTTGGAATAAAAAGCTCAAATATTCTAGTAATAGTGAGCTTCATACCCATTACGTCGACAACTCCGATCTGGCTTACTTAAATACACCAAGATTCAATAGCTTTTTACGTGACTTCAAAAAGCTGATGCGAAGTTATGGTGGCACTTTCTCGACGGATCTATTGACAGAGTACACCTCTGAATCAGGCATCCTTTTGGGTAATGAAGTGGTTTACTACGAGGATATCGTTGAGCTAATTGACAAATCTCATCAAGTTGTTGAACTGTCAATTGACACTGATTTTATTATTCCAGAGAAGTATCAGGGAGCGTCCGAGTATCCGGTTGGTAAAAAGCATCAAAACAGAACTGCCACTGATCAAACACCTTTAAAATGGTCTGAACTAACATCTATTTTAGATGCGCTTCAAACCGCTTCAGGACAAAGTCACGGTATCAAGTCACTAAAGACACTTATAGCAAAAATGGAACGGGAACCTTTGTTAGTGGATAAGGGCGGGGAGCATATAAGTACTTCATCAATAGATGAGCTTCAGCAGTTGATCAATATCTACGATAAAAATCTTCGTCTTAAAGATATGTTGTCCTGATAACTTTTCAACTTAGGCTTAGGGTGTGTGGGTGTTAGAAAAGAATATACGAGAAGAGTTGTTAGGTTAAGTCATGTATAAAAAGGTAAGAAAAAGCCTACCGAAGTAGGCTCATTAAGCACAAATTATCTAGGCCATGGAATACCAAAATCTTTAGTTTTAATCTTTACAAGACGACCGTCTGGATGATGCCAGACAATGCCTTCCATAGGATGTTCCAAAAAGTATTGGCGTAATCCATCAAAAGTTAAGGGCACCTCAACTACTTGACTGCCATGCTTCCATAATTCGTGTTTATCAAGCTGATGAGGATTGCCTTGAATCTTGGGACCTACTAATTCATAAGTTCCGTCTTCGAGACTTTTATCAAAAGCTTCTTGATGATATTGATCTTCTGGCGCATCGGAATTGACGGGAACCCATCCAGGCCAATGTCCAGTATGAAGGTTGGGTTCTAGTTCGGCTGCTTCCCACTTATCGGGCGCTGGCTTGTAGTCATCAACGTTAGGAACATATCCATTGCGCTTCTTTCTACGGGCCGCTTCCTTAGTGAGTTTTCGGTCGTAGCGTTTAAACAGTTGACCGTTTCGAATCCGACAGCTTGTACCATCGAACTTTACAGTGGCAAACCCTTCACCCTGTAAGACCCATTTACTACCTTCAATCACATCATCATATACAAGTCTTTCTTTATCATCGTAATTACGTTTATAAAGAGAAGGAGTTTTTTTCATCTTAAATATCCTCTAAATCAAGAAGTTAAAATTAAGACGAATCCGCCAGACCTGCACCAGCTGAGCTGTATCGCTCAACAGGCGCATTATAATCTGGCCAAATAGTAGACTCAAGGTAACCTGTCTTATTCAGCGATTCTGTAGTTTCCAAAAAACAAACTGGACCAATTTTGGGTAAGAAAGAAGGGCTTTTGATTATCGGACAGTCTGGAATTCTCTCTAAGAATAATAATTATTATCAATAACTTAGTTAATTAACATGAGATTTCTCTAATATATCACGCCAAAAAACGCTCAATATGATTAAGCTTTAATCTAAAAAGCTGTTAAAACAAGGATTATTAGTCTAATGATTACTAGATGCGACGAAATCAGATAAAATTAGCTTAACTATTTATGCACATGACGCGCCCAGTGAGGTTTGAATGAGTTTGTACCAAGAATACATGGATGAAATCGAGACCAGAAAACAGGATTTAGGATTGAATCCGAAGCCAATTGATAGTGCTGAGTTGTTATCAGAGATTATTACTCAAATCAAAGATACTGAACACAAGCACCGCGAAGACTCTTTAAAGTTCTTTATCTATAACACGCTTCCTGGCACCACCAGCGCAGCTGGCGTAAAAGCGGCATTTCTAAAAGACATCATTCTTGGTGAAGCCGTTGTGGCCGAAATTTCGCCAACCTTTGCTTTTGAGCTGTTGTCTCACATGAAAGGCGGACCTTCTGTTGAGGTGCTGCTCGATTTAGCCTTAAGCGATGATGCCGCAGTAGCGAAACCCGCCGGTGAAGTACTGAAAACCCAGGTGTTCTTGTACGAAGCCGATACCGAGCGATTAGAAACTGCGTATAAGGCAGGCAACGAGATTGCGAAGGATATTCTAGAAAGCTATGCCAGAGCCGACTTCTTTACCAAGCTTCCTGATATCGACGAAACCATTGACGTTGTAACCTATATCGCCGCAGAAGGTGATATCTCTACCGATTTATTGTCACCTGGAAACCAGGCGCACTCGCGTTCTGACCGAGAGCTTCATGGAAAGTGCATGATTTCTCCTGAAGCTCAGGCAGAAATTCAGGCATTACAAAATCAGCATCCTGACAAAAAAGTGATGCTAATTGCCGAAAAAGGCACCATGGGTGTGGGTTCTTCTCGTATGTCCGGTGTGAACAACGTTGCTTTGTGGGCTGGTAAGCAGGCAAGTCCTTATGTTCCTTTTGTTAATATTGCGCCGGTTGTGGCAGGAACTAATGGTATTTCACCCATCTTTTTAACCACTGTTGGTGTGACGGGCGGTATTGGTCTTGACCTGAAAAACTGGGTGAAGAAGTTAGATGAGAACGGCAACACAGTATTAGATGCTAACGGCGATCCTGTTTTAGAACAGGCTTACTCTGTTGACACTGGCACAGTGTTAACCATTAACACTAAAGAGAAGAAACTTTACAAAGGTGATGAAGCGCTTGTTGATGTATCTTCAGCATTCACGCCACAAAAAGTTGAGTTTATGAAAGCCGGTGGTTCTTATGCCATTGTCTTTGGTAAAAAATTGCAGAACTTTGCCGCAGCTACGTTAGGCATCGAGCCACCACAGGTTTTTGCTGCTTCTAAAGAAATTTCTCACGAAGGGCAGGGACTGACTGCGGTAGAAAAAATCTTTAACAAAAACGCTGTCGGCGTAACTTCAAAAGCAGCTTTACATGCTGGCTCTGATGTTCGTGTAAAAGTGAACATTGTTGGTTCACAAGACACAACAGGTTTGATGACATCGCAAGAACTTGAGTCTATGGCTGCGACGGTTATTTCTCCAAGTGTTGATGGCGCTTACCAGTCAGGTTGTCACACCGCTTCGGTATGGGACAAGAAAGCTCAGGTTAACATTCCTAAACTGATGAAGTTTATGAACAAGTTTGGTTTGATCACCGCACGTGATCCCAAAGGTGTTTATCACTCAATGACCGATGTGATCCACAAAGTACTCAACGATATTACGGTAGACGATTGGGCGATCATTATTGGTGGTGACTCGCACACAAGAATGTCTAAAGGTGTCGCTTTTGGTGCTGACTCCGGTACTGTAGCCTTGGCACTTGCGACAGGTGAAGCGACCATGCCAATCCCTGAGTCGGTTAAAGTAACCTTTAAAGGCAGCATGAAAAGCCACATGGACTTCCGTGATATTGTTCATGCTACTCAAGCTCAAATGCTAAAACAGTTTGGTGATAACGTCTTCCAGGGACGTATTATCGAAGTACACATTGGTACCTTGCTTGCTGATCAGGCGTTCACTTTTACTGACTGGACTGCCGAGATGAAAGCGAAAGCATCCATCTGTATTTCTGAAGATGAAACGCTGATTGAGTCTCTGGAAATTGCCAAAAGCCGCATCCAGATCATGATCAACAAAGGTATGGACAATGAAGCTCAAACTCTTCAGGGGTTAATCGAGCTGGCTGATAAGAGAATCAGTGAAATCAAAAGCGGAGAAAATCCTGCTCTGGCTCCTGATGACAATGCTAAGTACTTTGCTGAGCTGGTAGTTGATCTGGATGAAATCAACGAACCTATGATCGCTGATCCCGATGTGAACAATGACGATGTATCCAAACGATACACTCACGACACCATCCGTCCGATTTCTTACTACCAAGCGACCAAGCAAGTTGATTTAGGTTTTGTTGGTTCCTGTATGGTTCATAAAGGCGACATGAAGATCATTTCTCAGATGCTCAGAAACATTGAAGAGCAAAATGGAAGTGTAGAGTTCAAAGCGCCTCTCGTTATTGCGCCACCAACTTATAACATTGTTGATGAACTGAAAGCTGAAGGCGACTGGGACATTCTTAAGAAGTACTCTGGTTTTGAGTTTGACGATGATAAGCCTAAAGAAGTGGCTCGTACAAAATACGAAAACATTATGTATCTTGAACGTCCCGGTTGTAATCTGTGTATGGGTAACCAAGAAAAAGCAGAGAAAGGTGACACCGTACTGGCAACTTCTACGCGTCTTTTCCAAGGACGAGTGGTTGAAGATACTGATGAGAAAAAAGGTGAGTCATTGTTGGCATCAACCCCTGTTGTTGTTCTTTCAACGATTCTTGGACGTACGCCCAGTATCGAAGAATACAAGAATGCTGTTAATGGTATCAATCTGACGGATTTTGCTCCGCCAGTAGAAGAGCTCAGCACCAAGCATAAAGGTGGAGCGGCTGTACCAGTAAAAGTGATTGACGCTGAGTAGGCAAGTTACCGCTAAAACTAGGCAAGCACTTTCATCGATTGCTTGCTATTAACTATTTCTAAAAAGGACTTTGGAACAGTTAGGCAAGTAGCACCGAGTTGAGTTAATTTCAATTCGGTGCTGCATTTCCTGTTTAAACTGACAAAAAGTAGAACTCGCAAACTTTATTTTAAACAACTTCTTTTTATTCCTTTATTAAAATCTTGTTCGATAGATTCTGGAAGAAGAACATAGTTATAAAGCTTAACTTCGCCAATTAAACCAGAAAACATCGATGAATTTGATGATGAACGGCTTCCCAGCCGAAGAGGATTTGGATTAGATATGGAACGACTGCGAAAGCTGGGATCTTTACTAGCTATTTTTTTACCATCAATATAGAACACTAGTCCTGCGGTATTGTCTCGGTCTATCGTCACGGTAACTAAATGCCAGGAACCATCGGCTACTATTTCATCTATTAACCAGTTTGAACAAGAAGAAAGAGAGCTAGCGTTATCACAATGCCAATCTCCAACTCTGTCGGCTAATTGAAAGCCAAGGCTCTTTTTATAAACATACAAACTAAATCCTTTAGCGCCTTGCTTTTTATTCTCTACTCGATAGTCAACAATGGTAACCATCTTACTAGTGCTGGTTTTTATCCAGGCGCTAATTGAAAAATCTCCTCTACCCAGATCCAACGATTTAACGTCATTAATTTCCACATAATCATGAATGCCATCCAAGCAGAATGCTTGAGTCGATACCTTTGGCTTTATCGAAATCTGCGACTCAATCAATGCGGGTTTAATGATATTTTGAGAAGATTCATCTTTTTCAATAGCACTGGAGTCTTGGAGAAAATAAAACCAGATGCAGAATGTAATACATGCAACTGACATGACAAATGTTACTGGGTAGCGGAGTGAAAGCTCCGGTTGGGATGCTTTGATTTCTGGCTGATTCAGGAATAATTCGTAACTATTGGCTTTCTTGTCGGGATCTAAAGAGATACTTTTAACGTCTTTTTCCTGTAAAAGATATCCTTTTTTATGAATGGTTTTTATGCAGCTTTCATCTTCTGAGTTTTTCCCTAGTAGTTTTCTCAGCAATGCTATGTTTCGGTTGACTGAACTGTCACTAACCGAGCGGTCTGGCCAGACCTGATTGATTAATTCATCGCGTGTGGTTATTTTTCCAATATTTCTAATGAGTACAACAAGTACGGCGATAACAAGTGGCTCAACCTTCTGCTCCCCACTATCTAAGTAGATTTTGTTAAGCTCCATATCAATGAGCTTTCCATTTATCTCATATTTCATTGTTGTGTTTATGCTTGGTGAACTCGTTTTAAAATATTAAAAAATCTCTTATCTTGATGAGTGCTATTTAATAGAGCCTAGGAAATATTAATCACTGCATGAGTGCTCATTCCGCGCTGAGGACCTCAAGAAACACTACCAATAATTAGATTGAGAAGAAAGGTTAATATTGTCACTGACCAGGAACGGAGTCACCTTTATAAAAATTCACAGATACTTCTGGGGTAATAAATGAGAGTTTGTTGGTATTTCGTAATAGTATTAAAGATATGCGATATGTATAGATTATATTTAGACTGAAGCAAAACTTGCTTTTGCAACAAGGAAGAAAGAAGATAATTTCTTCTTTCTTCCATAGTGAAGCGTTATTCTTCGAATTTAATTTTATTGCCTAACCAAGTACTGCCTGAGCGAGATAAGCCATAAACGTCAATCTTAGCTTTTCTATAAGAAATCATGTCAAGAAGTTTAAAGCCTGGTTTGAATTTGCCACTGCTGTCAGAAAAAACAAGTCCTATGCCACCTTGGCTATCAAAGATTTTTCGAATGTATTTGCTTCTTACTTTACGATAACTTCGATCAACATAATTAATTACTGCTTTATTAGGAGTATATGCGGTTAGCATTACTCTCTTCATATTTTTGGCACCATTATTTCTAGCTATCTCTTTTGCCTTAGACCACAGGTGAGTCCAGAATAGACTATTGACCATATTAGCATCTATGGTTTCATTGACGTCGCCACCGATACCGAAAACACGAAGGTCGACAATGATTTGAATGGTGTCAAAATTGGTTGTGTTGAAAGGAAACTTAACGGTTCCACTACCGTTAAAATTAAAGGGGCCGATGTAAGTACCATACCGGTTATAAACTTTGTTTTTAAACACGTATGTTACAGGAGCAAGTGAACTGTAGTCAGGAGTCGGTAAGGTGTATTCGAAATAAACTTGGTTAATACCTAGTCTCAATTCATCCGTTGTGCGGTTCCACCATATACCTAACTTGCGTCTTTGATTTAAGTTACTAATACCAATGGATGCATAAACTTTATAATCCTGATTCCAAAACTTAGTTTTTACACGGTGTTTACTGTTGAATCTCTTAATGCATATTTGAGATACTCCAAAGAGCGGAATCGTTGCATCTCTAGGTTTACAATAATCCAATGAGCTGAGGTATATTCGGGCTAAATTATCATAATACTCATCATTTGAGCCGCCCGAGCCACCACCGGAACCACCACCACCGCCGTTGACGGGGTCGTCATTATCACAAATTCGATCACCTACTTGACACGTACCGCCATCTCTATTGCTCATGAACGTTTTCTGCTCGAGTCTCAGCGATAGCTCATGCTTTAGTGCGCTCGAGTCTTTACAAGTAGAGTTCTTCTTATATTGTGTAATTCCGTCAGCGATAGTAATTTCTTCCAGAGATTTTTCTGAAGTTTTTAAACAGCTATTCTGCGCTGAGGTTTGTGATAAAGCTTTTTGAGTATTCAAATCTCGAATATATTCGTAGAGCTTGGGAATTTGTTTAAGTTCGCTGGAAAAGATACCGTGCTGGGTATACTTGTAGACGAGGTTACCCACTTGAATTTCGTGATCGCTATTTAACATTGCTGCAAATACATCGTCTGCAATCAGGTTATCATCAGAATCCAGGTCCATAGTGGCTTTTATCGATTGGCCATTCCTATATTCAAGCTGTTTGATTTTTTCTAGCTCGTACTTTTGAACTAAATGGGCGTCTTCATCTTTGTAAAAAGGGCGAATAGAGTGAAATCCTCTTTGGTAAACAGGACGCAGTGAATCTTTGATCTTCTCTTCTGGCAAAAGCTTGAGCTGCTCGATTTTTTGTTCAAGCTCCTGTGGATCTGAGAACTTTAATCGACCATTCTGTATCATCGTATCGCTAAAGGATACTGCAGGTAATTGACGTTCATGTTCTTCTGAAAATACAGACGTAGATGTTCCCAGAAGGGTGGCAACGCCTAGTAAGCAAAAATATTTAATCTGTAACATATATTACTCCTAATAAGACTTTTATAATATTTCCTAGTATGTAAACAGCACATCAGCTGATTTTGATTAACGCTTATGTCCCTACACAGCGCTAATCCACGAAAAATATTGCATTGATAATGGTTTTGAAGCCTTAAGATTCTCTTAAGGTTTCATTAAGTATCTATTGAAATTTCATTAGGAAGTTTAAGCAGAGCACAGAGAGAACACTAAGTGTTCAGTCTCTAAAGCATATCTAAACAAAAGGAAGCAAATTTGAACATGTTAATCATTGTTGGAGAGTGTAATTAACTCGATAGCATTCGACTCAAATTTCACATCAATTTCACTTGTCTCCAGATAATCTACCCCTAAATATACGAGGTAGACATTATGCTAAAGAAAATACTGATTTCGACCATTATTCTGGCTCTGACACTGTTTGGCACTCTCTATGGCGGCAAAGAATGGCTTAAAAGCCTGTTACCCGATAAAGCCCATTTTCAGGCACTCAAACACACTAAAACCCAAGACTTACCTTATGTAACACAAGATATTCCAGCCTATCGAGGCAAAATTCTCGCGGTTGTAACCAATGTAGACACCATGGGAGAGGGAGAAAAGACAGGGTACGAGCATACTGAACTGGCTCGGGCTTACTGGGTGTTCATTGCAAATGGCTTTGAAGTGGACATTGCCAGTCCTAAAGGTGGAAAGCCGCCCGTTGTCGTTGATGGTGAAGATATGGGGGCGTACGACTACGCTTTCTTAAATGATGCCGAGATCCAGAAACAGATAGATAATTCTATTCCCTTGGCAAACATAGATCCCGAAGATTACGAAGCTGTGTATTTTGTGGGCGGTAAAGGAACCATGTTTGATTTTCCTGACAACAAAGACATTCAGCGTATCATCAAGTCACTTTATCAAAATAACAAAGTCATTAGCGCAGTGTGCCATGGCCCCTCGGCACTGGTGAATGTGAAGTTAGACAATGGTGAGATGCTATTGGCTAACAAACAAGTGAGTGGTTTTACCAACGAGGAAGAGTTAACGATTATTCCTGATGCCAAAAACATCTTCCCCTTTATGCTGGAAGATAAATTAGTTGAACAGGGCGCACAATTTCAAGCTGGCACTACGTTTTTAGAGCAAGTGAGTCGAGATGGTAAACTTATCACAGGGCAAAATCCCTGGTCGGTATGGGCCATGGCTGAAATGGTCGTTGAAGAACTCGGTTACACGCCGAAAGCGCGTATAAGAACGCCCGAGGAGTTTTCTGTTGAATTGCTACAGATATATGAAGATCAGGGTTTGGAGGCAGCAAAAGCAGAACTTAAGAAACAGCCAGAATCATATCAGAGAGTTTTGATTGTCATGCACTCTATATTGGCCTTTATGCAATTTGAAACAGGTAAAGGATTCGACATTCTAAGTTTGGCACAAGATTTAAAGGCTCTGGTCAAATAAACAACAGAATCTTGGCACTTGAATCTTGATCTTAAGAGTCCTGTTTAGGTTGGCTGATTCAAGTGCCGCGATTGGCTAATCTTTGAGTTACAAGGAAGTTTGGGGGAGAGGATAGTCGTAAGTCCTTTTTAAGTGTGTGTCAATTATTGCTCCGAGGAAGATACTGGTCTGACCATGATATCAACAAAAGGGGAGCTGTTTTCGTAACGTTACCTGAGCTCTATAAAAAAATAGGTGAGAGCTTGGCCAAAGGAATGAAACTTTGAAGCTCAGGAGGACATTTGATGAAATCATTGGATACTAACTGACCACCAAACTGCATCATACAGCTGTAAAGAGCCTTTCATGATGAAGACCCTTCATACCAACCAGAGCATTCTCTGTCGGTTTTAATAGGTCTTTTAGTTTGAGTACAAAGTATATTTATTATAAGATGACTTGAACACTCATCAATAATTCTAAAGAAATGAAGTCAATTAAAATACTTTTCTTCGCGATATTATTGGCGTTTGCGGGTAGTGGTATTGCTGATAGTGGCGATACACTCGTCTTATCCCCGTCCCAACAAGATTCCAGTGAAGGCTATTTTAATTTGAGTTGGAATGATGTGCTGTCAAATAAAGAACTCAAACTGCAACTTAGTACGCATAGTGATTTCTCTCAGATAAAAAGAAGCTACGCTTTGTCTGGTGCTCGTCAAATAGCCCTGAGCGGGTTTAAAGATGGACGTTACTTTTTCAGATTAACCGACAGCTCGGAACAGCAAATGAGTAACGTTGCTACGGTTGACGTAAAGCACAGAGAGCTCACTGACGCGATCAAGCTATTTCTGCTGGGTGGCATTCTATTTCTGGTCTTACTTTCTGCCTTGTATTTTTCGGGCCGTTTCGAACAACAATCAAAACAACGGTAAATTCATGGACATAGTGACTATCCCAGTGAATTGGGCCTTAGCTATTTTAGTGGTATTTGGATCCTTATGGATTTTATTCGGCTGGTGGCTCGGCAGAAAGAATCGTTCTATTGATGATTTTATGCTGGCTGGTCGAAATGTCGGATTTGCCTTTGCTTCTGCAACTGCCATGGCTACCTGGATCACCAGTAATACGACACTGGTAGCGCCCCAGCTGACTTATCAATTTGGGATCTGGGGTATGATTGGTTACTCGATGGCTGCACTAGGATTAATTTTATTTGCCCCATTAGCTGCACGAATCAAGAAGTTGATGCCACAAGGATATACCTGCGGTGATTTCTTTAGGCTCCGCTATGGGAGATTTGCCTGGATTGTCTTCCTTATCGTTTCACTATTCTACGCATTTGGCTGGTTAGTCAGCTTGGGCATGGCCGGTGGCATTTTGCTATCCGCCTTAAGTGGCCTTGATTATCATGTTGGAATGACTGCCATTCTCACCATTTGTGTTTTATATACACTGCTCGGTGGACTACGTGCCGTCATCGCAACTGATTTTGTACAAACCATCATCATATTGCTCGGTGTTTTGATTATTGGATTCATTTGCATTAAGGACGTTGGACTAGAGCCCATTTACACGTCAGTCAGCGAAGAAAGCCCTCAGCTTCTAAATCTATTGTTTCCTGCCGCAATTATGTTTCTGTTTAACAATATCTTTTTCGGTATTGGTGAAATTTTCCATTCGAATGTCTGGTGGTCCAGAGCATTCGCATTTAAAGAAAACATTGGCAAACGAGCCTTTTTACTTTCTGGGCTTTTATGGCTTCCTGTTCCTATCGTCACCGGATTTGTCGCTCTGTCTGCCCCAGCTTTGGGAATTTACCCACCGAGCGCCGATATGATCGGCCCAATGATTGCCGCTAAATTACTCGGTACTGTTGGTGCTGTATTCGTCTTTATTGTGGTTTTCTCGGCACTGGCATCGAGCCTGGATTCACTGCTGGCTGCAACGAGCGATCTGGTTACAAAAGACATCTATAAAGGCCTCATTAATCCTAAGGTAGATGAACAAAATTTATTAAAGGCCAGTAAATACATCATTGTATCGCTTGGTTTATTCACCTGGTTACTTTGCTTGCCCAAGTTGACAACCTTAGGAGAGCTGCTCAACTTTACAGGCGCATTTGTCGCCAGCACCATTTGGCCGATTGTATTTGGACTTTATTACAAACGACTATCGGGGACTGCAGCTGGGGTTGCCATGGCATTAGGAACAATATTCGGACTGATTGGTTATTTCACCATCGGTTTCTACGTTGCGGCACTTATTTCTTGTGTGTTCTCACTTTTAATCTGTTTGATCGGCATGTACATCAAAGACGTTAACTTTGAATGGACCCGATTAAACGACAAACCTTCTAACCAAGGAGTACTCAACCATGTTGATTAGTCTCGATTGGTTTCAATTACTTGTTTATCTAGCGCTAGGGATCACTTGTTTTTCTCCTTTGATTCTTTTGGCACTGTTTTTTAAAGATTGGAAAAAGGATCGGTTATGGTAGATTCTCAACTCAAAGAGAAAGTGTCTTTTTCGAGAGATACATTGGATGTCTATGGTGACGCTCATCCCAAAGCACTATTGCGTTGCATTGTTGAGGATGGCGATCACTTAAAATCACTGGAGTCTCAACATATTTTTTCCAGTGATCAATTTAGTAAAGACACCTTATTACAACTATTTCGTCTCGCGGCTAAGTATGAAAGCAATCCGGAGCGGTTTAGTACGCCGCTGAAAGGAAAAATCCTCATCAGCGCTTTCTACGAACCAAGTACTCGAACGCGTTTATCTTTTGAAAGTGCCTGGCATCGATTGGGTGGCGATATCATGTCTATCACTGACCGGGCGACCACAGGCATTGCTAAAGGTGAGTCACTCGGTGATGTCGCAGAAATGTTTAACAACTACGGAGACTGCGTTGTTTTAAGAGATTCGAGTGAAAACTCAGTGCAAGAAATGATGGATAGCCTCAGGATCCCGATTATTAATGCAGGTAATGGTATCGATGAACATCCAACTCAAGCGCTTGCCGATCTTTATACTATTTACAAGTGGCGACCAGAGCTATTAGAACGTTCTGGTAAAAAAATCAAAGTCGGTATTATTGGTGTTCCCAATAAAATGAGGACCGTTAGAAGTCTTTTAAAACTTTTTAGTTTCTTTCCAGAGGTTTTTGAAGAAATCGTCATTATTCACGATGGCAGTTCTAACTTGATATTTGACGATAATCAGCGTGAACAGCTAGAAAGCCGAGGCTTGAAGCTTACTTTAACAACAAAGTTTAGTGCTGTATTACCTGAACTGGATGTCGTTTATATCAACGCGATTGCTTGGGTTGGTAATGATTATGAGTCCTTTGGTGAAAGCTTTGTTTTGAACGACCAATCTCCGTTAAAGAAAGATGCGATTGTTCTGCACCCTTTAGCTCGTGGTGATGAGTTAGATGCCAGTTTGGATGAGACGCCACACAACTGGTATTTCGCGCAAGCTCGTGGTGCCGTATTCTTGAGGATGGCATTGTTAACCTGTATGTGTCAGCGAATGGAACGAGTAATGGATGTTATATAGTCTATTACTAATCATTTTTTAACTTAAATAGTTTAGGGCGCGCGTGTGCTAACTATCATATTCAATGAAAATTAGAGTATTTCTGGAGTAATTTATGTGTGGTATTGCAGGTGTTTTTCACCACGCAAAAGATAATAGCATTGACCCGCAACTTTTAGTCAATATGGCTGCCATTCAATATCATCGTGGACCAGATGATTTTGGTTACGTGAATCCTGAAGGGCTTGGTATGGGGATGAGCCATGCTCGTCTTTCTATTATTGACCTTAACAAAGAACGAGGCCGACAACCTCACCTGTCATCCAATAAAGATTATTTTTTAGTTCACAACGGTGAGTTTTACGATTTTCAAAAGATCCGTGCCGAGCTGACTAGTTTAGGTGATCGCTTTAAAAGTAAGAGTGATTCAGAAATCATTCTTCATTTGTTTCCCCGTTATGGCATAGAAAAAACCATTGAGTTTTTGCGAGGTGAATTTGCATTTGCTCTTTATGACAAAAAAGACGACTGTTTGTATTTAGTCAGAGATCGTTTCGGTGTTAAACCTCTCTATTGGACAGAAACAGAAGATGGGATCGTTTATGGCTCAGAGCTCAAAGTATTATTCGCTCACCCAAAAGTGAGACGCGAGCTTACAGCACAAGGTACTTATCATCAGCTGATACAAGTTATGGTACCAGGAACGACGGCATTTAAAGGCATTCATCAGGTAAAGCCCGGTCACATTATTAAGATAAAGAGAATCGATGGTCGGCTTTCGGTAAGTGAACAAAAATACTGGGATATCGATTTTCCGGTTGCTGGAGAATATGTCGACCATAAAGATGAAAGCTATTATATTGAGGGCGTCAGAGATCAGCTTCTTGAGGCGGTGCAGCATCGCTTACAAGCTGATGTGCCTGTTGGTTGCTATTTATCTGGCGGCATCGACTCGTGTTCAATTTTGGGATTGTCTGCCGCAGTTCGCCAAGATCCGGTAAAGGCTTTTACCATCGGCTTCGATAGTGATGAGTATGACGAAACGCCGATTGCAACCGAAATGGCTCAAATGACTGGCGCGGACCAAATTGTTCTAAAATTGAATGCGGAACAACTTTACAACAATTTTTCTCGCACCATTTGGCACACAGAGCGCACCATTTATAATACCCTTGCCGTGGCAAAGCTGCTAATGAGCGAAACCGTTCGCAATAATCAATACAAAGTAGTACTAACAGGCGAAGGTTCTGATGAATTATTTGCTGGTTATCCAGCCTTCCGAAAAGATATGTTCTTATACGGCCTGGATGATCTGCCTTCTAGTCTAAGAGCCGAGTGGCAAAGTAGTCTAGAAGCCAGTAATAGTTTATTCAAAGGTGCCATGCTTCCGCGTGAAGAGTTTTCTTCTGCCGCCATGAACGAAGTTATCGGGTTTACACCAACTTGTTTACAAAGCTGGTTACATTGCCATAGCTATGGCATGCAATTGCTCAATCCAGAGTGGCGACAAGACATGGCCAGCTACGATGCGGGGAGCGCAATAGCTAACACTTTTGATCGCAGTCAGTTGGAGGGCCGACATCCATTGGATAAAGCACAATATGTCTGGATCAAGACCATGTTAGAAGGCCAAATCCTTACGTGGGGCGGAGACCGGGTCGATATGGCAAACTCGATGGAGGCAAGACCCGCTTTTCTTGATCATCACCTGGCTAAGTTCGCCACTCAGGTTCCACCTCAGCTTCGTATCAAAGGCGCGACTGAAAAATATGTATTGCGTGAAGCTATGAAAGGACTATTACCCGAATCTCTCTATAAAAGACAGAAGTTTGCTTTTATGGCTCCGCCTGCGCATACTGACCAGAATAAGTGGAACATGATGATGGCACTAATGGATGAGTTTGCCAGTAAAGAAAAAGTCGAAGCGGCTGGTGCTCTAGACTATCAAGCCGTGAATGCTTTAATTAAAAGTCATGAAGATCCCGATATGAATCGAGATCAAAAAGTTCAATTGGACGCAGTGTTAAACCATGTGCTCGGCATCCAGTTGCTTCACCAACACTTTATTGCCAATGATATTCCAGCTGTCGCCGAACAGCGAGCTCGAGAGCTGGGATGGAATGTTCACAATAAATAGAAATAAGAGAGTTGATTAATACCGATGGATGCAATTGTTACACCATTATCGATACAAGACGACAGTCTTCAACAGGCGGGCCCTCCCAAGCTTAAAGTTTTTACGGCCAAGCAATTAAATAAGATCCCTCAATTCTTATCGCTACCGACCGAGGCCCAGCTGAGCGTGCGAGCGGCGGCAGAAGTATTTCCTTTTCGAGTCAACCAGTATGTTATCGACGAATTAATTGACTGGAACAATTGGCAAGCTGACCCAATGTTCCGGTTGCTTTTCCCGCAGAAGGAAATGTTAAGCAATGAACATCTTTTCGCATTAGAAAAAGCAACGGAAGCCGAGGATAAAAAGCAGATAGAGGAAACTGTAAAAAAGATTCGAGCTAGCTTAAATCCCCACCCAGCGGGCCAGATGGAATTAAACGTTCCGAGAGCGGAAGGTGAACCCTTAGATGGCATTCAGCATAAATACAAAGAAACCGTTCTGTTTTTTCCAAAACAGGGCCAAACATGCCACAGCTACTGTTCGTTTTGTTTTCGCTGGGCGCAGTTTATCGGTGATAAAAGCCTGCAATTTGCAGCAAAAGAAGCACTGCAATTAGTCGACTATCTGCGAGAGCACAAAGAAGTCACTGATGTTTTGATCACTGGCGGCGATCCACTCGTCATGAAAACTAAAAATCTCAAGGCTTATGTTGAAACCATCATTAACGCACCAGGCTTAGAACATATCGAAAACATCAGGATTGGCACCAAGGCTCTCACCTTTTGGCCTTACCGGTTTGTAACAGACAATGATGCTGATGAGTTGATGGAATTGTTCGAGTCGGTGATTGCTTCCGGTAGACAACTTGCTTTAATGGCACACTACAATCATTGGAAAGAGTTAGATACAGATATTGCTAAACAAGCAATCCGAAGAGTGAGAGATACTGGTGCAGTTATTCGCAGTCAGGGACCTTTGTTAAGAGGCATTAACGATGATCCGGAAGTTTGGGCTAAGTTATGGAAAGAACAAACTAAGCTCGGAATTACTCCTTACTATATGTTTGTCGAACGGGATACTGGTGCACAACATTATTTTGAAGTGCCGCTTGTTAAAGCATGGGAAATCTATCGTCAAGCTATCTCTAGCGTGTCAGGATTATCCCGCACCGCCCGAGGTCCGTCGATGAGCGCCTCTCCTGGTAAGGTCGAAATTCAAGGCGTCACCACAATTAATAATCAAAAAGTGCTCTCGCTACGGTTTATTCAAGGCAGAAATCCTGATTGGGTTCAAAGACCGTTCTATGCCGAGTATGACGAGTCAGCGACTTGGTTGAATCATCTCAAACCAGCATTTGGCGAAAAGCAGTTTTTCTTTGAGGCCCAATAGCGCTAGTAGAATTGATGTATCAGCAAAGTCTGTAGATAAAGGGGAGCCCTGATTTTAAGGGGTAGATGCAAATAAAGACCGTTTAACTTTATTACGAGTATTGAGTATGCTACTTAAAGTTACTAATTTGTCGAGCAAAACTACACAGGATATTTTGTACGAATCCTTTAACAATTTCGGCTCTGTGGACTATGTAAAACTCACTCAGCACCAAAACTCCCCTGGTGCGCTTGTAAAAATGCATGATTACTCTGATGCGAAAACTGCCATGCGGCTCTTAAACGGCAGTGCTCTTGAGGGCAGTATCATACAAGTTTTTCGCTGCAACCCAAACAAAACAGGAGGTGAAAGTTTTGAGCGAAAAAATTCCTCAAGACAATCAAAACGAGGTTATTGAGAAAGGGGAGTGGCTTTGTTTCAAAATCTCTGACGAGACCTATGCTCACGATGCTCTTCTGGTCGATGAAGTGCTTAGATATTCAGAACCAACGCCAGTGCCAGGCTCACCTCACGGCATTTTGGGCCTCCTAAATATACGAGGCAGCGTCGTCTCGGTATTTTCTGGAAGAGCTTTAATAGGCCTAACCGACGAACCGCCAACTGACGAATCAAGGATTGTTATCTTTAAAACAGAAAACGAGAGTATCGGTGTTGTTGTGGATAGTGTTGTCGAGATTGCTTATTTCAGCAAGAATCAAGTGGAAGGAGCCGTTGCACAGCATCAAGATCGCGCCTTTATTAAGGGCACGATCCACCATCAAAAACAATTGCTTATCGTTGTTGATTTTTCCAATATTGATAAGTGAATAACGTCAATTTCGATGGAACAATTCTAAGCGCTGATAGATAAAGGATAGAATCAGATCGATACGCATGCTAGGGTTCACAAAGACTAAAGTGAACTTTTGCCAATTAGACTAAGATAAGCTCCTTGCAGTCTCATCCACTGGCAAAGCTGCTGACTTAAGTTCATTTATTCTTCTAAAGACAGTTCAACCACTTCCTTTTTTGCAGAAACCTGAAAGGTCATCAAAAGATGGGATTGGTTAACATCTGTTAGATAATCAACGCCTTGCTTTACTTCTCCCAAAATAGCAAATGATTGCGTGTTTAGATCGTAAGACCATAGCTGGTTCTTGCGGTCAATACAGTAAATAGTATTACCATAAATCACAAAAGATTTTGCTTGGCCTCCCATGCCATCGAGTACTTCGATTCGTTCGTCTTCCACTGGGCCACGTTGCCAAAAACGTCCACGAGGATCTTTGTAAATCAAACGACCATCTTGGCTTTTTAGCGCCCACAAAGCACTTTTATTAACTCTATCAATAATCTTAAGTTCATTTAAGTCGTACTCGACCAACTGAAGCGCTCCATTGATTCGCAGCAATAATAAAGCGGTGTTGTGAACACTGTCCCATTGATACAGTCGGACAACAGAGTGTTCTATTGGATAAGATTTTTGAGTCGAATCCAACTGCACTTGAATTAACGCACTGTTCGCATTGATCAAAAGACTTTTGCCATCTTCAGCCCAATCAAAGCCTCGAATGTAAGTATCTAGCGGAAAACCGGTGATTTGTCTGGTGCCGTCACTCCCGGTAACCCAAATCTGAGACTCTCCTGAACGTGTCGACCAAAATGCAATAGAATCACCGCCAGGCTGAAAAATGGCATAATCCTCGCCGAGGTTTGTACGCTCTATGCTGGGATAATTTTGATGAGTAAACTCAAAAGAAGCCTCTGAGTTTGTCATTTGATTCAACGGCAGCTTAACAATATCACTATCGTAAGGCCCTTTAATCATGAGTAATTTGTTGCCCTCAGGGTGAAACTCTGGCTGCACCATAATATCCGCAAAAGGCGAACTGATTTTGCTCACTTCACCGCTGTAGGACAATGTAAAAAGTTGTCGACCTGTACTAAAAATAAGTTGTTCGGGCAAAGGGGAAAAGTTGGGGTAAATAGGTCGATGTTTAGGGATTTCTGCTGGTCGCTTTATGGCATGGCTGGATACTAGCTGACCATCAGGTTTTATCATATCAATATAATGTTTCTCGTCACTGTGAATGCTGCTCACCGCAATCAGGTCGTCTTTTGGCGAATAGGCATAGTCGAACAAATTACCATCAGATAGTGCGTAAAGCTCACTACCTTCATTGGTGCTCATTGAGTATTTGATCAATTTCCAACGGCTTGAATCTAACTTAAAAAGCGCGACGTGATCGTCATTCAACCATATCGGCTTTTTGACCACAGAGTTTTTACATTGGAGTACGACTTCTGGCTGCTGAGGGCTTTCTAATGCCTTGGCGAAATCCAGGGTTACCAAATCATAGCAATCTCTCTGAGTCTCTGGTGTTTCACAAGCTTCGGTGGCCAGAAACACCATTTTACTGCCGTCTTTCGAAAAACTGTGTCGACCATAAGCGGCCCAGTCTTTGGTGAGCTGTATTTCTTGTTGAGTCTCAATATGTTTAGCCCAGATTTTATTAACACATTGCTTCTCTTTATAGCGATGAAAAACGATGTATTGACCGTCTGGCGAATAGGTCGCATCAAACTCTTTGTCATCGGTGGCTGTCAACAAACGGAGTTGGTCGAAAGCGAGTTGAGAAGAAGATTTAGAGGGTTGGTTCATATAACCGACAGCGGCCAAAAAGAGGGGGACTATAACCCAGTAAACCCAGCGAAAACTATTCCTTGGAGGTTCTGAAGGTTGAGGCTCCGTGTTGCTGATGTGAAGTTCATTGCTTTCGCCAGGGTTGGACACCACTTCTTGGACATTTGGGCTATTCGATGTACCAGCAGTGTCTTGCCAGCGCACATCACACTCTAAACTATACCCCTGTTTTGCATGTGTCTTTATGATGAGTTTGCCATCATCACCGAGCGCTTTTCTTAACTGCGCAATGCTTCTTTGTAACGTGTTGGGGGATACTGCGGTGTCTTGCCAGACCTGGGTTAACAACTCGTCCTGGCTGATCACTTTTCCCTGATTTTCGGCCAGATAGGTCAACACGGCTAGCGCTTTGGGGGCCATGGTTTGAGACTGTTTATTTTGAGTGATTTGATTTCTGGACAAATCGATAAAGAAACCACCAACCCAGTATTGCACTTTCATATAACCCCTAATAATGAAGAATACGGCTGCTCAAAGATGAATTTTGCCAGCAAAGCTCATCTTAGCACAAGCCCTGATTGTAACTGAACTTGCCTCTGTAACCAATTGATAAGTAAACAATATTTTGCCATCAGCCAAAAGTCAGCGAGAAGTCAGTGCAACTTCAGGCATTTTAAAATCGGTCAGGTAAATTGGGCTCTCTTACTTAGTGAACCTCAACGCTCTCAATGAGCAAAATATTGAAGGAAGAGATAAATATGAAAAAAAGCCTAATCCTGATTGTTTTACTGCTGTTGCCTTACCTGAACCTGGAAGCGGGTGAGCAAACCCTGTACAAAATGCCTGGTACAGAGGTTGTTCCGATCAAGAGCTCGGTTAACGGGGGGCAATATGAACTCTATATCAAGCTGCCCGAAAAGTATTCGGAGAATCCAGACAAAAAATATCCCGTTATCTATTTTACCGATGCGGTGTGGCATATCGAATTATTGTCCGCGACCACCGCCTTTATGATGGAGGAGGTAATTCTGGTTGGGGTTTCCTGGCAGAAGGATATGGATAAAGCCTTAATGAAGGAGAGGGGAGCACACGTCAGTCGCTATCGGGACTATTCTGCTTACCCCCACAAAAAGCCCAAAATACAGGCTAAGTACAATTTTGGGCAAGCCAACCATCACCTTGCGTTTATCCGTGAGGATGTTTTCAAATATGTAGAAAGCCGATTCCGTACTCAGCCTGATAATCGTAGCTACTTTGGTTATTCCATGGGCGGAGAATTTGGTGCTTACGTGCTGCTGGCACAGGCTAACACCTTCAAAAACTACATATTGGGCAGCCCCTCGTTTGGAAAAGACGTTCCATTCTATGCTCGGCTGATATCGAAACTCAGCACTCAAGGCAAGTCGCTCAATGCCAATGTTTTCGTGGCTTACGGTACGCAGGAGAAAGAATCAGGAAAATACATTGATGAGTTTATGACCTTGCTGAAAAACACCAAGGACGAAAGCTTATCTCTTAAACACGAGTTGATAGAGGGTGACCATGGCAGTGCTTTCCCTATGACGGGAGTGCGCAGCATTGCCTGGTTAAAGAGCTTGCAGACAGGAGATAAAAAATGAAAGGAGTAATTCACCTTAGCATTGTATTCGTATCGGCAATGCTACTTAGTAAGAACAGCCATGGGCAAGACGAGTTTCCAGCTCTAAAAGGTGCCTATATGGGACAAAAAGCACCGGGTATCGTGGCCGAGCCTTTTGCTCCTGGGATCATCTCGAAAGAAGGTTGGGAGCTAGAAGGTGTTTTCGCGCCTGGAATGAAAGAGTTCTATTTCACCATCGACCGAGGTGTCTACACAGGACCCAATAAAACGGGATTTCGCCCTACGGTTATAGGCTTTCGCCAAGAAAATAAAGTCTGGAAAAAATTTATTGAATTCCCACGTATTGGCGAAGTCACATTTGCTCCAGACGGACAACGCATGTACATGGCAGAAGGATATAGAGATCGGGTCGGTAACGACTGGTCAGAGCGCAAAAGCTTAGGACCGATGTTTGATCGCAAAGACTGGGGCATTATGCGTCTGTCAGCATCAGCTAAAGGCACTTACGTTTTTGACGACTACAAAACCCAAGGTATTCGCATTTCGCCGCTTAAAGAGGGCAAACGACTGCCCCCAAAAAAGATGGGAGCAGTGGTTAACTCTGGTAAATATACAGCGCATCCATTTATCGCACCTGATGAGTCCTATTTAATCTGGGACAGTGTTCGAGAAGAAGGTTTCGGTGGAGCGGATCTCTATATCAGCTTCAAACAAAAAGACGGTACATGGGGGCCTGCTATCAATATGGGTGACAAAGTTAACTCAGATAACAACGAAGCCTATGCCACCGTCACCCCTGACGGAAAATTTATTTTGTTCAACAAACGCATCGATGACAAAGGGGACAACGTCGATATTTATTGGGTCGATGCCAAAATTATTGAAACCCTCAGGCCCAAGTTATAACCGCTAACCACGATTTGTAAAATTCAATTTTCAAACATCATAGGAATACGTATGACTATTCATGTTTCAGTAAGAAAGTCCATTAGCTGTTTGGCTCTTAGCGCCTTAGGTGTATTAAGCACAGACAGTTTATCAAAAAATTATTCTGTTGCACCAGAAGCAACGGCCGCCGAAGCCAAAGCATCGTTTAAGGACATTCCATCGCTTAAAGAAGCCTTTATCTCTCCCAAACCTGCGGCAAAAAAAGATGGCATAGCCGTTGGAAAACTTGGTGTTGATGGAGGAAATAAACGAAAAATCATCGAACTGGCAAAAGAAATTGCTGACAACAAACATGGTCGCTACGACAGCTTATTGATTGCTCATAAGGGCAAGCTTTTGTTTGAGTCTTATTACTTGCGTGGCCGTGTCAATCTGCCGCATTTTCAGGCGTCATCGACGAAAGGATATCTAAGTTTAGCGGTTGGTCGTGCCATTCAGTTAGGTTATTTAACCATGGCAGACTTAGATAAGCCTCTTATCAGTTTTTTGAAAGAACTGGACACTTCAAAACTAACTAAGGGTGCAGAAAAAATAACGCTCCACAATGCCATGATTATGAGCTCTGGCGTCGGCCTAAGTCGAGAAAAAATGAATGAGTTAGACAAACAGCCAGCCCAACTGAAAGGTCAGAAACAGGTTCAAACCTATCTTGAACTTAGCCCGCCTATTTCTTCAGAGTCGCAGAGCTACAATTACAAGCCTGCTGACCCCAAATTGGTGATGCAAGTACTTGAAGCCGTTGTTCCTGGCAGCGCTAAAGATTTCATAAAAAAGGAGTTACTTGATAAGTTAGAGATAACAAATTATCAATGGATGGATGATGTGAGTGGACTGCCCATGGGACCTTATGGAGCAAAAATGATATCGCGAGATATGCTCAAGTTCGGAACCCTAGCCATGAATAAAGGTAAATGGAAAGGAGAACAACTGATCCCGGTTGACTATATCACCAAAGCCACCAATCGATTGATTGATGTTGAAGAGATCTTTTTCGTTAATAAGAACGTTTCCAATCCTGGCTACGGTTATTACTGGTGGTTAGCGGACTTGGAAGTGGGCAATAAAACTTACCTGAGTCAGTCTGCTCAAGGCGGTGGTGGTCAATACATTATTTTAGTGGAAGAACTTGATCTGATTGTCGTTGTGACGGGGCATAGCCGAGAGCTTAGACCGTTGCAGGTGACTGCTGAGAAGATTTTGCCTGCTTTTATTAAATAGAGAGCCGCAGTTTTTCAGAAAGTTAGCTAACTTGCTAACGTCAGAGTCCATCTTATCTCCCTCTTGGAAAGTTTCATCAGCCAACTTGAGGGAGAGCTTTGCTCGTTTTGTCTCTTTAATTTATTTTTATTCCGATGAGATAAAACTCTGATTGATTTCACTTACTCAGTACGGAGCGCTTTTTTCCAATACTAAGAGAGGATTTCAACCATGTATGCTGATACAGTGCACTTTCTTTCCTTCATTATCGCTATGATCGCATATATCTCCATCGTAGGTTGGGGGTTAAAAAAAGTGAGTGGGTTACTCCAGTGCGGAAGTATGTTAATTGAGGTAGAAGATTATGAAGCGGAGAATAACTCTTCCGCTGCGCCGAAAAAAAGCTTCAGTAGAGCTGTGGGTACTATTGGGGCTTTAGGACTTGCCGCTGTAGTCGTGGCTTTAGGCTTTTGGATTATATATTCTTTATTCTATGATGGAGACTTAAGCCGTATGGAAGATTTATCAACTTACTTCTTATCAGGCTCTGCATTATTTGCACCTTACGCATTTAATAAAATTTCTAGTGTCTTTAAGTAGCTGTTAAACGGAGTTCCATTTTCCGCTAAGTACTTGCGGGAGAGCATTAGGACAAGGAAGTCCTCAAGATTCGGCTCTTGCTGACTTAGAAAAGGTCCGTGAGGATACTGTAAGTTATTGATATTTGGCTTTTATAATTAATTTTCTACCCAAGTAAAACCACCAATAGCAGGATTCTTCAAAAAACGCTCAGGTCCGTTCAAGAATAAGTCCCTCTCAGGATATATATTTTCACCATAGTATTTAAAAACACATCCTTAAACGAGAGAGCGATCATGAAATCCATTCAATTAGACACTCAAGTTGGCACACTTGCCGCTTAACCCCTACCATTCAGAACTCTTTCCTAAAGGTGCCAAAGGTCGAGAAGAAATAAAGGCTTACTGGGAACCGTCGTTTAATAACTTTGACGCCATGACCTTCGCAATCAGTGAACTTTACGCAATGGAAGACGGAGACAGAGTTTTCGTTCGTTACTCTGGCAGGGTTAAGCTTAAAAACGATGCTGGTTGGTACGAAAATGACTACTACTCTACGTTTCGATTCAACGATGATGGAGACATTCTGGAGTATGTTGAAATCTTTAATCCGATAACGGCGGCTCGAGGATTTAATTTGCTCGATAAAATTGTTCGTTAAAAAGTTTCTATTTCTACCAGCTGTTAGGTCTGCCAGATTAACAGCAAAATTACCTTAGTTTCTAATCCGTAAATTGAGTTAAGTGCTTCACGTTAAGCTTAAGCTCTATATCAATTGCGGTTGTTAAGGTCAGGAAGAGAAAAGTAAAAATCACTTCCTGACTTAATGTCGTTAATCAATAACTATCCGGCGAGATCAGAAAACAGCCTTCTTAACAAAGTTTCTCTTGAAGGGCGGCTTACTTTTAGCGCTTCCTGTATGTCTGCCCGGCTTAATATTCTCGCATGGTGCGAAGAAACATAGTGCTCGACGTCGAGTCCTAGCTGATTGATTCTATCCTCTAGCACTTCAAGTCGGTGATAGGCGTCAATATCGGGCCAACGGCTTGGTGAGTCAAACGCTGTTTGAAGGCTACTGCCGAACATATCTTCAGTAAAGAGTATTTTGTGTTCAGGCAGATAAATAACCAAATTATGATTCGCATGACTGTTGGGTACGTCAAAAATCATGACTTTGCCTTCGAGCAGAGAGCTTCCGTCGCTTGTCACCAAAAATCGTTCAGCCGACAAAGGCTGTGTTAAATGCGCCTGCACTGAAGAGATATCTGATGGATGAATGACGAGTTGAGCGCCTTGTTTCACAATATCACTCAATTCCATCATGTGGTCAGTATGATGATGAGTCACCAAGTGTTGTTTTACTGGTTTATCTCTGCCAGTTTTTTGTTTAAGCAAAGCCAGTCCTTTTTCCCAATTGCGTGATTGGGTGTCCATCTGCCAGGCTCCTGCAGAAATATAGTAGTCACCGGCATCAATAAACAAAGTATATGCCCAGTCTTGCCCCACAAAATACACATCTTTTGCCAATTGCCTTAAGGTCAGCCTGGACACATCCACGGCTTGGGTTTTGGGCTTGGGTTTATAGTGCATAGGCACCTTAAATTGCTCTTCATCGACGGAATTAAAACGCAGGTTTCTAGACTCTGTTTGATAGACTGGTCCATTGGAATCACCGACAAACAGCTGTTTCGCCCATAGGATTCCCTGAGTTTTATGATGCTCAAAAAAATCATAGCTGGTTGTTTGTTGTCCTCGCTTTCTGAGTAATCGACTCAAATAGCCTCGTTGTTGGTTCAGATAAACAATGTATTCATCATTTGAACCTGCTTTTACTGTGAGCACATCATGGGCCTCGCCTTTAATGTATGCCACATCAGTCCACTGGGTGTTTTTTCTATCTTTGTGAAGTCGTCTGATGATCAAGGGATCGAGCCATAGGCTAATGCCCAAATCCGTGTTGTCATAATGGATGTATTTCGTTGATTGGAATAACTGCAATGCGTGGTCCACGGTATACCCCTGACCATCGGCAAAAATTCGATGAGTTACCGTCGGCTTCTGAGTGCCATGATTACCCACCAGCCTGGTTGTTGCGCGCTTGAATACTTTTTGTTCATTAACCAAGTCAATGGCTAGCTCAATTCGCAGCTTGTCTAGATACGAGATCATCGGCCCCTGTAATGAATGACCGCTTTGCCACTTAGAGTAACGGTTAATGTTATCTGAGAACTCCAGGCTTTGGAGCTTTAACAAAGCATCGCCGCCATAAGCCTCAATGGCTTTATCAATAATCTGATTTTCTCTAGCGCCAGCAAACACAGTGGGACTAAAGAGGATTAGCATCAATAGTCTGGTTATCAACAATAATGTCTTGGATTGGTTACTCGAACTGCTCATTTAGTGATCTCTTTAAGGGTAACCCTGAGGGTTGTGTATTGAATAGAGGATTTAACAGAAAACTGTGTACTAAAAGCCACAAAGGCGAGCTTATGAAAAGCTGATGAATTACTGATGGCCGCTAATGATGAGGCTTTCGGCGAGATTTAGCGGCTTATCCTCGACATTTAAAATAATTCGCCATACACTGCTGAGCTAGGTTTCGAGGCGCTATATTGCATGCAAGAAAAGACCAAGTTTTATATCGACGACATTCAGATTGATCTGTCTTGTTCTGTTTTAATAAACGGCGAGCAACAGACTCACATTGAGCCCAAAGTGTTAAAGGTTTTTTCGCTGCTGGCACAACGACAAAATGAAGTGGTGACTCATCAAGAGCTCATGGATCACGTATGGAAGGGCACCGAAGTCGCACCTAATGCATTACAACGTTGTATTGCTATCTTGCGCAAAGAGTTGGGTGATGACGCCAAGTCCCCGAAGGTCATAGCCACTCATCCCAGAATAGGCTATCGACTACTCAAGGAGGTTCGTTGGCACACACCGTCTACTAAGCAAGAAACATTAGATCTTGGTGAGATTCGAGCGAATGTTAACCCGCGTAGCTTCTATCAGTGGCCATGGCTAGCTTTACTGGCATCCATTATTTTATTAGTCGTCATTGTCGTTGCGATGCCTTGGCAAAACTCACCAGCTCACTCGAGCTCACTAAAAAGACAATATAGCCAAATCACTCCGCTAACTCAGACCGATGCTCATGAGTCGCACACGTTGTTTAGCCCCGATGCCAAATACTTGATATTTAATCGCTATGCAGGCTCCTGCAAAAATCATATATGGGCCAAGCATCTAGAGAGTGGAAAAGAAACGCAGTTAACCTCTGAGCCAGGTGAATACGGAGCGGTTAGCTTTACCAGAGACGGGCGCGAGCTAGTGTTTGCGGCCAATTATCAGTGTGCTCAACAAGCTCAGCTTGTGGTGCAAAATAAAACTGATGCCCAAATGTGCTGGAGTCTAGCAACCTTAGATTTTTCTGTTTCTTTAACAGAGCCACAAACGCCTCGGTTTCGATATCAATGTCAGGCGGATAGATTACTGACTCCCAAGGCGCTAACGAATCACCAATATGCGTTCCTGCAATTGGCAGCAGGGCAAATTCACTTAATGCATTACAATGACCTGAATAAAGAACTTAAGTCTTTATACTCTTCTGAGACCCAATACTTATATCACTTTGATTATGACCCCAAGCATAAGCGCTTCGCAGTATTCAGCCGAGATAAAGACTTTAACAATATTCTCGAGTTATTGGATGAGCAAGGTAACCTCTATCGCCGCCAAAGGCTGAAACTACCAGCTGAGTTCAGTCGCTATGAGCTGTTCCGAGCTAAATTTGAGCCTCAAGGCGAATATTTGCTCTCGGTTAATCATGGCAGGTTGTATCAAGTCGCTTTGAATGGCCAACTGCAACCGATACAAACGCCAATGACTAATTTAGTCTCTGTAGCTCAAAGTCCTACAGGAAATTCTTTGTTGGCCGTACAGGGCAAAAAAGATATTGATGTTGTCGAGTTAACTTTGGGACAGCAAGCTTCGGTTAAAGACAAATCAGATTTAAACAGCGTTTCACTACCTTTTGCTAGTTTTGCTCGTTCTGCCGCTCAGGAGCGCTTTGCTCTTTACCAACCCGAGGGGGAGCGAGTCGCTTTTATTTCTGATCGTAGTGGTAGCGACCAGCTTTGGATTTGGCATGACGGAAAGGCCACTCAACTGAGTTTTGAGATCAACCAGAATACGATTCAAAGCTATAGTTGGTCGCCAGATGGGCGGTTACTGGCATGGGCATCGGGTGATAGATTAGTAATTACCGATCTGACCGGAAAAATTCGTACTTTTAACACCGATAAGCCCATCTATTCGATATTGTCCTGGTACAAAGAGAATCAGTTTTTGGTGTCGCTCAACGATCCTTATCCTGGTGGTCTGTATCATCTGGATATTGAAGCCGCTACTCTCGACTCTCTGGGTATCAATCATGTAGATAAAGCCTGGGTGACAGAAAATGCGCTCATCTTCAGCAACACCAGTGGTGATGTCTTTCGCTTGCCTTTTGAAAGCAAGTTGCCTCTTAATGATAACGAAAGCAAAGCTCTACGACTTCCCAATCTAAATAGTAAAGCCATGGTGGTGACTACAGATTTTATATACAGTGTTGATAGTAATAGTTTAATGCTTAACCAATACAATCTTCAGGGAGAGCTAATTCAACCCATTATGCAACTTAAAGGCACTGCTTGGAAACTAACCGATTTTAGGGGGAGGCAGTTGTTGCTCAGCCAATTTGTCGCCATTCATCATGATATTGTCGTTCTAAAATAATTGGTGAAATTAGCTAACTATTGGTCTGTTGTTTTATCGATGCTCACTGAAGCCCTAATTTAGACTATAGAAAAAACTTTCAACCAGGGTGCTAAAGCGGCTTAAATGCAAAAAATATCTTGGTACTTTTCTTGGCACTCTGTTTGCTTACTTTCCTCAAAACCATTTTGAGAGAGAAACATGAGCGCCTTGAATCTTCGAACAAAGTTAACCTATTTATTATCTATTTTCCTACTGCTCGTTACTGGAGCAAGTGTCGCGAACACAAATAAAGAAACGACAAGTCGAACCATTTCAAATAAAGCACTCCTTGCCAAAACCGAAGAGATAGTTAAACAGTATGTTGAACCAGGTTGGTTCTCTGGTAGTTTGATGATAATGAAAGACAACCAAGTTATTTATGAGAAAAGCTATGGATTAGCCGACATAGAAAAAGATATTAAAAACTCTTCTACTACCAAAGTAAGAATCGGTTCTATCAATAAGCACTTTACCGCCACTTTGGTAATGCAAAAGGTCCAGTCAGGAAAGTTATCGCTCGATGATCAACTGGAGACGTTCGAACTGGGATTTCCTAAGGAGATTGCGAGTAAAATAACGGTACGACATTTACTAAACCATACTTCCGGCTTCGCTGATATTTTTAACGAGGAATACATAAAGACCTATCGTTCGTTAAAAGATATTAACGATAAGATGCCGCTCTTGATTGATAAACCGCTGATTTCTGAACCTGGTGAGCAGTATAACTACTCCAATTATGGTTACATTGTATTAGGTGCTATTTTGGAGAAGTTAGAGAACAAGAGTTTTTCATCCATTATTAACGAAAATATCTTCAATGTAATCAAGCTCAAAGATACTCGTTACGCCTTAACCGAAGAAGTAAAAAACAAAGCCAGAAGTTATCACTTTGGCGCGACTGGAGAAAAAGTAGATCGTACCGATATACTAGAGAATTTAACGCCCGATGGTGGAATGTACTCAACACCGCGAGATATTGCGCATTTTTACTCGAGTCTTTTCTTTACTGACAAGTTACTTAATGATGAGTCAAAAGCGGTCATTGGCAATGGTTATAAACATTCAGCCAGAAAGTGGAACGAAATATTAAACAGCGAAAAAACGCACTGGAACTCTTATGGCGGAGGCCCTGGAGTGAGTGCAGCTGCCGAAATATTGATGAAAGACAAACTCATTGTGGTGGCGTTAGCCAATACCGATGGTCTTGTGGCTGAGTATATTACTCAACGAATAGTTGATGAATACAAAGGAAAGCCTCATAAAAAGGTCAAGCTGCCCTTAGGGCTCTTTGCAATGACTTTACTCAAAGAAAAAGGAGGAGACTACCTCATAAAAAATGCTAAACAAGAGTTTGCTAAAGCAGGATACAGTAACTATCGAGCTAGACCTTTAAACAAGTTGGGTTTCGCTCTTATTAAAAACAATCAGCTTGATAAAGCCATTAGTGTCTTTGCCACCAATACTAAACTTTTCCCGGATGATGCCAATGCCTTCGACAGCCTGGCTCATGCCTATGAACAGGCTGGAAATAACACAAAAGCCTTAGTGAACTATAAAAAAGCGCTTTCGTTAGATGCTAACTTTCAATCCGCCAAGGACGCCATTTTTCGGTTAAGCCAATAGCAATGAAAAACGTGTGCTACAAATAAATTGAACGGAGCTATTTGTAGCACAAGCCCTTGTTGAACGAAACTGATTGCTTTATGCTTCTTACAGCCGTTTGGGTGTAATAAAAAAGTACAGAATATATACAAGTTAATATTAGTGATCGTTTATTCGTTTTTTCCAGGGGAGTGTCATCAGTAAGATGCGAAGGCAGCTCTTTATTTCTTGCTTTTATTTTTTCCTCATGTTGATAGGAAGTTCCGCGCTTGCCAGCTCGATTGAGTTTTCTCGACTAACGACTAAAGATGGATTGTCTTCTGATAACTTCCAAACAAGTAAAAGAGTTATTCTGCAAGACCGAGACGGTTTTTTGTGGTTTGGTTCACAAAACGGACTTAATCGATACGATGGCTATCAGTTTAAGACTTATTATCATGACCCTTCAGATGCTAACAGTATTTCAAGCAGTTATATTCAGGCACTATGGCAGGATAGTGAAGGGATAATATGGATAGGGACTATCCAGGGACTTAATCGCTTTGATCCACAAACCGAACAGTTCAGTTTGATTGAACTTCAAGATTCAACAGGCGACAACGAGCTGAGTATCAATTCGGTTACTGGAGACAATAAGAACACTCTTTGGGTCGGAGCGACAGGCGGTCTTATTGAGTTTAACACACAAACAGGAGAGTCTATTCAACACGCTCATGACCCATTAAATTCATTCAGTATGAGCGACAACGGCGTTGATATCATACTGGTCACCCAAGCTGGGGTTACCTGGATGGGGACAGAAGAAGGGTTGAATCGTTACAATCCTTTAACTCAAAGCTATTATCGCTATCTTTATGGCCCTGAATTTTCGGAGCCCGCAAAGAATATTAATGGACTAAGGATTGCATCGATTTTAGAAAGCATTGATGGGCGAATATGGGTTGGAACTCACAAAGGTCTCTACCTTTATAATAACGAAGAAGACATATTCGAGCCTTATTTATTAGCATCGGATAACTCTCCTGCTAACCATGAGTTGCATATCTCTAGTATTGTTCAAGATGATCAAGGACAAATATGGCTAGGTACTAAGCAACAAGGCCTTTGCCTGCTGCAAATGAAAACTCGCAGTTGTCAATTGTTTAGGCATGATGCGAATAACCATACAACGATATCCGATGATAAAGTATCTGATATCTATAAAGACCATCACAATCGTATTTGGATAGCTTCTTACTCTGGGCTTAATTATTTTTATCCTTATCAGCCCTTTGCATCAAATTCTAAGTTATCAGTAGAAAACGAATACGCGAATAAACCTGTCTCTGCACTGATGTTTGATGACGAAGACTCTCTATGGGTAGGTTACTACGGTCAGGGGCTAGCTAAGTATAATGGTGAACACCAGTTAGAGATGGCGTTTAAGTACGATAGTTCTGATTCAAACTCCATAGGAAGTGATCTTATTATTAAGATTGCCCAAACGAAGGATGGGACTGTTTGGGTTGGTACTCACGGCAAAGGTTTATATCGCTTCAACAAAACCGATAAAACCTTCACTCATTACGCCAAAAGTCCTCCCGCTGTCAGTAGTTTTATTGAAGACCAGTATGGGAACATTTGGGTTGGCAGTACCAGAAGAGGACTGGAGTTGTTTGATAGAGACACTGGAGAATTCACCTCTGTTAACGAAGAGTTTGGTAACACAGTAAGTATCGTTTCTTTATACCTCGATAAATCAGGGCGTTTATGGGTCGCCACGGTAAAAGGTATCATTCAAATAAATGTAGAGACAAGAGACTATAAAACCTATCAACACGACAAAAGTCAGCCAAAGAGCATAAGCCACAATTTTATTACTTCGTTTTACGAAGATGATCATAATACCTTATGGTTCACAACCTATGGCGGCGGCCTCAATAGGTTCAATGCTAATGATGATAGCTTTACAAACTATAGGAAGAAAGATGGGCTCGCGGACAATGGCACCTACAGCGTTATCGAGGATAATCAAGGGGCTATCTGGATAAGTACTCAGAATGGCCTATCCAAATTTAATAGAGAGCTTGCTACTTTCGAAAACTTTTATGCTAAAGATGGCTTGCATAGTAATGACTTTAATATGGCGGTAGCCAAGTCTACGAGTGGAGAGTTGGCACTAGGCACAGTAAAGGGGCTGCTTCGATTTTATCCAAAATCCATAGAACAGCAAGATGTCTCAGAACCTTTGCGATTTACCGATTTTAAGTTGTTTAATAACTCGATTTCTGTTGGCAAAAAGGTGGAAGATAGCCACTTTGTTCTCTCACAATCTATATTGACCAGCGAGAAAATTCAGCTAACTCACAAAGAAAGTTTATTTGCTCTTGAATTTGCTGCCATCAACTCAACCAAGCCCCAAAAGGTACAATATGCCTATAAGTTAGAAGGGTGGGATGATGATTGGATCTATACGGATCACAGAAATCGTATTGCCACTTATACCAATATTCCTCACGGTGAATATGAACTGAAAATAAAGGCCACAGATGAAAATGGTTATTGGCGAGATGATATCACCTCATTAGAGCTAATCATTTTGCCACCGTTTTGGAAGACTCGAACAGCTTATTTTATCTATGCCTTTCTGGTACTTCTTTTAGTCTACTTAGTTGTCACTTTTCGTACTCGCACGCTTGTAAAACGTTCTATAGAACTGGAAAGGTCAGTGCGAGACAGAACTTTAGAGCTTGCTCAAGAAAAGGAAACGGTTCAAAAACTTCTTTCAGAAAAAAATGAAGAGTTTTCTAACATCAGTCACGAATTTAGAACGCCGCTCACTCTGATACTTGGACCTGTTGCCCAGTTACTCAGCATTGAACGATCCGTTGAAGATACTAACCGACTGAATATTATTCAACGGAATGGCACTAGAATTTTGCGCATGGTTGATCAGTTGCTGGATATGGAGGCCTTTAAAGTCAATCAATCGACGAGGAAGTCGCCACAGGCAATAGGTAAAATTATTCAAGTCGTCGCTGAAGCATTTACGGATCTAGCTCAAGAGAAAAACATTGATTTTCAAATCAAGCATATAGATAAAGTTTGCTTTGACTTTATTCCCGATGCCATAGAAAAGATCACACTTAACCTGATTTCCAATGCTATAAAATATACACCGGAAGGCGGCAGAATCAGTGTGAGTGCACAGCGCTTAAACAACGAGCAGTATCAGATTATCATTGAAGACACGGGTATCGGTATTGCGGAAGACAAACAGGAAGATGTATTTAAACGTTTTCATCGTGTACTTGATAAAGACAGCGAAACAGTGACAGGCGCAGGAATTGGGCTTTCTTTAGTCAAACGTTTGGTTGAGTCTCACAATGGCACCATCTCATTAACAAGTGAACCAGGAAAGGGGACTTGTGTTATTGTTCTGCTACCTGTTGTTAATGAAGTGATGCCTTCAGGTGTCGCTCTTCACTTTAATGACGAAGTGATGAAGATGGAGTTGACCAATTTAAGTAAGCACAGCGATTTAGAGAACCAGGATGTATCTATTGAGGACTCCATGCCTCTCGGCTTACCCACAGTTTTGATCATAGAAGATAATACTGACATGCGTTTGTTTATTCAGCAAAGCTTGGCAGAGCATTACTCTTGCTATACAGCAAAAAATGGCAAAGAAGGGTATGAATTAGCAAAAGAACACATTCCTGATCTTATTATCAGCGACGTGATGATGCCAGAAATGGACGGTTTTGAAACCACACAGATTTTAAGAACAACAGAAGAAACCAGTCACATTCCTATCGTTTTGCTAACCGCAAGGGGAGATAAACAAAGTCGACTTCAAGGTTGGAACGAAAAAGCAGATGAATACTTAACTAAGCCATTTGATGCTGATGAATTGTTAATCCGCCTTAAAAACTTGCTTAGTATTCGTGATATTCTGAAAAAACGCTTCGGGGATACTTTGTTTTCCTCAAGCCTGCCTGAGCAATCTGATTCAGAAAGGGAGTCCGAGAAGACACTTAACAATCGCGAAAACCTGTTTATAGAAAAACTCAATGCCGTCGTTGAGAAAAGCTATAAAGACTCGGAGTTCAAGATGGTCTCTGCGGCTTCCGATATTGCTATGAGCGACAGACAACTTCACCGCAAGTTAAAAGCTATTTGTGACATGACGCCTACCGAGTATTTACGTCAGTATCGACTATTCAAAGCTCGAGCATTGCTGGAAGCAGGAGAAACCGCCAGTGTTGTAGCGCTAAAAACGGGCTTTTCTACTCACAGTTATTTTAGTAAGTGTTTTAAGGCTCAATTCAATTGTTCTCCTACGGAGTTTGTTAAAGAAAATAAGGTTTCGTTGGCTTAGGGCTAAATCAGCAGTTTTGCATTAACTAAGGAGTTTATTTTAGGATGGGAATGGTTTACCTATTTTCTATGATGTTTGTCTTTGCTTTGTGTTCTCTACTTTATTGGGTGGGAACACTCATCGGATGGCCGTATGGGTTCTGGCAGTCTATGGTTGGTGCTGTCCTTGTTGTAGGCGTTTTGGGGCTCATGCGTTTGGCAAAAAGGACTCTGGACTATGGCTTCTCCATAGCTCTTGATCCCCAGGTATCCATAGAGGAAATAAACAAACCGGATTTAGAATTTAGTTTTCAATCGAAAGCAGGTATCTATAGTAACGAAATATTCGAGATTATTCCTTCGCAAAATAATGAGATTGCGAAAGAACCGAAAGCATTTTCTGAAGAACCAGAGCGTATCACGATTCATAAGTTTATTGGCCCTAATGGAGAAAAATCTTTTCTGGCAAACAGGCCTATCGACAAGTTTACATCTGAGCCTGTAATGTGGGAGGGCGACTTAAACGACATACAGTCCGCCAAGCAACTAGACTTAGAAGGAGGAAAGATACTGCAAGCAGTCAGGCTTGAAGATGATGTTATTGTGGTTGCTGCAACATGGCCCAAAAACAATTGGAGCAAATCAATCTATATTCTATCTGGAAATGGAGAAGTGGTTAGTACCTTGTATCAAGGTGAAGACCTATTCTCTAGAGACCGAGCAATGGAGTCTTACGCTCATTTCGACGATACCAACGTTGATATTTCATACGGCCGATTGGATGCGGATGAGTATTTTGTTCCTTTTATGCTGGATGAAGGTAGTTATCTTATCACTTATGGAACAGACACTGCGGACTATGATTCATTCTTTAGTACTCAGGGCTATCGTTTACCCAGAATCACCCGATGTATTTTACTGAATAAAGAAAACCCCAAAGGTAAGCCTGTTGCCAGGTTTACTTTAAAGGACGGGCTGCCTTTTGCGGTAGTTAAAGAAAAGGGTAAAGTCTTTTTAAAGACGCTGGATGCGCGTAAACGAGATAATGTGGTGGACAAATACTATCAACTTACAACTGATAAGGTTCATTAAGCTTTAAGCTAACTATGCTCCAGTTTTTTAAACCGGAGCATTTTCGAAAGCTACAGAATTTAATCCTTTATCTTATGATAACGCCTCCACCCGAACCACCGCCAGTGCCGCCACCACCTGAACTGGAAGCTTTTGATACATCTGGGCCTGCAACAATGGGGTTTCGACGATTGTCACCAGCAATACGTTTTTTTGCATAAGTAGTGCTGTCACATAGAGCTGGGTTGTTTGAGCTATAGTTAACTTTTCCTACATATTGCCATTGCGGATTAGCGTAACTATTAATTTTATACATTTTCCCTGAACAATCGAGAATTACTGGGCCACTCATATTGTCTCCAGAAATACTTACAATCTTTGTTCTATGGTCAGGTAACCGTGTCCAGCTACCTGATGAACTAAAGTTTTCAATGTAATAAACAGATTTATTCGAATACCCAACAAGTCCATGTAAATTATCGCCACTCACTTGCCAAAGTGAATGTTGTAACCCTGTGGAAGGAACTGAGTGCCAGGATTTATGACGGCTATCATTAGAATATATCTTTTCATACATAACCGCATTACCACTTTGGCTGCCGCTATGAGCATTATAATCGCCACATAGAACCGCAACGCCATAGGTCTGGTCACCAGTCATTGAAATAATACTTGAATTGAAACCTGAGCTTGTACAAGGGTTCCCCGCATGAAAATCCCATCGATTATCATAAAAATCGCCATCTCTATCTGTCCAATAATAGATGTTAAATCCACTGGTAATGATAGGTCCTTTTCGATTATCTCCAGTAATTTCTCTGATGTTGCTAACCTGACCAATGCCGTCGACTAGCTTAGTCCAGGTATTTGCAGAATAATTGGTCAATGCCCAGGCATCGGAGCCGTCAGTAACCACTGGACCATATAGGTTTTCACCGTCAATGGATACAAAATCTCCATTAAAACCTGGCAACGTATTTACTTCACCTGATGTAACCTTATCAAAATGTATGACTTCATTTGAATAGGATAAGGTACTTGCCAATAGTGCTACCGGAATTAATAATTTCATTTTCTTCTCCCAAATATAGGTAGTTAATTATTTATTAACGCTAGGAATAGAGTTGCATTTATGCTCAGGAGACTGTTCTAAAATCTTTGAATCTACCTGAGTTTCATTTCCGTATTACTAAACCTCCATAACATCGCAGCTCTAGTCGTAAATAACCTTAACGAACACACCTATGGCTCGATATAACAAATCTGACAAATGTTGGTACTATTCAGACATCCCATAGAAAAATCAGCAAAACGTAAGAGAAACGTCAGAAAGATTTTACGATTATCTCAAAATAAATTATTGAGGCAGCGGTGAGTTTGAGGTAACAAGTTTCAGTAAAGAGGAAGCTTGTATGGAAGGCTCTATAAATAAGGATAAATAACTGACGAGAGATTGATGTATCTAAATAGAAGTTCTTGTGTTTAAGAGATTGAAGGCTGATTTAATCAGCCTTCAACTGTGGTGTTAGGTATTTACCTACCTAACATCCGCAATAAAGTTCCATCTTTGTATCCAAAGTGATGCTTCAAGGCACCTGCTAAGTGCAGACTCACCAAACCTAAAACAACCCATAATAAAATGCCGTGCATTTCACGCCCCAATGAGGCTAAGTCCTTATTGATAGGCACACTACGACCTGTTTCTGCATTGACGTTTGCAGATAATAACTCTAGTCCAAACACATCAAGCCCATGACCGCCCATAGCGGACATCATCATACCCGAAATAGGAAATAGTAAGGTTGAGATTAATAAACCCCAGTGGGTTAATTTGCCTAATAAAAACTCTATTTTCTGAGTTTGAGTCAATGGTTGCGGCCAACCTTGTTTTAGTCGCCAGATGACACGAGAAAAGATCACAACGAACAGTAAGATTCCTGAAGATTTGTGGATATCATATAGCCCATAAACTTCAAAGCTCTCCATATACCAGCCTACACTTAGTAGCGTAAGCATGCCTACTGCAATGGTCCAGTGAAGAATGATAGAGATCGGAGAAAGCTTGTCTTTAGTTTCACTCATAGTTGTCGCGCTCATTTAAAATACAATCTTGTTAAGTAGCAAGATTGCCTGTTAAAAATTCACCAAGATAGGTCGAGGAAGTAGGGTCGCACTACTTAAGATAATCGACTTTATAGTATATGAAGGTATTTATCTTTAACACCTTGCTATTACTATTCTTTATGAACGACATAAAATGGAACAGAAGTAGCACTTCCATTAAGATCAACAACATCGACCAAGGGCGAACTTACTGAGTAACCATGATTTAAGCTTGAACAAGTAGGCTATTTCGCTTTAAATTCAGCGCAAAAACCTCTAAATTAGTAAGCAGGCCAATAAATGAACACAGGACTTAACAGTCAATATGTCAGCGTCCCTTAAGCGCGTCTTTTCCACCTACGGCGATAGTCTATTGATTCTATGTGCCTGGTTGAGCTCGATCGCAATTATAGCCTTGAGCAAAGAACAGCCTTTTCTTCATAGCGGTGAGTTGGCTTATTCGATCAATAGAGGGCTTTTGGCGTTATTGATCATCTATATACTGCTTCCTTATCTGTTTGAACGGCGGTACTACTTGCTATTTTGTTCATCCATTTTCGGCTTACTGCTTGTGTTTGGCTCCATAGAAGAAGCGGTTCTCGAGCCCGCATTTTTTCCTGACACTCGAGGTAAAGACGGTTGGACCCTAAAAGGCGTTCTGGTTTTTATGGTTCAGGCGGCTCCCTTGGTACTTTTTTTATCTGCCATTAAGTTACTCTGGAACTACAACCAGATCATGCGCACCATGCAGAAAATAGAGCTGGACAAAGTATCTAACGAATTGAAGTTTCTTAAAGCTCAGATAAATCCTCATATACTTTTTAATAGCTTAAACAACATATACTCCTATGTGCTCGAAAAAAATGACATGGCTGGCGATATGCTGTTGAAGCTATCCGACCTGTTAAGGTATTTACTCTATGAGAACAGCTCTGAAGCAGTTAGCCTTAATAAAGAACTCACAGCAATCGACAACTATATAGAGCTGCAAAAGATGAGCCTCGAGGGCAGGGGAAACGTCAGCTTTGCTGTGGAAGGTTCTTCCAGCCAGCTATGCGTTACGCCAGGCATATTGATTACCGTGATAGAAAACTGCTTTAAACACAGTATGAATAGTTTGGTAGACAATATAAACATTCAAATCAAAGTTGTTATAGAAAGCAACCAGCAGCTGACACTACAAACTCAAAATAATTTTGCGAAGAATGTTGGTCCAGCAGCAGTAGAAAATCGAGAAGGCATTGGCTTAGCCAACATTGCCAGACAATTGAAGTTGATTCACGGCAACGACTTTGAGTTAAGTTATGGTGAAGCTGGTAATTTATACACTGTTAAACTAAAAGTACCTTTGCAATCATGACCAAAATAAACTGCATTATTATTGAAGACCAACGACCCGCTCAGCGAATTTTGCAAGAGTATATATCCCGACTGTCCGACCTAAACTTATTAGCGGTGCATAATAATGCCACCGACAGCCTCGCAACTCTACGAGCGGAAAGGGTAGACCTGATTTTTCTTGATCTGCATTTGCCAGAGATAGATGGATTTTCCTTTCTCGAATCGCTAAGCTCACCGCCAGCGGTCATAGTAACGACAGCTTATAATGAATACGCTATTAAAGGATTTGAGCTGAATGTGCAGGATTACCTCCTAAAACCGTTTTCTTTTCAGCGTTTTCTTAATGCCGTAGCGAAGATTGAGCAGAAAGCGCCCGTCGCTCCTTCACTTAATGTTGAGGACAGGAAGCCCTATGTTTTCGTCAAGATAGATGGCAAGCTGTGCAGGTTAGACATCCTTGATATCAAATATATTCAGGCGGTTGAGAACTATGTTCAAATCTATACCCAACAAACCAAGCACATGCTTTTAGGCACTTTAAGCAACTGGTTAGAAAAGCTGCATGACTCGGGCTTCTATCAGGTTCACAAGTCTTACATTGTTAATCTGGCTTGTATTGATCTGATTAAGGGCGACAAATTGCAAATTGGCGATACCGAGATTCCTATTGGCAGAGCTTATAAAAAAGCTCTGATGGATGCGATTCCAGCGCTTTAAAACGGATAAGCCTTGCTATCGAAATGGAGAAGCCCGCTTGTAATCAATGACGTTGGCTACAAGCGGGCTTCGCTTATGTAAGGTTAATATTAAGCGTGGCTGGACTTTTGGGCGTCGGTCTCACCAAGTATGGCGACCAACAACGCAGGCAAAAACGTCAAGCTCAGTACTGTTGATACTAAGATACCGCTGAGAACGATAATTCCCACACCTCGATATAACTCGGTTCCCTCTCCTGGGATTAACACCAGTGGCGCTAAGCCAAAGAGAGTCGTTGCTGTTGACATCAAGATGGGTTTCAGACGTTTTTTCACAGCTTGCAAAACTGCTTCCTTAACAGCCATGTGTTGTTCCAACACAAACCGCCGAGTTTGATCAACGATCAAAATAGGATTGTTTACTACGGTTCCTAGTAGGATGAGAAAGCCAAGCATGGTAATCATATCAAAGGGCTGATGAAAACTGCTCAATCCCATCGAAGCTAACAGTGCATTAGTGCCATTGATAAGAATAAGACCAAGCAAACCACCGGCCATCCCCAAAGGAACGGTAGCTAAAATAAACAAGGGATAGCGCCAGTGAGTAAAAATCGCAACCAGTAACAGGTAGCTTAATGCAAGCGCAATAACAAAGTTGCCGGATAATGAGGCTTTAGTGGACTCTAATTGATCGGCTGCTCCACTGATACTCACTTTAACACCTTGAGCAATTTTACTTTGCTGCCACAATGCAGGGAGCAATTCTTCTCTTACTCGTTTTTCGGCTGTTTCTAAAGCTAGAGCTCGGGGAGGAATGATGTACACGGTCACCGTACGACTTCCGTCCACCCGACGAACAGAATCGCTGTTTTTGCTTTCCACTAAATCGGCTAAAGCATTGAGCGGTAGAATATGACCTTGAGGGGTCAGCATTGGTGTTGCCGCCAATTTATCTAGTGTTTGGCGGTTTCCAGCGCCGCTGAACATAAAGATATCCACCTTGTCATCGTCGAGAAGAAACTCATCCACAAATGCGCCATCACTCATCGCTGCAACCGCATAACCAAACTCTGCGTTAGAGATCCCCAGCTCAGCTAATCGTTCCCAGCGAGGGCGAATTTCGATAAGCGGTTGTTCCAGAGCCAAAGAGCGAGGGTTGGAATTGATCTGTGGTTTATTGAAGCGTTTCTCTGCTTCTTCATAAACGGCTTCAGCTGCTTGATACAACTCAATAATATTACTTCCGGATATATCCACAGCGACCGCACGAGTCCCGCCATCATTGCTGGAAATAATGGAACCACGAGAAGAAAATGCGCGCATATTCGGATAACTACGGAACTTGGTCGTAATGGCTTCCATCATATCGTTAATATGTTCAGGATCGACTGGAGCACTCAAGAACCATATTCTGCCAATAGAAACAGACATAGAATAATATTCCAGCGGTGGCATATTGGTTTTTCCAGAAAGAAAATCGGAATCGTCGGCATTAACAAATGAATCAAAATATTCTCTTAGTTCATTGCCTATATTTTCCATTTCAGACAGGTTGTAATCGGGAGGTGCGATCATCATCGAAAACGCTTTAGGCTCTTCACCTTCGGGTAAATACTCCGCAGCAGGCATCAATGCATAAGCGGCTCCCAAAATTGAAATAATAAATGCCGCTGCACTCATTTGAGCACTTCGTTTGGAACGACAAAACAAGGCAACCACATTCATCCAACGGGATGACAAGGCAAACTGTTTACTTTGTTTAAAATCGCCTTTGCTTCCTAATCTTGCGAGCGCAACCGGAACAACAAAGATAGCAACGAGCATCGACGCAATGATGGCACCGGAAATCGCAATCGCGATGTCCGAGTAAAGCTGTCCAGCTTCTTGCTTAACAAATAAAATAGGCGCAAAAACCAACACAGTAGTGGCTGTTGATGCTAACACTGCGGGCCATACTTCTTTAACTCCATTAACAGCAGCTTCTCTTTTACTGATTCCTTTGCTCTTCGCCTGAACAATGGACTCTAAAACCACAATGGTATTATCAACGGTCATGCCTATTGCAAAGGCAACACCCGCCAACGAAATCACATTGATGGTTCGACCAAACATCATCAGCGATAAAAATGCAGCAATGGTACAGATTGGGATCCCCATCACGCCAACCAGTGTCGCCTGCCCAGAGCGTAAGAAATAATACATCACTAAGGTTGCGAGGAGGGCACCTAACCCTAAGTTGAACCATACGTTTTCTAATGAACTTTTTACGTATCTGACATCGTCGCTAACGAGTGACAGTTCCAATCCATTATGTTGCAGCAATTGAGCATTGAGTTCTGCGACCACAGGCAACATGGCTTCTTTTATGGATAATACATTTGAGCCACTCTCTCGGCGAACCGATAAGCTGAGGTTTCGTTCTCCGTCAGCATAAGACATGCCACGAGACTCAAAGTGATCCAAGGTAATGGATGCCACATCTTTTAACAGCGTATTAACCTCATTTTGACGACTGACAATAAGGTTTTCTAACTCTGTAATTTGTTCAAAACGCCCAACAACTCGGAGTAGATATCGACTTTTTCCACTTTCAATGTCCCCGGCCGAAGCGTCACGATTTCGATTACGAATGGCACTACGAACCTGTTGCAGACTAATCCCTCGCTGCGCCAACCCAGCGGCATCTAATTTAATTTGAATCTGTCTTTGAGCACCGCCGCGAACGCCGACTTCTGATACCCCTTGCACACTTTCCATACGTGGCCGGATATAGTCCTCGGCAAAGTCTCGAAGCAGGTCAACATCTAGCTTCATTGGATTGCCGGGGAGGGGCCTTAATCGGAAGTACATGAAGGCATTACTAGAAAAAGAGCTCGAGAATATTCGCGGTTGGTCGACATTTTCTGGATAAGCAGGAACTTGACTTAACGCATTATTCACACGAATTAATGCATCATTGGCATCCACACCAAAAGGGAACTCCAACTCGACTCTCGCTTGGCCCATATCGGCATAAGAAACCATCCGTTGCAGGTTGGGTAAATTGCGTAGATAACGCTCCTGTTCAATCAGAATTTCTTTCTCAACATCTTGAGGTGTAGCACCTGGCCATCCTGTACGAACCGTAATCGTACGTACTTCAAGATCAGGTATCATTTGTACGGGGATATTCAGTGAAGCAACAATCCCTAAGATACAGCCAATCAGAACAACAACAGTAACTAAAACACCTCGTTTTACTGCGGAGTCAATCATAAGGCGTTCCCTTGCACTTTGTTCACCTTAAGCTTTTGACCATCACGCAACAATTCAACGCCAGATATCACATAGGCAAGATTGGCAGAGGCTTGAGTCACAGCAACAAGATCATCGCGTTGCTCATTGATGTTAACGAACACTCTTTTGGCTTTGCCACTAACAACAGCAAAGACACTGTTGCCTCCATCCGGGTGTTGCTTAATCGCTGATTTAGGTAGCCATACTAAAGGTTCTGTTTGATTGGGTAGAAAAAGCTCGGCGTTGGCCGACATGCCTGCTGCGAAAGCAGAGCTCTGAGGAAGTTTAATATAGGCTGACATAGTACGGCTTTGTTGATCAAATACGGGGACCAATCGACTAACGCTTAAATTTAAAACATTGGAACCTACGGCATTCGATTGAACATTAATCTTAATATTACTGTGCTTAGATAATATCGAGAAATACTGTTGCGGTATCGCGACTTTTAAGCGCAAAGCACTTTGTTTTACCAGTGTAAACACCTCATTTTGTTGGCTCACCCATTCGCCAATATCGGTACTACGTTTAGCAATCACTCCGGCGAAGGGCGCATACAAGGTGTGTCTTCTCAAGACCTCTGCCGCGATGGCTACATTCGCTTCTTGTCTGGTTAATTCGGCCTTAGCTCGAGCCACTTGTGCACGACGTTCAGAAATTTGTGTTTGTGCGACTACTTGTCGTTTAGAAAGAACCTGGACTTCTTCATATAATCGCTCGGCTTCACTGCGCTCCACCTTAGCGGCCTCGAGTGCGGCTCTCGCTTCTGCCAGGGACAACTCGGCCAAACTCGCATCGAGAGTCAGCAATTTTTGTCCTTTTTCAACCAAATCTCCAGCATCAACAAAGAGCTCTGCGACGCGCCCAGCCTGTAAGCTTGCCAATCCGGCATCTTGCTCGGCTTCTACAGAGCCCGTCAATTGCAATGCTTGTTGATGGATTCCTGCTTTTGGATAAAAAATATCTACTTCAACCGTGTCGTCAGCGAATGCGATGGAAGTAACCAAAATTAATGATATTGCTAATAAGCGCATGTAAATTCTCAATTGACAGATAACAGGCATAAAATAAAGCATATACAATAATCAAACAGTAAAAAACACGTTTTCAATCAACAATATTGATAAACGACATAAATCAAGGTATCAGTAGCAACGTCTACACTAATTCTTGCTGAAAGATGACGGCGATTTGAGTGTGAGTTTTTAATCAATAACGGATATAGAAAGGAGAAATTATGATTCAAATAAAATGGTTTATCTTGTCTCTAATGTTGTGGGGAGGCCTACCAGCTGAGAAGAATGAGCAACCCAAGATAGAGGCTAGCTGCAAACCTTTCCCTGAATGTGAGATTGAACCGAGTTTAAATTGATCGCTTCTAGAACACTGGTGTTTTGTAGCATCCAGTGATCTGGATTTAGGCTCGTTTGGTCGAGGTGCGACTTGTGTCGCAGGGCAATGTAAGGTAGCATATCCCGAAATTGCGACAAGTGTCGCACCTTGCTTCTAGGGATTTCCGAATTGATTAAGTTATCTTGTTTGAGTTTGTTTCAAATAGTCTGTTTTTTGTGCTCGAGCACAGCGTTAGCAAACATCGATTATATTAAACCGTTTGATGTGGATTTCGTTCACTATCACGCCAAACTCGAGCCTGACTTCAAAGATCAAAGTGTAGCTGGAATTGTTCAGATTGATTTTATGCCGATTGCAAAAAACGTCAGAACGCTCACATTTTCTGCTGAATATAAATCGATTAAATCGATAAATTTAAACGGCAAACCTGCTCAATTTTCACTCCACGATAAGCAGCTTATTATTGATACTTCTAAATCTTTGAGCGCAGAAAAATTAAACACTTTAGCAATAGAGTATCAAGCTAAGCCAAGACGTGGAATGAGGTTTCATGAAGATCATTTGTACACTGTCTACCACACGAAAAATTGGTTAGTTGCTCATAACAACATAAATGATAAGGCCAGTTTTGAGTTGGAGCTTATCCATGACAAAAAACTGATCTCACAAGGTAATGGCTTGATGCTTTCTCAAAAAAAGCTGGGGGAACATCAAGTTATTTCACATTGGCATCAACCTAATGCAATGCCTATATATACTTTTGGCTTTGCTCTTGGCGAATTTGAATCATTTACTCAAAAGGTAAATGAAACGACTTTTTCTTTTCTCTACACGAAAGGTTCAGAACTTAGTAAGAAGAGTATTCAAAATGCGTTTTCAGATGTTCCGGATATGCTTCAATTTTTTGAACAGAAATCAGGTTTCCCTTTACCTCAGGGAACTTATGCTTACGTCATTGTAGAAGGGCGTATAGCCCAAGAAAGCGCAGGCTTTAGCTTGGTTGGAGAAAGATTTGTTCATACTGTTCTAAAAAATAAGAGTGAAAACTGGTTTATTGCTCATGAGCTGGCCCACGAGTGGTGGGGCAACAGCGTAACCTGTGCGAACTTTTCTCACTTTTGGCTAAACGAGGGACTGGTGCAATTTTTAGTGGCAGCTTATAAGCAACACTTATTTGGTGAGCAAGCTTATAAAGATGAGATTAATGTCGCCATTCGCCGAGTAAAGCGCGCGGTAAAAGAAAATCGAGTGGCTCCCGTTGCTTTCTATAACGAAATCAATGAACAAGAAATCAATCGAACCATGGCGTATAGCAAAGGCGCGTTAGTATTTTATATGCTTAGAGAAAAATTAGGTGATAAGCTGTTTTGGCAAGCACTTAAGCAATATACCATGACCTATAAAGACAAGTCGGTGACAACACAAGATCTAAAGTCTTCGTTTGAGAAAACAACCAGTAAAGATCTTTCTGATTTCTTTAATCGCTGGGTTTATGGTCATGAAATCCCAACGTTGCAATTATAATCAGATAAAAACCTGACGATTGTTAGTAAAGATATCAATGGAAATTAAAGAGGACAGATCTCACTTAAAGAAGGGTAGTGAAGCCAAATAACATCTTTTAATATTCGCGGAAGGCGCGCTGTTTTTAGCGCTGACCTTCCCGCGGGTGGAATATGATTATTGTTTAGCTCTGAGAGTATCGATGAACTTGGCATCCACCCACATGATTTCATAGTTGGGTGGAGTACAACGACGACAATAGAAAAGATATTTTCCATCGGGTGTTACATAACCTCCACCGTCTTCACCCTCTGTATTTATTTTTTCGCCAAAATTGACGGCTGCTCCCCATGAACCATCCGGCTGGCGAAAACTGATATACATATCACTATCACCATATCCACCATCGCGTTCACTATCCCAAATAATGTAAGACTCATCAGGAGCGATAAAGGGGTGGGCTGTCCACTTGCCTGTGTTTATCTCTTTGTTAAAAGGCTTTGGTGTTTCACGTTTGCCATTTATCAGTCTTGAATATCGAAGCATACCATCGCCGTTGGTGCCAACCTCATCAAAAACGTAGGTTCCTTTTGCTGATGCTGTCAAACGCATGATGCGAAAGTCTTCAAAGAGGGGGCCGAGGCTCTTGGGCTCTGACCAACCGTCGCCAGTGCGTTCTCTGTATTGATTACGAGAATACATAACTTTGCCATCCGTGGAGACAAAACCTCCCCAATCCACAACGGATTCATGCCAGCGGCCATTCTCATACTTAAAAACTATTTTCGTCGACTTTCCGGTTTTGTGGTGTCTCCGGGTTACGTAGTACTCTTTCATATCCGGCGAGAAGTAGCCGCCCCAGTCGCGATACTCTTTAGAGGGGATGCCAGGAGCAAATATTTTAGGTGTCAGGCCTGGTGGCTTTTGGCCTATGTAGGGGCCTTTTAGAACAGGGTAGTCATTATTGACGCTTTTTTGGGCAAAGCCTGTAATACTACTCAGTAGTATTATCGCGATGACACTGTTAACTTTAAAATTGATGTTCATTGCTATCCTCTTAATGGTAAGTCGCGCTGCTCAGATCAGCAAAGATAAATGCTGTTTTTATGTAAGCTTCTTTTTCTAGTGGATTGAGAATACCAAAGGTAACGAATCACAATTTAAAAGCTTGAAGTTCTTCTGACTTTTGTCTGACTTCTTGCTGATATGTAGATTTATGATATTTATCAATGGGTTAGGTTTGGATGAAAAGAGAGCCAGCTTTTGGCAGTCAGAGGAAATGGAACCGGAAATGATGCAATGTATGTCGATTTATAGTCTCATTCTAACAAACTCAGTTGGTGATAAACCAAATTTTGCTTTAAAGCATTTACCGAAGTAGCTATGGCTTGAAAATCCAGCTTCTAATGCGACAATGCTAATTGTACTTCCATTTTCTAACATAGACTTTGCTTTATCGAGACGGTATTGACGTAAGTATTCGCTAGGAGTCATATCACAAATGGCTTTAAGTTTTCGGTGAAGTTGTCTTTCACTCATGCCAATCTCACTTGCCGCCGTTACCATTCTAAAGTCTGAATTACTGTAGTTTTTCGCTAAATTTACATTCAATTTATCGAAAAACTTTGCTTCATGAACTGTCAGCTTTGTATCGGAAAGCTCATCTTCGCTATCGGAACTTCTATTCAAGGTGGATAGGCTGTCCGAAGTCGTAAATAGACTTTCATTAAAGCGCTTTTTTAAGATCTCGCGAATACCTAGCAAGTTCCGAATACGAATAATTAACTCTTCGGTATCAAAAGGCTTTGTTAAGTATTCGTCAGCTTTCTCACTCCATCCTTTAAGTCGGCTTTGTCTATCGCCTCGAGCCGTTAATAATATAATAGGGATGTGACTGGTTTCCTCCATTTTCCTTAGGTGATGTATTGCCTCAAAACCATCCATTTTAGGCATCATAACATCACTAATGATTAGATCCGGAATGTATTTTTTAGCTAGCTCAATACCTTCTAGACCATTCTTTGCGGTAAGACAGTGGTAATGTTCGACAAGACTTTTACGCATGTATTCAAGCATGTCAGTATTGTCTTCGATGATGAGCAGTGTTTGTAGATCATGATGGATACTACACTCATTACTAGTGACTTCTTTTTCTTCTGAAGCATCATGTTCACCAAGATTCACTAGTTCTGTTCTTATGGACTCACTACTAAGACGAGTGTCGGCAGCTTCTACTTCGTTAATAATGGGCAATTGAATAACAACCTTTGTGCCCACTCCCAACTGGCTAGTGAGAGAAATAGAGCCATCGTGATATTCTACCAAGCGCTTTACTAGAGAAAGTCCAATACCCGCTCCAGTGATGGTCTCATTGCCTTTGTCAATAACTCGATGAAAACGCTTAAAGATCTTTGTTTGCTCACCTTCCGAAATACCAATTCCTGTGTCTTCAATTGAAACTTCATAAAGTTCTTGGTTAATACGTGTTGCTGAAACGTAAACTTTGCCTCCTGGCGGTGTATACTTAATAGCATTAGATACTAAGTTGAGAGTTATCTTTTCAATCGCATCAGGAATAAAATCAAAATAGATGTCATCTATTTTACCTGTGACCAGTTCTACTTTTTTATCAAAAGAGATATCTTGGAATGCTTCGATAATCAAACGGATGGTTTCTCCAATGGCTTGCGGTAACTTTCTGTTAGCTCGATTGGATTTAAACGCTTCCATGTCTAATAATTGGTCAACCATACGCAGTAAACGAAAGCCATTTCTTTGGATAACATCCAGACGATTAAGCTCTTCTGTTCGCTGTTCTAACTGACTCTTTTCTGAGCGTATTTCATCAAACTGCTCCCGCTTTGATGCTAACAGTTGCGCGATAGGCCCCAGTATGAGTGTCAAAGGTGTCCTGAATTCGTGGCTGATATTAGAGAACTCTTCATTCTTTTCTACAAGGAGTTGTTCAACCGTCTCTTTTTCTTTTGCTAACTCGAGAGTTCTAGTCTTTACTGATTGTTCAAGGACTAATGCCCGGCGGACAAGTGAGCGAGTACGGATGCTCAAAAGTAAATACACAGATAAAAATATAATAATAAAGTAGACAAAGTAGGCTAGGTTAGTTTTCCAAAAAGGTGGGGAGATAGTCAACTTTAGTGATGTAATATCTTCTCTCCAGTCACCATTTTTATCGGTCGCTTTGATATCTAACCGATAGTCTCCATGAGGGATATTCGTATAGGTGGCAATGCGGTTGGTATGGTCGGTAACTATCCAGTCATTATCCCACCCAGAAAGTTTATAAGCGTATTTTACTCGGTCCGGGGCTACAGAGTTTAGTACGGCAAAATCAAAAGAAAACAAGGATTCTTTGTAGGTTAGATTTATTTCTTTAGCTGACTGTACAGATTGTTGAAGTGTAAATGAGCTGTTTTTTATCGTTTTATTAACAGATACCGGAGAATTAAATAGTTTGAAGTCAGTGAATACGAGGGGCTGAGGAATATTTTTGTCACGGATAGTATCTGGATAAAATCTTTGAATGCCTTTGAGGTTACCTAGCGCAATCTCACCTGACTCGGATATTGCATTAGCCGGATTAAAGTCATTGCTAAGTAGGCCATCTTTAATATAGAAGCTGTCAAATTTTTGAGTAGCTCGATTAAACTTTGATAATCCACTTATTGTGCCTGCCCAGATATCTCCTACACTATCTGCAACGACACTGAGAACCCTGTCATTGGCTAGGCCGTCCTTTTTGCTATAGTGGATAAATGACTCTGATTTAAGACTAAACTGATTGAGCCCTCCGCCTAAAGTACCGATCCAAATGCTGCCTTGTCCATCGTCGAAAAATGATGAAATGTGGTCATGACTCAAACCATCAGGTGCGTCAGCGTTGCGACTGTAACTCTGGTGTGTATTAGACGATACGTCTATTTTAATAAAACCATTCCATGTACCCACCCATAGTCGCCCTGAGTGATCTAGATATAAACGGTTAATACTGGAGATAATTCCATACTTCTCGTTTACCTGGGTAAATTCACCTGTATTTCGGTCGAATTTTAGTAGCCCACTTCTAATACTTCCTACCCACACCTCTCCTTTGTTATCTTCAACAATACCCGTAATAATGGGTGGGCTCTTGGGCAGATATCTAAATTGATTTTTTGAGCTACTGAATTGATATAAGCCTTTACCATGAGTACCGACCCAAATCACTCCATCTTTGGTTTGGGTAAGAGCAATTACTCGGTTGCTCCCTATTGAGAACTCATCCGATGTATTATGTTGGTATATCGACTCAACTTGGTGTTCCTTATCATACTTAACGATTCCATAGTCATAATAACTAGCCCAAAGAGAACCACTCTTATCATACATCAGCGCAACGGCTGGCTTTCCCGAAAAATCATTATTCTTATGAGTAGCAGGGGCACTGTTAGATATTGGAGAAAAAAGCCTTTCAGAATAAAAGTAATTCAAGCCAGAAAAAGAAGCTACCCAGATACGCCCTTGTTGATCTAAATACAAATCCGATATCTTGCTGTTGTTCAGAGAGCCCTCATTGTTTTTTTCATGCTTAAACAGTTGGCACTCTTGAGTCACAGTGTACAAAAGACAAAGGCCACTTTGTTTTGTTCCTAACCATATATGTCCCTGACCATCTTGGACTATACTGGAAACATCTAAATCCAGATCGGCATCAGAGTGGCCATTCTTTATAGTAAAAGAGTTGAATCTATCTGTATTAGAATCGAAAAGGTAGAGCCCACTTTCTGTACCTGCCCATATTTGACCTTGTTTGCTTTCAAAGATGGCGTTGACTTTAAGCCCATCTATATTGGATGATTTTTTCGAGTAACCTTCACCATATAAATAGCGAGTAAAATCATTAGTTGCAGGATTATAAAGGTTTAGTCCTTCAGCGGTTCCAATCCAAGAGCGGCCTGAACGATCAACGAGAATAGAGTGAGTACTGCTGTCACTTATGCTGTTAGAATTCTTTGCGTCGAGGGTATATTTATTTACTTTACCAGTATTCGTATTAAGCTGATACAGAGCGTAAACAGAACCAACCCAGAGAAGGCCATTGTTGCTGCCAATAACATTTTTAACAAATAATTTTTTATTAGAGCTTTCACTCTCTGAGTTATCAAGTTGTACATAACTAAACTGGTTGGTTTTGGGATCAAATCTATTAAGTCCTTGAGCTGTACCTACCCAAATGAATCCCTGGTTGTCTTGCCACAACGCTGTAATAGAATTATCCGAAATACTGGTTGGATCGTTAGAGTCATGAAGAAAATGTTTAAATTGATAACCATCATATCGGTTGAGACCTGCCTCCGTTCCAAACCACAAAAATCCATCAGTATCTTGCATAATCACTCTGAAGCCGTATGGAAAAGCAGTAGTGGATAATCCATCTTCTACTGTTAGTTGAGAAAAAGTGATTGAATTAGCAAGAACGAAGTTAACTGGGATAACAAAGCATAAAAAAAAGAGGAACGTGAGGTGTCGTTTTAAAGTATTAATGGCTCGGTCCTCATATAGAATTCTATAAAGTCATAGTATTTTGTATCTTGATAAAGATATTAACATTTAAACAAATAACTCTGTTTTTCCTGCAATGGTGGAGGGGGAGAGCTGTTTTGCACCATACACGATAATACGATAACAATCCAGGCTAAGGAATCCGATGATTAAAAAGAAAGGAGCTAAATTCAAACGTTTGCACGCTTTATCCAAGCAATTAAAAATAAGCTGGCTGTCAGAATAGTTCAGATGCACAAGGTTGAACATTAATTCACCAAGAGAATTAACAGGCGTTTTACTGCGTAGGTTAGCCTGCAATCGTTCTACTGTCGAAAATTCCTTCAGCCTGCTCACGACTTAATACAGTCTGGTTTCATCAACTACCTGATCTTGCTATTATCAAACATAAACACCAAGATTGTTAACACACAATTATGTGTCGTTATCTGTTTTTCTTATTCTAATAGCGCGAATCTCTGCCTTATGTTTTTGCAATCCATCGAAATACTCCCAGTCAATATACTTCAGGTCATTTTTTCGACCGTGACAATTCTTGGCGCTTTTCTAATATGGAATCTCAAAATTTACCGCAATTTGGCGATTTTCTTTATCTATCAGTCAGTTTTGATGTTGTTGAACTTTTTGGAAGAGACACAAATTACTAGCTCAACTCATCTAATTACGCCTGCTTTTACCTTAGTAGTGGGGCCTTTGCTGTACTTTTTTGTTCGCTCTTTGGTGAATGACACAGCATTGCCTCTGAGTAAAAAATGTGCTCATTTTATCCCAATGCTACTGGCGCTTCCTTTCACAAACTTTACTCAGGTAGTAATAGCATTGGGTACAGTCAGTCAGATTCTTTACCTCGCAGCATCATTTCGATTACTGAGTCGTTATCATTTGGCCTCAATGGGTGTACGCTCAGATGCCTACTCGATGAAATTGACCTGGATTATCAGGGCATTATCTGTTTTCGCAGTAATTGTTATTATCGATCTTATTCGTTTAAATATGCAAAAACACACGTCTGGCGATTTAAAAGCGGCTTGGTACTTTATCAATGTGTTGGTATTTTTCTGTATTTCTTTGTACTTACTACTCAAAGTCCTCAAGAATCCTCAATTATTCGATGGAATGCTCCCGTATGAACAATCAGTGCAACCAACGACACCTGAAGATAAACAACAAGACCTTCCAACGGCCAAAGCACTTTGTCAGAACATTGAGAGTATTATTCTTCAAAAAGAGTTATTTAAGCAACAGAGAATAACCGTTACTGATATTGCCAATGAAACAGGTCTCACCGTGAAAAACATCTCCTGGGCTATTAACCTGGGAGCGAATCAGAACTTTTGTGAATATATTAACGCCCTCAGGGTGAAAGATATGAAAGAAAAAATCATTGCAGGAATTCCAAAGGGACAAAAATTGCTAGACCTCGCATTTGAATCAGGTTTTAACTCCAAATCCACTTTCAATACTGTTTTCAAACGAGAGGTAGGAATGACTCCAACCCAATTTCTGCAAAAAAATCGCCCGGAATAATGGTTCAGAAGTACAGAAACAGGCATCAACACGTCCAAAATCAGGATATCGGGCGCTATTAACACCGTTTGCCTATATGTTTGAACATACTCATCACATCCGTAAGAGATATTTATATGCAGCTTGATAGAAATCAAAGCAGTTTTATATTCACAATTATGATCACCATTGCCATATTATTTGGCATAGCGCCTACAAAAACTCATGCAGAAAATAAAGCGTCAATAATGACAAACAGCGCTATTGGTCATCCTGCAACCAATAGTAGGGTAGAGGACCCTGCAGCCTATTATGCCGCCAGAGTTAAGGCTCTCGAATTGGTGAAACAAAAGAGCTGGCAATCAGCTAGACCTCTCATTGAGTCTTTGACCAATCAATATCCAGATGATGGTGATACCTGGTATCTTCTGGGTCTGACTTATTTTCAATTGGGACAATGGGAAAAGTCGATTAATGCGTTTGAAAGAACCATAGCTTTAGGTACCATTCTTTCGAACATCCCAACAGGATCTGCTCCGTCAAATGACATTATGATGAATATTGCGGAAGCGTATTCTGAGCTTGGACAGGAATCTAATGCGATTGCCTGGATCACCAAATCCTTGGAAGCGCGTTACGACGGAAGAAAAGATTTAGTAAGTAATGCTCATTTTGAGCAGATCGCAGACTCTAAAGCCTTTCAAAGAGTCTCTGGCAATTATCTCCCAGAGAATTTATCCAGGATTCAATCTTGGCAATTCGATCTCAACTTTCTGGTAGAGGAAATTAAACGTCTCCACATCAACATGTACCATTCGGTCAGCAAGGCAAAATTTGAACAAATAGTGAGTCGTATTAACGATAGAATACCTTATCTTTCAGATCAGGAGATCGTATTTGAGTTTATGAAGCTGGTTGCTACCTTGGGCAATGGGCATAACTTTATCGTTCCCGCCTTCGGCAAAAAAGGCTCTTTCAAACAACTTCCGTTGCAGTTTTACCAGTTCAGCGATGGTCTTTTTATTGTAGATGCTAGCCAGCAATATCGGCAGCTTGTTGGAAGTAAAGTGGTGGCCATCGGAAATATGAAGGTGGATGAAGCATTATCCAAAGTTAAAGTGATTAATGCTAGGGATAATGATATGCAGCAGCTTTGGTTGGGGCCTTATTATTTGGGGTTAGCTGAGGTACTAAAAGGATTGAATATAGTTAATGATGCCGAGGATATTACTCTTACTATCAAGGACAATGAAGGTAAGCAACGAGTGATAAAACCAACACTCAAGGCTATGACGTTCAGCGGCTTTCCTAAGCTACCTGCTTTAGCCAAGAGTAGTGCAATCCACAACTTAAAAATTAAGGAACAATATTGGTATAAGCATGTTCCAGAAAAGTCGGCTCTCTACATTCAATACAATTATGTTCACAATAATCCCTCTCGCTCTTTTGAGGACTTTAATCAAGAATTAAGAGAAAAAGCTTCTAAATTGAATATCCAAAACCTAATTTTGGATATCAGACATAATGCGGGAGGAAATGGAAGCATTTATCCGCCAATTTTAAAAACGCTCGTTCAATTTGAAGCACTAAGATCACAAGGCAAGATATTCGTTATTATCGGAAGAAATACTTTTTCAGCCGCACATAATTTATTATTGGATATCAGCCGACTAACTAACGCCGTCATAGTTGGTGAGCCAAGTGGTAGTAGGCCCAATGCATTAGGGGAAGCCGGTTGGTTTAAACTGCCTTACAGCGGAACGCTGGGCATTATTTCTTCACAGTTTCATCAAGCTTCGAAGGCCGAAGACCATCGAATTTGGGTTGCTCCACACGTTCCTGTAAATTTATCATCGGTCGAGTATTTTTCTGGAGAAGATCCGGCTTTGAATGTAATCTTTAAGATAATCAGCAATCAAGCTTCAACAAAATAGGGCTGTAGTGACATTCCGAAAAAAGTGACCGGCTCCCCATAAACAGATCCACAAAGACAGTGAAATCGGGCATGATTTGCCCCTCAGGAGGATCGCACATGAAAGCAAAACGTTTTTCTGTCGAACAAATAGTTGCAGCCATTAAACAGCAA
>NZ_JAMXSB010000005.1 GCF_024124665.1 Pleionea sp. CnH1-48
CAACCTTGCATATGCCTTTTGACTTCCTGATGTCATGCCAATTGCAATAAAACATCCGGTCTTATTGCTGGGCCGAAATGCTACAGAATGGATAGAGTTTTAAAAAGGAAAATATGTAAATAATTTACAATAAATCCACATAGGAGATATATCTGCGAGCAGCTGTCGACAAACTGAGATATACCTCTTAGTAGTAGTTATCTTATTGATTAATCGGTCACTTTTTCAAGCGCTTTTGTAACGTGCTATCAATGATACCGCGAAGCAGCGAACGGAAGCCCAGCGTGTCAACAAACAAACCCGCCATTAAATACCAGTACCATTCAGGCGTTTCTTTTAACGCTTCAAATCCTTGCTTTACATAAATCTGCATATCTGGAATAAACGATAAAATGATTGGAACTGTTCCAATCACCAATAAGTATTCATCTTTCCAGCCTCGTGTTTTTAACGCAACTAAATCGAGATTGATGTCTGCGGCTTCCTGATTTTCTGCACGTCTGATTTTACTTTGAGATTCAGCCCTTAAAACTGCCAACTGTGTCTCTGTTTTTATTTTCTTGATTTCTTGTCGACAACTCATCCAAGAACATTATCAAAATTTGTGTTTTATTTTCTTTCATGCCGCGTGTTAGGTTTGTAGAAATATCTACAAATAACAAGGAGTAAACAACATGAATATTCTTGGTCCTATTAAATCACTCTTGGCTTTTCAAACCCTCTCTTTAAAGAGGGTTGAAGTCATTGCAAGCCTAATAGAGAAGAACATTCTTAAAGATAAAGAACTTGAAGAAGCAAAGGAGTTTGTTAGAGCGGGGGCCTATGAAGTTACAACAACAATCAAAGCAGACAAAGAAATGAGAGAACTGCTGTCAGTGTTCTATAACACTCACAAAGATAAGCTAAGTGACCTACGTAGGCGCTTACGCTTTGCTCTCCCATATTTAAAGCCCTGTCCTAGAAAAGTAATTGGCGTGACTATTGGCAAAGCTGAGCTGGGGCTTTCAGCGTTCTATATCTTGGTTGCTTTCTCGCTGTATTTAATGGGTAAATATGCTTTGCGAATCATTAACCCCGAAAGCACATCTCTTGTAAAGGCAGGTTTAATTGCAACAGGACTTGTCCTTTTACTTATCGCTATAGTTTATGTACTGGCAGCATTTAAAATTTTTACCGCACTAGGCCTTAAACGTTATATAAACAAGAACTAATTCTCACTAATCAAGCTAGAAAAATAAGCAACCTCATTTTACATCATATTCCAATTTTTGCGTTGACCTTGCCTCAGCCTTGGCGGGCCTCATAAATTGGCCGCACTACTGAGATTGCATATTCACTAAAACCAAGTTAACCTCCATCAAGTGAGCCAACCTCGGTAGCTCCTCATAGAGGTCTACAAAAGGTCATCACAAGACATTTGGGTTTGTAAGCACTATCCGTAAACAAGCTTTATTTCCTTGCCTAAGAACTTCATTGATTATTGGCTGGCAACTCCACGAGAGTTCGAATCTCTCCCTGGGTACCATATTTGGAACAATAGCTCAGCTGGTAGAGCGACTGCCTGTTAAGCAGAGGGTCGCAGGTTCAATCCCTGCTTGTTCCGCCAATTTATAAGTAAGAAACGGAGTCTTGGCATAGTGGCAGTGCACCGGTCTTTTAAGCCGGCATAGGTTGGTTCGATTCCAACAGGCTCCACCAAATTTAGTTTGATGAACATTGAACTTTACACTTCCTCTGCCTCAACAAACCAGACATCATCACTACCAAGTTTTATCCATGAAGTTTTCTTGATCTGCATTTTTGAGTTGGGCATCAGCAATACTTCAGCTTCGTGTTGATACATTGACAGCCCACTGACGTCTTTTCCGCCTTTTCCTTTTAGATCGAGTTTGATTAACATCTTATTAGAAAGTGACCCAGCCGTCGTAAACTGCTCTCCCCTTGCACGTAATCGAGAGAAACTGGTAAACGTTGGAAAGTCGACTGTTTTTCCCTCAGAGTATTGAGTGCTAAACTTACTCACCCAATCTCCACGCCAAACTGTGACACCATCTTCTGCGGGTAAGTTGCTTAGTCCTTCGACTGTCATGTTGGCATGCATTTGTAGCTCAGGATAAATCTTTTCGATCAAATCCGATAGCCAGGTATCAATGTACCCCGTACGATAACTTTGTCGCTCAGAGTCACCCACATCAGGGTTGCCCAGAATATCTTTAATAGCGCCTTTTTTGGGTGTGAGAACATTAATCCACTCAACAGGGTTTGACTTAAGTTTTGTTAGCTCGTCATCTTCAACAGTAGAAATAGTTCCCTTCGTTTTTTTGGCCGACAACAAATAGCGTCTCGCATAGTAGTCAATAATATTCTCGAGCTTACTTTTAATGCTTTTCTTCGCCAGGGTTTCTGACATGTTAAAGCTCATAATAGAATTAAGGATGTTATGGGCACCGCTGGTATAAGTGTGGATCGCAATGGCATGAGCTTCCGTTAATTTTGAGTACTCAGCTTTTTTACCTCCCATCATCCCGTAGATTTTGTCTTTGCCTTGCTCAGCAATGTCCGTACCGCCAGGGCTTTTTCCGGGAACAACTGCTTGAGGGTTCGACGTGTCTTTCTCTAAGGTTTGTTTGTGGTAAATCCATTCATGAGGGAACATACCATCTTGAGCTACCCCACTTCTTAGTTCATCAGTGGTGAGTGGAGGAATATTCATATACATGCGGATCACGTCTTTAACTGAGCTTTCTTCGCCATCTCCTTTCACCCCCGCGATATGAGAACCACGTAGGATTTCATATAAAGAATGATCCCATGAGGTTAGCATCCATCCCATAATAGCAAGACGGAAGTTCAGTGGATTAGCCGTGGTGTTCAACCATTTAAACGAGCTTAATAACCTAGCCGTTGTACCTGATACGCCAGCCACAACAGGCATCTTCATTTTGTCATGTATGCGCTTGTACCAGCTGTTTTCTGGAGAAATCTTGAACAAGGCAGTGCCTTCTTCCCAACCCAGACTTTTATTTTTTGTCTTATCCTTTCGAAAATCTTCTTCGTTATTAAATAGCTTTTCCATAAAGGTTTTTGGCTTATCATCAGGGAATTGGTAAGCCAGTTCTCGAGCCGATAGTTCGACACCCATTTTTCGATAGTCTTCTGGTGTTTTTCGATGTGTATCTTTATCTAAATCGTCTCGCTCACTGCGGTCCATTTGGCTTTCTGCGATCTCTCTGGTGTTCGTAAGGCAATAATCGTCCGTTTGATAGGTGAGATTACCAAGAGCAAAAATATCTTTGCTGTAGTTATAGGATTTTTCTTCCTTAATGGTGCTAACCACTTTGTGAATGGCGGTGCGACTCCATCCATCCATAAATTTTCCTTGATCCTTTAGTGAGCCAGTATCGAGTCCCAGCTCATCACTTTTATCCCACTTTCCATTCAGCACAATATCATGGAGTATCGCTTTGAATCCTTCTTTAAGACTTCCACCATACCCCGCACCATAATAAGAAGTATTGTAAAATGCAGTCATACGTTCTCGCAGGTTTCCCTGCCCCAGTACTTTGAGCATTTCGGAAACATCGAGATCTAGCCCTACTTGCCCAGCACTGGTTTTATCATCTCTAAAAAATAGCTTCTTTAAAATGCCTGCTTTATCATCGGCAAAGTTATCTTTATAGTATTTTTCAAAAACATCGTACATCTTGACCATTGCGGTGTGCAAAGCCCCCGTCGCTTTGGGAGAGTGCGAGGCATAAGACCCAAGCTTTTTTTCATAAGTTTCAGCTTTGGGGAGCCACATGGGATCATCCAAAATATTTCCGTAGCCAGCTTCAAATGGCCTATCACCGATATCAGCTTTTTGCACAATGGACTTAGTCTGATGAATAGGAGCTCCCGAAGTTAAGCGATTGCTTTTTTGTGTCGTCGAGTGTTCGCCAATGGATAACGCCCTGGCTCCCATCACATCCGCTTCACGTTCCAGCCCTGCATCATCATTAATACCTACACCTTTAGTTTGTACCGTAGGCTGAACACGATTTTGCTTTTGCTGCACCACATGCCAAGCTTCGTGAGGTAGGTGTTGTTCCTGTCCTGGAGCAACATGAATTTGATTACCCTGCGCAAAAGCGTGAGCGTGAAGTTGTGCAGGTTGAGAAGAATTATAATGAACCTTAACATCACTCATAGAAATGCCAGAAAGAGACTCAATGCCTCCTCTTAAGGCTCCTGGTAAATTACCCTCTCCCTGAGGATTTAGCTGACTTACTTTCTCCGTCTGTTTTTGCACAACATCAGACTGGTCGACCTTCTGCTTTAACTGGTGTAAACGCTGTGCTTGATGACTATTATCAGCCGTGGCTTGCAGTTCGCCGATATCATTAGAAGCGGCACATGCACAACCGCCATCACATTTTAACTGAAGACTGCCACGAGCAGACTGACTCTCTGACGTTTTCGGTAGAGGCTCCTTGTTCTGCTTCATAACCAGACCTTATTTTTGCGACCTTAATGACTAAAAGCTCTCCATTAAAGGTAGCTATGCCGCCACTTCTTTTCAAACTAATGATTATCGAGATAGTCGCCAAATACCGCTCACAAAATTCAGTATTGAGATAAGCTAAAACATAAAGGCAACTCAGGCATGAGGTAAGGCAACCTATTTTCTAACCAGAGGAAAGTCAGAGGTAGACATATCATATTCTTATCTAACTTAATCATTGATGAGCTCTAACAAGCTTTCTCTTGATGAAATACCATATTCAATTAGCTTTTTTATTTCTTCTTTTCTTTTTTGAATCGCTTCATATCTTTCCTCACCATATTGCGTTCGAATAAACTGCTGTAAGCTCGCATTAGGCTCACAATTACCATCATTTTCTACTAGAATTTTCAACGAACAATCCAGAACAACTTCAAGTCGCCAATACCCTCTATCATTGCCTTTACATGGTTTACCAAAGTCACAAGCTAATAACCGCAGCCCTAGCTCAGTATCACTCCTACTAGCAGAAAGCCCTCTCAATCCATCGATAGTTTCATAACTCCCTTCATTAATGGACTTAAACATCGCCAGCCACTTTTCTTCACTTAGTTTATCTAACCACTTTATAGGGTCTTCTTCGTTGGGCGTATTTATCAGAGTATCAATAATCATGGCTGGAGGATAATTCGTCTCACTGGCACGTTTAAGCCACTCTTCATAACGCCCTGTTTCGCCGAAACCATTACTTTCAAAACCGGAGCAAAGTCGAATGTATATATCCTGGTACTCCATCATTACAGCTGTTTCTGGTGGGTCTTGGCGAACTCTAAACTCTTCCAATTCAGGAATACCCTCGCATGACAACAACACTCTGGACAACATATAAGCAGCTTCGCCATCCCCATTAAGCGCTTTGCTTTTCAAATCAATGGCTAAAGCATAAAAATCATCACTGTTTTGAAAATCATTTTCGTAACGGCTTCGATGCCGCTCAACGGCATAATGTTCATTGGACTCTTCAGTTTCTTTAACATCAATATCAGGCAGTTGAGTCGATACTGACTCTGATGTTACAAGAATACTCTCTCTGTTTTTAATAATCTCCTGTTCAACAATGTCTTGTTTTCCCATTACAATAAAGGCAATCATTCCAATTAAAATAAAACTCCCTGCAATAAGATAGCTCCGACTCACAAACTTCTCCGCTTTAGCTCATAACAATTGACTAGTCGCCTGCATCCATGATTTATTACAAAATACAACTAAATAACAACCTCTACTTATGAGACGCCACTTTCAAATAATCCAGAAGCTCGAGAAAGACAACGCCAGCTTGCAAAAAAAACAAAGTCAACAAAGCTCCTCTTCTTTAGCTATTACCGATGACAGAACAAAAGTTATTTTGCAAGATAATAGTGGTTGTCCAGTGTGGAGCACTCCATTTAAAGTTGCAGGAAGAATTAACAGAGCCCAGTTAACTGAGTCAAGAGTCATAATCACCAGCTTTTCTTTAGACTATCACGCTTGGGGTACATTGGGGCCAGTCTACCTTCTTAACAAAGAAGATGGTGCATTAATTAAAGAGTTAAAAGGAGAAACAGCCGCAACTCTCGCCAATGGAGACTTTCTCCTTGGCCTCGAAGGCTATGACCTCTTTGACACCTGGCTTTATGATTGCGACGGGAATCAAAAACAACAATGGAAAAGCTATGGCCACTATGTCGTCGATAAGAATGACATTATTGTACTAGAAGCCGATAGACGAAACCCAACTCAAGCTCATGTTGTACGATTGAAAAGTGATGGTTCAATAGAAAAAGGTGTCGACTTGCATTGTGGCTCTGTTTCAGAGCCTATTGTGCTTAAGGATCGATCCATTGCATTTATCGATAGTGGTAATTTTCGAGTGGTCAATAGAGAACTGGAGGAAATAGCGATAGAGCCTTTGATCGCTATAGATAAAGATAACGCCTATCGATTTATTAGTGATCTTTATTTCGAAAGCAATCAGATAAGAATCAATATTTATGAAAGAGAAAATAAGTCTCCTTACAATTACAAACTTCACAGTTGGCTAGTACAATGGGCAAAATAACTTACACTACTTGCATTAATAATCGAATGGGAACTCTTAAGTGAAATATCGAATACTCAGTCTTTATATCCTCCTTTTTTCTTGCTCAATACAATCAAAAGAAATAGCCATCACTTTTGATGATGCACCACGTTCAAACAGTCATTATTTTTCTGGTGCAGAAAGAACCAAAAGAATCATCAATGAGCTTAAACAACATGACACAAAAGCAATGTTTTTTGTAACTACAAAAAACTTGAATGCCAAAACTCAGCAACGAATCGATAACTACCATAATGCAGGACATCCTCTCGCTAACCATAGCCAAAGTCATTTATGGCTACACCGTACGCCTGTCAAGGAATATATCCAGGACATATTGGTGGCCGATAAGAAACTGGCACACTATAAAAACTTCCAAAAACTTTATCGCTTTCCATTTTTAGACGAAGGACGAACAATCGAAAAACGCGACGCCCTAAGGCAGTTTTTGAAATCCAACGGATACAAAAATGGATACGTCACCATTGATAACTACGACTGGTATATGGACAGCCTTTTTCAAAAAGCAACCAAAGATAAACTTCGCTTAAACAAAGAAAAGCTTAGATCCTTTTACGTAGACACACTGGTTAGCGCAGCAAACTACTATAATGATCTGGCGGTTAAACACTTAGAAAGAAGTCCAAAGCATCTACTACTGTTACACGAAAACGACCTGGCAGCCCTTTTTATTGGTGACTTGATCACAGCTTTGAAAAAAGATGGCTGGAAAATCATACCTCCCCTTAAAGCTTACGAAGACCCAATTGCTACACAAATACCCGATACCTTATTTAATGGACAGGGACGAATCGCCGCCTTGATAGCCGAAAAAGGCGTGCCACGAAAACAACTGATTCACTTTAGTGAAGATGAAGCCAAGCTTAAGCAGTTATTTGAAACCGACGTAGTGACCCAATAACCCGACCTATATCCACGAATAGCCTTCAGGGAGTTGCGGTAAGCAGCTCCTACCACTTTTGTTCAAATATCATTCACGTATCCACACTGTCTCCACATTTCCCCCATAAATTGCAAATCTCATATATAAATACCAACTTCTACTGAGGTCGATTCGTGAAACTAAACTTAGGCGTGCTGCTTTCTGTGCTTGTATTAGCGGGGTGTAATACTGCTGATGATGGCCAAAATGGCTCAGACGGTTTAAACAGTCTGCTAGATATATCCATAGAGCCTTCGGGCGAACATTGCGCTTTTGGCGGTCAGAGAATCGACAGTGGCTTAGATCAAAATCGTAATAGCACCCTTGATATTGAAGAAATCGAGTCGACGGAATACGTATGTAATGGTGCTGATGGCCGCGGCTACACCAGCTTAGTGCAAGTCACAGAAGAGCCAGCAGGTAACGCTTGTCCTTCAGGCGGTCTTCGCATCGAAACCGGTTTAGACAGCAATTACAACAACCAGCTTGATAGCTCAGAAATCTCTCAGTCACGCTTCATCTGCCATGGTAATGATGGACAAAATGGCTTAACCAGTCTGATTGATACATTAGAAGAGCCACAAGGTGCTAATTGCGCTGCTGGAGGCCAGCGCCTTAACACAGGCCTTGATCGCAACCAGAACCAGATACTGGACTCTGACGAGATAACCAATGTTCATTTTGTTTGTAATGGTGTCAACGGCATTGACGGAATCAACGGAACTCAGGGACTTAGTAGTCTGGTTGATATCACTCCAGAAACAGCAGGTACTAACTGCTCCGCTGGTGGCCAACGAATCAATCTCGGCTTTGATCTCAATGCCAATGGAGAATTATCCGCAGACGAAGTGACCAGTACACAGTTTATTTGTCATGGTAACGACGGACAAAACGGCGGGCTCAATAGCTTAGCCATAACCAGTAACGAAGCCGCAGGTGCTAACTGCACTTATGGAGGCCAGAAAATTGAAACTGGACTCGACGAAAATAACGATGGCGCACTTAGTCTTGATGAAATTGAGCATACAGCTTATCTCTGTAACGGTGCAGACGGCACAGGTACACCAGGACTGAACAGCCTCGCCATAATCACTCAGGAGCCGTCAGGCTCAAATTGCAGTCATGGTGGACAAAGAATTGATACAGGAATCGATGACGACCGCAGTGGCGCTCTATCTGTTGATGAAATTGATGCTACCCAATACGTTTGTAATGGAACAACAGGAAGCGGTGGAATAGCCAGTCTGGTAGACGTTATCTCTGAGCCAGCAGGAAGCAACTGCGAAGCTGGCGGCCTAAAAGTCAACTCAGGGCAAGACAATAATGCTAACTCGATTCTCGACGATAATGAGATCAGCAATACAGATTATGTTTGCAACGGCTTAAACGGAAACGATGCAATTAATAGCTTGGTCACTATTATAGACGAACCCGCTGGGGCTCATTGCTCTAACGGCGGACAGAAAATTTTGTCAGGACAAGATGACAATGCAGACGGAGCTTTGTCAGATGACGAAGTCGACATGACTCAATATGTTTGTAACGGTGATCAAGGAACCAATGGTCTTCAGAGTCTGGTTGCAATTAATAACGAAGCCGCTGGCAACAATTGTACGCTTGGCGGTTTTCGAATAAACACTGGTATCGACAGTGATAGAAATGGTGTGCTTGCGGATACAGAAGTGCTTCATACTCAATACATATGCCACGGTATGAATGGTGACGATGGTGTTCAAGGCACATCGAGTCTAGTCAATATTCAAGAAGAGGCTTCTGGCGCTAACTGTGCAGCTGGAGGTTTAAGAATCGAGTCTGGACTCGATAACAATCATAATGGTCTCCTTGATGACTCAGAAGTGACTGAGACAGAATATGTTTGCAATCAACAACAACCTCTTACTGTCACCATCAATGATGTTTCTATGCCAGAAGGTAATACTGAACTCACTTTTACCGTGCAGCTATCTACAACACAAACGGCAGATACTCATTTTAGTTATGGCGTCATTGATAGTACAGCAACTAAAGACATAGATTATGAAGCGACGGCTGGCAACTTGACGATTCCTGCAGGTAGCCTTAGCGGATTTATCAAGGTTAATCTATTAGACGACAACGAGTATGAGTGTGATGAATATTTTCTTCTCCAATTGAATGGAAACACAGGTAACCACTCTGCTTTTGGCATCATCACTTATGATGGAGACGCAGGACCAGAACTGACTTTTTCTTCACCCACCACGAAAGTAAAGGAAAATGAAGGTAACGCCCACATCGCTCTAGCGCTTTCTTCTGCTAGCTGCACAGACACAAAAGTATCCATTGATTACCCGGGTGGCTCTGCTACAGATAGTGATTTCACAAAAGTTAATGAAGTAACAATACCTGCTGGGGAACTCACTGCAACTATCGCCTTGCCAATCATCGATGACAATGACAAAGAAGATCGAGAATCCACAACACTGAGTATTTCTTCTAACGATCAGGTAAGTATTTTTAATAACACTCACGAGCTTGTTATTTATCCTGTCAATAAAAAACTATTCAGTGGTTATTATGGGACTTGTGCATTAACAGAAGACAACCTGGTGAAATGTTGGGGGTACGGTAACGACTATAACTTTGCAACAGGCGAGCAAGAAAATATTGGAGACAACTATGCAGAAGCTGAAGCAGAAGTGATAGCTTGTCACAATGGTTCTCAACAAAGCCTGACAAAAATATTTCGTTACAGTGCAGGCAACGGCTCGACATGTGATAGTCATGGCGGTATAGGTTATCAATACGGTATCGACTTAAATAATGACCAAGAGTTGTCAGATAGTGAAGTGACTCAATCTCAAGATCGATGCAGTACTGCTACAAGAACCTTTCTTATTGCTGAAGCAGAAGCAGTGAACGAAAGTTATGTATGTCCAGACGGTGGCTATCGCATTTTGTATGGTACGGATGATAATAACGATGGTGAACTAAAAACTAACGAAATGGGTCAAGCTGTAATAGCTTCCAATATTGGTGATGCCAAAGTTATTGATATGGGCTTAGGGGAGTATCACACCTGTGCTCTGTTTGATACACAAGAAATAAAGTGCTGGGGCAGAAACAAAGACGGCGTCTTGGGCCTGGGACAGGATTACACTGGCGAATTCGAATATATTGGTGATACACCATCAGAACTCGGCAACGCTTTAGAAGCCGTCAACTTTGGTGCCGATAAATATCCTACTCAACTTAGCGTTGGCAACGAACACAATTGCGCCTTGTTAAATACAGGCGAAATAAAATGTTGGGGTAACAATGAATCAGGTATTCTGGGTTATGGTGATATCGAACCACGAGGACACTCTGCCACAACCATTGGTGATAACCTAGCATCAGTAGATCTGGGAACCGATGCTTTTGGTCAAGTTTATACCGCCCAAAAAGTCTCAGCAGGTCACGACCATACTTGTGCACTTCTCAACGATGGAAACATAAAATGTTGGGGAGCAAACAATACTAATACTTTGGGTCGAGGTGACAATGTTGGAGGTAACATTGGTGATGACGACAACGAAATGGGCAACAACCTGGCGCTCATCAATCTGGGAACTAACCGAACCGCAACAGATATTTTTACCGGAGACAGAATAACCTGTGCAATACTGGATGATGCTTCGTTCAAATGTTGGGGAAGAAACTTAAGCGGCCAAATAGGGTTAGCCATTAAAGACCGATATGTTGGCAACGGCGGTATTGAGCGTACATGGACGGATTGCCATACAGCGACAGTTAACAAAGTCACAAAAATTGAAGCCTTCAATCCTGGCGGCGCTTCTTGCTCAGAGAACGGAGGAGTAAATATTTCAATTGGAAACGACAACAATCCTGCGAACGGAATATTAGATGATGGAGAAAGCAACACAACCTTTAGAGTGTGTCATGGTGATACTCTCAATGTTATTTCCCAAGTTATTAACCACTCTCCTGGTAGCGAGCAATGCTCTGAGTTTGGTGGCATTAGTGTAGAGTACGGTTACGATCATGGCAACAATGGCACCTTTGATAATGAAATGGGTGACAACCTCCCGGCCATAGAGCTAGGTACATCAGCTCAGGTTGTTGATGTAAATTTTGGCTGGGATCATACCTGTATCATACTATCTGATGAAACCTATAAATGCTGGGGAAGCGGCGAATACGGAGAGTCTGGTATGGACATTATTGAGAACTGGGGAGACAACAAAAACGAAACGCCAGCGGCAGCCATCTCACCTGACATGGGTTCAAATCGCAGAGTCATCGACTTTGGTGGCCGAGGCTATCACACTTGCGGCTTGCTAGATAACTTTGAAATCAAGTGCTGGGGCTATTCAGAATACGGCACTTTAGGCATACCTTTTTTCGAAGACAAAAGTATAGGTAATGGAGAAGACGAAGATGGCAACCCGGCTTTAGAAATGGGAGATAATCTACCTACCATCAAACTTTATTAGAACAGAAACAAGTAGGCCGAAACGTTTGTATTTCGGCCTACAGATCTTAGTGTACTAATTAATTTCTCTGATAATAACGACCATAATCACAGGTTACTTCTTCACCTTTTTTGATATCTTTATCTGCCACGACTTTACCATCACCATATATAGACAGATTGGGTTTCTCACTGTGTAAAATATGTTTTAAGTCATCAAGAAGAACAATCGGGTTCTTAAGGTTTTTATCAAACCAAACGTAAGGGCCATTTGATGCTGCTGGTAAAAAAGAAAACTCAACAGAATCACCTGGACGAATATCTTGTGTTGCGACTAACTTTCCATCGATAAATTGATACATAACGATACTCCTTGCTTTATTTTTCTAATAAAGAAAACATCATTCAGAGTAAATAGTAGTGACAACTCGAAAATAGAAATATCTCAAGATCTGTCACATCCCAGGAGTCTATTGTGCACACTAACTTGGACAACTTTTGTCGCCACAAAGTTCCGTTATACGTGAAGACAAAAAAGTAACATTCGGGCTTGCTATACAGAAAAGAAAACGCCCCCAATTTTCCTCAAAGAGTCAAAAGGGGGCTACAGAAGAATAGTTCGAGCGAGATGATTACAGGGAAAAATTAGTCTCGAGCATTGTATTCATAAACAATGCCATTAACCGTACGAGTAAAGTTGTGCTTAATAGAGCGCAAAAACTCAGAGCGCTTTAATGCGCTGAGAAAATCCAAACCATCATCGCCATTAATATGAGGGACTTCTGATTCAAAAGTTCGAGATTCAACACCCTTGAATACGGCATGAGAAGCTTCATGGTTTTGATTGAAACCTGTATCTGAGATGCCAAAAGTTCCAATCGAATCCGTTTTAAAACTGACTGAACTGCGATGATCTTTTAGCTGGGTGGCTTCGTCCTGCTCTAAATTAGCACGCTCAATTCGGCGTTTATGCATACGAAGCTTATCAATAAGCACTCGCTTATCATAAGGTTGAGTAATAACATCATCGACATAGTAACGCAGGGCAATGTCACGATTTTCTTCACTGGTATAATCAGCAATCAAGATAAACGCAGCATCAGAGAACTTTCGAAACTCGCCAAGTAATTGAAAAGTTGCCGTGTTAACAATTTTACTTTTAAAGATAACTAAAAAAGGACTGTACTTGATGAGCCAATAAGCAGCATCTTCATCCATATCTGCTCGATACATATTAAGATTAAAATACTTCAAATAGCCTTCAATATCACCAGCAAATCCCTTTTCGGCATCAACAACCAGTACATTCTCTTTATCCAGTGCCATTTGTTTCAACCTCCACGACTCTACATCTCGTTTCCATGCATGCATTGTATGATTGAAATGTGGAGCAATTATGCAGCAAATAAGGAAGCTAAAATTTCAATTTGAAATTTCAAGGATTTTCATCGCATCAAAAAACTTGAATCAACGAATATTAACCGCACTATTTTTCATAGTTATCAAAAGCTTAGACTACTTTTTAAGAAAATGCTACTGCACTAAGGCGAATTTCCTCTCCAGATTTAATTGGTATTTTCACCCTAAAATGTCCATTTTCTGTACAAGCAACATTAGGGCTGTCACTAAAAACGATAAACCCTAAACGCCTCATTATCTCCATAGGAGAAAGCTGGTCGAAATCCCAGAACAAATAAGGGTCGACAAAGTCAATGAGCTGTTGCAATACCTTTGCTTTTAAATTGAATACCGTTCCTACGCTGATCTGCCTTGAGGCAATAAGACGACCATTTTTTAACTCAAACATCATTTTCTCCTACAACATTATGACCAAGACTCATCAAAACTAAGCGCTTATTCATAAAATACTGATTGCAGATTACTGGATATCTTCTGAACAAAAACTTAACTAATCGTCAAAAACCATAATTAGCGACAAGAAATAATCTCTATTTGTGAACATGTTCTCATCTGTTCCTTGAGCATAGTCGATACAAGGCTACACAGCCATGACAAATAAATAAGAATCCGCTAAGCCCTCCTCTTTCTACCTCTCAACATACTTGCTATGTAGCTTCCCTGACTTTGCGTATATAATTTCATAACAAGTTAATCACCTTTGTAGATTGAATGGCGAATTCTAATTATCGCGGCTTCACCCTGATTGAGTTAATTGTTGTTATCACAATTCTTGCTTTATTAAGCCTGACCCTTTCGGCCCGTTTTATTGCCATCAAAGATGATGCGGATGCAGCTATGAACTCAGCGATCGCGGGTTCTTATGCCGAAGCCGTAAAATTAGCTCGAGCTAAATTATTGGTAACGGGCTCTCAAGGTCCAGCAGAAGACTTGCAGGTTTATGGCACTACCGATGATGGAAAGCTGGATTTTAATAATCTGGGCTGGCCTTCTCAGCATTGGCTTGGCCCTCCAGAGCTTAACCCAACGACTAATAACGTTGCAGACTGCCTGTCTTTATGGAATACCATACTGGGCCAGAACTCATACAGTATTAGCAGCGGAACGGCGACCGATTATCGGGCTCAATACCTGGGCTCAAATCGATGCCGATATTTATTGAATAAAAACAATAGCTTGTTTTTTTCCTACGACTCCAACACGGGCGTTGTCACCATTAACTCGTAAGCCTTAATACAAAGGATTTTGCTCCTAGGTCAACCTATCTGTTAAGCATCCGTTCTAACTGATAATCCCCTCACTGATGGAACCTTTAATGAAATCAATCACGGTCAGTTTACTAACACTAATAATGTGCTTTGCTAGCCAAGCGAATGCAGAAACGACTTCTGAACGTTCAAACTCAATGCCACTGGCAAACACACTCCAACAAATAGAGCAGCGCCTGCAGCTTAGCGAACAACAAAAACAAAAAGCTTTTCCTGTTTTTAAAAAAGCTCAAAAGCAGCGCCAACAGGTTTTTAAAGAATATGGCATAGGATTAGGCACTAAGCCTGATCTCAGTCTTTGGCAAAAAATATCTCTGGGTAAATCGATGAAGAATTAGAAGAAATTCTTAGCCAACAACAGATGGCGTTGTTAAATGAGATGCGAGACGAAACACGCGCAAAAATGAAATCTTATCTCGAACAATAAGATCAATCCCACCAACAAAAGGGTGGGTGACTACATAATTTTTCGGATCTTATCGACGTTTAGCTGGACCCCATTACTTTTGACATCCTGATAGATTCGAATCGCTTTTAGCGTCTTATCTTTCGAGTCAAAAGGGCCAAAGGGCTCACCTTCATCGTCCTCGAAGAACCATTCATTGTTCTTGCAGAACACCTTGTTAGAGCGGTAAAAGATGTTATACATCTTACGCTCACTTTGATACAGACTATTCCCCACCATAACAATCCTTAATCAGTTGGCTCTCTTAAGTATTAGAACATTTTTTGTGTCAAGACCAACTATTACACAATTTATTCTTTTTATAAAACCTACCACTAATAACTCATTTTCAGCATTTTTTAAGCTAACTCCCTGACTCTAATAGAAATTCGCCTCTAAGACTAATAACCACGGCCCATTTCTTATAAATATTTATTTTAAAAACCGCCTGGACAGGCCTCAGATATCAACAAAAAGAAATATTTTTTAACGAATATTGATAGAAATCGAAAAACCAGTAAATAAAAACAAGATTTGAATAAATTAAGAGAGTTACCAATATAACATATCCTTATTATTCAAATGGTTACAAATGGCCTCTTAAAATTTGGCGTCAAGATTGTGACACTTCTTCCTTAATTCATACACGCTGTTGTATCCCTTTCAGCACACAGCTTCTCGCATCAAAAAATTTCAGGAAAGCCAGCCGAGGCTAGCTTTCTGATGACTCATCCTCATCTGACCAAAACTCTCTTTCGGGCAGATCTTTATCTAAGTCTTTATCTGTAGGCAAAGGCTGTCCCGTATATGCGTGCAAAAAAGCTTCACACAATAATTCGCTGTTGGTGGCATGACGAAGGTTATTCACCTGGCGACGAGTACGCTCATCGGTCAAAATCTTAAGCACTTTTAAAGGAATAGATACGGTTATCTTTTTTACATCCTGGCTCTTCTTGCCATGTTCAGCGTATGGGCAGATCCTCTCTTGCTTAACACCTGTCATTGTATACCTCGACTAACTTTAGACGCAGCGATCTTACCTTGCTGAACTCATCTGTCAAATCAGCCAGCCAGACACCGAAACATTTAGACATCTAAACATCTTGACATCCACACTTCCAGCAAATATATTTAGCCATCTAAACGTCTATACTATTTTAAGAATCATGTTCACAAACTCAGTTGCCCATGACGCCCACACAGAGATCAACCGAAAAGCCATAAAGCTTTCGGAGTCATTCTCACTGTTCCACGGTGGAGCCATCCGTCATGGCGAACTGGCCTATACGCTTTATGGAGAAGCTTCAAAACCCTGCTTACTGGTTTTAGGTGGCATATCGTCAGGTCGCGATGTGGCGCATTGCACCAACGAATTTGCCTCTGGCTGGTGGTCTCAACACATAGGCCCCCAACAAACCATTGATTCAACTCAATACTGTGTTCTGGGCATCGATTATTTGGGCGGTAATGGTCAATCATCAGCACCAGTGTCATCGCAAAGACCCGACCATTCAGCAATAAGTACACTGGACCAGGCCAAAGCCATTGATGAGCTTCTTACTCACCTAAAGATAGAAACTCTAGCAGCCGTCATCGGCAGTTCTTATGGCGGCATGGTGGCGCTCTCACTTGCCCATCGTTATCCCCAACGAGTCAATAAGGCATTAATCATCAGTGCCGCTCACACAAACTGTCCACAAAGCACCAGTTTGCGTCATATTCAGCGCTCCATTGTTAAGTTGGGGCTAGATAACCAACAGGCTGCAGAAGGGCTCGCTTTAGCACGCTCACTGGCCATGATTACCTATCGCTCACGAGAAGAGTTTGTGCAGCGATTCTCTCATCCATCCTTTATTGACCAGGCGGGTTTCCAAACACCTGCTCTTCATTATTTATCGGCGCGAGGACAGAACTTTGCAAAACATTTTGATGCGAATGCTTTCTGTCGCTTATCAGAGTCAATTGATCTCCATCAGACTCCGCTAGGCGACCTTAAAACACCTATTACCTGTGTCGGCGTCAATAGCGATCAGCTTATACCCATAGCCCAGATCGCCGAACTCGCCCAACACGCACATACAGCATTAATAACCATCGACTCACTCTACGGGCACGACGCATTTTTAAAAGAGAACGAACAGGTCGGATGGATTTTGAAAAGATTTCTACGAGGATAATCGCAATGACTCAACTAACAACCACCGCAGTCAAAGCCGGTATTGAAGCAGACAAAGCATTTGGAGCCGTAACGCCGCCACTCTACCTTTCGAGCAACTACACTTTCGAAGGTTTTGCTCAACCACGACAATATGACTATACACGCTCAGGAAACCCTACACGTGACCTTTTGGCTGATGCACTCGCCGAATTAGAAGGTGGCGCAGGTGGTGTCATTACCTCAACAGGCATGTCAGCTATTTTGTTAGTAACCCACCTACTTAAGGCTGGCGACACTCTGATAGCTCCTCATGATTGCTATGGAGGTACTTACCGTCTATTTAAGAATCTTTCTGACAAAGGACATTTTGATATTCGATTTGTTGATCAAAATGATCCCATCGCTATTCAATCAGCTTTGTCAAAAGGAGCTAAACTGCTGTGGGTCGAAACACCCAGTAACCCACTGTTACGGGTTGTTGATATCCAACGATTATCTGAGTTAGCAAAGCAACATGATTGTCTGGTCGCTGTCGATAATACTTTCCTAACGCCTATTTACCAGAAGCCTTTTGAGTTGGGTGCTGATATCGTGGTTCATTCAACAACTAAATACATCAATGGTCACAGCGATGTTGTTGGTGGTGCAGCGATTGCCAAAACAGAAGAGCTGCATGAACAACTTTGCTGGTGGGCAAATTGTTTAGGGATTACTGCCAGTCCTTTCGATAGTTTACTGACACTACGTGGCTTACGAACGCTAGGCGTGCGCCTGCAACAACACGAAGCCAATACCGAAACCATCATCGACTTTTTAAGTCATCACCCACAAGTCGACAATATTTATCATCCATCTTTGTCTTCTCACGAAGGTCATGCCATCGCCAGCAAACAACAAAGTGGCTTTGGCATCATGCTGAGCTTTGAACTCAAAGGTGATGAAGAAGAAATAAAAGCATTTTTATCAGCGTTAAAACACTTCTCTCTTGCCGAATCACTGGGCGGTGTTGAATCATTAATATGCCATCCAGCCACCATGACTCATGCTGCTATGGATAAAGCAGCACAGATCACAGCAGGAATAAAACCAAATCTGCTGCGCTTGTCTGTAGGTATCGAAGACAGCAAAGATCTGATTGACGATCTCAAACAGGCATTTTTATATGCTCAACAGTGTCAATATCAACGTAAGGTAAGCTAACAATGAGTTCTCTGGCATTTAATAGTAAAGATTATCTTGCTGCTAACGATAGCAATCACAAGCAGCAAGTCTACAAGTTTGGCGGCAGCTCTTTGGCAACCTATCGTTGTTACAAAAAAGTCGCACGTTTGATAGAAAAAAAGCTAACAACCGATGACTGGGTTGTTGTGTCTGCATCTGGACAAACAACCGATTGGTTATATCAACTTTGTGAACCATCAGAAGATGCTCACCTTATTTTAAGCAAAGTACAGCATCATCAAGTTGCTTTGATCGAAGGCTGTTTATCCGGAAGTTTTAAAGACAGTTTACTGGAACAACTTAATCAAGATATAGAGCGATTAAAACATCTTATTATCAAGCAATATCAATCTGCCTTAAGTAACGATATTATTGCTTATGGTGAGGTCTGGTCGGCACGATTACTTTGTGCTCAACTGGAGCAAGATGACTTCTCTGCCAGCTGGCTCGATGCGCGGCAGTTCTTAAAAGTACTTTCACACAGCCAGGCAACGCAAGTTGACATTGAGAGATCACTGCATCATCTAGCGCTGAACAAACGAGCTCGTCAACAACGACTCACCATTGTCACAGGTTTTATTGCTAGCGATGCAGAGGGCGCAACCGTTCTGTTGGGCAGAAATGGCAGCGACTACAGCGCAACATTGTTAGGTCAACTATTAGATGCCGATCAGGTAACCATCTGGACAGATGTGGCAGGCATCTACCAATTTGATCCCAATCTATACAATGAAGCCAACACAATTAATCAGTTGCCCCAGGTTTTAGCCAGCGAGCTGGCCAGGCAAGGCTCTCCCGTTCTTCATAAGAAAACGCTCGATCCTTTGCAAGATGCAAATAGCCAACTCTGTGTTCGCTCTACATTTGTGCCAGAACAATCAGGCACAAAAGTGGTTAATCTTGAGTCAACGTCAAACGAAGCCATCATTACTCACAAAAATGAGTTAATCAACTACACTCTTCAACTGAGTAACGACCTTGAAGCCCAACGCTTTATTAAACACTGTCAAGACTACTCGAACCTTCATGGCTGCAAATACTTTCAAATCTTCAGAGATGGTGCTAATCATACACAGCTAGAATTATTTATTGCCAAAGAAGACGAAGACTTCTGGAAAGACTACTTAACCTTTCGTTCACAAACCATAGAAAATATAAAAACTTGCGCTTCTTTGTCGATTATTTCAGAAGACATCAATAACAAGCCATACCATCGACATTTCTTTAGTGAGCACCTTAAGCAAACAGAATACACCTACAAGCTTTACTCAACAGCACATGCCCATGTCGCTATCATAGACTCTCCAAGCATCGATAAGTTAGCAACTCATAGTTATCAAGCTTGGAGTAAATACTGCTCACACATCGCTATTTTTTTGCTGGGTACAGGTAACGTTGGTGCAACCTGGCAAGATCTTTTTAAGCAACTAAAACCACAGCAGCCTGAACTATCGAAAGCTTTATTGGTGTTTCAAGCCAACTCAAAGAAAATCACGTTAATTGATGAGAAAGGGCAAGCTTTTGAAGAGCAACAAAACTACGCAAAGCAATTAAAAAGCCTGGTCAACAATGCTCCTTTTGAGCATAAGGTTGTTATTGATGCTACCGCTAATGAAGACATATCTGATCTTTATGAGCACTGGTTGAACAACAAAAATCATATTGTTTGCGCCAACAAAATCAGTTCATCATCGACACAGAATAACTATAAAAAATTATTAAAAGCAGCTTCTGACAATCAGGTGCTTTGGCAGCAGAATGCAACGATTGGTGCAGGTCTGCCAATTAACTACGCACTAAATGACCTGACCAATAGCGGCAATAATATACAGCAAATACGCGGCGTATTCTCTGGAACGCTGTCGTGGTTATTGAGTACTTTCGATGAAGGTAACAGCTTCTTTGAGCTATTACAAAAAGCTAAAGAACTCGGTTATACCGAACCGGACCCTCGGCTTGACCTAAGCGGCACCGATGTCGCAAGAAAACTGGTTATCGCTGCTCGCATCGCAGGCTTTAATTTAGACTTAAATGATATTGATGTTCAGCCATTGGTTCCACAACACTTTTTGCTAGGTTCAACAGACTACTTTAACGAAAAGCGAAATGACATCGATCATTGGTTTAAAGAGCAATGGCAAGAGGCACAACAACAAGACAAGGTATTGGTCTATGAGGCAAAGTTTATTCCCAATCAAACAGCCTATACGCGACTTGTGCTCAGAGATTCAAGCGATGCTTTAGTGCAGTTGAGTCCTTGCGATAATATTTTTGAAATCACTACCCAATGGTATCAAGAAAATCCATTAATTATTCGCGGACCAGGTGCTGGAAAAGAAGTGACCGCAGCAGCAGTTCAGTCCGATTTAAATCAAGTTATTGGCCATGCAACCCGACAGGGAGGTAAACATTAATGACCTTTCCTAGAGATTTATGGCAACATCTCAATGAGGAACTGTCTCAGCTGCATGAGCAAGTCAAGGTTTCCTTTGAGTTTTTTCCAGCAAAAAGTGAGAGTCAAAGAGACACCTTAACGCGCTCGGTGCAACGACTGAGTAAGGTCTCACCAGAGTTTGTTTCTGTCACTTATGGAGCACTCAATGGCAATCGAAGTGACACCCAAAAAACCATTGAGCTTATTCGTTCTCATACAACCACTCCGGTGGCAGCTCACCTGACCTGCACTTCGCATAGCGCAGAAGAAATTGAACAAATTGTCCTAAACTACTGGAACAATGGCGTTCGACATATTGTTGCTCTACGAGGAGACAATGACAACAAGCACGCCACACCGCGATATGCTCTTGATTTGGTGAAACAACTGAAAGCCATCCGACCTTTTGAAATTTCAGTGGCAGCTTATCCAGAAACTCATCCTGAAGCATCAAGCGAACAGGCCGATATCGATAACCTTGCGCGGAAAGTAGAGGCAGGAGCGACTCGTGCTATTACCCAATTCTTTTTTTCGCCTGAAGTCTTCTTAAACTTTAGAGATAAAGTCAATGCCCGAGGAATTGACGCAGAGTTGGTTCCAGGGATTCTTCCGGTATACAACTTTGAGCAAATGAAAAAATTTGCAGAACAAACAAAAGTGTCTATTCCTCATTGGATGGCACACTACTATGACGGATTAGAAAATGACGCAACTACTCGCCAACTTATCGGATTAAGTTTAGCACTTGAGCAACTTAAGTTCTTGGTTAACGAAGGGGTAAAACATTTTCACTTTTACACATTGAACAGAGACAGTCTGGTCTACACTCTCTGTCATGCTTTGGGAAAGAGGCCCACTCAACAGGCAGCATAAAACACGTTTTACTTCCAGGCATTGACCTCTTCAATAAGAGCGTTAAATTTATTTGTCATATCTTGCGCAAGTGAGTCGATGGCTTCCCAGTGCTGCTTTGCGCAAGCTTGTTCAACCTGCTCACATAATGACGATAAATCTTTTGCCATGATGACTTTACAAGCCCCTTTTACTCTATGAGCAATGCGCTTTATTTTATCCAGCTGCTTGGACTCTCTGGCAGAATTTAGATCTTTCAAGTCTTGTTGGCTATAGTGAATAAAATCCGTTAATAACTCGCAGACTTTTTCTTTCTCTTTATAAACCTCGAGCAAGCGATTACCATTTAACTGAATAAAGTCATGCTTGGGAGGCTCATCCATCACCGGAAAATCACTGGTTTCATCAACAGACAATTCAAGCCCTAACCATTGATTGATTTTTTCTGCGATCACTCCAAGGCTGACAGGCTTCGACATATAATCGCTCATACCAGCCGCCCGGCACTTTTCTTCTTCTCCTGGCAGAACATTAGCGGTCAACGCAATAATCGGAATATGATGCTCTTCTCCTTCCAGATCTCGAATCTTAGTCGCCATAGCATAACCATCAAGCTCCGGCATGTGACAGTCAGTAATGATCAGAGAATAAATCCCACTTTTCCAGGCTTGTAATCCTTGGTAACCATTATCAACAATATGACAGTTAAGCCCCAGTAGCCCGAGCTGTTGTTGAATCACCAGGCGGTTAGTAGGATGATCTTCAACAATAAGAATTAACTCGCTTTGCTGTTCCACTTTTTCAACTGCAAGCTCAACAGGTTTAGTGATTTTTCGAGCTTTTATCGCATTGGGTGGTTTCTGCAGAAAAGCCTGAACGATGGTTTCTGTTAACTCGCTCGGATACAGTGGCGATGCCATAAGCAAATGAATATGTGTGGGCGAAATTTCAGAGGTAATAAAGGCATCATTGTGAATAACAATAATATGAGTTTGATTGGTCATGGCCCAATGTTCTAGTTCAACAAGTGTTAGCCTTAGAGAATCGCGAATAAAAGTATCCGACAACAGCATGGTTTTGTGCACAAAAGAATCCAGCCAATCGAAACTGCATGCTAACTCACCACTTGGCTCTATCATCTCGATAGAGGCTCCAAGTTTCTGGGCATAATCTAAAACGACTTTTTTCTGCTTGAAGAAAATATCACTTTGTTCTATCCATAAAGTCCCACTCACTTTAGCCACTTCAGAAGAGGTTTCTTCTACACAGTCCATCGTTTGTGAAAACACCACTTCAGTTCCCTGACCAGGAAAGCTTCTAAGCACCAGCTTGGCTTCCATCAAGTCAGATAACCGCTTGCATATCGCTAAGCCAAGGCCCGTTCCCCCCACTTGTCTTGATATCGAAGAGTCGGCCTGAAAAAATGCAGTAAATAACTTCTTTTGCTTTTCATGAGAAATACCACATCCAGAATCCTTTATGCTGATCAGGATGGATTGCTGCGTTGCTGTTTCTTCTATCACATCCACATTCACCGCGATACTTCCCTTATCCGTAAACTTAATAGCGTTACTCAACAGGTTGACCAAAATCTGTCGCAACCGAACGGGATCTGTGACCAGTTTATGGCGAATAGCTGGATCGATGTACAAGTAAAGACTTAGCGACTTTTCGTAAGCCATCTGACTGTAATTTCGCAACACAGACTCCACAACAAGAGCGATATCACAGGGCTTATTATTGATGCTCATTTTTCCCGCATCAATTTTAGAAAAATCCAAAACATCATCAATAATTGTTAGCAGGTCTTCTGCCGACTCACGAATAATATTGATGGTTTTGAGCTTATCTTGATTGCTTTCTTTATAGTTAAGCAACTCAAGCATACCAAGAACGCCATTCATTGGTGTGCGGATCTCATGACTCATTGTCGCCAAAAACTGTGACTTAGCAGCGGCGGCAGCTTCAGCTTCTTGTTTCGCTTCCTCTTGCTCAGAAACATCAATGATGGCGCATAAAATACCATTAATATCTCCATCGCTGTTAAACAATGCTCGCTTAAGACACAGCACCGGACGTAACTTTTGATCGGCATAATAAACCTGCGTTTGGAGTCGATGCTCTGAGTGTTGTCGGTAAGACTGCAAGTCGTCGTCATCAAAATTACTGTGCTCAAGATCCGAAAAAGGCGGAGCAACCAAACTCCCTATGATATTGCGTTGTTCTACACCAAATGCTTTTTCGTAAGCTTTATTGCAACGAATGAATCGTCCTTGCCTATCTTTAACGAAAACAGGACTCGGAAAAACGTCCATCAACTGGGTCATAAACTTTAGTTGATTATCCAACTCTTTTTGATACTGCGCACGTTCATTAGCATCGGTAACCAGTCGTGCATTCACTTTTAGAATGATAATAATGACAATAGACAAAAGAACGATAAAGGGAACCACATAGGGAATCATTTCTACCCAGTTCAAGCGTTCATTGTAGGTCACAGAGAACCAGGTATTGACCATACGCCGTCTTTGTTTGGGAGTAATACTGGCGATCGCTTTGTTGAGTATGCTGTGAAGTTCTGGCCAGTCCATACGAACACCCATGTGCCACTCAGCCGACACGCCATCCACAATACCATTCACTTTTAACTCACCGAGAAACCGTTGATGCAACAGTTGGTTGGCAATGGCCAAATTAGTGACGGCGGCATGAGCATGGCCATCCAGCACAGCCTGCAAACTGTCTTCACTGCTTTCTGTTAACAAGATCTGAATGTCTGGATAATGCTGCACCAGATAATCGTGCTCAGCATAGCTGCGAACCACAGACACTTTTTTTCCGTTTAAATCATCAATACGAATGGCTTCAGAAGAAAGTACAGAAGTTACGATGGCCCAGGGAAACGAATAATAAGGATCGGTGAATCGAATATAATCTTCTCTTTCTGGCGTCTTAATCACCAAAGGAATAACATCAACTTTTCCTTGTTTAAAATCCTCGATAACCTGATGCCAATGAGTGGGTGATTTGAGCTTAAAATCCAATCCCGTAAGTCGATGCACCAGGTACACCATATCTGAACTAAATCCCTGAAAGTCGCCATTCTTATCAATAAACTCTATCGGCTCCCAATTAGCATCAGTGCCCAGGATAACCTCAGAATGTTGTTCTAACCAAAACTTCTCTTCGTCTGTTAATTGTCTCCGAAAAGCTTCAATTTGTTGCTGTGAAACATGCAAATCGCTTTTGTTAACACGAATGTATTCGATTAGCCCTGACGATGCCAAGGGTGGCACATGCAACAGCACAAAACAGCCAAACAGAAGCCCAGCCCATATTAGAAGCTGCTTTACCTTTAACCACGAACCACAGAAAGGTTTCATCTAGCGCTAATTCTACAACTCAAAAATAGACGTTTTAATACAATTCATCTCATGTGGCAAACAAAACAATATTCTCTGGCCCTCGCCAATGATTGGAAATAACTTAGTCATCGTCATCTAAGTCATCAATCTGAAACTCCGCCTTACCAGACCATTCTCCACCAACATCATCGGCCTCTTCATCAGGAAGAGCCTCTAACTCCAGTGTCAGAGCAGAACTTGCCTGCGGTTCAGCAGGGGCTGCGGGTTGGGCCACGGCTTTTGGTTTTTTCTCGGTATTGGTCGCGGCTGGCTCCGATGGCTTCTTCTCAGGCTCGCTTGTAGTGGTATTGTTGTTGCTATCAGCCAGCTTGATCATTAAGCGTAAATTATTAGGAGAATCGGCGTTTTTCAACGCTTCATCCATCGTAATTTTGCCATCGCTCCACAACTGAAACAATGCTCGGTCAAAAGTCTGCATGCCGAGATTGACCGATTTCTCCATAACTTCTTTTATTTCAGCAATGGCTTCGCGTTTAATCATATCCTGAACCGTCGCCGTGCCAAGCAAGATCTCGATGGCGGCACATCGTTTACCATCGACGGTTGGAATCAAACGCTGAGAAACGAATGCACGAATGTTCAGAGACAGATCGTTAAACAATTGCTTATGTCGCTCTTCTGGAAAGAAGTTGATAATACGGTCGAGCGCCTGATTGGCATTATTGGCATGTAAAGTAGAGATCGCCAGATGTCCTGTTTCAGCAAAGGCCAGAGCATGTTCCATCGTTTCTCTATCGCGAATTTCTCCGATTAAAATAACGTCAGGAGCCTGACGCAATGTGTTTTTTAGTGCTTCATGGAAACTCAGCGTATCAACCCCAACCTCGCGCTGATTAACAATGCAGCGTTTATGTCGATGCACAAATTCAACAGGATCTTCGATGGTAATAATATGCCCACCGTCCGGAGAATTACTATTACGGTAATCAATCAGCGCAGCCAAAGAGGTCGATTTACCCGAGCCAGTCCCTCCCACAAACAGAATGAGCCCACGCTTTTCCATAATCACCTTGGTCAAAATAGGCGGCAAACCTAATGACTTGTAATTAGGGATATCGGTTTTTATGTTGCGAATGACCATTGCAATATCATTACGCTGCTTAAAAATGTTAACGCGAAATCGACCTATGCCTTTTTCTGATATGGCTAAATTCATCTCCAGCAACTTTTCAAAATCTTCCTGTTGCTCGGGCGTCATGATCGAATAAGCGGTTTGCTTGATGACCTCAGTTGTCAATGGCTCTTTGGCCAGAGGCTTTAATGCCCCTTGAAACTTTGCACAGGGCGGCGCCCCTGTACTGAAATAGAGATCGGATCCGTCTTTTCCAGCAAGAATCTTGAGATAATTTTTAAAGTCCATGCCACATGCTCATCAACTCACGGTAGTAATAAAGCTTAGATTACCGCTTTAATTTCGCCACTTTCACACCCACAAAGCCATCGCAAAAATCAGCAGAATGATTCTCGTTAAAAAACGCCAGACCAAAAAAAGAGAGCCGAAGCTCTCTTTTTCGATTAGCTGAGTGTTTTAATCTCGCTTGATATAAACACTACCAGCGCTGGTATGCAGCTCAAGCTCTGGTCCGCCACCATTGATGCTGCCTTTTAGTTTTCTCTTCGCTTTTTTAACACCACCGATAGAAAAGTCCGAAACCACTTTGGAACCACGAGCATCAATGTCCAGTGCCGCATCATCTGGCAAGGTCACTGTAATACTGCCACCACTGGTTGATAACTCACTGTCACCGTCAGGCTGTTTTTCGAATACCGCTTTAATGCTGCCGCCCGAGGTTTTTGCCGAGATACTACGCCCAACACTGTCGATGCGAATGCTTCCACCGGAGGTTGCCACATCGGCTTTACCAGCAACACCGTCGAGGCTGATGCTACCACCAGAAGTACGACCACGAATGTTTCCATCGATACGGCCAATACGCAGTGAGCCGCCAGAGGTTTTTACTTTTACATTCCCTTCTACATCGCCAACACTAATGCTGCCACCGGAAGTACGTCCGTTAATATCGCCTTTGATATTACCAAATTTAAGACTGCCGCCGGAGGTATCCGCTTGTACTTCTCCTTCTAGATCCTGAACCCGGATAGAGCCACCTCGAGTGCTCAAATCCACATTAAACCGCTCTGGAATAGTGACAAAAAAGTGTACTTTACGCTTACCGCCACGAGACCAACCGCGACTATTACGCTTACCATCGATTTTCATCACCCCACTGTTGTAATCCATATCAACAGAGAAGTCGTCGCTATCAAATCCCTCGATTTCCACATGAACTTTCACTGTCGAGCGACTGTGAGTTTCGATTTCGATGGAGCCAACATCCGTTGCCACTCTCAACTCTTCACCGGCGTTTACGTCAAAGCTCTTTTTGATCACCTCTCCCCCAGCCATAACTTGCAGGCTCAAGAGTGCTACAGAAGCTAAAATCAGGCGGCGTAGATTAGAAATTAATATTGAAGTTTTGTTTGTCACTTTCGTTATCCTTTGCTGTTTTTGCTGCATTTGTTCATTTGACGCGGCAAAATTAAAAAGGGTTTAAATGGATGATGTGTTTGTTTTAAGTACTGGTTGATATACCCACTGACAGACGAGTAACGTACCGATAGAGTAAAGCAATAGCAACCCCATGATGGATGCCATTGGATAATGGGCATCAATAAAGATCCCCAACAGAATCGGCGCAATCGCAGTAGAAAAAATCATCAAAGCAGTCACCAGAGACCGAATACTGCCTAAGTGTTCTGTGCCGTATATTTTTGGCCACAAAGATCCTACAACCGGCCCACTGGCCCCAACACTTAACCCTGCCAGAGCCATAAACAGGACCCAAGCCGTAAATTCATTAGAAGCAGCCAAAACCGCCATTGATAACGTCATCGGCAATAAATACAGGCGCAACATTTTTGCCACCCCGAGTCTATCGACGATGGGCCCCGATATAAATGAACTAATAGCATGAGTGACGGCGTACACCATTAAACTGGAAGCCAGAGAGCTTAACGCCCACCCCTGTTCCTGAGCCCAATGTGTTTGATGGAAGAACAACCCGGTGACCAAAAAGGGAGGAGCCAAGATGGCAGGTATTGCGATCCAGAAGCGAATGTCCCGAATAACCTCGCTACGCTGCCACTGCCGCTGTTGCTTTGACTCAGAGTCCTGACTGCTGGTTTGACTCTGAGGAGAATGGATACGCGCATCCCTTAGACTCCACAGCACCAACGGCAAGAAAACCAAAGGAATAGAAATCGCAAGGAGCCCCCAACTCCAACGCCACCCTATTTCAGTGATGGCAATAGCGCCAGCGATAGGCAGAACGAACTCCCCAACAGGCATTGCTAAAGCTGCAATGCTGATCGCTTTGCCTCGATTGGCATCAAAGTATCGAGCCATCGACGTATAAGCCGCATGACAAGATAGCCCCTGCCCGCAAAACCGAATTAAAAAGAATCCCAGAACCAGAGCTACCACCGATCCTGCTGTCGCCAGCAAGACGCAGGCAACCGTGGTCCCAACCAGCACCCAGAGACTGAAAGTTTTAAGCTCGGTGGTATCAATGCGACCACCGACAAACATAATCAAGAAGCCACTGGCCAAGGTAGCAAAAGAGTAGTAAGCGCTTAGTTCTGTATGACTCAGTTGAAAAGCCTGCCGCCATTCGGCAGTAAAAATAGAAATGAAGAACGTCTGTCCATAGTTACCCGCAAAGACCATGGCAAATCCGAACAGCAAGAATCGATAATTCGCTTGTACAAAATTCCGGTAAGGCACAAAAACACCTGTCAACCTATCAATGTAGGCGCATTATAAAGCAAAAAAACCCGCAAATATTTCGCCAGCGTGGCTTTAAATGCCGTTTTAAGAATATTAACTATAACAATTGTACTTAAGTAACCGCATTTGCTTTAATAATTGATACAGTTTAATGGTAAGCACTTACCTTACAGAGTCATAACCATGGATGTCTCGTTTGAACAACTCAAAAGTATGGTGGTTTTTGCTCAGGTGATTGAGCAAGGCAACCTCAGTGCAGCAGCCAAACACATAGGCTTAACTCGCGCTGTCGTGAGTTATCACATTAAAAAACTTGAACAGCAGCTTGGTGTTAAATTACTGAATCGCTCAACCCGATCAATTGCCCTTACTGAAGCAGGACAGCAATATTATCAGCACTGTCGAGTCATCGCCGAACAGGCTTCGATGGCTAACCAACAAATGGAAAACTTCAAAAATGAGCCCGAAGGTTTGATCAAACTGACCTGTCCAGTGAACGTCGGACTGCAACTTATCGTGCCTGCGTTAAATGAATTTCGACATCTTTATCCCAAAATCCAGTTGGACGTTCAATTAACCGACGAAGTGGTCAACATCCTTAAAGATGGCATTGACCTGGCCATACGGGGCGCTCCGCTGGCTGACTCAGGACTGCAAGCCTCCAAGTTAGCCACACTACCTACCTGTCTCTGTGGCGCTCCAGACTACTTACGGCAGCGAGGGCGTCCCACCAAACCAGAAGAGCTCGAGCAACACGACTGGGTCATCTATAAACTAACGGGCCCAACTCTGGAGTTTTCGAAGGGCAAACGTTCATACAGCATCAAGATGCAGGGAGGGATTCAAACCAATAACGCCGCAGCTCGTACCGCGTTTATTGAAGGAGGTCATGGTATTGGCCGCATCCCCACCTATGATGCAAAGCCCAAACTACAAGCAGGAACGCTGGAATCCTTACTTGACGACTATCAGTTCAAAGACATCAGTATCTATGCTGTTTTTCCACCTGGCACAGCCGAGGCCAAAAAGCTCAGGTTGCTAATTGATTACCTTAAAGATCACTTTGCCAAAAGCCATGCGCCCACTTCGATCGCCGATTAAGGCGTTACTCAAGGGCTGCTTTTATTGCCTCAAACGCAGCGGTAGCAGCCATCGCCAAAGCCCCATCGGCCTGAGCACTTAACGGTGTCATCTCGGGATTAATTTCAATACAACGAGCACCCCGTGACATGGCTATCTGAGCTAACCCAGCAGCCGGATACACCTGGCTTGAAGTACCAATAGAAAAGAACAGATCGCAATCGAGGCAGGCCGTTTCTATCTGCTGGAGCAATTTGTAATTGAGCGCTTCGCCAAACCAAACGACACCCGGCCTTAGGTATCCCTCATCACATTGAGGGCACCGAGTCAGCTTGGCGTGCGTATCGACCACATCGGCAACATAGCTACAATTGTCAGAAAAACAGGTGTTTTTCATGATATTTCCGTGCATTTCCAACACTGACTCACAGCCAGCTCGTTGTAGCAAGCCATCCACGTTTTGCGTCACAAGAGTCACTGGATAGCGTTGCTGCAACCAGGCGATGGCATGATGCGCCGCATTAGGTTGGGCTTCTTCAACCTGTTGCCGACGCCATTGATACCAATCCCAAACCACCTCTGGCTGACGCAAAAAGCCCTCAGGGCTGGCTAATTCTTCTGGCTTAAACTGACTCCATAAACTGTCTTCACTCTGACGAAAAGTAGCAATACCACTTTCTGCAGAGAGGCCTGCACCCGATAACATGACGCAACGAGAAGCATTTTTTATGGATTGAGCAATTTCTTTTATCAAGCTTTCACTCTCTGTCATCGCATCGATCTTCCTATTTTTATTTCGCTAAAATTCAACTTATTTATTAATGAGATACATAAACATTTCAGTTAAGCGGCTAATTTTTATCCATTATTTTTTAGTAAGTTCTAATAACTCCTTCTAAACTGAGTATTAGGTTTGCCGATACTGTTTAATAATAACGAGCAAGTAGGTAGCGCAATGGGTTTATCACTGAAAAATAAAATTCTCATTTTAGTCATAGGAGCTTTGATTCTCCTGACGATCATATCACTGCTAACCATTTTGCAGTTAAACAAAAATATCTCTGAGTTTGAAACACTGCTAAATATCGAAACAGTGCAAGAACAAAAAGTAAAAAAACTCGTAGTCGACTTTAAGGTCCAGGTACAAGAATGGAAAAACGTCCTGCTCCGAGGCCACAAAGAAAAAGATCGCACCAAGTATTGGGGACGATTTCAAAAGAAGTCTGGTGATATAGAGAAACGCGTGAACTCTCTGGCAAACGAACTGGGAGGCCATCCGGCAGCTTCTGAGCTACGAAAATTCCTCTCAGGCTATCGCCCCATGATCCAGAAATACGAAGAAGGTTACCAACAGTATCTAAACAGTAACTATGACTCCAAGGTTGGCGATACAGCAGTTCGCGGTATTGATAGAGAACCGACCAAGACGTTAGAAAAAGCCGCCAAATTGATAGCAGATGCTGTGGCTGCTCATTCAGTAGAAGCGGTCGAAGATGCCAGTGGTTCCGTATCTCTATCGTTTCCAGCAATCCTGATTTCTCTATTGATTCTTTCTGCCGCTCTTTACTGGGTGTTACTCACACAATTTCATCACCCCATTGACCGTTTGCTGGAACATATTGAAGATTTCAGTAATGGTGATTTAAGTAAAACGCTCAACTACAACAAGCAGGACGAAATAGGTGCCATTATCAATGCGCTCAATCGAGCCTCTCAATTCTACAGCGGCTTAATGCGCCAGATTCAGCAAACAACCGCTTCTCTGAACCAAAGTGCTGACAGTATTAATCGCTCATCCAGTGAAGTGTCTCAAGGAACCCAAACCAGTAACGAACATTTGCAGCTTACCGCTACCGCAGTAACAGAAATGACCTCCACCGTTCAGGAAGTCGCGCAAAATGCTGCTGGCGCAGCAGACGCAGCCTCCAGTGCCGATGGCGCAGCTCAAAATGGTTTGCAAATGATGCACAGTACCATCGATACCATCAGCAAACTCTCTACCGAAGTGCAATCGGCATCAGAGGTCATTCGCAAACTGGAAGAAGATACCAGCGGCGTTGGAACAGTACTTGATGTAATACGTGGTATCGCAGAACAAACTAATTTGCTTGCGTTAAACGCAGCGATAGAGGCAGCGCGAGCCGGTGAACAAGGCCGCGGGTTCGCAGTGGTTGCAGACGAAGTAAGAAGTCTGGCCCAACGCACGCAAGAATCGACCGCGGAAATTCAGCAGATCATAGAGAACATTCAGAACGGCGCAAAAAATGCTGTGACCGCAATGGAGCGAGGCTCAGAATCTACCGCCTCCTGTGTTGAACAAGCCAATACCGCAGGCCAGTCACTGACTGAAATTACCAACTCGGTAAATCATATTCACACCATGAATACTCAGATAGCCACCGCAGCAGAAGAACAAACCACGGTAGCAGAAGAACTCAGTCGCAGTGTGAATGAAATTTCTAATGATATGTCAGTTATTCACTCAAACGTCAGAGACTTTAACCAGATGGCGGACTCTCTTGCTCAAATGTCAGAAGAACTCAGTGGTACCTCTGCACAAATTAAGCTGGCTAATTAACCATTAAAAGCAACCAATAAAAAAAGCCGCTTTACAGCGGCTTTTTTGTTTTTAACTCTTAGGTTCTGATAGTCGTTCACAATACCGAGGCACTTCCACCAAAACCTGTGCACAAGCCTGAGCCAAATCCCCCATCTCACTGCACTGTGTTGAAGCCCACTGAACAGACTCCAATATTCCATCCTGAGGCACATCATCACAAAAGCCATCAGCCAGAGTAACCGCATCAAGACACTGGCTGATAAAAACCCGCTGTGTCGCCTGACAAATCAAAGACGAGCATTCGTTTAAATTGTCTTTAAAAGCGCTGATGCAATCGTGGCTATTACCGTTCTTACTAAGACGTTGAACCGTTTCAAAACTCTTTTGAGTTTGTCGATCGAGTTCTTCTTTGCTCTGTTGCCACCAAGAATAAATGGCAATGATCACAGCCACAAACAGAACAAGAATAACGCTCAAGATAATTTTGGTTGTTCTTTTCATGATGCCCCTCGGTTAACGCTATTCAGGATAACGGCTCTTAAGACCCTGATAAACATCATCGCGGAAAGTCGTTGAGCTGGCATCAAGAGAGTTAAGCACTTCGACCAAATGCTCATTATCTTCTTTGCCGTTCCAAACCTTAATATAAGAACCATCTTTATAACCGTGGTCCTGACGGAAAAAGTTCAACGTATTCTTTCCTACGTAACTACAAAACAGCTCTTCAAAAGACATATCAATCTGCTGCATACATCCTGCAAATGATTGAGCATCGAATGCTTTGTCAGTCAATGCATACGCAGCTAGTGATTCTAATGTTACCGGAAAGTTCTCACCGATCGATGGGTTTGACATCTCATCCACCAGTTGACTCGCTAAAACTTCAAAGCTGTCACGACCATTAATACGACAACTTAAACCAAAATGAAAAATATCAACTAGCTCTAACTTTACCTGTTCAAGCTCTGGCTGCTGGTGCTTCCACCATTTCCATCCGTAATGATCCAGCATTTCGCCGCACTCGATCCAAATCGCACGATACCACTCAAAGTTTTTATCAAACCAGTCCGAATGAACTTTACTGTTCATTGCATTTTGCATATCCAACATAGTGGTGACCTGTTGAATTTGCGTTTCTTTTTGCATTGTCATTATTTAAACCTAATCGATGTACATCAAAACAGTTAAAAGCCAAAAGTATAAGCGATTGAGAAAAAATCTAAGCCATGATTAGGGCGACGTGTATAGCCATTAGAAAAATGGTTATAGCGCATAATAAGCTCAGAGTTATCCGAAATATGCCATCCAATTCCTCCATGCATAGAAAACTGCAAGTCGGTGGATAAGCGAATTCCTTCATAGTTTTTTTCATCAAAATAGGACAGACCAAAGGCGGCTTCATAAAACCATGGCCCTTGCTTGTCTTCGTCCCAATAAAAACGAGCCAGAGGTTTAAAGGCAATGATATTCAATTCATAATCGATACCTTCATCACTCCCTTCCAGGTGATAATACTCACCGGATAAATAAAAGTGGCCATTACCTAATATGGGCAAGCGCCATTGCTTGTTTAAGTCTTTCTGAAATGCCAGACCAAGCACCGTTGTCGAACGAATGTCTTTGCTCTGAATCAACGCATCGTTCATGCCCACGCCACCAATCACTGAAAACCGATCACTGGCCTGCGCCGATAAAATACTGCCAATTGTGAATGTCATCCAGAGAACAAAGTTTTTCATAGGTCCACTCTTTTATTTTATTGTGACGATGGGTGCTAACATCCGGACTGTTTTAAGGGCGCCGGGAACCAACTGCTTAAAGTTATGTTAAGAGGCTTTCCGATGCTTGTTAATGGTATCGTAAGCCGACTGAATCTGTTGTGTTTTTTCGGTTGCCAGTTTAATCATCTCTTCTGGCAAACCTTTAGCAACCAGTTTATCAGGATGATTTTGCGACATTAAACGACGATACGCCTTTTTAACTTCAGCATCACTAGCACTCGGTTCAATATCCAGTAACTTGTAAGCTTGTTCCAGATCGTGTTGTGGGGTCACGGCATAACCACCAGCCTGATGATGCTGATAGTTCGCCTGTTGTTGATAAAAATACAATTGCGCCTGAACGAGTGCGATCAATCGCTCTACAAAAATACGGCCAAAACCTAATTCGGTTGCCATGGCCAAGAGTAATTGTTTTTCGGCTTCATGGATTTGCCCATCGGCAAAAGCAGACTGGATCTGAATTTCAAGAAACATCTGTTTAATATCACGACGGCGTGCAGTAACAGCTGCAAATTGACGCAAGGTTTTGCGCCAGTCAAAGTGCTCTTCTTTCCCTTGCTGAAACAGACCAATGGCACTTTGTTTCATCCCATCGTTCAGCCCAAGACGCTCCATCACACGTCGTGCATTTTCAATTTCTTGTTCGCTAACATGACCGTCGGCTTTTGCCAGACGCCCCATTAGCGTAAAGGTAGCATTAAAAAATTCGGATTGGATCTGGGCTTGCTCAGACTCGGTCACCGGATTAAAGTTTTGGCTCATGCCAGAATCAAACTTATAGCCGATGTAAAAACCGATCAATGCACCAATTGGGCCTGCAACCAAAGCGCCAAGCACTCCACCTAGTATTCTTCCCCCCCAGTTCATGAACCGTGAGTCTCCTGTAATATCTGTTGATTGAGTTGCTCAAGTCGCTGTGGTGTACCTATATCGTGCCATACACCTTCATAAAGCTGACCAGAAATGTGTTGCTGCAACATCTGTTGTCTAAGAATGGGCCCCAATGGCAAGACACTGCCTGCTTCATAATTGGCAAACATCTGCGGATGATAAAGACCAAGACCAGCATAGGTATATTTAGGCAAATCGGTAGAATTCAAGACGCCATCGCGCAGAGCAAAGTCACCTTCTGGGTGCTGCTCTGGGTTGGGCACAACAATTAAATGAGCATATTGAGTGTTTTTTGACATCAAAGTCGAAAAATCAAAGTCCGTAAAGACATCACCGTTAACCAGAATAAACTCCTGGCTCCCTAACAGAGGTAATGCCTGAATAATCGCACCCGCTGTCTCAAGGGGATAGGGTTCACGCGAGTATTCGATGTTAAGTCCATAACGCTGACCATTGCCGAGTGTCTGTTCTATTTGCTCAGCAAGATGGGCGGTATTAATCACAACATCTTTTACACCCGCTGTTGCCAGTCCATCAAGATGATGCTCTATCAGGCTCTGTTTGCCAACTTTAAGCAATGGCTTAGGTGTGTGCTCGGTTAGAGGCAACATACGTTTGCCAAAACCTGCAGCGAGGATCAGCGCCTTCACGATAGCTCATACCCAGCAAGATCGGCTTGTTTGAACAATGGCATCAAGCGTTGTTCAAACCATTCACGAATCTCACTAAATTCAGGATACATTGCTAACATTTGGACAATGTAGGCGAGTGTCCGCGGGATGTCTTGAATGTATTGATCTTTGTTATCTCTGTGCAGCAAACGCGCAAAAATACCCGCAGCTTTTAAGTGCCGCTGCATCCCCATCCAGTCAAAGTCTTTTATAAGTTGCTCTCTCTCAGGTAAAACAATGCCGCTTTTCTTCGCTCGTTGTGCGTAATAATCGACCCACTCCAGCTGTTTAGCTCTTGGCCAGTCGATGTAACAATCTTTCAGCAACGATACCATATCGTAACTGTAAGGCCCCCACACTGCATCTTGATGATCAATAATGCCGATCTGTTGCTCTGGCAACAACATCAGATTGCGCGAATGGTAGTCTCGATGAACCAGGGTTCGAGGTTGATGATAAGCCCGATCTCTCAGTTCAATGAACCAGCGATCAAACATCTGAAAATCTTCGATGGTTTGCTCCAGGCCAAGATGTCGAATCGCCAACCAGTCACGAAACAGGTCCATTTCATCCCACAGTTTTTCTTCGCCATAGAGTGGTAATAAAGCTTCGGCAGCGGAACTATTGGCCTGGATCTGAATCAAGCTATCAATAGCTGCAGAATATAAAGCATCCGCAGAGGTTGGGTTTAATTGAGGCAACAGCAGTTGATCGCCAAAATCCGATAACAACATAAAGCCCTGTGCTTTATTCACGGCTTTGATCACGGGCACCTGAACACCAGCCTGTGTTAGCAGCTCAGTGGTCTGCTCGAATGCAGGAATATTTTCATGTTCAATGGGCGCATCAACAGCAATTAAAGAAGGTTGAGCTGGCCAACGAAAATAGCGGCGAAAACTGGCATCGCCAGAGACTGGCTCCAACTCTAGCTCCGCTTCATTAAGCGTGGAAGCTACCCATTGTTGTAACAGACTACGTCGAATATCCGGCATACATCATCATCCGATAAAAGATTAAAAAACAATCGATAAACAGGAGCACCATGAATTCACTGCAAAGAAGATAACGCTAAGAACGCCTTAAGCCATCGGCTTCACAGAGAACCTGAACATTCGGGTCGGCCTGCTGCCATCGCTGGAGACTTTATTACAAATGAGTCCCCACAATCAGGTCATTTTGCTTTATCATACGCGACTTTAGGCTTGTATTAGCGGCAGTCAAATGTATATCCGTCGCTTTTCAAAGCGCAGGAGTATCGGCTACCGCCCCAGTGACTTAGTCTATCTAAGCTTAGGGGACTCGCTTACCGTCTAGATGCACTTTGAAATACTTTGGGTATAGTATTTACTTTATCGATATATGAAAAAATCAAAACAACCATTATTCTATCGTATCGTCTGGGCCTCAACGGCATTGGCTTCTGCGCCACTGCTGGCGCAAACCACAACGACCGCTGCCGATAATAAACAGGCGTCGGAGCAATGTCGAGCAAATTCCAGTTTGCCCGATTGCCAGTCGAATTCCCTCAAGCAACCATCAAAAGCAGGCTCACGCCTGACCCAGCAACAATGGTTGCAACGAAACTTTTTGCCTCCGTTGGGTTGCCCATTGCCCGCACCGCCCGTATCAGAAACGCCGACTTCAACGGCCGTCAAACAGGCAGCGGACGATCTTTATAAACTCACCGCAGAAAAAGTGACTTCTTCCAATCAGCAACAAGTTGTTGTTGAAGGAGACGTAGAACTTAAAAGCGCGCAGATGACGATTCGCGCAGGCGCCCTGACCATGGATCGACAGTCCAGCGACTTTTCTGCCACGGATAAAATTCTGGTAGAAACCGACAGCGCTCTGATTGCCGCCGATAAAGCCGAAGGCAACTCTGAGACTCAGGAAGCCAAATTACACAATACTCAGTTTCGATTGTTTGAACATGGTGGCAATGGAAAAGCCGAATTAATTCAGGTAGACAGCCAGCAAATGATGAATTTGCAGGACTTAACGTTTACCACCTGCCCTCAAGGTGACGAAAGCTGGCGTTTCAATGCTTCAGAACTCGACATAGACACCGAAGAAGGTTGGGGAGAAGCTTATCACCTGTGGCTCAAGCTGGGCGAAGTGCCAGTTTTTTATCTGCCTTACTTACAGTTTCCGGTCGATGATCGACGTCATAGTGGTTTGCTGCCACCGTCCTTCAGTAATAACTCGCGCAATGGTACGGATATTTCGGTTCCTTTTTACTGGAATATCGCCCCTAACTACGATGCAACCTTAACCCCTCGATTTATTGATCGACGTGGTACCCAACTGGGTGTCGAGTTTCGTTATCTGACAGAAGGCAGCGAAGGCCAGGCCGATATCGAATGGTTGCCAGAAGATCGCGCGACGGTGGACGAAAGTGACCGCTGGTTGTATCAACTCAAACATCATTCCAACTTTGGTCAACATTGGCGCTGGGATATTGATGCTGCCGGAGTAAGTGATCAGGATTACTTTCTGGATCTGGGCTCGGGTCTTTCTCAGACCAACACCGATCAGCTTAAGCGCAGCGGGCGTTTGACCTATGCCAATAACGATTTTCATGCTTATCTAGAATGGTTGCGTTACCAACCGCTGGCGCTATCGCAAGAGCCTTATCGAAAAGCCCCTCAACTGGGTTTTCAATGGCAGATCACCGAAGATGAATCTCCATTTAGCTGGAACTTACGCACCGAAAGTACTCAGTTTGATCATGTAAATACCGATCAAGTCACTGCTGTTCGTCATATTCTGCAATCCACCATGACGTATTCTTTAGCGCAGGAGTGGGGATACCTTAAGCCGGGTCTGCAATACCATCTGGCCAAATATAGCCAAGACCAAATCACCGATCCCTTGCTTGAAGAAGATGTGAGCCTGAATGTACCCACCTTTAGCCTGGACACAGGACTGGTGTTTGGGCGAGAAGGCTCGCGTTTTTTGCAAACACTGGAACCGCGAGTGAAGTTTATTTATACCCCGTACCGTGATCAACGCAATACCGGCATCTATGACACTCGACTACCCGAGCTGACCTATACCCAGTTATTTGCCAACAATCGATTTTCTGGTTTTGACCGCATAGGGGATACTCAGCAGATCAGCCTTGGTCTTTCCAGCCGTTTTCTGGATAAAAACACCGGAAAGCAAAAACTCAGAGTGTCTTTTGGACGTGCTTATTTTGCCGAAGATAGGCTGGTCACGCTGGATAGTGACGCGTCATCAGACGGCCCTATACTGTCGAACAAACGGGATAACTCTTCTATCCTCACTGATATTGAGTGGAATTTGAACGATTATCTAAAGTTCCGCACAGGATTGCTCTACAACTCGGATGAACAGTTTACTGAGCGCGGTTTCTTTGGCCTCCAATATGAACCGAAAGACAATCTTGTGGTCAATGTGACACATAGATATCGAAATCAACAAGATCCGGCAGAACCAGCAGATCCAACCAAGAGAATACGTTCGAGGCAAAGTGATATCTCTTTTGCCGTCCCCGTATCGGATAAATGGTCACTCTATGGTCGCTGGAACTATGATTGGGTTAATGTGCGGGACATTGAAATCTTTGCTGGCTTTGAGTATGAATCCTGTTGTTGGGCCATACGTCTGGTAAAGCGACGGTATCTAAATATACGTCTGGACTCAAAAGGGGATAAAATCCCTGGTCAGAATCCATTTAACAATGATATCTTCTTACAGTTTGTCTTTAAGGGCCTTGGTAGTGCAGGCCAGAAGAAAGCCTCAAACTTACTGGAAGAAGGTATTCAGGGATTTGAAGATCCCTACAAATAACAACCGTGCAGTAACTATTGGAAACAGTGATGAAGAAGATTGTAACCTTGTTAGTCGTCAGTGTACTGACCACAATAACCTCGCTTGTTCAGGCCGAGCCGCAAAAGCTTGATGAAATTATCGCGATGGTTGAGAAAGACGTGATTCTGCGCAGCGAGTTGACGCGCAAACTCAATGAAATTACGACTCAGGCCCAAAAGCGGGGGCAGCCTCTCCCTCCTTCTTCACTGTTGCAACAACAAATACTCGAGCGCATGATTCTGGACTCTTTGCAATTGCAGATGGCCAAACGCGCAGGTGTTCGTATTAGCGAGCAGGAGCTCAACGCCGCCGTTCAACGTATTGCCGAGCAAAACAATATGACGTTAGAGCAGCTGCGAATCGAGATGGCAGAAAAAGAAGGCATTGACTTCGAACTGTTTCGTGAAGATCTGCGCAAAGAAATCATGACCCAACGTGTACGTCGTGGCCATGTATCTCGCCGTATCAAAATCAGCGAGCGAGACGTTGATAATATGGTCCAACTGATTGACGCCGAAGGCTCAGAGAAAATTCAGTACCGTCTAGGGCACATCCTGCTTCCCATCAAAAACTCGACGGATCCTCAGTCGATTCAGGAAGCTCGAGACAAAGCCGAAAACCTCATCAAAGATTTGCGCGCTGGCGCAGACTTTGCTCAAACAGCCATTGCTCATTCGTCGGGCCAGAATGCCCTGCAAGGTGGTGATTTTGGCTGGCGTTCAGCAGCAGAGTTGCCCTCACTGTTCGTTGCCTCAACCAAAGCTCTTGAAATCGGTGGTATCAGTGAAGCACTACGCAGCGGCAGCGGCTTCCACATTTTGAAGCTGCTAGATAAACGAGGCGAGCAGGTGCATCTGGTAGATCAGGTCAAGGCACGTCATATTTTGTTATCGCCGAATGCCATCATGACCGAAGCTCAAGCAGAGGCCAAAATTAAAGACATTCGCCAAAAAATTCTCGACGGTGCAGACTTTGAAGAGCTGGCCAAAGAACACTCTGCCGATAAAGGCAGCGCCAACCTTGGTGGCGACTTAGGTTGGAGTGAGCCAGCTAAGTATGTAGGTCCTTTTAAAACCGCTGTACAGACTTTGCCATTGAATGAGTTAAGTGAGCCGGTTAAAACTCAATTTGGATTCCACATTATTGAAGTATTGGAGCGTCGCTCTAACGACCAGACGAAAGAAAAGAAACGTGAACAGGCACGCCGTATTTTGCATTCACGCAAATTTGACGAAGAAGTTGAAGCCTGGTTACAAGAAATCCGCGACACTTCTTATGTAGAAATTCTATTTGAATTCGAATAATTCAATGGAGTCCACTCCTACTCTGGTCATCACCAGTGGAGAGCCTTCGGGGATTGGTCCCGAAGTCTCTCTTAAAGCCCTGACTCACCAATCTCTCAATGCACGATGCCTAGTTCTAGGCGATCAGGATTTACTCCAACAAACGGCCAAAGCTGCCAAACTGTCGGCACAAATTATCCCTGTTACCCATGTTGATGAAGTTCCGAAACATAACCCAGAACACATTTATGTCCTTCACCACCCACTGAGCTCTCCCAACATTCCAGGCGAACTCAATGTTGATAACGCATCTTATGTGTTAGGTCTGCTAAAACATGCCCATCAACTAGCTATGAGTGGCGATGTTGACGGGATTGTTACTGCCCCTGTCCACAAAGGCATTATCAACGATGCCGGAGAGGCTTTTACTGGGCACACGGAGTTTTTCGCGCAACACAGCGGCAAAGACAAAGTGGTGATGATGCTCGCCTGCGACGCTATGCGCGTGGCTTTAGTTACCACACACCACCCCTTAAAAGACGTCGCTCAACGAGTGACTCAAGGCGAAGTCGAGTTGGTTATCAAATTGTGTGTTGAAGGTTTACAACAGTTAGGCATCAAAACTCCTAACATCAAAGTGTGCGGCCTAAATCCCCATGCTGGCGAAGGCGGACATCTGGGTGATGAAGAACAACGTTTTATAACGCCCGCATTACAAAACCTGCAACATCTGCCAGCGAACATTTCTGGCCCTTTTCCTGCCGACACTCTGTTCAACCAACAGACATTAAAGAATACGGATTTATTTCTGGGCATGTATCATGATCAGGTCTTACCCGTTATTAAGTTCGCAAGCTTTGGGCAATGTGCCAATGTCACCCTTGGATTACCCTATTTACGAACCTCTGTAGACCATGGCACCGCATTAAATATTGCCGCCTCCTATCAAGCCGATGCAGGAAGCATGGAATATGCGTTAAAATATGCCATACAGGCTTGCCAATCTTTATCCTAACTTAGAGCATTTATGAAACCTATTCATCATCAGGCGCGTAAGCGCTTCGGGCAGAACTTCTTACATGATCCCCAAGTGATTGGGCGTATTGTCGCCAGCATTAACCCCAAAGATGGGGATAATATTGTCGAAATCGGTCCTGGTCCCGGCGCACTCACCCGACCCATTCTGCAAAAAGCCAAGCGAATGCGAGCAATTGAGTTAGATCGTGATGTGATCCCAAAACTTAAGATGTTCTGTTTTGGCGATGGTGAGCTGGACATCATTGAATCCGATGCGCTCAAAATTGATTTTGCCGAGCTAGCCGATGGCCCTGGCTCCCTGCGCGTAATAGGCAACCTACCTTACAATATTTCGACCCCACTCATGTTTCGTCTATTTGAACAAATAGCCTACATTAAAGACATGCACTTTATGCTGCAAAAAGAAGTGGTAGAAAGGCTTGTCGCCGTGCCGGGCACCAAGGACTATGGCCGTCTGAGCATCATGACGCAATATTATTGCCAGGCCAATCTGTTGTTTATTGTTAAACCAGGCGCTTTTAATCCACCGCCTAAGGTGGATTCAGCCATTGTTCGACTCGAGCCCAAAAAAGACGCCAAGTTTATTGAAACCGACGTTAAGTTGCTCAATCGAATCGTCACTTCAGCATTTAACCTGCGCCGCAAGACCATTCGCAACAGCTTAAAAGAGTTTCTTAGTGAAGAGGATTTTGAGCAGCTGGACCTTAACAGCAAAGAACGTGCAGAAAATTTAGACCTTCCAACCTTTATTCGTATTACCGAGTGGGTAAAAAATCGACAGCAATAATCTCAGTATTCAATAATTGCAACTATTGGGATTGGCAATAGCGCCAACTGCTTGTATGTTAGCGGCATATCACAACAAAATAAACGAAGGTTAGATGTATGTTAAAGGGTAAATGGTTATTTTCAGCATTGATCGCTGCGTCTTCACTACAAGTTGAAGCAGGAGATTGGTATACACAACTGGATATTAGTTCAACAAATCAAAAAGGATCATTGATCACATCAACGATAGACACCTCTATCATCGACGATACCAATAATTCTTTTTCGTTCTCGCTGGGCAAAGAGTTTTCTCCTTACTTCCATGCCGATATCAGCTATGGAAATGTACGCGAAATGACTCTATTTGTTGATACCTGTCCTGATGGGGCAACGTGTATCTCTGAAGGTTTTACTACGCAATGGGATTCAAAGACTTTATCGGTTTCGGCAAAGCCTAGATTGCCACTGACTGACGAATGGGCACTGTTTGCTCGCGTTGGTTATCAAAAGCAGAACTTTACTCGAACCAATGGCACGAGTAATGGCGTGGTGTATGCCACCCAGAAGTTTGAAGATCATGCCTTCACCTGGGGTTTAGGTGCAAGCTGGAAAATGTCGAAAGACTGGGTTTGGCATCTAGAATACCACACAGCCAATGCTGATATTGACTGGACAAACTATTCTATCGGTATTCGCTCTTATTTTTAATCCCAGCTCCACTCTACCAGCGCTCCTCGGCGCTGGTAACCGCTCTACCTTATAAGCCCTCTTCTCAATTCGATTTGTCGAACAAATCGCTCTTTTCTGAGTAATGCAACGGACACTGACGCCAATTCAGGCTATAATCGCAGCCCATTTCCTTTAAAAAGCTTTGTTCAGACTGTCCAATGTTTGCAAAGCCATAGATTCCGGTTGTGACGAGGAACAAATGTCAGATACCCAAAATCGATTTTTACAACTTGCCATCGAGCGTAATGCCTTAAAATTTGGCGAATTCACATTAAAATCAGGTCGAGTAAGTCCTTACTTCTTTAACGCGGGCTTATTCTCAGGTGGCCGCGATCTCAGCTTGTTAGGCCAATGCTATGCCGAAACCCTGATCGAGAATAATGCCGATTTTGATATGATTTTTGGCCCAGCCTACAAAGGCATACCACTGGCCACCACAACAGCCACCTCGCTGTATCATATAAAACAAGCTAACTACCCTGTATGTTATAACCGAAAAGAAGCTAAAACCCATGGTGAAGGCGGAAACTTGGTAGGAGCAGCGCTCAATGGTAAAGTGATGATTATCGATGATGTGATTACCGCAGGTACGGCCATTCGAGAGTCAATCGATATCATCAAGCAGCACGGTGCCGAACCAGCAGGAGTATTGGTTGCATTGGATCGCCAGGAAAAAGGGAAAGGCGAACTATCTGCCATACAGGAAGTCGAAAAAGAATATCAACTCCCCGTTTATTCGATTGCGAACCTGAGTGGATTGTCTGCTTATATCGCAAAAAACAAAGAGTTAGCTCAATTTAGTCAAGCAATTGAGGCATACCGCTCAGAATACGGTGTCGCCTAACCGTAAAATACGGCCTGCATCTTCGACCACCCAACCGAGGGTGCAGCAGCTCTATGGAATACCCACTAGAGCATTGGGGTAACGCAAAAACGATTAATTTGCTACAGTTAAGTAGTAGAAAGATATCAAGGTTAATAATGAAAAAACTGCTCTCATTTATTCTGATATGTGCTTTGTTCCCTATAGCGGAAGCAAAAAACTACTATCGCTTCAAAAACAGCGAAGGGCAGATCATCGTTGTCGATTATGTAACGCCAGAAGCTCTTGCCAGTGGCTACGAAGTATTGAATGCCGAAGGCAAACTGATTCAACGTGTCAGTCCAGCCAAAACCATTGGTGAACTTGAAGAAGAAAAAAAGCGCCAAAAAGAGATTGAGAAAGCCAAGCGAGATCATCAGCGCCAGCTAAAACGTGACGCCGAACTACTACGCCTGTTTGCCAGTGTGAATGACATTACTCGAGCTCGAGAAGCGCAAATGCAAGGTATCGAGCAGCGCAAAGAGATTAACGTTAACGAACGGAATCTATTGTTGTCTAATCTGGAGCAACTTCAGGGACGTGCAGCAGACTATGAGCGTTTGGGCACCAAGGTTCCTGACAAACTCAAACAAAACATTGTTGAAACACAAAAGCAGATCAATCAACGCATCAACACAGCCACCTTAATACAGCAAGAAAAAGAAAATATTGCTAAGCGCTTTGAGAAAGACATCATTCGCTTTAAAGAGCTACAAGCAAAACGTCTGGCTCATCGACTTGATAGAGATGCAAAGAAGAATGACAAAGGCACCGTTGCAATATACGACTGCGAAAACAACGAACAGTGCGGAAAAATATGGCAGCTTGCGCAGGTTTATGCCGCTAATAACGCAACGGGCAAATTAGAGATCATTACAGACACATTAATTTTAACAGCATCGCCAGCCACAGAGAGTGATATTGCCCTGTCTTTTTCGAAAGTACCAGGCCGTCATCAGACGCAAGTGGTATTAGAGATTAGTTGTCATTCGAGTGATGCAGGTACTCAGCTATGTGCCAGCTCCCACATTCGAAGTGTTCGTGATGGCTTTATTCAATTAGTAGAAAAGCAGCTCTAACTCGAGCTGCTTTCTGCATTTCTATTATCCTAACTTTATTACCCCAGCATCGGCACCAGATAATTCCACTGAGTATTCCAGTTCTCAACCGGTGAACGCTTAAAATTACTACGCACAAATTGCTGAATACGTCCTTCTGCACAAGCCATCAATAAATTAGCGGTAACAGCCGAGTCAATCGATATGCTGCTGTTAGCTAATTGAGCGTCTCGCAAGATCTGTTTAATTTGCAACTCAACACGATCAAACAACTGAGCCACCCGTTCACGTAGCCGCTCTTGCTCGCCAATCAAAGCATCCCCAGTCAACAAACGACAAATGCCAGGATTTTTATCTGCAAACGCAAGAATAAGGCCCAGAATCATCTGACACTTTTCATGGCTCTCGCGCTGCTCGCCATTGATTACATTGATGCGAGTAAAAATACTTTCTTCAACAAACTCGAGTAACCCTTCAAACATTTTCGCCTTACTGGGAAAGTGTCGATAAAGAGCCGCTTCAGAAACTCCCACTTCTTTTGCCAGTCGTGCTGTTGTTATTCTCGCACCCACTTCCGTTTCTAACATATGTGCCAGGCATTGCAAAATCTCCTGGCGGCGCGAGCCGCTTTTTTTCACCGCAGGCATAAAGTTATCTCCCCAAAAAATTTAAAATGGCAATTGCAACGAGCTATCAATCGCTAAAACTTGTTGTCTAAATGTATCTTGAATTCGATGTAATGCGTCTTCATTTTCTGCTTCAAATCGAACCACCAGACAAGGTGTTGTATTAGACGCACGTACCAGTCCCCAACCGTCATCATAATCCACTCGAATTCCGTCGATGGTATTCAACTTCCCTCCAGGAAAATGAGCATTCTCAGACAGCTTCTTTATAAATGTGAATTTTCGAGCATCTGAAATTGAGACATTGATTTCGGGGGTGACCACACTATCAGGCAAAGCAGCAAAAACTTCGGCCGACTTACGTACATCACCCGCTAAAATTTCTAACAATCGAGCCGCAGTATAAAGTGCATCATCAAAGCCAAACCAGCGCTCTTTAAAGAAGATATGACCGCTACACTCTCCTGCAAGCAATGCACCCGTTTCGCGCATTTTAGCTTTGATAAGTGAATGTCCGGTTTTCCACATGATAGGACGCCCACCATGGGATGAAATGACTTTAGGTAAATGGCTGGTGCACTTAACATCAAAGATGATATCTGCGCCAGGATTACGCGATAAAACGTCAATGGCATAAAGCATCATTTGTCGATCAGGCCAGATGATGGTTCCATCAGAAGCAATCACGCCAAGACGATCACCATCGCCATCAAATGCCAGCCCCAGATCCGCCTCTTCATTTTTAACCATATTGATCAGGTCTTTGAGGTTCTCGGGCTTACTGGGATCTGGATGATGATTAGGGAAGTTACCATCCACATCGCAATATAAACCAATCACTTCACATCCAAGCGCTTGAAGTAACTGAGGAATCACGCCACCAGAAACACCATTACCACAATCAACAGCGACTTTTAATGGCTGCGCCAATGCCACATCAGAGGTAATCTGTCCTAAATAATCAGGCAATAAATCCAACACTTCTTCGCTGCCTTGCCCACTCACAAACTCATCATTAACGATGCGCTTTCTCAGAGCCTGAATGTTTTCCTTCGATAGCGTCTCTCCAGCAATAACAACTTTTAAACCATTGTAGTTGGCCGGGTTATGGCTACCCGTCACCATAACACCAGAGCGCGTATCTAAATAATTAGTCGCGAAATACAATATGGGCGTTGGCACCATACCAATATCAATTACATCACGACCACTCTCGATCAAACCTTCTTTTAAAGCGTCTGTTAAGCTCGGGCCAGACAGACGACCATCGCGCGCAACGACAACTTTTTGTTCACCACGCTCAAAAGCTTCACTACCAATTGCACGGCCTATTTCTTTTACGATTTCTGGAGTGAGAGTTTCGTTAACGACACCACGAATGTCATAAGCGCGGAAGATAGACTCAGGAATTTTGAGTGAGACCATCGGTGTATGATCTTGAACTTCGAGTCCATCATCACTGCCTAGTGAAGCAATTAACGGACGGTTATCTTCGACGGGTGCTTCATTCATAGCAGGCTTGGTTTTAACTGCGGCCGGCTCATGAGCACTCGGTTCGATACCCACACTAAAACCATTACGAACTAAGGTCACAATTAAATCACGGAAGAAATTAATTTTGAATGAGCCAGAAGTATCAATAAACTGTCCCTTGGTATCCAGCAGCAATTTGGCCAGATGCCCAGTGTCTGCTTTTACGTCATACTGTAATGTACGTAAGCCAATAAAATTACAAACGCCCACCACCACTAAAATAGTAATAACGCCTAAGATAAAATAAATCAGCTCAGTGCGTCCCGAAAATCCATCTAAATCTTTGGGCCAGAACGCCACCGACCAATTAGAGCCAGGACGAGTACCTACAGCAAAGGGTCTTCCACTTTTGAGAGATGCATCTCCCTGGCTGCCAACCATCTGCTCTTTGTTATAAAAGTTCTGCTGCAATTCAATGTAGCCAGGAACCGAATGAATACGCTCCAAGGTGTCATCAATCAACTGTCGTTCAAGAGCCAGTACCACCACAGCCAACACTCTATCTCCAGATTTAACGGGCGACATAATAGAAACAAAACTGTCATTTGACCCAGGCTTGATGACCTCTGGATGAACGGGCTTGCCTTTCACCACATCTCGAACCAGATCTAAAACCACATTGGTAATAGGGGGTTTGGATGATAAGTTTTCTGTCATCACAGTAGGGAACAGAATTTTGACGCCCATTGTATAAGGAATGCGATTATTTAACTGCTGCTCTAACTCTTGAATACGTTGCAGATCTTGATCGATAACAGCAGCCACAACAGGGCTGCTATTTGCAAACTGATCAACATAATCTCGAGCCGTTTCTACTTTGACTAAAATGGAATCCACATAGCCTCGTAATGCGCCCTGAGTAAATATTTGATTTTTCTGAGCACTAGGACCGGAGACAACAACATAGTAGAGCAGTATGGCAACCAGACAGATGATTAAACAAGAGAAGATAATGTAGGGTCCACCAAGACTAAGAATACTCTTTGAACCCAGTAAATATTCGTTAGACTTCGAAGCCTCTGTTTTTTGATTTTGTGCTTTGGCTTTTCTCTTCACGATTGATTCCTTGTCATTCGGGTCATTCGTTTTACTTCAATAGTTCATTGATATGTTGTACAAGCTGTGCAGCAATGCGCTGCTTGCTATCGCGCTTTAATGACACTTTGTCACCGTTTTTAAATAACAGCATCAGGGCATTGTCATCAGCATCAAATCCGACGCCCTCCTGGCTGACATTGTTAGCGCAGATTAAATCAAGTTTCTTACGTTTCAGTTTCCCTTGGGCAAACTTCTCGACATCTTGAGTCTCGGCAGCGAACCCCACACACAGTGGGCGCTGCTCTAAAGCAGAAACCAGCTGTAAAATATCAGGGTTTTTGACTAACTCCAATGTCATTGTATCTTCATTTTTCTTGATTTTTTGCTCAGCGACCTGCTTGATTCGATAATCCGCCACAGCAGCGCAGGCAACAAAAACGTCAGCCTTCTTAACACGCTTCATTACTTCGTCGAGCATATCTTGCGCCCCCGTGACACATTGACGCTCAACTTTATGCGGTGTTGGCAAATTCACAGGCCCGCTCACCAGCTCAACTTCAGCTCCCAATGCAGCCGCGGCTTCTGCAATGGAATAGCCCATTTTGCCAGAACTGTGGTTGCTTAAAAATCTTACCGGATCAATGGATTCTCGTGTTGGGCCCGCCGTAATAACCCAGCGCTGACCAGCCAGCAGAGCCGAAGATTCCACGGTATCCAATATCTGATTAGCAATATCTAATGGTTCAACCATACGCCCAGGCCCGATATCACCGCATGCCTGTTCGCCACTGGCAGGGCCAATGATCGCAATATTCCGCTGGCGTAATATGTCTATGTTATGTTGCGTTGCCGCGGCTCGCCACATCTGCTGATTCATAGCCGGAGCAACGGTAACGGGTGCATTTGAAGCCAGACATAACGTCGACAAAAGATCCCCCGCCATACCAGCGACGATTCGAGCCATAAAGTCAGCGCTAGCAGGCGCGATTAAAATCTGATCGGCCCAACGCGCCAACTCAATATGACCCATGGCGGCTTCTGCCGCTTCATCAAACAATTCATGATGAACCGGGTGACCACTCACAGCCTGAAAAGTCATAGGGGTTATAAATTCTTTTGCACCCGCTGTCATGACAACGCGCACTTCACATCCCTTCTCAATAAGGCGGCGGCACAGTTCCACACTCTTATAAGCCGCAATGCCGCCCGTCACACCCAATATAATACGTTTTGTCAGCATTCAGAACTCACAATGATTTAACTACTTATTTTTTTAAATAACGACCTTGATTCGGCTCTGCTAGAGCCTTGAACTTTACTTGATCATAGACAAACTCATCATGCCTACAACCCGTGGTGAAATAAAAAAGATATATACCCCAAATATTTCACAATGCTGCTAACACTGCTGCATAGTGAAAGGCAACAGGTATAAAGAAACCTTAAGGGCCATCAATGAGCAATCTTCCGAACATTCAACACCAACGGCATACCCTACAATACCAGCTGCCATCGAAATCTCGTTAATTGCCGAGCAGCCACATAACGCTTCAGCCACCACAATAGTATTTCGCTATATCCCAGCTCCAAGCCTTAATGAAATACGGCTCGTCTTGGCTAAAAGTGAATAAAATATCACCGCGAAAGGCATAGCAAAAGTTATCTTAATAATATTACAACCTATGTAAGCGAATAACCACTTACTTTAGTAATTATCCTTGATAAATCTGCAATCTCCGACATAGATCGGAGCAAATCTCTGATAGACGCCCGTTTGAGATTTACCTAAAGTGTGTTCGACCAATCATCTCAAGGAAAGACAATGAAAGTAAAAGACTGGCCACAGGAAGAAAGGCCACGAGAAAAACTGATAAAACATGGGGCAGAGAGTCTGTCGGATACTGAGCTGTTAGCGATTTTTCTCCGTACAGGGATCTCAGGAAAAGGCGTTATGGAATTGGCGCGAGAGTTAATTACCAGCTACGGTGACGTTCGCGAGCTGTTGCGCCAACCTTGGAACATACTGGCTCAACACAAAGGTATCGGCCTTTCTAAGTATGTTCAGATCCAGGCATCGATGGAAATGACACGCCGTTGTCTGGAACAAAAGCTCAAGCGTGGCGATGTATTAACATCGCCTTCTGCAACACGGCATTTTTTGTTTACCAAATTACGAGATTATCCCAATGAACAATTTGCCTGCCTGTTCCTGGATAACCGCCACCGAGTGATCAAATTCGAAATAATGTTTGGCGGGTCCATTAATCAGGCCAGTGTGCATCCAAGAGTCATCGTTCAACAATGCTTAGCCAATAATGCCGCAGCAGTGATACTGGCTCACAACCACCCTAGCGGACAACCCGATCCGAGCCATGCCGACATTGACATAACCATTAAACTAAAAGAACTGCTGGAGGTGATTGATGTACGAGTGCTGGACCATGTCATTGTGGGTGATCACAGTACGGTATCTCTTGCCGAGCAAGGCGTTCTCTAAAGTCTAAAAGCTTGGCTTAAAGGCATCAGTAAAATCTGAGTGGAGGCTCAAAGTGATAAACTCTGAGCCACCAGGCTTCAGTAATTTAGTGATTAACCAAATGGTAAATCATCGCGACTTCATCGCAAGCTTCTTTACGCAAACAATACTGACAGTCTTTAAGCACTTTCTCTGGCAAGCTATCCAGTGAGGTTAACTCAAACCCCAGATGAGAGAAAAATGTCTGCTTACGAGTAAGCACAAATACCTTAGTGAGTCCCAAAGCTGCCGCCTGCTTCATCAATTCTAAGACCAATGCCGCACCGACTCCAGCACCCTGTGATTGAGGCGCAACGCCAAGAGAGCGAATCTCAACCAGAGAGTCATCATAGATGTGTAAGCTCCCACACCCGACCACTTTTGCCTGCTTATTTTTAGCAACCTTAAAAGACATGAGATTCGTCAGTACATTATTTTTGGTACGGGGCAGGTTATCTCCTGTCTTCGCCCAATAATCAACTAGCTTAATCACCTCTTCTGCATCCGCCGCCTGAGCACAGCCGATCTCAATGTCACCCGACCTGCTTGCGTTACGAACTCTGGCAGGTGCAGTGCCTCCAAAAGCTTCGCGCCTTGTCAGGGCATGCTTTACATCCAGCCACTGATAAACCTCCTCGGTTATATCTGCATTAACCTGATGAAAATCTTCTAGTGACAACTCCTGTAAATACTTGCCTTTATGCTCAGCAAAAACCACCAGCTGTCCAGTCTGTTCATGAGCCAGACGAAACGGAACGCCTAAAGAAACCATATAATCCGCAAGTTCTGTTGCGTTAACAAAACTCTGCTGTGCCGAAGCCAACATCTTTTCTTTGCAGGTTGTGATGCATGAAATTACCTGCTGAAACATCAACAAACACTGCTGCCAGCTTTCAACCGCAGCAAATAACACCGATTTATCCTGTTGCAGATCTTTATTATAACCCAACGACAAACCTTTTAATGTGATCATTAAAGCATTTAAGTCACTGATAGCCGTCGCAGCTTTTCCGCGGATCAACTCCAGAGCATCGGGATTCTTTTTTTGAGGCATTAGCGATGAGCCTGATGTCACAGAATCATCAAGTTTGATAAAGCCCACCTCGTCCGAGTTAAAAAAGATCAAGTCTTCACAGGCTCTCGACAAATGCAGCATATTGGTCGCAATGCTATATAAAAAGTCCACAACAAAGTCTCTATCCGATACCGTTTCCAGCGCGTTCTCAGTCGGGTTTTGAAACCCCAGCTTTTCAGCCAGCTGATGACGGTCAATAGCAAATGCAGTCCCTGCAATAGCGCCACTACCCAAAGGGCATTGGTTATTAATTTCTGAAGACAATGCTAAACGTTGTCGATCTTTTTTCAACATGGCACTGATCGCTTGCAACCAAAAGCCAAAAGTAATCGGTTGTGCTCGTTGCAAATGGGTATAAGATGGCATTGTAGATTCTGCCTCTTCCAAAGCTTTGCACTCTATGGTCTCAATAAGTTGTGCTAACAATGAATCCAGCAGAGAGGCTTTCTCACGACACCACAACTTGAAGTCAGTCACCACCTGATCATTTCGACTGCGGCCAGTGTGAAGTTTTTTTCCTGCGCTACCAATCTTTGCTACCAACTGCTGCTCAACCCAGGAGTGAATATCTTCAGCTTGCGACTGTAAAATCTGGTCTGGCTGCAATATGACAGACTCTTTAATATCATGGAGCCCCTGCACAATACTTTCTAACTCATCATGATCCAATACACTGACGGATGTGAGCGCTTCGGCCCAAGCAATTGAGCCTTCAATATCCTGCAGCACCATTTGACAATCAACAGATAAAGAATCGTTAAATAACTTAAACAGCTGACTTGCAGAGTTTTGAAATCTACCTCCCCACATCGTCATTGCAGTACTCCTTGCTTTTTTAACGCTTTAATACGACCACTTAAAGCAAACAAACGAATAAAGCCTTCGGCATGAGTCTGACGATAAACGTCATCTTGGCCAAACGTTGCAAAGTCTTCTGAATAAAGACTATTAGCCGATTGCTTTTGAATTACTTTCGCCTGCCCACGAAAAAGCTCAACAACCACTTTTCCACTTAAGTCATTCGCCAGACTTTTACAGGCTGACAAAATAGATTGAGCTTTTGCAGAAAACCACTTGCCATCATAAACCAGCTGCGCAAACTCCAACGCTAAAGACTGCCTAAAGTGATAGGCATCGCGATCATAAACCAACTGTTCTAACGCTCGTAAAGCTTTGTACATCACGGTGCCACCCGGTGTTTCGTAACACCCTCGAGACTTCATACCCACAAGACGGTTCTCAACAATATCAATACGACCAACACCATGTTGTGCCGCTTTTAAATTAAGCTCGTCTAAACACTCTAACGGACTTTTTTGTTGCCCATTGATCGCTACTATGTTTCCATGATTGATATCGATAGTTAGTGTTTCCGGTTGTGATGGCGTGTCTTCTAAGGGCGCGGTCCAGGTCCATATTTTTTGAGTTGCTGCCGTCCAGGTATGTTCCAGCTCACCACCTTCATGAGAAATATGCCAGGCATTCGCATCACGACTATAAATCTTCTCGGCACTGGCAGAACAAGAAATCCCTCGCTGCTCCAGATATTCCAAGCAATCTTCTCTAGACGTTAATCCCCATTCACGCCAGGGTGCAATCACCTTAAGTTGAGGTGCCAAAGTGGCATAAACCGCTTCAAAGCGCACTTGATCATTGCCCTTGCCAGTACAGCCATGTGCCAGCGCATCAGCTCCAATAGAGAGTGCCAGTTCAACTTGAGCTTTCGCTATAATCGGACGAGCCATCGCCGTACCTAACAAATATTCATCTTCGTAAATAGCACCAGTAACAAGCGTCGGATAAATATAGTCACTGACAAAAGCTTCCTTGAGATCAAAAATATGACACTCACTGGCACCAGAGCTTAAAGCTTTTTCTTCTATGCCTTTCAACTCATCATCACCCTGTCCTACATCAGCAACAAATGCGATGACTTCACAGTGATAATTTTCTTTTAGCCAGGGAATGATTGTCGATGTATCGAGGCCACCAGAGTAAGCTAAAACCACTTTTTTTGTTGGCATAATTGATTGACAGGTATTCATGAGTGGGCTCCATTAAAAATCCAATATAAAAGTGCTTTCTGAACGTGCATGCGATTGGCCGCTTGTTGATACATAAGCGAGTTACTGCCATCACATACTTCTGAGGTTGCTTCCTGTCCACGATGCACAGGCTGACAATGCATAAAGAAACGTGCGTTCGTTTGCTGCATCAGTCGATGATTAACTTGATAAGGAAGGTAAGTTGCCTCGATATCATCGAGGGAATTTTTAGCGCCCATCGATTGCCAAACATCGGTATAAATAAAATCGACCTCTTTAAGCTGCTCAACAGAAGAACACCATTGCAGTGATGCGTTTGATGCACTTTTAGCGGTTTCAATAAGATCAAACTGTGCTTGGTTGCATGAGGGACTCACTACCGTCATAGAAACATTTAGTAAAGCGGCAACATGAATAAGCGATGAGCACACATTGTTAAAATCGCCCACGTACCCCAGATGCACGCCCTCTTTTAAACTCGACATTTCAGCCATCGTTAAAAAATCGGCCAATGCCTGACAAGGATGAAAACGATCACACAAAGCGTTGATAACCGGAAGGTTGCCGTGACTTTTCAGTTGTACAAGGCTGTCATGACAATCCACACGTGCGACAACAGCGTCATACCATTGCGATAAATTGTTGGCCAAGTCTTTTACCGATTCACGAGCCCCCATTTTATCGTGCTGCATATCAAAAAAGTGAGTCGACATGCCTAGCTGTTGAAGTCCGACTTCAAAACTCGCTCGTGTTCGAAGACTCGGTTTTTCAAACAACATGACACAATGCTTACCAGCCAAGCTCTTGGTGTAATGCTGGGGATGCGCTTTCATATCCATGGCCAATTGAACGATGTTGTGTATATCTTCAGCCGAAAGATCCGTAATGGATAATAAGGACTTCATCACACAGCCTCCCCTGCCGTTAATACGGTCGCACCTTTCGAAGATCCATAGAGTTGTTCTTCTAATAAATTAGGAGTGAGCCCATTGGTAATGACGACGCGATTCATTGAACCGACATAGTCCGATGTCAATACACTCAACTTATTTTTCATCCCGCCAGACACACTGGGAGACAACAATAAAGAAGGCAGTTGTTTGTAATTAAGGCTTGCAATGGATTGGCCTTCGGCATCCAGTAATCCATCGACGTCTGATAATAAAATTAATTCGCTAGCTCCAATGCATTCGGCTAGCGCAACCGCGACGTCATCGGCATTCACATTTAAACACTCGCCCTCTTCACTGAATCCTAAAGAATGAAAAACGGGCAAGTAATCTAATGACAGTAATCGTTTAACCAGAGTGGGTTGATTTGGTTTAACCACTCCGACCCTTCCTAAAGCTTTGTGCTCAGGATGCAGTTCACAATTCAGCGTATTGCCAGTAGAAGGGTTAAAGCTCACGGGATTCAATCCTACCTTGGACAAGGCCCCAATCACTTGAGTATGAGCATAACCAGATAATGCGCCCGCAATAATAGGCATTTGCTTAGCAGGGGTGACGCGCAATCCTTTATGCTTTTGAACATCGAATTCCCACTGTTCGCACCATTGATCACAATATTTTCCACCACCATGAACAATGACGGCCTTAAAACCATAACATCGTTGCAACTGCTCAATTTTTTGCGCCACCGATTCCAGGATACTTGGCTGATTGATCACTTTTCCACTTAATTTGAAAACATGAATGTTCATGAACGAGCTCCTTGAATTGCATGAGATGAGGGCGAAAATAATCCGAGTGACGAAGGCAGCCCAGAGGCCAAGTTGGCGCACTGCACAGCCTGAGACGCTGCACCTTTCAATAAATTGTCGATGGCAACAAACAACTGCAAATGCTGACCGCTGTTAATGACTCTGGCAGCAATATCAATAAACGGGGTGTGAGCAACATGGTGAATTGCTGGCAAAGAGTCTTTAATGCGCACTAAGGGATGTTGCGCATAAATATCCTCGAGTAACGCATAAACATCCGTTTGCTCGTAAGGTCGTGTCAGCTCGGCAGTAACCGAGGTGTGAATGCCACGGGGGAAGGCGCCCAAATGAGGCGTAAAAATCACAGGATGATTAAGGCATTGCTCGATTTCTGGTTGATGACGATGGGTATCTACGCCGTAGGCTTCCAGGCTCAGCTCACACAATGTGGTTTTTAAACTGGCTTTACGACCCGCTCCACTCACCCCGCTTACAGAATGAATAACAGGGGTTCCAGTCACCCACTGGTGCTCAATAAAAGGCTTTAAAGCAACAAGGGCCGACGTGGGATAACAACCTGCCACAGCAATAAGTTGCGCTGATGTTAGAGCGTTGGCATTGACTTCTGGCAAGCCATAGCAAGCTTCGGTTAACCACTCTTGGTGAGGATGTTGAAAATGATAATAATCATTAAACTGTTCAGGATCTTTGAGTCGATAAGCCCCCGATAAATCAACAACCAACTTACCAGCAATACGACAACTGGGTACAACATCGGCACTAAATTCATGGGGTGTTGCTAGAAAAACAATATCGATTTCGTGCCATAGTGGCGACGAAATTAAATCTTCCCAGCTGGTTAAAGGCAGCTCAATAATACCCTGATAGACAGGCGCACATTGGCTGAATGGTTGATTAAGATAATCACTGTTCGACGACACAGACAGTGCCGTCAGGCAAAACTCTGGGTGTTGCGCAATCAGTCCCGCCAGAGCCATGCCGGTATACCCGCTGGCTCCAACAATCGCACATTTTTTCATGGTGACAAACTCCCGCCTCGCGGAAGAATGTCATCCGCAGGCTTATTGTGCTACTTCTTCAAGTTCACGCTTTAATTGCATCGCGTCCTCATCGCTTCGAGTCGCTACAAAAATGGTGTCATCACCAGAGATATTGCCAACAACCAGTTCTAACGAAGAGTTATCCAACTCATAACCAATCGCTTGTGCACGTCCAGGTTTAGTTCGGATAACGAGAAAGTTGCTGGCAAGCTCCATAGAAAGCACCAATGTTTGCAGGACTTTTCTCAATTCATTTTTATTCGCCCTTAAGGGCGCCGCATCACCCAAAACATAACCGTCTGGCCCCTTCCAAATACCTAATTCATTTAAATCACGAGACAAGGTTGTCTGCGTCGTTCGAACACCTTGCTCTGCTAATAGCGAGACAAGCATCTCTTGGTTTTGAACGATTTGTTTACTGATCAGGTCACGTATGACCCTTTGTCGCGTTTGTTTATCCGACATACTCAATCCGTACGAATGTTAGACTAGCACACTGCCGCATAAATATGCAACAATGAGAATAAATATGCATAACTTTTGAATATATGCATGAGTATTAGTATAAAATGAAACTTCCTTAATGTGAGATTCATTTAAATACAAAATAGCGTTTATGAATTGGTTGCTTACCTCAAGCTGTCGCCAGCCAGTCGTAAAGTGGAATATAACTACTTTGTATGGGTTTGATTATACACATGAAAAGACTACCTACGTCGATGGAATTAATACAGCATCTGGTACAGGAACCGTCCGTTAGCTCAGATGACTCACAACTTGATATGTCGAACAGAAAGCTGTGCGAGCAACTCGCAAACTGGCTCGATGACTTAAAGTTCACCTGTAAATTACAACCAGTATGCGAGCATAAAGACAAATGGAACCTCATTGCCACGCGCGGCAAAGGACAGGGAGGTATCATGTTGAGTGGACATACCGATACAGTGCCCGCCGACGAGCAGGCATGGCAGTCCGATCCCTGGAAGTTGACTGCAAGCTCCCAACATCTCACAGGATTGGGAGTCACCGACATGAAAGCATTTTTTGCGGTTGCATTGAGCGTCATTAACGATCTGCCCGCAAAACATAAACCCATTACTCTGATCGCAACCGCCGATGAAGAAACCACCATGGCTGGCGCGCGTGCTCTGCAAAGCCAAGAGTTACCCAAGCCCACACTGAACCTTATAGGAGAGCCAACCTCCCTGGTACCTGTTGTTTCTCATAAAGGATATCAGGCCTACCGACTCTCTTTGACCAGTCAGGGCGGCCACTCTAGCCTCAATAAACATCAATATAATTGTCTGGATGCGATGCACTCCGTCATGGGAAAACTCATGCAACTACGCAATGCTCTGGCGCATCAAACCCAAAACACACAATTTAAAGTGCCCGTATCCACCCTCAACCTGGGCACTCTTAAAGCCGGTGATGCAGTAAACCGCATCTGCGCAGAAGCCACCCTCGAGTTCGATATTCGTCCTTTGCCAGATTTATCTGGGGCTGCTCTGGAAGCTCTGGTTCAAGAAACGATCATCAGTGCCCTCGCTCCCTTTGAAGTTTCTCGCCAACTAGCGCCTCTTTACCACCCCATTGACGGCTTCCTGACCAGTTGTCAGCACCATCATCTTGAACATCTGTGCGATGTCAGCGGTACAACTGCAATAACTGCGGATTATGTCACCGAGGCCAGTTTATTTGAGCAAATGGGAATTCCTTCTATCGTGCTGGGCCCAGGTTCCATCGATCAGGCCCATCGCCCCAACGAGCAGCTCCCAATTGCGGCTATCGGGGAGGCAGAAAATATTTATCAACAAATCATCTCGCACTATTGCTTTTAGACCTCGCCAACCCCATAAAGGGGGCAAACCAATAAAAATGTTGGGGTTGGCAGCAAAAAAGTGGCCTAAACCGATCTTTTTATTGCTTAAAAACACGGCATCTGGTATAAAGTGCGCCCTCGATTTATCATGATCTCGACCCACATCAAGTCACTTGATTTAGGTGCGTTCAATCAGGTCGGGATTTGAAAGAAAGATCTATTAGTAACGAATTTTGAAGTTTTGGAGGCAGTCATGTCACGAGTTTGTCAAGTAACGGGTAAACGCCCGACTGTGGGGAACAATGTTTCTCACGCTAAAAATAGAACACGACGTCGTTTTTTACCTAACTTACACCACCATCGTTTTTGGGTTGAAGGTGAAAAGCGTTTTGTAAGATTACGCGTATCTGCTAAAGGCATGCGTATCATCGATAAATTAGGTATTGAAACCGTTCTCGAGCAGATCCGTGCTCGCGGCGAAAAAGTGTAAGGAGCTAGATCATGGCTAATAGCGCACGCGATAAAATCAAGTTAGTTTCCAGCGCAGGCACTGGTCACTACTACACTACGACTAAGAACAAACGTAATACTCCTCAAAAACTGGAATTCAAAAAGTATGATCCAGTAGTACGCAAGCACGTGCTTTACAAGGAAGCTAAAATCAAGTAATTCGCACGCCTCCAAGCTTGCCAAAAAAAGCCCAGCATCGCTCTGGGCTTTTTTATTATTGAGATATTTAAAGAATTTTTTCCTTCTGCATCAGTAAGCATCTCAAGAATATCTAGTCCAGCAGCGAAATCTTCCACGCTCAAAAAATGACGATGTGCTACATTTTTAATACACATCACATAAAGGTTATTCGCTGTGGGGACTCAAGAAGATAACGACATTCCTGATATTTTATTAGCGCGACAACCTATTTTTGACCGCAATATGGAAGTGTTTGCTTACGAGCTGTTATATCGGAGCAACAAAAGCAATGAAGCCAGCTTTATATGCGGTGACCAAGCTACTGCAAGATTACTGTTAAACAACTACACAAGCTTCCCTCAGGCCACTGAGCATCACCGAATCCCCGCATTTATCAACATTACACAAAACCTGATTACAGCCGACGAAATGCTGCCAATTCCGCCCGAAAGCGTCGTACTGGAGCTTCTGGAATCCATAGAGCCGGATGAGCAAGTGATTAAAGCCGTGCAAAGATATCGTGAGATGGGCTTTAAGATTGCGTTAGATGACTACCCCTTTACTCCAGAATTCGAGCAGTTGCTGGCCTATGCTGACTTTGTGAAGGTCGATGTGATGGATGTAGACATCGAGCAAGTAGAAAAGAAAGTCGCTCTTTTTCGCCAGTACGACCTTAAACTGCTGGCAGAAAAAGTCGAAGATCATGAGTGTTATCAGCGCTATCTGGATATCGGCTTTGATCTCTTTCAGGGCTATTTCTTTGAAAAGCCACAAATCATTCGCGGCAAGCAATTATCCGATAACAAGCAAGCGTTAATGATGCTGATGTCTAAGCTTTACGATCCCGATGCTAAAACCGATGATATTGCTCGTCAGGTCAGTCAAGATGCTCAGCTCAGCTACAAGCTATTGCGCATTATCAACAGTGCCTCCTACAACCTGCCGCGTCAGGTTCAGTCGATACAGCAAGCCGTGGTGTTTTTGGGTATGAACCAGCTAAAACGCTGGGCAACCATGCTGTCGATGACTCAAAACGACGACACGCCTCCAGAGCTCATCAAAACCCTGCTGATTAGAGGACAGGCCTGCGAACGTGTCGCCCTGAAATTACAAAGACAGGACGCTGATCAGTTTTTTACCGCTGGCCTGCTTTCTGGCATTGATTCCATTATGGGGGCCGATCTCAGCTTTCTAATCTCAGGATTACCACTCGACAACACACTCAAACAAGCCATTATTAATCATGAGGGTTATATGGGTGAGATACTCAAACTCATACTGTCCTTCGAACACGGTCAATGGGACGAACTCAACAGCGATCCCGAACTCGCCAAGATAATTAACGAAAGTTACCTAGAAGCGATTCAATGGAGTGATGTGAACGCCAGCGCACTTAGCGGTTCAACTGGTTGATTTTTACTATCAAGTTACGCACAATCAAAGAAAAACAAATAGTAAGCGAATAGATTGCTGACCGTCGATGCACTTGCTTTCGAGCAAAATAATTATTCCCTCACACCACTTTCCTTTTCTCTGTCACCGGGAGAAAAAGCAGGGTTGCTAGGTGTTAACGGCGCGGGAAAATCCACATTACTTAAACTGATTGTTGGCGAATTATCCGCGAGCTCTGGTGATGTTTTACTCAATAACAAATCCCTCATCCACACTCCAGAACAAACCAAAACATTACTCGGCTATATGCCCGATGTGTTTCCCGCAGCAGCTCACTTTACTGTCAAAGAATTGCTGAACTGGATCGGACTGGGCAAAGGTATTTCATCACAGGAACTCCCCCTCAAAGTTAACGCAGTAATAGAACGTTTTGATTTGTCAGAACTCGCATCTCGTCGGCTCAATCAATTATCGCTCGGACAACGGCAACGAGTATCTCTTGCTCAAGCCTTGCTCAATGCACCACAACTACTACTAATGGATGAACCTTTAAACGGTCTCGATCCAGCTCAACAAGAAAGCTTCTGGCAACAACTTGATCATTTGCCAGATGCTTGTATTTGTTTAATTGCCAGTCATAACCTGCATGAAATTATCCGATACTGTAAACGCCTGTTGTTAATGAGCGAACAATCGATCGTTCTTGATTGCAATATTGACGCTCACAGTTACTTTGTGGTCTACAAAAATTCCGCTCCAGAAAGATTAGCCGCCTCAAGCATTCACTCTCAAATATTGTCGGTTAATGATTCAGAAACCTTGAACCAACTGCGACAAAAAGATCAAGAGCAATTACTTTTATCAGGTAATGCACTGGATGTACTCAAACAACTTTTTCGCTTGCAGGCAACAGGAGAGTGGCAATGGTAAAACCTATGTTGTCCTTGCGAATTAAGCAACTATTAACGGCTCCACATTTTTATTTTATTCTTGCGCTCTATATATTTATTGTCAGCACTTTTTTAAATAACTTTACTTACAGTTATCTATCACTGCAAAACGCTAATGCTCAAAGTCTGAGTATTAGCGGATTTATTTTTGCCCCACTTAACAGTCTTTCACTCCTGCTGATATTTATCATTATCCCAATGTTAAGTGCACAAACCTTTGTTCAAGATGAGCAATCTGGGATCCAACGTTTAAATAGAACGCTGCCGTTGTCTGCGGCTAAGCTGTGGTGGATTGACTGGCTAGCGTTAATGCTCCCCATGTTCATTCTTAATGGCTTATTATCGGCTTTAGAATTGGGTCTGCTTTACAACAGTCATATTGACTGGCCCGTATTTATGGCACAAATTCTTGGCCACGCTTTATCTTGCATCACATTTTTGTCGATTACTCTGGCCATAATGCGTTTTACTCGTAGTCAACTCGGCGCGTTAATTTTTGGCTACTCATTACTGTTTGCATTGTGGCTTGTTCAGCTTGTTCTTTCGGAGTGGCCAAACTTAAGTGCGTGGCTAACCTGGCTCAACCTCATAGGCTGGTATTCTCATTTTCGAGTCGGCTTACTCAGCGCTGCCAACCTGATATCTCCTATTTTATTGTCAGCACTTGTTATCGTCGTGTGTTTTACGTTATTGCAACCGAAAAGAAAACATTATGGATGGCTGTTCGTTTTTGTTCTTGCGGCTTTGTTAATCGGTAGTCGTCAACTTTCTCATCACTGGGATTTAACCAGCAATCATCGTTTTAGTTTGATAGCGCCTTTAACCGAACATATATCGGACAAAACAGAACTGTCCATTGATAGCTATGGACTCAACAGCATCGCTCAAAACGAAGTAGAACAACGTCTAATACACCCCTTGCAACAAACGTTGCCAGATATGCAGTTTACCCCTCACAAATCCACCATGTTGTGGGAGGACAGACAAAATACCGGATTATTGATTCGTTATAACAAACAAGAACTTTGGATTGACTACCCTTTTAGCAGCCACCCACAAATGCAGCTTTTGGATGGATTGAATACGCTCAAAAAACGCCATCAATCGGTAGTCATGTTAGTAGAAGGTCATGATGAAGCCTCCCATAACCAAAAAGGCCAGCGTCACCTTTCAGAGCTGGCCAAAATACTAAACACTCGTGGATGGACTCTGGTGAGCGCTTCTTTGTCACAACTCAATAGCATCCCCAGTAACGTCGAGCTGGTAGTTATCGCGTCCTCACGCCAGCCCTGGTTTGACCAAGAAGAAGAGCGACTCAAAGAATACTTACAAACTGGCGGCAATCTTTTGTGGTTAAGAGATCCAGAAGATGTAGCCCCGCAGGTATTAGAGCAACTTCCGGTGACCAAAATCGACGGCACCTTGATGGATGCATTAGGGTTTCAACGAGGTACACCACACCCGGGTGTTTTGCTGATTGAGTCTTTTTCTAAAGACCATGAAATCACCGCCAACTTAACCACTTTGGTCGCCCTTCCCTGGACCAGCGCTTTTGCTCTAAGGCCGACCTCAGAATGGCAGGCTCAGACGCTACTCAATAGTCATAGTCAAACCTGGACAGAATTGAACACAGAGGCAACAGAAGTCGCCTTTAACGAAGAACTAGGGGAGCTGCGGGGCCGTTTTCCTGTCATGGTAGAGTTGCAACGTCAGCAGGGTCCACATACCCAGCGTATCGTGATCAGTGGAGACAGTCATTTTTTAGCGAATACGGCGATCAATAACTACGCCAACACACAGCTGGCCATTAACTTGTTCAACTATTTAACGGCAGCGTCAGACGTCACCGCTCCGCAAAAGCAACCGGTTGATAAAACCTTGACGATTTCGCCGTTAGTACAGCATGCTATTGGTTGGTTCTTTCCGTTCTTTTTACCGGTACTGTTATTACTCATAGGTTGCCGCCAATGGCTTATAAGAAAAAAAAGCTGACACAGCGCCAATGGCTCAACATAATCATTATGGTGATGGCTGTAATGATGCTGGTCTTTGTGATGACTGGGCGAATCATTGAGAAAAAGCTCGAGCCCAATCAACCATCACCTTTGTTTTCTCAATTGACTAAATTGACGATAGCTCAATGGTCAGTATCACAACAGCAAGAACAATGGCACCAAGAGCCCGCTGTTCTCTCCCATCAGGAACTTTTGCAGATGGTGCAATCCTGGCAGAGCTTTATTCCAAATTTGTGGCTGCAACAAGCCCCGGAGAGCCAAGGCTTAAATATCCAACTGAATAATCCACAAGAGCTTGAACAGTGGCAGTTATTGACTCACCCTTATCCCATCCTGGTTAACCAGAAAACAGGCAAAGCCGTTGTTTTATCGCAGCAAGATCTGACACAATTGTTGCCACCCAGTTTACAAACACATATAGAAAACCATGCCAGAACTACCGGAAGTTGAAACCTCGCGACGAGGTATCGAACCCCATTTGCTCAATCAGATCGTTCAAAAGTTAGTAGTGAGAAACCCTAGCTTGCGCTGGCCAGTTTCTAACCAGCTCGCACAATGGGTCGAAGGGCATCCGGTTAAAGCCGTCAAACGGCGCGCCAAGTACTTAAAGATAGAATTTGAGCATGGCGACTTAATTGTTCATCTGGGTATGTCGGGCAGCTTGCGTATTGTGACCAGTGACCAAGCCGCCGCAAAACATGACCACGTAGATTTGTGCCTTAGCAATGGCAAAGCTTTGCGCTTTACCGATCCACGCCGCTTTGGTTTCTGGTTATGGAGCGAACAGCCTGAAGTCGATATGTTGCTATCAAATCTGGGGCCTGAACCACTAACCGATGCATTTAATAGCGACTATATTTTCCAGTCTTCTCGTGGCCGTAAGACCGCGATAAAGAATTTCATCATGGATAATAAGGTCGTTGTGGGTGTGGGCAATATTTACGCAGCTGAATCTCTGTTCAAAGCAGGTATTCATCCCAAACGGGCTGCGGGCAAGATCAGTGCTAACCGATATGAGGCACTGGTTAGCGAGATAAAAAGCGTATTAAAACAAGCCATTGAGCAGGGTGGCACCACTTTAAAAGATTTTACTCACAGTGACGGTAAACCGGGCTATTTTAAACAAGAGCTGATGGTTTATGGGCGCGAGGGAGAAACCTGTTTTCAATGCGGAACTACCCTCAAAGGTATACGTCAGGGTCAGCGTGCAACCGTTTACTGCCCTGGCTGCCAGACCTGATTCGACCAGCAAAGCTGGACTTGCTCCAGCGGAACCGCTATATTGCGTCGTTGAATAATTTGAAACATCAATTAATCAACGACTTTCACTTACAGTTGTCAGAAAGGAAAAGCAATGCGTAGACATCGCGATGATCAAGATGAAGCTAATGTAGACATGACTCCCATGTTGGATATCGTCTTCATCATGTTGATTTTCTTTATCGTTACCACGTCTTTCGTTAAAGAAAATACGATTAATATGAGCCGCCCATCTAACAATCAGTCGGAGCAAACCGATAACCCAAGCGCTCCTGTAGCCATCGAGATTACCGATTTAAGCGAAATTCGAATGGAAGGCCGTATCATTGATGTCGGTGCTGTTCAGGCGAATATCGAGCGTAAGCGAGCAGAAAACCCTAAAACTGTTGTTATCATCCAGGCTCACGAAGAAGCAGGTGTAGAAACCTTAGTGAGTGTTGTTGATGGTGTTCGAGAAGCAGGCATCTCTTCTCCAATCGTTGCACGCTTGCCTAATAAGTAATCAGCTCTCTGTGCCAGCATTAAGCTGGCACTCTCCTCTCTAGCTCACAAAAGACATTTCAACTATGTTTCGTGTTTTATTCTTACTCTTTCTTGGTGTGTTAATTTATTACTGGTGGCGTAGCCAACAGATTAAAGAAAAAGCCTATGAAGAATGTCTAAAACATTGCTACAAAGCCGATGTTGAACTGCTCGACGGTACTATCGCACTGTCACGTCAATGGTTCGCCAAAGACGCCAATGACAAGATGCGCTGGTTTCGAAAGTACGAGTTTGAGTTCACTTCAACTCGAGAACACCGCTATCGCGGCTGGGTTCAGATGGCAGGTCTTTATGTCGTCGACTTCCATATGGAACCTTTTCATCTTAATTAAGGATCAGGCAACGCCTAATTCAATGTGCCGCTGATTATCCAAGGGCATATCCAGCGCTTTAAGGGTGCTTTCGTAGGCCTTCTGATAAGCCTCAGGACCAACAGCCAATTTGTCCGGCCCCGATCTGGGTAGCCCGTGAATAGCTAGTGCCGTCAAATTATCCCTTACAGGCATTTTTAAAGAACGACTGTTTTTGCTTCGCCAAGGTGAACGAGAAGAAAGGTGGTGATAAAGCACCCTTTCTTGCGAGTCTGTCGCAGCAAGCCCATGACGATCTTTAATACCACCATCCCACATGGGCTTACCCTTTATCCAAACAGGCTGAAAGAGAAAAGGGACTGCGCATGAAGCATAAATTGCCGTCACCAGTTCACCTTCTGTTAGCACTTCTGTTTTTTGCGATAGACCATTCCAGGCCGATACCGCCAGAGGCACTTTGCAATCAGCAAAAGTGCGACACTGCAAAAGCTCCCCCAAAAGCTGACGAAATTTGTGCCCGCGTAATAATCCAAGACCAGGAAAAGGGTCCCAGAAATCCTGCTTTTGTAGAGCAAATAACTTTTGTTTCATCAAAGAAATATCGGCACCGGATGCCCAACATCCTGCGACTAATGCTCCAGCGCTCGACCCTGTAAGCCGATGAGGAACCAAATCGCGCTCCAGTAATGCAGTTAGCACCCCGGTATGAGCAAAAAAACCAAAAAAGCCAGAAGACAGGGTTAAGGTAAAAGGACGTTCCGAAAGCCAATCCGAAAGCACTTGTGACATGCTCGTGTATCCATCGTTTAGATAATGCTATTAAGCTTATTATGCCTCAGCTAATGTCATGACTCTACGATGAAACAAACAATTCAACGCCAGACGACTTTGATTCCGTCGATTCAGTGACCCGTCGTTTGGTACGCATCGAAGTATCCTGCTCGCGTTTTGAAAGCCCGATGGACTGCATTTTGTCACTAATGACACGAAACAAATTAATCATGTCGTCGGCCGTCAGAGTGGATTCCTTAGCCTTATCCTGCAATACCGAGTTAAGGCGCTCTAGCCCCTCAATAGAGGCAATCACCTGCTCGGTTTCCATATATTCTTTTTCAGCAGAAGATTTAATATGTTCGGCGGTCGAATTGACCCGATTCAGAGCTTCAAAAATCTCAGCCAGATGGCTGTGAGAGCTTTTAGTATGCTGAACCGCTTCTTCAGAAATCGATTCACCTCGGTTCATACAGTCATAGGCCGATTGAGTCAGCGTTTGGATGCGCTCAATATTATCTCGGACTTCTAAAGTTGATTCATGAGTCCGCGTAGCCAGTTGTCTAACTTCGTCTGCCACAACAGCAAAACCACGACCAGATTCCCCCGCTCGAGCGGCTTCAATGGCGGCATTAAGAGCTAATAAATTGGTTTGCTCTGCAATGGCATTGATGACTTGAATGATCCCATCAATCTCTTCGCTGGCCTCCTTAAGACTGGCAATCTGAGCCCCAGCCTCCCTAACATTCTCAACCAGTAAATTGATACTATCTACAGCCTGCTCAATAACCTCCCGAGCACTAGTGACCAGCTCTTTTTCTTCACCAATGCTACGGAACGCCTCTCCCACATCAGCCTGGACGACATGATTCGATGCCAATATTTTCTTTAATCCGGTAAATATCTCTTCATTACGGATCCCATTAATCAGCGCCATCTGTTCAAACTCAATCTGGTTGTCTCTAACACCTTCAGAAATCGGGACAAAACGAGAAATAGAGCCCAAAACCGACTGCATCAACTTATCCGCTTCGTTCCATTGTTCATTCTGCTGCTCAAAGAGTTTGCCAAAAAAGGGACCAGAGTGCTCAGGCTCCAGCCGTAAAGCCAAATCCACTTTGTAATCCTCACTCATACGACTTTTATTAAATAAATGAGTTAGTGGAGCATACAGCCACAAATGACCACCAATGAATAAAACGACCAAGAAAATCAGATTCTTTATAAGCACAAAGGAAAGCGAAGCTGAGCCAATGAGAATACCTATACCATCGAGTAATATAGAAAATCCGACGACACACCAAAGCAAGCTCATTATGCGCATGAAACACTTCCTTCCTGATTTTTTATTTTTCGTATCACTAAATATAGAAGAAAGTCATAAAAACGAAAAAGGCCGATAAATATCGGCCTTTTCAATCACTAAGAAAGAGAGTTAACTAAAAGACTCTCCTGTCAGCTTCTCATATTTAACAATCAGCTGCTCTTTGGTTTCTTCATTCTCAGGATCCAACGGAATGCAATCAACAGGACACACCAATTGGCATTGGGGCTCCTCATAATGACCAACACATTCCGTACATTTGTCCGGATCAATTTCGTAAATTTCTTCGCCTTGAGAAATCGCCTCATTAGGGCACTCAGGCTCACATACATCACAATTGATGCATTCATCAGTAATAATCAAAGACATCGCGCAACTCTCACTGCAATACGCACTGGTCGCGTATTGTACTGCTCTATTTTAATAATGCAAATGCCAAACCGACATTAATACTTGTCGCCTTTTAAAACGAAGCGATGTGGCTGCATCTTAAAAGGCCTGGGTTAGAAGATCTGCTCGCTTTAGCTTGATGTGCGATTAAACTTCTTATGCAGTTGCTCTGCTACATAAGGAGGAACAAATTCATCAATATTGCCGCCTAATCGCGCAACTTCTCTTACCAAGGTAGATGAAATAAACGAATTTGCCTCACCAGGCGTCAAAAATATGCTCTCCAGCTCAGGGTGTAATCGACGATTCATATTCGCCAACTGGAATTCATACTCAAAATCGGAGACCGCTCGCAAGCCCCGCAATAAGGCCTGAGCATTATGCTGCCGAGCAAAATCCACCAGCAATCCAGAAAATCCACAGACTTCTACGCCTGAAACATGGGTTAATGAGCGTTGCACCATATCGACACGCTCATCAACACTAAACAAAGGCCCTTTGCCAGGATTTTCGGCAACAGCCACAATCACTTTATCAAAGATTTTAGCAGCCCGGGCCACCAGATCAGCATGCCCATTTGTCATGGGATCGAAGGTTCCAGGATACAATGCTATTTTCATAATAAAATCATTCCAAGTATCAACAGCAGGCAAGATTCGGCCTTACCTGCTGCCACTTTGCATCAGTATTCCCTATTTTACACTTTCAGCGAAGCCAGTTGCCAGTCGGCTGATCAACGCATATAACGTTAATTGAGGATTCACCCCCAAACTGGTAGGCAAAATGGAACCATCCATAACCCACAAATTGTCCAGATGATGGAAACGTCCTTGCTCGTTAACTACGCTGTTTTCTAGCTTATCCCCCATGCCACAGCCCCCCATTACGTGGGCAGAGAACAATAGGGTACGAATATTTTTCTGTGTTAACGCTCGAATTTGCTGCTGTGCTTCAGACCAGCTATTAACCCAGGGGGCATCCATATGCATTGGACGAACCCGTTTGGCGCCAGCTGCAAATTGCAACTCCGCCATCGTCAGCATGGCATGAGTTACCCCTTCCCATAAATAATCGGTCACCGGATAATCCAATACGGGCGCCAGATAATCATCCAGCTCAACCTGTCCACCAACACTGCCATGGTGAAAACCATCTCTCATCAACGCCAACGATGCATGCATATGAGGCAGCCCAGCCATGATTTTTGCGTGTTCCAGGCCATGAAACGGGATGATCGAACTGCCCAGAACAGGATGAATAGGCGGAACTTCCAATTTATACCCCACTTTTCCCGAGACTCCATCTCGCCATAAAAATTCATCACTATAAACGCTTTGAGGCGCGCCACTATAGGGATCAACTCTTTGCTTCATATCTGCAACAGTCGCAGCAACAGGATGCAAAAAAGTTCGACGACCAATGCGTTGATGAGGATCTTCAAGTTCGCTGCGTAACATGACCGCAGGCGAGCCGATTGCACCGCCCGCTAAAATAATGTGGTTGGCTTTTAGGCGGTAGACTCTATCTGTCGGTTGCCCATTATTATCCATAGCCCTGATATCGACCTGTTCGATACGGCCCGCGCGCTGAATCAGACGTTCGCAACGGGTACGAGAATAAAGATGAGCCCCTCGCTCCATGGCCGCAGGAATCGTGGTAACCAACATGGATTGCTTGGCGCCGATTGGACACCCCATACCACAATAGCCCAGATTGGCGCAGCCTTTTACATTACGAGGAATGATTTCAGCCTTCCAGCCCAATGCCTTAGCCCCATCCATTAAAACCTGATTATTCTGATTGGGTGGAATAGCCCAAGGAGTGATATTGAGTTGTTTTTCGGCGCGCTCAAACCAGGGTGCCATAGAATCAGGTGTCAGCCTTGTTAAACCGAACTCGTGCTGCCAGTACGACAAAGTCTGTTCAGGTGTTCTAAAACTGCTGGTCCAGTTGACGGTTGTTGAACCACCGACGCTGCGTCCCTGCAATATAGAAATCGCTTTGTCTTTGGTACGTCGAGCCATGGCTTCCTGATAAAGATCCGGATAAGCAATAGCTTCTTTCATCTTGAAATCTTGGGCCGTTTTTAACGGCCCTTCTTCCAACATAATCAAGCGCAAGCCCGATTGAGACAAGATGTCGGCAACCATACCGCCACCAGCACCGGTACCGACAACAATCACATCAGCTTCTAAAACCTTAGGTGCCTCACCACGGCTTAAATCTTGATGATTTACGTGTTGTTTAAGATCCATCATCGTTAAAGCTCCCAAGGTCCATCATAACCACACATTTCCCAACTTGGCTTTTCGCTGTAATAAGCAGCCATAACCAGTTGCTGAATCCCCAGGTAACCAGAATTGAGTAACGGCAACCAGCTTTCGCGCCATCCCGTCAAAAAGTCATTCAAGGTGTTTTGGCTAGCAGAACTCCACGATGCCCATACACCCGCTAAGAGCAGCTTACCTAGGCGGTTCCATAGAAGATCAAACAATTCTCTCAATTCTTGCTGAGTTCTTGCAGGAAGAAACCCTATCGCTAGATCAACATTCTTCGTCATCCGGCTAAGAGGGACACGCTTCTGCTGCCAGTTTTGCAGCAACGAAGGGCCAAGAATGACAGGAGCCAAGGCCAGTAAAATGATGCGATCTTCCTGTTGCAAAAAACCATAAGAATGCTCGTCCTCAAGCAGTTGCTCATAATCTTCTGACTGCCAGTATTGATTAACGATCACACCACCACAAAGCAGTGATGCACTAGTAAGCGTCCACTTCAATAACTCTCTTCGTTGTACCATAGGGTTCGCAAGCCGTTATAAGAACATGGCTTCACTTTAGCGACTTAAGAGATTGGAAACAATAGTAATTAAAACAGCCGTTTAGATTTGTCCTAAATGGACACCCTCAGGATTTAGGAAACTGATTAGCAGGGTTTAGAAGAAGCGATGAAAGAAGTTCTGAACACGGCGAGCTAAAAAGCAATCGCCTTGCAAACGCGTTTGATCAATGAAGCCCACATGACCTCCAGACTGACTCACCTCCATCACCGTTGAAGCACTTAGCCACTGGCTTTCCGGTATGACTTTTTCTGACATAAAGGGGTCGTCTTGAGCGTGCAATATTAAAGTCGGCGTTTCGATAGCAGGGAGCTTATAAAAGCTGGAAGCTCGTAGGTAATAGTCATGTACCCCATCAAATCCATGCAAAGGGGCCGTGATCTGATCGTCAAACTGCCAGAAGGTATCCAGTTGATGAATATCGGCCGCCGCAATCATCTCATAACCAGGCAATGCCAAGTCGAGTTTTAGCTGCGATTTTTTCTTTAAAGAATCAATAAGGTGCTTTTGATAGATTCGAGCAAATCCGCGCTCCATAGTGCTTGCACACTCATGCAACAATAGCGGTACCGACACCGCCATAGCTGCGCGCAAAAGCTTTTGTTTTGGGTTCTCACCTAGCCAATTAAGCAACACATTGCCGCCAAGAGAAAAGCCTAAGGCAAAGAGCTCTCGGCCAGGTTGACGCGCACTAATAAACTCCAGTGCCTTATCTAAGTCATCGCTCGATCCAGAGTGGTAGCTGCGCATTTTTTTGTTCATCGTAGGGCCACAACTACGAAAGTGCATCACCACCACTTGCCAATTTGCTGGCAGCAATCGACTTAACACTCGTTGGATATAGTGAGACTCGTAACTCCCCTCCAGTCCATGAGCAATAGCAAGCAGAGGTCCTTGGGCCTCCAGTCCAAACCAGGCCAGCTCAAGAAAATCATCGTCTTCTAACGCAATAGACTGCCACTGCTCAGGTTGGTGAGTAACAGGCACAAAGAGCGGGCCAACCAACGTTTGTAAATGTCGGTTAGCCAATAAAGACAGGGGTTTAAACTGAGACTCTACAATCACTGATGATAAGGTTTACTGAGTTCGTGGATAGCATCAACAAACACTTTAGCGTGTTCAGGATTGACCGTTGGATGGATACCATGCCCCAGATTAAATACGTGACCAGAGCCTTTACCATAACTGGCTAAAATCGTCGCGACCTCTTCACGAATGCGCTCAGGAGAACCATAGAGCACGGATGGGTCCATATTGCCCTGCAAAGCGACCTTACCAGCAACGCGTTCACGAGCGTCAGCCAAATTTGTTGTCCAGTCGACACCAAGACAATCACATCCTGTTGCAGCCATTTGATCCAGCCATTGGCCACCGTTTTTAGTGAACAAAGTAACTGGAACCTGGCGCCCTTCGTTCTCACGCTTGAGGCCATCAACAATTCGCGCCATATAATCCAATGAAAAAGCACGGTAATCTCTGGGAGTTAACACACCACCCCAGGTATCAAAAATCATAACAGCCTGTGCACCGGCTTCGATTTGTGCATTTAAGTACTCAACCACAGAGTCAGCCAAAACACTGAGCACTTGATGCAACAACTCAGGCGCACTAAACATCATCTCTTTGATGACAGAAAAGTTTTTAGTCGCCCCGCCCTCAATCATGTAAGTCGCCAATGTCCACGGGCTGCCTGAAAATCCAATCAAAGGCACTTTGCCATCCAGCTCTTTGCGGATCACAGAAACCGCATCGGTAACATACTTCAGCTTGTCTGCAGGGTCGGGTACGAACAAGGCTTCAACATCTGCTTTTGTGCGTACAGGCTTTTCGAAAGCAGGGCCTTCTCCCTGAACAAAGTGCAGTCCCAATCCCATCGCATCAGGGATAGTCAAAATATCAGAAAACAGAATCGCCGCATCCAGATCAAATCGACGCAAAGGCTGTAAAGTGACTTCGCATGCTAACTCCGGGTTAGTCGCCAAAGCCATAAAGCTGCCTGCTTCTGCTCGTAATTCACGATACTCTGGCAAATAGCGCCCCGCCTGACGCATCATCCAAACAGGCGTGTAATCAACAGGCTGACCTAATGCAGCTCGTAGATAACGATCATTTTTTAATTTTGTCACTTTCAGGAACTCCACTTAAAGACAAACAGTACATCGCTGACTGTTTTAAGATGCGCTATTTTACACCAGAAAAGGCATCAATACCCAAAGTATTTCATAGTACAGGCAAGCCGCAAACAGGGGCACTGAGCCAAGATAATTAAGTGATTGCGGTGAGTAAGCGCTCCCCTTTGTATTTTTGAATGACAGAGGAAGATACTCACTTATTAGATTTAGCGACGAGCGGTAGTTAGCTGACGGATCTCGCTCTTTACCTGTTGCATGCTTTTCACCCAGGGCTTTGATTTTTGTAGCGCTGCAACCAGTTGTCCACGTTGATTACGAGCCTCATCCATAGATGAATAAGGACCAACGACCACCACAAACCACAGCTTGTTATTGCGCAGGGTGCGATAAAACTGAAGATTGCCCTGATTTTGATGTGCTTGTAGAAACGTCTCTACATTTTTCAATTCGCTAAAACCAGCCACTTGAATCAAGGCACCGGCATCACCGACCGTTAACAGTTCTTTTTCCATCGCAGTAAGCGAATATCCTGTTGCAGGCTTGGATTCTGCTGGCTTTGTTTGAACAGGCAAAGAGTCAACCACAGGATCATCAATCGGGGGAACCAGTCTTTGTTTGGGGGGAGGCATTGATGATGGCTTGGATGGCAATTGCTCAGTAGGCTGTGTCGCTGTACTGTCTTGAGGCACCGTCTGCTCACTAGGTTGTGACGGTTCATCAACAATAGCATTCTGTACTACATTCGCGTTGCCAGTGTTATCCCGCGCCTGTGTCGTAGCCTCGTCTGCTGCTGTCTTTGTTTCTTGGTCCGCAACACTTTGGTCACGCCAGCTAGTAGCCGCCAGAGATTCTTTCTCAACATCAGAGGTTTCGGAGTCTGTTGCTAGCGCAACAACCTCTTCAGGCTCACTGGCTTTATCTTCAATCACAGGAGTATCAACAACAGGTTTCGCTTCTTCAGCTTTAAATAACTGGTTAACCGAATCCTGAAAAATCAACACCAAGGCCAATAATACGGCTATTGCAACAAAACCAGCTCCACGAATTAGATTAGCAGTGGGTTCTGCTTTGGATGCGGTAGCCTGCTGACGGTTTAATTGGGCCGACAATTCTTCCGCAGCTTCAGTTAATAAACCGATATTACCGTTACACTGTCTGACAATGTTATCCACTTTCTTTTCGTCAACGATTAACAATAACTGGCTATCAGACAGCTGCATTTTGTGAGCAATGAGCCCGACCGCTTCATCGTCGCTAATGGTAGGGACCAGTAACTCTAAAACCTGTTCATGGTGTTGGAGGTACCAACTGTCCTTATCCATGTGCTCATTAACTACGACCACACAATGAAAAGTGTCAGACTTCACTTTCTCATCAAGAGCAAATAACAACTCGTCTGGCAGGTAATCAGCTTCATCAATAAGTAGCAATACTTCTTTTGACTCAGGAATCGACGCTAAAAAGTCGCCGTAGTCCTGCTCAGTATCCATCTCGTTCAATGACAGCTGATCAGCAAAAGTTTGCTGAAAATGATCTTCTGCAGTCAGCTTGGCAACGGCTATAGGTGGCTCAATGGCTTCTATTAATAAGCTAAGTAAAGTCGAGCGTCCCGTTCCAGGAGCCCCTTTTAAAGCGATGATGCGATCAGAATATACAGAATAATGCTCAAGTCTTTCGCACAAGGTTTTCTGCGAGTCGAGCGACATACGCTGACTAAGCTCTATCATTTGTCGAAAGGTCGAAACTTGTTTGCCCATGAAGATCTCACTCCTTGAGTTTGTTAATGACTACGCTTTTTATTTTTTCTATATCAACAGTATCAACAATTTCAACACGGCCTTCTGCGGCAGGAAGAATTAAGCGAATGCGTTCACTTAGATTTTTTTTGTCTAATTGCATTGCTCGCATAATCTCTTCGGCATCGTACTCAACTTCAACATGAGTTGCTAAGCCCAAACTCTCAAACAGCTTTTCTACCCGCAGAGCGTATCCACTATCAATTTGCCCCAATTTGACCGCCAGGTCAAAGGCCATGCAGGTACCAATAGCAACCGCTTCACCATGTACATAATCTTTGTATCGACCGACTTTTTCTATGGCGTGGCCAAAGGTGTGCCCCAAATTCAAGATCGCCCGAATACCGGACTCTTTCTCATCGAGCCCTACCACTTTTGCTTTAATTTGACAGCAACGCTCAACAAGAGTTGCAAGCACCTGCTTATCTCGAGCATTAATGGCAGTGATGTTATCTTCGATATAGGTAAACAGCGAGAAGTCATCGATCAGGCCATATTTTACGACTTCCGCAAGCCCAGCCCGATATTCTCTTGGCGGTAGTGAGTCGAGAAAGTTCAGCTCGATAAAAACAGCCTGAGGCTGATAAAAAGCCCCGACCATATTCTTCGCTTGAGGGTGATTAATGGCTGTCTTGCCCCCCACAGAGGAGTCAACCATCGCCAGCAAAGAGGTAGGCACCTGAATAAAAGGCACACCGCGCTGATAACAAGCAGCAACAAACCCCGTCATATCGCCAACCACACCACCACCTAAGGCAATCAAGGTCGCATTTCGACGGAAGTTCCCCTCAATCAACGAGTCCATCAAACTCGAAAACGTGGCAAAAGATTTATGCTCCTCACCATCGGGCATCAAGTAGACAGATACGTCACCATCAATGAGATTTTTGACATGCTCCAGATACAAAGGAGCCACCGTTTCATTGGATACCAGCAGAACTTGCGGAGAAACGATATAAGAAGAGAGGGAGAGTTCAGAATCAAACAGGTCACTTCCAATAAAAATTGGGTAATGACAATCTTCTGTGTGGACAGTAACCTGCTTTAATCCCTCGATAGGCATAACTTAATTTTGCAGAATCAATTCGGCTATATGGTTAGCAACCGATTTCACTGTGTTATCTGTCGTAGCCACCACATAGTCAGCAATTTCACGATACATAGGATCGCGTTCATCCATTAACGACACCAGCGTATCCTCAGGATCGCCGCTTTGTAACAATGGTCGTCGTTTGTCTCGACGAGTCCTTTCCATTTGCTGTTCGATCGATGCTTCAAGATAAATAACGACACCACGACCTGCCAGATGGATGCGGTTTTCTTTGCGTAAAATCGCGCCACCACCAGTAGCAAGTACAATGCCCTGACTCGAAGTTAACTCTTCGATTACCTTTTGTTCTCTTTCTCGAAACCCTTCTTCACCTTCAATATCGAATATCCAATCGATTGGAGCACCAGTACGGCGTTCCAATTCCTGATCAGAGTCAATAAATTCAAGCTTTAGGAGTTCGGCTAACTGTTTTCCTATGGTTGTTTTACCAGCACCCATAGGACCAACAAGGAATACATTGCGTTTATTTTTCATCGCTTATTAACAACTTAACCCTAAACAATTGAAATTGTTAGATATTTACCTCTCATAAATACAAGAACCCGCACTAGGCGGGTTCTTGCGCCATTTTTTGGGGTCTATCTTACCCCTTCTTTAATGATTTTTGGAGTCACAAATATCAACAATTCACTTTTTGCTTCACTTTCTTCTATGCGACGGAAGAGAACACCGATGCCAGGAAGGTCGCCCAGCAAAGGAACTTTAGATACGTCTTTATTGGTTCGCTGCTGATAAATACCACCTAGAACAACAGTTTCACCGTTTTCAACCAATACCTGGGTTCCAACTTCTCGCGTATTAATAGAAGGAGCACCATTGCTCAAGATCACTTCACCACGAGTGTCCTGATTAACTTGTAAATCAAGAATGATTCTATCATCTGGAGTGATTTGAGGGGTTACTTTTAAACTAAGTACGGCCTTTTTGAAAGAAATATTTGTATTACCAGCAGAAGATTGCTCTAAATAGGGTATTTCTTCACCAGCTTCGATGTAAGCTTCTTTCTGATTAGCCGTCACAACTTTTGGAGAAGCAATAACTTCACTGCGGTTTTCACTTTCTAAAGCAGATAATTCAGCATCTAAGATAATGCCATCAGCCAATCGAGCAAAGGTTAAACCAATCTGTCCTGCAGGATTAGCAACAGGAAGATTAACATTTAAGTTATCTTCGATAGTGGTCAACGCTGTATCTGTCATTGGAATACTACCGATAGGGAAACCTAAACCACTGGCCTGAGTTGAGTGAATAGCATCCAAGTTACCAGTGGTGAAAACTTCGTTGCTGTTAAGCTGAGAAGAAACACCAAAACGCGCACCGATGCTTTTACCAACACCATCATCAGCAACAACAATTCGAGATTCAATCATTACCTGGCGAACAGGTACATCAAGCGCTCTTACCAACTGGCGTATTTCGTCTAATTTTCGAGCAGTATCACGAACCAGCAAAGTATTGGTTCTCTCATCGATGGTGATACTTCCGCGATCAGAAAGGAAAGAAGTTTTCTCACCTTGAATAATTTCTGACAAAGTCGCTGCTTTGGCGTAGTTAACCTGAACAAATTCACTGCGCAGTGGCGATAGCTGTTCAACCTGCTGCTCAGATTGAAGTTCTAAAGCTTCTCGAGCGGCGATTTCATCGGCTGGAGCAATCAGCATCACGTTACCGTTTTGACGCTTATCCAAACCTTTCGTTTTCAAGATAATATCTAACGCCTGATCCCAAGGTACATTGTTCAAACGTAAGGTAATAGAACCTGCAACCGTGTCACTGGTCACCAAGTTAAGCTTATTTACATCCGAGATTAACTGCAGTACTGCACGCACCGAAATGTCCTGGAAGGTCAAAGACATGCGCTCGCCAGTGTATTGAGGCTCGCTCAAACGTTTGCGCTCAACTTCTTCTTCTGTCAGTGGTTTTAACTCAATGGTGTAGATACCATCGGTCTGATAGGCTAGAAACTCAAACTCATTAACCGTTTGGATGCTCACGCGAACGTTGCTGCCAACACGCTTAGTCTCAATGATTTTTGCTGGTGTCGCAAAATCAATAACATCTAACTTGCGAATCAAATCGTTACTGATATTTACGCCAACAAAATCGGCAACAACTTCACGTCCTTCTTGACGTAAATCGATACCGATAGAAGGATCATTCAAAGAAATAATTACGCGACCTTCGCCTTGCTCACCACGGCGGAAATCAATTCCGGCGATACCTTCACCACTTGCTCGAGAAGAACTCGACGAACTTGATGCTGCGCCAGTGCTTCCTGAGGTTGCAGTTGATGCAGAAGCAGCGCTGTTACCGCCGCTCGCCTGACCAATAGTGACAACATAATCATTTCCGTCAACACGGCTAGTATAAGCTGTGGTTTCGACCAAGTTAATGACCACTCGCGTTCGACCTTGTGCTTCGACAGCACTCACACTGCGCGTTGCACCAACACCAACGGCTAACGAACGGTCTTCCATCGCCACAGAAGTGCCAGCAAAGTCCAATGCGATACGCGCAGGATTTTCCGTCGTAAACTCACGCGGTGCTGAAGGTGGTGAAGACATTTTGAAACGCAACTCAACGCGATCACCTGGAAGAACATTAAAATCAATTTTAGATAGCTCATTAGCACTGACGGACAATGAGGCAAGGCTCATTAACCATACAAAGAGTACTTGAGTCAGGCTTATTTTATTCATTTGACTCCCCGATTTACCCAGTAACATCATCTTTCTCCTGATCTCACTCTATTCGTCTAACGCCAAGTTTATGACACGTTTTTCCCAGCAGCCCTGGCCATCAGGAACCAAGGTTTCAATCGCTATACGAAATTCATCAATATCAATAATGCGGCCATGATTAACACCCAGATACTGGCCAACACTGACTTTAAAAATAGTGCCTTCTGTTGGTCCTAGAGTTGTTTGGATTAACCCCCAGTTACCACCAGCGTTGCTCATCGCACCAACCATCTCCATTGAATCAATAGAGAATCGTTCCAAATCTTCACGACGACGATTAGGATCCGGTTGAACGCTGCTATCACAACCTTCAGCTATTTCTGTTAACACTTCTTCTAAATCGGGCTCCAAATCGGCAAAAGGACTGCGCATATCTTGCGCAGAGTATTCGAAAGATGGTGCCTGACTGATTTCTGGCAATGGATCCGTTGGTCCAGCCGGTCGAGCTTTAACTGTTTTGATCCAATCATCCAAATCTTCAGTTGATGAGCCACACCCAGCAAGCAATAAAGCCGCAGTTGCAGCGAAGAGAAGAGCATTCGGCTTCATCACTCACCTCCTTCGAGATCATCATCATAACGATAGGTTTTGGCCGTCACATTCATAACCAACATCTTCTCGTTGGGGGCACCAAACACCTCTTTATCTGTAACTGTAATTTCAAAATTATGCAGAGTTACAATACGCGGTAAATTAGAAACCCGACTCACAAACTCAGCCAATTGGTGATAGCTCCCTGTTACAGAAATCTCAATCGGCTTCTCGATATAGATATCACGATCCTGCTCTTCTTTAAGCTTCATGCTTTTAACTTCAAGACCAGCACCATTAGCAGCGTAAGTCACTTCATCTACCAAACCAGCCACTTCGCTTGAACGTGGCAATTGCTTAAGTAAAGTCTTGAAGGACGACTGAATGCTTTTCATCTGCTCTATGTAAGCTTCTAGATGAACGGCTTTCTCGTATTTCTGCTCATATTCTTGCTTTAGTTGGGCTTCTTTTCTCACTTCTCGAGCCAAGGTGTCTTCATCATCACTAATAAAGAACTGATATCCCAACAAAATGACCAAGCCAAAAACAATAGCTCCGGTCAGAACTTTAACAGGCAGGGGCCAAGAGCCCATGTTGTTAAAGTCGAGATTATTGACATCAAAATCATTTAAACTGCTCATTGATTACTCTCCCTCTGCCGGTGCTGCATCTTCATCTTCCTCGGCAGACGCTTCTTTAGTAACCAACAAAAATAGTTTTCGACTGGCCCCAAAGTCACTATCCGTTGTAATGTCCTTGAGTACAGGTTTCAAAAACCACTTTGAGTCGGTAATGTTACGCATGAACGCGGTGACTCGTTGAGATGACTCTGCGACCCCCTCAAATTTGAGAGTTGCTCCCTCACGAGAAATATTTTTCAGATTTAAACCTTCTGGGATAGAACGCACTAACTCGTCAAAGATATGAACCACTTGAGGACGGCTGCGTTGCAAACGGGCAATCATTTCCATGCGCTCAATTAACTGCTCGCGCTCTTTTTCAAGTTTTTCAATCTCTTTGATCTGTCGCTCGATGGCTTTAATTTCTTTAGCCAGGTAGTTATTTCGCTCTCGTTGCGAATCGATTTTCTGTCCAAGCAAGTGTAGATAGGCAAATACGCCGACAGCGCCCAACACAAAGACCAGACTGAGAATACTTAGGAACTGTCGCTGCTTCTCCTTGCGGAGTTCTTCACGCCAGGGTAAGAGGTTAATCTTTGCCATTAGTCAAAACTCCTTAATGCCAAACCGCAACAAATCATTAGCGACGGCGCATCCACACTTAATGCCTGAGCATTCACTCGCGAAGCTATCGACATATCTGCAAACGGGTTGGCGATGGACGCTGACACCCCAAGGCGTTCTTCAAGCATATCGTCCAGTCCATCAATAACAGCACAACCACCGGCCAGAACCACATGGTCTACTTCGCTATATTGACTGGAAGAATAAAAGAACTGGAGAGAACGGCTTACTTGCTGAATCACCGCTTCTTTGAAAGGTTCGAGCACTTCGGGCTCGTAATCGTCAGGCAGTCCGCCTTGCTTTTTTGCCATTCCGGCTTCTTCATAAGAGAGACCGTAACGACGTTGAATTTCTTCGGTAAGTTGTGCGCCACCAAAAACCTGCTCTCGGGTGTATATCGTTTTAAAGTCTTCCAACACGCTGAGACTCGTCATGTTGGCACCGATATCAACCACCGCAATGATTTTGCCCTCACCTTGGTCGGGCAATTGATTTTCCAACAGGCGGAAGGCTCGCTCCATGGCGTAAGCCTCTACGTCAACCACGCGAGCGGTGATGCCACCTAACTCAACTGCGTCAACGCGACTGTAAACATTTTCGGATCGAGAAGCGGCCAATAGCACGTCAACTTTGTCGGGAGCTTTTTCAGATTCACCTACGACTTCGAAGTCTAGCGCCACCTCTTCTAACGGATAAGGAATGTATTGGTCAGCTTCTACCTGAATCTGACTTTCCATATCGTCATCATTCAAACCTTTGTCCATCTGAATGATTTTAGTAATAACGGCAGACCCAGCCACTGCGACGGCAGCATGCTTGAGTCCACTTTTGGAGCGACTTAAAACGCGTTTAATCGCTTCACCTACGGCCTCAGGGTCACGGATATCCCGTTCAGAAACGGCTTCCTGGGGTAAGGGTTCGACAGCGTAAGCTTCCACACGATAACGTGAACCAACGCGACCTAACTCCAGCAGTTTGCAGGAAGTCGAACTGATATCGAGTCCAACCACGGAGGGCTTTTTTGTCCCAATTAGCTGAGCCAGCATAAGCGTAAAATTCCTATAACTTTAAAGTGTTACATTATTTATGTGTGTTTTAACATTAAATAATAGCGCTAACTATGCGTTATTTCACCTTTTTTCTAAAAAAGTTATCCATTCGAAACGATTAAACGATATACTGTGTCTAAATCTTTACGGCACCACTAAATATATAGTTTCTAGCCAATGAAATATCTACTTCGTTACGCCTCAAAAGGCATTTATTTTATCAGTCTTATCGGTTTAATGATTGTTATGGGGTTCACAGGTTTACATTTAAATCTTGGACCAACTTTGCCAAATGTCGACTCTATCGGCCAAATCAAGCTGCAAACCCCCATGACGATTTTTTCGAAAGATAATGAGCTAATCGCAGAGTTTGGTGATTATCGTCGAATACCGATCACCCTAAGTGACGTTCCCGAGGAATTTATTCACGCTCTTATTGCAACAGAAGATAAGCGATTTTACGAGCACTCTGGAGTAGATTTTGTGGGGGTAATGCGTGCATTTGTGAACCTCATCACAACTGGTACCAAGAGCCAGGGAGCGAGTACCATCACTCAGCTGGTAGCGCGTAATGTTTACCTTCATCGTAAACGAACCTTCACCCGTAAATTCCGCGAGATCTTTCTTGCCTGGAAGATAGAATCACGGTTGAATAAAAACGAAATACTGGAGCTGTTTCTCAACCTCGCTCACTTTAGCCACCGCGCTTACGGCCTCGGAGCTGCTGCGCAAGTTTATTATGGCAAAGAGCTAAAAGAGCTGACACTTCCCCAATTAGCGGTACTGGCAGGTATCCCCAAAGGAGAGTCGGTATATAACCCTATTTCGAACCCAACCAAAGCGAAAGAACGTCGCGGTCATGTTTTACGACGTATGTTGGCAGAAGGTTATATTGATCAAGCGACTTATACTGAAGCCAATGCGACGCCTTTAACGGCAGAAAAACATGGCGCAAAAATCTCCGTCAACGCGCCTTTTGTCGCCGAAATTATTCGCCAAGAAATGATTGGTCGTTTTGGTCGTGAAGCAGCATACAGTGATGGTTTTAAAGTTTATACAACCGTAGAGTCTAAGCTTCAGCATACTGCTCAAGATGCATTGCGTCATAGTTTACTCGACTATGATCGTCGTCATGGCTATCGCGGGGCAGAAACTCAGCTAGCAGACTTCGCTAACTTGTCGCCAGAACAATGGCAAAGTTTTTTAGACACGCTGCCTAAAGTTGCTGACTTAGCACCTGCACTCGTTGTAGAAATTGCCGAACAAGCCGCAACAGTTTTTCTTGCTGATGGCAGTCAAGCTGTGATTGATTGGGAAGGCTTATCATGGGCTCGTCAGTTTATTTCGACCAACAAACGAGGCCCCAAACCCAAACAAGCAGCCGATATTTTGCAAGTAGGTGACGTGATTAGAGTTCGTATTGCCAACAACCAATTACAACTCTCTCAAATCCCAGAAGTAAGCGGTGGTTTTGTATCAATTAGCCCGAAGGATGGTGCCGTTGAAGCCTTGGTTGGTGGTTTTGACTTTACTCGAAATCAGTTCAATATGGTCACTCAGGCACGTCGACAACCTGGCTCAAATATCAAACCCTTTATCTATTCCGCAGCCTTCGAAAAAGGCTATACAGCCGCCAGCATTATTAATGACGCCCCTATATTTGAAGAAGATATTTCATCAGAAAACTTCTGGCGTCCTAAAAATGATAGTGGACGATATAAAGGACAAACCCGCCTGCGCGTTGCCTTAAGAAATTCAACCAATACTATTTCTGCACGTCTGGTTCGTTCTATCACTCCAAGATTTGCCAAAAACTATCTAGAGCAAATTGGCTTACCTGCTGCACACATGAAAGCTGTTCCTTCGTTAGGTCTGGGTAGTGCAAGCTTTACCCCTCTCGAAGTTGCTACAGCTTACGCGACTTTTGCGAATGGTGGCTATCAAGTAAAGCCTTATTTTATTGAAAGAATCGAGTCAGCCAACGGTGATATTCTATTTAAAGAAGAACCTATGACGGTTTGTATCGAGTGTGAAGAAATCTTAGAGCAACAGGCGCTAGCTGCTGCTGAGCAAGATGTTCCCGCTGAAGGTTCTGAGGCAACAGTAGAAGAAGTCATACAACAGCCAGATGGAACAGAAGAAACAGCATTGCAGTTGATTGCCGACAGCAACAAACCGCTGATTCAATCTCCAGAGATGCCCATTGATAAAGATAAAATGGCTCCACGGGTCATCGAAGAACGCAATGCCTTTATTCTTACCAGTATGATGCACGATGTCATTCATCGTGGCACCGCTTGGCGAACACTCTTTAACTCTAAAAGCCCGCTACTCAAACGTCGTGACATTGGTGGAAAAACAGGAACGACCAATGACGCAAAAGACGCTTGGTTCTCGGGTTTTAACAGCGATCATGCGGCAACCGCATGGGTAGGTTTTGCAGACCACTCAATCTCGTTAGGCTCGAATGAGTATGGCGGTAAAGCAGCGCTGCCAATCTGGCAAAAGTATATGGAAGTGGTCCTTGCAGGAAAGCCTCAAAGCACTATGTTTGAGCCTATCGGTATTGTCAGAGCACGCATCGATCCCGAAACAGGAAAGCTCGCCAACAACAATACCCTGAAGGCCGAGTTTGAAATCTTTAGAGCAGAAAACACACCAGAGAAAATGCCAGTGGACGAAACGCTGCCCGATCTGGATGCGGATCCTTCATCTAATATTTTTTAATCTTAAGAGAGAGGCTCCTCGCCTCTCTCATTCAATCTCAGGTACAAACACATCAGCAGCATGTTTGATCTTCATACGCCATTGTCTGCCATGCCGATAAGCAAATCCTCTTAATACTATCCTGCTATCTTTTTGCGCTTTTTCATACAAAGAGGCAGCAAACAATTCACTGTGCTCAAAGCTTACCAAAAGACGTTTATCCAACATTAAATAGTAACGTTTTCCTTTTTGCCAACGTCGACTCACTCGTCCTTCAACTATCACTTTTCGTTCAGCGCCTTTGAGCTGGCTTGCCGCTATAGGAGCTGTGAGCTTCGAGTTCCAAATCGCTTTCTTATGAATTCGGGCCTGTTTTTCTGCATCAACCAAGCATTGTGGAGGGTAGTTATCGGGAGGGATTTTGATGAGTTGCGCCAAACCGGCATCTAACAATTCTGCGGCCAGATAGCGACGCTCTAAATCATACACTTGCGCCAACACGCGCTTAAAGCGATCTCTTTTGCGTTGACCAACAGCTAAGTAAATAGTCGAACCTTTGGGTAATCTTTTTTGCAGCCAGCTTTTAGCGGATCTGGCGTAAGGCTCTGCATGTTTCTTTGTCGCTGTATTTAACTCAGGCGCATCGACATATAGCATGCGCAGTCGGCGTCCATCCGTAAGTAAGAGAGTATCACCATCAATGACTTTCGTTACCTGCGCGCGAGTTAGATGATGTGGCTTTGGTGTCAAACACTCTGCCGCAACCGTCGAAATGCAGGCACAAAAAAAGGCGCTATAAAGCGCCTTTTTCAGAATACGATAACGCATCGTAATCTTATTTTGACTTTCTGCTACCAAAACGCTTGCGGAAGCGATCAACACGGCCACCAGAATCAACGATTTTCTGCTTACCAGTGAAGAATGGGTGACACTCAGAACATACGTCCAAAGAAATGTCGCGGCACAGAGTTGAGCCAACTTTGATTACGTTTCCGCAGCTACATGTTGCAGAAATCTGCTCATAATTTGGATGGATACCATCTCTCATGATCATTACTCTCATTTTGTGGGAAGATCGCTATCTAGGCACACTTGCCTAAACACCATCAACCTAGATTAGGACGCGCGATCATACTCTTATGTCGTACAAAGTTCAAGCGCTCTTTGCCTAAGCCCCGAGGCGCTCAAAAGAGGCTTCCTAAGCACTTCAAAACACCCTACTATTACACTCAATCCTTCATCCAGCTTTGATTTTTAATTCAATAACAGATACTTCGCTATGCCAGCCATTGTACGTGTTGCTCTACCAGTCCCACTGCGGCGTTTGTTTGATTATACTCTGCCCGAACACTTCTCGCTGCCAGAGCTGGGCACTCGAGTTGAAGTCCCTTTTGGCAAACAAACGCTGATTGGTCTGGTTGTAGAGCACCCTGCAATCAGCTCCGTTGAGGTAGAAAAGCTTAAGTCTATTCATCAGATACTCGATCTTAATCCGGTTGTATCTGAGTCGTTATGGAAACTGTTGCATTGGTGCGGTCAATATTATCAGCATCCTCTGGGTGACGTTTTGGCTACGGCCCTACCCAACGCTCTGATGAAAGGCAAACCCGCGAGCCTGACGCCACAGGTGTTTTGGCATCTCACGAGTGAGGCCCCAGAAGATTGGCAACAACAGCTGCCAGCCAACGCTGTCAAACTACGCAAAGTCATGCAATTGGTGACAGAAAGTGGCAAAGATGGCATTAACCAATCCCAATTTTCTCAACACGATATTGCTCTTAGCCAACTCAAAAACCTGAGTAATAAAGGTTGGCTCGAAGCCCGTGATGAACAACCATCGGACACCTGCGAAATCACACCATCCGAACTGCAACTAACCGATGAACAACGAGAAGTCGTCGAAAAAGTTCTCGAACAATCTTCAAGCTTTGCTCCAACCTTGCTGGAAGGTGTTACCGGAAGTGGTAAAACCGAAGTCTACCTACGCATTATCGCGGGCGTCCTTCAACAACAGAAACAAGCGCTGGTGCTAATACCCGAGATAGGCCTGACGCCTCAAACATTGACTCGATTTGAGCAACGCTTTCCTGGGCAGGTAGGCATACTGCACTCAGGTTTAACCGATAATCAGCGCTTACAAACCTGGTTAAAAGCACAACTTGGGCAACTCCGGGTCATCATAGGCACACGCTCAGCCATCTTTACTGATATGCAAGACCTCGGCGTCATTATCATTGATGAAGAACATGATCTGTCCTTTAAACAACAGGATGGATTGCGTTACTCCTCAAGAGATCTGGCCATCATCAAAGCACGAAACCATAACATCCCTGTTGTGTTGGGCAGTGCAACCCCCTCTCTAGAAAGTCTGAACAATGCGGTGTCAGGCCGTTACCAGCACCTGCATCTAAAACAACGAGCACAGGCTCAGCCTCTGCCACCTATTCGTGTCATTGATTGCCGCGACCAACCCATGATTGAGGGTATGAGCCACCCGCTACTACAACAGATCGAAAAGCATCTGAAGCAAGACGGTCAGGTTTTGGTGTTTATTAATCGTCGAGGCTTTGCCCCCGTCCTTATGTGCCATCGCTGCGGCTGGATCGCTGACTGTCATCGCTGTGATCGCTATATGACGCTGCACCAATCGGCCAATAACAAGGGGTTTCTGCAATGTCATCATTGCGGTGCCTACAGCAAACAAAAATCAAACTGTCCTAAGTGTGATGCGGGAGAGTTACTGGCCATTGGCCAAGGCACCGAGCGTATAGAGCAAGCCTTAGGTCAGCGCTTTCCTGGCTATGCCATCCAACGCATCGATCGCGATACAACACGTCGTAAACAAGCTATGGAACAATATGTAGCTGAAGCTAAATCTGGGCAAACCCGTATTCTGGTCGGCACGCAAATGCTGGCCAAAGGACATCACTTTCCCAATGTCACTCTGGTCGCCATCCTGGATATTGATGGCGCTCTATTCAGTAGTGACTTTCGCGCACCCGAACGCGCCGCTCAATTGATCACTCAAGTGGCAGGCCGTGCAGGGCGAGCAGAGAAAAGTGGCGAAGTATATGTGCAAAGCCATCATCCAGAACACCCTTTACTCGTGACACTCAGCCGTCAGGACTACGCCACCTTCGCCGCAGCTCAATTGCAAGAACGCGCTGCGGCTCTATTCCCCCCCTTTAGTTACATGGCTATCTTTCGTGCCGAATCAAATCATCAAGAAAAAGCCGAAGCCTTTTTACGCGAGATAAAAGCCACTCTTAATCGTCAGTCCCATTCCGTAGAATTATTGGGTCCCGTTGCTTCAACCATTACTCGAAAATCTGGCCGATTTCGCTTCCAGCTATTACTCAACAGCCAGCAACGACAGCCTCTGCATCAATTGATCCAGAACAACCTCAACGACATTGATAAGCTTCCTTTAGCAAACCGAGTGCGCTGGTCTCTCGACATCGATCCGCAAGATTTGTTGTAAATACGGAGATTCTTTTGTAAAAGCGCAATATTTCCCAACAAAATTAAGCTTTTTCCTTAAATCCCTATCGAAAAAAGCACCTATATAAAGCATAATGCTCGGTTCATTTAACCACTATTCGCGTTTACTAACAGACCAAATTAATGAAAGACGTTATCGGCAAATTAATAGAGCAGGCAATCGAGCAGATGAAGACAGCAGGAAAACTTCCAGCTGACATTGCCCCACGCATTCAAGTTACTCACACCAAAGAAAAGTCTCACGGTGACTTAGCCACCAATGTTGCCATGATGATGGCTAAAGGTGCAGGCAAACCACCACGGGAAGTAGCTCAGCTATTGGTTGATGAACTGGCGAATACGCCAGAAATTGAGCGCGCCGAAATTGCTGGCCCAGGCTTCATTAACTTTTTTCTGGCTCAGGACGCACAAACACAGATTATCGACAGCATTCTAAAACAAGGTGCCGACTTTGGTCGTAATAACGATGGCCAAGGACAAAAAGTACAGGTCGAGTTTGTCTCTGCAAACCCAACAGGACCACTGCATGTTGGTCATGGTCGCGGGGCTGCCGTCGGTGATTGTATCTGTCGATTACTAGAGAACAGTGGCTGGGATGTGACCCGTGAATTTTACTACAACGATGCCGGTCAGCAGATTAATAATTTGGCGCTCTCGGTCCAGGCTCGTTGTAAAGGCTTTGGTCCCGCTGATACAGACAACTGGCCTGCCGATGGTTACCAGGGCGAGTACATCAAAGATGTCGCTAACGACTATATGGCAGGCAAAAGTGTCGTCGCCGAAGATAAACAGGTAACAGGTGCTGCTGATGCCGACAATCTTGAAGCTATCAAAGAATTTGCTGTTGCTTATCTGCGCCGCGAGCAAGATCTCGACTTAAAAGCCTTTGAAGTCAACTTTGACGTCTTCTTCCTGGAATCTTCATTGTATGAAGAAGGCAAGGTAGAAGAAGCAGTTCAGCGCATGATCGACAATGGTTATACCTACGAAAAAGACGGCGCTTTATGGTTAAAAACGACCGAGTTTGGCGATGACAAAGATCGTGTTATGCGCAAAACAGACGGTGGCTACACCTACTTCGTTCCTGATGTTGCTTACCATCTTAATAAATGGCAACGAGGCTTCAAAAAAGTCATTAACGAACAAGGTTCTGATCACCACAGCACCATCACACGAGTAAGAGCTGGAATACAGGCACTCAATCTAGATGTACCGAAAGGCTTCCCAGATTATGTGCTCCACCAGATGGTTACAGTCATGCGCGATGGCGAAGAAGTTAAAATATCCAAACGTGCTGGTGGTTATGTCACACTGCGTGATCTGATTGATGAAGTGGGCTGTGATGCTACTCGCTATTTTCTTGCTGCACGAAGAGCCGAGTCTCAGTTGACCTTCGATATTAATCTGGCAACATCGCAAAAATCAGAGAATCCGGTTTACTACATTCAATATGCTCATGCGAGAGTATGCAGCGCCTTTAATAAACTGGCCGAAAAAGCGCAAACTCATGACGCGGAGAATGGTAAAAAGCACCATCACCTGCTGACAATGGATCATGAAACCCAGTTGATGGAACGAATGAGCCAATACCCTGATTTAGTTGCTTCTGCTGCGCGTAATCATGAGCCGCATCTGGTTGCACACTACTTAAGAGATCTCGCCAACGATCTTCATAGTTACAATCATTTGGGTAAAGAAGATCCAACCAAACGCTGGATTGTTGAGGGTAACAAAGATCTTACGGACGCTCGTCTCAATTTGATCAGTTCAACTCGACAAGTTATAGCAAATGGGTTAAACCTACTGGGAGTTTCCGCTCCAGAAAGTATGTAAGTTGTATGCCTCAAGATTACGCAAAAAGAAAAGCAAAACCCAAAAGCCGTAAAGGCGCTAGCCGAAAAAAGCAAAAGCCTTTCCCTATATTCGCCGTGCTCATTGTGGGCATGGTGTTGGGTGGCTTTATTGGCTTTTTAGTCTATTTAAAGTGGTTACCAAGCCAGGCACCTGAGCAGATTGCGACGAAGACTCAATCTAAGCCAGAGAAAAAAGTAACAAAGAAACCTCAACCCAAACCAGAAAAGAAAGAAACGAAACCTCAGTATACTTATCATAAAGAACTGATGGGCAAAGAAGTTAAAATTCCAGAGGAAGAGTTGAGCGCTCCCAATAGCGACATCAAACGCGAGTATGTCATGCCTTGTGGCTCATTCCGTAATGAACAGATGGCAGAATCGCTAAAGGCGCGTATTGCTTTTTTGAACTTCGAAGCACAGGTACTTCCGGTAGACAACAAAAACGGACGTTGGTATCGAGTACAGTTAGGGCCATTTAACAGTAAGCGAAAAGCAGAATCGATACGACACCGTTTGCAAGCCAACGAAATGAACGATTGTCGAATTCATGGACGAGTGTTGACCAGCAACTAAGTTTGGAAGTTGCGGTGCTCTCGGAGTCACCGCAACACTGCTTCAGCGAAGTTTTCCCGTTAAAAAATCTTTTAACATCACCCAATCACCAATAAAGCTATAAAAAGGATAAGTGAAAGTCGCTGGTTTATTTTTCTCAATAAAAAAATGACCGATCCAGGCAAAGCCATATCCAGCCAAAGGCATAAACCATAAACTCCAATACTCTTGACTCACCAAACCGTAAGCCAGTATCGCTAATGTTAAAAAGCTCCCCACGTAGTGCAACTTTCGACATGTGGGATGGCTGTGTTCACTTAAATAGTAAGGATAAAACTCCGCAAAAGATTTAAATTCTTTAGCCATAAGATTGCACTCTCTCGTGTTACTCAAAAAGCATCTTTTGAATTGTTCGTTCGAACTAAGCCCTAAATACGGAAACATCGTTTCCATATTTATACTACAATTCCAATCAGATGCCAATCAATAGCTCGTCCTCAAAAGTTGAATATCAGATAAAGCCGAGGTATCTTCCGCGAATGGATATTGATAAGCGAAAAATAAGTGCCAACGCACTGGAAAAGCTCCGACAAACGATTATCAATCAGTTTGCCGAAGGCCAGTTCCATACAACGGGGATCCGTGCCATCTGTCAGCAAGCTGGCGTCAGCCCTCAAACCATTTATAAGTATTATGGTACAAAGGAAAAGCTACTGCTTGCCTGCATCGAACAAGATTTGGCGCAGCTAACGATCAATGCCAAACAAAAGATGGCAGAAGCCAATAGTACCCAGCAAAAATTATTAGCCCTCAATAACGCTCAGTTTGAGTTTTATGCGCAACATCCAGCGATTGCACGATTGGCCTTTATGAATGTGCCCGCAGCTTTTTGGATTCAGCAAAACTCTAGTGCGCAAAAAGAATTTCAGGAGCTTCTGGTAGAACAATTCACCCTAGCTCAACAAGAACAACTGTTAAACAAAGAACTCAATCTTACCTTGATTCAAGATATTACATCCGGTGCTGTTGCTCGAGTGATTATTCGTTGGCTGCTCAACGATTGCCAGGAAGATTTAACACAGATTGGCAGAGAATTCTTTAATGTGATGTGGATGACCACTCAATAAAAAAGCTCTGCACTCACGCGCAGAGCTTTGCTTGCCGTCTTAATTAAACGTTATTTTCCAACGATTAATATAACCAGTGTCGATTCTGGCTCGATCAACTACCTTCAACTGCCAGGTGCCGCTAGAGTCGACATTTCCGACATTAACGGAGTAAGTCTGTTGTAAATTATTGGTCGTGCCTCCGGTGCGATTGTGTAGATTATAAGTGCTTCCATCCGGTGCAATTAAATCCACAACCAAATCACCAATATAGGTGTGCACAATATCCACTTCGACAGCCACAGTTCCAGATGCGCCCGATCGCGTCGAGTTTATACTACTGGATGCTCCAGCCGTATTGTTATCAGGAATACTGACATCATCGGTGTTTTCGAAACTTTCGCCAACAGAACCACCCGCTGTGTAACTGCCCACTAAACTCACACCACTGTATGCACGATAGCCGCGTAACATAACGTGGTAAGTTCCCGTTTGAACATTAGAAATGTTACAAGTTTCGACGTTGCCATTGCGATAAGGACGACAATCATAAGCGCCTGTTGTTGGTTGGCTACCAAAACGAACATACATATCGGCATCACCTGAACCACCAGAAATATTAAAGCTTAGATTGCTCGCATCAGCAGGAACCTGCATCGTAAAGAATACCTGGTCGCCCTGAGCACCACTTAATCCAGTTTTCGGAACATTATTCTCTAACTCGTTATCATTAGGTGGCACTTCATCAGTAATATTCAAATAGATTGCAGACAATGCACCCCAGGTATTCGACGTGTCTCTGGAACGAACATAAATAATATGCTGACCATTCGACATACCCGTGGTATTGATCGTTGCTCCCACCGATTCCGTTTTGCTGTTGTAAGAACCATCTTGCGCAGCTAAAGCGATTGGCGTGGCACCATTCGCCCATGGGGGCGTATCGATATAATATTCTGCGGCGTTAATATTTTGCGTAGCCTCAGTTCCATTACGAGTGCTAAAACGGCTATCAGAAACAGACGCAACCAAAGCCACATTACTGCCAGGCTGTACGGATACCGATCCGCTACTGCCATTAAGCGTTAGACTCGCAACATCAGGACCACTGGGTGTAATGTAAGGTGTGCGCACAACTTTTGCCGCATAGATAAGCGCTTTCAAGTTGTCTGGCTTGATGGTGTTTTCGTAAGTCGAACAGTTCTGGAAAAAACTGGTGCCTAACTCAAAGGTAAACGCAGCAATGCCTAACTCACCATAACTGATATTATCGCTGGTACCATCCGTCGCATAAAGACCAATGGACTGCATTGGATTGTAGCCGTTAAAGAACGCAAATTTACGTCCCAGAGTTTGCATAGCGACACCGTTAGGTGCCACACTACTTTGATCACCCCATGGCCACAATACCAGCTCACTGTAACTGTGAATATCGATATGCATACCACTTGTTGTTGCTGGCGCAGCATCATTATCATTTGGTCCACGACTATCAGGGAAGATAGAGCGAACGTAACTTTCTAGTGCCTGTATTTCTGGCTCTGACGCCGCAGAAGGTCCACGATATGTCAAACTACATTGACTGCCGCTGGAGCCTTGTCCATTGGTAATGTTCCAACGAGAACTAAAGTTTCGGTTGAGATCAGCGCCACGACTGTTAGAGCTCGATCCACAATAATTCTGATTGGTATTTTTACGCCAGGACAATCCTGTTTCTGCCTTTTTACGACCGTCAGGATTTGCCTGTAACAGTAAATGCACTTCATGGTGATCAACAATCCAGGTTGCATCTGCATTGCTGCCATAACCGTTTACCAACCAACGAGCAAACTCTAAGTTTAAAGGCGCAGTCGTATATTCCCTTGCATGAATCGCACTATTAATAAAAAGTTTGGGCTTATTTCCACTGATGGATTTGTTAGTGATTTTTAACACCTGCAAATCGTAACCGCCACTGCCTTGTGTTTTTTCCCAGGAGTCACCGATATCGATCCATTCAGCAATATTTGAGTTTTGGCTCACCAATGATTGAGCTGTAGAAAAAGTTTCTTCTACGGTTTCGTAACACTCATAGCCAGGAATTGACTGAATACTTGCATTACCGTCAGACTGCATCATTCTTTGCTGAATCATTTCCAGTCGTTCATTACGGCGTTGAATGAAATCATGATCCACACGAATAGATTTGATAAATGGCGCCAATTTCTTTCGATCTTCAGCATCCAGTTCCAGCGTCAGCGAACGCTCAGAAAGCTGAGACTCCAATAATTGGCCATGAAATGAGATAGCTGCTTTGCGTGCAATATCTTCTGATGCAAAGGTGACACGATAAATATTTTCGGTCGATTTTTCTTGAACAATTTCGTTATACAGTACGTGCTTGTTGTTTTGTTCCGCTACAGCGACGGACATCATACTCGTCAATACGGCAAATACAACAACGGGTTTTGTTTTGAGTAAACTCATTTATTATCTCCAGTTGTATAAACCTACTTTTAGACAACAGCCCTACCTACCCTTTATTGGACTGTCATCGACAGAGTAGTGAAGTTCGCATCAAATGTTTAATTAAAATGCAATAACTTAGTAACTTGAGATACACAATAGGACATTAATCAGCAAGATCATGACACTTGCCAACAGAACATTATAATTATTACTTTCTTGAGATGTATAGAATAAGATGAATACATCTCGAATCAGGAAAGGGAAAAACTGAACAATAAAAGTCCTTCTTAAATTGTTGTATATAAAAACAATTCCCGCTCTTAAAAGATTAAGAACGGGAACCTGTTAACAAAAAATTAGAACTTTGGTTCACCTTTATAAAAGCGAATAGAGGTTGCCTCTGGCACTATGTCCTGATCATGGCTTAAGGTATATAAATGATAGGTGTAAAGACCATTAGGCCAAAACTTAGGGACATTAAAACGAGTCTCTAACTCTTGTAATGGCATTCCCGGTTCAATTTTTCGAGTACCGGCTCCACCATGAGGAATCATTTGACCATTAGGCATTTCGATAACAGCCCAACGACGGATCTTTTGTGCCTCATCTGAACCATTAACAAACTCTCTATCAAGATACAGATAGCCACCAGTTTCAGGGATCAAAACATATTCTTGATGGCCTGCACCAGGAAAAGGAATCGTTACGCTCTGAGGATTCGGGCGTAGGTATGGCACAACGCTACAAGATCCCGAGCTGATTTTAATAGATTTAATATCAGCAGTTAGTGGACCTTGAGGAGAATGAAAGTTCAGCTGTCCCATTTCTTCAAGGCGAAGTACTTTGGGTAACTTCTCGTTTAATGAGTTAAAAAAAGTTAAGTTAATATCGACAGCACCATCAGGAAAGCCATCAGCATTTAGAATGGGGCTAATAATATTCAACTGACGATCATAAGAATGTAAATCAATTGCCGAAATATTATGCTCTCTGCTCGACTGTATCGATCGATAGGTGACTCCAAAATACTCTAGCTCTATTTTGCTCGAATAACCAAAGTCCCGATAAAAAGATGACTCATTAACGGTGTATCCCGGCGACAAAGTTAAAGAAGCATTCAAAGTTACTATGGGGTTAGGATTTTCTGGCGTTGGGTTTTGCCCTGGTGCTTCAGCCACAATATCGTAAGTTGTTTGACGCATACAACCCGCATCCAGTGACGAATAAACACCCGTGATATTGGCATTAACAGATTGACCATTTAAATTAAATGATAAATGGGATGGAGGAACGTCTGATGGTTGATTAAAGGCATCAATAGAATCCGGTAAATTGACCGAAGACAAACCCTTCACCTGAAAATCTAAATGAACAGAGTCAATATAGGTAAACTCTCCACCAATTTGACGGTAAGGATGGTTCGAAGAAAAACGAATGAAATCAATGTCGTTAGAATCAGGACGATTTTCTACAACAGCATCAATAAAAGAACCTCCCGTGTGAGGGAAGTCGCCCAGATAAGTAACGCCATCGACTTCAATCTTTAAGATGCTGTACTCGCTTGGTAAACTATAATTTTGCATAGGTTTCATTTCGGCATCTTCGGTAATGCCATGTTCAGAATCGTAAGCTAAATGAATTTTAACTTCTTTTCCGCTCAGCTCTGGTTGATTATGAATCACTCCCTGAACGACCATACTCAACTCTTTTGCTTGAATGCCAGAAGCACCAGCCAGTAAAGCCAACGCGACAGAAATCGTTACCATATTCTTCATATAAACTCCAAGATGATTAATACTGATATAAAGATAAATATCCAATGACAGGAAAGTAGCTTCTGCTACAAACCTCTAAATAAAATATAAAGCTAATGTCTGAATGTGACCGGGCTACTCATAACACAAACATTCCTAGTTCATTTTCTATCACTGCATCCCAACACAATGAATAGCCCAAATCCAAAGACAAACCTATTCTATTATTTTGCTACGTTGGCGCAAATACCTCTTTTTGCACTATTGCCAATAATGTAGAGATAAGACTCATTCTGTAGAAAAATATACCAATTAAAGAATACAATCTAATCAAGCTTTACGAGACCGCAAGGTCATAACCAAACCTAACATACCAAGGATAACAACCAACCCTAAACCAACCACACCTAAGACTCGGTCAACAAACTTAATCCCTGTCCATTGCAAGTAATGCACTTTATACATCGTGTTAATAAACTTTGTATCATCTCCTTTCTGCCGCAAGCGCATTTGATGCCAATCTATGGATATATTAATGTTGGTGTCCGTTAATACTTTTTGCTCACTGACCGTCTTTGCATTGCCGTAACGATCGGGGTTTGCAGATATGGCGTCGTTAACCATTTGGAGCAGACTGGCTTCGTCTGGCATAGACCGAGGCTCTAATGTATCAGGATCAAGTTGCTGCCACTTGCCATCCTGCTCAACTAAAAGGTGAAGCCCAAGTATGCTTCGGATCCACCTCACCTGCTGCCAATCATTTGACTCAGGAAGCTCAGGTAACTTGCCTAACGGATAGCTTTTTATATTTAACGGCTCATAAGCCGACTGATAACCTGGTTTAACGAAAAAGAAAACGCCCGTTACCGCCCAACCTAAAAAAGGCAGCAACATTAACAAGCCCAGATATCGATGGAACTTACGCACAATAGTACCTATCAAGATAGAAAGCGTTGCAGTATAAATCTCTATCAACTGAATTGACAATCTTCAGACCAATACTGCCGAATAAAAAATGCTCGTTAGTACTTTTCATTTCACCCTATTTCCAGTAGAATCGCCGCCCCTTTTTTATCAGCCCAAAGAGGAACAAAAAATGTATGCCGGTTTAGACTATGGAACTTCCAACTCTGCTATAGGAGTTTATCAAAACCAGATACCAACATTGTTACCTCTCTATCATGATGACGTTTTTATTCCATCTACACTCTATACTTATGGTAGAAGTCTGGTATCGGAATATCTGTATCATCATTTAACTGGCGAACATCAATCCGACTATAAAAAAGAGCACTCTCCTCAGCTCCATCGAGCGCAGGCTGAACGAAGAGAGTTGGGCCTAGGCTCCGACGAAGCGAGTTGTTTCTTTGGTAAAGAGGCCATCAGTAACTATGTCAATCACCCAGAAGAAGGACTCTTTATTAAGTCTCCCAAATCATTTCTGGGTTCTACGGGCCTCTCGACAACGCAGATATCTTTCTTTGAAGATCTCGTCTCTGCCATGATGCTAAACATCAAGAAAAAGGCCGAAGCGCAGCTGCAACAAAGCATTCATCAAGTAGTGATCGGACGTCCAGTTAATTTTCAGGGTGTTGATAGTGAAAAAAGCAACCAGCAAGCTCTGGCGATTCTTACTCAATCAGCAAAACGTTGCGGTTACGAGCACATAGAATTTCTCTACGAACCTCTTGCTGCTGGTATTGACTTTGAAACACACCTGCAAACAGATAAGTTGGTGTTGGTTGTTGATATTGGAGGGGGGACATCCGATTGTTCGATGGTAAAAATGGGCCCTTCCTACGTAAAGAAGTCAGATAGAAGTAACGACTTTCTGGCTCATACAGGGCAACGCATAGGCGGAAATGACTTAGACATTCACCTAGCGTATCGTGCTTTTATGCCCCTGTTTGGTCTCGGTAGTTTACAAAAGCGAGGCATAGAACAGCCTCATTCACCTTTTTGGACTGCAGTTTCTGTTAATAATGTGGGTGACCAGTCATTATTTACCAGCCAGGCATTTGTCAGAACGTTAAATGAACTCAGGCAAGATGCTCAACGACCAGACTTACTGGAACGCTTTATTCAACTGCAGGCTTCAAAACAAAACCACCGCCTGGTGAGAAGCTCAGAACAAACAAAAATTGAGCTCAGCACCCGTTCCAACATAGAAGTCGATTTGCACTATATAGAGGCCGATTTAAATCATAGTGTTTTACTAGAACAGTACGAAACGGCAATCCAAAGACCACTCACGTTGATCCAGAACCTGATCCGGGAGTCCATAAAGCAAGCAGGTAGTCAGCCGGATCTCATATACATTACTGGTGGTTCAGCAAAATCACCGACCGTAAGAAACGCTATCCAAAAAGTAGCTCCAGGTATCGAAATACTCGATGGCGACTATTATGGCAGTGTGGCCTCGGGGTTAACAAAATGGGCAAACAAACTCTGGGCCTAGTCAGCTAGAACAATCGATGGTCTTTAAGCTCAATGTATTGAGATAACGGTGTATTAAATTCAAGCATTATCCCAATAGAAAGTTAATGCGTGGGGATAAACGCGATATTTTTATCGTTCGATGCTAAAGTCTGTATAATGCCTACCTTTTCCTACTTGGATAGCTCATGAAACTACTGGTCAGAAACCTTAATCGCGAAACCACCGAAGATGAAATTCGGGCGATCTTCGAAGCACATGGTACTGTACGGTCATGCGTACTGGTTATGGACACAGAGTCAGGCCAATCAAAAGGCTTTGGCTTTGTTGATATGCCAAAACCTTATCATGCTAAAGCCGCAATCAAGATGCTTAATGGCATCGAAGTAGCAGGCCATAAAATCCGTGTCAAAAAAGCTCAGGCTAAAAAGAAAGATGACTCAAAACCATCCCAATGATCCGCTCCATGGTATTACCTTGAAAGCAATAGTAACGGAGCTTCAAGAACGTTATGGCTGGGAAGGGCTCGCTCAACGCATCAATATCAATTGTTTTAAGTCAAACCCAAGTATTAACTCTAGCTTGAAGTTTTTAAGACGCACCCCCTGGGCACGACAAAAAGTAGAAGAGCTTTATATTACTACCAAGAAGAGAACACAAACAAATCAAGCACCCGTGGATCCATGGAGCAAATCCAGAAAATCCTGACTCCACCAGGGCAGGTTTACCAACTTGACTCCCGCCCTGAAAGCTATTTCATAGTTTGAACCCGAGTATTCTTAAATTGAGACGGCGTTTCGCCGTATTTTGCTTTAAAGCAACGAGTAAAGTAAGAACTCGAACTAAAGCCAACCTGATCGGCGATGGCCGAAACCTTAATACTCCCACCCAATAAGTGCAGTGACTGCTCAAGGCGATAGTTTCTAAGATACTCGGAAAAGCCAGCGCCTAGAACTGCGCTTAGCTTTCGTTGGAGCTGACGCTCACTCATAGCGACATCTGATGCAATATCCGTCAAAGTTAACTCAGGCTCTCTGAAACGTCTGTCGATGGCAGTCTTGAACTTATTAATAAAGTCTGCCTCCTGCATTACGAAATTATCGACTACGCTATCGGTGACTGGCGTATGCTCGGTCGCGTTAAACCGCTCTCGTAAGATGTTTCTGATACCAATCAAATTGTCTATTCGGCTTATGAGTTCATCGGTATTAAACGGTTTACTGATGTAATCATCGGCCAACTCTGAAAATCCAAGCAATCGACTTTCTCTATCTGACTTAGCTGTTAACAATACAACAGGAATATGGCTGGTTACCATATTTTGTCTTAGTTGGCGAATCATGCCAAACCCATCCATCTCTGGCATCATCACATCAGAAACGATCAAGTCAGGACATTCACGAGTTGCTACTTCCAAACCTTCAACTCCGTTGCTTGCCAGTAACAAAGTAAAGCGATGCTTCAAGGCTTCACACATGTAACTCTGCATATCGAGATTGTCTTCTACGATAAGAACTACACTTTTATTTAGATTACGAGCAAAGGTGCCCGAAGCAGACTGCTCAGAAATAGCCATAGAGCTCAACTCAAGATCTTTATCCTTTGCTAGATCTTGGATAGCTCTTTCGATTAGCTCCTCTCTAAAAGCACTGGACTCCGTAGAAGAGTCGATAGAAACATTCACCATTGGCAGACGCACTTTAAAACAACTGCCCCGCCCAACCTCACTGGTCACATCAATCGTACCATTCATTTTCTCAACAAGAGCTTTGGTTAAAGCCAGGCCAATTCCAGTACCTTTCGTCTTGATTTTTGTGTTGTCCAAACGAGTAAAGCGTTCAAATATTTTCAACTTGTCTTTCTCATTGATACCAACACCAGTATCAGATACGCTCATTTCAAAACTCGTACCCGTCTTTTGAAACACGACCTCTATCGATTGCCCTTGTGGCGTATACTTAATCGCATTTGATAGCAGATTAGTCAGCACCGTTTCGAGCCCATGCTCTGGAGCGGATACCCACCACTCATGCTCAATATCACCAAGTAGGCGAAAATGAATTTTATTATTCTCAGCAATGTCAGAAAATGCCTGCAGAATAGGTTCGTAAGAAGCCTTTACTTGAGTGGGATAAAAAGTTTCCTCCTCATTCCAGCTCAACTTAGCCATACTCAGCATTTGTTCAACCATCGCAAGCAAGCTTTGAGCACTTCGTTCTATCATCGCCAAGGATTTTAGATCATCCGCATCAGTTCGCTTTTTTCGAAGTAATCCTACAGGTCCAGAAATAAGCGTGAGCGGTGTTCTGAACTCATGAGAAATATTCTCGAGGATATTTTCTTTAGTTTTCGCTAGCTCCAAAGCGAGGACTCTTTCTCTCTCTGCAACACTTTTTTGATACAGCAACCACAAAATGACACTTACAATGCTCAATAATAAAGAAACATAAATCGAGTAAGCCCAGGCAGTTCGCCAGGGTGAAGCCAGAATCTCAACTTCAATACTTCGTACAAACTCCAGATTATCGATTTTAACCTCAAAGGTATAATTACCTGCAGGTATGTTTGTATAAGTAGCGTATCGCCTATCGGCGCTGGTTGTAATCCACTGGTCATCCCACCCCTTCAAACGATACGCATAACGCTGATTTGGACGGTCAAAGTTCATACCAGAAAACTCAAAAGCAAACAAATTTTGTAGGTGGCTTAAAGTGATGCTTTGGGTTTCGTTAATAGCTCGATTTAATGCAAAGCTTCTTTTGTTGTTTGTAGCTAAAGGATCGATGAGCACTGACTTGTTAAAAAGAAGAAAGTCAGTCAGTTGAGTTTTATGGGCCACTTTATTCAAGCGCGTTAAATTCTCAGGAAAAAATCGATTAACACCGGAAGGCCCACCGAAAATCATCTCTCCCGCAGAAGTCAAAAAAGCCCCATGATTGAAGTCGTCCATGGCGCCTTCTTTAGCATCAAAAATTCGTATCTCTTGGCTTTCTGGATCGAAACGCACAATACCTGAAGACGTTGTCAACCAAATCTGCCCATTATCGTCTTCTAAAATATCAAAAATATTCAGGCTGGGTAGTCCATCTTCAACGCCAATACTGGTAACAATTAAATCACTACTCGAAAAATATTTAAGCCCCTGACCATAACTCCCAACCCAAACCCTACCATTTGAATCAGTATGAATACTAGAAACCCAAATACCTTGAAAAGCTTCGTTAATGGCATTTAATTGACTCTCGTACTGATTTTTTTCTAAATCAAATTGATGCAGACCACTGCTCGTCCCAATCCAGAGTTTGTTATCTTTCGTCGGTTTCAGTGCCCAGACGGCGTTTTTTCCATTGACGAACTTATCGTTTTCATAATACAAAAATTGCTTAAAGACTCTGTTTTCTGGATCAAAACGACTTAACCCTTGAGAAGAGCCAACCCACACACCACCGAGCTCATCTTCTGCGATAGCATTAATAAAATTACCCGCCAGACTAGAGTTGTTTCCAGCCTTTGCCTGATAAAAAGAGAAATTATCTTTCGCTTCATTATAAATGCCAAAACCGTTTCCGATAGTGCCAATAAAAAGCTCTCCCTCACGGCTTTCTAGAATAGATAAAACACCGTCTTGAAACTGTCGATTGGGATTAGTTCGGTAGTGCTGAAATGATGTCATAGACTCATCTTTTCGATACAGTCCAGACTCAATACTGCCGATCCAAAGGCGTTTTTTCTTATCTCGGAGAATACTGGTCACCGACACATTTTCTTGCGCTGACGAGAGCAACTTATATCCACCTAAGCGGCGTTGACGGATATTGAATCGATTTAGACCTTTTTCATACATCCCTACCCAGATATTGCTGTCCGAATCTCGATATAGAGTATTAATATTATGGCTTCTTAAACTGTCGACGTCTTTTGTATCATTAACATATTGCTCAATAGCACCAGTTTCTGGTTCAAATCGGAATAAACCTTTATTGGAGCTTATCCATAAAGCTCCTGAATCTCCCCCAACAATCATTCGGATCGTTGTTCCCTGAAAAGGATGCCCCGTAATAAAACGGAAAGGCTCTAACATTGTTTGAGTTTTAGCATCGTATTTGTTGAGCCCTTTGAATGTGCCTATCCATATATTGCCCACCGAATCTTCAAAGAAACTCTGAATTTGATTACGTATAATGCGCCGACCCACAGGCATCTTGTTTCGATAAGCATGCATAATATTGTTACGAACGTCATAACGGTAAGCTCCATCGTTCCAGGTACCAATCCATAGTTCATCATTCGAGCTATATTCTAATACTCGAATGTTGGCTCCTTTTAATGAAACACCATTTTTTCCGCCGGTTAACTTCTCAAAGAAATCTTTATCTTTAAGCTTTTTATTCAACCCATTTTTAGTCGATACCCATAAGTTTCCTTCTGAGTCTTCTGCAATGTCAGTAACATTATTACTGCTGAGACTATCTGGGGATGCTTTGTCATGAACAAAGTGAGTAAAGGTTTCCGTAACAGGATCAAATCGATTAAGACCTCCACCCCAGGTACCAATCCACAAGATCCCTTCGCTGTCTTCAAAAATGGCAGAAACAAAATTATTGGATAATGAATTCTTGTCTATCGAGGAGTGGAAGTAATGCTTAAACCGATAGCCATCATATCGATTGAGCCCTTCTTGTGTACCAATCCACAAGAAACCATGACGGTCTTGAATAATGGAGTTCTCATTAATGCTGTTGTTTGTTAAACCATCTTTTTTCGAATAGTGTTGAAATTTTAACGATGGCTTTAAAGTTGTAGAAAATTCTTTTTTAGCGAAAATAAAGGAACAAAAAAATAGAAAAAAAGAGAGAGCGACAAAGGTTAAGCGATTCATCCCAATATCCATATAGATAGTGAGGCCGGATCATACCTCGAAGCTTTAGATGACTCAAGAATGGGAAGCTATCAATTTTTCGACCATCAATAAAACCTCTCTAATAATCATCTTTTCGAAGTACCAAAACTGAATCGTCGAGAAGGTTTCACCACCTTTCATTGCTTAATCAATAGGCCCACGCATCTGGAGCCTATTGGCTCAAGCCCTTTTACAAAATGGTACTCTATAAGCAATGTAGACTCCCCCTCTCAAGGAAACATCTAACCTATTGATAGTAAAGAAGGTTTCTTTAGATCTAGGCAATCCCATAAGTATGGTCGCTAAGGATAACTTGTTTTACTCAAATAAAGGACATAGACTCGAAATATTAGACACGCTTACTATCAACAGAGTTAATCGCCAAGACTATCGGGATATGTCAATGGAACAAGAAATACAAAAAGAACTCGAACAGCTCCAGGTCATCTACGACACGATTGTTAATTTTTTTATTAATTACAGCTTTCAATTAATCGGGGCGGTTATTGTCCTGTTGATTGGTTTAATGCTAGCCAGTCGATTTGCAAAATTTGTACAACGAGTATGCGAAAGCAAAGGCATTGATGTCACCCTTTCTCGCTTTATTGGCAATGTATCCAAAATTGTTATTATCGCCATGGTTGCAGTGATTTGCTTAAATAAGGTTGGAATTAGCATTACTCCCATTGTAGCCGCAATAGGTGCCATTTCGCTTGGTGCAGGATTGGCCGTACAAGGCCTGCTATCTAATTACAGTGCAGGCTTAAATATCATCATCACTCGTCCTTTTGTCGTCGGTGATACCATCAGTGTGCAAGGTGTCAGCGGTCAGGTTAGAGACATTCTTTTAGCTTATACTCTCATAGTCACCGAAGACGACGTAGAAATCACGATTCCGAACAAGCATATAGTGGGTGAGATCATACATAACTCTCACGAAGTCTCCTTGTTGGAACTCAGCATTGGGGTGGCTTACTCAAGTGATCTGGATAAGGTGACTGAAATCTTGCAAAATGCTGTTAACAATCATCAAGATGTAAGTACTGACAAAGCACCGTTGGTAGGTATTTCTGGCTTTGGTGACAGCAGTGTTGATTTCGAAGTAAGAGTCTGGGTAGACTCTAAAAAGCTGAACGCCTCTCGCTTTTCAGTCAACAAAGCGATATGGGACGTACTCAAGTCGAACAGTATTGATATACCATTCCCGCAACGAGAAGTTAAATTATTGAAAGATGATTAGTTTTTTAGTCGCTTTCTCTGAATCATAAAGCAGTCTATATTTAGGGCTGCTTAAAAACGGCGTTAGACTTATCGCCATCATAATAAAAAAGTGCACTTGCACAAAGAGGGTATCATAATGAACAAACTGGTATTAATTATATTAGCTATTTTTCTACCTCCTATTGCCGTTTTTCTTAAAAGTGGCTTAGGCAAAGATTTAATCATAAATATTGTTCTATGTATCCTAATGTTCTTACCAGGAATGATTCACGCTATCTGGTTGGTGACCAAGTAACTTTCGTTGGATTAAAAAGCTCTGTTAATAACAGAGCTTTTTTTTGGCAACAAGCGCGCTCACTGCCAATATACTTCTCTCCCCTCTATCAGAAAAAACCTCCCTATCAGAACAACTACCCTACTGAATCACCTCCATAGAAATTGGGGCGTAGGAAATATCGTATTCCCAGAAAATATCAAGCTTACGAGAATCCGAAAAGACCTTATCAGTAGTGGTCCATAGCATCATCCAAAGCGAGCTCACAAGCCGCAGATTCGCTCACCGCTTCTACCTCACACTCATGTTCAAATTCGATTTTTAATTTAACCTTATATATTTTGCGTTTTAAGCTCATTGAACCCTCCAAAGTTTAATTTATTATGCATCAACCCTACTATTTAAAAGCTTTTTCACACTCAATCCCAGCTCTGTCTATAAAGGTTAATATGACAAGGTCGAACCAGTCCCTGACTACAAAGGCTGTGATGGAGAGCCAGATCCACAACACACAATAACAATCCGAGATACTCATACTACCCATTTTTTTATATCTCTGATTGTAACTGGTGAAGCCAATTAGCTAGAATGAAGCTCCTAATAATAAGAAAGCTTCATCCAATATTAAATAGGGGTCGATTATGTGGCGTTTACTCATTGTCTTGATAGCGTTCTCATGTGCTATTGCTAAAGCGGATGAACAAGTTGAATTACTCTATACCTTCGCTGGTAACGATGGCGACAGTGACACTTTTCTTATTGATCTGCCAGAACAGGTATTACAATTAACCGTTGAGTCCTCTGGTTACCGAGGTGATGTTGATATCTTCTTATATCGCCCCGGAGAAGAAGACTATTTAGATTTTTCTTTCTGCCAGAACCGCAGGCAAAACTCTAACGAGAAATGTCAATTAACCATGCCGAGTAAAGGTCAATACCGCCTCATAGCGAAGGCCTTTCAACCGGGTTCCCAGGCAAATTTACGTGTTACTTACCAAATACATAAACCACCAAAATCTAAAAACCCTTTTGTTATACAAGGACTTCTTAAGTTTGATGAAGCCCAAGTAGTTGAGGTCAATGGCTCTTTAGTTCTAAAGACTCTTACTCTTCCAAGAAAACGCCTCTCCTTCTTAGTTGAACAAAATGAAGAAGACCTGCTTTTAAAAGTCTACGCACAAAATAATGCAAAAGGGCAATTTCCAGTTTGCGAAACCATAGTGCAGAAGAATCAGCCAGGTCGATGTGACTTGGAGGAAGTAAAAGGCACTTATTTTGTAGAGCTTATTGCACAAACTAAGAAACTCGTTCAGACCCAGATAAGTGTTACGGCAGAAGTTGATACCGATGTGATTGATGCCATTTGGCGTGACCGAGAAGTCAAAGCTCTAAAATGGCAAACACCCAAAGTCTTCACTCCTGATAGCCGAGGCAAGACCTACTTCTATGAGGCAAAAGCCCACACTGTAAATCCATTTACTTCGGGCTCACTGGATGAAAGTGGCACAACCATGAATGGCTTTGTTCTGGGCTCATGGCAAACCGAAATACATTTAGGTCGTAATAATCTTGCTAATCTGGCTGATACAAATTGTTGGAACTTCTCTAGTGTCAATCACGCTTCATGCAACTACCATCCAGACTATGTATCTGACGTAGAACAATTTCGCATAAAAGTGCGCTTTCCAGGTATTACCGGAAATGTTGAGCTTATATATCAAACAACGTTTTCAATAAACAGCCCAACGCCCTCTCCAACCTGTCCAGAAGAGACGGGCTGCTATGAAGGAATTTAATCATTGATGAAAGTTGCTTTGCTTCTACTTTTTTGTGTTGTCACCAGCACAGGCAACACAATTGAGCTAGAAAAGCAGCTTTCAGAAGGGCTTACTGAAAGAGAAAAAATAGTTAGCTATTATCAAGATTCAAAAGGAAAGCTTTGGGCAGCAACAGAAAATGACATCTTAACCTTTAACGGAAAAATATGGCAGCGACTTCCAGGTTATGATGATGAGTCACGAATAAAAAAAACGTTTGCAACGGACTTAATTGAGTGGGATGAGTCGATATGGATATCCACTCGGGAGCGCCTCATTCGATACGACAGAGATTCATTAGACTTCTTTCAATTCGAACATAATCGAAAGAACGATAAATCCCTTATTCGCGGGGAGATCTGGTCGCTCTTTGTGGACAATAAAAATCAATTATGGCTAGGTAGCTACTATGGAATCAGCCACTACTCTCAACAAGACAACCAGTTTCTGAATTACTATTTTCCGGATGAGCTAATAAAACAATATGATAATAATTTAAATACGGCACTATGCTTCCTGGATACTGACTCCTATTTATATATTGTGACAGTATCCGGTCAACTCATCCTATTTGACAAAGAAAAGAATACCTTTTCCTCAGCTTCGAGCCGTACTTTAGGACAAGTTTTTCAGTGCGAAACTCAAGGGCAATCTTTATGGATCGCTAGCGAGTATGGCTTGTGGAAATTTAATGGGCTATCTAATCAACTCACCCAAGTTATCAACCCAGGTAAGGCCGTACTGTCACTACTGCTCGTTGACAAAGAAATTCTATTATCGACACACTCTAATTTGCTGTCTTACTCAATCTCTAGCAAAGAGATGAACATAGTAAGTAACCTCGATGCGAAAAGCTTCTTTCTGGATAGAGAGAAAAACATTTGGGCAACAAGCAAATCAGGAGGAATACTTAAACACTCACCAAGTGTTAATAAGTTTGAATTGGAGGCTATTGACTCTGATAAAAAGACTTTAATCTCCCATATCATTAAATTGCGTGAAGAAACCTGGATTGCTACCAATAAGGGCATCAAGGTAGTTAACAAAGAAGCATCTTGGTTAGAAAAAGATAAAAGCTTTTCACTTATTTATAAAGGTATCGACTCAGTGATTGCGGTGAGCAAGCAATCAGTTCTTTGGTTCGACACCATAACAAAAGACGTGGTTAGACAAGTAAAAGTCGATGAACTCAAGAACAAAGGACTAAAAGTCACCTCGCTAGTGGAAGATAAGACAGGCCGAGTATGGATGGCTTTGTCCAGTTTTGATTACAGCCAACTGTTAAGAATCGGTCATAATGAAAAACATTTTTCGGAGTATGACTCTAACGATCCAATGTATGTTAAACCCTTTGACTGGCTGCATGTATCTATTAGTCCTGAACGAGATCGTTTATATGTCGATACCAACGCTAATTTCCCTAGAATCTATGATATAGATAGTAATCAGTTTATTAGGTTAAAACTTGCCGATGGCTTGACATTAAACACAAGAAAAATACAGTCTACACTAACAAGACAATGGACTTATCACGACGATTATCGAGTCACTTACTTCTCTTGGACAGGCAATGGTATCCCTAAAATTTCCACCATCGACTTACCAAGGCCAGGAGTTGAGTGTCTTGCCAGCTTAGACCTGGAAAACTTTTGGCTTGTTGACAGACAAGGGGATCTCTGGCACTGGACCAAGTCGACCGATAAACTTAAGCGCTTTAGCCAACACGATGGCATTCCACCATCAGGACTCGATGGTAAGTATTGCAGGCTTGATTCTCAACAACAGCAACTGGCTCTCAGCTCCAGCAACTTTATAAGTACACTCAATCTAAGTGATCTAAAAGAAAATACCATCCAGCCTAAAGTAGATTTTGAAACTGTCTATGTTAATCGCCAACCTATAAAGATATCAGCAGGTCATAACATTTATGCCAATGAAGGCGACGATATAGAAATAAACGGCAGCAACAGTAGCTATGCTGCGACAGAGAAAAATCAATGGTTATGGATACTTTCTTCTGATGGTGTTGCTCATTTCACATCAACAGAATCACAAATAAATTTAGTGAATGTGCGAGAGGGTCAGTATAAGTTATCTTTACGCGCATCAAATAATGATGATATGTGGAGTACAGACAGTCAACTGTCTATTGTTGTAGCGCCACCTTTTTGGCGAAGCGCGTCAGCTTACGCTCTCTACTCAGTTCTGCTGTTATTTTTGCTGACCTCCTACTATTTCTGGACGAACTATCAACGCAAGAAATTAAGCCGACTAGTCAAACTAAAAACCCAAGAAATCTCAGAGCTTTTAGCTCAAAAAGAACGATTATTTACAGGTATTTCACACGAATTTCGCACGCCTCTCACCTTAATCCAGGCCGGTGTCGAAAACCTACAAGCCATACTTGTTCCAGATGTGACTGACATTGCCAACAAGCTAAAGCACAATGCTCAACATCTGTTACGCCTCGTTGAAGAGTTGCTTGATTTCTCCCTCGTCAAACAAGCTCCCACTGAAGAATCAACGATTGACGTATCCGAGGTGACTGACTCCATCGCTCTTGCTTTCACAGAGCTGGCCGACTCAGCCAATATTCAGTTGCATACTCACTTAGAGCCCAATCTCTCGATTGCTATTTCTTACAATGCTTACGAAAAGATTCTGTCGAACTTGATTCATAATGGCATCAAATATAATAAACAGAATGGCGAGTTAGCTATTTACGTAAGTAAAACCTCTCAGGGTTATGTTGGAATACGAATCACTGACTCGGGTATTGGCATTCCGGAAGAGGATCTATCAAGAATATTTGAACCACTTTATCGAGTACAGGAAAAGTCAAAAAATCAAATTCAGGGAACCGGTATTGGGCTCGCACTGGTAAAAGAACTGGTTGAGAAATATCACGGTACCATAGAGGTAAAAAGTACACCGAAACAGGGTACTTCCTTTTGTCTTCAATTCCCTCTCGCAAAACAGCTATATCCTTCGTCGCATAATAGTAACGAAGAAACGCTGAAAAAACTCAACGACAAGGTGTCGATGTCCCTGGAGGATGTGGATGATAATCAGCTCATCGATATTGATATCGATTCAAATAGCAAAAACGTCGCCCTGATCGTTGAAGACAACCCAGAACTAAGGGCTTTTATCATTGAGTCTGTGCAGGAGCATTTTTTCGTACTCTCAGCAGCTAATGGTGTCCAGGCGCTTGAAGTAGCCAGCGAACAAATCCCAGATATTATCGTTTCAGATATTATGATGCCTTCTATGGATGGCTTTGAGCTGCTACAGCGTATTCGAAGTAATGAGATAACATCACATATTCCTGTGATTCTCTTAACAGCAAAAACCGATGCTCAAAGCCGCTTAAAAGGATGGAGTGAGACAGCCGACGACTTCATGACAAAGCCCTTCAGTTCGCAGGAACTTCTTTTGAGAATGCGATCATTGCTGTCCCTAAGAGAGATGTTGAAGCTGCGATATCAACAAACAGAGCCCAAACGAGCCACCGAAAAAGCAACGGATATCCCCTCTTCTTTAGATCCCTTTCTAGAGAAAGTGAATCATATACTGACTCAAAATTACACAGAGCAATCCTTTAAGGTACCCCAATTAGCCAGTGAGTGTGGTTTAAGTGAACGCCAAATTCAGCGAAAGATCAAAGCAATAACCGGACAATCTGTGTCAGATTTTATGCGCACGTTTCGCCTGGCCAAAGCCCACGAATTACTCAGCAACGGCACGACCGTTAAAGAGGCAGCCTTGAGCACAGGCTTCTCTTCAATGCCTTATTTTAGTAAATGCTTTAAGTCTCTTTATAACATTTCTCCCAGCGAAGTTAGACAATCCTCAACTCCTCAATAAGCAAAGCCCCTCCTTCTTAGCGCTCTTATTTACCTATTACGACAACTCGTTAACCTATGGCGACATAGCTATTTCTTTATAATTAACAAGTAGTTATGGTTAAACCAAGTTAAGCTTTTTGTGTCTTGGTAACAAGCTCTCGTCTTCTATCAACAAAGGAGCCGACATGATGAAGTCAAAGAATATCTCCCGTGTAGAACTTTTGGCCTGTCGCCTATCAACAGTAATACCCTCCTTCCTCTTAATGCTGTTACTAGTGCCGAAAAATGCCATTCGATATCATAAAGCCAAGTCAGCATGCTCATTGGAACACAAATTATCGGGAGGCATTATCGGTACTCCGATCCTCTCTCCCAAACACAGAACCAATAACACTCACAATACCTCGCCAACCGCTTTCTCTTCCTCTCAACGCTTTTTGAGACGAATAAGAAATCAAGCCGACACTGAAAATACGCGCTCAGAGGAGAGTCGATAATGAACTCTTCCCTGAACAAAAACAGTCAAATTCAAATCAATCCTGTTGTTAAATGGTGCAAGGGAAAGCGCCACGCGCTGATAATGGACCTTAGTAAACAGAGATTTCAGCAAATGCCACTTGGTGTTGTTTATCTATTGGATTACTTAAGTGGCAAACCAAAAAATATCACTCAAATTCAAAACATGTTTCAAAAGCAACGAGAGCAAGTATCAAGTTATGTTGACTACTTGATTGAGAATGGCTGGATCACAACGAGTTCAGATAAAAATCAAGATCGTCATGAAGAGTCTTCAACATCAACACACAGAGTTATACAAAGCTTATATGTAAAACTCGATGGACAAACCTCTCTAGAATGGTTATCGAGAATCATTGTAGGGTTAAGAAAGCATAATGTCGTAAAAAACCTTATTTTTGTTATTTCTGAACAGTCGGATCTAGAAAGGCTCAGCTATCTCGATGCTATAGACACTACGAGCACATTAGGTTTTCAGAGCATCGGTTTATTTATAACAGCAAATGACTATTATTTAGAAAGCCATCGTGCCTTGTTTTCGAATATAGAACTCATCATCTGTGACTCAGACTTCAAGGAAAGATACCTATCAAAGAACACAGAGGATGAGTCATATAAAATCATAGAACTTTCGGATATTCTTGATGTTTCTGTCAATAGATTTACCTGTGACTTTTTTTCCTACCAAAAGTGTGTTGACGGAAGTAAGGGCATGGAAAGCTTATACATAGATCTCAATAAGAACGTTTACCCTCATCCTTTAGAATCATCCTACAAGCTAGGACAAGCCCATACTATTGAGCAATTAGAAACTACTTTAAAGAGTAGCAAGGCAAATATCTATCAAAAAGTAAGTAAAAATAAAGTAGCGAAATGTCGCGACTGTGAATATCGTTTTGTCTGTCAGAACCCTGTATGGTCTCGTTCTGACAGAGAAGACTTATATTCAGAGCCAACTAACTGCAACTATAATCCAATAAAAGGTCGTTGGATAAATTAGAGAAAATCTTCATACTTCCCTTCCTAACTTTAACCATAAAAAGTTATCCAATCCTATAGTCTTATGGACTCAATGGTTCAGCTCTAATAAACATATTCTTCTTATTGATAGTATCATTTTAAAATATCAAATCCTCATAAGCACTCTACCTAGAAGGAACTCAAGAAGAAAAAATCTAATGCCGATGTAATCTAGTAGGCGATATTTTTCATCCTCTGCAAGCAAAACTTCAGCTGGTGTTAGTTAACTGCAGAAAGCATTTACCTATTGCGACAACTCGTTAACCTATAGCGACATTCATATTTTCTTTTAATGACAAATAGTTACAATTCCTCACGTCGAAATATTGTTGTTTTGACAGCGCTGCCAGCTTAGCTTTTATTAGGAACAGCACTTGATGGGTTAAGTTCGCAGCACCAGTAACTGTGTTAAGCATAGCTACTAAAACAAATTATTCTGAGGACTGAAAAATGAAAAAGCTATTAGGGGTATTGTTCCTATTTGCCAGCATAAGTACTATGGCGGGAACTCACGTTTATCGTAATACAAGTGGCAATGTTCACTATCTGGGCCACTATGCCATTCAGGTGATTTATACAAATCCAGTGCAAGCTCACCAGCCCGTGTATTCTTGGCGAGAGCATCGTAATTTTGATGGCACACTAGGTATCCACAATCAGAACGCTAAGCTCATTGGTTATACCGATGGCAATGGCGTTCTTTCTGTTGTATTACCAAGATTACCCTACGATCCTATCCATTGTGGTACATATATTGGTGAGCGAGTAGCGGTGGGTTCTATCCATGCTCGAAAGTCAGCACCTATTAATTTCACAATCCAGGTACCTAGAGTTGGACCTCTTCCACCTTGGACTGGTGAATGTCGTCCTTAATAGTTGTTTATCGATGAGCAATATCACTTAGGAAAAGGTGCACCAATTCCTTTTCCTAAGCTGGTAGTGGTAATTTTATTTCGCCTAGAGACTTTTTCCTTTTAGTAAGGCACTAGAGATAAATTATTGACTTTTATTTGTTGGCAGGTTTTACCGTAGCCCAAAGCATATTTCAGTGTAGGGTAAACTCGACAGGAACTAATGCTATAGGCAAGAACAATAAGTCCTTGATCCCCCCATAAAGTGCGTATTTTTTCACGTAGCTCATCAGCCCCGGGGTCATGAGCTAAAACAAGTTCAGTAAATTGCATCACTAATGCAATCTCCTCTGGCAAGTTGTCTAGCTCTCTACGAATAATTGAATGGATAATATCTGGGCTCACCTTTGCTTCCAAAGCCATATTAACAACTAGTTGGGCACAAGGTCCGCAGTCATCCCATAAAGCCGCCCGAATTCTCGCGGCGAATAGAGGCCCAGCAGATAACTTACCCGAATAAGATGACATAGTTTGAAATCCCATAAACTTCAGGAATGCGCCAAGGTCAGCTTTCAAGATATCCTGCTGGTAATGAACATCGTAATTATAACGATGCTTAAACGCCACCAACATTTTGTTGAATACATATCGAATCATTTTTTAATCACCCTATATTAATAATGAGCCTTTAATTATTCTCTGGTAAGTTAGACGACAAATAGAAACCATGTTGATCCGCATTAATATGGAATAGTTAAAATAAGCTGTCGATACAGATCCAAACTAAAGAAAAAGTTTCTATCTCCGCTTGACCTATTGTAAGGATTTAAAAATCGGCGAAAAATGGGCTAGCATTCCTAGCAGCCATGAATATTATTCAGGAATATTTTTGATATACTCTTCGAATGGATAAATTACGATCTTTAGAAATATTTTTAGCAACTTGCGATGGCGGCAGCTTTGCTGCAGCAGCGAGAATGTGTGGTAGCGATCCATCTACGGTTAGCAAAGCAATCAGTCGATTGGAAGCAGAGCTAGGTTTAACCCTTTTTCAGCGCTCTACTCGACAGCTACGCATTACAACGGCAGGTAAACACTACTCTCATACCGTACGCAAATTGGTTCAAGACCTATCTTCCTGCGAAGATGAGTTGAAGCACTTGAATGATGCTCCCAGAGGAACTCTCCGAATCAGCTCTGCCGTTTGTTACGGCCATCTTTATCTGCGCCCTTTATTACGAGCATTTTGCCATCAGTACCCTGACATTAAGTTGGAGATTGAGCTCAACGATTTACACGCGGATATTATTGAAAATGATATTGATGTCGCTTTACGTACGGGTTATGTAAAAGATAGCCGACTGGTGGCACGCCGTCTCAGCCCAATGGACTTTCTTACTTGTGCGTCACCTGATTATCTAGAGGCACATGGAACACCAAGCTGCGGTGAAGACTTCCAACGACATCAATGGATTGGTTTTCGAATCAAAGAAACACAGCAACTACAGCCTATCTTCTTGCCAGACAGTGAGGGGGAATATATTCCTTATGAGTTAGAAAGAACTCATATCACTGATGATGGCGAAGCGATGGCATCTATGTGTGCCGATGGTTTAGGTTTTGCTCAATTACCACACTTTCTTGCTAAAGAAGATTTAAACAATGGCACTCTAATTTCTCTTTATCCTTACTTCAGACTTCCACAACCAGACAGCGGCGTATTCGCCATCTACCCTAAACGTGATTATCTTCCAGCCAAAGTTAAAGTATTCATCGACTTTCTTACAGATTCATTAGCCACTATGGGAGAAAGTACCAATCATACCTGGGCCGAAAATTGGACTCCGGTTATTAGTTTTGAAAGGAAAGATTAGACCCAAAAACATAAATCGAAAGTACGACTGTTCTCAACCAACATCAGAGAGCCGTTAATACTCTTTTCCTCTTTCCAACTACATCATTCAATATCCACTCTTTTCCACTGTCCTTCTTCTAACACATACTTCAACTTATCTGTCTCATATATGATATCAGAGTAAATTTCTACCTTTTGCTTTGATGAAAACACATACACAAACGGTTCAGAGAAGGAATTTATAACACGGTTGCCATAGGGATAATTTCCATAACTGCCACAACCGAGTCCCTTAGCAAAGCCGTTATCTAGAATAATTTTTTGCCACTCATCAGGCTTAGGATATTCTCCTTTCTTTTGATAATAGTCGTTCAAAATGAGAGACATCTGATGAAGCAAACAGTGATCTCTGATCCGCTGATATGACTCTCTTTCTGATTTCTCATACTGGCCATCAAAAATTACATGGAAAACAACAATGCTCAAGATAACAAAAATAAGAGCAGTAAATTTTTTCATCTCTAACTTCCTTAAGAAATAACCCATTTAATTCCATCCGTGTTCCCACACCTCCTATGCATGTAATCACGAGTAATATCCATTTACTAACGTCCAAATAAACTACAAAGGTTTGTCGCTAAACTGTCCTTCCTTTAAAAAATAAGCTACCTGCTTCAAAACACGACGATCCCACATCATCAGCGTGTGCCCAACGTTCATTTCTAAAAAATCGCTCATTTCTTCCAGTCGAGTACTTTCAACAGAGACCTTACCATCGTTTTTCCCTTTAAAGAGGCCAGAAAACCAAGGGTCGGAGGAGCGATTACCCGCGATAATGCCAATTTTGGCATCTATACGCTTCAATCGATTGGGAATACTGGCAGCATCGGTGCCCAATTGTTGGCCAGCAGGCCCAGTAGACCAGCGAAAGAAAGGCCAGCCGGATATTTTATCCACGACCTCACTGCCCTTATTGGGAGGCCCCAGCATCACAACACGCCCTAGCTCATCAATAGCATGCTGTTGTAAGTAGTGACGAACCAGAATGCCACCAAGCGAATGGGTAACAAAGTGTATCCTACCGCTTCGGCCTGACTGGCTGCGACAAGCTTCGAGAGCCTGAGGAATCACACTGGATGATAAATATTCAATCGCAAAGGATGTGGAGGGATAGCTTTGATTCCAGACCCAATAACCAAGAGACTGCAAATGCTTTTGCAGTCTTAGCATCGCTAATCGACTACGCCCCATTCCGTGGAGCAAAATGACACATTGGTTATTTGAGTTATCTACAATGTTGCTATGACTAATAATTTGAGTCCTTTAGTGCGAGACTCGGTAATTATACTGACGAATTTTGCGCGGCACATTCAGTCGCGACTCATGCTCATCGATCAGTCCCGGAGTCTTCTGAATAAACTCACTTATTGAAGAGAATTGATACTCTTTAAAATGATTCGAGCTGTTAGGAACATATAATCTGGGGTGGTGTTGAATATTTTCAACTTCAACATGTTTGTTCAGCGAAGATACCTTACTCCAGATGTAATCAATATTATTGTAGTTCTGTTCGCTGTAAAGCTCAGTAGAGGGCACACCGTTTAAACGCAGCAATTTGGTTGCTGAATTGCGCACATATGTGGCATAGCGGTGGAAAAGATAATTATAAACTTGCTCAGAGTCTTCAAACTGGATAGGGCGACCATCAAAGGATTCGGCGTCGAAAAGGGTGCTATTTTGGATGTCAGCGCCACTATGGATAGCCAGTTGATACTTATGTTGGGTGAACAAAGCAGAGAAGGTAGAGGCAATAGTTGTCGTTATTTTGAACAGTCGACCATCGTAGTTATTCGGCTTGGCGTTCAAAAAGATCGACACTTCGTCAGAGCATGTCATAGCACATAAGAAGATATTGCGAACTTCTCTAGGGCAGTTTTGCTTAAGCTTCTCATAAGTCCCAATCAATGCTTTCTTGATCAGAATATCAAAAGTGCCAGGCTCAACTTTGTCCTTGAGGTACTTTTTGCTTAAACCAATGCCATCGATACGCACGCATAAATATCTGCCGTCATCGACCGCACCCATTGTTTCTGTCGATCGCTCCATACGCTTGAACGTATGATCCAACTGACAGCCCATCCGAATATAATTTTGCAAGTTCATTTTGACCCTCACGCACCCTTTAGCTGACTATTTTTCGCCCAACGAAAACACAGAGAGAGATATCGCAATTCATGTGAATTCGAATACTTTTATAAAAAAATTTGTCAGATTTGTCCGTGAATGGTCTGTGATTATTGCGTGATCCAATATTATCACGCAAAAACGCGTCATTTTTGAACAAACTTTGTTCAAAAGTGTCATATTTATGCAATATATCCCCATTGAGATATGCAGCCATAAACTCCATTTTATGGCTGTACAAAAAATCAACTATTGATAATTAGACGTAAACCGTCCATTTGGCAGGTAGCACGACGAATAAAGTCGTCACACAATTTTATCTTGTTCTCCAGAAACTCAATTTCTTCATCACGGATGTTAGGATTCACCTTCTTTAAAGAAAGCAAACGTTGAAGTTCCAGGTTGAGACTTTGCTGCATTTTCTCTTTGGCGCTTGCCTGCATCGCTGGCAATAATTCCAAAGCCAGCTCCTTACTTCTTTCCATCATGGTCTCAACATCAGCTCGAACCTGCTCTACTACCGTACGGGCCACCTTCTTCTTCAACGGTGAACACAGCTGACTTAGCTTGTCGTGAGGCATTACAGCAGACAAGTTCTTACCATTGGCATCGATCAACAAACGAATCGGCTCGATGGGCAAATAGCGTTGTAGCTCTAGCCATTTAGGGGCGACACTTCTTGGCGTATAAATGACCTCTAGCAACAGAGTTCCAGGCTTTAGGCCTTTTAGCGAAATGGTGGATACGGTTGCATTACCAAAATCCCCTGACTGTATATGCTCCATCACCTCATCTACCATGGGATGTTCCCATGATAAAAAGCTAATATCTTCACGTGACATGGCCACTTGACGATTAAAGGTAATTAAACTTCCCTCTTCTTTTAATCCAGAGAAATGATCGCCTCTCATCTGCTCTCCGGGCCGAATAAAGTGTGTGGCCTCTGAGTGATCGTCCAGATCCACGCCAAATTCACGGAAAACCTCTTCCATATAGGCCACTAATTCGTAATCGGAGTCTTTTTCTTCTAACTCCGCGACCAATTTTGACGCCTTATCATGGTCGCAAGAATTCAACTCCATTAACCGATCACGACCTTCCTGAAGCTTGATGTGCATGTCGCGAGTGTACTCTGCCGTATCTTCGATCAGCTCTTCGTAACCTTCCAGCTCACCGGATAGGGCATAGTTTAAGCGTGCTGAAAAATGCTCAAAAATACTAAAGCCAGAACTGCAACTCTTCTCGAATAGATTCAGGCCTTCGTGATACCAGCGTAACAAAATATCTTGAGAGCCCTTCTTTATATAAGGTATATGAATAGAGATGGGATGAGTTTGACCAATACGGTCCAAACGACCAATACGCTGCTCCACCAAATCCGGGTTAGTTGGTAAATCAAACATGATTAAATGATGAGCAAACTGAAAATTACGACCTTCACTGCCGATCTCAGAACAAACCAGGATCTGCGCACCACCTTCTGGCTCAGCAAAATAGGCGGCAGCTCGATCTCGCTCCAAAATACTCATGCCTTCATAGAAGGAAGAGCTGCGCACACCTACTTTCAAGTTCAAGTATTTATCCAGTTTCACCGCAGTGTCAGCATGGTGGCAAATCAACAGAACTTTTTCTTCTTTGTGCTCTTTTAACCACTCCACCAACCAGGTGACTCGTGGGTCTTGTTGTAACCAGCGGTCATCCAAAAACAGGGTTTCAGGATAAAGGCCGTCAACACCTTTCATCGGTTGATCAAATTCATCGGTGTAAGACGACGGGCAGGGTTGAGGATAGGTAAACAAGTTCCGCTCAGGGAAGCCAGAGACACCATTGCGGGTATTACGGAATAAAATTCTTCCAGTACCGTACTGGTCCAACAGTAATCGAATAAGCTGTTGTCGTGCATCAGCCTGATCAAGAGAAGGCCCGAACTGCGACTTTAAATCATCGTTCAACAAGCCATCGAGTTCACTCTTAATGGCGTCAACATCCGTCGGTGCCATATTGGCAGCATCATCCAGTTGTTGCAGTAACTCCACGATATGATTCAGTGTCTGATAGCCTTCCTGTTCCTGCTTAAACACTTGCAAATCATAAAAACGGGCAGGGTCGAGCAGTCTTAAACGGGCAAAGTGACTTTCGATACCTGCTTGCTCAGGTGTTGCCGTAAGTAGTAACAGCCCTTGGCATTGACGCGAAAGCTGCTCAACACACTGATATTCTTCGCTGCTTTCTTCTTCACTCCAGACCAGATGATGGGCTTCATCAACCACCAGCATATCCCACTCGGTTTCCAGTACCATGGATTTGATGCGCTCATCGCTCACCAAAAAACTGGAGCTGCAAATGATGCGTTGTTCGGCTTCAAAAGGATTTGTAGACTCAGATCCGGTGCTTTCAGCATGCTCAAATTCTTCTTGCAGAGCAGATACCCGGCCTTCGTCATAAATCGCGAAAGAAAGATTGAATCGACGTAGCATCTCAACTAACCACTGATGCACCAGACTCTCAGGCACAACAATCAATACACGATTGGCACGGCCACTGTGCAGTTGTTGATGCAGAATCATACCGGCTTCAATGGTTTTACCCAGTCCAACCTCATCAGCCAGCAGAACTCGAGGCGCATGACGCTTAGACACTTCATTAGCGATATAAAGCTGGTGTGGCAACAGGCCAATACGCCCACCTTGCAATCCAGCAATGCTGGATTGTTGTAACTGAGAGACTTTTTCTAAAGTATCGACACGTAGTTCATAGGCTCGATTGCTATCAAACTGCCCACTGATTAAGCGTTGGCCAGGCGTGGTAAACTGCACAAAACAATTCAGTTCAAGCTCATGGACTTTGCACGGTTGCCCAGCGACATCTTCACAGTCATAAACCAATAACCCCTTTTCGTCCGTCACCCCCTTCACCACAAACTGCTCTTCGTTCATGTTAGAGATGACTTCACCGGGTGTGTATTCGATACGACTCAAGGGAGCGGCATCAACGGCATATACCCGTGTTTCGCCTACCGCAGGGAAGCTGACTTCCATACGACGACCAGAAATATTATTGATTAATCCAAGACCTAACTGGGCCTCAGTGTGACTGACCCAACGTTGACCAACAACGACCTGCATACGAATGATGTACCTATTAGAAAATGTTTAAAACGGAGTAGCCCGAGAATTCGAGGGCGCGCATTCTATCATCGCTTAATTCATCAGTGCAGCCTTTATTTTATGTTAGGCAGAATTCACAAACTTGTGGGCTTTTTTTTGCGTCAATCTCTTTAACAAATAATACAGACACTCTGAAGCTCTGGCTGCTAAGTCATTGATCTGTCAGCATCTCTCATTGCGGTACGATATTTGCTCAATTCAGTACCAAAATAACCACGAAGCATGGAGCACACTTATGAAATCGATTAAATCATTGTCTGTCACACAGTTTTTCTCACTGATGGTTTTGTGTTTAACCCTTAACATTGCCACCCTTCCTAACAGCCACGCCATTTTCCTAGAAGCCGATAGTCTGCAATCGAACGGCGTTAACAGCACCATTGATATCTGGTTTTTCAGTTTTACTGGGGTCGGCCCCAATACCAACAACGTTCAGGTATCGGACGTCAGCGGATTTTTTGATCTGGATCTCGACATGATCATTTACATTGACGATGGCACTTTCTCGAACGTTTTTGCCATGGATACCGCAATGGGTACCGATCCCAATATCAACACCTTTCCGGTGGGAGATTATATTGCGGTGATTGGCAATCATCCTTTAGCCGTGGGTGAGCTGGGTCCGTTTCAAGCTGATGCCTCTTTAGGCCAAACTCACTACGATTACGAATTTAATGGACTAGAACCCAACAACGATACAGAAATCAGCATAAACTGCGTTCTTTCTGGCAATCTTGATGGCACTTTTACCACGCGAGTGCTCAACTCTAATACCTGCTACATGCCCGTTTCCGAGCCTTCTGGTTTTGGCTTTTGGCTCCTTGCGGCCAGCCTGTTACTCATAACCAAACGAGCGCGATTCGTGTAAACCCGACAGGATCAATATCACAGGTCGCCTTTCTCTGACGGCCTGTGATACAAAGAGCATCTCTTTTGCCCTTATCTGATGGCATCATTCACTTATCTTCCTTGAAAACCAACAGACCAGCCCCATAATTAGCCCACTTAGTGATGCTTTTTAAAAAGCCTAATCAGTGCACAACACCAAGGAGTTCGCATTGGATCAATTTAGAGGCACAACGATTCTATCTGTTCGTCGCAATGGCGAAGTTGTCATCGGTGGCGACGGGCAGGTATCTCTTGGCAATACCGTTATGAAAGGCAATGCCAGAAAAGTAAGACGCCTATACCACAATAAAGTATTAGCAGGCTTTGCTGGTGGAACTGCCGACGCATTTACGCTGTTTGAACGTTTTGAAGCCAAGCTAGAGATGTATCAAGGGAAAATGCTTCGAGCCGCTGTCGAACTCGCTAAAGACTGGCGAACAGATCGTTCTTTACGACGCTTGGAAGCTATGCTCATTGTCGCAGACAAAGAACACTCTTTTATTATCTCGGGTAACGGCGATGTTATCGAACCCGAAGCCGAGGGTGGGCTGTTAGCCATAGGTTCTGGCGGTTCATTCGCTCAAGCTGCCGCTAAAGCTTTGTTAGAAAAAACCGACCTACCGGCTCGCGAAATTGTCGAAACTGGGTTAAAGATCGCAGGCGATATCTGCGTCTATACTAACCACAATCACATCTTCGAAGAACTTAAAGACTAATTAATTTAGAGACAGTAAGTATTAACTATGACACAAATGACTCCGCGCGAAATCGTCCATGAACTGGATAAACACATCATAGGCCAGAATCAGGCAAAGCGAGCCGTTGCCGTTGCACTACGTAACCGCTGGCGCCGGATGCAAGTTGATGACTCTCTGCGCAACGAAATTACTCCCAAAAACATTCTAATGATTGGCCCAACTGGGGTGGGTAAAACCGAAATAGCCCGTCGCCTGGCCAAACTGGCTAATGCGCCTTTTATCAAGGTTGAAGCGACTAAATTTACGGAAGTCGGTTATGTAGGTCGTGACGTCGAGTCCATCATTCGTGATCTGGTCGATGCCGCCTTCAAAATGTTACGTGAGCAGGAGCTAGAACGCGTTCAGCACAAAGCGACTGACTCAGCAGAAGATCGCATACTGGATGCACTGTTACCGGCACCGCGTCCAACAGGTTTTGATACCGAGTCACAACCAGCCGAAGAGCAGAACAGTACCCGTCAGGTCTTCCGCAAGAAATTACGCGAAGGCACGCTCGACGACAAAGAGATCGAGATTGAAGTACAAGGTCCTAGCGTTGGTGTCGAAATCATGGCGCCTCCCGGCATGGAAGAAATGACCAATCAACTTCAGAGCATGTTCCAAAACATGTCGCCAGACCGCACCAAGCGACGCAAGATGAAAGTCAAAGACGCCATGAAGCTGTTGCGCGAAGAAGAAGCAGAAAAGCTGCTGAATCTGGACGAACTTAAAAATCAGGCGGTCGAAGCGGTAGAACAAAATGGTATCGTCTTTTTAGATGAGATCGACAAAGTCGCCAAGCGCCAAGAATCCTCGGGTGGTGACGTATCTCGAGAAGGTGTACAGCGTGATCTGCTGCCGTTAGTCGAAGGCTGCACTGTTAGCACCAAATATGGCATGATCAAAAGTGATCACATTCTGTTTATTGCCTCAGGTGCTTTCCACTTGTCGAAGCCTTCGGACCTGATCCCAGAGCTTCAGGGCCGCTTACCGATTCGCGTTGAACTTGGCGCCTTGTCGGTAGATGATTTCGTGCAAATTCTAACTGAGCCAGATGCCGCATTGACTAAGCAGTATGTTGCCCTCTTGGCCACAGAAAACCGCACCATCGAGTTTGCAGAAGATGGTATTCGTCGAGTTGCAGAAATCGCCTGGCAAGTGAATGAGAGAACCGAAAACATTGGTGCTCGTCGCCTGCACACGGTGATGGAGCGTTTGTTAGAAGAAATTTCATTTAACGCCACCGACTCAGAAGAAGCCATCATCATTGATGCCGCCTATGTTGATCAACAATTGGGCGATCTGGTTGAAGACGAAGATCTCAGCCGCTTTATTCTATAAGTATGAAGCCCTCTCGATAAGCTGAGTATCTTTCAGCTTATCGAGTCTCTTTGCGCTAACTGGCATGTTGTCGCGTTTTATGCTCAAATGCGTTCCATTAAGACGTTCAATGGCTGCTGTATCCTGATGACTGAAGCGCCCATCAATATTCAATTCCACCAACAAAGCCAGATTCTCGACATTGTCTACTCTGATGTCAGCTATCACCTTTCTGCCGAATACCTACGTGTTTTCTCTCCTTCAGCCGAGGTTAGAGGTCACGGTGGCGGACCACTCAAACTGATAGCCGGAAAAAAAGACGTCAAAATCATCAACATCGAACCTGTCGGCCACTATGCAGTTAAGCTGACCTTTGATGACGGACATGACTCGGGGCTGTATACTTGGCAGACTTTTCGCGAGTTGGGCGAGCAACACTCCGATAACTGGCAACATTATCTTGAGCGATTGGCGAATGAACATCTAAGCCGAGAGCCCAATACCGTTCAATACAAGAAACTTTAAGACTCATTATGGAAGAAAAAACCACGCACTTCGGCTACCAACAGGTCAACGTCGAAGATAAGCAAAAAAAAGTAGCCGAAGTATTCCATTCTGTTGCTGCAAAATATGACATCATGAATGATTTGATGTCCTTTGGAGTACACCGCCTTTGGAAACGCTATACCCTGGATATGAGTGGTGTTAGACGAGGCCACAAGGTACTGGATTTAGCCGGAGGCACTGGTGATCTGGCAGCCAAATTTGCTCGCAAAGTCGGTAACGAAGGCCAAGTGGTATTGGCAGATATAAATGCTTCCATGCTATCCGTCGGCCGTGACAAATTACTTGATAACGGCGTTGGTGGTGCCATTGACTTTGTTCAAGTGAATGCTGAAACCCTGCCCTTTGCAGATAATACTTTTGATATCGTTACCATCGCGTTTGGTCTGCGCAATGTCACTAACAAAGACAAAGCATTGGCTAGTATCTACCGTGTACTCAAACCAGGTGGACGACTGCTAGTCTTAGAGTTTTCTAAACCTCAGCATGACTGGATGTCAAAAATCTATGACGCTTACTCATTCAGCTTGCTACCAGCGATGGGCAAAATCATGGTGAACGACGCCGATAGCTATCGCTACCTGGCAGAGTCCATTCGCATGCATCCTGATCAGGAAACGTTAAAATCAATGATGATAGAAGCTGGCTTTGATGATGCCGAGTATCACAATATGACCGATGGCGTTGTCGCTTTACATCGTGGCTTCAAATATTAAGAAGGTATTTTAAAAATGAGGCCCAAGCGCCTCATTTTTTACATCGATGAACTAACCACCGAGACAATTTGATGCTCACTTTCAATCTACTGTCAGCTGGTATTATAGAAAAAATCATCCAGTCGCTAATAAAGTTAGATCCGGATTCTCAACACCGGTTAAAAGAACTCGAAGATAAACAAGTTGCGATCAAATTAACCGACATGCAACTTACACTGATTTTTGATATTTACGACGATTCTATCTTTGTCACTTCTCATAGTGAGCAACAACCCAATGTGACTATGTCTGGAACAAGCTTTGCCTTCTTTAACCTATCAGCCACTGAGCGTGGCGGCGATGCTTTGTTTAAAGGCGATATCCATTTTGAAGGTGAAGTGGGTACGGCACAGAAGTTTCAAAACTTTTGGCAACAGCTTCACATCGACTGGGAAGAAGAACTCTCTAAGTACACAGGCGATATTGTCGCTAATCAAGTGGGTAGCATAGTCAAAAACACTCACGAGCAAGTTAAGAAATTGTTTTTTACTGCTCGCGACAACACCGCAGAATATTTAAAAGAAGAAGCCAGACTTACTCCATCAAAACTTGAAGCAGAAGATTTCTTCGACGAGTTAGATGATCTAAAAAGTGATGTAGAACGTTTGGCAGCAAGAGTTAACCGACTGGCAGAAAAAATACATAACCAATGAAATCTTTTAGCAACTTATCACGACTTTTTCATATCAATCGAGTGCTCATCAAGTACGGGCTCGACGAATTTTTTGCCGATACGCCCATTGCTGGCTATAGCCGCGCATTCAAATATCTGGCTTTTGCCAGTCGCCAATATAAAGAACATTCTCGCGGCGCTCGGTTGCGTATGGCTCTCACTGAGCTAGGTCCCATATTTATCAAGTTTGGGCAAATGCTTTCAACACGTCGTGATTTGTTGCCACATGACATTGCCGAAGAACTCGCGCAACTACAAGATAAAGTGCCTCCTTTTTGCGGAGAAGAATCTCGCAAAATCATTGAAAAGCAATTGGGCATGCCGCTCGACAGTGTTTTTAAACACATTGATGAAGAGGCCATGGCATCGGCTTCTATGGCGCAAGTTCATGGCGCAACCCTACTGGATGGAACGGAAGTTGTTGTTAAAGTTATTCGCCCCGGTTTGCGTAAAAAGATCAAACAAGATCTGGAGTTGCTTCATCAAATTGCCGGGCTTATCGCTCAATACGTTAAAGACTCAGAGCGTTTTCATCCAGAGAAAGTCGTTAGAGACTACGAAGTTACTATCTATAACGAACTGGATTTACGTACAGAAGCGGCCAGTGCGACTCAATTAAGGCGCAACTTTATCGATAGTAATCGATTGTACGTACCCGAAATTTATTGGGACTACACGCGAGAAAAAGTACTGGTGCAAGAACGGATTTATGGTATTCCTATTGCCAACGTTGACGAGCTCAAAGCCGCCGGCACTAACATGAAAGAACTAGCTCATCGCGGTGTCGAAATATTTTTTACTCAGGTATTTCGTGATAGTTTTTTTCATGCTGATATGCATCCAGGCAACATTTTTGTTGATGTTACTGATCCCGAGCAGCCCACTTACATTGGCATAGACTGCGGTATTATGGGTACTTTAGGCGAAGCCGACAAAAATTACCTGGCAGCTAACTTCCTCGCTTTTTTTGAACAAGATTATCGCCGTGTTGCAGAGTTGCATATTGAGTCAGGATGGGTGAACCCAGATACATCCGTCGAATCGTTCGAGGCAGCAATAAGAACCGCTTGCGAGCCCATCTTTGGTAAACCCCTGTCAGAAATTTCTTTTGGTGTCTTTTTGATTCAGTTGTTCCAGGTAGCGCAACGCTTTCAAATGGAAGTACAACCTCAATTGGTACTGCTGCAAAAAACATTACTCTATATAGAAGGACTCGGCAGGCAGCTTTATCCGCAACTGGATCTTTGGGAAACTGCTCAACCATTTTTAGTGGAGTGGTATAAAGATAAAGTGGGCCCCAAAGCACTTATTAAAAAGATAAAGCAAAAATGGCCTTACTGGATCGAAGAGTTGCCAGAAATGCCAGAACGTCTGTCGCAATTTTTGACCGCAGATAAAAATCATCACCGACGTAATCAACAGTTACAACAAGAACTCGTTCAATTGCGTCGCCAGCAAAAGCGTCAACAAAAAGTGAATCTGATGTCGATGCTTGGTCTCGGCTTGTTGGTTTTATCGGCTGCAATGATAAATCAGCACATGATTGACAACACTATTGTCACCATTACAGCAGCAGCTGTTGTCTTTATCAGTGCCATACGAACAAACTCAAAAGAGAAATAATCCACACAGTAGTATGTTACAGAGCCAACTTGGAAGGCTTAAAACACAACAAAAATATTTCAAACAACAATAATAAGTAGCTTTTTTGCGCTTAGGGTGTCAAATATTTAAACAAATGTTCTCAAAACTGAGGTATTTCAGCTATAACTTGTATAGGTATCGCTGTTCACACCGCAAGTAAATGGACTACAACATACAACAAGAAGTCATAGAAGAACTCCAACCCTATTTGACGGGACTCGAAACGGTCCATACACCTATCTGGATATACGACATTGATTACTACCGAATTCCCTGGGCAAATCACTCAGCGCGATCGTTATGGCTAACCGAATCCTTAACAGAGTTGGGCAGTCGCGATTTTCAAGACGGTATGCCAGAAGCCATACAATTGTTACTTAAAAATTATCAACAGGATTTCATAGCAGGCAAACATCATTCAGCCTGGTGGACTGTTAGACCTAAAGGGGTAAAAAAAGAAGTCTATTGTAACTTCTCTGGTATTCGATGTAAGGATCGTATGCTGATGCTTTGCGAAGGCATTATCGATCGTGAAACCATGGAAACTCAATCTCACCTAGCTTCAGGTGAAACTCTGGCATCACTCTATCATCACGATGGAGGCTTCAGTAATAGTAACGAAAACTTTGCGCGACAATTTGGCCTTACCATTGGACATATTCAAGATCTACTGGGAAAGGATTTTGATGTGCAACAGTCCTTAAAGAAACTAAAAGAAACGCCTCTCATTAACTTTGAAAAAGCGATCAATATTCGCAGCCATCAAGTTTGGTATGATTTTGAAGTTCGCCTAGTTCCAAGTAATTTGCAGATCCTGGTAAGCCAACGCAATATTGATGCACGCAAACAACAAGAACTCAAAACTCAACACCTTATTGAGCACGATGGGCTGACGGGTTTAAAAAACCGATTGGGAATGCTAAATAGCATGCAACTGCTCATCGAAAAAAATATTCCCTTTTCTATTTATTTTATTGATCTGGATGGGTTTAAAACCGTTAACGATACGATGGGGCATCAAACAGGCGATGCGTTATTAAAAAACATTGCCAATAATATCAAAGCAGGTCTAGATGCCGATGCACTTGTTGCACGCTTAGCAGGTGATGAGTTTTGTGTCTTAGATAAATCACTTAGCAATCTGCAACAAGAAAAAGTGGCTAGAATTATTTTGGCGGCAGTAAAGAACTCTGGCAAGCTCATCAATTTATCCACCGAAATAAAAACAGGTGCCAGCATAGGCATCGCCAGCTACCCCATCGATGCCAAAAACACCGATACGCTGTTAAGCTATGCCGACAGTGCTATGTATCGCGCCAAGCAGTCGGGCAAAAATCGATGGAGTCAGTTTCAACCTTTTATGTATGTAGAAATCCAGCGCAAGCTCACGCTTAAACGAATGATCATACAAGCTCTGGAAAATGATGAGTTTATACTCCATTATCACCCCGTTATTGATAATGCCAACCGTACGATTATGGGAGTGGAAGCTCTGATCCGCTGGAACTCGCCCGACTTAGGCATCGTGATGCCAGACGAATTCATTCCTATTGCCGAAGAATCCGGTTTAATGCCAGAAGTGGGCTTATGGATCATGTCGACCGCTCTGCAGCAACTAGCAGACTGGCAAAAACAGTTAGAGCATAGGCTGGATTTATGCCTCAATATTTCGGGCTCACAACTCAACGAGTGTTTTGTTGATCAACTACAGGAACGTCTGGACCATTATCAAATATCCCCTCACCAGTTGTGGCTAGAGCTTAATGAGAGCACTTTTACTATCAACTTGAACCATATCGAAAAGAAGCTCAATCAGCTATCACAGATGGGCATAAGAATCATGATCGACGATTTTGGAACAGGGTATTCCTCACTAGCGTATTTGCATCGTCTTACTATTCATGGAGTGAAAATTGATCGCAGCTTTATTCAAAGCCTGGAGCAATCTTTAACCATCGTGCAAGCCACTAAGTCCATGTGTGATAGCATGGAGCTAAAGATTATTGCCGAGGGTGTAGAAACTCAAGAGCAACGCCAAGGCTTATCCTCACTCGGTATTCACTGGCAGCAAGGGTTCTTTTATGCACGTCCAATGGCGGCTGACAAATTGACCGATTCCTGGTTTAAAATTGAGTGCAATGAAGGCCACACCTACGCCTTACATAAATCGTTAACAAGTTAGAGTTAACCTATTCCTCTTTGCTCGATTCAACTTTCCTCCGCATAAAGTGCCAACTATCTCAAAACTACAACACTAGTTTGGTATAAACTGCAACCTGGGGTAACATAACAGGATTCGGTAGTGTAGCAATTAACCCGATCTGCCAATTAACTATGGGTCATATATGAACGACTGTATTTTTTGTAAAATAATAAATGATGAAATTCCGTCTCAAAAAGTCTTCGAAGACGAACACCTTGTAGTGTTTAAAGACATTAGCCCCAAAGCACCCGTTCATTTATTAGTCGTTCCACGCAAGCATATTGCTAGCCTGAATGAAGCCGACGAATCTGACCGCGAGCTCATGGCTCATGTAATGCTCACCATTCCTAAAATTGCCGAACAGGCGGGACTTCAGGCGGGTTACAGAACCGTTCTCAATACGGGCAAAGGCGGTGGCCAGGAAGTTTTCCATATCCACTTTCATGTTCTTGGCGGCGGCCCTATGCCTTTCGCCTGATCATCAGAATTTTCTTAGATTAAGTATTAGTTAGAGGTATTAATTTATGGCTCCAAGCATCTGGCAACTGGTTATCGTGCTGGTCATTATCTTGCTGTTATTTGGCACCAAAAGACTGCGCAACCTGGGCGGCGACTTAGGTTCGGCTTTTAAAGGCTTCAAAAAAGCCATGAATGACGACGAAAAAAAGGCCGAACAAGACAGCCCAAAAGCAACGCTAACCGATGAGCAACAACAAGCTCGCACTTTTGAAGGTGAAGCCGAAAAAGTGAACGAAGAGTCTAAAAAGTAAGCAAATGAGAGCACTACATGCCATTTGATATTGCTTTATCAGAACTCGCTGTTGTCGCCATCATTGCTCTGGTGGTACTAGGCCCGGAGAAACTTCCCGTGGCCATGCGCACGGTTGGTCGCTGGATAGGTAAGGCGAAGCACACCTTTTCTACCGTCAAAAACGAAATCAACCGTGAGCTTCAGATCGAAGAGCTGCGTTCGCAAATTCAGCAGCAGCAAGAACAAATGGAAAAACTGGCGCAAGACGGTCAGCAATCCATTGATGAGTTTGCCCGTACCACCCAGCAGCAAATTGAAGACACCCAGGAAGAGTTTCGACGAGAAATGGAAGAGCAGCAAAACAGCATTCTGCCACCGACGTCAGACAAACCGAATGACGATGTAGAAACTTCAAAGCATCATGACTGATTCATCTAATTACAACGACCCAGAAATGCCTCTGGTCAGCCATCTGGTTGAACTGCGTTCTTTGGTTGTCCGTTCACTATTGGCGGTAGCCATTGTCTTTTTAGGCCTGGTGTATTTTGCCAATGATATTTACGCCATTGTCTCTAAACCACTGACCGAAGTGCTGCCAGAACATAGTCAGGTTATTGCAACGGGCATCTTTGCCGGGTTCTTTATTCCGCTCAAGCTGACCATTGTGGTGTCTATTTTTGCAGTGATGCCCTATCTGCTGCACCAGATCTGGAGCTTTATTTCACCAGCCCTCTACGGCCATGAAAAGCGCTTTGCTTTGCCACTGCTCGGTAGCAGTATTATTCTTTTCTATCTCGGGTTAGTTTTTGCCTACTTTGTTGTTTTTCCTCTAGTTTTTCAGTTTTCGGCCAGTACCACTCCTGATGGTGTCGCCTATACGCCCGACATCACCAAGCAGCTTGATGTCATGCTTAAGCTGTTCTTTGCCTTTGGGTTTGCCTTTGAAATCCCAGTGGCGACAGTGTTGCTGCTTTGGTCAGGACTGACGACCAAAGAAAGCTTAAAAGAAAAGCGCCCTTATGTGGTGGTTGGCATCTTCGTCTTTGCCATGTTTATTACACCACCAGATATCTTTTCCCAGACACTCCTGGCCATTCCAATGTGGTTCCTGTACGAGCTAGGGATCTGGTTTGCGGTTTTCTTTAAACCCACACCACCCGAGTCGCAGGAAATCGCCGAAGTCTCTGACAAAGAAGAATAATTCTCTCTCATGCCTATCCAACCGATAGGCATGATGACATTCCTGATTCTATCTCACATTCGTTCTGTACAAAAAACACTCATTGATGTTGTGGATAATCTCATTTATTATATGAGCTTTACAACTGGTACGACCAGATAGATTATGAAACCAGCAATGACACCGCGCTGGCTAAAGCGCGTATTAAACCTGTGGCCCCCCTTTTTGGGAGCGGGTATCAAAGTACTCAATATCAGTGATGACTGGACTTCTGCACGTGTCAGGCTGAAATTGGGTAAACTTAATTCTAATTACTTCGGCACCGCTTACGGTGGCTCCTTGTTCTCGATGACCGATCCCTTCTTTGCCTTGTTACTCCTTAACAAACTGGGGCGACGGGATTATATCGTTTGGGACAAAGAATCCAGCATCAAGTTTATTGCCCCAGGCAAAACCCATGTTTATGCCGATTTTGAAATTACTCCAGAGATCCTGGAAGACATCCGCCAGAAAGCAGGCGAGCAAGATAAGTACGAACCTACTTTGGTAGTTGATATTTACGATGAGCACAAAGAGCTGGTCGCTAAAGTCAGCAAAAAACTCTATATCAAAAAGAAGCGCAAAGAACAGTCATAGAGATGCCAACCTTGGCATCTCTTTTTCCAGAAGTATTTCAAGGTACAGAGTTAGTTACTTTTTAGCCTCTTCGTAGAGAGCACAAACAGCCCCGGCAGGATCTTTAATCACAGCATACATAGACCCAGCCATCGACTTAGGCTCTACAACAATGCTGCCACCCAATGCCTCACAATCTTTTAGCGACTGTTCCAGATCATCAACCAATAGATAAATCATCCATACTGGCGGCAATCCGCTATTGGCTCCTCTTGCATGGCACACGCCAGCCACCGCTTCGCCATTATCAGGTCTTAGCATACTGAAATCTTCGTACTCCCCCATGCTAACACCCTCAGACTTCCAGCCCACAACGGTTTGGTAGAAATCTCGAACCTGTTCGGCGTTGTCTACCGTCAAGTCCGTCCATGCAATCTGGCCTTTCATAGTCACTCTCCTGTTTTGCTTGTTAGCCAATCTCTAATTTGCTGACCAACAAAAGTGTTATGATGATGGCCGCGAAACATCGCACTACCAGGCCCCATTCCATAAATATATACATCAACGCCTGTATGTCCATGAGTTGTCCAGCCGCTATGGGTCACACGATTAATCACGCGCTTAAGAAAAGCATACACTTTTTCACCATTTTTCTTATCAACTCGCAACCAGGCACCTTCTTCTGACGGTGTTAACACAACCCCCAGAGGTTTTAGAAGCTCTTTAAGTTCGGCTCCCTCAACCAGCTGTTCGGCATAGCGATACAAAGGCTTTTTCATTTTTCGTAATACTGATGTATTAAAAGCGTATCGGTCATCATTTTCAAAACGGCCACCAATAGATAACCCGCCAGTCTCATGATCCGCGGTGACTAAAACCAGAGTGTTCTTATCTTTTTGCGCAAACTGTAAGGCGACTTCGACTGCTTTGGCGAACTCATCCATTTCATGCACGGTGCCATTAATATCATTATCGTGACTGGCCCAGTCAATTTGGCTGCCTTCAACCATCAAGAAGAAGCCATTATCATTATTTAACCGCTGCACGGCTGCCGCTGTCATTTCAGCTAAATCAGGCTGAGAGGCTTCGCGTTCTAATACTGCAGGCAATGCATCATCAGCAAAGAGCCCGGCCACCTTGTTGCCACTGCTTGTCAGTTCTTTTTTGTTACGCGCAATATCAAAGCCAAAAGCTTTTAACTCTGTAACCAAATCTCTATCTTCACGCTTAAAATATTTCCAGCCGCCACCCAAAAAGACATCAATGACAGGCTTTGAACCATACTGGTTATCAACAAAGTAGTCAGCAATCTGGTTGTAGGATTTGCGGCTGTTAACGTGAGCAATAAACGCGGCAGGTGTGGCGTGAACAATTTGTGATGTAGCGACCAAGCCAGTTCTCATGCCCTTCGATTTAGCGACTTCTAACACTGTGGTGAGTTTTTTCTGGCGAACATCGACGGCAATTGCACCATTATAAGTTTTATGACCAGCGCTATAGGCCGTCGCAGACGCCGCAGAATCAGTCACCTGTACGCCACCCTCACTCACATTGGGTGACACAGTGGTTTTATCTTTAGAGGCTTTCCAGGGCGCAGGATCGGTTGCCAAAGAACCCAGCAGAATAGAATCAAAAACAGTGTTCTCGATTGGGTGTGTTGATGAATTGTCCTTAAAGATACGATAGGCCTTAATATGGGCAGGCCCCATACCATCGCCGACCATGAGAATAATATTTTTGGGTTTTTCTGCCGCCCATAGCACACCACAAAATATCAAAGCCAAACACACACTTACCCGTCTTACCATTACCCTTGCCTTACTAACGCTAAAAGTGCCGCTAGCATAAGGGTTGAAAAAACGAAGCGCAAATAGCTTTCGCGACTATCTGTGACAACAACAATTACTTTTCGACGATAAGTGCACGAAACTGACTAACGCTCGTGCATGCTCATTAGACTCAGCGTATAATAAAGGACAAAAGGAAAGCATCTTACAAACGAAACTCATGAAACACATTGCTATTATTTTGGTTGCCGCTGCTGTTACCGGTATTTTACTGAAACCTTACTTTGCACCAGCAGACAGTGCACAAGGCGACAAAAAACCTGAGCCCCATCAAAAAGTAACGCCTCAAACATCCGCCCTCGCAGCCATCTATGAGCAAGAAGTCCAAGAGTCACACTGGGCGCTTTCCAAAGAGCAAGAGATCTCCAGTAAGCTTTTATCCGCTCCGAATCAAAACACACTTTCAACTCAGGGCATCACATTCTCAGGTGTTCACTGCAAGCAGTCCATTTGCCAAGTACAGCTGACGCTGGATTCCAATAATAAGGTTTCGTCACAACAATTAGCAGCGGTATCGCAACTGCTCAAACCAGAAAAACCCGACGTCAACTTCGAATCAGAGCATCAACAAACTCAAGCCAACCAACTGACTCTGTATATCAAGCAACGTTAGATCCATATCATTGCCGCAGCAGCGGGCGTTAACGACAACAGAGTAATCAGACAAACCCACAAAGCTTTATAGCCACTCTGTGGCTTGGCCAAATGCTCACGGGCATGCAAATTCAACCACTCGATTTCGTCAGCACCAATGCGTCCCGGCTCGACATAAGTATTATAAAGCCGCTGCTGGAAAGCATCCGAATAGAAGAATCCATTAATTAGAGCCTGACGCACCACGCTCATATATTCTTGCCGCCAATCCAGAGTATCCAGATGTGACTCACAAGACACAGCCTGTTCCCACTGCTCTCCCTGCCATAAAGAATAATGATGATTACGCAGCCATAGATCCAGAGTCTGACGACGTTTAAAAGGGTCTTCTTGTCCGTTAAGATTTTTTAATAAGGCTTTGTATGCCACCTGATGATGACCGGTATCCCGACGGTTTTCAGAAAGTCTCGACGCATCCCCATCGATATCTTCAAATGCTACAACCATAACACCTTCTCCAACCCAAAAAGCTCTTAGTCAGAATAGTGGTTAAATTTTACACCGATGTGACATTGTTTGAATAACGGGCAAGATGTTGGCTATTAAACTCAAGATGCGCCAAGCCAACAGCAAATAATAAGGCAAGCAAAGGATCGGTAATTTCTGGGTAGTGATTCCCCACCCACATTTGCATGACTTCAACCAGTAACAGGCAGCCACCCAGACAGAGGATTGTTTTTACTTTATGGCTAAGCCATTGGTTTAAAAAGTAATAAGCCGCGCCAAAGAAGAACAACTTCTCAAATAGTACATAGCTGTTGTACCACATAGAGCCACGTAAAAAGCCAGAAAAAGGAACCCATGAAAAACTATAACGACTGTGATTGAGCGTGAAAGGATGCAACCCACGTACAAATAGCCAGCCAAATACAACCACTGTCAAAGAACGCCATGATAACCGCTCAACCCACATCATCAGTGATATCGAAACCCCGGCGGCAATGATGCTAGACAGTGACATAACATTACGTACGATCGCTACTTCAAGCAGAGAAATAACAAAGAAAATCAGCCAGCGATGATAAAAACGGCTAAAGCCGGGCAACACTTGTTTTAATAACAACCAAAAAATACACCAGGCAACCAATCCATCCAACACAGCAAACCAACTCAATCGCTGCCACATAAACAAAGGCTTCACACTGTCTTTCATCTGCCCCCAATCAAACGAAGGTATAAAGGGAAACAGCAGGTATCCTAACCAGCAAAAGCAGATCATTAGAGGAACAGAGACATGGACTAACAACTGATCATGCTCAAACCAACGTGCCAGTGTGCTACTCAAAATCAAACGCGCCACCAACATGCCCAATAACAACCCGGCCATGTTAAACCAAACATCGCCAACCGCAGCCACTCGACTTGGCAAATACACTTGAATCATTTGCAAGGTTAAAGCAAAGGCAAAACCAAATAACAACAGTGCCGCACTCCAGGCCCAGCGATACCTTTTGTACTCAGAGTGATAAGACAAAGTGCCAAACAAACCAAAAGGAATAAATAACAGGATATTGCCCAAAATATCCCCTCGAGTCGTGTGGTGATCCCAGGTAGCCAGCCACGTAGCCCAATCAAACTGAGATAAATCACGTCCAGTAAACTCAAACGGGAATAACGAGCCGTAAGAGATCAAGACAATGATGATAAAAAACACAAAACGCATAAACAGTGGTTCTTTGGGCCAATAAGTTTGCGGCTGACGCCAGCCATGAGTCGTGCTAGAATAAGCCAGCATGACTTATTTAAACAATCGTTTTTTCAACAAGTTACCATCGAGTCCATTTATCCTCTTTCACTTTACACATGACCTATCCCAACCATGAGCGAATTGTTACATCAATTACTTTGCGTTGAAGCCAGCCAATTATCACGGCCAGCCCTGTATTTTAAACAACGCGAAATCACTTACGGTGAGTTAGCACAAGAGGTGGACGCAGTTGCCAGCGGGTTTTCGCAGCTGAATTTGCAACGGGCAGGCCGAGTGGCCATTTACCTCCCCAAGCAGCCAGAAACCGTGAGTGCAATGTTCGGTTGCAGCAAAGCGGGTGGCGTGTTTATTCCGGTAAACCCTCAGCTTAAAGCCGCACAGGTGGAACACATTTTAAGTGACTCTGGAGCGCAGTTTCTGGTGACCTCTCGCCAACGTTGGCAACAGATGAGCTCGCAGATACAAGCACCCACTACGTTAGAAAAAGTGATACTTGTTGACGGTGATGACGATCTAGACGATGCCCTGAGCCTTGGCTGGTCACAATTTCTTCAAAAGACATCGACCAGCCCCTCAACGTTAACGCCAAACGACATGGCGGCCATACTCTATACATCCGGTAGCACTGGCTCTCCCAAAGGAGTTGTTTTATCCCACCGTAATTTATTAGCCGGTGCCGACAGTGTGTCGCAGTATCTGTGCAATGATAAAAATGATCGGCTACTGGCCGTTTTGCCTCTGAGCTTCGACTATGGTTTAAGCCAGATAACGACCGCTTTTTTTGTCGGTGCCAGCGTTATTTTATTAGACTACCTGCTCCCCAGAGATGTCGTCAAAGCCGTGGCGACCTATCAAGCAACCGCACTTGCGGCAGTGCCTCCTCTTTGGGTACTACTGGCAGAATTAGAATGGCCAGAAGAAGCCAAACATCACCTCCGCTACTGGACCAACAGTGGTGGTGCGATGCCCGAAGCCGTGCTGAAAAAGCTACAAACCCAGTTACCAACCACAACGCCCTACCTGATGTACGGGCTGACAGAAGCATTTCGTAGCACTTATTTGGAACCCAAACAGCTTGAACAGCGTCCAACGTCTATTGGAAAAGCCATACCGAACGCAGAAATTATGGTGTTAAGAGAAGATGGAACCCCCTGTGCGGTGGATGAGCCAGGCGAACTCGTTCATCGTGGCCCTCATGTAAGCCTTGGGTATTGGAATGCCGCCGAAAAAACCGCTGAGCGCTTTCGCCCTTATACTGCGTCTGGCGAGATACAAATTCCCGAGTACGTGGTATGGTCGGGCGACACCGTTGTGAAAGACACCGAAGGCTATCTATACTTTGTGGGCCGCAAAGACGACATGATCAAATCGTCTGGTTATCGCATCAGTCCAACAGAGGTAGAAGAAATTGCTTACCAGCACCCAGAGGTAGCAGAAGTAGCCGCCATCGGAATCCCCCATCAGCAATGGGGAGAAGCGGTCACACTGATAGTGAAACCCAAAGCAGCAGAAGCATGGGAACAACAAGCATTGCTTCGACATTGCGCAAAACAACTGCCTAACTTTATGCATCCCAAGGCAGTCATCGAATTGCCCGAGTTGCCCAAAAATCCCAATGGAAAAATCGACCGTAAGCAACTTAAACAACAGTATTTGACATTTTTTCAGGATAGCGACGCATGAAGCCAGCGCCTAAACACGCTCCTATGGACCAGTTTGCCACTCGAGACGGTCAGCTGCTTATTAACCAGCAACCGATTCGACAACTTGCACTGCGCGTCGGGCAAACACCATTCTATGCTTATGACAGAAACCTGATTGCTGAGCGAGTAACCTCTTTACGTTCACAATTACCGCAACAGGTTCACATTCACTACGCGATCAAATCCAATCCCATGCCCGCACTGGTCGATTTTATCAGCCATCATGTGGATGGCTTAGATGTCGCTTCTGGCAAAGAGCTAATCACAGCATTAGATTCCAGCATTCCTGCCAATCATATTAGTTTTGCCGGCCCAGCTAAAAGTCACAAAGAACTGCAAATGGCTTTGGCCTCTGGCTGCACCATTAACCTGGAATCAGAAACAGAGTTAGAACGTGTTATTGAATTGAGCAAGCAACACCAGCTACCCGCCAATGTCGCCGTTCGTGTTAACCCCGACTTTGAACTCAAAGCGTCAGGCATGAAAATGGGTGGTGGAGCTCAGCAGTTTGGTATCGATGCTGAGCGAGTCCCGGATGTGATAGCGCGCATCAAAACAGCTCAACTTAATTTTATGGGTTTGCATATTTTTACTGGCTCACAAAATTTAAAAGCCGAAGCGCTGATTAATGCCCACGACAATATCTTCCGTTTGGCCCAATCATTAAAAGAAAAAAGTCAGATAGAATTTACCCGCCTCAACATCGGTGGTGGATTTGGCATTCCTTATTTTCCCGGAGAATCGCCACTCGATCTGGCACCGGTTATCGACAACTTAAAGCAGTTATTAGCTCAATACCAGGCAGACTTTGCTAACACCGAAATTGTATTAGAGTTAGGACGCTATCTGGTTGGAGAAGCAGGCATTTATGTTTGTGAAGTCACCGATATCAAAGAATCCCGTGGAGAAAAGTTTTTAATCGTCAATGGTGGACTCAATCATCACCTTTCTGCCTCCGGTAATTTTGGTCAGGTTATTCGCAAAAATTACCCTACGGCCATTGGCAATAAAATGAATGCCACGGATCACGAAGTAGTCAACGTTGTTGGTCCACTTTGCACACCATTAGATTTATTAGCCAACAAGATGTCACTACCGGTTGCCGAGATAGGCGATCTGGTCGTTATTTATCAATCTGGGGCCTACGGCTATACTGCCAGCCCAAAAGACTTTTTGAGTCATGGCTACCCATTAGAAGTTCTTGTGTAATACTAAGGAATATCTCTATGTTAGGACTGAGTAAGCTCTATCATAATCTGGTTAAAGTTCCCTTAAGAGCTTTAGTTAGAATTAAATCGATTCCCGAAGCGCCAGTAAAGGAGCTAGAAATCGATCTCAGCAAACCCATTTATTACGTGTTACGTACTCGCTCCAGCAGCAGCTTTGCCATGCTGGCTCAAGAGTGTAAACGTCTTGGGCTACCAGAGCCCCAATACCTTTCTTCTAAAGCAGACAAGATCCCTAACGGCGGTGTGTTTTTTATTGAACACAAACAAATTTTTGGTCGCCGCCCTACCACCATAAAAAAATATCGTAAGAAATTAGAGTCCATTTTAGAACAACATTTCGAAAACGATACCGATACACAACTGGTGCCAGTCTCCATTTATTGGGGCAGAAATCCAGGCAAAGAAAAATCCTGGTTCCGTCTGTTTTTTACCGATACCGAGAGTGCCACACCGATTCGAAAGTTTTTTATCCTATTATTTCAGGGCAGAAACAGCTTTATTCGATTTGGCCGTCCACTGCAATTGAATCTGATTAAACAGCAATCGAACTATGAAGCCCTGGCAAGAAAAGTCAGCCGTGTATTACGCGTTTACTTTCATCGACAATGGACCGCTGCCATGGGTCCACTGGTTGCCAATCGCAAGCAGATGCTCACCAGTTTGATGGCCAATGATCAAGTGATCGAAGCCATTAAGAAAGAACAGAAGTCGCGCAATATCAGTTATGCCAAAGCACAAAAAACCGCTTATAAATATGCCGACGAAATAGCTGCCAGTTATTCTTATCGAATGATCTTATTTTTAAGCACTTTGCTCGGTGGGATCTGGAACAAGCTTTATAACGGTATCAAAGTTCAAAACGCATCCCGCGTGCGTGATCTGGCCAGCGAATACGAACTGGTTTACATGCCTTGCCACCGCAGTCATATAGATTACTTGCTGATATCCTATACTCTTTACCATCAAGGTTTAGTACCACCACATATTGCAGCTGGCATTAATTTGAACTTTTGGCCAGTTGGTGGAGTTTTACGACGTGCAGGCGCTTTTTACATTCGTCGTAGTTTTCGCGGCAACAAACTCTACACCACCGTATTTAATGAATACCTTCGTTTGTTATTTGATCGCGGTTATCCCGTAGAGTTTTACCCTGAAGGTGGACGCAGTCGCACAGGTCGATTACTACAGCCCAAAACAGGCATGCTGTCTATGACTGTGCAAAGTGCGTTACGTGGATGTAAAAAACCCATTATGCTTATCCCTACCTATGTAGGTTATGAACGCATGATGGAAGGCAAAAGCTATATCAGCGAAATGCGCGGTAAGCAAAAGAAAAAAGAATCCATGGGGCAGTTGTTGAAAGTTAGAAAACAACTTAAGCAACGCTTCGGACAGGTTTATGTCAGTTTTGGAGAGCCTGTCTCATTAGAAGGTTATCTTGATCAACACCAACCCGATTGGCGTGATATCGGTGATGATAAACCCTCCTGGCTTAACCAGCATGTCACACAACTTAGTGATATGGTGATGAACCGCATCAACAATTGTGCCGTTGTAAATCCTGTCAATATCATCAGTTTGATCTTGCTGTCGACACAACGTCATACCATGGGCAAGCAAGAACTGTTAAGTCAGGTCGAACTGTACTTATCCTTACTACGCAAAAGCCCCTATGATGCTGATACTTACATTCCAGAAGATTCAGCAGAAACCTTATTCAAACAGGCAGCCTCTCTAGAAACGCTCTATGAGTTTGATAATCCTTTGGGTAATCTGTGCCAACTCGATGAGAAAAACGCAGTACTGCTCACTTACTATAGAAATAACATACTGCATCTGTTTGCTATCTCATCCTTGATTGCTATCAACTTCCGCAACAATGAAAGCTTAAGTCGAACAGAGCTGGTCAATGCCTGCAAAATGATTTATCCGCTTCTAAAGCGCGAACTCACCATTAAGCATTCTATTGATGAGCTGGATGCTGTCATTGATTCTCATCTGTCGGCAATGGCAGAGCTCTCTCTTCTGTCTATTGATGGCGACACAGTTCAACGACCAGACTTTCATAGCGAATCCTACTCACAGCTCATGCTATTGGCTTCTACACTCAATGGAACTTTAGAACGCTATGGTGTGACCTTAACCTTGCTATCAGTTCATGCAGGTCGCGCTCCTATCAGTCGAGCACAGCTAGAAACACAAAGTCAAAAACTGACTCAACGTCTAGCGGCTCTTTACAATATTTATTCACCGGAGTCTTTTGACAAAAAGATTTTCCAACAGATTGTATCTGAATTAAAGCAGGGTGAATTAATAGAGAATAATGAGCAGAACGAACTGGTTATTAATGATCAACTTACGAATCTCACTCAGCTGATTATGAGCTTGCTGACCATAGCGTCACAAGAAAGCTTATCGAAAGCTGCTCGTTGGTCATTAGAACGATGGCAAACCGACAAAGAATAAAAAGTCGGAGCAAAAAAAAGGATGGCTAAGCCATCCTTTTTTATACTTACTCTGTAACTTGTTTGATGCTTACTCAGCTACCTGACGATATCGTTCGAGCAGTAACTGAATATCCTGAGTATTCATTCCCATCTCAATAGCAGCTTCTAATGCATCTTCCTGAAAGTCTACCGCTTCAGAAAAATCATTTTGTCGCGCCCAGGCCAATGCAATCAACTCATTGATAGTGACATTGCCAAGAAAGTTATCATCACTGATGTCTTCTAACATATCGATGGCTTGTGAAGGATTAGACACACCTTCATAAGGCGAAATTGCCAACAGACGAGCCATACGTAGTTGACCATGCAGCGAAAGCTTGCCCACGCTACTCAAACTTGAATAAGCTTGTAGGTGCATCTGACGAGTTTCTTCGTTGGTCCATAAAGCAGCTAATAACTCATGGGCCTCTGGTACTTGCTGTTGAGCTGCAAGCTCTAACCAACGCATGCCTTTTGCCACATCAACTTTACAACCAACACCCCACAATAAACTACGACCTAATTCATACTGCGCATCAGCATTGCCTAATACTGCAGCCTTAAAGAACCACTCAGTCGGATTAACTTTTACATCGGGATACGTATTCGCTTTATGATAGCGGCCATATTTTAACTGAGACTTGGCATCACCCTTTTTTGCACGTTTTTCAATGCGACCATAACTTAAGTTACCTGACGATGGTTGTGAGCCATTGCCAAAGTGGACCGTAAACTCATGGTCGTAGCTATAAACAGGTTCGCCGTTTGCATTCTTATAAGGCTTGAAACGCCACTTTGGAAAAGACTCAATGACCGATTCGTCAAAAGTTTTTCTGGGTGCTGATTCCAATAACCTAAAGTTACGTACATTACCCTTACGATCCAAATCAAAACGCACTTTGACCTTGCCAGAGATATTCGACTCTTTTGCTCGAGAAGGATATTCAGGCTCAATCATGTGAGCGACCTGCAATAAATAACTATTGTTATCAATATCAGGATAGAGTTGGCTCTTTAACGCTTTTTGCGAATAAGACTTAGCCAACTCTTTGTAATAAGCGATGGCTGCCTTTCTTTTGTTACCAAGCTCTGCCTCAATAGCATTTAGCATGTGCTTATCTTGTTCTTTGGAACCTTTTTGCTCAACCGCTAATCGCGCCCAAGCATAAGATTTCAGTAAGTCTTTCGTCGTTCCTTCACCGTGAAAGTACATAATTCCAACATTCAGCTGAGAACGTCTTTCCCCTAGCTCAGCTAACTGAGAAAACTCCCCAAAAGCATCTTTATATTGTTCTTTTGAATATGCTTTGATCGCCGATGAAAAATCAGCCAATACAAGGGATGAGCTCATCAGACATATCAAGGATATGGCTACTCGTTTCATTCTATCTCCACAACGGTGAGTGGAAACGGCTATAAACTAAAAGCAATGCCAATAAATAAAGCCATTCCCACGTAGTTATTGTTTAAAAACGCTTTAAAACACTGCTCTGGTTTACGCTTACGTGCAATCCAGAACTGATAGGCGATCAACCCGGTGGCTACCCCCCAACCGAGATAATAAGGCCACCCCATTTCAAAGCGATGACCAATCAGCAACATACCAAACAGGAAAAAAGCCTGAATAATAGCTGTGATGGCCAAATCGGCGTCACCAAATAATATAGCGGTGGATTTGACGCCAATCTTCAGGTCATATTTACGATCCACCATCCCATATAAAGTATCGTAAGCCAGCACCCACAGCAAGGTCGCAATGTATAAAAGCCAGGCTTCTGCTGCAATCTCCTGATTAACGGCAGCAAATGCCATGGGAATAGACCACGCGAAAGCCGCACCAAGTACAACCTGAGGGAAATAGGTGTAGCGCTTCATAAAAGGGTAAGTGGCCGCCAGAGCTACGGCGGCAAAAGACAAATAGATAGTAAACGGATTAAGAAACAGTACCAGAACAAAAGCGATAGATACCAATACCACAAATAATATAAGGGCTTCTTTTTCTGATATGTCTCGCCTTGCCAATGGTCTGTTTTCAGTACGCTTAACATGAGCATCGATATTTCTATCGGCATAATCATTAATCACGCATCCTGCTGAACGCATTAAAAACACGCCACAAGCAAAAATAATCAGCAGCTTTGCCTCCGGAAAACCCGCTGACGCCAGCCACAGAGCCCATAAGGTTGGCCACAACAATAAATAAGTGCCAATGGGTCTATCCATACGCATAAGTTGCGCATACAGCGCTAACTTATGGCGCGTCTTTTTTGGCAGACTACGCTTATAAATACGCTCAAAAGGTAACCACAACAAACTCCAGAAGCGGTTCCATATTAATGCCATTTGTTGCGAAACTTTTTCCAGACTTGCTAGCGCTTTATTCATACACAGGATTATCCGGCAAGAAGATTTCAGATACGAGAAGCTGACCTGATGGCATATTGAACAGTGACCGCCGTTGCCATAACCGCTGGTTAGCCTCTTCTTGTTTTACAGGGTTGTATTGAGTCACCTCAAGATTCATAGCTACCCGAACAGCGTTCAGTCGATTAAATAGAGTAGGTCCTAGCGGTTGCTCTTTTAATAAACGCAATCGTCCAGCGGCTCCTTTTAAGGTTGAAAGTGGAACAACCGTTCTGGCCCAGACCCATCTGTGGCCCGCGGGATTCATCAATTCGACCTCTCTAATCAACGCCCATTCGCGCGCAGGTAAGTCTAACCATTCGCGCTCGCGTCTTTGTACTGAGGCCATTCTCTGGCGGCACAATTTCACCTGAATTGGAGCTCCACATTCATGCTCCATCAAAGCAGTAAGTGAGCCAGGCTCAGTAAGCCAATCATGACGTGACATAAAATCTTTTACAACTATTCAATTGAGTTCAAACTCCCAAAAATTACTGCGATTGTATCTCGAAATAACTACCAACGTCATGTTAAGGTTCGCACTCGATTGTAATTAAGAGAATGATTTCATGAGTGATGTACCTTATCAAAAATGGCAATGCCTTGTCTGCGGCCTGATTTATGACGAAGCTGAAGGCTGGCCAGAAGACAATATACCCGCGGGAACCCGTTGGGCCGATGTTCCAGATGACTGGATCTGCCCAGATTGCGGTGTAGGTAAAGAAGACTTCGAGCTACTGGATGAGTAATCGAGTAGCCAGAGCCCATTGAACCAGTATGCACAAGCAATAATCCCTATTGCTCTGTCGATGGGCAACTCCTATTTTCTAACAAACTTTCTCACATCTCTCTTAAATCCAGCCAAGGTCTATACTTATTAAATAGGGTATGACTATCGAGATGGGAAAAGAGATGAAAACCTCAATTAAGACAATTTTTCGCGGATTAATGGCCGCCTTATTACTGGCCTGCTCGTCTTTCACTTATGCAGAGGAAGCCGTAGCTGAGGTTATGTATTATGATCTGGACCCGAATGTCATCACCAACTATCAAAAGCCCCCAGCCAGACGACTTGGCTTTATCACTATCGATGTACAGTTTCAGGTGACTGGGGTCGATAATCTCGATTTGCTGGATTATCACAAACCCCTGATAGAAGACACTTTGATTGATGTGATGAATCGGCAGGACGAAGAAACCATCAAAAGCATCGATAAACGCGACGCCATTCGAGAACAGATTAAAGAGCAGTTATCCGCTTTGCTTAAGGAAGAAACAGGAAAAACTGTTATCGACGATGTTTTATTCACAAAGTTTATTTATCAATAATGGCTGCCTTAACAGGCAACCATTATTGATAAACGGGGCCTAGGACACGCTGGGGTACTGCAACTTCCAGGCTTCAAAGCCACCATCCATACTATAAACTTCATCAAATCCCTGACCCGCTAAAAACTGAGCAGCGGGCTGGCTGGAATTGCCATGATAGCAAACCACCACCAGAGGCAGGGATTTATCACTTTGCTCAATATAGTTTCCTAGGTTATCGTTAGTCACATGTTGAGCACCTTCAATGTGCCCCATTTGAAACGAGTTAACATCACGAATATCCGCAATATTAATCGCTCCCTGCTCCATCATCTGATGCACTTCACTAATCGAAATACGCTTAAACAAACTCACACCTCTCTATTGGCTCGAACGAGCATCCCGTAACATGAGAATATGCTCAATGCCTTCATCGTCGTAAGGCTCAGAGCACTGAGTGAACCCAAAACTTTCGTAAAAACGCTCAAGATAAGTCTGAGCACCTATTTGCGTCTGCTGCTCAGGATAATGCTCATCCAGATAATTCATCGCCTCGGACATTAACTGCCTGCCCAATCCAAAGCGACGATATTCAGCGTGAGTACAAACCCGACCAACCGAACAGCGCCCTTCGTAAGCTTCATAACTAGGAAAAAGTCTCAGAGTCGCCACTAATGTTTGATCGACCCACCCCATCAGATGCAAAGCCTCCTGATCGTGGCCATCAATATCAGGGTAAAAACACTTTTGCTCAAGAATAAACACATCCTGACGTAACTGCATGATCTGGGCGACCTCAAGGCCACTCAACTGCTCAAAAGACTTCCATTGCCAATCAATCTTAAGTTCACTCAAAGTTACGACTCCCAATTCAGAATCACTTTGCCTGATTGTCCCGAGCCCATGATGTCAAACCCTTTCTGGAAATCATCAATAGCATATTGGTGGGTAATAATCGGTGATATATCCAGGCCTGACTGCAACATACTGACCATCTTGTACCAGGTCTCATACATTTCGCGCCCGTAGATCCCCTTAATAACCAACCCTTTAAAAATCACCTGATTCCAGTCGATGCCTGTTTCACTGGGTGGAATACCTAACATAGCAATCTTGCCGCCGTGGTTCATGGACTCCAACATATCGCGAAAAGCAGAGGGAACACCGGACATTTCCAGGCCTACATCAAAGCCTTCGGTCATCCCCAGATCCTGCATCACATCATCGAGCTTTTCGTTAGCCACATTAACCGCTCGAGTCGCGCCCATCTTGCGGGCCAGCTCCAGTCGATATTCATTCACATCAGTAATCACCACATGACGAGCGCCCACATGACGGCAGATAGCAACCGCCATAATACCAATAGGGCCCGCGCCAGTGATCAGCACATCTTCGCCAACGAGGTCAAAAGAGAGTGCCGTATGAACCGCATTACCAAAAGGGTCGAAAATAGAAGCCAGCTCATCACTGATGTCATCCGGGATTCTAAAGGCATTAGAAGCCGGAATCACCAGATACTCCGCAAAAGCGCCAGCACGGTTTACCCCAACCCCGTAGGTGTTGCGGCACAGGTGACGTCGTCCAGCACGACAATTTCGGCAATGGCCACACGTAATATGCCCTTCACCAGACACTCTATCCCCTAGAGTGAAGCCTTTCACTTCCTGTCCGATCTCAACCACTTCGCCGACAAACTCATGACCAACGGTCATGGGCACTGGGATAGTATTTTGTGACCACTCATCCCAATTAAAAATATGCATGTCGGTGCCGCAGATAGCGGTTTTCTTTATTTTGATCATCACATCATTGTGCCCAAGCTCAGGCTTGGGTTGATCAACCATCCAGATACCGGGTTCTGCTTTTGCTTTTGACAGTGTTTTCATGATTTACATCTACCTGAAAATATCAATGGCCAGAGCTGAGGCTTGCGATTGGTCGCCTCAGCAATCTAACGATTAGTCGATAATGCCTAACTCTTTGCCCACTTTTTCGAAAGCCGCAACCGCTCTATCAATATGCTCGATGTCATGAGCCGCTGACATTTGAGTTCGAATACGCGCCTTACCTCGTGGCACCACAGGAAAAGAGAAACCGACCACATAAATGCCTTGCTCTAACATTTTATCAGCAAAGGACTTGGCCAGTGCCGCATCGCCAATCATCACAGGAATAATAGGATGCTCACCCGGTAACAATTCAAACCCGAGTGCGCTCATTTTTTCGCGGAAATACAGAGCATTTTGACGCAACTTATCGCGCAACTCATTGCCACTTTCCAGCATATCCAGCACTTTAATAGACGCCTCAGCAATCACTGGTGCCAAAGTATTTGAAAACAAGTAAGGGCGAGAACGCTGACGCAACCACTCAACGATTTCTTTGCGTGCAGAAGTATAACCACCAGAAGCGCCGCCTAAGGCCTTGCCCAGAGTACCTGTGATGATATCTACGCGCCCCATGACTTCACAGTACTCGTGAGTACCGCGGCCATTTTCGCCGATAAACCCAACCGCATGAGAGTCATCGACCATCACCATGGCGCCATATTGGTCAGCCAGATCACATACTCGTTTTAGATCAGCGATATAGCCATCCATCGAAAATACGCCGTCGGTCGCAATCAGTTTGTAGCGAGCGCCATCTGCATCAGCTTGCTTAAGTTGCGCTTCCAGATCAGACATATCATTGTTGCGATATCGATAACGTTTAGCCTTACACAAACGCACACCATCAATAATTGAGGCATGGTTTAACTCGTCAGAAATCACCGCATCCTCTGCTGTTAGCAGGGTTTCAAACAAGCCGCCGTTGGCATCAAAGCAAGAAGAATACAAAATAGTATCTTCCATACCCAAAAATTTGCTAATGCGCTGCTCGAGGGTTTTATGAACGGCTTGAGTACCACAGATAAAACGCACCGACGCCATACCATAGCCCCACTTCTCCAGCCCTACGCGGCCAGCTTCGATAAGGTCGGGGTGATTGGCTAATCCTAAATAGTTGTTTGCACAAAAATTGAGTACATTTTCACCAGTTGTTACATGAATGTCCGCTTGCTGCTGAGAGTCAATGATGCGTTCGTCTTTGTATAGTCCAGTGTCATGTAATTCATTAATCTGTTGAGATAGATGTTGTAAGAATGCTTTGGTCATAGCTGATTGCCTCTATATCAAGTTGCGGCGATTGTACCATATTCCTTTTGAGTTTCCTCTCAGACCACTCACAGGTCATGATAAGGTCTATTGCGCTTTGGCAGGGTGTCTCAGTAGTGGACAAAATGGCATCAATTGAGACAAAAACACCGTCGTTTGATGACTCAAAATCAATCACGAGCAACAAAGAGCGACACCACTTTAGCGGATTGAACAGGCTTGGCTATAATTTAGCAACTAGAAAACAAATGCTGTGCCTATGGACGCTGTCGCCCCCTACTACTTAATTATTATAGAGCTATTCATACTGGCTTTTATCGCTATGATTGTCGGCTTGGTGCTCTATGCCAAAAAACTCAAGAGCTATCGCAAGAAAAACACCTCACTAAGACGCCAAATTAAAAAACTACAGCAACAGCAGCCCAAATCAGCAACGGTTAAACCCGCCAAAGTCGACGAGAAAAAAGTGCTCACCCGCTGGTTACACAAACAGGCTCAAAACGCAGAAGACTACTTATCAAAAGAATATCCAGAGGCAAACATCAAAATTCTGGACAAGGATCAGGAACTCACACAAAACCTGATCATATTGCAATACATAGTGCTCAATGCTCACCATGACCAACTTAAGAACACTCACTCCTGGTCACAGACAACACGCAATATTGGCGAAAAGCTAACGGATCTGCTTGACGAAAGCAGTCAATCGGCCACAGAAACAACGACGCGACACTATGAAAGACTGTATAAAGATCTGACCAAAACACTCGATAAATCTCGTTCATTATTTTCAGATTTATCCAATGCTTTAACAGAAAAGCTCGAAGCTAATGATGTGATGCACACTCATCTGAGAGATGTGAATGAAAGCCTGAACAGCCTGCTTAATCTATGCCAACTAGAAGATGAAGCTGCAGAGCAACAACTCAACAGCGAAGTAAAAGAAATAAACACCACTTATCAACAGGGAATGGAGCTTATCGATAAATTAGAAAACAGCCAAAACAACACTCAAAGCTTGCTTGATATCCTTCAGCAGCATCTGGAACTACTTGATAAAAACTCACTAAACATTGAAGACGGCGAAACACTGTCGCGAGAAGATGCTTTATCTCACAATCAGGGGTACAAGGAAAAACTGACCGACTCAAATCAGCACAGTGAACAACTTGCTCAAGCACTCAACCAGGCCAAACAGCTGTTAAACGACTTTATTGTTAGAACCAAAAAATATCAGGATCAAGCAACCCGGCTATCTATTCTGGATGAACGAGAAAAGCAAATTCAATTAGAAAGCCAGCAAGCTCAACAACAGCTAGCAGAACAGCTCAAGATGAACCAAATCCAATGGCTGCTCGTAGAGTCCTTTAAGCAACGATTTATCGATGGCGATGATAACGATACCACACAATCCAAAGCAGAACTCAGCCAACAGATCTACGACATAAAAACAGAAATAACAGAGCTAGCAAGTGACAGTTCAGAGAAAGAAAGATTAGAAGAATTAAAACAGGAACAAATAAATTTAGAGGGGCAACTAGCAGAGCTAGCTGGCCTCTCCATTGAATCGTAATTAACTCGTCTTTCGGGCCTTAGTTAATATCATAAATCTCGCGGCCAAAAGGGGTAAACGCCAATTTCATCATCTTGAAGTGCTGAAGCCCAAATGGAATCCCGATAATCGAAATGCATAATACAATCCCCCACACCAAATGATTGAGCATAATCCAAATACCACCAAAGATTAGCCAAATGATGTTAGCCAAAAGGTTGAGGGTTTCGTTGACTTCATAATGAGGCTTGGGCCGAGTATCGCTGCCAAAAGGAAATAACGAAAAAATTGCCAGCTTAAAGCACTGAAACCCTAACGGAATACCGATAATACTCAAACAAAATACGATTCCACCGGTCAGGTAACCCAAAAATACAAAAAAGCCACCCAGGATAATCCATAAAATATTCATCAAAAGACTCATTGAGATCCTCACGTTATATCACAGTCCCTATAAAAACAAACAAATTACGTGCCAACATACAACCTATTGTTTTATAATGACTTTTAATCTTTAGTTATCATGCATCTGAAGCAATTAGCTAAAATTTTACTAAAATTCGTTGAATTCAACCAATATAACTTCAATCGATTGAATCGAGCTCTTGCTCAGAACTTGCAAATCGAGGCACGTCTGACTTATAGCTTCGCTATACTAATGAGAGCAGCTCCAAGCGAATAAAAGGTTCCTGAGAATATTCAATGCAGAAAATAATAACGTGGTTTGGCCTATTACTCTGGCTACTATTCCTTCCAAATCAGGGACTATCTGCAAATACAGACTTGCCAGTCATGCTCGACCACCAAAGCCATTGGAAACTGAGTTCCCATGTTACCTATCTTGAAGATTCTGATAAACAGCTTAGCTATACCAAACTCAATCAACTCGACTCTGCTCAATGGCAACCTCTCAATAAAGAAACCGCCAGTTTTGGCTTTAGCAGCAGCAACTACTGGTTTAAAGTAACCCTTAAAAATAGCACTACGACTCTCAAGAACACTTACTTACATATCAACTATCCGCTACTTGATCATCTTGATGTCTATGTCGAAGAAGATGCTCAGCTTATTCAACACTATGAAACGGGCGACCAATATCCATTTGAACAACGCCCTGTAGAAGTTGCTACCTTTTTATTTCCATTGACTCTTCAGGCTGGAGCGCAACAAACCGTTTACATAAAAGTAGACACACAAAGCTCGGTCAAACTTCCCCTGTCACTGTGGGAAACAGAAACATTTCACCTCAAGCAACAAGAAGAATTAATTTTATCTAGCGCATTTATTGGCGCGCTGATCATTATGAGCTTCTATAATTTGTTTTTGTTTTTTTCGGTTAGAGAGCCTAGTTATCTCTTTTATTTCTCTTTCACCTTGTCCATTGCTGGATTCTTCTTAAGTATGTATGGACTTTCCTACCAATGGTTATGGCCAAATAGTGTCGGATGGAACAATATTTCCGGCCTTTTCTTTAATGGCCTTGGTACCGCTTCACTTTGCGTATTCACCTACAACTTTTTCTCTCTTAAACAATACCCAGTTTTACGCAGACTTACAGAACTATTAATCATTCTCTCAATGCTCATTATTGCCGCTATCTTTGTATTGCCCTACCTGCTTGCGGCCAAACTCCATGGTATCAGCATCATCATTATCGCCTTAGCAGTATTAGGTATCGGATTAACCCTGATTAAGTATCAAATCAAAGTCGCTCGTTTTTTTGTGATGGCCTGGACCGCCTTTCTGCTCGGCGTTACCGTCAACTCATTAAGTTTATTAGGCATTATCACAGCCAATACCATATCAAGCCACTCAGGGCTTGCAGGCGCCTCGGCAGGAGTGTTGCTGCTATCTCTTGCTCTTGCCGATAGAATTAACGAAGAACGTAGAGAAAAAGAGAAAGCGCAGAATCTGGCTATTAATAATCTCGAAAAATATTATCAACTTTATGAGAATGCGATAGAAGGTATTTTTGTTCTTACCTTACAGGGCAAAATTATTAGAGCAAATCCTACCATGCTGAAACTTTTGGGCTTCGATAGCTTTCAGGAAATGAAAGAAAATATCAGGCACTTCTCTCAGGTTACAAAGCTTGATAACGACTTTTCACTGATTACAGAAGCACTGAATAACAGTTCTGCACTGATCAACCATGAAACCATACTCGTTAATAGAAAAAATGAAGAACACTGGGTTTCTATTAATGCCAAATTAAATACACAGAAAGAAGAACCTTATATAGAAGCTTCGCTGATTGATATCAGTGCTCGTAAAGCGACAGAAAAACGACTTGAGTTTCTTGCCGAGCATGACCCTTTGACAGAGCTCTACAATCGTAGAAAGTTTGAAAAAGAACTCCTTTCTGCCATAAAGAGCGCAAGGCAAAATGATGAAACCTATTCTGTTCTCTATATTGATCTCGACCAGTTCAAGTTGATTAATGACACTTGTGGACACAACGCAGGCGACAAACTTCTTAAGAATCTGACAAAATACCTTTTAACCAAGCTAAACCCAGATGATCTTATCGCTCGCTTAGGTGGCGATGAATTTGGTGTTCTAGTGAATGGACCAGAAGAATATGCCTTACAAATTGCCGAAACCTTACGCGCTGCCGTTAGAGATTACAGTTTCTTTTGGCAACAAAAAAAGTTCACATTGGGGATAAGTATTGGACTTTTAGAAATAAGATGTCAGTACGGAACGGTAGAACAAGTCATGGCTATTGCTGATACTGCTTGTTTGATGGCAAAAGATGAAGGCAGGAACCGCATTAGAGTATTCACAGAAAATGACACGGATATTCAATCGCGCCAAATAGAAGCTCAATGGGTTACACGTATTAATGATGCTTTTGAAAATCAGCACTTTTTCTTGGCCTATCAAAAGATAGCTTCAAACAAAATGAAGAGCGAAAAAGAACACTACGAAATATTAGTTCGAATGAAAACACTCTCTGGTGAAATTTTTGGCCCAGCCAGTTTTTTACCCGCGACAGAACGTTATAACCTTTCTACCAATCTGGATCAGTGGGTAATTAATAACTACTTTAGCTGGTTATCTAAAAACCACGAGCATCAACGCGATTTAAGTTTAGCAAGCATAAATCTAAGTGCTAAGTCAGTAAGCCAAAAAAGCTTCGCTCAATATCTCCTTCAAGCATTTAATAAGTATGAAATACCACCGAGTAAAATCTGCTTTGAAATCACTGAAAGCATGGCGATCACCAACATGGAGAATACCTTGGAGTTTATTGACCAGTTCAAAGCCATGGGATGTTCTTTCGCCCTCGATGATTTTGGAACAGGCTTTTCTTCTTATGCTTATATTAAAGACTTCGCCATCGACTACATAAAGATTGACGGTATTTTTGTTCGAAATATTACAACTGACAAGCTTAATCGAGCCTTGGTTCAGTCCGTTCATGAAATAGCAAAAACAATGGGCATATCAACCATTGCAGAATTTGTCGAGTCAGAAGAAATCCAACAAGAGTTGAAGGAGATAGGCATTGACTATTCTCAAGGCTTCCATATTCATAAACCCGCTCGTTTATTCAGTTAATAACGCTACTTTTTGATAGCAATTTCTTATTAAAAATACATTTTTTAGACACATCACACAAAAACTTATCTTTCTCTCAATAAAATCCCGTATAAATACCATTTTGTGAGTATTCATAGCCTATGCTTTATGATATGAGATATTTCTAAACAATATAAACGATGCTCAAGAATAAAAAACTCGCTCAGAAGCTTTACTGGATTTCTTCGGTAGCTATTGTGGCTTCGCTTATTCTTTTTATTTCGGCAAGCCTGGCCAAAAAAGTCATTATTGAGCTGGTTCATGATGATTATAAAACAACATTGACGACCGTTTTGGCGACAAGTCACCAAGCTATTCGCAGCTGGTCAGAAGAAGAAAAAAAATTTAATCGTATATGGGCCAATCATCCTGTTATTCAAAAGCAGAGTCAACTTTTGTTAGCACAGGGACAATCGCCTGATAAACTTGTCTCCCACCCTGCTCAGACAAAAATAAGACAACTGTTAACCCCCATTATTGAAAGCAAGGGTTACACAGGTTACTTTATTATTAATAAGAACTTTATTTCTCTATCCTCCCCTAAGAATACAAATGTTGGCTCCATCAATTTATTAGTTAACCAGAAGGAGTTACTGGACTCGGTTTGGAAAGGCAGTACTGTACTATCACTTCCACAAAAAAGTGACTTGGAATTATCGTCAAAAAACAATGCCACTTTTTTTACGGTATCCCCAATTTTTAATGACAAAAAAGAAATTGTCGCACTGTTCGCTTTTCGTCTTAGCCCTTACCATCACTTTACAGAGATCCTACAGCGAGGTCGCTTAGGTAACAGTGGCGAGACTTATGCCTTTAACAAAGAAGGACTACTCATTAGTGTCAGCCGATTTGATACTCAACTCAGTCAAACCGGTCTGATCGAGCCTCATCAAGCCAGTATGCTAAATATTCAAGTTCGCTCACCAGGAGTCAACCTAACAACACTTAAAAAACAGCCTCCCGATAACACCAGAACTTTACCTTTAACACTAATGGCTCAATCAGCAATTAACGGAGTAAGCGGACATAATCTTGAGGGTTACTCAGATTATCGAGGTGTATCTGTCATAGGTGCCTGGCTTTGGGATAAAGAACTGAACTTTGGCATCACAACCGAAATTGACTCAGATGAAGCCTTTCGCTCATTAAACCGTATTATCATCTTGATAAATACTTTACTGACCATAGGAATAATCTCATTTGCGGTGTGTTCAATCATTTTTATCGCTAGCAAAATTCGTTTATTGAAAGCAAAAGAAGAACTGGAAGATAGAGTTGCCCAGCGAACGGAAGAAATTTATAACATCAGCCAACGCCTGAACGATGCCAAGAAGAAGGCGGAGCAAGCTGATAAGTTCAAAACACTGTTCATGGCTAATATCAGCCATGAAATACGCGTTCCTCTAATGTCAATAACCAGCCTTTCAGAGCTGCTTTTAAACACCCAACTCGGAGAAAAACAGAAACGCTTTATGCTCAATATATCGGGCGCCAGTCAGCAACTACTGCAAACAGCTGAATACATCATGGACCTCTACCGTATAGAGACGAAACAACTGCGCCTAAAATATAAGCGATTCTCTATTCATGACTTTATTAAAGAGATTGACGAACAACTACTAGAAGATTGCACCCAAAACTCAATCGATTACATGAGCCACGTCTGGCAGGATGTTCCTGATTATGCCCATGGCGATGTAAAACGATTAGGGCAAATTGTCATGATTGTTTTTTCTCGAGCCTCTAGTTGCCTGCAACCAGAAAAAATGTCATTGCAAGTCGCTAAACTGGAGGAGCAAGGCAGCAGTGTTGCTCTTGAGTTCACGATAAAAATTTCAGGCACACAAGTTTCTGAAGAACATCAACAAACCATCATAAATAGCTTACAAAAACCCCAAGATAACAACATGCAGAACATGGATGATGCCGATCTTGGACTATGGGTAGCAAGCAAGCTTAGCTTGATGATGAAGGGTGGCATTTCTGTAGATAGCGATAAAAGCTCGATTACTTTTTCCATAACTTCGCGGCTGAGTCTTCTTCCTCAAAAAATACTGAATGATGATTCGGAAGTGCACGGAAAAGTACTGGTTCTTGATCCCAATGAAATGGCCAGAAACACTTTGCATGATCTATTAGAATCTTTTGGCCTTAGCGTGGTTGCCTGTGACTCTATCAAGTCAGCGGTTAAGACTTTTTCCAAACACTTGGAAAAAGCACCTTTTGATCTCATTATATCGGAATGTAAATTTAACGAGCTTTCGGTGCTTGACTTTATTGGCCTCTTACAATCCAGCTTTAAGAATGAAGAGATCCCTCCTTTAGTATTAACCTCTACTTCTCTAGACAAACAAATACGACAAAACAGTGAAAAGTTGGGAGTTCGCCACTTCTTGGATAAACCTGTCACACCATCACCGCTATTTGACTGTCTCATTCAAATTCTAGAGAAAGACAAATTCCTACAACATGAAGAAGAAAAACACATAGACTGGGAAGTCCTCGCCAATCAACTCTCGGGAAAAAGAGTATTAATAGCCGAAGACAATCCTGTCAACTCGAGTATTATTTTGGAAATACTGACAAAATACAAAATTGTTGCAGTCACAGCACCCAACGGTGCAGAAGCCATCAAGTCCTTAAAACGTCAGCAGTTTGATGCCGTATTGATGGACATTCAAATGCCCGTAATGGATGGACTGGAAGCAACCAAGCGTATCCGAAATGAACTCAAACTCAACGAATTACCCGTTATTGCACTGACAGCTAACGTGTTAGGTTGGGAGAAAGAAAAGTGTTATGCCGCAGGGCTAAATGATCATATTACCAAGCCAATCCAACAAGGTCTGTTGTTTACGACTCTATTTAAATGGCTGTGCGTCTCTGATGTCACCAATCATATACTTGATGAAGTGTTAACTGACGATGAAATGTAAAAAGGGTGCCGAAGCACCCTTTTTGAAAATCGAAAAATCGATTAAGGAAGCAAGTGCGCTACTGCATCACGCTCTTCAGCCAACTCAGTTTGAGTCGCTTCCATTCGAGCCTGGCTGAATGCATCAATTTCCAGACCTTGTACGATTTCCCAATCACCGTTTTTGCAAACACATGGGAAAGAGTAGATAAGACCTTTGTCGATGCCGTAACTGCCATCAGCATAAACAGCCATGCTCACCCAGTCATCACCTTCTGTACCTAATGCCCAGCTACGCATGTGTTCGATAGCTGCATTCGCCGCAGAAGCAGCAGAAGAAGCACCACGCGCTTTAATGATAGCAGCACCACGTTGCTGAACCGTTGGGATAAAGTCGTTCTCGTACCAGTCTTGTTCAACCAGCTCGATAGCAACCTGACCAGACACTTTAGTGTGGAATAAATCAGGATACTGAGTTGACGAGTGGTTGCCCCAGATAGTCATGTTAGTTACTTCAGTGATCGCTTTACCGGTTTTTTGAGCCAACTGAGTCATTGCTCGGTTGTGATCAAGACGTGTCATAGCAGTGAAGTTACGCGGGTCTAAATCAGGCGCATTACGCTGAGCAATTAACGCATTGGTGTTAGCAGGGTTACCTACAACCAATACTTTAACGTCTTTGCTTGCGTTATCGTTCAAGGCTTTACCCTGAACAGAGAAGATAGCCGCATTGGCTTCTAATAAATCTTTACGCTCCATGCCTGGTCCACGAGGACGAGCACCAACCAACAATGCGTAGTCTGCATCTTTAAATGCAACGTTAGGATCGTCAGAACACGTCACGTCTTGCAATAGAGGGAATGCACAGTCGTCCAGCTCCATTTTAACGCCTTGTAACGCGTCCATGGCTGGAGTGATGTCTAACAGTTGTAAGATAACGGGCTGATCGTCGCCCAACATTGCACCAGAAGCGATGCGGAAAAGTAAAGAATAACCAATTTGACCAGCAGCACCGGTCACAGCAACACGAACAGGTTGTTTCATCCTGATATCCTCATAAGATAACTAATCATATAAAGTAACTCTGAAAGCCGAGCTTTAAGAGTGACTCTTGACCCTCTGTGGGCGCGGATTTTAGCACAATTATAGAAGCTGCCTCAAAGTTGTTGAAATTATCCGCGATTTGAACTGATTTTGTTGGTTTCTTGTGCACTAAAAATCTCAAACTTGAGCGTAGTCTTCGCGCTTGCCAAGCCAGCGTAAAATAATAGCATCGGCCAGTTGGGGCTGTTGTTGAATCACCTGCCGCGCCATCTCATTCACTTTTGGCAACAGTGGGCGATCTCGTAAAATGTCCGCCACCTTAAACTGTACCAATCCTGTTTGGCGAGTCCCTAATACTTCGCCTGGTCCACGAAGTTCCAGGTCTTTTTCGGCAATTAAGAAGCCATCATTAGTCTCGCGCATCACTTCCATACGTGCTCGTCCCTGCTTGGATAAAGGCGCATGATACATCAGCACACAATGACTTTCGGCGCTGCCACGACCCACTCGTCCACGTAACTGGTGCAGTTGCGCCAACCCCAATCGCTCTGGGTTTTCAATCACCATCAAACTGGCATTAGGCACATCGACCCCCACTTCAATAACCGTGGTCGCCACCAATAGATCTATCTCTCCGGCTTTGAACTGCTCCATGATCATTTGCTTATCAAACGGCTTCATGCGTCCATGAACCAGGCCCACTCGCATATCCGATAGTGCCAACGCTAATTGTTGTGCTGTGTCTTCGGCAGCCTGACATTGCACTTCTTCGGACTCTTCGATCAAGGTACACACCCAGTAAGCCTGACGTTTTTGTTCACGACAAACATTAGCAACTCGTTGCACCACCTGATCGCGTCGATCATCCGGCAACACAACCGTCGACACAGGCTTACGACCCGGAGGCAACTCATCAATAATCGAAGACTCCAAATCAGCGTAAGCGGTCATAGCGAGTGTTCTGGGTATGGGTGTCGCTGTCATGATTAACTGATGAGGCACTTTGCCTTCTATGTTGCCTTTGTCTTTTAAGGCCATGCGCTGATCAACACCAAAGCGGTGTTGCTCATCAATAATAATTAATGCCAGTCGGTTGAACTCGACATCATTCTGAAATAACGCGTGGGTTCCAATCACCATGGCTGCGTCACCGGATGCTATGTCAGCAAGCATCTGACGTTTTTCGGCGACCTTGAGCTTGCTCACCAGAAATGCGCAAGAGATGCCCAAGGGGGCAAACCATTCAGAAAAGTTATTCCAATGTTGTTCGGCCAGTATTTCGGTGGGGGCCATCAAAGCCACCTGAAACCCTGCTTCAATCGCCTGAAGCGCGGCAAAGGCTGCCACCAGCGTTTTACCCGACCCCACATCTCCTTGAACCAGACGCAACATCGGAAACGGATTATTCAAATCCTGGCCAATTTCTTTAATTACTCGCTGTTGCGCGCCCGTCAGCGAAAATGGCAAAGAGGCGGATAACTGTTGATTTAAAGATTGAGGATCAGGCAAGGCCTGCGCAGGCTCACGAATAAGCTTTTGACGTACGCGCAGTAAACTTAAATGGTGGGCGAGTAGCTCTTCTATTGCCAGGCGTTGTTTGGCCGGATGTGAGCCCGCTTGAATCGTCTCCAGATCGACACCCACCGGTGGGCGATGCACAAACTTTAACGCATCAATGAGGCTTCCCAACTGATACTCTTCACGCAGAGCAACTGGCAAATAGTCGGTAAGCTTAGACTGCTCAAGCATTGACAGCGCTCTGTCTGTCAGTTGTCTTAACGTGGGCTGTTTAACACCTTCTGTCACCGGATAAATGGGCGTGAGTCTGTCTCCCATCTTGGCATCGGCTTCAGATTTCAGGATTTTCACTTCGGGGTGAATCATCGATAAAGCCCCGCGACCCGGACTGACATCCCCAAAGCACAGTAACTGGACTCCAGGCTGGTAACGAGATTTTTGAGCGCCAGTAAAATAGAAAAAACGCAGATCCATTTTGCCACTGCCATCACTTACCCGGCATACCAAACTGCGACGCTTACCAAAGGTAATATCACACTTCTCTACGGTCACCAGAACTTGAGCCCCCTGGCCTGGCAGCAAACTTCCAATCTTGGCAATACGAGTGCGGTCTTCGTAGCGATGGGGCAAATGGAACAGCAGATCTTGCACAGAATATATGCCCAACTTTTCGAGCTTGGCCTCGATGGCGGGTCCCACTCCCTTTAGCCGACTGACTTTTATCTGGCTAATATCCATTCAATGCATGCCTATTTTTATTAGTTTAAAAAGCTCTATGAGCGATATCTCATTACAACAAAATACTCTAAAGCAATTGGAGATAGTTCACTACAATTAACTTTAGGCGTCAATGAATACGATGCTGGTTTCGACTCACAATCGCAAAGACAAATACGCGATATATCCAAAGTATTTCGAAAGACGGCGGATATACCATAACACCCAAGGAGGAGGCTTATGCAAGTACGTTCAGGTGAAGATAAAAAAACCTGGTTTCGCTCTGACCGTTTTTTCCATACCGCAGACGGGTGGTTTTTTATTACTCGAGAGGCCAGTCAGAAAGGCCCATTCAATACTCAGAAGGAAGCTGAAAACGAACTCACTCTATATATTCGTCACATGACAGAAGACGCTCTGACGGCACCACTGCCCGCCAGAATGCCTTCTAATCACTAGCGGCTTTCTTAATCAGCTTCTCCAGCACTCTCGATACCGCAACAAAACCAAAGGTTGCGGTAACTACCGTTGCGGCTCCAAAGCCGCTGGCGCAATCCAGACGTGTCGTACCATCTTCGAAGGATTTTTGCTGGCACACAGAGCCGTCGGGTTTTGGATATACTTGCTGCTCACTTGAATGAACACATTCAACGCTATAACGACGCTTAGGATTGCGAGAAAAATTATAAAACCGACGTAATTCGCTGCGAACTTTTGCAGCCAGAGGATCTTGAGAGGTGCGATTGAGATCAGCTACTTTTATTTGTGTCGGATCTTTTTGCCCCCCTGCGCCACCAATGGTAATCACCGGAATTTTCTGTCGTTTGCAATGCGCGATGAGTGCCGCTTTAGGCTTGATGCTGTCAATGGCATCCACCACGCAGTTCATATCGGTAGAAAGATATTCAAAGAGGTTGTCTCGGGTAATAAAGTCTTCGACAACGTGGACTTTACACTCTGGATTAATCTGCAAGATACGCTCAGCCATCACTGAGACTTTCATTTTTCCTACCGTTGAATCCAGCGCATGGATCTGACGATTGATATTAGAGACACACACATCATCTAAATCAATAAGGGTAATTTCACCGATAGCGCTACGAGCCAAGGCCTCAGCAACCCAGCTCCCCACACCACCGATCCCCACCACACACACATGGGATTTTTGAAAAACATTAACCGCTTCAACACCATATAGGCGCTGAATACCGCCAAAGCGTAACGCTAAATCACTCATCACTAACAAGCAGACATTATTTTCGCTAAAATAGCTGCACATTATATCAGGAGCCGTAGCCAGTTATGAAATTTCCCGTGCGCTTAGATCGCTATATCAGCCAATCCACCGACTACTCTCGTAAAGACGTTAAGCGTCTACTGAAGTCAGGAGAAGTCACCGTGAACGGCGAAGTGGCCCTAAAAGCAGATATCAAAGTGAACGAGGGAGACGATGTTTGTTTTGGCGAAGAGCAGTTTGAAGGGCTCCACGAACGCTACTTTATGCTGCATAAACCAGAAGGTTATGTCTCAGCCAATCGAGATCGCGACCACATGACGGTAATGGATCTACTGGATGAGCCTCGTAAAGATAATCTGAGTGTGGCGGGTCGTCTTGATATTGATACCACCGGATTAGTGCTACTCACTGACGATGGCCAATGGTTGCATCAGGTTATCTCGCCCAAGCATCTATGCGAAAAAGTCTATGTGGTCGAAACCGATTGTGTGGTTACCGACAAGCAGCGCCAAAAATTGGAGCAAGGCATTTTCTTAAAAAACGAAAAGACGCGAACCGCTCCTGCGAAAGTTGAGGTCATCGAAGATTGTGTCTATCGCGTGACCATTACCGAAGGCCGTTACCATCAGGTAAAACGCATGTTTGCTGCCTTGGAGAATCATGTAGAAAAACTGCACCGAGAAAGCATTGGCGGCATTATTCTCGATCCCGACTTGCAGCCTGGGGAATATCGACCGCTGACTGATGCTGAAGTGGCTTTGATTAAATAGACAGCCTTATGACCCCTGCTATCGAAGTCATTTACCAAGATGAGCACATCATTGTGGTCAACAAACCCAGTGGCCTGCTGGTTCATCGCAGCGAAATCGATAAACGTGAAACGCGCTTTTTGATACAGGAACTGCGCGAGCAAATTGGCCAGAAGGTATATACGGTGCACCGACTGGATAAACCGACCTCGGGTGCTATGGTGTTTGGGCTGGATGAAACATCGGCTCAACACCTGGGCAAACAATTCGATGAGCACCTGCCGCAAAAATACTATCTCGCTATCGTTCGAGGCTTCACTCAGCCCAAAGGGCTTATTGATTATCCACTCAAAGACAAAGCCGTATTTCGTTCTCAAGACGACAGTACTTTGCCCACTCGAGAAGCCATCACCGAATACGAAACTCTGGCACAGACCGAAATTCCTTTTGCCGTTGATCGTTATCCACAAAGCCGTTATTCGTTACTTCGATTAAAGCCCAAAACGGGACGTCGACACCAACTGCGTCGCCATCTTAAGCATATTGCCCATCCGATCATCGGTGATACTTCTTATGGCAAAACCACGCACAACCAGTTCTTCCGTGACCAGTTTGATTGCCATCGGCTGTTATTACATGCGGAGCAGTTGACCATTCAACATCCGGTAACTGAAGATTTGATGATCTTTGAAGCTGAACTGGATGACGAATTTAATCAGGTGCGTACTCATCTAAACTTTTAGAAAGATGAATATGGGCAGTAACGCCTAACCCAAGATGCAATTGATAATACATCTCATTTAGATTATCATATCAACAACTTGATGATAATCTGTGCATCTCGCAATCCAATGAACAAAACACTTTTCAAATGGCACTCGTGGCTGGCGCTCTTTGCCTTTATTCCACTGCTCATTATCTCGGTAACAGGCAGCATCCTGGTTTTTAAAGTCGAGATTGATGAATGGCTCATGCCAGAAAAAACCGTGCTGACCGAGTCCGCTCCACAGCGAGCCTCATTGGATTTATTGACAGACAAGATCGAGCAACAAATTCCGGGCTACGCCTTAAGCACCTGGGAAATCTTTGATGATAAACATCGCTCCGATATTATTTATCTTAAAAAACTAGGCACCAGCGATTTTTACCGAGCCCAACTTAACCAATACACAGGAGAAGTCATCGCCCAACCGGTGCCATTGCACCATTACCTCACCGACTTTTTATTAAACCTGCACTACACCTTACTGCTGCAAAACACGGGTATTTTCTTCGCAGCGATCATCTCGACCATTCTTTTCTTTCTCGGTGTAAGCGGCGTTATCATCTATCGAAAATTCTGGAAGCGTTTATTTACCCTGCGCTGGAACAGCAAACGCATGGTGTATTACAGTGACCTACACAAAATGGTCGGCATCTTCGCCTCACCGGTTTTATTAATCCTTGGCTTCACCGGAACCTACTGGAATGTCTCTGTCTGGTTACATGAAATGGAAGAACATGCCGAAGGCGAGCATCCTGTAGTCACAGAAGTTCGCTTGTACAATCACAAAGATATTTCGCTGCAAGCCCTACTCGAAGATTCCGTAAAGCAAGTGGAAGGTTTAGAGCCAACTTATATTGCTCTGCCCTATGAGCCCGACCTTCCTATTTCAATTTATGGAAGGGTTCCAACAGGCAATCCTTTGTTAAGTGATTACACCAGCGGCGCTGCCTACGACAAAAAAACAGGTAAGCTGGTTAGTACCTGGGACATTCGAAACCAAGGTGTAGGAGCTAAAACCCTCGATAGTTTTCGCCGTCTGCACTTTGGTACTTTTGGCGGTTTAACGTCACGAATCATCTGGTGCATGGGCGGCTTAACGCCTCTTATTTTAAGCTTTACGGGTGTCTATCTCTGGTTTAAACGTCGCAAACAAAAAGCCATTGCCAAAGAAAAACGCCGCGCTCGACAAAACCCACCAACAGGCGAGCTGGCTCCGGCGCTCTAAGACATTCTGCATTCATTGCTACCTTACGGGTAGCAATGACATTTTTATTTAAATAAATTCAAGCCATATAAACTCTGAACACTTTTCATACAAAGCAATAAGACGCCACTCCTTTGCTGTAAATTTTTCGATTGTAATTTGACCGAATAAAAATATAATTGCATGCGATTTTTATTTGATTTATATGGAGCTTATTCAGTGGAGTTATTTAAACAAACCAAGCTTTTGATGGTAAAAAGCTTGCTGATTTTACTATTTTTATTTTCAAATCAAGCGATTGCAGAAACAAAAATGTGGCTGGAAGTGTATCCAGGTGTCATTGAGACTTATCATGACAAGCCAAGTCCACCTTCCACGTCTTTTTCATCCACTCAAATATATATCGAGCAAAACTCTTCAGATGGACGCAACTCGCTTTTATTCGCACCAGCCTCCAATCAGTCTTTTTCTGTCGGTAGCTTCCTGAACACAGGACCGCTTAACGCGGGACGAACATGGCCGACTTTAGAGATCAGTATTAATTCCAGCGCCTGCCCAATGTCAGGACATAATTTCCATATTTATGAGTTTGACGAAAGCCAACGAATAGCGGCGATTGATTTTGATTTCTATTGTGGTGGCTACAGAAGAAGCGGCGGAATTAGAATTAACTCTGACAGTGCTTTCCCTTACCCTATTACGCAAGCAGTTCCATCGGTTCGTACCGACACCATCGAAGGGCACACCGTCACGTTATACGGCGAAGACTCACACTCAAATACAGGCGCTATCGCAAACTTCTTATGGACTCAAGAAAGCGGCAAGACAGCTCAAATAGCTTCGCCAACTCTGACCAACACAGAAGTCACGCTACCCACCGATGTCGCTCTCAACGGTGAAACCTTAACGTTTGCACTCGAAGTCACATCTGACTCAGGCGATATCGATAAGAAAACGCTGGATGTTTTGGTCACCAGCAAAAGCGCACCAGCAACTTATATTGACTATACGCCGATTAACCTCGAGCAAAACATACGACTAACCGAACGCGAATATTCTTTCCAACTCGATCAATTAGAAACAGACGCTCTGTTACTGACAACAAACTATAATTTTGGCGGTGGCGGATTTGCCATTGAACTTCGAGCACCAAAGGGGCAACCCATCGCGGTTGGCACTTACGACAATGCCAAAGGCGTAGATAACGGAACTGACAGTGATCCCATCATCAATTTGGGCGCGTTAAGTGAGTTTTGTCGAAATGTTGAAGGTCGTTTTACCATTCACCGTCTGGAGCAAACTGATAAATTATTTGCAAGCGTTGAGCATAAATGCGGTTCTGATGACTTTATTTTAAAAGCAGACATATCCATTAACAGTGAACATCCAAGTGTCCCAGAAGCAAAACCTGGCAATAATATGAATGCGACGGTAGGTGATACTGTTACACTCAATGGAAGCGCTTCAACAGACTCAGATGGCTCTATCGTCGCTTATCAGTGGACCTCATCTTTATCTGCTATTCAGATTACCAATGCCGACCAGTCAACCGCATCCTTCGTAGTACCCGAAAGCATGGCTGCAAATACGCGCATCCCAATTCAGTTGATAGTAACTGATGATCTAGGTTACAAGAACCAATCAGAAATGATCGTAACAACAAAAGCCAAAGAGTCTACTCCTACCAATTCTGGTGGTGGAGGCGGAGGCGGCGCTCTATTCTGGTTACCTTTAGCCGCACTATTGTTGCTTAATAGAAAACGACAAGCCGTTTAATCGCTCGTTTTAAGAGTGTTGCAGAACTATCTCCAACACTCTTACAATTGACAGTCGATTTAAAGCTGCCGAGAGGCAGCTTTAAACCAGACTGGCATCAACGGCCAAATCAAAAATACCATTATCCTCTAGCGACTTGCTCACCATCATCGCACCTTCCAGTAGCGAAACCGTTGCGATCGCTTTTGCGCGAGCATTGGCTTTATCATCCACATTGACCACACTGTGTGCTTGTTCCAGCCAACTGATATTGCGTTCAAAAAAGCGTTTTATTTCATAACGAACATCATCGGGCAAACAATCTGACTCAGCCCCCAGCATGCCACACAGACACATCTTTTTATCGTTAACTAAAGCCGAACGAAAATGAGCGCCATATACAGCGATGGGATCTTTACCCACATTCGCCAGTTCATGAGGTTTGCCTAAGGCCAACAAAAATCGGTCCGTATACTGACGCGCTAATTCTGCTGCCAAATTCTCTTTGGTTGGAAAGTGATAATGAACGCTAGCACTTTTGATTCCCACTTCATCAGCTATGTCTCTAAAGCTGAAGTTGTTATACCCACCAGAGCGAACACGTGCTTCAGCGACCTTAAGAATCTCTTGTTTTTTTGACACGAACGCCAACTCCCACCTGAATAAAATCGAGGCCATTTAAGGCAATAATGAAGAGAGATTACCTCTAGAATTGACAAAAATCAAACCTATCGATAGATAGCTTAAATTTTATCCCTAAGATATTGTTGTATTTTTGAATCAAAATAAGTAAGCATTCACAACCAATATAGCGCATTAATTTTCTAGGTACCAGTTCTAAACACTGCGAAATGGATACAAGAATGAAGAACACAGCACCCTTACCTATCAGAAGATAGGTGTTGACATAACCAACTCTCAAGGTTAATTTAAAAAACACCTATCTACTGATAGACAAACAAATTCAATTACACCAGGAGGACTTACTATGTCTCAATCATCACTCGCTCTTATCATTGGCGGCTCATCAGGTATGGGAAAAGAAACAGCAGAACGACTGCTAAAGCAAGGAAGCCAGGTGCTTATCCTAGCTCACAATTCAGAGAGTCTGGCTGCAGCAAAAGCTGACTTACTCGACAAAACAGGAAAAGAAGTAGAAACCGTTAACGTGGATTTATACGATGCTGATCAGGTGGCCAGTTTTGTCGATCAAATAGAAAACGAAAAACGTCATATCAACTATCTGGTCAATGCCGCAGGTTTCTTTAAGCCAGTAAGCTTTTTGGAACACAGTCACTCTGATTATGATCAACAAATGGATATCAACAAAGCCTTTTTCTTCATCACTCAGGCCGTTGCCAAAAACATGAAACGTCATCAAGGAGGTTCCATCGTCAATATCGGTTCCATGTGGGCACACCAAGCGGTAAAAGCCACTCCCTCTTCTGCTTATTCAATGCAAAAAGCAGGTCTGCACTCTCTCACTCAACATCTGGCTATGGAACTTGCGGACTATAATATTCGCGTCAATGCTGTCGCCCCGGCAGTCGTGCTTTCAACGATTTATAAATCGTTTATTCCACAACAAGACATCGAATCTTCACTGCAAGGGTTTAATGATTTTCATCCGATTGGCCGTATCGGTACCACCGAAGATATTGCCAACTCAATTGAGTTTTTATTGTCTGATAAAGCCAGCTGGATAACGGGAACTATTCTGGATGTGGATGGTGGTGTAATGGCAGGAAGAAATTAATTGTTGATGAGCGCATTACCCAAAGGCAATGCGCTCAAATAACTTAAGCCATAGTGACTCTGCGACGATATAACCATCCAACTGCAGCAGAGAGAAACAGCAATAAACCAGCTGGCTCAGAAACCGATAACGTATCAGTAAAATCAACCATACCGTTAATGTTATATCTAAACTGATCGTTAAAAATACTTTCATTCCAGGTGAAACCGTTTAGCAAGTTATAAGTCACCGAGAATGCAACCAACTCACCCACGTCAGCCGCATAATAATTAAATCGAGGCTCACCATACCAGGTAGCGTCATTAGAATCGATTTGAGCATAGCCACTAATAGTTGCTGTTGTTGATCCCAACTCAGCTTGAAGGATTAATTGATCCACCGTCGTTAAGACACCTTGTGCAGAATGTTGTCCGCTGTCGTAATCGGTATTTTGAAATAGAACACTACCGACATTCATATCCAGTACGTAGTTAATAATGTTGTCTTCAATAAAAATACTCTCAACATCTGCATATTGAGTAGGATGCCAACCAGCGCCAGATGACCATGAACTGCCATCGTCCAACATATAATCATCAGCTTGCCCCAATACCATTAGAGTACGATTATGTTGTCCATAGGTTTGACTATAACCGCCAAAACTTCCCGTCGACATTTGATTAATAACAGCAGCAGAACTCGATAAAGATCCAACCAGCAATAAAACTCCAGCTAAAAATTTCATGTACATCTCCTTGATGTATTTATTTTCAATATAAAATGGATTTAGTAATAACGATGTCTAACCTCTCAAAATGACCACAGGATAAATAGAGTGGTTATTTACCAATAACTATTTCGTGCGAAGTATCGACAAGATAAATTCCTTCTATCTCAGTGCTCTTTCCTTGAACCCCGCCATTATATACCGTTTTTCACAACCTGTGCTAAATCCCTTGGTATCTCTCACAAAGAGATAAGCGAAGCGGCGTATTATACTGACTGCATAATGCTTGTTAATGGAGCATTTTGGGCATGAATTTACCTACCATCGATGCATAGATTGTGTCAGCACTCAAACTTGACGGAAACAGAGTTAATGATATTGGCTTTCCACAGAACGAAACACAAACAAGAATCAATACCATTATCATTTACTTATATCTGACTTCGCTATAGAATTCCCAATAATTAATCTGCCAACCAATACCCTAAGGATCTTCCAGTGACCTTTGCTCTGCTAATGTCCTATTTAGCGGTTTTGAGTGTTTATTTAGCGTCTCCCATTCGATTTTCGTCGCTTTTCGCCAAAGCCCACTACCCAACTCACTTACAAAAGCCAATCTCGGCAGCAGCCTGGATACTGGTAATCCTATCTAGCTGGCCTTGGGCCCAAGTAGCCAATAGCTGGGAAATTGGCATCGCAATGTGGTTAGTTAGCCTCACGCTGTTTGGGATTCTTATTATTTTTTGCATTACCAAATTTCCGACTTTCGTCAAACTGGTATCGCTCCCCTTTGTACTTCTGGGAGGAATCAGTCTTGTCTTCTAAAACTCAAAAACAACAACCATTAGGAGGCTGGGGCAAAATAACAGCAGCCATTTTCGGTGCGCTACTTTTCTCCATTGCTTGCGGATTATTACTTTCTATTTTTTTGCCCATGCCTGTTAACAATCGTTTGGCAATCGGCGGCATTGCGGTTGCCCCCATTTGGGTAGTTGCTGCCATTTACACTTTAATGGCACGCAATGGCTTAAGAGCCTGGGGCATTAATTTAGCACTCACTGTTCTGTTATTTATTCCAATCCTTATTAACTTATCTGGCCAAGCTCAGTAGGTATTCACATGCAACAAAGAACCTTAAAAATTCTCTACAACGCACACTCCTGGATGGGTGTCGTCACTGGCTTGATTTTATTTGTCGTCTGCTTTACAGGAACCGTTGCTCTGTTTCATTATGAACTCGCTACCTGGGAAAATCCGGGTTACCGAATCAACGAAACCGAAGCCAAAGAAAAAGCATTACCAGTGCAACAGATCATTGATCGTGCAACTCAGGAACATGGGTTTGTTTATGACGAGTTTTTTATCACTTTACCTGGTCGTTTTGGTGTCCCAGTTACCTTCTATCACTTTAATGAAGAGACTCACGAATTAACTAAGATGGCAGTTGATCCAACCACAGGAGAAAAACTGCAATCTGCAAACTCGAACATTGTTGAGTTTCAAACACACATGCATACCGACTTAAATTTACCAGAGCCCTGGGGACGTTATTTAGTTGGTCTATTCGGTATTATTTTGTTGTTTTCGATTGTGACAGGTGTACTCAGCCATCGAAAATATTTTAAAGAGTTTTTTAAATTTCGCCCTAACCGTAGCTGGCGTTTACTACTAACAGATACCCACAAAGTGATGGGCGCATGGGGAATCTTATTTCATACCATGATTGCTTTTACGGGTGCAGTCATAGGATTAGTTGGCCTTTTCTTATTAGTTATGGCGTATGCTGCTTATGGCGGTGATAGAGAAGCTGCCATTGAAGGTTTTGTTGGCCCTCATATCGAAGAGTCAGGCGTTGCTGCACCTATGTATAATGTTGATCAACTGGTAACAAAAGCTGAACAACATTGGCAAGGTTTTCGCGTGGAGTTTGTCTCTTACCATGGCTTTGGTGATGAGAATGCTCGCGTAACTTTAGGTGGCAGTATGGAAGAACAGCTAGCGTCGGTTCAGCAACTTACGTTTGATGGTGTGTCAGGTGCCATGACGTTTGAATCGGACTTTATGGACATGGGCGCAGGCGCTCGAATCTATGGCGCATCTTTTGCACTTCACTATGCACTCTATGGTGGCTTTATGTTGAAACTACTCTATATGGTGCTAGGTGCATCCGTTGCGCTGATGACAGTGACAGGTATGATGATCTGGCTTGAGAAACGCCATAGTGAAGATAAACGTTACCGAAAACTATCCAGCGCCACTTGCGGTATTTGTATGGGTCTTGTTGTTGCAACGGCAACGTTATTTGTTTCGAACCAACTGATCAGCCGTTCTATTGCTGACAAACCTTTTTATGAAGAGCTTATTTATTTTATAAGTTGGCTGCTCTGCATTTTTTGGGCCTTTTATCGTGGTAATAATTACCAGGCAACCAAAGAGTTACTGCTTGTATCAGGAGCACTTCTATTGGCAGCTCCAATCCTGAATGCAATAAATACAGGGGATCATATTTTAGCGAGCTTGCAAAAAGGATATTACACAGTCGCTGGCACAGATATCTTGTTGATAACTTTTGCAATTACTTGTTGGCTTGTGGCTAAAAGATTGCCTCATAGTCGTCCAGAAAGTGAACATAAATCGAAAGCAAAAGTCTCTATCATTCAAGAACCTGTTTCAGCGACTTCTTAATCACTTCAATATAGGTGGTGCTCGATAGTTCTCTCGGGCTCCATCTCGTTATGCAACAAAAACTTAATATGAAAGCTCAATAAATTAGCGCTAAAAATCTCGATCGCGCTATAAATCAAAGACTTAATAGATTACTTTTTAGAATTTAGCATGTCACTTTTATGACAATTATATGTCACGGTTGATTCGAACAAAAACCGCTGATACATTGATGCCGCGATCCAATTCCTCTTGAGGATATTTCAATGAATACTCAGTCTTCTCATGATGTAAAAAATACATTTGAAGCTTTTGGTAACTATCTAGCGGAAACAAGCGAACAATGTAAAGCGAACGGTGAACAAGCCGTGTACGAGTTCTTAATGCGTAAGCTGGATATGAGTGAACAAGAGGTTAAAACTCTAACTTCTGAGCAACTTGATATTTTGTTGTGGCAAGAATTAAAAAATTGGAAAACGTCACTAACGCAATAATACTTTTTTGCGGTTAAGCTTTTTTCTTAACTTAAATAATTAATCTCAAAAGTTAAGAATTTTTATTCTTTAAAAGTAGTGATTACAAAAAAGGCGCAATCAAATGATTGCGCCTTTTTTAGTTCTATACCCGTCGTCTTTCAAACTGTAGCGGTGTTGGCCGCGCGCACTCCCCCCAATCACTTAGTCGATCTAAGCTCAGGGGATTCGCTTGCTTGCCGCCTACCTACATTTTGAAATACTTTGGGTAGATATAGTTTAAAAGCGGTAGCGAAGATTTGCTGTTACCGTTCTTTCTTGTCCATAGAAACAATCGCCTCGACTCAAACAAGTAGTCACGACCATTTTATCGGTTACATTTGCAATGTTTAAACTCAAGTCTACATTATCAAATTCATAACCCACCATTAAGTCGACCAAAGTATAACTATCAGTGGTCGTTGGTGTAGGAACATTATTGTTTAACGCAAAGAAGAAAGACTCTCCTACATGACGAGCACCCCCACCTACTTTAAAGCCATGCCAGAACTCTTCAGGACGATAAGTTGCCCATACAGATAACATTTGATCAGGAACCGACTCTAGCTCTGAGCCTTGAGGTAACGCAGGATCATTAGAACGAGTGATTTCTGTATCCGTTTTTGTATAGCTCGCATAAACATCAACTTCGTCCCATTCTAACTGTGCTTCGATTTCAAAACCAGAAACCTCAACTTCACCAATGGATGCAGATGCCGTTGGGCTAACAGGTGTTGGACGATCTTTCTCTAAAATATCGTAGTAAGCAGCAGTAATTAAATGCTCGGTACCTTGTGGCTGGAATTTAATACCCACTTCTATCTGCTCACCACGTTTTGGATCAAGAGGATTACCATTAACGTCAATAGCATCGACTAATTCAAAAGACTCTGCGTAGTTGATGTACGGAGACAAACCATTGTCGAACAAGTACATAAAGCCCAATCGGCCCGTTGTTTCATCAAACTCGCGCATAACACCACCTTCTGCACCTGTTTCGGCAGTATCCGTACGAAATGCAGCAGAGACGATCCAACGACCATCAATCTTCATTTGGTCCTGAACATACAAGCCCGTTTGCTCTGCAAGTGTCGCTGGCGCATCAGGAATAGGCAGTTGGCTTATCGGCGGGATCGTAACCGCGCCATAAGTTGGATTATAAACATCTAACAAACCACCCATATTAAATGCAAACAGAGAGTTATTATCGGTCTCTGCATCCTGGTAATCCAAACCGACAACAAAATTATGCTCCACCGATCCCGTCGTGAAGTTACCATGCATACGAATATCAGAAGTTAATACATCAGCCGATGCATCGCTTACGTAGAAAGAACGCAACAGAGAGCGATTGTCAGCTTGCAAAGCAAATGGGAAGGCATACATAGTACGATAGTCTGCTTCGCTGCTCATATAGCGTGCAGAAGCCTGTAAGCTCCACTCTTCAGAGAAGTCATGCTTTAAAATAGCAGTAACCGCGTTTTGCTCTGTATCGTAACGATCAAAATCTGGCTCACTCACAAAACGGTTGTGTGGAATTTGTCCATTAGGAGCAGGGAAAATCGTCCCCACATGAGGGAAGAACTGAACACTCGAGCCTGACTCGTTTTCTTGAATGTTGGCTAACAAAGTTAACTCAGTATCATCGCCCATGAACCAGGTTAAAGAAGGAGAAATAACAATGCTGTTATCTTCAACAAAATCGACTTGAGTTTCACTCTCACGAACCAATGCATTAAATCGATAAAGAACAGAAGCATCATCATTAACAGCACCAGTAAAATCAACACCGGCTTGAACACGGTCAAAACTGCCTAGCTGTCCCCAGATTTCGCCCTTGGTTTCAGCTTCGGGACGCTTGCTCACCAAGTTAACGATACCGCCCGTTGAACCCTGTCCATAAAGAACAGATGATGGCCCTTTTAAAACCTCGATTCGACTTAAGTTAAAAATGCTTGGGCGGGTGTTATTGTAAAATCCGAAAGTCATTTTCAGACCATCAAGATACTGTACCGGAGCCACACCACGAATCGCCGACCAGTCACCACGAGCATCCACACCAAAAGGTCCGTTGTAAACACCAGCGACATAACCCAATCCGTCTTGAACAGAATTCGAACCCAAATCAATGATTCGTTTTTCTGTTAATACAGATACCGACAGAGGCGTTTCAATGATAGGAGTACTGGACTTAGTGCCCGACGCACTTACATAAGTAATACGGCCACTTTTTGAGCCAGTCACTTTAACAACGTTATCGTTATACTCTTCATTTTCCTTTTCTGAATCAGCTTCCTCAGCAATAACAGAGTGACTCAAAAGTGTACTGACCGCTAGCGCCAGCGTAGACCATTTAAACGTTTTCATTTTGAACTTTTTAACCTTTCGACACACGGGAATAAATTTTGAGCGAATCTTAATGCAAATCATTATCATTTGCAAACTTATTATCAGTATTTGTAATAACAGAGGAGAGAACAGCTAGCCAGGCTCCTTAGCTCAAGCTGTTCGTTTTTAATCACCAATCCATAATTAAATCAGAAGCAACCCATACTTTTGTTGTACAGGGAGGTTTTTCTATTTAACAGCTTTAACCACAAGGTTGAACTCCCCGCGCTCATTACTCTGACTAAATACCCCTTTCGTTTCGCCAGGACTTAAAGAAAGCTTCATTTCATGGTAGTCAGAGGCAAACTTAGCGACCCATGTTTTTTGGGCTAAAGAATAGGCTTCAATATCCCATTGGCCCTGTCGATTCACCGTCACCCAAAGCGTTTTGCCATCCTTTGTCGGCTTCGCTGCAATTTTATTAAACTGTCCCTTGGTAACTTGAGTGACTTGTTTATCTTTTAACCTGATATTAAAAATCTGCCCGAACTGACCTACTTTACTGTCAAAGTAAATCGACAGACCATCAGGAGACCATGAAGGATGAAAAACCGATTGCTTCATTGTGGTGAGCTTTTGAACGGACTTGCTCTTCAATTCAAGTAGATAAAGCTGAGACACTCCTTCTGCCCTCGAAAGAAAAGCAATGTGCTCACCATTGGGAGACCAGATGGGATGCATATCAACACCTGGATGAGAAAGTAGTAATCGACTTTGCTCTGTTTCCAGATCATAGAGATAAAGCTCGCTATCCCCATTTCGATCAGAGCGAAATACTATAGCTTTACTGTCTGGAGACCAACTGACATCAGTATCATAAGCCGGGCTCTGAGTAAGACGCTTAACTTCCCCGCTTTCAATAGTTAGAATCACCAAATCCCATTGATAACCCTCGCCATTTTTATGATAGGCAATCATCTTTCCATCAGGAGACCAGGCAGGGCTATACTCTCCTATTGGCTGAGCTAAAACATTAAAACCACAAAGTACAAAAATAACCAAAATCACTGTTCGCATATAGACTTCTCTCGTTAGCTAAATCAAACAGTGATATAACATAAGCTATTGATTTTTATGTCTCATACGATCAAATAATACATAATGACAAGCCTAGATTACCCATTACTAGACATTCTCACTCTGCTTGGTTTTGCGACCAGTGTTCAGTGTTTATTGCTAGCGATATACCTCTCAACAAGAAAATCAGTGACCGCGTTTCGACTACTAGGCGCAGTACTGTTTTTGACAGGCATCATATTTCTACATGATGTGATGGTCTATTCAGGGTGGATTTTACAGTGGCCACATTTTCTTGGACTGGGGCCTTTGCATTTCTATTTAATTGGCCCTCTGGTTTATCTATACATTCGTTTTCGTTTGAGCCCTCAATCGTCCTGGCAGCGAACCGATGTTTTGCACTTTATTCCTTTTGTGATTCATTTTATTACTCGCGTGCCCGTTCTTTGGCAAACCGCTCAAGAAAAATTCAACAGGTTGCAAAGCTACTACGACTCATTAAGTAGCCTCTCTATCTCATTTGACGCAACCAGCTTTCTAACAGCATTAATACAAGAAGATGCACATAGAATTATCTATTTTGGAATGGCATTGATAGCCATCAACAAGCAACTGGCTGCTAACACAAGAACCAGAGAAACATGGCTGCTCTGGACTCGTATCCTACTTGTTGGGCTAATGGCCAGTTTGCCGCTGATGAACCAGTTACCTTATCTAAGCGAAAGTCGATCGAACGGCTTGACTTTGAGTCTGACTTTTCGAGTAGTCATGCTCACACTGATAATATTAGCCGTTATCTATTTTATTCTTAAACACTCTGTCGACCGCCTCGCTATCTCGGCGAACACAAAGAAAACGACCATGGATCATCAATTGGCAGATAACATCCTTGAGGTAATCAAAGAGCTGTTTAATAAAGAAAAACTGCATCTAGACTCCGATCTCAGGCAGGCCACCGTGAGTGAACGACTAGGGATATCTAAGCAAGAACTGTCTTTGGCCATCAACCAACAAACTGGAGACTCATTCAACGAGCTGGTGAATCAGTTCCGCCTGAACGAAGCCAAACGATTGCTGGAAAATAAAGAGCTGGCTATTCAAGACGTTTGTGAAGGCTCTGGCTTTAAATCACGCGCAACTTTTAACCGAATATTTAAGGAAAAAGAAGGGGTAACACCTTCGGAGTTTAGAAATCGAATGGAACAGTAAGACAGGTCTCGACTATTAGCTACCTGCCTTACGTATGATGGATATGTGTAAACTTTAAGCCGCAGCTTCTGTTGCTGGGGCAGACACCTTTCTATGCCATATTGTCTGAATCAGCTTATCCAGTAACCATTGAACACTTAGGCTCGCAACAATAAAGCAAGGCATTAACAAGATGACAGTTCCTGTACCATGAGCCTGAAATCCTAGAAACCCCATAGCCCAGCAAACCAGCGTCCATTGAATCACATACATGGAAGTAACACGCTTACTGCAATAAGTCAGGAAGCGGAAAACAGCATTATCAGCCCTAACAAACTTGACCGAATGATGGATCAAAAAATATAAAACCAAATTAATACCAGAGAGATACAATGCACCACCGGGTCCAAGATGGAAGAAGTTATTAAAATGATAATCGTAGTTATACATCATTAGACCACCGCCTGTACCAACCAATAACAGACCACCGATCAGCATACGCTTAATTAATAATTCTTGATCGTAGTTAGTTTCCTTGTACCACATACCAAAGAACATACCGATAAGAATGCAAGACATCCAGGGAAATACAGGGAAGTAAACATTAAACTTGTCACTAAAGAACAAATCGAAAATATAATCCAACCCTTCAATACCAGGACGTAAACCACTAACCTCTCTACTTAGAAATGCGATGGACAAAGCGAGCCCTAGCACAAGCCACTTCTGTTGAACAAAATGTCGTATAAACGCCATGATGATCAGAGCAATCCCGGCTATCTGCAATATATCTCCCGTCTTTAGTAGATAGAGATACTGGGCACTAGTAAGCGGAGACTTCCAACCATAGGCCGCAATAAACTCTTCTGGCATGGTTCCAAAAATGGCAATAGGTACGATGAACTTTAAGAAATTCATAAAGTAACCGGCCATTAAAATGATGAATCCTCGTTTAACAATTCCTGCAAAAGTCTGATTTCTTGATATAACAAATGACAAGCCCATAAATATCAGAAATGCCGCAGTGCCTTTTCCGATAAAATGGATAACAGTTCCTAAAGTCGATTGTGTCTGTGTGGCGACATCCGCATGCATCCACAAAGTATGGATCAATATCATGCATATAACGGCAAAGCCTCGCCCCAAATCCATTACGAGCAAACGCTCAGGTCGATTAGAAGTCTCGTTCATAATTTTTTCTCATTTAAAATTTTATTAATGTGATCGACAGACTTTTGTCGTTCGATGTTTGGGACAATTGCCGCAGATATCATCCGCATCAATCAAATAGTGCATACAACAGGCTTTCCGTTGAACAACCAATCCTGATGACTCTTGAAGTAGCAACTGGCTCTGATCTTCCAACCCCATGGCACTTAGCCAGTGATGAGATAACGTCATCGTGTTTTCGTGTGATGAATTTGAGGAGATAGCGTGGAATCGGACAAGCGCTTTAAGAACGCCATCGGCAACCAGTCGAAAAGCCGTTAACCTTTTGATCTTTGTTATCTGACTAAGTTGCTCAAATAAATGTTCACAGAGAACCCTTAATTGTTCTCCGGCTTTATGAATTAATTGCTCTTCTGGCAGAGGAGTAATTTCAGGCTGTGCAAATGAGTATCCCCAAACAGAGTTGTTCATAACTCTTTGCTCCAGAGATTCAAGCTTTAAAGCACCTTGACAGCAATGCACCGATGCGACGGAAAGAAAAACAGGCTGCCAGTACAACAACTGCCAGCAGCGCATTGACCAATAGGCTTTGCCACCATGGGCAAAGTCTGATTGCAAGGTGTTATATAAGTGTTGTAACTGTGAAGAGTTATCACGATCAGAAAAAATACGCTCCTGCGCATGATCAGCATCATAGACCAATGCAGAGTGCATTTGCGACGCAGCTTCGACAAATGACTCAAAACGCCCATTTGATGCATGTATCATGGCAGGAGGCATCCGCTTACACCAAGGCTTCGTCTAACTGAGCTTCGACAACTTGCTCAGTATCTTTGGAATCGTTACTAAACTGAGCAATTGGGTTTAATAAAGTTCCTGCAAATTTTAGATTTGCCGCCGGGTCCGACAAATCAATCATTTGCTGATTATTACCAAGCTGTAAGCGATTTAAGCAAGAGTGCTTAAATTCTTTCATAAACAAGTCATGCTGCTCGAACTTCTCAGAAAATTGAGGGTGCTGTTTTTGATAGTTCTTAATGTTATCCGCCACAAGCCTCCAGAAATCAACTTCGCTAAAGTCACAGTGTTGATACAAGATCTGAGACAGATACCGGAAAAACCCATCAAACATATCCGTAAAAATGGAGAGTATCGCGATATCTACAGGCATACTGGCTTTAATACGCCCAACGCCTTCAGGAAGCTCTTTGTCTGAATTTAGTAAACAAATTTCTTCGCCGATGTCTTTCATGATGGCACGTACTGGGATATTGTTTTCGAACAATAAGATCAAGTTTTCACCATGAGGCATATACACCAGATCATGCTCGAAATAACAATGCAATAGCGGAGAAAGATAGACATCGAAGTAATGAGTCATCCACTCTTCAATCGACAATCCAGAAGATTTGATCATCGCAGGCAATACAGCACCACCTTCTGGGTCAATATGTAACAAAGAAGCCATTGTCATTAAGCGCTGACCAGGCTGAACCATGCTAACCGGACTTTCTCTCCAAAGTGCTGCCAGCATTTTTTTATAAGGACTATCAACAATGGCTTCATTTTCATAATAGGGATTACGATAGCCAACCGCTGCAATCTCTCTCAGTATGCAGAAATTCTTGTTCTGTAAATACTCGTCACTTTCAACCAGTTTCAACAACCAATCATTTATGGCAGGAGTAGTGCGCATATAGTAAGAAGAAAGTCCACGCATAAAGCCCATATTCAGGACAGATAATGCGGTCTTAACATAGTGCTTACCTGGATTGCTCAGGTTAAAGAAAGTACGAATCGATTGCTGAGCCTGATACTCATCATCACCATACCCTAAACAGACAATGTCTTGAGCTGCGATATCAGGCGCGAAAACATGAGACAGCTTGTTAAACCATTGCCATGGATGAACAGGCATCAGCAGATAATCAGAAGGATTTAAACCTTTGTCCGTTAAAACTTTATCAAATGTGTCTCGAGTTGTGACATCCAACTCGGAGTTAAATAAAGTTTCATAATCCATATCGAATGAAGACGAAAACTCCGCTCTGTTTTTGTGTGCAGCGATCCATATTAATGAAACTGCAGCACCCGTTTCGGGAGCATAATGACGATAATCAAGACAATCAAATCCAATGCGACCATTATTAGCGATAAAGGAAGGATGCCCCTCAGACATCGCCGCTTCAACTTGTTGAAAGTCTGCCTGCGTTAGCTCTTCTGCACTCAGCCAGTCTTTCGTCATCTTATAAGCGCTGCCACACAAAGTACTGGTAATCTCTTCCATATAGGTTGGCAGCTTATCGGGGTCAACATTCAGGCTCTTACTGAATTCAATGATAAACTGGACCGAATCCAGATTGACCACTTCACCATTGACTCTTTTTTCAATGGAAGCTTCATCGATATACCAATGCTCCAGACTCATTAACTGTGCATTAAATACATACTCTATACCTTCAATATCCGATGCCAGGCGATATTGCTTCCAAGGCAATTCCGCCGCTACAGATGAAAGCTCAGGCTTGATCACTCTTTCATGAGCAAGCTCAGATATACACTTTTTAATATGCTGACGATTGACCGCTGCCCAAACATCAGCCTGAATAGCGTGAGTAGCAAGCGTAGGATCTTGTTGAATTTGTTGAGGAGTAATAACGGATTTCATTGACTGTTTAACCTTATGGCGCTTCATGGCATTGCTGTACTGTTCTCTTGTACAGAAAGCCAGATAAGCTGTTTTTTCTTCAATCTGAATTTGTCTTTGATGGAAAAACCCAACGCGTTTATTTAACTTGTGAACTTTCCCATTACGATGATCGGGCTCAACAACGATACGATGAACTTCTTCGTGGCTGAACATAAAGTCCATAATCGCCTGGAATACTGCAAAGGTGAAATCAGGTATTTTTTTGGTAGCTGGTGCAACAAGAATATGCATGCCCAAATCACCTTTAAGGACGTCATAGCACTTCCCAACACCATCATGAGCTGGCTGATAACACTCCATTAAAAACACAGGATTACCATTATGAAAGCCAATATAGCTTTGAGTCCTATTGCTTTCTTTCAGCTCGCGATAAAACTTTCTGACGTCATCAACACTGTTATCCAGCATTCCCCAATATTTGGCGTAGTTCTGAGTCACCCATTGATGAACAATATCAATATCACCAGAAAGATTTAGAGGCCGTAAGAAAAACTCACCGACGTCATCTACTTTTTTATAAAATGGTATATTTTCTAGATTCATTTTTACGACTCTCGTTAATTAGGGTTGCGCTCTAAGTAGAAGCAGACTTCACTACCATTTGTTGTCGGAATAACCAGTAAAAAACGACTGCTGTTAATACAAAACCAAAGAAAGCGACAACAAAAGACATTTGATAACTGTAAACATCAACTAACCAGCCAATGGCAAATGAAGACAATATCACGCCAAAATTCTGGAAAAAGTGAATCTTGGAAAAGTCACTGCCATAGGATTCGGGAGAGCTAAGCTCAAACAGAAGGACTTCTAATCTGACCGTTGCCTGGAACATTGCCCAGCCAAAAATGCAGCGACCAGCAAACACGACCAAATCTTGTTGTGAGCCTTGCAGGAACAAACCAAGCATCCCGACAAAGAATGCCAAAATAATTTGCTCATGATTATTATTTTTTGACTGAGAACGATGGTTAATCCATAAAGCCAACAAGGCGACCCAGCCAGGAATCGAATAAACAAACCCCGTGAACACCTCACTATTCCAGGCAGAAATACTCTCCCAGTATCGAGCAAAGAATGGGCGAATCAAAAAGGCACTAAAGTACAACATCAATGACACTGCACCCAGCTTGTAAACAAATAAAATATTGCGCGGCTTCGACTCTACCTTATTATCGGTATCACTGGCTTCCTCTACTTCTAAACTTGGCTCTGCTTCAGGTTTAAAAGGAACTTTCTCTCTGTTGATTAAGTACAGACAAACCAGCACCTGCAATCCGTCACCAGATGCCATGATCAAGTAGATATCCCTTGGCTCAAATATTTGCAGTGTAAGACCACCCACAAGCGCTCCACCGATTCCACCAAAATGCATCAACACAGAGAAAAGTCCAACCATGCCCAGATGTTTATCTTTTTCTTCGAGCCGCATTACGAAAGGATAGATCAGCAAGTAGCTCGCTTTAAATACCAGCATCAGCTGAGATAGTATCCAGAACTCTACGATGGATGTTGAGTAATAGCAGGCAACACCTAAACAACCGGCAATGATTTGGGTATAGACCCATAAATGCAACTCTTGAATTTTTTTGGCGACTTTTGCCCACAGCGGAAAGGCGACCATAACCGTAAAGCAACAAGCTGCGATGTAGTAGCCAACATGCTGAGGTGAATCGATGCCAAAAGCCTGACTAAAAAAGTGCGGATAAAAAGGCAAAAGCATCGTGTCGCATATTACCGACACGATGGTAAGCAGGATCAAAGATTGCTTGAGGTTCATGCGCTAACAATCTCTTTCAAGCTATCATGACTTTCAAGAGCAGCAAACTCCTGGAAAGCAATTTGCTTTTCGATAGGGTAATGCTCAACACCCGTTAGCTCTCGAATAATATAGGAATTACGATAGCAAGCCATTCCCAGATCCGGCGTTACAAACCCATGTGTATGCAACTCAGCATTTTGAACAAAGATATCTTGACCTTGCTTATCGATACTGTAGTTACGATTAACATCAAAACGCCCATGGTCATCCCATTGAATACGTTGAGCAATACCAGATAAGAAGTCAGGCAGTTGATAAGAGTATCCAGTCGATAGAACCAATGCCTCTGTCGGTAATTGATAGTCTTTACCTTGCTCTGTTTGATGTAGAGTCAGAGTAAGCTGCTCATCATTCTTTTCGACTCGAGTTAACTCAGAGTTGGTAAGCAAGTGACTTTTAAATGCTCCAGACAAGCGCTTAACGTACAACAAGTCATAAATCTCATTGATCAAGCTGCTGTTGATACCCTTGTATAAATGCTTCTGCTTACGAATAAGCTCATCGCGCTTTGCTGATGACATATCATGAAAGTAATCAACATATTCCGGTGATGTCATTTCCAGAGTAAGCTTGCTGTACTCCAATGGGAAGTATCGAGGCGAACGAGTAATCCAGTTTAACTCGTAACCATGGACATCAATTTCTTGAAGCAAATCATGATAGATTTCTGCCGCACTCTGGCCACTGCCAACAACAGTGATGGATGACTTTTTCTGCAAGGCTTCTTTGTTGTACAGATAACGAGAAGAGTGAATTACATCTTCTTTTACATCTTCACAACACTCAGGAACAAATGGTGCGGTCCCTGTGCCCAACACCAACTTTTTAGCAAAGTAGACTTGCTCTTCACCATCAAGTGTTGAGTTAGCTTCGACCCGATAGAGTGCAGAGTCTTCATCATAAGAGATGCTATTCACCTGAGTATTAAATCGAAGATTATCAAGCTGTTCACAAGCCCATTGGCAGTATTGGTTGTACTCTTTACGCATCAAGAAAAAGTCTTCTCGAATATAAAAAGAATAAATACGCCCCTGCTGTTTAATGTAGCTCAAGAAGCTAAGCGGATGCGTAGGATCGGCTAAGGTAACCAGATCCGACAAGAAAGGCGTTTGCAAGGTAGCGCTTTCAAGCATCATACCAGGATGCCAATCGAAGCCTTCTCGCTTGTCTAAAAAGACACCCTTTAATCCATCAATAGTTGATGTTAAACAGGCTAATCCAAGATTGAACGGGCCGACTCCAATCGCTACAAAATCATACACGGGCTGACTCATGGTACTTCTCTACTTATATAAAATAATTAACTGGCTATCTGAGTAATAGACGGTGATGCTAGCTGTTCTTGAATGCTCTGCTCACCGTACTGCTTGATTAACTGAAGAATTTCACCTAAGTGCTCCATCGAAGTCGAAGGATTCAACAAAGTAAACTTCAGATAACGACGGTCATTCACTTTGGTGCTCGCGATCACCGCCTCGCCACTACGGAAGATAGCTTTGCGAATAAACTCATTGGCTTTATCTATGACTTCTGGATCACAAGGCTCTGAGGGCACATAGCGAAAAACCAGCGTACTAATTTGAGGCTTATGTAAGATATTGATGTTGTTGTCCGAGCGATAAAGTTCATAAGCACTTTGTGCTAATGCCATGACATCATCAAACATTTGTCCAACTTTCGCAGGGCCCATCATACGCAACGTCAACCACAGCTTAAGCGAGTCAAATCGACGCGTTGTTTGGATACTCTTGTTAACAAGATTAGGAGTACCTTCTTGCGACTGACTGAGCGGATTCAGGTATTCAGCATGGTGAGTCACAAACGATAAATTATTCTTATCCTTAGTGTAAAAAGCACCGCAGCTGACTGGCTGAAAATAAGACTTGTGATAATCGACGGTCACAGAGTCTGCTTTTTCTATACCGTCTAATAAGTGACGATGCTTATTGGATACCAGCAATCCACAACCGTAAGCAGCATCTGCATGCATCCACATTTGGTAGGTTTTACAAAGTTCAGCAATGGCATGGATAGGATCAATACTGCCAAAATCAGTAGTCCCTGTAGTCGCCACAACGGCCATCGGGATCTCATCATTTTTCAAGCAGTCTCGAATCAGATCCTCTAATGCCACCGCATCCATTCTAAAGTGTTCATCAACAGGTACCGAGATCACTGAGTCATAGCCCAGACCTAATAGCGCGGCAGATTTCTGCACACTAAAGTGACTGATTTCTGAGGTAAAAATACGCAACTTATGCGCGTAAGGAGGTAAACCTTTTTCTTTAATGGAGTGACCACGTTTAGTGCAGAAGTGATCACGGGCCAACAACAGAGCCATCAAGTTTGACTGAGTACCACCACTGGTAAAAATGCCATCACCTTGCTGATCATAACCAATGCGCTGGCATGTCCAGTCAAGCAATGACTGCTCGATTAAAGTTCCACCGGCACTTTGATCCCAGGTGTCCATTGATGAATTGACCGAAGATAAAATCATTTCTCCCAACACAGCGGGCAACACCACAGGACAATTTAAGTGAGCCACATATTTAGGATGGTGAAAATAGATCGCATCGTCCAAATACAAAGACTTCACTTCTTTAAGCACTTCTTCAACCGAAGAGAGAGGCTGCTCCAAATCCACACTCTCAAACTTGGGAGCGAGTTCATGAGGCAAAATTCCGGTGAAGGGTTGTTGGATGTTTTTTAGTTGAGTCGATATAAGCTCAACACCCAACTCAAGATTGTGTTGATAGTTATCAGCATTATCTTGATTGAATAAATAATTTTCGGATGTTAAAACAGAACGACCTTCCAAAGATTCCAGTTGGTTGGTAGAAGAAAGAAATTCAGCGTTACCCATAATAGTTTCCACCTATAGGTAGATCTCAAATGTGATGCAAAAGAGCCTCGAACAGTGCCCAAAACAGCTAAAATGCTTCAGATTGAGATATCCAGTTAAATGTCGGATTAGGAATGGGGCGAGATTATAATGATAATGATTCTCATTACAACTATTATTCTCAATAAATTTTACTTTATGAGAATAAGATCTAAGAGCTCAGCTAAATAAAGACATTAAATATCACTAAGAGATTTCAAATTTGCCAGTTAGATAAGACTTTTGGTGATTCAAAGAAGAGAGGGCTAGATGGTTTATTCAACACCTAAATCATACGAAACTCACATTGTGACGCGATCTTCGTCCAAACAGTGACATGCTGGCGAATACTCTCGACTACTCTTTCTCGTAATCCATTTTGCTCATGAGTCTTCCAATATAGGGCATACCATTGTAGAAATTCATCATTGAGGCGTGTATCTCCCCAGTGCTTTTGATCAGGTAGCCAGGCAGCAAGCTCGACTTCTAATTGCCTCATCAGCTCAGTCATTTTTGCCTGGCGGGGTTGAATCCTTTGGAGGTATTTTTTGTTTAAGACATTGCTCAGAATTTCTAACTTTCTGTTTTTTCCTGGCTTTGGGCATAGATCACCAGAATCAAGATGCTGTTGTAACAGCTCCGTTGATTGATTTAATACTCCTTCCATTACTAGCAGCTCATAAACTAACCTCATCAAAACACCTTGATGAGACTCCAGATCTTGGAATGCTTGATACCAAAGGTCATTTTGAAAACTGGACGAAGCTGCAAGGGAGCTTGCCAAGTGAAACGCATTAGCTTGCTCAATTTGTAGTCGAATGCTGCGTAGAGCCTGAAGTAAGTGAAGTATCTCGTCGGTTTCAAAAGATTGTTGATAACCCGACGTTGAAAACAATTTTTGCCAGTATTCATCAGCCCAAGTGAGATTCCATTTCACAAAAGGCCATTGTTGCTGTTTCTTTTCGAACAAAGTTTTCCACTCACCACCTACTGGGGCTTCGGCATGATTTAAGCATCGGGCTATCTGCTCCATAAGTTGAATTTCATAAGCCAGCTGAGTGGCAGGCTCCATGACTTTTCCTAACTGCGAGTTTCGATGAGCGACCCATTGTTGTAAATCACATTGGCTAATACGGAAGAAATCACTCCAGTCCATAGAGATAGATGGCAATGAAATAACTAAGTCACGTCTCTCAGGATAAGGGACAATCGATGGCGAGACGGATTCAACTTCCGCTTCAAGGACTCGAGCAATACGCTGCTGATAATCCGACAATCTATCGATGTAAGGATTAGTGGATTGTAAAAATAGAATCAGGCTTATGGCGATAACCAATAAGCCCGAAAGCAATAGCCATTTAAGCGTCGAGCTGGTTATCTTGCTCATCTTTCTTTTGCGCTGCGAGCCAGTTATAACGCTTCCACCAGAACCAAACGGCACCGATAGGTAAAGATATGCGAATAATCGTTGGCGCATAGTCTCCAACTTTGATCAAACCAGCGGCAAACAGCTGGAAAGATAACCATTGAATATCAACAGCGCCTGAGGTCCAGTTTAGAGATGCGGTAAAAAATCCACACAAGATAAAGACAAACCACCAAAACTTACGCTCAGGTATTGGTGTTTTAATGCAGACTAAAAAGGTGACAACAACAAAAATAAGATTAAAAATCATCGCGCCAAAAAAGAAGTAATGAAGCATAGATTTTTCTGACAAAGAAAACTGATTCTTAACTTTCAATGATTCACTTTGGGGGGCAATATGAACACCCAGTAATTGATAACCTTGGTCTTTTTTGCTGATAACCACCTGAGAAATCAGCCACTCTGCCCCATACAGATGTTCAAAGTTTAGTGTTGCAGTCCAAACACCATTAACGGTATTGCTGCTTGCACCTATCAGCTCGACACTTTTTTCCTGCTCTGTAGGAAACATCAATACCAGTTGCAGTAATTGTTGCTTTGAAACGGTCTTTTGATACTCGGGAGAAAGCTGCTCATACACAAAATCGACGTTTTCGGCCTTAAGTTGAGTGATGATATTTTTTGCATAAATTTGTTCTTGCTCACTCACAATTTTATTAATCAATGCACTTTGATCACAAGCACTTAACAAAAAGATAAATAACACACTTACTAAGGACAGCAACTTCTTCATTTATTATTTTCCTTTTTCATCTCGTTGCCAGACATTAAACCAGGACTCATCCCCTCTCGAGTTAATATCGTCAATGACTTTTTGTTTATCGAAACGAGGAAGCTTTTCGACTTGCAATAGAAGCTCAGTGAATCCTTCTACATCATTTGGGACCACACATCCTTTTGAGTTATCTGGCGTAATAAAAATCCAGTTCACCAAATCTTTTTCGCTATGGCTTTCGATAGACACCGAGATTTCTGCAATATTATTCCACTGAATGGACTCGACCAGACTATCGCCACGAAAACGTCGAATTTCGTCTTCATCAAACTCAACCCATTGCCTTTTGCCAGCATCAAACCAATGATTAAACTTTGGCGATAGCCCAATAATCACAGCACATAAAACAAAAAAGCCAATACTGGACCAGCCAGCTTCGCCGCTCATGGCGCTGGGTAGCATGATAACAATATATAACAGACAGAAGCCTATACAGGCCCACTCAAACTTAGAGTACTTCAAAAGCTTAACCCCAAAACTCAATAACTAGCGGCAATATACCACCTTTTGGCTGCAAGCCACTAGTTGAACAACGGCAGGAAGTGGTTAATGAGCGAAGTGCGCTAGCAGGCGCTTAAACTCTTCGGGTTCTTGTTGACGCATCCGCTCCAGTTTAGGGAGCAAGCTCTCTGCGCTGTTAGAAGACTGCTTTGCCTCTTCGATCTGTTCATAAATATGATTGAGTTGCTCCAGCGCCGACTTAAATTGCTTTTCATCCACTTTATCGGATTTTGCCAGATGTAATAATACTTCCGTGAGCAAACCAAGTTGCCTGCCATAAGAGGCAATATTAAACGCTTTTTGTTCTATCTCTCCGTCACCTGCAACAGGTTGTATTCCATTAAAAAACCAATCGGGCGAAATCTTTTGTGCCACATCACCACTCAGAGGCAGTTCAAAGCGGGGCATCCAAATCCATAACCAAGGGAACATAACGATGTCTCCATAAGACAATGTAAGATGATGTCGTTCACTTTATCTTATGATTTATACTTTGTATGACAAGTTGCTCTTCTGTTCTCTAATTGAGAAAAAAATGTGGGCCGATACGGCGGGCCCACCAATGCCAGAGCAGACTGATAAGCACTCCTTTTTGCAATTAATAACTGTCTTCATGAACACTGGCCACTGCACGCCCTGACGGGTCGATGCATTGATTCAGTGACTGATCCCAGGCCAAGGCTTCTGGAGTACTGCAAGCGACCGACTTACCTCCTGGCACTGTTGCCGCGGCTGACTGTGAGGGAAAGTGATGATGAAAAATTTCGCGATAAAAATACGCTTCTTTAGTCTCTGGTGTGTTGAGGGGAAAACGATACTGAGCATTCTTAAGTTGCTCATCACTCACCTGCTCTTCTGCATAGGCTTTTAGCGTATCAATCCAGCTATACCCAACCCCATCAGAGAACTGCTCCTTCTGGCGCCATAAAATTTCTTCCGGCAATAGGTCTACGAAAGCTTCACGCAAAATATGCTTTTCCATCTTACCTTCGGTAATCATTTTGGCTTCTGGATTCAGGTTCATCGCCACATCAATGAACTCTCGATCCAAAAAAGGAACACGGGCTTCAACCCCCCAGGCAGACATAGATTTATTAGCTCTTAAGCAGTCGTACCAATGCAGTTTATCGAGTTTACGTACCGTCTCTTCATGAAATGCCTGAGCGTCTGGTGCTTTATGAAAATACAGATAACCGCCGAAAATCTCATCAGCGCCTTCGCCAGAGAGCACCATCTTGATGCCCATAGCGCGGATCTGTCGCGCCATAAGATACATAGGCGTTGAAGCACGAATGGTGGTGACATCATAAGTTTCCAGATGGTAAATCACATCCTGAAGCGCATCGATACCGTCTTGAATGGTGTAAGTAAAACTGTGGTGTACCGAGCCAATATGATCGGCCACCTTTTGCGCAGCCGCTAAATCCGGCGAACCTTCAAGCCCTACGGCAAAGGTGTGCAACGCAGGCCACCAAGCTTGTGACGCTTCATCGTCTTCGATACGGCGCTCAACAAACTGTTTGGCAACCGCTGCGACAATAGAAGAGTCTAAGCCACCTGACAGCAAGACACCGTAAGGTACGTCCGTCATCAAGTGTCGCTTTACTGACGCCGTTAACGACTCGCGCACGTCCTGTGCCCGCGCACTCATGTGCGAAACCTGTTGATAGTCCTGCCAGGCAGGTTGATAGTAAGGTGTGATCTCACCAGTCTCACTACTAAGATAATGACCAGGAGGAAAGGTCTGAACCGTTTCACAGACTTCCGAAACTGCTTTCATTTCCGATGACACAAAAAAGTTACCATGTTGATCATAACCGGTGTACAAAGGAATGATCCCGATAGGATCACGGGCGATAAGGTAAGATTCTTTGCGCTCATCATAAAGAATGAAAGCAAACATACCATTAAGGTGCTGTAGTAGCTCTAATCCCTTTTCTTGATACAAAGCCAAGATGACTTCGCAATCAGACTGCGTCTGGAAATCATAATCATGAGCCAATTGCTCACGCAGCTCACGATGGTTGTAGATCTCTCCGTTTACCGCCAAAACCGTGCTTTTATCAGCACTATAAAGCGGTTGTGCTCCGTTGGTTACATCGACAATCGCCAACCTTTCGTGAACCAGAATGGCTTGCGAACTTTCGTAAACTCCCGACCAGTCAGGACCACGATGGCGCTGTTTTTTCGACATCTGGATCGCCTGTTTACGCAGTCCGGTGCCATCGGATTTGATATCAAGAATTCCTAAAATTGAGCACATATCTTTACAACCTTTTTAATAAAACAACCTCTTCGTTAAAAAAAAGATAACAAATCGAGCACTATTGTAAATAGAACTCAAAACAAATAGCCATTTCAAAAGATTTTATTTAATATAAGCCTTATATTCTGAATATCGTTTAATATCTGAGGGCAAAACTGATGGAAAATTATCAAATCGACAGTTTGGATAAAAAGATCCTTAATGCTCTGGTAGACAATGCCCGCACTCCCTACTCTGAGTTGGCCAAACAATTTAATGTCAGCCCAGCCACCATCCATGTGCGCATAGAGAAAATGAAAAACGCCAAGCTCATCCATGGCACACGACTGGAAGTCGACCTAAAAGCGCTGGGCTACGATGTGTGCTGCTTTATTGGGATCAATCTGGTTAATGCGGGTGATTACCCTGATGTTTTGCGCCAGCTTCAACAAATTGATGAAGTAGTAGAAGCTTATTACACCACAGGAAAATACAGTGTATTTATCAAAATCATGACTCATTCCATTGAAGAGCTGCAATGGTTACTCATTGATAAAATACAATCCATTGATAAAGTTCAGGCAACGGAAACCTTAATATCCTTGCAAAATCCTATTAAGCGGGGCATTCAGCTTTAACTCTTTTATCAGCATCTCGCGTATGACTAGATGCGAGGCCAACTTAACTCCGTAGGCCCAGCGATAATTTGCTCATGGTGAATAAAAGAGTCAGCAAGAAAATGCTCGCCACTCTCTGGCAAGCACTCTAATAGCACCTCTTCGTCTCCGTCCATAAAACGCATTTGCCAACAGTGCAGGTAACAACGATCGGCAGACTGATTAAGCTCGTTCTGACCATAACGCATATCTCCCCAAATTGGCGCTCCCAAACTTTTCATCGCCACGCGGATTTGATGCGTTTTACCAGTAATCAACTTTAGAACAGCAAGCCGCAATCCCTGTTCAAAACCATAACTGAAAAACTGAGTAATGGCAGGATCAGATTGCTGTTGCGTGAGCCGCCAACTGCCTCGACGTGCGGCGATCATGTCACCACGAATAGTGCCCTGTTTCTTACTCGGCTTGCCACGGGTCAGTGCCAGATAATATTTTTCTACTGTCCGTTGTTGAAAGCACTGAGATAAACGAGAAGCGGCCTGAGAATGTTTTGCTAACAACAAACATCCGCTGGTTACCTTATCAAGTCTATGTACGGGCGCTAAAAATTCACAACTCCAATCTTGTTTTAATTGCGCCACAAGTCCTTCATTCTGTTCCGAATGAATCGATGTACCCGCGGGTTTGTTAATAGCGACCCAATCTTCTGTTTGTTGAATAATTGACACTGGCTGCTGCATATTACGCCCAGGTCATTAAGCCAATACCGCCATAACTCGCCAGATAGATGCTAACGGTTAATAACAGCACACTAGAAAACAAACAAAAATAACGGGCAACACTATTCAAGTCCTGCTTCCAGAAGCGCAAACTTTGTATACATCCAAACACAGCGAAGACAGCAAATAAAATGCTGCAAACAAATAATCCAATGGAATAAATCGTGGGACTGCCCAAGGCAGCAAAAGGATCATTGAGCAGACCCGCCACATTGAATACGTACATCGCGATAAATGCAGCACAGGATAAAAAAGGCCACAAACGAATTTGAATGGCGGCGCCCGACTCAATGTTTTTGTTAAGCCATCGAATCAACCAGACCCAAAACCAAAGAAGGTGTGTCAGAACTATCAGAAAGAATAAACCGCTCATGATCAATCGGCCATACACTGCAAAAGCACCGACCTTCTGGTAATAACGATTACCATATTGAATAGCGAAACCCTCTTGATCTTCCAACAACACCATCGATGCTTGCGCACCTTTCTCAGTACGAAATAGACGCTTACCAACGGCGATAAAAGGCGTTAGCTCACCTTTGATTAACTGGCCAAACTCAAGGCCTTTGGTAGTTACCTGCAAGCGCATTGCACCAAAGGTTTGTTCTGCAACTCGAGATATTTCCTGACGAGGATTCACTGGTAAATAGTAGCCCGCGAAAGACCTGGCATCTACTATGTCAAAAGACTGTTCTTGCGCTTGCTTAGGCACTTTTAAACGATAAGTTAAAAAGCTCTTAATCGCCTTAGAGATTTTACTTAAGGCTGCACCATCGCCCGAATTAATCATTACAACATAACCGACGCCATGGTTTGGCAAATAAGCTAACTCCGACAAACCACCATTCACTCCACCATTGTGTCCTTGATACACAAACAACTTATGAGTCGAAGAATAGTTCCCTAAACCATAGCCATTTTTCAGACCTGCCTGTGCTGCCAAAGTTGATTGAGGTTGTTCCATACGACGCAAAGAGGCGACACTTAACAAGGCTTCGCCATTGGCTTTGCCACGGGTCAGAAAAAAGCGCAGCAACTGAGCCATGTCACGGGCCGAGGCATTAATAGAACCCGATGGTCGCAACAAAATGTGCCAGTAAGGTTGGGCACGCGCCTGTAGATAAAGAGATGCCATCAGCTGTTTATTTTCTGGCTCAAAAAAAGTCGCCGAGAACATCTCTAAAGGTTGGAAAAAAGTTTGCTCTACGTAGGTTTCAAATGGAACGCCAGCAATCTTTTCTATGACATAAGCAGCAACCGCTGGTCCACTATTGGAATAAGACATTCGCTCACCTGGACGCCAACGAGACTCACGAGAATGCGGGTGATACTTCAGTCCATCCAATAAGGCGATAGGTTTAGGATCGTTATGAGCATACTCCACAAGGTGCATATCGTCCCAGCCCGTTGTATGTTCTAACAAATGCACCATTCGTACTGGATGAGTATCTTCCCAAGGATTACTAAACTCAACTTCTGGCGCCAGTTCTTTAAGAGTGGCATTTAAATCCAGACGTCCCTCTTCTTGTAACTTTAACGCCGCCAGAGACACCATCATTTTTGATACGGAGCCAATACGGAACAAAGTTTCCGCGGATGCAGAACGAGTTTTCTCAATATCTGCATGGCCTTTTCCTGCCACCCAGATATCCCGTTGCCGATCAACAATAGCAATTGCAGCACCAGGAGTGCGATGGAACTCCAGTATCTCACCAATTTTATCCTGCAACTGAGGCAGATTGGTTATCTGTGTTGATGCTGGCTCAGCGGCCACCGGACTTATTAACAGACATCCCAACAAAACAATCGCAAGTGCTCGCAACATAACCTCTTTCTCCAACCCTGACGTTGTGCAAGATCCCCCCAGACGTGGCAGCAGTGATCTTGATTAAACAATCATCGCTGACAGCGGGAATCCTTTAATACTGATATTAACGACAGCCAATATAGCATAGATAGGCTGTCACGCTTAACTCACACAGTCGAAACTGATATCCTTGCAGGTAAGTTTATTTTTTGGAAATAATCCCGTGACAAAGACAGCTTTTGTCAACAATACCCACTTAACGAATATGCTAACTCTGTTATTTTTGGCATCCATTGTTTTAACGTTAGTGGAACTTCTATTTGTTGGCGGCAATATTGAGGTTTTACGTAATACCACGCTTCCTCCCGATCAAATACCTCAACCAGAAGGCCTTGAAGCCTTTTTGAAAGCTACCAGCAGTGCCGTGGGTATTTCGCTCAATATTTGTTTTATTATCTGGTTCAAGCGCAGCTATCAAAACCTGAAAGCATGGGGTGTTGAAGGGTTAGGCTGGTCTCCCTTAATGGCCATCTTATGCTGGTTTATTCCTCTGGCCAATCTGGTTATTCCGTTATTAATCGCCATAGAAATCGATAAAGCCAGTCGCCCCGAAAGTATCGATCAAGATGGCAAGGCATGGAAGTCACTGCCAGTCGACAGACTGGTACTTATCTGGTGGGCAAGTTTTGTTGGTGCCATATTGGTATCGGTACGTCCTATGATAGGTTACAGCGGCACCATGACTCACGAGTTTTTAATCGGAGTGTTAGAACAACAATATATTGCTGCACCACTCACTATTCTGAGTGCCTACTTTGCAATGCGTATGGTTCAGCAAATCAACCGCAATCAGGTCCAACGTCAACAAATGAAGAATAACGACTTTCAATCGTTTATGGCGTAGAAAACAATCACTCTACTGGCTGTCGGGCAACAAAATTACTCACCGGGCGGCCATCTTCCAAATACTCAACCTCATCACACAGTATGTCAAAATCAGCAAACTCCTGCGCTAATTCACCAGGTTGTAACAAAAACGCAGGATTACGCGGAGAACCTATTTTTTCCGCTCCCTGCATAAAAGTTTGATAGGCAATCATTCCCCCCGGTGCAACCCATTGTTTCAATTGCTCAAATAAAGGGCGATGTAAATAACGACAAACCACCACGAGCTGAAAAGTTGATGGCAATGCTAACTGACTCGCAACAAAGTTTTTTTCGAGATCAGCCTGTAGAGTATGAACGGTGACCTTAAGGTGTTCTGCGGTAATCCGGCACCGTTCGATAGCAGTCGCAGAATAATCGACGCCATAAACTTTCAGTCCCCTTTGTGCAAGATAAATGGCATCTCTTCCAGAACCACAGGCAAGATCCAACGCTTGCCACTGAGACACATCAACATCTGCTAAAAACTCATCAGCAATGTGTTTCACAAAAGGAGCGGGTTGCCATAATGTGGTTTGACTGGCTCCTCGAGAAAAATACTTAGCATTTAAATTCGCAGCCTTTACCGCCTGCCATGATACATAAGCCTCAATTTGAAACTGCCGCTCGTCAAAAAAAGCTCGCGTTTCCTGCTCTTGTTCTTGCTCATAAATAACCACTAAAGCAATCGACTTTTTGGGCAACTCATGCATCCGAGCATACAAAGAATCCAAAGGCAGATTAGCACTGTCTTGCAAGTGCTCATTATCAAACTCACTACTTAATCGACAATCAACAACAGGGCGCTGTTGCTGCAACCAGCTTTGTAAAAATTCAATATTGATAGCCATCTGTCATTTATCCTGTCGAATCAGAGGAAACAACTTACCATAAGTCAGGCAACGCCATACCCACTCAGCAGGCCCGTATTCAAAGCGCTTAAGCCAGGCAACAGAAAAGCCTATGCAGACCACCCAGATCCCCAACACCCAAAGTAGCTGCTCGAACCGATCAAGTTGGCCAAACAACGCAAAGCCTGTTCCCCATAACAAAGAAGCACAAATAATCGATTGCATTAAGTAATTAGTGAATGCCATTTTACCAACACTGCTTAACGAACGTTTTATCAGGCTAGCATCAATATTCTTGCCCCAAACTAAGATAAGACTTAGATAACCTAGAGCGACGAAAAGGCTTCCCCAGTAATTAAACTGCGTTCCCCACGCCAGAGAGTACTTCCAGGAAAACTCGTGGTGCTCATTAAATAATACACCTTCCCATGTTAGCCAGTAACCCAATGCCAAACTCACCATCGCGACCAACAAATACGTTCTTGTTGAATATACTTGCTTGATAAAACCGCTTTTATATAAAGCCATTCCAATGAGCATTAAACCAACAATACGAAATCCGTACAAAACCAGATTCGATTGCAATACTAAAGCATGCTCTATACGTTGAGCATGAAGTTCAGACCAACTCCCATTTAAGGCTGCAATCTCAGCTTTGATTGCTTCAGCACCAGGCTGCCACAACGGCATAATGTCTTTGATCACATCTTCTTCGGGTAAGTGAGGCAATATCGCTCCGGTGCCCATCATGATAACGAACATACAGCTAACAAGACCTAGGCCAGTTATTAACAGGGTTCGAGCAGGTGACTGCAAAAATAGATAGGCAATGCAACCCGATACCGCATAAAGCGTTAAGATATCACCCCACCAAATTAGATAGGCATGCAACAAGCCAATGATCAGCAGCCAAAACATACGTACATAATGACGTTTACCACTGTATCCTTCTTTCTGAGTGACTCGCTCAGAAAATATGGCGATACCGACACCAAAGAGAACAGAAAATAACGTCATAAACTTCATATCAAACAACAAATGAGAACCTAACCAGATACCATAATTTGCCCCGGATAAATCACCAAAGGAGGTTGGGTTAGAATAGGCAGATATTGGCATGGTAAAGGACTGTATATTCATGACGAGAATGCCTAACACGGCAATACCACGGATTAAATCCAGAACTTTAATACGTTGACTGACAGCACTTGTCGTATTGATATCCACTAGAATGAACTTCCTTTGATAACCGAAAACCCTACGCCTTCACGTGGCAGGATTTCAGTACTTTTTAATGACAGTTTTAATGATAGATATAGACATCAGGAGTCCAGCTCCCGATGTTCTCATTACTTCGTTCAGTCCCTTGATTCGCTTTCTTATTACATTGATAAATATTTATTTTAAGCCGGAGATCGCCTTTCTCATGGCTTGCCATTCTTCGTCGTCAATATCACCGGCCTCATTAATACGCGGATAACGGATATCATGACGTAAACAAAACTCTTTAATATCGTCGTGTAACCATTCAAAAGTTAAACGCTCAGCCACATCATCAGCGATGGTGCGCTTACCATACATTCCCGCATCTTTACGCTGACGCTGTGCTTCATACAACACCAGAGCGGCGGCGACAGAAACATTAAGCGATTGCACCATGCCTACCATGGGGATCAAAATATGATGATCGGCAGCGTCAGCGGCTTCATCACTGACACCATATTTTTCGGCACCAACTAAAATACACGTAGGTTTGGTGTAATCGATATCCCGAAAGTCTTTAGCACGATCAGAAAAATGCGCCGCTAAAACCTGCATACCTTGAGACTTAACAGTCGTGATCCCTTCGTCTAATGTTTTGTGTACATGAGTGGTCACCCAACGGTTACTTCCCATGGCAGTGCCGCCACATTGGCGTACATTACCGGATGCCTGAACCGCGTGAATCTCCCCTACTCCAATCGCATCTCCCGTGCGCACAATAGCCGCCAAATTATGAGACTTGTGCACCTGATCCATCAATACCGTTAGATCGGTTTGACGGTTATCCAGCAACTCGTTAATGCGTTGAATGCGATTTTCTTTCATAAGTGATACTCGAAATTAGATAAATATAAGGGGGGTAACAAACGACTCAATCCAGCAGGAGCAGATAACACTGAGGACAGCTTGGTAGCTGCCCTCATCATTAATTATTCAATATATAGAACGGCATCCATTTCTACTTCTGAGCCCTTGGGTAACTCTTTAACTCCAATGGCTGCTCGAGCAGGATAAGGCTCGGCAAAATACTGCGCCATAATATCGTTAACAGTGGCAAAGCAGCTTAAATCCGTCAGGAAGATATTCAGTTTAACAACGTCCTGCAAACTACCGCCTGCCGCTTCGGCAACTGCCGATAGATTCTTAAATACTTGATGAATTTGAGCTTCAATACTCTCTGTTACTAATTCCATTGTTTCTGGAATTAGTGGGATCTGACCCGACAGATAAACAGTATTGCCAGCTTTAACAGCTTGAGAGTAAGTCCCGATAGCAGCAGGAGCTTTATCCGTTGCGATTATTTTTTTTGTCATGATTATTTCCTCATTGGGATAACAATTATTTGCTGCGTTGAATCTTGTTAACAAACGAATACTTGCGAACTTTTCGAATAATGTTCGCTAAATGCAATCGATTGCGTACAGTCATCAAAAAGTTCAATGCGTTGGTTGTTCCGTCCTGATGATCAATATCGATGTTAATGATATTGGCTTCAGCATCGGCAATAACACTGGTAACCTTCGCCAGTACGCCACGTTCATTGAACACATCCACACGAAGCTCAACAGAAAACTCACCCGAAATATCCGCTTCCCATTGTACTGGCATAAATTTATCAGGGCTTTTGTGTAGATCAGACACATTATTACATTCGACTCGATGAATAATAATGCCTCGACCCGCACTGACAAAAGCCACAATAGGATCATCAGGAATAGGATGACAACACTTGGCATAGCTCACCAGCAAGCCTTCGGTTCCACGAATCGCCAGAGGACGCTGCTCAGCGGACTCTTCTTTTTTGGCTTCTTCTTCTTCAGGCTCAAGACGGTGCGCCACCAAAATACTGGCCATCTGACCCAGGCCGATATCAGCTAACACGTCTTCAAAGGTTTTATGCTTGGTTTGCTTGGCAATGTCTTCTTTCAACTCATCGGAATAGTCATCCAAGGTTGTAGTATCCAAGGTTTTTTCCAGCAACCGTTTACCCAGATTAACCGCCTCATCACGACGCAGATTTTTCAGGTAATGGCGAATATTAGCTCGCGCTTTACCAGTTATCACAAAGCTTAACCAGGAAGGATTTGGTCGTGCTCCCGGAGCGGTAATAATCTCTACAGTCTGACCATTGTGTAAGGGAGTATTCAAAGGCTGTAACTGACGATCGATCTTACAAGCAATACAGCTATTGCCCACATCGGTATGAATGGCGTAAGCAAAATCGACAGCACTGGCACCAAGTGGCAACTCAATAATTGAGCCGTTCGGTGTAAAGACAAAGACTTCGTTCGGGAAGAGATCGACCTTCACACTCTCAATGAATTCGATAGAGTCGCCCGTGCGACTTTGCAGTTCCATCAAATTACGCATCCAGTCGCGAGCACGAACTTCGGCCGGATTGGATTCTTTGCCACTCTTGTAAAGCCAGTGTGCTGCCACACCATTTTCTGCCATCTGCTCCATAGACTCAGTACGGATCTGACATTCAACGTGCAACCCATGAGGGCCTTTAAGCGTGGTATGCAAAGATTGGTAGCCATTCGCTTTGGGGATAGCAATGTAATCTTTGAAGCGCCCAGGAACAGGCACATAAAGATTATGCAAAATGCCCAAAATGCGGTAACAAGTGTCTTCGGTATCAGCAATCACTCGAAAGCCATATACATCCATCACTTCTGCGAGCGATGCTTTTTTCTCGCGCATTTTGCGGAAGATACCAAACAGATCTTTTTCGCGCCCAACCACACGAGCATCGATGGCTTCGGCATCCATTCGTTCCTGGATCGAGCCAATGATGGTGTTCACAATCTCTTTGCGATTACCGCGGGCTTTTTTGACCGACTCTTTCAACACTCGGTAACGCATGGGGTAGAGTGCCGAAAAGCCTAAATCTTCCAGTTCGCTGCGAATACCATACATACCCAGACGCAGCGCGATGGGTGCATAAATCTCGAGAGTTTCGTTAGCAATGCGGCGGCGTTTCTCTGGCTTAAGTGAGCCCAGAGTGCGCATATTATGTAGGCGATCAGCCAGTTTAATGAGAATGACACGGATATCCTGCACCATGGCCATCATCATTTTGCGGAAGTTCTCTGCCTGAGCCTCGGCGCGGGTTTGAAATTTGATTTGGGTCAGCTTGCTGACGCCTTCAACCAGCTCAGCAACCTGCTCGCCAAAAGGTTCGGCGATTTCTTCTTTTGATACATCACAATCCTCGATCACATCATGCAGCAGTGCTGCCATAATGCTTTGTGGATCAAGGTGATATTCAGCCAGAATACGTGCGACTGCCACAGGGTGGGTTATGTAGGGGTCACCAGAAGAACGTAGCTGTCCATGATGGGCGTCGCGCGCCATAACATAGGCCTGTTCAACTTGCTTTACCTGCTCGTTATCGAGGTAAGTACCCAATTGTTCCTTTAAGCCGGCAAACAGATACAAAGTAATCCTCCGAAATCGCTGGCGTCTTGTAGAAAAACCAAATACGGCTCAATCTTATGAGAACACAACAACTTTTGTGTTCTCATAAGACCACAAAAGAAGCACACCGACAACGCGGAGGCTTCTTCTTAAGATAAAAGCACAGTGCTCACTATTCAATAGATTAAGGCGTGCACCCCTAGTCTGTGAGCAAAATAGCCTATTTTGGGCTAATGAGGTTGATTACTCAGCCATTTCTTCAGGGTCTTGAGCCAGCTTATCAACATTGTCGCGACTAACCAGACCTTTTTCGATTTCGCGTAAAGCAACAACGGTTGGCTTGTCATTATCCCACTCAACCATAGGATCTTGACCACCTGTCGCGATCTGGCGTGCACGCTTGGCAGCCAACATAATTAAATCGAAACGGTTGCCAGTTTTATCTACGGCGTCTTGAACGGTAACACGGGCCATTAAGTATCTCCACTCATCAAAATCTGTTCATATTCTTTTCAGTCTCTCACCACTCAAAGCGGCAGAGTCTTACAATATACCAGCTTTTTCGCTCTTGCCGAGCCAAAAAGGCCGCATATCATACCCTAAAACTTCTCTTAGGCCAAAAGCTTGTTTAATAATTGGGCATGCTTTTGACGCTGATAGCTACCACGCTGGCGTTCGGCGATTAAAATCGCTCTTAATTCGCCCAGAGCGACATCAAAATCGTCATTAATGACGATGTAATCGTACTCATTATAATGCGAAATTTCTTCGCGAGCCGCCGACATACGACGCTCAATCACCTCAGAATCATCCTGACCTCGGCCATGCAACCGTTGTTCTAATGCTTCTTTTGAAGGCGGTAGTATAAAAATAGTACGACACTCTGGCATCAGCTCACGGATCTGCCGTGCTCCCTGCCAATCGATCTCGAGTATAATATCGGTGCCTGCTTCGAGCTGCTCATTTACCCATTGTTGTGAAGTGCCGTAATAGTTGCCAAACACCTCTGCATACTCCAAAAAAGCCCCTTCAGAAATCATTTGCTTGAAGGTCTCAACCTCAGTGAAATGATAATCCACTCCATCCACCTCACCTTCGCGCTGATCGCGGGTGGTGTTAGAAACAGAAATGCGAACCCCTTGAAGATCTTTCAGTAATACTTTTAATAGACTTGTCTTTCCTGCTCCTGACGGCGCAGAAACAATATACAGCGTACCCTTTTCAGTCATAACGATGTTCTAACCTTCTTGTCTACGACTTAGATCGTATATTTTTTAATCTCTTATCTGGGTAAATGGCTTGGAATAGCACGATGATAAGGTTATCAATACCACTCGCTCGCTCATCTTGGTTTAATGGTAACAGATCAGAGCGAGACTTCACGACTTTCTCCTTGAAAATGTCACCCATCAGGTAAGAAGTTAAAATTCATCCTCGATAGCTGTCATAATCAGCTTTCATGGCCTGCTTACCAGCTGCTCCACTTTATGTCTTTGCTTCTGTAGTGAGCTCCAACCAAGAAAAACAGCAATCTGAGACACTTATTTTATCCGACGATCCGCAATACTGCTCCCGTTAACTCATGCGGAGTCGTTTATGTCACCAAACCAGCCAATCAACCTCAGCGCCGTCATCTCCCTTGCCCCAGTCAAAGTCAGTATGACCTGGCTGATGGTCATTATAGAAAACATCATGCTGATGCTGCTGCCTCTGTTTCTGGGCTATGCCATCGATGACGTTTTAAACCAGTCTACTGAGCGGGTTGTCAGTTTTGCTGCTTTATTACTGGGTCTGGTAGTCGTGGGTGTATTAAGGCGTTTTTATGACACTCGAGCTTATGGTGACATCCGAGTGCGGTTAGCGCATAAAGTAGAACAAAACCTACGCTCTGCGCCCATATCGACCAAAAATGCCCGATTGACCATGTCGCGCGAGCTGGTCGACTTTCTCGAAGAAGACTTACCGACATTAATGACGGCTCTGGTTCAACTGGTTGCCACCGTTCTTATTCTCGCCACCTTCCATCTTTATTTTGCGCTATCGGTATTAAGTGCAGGCATCTTAATGCTATTGCTCTATAGCCTGTTCCATCAAACATTCACGACTCTGAATGGCGAACTCAACGATCAATTAGAACAGCAGGTTAGCATTTTGGGCAGCCTGTCTCTTAGCGCCATCAGAAACCATTTTGTCCAGCTTAAACGCTGCGAAATCAAACTGTCTGATACTGAAGCTCTGGTGTACGGGCTGATCTTCACCCTGCTGTTTGCCGCTTTGCTGGGCAACTTAATGATGATTTCGCTATTAAACTCGCCGACCACCGGGCAGGTATTTTCTATTTTTTCTTATTCTCTGGAATTCGTTGAATCAGCCGTGATGTTGCCCGTCGCCTTACAAACCTTATCACGATTAGAAGAAATCAGTTCACGGCTGAATCAAACATCATCCATCTCTACCTTAAAGGAGGAACTGAATGAGGCTCAATAAAATTGGAGGGATCAGCGCTGGAGTGATAGCTATATTGATAGCACTGGTGATCGTCGATGAACTTGCTCCTGCCGCAGAAGTCCCAAAGGAAGCGGTCGTCATCAAGCCTATTGTCTCGGTTGTTACCGCGCCCCCACAAAACCACTCTCCAAATTTAACTCTTTTGGCAACTAGCCGTGCCCGCTGGCCTATACAGTTAAAAGCTTCCAGCAGTGCTCAGCTGGCCTGGCTGAACACCGCGATGGAACCTGGGCAACAAGTCACAAAGGGGACTCTACTGGCCAAGTTAGAAACCAGTGCTCTTGAGCTGCAACTGGCGCAAGCCGAAAGTGAAGTCATGCAGGCCGAGTTGAACTTAAAACAACAGCTACATGAGCAATCGGTTGCTCTCACTATGCTTTCTGCAAAAAAAGCCGCGCCTTTTGCTCGCAAAGAGCCTCAGGTCGCTGCAGCAAAGGCAGAACTCGCACGCGCCCAAATCCATGTTAAGAACGCGCAAAAACTCCTTGAAGAAGCGCAAATCATCGCTCCCTTTGATGCCGTTATTTTGCGTCGCGAAGTGAGCCCTGGTGAATGGATCAGTACTGGGCAAAATCTGTTTTTGCTGGCGAGTAGTAGCCATCTTGATATCCAGCTGCCCGTATCAGAAGCTCACTGGCCTCTTGTAAGTCAGTCGCTGACGGTGGCAGTACCGACAATCAAGATCATTGATCGACAAGGTCACCAATGGCCTGCCACCGTGCGTTATGTTGCACCAGAAATCCATTCCGTCACACGCCAGCGGCAAGTTGTGTTAACGGTCGCTCAACCTTACACAAGAGCAAGAACATTGCTGCCCAATCAGCAGGTTAAAGTCCACCTTCAACTTGGACAACAATCCAATATCGTCCAGTTGCCCTTAAGTTCGATTACTCGTGACGGTTATGTGTGGACGGTTAACGCTCAAGCTCAGCTTCAAAAAGAATGGATTGAGCCAATAGAACAACAAGGAAACATCGCCTACGTTCGTTTTCGCCAACAACCAGAGCAAACTCGTAAGGTAATCCTGTATCCCTTGAGCTCCATGTTAGTAGGCAAAGAAGTTGATGCACAGCTCGATACTCAGACAGCATCTAATCAGGCGGTGACACGATGAGCTGGCTTACCCGATGGTTTATCAATAACCCCGTAGGTGCCAACTTACTCATGCTGGCCATACTTGTCAGCGGAGTGTTGGCATTAGGTCAGCTCAGGGTTGAGTCTTTTCCACAAATTGCGCCTTCAAGCCTGGGTATTTACGTCACCTATCCTGGCGGGACTGCCCAGCAAATCGACCAGAGTGTGACTCAACGTGTCGAAGAAGCCATCAGCGGGATAGCAGGCATCAAGCAGGTAACCAGTCAATCAGAAGCGGGGCTATCTACGGTCACGGTACGCAAAACACCAGATACTGATCTTGATCGATTGCTCGAAGATATCCGCAATCGCGTTAACGCCATCAGTAACTTTCCGGTGCAGGCAGAAAAGCCGCAAATTGTGCGCGAAGAATTTACCAATCTGGCATCCTTTGTTGTTATTTCGGCTCCCCTCACCGACGAACAGTTGCAACCTTTTGCCCGCAAAGTTGAGGAAGCACTGAAAAAACACCCCAAGATTTCAAAAGTCTCCAACTGGGGCAGCCGCGCCCCTCAGTTAATCATCGAACCCAACCCGGATGAATTAGAAAGACTGGGCTTAACCCTGGAAAGGCTGGCACAAATCATTTTGCAAAGTTCCCTCGAAACCCGAACAGGTGAGCTGCTGAGCGATAAAGGACGCATGGTTATTCGAGGCGATGGTTATGCCGACACGCTGCAAAAACTCAAACAACTGCCAATTGTTGCTCAATCAGAAGGAACCATTTATTTAACCGATATCGCACGTTTGAAACGAGGATACCAACACAGTGGATCGGTGGTTAGAAACAATGGCGACAATGCCATCGCTTTGTTAATCAGTACCAGCCAAACCGATAACTTGCTTCACGTTAGCGAAGCCATCAATGAAACATTAGCCAAGCTTAAGACACAGCTTCCAGAAAATGTTGAGCTAAGCACGATGGCCGATATGGCTCCCTACATCGACGAGCAACTAACACGATTAGGAAACAATGCCTGGCAAGGTCTGCTGATCGTGTTAATTATCTTAGGCATTTTTTTGGAGCTTAGGCTGGCATTCTGGGTAGCCGTAGGCATTCCGGTTGCATTGAGTGGCACTTTGGCCGCCATGCAAATTGTCGATTACAGCATCAATGACATCACTCTGTTCGGATTCATACTGGTACTCGGTATTCTTGTGGATGATGCTGTAGTCGTTGGTGAAGCTATTCATGAACAGCGAAGTCAGAACTCTAATAATCTGGAAGCCGCCTGGAAGGGTGTCCATTCTGTTTCGGTTGCAACGGTCTTTGGTGTACTGACCACCATTGCTGCGTTTTCTCCTATGTTATGGATTAACAATGAACTGGCCAAGATACTTGCAGGATTTTCTGCCGTTGTTATTTTCGCTTTGATATTCTCGTTGATTGAAAGTAAATTCATCTTGCCATCTCATCTAGCTCAGTTATCCAATAAAAAGAAAACAACCGGGCTTTTTAGCAAGATACAATCCACAGCACAAAGTGGGCTGGACTTTTTTAACCAACGAATTTATCAGCCGATATTAGAACGAGCTCTGGATAATAAAGCGGCCTCTTTGCTTGGCTTTGTGGCCGCCATCCTGTTGGCTTATGGCATGTGGTCAACAGGTACCATTCGTAGTTCTATTTTTCCTGAAATTCCTGGCCGTTACATTACCGCTAAAGTGTCGCTAGAAGATGGCGCTCCATTGCCTTTGCAAACCAAAGCGTTAGCTCAGTTAGAAAGTTCGATAGGCCACATCAGCAACTCCTTGCAACAGCAGTATCTGCTGGATAAACCGATGCTGGTTAATTTGCTGGCCTGGTCTGATGGCAGTGGCGATATCGAAGTAACAGCAGAGCTAACCAGCGAGGCACTCAGTCAGCTACCCAGCCATCTGCTCACCGATCAATGGCGTGAGCAAACAGGTCGTATAGAAGGCGCTTATTCCATTTCTTTTAGCGCTGCCGATGCGCCTGCTGGAGGAACCTATATCACCATTGCTTCGTCTGATCGGGCTCTGGCAAAACGGGTAAGCAACACACTCGCCGAAGAGCTCAGTCGCTTACCAGGAGTAACCGATGTCTATGACGATGGCAAAAGCGGATTGCCTCAGGTGCGTCTTAAGCTTAATGAATATGGTCGCCAACTCGGTTTGACTCAAGACACCTTAGCCAGCCTGGCAGGCGAAGCCTTTGGTGAACGAGAAATTCATCGTCTATTGGAGCAGGGGCAAGAAACCAAAGTTTTACTTCAGTACCCTCGAGAAACCCGAAAAACTTTAAAACAGCTTGAGCAAAGCCCCATCGTGCTTGGCAGTGGTCAGAGTGTTTTATTGGGCGATGTAGCCGAACTTCGCTACGAACAGGAACCACAGGTGCTGTATCGTCACAACCGTGATCAAGTGATTAATCTCTACTGGAAGCAGAACCGTACCATTCAAGCACCCGAACAAACCATGACACAACTGTTGCCAGTGATTACAGAGTTACACCGTCAATATCCAGGCGTCATTATCAAATCAGCCGGAGAGTTTGAAGAAATAGATGAAGTCTCCGAAGGTTTTCGCAGTGCGATGATCCTGACGGTATTACTCATCTATGTGCTGCTGGCACTGCCACTCAAATCCTATTGGCAGCCACTGATTATTATGTCGGTGATCCCTTTTGGTTTTGCCGGTGCTATTTTTGGTCACTACCTGATGGATCTGCCTATCAGTTTATTATCCATGTTCGGAATGATGGCGATGACGGGTATTGTGATTAATGACTCATTGGTTTTGATCACTCGCTTTAATCACAACTACCGACAGGGAGTGCCAGTGAAACAAGCCTTGATCATCGCAGGAACTCAACGCATGCGTGCAATATTTCTGACCACGATAACAACGGTTTGCGGTTTGCTTCCGTTGTTGTCAGAAACCGCCGAGCAGGCACAATACCTTAAACCAGCAGCGGTATCGCTGGTGTTTGGAGAGCTTTTTGCTACAGCAGTGACCTTGATTTTAATTCCTGTGCTGCTTGGATTATCACACCGAAAACAAACCATAGAGCCGCGCCCACAACTGGTAGCAGAACCCGCATAGGATTGAATTTACTTCGGTAGCAGGCGATAGTTAGGGTATCGTCCGTTGCCGAAGTACCTTCATGACCGAAAAAAACCAACCGCCCTATGCATTGGTGCCAGAAATCGCGTTGCTGGATTCTTTGCCAGAGCATCTGCAAAAACGCTTTGCCGATGCTCTGGAGTTAATGCATTATCACCTTGAAGACGGCTTATCCTGGGAGCAAATTGCTAACAAAAGCGCCATCTCTCCCTATCACTTCCATCGTCAGTTTTGTCAATTGTTTAATGAAACGCCAGGACAATATCATAGTCGCATGCGCCTACAAAACGCCTTGCACTATCTGCTTCATGAATATTCCTACAGCATTACTGACATTGCTCACCGATGTGGCTTTTCTTCCTCCCAAGCATTAGGTAAAGCACTAAAAAGAGAATTAGGCATGACAGCAAAAGCCATTCGCATCTTGGGCCAAGAGGGTACTGCAGAAGAAACATCACTATTGCTGGAGAAAGTCGCTCATCCAGACGCAGAGTTCAATTTAGAAAATACTCTCGCCGATAAAATGCCAACGGAGCTGGTGTGGTATCCGCAAAGAGGCATGAAAATATTGCTCGAAGCTGAGAGTAATCTGGACTGGGTAATAGAACATTTTGGCAGTAAAGCCACACGCTTTATGAACGCCACTCCGATTAAAGAGTTAACAAAATCCTGGCAAGAAATGGAAACCTTTGTCGGCGATTGGCAGTGCGACCCGAAAGAATACGATGTCGTTATTGCGGAAGGATACTATCTTTGCAGCGAGGTGTATTTGTTTTCTGACGTCGCTTATTACGCGGCTTGTGAAAGCCTGTTTATTCAGGCAGAGAAAAAAAAGCTGAAGCTCGATGAATCAGGATTGTTTGTAGAAATTATTCGAGATCTGGATGAGTCTCCCAATGGTGGAATGACCTTTTCTTTTCAAATTCCAATTATTGATCAAGATGAACAGTAAGTTTTCCTCCAGCGTTATCTACGATAAGTGCAATCCTGCCTTGTATTGAATCTGGACAACGGTATCTCGAATATCAGATGCATCATTTAAGCTGTTAGTAAAAGCTGGCAGATAATGATTGGCAACATCCAAATTACAGCGAATTAACTCTTGCATTGCTTCTGGCTCGGGCGCTTTATCTCCTGTCCATAGTGTTGTCCGACATAAGAGATGACCGCGATCCTGATCCAGTTCAAAACAGGAGCGTCTAAGCCCGGTATTGACCCATGACATGGCTTCACGCGCATCCACTAACTGATGTTTTTCTAGTTGAATAGGCAAACCAGAATACATAATCACTTCTCCCGCTTCTGGAATGGTTCTAATACCTACCGATAGAACACCATGCTCTGCTGGCACTTCAAAGTGAAAAGAAGAAGGGCTGCCCTCTTCTTCTTTGTAAGTAATTCCATGTGATGCCAAAAAATTACGGACAGCAACATGGTGCGGATACGCTGGAGGGTTTGAGTACATGCTGCATCACCTTATAAAAAAAAGTTTATTATATTTCATCAAGCCACACCCAGACTTTACCATGACCTCCGGGATGAGTAACAGAGTTCGTTCTGTCTTCTACTTTGGTTACTACAAACGATGCGCCCGGTGGGAATAACACTTCGTCTTCAGGGTAATATCGAGACAATATTCTGATATCAACGCCGGTCTTAATTTTATTAACAATCCAACCCACTCGATAACTGGGGTCAATAAAGAATGTGTTTGTATTGTTGCGAGAGGTACTAAAGAAGTTATCTTTTGAATGCAGCGATCCTACCTGATAGGTTTGCATCAATACAGGCACATTTAATGGGCCTTGAAACTGTGCGTTATACACAGTTCCAGCATAAGGCGGAAGTTTACGTAACCCCGAAATGGCCGTTTGGATTTTTGGTACTTCTTCTATCAATGCTGCTCGTGCTGTACGTCCATCAGGCATAACAGTATTCGAAACATCTGCACTGTGTAAGAAATTCTGCCATGAACCCTCGCCTGCAGGTCCTGTATAAACAAAGATGGCAGCTTTTTCTTCGGCTGTAAGAGCTCCTAACCCAGCACCACCAAACCAATCAAATAAACGATTAAGTCCATACCAGATTCTAGATTCATTTACTTCACTACCAGTAAACTGCGGATCAACAGCTCCAGGAGAGTTAATATCAAGATCTGGACTCAAAGAAGCCCCCAGCTTAGCGTGTACGGTTCGTACTGCATCGGTTGATAAGTCAATGTTTTCTCTTGCTGCAATAGAAGACACTGTAACATCAAACATATTTGCGCCAATGTAAGTATCAATATAAGCTTTTAAAGTCGAGAGTGGAGCTGTCGTTCCTAATGCATTTAACGCTGCTAAATGACCTGCTGGTGGCTGACCAGCAATAGTGTGAATATCGTTAGCTAACTGCACGATATATTGCCGGTCGACAGGTCTTAATCCTCTGACGACTTTACGCGGAACGCCAGCCTGTAAGGCTTGTGCAGATTGGGCGTTTTCTAGATTTTCGGAGAAGACAGAGCGATAAAAGAAATCACCGTGATAGCGACGCATCAATCTCGCCATCATCAACCAGGCTTTAAAATGTGGTAAGTTTTGCGTGAGCCGCTCCCACACATTAGTTGTAAACAATGGCTCATAAATCGCTTTATTAGGAGCGACATGAAGAGAGACATTATTGGTTAGAGCCATGGCTTCTACGATACCTCGAACCACCACTAAATCATCAATGACATTTTGATTTAATCCAACCAGTAAGTCGGCAGGAATGCCATCAATATTGGCTCCGGTATTTTCTTCCAGTCCTGTCGTTCTTGTCGCTAAATCATCGGTTACCCCACCCAAGTTGGCATCCGTAGCCGCAACCAGAAGTTGCTGCCCAGAATTAAGCGCTACATTATGATGGTTTAATAACACTCCATACCATCGCTCGACATGAGCAGGGTGATGTTCGGCAAGATTGCGATAAGGGACTGAGTCGCGCACATGCATGTGTTGAACTTTATTAGCCGCTCTGGCTTTAGCTGCTGCATCAGCTGAAACCATCGCTGCGGCAGCTTCGTCTTTATAAGTGGTGTTGGCAACAACATGATTTAAACGATCCAGGTCTATGACTGAGCGACTCGCTAAACCATTAATAACCGTTGCATCAAACCCCCAACCAATTAAACTGGCTTTCATGGTAGCAACATTAAAGTCAGCAGGCTCAACATCACCAGGCGCTAAATTACCAGATAAGGTATTTTTGTAAGCGTTCGATAAAAAGTAAGCAGGGAACTGATTGTCTGGCAATACATTTTGAAAGGTATTCGCTAACAAGGGCGCATAGTTTTGGTTGTCTTCATATTGCGCTCCCTTTTGCATCGGGTTTTGTGCAAAAGGAACACCTTGTGTCTCTGCCGCTTTCATGATTTCGAAGAAGCTGTGATCATGATTCGGTAACATCCAGCCTAACATTGCCAAACGCAATCGTCTTAAATCACCCGGAGCTCCTAGACCAACATTTTTGGCTCCTGCCATCATCATTGCAGTCGAACCCGATACACCAGCCTCCAAACGCGCGCCAATCGCTTGAGCTTGCTTATCAACACGACTATTGATCATTACCGAAATGGCTTCGCGTCCTTGCTCCCACTGCACATGATCACCAGTTGCCGTTTTCAAGCGATCAAATCGTGAAGGACCAAACATAGATTGATACCAGGTATTCGCGCCAACCCCTGCTCTTTCGTATAAAAGCTCTTTTTCCTGATCTGTCAGATCATTAATATCATCATAACTTAGCGTCGTTTGATCCGATAAATTAGCGCCAGCATTCACATTGTATTGTCTGTCTTTATTGGCTTCGTCAATTTGGGCGGACTCATTAGGCGCACCTCGCGCTATCGCGCTGAACATATCTGGCGCTCCAATATGGCTTGGAATAACTGGTGCTGTTGGAGGTCCGGTACGAACACCAATTTTTTCTCGCGCAGATGCCTGCTCTACGCGAGCTCTCAGTCCGGCATTTGCCAATAAGACTGCATTTAGTCCTGAGTCTTGACCAAATCCAGGTGTCACTCTTTCGTATTGAGCCGTTGATAAATCAATGACGCCATTCGCTCCCCTAACAGCATCATCTGAACGGAACGTTGACTGCGGTCGACGGGCTGACATCATGCCAGCAGCTTGTTCAGCTGCGTGACGTTCTTGATCCAACAAATCATCTGAAGCCACTTTGAGCCATTTTGCCAGATTGTTATTTCGAACGGCGTTATAAATAACTTTTAGCTTGGTGCGCATAGGCTGGTTAGGATTCATGGGAGTGAGACTATCAAATACTCGCTGAACATTTTGCCCGGTCATTTTGAATGCGCCGTAATATTTATCTCCTGTAACAAACTTAAACGATTGCCCATAGACGGTTTGTACCGCTTTTCCAGTGTGGGCCGCCCACGCATCAACAATATTTTTTACCCGTAACAAAAAAGCATCAGTAATGTTAATAGCCTGTGCATTGGTCGATAATCGAATTCCTAGTTTATATTCAAACTCCTCAGCTTTTTCGGCGTATTTTTGTTGAGCACGGACATCAATATTTTCTTTGCCTGTCGCCGATAAAGTCGCGTAGTTGAGTTGCAGCGACGGCTTTGCACTCGTCATCACCGGACTCTTCAAACCTATTTCAGCACCTGCCGCAGCCCGCTGCGCATCCAGCTCACTTTCCATCCGAGACGCAGATCCGGAACGTTGCTGTTGAATAACATGAGCCACCTCATGAGCGACCAAGCCTTTTGATGGTGTTGAGCTGGCAAAAGCCACGTCTTTATCCATCGCCGCTCCACTGGCACTCACATTGCTCAGCGCACTACTTTGCCCCAAATGAGCACGAACACCAGACAGGTCCTGACCGAAGCTCTGAGATAGTTCCCGCTGATAAGGCAATGATGAGCCACTGGTACTAAAAGCGGATGCCCATTTGGGTGAACTGGATGGTTGTGCGGCTCTTTGAATAGGTGGCGTCCGTCCACTATTGTTGGCGGCGTTCTGGAGTTGGGTAAGATGTTGATTTCGAGGACTGTTATTGCTGTTATTTAACAGTTGTTCATGTTTGTGAAGATCAGTCCGGCGACTGGACAATTGTATCGCCGCGTCGGAACTTCTAGAATCTGAAACCAGACTAGAAAAACGCTTTTTATCATCGACTGAACGTTGTCCTTCCTTCACAATAGGATCCCTCACAGGTCTGTTTTAACACACATCTTGTTTTGCGTTGGAGTACTCCCTCTCTAAATGAACATACGTCAGAGATGTTTTCATTATTGCTTCGACACGTAATTTTGTCTAATAAACAACCAGAACTTTCAGTCAGATCGAAGGAAACATCTCAAAGCCTATTTTATCAGCAGCGCAGTCGGTACTTAGGTTTCTGCAAAATGTCCGATTCTGTACGAAAGATGTCATTTAAGACATTATTAATTACCGCTATAGTAAAGCCATGGTTCATCTTACGGTGAGTGATTCATGTCGACTCCGACACCTCATACCATCGCTTTTATAGGTTTTGACAAAGTGCAGCTACTGGATTTTGCAGGTCCTTTGGAATGCTTCCATATTGCCAATGAAATACTGCAATACGATCACTATCACACCAGCGTCATCGCAGAGAGCTCTCGCTTTAAAACAGAGTCTTACGTCACTATCTCAGCGGACGCTCTGTTAGCAGAGGCTGAAAGCTTTGACACCTTGGTCATCCCAGGTGGCGAAGGCAGCAGAATCAAAGAAATAGCCGCTCCTATCCAGGAGTGGTTAAACCATCACATAAATCAGTGTGGTCGCGTGCTCTCAGTCTGCACCGGTATTTTTTTGCTTGCTCATCACTCTTACCTGCACCATAAAGAAGTGGTTACCCACTGGGCTTTTGCCGAACAGCTACAGCAAAACTATCCTCTGCTCAAAGTGAACCACGAGCGCCTGTTTATCAAACAGGAAAACTTTTATTCGGCAGCGGGTATTCTCAGCGGTATTGATCTGGCATTGCATGTCATCGAAGAAGATCATGGCGTTGATGTAGCAGCTCACGTTGCGAAATATCTGGTCACCTACCTTAAACGTTCAGGTTATCAATCACAGTTTTCGCAGCCACTGCAATTACAGTCGGCCAATAACTCTCATCTTAAACGCGCTAACGACTGGATAAATGCCAACATCCATAACCCTATAACGGTCACTGAACTGGCCGAAGCCGTTCACCTGAGCGAACGACATTTAAACCGACTGATCCAGCAACACTATTTTATGGGCACCGCAGCTTATATTGAGCACCTTAAATTAGAACAATCCAAAGTGTTGTTAAGTTACAGCCAACATAATATTGATGTCATCGCCAAAGAAGTAGGGTATGCATCCGCCGCCAGTTTTCGACGCGGATTTAAACGCAAATATGGCATTGCTCCACAAAGTTATCAAAAACGATTTGCCTAACAGGAAAGCTCAATGACTCGAACATTTAATAACTGGATACTGGTAAGCCTGACATTCGCTTTCTGTTTTGCTTGGGCAGAAACACCGAATCCACAATCTAAAGGTTATCTACAATCTGGCTCAGGTACGTTTAATTACATTCGCTCAAATGCTGGTGACCAAAAAGTTATTCCGATTCATTATTATCGACCTAATAACTTTAACGCCGACAGCAGAGTTATTATGGTGATCCCAGGCGCAGGCCGCAATGCATGGAGTTATCGCGATGCCTGGATAGAGGCATCAGAGCGTTACAACTTACTAGTACTCTCGCCACACTATTCAGAGCAAGACTTCCCTCGGTTCTGGAGCTACAACCTGGCGGGAATGATCACCGATGTCACTATCGATCGAAAGAAAATGGCAATCTCTCATTTTAAGCTGGTCAACCAAGCCGTCAGCTGGCTCTACCAAGACTTTGATGCCATCTTTCATCAGGTAAAACAGAAAGTCTCCTTATCTGCTACCCACTACGACATGTTTGGTCACTCTGCAGGCGGGCAAATTTTACATAGAATGGCACTGTTTCATCCCAACAATAAAGCGCATCGAATTTTGGCCTCTAATTCTGGCTGGTATACCACAGCGAATTTCTCTCAGGCTTTTCCTTATGGATTAAAAAACGCCCCTTTGTCTGAGTCCGACTTACCCTTAATACTCAAACAAAAACTGATCTTGTTTTTAGGTGAAAAAGACAACGCAAACGAAACTCGAGGCCACCTGGTACATAATGTAATGCTCGATCAACAAGGCACTCATCGACTGGCTCGAGGAAAACACTTCTTTAAGAAAGCGAAACAATTAGCGCAAAAGAAGTCTCTTAAGCATCAATGGAAAATTCATATAGTGCCCAACGTTGGACATGACTATCGAAAAATGAGTGCAGCAGCGGCTAACTATTTGTATGGGAGTGAAACCGACCGACTTTAATTTTTGCGTTAAGGCTCATCCCATGTAAACTTGCTGTATCAGAGATTTGTTTATGGAATGAAAAGTCGATTCAATGGTTACATTGAACTTTGTTAACCTGATTCAAGCAGGCACTATTACAGTCGGAATATTAGGCGCTTTACTGCTTTGGCGAACTCTAGAGTTTAGGGGAGTCGCTCTGCTCCTGGCAGTAACGGCGGCGGCTGCTGGCATTAATATTCTTGAAGAATCAGGAATAACCCGTGATCTGTATTTAATCAGTCCAGTTTTTATTATGTTGTTTGGACCGGCATTTTTTCTTGCCACGCTATTTATCGTCGAGAAAAAGCTTGATTCGAAACAATGGCTTCACTTAGCTCCAGTGCTTCCAATGCTACTCATCACATCTTACCCTCATGTTGTGATTGCCCTGGGCACAGTATGGCGACTGATTTATGCATTTCTAACGGTATCACTACTAGTTAGATATAAGCGCTCATTGGACGAAGAACGCTCTGATTCGGATGAGTACTCATTAAACTGGTTGATGTGGACCATTGCTGTAACGGCGGTATTTAATCTTTTAGATCTTTTGCGCCTTAATCTCCAGCCACTGCTACCCTATGAGCTAAATATTCTGGGTCAGGGCATCAATAATATCATTTGGCTTGTTGCTGCAATGTTGATAATTACTAAGTTAATAGCTCTAGGAAAACTGCCTGAACCTAAACAATCGACTCAGGATGCAGCAGCCCCCAATCAACCAACCACCGATAACTACCAATCTCTTTTCACAGAACTTGATCACTTAATAACTACGAACAAATGGTATTGCCGACCTCGCCTTACACTTAGCGAACTCAGTGAACTGACAGGTCTGCAAACCCGAGACATCTCACGCGCTATCAATCTAGTCACCCAACAATCCTTCAATCAGTACATCAATCAATATAGAATCGACTTTGTCTGTGATCTACTAAAAAGATCCCCAGAGCAACCGCTTACTGATGTCTATACAGAAGCAGGGTTTAGCTCTAAAGCCTCTTTTAACAAAGTATTCAAACAAAGCCTTGGTGTGACACCGACAGAGTACAAATCGCAGAAATAGGCGTAAAATCAAGATTGTAGACTTCCAACTACATGATCCTGGACGACGATAAAGCGTTTTTTCGTTAACTTTTTTGAACACTGATTCATGGAGTTAACTATGCGATTATTGATAACGCTTTTGATGGCTTTTGCCATCACCAGTCATGCCAGCCAATTGAAACATCAACAAAACGACAACAGTTTTATCTTAAACAACGTTAATGTAGTCGATGTTGAAAACCATAAGATCCACCCATCAAGAACACTCATTGTTAAGAATGGAAAAATAGATAATATCCTTGATAGCGGTTCTCCTATCAACCTTACTGACTTACCCATCATTGAAGGGAAGAACGGCTATATCACACCAGGCCTGATTGATATGCATGTACACATGTACGAAAAAGCGGCCTATACATTAGCACTGAATCACGGAGTGACTCATGTCAGAATTATGAATGGTCTTCCCTCTCATCTGGCATGGCGACATCAAGTTGAGTCAGGTTCCTTGATTGGCAGTAGCTCAACAGTGAGCAGCCCGATTATCTCTGGTTTTGACAAAGCTTATCTGCACCATACCGTGCATACTGCCGAAGAGGCTCGCGATGCCGTCAGACAATACCAATCCAAAGGCTACGATCTCATTAAGGCTTACGGAAATCTAAATAAAGCAGCTCTGTCAGCCCTGATAAAGGAAAGCCGGAAGGTCGGTATACCCGTAGCCAAGCATGGTCCTCACGGCTCAGGCGACATGCCTTTCTCTCAACTATCCAGTCTTCAGTCTTTTGAACATGTAGAAGATATTTATCAAGGACCTCTGAATTACAACTTTGATCTCAAAAGGTTACAAAAAGTCATTCCAGAGCTTAAAGCGACAGGTGTTCCTGTGACACCAACGCTGAATATTTTTTATCAACTGACAAAGCTAAGTCAGGAGAAAGAAAAATATCTGGCAAAAACATCTTCTGAATATACATCCGACATCATAGCGCTCGAGACCTCGAACAATCAGCTTAAACGTTGGCTTACCGCATCCGATAATATGGCTGCCCACAATCAAAAAACCTTAAACTTCTTGCTTGTGATTACTAAGGCTCTGCATGATGCAGAGGTTCCTTTACTGATAGGTTCTGATTCGGGGGTTTTGCTTTCGCCTCATGGCTTGGCGCTACACAACGAGATGCGTTTATTTCAAAAAGCTGGGCTCAGTACCTTTGATGTTTTAGCAGCAGCGACCATCAATGCAGCAAAAGCACTAAAACTGGACAAGAAGATAGGCAAAGTATCGCCTCAATATAATGCAGACTTCATTTATTCTTCCTCCAACCCCATTAACAACCTATCTGTATTAAAAGAGCCTGAAGCGGTAGTAAAAAATGGCTATTGGCACTCGAGGCAAGCACTCAATATTATGCGTGATAAAGCCATTGAGTCGAGAAGCCTTTGGGAAGAGTTACATACTTTATTTGATGGATTATAAAGCGGAAAATGAAAAGTCGCTCATTGGCGATATTGAAAGCAAGGATCGGAGCCGCTAAACATGGCGACTCCTTTTGTTACCTATGACAAACTACCCATCACTCAATATTCTGGATCTGCTCACGCATCTGTTCGATCAATACTTTGATCTCTACCGACGCGGCGGTGGTCTGTTTGCTAATAGATTTAGAGCCAAGAGTATTCGCCTCACGATTCAACTCTTGCATCAAGAAGTCCAAGCGACGACCAATGGTTCCGCCTTCTTTGACCAGACGTCCAACTTCTTCTACATGAGTATTAAGACGATCCAGTTCTTCTTGAACGTCGACTTTCTGAGCAATCATGACCATTTCTTGCTCGAGTCGTTCTGGATCTAACTCGACCTTAGCATCTTCAAAACGAGTGCTGATGCGTTCACGCTGCCACTGCAAGATTTCGGGCATCATGCCAGTCACAATTTCGACTTGCTGAGAAATACCCACCAGGCGTTCATTGATAATCTCGACCAGACTCTCGCCTTCTCTTCCGCGCATATCAATCAGGCTAGAGATGGCTTCATCAAACGCTTTGAGCAGTTGTGACTCCATTTCTTTGGTATCCAGCTCGGTAGTCTGAAGCAAACCTGGCCAACGCATTAAATCAGTGATAGACAGCTCTTGAGTGACACCACCAAGGGTCTGGAGCTGCTGATGAGCAGAAAACAGCTGCTTGGCCATGACTTCATTAACGCTCATTGTCTCTGATTGGGTTGGGCTGTACTCAATACGTAACGAACAGTCTAACTTGCCACGCTGCAATCGCTTGCGCAGCTTATCACGCAGAGCGAATTCCATACTGCGAAAAGCCTCAGGCAAACGGAAATTAGTTTCGAGAAAGCGCTGGTTTACTGAGCGGATTTCCCAATGGGCATTACCCCAGTCAGATTTTAACGACTGGCGTGCAAAGGCGGTCATACTTCGAATCATAGAATTATCGTTTCTTTAGCAGCAAATATTGATTAGAGACCCATTGTAGCGGCAATCGTTCCCGCTTCCCAGTCACTTAACCAACATACCTGAGTACTTGGCATGGAATGTTGACCACTTTAGATATCTCATAATGTCTTATCAATATCCCATCATGCTCTATAGAAACCGTGTCTGCCTCTATAACCTTGTTCGGCATTCCACTATAATGTGTGCCAGATAACTACCGTTCTCAGGAGAATTTCATGCGCCCCAGCGGAAGAACCCCCAACCAGCTGCGTCCCGTTAGCTTCACTCGTCACTTTACGAAACATGCAGAAGGCTCAGTATTGGTTGAAATGGGAGAAACCCGAGTATTATGTAACGCCTCGGTGGTCGAAGGCGTTCCTCGTTTTTTGAAAGGCAAAGACCAAGGCTGGCTAACCGCAGAATACGGCATGCTGCCTCGTGCGACTCATACGCGCAGCGACCGCGAAGCCGCGCGCGGAAAACAAAGTGGCCGCACTCAGGAAATTCAGCGATTAATTGGCCGCTCTTTACGCGCGGCTGTTGATCTGAATATGCTCGGCGAGCACACCATCCATATCGATTGCGATGTATTACAAGCGGATGGCGGCACTCGTTGTGCGTCGATTACTGGTGCCTGTGTTGCTGTGGTTGATGCGATAAACCACCTACGCAAAAAAGGTCAGCTCAAAGTGAATCCATTGAAACACATGATCGCTGCAGTCTCTGTAGGTGTTTATAACGGTGAGCCGGTATTAGACTTAGACTATGCCGAAGACTCTAGTGCCGAAACCGACATGAACGTGATTATGACAGACGCTGGTGGCTTTATCGAAGTACAAGGCACGGCTGAGGGCGAACCTTTTTCTGGCGAAGAGTTTGATGCCATGCTTGCGTTAGCACGCTCTGGTATTAGAGAGCTTATTGACGAACAAAAAAAGGCACTTGATCAGCCTTAATGGCAACACAATGCTCTTCTAATCAAAGAGGAGCATTGTATTTACTAACGATTACTTCGCATTAGCAATAGAGACACTGTAATCAGAGTTCCAACTGACAAAGTCATCAATCTTCATTGGCTTACCAATTAAATATCCTTGTGCTAAATCGCAACCTTCTCCAATCAGAATACTTCTTTGTCTTTCTGTTTCAACACCTTCTGCAAGTACAACCAGTCCCAGAGAATGTCCTAGATTAACCACCGCTCGAGCGATAGATGCGCTATCAGAATCCGTATCGATATCCGACACAAAGCTGCGATCAATTTTGACCTTATCAATCGGGAAGCGCTTTAGATAGCTTAGTGAAGAGTAGCCCGTTCCAAAATCATCAATGGATAATTTAAACCCGGCTGAGTGCAATTCATGCATGGTTTTAATCGCTTGCGATACATCATCCATCACGGCAGTTTCGGTGATCTCACATTCGAAGTTGGTAGGCGACAAGCCAAACTCCTCAATAATTTCGAGGGTCGATTCAACAAGCTTTTCATGCCTAAATTGAATGGGGGAAAAGTTGATAGCAATGCGAATATCCTCACATCCAACCTGCTTTAAAGTGTGAACATGTTGGCACGCCTTACGAATAACAATTTTACCAATATCGAAAATTAGCCCACTTTGTTCAGCAACGGGAATAAATTCATCAGGAGAAATCATCCCCCGCTCAGAATGGAACCAACGTAACAGAGCTTCAGCCGCAATCAGCTCACCACTTTGTATATCAACAATGGGTTGAAGAACGACGTCAAAGCTTTCTTTCTCCATAGCGTCAGTAAGATCCGCCAAGGTTTGATTACGTCGTTGCAAGTCGTTATTCATTTCTTTAGCAAAGAAGCACCAAGTGTTACGCCCTTCTGCTTTCGCCTGATACATGGCCATATCGGCATTGCGTAATAACACTTCTTTAACATCACCGTCATCAGGAAAGATGGTAATACCAATGCTGGCACCCACTTGTAAATCATGCTTATCAACATGAAACGGTTGTCTCAAACTTTCTACGATTTGGCGCGCTAAGGCAATAACAGCATCCAACGAGTCAAAACCAACCTGAATAAAAGCAAATTCATCGCCACCGAGCCGAGCAATAACATCAAGATTACCTGTCAGCCGAGACACACGATCAGCCACCCGAATAAGCAACTTATCGCCGACTTCATGCCCCAGTGAATCGTTAATAAACTTGAAATTATCTAAATCGATAAACATTAAGGCGAGTTGACCACGAGCATTTTGCGTATAAGCCATCGCTTGTTGCAGACGATCTTTAAACAGTGTGCGATTAGGCAACCCAGTCAAGGCGTCATGCAAAGCCATATAACGCAATCGCCGCTCAGCTTCTTTGCGCAAAGTGACATCACGAACAAAACAGGTAAATTGTTGTTCATTCTCGGCACGCCAGGAAGCTATAGAGAATTCAATAGGAAAACTGCTATTGTCTTTTCGTTGAGCATTTAATGCTAAAACCTGTTCCGCTAACATGGAATCTTTGCCCGACAGGTATCGCTCTATTTTTTGGTAATCATTGCCCGAGCCGTAAGAAGAAAACAAATCCAACAATCCCATCGCTTTTAACTCGTCACGTTCGTATTGAAAAAGATTAATCGTCGCAGGATTAAAGTCTACGATGCTTCCATTGCAATCGACGGTGATGATGGCATCCGGAGCCGTTCGAATAACGGAACGATAACGTTGCTCTGAAGACTGCAAAGCCACCTGAGCCAAGTGGTGCTCATTGATTTCTTTTTCCAGTTCTTTATGGCTTTTTTGTAACTTGACGGTCCTTAAGTTAAAGCCAGAGGTTAATAAAGCAAACTCATCATTAACATTTCGTCCTGGAGTTAACAATGAAAATTCATCGTCGCTATGCTTCAACTGATAAACCAACTGGTCAAGAGGCTTGATCAAATTATTTCTCAATAATAAAAAACCAACACTAATAGCTACTAACAAAATAACGATAAAAATGGCTAATACGTTTTGAGACACTTCTTTTGCACTTTCAATCACATTTCGCTCTGGCACAACAACCGCTATTTTCCAATAGGTTTTGGGCATAAGAAATATCGAAACTACAACAGGCTCTTTGAGCAAAGGATCATTTTCGATAGCAAACGATGAAATGTTATTGCTCACCGAATCAATGGGCATAGGATCCCTTAACACCGCAGCTAACAAAAGAGATTCATCTTCACTGATTTGATAACTGCCATCAGCAATAAGTTTTGCCAATTGGCGGTCGTTATTGCCAGCCTTTGCAGACATATCAATAATGTCTTGATTCATTCGATTCAGGATGTCTACATAAGGGGAAAATGAAGGATGGGTACGAGCTAACTCAGCGATGGTAATAAATTCTTCGGATGTACTGCCATCGGCTTGAATGGATGAGTTCTTGACTTTATCGGGCTGAGGAAAAGACAAAAAGCGATTATTGCGATCCAATGCAAAAGCATATCCTCCAATAGGCTTCATCGATGCTGCCAGCGCTCCTCGAAGCCCACTTAAACGGATATCGACCGTTGCCGTTCCCACCACTTCCTTTTGCTCAAACATGGTCACCGTGCAAGTTACCATGGGCTCAAAAGAATAAGGGTCCATATAAGACTTGGACCAATAACACTTTCCTTCTTCATTATAAAGACCAGGGACGTACCACTCTTCGTTGTGATAACCGTTGCCTTCGATATGATTATAATCGTCAAAAAACTTTAAGCTGCCATCGGGCTCTCGTCCCCAAAAAAAACTTCGTCTCGCTACTCCAGGAGTAAAAACACCCGGCTCAGGCCAAATCCCGCCACCTGCAATAAAAGCCTCTTTGCCATACATATCCATAATGTGGGGGACGACTTTATGATAGGTATCTTCGTCCTTTGGCAATATTTCACCCAAATTAGCCAAAGCCCTGGCTAATGTGTGTGCCACAGTCACCTCTCGCTCAATTCCGGCGACAATGTACGCACCTGTCTCTTGAATAAGTTCCTTATTTTTTTCTACCAACACATTGCGCGCAATAAACTGAACCACAATAAACGCTGCAATGGCTGCCAACAAAAGAACCATTCCAAAACTGGAAATAAAATGAAACTGGATACTGTTATACCAACGAACGGACGAATCATTCACATCGGCATTTTCGGCTGTCAAAGCCCAACTCCTGAATTACTTTAGATGGGTGGTCAACTCAAGCTAACCTTTGAACTCTAGATAGACATAGTATTACCAGTTCTCAATGATCTGTTTGCCACCTTGCACACCTAAGGCAATGGCCCCTCAGCATAATCTAAGGATAAAAAACAATAACAATCAATGGCTTGGTCTATCAGAGAGGTTAATGTTGTTCGACAAGTATTAAACACACTAAAAGCCCATCAAACCTAATGTTAAGATAGTTAACGAGTTAGGCTTTTTCAAATATGACAATCTCTTATAAGTATTTTTTAAGTTCTCAGGCGTTAATAGTTATCAGTATCAACTCTAAGGCTTGTTATAAGGAAGAAAAAGCTCGAAGCGCGCACCACCGTCTGGGCTTTCGGCACAACGAATACGTCCCTGATGCTTATCGATAATACGCTTTACTATCGCAAGCCCAAGTCCCACACCACCGGAGTCTCTCGAACGACTTGGGTCCAATCGCGTAAATGCCTCAAAAATGCGCTCACGCTTGCCTGGTGGAATGCCCATTCCATCATCATCAATAGTGATCACCAGATCATTTTTGTTATCCGTCACCGTTACCACTACGGTACTTTTAGCAAATCGGGCCGCGTTTCGGATCACATTAATAGCAGCCCTGCTGAGTAAGCGCTCATCGGCTTCCATATCGGTGCGAGACTGCGAACAATCCAGCTTAAATTGAGTGCCAGGATAGAGTGAACGCATGCGCTCAAGTAGCGGCTGTATGAGTTTAACGATATCCAACTTTTCGTAGTGCAGTTCGACTTTACCATTAGTCAGTCGTGAGTAATTGAGAATTTCTCTTATTAGCTCTTCCAGTTCATCAATGGATTCATGGAGTTCGGTCAGCAGTTTTTGACTTTTATCAGACAAATCACTGCTCAACAGCTCAAGTGCGAAACTAAAGCGAGCGATAGGACTGCGCAGTTCATGAGCAACAGCATGCATCAAGTCTCTTTGCTCCTCGATGATTTGCTGATTTTGATACTCCAACTCTCTGATGTAGCTACCAAATTGTCCAATCCGTTTGCCAACTCCACGTAACTCGGTAGCCGTCGCCAACTCAAACTCCGACACTCTGCCGCCCTGTAGAATTTCATCTGCAGCGCGTTCTAATAGCGCTGCTTTCTTACTGAAAAATAGATAAAACAGTACAAAAATCGCTGAATTAACCAGCAAAAACAAGCCGATGTACTCGGGCTGCTCTGTGGTCGATATTTCAAACATATCTTGAATAGGCCCTATGGCAATGGCTTTTTTGTCGGTGACTTTAATATATGCGGTAGGACCATATTCAGCGTTGTAGTCAATGGTGCCGTTAACAACCATCAGCTCTCCAACAACAGCCGAGTTAATTCCAGGCTCGTCGAGAGCTTGCCAGTGAATGGGCAAATCAACTTCTTGGCTCCATTGATTGAGATGCTCTTCTTCGACCACATCCAGCTTGTTTACTTTCGATTGAATGTCATCCGACAGCTGACTGAGTCGCTCAACGACAGAATTAAAATGCGACTCACCCAGATGAGGGATGTAATAGTTATCGTAGACATACAACAGGATGTAATTAGACAGCGTAATGGTCAAAAATAGTTGAACGAAAAAAGCCCGCATAGTGCATTCCAAAATAATTTTTTTATTACATAATCAGCGACTTAAAATATAAGACATCTACCTGAATTTATTCATTAATCAATAGATATCCTTGCCCACGAATGGTCTTGATCCACGAAGGAGAGCGAGGATCATCTCCCAGCTTTTTGCGCAACCTGGAGATTCGAATATCAATGTTGCGATCCAGTCCATCATATTCCAATCGAAAAATCTTCTGGTGCAACTCTTCTCGCGGCACAATAGCGCCTTTATGTTCGGCCAGTAACCACAGCAAGTTAAATTCTGCAGCAGTAAGCTCAACATGCTGGTCGTTGACGCACACTTCTCGTTTTGCCGCATTGATCATGATGGGGCCCGCTTGTATCAGGTGCTCAGCGCCCTCAATCCCCTTCTCTGTTTCGAGGAGATCCTGACGTCGCAGCAAAGCTCTTATATGAGCCAGCAAGACTCTAGGTTTAATGGGTTTACCAAGATAGCCATCGGCACCCGTTTCGAGGCCAGCAACCTCGTCGATATCATCATTAAGAGCTGTCAGCATAAGAATGGGACCAGTATACTGCTCGCGCACGGTACGACACACCGTTAGTCCATCAACACCGGGAAGCATAATATCTAGCACGATCAGCTTAGGAGGATTTGACAATATTTCGTCTATTGCTGCCTGGCCATTATCAATATGCTTCACTGAGAACCCATTGATGGTAAGAAACTCTGTGACTAAGCGCGCCAATTTAACATCATCCTCTACTAACAAGATCGACTGGGAAGCCGTTACTTCATCGAGGTTTTCTTTTCCGTTATCCATGTAGCCCTTCTAAATATTCATAGTGATTGACAAAATACCGTGTCATTTCACAACAGTATGGCTTTATTATGACTACAAATGAAAGAGTCTCCATAGAAATTACGTTAAGGTTGTGTAGCCTTTTGTAACAGCAGCTGCTAGCCTGCTTATTCAAACCAGCCACTCCCTATGGCTATTTCTCATCCTTGAACAACGAAAATCTCATTACAAAATAACTCTACCTGCCATCCCCTGGCTATCACTACCCATCCCATTTTTCGACCACTCCTTTGTGTCTACTACTCCTTATCTCATCAATATCCATAAGGCCTTCCATAGTTTGAGCTCCTACTCCTAAGCCACTTCACTCCTTTGCAAACGCTTTCCTTCCTTAGCGAACCCCAGCATCAATGCTTGTTTCCTATCCTTGGGCATGTTCATCCTGCACTCATTCCATGATGAGTCTTTTCTCCATTAAGCGGCCAACAAAGACGCTGTCTAAATGCCTAAATCCAGGGCATTTTCTTTTAAGACCTCATCTCTGCGAACAAGATTAATAATAAGATATTGAGCGACAGATTTTGTCGCCACAAAGCGATTTAGTGAGATTTTTTAAGATGTTAGAAAAGAAGATATGATGAACGAGTGAGTTAGGGAGAAACGCTGGTTCTTACACCCGTATCCAGACACAGAGCGGTTAATGACCCGCCCCATACGCAACCAGTATCCAACGCCTGAAAACGGCGATTGGCAAGCTTACCTTCGAGTGCAGCCCAATGCCCAAAAACAATTTGAATATCTTTAGCTAGATTTAATGGGAGCTCAAACCAGGGCTTGAGCCAACTCGGCTGTAAGCCGACAGGTGATTTCCAGTCCATATCCAGACGTCCATCACCATAACAGAAACGCATGCGAGTTAAGGCGTTAGTAATATAACGTAGCCGTTCAACTCCCTTAAGTGATGGTTTCCAGAGATCTGGCGTATTACCATACATTGCATCAAAAAAGCGCCGACGTTGAGTTTTATTTTGCAGCACTGTTTCGACTTCTTGAGCACAACTTAACAGCTTTTTTAGACTCCAGTGCACAGGAACCCCAGCATGAACCATCAGAGTTTTATATTGCGCGTCATAATAGGCCAGTGGCTGATGTTGCAACCATTGAATCAGGTCCTGATTCTCTGGCAACAGTAGTTGCTCAAAATTATCCTTTCGTTTGATAGATTGAGAGCCCTCTGCCACCGCCAACAAATGTAGGTCGTGGTTTCCTAATACGATTTGAACATTCGCTCGATGTTCATAAAGGTAACGTACCGTATTAAGCGAATCAGGCCCTCTGTTAACCAGATCACCGCACACCCATAGAGTATCTTTTCCCCAACAGAAATTCACAGCGGAGAGCAACTTCAATAATGAACTAAAACACCCTTGAATATCGCCGACAACATAGGTGGCCAAAGTGATCCCTGCCTTAGTGTAGAATGCCTGGTTTGGTTAAACTAAATACAGGAATAGGTGCCAAGAAAGCCTGGCCACCATCCCCTTCCATTTCGTAGTGACCTTCCATGGTACCCAATGGCGTATTAATCATGGCACCACTGGTATATTGATAACTCTGGCCCGCCTCAATATAAGGCTGCTCACCAACGACACCGTCGCCGTTAACTTCTTGCGTCTTGCCATCAGCATCCGTAATCAGCCAGTGGCGACGCAAGAGCTGCGCTCCATGAGCACTGTTATTTTTTATTTCGATCGTATAAGCAAACACATATTGCTCACTTTCAGGCTTTGATTGCTCTTCAAGATATTGACTGTTAACCGTTATCTCAAAACCAGGTTCACTCTGCATAGTATCTCCAGTATTCGCAGAAAAAATGCCACATGCTTCGGGGTAAGCACTTTATAGGTGTTGCCTTATTCTAAATTATCCCCTTGAGTCAGCTAAAAAGTGGCTCATATAACCAGAGCACAACCTCAAGGGTAGAATAATGTCATTTACGTTGTATTTATTGTCTGTGAAAAGTTTTTTTTGAGTAGCAACCAGCCACTCTTTCATTAAAACCTACAGTTTTAACAAATATGTTTGCAATTCACACAAATTGGATCGAATATCCTGACAATAAATCGATTTCGACAATACTAACATTTTTTTAAAAGAGGTTTTATGAGTAAAACAGTTTTAATTACTGGAGCAAGTTCTGGATTTGGCGAAGCTTGTGCTATTCATTTTGCCGCACTCGGTGCGCGCGTGATCCTAAGTGCACGACGCCAGCACCGTCTGGATGAACTACAGCAAAAGCTATCAGAACATACCGAAGTGCATACACTCACTCTCGATGTTAGAAAAAGAGACGAGGTCGCAGCGGCCATTGCCAACCTTCCAGAAGAATGGCAAGCCATCGATGTTCTGGTAAATAATGCAGGATTAGCACTGGGATTAGATGCCGCCCACAACGCTTCGCTGGATGACTGGGATGACATGATTGATACCAACAATAAAGGGCTGGCTTATATGACTCGAGCTGTGCTTCCAGGCATGGTAGAACGCGATCGAGGACATATTATAAATATTGGCTCTATTGCGGGCAGCTACGCTTATCCTGGAGGCAATGCCTACGGCGCAACCAAAGCTTTCGTTGCCCAGTTCTCTCGCAACCTTCGGGCTGATCTGGCAGGCAAGCACATTCGCGTCACCAATATTGAACCAGGGCTCGCCGAAACAGAGTTTTCTGTGGTGCGCTTTCACGGCGATATCGATGCAGCTCAAAACGTTTACAAGAATACATTACCACTGATTGCTGACGATATTGCTCGCTGTGTGACCTGGGCGAGTGAACAGCCAGAGCATGTCAATATTAACAATATCGAAGTCATGCCAACCTGCCAAACCTGGTCAGCACTGAGTGTTTCTAAAGAGTCTAGCTAATACACGAAGCATTACCCTATCCAGGTTTGCTCCAAGGTCTGGGTAACATGCTTTTCAAAGCGCGTTACCTTAGCTCTAAGATCCCTTATAATAAGGTATTGCTGAATCATGCTATGGATAATTACCAGGATCCGCTCCTCAACCGTGATTATCCAGCGCCTCCAATAAAGGTTGTTAATCCTCTGATGAAAATAGAGAAAGGCTTAGTTGTCACCATCGAATACTGCTTAAAAGACGAACAAGGTAAAGTTTGGGAATCGTCCGAAAATAGCGAGCCCTGGGTTTATCTGCATGGTTTTGGTGGCATTATTCCAGGTTTAGAGCCAGAACTGGATGGCAAAGAAGCAGGCGATCAGGTAATCGTGAAATTACAGCCTGAGCAGGCTTACGGTGACTACGAGCAAGAGCGTATTAATCAGGTTCCCAAAGAAATGCTCGATGGAATTAAAAATCTTGAAGTCGGCATGCGTCTTGAGGCAACCACAGATACTGGCGAACCCATAGGTGTTAAAGTGATTGAAATTAAAGACGATTACGTCACTATTGATGCAAACCATCCGCTGGCAGGCCAGACAGTTACCGTAGAAGTAACCGTCACTGAAATTCGCCCTGCACTACCTGATGAGTTAGAACACGGACATCCTCACACTCACGGTAGCTGCCACTAATTTGTGCCAGACATTTAGAGTTATCGAAGTCCATCAGGGACTCGATAGCTCTGCTCTGTTAGCAGATCCAACCCACATTCTAAGTGTTCTATCCAGGTTAAAAACTTCTCAATATTCTCACCTTCAAAATGACTCCCATGTTGTGGAACAATTTTTTTCGGCTTAAGTTTTCTCACCATACCCGCCCAAAGGCGACAGGCTCGATTGCCCGTCATATAGCGGCGATGAAAACCTTCCATTAATGGAATATGCTGCTCAAAATTTCGTACAGGAGCACCAACCTCTTCGGTCATAGACGCTCCCATGTCACCAGAGAACAGTATCCCACTCTTGGTATCATAAAATTGAAAGTTCCCAACGGAGTGCAAGAAATGCGCAGGCAGTACGGCAATATCAGATGCCTGCAAATGAATAACACGACCTTCATCAGGTAAGGGCATCATTCGGCTTTCGCTGTCCATTTCGAGCTGTAAGCGTAAATATTCAGGGATAAGATGCGGTAAAAATCTTGCCCAAAGTCGAGAGCAAACGACCTTGGCTCGAGTTTTCATCATCCACTTTCCCATGGCCGAAATAATGTCTGGATCTTGATGAGAAGCAAAAATGTAGTCGAGGTTAGCAACAGGAACATGTTTTTCGATCTCGATACTTAATGCTGCAAAGGTTAAGTCCCCACCGGGATCGATGATAGCTGACTGCTTGCGGCTTAAAATAAGAAACTGATTTGATTGAATACCATCACCTTTCACCAAATCAGTAAACATCAGGCAACGGTGCTCTCCATCATCATAAAGTGAAATGGCTTTTGACTGCATGGATATGATTCCTCATGTCGAAAAACCCGAACAATGTTGGAATTCGCCATCGATGGAATTGAGCTAGATCAAAGGAATTTAGAAAATCTCAGTTATTCTGTTGTTTGTCAGAAAAGTTCTTGATGCACTCGGATGTTTGCTGTGCAATTAAGGTGTTTTTGTGTGTTTTTTCTTCTTCTGTCGAACTGGCCAACATGTCCTTTACTGCCATCTCGTCAATGCACTGATCGAAGGCTTTTTCTACATCCGATAAACACACTCCATGTTGACGACAAGCATTAGCCAGCCCCTGCTTGTAGGCCTCTTTGTATAGCTCAACAGGATCGGGTTGTTGCTCGCACCCAACGAGCAACCCTACCAAGACCACTGCTAAGCCACAATTGTTCAACCTGCTACACAATGTCATAGTTCACAAACTGACAGGCATGAGGATTTTTTTCATCCGCCGCGCGGCTAACTCGCGCAGTTTCGCGCAAATTCAAATGCTCAAACTCAGGGAAGAAAGCGTCTCCTTCAGTCTCTAAGTCGATAAAAGTAAGATAAAGTCGATCAGCTTGCTCTAAAGTTTGCTGGTAGATATTCCCACCACCGCCAATGATGATCTCTTCGGATTCCTTTAACAGCTCAATAGCCTCTTCAAGGCTACCCACGGTTTCGATCCCTGGCGCGGAATAACTGGTATTACGCGTAATGATGATATTGCGACGGCCAGGCAAAGGTTTACCAATGGAATCAAAGGTTTTACGCCCCATGACGATGGGCTTATTCATGGTGGTTTCTTTAAAGTGCTTCAAATCGGCAGGCAAATGCCAGGGCATCTGATTATTAAGGCCAATCACACGTCCTTTGGCCATAGCTGCAATCAGAGAGATAATGGGTTTTTTAGAAGTCATGCTCTTCAATATCGTCGGTTATTACTTATTATTGAGACTGAGATTATAACAGCGAAGGGACAGGATGCGGCAAAACTAATACCACTGCTTAATAAAGAATAGAAAAGGCTGACAAATCAAAAGCTAAAAAATGAGGCCCTCAAAGGAAGAGAAAACGTCAGTATATTTTACACGGAATAACAATAGGGCTTTTTATATCCTTTAATTTCATACACCTACGCCTCTTGGCACCATACTTGCCTAATCATCTCATAGAAACATTAAAAATGTGATTTAAGGGAGCAGTTCACCATGATAAAGTCGTTATTCAAATCTGCAGTTGCATTTGCAGCTATCGGTTTCTCAGCCGTTGCAATGGCAACACCAGTTTATGAATATAATATTGATAACCCACCTGGCAGTGCTAATGGTGGCGATATTACTAACATCTACACCAACTATGACGCTGATAACAGCCTTTTCCACTGGAGCTCAACTCTGACTCAGACTAACGGTCAGTTTACTGATGGTTTCTGGTTAGTGATTAGTGATGGTCCAAATCCTAAAAGCCAAGGTGGCGAGTATGCCATCATGTGTGGTGATTTAAACACTGGTATTCTTACTATCAACACTTACAACGGTGTTAACGGTAACAACTCTTGCTACGACTCAGCAGGCTTTATTGATTCAACCAGCGCGGGATTCATTTCTGTGTCTGACTCTGGTACTAGCCGTACTTTCTCTTTCACTTTAGACGTTGCAGATATCAACGACTACAACAAAGATCCTGATTGGGACGGTATTTCATTTGCTGAAAACATTGGTGTTTGGTTCCACCCTTCTCGTGGTTCAGTATTTAACTATGACAGCAATAACCAGCTAACAAGCTACAGCTTCGCGGGTCAGGGCTGGTACGACACAAAAGATCGTACAACAACGCCTGTACCAACACCTGCTAGCATCTTGTTATTTGCATTAGGCTTACCTTTGATGCTTCGTCGTCGTCGCTAAGTCATTATTCAATGCATTAAAAAAGGGCCTTTAAGGCCCTTTTTTATTATCTATCAATATAGCACTTGTTTTATATGCATTACTTTTGCACTTCATCGACATACAGCTGATAGAGCTTAGGCTCCATAATAGTATTAACGGGTGAAGCCACTTCTGCTACATCTTTACCAAAAACCATCGCCGCTTGCATGGTCGAGTCATCCAAATATCGTGTCGCCACCTCAAAAGAAAAATCATCAGGTATTATGCCGTTCATACTTGCCAGATTAAATCCCCAAACGCCAAACGATGGAATGGATGCGTGATAACTCAATGTATCATCAAATACAAAATCCAATGTTTCTTCAATACACCAGAAAGTATTACGTGTAAAAAAAGGCGAAGAGCTTTGTGACACTACATATCCTTTGTCATCCATCCGTCGCTTAATCATAGTGTAAAATTCTTTTGAATAGAGCTTATTCAGCGCTTCATTGTGCGGATCTGGCATATCTATAATCACACGATCATAAGCAACGCCAGGCTGATTAATAAAAGTAAAAGCATCTTCATTAAACACCGTTACTTTTTCGCTCTTTAAACTTTCCCCATTCATTTGAGCAAGCACTGCTAGCTCGTTAGCTACACGAGTCATTTCTGGATCAATATCAACCAGATGAATAAGCTCAATATCGTCATACTTCAATAACTCTCGTGCGGCCAATCCGTCACCACCGCCCAAAACTAAGACCTTGCTACGGTTACCCGGTAAGCTCATTAATGGGTGAACTAGTGACTCATGATAGCGATACTCATCTCGTGACGAAAACTGAATATGTCCATCAATATAAAGACGTTGCTCACGGTTCACATTAGAGCGAGTCATAACGATACGTTGGTAGGCTGTCTGTTTATCGTAAATAACTTGATCAAAATACAGATGCTTTTCGGCATAGCTGGTTATCTTGGCTCCCATCACCACAAAAACGATAAGCACGATCAGAGCAGACCAACAAATCGCTTTCATTAATCTGGGCGATTTAAGATAGTCTTTAAAAACATAAACACTCACCAAAGCCGTCAGCATATTAATAATGCCGATAGCAAAAGATGAAGTCACCAATCCAAGCTGTGGCAACAAAATTAGAGGAAAGGCAACAGAACCAATAAGCGCGCCAATATAATCCAGTGATAACACATTTGCTATGGAATCTCTGGTGCTCGAACGCTGCGATAAAATGGTGGTTAAAATTGGAATTTCCATTCCCACCAAAGCACCAATAATAAGAATAAGACTGTACATGACCGTTTCGTAAAGCACTCGTGCAAGTGGAAAGGCCATAAATAACAAAATACTGCAGATACCACCGACCAAAGCAATCGCCACCTCAACTTTAATAAAGTTCTGGATCAACTGATCGCCTAACAATTTGGATAAATAGGAACCCACCCCCATGGCAAACATAAAAAAGCCAATGGTTAACGAAAACTGATAAACACTGTTACCAAGCAAATAACTAGAAACCGTTCCAATAATAAGCTCGTAAGCAATACCGCACAGGGCGACAATTAGAATAGATATAAGAAGAACCGCACTCTGATTATCATTTAAATGAGAATAATCAGACTCAGTGCGCACATTTTCCTGTTGCATGAAAAAGTACCTGATTAGAAAGAACAGTTCCCTTCTCTAGAACAGAGAAGGGATAAAAAATAGAAAATTACTTTCCTGAAGAGTGGCTACCAGAGCCAGAACGAGAGCGAGCACTTTGATAAGCCGAGCGTGAAGTTGCTTGACGCGAGCTCAAAGATTTAGGATTAACACCAGCAGCACGTTGGCGACTTAGCATGCTACCCAAGATAAAACCAGCAAGTAGGCCCGCACCACTAAAGCTATGATCACGCATCGCGCCAGTCGCATCTGTTGCCATTAGGCGATTCTTCTCACTGTCGATTTCTACAGTGAACAAGTCTTCTTCACCAGAATCTTTAACCATGTTCTGATTTGGATCTTGGAAACCAACAAATGCCCCATCTTCTTTTGTCATAATACCAACAGGATCAGCATAGACCTTCGGGTTTGCTTTGTTCATATTTGAAGCTAATTCTTTTACAAAAGCGTCAACAGCCTTGTCGTCTTTAGTGTTCGCTGCGCTGTTTTCGAATGAATACAAAGTATCAGAAGTCACATCCAGAACACGATCAAGATCGGGGCGCTCAACGCTTTGTGTACACCCAACTAAAAAAAGTGTTGCAGCAATCGATGAGGCTATAGCCAATGTATTGAACTTTTTCATTATGTATTTCCCGTTAATTGATAACCAAAATGTAATTCATGAATCCCTACGTCATAATAGTCAGCTAACTGACCAAAGTATTGAAACCCTGCTTCCTGCATAGGCTTATGAATTTCTGGCAAATTGGATGGGAAGGTCAAAAACACACAACGACCGCCTTTATCTTTGACCGCGTTGATGCCAATTTCTAAATCTTCTGCGTCAAAATGTTTTCGCCCTTTCATTTCCCAGCCAAAGCAATAACTACCTGTGGTTTCGGCAATTTCAAAAATATCATTAAACCGAATCGGAGCCGCGACTTCTTCGACATCGCTAGCAACCACATCAGACTGCAAGTTATAGCCCAAAATGATCATTTTTTCACCTTCATCGTAGAAATCAGCTAACTCGACTTCTATTTCGAATCCGATGGATTGATAAAGGTGTAATGCCGCAGCATAAATGGGGCCATCTTCAGGATCACAATAGTCGCTGGTCTTCACAAATATTTTGCGTGCTTCAAGCTCATTCAATACTTGAAGAAGTTTTTGCAGCAACTTGCGACCATAGCCATTACCACAATGTCGTTTATGGACATAAGTCCATGACAACCAACAGGATTTATTACTATGAGGAATCGGTTTAAATCCCGTAACACCAATCACCTGCTGATCCAAGGTTAAAACATAGTGATGTTCAAGGCTTTCTTCATAAGTGGCTTGAGCTTCTTCTGCATCATCCTCATCATGAGAATCGATGAGCTCAATCACAGTCGAAACATCCGTTTCTGCCATTTCCCTAAACTCAATCATGCTTCATATCCATTCTTTATACAGCCACCCCATAGAGCGATGCGCTGATTTATTTTTCAGCACACTATCATTTATCAGTGGCTAATTCAATGACGTTACTTTGACGAATTTCTCCATTTTGAGATGGTTAATTCAAGCACCGCCATCATGCCTCCACCTAGCAGTCCGCCGAGATGTGCAGCATGGGAAGATGGCCCCAGCCAACCAGTAAAACTGACCAGCATATATCCAAGCAAAAGGAGCATCTCGAATTTGCGCAAATGAAATCGGGCTTCAGAGCTCCAGTAGCTATGAATCATCAAATATCCTAAAAGCCAAAAAACCACGCCGGATAACCCACCGAACTTAGGTCCACCAAACCAGTACTGAAATAAGCTGGTCAACATAGCAGCGATCAAAAAAATCACCAACATGCGCCAACGGTGATAGCTTTCTATTGCGCTGCCAAAATCCCACCAGAAATATAAATTCACCGCCAGGTGGGCAAAGGTAAAATGTAAAAACGCAGGCGTTATCATTTTCCACCAGTAAAAAGGCAACAATAATAAATCGCTGTCTGCGGGCATTTTTAACAAGGCAAAATCAACACCCAATAAATGAATGCCAACAAAGGCTGCAATGTTAAGAAAAATAACACTCCAGACCACAGGGTGTGATATTAAGGCTCGAAAGATCCGCTGTAAAAAATCGTTATCCATAATTAATATTAAAAAAGGGCTATATAGCCCTTTTTTAATTCATGTAGTGCGAGTTAAATATACTCAACCTTTTCGATTTCATATTCAACAACACCACCCGGTGCATTCACAGAAACTTCATCACCTTCGTTTTTACCAATGAGAGCTCTGGCAATCGGTGAAGTTACTGATATCTTGTTCAACTTTAAGTCAGCTTCGTCTTCGCCCACAACTTGATAAGTGACTTCTTCATCAGTATCAATGTTAACAATGGTGACTGTCGAGCCAAACACAACTTTGCCATTGTTAGGCATACTTTTTACATCGATTATCTGAGCGTTTCCAAGTTTACCTTCAATTTCTTGAATACGTCCTTCAATAAAGCCTTGTTGCTCACGAGCTGCATGATATTCGGCATTCTCTTTTAAATCACCGTGCTCACGAGCTTCTGCGATGGCCTCAATCACTTTTGGCCGTGCATCTTGCTTTAGTTCGGTTAATTCAACTTTGAGAGCTTCGGCGCCCTCAACTGTCATAGGTACTCGATTCATTACTTATCAATCCTTTTATGTAATTCCTGAACAGACACAACAACATTACGAGTTTGCTGTTTGATCGCCTGAGTTGTCGCTTTCGCGCCTGCAAGTGTTGTTGTATAAGCCACTTTGTGTTGTAGAGCAGAACGACGGATCATAAAGGAGTCTGCAATAGCCTGACTGCCTTCTGTCGTGTTAACGATATAATCGATTTCATCATTCTTGATCATATCCACCAAGTGCGGACGACCTTCGTAAACTTTGTTCACTCGCTGACAAGGAACGCCAGCCGATACCAACGCTCTTGCTGTTCCAGCCGTTGCAATCAACTCGAAACCACAATCAATCAATGCGCGTCCAACTTCTGGTAACTTTTCTTTATCAGCATCACGAACACTGATAATAGCTTTACCGCCAATAGGTGCTGCAGAAGATCCGCCTAACTGAGCTTTATAGAAAGCTTCACCAAAGCTATCACCTACACCCATGGCTTCACCAGTCGACTTCATCTCTGGTCCAAGAATAGGATCAGAACCCGGGAATTTATTGAACGGGAACACAGGCTCTTTTACAGAGTAGAACTCTGGAACAACTTCTTCTAACTCACCCTGCTCTGCCAGAGAAGTACCCGCCATGACTCGCGCGGCAATTTTCGCCAAAGGTTGGCCAGTAGCTTTAGAAACAAAAGGAACCGTTCTTGAGGCACGAGGATTCACTTCGAGAACAAAAATATTGTCGCCTTGAATAGCAAACTGTGTGTTCATCAAACCACGAACACCCAACTCTTTTGCCATCACTTCCACTTGCTTGCGCAATTCATTTTGAATCTCGTCACTTAAGGAGTAAGGAGGTAATGAACAAGCCGAATCACCAGAGTGAACTCCTGCCTGCTCAATGTGTTCCATGATGCCACCGATCAAACAGTTTTCGCCGTCGTAGATACAATCCACATCGACTTCGATAGCGTCATCCAGGAATCGATCCAACAATACTGGCGATTCATTAGAAACACTCACAGCTTCATTCATATAACGACGCAAGTCATCTTCGCTGTATACGATTTCCATCGCACGACCACCTAATACGTAAGATGGGCGAACAACCAATGGGTAGCCAATCTCATCAGCCTGACGTACTCCTTCTTCCAGGTTACGAACAGTACGATTAGGAGGCTGACGTAAGCCTAATTTCTCTAACGAACGTTGGAAGCGCTCACGATCTTCTGAACGATCAATAGCATCTGGAGACGTACCAATAATTTGTACGCCTTCAGCTTCCAGAGCACGAGCCAGTTTCAATGGCGTTTGACCACCATATTGAACGATAACGCCTTTTGGCTTTTCGTTATGAATGATTTCTAATACATCTTCTAAAGTGACTGACTCAAAGTACAGACGATCCGATGTATCGTAATCAGTAGAAACCGTTTCTGGATTACAGTTAACCATAATGGTTTCGTAACCATCTTCACGCATCGCCAACGCAGCGTGAACACAGCAGTAATCAAACTCGATACCTTGACCAATACGGTTAGGGCCACCGCCTAACACCATGACTTTTTCTCGGTCAGAGGGATCAGACTCACACTCTTCTTCATAAGTGGAGTACATATAAGCAGTACTGGTCGAAAACTCTGCTGCACAGGTATCAACACGCTTATAAACAGGATGAAGATTCAGTTCGTTACGTAATTTGCGTACTTCAGTTTCGCTACGGTCGATCAAGGTTGCCAGACGCTCATCCGAGAAACCTTTACGTTTGTAGCGAAGCATAGTGTCACGATCGATGTCAGAGAAAGACAACTTGGCAAACTCTTCTTCGAGTTTAACCAACTCTTCAATTTGAACCAGGAACCAAGGATCAACTTTAGTTAACTGGAATACATCTTCAACAGACATACCTTTACGGAATGCATCAGCCAAATACCAGATTCGCTCAGCGCCAGGAACAATCAGCTTATTACGTAAGGTTTCTTGCCAGTTGTCATCATCTTCTAATAATGGGTCAAAACCACTTTTGCCTACTTCCAGTCCACGCAGTGCTTTTTGCATAGACTCCTGCAGCGTTCGGCCAATCGCCATTACTTCACCCACCGACTTCATCTGAGTGGTAAGCGTTGCATCAGTGTTAGGGAATTTTTCGAAGTTAAAACGAGGGATCTTAGTCACAACGTAATCGATGCTAGGCTCGAATGACGCTGGCGTCTTACCGCTGGTGATATCGTTTTGCAATTCATCCAGAGTGTAGCCAATCGCCAATTTTGCTGCAATTTTAGCAATAGGGAAACCCGTTGCTTTTGAAGCCAATGCTGAGGAACGCGATACTCGAGGATTCATCTCGATAACCACCAAACGGCCATCTTCCGGATTTACCGCAAACTGAACGTTTGAACCACCTGTCTCAACACCAATCTCACGTAATACCGTCATCGATGCATTACGCATGATCTGATATTCTTTGTCCGTTAATGTTTGTGCAGGGGCAACGGTGATAGAGTCACCAGTATGGACACCCATAGGATCGAGATTTTCAATCGAACAAACGATGATGCAGTTGTCGTCTTTATCACGCACAACTTCCATTTCGTATTCTTTCCAACCAATAAGTGATTCGTCAATCAATAGCTCATTAGTCGGGGACAAATCCAAACCACGAGTACAGATTTCTTCAAACTCTTCACGGTTGTAGGCGATACCACCACCGGTTCCGCCCATGGTAAATGAGGGACGAATAATACAAGGGAAGCCAACATGGCTTTGTACTTCATGCGCTTCTTCCATGGTGTGAGCAATGCCCGAGCGAGGCATGTCTAAACCAATTTTGCGCATGGCCTTGGCAAACAAGTCACGATCTTCTGCTTTATCAATCGCTTCTCGTTTTGCGCCAATCATTTCGACGTTATGAATTTCTAGTACACCACGAGACGCAAGGTCCAGCGCACAATTCAATGCCGTTTGCCCACCCATGGTCGGCAACAACACATCGGGTTTTTCTTTTTCAATGATTTTTGCAACTACTTCCCAGTGCAACGGCTCAATGTAAGTCACGTCGGCCATTTCTGGGTCAGTCATGATGGTTGCAGGATTCGAGTTCACAAGAATAACTCGATATCCTTCTTCTTTTAATGCTTTACACGCTTGCGCGCCAGAGTAGTCAAACTCACAGGCCTGTCCAATAATAATAGGACCGGCTCCTAGAATTAAAACGCTTTTAATATCAGTTCGTTTTGGCATTGTGTCGTTTGCTCTTTTTAATTTGAGTGGGTACTCAACGAAATTCTTAATCGGCTCCTTCGAACTCGAAAGAGCCATTTACCTAGTTACTTATTTGCAGCCATCAATTCGATGAAATGATCGAATAGTGCAGCGGCATCATGAGGTCCAGGACTCGCCTCTGGATGCCCCTGGAAACCGAAAGCAGGCTTATCAGTTCGATGGATGCCTTGTAAACTGCCGTCAAATAAAGAAACATGAGTTGCCTCTAGGCAGTCAGGTAAGGAATTTTCATCAACAGCAAAACCATGATTCTGTGACGTGATCATGACAACATTTTGCTTTAGATCTTTTACTGGATGGTTAGCACCATGATGACCAAATTTCATCTTCACCGTTTGGGCGCCACTGGCTAATGCCAACAACTGATGTCCAAGACAAATTCCAAAGGTTGGGATGTTAGCATCCAGAAACTCTTTGATAGCAGCAATCGCATAATCACAAGGTTCGGGATCGCCAGGGCCGTTTGACAAGAACACACCGTCAGGATTCATAGCCATGACTTCTGACGCAGGGGTTTTGGCAGGCACAACCGTTAAGTCACAACCACGTTCAACCAACATACGTAAAATATTGCTCTTGGCACCAAAATCATAGGCGACGACTTTAAAGCGTTTTTCACCCAGCTCGCCATAGCCTTTGGCCAAATCCCATGTACTGCCAGTCCACGGGAATGAACTTTCAGCGGTCACTTCTTTGGCCAAATCCATGCCTTTCAGACCAGGGAAGCTTTTTGCTGCTTCCAACGCTTTGGCTTCATCAATGTCACCAACCATAATGGCACCTGCTTGAGCGCCCTTGTCTCGTAAAATTCGCGTTAGCTTACGAGTATCAATATCCGCAATACCAAGAATATTCTTTGATTTTAGATAATCCGATAAAGATTGGGTACTGCGCCAGTTGCTGGCCAACAAAGGTAAATCACGAATAACCAGACCTTTCGCCCAAATATTATTGGATTCCTGATCTTCTTCATTAATACCAGTATTTCCAATATGGGGATAAGTAAGAGTAACTATCTGCTGCGCGTAAGATGGATCAGTCAGGATCTCCTGGTATCCTGTGATCGATGTATTAAACACCACTTCACCAACAGCCAGTCCTTCAGCGCCAATGGCTGATCCTTTAAACACGGTACCGTCTTCTAATACGAGAATGGCGGGCTGACTCAATGGGACCTCCAGTTTTGACTCCAGATACACAAAAAGCGGAAATCCATGATGGTTTCCGCCTTTCGAAATAAGATTAAATGAAATTCTGCTTTGCGCCAGAATCGGCAAATGCTAAAGCAGCAGTATTTTACGCGATCTGATCTGATTCTGTCCATTTGGTCAGCAGTATTTGTTAATAAATGATGACAGATTTTAAAGAATTAGTGCTCTTAACGGCTAACTCAAACCCTTTCACGCCCATTAATGATAGAACGGATTGGTTTAAATGGTGATTTTGGATAAAGGAAAATAGACTTTCTTACCAAAAATGATGCGTCTGAGGCAGTCCAAACTGACTTAAAGTGCTCATAAAGAAGAAAAGGCGGCCTTCTCCCTGAAAACCGCCATATTCTATCTTACATCGTCCCTCGACGTGCAATGCTCCCTGCAACCTCCATGTGGTACGCAATTCCCTGCGCTTCCTGAGCGGTTATCCGTGCCGCCTGGTAATAATAATAGCGATCTCAGCATCCAAAACAATAGGATTTATCTTCGCTCAAACTTATCTCAATCACAAAACACTGTTATTTATCAAATGGTTATGTAATTATTGCGCCAGAATAAGACATTCATTTGATCGAATCTCTTTACGACCTTTGAGACATGGCTTACATGGCGTATCGGCAATCGAGCAAATCACGCGCCTTTCAATCCTAGCACGTCCATCATGTCGTAGCTGCCGGGAGGCTGTTCAACCAACCAACAAGCCGCTTTAATAGCACCTTCGGCGAAAGTTTGGCGACTACGCGCTTTGTGGGTAATCTCGATCTCTTCTCCTGCCATGGCAAATAATGCGGTATGTTCTCCAACTATATTCCCTGCACGGACAGCCGAAAAGCCAATGGAACCCGGCTTGCGCACAGCATCTTTACCGCAGCGATCGAAGGCAGCTACTTCACTGAATACTTTATCCATCCCTTTGGCAATGGCTTCTCCCATACGTAGGGCGGTTCCTGAAGGCGAGTCTTTTTTGTAACGGTGGTGGGCTTCCATGACCTCAACATCAGATTCATCCCCAATAACTTGAGCAACCAGTTCAAGAATTTTGAGGCTAAGATTAACCCCAACACTCATATTGGGCGCCATCAATACTGCACTCTCTGAGCTCAGCGTTTCGATACGCTTTTTTTGCTCATAATTAAATCCGGTTGTTCCAATCACCACGGGAAGATTCAGCTGATGGCACAGCTCTGCAGTCTGGATGGAAAAGTCAGGTAAACTGAAATCGATGAGCACATCAATATCATCTGCAACCTGACGCAAATCATCGGCGAATACTAATGAACTCTTTATATGAGGAAACTGACTGTGTAGCTGTTCACCCGTCCAGGCATGACCAGGGCGAAGTAGAGCGGCTTTTAACTCCACATGTTCACTACGACTAACCGCGACTAATAGCTCTTGTCCCATACGTCCAGTACAGGCATTAATTCCAATACGAACCATAACTTACTCAAAGTGAGGATAACAATGATCCTATTGTAGCAAAGTAAATCACGGGCTTGTTATAGCAAAGGGTGATTGATACAAAAGGGAAAACCCTTTTGTATCAATAGCGAACTTATTTGCGGTAGGCAATTTCAATAATGGCTTTGGCATTAGCGGGAACCATGCCAGTAGGGTCATTCACTGCGTTTTTAATCAAAACGTGTGGCGTCGAAAAGTATTTATCCATGTGAGTCGTCATACTAAAGTCTTTTGGCATAGACTCCATCAAAAGATACTCATCGCTCGCAATTTTCTTTACTTTAAAGCTCGGCAGTTTCTTTTGATAATAAGACAAAATCGATTTAATCGAGTCTGGCGAAGCAAAGGTTGCAGCGGGAAGGTTGGCACCGATTTCTCGCATACCCGAACTTGCCAACATATCTTCTGTCATGTGAACCAGAATCTCACTGTTTTTATAAATAGGCAGTGTGATTTGCCCAACAGTTGATTGACTCATTTTTTTGCTCATAGACAGCGCACGTTGAATGTCTTCTGCCGCACCGGGATCGGGAGCCATGCCACGCGCCGCCATTTGATCCATATTGGCAAAAGCAGCGTCATCCATTCCCATTTGCTGGCTCGCTAAAGCTTCTAGCTGCCCAATGATTTCGTCAATGCGCTTTTGCTGTTTAGGAGAAGGATTTTCGTTCGCGTACAATCGGTCGAGTTCGCGTTCAAGCTTTTCCATCTGCATCTGGCTCTGAGCATAAGCGGCTTCAGAGGCATCACCTTGAGGTGCACAACGATCTAAAGCACTTTGGCTGACACCTAATTCTTTAGGGAAAGACTCCATACACTGGCCAATAGCATCCATAAACTGAGGCATTGGCAGCTGCTTGGTTTTGCCGTAACAGCTTTGTGCTTTTTTCTCGTACATCTTGCGAGCTTTGCTCTCTGAGATACCTAAGCATCGCATCGCCTCAGAAAACTCAGGAGATGTCTGTGCTTCTTGAATAATCATATCCAACGCAGACTTTTTCATATCTGATGCGCTCACCAAAGAACAACATACAGAAACCGCAGTACACAAAATTAGTTTTTTCATTCCAGATTCCCTCTCCTTCAACGTAATCGCTCATTGTATGTGGCTGCCAAAAAAAAAGCTTGAAGCAAGTCACATACATTTGAGTTTGGTTTACGTTATCACAAAGATTTTGGTTTTTCTGCACCTAAGGCATACACCATAGGCAACTTACCTTCTAACCCTTCTATTTGATAGCCTTTATCCATTTTAACCGTGCGGTTAAAGCAGTTATAAGGCGAATAGTCATACTCTTTAAAATGTGAAATCATCAAGTTTCGAGATAATAATGACTGAAAGAGTTCTTCCAGACTGTGATTCCAGCCATACTCTTCCATCGACTCTTCCAACTCACTGTTTTCAACATAGCTATCTACAGATTCTTCTTGGATCACACCCGCATTAAAATAACTGTGTTCAAAGAATTTGAAGTTTGCATCAAACATCCATAACACTGGATGAAAATCGACGATCAAGAATTTCCCACCAGGTTTTAAACAATGATCGATGACTTTTGCCCAGGTATTCAGCTCCGGTAACCAGCCAATAGTCCCGTAAGAGGTAAATACCAGATCATATTCTTGTGCCAGTACTTCGTCGGCTTTCATCACATCAGAGCAGATAAACTCAGCATCTAAGCCCAGCTTTTCATTCAATTCTTGCGCTTTCAATATCGCTTTATCAGATAAATCAACGCCCGTCACTTTGGCGCCCATACGTGCCAGAGATAATGAGTCCTGACCAAAATGGCATTGTAGGTGTAGTACTCTTTTACCTTTCACATCGCCAAGCAATGCCAGCTCTATATCATTGAGTGAGCTACGCCCAGCCAAAAAAGTGTCATTATCATAAAACTCGGAGTTCACATGGGTATCAACCCGCTCATTCCAAAGCTTTCGATTTGCTTCAATAAATTCCATCATAAACCTCACTATTCTTTTTATCTTTCCTTTACTTATAAATAACAATCTAGCGATTGCAGGCTGAACATTATATGAATTTGCTAATAATGAAAAGCCAAAAAAAAGGCGCTTAACGCGCCTTTTTTATTTTGTCATGCCTTCCCAGAAGTCTTTGACTCCCTCAAACCAGCTTTTGGCTTTGGGGCTGTGTCGACTGTTGCCATCTTTTAATGAGTTTTCGAACTGGCGTAACAACTCTTTTTGTTGTTTGTTCAAGCTCACTGGAGTCTCAACAGCGACTTTGCAATACAAGTCACCAGCAGCACCACCACGCATGGGTGTTACACCTTTGCCGCGTAGTCGGAATAATTTACCAGACTGAGTTTCAACGGGTACTTTTAGTTTGACTCGTCCATCCAGTGTTGGAACTTCCAACTCACCACCTAAACATGCAGTCGAAAAACTGATAGGCACTTCGCAGTAAAGATCATCGCCATCACGTTGAAAGATAGGATGGTTTTTCACATGGATTTGGACGTACAAATCACCAGGAACTGTTCCTGGACCACCGGCTTCACCTTCACCGGATAAACGAATGCGATCCCCCGTATCAACACCAGCAGGTACTTTTACCTGTAAAGTTTTTTCTTTCTTGATACGCCCCTGGCCATGACAAGGAGAGCAAGGATCTTTAATTGTGGTTCCCTGACCATGACATTGTGGACAGGTTTGCTGGATAGAGAAAAAGCCCTGTTGCATGCGAACCTGGCCAGCACCACCACACATATCACAAGTAACGGGTTTGCTGCCTTTTTTGGCGCCACTACCATCACAGGTTTCACAGTTTACATAGGTTGGAACATGAATTTTGGCTTGCGTACCATGAACCGCTTCTTCCAGAGATAACTCCAGGTTGTAACGTAAGTCAGCACCACGACGAGCACGGTGGCCACCACCGCCACCTCTGGCACCACCAAAAATGTCACCGAAGACATCGCCAAAGATATCACTGAAGCTGGCACCGCCTGCTCCACCACCACCAAAACCACCTTGGCTGGGATCAACACCAGCGTGACCAAACTGATCATAAGCTTGACGTTTTTGCGGATCAGACAAAATATCAAAAGCTTCTTTTGCTTCTTTAAATTTGTCTTCAGCTTCTTTTGAGTCTGGATTGCGATCAGGGTGGTACTTCATCGCCAAGCGTCGATACGCTTTTTTTAACTCAGCCTCGTCAGCACCCTTAGATACACCCAGAATCTCGTAATAATCACGTTTTGACATACAACGTTAACCTGTACATAAACAGTTTCAGCAATATCAGGTAACCATCCGAATACTTACCAGAGTCATCAAGACCTCATAATAATCATTCGCAAAGTTACTTTCTTTTTAACGCGCAACGCGGGCATGAAACCCGCGTGCGCTACTTTTGAAATTAAGAACCTAAAGTTTTGACTTTAGTGTAATGCATTCTTATTTCTTATTGTCGTTAACTTCTTCGAACTCAGCATCAACAACATTGTCATCTGCGTTGCCAGCGTCGCTGCTTTGCTCAGCACCAGCTCCGGCTTCAGCTCCAGCAGCACCCGCACCTGCCTGTGCATCAGCTTGAGCTTTTTGATACAAACGCTCAGCCATTTTTGCAGATGCTTGAGAAAGCGCTTCGGTTTTTGCTTCGATCTCTTCTTTGTTATCGCCTTTAAGAGCTTCTTCTAACTCAGCAATCGCAGCTTCAATAGCTTCTTTTTCGCCGGCTTCAACTTCAACGCTTTCGTCTTGCAAGCTCTTACGAGTAGCATGAATCAAACCATCCGCTTTGTTGCGAACGTCGATCATTTCCTGGAACTTCTTATCTTCTTCAGCATGTGCCTCAGCGTCTTTTACCATTGCTTCGATTTCATCTTCAGACAAACCAGAAGACGCTTTGATCTGGATAGATTGCTCTTTACCAGTTGCTTTATCTTTTGCTGATACATGCATGATACCGTTCGCATCAATATCAAAAGAGACTTCAATCTGCGGAACACCACGTGGCGCAGGAGGAATATCTGCCAAGTCGAAACGACCCAGAGATTTATTCATAGACGCTTGTTTACGCTCACCCTGTAATACATGAACAGTTACCGCAGTCTGGTTGTCATCAGCTGTTGAGAAAACCTGAGATGCTTTTGTTGGGATGGTTGTATTCTTCTCGATAAGAGGAGTCATAACACCACCCATAGTTTCGATACCTAAAGATAGAGGCGTTACGTCTAACAGAAGAACGTCTTTTACATCACCTGCAAGTACCGCACCCTGGATAGAAGCACCCATTGCAACCGCTTCGTCAGGGTTTACATCTTTACGAGGCTCTTTGCCAAAGAACTCAGTAACCACTTCTTGAACTTTAGGCATACGAGTCTGACCACCAACCAAGATAACGTCATCAATGTCTGAAACATTAAGACCGGCATCTTTTAGTGCAGTTTTTAGTGGCTCAAGAGTACGCTCAACTAACTCATCAACCAAAGACTCAAGCTTGGCACGAGTCAGTTTAATATTAAGGTGCTTAGGACCAGTAGCGTCAGCCGTGATGTAAGGAAGGTTTACATCTGTCTGCTGACTTGAAGACAATTCGATCTTTGCTTTTTCTGCCGCTTCTTTTAAACGCTGTAGTGCTAATGCATCGTTATGTAAGTCGATACCAGATTCTTTCTTGAACTCATCTGCCAAGTACTCGATAACACGCAAGTCAAAATCTTCACCACCCAGGAAAGTGTCACCGTTAGTCGATAATACTTCGAAAGTGTGCTCGCCTTCGACTTCTGCAATCTCAATGATAGAGATATCGAAAGTACCGCCACCCAGGTCATAAACAGCGATAGTACGATCGCCTTTGGCTTTATCCATACCGTAAGCTAACGCAGCTGCTGTTGGCTCATTGATAATACGTTTAACTTCTAATCCCGCAATACGACCAGCATCTTTTGTTGCCTGACGCTGTGAATCATTAAAGTAAGCAGGTACAGTAATAACCGCTTCGGTGATGCTCTCACCTAAGAAGTCTTCTGCCGTCTTTTTCATCTTCTTTAAAACTTCAGCAGAAATCTGAGGTGGCGCTTTTTTCTCGCCTTTTGCTTCTACCCAAGCGTCGCCATTGTCGGCTTTAACGATTGAGTAAGGCACCATTTTGATATCTTTCTGTACAACATCATCTTCGAAACGACGGCCAATAAGACGCTTAACCGCAAATAATGTGTTGTCTGGGTTTGTCACTGCCTGACGTTTTGCAGACTGACCAACTAACACTTCACCGTCGTCAGTAAACGCAACGATTGATGGTGTGGTGCGAGTACCTTCAGAGTTCTCGATAACGCGAGAATCTTTGCCTTCTAGTACAGCAACACAAGAGTTTGTTGTCCCCAAGTCGATACCAATAATTTTACCCATGATACATCTCCGAAATAATCTAATTTAATCTGGTTGTTGCCCGCCCTTCTTTATGGCCGGTGCAAAAAATCTGTTAGTTCATATTTTGGGGCTTTTTCGTACAATTCAAGCAACAGCCCCTATCTAAATGCGTTTTTTAAGCTTTCGTATTAACGGTCGGTTTCGATTTATTAACCACAACACGAGCAGGGCGAATCAAACGACCATTCAAGGTATAACCTTTCTGGAAAACCGCCATCACCGTATTGGGTTCATGGTCAGGACTTTCCTGCATTGACATAGCCTCATGAAACTCTGGATTAAATACCTCACCCATTGGGTTCAGCTGTTCAACCTGCTTTTTGGCTAACGCGTCCAGCAACATCTTAAGTGTCAGTTCAAGGCCTTCTTTCATGGCTTTGCTTTCATCATTGGTTGCTTCATGGGCCAATCCCTGTTCCATACTGTCTAAGGCAGGAATCAAAGAATCAACAAATCCTTCTAAGGCAAACTTATGGGCGCTCTGCACATCACGCTCAGCACGGCGTCGGATATTTTCCATTTCGGCTTTGGCACGCACAGCCAGATCCAGCTGTTCAGCCGCTTTGGCCTCGGCAGCTTCCAGCTTCTGCTGTAGTTGCTCTAATTCGCTTAGGTTATCAGAGGATCCCTCTGCTGATGCAGATTCTGCAGCTGCAGAATCTTGTTCCATCTCTTCAACGGTAGGATTTTGCTCTTCTGACATCAATAGTTACCCCATTTATTTAGTCAGTAAATGACGAAGACTTCTTTAGATGGGAGCTATATGGGGACTAGTCAGAATGATTCAAGGCAGAAGACAGTAATTTTGCGGTGATATCAACAATTGGCACCACTTTGTCGTAACGCATACGCGTTGGGCCCACAACGGCCAGCACGCCAACAGGGGCATCTTCAATTTGATAGGGGGCTGTCACGATGCTGCATCCTTGGAATCCATCGGTCTCGCTTTCCTCACCAATGAAGATCTGCACACCATCCGCTTTTATTACTTTGTCCAATAAGTTCAGAATTTCCTGCTTTTGGCGGAAGGCATCAAAAATCGCCTTGAGGTCGCCTAACTCGCCATCTACAGCGAAGTTGAGCAAATTACTATCGCCAGAAAGGTGGTAGCCCTTATCGTCATTTTCGTGCTGTAAACTTTGCTCGGCTAGTTTGATAGCGGTTTGCATCAGACTATCTAACTGTGCTTTTTCGCTACGCATTTTACCCAGTAGCTCATCTCGAGCATGTGACAATTCCTTGCCTGCCAGATGCTCATTAACAAAGGCCGACGCTCGCAATAGCTCTTCACGGCTAATCGGTTGCTCAACCTTAATCACTCGATTCTGCACATCCTGCTCATCCAACACCAAAATCGCCAGAATGTTGGTTTCGGTCAGCGGCATAAACTCAATTTGGCGAATGCGATTGACTTGACGATTGGGAACGCGCACCAATCCAGCCATGTGAGTCAGCTCTGATAGTAAATGAGAGGTGCTGGATATCAACTCGATGGCAGGCTTTTGAGGCGATAACTCTGTCTGCAACTGTTGAATCGTCGTTTCTTCTAGCTGTTTTACCGTCAGTAAGTTATCAACAAACAGTCGATATCCCTGTGCCGTAGGAACACGCCCTGCTGAGGTATGAGGTGATTGCACAAATCCAGAATGCTCCAACTCCCCCATAATGTTTCGTATGGTTGCCGAGCTAACGGACAACTCAGAAATCTGCGCCAAAGTTTTTGACCCGATGGGTACCCCATTACGCAAATAATTCTCGACCAATACTTTCATCAACTGTTGAGCTCTTGGGCTTAGCTCAGTTGCCATAACACTTCCTTTATAGAGTCAAATAGCCTATAGCTTTATTATTCACTATCTTATAGTGACATGATAATGGTAGTTTATGCGATCAACTTCCATACGCACAGAGTATTATGTCCTTTCCGTAAATAGCTGGTCGGGACACTTCTCGTCAAGCCGCACTTAGACTCATTGGATATCAACTTTCTTGATATTACAATAGGTTAGCGGTTAGAGTTATTAAAGCATTATTGAAAAAAGGCGCATATTTTAATGCCATCGAAATCCATACAGTTTCAAAAAGTCGGCATCATGGGGAAGCCACGCAGCCAGGAAGCTGCAGAAACGATAAAAATCCTTCATGATCATCTTGTCGAAGAAGGGTGTGATATCTGGCTACAAGATTCCTTGCCAGAAAGTCTTCATTCAAAACATACACAACCCACCAGCCGTAAAGAGATGGGCAAACTGGTTGATTTGGTGGTTGTAGTCGGCGGCGATGGTAGTATGCTCAATGCGGGCCGTTATCTGGTACAACACGAAGTACCGCTGGTCGGCATCAATCGTGGGCACCTTGGATTTCTTACTGATGTTCGCCCAACAGAAGTGCGCGAACGCATCTCCGAAGTATTACGCGGCCAATACAATCAAGAAAACCGCTTTATCCTGCACACCGAAGTCTACCGTAATCAAGAGCGTATCGGTCGCAGCGATGCTGTCAATGAACTGGTACTTTACCCAGGCGAAATAGCTCGCATGTTAGAGTTTGAGCTATTTATTGATAATCAATTTGTTTACAGCCAACGCTCAGACGGTCTTATTGTTTCGACTCCAACAGGTTCTACCGCTTATGCGCTTTCCGGTGGCGGTCCTATTATCTCTCCCAAAATCGATGCCATGGTTTTGGTACCTATGTTTCCACATACACTTTCGAGCCGTCCCATTGTTATCGATGCTAACAGCCATATCGAAATTGCCATCTCCAGTAACAACCAGCACTACCCCATGGTCAGCTGTGACGGACAGGTGAACATAGGATTGGCACCGGGAGACATTATAGGAATTAAAAAGCACCCACTGCCACTTAAGATACTTCACCCAGAAAGTCATGACTACTATGAAGTACTGCGAACCAAGCTGGGATGGGGGCAAAAACTCTAAACAACCACTACTACTTGCTCAAGTAGCAGTGTATACTCATCGTCCAACAAGAAAATAAATAACAGATTATCGTCATGCTGGCATCATTACATATTCGAAATTTTGCTCTTATTGAAGAACTTCAACTGGACCTGGACCAGGGCATGACGACTATCACTGGCGAAACAGGTGCCGGTAAATCCATTGTGGTTGACGCCTTAAGCCTTGCTATCGGTGAGCGAGCCGATCACCATGTTATTCGCCATGGCTGCGACAAAACCGATGTGACCGCAGGCTTTCACATCGAGTCTGATAGTACAGCCCATCAATGGCTTAAAGAGCAAGAGCTGGACGAGTCCGACGAATGCCTACTACGACGTGTGATCCAACGGGAAGGACGTTCCCGCTGCTTTATTAACGGTCGCTCCGTTACCCTTGCCATGCTTAAAGAACTGGGTGATTGTCTGGTTGATATTCATGGCCAACATGCACACCAGTCTTTGGTGCGTCCCCATCAGCAGTTATCACTGATTGATGAATTACTACCAAATCAAAAGCATCGTCAGAGTGTGTGCCAGATAGCCAACGAATACCGCAAAGTCAGCCAACAACTTGAGTCGATCAAGAATGATATGTCGCAACGGCTGGAACGCGCCGAACTGCTATCGTATCAATTAGAAGAGCTGGAAACTTTGCAGCTAGGCCCAAACAGCATTGAACAGCTGGAGCAGGAACACAGTCGAGTGGCCAATGCTCAGCAACTGGCTGAACAAAGCCAGCACGCATTAAGTCAGCTCTATGAAGATGAATCCGGAGCTTACAACCAGCTCAATTACCACTTAGAACAACTCAGTCAGCTTTCTCGCAAAGACCCATCTCTCAATGGCGTCACCGAATTATTGCAATCAGCAACGACCTATCTGCAAGAATCCGTTGATGAACTACGCCATTATCAGGATTCTCTGGAAGTTAGCCCCGAACGCCTCAATGAACTGGACGAACAACTCAGTCATTTACACGATCTGGCGCGCAAACATCGAGTCGAATTACATCAGCTACCAGAAGTCGAAGAGAACATTCGTACCGAACTGGAGTCATTACAGGATACTCAGGCAAACACTCTCGAGTTAGAACAGAAACAGACTCAACTGATTGAAGACTACGAAAGTGCCGCATCAAAACTCACCAAGCATCGACAAAAAGTCGTGAAGCAACTGGCCAAGGATGTCACCGCTCACATGCAAAAGCTGGGGATGGATGGTGGTCAGTTTAGCGTGAAACTAGAGGCTAGAAACGAGGCCTATTCGGCTCTGGGTAGCGAACAGATAGAATTTGAAGTATCGGCAAACCCAGGGCAACCACTGCGCTCTCTGGCCAAAGTGGCATCGGGCGGTGAGCTATCCCGTATTAGCCTGGCGATTCAGATGATCACCGCACAAAAACAGGTTACTCCCTGTTTAATTTTTGATGAAGTCGATGTGGGTATTGGTGGGCAAACGGCCGATATCGTTGGTCGCATGCTGGCAACACTGTCGCAGCATACTCAGGTGATTTGTGTCACTCACCAACCTCAGGTTGCTGCTCGTGGTAATCATCAACTAAAAGCCGTGAAATCCAAATACAAAGACAAAACCGAAACCCAGATGCAGCGACTCTCCGAACCAGATCGTATCGATGAAATTGCCAGAATGGTTGGCGGACAAGAAATTACCGAAAGTACATTGCAGCATGCTCAAGAACTATTGAGCAGCTAAATTAATCGACTACAAAAAAGGCGCTTCCGTTATGGTTAGCGCCTTTTTTGTACAGATGCCTATAGAATTAGTCTTCTAGTGGCTCCACATAAAGCACCAAGCTGTGCTCAACAAGACGATAGCCATGCTCTGTCGCAATTTCTTTTTGCAACTGTTCAATCTGCTCATTATAAAATTCGACGACTTTGCCTGTTTTCACACACACCATGTGGTCATGATGCTCACCGCGCTCTAACTCAAATACGGAATGTCCGCCTTCAAAGTTATGGCGGGTTACCAGACTGGCTTGTTCGAATTGAGTCAAAACACGATATACGGTGGCTAATCCAACCTCTTCGTTGGCATCCATCAGCGCCTTATAAACGTCTTCAGCACTCATGTGGCGATTTTCGGCCGACTCGAGAATCTGCAAAATCTTAACTCGAGGCAATGTTACCTTGAGGCCAGCTTTCTTAAGTTGTTGATTTTCCAACGTTATCTCCTAAATACTGCAACTAATGATTTTTTCATTCGATTTTAAGGATATAATACTCAAATAATTGGTCGAAACCCAAGTGCTAAAGACAAAGAAAGAGTTAAATATGCGAAGTATTGTAATCATTGCATCCATCTTATTGATGAGTATTTCAACAGGCTGCTCCATCTACCGTATGGATATTAGACAAGGTAATATCGTCGAACAGAAAGATGTTGATAAAATCCGTAAGGGAATGACCAAAGAGCAGATCATGTTTGTTTTGGGCCGCCCTGTTATCCGTGACACCTTTGATCAGGACACCTGGTACTACGTTCATTCATTCAAGAGCGGAAAAACTCAAAAAGTCACAAAAAAGTCCATGACGCTTACATTCAAAGACAACCTGTTAGTTGATATGGTCGGCGACTTTGATATTCCAGCAGCCTTTGCAGAAGTCCCTAATAGCTAAGCACTGAACTCAATCAGTGCTCATCTTTTTTGGCGTTGTGACAGACGCCATTCTCAAACTCATCTAATATGCGCTGCCTAACCTCGGCAGGCATTTTGCGGCCTTTCATCCAGTGATTAACCGTTTCTGACGTTAAACGCATTTGCTTAACATAGTTACGACAGTGTTTACACATAAACAGATGTATTTTCAGCTTAAAGCGCTCAAACGCCGTTAACTCACCGTCCAGCAAGTCACTGCTTTGTTTTACGACCTGCTTACAACTTGGCAACCCTAGCATGTACCCTCTCTCTCAAATCGGTCAATGACCTGAAGCACTTTGTCTCGTGCACGATGTAACAAAACTCTAACATTGGATGAGGTGACATTTAAAATGTTACAAATATCGTCCAAAGAATAAGCACCACTTTCTCGCATCATGAGCACAGAGCGTTGGTTATCAGGAAGCTTTTGAATATTTTTTTCGATGCAGTTTTGTAACTCTTCTGCCTGCATGAGCGCATCAGGCGAGTCACCACTCCAATAACCGGTGGGCGTATTCCAGTGTTCGTTAGCCGTAAATCGAGGATCGGTTGCCCAACCGTCTTCGATTTGTTCCAACGATGTACTGCGAGATTCTTTGCGGCGGCGGGTTTTCGCTTCATTGGTAACAATTCTCATCACCCAGCTTTTTAGGCTAGAACGTCCTTCAAATTTAGGCAACGCCCTTAACACCGAAAACCAGGCTTCTTGTACCACTTCGTCAGCAATAGCATCACCCGCAATCGAAGACGCGACATAATACATGGGAGAATACCATGCAGTTACGACATCATTAAAAGCTGCGGAATCTTTCTTTAAGAGCCTGGCAACCAGCTCAGAATCATCAGGAAGCGCTTTGGTCAAAGTAAAACTCACTTAAAGTTATCAATATGAGTCTGATTTTATTCTATTCTTCTAGCGAAATACAGAGCCAACAGCTCGATAAATGGCTGTTTTGCCACAATAAAAGTTCACTTTTTTATCACAAAATGACATGCTCGATGGGAATCAAGTCGTTTTACCTTATGAATCATGCAGACCAGGGTAAAAAACCTATACTTGCAATTGATTTGCAACAAAATAACCCTCTGTGCATCTTTGGATATAGATTATCTTTGTGGAGAACGTAATGAACTTGGTTGGTACTTTAAATCGAACATACAACAATTTATTTAGCAAAATCAGTTTTGCCGATGGCCTGGGTCCTCTGGCGTTAAGGGTTTATCTTTTCTTTCCATTCTATATGGCAGGGTCAAATAAGTTAGCCGACATAGAAAGTACCGCTTACTGGTTTGGTGAGCACCTGGGCTTCCCACTTCCAACGTTAATGGCCTACCTGGCTGCTTACACCGAGTTTTTAGGAGCCTTTTTGCTGCTGTTTGGTTTAGCGACTCGACTCATCTCGATTCCTTTAATCATCACCATGATTGTTGCTGCTTTTTCTGTTCACTGGGATAACGGTTGGTATGCTATCGCGCAATCCTCGGATCCTGAAGTAGGCAGCAGACTGGATGCCGCTCGCTCCATTTTACAAGAACACGGCAACTACGACTGGCTGACAGGAAAAGGTAGCTTTGTGATCTTAAACAACGGTATCGAGTTTGCCATTACCTATCTCATTATGTTGATGGTTCTTGTCTTCACTGGCGGCGGTCGATTCTTTAGCGCTGACTACTATGTTCAAGCCATGCTCGGCGACAAAGATTCCGAATAAGGGCCTTAACACTCTCAAGAGGTGCGACTCCGCACCTCTTTTCTTATATACCCAAAGTATTTCAAGGTGCAGGTAGGCGGCCAGCAAGCGCCCCCCCTGAGCTTAGATAGACTAAGTGATTGGGGTGAGTGCGCGCAGCCAACACCACTGCACCTTGAAAGGCGACGGGTATAAAAACCCCTTTTATTACTTCCGCTTATTTAAGCTTTAAATATTATTGAATAAGTTGTCGATAGGTTACTAAATAGACTATAAAAAGAGAGGAACCGTCGATAAAAAGGGGGCCCTTATGTCTAAATTATTTATGTTTCTATCCTTAATAGCACTTTTAGCTATGAGCGGATGCGCGTCCCACCAACAAGCAACAAACTCCAGCTTTCAGGTCGATAAAGACAAGATAAAAGCCGTAGAAGATGCTAAATGGCGTTCACATTCACGGGTTACTGTTATCTGGGTAAACCCACCACGCAAAAAGCATAACTGAATTAGTTCTGTTGCAGCTGTTTAACCCAATTCGATAATTTATCATGACCAGCTTCTATAAGAATCTGGTCTTTCTTTTTATTTAATTGATAACGATACATAGGATCGTAGTAATCAAATAAAACAATACGAATCCATTCTTTATGCATGGCTAAGTTCCCACTGTTTTTTTGCTCCTGAATAGCTTGCTCAACCAGCTCAGTCACTTCTTGATAACGAACACCACCCAAACGTTTGCGAATGGCGTATACACTTTGTCGTAGGTAATCAGCAAAGTGTTCGATGGCTTCTTGTTCTTTATAGCGTGAACGAAAACTCTTAATCATGCGTTCAACATATTCATAAAAGGCTCGCTCTAACCTAGGCTCATCGTCATCGGCTAGCACAATACACTGAGCATCAGCCATCACTTTGATTAACGCATCGGGTAACGAGCGACTGCCAACCATTCGCCCTTCGTCTTCAACCAGCACTTTATTGATGCCTTTATGCTCAAGCTTTAACAGCTCGACGGCGACTAGATTTTCAAATTCAATCTGTGTCGGCTGAGGCGTTAAAAAGCCACCGAAACTGGAGCCTCGATGATTAGCCAGTCCTTCTAAATCAAGGCAACCTGGTTGTTGTTTTAGCCACTCTGTTTTACCAACTCCCGTTAAACCCGATACAACAATAAATTCCATCTTAGAAATCAGCCGCTCTAACTCTGTTAAGAGAAACTGACGTAAGGCTTTATAGCCGCCTTCAACCACAGGAATATCGATACCTTCTTCGTTTAACCATTGCCAGATGGTTTGCGAACGAAGTCCACCACGAAAGCAATATAAAATAGCGGCAGGGTTTTGCTTAACATAGTGTTTCCAAGAATCAATGCGTTGCTTTCGTAGCGTACCAGAAACTAATTTATGTCCCAGTTTAATCGCCGCTTCCTGTCCATAATGTTTATAGCACTTACCCACTTTGTGACGCTCTTCATCAGTCATCAAAGGTAAGTTACTTGAACAGGGAAAAGCGCCTTGCGCGAACTCGGTTGGTGCGCGCGCATCCATCATTTTAATATCTTGGATAAAGAGATTCGCAAACTCTTCTCGCCGAACCCACTTCATAGCATGACACTGTATTCTTGCGTTTGGATCATTTTTCCAAAAGCTGACAATGCGTAGCCTTGTTGCGCCATTAGCGCTTCAAACTCGTCCTGATAGGACGGGTCTACAGACATCAATAATCCACCGCTGGTTTGAGGATCACACAACCATTGCTTTTGCTCTTCACTTAATGAACTGAGCTTATGCCCATAGCTGTCGAAGTTTCGCAAGGTACCGCCAGGGACTGCCCCTTTAAGACGATACTGCTCGGCTTCCTGAATCAATGGTAACTTTGTAAAATCTATCTGTGCCGAGAGCTTACTGCCTTCGGCCATTTCTACAAGATGGCCCGCCAAACCAAACCCGGTAACATCCGTCATTCCATGAACATAAGGTAAGTGCGCAATCTTAGCACCCAAGTCGTTTAAACGTGTCATAGACTCTAGTGCTAATGTGGAATGCTCAGCTTGAAGAATCTTTTTCTTTTGTGCAGTTGTCAGTATGCCAACCCCCAACGGTTTTGACAGATACAACAAGTCGCCTTCTTGAGCACTGTTGTTGGCTTTCAAATATTCCAACTTAACTCGCCCTGTCACCGCGAGACCAAATATTGGCTCAGGGGCATCGATACTGTGTCCACCGGCAAGCGGAATATTTGCCTCTGCACAGACGGCACGTCCGCCTTCTACAACCTGCTGTGCAATATCAGCCGACAAGGTATTTACCGGCCAGCCTAAAATAGCAATGGCCATTAAAGGTTGACCACCCATTGCATAAATATCACTGATTGCATTGGTCGCAGAGACTCGACCAAAATCATAAGGGTCATCGACAATCGGCATGAAAAAATCCGTTGTAGATATCACACCAGTGCCATCTCCCAGATCAACAACCGCAGCGTCGTCTTTACTGTCATTGCCAATCACCAAAGATGGAAAAGACGGTAATTCCAAATTAGACTGAACAATGGTTTCTAAAACCGAGGGAGAGATTTTACAACCACAGCCAGCGCCATGACTGTATTCGGTTAGCTTAACTGAGCTCATGGATTATTCCTTAGGCTTAGATGTTTTTTTGGCAAGCTGATCTTTACGAACGCGTAATACGGATGTACCAACCAATATAAGAATCAGTCCAGTTAGAGCAGAATAATGACCCAGAAAATCATCAACCAAAAAAGGACTGACTAAACAAAAAATGCCAAGCAGGATAGCACCCCATCCCAAAAACTTACTCATCTCAGGCCTCCTGTTTATCCACTACTAACTACGAACTGCAGCTAATATCAAACAAATCCATCCGCCGAGCATGGCCGTTCCGCCTATTGGCGTGATAGCGCCCAGCCATTTAATCTGGGTTAGAGCCAATACATATAAACTGCCAGAAAAAACGAGGATCCCGATAGTAAACAGAAAACCAGCCCAACTATACAGAGTATGTTCACCTTGCTTGATCAAGACAGCGACCAAGATCAATGCTAAAGCATGATACATTTGATACTCTGTGGCCGTGGCCCAAATATCTTTGCCGTAGTCTGCCAACTTAGCTTTAAGTCCATGAGCAGCAAAGGCGCCTAGTGCAACCGAAACTAATCCAAAGAAAGAACCTGCAAGCAGGCATATTTGCGCATTAAACCATTGCATGAAGCAGCACCACTTTATTATTTTTTTAAGTCTTCAATGATTTTTGTCGTCGAAACACCGTCAACAAACTTAAGAATTTTAACGTCTCCACCGGCTTCCATAACCTGACGCCCACCAGCAATTTCTTCAACTTTATAATCCCCACCTTTCACCAGGATGTGAGGCAAAATTTCGCTAATCAGACGTTCTGGCGTATCTTCGCCAAAACGCACAACCCAGTCTACACATCCCAAGGCCGCCAACACAGCCATGCGACGTTCTACCGGGTTTACTGGACGACCATCGCCTTTGAGACGCGCTACAGAAGCATCATCGTTGACAGCCACGATTAACTTATCGCCTAAGGCTCGGGCTTCTTGCAAATAGGCAACATGCCCAGCATGCAAAATATCGAAGCAGCCGTTAGTCATAACCACTTTCTGGTTTTCTTCGCGCGCTTCCTGTACAACAAACTGCAACTGGTCTTCGGTTAATACACCACGGCCTAGACTGTCATCACCAGCTACTTTGCGACGTAACTCAAGGCTGCTAATAGAAGCAGTACCCAGTTTGCCAACCACAACTCCTGCAGCAATGTTGGCCAGAGCCACTGCCGACGGTAGGTCGTCTCCAGCGGCAACAGCACCAGACAAAGTTGCAATGACGGTATCGCCAGCACCAGTGACATCGTAGACTTCGTGAGCTTGTGCGGGTAAATGAAGCTCAGTAGCACCAGGGCGAATAAGCGTCATCCCCTGCTCGCCTCGAGTAATCAAAAGTGCGCCTAGCTCCAGCTCAGACATTAATGCCTGACCACGCTCCACAAGAATGCTCTCATCAGCGCAATGACCCACGATTTGTTCAAATTCGGCAAGATTCGGCGTCATTAAAAAAGCGCCTTTATAACGAGCGAAGTCACTGCCTTTAGGATCAACAATCACCGGAATTTGTTGCTCACGGGCCATTTCGATCAGGGCTTCCACTTCTGCCAGTGTTCCTTTTGCATAATCAGAAAGCACAATGGCATCATAGTCGGAATAAATCTTCGCAAAGGCTTGCTTCAAGCGATTTTGTCCCTGTTCGATGAAGGGCTCTTCAAAATCCAGGCGGATCAACTGCTGCTGGCGGCTGATAATACGTAGCTTCGTAATAGTGGGAGTTTCTTCTACCGCAATAAACTGGCAATCAACATTGGCAGCAGTCAGCTTTGAACTTAGCGCCTGTCCAGCTTCATCCTGTCCGGTAATCCCCAACAGCGATACCTGACATCCCAGAGTGGCCAGGTTTAAAGCAACGTTGCCAGCCCCACCAGGGCGCTCTTCGTTATGGCTGATTTTAACCACCGGAACCGGTGCTTCAGGAGAAATACGAGAGGTCCCGCCATGCCAGTAACGGTCCAGCATTAAATCCCCTACAACCAGTACTTTGCCTTCACTAAAATCAGGAAAATGTATCTTCATAAAGCCCACAATCTTAAGCCTATTATCAAATTAGCTTTATGATAACATAGGCCAGCCAACGAGAGAGTAAAGATCCTATCCCCAAGTATTTCAAAATGCAGCAAACAGCGCCGCACTTTGCAAGACAAAGGGCCTATCCAAAGGAGCCATGACCCCGTTTGCTCAGGGTGTCTTTTGCAATTTATGTCGGATACACAACAACACAATTTATTAGCGCCCAGATTTTGGCCAAATTATCTTGGCTTTGCACTGGTCAAACTCATCGCCTATCTCCCCTACCCCGTTATCTACCGACTGGGGCGAGCTCTTGGCCACCTTATGTATCGTCTAATAAAACGACGCACTCAAATCGCACGGACAAACTTGGAGTTATGTTTTCCAACACTCAGCGCGGAAGAACGAGAGCAGTGGGTTAAAGAAAACATTCTATCCACTTCTATCGGTCTGTTAGAAACCGCCATGCTATGGTTTGGACCACAGCGCAATTTAAAAAAGTACGTAAAACTCCAGGGCATGGAACACTATCAACAAGCCAAAGAAAAAGGCAAAGGTGGCTTAATATTAGGATTTCACCTGACCAGCCTTGAAATTGGCGGATCGGCACTGGGGCAGTACCTGGAGTTAGCAGCTCTCTATCGACAAAATGAAAACCCGCTGATCGAAAAGAAGATGGTCAGTGGTCGAGCGAACTATGTCCATTCTATTCCCAGAACGCACACCAGAGACATGATCCGTTGGATAAAGAATAATGGCATGGTTTGGTATGCTGCCGATCAAGACTATGGCCGCGAACAAAGTGTTTTTGTGCCTTTCTTTGATATACCAACGGCAACCATCACGGCGACCAGCCGTTTTGTAAAACTCACTCAGGCCCCAGTCATTCCTTTTACCCATCGTCGAAAAAACAATGGTAAAGTTCTCGAGCTCATCCTGCACCCGCCATTAGATATAAAAGGGGACGATGTAGAGGCCGATGCCCGCACCATCAATCAGTTTCTCGAAAGTTATTTATCTCAGCACCCTAAAGATTATCTATGGGTTCACCGGCGTTTTAAAACTCGTCCAGATGAAGATCAATGGTCACTTTATCCGGCACGTAAGAAAAATCATCCGATTACTCCGGAGCGACTAAAATGGCTACTCGAAGCAGCGAATCATGTTGAATACGATAACGATCAAGTCGTTCGAATAGAATCCGACGAACACATTATTTATGTTAGCTATCGTGACAAAGGCTTCAAGCACTGGTTGAATCCGCCTTATAAAAAGCTGATTCAACAACTAAACAACGAGACTATTAACGAAAACCACTACCGCTATCAGGGACGCGTAAGGCGATGTTTTGAGTACAACTGTGATTTGGTGTATTTGGAAATAACAAGATAAAGGAGCCGACTTTTATCGACTCCTTTGCAGACTAACGTAAATGCGCAGAACGAATGGCCATGAAATCAAGTGCCATCTGTTGTTCATTAAAACGATAAGCACCGCCTTCATCTAAAGACTTGTCAAAAATAGCATGGCGTTTACCATCAGGATCAACCAGAAAGATCTTAGCAGTGTGATCAACCAGGTAATCTTGAGGATCATCACCGTTTTTAAAATAAATCGCACCAAACTGTTTTGCAAAAGGCTCTAGCATCGTGTGTTCGGCTGTCACACCAATAAATTCAGGATGGAACCCTTGCGCATATTTTTGTAAGTGCTGTGGCGAATCTCGCTCTGGATCAACAGACACCAATACCACCTGTACCTGTTGCTGAACTTCTGGCTCAAGCTTAGCGTATACATCACGCATAACCGCCATGGTCACAGGGCATACATCAGGACAGTAAGTATAACCGAAGAAAAGAAAACTCCACTTTCCCTTTAGGTCATTATCAGTGAATGTGTTATCACCCTTTGCCAAAGCAAATGAGTTCACTTGATTTTTCTTAGGAAAAACCATCGCATCCTTAGGCTCGGCACTGGCCCCACCCGAGAAGTACTGGTAACCAGCGACGCCCGATAAAGTAACAACCGCTGTGATAAGAACAATAACTAAAGTTTGTTTTAAATAATTCATAATATTTTAAGTTCAGTCAGACCTAAATGTAAAAGTAGTGATCAACCAGCATCACAACAAACAACACCATCAAATAAACAACAGAATAACCAAAGGTCTTCATTGCCATATTCTTTTGCTTGCCCCACTTCAACAAGGCCGCATAATAAAGAAAAATACCACCAAGAGTTAAAGAGCCCATTAAATAAATGAGTCCAAACATGCCGGTTAAATAAGGCAGTGTCGTGGCCATAATCAATAATATGGTATAGAAAATAATATTCGTTTTTGTGAACTCAATACCATGGGTTACAGGCAACATAGGAATATCCGCCTTAGCGTAATCATCACGACGATGAATAGCCAACGCCCAAAAATGAGGCGGAGTCCAAACAAAAATAATCAACACCAGCAAATAAGCATTAGGATGAATCACACCTGTGTGACCGGTCACAGCAGTCCAACCTAGTAACGGTGGAATAGCGCCAGACAAACCACCAATAACAATATTTTGTGGCGTCGCTCGCTTAAGGTACATGGTGTACACAAATGCATACCCGACTAAACCGAAGAAAGTGAGGATAGCAGTAAGCGAATTAACCCAGACCGTCAGCATAACCATAGATAAGACCGCAAGGACGCCTGCAAAAATAAGCGCTTTAACAGGCTCAACAACACCTTTAGCAACGGGTCTGTTCAAGGTGCGCGCCATCTTTTGGTCAATTTGCGCATCGACCACATGGTTAACGACTGCCGCAGCTCCCGACGCCATGCCGATGCCCAGCGTTCCAATGATTAAAATATCAATCGGCACCATGCCCGGCACCGATAAAAACATACCTACAACAACGGTTAACAATATAAGCGCAACAACTTTAGGCTTACACAGTTCCAGATAATCCTGCCAACCTGCTTGGCGTTCAATGACACTATCCATGAGCCACTCCCTGTTGTTCAAACTGACGTTCGTGTTGCCAGATGATGGTTCGATAAGCTACAAGAGATACTAACAACAACGCAGCAACACCGTTGTGTGCAACAGCAATCGACAACGGCAAATGAAACACGACATTGCTTACGCCCAGAGCCACCTGAATTACCAGCAATGACGAAAACAAAGGAACCATCTTACGGCTAATGGATGACTCGGCCTTCTTCATCAAGCTGACAATTAATAACAATATAACCAAAGACGTAACGATAGCGCCAATACGATGACTCACATGAATTGCGGTCATAGACTCCAGTGACAACACACCGTACTGATAGGTCTCTGCTTCGTGACCCCACAATTTAAAACCATTGGCAAAATCGGTTCGAGCAGTCCAGTCTCCCTGACAAATTGGCAGGTCAGTACAAACCAAAGCCGCATAGTTGGCACTGGTCCAGCCACCTAGTGCTATTTGCATGAACAAAACAGCAATCGCAATACTGGTTAACTTTTTAAAAGAGCTAATGTCATTATTCGTTATATCGTTAGCGGGACGAAACACTCGCACCGCAAAGATGGTTAGCAATGAGAATGTAGTAAAGCCACCTAACAGATGCCCCATAACAATCAAGGGGTGAAGCTTTTCAGTCACTGTCCAAGCACCTAATGCTGCCTGAAATACAATAAGCACTAATAAAACAGAGGCTAACTTAAAAGGTGTTGATTGAACCTGACGGATTTTCCAACTCAGTAAAAACAAGCCCAGGATTAACAGACCTAAGGTACCGGCAAAATAACGATGTACCATTTCTGGCCAAGCCTTATCAAATTCATAAGGTTGATCTGGAAAGGCCATATTTGCCTGCTGGATATCCTGTTGCTGAGTAGGTATATGCAAAAAGCCATAACAACCAGGCCAATCGGGGCAGCCTAACCCTGCATCCGCTAAACGGGTAAAAGCACCTAAGGCAATAACCACAGCAACAAATGGTAAGGCTATGAGTGCCAATTTTTTTTGCATAGAAATTGCTTTGCTCATTTATTTGGCCCCCACATCAAGGGTTCTCATAAGCCGTCCTAAATCAGCATGCAACTCCTTACTTCTTTTGGGGGCATCCTCTTTAGATTGAACCAAATCGTAGCGCATAAAAATGTTGCCAACAGGATCCATCAAATAGATAGCCCCCATCGCCATGGGTGAACGATTAAATCCTTTGAGCTCATCATTTTTGTCTTTGACGGTAACCGCACCTTGCACACTCGAAGCCTTAACGAATGGAATATCAGCCCACTCACCGGGGAGCTGTTGTGCGTCTTTATTGAGAACCATCAACCAGTTAGCTTTGTCTTGACGTTTCCCCAGACCCAGTCGAGTTTGCTGCAACATAAACCAGTTAACCTGACACAGTTCATTGCACTCCTTGTCATCAATTACCAGCAGCCACATCCATTTATTTTTGAACTCTGAACTACCCCAGTTATCAACAAGCTCACCTTTGAGATTAAGGTCATCAAAATGCCAGTACTGCTTAACAAGCGTACCTTTATTTAGATTGCTGCCAGTAAACCACCCGGAGTAATACGCAAGATACGCAGAAGCTACGGGTGCTACAAACACCAGTGCCAGCATAATGAGAGTGATACGATTTTTGGTAACGTTAGACGTTTTATTTTCTTCTGGAAGTTCATTGAAGTCCACTGCTTGACTCCGCCTTTCTTATACTTAAAAAAACAAAAATGATGCACAAAGTTATTGCCAGCCCAAACCATTGAATAGCATAAGCAATATGCTTTTCTGGAGGCATGGCAACTACTTGCCAATCACGAACAAATCCGAACTTTTCTTTCGGTGCTAACCGGATTATATAAGGTAAAATTAAGCTTTGTCTCTCCTGAATAACAGATTTCAACAAATCAAAATCACGCCCTTGAATAAGCCATTGATTATCAGATATTTTTGTTAGTGCATTCTCATAAAGAATTGGTTTTCCCTTAAAGAAATACACTTCGCCTTCACCACTCCAACTCATTGGAGGAAGCTCAACATCGGGTAATACACGTCTATCAGGTAAAGCTCTTACCCATCCACGATTCACCCAAATAATGTGCTTACTACCGTCAAGTTCCAAGGCACTAAAAATGTGATAACCATCTTGCCCCTTATGTGGCTCGTTAGCAATATAAACATTAAAATTCTTTAATAGCGTTCCACGAAATAAGACCGATTGATAGTCTTTAACATGAGACAAAGTATCAGAGTTTAAAGAAATACTTTTTTTTGCCGTACTTTGTATTTGCGCATTGAGTAAAGATTCTTTTTCTTCAGCACGGTTAAGCTGCCAAGTTCCGAGCTTTAATAACACCACTTCTAATACGACAAAAAGAAGCATTAAGCCCAAATGTATTCGAAACTGAAATTTTTTACCGAGAGAAATCTGGTAAAGCTTTTTTATAGGATGTTTTCTCATTTCCGAATTCGTATAATACAGGTACTTATTCTTATATTACTGGATTTACGATGCTGGGAAAGATAATTATTTTTGTCATTATGGCGGCTATTTTATTTAGCCTGTTTAATGCATTACTTCACCTTATTAAAGGCGACAGCAGTAACAAGAAAAATGTCAGAGCGCTCAGCTGGCGCATTGGACTGTCTACATTACTTTTTGTATTGCTGATAGCACTTAATTATTTTGGCATTGTAAGATTTCACACACTGCCTCAAATTGATAATCAACAAACCACACAACAAAATAAATAAATACTTCTTAAACCCTGAACAGTAAACGATAATATTTTCGGGCGAAAAAAAGCGGGCTAAGCCCGCTTTTTTATAGTTTCGCTTTAAATTGCATAAACAAACACAAATAGGAATAACCAAACAACATCAACAAAGTGCCAATACCAAGCACCAGCTTCATATGCAAAGTGATTCTCAGGAGTGAAATGTCCTTTAGCGCAACGAATAGATAAAATGATCAAATAAATAGTACCGATGGTTACATGCAAACCGTGGAAACCGGTCAGCATAAAGAAGGTACTACCATAGATCCCCGAACCTAACGTTAAACCAAGCTCTTCATAAGCGTGTTGATACTCCCACATTTGCAATCCCATGAAGATAATTCCAAGAACTGCAGTAATACTCGTAAACAAAATCAGAGTTGGGCGATTTTTATCAATTAACGCATGATGCGCTATGGTGAGTGTCCAAGAACTGGTTAAAAGGATTGCCGTGTTGATAGCTGGCAGTCCCCATGCACCCATTGCTTGCGTGGTTTCTCCCGATGGTGTTGTCGTCAAAGGCCATTGAGCTAAAAACTCAGGATAAAGGATGGCATGGGTCATGGCATTGTTTCCATCACCGCCTAACCATGGCACCACAAACACTCGAATATAGAAAAGAGCTCCAAAAAATGCTGCAAAGAACATGACTTCGGAGGTAATAAACCAGAGCATTCCATAGCGGAATGAACGATCCATTTGATTGCTGTATAACCCCCCCATAGATTCTCTGATGGTTGCACTCCACCAGGTACTCAACATGTATACAAGTACTGCAATGCCAGCAAGCATTACATAGAATCCCCAGCTATTAGGGTTGTTTACCAAATCGGTAGAGTCCTGAATATAATTTCCAGCACCAAATACCGTTAAAAATAAACCGACAGAACCTATAAATGGCAGCTTGCTCTGTTCGGGGACATAATACTTTTCAGTTTTTTCTGTCATGATTCATTCTCCCTCAGACTCGGTTACTACTTTTGAGCAACCGAAGAGTCATTATCAGGTGATGCGTTAAACAGTGCGTAGTACATCGTAATGGTATGAATGTCATCAGGAATGTCGGGATCAAGATAGAATCTCATTGGCATATCAATGGTTTCTCCCGCCTTAAGAGTCTGTTGATCGAAACAAAAACATTCCGTTTTATTCAGATACAACGACGCTTTTCCTGGTGTAACACTCGGAATAGCCTGACCTGTAATAGCGTAGCCAGACTTATTACGCGCAAAAAACATCACCTCATTTAATTCGCCAGGATGAACAACAACTTTCTTGGTTTGAGTATTAAACTCCCATGGCATACCTCGCTTGATACTGGTAACAAACTCAACCGTGATCTCGCGCTCTTTATCAATTTCGCTTTCTTGATACAGCGCTTGATCAACAATTTTGCCGTTGATACCCGTAATCTCACAAAATAAGTCATACAAAGGCACCATAGCGAATGTGAAGACACTCATCAGCACCGTTAAACCAATCAATTTAAAAACGATCTTTTGATCTTTTTCGTTACTCATTCATTCATCCTGGTGAGAGCTTAAAAGCTCTCACCGATTAGTTACTTAACTTCAGGTGCTTCATCAAACGAATGATAAGGAGCAGGCGAAGGCAAGTGCGTAAACTCAAGACCTTCTGCACCTTCCCAAACTTCACCTGTTGCTTTACCCGTTCCACCACGTACACATTGAACAACAATATAGAAGAACAATAACTGAGTGAGACCTAACCCTAGAGCACCAATACTGGACATACGGTTGAAGTCTTCAAACATCATATTGTAATCCGGTACACGACGTTGCATTCCGGCCAAGCCAGAGAAGTGCATAGGGAAGAATGTTAAGTTAACGAAAATGATTGAGAGCCAGAAATGTACTTTACCTAATGTTTCGTTGTACATATTACCCACCCATTTCGGTAGCCAGTAATAAACGGCTGCAATGGTTCCAAAGATAGCACCAGGGAAGAGTACATAATGGAAGTGAGCAACTACGAAATAGGTATCGTGATACTGTTTATCAACCGGTGTCATCGCCAGCATAACGCCAGATACACCGCCGAGTGTAAACAATATGACAAAGGCCAAAGCAAATAACATGGGTGTTTCGAAGGTCAAAGAGCCTTGCCACATGGTGGCCACCCAGTTGAATATCTTCACCCCTGTCGGCACCGCGATGATCATGGTGGCTATCATAAAGTAGAGTTCACCCACCACTGGCATACCCACCGTAAACATGTGGTGCGCCCATACGATAAACGACAAGAAGGCGATGGAAGCCGTTGCATAAACCATCGAAGAATAACCAAACAAGGGTTTGCGGCTAAAGGTAGGAATAATATGAGACGCGATACCAAAGGCAGGCAGAATCATAATATACACTTCTGGATGACCGAAGAACCAGAAAATATGCTGGAACATAACAGGATCACCACCACCTGCGGCATCAAAGAATGACGTACCAAAGTGACGATCCGTTAACATCATGGTGACAGCGCCCGCTAGTACAGGCATCACCATAATTAACAGGAACGCGGTAATCACCCATGTCCATACAAACATTGGCATTTTCATTAACGTCATGCCGGGTGCCCGCATATTAAATACGGTCACGATGACGTTAATGGCCCCCATGATAGAAGAGATCCCCATCAAGTGAACACCGAAGATAAAGAAGTCGGTGCTTGGAGGTCCAAACTTAGTACTCAGTGGTGCATAGAAAGTCCAACCGAAGTTTGGCGCACCGCCGGGCAAGAAGAATGAACTTAACAATAAACCGAAAGCAAATGGCAAAATCCAGAAGCTCCAGTTATTCATTCTTGGCAATGCCATATCTGGCGCCCCAATCTGCATGGGGATAAGCCAGTTAGCCAAGCCTACGAAAGCTGGCATAACGGCACCAAATACCATGATAAGACCATGCATTGTGGTCAATGAGTTAAACGTATTTGGATCCCAGAACTGTAGGCCCGGTTGGAACAACTCCAAACGAATACCCAGAGCAAAAGCACCACCCGTTAAGAACATGATAAAGGAGAACCATAAGTACATGGTTCCAATATCTTTGTGGTTTGTAGTAAATAACCAGCGTGAAATGCCGGTTGGCTTATGACTACCCATTATTTCCGCCTCCTATTATTTACCGGCTTTAAGTTCTTTAATACGACCAGGCTGAACCAGTTGCCCTGTATTGTTACCCCATTGATTACGGGTATAAGTAACAACGGCCGCGATTTCTGCATCTGTTAGCATATCGCCAAATGGAGGCATTGCATTTTTACCGAAGATAACTTGTCGAGCATGGTCGTCAGGCGAGTCAACGGTTGTCACTTTACTGCCTTTTAATGCAGGGAATGTCGCAAGACCTTCACCATTAGCCTGGTGACACACAGCACATTTTTCCATGTAGACTTTTTCACCGTCAGCCATCAGATCTTCCATGCTCCAGCTTTTTGCTGCCGCTTCGGCAGCTAAGCGATCGGCTTCAGCCTTCTCGGCATGTTTTTGTCCAACCCATTTATCAAAATCATCTTGGCTTACAGCACGAACCACAATAGGCATGTACCCGTGGTCTTTACCACATAGCTCGGCACATACACCGCGATACACGCCGGGCTTGTCGATTTTGGTCCATGTCTCGTTAATAAGGCCAGGGATAGCATCCATCTTCACAGCAAAGTCAGGCATCCACCAAGAATGAATAACATCATCCGCAGTTAGCAAAATACGTACTTTTTTGCCAATAGGTAGTACTACTTCATTATCAACTTCTAGTAAGTAGTTTTCGCCTTTTTCAGTACCAGTCCTGGAGTAGTCTTCAAACTGCTCTCTGGGTGTTGATAAAGAGGAATAGAAACTGACATCATTATCCATATAGTCATAATGCCACTTCCACTGCGATCCAGTGACCTTAATGGTCATATCGGAATAAGAAGTATCTTCGACTTTGAGCAATAGCTTACCAGCAGGAACGGCAAGATATATTAGGATAATGGCGGGAATCACTGTCCAGATAATTTCTAGCTTAGTGCTATGGTGAAATTTGGCTGGAACAGGATGTTTTGACTTGCGAAACCGGATAATTGAATACAGCATTGCGCCGAAAACAAGAATAGTGACAACCGTCATGATGTAAACAACCAACATGTGTAGGTCGAATACTTCCTGACTGGTCTCTGTCACTCCAGGTCGCAAGTTATAAATGGAATACTCAGGATTGGCCATTAGACTGGAGCTTAACAGCACCGCTAACAACACAACACCTGACCTTACTTTTCTTAGCAATGACATGGTGTGCTCTTCTCCATCAACAACCCCGGTTAGTTTTCACTAACCTATATTTATTTTCTTTTTTATGGTTTTTAATTTTTTATTGCGTGTTGGCTTTGGAAAAGCTTTATAACCCTCAACAAAAAATTGCCTTCCGAGTTATTATTTATTTTATGAATATACTCTTCAGGATTAACCGCAAGGATTATAAAGCAGAGCAGGCTCGAAAAAAACCTGCTCAAAGAGATAAGAAATATTTTTATTGAATGTAGGACTGTAATAAATCTTTAATGGGATAATCAGGATATTCTTTTTCAAAAGCTTCAAGCTGCTTTTGCACTTCTTCAAAATTCCCTTGTTCAGCCAGAGCGATGATTTCTTCAGACCATACCTTTGCGCTTTTAATAATTTTTTGCTGAGCCTGAGATGAATCAACGATCGCCAGTTTTTCTGAAGCTGGAACAGTGCCCGCCTCTTCGCTTTTAACTTGCCTCTGTGCCTTTAATATACCGACATCCGCTATTTCTGATGCTAACTTAACTGTATCGGAAGCCAATTCGGAAATACTTTTTGCCTCCGCTTGATTATGATGCATATCAGAGTCGAATGCTGCAGTGCCCATAATCTCATTTTCAAATTGAACGATAGGCCAAATGACATGAGCTAATGTAAATGTCATAACAAAAGCAGCACTCATAGCGACAGGCAAACGTAAACGATCCCAAAAACTTTGCTTGCGAGGTAGTTGGGTAATTTTAATGGACTCTTTTTTTAACTCTCGGTGCGACGCAGCATAAATTACTCGATCAACCGACGAATCAGGCGTTTCGACCGAATATTTTTTGTACTGCTCTGCAATAAACTCATCATCAAATGAAGAGGAATTATTTTCTGTCATGCCTTTAACTCTCCTAACTGAGTTCTCAACTTTTGCATTGCATATCTCAGTCTGCTTTTTACTGTCTCACGACTGCTTTCAGTAATTTGAGCAATATCGGCCAATGAAAGATGGCCCTCTTGTTGCATCAAAAATACTTCTCTTTGCTCAAATGGCAATGCAGCAACCGCGTTTTTAATTTGTTTTCCAATATCGTCTTTACCACTCATAGCAACATTGGCTATGGGAGCTTCTGCCTGGTCAATAAGCTCTTGGTGATCCCCATCCGCTTTTTGTTTATGTTGAGCTGATGATAGGTGACGGTAATAATCCACCAGTCGATTATGAGCAATACGATATAGATAGGTCGTAAACTTCGCATTAACCTCATAGTGCTCACGGGCATTAACCAGCTTTAGCCAAACATCCTGATAAAGTTCTTCTGCAATATCATTACTGTGACACTGACGTAAAAAATAACGATACAGACCACCTTTATGGCGGCGGTAAAGTTGATCAAAAGCCGCAGCGACTCCCTGACGATACTGTTCCATTAATTCTTCATCAGATACTTCTCTTTGATTACTCATAACTACTTCTTGCCGTGCCAACGGCTTTGAGCACACCCTATTTTCTAATTCTGAATGACATATTATAGAACTCATCACTAACCGCCGTCTTCTTTATCTAACACCTACTTTTTATTATCTATACCCAAAGTATTTCAAGGTGCAGGTAGGCGGCCAGCAAACGAATCCCCTGAGCTTAGATACACTAAGTGATTGGGATGAGTGCGCACAGCCAACACCGCTGCATCTTGAAAGGCGACGGGTATATATTACTCACCGGAACAGCAGCAACATATTAGCTCATCTGGATGATAGTCAACTTGCGTCTTCCATCTATTTGAGCTTCTTCTACCCTCCATAAAAGCACGCGATATATGCACTACTACCTTCTTCTTAACAGTGCATTACGCTAAGATCGCTTTCGATATTATTAACGAGCCATCAATATAAAAGGGGTCAGCAAATGGATAGTCAGGCTTGGACCGAAAGACTGCATCAAGAAATTCCAATAACGAAGGCTATAGGAATCAACGTCGCTGAGCTTTCTGCACAAAATATAAAAGTCAGCGCGCCTCTAGCCAACAATATCAATGTTCATCAAACTGCTTTTGCTGGCAGTATCTATACTGTTGGCATTGTCGCTGGCTGGACTTTACTCTCTTCTTACCTTAGAGCCATCAATATCAATGCTACGGTTGTAGCAAGCAAAGCCGATATACAATACAAAAGACCGATTGCAGGCGATATAGTTGCGACTTGTGAGTTTGCTGAGAAAGCACCAGAAACTATCTGGCTTCCTCTTTTTACTCAAAAAAAACCAGCCAGACATCCTTTAAGTATCCAGTTTTACAACAACGAGACTTTATTAGCTCATTTACATGCTACTTTTTATATAAAGCCTCAGTAATTCATCGTCTATGGATAAACTAAAACGACACCTATTATTATCTAGCACCCTCTTTTTGAGTGTGGCGCTTACTGCACAAGAAGCGCCTAAAGAATCTAAAAAAGATGAAGCCAAAGAACAGGAAAGCAAAGTAAATGCCGAAAAAGAGAATTCCGAGCAACAAAATGCTCCCCGTAAGGCAGTAATACCTGAAGAGCCAAGAATAAATGTTATTGAAAGAGATGCTTCTTATTACTCTTCTAATAAAGTGCTCTGGATAGATGAAAACGAAAAGCCATTTTTCATTGTTAAAACAGAAAATACTCATAGCGAAGCTTACGGCAAACTACTTATTATCCCAGATATCAATGAAAAACCGATGCTATCTAACTTTTCTCTACTCATAGACAACTCACTGTCAGTAAAAGGTTGGGATATTTATCATTTATACTTACCCGAAATAAGAAACTATCTTTTGCCTTCTGCGGTAAAGAAAAAGTCTGCTCAAGAGAACTCGCAACCAGAAAAAGCCAACGAATCAGCCTCCACTTCTCCAAATGATGGTGAAAAAGAGCAAAATTCAGAGTCACCATCCAATTCACCAGAAGAAAAACAGCCGGAACCGACAAAAGAAGCAGAGTCATCAACCGAAATAGACCCATCAACGAAAGTAGAGTCATCAACAACAGAAACGACTCCATCAACAACGCCAGCGATACCAGACTTAACGGCTAAACGAGAAGAAACTTATAGCCGCTTTTTTTCTACGACCATTAACTATCTAAATAACCTCGATAACACAGCACTCTTTATATTAGTAAAAGGCAAAAATAGCGAATTAATACTCAAAGCCCTTAAAAAGTATGAAAACAGCAGCCAGGGCATCGTATTTTTTTGGCCAAACATATCATCTTTGGATAAAGAACAAGAGAAAGAGCTAGCCAACGCAATAAAACCTCACTTTCTTATTATGCCTTTACCCACATCAGAACATTTAGAAAGATGGCGCAATATTGAAAAGCGGCGCGAAAAAGCCAATCGTAGAATTCGAACCTTAGCAAAAGAAACCCATACCGATTCAGAGCTAAACTTCTTAATCAATCAACTTCATGGATGGTTAAAAACAAGATCTAAGGAATAATTATTATGGAAAATGGGATTGCTAAGGATGTATTTTCACTGATTTTATTTTTACTACCGTAGGGCGCGCTTTTAGTTTTTTAACGCATTTTTTTTGTTTGCCTCAATAAAATTAAAGCTTTTAATCCTCGAAATAAAAAAAAATAGCATTTTTTTGAATTTTTTGAGGTTATTTTGTTGATTTTTTTTGAAATTAAAGTACGTAGGCTATAAACTTTGTGTTGAGCTCGTTCACTCATTTACTGGAGGAAAAAAATGGCTAAAGGTGCTCTAAAGAAAAAGACAGGCAGCAGCGCTGCAAAAACTCAAGCAAAAAAGGCAACAGCCAAGAAAGCAACTCGTAAAAAAGCGACTCGCAAAAAAGCAGCTTCTAAAGCAAAGGCAAAACCAGTAGTAGCTACTGGTTCAACTGCAAAAGCTTTAGCAACTGCTGAAAAAGCACAAGCGAAAGCCAATGCAGCAGCTGACAAAGCTGAAGGCAAAATGAAGCTTTTGGCCAAGAAAGCCGCTGATGCAGATAAAGCGCTCAAAGCGAAACGCGATGCTGCAAAGAAGCGTAAAACAGCTGCAGCAAAAAAAGCAGTAGCAAAAGCGACTGAAGCCAAGAAAAAAGCGGCTGCAGCAGTGAAAGCTCATCGAGCACTAGTAAAATCTACGAAAGAAGATGCTCGTGGCGCAACAGCTAAAGTAAAAGCGATTCAGAATGTTGCCGCTAAGGTATCTAAAGCTCAAGCTAAAGCAGCTGCTGCGGTTGAGAAATTCAAAGCTAAGCAAGATGCTCAACTATCAAAGCTTGAAGCTAAATTAGTAAAAGCGGCTGAGAAGCCCAAGAAGCGCAAAGCTCGTCGTAAGAAGAAAGCTGCGGCTTAATCTTTATAGCGATTAAAAAAGGGAGTTTTCACTCCCTTTTTTAATGCCTGTCATATTAACTCTAGCATGGTGCTCTATAGTCCCTTAGTGAGAATTCATTGCAACGACTTACGATGGCCAACACTTCAAAATACTCAAAATTGCAGATACGCAGCAAACAAACTCCTGGGACTAAGCTTATTAAGAGATAGATATAAGCGAGAGCAACCAAAACCCCTGCACTTTAAAAAGCAGCGGCGAAATATCCTCATAAAAGGCTAGTATAAACTGCCAAACAAGTATCGATGACTACTCTCTGCCTGAGCAGGGCTTCTTAAAACGAGCAAATTCTTCCAAATCCCAGTATCGACTGGCAAACAACAAACTAAATCCGCGGCGCTGGCTGGCAGGTAATTTGGCATCCTTTTGCAATAATAAATGAATCTCTTCTTCCAGCTTCGCCAACTTTTGCTGCATTTGATGATAGGTACTACTTGATAGTAAGCCAGAGACGAGCCTCATAGTATCTTCTTCTTGGTTAAAAGGAGCGTTAAGGAACTCATCTTTAACTCTCTTAAGAACAAAAGTCTCTATTGGCCCGCCTTCGATCCATCGGAAATCAGGCGCAGTTCGCAATCGAATGGCATTACGAGGCAATAACTCGATAATTTTCATTCGGTCCAGCTGCGCAAGGAGCTGGATGAGCTCATGTTCCGAAAACGTATAATTATCTAAAATCTCATCGAAGGTCCATCGGTTGAGTACCAAATAAGTAATCAACAAACAGCGAATATCAGAGACAATCTGCTGCTCTTGCTCCAACGACAACTCACCCACTTTTTCGCGCGAGCGTTCCGCCTCAGTAACCAGCTCATAAAAAGTTACGCCGACAAGATTACATATTTGCTCCAATCGCTCGAGGGTAAAATGCTGTTGGGCGAACAGGCGTTTAACACTGGCTTCACTTAATGACAGCTGCTGAGCCACATCTTGATAGGTGAGCTCATTTTGACGCAGTAACAGTTTTAGTTGACGTACAAGTTTAGGAATATCGCTCATTGCAAAATAAACTTCTCAGATTCAGGCGGCAAGAATGGCTGCATACAGCATATTAATCTCTCTTCTGGCGTCTTTTGCTCCATATAGTTGGCTTTCAAACACTGAACCTCCTTGAGCAATAGAACGAGAATATATACTGCGATCCTTAATCAATCTGGCTCCGTCAGAATGAAGCTTCATAGCCATCATACGTTCGTCATGGCGGCGAACATCAACGGCATTCACACACTTTACCAGGCGCTTGTTATGGACATGACGTAACGCCTTATTAACGGCGCGCATATCAATAATACAAGCCCTCATTGGAACCACAACAACATCCCCTTCAATATCAATATCAACACGTGGAGGGAAGTCATAGATCATGATATCAGCATGAGGCATTACATCAGGCACACCTTTAAAGACAGAAAAAGGAAGCTTTTTGTCATTGAAGATATCCGCAGCAGAATGCTGGGGGTCCATATCACATAGCACTACTTTTTTTCGGTTATGGTAGGCAGCAGCAGCAACATTAATGGCTAATGTCGTTTTTCCAACGCCACCCTTAGGTGACCAAAATGCTATTTTTTTCATAGTTTATATGCTCAATACTTAGTATTTTCCAATGAGTCCTAGCTATACCATTCCCTTTTAAACACCATAGTACCGATATAGCCTTGAAGTACAGAACTGGCTATTTACATATTGCTTATCAAACTTCAAATAATAGCAAATCGGCACTGTTATTCTGGTAGCTGATCCCCAAAGAAATAGAACCTTTTCCCATCAAAGGCAAAGCTTCACGACGCAGGTAAATTTCCTGGCTTTCATCAGGTTTGATATAGGTTCCATTCGTACTATGGTCTAATAATACGAACTTGCCACGAACAAACTCTATATGGCAATGGTCCCGAGAAATCAGTTCATTATCGATAAGCAAAGTCACATGCTTTTCGCTGCGCCCAATGATAAACGGGGTTTGTTCTGGGGTGATAATAAAGGATTGGCCTTGATAGATAAGTTTCAGTTGCTCAGAATCAAGATGCTGATTCACTGAGTGAACCGAAATAACCTGAGTTTCGGAAAATCCAGCGCTGGGTGTTTTCCAAAAAAGACGATATATAGTAGAGCGATCTCGACTGCCCTTGATAGTAACCTTATCGAATTCTCGCGCATAAGACTTAAGCTCAGTCGATAAGTGTTGATAAACACTTTCTGTTAAGACAATTTGGGAGCCTTTTGCTATCTGCGTAACAAAGGCAGCATCATTGACGGACTCACCGAATAAATCATCGGCATCCTTCAAAGTCTTGCCATAACCAATCCCAATGCGAACTGCGATAGTGCTATGACCAGAAAAAGACTCTGAAGCATTTTGAATGGCCATCGCCGCGCGACAGGCATCATCACAATGATCAAAACACGCCATCACCTCATCTCCGATGGTCTTTATCACTTTTCCTGAACAAAGCTCTGTTTGCTTTTTCATCTCCCAGATAATTTGATCTATTAATCCTTTTGCTTTTACATCGCCTTCTGCTTTATATAGAGCAGAACTGCCTGCAACATCAGCAAATAGAATGGCTCGTTTTTTGTCTCTCGAAAAAAACATGCGTTTGGATTAAGTCTCTTTTAGTTATAAATCAGGAAGAATGCTGATGAATGTAGCAAATTAACAAATAATAAGCCACCGAAAGACCATCTGGCAGCAGTATTTTGAGAAACACTATTTGTTAATATGGATATCACTCAGGCACATTGAGGTCTCTTCAAAGTCTATTCATTTTAGCTATAAAAAACAAGAACCCCCTGGTAGTAACAGCCCTATAAATCACATAGTTATTTCACTCTTATAGCCAATAAAAATAAGCCCAAAACAACAGATGAGCCACATTGTGACAGGCGACTCTTTTTGTACGATTGACTTAATTGAAAAGCTATTGGCTAGCCTTTAAGTAACGAAACAGGCGCTGACAAAACAAATAAGGAAAACTGTGCAAAAGAAGCCAGCAAACGAGAATTATCTGACAACAAGCCAAAAAGGCCGCCATTTAAAAACAAAAAAGCCCCGCAGAGCGAGGCTTTTTTAGAATGCAATGTCGAAAGACAAGCAGCAATTACATCATGCCGCCCATGCCTCCCATACCACCCATTCCGCCCATGCCACCCATATCAGGAGCAGCAGCTTCTTCTTTAGGCATTTCAGCAACCATTGCTTCGGTTGTGATCATAAGACCAGCAACTGACGCAGCATGCTGTAATGCAGAGCGAGTCACTTTAGTTGGATCAAGAATACCCATCTCTAACATATCGCCATACTCACCAGTAGCAGCGTTATAACCATGGTTACCTTCGCTATTTGCTACACGATCAAGGATAACAGAGGCTTCTTCACCCGCATTGGTTGTGATTTGACGCAGAGGCGCTTTCATAGCACGTAACGCGATATGAACACCAGCCGTCTGGTCGTCATTGTCACCAGTTAGGTTTTCTACCGCAGTAGCTGCACGAATTAACGCAACACCACCACCAGGTACAACACCTTCTTCAACAGCAGCGCGAGTAGCATGCAACGCATCTTCAACACGAGCTTTCTTTTCTTTCATTTCAACTTCGGTAGCAGCACCTACTTTGATAACCGCAACACCGCCAGCTAATTTAGCAACACGCTCTTGTAATTTTTCACGGTCGTAATCAGAAGACGTGTCTTCGATTTGACGACGAATTTGAGCAACGCGAGCTTCGATGTTAGCGCCATCACCAGCACCATCAACGATCACAGTCTCTTCTTTAGTGATAGATACTTTCTTAGCAGTACCCAAATCATCAAGAGAAGCACCTTCTAAAGACAAACCAACTTCTTCAGAAATAACCGTACCACCAGTCAAGATAGCGATGTCTTCCAACATAGCTTTACGACGGTCACCGAAACCAGGCGCTTTTACCGCTGCAACTTTAACAATGCCACGCATGTTATTAACAACCAAAGTAGCTAAGGCTTCGCCTTCAACATCTTCAGCAATAATTAAGAGAGGCTTACCCGCTTTAGCAACGTTTTCTAAGATAGGCAGCATGTCACGGATGTTTGAAATTTTCTTGTCAAACAATAAGATGAAAGGGCTGTCTAACTCAGCAGACATGCTGTCTTGGTTGTTGATGAAGTAAGGAGACAGGTAACCACGGTCAAACTGCATACCTTCAACAACGTCAAGCTCATTGTCTAAACCACTGCCTTCTTCTACAGTGATAACACCTTCTTTACCAACTTTAGTCATAGCTTCAGCAATGATGTTACCAATGTCAGTATCAGAGTTTGCAGAGATAGTACCTACCTGAGCAATCGCTTTGTCATCTTCACAAGGAACAGACAGATCTTTTAATGCACCAACAGCTACGCGTACCGCTTTGTCGATACCACGCTTAAGGTCCATTGGGTTCATGCCCGCTGCAACAGATTTCAAACCTTCATTCAAGATAGCTTGAGCTAATACAGTTGCCGTAGTAGTACCGTCACCAGCGATGTCAGAAGTTTGCGAAGCAACTTCTTTAACCATCTGTGCGCCCATGTTTTCGAATTTGTCATCTAATTCGATTTCTTTTGCAACAGACACACCGTCTTTAGTAACAGTAGGAGCGCCAAAAGCTTTATCTAAAACAACGTTACGACCTTTAGGTCCTAAAGTCGTTTTTACTGCATTTGCTAAAATGTTTACGCCCGCTACCATTTTTGTACGAGCATCATCTCCGAAACGAACTTCTTTAGCTGCCATTTCAAGATTCCTCTAAATTTGATCTTTTTAAAATTTGACTACAGTGCAGTTATTCAAACTGTCTGATACGAAAAACGCTGCGGAGCTTACTCTACAACCGCCATGATGTCGTCTTCGCGCATTACAAGTAACTCTTCACCTTCGACTTTTACTTCGGTGCCAGAATACTTACCAAACAACACTTTATCACCTACTTTTACGTCCAACGCGCGAACTTCGCCGTTATCAAGAGGCTTACCATTACCAACGGCGATAACTTCACCGCGGCTAGGCTTTTCTTTGGCATTATCAGGAATCACAATGCCACCTGCAGATGTTGTCTCATCTTCTAAACGACGAACAATGACACGATCGTGTAAAGGACGAATGCTCATTGAATTATCTCCAATTAAATTGATTAAGCTAACGGTGCTTTTTTCATCACCTGTATGAATGCATGCATATATGGGGATAAAATTTTAGCACTCAAGGGCGAGAGTGCTAAAAAATTATAAAATTTAGTCAAAATTGAGGATTATTCGTCCTTTTGATAGTCACCTTCGATGGTTCGACCACCGCCAAAGGACTGAGGGCTATGAGAGCTATGAGAGCTATGAGAGCCAGGTTCGACGGGTCTACTGTGACCAGCAACCACTTGGCCAACTACCTTTTGGCCAATACTGGCTACCAATAGCTTACGCGTCACAGGTATTAAGCAAAGAAATCCTAGAGCATCGGTTAACAACCCAGGCGTGATCATCATGACACCAGCCATCAGGATGAGTAAGCCTTCTGTTAACTCAGTACTGGGCATTTCGCCAGCATTGAGCTTAGATTGCAATCGGTGCCAGGTTTGTAAGCCCTGACTTCTAAACAACTGAACGCCAATAAAAGCCGTGAGTAAAATCAGGCCTACAGTCCCCCAAAACCCTATCATCTCTCCCACTTTTAATAAGATCATAAGTTCGGTAAATGGAATCACGATCCATAACCAGGCAAACTTAAAGGGCATTATCGAGCTCCTTCATCACAGGGTCTTGCAAACAGGCAAGGTATACGAACGTCACCAAGCCTTCATTATCATTCATATCGTATGTCATTTATCGCTCTTACCGCCAAAGGGGAATAGAAAAATTTATATCCGCAATCAGGTAGGAAGTTTTTGAATTAAAAACAGTTTTTAACAGTTTCTGTGATCGGTTTCAGCAAAAATAACTGGTAACGAAAGCACAGAAACACTAACCTGTATAACAGCTGCAGAAATTAATTCTGGCTAATGAACTGCAATATATCAGTTATCTCTGAGATATGGTCAGTTCTGGAAATATCAATAGCGCTTTAGATTAGGAAGATTTTCCTACTGGGCTTTGGCTCCCAATTGACACCCAGTGCCAAAAGCAGGAGCAGCTCTGCAAGTTTCACAAGCTTTAAGACTAAAACTTGGGAATATCTGAACTCACCTGATCAGGCCAGGTAATGACAATAAATACAAACTGTATGGATTTGCCCTGAATGATGAATAGTATTGCCGATAATTCACTCGACCCCAGCTTCAAGAAGATTGTTTGCCGTAGAATTCCGGTCAAACTTAAGCAGTTTGCGCGCCTGCTTGACGAGGTTACGGCAAAAGATATTGATGCCGTCCGATTAAAAGCAATGCTGAGTCAAATCAGTCGTACGCGAGAAACCTGCGAAGAGTATGGCGTCGACTCCACAGCCAAGTTACTAGCTCATATCCAATCTCAACTTAAGTTGGACTCCGAGGCTCTACGCTCTCAGGTCCCTCTGCTAAAGCGTTTTATTCAGCGTCTGGAAAGCCATGCAGAAAGATTGCAACTTGGCCAAATCAATACCGGAACCGATCAAACGGTCAGAGAAGCGAGAGAAGAGCAACAAACTCAAGCAGCCGAGACTGCGCCAACAGAATCTCCAGCTCTTGACCAACCTCAGGAAGCCCCCCAAGCAGAAGAATCCCCCACTGAATTAGCAGCAGAAGAGCCTGTGGTTATCGAAGAAGTGGAAGAAGTGGCTCAGGAGACTGTCGTCGAACCACCAGCCGACTTGCCCGACTCAGAGCAGAATGCAACGCCAGAAATAGAACAACCGGAATTTGATATTGCAGAACTTGATGCCGCAATTCCTGTTATTGAGGCAAACACCACTGAGGAGCTCCCTACAACCACCGAAGCCCCTCTCCCTCAGGTAGAAGAAGTAACACCGACGCCAGAAGAGCTTTATCAATTTCATCCCAGTGCCACTTCTAGCGCTGAAGCAGCCCCCATTGCTTTATTAGAAGGCGCCAGCGAAATCACGATTTACTGGTGTATCGCTGACGGCATGTTTAGCACCATGAAAAAGCAGCTAACAGACTTTGGCTACCCGCTAGAAACCCAACACAATGTCAGCGAAGCCATCGAGTTATCAAAATCCAGTTCAAGCCATGTGGTGATTGCGCACCTAGAATCACTGCCCGACGAAATAGAAGCCCCACTCAATCAACTCAGTCATTTTATTGTCTTTGCAGAACACGACACCATCGAGAACAGACTTAAAGGGATCCGCCTGGGCTCCACCTTATTTTTCTCAGATCCCGTAGATGCCGTTAAATTGATGGAATATCTGGATACTTTGGAACAAAACGAAGATCCATCTCCTTATCGCGTGCTGGTAATGGAAGATTCAAAAGCGCAGGCAAAGTACAACGACAAAGTTTTGAGCGGCGCAGGCTTTGAAGCTTGCATTGTGATCGAACCAATGGAAATTTTGAATGCATTAAGTAACTTTGATCCCGAAGTTATTCTAATGGACATGCAAATGCCCGGTTGCTCAGGTATTGAGCTCACTCAGGTGCTGCGCCAGATAGATAAATACGCAACCACACCGATTCTATTTCTTTCGGCCGAAGAGAATGTTGAGAAGCAGCAAGCAGCTCTAATTTGTGGTGGTAATGCTTTTATAGCCAAACCAGTTAAAAAAGAGCAATTGCTCTTTATGACCGAACTTTATGCCCGTCGTTCACGTAGCTTACGACCTTATTTTGCTAAAGACATTCAAACCGGGCTGATCTCTTCTGCCATGTTCAAAGAACAGTTATCCATTGAAGCAGAACGGGCGATGCGCCAAAACGCAATGATGATTTTGGCATTTATCCAGATAGACAATCTTAATGAGCTCAACAAAGAATATGGCTACGTTTTTGGTGAACGCGCCATGCAACAACTGGCACGTTTGTTACGTCAGCGGTTGCGCAAAACCGATATCATTGGCCTGTTTGACGAGGATACCATCGGCATTGCGCTTAATCCTTGTACCGAAAAAGATGCAGAAGCAGTAACTACTTACTTACGGCAAAGCTTCAGCCATTCTCCTGTCTCTTTTGAAGGACAACAGATTTCTACTAGTATTTCTGTCGGTCTTTCGAAAGCAGGAGCGGATTATAATATCCTTCATCTGGTTAAACGCTCACAGGCAGCACTCAATAAAGCTCAGACTAGCGGTGGCAATCAGATTATCTGGGCTTACGAAAATCAGACTGGTTAGCCGTTTTTCATTAGGCAAGTAAAGTAGAATATAAGCAGCATAGCTGGAGTCTTGAGGGTTGTTTCGACGGTTTTCATAGAGCTATCATTCCCTAAATGACTCCATTTCAGATAGGCTGTACTCTTTACACGACGCATAGCCGTTCTTTTTTACCTTTCTCGGGATAACCTATGCAACATAACACCGACGCAGTCGTCCTTTTAACAACAGTGTCGAATGCCGATCAGGCTCAAACACTTGCTCAAGCTCTGATTGAGTCAAAATTAGCGGCTTGTGTCAGCTTACTGCCAGCAATCACCTCCTACTATCATTGGGACGGCGCATTGCAAAAAGACACCGAGCAACAACTGATTATCAAAACAATCAGTAGCAAGCTTGAGACACTGGAACAGTGGATGAACACTCATCATCCTTATGACGTACCTGAGTTGCTTGCCTTGGATATCAAGGCGGGCAGTAACGATTACTTAAACTGGTTAAAGACTACTTTAAACGATGAAAAATAAATTGATACCTCTGCTACTACTCTTTGTCAGCATTACAGGTTTTGCTGAAGAAAAAGTCGATCTCAAAGCATTATTTGGGCAAGAAGATGAATTTCTGCAAGTTGACGAAGCTTTTCAATTGTCGGTAAACGTTTTTGAAAAAGAATTGATAGCCAGCTGGAAAGTCGCCCCCGCTTATTATCTTTATAAACACCGCTTAGCCTATAAAATCGAGCACGCTACTTTAGGAATGGCTTTTGTACCAGAAGGCAAACCCAAAACTGATGAGTACTTCGGCGATGTAGAAATTTATGAAAAACTGCTAGAAATTAGCTTAGCCTACAGCGATGTCACCCAAACTCCTTTTAAATTAACTTTAGAGTACCAGGGCTGCGCAGACGCGGGATTATGCTACCCTCCAACCACCCGCATTTTTTCTGTCGATCCTTCGACACAAACAGCCACTTTACTGGATGATGACGAAGCCACTCGTTTATTTGGCAGCAGTGAACCCGCACAAGAATCAACAGATACAGAATCAACAGCCGCTCAACCTCAAAGTGCCGATAAGCCTTTTGTATCCGAAAAAGATCAAATCATTGGAACCTTAAACGATTCATCACTCATTTATGGCTTTGTTTTAATGATCGTTCTGGGTGTAGGTTTAGCCTTTACTCCTTGTGTATTTCCAATGATGCCCATTATTTCTAGCATTATTGTTGGCCAGGGCGAAAACATTTCAACATCCAAAGCACTAGCCCTTTCGGTTACGTATACACAAGCCATGGCGATTCCTTACACCATCTTGGGCATGTTTGTAGCAGCGCTGGGGGCAGGTGCAACCAGCTTCTTCCAATCTGCGCCTTTTGTTATTTTCGCTGCCGCGGTATTTTGTATTCTCGCCATTGGTATGTTTGGCTTTTTCGAAATTCAGATGCCAGCCAGTGTACAAAACAAGTTAAATAACGTTAGCCAGAACCAACAAGGCGGAACTTACCTTGGTGTTGCCATCATGGGTGCTTTATCCGGTGTGGTTGTTTCTCCTTGCGTTACTATCCCGTTGATTGCCGTTCTTACCTGGATCGCACAAACTGGCGACTCAATCACTGGTGGTGTTTATCTATATGGCTTGGCACTCGGCATGGGGATCCCGCTGATTATCGTAGGTGTCGGCGGCAGCAAACTGCTGCCTCGTGCTGGCGGTTGGATGGATGCTGTGAAGGCTGCTTTTGGTGTCATTATGTTGATGGTAGCCCTTTACGTTAGCAAACACCTGATTCCAGACACGATCGAAATGCTGTTGTGGGCCATCCTAATTATTGTAGTAGCGGTTTACATGGGTGCCTTACGTCAGGTAGAACAAGGCTGGCCTCACCTTTGGAAAGGTTTAGGCGTAGTACTGCTCATTTACGGTACGCTTATTCTGGTTGGCGCAGCAATGGGTAATACCAACCCATTAAAACCCATTGCCAGCTTCAAGCAGCCTCATGTTATTACTGAGTCGACACCCGATGAGCCTGCAAAGACCAAAAAAGACTATGTTGATCACGCTGGATTCACGTTAATAAAATCCAGTGCTGATCTGGATAAATACATAGCTCAGGCGAAAGCCGAAAACAAAACCGTTATGCTCGATTTCTTTGCAGAATATTGCACGGCCTGTTATGAGTTTGCCGAGTTAACCTTCCCTGATCCACGAGTACAAAAAGCCCTGGAAAATACCATTCTACTTCAGGCCGACGTCACCAAGGGTGATAAACTGGATCTGGAGTTAATGAGCCGATTCAAAATTTTTGGCCTACCATCGATACTCTTCTTTGATAAAAATGGCAAAGAATTATCAGGGCTACGCGCCGAAGGTTTTGAAGATGCAGAGACCTTTCTTTTACGAATTGACGCTGCGATTGGCGAAGACTAATAGAGCGTAAACCCTAGTAAAAAGCCGCTTATAGCGGCTTTTTTATTGCGCCATACAAATGATTTGGCGGCAAGATTATTTGTTTCTGTTTAAAGTAAAACTTATATAGCACAACAAAGATGGTCGATTAAGAAAACTCTTTGTTGTACACATTTACTGAATAACTTGTAGCAAAGATCAGGCAATAAACTAAAAGATAAAAAAAAGCCCCGCAAATGCAGGGCACTGTGATTAACGTTCAACTAAACCAGGGAGATTAGATGAAGACTTTTCACAAACTAGAGAATGATCTCGTTCAGAATGTTCGGTTACCAACTCTTGCTCGATAAAGACGGTCTTTTGTCGAGGTTTTTTCTGGCTGACAACCACACCTACAATAATAATTAAAGCACCAAAATACTGCACTTGCGTTAAAGTTTCATTTAATAGCAACCAACCGAAGAATAAACACGCTAAAGGGAGTAGGTTTAACCATGCTCCAGCCTGGCTCGCTTCCATCTTACTCAACGCGAAGTTATAGCAAGTAAATGCGATGATATTAACGCCCCATGCGAGGAATAATATTGCGAAAGCACCATCCCATGTAATCGATGCGGGAACAGGTTCACCAGCAAACGCAACGAGCGGCAAAAAGAAAACACTACCAACAAATGTTTGAATGCCCGTTAAAAATAGTGCTGAGTAACGGTTAGCCAGGCGGCGGGCGATGATGCTATAAGCAGCAGCAAAAGCGATGGCACACACCTCAAGGAAGTTACCTAACAAAGGATTCGGAGATGTTTCAGTCGCCTGACCGTTAAAAGATAAAAGACCTGCACCAACAACGGCAATTGCGCTGCCGATAAATAGTCGGCGATGTACTTTTTCATTAAGAAAATAAAAAGCCGCAATAGCCACCATCAGGGGTTGTAACGCAGTAATCATTCCTGCTTCTGATGCAGTGGTGTAAGTCAGCGCTAGTCCTTCAAAAACAAAGTAAAGACACGGCTCACATAAGGCCAATCCTAAAAACCATTTCCAATCACCGGCTTGGTAGGGCTCTTTTTTAAAGACAGGAATAAAAAAGAACAATACCGCGCTAGCTAATATCATGCGCAAAAACACGGTGAGTATAGGGCCAAATTCAGCAACCGCGATTTTCATTACAACAAATGAGCTAGCCCAGATAATAATGGCTACTAATAAAGCTGGCAGAGCCAGACGCTGTAGTGAAGTATTTGCCAACATCTTTTTGACACCCACGAAATAGATTAGAAAACAATCAGGTCATTTACGAGGGCGCTATATTAGCGACTCACAGCAATATTGGAAAACGAAATATTGTAAAGTTTCACATTAGTTTTTTTTATGTATATTTATGCTATCACAAAGTCCTTTCTAGCTGCTATTAAGGCTATTTTGAGCACTATTTGAATATGAAACTAAGTTATTAAATACCTGTTTATCAGTAAATTAGGCGTGATCATGTATGAACTTTGCGAAATTGAGATCTTATACCCCCATAGAATAGGTGCATAACCATGGCTTCGATTAGCATTCATAATATCTATACCCAAAGTATTTCAAGGCGCAGCCAACACCGCTGCACCTTGAAAGGCGACGGGTATAAATGTTTGTTTTTCAAGCATTGGTTATCCGTTTTAGACACTCAACCACCCATTGAGGATCGTCTTGAGGCAGGTCATGTCCCGCCCATGAATGCACAAAACAAGACTCAAGGCTCAAGAACTCTTTTAACTTTCGGCTGCAACTAGGTGCAACAAGATGGTCTGCCTGAGAGTAAAGAATATGAACAGGAGGTAAAGAAGTAGCAGCCGGAAGCTTAAAACGAGCAGCAGCTATTATTTGTCGAATTTGGTTCTCTGTTCTGACAGGCCTGAGTGTTTGAATGTTAATCCATTGTTTAATGACTTCTTCTTCAACAGGGCGCTGATTGCAAGTGAGATGATAAATCGCCCGCTCTTTGATAGCTGGATTAAAGCGCGCTAACACACCAGGGTAGCGAAGTGCTTTGTAAAACTTTAACCGTTGCCAAAAAAAATTAAGCCTCGAGCTGGTATTAATGACCACAACACTTTTCGCATCCTCTCGAAAGGCTGCCCCCCATTGCAACGCAATCATCCCTCCCAGAGAAAGTCCAACAATAATTGCAGGCTCCCTCGATGACGATAACTGCTCTTTGAGTAAAGGCACATAGTCATCAACCGTAAGAGGGCTACTTCCTTGAAATAAAATACCAGCACCAGGTAAATCAGGAGTCTCAATTAAAGCCTGAGGAAATGCCTTTTTCATCAACTTTAGTAGAGGGGTCCAGTGTTCTTGGTCTCTTCCTAACCCACGAATCAAGATAAACCTCACAACTAACTCCTATACCAGAGACTTCTCGCCATTTGATAATAGGAATCATAGAGCGAAGTATCGGGTAGCCAGTTTTCATAGCTCAATGTGGCATCAAGCAAAAAGTCAAGAAAGGGAAAATGATGACGTAAGACTCGGCGTTCTCGATGTTGGACCATAGGATTGAACATCCCTTCTAGTGAAAACCCTTGCAAAGGATTTTTCTTTACCCAGTTCCATGAGCCCATCTCTAATGTGAGAGGCAAAAAACGCACACCGTCCTTTTGTCGACCAAAGCGCTTATAGCAATGATCCCAGAAGTCACCATGAGTTAAATAACTGCTAGATTGCGGTTCAAAAAGATAACGGTGGTTGGGGTAGCACTTATCCCATAATAGTTTTAACGCCATAAAAGGTGCAATCCCGCTGAGTGGTCGTCGGCGATAAGCATAAGGAAACCATAAACGGTCACGAAAGCCAAACCCAGAGTGGCAGTCTAAAGAAATCAATAATGGTGAGTCGATAGTAAGTTGTTTAATGATACCTTCAAGGGCTCGGTTTTCTTTTTCCATTTCATCGGCATAACCTCGATACCAAGGTAACCATCGAGTATATCGATGACCTCCAGCTAAAAAAGGAACCTTACCTTCCGCTTCAATAGGGCCATTGCGCATCAGATCAACACCATTGCCATTTGAGCGTTGGTTTTTGTACATCCCCACCAGATTCACAATAGGGACAAAAGTCACCGCAATTTTCTTTAAGCATTCTTGCATTGAAACATCCCATTCCATGCGATGTAACCAGGTTTCGAGCAGCGCAATGATCACACGAGAACCAATGCGCTCTAATCCATGAACACCTCCAACAATAAGCAGCCGTGGTTGATCAGATTGAAACTCACCCAGTTGCAAACAATATTGAGGCAGCTCTATTTCATCCCATTCATAGCTACTGAGAACACTGAGTTTAATCTGAGCGGTAGAGTTTAAAATCACACGTTCAAGCTCAACTAACTCAGGCAAGTGTTTTTTTAAGCGCTTTCTTTGTTCTTCACTTCTATTTTCAACAAAACTATCAATGAGTGTTTGCGCATTGAACTGAATGGTTACAGGATTCGACATACAACACCTTTATTACTCAACTCTCTTTAAAGATGGCGTGTTTTATTCGCTTTTTCCATGCAGAACCCATGAAATAAGCGACTCCCATTGATTAATGTCTTTCTTTACCCGACTTAATGGCATTTCGAAGATGCTTTTTCCATTTTCCATAACTTGATTGTAGTTTTGCGTATCTCTGATTTGAGAAATAAAAGGCATATTAAGGTTTGATAAAAAAGTTTCTAAAGAGCGATAGCTTTTAGTTCGACTTTTTACACGGTTCGCCACAAAGCCTAGCCGAAGTTTTTTATCATCAGTCACACCTGCCTTGGTGATGTCCATAAAAAACCGAAATGCCGCTCTTACATCAATAGCAGAAGGCAATACGGGAACAATAATCACATCAATAGCATCAGCTAAACTTAACAACTCTTCGCTACTGCACCCCGCAGGCGCATCAATGACAACCACATCTTGCTCTGGTGGATATTGAATGCTCGTCAATGCAGACTTTTGCCCATTAACACAAGGTAACGAAGCAGGACGGATCCTTAACCAATCTGACGCAGACAATTGACGATCACAGTCGATCAACAAGGTTTCTCGTTGTTGCAGGGCAAACCAGGCGGCAAGGTTGACTGACAGTGTTGTTTTTCCACAACCACCTTTGGTATTCGCAATTAATATCCGAGAGATCATGACAGAATTGATTAGTCCTTATTTTTAAGATTGACTGCACCCTCTCGATTCAACAGACTCAAAGCAAAACTAAGGTGCCAACATCAACGCTATCAAGTATAGCAGCCTACCTAATTAAGCAAATAGATGCATAATCAACTGAAATTCCTTAAAAATGCGGCCAAAAGCATCTATCTTGACAACAACAAGCTTATATTAACCAACTCTTTAAAAAATGGCTTTTCTGGCCCATTAAACACTGGATAAACCGCTCATTAATGTACCCAAAACGCTAAAAAGCGCCAACTCCTCTGACCAGATAAGTCGATAAAATGTCGACATCTTCCACAAACGTGCAGATTATTTGTTAATTCACTGTTATTGACTGGACAAAGACAGCCTGCATCGTGCAGAATAAGCTCCAACAGGTTATGGAATGCACATATTGCATCTATATTAAATGAACAAGTTCCAGTTTTTGCAAGATTGACGAAGATGCCTCAACTTTTACTTCTAAATGGCCCAAATTTAAATCTACTCGGCACTCGAGAGCCAGAGAAGTATGGCCATACTACATTAGAAGACATTGTTGAGAACGTTAAGTCGGTGTTGGCACAGCACCAAATAGATTTAGCTCATTTTCAAAGTAATGCAGAACATGAACTTATAGAGCGTATCCATTCGGCAAAGCAGGAAGATATTCGGTTTATCATTTTTAATCCGGCGGCATTTACCCATACCAGTGTTGCCATCCGTGATGCCATCTTGGCGACCGATATTCCTTTTATTGAGGTACACCTCACCAACCCTCATCGCCGAGAAGCATTCCGTCATACCTCCTATTTCTCCGATATCGCCGAAGCTGTTATAGCAGGTTTTGGCGCTAAAGGTTATGAATTTGCAGCACTCAGTGCAGCAGAAAAAATTAATAGTCTCTAAAACGCACTCATTAAGAGTGTATTAACTTGTTTAAGGTTTTAGGCATGGATATTCGTAAAGTAAAAAAATTAATTGAATTGTTAGAAGAGTCTGGCGTCGCTGAAATCGAGATCAAAGAAGGTGAAGAGTCAGTACGTATTAGCCGAGCGACGTCATCCGTTGCTCCAGTGGTAGCGCCTCAGCCTATTGCTGTTGCGCCAGCCAGTGCTCCACAAGCACCCGCTCCTGCAGCAGCAGAGGCAGAAGTTGTTGACAACACACCTTCAGGTACCGCAGCCAAGTCACCCATGGTCGGTACCTTCTACCGTGCTCCTTCACCAGGTGCTAAGCCATTTGTAGAAATTGGCGATCAGGTCAATAAAGGCGACACACTTTGTATCGTTGAAGCCATGAAAATGATGAATCACATTGAGTCAGAAGTTTCCGGTGTGGTGAAGGCTATTCTGGTAGAAGATGCAGAAGCAGTCGAGTTCGATGAGCCGCTATTTATCATCGAATAATTGATCCCAAATTAAACGTGTAATGGGTGTCTCATGTTAGAGAAAGTAGTTATCGCTAATCGCGGAGAAATCGCGCTTAGAATATTGCGGGCCTGTCGCGAGCTTGGCATTAAAACGGTTGCTGTACATTCAACGGCTGATGAAAATTTAATGCATGTAAAACTAGCCGACGAGTCTGTTTGTATTGGCCCTCCATCTCCACTGGAGAGCTACCTTAATATCCCAGCTATTATTTCGGCTGCCGAAGTCACTGATGCAGTGGCTATTCATCCCGGCTACGGATTTTTGGCTGAGAATGCTGACTTTGCAGAACAAGTAGAACGTTCTGGTTATACCTTTATTGGACCCAAGGCCGATACCATTCGCCTGATGGGTGACAAAGTATCTGCTATTTCAGCGATGAAAAAAGCAGGCGTACCTTGTGTACCAGGTTCTGATGGTCCACTAGGTGACAACGAAAAAGAAAACTTAGCGATTGCCAAGCGCATTGCTTACCCTATCATCATTAAAGCATCTGGTGGTGGTGGCGGTCGTGGTATGCGAGTCGTGCGCAAAGAAGAAGATTTGTTAGAGTCTATCGCATTGACTAAAGCCGAAGCCAAAGCCGCTTTTGGTAATGACATGGTTTACATGGAAAAGTTTTTAGAAACACCACGCCATGTCGAGATTCAAGTCCTCGCCGATAACCACGGCAATGCCATTTATCTTGGCGAGCGCGATTGCTCTATGCAGCGTCGTCACCAAAAAGTTATCGAGGAAGCTCCCGCTCCAGGCATTACCGACGAAATGCGCCGCTTTATCGGCGAGCGTTGTGTACAAGCTTGTAAAGAGCTTGGTTATCGAGGCGCTGGTACTTTTGAGTTCTTATATGAGAAAGGTGAATTCTATTTCATCGAGATGAATACGCGCGTTCAGGTTGAGCATCCTGTAACAGAGCTTGTCACAGGCGTTGATATTATCAAAGAGCAGCTTCGCGTTGCCGAAGGCCAGCCTTTGTCTTTTAAGCAGGATGATATCAAGCTTAAAGGCCACTCGATTGAATGCCGTATCAATGCAGAAGATCCAAACTCGTTTATCCCATCACCGGGAACCATTACCACTTATCATGCTCCAGGTGGCCCAGGTGTTCGTTGGGACTCTCATATTTACGCAAGCTACAAAGTTCCACCATTCTACGACTCAATGATCGGAAAATTGATTACTTATGGTGAGACTCGTGAAGTCGCCATGGCGCGAATGCAAATGGCTTTGGAAGAACTGGTTATTGATGGCATCAAAACCAATATCCCTCTGCAACAAAAAATTATTGCAGACGATAACTTCCATAAAGGCGGCACTAATATTCACTATTTAGAAAACAATTTGCTTAAGCCAAAAGAATAGATAAATGCCTTTAAGCAACACTCACTAAATCATAGGTGAGTGTTGCTTTTTATATTCCTTTCCGTTTAATCGTCACTCTTTACGTTTTGCCTCAATATAACGATCAATAATTCGTTCTAATATATCTAACGGAACTGCTCCATTTTTTAATACTTGATCATGAAAGTCGCGTAAATCAAATTGTTCACCAAGTGCTTGTTTCGCTTTCTCTCGTAACTCCAATATTTTGATCATTCCAACTTTATAAGACGTAGCCTGCCCCGGCATAACAATATAGCGCTCAATCTCTGACACCACATCGCTCTTGGCCATTCCAGTATTATTGAGCATATAGTCTATCGCCTGTTCACGAGTCCAACGCTTAGCATGAATCCCGGTATCCACCACTAAGCGTACAGAACGGAACAACTCTGCCTGCAAGCGTCCAATATTGTCGTAAGGATTTTCTTGGAAACCTAATTCCCAGGCCAATCGCTCGGCATAAAGGGCCCATCCCTCGGAGTAAGCTGTAAAAGGGGCAAACTTTCTGAAAATAGGAACACCCTGTAATTCCTGTTGAATCGACTGCTGAAAATGATGCCCAGGCGTTGCTTCATGATAGGCCAAGGTTCTCATACCGTATTTGGGGGTTGCTTTGATGTCGTAAAGATTGGCATAAAAGCGTCCTGGGCGCTGGCCATCAATTGATGCTCTCTGATAGTAAGCACCCGGAGCCGTTTTCTCTTTAAATTCAGGTATCCGCAATACTTCAACAGGGGCTTCAGGCCTAACTCTAAAAGCACCGTCTAAACCCGCACTGATTTCGTCAATCATCGATTGATAATCCTTAAGGATCTGCTCGCGCCCTTCTTGAGTATCGGGATAGTAAAACCTTGACTCTGCAGACAAATCAGCCATAGCTTTAGTAAATCCACCGCTCACATCGCGGCCTTCAGCAGCAAGAATAGCCAGTATTTCTTGTTGGATTCTGGCCACCTCCGACAATCCCAGATTGTGGATATAGTCCGGGCTGTAATCCGTTGTCGTAAATAGCTTTAAGGCTAATTGATAGGCTTTATCTCCCTGCGGCAGCTTCCAGAACCCATCGTCGTCACTGGCTTTATCGGCCAGTGAGCCGAAGTAGTCAATAAACAATTGATAAGCCGGGTAAACATCTTGCTCAATGGTTTCTGCTGCACTTGCAAGAACAGACCTCTCCTCCAGTGTTAGCTCTTGTCCCTTATCGATGGCTTCCATTTTCTTTTTTAACGACGTATATAAAATATTCTCTGTCGCTGGCTGTTTTATAAAATCTTTCATCTCAGTAAGCACTCGTTCTATAACAAAACGAGGTGGAATGATTTGTGCCTGTTCCCGCAGCTTTAGTCCTGCCAAAATCTGTGAAAACTTGGTTTTAACCGCAGCCATTCGCTTTACATAATCTTCTGCGTCACGAAGTTCTTCTACTTGATGCTGTGCATCCATAAATGAAGGAAAATTAGATTGGGCGCCAAATAGCTGATTGAGAGGATAGGTGTGAAGTTGAAATGCCTCCGCTTCGACACCGATATCAAGCAGGTACATCAAAATATCTTTGGATAGCTTCTCATCTTCTGTCATCCCCTCTTCTGAATAACTCGACAGTATGGCTTTGTATTCCTTTATTTGCTCAAACAACTCTGCTGTTTTCTCTGGGCTGGCATTGTCTAGCTTGTCTTGATGACCTTTTATACCCACACTCTCCAACACTCTCAAACTGGATAGAGTCTCTGGACTGTCTTTTACCATCTCGTAGACAATGCGGTTATAAAACAACTCAATCGTCACTGGCTTAAAGTTCAATGTATGCCAGATACCACCAACCACAAGTAATATGAGAGCCAGCAAGGACCACAGGATTATTTTTTTTATCATTAGAGTACCCAATCTAGTTTATATACCCAAAGAATTTCAAGGTGCAGGTAGGCGGCCAGTAAGCGAGTCCCCTGAGCTTAGATAGACTAAGTGATTGGGGTGAGTGCGCGCAGCCAACACCACTGCACCTTGAAAGGCGACAGGTATAGATGGGTAACAATGTACTGCGAGAAGATGAGATAGAAAAGAAAAAGAGTATTACAAAATTTATGAACCGCAGAATAAGAGAAAAAAGGCCGCAGATAGCGACCTTGTGTTATTTTTTGACCCAGCGGCCATTCTGCATGACGTAATTACCAGACGCTGTTTTACTGATAAACTTTTTGCCAACAATCTTACCCACTTCGCCAATGGATATTTTCTGTTTAGCGGCAATGCCTTGATACTTGGCTTTGCGCTTCTGATTCGTAGACTTCACTAGCGCTACGACATCACTCGGTGCGTCACTTTTTACCAAGCCAATATAGCCATCGGGTTTTTCACCAATGTAGCCTTGTGCTTTAGCCGATTTTAAATCAGCAGCCCAGGTTGCCTGAATACTGATAAATACAATTAATAACAGGAACACCGCGTTTTTAATAAGCTTTCGTATATCCATAACTTAATCCTCTAAAAAAGCTCTTCGTCAGCTAACATTTCTTCGGCCTCTTTTTCGACCTTTACTTTAATCTCATGCTTAATGTTAACCGTTAAATTAATCTCAATGGGCTTGTCTGGTGCCTCTACGCGCACCGTTGGATTACAAGCTGCTAATACCAGAGCGAGCGGTATCACAGCCAAAGAACTTGGAATATCGTTATACTTCACACACTCTCTCCTTTAATTCATTTTCTCTTAGTCTACAACGCCAGACTGAACTTCGGCTGAACTCAAACTCCGTTGCCATAGCTTTTGTTTTGAGGTGCTGTCTTAATATACCCAAAGTATTTCAAGGTGCAGGTAGGCGGCCAGCAAACGCCCCCCTGAGCTTAGATGAACTAAGTGATTGGGGTGAGTGCGCGCAGCCAACACCGCTGCATCTCGAAAGACGAAGGGTATAGTGTAGCAAATACCAGACACTTCCTAATACTATTTTAGACAGGTCTGTTCAGTTTTGGCTATTTGAAGAGTGCTTGATTTGCTCCATGATGTTTTCGCTCATATCTCCCGTTAGAAATACTGACTTAAACAAGGCGGGTAGCTGGCCATTAATGTTCAAATTAAAACTAATGGGGTATCCATCCATCACTTGGGGATTTCTTCCAACAAGTTTAATTTCAATCACATAGTCACCCTCGGTACTATAATTGATAGTCCCCGAAAAGTGTTCGTATTCAAAATTCTCCAGTGCTTGAAAAGCAATATTTTGTTGCCCTAAAGCCTTAGCAGCAGGATTAACGTAAGCAATCGCGCCTTTTCCCTGCGCCTCGAACACACCATCAGCCACATAACCTTTGCCTTGCTCCACACCCACAGGGATCTCTAAATCAATCAGTCCACGCCCACTGAGACCTTCTACATTGATCATGTTAAACAAATGGATCAAGTCCATACGTTTTATTTGAACCAGAGTTCGTTGAATCGATTGTGGGGAATCGAATTTCATCTCTGCAAACGAAATATGGCTATCAAACCAGTGACTGGAAAAATTCTTAACACTGCCGCTATCTTTGCTTAATAAATTAAAATCAAAAGAGGTATCACTTAAGTTAGATTCCATAGGCAAACTGAGTGATGCGACTTTGCCGTGCCCAGATGCCTTTAGATTTTCTTGTTGCATAGAAAAAGTGGCATCCAGTTCAATCCCTTCTGCTCCCAGTTGCTCATAAGACATAGCGAAGGAGTTAGCCTTCACTTCTCCTTTAGCATTTTGATTTTGCAATTGATAATCTAACTTGGAAAAAATATTACCCGAAATAATATTGAGCGCATCAAAATCGGCCAAGAACGGGGCAACCACCGGCCTTAATGCATCTATCTTGCTTTCCATTTTTGGCAGGGTGAGTAAACTTTTTTGGCTCTCAAAGACATACCAAAACTGAATCGGAGCAGGTTCAAATAAAGCGCTGGTAAGCATGCCATCCACGTCAAGACGCTGAGTATTCGAACGAAGATTGCCATTGAAGTTAACAGGCTGTAGCTCTCCCATGCCAGCACGTCTCTGTGCGTTAAGTGCCACAATATCCGCCTCAAGTAACGACTCAGACAACTGATAGCGCCCTTTGGCTGTCAAAGTATCTACTACTGCCTGAGGATGCTCCAACTGCCGTAAAGACTGCTCAAAAACTACACACTTAGAACAGGCGTCTAGATTAGAGAATATCCCGTTCCATTGCTGAAATTGCGCCTGTTGCGGCCCGCGTTTAACACTCCCCTGCTCAACTTCAGCTTTCACTGCATAGTCGGGCCAGTTATCTTGCTGAAAACGGTTAACTATCAGCTGTAAAGGCTGCGTATTCGCCACAGTGAGTGTTTCGAATTGAAAATGAATATCCTGCTGAGGGAGCAAAGACCTACCGCCCAGCGCTTTAACAACGGCGTCCTCTAGCCCTGTCACGGTCCAGTCAGCGCCTTGTCGTTGAATCCCAAAAGTTGAAGACAATGTCAAAGCCTCTAGCTGTACGTCAAAATCACCACGCCAACGCACCTCTTTTAAATTAAGCGCCTTGAGCTCATGGTTGCTAGAAACATCAAACTGCTGGTTAATGTTTAACTTGCCATTTAAATTCCCTTTCATTGAACCAATAGACAGCGCAGGAGGAGCAAATCGCTGCCAGGGCAACGAGTCCAGAGTCAACCGATATTCTGCTAGCCAGGAACTGGTAGAAGAGTGGGTAACCTGGACTTCTGCAACGATTTCGTCACGCTGACTCACCTGTAAGTGACTTTTTGTCGTCGCAGCGTCAAGAATAAGTTTTCCTTGCTCCTGTTCAACCTTCCAGTCGGTAGAAAGCATCAAACGATTTTGAGCGGTTTCCAATTTCAGTTCAGCGAGCTGCAATTTCGAAGGCAAACTGCCAGAGTAATTCACATCAATAGCATCAGCATTGATAGACCACTGTGGCAGCTGCTGCATAAAATCCAGAGAAGGTAACGCAGGAGGCTTAGACGGTGAGTTCGATTTAACGGACTGAACATCGGCCTGTAACTTTTTTAGTTCAAGTTCTCGGCGGTGTCCATCAAGAGTCAATGATTCTAAGGATGCCTCAACGATCATGGAATCTGTCGTGATCCGAAGCACAATATCATTCGCCTTTATTGACGATACACCAGGAAAATTCCAGCTGGCTTTAACTAAGGAGACTTCTTTAGGCAAAAAGTAAGTGACGAGACTATTCGCCCAGACAGGGAAAGACAGGTAAGCAATAGAGCACAGCAGTAGACATAGTAGAAAAACTCTAACAGCCCATTTATAAAACAATCTTGTTACTCTCCGGACAAAAAAAAGGCCACTGATATCAGTGGCCTTAATGTTTATTGCTCGCGAGCAATGGCTCGATGACCAATGTCAGTTCTAAAGTAGACATTGTCCCAATTAACTTTGTTCAATCGGGCATAGGCTTTTTTCTGTGCCTCAGTAACCGAGTCACCTAAGGCGACAACACAAAGTACACGGCCACCAGCAGTAACCACCTGCCCATCGGCAACCTTGGTACCTGCATGGAACACTTTCGAGTCATTTTCTTCGGCATCCAACCCAGAAATCGCATCACCTTTGTTATAGCTCTCAGGATAGCCTCCAGCCGCCATAACCACGCCAAGTGAAGGTCGAGGGTCCCATTTGGCCTCTACTTCATTCAGCTTTTGCGCAAGCGAAGCCTGACACAGTTCAACTAAATCAGATTCTAGACGCATCATAATAGGTTGAGTTTCAGGATCACCAAAGCGACAGTTGTACTCTAGTACTTTAATGTTGCCTTGCTGATCGATCATGACACCAGCGTACAAAAAGCCAGTGTAGGGATGCCCCTCTGAATCCATACCTTTTACCGTAGGCCAGATAACCTGTTCCATAATGCGATCATGGATTTCCTGCGTCACAACAGGAGCAGGAGAATAAGCCCCCATACCGCCTGTATTAGGCCCAGTATCACCATTGTCACGGGCTTTATGGTCCTGTGATGTCGCTAGGGGCAATACATTTTTTCCATCAACCATCACAATAAAGCTGGCTTCTTCGCCGACCAGAAATTCTTCAATAACCACTCGGTGACCCGCATCGCCAAACTTGTTTCCAGCTAGCATGTCGTCAATAGCTGCAAATGCCTGCTCTTCGGTCTCTGCAATAATAACGCCTTTACCTGCAGCCAATCCGTCTGCTTTGATAACGATAGGAGTTCCCTGCTCTCGAACATAGTTTTTCGCCTGCTCAATGTCAGTGAAATTGCCATAAGCCGCCGTTGGAATGTCATGGCGAGCTAAAAAGTCTTTAGTAAACGCTTTAGAGCCCTCTAGTTGGGCTGCACCTTTCGTTGGTCCAAAGATATTCATGCCAGCCTGCTGAAAAGCATCAACCACTCCAATAACAAGAGGTGCTTCAGGACCAACGATGGTTAATTCGACACTATTTTCTTTGGCAAAGGTCAAAAGAGCGTCAATATCTTCCACGCCAATATTGACGTTCTCCAATTTGGGCTCCAGCTCCGTCCCAGCATTACCAGGTGCAACAAATACTTTAGTTACTTTAGAAGATTGAGCCGCTTTCCAGGCCAAGGCATGCTCGCGGCCACCGCCACCAATAACGAGAAGGTTCATTTAGGGAAGATCTCCAGACAATCAGATGTTAATGGGTAAATTTTATCTTGATCAGAAAAGAGTATAAAGCCGATTAGCAGCATTTATAGGCAAGAAGAGAGAAAAATAGTAAAAAAGTAAGAAGCTAACCCTTTGTTAGCTTCTTAACATAAGATATATCTTAGAACTTGTACTGAACACCAACGCGGAAGCCGTCAGAGTCATCATCGTCCTGATCCAGACGAGTCCACTCAACGTAAGCGCCTAACTGCTCGGAAGCTTTAAAACGAACACCACCAGTCAGCTCAACATTCTCGTGGTTGGCATCCAGATCTTTGTAGAAAACTTCACCGTAAAGCTCGATATTTTCGGCAACGTTTGAACGGATACCTGCGCCTAAGCCCCAACCATTTTGGCTAGTGTTATCTGTATCAAAGGCAACATAGTCCATGTGCATGAAGATAGAAGTTGCATCAGAAATAGGCCCCATGATTCCCAGACCAACTACGGTCGAATCCAACTCTTCTTTTACGCCTGCTTCGCTGCCGCTGATATCTTCATGGCCCAGGTTTACGAAGAAGTTATCAGAGATGCTAGCATTAGCGCGGATAGAGAAACCATCCAACTGATCAAAATCAACATAACCCGCTTCTACAAAATCAAACGTTGGATTTTCGGCGAATACTGCGCCACTGGAAAGTAATGCAACAACAGATGCTGTTATTATCTTTTTCATGAATTAGCCCTTGTTTACCTATAAAGTGAACTGCCATCGCTCCATGTCGAACGACTTCAGTTAATTCTCCTGAATTATGCCGCCTTGGGGCAATAATAATTGTTACGGTGGTCATCCGTTCTAAGACCTACCAGATGACTCAAACAGTCAGATAGATTTTCGAAAAACACCGGGGCATTAGATTATATTTATTTCACCAGTAAATATTGGGAATTAATGCTATTGCAAAGAGAATTAAAAAAGGTTAATGAGATACAAAAAAAGGACTCAAATGAGTCCTTTCTTACTACCACAAAGGTTTAACCTTAGAAACTGTATTGGATACCGAGGCGGAAACCATCGTTGTCATCACCTTCACCAACAAAGTATTCAGCAAAGCCACCGAAGTTTTTGTTAAAGCTCTGACGTAACCCTAAAGTAAGATAGGTTTCTTCTAAATCAACTGACTCGATATCACCATCTTTACGAGATAACTCAGCAAACAGCTCTGTACCAGCACGAACGTTAGAACGAACACCTGCGCCAATTTCAAAACCGTCACCAGAAGCGCTACCGGCATTATTGTCGAATTCCCAGTCAAGGTAATCAACATGAGCGAAGAATGAAGTATTAGATGTTACAGGCATTTTAAAACCAATACCGATTTTTACTTCATCAAGATCGTTGCTATCTTGACTTAGGATTTGATAGCCACCATTAAAATAAAAGTGATCATTGATTTCTGCATTTCCTCTTAATACAAATCCATCGGCTTCATCCAATTCTGCATAACCGAATTCAACGAAATCATAAGAAGGTTGCTCAGCTAAAGCAGCGCCAGTAGAAAGAAGTGCGATTGCAGATAACGCGAATAATTTTTTCATGTGTTTTTTCCTTCATGTTTAGTTTAAAACTCATCCTGTTTACAGACAGAAAATGATAAGTTTATTGATGTACACAGAACATCAACAAGATTTGTTACGTTCTGCGTACATACTATCAAGGAAAAAATGAATGAAACCTTAATGACGGAAGTGTCGCATTCCTGTGAAGACCATGGCTAAATTATGTTCATCTGCAGCGGCAATAACTTCTTCGTCGCGCATAGACCCACCAGGTTGAATAACAGCTTTAACGCCTGCTTCTGCTGCCGCATCAATACCATCACGAAACGGGAAGAAAGCATCGGAGGCCATAACAGAACCTTTTACTTCCAGGTTCTCATCAGCGGCTTTAATTCCTGCAATTTTCGCAGAGTACACTCGGCTCATTTGACCAGCACCAACGCCGATTGTTTGCTCTTCACGCGCATAAACAATCGCATTAGACTTAACAAACTTTGCGACTTTCCAACAGAATAAAAGATCGCGCATTTCTTCTTCCGTTGGCACTCGCTTAGTGACAATTTTTAAATCTTGCTCAGTAATTAATCCAAGATCTCTGTCTTGAACTAACAAACCGCCGTTCACACGTTTGTAATCAAATGCTTCGGCAGGTTGTGCCCACTGCCCACACTCTAATAAACGCACATTTTTCTTTTCGCTAACAACCTTGGCAGCAGCAGCAGAAATAGACGGAGCGATAATTACTTCGACAAACTGGCGCTCAATAATTGCTTTGGCTGTTGTTTCGTCCAGTTCTCGGTTAAAAGCAATGATGCCACCAAAAGCTGATGTAGGATCGGTTTGGTAAGCGCGCTCATAGGCTTCTAACAAACCCGCTCCAACAGCAACACCACAAGGGTTTGCATGCTTAACAATAACGCAAGCTGGTTGGTCAAAACTTTTAACACACTCTAATGCAGCGTCAGTATCAGCAACATTATTGAACGACAACTCTTTGCCTTGAAGTTGCTTTGCTGTTGATACCGATGCTTCAGTTGCACTTTCTTCAACATAAAAAGCAGCTCGCTGATGCGGATTTTCACCGTAACGCATATCTTGAACTTTTTGATATTGAACAGAGTAAGTATCTGAGAAAGTATTGGCTTCTTCTTTATTCTCTAAACGAGCACTTAAGTAATTAGAAATAGCACCATCATATTTTGCAGTATGACCAAAAGTTTTAACCGCTAATTTATAGCGCAAATCGTAATCAGTGCCTTTGTGCTCTTTCAGTGCAGAAATCACATCCGCGTAATCATTATGATCAACGACTACGGTTACATCATTGTGATTTTTTGCGGCAGCACGCAACATGGTTGGGCCACCGATATCGATGTTTTCAATTGCCAGAGGTAAGGTGCAATCATCGCGAGCAACGGTTTGTTCGAAGGGATACAAATTAACAACGAGTAAATCAATCCCAATGATACCGTGCTCATCCATTACTTCGTTATCAGTACCTCGACGACCTAAAAGCGCGCCGTGGATTTTTGGATGTAGTGTTTTGATTCGTCCGTCCATCATCTCAGGGAAGCCTGTATATGATGATACTTCAGTTACGTCGATATCATGTTCAGCCAGCAACTTTGCTGTTCCACCAGTTGATAGAATCTCAACGTTTAAAGCGGCTAACTGTTGTGCAAATTCAATAATACCTGTTTTGTCCGAGACACTGATCAGCGCACGACGGACAGGTCGCAATGTTTGCATGGAAAAACCTCTTGGTTAATCGATGTAGGAAAAGAATAGATGATGCCGGCAAGAAAAGAAATCTTGCCGGATATAAAGAATAGCTTAGTTAAGGCCGTAGATTTTCAACTTCTTGCGAAGTGTGCCACGGTTTAGCCCAAGAATAATGGCTGCTTTGGTTTGATTGCCGCGAGTATATTCCATAACACGCTCTAGCAATGGTGCTTCAACTTCAGCTAAAACCATGTCATATAATTCAGAAGGCTGCTGTCCATCCAACTGCGAGAAATAGTTCTGGATGGCAGTGTTCACGCTTTCGCGCAGGGTAGGCTGTTGAGATACTGGTGACAGTTCAACATTCTCCTGAGTCGCTATGGTTTCCATTGTTTCTAAAATGCTCATGCTGCTTTTGCCTGTTTTGCTCTTTGTTGTTGAAAGTACTGCTTCGCAGCCGATAATTGTTCGTCAGCCTCTTCGATGCGGTTAAACGCACGACGAAAATCAGAACTATCGAGCTGCTCCTTCAGGTACCAGGAAACATGCTTTCTTGCTATGCGTGTCCCCTGATGCGCCCCATAAAATGAGTGCAGTTGACTAATATGCCGCAACATAATGTCTTCTACCTCATCAAGTTTTGGTTCATCCAACCGTTGTCCGGTACGAAGGAAATGCTCGATTTCTCGAAAAATCCACGGACGTCCTTGTGCTGCACGCCCAATCATAATCGCATCCACACCCGTATAATCCAGCACATAACGTGCTTTTTCTGGGCTGGTGATGTCGCCATTAGCAATGATAGGAATAGACACATTCTGCTTGATGTCGCGAATAACGTCATACTCTGCTTCACCGCCATAACCACATGCTCGGGTACGACCATGAATAGCCAGTGCTTGAATGCCTGCCCGTTCTGCTATTTGTGCGATCTCTAATCCATTTTTATTGTCAGAATCCCACCCGGTACGAATTTTTAGCGTAACGGGCACTGACACAGAATCAGTAACGGCGAATAATATCTGTTCAACCAGCTTAGGTTCTCTCATCAAAGCAGAACCAGCGGCCTTATTACAAACTTTCTTTGCCGGGCACCCCATATTGATATCAACAATCTGAGCACCCTGTTGCACATTGTAGCGAGCGGCTTCAGCCATCATTGCCGGATCAGCTCCAGCAATTTGAACAGAACGCAAACCGGTCTCACCACGATGATCAGAACGCAGCTGACTTTTTCGGGTATGTCGGAGTTTTGGATTAGAAGCCACCATTTCGGAAACGGCGGTGCCTGCTCCCAACTCTTTACAAAGCTGACGGAAAGGACGATCAGTCACGCCCGCCATAGGTGCCAGAACTAACTGATTTTCCAGTTGGTACGGACCTATCTTCATAATACTTCGGACTACCCTGCCAGGACTGGTTAAGAAAGCGCCAAATCATACACTTTTTGCCAAACTTTGAAAACGAAAATTTTATTAGATTTCGACTTCTTTTTGATGTTTTTAATGAAAACAGACGCTTAATGAAATTTAAATTCGTATCCCAACACTCCAGGATGAGGATTTTGCGTTTTTATCAAGATATGGGCTTTCTTACCGGAAGGCATAGCGATGGCTTCGGATAAGTAATCGTCGGGTGTGAATTGTTCACGTGTTATAACCTTGCCATTGGTGTCGGTAAATTTTACCTCCACCACTGGAAAGGGTTGTTCGAAGACGGCGTTATTACGCAGAATCAAATCAAACTCCAGCATGTCGGGATTGTCTCGCCCTGGTTGAATACTGCGCTGAACCAGCTCAATTTTATCGACATCCCGTCTGGGTTTTAATTCACAGGGAAGTAATGAGCACATGGAATGAACAGTACCTCCCCAGGTATCGTCCCAAGCCAGCGTCTGACGCTCTGTCCACAGGTGAAATCCGCCAAAACCTAAGCCACCAAGTATCAAAACCGTTAAGATAGCCCACTTTAGTTTATGGCTACGTCCTTCGATCATTTCATCAAATTCATCAAGAGGATCCGGATCGAGTGACTCATTGCGCAAATTATCCGATAGCATCCCCATTGAAGGGTCGGAAGGATCGTCTGCCTGAACGGATTCCTCTTCATAGACAAATTCATTTTGCAGAGGTGCATCTTCAACCAGTTCCTGCTCAGAAAAAGTTTCTTGCTCTAACTCATAGGTGCCATCGGCGTGCCGAACTTGGTCAGATTCATCCTGAGGCTCTTCATAAGAATCAGACAATGTTGATGACGCATAAGGGACGCCACTTTCTGCATCCATTTGCAGCATTCGTTCTACTTCTGCTACCGCCTCATCTTCCATTTCGGGTTCTAATATATTAGGCAGCTCAGCGACATGCTGATTTTCTAGTGAGCTCACATCATCAGAAACAGGACTTACTGTCTCTTCGGTATCCGCCAGAGAGAAACTATCGTCTATCCCTTCAAGTTCCAGTTCCTGATCAGCGAAATTGTCTGGCTCACTGTCTTCACTAGCCACTTCCTCTTGAACACCCTCATCAAGTTGCTCAAAAGTCGCATTATCGTCTTCTACAAAGCGCTCAATATCTTCCAATGAAGGTTCTAACTCAGGCTCTCCTTCATCCAGCGAAGATAAACTCATATCCTCAACAGATTGCTCTATCGATTCTACTTCACCCATTTCTGGTTCCGGCATAGGCTCACTTTGATGAATAGCATGATCTGCGCTCTCATCAACTTCTTCACTGGTTTCTTCCGCCGAAGTCTTGCCATAGCTTTCAATAGGAAAGTGAGCCTCTTGGGTCCCTTGAGAATACATAATATCCAGCTCCGCTTCTGGAGATGCGGTGAGCAGCCCTCCTTCATTAACGGATGGCTCCAATGCTGGAGAAGTATCAATAAGACGCTCAATAGAATCGGTACTCTCAGAAGACTGTACTTCTGTAGGAGTGGGAGGTGGAGTTGCTTTCTTTTGTTTTGGACGCACAAGAGAATCGGTTGCTTTAAAAACCGAAAGACATGCACCACAGCGGACTTTTCCGTCAGCCAGCTGAAGCTGTTTTTGAGTCACTCTAAACACAGTCTGGCAGTGCTTACAGCGAGTATAAACGTATTCCGACATCGGCGTTGAGCCCTTCTTTATTGTTTTTTTACGCCTTCTAATCGCACCCAGTCTTCCTGTTGGACTGGAGGCTGCATATTAAACCATTTTGAATAAACCTTCGATACTTCTTCGGCTTGCTCAGCTAACAGTCCAGACAACACCAGCTGTCCCTCTGACTTAACGAGTGCAGAAATGCTTTCTGACAACTCTGCCAATGGACCGGCAAGAATGTTAGCCACAACCACGTCAAAAGTTTGTTCATTAACAATATCTGGCATTCCCACGTCAATCGCATCAGCGGGCAAATCGTTACGAGCCATATTGTCTTTGGTTGCTATGATAGCCTGTGGATCAATATCAATAGCACTGGTTGATTTTGCCCCAAGCTTCGCAGCAGTAATCGCCAATATACCAGATCCGCATCCATAATCGAGCACGGTTTTATTGGTAAACGAATAGCTATCCATCCACTTTAAGCATAACGAAGTGGTTGGATGTGTCCCAGTTCCAAATGCCAAACCGGGATCAAGCATAATGTTAACGGCATTCGGCTCTGGAGCCGCTTTCCAGCTCGGTACAATCCATACCTTTTCGCCAAACTGCATCGGATGAAAATTATCCATCCAGGCGCGTTCCCAGTCTTTATCTTCGAGCGCTTCAAAATGAGGAGAAACAATCGCCTGAGCAAGAGAGTGCGACGCAATGGCGGTCAAGATTTCATTAGTGTCGACTTCAGCATCAAATAGTGCTGTCACCTTCAGTTGATTCCAGAGAGGAGTTTCGCCAGGTGCAGGTTCAAGAATAGGGTTATCTTCTGCATCTTCAAAGGTCACAGAGAGCGACCCTAGCTCCGAAAGGTAGTCTGTCACTGCTTCAACATCGGGCTGAGTCGTACGCAGTCTTAATTGTAACCAAGGCATAATAACGTTTACATAATCATAAAGGCCCAAGCATATCAGAGTTTGCCGCTTCGTTTAATTTCAAAATAGCTATTAACTATGTGAGATGCTAATTGGCGTGGTACCGAATCAACCGAAATAACGCCTTCCCGGTAGAAGTGTTCACGTAGCTGACTGCGCTGCTTTAAGTAATCCACCGTTTCAGCATAACGAATAGCATCATCCAAACTCTCAACCGGCTGCTCCATCACATCGTCCAGCACCTGTTCTCTCAGATTTGCCAGCAGTACCAGATGGTGCTTATTCAACATACGGATGGCTGGCTGTAACTCAGTAATGTCTTCATCCCTAAAGTTAGAAACCAGTACCACTAAGGAGCGCTTACGGATTTTTCGATTCAGCTCTGTCGCAACGGCAATAAAATCCGAGGCATTCAGATGAGGATGCAGATCATAAGCCTGATTGAGCATGGTATTAATATGCTGTGTTCCTTTTTTGGGTGGCAGCCAGCGTTCTTGTCCACCAAAGCTCATCATACCAACGGCATCACCCTGCTTTAATGCAATGTAGGCCAGTAGCAACATGGCATTTAACGAATGATCAAAATGACTGAGTTGACCATCACGAGTACGCATGCGTCGTCCACAGTCCAGTAAAAAAACAACATTTTGATCTTTCTCTTCCTGATATTCTTTCGAAATCAGCTTGTGCAAGCGCGACGTCGCGCGCCAGTCTATTTGTCTAAGAGAGTCACCAATTCGATATTCTCGCAATTGATGAAAGTCCATTCCCTCACCTCGGCGCTGCATCTGACGGATCCCCATTTGAACCGTCTGCTGATCAGCGGATAAGAGAATAAAATGATGTATCGTGGCAAAATTAGGGTAAACCTTAACGACTTCTTCTTCGCCCGACCGTTGCAGGCGCTGCCACAATCGTAATCGAGAGTACAACAGCAAACGGACACGACCAAAGTGTGCATCTCCACGTCGTAACGCCCGTAACCGATAAGAAAATTCTAAATGCTCACCGCCTGCAATCACCTGATTTTCAGGCACCCCCTCAGTGTCACAATGCTCTGGATAAGCATCGTTAACAAAAACCCGGATCGGATACTTTTCTCTATTAACAACTTTAAGTTTGACCTTCACTTTGGCATCAACAGGTATGCTTTGTGAAACACTACGCTCCGCATGCACGGCAGTTGGCAGCAACATCAAAACAAAGTCAGCCAAAGCAATGAATAGCAAGGCCACGCCAAAAATGCTCCAGCCTTGTAATAGCCAGTCACTGTAGTGAGGCCATTCCATTACTTTCTCAACAACGGCAAGAGTTAAGGCTAACGCCGACCACATAAGCCATGCAAAGACGATCAATAAGAGGTTTCGGGATGGCCTCATTTGCGTGGGGCTTCCACATGACTAAGAATATCTGCAATCACGTCATCCGCCTGAATGCCTTCTATCTCCATTTCAGCAGAAAGCTGAATTCGGTGACGCAAAACACCGGTTGCTACAGATTTAACTTCGTCAGGAGAAACAAAGGGCTGCTCACGAATAAATGCCAGCGCACGAGCACAGCGAATTAACGCGATACTGGCCCGTGGACTTGCTCCCATACGAATACCTGACCACTCTCGAGTTGCTGCAGCCAGACGAACAGCGTACTCAAATAAGCTATCGTCGACATCTAAATTAGCAGCAGCACGTTGGCAGGCCAAGATATGCTCCGGATTCGCTTGCGGTGTAAGTCCCTCAAGCAATGCATCGTTGTTCACTTTTCCCGTCGTCACATTTTTAACCAGAGTGACTTCATCTTCAGTCGATGGATAGGTGACAAACACTTTCATCAAGAAGCGATCCAGCTCAGCTTCCGGCAAAGGGTAAGTACCTTCCTGCTCTAGTGGATTTTGCGTAGCCATCACCATGAAAGGAGGAGTGGATGAATACGAGTGCCCTTCGATAGTAATTTGTTGCTCTTGCATGACCTCCAGCAACGAAGCCTGTGTTTTAGCTGGCGCTCGATTGATTTCATCCGCTAGCAACAAATTGGTAAACACAGGGCCTTTACGAATACGGAATTTTTCTGACTTAGGATCATAGATAGCATGCCCCGTCACATCACTTGGCATCAGATCAGGTGTAAACTGAATACGAGAAAAATCACCACCAAAGCAACGCGCTAATGATCGCACAAGAAGCGTTTTACCAATACCCGGAACACCTTCTAACAACAAATGTCCAGCAGCAACCAGGCATACCAAGGTTTGCTCTACGATGTCATCTTGACCAATCAACACACTATTAACTTGTTGACGAATATTTTGAATCACTTGTGACAGCTCGTGATTAGAAGGCTGTTGATTTACTTGCTCTTCACTCATACTTTATTCCTGATCTGTTGCAATAGCTTGACCTGTTCAGTAAACCCGATGATATCGTTATCTACTTCAAATAAGGCCAACTCGATTTGTTGTCTATTTAATGCGGTCTTATGCTCTAACCACTCAATTTTTGTGTTTCTTGGTAAATTCTCAAAATCTCTAACATGCTTCTTAATACGAACCGTTACATCTTCACGTAAAGACTTCAACAAACCATAATGCCCATTGTGCCGTAACTTAAACTCAGCAGAGGACACGATATGTTGCATAAGTTGCCTTCTAACATTACTGAACTGGGCGAAAACGGGAGCCGTTTTTATTTGTTTATACCAAATAAGAAGGATCATAAAAGCGAAGAAAGAGACGATAATTGAAGAACCATACTGCCAAAACAAACTAAAAAGAGAACGCACGTTGGTATCGTAAACGACCCACAGTTTGTCTGTATGGTGAGTGAGCTGCCACAAAAACATAGCATGATCATTTTTTTGAACATTCCTGTTTTTAAGAAAGTGTGCACTGCTTAAAACGGTAACCAGTCCATCACCATACTCGTATTGGACAACATGATTACCATTATCACTTCCACCAATAAAAGTGCTACTACCTTCTGAGTCGACCAGATAGTACTTACCGTGAAAATCTACTACCGTATTTTTTTCTGCATCAGTAAACGTAAACTCAGAGACCGCATCATAATCGTAAGTTTCGTTTTCATATAAGCGCAGGCCTAACTCATCAAGAATAGGCGCTCCACTTGCGCCATTAGCATCATCAAATATTTCGGTTGCCACAACAATAAGATGACCACCAGACTGAGCGAACTTTTTCAGATTTTCGAGTCGGCGTTCACTTAGAGCCTTACGTGAGTTAGTAAATAAATAGGTGTGCGAACTATCCAACGGAGTATCAAGGAAAGTAAAATCACTGACGAGCTCAGCAGGCAATTGAACTTTCTCCAGAAACATCTGCGAAGCCAAGAAAGGATTTTTTATCGCTTCCAGGCTCATACCTTCATTATGCTCAACGTGTTCGATTTGAATATAGTGCCAATAAAACGTTTTATATAATCCAAACAGAAGCACAAAGAAAGCAACAGCAACCACAGGCATGCGAACTTTTTTTGACTTAATATCAATCATGATGCCTCCTGAGGTTCAGGCGTCAGAAACATACCGTTCCAACGCAAACACAAACTTTGCATCAAAGAATTCCCAGGCGGCTGATGAGCATAAGCAAATACTCGCCATGATTGAGTGAGTTCACTAAAAAACGAAGCTACGTTTTTATCGACAACAGAGTCTACGATACGCACACACTCTAACTCCGTATAACCATCTTCGAACTCGCAATGGTGAGACTCGATCAACTGGAATAAAGTAGCACGATAAAGTAATGACATAGCAGCACGACATTCGCCCTGCTGCCAAAGTGTCCATGCTTCATCGGCTGGAGAGTCAGGCAGAGATTCCTCATTAATCTCCAGACCAAACAAGACATCTGGCTTCGCTTTTTTCTTTTTCCCTCTTTTAAAACTGGAAGAAAGATACTTACTTTCACTGAACTTCACAATTAACCATACGATAAGACCAAATGCGCCACACCAAAGCAGTATTTCAAATATAAAGGCCAATGACTTGCCGAATCCAGAGAATCCCGACAGGTCAGCAATTTCTTTGTCTTCTTCTACATCAAAGTCAAAAAAGTGCCTTTTCTTTGTCACCGTTTTATTAAAAGCCTCACTCTCAATAATTTCTTCAATGGTTTGTTTAGCTTGCTCATGTTCGATCGAAACTTTCTCTACCTCTGGCTCTTCAGCCAAACTATCACCTGGCGCAATCCCAACCGATAACACCAGAGCCAAACAGCAGCTTGCGATCAAGGCACTTTTCTTTCGCTTCTTTTCCTTTTCGTCAATACGCTGCCTTAGTTGCTTAAAAGTTAACTCAATGTCCCAGGCTTCAAGAATGGTTCTTTGGTTGATATATAAAGCGAAGCCTCCAGTCACATAAAATGGCGATATAAAACTGATCACTAAATAATGTATCAACACCTGAGAAACCTGAACGGCCATAACGGTGTCAGTCCAAATCAGCTCTCGTACCAAAGTAAAAATACCATCAGACTCTAACGCTAGCTTATTTCCCAGTTGTTTCAATAACCACTCAAGATAGTGCTCTGGAACAAACCAGATAACCATTAACACAAGATTAAAATACACAACGAAGTGAAGAAAGAATAACAGCAATGTAAGCCAGGAGCCCGCACCCGATGCCTGCATGTGAAGAGTTTGAATACGGCGACTGCGCCTTTGCCCGCTCAAACCTTCTAATTGAATAACCGCAGCATCCATCGATCGCGTAAAGCCCAGACGACGATACGTAAGAGTAGGAAACCATTGCACAAAAAAATAACCAGGTAAGGACTTTAAAGTATCTTTAATGGAGGGGTACTCTCCAAACAAAGCCCGGCTGGTAAAATGCAGAAGCGGTCTCTCCCACAAAGGTTTTAACCACCAAAAACCAACAATAATCCAAAAGCCATATTCAGGGAAAAATATAAGTGGCAGCAATACAGGAATAAGAGTCACAGCAAACCAAATGCCCCATAACGAGCGCCAATGGTGATGAGCCATGCGAAACCCTAAAGCCAAGGCTTCCCACCCACTTCGAGGCCTTACCTTTGCCGTCATTGACTCAAGCTTCATGACGAGCTCTCCGTGGAAACAACAAGTAAACGTACACAAAAATCCACAAGAATGTGCCTACGGTATATTTTGTAGAAATAGCCAGCGTTGAACTTGACGACCAGAAAGCTTCAATAAAGGCCGCCAGAATTAAAAACAGGGTAGCGCCATACATCAAAGTAACCGCATCTTTAGCCGCTAACTTTAGCGCATCCATACGGGTCAAATTACCTGGAGCAACGAGCGCCCAACCGAGCTTAATACCGGCCATTCCGGCAATAACAATGGCAGTTAGCTCAACAGAACCATGCCCAATAACAAAAGGGAAAAATGTAGAGGTATATTCAATATTGGTGATGTGGGCTGAAATCGCGCCAAAAAAGACACCATTGAATATCAAAAAAAATAAAGAACCTAGTGTAAAAAAGATCCCTGCCGCAAAGGTACGAAAAGCGATCCCAATATTGTTCTGGATGTAATGTCCGAACATTCTTACATCGGTATCGGATTCTCTCTCTCGTCCGATAGCTCCCGACGACGGGTCATACATAGCCTCAAAAGAAGCGACTTCAGAAGGTGGCAGCAAACTGTAAATGAGCTCGGGACTCACGATTGTGAGAGCAAACATGATCAGTGCCGGACCATAAAAAATAAAGCTCGTCAGCCAAAAGAGTCTGGCATTGTCTTGAACTTTTCGAGCAAAACCATGAAAGACAAAGTTCAACACTTTTTTGCCAAGTCCCCAGCGACGTTGATAAAGGATTTGATGTCCTCGCAACGCCAATCGATCCAGGCGCTCAACTAAAAAAGGGCTGTATTGACGCTCTTTGGCGACGGCCAGGGAATGACATAGCTTACGATATAAAGCAGGAAATTCATCCAATAGTTTATTGTCCAAGGCTCCCTGTTTTGAACGTTTATCGTATAGCTCAATGATCAGAGCGCTTCTTTTCCAGCACAGCTCGTATTGCTTTTCAAATTCTTCTTGTCTCAACGTCGACCTCTAAGCCAATTGGCAATAGCAAGCACTTTGTTCATACGCTTTTCTGATGAATCCGCTTTTAACATGGGCGCTAGAATATCCGTTAACTCATTGCAGCGATCTTTGCTGAGTGTATCAATACGTTCACCGAAATGGAGTATCGCACTCTGCTCATCAGAAAGCAGTGACACATCAGGCGCCTCTGCCTTAACTTCTTTTATCACAACTTCTTGAACTTCTTTCTTACGATGAATAACAATGGTTCCAGCCGCCAGGTCGCCTAGGCGCTTAAAATTGGAGTTCAAGAACATGCAGGTGACCCCAAACAGGTGAAAACCCGGAAAGGCATCTGCAAACCTCAATAAGTTACGCACGATTGAAGCCGCCCAAGAAACAGGGGTGCCATCGTCATTAACCACCAGAATACCCATGGCTTTTTTGCCTGGTGTTGCTCCATCATTAAACATTTCAAAAAAAACGGCATAGAACCAATTAAGCAAAAAATAAAGAACGGCAAAAATACCCGCACCAAAATTGCCAAATAGGCTAAAAACATTACCAATAATAATAAGAATGACCAGCTGAACAACCGCATCAATCATATAAGCCAGTATGCGCTCAAGAGGGCTGGCTACTGGCAAGCTCAATTCAATACCTTCAGGTATCTCTACCGTGTGGCTTGTATCCAACATCTTAATTCCTTAGTTCCTTCATCCATCAGATACTCGGGCAGTTTACTGCATATTCAATGAAAAGCCTATATTCATTATCTGAGATTACGGACGATGGAAGGCATTGGCGATAGATTAAACAAAAATGCAAACCGATTCGCAATTCGAATGATTACAACTTGGACACTCAGAGTAAGCAAAGTAAGGTGCAATGGAAAGCTTAGGACACGAGGTCAAGATTGCCAACGATGCAGGTTGTTTAATAAAGCAATCCGTCGGCAAACCAAATTGATTTGATAGCTTTCAAACTAGTTGAACTGACTAATATTTCGACCCCTATATTGCCCAGTTTTTTAACTGGGCTTTTTTTATTTAGGTGCCGTTTGTTCAAACGAGTCTCTTATCGAGTGTAGCTTGTAATGTTCAAGCAGCGGCGAATGCTGCTTCCAGTCAAGCTCAGGATGTCTAAAGCTCAAATAATCCAAAAGACACAAGCTATTAATAGACAACAGGCTCCACATCTCCCCATAAAGTGGAAGTAATCTGGATAATTCTTTCGCCCCGCGTTCGAGAGCAGCAATAAAACGCTCTTTCCAAAAAAGAGACTCCAAAGCTTCTGCAGCTCTCATTTTCTCCTGTTGCAGAGCAACTGAGGTATCCAGCAAGCCGGACACTAAAGAATAGGTCTTTCGAGCCTGCCAGTTATCCTTAACAGGGGCCCACAACTTTCCTTCGTTATGTTCAGAGTCAAGATACTGACAAATCACCTCACTGTCATAAAGACTTTCTCCTGACTCTAACAGCAAACAAGGAACCTTACCTAAGGGATTAGTTTGCAAAAAGTCAGGCTCATTATCAAATGGATGACTCGAGTACTCGATATTAGAAAAGTCCAAGCTGGCTTCTCGCAGCATAATACGAGTAGCTCTGGCATAGGGTGAAGCCGTCGAATAAAAAAGTTTCATTGTCATCTCAATTAAGTGCTTAGTTAGCTATCACAGTACGTCCCTGTGCCCATTGCTTCAATTGAGCAAACTGCTCAGCCATAACAACAGAAAGAGGACGAGTTTTATCGATTTCCTGTAGCAAAATACTATCACTCAAAGTGACTTTTTGGCCATAGCTAGAATAGAGCCCCGAAACAACTATCTGCTCGATCTCCGAGCCAGTAAAGCCATCGGTTTTCTGCGCCAAAGCAGGCAAAGAAAAATCACTGGCGCTCATTTTTCGTTTTTCTAAATGAATTTTAAAGATCTCCATGCGAGCATCAGTATCAGGCAAATCAACAAAGAAGATTTCATCCAGTCGCCCTTTGCGCATTAACTCAGGAGGAAGTTTAGAGATATCGTTTGCGGTTGAAACAACAAAAACGGGTTTATCGTTCTCCGCCATCCAGGTTAACAGGGTACCGAGAACTCTTTGTGATGTGCCACCATCATTGCTCTCGGTTGATATTCCTTTTTCAATTTCATCAAACCATAGTACACATGGGGCCATTAGCTCCGCCATGGTCAGCGCTTCACGTAAATTCTTTTCGGTTTCACCATGATACTTGTTGTACAGTGAACCAAAATCCAAACGCAATAAGGCAACTCCCCACATACCAGCAACCGCTTTCGCCGCAAGACTTTTACCACCACCCTGCACCCCAACAAGCATGAGTCCTTTTGGCGGATCGAGCTCAAACTCTTCACGGCGATGAAAAATAGCCTCTCGCTGCTTAAGCCACTGCTTTAAGTTTTTTAAGCCTCCAACTTCAGCAAACTTGGCCGTTTCATATTCGAAACTCAGCACACCATCCATATTTAACAGCTCGAACTTTGCCTTATTCACAGCAGGCAGCTCATCTTCGGTGATAGCCCCGTCATCGCTAATGATGTTTTGAATCAACTGACGAGCATCTGCGTAAGTTAAGCCCTGCAAGTTACTGATCAGTCGAGCGAGGGTATTCGAGTCCGTGCGCACCCGCTTATTGTGCTTGCGAGACCAGATTTTGGCTTCACTGCGAATAAGCTGCTCCAGCTGTTCTTTGTTCGGTAATGCCATACTAAACTGGGATGCAAATCGGCTGATTTCTGCTGGCAAAGATAACTCATGAGAAATAAACACCAAGGTATGGCCATTGGTTGTGTCGAGTGAAATCTCTTTTATCAGACGGATAATTTGCGGGGCTTCTTGAAGGTAAGGATGAAAGTCACATAAAACGTAAATAGAAGGTCTACGCGCCGTCTTGATATGCCGTAAAACATCTTCTGGGGTCTGAGTATCTTCAAGGGCATGCAATGGTTGATTAACATCAACACGCGACAATCCATCAACGACATCCCAGGACATCAAAGGCTTGTTAAAGGAAAACGCGATGTTAGATAACAGGTCAATCGCTCGTTTTTCTTCGTGAGTCTCTATATTAATAATTGGGATACTTGATTGAACCAGTAATTTAAGGTCGTTTAACTCTGTCTTTCCACTCATTCTTTAATTTCCAATGACTGCTTCGCTCGCCTTTGAGTCGATCTAACTCATCTACCATACAAACGATGTGCAGTTAACGCCTGCAGCTTTCAAAAGCGGTATGTTTATCTGGATGGGTTTTATTTATAATAATCTAAGTTTAACCAAAACCGAATCAATTATGCGACATTATAATTTGCTCGATACATTGCTTACTAGCGCCGACAATGCCTTAAGGACTCTGGCAGGCGGCTACCAGACAACTCCTCGCTCTAACCCCAGCCACAAGGTGACCAATGAAAAAGAGCTAGATGACGCAGAAAGACGCCATGTAGCAGGCTTAATGCGCATCAATCATTGTGGAGAAGTTTGCGCTCAAGCGCTTTATCAAGGACAGGCCATCACAGCCCGCAATGAAGAAACTCGAGCAAAAATGGAGCTCTCTGCAAAAGAGGAAAATGATCACCTGGACTGGTGCAAAGACCGACTAACAGAACTTAACACTCATACCAGCCTGCTTAACCCATTATGGTATGCCAGCTCATTCACCATCGGTGCCGTAGCAGGTTTAGCCGGTGATCAGTGGAGCCTGGGATTTGTCGTTGAAACAGAGCGCCAAGTTGTTAAACATCTAGAAAGCCATCTAACTCAGCTACCAGAGCACGATCATAAATCCCGTGCGATTCTTGAAGTCATGAAAGAAGACGAAGCCCATCATGCTACCGCTGCACTTGAAGCAGGCGGTGCCGCCTTGCCGCAGCCAATAAAAGCAGCCATGTCAGCGATGTCCAAAGTCATGACAAAAACGGTCTACCATATTTAAACAATCCGTCGTTTAATGCTTGCAGAGGCGCGACGATAAGAGAGTAGCCACGGATTGCGCCCTCTCAGCGCCAGAGCAACAGCGCCAGATAAAGCTAACAAAGCAGCTCCCCATTTAGGCGCAAGAAATAATGTTGCTAACAAAACGATAATAAATGCCACTATCCGACTCCCTTTTGTTGTCGTATCAGCATTCATAGCTATCGCACTATACAGCGCTCAGGTACGAATGCGTCTGATTCTATTTCGCTCTTTTTTCAATGAGCTAATCGGTGAAAATCGGCTTTGCGTGATTCCTAAAGACAGAAAATAACGCGTTGCCAAGATTCTTAACTGGGCATCAAGCTTGATGATAGATAGTTTAGTGTGACCGACATAAAATGTCAAGACATAAAATGTCATCTAGAGCAGGAGCTACTCTCCTATCATTTAGACATGAAATAGGGGAGCAGCCGTAGTGGGGTTTTAAACAATCTCGTACGAATGAGTAATATCAACATTACCAGTTAACATCAGTGCAACGGAGCAATACTTCTCTAACGACAGCCCACAGGCTCTCTTAACATGATGTTCAGAAATATCTTTGCCAGAGATCACATAATGAGCGTGAATATTAGTGAAAACTTTAGGATCATTTTCAGCACGTTTAGCTTCCAAATTACATTCGCATCCTGTGATTTCTTGTCGGGATTTTTGCAAAATCATGACCACATCAATTGACGAACATCCACCCACAGCCGATAAAACAGCTTCCATTGGCGACAGATGCTCTCCATTACCACTTAAGCGAGTAGTTTGGCCGCTTTCACACTCGGCCAGAAAATTTAAATCTCTTTCCCAAATTACTTTAGCTTGCACGAAAAACCTCTTGATTTAAGTGATCTAAGTCTCACAACTTATTGAATTTTTTACACCTATACCAGGCGTATTACTTTATGCTAAAGTGTTCTAAAATGTAAGACAATATACTATTTTAACGAAAAGGCATTAGTCACATGTCATTGCCAAGGTTTATAGCAAAAGATACAACGATGGAATGGTTTATTTCTCATTGTCATCGTCGACGTTATCCATCAAAAAGCACCATTATCTACCAAGGTGATAAATCTGAATCTCTCTATTTTATTTTGGAAGGATCAGTCACCGTTGTTATTGAAGACAATGATGGTAGAGAATTAGTTTTAGCCTACTTAAATGCGGGTGACTTTTTTGGTGAAATGGGTTTGTTTGATGGTCAGGACATTCGTAGTGCCTGGGTCAAAGCAAAAGTAGAAAGTGAAATAGCAGAAATCAGCTATTCCAAGTTCCAAACTCTGGTTCAAGAAAATCCCGACATCCTAATGCGCTTATCAGCACAGATGGCTATCCGTTTGAGAAACACCAGCCGCAAGGTGGGTGATTTAGCCTTTATGGATGTTACTGGTCGAGTTGCTCGGGCTTTACTGGAACTTTGCAAAGAGCCAGATGCAATGACGCATCCAGATGGCATGCAAATTAAAATTACTCGTCAAGAATTAGGCCGTATTGTTGGATGTTCGAGAGAAATGGTTGGTCGAGTGCTAAAAGTACTTGAAGAACAACAACACATTTCTGTAAAAGGCAAAACCATGGTCATTTTTGGGGCTCGTTAAGATTCACTTAAAGAGCCTCTATTGAGTTCCATCCAGAAAGTTCTGCAGTAGTTGATGACCAAACTCTGTCAAAATAGCTTCTGGATGAAACTGCACTCCTTCTAACGGCATCTGTTTGTGTCGTATTCCCATAATATATTCCCGCTGACCTGTTTGACTTTGTGTCCATGCAGTAATGTCAAAACAATCAGGCAAAGTATGCTCATCAACCGTTAATGAATGATAACGTGTGGCTTTAAATCCTGGCGCTAGCCCTTTAAAGACGCCGTCATTATTATGATAAATTCCTGATGTCTTTCCATGCATTACCTGCTTAGCTCTCACAACCTTTGCTCCAAAGCTTTGAGCAATGGCCTGATGACCCAAACACACACCTAAAATCGGCACCACACCAGCGTAATGGCGAATCACTTCAAGTGACACACCCGCCTCATTGGGCGAACAAGGGCCAGGCGAAACCACAATTTTCTCCGGCTTTAATCGTTTGATTTCCGATAAAGAAATATCGTTCCTTTTTACACATAAGTCAGCGCCCAACTCACGAAAATACTGAACAAGGTTATACGTAAAGGAATCAAAATTATCGAGCATTAATAACATGGAATAATTTCTAACTGTATTAGGTATGAGCTATAGAAGAATTCAGCTGTAGCCAATCGTGAAGCTGCTCAAAATGATCAAAGACAGGGCCATCAAACTCATCGGTAATAGGACGTCCGTGATTATAGCCGTAGCTAAAACAAACGCATGACATAGTGGCAGCGTGAGCAGCTTTAGTGTCGTTATGAGAATCTCCTACCATCAGCGAATGACTGGGCAAAATATCGGCTTGTTCGCATATCCATAATAGAGGCTCAGGGGAGGGTTTCTTTTGCGCTAACGAATCGCCACAAACCACCCATTCAAACAAGTGCTCCAACTTAAACTGCTTTAATAACAACTCAGTAAACACTTTGGGCTTGTTCGTACATAAAGCCAGACGATACTTAGTCTTAAGCAGTTCCAAATGCTCTTGTACTCCAGGATAAAGTTTTGAGGCTTCACCGAGCGATTGGTGGTAGTGTCGTTGAAAAATTTCAATCGCCAGCTTGAGTGTATCGGCTTCCGGTATTTGTTCGAGTTGAGAATATAAAGCTCTCTCAATAAGTTTTGCCATACCATTGCCAATCCACTCGCCAACCCGCTGCTCTCCAGCAGGTTGATAGCCCAACTCCATCAACATCTTATCCGTTGCCAGAGCGATATCTGGAAGGCTCTCAATCAGAGTGCCATCCAGATCAAATATTAAGAGTTGATGCTCCACTCACTAAGCTCGCTGTTGAGTCGCTAATTGCTCACGCATTTGAGTGATACGTTCAGCATAATCCTCAGCATTAAATATCGCTGAGCCAGCAACAAAGGTATCGGCACCGGCCGCTGCAATCTCTGCAATGTTATCCACTTTAACGCCGCCATCAATTTCCAATCGAATATCAAGGCCACTGCTATCAATCAAAGCTCTTACCTGACGCAATTTATCCAGTGTTGATGGAATAAAAGATTGCCCACCAAAGCCAGGGTTTACCGACATCAGCAACACCATATCCAGCTTTTCGAGCACATACTCAAGGCAATGGGTCGGTGTGGCAGGATTAAGAACTAGCCCGGCTTTGCAGCCATGGTCTTTAATCACCTGAATGGTTCTATCGACATGCTTAGACGCTTCAGGATGAAACGTGATGTAGTCGGCTCCAGCTTTAGCGAAATCAGGAATAATACGATCCACTGGCTCAACCATCAGATGAACATCAATAGGAGCCTTGATGCCATAGTCTCGCAGCGCTTTACACACCATCGGCCCAATGGTCAGGTTAGGAACATAATGATTATCCATTACGTCGAAATGCACCCAATCAGCGCCAGCCTGAATGACGTTATCCACTTCTTCACCCAAACGAGCAAAATCAGCAGACAAGATTGAAGGAGCAATAACAGGAGAATTTGACATGAATCTGGTCCAGAAATAATTAAACTGCCTATATTGTACTTAAAATCCGCTTTATCTCAAAAATGTTTCCACCTCTGCCAAGTGGTCAAAGCAAGCAGAATATGTCAAAGTAACCTCTCCCAGAACAAACCCGATCCCCATGCGTTACTTAACGATTTTCTCACTCTTCATCATTCAATTTGCACAGGCTGCTGTGATAGCGCCAGATAAGCGCTGGCCAGCAGGAAGTCAACTCAACGTATGGTTTCTGGATGGTGATAAAGTCTGGCGTTCATTAGTCGAGCGTTATGCTGTTGAATGGAGCCAGTACGCCAATATTTCTTTTCGTTTCTATCATCAGAAGCCCTCCATCAGTCATATCCGGATTTCTTTTAAAGGTTACGACGGCACCCAGCTTGGCCGTCATGATGCCCTGACAAGCGACGAACCAACGATGCGTCTGGCAAGCCTTGCGCTACCTTCAACGACAATGAAACAAAGACAACGCATTATCTTGCATGAATTCGGTCATGCACTTGGCCTTGAACATGAGTTTCGTCATCCAGACTGGCCTTATGGCGAGCAATGGCTGCGTTTACAGGCAGAGAGCTGCTCACAAAGGCTAAACTCTCTTTTTACGTCAGATACGGAACTGCGCCAACATTGCGCCCAAATCAATGCTCGATTAACCAACAATCAAGTATGGCAATATCCTTATGATGAAGAATCCATCATGAATTATCCCATTGATGCTCAATGGTTGAGCAATCGCTCAACCCCTATAAAAGCCTCAACGTCACTCTCCCCTGGTGATAAATTAGCCATTAGCAACTGGTATCCGAAACAAAACCTGGTCGAAGCTTCCGATACAATTCTTCGTTTTAGTTTTAAAAACCATTGTGCACACTCTCTTTACCTGCGCCTATCCTATCGAGATGAGCAGCAGCAAAACCATAAGCAACAACTACTCATCCTTAAGGCACTAGAACGTTCAACCGATTATAAGAGCAGCCAAAAAGAAATACGCTTTAACGCTCAATCCAACAATGGCGCTTTTAGCTGGCCTGCTCGTCTTGGCAACCAGCAATACGTAAGCCTACGGCTGGATCAACAAGCCGATAGCCATACCGAAATTCCTTTATACTGTAACTAGCTTATGCCCGTCGTATTTTAAATGAGGTCGGCGTTCGTTTACCGCCCCTGCCTTTCGAAATACTTTGGGTATATAATCCGCAAAAAGCCTCTCAATGATGAGTCGCCAACAATAAGACGTCAGGTATTATGGATTGCTACCAGAAGCGCTGTACTTGGCAACCCAAAGAAATCAGTTAGGATTGCTTCATGAAAACAACTTGGACAGATATCTGCGTAAATCTTACCAACAAACGTTTTGATAAAGACCGTGAAGAGGTTATCAATCAGGCGGTTGAGGCCGATGTTAAACGCATGCTAGTAACGGGCACTAATCTGGAGCATAGTCGGCAAGCCGTCAAATTGGCAAACGCATATCCCGATCATCTGAAAGCGACAGCAGGGTGCCACCCGCATGATGCCAAAGAGATGACAGCGGCCTCATGGGTAGCATTGGAAGAACTCATTCGTTCGCCCGAAGTTGTAACGGTCGGTGAGTGTGGGCTTGATTTTGACCGCAACTTTTCTCCTGCGGATGTTCAACTGGAAGTCTTTGAGCGTCAGATACAATTGGCCATCAAATACCAGAAACCCTTGCTGCTGCATGAACGAAGTGCCCATGATGCCATGCTTTCGCTGCTGCAAAAATATCGAGAACAATTGACCACATTGGTTATTCACTGCTTTACAGGCACTCGAGAACAAGTAAAACGCTATATCGAGTTAGATATTTATATCGGTGTGACAGGATGGGTATGTGACGAAAGAAGAAATCACGATCTACTGGATGCTCTCAATGATATTCCACTTAATCGCTTAATGGTTGAGACCGATGCGCCTTACCTGACACCAAGAAATCTAAAACCCAAACCTAAGAATGGACGAAATCTGCCATCAGTAGTGCCACATATAGGCAAAGAGCTAGCCAGCCACTATCAAGTTTCTCCATCAGAATTACAATCAATCACAACACAGAACAGCATAGACTGCTTTAACTGGCCACTGTAGTGTGACCAATAAACTGCTGAGGATTTAAGAATGAGCGGAAGTCAATTTGAGTTGTTTAAACAAAAGCGTTTTATGCCGTTTTTTGTTACCCAGGCTTTGGGCGCATTAAACGATAATATCTACAAAACGGCACTGTTTATATTTTTCACCTTTGCTGTCGCCGGAGACAGTCAAGAAGAATCAGGGCTTTTAACAAACCTGGCAGCCATCATTTTTATACTGCCCTTCTTTTTATTTTCATCGACATGCGGCCAGCTCGCAGAAAAGTATGAAAAGTCCGGCATCATCAGAAAAGTGAAGCTGCTCGAAATAGCTATAATGTCTTTGGCTGCCATCGGATTTTATCTTCAAAGCACTCCATTTTTGATCGGCGTACTGTTTTTAATGGGCACTCAATCAGCCATATTCGGCCCGATAAAATATGGCATTTTACCTCAACACCTAAGCAAGGAAGAATTAGTGGGAGGCAACGGCCTGGTAGAAATGGGCACTTTTCTGGCCATATTGCTCGGAATGATCCTCGGTGGCATTCTTATCGAAGTTTCAGACGTTGGCCCTTATGTTGTTTCTTCAGTAGTTATTCTTATTGCTGTCACAGGCTATCTGTTCAGCCGGAAAATTCCTCAGGCACCAGCAGTAAATCCGGACCTAAAAATAAACTTTAATACCTTTAAGGAAACCTACAGAAACTTTTCTTTTATGAAAAAGAACAGAGTGGTGTTTCTGTCTGTTGCGGGCATATCCTGGTTCTGGTTTTTCGGTGCAACCATCATGGCTCAAATACCTAACTACACAAAATATACGCTGGGTGGAAAGTCAGAAATCGCCACATTAATACTGGCCGCGTTTTCGTTAGGTATCGGTCTAGGTTCCATGCTATGCGAAAGACTTTCTGGACGCAAAGTAGAGATTGGTCTGGTTCCTTTCGGGGCCATTGGTCTGACGATATTTACCCTGGATCTCTATTTTGCTAACACCACAGCCGACGCCAGCCCAACCCTTGGCATTATAGAGTTTTTCCAACATGCACATAACTGGCGCGTGTTTATCGATAGCATTCTCATTGGTGTTTTTGGTGGCTTCTTTATCGTTCCTCTGTATGCACTCATACAAACTCGTTGTGATCCATTGCATATCTCACGAACCATCGCCGGCAACAACATTATGAATGCCTTATTTATGGTGATGTCTGGCATCATGGCCATTACCCTGATAACACTTGGCTTTTCTATTCCAGAAATTATTTTAGTCACCGCAGTTCTGAATGCACTAGTTGCCCTGTATATCTTTACTCTGGTGCCTGAGTTTTTAATGCGCTTCTTAATATGGGTCTTTGTCAGTATCTTTTATCGTTTAAAGATAAAAGACATCGAGAACATTCCAGAAAAAGGAGCTTGTGTATTAGTGTGCAACCACGTCAGCTTTATGGATGCCTTAATTCTCGCTGCGGGCAGCCGTCGTCCTATACGCTTTGTCATGGACCACAGGATCTTTAAAACGCCTATCCTAAGCTTTATTTTTAAAACGGCAAAGGCCATTCCCATTGCACCAGCAAGAGAGAATCCTGAGCTTATGGAAAAAGCCTTCGATAAAGTTGCGGAAGTATTGGATAAAGGCGAGGTAGTCTGCATTTTCCCCGAAGGAAAAATCACCTACGATGGCAATATGAATGTTTTTAAACCTGGCATAGAAAAAATCATTCAACGCACACCGGTACCTGTCATTCCTATGTATCTTGATGGTTTGTGGGGAAGCTTCTTTAGCCGCAAAGATGGCCCAGCAATGAGCAATATTCCAAGACGGTTTCGTTCCAAAGTCGCTTTAAACATAGGCGAACAGATCGCAGCAGAAGAAGTCACTGCCGAGCGATTGTTTGATGAAGTCTCAAAACTGAACAAAGAAGAGAATGAATAATGAAAATATTAATTAGAATAATCCAGGCAATAACGGCTCTAGTTCTCTTGTTTTTAAGTATAGGAGTGTTTTCTGGAGACGTTACCTATACGAATTCAATCACCGTCAATGCATCACCGCAAAAGGCCTATCAAATTTTTACCGATAGCAACAACACAGAAAAATGGCTAACGGGCTTCAAGAGCTTTGAAAACATCAAAGGTGAGCCTTTAACAGAAGGCAGCGAATGGTGGGTAACGATAGAGCAAGATGGCGAAGTCATGAAGATGAAAGAGGTGGTCACTAAGGTAGAACCAAACAAGCACTTTGCTTTCACTCTAGACAATGAAATGATGACAGTAGATATTGCGATTGATTTCGTTGCTCAAGGCAATAAAACAGAAATTAATGTAAACAATCGAGTCAGTGGAAAGAATATCTTGTGGCGCTCTATGTTTGTTTTTATGACCTCAGCGATGCAAAGCCATTCTCAGAAAGATTACGATAAACTTGCTGTTATTATTAATGAGCACGAATAAATAAGAGTAGATAAAAAAGGGTGTCGAATCTACTTCGACACCCCGTCAACCTAACTGGCCTGTGGAAAACCGAACTGATTGCCACCTTCTGTTCCAGCCAAAAAGCCATTCATAATAAAGATCACCAGGCCTCCAAGAGGAATAAACGCAATCAAATACCACCAGCCTGATTTGTCCTGATCATGCAAACGTTTCACATTAACGGTAATGCCGACATAGATCATGAGCACCATGAGAACCAGCGTTAGTATACCCATGATAATAACACCAATGCCGCCACCAGCACCGCCACTGCCAGATGTACCTACCACCAACGAAAACAAAAACATAAAGACGAAAGATAAAACCATCGGCAAGATAAAACCGTACATCCACCAGGTGCGACGATTAATGCGTCCGTTGAAAGATAATAGAATATCTTTCGGAGACATCTCGACATACTGCACAGTGCTGTAATCAACCACATCGCTTTCGGGCGCAGCATAAAAGTCTTCTTCGACATCGTTACCTGCAGGCTCTTCAGGCGGAGGAGTCACCTCTAAACTATGCCCCATCATTTGGCCTTCGTTTTCTTCACCACCCTCAACCTGGAAGTTCGCTGGTCCATCATTCGATGTAGCGGCTTCTTCTTCGTCAGTAGGTTCCAAGGTCCAAGCTGGCGCAGCAACCTCAGGCTCTTCGTTAATGGCTTCCAGGCGCACACCTGCACCTCGTTGAGTGATGGCTCGCTCAAATTTTTCAGCGGTCGCTTTGTCCACTTCTTTCTTAATAGTTTTAGGTGCTTTTGCAAGAATCTTCTCGATTTGCTCTTCGCTCTTTTTAAACAAAGCGGCCAAAGCAGGTACAACGACCTCTCGTTCTTGAATCAGTTCACCAGTCAAAATGACATTATATTTTGCTGCTTGCAAAACACCCTCCAACTCATTTGCAATTTGATATTGTCATCACTCTTAATTATCACAAAGTTGATATCAAGAGCATTCAATATCTGTTAAATAATTTTGTTAAATTTACAAGTTTCTTATGCGTTTAAAAACTATACTTTCAGCCAGAAAGTCACAGGACCATCGTTACATAAAGAGACTTTCATATCGGCTCCAAATACACCAGCTTCAACACTTTCATACTGATTTTTCGCATAATCCAGTGCGTGATGAAAAAGGGCTTTACCTAGTTCTGGTGCAGCGGCACTACTAAAGCTGGGCCGAGTACCCTTGCGAGTGTCCGCAGGCAGAGTAAATTGAGGTACGAGCAGCAATCCGCCTTGAATATTATTCAAGCTCAAATTCATCTTTCCTGCTTCGTCTTCAAATATGCGATACCCCAGCATCTTTTGAATAAGTCGCTCAGCTTGCTCTTGAGAATCACCTTTTTCAACACCAATGAGTGCCAGAATTCCTTTTTCGATTTGTCCTGTTATTTGTCCACTCACTTCAACTCGTGCATCAGTCACTCGCTGAATCAGTCCAATCATGCGTTACAATCCAATGCATATCTTTAGAAGCGCGAACCAGAGCATCGGTTATACCCGGATCCAAGTTCGCATGACAGGCATCTCTTATAACATGAAGTTCGGCTTCAGGCCAGTGGTGTTGCAATAACCAGGCCGAATCGAGGGGACAGAGCAGGTCAAAACGTCCATGAACGATGATGCCAGGAATTCCTGATAACTTGTGGGCATTTTCGATAACCCGGTTGTCTTCGAGAAAACAATTTTGGCGGAAGTAATGAGCCTGGATTTTGGCCGTTGTCATCGCCACATGAGGATCATGGAAGCGTTTAATCCAGACATTGCTATGATGGAGCAAGCTGCTTTTGGCATACCAGGTCGCCCAACTTTTAGCAGCAGACATACGTGCTAATTCGTCCGTCCCTCCCAGCCGATCAGAAAACACTTCCAAAACGTTGTCATGGTCCTTGGAGTGAAGAGATTGCACAAACTCTTCCCAATAATCAGGTACCAAACGGGGAATCCCGGTACGAAAGATCCAGTCGACATCGGCCTCACGCCCCAGAAAAACACTATGAATGATCAGCCCATGAACTCGCATGTTAAAGCTTTGCGCATAGAGCAACGCCAGAGTACCGCCCCAGCCGCCACCAAATATCACCCAGCGGTCAACCTCAAGATGCTCTCTTATCGCCTCTAAATCATGCAGTAAATGTTCGGTTGTATTGGCTTCTAATTCATTGTCGGCAAGAGAACGACCACACCCACGTTGGTCAAAAAGGATAATGCGGAATTTTTCGGGATCAAAAAAACGTCGATGATAAGAAATCGACCCTGTTCCTGGGCCTCCATGCACATAAAGAACGGGCAGTCCTTTGGGAGAACCGCTTTCTTCGATATAGATTTGATGCCCATTGCCAACATCCAGCAAATGCTCGGCATAGGGTTTTATTTCTGGGTACAGAACCTGCATCATAAACCGCCGTTTTTTCTTTATGTTAGCACGCTAGCGCTAGAAGTCAGGCAAGAGAGCGAAAAAATCTCTATTCATGAATAGGAAATGTCTTACATTGAAATAGGATATGACTTACAGAGATAGATCGGCGGTTACGATAGAGTAGATATCGTCAATCTCCTACCTGCAATTTTAAATTTGACACACCCCGGCGAAAGCCGGGTTTTTTTTGCTTTGCAAAAAGTCTATTGCTCAGACTCTTTAGCATCTGTGTTTTCTTTTTCGACTTCGCCCTGAATAATACGAACATACCCTTTGGGCAGTGCACGCTCATCCAACTCATGCTCATCACGAATGTTATCGTAGGCAATTTGCACGCAGGGACGCTCCGGATTCTCGGCCATGCAGCGACGATATTCCTTTTTTAATGATTCCAATACGGGTTCCGCTTTCGGCGGCTCAACATAACCTAATAAAGCACGGGTAACGTCAAGAGCACTGGTTTCTGCACATGACGTAAGAAAGGTAATAACGACAAGACTTGCAATGATTTTAATGGACAATTCAACATCCCCTATCGAGTTAGCTGTACAAAGCCTCGACAGCACAGCTAAGTCGCTGGCCACCACTTTGTGATCAGAACCGATAGACCGTAAAAACGGACATCGGTTCCTTAAAGTTTAGACCAGAGATATCTATCGACGGCTAGAAATTAATCTTTAGAACGTGCCGCACGCTTACGCTCGTGCTCTTTCAAGAACTTCTTACGTACGCGGATGTTGTTTGGAGTCACTTCAACCAGCTCATCATCATCGATGAACTCCAGTGCCTGCTCCAGAGTAAAGCGGATAGGCGGTGTTAATACCAGGTTTTCATCGGTACCAGCCGCTCGAACATTAGTTAGCTGCTTACCTTTTAGCGGGTTAACCGTCAGGTCGTTATCACGTGAGTGGATACCGATAACCATGCCCTCATAAACTTCCACACCATGGTCAATAAACAAACGACCACGATCCTGAAGAGAAAACAGCGCATAGCCTAAGGCTTTTCCGTCACCATTACTGATAAGAACCCCATTATGGCGTTGTGCCAAAGCACCAGGAACCGCAGGACCGTAATGATCAAAGGTGTGATAAATAAGTCCGCTACCAGAAGTAGCTGTCATGAACTCAGTCTGGAAACCAATCAAGCCACGGGCAGGAATCATAAAGTCCAGACGAACACGTCCTTTCCCATCCGGTACCATGTTGGTCATTTCGGCTTTACGCTCACCCAGCTTCTCCATGACAGAGCCCTGATGATCTTCTTCGATATCAATGGTTAGATTTTCGTAGGGCTCCTGCATTTCACCATCAATTTCGCGCATGATAACTTCAGGACGTGATACCGCTAACTCAAATCCTTCACGACGCATGTTTTCAATCAATACAGACAAGTGCAGCTCACCACGACCCGATACCTTAAACTTATCAGGATCATCAGTTTGCTCAACACGTAAAGCAACATTGTGGATAAGCTCTCGATCCAGACGCTCAAGGATCTGACGAGAAGTCAGGAATTTACCGTCTTTACCTGCAAATGGCGAGTTATTTACCTGGAAAGTCATGGTCACAGTTGGCTCATCAACAGACAGCGCAGGCAAAGCTTCCACCGCCTCTGGAGCACAAATAGTGTCAGAAATTTTAGGGGCTTCAACACCCGTGATCGCAACAATATCACCTGCCGTCGCGCTTTCAACTTCGTCACGCTCTAAACCAAGATAACCGAGCACCTGGCCAATTTTACCGTTACGAGTTTTGCCTTCTGCGTTGATGATAGTAACAGGCATGTTAGTACGTACCGTACCACGAGTAATACGACCAACCGCAATAGCACCAACATAAGAAGAATAATCCAGCTGAGAAACCTGCATCTGGAACGGACCATCAAGGTCAACTTTGGGCGGCTCAACAATATCGACGATAGCCTGAAACAAGGCTGTCATGTCACCTTCGCGAGTGTCCTGATCGTCAGAAGCATAGCCATTCAATGCAGAAGCATAAACAACGGGGAAGTCTAATTGCTCGTCTGTTGCACCCAAGCGATCAAATAGGTCAAAAACCTGATCCATAACCCAGTCAGGACGAGCGCCAGGGCGGTCAATTTTGTTAATCACAACAATGGGTTTTAGACCTTGAGCAAAGGCTTTTTGCGTTACAAAGCGAGTTTGTGGCATAGGGCCGTCTACCGCGTCAACCAGCAGCAATACTGAGTCAACCATCGACATAATACGCTCTACTTCACCACCAAAATCAGCGTGTCCAGGTGTATCAACGATATTGATACGGTAGTCATTCCAGCGTATTGCCGTATTTTTTGCCAAGATGGTAATGCCACGCTCTTTTTCCAGATCATTAGAGTCCATGATCCGCTCTTGAGGCGCCGCGCGCTCAGACAAGGTGCCTGACTGCTGTAATAGCTTATCAACCAGGGTAGTTTTACCATGGTCAACGTGTGCGATGATCGCAATGTTTCTTAAGTTGCTGATATTTGATGACATTTTATGTGCATGACCTTATATAAAAACAGAACTTGTACACATAAATGTACATATTCTAAGTCGCCCCGAAAGCGGGCTCTGGTATAAAAGCGAGCAATTATAGAATGAACTATTTAAAGTTCCTAAGTTTATTTTAAAGATAGCAAATCAATACTAACTCGCTAACAAAAAATCTGCTGGCAAAAGATTCTTATAGATGCCTTTGGCAAACATCTCAAAACCAATATAACCTCTTGTTTTTATTATTAATATCTAAAAAGCAAAACAACGCTTTCGAAAACTCGCCAATAACTTTGCCTCGATCATACAGCGCAAAGATGACATTTCATTAATTCGGTCACTCGATAGTTAAATACGAAGTCCTGCGTTTCTCTTACATTTTCTCGCGGATTTTCTTCCGCTAAGTCAGTGTTCGTCACAAAAAAAGCACCCGCTTGGCTAACTTTCTTGACACATGCAATAAATTTTTCAACTCTATGGTTATTCAAGTACAACCAACGAGTTCTCTTATGAAAAAACTATTTCTGCTGCTTGTGGCTGGTTTGTGTTCTATCACAACCTTTGCAAACCCTTATCTGACAGGAAACAAAAAGCTGGATCGTAATTTAATTAATATTGATCACGAAGCCCGTCGCGATAAAGATAAATATGTCAAAAAGCTTAAGAAGAACTTTGATATTAAAGAAGAGCAATACGAAGAGTTGCATCTAGAACGCGAATGGAGTCCTGGCGATATTTATCTGGCACTGTCTATCGCTAAGGTTAAGAAAGTCAATATTGATATAGTACAACGCCAGTTTCAGCTCCACCGAACCAAAGGCTGGAGCGCCATACTAAAAGCGCTTGAAATCAAAGACTCAACACCCGCCTACGACAAGATTCAATCGACGGTTAAAAAAGGCACCCCCAAGCGGGATTATGAAGAAGAACGACTCAACATTTACGAAAAACACAAGCAAGAACTGAAGCAAGACAAAAAATAACCTTGTCCCCGAGGCTTCACGCCTTGGGGTAACTTACCAGCTAGACCAGGACATAGGATCCACAAACCAGTCACCGTCGACATTATGCATGCGAATCGATAAGCGCTTTTGTTTACCTTTTTTGAACACAACTCTGACTCTCACCGTTGCTCTATCCTTAGTAATCGATGTCTTTATCGCGTCAATAGTGTCCAGTCCTCCTCGAAACTCACGAGTTGTACTTCGTGCCGTTGATTTTCCGGTCACAAACAGGCGATAGTCTTCTGTTGACTCCAAATGTTTTTTTTCAACTAACATCTTGAAGCGCTTAGTATTTGCGGTATACACAGCCTCCACATATTCGACAGCCACTGCCTCGGGACTGGACAGATCAACACCGCAAGAGGTCAGCAATACGATAAAAACAATAACAATTAATGATCTCATTCAAACACTTCTTTTTTGTTTCCCCTAAATGCAGAGTATAGAACAGCTGCCAACAACTGCCTCTACAACCCTCGTTTTCGTGACATGAGCGTCAATATTTGACTAAATTCGATGAAAAATGAACAATAACGCGACCCAGTTAACCCTGCTATTGGATATTTTCCGTTTTATAAATTCATTCTTGTATAACAAATATGCCACTAGCATTTGATTGTCTGTACATAATAAGGGCGCACATTTTTCACAATGAAAAGACTCACAGTATTTATTCCAGGCCTCCTACTCGGCCTGTTCCTTCAATCGTCTGGCCACGCTTTGGACATGACCAATCCAGATTATGAATTTGGCTATCGAGTAGCAAAAAAAATCTACCTAATGTCTGAAGACGACGGTTGGAAATTGCTTGATCAGTGTATGCGCAGTAGCTACAAACCCGAGTCTTACTGGCGTGTAACTGCCAAACAAATTGAGTCTCTGGAAAAAATGCTAAGCAAAGAGATCAACAAACTCTCAAAACAAAGCGATGCATTTTCTCCAGGAAAGCTGGAACAATACGGTCGTCAATACATAGGATTTAAAAAAGAAGGAAAGACGTTTTACTACGGCAACTTTTTCCCTACAGAACATAAACTGCAAGTAGACCCTCAACATGATGCCGTTGTTCTTTGTCGAGGCGATAAGCGTTTTTGGGGCATGCTGTTTAACGTGACAGACTTTAAATTTGAAGCCATCGAAAAAAATGATCGCTTTGTTAAACCACGAGGCATGTCATTGCCAGGAGAAGAAGATCTGCCTCCTCCTCCTATTCCGCGAGGATAACAAAAGCCTTTCGCTCTGCAAGAGCAGAGCATCAGAATTGATCGAAGCGGCTAGTGAGTCGCTTTTATCTGAGCTCGACTGCTAAACCACTCTTTGCCTTTAGCAAACACAATCAAACTAAGCAACAATACGCCCCAAAACTTATCCAGCCAAGAAAACTCATGGTGCATCACAGAGTGTTGTGCCTCAAGCCCCAAAGGCCACCATTGATCAACCATCCAGTTAGTCAGTATGCCAAACAGGAAGGCCATCCCCAGCACTCCGACTAAATATGCAATAAGAGATTGAGTGCCTAACTCTTTACGAATAATTCCCAAAGTTCCAATGTTGGTTGCAGGCCCGGCCAACATAAACACCAACACCGCTCCAGGAGAAATACCGCTCACCAAAAAGCCGGCGGCAATAGGTGTCGAGGCCGACGCACAGATATACATAGGTACGCCAATAATCGCCATGATCAGCATGGCTTCAACCCCCCCTCCCCATTCTGCCAACCACTGCATAGGAACAAAGGTTTTGATTAATGCCGCAATCGCAATACCAACGATCAACCACACAGCAATATCCGCCAGCATGGAGGTAAAAGAATAGGCCAACCCATCTTTTACACGCTCAGGTAACGACTGTTTTTGTTCCTTCTGTGCTTTAGCCGCACAACAGCTCACAGGTTCAGCCGATGAATGGTGTTGCTCTGTCACTTCTTCTCTACGCACCAGCAGTCCGGCCGAAATCGCGCTGCATATAGCCGCAATAGGCCGAATGATAGCCATAAAGGGGCCTAGCAAGGCATAAGAGAGAAAAATAGAGTCGGCTCCAGTCTCAGGCGTCGCCACCAAAAAAGACACGGTAGAACTCTTTGAAGCGCCTGCACGACGTAATCCCAGAGCAGCAGGTACCACGCCACAAGAACACAGTGGCAATGGTGCACCAATCAAGGCAGCCTTAACCGTATTGATACGTCGATGGCCACCCAATTGCCGCTTCATCCAATCCATGGGAATTAAGGCCTTCATCAAACCGCCAATAAAAAAGCCCAACAGCAGCCAGGGCGCCGATTCCAAAAACAGAGACACCAGATTTTGACTCAACGACATGGCTCATCCTCCACACTTTCTAATGCCTGTAAAATAGTGCAATCACGTGCCGACTCTTCTCCACCACAACAACTATCATGCAACCTGGCCAATGCTTTTTCAAACTGCTGTAATTGAGCCATTTTTTCTCTGACCTCCAGTAGTTTTTGTTCAGCAACCGTTTTGACATCCTGGCAAACTCTGGCTTCGCGGTTTAGCCGCAGCTCTAACAGCTCTTGCACTGACTTTAACGAAAATCCCAAAGCTTTGGCTCGACGAATAAAGTGCAATCGAGACAGATCGTCTTCGGTGTACAGACGGTAACCACTTGCACTGCGCATACTGGGCTGAGCAATAGATTCTTTATCATAAAATCTAAGGGTATCAATGCTGAAGCCGCTTAATTCCGACGCTTGTTTAATACGATACATAACGACAACTCATGCCAAATGACCTGATACTGTCCAGTATAAACCCTGGAGTGACCTCCAGAGTCAACCATTAGTTAATCGCGAAGAAATATCTTAAAGACGACGTGATTGGGCCAAAAACTGAATGAGCTGCTCAATTAAACCACGTTGAAGCTGCCATAAAGAAGAACGCTTACCCGGGAACCGGGTACGAAAATAGGTATCCAGATTCTCGGATACAATAAAGTCCAGCTCAATTCGGTCTCCGGCAAACCCGCGATGAGGCCAGCTCGAAAAATGCTGATTGGCGAAGTCAATCAACTCCTGTTGCACTCTGGCCTCCAGAGTCAGCTCTGCGTCGAGTAAGGCCTGCTTAATATCCTGGGCATTGTTTTCTGACGCTTGACTGATCCGCCGCCATAGCTCACGACGGTACTGCCGAAATTCAGACACCCAGCCATCGGCCTCTTCTATAGCTTCTACCAAGAGTGCAATCTGCTCTGGCTTGATAAGTTGCGGATTCTTTTGCGATACCCACACGATAAAAAGAATCAGATTAACATTGAACCCGTACTCTTCTTGAAGCACCAAACACGACTCTTGCACCTGCCCACTTTGATAAAAATCAAAACTAAACTGCCAGAACTCCTGCTTATCAAAGCTATGCTTTGTCGCATCATCCATACTTACTGTCTACCCACAAACATCTCAATACCCATTAATGTATCTAATTTTCGGCCTTCGTAGTTAAAACTTTTTTTAAAAATCGACAAAGTGCGGCTCCACTACTCTTGGTGCATAGCTAAATAATCCAGAGCTAATTGCGACATCACCTTCACTCCGGCTTTCATACCACTTTCGTCAATAAAGAAGTCTGGCGTGTGATGGGCCGGGGCTTCTGAGGGTTTCATACTGGCTTTACGTCCGCCCAGAAAGAAGAAAAAGCTGGGTACTTTTTCGGCATAAAATGAAAAGTCTTCCGCGCCAGTAATCGCATTCATCTCCAAGACATTACTTGCTCCCAACACCGCTTCAAGTGATGGCAACATCTTGGTGACCAGTTCTGGATTATTGTAAGTCACAGGATACGCCGTGGTATAAGGCAGCTCTAGGGTCGCCTTAGCTCCCATACTGGCAGCGGAATGTTTAACCACATCACGAAGATTCTTATGCAGCTGCTGACGCATGCCCTCATCGAGAGTACGAATGGTGCCAAGCATTTCGACCTGTTCAGGAATGATGTTAGAACGAACGCCACCGTGGATACTACCAACGGTAATAACCGCCGCATTTTTAGTTAGAGGTAGCTGGCGACTGACAATGGTTTGAATGTTGTTGATCATTTGCGCAGCCGTCACAATCGGATCGATACCGTTCCAAGGCGTTGAGCCATGCACTTGCTTACCATGAATCGTCACTTTGAAATTATCTACCGCGGCCATCAGACCGCCTTTGCGATAACCAATACTACCGACTTTCATACGCGACGAGATATGCAACCCAAACACCACATCAACGTCAGGGTTAGACAACACTCCTTCACGAACCATTAACTCAGCACCACCTTCTTCACCTTTAGGTGCACCTTCTTCTGCAGGCTGAAAGATAAATTTGATGGTTCCCGAAAATGCATCGCGGTGCTTAGATAAAACTTCAGCCACCCCCATTAACATGGCGACATGAGTGTCATGGCCACAAGCGTGCATGACCCCCACTTCTTGATCGTTGTATTGCGTTTTTACTTTCGACGCAAAAGGCAAGTCCACTCTTTCGGTCACAGGTAAAGCATCCATGTCAGCCCTTAACGCCACCACGGGTCCATCGCCTTTCCCTTTCAAAATCCCAACGACTCCGGTATGAGCCACTTTGGTTGTCACTTCAAGCCCCAAAGCTTTTAAATGTTTGGCGACTAATTCTGCCGTCTTAAACTCACGATTGGACAATTCAGGATGCTCGTGAATATGGCGTCGCCACTGAATAACTTTGGATTCAACCTTATCGGCTGCATCTTCAATAGACGGACGAGATTCAACTGCCGCGGCAGATGAGGTAAGTACCACCAAAAGGGCAAAGAGAGAAAAAGTTTTCATAATCATTATCTTTTTTGTTTGGAAGTGCCAAGCAAAGACGTTGCCCTGCTTGTGAATTTATTTTCATTGTTTATCATGCCCATAGACTCTTTAGCAATAAAAACGAGATCAGGCGATAGAATAATGAGCAAAAAAGCATGGCGTTTTTGGGTAGATCGAGGCGGTACCTTTACCGATATCATTGCTGTCGATCACGCTAGCAGACTGCATTCGCTGAAACTTCTATCAGAAGATCCAGCACATTATGAAGATGCCATTGTTGAAGGCATTCAACGCCTCCACAACCATCAAGATACCATTGACGATATTCGCATAGGCACAACGGTAGCTACCAACGCTCTGCTCGAACGAAAAGGTGCCAAGACACTTTTGCTCATCACACAGGGTCTAGGTGATCTTTTAACCATTCGCAGTCAACATCGTTCGCATCTTTTCAACCAGAACATCATTAAGCCGAAGCCACTCTATTCCGCCGTTATAGAAATTGAAGAGCGAATGTCGGCAGAAGGTGAGCCCGAAATATCACTCAACAACGCTCATTTGCCACCCACGTTAAAACGTTATGTTAACGATGGCTACGACTCCGTTGCTATTACTTTGATGCATAGTGTAAAAAATCCAACCCATGAGTTAGCCTTGGCTCAAATGGCAAAAGCAGCGGGCTTTACGCAAATATCTCTTTCTCATCAAATTAGCCCACTTCCTCGATTGTTGCCTCGAGCAGAAACCACTGTCGTCGATGCTTACCTCTCTCCTATCTTGAAGCAGTATACCCAAAGGCTGGAGCAGCAATTAAGCGCCAAGCAATTGCTCTTTATGCAAAGCAGTGGCGATCTTACCACCGCCAGCGAGTTTGATGGAAAAAACGCCATACTGTCAGGACCCGCTGGTGGTATTGTTGCTATGGCAAGAACAGCACAACAAGCAGGCTTTGATAAAGTTGTTGGCTTTGATATGGGTGGAACATCAACAGATGTATCATTATTTACTCATGAGCTCGACAAAACTTTAGATAATGAAATCGCCGGTGTTCATGTTCGTGCCCCCATGTTATCTGTTCACACTGTCGCAGCTGGAGGAGGATCTAAACTCTGGTTCGACGGTGCACGCTTAAGGGTCGGTCCAGAGTCGGCAGGAGCGCATCCAGGTCCCGTTTGTTACCGCAAAAAAGGGCATCTGACCGTGACCGATATTAATGTCTTGTGCGGTAAGATAAGAGCGGAATATTTTCCTCAGGTTTTTGGTGCTTCAGGAGATCAACCGCTGGATGTGCAAGCAACACACAGAGCTTTCGAACAACTGACCACACAAGTTAACTCTGCCACCCAACAAACCTTAAGTACTCATGAGCTAGCGAATGGTTTTATGAAGATAGCCATTAACAATATGGCCAATGCGATTCGCACCATATCAACACAAAAAGGCATTGAGCTTTTTGACTTTGTTATTAATGCGTTTGGTGGTGCAGGAGGACAACATGCCTGCCTCGTTGCCGATGAGCTGGGCATAAAACAAATTTTTCTGCATGCGCAATCCAGTTTGCTTTCAGCATACGGCATGGGATGTGGGTACAAAGGTGTAGAAACCACACTGCCCTTAAACGAAGGTTTATCTGCTCAAACTCTTGGGACGATCAGCGAACACATTACGCCAGTCTTAAAACAACATGCAGCCAAACTCGAGCATCACAGCAACACACAAACGACGATTAAGCTCGGCTTAAAATATTCTGGTAGCGATACTTTAATCATGGTGCCTTTGAGTGACCAGAATCAAATCGAGCAAAGTTTTTTGCAACAACATCAAAAGCGATTTGGTTTTGTTGATCACAATGGCAAATTGATTATCGAGCAAATCCACATACAAAGCACTCTTCCAGAACCATTACTCGACACTAGCGAAACACTGCAAGCCGAAACTTTGCCACCCAATATTCACTCAGTCTGGTTTACCGATGAGTGGGTAGATACGCCTTTTTACGCTTTAGATAACTTACCGAGCCATAGTCAAATCAAAGGGCCTGCTGTCGGCTACAATACTAATACAACACTCGTTATAGAACCCGGATGGCAAGCAACAAAAAAACCAGGTGGACACTGGGTACTCACCCGCGAGGATGCACGAGCAAAACCTGACGCCAATGACACCACACTTGATCCCATAAGGTTAGAAATTTTCAACAATCGATTCATGCACATTGCCGAACAAATGGGCATGGTACTTAAGCAGACCGCTCGCTCAGTGAACATCAAAGAGCGTCTGGATTTTTCCTGCGCACTATTTGATGGCCAAGGAAACCTCATTGCGAATGCACCTCACATGCCAGTTCACTTAGGATCCATGAGCAGCAGCGTGCGTCATGTGATCCAACACAACTCAATAGTGAATGAAGGAGATGTGTGGATGCTTAACTCACCCTATCATGGCGGCACCCATTTGCCTGACATTACGGTCATAAGTCCAGTCTTTGTCGATAATCAATGCCAGTACTGGGTTGCCTCTCGTGGTCATCATGCAGACATTGGCGGAACCACACCAGGTTCCATGCCAGCTCATAGTCAACACATTGATGAAGAAGGTGTACTGATTGAAAACTTTCATCTAGTTAAGCAGCACAAATTGCAGCAACGAGCGTTGGAAGAACAGCTAAAAGGACATCCATTTCCGGTAAGAAACTTCCAGCAAACACTGGCAGATTTAAAAGCTCAAATTGCTGCAAACCAATGTGGCATTAACGAAATAAAATCAGCGGTTGAGTACTTCGGCAATCAAACGGTGTCTGCTTATATGACATACGTGCAAGACAATGCAGCCGAGATGATCAAACAAGCCATTAGCCAATTAAAAGATGGCCACTTTCAGTATCCAATGGATTGCGGAGCGGTAATTCGTGTTGCCATTCGTATTGAAAATGACAGCATTACGATGGACTTTACGGGTACCAGCCCGCAACAAGATAACAATTTTAATGCGCCTTTGTCGGTTACTCGAGCAGCGGCTTTGTACGTATTAAGAAGCCTGATAGATGATGACATCCCCTTGAACGAAGGATGCCTTAAACCTTTAAAGCTTGTGGTACCCGAAAACTCTCTACTTAACCCCGAGTATCCAGCAGCTGTGGTGGCAGGAAACGTTGAAACCTCGCAATGTTTGACCGATGCGATCTGGGGGGCATTAGGATTGCAAGCTGGAGCACAAGGCACTATGAACAATCTGATCTTTGGCAACCAGGAATATCAATATTACGAAACCATTGCCGGTGGTTCTGGAGCAGGAAAAAATCACAACGGAACAGATGCCGTGCAAACGCACATGACCAATTCTCGCATGACCGACCCCGAAATTCTTGAGCAGCGTTTCCCAGTTTGTTTAGAAGAGTTTTCTGTTCGGAAGAACAGTGGCGGGGAAGGAAAATTTAATGGCGGTAATGGCATCCTAAGACGCATTCGATTTAATGAGCCCATGACGGTATCAATACTTTCTAATAATCGCACACATCAACCATTTGGCATGATGGGCGGCGGGTCTGGTCATCCTGGAGAAAACAAGATTATTCGACAAAACGGTGAAGAAATGCCTGTGGCGTCAGCCAGCGAAGTATCGGTAGAAAAAAACGACCGTATCGAAATCAAAACACCAGGAGGTGGCGGTTATGGTTCACCTCAATAAACTCTCATTCATTTTTGATTCATGATTGAGTCGCTACAATGCGCCTCTTGCGCACCATTGTTGATGTTATAACCATGAGGAGAGGGGAATGCCCCAAATTGTTTCACTGCTAATTTCTTTTAGCCTGTTATGTTGTTCGCTTGCCACGGCGGCAACACCCAATCAAGATTGGAAAACATTAGAAACACAGCACTTTCGAGTCTATTTTACTCCTCCTTATCAAGAATGGGCCGAAACCACGGCTTACCAACTCGAAGATATTCGACAACATGTTCAAACGGATCAATCACGTACCATTGACGAAAAAATAGATGTTCTGGTTTTTGATCCCTTGAACTTAGCCAATGGCTCAGCCATACCTCTTAGCCACAAACCTACTATTCGACTCTACGCCACACCACCAACTTCGGACTCCATGATTTCATATATGCCAAACTGGCAACAGTTGCTGGTGCTGCATGAATATATCCATGTAGTTCATCTGGCACAAAAGAGCCGCAATGATTATCGACGCACTGCGGCTAAAGTCTGGGATCTATACGATGCCGTCACTATTCCTGGAAACCGCTGGGTAGCCGAAGGATACGCCACGCTCAAAGAATCTCAAATGACAGGCATGGGCAGGATTTATTCAGATAAAGCCGAAGCGTTTGTGCGCCAGCTTGCCAGAGAAGGTGCCATGCCAAACTATGCGCAGCTAAGTGCAACAGAAGGTACCTACCGAGTAGGTGCTTACGCCTATCTTATCGGCTCACGTTTTTTACGATGGATAGAAAAAAAGTACGGTGAAGACAAACTCAACCATGTTTGGACTCGGTGGCGCGCAGTAAAATCCCGTTCATTCGAAGAAGCATTCAATGGACTTTATCCTGTCTCGGTACAAAAACTTTATCGTCGTTTTGTCGCAGAGATGACTCACGAAACATTATCCAGAGACACTCACTATCAACCTAAGCAAACAAACGAATGGCTTAACAATAGCTATTCTGCTTCAGCACTGACAATCAGTCCTGACTCAAAGCGAATAGCGCTGGTAGAAAGCAATAAAAAAAGCCAAGTTTTTATTAATATTTACAGTACCGATGAAAATAAAAAAGCAAAAGAGTTATTCAAGAAGCAGCAAAAAGCAATATTAGAAGCCGATCCCAAAGACATTCCATCAGTAGAGCCGAACCTGTTTAAACGCAAAAAAGAATTCACTATTGAACCGCTAAACTCTCAGGCATTGTTTGATCCTCAATGGATAGATAACGAAAATCTTATCTACGGATCGCTCACACGAGATAGCGACGGTAATATGCACCGAGACTTGTTTTCTTGGAATATGAAAACACAGGGCATCAAGCGTTTAACCCATCATGCCAATGTTCGACGTTTCTCGCTACTCCCTCAACAGAATTCCGTGGTTGCTGAAATCAATCGTCATGGTTATTCACAACTGGTAGAACTCGATCTTAACAACGGCCAATCAACACTTATTTCAACCAAGATCTTTGGAACTTTTTATGATATGCCCAGAGTGTCGCCAGATGGCCAACAACTAGCATTTCTACAAAAGCAGCCCAACCAACTGTGGCAACTCAAGCTTGCTCAAAAAGTTTCAGGTTCCTGGCAAATCGATAATAGCCGAACGCTTCCCGCACCCAGCAACTATCAATATCTTTCTTATCCACAATGGGACAAAAAAGGGAACAGCCTGTTCTACGTTGCGGGAATCCAGGGTGAATTGTCGGTGTATCAACTATCGCTGAAAGAAAATAAACTGCAAAAACTGACTAACGGCCAACACTCAGTATCCTGGCCAACACCTTTTAAAGAGAATGAGCTGTTATTGCTTGAAGAGTACAGTGATGGGCCCGATGTCTACCACCTTGCTTTAACATCGTCGGAGCCAGTCACTCAGGTCACCCTCTCCGCAAAGCCTAAGTTACCAACACAATTAAGCCGAACGGTTTTGCCCAGTTATGATCCCAGTAAAAAAATCCGTTCGGACATTAAAAATTATGGTACAGGAAAACAAAGACCCACCTTCGTTTTAGGTTCTTCATTTAACCAGGCTGCATTTGAACTCATAGAGCTGGGTGTCAAATCAGAAGACATGCTGGATCGTTTAGAATGGCAAGTCAATCTGAGTCAGAGTACAGAGAATGCATTACAAGGTTGGGGCGGACACCTTCAATGGAGTGGTTGGCCAATCACTTTAGCCATTGATGTTTTTGACTATGAAATCAATACTCTTGAACAGGAAGACCAGGCCCTTAATGCCATCTATGACCGTCAAGGTGTACTGCTATCCGCTAGCAAAGGCTTTATTCAAAATAACAGTCAATTTCAATTATCTGGCGCCATATTCTCTGGAGAAACTAATCAACAAGATGAAGACTATTGGCGCCTTGGGTGGCAACATCAGTGGCAATACAATCATCAATCCACACAATGGTATCACTATGCAAAGCTTGATTGGTTAGAGGGCAAAACGGGGCTCATTGATTGGCGCGGAACCAATGGAGAGTTACTGTTTGGAGGAAAACACTGGGGCATCGATTGGCGCGTCGGAGGACAATGGGCCAAACGACTGGATGTAGACGCCAGTACTCCATTGTTATCTCTTGGCGGATTCGAGTCTACTTTAATGCAGAGCAAGTATCACCCCAATGCTCAGTTTGCTCCATCACTGCCTTTTTATGCACAACAAGGTAATGACTACCAAAGCTATCTGATTGAACTACCGGAAATGATAGGCAAGCTAAACCTGTTCTTTCAAAATCATCAAATGGATCAATCGCAAGAACTGGATATTATAGGTCTACGAAGAAGCACCCGACTGGACATTGGCATAACAGGTGCCAATGATATCCAACTGGATTTTGGTATCAGCCAGATAAGCTCTGATATAACAGAAGATAAAGTAAGACTTTGGGGTAGCCTGTTTTATCGATGGTAGTTATTTTATTGTTGCTCATTGCCCCATGAGCAGTAACGGTTGAACTTGGTTGGTCACCTCTACCAAGTTCACCGTTACGAGATATTCGACTTTAATAGCTGGGCGCAGTAATATGCCTCAAAAGGCTCGAATGTTATGCACACCATTACTTATAAAGAAAAATTTCAAGCGCTCGCTTTCTGGTTATCCTTCCCCTGGGTAATCCCGCAAGGTCTATGGCTTAAGCATACTGCTGCACGCTTTCCGGAGGCCGAAGGTCCAAGAGAAGGCGTTATTGGCGAGTCTCAACCCAAACAACGCTTTTTAGCTCTTGGTGACTCGGTTATTGCAGGGGTAGGTCACGAGTCAACAGGCACCACCCTCGCTTATAGCCTGGCCTCCTCACTCAGCGAAAAATCTCAAAGCTCCATCGAATGGCAGCTCGTTGGCCGCAGCGGTTTTGACAGCGGTGAAATCATCGAACAACTTCTGTCAGAGATTGCAGCGCAACCTTTCGATTTTATTTTTATCTCCACTGGCGTGAATGATGTTACCAATATGGTGAGTGCGACTCGATGGCAAGCAAACCTGTTAACTTTGTTCAAATATCTAAGAACTCATTCGCCTAATGCAGTCATTGCGCTTTGCGGTGTACCGCCAATGGATAAATTCCCTTTGATCCCAAAGCCACTTAATCGCGTACTTGGGCTAAGAGCTTCCTTACTTGCCAGTGTTGGCGAACGCATCTGCTCACAACAAAACTGCATTTACATTCCGGTGCCAACGTTGTTATCAGACGAGAGCTTTGCCCATGATGGTTATCATCCATCCCCCATGGTTTGCCAGCAATGGAGTCAACAGCTGGCCGATGAATTACTGAATCCGATCAAATAAAGCCACCTCAAGTCGCAACAGTTTATACCTTTCTATTTTTCTCACCAGATGATGACAATGCAGCATCATCTGGTAAAGTGCCTATACGAAACCTCAATGGATGCTTCTTATGATATGGCTTTTGACTGCCACAGGATTTTTACTGGGTTTACTCACTGGAGAAGGGAGTGTTGTTGCTCTTTATACTGCCGTTGGCTACCTTCTGGGCAAAGTCAGTGAACAATCCAAAGTCATCAAAACACTTCAAAGCAAACTTGCGACACTGATTGAGCCTACTCATAAACGGCATTCAAACGTCCCTTCAGAATCACCACTCAGACAAGAAGAGCCACGACCTCAAACTGATGTCGATGAGGAAGAAACACTATCCATTGACGATGATATATTGATGCCAGAGCCTCAGGAGCAAAAACAACGCCCTCCAACTCCCACGACAGCCCCCCCTACTCCATCGCCCAAAAGAGAACCGGGGCTACTCAGCAAAATAGGTCAATCTATTTTCAATTACTTTACCACTGGCAATCTTATTGTTCGCGTGGGCATTATTTTGTTGTTCATTGGCGCGTCGTTTATTATCCGCTATGCCGCACAACACGATTTACTGCCTATCGAACTGCGCTTATCAGCTTTAGCACTAGGAGCTATCGTCTTATTTGCTTTCGGCTGGCGCCTACGCCACTCTCGTCGAGACTATGCCTTATTGCTGCAAGGTGGCGGGGTTGGCATTATCTATTTAACCGTGTTCTCTGCCTTTAAGTTTTATCAACTGTTGCCATCAAGTCTGGCATTTCCTTTTCTATTGATATTCAGCTTTGTCAGCATAGGACTCGCAGTCAAACAAAATGCTCGCTCTATGGCGATCATGGGTATGCTAGGGGGATACGCTGCTCCTCTTATTACTTCTACGGGAGAAGGCAGTCATGTGGCTCTGTTCAGTTACTACTTGATACTGAACTTGACGGTTTTTGCAGCCGCACTGTTTCGAGCGTGGCGAAGCTTAAACCTTCTGGCTTTTATTTTTACTTTTGTTATTGGTTCAGCCTGGGGGTTATTCCGATACGAAGCCTCACTACTACTATCAACAGAACTCTTTTTAATTACCTTTTTTGTACTCTTCAATCTCATTGCCATTTTTTATCACCGGGTCCAACAACCAACCAAAGGCAATCTGGTGGATGGCACTCTCACCTTCGGTAATGCCATTATTAGTCTATCGATTCAGGCAGTGCTTGTTGATAGCTACGAATACGCTCTCAGCTTAAGCTTCTTCATTGCCGGAGTGTTTTACTTTGTACTCAATAAAATAACCGCTAAACTCGACTCTCAAAAACCTTTGTTGTCACAAACTTTTAGCGCACTGGGTTTAATCTGTCTGACATTGGCTATTCCTTTTGCGTTCGACAGTCAAATCACATCAGCCATGTGGACAATCGAAGGGGCAGGATTAATTTGGTTATCACTACGCCAGAAAATCCAATGGCAATGCGCTCTTGGGATTCTGGTTCAGCTAGGTGGGGTTTTATTTTTATTGCCCGAGTTTGAGCACGTACAACAATGGCAAATTTATCTTTCTATTTTAATCGTTAGCTTATCACTGATAACAACAGCAAGAATTTTTGAACGACACGATTGCGAATCTTGGCAAAAGCAACTGATATCGCCATATTTCATAGGCGCTTATGTTTGGTGGTTAATCACCGCACTCATTGCAGCAGGACAATTGCTCGAAACGCCGGAGCTGTATCATTTCAGCCTGGTGATTATTGGATTGCCCGCGGCCCTCTACTATTATCTCGCACAATTCAGGCAATGGTCAGAACTGTCATTCAATTTATTAACGACACCTGCCTTAATCATGTTAGCAAATTTGATTTTTTTACTCGATTACGAGCACCTGTTATTCGGCTGGGGGCTACTATTGATTCCTCTAAGCTGGGCAGGCAGTTATTGGTTGATGCTCAAAAACCGCCATCACTCAGCGACGCCTTACTATCACTTTTCGTTGTACTTGCTTATCACGCTGATTTTAAGCAGTGAAGCCTATTGGCTGGGTGAGCATACTCTAAAGGTAGCATCACCTTGGACAGGAGCCATGATAGGGTTAGTCATTGCGACCTCCCTATTCATTGCCATTGAGAAAGCAACGATATTTTTTGAAGAAGCAAAAGAAGTTTATCGCTACACAATACCTCTTGTTGTTGCCATTGGATCGATCAGCTGGTTTTTAGTATACAACTTGCTATCGGCGAGCCAACCTCTGCCACTGCCTTACATTCCCCTATTCAACCCAATCGATTTAACCACAGGGCTTATCGTTTATATGCTTTATCGTTGGTATAAAAAATCGTCGCTTGAGTATTTTAAGCTACCTGCACAAAGCCATTACTGGATTGCCGGAGTCTTCAGCTTTATCTGGCTTAATAGCTTACTGTTACATAGCCTGCATTTTTACGCAGATATCAGCTATTCACTCTACGCCTTTAATCGATCGGCCCTCGTTCAAACCAGCCTCTCGATAGTCTGGACACTGCTCGCACTGGTTATCATGCTATTATCAAAACGTTGGCAACAGCGTCAGGTTTGGTTAGTGGGATCAAGTCTGCTAGGGATTGTGGTGCTGAAACTGCTACTCAAAGATCTATCAGGACAGCAAAGCATAGAGCGAATTATTTCGTTTATGGGTGTAGGATTTTTGTTACTGGTTATAGGTTATCTGGTTCCCATTCCGCCACAGCAACCCAATGGAGAGGTTAACGAAGACAAGCCCTCTCAGTAGGGCTTGCCTTTCGAATATATACCCAAAGCATTTCAAGGTGCAGGTAGGCGGGCAGCAAGCGACTCCCCTGAGCTTAGATACACTAAGTGACTGGGGTGAGTGCGCGCAGCGCTGCAACTTAAAAGGCGACGGGGATATTCTCATAGCAATTTTTGGCGTACACAGTAAAATACGATTAATACTGACTTACGAGAATTACCTGTGCGCGTTCGACTCTCGGATCTGGAAGTTGATTACGAACAATTTTCAGTTATCAAGAATGGTGAAATAACCATCTTACCTAAGCTGTCCTTTGAGCTACTGGATTGTTTTATTAAACACCCAGGCAAAGTCTTAACCATTGAAGAGTTAATCGATCACGTCTGGACGAATTCACAGGTCAGTGACGAAACTGTAATACAAAGAATCACTTTGCTACGAAAAGCTATTGGTGATAATGCAAAGTCCCCCCAATATATTGAGTCATTGCGTGGCAGAGGATATCGTCTGATCGCAACGCCTTCTCCCATTACCGAAGAGAAAGCGCCTCTTAAGATTAAAAGCTCAGTCAGACGTTTTCTAGTTATTACTCTCGTCATACTATCTGTAGTTGCCAGTTACTATATCTTCAAGCCTTCACCATCAAACAAACAAGCATCACTCACTCAACGAGCTTACTATTATTTATCCATCGGCCAGCTACCTAATGTAACCAGAGCCATCGATTTGTTTTCTAAACAACTTGCCAACTCACCTAATGATGAAAAAGCCATCATCGGATTAAGTCGAGCGTTAAGTACATCCGTTTGTCGTTACAATCAACCCTACGCAAAAGCAGAACAAGCCCTCAAGTTAATTGATAACTACCTGGAGCAGCACCCCAATAATCCTGATATTTTAAATTCTTTAGCGTTTGCCTGGGACTGCCTCGGAAATCTGGAAAAAGCCTTCTCACACTACCAAGAGTCATTGCGGCTGGAACCGAATAACCTAGAGACACAGACTGAATTAGCCCACTTATTAGGAGTAAAAGGCTATTTGGGAGAAAGCCTGAACTTAACGAATAAAGTCTTACAAAAGAAACCTGACAATGCCATGCTTTTACTACAAAAAGCACAGATGTTAGAACTGCTGCAATATACCAGTGAAGCCGAAGCGATTTATAGAGACGTGTTCGAGCGCTTCCCCGACAATGTTTTTGTCAACGAGGCATTACCACGTTTTCTTTATACTCATCAGCGCTTAAATGAAGCCCAGAAACATCTGGATATTGCTTTAACCAGAGGAATAAAAAGGAATGCTCTTTACCTCTACTATTCAGAGATAGTGTGGCTTACTAAAGGACAAAACGACGCTGAAGAATGGTTAAAGAAAGCAGCAGATATCAACCCAAACCAAAGCTATCCTCGCACACTTTATCAACTTCACTCTCAATCACTTTCCAGAGCAGCAGCTCAGGCAAAACTGGATGACTTGAAGCAGGCAGAACAATGGGGTGATACCTGGCCGATAAATTACATCGAAGCAGCCATTATCAGTGTTCATATTCTAAAGGCGCCTGACAAAGCACTTAAATACTTACAACAAGCCGTTGCCTCTGGATATCGTTCTAACGAATATCTGTTAATGTCACCTTTTCTCCAGCCTTTGAAACAACACCCTGAATTTTATCAACTGATAAAACACATTGGACAGTTGCGTTCAACAGCCAGAGAAAAGTTTGAATTATCACAAAGTCATACTAACGTTTGATAGAAGGTAAAGCTTTTAATACATAGTCATTGATGATTTCACGAGATTGACTATGGCCATAGCGAGTATTGTAGGCTTCTGAAGTGATCAGGATAACCAGCTCTCGCTGAGGCAATATAACCAGATAATTACCACCATTACCCATCGCAGCAATACTCCACTCTTCCTGCCCGTCAATGTGATGCTTCATACGCCACCACTGGTAACCGTATTCATAGCCTTCTCTGGGGATTGCACGAGGCTTTGTCGACTGCTCAATCCAACTATTGCTAACAATTTTTTGACCTTCCCATTGACCACCTTTTATTAGGAGCTCGCCGAATTTGATAAAATCTCGACTGCGGTAACGTGTACCCCCTGCACCAGATGCAACGCCATGGGGAGAATAGTTCCATTTGACCTTGGTAATGCCCATAGGTTTATGTAGATATTCTTCCAGAAAATCATCCATCCCCTTTCCTGTGGCTCGTTCAACGATAGCTCCCAGCATAAAAGAACCAGCAGTACAGTAGGCAAAACTGCGCCCATATCGACTTTGCTCTGGCTTAGGTTCCCAGGGAACAAATCCTTTGATGGGAATATCGAGAACAAACTGAACCCAGTCATTAAAAATGTACATTCGTTCTTCATGACCTCGAGAAAATTGATTCTCATCATTGCACTCTAACAAAGAGCTCATGGTTAACAGGTCTTCTATGGTTATCTTATTTTTTATTGAAGAAGGATTCTTCCATTGCCTTTCATTTTCAAAGAAAGAAACCATGGTTTGAGATACCGAGTCTATATGGCCCTTTTCTTTAGCAATACCCACGGCAAGCGAATTGATAGATTTAGTCGCCGAACGCAGGTCATTCATGTAGTCGATATGTCCTTTATTAAAATACTGCTCATAAACCAGACTTCCCTGATGGTTAACCAAAATGCTGGTAATTTGTTTAAAGTCGCCTTGCTTAACTTTGTTCGTTAGTTGTTGCAACTCCCAACTTTTGGACTCGCCTTTGCTACTAGCCAAGGCCGAGCCCCATAAACTCATCAATAGAATAGAACTAAAAATTGCATATCTTAGGTACATCACATACTCCTGTTTATTTGTCGTTGTACTACCTTGCTCAAAACTAAACAGAAACACACCAGAGAACCTGAAGAGCCCATAAAGTTATCCTAAAGGAAAAATAAAAGCTTAAATATCATAGAGTTAACTTCATCACTTTTATCAGCCTAATTTCCAACCAAAACCATCTTGTTACCAATATGCGGGTTTATCCCTCCTCTTTTAGCTCCGATATACCTTCCCAATAATGCCAACTCTTCTTCAAAATAGTCATATTTCTTATGAAAACTGTGGAAATAAAAGATAGAAACCTCATATAGTAGATATGAATCGCAGGTTGACTTCTTTAGCTCCTAAATTGTTTACAACTTCTATCCTTAAGAGGTTACTAAAACTTCGGAGGTAAAGAACCGCTTTTGTATACAGGAACTCTAGGGCCTGTCGCTCTTTTGTTGACAGTCTCTGTTGTGACTAAAATGACATCAATCGCGGCGCAAGGAGTGTGGTTTGGTTATTCCAAATAAACGACGAGCAACAAAGAGTGACGTCATTTTAGCCACAACCCTCAGGGCCAATCCCATTTTTCGCTCTGCTGCGTTAGAACATCGCTTATGTAGAATGACTACACGGCGCTCGTTCCGCCTTGCCGAACAAAAAATGGGATATGGCAGGGACCATCAACCAAAGATCGACAGGCCCTAATGATGACAAAATTAGATGCATTCAAAGCCTTAGCTCATGAGTTCACTCAACTCATGGAGCTGCCGAGTATTGATTTTGGCCCCGATGCAGGCTTTGGATTAGAGATGGGTGATATGGAGTTGAATGTTGGTTATCGAGAGGATTCCGACGAAGTTGTCGTTATTTCTTATCTTAACGAATATTCAGAGCAAGAATCACCAAGCTTGTACAGAAAGCTGCTGGATGCGAACTTTGCGTTTACAGAAAGCGGGCATGGTGCCTTTGGACTAACGCCTGATGAAAACCAGGTAACCTTTAGTACCAAGATGCCATTGCAAGGTATGACGGTTAAAGAGTTCTATGAACTCATTTCTCATGCTAGAAGGATCAGTAAACGATGGTTGGAGCAAATCGAAAAAGATTGCGAAGAACCCATCGATTTGGCTGAGCCAACTTTTGGCATTCGGATCTAGTAGACCGAAGAGCTAAGGAGAACCTCATGCCAATCGACATCAGCAAAGTGAACACACCTTCGACGTTACCAACGTCAGACCCCAACTCGGTCGAAAAAAACCAAGAGAGCGAATGGCAACCTGATCGTAATAAAGATTTTGATTCACCAATGACTATTAAAAGCCCCAAGCAGAGTTTTATTCAAATATTAAACTCCACCACTGACTTACCTATTGTTGACGATATGAAACAATTGAAAAGTATTGTTATTACTGAACTTAAAAAGTCTTCTAAAAGCTCTTTAGGCAATGATTAAAACTCGCCAGTGGATTTCGAAGTAAAAAAAAGAACGAAACGTAACGTTTCGTTCTTTTACTATGTTACTACTTTGATGCTCCCGGCAGCGTCACCATTTCTCGCATTACGCCATCGAGGCCACCGTAAACCGTAAGCGTATCGATGCGATCAGAGACTCGCTCTAACACCTCTAGCTCTTTTAACCGCAATAATGTGGCATTGCCTTCCATCACTTTTGCAGTGTTATGCAACGAACGAGTTGCAGCGGTTTCTTCTCGTCGCTTAATGATGTTAGCTTCAGCCGTTTTTTGAGCTTCAACTACCTGGTTCAGAATATTTTTCATTTCGCCAGGCAAGATGATGTCTCTCACTCCAACCTGCTGTAACTCAATACCACAAACCGCCACAGCCTCTTGAGCAGACTGAAACACCAGGTTATTTAACGCATCTTTATCGGCCAGCAACTCATCAAGTGTTTTCATTCCAACCGCTTCTCGCAACATAAGTTGCAAAGTTCGGTAAATGAAATCCTGATAATCAGCATGCTGTGTTACTGCTTTGACCGCATCAATAACCGAGTACTGTGCACTTAGATTCAAACGCAGACTTACTCGGTCTTTTGTTAGAATCTCCTGACCGCTCACATCCAGATTTTGTTGACGCTTATCGACCAGTTTAACCGACAGTTTTTTATTGAGCTTCCAGAACCCGAAGTGCCCAGACTCTAGAACCCCCTTAAGCTCACCACCATCAAATAACAAGGCATTCGCGTTAGTATTAACTTCAACATGCAAAATCAGCTGGCGCGCTTTATCGCGAACCCGAGCGTTTTCACTTAGGCAAAGTTCTTGAACAAGATCCACTGGAACCGCTAGCCCTTCTTCAAAAGACAATGTTTTGAATTGCCACTGACCGCGTTGTTTCCAGAAACAAGCTTGTGATTCTGGAGCAACCAGATCAACCAAGCACCCATCCAGATAAGCTAATACGACTTCTTGTTTCGCGGTTTTAGTAACAATAAGGTGTTGCGATAACAGAGCTTCATATTCATTTAGCCACAATGGAAGCAATGCGCACTCTAGCTCACCATCACTGAATGCAGCCTGCATAACATTGATGTTCTGTTTGCTATTCCATAGATAGTGCATTCCTTTGCTCAAAACGCTTTGCAAATTCTGCTCGTTGAGCAAAAACAATCTTTCGACCTCGCTTACATTGACTTGCAGGATTAAACTTTTTAATTTTTCTCTAACGCGTACACTGTCCGTTGAAACTAAGACCGACTTTAATCGCTCGTCGATCGCTTGTCCCTCTACAATATCGTAGCTCAGAAACTCCCACTCACCTCGATCTTTCCATAAGGCTCGATACTCGTTAGGTTTAACAATATCAAATGCTCGACCATCCAATAGCACTAAAATAACTTGCTCTTCGCCTGCACGAACATACTCTAGATGTTCGGCAAAAACGTCATGCCGCTGCTTCCATAGAATTTCAAAATCAGGAAGCTCAAACATTCCGTTGCTGATAGAAAAGTTCTTAAACGATAGCTTTCCTCGAAAATCATAAAATCGATGTTCTCCCGTCGATAAAAGTTTTACCGGCAGGTTATTTTCCATAACTAACATCCGTTGTGTATCGGATACATTAAAAGTTTTAATTCCAAACATATTATTTTCCTATATTGAATTTCTCATCGACAAACATCAGTAGCAGACAATTTGAATTAACAAGGATGCTATATGAGAGGCCGTGCGCATCACTTAAGTTGAGCTACCTTGCTCATCACTGTCCATAAAGAACTTAAGTATGGTTACCAACGTCAATAACACATCGCTATTAATGAACCCGTTATCAGCGACTCATGCTTGCTGTTGCTTTTGCAACTGAGAAATCATGTTTTCTTCAAAGTACTTATTCCAGATTGTGGCGTTTTAGGTCGGATTCGAACCGACTACCAATTGATTAAAAGTCAATTGCTCTACCCTATGAGCTACAAAAACAATAATCAGATCCCTAGTCTGAGGACATTGTTGAAGGCTGGTACACAATAAAGTTAATAACCCTTGTGCCAGGTGGATGACGACTCCACTCCGCTAGCGCATCAATAAATGTCACCTCTGTTATAGCGAAGAGCGTGCCAACTTTTGACAAAAGCCTTAAAGCATTGATTTTATTATATATTTAATTTCTTAGATGGAATTCCCAACAAATAAAACCTATCATTTTAGATAGATTGCAATCCAAAATAATAGCCACTCGACTTTTAACTTTGATAAGGCTACTTTCATACCAACGCAGAATAGACTCAACGCAGCGGATAAATTGCCAATAGTGCTTTCAAAAGCAGTAAATTAGGCTTTTCTAGTAGTAGGCGCTAATAACGATTAACACATGCCGAGAAGATTACTCATTGCTTTTATATCCACTTTTATCCTCAGCGGTTGTTTGTCTTCCGTTGATACCAAAGGCACCTTTGCACCAAAGCCAGAGATTTATTCAGACAGCGTTATTCAAGTGTATGCAGCGCGAACCAAAGGCAAGAAAAAGGCTTTAGCGGTCCACACCTGGATCAGCGTTAAACCTCGTGGTGCCCTTCATTACACCAGTTATGAAATTATTGGATGGCGATTAAGACGCTACGAAAGCGCCTTAGTCACACGCACCAACATGCCAGATAGAGACTGGTGGGGTCATCAGCCTCAATTGCTACTTGATGTGCGTGGCATTAAAGCCGAGCAACTCATTCCCAAAATAGAACAGGCAGTTGCCAGCTATCCTTATGCTTCCACCTATACCGCCTGGCCAGGGCCAAATAGCAATACCTTTACTGCTTACGTCGGCAAGCAAGTGCCTGAGCTGGGACTCGATTTACCCTCAACCGCAATCGGTAAAGATTATCGCCCAATCAATCAGGTTGCTGGCCTGTCGCCAAGTGGAAGCGGTGTACAATTTTCGTTATGGGGTTTGCTAGGACTTACTTTTGGATATGAAGAAGGGGTAGAGTTGAACTTACTCGGGTTAAATCTGGAACTCGATCTCTTTGATTTAGCGCTAGAACTTCCAGGAATCGGTCGTATCGGATTGCCAGAAACCTCAGCGGATAACAAATCGCAAGCCGTTCAAGACACCGCTCAATCCCCACGCCCCACGGTTTTGGAGCAATAAACTGTACTATTTTTAATCACTTTTATTGAAAAGCAGAACAAATTCTCTTACCCTTACAATTAATATTGCTTTTAGCGATATTAATTGTACTGTCTTTTGCATGAGCCTATAAATATCACATCAAGGCTTAACATAATGGTAGGGGGCCTTGTGGGACATAAGCTTTTTTCATCTCATTATTCTAGTCAGCAGGATTTTAAAGAAGGCGACAAGGTAAGTGTGAGTGCGCTTCCAGACTGGTTAGTCGAAGCCGTCGATGAAAACAGCCTGAAGAATATCCATCAATGCTTACAAGCAGATTTGCAGATAATAAAAATTGAGGACGAGAATATTGTCTGGTTAGAGGCCATCATAGAAAACTCTGACAATGAGTGGACTCTGCACCAGTTTGCCATCGATATCTATCATATTGTGAAAAACTAGGTTTCTTGCCTAATCCCTGAATATCAGTTTCAGCTCTTCCACAACGACGCTTTTCAGTTGCTCAAACTGTCCCTGATAGGTCATGTCGCGAATCTCGACCTGATTGAGCCAAACATCCAATTCCATCTGACAACGTAGCCGATGAATCATCGACGTCGCCGACTGCAAATTTAGCATTAATTGTACGGCAACAGCTTCGGCCTGAGCATAACACAGCTGGATTTTCTCAGTACTCAAACAATGGTTAATCAATCCACCAAACTCAGAGTTAACATCTTGCTGTCCGTTCAGAAAACTCAATGATGGCTCATGGGAAGCAATGGTTGATAAATTCATGCGCCTTACCCGCTAGTCAGGTTAGTAACCTTTATTAAAAACTCTGGTACTAACCGCAATAATTGTCATGATTTAGGGGTGGGCAGAATACCTTATAGTGACCAATTTTCAATCAGCGAAATGGAGCGCTGTGAACTCTCTAATTAAATAGCGTTAAAAATTTCAATATGAAATTTGCTTTCTACTACTAAAAAGGGAGCTAACATAGATTTTCTTTAAAGATCTCTTACTTTATCAAATGCTTGTTCCCTCATACGCCAGTCAGCATCCTTATAAATATTACCTTCCAGATCACGTAACCTACCATTAATTAAATAGCCAGGAACTTCCATTCGTCTTTTATCAAGGATCCATACGCTGACCACTTTCGAAGAAGTAATTTTCTTGTCGAAGAGCGTAACCATAGACTACCTCGCTTATGTTAACTGATACTAAGACCTATCGTCGTGCTTTGGTAGAACATCTTTGTTGTTACGAAACAGCAACAGACTTTACTATTAGACACTAATGAATTCGACAATACACCTTGAAGGCAAGCAAATCCGACTTTGCTTACATAGAAGTAAGCCATTGCCTCCGTCGTCGATTGTTTATTACCCAAAACAATAAAAATGACTGAGAGCAATGGCTTTTTTTATAGCAGATAGCAATTTTTAATGGCGAAAGTCTGACACTCCAATGAATTAAAGAGTAACGTCAACCTTCTGTGCCGAGCGGATAGCCTTCGCAACGGCCTTGTCGACAGACTCATCACGAGCTAATACAACACCCATACGTCGAGTTCCAGAAACTTCTGGCTTACCAAAAAGTCGCAACTGAGTATCGGATTCAGACAATACTTCTGATAACTGCCCAAAGTTCACTTTTTGCGATTCACCAGAAACCAAAATAACACGAGATGCGGAGGGTCCATGCTGCGCAATATTAGGAATAGGTAAGCCCAGAATCGCTCTTGCGTGCAATGCGAATTGAGACAAATCCTGAGAAATCATAGTCACCATACCGGTATCATGAGGACGAGGAGAAACTTCACTGAAAAAGACGCTGTCTTCTTTAATAAAAAGCTCAACGCCAAAAATACCGTAACCACCCAGAGCTGATGTTATTTTTTCAGCAACCTCTTTGGCCCGAGACAATGCCAGCTCATTCATTGCCTGTGGCTGCCATGATTCCTGATAATCACCGTTTTCTTGTCGATGACCAATGGGCTGACAAAAACTGGTGCCGTCTCGATGACGAACCGTTAACAAAGTAATCTCATAATCAAAATCAACAAAACCTTCGATGATGACTTTACCCGCTCCTGTACGTCCACCTTCCTGCGAGTAATCCCACGCGGCCTCCACATCATCAGAGTTGCGCATGGTGCTTTGCCCTTTACCAGATGAACTCATAATAGGCTTTACAATACAGGGAAAACCGATGCGTTCTACAGCGGCCAAAAAATCCTCTTTGTTATCTGCAAACTCATAAGGCGACGTTGCTAACTCAAGTTCTTCAGCAGCCAGGCGGCGTATGCCTTCTCTGTTCATAGTTAGCTGTGCAGCTTTGGCTGTGGGTACAACATTAAAACCTTCGTTTTCTAACTCAACCAGAGTGTCTGTTGCAATCGCTTCAATCTCAGGCACAATTAAATCTGGCTTCTCCAGCTCCACGACCCGTCGTAGCTCTGCACCATCTAACATCGAAAAACAATAACTTCGATCAGCTACCTGCATTGCTGGGGCTTGCTCGTAACGATCGCAGGCAATGACTTCACAGCCGTAGCGCTGTAATTCAATGACCACTTCTTTGCCTAACTCGCCAGAACCACATAGTAAAACTCGAGTCGCGTTTTCTGAAAAAGGCGTACCAATTGAAGACATAAAGTTTCCTATTTAACTAAATGAGAAAATAGAGCGTCTTGTTGAAGTTGCGCTCCAATTGAAAGGGATTTTATCCTTTTTTTTAAACAATTTGTACTCGCAACGACAACATACAAAAAGCCTACGTGCTATTCATCTTCGTTGTAGCTCAAATTCGACGACCAATAACTGACAAGATTTTTGAGTTTCTCTGATCGCCTTTTACTTCAATAGCTTAGCAGTATTATATACCCAGATTTTCCCAATCATCCCACTTTTGCCCGCCATATCTCTCGTCAATAACAACCGCTTTTCATTAGGCTGATTACGTACCGTCGGAGTGACCGACCTATTTAATCCGTTTCAATGGAGAAAACCATGAATAACTTAAGAAAGCTTTTTGTAGTTACTGCTATGACATTGTCTGGTGCCGCTTCAGCTGTTCCTTGGTGCCATGGAGGTACTATCGTAGAAATCGCAAATATAAGCTGGACTCAGTCGGGCATTAATACCCACTTTACTGGTCCTATTCCTGGTGGCGTAGTTGATCCTCAGCGTTATATTGCATGGGAAGCCTCTCATAACTACGCAGGTTACTTCGCTGGTGGCGGTGGTTGGGGGAACGTACCAGGTAAAGGACAGGTAAGAGTCCGCCCCTACGCACCTTACACCTATACCAACATGGTTTCCGGTTATCACACATCACAAGGCTTAAGCTTCAAGCTCGACAAATGTTATGCCACTCCACCACTGGTAGAAATCAAAGAGAAAGAAAAACTCGAAGTATTAAAACCACTCGATGGCATCGATGGCATGGAACGCTACTGGCGACAAGCTGATCGCGAAGTCACACCAATCGATAGTGAACGTTAATACTCCTGATTGTGCGGAGCAACTCGCTTCGCACTTTAGCCTATTTTTATACTCTTAAATTAAGCGAAACTGCCCCACACACCGCTTATTCTCTCACTTTTTACTAATTCGCCCCTAAAGCAAAGGTCTATTTCGGGGTCTAAATCTTTAAGGTAATAAAGTGATATTCTACAACTCAATAAACTACTCCTTGCTTGCATTCTATTGGTTTCCAATACTTTCTATTCTTGGTAAAATCTCGTTTCAATATATGACAAGGAGTCATTAAATTATGCAAGATAGAAGATATCTAAAACAGAAAAAAGAAGGCGGCGTGTATTTGGTTCAAATCGCTGTACCGACAGCATTACGTCATCTAACAAATAACAAAGCCGTTTTAACACGTTCAACAGGAACAAATAATCTTAGAGAAGCCAGAGCGCATAGAGATGTCTTTTTGCGTGAATGGGAAAGTCTAAAACTACAAGCTGGAATAAACCCCAAAGGCCACCGTTTACGTTCTCTCGTAGCAGACCTTAAGCAATCTTATAAAGAATCGTTAGGAGATCATGACACGGCTCAAACTTGGCTTGATGGGCACGACCCTGAATATTATTACAACCAAGGCGATTTGATTATGGCAGACGCTATTAGAATTGCTAAGGGCGGCGAGGCTAAGTTTTCAGGTGTTCAAGAAGGTTACACACTTCCAGAAGTCGCTAAGGAGTATAGAAATACAATTCTAGGCAAGAAGTCCAATGACTACTTAATGAGAATATTTAAATCTGCGTCAAGGTGGGAAGAGTTTGATAAAGAATCTACACCTTTAAAAAATATTGGCAGAGCAAAAGTGGTTGATTTTATTGAGTACCTTTCAAAAGTTGAGGGGTTGAAACATAAAACCATTCGTGACATTTTATCAATCTTCAATAAAACATGGATTTATGCAACCAATAAAGAATATGTTATTGATAAAGCATCGCCGTTTACTGCTCACTCTTTAGATACTTTGAAAATCAACTCTTACGAAACGTTAACGCTGACTGAGTGGGAGGGAGTACTAAAACACTACATTCCCAGATGTAAAACTATAGGAGCTAAGCTCTTTATGTTTCTGGGAATTAGCTCTGGTATGCGTATAGAAGAAATATCAGGACTTAGAAAAGGCGATGTAAAATATGTTGATGATGTATTATGCTTTCACGTTAATGATAAATATCGCTCTGTAAAAACCAAGAATGCAATTAGATATATTCCTGTTATGAATAGATACATTGATGTAGTTAAAAAACTTGCAGAAGGAAATCCCGAAGACTTTTTATTTAATGAAGCAAGAAGAACTTCTAACAGGTTTGCGGGCTGGTTCAGTTATAACATCAAAGAAGCTAAGCGAGCATTTGGAATAACATCACGTCAGAAATCATTCCACAGTTTAAGATGCAATATTGCAACAGCTTGTGAGAATGCCAAGATTGAAGAGCGAACCGCCGCGTGGCTTTGTGGACACTCTCACAATCAAACGTTAACTTACGGCTTATATTCAGACGGTGCAAATATTAAAGAAATCTTAAAACCAGCCATAGATAAGGTTGAAAAGAAACTAGAACCTTTTTTACAGTTTGATAGCTTGGTGTTTAATACGGAGAAGTAAAGAGGTGAGCTTAACGGCTCTCTTCTAACCCTTCATTTATGTCAACCTCTTTTCGAAGCCTTGAATCAGAGCATTTAGTATAGATACTTTTAAAACACTCCGATTCAAGCTTGCTAGCTCGCTACTTCCAAAAGTAACAAAACGTGACTTTTAGGTTTTGGGAACCCCAATTCTTAAAAGCGATGAAACGTCGACTTTGAAAATCTAAAAAGAACAAGTTGTGCTTTTTGAACCGCCATAAAAAACACGCCACAACATAAAACAGGATTTCTTGTTACTCTTTCCCCTAAAACTACACTCAGCGGTTAGTCGCAATTTTTTGTCTCTGCCGTATCTTGATCAATGTGCATATTGCTCAGAAAACAACCGCACCCGAAATTTGTGGTGCGCCTAAAGCTTGGTTTTTATATATATTTACAAAAAGCGGTAAATTTAAACTCCGCGCTCATATTTATGTTATAAAAATAGAGGCCTATAGCAATTAACGGTAATAAGCATTTCTCTTACTTAGCGTCTTCGTTTGACTTCTTTTTCTAAAGCGTATACTTCACGGCATTTATGACAGAACTTTATTTTTGTCTTTTTTTTGTCTTCTTCCCAACACGGGCCATAGGCTACTAAATTCACATGAGGGTATAGCATTTCAATTTTTTCTTGCTCACTTTTCGACGGAGGTATAACCGTACCATAAACCATCTCTACAGTGTCTTCTTGTAAATCTACATTATGAACATGGCAATACTCAAAAATTGACAGTAAGTGTTCATAATCACTAAAAGGATAATCAAACTTCTTTTGAAACCTTTCCCAAGCTTTCTCTTGCCAATAAAGCAACCGCTTTCCTTTTCCATCTATAAGCAAAGAGAGAAACTTTATATATTTCTCTTCTCCTAGCATTTCTCTAAACTGAAGTCTCACTGTTAGTTTATTCATAACTTAAAAACACTGCTAATTGACTATTATTCACTCAGCAAGATGCCTAGTGAAGAAGGATATTTATAGCATAAATTTAAATACCTAAGAGAAACAATAGCTCATATCAACCCTGGTATTAGGCTATAAATATCGAATTACCTTTAAAAAACGTTTAGCTAACCTGCGGCCATGTAAATAACACTAGGCGGCGGTCTGAGAGGCTTTTATCTGTAGATATTTCTACCCCCTCCCCCTTAGAGATAAGATCTCAGAGAGGCTTATAAACAGCTTACAGATCACTTAAATCAGTACATGTGGCAGTCGTTAGTATTAGTGTTAAACCACCAGAGAAACTGTGCAAATCTGCATAATTCTTTTTTTAAGCGAATCTGAAATTTCCGGTTTGGTTATACAGCAGAATTTCTAAATACCCTGAAACGGGGCATTGAATAGAATACCCCAACATTCGAAATGGTAGTGTTCAAATGTCGGATATTCCTACTTTTAGGTGACATCAATGAGTTACAACAATACTTCACCTGATAGGGGTCGATGTTTCGTCGCCCCTCAACTCTGCATCAATAACACATCGCACTCAGGGCAACCTTTAAGCCAGACTTGAGAGTTCCTAACTGTCCTGAAACGAGACGGTCAGCAAATCCAAATACGGCGTTTCACCGTGTTTCAATATTATCAATAACTTACAACGCACTCAGAGCTGACTTGTAAGCCGCTTGATGAAGCATTCAAAACTACCGAATAGGTACTTTTAAGTAAAATCAATAACTTATAACTCCTTCTGACATTTCTAGCTTATCCGTAATCAAACGATTGTAGTTATAGCTCCTTACATCATCATTAGCAGGCTTTCTAAATGACACCTTGTTGCTCATAAATTCACAGTGCAACGGTTCCTCTAGCTTCTTCTTTTCATGCTTATAACGCTGCTCCTTGCAGTATTCGGATAAGATAATTTGTTTCACTTCATCCTCGCTAACTTTAAGTATTGGAAACACATAAGCCACCTCGCCAGTGTCTTCATAAAAGGCTATATTCCCCTCTAATCGTATAACACTCTTTAGGTCTTCTGGTATCGGATAGTCCTGAATACACAGCTCGTAGCTCTCTTCGGGCTCCTCAGAGCCAATACCTTCACCATCAGGCAATGTCCCTAACTCAAACACCTCTTGCCAATAGTCTCTTTCCTCGATATCCCATGCCCATCTTAAAGCAGGGTTAAGCATCAGATAGGACTTATCATAGATAGTTAACACCCTAGCCACTAAGCACCGTTCAAGCTCCTTAATCAGCCTGTAGTAAGCCGAATGGGAGAGCTTAAAGGTTTGATAGGGTTTCTTCGATAACACCAGTAAATTACATTTATCAGCTCTTGCAGCCACCTCCAGAAATAGATTTAAAGCATTCTTGCTCATATTTAACTTAGCCACTCTTAGTAGCTCTGTGCTATCCATGCACGCGTATTTTCGTTTCATAAACCTCCTTATGAATGAGTTTCAAAAAATGGGACAGCGTAAAACCTCTGCACACCTTACAGCACAAGGGCTATAGCCTAAAACACCGCCTTAACTTCCTATTATTAAGAGAGATTACCTTTAAGATTCTTAAGAACCTATAGCTTTATCTTTAAGACACCTATAGCAATAACAACAATGGTAAATTCTATTACACCTAATCTGAAATAAATCTTTAAGACATCTTTAAGATGGTCTAAGCGATGACTTAAGTTGTATCCATAGCTTAAAAAGTTTAAGAAATTTAATCAGCTATAACACCTATGACTTTGTAACTATTGCTCATCCATTGAACATGTAATTAGTATATCGGCTATAGCTCCCTCTTAGGAGGCTTAAAGTTATCTTAAAGATAGCTCCTAGGTCAACTGCTTTAGATGGTGCTTATAACTACTGTTCTAATTTAACTCTTTCATACAAAATTCAATAGCCAATGACCAAAGAGCACTTTTAACAACACTCATAACCAAAACTGTTACATTAGTTTCTAAAGCTATAGAAGGTAGTGTCACACTTTTAAGTTCTCATCGCTTAGACTTTAATCAGCATCTTCTTTTTCAGTCCTTGAAAGGTGAAGTCCTAAGCCGTCTCATAGATGTGCAATAAACTTATCTTCATTGTTAAACGCTTATGATTAAATATTTAATTGTTCATCCTTTGAACATTGTAATTGGTGTATTACCTATAACTCCCTCATAGCCAAGCTAGAGATTATCTTAAAGATAGAGTTTAAGGTCAACTATGGTGTGGATATTTAGGCTAGGTCCATTAGCCACTGTCATCAATCCTCAAATACAGCCTCTTTGGGTAACTCCCAACCGTGCATATCTTCTGTTAGTAGAAAGTGTAATTCATCCATAGAAAGACTTTTTACTTGAGATGGTAACCAATTGTGCTTCTGAACCAGATAGTAATGTATAGCATCCATACCATTTAGACCTTGATATTTCTCTCGCCTTGCTAGTTCATCACCAAAGACAATGAGTGTATAATTTCGTTCTACACTGGTCTCAAATACTTTATGCACACTTCTATAAAATTCTCTTCTACTCATAATGCCTCCAACTAACACCGATTAAACTATCAAGTAAACATTTCGAGATTTACAATTCACATAACAGCTTTATAAGATAATGTTTCTCTATCATATAAATATGCAGATAGAAAGTAGTCTTG
>NZ_JAMXSB010000006.1 GCF_024124665.1 Pleionea sp. CnH1-48
TAGAGTACAACGAGAGTCGACCTCATCAAGCTCTTAATAATCTGTCGCCTAAAGAGTTCCTAAGTAACAGCGAATTTTGATGAGCCCGTCTTCACTACAAGGTGGATCTAAAAATGGGAGCCGGTCAGTTTTGACCAAAAGTTCAGTATTAAATGGTTCTCTTAAAGGGAGTACTTCTGACATAACTTGAACTAATTCGTAATCAGACATTTTCTTTAAAGAGTCAATCAGTTCATTTTTATTCATCGTAAGCACCTTATTTAGAACTTAGCGTGTAGTTGCGGCAACTTTAAGTTCTTCGGGCCAAACCAGCCCCATTCTTTTCAATAAAGCTAGCATTTCTTTACTAGATTCTTTATCAAGCCTCTCATTTACGAGTGTTTTAACTGACGGAGTCATAATCCAATATTCACATGTTCTTATAAGCACTGATGTTCGATAAATCAGAATGCAATTCTTTACCCCATTTATCGAAAAAGTAATCCTAAACTACTACAAATCCGAAATTTGATGAATTGCTTTTGTGAAATTAATGCAATTCTTGGAAATCGACGAATCATAAATGTGGATACTTGATTAAGTCAGTCCGTTGATTATTACGAATGTCTGAAATAATCGAAAAAAAAATCAACGACATTTATTCATCTGTATAGATAGTCTTATTTAGGTGTCCACCAAATTTAGAGACTCGCAAGAGTCTCTACCAGTTTTCACTTTCCCATACAGTCAACACTTCGTGTCTTTTGCTACAAGGCTTTGCGGAGTTTTCTTGTTTTTTCTTTACGGAACTCTCTCCAGAACGCTCTATACAACAGTTCAAGTCTATGACGTCTCGCCATTTTGAGTTTTCAATTTCTATTAACAACAATAGGCTCAGCACAGCTTCAAAATGAGTAAAGCTGTGAAAATAAAGATTACAAATAGCGTAATGAACCCCATCTCCATTTTCTTTGTACGAACCTTGAGCTTGACTAACATCCACAATTAAAAACGGCCTTTCGAAGTTGGTACCTTTTTAGGCAGAAAAGAGACTTTTGTAAGCATTCAGCACATGTTCCATAAGCCTTTAACCTGAAAATGAAAGCTGATATGTTATGCTTTATCTATGTAATAAAATCGGGAAAAATATAAATACTCTCAGAGCAAGAAAAATTTCTGTTAATCACACAGTTAGGAATACCAATGAATCTAGATAAGATTCTGAATCAAGCAAGCGAGTACGAGCTGAGCTATAGTACGGCAGTAGATTTCGCAAGTTCGCAAAACCTCTCGCTAGTTGATTTTGTAAATTCATTCGCAATTGCTCTGGCAAAGGGATACCAAGATGGTCGATACAATTTTGAATTTAGTGATGGCGCTGCAAACTGGCTCTTTGACTTCATGACAGATGACGTATTTTTATCATCAAACAACAATACTTCTACCATCACCAGCTTACGATGTTTACCTGGCCTTTGATGAGGGCGAATATCATCATCGAGGCGACCCCGAAGACGTTGTGGCAGAGATTAAATATACGAAACCAAGATTCAATGAGATATTGTCGTGCAACTAATATTAACAAGGCTAGAGGGAGCAAAAAATTGGCTCTTAGCTCTGGCTTTTCGTCCCCTGTTGGCGGCGTTATTCATCTAGAGGATTGAAATAATAATGGAAGCAAAATACAAGAAAAAAGCCATAATGGATCGAATCGAGGAAATAGAAAGCGATATATTGAAAGCTAATGAATACCTCGAAGATGGCTCTCATGCGCATTGGCACAAGTTCAAACCTGTGTTGAAAGAAAAAGAAAGAAACGGAGAGACTCTGCCACCTCATCGAGACTGGGTGAAAAATGTGTTCCTGCCAGAGCGAGAACAAGCTTTAAAAGAAGCTATAAAATTAGTTGACCGACTAGAGAGTAAAAAGTAACAGTTCTCAATGTTTCTTGAGGAAATTTTGGGGTATCTGGGACAGCACATAATTTTTGCATGGCGCAAGACTTTAACAACATCATTCACAAGTGCGATAACAACAATAGAAGACTAAAAAGCTCAATGCCTAAAATGAGCTGACTCTTGACCTAGATCAAGCCAGCATGGCTATAATGTAGTTACACTGAGAATACAAAACATTATTGTACGGGATAATACTATGTTTAAAACCATTCTTTGCGCCATTGAAGCTTCTGATGAAGGAAAAGAAGTACTCTCGCACGCATCTCAACTTTCAAAGCTATGTGATGCCCAGCTTCTTGTTGTCCATGTTATCCCTTATGCTCTTCTTCCAAAGGATTACCAAAAGGAACTAGAAGAAGAAGCTAAGCCTAAAATTCGAGAGATAGCGAGTGAGTTTGATATCTCTGAGAAATGCCAGTTTATAAAAGTAGGTAAGCCTTACCAACATATATGTTCTCTAGCAGAGAAGAAAAATGCAGATCTGATTATCTTGGGCACCCATTCACAGAAAGGTGTTCAAGCGCTTCTTGGTTCAACTGCAAATGCCGTTGTCAACAAGGCGACTTGCAATGTCTCATTAGTGAAAGTATAAGTTCTCACTTCCCAGTTTCACTTTGAATAGAAGTCTTGTACTTAAAGGCTTCTATTTTTCTCTGTTAAAAATGATGAGTCTTTCTTTGAGCTTTACCTATTGAGTTTTCCAGACACAAAGAGAGTCCACAACATCACCTTCTGCTAACATTCTGTCAAAACCTTCAAGGTTAAAGCTGGCAAGTTTTGACTCGAGAAACAAGAGCACTTTATCCATACCTTTAGCATCTCCACTGACACTTAGTGTATCACCAGACATATCCTTAAACTCCCAGACAGACATAACGCCATTGACGGCATGGTAATGAAAGTTAATTTCCTTTATATCTTTTACTTCTAGTTGTAACGCTTGCCCTTCCTTTTCTATCACGAGCTGCTCATCGTTAATGCCAATTTTTTCTGGCGCTAATCCTAATACTTTATTTATATATTTTTTCATAGTTTCTCTATCGTCATCAAAAAAGCCCTCAACCTTGAGAGCTTTCTATCATAACAGATCACACCATCAAGCTCATCCAGGCTCTTTCACTCCTGAATACCGAACACCAGATAACAATGCCATTTCTCGGTGCCAGGTTGCTAAATCCTCCTGATTAAACTCACTCAACGAATGATGGCCGCAGGCTCGAGCCATTACTTGCATCAGCTCGGTTGATGCTTCAAAAAAGTTTTTCAACTGAGTTGACGACTTTTCAATATTCAACCGTTGTCTTAAATCTTTCTTTTGCGTAGCAATTCCTGCAGGGCAGTTATTGGTATTACACATTCGCGCGGCCACACAACCGATGGCTTGCATGGCGCTGTTAGAAACCGCAACACCATCGGCTCCCAGAGCTAAAGCTTTCACAAAGTCCATAGGCACTCGTAATCCACCGGTAATAATCAGTGTGACTCGCCCACTCGCGCCCTGCTCATCCAGATAACGACGCGCTCTAGCCAAAGCGGGAATTGTCGGCACACTGATGTGATCACGAAACATCTCGGGAGCTGCGCCTGTGCCTCCACCACGTCCATCAAGAATGATGTAATCCGCGCTGGCGTCTAAAGCAAATTGAATATCTTGCTCAATATGATTGGCACTCAGCTTAAAACCAATGGGAATTCCTCCTGTTACTTCACGCACACGATCTGCGAAGGCTTTATAGTCCTGCGCCGTATGAAGCTCTTTGAAGGTCGGAGGAGAAATGGCGGGCTGGCCTTCTTCAATGCCACGAACCTCTGATATCTTTCCAACGTTTTTATTGCCAGGTAAATGGCCTCCCGTTCCAGTTTTAGCTCCCTGCCCGCCTTTAAAGTGAAACGCTTGAACGTTCTTTAACAATGCTTCGTCATAACCAAATTGCGCACTCGCTAGCTCATAAAAATAACGTGAGTTGGCTTGCTGTTCTTCGGGCAACATGCCGCCTTCTCCCGAACAAATCCCGGTGCCTGCCAAGTCAGCGCCTTTGGCCATAGACACTTTTGCCTCAAAGGATAACGCCCCAAAACTCATATCAGAAACAAACAGCGGAATTTTTAGTTTAAGCGGCTTCTTAGCTTGTGGTCCTATCACCAGCTCGGTATTAACAGGCATGTCTTCCATCAAAGGTTTGGCCGCCATTTGTGCGGTCATCACTTGCAGTTCATCCCAGTGAGGTAACTGATAACGAGGTATCCCCATGGAAGTCATAGGACCATGATGCCCCAGTTTAGATAGTCCCTCACGAGCCAGTTGATGAATAAACTCAACCGTAGGCTCTTCTTTAGTGGCATTGGCAACAGGAATACTTGCATCCGTAACCTTAACGCCCGGACCTTCTTTGCCTACCTGTGTTGCATCAAACTGTTTATGGGTGCCATCACAAAACGGCACACTCCCCGTATGTTTACACTGACAAAGGTATGCGTCACCATCATCCTCGGCAGTGAAAGCTTTTGGCTTGAAGTCTGTTCCAGCATGGGAGCCATCACAAAAGGGTTGATTTTTTGAACGCCCGCAAGCGCAAAAATAATATTCTTCACCTTTCGTTAAACTCACCTTTACAGGTTTATTGTCTGCAATAACTGGGTTGCTCATGATGTCTCCTCTCAATAGTCTCTTTCACTGGTCCGAATGAAAGATGGTTAATTCTCAGTACGCTCGACTGTCATTTTTTTAATCGTTCGATCTTTTTTTACAAAATGGTGATATAAAGCCGCACCGATATGTCCCAGTATGAGTAACCAAACGACCCAGGCCCCCATAATCTCTTTATGAATAAAATCAATCGGCGCTTCGAAAGCTTCAAAGCTTATTCCAAGTCCTTGCTCAATCAACCCGGTAAACATCCAGGTATCAGAAAACTTAACCGCATCAAATAAAAAGAAAAACTCCGTCGCAACACCCGTCCCCATATAGCCAGTCAAAGGCATAATGATCATAACGGCGTAAAGCGCGTAATGTCCGAAGCGAGCAGCTTTATGCTCCAATGCTGTTCCGGGTTCTTCATCAGGCTGCCGATTCATCCAGCGCCAAATAATTCTCAGTAATACCAGGACGCCAATCGATACTCCAAACGATAAATGCAACTGCAACGCAGTCCAGTTTTCTGGTGTTTTTGCTTCAGTAATCCATTGTCGGTAATACACACTGACATAAGCACCTAAAAACAATAAAGCCGTCAGCCAATGTAATGTTTTTGCAATGACACCATAATTTCTTTCGGTATTTTTCCAACGCATGGGATATTCCTTAAGTTGGGTTTCTTAGCAAAAAATGCGCGGTTTAAGACAAAGCCTCTCGATGATGAGGCTCGTTCAGATTGAGCTCAGGCCCGACGGGAATCACCTGGGTCGGGTTAATGCTGGTATGAGAAGCATAGTAGTGAGCTTTGATGTACTCAATATTGACGGTGTCTGCAATACCCGGCTGCTGATACAGATCGCGAAGATAAGCCCCCAGTGCAACATAATCCTGAATTCGTTTTTTATTGCATTTAAAGTGACCGACATAAACAGCATCAAAACGAATCAAGGTGGTGAACAAACGCCAATCGGCTTCTGTTATTTGATTTCCAGTCAGATAACGCTGCTTGCTAAGTATGGACTCCAACTGCTCCAAGGTATCAAACAACTCATTAACGGCTTCTTCATAAGCGGTTTGTGTTGTTGCAAAACCGGCTTTATAAACACCGTTGTTGATATTGTGATAAACCAGATCATTTAGCTCATCAATTTGCTTTCTTTTTTCTTCGGGATAAAAGTCGCCTGCTTTTGCTCCTAAATGATCAAAAGCACTATTGAACATTCTGATGATGTCTGCCGATTCGTTGCTAACAATCGTTTTTTGTTGCTTATCCCATAAGATAGGAACAGTCACTCGACCGGTATAATCAGACATAGCCAGCGTGTAAAGTTCATGCACTCGTTTGGCCTGATTAATGTTGTCTTCAACAACGCCTTCTCCTGGCTCAAAAGTCCACCCTTCTTCTCCCATAAACGCGTTAACAACAGAAACCGAAATCATATCTTCCAAGCCTTTTAAATGACGAAAGATGAGTGTTCTGTGCGCCCACGGACATGCTAACGAAACGTAAAGATGATAACGGCCTGACTCAGCCTTAAACCCAGCTCGTCCCGTTGGACCAGCCTGACCATCAGCGGTCACCCAGTTGCGAAAATAGGAATCTTTACGAACAAATTTGCCTCCGGTCGACTTAGTGTCGTACCAGTCGGTGCGCCATTGGCCTTCAACAAGCAGTCCCATGTGTGTCTCCTAGTTATTTCGTTGTCATATCAGAGCATGTTTTAGTTACAACGGATTTGAGTGAGCTCAAAGGTCACTCAAACCTGATGCACTTTTTATGAATATTTTCTGCCTAAGCTTCCGCTGTTTTTCGGCTGTCGATGGCATAGGCACCGGCACCTTGCGCAACGATCATTAATAGGCCACCAGCGATGGTGATATTTTTCATAAACATGATCATTTGAGTCTGATCAGAAAAGTCTGCATGAAACAGTATGGCAGATAAGACACTAAACCCAGCCAATGCAAAGGCAGCCATACGAGCTTGCCAGCCAATCACAATCGCAATTCCTGCAATCACTTCGAGCGCGATAACCGCAGGCAATAGCATCCCAGAAACGCCCATGGCCTCCATGTAGCCTTGAGTAGCAGCATAAGCACCGATTTTATTAAGGCCAGACATGATAAAAACCATTGCTAATAAGAAGCGACCTGCAGGTGCGCTAAGCTCGTGTACTTTAGTCATTGTGTTCTCCAAAATGTAATGTGTCTCTAAACAATGACAATAGCTTAACTGTTGACGAAAAAAGGATAAACACAGAGAATGACAAATCATTATTCTGATTTTGAGAACACCCATGGGCCAACTGGAAGATATGGAAATGTTCGTTCGTATCGTCGATGCAGGCGGTATTAACAAAGCAGCCGAACAGCTAGATATCGCGAAGTCAGCGGTTAGTCGGCGTTTGAATACCCTTGAGAAGCGACTCTCCACTCAGCTATTGACCCGGACGACACGAAAATCCAATCTGACAGAAGCAGGCAATCGCTACTATCAGCACGCTTTAAGCATCCTTGAAGAAGTCAATCTGCTGAATGAGCAAACCAGTGGAAAAACCTCCCGTATTGAAGGCACCTTAAAAATCACCGCGCCTTTGTCATTTGGGCTTTTGCAACTGGGCAATATCATCGATGAATTTGCTCGTCGAAATGAACAACTCAACTTTCAACTGGATCTCTCCGACCGTCAGATTGACCTGATAGGAGAAGGATATGAACTGGCTATTCGTATCGGCAAACTAGACGACTCCAGTCTTCAGGCCAAACGCATTACATCGGTGCGACATGTCATTTGTGCAAGCCCTGACTATCTTCAACAAAATGGAACTCCAGGAAACCTTGAAGAGCTAAGTCAGCATGCCTTTCTGCAATACAGCGGTGGCAACAACAGCCTTTTATTAGCTGACAAACAAGGCCAACCAAGGCGTGTCGAAGTCAACTCCAAAATGAAAGCCAACAACGGGGACTTCTTAAAACAAATGGCAATCAAAGGTCATGGCATTATTTGTTTGCCTACGTTTATCACTCATCAAGAGTTGACAGCAGGAAAACTTATTCCCTTATTAACAGAGTACTCGCTGCCAACCATGCATGCGTATGCGGTTTATCCAAAGAACCGCTTTCTTTCGCTTCGCTGTCGACATTTGATCGATTTTATTTCTGATAAACTCGCCGATACGCCAGTGTGGGAAGAGCCTTGCTAACCCTATAAAAGCTGATAGAAAAAGTGATACACACTACTAAATTTGATAAGCTTCAAGAAACCCTGAACTCTAGAAAAGGAAACCCATTATGTCATCAAAGTTAGAAGACTTTCTTAAGGATATACAGCTTGTTTCTAGTGAACGATACGACACCATCAGCGCCATAAGAAAACTATTTCATCAAGCCGAAGTACCACTAGATGAAGACATTAAATACGGCGGAATCGTTTTCAATGTTTCGGGTTATTTAGTCGGTGGCATATTTTCTTATAAACAGCATGTTTCTATCGAGTTCAGTGATGGAGCAGATTTCCCTGATCCTCATAAAGTTTTAGAAGGTGGTGGAAAAAGAAGAAGGCACATTAAAATACACGATCCAAAAGACATTACTGAAAAGTCGGTGGACTTCTATATATCTGAGTCAGTGAAACCCTATCTTTGAAGATATTCAGGTGAAGAGGGATATAAAAGTGACGACTTCTCATCACCAAAAAATAGGCTTTGGCGGTGGATGTCACTGGTGTACAGAAGCCGTATTTCAATCTTTATCAGGAGTGACAAAGGTAGAACAAGGTTGGCTGGCTTCCTTCGATGAGCATGATTCACTGTCTGAAGGCGTTATTGTTCACTTTGACTCACAAAAGCTACCTCTGGAAGCACTCATTACTATACATCTAGCCACTCACAGCAGCACCTCTAACCACTCAATGAGAAGCAAATATCGCAGCACCATCTATTACTTCTCCGAACATCAGGCTCAACAAGCCGAGAACTGCATCACAAAAGTACAAGCCGATATTAATAAAATGATCATCACCCAAGTTTTGGCTTTTAATCGTTTTAAAGAGAATAGCGAAAAATATAGAAACTACTATTATAGCAATCCAGATAAACCCTTTTGTCAAACGGTTATTCAGCCCAAACTGGATAAGCTAATGAGTCACTATGGAGTCTACACTAATAAAAAGAAACTTAACTCTCAGTGACTTTACTGCTTTAAGTAGAAAAATACGAGGAAGATATCAATCATGAATGAACAAGAATTTTTGGCTATTAAGTCTAAAACAGAGCAAGCGCTCGAAAAAGATGACCACAGTAAAGCGATTGAACTCATGGAGCAAATGCAATCGATTAACCCTACCTACTTTGAGGGTCGCGACGATCTGTACCTACGAATGGGAGAGCTCTATTCAAAAAATAACAACCTGGAGAAAGCAGAAGAATGCTTTCAACAAGCCTATAACATTGCCCCTTCAGATATCAGTACGGGCACTTTCTTGCTCACTTTTCTGGTAAAGTTTGAGCGAGCTGAAAGCCATAGAAGTCTGGTAGCCGAGCTAGAAAAGCTCGAAGCGGATATGTATTTATCAATGGCTATTGCATCTTATTATCATCATGTAGGAGATAAGGCAATGATGTGGCAACATCTAGAAAATGCTGCAGAAGCTGGCGCTATGGATATCGATTTGATGGAATACGAAGTGATGAACAAAGACATTCAATCTGAAGACCGCTACGAAGAGCTATTTGACTAACATGTGTAAAAATTATTAGCTTACCATTGTTTATATAAAGCAGCTGCTCTCTATTGAGCAGCCACTTTTTTACTTTAAGACGACTGCCACAACGTCTGATTATTCTTTCGTATACGAATTTTTCCATCATTAGACATTTGCAATATTGCGCCACTATTTCCATAAGTATGTGTATGCCATAATGGTTGTCCACTTGTACTGTAAATCACTAGATTTCCATCACTTTGCAAAAAACAACGGGCACCATGATTGCCATGAGTTGAAGTATGCCAAACCGGTGTTCCATTGGATCGATAAAGTACCAAGTTGCCATCGCCTTGCATCACCAAACGAAACTCGTTGTTGTTAGAATAATAGACTTGGCCAACAACCAGCTCCGCTGCATTGGAAAATACGGTTTTCCAGTTATTAGAACTGCCACCACTAATATTTTTTATGGTCCATTGTTCCCAAATATTTAGATGACTTCGATTGGCTCTTACTGCACTTTGTCCGTTTTCCGATGACATATACTTACCTGTAGCAGCAGGCTTTATTCCATACACGTCACCTCCAATAGGCTCAATAATAAACTTGCAGTCTGAGCATTGTCTGTTTGAATTATTAAACTGCAAATAATGTCCGCTGCGCTGATTAACGTCCAGGTATAAATTGTTGGTTGCCTGAATGCTGTAGGTGCCATCACTATTGGGAAAGATATAAAAAGTTTCCCAATCAGCTCTCACATTTCTATTGGCATTAATAAACTGAGTACCATTCTCGGAACTTAGGTACTGACCATGATAAGCTTTGATATAAACAGGGTTAGATCTTCCTGTTGCAAAATTGATGTTGCCACCACCTGGAGGTTGAGAGCCACAACTAGACTGTCCAGGATGTGTTGCCGCAACACCAAGATAGCCATTCATTGCAGAAATATGAGGGCCGTTACCTACTCCGAGATTTGTCGCACAAAAACACTGAGGATCAACATGCCCGGCCTCGTCTTTAGTAAACTGCCAAAAAGATACCTGATCCACTTTCAGATTTTCTCTAAAGTAGTTTAACCAGTCGGTAACGTTAGCGTCCGTTCGTTGGCTTAGATTGGAAATTCCAAACTCGCCAATAATCGCAGGTTTGCATCGTTCATGAGCTAAATTAATCCACTGAATGGTAGAACCAAACTCTAATCCATTCACACTCATCTCATTAGCTCTGGCTCCCGCAGCATAAAAATGAACAGAGATATCATCGGATGCATCAATCACTTGCTTAGCCGCTTCTCTAGTGACGCCATTCCATAGGTGCTCCAAGGAGCCGGGAACAGGATGAAAGCTGATATGCAATGCGCCTTTCTGTCGCATCATATCGGTTTTGTCCTTATAGTAAGATGCAAATGCTAACGGATCAGTATGCCCCTTGACTTCATTTCCTAGTGACCAGTAGATATAATTCTTGTTAGCATTCCCTCCAATAACATAGTTGATCATGTTGTTAATATGATCGTTATGATTAAGCAAGGTCTGTAGTGTGGTTTCTCCAGATGCGTCGAAGAGATCAACGGTTAATGTTATCCCTTTGCTTCTTGCCAAGTTGGCCAGCCAATTGACTCGGTTAGACATCTTGCTGTATTCATGTGTGTCGTATCCCATGAAGGCCCAGACTCTAACATTAGTTACACCTAGATTTTTTAACCGTTCAAGATCTGCGCTAGCATTATTAACTAATGTCGTTTGGTCCGATGGCATGCTGCCATCAGCGTTAACACCGAGGTCGGTGTAATTCGCAGCAACAAATTTATGCAACGAGTTGTTGATTGGATTGTTAAAACTTTTACCCTGTGCATAAGTTAATGAACTCATCGAAAGAATGAGAAAAAGTAAACATAGTCGGATACTCCTGAGTTTAACGTCCATCACTTCGCTCCTGTAGTTAGACATTGAACATGCATTTATCTCAAACAGAATGAGAATTCTTCAACTGCAGAGATACGCCTTGGTTTACCACTGCCCAAGTGGTTTAAAGAGCCTAAAGCTTTTGCACTTTGGAAAAATCAGACCTAAGACCTAGATTAAAACGATTAAATATTTTTTAAAGAAAGATTATGCAGAGAAGAAAAGCAGTTTGAGCAAAGAGGGGAGCTTTTAAATCCTCCCCTATTCGCCTACTTGAAAAAGACTGATGTGTTTAGACAGCTCGCTGGCTCTGCCCATTAACTCACTGGTGGCTCGCGATACTTCATCTGAACGTTGAGTACTTTCTGAAGCACCACTGTTTAAGATTTGAATATTGTCATGAACCTCTTGAGTAACATGAGCTTGTTGCTCAGCCGCTGAGGCGATTCCAGTAGACATAGTGTCAATATCTCGAATATAAGTCATCACTTGTTGATTCGCGGTGTTAGATTCAACAAAGAGTAATGCCGTATCCTCTGCGGTTTCACATCCATCCATAACCAAATCGACAGCTCCAGATACATTCGCATTCAGCTCATCGATCATGGCATTAATATCTGCTGTCGATGTTTGAGTTCGGCTTGCAAGACCTCGCACTTCATCCGCTACAACTGCGAACCCGCGTCCTTGATCACCCGCTCGGGCAGCTTCTATCGCAGCGTTTAAAGCTAACAAATTCGTTTGCTCTGCTATCCCCTGAATCACATCAATCATGGAGGCAATTTTCTTTGAACCATCGGCCAAACGCTCGATGCCTGCACGAGCCTCTTGCATCTTGGTAGACAAAGCCTGCATCTTCTCGTTTGAACGACTGTAAATATCACATCCTCGTGTCGCCGCTCCAGTGGCTTCACTCACCCGCTCTGCAGTGCTACTCACATTATGAGCCATATCCTGAGTGGCTCTTTGTGCTTTTTCTATCGACGATACCATTTGATCAAGAGAGCTGGTCTGTCGATTAACGTAATCACTGTTTGCACGAGCAATGTTTTCCAAGCCAGCAGTCTCATGATTGATGGTGTCAACATGACCACGAATAGAACGAATAATATCCTGAAAGTGATTAATCAGTTTATTAAAGTCCTCAGCCATAGTTCCCAGTTCGTCTTTCGAATGGACGATCATGCGAGCCGCTAAATCTCCTTTTGAAACAGCACTCACCTGAGATTGGAACTCTCTCATTACTTTGAGTGTAGAGCGATAACCTCCCCATGCTACTAACAAGCTCAACGGTAAGGTCGCCGTTAGAATTATCAACACCCAATAAGCACTCGACTCACTAATGGATTGTGTATGTTCAACATGTTCAGCGGCTTTAGCATCGGCAAGCTCACCGGCTTTATCATAATAGTCTCGCAGCTGCTCAAACCGCGCAACCGTCACCTCAGTGTTATAACGCCAGGCCTCATCAAAGCGACCGCTTTGAGCCAAGTTTATGGTTTCTTGCGCAGCCTGAAACCAGGAGTGGTAGTGGCTATCAAACTGAGCTAATAATTCAGAGGCCCGCTGGTCGTTCATTTTATCTAAAAACAGCTTAACTCTGTCTTTTGCTTGAGTGGCATTTTCATCAAACTCTTTTTTAAAGGTATCCGTTGGCTGCCCGTTTTTGCCAAAAATAACCAGATTCTCCTGTGCGACTCTGGCCTGATACAGATCGCGATCAGCATTAAGAATTAAAGAAACGGCGGGCAAATGTTGGTTAACAACAACATGTATGTTATCAACCAGTCTCGACTTAGTGCTGATTGACAATCCACCGATTGCCAACATTGAGAGCGCCATCACTACACAAGGCAGTGCTATCTTCATCTTAAAGCTGAGCACTTTGAACATAACTTTTCTCGTTGTTTCTTCTTTGGGTAAAAATAGAACCTGTAAAGATCAACTTATAGACCAACAGGCCGTAAAGTACAAAGTTGTAACCTAGGTAAAGTATCTAATCTTTAAAAAAATATCATTAGCAACAATAAGTTAGAAGAGCCTGAGTTGAGATAAAAGCCCACTCAGTGCGGCATTACTCGGTGAGATTACAAAAACTTAGATAACTGGCAAAAAACCATGCCCGGTGCTTTATTAGAATGTAAAGGCAACACTCTAGAAGAAAGCCTGGTGAAAGATTACAATAAGCGGCTTTGGCGAGTCTTATCGTCAGCAACTTTAAAACTTTTTATACTGCCAAACAACGAGCACTTAGATGTCTGCAAAGTTACCAAACATTCGAATCGTTTTACTTCAAACCTATCATCCTGGAAACATTGGCGCCGTTGCCCGAGCAATGAAAACCATGGGGCTGCAAGAGCTTTATATGGTTAATCCAAAAAAATACCCTGATCCAGAAGCCACCAGCCGTGCAGCAGGAGCTGTTGATTTACTAGAGTCAGCGGTATTGGTCAACAGTCTTGAGGAAGCCATAGCGGATTGTACTCAGGTGTTTGCAACAACGGCTCGACAACAACACAGTTATGGACGGCCTCAACGCACCTGTGAGCAAGCAGTTCAGTGGATCAAAGAAAATCCTGCCGAAAAGATCGCCATCGTGTTTGGTAGAGAACGAATGGGAATGAGTACCGCCGATATTAATTTATGTCAGCAAATTCTCTATATCCCCGGTAACCCCGAATACGACGTATTAAATATGGCTGCAGCGGTTCAGATTGTTTGTTATGAGCTGTTCAAACAACTAAGTAATCATGTTGCTACTAACGAAGAAATAACCGACAAAGAAGCGCAGTTTGCTACGCAGGAAGACGTCAATCGTTTCTACCAACATCTGCAATCGTCACTGGAGGATTCTGGCTACTTACGAACCAAGCAGCCCAGCGAAACCATGCAGAGATTACGGCATCTATTCAGCAGAGCAGAACCATCGGCCAAAGAAATCAGTATGCTGCGCGGTGTTTTATCTTCGCTGGAAAAAGACAGAAAGAATTAATAGCGCAGAGACTTTTATTGCTGCTTTAGTGCTTTTAAACGGTGCCCAACATTGACAATGGCTTCGATCGCGGGCTTCAACTCATTCCCCAATTCCGTCAATGAATATTCAACAGTGGGAGGAGAAGTAGGTTTTACTTCTCGCAAAACCACACCATCCGCTTCTAGTCGTTTAAGCCTTTCTGTTAACACCTTTGGTGATATGCTTCCCAGATCATTTTTGAGCTCGCTAAAACGTCGTGGCTGAACACTCAAATACCAGATGATGTTGGGTGTCCAGGCACCACCAATAATACTTAAGCATTCCGTAAGAGGGCACTTTTCTGGAGGGGGAGCTACTCTATTTTTGCGTCTAACAACCGCCATAAATTCACCTGAAAAGAAGAACTAAGTTACTAAATGGTAACTACATTTTTGAGTTTTCGTCAAGAACTTAGTATCCAAAAGTAACTTGGTATGATTACAATAGATTTAGACTTCACACTCACCATAGAAGGATTTATCTATGTGGAATATCAATGCATTAAGCCACACACTCGGAATTCAATATCCCGTTATTCAAGGACCTTTTGGCGGAGGCCTATCAAGCATTCAATTACTCAAAACAGTATCAGATGCAGGAGGGTTAGGTTCCTACGGCGCGCACATTTTGTCACCGGATAAACTTCATACCTTGGTGCATCAAGTTAGACAGACAACTCAGCATCCCTTCGCTATCAACTTGTGGGTCTCTGACCATGATGAAGGTGGCTTGGGTATGCAACAAGAAGATTTCGAGCGCTACCTTCAGCTTTTTCGACCCTTTTACGAAGCGCTGAACATCACACCTCCAACTTATGTTTCTCAATACACCGAACGTTTCGAAGAACAAGTCGAAGCTTTAATAGAAGCAGCACCACCAGTTTTCAGTTTTGTGTTTGGTATTCCCCACCAAGATATCCTCGAGTCCTGCCGACGCAAAGGCATCACCACTATCGGCACAGCAACAACTTTAGACGAAGCTCTCGCCTTAGACCATGCAGGAGTCGATGCCATCGTAGCCACAGGATTCGAAGCGGGCGGACATCGGGTGTCCTTTATGAAAGAAGCAGAAGACTCTCTTCATGGAACCATGGCGCTTGTACCACAAATTGTCGACCGAGTAAAAGCGCCAGTCATCGCTGCAGGTGGGATTGCTGATCCTCGCGGTGTTAAAGCGGCTTTCTCACTCGGTGCTCAGGGAGTACAAATAGGCACAGCTTTTTTGGCCTGTGATGAATCAGGAACCGATGCATTCCATCGAGAAGCCTTGTTTAGCGATGCCGTTCATCACACCGTATTAAGTAGAGCCTTCACAGGACGGCTCGCACGGTTTATTCCTAACTTTTTTGTTAACAATATCGAGGAATCTCCTCACTTACCTTTGCCCTTTCCAATGCAAAGCTTCTTTACTGGCCCGATTAAACACGCCTCCAGCCAACAAAGTAATCCTGGTTATACCTCTCATTATGCAGGTCAGGGTGCTCCCCTTATTAAACATCGCAAAGCTCTCGATTTATTTAATGAAATTATCGAGCAAATGCAGAGTTTTTCACGCTAGCAACAGATAAAAGGAAACCACTATGTACAAGCTTTATTCTATACCCGGTTCGTGTTCGATGGGTATTCATGTTCTACTCAATGAGCTTCAACAAGATGTGAACATTATAAACATTAATGAAGTTGATAATTACTCAGAGATTAACCCTGCTATGATGGTCCCTGTGTTAGAAGATGGCGATCTTCAACTACGTGAAGGCGCAGCTATTGCACTCTATCTTCTCGAAAAACACAAAGACTCAAACCTGCCAGGAGGTCTCGCTGAGAAAGCTAACTTCCACCAACACTTATTCTTCAATTATGCGACGATGCACCCCGCTTATAACCGCTTGTTTTTTGCTATGAAGAACTTAGACGGGGACGCACAAAAGCAAATGTATCAAAAGGGAGCTTCCGCTATCTCTGCACTTTGGACCCTTGTTGATAAACAACTCGCGACTCGGACGTTTATGATGGGTGAGCACCCTTCGATTATTGATTATTTGCTATGTGTTTATGCAAATTGGGGGAGTTTTTTTGATATTGATATTACGCTAGGAAAAAACGTTACTCGAATGATTAAAACAACGATTCAGCGACCAAGTTTTCAGAAAGTACTAGATATCGAAAGAGTGACCTTCAATATCTAGCACTATCATAAAAGGCAGGCTGTCTGCAGTTATTGTTTACTAATAGATGGCTTGCTCTTAATCCAGTCTTTAACGGGAGTTACCCATTCTTTTCTAGGCAGGTAAAAAGCACCGTGTTCTTTACCTGTGGATATTGCCAGTTCTTTGAAATCAACCACATTAGGACTTCTTTCTATCACATGGTCACATGATCCGGTTTTGTCCGATGTTTCATAAATCGACAATACTCTACCGTACGCTTGTGTTTCTGAATGTCTACGTAATATGCCACCACATCCTGCGAGGATAATCACATTTACCTTACTGTTTTTTAACTCATTTGAAGCCATTACTGACAACGAGCCACCGCGTGAAAAACCAAGCAAAGTAATCTGCTCAGGTTTTACCCCCGCTTTTATCAAACGGTTAACACTGTTCGCTAACTCCTTTGCATGCAAGATAGGCTGAATATCTTTTTTACGATGATAGGCAATCAAATGATAGGCTGCATCAGACAGTGACTTTTTGACCAGAGGGTAGTCGTAGACTCCCCAACGAGGATGCTCCGGTGTTGGATTATCCCCTTCAACAATAAAACCATGAGAATAAAAAACATACTTGTCATTGGGTTTTACTTGTTCAGGAAAACCAGTAAACAACTCACCAGCCAGTAGAGATACCGAAAATGTAGACAAAAAGAATAACGATAATAACTTTTTCTTGTTCATGTTGTAATTAATCAGAAAAAACATGAACAATAGACACAGAAGACGTACAGAAAGTTCAACGAGGCGTTTGTTTATATAAACAAACGCCTCGTTGCATTATGACTTGTTTTTCTTGCGCTTAAAATTAGGAATATAGTGGGACTGGGTAGAATTACCAATACGTGTACATTCTCCGTCTTCATTCCAAGCAAAGGAGATAAATGAGTAGCTGCTAATGGAGTTAATGCCATCTAATAGTTCTTTGTTTTGGGTAGAACAAAATACAAAACCATCATCTTCCTCCGATACTCTTGCCTGACAAAATCCAAAAGAAATAACTTCTTCATCCGAAACGGCAACTTTCCGAATGCCACACCCTATCGCTTCAGATGCGTTCTTAGAAAAACGTGCTGTGGCCATATCACCGGATGCAAATCGATTTTCCGTATCAATAGTAACTGGCGCAGGCTGAGTTAAACCAGCGAAAGCTTGAAGTGATAACCCAGAAACAAGAACAGACAGTACAATACTTTTCATTTTCATGATATTTTCCTTTTCTAGAATCGTTGAATGATTATTGATAAATAGCAATTTTTTGTTGCGTTAACTTCTTCGACATACTTTGCAAGAGCTTTTTTCTATCAGAATGATTGAGTTGAGCTAAAGCTTTTTCAAATTCGCCTTGCTCCTGTAAGGAAAAATCACCATCACTTAAGTATAAGTCCAGGCTTTCATCAACTGACATCACCGCCTCGGGACTAGACTCTGCTTCATGCTGCGAGTTCAGACTGACGTGAGAACTCTCACTCGATAAATTCAGCTCACTCAAAGCCAAAGCGAGTTCTTTTTTTACTACCTGCTGGATATCCGTTAGTGTGATAGATTTAGTCTCTGGCTCTATATCTTCGTATTGAGCGTCATCAGTTCTCACTTCAACATAATTACGCTGACTCTCAGGCTTAAGATAAATAACCTGTTCTTCAATGGAGAATATTTTTGCCGCCAAGAAGACCAGCACTATAGTTTGCAGACATACCAAACCGATTAGTATCTTCATACTTTTCCTTTATATACGAGAGCTAATTTCTCTCCAGTTCCAATGCCACCATCATATAAACTTACCAGAGAAAATACAGGGACATTAATCAACAAATTCCTTTTATCCTAACTGTTAAATGAAGCTTTATCTCATGAAGAGAAAGTGCTTTTTTTCGCAGAGTGATTTTCCAATAATACGTAGAATTTAGCATTTGATGAAAACTCAAATAGATAAGCACTCTTGATCAAAAAACGTCCGTTCACGAGATGCACTTATGGATTCTCACAAACAGGGTGTCTAGTAGTCCCCACTCTTCTGAATTGATGAACCAAGCCAACCAATAATCAATATGGATTCCTCTAGGTCAAAAGCAACTCAACTTTCCTTTGAACTTGAGACTGCAGGCTTCGCTCTTTGGGTATATACAACTTAATTACAAGGATAATATTTCAAGAACTTAAGTGCTATGTTCTTGGATGTCAGAAACAGCCAAGCCATACGTTAAATCTAGAGATGCCCCCTTTTTTTGTATGCAACTCATACATTGCAAAGGGTCGGTAAAGGCCAATATTTAACAAAGTATCGCCATTGCTAATAATTGTTTTTTCTCAGTAGAATAGGGAAAAGATAATTAAACGCCTAAAAAGTTTGTTTTTTGAGCGTTTTTATACGTAAACACTATGACAGTCGGTGTCGTAACGTCATTGGAGAAGGGAAAGCTAGGTTAAATTAGAGTTTTCAACCACTGGAGCTTTCCATTATGAATATGAACTTGAAAACAGATGTAGCAAAGAAATTACGCAATAACAAAGGCTGGTCTCAACAACAGTTGGCAGAGATATGCAATGTGAGTCTTCGCACTATACAACGACTGGAAAACACTCATACCTGCTCTTTAGAAACCTTAAATGCTCTATTAGCTGCATTTGGCGTTAGCAGGCTTGAATTGGAAGCCGAATCCCAGAGCACTCCTAATAAACAGAAGAGTTTAAACTGGCTTAGCTCACTCCATATCCCGAAGGTGTTTTATTATGCAGGAACTCTAATAATCGGATTTTTCTTGCTGACTTACTCAATATTTTATAGCGCAATTATTAACGCAGCTTTAGAAAGTGGTGCAAAAATACAGTGGTTTGGTGCCAGTATTGTGCCAGAAACAGCTCATGCTACTACTAACTCTGTTGTAATGCCTCCGCTGTTAATTATCGCGCTTGTGGTGTTAGGCTCTCTGCTCTTTGGCGTTTTAAAAAAAAATCAGTGGGCTGGATTCTTATCGATTGTAGCAGTTCCATCGATTTATTTATTGTTCAAGTTTCATGAAATGACCTTAACGCCTGTTAGCCTGTTTTTCGCAATCACCATAGGATACGTTTTATACAGAATGAGTCTTTACATTAAATCACTCAGAGAACTCACCAAAGGTATTTAAATAGCAAATACTAAGTTCTGCAAATCGTCCAGTATCTACATTCGATGATTTGCAGAGCTTTTTAATTCAGGAAAATTCACTAGATATTCCGACCATAGCACTTAGCTTAAACCACATTAAGAAACCTCTCGCAAAACCGAGTCAAGAATCACATCTAACTTCATTAAATATTTAATGGCCGCTTCAATAGCTCCCTCAGAACCAGAAGCGATCTGTTTACTAATAAGCTCCATCTTGTCCACAACTCATTACCTTCTAATGATAAAAAACAGTCTCACTCACTTCTGCACTCAGCTTTTCTCCAAGGCTTCAGAGTATTGATCTTCACTATCAAACACCATGTAGTCCTGTATTAAATCCCACGCAATCGCACATGGACGACCAGCCGCCCAATCATTGTTCGTCGCTCCTGCGGGGACTTCTCCAACAACAAAGATTCTTCCAAACTGTTTTTCGAATGAAATATTTTTTATTGCCAAGTTCTCACTTTCTGTTCCAAACGAGACTACTTTCCCTTCAAAATCCAAACCGTCTATCACTTCTTTATTTTTCATAACTTTATGTTCTTCCTTCAATACTCTCTAATTCGCCAACCACTAGTTGCATGCATCATGTACTTAACTTCTCTCATTTATGTACCTTTGATTGAAAAGCGCCCTGCTTACGGAAAGCATTTGTAACTTCTCATAAACAGGACGTCAGATAGTTCTTTTTCCACACCTGCTTACAAGAAGCATATGCTACCTCTTGTAAGCCGAGTCTTTACTAGAGCTATGTGTAACCCTGTTATTACCATACCTTAAATTTAGAATTACAAAAGCCGGATGCGACATCCAACATTTCTAGTAGTTTATCTTCATACTCTTCTTCAAGACCTACTCTCATTGACTCTAGAGTATCAATTGCATCAGACTGACTTCCACCACTTTGTTCATACTTTTTTAAAATTAGAGACATTCCAGCTAGGTCCAAGTTACCACGAATAGCGGAACCTACTTTCAGCTTTAACTTTTTATCAATCATTCTTTGCTCCATGAATCCTTAGTTTCAGATAGTGCTTCTTGGTATTCTTCCAACCTCATACTTTTAGATGGCTGAATTGTTCCATGTGTATCAGAGTCTTGAACGTATTTTAACTTCTCACCAAGTTGAGAGCTCTTAATCGACCAAACAGGATCTTTTCCCGTTCCACCATGCTCAGAAGGCCTTCTATGTCTTGGTAAATTTTGAGGTGTGTCAGGAGCAACAGAAACCCCACCCGTATCTGGATGAACACAGCCTTTACAGTCCACAGGAATATCTGTATCTGGTCTAGCTCCTAGCGTTCTTGCAGAAGCTCCTGTTTCGGGACCATTTGAGTCTCCTTTCATCCCTCGATATAAGTTAATATCTTCTACATCACCAGAGCCACTGATCCCATCGCTGCAATTATCACTATCATTATGAACCCAAACATCCGCTTCAGTCACAAAATACGTGTGAAAGTCTTCCACTGTCAAGTTATAAGCATAGTACTCATCAGCAATATCTTCATTAGTGATAACTGTTAATGTAACACCTGCCTTATCAGTGGCAACTTTATCACCAACTACTAAAGCATCAGCATCAACCCAACCATCTGCGATATCGAAGAAAGGGTGCTCGTCTGTCGTAAAAATGACCGTTATATTGCCATCATTATCTTCTAACTGAAGTTTACGTGTGTCATCTTCGTGCCACTCTTTGAAGGTTTTTAATACTCTTTTAAAGCCCTGCTCATCACCATGTTCGTCTTGAGAAAAAACGGTATCTCCAACCTTCAATTCCTCTATAGGCCGATAACCATCCTTAGTTAGAACCAAAGTACCTGCTAAGAATGAGTTAACACAGTTAATACTGCTGTTTCTCTCACTGTCTTTTCCTCCAGTACTCGAGTTAGAGCTATTTGAATCTGTTTTGACACTCTTACTTCCGTTGCTTCCTACCTTGCTTTTCAACTTGTTGGCAAGTGCACCTGCCTTATCCTTAACATAGCCGATGGCTTCTTTAGCCATCTTCATTTTCTTTAGAGCAAGTTCCTCCGCAGCCGTTTTTCCTACAGATATCATGGCAGCGCTAGCAGAAACCTCACCAGCTGAAAGCTTCTGGTAAGCATCAACACCAGAATCGATAGTCTCGTAAGCACCATAAGCCGCAAGCCCCCAAGAAATTGCTTTGGCGGCAACAGGTATCAAAAAGAACAGATAACCGCTCGGATCAGTCCCTGCCATTGGGTTATTTAGCACATAAGAATAAGGGTTAAACGATTGACTATTACCTGGCTCCTGCAAGAATGGGTCAACACTCATAAAGCGGCCAAGATTATAATCATATACTCGACCATTCATGTGGATGATTTGCGATGAATCCAAATGCTCATGGTCCGTAAAGCCTCGATTTGTAACATCAGAGGCTAGGACTTGCATCAATTTATCTTGATACTTCTCATCTCTTGGTCGACCAAAGGGGTCAAAACTATGAGTTTCTTTTACTGCTCCTTTTTCATCCAATACAGCGGCCATTGAGCCAAGACGATCACGATGGAAAAATCCAATACTATGGACAGCCGAGTGACTATCAACAGTTTCAGTAATAACCGCAATATCATCTAGGTAGACTTTGCTTTCTGTTTTAGTTCCTGTCGTAGTCCTCTCGAAAACCTTATCGATATAGAAAGTCGTAGTAGCAATACCTGCCGCATCTCTCACTTGCTTATAGCGCATTTGATCTGCACCATAATAAAGTTGAGTCGTAGACGAAGAGGTAACTACTTGGTCAAGCGGACTGAGGAAACTTCCACCACTTACAACTATTTTTGTAGGCTTATTAAACGCATTATACGTAATATGTCGAATGCTATCCGAAACTAAATCTCCATCGCTTATTAGGCTGTCTGAAACCAAGTTTCCGTTATTGTCATAGTTATAGTAGCGATATCCCTTACCATTCTTTTGAGTCACTCTACGAACAGCATTAGGGCCAGCGTTGCCATAACTTCTTTCACTGCTTCCATAAACATAAGCATTATTACCATCAATACTAAAGTCAGTTTTCTTGAGTAAGTTTCCGACCGCATCATAACTGTAACTAACAGGCCTATACTGAACGTTATCAACAACTCTGTTCGATTGAATTAGGCGATGTAAATTATCATAATCAAAGCTCTCCTCACCTCTGCTCGCATTCAATCCATAATTATCAACTGCTTGCTTCTTAAGGTTTCCGAAAGCATCATATTGATCGTAAATAAGCTTTTGTAACTCACTTCCATTTTTAGTAAGTGTACTTAGAGCAAGCTGCCCAGTCTCTGGATAGTAGTTTCTATCAATACCAACAATATTATTGGCCAGAGTAACGGCTTCCCATTGCCCCTGAGCATTCATTGCATCTACTCGACGATAAGTATAGTCATTACCCACATTAAAAGTGCGAGTCAAAAAGCCCCTATCATTGTACTCATAACCTACAACAAGATTATTGGGGTAAGTTTTACCTTTCAACCGACCATGGTTCTTATCGTAATGATTTTCCAGCGAAAAGCTATAACCATCAATATGAGTTGTCTTAGTTGCAATACGGCACAGAGCATCATAACTGTATTCACGGCTGAAACTCTCAGATAACCGATGGACTGTCTCACCTGACTTCATTCCCAAACAAAGACTATTCTCATCTTTGCGAGCATCATCATACGTCCAGCTAGCTTCTTTAACTCCATCAACATCCCTCTGAGTTAGTCGTCCAAGTATGTCATAGTGATAGTAGGATAACTGACCATTGGCATCCTTTTCCGACTCAACACTACCGAACCCATGATACGTGAAAGTTTTTTGTCCCATATTGGGATCTTTTACCCATTCTTTCTGTCCGAGCGCGTTATATTGAGCAACAATCTTCTGCTGCTTGGCATCCTCTAAAAGAATAGGTAAGCCCATGCCATTATAGGCGTATCGAGAAACGCCCTGATAGGCATCGGTAGTTTTTACCAGCTGTCCAAGTCCATTTCGCTCTCGGCTCATTGAAATGCCATTAGCATCAATATTGGTTTTAAAGCCTGAATAGTGATACTTAATTACAAGTTCTTGGCTAGCTGTTTGGTCGATAACCTTTTGAGTAAGACGGCCTAAGTCATCAGCATAGGTGTAGTGAGTACCTTCTGTTGACTCAGTAGAAAACTGTGGGACAGACTCAAAAGTAACTCGCCCCAAGTGATCGTAAGTTGTTTTTGATATGACAGTGTCACTTTCAGAAAACCCTGCACTTTCTACTCGTATTGCTCTTCCCACCTTGTCAAAGTAGGTTCTAACCGTTGGAGAGCCAGACTGATACGCTGAGCTAATATATGCGGCTAGAGGATCGTCACAACTCTCTGATAACACATTCTCCGGAGCATATCCGAGACACCATTGCATGCGAGTGGAAACATGTGAAGCTCCTTGTGTTTGTTGGCCAACCAACCCTCCAAGACTATCGTAACTAAATGAAGTTCTGACATCGTTGATATCTTCGTTCCATTCAACTTCACCATGTTTTTCTGACGTTTTCAGCTCAACTTTATGATCTAGCGAGTTGTTGACTGCTTTAACAAAATATCCATCAGAGCTAAATGTTGATGTTTCCACACGAGCAGAACTTTCTCCTTCTGCCGATAGCGACTTAGATGCCAGTAGCCCATGTTGACTATATGTCATGGCCGTTCGTGACCACTTACCTGAGCTGGGAGAAACCAAAATACTGCTAGGCAAACGATTATTCCATGATTCATAAGTCGTCGAGATTGACTGCTCTGTATCTGTACCAGGTTGAATAGGTAGACCATTTCTTGAAACGATCGCATTAGTCGTTTTAGTAATTGTTTTTAGTTTATTCAGCCATCCTTCAGAAACATCGCTATAGTCGTAACTATGACTGGTCACAACATTCCTTTTATGAGTGCTTCCAGACTCTTCATAAGTATTTGATACCATAAGAGGATTACCTAGATAATCATAGGTTGACGACTCACTAACTTTATAAAGCTCAGTTCCTCGGTTGACTAAATCATAGTTAGTAATAACACTAAACTTTGGTGCAATAAAGAAGTAGCTACCTGGTGGATACGAAAAATTGTCTTGGCTCGAAAGCACCGTTAACTCCAGCTCTTTTGAGTCATCAGGAATCATCGTCCAATCAATCGAACTATTTGTTAGTGCATGTTCTGAACAATCTTCATCTTCATCACGTATCAAACACGTCAAGTCAGATTTAATCTGTCCGCCGAGAGGAAAGGTTTGATGATAGTTCGATACACTGCGAATTCCTGTTGCCAGGTCATCAACAATCATTTGCTTGAAGCCTTGGAAGCCATGCCCTTTATGATCAACTAAAGCATTACGATAACTATATAACTTGGTATTGAACCCGGCCTTACAGTGTGAGTGATAAATAGACGGAGAACTAGAACACTCATCGCCAGCTTTCGCACCATGCTGTTGATGAAATACACTCACAACAGGCATCGAAGAAGTTACTAAGTTTTGATGTAAGTGAAGACTTTCTTTATCAGCATCATTGGGGATTTCATAAAGCTTAGGAATACCTAGCGCTCGAGAATCTGTGTTTGCTAACGTTGCGAACTCCCAACGAGATTCATGCTTTAGTCCATTTTTGACGCTTTGAAGAATATCTTGATGACCAGATGCATTTTTAATTTCGTAGATACCATTTTCAGTGCCTGGACCACCGACCAAATCAGCTTGAGTTACTCCAGACATACCTTCTCCGCCACTAGAGTAGCGATTAAAGTTCTTTATTGAATATCCACGAATATCAAATAAATTACTGACACCATTACCGTATATGTCACCACTAAAGTGATTGGGCGTAGCCGTTATATCGGTAGTATTTTTTACAAACTGTAGAGTGCCACTTAGACTAAATGCATCGTACTTATATAGTCCTCTATCAAACTGAGCAAGCATACCATTTTGAGCATATAATCCCTCGCCGCAAATAACAGCAACGTCCAATAAGTCAACTTCTTCACGAGTCATTTCCATCGCTTGAACAGCTTGCTCTTGAAGCTCCGCTGCCATACTCGTTATAGAGTTATACCCACCTAATGAGTGGAACTGTGAAAAAAAGCTGCCATGCACATCTATTGCACTTAACCCGAAGATTGAAGTGGAGCCTCCATCTGTCATTAAATCAAAAACTGTAGAATTAACAGATTCAGCTCCAAGTCGATATCCCATGTAATCTACGCAATACTCCAACGTATTTTGCCCTGGAAGCATCAGTTCTTCTTTTCCATCTCCGTTCCAATCGAGTACTTTTACACCAGACTTCGCTGCCCAGTATGTTTTTCCTGCAACCCCCCTTTTTTCATACAACCATTGAGATTTCTGAGTATTTTCAGGGTCTCCAAATGTTTTATCTCCTAGATTTATTTGATAATTCCAGAATCCATTCTGAGCAGTCAAAATGTCTTGTAAACCATCGCCATTTAAATCAGCAAATATGTAATACAAGTTTTGTGCTTTAGAGGGGAAGTTCACATTAGAAGCTAACTTAGGAACAGCAGTCAGCTTTCCATCTATTCCTCTTTCAAAGTAGATAATTGCATATACATCATCTAAATCCCCATAGTTTTCATTGGGAGATAAAGTCACGAGATAGTCTAAAGTTCCATTACCATCAATATCTTTTAGTCTGAAGTAATCAAACCTACTAAATCCTGAGAAAATAGTTGACTCATTAAACAACTCAACAGCAGAGCAAAACTTCAAGTTCCCTTTTGTGGAGCAGTTGGGGTAATAAACATTTTTGCTAACAAAGTCCTGAAGACCATCTCCATTAACATCATATACATAGTGATAATCAGTTTTACCACTTAGACCAGTACTTTTTGAGGAAAACGTACCTCCATTCCATGAAGCAAAATACAGCTCATCATCTTTCCAATATAAGATGTCCACTTTGCCATCTTGATCAAAGTCAACTCTCTGCCTAGAACTTCCAGCTATATTTGCAATCACTTCATGTTCAGTTGGCTTAATTACATCGAAATTACCAGCGCTATTAATTGAAATAAACTCAGGATTAGGTCGCTTCCCATCCATCAGCAAATCGCCCAAGCTATGATAGGGACTTTTAATCATCAGCTCATTAACGCCATCTCCATTAATATCTTGCGAGACGGAAACAGTAGAACTCCTTTGATTCATTTCATAGAACAAATAATCATCAATTGGTAAACGCTTGGCCGAGTCATAGTTAATTTCAGACTCACTCCAATCAAAAGTAGTCGCAGGTAAACACATATTACCAGCACACTCAGTAACGCTCCTGACTAGCGAACGGCCAGTTCCTTTCGCATAATCACCATAATCAATGGTGTAGTTTCTAACCTCACTACTTTGATACTTCGTCGTGATTTTAGTTAGTCGATATTGCTGTTTCGATAAGCCACCCACCATGTAAGATTCGTTAATATCATCACGAACCTCATAATCAAAATGGACTTGTCTATCACCTTTCGTAGTTCCATCACCAGTATAAAAAATATCGACCAGGCGAATAGCGCCAGAATCGATTACATACTCATAATCAATTTGGTTACCAAACTGATCTTTTTGTGTATTTAGCATCCAGCTTAAGGTTTCACTTTTTCCAGAGAGCTTATGCTTCGCTTGTTCAGCCAAACCAAATGTTAAGGTTTGATGATTATCTAATTGAACAACAAAGTAGCTGCTATTCGTGTTTAAGTCGTTATATTGCTTAACAATGGTTCTTGGATTCGTTTCTAGTCGATAAATCGCACCACCTTTTCCGTAAGATACCGAAGAGTCTTTATCAAGTTTCAGCTTCTCTCCCCCTAAACAAAGTCTGTCAGTAGTTTCAGAGAAGCTCACTTTTTTAGTGAATCCATCTGATGCAAAAGTAGCATCACAACGACTGATAAGCTGAGCTGCATTTAAGTTCCACCCCATACCAGCGACACCATTCCCACTACGAGAGGAATAGTTCAACGAGACACTGGGCTGCATACCATTACGGCCAGGAGGTACAGCGATTGGAATGCTATAGGTTGCAGCACCACCAGAAACACCTGCCTGACCTTGTACTGCTCCAACAGCCTGTTGCTCAGGCACCTGAATGGAAACCAGAGCCGCATCAGGAATTTCAACAACATCTTTATTTGCAAAGTCAGGAACAATATTTACACTGACCGTTTTTACATCGCTTTCTTGAGAACATGACCAATCGTATTGATTACAGGCTTTAACACGGAAGCCATAAACACCATCAGAGCTTTCGTTAACATCATAAGAAGTACCCGACATATTGGATGAAACAGCACCCCAGCTGCCGCCGTTTACTTGCTTCTCCAACACATAGAAAGTTGCATGAGACACACTGTTCCAGCTCACCGAAAACTTACCATCACTATCGGTATTTGAAGTCGGAGACGCAATTACTGGCGCAGCTGGAATTAATCTTACTTTTACATCTTCAGAAACAGGACTGTATTCCGAACAAGCCCACCCATACTGATTGCAAGCTCTAACCTGATAATCATAATCACCAGAAGTTTTTCCTGATAACATTGCAGAAGTAGCAGTTGTATCTTTTGCAACAACACTCCATTGGCCGCCATTATTTTTGCGTTCAATTAATTCATAGACGGATACATTCCCTGAAGGCTTACTCCAACTTACTGTATAAGAACCATTAGTACTTGTTGCGGGACCAGAAGGTGCCGAAGGAAGAGTAGGAACTAATCTTACTAAAGTTTCTCCTGAATCAGCGCCATATTCAGAACATGACCATGCATAACCATTACAGGCCCTGACTCTAAAATCCCAACTGCCATCGGTTAAACCTGAAATTTTTCCGCTGGTTTTGGTATCACTAACTCGCGCTGTAACCCAGCTACCACCATTGCGTCTTTTCTGAACATCATAATAAGTAGCATGGTCTACTGCCGACCAACTTATATCAGCTTCACCTGTTGAAATTTCAGGCAGTTCTACAATAGCTGGTGATTGAGGTTTTATCGCGACAGTTAGCAAACTGCTAGTTGTATAAGAACTACATCCACTTGCATTACAAGCTCGGATCCTAAAATAGTAAGTACCGCTAGTTAATCCACTTACCAGCTTACGCGTTGCATTTGGAGTACTCCATATTTGCTCCCAATGACCATTAGTTTGAAACTCCAAACGATACTCTGAAACTTGCCCACTGGCTGTTGCCCAACTCACTTCAACATCGCTACTGGTACTTTGAGCAACAACACTGATAGATGCTGGTGCCGCTGGCACATACAAAACTTGAGTTGATTGACTATGACTACTATAAGAAGAACAAGCAAAATCGTTGCATGCACGAACACGATAGGTATAAGAACCATTACCTCGGCCGCTTAAGGTTAACGATGTTGCACTGGTATCGTTAGCAACAACCGTATAACTGCTGCTGCCATTTTTATACTCGATAACATCATAAAAAGTGACGGTGCCGCTCGGCTTGCTCCAAGAAACCGTAAACTTGCCATCAACATCGTTTGCGGGAACACTGGGAGAAGAAGGCACAGAAGGAATTAAACGAACCGTTGTACTGGCAGAAGCACTGCCATAACCAGAACAAGACCATGAATATTGATTACAAGCTTGCACACGGAAGGACCAGGAACCATCGGTAAGACCCGAAACGCTTAGAGAAGATGTCGATAATTTGCTATCTACAGGTGTCCATGAACCGCTACCTAGACGTTTTTGCAAATCGTAATAAACAGCACTATTGGGAGACGATGTCCAACTCACAGTGACACCACCATTTGACTGAGAAGACGAAATCGACGGCGTCGGTGCACTGGGTTTTAATCGCACAGGAATCGATTGGCTATGACTACCATAAGATGAACAAGCAAAATCGTTACACGCTCGCACACGGTAGGTATAAGAACCATTGCCACGACTACTTAAGGTTAACGATGTTGCACTGGTGCGATAAGCCACAAGTGTATAACTGCTGCTACCATTTTTATATTCAATCACATCATAAGCAGTGACATTTCCACTAGGCTTGCTCCACGAAACACTAAACCTTCCGTCGACATCATTAACAGGCACACTGGGCGCAGACGGCATAGATGGAATGATACGAACCGTCGTACTGGCAGACGCACTGCCATAGCCAGAGCAAGACCACGAATACTCATTACAAGCACGTACTCGGAAGGTCCAAGAACCATCCGTTAGCCCTGACACTAATTTTGAATTAACAAATAATCCACTGTTTACTGATGTCCAAGAGCCACTGCCTAAGCGTTTTTGTAAATCATAATAAACAGCCTTATTGGCCGATTTATTCCAACTGACGGTAACACTTCCATTAGATTGTGAAGAAGAAATTGAAGCAGTAGGAGCAGCCGGAATTAATCGAACACGAACCAGATTAGCCGATCCAAAAGAAGAACAGGTAAAATCATTACAGGCCTGAACTCGATATTGGTAATTCACATTATTGGTTCGTCCGCTACGACTTATACTGGTCGATGTATGATTGAGAGCCAAATTCGTCCAGCTGCCACTCCCCACTTTTTCCTGAATATTGTAGTGGGTCACGGTTCCAGATGGTTTTGACCAAGAAACAGTGTAACTGGTCGACTTTGAATCAAGACTGACGGGTGCATTGGGTTTAGATGGCGCAAACCGCACCTTCACCGTGTTATAAGCACTAAAACCTGAACATGCCCAAGATTCTCCATTACATGCCTGAATCTGATATTGGTAGGTTGTATTGTTGGCTTTTCCTGAACGGCTGATAGAAGAGGAAGAATAATTAGACGCAATATTAACCCAGCTACCTCCAGCTAAACGTTCCTGGACATTGTAGTAGGTCGCTCCAGCAACAGCGCTCCATGAAACCGTATAGCTACCGTCGTTATCGTTAATATTGGCAGGTGCCGAAGGCGCAGAAGGTATCTTCTTTACAGTCGTATATGAGCTGGAGGTGTAGCCAGAGCAGAGCAGGCTAGTGTCCGTTGTACGACAACTTCTCAAATAATAACGGTACTTTCCATCGCTACGACCTGAAATAGAATGACTGGTCGCCGTATTGGACAAACTTGCAATCCGTACCATGCTACCATCATTCTTGGTCTCATAAAGCTCATAAGAACTGAACAACGGGATGCTTGGCGACGTCCAGGTGAGTGTATAGCTCCCATTCGTATTGGTTGTAGGCCCCACCAAATTAGTTGGTGGAGCGGGCGGAGTCGGTGTTCCCCCACAATTAAACCCGGGCAGGCAGCCGCCGCCTTCCTTAGGAACAAAACCTCCTTTTTCTGGGAATGCTAGCGCATGTACCATCGAGGTAATAAATAGAGCAGACAAATAGATCATTGATCGTTTTATCATCGACATGGGGAACATAATTTATCCTTCACCAATCAAGTTATTCAGATTACTTATTAATCAACGTTAGAGTTGCAGACTCCTTTCTGCACACGTGCCCACACTGCACTACTCAGTCATCAGCGCGATCTTCTCATAGCGGAGAAATGCGAGTTAGAACTATTCGGCCATCCTGTGGTAAAAATCGGCCATTTAAAATTTTTCCTTTAATTACAAAACCTTACAACTTAATGGCATCCATATAATGCAAGCCATCAAACACCATTTTGATTGGTGTAGGTCATGTTTTCTGACGATTATTTAAACTTAAACTGCTCAGATAACTTAGCAGCAAGCGCCTTGTTTTCTTCGCCATAAACCATCAAGAAGTGATAGGTTTTGCCATCTTTTTCACATAGCTTATTCTTTGCGAAGCGTTGATGCTCGGGAATAGTGTTTGAGAAAGATAAGCACAAAAAATCACCTTCGTCCGAAAAGTCGCCGTATTGAGTACTCCCTCCCCAGCGCTCAGAATTGAATTTTGAGCCTTCAATTAACATGTCTTTACGATCAATTTTTTCTTTTATCAAACGATCTTCGGTAATCGAAAATCCATACTCAACCCCTTGATAAGAAGCCGTCCATATTTTCCAATAGAGTCCTGCGGCATCCCCCGTTCCCTCATGGGTATTATAAAGAGGAGCTTTAGGAAACCATATTCGGAAGTCTTCGATTTTTTCGTAAGAACCATCTGCGGCACCAGCCATAGATGCAGTTCCCAATAGAATGACAGTCATCAATCGGGATAGATTTGGCATAGTTATTAAACCTTCGGATTTTTATTCTAAGTATCCTGCTCACTATAACTGTGACTAGTTGAAGTCTGAAGGAGCCTTTCCTGTATATTTTTTAAACTCTCGACTGAAGTAGGTGTGCGATGAATAACCTACTTTTAAATAAACATTAGAAGGCACTTCTCCCCCCTTAAGCAAAACTGAAGCCTTTTCCATTCTGAAATTCCTCACAAACTCCATAGGTGAAACTCCTAACAGCGCCTTAATTTTTCTTCGGAACTGACGCTCGCTAAGATGCAAGTCTTGCGCTAACAAAGTCACTGACAAGTCTTCTGAAGCATAATACTCTTCTAAATAGGCTTTGAGTCTTACTACAAAAGCTTCGTCTTTTTCCGTTGAAACAGACTTCTTATCATCTTTGCTACTTTGAGTCTCGAGAGTAGCATCGGATGCGTTAGTGCTAGCGAGCTCAACTTTATCAAAAGACAGGTCAGTATAATAACGTTGCAGTTTCTTTCGAATAGATAACAAGCTGTCGAGTCGAATCAATAACTCTTCATCATCAAAAGGCTTAGTTAAATATTCGTCGGCAAGCAACTTCCAGCTTTGTATACGGCTCTCTTTATCAACCCGTGCTGTGAGCATGAGTATTGGGATATGGCTGGTAGACTCGTGCATCTTGAGTTGCTGGCACACCTGATGCCCAGTTATTCCGGGCATCATAATGTCACAAATAATAATGTCAGGAACCATCTCTTGCGCTAACTCAATACCGACCTCTCCAGTATGAGCTTTAATACATTGATAGTTGGCTTCGACGACTTCTCCCAGATACTGTCTCATATCAGTATCATCCTCGATGATCAATGCAAGAGGCTGCTGCTCATCGATGTCATCAAAAGCACTTGAATCAACTGACATCAACTTATCATCGGCTTGAGTAACGGACTCAATGTTTTCTTCTAATACTGCGCCAACCTCTACCACACAGGGCATATCTATTGTAAAAAGAGTGCCTTTGTCCTTATTACTGATGACTTCTACGTTGCCTTGATGAGCATTCGCGATTTCTTGAACCACAGCAAGTCCCACCCCACTGCCATGAGCTTGTAGTCTACCTTCTTCACCACGATTAAACTTTTGAAATATGTTGGCTACAACCTCTTTAGGAATACCAATGCCCGTATCTTTAACTTTTATGATTAAGTGCTCCCCTTGAGCTTTAATCATTAACTCAATGGTTCCGCCCTCGACATTGTATTTAATTGCATTTGATAACAGGTTCGAAAGGATTTTTTCAATCGCATCAGGAAAAACTTCAACCTGAATATTTTCTTCAATGGATGAAGTAAAAGTTAAACTCCCATTGTGTGATGCTAATTCATAGGCACTGGCTATATCACTCACCAGCTCATCTAAAGCATATCTTTGCTTGGGCAATGCTTTATTAACTTTTAGACGCTCTATTTCCAATAACTCATCAACTAACTTAAGCAAGCGCTCTGCATTTGACCGAATCATACCGAGCGGTGCTTTTTGTTCCTGCTTTGCATGTGTCAGTAGCTTTTTAACAGGACCAAGAATTAAGGTAATAGGTGTTCGGAACTCATGAGACACATTAATGAAGTCATTATTCTTTTGATGTAATAGCTTCTCTACTAATGTTTTCTGAACAGCCAGCTCTTGAGTTCTGAGATTGACGGTCACTTCTAACTCTTCTGCTCTTTTGCGAATGGCATGAGTTCGATAGATATAAATCACCGTAGGGATAAAAACCGCTAACAAAACGTAGGCAGCTTTCGCCCACCAAGTTAACCACCAGGGCGGATTAACAGTAATGTTTAATTTACCAACCTGTTTCCCCCATTGGCCAGAAGAGTCTGTAGCATTGATAAGTAAATCAAATTTCCCAACGGGTAAATTAGTAAAAGTAGCAACACGATTGTTTGACGATGTTGAAATCCAGCGGTCATCATATCCTTTGAGTTGATAACGATATTTCACATCGTTAGACTCAAAAAAGCGTAGAGCATTAAATTTAAAGCCCACAAATTTATCACTATACTCTAAAGTAACGTCTTGAGTAGCTTGAATAGCTAGGCCCTTGGTATACCGAGGCTCCGTTATTAAATCCGCTGACTTATTATCAATTAAAAACTCATCGATAACAGGAGTAGACCTCTCAGAAAAATTATTCAGTTGCTCAAGATCGATTTCATTTAAACCATGTAAGCCAGCGAAATAAAGTGTATTATTTTTCGCATCATAACTACTTGCTGGACTAAACTCTTTATTTTGTAACCCGTAAGCTTCGCCATAGTGACGAATAGTATAATCTTTTGTGTCCAACCGAAAAATACCGTTATTGGTACTTCCCCATAGTTTATTCCGTGTATCCAGCTCTAAAGCATAAATAGTATTGTTAGGGAGTCCTGACTTTTCCGTAAAATGCTTAAAAGTATCTTTACCATCGAAATAATAGAGTCCCTGACTTGCAGTCCCCATCCAAAGCCCGCCATCAGGTGTTGGTTTTAGTGCATAGATAGCATTATCTACGTTTTTCATCACGTCTGGCAGTTGCTCTCGAGTGAAGGTTTCAGTCTCAAGAAACATACGGTCGACGCCTTTATTTGTTGCTATCCAGAGTGATTCACTAGCAACATCCATGGCAATGGTTTGAATTTCGTTGTTTAGGAGTTTTTTGGGCGATTCACTTTGCTCAGAGTAATGAAGCAAAGTTTTCCTATCAGAATGCAGTTTATACAACCCACCTAAAGTACCAGCCCAAAGATTATCCTTCTCATCTCGCGCCAACCCAAAAACATCAAGATTTGCAAAACCAGGTTTGGAGTTGATCGTTGATGCGTAGAGAGTAAACTTTTGTGTCTTAGGTTTGTAATGCAGCAGACCATTTCCGGACGTACCAAACCACCAGCTATCTCCCTCCTTCTTCATAATCATGATGGACTTAATAGCTCTGGAAATGTCTTCATTATCGTGTTGATTTATCACCTGACAGCGATTCGTTTTGTAGTCCAGAATATGCAGACCTTCTCCCCAGACTGCGACAAGAAGCTGATCATGCTCCTCTTTTGATAGAGAAAATATTGCGTTACCTGACAGGCAGTCAGGGCTTTGATTTTCAGTTCTCTTTAAACCGAATCGCTCTGTAATCAAATGACTGTAAAAAGCACCTTCAAACTCACTGCCTATCCACAGAACATTATTAGAATCAACAAAAGCTGTGTTCACAACGCTATTATTGGAAAATATCTTTTCATCTAAAGTAAAACCGACAAACTCTTTTTTCTTCGCATCATATTTTTTTAATCCACTAAAAGTAGAAAGCCAAACAATGCCGTCAGAAGTAACAGACAAACTTCTTACTCTGGGATCTTCGTGCTTATTTACTATTGATAGGTTTTCGAGTTGAAGACTCTTTGCGTCCAGATGATAAAATCCGTCATAGGAAGCGATAAAAATGCCACCTTGATAAAACTCAACTTTTTCGGCAGGTCGACGGTTCCATTTAGCATACTGGTGAGAGTTATTGGTTAATGTAAGAAATGGAGAACCATCTTTTTCTCTTATCCAAATGCCATGACTGGTGCTTATCCAAAGTCGATTTTCTGCATCCTGTTGGATATGCTTAATAAAAATGGGGCCATCACTTTCTTTTTCGTCCAGTCGATGAATCGTCACTTGCTGTTGATTTACTTCATATAGAAGGCTGTCGTGAGTACCAATCCATAAACGCTCTTTATTATCCTGAAAAATATACGATAGCGTGCCAGTTAGTTGTTTCTGGGTATCGTCAGTAAATGCAGGACTGAACTGGTCTTTATTAAAATCGTATTCAACAATGCCTTTTTCAGTCACCACCAATATATGGCCGCTGCGGCTCAACATAAGATGTCGAACCTGGCTACCCAATCCTTGAGTTTTCTCCTGCTCACTTACCAAATAGTTTTTTATGGAATGTCCGTCAAAACGACTCAAACCATCCTGTGTGCCTATCCACACATATCCCATTTCATCCTTAATGATATGTCGAACGGTTTGTTGAGGAAGGGCTATCTCTCCAGATAGCCGCTTAACGGGATAAGTAGATTTTAATAGCTCGGCGTTGCTACTTATAGGAGCAGCAATGGAAAGAAATATAATGGTTAAATACGGTAGGTACCGAGCTATCATAAATATCTATTGGATTAGTTAACTTTACAGTTTTTGGCTCCAGAAGGACAACCTCCAACTCTTGATGGATGGGGATCACTGGTACTTCTGAATAAAATATGGCCATATGGCTGATTACCCACCACAGAGCGACAGACTTCCGACCAACCAGTCGCTAAACACAACGCATTATCAGGTACCGTAAGCTCTTGGTTTAATAGGTTACCAGACTCATCGTAAAATTTAGCTTCCTTATTAACAGCAAAGATACTCCAACTTTGAGTTTCTTTTATAGGCGAATTCTGTATTAAATCAACAAAGTAGCCATCCGTTGTTTTTACTTGAAGCGCCATAGGCGTATTCACAAAGTGAAAAGGATTAAAAGTAATCTTTGCCAGCTCGGCATTAACTAAATTTTCGACAAGCACATTATAGTTCACACTCCCTTGCCATGCTGGGTATTTTTCTGGCTCGAGTCCAACCGTTGTCATTTCTTCTAGAAAGAGCTTATTCCAAATGCCTGCAATAGAGTCATCGGCTTCTCTAATCAGCCAAGAGCTATCGATGTCGGTAAACTCATAGGCTGAGAATGCATTGTAATTTTGCAAGTACTCGCTTATCAACTGAGAAGTTTCAGCACTGTTAGCAACGGTTCGAACAGTAACCTGTAATTGACTTGCACCTTCTCGAAACCGACCCGGTAACATTGCTATTTTACGTTGCACTAAAATCGTTTTTGCAGTTACCACATCCTCTTTAATCGAGCTAACAATATAAGTTTTTTCTGGTGTAATTAGATGCTGAGTCTGAGGAAAAACGGTTTCAAAATGACTTTCTGCACGAGCTTTAAATTGCTCTGTAGTCGTACATGATTGACAGTCCAGATAAAACTTGCCTTGGTAATAAACTGAAGCATTAACACTAAAAGATAAAAATAATAAAATAAAGATCAAAATTCTCATAATAAACTTTCCTAAAATTAACGACGCAAAAATACCACAAAAAGAGATGACGATCAGTTCTAATTAGTCATTTTGGGGACAATTTTTTACTAACTTGCATAATAGTTACGTTTTAACTCCCGAAAGCATCCAGCTTTCAATAAATTCCCTGTGTATTATCAAGTTCAAACCTTTTGAGTCACTTCTCTCCTAAAGCTTAATAAAACAATAACATAAATACAGATACAACAACATTATATACCATTACAAATAATCCTTTATCGCGTACTCTCCTTACTTTTCCTTATTCACTCCTTATTTCACCATCTATTTGAAAACCAACTGATGCCGAGTCGCTTGAAAACATTTGCATCAAAGCTTCCAGCCATATCTATGCTAAATTTACAAATAAAACTACCTTTGAGTTTGTTAATTATTGAATGCGTTGCGAGCCTTAAGCCAGAAATAAAGCCAAAGATTAAGGACAGCTTGGAAATATCACCGAGCTGTCTTTAATTTTAAAGCTAATAAAGTTAGTTTCTCTTGCAGTTCTTTGCACCAGTTGGACATCCAGATACTTTTGCGCCACCTCCATCGTCAGCTATTTTATTGGTATTTTCCCGAACTAAAATACCTCCATATACAGTATTTTCACTACGACTTCGGCAAATTTCTTTCCATAAACTTGTAAAACAAGTAGCGTTAGGCGGTTCAGATGACAATCCACCTAATTGATTACCAGAACTATCTAAATACAAGTTTCCCTTTTGGACTGAAAAAACTTCCCAACTAGGGCTTTCCTTAACAGGAGATTTTTGAAACAGAGTAACGTAATACCCATCAGTGGTAACAGCTTCCACAGCTAATGGTGTATTTACAAAATGAAAAGGATTAAAACCCAAAGAACTTAACTCAGAATTAATGAAAGGCTCAATTGCTCCACCAAAGTTAGGTGTTCCTTCCCACATAATATTTTTATCATGCAGATATATTTTATTCCAAACTCTGGCTATGGTGCCGAAATCAATTAGAGAAAAATCATAGTGATTAGATATGTACTCATCGACTAAGAAATTAGTCCAGCTATCATTCGCAGCGACCTTAACCGTTATCTGGAGCTGACTGGCCCCTTCTCTTAATCCAGGAAGCATTGCGATCTTTCGCTGAATTCGAATGGTTTTAGCAGTTACTTGTCGCTCCTGAATCGAGCTAACAATGTAAGTCTTTTCAGGCGTAATTAAGTATTGATTCTGAGGAAAAACAGTTTCGAAGTGGTTTTTAGCACGTGCTTTAAAGTGCTCCGTAGTCGTACATGACTGACAATCCAAATAAAACTTGCCTTGGTAGTAAACCGACGCACTGGCACTAAACGATAAAAATAATAAAATAAAAATTAACAGTCTCATATTAAACTCTTACTAAAATTTGACGACGCGAAAATACCACAAAACGAGATTTGTTTCAGTATGGGTACTTGTTCTTGTGAATAATATCCATATTTTTTACAGGGCCACTTAAACCATCTTAATGAGAGTGCCAAAATCCAGTTTTTGGCAGCTCAATGCTCTAAAATCGTTCTAGAAAATAAACTATTATAAATTCAATAGATTAAGCCCATAGTTTAATGTGCTTTCGATTAAAAAGAGCTCCATATCTTACATACAAAGTTAGTAGTCCATGCGCTTACTAACTTATTACAAATAAAAGGCCGCTAATCATGCAATAAATTACTTCTTTTTTAACTCAATACTGCTGCACTGGTAAATTCTGCTTCATCGCCTGATAGTGCTTATCAAATAAAGCAAAGTACTCAAACAATGCCTTTGCACTCTCTGACTCTCCAACCGTAGCCAATGCCAGAGCGGCAGACTCAGCTGTAGAAAGATAAGAATCACAGGCTGCTTTTCGAGTGGTATATAACGTTTTTTCTTCAGGGTTTAGCTTAATAATAGAAAATTCTTTTAGCCACTGACTAAAGTTAAACATTCGTCGCCCCTGACGCCATGAGCCATCTAATAAGATAAACGTGAGCTTCTTATCAGTAGCGCTAGTATTAGCAGAAAAAACTTCCCGTTGTTGAGAGTCATCAGCAGGAAAAATAATAACGCACTCGCGGTCTGGCTCCTTCAATAGCTGCAATAGTTGCGTAGGAGGTTCTTTGCGATCCCAACAAAAAGCGTAAGTGCCTTGTGGGAATGTATCGGCAATTAATCGACCAGTGTTAGTTGGCTTAAATACTTCATCACGATGATAGATAAGAATAAAGTCGACATTGCTTTTTAAATTTGGCTGCTTTCCACATATACAATGGACAGGTGTTATCTGACAATCAGAACAACGCTCCACAAGAATGCCTCGAGCACGATAAGTCTTGCTAGACTCAGACTTAACTTTCTCCTTTAACTGGTGAAAAGCGTTTAACATATCAATCAGGCAACTGTGACTAGGGACGCCCTATTTTATCTCAAAAGTATTAGTATCACTATTGATTTTCTTTACGATGAACTTTTTAGGGGCTAGCTCCACATCTAAAGAAGCCACTAGAGAAGTAAAAATTATTATCTAAAAACTCATTATCACTTCTTTGGCAGGATAATGCTGACGCCATCGACTTCGTGCTCGATGGTCATTCTAAAATGGTCTACGGGTTCAGAAAATGACATTGAGCGCGTAAATTCTGTTTGTGAAGAGCCATTCGATGTATTGTGTTGATGAGGCAAATGAATCACCTTGCCCGATATGGTTAACATGCCATCTGAGAACTCTGTCTGAACTTCAACGTCTTGCTCTTCAGGCACGCTGACTCTAATTATGTAGAGTTCAGGCAAGTCTTCCTGTTCAATCGAAGGTTCGACAAATAAGTTGCCTCCGCCAGAACCGCCCCCCATACCTACAGCAGAAAACTGCTTCATCAGCAATTCAACTTGTTGGTGAACAACAGCCAACTGGCTTTTGGTATTGGCGGATAGTCCACTTAAAATATCCCAGTCAGAATCAATCTGAGGCTGCAACGCGGCTTGCAGCTCTAATTCTAATTGATTAACTTTCTGCTGTAATGCCCAAGAGTGATAAGCCAATATCAAACAGACTATCGATGCGATACCTGAGAAAAGCTTTAATCCTTTGATGTTAGTTTCGGTGGTCATATTGTTTCCCTTTCGCTAATGCCCGATCCAGAGCACTCACTACCAAAGAAACTTAACAAACTTGCAGTAGAGTATCAACTCACCACTTTTTATAGCCAAAGTATTTCAAGGTGCAGGTAGACGGCCAGCAAGCGAATCCCCTGAGCTTAGATAGACTAAGTGATTGGGGTGAGTGCGCGCAGCGCTGCAACTTGAACATCAGCGCCGCATCTTGAAAGGCGATGGGTATATTAAGAAAATGAGAACCATGACTCTAAGAGCTTATGGTCGTTTGACTTCCTTGTCGTAGCAATCATTTAAACTCAATTTTCAATAAGTTCAAACTCATAACAAATTTATGTTTTATAGGTCACTTATCTTCTTTCCAGCATACGACTTCCCTTCTACCACCAACTGAATATGCTTTGTTTTATTGCTCTTATCAACAAAGGTCAGTTCATCTCCCTTGGGCCACTCTCGTAACTCAAATGTATTCTTACCACGAAAAATAAGTTCCGTCATATATGCGCCTTTCTTGCGTATGTACAAGTGCCCTTTCTGTTCTATCACTTCAATCAAAGACTTGTCATTAAGCTCATAGATGCCAAGATAAGGCTTTAACTTCTCGTAATGCCAAAGAACAATTGGAGGTTTAATAGTTTCAGATGTTATCTGATAACCGATACGACGCTTCATCATGTCATCCGTCATAAAGTTTTCTCGCTTTTCACCATTAAAGCGCTGAAATAACTCAAGTAGGGTCGAGTCTTTGATCATGCTTTCTGGCGCAGCTCCCTTCTTATGCATCGCCATAACATGCTGAGTCCATTCAATAGAATCTCGTTTAAACTGCTTAAGATGCTTTACGTCCGTTAAATAACCGTGTCCTGGCACAACCACTGTATTGGGGTCTGACATACTGATAGATTTATCGAGCAACTCTACTTGCCCTGCAATGCCATAGAAACCTGACGATGGCCCCCAACTGGTAGCATGGTTGTCTCCAGTAAAAAGCGCATTATTCTTCTTAAGTCGAACTAAAACATCATTAAAAGTATGAGAGACTACGTGATATAGCTCCACCGTTTCGTCACCAAACTCCAGCGTTAGCTTATCTTTAAAGGTTATGTCCGCCAGACTGTCTCCTGGTCGATAATGAACATTTTCTTGAGTAACAATCGTTGCCCCCATTTTTTTGAAAAACGCATTTCCTCCACTGTGATCGCGATGATGGTGAGTATTGATAACATAACGAACAGGCTTATCTGATATCTCTCGAATAGCCTTGAGTAACATAGTATGGCTTTGTTCGTGAATGTTCATTGAGTCGATCAGCAAAATCCCACTATCTTCGATCACAACCCCACAATTCGCTCCTAAACCATTACCACCTAGCAATACATAGAAATTATCATTGATTTTCTTGGTTGTAATTTTTGCTCCAGGTCTAACACCTGCGCCATGAGCCAGCCCTAAAAACCCGACGGCTAACACTAATAGAACAATATATTTTTTAATCTTCATCTGAGCTTTACCTAACCCTTATTAAAATCATTGGATGACAACCGCGGGTGCATTTCTCTATCCACTGTCATTGGCATAACAGAACAACCCACAAGCATTACCAATACTCTTTAATCGTTTTTATCTTTCCATCTCGAAACTCATACAAGGTCGTTTTTCCATCAACTCTTGTTAAAGCGACCATATTCAATCCCACCACATATTTAGCGATTTTATGTTTTTGTAGATCGTCCTTATAACGCCCTCCCTGAAAATTTCTGACATACCCTTGGTAGATTCTCTGCCGAGAGTACTCACCTCCATAACCTTCATGTATGTATACAAAATCATCAGAGAAGAGCTCAAAAATCTTGTCGATGTCTTTTTCTGAAGCAACCGGTTTCGACAAAGCATGATGTCGCTCGTAGTACTCCTCAACAATTTCAACCAGCGCCTTACCTGATTCGGCCTGGGCCAAAGACCCCAATAGAAGCCCGGTTAACACTATAATCAACTTCATTAGTTTTCCCCTTTTCACAGTAGCTTTGGTAGATAGATCGGAAGCGATCCAATAGGTGCCAATCATCGAGCTATCTGCATTAATGCCACTCAAATATAAGGCAGTAAGTCAAAATGACTGACGACCCCTTTGGCTCACTATTGAGGAAATTTAGAGCCAGAAGCTCAAAAAGAGTGTTGCTTTGACTGATTTAAAGCTGATTTTTACCTGTGTAGCCTTAATAACTGGCCATTTTGGTCAATTGATCCGATAAAATAGGTAAATGTTGTCTTGATCGACGGATTTGGCTTTTTGATCAGTATGAATAAAAACTTTGCTATTAATGACTATCAGATTGATATATCTCGTAACCAGATTGAGCACAATGGAAGTGCTGAAACGCTACAGCCCAAGATGATCTCGGTGCTAATCATCTTGGCCAAACATCAAGGGCAAGTTGTCAGCCATGACCATTTAATGGATGAGGTATGGAGTGATCGTTCTGTAAGCCCTAATACTCTACAGCGTTGTATCGCTCAACTACGCAAAGCATTGGGAGACGATAGCAAGACCCAGACGATCATTAAAACCCACTCTAAACAGGGCTACAGTCTCGAAGCCGATGTCAGATGGCAAACAGATATAGCCACGACAGTGACGCAAACAGCCAATCCTTATCGAGTAGCCGCCGTCGCAACGGTTATTACAGGCATTCTGCTGCTGAGTGCGTTTTTTATTCGGGAGCCTGGTATTCAATCCTTTGAAACGCTAGAACCTATGACCGCAAGCGACGAAAAAGAGTTCTACCCAAACTATTCGCCAGACGGTCGCTACCTGGTTTTTCATCGATACCTCGATGTTTGCCAAAACCATATTTGGGCCAAAGATTTGCAGACCCAACAAGAATTTCGCTTAACGCAGGAACCAGGAGTATACGGCCCCCACAGTTGGTCAGCTGATGGAACCCAACTGGCCTTTATTCTTCAAGAAAACTGTCACGCCTCCCCAAGTCAACTGCGCATGTGCTGGCGCCTCCAGACACTCGACTTTATCAGTGCACTCAATGGGCCTGTTGCTCCAGTTCAACGCCTGGATTGTGATACCCAGCTCACTCAAATTCCCAAGTGGTTAAATGATGGCAATATCGTCATGTTGCGGCAGGGAGTTAAGGCCAATAAGCTGGTGCACTATGATGTGCGCAGCCATACCTTAAGTGACTTTTATCAGCCGCAAGATTCAAAGCTCTATGATTTTGATTACTCCCCTAAAAGCAACATGCTCGCAGCCGTGAGCAAAACTCTCGATGGTACTCACAAACTGGAACAACTAACAACCAACGGCGAAGTATCGACCAGGGCAAACATTCAACCTCCTTCGCATTTTTCTTACTATGAGCACTTTTCTCCGGCTTTTCATCACAGTGGAAAATACTTAATTACCAATACGAACAAAGGTCTTTATAAACTCTCGTTAAATGGAGAGATGACTCAATTAGAAGCTCCGACATACCAGGATCTTTACACACCCACCTTTCACCCAAACGAGGACTCACTTGTAGCGACTTACGGCCATGTTGATCTGGATATTGCAGCCATTAGTTTGGCACAACCGGACTCTCCTCCAGCATCCGTTGGATTCAATCAGGTTTATTTACCCTACCCAAGCATTGCACGATCGACAGCTTATGATAGCAGTGCTTACTACCAGCCCAATGGTCATCTAATAGCCTTTGTTTCGAATCGTTCTGGAGCCGACCAACTTTGGTTGTTTGATAACAAAAAGCTCTGGCAACTAAGCCAGTTGCCTCCTGATAGCCGTATTAATGGTATTAGCTGGTCTCCGGACGGAGAACGCATAGCCCTAATTGTTGATGACAAGCTCACTATTGTCAGTTTATCTGGAGACTATCGAGCCATAGATACAGAACGTCCGTTAAAATTCCTACAGCAATGGAACAATGACAATCAACTGCTTGTGGTAGCCGACCATCACCAACTCAATGAATGGCTCAAACTTGATCTCAATACACTAACATTTACCTCTACTGGTATCGGACCAGTAAAGTGGGCCAAAGTCATCAACAATGACACCATATTATTTATCGACTGGAAATCAAGATTGTGGAAAAAATCTGGAGAAGTCGTTAAAGAGATTTCTTCAGCTCCTCACAAGTTCCACGGAAAGCGCTTTGTTTTATCACAAGATGATTTATACGGAATCAATGCTCAAGATCAGCTCTGGAAGCTAAATATCACCTCTCAAAACTATCAGGTTGTAAAACAACTCAAAGAACAGGTTTGGTGGCCTAGCGACATAAAGGGTGACAATATGCTCATTATTCAGAGCATTTCTTCGCGCAAAGAAATCGTAAAGATTAGCCCATAGCTTTTGCAATGGGCTAATAAGACAGTGGCTATTGATTTAAAGATTTAATATAAGCGATCACATTGTTGGTCAATCGTATGCCGTTGGCATCTGTCACGTCACCAAAGGTCGACTGATAGTAGGCCGCTTGATTTAATACAATCTTAGAACTGCTTCTAGGATCTGTGTACTCAGCAATGATCACATCAGACTCAGCCAACACCGTTCCCGAACCACTGGTAAAATCTTCTGCTGGTGTAGTCACGACAATGTTCCAGTTAGGACTGTTTTCTATGGATGACTTGAGTGCCGCATCAAACACTACATTTTGCTTAACGGTTTGCTGTCCTGCTTCAATATAACTCCAGTCAGTAAAAGAGACACCAGCCACCAAAGGATGATTAGGATCCACAATATTTCCGGATACAAAGTCATTAAAAGGCGCGTCTTCTGTGTGCAGTGCGAACTGCTGATCGCCGATTAAAAAGGGAATCGGCGTGGCTTCAACCGTAAAGTCATTAATTTGACCAATATAAATAGAACCGCCATTAGCCAGGAAGTTATCAATTACAGCTTGATTGGTAACTAGCTCTGAAAAAGGTGAAAACACCGTCGCATCAAGACCTATAACCAACACGTTAAAATTGTTTGCATCAAGCTGGTTCATTTGTCCAATCATCGATTGATAACGAATACCATGAGCGGTTAATAGTTCGGTCATGCGTTGCTTATCTTCGGGATCAAAAAGAGCAACGGCTGGCGAATCGCCATCGTTCTGCGCAGGAAAAACTTGCAACACGGTTCCCTTGTTGATTTGTCCATTCACTAAGTTATCCGGAACAAAGTCTACAGGCCCTACTGGTACGCTAACTTTTATAAACCCACTAGCAAGAAACAATAGTTTATAAGTTCCTTGAGGTAGCTCATCAATTTGATAGCGGCCATTAGCATCGGTCACTGCTTGTTGTATGACTTTTCGACCATTGCTATCTAAAGTGACTTCTCGATTAAAAGGTATCGTCACAACAGCAACACCAGCTATGGGATTCCCTTGTGAGTCAGTGACCGTTCCAACCACATCAGCAAACTGAGTCGAACCACTCGATGAAGAGCCTTCGTTGGTAATTTCAAATTGCGTATCGCGGCAGCTGCCCAGACAAAACAAGACCAGGCACGCACAAAAATAGTTAATTACACGAGTTTTCACTAGCTACCCCTCAGTCAAATGTGTAACTCAAAAACGCTTGAATTTTTCGGCCCTCGATTGGAATGTCATCTAACAATCCAATGGATGCCTCAATCTCATCACGACCATCATCATCTAACAAATTTGACACTGTTAATGTAAAGTCTAGCCCGTGAGTAAAAACGTTCTTGCTTTGAAGATTTAGATAAACTAATCGTTTAGAGCCAACTTTCGCTCTATCATCCCCTTCTTCTCGCTCAGGCGACGAGTAAAATGAAAAACCAAAACCGAGTTGTTGCCAATCATTAAACTCATAAGCTCCGTAAGCATTGAATCGATGAGGTGAATGAATATTAGCTCCAGCCCCGGTATCCACTCCGGTCGTTTTTTGATACGAGTAATTAAAGTTTACGTAATCTAACCCAGCAAACTGTCCCCGAAACTCTACCTCAGCACCCCGAGAACGTCTTTCGCCAGCATTCTGCCATTGCTCAATACCCGATGTTGCATTAAAGAATATTTCATTGCTGGTTTCATTATTAAAAAACGTTAATGACGAGACCATCGTTGACGAGAACTCGTACCCAACTTGCCATTCAATACTATTAATTTCTGTGGGCTGTAAATTAGCATTTCCACGACGACGGTTCGCACTTAATGTCGGCGTCGCATCAAATAGCTGAGAGAATGCAGGAGGCTTGAAAGCTTGGCCATACAGAAGCTTACTGTAAACAGCATCCGTCACTCGATAGACAATACCGAGTCTCGGGTTCAGAGTACTACCAAAATCACTGTAATCACCAAACCGAATCCCCGTAGTCACCTGCACTTTATTGTTAACCTGCCAACTATCTTGCAAGTAGAGCGCGTTAAAGTCTCGCTTAATGTCTTGCGGCATAAATTCAGAAGTCATATCACGAGCAGGAAAGATCTCGATAGGTCCACGTCCAGCCAATGAAACATTCGCCGTTTTGTGCACTTCCTTTAACTCCGTAGAATCAAAGGTTGCACCAATCAACCATTGATGACTTTCAGAAAACTCGTAAGTTGCAGCAATATCAATACCCAAACTTTGTGTTTTGTGTTGAAAGTTCTCAATAATGCCCGAAGGAAAATTTTCATTTAGCCCGTCCTGATCTTCATCGCCACGAATTTGTGGAGGTTGGCTCTGACCAAAGAGCTTAGACTCATTTAATACAGCGTAGAATTTACTAGTGACTTCCCAACTGGCTAGATCACGCCAATGGTGGGTCAAAGAAAAAACATCCTGCGTTGATTCTCGAATCGTTTTTCCAGGCTCTGTCACTATCCCCAAATGACTCAGAATAGGATTGCTAATAATCTGACTATGAACAAAACCTAACGAGAAATCTTTATAACTCAGATTAACATGACCGTTGTACTTTTCGGTTTCTGCCTGCCTGATGGTCGGCGTTAATGTGGGATTCAATAGCGGAGGTAAAAAGCGACCAGGAACTGGCGTAAAAATAGCATCCTGTACAATAGGCAGCTCATCGCCCTTATTGTCAAAGTAGCTAAAACTCACGCTTACCTTCAAATCAGGGCTAAGAGAAGTGACTTCATCATTAAAACTGACCTTAAACTGCTTTTCATCAAAAGAACCGGCACCGACTTTAAGCTCAATACGCTCTTTTTGACTGCCAGGCTTTTTTGTAAATAACTGGATAACAGATGAAACCGCATAACTTCCGTACAGCGCGGAGCCTGGCCCTCGAATCACTTCAATACGCTCAATATCATCGAGGGTGCGAGAATAAAAGTCAAAACGCCCTTCTAACGCATCATTAACGGGCACTCCATCGATTAAGACAAGTACCCCATCTCTGAGACCAATACCGCGAACAACCATCAGTTGATCGCCTTTTAGCTGGTTGAGCGGTGAGAATCCTGGGATCAACCGCAACGCATCAAACAAAGTGGTAATACCAGCTTCTTTAATTTCTTGAGCACTTAAAACGCTAATGATTGATGGCGCTTCTGCAATAGATTGCTCATTTTTAGTCGCTGTAGAAACCTTAACCCCCAACAACTCTTCCATGGTCATTGAATAGATATCATCGTCAGTCTGTTTCTCTGCGCCTACAGAGTATCCAGAAAAGACGACAAAAGTTGCCAAGAAGCAGTTATTTTTAGATGTTTTAGACCACATTCAGGTGAAAACCTCACACAAGGACAACTACGCAATAAGTTATTGAAAGTTGAGAGATAAATATAGTTGAGTCGGATGATTTTTTAAAGTGTTATGATGTCTATCGATGGATATCTTGTCCTTCGGTTAACCCTAAAGCAAAAAGCTTTGCATTAGAATTCAACATTCGTTAGAATCCTGCCTGTTTTTTGAACAGACTTTAATCAAGGGAACGACTAAAGTCAGCAGCTTTGCTGCATATTTATTTGAATTATCAACCCGTTACAGGGCAATAAAGGTGGCATTAGCTAGGTGCAGATAGGATGCAATTGATCAATTTGATTAAGCTAAGCCCTTATTAACTTTTATTTAATTTCTTAATTATTTTAGTAACCAACATAACCAATAGGACAAATGAATGATTCTGAATAAACTACAGAATGCAGTCTTCATGATTACGACTATAGCTTTCTTAAGCAGCTGCTCGACGACAAAGGTTCAAACTTCAGAGCTAGAAATAGTAGATAAGGACAACAACCAAACTCCAAAACTAGAGATAGTTGGTGAAGGCAACAGCCAAATGAGGCAAAATTTGTTGTCCTTAAATGCTCAAAGTACAGATAATTTAGAAGTTGATCGTATCGAGCAAGCACTTATTAGCTTGGTGGAAATATCTTCGTTATCTAATATCGAGTCTTGTTCTGAATACATGAAAGCACTAGACGAAAAAGATATAAATGTGGAGGCCATTGATGATTCAACTATCGTCCTATATCTAGACAAAGGTTTACCGATAGAAAAAACCTTTGAACAAGGCTGTCAAATCGATACATTCTAACTCAACTTAATACAAACTTAGAGCAGTCCTTAAGCGTTCTAAGCTATTGGACTGCCAACGACACAACCTAGAGTTATAAGAACTGCAACCTTTTTACTTCTTTCGCCTTTTGACTGAAAGGTTAAAGCGCTTGCTAATGCCTGAATAGAAGAGTCGATAAATCATCCAGTCTCTCTTTAGTTGCTTCCCATTCAGGCATCATTTACTTCACAACCGATGGATTCCTTCAGCGTAGTTGCGCTCAGCTAAATGACACAGCTTGAGAAAAATCACATAACGAGTAGTCCACCTTAGTCCTATATGAGTTACTAACTTAGCTTCCATTCGTTTAACTAACATCCTTTTAGCTCTCATTCTTAACACCAGAGTTACAACTACCTTTTTAGGTGAATGTTACATTACCAATAAGAGGAAATTGGAAGTAACTGCTAAATAAGTGAATCTATTTCAACTTTTTATTACTGAAACCTTAAGGAGCTCCGTCATCAAAAGTGAAACTTAAAAAGGAGGCATCCATGCAAACTAGTATCACCAATTCGACCCAAATAAATACTTCCCCGAAACCTCATACGAGCAAAGAAACATCAAATAAAACAAAGGAAAGTCAAAGACTTAAGTTAAAACCCATAGAAACACAAAGGAAAATACCTACCTCTTCTCCTTCAAGCTCAAAGGCTTTGACTTCAAAACTTACAGAACCAGCTTCGAAAAGCCTTACTTTAAAACTGAAGATACAACCCGCTCCAGTGCTACAAGAGCTCGAAGTCGTGAAAATGGATGAATTTAAAAACTCAAGCCCTGACGGAAAAGTAGTAATAAACGATGAACACAATACTCTTTATGTTCTATATGATAGCGAGGCTCCAGATGAGGCTCTAGATTCCATTTCTTCACTAAAAGACAATGATTCACACAAGCTATCACCACGACCACAGTCAATTATTACAAAAGGATTTGTGAAAGATGAACATGGTGATATTTTTAAGGCTTACCGATTCAATGCACAACTATTTCCTAAAAAAGAAATTCAGGAAATAGAGCACAACAGCTCACAAGCGAAAAAATACGATGAAAAAAGCTTCTTTCCAAAGTTAATGTCATCTTCTCAAGAAAAGTCGGCCCAGAAAAACTTGGAGAAAACATCTGAAGAAGTACTTGATCCACAAATTAAAAAACTGCCCTCGAAAAAGAATATTACACGTTATGCTCAACAGTCGCTGGTTATGAAAAATGACTGTGGTAATGTTGCAACGATACTGCAGCAGTTAATGCGCAATGAAAATATTGCCCCTTCACCGAGTTCCCAAATACAAACCCTTTCAAACTTAAATGAAAGCACTGAACGGAAGTTAGCAGAGATTAAATTGCAACCGGGAGACAAAATGGTCTGTATGTATAAAGGAAAAAACCCGACTGGGTGTAAATATCATGCGGTTACCGTAGTGATGGCCGACAAAGACTATATAGTATGTGCTGAAGGCCATGCCGGAATAGAATACAAAGAGCCCGACTTGCATATTTATAAGCGAGGCGCTCTAGGGTTCGTTCAATCAAATTTAGAAGCTCTCAATAAACTGGATAAAGAAGGCAATGGTCAGCAACATCTTGACGAATTAAAAGTGTTTCCAGCAAGAGAGAACAACGCTAGACTGGAACGAATGAAAACCAACTCAGAAACTCTTAAGTCAGCTTTGTCAGAAAAGAACATTCCAGAAATGGAAAAAATATTGAAAGAAAAGCCTATGCTGAAAGGCACTATTCTACCTAAAGAAACGGTCAAAACGTCGTCCTCAAAATAGTCTACCATCACCAGGCTTCTCGCTAACAACTTGAAGTCTGAGGACATACTCTGTCTTTTTTTCTTTGTCTGACTAGAATTAAAAGCATCCTCAAAAATAGAAGCCAGTAAGGTAGCAGGCTCATTATCAAACTTTTTAGAATAGGAAAAGCAAGGGAATTAAATCTGCGATACAATAGAGAATCGCAACATGCATTAATATTATAAAAACATTAGTTTTATTGGGAACAATAAAATTAAAGCAGTGGATAGCCTATCCACTGCTTTAGTTAAAGTTTACAAGCCAATATCCTCAATGCTTTTTCTTTTTATTAGTTGAAATAAGTTTTTACTGGGTTGTGAATGGCTTCGATTTGCTCTCATCGAACCAATATTGAGTGTACTACCATCAGGGTTGTGGCCATCCCATAACGATACATCATACTTGCCACCCGAACCTGCATCATTCCATTTAAAGTTCTGATATGGCGAAGCCGTTACATAACTTTTATGAACGCAACGAATCAAGTCCGTTGAGGGCGCTAACCCATGATTCGTAGTAGCAACGTCTCCTAAGCAAACATACCCGTTGGGTGCAATAGGTCGCCAGATGCTAGCATCAGTATCCGCTCCCGTTCCTCTGTCATTCCAGACCCAGTTATATCCGAGTGGTTTGGTAACACCTATTTGATCGCCTTTGACTAAATACAGCTGCACATTATGATCGAAATGATGAGAGCCTGTAGGTATATCACCCAAAGGATAATAACCATTAGCTGTTCTGGGTCGCCAAATGGCACCATCTCGATCTGCACCAGAACCATGATCGCCCCAAATCTTATCAACACCTGGCGCTCTAGCAACAATCAATGATTGTGTGGGCTGAGCAGGTTCAATGGTATTTAATTTTACCGCCAAAGGAATCATGGCTGTATATTCAAAAAAATCAGCCGTCATAATATTAGGTCGATAGCCTTGTTCCACCCAACCAGGAACCCATTCTCCAAGGTAAGGACGCATCCAATCTTGTGTCCATTTTAAAATGCTGCCGGAGCTGAATACATTAAAAACATCTTCAATAATGGTTGAGGTTTGTGGAGTGAAAGTAAAGGAGCTAGAAACTATTTTATCTTGAGACGCATTTTTCAATCCCTTGTAAACTCGGCCATTACGAACCCAACCATTCAATAGTCGATTATGCAAGTCCGTCGAGTTCTCAGTATCGGCCCAGGTACCTTCCTTCTGTGACGCGCCATAATAACCACGCGCTTCTCCTTGCGAGCTGCTCGAACCCCACATCACTACAACATTATTATTCACACCGTCAACAGGATCCTCTTTCCATAAATCATTGAGTGTTAAGTGTGCCGCGCGAATATTGGTATCAGGCTTTCTGGTTGCAAGATATTCGTCAAACATATCTAACAACGCAGGCATGTCACTAGCGCTTGGCGTTTTATCGACCTCAAGAATAATAGGCTCTTTAGGATGTTCATTGGCAAACTGTTGAACTTGTGCCAGAACATCTCTCACTTTCATGCCGACAAGTCCATGAACGATCACAAACTCATTGTCTTTGCGAAGTATTCTTAGATCAAAATGACGAATTCCCTTTTGCAACATAGTATAGATGTCGTAGCTTTGCGTCCTTCCCCAGTCAGCTACGACACCTTTTGCCGCAGCATAAATAGCATTAGCATCTGGAGCTAGGTCGGAAGAAGAATTCATATTGTATGTTCCTGAATCATGGGTTCCAGGAATTACCATCTGTCTTAAAGTAGTGTGCCCACGTCCCTGATAAACCTGAGCGACCCAATTTGCAGAATCATATTCTCCAATAGAATCAGCAAAGGTATGAGTAGCTATTCCAGCTAATGCACCAACAAGCATGAGTTTCTTAACATCACTTTTCATCGAGCTCTCCTATTTGATTTTTATTTTTCGAACGATTAAAGCTGGGTTGTCTTAAACTTAAAGCACAAGAAAGTGCCTATTCCGATTAATGAAGAATACACCAAGGCAAACGAGAAATTTGTAAGGATGTGTATGAATGAAAAGTGTTGTATAGAAAGTCCTAAACGAGAAAACAAATCTTTATTGGAGATTTATTTTCGAATAATCATACCTATTAAGAGATAATCCATTAAACTACTTTTCTACATTACGGAAGGAACCCATACAAAACCAAGTAAATATAATCTCATGATTAATCGGTTTCTTCTTACCTTGCTCATAAAATCAGGAAATATTTATGAATAATCTATTTAAAACTTCGCTCTGCTTTGTTTTTGCAGTACTTTCCAGCAGCGCTTTTAGTTCGAGTGCGGTAATGAACAATATCCAAAACCATTTGTGGCCTGTAGAAAGGCACAATGGTTATGATGTTATTATTGTGCCCTATAAAATTGATGGCAGTTTTAGCTCTACGGACTTACAGACAATTGAAGACTCACTGGAGGATTTACAGTCAAAAATATCTATCCAATTTAAATCTTATAACCCTACCATTCATAACGACTACGTATCGATAACCAATAATTACGAAGGCTGCTATAGCTTTGTAGGAAAGCAAAATGGCGTCACGACTTTAAATCTGGAATCCGGCATCACTCGTAGCTGTGTAACTACTCCAGTTATTCAGCACGAAATCATGCATACTTTAGGCTTTCACCATGAGAACCAAAGAGCTAACAGAGATAGTCATGTAAGCATAAACTTTGCAAACCTAGCACCCGGTATGGAATCTCTGTTCGATAAAACACTGGGTATCAATGATCTTAGCCTGCCCTACGACTATGATTCTATTACTCACCTTAGCCGAAACGCATTTGCTCGTGATAATTCATACGACACGATTACCACCTTATTACCTCAGTATCAGAGTACTATCGGGCATCAGCCATCAGTCAGTGATTTGGATATCCTGGCTGTGCATCTTCTTTACGGAGTTCAGCAGCCCAGCCCAGAAAGCGAAGCGAACAGCCCTTGCAATCCAATGAATCCTGTCAGCGTTTATTGTGACTCCACAACGGGTGCCGAAGAATGGTAAAAATCAGCTTTCAGGGAGAATAAATTCCCATTTCTTTTTGATGGCGTTCTAAGTTGGGGTCTTTGATTGAATTAACGGCCTCAATTTCACGAATGTAATTTGATGGGAGTTTATTTTCTTTTGCTCCTCTAAGCACATGCTCCTTGTACCAGTTGTATGGAAGCATTGTAGAATCAATAACAGATGCAACATAAAGAAAAGCATTCTTTTCCTCACCTTTATCATTAAAGACAAAAACTTCTTTTAATTCATATCCTTTGCCAACCCCTTCAATTTCATCCAGGATACTTTTGTCTTTCGTACAGATATCATAAAGCACACCGAGTACAGAAGCATTGCTCTCACCAGTTTGAATAACGTCGCACTTGGCCGAACCATCTTTACCTTTCTTATGAAAAGCTAATCGATAACCTTTTAATGTTGCTACTCCAACCTTTTTTACAGAAGGAATTCTTGCAGCTATCCGTCTTAGTGACATATTAGAGCCATAGGCGAAATACAACATGATGATCAACTCCAGTTTTCAAATAAGTAGAGCAACATGCTCATCTACTCGATAAAGCTATTTAAGCACTTTCATTTTTGTTTTACAATTTGACTTAAATCTTAAGGTAAAAAGGAGTTTTACCCAAATAAAGTATGGAAAGTTTATATAAGAGTGCATTATGAGCCATTTTGATAATTACATTGATCAATGCCGGAAAAACTATTTTTCTGATCACAATAATTTTTTGTTACGACTTAAAAAGCAATTTACTTTAAAAATCCCCCGTCCAAACTGGTGCACATCCAGTGATAATCTCTACCAGTTTTTCCAAAACCAAGGAAAACTAATCAGCCGTGGAAATATTGTCTGGGGACACATTGTTCAGGCCAATCAGCTACTTTTTACTCCCAATGACGACCATGACTGTCCTGCGAGCATTGTTTATTGTCCAGAGCCAAATATAAGTGTTCAATTTGAAACGCTTAAAACTGTCGCCCACACTCTGTATGAACTTAAAAATACCACACCAGATGATCCGGAGAAGGCTAAAATAGCAGCCATGCTAACTAGTGAAGTGTCTCGTACTTTCGGCCTAAAAATTCCAGATGAACTGTCTTCTGGTCTTAAGCTGAGAGAATCATCCATCATGATTTGTAGAAAACATTTGCCTCAAGGTTATCTACGCCGAGGTTTGCTTCCTATCTTAGTTTCACCTCAAGAGCCCTATTATGCAATGACACTACCTCAGAAATATTGGGCCAAAGATTTTAGAGAAAATTGGTAACCTTATTATTTATTGCTCACAACTCATGACTCTATCGGGGCGTTCCATTTCACTCGTGATCGCCCAACATTCCTCGTACAATGAACAATAGCACAATGATAATAAAGCCTTATCACCAACATTTTTGACTCTTTTAATAAATTCTACATCGGCTTCTAACCTAAGAAATTGGCGATGACCGCCAGCAGGAAGAAGCATTCCTTTATTGATCGTTGACTCGGATATTTTTAACGATAGTTGATTATTTTTTTCATTCTTTTTTGCTGCATCCACCAGTGCTCGCCAACCAGAAATTTTCTTTTTTTCAAGCTCTAGCAAAAAGCTTTCAATAACTGCAGGTCCTAATCCTTCATTTTTTATTTCGATAGAAAATGAACCTTGGGAATTTGTAGTATCCGTATGAGAGTTAATAACAATAAAAGGGCGAACAGAAAGACGGGTATGAGTACGCTCTAGCTCTGCTTCTTCTCTCATAACCTGAGTTTGCACAATAGCAACAACAACAGCAGCAATAGCAGTGACCATCGCAGTCAGTGAAACCAAAACTTCTAATTTTATTTTCATATTGAACCCCAGAATCAATTCTTTTCCATTGCAATTTGCCAGGCCATAGAACTCCATAAGGCCGATAGTACTAAAAACCCAGAACAAAAAAATAAGGCGGTAACAAATACCGCCTTACAGACAAACACATCAAGACTTTAATTTTTAGGAAGTTGCTATCACTTCCTGACCGTGAGACTTCTCAGCGATATCCGCTTCTCGTTGAGCAACTCGACTACGGATTTCCTTTTCTAATTCATCCACTAATTGCTCATTATCGATCTTATGATCTTTCTCACCTTCAGAGTACATTAGGCTGGCACCTGCGCCTCCGGTTAGACCAATATCAGCTTCTTTTGCTTCACCCGGCCCATTAACCACACAGCCGATGATGGCCACATCCATTGCCGCTCGAACATCTTCTAGTCGACCTTCAAGAGCATTCACCGTTTTAATCACATCAAACTGCTGACGAGAGCATGATGGACAAGCGATAAAGTTAATGCCGCGTTGGCGTAAGCCTAAGCTTTTTAGAATGTCGTAACCAACTTTAACTTCTTCTACAGGATCTGCAGCAAGCGAAACACGAATGGTGTCACCGATACCTTCTGCCAATAACATTCCCAGACCAACAGCAGATTTAACCGAACCAGCGCGAGCACCACCGGCTTCGGTGATCCCTAGATGCAGAGGCTGATCGATTTGTGATGCCAAAATACGATAAGCAGAAACCGTCATAAAAACATCCGATGCTTTTAGACTGATTTTATAATTATCGAAGTTATGGCGATCTAAAATATCAATATGGCGCTGTGCTGATTCAACCAATGCTTCTGGCGTAGGCTCACCGTATTTTTTCTGTAAGTCTTTTTCCAAAGAACCCGCATTCACACCGATACGGATAGGAATATTTTTATCTCGCGCCGTCTCAATAACGGCCGAAACACGTTGCTCGTTACCAATATTACCCGGGTTAATACGCAAACAATCCACACCATACTCGGCCACTTTTAAGGCGATACGATAGTCGAAATGAATATCAGCAATAAGAGGAACTGGAGCCCGTTGCTTAATTAACTTAAATGCTTCGGCAGCATCCATGGTAGGGACAGAAACACGAACCACATCGGCTCCAGCGTCTGCCAGTTGATTAATTTGATGAAGGGTCGCTTCTACATCGCAAGTCTCAGTGTTTGTCATGCTCTGCACAGCGATAGGTGCATCACCACCAATAGGAACATTGCCGACCCATATCTTGCGTGACTGTCGACGCTTAATCCAAGAAACACCTTTCATAATTTATTTTCCTACTACAAAATTCGCTGTTTTGCCGGGCGCAAAAGAAGACATATCAAACGCTACGTTATTTAGCTGGATGCCAACAACAGAAGGATTACCCAGTTTTACTTTAAACGGCGCCTGTCCTTGCAACGACATCACTTTGCCACTTTTTTTAAGTCCGACAGCTAAACGTTCACCAGTGTTGTCATAAATTTCGAGCCAGCAATCGCCCGATACAGTCACTAGTAATATATCCTGAGCTTGAGTCGCTTCTGTGACAACAGGTTCTGTAACAGTTGTCTCTGTAAAGTTGCTCGTTTGAAGCTGTTCTGTTTGAGATTGCTCTAGAGCGATATTAGTTTCGGGCTCAACCTCTTGTGCACCAGCTGTTTGAGAATCAACAACAGCAGACTCAGAAGGTTGCGGGACAGACTGTTGAGGAGGTTCGGATGTAACAACAGTAGCGGCATCCTCTGTGGACAAGCTGATACTTCCTGTCGCAGATTCGCTCACTTCTGTGGCGATGTTTGCCGAACCAGTGTCTTCAACATCAAGAGCCAGCACATTGGTTGTGGATGCCGTTGTCGCAGCAGAACTCGATTTGGCGGCCCAACGATCTTTGATCCCCCAAACAGCCAAACCAATAAATGCAATGACGATCAAATAAGTAATGGATTTGAAAACAGCATTCTTAGAATTAAGTTCTTTACGTTGAGTTCGGTATGCCCCGAGGTTACTCAATGTTTTTAATTCGGCTTTCTCATCGACGGAGCTATTGAATAACTTAATGACTTCGTCATCATTGAGTTTAAGTAGCTGTGCGTAAGAACGAATATAACCTCGATAAAATGCGGCAGAAATTGAAGCATCATAGTTTTCGGATTCAATTTCCTTGATGCGCTGTAAGGGTAAACACAAACGCTTCGCCACATCGTCCTGTTCGATCGATTGTTGGCGACGGGCGTGAGATAATATTTCGCCCGTAGAATGATTAAGTTCTGCTTCGGTTATAGCCATTGATCTTTAGTGTCCAGAAACTTTTCGGTTTCTTCTGAATCAGGATAAAGTTTTTCTAGTTGCAACGCATAACTGGCCACTGCATCTTTATCACCCAATTGATGTTCCGTTCTCAGTCCTAACCATAAAGATTGAGGCGAGTGAGGTGCAACCTCACGATAGCGCTTCAAGTAACTCTTAACTCGATTATAACGCTTAAGCTCAAACTCTAATGATGCCATCGCTAACAAAGGCCCAGGTAATTTGGCATTGATGTTGAGTGCTCTACGGTAATACTGCGATGCTTGCTCGGTTTTCTTTTGGCGCATAGCACAATTACCAGCGTTTAAATAGGCCGCGGCGATGTTGCTATATGTAGGGACATCTATCGCTTGCGAAAAATAATCCTCTGCTTTTTCATAATCCCCCACAGAGCATAACAATTGAGCATAGGCATTCATGTAATCAGGATTATCATCGTCCAACCTTAGTGATCTCACAAAGTGCTTTTTTGATGCCGCAACATCTTTGGACAATTGATAATAGAACCCTAATGCATAATGCAGTGGTGCGTAGTCTTCTTTATGGTGTTGGGCTTTATCAAGATGGTATTTTGCGCGTTTTAGATCTTGTCTTTGCAGGTAAGCTAAAGCCGCAGACACGCGCTTACTCGCTGCGTTTTCTCTGTCGTAGTTAGACTCGACAATTTGGCTGCCGCTACCTAAGTTAGATATTTTGGTTGAAGACTGGGTTTGACACCCGCTTGCCAAGATAACAAGCAAGGCCAATGGAACTAACTGAATCGATCGTATCATTATCTTCACGCTGTTATTTGCTGGACCGGTATCGTGCGACGCTCTTTTCGCTTCGTCTTATCATTCACTTTACCGACCAATTGGCCGCATGCGGCATCGATATCATCCCCACGGGTACGGCGAGTAATCACGATATAACCTTTATTGGTTAAAATGCGAGTAAACTCGTCAATCACTTTGTCTGTCGATGTCTCGTATTGTGTATCCGGGAATGGGTTAAACGGAATTAAGTTTACCTTACTCGGGATATCTTTCAATAACTTAGCTAATGCAAACGCATGCTCTGGTGTATCGTTCACACCTTTGAGCATTACGTATTCAATGGTGACCATGCTGCTAGCGTTAGAATGCTCTAAATAATCTTTCACCGCAGGCAGCAATACATCTAGCGGATACTTTTTATTAATCGGAACCAAAATATCACGTAAGTCATCGTCAGCCGCGTGCAACGACAAGGCTAAAGCCACGTCCAATCGCTCAGACAGGCGCTTCAATGCAGGCACCACACCAGATGTACTGATGGTCACTCGACGCTTGGATAAGCCATAAGCACAATCATCCAGCATCATATCCAGAGCATTACATACGTTATCAAAGTTGAGTAAGGGTTCGCCCATACCCATCATCACAACGTTAGATACTCGACGTTCACCGGTCATTTGCTGATTGCCTAGCTTTTTCACCGCAAACCACAACTGACCGATAATTTCTGCCACCGACAGGTTTCGATTAAAACCCTGTTGCGCTGTAGAACAAAAACTACAGTCCAAAGCACAACCTACCTGAGAAGAGATACACAGAGTACCTCGGCTGTTTTCTGGAATAAATACGGCTTCGATGGCCTGTCCGCCATTTAGACTCAAAGCCCACTTAATAGTTCCGTCTTCAGAGATCTGCTCAGAGACCACATCAGGCCCTTGAACAACAGCAGTTTCCTTTAACTTGGTACGCAGTGCTTTGCTCAAATTGGTCATTTCGTCAAAGTCGTCAACACCAAACTGATGTATCCACTTAAGTACTTGGGTAGCGCGGAATGACTTTTCACCAATTTCAGCAAAAAACTGGGTAAGACCTTCGCGATTCAGGTTGAGTAAATTCACTTTTTCGTTACTCATTACATTCACCTTAATTAATGCGAGTTGTTAAGAATAAAAATGAGGGGATAAGCATTTATTCATACATGGCCAAATTTTATACAAATCCAACTTGAATATCGACCAATATGAAAAAGTCTTTAGCGCTATTCAGGCCAGAGAACCAGCCTGAATAGCCGATCAGCTAATTAGCGAGTACGCGCACACACTTCTTCGTCAGAGAAGAAGTAAGCGATTTCGCGAGCAGCAGATTCTGGGCTGTCAGAACCGTGAACTGCATTTTCGTCGATAGAGTTAGCGAAGTCTGCACGTAAAGTACCGCGTAAAGCTTCAGCTGGGTTAGTTGCACCCATGATTTCACGGTTAGCTTTGATTGCATTTTCGCCTTCTAACGCCTGAACCATTACTGGACCAGAAGTCATGAAGCTTACTAAGTCATTAAAGAAAGGACGCTCTTTGTGTTCTGCGTAGAAACCTTCTGCCTGCTCTTTGCTCATGTGGATCATTTTAGATGCAACGATGCTTAGACCAGCACGCTCAAAACGAGTGTAGATTTCGCCAATTACGTTTTTTGCAACTGCGTCAGGTTTTACGATAGAAAAAGTACGTTCGATAGCCATTGAAAACTCCAAAAAGCATTGATTTTAATAAAATTTATTGAGTTTGAAGCATGCCTTCAAACTCACTGGTATTCGTTCTGAGTCTTGCTCAGGGTGCGTGACATGTCGCAATACACAACCCTAAGACGCAAAACAGAGGCAGTGAAAACTCAGCTATTCGATGACTCTGAATATAAGCCAACCTCTTTCGAAAGCTGCTAGCCGCCACTACCCCAGAAAATTCGGCGCGCCATTATACATTGCTGTGTGTAAAAAACCTACCGTAGATAGTGCCAGCACAAAGATTGATAACAGCGCCAGAAAGGAGACGCTCAAGTGCAGTCTTATAAGACTCTAGGCTACATAACGGGTTGGATCGGCCATTCCACCATCTATAAACGCCGCCGCTCGAATTCGGCAGCTATCACACTCACCACAAGCTTCGCCGTCTAAATTGGCCTGATAGCAGGAAACGGTCTTGGAGTAATCAACGCCGAGAGACTGTCCCCACTCAATAATTTCGGTTTTTGTTTTATGGATCAACGGCACTTGAATTTGAGGGCCTTTGCCTTCAATACCGGCTTTGGTAGCCAGATCAGCCATTTGTTGAAATGCATCGATATATTCAGGTCGGCAATCCGGATAGCCAGAGTAATCCACCGCATTCACCCCAGCAAAAATAGCTTCAGCTTCTACCACCTCAGCCCAGGCCAGAGCGATGGACAAGAATACGGTATTACGGGCAGGTACATAAGTAGCAGGAATGCCAGTCGTCTCTTCCATTGGCACTTCAATAGAGTCATCGGTTAACGCTGAGCCGCCAAAGCCGCCCAAATCCAGTGGAATGATACGATGCTCATGAGCCTTAAAGTGCGCAGCGAGATTTTTCGCTGCTTGCAGCTCGGCACTGTGCTTTTGACCATACTGAAAACTCAGCGCGTACACTTCATAACCCTGCTCCTGAGCAATCGCCATACAGGTGGCAGAATCCAACCCGCCAGACAGTAATACAATGGCTTTTTTTGTCATGTCTTAAACTCTCTTCTAGTGACCAGGCTCATCATTCCACAGTAATTTATGCAATTGCACCTGAAAACGCACGGGTAAGTTGTCCTCAACAATCCAGTCAGCTAACTCAGTTGCGTTAAGCTGGCCATAACTTGGCGAGAACAGAATCTCGCAGCGTTCAGCTAATTGATACTGATCCAACATCATACGTGCCCAGTCATAATCCTTGCGCGAACAAAGAACAAACTTAAGTTGGTCCTTACTATCAATATGCTCTAGGTTTTCTAAACGATTCTTATCCAGCTCACCAGAATCTGGTGTCTTGAGGTCCATGACTTTAACGACTCGAGGATCAACACCCGCGATATCCATAGCGCCGCTGGTCTCCAGAGATACCTCGTAACCTTTATCGCACAAGGCTGTCAGCAATTCTTCACAAGGCTGCTTCTGTGCCAGTGGCTCACCTCCAGTTACCGTTACGTAGCGAGGATTGTAACCACTTACTTGCTCTACAACGTCTTCTAACTGGTGATATTCGCCACCGGTAAATGCGTACTCGGTATCACAATACACGCAGCGTAATGGGCATCCAGTCAGGCGTACAAATACGGTGGGTAGACCCAGAGTGCGGGTTTCGCCCTGGAGGGAATAAAAAACTTCTGTTAGTCGTAGTCGAGTCACGGTGCGTCTAGATATTAACCAAATAGGGCGCACATTCTAATGACAGGCGTTATGAAGGTAAAGACATTCGTGCCGTGATCGCACACAAGAGAGACATAATTAGGGAAAAATAGATGGGCAGGGTCTCAAGCTTCCAGAATCAAAACTCTCGAAGCTTGAAATAAAAATCTAATGACCTGCTTTTTTAAGGCGCTGGAGGCCTTGTGTTGCTAACTGTTCCGAAGTGCCGTCAAACTTATCAATGACTGACTGGAACATGTCTCGAGCCTTTTTCCACTGGCCTTGCTTCTCATGAAGCTGGGCGAGTTTAAGCATGGCGTCAGAGACTTTTGATGAGTTAGAAAACTGGTTAATCACCGTTTCGAACTGCTTTTGGGCATTACTTACCTGATTTTTAACAAAATACACCTGCCCTAACCAATAATGAGCATTAGCCGTGTACTTACCCGATGGGTATTTTTTCAGGAAAGCTTTATAAAGAGTAATGGCTTCATCATATTTGCGCGCGCGAACCATAGGAAAGATCGTCTGGTACTCGGCGTGCTCGTCACCAGAGGCAACCACACTCTTAGGTGTTGATGAAGTTTGATTGGAGGCGTTTCTACCGCTGTTCGTACTCGCCATGGTATCAGGCTGTACTGAAGTATTGTTATCCGTCGAAGAAATCTTGGATAAGCGACGCTCAATATCGCGATAAAGATCGCGCTGACGCTCTTGCAGTTGTTTAAGCTTGAAATCGTGCTCTTCGATCATGCCGCGCAACTGCTGCACTTCTTGTTGCAACGAATTGAGCTGAAACACCAAATCGGCTTGAAGCTGACCGCGAGATTCCGCCATCTGTTCAAGGCGACGAACTCTGTCTTCGACCGACTCTGCCGAAAAACCTGTAACTGAAAACGCAGACAGCACTGAAACCAGTGCTGTCTTAGTCAAAATCGACGTCATATTAGCCTTCATAGTCTAATACGGCACGACGGTTTTTAGACCATGCAGATTCAGTGTGCGCTGGGTTAGCAGGCTTTTCTTCACCGTAGCTAACAACACGAACCTGAGAAGCGTTAACACCGTAGCTGATCAAAACGTCTTTTACAGACTTACCACGACGCTCACCTAGTGCCAGGTTGTACTCAGGCGTACCACGCTCGTCACAGTGACCTTCAACAACAACACTGATACCAGGGTTTTTACTTAGGAACCAAGCGTGCGCTTTTAATAGATCTTGTGAAGAGGTAGAAACGGTTGAATCATCAAACTCAAAGTAAACAGTACGCTGTGCACGAGTTTCAGCATTGATACGCTCTAAACGATCTGCTTCAGTTTCTTGAGGAGTAGTATCTACTGGAGTTTCAACGGTAGTTTCTGTTGAAGTCTCAGTATTTTGCTGGCTGTCTTCCGCACCATCATTAGTAGTACTACAAGCTACCATGAATAAGGCAGGCAAAGTCAGAATGAGGCTTTTCCCCAGCTGTTTGATTGACATTGGTGTTGCTCCTATTGTTATCGATTTAGTAAATTTTTTTATTGTTTAGCTGGTCGACCCTATTGAACCAAATAAGGTGACCAAGCTGGCGCTCGCACTTCTCCGCGAGTAGCCGGAAGCTTGATTTTGAAACGCCCATCGGCTGACACAGCCGCTAAAACCTGACGTCCCCGATGAATAGTAGCATAGATTACCATGCTTCCGTTCGGAGCTAAACTAGGAGACTCATCTAAATGAGTATCCGTTAATATTTGCATATCACCAGAAGCAATATCTTGCTTTGCAATGTGATAGACGCCGTTGGTTCGGTTCACGAGGATAAGACTTTTTCCATCAGGAGTGAAGTTTCCACTCGCATTATATTCGCCAGAAAAAGTCACGCGTTCAGGACGTCCGCCAGTTATCGGAACTCGATAAAGCTGTGGTCTGCCACCGCGATCCGAAGTAAAGAGCAAAGATTGACCATCAGGTGACCACTCTGGCTCTGTTTCAATAGAATAAGGGCTGTTGGTCATGCGCTTATAACGACGGGTTTGCAAATCCAGAATATAAATTTCTGGATTACCATCTTTTGAGAGTGTTAATGCCAATTTGTTACCGTCTGGTGAAAAAACTGGCGCACTGTTAATCCCCGGAAACGCAGCGATCAAATTACGCTCACCCGTGTAAATTTTTTGATGATAGATTTCTGAGCGGCCATTTTCAAAAGAAACATAAGCTAACGAACGTCCGTCGGGTGCCCAGGTAGGAGACATAATAGCTTCTTCACTACTGAACAATCGCTTGGGATCATAGCCATCAGAATCCGCAATAAATAACTGGAAGGATTTTTTAACAGAACGATCAACGGTCACATAAGCAATACGGGTAGCGAAAGCGCCACGCTCACCGGTTAACGCCTGATAGATATTGTCGGCTACCTGATGGGTGTAAAAACGAAAACTAGGGCGTGTCGTGCGTCCAACTCGATTCAGCATCAGATAATCGTTATTGGTGATTAATTCGCCACCCTCTAAAACCTGCTTGGATTTGAATACATCGATCAGCGCATAGCTGACCGTATACTGACCGACGGATGTCTCTTGCACTTTACCGACAACCACGGCTTCAATGCCTTTCTTTTTCCACATATCCAGATCCACATCGCTATGATGAGTTGGAGTTTGTGGCATCTCGTTAAAAGCCATGGGATCAAATCGCCCACTACGGCGTAAATCAGCCGCAATAATAGCGGACATATCAAAAGGCGGTTGGGCAGAGGTCCCTTGCCAGGCAAAAGGCACTACAGCAATAGGTCGAGCGTCATTTAACCAATCGGTGATGACGATCTCAATTTCTGCCCGACTGGTGGAGGTGACTGCAACCAGTAAAACGGCCAGCCAGCACTTTAATTTACGTTTAATCATTACTACCTGCTTTTCTTTGTTCGAGTAATTTATCTAATTTGATACTCACTTGCGCTTAGAGTTCAGAATCCAGCGTGAGCGTGATGTTTCTGATTTCATCAAATACGTCGAGATCTCTTGACACTGGCAAAGGTTCTGACTTTTCTATCGCCACCTTCACAGCACGGCAAAAATTAGGATCACCGCCCACTTCTGACGTATCTATTACCAATCCACCGGGGGCTAGTTTCAATCGAATCTGACAAAAGACGTTTTGCTCATGGTATATCAAATTACCTTGGATCTTTTCTTGAATACGAATCTTATATATATTGACTTCACTCATCACAGCCTGACGTTTTGCTGCCATGGCCGCTTGCTCGGCTTCCAGCTGCTCAGCCATTTGCTGCTCTAAAGCCTCTTGCATAAGCCGCTCTTCTTCTTCACGCTGTTTGCGTTCTTCTTCTTCGCGCTTGCGCTTTTCTTCGGCTTCGCGTTTTTTGCGTGCTTCTTCCTCTTTGCGGCGCTTCTCTTCAGCAGCTTTTTTCTTACGCTCTTCTTCCGCTCGTTTTTTGCGGTCAGCTTCTTCTTTTTTCCGCTTATCAGCAGCGGCTTTGGCTTTTTTCTCTTCTTCTTTGCGCTTCTTAATCGCGTCGTTGCGTTTCTTTTCTTCGGCTTTGCGCTTCTTTTCGGCGTCAGCCTGACGCTTTTTAGCTTCTCTTGCCTTACGTTCTTCGTCTAAGCGCTTCTTTTTTGCTGCTTCGGCTTCACGCTTTAATTTGTCTTGTCGCGCTTTCTCACTTCGCTCTTGGCGACGCTTATCATCCTGTAGTTTCTTTACATATTTTTGAACATCTTGAGAATTAATCGCCGTCGCTTTGATTTGAGGTGCGGCTGTCTGCTGTTTGGGCAACTCAATCTGGCTAAAATGAAAATTCACTAACATCAATACCAAGATCAGCAAATGCCCAATCAGAGAAAAAACAAGCGAAATAACTAACCGCTGACTCAAGTGGCCCCCTACAAACTCTCACTTGGATCTGTCATCAGACCCACGCTTTCTATGCCTGCTTCCTGCTGTAGCAACACCATTAATTTAACCACGCGATCATAGGGTACGGCCCTGTCACCATTGATCATGACTTTTACTTCTGGATTCAGTTCTTTGTGAGCTAAAACCAAAGCCACCAGTTGTCTGGCTTCTAAGGCTTCGTCACGGCTGTCACCAATAGAGAGATAATAATTACCGCTGGCATCAATACTGGCGATCAATGGCGGCTCTTCGTCAGCAGGCATAGGTTCTGCGGATGCCTCGGGCAAATCCACATTAACACCCGCTGTAATTAATGGTGCCGTGATCATAAAGATCACCAACAACACCAACATAACGTCGATGTAAGGCACCACGTTAATTTCAGCAATAGGTCTTCTGCGTACGGGTTTCATGCAACAAGTACTCTTAGCTTAAGAACTGTGCGCTTTGCGATGAAGAATACCTGAAAATTCTTCGACAAAGTTGGCGTACTGGTTTTCGATACGTTGAACCGAGTGACTAAAGCGGTTATACGCAATAACCGCAGGGATCGCAGCAAACAAACCCATTGCCGTTGCAATAAGCGCTTCTGCAATACCAGGGGCTACCATGGCTAATGTCGCCTGCTTAACGGCACCCAGTGCGATAAAGGAATTCATGATTCCCCATACGGTGCCAAACAGACCAATATAAGGTGTGGTAGAACCGACGGTTGCCAAGAAGGATAAATGCGTTTCGAGCTTGTCGACTTCGCGCGAATGGGCCACTCGCATTGAACGCTGTGTACCTTCCATCACCGCATCCGCTGTCGTTCCGTTTTGATTACGTAGACGAGCGAATTCGCGATATCCTGCCATGAAGATTAATTCCATCCCTGTAGGCGCTAAACGACGAGCTCCTAAATCGTTATAGAGCTTGCTCAGATCAACACCCGACCAGAACTTTTCTTCAAACGAGTTGCCTGATTTAACTGCCAACTTCAATGAGCGGGTACGCTCGACAATCATGCCCCAGCTGATAATAGAAATAACCATCAGACTGATCATAACGAGCTGGACTAATAAGCTGGCTTTTATAAATAAATCGATGACCGATAAAGGTTCAGGACTCACTGCGCATTTCCTCCACTAGTTGCAGCGGTATTGCTCGGGGTTTCATGGTGCTTAATGTCACACATACAACTTTCACAGTACCTTGGCAATAAACGTGATCGTGTTGACCTTGTTTGCATATTTTTTGTTCAAATACAACGCTGGCCCCACTATGCTTCACCACACGGGTAACTATATCCAGCGCATCATTAAATCGAGCAGGTTTTAAATAACTGGCTTCGACATGAGCAACAGCAAATGCGACGTCCTGCTCAATCAATAAATCTTGATCCATGCCCAAATGACGGAGCCACTCGGTTCGACCTCGTTCCATAAACTTGAGGTAATTTGCGTAGTAAACCACACCAGCGACATCGGTGTCTTCATAGTAGACTCTGACGGGGAAAATAAATTCCATAGAATTCAAATCTGTTACTCGTGACTTATGCTCGCACTATAGCGAACTTTTATGATGTTATTAAGATTGATATGTTTTCAGAATGTGTGTTCTATCACGCTACCGCGAAGTGTGCAACGATAGGTGTCGAATAATAAGACTTAAGCCCATCAACCAACAATATACCCAAAGTATTTCAAGGTGCAGCCAACACCATTGCAACTTGAAAGGCGACGGATATAAACAAACCTAATCCTCTTTCATCACCAGGCCAAAATGCTGATAGGCCAGTCGAGTGGCAACGCGACCACGGGGAGTACGATGAATATAGCCTTGCTGAATCAAAAATGGCTCCAACACCTCATCAATGGTATCACGCTCTTCGCCAATGGCTGCGGCCAACGAATCTAACCCAACTGGGCCACCTTCGAATTTATCGATTATGGCTAACAGCAACTTGCGATCCATGGTGTCGAAACCTTTATCATCGACACTGAGCATATCCAGCGCTTTTTCAGCGCTGTCTTTATTGATGGTGCCATCACTTTTGACTTCGGCATAGTCACGAACTCGACGTAATAAACGATTAGCGATACGCGGTGTACCTCGAGAACGACGAGCGACTTCGGTCGCACCTTCTTCGTCAGATTCGAGCCCTAAAATACCCGCAGAACGACTGACAATGCTGGATAAATCTTCCACGCTGTAAAACTCGAGTCGTTGAACAATACCAAAGCGATCACGCAGTGGAGAAGTCAACAAGCCAGCTCGAGTAGTTGCGCCCACCAATGTAAAAGGAGGCAGATCCAGTTTAATGGAACGTGCAGCAGGGCCCTCACCAATCATGATATCGATTTGATAATCTTCCATGGCTGGATAAAGGATCTCTTCTACCATTGGACTCAGACGATGAATCTCATCGATAAACAGCACATCATTTTCTTCTAGATTGGTTAACAAGGCGGCAAGATCACCGGCTTTTTCCAGGACTGGGCCGGAAGTGAATTTGATACTCACATCCATTTCGTTAGCAATAATATTCGCCAGCGTGGTTTTTCCTAAACCAGGAGGTCCAAATATCAACACATGATCGAGGGCGTCCTTACGAGAACGAGCCGCCTGTAGAAAAATCTCCATCTGTTCACGCACCTGAGGCTGGCCAACGTAATCTTCTAATCGTGTTGGACGAATCGCGCGATCGAATCGCTCTTCTTCAATGCCCTGAGTTTGCGTCGCGATCAAACGATCTTCTTCTATCATGTGATGTCTTCAACCTTTTACATGTTGTTTTGTAGCCTCGCAAAAAGGCTACTCGTATGATTACTATTTTCCCATATTCTTGAGTGCCAGTCGAATAAGATCTTCGCTGGTGTTAGCGTCTTTCTTCACTTTGTTAATGGCTTTGCTGGCATCTTGCGGTTTGTATCCTAACGCGACCAAGGCACTGGTTGCCTCTTGCACCGAATCGCCACCGCCCTGACCTGCTACTAGCTCAAAGGCTTCGGGGGATGTATCGGAAGCACTGGTGCCCCAGTCCTTCAAGCGGTCACGCATTTCAATGATCAGCCTTTCTGCCGTCTTTTTGCCAACCCCTGGCAGCTTAACCAGCACAGCGGCATCACCATCGTGAACACAGCGCACAAACTCATCGGCGGTCATGCCCGAGAGAATAGCCAGAGCCAATTTAGGCCCCACCCCATTCACTTTAATCAACTCACGGAACAACTGCTTTTCTTTTTTGCTACCAAAAGCATACAAAGAATGTAGATTCTCACTAACCGACAAATGCGTATATAAAACCACCTCTCGCCCAACTTCTGGCAAGTTAAAAATGGTCGTCATTGGTGCATGAACTTCGTAGCCAACGCCTTGTACATCAATTAATAAATCTGGGGGCGACTTCTCTATCAAAGTGCCTTTTAAACGACCAATCACCTAACTCTTCCTCTTCTTCTTTTGTTAGCACCCAGCTGGGTTACCATACTTTGCATGGTATTCGCATGACAAATGGCCACAGCCAAACCGTCCGCAGCGTCCGATTGTGGCATCGCCGACAGACCTAACAAGGTCATCACCATGTGTTGTACCTGACGTTTATCTGCTGCTCCGTGTCCCACGGCAGCCTGCTTAATTTGTCGCGCCGAATACTCAGCCACATCCAGAGCGTGATGAGACGCCGCCACAATAGCAACCCCTCGAGCCTGACCCAGCTTTAATGCCGAATCGGCGTTCTTTGACATAAAAACCTGTTCAATGGCCGCTTCATCGGGATTGTATTGGCGGATGACTTCTGACAAACCATCAAAAATCTGCTGCAGACGTTCAGACAAGGTTCCCGGCTGAACTCGAATGCAGCCGCTGGTAACATACTGATATTTCTGGCCTTGTGACTTAATAAGACCAAAACCAGTTATACGTGAACCGGGATCTATTCCCAAAATGATGGACAAATGTAACTCCGCCGAATGATGTTGGCTTTCTTATATACACCCAAAAATTAAGGCCACAGGCATACATCGAGTTGCTTAAAGAAAAGGCAACAGGCCTTAGTATTCTTAAGCAAACTTATCTTACTTGATTGTTAGGACTGAGCGCAAAAATATCTACTCATTCAGGTAGGAAAATTGCCGCCCATCAGATTTGAGACGGCAATGATAGAGCAGAGGATGTGACCATCTTTGATTGAATATCTATGTTGTGTCTAAAACGATGTCAATTACGGCGCGAGGAGTCATGCCCTTTTAGCCACAACTCTAAAGCAGTTCGTATGACTCGGCAGGAATATCCGCATTGGTATACACGTTTTGTGTATCGTCCAGATCTTCCAGGCGTTCAATCAACCGCAATACTTTCGCACCTGTTTCGGCATCCAGCTCAGCAGACGTTGATGGCAACATGGCAACATCGGCATTCGCAGGTTCAAAGCCAGCGGCGACCAACGCATCTTTTACATCCATAAACTCGTCGGGTTGTGTTAACACTTCGAAGCTACCGTCTTCGTGAGTCACAACATCATCAGCACCTGCCTCTAGTGCGGCTTCCATTAGTGCGTCTTCTTCGATGTCATCACCAAAAATCATCTGGCCTTTTTTATCAAACAGATAGGCAACTGAGCCCGAAGTGCCCAGATTACCGCCATGTTTGGTAAATGCGTGACGAACTTCTGCAACCGTACGGTTTTTGTTATCTGTCATGCACTCCGCTAATACCGCAACACCGCCAGGACCATAGCCTTCGTAGGTTAACTCGTCATAGTTGTCACCATCGGCATTACCCGCGCCACGAGCAATGGCTTTATCGATAGTATCGCGCTTCATATTAGCGCCTAGAGCTTTATCAACAACGGCACGCAATCGTGGGTTATCTTCTACGTTAGGTCCACCGGCTTTGGCGGCAACCACCAACTCGCGAATCACCTTGGTAAAAACTTTTCCTCGTTTTGCATCCTGGGCCGCTTTGCGGTGTTTGATATTGGCCCATTTACTATGTCCTGCCATGTTTAACTCCCAAATTCTCTTATTATTTTCCGGCTCGGCCAGTTGGCCGATACCGGTTTATTTTTTATTCGGCTTCTTTTTTTGCAGTAAGTGCAATGTTCAACTCTTTCAACTGCGCTTCAGAGACTTTTGCGGGCGCAGAGGTCAACGGACAGCTCGCTGTAGTTGTTTTTGGGAAAGCAATCACGTCGCGAATAGACGCGGCTTCTACCATCAACATCACCAGACGATCCAGACCGAAGGCGATCCCACCGTGAGGAGGGCAACCAAACTTCAATGCATCTAACAAGAAACCAAACTTCTCTGTGGCTTCTTCTTCGCCGATACCTAAGATATCGAATACCGCAGATTGCAAGTGAGTATCGTGAATACGAATGGACCCACCGCCCACTTCGGTACCATTGATAACCATATCATAGGCACGAGACACCGTGCCGGTTGGGTCTGCTTTTAATGCAGCAGGATCAAGCTCTCGAGGTGACGTGAAAGGATGGTGTAATGCGTGCATGTGACCATCAATCTCTTCAAACATCGGGAAGTCCACAACCCATAGCGGCTTCCACTCGCTGCTCATTAACTCAAAGTCATTAGCCAGTTTTAAGCGCAAGGCGCCTAACGCATCGGCAACAACTTTTGACGTATCAGAGCCGAAGAACAGGATATCGCCGCTTTCTGCGCCCATGCGCTCTAGAATGGCTTCGGCAGATTCTGCGGACAAGAATTTAACGATAGGCGATTGCAAACCTTCCAGCCCGGCCGCACGATCATTGACCTTGATAAAGGCCATGCCTTTAGCGCCATAAACGCCAACGAATTTGGTGTATTCGTCAATCATCTTACGGCTAACTTTGTCTGCACCGCCGGTCAACTTGATAGCAGCAACACGACCATTGTCATCATTAGCTGGTCCGTTGAAGACTTTAAAATCAACCGACTGCATAATGTCGTCCAAAGTTACCAATGGCATATCAACGCGCAGATCCGGCTTATCGCTACCGTATTTTTCCATCGCTTCGGCATAGGACATACGCGGGAAAGGATTGGCCAGTTCAACGTCTAGCAGATCTTTGTAAACACCACGGATCATGGTTTCCATCATCGACATGAGGGATTCTTCATCAACAAAAGATGTCTCGATATCCAGCTGGGTAAATTCTGGTTGACGGTCAGCTCGCAAGTCTTCATCACGGAAGCAGCGCACAATTTGGTAGTAGCGATCAAAACCACTCATCATCAACAGTTGCTTAAACAACTGAGGTGATTGAGGTAAGGCAAAGAATGAACCTTTGTGAGTACGGCTCGGCACCAGATAGTCACGAGCCCCCTCTGGAGTCGCTTTGGTAAGAATCGGGGTTTCCATTTCCAAAAAGCCACTGTCATCCAGATAGCGTCTTAACGACTGAGCCACTTTGGTACGGAAAATCAGGTTATGTGCCATCTCTGGACGACGTAAATCCAGATAGCGATATTTAAGGCGGGTTTCTTCAGACACTTCTTCATGTCCGTCGATCAAAATCGCAGGGGTTTCTGAGCGATTAAGCAACTCAATCGAGTCGGCGACCACTTCGATATGACCCGTTGCCATATCTTTATTTATCATATTTTCTGGGCGGTTACGTAAACGGCCTTTAATTGCCACAACGTACTCACTGCGCAGTTGATCAGCAGCTTCGAAGACGGCGCCCTGATCGGGCTCAATAGTAACCTGGACAATACCCTCTCGGTCACGGATCTGAAGAAAAATTAACCCACCCAAGTCACGACGACGGTGTACCCATCCGGCGATTGAAACTTCGGATCCTTCGGCTAACGAAGGTAACTCTCCACAATAATGGCTGCGCATACAGATTCCTGCTTAAATACGTGAAATTTTGATCATAAAAATGGTGGCTAATGGTACGCGAGCCCCGCTGGTTTCGCAAGCTGGAGCGCTCTTGAGACGGGCCATTACACGCCATAAAAACCACCGTCACACCTCCCTTAAACGCCTCGTTACAGTTTTCGCTCGCTTTCATGGGCAAAATGAAGTAAAAAAACAGCCAAATTTGTCTATCTATACCCAAGTTTTTCTAACGACATCGGGATAGCAAGCCATGACGTCGGCAGAGCGACAAAGGTATTTAAGAAAACTACGAGGAAATGCATGACATCCTTTAAGCGAATCATCGCAGCCTCAGCACTCACCGTGTTGATGGCTAGCTGCGCAGCCCCTAGCGCCCGTACAGCGGAATCTAAAGCCTCAGAAGCACCTGCTGCCGATAAGGTCTTCAATTTACCCTATACCATGACCGAGCTGGATAATGGCTTAAAGGTTATTCTGGTTAAAACCGATTATCCTGATCTGGTATCAATTCAGATTCCGATGCAAACAGGCTCACGTAATGAAGTCGAAAAAGGTAAGTCAGGATTTGCTCATTTCTTTGAACACATGATGTTCAAAGGTACCGAAAGTACTCCCCGTATGGTCTACGAGAACACGCTGAAAAACGCAGGTGCCGATGGCAACGCTTACACCAGTGATGACTTGACCAACTATCATCTGACCTTCCCTAAAGAGCACCTGGAAACAGTCATTAAACTAGAAGCTGATCGTTTTCAGAATCTTACTTATACGGAAGCTGAGTTCCGAACAGAAGCTCTGGCAGTAAAAGGTGAGTACCTAAAGAACAACGCGAATCCTATTCGCAAAGCATTAGAAGAAGTACGCGACCTGGCTTATGACGTTCACACCTACAAACACACCACCATGGGCTATCTACGTGATATCGAAGACATGCCTAACCAGCTTGAGTACTCTAAAGAGTTCTTTAAGCGCTGGTACACCCCACAGCTAGCTACCGTTATTTTGGTGGGTGATATCGACAACAGCAAAACGCTCGAGTTAGTCAAAAAGTACTGGGGTAACTGGAAGCGCAGCGAAAATAACGTTGTGGTGCCACAGGAGCCCAAGCAGCAAAAGTCAAAATACAAACACGTTAAAGTGGACGGTCTGCCCAAAAGCCATCTGTTGGTCAGCTATCATGCGCCTCGTCTAGACGACACCAAAAAAGATAAGCAAGCGCTGGACTTAATGGATACGGTTTATTTCTCGGCAACATCAGACTTGTATCAAGACTTAGTGGTTCAACGTCAGTTGGTTGATCAGTTCTTTACTTACTATCCCAATCGTAAAGACTCTACTTTGTTTCATGTTTTTGCGCGTTTGAAGAAGCCTGAATACGCAAACCAGGTGAACAAAGCGATCGCTGATACCTTAGTAAAAGCGCGTACTGAACTGGTAGACAGCCAGCGATTAAATGCTCTTAAATCTAACTTAAAGTACAACTTTGCCAATGCCATGGACAGCACTTCGTCTATCGCAGGTACCTTAGCGTCTTTTGTTCACTTCCAACGTGATCCTGAGTTAATCAATCGCCTCTATCGTTCATTAGATAGCATTACTGCCGAAGACATTCGTCACTACGCCAACCAATACATGATCGACAGCAATCGTGTGACAGTTACCTTAAGTAACTCAGACGACTTTAAGTTTGCTAATGACATTAGTGTTGACTATGCCGTTAAGCAACAGAAAGGTCATCAGCCTCAGACACACTTCAAGTGGCTGGAGCTTGCCAACCAATCAGATTTGGTGGATGTCTCCTTCTTATTCAACACGGGTGCTGCCAACGATCCCAAAGGTAAAAAAGGATTAGCGGCATTAACCGCAGCCATGATCACTAATGGCGGCTCAGCAACTAAAGGCTACGCCGATATTCAGAAAGCGATGTTCCCAATTGCCGGTCAGTTTTCGTATCAGATTGATAAAGAAATGTTGGTGTTCCGTGGTCGCGTACATAAAGATAACTTAGACGCCTGGTATAGCATTGTTCGCGATATGTTATTTAATCCAGGCTGGAGAGAAGAAGACTTTGATCGAGTTAAAAACAGCCTTATCAGCGGTATCGATAGTGGTCTTAAAGCCAGCAATGATGAAGAGTTAGGAAAAGAAGTCCTGTATTCTGAGCTATACCATTCTCATCCTTACGCATCTTATAACTTAGGTGCAACAGATGACTTAAAAGCACTTACCCTGGACGATCTTAAATTCTTCTACAATGGTTTCTTGACGCAAAAGCGTTTAACTTTGGGTGTATCTGGAAATATCCCAGAGAGCTTCAAAAAATCTCTGAAAAAAGATTTGGCCACTTTGAATCCAGGCAAATCTGCCACAACAAAGATTGCCGACGCTCCTAAGTTAAAAGGCCGCAAAGTGACTCTAGTACAAAAAGATTCAGCCATTTCGACTGCAGTATCTTTTGGTTTCCCTATCGAAGTGACTCGCAAAGACAAAGACTGGACCGCACTGTGGTTAATGCGTTCTTGGTTGGGCGAACACCGTAACAGTAACTCTCACCTGTATCAGCGTATTCGTGCCGCTCGCGGTATGAACTATGGTGATTACGCTTATGTTGAGTACTTCCCACGCGGTATGTTCCAACAAAAGCCTGATGCCAATCTGGGTCGTAGCGAGCAAATCTTCCAAATCTGGTTGCGTCCATTACGTAGCAATAACGATGCACACTTCGCTACCCGTACCGCAATGGTTGAGTTAGAAAAAATGATTAACAACGGGCTGACCGAAGAACAATTTGAGTCCACTCGTAACTTCCTCTACAACTTTGCTCCGCAATTGGTAGGTAACCAGAGCAAGCAGCTGGGTTATGAGCTCGACAGTCGCTTCTATGGCACAGATAGCTTTGTGGACTATGTTCGCAAGCAGCTCAAGTCACTGACCAAAGACGAAGTAAACCGTATCATCAAAAAGCATCTGCAAATGGACAATATCCAGTTTGTGTTTATTACTGCCGATGCAAAAGATATGAAAAAGCGTCTGGTATCAGAGCAAACTTCTCCGCTCAAATACAACAGTCCAAAGGGTGAAGATATCCAGAAAGAGGATAAAATCATTCAAGACTACCCCTTGAAGATAAAAAAGAAGAATGTAAAAACAGTGAACGTAGAACAACTGTTTAAGTAGCAAGAAAAAAGGCTGACATTGTCAGCCTTTTTTTTTGCCCTCAATAAATAGCTGCATCACTGCTAAGGAAACTCTATTCCAAGCCAGATGTCTATTGACAGAGCAACCAGATCCATTAGACACTGAATTACCCATTGCAGGTACAGTAAGGATATCAGCCATGAAAAAATTTAAAAATGAATCCGCACTTGTTCAAAAAGCGATTGAAGTTGGGCTTATCTACGCAAAGAAACGTGGTTACGGAAACATCTCCAACGGGACCTCATTAAAACATAAGGTTGAATGTGTTTATCGGCTACTCGCACAAGATAAACTGATTCAGGCATTGCCAGAAGATCAAGAATCTACACAGGCAATGCGCTTAAGATTAGTCACATGGATATCCAAGCAACTTCCCAAAGACAGTCCTCTTTTAAGTTAAGCTTTCCTTCATGGCTTGTGTTCAATATTCACAAGCCATCCTTTTGATACCCTCACGTAACTTTTAAAGAAAACTTTGATATTTATTTTTATTTAACTGCCAGAAACAATTTAAAACACTTCTCAGATTTTCATCCACTAAATATCAAATAGTATTTCAACCACTAATAATATTATTTTTACGAGATTTTTATCGATAAAAATTAAAGCTTTCTGATTTTGTATTTTACCTCTGCCTTTTCATAATCAATCGGGCGTTATCGTTAAGTGTTGATATCGCACTCACGTTTTAAAATCAAAGGAGAAAGCAAAAATGAATAAAAAGTTAATGGCATTGGCAGCAGGTACTATGTTGACCGCATCAGGAAGCGCATTAGCAATTGATGTTTGTGACGGAGATTGGAAGTTAGTCTGTCGGTCCAGTACAGGAAATACTTTCACTAACATTCAACCAGGACATGTTGAAGCTGAGCGTGAAGGTAGTTTTCAGGCTTACTTGCGTTGCATTAGAGCAAATCCCGATAACCCAGAGGTTTGTGATGATCTGATGCCTCGACTCGTAGGTAAAAGCTTGCACTGGGGCGCACATAACTTTTGGAAAAAAGACAGTTCAGGACGTTATGTAACAACAGCGGATGGTGGTACTGCAATCACTTGGTGGAGCTACAACGTTAACAGCTGTTCTGGCAGTACGCATACACTATGGTCAACCAATCCTGATCCTCAGTGGAGAGATTACACCTGTACTGTGACTAAGCAGTAATTTTAAAACAAAAAAAGACCAGCCCTAAGGGCTGGTCAATTAGACAGATAAATACCGGAGCTAACAATTTAAGGAAGAAGAATATTCTCTTGAACTGGGCAACGACCATGGATGCTCTGGCTACCTTCGTACCAGGCACCACCGCCCCACCATCCTTTACTCTTAACAGTAACGGTAGAGTCAAGACATGGAACACCACTTACACGATTGATTTTTTGCGAAGCGCCACCAGTACGAGGAGAATTCATTCGAGTTACATGAACTTCTGCACCAATAGGAGCGACATTACCGTGATTGTATAACTTGTTTACAGCAGCTGGTGTTGTGTAGTTGCGGCTTTCGTCAACCAAACATTCTTTGTTGCTTAAGCAAACCTGAGTTGTACGAGTACCTGAGCGACCGCCACAGAAAGCGCCACAGTTACTTACGTAGAAGTAAGGAATGTTAACACTGTTGCTTTCTTGTGACGCAGTGCTATAGATGCTTGGGATGTTAACGTTCAAGTAAGGCATCAAAGAAACCGTGCTGCCGTTAATAGAGCCATAAGCGTTGTAAGGGTTGTTACAATCTCCCCACTGCTGTCCAACCGCACAGTACTCTGTGTGTGTCCCCATGTTCACTCGTGCAGCATGACAACGACTTCTGTATTTACTTTGACCGGCTTGAGCATCTACTCGAGTCAAGTTTTCGCAACGTCCATTCACTTGATGGTCCAAAGATAACCAGCGACGCATATTATCACGTGCAGGGCGATAATCTTTGTACACATTAAAATGCGTTAAGTGATTGTACTCAACAGGTACTGGGTAGTAAGCCAAATCTTTATCTAAGGCAACATGACCTGCACTTGTTACACCAGCAATAAAGTTATCAGCAAACGCTTTTACATTATCAAGAGAAACGTTTTGAACACTGGCATTAACAGAAGAACCGCCTTCGGTATAAACTTTTAACTGAATGCTGTGCTTCTCAAAGAACTGTCGAGTTTCTGAACTGATGGTTCCAGAAGAACTTGCATTAAAGATAGATGCAATTTTCAGTTTAGCGTTGTAAGACGTGGTTTCCATTTCTGTCGTACTGAGTTCTTCATTACCAATTTCTAGCAATACGTAAAGTCGAGCACCGGTTGTTACCGATTTAACATACTGATCACCACACTGGTTACGGAAGTGAGTTTCGCTCACATCAGAACCATCGGTAGGGTTGATGTAGTTGCTCTTCCAGTAGTTTTTCAATTTAAACGGTGTAGAAGAAACCAGATCTAAACGCTCGGCTTTGCGTTGCCACTTGATCAAGACGCGAGAATTATCCTGCTTCATTTTTGATTCGCGAAATAGCTCGTATTTTCCATCGGCATCTAATCCAAAAGCACCAATCGATAAAGAAAGGTCAGCAGAGATATCCAGATCTAATTTACTGTACAAGTCTTGAGAATTTTGAACCTGTGAGAAAATCAACTGGTCTTGATTAACAGGAGTAGTCGTGACAGACAAATCATCAGTTTTTAAACACATTTCTTCTGGCGCGTAATCACCTTCGGTCAAACCGAAGCCTTTACCCAGGTGGAAACCAAAGCTGGTTGTTTTTGCACCTGTAGCGCCTTTTAATGCTGTACCACCCGAGTAAGCACCTCGAGTCACATCACGATAAGATTTGTTGCCAGCGATAAAAGTAGAATCGCCAACTCTAGATGCTTCTAGTCCAGGATACATGCTTGAGTAGTTTGGCGCAGCAGGAAGGTTTTTGACCTTCATGGTGAAACCCGTTTTATAAGTGCTACATCCTTTAACATTACATCCTGATACTCGATATGAGTAGCTGCCATCGGTTTTATTGCTTAACAAACGACTGGTTCCGTAACCGCTGTAAATTTGTGTCCAGGCACCTGAATTCTTGCGCTCGTATAATTTATAGTTAACAGGGTAGCCATAGCCATTACTCGCTCCCCAACTGACTTTAAAAGTACCACGAGCATAAGAAGCATAATCAATAGAGGCTGGCGTACCGGGCTTAACATAAGGGCCAGTGTTGCCACCACCACCGCCGCCACAGTCGTCGTCAATAGGAATGGGCTCAATAAAGTTACGCTCATTACCATCAACCGCTCTTCTCTCTTGCAAGCAAGGTTCAATCAATCGTTGCTCAGTCGTTACTTCTGCGAGAGCCATTTCTTTTTCTTGCGCATTTACCAGGCCACTTGCGGCAATCGCCAGTGCCATGGAACTGAACGCAAATAATGTTTGCTTTTTCATAGTAAGTTCCTAGTTGGTTATATCTAAATCAAATAAGTCAAAAAGTTGCTGTGACAACATGGAATGCTGTTGGGAACGAACTATGGGGGATTTGGTAATATTGCGGGTAATTATTAGTCGATATTTACGTTATGAAAACTTAACTTTTATTTAAGGGACGCTTTTCCTTATACTAAGAAAGAAAAAAAGACATACAAATCTCAAAGCAAGATGCCCAAATCTGATTTTCGAACGAACCAATGGTTAGTTAAACCTTCTGAAAACAAAATAAGTTATCAAGAAGAACACTACTCTATTGAGCCGCTAGCCATGGAAGTTTTGCTCTATCTTTCGCACCGGCAGGGAGAAGTGATTAGCCGAGACGAACTTATCGAACAGGTATGGAAAGGAAAAATCGTTGGCGATCATGCGATCTATCGAATTATTAACCAATTACGCAAAATCTTTGAGCAGCATTCTGAAGAACCTTTTATAACAACGATAAGGAAAAAAGGTTATCAATGGCTGCAACCGATTGAGCCTTGCACAGAATCTCAACCCGAACGTGAAACAACAAAGCTAACCAAAGAAGAAGACTCAGGCCAGCCCGAAGCTCAAGAACCTGATGCGGATATCGAAAGACCAGCAGCGCAAGAGCCATTTCGTCAACCATCAAATAACGCCACAAAAAAGACGGGAATTGCATTTGTTTTTTTAGCGCTTATTGTTTTATTTTTTGTGGGGACTTCCCAATTCTGGTCATCGGACAATACACTGCCTCAATTTACTCGCTTCAAATCCTTTAGTAATTTATCTGGCGAAGAACAAGATCCCAGTTATTCCCATGATGGCTCAACCTTGGCATTTAGCCACAAAGCCTACAACTCAAACTCCTGGGACATTTATACTCAATCTCTGGATGGCCACCTGCTGCAACAAATTACTCAGTCAGCAGCAAACGATCTATCACCAGAATGGGCCCCAGATGGAAAGTCCCTGGTGTTTTTTCGCTATCAAGATGATAAGTGCTTTATCATGCAGGCAACTTTGACAGAAACCGTGCCTGAAGTCAGTCGCCTGCTCGAGTGTTTTGGCACCATACACGGTAATTCAATGCAGTGGAGCAAAGACGGAAAAATTCTTTACTTCACCAGTTCTCGTTCCTACATTGATCCCTATCGACTATTTGCCTGGTCTACCGAAACTCAGCAAAAAGAACCATTAACGAACCCATCACCAGGTAAATCAAAAGGTGAAGTCAGCATCGCTCTATCGCCTGATGGAAAATCTTTAGCATTTGTCAGAGACACAAACTGGGGTGATACAGAAGTTCACCTGATGAATCTGAGCGATCAAAGCAGTCACAAGCTCTTCGCCCTTAACGGTATGAAAAAAGCCATTTCTTGGTCAAAAGACAGTCGTCATATTATTTACAGCGGCGCCAAAAATAGTATCAAAGCTTACTCGTTAGATAATCAAAAGAGTTATCCAATCGCTACCAATAGTCAGCCCATCCGTGTGCCCGCTTTTGCACCTCATAAAGATCAGCTGGCTGTCGTCTCCGGCCAAGGTGCATTGGATATCTGGCGCTCGGCCAACACGCGGAAGGCTGCACCAGAAGATATGCCTATCGTTATATCAAGTATCCCAGAGTTTTATCCAATTTATGCTAACAACAGTGAAGACATTGCCTTTGTCTCTAAGCGAACCGGAAAATTACAGGTATGGCTACGCAAAGCGAATGGCGAAGAGTTCCCTCTCACTCAATTTTCTCGCAGTCATCCAATACGTCGTTTACGTTGGTCTCCTGACGATAAGCATTTGTTGACGCACCGAAAAGATAAGTTGCTTATTATTAATGCAGAAACCGGTGCATATCATAAACTCGAAACGCCAGAGCATTGGGATAATATCGAGACGGCTAGCTGGTCTAACAATGGTCTGAGTATTTATTTTTCGTCTTCAACGGAAGGCGACTGGCAGATTTATCAGGTCTCCGTTGATCAGCCAAATCAAATTGAAGCTGTTACGCGCCAAGGTGGTTACAGTGCTCAGGAGTGTCCACAAGGTGGTTGTGTTTATTATTTGAAGTACCATGAGCCAGGGTTATGGAAAATAGAAAATGGTGAAGAGACCAGAGTATTAGAAGACATCGATGTATTCAGTTCTAACGGTTGGAAGGTCACTGAATCTGGTGTTTATTATATTTCCAATAATAAACAGTCTGGCGGAGTGCGTTTTAAAGCGTTTGATGGCACAGAGAGCGAGTTGCTACTCCCTATGCCACCGGAAATCAAACATTTCTCTATTTCAGCCGATGAGCAGTGGTTTATTTATCCGAAGATTCTAAAGAGCGAATCGTCTATTATCCTGCTCGAACCAGGAAGCCATTGAATTTAGGCCTCTGGGAAAGGGAATTTATCGGGATCAGGCTTATCATCGCCATCAGGATCATCGCCCTCGCACGCGGTGGGATACATTTGACAAAATGGATCCGATGGCGGCTCTGTTGGTGGTTGCTCATCCCCAGAACCTGTACCAGTTCCGCCTTTTCCTCCGCCCACTCCAATAATTTTTTTGTAGATGATGAGCTGCCAATCAAGAATAGTAGACGCTTGCGCATTTGATAAAAAACCCAGCATCAAGATCATTAATACATGTTTTGCTTTCATTTTTTCATCTCCGATATTGCGACTTTTATTGTTATTCGAATACTTGCTTAATACTCATTAAGTATTCGTTTTGTGTGTAGGTCACCAAGGTAACCAAAGCCGCATAAAATAGAAATAGAATCGGCTTAATTGAAATCTAATGAAAAAGTAATGAAAGATAACTCATTGATTTATAATAACTAAATATTTTGTTTTTCTAGTAAACTTAACACCGGATAAACCCCCTCTCATCATGAGTTCACCTAAACTTCATAAGGAATATGACTAAATTATCAGCAAACCAACTCACGCAGAGGCGATATTTTGAGCTTCCAGAGACATAATAAAATTTCCCAGCTCATTGGCACTCTCGTTCATAAATTCTTCAAATCGACACCCGACCGCAATCTGATTCATCGAGCGTCGATTAACATAAACCACGCCTCCCATAATGATCACAGCCCTAAAAGGCGATGGAAGATCGACCACGATTTCGTAGTGAACTGTGTCCACCACATATTCTCGTCGCACATTAGGCAACAATAGCGGCATGTATTCATGACAAACCACCAGCTGCATTCCCGACAACGAAATATTAGAAACCTCGCCAGTGCATATATCTCCACAGGCGGTCTTCAGTGTTGCAGGTAATCGTACATTGAAACGGGACGCCGAACGTCGCTCAATCAAATCATTCAACGGCTAGATCCTCAGTTTAATCGTCACTTTTCAGTGTATGAAAAAATGCACAATGTTTAAGGATAATTGCAAGGGCACTTTTTTAGTCTGCTCAAACAAAAGTTATTTTTCTTTAAAAAACAGATTGTTATAAAGACTATCTAGAACTCTATGTGCTAGCTAAGATGAAAATGCTATTAATCCTCATTTTCAGTAGTGTTTTTTTAAGCTATCTGCGGCTGTAGGCGCCTGACAATTTCCATTATAATCCCGCTTCCTTACTTAGATTGGCTCAGCCTACCATGACATCGCCAGCCCCTCGTTTCGAGCTCCACCTTCTCGTAGAAGAAAATAATATTAAAGCTATCGAGCTGCTCAAAACGCACACTTCACTGTCAAAACAGAAGCTCAAGCAAGCTATGGCAAAAGGTTGTGTGTGGTTAACCAAGGGCAAAACCACCCAACGCCTACGTCGTGCCACCAAGGAACTTAGAGCAGGACAAACCCTGCACATCTATTACGATGACAGTGTCTTAGAACGGGAGCCACCAGAACCCACATTGATAGCCGATGAACGCGACTACAGTGTGTGGTACAAACCTTCAGGAATGCTGTCACAAGGATCGAAATGGGGTGACCATTGTACGATATCGCGTTGGGCTGAACAGAAGCTACAACCACAACGGGTGTCTTTTGTGGTTCATCGATTGGACCGCGCCGCCAGTGGGCTCATTATGCTAGCACATACAAAAACGGCCGCAGCCAAGTTATCGAACCTGTTCCAGCAACGAAAAATTCGCAAAGTTTATCGCGCGATAGTCGAAGCCGAACTCGATCAGAATACTCCCTCGATGACTCTTGATGAAGCCATTGACGATAAACCCGCCGTCAGCCATGTTGCCCTAAAAGAAAAAAGCGCTACACCGGCCCTGTCTTTGGTGGAGATTGATATAGAAACTGGCCGTAAACATCAGATTCGTCGCCATCTGTCGTCAGCAGGATACCCTATTGCAGGCGATCGTTTGTATGGCCATGAGGCAAGACCTTTCGATCTTCAACTGACGGCATGTCAGCTCGCATTTGAGTGCCCCATCCACAATAAGCAGCGGCATTATCAGCTGGATATAGAGCAGATGCCGTCACTGGATAAAATAATCAATGAAATAACTGAAGCAAAAAAAAGAGGCTAAAACAGCCTCTTTTTTAAATAGGGGCAATCATGCTAGGGCATATTTTTAGAGTAAAAGATCTCTAACATTTCCTTCTGTAAGCGCTTGCCAATGCGCTCTTGTTCAGACTCAGAAAACTCCTCCACACCACTACCAAACAGATAGTTATCCAGCTCAAAATCTTTTAGCAACATTTTGGTATGGAAGGTATTTTCTTGATAGATGTTTACATCAAGCATCTGGTAAGCATCTTGAGAATCTTCCGATAGATAGTTCTGAATCGAATTGATTTCGTGATCGATATAATGCTTATGGCCATCAACATCCCGTGTAAAACCACGCACTCGATAATCAATAGTCACGATATCCGATTCAAAACTATGGATTAGGTAATTCAGAGCTTTCAATGGTGAGATAACGCCGCAGGTTGATACGTCAATATCCGCTCGGAAGGTACTGATCCCACCGTCCGGATGACTTTCTGGGTAGGTATGAACCGTGATGTGACTTTTATCCAGATGAGCGACAATAGCATCAGGCAAAGGCCCAGGTGTTTCATCTATCTGATCTTGTTTAGGCTCTATGGCATGCTCTGCAATCAACATGGTGACAGAAGCGCCATGAGGCTCATAATCTTGACGAGCTATATTAAGCACATGAGCGCCGATAATGTCGGTCACATCAGTGAGTATTTTGGTTAATCTCTCAGCATTATACTGCTCATCAATATAGCTAATGTATTCGTTGCGATGTTCAGGACTTTTAGCGTAATTTACATCGTAAATATTGAAACTTAGGGATTTGGTCAGGTTATTAAAACCGTGAAGTTTTAATTTTTTATCCATTCAGGTAATTCTCAACAGACAATATAACTTTTAAGGTCAGGAGCTAATTTTAATCCAGAATAATCTCGCAGACAAAGTAAAGCGTACATTTTCATGGGTTTTCTATTGCAGGCATAGCGTCAGAGGGCCAAAACTACCCATAACGGCGCAATATAGAAACAACGGACGACAGATAGCTCTCTCCAAACAGGTTCAAATGATTTAACAGATGGTACAAGTTATAAATGGAACACCGACTGCGCCAGTCGGATGCTATTTGGCCATGCTCTTCGTAAGCACGATAAAAAGATTCATCAAAACCGCCAAAGAGTGTAGTCATGGCCATGTCTGCCTCTGCCCATCCGTAATAACAGGCAGGATCAATCAACCAGACCTCATTTTCTGAACATAAGTAATTACCCGACCATAAGTCACCATGAAGCAATACCGGGGGCTGCTCCGGCAACAATGAAGGCAAGCGGTCGGCCAGTTTCTCAAGCCACTTGATGTGCTCACGGGACAAGTACTTCTGGTCATAAGCCAAACGCGCCTGAAACTGCAAACGGTGTTCGGCAAAAAACTCAAAGCCATCTTCACACCAGGTATTCACCTGTCGTGTTGCACCACAATAATTGTCCGCTTCAAAACCAAAGACGCTCGTCGTTTGAGCATGCATTGCCGCCAACTTCACCCCGAGTTTTTGGGCACCGCCCCCATGACTAGAAATAGCAGGCAAGAACGTCAGCGCTAATATTCCATCATCAACTGCAAGTACTTCTGGAGCAAAACCAGGCAACGTCTGGTTGATAGCTTTCAATCCTGCAGCTTCACAATAAAACATGTCAGCAGGCGATTGTTCTGACGTCTTAACAAAAACAGTTTTCCCGCTTTCAAGTTCAACTTTATAGGCCTGGCTAATACACCCTCCTGAAACTCCAGAAAACCCCGTCACGGGCTCAAGCAATTGAGATTCTATCCAGTCTATTTTGCTTTGATTCAAACTCACAAGCCCTCCCATCTCACAAAAATCACCTTACTCAACAAATCATACCACCCATCATCCTGTTGCCACTTATCATGTATGATTCTTGTACCCTCTTGGGTTTGTCGATAGACTGAGCAAGCCCTACACTCCTCGATAATAAGGAACAATAATGACAGAAAGCAATCCTTATCAAGCGCCAGAATCTGAGTTACATGGCGAATCAAAAACGCCTTTTGCCTTAACCACTCCACGAGCTGTCAGCATCGGTCGCTGCGCAGGATGGATTGGCGATAGTTTTGGTTACTTTAAGCAGAGTCCATTGTCCTGGATACTGATTTGCATCATTGGTTTTGTGGTGATGATGGTCGTGAGTTTTATCCCTATCATTGGGCAACTCTTTATGATGGGTACCACCTATGTTTGGATAGGTGGGCTAATGCTTGGGTGCAAAGCCTTGCATGATGGGCAAGAACTCAAGATCGATCATTTATTTGCAGGCTTTAAAAGTAAAGTAGGCCCACTCATTGGTCTGTCTTTATTAGCGACAGGCATCAATATTCTCGTAATGGTTGTAACTGTTGGACCTCTTTTTCTTCAACTTATGATGATGGGTGATCCCACACAGATGGACGCCCAAACCCAAGAAGCCTTCTCAAATCCAATGGCCTTAGCAGGTTCCTTTGTCATTGCTATGTTGATCATGCTGCCAGTGACTATGGCAATCTACTTTGCCCCTGCTCTTATGGTGTTAAATGACGTGTCCTTAATTCAAGCTTTAAAACTAAGTTTTATGGGTTCACTAAAAAACATTGTCACCATTATATTGTGTTTAATTTTGGTGAGTATTCTGTTCACTATTGTCGCGGTCATCACGCTCGGCCTGGGTGCTTTAGTATTAGCACCGATGATGTTCGCTTTAATGTTTGTTGCTTACAAAGACATCTTTATCGAAACGAATGCTTAACGATTATGTGTAAGCAGTCCCCAGGCAATGCCGCGTTGCCTGGGGATACATTATCGTTTTAGAAACGATAATCTGCCGACACATAGAAGGTACGACCAAACACATCTACATAACGAGGGTCATATCCAACCTGATGGCCTGCACCGCCCGAACGTAATGACAGATCGGGTTCTCGATCAAGCAAGTTGTTAATACCAAAGCTGAGTCGTAAATCATCATTGACTTCGTATTGAGTTAAGTAGTCCAGCTTAGTATACGCTGACACTCGTAACTGAACTTCAACACAATCGCCTGTTGCATCTACCAAGGTGACAGAACACGCCTCTTTACTCTGGAACTGATCCGCATAACCAGAACGATAATGCAAACTCAAGGTATGGTTAAAACGATCATGACTCAGCGTAGATGAAAGCTTGGCAATGTTGCGGAAGGTCACCTGATTGTTAGAACCAAAACGTCCTAAACTGGTCACCCACACATCATCGGTCCCAGGCAAGGTATATTGGCTATCGATAATATAGGTTCCTGCTAACTGAGTGCTTAAACGTCCAAAAGAAAAGTCATGAGCAAATGCGAACTCCCAATCAAGCCCCGTGTTTTTAACCTGACCAATATTCACATTCGCCTGTACGATAGCCAGCTCTTGTTCACCTGTGGCATTGTTCAATCGCGTAGTAAACAGATCGCGATAGGTCACAGGATCATTAAAGATCTGGGCTTCGGTTAAAGTATTGACCTGATCTTCCATTTCAACTGACCAGTAGTCTAAACGAATGGTTGTATCCTTTGATGGTGCATACACCATACCCACGGTTTTTTGTTCTGAACGCTCAGGTTTTAGATCCGGATTACCCTCAAGAAAAACGGCATACTGAGAGTTCCCTGTTAAACAAAACTGCTCTAAGGGATCACCTTGTGGGAACGGACAAGCAAAGTTTCCACTGGTCACGCCATCATCACTTCTAGGACGCGCAATTTGTTGTAAATCAGGCGCTTTGAAACCAGTTCCGATAGATGCACGGAATAATAACTCATCGGTTGCATCCCAAGAGGCACTGATTTTATAAGTCGTGTCGCCTTCTGCTTCATTAACAGACCCATTATTACCTTTAACTGCTCCTATGCGGTCATAACGCAAAGCGGCTGTCATTTCGAAGTCGGATGAAAAAGGCAGGATGATTTCACCAAACACCCCATAAGCATCCCGGTCCAAATCAAACTCAGGATCTGCCGAAGTAAATAAAACAGCTTCAGTGCGATTGGCTGTCGACACAGTGCGATCATACTGAGTCGCGCGATAGTCAAAACCACCACCAAAATAAGCCGCGCCGCCATCCATTTCAAAAATAGGTTTCGATGCGTTGAACTTAATCATATCCAATGTGGTTTTTTCGACATCCCAGTTCCCCACATACATCAAACCATCAAACTCAGCACCAGTCACAGTCCCTTGAGGTGCAAAAATATTAATACTGCCGGCTCCTAACGCATTAATAAACGGTGTTGCTAATAACCAACCATCGGTATAGTTTTGTTCGGTATCATTAACAGAGTGAATCAAACTGGCTTCAAAATCCACTTCGTCACCAACAACACCTTTAACACCTGCAACAAGATGGGTTGATTTGGTATTCCATTCTGTTGTTCGGTTACCAGCGGGTAATGCTCGCCATCGTCCATCCACAGAGACTAAGTTGTCTCTTTGTTCCTGAGTCAATTGCGGTAATACTTCGTCAGTCACAATACCAGCGCTATTTGGCAATCGAACCCATCCTGTAGGAAAGGGTGCAATACGTGCAGTCAAAGTAAAATCAGAATACATAGCTTCGGCAAAAGCAGTTATATCGTCATTAATTTTAAACTGCCCTTGAGCCAGAAAATTGTTGCGTTCGTTTTCTGGAAAAATTTCTATCGTACTGGTGTAATCGAACCAACACTCCTGTCCAATTTGTGACGTTTGTTGCGGGCATGAACCGCTTTGTGACAAATAAGGATTAAATATCTGCTCTTCGACTTCACCAGTATTTGGATTAGTCCAACGTACACGCGCGTTACCTGGAATCGAATTACCGGAGCCATTAAAGAAATACAGATCACGTCCTTGATGTTCAAACGAAATAATCCCGGTTTTTGCCCATTCTCGATCAACGCCTTTCAACTGTTCTTGACTGTCATGAGAGAATGACAAAATAACATTGTAGCCATCACCATCGATGTCACCAAAGCCCGTCGTAAAATTAGCACTCCAACTGCCACCACCTTCTTGTTGTGGCGATGAATAGCGCACGCTGGCCATAGATTCTTGGTAATCATCTTTCAGAATAAAATTCACAACACCCGCAATAGCATCAGAACCATAGATAGCAGACGAACCATCAGTCAAAATTTCTATGCGCTCGATAGCGGCCAAAGGCAATGAATTTAGATCGATACGATTACCATCACCACTGGGTGCCAGACGTCGGCCATTCAATAAAACCAGTGTATAAGTATCGCCCAAATCGTGAATAGAAGCAGCCGACACTCCCTTACCATCACCACCTACGCTGTCTGCAGCATGGGCAAAACCTTGCATCACTGGCAACAATTGTACTAACTCAGCCACACTGCTGACACCAGAACGATCAATCGCCTCGCGATCAATGGTCTGTACAGGTAAAGCGCCTTCGAAGTCTGTACGCTTAATACTTGAACCGGTAATAACGAGTTTTTCACCTTCTTCGCTGTCATCTTCAGCGTAAGCCATCGGTGTAACTAACCCAGATCCCATGCCACAAATAATAGCCAGCTTGACCGCATTCCTTATCCGGTTGGGTGTTGATCTCATACTTTGCCCTCTTGTCTTGATCTTTATTTTTTAAGTATTGATAGGTCCGTTTATGAACGCGATTTATACAACCGTATCCCCTAGTCAAATACAATCCGGGCGTCAGTTAATTAATGTTTAATTGTGATTAAAAAGATTTGATTATCGCTTAATCGATAAGTTGATAAATATTTATTCAAGAATCTCCCTTCTCTTGTTAACACTTAAAAGACTCCGTTCAACTTCAATTCTTCACAACCAATCACCTCCAAAATTCAAACGTTGATTGCTCACCATTTTGACAATAGAAATTTCAAAATGAGAAGCTGGTAATAGTCAAATCATCGTATCTAAGAGATATACACTGGCAAAAATCTCCTGTCAGGATGACACACATAATTGAACCCGTTACACTGCACAAAAAAACAAATGGAACAAACAAATGAAATACTGGCTGGCTTTCATCACACTGATACTAACCCAGTTAACAGCGGCCCAACCCACTCTTATCCACAATGTCCAAGGCTACACGATGACTGGTTCTGCTGGTTCATCAGCCAAATTAAAACGTTTTGATGCTTTGGTGTTCGAAAACGGCAAAGTACTTTACATTGGAGAGCATAAAGAGGCGCTTAAAAAATACCCGAAGGCCGAGAAACTGAATGGAAAAGGCAAAACTCTGCTGCCAGGATTAATTGATGCTCACGGACACATTCTAGGTCTTGGAACCAGCTTACAACGAGTCGATTTGCGCGGCACAAAATCTGAACAAGAAGCGGCACAGCGTGTCGCAGATTATGCTCAACAGAATAAACATTTGCGCTGGATTGTTGGCCGGGGCTGGAATCAGGTTCTGTGGCTTAACAAGCGTTTTCCTTCCCGTGCTTCTCTGGACGCTCTGCAAATTAATAAACCAATACTCTTACGTCGCATTGATGGCCATGCCTCCTGGGCCAATTCAAAAGCGTTAGAGATCGCAGGCATTACCGCCGACACTCAAGATCCCGACGGTGGCCAAATAGTAAAGGATGCCAAAGGAAATCCTACTGGGTTATTGATAGACAACGCCGAATATCTGGTCAGTCAGCATATTCCCAAAACCTCGACGTTAGAGTTGAACTACGCATTAGACAAAGCCTTTGCACATTTGTTGAGTCTGGGTATCACTAGCGTTCATGATGCGGGTATCAATCAGAACCTATACGAAGTCTATCAAAGCCGATTGGCTCGTAAGCAGCTGCCTCTGCGAGTGTATGCCATGTTGAGTGGCAGCGCTCCACAGTTAGAAAACTGGCTGAAAAAAGGCCATGTTAAAGATGATAAAGACCGCCTCTCCATCCGTAGTGTTAAGCTTTACTCTGACGGTGCTTTGGGCAGCCGTGGAGCCGCCTTACTGGCTCCCTACTCCGATGCGGGCGATACCAAAGGTTTGTTAGTGACTGAACCCAGTGCTCTTTACCAAACCATAGCCCAAGTTCTTAAATATGGTTTTCAGGCTAACATTCACGCCATTGGCGACCACGGTAATCGACTGGTACTCGACTCGCTCGAAAAAGCCTACAAAAACGTGGGCGGCGAAAACCTGCGACATCGTATAGAACATGCGCAAGTGGTTCATCTTGATGATATCCCACGTTTTAAAAGCCTTAACATCATTGCCTCCATGCAGCCCACCCACGCTACCAGTGATATGAATATGGCCGAAGATCGTGTGGGTGCTCACCGTATTAAAGGTGCCTACGCGTGGCAACGCTTCTTACAACAGGGCACTATTATTGCCTCCGGTTCGGATTTTCCTGTTGAGCTGGCCAACCCCTTCCATGGCCTTCATGCCGCCGTCACACGACAAGACCATCAGCAACTACCCGCTGGCGGCTGGAAACCTGATCAAAAAATGACGCTGACTCAAGCCTTGCGCAGCTTTACTCTGGACGCAGCTTATGCTGCCCACCAAGAAAAAACTCTGGGTAGTCTGGAATCAGGAAAGTGGGCCGACTTCATATTGATTGAACCCGATATCTTTGCCATCGCGCCAGACAAGCTTTGGCAAATTAAGGTCGATGAAACCTGGATCGCAGGTAAAAAAGTTTACCAAAGAGGGTTATAATGCCCGTTTAAAATCAATGGTAGCCCGTGTGCAGACATGGGTTGCCCAAACGCCTCAGGCGTCCACTTAATCTTATTTGGAGAATACCATGGTACAAGCCACCGCACGTCACATTCTGGTCAGCAGCGAAGAACAATGCAACGAACTTAAGCAACAAATTATTGACGGTGCTGACTTTGCCGCTTTGGCTCAACAACACTCATCTTGCCCATCAGGACAAAATGGCGGTGATCTGGGTCAGTTTGGCCGTGGCATGATGGTAAAAGAGTTCGACGAAGTTGTTTTTAGTGCGCCGGTTAATGAAGTTCAAGGTCCGGTAAAAACTCAGTTCGGTTTCCACCTTTTGGAAGTCACTGACCGCACAGAATAATCCCTATCGCAAGAGAGCATCATCAAGCTCTCTTGCTCTTCAATCTAACCACGAGAAGCACGCTTATGAAGTCTCAAACAGAGATAGAGGCAGCCGTCTTCAGACGCTTATTGGAGCATCTTGATAGCCGCAAAGATGTTCAAAATATCGACCTGATGAACCTCGCAGGCTTTTGCCGTAATTGTCTGTCTAAATGGATGGTCGCAGCCGCATCGGAGCAACAGGTTGAACTAGACTACGATCAAGCTCGCGAAAAGGTATATGGCATGCCTTATAACGAATGGAAAGAGCAGTATCAAAAACCCGCCTCCCCGGAACAACTTGAGCAGTTCAACAAACAGCAGTCATAGCCTTTCCTTTATGTAAGGTGCAAACCAGGCACCTTATTGCTCCCCAGATCCACAGCAACCCGCCAAATTATAATCTATACTAGTCTCACAGAAGAAATTTTATAGCATTTGGTTATTACTCATCATCGTTTAGCTGGTTGAGCGTTTATCTGACCATCATAGAGCTTTGTCGATTCAGCATTTACCCTCCGCCCAAACATGACTTGAGAAACCCCAAAGGTAACCACTGGCGCACTTTACATGGGTCAAGATCAACTCGAATTAACATTGGTATTAGAGCTGCTCTTTATTGCGCTGATGGCTCTAGGATTACTTGGTTATGGAATAAAAACTCACTTCAAAGAGCTCAAAGATGAAAATGAGCAACAAAGCCGAACCATTGCTCGACTAAAAAAGAATATCTCTCAGCTAACCCATCAACTGGGCGAGACCACCGCAAAGCTTCGGTCGTTGGAATCCAATGATATCCATGGTTATTTAAAACAGTGCATGGAAACCACCCGCAAACGGTTTGCAGAGAAATTTGGTTCCCAGCCTGTGAATCAACTCGAATACGCCCAAGCGCTTGAAAGGCTATCTCTGTTAATGCGCTTTAAATATCTTCAAGCTGAATACAAAGCTCTAGAACTCAATAACGAACAATCTTCTGTCTGTGATCATGCAACCGAAGCGCTTCATCCCATTCTAGAACGTTTTTTTGCCACTCCCATTTCGGGTAACTCCAACAGCAAAAATGCTGACCAAAAGTATCAGTCCATTCTTGCCCAAAATGAAAAGTTGGTTAAAGAAATAGAAGCCTTGTCTGAATTTAAACAGTCCTTTCAGCGTATTCTTTCATCGGCAAGTGAGCACTACCAATCAGGCACAGAGTTACTATCTCAAATGTCGAGCTCAGACTCCCCATTGTCGGAGGAGCACCAAGCTCTTATGGAAGAACTAGGACAGAAATTTGCTTTACTAGGAAATACCATTGGCGAAGATGAATTAGAAGAAGGCTCTTCATCATCCAAAGCTCAGCCCGATATAGATTTATCCTCAACTGAGTCAGCTGAGCAAGAAATTCAAAAGCTCAAGCAGATGATCACCAGTCAAAGAGAAGCTTTAGAGCGTCAACTAGAAGAGCAGCAAGCACTCAGCGAAGACGAGTATCGCAAAAAAATGCAGGAGATGAACTATATCCTTAAAGAATCAGAAATCTGCATGGACACCCTGCAAAGTGAACTGGAAGAAACGAAAAAACAACTGAACAACCTTGTCGACTCAGCCCAAGATAACGATGCACAAGTCGATAAAGCGACCATACTGAAATCTAAAAATAATGAGCTTTATGCCAAAAATATGGCAATAGAAGATGACAACCGACACCTCAAAAAAATGTTAGCAAAAGAAAAACACACTTCCGCCATTTTAAGAAGAGATCTAGAATCCGGCGGAGGATCGTCTGACTCTATTGTTGAGCTGCAAAAGAAATATGAAGAACAAAAACTACTGGTGGGCCGACTGGAACTAGAAAAAGCCATGCTCGAGCAACAATATCTGGAAGTCAGCGAACTGAACGATGAAGTAAAAGAAAAAGAAGAGGCTTATCGAAGACTGCTTCTAGAACATCAAATGCTAGAAGAAAACTATCTTGAAGTTGTAAGTAAAAAAGAAGGCAATAGAGCTTAACTTAAACGACAGCTAGAATTAAAATAATGAGAGAAAACAATGTTCCAGTTACTCAAAATACATTTATTAAAGCTTAGTTTTAGTTGAGCAAAAGAAGCATCAACAATGACTTTGCCAAGACTATTACTTATTATTTTCCTACTGCCTATTCAGTTAATCTTGGCTAATGACCTTCTATTAAAGCAGCTCCCCAAAAACAGCAACATACCTTCAGAGTTTGTCAGCCATATTGAGCCACTCAGCAATGGGTATATTTTATTTAGTACCAATGCCGGAGCTAGATTATTTGATGGTTACCGCTTTATTCCCGTTTTATCGACAGAAGATGACATATTCAACCCATTAAACTCTTATGTCTACTTCACCTATGAAGATTCAAGAGGCACTTTATGGTTTGCAACGGCATTAGGATTGTACAAAATTGTCAAAGGTGACTTTCAACTGATCAAAGTTTCCCACGATCCCAAAAATAACAATAGCTTATTAAATGACAATGTACGCTTTATTACTGAAGACTCTCAGGGAAGCATTTGGTTTGCGACCTTAAGTGGTGTCAGCCGATATACCCCGGATACAAACAGCTTCAAACACTTCACACAACCAGTAAATATCGAAGAAGAAATCAATATTAATAAGATTAATGTCATCCTTGAAGACAATCACCAGCGCATTTGGGTTGGCACCATTGCAGGCCTGTACTACATTGACCTCAACAATCTGGAGTTGAATTTAGTAAAAGGAATTACCGAAGAAAAATACTTCACCTCTGGCTTTGTATCTAAGTCAGGAGAAGTATGGCTGGGCGCAGACAGTGGCGGCATCTATAGAGTTGACGCTCAAACCCGAAAAATCGTTTTCGAAAATAAAGAAACGAGTAAGATCGCCCTTAAAAGTAATAATATCTGGGCACTTTTTCAAGACGACTCAGAGCTTATCTGGATTGGCTATTGGAGCCAAGGCGTGTCGGTTTTTGATCCGAAGACAAAGATGACGCGACAACTAAGCAGTCAACCAGATGACCCCAATAGTTTACCGGGCAATTCGATAGAAGAAATTGCCGCCGATCACTCAGGGCTTATTTGGATAGCAACCACAGGAGGGGCAGCATGGTTTAACCCAGAAACCCTGTTGATAACTACTCTGACTCACTCCAAGACGAATGAGAAGAGTATTAACGACTCCAATATCTGGTCTATTCATCAAAGCCCTGATGGCACAGTGTGGTTAGGAACAGAAGATGGCCTTGAGCAATGGAAGCCTGATACCAATACAATCACCCATTACTACCATCAACCTGGCGACGATACGAGCGTAACAGCAGGAACTATCTGGAATATAAAGCAGATAGATGAAAAACACTTACTCCTGGCGACTGACAAGGGCGTTGATATTCTTGATATAGAGTCTAAAGCGGTAAGACATATCCGCAACTTAAAATCCAGTGAAGGAAAATCACTAAGTGTTGCTTTTTACTCGATGGCTCAAGCATCAAGCAATAAAATATATGTCGCTAGTAATGCTTCGACTATCCATCTTCTTGAACCTCATACCGAAGAAGCCGAGCTAATCTTTGATGCCAGAGCTCATGCTGAAACCCGAGAGTCTGAGTACTTTAATTCCATATTACCCAGTCAGGATGGCGCTTTGTGGCTAGGAAGTACAACGGGGCTCTACCGTTACGATCTAACGAAGAAAACAATTATTACCTACTCTACCAATAACCTTGATAATCGATTAAGTGGTAATGTTATCTATTCTCTACTCGAAGATAAAAGCGGTGATATCTGGGTAGCGACGGCGGCCGGAGGTATCAATAAAATCAGAGTAGATAAAAACCACCGCTCACAAATCACTTTTTACGACCGTTCAAAGGGCTTACCATCCAATACAGTCACCAACTTATTGATGGGACCAGAGCCCTACCTCTACTTTACAACAAATAGCCACTTCGGCCGTCTGGACAAACACACGGGCGAGATAAAAGTTTACAACAACTTAAACTCTCAAGCAGAAGCCTACTCGCCCGGTGCAGCTTTATACGGAAACAATGACTACGTCTATCTAGGCGGTAGTCAAATGCGAACCTTTAAGCCCGAAGCGCTTAAAGAAAGCGACTATATTCCTCCCATTAAAATCACTGGAATACAGAGTGTTTTTAAAGCCGTAAAAGATTTTAAAGCGCTTGCTTCTACACATCGGCTAGAGCTTTATCCGGAAGATACCCTTGTCACAATATCATTTGCCAGTTTGGATTATGCCTTTCCAGAAAAAAATAGATTCCGCTATCAACTACGTGGTGTCGATAAAGAGTGGCTGACACCGGGTACAGAAAATCATGCCACTTACACCCACCTGCCAAGTGGTCGCTTTAGTTTCGTTGTTCAAGGAACAAATCGAGACGGAAAGTGGAGCGAAAACAAAGCGACTATTGATGTTAGAGTCTACCCTCCAATATGGCGAAGTGGTTATGCATATACGCTGTATATCGCTCTCATACTTACCGCTCTATGGATGTATCTAAGAGCAGTGAAAGAGAAAAAGGAAAACGAAAGAAAATCCGTTGAAGCTATCAAACTCAGCGAATCCCGTCTTAGAGATGTACTCTGGGGAAGTGGTGACGAACTATGGCGTTGGGATCTTAAGTCCAATAAGGTTTGGAGAACCAACAACGTAAATCATGGTGATACTGCCAATGAAAGTGTTATAAGCTATAAGCAACTTTTTTCTCGAATTCACCCAGAAGATCAGGATCTGGTCAAAGCAACAGTAGAAGCTTACTTGAAAGGAAAAGAACAATACTGTGAAGCGCAATATCGAATACTTAGCAAAGAATACAATGCTTGGCGATGGGTGTTGTCCAAAGGAAGAATCGTAGAAAGAGACGCCAACAACGCGCCCCAAATAATAGCAGGGACGACCAAAGACATCAGCGAACTGAAACAAACTGAAGATCAACTACGCTGTATGGCAAACTATGATCAGTTGACTCGCCTACCTAATAGAACCATGTTTCTGGAGCATCTGAAACATGCTATCAACCTCGCTAACCGTTATGATGAAAAAGTTGCTCTATTGTTTCTGGATCTTGATGGCTTTAAATTAATCAATGACTCTATGGGACACGGTGTGGGTGACCAGTTATTGCAGGCTGTTGCATTAAGACTTAAAAAGTGCCTGAGAGGAACAGACAATGTTGCACGACTGGGTGGTGATGAGTTCACAGTTATTATCGAAAGGGTAAGTAAAAAAGACAATGTTGTCCCACAAGTAGAAAGAGTAATAGAGGATCTATCTCGCCCATTTCACTTGATCAACCAGACAGCGATTACTTCAACCAGCATCGGTGTTGCTTTCTACCCGGACGATGGAGATACGCCAGCCAATCTCTTAAAGCATGCGGACATTGCGATGTATGAAGCAAAGCGACTGGGTAAAAAGAACTACCGGTTCTTCCAACCAGAAATGAACGCACTGCTAGTCAAACGTCTTGATATGGAAAAAGCGCTTGAGAAAGCGTTAAAAAATAGTGAGTTTAAAACTTACTATCAACCCAGAGTCTGTGTAAACAGCAACAAAATACTAGGTTTTGAAGCACTCATACGCTGGTTCTCCCCGGAAAAAGGCATGGTCTCCCCTGCTGATTTTATTCCTGTTGCTGAAGAAACAGGGCAAATATTAGAGATTGGTAATTGGGTATTAAATGACGTATGCCAACAAGCATCGATATGGCATCAACAAGGCTGGTCTGGAACTATCTCCGTTAATATAGCCGCACTTCAATTTAAACAAAGTGACCTGACATCCGATGTTAAAGCCGTTTTAAAAAAATATCAGCTGCCCGGAGATCAGCTTGAGCTCGAAATTACTGAAGGCACTCTTATAGAAAACCTTGAGCTAACTCGAAGCCTGCTCATTCGGTTAAAAAACTTAGGAGTTCGCATTGCACTCGATGACTTTGGGACTGGGTATTCTTCATTAGCTTACTTACAACAGTTTCCTATTGATCTACTTAAAATCGATCGTTCCTTCATCACCCAACTTGAGCACTCTTCAAAAGCGGCAAAGTTATCACAAGCGATTATTAATATGGCTCACAGCTTAGACTTGAGAGTTGTAGCAGAAGGCATTGAAGACAACTATCAATTAGACTTCTTACGGAGCTCTCTTTGCGAAGAGTATCAAGGCTATCTTTTTGGTAAACCTCTACCAGCAGAAGAAGTAGAAGAGCTTTACCTAGGGAATAAGAATAAAATAAGTAACGGCTCACATTAATTCAAAAGTTACTTTGTCAGAGAAAAAGAACAAATAGGCATTAAACTCACCTACTATTATTCGAAATAAGTCTTATAAAAGTAGGGTTATATTGACCTTAAGCTTAACCAAAGCCTAAGCATTACGGTTGATTTTTTCCTCATCTCGGCTAATCTTGTCTAATACTTGTCTAATAGTGTAAGTACTGATTTTGGAGCTAAACCTCCATACATAATATTGAGCCCTCATTTTAGTTCACAGAGTGATAACTCTAAAATGGAAGGTAGAATGAAGCACACCTATACAACAGCCGACGCCTTTGAACTCGCAAGTACCATACTCGACATTTCTCCTGATTATTTTGGCATAGAATACTTAAAACGAATTGCCACCAATATATACACTGCATTTGAATTCAAGTACGTACTTATTGGCTATGCCATTAAACCAGAGCAAACGAAAATTCAAACCGTGGTTGTGCTTATCGATGGCGAGCTGTCCGATAATTTTATATATGATCTCAAAGGCACTCCCTGCCACAATGTTTTTACCGGAAAGCGAGTATGTATCCATGCCGATGGTGTAGCACAACAGTTTCCTGAAGATAAAATGTTAGTGGACATGGGTGTAGAAAGTTATATAGGCGCTCCTACGATTATTGGAAAGAACTTGCAAGGTCTGGTAGCCATGCTCGATCCTGAAAAAGTCGAAGATGAAGTTTTCTATTCTTCACTATTAGAATTTGTCTCGGCAAGAGCGGCTGTTGAGCTAGAACGCTATACCCATCAGCATCATGTAGAATCACTCAAAAAGCAGACCCAACTGGATCCTTTAACAGGCTGCTTAAACAAAAAGGCTTTTGGTGAAGCACTAACAGATTCTTTTTTTGAATACGATAGCTCAACAGTCATGTTTATCGATGCCGATCACTTCAAACAGGTTAATGATACAAAAGGCCATCAATATGGCGATAAAGTATTGATAGCACTAGCCTCGACAATTCAGGAGAGCATTAGAGCCGGTGATATGGTTTGTCGCTACGGCGGAGAAGAGTTTGTTGTTTATCTACCCAACTCTACCATTGACTCAGCAGTAGAAATAGCTAATAGAATACACGACTCCCTCAGAAACAACTCTGACTTAAATATCACAGTCAGTATAGGCCTCACGGCATGTAATAAGGAACAAGAGATTAGTGATGCAATCAATATCGCTGACAAAGCCGTCTATAAAGCCAAACACTGCGGTAGAAATAGAACGGAAGTTTTGTAGTGAAGCCTACCGACAGCACTGCTCTAGTATCGATGTTGTAAGTATGCCTTCATCTCTTATTCAATAAATAATGCTTTAAAACCAAATCAAAAGTAGAGATAAGTCACAATCATAAATAAAATGCAACTCATGACTAAGAAAGCTAAGGTAGCTCTGTTCCACCAGATTTCATTAACCCCGCTACTTTCAACTTGCGAACATAACGCTTCCAACCTCCCATTCAGGCAGTAGGAAAACAGAATTTTTAGTCCAACAAACAAGTTTCCAACAATAACAATTAACTTTCCACCGTCATCAAAAAAGAAATCATTAAACTCCCCCATAAAACTTACACCAAGATGCTCTAATGCCATTATGATTGAGAAGAAATATAAATCTATAGATAGTGCAATGAGGATTGCTGCCCAAACAGCTCCGGACACATGGTCATCTGTATTCCTCATTTGATACTTATAGATGCAATAAAATATTATTTTCAATATGCTAATTTGTTTCATTGTCGCTAGAACATTCTTGTCCGCCTAGTATTTGTTGAAGTATGCAAGCTATTAAGTTAAGCCTATAGGTAGAAAGAACCTGATATTAATAGACATAAAGGAGATAGAATTAAAAAGGTGAGTGACACCCTTTTTATTTTTTTCATACCAACAGACTCACTTTCGGCTGTTTTGCATAACTCCTCAAGTTTTCCATTTGCACTATAAGAAAAATAGAAGTAGAGAAAAAGAATAAAATTTCCAACTAAAAGAAAAAGCTTCCCGCTTTCGCCATCAAAGAAAACATCATTTATATACACTATTCCAGGAAAGTTGAAGTGCTCTAACATGCTCAGTGTAGAAAATAAATACAAATCAAGTGCCAGTACAATTACACCTATTGCCCATCCAGATGCGGAAACAGCATCTTCTGACTTCCGAATCTGATGTTTATAAATAAGATAAAATGTCATTTTAAAAACATTAAGCTTATTTTCCATTCTGTTCTCTTCTCCAGAACCTCTCAGACAAAACTACTTATCCTACATCTAACACACCATTTTGATGTAATAAAGGAACTAATTTTATATACACCAATAACTTAAACTTCGATTTCCTACGTATCGGTGTAGCTTGAGCAGCGAAACCAGATCTCACGATTCAAGCTTCTAGATAAGCTACTTTTTATTTTCACTTAACTCACTTTTTAAGGTTGTTACACAATAGGTAAAGAGAAGAGCATAGACAAATCCATAGCTGTATTATGGGAATAAGCACTTCGCTTTCGAGTTTAAACTCAAATATTATGACTGATATAGATAAACACACAATCGCAGCTAGCTAATGCAACCGTTAAATAGTGCTACCCTTGACTCTACTTTCATTGCCTAAACAAGGGTGTTTTTTGGGAAGATACATTCGAACAGTACAAGCCCAGCTCAAAGTTACCAGCTTCATTCTTTGTCACTTTTGCCAAATGCCTCCAACAATTTCCTCTATTGAACGACAATTCACATGCTCTGACTGGTGAAAGTGCTCTACATTTGCTCTAAGTCGAGACCTAAACAGAAACTTATCTTCAATTATATCAATAGCATGAAGGAGTGCTTTTCCTAAATCACGAGCTTTCTTAGGATACACTTCACCATCAACTAACTTCTCTTTTTTGGTGGCCCTCATTCATATAAAAGAACAACTCGTCAATTAAAGATACCATAAACGAAATATCTTTCTCATCTAGGTAGCTTGCAACGCCTCCTAATTTTTTAGAAGTAGACGTACTAGAGTTACTCTGACACTCATAGATGTTAACTTCCTTTATATTATCTACTTTCTCTTGAAGTTTATGTATAACATCACTGTGATTAGTTCTCTTATCTAAATAATCAACAAGATGCCCCCATTCACCTCCAGAGCGATCAAGGGATAATCTTATTTGTTGAAAATAAAGGCAAACTCCCAACAAAAAGCGTCATTCGAAGTAATATTTGCTCATATCTTAGTTCACTTTTACCTTCATATTTTTATCCTAAAGGAGAGTCACTCTTCGATATTCAATGCCCCACAAAGTACTTATCTTGAGAGAATTAAATCAGTACTGCCTGATCAAGAAAAGCTCATCTTTCGGATGAGCTTCAACATAGTTTTATCTAGCCTAGCATATCAAGCCCCAGATCGATCATATAGATGCTTTTTAGCTCATAAGTTACTGTCTGTACACTCTCATTTGTTGGCTAATTAGCTTCCCACTTCTAGGAAGGCTCCTTGTCAGCTAATTACTGAATGCTCGAATTACTCTAACCATTCACCTCCAACAACCTTCTCAATAGAAACATTTCTTTCATCAAACATCTCATTTTGATTAAAGTGCTCTACATACTTTATTTTCTTTAGGTCAGTGCTTCTAATATGGTATTGGATAGCTTTCCCAATAAAGCATAAGTCCATTCTTAATTTTACCAAAGTATTTTCATCTTGTACTTCAGGCATCTTTAACAGCTCATTAAATTTATAAAGCCTTGAATAAATAGCCTCTAGCTCCCTACTAGTTAGAAAGTCCTTGTTGAAAATAGCCATTAACCGACAAAATAAGGAACTATGAACTGCTGTATTTAGACTACCTAATGAAGCAGGGTCAAGCTCACCTGTACTTTTTCTCTCAAGACTCTTCAGTACATCTTCAACGCTAGTTCTCTTTGAAAAGTAAAGAACCCAATATTCCCAGTCTGCATGTAGAGCCCTATCAATCGATAACTGAACCTGAATTACATAGCAATATAAACCAAACAGGAACTTTCTATCTAAGTAAATTTTTTTCATGGTTAAAATAAACCTTCCCACCAAGGTTGTTTATTGAAAGTCGCTTTCATTCCTTCTAATGGTATTTTGATAGCTTTACCATAGCGAATGATACCGGTATTTCTTGGCCCTATATATGTCGGTACGGTCGATAACTTCAATACTTTAAACCCTACATATGCTACAAGTGCTCTTCTAAAAACTGAACCTATAGCTCCACCTGTATCCTCCGCGTCTGTTTTTATTGGCACAAATTTTTTACTTCAACCTGAGCGTCATACGCTTTTCTCCGGCTAACCTTAGTTGCAATATGTCTATTCCTTATTTTATTAACTACTCTAATAAAGCCACTTTTCACCTATTATATTTCTTATTGTCAAACATTCTAAGTATAGGCTTTGATTAAAGTGTGTCACTTTATTGACTCGCTCTACCACCTTTGACAAAGGCAGAAACTTTGATTGCATTATAAAAGAAGCTAAAAGCAAACCTTTTCTAACTTGTATTATCTTTTCAACACTTGGACGGTCTCTATTTAATATTCCTTCAAGTGCTTTTAGAGCGCTAGAAATATAAACAATCTCTTCCTCAGTTAATGGTGGTAATTTGCTTTGCATCCCGTAAACATATTTTAAAACCATATTTTTTGAAGCCCTTTCTCTTAAATAATTTTCGATATCAAGAAGAAGCTCGCTTGTTAAATCAAGAGTTTTAATCCCTCCGTCCTGCCTTAATGCCTCAATAATTATACTAGGGCTTGGTATGTTTTCATTAGAATACTTAATAAAGTTATTCCAAGGTGAATGATGTGAGCGTTGTACAGATCGCTCACATTGCACCAAATAAGCATATAGTCCGACTTTAAAATTGTATGATAAACATTCTTTATCCACGATTAGCTCCCATCAAATAGCCTGCTCCACCATGATCTTGTCACAAAGGTAGGGTTTAAGTTATCTAAAGGCAAAGGAGTTGATTTGGGGAGCTGCCCGGTATTTGTACCAACGCCTCCTATACCTCTTGTAGGAATTGGACCGCTTGGCGCATCATGCTCAACATATGCTCCATCCTGATAAGCCCCAACTCTAGCCTTTGATCTGTTAGGCGCTGACCCAAAATGCGCACTGTGCCGAAGTAACCTGCGCAGTAAACCGGCAGTCCCTGCGCAGGCTGCTGGTAAGATTTATCACTTCGGGTACATTAAATCAATTAACTGTTTTTTGATGCTATAAACTTGAGAGCATTCCATAAATCACTACAAGTTTTTCTGATTCAACTTGTATAGAAGTCACTTACTTTCGTTGTGAGAATTAAATCTTGCAAGTCAAATGAACAGAAAGCTCTCTTTAACAAAGTTTGCTTTCGGTCAAAGGTCGCATCCAGTAGTTCCGAATGTTTTAATGTTCTTATTAGCTCACTTTTAAGCCCACTCTTCACTTTCTATATGAGCAAACTTATCATAAAGAAAGATAGAAGCTTCAAACCTCATTTTTTGGAGCTTCTTTATAAAGATATAGTAGAAACCTTCGTTAAGCCCCAACACTAAGATTTATTGCTAATTTCCTCTCCCAATTCCTCAAAGCTACTGAGAAGCTCTATGAACTCTAGCTCATCCAATTCATGTTGTGCCCATAGAATAAAGCGCCTAATAGGAGAGGGAGCAGCTTGAGTGTGGATTTGAACCAACTTGCTCCATTCAAATAGAACACACTCTATTCCACATTTAGTACAAATCGAAGGGTGATGATCTAATCCGCCAATATTCTTAGGGAACACATCGCCACAGTTGCAGCAACTCAACTTATCTTCACTTTCGATTGAAAACCATTTATTCATTTAAATATCCTCTAAGAGTTGCTCCCCACACTTTATTATCTAGCATTCTTTGTTGCGCCTTAGAACTAAGAGAAGACCACTCGCGAATAGTCGCTGGGATTGATGCTTCATTCAATAACTTCATTGCGGCCACACGATGGTGCCCCCCAGCAGACACTAATTTACCACTAGGTAATCTCAATATAGGTATTGCATGCATAATATCATATCCATTAGAGCCAATACTATTTGCTATATTCGCAATGTGGTTCTCTGGCATCGAAGGTCTAGGAACAGGATGCAATGGCAAAATTTCACTTAATGGGACTTCAACTACACTTTTAGACGATGTACCAACTCTAATAACCGGGATGTTTGTGGTGCCCTTGGTGCCAGCTTTATTTAGCAACCTAACTATTCCAGCTGCAGCTTTTCCACCAGCTTTAGATAAGGCGACTTCTGCCCCGCCGACTATAAAAAAAGCACCTTCAAAAGTAGCAGCACCAAGGGCTTCTTTAGAGTTAACCCCTAACTCAGGAACGAGAAGCCAGCCAGGCCCAATACCAGGAAGATAAACCATAGTGTTTCTAGAAACATTCCAACCTTCCTTAAAGAATCCCTTTATGTCATCCAAGAGACTTCCTTCTTCGCCATTTTCACCGAAGTTAGTTATAGCAGGGAAGAATGTTTCTTTTAATTTGGAACCAAGACCTACTTCTCCAGTTCCACCACTTTCCCCCTTAGAGTGACTAACACAATTATCAGGGTCACAGTAGGGGTTGCCAGGATATCCTGCTTCACCACGCTGTGGAGCGTTGAGGATATCTTCAGCCTTTTCAGCGCCATTCGAAATACCAGCCGATGTCTTTAAATCTTTTCCATTTGTTCGAGCAACACGTCCTGTCGCGCCATTCATTACACTATCAGGTCGATAAGAACCACAGTTAGAGCGCTTAACGCCTTTGTTACACACACTGACATACCCACTCGGATCAGTCCCCGCCAGCGGATTATTCATAATGTAACTGTAAGGATTCATGCTTTGACTGTTACCCGGCTCCTGTATAAAGGGGTCTACAGACAGGAATCGCCCAAGGTTGTAGTCGTACGCTCGTCCGTTCATGTGGATAAGTTGAGCGTCATCCAGTTGCTCATGGTCCGTGAAGCCTCGGGTGGTGATGGCCGAGTTCATGATAGCCGTAGCATGGTCTCGGTATTCCCCGTCTCTGGGTTTACCAAAGGCATCAAAGCTGTGTCGCTCGATGATAGTGCCATTGTCATCGAAGATAGCCGTCATAGAGCCTAAACGGTCACGATGGAAGTAATGAGTCGTGTTGGTTTTCTGGCCATTGTCGGTAGTTTCCGTATGAATGGCGATGTCACCGATGTAGCTCTTCTTCTCAACCTTGGTGCCTGTGATGATTTCTTCATAGGCTTTGCCAATGTAAATCGTGGTCACACTTTGTCCACCGGCTTTGACCTGTTTGTAGCGCATCTGGTCTGGGCCGTAGTCAAAGTGCAGAGTGATATCACCTGTCGTACTCTGGTCATAAGGATTCAGCTTATTGCCTGGATTTAAATCAATCACTTTGGGCTTGTTGAATCCGTTGTAGCTGATGTTACGTAGGCCATCGAACGTCAGATTACCGTTGTTGTCGTAGAAGTAACTGCGAGTACCAATGCTGTTGGCAAGCGCTATGCTCTTAACTGCATTGGGTCCGGCGTTGCTTGGATTCGCTTTGCCTTGTGCACCATACTGATACGCACTGGCACTTTGCGTACTGAAATCGGTTTTGTATTTAAAGTTACCCACACTGTCGTAGTCGTAATCCACCACCGTTTGCTGTTGGTCGTGATAGATACGCGTCGCCTTGGTTAAACGATGCAAGGTGTCGTATTGATAGCTTTCCCAGGAGGTGTACTGACCACCGCCGAGTCGGTTTTCAACGCCTTGTTTTTTCAGATTACCGAACTCATCAAAGTCGGTGTAAGCCAACTGCTGCTGACGAGTGGTGTTCTGCATCAGACTACTTAACAGCAGTTGACCCGTGGTCACATCAAACTGACGGCTGATGCTGACATTACCTGTTCCAATACTCGCTTCCGTCCAGTTCCCTAAGGCATCCATTTCATCAATGGTGCGATAGGTTTCATTGGTTAATGCGTTTGAAGTCGTTTTGACAATGCCCGTGGTGTCGTAGTCGTACTTCAAAGTTAAACCCGATGGATAAGTCATGCCTTTGGGTCGACCATAATGGCTATCCCAATAGGTACTCATGGTGTAGGTTTTACCATCAATGGTCGTTTTGGTTTCCTTCAGACGACAACGGGTATCGTAGTGATAGGTTTTAGTGAAGGTGCCTTTGGCTTCACGATAAGGTAAACCCTGACATTCATCCTGATTGGCCCCAATGGGTCTATCAAAGTTGAAGCTTGAGGTCGAGATTTCATTGGGTCCACTGACATCGCGTTGCTTTAATCGACCTAACTCATCAAAGGTGTAAGTCGTGGTATTGCCATTGGCATCCAGTTCTGTTTTCACTTCACCAAAGCCTGTGTAGGTGAAAGTCTTCTTACCCATGTTAGGGTCATCTACCCAAAGCTTTTGACCTAAGGCATTGTAAGTGGCCGTGATTTGATTGCCGTTCGCATCTTCGAGCACAATGGGGTTCCCCATGCCATCGTAGGCATAACGAGTCACACCGTTTTTGGCATCCGTGGTCGACATCAACTGACCCGAACCACTGTACGTACGAGATAGGGATAAACCCGCCGCATTAATCGCGGTGTCAAAACCACTGTAGCTGTAAGTAATCGATAAACTCTGATTCTGTACCTGGTCGGTCGTCTTTTGCGTTAAACGCCCTAAGGTATCAAAGCTTTGATACTGAGTCCCTTTGCTGGCTCCGATGTTGTTGTAGGTATCCGTGTAGGATGGAATGGACTCATAGATGATTCGTCCTAAGGCATCGTACTTCACCCATTGCACAATCGTATTGGCATTGGAATCCGTCCCTTCAAAACCTTGTGTTTCAGTTTTAATGACGCGATTGAGTTTGTCTTTGTATTGAATGATACGGGGTGAGCCCACCTGACGAGTCACGGCTTTATAAACGGCATGGGTGGGACAGCCACTGGCACAGGACTGATAGCCCGTGTAAGCCGCAGGCTCTTTTTCACTGCTTAGACGGCCTTGCGTCTGCACCTGAATGAGTCGACCAAAAGCGTCATAGGTACTGTCCACCCGTTGATGATTCGTATCACGCACACTCAGTGCTTGACCATGATAAGGCGAGATGTTTGACAGGGTGTCGTGGCCTTTCTGATTTTTGGTACTGGCAACAAAGTAAGCCTCCCCATCGTAAGTGGTCTCCACCCAGCGTGTGGTTTCACCGGCACTGAGGGTCGAAACTTTCTCAGGTAAGCCTTTGTCGTTGTAATCCGTATCTATTGAGACCGTTTTACCACCGCCCGTAATCGCTTTGGTGGTAATCACATCAGGCTGACGGCTTGTGGTCCAGGAGGTCGTGACCTCCACGACTTTTTCTGAATCGAGTCCAGCCGGAATGTTCGCGGTGTTAATACGTGAAGCCACAGAATCCGTTGTGGTCGTGCTTGACGTGAGTTTATTCACCCACCAGTTGGCGGTGTCTCGTACGTAGAGGTTTGCAACCGCGGTTTTGTGAATCCCAAATCCATTATCCACTTCCGTCTCACTGTTCCAGACATTCCCAAAGTGGTCCACATTGGTGATGCGGGAAGTGGTTTTGGACAGCTGTGTGCCACGTTGGTTTAAATCAAACGTAGTTTCCACCGACTCGTGAGGGTATACCCATAAGACTTTCTGATTGGTGTTCACATTGGTGTAGGCAGAAGTGTATTTCACTTCTGTTGTTGATAAGGGCGTGGTGTCACATAACGCATCGTTGTCACTGGCTAAACAAGTCTTTAGGGTTTCAATCTTACCCGCCAACGGATGGAACTGATGGAAGGTGAAGACCGAACGCAGCCAGTCATTCACCTCGTTCTGTGCATTCAAACTCGTGGGCGTGTCCACAATCACCGTTCGGAATCCCTGGAAACCTCGACCCTTGTTGTTGTAGACCGCATCACGATAACTGTAACGGGTGGTGTTTAAACTACCAACGCCATTGCTTTGTCGGAAATCAGAGACCGCATACATGGAGGACGTAAACCGGAAGTGGTTATCGTCCGCATAACGACCGGGAGTACCCACCGCCTGTGCAGTGTAAAAAGGCAGTTCATTGCTGCTGCGATTGGCATTACTTGATAAGGGCGCATAGTCCCATTCACTGATAACACCTAAACCATTGGTGACTTTGTTCAACACATCCGGCTGGTTCATGGCGCCCGTACTGCTCGCACCACGGCTGTGATAATAATAACTGCCGAGACCAGAGACATTACTTGGTAACGTCTGTAAAGGCGTGAACGCATTGGCATGACCAAAACGGAAGGATAAATCCGTTAAGCCATCGCCACTGAAATCACTGTTCCAACGTACGTTGTTGGCTTTTAAATAGGTCGTGTTGTCTTTTACACTTAAGGCAAACTGCTTGCTGGCGTTTAAGCTGAACTCAAACACTTTCACTGAATACACACTTCTATCGGCGGCACCAAAGCCTCGGGCAAACAAATCGCCATCACTGGCAATACCACCCGTACAATACGACAGGTCGGTGAAGTCCGCTGAATTATCCCAGCTCACTGCATAAATACCACCAAAACTGTCGTAAGGATTCGAATCCAATAAGATTTCAGCATTCGACACATAATCGTTCCACGCATTGGTTGTTAAGCAGTAACCAATGACGGGGGCATCATTTAAGATGACCACCGTACTGAGTAATGCGTGCAAACCCATCCAACTCTGTTCGATACGAGGTACCGGATAACCCGTAAGTATTTTCCCCCGACACACTCAACAAGCGTTGACCGTCCAGACACAAACGGTCTTCCATCGAATAGGTCACTGAACGATAACCACCATCAATGGCTAAAGTCTTGCCACAACGATGAATCGATGAACCACCGGAAAGACTCCAACCCATCCCTGCAATGCCATTGCCGTTACGCGAGGAATAATTCAACGACACACTCGGTTGCATCCCCAACCGACCAGGTGCGATGGCAATCGGCATCGAATAGGTTGCCGAACCACCGGAGACACCCGCTGCTCCCTCAACGGCACCGATGTTTTCATGAGTCGGTTTCACATCCGCTTTTAATACCGCATCAGGAATTAAATGCTCCATGGAACGGGCAACGGTGACACTCAACGCTTCACTGTAGTTCGAACAAGTGGATGCCGTATTACAGGCACTCACTCGATATTGATACACGCCATTGGCTTTATTGGTTAAAGCAACACTGGTTGAAGTGCGATGGCCATCGAGCATCACCCAGGCGCCGCCATCTTGTTGCTCTTGCACTCGATAATAATTCACCGTGCCTAACGGTTGTGTCCAACTAATAGAGAAACCCCCTGAATCCGAAGTTGAAGGTCCTGTCGGTTTTGAAGGTACGGCCGGTGCAACGGGAGCTGCCCCAACAACAATCGTATTACTAATAGCCGAATCCACACACACGGTTTGACTGTTAAAAAACTCCACATTACAACTGGCCACTCGATAACGATAACTGCCTGCGGTGCGATTACTTAAATAATACTGAGTGTTTTGACCCACCCATTGATTAATCGCCGTGAACTCGGCACTGTCTTTACTTTCAAAAAGGCGATAAAACTGAGGAACAACTTTAGGCGCGGTCCATTGGACCGTGTAATTTCCAGAAGTGCTGGAACTGGGAACGGAAACATTGGTGGCAGGGGATGGCGATGCAGCATGCACACTCGCGCACAACAGCAAAGCACCCGATAGCATTATCGAGGGGATGCGTCGATTCATGGAGATAAATTCTCTTTGTAAAATTGTAAAAAATTAAATAATCAAAAAAACGATTTAAATATTCCGACTGAAAAATAATCCGTTTGTCTTCATCATCAGTCTGCTAAATAAGGGAGCATTCATTGCTCCATCAAGCTCAGTGATTAAAAAAATAACTAACCACCGATTTGTTCACATTATATCCTTTGAGATATCAAGGTCAAGTATCTAAGCCCATAAGTTAGAATCTTTGGTTCTTGATTATTTTTATTAACGATGAACATCGTTAGTTCCTAAACAAAAAACATACAAGCATTTAAAACTACTTAGGAATAAGCAAAAAGCGAATGACCTATACATCCGCCTCAAACAAAAACTGACCACCTCCATACTCATCAATTTCGATGTAGTAATTTTTCCTTTTGCTTGATGGTTTGCTATTAAGGCTGGTGATTTTAGGGAAGGACTTAGTCACTAATTGAAATCGATAAAGAGACATCTCGTCCATTGTTTCGGGATCAACAATCAGTGTACTAAATATATTCATAATGCGTTCAAGTGCATCTATCATCTGAGGCGTAGCTTCACCTGTTTTAATAACAGCTTCTACTTTTGATGGAGACACGCCTAAAAAAGCTCCACTGATGCGACACGCGGCTTGAAAGTCGATCAGGCTGACGCAACGAATACGTTTGTCGTTATCAGAAAACAAGCCAACCGCAAATGGCATTGCACCTTCATCCAAAGGTTGGATTTCTTGCTCTAATACCTCCACATCATTTTTAATAAAAGCGCCAAAAATTTTATTCAATGTTAATTGCTGAGGAAAAGAGATAGGAGCGATTTTTTCTTCTTTTTCACGCCCAGCAAGAATTGGGAGTATGGCTTCTTTAAGTGACGCAGATGTAAAAGGCTTGTTAACAATAAACAGAGCACCGGCTTCTTTTGCTGCTTGTAAATTATCAACAGAAGTTTCTGTGGTGACCATACCAATATTAACTTCTAGCTCGCACTGTTGTATCTTTTGCAACAGCTCTAAGCCAGTCATTTCTGGCATGTGCCAATCACACAATACCAGATCGGGCTTCCAGACTTTAATTATTTCGAAAGCAACCCGACCGTTCTCTGCACCTTGGTATTCACAATCATGATAGCCAGCATGAATTAGAATTTTCTTTACAATAGACTGCATTGCCAAGCTATCATCAACAATAAGAAATCTCACAGTTAATCACCCATCTGAATTCTTTATATACACACTAAAAGAAAAACACCGCTCATTAATATAAAAGCAGGTAACGGCTAACGGCTCGTCGTTAATGGTTTTGGGAGCAGCTTCAATATAAGGAATACCTGGCTTGTAAGGTTCGTTGAGTTTTTTAAACAATTCGCCAGACATTAAATTGAGCGCTTCTTTAAAAATATCCTGAAATTCAGTCTCACTCACCGACTCTGCGGGTTTGCCATAAACAGGGGCCGCCAGTTCAGCCATGACCGAATTAGCTCCAGCCAGAAAAGCCCACATATCAACACTACCCGAGGCATCAATAACAGCAATTAAGCGATCATCAGCATTCAGTTCTGCTGATCCTTCAGGCATAACCACAACATCAAAGAGCTGCTTAAACACAGACTCTGCAATGGGGTATAGCATCGCGCTGTCAATCGCCTCTATCTCATTGTTCATGGCCTCGCCTCGGTTGCTCCATGCTAATCCCTTGAAAAAGAAGGAATTAGCATGGCTTTATAGTATTTAAGCACATTTGGCGGGAAAAGCCAGATTCGCCCACTGAGGCAAAAGGAGCGTTTCTAGAGAGTAAAGATAAAATGAAGAGAAAGAAAAAAGGCTTTGATTTCTCAAAGCCTTTGCATCATTAAAATGACGTGCGTCGATAATTGCGATAATTGGGTTCCCAGAAGTTCTTGTTTATTTTTTCTTCCAGAGCAACATCCGAAATCGTCACAGCCACATCATCATCCATGGCCTGCTTGGCAACGGCTTTAGCAATGAACTTACTCACTTCACGAATAGTAGAGAGCGCAGGTAATAAGGGGCCTTCACCTGTGGTCGCCAAGGGTGAACATTGTGCCAAAGCCTCACTGGCTGCCATCAGCATGTTGTCTGTTACGCGCTGTGCTTTAACCGATATAACGCCCAGACCCACACCGGGGAAGATATAGCTGTTATTGCATTGTGCAATAGGATACTGCTTACCATTAAGCTCAACAGGCTCAAATGGGCTGCCCGTTGCCACAATAGCTTTACCGTCCGTCCAACGTAGAATATCAGCAGGAATCCCCTCTGCTTTAGACGTAGGGTTCGATAACGGCAAAATAACAGGCCGCTCACAAAACTCACTCATGGTACGTACGACTTCTTCATTAAAGGTATCTGGCTGTCCAGAAACCCCGACCAGAACCGTTGGGCGAGCATGTTTTAGCGTGGTCATAAAATCTATGCGACCTTTGTCATTGGTTGGCCAATCTTTTACTCGTTCGGCTTTTTGCGCTAATGGAGACTGAAAACTCTTTAAATAGTCCAGATCGTCTACTAACAGCCCACGGCTATCAATCAAGGCAATACGCTCACGAGCTTCGCTGTCGCTCAAACCTTCGCGCTTCATCTGCGCAATAATTTGCTCGGCAATACCACAACCTGCAGAACCGGCACCTAAGAACAATACACGTTGATCTTTAAGAGGCTGATCTAAATTTTTACAAGCCGCCAACAAAGTACCCACGGTTACCGATGCGGTACCTTGAATATCATCATTAAAACAGCAAAGCTCATCTCGATATTTCTCGAGTAACGGCGTTGCATTTGTCGCTGCGAAATCTTCAAACTGAAGTAACGCTTCTGGCCAACGACGTTTTACTGCCTGGATAAACTGATCCACAAATTCATAATATTCATCACCGCTGATGCGCTCGTGACGCCACCCCATATACATTGGATCGTCCAACAGCTCTTGATTATTACTGCCTACGTCGAGTACAACAGGTAAGGTATAGGCGGGACTAATCCCTCCGCAAGCGGTATAAAGTGACAGCTTACCAATCGGAATCCCCATGCCACCGATGCCTTGATCACCAAGACCAAGAATACGCTCACCATCGGTTACTACGATGACTTTCACATTATGCTTGGTTGCATTTTGTAGCATATCTTCAATGCGATCACGATCAGGGTAGGAAATAAACAATCCCCGCTTGCGTCGATAGATTTTAGAGAACTCCTGACACGCAGCACCAACGGTAGGTGTATAAATGAGCGGCATAATTTCTTCGGTATATTGAGTTACCAAACGACAAAATAACGTTTCGTTGGTGTCCTGAATATTTCGCAGATAAATATGCTTATCGAGATCATCGTCAAAATGTTGTAGCTGCTGATAACATCTGACCATCTGTTCTTCGATACTCTCTATCGTGCGCGGTAATAGCCCTTCGAGGTTAAACTGTTGGCGTTCAAACTCAGTAAATGCGCTGCCTTTATTTAATAAAGGCGTTTCCAATAACGCAGAACCAGCATACGGAATGTATAACGGGCGCTTGGATGAAGTTTGGTCAGACATAGTTTCTTTTTAGCCTTTTCCTGTTTGCTTATTGAGAACCACCCAATGGCATCTTCTTTTACCATTCAGTGAATTAACCTAATTTTTAGCATTGTAGCCTTAACCGCAAGCGGATCGAAATCAGACCTGCAAACTATTGGTTATATGATAACCCGAAATCTTGAATAATTTTGACAAGCTTGGCATTTCGCTTATTTTTTCAGCTTGCGACACCCTTCTGCCAATTGTTCAAAATCCTCTACCTTATTATAGACGTGTACAGAAACTCGGTTGAGTTCTGGCAATTGGCGACGCTCAATATCGAGCCAACCCGAGTCTTTATTGACTACGCTGGTGACCACATTGTCATTAAGCAGTTGCAGGAAGACATTTCTAGCATGAATGTTTTTATGACGGAAAGTAATGATTCCTGATTTCGATATGCCTGTATCACATAACTCAATCTCATCGAGCTCAGCAAGAGTTTGCCGACAGGTTGCCGCTAACAACGCAATTTTCTGATACTGCTGCTCAGGCCCCTGCTCAATGAGTCTCTCTATGGCGACCTTTAACCCCATTCGTGCCGCCCAGTTTGCTTCCCACAATTCAAAGCGACGAGCATCATCTCGTAATACATAATGCTCACGAGACTCTAAACGCGCGGCAAAATGATCACTGCATTGAGGGAACAAACCATCATCCAATACTTTTTGAGAGACATACAAAAACCCGGTACCTCGGGGAGCACGCAAAAACTTGCGACCCGTTGCGGGTAAAAAATCACAATGAAGGCGTTTAACATCGACATCAATATGTCCGACAGCCTGGCAAGCATCCACCATATAATAACCAGAAAAACCGCCGCGACTCAGTGCCTCACCGAGCTCGTACGCAGGATTTATCACCCCATTGTGCGATGGTATCCAGGTTAACAATACTAAACGGGTTTTATCACTGACATGCTCAAGGACATCTTCGACACGAACCTGCCCTTCGTTGCAACTGACAATACGAAGGACCAACTGGTATCGCTGTTGAAGCTGTAGCAAGGCGACATAGTTAGCGCCATACTCATGCTCGGTGACAATCACTTCATCGCCGGATTGCCAGGGGATCGATAATAAGCCATTGACCAGACCACGAGAGGCGCTCTCTTGCAAGGCGATTTGATGGGGTTGCGCATGAATAAGTTGCGCTGATAATTGATACAACAGAAGCCAATCTTCCGCGTGCTGCTCTGCTAGCTGATAGCCTCCCAGCTGTTGTTCCTTTGTTAAATACTCAATTTGAGCAGTCAAAACAGCATCGCTAATCAAGGATGCGCCAGCAGCATTTAGATTAATATTCATTAACCATTGGAGAAAATTGGCCTCTAGTTGCCAACTACTCTATTACAACTGACTTGCTAAATCGAATAATAATTGCGATATATCTGTTGATAACGTTCTAACTCCTGCTCCCAACGCTGTTGGCTCCAGCTCAGCTCTTGCTGACATAATGTTTGCACAGTTTTGAACAACTCTTTTGCACCATCAGGTAACAACAAACCCAATCGAGTGCGACGTAACAACAAGTCATCTAAGTGAACCACAGACTCATTACGTAAGATCCAACGACACTCAGCCAAACAATATGCCGTTTTACCAATTTCCTTTTTGTATTCTTCGTGTGCATCCTCAAGCAGCTCGTTTGCATAAGAGCCATAGTGTCCTAACAAACGATGTGCTTGTGTTGCGTTATCAAGTTCAAGCTCTTCAACATTAATATCAGGTTCGCTAATAAAAGCTGCGAATTGTTTTCGCTCAGGTAAATCCGATGTTGCTTTATCTAAAGCTTCTTCTGCCATCAAACGGAAAGTGGTGAGCTTGCCACCAGACATAGAGATCAATCCAGGTTCTTTGACCAAAATATGCTCTCGGCATTCCGCCGACGGGTCTTTACTTTTACCACTGCTGATCACCGGACGAACACCACTAAAACAAGAGATAACATCGTCTTGCGTTATCTTGAGATCAGGGAAGCGTTCATTAACAGCCGCCAACATATAATGAATTTCTTCTTCGGTAATACAGGCTTCGTCGTTAAGATTTTGTGTGTGATCTAAATCGGTTGTTCCCACCAGTGTTGCGCCTTCCCATGGAAAAATATAAAAAGGACGTTTATCTTTGGCGTGAAGCAGAGTGAGCGAGCCTTGTACTTTTAGTCGATCGGCACTAATAACAATATGGCTTCCTCTTAAGGGGCGAATATCAAAAGGCGCCTGTTCTGACAACTGATTGGCCCACACTCCGGTAGCGTTAATCACGACAGAAGCATCTAACGATAACTGCTCTCCATTTTCGCTATTAGATACAACAACGCCCGATACACGTCCATTGGTACGAACAAGCTGCTCTACTCCAGTATAATTGATTGCCATTGCGCCATTGGCTACCGATTCCTGCAACACTCGCATGACCAGGCGCGAATCATCAGTGACCGAATCGGTGAATCGCCAGGCACCCGCCAGATTATCCACATTGATATTAGAAAAACTCTGTTCCAGTTGTCGCGGTTTAAAAAAGCGATGCTGTTTGATTCCTGCGATCCAATCATAAAGACGAATCAGACAACCAAACAAAAAAGGACCTGGAAATTGTTTTTTACGTAGCGTAAAAAAATATTCCATACGATCCACTAGTCCAGGCAAATGCCGAATAAGCCACTCTCGTTCTGACAAAGACTGTCGCGTTAGGCGAACATTACCGCTGCCGAGATAACGCAAACCACCATGAACCATCTTTGAAGAACGACTGGATGTGCCCCAGGCAAAATCTTTTTTCTCAACCAATAAGGCCCGATATCCTCGTCGACTGGCTTCTCTCAACACACCAGCACCAGAAATTCCGCCACCGATGACAATCACATCCCAATGCTTTTCGGTTTTAAGTCGTTGCCAATTTTCACTATGTTCAGGAAACAAAGTTTTCTGCAAATGGTTGTGCTGAGAGTCCATCAATTTAGTCCACCAGTTTGCCAGGATTCATCATTTGTTCGGGATCAAAATGTTCGCACAGCGAACGGATCACCTGCATCCCTTGCTGCCCTTTTTCTGCTTCTAGATAAGGCTTATGATCGACACCCACGCCATGCTGATGGCTTATGGTACCGCCAGATTTAACAATCTGTTCTGCTCCTGCAGCTTTTAGTTTTTGCCAGTTTTGGTAGGTCTGACCGTAGCTGTCAGCGCAACGGAAAACATAGGTGGTATAGATGCTTGCACCTTGGCCATAGAAGTGTGACAAATGCGTAAACACATGCACTAACTCCTGCTGTTCAGACAAAGACTCTCGAATCGCTTGCTCTATGCTTTCAACAGCCTGTGGGATTCGGCTCCAATCAACGGCCGTCTCCATAGTATCGACGGCATATCCCGCTTCCCATAAGCCATGACGCAGATAAGGAGAACGAAAACGGCTATGAGCCCATTTTTTACCCAGCGCTGTACCGGTATAGACACCACCAAACTGGCGGCTCAAAGATTTAACCTGCTTAAGTGCACTTTTTGTCTGACGCTTCGACCCCGTTACACCAAACACCATCATGCACTTTTCGTCTTTCGCACCACGAAGTGCCAGGTATTTTTCTAGCAACCCAACCAGTGACTCATGACCCGCCAGTTTCAATTGCGTCATGGTCTCAACAGGGTTACTTAAACGCATCATGGATAACTGAACGCGGTTTTGAACCAAAGTTCGACAGGCTTTGATGGCCGTCTCCCATTGTGGGAAAAATATCACATGAAAAGATTCGTGCTCAGGCAATCGTGACACTCTCACGTCGACTTCGGTCAAAATTCCCATACGTCCTTCTGAGCCAAGAATCATTTCTCGCACATCAGGGCCTGCTGACGAAGCCGGAATAGTCGGTATATCCATCTCCCCTTGCGGCGTCTCAATACGGCCACCGGCAAAGAGTTGCTCGATACGTCCATAACGCAATGATTGCTGTCCGCTAGAGCGACTGGCAACCCAGCCGCCGACCGTCGACAACTCCCAAGATTGCGGAAAATGCCCCAAGGTATAACCTTTATCGGCTAACTGATGTTCTAACAAAGGGCCAGGTGTTCCAGCGCCAAAACGTGCAATCTGGCTTTCTTCATCAAAGGCCATCAATCGGTTCATTTTGGCGAGACTAATGGTCAAAACAGGCTGTTCGGATTGCTCAGGATTAATATGCCCAACCACCGATGTGCCCCCACCGTAGGGGATTACTTTAATATTTTTGTCTTGCGCATAAGCCAACAATTGCGCCACTTCATCACTGTTTGATGGCAGAGCAACACCATCAGGAAACGTCGTAATTTCACCACTACGTACCGCCAGCCAGTCAGGTAAACTTTGACCTCGAGCATGGCGAATGCGCGTTTCAGCATCTCGAAAAATCATAGGATGTTCATCAATACGAGACTCAGGGACCAGTTGTTTAACTTGCTCCAGACTGGCATCGTCCAAAAGACGGCCTTCGCCAAGCTGCTGCGCCAAAAACTGGCGCGCCGAATCACTCAGCTGATAATTAAATTCACTGTTATCAAATCCCCAACCATTCCAACGTCGCATTACTCAACCTTCTTTCTAAAAACCGTTATTCTATTCTTTCTCAGCCTTGTACAACCGTGATGACAAGTCGAGAATCGCCCTCCTCTTTTGCTCTCAATAGCAACAAGAGGTTAGCAGTGCCGATCACTCCGGCATCATGATAGATGATGAGATCTATACTAGCGCTGCCTCATCAGGATACACTGTCCAAAAGAGACAAGCATGACACTCACTCAGAACGAATCAGGAGCCCCATTTCGTAATGTCAAAGATTGGCTACGTTTCTATCCCCGCACTCAATCAATATCTGGCAACAGCAAATAGCCTCGGGCTTCAATACGCACCTTTGTTGGAGCGTTTAAACCTTAATGCCGAGGTATTGGCGGATCACCACCACCGTGTTCCGGCTTCCACTTTGGAACACCTGCTTGATAACCTGATCCCAGCCAGTAAAGATGAATTGTTTGGTTTGCATACAGCAGCATTTATCCAGCCAGCTTCCTATAGCGTATTAGGTTACATTGCGATGAATTGCGCCACCCTTAAAGAAGCACTCCAGCATGTGCCGATTTACGAAAAGATAGTGGGAGATATGGGTGTAACCGCAACCGAAGAGCATGCGGGAGAAATGTTGATCCGTTGGACTTGCCAGCTATCACGGGCTCGTGTTCGAGAACATGTGACGGCCAATGTGCTGGCTTCCTGGGTGAGTTTTGCACGCTGGTTAACCCAATCAGAAAGCAGCCCCAACAAGGTATGCTTTCAATTTTCAGCTCCCGACGATCCCGCTCTTTTGCAAGAGTATCAAGCGGTTTTTCAATGCGATATCGTTTTTGACCAAGCTTACAACGGCCTCTGGATAGCCAAAGAAAATCTCGACCTGACGATAGAACAGGCCGATCCTCAGGTACTGCACTCCCTACTTGAACATGCCACCCAAGTATTGCATCGAGTCCATGAAGGAGAATCCATTGGTGCTCAGGTTAGATCTCTGCTCAAACTTTTATTTACCGATAAATTTCCTAATCGAGATACCATTGCCGAGAAGCTCGGCATGACAACAAGAACATTGCAACGCAAGCTCAAGCAGGAAGGTACAGGGTTTCAGCAATTGTTAGACGAAACACGCAAAGAATTAGCGCTCTACTATTTGGGACACACCGAAATGACCATCGAGAACATTGCCGAAAAAACAGGGTTCGGCGAGACACGTTCTTTTTATCGGCGCTTTAAGGAATGGACAGGAGAAACCGCGGGCAACTACCGCAATAAGCATCTGCAAAACTCCTTGTCATAACGTCCGTTATCACAAGGAGCGGCAGCAAAGGCCTGTAATGAAAAATCAACAGGCTTTAGTCGCTACTGGAAGTCGAAGTGCTCTTTTCTGAGCTTTTTTTGCCTTTAAAATCTGTCTCATACCAACCAGTTCCTTTTAACTGGAAGCCACTGGCTGAGACCAGTTTAACCAACTCTGGCTGAGTACACTCAGGGCAGTCAGAAAGCGCGTCATCGCTCATTTTCTGAATTTTTTCAAACTGGTGGTCACACGCTTTACAGCGATATTCATAAATAGGCATTCGTTACTTCACTCTTAATTTTGCAGGGTCATCATATACCGAGGGTCGCAGTGATAGATTGGATGTTGTCTTTTAGCTCATAAGCACATATTTATCGTGCATTATATTCGAAGACAACTCACGCACTTTGCGGCTCAGGACGCACAATATAAAGACTTTTTCAGAAATTTAAAGGCTCTATGCGTATTTTTTGAGCGACTCGGCATGTATTTTCTTAATATTAAGACCCAAAGTCTTGTCAGATATCGTCAGGCGGCTAGCAAATGAGTCCCGTAAGCCGCAATCTAATCAATGACGGATGTGAGTAACCACAGCGAATCCCCTCCCATTTTGACGAGCGACGGGTATACCTCTACTTTTTGTTATAAATCCTCTCATTATTCAGATCTGACGGATGCCACAATGGGCCGATCACTGCTAGAATAGGGCCAATTTTTTTAAACCCTATTTTTGGACAATAAGCGAAAATAATATGCGTACTACCAAGTATCTACTGGCTACCCTTAGAGAGACTCCTTCTGACGCCGTATTAACCAGCCATCAGCTGATGCTTCGAGCGGGCATGATCCGTAAATTGGCATCAGGGTTATACACCTGGCTGCCCACGGGTCTCAAAGTGCTCAAGAAAGTAGAAAACATTGTCCGCGAAGAAATGGAACGTGCAGGCGCTATTGAAGTGTTAATGCCAGCCGTACAGCCCTCTGAGTTATGGGAAGAATCAGGCCGCTGGAACCAGTTTGGGCCAGAGCTACTGCGCATCAAGGATCGTCATCAAAACGATTTCTGTGTTGGCCCAACTCACGAAGAAGTGATTACCGATCTGATTCGCGACGAAATCCGCTCTTACAAACAGCTACCGGCGAATTACTTCCAAATCCAGACCAAATTCCGTGACGAAGTTCGTCCCCGTTTTGGCGTGATGCGCGCACGAGAGTTTTTAATGAAGGACGCCTACTCCTTCCATGCCGATGCGGAGTGCCTGGAAAAAACCTACCAGATCATGTATCAGGCTTATACCAATATTTTTGAGCGTCTGGGCTTAAACTTCCGCGCCGTATTAGCCGATACAGGCTCAATCGGTGGCAGCAAATCTCACGAGTTTCATGTGTTGGCTGACTCTGGCGAAGACGCCATTGCCTTTAGTGATGGTAGTGATTACGCCGCCAATGTCGAAAAAGCCGAAAGCCTTGCTCCTACAGGCGAGAGAAACGCACCTGGCGCTGAATTAGCGACGGTTGATACGCCCAATGTTAAAAGCATCGAAGAGGTGGCGAATTTCCTGAAAGTCGCAACCACCCAAACCATCAAAACATTGTTGGTTGCAGGCGCTAACGAAGACACACCGGTGGTTGCACTCTGCTTGAGAGGCGATCACACACTTAATGAAATCAAAGCAGAGAAGCACCCACTCATCGCAGCACCTTTGACCATGGCATCCGATGAGCAGATCCGACAGGCAGCTAATTGTGACGCAGGCTCAGTAGGACCTGCGGGACTCGACATTCCAGTCCTCGTTGACCGTGATGCCGCTTTGATGACCGACTTTGTTTGCGGTGCTAACGAAAACGACAAACACCACACTGGCGCAAACTGGGATCGTGATGCCCAGATCCACGAAGTCTTTGATTTGCGCGAAGTTATCGAAGGTGACCAAAGCCCGGACGGAAAAGGCACATTGACCATTAAGCGTGGTATCGAAGTGGGTCATATTTTCCAGTTGGGAACCAAATACAGCGAAGCTATGAATGCCAACGTGCTTAACGAATCCGGTAAAGCCGTGACATTATCCATGGGTTGCTACGGTATTGGTGTGAGCCGAATCGTTGCTGCCGCTATCGAGCAGAACCATGATGACTACGGCATTATCTGGCCACAAAATATTGCGCCATTTAGCGTGTCCATCATCCCGATGAACATGCATCGTTCTCATCGAGTCGAAGAAGCTGCCGAAAAACTTTATAACGAGTTGCTAGACTTAGGTATAGAAGTGCTATTCGATGACCGAAAAGAACGCCCTGGCGTTATGTTTGCCGACTCTGAGCTGTTGGGTATCCCTCATCGCATTGTTATCTCTGAGCGCGGCATCGATGCAGGCACTTTTGAATACAAAGACAGAGGCGGCAGTGATAAAGCCGACGTGTCCATAGAAAACGTCGTAGCCTTTATTCAGGAAAAGCTCAAAGGTTAAGTCATGGCCCACGCTAAAACACAGACGCTATTATCAAAACCATCACTCGCCTTTTTTAGCGTGCAGCAGTGGCGCGCGCTAGCGCGCGCCTTCACAATCGCTCTGGTCCTGACCTTTTCTTTACCGACTCTGGCCGCCAATCAAGAAGTACCTGACGAATATTTTCGTAATGAGCTCAAGAAGGTACTGACTCAGCCCAATGCATTTGTTGACGAATTTGAAGCCGAAGTCTGGCTCAAAGAAATGTCGATTCGACTCGCCAAGCGCGCTCCTCATATTCCTGAAGACGAACGCTTCGCCATTCTGCAACTTACCCATCGAGAAGCCGCTCGATACAAACTCGATCCGCAGTTGGTGCTAGCACTGATTGAAGTAGAGTCTAATTTCGATCAGTTTGCGATTTCCTCCGTAGGCGCTCAGGGACTGATGCAGGTTATGCCCTTCTGGAAAAAAGAAATCGGTCACGAAGATGACGACCTAACGGATATAGAAACCAATCTGCGTTACGGCTGCGCAATCTTGAGCTTGTATATCAAGAAAGAAAAGAAAGACATCACCAAAGCGCTGGCTCGCTATAACGGCAGCCGCGGTAAGATGTGGTATCCCATGCGCGTTTACAAAGCCTTACGCAAACGATGGAAGGCTTAAACACTTAATGGAATTTTGCCAACAAAAAACGGCATTAGTGTTATCCGGTGGTGGCGCCCGTGCGGCCTACCAGGCTGGTGTTTTAAAAGCCATTGCCGATATCTTGCCGCTACCTGCGCACGATAATCCATTTCCTATCATTTGCGGCACCTCTGCTGGTGCTATTAACGCAACGGTCGTGGCAGCTTATGCGCGACATTTTCGTCTGGGTATGAAACGACTGGAGCAAGTCTGGGCTGGATTTCATTGCGCTCAGGTATACAGCAGCGGCTTTATGGATCTGCTGAGTAATAGCGGTCGCTGGTTCAAACTCATGTTTGGTCGACAGCCCCATCGCAGCATCAGTCTGTTGGATAATCGTCCACTAAGAGCATTGTTGGATGATGTAATCCCTTACCATCATATTCAGAAGGCAATCGATCGCGGTGTATTAGAGGCTCTTTGTGTCACTGCCTCTAGCTACGAAACCGGTGAGTCCATTAGTTTCTATCAGGCAAATGAGCGAGTACAGGAGTGGTCACGCTACCGACGTAAAGGCATCGCCACTCAGATTAATAAGCATCATCTGTTAGCTTCTGCGGCAATCCCACTGGTTTTTCCTGCCGAACAGGTAAACAACGAATACTTTGGCGATGGCAGTATGCGCTTTCTATCGCCACTGAGCCCCTCAATTCATCTAGGTGCCAAAAAAGTACTGGTGGTCGGCGTTGATCCCGACACCAACGAACAGCCACTGCCTGCAAGTTTAGGCCGCTATCCAAGCATTGCAGAAATCGCAGGTCACCTGCTCGATAGCGTCTTTATTGATAGCCTCGATAGCGATCTGGAACGACTCGAGCGCATCAATAAAACGCTCAATAAAGTGTCTGATGAAACTCGCACAAAGCTAGGGCTACGCCAGGTAGAAACCCTGGCAATTAGTCCCTCAAAAGATTTGAGCCACATCGCGAGCCAGTACCTCGAAGAAATGCCATCGACGGTTCAGTTCTTCTTACGTCGCGTGGGTATTGATGGCAACAGCGGTAGCGCTGTACTCAGTTATCTGCTGTTTGAGAGTGGTTACACCCAGGAACTTATAAAACTGGGGTACAATGATGCGATTAAAAAGCAGATGGATATCTTGCGATTTTTTTCTGCTCACGAGTAAATTCCAAAGCCAGTCACTCTTTAGCTATCAAGCTCTAATCAACAGAATCCTGTCGATAAGGATACAAAGTCACACTCACGCTCGCATTTAATTGAGCAATTCGATTGAGATTAGCAGGCGTGATTCGAAAGTTTTTTGCCCAGCATTGGTTCGTCTCAATACCAATATTAAAATCAAACACTTGGCTTGCCTTAAGTATCGCCAACCTATCCACGGGTAAGGACTCAATCACTGCTAATAGCTGCGAAATATGCTCGTTAAGCTCGGCTCTGTCACTATTCGATTCCAGACATAAGTGAAACCTATCATCCACCCAACCACATTGAAGTACGCAGCATAGCTCTTCCAGATAGTCACCTATAGCACTCAGATCCTGGGAGGAGTAAATATCTAAATCGGTATTAATGTAATGTGTTATCGACACAAAGAACCCTTTTCAATTTTTCAGCCTCAATTTTCAATCTAAACTTTTTAACATTAATCATGCAATCTCATTTTTCAATATCACGACAATTTCAATCATGTCCTAACCAGCTGATTTTTTACAAAACCTCGTTGCTTAACTAAGCTAATTAAGCACCCTTACAAGAAGAAACTGGACCTTGCCAAACATCGATCCCAATGAATATCAGCAGATGAAATCCCGCTTGCAGGAGCTGGAGACCATTGCGCAGGCAAAACAGGAAACCGAAAAACGGCAAAATGCTTTATTCAAAATCACCGATTTATCCAGTCAGGCAATCGATTTAGAAAGCTTTTATCGAGATTTGCATCAAGTGATTGAACAATTGATGTACGCTCGTAATATTTATATTGTGCTACTGACCGATAACCAGAAAAAAGTCACCTTTGAATATTTTGTTGACGAAGAGGATACGCTTAATCCAACAGACTGGCCACCCGAACCGATTGAATCCTTTAAACAGACCTTAACGGGATGGTTGCTGCAGTCCGATGAAGCCTTACTCATTGATGGAAAAAAGCTCGATGAACTAGAGCAGTCGGGAGAAATACAAGTTCGAGGAAAACGCTGTAACGACTGGCTAGGTGTACCACTTAGGCATAACAATCAAACCATTGGTGCACTGGTAGTACAAAACTACCAACACGAACGGCAATTTTTTACTAAAGATAAAGAATTGCTCACCTATGTGTCACAGCATATAGCAACAACCTTGCAAAGAAAAAAAGCACAACAAGAATTAGAACGGCATAATGAAGAATTAGAAAAGCGCGTTAAAGAAAGAACGGCACTGTTGCAACAAACCAACGAAGTACTGGAAAGAGAAGTAAAAGAAAAAAAGCGGGCAGAAGTGCTGCAAAACGCCTTATTCAAAATATCAGAGCTGACGAATGCGCCAATAGCACTGGCTGAATTTTACGAGCATATTCATAAAATAATCAGCAATGTGACACTAGCAAATAATTTTTATATTGCGCTGTTCGACACCCCCAAAAAAGAAATCCATTTTCCATACTTTGTCGATAACTACGAACCACAACCCACTAGCCGAACCATCGCCCATCATAGTTCAGATAGCGAACTGTCTCCCACAGAATGGGTACTTTCAAAGCGAGTGCCTCTTTTAATCAACTCAAGCAACCAAAAAGAGTGGGCAAGCAAACAGACCATAAAAGGTCGTATGCCATCCAGCTGGTTAGGCGTGCCGCTTATTTATCAAAAGCAAACTTTAGGCATGATCGCTATCCAAAGTTACAATGATGCAGAGAATTACAGTCATAGAGACAAAGAAGTGCTGTCTTTTGTCGCGCAGCAGGTTGCCGTTGCCCTTTCACGAAAAAACAATGCCGACGAACTGCTCGCCACTCATGAAGAGTTAAAGAAGATAAATGACGAACTGGAAAAACGCGTTAAAAGTAGAACACAGGAGCTGTCGATCACCAACAAAACACTCCAAAGCATGCTTAATGAACAAGAGGAAACCAAAAAGCAGCTGGCTTTCGAAGCGTTTCACGATAGTTTAACTCAACTCCCTAACAGAGCGCTTTTTATTAACCGCGTCGAACACTTGTTATCAAAGATGAAACGAGAAAAGGACATCTACTTTTCGATCTTCTTTCTCGATCTGGATCGATTTAAAGTCATCAATGACAGTCTGGGTCATCTGGTAGGTGATGAACTGCTAAAAGAAGTCAGTGCGCGTATAAGCCGCTGCGTTCGTCCTGGAGATACAGTTGCTCGCCTAGGCGGTGATGAGTTTTGCGTGTTGTTACTTGATATTCAAAATGAACGCGATGCTGCCATTATTGCAGAACGTATCCTCGACTCGATTTCTCAACCCTACGAGTTACTGGATCAGCGAGTCTATACCTCCACCAGTATTGGTATCGTACTCAGTCATTATGACTACAGCCAAACCGATGAACTCCTGCGCGATGCAGACGCCGCTATGTATCATGCAAAAGCTCATGGCAAGGCACGCTATTCTCTTTTTGACTCCAATATGCATCAAAGAGCACTGACCAGACTCAAGCTGGAAAATGAATTAAGACACGCTATCGAGAGAGATGAAATCCATGTGTTTTTTCAGCCTGTTTATAACATGCAGACCCGTAACATAGAATCCTTTGAAGCACTGGCTCGCTGGACTCACCCAAAACTAGGAACAGTAAGTCCGGCTGAATTCATTTCCATCGCAGAAGAAATTGGCTTTATTCACACATTGGGTAACCATATACTGGATCAATCACTGGCAACCTTAAAGTCCTGGCGACAACAAGAAGGTGTTCCTCAAAGCCTGACCGTCAGTGTTAATTTTTCTTCACGACAAATCAGTCATGGCGATCTGCTAAAAGACATCAAAAAGTTATTGAAAAAGCATCAACTCGATACTCAATCTTTAAAAGTAGAAATCACAGAAAGCTTACTGATTGAAAACTTTGATTTAGCAAAAACGTTAATTGCGAAACTCTCAGAAAATAATATTCAAGTTATGCTGGATGACTTTGGAACGGGTTACTCTTCATTAAGCTATCTCAACCAATTTGCTCTTGATGTCATAAAAATCGATCGTTCTTTTATTAATCGTATTGATGAAGATCCCACACTACTTGCGATTGTAAAAACCATTATCTATATGGCTAATCAATTATCTCTGGGATTAGTGGCGGAAGGTGTTGAAACAGAAAAACACGTTGCTATTTTAACTGATCTGGGAATAAAGCAAGTACAAGGCTACTACTTCAGCCGACCACTGCCAGCTGACGAAGCCGTTAAACTGCTGGTTGATGGTTGCGATAAAACACCATCAACCAACTCTTTATGCCAGTAATAGAGGCAATGATCTTTTCTTAACTGTCTCAGATCTTAAGACTTAACGGGAATGTTTTTTAAAACATCCAACAGATAATCCCAAAACTTACTCACCGACTCGATATGCACTTTTTCATCAGGTGAGTGTGCATGGCGAATCGTAGGTCCAAAGGAAATCATATCCCAATGCGGATAAGGATAACTTAATAGGCCACACTCTAAGCCAGCATGAATGACTTTGACTAAAGGCTGCTTACCAAAAAGTGCTTCATAACGCTCCATCATCAAGGTAAGGATCTTTGATTGAGCATTCGGCTTCCACCCTGGATAAGCACCACTGATCGAGACTTCTGCATTAGCATTTTTAAACGTTGCCGCCACACAGCGCGCCAAATCGTCACGAGCACTGTTTGACAAACTGCGAACCAGAGACAACACCTTCACATGCTCATCTTCTGTTTTCACTACTGCCATGTTATTCGATGTTTCAACGATACCATCAAATTCGTCACTCATACGCGAAGGACTGCTGATGCAGGCGGCAACCGAGTGAATAACAGGCATCGTAGAGGCAACAGTATACACTTGTTCTGGCAATGGGATCTCTTTGAATTCCATGGAGAAAGCAGGTTCAACAGAGCCATACTCTTTTTTGATGACTTCGATAAACGATGCCATAGCAGACTGCAACGCATCCATATTTTCTTTCGCAACCACAAGCCTAGTAAAAGATTCTCGCGGAATCGCATTACGCAGAGTGCCGCCGTTAAAAGAAAATACTCGCGCATCAAGTGCTTCGAAGTGTTCTAACAAGAATCGATTAATCAGCTTATTGGCGTTGCCACGATTCTTATCGATATCTAGCCCAGAATGACCACCGCGCAATCCACGGACAGCAATTTCTATCGCAGTCTGATTTTCTGTTACTGGTTCCCACTGCATAGGGATCAGTGCTGTGACATCCACACCACCTGCACAGCCTACATACAGCTCGCCTTCATCTTCCGTATCCATATTCAATAAGATATCGCCATTCAAATACCCAGGCTCCAATCCACCGGCTCCAGTCATTCCCGCTTCTTCATCAATGGTTAACAAAAGCTCGAGAGGCCCATGCTCGATACCTTCCGTTGTCATCACAGCCAGAGCAGCAGCTACGCCAATACCATTGTCAGAACCTAATGTTGTTCCATCAGCAGTCACCCATCCATCTTCGATTAAGGTTCGAATAGGATCGGTCAAGAAGTCGTGATCAGAATCCGCATTTTTTTGCGGGACCATATCCACATGTCCCTGCATCACCACACCCGCGCGATCTTCCATGCCTGGCGTCGCCGCTTTACGAATAATTAAGTTACCAATTTTGTCACGAAAGTGTTCAAGTTTATGTTCATCACATAAAGCTTCCAGTGACTGTAAAATAGCTTCTTCATGTTTTGAAGGTCTAGGGACTTGAGTCAGTCGCTCGAATATTTGCCACAATGGTACAGGGCTTAACTCAGCAATCGTTTGCAAAATATTAACCTCATTTTAATGCTTAATAAATTTTGATAGATACCCAAAGTATTTCAAGGTGCAGCCAACACCGCTGCAACTTGAAAGGCGACGAGTATACATGCCTACAAAAGCGCTTCGTTCTGGTTAGCAATAAAAGAAAAAGCAATGCCCTCTTCTTTTTCTGTTACCAACATGGAGCTTTCGTAAAACAACCCAACAACAGCAACCAGCTGATCGTTGTAATAAACTAACGGAAGCGCGTTGCGAACCCAGGGCGGTATGCCTGCTTCCTGAAAGACTTTTTTTAAAGACTGACTATGGGCTCGATAATGAGGGTGGCACTTAACCCCCATACGTCGACTCACTATGTGAACCGACTCATGCGCATGTGGTTTACGAACTGCAACTTCTGCTCCAGCAACACAGCGCAGCGTCTGATTCAGTTCTGCAATCCATAAAGGATGTTTGAGTTCGCTCCAAAGGTATTCGTAGTCAGTTGCCGTAACGGCTGACTGATGAAGTAAATAAAGAGCTTGTGCCGACTGTTTAAATAACCAATCCCCCCAGGTCAATTCCGCAGACTGCTCGCTAGAACACGACGCCAGTTGACGCAAAAACTCACTCAGTTGCATATCCGTCGGTAGGTAATGCGATTTCGAGCTCGCCCAGTATCTAAGGAGGTTTTTTTGACGTGAACGGGACAACTGATTCAGCCGCACAATATCCAGTGATAAGGAATGATGAGAAACACGCTTCCAATCATCAAGTGCCAGCTCTTGTAGAAGCTCTTCGGTTTCATTCATGTGCTCGCAAAATCTGCCAAGAGATTTTCGATAGCCAGGCCAGTGCTTCTCAAACTGTGGCATCACCTGATGGCGTAACCAGTTACGACGTAGGTGAGTGTCTTCATTAGAAGGATCGTCTACCCAGACAATACCTTTGTCTTGAGCTAAGGTTTCGAGTTCTGAGCGTGGAGTCGATAACAATGGACGCATAACCTGAAATTCATTGCGCGTCGTTTCGGGCTTCATTGCGGCCGCCCCTTTGACGCCAGTCCCACGTAATAGATTCAGCAACAAAGTTTCGGCTTGATCATCTTGATGGTGACCCAGCCACAACCAGTCTCCCACACACAGGTGTTGATCAAACACTTGCCACCGAGCCGCGCGCGCGGCCGCTTCTAATCCGTCACCGGATGCATCTACCGATACTTTTGTAATCGTCAACTCAACATCTAAAGACCGACATAAAGACTCGCAATGTGCTGCCCACTGGTCAGCTTCATCACTTAACCCGTGATGAACATGAATGGCTTCTAAAGTAACAGACTCCGGGCAAAGATCTGCCAGCAGATACAGTAAGACAGACGAATCCACACCACCACTCAGGCCAACCACCCAGCGGGAATCGGGCAAAGCTTGTTGCACAATGGGTAGTAATGTCGTTTGAAGGTTACTCATGGGCACAATAGTACACAGGCTGTCTGCCTGTGTACATCGCGATTATCCCCGTCGCCTTTCAAGATGCAGCGATGTTGGCTGCGCGTACTCACCCCAATCACTTAGTCTATCTAAGCTCAGGGGACTCGCATGCTGGCCGCCTACCTGCATTGGGTATAGATAAGAGTGATGTCTTTGACTCTAAGACAGTACATAGAGGTAAGAATTATGATTCAAACTCACCAAAAGACATAAGGCGGCTGTAACGGCGGTCCAACAAATCTTCAACAGTCAATGCTTGCAGATCACGCAGATCATCCAACAAACGTTGCTTAAGAGATTGACTGATTTGTGGAACATCTCGGTGAGCGCCACCTACAGGCTCAGAAATGATGGAATCAATCAGGTTCAGCTGTTTTAGGCGCTGAGCCGTGATCCCCATTGCTTGCGCTGCTTCCTGCGCTTTGGTTGCACTCTTCCATAAAATAGAAGCACAACCTTCTGGCGAAATAACCGAGTAAGTTGAGTACTGCAACATATTAACGCGATCACCAACACCAATAGCTAACGCACCACCGGAGCCGCCTTCGCCAATAACAGTACAAATAGAAGGTACTTTTAGACCCGCCATGACTTTAAGGTTACGAGCAATGGCCTCACTCTGACCGCGCTCTTCTGCGCCAACGCCAGGATAAGCACCAGGAGTGTCGATAAAGGTAATAATCGGCAATTTAAACTTTTCTGCCATTTCCATCAGGCGCAATGCTTTGCGATACCCTTCAGGGCGTGGCATACCAAAGTTGCGGCGAATCTTTTCTTTCGTATCCCGACCTTTTTGATGACCAATAACCATAACCGGTTGGCCTTCCAAGCGAGCAGTTCCGCCAATGATCGCCCAGTCATTAGCGTAAGTACGATCACCACACAGCTCATCAAAATCGGTAAAGATATGATCGAGGTAGTCTTGGGTATAAGGGCGCTGAGGGTGTCTGGCTAGTTGAGCAATCTGCCAGGCATCCAGATCAGAAAATATCTGATCCATCAGCTCTTTGCTCTTTTTCTGCAGACGGGCGATTTCTTCTGTTATGTTAATTTCAGAATCACTGCCAACTAATCGTAATTCTTCGATCTGTGCTTCTAGTTCTGCGATTGGACGTTCAAATTCAAGAAAATGCTGGCTCATGCTCTATCACTTCTCTTCGAGTTAGCAGGTTGTGTTGAGTCTGGTACACGCTACCATAGCAAACCATTCAGGCGCACGCTCTGGTTTGTTACATATTTTAATCGTTTGTGGGCGTCACTTTAGACCAGCAAACACAACAACAATTTATTAATACAATATTGGCTGGCTATTCTAACGGCTTTGGCAATATATTCAAACGTATTACAGGTTGTCAGAGCAGTCATTGATAACGGCGATATTTCAGTCACCTAAGCAGTTCCTTTGCTTTCGACTCATGAATACCTGATCACTTTTTATCCTTTAAATAGAAAACACCTGGTAACCAGGATTTTTTTATTTGCTGAGTTTTTTCCAGCGCAGACTTTTCTTCATCCACAAAGCGGAAGTTATTGAGCCCAATAACCAGTAGATCATTGTGCTTTAACTCAGCCTCATCGATCTTTTTGTTGTTCACATAAGTACCATTCGTACTGCCTTGATCCACCACTCGATAACGGCAATCAAGGTCGCTCTGTTGATGCTCCTCTTGCTCATACTCTTCTTCACACTCAATGTGGAGCTGGGCATGATGATGGCTCACAGACGGATCATCCAAAAAGATATCACTGCCCGGTGATCGGCCAATGGTCAGACAATCGTCTTTTAATGCAAAGCGGCTACAAGACTGGCTGTCTTCCATCAATACCAGATAAGCCATGAATCTCTCCTCACAATTAAACAATTCAATGTTCTTTCAATCAATATAATCGGATTTGGCAGCACAAAGCTTTACCCGAGTCACAGTTTTACAATGTCTTAATATTACTGACTCAGGAATGAGAAACAGATTCAATCTCTCTTCACTGTTTGTTGAAATACCTCACAAAAAACCTGTGATTTTTATCTCATATTTAGAATTTGAAGATGAGGTTTGGGATAGGAAAATGAAGACAAACCAGTCAGTGATCACTCACCACTGACTGATTTCATAACATTATTGACGTGACATTCTAGCGAAAGGCAACTGTGTAGCGTGGTTACTGCGCCAAGGATTGATGTCCAAACCACCACGACGAGTGTATCGTGCGTAGACGGTGAGTTTCTGTGGTTGGCAATAATGCATCACATCTTGATAGATACGTTCAACACACTGCTCATGGAACTCATTATGATTACGAAAAGACACCAGATATTGCAGCAGGCTTTCATGGTCTATGGCAGCCCCCTCATAAGCAATAAACACACTGGCCCAATCCGGCTGAGAAGTAATCAGGCAATTGCTCTTTAAAAGATGAGAATACAGCTGCTCAGATACTTGTTTTCCACCGTCAACACAGCGCAACAAATCAGGCGCATAGTCATACTGTGAACACTCTACTGATAACTCATCGAGGCACAGGCCATTAAACGTCGTGATCCCTTTGGTCTGAAACTCATCGACAGTGTACAAAGTGATATCAAGCTCAGCTCCAATGGCAGCGGCAAGATCTCGATGCAAGCAGGCTTTAACCTGCGACCAGTCAGCAAATTGATTTTGATTAAACGAGTTTAAGTACAGCTTAAAAGATTTCGACTCGACAATAGCGGGAGAATTACAGGGGATCTCAAACAAGCCAATAGCAACCTGAGGTTTACCAAGTGAATCCAGCCAGGACATCTCATAGGCAGTCCAACTGTCCTTGCCATTAAAAGGCGCCGGATCGGCCAAGCCTATTTCGGTACGCTTCTCTTCGCGAGCAATGGGAAACAGCAACTCAGGGTCGTAGCGATCGGGGTACTCGGTGTTTTTACCTAATGGAATATCATCCAGGTTCATTAGTCGGCTCCACCCGGCTTATTCATTGGCATAGGAAAAGGCGTCACCACATTACCTGCAGCGTCGGAGATTTTTGCCACTCCCTGCTGCTCAACTTCATCGATTCGAATAACCGAATGCATCGGTATATAACTTCGCTTTACGCCTTCAAATTCAGCTTTCAGTTTTTCTTCGGCGGGATCGACCACAACCTGTGTGCGCTCGCCAAACAACAACTCTTCTACTTCTATAAAGCCATACAGCTCACTTTGAACAATGCTACGAGCATATATCTCGTAGGTTTGCCCTTGATTTACAAAGAGAATCTTGTAAACCGGCGACTTACTCATAAATTTAAATCCTGTTACTGCAAAGGCCGAATTTTAACATGAAGTAAAAAGAATGCATCAGGGCTTATGCCGCTTTCTATCATCACCTCGACTGAAACTAAGAGGGGTTAATCCCATTTTTTGTTCTTCTGCGTTAGAATGTCACTTATATAAAGCAATGACACTTCGCTCGTTCTGCCGTGCCAAATAACATCAAGCTGCGGCGGTCACTATCAACCGAAAATTAACAGACTCAAATAACACTATGCCATCGAAAAACCCTGAACTAGCCAAAATTCGTGAACCCATCCAATTTGCCACTGAGTTAAGAGGCTTCCCACTTAACTTCACCACGACCTGGGGTATTTTTTCTCCCAGAGAAATCGATGAAGGTACACGCTTGTTGCTCGAATACCTCGACATAGCTCCCGACGCTCACTGTTTCGATTTGGGATGTGGCTATGGCCCCTTAGGGATTACTATGGCCAAAATGGCTCCACAAGGCAGTGTCATTATGGCCGATAAAGACTTTGTGGCTGTGGATTACGCCAATCAGAACGCCAAAAACAATCATGTACCTCACGCAAAAGCCATGCTGGGTAATGGCTTTGAGCAGCTCAACAAAGAAAAATTTGATGTAATTGTGTCTAATATTCCTGCCAAAGTAGGCAATGAGATGCTCACTCTATTTTTGCACGACGCTTACGAACACCTGAATCCTGGTGGTCGATTTTATGTGGTTACCATCAACGGATTGCGCCAATTTATGAAGCGAAACTTCAATGAAGTGTTCGGAAATTTCAAAAAGCACAAACAGGGCAAAAATTATACCGTTTCGAGTGCCCAAAAAGAGTCATAATTGACCAGATCCCACTGTTATTAAACCGTAATATTCTTTCCACAATAACTGTGGATAACTTTGGGGGAAACTTTTATACAAATGCCTTCAGCCCCCATAACTACACGATCTTCTACAAATTGAGCATTTTTTAACCAGTTTTAAAAAATGCTTATTTTTCAATAAGTTATATTTAAAGAGTGCTTTGTTCAATGATCAATCGGATCGAATAAAGCTTGTGCAAAGCGCAAAAAATATTTGCCAGATTTCTGTGGATTACTATTGACAACAAGTGTCATTTTCTGGATCTGAGCACTGTCATCGTTTTGTTATATTGTGATTTATTCACAGAATAAAGATGCCGTAACCCTTGGAACGAAAGTAGCTACTGACTCACGTGCTTTTAATGTAAAACAGGATATTTATTAACCAAGATATCTCAAAACAAAAAGTCGCTTTTTTAACCCAATCATCACAGGATAAAAACCGAATTTTAGAGCCACCTTAACTTCCAAAAAACCAATAACTCACAACAATGGCAGCAATCACTCCAGCAGCATCGGCCACCAATCCGCAACCAAGGCTATGACGGATCTTTTTTATTCCCACCGCTCCAAAATATACGGTTAGCACATAAAAAGTGGTTTCGGTGCTACCCTGAATAGTTGCCACCAGCCGACCCACAAATGAATCCACTCCATGGGTATTCATGCTTTCTAACATCATGGCTCTGGCACCACTGCCAGAAAAAGGTCGCATAAATGCCGTCGGCAGTGCATCAACAAATCGCGCATCGCCGCCCAATGTAAGCACAAGCTTGCGCACACCTTCACTCACTACATTAAGTACGCCGCTGCTACGCAATAACCCAATGGCCACCAACATGGCGACCAGATAAGGCATGATTTTAACAGCTAGATGAAAACCTTCTTTCGCCCCATCAATAAACACGTCATAAACAGCCACCCTGCGCCATAAAGCCATTGCAATAAAATAACAGATAATGAATAACAGCAAGCCATTGCCAATAGCACCAGATACCACCGTCATTTGCTCAACTGGCATTGAGTGCAGCCAATAGATCAGTGAGCCAACGATGGTTGCAGCGGCCAGAAAATATCCCAGGAGCACCGAATCAACAAAACGTATTCTTTGTATCAACATCACCACCGACAGGCCAATAAATGTCGATGCAGAGGTCGCCAGAAGCAACGGCAAAAATACATCAGCAGGATTCACCGCACCAAGCTGTGCTCGGTACATTAAAATAGTGACAGGAAACAGTGTGACCGCAGAAGTATTGAGGACCAAAAACAAAATCTGCGCATTGGTCGCAGTATCAGGCGTTTTATTCAGGGTTTGCAGGCTTTCCATTGCTTTAATGCCTGCGGGCGTTGCCGCATTATCAAGGCTGAAGATGTTAGCAGCAATGTTCATCGTAATATGCCCAAATGCCGGATGCCCTGCCGGAACCTCCGGCATGAGCCGCCTCAACAAGGGCTCCAATAGACGAGCGATGCTGGATAAAACGCCAGACACCTCAGCAATCTTGAGTATTCCCATCCAGAAACATAAAAGTCCCACTAGCCCCAACGCTATCTCGATACTGAGTTTTGACATCTGAAAAACGGATTCCAGCATGCGGCTAAAGATGGCAATGTCGCCATTAACCAGCCAGGAAAAAATAGCCGCAACAAAGGAAATTAAAATGAAGCCTGCCCAAAGTAGATTCATAGACCTTCTTTTATTCTTTTTTATTTAGATGAATTTCATGTATTTGCAACGCTGAGCTGATAACCTTAGCGGTAAGGCATCTGATACTCAAATAAAAAACATGCGACTAACGGACATTTTTGCCAGTTTCCCGCAGCAGATCGCTCACCGAGGGCTTAGTAGTCTGGCACCAGAAAATACACTGGAAGCATTTGCTGTTGCAGCAAGAGCAGGCTATTCATGGATCGAATGCGATGTGAAATTGAGTGCCGATGATCACCCTATGCTATTTCATGATGACTACTTAAGTCGAACCACGGATCATACCGGGTTGTTTGTTGATTATGGTCGCTGGGAACTACAGAGTTTTGACGCAGGAAGCTGGTTTTCGGATCGTTTTAAAAATGCCTGCATTCCCACTTTGCGTCAGGCATTGTTAGCTTGCAATCGTTTATCGCTAGGCATGAATCTGGAAATAAAACCGAACGCAGGACAGGACACGCTGACCGCTCAACAAATAGAAGCCACCCTAAAAAAAATGGACAAGCACCCCGATATTTTATTGTCTAGCTTTTCCGTTGAAGCACTTCAGTATTGTCAGGAGCAGATGTCACATATACCTCGAGCGCTCTTACGTAGCGGCGAGGCATGCAATAACACTTTCGATAACTGGATGCTCCAGGCGCAACGGCTCAACTGCGTTGCGCTCCATATAGAACATAAAAGTTACCGCCCCGGTATGGCACAGCAGTGTCATCAGCAAGGATTATCGCTGCTCGTCTATACCGTCAACCAAAACACTCAAGCCAGTACCTTACTCAATCAAGGTGTCACCTCAATCTTTACAGATATCACCTTAAATTTAGAACCTCAGTTTAACCAATCTATTGAGTTGGCGTACCAACCAGCTTAAAGCTGCTTCTTAAGGTTTCTTTTTGGATGTTGTGGCTTCGTTCTCTACATGCAGAGACCAGTAACTCTCTCTGTCTGTAGCATCTGGGTTAATAACTGCCGAAACAACATAAGCATCACCACACTTAACATCCAGAATCAGCTCAGCACGACGGAAACGAGGTTTGCGAATTCTACGCTGGAATTTCTCGTTCACAACAATCAAGTGGCGGCCAGCAGCCAATCGATATTCGTCTCGCTCAAGAACATTTTTGCCGTTAATGCTCACTATCGATACAGCGTGTCCACGCGCCGTGGTTCCGGTGGAAGACGAAATACGTGTCGTATCACTTTCCAGAGTCGCACAGGGCTCCCCCAATTCATTGGCATCACCATACACTTTAGGTTCAACCTTAAACCCAGGCACCGTAAAAGCTGTAGCGCGACCAGAGAAGTTAAGCTCAGCTCCATCACGTAGCAGGGTCATCGTAAAGCTTTGCTCAGGCGGCAAACCTTTAAGATGCTGTGACAACAATTTGGGCGCAACCCAATTACCATCAGCATCCAACTGTTGATTGTCGGCTAAAGAAACATTGTCTACACGCACAATAATATCTCCACTGCGAACACCCAGTGTCGCCATAATACTGCTAGGTGTTACCGCAATAACGGGCACCCCATTGGCGTGAATGTATTCAGGATCGTAAGAAAAAACTAAGCCATAACGAATAGCCGAGTAACTTTTTTGTTGATAATGAAAGTTATTAATGTCGACGCCTTTCGCAGCCAACTCTTGATACAGCTCCAGCATTTGTAGCTGCCAGCGCTCCAGTATTGGTTGGATGGCTTTTTGCTGCTTTTCATTCATTACAGACGTTTTGTATGGGACGCCGTGAGCACTGTTTGTCCAGTCATCATCGAGGGAATAAACCGTGTTTGCAAAAAGGACCACAAATCCCCAAAAAAAAGTACGAGTTAATCGAGTCATCACTAAAATCCTTATATCGATTCAATTTTTTGAGGGTTGTGTTTAAATCGAACCATTTTTTGTAACAAGCTAACGCGTTGCTCCCACAATGACTGAATATGAGAAAACTCAGCCTTGTTCTGATACGCTCGTTGTAGTTCATCATCAATGGCAAATAGTTGCTGTCGAAACTCTACAAAATAAAGCTTAGAATTAACCAAGTTCAACTGAGAGCTAGATAGCTGGGTCTCTAATTGCTGAGACTGGTGCATCAAGGCTTGAATTTGCAGTTGTTGAGCTTGATTTTGATTGAGGCTAAACCACTGCGCACCAATAATCATCATTAAGGACGCAGCAATAGCTAACGAAAACATATTACGTCGCTTGTATTTTTGACGACGTAGACTGCGTTGCCTGCGCTCAGCAATGCCACTCCATAAATCTCTTTCTGGTGCGACAGAAAGCTCGGTTTTCATTTGTCGAAATAACTCAAGCATTTGTTGGTATTCATGATGACACTGTGCACACTCTTGCAAATGTTCTCGAGCGTTATGGTCGAGATTGTTACGGGCTAAGTGCACAATTTCATCATGAGAAAAATGTCTGTTCATTTAGGGCTAATCCATGATTTTAATTGCTTTAAACTTCTAGATACTGTCGATTTAGAAAAACTTTCGGTCAGCGCAAACATCTCGGCGATCTCTTTATGCGTCATGCCTTCAACTACATAGAGATAAACCACTCTTTGAGCCTGTTCCGGCAGTCGTTCCATTACTCTTCGAATATCTTTTTCTGCTCCCCATTGAGCATCGTTTTCAACCTGGTCGAGCAAAAGTTCTATTTCTTGCTCACTGTTACCATCCCAACGTCGAGCATTTCTCAAATGAGAGATGCACTGATTGGCAAGAATCTGACGTACCCATCCCCATAGCGATGAGTCACCCCGAAACTGATGAATTTTGTTCATGACCTTAATAAAAGCTTCCTGAACTAAGTCCTCTGCTTCGGCAGGGTTTCTAACCATTGACAGTGCCAGCGAATACATCGGCTTTTCGAGATGGCGGTATATGCGATTCCACGCAGACATATCGCCACGTTTCGCCGCTGCCAGAGTAAGATCATCAAAAGCACTCACTGGATCATTCATTTTCATTTATTGTTGTATTTACCTATATTGACGGCTCAAGTAGTCAAAGAGTCGCAAAAAAATGACAACCTACAAGAATAGGATTAACGATAATTAGGTGGATAAACCTCGGTAGTTCAATAATTACTCAGCAGTTATGAAGGTTGAGCCTGGCAGTTCCAGCAATATTCAAACTCTCTGCCATTGTCTTCATGGCAAGACTGGCAAGTCCACTCTTCAGCCTCTTCGATGGTAGAGCCCGTATACTGTTCAATAATGGAACTGGCTCGAGACCATTGCTCTTCACTGACATATAACTCAACCTGAGCCATATCGACGGGCAACTCACCCAATGCTCCGGCAAGCATTTCTCCCTTCAAAAACACTTCGATTCCATCCCTTTCCAGTAATCCTTTTAAAGTGTGAGCTTCAATCACATTGGCGCAACTGGTTAATCGCTTCATAATAGTTAAACTTATCTAGAGCCTGCTCATATTAATCAAATATGCAAATATTGTGGAATTTAAAGGGGCTGAGATGATCCATCAGACACTTCGCGTTATATTAGTACGAATTTTCCCAGCAAGATAGACGGTCTATAGTAAGTGGCAATAAGTATAAAATACAAGCTATTTCTGGTCATAATGCTGGCTACCAGTTTTATCACGATCAGTATGTACTTATTGATGCAATGGAGCTTCGATCGTGGCTTTCTGGAATACGCAAACACCAAGGAACAACAACACCTGGACTACTTCTCAGAAGCTCTCGCAGATGAGTATCGCAACCAGGGAAGCTGGGATTTCGTCCGGCAACAACGTCAGTTATGGCGCGCTTTGATTGAAGAGTCACAACCAGACAATCGAGCAATGGGCTATCGCTCGCCACTAAGAGAGCTAGAAAACCAGAGTTTTTCGCCACCTCATCGGCGCAAAGATGGACATCGTCCACCTTCTCATCGACCTCCTAGAGACGCACGTCCTCGTGACAGAAGTAGACGCCACGATAAAGGCAGTCGTCCGCCACCCAGATTTGACGGACGCCCACCACCTGGCAAGCGCCCTCCTCCTGGCAAGCGCCCTCCTCCTGGCGCAGAGCGTAATGGATTTCATCAACGAATATCACTCTTTGCCAGTAATAAAGTGCTGATCTTTGGCCCCAACGTTAAAGATCTCGATAAACCCATGACGCCCGTTTTATTGGACGGGACCACCATTGGGTATCTATCTCTAAAAAAGCGTCAACAGCTTTCGGAAGCGAATGAGCTGCTCTTTTTGGAGCAACAGAACGAGACACTGCTGACCATTGCGGGTATCGCTCTCGCCATTTCTTTGTTGCTTGCACTGCCACTGGCGAGCCATATCGTTAAGCCCATTAAAAGTTTGACGCGCTCAACCAAAGAACTGACATCAGGATTTTATAAAACTCGAACCAAAGTCAGCACCCAGGACGAAATTGGTAATTTGTCGCGAGACTTTAATATCCTTGCACAAACTTTGGAAAATAACGAAGAGGCGCGCCAACGATGGATTGCTGATATTTCTCACGAGTTAAGAACGCCTCTGTCTATCTTGCGTGGTGAGATCGAGGCGATTATTGACGGTATTCGTAGTTCAGATCACCGATCAATGGAATCGTTGCTGCAAGAAGTTGTTCAGTTATCCCGTCTGGTCAATGATTTGTATGAACTGTCTCTATCGGATCTCGGCGCACTTGATTATCGTAAAGAAGATATCAATCTTATTGATGTTCTAGATAGTTGTGTTGATAATTTTGCCAGCCAGTTGAGTGAAAAATCCATTGAGCTCAATAAGCACTATCCATCTCAAAGAAAAATAGTGGTTCATGCTGATCGAGAGCGATTGCGTCAATTGTTTATCAATCTGCTAAAGAACACCAAACGCTATACCGATGAACAAGGCCAACTTGATATAAAAGTTCAAATCAAAAAGCGACAGGTCTTCATCTACTTTATGGACTCAGCCCCCGGGGTACCAGAAAAATCAATCAACAAACTATTTGATCGACTCTATCGTGTAGAATCCTCGCGCAATCGAGCTCATGGCGGCGCCGGATTAGGGTTGGCGATATGCCAAAACATCGTCGAGGCCCACCAGGGAGAGATTAATGCAAAAGCCTCTCCTTTAGGCGGCTTATGGATTACAATACAACTACCTCTACTTTGATGGATGATAAAAGCGATTATGTCTGCGCAGAATGTTTTGATCGTTGAAGACGAACTAAAAATTGCCAACCTGTTAAATGACTATCTGACTGCGAGTGGATATGCTTGTCAAATTATAAGCAACGGCCTGGAAGTTGTTCCGGCGATTAAGCAGTCACCTCCTGATTTGTTACTACTCGATCTGATGCTACCCGGTAAAGACGGCCTGGATATCTGCCGAGAAGTGCGCCAGTTTTCCGAACTGCCGATCATTATGGTCACAGCAAAAATAGAAGAGATAGATCGTCTGCTGGGTTTAGAGATTGGCGCCGACGATTATATTTGCAAGCCTTTTAGTCCGAGAGAAGTAGTCGCCAGAGTCAAAGCTATTTTGCGTCGTCTATCGACACCCAAACCGACGATCTACGATGGACTTTTGCTCAATGACGATCATCATCAAGCCTCATTCAATGGCTTACCAATAGAGTTAACAGCCATTGAATTTCGCCTGCTAAAAATTCTTTCGCAAAACCCAGGACAAATTTTTTCTCGAGATCAACTCATTGATCGCATTTATGATGATCGACGGATTGTCAGTGGTCGCACTATTGATAGTCATATCAAAAAACTGCGCAAAAAGTTACTCGAACATACCCAGCAAGAAAGTATCCACTCGGTTTATAGCGTTGGGTATAAGTTTCTTCTCGACTAGGTTTGTCTATCTTTGATAGAGACTTTCTAATACCAATTCTACTCTAAAACGTGAAGGTGTTCACAAACGCCTTTACGTTTGCACCGAGTTTGCACAATTCCTCCCTATTTCTTTCTCATTTGCTTCGTAATCTAGACATTCATCTAATACGCCATTCGTTGTCTAGTAGGAGGCAAATATGCAGACATCCGTACCACAAAAACACTTGCGCTTTCGTGTTTCTAACACGTTTCTGGCTATTTGCTCTGCTACCTTACTGACAGCCTGTAGCGGAGGAGGCAGTGATGATAGCGGTAACAGTGGCGAATCAGGGAGCACCAACACGCTTCCAGTCGCCACTAGTACCAGTTTTTCTATTGACGAAAACAGCAGTTTAAATGCCAACGTCACCGCAACCGATGCAGACGGTGATGCACTCACATTTAATGTTACCGACAGCACCAATAATGGCAGCTTAACACTCAATGCCAATGGCAGTTTTATTTACACTCCAACGGTAAACTTTAACGGTCAGGATCAATTTAGTTTTGTCGCTAACGATGGCACAGGCAATTCTAATAATGCCACGGTCACCATCACAGTTAACGATGTAGTTGTGACTTCACCATTAGACAATGAACTCTCTTCATTAATAAGCCAACATAATCTGACCGGTGATGCTTCTACCAATCGCGTACTGCCTAATATTAGTGATCCTATACCGCAACTAGGCATGAAATTATTCTTTAGTAAAAGTTTGGGCGGCGACCAAGATTCCGCTTGCGTTACTTGTCATCATCCCGCTTTGGGAGGTGCCGATGATTTGTCACTACCTGTTGGTGTGCATGCTGCACAACCAGACTTGCTCGGTGTTGGGCGAGAAACAGAGAATGGAGAGTTACCTCCTGTTCCAAGAAATGCACCGACGGTATTTAACACAGCTCTGTGGGACAGTAGTTTATTTCACGACTCAAGAGTTGAAAGCATCGGCAAAGAAGACGACGCTAATGGCTCACTCTCCCCCATTCGAACACCGGATTCAAACTTTGGTACCGCCGATGCCAACGCCGGGGCTAATCTGGCTGCCGCACAAGCTCGTTTCCCGGTTACTTCAGCGGAAGAAATGAAAGGCACGACCTTTGAAGCAAACAGCGATAACCAAACCATTCGAGCGCACCTCGCAGCACGTATAGGAAACTACGGTGTTGGTGCAGGAGAACTGGCCACCAACAACTGGTTAACAGAATTCCAAACCGCTTTTGCGTCCGGTGATAGCGCCGAGAACCTGATCACTTTCGACAATATTGCTATGGCATTAGGTGAATACGAACGCTCAATGGTACTCGTTAATAATCCCTGGAAACGTTATGTCGGTGGCGAGCTGAATGCTCTAACCGATGAGCAAAAAGAAGGGGCTATCTTATTCTATACCAGTGTCGACAATGGTGGCGCTGGATGCGTAAATTGTCACAGCGGAGACTTCTTTACCGATGAGCAACATCACACCATCGCCTTTCCGCAAATCGGAGCAGGTAAAGGAGACGGTAATGATGATGACTTTGGTCGCGAACGCGAAACAGGAGACAACCGAGATCGCTATCGTTTTAGAACGCCAACGTTACTAAACATCGCGGTAACAGCGCCTTATGGACATGCAGGTGCTTACGAAACCTTAACCGATGTTGTTCGACATTATGTGAATCCACGCGGACGCGTTGATGATTATTTTGATGATAACGAAACATGCGATTTACCGCAGTTCGACTCGATAAACAACTGCAATGTAAACAACCTATACCCTAATGCAGAAAACAATACCAACCTAGCCTTGAACAAACTTCAGCAAGAACGCAATGCTGGGACCTCTCTTTTTGATTCACCTCGATTGAATCAACAGGAAACCCAACAGTTAGTAGCATTCTTAAATGCTCTTACCGATCCTTGTGTTAATGACAGAAGCTGCATCGGTCAATGGATTCCTGATACCAGTTCCGATGGCCCCGACAACAATCAATTGAATGCGGTCGATGCTAACGGAAATCTCCTATAGACACTAAGTGTGTGTAGTATGTGCTTTTGCCCCAGCTTTGCTGGGGCTTTTTTCTTTAGCAGGTATATGACGCTTGATGTTTCACTTCTCAGTCATGAGCAATAAACCTTTATAATTTATAACAAACGACTTTAGTTAAATTCGCTATAAAGCAAGTCACGTAATCCACTTGTTCTATCGACCACCAAGAAAAACAGCCATACTCGACCTGCGGTATCAGCGATAGGATTAATTCCAAATGCCGAGGTATTTTCTTGGTCCTGTAAAGTCTCCGTCTCACTCCAGCCCTGTGTTTTGCTATAACGAGTTGCCAATATTTTAGAGCCATCTTCCCACGCCAGCATAATGTGGCCATTGTTATCTATCGTCATTTCTGGTTCAAAGTAACTACTGGACGCATTTTCATATATAGCAACTGGCTCATTCCAACCAGACTCAGGCGTGTAGCTTCGAACAAAAATCCGGCCTAAATCATCATTGTCATCATAGTCGTAATGCTGCCATACCACGGTCACCTGTCCAGATTTATCAACCACGACTCTCGGCATTTGCGCATCCGATGTGTTGTCATTTTCTAATAATGTTGGCTCGGCCCAACCCGTACCGGGAGTATATTTGTTGATGTAAGCACTGTAATTAGTGTCTCTATGATACCAGCCGATCCACACATTGTTTTCACTATCAACAAAGGCGCTGATCCTCGAGCCAGCTACATTGTCTAGCTGCTCAACCAACTCGGGAGCTCCCCATCCAGACTCAACAGAGTAGCGTCGAGACCACAAATCCCAATCAGAGTCGGCATCGGTTTGCTGCCTCCAAACAACCGTGACAACACCTTGCTCATCAACAACAGTTTTAGAATGAGTTACATTAGCGTAATCACTGTTTTCAACAAGAACGGGGGCAGACCAACCCTCACCTGCCACAAAGTGTGTCGCCCACAAATTGTATACGCTAGCTCCATCGGATTTATTAGAGACGATAGCAACCGCATTACCTTGTGAATCAATTACCACATCTTTCAGATAAGACTGCACGCCATCAAAAGCTTCAATGCGCTGTGCCGACTGCCACCCTGATTCAGGTTGATAAAAGTTAGTCCAAACGCTATTACCTTCTCGCCACAAAGTGACGATAACGCCATCTTTATTCATCGATGCTGAATAGGCAATACTGTCTTCAACCGCTGCAGAAGAGCTCAATAAAACAGGCTCACTCCAGCCACTACCCTGTTCATATTGCTTAGTCCACACTCGATAAACAGTTCCATCATGCTGCGACCAAATCACAGTGGGGTCGCCTCTGTCATTCGCCATGGCTAACGAAAAAAGAGCATTACCATTATCATCAAACTCTGCTGGCTTTGGCTCTCGCCACTGACCATCCCGTGTGGTAAATGACCAGCTAAAATCTCCAGTTAGTTGGTTTCCGGCTAAATCACTGATCGATGAACTAACCGTCGCAGTATATTTTGTCAGCAGGCTTAATGGACGCTCCGCTTGCAAGGTTGCGGTAATGCTTGCTTCATCAAAAACAACCGATGCAGGAACCTCTTCATCTCCCTCTTTCAAAGAAAACGAGGATGAGTTAACTAAAGAAGCGACAATATCTTCATCAAATGTCACCGAAACTGATGCTGTCGTATCAACTGATTCAGCTCCACTTAAAGGTGTTACCTTAGCAACAGCGGGAGATTCATTATCAGAAGTAACACCACTACCTCCACCACAGCTAACAATCAAAGGAATACTTACAACAACTAAACTGACTAACTTTTTTAACAACATACAACCCTTCCAATCACGACATTTCAAACCAAACCCATTGGCATGGCTAAAAGAGATGAAATAGTAACCGGAATGTTGATAGATGCAGGTAGCAAGAATCCGACAAAATACTTTAAAAATCCGACAAGGTAATATTAAGAGTTTGATTTAAATCACTTTTATTTTTCATCTATAAAAGTAAAAACGAAAATTTTTAAGTATTGCCCCAGTTTGCACTGGGGCCCTCCTGGTCCTAAAGAATAAAGTCATCTAAAAGCAATAGCTGAGCAGGTGCTCCCGCATCTTGAGCATTACTAATATGTTCAGAGTCTCGGGCAATCACGGTATAAATACCACCAGCGTTTAAATCAATTTGTGCAGGACCGATCGCCACATCTTTAGTTCCAGCTGCTGTAATATAAACATCGTAACTACCACCAGGAAGCCCAATAAAACCATTCGTTGTTGCTTTTAAAGCAAAACCAGAAATAGTCGCTTCAACGCTATTAATATCGGTTCCTGGAGCAACGACATAAATATCAACGTTACCTGCGGCGGGAGATGCATGAACAATTTGAATTTTTGCCTCTGTTGCAACACGTCGGCGATCTTCTGTGAGTACCAACGCATCAATTTGATCTAATGTGTCTACCGCCAGTACCGAATAAAAATTACCTATTGCAAAATCCAGGTCAGCATTGATAACAACAGGCGACGTTGCACCTTGAGGAACCACTTTAACGTTGTACATATTGGCAGGAATATTTGCCCAGTCAGAAGTTTGAGTGAAGCCAAGATTACTAAATAAAGGCGCACTAAAATTATCATTCGCAATAATATCGACAGCAGGCGCATCAGGAGAACCATGTGTGACTCTTACGTTGGCTCCTGCATTCTTGTCTCTAACAAGAAATGACGAAGTTCCTGTCGCCACCAATAAATTGATTGGAGCACTACCCGTCGCTGTATTGGTAATGGCCGCAATGGTTAAGTCACTTCCTCCAGCAAGGCTAACAGCACCAGAATCAAAAGCAATGGTTTGGTTATCACCGGCAGGAGTGACTCTAATCTGATAGTCGCCCTGGGGTACAGTTACTGGCCCCAAGTCACCTTTAAAGTCGAATGTGCCCAGAGGCGCTGATGCCGTAATATCTGCATCAGGAGCAGTAACATAAACGTCTACCATCGGTGCGTTAACAGCTGCATGTACAACTTGAACTCTAACTTCTTCTGCTCCAATAGCAGAATCCGAACGCGATACGATTAAAGGCTCAATGTTAGCAACGTTGTTAGTCGCAATAACCGTATAAATCATATCCGCCTGTAATGTTAAATCGACTGGACCAATCACACTGGGAGTCGATGAGTCAGGCAGTAAACCTTTAACATCAACGTTAAATAGTCCAGCGTCTACTTCGACTAAACCAGAAGCCTGGGCATAATCAAAGTTTTGTAGTAAAGGGGTTGCTCCCGAATAAACATTAACACGTGGCGCATCGGCGGATGCATGAATAACTTCAACTTTTGCTTTAGCGGTGGGTGCTGGTGTTGCGGGCGCATCATCATCGTCATCAAAAATTTCACAAGCAGATAAACTAAAAGCAACGGCAACAACGCCCAATCGTCGTCCCCATTTTTTCACTAGACTGGTCATAATAGAACCTCCTCTTGGTTTATCGTTATTTACGCACCGAAAAACCAACCAGAGCACTATACAACCAAAATATTTTATCCATATAAAACTAAAATAAAGAAAGTATATCGAAAACCACCACCATACAACCAATTGAGCGTGTCATAAAAGCAGCTGATTGATCAGTTTATTTTAGAATCATTAACTCAATAGGATTAACCGATAGCCTCTGAATCTCATAAGAGAAATTATTGCGTCATTCTTTTCATCCCTGAACAATCTATAGGTCGTTTTTCAATGTGCACTGGTGTTGGTTGAGCGCACTCACCCTAATCACTTAGTTCAATCGTTTAGCCATTTACCTAGACCACCTAAGCTCAAGAAATTCGCTTACTAGCAGCCTAGATGCACCTTGAAATACTTTGGATATAGAAAGCTTTTTTAATCACCTTCTTCCATCAGTTCTTCAAAAACTTCAATGTAATCTTCAATTTCAGATAACAAGCGTCGCTTTTGTTTTTTGGTAAGCATCGTTAATAGTTTGAATGTGTAATCCCGTGCAATATCACTGTTTTCTTCAAACGCTTTTTCGTACTCAGCACTTCTTAAATGACGCGGCGTTTCGATTAAGCGTTTTAGCTGAGCTTGGGAGGCCTCTGTTGACGGTTGTCGAAGTTGCTCAATAAAAGACTCACGCCATTGTTGCCGATACTCAGAGCGGAACTTGGCCGTAGGTGTAACAGCGCGAGACCATTCGTCGATTAATTTTTCCTGAGAGGATGTTAATCGCCCAATCCATCCTTTAACACTCTTACGAATCTGCTTTCTGCGTTTTTTTATCTGTTGTTGTTCATCTAAATCAACATACTCTTCTATCCAATCCTTCTCTCGATCAATTAAATTAGCTTCCAACTCGCTGATTTGTTCTTCATTTAGCTCACCTAGCATACCAATCATATCTGAGCTGATGTTATGAACCAGAGACAAATAAAAAGTCTCCATCTGTTGCTCATGATGTAGCCATTGATCCGGCAGGGTCTCGTTTTCGATGTCGGCGTAGACCTGACGTAACCAACTGACATACTGCGGTAACTGCTCCTGTCGATGCCAACGGACCTTAGAGTTAATCAGCAACTCTAGCTGTCCTTCTTGCTCGTCGGTCAGCTCAACATAATCATCAATATACCAAGAAGCAATCCAGTCTAAGTTGTTGTACCAAAAGGAAATTCCACACCCACTTAAGCCTAAACTTAGGAGCAATATGATTAACACACGATACATTTTCATTAATCGATCCGACCCATTTCACTCAAGCCCTCAGGCTTTTGTTGAGAGTTTTGACCAGTCCCAGTTTCTTTACGGTACACCAGAACAGGAGCTGACTTTGTTTTATTACGACTTAGAGTGGCAAATAGAGCAAAGTTTCAATGATTCTCAACTCTATTTTTCAGCAATTAGAAAAAACATCATAACCCAATGATAAATAAAGAAAAATATTAATTTATCGCATTTCCTCTCAGACAAAAGTTTAAATTTTAAACGCAAGCAATTATCCGCTATAATATGCGCCCTCAAAATCCCATAGTCACATTGAGCCCGTATGCAGCCGTTATCGCAGAAACAGAAAACCGACCTAAACAAACTCCAGAAGAAGCTCCGCCGCAACGTAGGGCAAGCCATTGAAAAATATAATATGATCGAAGATGGCGACAAGATCATGGTGTGTTTATCAGGCGGAAAAGACTCCTACACCATGCTGGATATTCTGCGAAATCTGCAAAAGCACGCGCCCATTCAATTTGAGTTAATTGCGGTAAACCTGGATCAAAAGCAACCGGGTTTCCCAGAACATGTGCTTCCTGAATACCTTAGTTCCATCGATGTGCCTTTCCATATTATCGAAGAAGATACTTATAGCATCGTTAAAGAGAAAGTGCCCGAAGGCAAAACGACCTGCGCACTCTGCTCTCGATTGCGTCGAGGCATTATCTATGGCTGGGCAAAAGACAATGGCATTACCAAAATCGCATTAGGCCACCATCGTGACGATATTGTTGAAACCTTGTTCCTGAATATGTTTTTCGGCGGCAAGATGAAAGGCATGCCAGCAAAATTGTTAAGCGACAATGGACAACACGTCGTTATTCGTCCTTTGGCATTTTGTCGTGAGAAAGACATCGCCAGCTATTCAGAGATGCGTGAGTTTCCTATCATTCCTTGCAACTTGTGTGGCTCACAAGAAAATCTACAGCGCAAAATTATTAAACAAATGCTGAAAGACTGGGACCGCCAATACCCGGGCCGAATTGAATCAATTTTTAACTCGATGGGCAACATCGCGCCTTCTCACATGATGGACACCGAATTGTTTAACTTCCAACAATTTGAGCGCCAGGATACCCCCTACGCCGATGGCGATACGGTTTTTGATAGCGAAACGGTTTCGCTGCCAGAGCACTTAAAAGAAGAACTCGAGCCTACAGAGCCTGAATTAAACATCGTTAATTTGAGTTAAAAACTCAAGTAATCGGCTTTTACAGTGCAGGTTTAAAACATAACCTGCACTGTTTTTAGAACAGAAAGTTTCCTTCAGGTGCGGCCAGAGCTTAATACTCTAATATTGAATGCCTCTGTTATAAGTCACATATTTTTGGCATAGCGCAGACTTCTCCTTGTAATCGATAGCTAAATCTTCAATACTCAAGGGATTCCCCAAAAATAGGACGTTCCTGTGTCACTTAGTCGTTTTTTTAACAAATTAACAGCCTCATTTAAAAGCCAAGCGCCAACCGCAGAGGACGACTCACCAACGCAAGAGCAAGAAATCCCCGCTTCTTCGCCAGATCAAAATATAGGCAAAATTAAATCCATCATCGCAGAAGTCACTGAAGCCTTTCCACTCTTTGAACGAGCAGGTTTTCATGTCGAAGAACTGCAGGTAGAAGTCGCCGTTAGCTCAAAACTCATACCTCGTTTTAGAGTGGTGCGAGAAGCCAGCGAAGAAGAACAAGCTGCTTTTTTAGCAGAAGTCGCAGACAAACGTTTAATACAATTTATGCTGATATCCCTGTTCAAAGCGACCAAGATGAAAAACCTGATTCAGGACCCTATGCTTCAGCTTTGTGCAATAGAAATCGATTTAAACGATAAGCCTGCCGTAAGAGCTATTTATCGTTCAGCTCCTGATACCAGCAATGTGATACGTTTAAATACGACAGACTAACATCTTATGTCTCAGTTATCAGAGCCACAACACCAGCTGTTAACCCTTTTGGAGCATTCATCGCCTTTAAGCGAGTACGAGTTATTCAAACAAATTGCAGAACATTATTCCGACTTTTTTGCTCATCTACCGGATCCTGACCGATTGTATGAAAAGCACTTTTGGTTGTTCCATCAACTCTATCAATTAAAGCATCATCTGGCGGGCCAACAGAATCTTGATATTACCCCGCTTTCTATTCAACTCCTCCCTGTTAACGATGCTGCGCAAAAAGTCGCATTGTATGATCCTTTAGCCGATTTTTATCTGGATATAGAGAATCTTTATCTGTCGCAAGAAGCGGTGAATGCCATGCAAAAAAAGTTCTGGCAACGTTATTTAGCGATTCAAAACAAAGCAGAGGCAATACAGCAACTTCATTTACAAGACAGCGCCCCTCTTACACTGGAAAAAATTAAAGCAGCCTATAAACGACTGGTTCATGAACACCATCCAGACAAAGGAGGCCAGCGCGAAACCTTCGATAAGATTCATCAAGCTTATAATGAATTAAAAAGCTTATTTGCAACCTAGCAAACGCTCCTAATAATTGAGATGATGAATAAAAAACACATCACCAATTAAAGCAATTATCCCGCTCTTACAGTAAAATAAAGCTCTGATTAATAGAGACTGCCGATCATTCATTGTCTGTTTCTATTAGTCAAAGATGGTGTCCATCGTGGCGCAGGAAGTTTAGTATGGTTATTCCAATAAACAAAGCCCTTAAGAGCTCATAACCTATGATACAAACGCTGCTTTATCAAAATGCCTCCTCTAAGCAACAACTACTCAGGCTTATTCAGGTTCGTTTCGTTTACATTCTGGGACAACTCCTCGTATTGGCGATAGCTTATCAGTTTTTTAACTTTGTCGTGCCAACCCCCCCCATCGCGTTGATATTATTAGTCGAAGTGTTTGCTTGCACTTACAGTATTTATCAATTACGTAAGCTTAGCTCCGTCAGCGAGCTGGTGTTTCTAATGCAGCTTCTATTTGACCTCAGTGCGATAGGTGCATTGCTGTACTTTACCGGTGGAGCAACCAATGCTTTTGTATCTTTACTCTTGCTCCCGGTTACTTTAGGAGCTCTTATTTGTCGTGCACTCTATGCCTGGGCAATAGGATGTTACGCCATCTTAATTTATTCCATCTTACTTATTCCTTTGATTCCCTTAGATGGAATGGGCTCAATGGAAGGTCACCATCACTCAATGAATCTTCATTATGTAGGCATGTGGCTAACATTTTTGATATCAACCTTACTGATTCTTTATTTTGTTAATAAGTTGAGTGCGGCACTTGCAACCAAATATAAAGAACTCGCCAGTTTTAAAGAGCAACAATTACGCAACGAACAGGTGATTGCATTGGGTCTATTATCAGCCAATGCCGCCCATCAGCTGGCAACACCTTTAGCTTCCATAAAAATGATTTGTGAGGAGCTTTCTGAGCAGAATTCAGAAGATGAATTGATCGAGCTGATGGAGCAGCAGGTTGATCGCTGTCAAAATATTCTGCAGCGACTAAAACACAAAGTGAATGACCCGTCTCCAGATGATGGACAATCCATTGCAATTAGTGACTTTATCGAGTTGCTAAAAGAGCAGTGGCTGATCAGTTACCCCGATCACCAACTGGCTATCAGCAACTCAATGAGTCCGCACACCTTGGTTACTTCTGATGCCTCACTTTTACCAGCAGTCATTAACCTGCTGGATAACGCAGCCAGAGCGAATAAAAAAGCCAATATCAATCAAACAGCGATGTCTATTAACGAACAAGATAACTTTGTTTATCTAACATTTACCAACTCAGCAAGCTCTGTTTCTAATTTTGTTGCCGAAGAACTGGGCAAACGACCACTGCTGAGCACAGAAGGTGGCATGGGTATCGGCTTTCTTTTAGCTAATAGCTCAATAGAACGTGTTCGTGGCGAAGTTTGGTTAGAATCCGATAAGAGTCATATAAAAACAGCAATCAAGTTACCTAAGGCTGGCCAAGATGACAAATAATGAAACCTGGCTCATTGTCGAAGATGATCCCGTATTCTCGTCTCTGTTATTAAGACGTTTAACAAAAAAAGGAATTACAGCGGTTCATGCCGAAGATAGTTTTGAAGCGCTGCAACTAGCCAACAAATACAGACCTCAAAAAGTACTGTTAGATTTAAAGTTAGCAGAGGAATCGGGGTTAGCTTTATTACCAGAATTGCTCTCCCTGCTACCCGAAGTTAAGGTTTTGATATTAACTGGCTATGCCAGTATCAGCACAGCAGTAACAGCCATAAAGATGGGCGCTTACAACTATCTACCAAAGCCAGCTTCGACGGAAGAAATCATTGCTGCTCTATCACAGGATGATTCAAAACAACCTGAATTTAAACCGCTTTCTCCAGAAGAACTCGAATGGGAACATCTACATAAAGTACTCGCAGAAAACCAAGGAAACATTTCTGCTACCGCCAGAGAGTTAGGAATGCATAGACGCACATTACAAAGAAAACTGGCAAAAAAAAGGGCGCCACGGTCGTGACGCCAAAGGTTGTGGTATCGGTTTTCTCGTTGGGACTAAAATAACCGATTGATGGAAAAAACAAACTGCCTTTCTGCACCAAGTATGCGTTGGCCAGGTGCGACCGCACTGCTCATAACTCGGTTGTAACCAGAAAGGTGAGAAACATATTCTTTATCGGATAAATTACTAATGGCAAATGACAATAGAGTCGAAGCATTTAACTGCCATTGTGCTCCAAAGTTTAATACACCATAACCTGATGTTGGTTGCTCAGAAAGCATTTGTGAAACATCATCCTGCTTTGCGTAAACCTGTCCAGATAAATCAAAAGTCCAGTCTTGATGCTGATAATTAATTTTCATATACACATTATCAGGCGCAATTCGATAGAGATTATCATTAACATCATCGCGTTCCCCTCTTACAATAGACAATGTAGATTCAAGCCACCACAGCTCATTGATTTGCCATAACAACTCTGCATCCAGACCTTTCATAGAACCATCAACATTAGCAAATCTCAGCACCTGACTTCCGGGCATCATCATATTGGCAAACATCAATGCAGCAGTATTGGTTTCGTTGATCCCTTGAATATAATTTTTCAGATCGTGATAAAAAATTTGAGGACTAAACTTAACAACATCATTCTGCCAAGTAAATCCAATTTCAAACTGTGTTGCTTGCTCAGATTCCAGCGAACGATCGCCCATATACAAATTGCCATCGGCTAAACCAGCCGTTGCCGCTAACGGGAGCCATAAATATAATTCTTGATAAGTTGGCAAACGATTTTTTTGTCCTACGCCAAGATACCATTTCCACTCATCAGAAACCTGATAGTGATAATTTAAAGACCAGTCAATATCACTAAAACTACGTTCTCTTTGGCTCTGATTAAAACTGTTTTGCAGCATAGTGACTGGAGGCATCATACCAAACATGTGGTGGCTTACGCTGTCACTGTTGACCTCGCCTTTTTTATAGCGAATACCAGCATTGATGCTTTGACTCTCATCTAACGACAAATTTGACTGCCAATAAACACTTAGGTCTTCACGAGATGCATTACTAAATGCCTTCACTCGAAACATTGGATTGTTGGGGTTGGTAACCACCATATTATGAAGACTGTCTTTTTGCTCAACTCCAAAAGTGTGGGCCATCTGATCATTTTGCCAATCCAAGGCAATATGCACTCCATCTCCTTCACTGGTGGCATAGGAATAACGAGCCATGGTGGGCATCATGAGTGTTCTTAACGTAAAATTATCCATTCCATGTTGTGCTTCCATATCAAAAGCTTTGATACTCAAGGAAACATCCTGCCATTCCGTTTGATAGTGCAGTCCAGTCCGCTCACCATCAATAAAACGAATATCCATTCCCAAGGCAGGTGTTCCTGATTCATCAACATCCTGTTTGGCAAATTCAAGGTCCAGTTGATGTTGACCCACCTTAAAACCGTAACCTATCTGGTTTACATTTTTATCGAACTCAGTTGCGGCTAGTGTGCCCAATGGCGATTCAACATCATCTCCCGTTTGATCCGATGCCAACCATTGAAACCGATGCATGTTATTTGCCCATCCAGCAGCTAACGCTTGCTCTTTAGCTGCATCAGAAAAAGCTCCATGATAAAAACCAGAGAACTCTCCTTCGTGAGAATTAAATTCTGGCTTGTGGTTAATAACCTCAATTTGGCTTCCCAGAGTTTCTAATCCACTGGCTACCGGGGCAATGCCGCGATACAGAATGACTTCCTGTGCCCAGGCGGGAATGGAATAACTAAGGGGAGCATCCATTAAATTAGGGCCCGCCGAGACAATAGGAAAGCCATCGATCGACACACCAGTACGACTACCGATGTGCCCACGATACTGAGGTAATACGGTTACACGTCCGTTCTGATTAAAATCGGCTCCTGGCAACGCCGCCAGTGCCTGCCCAATATCTGGCAGTAAGGGGTTGGTTTCACGCTCCACATAAATAGAGTCGCCCTCTTCGCGCTCACCTTTAACCACTAACTTTTGGCTATCTTCAGCCTGCACCACAACACAAATGCTGGCAAGCCCAAAGCCCCAGCCTACAACTTTACGCATTTTTTAACGAACTCTTGCTTTTATTTTGGACGTCAGCTTAGCAAAGAGAAAAAGAATTAAGGGTAACTGCGGCATTTTGTCGCAGTTACTTTGGAGGTACAAAAAGGTCACTTTTCCGGGTAAATCTCAACACCAGAAAAGCTCATAAGTATTTTAAAATATACCGATTAGAGTACTACATCCCACACATCATCATGAGACATCCAGTCACGATATTTTTCTTCACCACCTCGAGCTTTCCAGTCAGAATCAATGGTCAATCGTGAGCTAATACCCCCGCGAGGATTACATATCATCACCACCCTGAGTCTTTCTGGCTCAAACACCTCAATCAAGTGATCATAAAAAACGTTAATCAAGCGTTCGTAAGAAACCACAATATTTCGCAGCTGATAGACATATTGCTTTAATGATTTCAGCTCAATGATTTTTTTATTGGGGTAGAAGGTTAAATAGACGGCGGCAAAATCCGGCTGCCCCTGGACCCCCAAAAACGTGAACTCAGGTATTTTGACCTTAATTTCATAGGCGCCTTGCGAAGGATTAGGCAATCCCAGCAGCAGTGATGAATCGATTTTTTCCCAGGTTAGCACTTCGTTAGACACAGCCGAATTCCTCTATGGTTACAAAAATGGCCTTTGCGGCACCAAAACTCTAATAACAGGCTTTCTATTTAGGCGAAATACTGCTTTAATAGACTTCTTGATGTATAGACGTCTATAATTTAGCAATGAATGAAGTTAGAGTCCAATTATTTGAAACATCCTTAGCTGCCAATATCCTGATCCTTGATGGTGCTATGGGAACCATGATCCAGAGCTACCAGCTCACAGAAGCCGACTATCGAGGACAGCGTTTTGCCGACTGGCCACAAGATGTTAAGGGCAACAATGACCTATTGTCGCTCACTCAGCCCGATATCATTGCCGAGATTCATCGTGCTTATCTGGACGCGGGCGCTGACATCATAGAAACCAATACCTTTAACGCCAATTCTGTGTCCATGGCAGATTACGGGATGGAATCCCTTGCCAAAGAACTCAATATAGAATCAGCCCGGATTGCTCGCCAAGTGGCTGATGAGTTTACTGATCGACCGCGTTTTGTTGCTGGTGTGATAGGCCCGACCAACCGTACTGCCAGTATCTCTCCCGATGTGAACGATCCTGCTTTTCGTAACATCACTTTTGATCAGCTAAAAGACAGCTATTTAGAAGCCGCGGCGGGATTGGTCGAAGGTGGCAGTGATATTCTGCTCATCGAGACTGTCTTTGATACGCTTAACGCTAAAGCAGCGATCTATGCCGTCGAGCAATTATTTGATGAACAGGGTTACCGGCTCCCGGTCATGATATCAGGCACCATTACCGACGCTTCAGGCCGCACACTCACCGGACAAACCACCGAAGCTTTCTATCATTCGCTGCGCCATGTTAACCCCATATCCTTCGGTCTTAACTGCGCTTTGGGACCAGAAGAGCTGCGTCCTTACGTCGAAACCCTGTCAAACATCGCCGAGTGTGGTGTCTCAGCACACCCCAACGCGGGCTTACCCAATGAGTTTGGTGGCTATGACGAAACGCCCGAATCCATGGCGGCAGACATCAAAGAATGGGCACAGCGGGGATTTCTAAATATTGTTGGAGGATGTTGTGGAACCACACCAGAACATATTCGTGCTATCGCGCAAGCCGTCGCAGATGTGCGTCCACGCAAACTCCCTACCATAGAAAAAGCCTGCCGCCTCTCTGGACTGGAACCTCTCACCATTAATAAAGACAGCTTGTTTGTTAATATTGGAGAGCGCACGAATGTTACCGGCTCGGCTCGTTTCTTGCGGCTAATAAAAGAAGAAGACTACTCAACAGCATTAGAGGTTGCTCAGCATCAGGTCGAAAATGGTGCTCAGATGATCGACATCAACATGGATGAAGGCATGCTTGATTCCAAAAGTGTGATGACGACTTTTTTAAATCTGGTAGCCAGCGAACCTGAGATCAGTCGTGTTCCTATTGTATTAGATTCCTCCAAGTGGGAAGTCATTGAAGCAGGATTAAAATGCATTCAAGGAAAAGGCGTTGTTAATTCTATTTCGTTAAAAGAAGGTGAAGCTGAATTTATTCATCATGCTCGCGAAGTTAAACGTTACGGAGCAGCAGTGATCGTCATGGCGTTTGATGAACAAGGACAGGCAGATTCATTTGAACGCAAAGCCGAAATTTGTCGACGAGCTTACAATATTCTAACGCAACAAGTTGGCTTTCCGGCCGAAGATATTATTTTTGATCCTAATATTTTTGCCGTCGCAACGGGCATAGAAGAACACAATAACTACGGTGTCGACTTTATTGATGCCACTCGCTTCATCAAACAAAACCTTCCGCATGCAATGATATCGGGAGGCGTATCCAACTTATCCTTCTCTTTTCGTGGCAACAATCCTGTGCGCGAAGCCATGCATGCAGTGTTTCTTTATCATTGTATCAATGAAGGTATGGACATGGGCATTGTGAATGCCGCCCAACTCGAAGTTTATGATGCGATTGATCCAGAGCTAAAAGAAATCTGCGAAGATGTCATACTCAACCGACATTCCAATGCAACGGAAAGACTCATCGAGATTGCTGAAAAAGTCCGTGGCCAACAACAAGGACAAAAGCAAGATGAAACCAAATTTGAATGGCGCAGTTGGGACGTCAAAAAAAGGCTTGAGCACGCTTTAGTAAAAGGCATTACGGAATTCATTGACGAAGATGTCGAAGAAGCACGACTGAAACTAGGCATTCCATTAAAAGTCATAGAAGGGCCTTTAATGGATGGCATGAATGTGGTTGGTGATTTGTTTGGCTCCGGAAAAATGTTTTTACCTCAGGTAGTAAAGTCGGCTCGAGTGATGAAAAAAGCAGTGGCTTACCTACTCCCGTTTATGGACGATGACAGCTCTACTCAACAATCACAAGGCAAAGTGCTGCTCGCTACAGTCAAAGGCGATGTTCATGATATCGGCAAAAATATCGTCGGAGTGGTCTTACAGTGTAATGGCTACGAAGTGCTTGACTTAGGCGTTATGGTTTCTAGCGATGACATTCTAAAAACAGCAAAAAAAGAAAACTGCGACATTATTGGCCTATCTGGTTTGATCACACCATCACTGGAAGAAATGGCTCATGTCGCCAACGAAATGACGCGCCAGGAATTCGATATCCCTCTGCTGATTGGTGGAGCTACGACATCACGCATACATACAGCAGTAAAAATAGATCCCAACTATCAAAATGCAGTGATCCATGTGGTTGATGCATCACGAGTCATTAACGTGACTGGCCAATTACTCAACAAACAGGTTCGTGGTGATTATATTCAGTCAATCAAAGATGAATACCAAACCATGCGTGAAGAGAGACAGAAACGTCAAAACAAAAAAGCGTTGGTGGACTATCCCATTGCTAAAAACAATCATCTAAAAACAGACTGGAATACTATAGAAATAACGCAGCCCAGTTTTTTGGGAACCAAAGTATTTGATGATTACCCGCTGGAAGATTTGGTTGAACGAATCGATTGGACGCCGTTTTTCTCTTCCTGGCAATTGGCCGGACGCTTCCCGCGCATACTTACCGACGAAGTAGTTGGCGAAACAGCCACACGTCTTTATGAAGACGCACAGCAAATGCTCAAGCGTATTCTCGATGAAAAATGGCTAACAGCAAGAGCCGTTATCGGATTCTTTCCTGCTAACGCGGTCAATATTGATGACACAGAAGTCTATACTGACAACACACGCACACAAGTGCAACAAACCCTGTGCCATATTCGTCAACAATTGCCACGTCGTGATGATAAGGCCAACCTAAGTTTAGCTGACTATGTCGCTCCCAAAGAAAGCGGCAAAGAAGACTTCATCGGGGCTTTTGCGGTTACCGCAGGCATAGGCATCGAACCCTACGTTAAACGCTTTGAAGAACAACAGGACGACTACAACGCGATCTTACTCAAAGCGCTAGCCGACCGACTGGCGGAGGCTTTTGCCGAACGCATGCACGAACGCGTCAGAAAGGAGTTCTGGGGCTATGCCAGTGACGAAAACCTCACCAACGATCAACTGATCTCAGAAAAGTACCAAGGTATTCGCCCCGCTCCGGGTTACCCAGCTTGTCCCGATCACACCGAGAAAGCTAAACTATGGGCACTGCTTGATGCCGAGAAACACACCGGAATCAGTTTGACTGAAAGTTTTGCCATGTCGCCTGCTGCTTCGGTATCCGGCTGGTATTTTTCTCATCCTGACGCCCGCTATTTTGGTACCGGACAAATTACTCAAGGGCAAGTAGAAGACTATGCACAAAGAAAAGAAATGTCCGTTGCTGATGTAGAAAAATGGCTAGCACCTATATTAGGATATACACCAAAATAACAAGCAGACACTTTCTACCCAGAAAGTGTCTGCTAAACTTCTATCGGTGCCATTATGACAGCTACATTAGAACAGTTTTTAGCCGACTTTAAAGTATACTCAGACATTCCTCTCCAATGGGGTGAGATGGATGCCTTCCAACATATCAACAATGTAAATTACTTTCGTTATTTTGAAACTGCTCGTATTTTGCAGTTTGGAAAAACAGGCTTGATGAAGTCCATGGGCGAAAAAGGCATAGGCCCTATTCTTGCTTCGACAGAATGTAAATACCGCCGCGCCCTGGTTTACCCAGATACCATCAAGGTTGGAGTAAAAACCACGGAGTTCGAAGAGTTTGGTTTTATCCATGAATACGCGATATACAGTGAGCAACAAGATGCCATGACAACCTTCGGCCAAGCCAGAATCGTATTGGTTAACTATAAAACTCAACAAAAAGAGCGTATGACCGACGAGATTATCGAAGAGCTAAAACGCTTGAATCCTTAACATCATTGCGTGCAATCGTTGCGGGCAATCATCGCCCGCTTCATTATTGTTCTCGACTGCGTTCCCAAATCCACTTAGCATTTTCTGCAAAGGTTTGAGCCAACACAGGCAATTCTTCAGCAGGCACGGGTCTACCAATAAAATAGCCTTGAGCCTCATCACACCCATGCTTCATTAAAAAGTCCAGTTGTTCAACATCCTCAACACCTTCGGCGATGACTTCGAACCCTAAGGTTTTTGCCAGAGCCACTAATGAGTGAACCATGGCTTCTGCCTGCTTGTCACCTGGCACATTCAATACAAAAGAGCGATCCAGTTTAATTTTGTCAAAAGGAAGCTTCATTAAATAACTTAGTGAAGAATACCCAGTCCCAAAGTCATCTAACGCTAATGGAAAACCTTTACTCTGAATACTGTCTAACGTAGATAAAAACTCGTCAGAATCGACAAAGACCGATTCGGTAATTTCTACTTCTAATTTTTCAGGAGCAACATCAAACCGTTCTACGGCTTCGCATATATAGGAAAACAAATCGTCTTTCTTTAGCTGAATAGCCGAAACATTAACAGCGACTCTGGGTAAGTCAAAACCTTGCTGCGCCCATGCGTTAAGTTGTTCTAAAGCAGAATCAATTACCCAACGCCCAACAGAAACAATCAATCCCAGATCTTCTAACAGTGGTACAAACTCAACAGGAGAAATAAACTCTCCATCGTCATCAAACCACCTTAGCAAAGCCTCGGCACCCAATACCTCACCATTTTCTAAACTTACTTGTGGTTGAAAATATAATTTGAACTGATTTTTATCCAGTGCAGCCCTGATTTTTTGTTCCAGTTGAGTCCGTCTATGTAACTGTTGTGACACTTCATGCTTATGGAAATCAAAGGTATTCTTGCCAAGCTTTTTAGCTTGATACATAGCCGCATTAGAACAACGTAATAACTCTTCAAAAGTCACACCATCATCTGGGAAAATGGCAATCCCGATACTCACACTTACAAAACGTTCATGCTCTCCTAAAATAAATGGGCGAGCAATCACTTCACTGATTTTCTTGGCAACTTCTGCAGCGTCTTCTTCTCTTTCCAAGTCGCCTAAAATCATAATAAACTCATCACCGCCAAGGCGGCCGACAATATCATAACGCCCGGCAATAGACTGAATACAAAAAGCGACCTGCTTTAGTAAGTAATCTCCAATACCATGACCTAAGGTATCATTAATGTATTTAAACTCGTCAAGGTCAATCGACATGAGGGCAACTTTTCTATCTTTTCTTGCGGCTCGCTCCAAGCTATGTTGATAGCGGATCTGACACATATTGCGATTAGGCAAATAGGTCAAGGTGTCATGAAAGGCTAAAAAGTCGAGTCGCTCTTTAGCCAGTTTTAGCTCAGTAGAGTCCGAAAAAATAATTAGCAAGCAGGCTTCATCATCGGGAGCATAGGTAAACTTAGACACATTAAGCGTCGCCGAATAACGATCACCGCTTTTTCGGCAGTCCCAAATCTCACCTTGCCAACTTTCTCCCCTGTCCAGATTTGCTAGCATTTCTCCATAGAGCTTTTCATTTTCCTGTAAGGATAAAAAGATAGGTAAAAGCTGATGTTCTAGATCACTTTCGTCATACCCCGTAATGCGTATAAAAGCAGGGTTCATAGTAACGACTTTCATTTCGTGATCGAGAATGACAACGGCTTCCTCCGTTGACAGAAAAACAAAGGACTGATACTTAAGCAGTTGATGATGTCTCATTGTTTTTGATAACTCTTTAAGAGATACAACAATAAAGTCACTCTCTTTTGACTCAGAGGCCACAACAGCAAACCATCGAATCAAGTTATCATGCTTAATCCCAACAAGAGGATCTTTTATATAATCGCCTTTTAATATGGGAAGAACTATGCCGGCAAACCAATCTTGATAAACAACACCATCGATATCCAAAACCGATGCAGCTAACGAATTAATAAATAATGTTTCTGGCGGTTTAAAATCAATATTTAAATAGTCATTAGCTAACGTATTAGCGCACTGGACCATGCCATCTTTAGAAAGAATCAAAACGCCGTGAGAAAGCGCTTCAATATCGTTTTCTGAAAGACTAGAAAGTTGATGACTGTCCTGAGCTAGCAAAGGGAATATCCTTACAAAGATCACTCCTTAAAGTATAGACAAAGTTAATCCGCTCTATATACATTAAATACAAATAAAGTCGCCTTTAATATCTCAAATTTGCAATGTTAAATATGGAAGATCTCTCACAAAAAATGAAAACGTAAACGCATATTTCTTACAATAGATAAAGCTAACGCCTATTTATCATTTCACTGACAAAATCTAAACTGTTCTCACTGTCAACGGAAACCCATTACAAGGACTTAAACAAATGGCAACTCAAGTTTTAACACCCGAACATGAGTATTTGGTTAGCGAATTATCAGTACAAGACTTTTTAGCGGTTATTAATCAGCAAAAGCAAGACTGCAGCAGCAATCATTCACAGTGGTACAGCTATCTCGAACAGAAAGCTAACGAAGTGTTTAAAGCAGACACTACCATCGACGTTTATAACTTTTGATTGTGTACAGAAAGATTTTAATTAATAACCAATCTAACAAAATTATCTCCTATTGATATACTCAATAAGAGAAACCAACAAAATGTAAGGATTGAGTATGATAGAGCAAGTTGTTCATAGTTTTATCGATAACCAATGTGATGATTACATTGTTGAAGAAGTGTCTGAAGAAGAATTTATGCTGGCTCTAAAACAATTCGGACAACAAACCGAAGTTTCTCAGAGTTCTAGCCGCTCAGAAGAACTCGCAGGCGTAACAGCCTAATCTGATTCTCAAAAAGCCGCTCTGGTAATCCAGCGGCTTTTCTCTACACTAGCCTCCCTTAAAAGCGCTATTAATGTGCTTTATTTGTTGTTTTTAAAATACCCACTCTAATTTAGCCTCAAACAGAGCCATAAACGTGCTTATAATCATTTTTAGATATCAGCGTCGCCATTTAACACTTCGATAAAAAGCTCATAACTATTCTCACGCCAACCAGAACTTATTCAATCCAGGTGTTACTTAATAGATAGAAAACACTATTGAGCACCAAGCCATGTCGATTATTAACATTCTTTTTGAAAATCTTGCCCAGCAACTGGAACTAGAAAGCCTCAAGCTTAACAACGAAGGCCATCTGACACTGATGGATGATGACATTCCCGTCGACTTCCAGTCTTGCAACGAAGACAAAAACCTCTGCATCTACTTCGAAGCGGGTTTTCTAGAAGAAGACTGCTCCCCCAAGAAGCTAGAAGTGCTATTAATGGCAAACTACTTTGGTCTGGAAACACGAGGTTTTAATTTAGCTCTCGAACCCGGAACTCGTGCTTTAGTGCTCAGTCGTATGTTTAGTATTAACGAACTGGATGTATCTCAAGTTCTTGAAACTCTTGACTTTATACCTGAGTTACATCATGAAATCCAAGCTCTGGCCGAGATAGAGTCAAAGGATTTTTCCAATACAACACTCAGCAGAGATGCTGCGGCCAGCACCATGATCAGAATATAGGAGGATCAAATCATGCATATCCACTCATCCATCGATCAGCCTAGAGTCACACAGTCTGACAAAAACAATTTTGAGCAATTACATAAATTAGCCAAACGCGGACATCGTAAAACTCGAATTGTCGTAGGTGATAACAACAGCTTCAAAGCCTCTTCACGTATTCAACAAGTGAGAAGTTTTCACAATAACGACACTGTCGATAAAGAAAATCAAGAAGCCTGGAAGGCTTTGAAAAACAACTTAACCGCTCACTACGGCAGCGGCATTGCAGACAAAGTTCTGAGTAAATTCTCTCAACGAATCAGCAACAACAAACGCCTATCGGCTCATCATGTTCATATTGCTCTAAAAGAAGCAAAGGCGTTAAAAAGCGGCATTGGAAACGTCAGTCAGCAAAACGAAAAACTCTCTGAAGTTAAAGATGATCCTAGATTGAAAAAAGAGCTGAATAAGACTTTGCCCTTCTATAAAAAAGTTAAAAACTTTTTTACATCAGCCCCTACCCATGCTCACATGGCTCCAGGGAATATCCGTGAAGCAGCGGTTACAGGCTTAGAGATAGCAGAAAAAATCAAAGAAGGCGCAGAAAAAGCAGAAGAACACTCAAAAGAAATCATTGAAGAGACAGCAAAACATGGAGATAAAGTAGAACACGGCTCCAAAACCGTTGAGACGTTAAAAGACGTTGCACCTTTTACTTCCGTTTTAGGTTCACAGCTAGCTTCGATAGTTGAAACAATGCATATTGCGCATAAATCCGACCAATATCAGGCGCTCAGAAACATATCTGAGTCAGCACATCGTGCTCACAATCTTAAAGCACCCGAAGTCAAAAGCGATCAGCAGCTAGCCGTCTTAAATGCAGAACTAAACCATCTAAAGCAAATGAAACGCCTGGATCCTGAGCTTACTTACTTATATCAACTAAAAGATGATATTAAAGATTTAGATAACCAGATCGAGCAATCTGTCGACCAACCTATAAAACAACAGCAACTACAGGCAAAAAAAGAACTGCTGGAGAAGTTTTTAACAGAGGGCAAAAAAGTTTCATTCATGAGTGATGCGAAAGCCAACAAATATCTAAACGATCGCATTAAATCAACAGAAAGCAGTATTAGACAAAGAGAAACTCATATTAAAAAAGCCGTTGTGATGAATCCGATGGTAAGAGCTCTCACACAAACTCTGAGTAACAACCGTGACCTACAAGCCGAGCGTGCTGCCATTGCTATGAGCTCTGCCTTTCTTATCGCCGGAACAAGTATTGCCGCAGCAGGGGCCGCACCCGCAGGTTTAGCCGCAGGCGCTATTACTAGTCACATGTCGACCCATACAGCTGCGGGCGTTGCCCTAAAAACATCCGCTCAACTAGGCTCAGAGTTTTTACTCCTGCAAGCACAGGGAAAAATCATCGAAGAAGTTACCGATGTTGCTCACGAAAAATTGGTAGGGGACGAAAATCATCACAGTCCTCAGCAGCTTAACCTATCCAGTCTGGTTTCTACTGACCAACATGGTAACGAGAAGAACTTCGATATCTTCGAAAACCCTAAAGCTGCGATGGCTTTTCTACGTTACCTTGCCCTGCCTTATGAAAAAGGTGCAGAGCATGAAGACACCAGAATGGAGCTACGTAAAATGATGGGAGCGACCAAAGACAGTGATTTACCTATCAAACGTAAGTTAACAAGCGATGAGAAAACCATTAGCAAAGCCTTAAAGTCAAACCATGGTATTTCAGGTTCTATTTCTGAAGCGGTGCGTGCGCAAACGTTGATAGAGCAAGCCAAGGACATCAACGAAATCATGGATATTCAAGCGAACTGCTCCAAAGAGGCAAGAGCTCTGATGGATGCCAATGTGGTTTATTCTTCAGAGAACCCCGGCAAAGAAACTCCTAAGGTTGACTGGTTGAAACTGATGTTCATCGCTGACAAAATGAAGTAACTATAGTTTTGTTAGACATAAAAAAACCACGGATGTTGCCATCAGTGGTTTTTTCTTAACTTTTTAACGAAAGTTACTCTGCGAATGGGTCCTGCAAAATAATGGTTTCGTTACGATCAGGCCCGGTAGAAATAATATGTACCGGAACGCCGACGACTTCTTCGATTTTACGAACAAATGCCATTGCAGCTGCAGGTAAATCATCAATAGAGCGAGCGCCTTCGGTTGACTCTGACCAACCTGGCATTTCAATGTAGTTTGGCTGCACACGAGCATAACCTTCTGCGCCAACAGGAGTCACCGCAATCTCGCCATTTTCAGGGCAAGTGTAGCTGGTACAGATTTTCACTTTTTCAAGACCATCCAGTACATCCAGTTTCGTCAAACAGAAACCAGAAACACTGTTGATTTGGCAAGCACGGCGTAAAGCCACAGCATCTAACCAACCACAACGACGTTGACGTCCAGTGGTGGCACCAAACTCATGACCTTTAGTACCTAAATGATGGCCAACTTCATCATCTAACTCAGTTGGGAAAGGTCCGCCGCCAACACGTGTTGTGTAAGCTTTGGTAATACCTAATACATAATCCAGATCCAAAGGACCAAATCCACTTCCTGTCGCCGTTCCACCTGCGGTGGTGTTTGACGAAGTAACAAAAGGGAAAGTACCGTGGTCAACGTCGAGCAAAGTGCCCTGAGCGCCTTCAAACAATAAAGATTCATTGTTGGTGCGCGCCTGATGCAATAACTCAGGAACATCGGCAACTAAGGGTTTGATTTCTTCTGCCCAGGCTAAGCACTGTTGATACAGAGCTTCAACTTCAATGGCCTCAGAATCAAAGTAATTGGTTAACACAAAATTGTGATAATCCAATACTTCAACCAGCTTCTCCTTTAAGCGCTCAGGATAAAACAAGTCATCCACACGCAAGCCTCGACGAGCAACCTTATCTTCGTAAGCAGGACCGATTCCACGACCCGTTGTGCCGATTTTCTTATCGCCACTTTTAGCCGCTTCACGAGCCAGATCCAGTTGGATATGATAGGGAAGAATCAAGGTACAGGCAGCACTGATACGTAAGCGCTCACGAACTGGCACTTCACGCTCTTCAAGCATGCTGATTTCTTTCATCAGTGCTTCAGGAGATAACACCACACCGTTACCGATGTAGCACATAACACCATCACGTAACACACCGGATGGAATAAGATGTAAAACTGTTTTTTCGCCGTCAATTACCAAAGTGTGGCCAGCATTGTGACCTCCCTGATAACGAACAACTGCAGAAACTCTATCAGTAAGTAGATCGACGATCTTACCCTTACCTTCATCACCCCACTGGGTGCCTAAGACAACAACGTTTTTAGCCATGATTGGACTTTTCGACTTAATCAAACCGAGAAACGAAACCGTGCATTTTACTCTTTCTTAAGCACAATTACCTCTTTTTTATGCGCTCAATTCGGTATTTTCTACAATTTTAAAGCTCAACAAACACTTATATTAGCTTTAAATCGGGTAAGTTGAAGCTTTCGTCTCTGATTTGTCCTTTCAGTACTCATGGCTGCCTAGCCTCGAACCATCCATAACAACAGCATTCCAGAAGTAACAACCGCAGCCCCCATCCACCGTAGCTGATGATTATCCAGCTCACTCAGACTTCTTACCCACTGCCGCCAACGTTCAGGAAAAGCAAACGGCAGCAAACCTTCAAGTACCAGAAACAAGGCAAGCGCAGCCCATAAATCTTCCATTTTTAATCACCTCTCTTTTTTAAAGGCCAATAAAAAAGCCTGACATTTTAAGTCAGGCTTTTTTGCTGAGTACCGCTGGTACCCAAATCAGACATAAACGTCTTTTTTACTTTTTGCCTTCGGCGTCTTTCAAATATCTGAAGAACTCACTATCTGGTTGAATCACCAAGATATCATCCTTACTGCTAAATGAAGTTTTGTAGGCATCAAGGCTACGCAAGAACGCATAAAACTCTGGATTCTTATTGTATGAATCCGCATAAATTTTTGCAGACTCTGCATCGGCTTCACCACGTACACGACGAGAATATTCATCAGCCTTTGCCAGAATACGCTGCACGTCGGCATCGGTTTCTGCAACCAATACGTTCGCTTTCTCTTGCCCTTTACTGCGTGTGTCTGTCGCTTTTGCTTTACGTTCAGATTTAATCTGCTCATACACATTTTCGACAACTTCAGCAGTGTAGTTCACTTTCTTAACGCGAATATCAACGACTTCAATACCGTACTGAGGCGTTAATTTATTTACTGACTCTTTAACGTCGTTCATTAGCTCAGTACGCTCACCAGAAATCGCTTCCTGCAACGTACGTTGACCAAACGCATTACGCAAACCGTTATCTACCAATTCTTCCAAACGATCTTCGGCATAATCAATGTTACCGCTACCAGCAGCGCCTACATTACTGATGGTACTTACATAGAAAGTAGCAAAATCAACGATTTTCCACTGTACATAAGTATCAACATCTAAGAACTGTTTGTTCGATGTTGTGAAAACATCAGGCGAACCATCCATTGTTTGCATACGAGCATCTATTCGAGCGGCTTTTTCTACAAAAGGCATCTTGAAATGCAGCCCCGGCTCATAAACAACGGGTAAATCAGAATCAGCAGGTCTTACCGCTTTCTTAAAGCGTAGTTTCAGTGCACGCTGAGACTCATTGACAACATAAAATGAGTTAGCTCCCAAAATGATCGCCAATAGGACGAAAAACAGAGCCCAAAAACTTTTAGAGGTCATTATTATTTTCCTCCCTTATTTTTAATTAGCTGATCAAGGGGAAGATACATCATATTGTTACCTGCTTTGGTATCCATCATCACCTTGGTAGAACTCGACAATACAGATTCCATTGTCTCAATGTACAAACGATTTCGAGTCACTTCTGGTGCAGCCTCATACTGAGGTAACAGTTGATTAAATCGAGCAACTTCACCATTCGCTTTCGCTAATACCTGAGCCTTGTAAGCGGCTGCTTGTTGACGTAATTGCTCTGCATCCGCGCGAGCCAGAGGTAATTTCTCATTACGATAAGCCTCAGCATCCTGAATCACACGCTTAGCATCTTGTTCTGCTTTATTCACATCTTCGAAAGCAGTGTTTACCGCAGAAGGAGGAGCCGTTCTTTCTAACGTAACGGTTTCAACTTTAAGTCCGGCATGGTATTGAGCCAACACTTTACGCAGCTCTTCCATAATTTCGATACGAATTCGTTCTTTTTCGGACGTCAAAATCGCATCAACGTTATTGTCACCAATGACCTGACGCAAAGCGCTTTCTGATGCCTGTCGTAATGCATTCTCAGGTGATGACAAATTAAACAGGTAGTCACGAGGATTATTGATCTTATACTGAATACCAATTTCAACTTTGATGATATTGATATCTTTGGTCAGCATAACCCCTTCGATTTTGGCCTGCTTAATTTGCGACACGTTAACTTTCTTGATGGTTTGAATCCCTAAAGGAATCCAACCTAAGCCAGATTCCACAACAGAATCAAACTTACCAAAATGCAGAATGACGCCTTTTTCAGCTTCTTTTACGGTATAAAAGCCTAATAAAAACCACGCGACAACAGCCACTATCAGTCCCGTTGCAAAGAAGCCTTTCATTCCACCTGACGAAGGTGAACCAGGACCGCCGCCCTTGGAAATTTTGCCCCACAGATCTTTCATCATTTTATCAAGATCCGGTGGACCATCTTGTTTATTACGATTGCCCCATGGGTCTTTATTACCGTTGTTGTTGCCCGGTGAATTCCAGGTCATGACGTTCTCCGTTTATTTTTCGATTTTGCCAAATTCTAGAGGTGAGGCGATGCAGATGCAATGCTATTCTGATGTCGAAGCAATCAGATGAGACAAATCCATCTCACTTTTTCGCTCTAACCGTTTCCAATCTGCCAACTGCAAGCGCACATCGAGCAAAAAACAACCATCATCGGTGATTTGCTCACGTTCTACGCAGTTCAGATCATACAATTGTCCCCTGAGTGCCATTTTGTCATGATTCAAACTCAAGGTCGCTTCAAACCATTCTTTGCTAACCTTATCGGCAATGGCCTGCATTAACAAATCAATACCCGCACCATCAACCGCAGAACACCATACTCTCATGCGTCCGGTTTCAGGGCATACCTCCGCTTTTGGGCGAAGACCTTCAACCTGATCGATCTTATTGTACACCTCGATGATGGTGGCTTCGGTAGCATCAATTTCGTCTAATACCTGATAAACCTGCTCTCGATTATCATCACGACGCTCATCCGATGCATCAATGACATGCAGCAGCAAGTCTGCCTCACGGCTTTCTTGCAAGGTGGCTTTAAATGCCGCGACTAAGTCATGGGGCAAATGACGAATAAATCCAACGGTATCAGCTAACACAACCGCCAGTTGATCATTAATTTGTAGTCTTCGGTGAGTGGGATCGAGTGTCGCAAACAGCTGGTCGGCAGCCAAAACACCCGCTTCAGTAATTCGGTTAAACATGGTCGACTTACCTGCATTGGTGTAGCCAACCAGCGAAACAGAGGCAATATTCGCCCGCTGTCGGGATCGACGCCCTTGTTCTCGTTGCTTTTCAACTTTCTCCAGTCGACGCTCAATGGTTTTAATGCGCCCACGTAACAAACGTCTATCGGTTTCGAGCTGAGTTTCTCCAGGACCACGTAATCCGATCCCCCCTTTTTGTCTCTCAAGGTGGGTCCACCCTCGTACAAGACGTGTAGAGAGATGACGCAACTGGGCTAACTCAACCTGCAATTTACCTTCGTGGCTTTGTGCTCGTTGAGCAAAAATATCCAAAATGAGACCAGTGCGATCAACAACGCGGCATTTTAATTCATGCTCAATATTACGTTCTTGCGAAGGCGATAGAGCATGATTAAACAAAACCACATCGGCTTTGTAGTCTTTTACCAGATCCGCCACTTCTTCTAACTTACCACTGCCAATAAAAAATCGGGGCTGTGGCGTTGCTCGAGAAGTCGTCACAATATCCAGCACTTCAATGTTGGCTGAGCGCGCTAAATCAACAAACTCATTCAAGTCTTCCTGACTGCTAGCATCAGGGAAGTCCACATGAACTAATATGGCGCTTTCGCCACCTTCATAACGATCAAACACAAAAACCAATAAACCTGTTTATTTTCAAAAGAGAGAAAGTACTTTATCAACCGCTAATATGGTGATGAAGTGGCATGTAATCAAGTGGGAGAAATAGTATTTTACATCTTTAATGCGCAATAAGAGAGTGCCTGAGCGCTTAATGATGACCATGAGGCAGCCTGTGCAGGATAAAAAATCAACAATACGAATACTGATATCTATCCGTATATAGATAAACAAAAGCTCCCGTAGCAAAGCTTCAGGAGCTTGATAGAATCACTTTAGAAACTAGACGTTGCCAAAGCTTTCTTCGCCAGACTCAGATTCTGACTCAGAAGCAGCTCCGCCCGTCGCAGCTCCTTGGTGCGGCATTCGAACATTTCGTGATGGTACTATCGTTGAGATAGCATGCTTATAAACCATCTGGCTAACGGTATTTTTTAATAACACAACAAACTGGTCAAAAGACTCAACCTGACCTTGTAACTTGATACCATTAACAAGATAAATAGATACAGGAATTCTTTCTCGACGCAGAGCGTTTAAAAAAGGGTCTTGTAGAGATTGCCCTTTTGGCATGGTTGTCTCCTTGTATATTTTTATTAAATTATTCAAGAGTCACCCAAATTTGGGAAACTGCCTGCAGACTAACTAAAAAACGCAACTACCCAAACACCTGGCTGTGCAGTCATTGTCTTGTTCGTCGGTGAAGCAAACATATTCTCACCAAAACCAACAGTACAAAAAACCGACAGCGCTCAAAAACACAGCTGAATGGTTCGTTATAAAGCTTACTGACTATAAAAAATAGTCCCCTTCAGTACGAAATGTTTCGGCTGATTAATAGTGTAGCACGCTAGCTGGAAACTGCTATATGGCGATACTTTCTATTAAATTCAATACTTGGCGCAGATTATCTTTTGCCAAAGAATCCAGCCAACTCACGTCGTCCCAGCTGCGTAGCCAGGTAAATTGGCGCTTGGCCAGCTGACGCGTCGCAACAATACCCCGATATCGCGCTTCTGCCAAGTCATATTCGTTATTTAAATATGACCACATCTGACGATACCCAACGCAGCGAATTGATGGCATAGAAGCATCCAAGTCGCCACGCTGCATTAACGCCCGCACTTCATCTTCGAATCCAGCTTTCAGCATAAGTTCAAATCGTTGTTCAATCCGTTCATGCAACAAGCTGCGTTCTTGTGGCGCAATAGCAAACTGTTTAAAGGCGAAAGGGAACTGTTGCTCCTCTTGCTCGGCATGCCATTGCGACAAAGGCTTACCACTAATGAGATAAACTTCGAGTGCGCGCGATAATCGTTGTGGATCATTTGGGTGCAAGCGTTGTGCCGTTATTGGATCAACCTCTTGCAACTGTCGGTGTAATTCTTGCGGCCCCTGAGATTGAATAATCGCCTCCAAGCGAGCGCGAATATCCGGCTGCGAAGTTGGCAAAGTTGCCATCCCCTGCAACAGGGTTTTAAAGTACAACATGGTACCGCCCGCAAGAATGGGCCATTTATTATCTTCATACAGACGCTCGATCATGGCCAAAGCGTCGCAACGAAATTGCGCCGCCGAATAAGATTCTGCCGCATCACAGATATCAATCAGATGATGAGGAGCTTTGGCAAGCTCTTCGTCACTGGGTTTGGCTGTGCCAATATCCATATCACGGTAAATCATGGCCGAGTCGACGCTGATAATTTCTCCGTTTAATTCTTCCACCAACTGCATGGCTAAATCAGTTTTGCCAGACGCTGTTGGCCCCATTAAAAAAATAACAGGCTTATCACGAAAACGAAGTTCACTCATGGTAACGGTTTATCTGCTCTAATATAAGATTAAAATTAACAGGCCAGGCAAAAGAACGCCAAGTTTCTCGCGTCGTTTCATCTACCGTTGCATACCATTGCGCTAACCAGGGTTGCGTGTCATTAAACTCATCCTTGAGCAGCTGTATTAATTGTTGCACTAAGGCCGCTACAGAATTATTTAATTTGGATTGTTGCAATAACACCGATAACAACGACATCCAGAACGACGTTGGAATAGCCTCATGGATATCTGGTAACTTACGTACCATCACACTGTCAGGCCCAGCAGGCGTTAGATCAAATCCCAGTTTAGCCAAGCCGTCAAAGAGTTCGCCACTTTCCCATTGTTCGGTGTGAGTCAGCGCCAAAACTTGAGGCACAAGTAAAGGCTTCGCAACCACAGAGTCAGCCTCTTGCCAGCGTAATGCCAGCCAGTGCAGCCAAGCCTGCCATACATCCAGCATCCAGATTTCAGACTCCAGAGTCAGTATGGCGATGCGATCTTTCCATAAGCCCGTTGTCGTCGGTATCTGAGTCGATAGATTTGTCGTTTGTGTTGCCTGATGGTGGCGTTCTTGAGGGGTAGGTCGATAATAAGACTCAGAGCTTTTGCCTAAAGAAAAGTAAGCATCAATGGTTTGCTCAATCTCTTTGACACTTTGCTTGTTACGAGGCCCAGAATAACTCGAGCCAGCCCCTGCCTCACTGGTGATCTTTTGAGGAACAAAGGGTTCAGGCTGTGCAGGAATGCTCGCATCCTTAGTCACAGGAGTCGCAACATTGTTGGTCATTGAAGCTGGCACTTCAGGTTTGGAGGTTGCAAACAAATCCGTCGCAGCAGGTTCCTGCACATGATGATTAACAACAGGCTGTTGCACGACTTCTAATTGAGCTTGCTGCTGCAAACAATCAGCAACAAGCTTCACTAAAAAATCATGAATTTGACGAGGATTTTGAAAACGAACTTCATGTTTAGTGGGATGAACGTTAACGTCTACATCTTCAGCGTCTAGCTCAATAAAAATAACATAAGCCGCAAACCGTCCTTGAGGTATCAGCTCAGCATAACTTTGGCGAATAGCATGCCCTAATAACCGATCTTTAACAGGACGCCCATTAACCATTAATACTTGGCAATCGGATTCGCTACGATGAAAATCAGGAGCCCCCAACCAGCCACTGATACGCAACTGTTCCAGCTGCCCTTCAAAAAAAACTGATTGTTTTAAAAAGTTTTGTCCACAAGCCGCCGCTACTTTTTGCTGCATCTCTGCAATGTTAGCCGCCGCACTGTAGCGCTTAACAATTTTGCCATTATGCTTAAGTACAAATGCCACGCCGGGCGTTGCCAGCGCTTCTCTTTTTACCGTTTCTTCAATATGTGCAAATTCTGTTTTTTCGGTACGCAAAAATTTACGCCGCGCAGGTGTATTAAAGAACAGGTCGCGCACTTCAACACAAGTGCCAGGAGCCGCTGCAGCCGGTGTGACTTTAACAGCCATCTCTCGACCTTCAGCCACCGCTTGCCAACCTTCTTCACTGCCTTGCATTCGACTGCGTAACAACAACCGAGAAACCGACGCAATACTGGCCAGAGCCTCGCCACGAAATCCAAGCGTCACGACACGACATAACTCACTAAAACTCTGGATTTTGCTGGTTGCATGGCGACTAAGAGCCAAAGGAAGATCATCAGGGTGAATACCACTGCCATCATCAACAATACGAATAAGTCGGGCGCCACCCCGTTCAATATCAATTTCTATACGTGTCGCACCTGCATCAATACTATTTTCGATCAGTTCTTTTACAACCGATGCAGGACGCTCAACGACTTCACCAGCGGCAATTTGGTTTGCCAGCTGATTATCTAATTGAAGAATTCGTTTCATTTACCAGAACCGGGGATAACAAGCTTTTGGCCAACTCGCAATTGGCTGTTCTTTAATTGATTAGCCTTTTTAAGCTGAGCCATTGAAACGCCATATCGAGAAGCAATTTCTGACAAAGTATCACCTTTTCGAATGGTGTAGTTGCGCGTTTGTTTATTCGCAAACAAAGTGCCGCTAGGTGGATAGGTTTTAAAGTAATCACGCAATCCTTTGAACACCGACTCTGCAATCTTGCGACGATGAGATTTTGTGCGTAAGAGCTTTTCTTCCTTGGGATTAGAAATAAACGCCATTTCGACCAAGATACCGGGAATGTCTGGATTTTTTAAAACAACAAAACTGGCTTTCTGGACTCTTTTGTTGCCATGCATTTTGGGAACCGCTTTACGCAGATAACCATACACTTCGTCGGCGGCAGATAAACTCACAGACTGCGTATGAGTTGTCGATAAATCCAGCAGAACTTGCTGCAATAGCTTGTCCTTATTACTGAGATCTTCAACACCACCCAATAGCTCAGAGTTTTTCTCATCTTGTTCCAACCAACGACCAATTTCTGAACTGGCTCCTTTTTGTGATACCACCCAGACCGAAGCCCCTCTTGCTCGTTTATCGTGAAAAGCATCGGCGTGGATAGAAACAAAAAAATCGGCCTGATTGCGACGAGCAATCTGAGTTCGCTTACGCAGGCTCAAATAGTAATCACCCGAACGAACCAGTACGGCTTTCATACCTGGCTCTTTGTTAATCAAGGACGCCAGATATTTAGCAACTCTTAATGCAATGACTTTTTCTTTGGTGCCTTTAGCACCAATAGCACCGGGATCTTCACCACCATGCCCGGCATCCACGGCAATCACTATGTCGCGAAGGCCTTTAGGTTGATTAACTTTCTTTTCTTTTTTGGGTTTACTAACAGGAGCGACTTTGTCTTCGAGATCAATAACCAGACGGTGGCCGTAATTTTGATAAGGTTTAAGTGCAAAGGATTTGTGTTTTACCTGCTTTTTAAGATCGAGAACAACACGCACGCTGCCTTTTTGTTCACTGGTTCTAACACGTTTAATAAACGCTGATTGAATGGCTAAGTCAGCCGGATTAAAAGCCAGCTTGGATTGTTCTACATCCACCACCAGACGTTCAGGATTATCCAAATAAAAAATATTATGGGTTGCAGGATCAGACAGATCGACAACCACTCGCGCACTGTCCGGTGACTGCCAAAAACGCATGCCCTTAATCTCGGCACTATGGCAAATAGCCGATACAAGCATCAAGCTTGTTAACAGGAATTTCTTAACGTGAGACTTCATTACGCTCATAATAAAACAACGTACTCCAGCTTTCGCTCAATGATACTTTATTATTTTCTGACCAACCTTAAGATCATCTGAACAATCCGGGTCATTTTTGGGTGTATCAGTTGGCTTATTAATAGGTGCCTGCCAACTCTCTCAGCTTAGAAGAGTGACGACTGAGTTTACTGTGTGAGATTATGCACAAGTTAACTCATCTGTTCCAGTTTTGACCAAACTTGCGCATCGAAGCACTGCAAGGTGGCTTCTCTGCCGTCGCCCTTAGGTTGCAAATGAATAATTAGCTCTGGCTCGGGGAGCCACCCCTGGCCTTTATCGGGCCACTCAATTAAACAAAGCCCCTGCTGTTCACCAAAATACTCATCAACCCCAATGTACTCTAACTCTTCAGGATCAGCCAGACGATACAGGTCAAAATGAAAAATATGACGTCCACCAACCAGATAAGGCTCTACTAAAGTATAGGTCGGACTTTTAGTACTGCCTTCAAAGCCTAATGATCGTAGTAACCCTCGCACTAGAGTTGTTTTGCCCGCTCCCAGCTCTCCCAGCAGGTAGATCACCCCAGCTTCTGATAATACAGAAGCACAGAGTCCTCCGAGTTTTTCGGTGGCTTCGGCATCAGCAAGGAAAAAAGATTGGCTTCCTAACATAGTATTTGGCATAGATCGATGTATCTCTAAGGTGCGGGATTAACCAGGGTGCGAATATAAGGCATCAGGTCGGTCGCTAACAAGCCCCGGTGGTGTGCTTTCTCAGTTTTTTGTTCACATGCATCGTCGGCGGCAAGTCCATGAATAGCCACACCCAGCTGACTCGCATCATAAGCCGGGATACCTTGTGCCATAAGTCCAGCAATGATCCCAGTCAGTACATCTCCCATTCCTCCACTGGCCATACCGGGATTACCATAGGTAGCCACGGATGTTTTACCATTCGACGCAATTAGAGAGCCAGCTCCTTTTAACACACAAACACCACCATAGACTTCGTTGAGCCGTTCGACGGCAGAGAAACGATCTCGCTGAATATCGGCATTGGCACACTCCAGCAACCGAGCCGCTTCTCCCGGATGAGGTGTGATAACTCGTAGCGGCTGATTGACTGGATTTTCTGAGGCTGGATTTTCAGACAACCATGTTAAGGCGTCAGCATCATATACACAGGGCACTTTATTGGAAACAACAAATTCGTCCACCGCAGCAGCCAGCTGTCGTCCCCATGAATCCAGCCCTAAGCCAGGACCCATCGCTATCACGGAAGCTTTTTTTAACAAGGGAACCAGCCTGCTAATGTCGATATCTTCGCCGACGCCATGGCTCATAATTTCGGGCCGTTGCACTGACACTAGCGCAGCATGGCTCTGATGGGTCAAGACGCTGACTAACCCCGCCCCTGTGCGCCCAGCCGCTTCTGCCGCCATACGAGCAGCCCCTGCCATTCCCGGAGCTCCCCCCACAATAAGAACATGGCCAAACATCCCTTTATGGCACACGGGAGGTCTCGGCTTTAACCAGCGTATGCCTTGTTCATAACGATAGTGGGACACTTTAGTCGATACCAGCGAAAAAACGCCCTGCCCGCACTCCAGCTCGTCGAGTTCAATATCCCCGCACACATCGGCTGCCTGGCCAGTTAACAAGCCACGCTTTTGCCCAATAAAGGTGAGTGTCACTGAAGCTTCAATACACACACCACAAATCATTCCAGTATCGGCATCCAGGCCACTGGGAATATCAAGAGCTAAAACAGGTAAGGCACACTGATTGAGGGCGTGAATCACTTGAGTATAAGGTTCGCGAACATCGCTTTGAATGCCAATCCCTAGCATCGCATCAATAATCAAGTCGTGGCCTTCAAGAAGGGCCTCTGACCAGCTCACGACTTCTACGGATGTTTGCTTTAGCAGCTCAAAAGCTCTTCCAGCATCACCTTTGGGCAAAAACTCCGGCTTTAACATCACAACCTGAACATTCAGGCCTGCCTGCTGAGCTAAACGTGCGACAATAAAGCCGTCGCCGCCATTATTGCCTTTACCGCATATTACCAATAATCGTTGCGCCAGAGGCCAGCGTCGACGTAATAAATCGAATGCCGCTTTACCCGCCCGCTCCATCAACGCATAAGTACTGCCATCATGAAAACGCGCGTAGAGTTTTTCTAACTTGCGGATCTGCTCAATGTTGTAAACACTTTGGTTATCGGCCATAGCAGCAATGACTACTTATATTTTGAACACATGCTCCCGATAATAACGCAGTTCTTCAATGGATTCGCGGATATCATCCAGAGCCAGGTGCGCCCCTTTCTTAGTAAATCCTTTAGCAATGTCAGGTTGCCAGCGGTTGGCCAGCTCTTTAATCGTACTCACATCAATATGACGATAGTGAAAATAAGCTTCCAGTTGAGGCATACCACGCACCATAAAGCGCCGGTCCTGACACACACTGTTACCGCACATGGGCGATTTTTTTGCCGGTATCCACTGTTGTAAAAACTCAATGGTCTGCTGCTCGGCATCGGCTGCGCTGTAGGAGCTGTCTTTGACTCTTTGTGTGAGTCCAGATTTTCCGTGGTGAGAAGTATTCCACTCATCCATTGCATCTAACACTGAGTCAGGTTGGTGGATGGCAATCACAGGCCCCTCGGCCAAAATGTTCAGCTCTTTGTCGGTGACTATGGTGGCAATTTCGATGATTTTATCGTGATCTGGCTCCAGACCTGTCATCTCCAGATCAACCCAAATTAAGTTCTGTTCGTCTATCATTCAATTCACCGTTTTGGTTTCAAAGCATTTTCCGTTATGATCCTCACACTATCATAACAGTCTAGCAGCCTAAATAAGGAAAACAGAATCATGACCGCTTTGGTTGATCAAAAGTGCCGCTACAACGACGAAGGCAAAGCCCCCGTTCCAGAAGCCACTGCACAAGAATATATGCAACAACTTGCAGGTTGGGTAATGAATGAAGCTGGCAACGAAATAAGCCGCGAATTTCTTTTTAAGAACTACTATCACACAATGAATTTTGTTAACGCAATAGCCTGGATTGCTAACAAAGAAGCGCACCACCCCGATATGGAAGTTAACTATGGCCGCTGCCTGGTTAAGTTTACCACCCATGACATCGGCAATAGCTTAAGCATTAATGACTTTATCACTGCGGCAAAAGTTAATGCGCTGCTAGATGCAGGTGATTTTGGTCCTAAGCTGGTTGAGCCAGAAAACAACTAATGGTTCATTGTGGCTAAACGTCAGAAACTCTCTCATCAACAAAAACGTCGAGTACAGCAGAGCCAGCAAAAAAAGCTGGCTCGTGGAAAACGCGTAGCACCAGATATCGACACCGACAATCTGGGCCCATTGCAACAAGGCATTGTGATCAGCCGTTTTGGCGAACAAGCGGATGTCGCTGACTCCGACCAACAGGTATTTCGGTGCTATTTACGCCAGAATCTCGGTAGCCTTGTTAGTGGCGACATTGTTATGTTCCGTCTCGACAAACAGCAACACGGTATTGTCGAAGCCGTCGAAGAAAGACGCAGTGAACTCACTCGCCCCACAGCACACTCAGGGCTAAAAACCATCGTTGCAAATATCGATCATATCTATATTGTCATTGCTCCTTTACCTGACTTTTCCAGTGTCATGCTGGATAGATATTTGGTCGCTTGTGAACTGGCGGGCATTGACACCAGTATCATTCTGAATAAGGTCGATCTTTACTCTCCAGACGCCTACCAGCAGATGCAAGCCCATCTCGATATTTATCGTGCTCTCGACTACCCCGTGTATGAAAGCAGTTGTAAACAACATCAGGGGATTGAAGCGATACAAGCGTCTTTGGCATCAAAAGACAGCATTCTGGTAGGACAATCAGGGGTGGGTAAGTCATCTCTTATCAATGAGCTTTTACCTGATGTAGCAGCCCTCACTGGTGCTGTATCAGAGAATTCACGCCTGGGAACTCACACGACCACCGCATCCAAGCTCTATTTTCTGTCAGGGGGAGGCCACATTATTGACTCTCCAGGAACGCGAGAATTTGGACTTTGGCATTTACCAGCCGACGATCTGTTAAGAGGATTCAAAGAACTCTACCCGATTCAAAACCAGTGCAAATTCAGAAACTGCCAGCATCTCAACGAGCCTGGTTGTGCGATTCAAAAAGCAGTGAGTGAACACAGTGTTGAGCTAAGCCGATTTGAAAGCTATCAGTCCATCCTCAAAAGCCTGTCATAGACGGGCATTGTTTGGCCAGGTTTTGACCAATATAGGTCTATAAGAAAAAAGGCTTGCCAAAGTGGCGTTATCGTTTTAAAATTCGCGCCCACTTGCGGCAATACCAGTCTAAAACAGACGTTGCTAAGGGTAGTTAAGAGATTACAAAGGCGCTTGTCTTTGTTACAAGATGCGGGAATAGCTCAGTTGGTAGAGCACAACCTTGCCAAGGTTGGGGTCGCGAGTTCGAGTCTCGTTTCCCGCTCCAATTTCTTAATATCAGCAAGTGACAAAGCAAAGAGGCATTCGCACTTTGCATCATGACGCGGGAATAGCTCAGTTGGTAGAGCACAACCTTGCCAAGGTTGGGGTCGCGAGTTCGAGTCTCGTTTCCCGCTCCAATTTTTACCTAAAACCTCCAAAAACTCTTAAACCGCCATTTGGTAGTTTGTGCTATTGCATCCAGCTTGATGAGTTCCCTGCAAAGACGTTTCGATTTTATTGCGAACCGCTTCAGAGCTATCAATAAATTTGATCAACGCATGACGAAACTCAATAAAGTCCAGTTTTTGAACATCGCCAGAATATGAAACCTGTAACTCTTTCTCTATTTGATCGAAGACAATTTCAAAGCCATTAGGATCTTGACGATACAAGTTAAGCGACAACGCATGCTGAAAGATGCCGTCCTGACTATTCGAGATATTCTTTAGCAAATTAGCGGTTAAGAAAAAACATTGCTCCCATTTTGAAGCGCTGATGACCAACTCAAGACCACACTGAGTCGTAATAAAACATTTACCCTGTTCATCTAATTTGAACTCACGACCAAACTGCTGACTCAAATCATACAACCATCGTGTTACTTGCATTTTTGCATTCATCTGCGACTTTCCTCCAATCAGAACCTTATTCATTTTTCATTACTGATTTAGTAACAAAAAAAGCACGTTGGTTGCACATATCAAAAACATTCAATGAGCTTATGACTGTCGGCTCTGTGGAAAACGTTTTAAATCATCCGCAATACGATGCCATGAGATCTCGCTTTCGGTATAGATATGGTAAGTGGGCTGAACTTGTTCCGGCTCATCCAGTGATGGGATAGCTAAGGTAAAATAATCAGGATGACGGGAATCCCGAAAGCTTAAGGTTGCTCCGCAGTCACGACAAAAGCCACGACGAACATGCTCTGACGAAGAATATTCAAAGACACTTCCCTTAAACCACTGAACCTGCTCTACCTTAAAGTCCATCCAGCTAGACACAGGCGCACCCGCTACCTTCTGGCACATACGACAATGGCAATACTCAGCGGCAAAAGGTTCTCCATAAACTCGATAACGAATGGCTCCGCAAAGACAACCACCTTCCAATACTTTATCTTTATGCATGATTTATCCTGCCAATGGGTATAACAATTTATTTTTATACATTAATGGTAATGTTCTCGCAAACTGCCAGGAGAAACACCATGCCATGAGGTATAAGCTCTAACAAAAGAGTTCTGTTCCTGAAAGCCTAATAAAAATGAAATCTCACCTAAAGAAAGTTGAGACTTTTTTAAGTAATGATCCGCCAGTTGCTGACGAACGCCTTGTAAGATGCTTTGAAACGTTTCCGCTTCTCCAGAAAGCTTGCGCTGTAAGGTTCGCTTACTGACAGCCAGCTTACCTGCAACATATTCAATAGAGCTCTCACCACTGGGTAGCGCTTCCAACAATACTGCATGAACACGCTCGCTGATAGAAGCATTGATCTCAACATCCGCTAATTTTTGTCGTAACTGCTGCGCAAAAAAATCCCACATGGCAGCGTTAGAAGTTAAAAAAGGTTGTTCCATGTCTTCTTGGCCAAACTCAATACAAACATCGGCTCCCGATGCCACCTCACAACCAAAGTACTCAGTATAAAGAGAGAGCTCATCAGGTAATTGAGTAGCTTGCACAGATAGCGGTAAAATCCTGCTTCTTGTCGCTAAGCGCATCAACTGAGTAAAAAATACCAGCTCACTAAGGCCCAAACACTTAGGCAACGTCCCAGTGTATCCATAGCAAGAAATAGTTAACCGAGTGGATTGACTGGTTTCTTCAATCTGCAATTCCATCGGACCAATTAACGGCTTATATTGTTGCAAACGTTTAACCGCAGTTTTCATATTAGGACTGCAAATAGCAGCAAAAATAGGAGCATCAAAGGCCTCAACCGTTAAATGTTTAGCTAACAGCAAAGGCACTTCCTGGTCCGGTAAAGCCTGCTCCACTCCCTTCCATAACGAAAAATATTCATCAGGTCTGAGTAGCACTTGCTTACGTTGAAACAAATCAGAGGGCAGTGCTGCATAAGTCAGCACTCGTTGTATATCAACTCCCATATCAGTCAATAGCAACAACCATCCAGGAGCCATCTGAAATTTACTCGCTCGTTTCATTTTCGTCATAATCCACTCACAAATTTACGACTTTTCCATAAACTGACGGGAAATCTTTAACACCAGTTTACGAGGCAAAAGAGGAATAATCCAATTTAGCTGGAATTTTAATCCCGCTTCATTAAATGCAACCAACTCCCCCTTTTCCATCGCTCGATAACCACACTCTGCCACCGACTGAGCACTCTTAGCTTTTTTCCAGATATCAACACCATCCAGACCTCCTGCTTCAACAAATCCGGTATGAACAGCACCGGGGCATAGTGCAGTAACAGTAACCTTATCGCTCTCTAACTCTTGTGCTAGTGCTTGCGAAAAAGAGGTAACATACGCTTTGGTAGCGTAGTATACCGCCTGCAGTGGACCAGGCATAAATGAAGCTGTTGAAGAGACATTTAAAATTTTACCCTGTTTGCGCGTCTTCATACCTTGCACAAAATAATGAGACAACTCCGTAAGTGCAGCCATATTAACTTGCATCATGGCTTGCTCGTCTTCCAACTTACGCTCCCCAAATAAACCATGACCACCAAATCCGGCGTTGTTAATTAATACGTCAATCCGAAGAGCTTGAGCTTCGCACTGATCAAAGATACGTTTTGCAGCTCCTGGTGTTGAGAGGTCTTCTGCAATAACAAAAGCCTGTATGGAGTAATCAGTTTCCAGTTCCTGTTTTAACGCCAATAATCTATCTTGAGATCTTGCTACTAAAACCAGGTCACCACCTTTCTGAGCATGAATACGGGCAAGTTCTTTACCAATGCCACTGGATGCACCTGTGATAAGAGCGGTATTTGTTGGTGTCATGATAATCTTCTCCTGTCGTTAAGTTAAGATGCATGTTAGCCCATCAAAACGCGCCATCAGAACTCCGATCGCGCCACTTTTATGGCAAAAGATGCCAACTTAATTCCAGTAGAGACCGACCTTTACTCTGCATCCCAGCTCCCTGTTCCTGCAGACAAATAAACCTGATATGAGATATTTATAAAATAAGCCGTCCTTTGGATGCTTCTGCTTAAACTTCTGACTTCTGTACTATATTTATTGAGATAAAGACTCCTTGTACCACTTTAGTTAGCAAATAGACGTCATTAATCACCTTTAAACGACAGGAGGCATGTTGTGGAGACGCATGATGAGTTGGCAAACTCAAAGCACACACCCACAATGCCGATATTACCTAATATAAAGCTCATAGCCCCTATTGCGCTGATATTATTGGCAGGGATCATGTTTGGTTACTGGGCATTCGAGCTGTCTGTCACCACCAGTATGTATTTACTCGGTTTAACCATACTGGCGAGCACTGTCGGCATACTTCACATCCGTAAAAACTTGAGCAGCGATCATCAGCAGCTGGCCGCTTTTACCTCACGAATGAAAAACCGAGAAAAAATAGACTTTAGCTTTCGGTTTGATCCGAACAAATCCACCCACCTCAGTGAATTTTTTTCTCTGTTTAACGAAAGACTGCAAAAAGTCGATGACTTGCTAACAAAGCTATATGCTTCTTCGGCCCGGCTCCATCCAATGTCTTTAGAGTTGACTAATGTTTATTCCGCCATCAACCAATATAGCTCTATCCAAAATCAAATGAGTGGAAGCTTAACCCAAATGTTTGAAGGAATACGTTCAGAATCAGACTCCTTGCACATCAATTTAAATCAAATATTTTCTCACATTTCTTCTGCCAACGATTCATCAGAAAACATACGAGCGGTTTCTCAAAAAAATTTAAAAAATGTCGACCTATTAAGCGAACAAATGATTGATACCGAACAACTGGTCTATGCCCTTGGCAATGATAGTAAGCATATTAACGATGTGATTGACTTTATCAATACGATATCGGAGCAAACCAACCTACTCGCCCTGAATGCAGCCATTGAAGCAGCGAGAGCAGGAGAAAGTGGCCGCGGCTTTTCGGTAGTGGCCGACGAAGTCAGAAGTCTCGCTAACAAAACGGCAAAGTCAGCGAATGAAGTCAGAGATATGGTTGCAAAAATACAAGACAGTACTAAGCAGATTGGAAAAATCATGAGGAATAACATGAAAGTATCTCATGAGACACTCGAGTCATCCAAAATGACAGAAGCCAAAATCCGCGACATTTCTGAGTCAGTCAAAAAGATAAACACATTATCCAGCAATATTATGGATCAGTCACAGGCAAAAAAAGACATGCTCCATCAATCCGAAGCAGATATTAATCAAATGACGACTCTAAATGGAGAGATTGTCGATAGCATACAGATGGAAGAACTCACACCTAACGACCTGATATCTTTATCTTCATATTTGAGAAGTTCACTTGACCGCTTTAAGTTTAACGATGCCATTTGGGATAGCGACTGCCGCCCTGATAGAAAAAAAGAACAGGCCAATGTTTCGTCAAGTGACGTCGAGTTATTTTAAATAAAAAACCCAATAACTCAGCAGCATAAAAGTTATCAACCAATGGTTTCCAGCGCTTAGGTTAATAAAAACCTATTTTTATAACCAATTGCACTATACCTTGGGATACTTATTGTTCGCTTACCCCATAGTCCTTTCTTTATATGCCAACTCAATAAAAACCCGGCCAACCACTTCAGAATGTGCTATACAATACGTAGCGTAATCTATCTCGCATGAAAGCTTTCATTATCAAGGCAGGTTTATGAAAAAAGCGACAGCTCTTATTGTTGACGATGACCCATCTGATCGATTTATTCTTTCTCAACACCTCAGAAGTGCTTTTGAAAATATAAATATCATAGAGCTTGATAATGGAGCAGATGCCATTGACTATTTTAGTAATCCTGATAAGCATCATAATGCAGGTGAATTTCCACCCGAATTGATTTTCTTAGATATTAATATGCCAGTCGTTAATGGATTCAACTTTTTATCTGCTTTTGAAAAGATAAGGGAAGAACATAACTATGACTCCTGCGCTGTCGTAATGTACACATCATCAGCATCAAAGCAAGATATCGACAAAGCACAAAGTTATGACTTCGTTCAAGGCTTTATTACCAAAGGTGAGCACGCACTATCGAGTTTAAAATCAGATCTTCTGTCGACAATATAGGTGCTGTTTAAAATACTGGATGAAGGACATCACAATTGATGCTCAGCCAGCTCACCGGAAAATCAGTGAAATCTAATCACAATACTCGACTCTCTGTTGTAAGGCTTCTGCCATCAATCTATGGGCTGTTTTAATACGTTCACCTATCGGATAGTTTTTATTGGCCAATAGAAGAACTGCAAAGTTTTCATGCGGAATGACAAGTACGTATGCACCGAAGCCATTGGTAGATCCAGTCTTACTCAACGCATAGTATTCATAGCCTTGTCCGTCAGAACTTAGCGCTTCCACAGGTACATTGTTAAAAAACATCTTGTATGAATTCCCCTCTTTTAACTTGCAGGTATCAATTGGAAATTGATACTTTTCCCAAACTAAAGCCTGATGAAATAGACCTGTGTCAAATAGGCCCGTGTGTGTTCTTCGAAATGCTTTATTTGTTAGATCAGAGCCGTTGGCGTTAGCGAGATTCCTTTTAAGAAATCGTAAAAGATCTCTGCTCGTTATTTTTATGCCATAAGCTTCATTAGATAACACCGATGGATTAACTCTTACCTTTTTTCCACTGCGATCTTTACCCCACGCGTAATTCGACAGAGCGATCTCAGGTACACTAATATATGTATTCTTCAACCCGACGGGAGAAAGCAACTCTTTTTCCATCAACTGCGTAAACTCAGCTTTATTTGCATTAGCAGTGAGTACTCCAAGTAGGCCAATGCTTGGGTTAGCGTATTTTCTTTGGCTTCCTTTGAGATGCTTTGGTCGCCAGCTTCGATAATACTCATTCAGGGCAGTTTTTGAGTTCACATCATCAGGGAGCTGAAGTGGAAATCCCCCAGCGGTGTGAGTAGCCAAATGAAATGCAGGTACCTCACCTAGTGGCGTGCCCTTCAACTCACTCAGGTATGTGCTAATTGGATTATCTAATGAGAGCCTCCCCCGGACTTCCGATTTAGCCGCCAAAGTCACCGTAAACAACTTGGATACAGAACCTATTTCAAATAGAGTATTCTCGGTAACGGCAGTACCACTCTCCTCATCTTGAACGCCAAACTCGAAGAAATAGTCTTCGTCATTATGGGTCAAGGCTACCGCCATGCCAGGGACATTATGTTTATTCATTAGTTTGGGAATAAGTTGGTTTACCAAAGAGGGAATTGTTTTCTGACTTTCTGCCAGCGCTTTACGAGAGTAGCCTCCAGCTAAAACTACAAATGCCAACGCTACACAAACTACAAAACTTTTCTTTATATAAAGCATGAACCTCTGCTCCGCCAACTAAAATAGGTAAAAAGCCAATGACTCTTACAGGTTTAGTGTTTAACTTGCCACCGGGAAAGCTAAGCCATTGGTTTCAAAAGGTATCGTTCACTTCATACCCACATCTACTTTGGGAAAATATCATTAATGCTGATAAACAAAATGTCCAAGAGGTGGTGAATTATGGCGAAAAAATGGCATTTAACAGAGAAACACCAAAACAGGTTGAGTCAGGAAGCTGATAACACACTAATAGGTAAGATTACGGTGACTGTTGTATGTTCTGCTTTACTCTCCTTGGTTTAGGGCTATAAGGGATAGTTATTCACTAACTACTTTATTTCTTCCCGTTTGTTTTCCCTGATATAAGGCTGCATCGATCTTATCAATGATAGCTTCCAGCTCTGTGTTGTCTTGAACTTGGCCAACCCCAAAGGTGGCAGAAACTTTTAGAGCAGCCTCCCCATAATGAACTTCTACTTTTTCAAGCTCTTGTCTTAATGACTCCAACAACACTGTTGCCCCATGGACATCAGTATTAGGAAACATAAAGACAAACTCCTCACCTCCCCATCGAGCAACGACATCCTGCTCTCTTAATCGCTCCTTAAATGTCTCGGCGACTTTTTTCAACACCAGATCACCACAATCATGTCCATAAGTATCGTTAACCGCTTTAAAATGATCAATATCGGCAATAGCAAATGACATAGGATTAGGCTGTCGAGCAAAACCTTTAAGCAAAAACTCCGCTTTATCAGTAAAGGCACGACGATTAGGCAACTGTGTTAAAAAATCGATAAGAGAAGCCTTTTTTAACGAATCATGGGCCATGGCGTGATCAACCGCAATCGAAGCATAAGCCGATATAGTTTTCAGAATTCTTACATCATGGCTATCGTATTTATTCTTTTCCAAACTTTGAACACTCAAACATCCTAACACTTCATTTTTCATCATCAGGGGCATGTAGACCACAGATTCCGACATACCTCCAGCCACAGGGGCCTGAATAACATCAACATACTGATAAAGCTCATCAGACATATTGATGAGCAACTCCTTTCTCTGACTTACACACCAGACCGCTGGTCGGTTGGTATCATTTAATTCATAAAAGAACTCATTGCTAACCATTCCGTTTTCAATATAAAACTTAATATCGATTCGTTGTCGCTCTTTATTTATCAAGCCAACTAAAAACACATGCGTATCCATGAGCTGACTGACATTTAAATATACCCTGTGGAATATATCTTCAATATCTCTCGAGGCAGTAATCTCTTGTCCTATGGTACCTAATAACTCAATATTCTCTGTCCTACTTTTAACAAGAACGTCCAACTCTTCTTTCTGCATTTGCAAAATCTTAACTCGTCTTCTAAATACCCAGAGTATGGAAAAGACAACAACTAATGAAAAAAGACCTCGAAAAGTAAGAGTCTCATACCACATAGGCATTTGTGTTATAGGTATCTCTAACTCATGAATACTCCATTGTCCTATACGATTGCTGCCCTTTATTAGCAAGACATACTCTCCTGGAGGCAGATTAGTATAAGACACCCTCCGGTTATTGGAGCTTGTTTCTATCCAGGCATCATCATAACCTTTAAGTTTATAAGCATAACGGTTCCTTTTAGGATACGAATAATCTTGAGACGTAAACTCTATCGAGAAGCTTTTTACTTTGGGTTGCAATATAATGTTGTTTGACTGGTAGGTTGACATGTCAATGTTATCGATAGAAAAATGGCTTAAAGCCAACTTTGGTTGATAGTCCCACTCTTTCCATAACTTTGGCTTAAGCATCAATACACCATGACTCCCGCCTTGCAAAATGAGTCCGCTTTTCATTTTATAGTAGGAGCCCGACCAAATAGTTCCGACATCCCAGCCAACAGATTTATCCAGTTTGTAGGAGTTCCAACTTGATGGATCGATCATATAGTCAAATGTCCAGATCCTTCCGATGTCATCTTCAATAAGATTGCCACCAAAAAACTTACTCGGCAATTGAACCTTATCATTGATGGACTCAAATTTTGCAATGCTACCATCCCATGAAATGAGACGGTCAAGCCCCATTTCTGTTGACACCCAAAGCTTATCAGCATGATCCACCATCATGCCTTTGATCGCATTATCACTCAATCCTAATGACCGCTCATAAACAGCATTTACAGACACTAACTTTTTTGAATGATCCGCTAAGAAAAACAAACCATTTTGAGTGCCAATCCAAAAGCCAGCTTGAGTCTCAACAATTGAAGACACAGAGTGCTCCATTTTAACGTCAGAGCCTTCTATCTGGTTAACATGGTGAAACTGATTGTTCTTTGTATCTAGAAAACTTAATCCTGAACGAGTGCCAAGCCATAGATTACCAGAACTGTCAGGGTACAGAGTGTGTACTTCGTCATTAATAAGTCCTTCGTTTTGACTATACATTTTGAAGGTATTCAATTCAGAATAAAATTCATAGAGCCCGCTACGAGTAGCTATCCAAACTCTGCCATTGGAGAGTAACGACATTGAATTAATAAAATTATCTTGCAGTTTGTTCGGGAGTGACGTGTCAGCTCTGTGCCCCCCTATCATATTGCCTTCGGGATCGAAGATGTCGATACCATTCCCCCAGGTTCCAACCCATAAGGAACCATCCTCCATTTCTAAAAAAGCATTGATATCGGTATGCGTTATGCTTTTTTTCAGAGGGCTGTAGCGTAATGTTCGCAGAGCGCCATTAGACAAGTTGATTTTATCAAGTCCACCACCCCAAGTTCCAACCCATACCAATCCTGAGCGATCAACCAGCATAGCGCCAATGTTATTGAGACTCACACTGCTCTTAACAGCGGGATCATGCTCTATTCGTCTTATAGCGTCTTTACTTTCGGCATTAAAGACATGGATACCATCTCCAAAAGTGGCGACCCAGATCTCTGACTCAGATGGTTGGGTAATGGCACTGATCAGTGGCAGTTTATTATTTTTTACAGCAAAAGCTTCGGGTAGCACCGTTACTTTCTTTTCTATTGGATCAATAACGGATAATCCCGTCTTAGAGCTGCCAACCCATAAGCTGCGCAGAGCATCCTCATACAATTGCAGAATGGTCTCTTCAAGGTAGTGAGTATATTCATAGCCCTTAGCAGAACTGCCACTCAGTAAAGAGTCAAGACTGACACGACATAAACCAAGAGAAGCTCCAACCCACAAGTTCCGATCTTTATCGACTAACAAAGAACGAATTCTTTTAGCTTTAAGAACACTTTCACATCCCTTTATATCAACCAAAGACGTGACAATATCCGTTTTGTAGTTAACATGGATGAGCCCTCGGTTAGTACCAATAAATACGTTACCATCTTCATCCCCACTGATTGCTCTAACATCATGATCAATCACACTGTTATCTGGCATGTGTTTTAGATGAGAAAACTCTCTACTATCGAGATGAAAGATAGATACACCATCAGAGCGGGTACCTATCCATATACTTCCATCAGGTGCTTGCCAGAGGCTGCGTACGTAGTTCCCTCCAATAGAATTTTCTGTACGGCTATGTTCATAGTGTGTATAGCGATAACCGTCATACTTTATCAATCCATTCTGACTACCAATCCAGATAAACCCATCCTGGTCCTGAATCAAAGCTGTCACAATTCCGAGCGGAATGGACTCTCTATCGCCAACCCCTTCAAAATAAAGTTCTCCACGCTCAAATATGTCTTTGGCAACCGAGACATAACAAAAGCACAAAAGGAAGGAGAATAAGAAAGACTTAATAAACAAGATACGGTAAGCCCCAAGCACTAATGCTTTTCTATCAAAATTAAAATCAACTCATAATAGAAAGCATAGTCCAGAACACTAGAAAAGGTTAATCAAGGCAAAGGCTTAACGCTTTTTACAAGGAAACGCTACTCGATAATAAAAACTCCTTTAATAACAATAGCTTTTGTTTTTATTCTCCTATAAAAAAAGAGAGCTTATCGCTCTCCTTTTTACATTTAGATTATTCCACAATAATCTCTTTTGTATTGCCGTTTTCATCAGGCTTTTCAGTAAAGCCACAATAACCACTAGGGCCAACTTGACCATTACCTGATCCTTTATGACGGAAGAAGTCACCACCATGGAGCGCAAACTCACCCCAGTCGGAAACACCATGTCCTTCAAACTGGAACCAGGTTTCTTTGTGACCTTGGTCATTCTCTCGAACTCCGAATAACAAGTGACCGCCTCCTTCAATATCAACACCAAACTGACGAATACCATTAAAGTGTCCATCGCTTCCATTCTTATAGTGTGAAGAACCATTCCACCACTTTGTGTTACGCTCTACCATTCCATCCGGAAGATCATTTTGAGTAAGGTTTTCCAGAACATCGTCGACATCATCGAAGTCTTCACCCGTTAACTCATTAATCATGTCAGTAAACAACTGACCATTATCATCACTCTTTACAATGTGAGCACCTCTCATAGCATAACTGTCTAAGTTATCACTGATATGATCGCTAATGGTTTCTTCATCATGGTCCTTAATAGTGCCCACCAAGTCTTCGCCATTTTCAATCGTTGGATGATCGAAAACCGCTTTTAATGAATCAAGTTCAGTACCATCAGTGGTTGTTAAATTATTCATTCTTTGACTGGCGTCTATTTGTTGTTGATCCGTCGAAGGCGCTTCAACCGAGTCAGAACTCATTACACCACTAAGATAATTACCACCAGCAAATACTAATCCAGTGCCTAGCATGGCTCCTCCTGTATAAAGAACAGAAGAATAGGTAACAACACCTGATAAATTTGATAGGCCAGTGACCAATGGAGCGGATGCCCAGCTCATAGGCGAGTTACCAACCAGTCCATTGTCCATACCACCTAACATCGTCGAATTTGGGATAGAGTTTGTTATTTGCATAATGCATCTCCTTATTTGTTTAAAATATTAAAAAAATCATACCGCGATGGCTTCGTAGCTCACCGGAGAATTCGCTTCGACAGGGTCAATGAGAGTCCGAGTCACACCTTGCTCGATGTTCTCTCTCCATGCGTTGAAAATCTGGATAAAATCGTTTGCAATAGAGAGAAACTCTTGTCCAGATAGCTTTGCCAGCTTTTCTTGACGGCATAGAAAGACCTCACCCGTGAAAGGGCTTGCAAAAAAGTAGGCACCTTTGGTTTCGTAACCATAAGCGTGAAACTGCATCAATTGGTCAAACAGCGCCAGACGGTCTTCGTCGTCAGGTAGTCGACACAGCGGTGCCGTTAAATAAACATTTTCTTTCGCTTCATCTTCTTCAAAATGCAGCATTCTCCCTTCACCTAAATCCAATGCAACAATGCCTTGAGAAGAAACGGTATTTTCAGGCAAGTTATGAGCATTAGAAAAATAGTTAACGAGATCTTGTAAGGTCATTGTTGTCATCCTCTTCCTCTTCATTTGTTGTCTTACTTCCTTGGTAACAGCCTAAAGAGAAAAGTTTCTAAATCAGAGCAAAAAACCTCTTTTTCAACTAAAACCTTTAAAAACTCAAGAAAACCCCAATATAGCCTTTATTTATGGCTTCCAAGCCAAACAAAACCCAAGCAAAACAACACCAGCTCAATCACTATCGAGATATTTACTTGATAATTACCACCCAAAAAACCTACTTTTCACAATAATCCATGATTAGTCTAGGTTTTAAAAATGTGCAGAAAATAAGCACAAAAAAGTAAGATTTATCGTCTATAAATGGAATTACTGAGAAGCAATTTCTGGTAACGAGCTTTGGCGTAGCAATAATTCGTGAAACTCGCCTTTAGGAACGGGTGCACTAAACAAAAATCCTTGTATTTCATCGCACTTTAACTCCTTTAAAATCTGAAGTTGCTCCATTGTCTCCACTCCCTCAGCGACAACATTAAGCCCTAAGCCATGGGCCAAGGTAATAACAGAACTAACAATACGGCTATCCTGCTCACATGAATCAAGATCCTTGATAAAAGTACGATCAATTTTTAATGTATTAACGGGCAATTGCTTTAAATAGCACAAACTAGAATATCCAGTCCCAAAATCGTCTATGGATATGTGAACTCCAAGATCTTGAACATTGCGCATTAACTCGATTGTTTTGTCAAAATTATCAATTACCATACCTTCTGTTATTTCTAACTCAAGATTTTTCTCAGGTAGGCTAGATTCTTTGAGCGCATCCTTAATCGTCGACAAAACCTTTTTATGTTGGCGAAATTGTACCGCTGACAAATTCACTGCCACCCTGAGATTATCAAATCCCATTTCAACCCATCTGGCAGTGTCTATACAAGCTTTTCTTAAAATAGTTCGGCCTAAACTAATAATCAGTCCACTTTCTTCTGCAATGGGAATAAACTCTGCAGGGCTCACTACCCCTCTCGAAGAACTGTTCCATCGGGCCAGAGCTTCCATCGCAATAATTTTTCCACTGACCACATCAACTTTGGGCTGATAGTAAACTTCAAACTCCTCATTTTCGACAGCATCTCTTAACTCTGACTCCATCTGAAGCCGTCTCTTGGCATCATGATTTAACTCCTCTGTAAAAAACTCAAAGGTATTACGTCCATTCTTTTTGGCTTGATACATAGCGGTATCAGCATTCTTAATTAAAGTATCTACATCTCTGCCATCATTAGGATAGAGCACAATGCCAATACTTGGAGTGACCGCAATAGAAAAGCTCTCAACAATAAAAGGTTTTTGAAAGCTCTCGATAATACGCTCGGCGACTTTTGCCGATGTAGAAGAAAAGTCTACGTTTTCAACGAGAGCACAGAACTCATCACCGCCAAAGCGAGAAAGTGAATCAGACTTCTTCAATACTTTACTAATCCTGATACTCACTTCACAAAGCAGCTGATCGCCAATCGGGTGGCCAAGTGAGTCATTAATTTTCTTAAACTGATCAACATCAATAAATAATAAAGATAACTTCTTACGTTTTCTGTCCATGCGCTCAATCGCATGATTAACTCGATCATAAAATAGGTTTCTATTTGGCAAAGACGTCAGCTCATCATAGTTGGCCATACGCCTTAATTCAGATTCAAAACGCTTTCTTGAAGTAATATCAGAAAAAACTCCGACATAATGAGTGATAGCAGAATATTCATCACGAATGCTATCGATACTGAGCTCAACGGGATAAAATTCACCATTTTTTCTTGTGTCCCAAATTTCTCCCTGCCACTGCCCCGTTTCTAGAGTTTCTTTTTTGATACGATCTTCCAAGTCAGAGACATCTTCTTCGTGCGACTTCAAGCTGAGCTTCCTGCCAACGACATGCTTGCTGTCATACCCCGTTATCTTTCTATATGCCTTATTGACAAAAACAATTCTATAGGACAGATCAATGATCCATATACCATCGGATGTATTTTCGAATGCAGCAGCAATAAGCCTTAGTTGTTCTTCCGTAGATTTAATATCGCTGATGTCTTTTAACATACCGGTCATTCTGACAGGCTCACCGACCTCATTAACCTCAGAGGTTCTTCCTCGCTCAAGTAACCAGCGCCAGGTGCCATCTTTACCAACAACACGATACACAACCTCATAGCTTTCGCTACTTCCATTTAAGTAATCTTCTAAAGCAGCTTTTATTCTTATTTGATCTTTGTGGTGGACGGGGGAAGACTCTCTAACAATGCTCTCCATACACATGCTGTCGCCAAGCTCAATATCTACCAAGCGGTTAGTTCTTGTGACTTGAGACGTTTTAATATCCCAGTCCCAGAGCTCTTCACCACTTCCCCATAAAGCCAATCTCAACTGTCGCTCACTCTTTCGAATTTCCTTCTGCGTACGATAACGTTGGTAGCCAAAAAGCAACACAATGGAGAGAGCTGATAAACAATAAAGCAGGTATGCCCACCACGAAAACCAGGGAGCAGCAAAAACCTCAACATGTAGCTCTTTCGGTTTATCCAACCATACACCGTAGCGGTTTCGACTAATCAGTTCAAAAACGTACTGTCCCGGAGCAATATTGGTATAAGTTGCATAACGTCGTTCGGAGTCTGTGAACAGCCAGTTTTTATCAAAACCTCTTAAACGGTATGCATACTGAACTTTCTTTTGATTAATCATATCAAGAGACGAGAACGACAAAGTGAAGTTTTTTATCGAGTAATGAAACTTTAGCTCACTCGTATACTCGAGCAGCTCTGTCTTTAACGGACTAACGCGCAAGTCATTTGAAAGAATCGCAGGCTTATTGTTTATCAATAACTCATTAAACACTAAGGGAAGATGCTCACCTTCAGACTCTATCTTCGTAGGCTCGAAAAAGCTAAGCCCTTTAAATCCACCAAAAAACAATCGACCATCGTAGTTTTTAAACCCAACACCAATACTGTATCGCTCAAGAACACCATCTTGGGTATCGAAATTAATAATGGGCTCTAACCCTTCTCGAATCCAACTGATTCCTTGTGTGGTACTAACCCATAGGTCACCATTTTTGCTACTCATAATGGCACCGATTGCATCGGAGCCCAGTCCTTCATGAGTGGAAATCACTTTGGGAGGTCTTAACGTTGACTGGCCTCGCTTTCCGGTCCACTGCAATAAGTTCATACCGCCCCCTTGAGTTCCTACCCACATACGATCAGAGCCACTTAATAAAACAGAAGTGATCGAGTTATGTGATAATCCCTGCCGCTCAATGGTATAATGTTCAAACTCACCACTGCCGAAATCCCAAAAGTTTAAACCAGTACCCACCGTAGCAATCCATAACCCACCAGCAACAGGATCTTTTAGGAAACCTTTTTTGGTGATGGCGTTACCACTTATACTGTTAGGGTCATCGGGGTCGTGCATAAAGTGACGAACACTTTCTTGTGCCGTGTTAAGCCAGTAGACTCCTTTGTTTCTGGTTCCGATTACATAGATATTAGGTTCTAACTCATAGATAGCGACTATGCGTTTGTCATCAATCAACGGACGATAATCCTTGATATTAGCGAGCATCTCTTTCTTATCGGCGCTGACAGGCATAGAAAACACCCCTATCTGATCACAGGCAAACCAGATATTATTGCTCGAATCAGCGAATACGGTTCGTACCGTTTTTGCTTCTCGACAGGGCGTCAGCTCCTCGAGCCAGAAAAAATCTTTCTGTTCCATATTTTGAGTATATCGAGCGATACCAACGTTATTGGCAATCCATATATCAGAGTTTTTATGGGCTGATACATAAGAGACTCTAGGATCTGGTAGTTCGTTATCCTGCTCCAGACGTCCCACCATTTTTCCAAATCGACGGCTAGCAATGTCGGTTAAGTTAAGCCCTGCTCGCCATGTTCCAACCCATAACAATGAATCACTGGTGAGTAGATAAGAAACACTGTTATCTGGCAAACTTAAATTTTGCCGACTCGCCTTATGAATAAAAGACTCTTTGGTTTTAGAGTTCATTTCCAGAACGCCATCACTCATCATAGACACCCATAGAGTGTTATGCTGGCCTTGCTGCATATTTGAAATTCGACTATCTAGCTTTGACTTTTCACCATGCAAAGGAATCGATGTGAGTTTTTCTAACTTTACGTCAAAAAGATGCAGTCCCCCTCCATAAGTAGAAACCCATGTCTGACCAAGATTGTCTTTTAAAATATCAGAGACATGTTCACTCTTGAGTCCTTGCTCTTCTCCATAAACTTTGTTTATTCCAGTTTCTGGATTGAATAAGCTAAGCCCTGCTCCAGGATACCGAAGTAATGGCACATGACTATATCCGATCCACAAAGCCCCCTTGTCTGCCTCTTTAATCACCCGTACCGTGTTGCTGTTTAAACCACTACTCTCTCCCTCCTTCTTAGCAATACGTTTAAACTTGCCAGTATCGGGGTCAAAAAGATTAAGGCCTGCATTAGCCGTTCCTATCCAGAAACGCTTTTGGCTATCGATAAAGACTTCGAGCACCGAGTCTGAAGAAATACTGTGACTATCCTCAGCAGAATGACGGTAGTGGATAAATGTCTCTGTTTTGGGATCAAAGCGATTAAGTCCTCCTGACCGAGTGCCTACCCATAAGTATCCATTGTCATCCTCTGCCAATGACCAAATAAAATTATCAGAAATAGAGCGAGGATTTTTCCGGTCATGAGTAAACACTTTGAAGTTATGACCGTCGTAACGATTTAAGCCATGTTGTGTTGCAATCCACAGATAACCATCTCTTGAACGCAACATATCGATGACGGAGTCCTGCGACAATCCTTTGTTCTTTCCTAGCTGTTGAAATAATAAAAGTTCACCCAGCGCATGAGCCTGATATGAAAAAATCAAATTGATCGATACAAATAAGATGGCTAGCCGCAATAAACTTCTTGAGAGCAAAGCTCTACCCGCCTGGCTAAACAAGTGGCTATGCTCCTGTTAAATAAGTGAATTAGATATAAGCCCACTGTTTAATAGTAGTCGAATTATCACAAATAGGAATTGAAGTGCTTTTGATGATAACCAGCACAATGCTCGTATTTTTGATGCTGAAAAACACGTGCTCTGAATCACAGCAATAGACAAGGATTCATTTTTTTCCTTTAATTCAACGCTCTAGAATTATAGCTGCGGTAGGAATACAAATAGCAGAGAAGTTGTAACACCAGAAAAAGTCTAAACCTATTTGATGCATCTTAAACGTTCGTTTAATTCTTCAAATATATACCCGTCGCCTTTCAAGATGCAGCGGTGCTGGCTGCGCGCACCTTAAAACACATTGGGCATAGATACCTCATTTCAGGATAAATTTAAAACCTAAGCTATGGGAGTATTGTTTTTGAGCGATTAAATCATTACTCTCTGTCTCGCGTTATACGAATGGATTCTAATTAATAACAGCACGTCATAAGCACTAGATAGTATATGTAGTTATCAGTGAAAAATAAGCGTAACGCGCACTGATAGTATGAACCGAATGGGGAAACCGAATGAAAGATCTCTATACCGAAGCTTGTTGGTCACGCGGCAGCGTGGCTAGAGATGTAGATTTGGATCAACTAAAAATACCGCTCAGCCGGTTTCTCAAACAAAGCTTACCAAGGCATCTAGGCCCTTATTCGTTAATTACCAGTAAGTTTGTTAAAAGTAACGACCGTTACAGCATTCAACTACAAGAAGTTTCAGTTGGCTCTATGCAAAATGAAATCGATTCAGGCATTTCACAGTTTTTCCTACGTAGCCAAATATTAACCCCCACACTCAACTTAAAGCACGTCAAAAACAACGAAGACTTATTGCTGAGTGGTTTAATCAGTATTCAACAACACAAACCTTTTAGAGGGCTTGTGGCGTCTCCATCCATGCTTTTTGTTGATACCATTGAACACAAATTTAGTGCAAAGAAGGTCCAGCACTTAAGTTATTCAGAAGTTTTTGAGCACCTGCACAAACTCGCTTCAATAAGACCCAGACTCAGATTGATCGCTGCGTAACCTTTCTGGCAGTCGAAATACCAAATTAAAGTCTAATTGTTCTATAAAGCACAGTTTCCCTCTATATCCCTAGAGGCTCTCGCTGTCATCCTATTGATATTCGACTAAAGTTAATAAAGAGGTCTGGTGGAGAAAACCACCAAAATTAATGTGGTTATACATGATGCTAACCACAAACCAGGCACTATAGAATGATTGTAAAAATTGGCTTTTCAAAACCTCTTGCGATTATTATCCATATCATGGCTTTATTGCCTATCTTGGGATACAGTGCTTTTCATCTTCTGTTCGAAAACTCTCTTATAGGCGCCCTGCTTTTTTTTACAGGCGTCGTACTCACTTTCTCGCTGGTCGCCATCATCAAAGACATCGACAATGATCCCTACCTGCAAGCCTTTGTTATATGCATGACTCTGACCTTGGCCGCCACTTGCTACTACTTGGGCATTCGAGGGGCACTCTTTGTGTTTCCTTTACTTACCTCTTATTTTTATTCATTTACCTTTGGTTATGCATTAGCTCTGAGTAGCCTTGCTGCGTTCTCTTGTATGATAGCCTTACTTAACTCACTCGATCCTGTCACCGTTGCTCGTCTATCTCTGGGAGTCAGCCTAACAGTATTCTTTAATGCCAGTTTTGCTTATCTGGTCAACAAACAAAAGTCAGCACTAAAGGTTGAAGCGAATACCGACTACCTCACAGGCATTTCTAATCGCCAAAGTTTTAACTCATGGCTAGATGAAGAAATCCCGAAGTCTTTACGCAAGCATAGATTTCTGGCACTACTCTATGTGGATCTAAATGATTTTAAACGGGTCAACGACAACTACGGACACGCAGTCGGTGACAAAGTACTCATACAGGCAAGTGAACGTCTACTTAAGTGCATTCAAGCGAACAGCTCTCTAAATCAAGGCAAGGAAATCAAAATTGCTCGATTGGCAGGAGATGAGTTTACTCTGGTACTCACTCATGTCGAAAAGGAAGAAGAAATAGAAAGTTTTGTGCAAAACATTCTTCACGAACTCAGCCAAAGTTACTCTGTCGAAAACCTAGTGATTCATATTGGTGTGAGCATAGGGATTGCCCTGAGTGGCCAACATGGCAATTGTGCCGAAGAACTTCTCATTAATGCCGATGCGGCGATGTATCGAGCCAAGAAGGCAGGAAAAAAAGGCTATCAGTTCTTCAACTCAGATATTTACCAAGAGATGTTTATTAGCAAGGAAATTGAAAGGGGCATTCAGAATGCTCTCAATAACAATAACTTTTATATTGTGTTCATGCCTATTTATCAGACAAATACACTCGATATGGTTGGTGTTGAAACACTGATCCGTTGCGATTCACCACGCTTAAAAGACTATGGCCCAGATAAGTTTATCCCGATAGCCGAACGCTGTGGTTTAATTTACGACATCGATCTTTTTGTGATAGAAGCAACTTTTAAAAAGATAGTGGAACTCAAAGAGCTTAATCCCGATATGGACCTGCTCTTTTGTATTAACTTATCAGCAAAAGAACTACAAAATAAAGAAATTGGCGAAAGCATTCGCTACTTATTAAAGAAATACAATATCACTCCGAGTAGCATTGAGTTTGAAATAACAGAGACCAGTCTGGTTGCTTCTAGCGAAGAAAATATCAATATCTTGAGTCAGCTTAAAGAACTAGGAGTCAGGCTGTCACTCGATGACTTTGGAACAGGCTACACGGCCTTTAGCCAGCTCGCAGATTTTCCAGTCGATACGCTAAAAATTGACCGCTCGTTTGTTGCTAAACTCAACCAACAGGGTAACGAAAAGCTATCTATGGTCAACGTTATTACCATGCTCGCCAACTTATATGAACTGGATATTGTTGCTGAAGGTGTCGAAACAGAGGAACAACTTAACTACCTAAAAGCTATCGGCTGCCATTATGTGCAGGGGTATTACCTGAGCCACCCGCACACCTGGGATGCATTAATAACTTCAACTGCGGCAAAAATCTCTACCGAAGCACACCCTCACTCTTAAGTTCTCGCCCTAAACTGTTTTATTTTGAAGATGATGATTCATCTTCAAAAATGCTCTCTATCGGTAAGTCAAACAAACGCGAAATTTTAAAAGCCAAAGGTAAGCTGGGATCAAACTTACCTTTTTCTATGGCGTTAATGGTTTGCCTGGATACGTCCAGTTTTTCGGACAACTGTGCCTGGGTCCAATCTCGCTCAGCTCGGAGTACCTTTAGTTTGTTTTTCATTGGTAACGACGATTCCCACGCAATAATCCAACCATATAAATAGCACTCATCAGCATAACAAGATAAGAGATTTCAGCATCACTCTGAATGACGTTAGTCGTATCCATAAGCGAATAACTTAATCCACAAATAAGCCCACCTCCCAGAGACAATGCCATCGCTTCCAATTGAATTTTTTGCTGGAGCTCATCCAAACCTCTAAGATGTTGGCCATTGGCCCAGATCATTCCCACACCAATAAGCCAGTTAATGGCAATAAAGATGGTGCTGATCATTTCGTTACCAGGCCACAAGAACTTAGGTCCAAACGCTGCAATAGCCATTGTGACTAACCAAATTCCCGTCCATAGCGCCAAGCGCTTAACATTTTGCGCATTTTTCCTGGTCCACTCATTACATTCTATCGATTTACTCATATTCACCCCAAAAAAGTAAAGCAAGCTTTACTTAAAATATATAAAACCCACCTTTATGTCAAATAAACTTTACATGCCAAAGCCTAACTTGCACCTAATAAGAAGCCTATTATTTGAGAGGAGTAATCGAAAAATACGACAGGGAGTCGCTACCATAAAATATTAATGATTAAATTCAGTTACTTAGCGCTCGATAATCTCTTTTACCATCGCAGAAACCAGAGGCTTAACCAGATATTCCGTAACCACCGGGTAGTCCATTGCTTTTGCTTTATCTTCTTTATGCTCGGAGGAGGTCAGCATAACAACATGCCCTTCAAACCCAGCAAAATCCAGCACAAAGCATTGAAGAAATTCGAAGCCGTTCATCCGTGGCATGTTGATGTCGAGCAGTATCAGATTTGGCAGCGGGCTTGTTTGTGCCAAGATATCGAGCGCTTCCTGACCGTCATACGCTTGTAAAATCTCAATAGCCGGATCATAGCGATGAATAAGAGCCGAAGAAATAAATTGATCGGCCTCACTATCATCAACTATTAAAATTCGAAATTGGGTCATTCCATCTCTTTATTTGCAGGAATGCTGAGCCGAAAAAGACTTCCTTCATCATGTTCAGAAAAGGAGATGTGTCCATTCAATACAGCAGCACTTTTACTGATCAAATATAGACCCAGGCCACTGCCAAAAGCAACTTTCGGATGAAATCTCTTAAACATCACAAATAGCTCTTTCTGCTGCTCCTTGGGTATACCCAGGCCATTATCCTTGACCTCTAAGATAAACTGGGAGTTGTCACAATAGCTTGAAATAGACAGATAGGATGACTCTTTATTAACGTCCTGATATTTGATGGCATTCGATACTAAATTCTCCAGTATCACAACAAAACGCGATTGCGGAACACATAAAGCCCCTTCATGTCGAAAATCTTTTGTTATGGTCAGTCGAGAAAAATTGTCTAAATGCTGCATATTATCTAATACAGAGTCCACCAAAGCAGCAACATCAATGACTGTCGCCTCTTCTTGTCTGTGCTTTGCTTCTGATAAAACAAGTATATCTTTAATCAGCTTCTCCAGTTTGACCAAAGAATTGTAGGCATGTGACACACTGCTATTAACCATTTCATAATCGGACTCTCTAATGGAGTCCTTTGCCATACCCAACAAGGTAATTGCAGAAACAATAGGAGAACGCAAATCATGAGAAGTGCGATAAGAGAACTCTTCTAACTCGGCATTGGCTTCGGTTAAAGCCATCGTTCTTTCATCAACTATTTTTTCAAGGTTATCCTTATGCAACTGCAAATCAATCGCCAGGCGCTGATTGCCAATCAGGAGCTTTTTAAACATCTCGGCAGCTACAGCTAATCGGCCTATTTCATTTTTAACATTGGCATAAGGAATTTTTGTGTCTACTTTTCCTGCAGTAATCAGATCAATCGCCTGTGTAATAGCTACCAACGGGCTGCTAATTTTGCGAATAAAAATAAAGTAGAGAGCACCTAAAACAAAAATAATATAAGTTACTATAGCAATGGTCGTAAAATGAAGATAAACACTTGCCTTATATTGGGCCTGTTCCGCTTCTTTTTCTGCCCTTTGGTTGGTGATCCGTTGAAACTTCTCAATAGGCTCCATGATGATACTCTTATGGAAATCATAATTCTCGTCAAACATAAGCCGCTGAGCCTCTCTTAGCTTTCCTTCTGCGACTGCTTTCATTGCTCTATTTTCGGTTTCAATAAGTGCGTCAGAGTTGGCCTTGGCCTCCTCTATCAGAGCCAGCTCTTCGGGGTGTGCTTTCATCTCTTTTAAACGCGCCACCACTTTGTCTCGAGTTCTGGTTTCGTGCACTTCGCGCCAGAAAGCATCGTGATGTCTTTTGTCGCCAAAGATAGTATATCGACGCGCCTCGCGAGTAAGTAAATCGCTGGCCCTTTTTAACTCATTTCCCAAATGGCGAAATTCCATTTGACGCTGAATATAATGATGTTCTTGCTGAATACTGTAGTTCGTAACGAAAACCAAGCCTAGTGTTAGCAAGCTCATAGCAATGCAGCCAATTCCCGTTAACGTCGTCAGTGCGGATATTTTCATTTTTTAATTACAATAAGTCTCTCTCGCTTCTACTAATTATAGGAAATAGAGATTTATAAAAGCCTCTACCTCATTTGTAGCATAGTACATTGATTAGGCTTAACAATTGCCTGGCGGAGTCTCGACTGGGTACTTATTGTGAAGAAAATTTGAAAGCTAAGAATGCGGCTGCGAACTCATCGCCATCATCTGGAAGGTATTAATAACAGGCTTGATAATGGTTTGAATATCCTCCAGTGACTTGCCAGAGCGAGCCAGGGACGCAGTGCCATGAATCAAGGTCATGATGTAACGGGTTAGCACTTGCTCATCATTTTCGGCACCGATGTTGCCGCACTCTTTTTCGGCCTGAAAAAAAGCTAATAGATGCTCTTCGTTCAATGACTGAATGCTGTTAATCACCGTCACTGCTTGAGGTGGCATGTGATCACTCGCCGTTTCGTTGGCACACAAAGAGATAAAGCAGCCCTTAGGATAATGAGGATGACATTGGATTTGAATCACCGCGTGCAAATAATTGCTCAATCGTTCGGTAAATGGCAGCCCCTCAGCACTTAGCAGCTCAATGTTGGGCATCGCATGCTGTTCCAAATAATGCTGTGTGCAGCTGATAAACAGCTCTTCCTTATTGCCGAATGCTCCATAAAGGCTCGGTTTGTTGATTCCCATACTGGTCGTAAGATCGGATAACGACGCCCCCAAAAACCCCTTGGTCCAGAAAACCAACATGGCTTTTTCTAGTGCCTCTGTTTTACAAAACTCTCGCTTACGACCACTCACAACAAAACCTCAACACGGACAATTAAAAAAGGGGCTTGACAGAATTATACCGATCAGTACAATAAAGCTCAAATGTACCGATTGGTACAAAACAAATTATCATCTTCCAGGAGAAAAACATGAGTGTCGATATTAAAGATAAAATTGCCCTTGTCACCGGAGCTAATCGTGGAATAGGAGCCTCGATTGTCGAATCTTTTTTTGCTGCGGGAGCCAAAAAAATCTACGCCGCCGTTCGCCAGCTAGACAGCGCTAAAGAACTCACAGAAAAATATGGCGATAAGTTGGTGCCAGTTCATCTTGACTTAGAAAAACCAGAAACTATTCAAGAGCTTGCAAAAACAGCTGCTGATGTTCAGGTTGTTGTTAATAACGCAGGAGTACTCATACCCGCAACGCCATTAGCAGACGATGCAGAACAAAACCTGCAACAAGAGTTAACCATTAATACCTTTGGTTTGTTACGAGTTGCAAAGGTAATGACCCCGATCATCGAGAGCAACGGTGGCGGTGCCTTTGTACAACTAAACTCAGTTGCCTCCATCAAAAACTTTCTGGGACTTACGACTTACTCAGCTTCAAAAGCGGCTACCTACTCCATTACTCAGGGCCTTCGCGAAGAATTGTCGGATAAGGGCATAGCAGTCCTCAGCGTACACCCTGGCCCTATTGATACCAATATGGCCGCCACCGGAGGAATGACCGACATTGCAGAACCCACCAGCGTGGTATCCGAAGGGATTGTTGCTGCACTTAAAGCAGGCGATTTTCATTTATTTCCAGACTCGATGGCAAAAGACTTTGGCCAAGCCTTCCATAGCTACGCCAAAGAAATTATTGAAAGCTAGTCGTTAGTAACTCAGCAACTGATTTCCCCAAAATCTATCTTCGCCCATTACTGCCACTCTTCCGGTAATGGGCATTTTTTTGTTTAATAAAGATCGTAGTAGGTACGGAACTTTACCGCAAAATCAGCTGTACGACGCTGGCTAAGAATACCCCCGGAATGACTTTGTCCTGAGCTGAGTTCAATCGAATAAATATTTCCCTGGATCAGCGGCACCGTAAAGCTGTTGATGCCATCTTTATACTCGCCATCTCGGGTATACTCGATAACTTGTGCTCCCACATAAACCATTGTTTCGGGCACACTTGGCTCTGCTTCAAGCGCCACAGCAGCGGTTCCGTGCCCTTCCATTTCTATCCATAGTTCACCATCATGATCGGCTCTGAAGGTATAGCGGTATTCTGATGAGTACTGAATCATTCCATAGGGTCGAGGCTCATGTGGAGGCACGTGACTGACGTAATCCATCACTGTGCTTAAGGTAATTTCACCATTACCGTCATTGATAAAAAATCCCGTTAGCTCATTGGTCACCAGAGCATCCGAAAGTACTCCATCAGCACTGGATGCCGTCGATTCGACAAAGTTAACCGTGGCTTGTTGAGCATTCAAAAAGCGCCAGTTTTTGTCTCGTTGCCCACTCGCATTATCTGCTCTTGCCCATGACAATAACTTAACTTGGCTACCAAGAGGCGTTGCCGCTTCGACAGGAACAACAAAAGCAGCAGTGGCAACTGCAAGTAATAACAAGGGCGATTTACTAATGAAACTCATAATGGAGGATACCTCTCTAGTTTTTAAAATCGTGAAAATGTGGCTCAGTATTTATCTGCGCCGTCGTCCACAAAATTAATCAAATCCCAAAGCCGAGTCCTGAGCCCTACCATGAATTTTGCTTTGATTTTTCTGAATAAATGCACTCACATAAAACTCATATATTTGTTTTAAAAGGATATTTATCAAAATGAGCATCAGTAGAGGCAGACACAGAAAATTCAATCACACTGTCTATGCCTGTTTGGATGCGGTCCAGAAAGATTTCTATCAACACAAAATAATAAGGGGCAGTTTCGTTGTATAATGATTAAATCTTTTAAGTGTAAAGATAAACGGTGTAAAAGTTGACCGACGGATATTTTTATATTGGCGATCTAAAGGTCGACCCTCAAGTTGACCATGTTTACTTGAATGGCGAAGCCATCAAACTGGCTCCCAAAGAAATGATTGTCTTAGTCGTATTAGCCAATCATTACCCTAATCCTGTATCACGAGAATTATTGCTAGAAAAAGTGTGGGATAAACGAATCGGTGCCGATGAGCTGTTAACCCGAGTCATCGCCGATCTACGCAAAAAGCTGGGAGACAGTTCGCGCCAACCACAATATATAGAAACGGTCATTAAAAAAGGCTACCGACTCAAACACCCCATCACCTCGCCAACAGCAAAACCTGAACAAGCAGCTACTCAACAGACAAAAGCTCAAACCTCTTCTCAGCGGGCTCTGGTTGCAGTGCTGCTGTTTATGTTGATTTTGATTGCCGTTTTTATCCTAAATGGACAACACCCCACTGCGGCATCCACAACTAAGTTGGTCCTCAAGTCGCGCGAATTGATTCTGGATTCGCCAGCACAAGAAGTAAAACCAAGCATCAGTCCTAACGGTAACTATGTCATTTACAGTAAGAAGGTTAATGGCTATTTTCGTTTATTTATGTACACAATTAACGAAGCCCGTAATAAAGAAATACTGCTACAGGAAGGAACAAACCTACTCGCGTCCAGTATTTCTCCTGATGGTCTAAAAGTCACCTACACCGCCTACAATGAAACTTATTGTGAGCAAAAGGTACTTACCTTAATTGATAGTACCCAACAAACCTTGGCTTCTTGTTGGTCTCCTATCGCTCACTACTACACTTCAGGTTGGGCACAAACAACCAATACGCCACTTTATCTGGGGATCAACCCAACAACAGGGGCGCGACAAATACGGCAACAAGGAACAAACTCAGAAACAACAAAAATCTTGTTAGAAACCAGCGGGGCTAATTCTCACCTTTACTTTCCTCGTTTTCTGAAAGATGGCCGTTACCTTGCTTTTGTAAAGAGAGACACTTTGCAAACCTACGCCGAAGTGGGAGTACTAGATACTCAGACCAATCAAACTCAGTACCTATATAAAAGCCCTTATATCGCAGGGCTTAGTGTCACAGAAAAACTGATTTTAGTCACAGAAACCGACGGCAAGCGGCCAGGTGTTACGGTTATCTCTCCTACTCAAGGAGTCATCGATCAGGTCATTGAACGGGAGCTATCGGGTATCGACATCAGTTCGAAAAACGCTTTGATGGTGATATCAAAGAGAGACTTTAATACTGATATTGCCAGAATTTCCAATCAACTTGGCCATAACTCAAACATAGAGGCTGTCACTCTTTCCGATCTGGAAGAAAGCAATCCAGTGATTGATAATGACCAGCAATTGATTTTTGCTGATGAACTAAACAAAGTATGGCAACTTGATCAAAAGACTAAAAAGAAAACACTGCTATTTCAACTAAACCACCAGGCTCTATCTTGCCTCGAGCTCTCTTCAGACAGCCAGCAACTGCTCTATGGTGTTTACACTCATAAAAATCGATATCAATCCTTTATCTTTGACAAAACCAGCCAGCAACATACCAGCATACTAGAGCAATATGAATCAAAGTTTGGAATCTGGATTAATGAAACAACACTAGCTCTGAGCGTAAAAATTAATGATCAATGGGGGCTTTACCTCTATGACTTAACCAGTCAATCGTTAAAAAAAATTAGCGATGCAAACGTACTACGACTAGATTATCACAGTGGCCAGCTTTACTATTCGACAGTAGAAGATAACCATCTATATTCCATCACACCTTTTGCCGACACAGCAGAACATAACCAAAAGAAAGATTGGCGTATTTTTAATGACTTCGCCCTGACAACTGACTACTGGGATATTCATAACAATCAATTGTACCTATTTGAACAAAGTCAAGACCAGCTGGTGATCGGTGTTTATGATTTAATAAGCAGGCAGCGTCAAGGTCAGTTTCCTCTCGCCTCGTTAAAACAAAATCCAACTGCAGACAACTGGTTTACTTTCGAGCTGAAAGTAAACGATGAATATATCTATCTGGTTTATGTTTCTTCAGATGATTCAAACATTATTTTGTCTGAATATGAGTTGCGATAGTTTTGCACACCAATAGAAAAGACTCATTAGCTCCATAGTATTTCTGTTGGTGCGCTTACATACTTAATAAGCAGCAACATCGAGATTATAATTTGGTAAACTCTATGGTCGCTTCAACAAAATACAAAGCCGTTGTACCAACAAATCCAGAGTCGCTGGCCAGCAATAACCACAGATTGCCATTAGCATCCGTATCGGCAGTAAACTGAATATTGGTACTACTCAAACCTTTGAGTTCATAATCAAAATTCTGTTGTGAACAATCTTTGGAGTTGGCAAAATTTCCCAACACAATAGCATCACTCCCCCCCATACTTTGCTGTCCATGATCAATATTCATACGGTACATTGTTGTTCCGTTTTCATTAACAAGCTCAGCTTTAGGTTGCTGAGTGCTGGCACCTGCAACAATATACACATCTTCTCCAGGTGCGCCACCGGCTCCCACACAGTTTTGTGGGGCATTAGAGGCCAAGGTGACCGTAAACAAAAGATCATATCGTGAGTTGGCATCAAGCCCAGTAACTTTACGTGTTAGAAACATAAAAAGACTGGAGCTTAAGTTATTACCCGACAGCATTTGAGCTTTGTTCTCATCAAGTGGCTCAGGCAAAATGTCATGGCGGGCTATCAAGTTAAAATCAGAATTATTCTGCTGTGGATAATCCGCGAATCCAGAATGCCAACCATGATGCGACTGTCTAAAATCAACAACCAGCTTACCGTTTACCACGTCATTCGATTGCTGAACAGAAATGCTGCCATCACATCCCAATAGCATGACAGAAAAAATGCCCGAAATAACCCCATACAGTTTATTCATCATGTTCTCCTTTCTGCATCAACGTATGATTTGCTTTATGTATCTGTTAACGTATAGTCAGATTACCCGTTGACTTGCAAATAAGTCATTTTCTTTTTTATCACCTTATTTCGGCAAAATGAGATATCAACAACACTAAGATGCTGATAAATGACCTTCAAAAAAGTGTTAATTAACCGCTATAATAGCATCAGATGAATCGACTATTCGCACAGCGAAATACATACTATTATTCATGGAATTACCGCAAACAACACAGTCCCATCTTATACAATTTAAACACTGGCAACTAGACACCGAAAAAGGTCTGCTGCAAAATCAACAAACCCAAGAGTCATCAAAGTTACCTCACAAAACCACTCAGGTTCTTATTACACTGATTGCTCACCATGGTAAAACGGTCTCCAAAAACACATTAATAGAAAAAGTCTGGAACGGAAACACTTTGGTCGGCGAGCAAGGCGTCAGCAATGCCTTATGGCGTATCAGAAAAGCCTTAAACGAAGATCCTAAACATCCGATTTATTTAGAAACCATCCCCAAGCAGGGATACAAATGGCTATGTCCGCTCCAAACAGATCCAACACCTTCGTTATCATCTTGCGCAATACTATCTATAAGTCTTCTTTTGATACTTTTTCTAGGGCTACTTTACTGGCAGCTCGATGACGATACAGTTACCTTAAAAAAGACTCTGCAAACCTACACGCTTCACAATCAATCTAATAACTATGGAACAGAACGCTACCCAGCCATTTCTCCTGACCAAAAAAGTATGTTGTTTAGTTGGGGAGAACAGAATGCACCAACCAAAATATTTCTTAAACGCTTAGTCGATGATTCGGCTCCAATTCAATTAACAAATGGCTCTTCACAAGATATTAGAGCTTCCTGGTCTCCTGACGGAAAAAGTTTTGCTTTTATTCGCCAACTCCAAGGGTTATGTCACGTCGTAGAATACAATTTGACGACTCATAAAGAGAAAGAACTCACTCAATGCACCATGCCTAATGCTATTTCGGCTTCACTAAGCTGGTCCCCTGATGGTCAATACATTGCCTATACACTTCAAGACAGTCATCAAAAGAAGCGGCGCATTCGATTGATGTTATTGTCTCTAACAAGGTTAACATCTCAGGTTATTCCATTTGATGCAGACACCACATCCGATGTTTTTCCGATCTGGTCGGCAGACAGCAGTACACTTTATTTTTTGCGCTACAAAACCGACAGCTCTTTTGCTTTGTATCAGTTTCATCACGACACCCACAAAGTAAACTCAGTCAGTCCCTCTCTGGCAAACACACTGAAAACAGTCTTTGGCTTCATCCCTCAGAACGATTCTGACTTTTATTTGCTGGCAACGCTAGAGGACAGCAGCAATGCAAGCTTGTTCCATTATCAGCGGAACAACCATACCCTCTCAAAGCTAAAAGTATCAGGACATCATTTGATTGACCTAACTTTGGCTGATCAGAGACTCTACTTTGTGAAACGTTATCATGATACTCATCTGGGTCAGCTTAATCTTTCTTCTAGTAAGCCTCACATAACACCCTTTATCCAAACTTTTGGCACTGATATTCATTCAACCTACTGCCAAACATCAGGCCAAGTTGCATTTGTATCTAACACATCGGGTCGCTTAAACCTATGGCTTAGCGATCAAACAGGAGAGCACTTTCAACAACTGACAGACTATCCGCCACAAAACTATGTAGCCTATGCCGCCTGCTCTCCAGATGGCCAGAATATTGCCTTTGATGGCATCATTCCTAATGCTCAATCAGAGGGACAGAGAGGGATCTATTTGTACAATATCCAGACCCAGCAAACTCGTTTACTGTCAGCAATAACTCGCCCCATGGCTCCTTCCTGGAGCCTCGACAGCCAAAATCTATTCTTTAGTGATGGACAACACATGCACCTGCACGATTTGGCGCATTCAACAAACACCCCCATAACCAATATCAAATATCGCTATATTCAGGCAGGCTCAAAATCGGGAGAATACCTGGGTATGACTGCCAAAGGAGAAATTTGGCGATTTACACTCGATAACCCCGCTAATAAACAACTTGTTGTCAGTGGTATTCATCCTGATGACTGGGGTAATTGGCAGGTCACAGATAATGGGCTCATCTATCTAACTCGAACTCCAAAACAGGATCAGCTCACACAAATATCCTTCGTGGATAATCAAAATACACCACTAGCAACCTTCCCATCAGGATTGATAAGGAAAGGGAAAAGCCTCACCTATTTAAAACAACAAAATAAATTAGTAATTACTTACTTTGTAAAAAATGTATCCAGCATTGCCTATATCGATTTAGATCAATAACAGCAAGGCTTCGCTGGCTCTCAATTGAGGTCAACGATCAGCATCTTTAGCTAATTAATCAGAATCTCTTTCCTATGATGACGTTTTGATAGGCTACTTATCACTCAAGCTTTATCCTTCAGTGGCTCACTTAACCCATCTTCCAGTATCCTCAAGCAATCCATAACCCATTGATTTAAAATGATGTTATATAAAAGTGAAGTAAATTTAAGAGCAAAATGATGGTTCAGCCACTGAGTTTTCAATAAGTTTGGCACCGTTCCTGTCGCAAACAGTGAACACTAAAACCCAATGACTTAACAAGCCCACCTAATGGCTAAAAGGAAACTTATGAAATTAATGAAACTTAGTTTACTCACACTTAGTTGTCTATCTGTTTGGGCAACAGCCAACGATACGAATTACATTCTTGCGAAAAATACATTGGAAGTAGAAACCATCGCCAAAGGCGACAAGCCCCCCAGAAAAAAAGAAGAAAGAATATATGAAGGCCCTGCTCTTTCGGGTATTCCAATCCTTGATGACATGGCGGTAGGCATTGATGCAATAGATGGACTGATGGCGACATCGGTGGATGTATCAACCACTATGTTTTTTGGAGGCGTTTATACAGGAAACCTTGTTGCTACCTGTAATGCCGATGTGACGACTCCAGAGCCAGAGCTTGGCTTACTATTTTGTCGACAAAGCACGACGTTTTTCCTCGATGTGGGAAATCGTAATGGCCGACTGGATGTTAGCGTCGCCAAGGGTTCGAGCCATCTAAACTCTACCGAAGCCAGCCCTTCTAGCCTCGTTTGCTTTAACATCGACTGCCATGGAAACCCAGAAGAACCTATAGAATTCGACGTCACTCCTTATGAGACAGGAACGCTTACTCTATCTAGCCAGTTCTATACATCTGGAATTATTCCCGCTCAAAGTGCTGTCGGCCAATTTGTTTTTGTCTGGGACTACTACATGGACGCTTATCGGTTTAATGCTGACGATAAATCCGATCATCTGATAGACGCCAATACGCTATTAGACAACGGAAACAACCACTATCACATGGTAGGAGCAAAAAAATGGACCAGTGGCTTTTTGCCAGTCGATATCGCCAAGAAGTATCGTTTGCGCGGTGACTTTAAATCGGTGGATGAGAACGAATCCTTTATCTACTTCGGTTTCGAAAGCTATGACGAAAATCACGAGTTAATTCGCTCAATTATGGTCAATCGAGCTGGTAATGACGGTGTCGTTTCTTCGTTTAATGCTACCAGCATTCAAACAGATAACGCACTACAAGGTTGGGCACCACTGCATCAATCGAATCTTTACCGAGGTATTGGTATTTATCCTGATGGTGACACCAGCAAACGCCCTAAACACATCATCGATCCAACGCAGGGCAACCATTATCAAACACTGGGTAACAACCAAGTTGATCTGGCAGCGGCGCTTCCTGCCGAGGTTATGAATGACATTATCCCCGGAGTAACGGTGATAAAGAATCATCAAGCCAGTAGCGCACATATTTACATTGCCGGTCAGCATGTAGGAAACCAATGGACTCACTTCGAGCAAGACTTTGAAGGTGCCCTTTGGTACAACAATCATCACAGCTTCCGTCCAGAAACCAAATACGTGAAAGTCTACGTCGCTGGCAACTGGATCAATAGTGAAAATGCAGAGTTACTATTCGATAACTTAGTGTTAGAAACCATCGAACAGGAATAACAGAAGGAATTGCTTCAGCCGTCAAGGAAGATGCTGAAGCCCACTATCACATCTGAATGTAAGAAATTCGAGAGACTCTTTTGGCATAGTATCCGACGACCAACTGTTGAGCTTTTAGATTCACTGTCATATTTCTTTTCGAATGAATCGTACCGTAAGGCAATCTTGCTACCGTACTTCTTACTTTGGTCTTTAGATCAAGTAGAATGATTTCATCATTGTCAAGAGTTCTGTGAAGATACACAAGATGCTCGTCGGTAACGTCCCAATTACCCCAGTCCATCTCATCCACGTTATCAATCATCCGCACTTTATTATCCCCCTGCTCTAGCGAAGGTAAATGCCAAATCTCTCCTGCAAAATTCGATGCAAAAAGGCCTTCACCTACGGGGTTCCATTTAATCACAGCAAACGGCAAACCAAGATTATTAAACTTGCCCGACTGTCGAAACTCACTCAACCAAAGCGTTGGCTCAGCGACACCATCTTGTACCGAATAAATCTCATCGGGTGTAGCTCCCCATGAAGGCGCAAAGGTTTCCTGATCGATAGATAACGCTACCGTATTGTGCAACTGCCGATCATAAACATAGAGTCGCCATTCTCTGGAAGGATTAATCTCGGGCACAACTCCAGTAAAAGCCACATAGCGTCCATCAGGAGAACACTGAGGCGCCAATACTAAACTATTTTTATCATAAGATGTTAACTGCTTAATATCACTGCCATCCACCGCTGATGACCATAGATTCATCTCCCCCGATGCATTAGAAACAAAAACGACCCGATCAACACCAGTACAATAAGTTGGATACAGATCCGTTTTAAACGTTTGCACAAAAGGCTGTACGCTAGTTATTATCTTCTCATTACTTAAATCGATCTTTCCTAGATGAGAGCTATGAATGTACTCCACAAAATAGAGTCGCTCATTGGCACTGTCATACCATGGATTTTTAAGGTGATGTGGAGAAGTATCAATCCGCTTTAGCGAACGTTCATCTTTAACCCAGCGAAAAATATCGGCATTGCCAGGTGCTTTCTCCAGGCCAGCAATAAATAACTCACCCGACTTAGCAAAGGTTAACCCCTGAATGCGTTTGATATCAGGGCTCACATTATCGGTAACGTATTGGATGCTTCCGCCTTTCACCGATGTAGACATAATGCGTAACTCATCGGCAGAAGTACGTCGCACAAAATAAATACTTTTTTGATTAGGATGCCAGGTTGCAAGCACATCGGTATATACACTGTTACGGGAAACGAGCGTACGAATGGATTTATCTTTTATCGAATAAACGTTAATTCTTGATATCGATTCACCGTCAACCTGATCAGTTAGATTGTAAGCAATATAATTTCCATCAGGAGAAACACTCAGCGAATATCCTTCAGTTCCAGTAAGAGAACACTCTGTTAAGCTTTCTTCTTCTCGGCTGTATAATGAAAATAGAACAATCGTACAACGATTACTTTTATGGGCTCTGCGTAAAAAAACAAAGTGCTCATTATCTGGTAACCATACCGGCCGAATATCATTGTGCTTACCATCAGTTAATGGAATAGGCTCTTTGTTTTTATCAAAAGAGAGATAAATAGTATCTTTACGTCCACCTTTTCTCCAACTAAAGAGCATTTGCTTACCGTCATCGGATATCGCAGGGAAACTCTCCAGACCAAAATGATTAGAGGCCGAATGCACTTGAAAATCCTTCTCACTCGAGGATGCTTTTTGTTGAAGATTCATTCCAACAGCCAAAAGAATGAGAGAAACAAGCCCGAAAGCGATATAAACAACATGCCGACGAGTGAGACGAGACAGTTTTTTTCTCGATGGACTTTCTGTGCTTTTTGTATTGTCCTTAATGCCAGCGCCAATCCATCGATATCCTACCTTGGGAATCGTTTCGATGTATTGAGGATTCGACGTATCGACTTCTAATATTTTACGAATACGCCACAGGGCATTACTAACACCTTGCTCACCCACCAAAGCATTACCTTTCCAAATGTCATTGATCAGCTCTTCTTTTGTGACGGTTTGTCCAGCTCGTTCGATAAGAAATATGAGAACTCGCATAGCCTTGTGAGGCAGCTTGGACTCGGATGAATCCTCACGATCAGTAATAATTCCACGTTCAATATCGATGTGCCAATGAGAGAACTCAATCATTTGTTTAGTCATTAAATATCGTACCCGACTTAATCATTTCCTAATAAAAATACGCTCTATCCATACGCATCATTCCATGACGCCAAAAAGAAACGGCGTTGTGAAAAAACGCCGTTATTGCCTCACTTATTGTTCGGCATTGTGATAAACATTTTGAACATCGTCCAAATCGTTTAACATCTCTAAAAATCGTTCGAACATTTCAACATCATCACCACTGACAGGCGTTGTTGTTTGTGGCAAATACTGGATCTCATCAACATCATAATCCATATCGCCAAAAGCATCCGCTAACGCTTGCTTTGCTTTAAAGCTCTCGGTATGTGGCGCAAAGACAGTAATTTTTCCATCTTCGTTTTCAATATCAGTGACATCGACATCAGCACCCATCAATGCATCGAGTACCGCTTCTTCATCATCGCCAGCAAAGACCAAAATAGAGCAGTGGTCAAACATGTGACTAACACAGCCTTGGGTGCCTATCTTACATTTGGTTTTAGTAAAGCACTGACGCACATCACCAAACGTACGATTAGGGTTATCCGTCAGACACTCAATGATCACCATGGTGTTGCCAGGTCCATACCCTTCATAGATAGCTACAGCGAAATCTTCACCACCACCACCTTTTGCCTTATCGAGCGCTTTTGAAATAACATGAGCCGGAACCTGACTCTTTTTTGCTCTATCTAGTAAGCTGCGCAAAGCAAGGTTGCCATCAGGATCGACGCCTCCCGATTTAGCACAAACATAAATCTCACGACTAAATTTACTATATACCTTGGCATTCGCATCAGACGTTTTTGCCATAGATTCTTTTCGGTTTTGAAAGGCTCGACCCATAATTAATTTCCTGAAACTACCCTTTAGGGCAATTTTATCAATATTTAGACGGAATAGAAACGCTTGGCCAACGACGACGACAACTGTATAAAAATTCTACAGTGTTATTCTGTATCTTGAGTTTGTAGAAAACCAGGCATCTAAAGCTCACACATAATTTGAACATCAGTTCTCCTGCTATTTGGACTCTAGACACTACTCCAGCTCTGCCCACTGTGGCCTTATTGTGACCATTCCATTTCACAATGATTGTTTGAAGCCATAGATAACATCTATAAAATCAATTCCTTACATCTACTTGTAAAGCTTTAACCGAAGCAGATTAACAACCGTCTCATTTAGCTTGTCGCTCATAACCTCTCCTTTTATTTAGCTTGGCCAGGTGGAAATTAATCCACTTCATAATCACAACAGGAAACAACTATGAAAAATCTGGTATTAATAAGCTCACTGGCACTGGCGATACTCAACCCCTTATCAGCAGAAGAAAAGTCTGCGACGGGTCAATGGCCTATACAGAATGACATGAGAGTATTCGCAAACTTCTTACCTGGTCAGGCTGTAGTAGGAGAAGCTGTAACCTTTGCCTGGAACTCACACAATACTTCGGCCTGTATCATCACAGGTGTTCCAGGTTTAACAGGCAACTACAGAACATCTGGCTATCATTCTTTTGTTGCAACAACCAGCCTCTATGCTCAAGTTCAATGTTATGGAGCCAACGGTGGCCAAGGGAGCGCTGTTGATTATCTATCGGTAACAGCCGCTCAGGGAGAACCTTCTATTTCGGCGTCATTTACTCCCTCTCTTATTCGATACGGAGATTCAACCAGTTTCAGGTGGAGTGCTGAAAACGCCGACTCTTGCAGTGTCAGCGCACCGATTCACGCTGCCGGGCTTTCTGGTACAAGATTACTTTCACCCGCAGAAACCACGACCGTTACGGTGACCTGTACAAACGGAAACAAACAGGTGAGTAAATCAGCAACCGTTTACTTGCAAACTACAGAAGAGCCCTCATTCGCGCCTTACGCAAGTCCACGATACTTAAGTAGCCCAGGTTATGTGCAGATACATCCTAATGCGATAGATGCCGACAGATGTAGCGTCGATGGAATACCAACAGATACCAATGGCTCGGCTTCTCTGTTTATCGATAGATCTCAAACCTTTAGTGTTACCTGCATCAAAGGCTCAGCTTCGGAACGCAAAAATGTCTACGTCTATGTTGGAGACTTATTAAAATAAGCAAGCTCTTTCATGTTAGAGGTTGCCCTGGCTGGCAGCCTCCCACTCATCGTCAAATCCAGACGGCTTTTTAACTCAACTCTCACAAGATAACTTGCCAATACCACCAGAAGTCACTCACAATGTATGAGTTCCACCATAATGTTTATTAAGACTCAACGATGCATCCATACCTTACTAAATTGCAGTTAACCGAAGATGATATTCAACTGAATGCCATTCGAGCTCAAGGCTCTGGTGGACAAAATGTCAATAAGGTGTCGACCGCCATACACCTTAGGTTTGATATCAAATCATCTCCCTTAACGGACTTTTATAAACAACGACTACTTAACTACAAAGATCAGAGAATCAGTAAAGACGGTATTATTATAATAAAAGCTCAACAATACCGAACTCAGGAACAAAACAAAGAAGATGCGCTACAACGGCTCGTGGAGCTCATTCAAAAAGCGAGCCAGATACAAAAAAACCGCAGGCCGACTAAGCCAACGCGATCTTCACAACAACGGCGCTTAAATAGTAAAAACCGTCATGGTGCCAAAAAAGCACTCCGAAAGAAGGTATTCGACTAAGCGCTAATTTATTGCGGTTTATCTACTAATGACTCTTGACGCAACTGCTCCACAACTTTGCTTTCCAGACGAGTTAAACCAGCTTTTTTGCCCAAAACTAAAGCTTCTTCTGTTGATAAATTTTGAGCATAAAATCCTCGAAGCGCCAATAATGCTCCCACTCGATTGCCACTGGCACAATGAATCAAAGTTTTGCCTTCATTGGCAGTCAGCACTCGATGCAACAACATGGCATTTTCCTTAGAAACGCCGCTTGCGCCAGCAATAGGTAACGAGACATATTTAAGCCCCAACGACTCAACCAGTGCTTTTTCGTCAAAATCGATAGACTCTTTATCTGTACGCATATTAATAATCGTTTTTATACCTGCAGATTTTAATAATGCAAAGTCATCGGCGACGGGCTGACCGGCGGTTACTATATCACTGGATGGAAACATTAAGTTCTTAGCTTTTACCCCAGTTAAGTCTCCAGCCTTAACATGTGCAAAAAAAGAGATAGCAACGACAAATACAAAACGTTTAATAAACACAGAGAGCATAGTTAGGTCCTGGTTACATATTTTGAGAAGAAATAAGAACCAATACTAACAAATTAAAACAGGAGTTCACAACGATGGCCGTCACGCTAGTGTGCAGTGATATTGATGGATAAGGGTGCTGTACATTTAATCCAATCCGTAGTGGGTTTGTTACTCTCCAAATTTCTCACAAATTTCGATGGCTTTCTCTCGAGAAAAAGGCTTCGTAATATACCCTTGAACAAGTGGATTGTTATCTGCTTTTTCGATATCACCAACAAACTCCGAAGAGGTTAACATAAGGATGACAACGGGTTGATTGAAATCAAGATTAAGCTCAGCATAACGCTCTAAAAACTCAAAGCCATTCAGTTTTGGCATATTAATATCCAACAAAATAACTCTTGGCGGAAACTTACCATTCAAGGTGACACAAGAGCTTTGAAATTGCTCGAACAAAGAAAGAGCTTCTTTTCCGTCTTCTGCCACCAATAAATTTCGAACATTACCATTCTTATTGAGAAAGTAAGACGCAATTTCAATATCGGCTTGATTATCATCAACGATTAATACGGATCGAATGGTTTTCATTATCACTCTCTCACTGGAAAAGACACTTCAACAACGGTATTCTTTTTAAAAGACTGAATGTGATACTCACCACCCATATTCTCGATGTGTTTTCGAACAAGATACAAACCTAACCCACTGCCTGAATACTGAGCGCTGCCTCTGACAAACATATCAAACGCAGTATCATGTATCGACTCATCAATACCAAGGCCATTATCACAAACCCGTATTAATATATTAGCACTCTCCCTTTTTATTGTTATCCATATACTTCTTTCTGACTCTTTTTTATCATAGTACTTTATGGCATTTGAAAGCAGGTTATCTATGATTTGCCGTATTCTTGAACGGTTACCTAATATTTCTGAAACAGAGATATCCAAATGCAAGTGAATACGAGATTCATCCATAGCCTCTTGATGAAGAATGAGCAAAGAGTTTATGAACTCACTCATTTCTATCAATTCATTATCATCACATTGAATATCAGCCTTAGCCAAATTAAAAAGCTCATTCACTAATGAACTTAAGCTATCTACACTCGCAATCATTTTATGGTGAATACTCTCAATCATTTCTGGATTGCTATATAACTCCTCCTGACAAATATGAACTAACCCTTTGATGGATTTTAGAGGAGCAACAAGGTCATGAGATACTCGGTAGTTAAACTGCATTAACTCTTCGTTCGCTCGCTTTAACTGATACTCTGATTGCTTAAGTTGAGTGATGTCATGAATTAATAAAATAGCACCTCCGACAGCGCCATCAGGAAAAAACCAAGGATGAATATGAACGGTTCCGATGATAGATTCTTGTTCAGGAGTCAAAATGGATATCGACTCAATCGTTTTAGCAACACCATCAGAAAGCACTGCTTCAAGTGTAGTTTGAATGGGCAATTGAGAAGCAAAATAGTCCTCAAAAAAAGATTCGGTCAAATCATCTCCGGTATAACCTAGTAGCTGGCTCCACTGTTGACTAAGACAAAGAAAACGTTGCTTCACATCTAACATTGCCACAGCAGAGGGCAAGTGACGAACCAAAGTACGCAACTCATTAAGGGATGATTTCCGTTCACTTCGTTCAATTGCAGAGTGCTGGATAACTTGGTCGTCGCTTATTCTTCGAGAAACGCCAACCGTTCGCTCAACTTTTCCACCATCATTAAAAATGGCATTCTTAATAGTATGAAAGTAAGCTGTCTCTCCTTGAGAGTTTGTCACTGGTTCAGAAGCAATATCTAACATACGACCACTAGAAAAAACATAATGGTCATCCTTTACATACTGAACGGTATCATCAGGATCGCTATGAGGTGCATCAATAATATCCTGCAATTCCTGGTTGGTCATACCATAGTATTCAAGAAATGCACGATTTGCCCACAACAGCTTAGAACGATCGCCTTTTACAAGAATCAGGTCATTAATCGCATTCAGTATTGATAGATACCACTCAGCGTCTCTAGCTTTGGAGCTCATTCGAGAAAGTCTCTTATTTGACGACAGATTAATCTGTTTTACATCCCTATCTATAACAATAATTGATGTGTGGTATATATCTAGTAAAAAGAAGAAGTATTAGAGAAATTAATTAGACAATGATTAGAAAGTATAAAGAGTTTTCAGGTAACTCAAATACCAATAACTCATATTAAAATACTCATAAATAAGGCTTTAAGAGATAAACTCCTAAAGCCTTACAAAAACACTTACACTAAAGTGTTAAAATCTTTTACCAAAACCTAACATAATAACAACAGGATCAATATCAGCTTCTAATGTTAAATTACCTAAGTTAGTCGTATTAAGAGTCGCTTCGGTATTAATATCAATCATCCACGCATGCACATTAAAATACCAATCATCAGCAATTTCGAAGTCAACGCCAGCTTCTAAAGCGAGTCCCCATGAATCATCAAGAGAAACATCCGTAGCACCTGCGGCCCCCTCTAAACCAGCGGTCGCTTTAGTATCAAAAAAGCGCGTGTAGTTAAGACCAACACCGACAAAAGGCTTAACGGTTTTGGATATTGGGAAATGATATTGTGCGGTAAATGTCGGTGGCAAATGACGAGTCTCGATAATCGTATCCAGCCCAGCATTAGCTAACCCACCTTGAACAGAAATGTCATGCTTAAATGGTGTTGCTGCCAATAATCCGAAAGCCCAACTATCGTCAAGCATGTAACTCATGGTAAAACCAAGCTGGCTATTATCATCAACATCAATAGTTGTTGTTCCTCCCCCTAAAGTGACATCGGCCCCGCCAGACTTTAGCGTGCCACTTTCAACGTCAGGGTTCACATTAGCAATACCCAGACGAACAATAAAATCACCCGACTCAAGAGCATGAGAAGAAACACTAGAAATACTTAAAACAGCAATCACTACTTTGGCAATAGATGAAAACTTAAAAGACATAACAAACTCCTCTAGACGTCTTTCAAACTTGATGAGCGCCAGAGTACTGCATCTACAACCTGAGCGATTGATGTAGATCAAAAAGCGGGGCTTTTGTATAAATCGATAATATATTTATAGAATTTAGCAGCTGTTGCTCACTAACTTTATTGAAGCCAGCCTGATAACAACTGCTGCGGGTTTGAGTAAATGTGAAAGTGAGATTCCAATTCAGCAATAACAGCCGCAGCTCCACATATAGTCAAAGAATCCTCCGCCTGCACTTCGTTATTGAGTCTGGAAATCTCATCTTCTTTCCAGTGACCATCCTGATACAAAACAACCTGATATCCATGTTCGGATTTAACGATAGGTATCCAAGTGCTCATATCACAGGGCAAGGTGATGCAAGTGACTCGTCTTCCCGCATCACTTAGCTGAATAGCCAGAGCCATCAAACGCCAGATGGGTGAAGGGCTTCCTGCAATCAGTAGCAGTGGTGGAAGCTGCTTACTCGAAATCGCCTTGTTGCCACTGGCAATACGAATGACAACAAATTTAACCCACTCACTCTGCAAAAACTGAAACGCCGCACCCGATTGCTTTTCTAACAAGGCCATCACAGGTTCAACTAACTGCGTCGCAACCACCGCCGATGAGTAATCAACAAAGCATTGATTTAAAAAGTTATCAATTTTATGAGAGCAAAACGACAAAGCCAGCTCACACAACTTACTTTGCTGCTGCGACCATAAGTGGGCTTCTTCAGTATCCGTCTCGTGGCTTTGAGTTTCTTCCGATTCGGCAAGCAGTGCTTTGACCTTACTAACTGGCACTCCCCTTTGAGTCCAATAAAGTATCTTGGCGACTCGCTGCACATCAGTTTCAGAATAAAGACGATGGCCTTTTGCCGTTCTTTTTGGCTTCAATAGGCCATAACGTCTTTCCCAGGCTCTCAACGTAACGGAATTAACATGAGTTTTAGCACTCAACTCACGTATCGGAAAAAGCTCATTATCCATAGTACTCAAGGTCATATAAAGCGGCTCAATCTTACAGGTGCAGGAACATAAATATTGTACAAACAAAAAACTTGTACAATATTTTCTTATACAGTAATATTTATTGTACAAGATATCCAATCAGGCATCAAAAGTAGGAAGTAAGCGAGTACAAATATTAGCAAGGCTATCATTTAGGAGACGTTTATGAGCAACGATACATCCATCCCTATAGCATTCCATCAAGCTAATACCCCCGATCACCCCATCGAAAACAAAGTCAAAGTTGGCTTAAGTGCTTGCCTTGCTGGCTTAGATGTTCGCTACAATGGAGGCCACAGTCGCTCCAAGATCTGCAATAACCGACTGCAAAACTATTTTTCTTTTACGACCTTTTGCCCAGAAGTCGCAGCCGGATTTGGCACTCCAAGACCAACCATGCGTCTAATTGGCGATCCACAAAACCCAACGCTCACTTACAGCGACGATAGCCATGCCGATCTTACCGCACAGCTAACAGCAGGCTTTCAAGATAAACTGGAGTCTTTTGCGTCACTTGACGGCTACATTCTTATGAAAAACTCGCCAAGCTGTGGCATGAATCGAATCAAGGTTTATCAGGAGAATGGATACCCCCACCCAGAAAAGGGACGCGGAATATTCGCAGCAGCGTTAAGAGAGCGCTACCCTTTGCTTCCAATTGAAGAAGAGGGACGACTCAACGATGCCAAACTGTTTGAGAACTTTGTTTTAAGAGTTTATGCACACCACTATTTTCGCCACGAAGTGCTCAAAGCACCTTCATTCACAGCACTGATTAACTTTCACAGTCGTTATAAATATGTGGTGATGGCACATAGCCAACAAAGCTATCGCAAACTTGGCCGCTTGCTGGCTAATGGCAAGCAATATTCACTGGACGATTTAATACCAACTTACCAAACATTATTGATGACATCCCTTAGTCGTCCAGCAAGTTCTAAAAACCATACCAACACCCTCATGCACATTGCTGGGTATTTAAAAAAGACGGTGCCATCAAAAGCAAGACAGCATATCGCTCTTATTATCGAGCGTTACCGCAAAGGAGAGCTGCCGCTGGTCACTCCCCTTACTCTGTTAAAACATTACATAGATCAGTCCGATAATCTTTATCTGCGTCAACAAAGATATCTGGCTCCTTATCCAGAAGAACTGGGTTTGAACAACAGGTTATAAATGCTATGTCATCGTCGACAATAATATGTTGGTTTCGCCAAGACTTACGGCTCAGTGACAACCCCGCACTGTTTAATGCAAGCCGTGAAGGAAAGATCCTACCTATTTTTATTTTGGATGATGATAATGCCAAACAAGATAAAAAAGGGGCCGCGAGCAGAATCTGGCTGCACCATTCTCTGTCAGCGCTTAACGAATCTCTTAACGGCCACTTAAAACTGTATAGAGGTAACGCTCTCGCTGTCATCCGCCAGTTGTGTGAGCACCACTCTATAAAAACAGTTTATTGGAATCGATGTTATGAACCTTGGCGCACACAAAGGGATGCGGAAATTAAAAAGCATTTGCTCAACCAAGGGATTAACGCCAAAAGTTTTAATGCTTCATTACTGTGGGAACCTTGGGAAAACCTCAAAGCGGATGGAACACCCTACAAAGTATTTACTCCATTTTATAAACGAGGCTGCTTACAAAGCATCCCTCCTCGGGCTCCTCTTTCAGCTCCGCAAAACATCACCTTTTCAGAGGGAAAATTCCATACATTAACGTTACCAGATCTAGCCTTACTATCGACTCTTAACTGGCCAGACACCATGATGGCTCACTGGAAAGTTGGCGAACAAGCCGCTCAAAAGAAACTGAAGAGTTTCATTAAGCATCAACTCGATAACTACCAGCAAGGGCGAGATTACCCGGCGAAGAAAAGTGTTTCACGGTTGTCCCCACATATTCATTGGGGCGAAATTTCACCTCACCAAATCTGGCAACAGGTAAACCAACTAGAAAGTAGCGAAAATACCGAGCATCTAAAACGAGAGCTAGCCTGGAGAGAATTTTCTTACTCATTGTTATTCCATAACCCAGAACTCACCAGTCAACCACTGCAAAAAAAGTTCAGCTATTTTCCTTGGCAAAAAAATAATCACTTTTTAACAGCTTGGCAGAAAGGTGCGACTGGCTACCCTATCGTAGATGCAGGCATGCGAGAATTATGGCAAACAGGGTACATGCATAACCGGGTCAGGATGATCGTAGGCTCATTTCTGGTGAAGAACTTACTGCAACACTGGGGCGATGGACTTGCTTGGTTCTATGATTGTCTGGTTGATGCCGATCTTGCCAGCAACAGTGCCAGTTGGCAGTGGATTGCTGGTTGTGGTGCCGATGCAGCACCTTATTTTAGAATCTTCAACCCCATCACCCAAGGCAAAAAATTTGATGAACAGGGAGACTATACTCGTCAATTCGTTCCAGAACTAAAGCACATACCCGATAAGTATTTACATGCTCCCTGGGAAGCTCCCGAAGAAACTCTAAATAACGCGGGCGTCATTCTAGGGAAGAACTATCCCCTCCCTATTGTTGACCTAAAGGAATCTCGAGCAACAGCACTGGATGCCTATCAAACGCTCAAGTCTGTCACTTCATTTGAATAAGCCACACTTTCCATAGAATTATGTTCGACAATAGAGTGACTTTGACTTATAAGTAATGACGAGCATAACAAAATAAATCCACAGGTCTCACTATGCAAAAAATAATCCTTGTTAGCCTCATGCTAGTTTTAGCTGGCTGTAAAACCGCACAACCTTATGTCGAAGCACTGGGTCAGATAGCACTAGAAAATCAAGTACCCAGTCAACAAGAATCAACATCCGCGATCAAAGAAGCTTTGGTTAAAGGAGCGGGCAGTGCAGTTTCCAGCCTAGGGAAAGAAGGAGGCTTCAGCCAAAGTGCTTTTAAAATTCCTTTACCAGAGAATATTCAAAACATTACCGAAAAAGCCAGAAAATTCGGCCTGGGATCTTATGTCGATCAATTTGAACTCAGTATGAATCGTTCAGCCGAAAAAGCGTTACCCCACGCGATGGATGTGTTTAAGCAGGCGATTTCTCAAATGAGTGTTAGCGATGTCATCGGCATCTTACAAGGGCCCGACAACGCAGCAACGAACTACTTTAAACAAACAAGCACCAAGGCTTTAACAAATAAGTTTTTACCCATAGTGACAGACGCAACGTCAAAAGTAGGCGTAACTAAAGAGTACAAAAAGCTGAGTGATAAGATCAATGGTTATGGCTCCATGTTTGGAATCAATATGCCAGAAAATATCGATCTTGATCAATATATTACTAGCAAAGCAACCGATGCTTTATTTGTAAAAATGGCAGAAGAAGAAAAACTTATTAGAGACAATCCAATAGAAAGAACGTCTTACTTACTCAAAAAAGTTTTTGGATACTACAGTAAACAGACGCCTTAGTTGTGAACAACAATAATAAAGCCAGAGTATAGCTCTGGCTTCTAATGGACCAGCCTTAGCATTTTCTCTTACGTAAGCGCGATCCGGTCTTTTGTTTAGCACGGTCACAGACTTTTTCTGCCTTAGCAATATCTTCACGTTTTTCGCTGGCTTTCGTCTCATTTGACTGCCCTGCTAAAGATTCATTTTTTTCGGCAACAGAACATGCCGACAATAAAAAAAGTGTCGAAAAAATAACAACTACTGCTTTCATAATAATACACACTATTGAATTAGGAGATACTAATAGTATCAACTAGTGCGGGTATAGAAAGTAATTATTTACGCAACAAGGAGTTAATTTGTATCAATTAAGCTACATTATTTGTCATCAGAATAGCCAGCATAAGACTTAGTCCATCACTGGCTCATATTTATAACCAACACCATAAACGGCTCGAATACATTCTTTGTCGGTAATAATTTGTTTGATTTTTTTGCGTAAATTTTTTATATGGCTATCAATGGTTCGATAAGAAATGACTTTTCCTTCAACATAAACCCGGTCAATAATATGATCACGAGAAAAGATTTGGCCAGGGTTATTGTAAAGCAAAGAAAATATTTGAAATTCGATATGGCTTAATTCGATGTTTGTTCCCTTGAAACTGATTGCATATTGCTTTTTGTCTAAAACAAAGCCATCAGGTTGCTCACTCTTCTTGAAGTTATACAAACGTAAAATATTCTTAACTCTGACTACCACTTCTTTAGAACTATAGGGCTTACAAATATAGTCATCGGCACCAATTTCAAAACCTAACAGACGATCAACTTCATCCACTTTGGCCGTTGTCATAATAATAGGCACAGAAGAGAACTTACGAACTTCTCGGCATATATCGATTCCATTCATACCAGGCAACATTACATCAAGCAAAACAATATCTGGCGAGTGAGTTTTAATATGCTCAACGGCATTTGAGCCATCATGCAGTAACTCTACGCTCATCCCATCGCGCAACAAAAACTTTGCCAGCATACTCGCTAACTCAAACTCATCTTCGATGATTAAAACTTTAATCATAATCACCACTCACTTCATATATGCATTGGTATTTTACAAATGATTCGAAGACCGCCGAGAGGGGATTGTTCCGCTCGAATATCTCCATGATGTGCCTCTATAATGGCTTTGCATATCGACAATCCAAGCCCGGAGCCACCAGTTCGTCGATTGCGCGACGCATCTACCCGAAACATACGCTCAAACAGCTTGGGCAAATCTTCATCCGACACACCCGGCTTTGTATCATCGATAATGATAAGGCATGCGGAGGAAAGCGCTTTGACACTCATTCGAGTCTCTCCTCCTTTATCGGTATATTGCAAGCTATTATTCATTAAATTGCCCAAAACTTGAAGCAATCTTTGATAATCGCCCAAAAACTCAAGTTCATCATCTAATTGAACATCAATAGAAAACTCAAGCCCTCGCTCAGCAGCCAGTGTTTTGTAGGTCAATTCCAACTCACGGAATAACTCAACCGCAGGAAAAACCTCTTTAACAAATTGTAGTTGATTCACGTCTGCTTTTGACAGAAAGTAGAGGTCATTAATTAACCGATCAATTTGTTCTATTTTGTTCCTTAACATCCCGTAGCTTTCTTCAGGCTCCGAAATCCCTTCTTCCAGTGCCTCCAGGTGAATACGAAGCACCGATAGCGGTGTTCTGAGTTCATGAGAAATATCTGCCGACAGCTGCTTTTTGCTCTCATACATCTGCTCAATATTATTCGCTAAACGACGCATGCGATGAGACATGTCTTCGGCCAATATAAAGACCGTAAATAATCCTAACCCTACTAAGGCAGGCGCGGCCGAAAAATGATTAATCATCTGATAATAACTGTAATAGTAACTATTAGGTTCAGCTCCCTGGAGCAAAGCGACCGTTCCCATGAGCCACTGAATAAATGCGTAGCAAAAGAAAATAGCTGCCGTCGCTTTTTCTGATGCGCGAATTTTTCTGGGTACTCGAATAAGTGTCCAGGCAGCACCACTTAATAGCACCGCAGCCGAATAAGGAGCAAACACCATGCTTAATCCAGTATGAGGCTGAACCACAGTAAACCAGGCGATAAGCGACTCGACAGCGATCAGATAGATAATAAGTTCTCGCGGCCAGGCTTTCAGACCCGCACGTTGTCGAAATCCCACATAAGCTAATGCTTGTATAATGAGAGAGGTGGCATTAACGAAAATCCAATAGAGATCTTTATTCGGAAAAAAACTATTCAGCGCATTAATAACAAAGTTTAATGTAGAAACAACAAACAAGCAGGCCCATGTCAAAGTATAAGGTTGCCGTTCTATATTCTTCCAGACCAGAAAGAAAATGGCACTCAACATAATGTTGATCAGAAACAGGGCGATGTATAAGTAAGTAATGCCAGACATTTAGAGCCAACAATTTGGGATTTTAATCATATTCCAATATACCAATAGTAAACCTTTAAAAAGTACCAGATTCTCACTTGCCGTATTTGTGACTCAGTCCTCATTTACAATGCAGAACTGTAACCTGAAAATAGATGGGAACAGATCTCAGCCGATAATGACTCTATTCGTGAGAAGCTTCTCCAAGCGCCAACTATCGCAGATATCTTTTCAACTATCCTAGCATTTCCTAAACCAATTACCAGTCGATAAAGTCAAAACTCGAGTGGGTTTTAAAAGACTCTATTCAACTGAAGTAGAGCTTTGACGTAACCTTTGAGTCACTCTATCTCTTAGCTCATTAAGCTTTTTCTGGTGTTGTTTCAATAACGTATTGAACTCAGGTTCTCCATGCAAAGGTCGCAAAAGATGATTATTCTGTAATGACCACCATTCTCTATTGTAAGACTCGAGCCAGCCCATCTCTAACGCTTTATTCAGATGCACTAAAGCTTGTGGCTTGTTATCGAGTTGCGCATTAACTTCTGCCAAAGTAAATTCTGTCTGAACACTATCGAATATTCGCTTCTGTTTGAGAAACCTTTGCATCTTATTAAATACTAGATCAGCCGCCTCTTTCTCATCTAAATTGGCCAAAGTAGCCGCATACAGCACCAGCGAGGAGTAGTTATCTGCGGTCACTTTAGTTAACCGAATAGACGTCTTATCACGCCACTCTGGGTGCAGTTGCAGTAAACTGCCTTCAGCCAGTGTGAACTCTCCTGCGCGAAACTGGGCCGTGGCGAGCCTGAATAAATTCAATTTGTTAGTAGGATGATATTGATACAGACGCTCCATACTCGACACAACTCGGCTATCATCCCCTAGCTCACTAGCCTGTATCGCATCGAGAAAAACACGAAAGTGTAGATGTTGCGGCATCAACTTGGTATTCAGCTCCCGAGCCATTTTATTTGCCCCTATGCTTAAATAGATAAAGGCCAACTCTTCGCAATATTCATCACTCGAACACGTCTCAAAAAGCTCAGCATTATCTAAATACCATTCAGTTATTTCCAAAACTAACTCTGGGGTATATCGATTCATCTTTACAGCATCAATCACCTGAGAAAAATACTCGGAGTCGAGACTTAACGCCTGGAGATACATTTTTTGCGCTGAATCTTGCTCACCTTGTGATTGGAAATAAAAGCTTAGAGAACGCTTCAGTGATGCCGACAGCGGATTAAGCTCAATCGCTCGGTTCATGTGTTGAATAACTTCCGACTTCTTACCTAAGCGCTTTAGCAGCTTACTATACCAGTGATGAGTCGTGGCATTATCATCAAGCTCAAGAGAACGAATAAACGCTTGTTGTGCCTGTTGAACCATCGTCGAATCAAGCTCACCAAAACGGGCTTCTTGATAATAAGCTTTATCGGTCAAGACCATGCCTTTTGCTGCTAAAGCTCTCGCAGAATCAGGCTTCAAGGCCAGTGCTTTCATAATATGAGGTAATGCAGCCTCGATGGCCTTTTCTTCACTCCAGTTGGCCCAATGATGAAGGAGCGAATAAGTGATCCCCAAGCCAATATGCGCTTCGGCATAATCAGGCTCTAACTCAAGACTATGCTGAAAATAAGTAACCGCTTTGTTGAGCGCTTTAGGATTCTTCTGGCGCCAGTGATATTGCCCCATCAAATACCATTCATAAGCCTGAGTATTGATTCTTTTGAGCGGCTCACGCTCATGCTTTGTAGCAAGACTGGCACGAGGACCGCCATCCGGCTGAATAATGTCTTGAATAGCCGCACTAATACTATCTTGTAGCTCAAATAATGTCTGACTGTCACTATCAAACGTTTTAGACCAAAGTTGCTGTCCGTCTTCGGTACTAAAAATTCGGACATTGATACGAATCTGCTCCCCTACTTTTTGCACGCTGCCATCGAGTAAAGCCGCTACCTTTAACTCCTGACCAATGTCGGTCGCATTATATTGGCCTCGATAGGTAAAAGAGGAATAGCGAGAGATGACTTTTAGTGACGGGATTTGAGACAGTTGATTGATAATGGCATCAGACAGTCCATCAGAGAAATATTGATGATCTTGCTGTACGCTCAGATCATCGAAAGGCAAAACAGCGATGGAGTTAATATTCAATGAGGCAGAAGGTGAGCTTTTATCGCGAACAACAAAATAGAGAGACAGCACAATAATAAGAAGTAAACTTATAACACCAATATAGGAAAGCATCGGCTGAGTCGATTTGGCATGGGCCTCTTTTGTGTCTTCTATTTTGCTAACCTCTGCAATGAGTATGTAGCCGACACCCGGCAATGTTTTAATAAAGGTCGGGCTACGAGCATTATCGCCCAAGGCTTTTCGAATTTTACTTATTGCTACAGATAGGATGTCATCGGCGACAAAACTGTCTCTCCATACATGCTTAACAATCTCTCCTTTTGTAAGATCTTCTCCGCTACGCTGCATTAAATACAGCAGCACCTGCATGCTTTTATTGTCGATAGCGCGCGTGTCAATTCCATTCGATAAGGTATTCGTTCGAGGACATACAACCCAAGAGCCCAGTTGATATCGCTGGTTATGTTCCAAGAAGGTATCCAATTAATTTTTATTTAATTTTAAGTCGATTATAACGTATTTATAAGCGCATTCATTGCTTTTAACTTGCATTCCTATCACCTGAGCTCATTAGCTCTTGCAGTACTCTATTGCAGAACAAACTCCCTCAAACATATCTTGCCCAGATAAGCCTTCTTACTCCAACTCATTGATAACAATAAATTAATTTAGCAAGCTCTCTATTCTTATATGAGCGATAAACTGGATTTAAGAACGATTTAAGAACTTTTAAGTTGTTTCAAGCACCGCTCCACAGTAGCTTTTTCTTCACTTTAGCCAGTGCATGCAAAATCGAGACATTGGCAACATTGTTCACCATCCAAAGGATACCTATGATCATTAAATCAACATTCAAAAGTCTAGTTACCATCACTATCTTAAGCGGTGTTACTAGCCTTGTTCCGGGAATGGCGGAAGGAAGCAGCAAGAGCACTCCGGAGGCGAGTGTCGCAGACGCTCAAATTTCATTCTGGGACTTACCCTATCTCAAAGAAGCGTATATCGATACAACGCCAACGGACAGAAAAGATGGCTTGGCTGTCGGCAGTCTAACAACCAGCGGTGCAAATAAAACGATGATCTTACAGCTGGCGCGTGAGATGGCTGATAAAAAATATGGTGAGTACGATAGTCTACTTATTGCCCACCAAGGCCAGCTTATCTTTGAATCCTATTATTTGCGTGGCCGTATCAATTTGTTTCATCAACAAGCGTCAGCGACAAAATCCTACACCAGTCTGGTGCTTGGTCGTGCAATCGAGCTGGGCTATCTGTCTATGGCCGATTTACATAAACCTTTAACCAGCTTTCTCAAAGATTTAGAGCCAACAAAATGGGTTAAAGGGACAGAACAGCTCACCTTACACCAAGCCTTGACTATGCGTGGAGGGCTTAGCATCAGTAACGACAAATGGCATGAATTAAAGGGAAACCCAGCCTCATTAAAAGGCCAAGGCTTGGTTCAAACGCTTCTTGCACATAGTGCGCCGATCACCTCGGAGTCTCAACGCTTTGTTTATGGCAACTTTAATCCAGATCTGGTGATGCAAGTTATTGAAGCCGTCGTGCCAGGAACGGCCAAAGATTTCATTGAAAAAGAGCTTCTCAACAAAATAGGCATCACAGCCTATCGTTGGCAAACACACCTAGACGGACTGCCCGTAGGTGGAGGCCCCTCCTACATGACATCACGAGACATGATCAAGTTAGGAAAACTGATCATCAATCAAGGCAAATGGAATGGCAAACAATTGATATCCGCAAAGTTTCTTTCGCTAGCCACCAGCAGTATTACTAAAGCAAGCGAAGACTGGCATCCCGATAACTTTAACTACGGCTACTTTTTCTATCAAACAGATATAAAGGTTGGCGACAAAAGTTATGACGCCAATGTCGCCTGGGGCGGAGGTGGGCAACATCTTATAACGATTGAAGAGCTTGACTTAATTGTGGTGATTACTGGTCATGACTGGGAAGATAAAATATTCACTCAAGTTGCCAAAAGCATTCTTCCAGCCTTTGTTCAATGAAGAATAGTCTTATCGACCGTTGCTTGAACTCAGTCTCGTTAAGGTATCCCTTAACGAGACGACATGCTTAAGAATATCGAGGCGCATCATCTTTACGCAGTCCTAACGCTTGTAAAAAGTTCTTACTGGCCAACACCCAGTAAAGCCAGGCTTTGCGCCAACGACTACCGAGCAACACAATATGAATATGCCATCCCTTCTCTCGCCTCGCACTGTATCCGCTGTATAACAAAGAATAAGCTTCTTCGTCGCCCAATACTTTTTTAGCCAGCTTTTTTGCGTGCTCAACTCCAATGTTCATCATTTCTGCAACCTCTTCTTTGGATGGTTGATTTTGCGTAATGGGAAAAGCCAACACGTAATAAAAAGGCAACATACTTTTATTAACGGGTATCAACTGACAGTATTTCCCTGATGATAAGATCACTGTTTCTTTCATAATTGTCCTTGGCTAGTGCTAATAAAGTGCTGTCGATGCGCGAAGATAAGAGGCAAACAAAGCCCACTTAACAAAGCAGCAATAATAAAGTGCCACAGAAACCCTATTTGCTGCGCTAAAATTCCACTCAGCGAAGCAGCAGCGATACTGGTAAAAACAACAATGGAGGCTTGAATAGCATAATCACTGGCTGCACATTGCTTACGACTTTTATCCATCATGACCGTAAAAAGGCTAGCGGTAACCAGACCGCCGCAAAAATGCTCCACAGCACTTAGGGTTAGAATAAGATTCCAGTCAGCTATTCCAGCGGGCAACAATGCCCATCCAGATAATGTGATAGCTTGTAATGTGGCAAAAATCATCAGTGCGCGAAAACGACCCAATACCGTGACCCAATAACCTCCTAAAAGAGCCCCCAGCAAACCAGCAACAAAACCAACGGTTCCTAGCACCCAAGCTATATCTTTAAGAGACAAACCATTATCAATTAGCAGTGGACGAACCATAGTCCCGGCAAGGTAATCACCAAATTTGCAGGCGACTAAAATAGCAATCCATCCCCAGATGCTGGATAACTTAAAAAATTGGGAGAAATCTTTTAACGTTAACGGCGATGACAGAGCGGGTCGCGTATTGCCGATAAACAGCGCGGGCAAACTGCTTAACAATAAAAGTGCCGCCAAGATCCACAACGAGTACTGCCAACCTAACTGAGAAAACCAGGCCAATAACAAACCGCCAGCGGTGATCATTCCAACTCGATAGCCCGCCACTTGAATACCGTTACCGATCCCTCGTTCTTCTACGGATAGTAAATTAATGGCTATGCTGTCGGTGGCAATATCTTGTGTTGCGCTGAGCAGATTCAAAATAAAAAAGCCAAACAACAGAATGCCAACACCTGAGGCTAGAAGTTCCGTCAAAGGCTGCGATGACAATATGAAAAGAGTCATCACCGCACCACCATTGGCAGCCAACACCCACCATCGATAGTGACCGATCTTATCCACCCACGGCGCCCAAAAGCACTTAAAAGCCCAAGGCAGTACCAGCAAAGAACTTAGACCGATAATTTCAAGACCAACGCCTTCATCACGCAGTAAAGCAGGCAATGACTGAGTAAAAAAACCATAGGGCAGTCCCTGTGCAATATACAGGCTGATCAGTAGCAAAAATTTATGTGTTCTTGTCATCAACCTTCCCAGAGTTTATTGGTCAATCGTCCAATATAAGCCAGACTAAATGATCAAGACATTAACTGTCAAGTAAATTGGCCATTTGTCCAATTTATTAATATAATGGCTGCCTTACCAACAACGAAGCAAAACGATGGCAAGACCTTCAAACAAAGACCAACGACGTAAGGATATCGCAACGGCCTTTTTAGCCGTTATGTCAGAAAGCGGCTATGCTGGTGCAACGATTCGCGCCATCGCTAAACAAGCTGATATATCACCAGGTTTAATTCATCATCACTTCGCTAACAAGCAAGATATCTTACTAGCCGCCGTGAACCAGCTCGTTATGCAAGGAAGAGAAAGATACGAATCTTTGAGTGCCTCATGCAACTCTCCGCGCGAACAGCTTCAAGCATTCATTGATGCTCGCCTCGGCCTTGGTGATGGTCATGATAAAGATGCTGTTAAAGCCTGGATACTAATTGGCTCAGAAGCCGTTCGTCAGACCGAAGTGCGACATGTCTACCAACAAGCTATTGCCGACCAACAAAAACATCTTGCCGAACTGATTGCCAAATCAGATCAGCACCAACAACCAGAAGAAAACTACCAGTCTCAGGCGGCATTAATACTCTCTGCAATAGAAGGTGCCTACCTGCTTGGCAGCACTTGTTCAGATTCTCTGCCCCAAAATTTTGCCGCGCAAGAGTTAACAAAATGGCTGCCTAATTAAAAACAGTTTTAAACTTTTGTACTTCTTACAAGACATTGCTCACACAACATTTATCTCATAACGAAAACTCCTTCTTCCTACACCGACTCATTTAATAATTATTTAATCACTCATTCATTTAAGTAGCACATTATCTAAACAATTTGTTCACACACTGTGGTTTCGGAGACGCGCTTTAACTCTGACAACGACCAACTGTGTTCATCAAGAATGTATCACCGTCATTCTATACCCAAAGTATTTCAAGGCGACGGGTATATATTTGGTCGACTTTCATTGACAAAAACAAATATTAGAGAGGCCAGGTAATGAGACTTTATGTCCTGTTAATAATCTTTTTTATCTCCAACCATAGCTACAGTGAGTTATTAATTTCTGAAGTACTTTATGACGCACCCAATAATGACTCTACGGAAGAATATATAGAAATTTATAACAGTAGCTGCTCAAGTGTTTCACTGTCAGGTTATTCGTTGCATGACAACTATGGAAGCTATAACCTTTCTGGCAATATCGCGGCTAACAGCTATTATGCTGTCGCCAAAAGTGCATCAGGCTTTAACTCACTCACAGGAAAAACAGCCAGCCAATCAGGCTTGAGTTTAGCTCTTGGAAACTCTGGAGATAGAGTTGTTCTGAAAAAAAACGGCAGTGAGATTGATCGAGTTGCCTGGGAAAACTATGACTCAGGATGGAACATCAATGCATCCAACACTCCAATATTGCGCAGCCACTCTACAGATACCAACAGTGTTAATGACTGGCAGGCAGGAAATAATTTTAGTAACGTTTTAACAGGTGCTCTATCGGCCAACTGTAATGGAAATAATTCGGGCTCAGCATTAGAGAACAACACAGCGAAAACTCAATTGAACGCAAGCACAGGAAGTGAACTTCACTATTACCTTAACGTTCCTTCCAATGCCAGCCAACTCACTTTCACTATTAGCGGTGGTAGCGGTGACGCCGATCTCTATACACGTTTTGGCACACAACCAACTACTTCTCTTTACGATTGTCGTCCTTATCTAACAGGCAACAACGAAAGCTGCTCTGTCGCGTCACCTCAATCTGGCACCTACTATGTTACGGTAAGAGCTTATAATGCGTTTGATAATCTCCAGCTCATCGCAACTTACAATAGTGGTGGCAGTGGCGGTAATAATGGTGGCATTGATGACCCAGCGGGTTACTCTTATAACAGCTACTACGCCAGCGCGCTTAACCAAAGTGGCAGCTCGTTAAAGCAGGCTCTCAATCAAATTATTCGACAAGGGCACATTCGCAAAACATACTCACAAGTTTGGTCGGCGCTAAAGTTTACCGATGAAGATCCAAATAACTCAAACAACGTATTACTCATTTACAAAGGCACGTCTATCGACAAAGATGACAATGCAGGCCAATGGAATAATGGAGATGCCTGGAATCGCGAACACGTATGGCCAAAGAGCCACGGCTTTCCTAGTCAAGGTCAATGGGGATATACCGACATCCATCACCTACGGCCAGCTGACGCCAGCATCAATTCCTCACGAGGAAATAAAGACTTTGACAATGGAGGCTCCAGTTTATCAGAAGCCCCGCTTAATCGTGCAGACTCCGATAGCTTTGAACCACGAGATGAAGTTAAAGGCGATGTTGCTCGCATGATTTTTTATATGGATGTGCGCTATCAAGGCAATGACAGTTCTGGCACGCCAGATTTAGATATCAGAAACTATGTTAATACTAGCGGCGCGACCATCGGCAAATTATGTACACTGCTAAGTTGGCACCGTGCTGATCCGGTTTCTGATTGGGAAAAACGCAGAAATGGCCGAGCCCATCAGAGCCAGGGAAATAGAAACCCATTTATCGACAATCCAAACTGGGCAGAAAGCATCTATGCAAGTTCATGCCCCTAGTGAGTAGAGAGCAGGCCGAAAATTATCGGCCTGTTTTTACCTATTTATATAAGAGCGACTAGAAATCTCATTGTTTTATTAACTTTTTTATTCTTACCAGACTCTGCTTTATATACTTAATAAATTCTTTTTGATTGAAAACAGCCGCCACTAAAACTTCTGACTATAAAAACAAAAACTCACATTACTTAGCGCAAAAAGAGATTCAAAAAATGTGGATTCATTCACATAAGTTAAATATTTATGGTCAAAAATGAGTCTATACTTTATGGGTAATTCGCAAGGACACATTGGAGAAATGTCATGGATCAACGACTAACACAAATTCTTTTTGTGGTTATGATTATGTTGCAGGTTGTTATTATTTTTCGCACGGGTGACAACAATCAAACGATTCAACTCTCAAATAAACAACTGGATAGTATTGCACATCAAATTGAAACCGCAGTTATCCAATCAAAGTACAATGTTGATACGGATTATCTGATTACTGAACTCACAGAACACTTTAATAGAAAGTTAGATAATCCATCATCACAACTTGCGTTGCACCCATCAACAACAGAGCCTGAACACACAAAAGCCCATGACATAGATACCGAAGAGAGACAAGAACAACGTCAACAGGCGGTAAGAAATATTGAAGATGTTTTAGGTCAAGCGATCAGCAACGGTCATTGGACAGCACAGGACAGCGAAGCCATTATCAAAGACTCAGCATTTATCAGTTTAGAAGACAGAATCTATTTATTGGATTTATTTGCTCAAGCCGTTGAGCAAGGCTTAAAAAATGTCGAAGAATACCCACCACCTCTCTAACAGATTCCAGCAGTGATAGAAGTGCCAAAAAAGCATTTCTTTGGAAGTAGTAAAAACCAACTTAACTTTTTATTTTTACTGAATAACATGGAGCAACTGCTATGAAAAAGCAAATCGTAACTCTCGCCCTTGCCACTTTTGCGTCAATCAGCTCAATGGCTGCAATTCAGGGCATCGTTACAGTGAACTCAACTCAAACATCAATTACAGGCCAGATGAACGTTGGACCTAATCCAGCAGCGGGCCACAACAATAGCTATATTTGGACGAATGGCTATGCGAACAGCAGCGTAGGTTTTGGTGGTTACGATGCAGTTAATGGTCGTTCTTTTTATTGTACAGTTGCATCTGGCACAGCACTTTATAATGCGGCGGTCGCCATTCGTAACGGTGCGGGCAACCACACTTATCTGCGAGTCAATAAAGGCACATCGGGCAGTGCTTGCACCTCGATCTTTATCTTAAAAGATTCTCGCCGTCATAATTAAATCAATAAAACAATGAGTTGCGCGCTCTTTATTGTGAGTGCGCAACAATCAAATAAGATGAGTATCCTACTGTTTTTCTAATGCCGCTATATAATTATTTAGACTGTGATCAGCGGGCAAATCCCATGAGTTACCAAATGTGATACGGTGTTCATAATGAACATGCCCATAATGATATTCATGAAATATCGGCGGACATGACTTCGGGGGAAGATCAGGAACAACATCGTGGGAGTTTACCACTCGCCAGCAATTCTGGATGGACTGGTTATACTGAAAAACAAAATCAGGATTACCCACTCTAGGCCCAGCGAAAGTATAAACGATAGGTACATGCCCCATATTTTTTACCACATCCAAAGCATTTAATACCGCTAAGGCACCACCTAAGCTATGTCCAGTAATATAAACGTTCTTAAAGTCTTTTTGCTGCTTTAAAGTATCAATGACAGTTGCTCTTGGTGATGGATGCGTTTTTCCTTTCGATGTGTTGTAAAGCTCGCCAAAGCCCAACTCAACTTTAATAGACGCATCAAAGAAGTTATAGTGCTTTTGCTCATACTTTGCGTCCTGAATCCATTCTTCTAAATTATCAGTACCACGCCAGGTAATGTACAACTGGTTATCTTTTTCTGCTATAAAACCGATGGGGACATGCACACCTTCATAAACGGCGTGCAATGTTTCTAGCAAGCGATACTCTTTCGGCAGCTCCCATTTCTTTGAATCTTCGTAAGCACTGTATTGTAAATAAGACTGTTCACATAGTAGTGCCAGCTCTATTGATAGCTTGGGAGCGTATTGAATGTCCATGCCGTTCTCCTGTCTCTGAAATGAAAGCTAAAGAAACACTATAATATATACCCGTCGCCTTTCAAGGTGCAGCGGTGTTGGCTGCACTTTGAAATACTTTGGGTATAGATTGCAAATGAGTCACGACAAAGGATACGACTCAGCTCCTATCGAGATACTAATGAATTTCGCAGAGCCGAATTTAGAGCCAGTTGTTAAGCATAAACCCAATCCCTAAGCGGGTGTTTTTATGGTTGTAATCGAGCAGTGTTTCACCGTAGCCATGAAATAACTGAACATACCCTCTCACTTTACTAGAAAAAGGATAACTGTAGTTTAACTCTATCGCTCCCTTATTATCAGAACGTAAGTTGTTCCTTAACAACAGACTGAGTTCATTATTACTAATGCGGCGAAAAACACCTAACTCAAAGTAACCATAAAAATCATCAATATCAGGATTATCATCTCCTGTTACATCTTGTGGGTTTTCCTTGGCTCTTTCTGGCAAACGCCACCAAGGTTTAAAATGAATATAGATATCTTCATATTCTAATATGGCGCTCATATAAAGACGATTCCAGCTGCGAGAAAACTCACCATCTCGTCCATTACTTTGATGTGATAGACCAAAAGTAATTAACGGAACGGTCGCACCCAACCATTCAGCATCGGTAGTAAAACTCAACATCACTTCGGGCTCATGATTGGTATCACGAAACGGACTAGACTCATCAGTATTGAATGCCTGCCAGACGGAGGTTGAGGTATAGCCAAAGTGCAAATAACCGTTGTCTTCGAACAATGTTTGTCGAGTAACAGGCACTTTAAAACTCACCTGAAACTTAACTTCGGTATGCATTAATAATGTATTCGAGTCTTCATATAAAGACTGATTAGGGTCACTTTGATAAGTCAGTGGCAAGATATAATTAATCTTATGAGGGATCAGTGCGAAGGTATTGTCATAAGCTTTGAGCTCTTCTTCGATTCGCTTTTGAATCAGACCTTTTTCTTTCTCTTCGGCTTGAGGGGCTTCTTCAGCGAAAGCACAAGAGATCGCACAAAATAGTGCGAGAAATCGAAATATCATAACCACTTAACCATTGTTTCTTTTTGACAGTGGCATACTATCACGATTTCGGTAACAGCGAATACTTTTTGCTCACTAAGTCAGCAAAGGTTCCAGCCTAACCACTCGCCTTCCTTTTTCATCATTGACTTCAAACATTCCGTATTTAAAAGCTTCTTTATATAGCCCTAACAGGTTTTTGATCTCATAGCACTCTAATGATTGAAATACAGCCGGAAACACGTGTTTTTCAAGTGCCATAGCCGTCGTGGTGAGACCTAAATATTTAGCACCTTCACGAACACCCGAATGCAGATACACTTTATCAGGCCAGATATCCAGATGAGCACCAATACGCTCGCAGGTATCATATACCATCAGCTCCCCAATACGCTCGATATAACCTATGGCCCAGTGCACCCGCTCATACAACTCATCAAAATGCTGCACCCCTTCAACCACATCAGGTGTTAATGATGCTTTAACATCTTCCAGTGCAGACTGGCGCACTCGATACTGGTGAGCATAACGAATGCCTTTATCATTTTCGGCGTGAGCAGCCCACTCTAAAACCCGATTAAGATCGCGCTCTTCTCGATAACATCGTAACTCTTCTTCTATGTTGCTTCTTTTGGTATTGATAAAATCTTCAACGACAGCAGCTAAAAAATCACTCAAACTATTTATCTCGGCTTATTTTATTTTTTATACAAAATGCACATAATTATTACGCAGTCGTTAGCCTCATGATATGTCATCTTAGGACAGTTTGGTCTGCAATGAGTGTCCATTTACGACAACATCTCTGCGCATTGATGAGTCACTCAGTAGTAATAAGGGGTAAACGAAATAAGAGAGATAACAAGTCGCTCTGCAACAATAGATAAAAGAAGAAAGCTATTAATTCGCGCCCATAAAAAAACCCGCTTTTAAGCGGGCTTTTTTTCTCTTTAACCTATAACAGCTCATTAAGAGCCGTTATAAATAATTAAAGAGCAACGATGTTCTCAGCTTGAGGGCCTTTTTGACCATCAGTGATAGTGAACTCAACTTTTTGGCCTTCAGCAAGAGTTTTGAAACCAGAACCCTGGATAGCGCTGAAGTGAGCAAATACGTCTGGACCAGACTCTTGCTCGATAAAACCAAAACCTTTAGATTCGTTGAACCACTTAACGGTACCTGTAACTGTTTCTGACATAGTCGTTATCCTATTAATTAAAAAGTAAAAAAATGCCTTTAAGTAAGGCGCACTGGTAAGAAATGACACCGTTACTTATTTAAACTACAGGGACGAGCTACTACAGAGAACACTACGTAATGAGGAAAATAAATGTAAGGCTTTCTTCCAAGTCAAAATGAGTATAAACACAAATAATAGTAAGTCAAATTAAAGTTTTGTAGATAGCAGAACATGAGATAAGCATTTCAAACTGTGTGACTGGTAACCGATTAAAAAACCACTTAAATCATAAGCTTACATAAGTAAAACCACTGAATATCGACATAAAATAAGGGGAATTATGAGCGAGTAAGCCGCTAAAACACTGACCTTAACTGCTCAAAAACCATTCAATAGCGCTACAAAAGGAAAAACTCCCGGCAATTACTCAACCAGGCAAGCAAATAACCACGATTAAAGTTGGTTAATTACTTGCCAATCTAACGCCTTCTGAGCAAAAAAACATCGCTCAATAATGTCTTCTATTTAGCGTGCCCTAAAGCAGAGTAAAGAATATGGATGTGCTCAAGTAACTCAACTCCAGCATCGGTTAAATAGCCACCATCAACGTGATCCGTTAGTCCTTTGTCAAATAAGCGCTGAGCAGCTGCGATATTTTCTGGAGCTGCATCACTGTGGATTTTGATACCACTCATCAAACTGCTGGATTTAAATTGAAGGAGAAGATTCATTTCATCAAGCATTTCTGTTGTTATTATCATCGCAATGATCTCTTATTGATGTTGGAAATATCTAGGAGCTGTCGCTCTTTCGTTAAATGAAAACTCAACAGTCTCTAGTAGTAACACAAAGCTCCAGAATAATGAAGACTCAAAACTCTGCCCTGTTTTTAACACAATGCATCAACCTGAGACTTGTCACTATTCTGTTTTTCAATGGGCTAAGCCTTACTAGTAATCATAGTCAAAAAATTCATCCCTCAATACATCAATAGCTCTACGGGCAACTTCCCTGTCTCCCAAAGACTATTTCTCTAATAACCGACGAATATCATCTGCATAGGTATTAACCAAAAAGTGAGTGAAAGCAACATCGCCAGAATATCGAGCCAGATGCGTGGTATCACTGAACATTTCTGGCGTGATCTCAGGTAGGTTCTGGTAGTCCTTGATTGTCACGCCAGTGGCCTCCTCTATACGACGAATCACTCTTGCCTGTCGCTCCAGTGCGGCGGGTGTATTTTCGATCCAGGCGGAATTCTTAGGCAATAGTACGACCTCAACTTGATCGGAAAACTGCTGAAATTCCTTAACCAGACGAATAAAGGCTAACACCAGCTCTTCTTCGAAATGAAGATGAGTAATATCCGCAGAGACTTCTCGCCATAACTTATCCCCAGCTAATCGATAAGGTGTTCGCTGATACTCGTAGTATTCTTTAAACACGTCTAATGTCTCTTGCGAACGCTCTTCTGGTATGGTTCCTGCTCCCTGCCATGCATAAGACCAGTCTTCATCACCAAAGTCGGGATAGTCTTCTTTGAATCGTTTGCTGAGCTCACGACCCAATTCACGACGACGTTTTACGACTTCAGCGGTTTCTTTGGGCACATCCGGCTCAGGCCTTCCTGAGCGAAATGGACGACCAAAGAAAAAGGTCACCATCTCCGCAGAGATGTTATCGCGCAGATAGTGGATGTTATAGATCAAGAGCCCACGCTCCAAATCCGATGTCAGAATGTCTCTTAATTCTTGCGGACTGCCTAACATTCCAACATAAGCATCGATGGCCGGTTTTGCGCGGTCAAAACGCGTCTTGGTTGTTTGAAAAGGATTGAACTCTAAAATCGCTAACTTGAGTCGCTTATCGTTTTCTTGATAAGCCTCTTTAATTCGACGTGATACAAAATCCTGAAAATACGGATTAAGCCCACCGAAACCAAAGTTGTAAGACTTAACATTAATGCCTTGCTGTTTTAACTCTCGATCAAATTGCCGAGCAGAAAACCCAGCCTGAACCATCGACGAGCCAAACACCATCACCTGTTCTTCTGTCTCTGCGGTTATTACTGGCAAACTCGCCAATGCTTCTAATGGGCGCGAAATAAAGTCTTCTCCTTTGGCTCCCATTGCAAAAGTAAACAGACGAATCAACACCATGGCCGCTGCCATACCGAACACAGCAATGAGCCAAATCTTTAAATATAACTTTCTAGAATTGGAAGTAGATGAATTCATTACTGGGCTCTCCTACTAGTAAACACAAACCTTGTCCAAGGACCAACAAAGACCAAAACAGCCAGGCACGCTCTTTAAGTTTCTCAACGTGATGAATCACAAAGTAATCCAGCCAGTGCATCAACCCAAGTGCTAACACCACCAGACCAAACACTGGCAATGCCGCTTGAGCCGCCTCCGGTAGATCGTTTAACAAATGCATATCCATCAATATGGTGAACGCACTGTCTAAGCTGGTGGCGCGGAATAACACCCAACCAATCAATATCAAATAAAAGGTCATTGCCCAGCGAGCGATACGCGCCCAGATATTCTGATTACCAATGAAGGTCTGAAGTGCAGGTAGCGATGATAAATAATGAGTTGCTGTGATAATCATGCCATGGAACATTCCCCAGGCAATAAATGTCCAGGCAGCTCCGTGCCATAGACCACCTAACAGCATGGTGATAAACACATTGCGATAACGATGTCCGGTGCGATTACCGCCCAACGAAACATAAAGATAGTCTCGCAGCCAGCTGGACAACGAAATATGCCAACGACGCCAAAAATCCACCGGGCTCGAAGCAAAATAAGGCAATCGGAAGTTAAGTGGCAGGTTAAACCCTAGCAGCATAGCGATACCAATAGCCATATCACTATAGCCAGAAAAATCACCGTATATCTGCCCGGCAAATGCCAGTACTCCCGTCCAGGTTTCGAGCAAGCTCACCGACTGTGAACCATCAAATGCTGTTGCCGCTGGTACCGCCAATAAATCCGCTGTTGTTTTTTTCATTAAACCAACAGTAATTAATAAGAATCCCTGCTTCACCTGATCCCATTGCGGTAACTGAATGTTATGCATTTGAGGCAAAATATGCCGAGCTCGTAATATAGGGCCAGCCACCAATTGCGGGAAGAATGACAAAGCCGCAGTGAACTCGACCAGACCTTTACGAGGTTCCATATCCCCACGATAAACATCGATGGTGTAACTTAAGCTCTGAAAGGTGTAAAAAGAGATACCTACCGGTAACACCCACTGCAATGTAGGAATAGACGCTTCGTAGCCAAACAACAACAAAAAGTCGGCCACAGACTGTAATGCAAAATCAGCATATTTAAACAGCGCCAGAATACCGAGATTTATGCTGATGGATAAAGCCACCCATAACTTCTTGCGCCGCTGATCAGTACAATTACCGATGGCCTGAGCGATAAAGTAATCCGCTACAGCGCTACCCACCAACAGGGGAATAAAGTGATAGTTCCAGGCCCCATAAAACACCAAACTGGAGACTAAAATAAAATAGACTTTGGGTGTTTGGCGCAAAAAAACAAAGCCATAGAAGAAGAGAAAAATAATAAAGAAGAAGAAAAAGATAGGGGTGTTAAATATCATAAGCGCCAGTCCCCCCAACCATGCTCGTCGTGCCAGCCAATGCCCATAGGTCCACCTTTTTTTTATTCACCATAGCCTATTTAGAGCCATAGCTTGCCTGCTGTGACCCACAAACTCATGATGTGTTGTTTTAGGTATAGACGATACCAATAATAAAAAGGTTTGAAAGCACCATAAAAAAACCGTCGGCTTATCTAAGCCGACGGTAATGTCAAAATATTCTAGTTTGATTTATAAGTAATCACTAACGGCAAATAAGCTATTTGCTCATAGGCTATTCATCCGAAATATTTTTAATTCAGCAAATATCGATTCACCTGCTCTTCACTCATTAAATGAATGCCATCAAAGGGCGCAGCCTCAATAGTAAAGAAGTAGAACTCAGGCCCCTTAACACTACCTAGCATCTCACGATGATAGGTCAATTGAGCACCATGAGCTGAGTGATTACGCCCCAAACGCTCAGCGGGCACACCCTCTACACAACACCAGGCATGAACGCCCAGCTTGCCGCCTTTCTCGTAAATGCGAACGACACCGGAAGCAAAAAGATCTACACCACCAGAATAAGCTTCGCCATCTGCTGGCATCAGAGTTTTTAGACCATGTTCTCGAACCAGTCGCCCTGTGTGAAGATTGATAGCATCATTGATTGAACCATCAATATTTTTTAACACCAGAGTATCTAGTTGTGGGTGCTCAACCAACAATTGTTGCAGCTGAATATAAGTAGTGGTTCCCAGCGTTCCTACGAGCTCAGCTCTGTTACCATTGACTTTCCACTCGCTGTTTCCAGCTTCCATAAAAGACTCGTTCACTACCAAATAAATATCTTTGCTCTGCTCTCCGCCCTGCTCAATCAAGCGTCTTTGATAAACAGCGCTTTCGCCATCAACAAAGTCTTTGCTCTCTGAGTAATAAAGTTTATCAGGCATAAAGTTTTCCAGATCAGAGATATCCCCCTCAAGCAATGTCAGATCGCCATTTAGCTCTTCAGAATCAAAGTTAAATCCTATCAACAGTAATCCAGCTGAGTATTGTGCAATCAGAACATTTTCTTCTTGATCAAAGTCGACAAAAGTAAACGGCTGCTTCTGTCCATCAACCTTTAACTCCAACTGAGCGTGTAGTCTCTTAAAGTTTTCTACATACTCAGCAAGATCTTTAGGATGAATTAAATGAACCACATCCTGACTAACCGCATTCGATGTTGTCGAAGACTTACAGGCACTGATTAAAATAAAAAGAAAAACAAAAGCAATTTTTTTCATACGTACTTCCCCTTGGATTCAAATGTCATTATCGAAGAACAAAGGGGCTCAAATAAGACTCAAAGCGTATGAAAATGTATGGAGGCTTGTTACAAAGCGTAAGAAAAGATACAAAAATGGCGCTAAAACAGCGCCATTTTTAGAGTATGCCGTAAAAGTCGACTTACAAGTTACATACGTTGGCTTCAAAATCAACCGTCGCCGCAGACTTTGAGTTGCCCCACAGTTGATTCCAGTAACTATCGATATATTCTTGAGCGGAAGTTGCATCTTCAATAATAAAACCAAAGTCTTGCAACGTTGTTGGATAGAGGTTTTTAGAACCTATATAGAAAGCAGCATCATCTACCATTACCGTCTTTGAGTGATTGGCGATACTGTTGCCGTTAGCCCAGGTACCGACACCAGACTCGATGCGCATCGGTGCCAACTGCAAATGCTGACACATTAGATTTTCGGCTTCTTCACGGTTCATATTACCTAGCTGCTTAATTTTACGAACCAACACATCAGTAATCTCTGACATTTTCTTCATATTCGAATAAGGTGCTGTTAATCCCTGTTTAGCGCCAGGAGTGCTCACGACAATTTGCAACTTAACACCATCAATTAACTTCTTAGCCAATACATTAAACAAACGCGCATCATAGTAAGCATTGGAAATAGGAGGAGCACAGGGTGCCATCAAATCTTGCTGAGAAATACGAATATTATGGTTTGCACTTTCTATCAAAGCTCTGATACCTGCGACTTCTGGATTAGCGACAGAGAACTCAGAGTCGTTGTTAAAGTAATCTTTGAACAAACGTGAGCAGGCAGCTTTAGAATCTTTGGCCGCCGCTAATCCACCATGATCGCCACCCGGTGTTGTCATGCCAAACCCGAGTCCTCCCAGAGCCATCACAGCAACGTTCCCGGCAGGTGCGCTTTCTGGAGCATAATGCTGTGCAGGACAATCGCCTTTTGATAGCCCATCACCACGAGCCAGATCAACATAAAAAGTAGAGTTCCAGATCGAACCACTATAGGTGCAGGCAAAATCCCATAATAAGTCAGCAAATTGATGAGATGCCCTAGCCGCAGGGCCTTCCAGTCTCATGCTGATATCGCTGATAGGATTGTCTACCAGGCCGTAGGCACCCTCCCAAAGATTATGCCCACCGACAATACTGCTTTTGCCATCCACAGCAATAATTTTGGAATGGTTCCAGGAATATAACCAACTGGTTTCTACACCGGCCACGATTAAACGCGCACCATGGCGATGCTCTCCCAAGTCTTGGTTCAATCGCTTTAAATAGTCATGAGCGCTCTCTGAAATCGGGCTGCTAAAATTGCCCAGACCCGGAGGTGTTCCTCCCAACACACGAATAATCAGATTAGGATTGTTAGTCAGAGCTTCTTTTAACCCTCGAACGATCGCATCTTGAAACACGCCATCGGGATAAGTAATCAAAGTGGTGATATCAACCCAGGTCGTCGCTGCCGCAATGTCTTGATACATCGCATCGGCCATCGCCTGTGTCGCCGTACTCTGGCTGCAGTCTTCTGCCCCCCAGCAATCAGGAGTCTGTAGTAACCACGGAGCCTGCTCACGCCCACGAATATGATTGCCCTGGGTGCGCTGCCATACACTGCCCTCTGATCGAGGAGCTAATTCACGTAGCGACTGCTCTACCGCATCAAGATAAGGAGTCTCTGCAGCCATGCAAGATAGGCTGCCTCCGAGTAAGCCAAACAGGGCAGCTAGCCCACCAATACGACGCTGAAAGCGAGGAAATAACATAAACAGTGAAACTCCAATAAAGGACAAGGCAGCACGGCTACTCCAAATAAGGGCGCGCAGTCTACACATCCGACCAGTAATGCTCAAGGTGTAATAATTAACACGTAGAAGCCAACTCGACTCGCCTAAAAACCCCCAAAACCAGGAAGATAGTTTCAGATGAAAAGAATTCGTTGGAATAGATATTCAAAAAAAGAACCTCCTTGTTCTGTTTGTTATCCCTCCCCAATGACACGAATAATGTATCAAGAAAGTCGAAAACTTTTATCATCGCTTTGTCACGAAATGCCCACGAATTGCAATATAAAACCTTATTAAAAACAACACTAAATCCCCTGCCTAACATCCAGATTGCACCAAATTTAAACAAGTCGAAAAAGGCGTATGCGATAAATTTAAAGAAAGTGTTTTTACTGACACAAATTCAACATTCTCTAAAAACAATCATGAGCCGTTTATTTCAAAGCTGCTTATACTCACTCCGTCACTTTAGTGGCACTTATTAAAACTACGGAAACAAAAATCATGTTTAACAGGAGTTAACAATGAAAATGTATCACTCATTTGTATCACTTATTATTGCAACAACCATGACAGCATCAGCAAGCGCAGAAGTAGAGACACGCGGTGGTGTGTATACTCTTCAATGCAGTGATGTAGAACTGGATCTCAAAGTAGCCTATGGAATAGGCTCGGTAGAACAATCGGCAGGAGCAATCATTGGCGATGTCGATGGCAGCTCTTTAACCATTCCTTTTGCAATATCTTGCACCGATGACTCTGTATTTTTAGGCAGTACAGGTGATCTGGAACAAGAAATTGTTACCCATTGTAGCGAACAGCTCAGCATTCCTGATAACTGGCCTTTTTCTTGTGCCTCTATCGCGAGAGATGTTGCTAACTGGGCAAAAGGTATTGAAGACAATATTAGCCAGTCTCTTTATACGGAATACACACTGGACATAGGAGCGCCTCGTAACTGGCTTGAAAGATGGCTGGGTATCCACCCTTCAACACTGGATACAGTACGCTTGAACGGCGATGTAAAAACTCGCTCGACTAAAGTCTACAACAGCGGAAAATTTGATATCACCAATAAAATTCGTTATCCCTTTATTGCAGGTATTAATCAGTTTTCTTGTCTGGGTGGCTTAGTTGATGTTGCAAAAGGACAACTGCACGAGCAAGATGACGGATCTCATACTGGCACTGCCCATGAATCCAATGAAGCAGGCATTCTTTGTACACGTAAAGAAGGTGATAAACTTGTAGCGGCAGGTATTACCCTGGATCTGGACAAGTATTACACTGGTATCAAAGTCCAATCGTTATAATGGACTCAGGTGGCGGGGATTCATTCTTCGTCACCACTAAGCTCCTTACAATTAGCACCTAACAATAAGCGCCTTACAAAAGCTGGGCTCCCCCCACTAAAATCTCTTTGATGACTTGCATAAGTTGATCCAAATCAGGATACTGATGCCAGACTGAAACTGGCAACTATCGCCATCCTGACTTCGCGAATCGACGACTTTAAATGAGCAACACCTCTTCTTTACCCACTTTACTGGCGGGCCCGATTTTACGCAGACTGACTCATGACCGTGTTACCTTCTGGTTGGTTACCAGTGTCCCCGTAAAGCTAGAATTAGAAATCCATAACCAGACACAAAACAGTCAAGCTGTTGCACGCAGTGATAGTGCCCATAATAATGACCCTATTAGCATTGGCACCTCGGCTTATATTTATTTGTTAGATTACCCACTACAAACAAAATTAAATCCGGGCGATCAACTCAGTTATGATTTCTATTGGCAAGAAGATGGTCAAGAAATTCGCCTGTCTGCTCAAGCGCCTCATCTTTTATATCCAGGCGAATCAGCATTCTCTTTTGTCTATAAACCAAACATAGAAGCTATTCTTCATGGCTCCTGCCGCAAGCCCCATCATCCAGAAGGCGATGGTCTTGTCATAGCCGATCAACGTCTTTGTAATACACCACTAGCAGAAAGACCTTCTTTACTGATGTTGTCAGGCGATCAGGTTTACCTCGACGATGTATCCGGTCCTATGCTGGTGGCCATTCATCAGGTTATTGAACGACTTGGTTTACATGATGAACCAATCCCTGGCGTCAGTGTTTCGGATCACCAATCGCTGCTAGCCAGTGAGCACTGCTATTATTCTCGTGAACAACTGCTGCCTCAAGATAAAGCGGGTGAAGCGGTAGAAAAAGGCTTCTTTGATTCCTTAAAAAAACCTATTTTTACCAGTGCTAAGTCTCACAACCATCTGATCACTCTCGCCGAAGTGCTGGCCATGTACTTATTGGTTTGGTCTCCTAACCTATGGTCACAGGTGACTCTGACTAAAGAAGCCATCAAAAGTCATCACCACACTTTATTTGACAACGAATTAAAAAGTATTCAAAAGTTTATTGAAGAACTTCCCAAAGTTCAGCGCCTATTCGCTCATATTCCTACTTATATGATTTTCGATGATCATGATGTCACCGACGACTGGAATTTAACGCGAGGCTGGGAAGAGACGGCTTATAACCACCCATTTTCTCGACGTATCATCGGTAACGCATTGCTTGGGTATTATTTATGTCAGGGTTGGGGTAATGCTCCCGAAAATTTCCATGAGACTCTTGAACCCAAAGTTAGAGACTTCTTCGAATCTCCGCAGCAAGATGCACAAGATGAACTGCTGACGCAATTGATCCAGTTTAATCGTTGGCATTTTCAATCAGAAACAACGCCCAAGCTGGTTGTTCTAGATACGCGAACTCATCGTTGGCGTTCAGAAAGCAGTGCCAATCAACCATCAGGGTTGATGGACTGGGAAGCATTGTCTGAGTTACAAAACACATTGCTTGGTGAAGATGCCGTTATCTTAGTGTCTCCCGCACCTATCTTTGGTGTTAAACTGATTGAGTCCATTCAAAGAGTCTTTACCTTTTTCGGTCATTCATTAATGGTCGATGCCGAAAACTGGATGGCACACCCAGGCGCATCCAACGTCATCCTAAATATCTTTCGTCACCCCAAAACACCACAGAACTTTACGATTCTATCGGGCGATGTTCACTACTCCTTTGTCTATGACGTACACCTTAGACTCAATAAAAATAGCCCTGAAATCTGGCAGATCACAACCAGTGGTTTAAAAAACCATTTTCCTAAAGGTTTGTTGCGTGTTTTCGATCGCGTAAACACCTGGTTATTTGGATCGCGCTCGCCACTCAATATGTTTACCAAAAGAAGACGTATGAAAGTACAGGCTCGTCGCCCTTCAAATAACCCTGAGACTCGGTTATTGAATGGCAACGGCGTAGGCCATGTTGAATTTACTCCAGAAGGCAAGCCTCACACGATTCAGGTTTGGCTTGCCGATGGCACTCAGGTTGACTTCAAACAAAGAAAACAAAATTTTAAAGAGAGCTAAGAGCTGGGCTTTTGTTTTATGGCCAACTGCGGTGTCTTATTTAAATTAAAATAGGTCGCCATCACCTCTTCTCCTTGAGCATTAGTCGTAAACTCAACCCAGGTAAGAGAGTCTTTAAAATAAAATCGGCCCGCCGACATAGGAATAAGACGATACTTTGGACCATGACCTAGTTGAGACATTAGCTGCCCATTGTCGATACTGATATGTCGCTTTATTCCTGTCGGTAGCTGGTAGCTCCCCGTCACTCGATCGAGTTCCTTCTCACTGACAGTTACTTCGGCATACTCAGGTTTAGGAATGTGTAAAACCTGAGCAGCCAAATCTTGCAATAAACGATCAATATTAATACCCAGGCCGCCGTTATTATCAAGATTCACGGTTGCCACTAGACTTAACTGTTGTTGTGGAAAATACAGATGCGCACTATAAAAACCTAGATTACTGCCATTGTGAGCATAGATCGGAAAGTTACCAAACTGTCCCAGAAAGTGAGCAAATCCATATTGAGTAGACTGACTATTATTTAACTGATGAGAATGAGTTAAATAACGCAAGCTGCTGTCTTTTAATAATTGACCAGAAAATAGCAAATGATTCCAACGCTGCAAATCACGTACATTCGATAGCAGACCACCGGCTCCCAACGGCCAGCTCATGTTCACATCATCAGCATTACGGATCCCCATTTTTGTTCGAGTGTATCCAGCCGCTCGATTTTTAATCAGTTGCTTACCACCGTAAGTGGTTGCTGCTAGTCCATAAGGCTTTAGCAAGTGCTGTTGTAGACATTCACTAAACGACATCGCACAAGCAACTTCGATGGCTTTCGTCAACAGTATATATCCAGAGTTACTGTAACGCATTTGCTCACCAGACTGGCCAATACGCGGCATTTCCTGAATCAAGGTAATGAGCGCATCAAGAGAAATATCTTCCTGAATGCGTAACTTTAAAATATCAGGTGTAATAAACTCGTCCAATCCTGCGGTATGGGTTAACAAATGATGTAACGTTATCTGACTTCCAGAATAATGAAAATCTTTAGCATACTGGCGAATATCATCATGCAAAGACAGCTTATCCAACTCCATCAGTTTTAACACCAGAGCAGCAGTAAACTGTTTGGTCAAAGAGCCAATGCGAAATCGATGTTGAGCAGTTAAAGGAATATCGAGCTCCAGATTTGCATAGCCACTGTAATCCTCCCATAACAACTTGCCTTTTTGCTCTATCGAGACTGCCAGACCAACGGGATGCTGCGCTTTGAATTGCTCAACAATCCGCCCATAAGGATCAGCTTTATTAACAGGAGTGGATTTTGTTGTTGTACAACTACTGAGCGACAAGCACAAAAGTGCTAATGAGAAACAATAACTCCAAAGGTTTCTGTTTATTTTTTTCTGGCTTTTTAACATGATGTTTTCTCCACAAAAAGGCTAAGCATCAACCACCCACAAGTAGCTCAGTGCTAGGCAAGTTGGCAGCAAATTCGGTATAGTGATGCACCATGCCGCAAAGCCGCTTAAAGCCCTATGTTGTAAGCCTGATATTTTGTTGATGAAAACTTGATGAGTATTAAAATCAATAAGTTAGATAAAGAAGCAATCAATCAGCCAGACGCCTGGTCGAGATTTAAAATCAATCATATTCAGGTTGATGTCACTCGTTGCACCCTCAACATAGAAGGAGAAAAACGCACTATCGAACCACGAGTGATGGATGTGTTGGTGTATCTATCACAACGTCGAGGAGAAGTGTGTAGCAGCGAAGAGATTTTCTCTGCTCTGTGGCCGGATATCACTTTTAGTCAGGGTTCTGTGCAGCGTTGTATCGCTCAACTTAGAAAAGCTCTGGACGATAACGCCAGCCGTCAAGCTTTGGTGGTCACCTATCCCAAACGCGGCTATAGCCTTGAAGCAGACATATCTCCGGTTAAGCTTGAGTCCTCTCAAGCAGAGCAAACATCCACACGCCCATGGTTAAAAAATCCTCTTGGGCCGATCGCTTTGTTGATAGCGATGAGCACCATCTTTGTTATCCCACTAGTGATGAAAAAATCCTCACCCTACAAAGCACCGGTTTCGATAACCAGCCGCGCAATGACTCAAAGCCATGGTGTAGAAATTGCTCCGGTTTACCATCCTGGCGGTGAATTTATCGCCTTTATTCGTCAACCCAATAAGCAGACGTCGCAGATTTGGCTCAAACATTTAAACAGCGCTCAAGAACACCTTATTGCAGAAAGCTCAGATACCTTACTATCCATCGACTGGCGTCCTGATGGGACACAACTGGGTTACATAGAGTCTTCTGCAACACATTATCACCTTGGCACTTTGGAATTAAATATTGATGCTCCAGTAAGAAGCTCATTAATACCTCAAGTGACAATGCCAAAACAGGGATTTATCAGTAAGCTGCTTTGGGCGGATGATGAGCACTGGATTTATTCTCATGCCCAATTAGCCGTTAACCAACCTGCCCTGTCAAAAGTTTACCACTATGACATTTCAACAGGACAACAAAGCATACTTTTAGCATCCGATGCCAGTTTTTCGCCCTATCGACTTGCACTATCACCCGACAAAAAGCGTCTTGCCATCGCAGGCCAGGCACCGGACAACAAGGTGGAGCTCAGAACGTTTCTTCTTAGCAACCAAACTCTCAGCGCTCCAATTATAGAGCTCCCTCTCGGTCTCATCGAAATAGATTGGCATCCATCACAAGAACATATACTGCTAAATCACTCAGAAGGCTTGAGTCTGGTTTCTTTGTCAGGACAAAAAAGTAACTTACCATTGCTTAATCATGGCTCTATCAATCATCCTCGGTTTCATCCAACGAAGCCCCGTTTATTGTTGTCGATGATTCAACAAGACAGTGACTTATGGCTCTGGTCAATAGCCGAAAAAGCGCCGCAAAAACTAACCAACTCAACGGCTTTCGACAGCAAAGCCACACTGTCTAATCAACAAGCATCAATTGCCTATATTTCTAAACGAAACGGCGTTGAGCAACTTTTTATTCACCACAATAATCACACTAAACGACTTTTTGAAAACAAGCGATCAGCCCCATTGCTCTCTGCGCCTATTTGGTCTCCCGATGATTCAACCATCGCCCTGTTAACTCCTGGTGAACTCTTATTCTTTGATGTGACAACCGGAAACCATCGCTCAGAAGTTGTAGGCAGAGAACTGACTGCGCTCATAGGATGGTATTTCAAAGAGAATGCCCTGTTATTGCATCAGCAACAGAACACACACGCCTCTTTTGTGAAACGTCATATTGCCAGTGGCAGGATGACAGAGGTTGCTCTTAGCGGGGAGTATTATCGCGCACAACTGGACCATCAGGACCAGTTGTGGCTTCAACAAGAAAACAGCTTGATAAAAATAGATGCAGCTCTTAAAAAGACAAAGGTTTCTATAAACGAGATAACAAATAACTTCAAAGCTTTAACCTTCTTCTCAACCGACAAAGGTTTCATCTATCAAAAAAACAACGAGGTTTATCTTCGACAACATTTGATTTTCTCTTCAACAGCTCTTCCACTTCAATTGCTAGATGTTAGCCAAGATGGAAGATTATTTTTGCTGAAGGGAGTGGAGTCCTCACGCAGTCATTTGATAGAGCTGAATTTGAAGTAATATTTGGTTTACTATAAAACAGGAAGAGTGTCTCTAAGCTCCAGCATCATCTGATGAGCACTTTCTCCCAACATCTCATAGGGATTAAATTCCGGCGTACCAGAATACTTCATATTAAGAGGCGCGGTGAGAGAAGACTCTGGCATATATCCCATCCACCAATCATTGAACTCCCGTTCTATAATTTCTGTGTAGTCGAGCAAAACGATCCTATCATGGCGTTCATCATTCAAAATTCGATGGTATATTCGATTGACCTGGCTTCTCGATCCCTCTAAACACTGAAGAAAATATTTTCGGTTAAAACACAATAGCCCAGTCACACTGCACTTCTTATTGTTTTCTCTAGCAGAATCAATAATTTGACTGACATCATCTAGATCAAACTCTTTTGCTTTCGAGCTGGCATAAACCAAGCGAACTAAAAACATCCAAACCTCACCTATAAAATCAGAACTCCGAATATAGAAAAGATAGCCTAATCTAAACAAATTGAAAGCATCAAGCCTGTGTTACTGAATCAAAGCGACTGACTTAATTTGCAACCAAACTCTAGAGCCAACGGCTAATTTAAGATGCCTCATAGAACGTTGAGTAATACGGGCAATAATGAGACCTTCAGCGACTTTAACACGCACTAAAATCAGACTAGGGTGTTCTGCTGAGTGCAACTCATCAACAACACCTGACAGCACATTTAAAAAACTGCTATCGGTCTGTTCACTCAATGCCAGACTGACATCTCTGGCTAATACTCGCAGACGGACAGATTGGCCTATTGCGTAATCCAAATCTTGCACCCAAAGGTGATAGCCCCCCATACCTACCTTTGCTAGATGCCACTGTTCATCTTTACTTTCTATTTCTCCGGTTAATACAACACCCGACTCATCACGCTGATAAAGTGGTAAGTCCAAACGAGAAAAAACATCCGTTAAAGCACCGCTAGCTAACACTTTACCTTGTTCCATAACAATCAGATGATCGGCTAGTCGGGCCACTTCATCCATCGAATGGGTCACATAAAGCATAGGAATCGCCAGCTCTTTTTTCATTCGCTCAAGATAAGGCAACACTTCATCTTTGCGAGCAAAATCAAGAGCCGCCAAAGGCTCATCCATTAGTAATAAATCAGGTTGTATTAATAAAGCTCTGGCGATGGCGACTCGCTGCCTTTCCCCTCCCGATAATTGGTCTGGCATCCGTTTGATTAGCGCATCTAGTCCTAACAACTCAAGAATGCTTCTATAAAGGCTGGGCTCGGTTGATCGGGGTGCGCGTTTTATCGCGTACATAAGATTGGCTTCAACGGTTAAGTGAGAAAATAAACTCGCTTCTTGAAAAACAAACCCTAAAGAGCGTTGATGTGTGTGACAAAAAGAAGCAGCACCCTGCCATACTTTATCATTAACCTTGATAAATGCTTCATTCGCCTTTTCAAGTCCTGCCACACAACGTAACAATGTGGTTTTGCCACACCCTGAATGGCCAAATACAGCGGTCACCCCCTGGCCAGGAAGTTTAACATCGAGGTTTAGATGAAAATCATCCACACTGTGTGACAGACGCAACTCTAATGACATAGGATTGGTCATTTCGACCTTCCAAAGCCAGATAAAGCAGAAGGATGGCGTCGATTAAAAGAATACAAGGCAACCAATACAACAAAAGCAAATGCCACCATAAAACCAGACAGAGCATAGGCCTGGCTATAATCTAGAGATTCAACATGATCGTATATTCTTACAGCAATCACCTGAGTCGTTCCTGGAATATTGCCACCAATCATTAATACGACCCCAAACTCTCCAATCGTATGAGCAAACCCCAACACCGCTGCGGTTAAATAACCTCGACGTGACAAAGGCAAAACCACAGAGAAGAAACGATCAATAGGGCCAGCCCTTAACGTTGCAGCAACTTCCAATGGCCGCCTTCCTAGCGACTCAAAAGTATTTTGTAAAGGCTGCACAACAAAAGGCAACGAATAAATCATCGAAGCAATAACCAGTCCAGTAAAAGAAAACGGCAGCCCTTGCCAACCCAACGAATTCATTAACTGCCCAACAGGCCCTTCAGGCCCCATGAGCATCAGCAAATAGAACCCCAATACCGTCGGTGGTAACACCAGTGGCATTGCAACTACCGCCGCAATCGGCCCTTTCCACCAGGACTGAGTACGAGCCAACCACCAAGCAAGAGGTGTACCTAGCACAAGCAATAAACCAGTGACCCAGGTAGCTAACTTAAAGGTTAATCCAATCGCAACCCAGTCAGCTTCAGACAGCATTAAAAACCCTTCCCTTCTGTTTGCGGCAACTCGTAGCCATAGGATTGGATAATTTTTCGAGCCGACTCATGCTTCAAATACGCCTGAAAAGCTAACGCGGCTTTATTGTTTTTAGCAGACTTCAATAACACCATATCCTGTCGGATAGGTTCATGATAATGCTTAGGAACAAGCCAATAGGAAGCAGAATTCTGCCCCGTTGCTATCACTTGTGATAAAGCAACGAGCCCTAAAGGCGCACTGCCTAACTGCACAAACTGATAAGCTTGAGCAATATTTTCACCTCGAACCAAGTTGTTTTGATAGATAGACTCCAACTGCAATGCTTTTAAAACTTCGATAGCCGCCTGCCCATAAGGCGCCACTCGTGGATTTGCAATAGACAGCTTAGTGATGTTTTTGTCATTTCTTAAACTATCAGCGGTTACCGTACGAGTTCCGGAACTCCACAAAACAAGGCGTCCGAGAGCGTAAGTTTGCCGACTGTTTTTAATAATAAAACCATCGTTTTCCAGTGCTACAGGTTTGCTTTGATCCGCCGACATAAACACATCGAAAGGAGCCCCCTGTCTAATCTGAGCATAAAATTTACCGGAAGAACCAAAAATCAACCGCAGTTGATGCCCTGTGTCACCTTCAAAAGCCTGAGCAATCTTTTTCATAGGGATAGAAAAATTAGATGCGACTGCAACCGTTGCAGTTTCTGCATGCACCCAGCTCAACATGAACATCAAAAAACCTATTTGCAAGTACTTCATGTTTTATTAACTAACCCACTCTTAATGCCAGGAACCAAGGCAGCTCCTGAAAGGAAAAACAATTAAAAAGTATAATAAGAATAGTACCCAGATATCCGACGAAAGACTAGGGCCTATCGAAGTACAAGGTTTTAATATGAGAGTTCCAAAGTAGAAAAAACGCACAACACAAATGAAACAAACAACCAATAAGTGGCGCCAGATAAACCAAGACTAATGTATTTTCTGACTCCACAGCAAATTGACGAGCACCGTACTCAATACTGGAGCGCACAGCGTCATTAAAGAACAACTCGTAAATAAAGTAGCCTGAGCGCATTAACAAAAACACCAGAAGGCCATACCAGCTCCATCGACGGCGTTGAATAATGGCACCAAACAACAACAGAGCTACAAGAATGAGCAACACATGCCAGATAAACCATAAGATCAGCTTTTCGCCGACCTGAGCCATCTCAAAATGTAAGCCTAAAAATAACAAACCATAAAGAAATCGAGCAATCACGAACAAACCAAAAAAACCCACACTGATTCGGCAAAAAAATAGCGTCATAGAAAAAGGCAAATACAGACCTTCTCGGATACAACGAGAGTGAGGCGGTTCGTATGGATTATCGTCAATCTTCATGGGTATTCGCTAACAGAAATAGAGTAGTACCTTTATCAGTGTAGCTTAGCCTTGCTCGTTAAAATAGATCCACGTCAATAAACCAGCAGTTATTCGAAAGGAGGAGGTTGGATAATAAACCAGTACTATTGTTATAAAAGAGAGGTAATCTCATGAATACTCTAGCTTTCTTAAAAAAACCCGAGGCGAGATAAGTATTTACGGGGGAGTTACCGACCATAGATCAGAGAGAAGGACGATAAAAACAAGAATAGCAGCTCAAATGAGCTGCTATTCTTGTGTAGAAGAGTCATTGGATCAACTTACTGTAAAATGCTTTTTACTCGGATTGTTTAGGTCTCCACCCCGGCCCACGGAATAAATATCCCATGACCTGACTCATATTCTCTGCCTTACGTAGATCTTTAAACATCTTACCAAACTCATAAAACTGAACCGTAATGGGATTTTTAGACGTCATAGGTGTCGTCAATCCGTACTTAGGCAACTGCTTTTCTTCGGCAAAGGTTCCAAATAATCGATCCCAAACGATAAAGATCCCACCATAATTAGTATCAATATATTCTTTATCAGAACCATGATGAACTCGATGATGTGAAGGCGTATTAAATATCCATTCTAGTGGCCCAAGTTTGCCGACCATTTCATTATGAATCCAGAACTGGTAAGCCTGAATAAGCACTTCCGCCGAGAAAATAAGCACAGGATGAAATCCTAGTAAGAGCAACGGAAGATGAAACGTCGCCGATAACACAGGGTCAAACAAACTGAACCGAAAAGCCGTTGCGGTATTCATGACATTGGAACTATGATGCACCGAATGAGCAGCCCAAAACAGACGCACTTTATGCATGCAGAAGTGTTCAACGTAGTAAGTGAAGTCAGCCATCACAAGTACCAGAACAAAGCTCTGCGCATTCACAGGCATTTTCCAGGGAATGTACTCATAAACAATAAAGTAGCCATAGACGGCACCAGCGAATACAAACACTTCTGCCAGATAAAAAGGCACCTGAGTGAAAATGCTCGATAAAGTTTCGAGTAACCGCTCCCCCGTCAGACGTTTTTTTACAGCATCATCGGCTAATTCAATCATCAAAAATAGAATGGCGAATACTAATACCCAGTCATACACATCAAATGACATACGCTCAAAAAAGTCTGTCAGCGAGGTGATATTCTCAAGGTTAATAAAGTAATAAATAAACTCATTCATTGTGATATCACCTACCGAATAGAAAGAAAAGCTCGCTGCGAAGCGACCTGAAAGTATTGATCAATGTCATACACTTCGTAGTCGATACGGTAAGCTAGTGGCACATTGCGAGGGTCTTTCCATGTCGCCAATACCGAGCGCTCAACCATATAATTACCACCAGGAATGGCCAAAGAATAAAAGCCATCATTTGCGTCAGCAGATGCATTGGTAGAATAACCAACAACTACTTCAACGCTTTGTCGCTGTTGATTGTAGTCTCGATAAACCATGTACACCTGATTTTTAATTTGTACACCTTTTGCAAATTGGTGCAGATTGGTTTTGTACAGTTCCATCCATAATTGCTCTACCTGGCTTTCAATGTCTTGATTAAGCTGCAGTCGTTTTGCTATTCCTACAACTCGAGTTGGTAAACGCTTTTCAACTTTGAATGGAGAGTGGCCCGTCATGTTTTCTTTAGGTACTGATGACGATGGATTAGATGAAGCTGTCGCATCCGGCGTTGTCGAACTATCGGTTTGCTGCTCAACAACCGGTTGCACCATCGCACTTTGTTGCCCATGACCAGCATAGTAGTCGCCTTCGGCATGAGGATACACAGGCTGAGCATCAGGCCAGTAAGCTCGAATCACCATCATCATAAAAATAAACATAATAATTACCAATAATAAATACAAGCCTCGTAAAAAGGGATTGTGTTGCGGTAAGCTCATAAGTCCCCCCTAATACCAAAAGAAAAAGCAAGACAAAGCAATAACTAACCATAACAACATGGTTCCCCAATAAGCTCCGGGCTCTTGTGAACGCTCATAAGAGCGCCACAAGTAAACTTTTCCGCTGAATAAATCGAACACCAGCCATAACAATAATAAGCTGCCTACAATCATTCCGATGGTCATAAAGTTACCTCATCACCGTTAAGTATTCCGTCCAGATCTCTATCAACTGCCATCTGAACTCCCATACCAGGCACCTGGCAGGTAAATGTAATAGAATTTCCAGAACTCATAGCCAAACTTCTCATTGCACTTATTGAAACGGGAGACTCCGCTTTTTTATCGCGAATATAGTATTGTTTTTGAGGATGGAATATAAAACCCTGCAACCGCCCGTCAACCCTGCCTTGCGCAACTAAATCACACTCAGTCACCACACCGCCTAGAACCTTTGCAGTAAAAGGTGCAGCCGCTCTTTGCTCCAACAAGTTTAGTCGTTGAATAACAACATTTCCTGTATTCGCATTGAGTGTTATTTGCTGTCCTACAATCGGTGAAATGTCCGAATCAAACTCCATCATAAAGTCCACCAATCCCTGTCGAGTTTGCTCATCAGGAATCCCAACGACGCCTTCATTGAACTCACATCCGTGAACAGGCAGGTTGCCATCAGCACATGGCTCTTCGCCATTATCAAATACACCACCACGCAAGAAGTTAATCAATTGATCCGTTGCACCATCATGTAAGAAACCAAAGCCACGAATTTGCTCACCTTGATCTTGTTTAGTGTGAGAAGGTAAAAAGCCTTCACGATCGGGCAAACCAAACATACCTGCACGGGTATATAAACTTCTTAGCTGAGGCACTTTAAGGATCTGGATTTCGCCACCGTGGGCAACCTCTCCTCGAGTACCATAAAAACCTTTTGCAGGATCAAGACCGTGACAACCTTCGCAGTTTACCCCGTCCGTTTCTGGACCATTTCGATTGGAATCTTCGGCTAATCCATCCGATCGACGTTCACCGACAAAAAAGTCGCGTCCTATTTGAGCGGATGACGATAATGAGTTATCAAGTAATCGAACGGGATTAGGAGGCATTTGTACACTCATCACAAAATCAGCAAAGCGATTCATATCCTGCTCTAAATCTAACACCGCCTGTGACTTAACTGGATCATCTACTGTTGCTGGTAACTCAATATCCAGCCCAAGCAAACCTTCAAAAGCCACAATAAAGTTTTTGAATGATGTCCTCTCATCCAACGTTTGTTCAACATCATCACCAAAGTAACCAACAGAGCGGTCGCCGCGCCAATGTAGATGCCCATGAGTGCTCATACCACGCAATGTTTGTGTCATCATGGGGCCTTTCATGGAAGCAATGGTAAGCTCATCGCCATCGCCATTCAGTATTTCTAATAGTTCACAACTGCTTTCATCAGGCCCAACAAAAATACACCCCAGTGTTAAGAAATTTGCCGTTGGATAAGGTTGTGGATTACGTGCGTTGCTGGCATCTGGATTACCGAGATTCCAGGCCAGATGATCGGTATCACCAAAGACATGACAACTGGCACAAGAAGCTTCACCATTGGAAGAAGAGCGATCAGCATCATACAAAATGGCTCGTCCCGCCTGGACTTTTTGAGGCTCAGGGCTAAATAGAGAAAGCCTTTGCGACTCGGCACCTGTTTGCGGATTCAGACTCACCAAACTGTTGTCAAAACGCGTGTACACCAACAATTGGTTGCGCGTTTCATTTAGCAACAATCCAACCGGTCCACCGGCAACAGAAAAATGATTGGCGCTAGCAGCAGTCGAGTCAAACTCGTCACCACGACCGTCCCAAAGTGAATCATCATCTAACTGTTCCGTTTGATAACGAGCAACTTTGTTTGACCCCATCGCTGCTACATAAAGCGTTTTACCATCTGCTGATATAGCCATTTGAGTCGGATTAGCAACGGTATGTTGCTTAACGCCTGGTGCTGCTTTTAACTGTAAATAATCAATATGACGATTCAATGGGCGGGGGCTAACAACGTCAATGTCTGGCTTAATTCGAGTAATGCGCGAGGGCGCAATGTTACCTTGAACGGTTGATCCGCCAACAATGCCTGGACCTTCGAATCGAGTTGCATTATTAGACTCGGTATTAGTGACATACAAAGTACCATCTTGAGGATTAACCACCATATTAAATAAGGTAGTCCCAACATGGCGGAATGACTTTTCCATCTCCAGACGAGTCGCGTCAATCTCAAACACATCTTGGTCGGGCAAACTAAAGCGGATAGCATTGGTAAAGTTACGCCCTTGAGTGTCTCGCCATTGTTGAGTTTCGGGATCAAACTTAACAATCATTGAAGTCCAAGGTTGCGGCACACCGTCTTTGTTTACGCCAGGAGCTGTTCGTCCTCCGGGTAGCTTGCCGTCGGCCAACCCAAAATCCATTTGAACTTGATCCAAAGTATCACATGGCTGGCTACCTAACACATCATCGGTATAGCCATAACAAAGTACCGCCTCATGAACGATACTGGTTTGATTACCTGAGTTGAATACTGCAGCATAGACTTTAGATTGATCAGGAGTAACCGCCAGTGCTCGTGGGGTATCACCAAACAACTCAATAATTTTTAGTGGCGTTCCACCTAACGAAGCACCCACTTGGCTCGCATCAAACACCCAAACATCTGCACGGCCTACACCAGGGGTATGCAGTTGGGGATCACCTGCGCCTGTAACACCTGCGATAGACGAATGGCTGCGATGCTGGCCACGGTGTGCCGTCGTAATAAATGCTTTGTCTCTAGCAAACACTATATCTCGAGGCTCATCCCCCACCAGTAAAGTGCGAGCCACATAAGGCACTCCGTTATCGAAACGAACAATACTGATTGAATCTGAAATGTGATTCACCACCCAAACTTCTTGGTTGTTGCGAGCGGCAACAGCAACGGGCTCAATCCCAACAGGCACAGAGTGCTGCAAAGTTAACTGCCCGTCATTATCATAAGCAAAAACATCAAGAGAGTGGTTGGGAGTATTGGTTACAAATACTTTTGCGCCATCAGGACTCATAGCAACCGGGCGCACCGCACCTGATTCAAAAGTAACAAAGTTTGTTGGCCCAGGAGGCAATGTTACCTCTGGCGGAGGAGGCGGCGGTGGTGTTTGATTATCCTGGTTGCTACAACCGGCTATCAGTATTAAAACAGTAACCAGAAAACTATGTCTCAACATAAAAATCTCCGAACATCGAAGTGAACAGATCCCGACACGCTTTTTTCAAAGCAAACGAGTCCCTACAGTGACCTGCATAATGTGTTTAAAGGTGATTTACTCGGTTAAAAAAATATGCGCCTGTTCTGATTGAAAAAAGTCATCAGGCACAGAATTAAATAAACGCGATGCTAAAAACTGGCGAAAGTCGACCACCACTTTTTCCATGCTCACTAGTTTTCCTCCGTGACCAGTTTGAGCATGCATACCGCGCTGAACGCGCTCGCAGATGGCTTTGTCTTCTGCCATAAAATCAGCATTGAATTGTTCAAGTGCTTTATCTTTATAAGAACCCGAATATTCCATAATGCCACCAGAACGGATCACACAACGCTCAGGCCCATCGGGTAATACTTGAATCCAGTCAAAAGACTCGTAGGTCATAATGCCAATAAACGAGGGCGGCAAAAAAATGAGGAGATAATGATTGTAGGCTTCTGGATGACTTCCACTTAACCACTTCATTAACTTACTTTGAGTCTCAACCATACGACCGCCAGTAATGGCCCACTCTGAACTCCCCGCAACATAAAAAGATTGCTTACTGGGTGTTACGGTTTCTAAAGTATCTTTATGTACTTTAAACAGGTGATAGCTCTCTATGCCGTTTTCAACCGCTAATTTCCAATTAGCCTGCCAGTGTTCGGTTTCGCCATGGTAACCGTTACTAAAACGCTCGGGTTGAAAAAAGGCGAGGTATTCCTTAATACCTCGCAAACGTTCAGACAATGATAGAGGCTTGTCCGATAAATTAACGAAAAGCAACCCCATCCAACTTTCAAGTTGAAAGCCCGGCAGGCAATGCTCTTCTTTATCAACTACAACATCCCCCGGAAAAGGAACACCTTTCAGTTTGCCTTGATCGTCATAGGTCCATGCGTGATAAGGACAGACAATGTTTCGTTCGATATTGCCGAAGCCATCATCAAGCAATGGGGTGCCCCGATGACGACAAACATTAGATAACGCTCGAAGGGTGCCATCCTTACCACGAATGATCGCAATTAACTCTCCAGCCATATCAAATGCAAAATAATCCCCCGGTTTAGATAACTGCTGTTCGGCACAGGCGAATACCCACTCGCTACGAAAAACCTGTTTCGTTTCTTCTTCATACACAGACTTGTCGTGGTACACAGCGAAAGGCAAAGCCTTGGCCTGAGCAATGGATGCTTCTGCAAGCGATTGATAAGACTGAAAAAGCGCTTTCATCAAGTACTCCTATCCGGTGATGAATAGAGGACTACAAAGGCCTTACACTTACCTTTGTAGTCCTTCTTTGCCACATAGTGCTTCATAAAAAGACAGACACATTTATGAGACACAAATGTATCATATAACAACAAAAGATATGAGACAATAGCGTCTCATAAAATATTTGCGTTAAATTTGTTCAACCCTGATTAAATAATAGATAAAATTGATTCAAAATCAGGTTGTTCGGCTCTTAAGCCTACTCATTACATGACACAAAAAATTATTTATCGCTGGCTTCTCTTTGTCGGGCTGAGCCATGCTTTACTAGGAATTCTGTTCATCCTTATCGCTCAAAGTTCTCTCATCAATTTTTATCTTGAGCATCTTCAACAAGCCTTTGGTGTCGACTTATCCGCTCAAGAAGAATCTCTCGTCCGTAGGTTACTTCAATTGTTTGGCCCAACCGTTGCCAGCTGGGGACTATTATTCTGTATTGCAACTCATTCCTTTGTTCAGCAAGGCAAACTCGCAATAAAGTGGGCGCTTATGCTTGCTGTCTTGATCTGGTTTGTTTTTGATAGCGGCCTATCGCTTTATATGAGTCTCTATTACCATCTGATTATCAATCTTGTCGCAGCGACTAGCATTGTCATTCCATTATTACTACTTAAAGCACAACCAAGCCCAGCTGCGGTAACAGCAAACACCCCAGGAACTTAGTATGCAACGTCGTCAACTCCTCAAATGGTCTTTAATCGCAGGTACAACAACAACAGCGGCGGGCTCGGGGCTCTGGTGGTTACATAATGGTCCTTCACCCACACAGTTAAGTGCTTCGGCGATGATAGAGAAGCTCGAACACTTATCTCATCAATCCCTTGTTAGTACCGGAGTCTGGAGTCCTTATAAAATTTTTACTCATTGCGCTCAAAGCATAGAGTACTCTATGCAGGGCTTTCCGGAGCACAAACCAGAATGGTTTAAACATACACTTGGCGCTTTAGCATTCTCGGCTTTTTCTACGCGCGGGCAGATGCATCACAATTTGGCGGAACCTATTCCTGGCGCAACAGCTATTAACGACTCAGGAGATGTTCACCAGGCGATTCAACAGGTTATCCATTCTTTAAAACAGCTACAAATCAATGAAACCTCTTTAAAAGCGCATTTTGCCTACGGAGAGCTTTCTCTACAGGATACTTTACTAGCACACATACTCCACATTAATAACCACCTTCAGGAAATCAAAATTCAAGAGTAGAAGAAAGGACACTTTACTTGACTCAGTCATTAACTTGTATATAATTCACGCAGCTTGAAAGTACGTTTTATATTTATGCACACCATTTCGATGTTCTTCTCTGTTAGTTCCTCGTCCTGTTTATCATAATTAGCAACACTTTTAGCCAAAAAGCGCCATGATAATGGCTTAATTTATACACTTGAAATAATAGGATACGACTATGTCTACTACTACTGGCACTGTAAAATGGTTTGATGAATCAAAAGGTTTCGGTTTCATCGAGCAAGAATCTGGTCCAGACGTATTTGCACACTTCCGTGCAATCAACGGTTCAGGTTTCAAAACATTAGTTGAAGGCCAGAAGGTTGAGTTTGAAGTCACTCAAGGTCAAAAAGGCCCACAAGCAGAGAACATCACTGTAGTATCATAGTGAAGTGAACGACGAGACACTGTCTCGATCGCTCTTGTGAGACAAAAAAGGCAAGATTCTTAGGAACTTGCCTTTTTTTATGGCTGCAATATTCGATATGATAGCGCTGCCTCATGTTCCTATCTAAAAGGTAAAACTATGCAAATCTGGGTCGATGCCGACGCTTGCCCTGTCGTTATCAAAGACATTCTATTTAAAGCTGCCAATCGAGCAAAAGTATTGGTCACCCTGATAGCCAATCAATATCTGCGCACACCAGACTCACAATATATTCGTTTTGTGCAGGTGAGTTCCGGTTTTGATGTCGCTGATAACGAAATTGTTAAGCGAGCTGCTCCTGGAGATTTGGTGATTACCTCGGATATTCCACTAGCCGCCGAAGTGATAGACAAAGGTGCCCAGGCGTTAAGTCCCAGGGGCGAGCTTTATACCAAAGAAAACATAGGCTCTCGACTGAATATGCGGGATTTTATGGACACTTTAAGATCCAGCGGAATAGATACAGGCGGAGCTCCTGCAATGAGCCATGCTGATCGACAAGCTTTTGCCAATCATCTGGATAGAATACTGGCACAGAAATAATGTGGCTGGTTAAGCACTGTTTTTATGATACACTAGTGTCTCACTTATTGTATTGATGACTTTATGACAAACACTGACGCTCGAGCTGTTCGTTCACGAAAAGCTTTACTCAACTCTGCTGTAGAGTTGCTACTACAAAATCCACTGGCTTCTCTTAGCCAAATTGCAACGCATGCGGGCGTTGGACGTGCCACTCTTTATCGTCAGTTTGAAACTCGAGAACAATTGATTCTGGCGCTTGCCATTGAATCCCTCGAGTTAACCGACACGGCAATGAAGCCAATCAAAGAACAGCAGTTAACTGGCAAAGCAGCGCTTGAGTTGATGTTTCAGTTGATCATGCCACTTGCTGATCGTTATCATTTTTTGCTTTCACTTTGGAGCATTGTCGAGAAAGACGAACAGGTCACTCAAATTTATAACCGCCAACTTTCCGAATTATCAAAAATGGTCGAACAGGGAAAAAAAGAAGGCAGCATTAATAAATCTTTAGATACAGCATGGATTGTTTGTATTGTGGATAGTGTTGTTTACACCGCTTGGTGGATGATGGGAAATCAAGGAATGCGCGCAGAAAATGCTGCCGAACATGCAATAAAAACTTTTTTTAATGGCGTAGGTTAATTCACCTGTAAAAGTACTTTTTCTACCTACAAGTAAATACATTTTCTTTTTTCACATCCTGAGATTTACCACTTAAATCGTATCACCTATCTCAATAATTAATTGAATTATTTAAAAAATAAGCTCTCAGATTAGCTTGCTAATTGCCTGTTATGTTGTTGTCTTCTATGCTGATTAAGTAACTATTGCGTTCTGCGAATAACGACAACAATAACATCGGTGGAGACAACTTTGGCGACACTATTAAGCGAAGTTAAACGCACTCATCAAGATTATCCCGTGCAGCTTATCCAACGAATTCGATCTGGAGAAAGGCAAGCCGAACAGGAGCTGGTTACACATTATTGGCAAGGACTCTATTTTATTTTGAATCGACGTGCGCAAGACCCAGAATTAGCACGAGACATTGTTCAAGATGCTTTTATTGTTGTGCTAGAAAAAGCACGTAATGATCAAATAAAAAATCCCGCTGCGTTATCAGCTTTTATTCGTGAGGTAGGCGTTAATCTTCTTATCGCACATTATCGAAAGGAAAAACGCCGAGCGACAGATACCGATCCCGATATTGATATTCGTCCACCAGAAAGCAGTAGCTTGCTGAATCACAGCCTTCATAATGAGAAGCTTCTGGAAATCGTTCAACAACTGATGGATGAAATGAAAGTTGAGCGAGACCGAGAAATACTGAGGCGCTACTTTATTAGTGAGCAAACCAAGAAAGAAATTTGTGAAGCATTAGACTTAACGCCTGCACAGTTTGACCGAATCCTTCACCGTGCCAGAAGCCGACTTAAGCAATTGATTTTGTTTAAGCTATCCGGCTCAAAAGATCCAGATAATACCACTGACTTATTGTCTATCGTTTTGCTTACTTCTCTCAGTGTACCTTTTATGTATCAGGCTGAATCTTCGATAACAACAAACCAGCTATCTTTTTTTGCTCCCCAGGTGAGAGAGCCTCAAACTCTAAGTCACTTATATAATCAAGAGACAAGAATTGAGCTTCCATTCCATAGAGTTAACGTGTCAGATGTTAGAACACAGAAGGAGGAAATGCTCAATGGATAAAAAATATATCGAAGACAACATCGCAGAGAAGTACTTGCGAGGGCAATTGACGGCTGAGGAATCAGCGGAGTTCGAGGCTTACTTCATGGATAAACCTGAATTATTAGAGCAACTAGAGCTCGACAGGATTATGTATCAGGCCATGCCTTCAGCGGAATTGGCGAGTAAGAAAGAACAAGGGCTACGTTGGTTTGATGGTTTGTTTTTGAAAGCGTTGGTAGCGCCATTGTTGGTTGGTGCGGTTGGTTTGCAGTTATTGGTAGTTAGCCAAGAAAACAAAGAACCTGAGTTGATAGTAAATGAGCCAAAGTTTTTTGTTGATACGATGCGCAGTTCAAACATATCGAATGAACAGCATATTTCAATAACACTAAAAGATTCGACCCCATACTTCAAATTGATTATCACACCATACGCTTACAATCAAAAGCATACGGTTAACATTATTGATAGCACTTCTAGTAGCTTGATAGTAAGAGCAGAAGATATATTACCCAACGATGAGGGAGTCATATCACTGCTGCTGAAAAGCGATATATTTGAGAGCCAAGATTACACTCTTGAGATATCAAGCGAAGATAATAAAAGAGAAGTGAGAGTTTCTTTGATACGTTAACACCAAAGTAGGTAATAATCATGAAAAGTCATGGAGATGAAACAACAGGTAGCTTTTCCTCTTTATTTAACTCACCGAGTTGCTTGTTCCAAAGAGAGCTAATTATTGATTTAGGAAAAAGTATGTTCGAAAAGGGACCAAGAAGTTCATTCCCTCCAACAGGAGTCCCTTCTGGGTACACATATTTTGGTCAGTTTATCGACCATGATATTACACGATTAAAAAGAGGAGAAAACCCTCCAAGCTCACGTCCAAGGACTCTGAATGAGCTCATTCAATTACGAACTCCTCAGTTAGATCTTGATAGCATATATGGAGATGGATTTAATGACAGTTCAATTCCGATAGACAGGACAACGGGTAAGATGCATTTAGGTCCTTCAATAGATTCATCAGGAACGCTCCATCCTAATAAAGATTTACCAAGAAATGACAAGAAAAAGGCCTTAATAGGCGATGATCGAAATGATGAGAACTTCATAATATCTCAATTACATACGCAGTTCTTAAAGCTTCACAATAAAACTATTGATAAATTAGCGACTCATGGAAAAAGTGGAGTTCAAGCTTACGAAGAAGCCAAAAAAGAAACTATCTTAACCTACCAGCATGTCGTTTTACACGACTTCTTAAAAGAGCTTTGCGATCATGTTCTCTGGGAGATTATTGTTAACAAAGATACAAGCTTAATATGGGACACCTTAAAATGTGAAGAGCCAAGAATGCCTATTGAATTTTCTGGTGCAGCATTTAGGTTTGGCCATTCAATGGTAAGAAAAACCTATACTTTAAACTCCAAAAAACAAGCGATTCCAATTAGTGAAATATTTAATCTGACAGGGAAGGGCCAACTGAACAGCCAAGACTACGTTTTTGAAGAACAAATAATTGATTGGAAGTTCTTCTTTAAACTTAATAAAGATAGCTACATTGCCAACTTAGCTCTCCCTATAAATCCGTTTGTAAAAGTTGAGCTTCCTAACAATAAGACTGGAATAAAGCACCTATCATCTCTCAACTTACTCAGAGGCAATGAAATAGGTCTTCCTTGCGCACAAGCAATATTAGAGTCTATACCAAAGGAACTGAAAAAGCTTATAAGTATACTTCCAGAAGACAAAATAGATAAGCACAAGCTTCTAGAAAACGTATGTAAAGACTTCAAGAAAAAAACGCCCTTATGGTTCTACATACTTTCTGAAGCAGACAATATGAGCGATGGAAAAAAACTAGGCTCATTAGGTAGTCTTATAGTACTCGATACATTGAAAGGACTAATATCTCAGTCAAAAGTATCAATACTGGAATCTCCAGAATGGAGAAGCATGCATATAAATACACATCCTTTTAAAATTGAAGATATACTAACAGAAGTTAATAAGGAGACGGAACATGATAATTCTGGAAGACTTTGAAGGCCGATGGAAAAGTCTGGGAGACTCTAATAACTCAGGAGATCCAAAAAAAGATGACTATTACCCCAGCGATAATATTATTTTTAGGGTTCGAGTTGAAGACAACTTCATTTTATTTGAAAGTGAAGAACCATTGTTCGGTGAGTGGCTAAAAGAAGAGCCGTTCTACCTAAAACATGAAGCTCTAATTTCTCCAATAATGAATGCTAGAGGAACAAACTTACAAGAGGTTGTTCACTTAGCTCATGGTAGAAAAGATTTAATGATACACAATCTTGTATGGATAGAAGACATAAGTACCAAAGAGAGTACAAATGGTTCTTGGAGGTGTCGAAGAATTTAAATGCGCTATCAAGAACTTCTTATAGTAGCACTTTTAATTATTGCCTCTCTCCCGCAGAGAGGCTTTGCTTCGTGCTCAACAATAAACCCTAGTAAAAATGAGTATTTTATTGTCAAATCATCTAGTAGCATAGCTAGTTATGTTCAAATTGAGGGGGCTAGTAAAGTAAAGCTTGATCCCATTGAAGGAAGAAACCTTCCTATAGTAGTTCTCTCCCCACACACAACAAAAAACATCAGTCTCTGTAACAAGAATAAATATTCTAAGGAAGAACTATCTATCACTATTGAGGATAGGTATATTCCAAATAAAGGTGACAAAGAGATTTTATCCCTTATTAATAAAGCACAGTATTTTTGGGCCTTATCGGATCAAGAGTCAAAACTTAGTGCGATTAAGGCTTTAAAGTCTGCTCGTATGATAGACACATCTAATAACTGGCTAAAAGAAATCCGAACAATCCTATTAGCATCTTCTCTAGAGCAAATCTTCAAATATGAAAATGCTCTAACTGTAATTAATGACTTAGAGAACTCTCACTACTACCCACATACTTTCCACTTAATAAAAGCAAGATTACTCCTAAGACAGAACACCTTAGAAAAGTCTCTTCTGGAAATTAATAAATCAATAAAATACATGGCCGAAGGTCCCCAAAGATTAAAACTAAGCATGGCTATCGCGAATAACTTTCTTGCTGAGATCATGCTTTATAAGTCGAAAATATTGAAAGCAAAAGAGCTTTTAGATAAAGCATTAATTCTTTCCGGTGACGATCATCAAATAAAAGCACACATCTACAACAACATGAGTTTTTACAGATACCTTTCGGCAAAAAATGACTCAATGGAGATGAGGCCCTACCATATTAGGCTAGCGTTTAAGGAGCTGAATACCGCTAAGCACCATGCCGCCTTAGCAAACGATGATCATGTAATGGCTATTATTGAGAATAATTTTGGCTCATTTTATGAAAGAAATCATGAGTTAAGGAATGCGTTAAAAAGTTATTCAGCAGCATTCGAAATTGCCACTAAAGAGAATAACCGTGAATTACTATCTCTTATCTTAAAAAACCTAGGTCAAATCCATCAACACCTAGGAGATCTCAATAGCTCACAAAAAGAGCTTAACAATGCGCTCAAAATTACGAAGGAAGCATCCTCCTTTCAAGCAGCCATAATAAAGTGCATACTTGGCACAACTTATAGATTAAAAGGTGAAGTGGACAACTCTCGCATCCACCATGAGGAGTGCAATCAAGATTTAAAGAACCTAAAAAACCCAACGGCAGGTACCCAAAACAATATAATCAACTCATACTTAGAACTCGCCGAAGATTATAAGTTACTTGGAAATACTACCAAGTATGAAAAGAATTTATCAGAAGTAGAGTCAAGAATATCACTCCTCACGGACAATGATGTAAAAACAAAGTACTTTCTTCATAAAGCGAACGAGTCTATTGACAGAAACGACTTTCAATCATCTAGAAAATACTTTAACCAAGCATTGTCCTCATCAAAACAAGCCCGCTCTCAAGTTTTACACATTGATGTGCTATCGAAAATAATCGAGCTACATAAACAAAAAAAGCATTACTGGAATAATATATTTGAGATTCAAGAACTAGCAATTGATATGATAAATGACTATCATACCCACTTAGACTTGGAGCGAACCAGCCCTGCATGGAGCAACAAAACCCACAGTATTTATAAAAACCTTGCTAGTTTAGTATTGTCGAGCGGTTCTGATGACAAAGCATCAAAACTATACTACATATTGGAGAACTCGAGAGCTACATCGCTAAGGCTAAGGTTGGCGACTCGTCAAAAAAACTCTAGTCAGAACTCTCGTTTAGACAAAATTAGCAGTCTTCAGGAAAAAATAGTGACTGACTCAAATGGAAGCCAGTCTCTACACACAGAACTATATAATGAGCAGTCACTTAATATTTATGACTCGATAAGGAATAAAGGCAAGAACTCACTTCCTTCAATATTACCACTTAAAGAATCACAAGCGAAACTAAAACCGGACCAAAGCATACTTTACTACTTACTACTAGAAAAACACCTCTATCTTTTTGTTCTTGAAAAAGATAGAGAAGAGATATTGAAGATATCACCCTCTAACAAAGTAATAGATAAAATCAAAGAGTTTAGAGTATCAACGTCTTCTCAAAACCATCAAAAACCCAAGCTCCTATTGCAAGAGCTTTCGGAACTTTTACTTCCAAAAGATGTATTAACCAGCTTACAAAAAGACCTATTAATAATACCTCATGAAGCTCTTCATTATGTTCCTTTTTCAGCACTACCAATATCATCAAAAGGTAACCAGCCGATTATTAATAGTAAAACAATCACTTTCATCCCATCAGTTTCCAGCTACTTTTATGTTAAGAATAAAAAGGTGAAGTTTAGTAAAAAGCTCAGTATATTTTCCAACCCAGTTTTTGATAAGAAGAATATCACCCTAGCTTCGAGCGATCACTTCCGCTCTTGGAAAAGCAATCTATCACCACTTCCTTTTTCAGAAGTCGAAATGAATAACATCGTTAATATTTTTGGGAAAGAAAACGCAAATACTTTTTCGAAAGAGTCAGCGACCCGTAAGAATCTCTATAGAGAAGAAGTTAGAAACTCCCAAATTTTACATATTGCAACTCATGGGTATTTCAACCCGGAGTCTCCTGAATATTCAGGAATCATACTATCAGTTATTAACGAGAAACACGAAAAGATATCTAGTTTCGTTACCTTTACAGATATTTTTAGTCGGCCATTTAATAATGAACTGGTTGTTATTAATGGCTGTGACACAGCCAAAGGGATTGAGCGAAAAGGGGAAGGGGTGGTAGGCCTTAGCCGGGGGTTTATGGCTCAAGGAGTGGACCATGTTATATCAACCTTATGGCCAGTATCAGATGCAGCGTCAGAGCGATTTATGACATTATTCTATAAGAATTTAAAGAAGGAGAGAAGCCTTCCCAAAGCTTTAAAAATAACTCAAAACCAGTTCAGAAAAGGAATATACAGTTCCCCTTTTTATTGGGCGCCATATATCCTCACAAGTACCAGCCCAGATAACGTAATAGATTAAGTATCTGTTAGAATAATTACCCAGTCCGCATAGCCAACAAGTAAGGAATATTCATATCCCCAGCATAACGATGAAAACGTTTATCTTTCTTTTCAATTGCTAATATCGACATACGATCAGCCAGTTCATTACCTTCGATCCCAACGTGCCCATTCACGTGATGGATCTTAATCTCATCTTTTACTTCTTGATACAAAGCATACATAGTTTGAATCAAAGCAAGGTTTTTAATTTCGCCACCAGATTTTTTCCAGCCTTTTTTCTCCCAGCCAGCAGCCCATTGAGTGATGCATTGGATGGAGTACTTAGAATCACAAAAAATAACAACGCTGCTGTCTTTTTTAATTTCTTTCTGCGCAATCAACATCGCTTGATGCAAAGCGTTAAGTTCGGCAGTATTATTAGTTCCGCGAGGATTGTATAAACCGTACCATAATTCATCGAGCACATTATCTCGATAAATCGCAATACCAGAACCTGCATTACCAGGATTCGGGTCACACCCGCCATCAGTAAAAATCTTGGTATCGGCTTTAAGTGCGTTCACCTCTTCGGCAGTGTAACTTTTTAAACCGCCCTTTTTAGCGCCTGTGCCTTTACTACCACTTGAAGACTTGCCTGCAAAAACTACACTACTGCTGCCTTTAAACGCCTCTTCGGCTTCAGCTCGAGTTGGGTACGATTTATAACGTGCGCCCGTAAAGCCATCTACCTGCTTTTTACACGACATCCAGTCGGTATAAATTCCCGGCTCACGCCCTTTCCAAACCACATAGAACTTACTTGCCATAACGCTTTAGCATCCACAAAAATCAATTGGTAAATATTATACGAGGGAACAGCAACGAAGACAAAAACGACAGCAATCTTGGTAACAACTGCTTCTTTTTCGGTCAGTCTATTAAAATAAGAAGCATCTATCTCATTAGAGCTATTTGATTTTTGCCTTAGTGCCCAGATTTAACTAAACAATACTTAATACAACAGCCTTAGAGGATCCCTCTATGATTAATGCCCTTGCGGTACAAGAGCCCGGCGGTGAGTTAACTCCTTATCAATACGATCCAGGCCCACTTCAACCTGACGAAGTTGAAATCGATGTTGCTTACTGTGGAATCTGCCATAGCGACATCAGCGTGATCGACAACAGTTGGGGCAACAGTCAATATCCTTTGGTACCTGGCCACGAAGTCGTTGGACACATAGCGCAGACAGGTAGCCAGATAACTCATTTAAAGTCAGGCCAGGCAGTCGGACTCGGCTGGCACTCAGGTTACTGCGGTCATTGCGATTACTGCCATACGGGAGAGCACAATCTTTGCTCGGATTCACAAGCCACCATCATTGGCCATCATGGCGGTTTTGCAGACAAAGTGCGCGCCAAGGCCCATAGCGTGGTCCCAATTCCTGACAACATCGATCTAGCCAGCGCAGGCCCGCTGTTTTGTGGTGGTATTACGGTTTATAACCCCATGGTCCAATTTGATATCAAACCCACCGATAAAGTAGCCGTTATTGGTATCGGCGGTCTTGGTCACATGGCGCTGCAATTTCTAAACGCCTGGGGATGTGAAGTTACCGCTTTTACGTCCAGCGAAAGTAAACGTCAGGAAGCGGTAAAATTAGGCGCTCACCATACACTCAACTCTCGCGATACGGATGAGCTTATGGCAGCGAGTGGACGTTTTGACTACATTCTGTCAACGGTCAATGTCAAATTAGACTGGAACCTCTACCTGAGCACCTTAAGCCCTAAAGGTCGATTTCATTTTGTCGGCGCGACTTTGGAACCACTGGACATCAGCGTGTTTTCACTGATTGGTGGGCAACGTTCTGTATCGGGCTCACCAGTAGGAAGCCCTGCAGTGATGAGGCAGATGCTAGAGTTTGCGGGACACCATAAACTGGCTCCAGTCGTCGAAGAATATACTTTTGATCAAGCCAACGAAGCCATTGCTGCCTTGCGCAAAGGTGATGCTCGCTATCGCATAGTGCTAAAAAAGTAGTTCTCTCATCCCACCACAGCGCTAACAAACATAAAAACTGTGAAATAGGTTAGCGCTTTCTTGCCATAAGAATGTAATCTTACTGACATATCATCCTCGACCTCAATGCCAAACTCAGGCGGATAACTGTCAGTGAATTCAAGCCTCTTTTGGGTGGCCCTCCACCTTAGCCTTATTCTGGTTACTTTTAATAACCTGTTAACAGGCTTACGCATTGCTACTCAAAGCCGACCAGAAATCATGGTATTAAACGGCTTACTGCCTCAAGGTTTAATGCATCGCTGGCACTACGCAGGCGCCTTAGTCCTGCTCACCATTACCGTTGCTTTTCTTATCTACCAGTTTGGATTAAAGCGAACAACAAAATCGAGTCAGCCAAACGTCAGCCTTTATCATCGCGTCGTCACCTGGTTTGGCTATCTAACTTTTATCTGCATCATGCTTACAGGCGCCGCTCTTTATTGGCAACTACTGCCTAATGCATGGCTCAATGATATCCATTTTTACGCGGCTCTGTGCATCTGTCTTTATATACTGCTTCATGCAGCGATCTACTTTGTGCAATATGGAATGAAAGTCATTAAGTTTATTTTAGTGACTTCACCCACTAACAGAAAAACTCACGGCGTAATGGTTGTGGCCACCTTGACACTTGGCCTGCTATTAAACTTTGCATTATCCACACAAAAAACAATTCCTCTTACTGTCCACAAAGTGGATATCAAAGAACTGATCAACATTGATGGCCAAGCAAATGAATCCATTTGGCAATCGATTGAGCCTGTTTCTGTATGGACTTATGGTGGTGCTAACTTTGTTGATGGCAGTACGCAAGTACAGATAAAGACTATTGAGAATGGTGTCGAGGCTTTTTTTCACATCGAGTGGCAAGATCCCACCAAAAGCTTAAAGCATCTGCCATTGAAAAAAACAGCAGATGGTTGGCAGATCCAACAGTCTGGCTTCTATCAATTTGATGAAACCGAATTCTATGAAGACAAACTCGCGGTTATGTTATCGGATAGCTGTGATGCAGGTGGCTCGGCCACCGCTCATTTGGGGCCAAAGCCTTTGAGTGACAAACCTGCCAACTGGCATGGCAAGGGTTACCACTATAGCTATTCTACGAAGCAAACAGACATCTGGCATTGGAAAGCCGTTCGAACCAACGATATGATTTTAGCGGATGATAATTTCTTTGGTAAACCACAAACCGCTCGCCCAGGAGATAGGCGATATACCGCAGGCTATACTCCAGATGGAAAAGAGTCCGGCGCTTACGTTATGAACTGGAAGTGGTATAACAAAGACATCATTACGCCCAAACGACTGCCCAAATCCGCACAACAGCTTGCTTCCTTTCAACAGTCTGATAATGCTTCAGCTCTCAACTGGATAATTCCATGGTTTGGATACGAACCATACCAAAAAGCCAAGGATAATTATCCTATTGGCACCATCATGCCATCCGTGATGTATCGTTCAAACCGATTTGAAGGTGATCGAGCTGACGTTCGAGCCTTCGCCCAATGGAACAATGGCAAATGGTCTCTGGAGTTAAGTCGTAAACTGGATACAGGTTCAAACAATGATGTGAAATTGCAATCAGGTGTTTGTTTGTGGATTGCTGCTTTTGATCATGCACAAATTGCGCATACACGACACAGTCGCGCTCTGCAACTTCAATGGCAGGATTCATAATGATCATCCGAGCTCTATCACTAATATTTGTTTTTATTGTGTTTGCAATCTATGCGGCAATATCAAAACCAGAACTTCCAGAAAAACCAATGTCTCAGCGCTATCAAAAGCTCAACAGCTCAGGACAACCCATTGCTCCGTGGGCAGGTCCATGGTCTTGCGTTTTAGATCAAAAAACAGGGCTTGTCTGGGAAGTAAAAAACGATGCCGAAAATATCCATGATGCCTACTGGACTTACTCCTGGCAGCTCAACAACATGGGTGTAGCTGATCGGGGCGACTGTTACTTTGAACCAAATCGCTGTGATACCGACGATCTCATTCGCCGAGCGAATCAACAACAAACCTGCGGTATTCATCAATGGCGTTTGCCAACGAAAGAAGAACTGCTCACTTTAGTCAGCCATGATCTTCGTCCGGGAGAAGCCACCATTGCAAAAGATTTTTTCCCTCACACCAAGCGCGGTGACTATTGGACATCAACAGCGAACCAACCATTAGAAGGCGCTTTTAAGCATCTAGGCCACGGCGCTTACGCTGTTAACTTTATCACAGGTGAAGCCATAATTATTCCTTATCGCAATGCTGCATTTGTGCGACTGGTCGCAGAAACTAAAACAGAAAAGACACTCTCTTTAATCAAATAAAACGCTTTTGCCAATAAAATTGAATTTTGCCAACCGGTACCTTTTCTGCACGACTAAAATGTAATCAAATAGTAAAAATTCTACTGTATAGTCGCGCCATCTATTATTCCGGAGACCACTATGAAAACGACAATCTCTCTGGCATCTTTGTTCGCAACGTCGCTGTTTTTTGCCAACCATGCCACTGCTGCAACCAAACACTACCGAGTTATCTGGGACCAAAACCCTGCAAATAATGCTGTTATCGCCTTTTCACCAGATGGCAGCAGTAACTCTCCTTATGTAAAGTTTGGCTACTCAACCAACGAGTCACAATGGGCAACTCGCCAGGTAACATCGACCGAAGTATTTCGCAGCTCTTTAACCAGTCACTTTGTTCGTTTAAATGGTCTTAACGCTAACACGCCAGTTTATTTTAGAGTGTGCGACTCTAGCGGTTGTGGTGATCGATTATGGTTTAAAACAGCTCCCACTGATAATCAACCTTATGTAGCCATTGCCGGTGGTGATACACGAACAGGTTGGACTAATCGCCGCCAAGGAAATCAATTAGTTGCTAAGGTTCGCCCTTTGTTTATTATGCACGGTGGTGACTTTACTAATGCCAATAACGCTTCAGAAATGAATCAGTTTCTGGAAGATTGGCAACTTACATTTTCGAGTGACACCATCGATGGCATAGCCTACAAACGTGTCTATCCGTTGATTCCTACTCACGGTAACCATGAAGACAACAACTACCAAACCTTGTGTGAAGTGTTTGGTGTTGATTACAACAACGATGGCAACTGTAATCCAAGTGACACTTATGGTGGCTTTAATATTTCACCATTGCTTCGAGTTTATACACTCAACAGTCAGTTTAAAAATAGCGGATGGTCCTCCTACGCCAGTGCAATGAATAACTGGTTAAGCAGTGACTTACAGTCTAACGGCAGCTCTGCCAAATGGCGTTTTGCGCAATACCATAAACCCATGTTCCCTCACTACACTGGCAAGTCAGACAATACCGAGTTATTTAACTGGTGGGCAGACGACTTCTATAACCGAGCGATGAACCTGGTAGTCGAGTCAGACACGCACATCAACAAAATTACTCAATCTATTCGCCCTTCCGGTAGTTCATTTACAGCAACGACTTCTGGCGGAACGGTGTACGTGGGTGAAGGCAGCTGGGGTGCTCCAGCTCGCTCGGCAAATGATCCCAAGTCATGGACTATTGATTTAGCCAGCATCCAACAGTTTAAAGTCATTACCGTCTCCAATGACAATATCGAAGTACGCACCGCACAGTTTGATAGCAGTGCCAGCACCTTAAGCCGCACACAACGTGCGAATGATCCAACTCTGTTGCCTGGTAATGTTAACTGGTGGAATGCAAATAATATCGGCGAAGTTCTGCGCTTAACTCAAAATGCCGATGGCCGCTCAGTAATCGACTCTGGTAACAGTGGTGGTTCTGATTTAGAACTGTCGGCAACGGATGATACGTTTATTTCGAAAACGCAAAGCAGCCAAAACTTTAATGGTAGCTCAGAAGGACTACTTGCCGATGGAAGCGATTCTACTTATGGAGAAATGAAAACATTGATCAAGTGGGATTTATCAAACGTTCCAGCTTGCTCAACCATCACCAGTGCAAAAGTTCAATTTAATGTATTTAACCAGTCTGGCGGTGCTTACAATATTTACCAGAACTCAAACAGCTGGACAGAAAGCAATGCAACCTGGAACTCTGTTAACGGTTCAAATCATGGCTCATTGATGGCCTCATTTAATCCGAGTAGCACCGGCCTGCAAAGCATTACATTATCAAGCCATGGTCTTTCCATCGTTCAGGGTTGGCTACAAGGTAATAACAATGGCGTTATGATTGCCTCGGGTGGCACTTCTGATGGGATTGATATCAATTCGAAAGAACAAGGCAATGCTCCGAAGTTGTTATTAAACTATCAAACGGATCCTGATTGTGGAACCCCAGGAGAAACAGCACTTACTAATGGTCAGGCCGTGACGGGGATCAGTGGATCAAAAGGTTCTGAAGCATTCTATTATCTGGATGTGCCAGCGACAGCAACTTCTCTTAGCTTTGCATTAAATGGTGGCTCTGGTGATGCTGACCTTTATGTTAAGTTTGGTAACAAGCCCAGCACATCCAGTTATGATTGTCGCCCGTGGAAAAATGGCAACAATGAAACCTGTACTATTAGCAATATTCAGGCAGGTCGCTACTACGTCATGCTAAACGGCTATGCAAACTACTCAGGAACCAACCTGACAGGAACCTATTCGGAAGATACCAATACTGGTGGAAGTTTCTCGAAGTCATCATTATCAGGCGCATCGAATGCATGGCTCCACTACACTATCGACGTTCCAGCAGGCATGTCTTCGCTGTCAGTCAATATCAGTGGAGGCAGTGGAGATGCCGATGTCTATGTGCGTCGAGGCTCTCAACCCACATCATCGAGTTATGACTGTCGTCCGTGGAAGAATGGCAACAACGAAAGTTGTAGCTTTAACAATCCTGCTGCAGACACCTGGCATATCAGTATTCATGGATATTCCAGTTTTTCGGGCGTTGCTCTAAATGCTCAATGGAATCCATAGCAATAAAGCATCGATGATAAAATGCCAATAATAAAAGCCCATTAGCATGACTTGTTGATGGGCTTTTTTGTTAGCTTCTGATTCCAACTACCTATCATGAGGAATAGGGCCAAAGGATAAAAGCATTTATGTTAGGAACAATTTGAATTAAGTGAGCTGTATATCATGCCTTTTAAAACTCCATACACTAAACTTTTTTCCTTCTTATTAATCATAATTTCATTTCCATCCCTATCCCAAAGCCCTCCACCCAACGGACAAGCCATTACTCTTGGTAGTACCTACCCTATAAACTCAAAAGCTCTAAAGCAAGAAAGGAAAATTAATATTTACCTTCCACCCGGCTATAGCGAAGGCTCCAAAAAATACCCAGTCCTTTACTTACTCGATGGCGGATTGCATGAAGATTTCTTTCATATTATGGGCATTGCATCGCTAGCGGCAGATTATCGAAAAATACGCCCCTTTATACTGGTCGGCATAGAAGGAATTAATCGTTATTATGATCTCACAACAAAGTCCATTGTCCCCGAAGATATTAAAAGCATCCCTAAAAATGGCGGCGCGATAAAATTTCGCCAGTTTTTAATAGAAGAAGTTCAGCCTTTCGTAAATGCTCATTGGCGAGTGTCGGATGAGAGAATCCTTATGGGAGAGTCTCTAGCTGGTCACTTTGTACTAGATACTTTCATAGAAACACCTAATGCTTTTAGTGGTTATATTTCGGTAAGTCCTTCAATGTGGTGGAATAATCAAGCGTTGGCGAAAAGTGCTCAGAATAAACTCGACCCTCATAAATTATTAAGAAGTGCTCAGCTATTTATCACGATTGGCAATGAAGGTGGTGACATGCGTAAAGCTCTGGATCACTTTGTTGGAGCTCTTAAAAAACACGCACCTTCAAATCTAGTGTGGCAGTTTTCGCCAATGGAACAAGAAAGTCATGCCACTATTTTTCATCCTGCGGCACTACAAGGCGTACGTACGCTATTAAAAACGGAGGAAAAAGCGAGTCAGTAGGCTTTATCAGAAGCGCATGATTGTTGAGTAGATCCTTATTTATCCAAAACCTAAATCTACTCAGTTTATTCAGACATCCAGTATCGGATTTTATTCTCGAGCGCTTTAACATCTACAGGTTTAGTCAGATAGTCGTTCATCCCGGACAGGATGCACTTTTCTCTGTCTCCTTTCATAGCATTAGCCGTCATTGCTATGATAGGAATATTCTTGTACCGCAATCCAGCTTCACCAGAACGAATATTTCGAGTTGCTTCATATCCATCCATAACCGGCATCTGGCAATCCATAAGAATAAGCTCATAGGGTTCGCTTTCTGATGCCTGAGTCAGAGTATTGATGGCTTCACTTCCATCGGCAGCAATATCACACGCCAAGCCAATCTTCTTTAATACACCTTTAGCGACAACCTGATTCACAAAGTTATCTTCTACCAGAAGCAAGCGAATATCTGATAATGCCTCCATACTAAGGTTTCGTTTTTCTTTTTCCAAACCTTCATGACGCAATTCCGACAAATAATGATGGGTCACTAAAGGTTTGGCTTCTTCAAGAACATCGCCTCCAGCCAATACAACTGCCAAGGCATCAAAAAGATCTGCCGTTGTGGCGGGTTTCGGAAAGTAAGCACAAAAGCCAATATCAGCGAGTTGCTTGGCATCACCTCGCTGACCAATCGATGTCATCATAATCATCTTCATGCTATCAAACTTACTCTCACGTCGAATCTTTTTTCCTAACTCAATGCCATTGACACCTTTTAAGTCTTTGTCAATAAAAGCGACTTTAAAGAACTCCTCTTTAGAAAAGCTGGCACGTTCTTCCAGCATATTAAGCGCCCTATCAGCATCTTCTGCTTCAAAAACTCTGGCACCCCATAACCTAAACTGACAACTTAATACCTCTCGATTAGTTGCATTCTTATCAACAACAAGAATAGGCATTTCGTTAATATCTACATCAGGGACCACTTTTCTCGATTTAGAACTTTCTTTCAACATAACCAAAAAACTAAATCGGGTTCCTTTGCCCTCTTCGCTGTCGACAGAAATATCACCGCCCATTAATTGGCAAAGATCTTTAGCAATTGCGAGTCCAAGTCCAGTGCCGCCATACTTTCGTGTCGTCGATGCATCAACCTGGGTAAATGATTCAAACAATCCACTGAGCTTTTGTGGTGCAATGCCTATTCCGGTATCTTCTACAATACAGTGTAATTGTAACTGTTCGAATGAAAGCTCTTTTAAACGAGCGGTAACGCGTATCTCTCCAGTCTCTGTAAATTTAATGGCATTACTAATCAAATTCATCAATATCTGACGCAATCGCCCAGGATCGCCTTTAACCATTGACTGCTCTACTCCGGCCACATCCAGTATTAACTCTAAACCTTTTTCTTGAGCTTTTAATCCCATCGATTCAGCTAAGTCACCCAACTGGCTACGTAAGTTGAAATCCAATACTTCAAGCTCCAGCTTCCCTGCTTCCACTTTAGAAAAATCCAAAATATCATTAATAATGGTAAGCAAAGAGTCGGCACTAGAACGTGCCAAAGAAACATAATGCTCCTGCTCTTTGGTAAGCTCACTCTGCTTTAATAACCCCAACATGCCAAGCACACCATTCATAGGTGTACGAATTTCGTGGCTCATACTCGCCAGAAACTCCGATTTGTAACGGGCTGCATTTTCTGCCGCATCTTTAGCTTCTATTAGCGCGAGCTCAGCACTTTTATTCAACGTGATATCTTGAAAACTCCATACTCGTCCAGCAGCCTCCCCAGCTACCGTCATTGGTTTTGAAGTTCTTTCGTAAACTCGTCCATCTTTAAAGAATAGAGTGTCAACGGACTCTGAGTCTTTGTCTTTGTGCAACTGTTCAATACGTTTTATAAATAACTCAGGCTCGATCAGCTGTTCAGATGCATGACATAACATGGCCGCTTCCTCTCCGTTCTTAGCCATATCCTCAGGAATATCCCACATATCTAAAAACCGTGCATTGGTTCTTAATATACTCCCCAGACCATTAGTTACCAAAATGCCACTTTTCGTCGACTCTAAAGTTGCTTCCAGCAAGGATAATGATTCCATTTGCTCAGACTCAGCTTTCTTTTGCTCCATAATGTCGAGATGAATACCAAGCATTCGTTTCGGTTTGCCGGACTCATCCCACTCAACAACCTGACCAGTATTCCAAACCCATACCCAATGACCATCCTTGTGGCGCATACGAACTTCTTGAAAGTAACGTTCAGTTTCACCGCGCCAGTATTGTTGCAGCAACAACTTAGAATTCTCGAAGTCTTTGGGGTGTGCCAAGTTAATCCAGGTATCTATATTGATTGGTTCAAGTTCCTCCAAAGTGTAACCAACGATATCAGCCCAACGCTTACTAAGCGAAGTTTCTCCCGTTTGAACTTGCCAGTCCCAGATACCGACGGCTGTACTTTCAATGACCAGCTCAAGTTGCTTATTACTTTCAGCTAACGCTTGCTCAGCTCTTTTCTGTTCGGATATATCGCGAATCAATCCCGTAAAAATAACGCCATCCTGAGTATTCACCTCCGATATTGCAATATTGATAGGGAACTCTTCGCCATTACTTCGAAGACCAACAAGCTCTCTTCTTCTCCCCATAATATTACTAACACGTTCTTTCAAATAATCAGAGATAAAATAGTCATGATGTTTAGCCATCCTCTCTGGCATTAAGATATTTAGCGATTGACCAATGACATCCTGTTCTTTAAGACCAAACATGTTCTCGGCAGCTGTATTAAAAGATAATATAAAACCACGTTCGTCAGCGGTAACAATCCCGTCAACTGCTGAGTTAACTATGGCGCTTAATCGCTCACTGGACTCTTGTGAACTGGCCGCTGTTTGCTTCTGTTTAATAAGAACGTTGTTCACTCGAAAGAGCAAGTTATGAAAACTTCTTGCCAGTACTCCGATTTCATCTTTTGACTCTACTGGCAAGAAGTCTAACGGTTTATTATTTTCGTAGTGCTCAATTACACGAGTCATTTTTGTGAGTGGGCTAACGAATTGGCGAGCCAGCCAAAATCCAAGAGTCATTGCAATAAGAGCAAGCACAACACCAAGACTCAAGGCTTTGTTACGAAACAGGTCTAGCTGCTTACTTAATTTATCAGTGTCGTGCTGAATCAATATATTGATGTCGTCCTGGTTACCATATTGATACAACGCAATGGTTCGAAAAAAGGATGCCGAAATCTTAGTGTTTTTTCCACCTAAACTAAGAACGGGCACAGCTTTTTCATCACTTCGAATTACCGAGGCAAGTGCAGAGAAATCATCTTGAATAAACTCATCTTTATCAAGGGCAAAGTCTGAAACACCAGTGTCATCAGAGCGATAAATATACTGTCCACTTTCTTTAGTTAAGTAAAAGTTTAACTCGCTAAGATGGGTACTTTTTACCTGTTCAATAAAGACTCCAAAGTCGACAGTAATCACTGTAACTCCAGCTAGAACTTCATTATAAGTAGGAACAATAACTTGAAAAACAACTTGGTGGGGCAACAGAACTCGACCATTACTTTCATTAAGGTAGATCTGTGATACATTGACAGCATCTTCATCCAAATCCATTTCATCAGAAAAGTAATGCCTTTTAATGCTGTCTTTTAGCATGTGATCGCTGCTACTAAAAATCCCTCTTTTTTTTCGTGTCACATTGACTAATTCACGAACACCTTGATGGTTGGTGATAAACTGAATATTAAGATAGTTATTTTTATGAAGTAGAATGTCAGTCCATTCTTTCTCTACTCTGACTTTCCATAAGTAAGATGCAACTTCATTATCTTCTAACATTGCATCAGACAACATTTTAAGAGAAGTTCTCTTGCTCAGAAGTTTAGCATCATTGATGGACTGCTCATAAAGCTGAGCTAATAAAGGCTCGACAAGACTGCTCTCGATCCTTAGCTCTTCGAGCTCTTTCTCTAAAAATAGCTTTTCACTTTCATAATAGAATCCCAAGCCAACAGTCAAAGCAATCACTAAAGATAAGAAGAAGATACCTATGGGTAGCTTAATGATAATAGGGAACTTGACCTCACCGATAGGTAGCTCACCGTCAGGAATACCTTTGCTACCAGAGGAAGTCTCATTTTTGGCCATGGGGTCTGAACTATTTAAAGACAAACCAAACACACCCCTTTACCAAAAATATTATGGGGCATTTTGATACGAGATGACAAAGCCTCATCACTCTCCCCTAAAGATACTTTTATGTCTATAACCAATGAATCTAGCTCGGAAAATTTAAGGCCTCAAACAGAGAGCACGCTCAGCGAGACTTGTCGATATAAGCACCTAACAACACACGAATAAGCCCAAAAAGTCTTACTAAAACATACTGTAAGAGGTAATAGTCAACGCAGTTTTTTCTAAAGCCTATTATTGTTTAACTTAGATATAACTTTATATAAATTAGCCTATATCTTGGTGTATTGCCTTGGTCTCCCCCAAAATATTTTGAAATAGAGATACCAATCACCCAGAGTCCTCTCTCCTGAGAATAACTAGCGCGAATCCCTTGCTAACAAACTACTTAAAAAACAATAAGATACATTAATCATCCAAAAGATAGTCACCACTCAATCCTAAGTGGTGACTATCATCAATATTACTTTAACGGCTTCGCAGGTAATGTACCTGGCAACCAATTCGTTCCTTTTTCTAATAGCTTATTTTCCACAGCTTGAATACTCTTGCTAATATCAACCAGAGCATTGTATACCTCTTGATAGCCATTGTTAGCTCTCTCTAAGCGTAGCTTTTGCAGACCAGAAACACTGGTCGTGCTCTCATTTCGACTCCAACGCAGATAACTGATATAGCCGCTCACAGAAGTTGGAACAGGCTCTGCGCGTTTTGATACAACAGAGTTACCATTAAGCTTGAGCTTTACTTCTTTCAGTTGCTGTTTTGTTTGGCTCAGCGACTGCTTTAATGATTGTTCAGCTGTTAAAGTTTCTACAATGGCAGCTTCTGCATGTGCAATACGAGACTCTAGCTCCTTGATATATTTTCCAGCGCCGCTTATGGCTTTAGCCAGCTGCCCCGCTTTCATATCAAAGGCAAGATCTTGTGTTCTTTGCTGACTTGGGAATGTGCGATTATCAATCGCCGTCACCTCAAACGTCTGACTCTGCTGATAATCGGTTTCGACACCGTTTACCCACTTTGCGATCGATACCTGATATTTCCCAGGAACCACCAAAGGTCCCGAATTATTTTTGCCATCGACTTTAATGGGGGAGAAACCTGGGTAGCGAAGATCCCAGTTTACTTGCTGGAAACCTTGCTTGGCAGGCTTTTTAATTCTTCGTACAAGATGCCCGTCTGCATCAGTCACCGTTAAGACTATATGAGCAGCTTCCTCGAAGTCTTCTTTTTTCAGTGCATCCCATGACGGATAAAAAACGTCTTTACCTTTTTTAATTAATGCTTTTTCTTTTGCCTGACGCTGCGCTTTGAGCGACTTAAAGTCTTCTTTCAAATAGTAAAAGAAAGTCGCGCCATACTCAGGATTTTCAGCCATATAATAATCACTACCGCGCATGCTTTTTCCTGGCAAACCTAATGGGCTGAACTCAATAAATTGATAGGCTTTACGCACAGGGAATAACGTTGCAGGAGACTTTTTCACCTTGCTGGCACTTTCTCTTAATGGCCCATAGTTATCTAAGACATAAAAGCCGCGGCCAAAAGTGGCTAACACCAAATCACTTTCGCGACGTTGGATTTCGATATCACGAACGGCAATGGTTGGAATGCCGCTCTTTAGTTGAACCCACTGCTCGCCACCATTTTGTGAGAAGAACACACCAAACTCAGTGCCTACAAACAGTAAGTTTTCATTCTTATGGTCTTGTGCAATAGCGTATACCGTTCCCCGTTTGGGCAAATTATTGGTAATGTTTGTCCATGATTCACCACGGTTATCACTGCGGAATACATAAGGTTTGAAGTCGCCTTTTTTATGATTATCAAAAGTCGCAAACACAACCTTATCATTAAACAAAGATGCCTCCAGGTCGCTCACATAAGAATTATCTGGCACTTTCGAAGGCCAATCTGCTTGTGTCCATTTTTTGCCATCATTAGCCGAGACCTGAATAAGACCATCGTCGGTTCCAGCAAATAAAAGCCCTTCAACCAGAGGCGACTCGGTTAATGACACAACACTGCCATAGAAAGAAGTCGACTTATTTTTAGCAACCGTATCAACGCCCCAAACTCGATCCATCACCTTGAGTTTGTTTCGATCCAGATTACGAGACAAATCTGGACTGATTGCTTGCCAGGAATCACCTTGGTCATCTGAGCGAAAAACTCGCTGAGAAGCATAATAAAGACGTTTATGGTTGTGAGGGCTGATCAGCAGTGGGCTGTTCCAGTTAAAACGCTGTGCTTCATTGGCATCTGGAGAAACCGGTTGTATTTGAACTCGCTCACCGCTTTTTCTATCGTAACGAGACAAGCCGCCATACTGATATTGAGAATAAATAATATCGGCATTTGTCGGATCAATGGCAGGTTTAAAACCATCACCAAACTGAGTATAGAGCCAGTCACGGTTACGAATACCGGAGGTATGACTGGTTCGATGAGGCGCACCCAGAGTTGCATTATCTTGAGTACCACCATACACATTATAAAATGGGTAGTCGTTATCAACGGCTACTTTATAAAACTGAGTGATCGACATATTATCTTTGAATGACCAGTTAGCAGCCTGATCCCAAGACTCATAGATACCACCATCACTACCAACAATCAGATGACGACTGTTATTCGGATCAATCCATAGCGCATGATTATCAACATGCTTATGTTTCTCGCCCGCTTTCTTAAAGTTTTTTCCACCGTCTTTGGTAACCATCAGATAAGTATCTAACGAGTACACCCGGTTATGATCGTTAGGATCGACAACAAGCTCTTGGTAATACTGCGGACTACCGGATACGTAGCCACTTTGTTTATGCCAACTTTCACCTTTATTCGTCGAACGATAAAAGCCACTCTTACCATCGGCTGCTTCGACTACCGCATAGATCGTATCAGGTTTTGACGGAGCAACCGCAATACCGATTCGCCCAAGCTCTACGCTTGGCAATCCTTTGTTGATCTTACGCCAGGTTTTACCTGCATCGGTAGATTTATACAGAGATGACTCAGGACCACCGTTGATGAGTGTCCATACATGGCGACGACGCTGATAAGCAACTGCATAAAGCGTATCTGGCGTATCAGGATCGAACACAACATCACTGACTCCCGTGTGCTCACTGATATCCAGAACTTTGTTCCACTTTTTTCCACCGTCAGTGGTTTTATATAAACCTCTATCGCCACCTTTGTTCCATAGCGGGCCTTGTGCGGCAACATAAACCACATCATTGTCGCGAGGATCGATGAGAACTTTACCGATGTGTTCAGAATTTTTTAATCCAACATTTTTCCAGCTTTTACCAGCGTCTATCGACTTGTAAACGCCATCACCGTAACCAACCGAACGTTGACTGTTGTTTTCGCCCGTACCTACCCAGACAACACTGGGATTATCAGGAGCAATACTAACGGTGCCTATAGAATAAGATGCCTCATTATCGAATACTGGTGTCCAGGTAACTCCAGCATTAGACGTCTTCCATACGCCACCGGAAGCAACCGCAGCATAGTACTCAGCCGGGTTCTCTGGATTAAAGGCAAACTCACCAATTCGTCCTCCAGTCACCGCAGGCCCAATGTTACGAAACTTCAGAGAGCTGTAAATATTTGCATCGTTTTCTTCTTTTGCATAAGTCATGCAACTACCAAATGAGATAGCAGCAGAAAGAAAATACAAGGAGAGTTTTTTCATGAGAACCCCTGTTTTAATTGTTATGAAAATAGCGCAACAGCCAATATCTCAAAGCTTGTATGCGTCATCATTCTCAAGGCTAAATAATGAATAGACGCTATCATAGAAAGGCTTATCTAGAACAGCAACTACGAAATTATAACAAGCTATGTATTTTGCGCTTTAGAAGCCCCCTCCCCGCCGGTGCCTCATTAAAAAGCAGCTAGCTGTCTGAACCTTATCAACCAGGGTTAGTCAATGTCGGCACCTGTTTGCCTCGACTTCGCCAGTGGTGGGTAATCACTATCGTAATATTTGACTTTGGCAGACTCTAAATCAGAGGCTTCAGTAGTAATAATAACTTGAGGGCTCGCCTTTTAGCTCAAGCTAAAAGACTTGCGAGATATGGCACAAATTAGAGATTTTTGAAAACTGTCATTCATCAGAATATCTGATTGACTTTATTAGGTAATAAAAAAGGCCGCGAGAGCGACCTTTAGTGACTATAAAAGCTTATTAAGCGATTAACGTCAAAATAACCACCGATCCCTAGCTCCAGCTGCAAATGCTGCTGAATATCCTTGGTGACACTGCCACTGGCTCCTTCTTTGCCAGCTAATGCATTGCGAATATATAACTCAAACTTCTGTTGCGGAGTAACCGCAGGCTGGGCAGCCTTGATTAGATACTGATTTTTATGTTCTGCAACGGCTTGCCGGATTAATGACTGAGCCGCCAGTCGGGCTTCATGATGAGCATCGCTGGTCATTTGACGCTTCGACTTGAGCGCCGCTAACTTTTTGCCTAAGCCAATGATTTCATGGGCCTGATGCTCAGTGTCTTCATCCACCAGAGAGATAGGCGCATTATAAATCCGATCATCAACCTTTACCTTCAAGTCCGACTGAGCGGAGCGCTGCATAATAGTGACATCGTACTCGTAAGTACTGTAAACGTCCTGGATCACCGTTGGAGGCATCATAGAGAGATGATGCAACATGCCATTTAGCTCATCCTCTAAATAGATAAATTGTTCTCGCTCTCGCTGCCAGTAATCATGAGCTTGGTCAGCACGACGGCGAATGTCCCTTAAATCTCGCTCTGTATCATTGACTTCACGATTCCAGCGCTGATATTCCGGGCTGTTAGCAGGATATTGATTACGACGAGAAATGGCGCGGTTAAGCTCCTGCTCTAACTGATGGGTATCTCTTTGCAGATGCCGATAGTCTTCTCTAAAGCGGCGGGCTTCTCGACGAGTATGGGCAGCCTGCTCTTTCTGATGATAAATGCTGTTTTGCAGTGCTAAGAACTCGGGATTTGCAATGGTCTCGGTGCCACTAACATATTCTGCAGAACGTCGTTCAGAAAACGAACGTGTCTCAATATTTACCGGGGCTAGCAGAACCTCTATACGATGCTTTGCCTTGGTTGACACTTTCAGTCCGGCAATTCCGTTGGCTAACTCTGGTTGTAACAAACGCTGATTGTACTTAAGCCTGGTTAAAAACTGCGTGTCTTGTTTTAAGTCGGCATAAAGTTGGTTGTAACGCTGTAACGAGGATTGGTCATATTGAGCAGCGGCGAGCTTAGCATGCAGCAACAAGGCCTTGCCCTTAAGGCCTTGCTTCTCAGCAGATACAGCCAGTTTTTTTACTTCACCTAGCCATTGTCGATAATGTGTCTGGGCCTGAGCCAGTTTCGCTCGTGTTTTCTGATCATCAGGCTCAAGCTTTAATGCCTGCTGGTACTGATTCACCGCTTCTTCATAACGCCCCTCGAGCATATTATCCTGAGCCGAGTCCATCAATCGCTGATGCGCGCATCCTGTCAGAAGGAGAAAGCCGACAGCCAGTAAGAAAGATTTTTTGAGGGTTATCATAATTAGTCCAAACAACAAAGGGTGATTCAAATCATTAATCAGGTTATAGCATAGCGTTTTTCATAGATTGAAAGCAGCTTCAGCCAAGATTCAGGGGTAAAATATACCATGAGCAAATGAATAAAAACTGAATTGACAATATTTACGACTAATACCAATAAAGCCGAGTATAGCGCTAAAATAGAGCATATTTTAGACAGCCATAGCTCCAGAAAGTGTAACTGCAACCGATCCTAGAATCAAAAATCCGGAATAAGAATGACCCTAGTAGAACAGATCAAACAGGTTCTTTATAGAGCCCCAATAGCATCCATTTCTCAGCTGAGACGCTCATCCAGCCAATCTATGCTGCTTTATTATTTATCCTCACTGATATTATTTACCGTGTTTATTGGTTTATATAATCATTTTCAGGCAGACTTTAAGCAAGGGTTATTGGATTATCTTTTCCCTCCTTCCTGGCACGATCTGACAGAAGACTTTGTTCACTTTTTCTATGCCGCTCAAGCCAAAGTCGTGCTAAGCAATATGATATTGAGCACATCCTTAGTCTTTGCTTCGATTTTTCTGTTTCCGTTGAAAGAACGCTTTTCTGCCCATTTTGAGAAAGACTCAGCCTATAACAATGGCGCCGGAAAAGAGTTCCCACTGATACTTCAGGCATGGGAAGAAACCAAGCTGTTCTTACTGTATTTAACCGCTCAATTGATTATTCTGTGGATTGGTTACTATCCCTACTCGATCTCAAAATGGCTATCCATTATTTTGAGCTATTTATTTTTGTTCTTTACCTTTGGGCTAGATATCATCTCCCCTACCTTTCAGCGTCATCGTATTAAGTACACCACAATATTAAAAGTGCTTAGCCGATACGGGTTAGTCACTCTGCTTTTTGGTGTACTTTATAGCTTGCCAATGATCTTGCTCAGTCTATTGATTATCCATAAAACTTCATTCAACTTCGCACAAACATCCGCCATTCTTTTTTTAGTCAATATGCTATTTATTACGCTCGCAATTCCAGCAGGCACTCACTTGGCGAGTCAGATGATGGCGACCGCAAAAAAAACGCCTCCGATGAAGTTGAAAAAGAAGCTGGGCGTTTATGGCTTAACATTAATGCTGCTTGGTGCAGGATTATTTTTGCATGGCCGATTGTTAATAAGTATTCATCATAAAAGTCAGATTTTAAAAGTGGAGTATGATATTGACTGGTCTTCATTCGATGCAAGTTTGCCAGACTTCTCTGACTTTATATCTGGGCAATCATCGGCATCATTAACCTTTGATTTAGTGATTAATAACACTTCACCTTATGATCTGGACTTTGAAAAAAGCCAGCTTATTGTTAGCAAAAAAGACATAGAGATAGGACAAGTTCATATCAAAAATTTCAGCGTTCCTTCTGGGCAACAGAAAAAGATAACCATGACACTAGATTCCATATCAGATACAAGCTCAATCGTTGAGTTTTCTGACATACTGGAAGACTGGCGCATAGATCTTAAACTGGAAGTTTGGCCAGGTATTCCCTTTGTTGTTAACTTGGTAGAAAGTCAATAAGAGGAAGTTCACTTCCTCTTACTCTTCATTACTGAGTCACCAAATTGCGCTGCAACTCATTCATGCCCATACTTAATACAAAAGGATCATCACTTTGTGCTTCGATAAAGTCAGCTTTGCTGTTAAATTTGTGCCAGTGATGATTAATCAGTTCTTGAGCGGTTGGTGCCCCTAGTGTGCTACCAGGCCCTAAGATGATAAGCTTATCGGGCGCAAACTCTTTGATGCTGGTTTCAATAACGCTAGAATAGTTATAAGTGTCATGAACCTGATCTTCTAAGGTGTAGTCATATAGTGCATGTCTATCTGTTGAGAAGGACTGCCAGATACGCCCGCGCCCATCAATTAAAGGTACATTAGGTGCATTAAACATAGTGGCCGATAATTGCTCTTTGGCTATCTTGGATGTGTTTTTCATGATAGGGCTATGAAACGCTGCATGATTAGGTAAGATCAGAGGATAGCGGTCTTGAACTGGTGGCAAATTTTTTGCCAATAACCCCAGCGCTTTTTTATTCGCAGCAAGAACTTCAAACCCACCTAAATGAATCGATGAATAAACTTCAGTCCCTTCAACTTTTTTAACACCTGCCACCGTTTCATCCAAAGTTGCTTTTAACTGCGCATCATGAACCCAGTTTTCGTCAACGGTTGGATAAAGAATCTGTCCTCCTTGCCCATGATGCTGCATGATATTGCCCATGGTATTTACCAACATCATCCCCTGTTCATAAGACAATGCTCCAGCACAGGCAAGTGCAAGATACCAGCCCATAGAGTTGCCAGTAATTGCGACAATGTCATACTTTTCTTGGTTAATGGCTTGAAAGTCCGCAACCGCACAAGCATAGATTATAGAAGAAGCATTTTCACTTGAAGTATGCTTTTTTATCGAGTAAGCACTCGCGGCATCGAGTTCAGAGATCGAAGTTTGATTGTTAGCTTCTCTTTGTTGATCAAGTAAAGCAATAAATTCTGTTTTATCACTATGATGCTTTTTTAAATAACCCAGCTCAGTGGCATTGTATGTTCCACGTCCGGGGCAAATCACTACAGCAGTTTGTTTCATTATGAATTGCTCACCTTTTTGTGTTGAGTTTTCTTATTGGTTAATTCAAGCGCGGCTTCAACAATACTTTCACATGATGGTAAAACCAGATTAGCAGCAGCAGCCAAGGGAATAAACGAGTCTTCAGCAGCAATACGCGAGAAAGGAGCATCAATATTGTGTTCGGCAAGGCAGGTCATAATAGCTTCACTGATAGATCCCGTCTTTCGGCATTCATCGACAACAAGAATGTGCTCACACCCAGCGACTGCATTAATAATTTCTGCTTCGTTAAGCGGTGCTAACCATCGTAGGTCGACCACCCGACAGCGGATATTTTTTTCTTCGAGATGCTTTGCAGCCTGTCGACTTAAATAGTAGCCATTGCCATAAGTTAAAATGCATAGATCTTTTCCATCACCTTCTATGTGAAGATCGCCTAGTAAAATATCTTCGCCTTCGCCCGGCGCTTCATAAGGCGATGCCCAAAGTCCATCTTCAGGCTCATGCAGATCACGTGTCATATACAGTGCAATCGGTTCAATAAAAATAATGACACGCTTTTGCTCATGAGCTAATGCGACACAAGTTCTTAACATCTTGGCAGCATCACGACCATTACTTGGACAAGCGATGATCACTCCTGGAATATCACGAAAAACATTAAAAGAATTATCGTTATGGAAATGTCCCCCAAATCCTTTTTGATAAGCGAGCCCTGCAATACGCACAATCATCGGGTTAGAGTACTGACCATTAGAGAAGAACGACAAGGTCGCCGCCTCTCCTCGAATCTGGTCTTCAGCATTATGCACATAAGCTAAAAATTGAATCTCTGGAATAGGCAAAAATCCATTGTGAGCTAATCCAATTGCAGCACCAAGAATACTCTGTTCATCAAGTAAGGTATTCACCACTCGAGAAGGACCAAACTTGGCATGCAGCCCCATGGTTGCACCATAAACGCCACCTTTTTTGCCAACATCTTCACCACACACAATGGTGTTAGGATACTGTAATAAAATATCCGACAAGGCCAGACTGATATGTCGAGACATGTGCAACGGCTGGCCAAACTGACGCTTATCTTTTGCAAAAAGTTCATTACGTTGTTCTGCCGTTGGCAATGGCATAGGCTCAACATCGTTGCGCTGAGGAGCGATCGATGCCATCACTTCTTCTGCCGTTGTTAACTTAGGCTTGGTAATGGCTTCTTCTGCCACTCGAGCAATTCGCTTTTCGATGTCTTGATAAAACTGGCACACTTGTGTAGGTGTTAAAATATCGTTCTCAACCAGTATTCGAGCCGTGTGCAATAAAGGGTCTTGTGCTTCGATAGCTTCGATTTCTTTGACACTGCGATAGCTGACTTCGGCATCAGATCCTGCATGCCCCATTAAGCGAATCGTTTTGCAATGAAGAAACACAGGCATTTTGTTAACTCGTGCATAACGCTCGGCTTTCTTTGCCGCTTGATATACATCGAGAATGTTAAGCCCATCGCAATAAATATATTCAAAGCCGGCTCTATGTTGAAAGTTTGCTTGAATCCATCCTTCGGGTGTTCGGGTAGAGATACCAATACCATTATCTTCACATACAAATACAATCGGCATTGGCGTTTTTTGATAAGCAGCCCATCCAGCCGCATTAAATGCACCTAAAGCGGTGGAATGATTGGCAGAGGCATCACCAAAGTTACAGACAACCACACTGTCAGCGGGCATGTCTGTTTCTATAGATTTGATTTTATTTGCCAATCCAATGGAATAAGCAGCTCCCATTGCCTTAGGCAAATGGGATGCAATAGTACTAGTCTGAGGAGGTATATAAAGTGCTTTGCTTCCTAATACTTTATGTCGTCCAGCAGAGATAGGATCTTCGTTAGAAGCAGAAAATGATAGCAATGTATCATACACAGGTGTTTCGCCATCAACCTGACGGCTTCGTTGAACGACAAAGGCACATGATCGATAGTGTAAAAATGCCATATCAGTATAACGAAAGACTTTTCCTAGTACTGCATTTCCTTCATGTCCAGCACTGCCAATGGTATAAAAGCTCTCTTTTCTTGCAGCAAGCTTTCTTGAAGCAAAGTCAAGATGACGACTGATTGCCTGACTTTCAAAAAGTTCAACAACTTCTTGAGAGGTCAGACCAACGTCTTGGGGTGTTAGTTTATGTAAGTCTTCAGGAAAGTTTTTATCTAGAACACTTTTGCAAAAGTTTTCATGAATAATATCTGCGCGATTCGACATCTTGTTACAAACTCATCGACCAGTTTTTAGAGCAGCCCATTGTTCAAGATCACCTTTACTCCGTCAAGCATGGCCAAAACCTTTCATAGAAATTTCAACCTAAAAAATAAGCATTTAATTTAATTTCTAGTATTTATAAAGCTTTCAGGAAAGCCTTTTTGAGATTTTTATTCGAGGCTTTTTTTAAAAATGCTTCAATGCAATATAATAGGTTCTTTTTGACTCGCTTAATGTAGACCTATATCACGAGTTAAACGCGTTTTATGATAGAATTTTATTTCTAACGCTTGTTTGAAATCTCTATCAATAATAAAGACGACCATGTTCATTACAGTATCTAAAGAGCCCACTCCATGCTGTTTTCATTAAAACTGATCTTTAAAGAATTTGGGGAATGGTTAATTGTCGTAAAACGCTATTACTATCATCCTCGCTTTCTTGTTATCGAAGTCATGTTGTTTATTCTGTACTTTTTCAGCAATCCCTATCGACTATGCCGTCGATATTTTAATCAAAAGGCTCAAGAAGGACAGATTTATGGAGAGACGCCTCTAACAACCTATGTCCAAGTCATACAAGAGCTATCGCTCTCTGCTAGCTCTAAGGTCGTCGATCTGGGGTGCGGTCGAGGGCGTCTGGTGTTCTGGGGCAGCTGTTTTACATCGGCACAAATGGTAGGCATTGATTGTGTGCCCGCTTTTATTACTCGAGCCAAATGGATATCCAGACTCGTTAAGCTCTCCAGAATAGAGTGGCAATGCACTGATATATTAGAAGCCGACCTAACCCAAGCTACTCATGTTTATCTTTTTGGAACTACTTTAGAAGACAGCACCATTACTGACTGGCTAATCAAACTGCGAGAGTTCCCTCCCGGTGTTCAGGTCATCACTGTGAGTTATTCATTATTAGAGTATGAAGGAGCGGCGGATTTTGAATTGATAAAAGAAAAAGAAATGGACTTTGCCTGGGGAAAGTCGAGCGTATTTTTTCATCAGCGGAAATAAAAAAGGCTGATAGAGAGTTTCTCTATCAGCCTAAAACAAAAAGTGGCGATGACTTTATTTTAAATCATTCAATAAAGTTTCTACGGCCTTTTCAATTTGTTTATCTTTACCACGAGCTAGAGAGTCAGGATCATTATCCACCAATACATCTGGCTGTAAGTCTCGATTTTCTTGCAATAAGCCTTTGTTATCCAACATGCCTACTTGTGGAATACCAAAGATCAAGTCACCTGATTGCAAACGCTCCCACCAAACGGCGGTTCCAGTAGCAGGCACAGGCATACCAATCAACTTACCAATCTCGAGTGCTTTATAAGAGTGTGGGAATAAGTAAGCATCAGAATAGTTACCCTCACCCATCAAGACGACCGATGGACGCTTCCACTTAGCAATTGGTTCAGAGCCCATGTTTTTGCCTCGTGGCAAGAATTGGTAATACTCTTTACCTGATAATAAAGTATTCAGGTCATCATGAAGCCAACCGCCGCCATTAAATCGAGTGTCAACAATCAAAGCTTCTTTACCCGAGTTGCGACCTAGTACTTCACTGTAAACTTCCTGGAACGAAGCGGTATTCATCCCTTTAACATGAACGTATCCAAGACGACCATTAGAAAGTTTATCAACAAGAGCACGACGCTGCTCTACCCATCGCTCATAACGCAACTGTTGAGTAGCACCTCGAGATTCAGGCTTAACTACAACTGAGTAAGATTTTTTCTTTCTCGGTTTAAGTGTCAAGCGAACTCTTTTTCCTGCTTTATGGTTTAGCAACTGATATAAGTTAGCATCTGAATCCAGCTTAACACCATCAACCGCAGTGATCACTGTGCCAGGCTTAATCGAAAGGTCATCTCGATCTAATGGGCCTTTGGCAATGACTTCAGCGATTTTGACGCCTTTACCATTGTAGTTATAATCAGGATAGAAACCTAAAGATGCGGTATTGTCGCCGCCACCAGCAGGACGATAGCGAGCACCAGTATGCGATGCGTTTAGCTCACCTAACAGCTCACTCATTAAGAATGCGAAGTCACGATTGTTATTAATCGACTTCAACTTCATTTTATATTCTTTTTTGAGTCCGTCCCAATCGACGCCATGCATGTTTTCTAAGTAGAACTTTTGCTTTGTTTGACGCCAGATATGCTCAAATAGGTAGTCTCGTTCTGCACTGGCATTTAGCTCCATTTCTGCAGCAAAGCTGATAGGTTTGCTTTTGCCATCCGCTAACGATACTTTCGAAAGCTTACCATCGGCTAATAAGAAAATGTTTTTGCCTTCTTTATCCATTTCCATAGAAATAGACTCAGCGCCAAGCTTAGAAAGCTTTTTGGTGCTACCTTCTTTAAAATCTTGCTCCCATAAGTCAAAGCCTTTTTCAAACCTTGCCAAATAATAAAGCTTTTTACCATCTTTCGATAATAGACCACCGCCTAACTCAGAGCTGTGTCGAGTCAAACGTTTAGTTCTATCATCAATGTTCTTGAGATTAATATCGATAGCTTTTACGCTTTCATCTTTACTATCTTTTTTATCCTCTTTTTCTTCATCTTTCGCTTTTTTCTTCTTGTCTTCCTCAAGCTCTTCTTTTAACGCCAGCTCTTCTTTTGATAAATTAAACTCATCATAAGATTTTTGATTTAAGAAGATACCGAAGATATTGGCTTCAGCTCCCCAACTACCGTGGTTTCTGCGGCCATGTTTATTACTAGCAAATGTAATAACATTACCATCTAGAGCCCAATGAGGAACAAAGTCAGCATATCCAGATAAAGTAAGATTGATAGGCTCAGACTTGCCATCAACAGAAACGATCCCTACCTCTGGCGTCCAACGATTGGTATCAGAAAAGTGTACAGCCAACCACTTGCTGTCAGGAGACCACTCAAAATATTGGTCACCATCAGAATAGGAATAGTTATATTTATCCGCTAAAACCAAACGTTTTTTCTTAGACTTCAGGTTAGCAACTTTGACACTTTCGCGATTAGCAATATAGGCAACTTCTTTTCCATCCGGAGAATAAGCAGGTTGGAAAGTTTCATCACTGTCTTTAACAATAGCTTTTTCGCTCATTGCCGTTGCAGCATAAAAATACTTTTCGTTTTTATCGCTCAGCGTTGTTTGATAGATATTCCAGCTACCGTCACGCTCACCGGCATAAAGCAAACTACGGCCATCAGGAGAGAAAGAAACACTTCGCTCCTGTTCTGGCGTGTTGGTAATTCTTTTAGTGGTATTAAACTCAGTGGAAGTCACATAAACTTCACCACGAATAATAAAAGCCACTTCTTTGCCACTAGGAGAAACAGAGAACTCAGTCGCATTTGCAGGGTTAACCAAAGTTTTAATATCGTTATGGTTAGAGTGTTGTGCAACTTTGATATCCAGCTTCTTGCCTTCTTTCTGGCCTTTTTCTAGATGATAAACTGAACCATGGTAGTTATATACCAGGTTACCATTATCATCCATACTCAGATCACGAACTGGATGAGTTTTGTGGTGAGTTAGCTGAGTGGCTTGTCCTGACTTGATGTCTTTTTTCCAGACATTGAAAGTGCCGCTCTGTTCTGACAAATAGTAAAAGCTCTTGCCATCCTGACTCCACAGTGGATTTCTGTCTTCACCAGCAAAGTTGGTTAATTTAGTTCGCTTATTTTTCTTTTTGTCCCATACCCAGATGTCTCGAGTAACAGATGAGGTGTGATGCTTACGGAAAGGGTCTTCATAACCTTTTACATCATGATAAATAACTTGTTTATCATCATCGCTGTACTTTGCACTTTCCATAGCAATCGTACTTAACTGGCTTGGCGTACCACCTGATAGCTTAACCTCGTATAGTTCGGGCAAACCACCATAAGGAAACTGGGCCGACTTAGCGCTATCCATTCGTAGTGAGCGCATCAGCACTTTGTCATTCTTGCGGCTAAAGTCATAAGGAATGTCATTGGTAGAGTGATAGGTCAAACGTTTCGCTTTCCCTCCGTCTGCATTCACCACGAAAACATCAAAGTTGCCATAGCGATCAGATGCAAAGGCCAGCTTTTTACCATCATTAGACCAGACAGGATAACCGTCATAAGCGCTATGCATGGTAACAGGTGTTGCTGTCCCCCCTTGTTTATCAACAACAAAAATATTCCCCTGATAACTGAAAGCAATCTTGTTTCCATCTGGAGAAACCGCTGTTTGGCGATACCAGTCACCATTAGCAGCATAGGCTTGGCCAGCCACAGCACTGAGCAGGGTGGCAATAAGTGTCTTCTTAAACATAAGAAATCCCTAGTGTTTATATTATATTTGCGTTCTCTTATGTATCACAGTCATGGATGAATCCCAAACAAGCTCTTATATCAAATATGAACGGCCCAAAGGCAAAAACAAATATTTCTGTTTAAAATCAAAAAGTTAAAACCCAAAAGTATGATACATTATAACATTTGGTTACAGATTCAAGGGCCACCACCACCTAAACTCCTAATTCCGTTACCTGGCTTAATTTGTGCCTAATTGCTTTACTCCCTAAAAATAAAGATGTCTTGTTTTCAATAACTTAGCATCTCAATGCTTGATTGTACTGGAAAACCACTCAAATAAATGCTACTTATATAAGTACGAAATCAAGTTATTTTCAATCGAATGTCACTCTCTCAAGTATTAAGACATCCTGCCCTTTGGAAAGCTTCAGAACACACAAAAGTAAGAGCGGCAGTGTCAACAGGCTATCAACGGCTAGATCACCACTTACATGACGGTGGCTGGCCTAAAGGAGCCTTAACTGAAATACTATTACCTCATCATGGAGTCGGTGAGCTGCGTTTGCTCACGCCTCTACTAAAAACCTATTCTCAAAAGTCAGGCTTTATCTTATTCATCAATCCACCACTGATTCCCTATGTCGATGCACTCAATAGCCAAGGTATTGTCTGCCATCAATTGCTTTTGCTTCATACCAGCTCTACTCAAGACGCTGTCTGGGCAGCACAACAAGCCCTTACATCAGGCTCTTGTTCCGTCGTTATGATATGGAGTGACGATCCATTAGCCGTATTGTCACTGAGAAAACTGTCTCTTGCAGCCACCCAAGGGAGTAACTGGGCTTTTCTACTAAGACCCCAGTCCTATGTATCCAGTCCCTCTATGGCTAGCCTGCGCTTAACATTAACTCCTCTTAAAAATGGTTGTAGCCAAATACATATATTAAAACAGCCCGGTGGTTGGAGTGATCAACGCTTTTCATTAAAGCTATTAACTGAACAACAATACTGGACCTCAGCTCCTGGGTCTCAATGGCCTGTCCCGGAGTGTAATAAAAGACAAACGGTGACGGCCTCATATAAACAATATGAAGCACCGCTCTCTGAGTCTGATCATTTACCACAAACAGAATTGTCAACGCACTAAAACTATGTTGTGGTTATGTATTCGTTTTACTCAGTTACCTTTAGAAGCTCGACTAGCTTCTATTGGTCATACTAATGATATTCCCATTGCAGTCGTTCAGGATAACATCATTATCGGCTGTAATAGAGCAGCAAGAGAGAAAGGTGTTCAAACTCAACAAAGTATTGGAACGGGGTATGCATTATCTTCCGGTCTTAAAGTTCTAGAAAGGAATCAGCACGACGAACAGAAAGTATTGGAAAATATAGCGCAAGCTTTATCATGTTTTACACCAGCCCTTGTTATTCTACCTAGCCATTGCGTTTTACTAGAGTTACAAAAAAGCCTGAAGCTCTTTAACGGATTATCAGAGATAGAAAATAAAATAAGACTGTCATTAACCAACTTAAAGCTCACATACCAAATAGCCATTGCTCATACTCTTAAAGCCGCTGAAGTATTATCGATAGATCCTGATGAATGCTCTTTGCAAACCTGGAACCATTCTTTAGCAACATTTGATACTTTGCAACTTGCTAAGAAGATAAGAGCAATAAAAATCTCCGATCTTGTTATAGAAAAGTCGCATAGAGAACGCATTATTTCTTCAGGTATCAAAAATCTTGAACAACTACTTAAAGCGAGCAGCTCATCGCTCAGAAGGCGCTTCGGACTAGAGACAATGCAGTATATTAAAAAGTTAAATAATGACTTAGATGATATTCCTGACTACTATATCCCTGAAGAAAACTTTAATGCCTCAATATCCTTTATCGATGTTATTCATTCGATAGAAAACTTGGAAAGCCCAATTTCATATTTAATAGAACTGCTGGTTAACTTTTTCAGGTTACACCAAAGATCTTCTTCAGACTTACTTTGGACGTTAACCGATATTTATCAGAAAACAACGTCCTTTTCTGTTCACTTTAGTGATCATCAATATAACCATAGTATCTATCTAGAAAATACACTTCTATATCTTAGCAATATTAAGTTGTCAGCTCCCATAGAATCCATAAACCTATTTGTTGATAACTTGATAGCAATAGAGATAAATGAAAAGCCACTATTTCATCAAGATGGAGAGTTTAAAAGCTCATTGAATTTTGTTAACAAAATCCAGGCTAAATTAGGTACAGAAACTTGTCTATGGTTAGAACGAAAGTCGCAAAATATACCTGAGCTTACGTATACTGCGATAAGCCAAAAGCCTCAAAGCTCACTATCGTCAAAAAATAGCCACATACGGCCAGCTTGGTTATTTAAAAAGCCTCAAAAAATAATAAAAGAAGGAAGTTCCTTATGGTGGAATGGCTCTATGACTATAGTTTCTTCACCCGAGAGCATCTCTGGTTATTGGTGGAAAAAACATGTCTGTAGAAAGTATTACATAGCAAAGCATCAAAACCATAGCTACTACTGGATTTTTCATGACATCCAAAAAGACGAGTGGTTTATACATGGCATATACACTTAACCATGAAGATTTATGAACTAGGCGTAACATCGAACTATACCTTTCTTACTGGCGCATCACACCCAGAAGAACTTGTAAACGATGCCATTAAGAAAGGCTACTCGGGCATAGCCATTACCGACGAGTGCAGCTTCTCTGGCATCGTAAAAGCTCATGTCGAAGCCAGAAAGAACCAATCTTTTAAATTAATTATTGGTTCTTTTTTTAAAGTTACGACTGATGATGAAAAAGGACTAATAAACTTAACCTTATTATGTCCAAATAAAAAAGCTTATCAGCAAGTATCAACACTGATCACTAGAGCTCGACGACGATCAGAAAAAGGAAGTTATCGAGTAAAAGAGTCTGACTTAAGCAACTTTTTGGACCACCCCTTAGCCATCTGGCACTGGACAGATAATGAAGTAAATAACTATCAACAATTGAAGTTTCTTAAACATTGTTTTGGTGAACGGTTATGGATAGCGTTTACTCGACTTAAGCTAAGCGATGATTACTCCAGATATCTTCAAATAGTAGAATTATCCAACAACTTTAATATACCCGTTATTGCTTTTAACAAGGTGCTTATGCACTCATCGTCAAGGCTTAGGCTGCAACACTGCCTAACAGCGATAAAAGAAAATAAAACAATACAAGGCCTGGGAGATAAGCTATTAGCTAATGCAGAACAGCACTTAAGAGAGATAGAGGAGTTAGTAGATCTTTACCCAAAGGAGCTATGGTTCGAAGCCGAAAACCTGGCAAATCAATGCTCTTTTTCGTTAACTGATCTTTATTATCAATATCCGACAGAGGCGATTCCCCCCAATACATCAGCAAGCGAGTATTTAAGAAAGCTCACTTATCAAGGAGCCAATGACAGATGGCCATCAGGCGTACCTGATAAGGTAAAAGAACAGTTGAATAAAGAGTTATCCGTCATTGAAAAGTTAAAATACGAAAATTACTTCTTAACCGTTTACGATATTGTTTTGTTCGCCAGAAACTCAAAAATATTATGTCAAGGCAGAGGCTCCGCAGCAAACTCTGTTGTATGTTACTGTTTAAAAATAACAGAAGTAAGCCCAGAGAAAAGTAGCTTACTGTTCGAGCGATTTATATCTGAAGAAAGGAATGAGCCTCCGGATATTGATGTGGACTTTGAGCATGAACGTCGAGAAGAAGTTATCCAGTATATCTACCGAAAATATACTCGGGAGCATGCAGCTCTTACAGCAACACTCACTACTTATCGTATGCGCAGTGCTATTCGTGATGTTGGTAAAGCACTCGATATTGCTCCACTGCTTATAGATAAGCTTTCACGTTCTTTAGCCTGGTGGGATAAGCCTGAGCACTTATTAGAATATTTTGAAAAGCTCAATATGTCTAAAGATGCACATTTAATAAGACATTACTTCAACCTGGTGATGAGCATACTCAAGTTTCCCAGGCACTTGTCTCAACATGTAGGAGGTTTTGTGATCACTCAAGCTCCTATAGCGACACTGGTACCTGTTGAGAATGCAGCAATGCCTGATCGCACAGTGATCCAATGGGATAAATACGATATAGAAAACCTGGGGCTGTTAAAAATAGATGTACTGGCTCTAGGTATGTTGACCATGCTGCGAAAGTGCATGAACTTGATAACTCCTTACCATCCTCTGAACTCTCTTGAAAGTATTCCCCATGATGATGAAAGAGTTTATAAGATGCTTTCAAAAGGGGATACCATCGGTGTCTTCCAAGTCGAGTCAAGAGCACAGATGAGTATGCTCCCACGATTGAAGCCCAAAGAGTTTTATGACTTGGTCATTGAAATTGCTATCGTGCGACCAGGTCCCATTCAGGGAGATATGGTCCACCCTTACTTAAAAAGAAGAGATGGCCTGGAAGAAGTAACTTATCCTAATAATGCCATAAAAGCAGTGTTAAAAAGAACTTTAGGCATTCCCATTTTTCAAGAGCAAGTTATACAGATGGCGATGGTTGCTGCGGGCTTTAGCGGAGGAGAAGCTGATCAGTTAAGAAGAGCGATGGCAACTTGGGGACGAAATGGTGATCTTTATAAATTTAAAGATAAGCTAGTCAAAGGAATGCTGACCAATGGATACAGCGAAAGTTACGCTAATCGCCTATTTGAACAAATGAAAGGATTCGGAAGCTATGGCTTTCCAGAATCCCATTCTGCGAGCTTTGCCATATTGGCTTATTTTTCTGCGTGGTTTAAACGCTTCCACCCCGCAGGATTTTATTGTGCGCTTTTAAACAGTCAGCCAATGGGATTTTATAGTTCTTCTCAACTCGTGCAAGATGCCAAACATCATAAGATCAATGTAAAACCCATCGACGTTATGCACAGTCACTGGGCTTGTACTCTGGAAGATCTACCAACACTAGAAGAAAGTAAAACAAAACAACCGAGTATTCGTTTAGGTCTTCAACTAGTGAAAGGTTTTAATATCACGGCAGCAGAACGCATCCTTCAAGCAAGAGAAGAAAGAGATTTCATAAACTTTCAAGACATAGTAGCGAGAGCATCATTAAATTCTCAAGAGAAAGAATCACTGGCTAAAGCAGATGCCTTGCCAACACTCACCCAAGATAGATATCAGGCACAATGGCAAGCCTTGGCAACAGAAACAACAACACCGTTATTTTCTACAATCAATCATTCTCATTTAGAGGAAGAGCAATTTGTATTACCGAGTCCAACTCAAGTTGAAAACATGCACCAAGATTATCAGCGAACCTGTCTTACCTTACGACAACATCCTTTAGCCATATTACGAAAGAAATATCCAGTATCCCGTTGCACACTTGCTCGAGATCTTAAAAAAATGAAACAAGGACAGTTTGTTCGTATTGCAGGAATTGTTACCTGTAGACAAAGACCAGGGACTGCTGCAGGTGTGCTTTTTTTAACACTAGAGGATGAGTCAGGGAATATGAATATTATTGTTTGGCAAAATACTGTCGAGAAATTTAAACAAGCCATTTTAGCCAGTCGATTATTGCTGATTAAGGGCACAATAGAAAGAGAGCAAAATGTTGTGCACATTGTCGCGGGACATATAGCAGATATTAGCGAGCAGCTACCAGGGTTTAAACGAGCATCAAGAGACTTTCATTAATTCTAAAACAAAAAAGCCAATGCATAAGCATTGGCCTTTTTGTATCAATAACCTAAGATTTAGGCAGCAACATCAGTCGATTCAAAAATCTTATCTGCAGAAGCAGCAACAAAACCTTGATACAGCTCAGAAGTACCAGGGATGTTAAAGCGCTGAGCAAACTCGTAAAAACAACTACGAATTTCCATAGTACGATCAGCAAATTCCCATTCAACGGTATTCGCCATAGTAGAGCTCTGCTTCAAGCAAACGTCTTCGTTACCTTTAATCTCGCCGCCACTTTGATTAAGCTCAAAGTTGCTGCTCTTGATGAAGTCGTTAACTGACTCCAATGTTTTGAAGGTAGTTAGGTGGTTAACAGAAACAGTAAAGTGGTTCGCACGTAAACCAAATGTCGCCAACCATGCAGCGTATTCACTCTCAGCTCTCAAAGATAAATACTCTTCTGCCGAAATCGTTCTCCAAGGCATAGAAGGAAGCATTAAGCCATTCTGTTGGATATGTGCGTCAGCTTCTTCGATAAGAGAGTTACAAATCGCTTGAACATTTTCTGACATCTCTTCCAACAGCAACTCACTCACAAAGATTTTAGGCAAGTTAATATCTGTCTTATGAGCAAAATGATAAGCACGTAGTTTCTTTTCCTCAAAGTGGTACTCATCCATAGGGACATAATCAAACTTTGCGAAAAACTCGACAAATTTATCTAATGCTAACTCACCGCGATTAAACGTTCTTAAAGCAATGTGATCATTAATAATGTTGTCTTCACCAGCAGCCTGAAAAGCTTCATGTAAACGCTTTGCATCAGGAGTTAATGCTAAATAATCTTCCCAAAGGGTATCTAATAACTGTTTCAACTCTCTATGTCCTCTACAACCATTATCGCAACGCAGCGAATTATGCCAAAGGTCTGACCAGTGTTCAAATAAAAGTCAAAATAAATGGATAATTATTAAGCAGAAACGATAATATGATTCATCTAAAATTTAAAGTTTAAATACATTCAGCCTTTGTATGAAGGCATCAGAAAGAATGTGATTACTTACTTCTCTCCTTTAGCATCTCTAGCATTCTTTCAGAAGGCAGAAATAGCTTAATCCCTTTTGTAAGCTCTTTAAGCTTAGGGTAGAAATAATCAAAGTGAGTGCAGCCTAGTATCAAAATCTGAACACCACTTTTAACTAATGCTCTTGTCAGATCTTCCAGAGCATGCAGTCTAATAATAAGTTCTGGTGGTAACTCGGCCTCAATATCTTCCACTATTTGGAGATTCCCGATACCAATAACTTTTGCCGTTCGGTTGTACTTAAGAATCGTTCTTTCGATATTCGCACAACTCTGACAGTTTGCAGCCAATAGACCAAAATTTCGATATTGAAATGTCAGCTCTTCGTAAACATCTAAAGGGGTGATGACAGGAATAGCCCCTTCCTTATTAACTTGTTCGAGATCAATAGCACCACTGAGTGAATTACAATAAAGCATAGCACTAGAAGCACCCTCTTTTACAAGCTCTTCAAGCGAAGCGAGTACCAACTCAGTTAGATTCTTTCTGTCTAGAGCCTGCAACTGAGTCTGAGCCTGAGGATTAGCCGATATCGACAAACCTATGCCTCTTGTATCTCGTGACTCAAGGTAGTCCAAGCCAAAACGAGTATCGGTCTGAGTACCAGCAATAACGCCAACACAAAGTGAGCCAGAATTGACAGCATTTTTCATAATATTCACGGCAATACCCTCATTTTGCTTTTTCAAAAGCAATGCTCAAACCTACTCGGCGCTTAATAAAATCAAGGTAGATTCCATAGGGTCGCCCTAATAACCCGGCAATTAGAGACACTGTTACTGAAGCTTTCATTATCTCTCCCCAGTCAGCACCACCAAGAATCATATTCCCTACATACAAGGGTAGTTGGAATGAAAGAAACACTAAAGTATCAACAAGATAAACTTTGATAAATCGACTATCTTCTCTGATACCAAAACGTTTAATGACAAAGTCTCTCCAGATACCAAATGGCCTAGCGACTAGAGTATTTAACACCAAAGCTGCCAAGCGAACTTTTAAGTGCTCTTGCCAAGACATTCCAGCAATGATTAATTCAATGGGTAATGCAACAATGTAGGAGAAACTATTCATCGCAAAGATGTCTACCCAGGCTGACAAGAAAGGGCGTTTTTCTGAGCTTGACACGGCAACTCCAGCTATAAAATCTACATCTCAAAAAAGAAGCGGGATTATATCACTAAAGAATATGATTAAAATCTAATAAGAAGTTATTTTGCGCAAAAACTAACTGGCAGGATCTCTAGGCAAAAAAAAGCCGAGCAAAGTGCTCGGCTAAAAAATAGTTCTGAAAAATAACTTATTCTTCAGTTTCTTCAATCTCTTCTACTTCTTCAATTTCTGGACGATCAACTAATTCAACAATCGCCATTGGTGCATTATCACCAGTACGGAAACCAGCCTTGATAATTCTTAAGTAACCACCAGGACGGTCTTGATAACGAGGACCTAGCTCATTAAACAAGATACCAACGGCTTCTTTAGAACGAGTGCGAGCAAAAGCTAAACGACGGTTAGCAACAGAATCTTCTTTTGCTAAAGTGATTAGTGGCTCAGCAACACGACGCAACTCTTTTGCTTTAGGCAAAGTAGTTTTGATCAACTCGTGCTTGAACAAAGAAACTGACATATTACGAAACATAGCCTGACGATGGCTGCTGTTTCTATTTAACTTACGACCACTCTTACGATGACGCATGATAAAAACCTCTTATTTACGACCAGCCTGCTTTAGTACTGATCTTTTTTAATTAAATTTATAAAACAAAAACCGGCACCTTAATAAGATACCGGTCTTCATATTTATTAGATAATAATTACTTATCGTCTAATAGGCTCGCTGGTGGCCAATTCTCTAGACGCATGCCTAAAGATAAACCACGAGAAGCTAGAACATCCTTAATTTCAGTCAGTGATTTCTTACCTAAGTTAGGAGTTTTTAACAACTCAACTTCAGTACGCTGAATCAAATCACCGATGTAATGGATATTTTCTGTTTTCAGACAGTTAGCTGAACGGACTGTAAGTTCCAAATCGTCAACAGGACGTAACAAGATAGGATCAATCTCAGGCTCACGTTCTTCTGGCTCAACTTCTCTTTCGTCTTTCAAATCAACGAAAGCTGCTAGTTGTTCCTGGAGAATAGTAGCGCTTCGACGAATCGCTTCTTCAGGCTCAATAGTTCCATTAGTTTCAATATCTAAAACTAACTTATCTAAGTTGGTGCGTTGCTCTACACGAGCAGCTTCAACAACATAAGAAACTCGAGTTATTGGGCTGAAAGAAGCATCAACCTGCAAACGACCAATTGGAGCATCATCTTCGCTGTTAGCACGTGCAGTTGAAGGCTCATAGCCTCGACCACTGCTAACACGAATATTCATGCTCAATGAGGCATTTTTAGTCAGTGTTGCAATCTTGTGTTCTGGATTAACGATTTCTACGCCAGAAAGTCCAGCAATGTCTGCGGCTATAACGTCGCCTTCACCACTTTTCTGCAAAGTTAGAATAGCTTCGTCTTTATCTTCCAAACGAACTGCCAAACCTTTCAGGTTAAGCAAGATCTCAATCACATCTTCTTGAACACCCTCGATAGTAGTGTACTCATGTAACACTCCATCAATCTCAACTTCAACTACTGCCGCACCTGGCATAGAAGAAAGTAAGATTCTACGTAAAGAGTTTCCAAGCGTATGACCAAAGCCGCGCTCAAATGGTTCTAAAACCACTTTAGCGCGAGTGTCACTTACCTGTTCAACTTTAATTTGTCTTGGCGTCAGAAATTCGTTGACATTGCCCATAAAAGTCCTGTCCTCTGTTCAGATTAGGCCTTATTTGGAGTACAGCTCCACAATCAGGTTTTCGTTGATTTCTGAAGGTAAGTCAGAACGTTCTGGAACACTCTTAAATACACCTTCCATTGCTTTCTCATCAACTTCAACCCAGCTTGGTTTTTCGCGCTGTGCAGCCAATTCTAAAGCAGCTTTAATACGAGCTTGCTCTTTTGCTTTCTCGCGAATAGCAATCACGTCAGTTGGTTTTACCTGATAAGAAGCAACGTTAACAACAATGCCGTTAACAGTTAATGCTTTATGGCTAACTAATTGACGAGCTTCTGCGCGAGTAGCACCGAATCCCATTCGATAAACAACGTTATCTAAACGAGACTCTAACAGTTTGAGAAGATTCTCACCTGTAGCACCCTTAATACTAGCTGCTTTTTTATAATAATTACGGAATTGACGTTCTAATACACCGTAAATACGACGTACTTTCTGTTTTTCACGTAACTGAACACCATAATCAGACAAACGAGCGCGCTTTGCGCCATGCTGACCAGGAGTTTGATCAATCTTACATTTTGTATCAATAGCTCGTACGCCGCTTTTCAGCATCAAATCAGTGCCTTCGCGACGTGCCAGCTTTAACTTAGGACCACGATATCTAGCCATCTTTCGTCTCCGCTATCTCTTACACGCGTCGCTTTTTAGGCGGGCGACAGCCATTATGAGGAATGGGGGTAACATCAGTAATGTTAGTAATTTTGAAACCAGCTGCACTTAGTGCACGAACTGCTGATTCACGACCTGGTCCAGGTCCTTTAACAAACACTTCTAAGTTTTTCATACCCATGTCTTTTGCAGTACCAGCACAACGGTCAGCAGCGACCTGTGCAGCAAAAGGGGTGCTTTTACGAGAGCCACGGAAACCAGATCCACCCGCAGTAGCCCATGCTAAGGCATTACCCTGGCGATCAGTAATAGTCACAATCGTATTATTAAATGATGCATGGATATGAGCCATGCCATCAACTACATGCTTTTTAACCTTTTTACGGGCTCTTGTTGGTGTCTTTGCCATAATTCAAATCCTAGCGTTTAAGACTTAATGGGCTTGCGAGGACCTTTACGGGTACGAGAATTCGTCTTCGTACGCTGGCCACGAACAGGCAAGCTACGACGGTGACGAATGCCTCGGAAACAACCCAAGTCCATTAATCGCTTAATGTTCATAGAAACTTCACGGCGCAAGTCACCTTCCACAGTAAATTTTCCTACTTCTGTACGTAAACCTTCGATTTGAGCTTCGTCCAAATCTTTGATTTTTACGCTAGGTTCGATCCCCGCCGCTTCACAGATTTCGCGTGCACGAGGACGACCAACACCATAGATTGCAGTTAATGCAACCTCTGCATGTTTATGTACCGGAATGTTAATGCCAGCTATACGGGCCATCTAACCAAACTCCCAAATATGTTACGAGCTATCCTCGTCAAAAAAAGGCGACATAGGATAGCGTCAATACGGCTAAAAATCAACCTGTTAGCGTTAATTCTGTAATTAACCCTGACGCTGCTTGTGTCGGGGGTCTTCACAAATCACTCGAACGCTACCGTGGCGACGGATGACTTTGCAATTACGGCAAATTTTCTTTACCGATGCACGAACCTTCATAACCTACTCCAACTCGTATCTCGCTTACCGAACTTGACCGGCAGCGCCATAATTCTTGAAATTTGCCTTCTTCAATACGGAATCATAATCTCTGGACAATAAATGCGCTTGAACCTGAGCCATGAAATCCATGACGACAACCACTATGATAAGTAGTGATGTTCCGCCAAAGTAGAAAGGCACTTGAGTGAACAAGATCAGAAATTCTGGCAGTAAGCAAACAGCGGTGATGTAGAGTGCTCCAGCCAGTGTCAGCCGCGTCATGACCTTGTCAATATATTTGGAGGTTTGTTCACCGGGTCTCACTCCAGGAATAAACGCTCCTGACTTTTTCAAATTATCTGCAGTTTCACGAGGATTCATCGTTAATGCAGTATAGAAAAAGCAGAAAAAGATAATCCCAGCAGCATATAACAACATGTACAAAGGATTACCAGGCTGTAACTGCACAGTAATGTCGCGCAACCAACCTAAACTTTCGTTTCCTTGACCAAACCACTGTAGGATTGAACCAGGGAATACGATAATAGCCGATGCAAAAATCGCTGGAATAACCCCTGCCATATTAACTTTTAATGGCAGATGACTACTTTGCGCTGCAAAGACTTTTCTTCCTTGTTGGCGCTTCGCATAATTAACGACGATACGACGTTGACCACGCTCCATCCAAACAACAAAGAAAATAACAATAATAGCAAGTGCCGCGATGCCCATTAGTGCAAGTACATGCAATTGACCAGTACGAGCTTGCTCAACAGTACCGCCAATAGCACCGGGAAGACCAGCTACAATACCAGCAAAAATCAACATCGAAATACCGTTGCCTATACCACGTTCATTAATCTGTTCACCTAGCCACATTAAGAACATAGTACCCGTTACTAAAGAGACGATAGCTCCAAAGTAAAAAGCAAAACCAGTATTAACAACCAAACCAGAAATCATGTTTGGAAGATTGAAAGCAATCGCTGTTGCCTGAATAATAGACAGCACTAATGTTAGGTAGCGTGTATATTGATTCAGTTTACGTCGACCAGCTTCACCTTCTTTCTTCAATTGCTTAAGACGTTCGTCTACAAAGCCCATGATCTGGATGATAATCGATGCAGAAATGTACGGCATAATACCTAGAGCGAACACACTGGCTCGCTCCATTGCACCACCAGAAAACATGTTGAACATTGCCAACAAGTTTCCTGATTGCTGCTTGATAAGGTCAGCTAAGATGGATGCATCAATACCGGGCACAGGAATGAATGAACCTATACGAAATACAATAAGTGCACCAAGCACAAACAACAAACGTTGTTTGAGCTCTGTCATTCCGCTTGATTTACTCGGTAATGTTGGACCCTTCGCCATTAGCTTTCTACCTTTCCGCCCGCAGCTTCAATTGCTTCTTTCGCGCCTTTTGATACGCGAATTCCAGCTGCAATAGTTAATGATTTCTCAACTTTACCAGACAACATAACTTTTACATACTGGATTTTGTTGCTAATTACGCCAGCAGCTTTCAAGCTCAGCAAATCAACAACATCACCTTCAACTTTATTCAGCTCGCTAGAACGAACTTCAGCTGAAACAAGTGACTTACGAGAAGTAAAACCAAATTTAGGCAAACGCTGCTTCAATGGCATCTGACCGCCTTCGAAACCAGGCTTAACACTACCGCCAGAACGAGACTTCTGACCTTTGTGTCCACGACCACCAGTTTTACCTAAGGTACTACCGATACCGCGACCAACTCGCTTGCTATTGCGCTTTGAACCTTCTGCAGGGCTTAACGTATTGAGTCTCATGTTAACCCTCCACTTGAACCATGTAGTAAACAGTGTTGATCATGCCGCGGTTAGAAGGAGTATCTTCAACTTCAACCGTGTGACCAATACGACGCAAGCCAAGACCCATCAAGCAAGCTTTGTGGTTTGCTAGACGGCCAATGCTAGAACGTGTTTGAGTTACTTTAATCATCTTTTTAGTCATGGTACTACCCCAGAATATCTTCTACAGTTTTACCACGTTTGGCAGCCATTGACTCAGGAGTAGCCATGTTAGCCAAGCCTTTAATCGTTGCACGAACGATATTGATAGGATTGGTAGAACCGTTACTCTTAGCCAATACGTTTTGAATACCAAGTACTTCAAATACTGCGCGCATCGCACCACCGGCGATAATACCAGTACCTTCAGATGCAGGCTTCATGAACACTTTAGAAGCGCCATGATTTGCAGTAATTGGATGCTGCAACGTATGTCCATCTTTTAGTTCAACTTGAACCATATTGCGACGAGCTTGCTCCATCGCTTTTTGAATCGCTGCTGGAACTTCGCGTGCTTTACCACGCCCAAAGCCAACTTTACCTTTACCATCGCCGACTACGGTTAAGGCCGTAAATGAGAAAATACGACCACCTTTAACGACTTTGGCTACACGGTTAACGTTGACTAATTTTTCCACCAGACCTTCGGTGTTGTTCACTTCTTGCCTAGCCATAACTCAACCCTTAAAACTGGAGACCTTTCTCTCGAGCCGCATCTGCCAAAGCCTTAACGCGACCATGATATTTAAAACCTGAACGGTCAAATGCTACATTAAGAACACCAGCTTCCAATGCACGTTCAGCTACTAAAGTACCTACTTTTTTAGCTGACTCAACATTACCAGTGTACTTAAGGTCTTCCTTCACAGCTTTTTCTACAGAAGAAGCTGCCGCAAGAACCTGACCATTTTCACCCGAAATTACCTGAGCATAAATATGACGAGGAGTACGATTAACAACCAGTCTATTTGTGCCAAGCTCTTTCATCTTGAAACGCGCACGAGTTGCGCGGCGTAATCTAGATTGCTTTTTATTCATGACGATGCCCTACTTTTTCTTCGCTTCTTTACGACGAATTACTTCGTCACTGTAACGAACACCTTTACCTTTATAAGGCTCTGGCGGACGGTATGCGCGAATATTTGCGGCAACCTGACCAACTAATTGTTTGTCAGCACCTTTAACAACGACTTCTGTATTCGAAGGCGTTTCAATGGTGATACCTTCAGGCACTTCATATTCAACAGGGTGAGAAAAACCTAGCGAAAGATTAAGGGTTTTACCTTTAGCTTGAGCTCGGTAACCAACACCAACTAACTGAAGTTTTCTTTCGAAACCTTGGTGAACACCAACAACCATATTGTTAACTAGCGCGCGCATTGTGCCAGAAAATGCATTTGCATTATCAACACCTTCGCGAGCAGCAAAAGTTAAGACGTTGTCGTCTAAGTTAACTTCTACTGAGTCGTGCAATGTGCGCTCTAGAGTGCCTTTGCTACCTTTGATTGTTACGTTCTGTCCATCTATTTTAATTTCTACACCCGATGGAATTTCAATAGGGCTCTTTGCTACTCGTGACATGCTAGCCTCCTTAAGATACCGTGCAAATCACTTCACCACCTTGACCGGCAGCGCGTGCAGCTTTGTCAGTCATAACGCCTTTAGAAGTTGAGACAATTGCGATGCCTAAACCATCTAAAACACGTGGTAACTCATCTACTTTTTTGTAGATGCGAAGACCAGGACGACTAACACGTTTAATTTCGTCGATAACAGGACGACCATCGTAGTAGCGTAATTCAATCGCTAAAACGTTTTTGTTACCTGCTTCTTCAGAAACTTGAAATTCATTAATATAACCTTCTTCTTTTAAAACGTTACAGATAGACGTTTTAACTTTAGAGGAAGGCATAGAGATAGACTTCTTGCCAGCAGATTGACCGTTACGAATACGAGTCAACAAATCGGCAATCGGATCTTGCATGCTCATGATGATTCTCCCAACAAATCGTTACCAGCTTGCCTTAACAAGGCCAGGAACGTCACCGCGCATAGCGTGCTCGCGTAGTTTATTGCGGCACAGACCAAATTTACGCAGATACCCATGAGGACGACCAGTCACTCGACAACGGTTATGTTGACGAACAGGACTAGCGTTACGAGGCAACTGTTGAAGTTTAAGTTGCGCTTCCCATTTTTCATCCTCACTTGCGTTGGGATCTTGAATGATAGCTTTCAACTCTGTGCGCTTTTTCGCATATTTTGCGACAGTTCGAGCGCGCTTCTTTTCACGCTCAATCATGGAAACCTTAGCCATAATCCCCTCTCCTTAATTTTTGATTGGGAAGTTAAAGGCGTTTAATAACGCTCGAGCTTCGTCGTCTTTTTCCGCGCTAGTAGTGATTGTGATATCTAAACCACGAATCTTGTCTACTTTATCGTAATCGATTTCAGGAAAAACAATTTGCTCTTTTACGCCTAAGGAATAGTTTCCGCGACCGTCAAATGATTTGCCATTCAAACCACGGAAGTCACGAATACGAGGAATTGCAATTGAGATTAAACGCTCAAAAAATTCCCACATACGTTCGCCACGCAGAGTTACTTTACATCCAATGGGGTATCCTTCGCGGATTTTGAAGCCAGCTACAGATTTACGCGCACGAGTCGCTACTGGCTTTTGGCCTGAGATCGCAGCTAAGTCCGCCATTGCATGCTCGATAACTTTTTTGTCACCAACCGCTTCACCCAGACCCATGTTCAATGTGATCTTTGTAATGCGTGGGACTTGCATGACTGAATTATAATCAAACGATTCCATCAATTGTTTGACTACAGTCTCTTTATAAAAGTCGTGCAGTTTCGCCATCTTTACATTCACCAAAATAGATTAAATATCAATTTCATCGCCGGTAGATTTGAAAACGCGTACACGCTTTCCATCTTCCAAAGACTTGATACCTACTCGATCAGCTTTACCAGTTTGAGGGTTGAAAATAGCAACGTTAGAAATATCTAAAGCAGCTTCTTTTTCAATAATTCCACCTTCAACGCCGGCTTGAGGATTAGCTCGCTGATGCTTTTTCACCAGGTTTACACCTTCAACGATCACACGACCGTCTTCGATAAGCACTTTGCTAACTTTTCCGCGCTGACCTTTACTTTTTCCCGCGATTACTATGACTTCATCGCCAGTCTTGATTTTACGCATGTCTAAATTCTCCTTAGAGTACTTCAGGAGCTAGTGATACGATTTTCATGAACTTGTCGCCACGCAACTCACGTGTAACAGGTCCAAAGATACGCGTACCAATTGGCGCCAATTGAGCATTTAAGAGAACCGCAGCGTTACCATCAAAACGAATCACGGAACCATCTGGGCGACGAACACCTTTACGAGTGCGAACGACTACTGCGTTCAAAACGTCACCTTTTTTTACTTTACCGCGAGGAATCGCTTCTTTTACGCTCACCTTGATGACATCACCAATGCCAGCATAACGTCGGTGCGATCCTCCCAAGACCTTAATACACATGACTCGACGAGCACCGCTATTATCGGCAACGTCAAGCATTGTCTGCATCTGGATCATTGGTTATCTCCGCATTTTCCCGCAACTAATAGCCACCTACGTGACCAAAAGGACGCGGGAGTATACATTAAAAATTACAATAAGTCACAGCATTTCGCCGTGACCTAGAGACTAATTCGCTTTTTCGACAATCTCAACAAGTTGCCAGCACTTTGATTTTGACAATGGACGAGATTCGACCACAGTAACAAGATCACCAGTACGGCACTCATTGCTCTCATCGTGAGCGTGTACTTTTGTAGAACGTTTGATGAATTTGCCATATAAAGGATGCTTCACCTGACGCTCGACAAGTACTGTGATGGTTTTATCCATCTTGTCACTCACAACTTTACCTGTGAGCGTACGTTTTACAGTTGCTTGCTCGCTCATTAGGAACCTGCCTTCTCGCTGAGTAGGGTTTTAACGCGCGCAATATTGCGACGTACCTGTTTTAACTGGTGAGTTTGATTCAACTGACCAGTAGCGTGCTGCATACGTAAGTTAAACTGCTCTTTGCTAAGAGCAACCAACTCATCTTTCAGCTCATCAACGCTTTTTTCGCGTAGTTCTTGTGCATTCATTACATCACCGTCCGCGTTACAAAAGTTGTTTTGACTGGCAGTTTCGCAGCCGCCAACTCAAAAGCTTCGCGAGCCAGATCTTTATCAACGCCTTCTACTTCGTACAACATACGACCTGGCTGGATCTGAGCAACCCAATACTCAACACTACCTTTACCTTTACCCATACGAACTTCGAGAGGCTTTTTAGTAATAGGCTTGTCAGGGAAAACTCTGATATATACTTTACCAGCACGTTTCATGTGACGAGTCATTGCACGACGAGCGGCTTCAATTTGACGAGAAGTAAGACGACCACGACTAGTCGCTTGTAGTCCAAACTCGCCAAAGCTTACTTTATTACCAGTATTCGCTACACCACGGTTACGACCTTTGTGCATTTTGCGGAACTTGGTTCTTTTTGGCATCAACATAGTCTGTTACCCCTGCTTACGCTTACCGCGAGGGCCTTTTTTCTTAGGTGCTGGCTTTTCAGCTTCTTGCTGCTCTTCACCACCCAATACTTCGCCCTTAAAGATCCAGACCTTCACACCAATCACACCATAAGTAGTGTGAGCTTCTGATGTGGCGTAATCGATATTCGCACGAAGAGTATGCAAAGGAACACGTCCTTCTCGATACCATTCAGCTCGTGCGATTTCAGCACCGCCTAAACGACCTGAAACCTGGATTTTGATTCCTTTAGCGCCTTGACGCATAGCATTTTGAACAGCACGCTTCATAGCTCGACGGAACATAACGCGGCGCTCTAACTGCTGAGCAACACTATCGGCAACCAACTTACCATCTAACTCAGGCTTACGAACTTGTTCGATGTTTACCTGTGTAGATAATCCAGTCATATTTGAGATTTGCTTACGCAAACGCTCAATATCTTCACCTTTTTTACCAATAACGATACCAGGACGTGCGGTATGAATTGTAACTCTAAGAGCTTTAGCAGGACGCTCGATCTCGATACGAGAAACAGACGCAGATGCTAATTTCTTAGTTAACCAGTTACGAATTTTGATATCGCTTTCCAAGTTATCGGCATAATCTCCACGCTCGGCATACCAAGTAGCATTGTGAGCTTTAACAATGCCTAAACGGATACCGGTGGGATGTACTTTCTGACCCATTACCTTCTCCTACTTTTCCGAGACTTTAACGGTGATATGGCACGAACGCTTAAAAATACGATCGGCACGACCTTTAGCGCGTGGCTTGATACGCTTTAATGTAGGGCCTTCATCAACGAATACTGTAGATACAGCTAATTCATCAATATCAGCACCATCATTATGCTCGGCGTTTGCGATGGCTGACTCCAACACTTTCTTCATGATTCCAGCAGCTTTCTTAGGACTGAACTTAAGAACGTCCAAAGCTTTTTCTACTGGCAAACCACGAATTTGATCAGCTACTAAGCGAGCTTTTTGAGCGGAGATGCGTGCATGACGTAAAACTGCTTGAGTTTCCATTTATCCCCCTCGCTATCGCTTCTTAGCTTTCTTGTCAGCAGCGTGACCTTTGTAGGTACGAGTAGGTGCAAATTCACCTAACTTGTGACCTACCATGTCTTCAGTTACGAAAACAGGTACATGCTGACGACCGTTATGAACAGCAATCGTCAATCCAACCATTTCTGGAGAGATCATAGAACGACGCGACCAAGTCTTGATGGGCTTTTTGCTATTTGCTTCAAGAGCCGCCTCAACCTTCTTCATTAGATGAAGGTCGATAAATGGGCCTTTCTTCAATGAACGTGGCACAATTCTACCCTCTGTTATTTCTTGTTACGGCGACGAACAATTAATTTGTCAGTACGCTTGTTACTACGAGTCTTCTTGCCCTTAGTTGGCACACCCCATGGAGTTACAGGATGACGGCCACCTGAGGTGCGTCCCTCACCACCACCGTGCGGGTGGTCGACTGGGTTCATAGCAACGCCTCGAACAGTAGGACGAACTCCGCGCCAACGTGTAGCACCGGCTTTACCCAGTGAACGTAGCATATGTTCGGCGTTACCAACTTCACCTATAGTCGCACGACATTCAGCCAATACTTTACGCATTTCACCTGAACGTAAACGAAGCGTTACATAAGCTCCGTCGCGAGCAACGATCTGTACATAAGTACCTGCACTACGTGCGATCTGAGCGCCTTTACCAGGCTTCATTTCGACACAGTGAACAGTGGTACCAACAGGGATGTTGCGCATAGGTAAAGTGTTGCCTGCTTTGATTGGAGATGCTTCACCAGACTGAAGCTGATCACCAGCACGCAAACCTTTTGGCGCAATGATATATCGACGCTCACCATCCGCATAAAGGACAAGAGCGATATTTGCGCTACGATTCGGATCATATTCCAAACGCTCTACAGTCGCTGGAATACCATCTTTATTTCTTTTGAAATCGACAATACGGTAGTGTTGACGATGTCCACCACCAATGTGACGAACTGTGATACGACCGTTATTGTTGCGACCGCCACTTTTGCTCTTTTTAGAAAGAAGAGCAGCATGAGGCTTGCCTTTGTGTAAGTCAGGGTTGACGACTTTGACAACAAAGCGACGCCCTGGCGATGTTGGTTTAGCTTTTACAATAGCCATTTACAATTACCTCTTCGCTTACTCGCCGCCTACAATGTCAATGTCCTGACCTTCTTTCAGAGACACATAGGCTTTTTTCCAATCTTTACGACGACCGGTCATTGTTCCAACGCGCTTAGTTTTACCTTTTACATTCAAAGTGCGAACGTTATTAACTTCGACTTCAAACATCAGTTCAACAGCTCGTTTAATTTCTAATTTAGTCGCATCAGTAGCAACTTTAAAAACAAACTGACCATTTTCAGCAGCGATTGTCGCTTTTTCTGAAATATGAGGAGCCAGTAATACTTTGGCTAAACGTTCTTGGTTCATCCTAGCATCTCCTCAAATTTCTTAACGGCAGCTACTGTCATCAATACTTTGTCAAACGCAATCAGGCTGACAGGGTCAACAGCATGTGGGTCGCGAACGTCAACTTTATGCAAGTTGCGCGCTGCTAAGAATAAATTCTCTTCCACGCTGTCAGTAACGATAAGAGCTTCAGTTAAATCTAACTCTTTAAGTTTGCTAACTAGTTCTTTAGTCTTAGGTTGCTCAACTTTGAAATCATCAACGATGATCAAACGCTCTTGACGAACTAACTCAGACAAGATGCTCTGCATCGCACCGCGATACATTTTCTTGTTTACTTTCTGAGAGTGGTCTTGAGGTTGAGCAGCAAAGGTAACACCACCAGAACGCCAGATTGGGCTACGAATCGTACCAGCACGTGCACGACCTGTACCTTTTTGACGCCAAGGCTTTTTACCGCCTCCGCTAACAGCACTACGATTTTTCTGAGCACGAGTTCCAGAACGAGCAGCAGCCATATAGGCAACTACAACTTGGTGGACTAAAGGCTCATTAAATTCGCGGCCGAAAGCAGTTTCGGATACTTCTAACGCTGATTTTGCGCTATCACCGGGAACTGATAAATTAAGTTCCATTCGCATTCTCCTCTCGGGCCTTAAGCTTTAACCGCAGGACGTACGATCACGTCACCGCCAGTGGCGCCAGGAACAGCACCTTTAATCAATAACAGGTTGCGCTCAGCATCTACACGAACAACTTCCAAGTTCTGAGTAGTTACTCGCTCTGCACCCATGTGGCCAGCCATTTTCTTACCCTTAAATACTTTACCGGGAGATTGGTTTTGACCAATAGAACCAGGAGCACGGTGAGAAATAGAGTTACCGTGAGTGTTATCTTGTCCACGGAAATTCCAACGCTTAATTGCACCTGCGAAACCTTTACCTTTTGAGGTACCGGTTACATCAACAGTTTGGCCAGCTTCAAAGATATCAACTTTGATTTCGCCGCCAACTTCAAAACCATCTAAAGAATCCACGCGGAATTCCCACAGACCACGACCGGCTTCAACACCAGCCTTTTTAAAGTGACCTGTTTCAGGTTTGTTTACTCGAGAAGCTTTTTTAATACCTGCAGTAACCTGAACAGCACTGTAGCCATCAGTAGCTTCTGTTTTAACCTGAGTAATTCTGTTGCCATCGACTTCGATAACAGTAACAGGAATAGAATTCCCATCTTCAGTAAATACTCGGGTCATACCGCATTTGCGGCCTACGATTCCGATTGTCATTTTACGGCCCTCTAAATGACGCTGAGCCACTCAGCACCTTCGCCCAAATTCGTGATTGTTATGACAAGCTAATTTGCACATCAACACCAGCAGCTAGATCCAGCTTCATCAAGGCGTCAACAGTCTTGTCAGTAGGTTCAACAATATCAACCAATCTTTTATGAGTACGGATCTCATACTGGTCTCGTGCATCTTTATTCACGTGAGGTGAGATCAACACAGTAAAACGCTCTTTACGAGTAGGTAATGGGATAGGCCCACATACCTGAGCACCAGTACGTTTCGCAGTGTTCACGATTTCTGCAGTAGACTGGTCAATCAACTTATGGTCGAAAGCTTTAAGTCGAATTCGAATACGCTGCTTTGCCATCGCAAAGACACTCCAATTATCAAATTTAAAACGTCAAAAACCGCCCCCTCGAAGTATAAATCCGAGAACAGCAGCTTAACCAGTTCGAACTCCATATTAAGTTCGATTGTCCATTGAGAGGCTTTTCAAAGCCTTGATAGTCAAATTGACTAACCTCATCCATGCCCCTCTTGTTCGAGGGTGCGCTATTATATGTAAAGCCTAAGTATTAATCAACTCGATTTCAGTTAATTATTTAATTTAGCCTGTTTCTATCTATATAGCGCAAAGAAAAGTATAGAAATACGGGCGCCATTTTACTCAACTATTACCTTTTGACCACAAATATATCTCTTATTTAAATAGCAGCAAGATGACGTCATTCATTCCCTACCCATGAATCAATCCTTATAAAAAGGACAAACCCAAACCTAACCGCTTGATTTACATGGCAATTGAGTCCGACTAATAGTTATTATCAACATTTATCAACAATCCGTTGACACACTAAACTCGACACTCTGGATAAACTTCCTATAATTTGTTTGATTTTCATGCAACATGTAGATAACCCTTCTCCAATAACTAGTGTATAATGCGCCCCTTTGACGAAAAGCGTCCAGAATTCAAACTTTGGCTTAACACTTTTTAAGAGTAAGAAAATGGTAGATTTAACGAAATACAGAAACATTGGTATTTTCGCTCACGTAGATGCGGGTAAAACCACCACCACAGAGCGAATTTTGAAACTCACCGGAAAAATTCATAAAACAGGTGAGGTACATGACGGTGCTGCAACTACCGACTTCATGGATCAGGAAGCAGAACGTGGTATCACTATCCAGTCAGCTGCAACAACCTGTTTCTGGGATGATCACCGTTTAAACATTATCGACACACCCGGACACGTTGACTTCACGGTTGAAGTATATCGTTCTCTAAAAGTTCTTGACGGTGGTGTTGGTGTATTCTGTGGTTCTGGTGGTGTTGAGCCTCAATCAGAAACAAACTGGCGTTACGCGAACGAATCAGAAGTAGCTCGTTTGATATTCGTAAACAAGCTAGACCGTTTAGGTGCGGACTTCTACCGAGTCGTAGAGCAGGTCAAAAACGTATTAGGTGCAAACCCACTCGTTATGACATTGCCTATCGGTACTGAAGACGATTTCGTAGGTGTTGTTGATGTATTAAATCAAAAAGCTTACGTTTGGGACGACTCAGGTCTGCCAGAAAATTACGAAGTTACCGACATCCCAGCTGAGTTAGCTGATAAAGCAGCTGAATACCGCGAAATGTTGATCGAAACTGCGGTAGAGCAAGATGATGACTTGATGGAAAAATACCTGGAAGGTGAAGAGCCTTCTTTGGAAGAGATCAAGCGTTGTATCCGTAAAGGTACTAACGAACTCGCATTCTTCCCTACTTTCTGTGGTTCTGCTTTCAAAAACAAAGGTATCCAGTTAGTACTTGATGCTGTTGTTGATTACTTACCAGCCCCAACAGAAGTTAAGCCTCAGCCTTTAACTGACGAAGAAGGTAATGAGACAGGTGAAGTTGCAACAGTAAGCGCTGAAGAGCCACTACGTGCATTAGCGTTTAAAATCATGGACGACCGTTTTGGCGCCCTAACCTTTATCCGTATTTACTCAGGTAAAATGACTAAAGGTATGACAGTACTGAACAGTGCAACAGGTAAAACTGAGCGTATCGGCCGTATGGTAGAAATGCACGCTGATGAGCGTACCGAGTTAGACTCAGCTCAAGCAGGTGACATTTTAGCTGTAATCGGCATGAAGAATGTTCAGACTGGTCACACTCTTTGTGATACCAACAATCCTTGCACACTAGAGCCAATGGTATTCCCAGAGCCAGTAATCTCTATCGCTGTTGCTCCTAAAGACAAAGGCGCTTCAGAGAAGTTAGGCGTTGCTCTTGGTAAAATGATTGCAGAAGATCCTTCATTCCAGGTAGAAACTGACCAAGATTCTGGTGAGACTATCCTTAAAGGAATGGGTGAGCTACACCTAGATATCAAAGTAGATATCTTGAAACGTACTCACGGTGTTGAGCTAACTGTAGGTAAACCTCAGGTTGCTTACCGTGAAACAATCACTCAGCGCATCGAAGACAGCTATACTCACAAGAAGCAGTCTGGTGGTTCTGGTCAGTTTGGTAAAATCGACTACATCATTGAGCCAAGCGAGCAAGGCGAAGGTTTCGTATTCGAATCAACAGTTGTTGGTGGTAACGTACCTAAAGAATTCTGGCCTGCTATCGAAAAAGGCTTTAAAGGCATGATGGGCGAAGGTGTTCTAGCAGGATACCCAGTTCTTGATGTTAAAGTTACTTTATTTGATGGTGCTTTCCACGCGGTTGACTCGTCAGCTGTTGCTTTCGAAATCGCTGCAAAAGGCGCATACCGTCAGTCAGTACCAAAAGCAGGCGCTCAGTTACTAGAGCCAATCATGAAAGTAGACGTATTTACTCCAGAAGATCACGTTGGTGATGTTATTGGTGACTTGAACCGTCGTCGCGGTATGATTGGTGGTCAGGAAGCTGGTCCTACTGGCGTACGTATTAAAGGTGACGTTCCACTAAGCGAAATGTTTGGCTACATTGGTCACTTACGTACTATGACTTCAGGTCGTGGTCAGTTCTCTATGGAGTTCTCTCACTACGCACCATGTCCTCAGAACGTAGCTGAGCAAGTTATTGCAGAAGCTAAAGAGCGTAACGAAAAGAAATAATTTCTTAAGTTACTCTTCTTAAAAAAACCCCGACAAGCACAGCTTCTCGGGGTTTTTTAATGCTAAAAGCTAACGTGTACTTTGACAGAAACACCGCTCATTACTCTTAAGACTACTCGCCTAATAGTCAATTGCTCACATAATTTATTGGCAAACCACTATAGTTTATCTCAACTGCTATAACTTATAGTATTTAGTATCAATGATTGCAAGAGTGCCACGGAGGGCAATATGTTGCGTTGGATAAGCGTTTTACTGATTGTTTCTTTAGCCATTAACACCATTACGTTAATCATATTGTTGCAACATAAGCACAATGATATAAAGCCAACGGTTGAAGATATAATCCCCCGCCCTACACAAACAGATTTTGCAGAAGCTAATACTTCAGAACAAAGCCAACATATCATTCACATTTCAAACGGGTTACAAAAACTTAGTTTTCAGATTCAGAAATTAGAAGCACTCATATCACGCCAAGAAATTTCTGAAGCCTCGATACAGGACCATCCTATCTCGAATCAATTACAGCAAACATTTGAAGAAGCCAATCAACTTGGACATGAAAGAATCGATGTCATCTTGTCACAAGGAAATTTGGATCACGAAAGTATCCATGAGCTTCGTCGAGTTATGTCAAAGATGTCACCAAAGGAACACCATCAAGCATTGCAAAAATTAGTTATAGCTATTAATAACGGCGAACTGATTTTGCAACCAGGAGTAACTCTATAACATTTAGAAGCTCACTATTGATAAATACACGGAGGACTATCATGAAATTAAAAACATTTGCTTTAATCGCCACTTTGATCAGCAGCTCAGTTTTTGCAGGATTCACCAATCACTACCAAATTAACGTATCCAGCACGACGGCTTATGGCTCAATGATAGGAGCGAGAAACAGCTCAGACAGCACTCAGTATATTGTTTGCTCCTATGTCGGCTTTTCTTCAAATCCTTATGGAATTTGTAGTGCTCGTAATTCTGCAGGCACCTCAAAATCTTGCACAACAACTCAGGCTCATCACGTTGAGCAGATCCGCGGCCTTAGCAATGAATCATACCTGTACTTCCAGTGGGATAGTAACGGAAAATGCACTTACATTTATTCATCTACTGGTTCTATGTATCACGAGTAAAATCATTTGCCCGGTGATTACACCGGGCCTCTATTTATAAGAATAGATACAGACCTAAAATTAACTCGCTTTTCTTCCTATAACATCTAAACTCAGACCAATCCTCTAGCCCATAAACGTCTTTAGAGATCTAACAATGAATACAGCCCAAGTATTAAAACTACTCAAAGAGAATAAGAATGACCGTGGTATTGAGAACTGGAAAAAAATGGATGAAGCCGCTGAGCTGAATTCCTTTGGTATAGGACTGACACAACTGCGAAAACTCGCCAAACAAATAGGTAAAGACCATGAACTTGCTCTGAAGCTGTGGGACTCAGAGTATTATGATGCCAAAGTCATTAGTTTACTGATAGATGAGCCTAAACTAATAACGAAAGAACAAGTGGAACAACAGGTAGAAAACTTAAACAGCGGTTTGCTTTCTCATGTATTTAGTTCTTGTGATGCTCCTTTGGCCAAAACTTCTTTTGCATTTGAGCTTGCTCAAAGCTGGATAAAAAGTAAGTCAGTGGCTAGAAGACGGTGTGGATATGGGCTAGTGTACGAGTTGAGTAAAAATAAACGTAATAAGTCACTAACAGATGAATTCTTTCTGATGTGTATTAAAAGCATTGATGAAAATATTGATAAAGAAAACAATTATGTTCGTATGAGTATGGCTGGAGCACTCATTGGCATAGGAAAGAGAAATAAACCACTCAACTTGGCTTCGGTAAAACTAGCGAAACGTATTAGCCCTGTAAAATATCATGATGGTGATCGCAAATGCGATCCAATTGATATTCTAAAACACATCACTAGCGATTACATAAAAGAGAAGTTTGGTGTATAGGAAACAATATAGAGCTCTCTTCTAGTTAAAGTCTTAAAAATGAAAGACAGGTAGAAACAAAAAAGGCCGCAATCAGCGGCCTTTTTAAGTTACTGTAAATCGTCGAAATTATTCGAAGATTTTAGCAACAACACCAGCGCCAACAGTACGGCCACCTTCACGAATCGCGAAGCGTAAACCTTCGTCCATCGCAATCGGAGCAATCAACTCTACTGACATTTTGATGTTGTCACCAGGCATTACCATTTCAACGCCTTCTGGTAACTCGATAGAACCTGTCACGTCAGTTGTACGGAAGTAGAACTGAGGACGGTATCCTTTAAAGAATGGAGTGTGACGTCCACCTTCGTCTTTGCTCAGAATGTATACTTCTGATTCGAACTTAGTGTGAGGAGTGATAGTACCTGTGTGAGATAATACCTGACCACGCTCTACGTCTTCACGCTTAGTACCACGTAATAGTACACCTACGTTGTCACCTGCACGACCTTCGTCCAACAACTTACGGAACATTTCTACACCTGTTACCGTAGTTTTCGTAGTCTCTTTGATACCTACGATTTCAATCTCTTCACCTACTTTAACGATACCGCGCTCTACACGACCTGTTACAACAGTACCACGGCCTGAGATTGAGAATACGTCTTCGATTGGTAACAAGAATGGCTGGTCTACAGCACGCTCTGGCTCTGGGATGTAAGTGTCAAGTGCGCCCGCTAACTCTACGATACGCTCTTGGTACTCTGCATCACCTTCTAACGCTTTCAACGCTGAACCACGGATGATTGGCGTGTCGTCACCTGGGAAATCGTAAGTGTCTAACAACTCACGCACTTCCATTTCAACCAACTCTAACAACTCTTCGTCGTCTACCATGTCGCATTTGTTCAAGAATACAACAATCTTTGGTACACCTACCTGACGTGATAACAAGATGTGCTCACGAGTCTGTGGCATGGGGCCATCTGCTGCTGAACATACTAAGATCGCGCCGTCCATCTGAGCAGCACCTGTGATCATGTTCTTTACATAGTCAGCGTGACCAGGGCAGTCAACGTGAGCATAGTGACGGATGTCTGACTCATACTCTACGTGAGAAGTTGCGATTGTGATACCACGCTCTTTCTCTTCTGGTGCGTTATCGATCTCGTCAAACGCTTTCTGCTCTCCACCAAACTTCGCTGACAATACTGTACACATTGCCGCTGTCAAAGTTGTTTTACCGTGGTCAACGTGGCCGATAGTTCCTACGTTGACGTGGGGTTTCGTACGTTCAAATTTTTCCTTAGACATGAGATTTAACCTCTCTCTAATTAATTGATAATGATAATTAAACTTTATTTATAATAGCATCGGCTACATTTTGTGGAGCTTCAGCGTATTTTTCGAATTCCATCGAGTAGCTCGCACGGCCTTGAGTAGCACTTCTCAAGTCTGTGGCATAGCCAAACATCTCTGATAATGGGACGTTTGCTCGAATAATCTTTACACCGCCAATACCATCTTCCATTCCTTGAACCAGACCTCTACGGCGATTCAAGTCACCCATTACATCCCCCATATAATCTTCGGGAGTAACAACTTCAACTTTCATCATTGGTTCAAGTAAGGCAGGACTGGCTTTTAGTGCCCCAGCACGAAAACCCATAGAGCCAGCAATTTTAAATGCCATCTCATTAGAGTCAACATCATGGTATGAGCCATCATACAAAGTGACTTTGACATCCAAGACAGGATATCCACCTAAGACTCCGCTTTGCATTTGCTCTTGAATACCTTTATCAACAGCAGGAATATACTCACGAGGAACAGTGCCACCAACGATTTCGTTAACGAACTCGTAGCCAAACCCTTCTTCCTGTGGCTCTATTCGTAACCAGACATGCCCATATTGGCCACGACCACCTGATTGACGAACAAATTTACCTTCTTGCTCAACGGACTCTTTTAGGCACTCTCTATAAGCTACCTGAGGCTTACCGATATTGGCTTCAACATTAAACTCTCGTTTCATACGATCAACGAGAATATCTAAATGTAATTCACCCATACCGGAAATGATTGTTTGCCCTGACTCTTCATCAGACTCTACGCGGAAAGAAGGATCTTCTTGCGCCAGTTTAGACAAAGCAATCGACATTTTTTCCTGATCAGCAACTGTTTTTGGCTCAACAGCTACCGAGATCACAGGCTCGGGAAACTCCATACGCTCCAGAATAATTTTATGCTCTGGCGCACACAAAGTATCTCCGGTAGTAACATCTTTCAGACCTATGCCAGCAGCGATATCACCAGCTAATACTTCCTTAATCTCTTCTCGACTATTGGAGTGCATTTGAACAATTCGCCCAATACGCTCCTTTTTCTCTTTTACAGAGTTATAAACCTGATCACCAGAGCTTAAAACACCAGAGTAAACACGGAAGAAAGTCAAAGAACCAACAAAGGGATCAGTAGCAATTTTAAAAGCTAGTGCAGAAAAGGGCTCATCATCAGAGGCTGGTCGTTCAGCTTCGGTTTCACCATCTTCTAGTACACCCTTAATCGGGGGAATATCGACAGGGGCAGGCATGTATTCAATAACGGAATCCAATACTGCTTGGACACCTTTATTCTTAAAAGCGGAACCGCATGTTGCCAAAACAAGCTCATTATTTAGTGTTTGAGTACGCAAACCACATTTGATGTCATCTTCTGAAAGTTCACCTTCTTCCAGATACTTATCCATCAACTCTTCTGAGGCTTCAGCGGCAGCTTCAATCATTTCACTGCGCCAATGCTCACACTCATCCACCATGTTTTCTGGAATATCACGGTACTCAAAAGTCATTCCGCGATCATTTTCGTTCCAGTAAATGGCTTTCATTTTGATAAGGTCTACGACCCCTTCAAACTCGTCTTCTGCACCAATAGGCAATTGGACGGGAATTGGACGGGCGCCTAAACGAACCTTAATTTGATCAACAACACGTAAAAAATCAGCACCAGCACGGTCCATCTTATTAACAAATACCATGCGAGGCACTTCGTACTTGTTAGCTTGACGCCATACTGTTTCTGATTGTGGCTCCACACCAGAAGTCGCACAAAAAACAACAACAGCTCCATCAAGCACACGTAAAGAGCGTTCTACTTCGATAGTAAAATCTACGTGTCCAGGAGTGTCGATGATATTGATACGGTGTTCTGGGAATTGCTGTTGCATTCCACTCCAGAAAGTCGTGGTTGCAGCAGAAGTAATTGTGATGCCTCGCTCCTGCTCTTGCTCCATCCAGTCCATGGTGGCCGCGCCATCATGGACTTCACCGATCTTATGAGAAAGACCGGTGTAGAAAAGAACACGCTCGGTAGTCGTTGTTTTTCCGGCATCAACGTGCGCACAAATACCAATATTTCGGTAACGCTCAATCGGAGTCTTGCGTGCCACGAATAATATCCTCGGTTAATCCGTAAAAAACTTCGCTTACCAACGATAGTGAGCAAAGGCTTTATTTGCTTCAGCCATACGGTGAACGTCTTCACGTTTCTTAACAGCTGAACCACGGTTTTCCATTGCATCAAGCAATTCGTGAGCTAAACGCTCTTTCATTGATTTCTCGCCACGTTTACGTGAGGCTTCTACCAACCATCTCATAGCTAAAGCAGTTTGACGAGCTGGACGAACTTCAACAGGCACTTGGTAAGTAGAACCACCTACACGGCGAGATTTAACTTCAACTAGAGGGCGGATTTTATCCAAACCTTCTTCAAACGTAGGCATTGCGTCTGAATTTTTCTTTTCTGCGATAATGTCTAACGCGCCATAAACGATTCTTTCGGCAACAGATTTTTTACCGTCAACCATTACAACGTTTATGAATTTTGCTAATAATTGCGATCCAAATTTCGGATCTGGCAGGATCTCGCGCGCAGCGACGACACGTCTTCTTGGCATCTTTAATGCTCCTTCAGGCTACTCCGGGACTCTAAAACTACTTTGCCCGGCCTTACTCGCATTCAAATGAGAGATATTTGAATGGAATCAATTAGTTGTAAGCTTATAACATGAGAGTTAAATCTCAGGTTAACAGCTCGAGGTTACATAACACTTACTTAGGACGTTTAGCACCGTACTTAGAACGGCCCTGTTTACGATCCTTAACACCAGCAAGGTCTAATGTACCGCGTACACAGTGATAACGAACACCAGGTAAGTCTTTTACACGACCACCACGGATCATTACAACGCTGTGCTCTTGCAAGTTGTGACCTTCACCACCAATGTATGAAGTTACCTCGAAACCGTTGGTTAAACGGACACGAGCAACTTTACGTAATGCAGAATTTGGCTTTTTTGGAGTAGTCGTGTAAACACGAGTACACACACCGCGCTTTTGCGGGCAAGCCTCTAATGCGGGTACGTTGCTTTTCTTAACAACCTTTTTACGAGGTTTACGTACCAGCTGATTAATTGTTGCCATTAATTAAACTCCAGCTCCTAACTTTTACAAAATAAGGCAGATCTCAAGCGAAAGCTGCCTTCGAGGGCGGGCATTTTATAGAGCCTGCCAGTTACTGTCAAGGAAGAAGGTCATTTTATGACCTTCTATTACCTTTCTAGTGGTTGCTCTCATTCAACGCTTCAGTTAATGCTTTCTCCGCATCAGATGCAGAAACATTAACTTGCGAATCATCAAGCATGTCGTTGTTGGCTACTGTGCGGCGACGGTGGTGATAAGACAGCCCCGTTCCAGCAGGTATTAAGCGACCAACAATAACGTTTTCTTTCAAGCCACGTAAATCATCCGCTTTGCCGTTTACGGCAGCTTCAGTTAATACGCGTGTTGTTTCCTGGAAGGATGCAGCCGAAATGAAGGATTCTGTAGCAAGAGATGCTTTAGTAATCCCCATCAGGTTGCGGTCCACAGTAACAAGTTCTTTACCCTCAGCTTGCAATTGATCATTTACTTCAAGCACGCGAACGTATTCAACCTGTTCGCCCTGTAACAAGCGACTGTCACCAGGATTAACGATAGTACATTTACGCAACATTTGACGAATGATAACTTCGATGTGCTTATCGTTGATTTTTACACCCTGCAAACGGTATACATCCTGAACTTCGTTAACGATGTAATTCGCAACAGCGTGAATACCTTTCAGGCGCAGAATGTCATGAGGATTATCTGCACCATCTGATACAACCTCACCTATTTCTACTTTCTCCCCTTCAAACACGTTCAAATGACGCCATTTAGGGATTAGTTCTTCATAGGTATCGCCTTCATTTGGTGTAATAACCAGACGACGCTTACCTTTAGTTTCTTTACCAAAGCTGACCGTACCAGAGATCTCAGCAAGAATTGCAGACTCTTTAGGTTTACGAGCTTCAAATAGGTCTGCAACTCGTGGCAGACCACCCGTAATATCCTTAGTTTTTGAACTCTCTTGAGGGATACGAGCTAAAGCATCACCCACGCCAACTTCGGCACCATCATCGAGGTTAATCAATGCATTGGACGGAAGCATGTACTGTGCAGGAATGTTTGTACCAGGAATGTTGAGCTGATTGTCATTCTCATCAAATAGAACAACCATTGGTTTCAACTCAGTACCTTTACCACGCTGCTTAGCATCGGTAACCACAGTAGAAGACAAACCAGTGATTTCGTCGGTTTGACGCTCCATGTTCACACCTTCAATCAAATCACGGAACTTAATCTTACCCGCGATCTCAGTGATAATTGGGTGTGTGTGAGGATCCCAGGTTGCAACGATGTCACCACCAGAAACTTGCTCACCTTCTTGTTTTTCTAATACAGCACCGTAAGGCACTTTATAACGCTCACGCTCACGGCCAAACTCATCAATCAGAGTCAACTCAGCAGAACGAGATACGATAACAGGCTTATTATCATTTCGGATAACGGTTTTTGCAGTGTGCAATTTCAAGGTACCGTCATTTTTAACCTGTACGTTGTTATCAGCACTTTGTCTCGATGCCGCACCACCAATGTGGAACGTACGCATTGTTAACTGTGTACCCGGCTCACCGATAGACTGTGCTGCGATAACACCGATAGATTCACCATCGTTAATCAAGTGTCCTCGAGCCAAATCACGACCATAACACTTAGCACATACACCATAACGAGTTTCACAGGTAATTACAGAACGAACCAGAACCTGGTCAACACTGTGTTCTTCTAATCTTTCAACCCAAGCTTCATCTAACAATGTGCCAGCTTCACACAAGACATTATCGCTGCCTGGATAGTAAATATGATCAGCCGTCACACGACCTAATACTCGCTCTCTTAGTGGCTCAACAACATCACCACCTTCGATAAGAGGACTCATGCTCACACCGTCTTCAGTGCCACAGTCTTTCTCGGTAATAACCAAGTCTTGTGCAACATCAACCAGACGACGAGTCAAGTAACCTGAGTTTGCTGTTTTCAATGCGGTATCGGCCAAACCTTTACGAGCACCGTGAGTCGAAATAAAGTACTCAAGTACGTTCAAACCTTCACGGAAGTTCGCTTTGATTGGACTTTCGATGATAGAGCCATCCGGCTTTGCCATCAGACCACGCATACCAGCAAGCTGACGAATCTGAGCGGCACTACCTCGAGCGCCAGAGTCAGCCATCATAAAGATAGAATTGAAAGATTGTTGATCAACCATTTCACCTTCAGCATTTTCAATCTTGTCAAATGCCAAGTTATCCATCATCGCTTTTGCTACCTGCTCATTGGTATGAGACCAGATATCAACAACTTTATTGTAGCGCTCACCTTGAGTAACAAGACCCGATGCATATTGGTCTTCAATTTCTCTTACTTCGGCTTCCGCTTTACCAATGATTTCTGCTTTAACTTCTGGAATTTCCATGTCGTTAATACCAACAGAAGTTCCAGAGCGAGTTGCATACTTATAACCGGTATACATCAACTGATCGGCAAAGATAACACTGGTTTTTAAACCTAACTGACGATAACAAGCATTCACTAATCGAGAAATGCGCTTTTTGGTCATTGGCTCATTAATCAATGCAAAAGGAAGACCTTCTGGCACAATTTCCCACAACAATGCACGGCCAACAGTTGTGTCGGCGATGATTGTTGAAGTCTCTCTCTCACCTTCTTCAGTGATGATAGTTTGCTGCAATCTAACTTTAATTTTTGCGTGCAAATCAACACGGTCACTGTTGTAAGCGCGATACACTTCAGATGTATCTGCGAAGACCATGCCTTCTCCGCTTACATTAACTTTCTCGCGAGTTAAGAAATACAAGCCAAGTACAACATCCTGCGTTGGAACGATAATAGGTTCACCGTTTGCAGGAGACAGAATGTTGTTAGTAGACATCATCAAAGCACGAGCTTCTAGCTGTGCTTCTAATGTTAGAGGTACGTGAACCGCCATTTGGTCACCGTCGAAGTCAGCGTTGTAAGCAACACAGACCAGAGGGTGTAATTGAATCGCTTTACCTTCGATCAATACAGGCTCGAATGCCTGAATACCTAAACGGTGAAGTGTTGGTGCACGGTTAAGCATAACAGGATGCTCTCGAATCACTTCGTCAAGAATATCCCATACAACCGCTTCTTCGCGCTCAACCATTTTCTTTGCAGCTTTGATGGTTGTTGCCATGCCGCGCAGTTCCAACTTACCAAAGATAAACGGTTTGAATAATTCCAAAGCCATTTTCTTAGGCAAACCACACTGATGCAGTTTTAATGTTGGACCAACAACGATTACAGAACGACCAGAGTAGTCTACACGCTTACCTAATAGATTCTGACGGAAACGACCTTGCTTACCTTTGATCATATCGGCCAAAGATTTTAGAGGACGTTTGTTGGAGCCAGTAATTGCTCGACCACGTCGACCGTTATCTAGTAACGCATCAACAGCTTCCTGAAGCATACGCTTTTCGTTGCGTACAATAATGTCAGGAGCATTAAGATCTAATAGTCGCTTCAAACGGTTATTACGATTGATCACACGACGATATAGATCATTCAAATCAGATGTAGCAAAACGTCCACCTTCTAGTGGAACCAAAGGTCTTAAATCTGGTGGCAAGACAGGCAATACCGTCATGATCATCCACTCAGGATTGTTACCAGACTCTAAGAACGCTTCTAAAAGCTTCAAACGCTTGCCTAATTTCTTAAGCTTGGTTTCAGAATTTGTGTTAGGGATCTCTTCACGCAAAGCAGCTGCGTCGGTCTCTAGATTAATAGCTGACAGTAACTCTTTTACTGCTTCAGCACCCATCTTGGCTTCAAACTCATCGCCATATTCTTCAAGAGCGTCTAGATAAGCATCTTCAGTCAGTAGCTGACCTTTTTCCAATGCAGTCATGCCTGGCTCAATAACAACGAAGGCTTCAAAATAAAGAATGCGCTCAATGTCGCGAAGGGTCATATCTAATAAAAGACCAATTCTTGATGGTAACGACTTTAAGAACCAAATGTGAGCAACAGGACACGCTAACTCAATGTGGCCCATACGTTCACGACGAACTTTCGCTAACGTAACTTCAACACCACATTTTTCACAGATAACACCACGATGCTTCATGCGCTTGTATTTGCCACATAAACATTCGTAATCTTTCACAGGGCCAAAAATTTTGGCACAGAACAAACCATCACGCTCTGGCTTAAACGTTCGATAGTTTATTGTTTCTGGTTTTTTTACTTCACCGAAAGACCAAGAACGAATCATTTCTGGTGATGCTAAACCAATCCGAATTCGGTCAAATTCTTGGGTTTGGTTTTGCTGCTTGATGAAATTTAGTAAATCTTTCAAGACTTCTCTCCTTCAAGGAGTTGTTTAAATCAGAGAATCAGGAGAGGGCAGCTTTTACGCTGCCCATGCAATCTCGCCCTTATTCAACCTCTAGCTCAATATCGATACCTAACGAACGGATCTCTTTCACCAATACGTTGAAAGATTCCGGCATGCCAGGTTCCATACGATGATCGCCATCAACAATGTTTTTATACATGCGCGTTCGACCATTAACGTCATCCGACTTAACTGTTAGCATTTCTTGCAGAGTATATGCAGCACCATAAGCTTCTAGTGCCCATACTTCCATCTCTCCGAAACGCTGACCACCGAACTGAGCTTTACCACCAAGAGGTTGCTGAGTTACAAGACTGTACGAACCAGTAGAACGAGCATGCATTTTGTCGTCTACCAAGTGATTCAACTTCAGCATATACATGTAGCCGACAGTGACAGGGCGGTCAAATTTATCACCTGTACGTCCGTCGAATAACCATGTTTGACCCGAGTTAGGTAATCCACCCAGCTCAAGTATATGCTTGATTTCAGATTCATGAGCGCCGTCGAACACAGGTGTAGCCATCGGAACACCCTTCTTCAAGTTATTCGACATCTGCATGATCTCTTCATCACTTAATGAATCCAGATCAACTGTTTTCTCTTCTCGATGGTTGTACACCTGATCCAGGAAGCCGCGAACTTTTTCGACTTCAGCTTTCTGCTCAAGTAATTCACCAATCTTATTACCGACCCCTTTTGCGGCCCATCCTAAGTGAGTTTCGAGAATCTGACCGATGTTCATACGAGACGGTACACCCAGAGGATTCAATACGATATCAACTGGCTCACCATTTTCCTGAAACGGCATATCTTCGACAGGAACGATGTTAGAGATAACACCTTTGTTACCGTGACGACCAGCCATCTTGTCACCAGGCTGTATACGACGCTTAACCGCCATGTATACTTTAACAATCTTCAGTACACCAGGAGCAAGATCATCGCCTTGAGCAATCTTAGATTTCTTGATCTCAAGACGCTTCTCATATTCTTTACGCTGTTCTGCCAGGTACTCAGATAAAGCTTCTAATTCTTGCTGCTTTTCTTCATCCCGTAGCTGAACTTCCATCCACTGTTTTGGTGCTAGACCATCTAAGTATTCAGCAGTTAACTCACTGCCTTTCTTAAGAAGACTTGGACCTTTTTCTGCAACACAGCCCAATACCAGACGATAAGCACGCTGATAGATGTTGCCTTCTAGAATTCTTAACTGGTCATTAAGATCTTTTTTCGCTTTGATGATTTGGCTCTGCTCGATTTCAAGTGCACGAGAATCTTTTTCAACACCATCTCGAGTAAACACTTGAACATCAATAACAGTACCAACTGTACTTGAAGGTACACGTAGCGAAGTGTCTTTAACATCGCTAGCTTTCTCACCAAAAATAGCTCTTAACAGTTTTTCTTCTGGTGTTAACTGAGTTTCACCTTTTGGCGTTACTTTACCAACAAGGATATCACCAGGTTTAACTTCTGCACCGATGTAAACGATACCCGCTTCGTCAAGCTTAGCTAACGCGCTTTCACCTACATTAGGGATATCAGCAGTAATTTCTTCTGGCCCTAACTTTGTATCACGAGCGATACAGGTTAGCTCCTGAATATGGATACTGGTGAAGCGATCTTCTTCTACTACTCGCTCAGAAATAAGGATTGAATCCTCAAAGTTGTATCCATTCCATGGCATAAACGCCACAAGAAGGTTTTGACCAAGAGCCAGCTCACCTAAATCAGTAGATGGGCCATCAGCCAATACGTCACCGCGAGCAATAACATCGCCAACACGAACGATTGGTCGCTGATTGATACAAGTGTTCTGGTTAGAACGGGTGTATTTAGTGAAACTATAAATATCAACACCAGCGTCATCAGTCGTTGTTTCGTCATCATTAACGCGTACAACCACTCGTGACGCATCAACAAAGTCGATAACTCCACCACGTCTAGCTTTAACAGTTACACCAGAGTCAACTGCTACGGTACGTTCCATACCAGTACCAACTAATGGCTTCTCAGCTTTAAGCGTAGGTACCGCTTGACGTTGCATGTTCGATCCCATCAATGCACGGTTCGCATCATCGTGCTCCAAGAAAGGAATCATTGAAGCAGCAACAGAAACGATCTGCTGTGGTGATACGTCCATATATTGGACACGATCAGGCGTTGTCAAAGAGAACTCACCTTCATGACGGCTAGTTACTAAGTCATCGGTAAGATTACCTTCACTATCAACGTTTGCATTTGCCTGAGCGATAATATATTTGCCTTCATCAATTGCGGACAAATACTCGATTTCATTCGTTAATTTACCATCAACAATCTTACGATATGGACTCTCTAAGAAACCGTAATCATTGGTTCGAGCATAACAAGACAATGAGTTAATCAAACCAATGTTTGGTCCCTCAGGTGTCTCGATAGGACATACACGACCATAGTGAGTTGGGTGAACGTCTCGAACTTCAAAACCAGCACGCTCACGAGTCAAACCACCAGGCCCCAATGCAGAAACACGACGTTTGTGCGTGATTTCTGATAATGGGTTATTTTGGTCCATAAACTGAGACAGCTGGCTAGAACCAAAGAACTCTTTAATTGCTGCAGAAACTGGCTTAGCGTTGATTAAGTCTTGAGGCATCAAGTTTTCTGACTCAGCCTGACTCAAACGCTCTTTAACTGCTCTTTCTACACGAACAATACCGACACGGAATTGATTCTCGGCCATTTCACCAACGCTTCGAACACGTCGGTTACCTAAGTGATCTATATCATCAACAGTGCCTTTACCGTTACGAATATCAACTAAGGTCTTGATAACTTCTAAAATGTCAGAGTTATCACCATGTTCTTCTTTTAAACCAACAGAAAAACTGTCAGTTAGCTGTTGGAAATACTTACCGTCATAAAGAACACCAGGACCAACAAGATCTTCGCGATTGACTCGACGATTGAACTTCATTCGACCAACACGAGATAAGTCGTAACGATCTTCGGTAAAGAACAGGTTATGGAATAACGCTTCAGCAGCTTCTTTTGTTGGCGGCTCACCAGGACGCATCATTCGATAGATTTCTACCAATGCATCTAATGGCTCACGGGTTGGATCGATTCGTAATGTTTCAGAAATGTAAGCACCACGATCCAAATCGTTGGTATATAAGATTTCAAAAGAACGAACGCCAGAGTGGAAGATCTTGCTTAATAGATCTTCAGTGATCTCAGCATTCGCTTCTGCCACCAACTCACCAGTTTCTTCATCAACAAGATTCTTAGCTAATGCTTTGCCATGCATGAACTCAACAGGCACTTCTAATCTTGTTAAGCCAGCTTTATCCATCTGGCGAATATGGCGAACCGTAATACGTCGGCCTTCTTCAACAATAAGATTACCTTCTTGATCTTTAATATCAAAAGATAAGGTTTCGCCACGAAGACGCTCAGGAATAAGATCTAACTCTACTTTACCGTTATCACTCAAATGAGCGGTATCGGTATCAAAGAAAAGCTCTAAAATTTCTTCAGTATTGTATCCCAGAGCACGCATAAGAATAGTCGCAGGCAATTTACGACGACGATCGATACGTACGAAAACGCAGTCCTTAGGATCAAACTCGAAGTCTAACCATGAACCACGGTAAGGGATAACTCGTGCGTTATAAAGTAGCTTTCCAGATGAGTGTGTTTTTCCTTTATCGGAATCAAAGAACACACCAGGCGAACGGTGTAATTGTGAAACAATAACACGCTCGGTTCCATTAACAACGAAAGTTCCATTTTCCGTCATTAACGGCATTTCGCCCATATAAACTTCTTGCTCACGAATATCCTTAATTGCACCCGTTTTAGATTCCTTGTCATAAATAACTAAACGAATCTTCACTCGCAAGGGTGCAGCATAGGTAACACCTCGAATTTGACATTCTTTAACATCAAAAACAGGTTCGCCTAAACGATAGCTTACATACTCCAGAGCAGCAGAGCCTGAATAGCTGGTGATAGGAAAAACAGATTTAAACGCCTGATCCAATCCTGATCCATCATCACCTCGACCTTCTAAGAAGGCACGATAAGAATCAAGCTGGATTGCGAGCAAGTAAGGGACATCTAATATTTTGGAACTTTTCCCAAAATCCTTACGGATTCGCTTTTTCTCTGTATATGAATACGCCATCTGGGATCCTCAGTTAGCTCACTACGATAACACACGAAACAATCAACTATTGATACGGAATAGCTGACTGCAAATTTCTCGGGCCGGCACCTTAAGAAAAGCCCGTATCAATGCCCAACATTTTGCCTTTTTTGAAACGGCAAAACGGCCGATAGCTCTAGGCTACCAGCCGAATTGAATTTTTGGCGATTAACTCGCCAGAAGCGAAAAAAATTACTTAATTTCGACTTCTGCACCAGCTTCTTCAAGCTGCTTTTTAACGTCTTCAGCTTCTGCTTTCTCAACGCCTTCTTTAACAGTTGCAGGAACACCCTCAACCATTTCTTTCGCTTCTTTAAGGCCAAGACCTGTAATTCCACGAATTGCTTTGATAACAGCAACTTTGTTGCCACCGAAGCTTTTCATTACTACGTCAAACTCAGTTTGTTCAGCAGCAGCTTCTGCTGGGCCAGCAGTTGCAACAACTGCAGCAGCAGCGGCAGCAGTAACACCGAATTTCTCTTCCATAGCTTCAACAAGCTCAACAACTTCCATTACGCTCATTTCAGCAATTGCATTTAAAATATCATCTTTAGACAGAGCCATGACTCTTTCTCCTGGTTAAAAAAATTAAAACTAAAAACTTGTTTGTACCGACAATTACGCTGCCTCTTTCTTCTGATCGCGAACTGCAGCAACCGCACGAGTAATTTTTGACGGGAACTCGTTTAGAGTTCGAGCCAACTTCGTGATTGGTCCATTCATTACGCTCATCAAAGAAGCAATGGCTTCGTCTTTGGTTGGTAGTGAAGCAACAGCTTCAAGCTGCTCTGCACCATGCAACTTGCCACCAATAGCAACAGATGTAGCTACTAGCTTTTCATTTTCTTTCGCAAAATCTTTTACCAAGCGCGCAGCCGCACCTGGTGCATCGATAGAAAACGCACAAATTACTGGACCAACTAAGGCATCAGCCATACAAGCGAACTCGGTATCTTCGACTGCACGTTTAGCTAATGTATTACGTACTACTTTTAAGTAGACGTTAGCTTCACGGGCTTTAACACGTAACTCAGTCATTTGTTCAACTGTGAGTCCGTGGTATTCGGCAGTAACAGCTGATAATGCACGAGAAGCAACTTCGTTAACTTCTGCGACTATCGCCTTCTTGCCTTCAAGTCCAAGTGCCACTATGTTCACCTCCAGTTTATCCCTCTCAACAATCAAGAGGGCTTAACAATTTCTGACTATTCGTAAAAACAATCAGACATTCACAACGATGAACCGCCCAGGATACTGAGTCGGGTTACACCGTCTACGCAGGCTTAATTAAGGAAGAGATTCAACTTCCACCTACGGTCTTTGACGATTCCTGACTAACAAACGTTAACCAGGAACCCCAGCTCTGGCTCACTCTCGTGAGTCAAAAGCTTAATCTTTTAATTCGATAGTGCCTTGCTCTACTGCTAAACCAGGACCCATAGTTGAAGAAAGAGTAACTTTCTTCATGTAGGTGCCTTTTGCAGAAGCAGGTTTTGATTTTTTCAATGCAGCAATTAAAGCACCTAAGTTTTCTTTAAGAGCATCTGCATCAAAATCAATCTTACCGATAGTCGCGTGGATGATGCCGTTCTTGTCTGTACGATACTGAACCTGACCAGCTTTAGCATTTTTAACAGCTGTTGCTACGTCTGGAGTAACAGTTCCGACTTTAGGGTTAGGCATAAGACCACGTGGACCAAGAATCTGACCTAGCTGACCAACAACGCGCATTGCGTCTGGACTTGCGATAACAACGTCGAAATCCATTTTGCCAGCTTTTACTTCAGCAGCAAGCTCGTCCATACCAACGATGTCGGCACCCGCTTCTTTTGCTGCATCAGCGTTCGCGCCTTGAGTAAATACTGCAACGCGAACATCTTTACCAGTTCCGTGAGGCAATACAGTTGCACCACGAACTACCTGGTCTGATTTACGAGGGTCAACGCCAAGATTAACAGCGACATCAACACCTTCTTTAAATTTAACGTTAGACAATTCTTTTAATAAATCTAAAGCTTCGCCCAAAGCGTATACTTTAGTTTTATCAGTCTTTTCACGAATCGTACGCTGACGTTTAGATAATTTAGCCATTGATTAACCCTCTACATCCACGCCCATAGAACGAGCACTACCAGCAATTGTATTTACAGCGGCGTCTAAATCAGCAGCAGTTAAGTCAGGTTCTTTTGCTTTAGCAATTTCTTCCAACTGAGCACGTGTGATTTTGCCAACTTTCTCAGTGTTAGGACGCGAGCTAGCCTTCTTAAGACCTAGCGCCTTTTTGATCAATACTGATGCAGGAGGGGTTTTAGTGATGAACGTAAAGCTACGATCGCTATAAACAGTGATAACAACAGGAACAGGAAGACCTTTTTCCATTTTATCAGTTGCAGCGTTAAAAGCTTTACAGAATTCCATGATGTTCACACCATGTTGACCCAGAGCAGGACCAACAGGTGGACTTGGGTTAGCCATACCGGCGGCTACTTGTAGCTTAATATAAGCTTCTACTTTCTTAGCCATTATTTACACCTCATTTGGGTACAAGCGCTTTTCAGCTCCCCGTTTAACACGAATAAAGGTAAACCTTTACCCTTTCTCAACTTGGCCAAACTCTAACTCCACAGGAGTAGAACGACCGAAAATCAAAACAGAAACCTGCAAACGACTTTTTTCGTAATTAACCGACTCGACCGTCGCATTAAAGTCCGCAAATGGACCATCAATTACACGTACAATTTCGCCAGGCTCAAATAATGTCTTAGGCTTAGGCTTATCACTGCTATCTTCAACTCGTTGTAAAATAGCATTAGCCTCTTTCTCTGATATAGGAGCGGGTCTATCTGACGTCCCACCAATAAAGCCCATTACACGAGGAGTTTCTCGAACTAAGTGCCAAGACTCATCACCCATGTCCATTTCGACCAGAACATAACCAGGGAAAAACTTGCGCTCGCTTTTACGCTTTTGGCCAGCTCGCATTTCGACTACTTCTTCAGTCGGCACTAATATCTGACCAAATTTTTCTTCAAGACCATGTAATTCGATTCTCTCTAAGAGCATCTTTTTTACTTTAGACTCGTAACCGGAATAAGCTTGAACTACGTACCAACGCATTGTCATATAAAACTCTCCCCTAGAAGCTCATGATCTTGTCAATTCCAAAGGCTAAACTTGCATCGACAGCCCACAAGAAAAGGGAAATTATGCCCACAAAAATAACAATAATAACGGTTGTTTGAATAGCTTCTGGACGCGTTGGCCAGACAACCTTTCGAACTTCCATTCGAGATTCTTTAGCAAACTGAACCGCTTGCTGACCCTTCTCGGTTTGAGATGCAACAAATAATGCAATCCCCAAGATCACCAAGATAGATACAGCTCGAATTAAAACAGATTCGTCAGCAAAATAATGATTACCATATACAGAGGCGGCAATTAAGATAGCTGAGATTAGCCATTTGATGCTGTCAAATCGATTAGTATTTGCTTCAGTACTCACAGTGTAAAACCTTTTGCTATATACAAAGCAAGGCCATAGCCCCACCCTTATTCAGAGTAAAGACTAAGCCTTGCATTTAATGTGGCAGGCCAGGAGGGAATCGAACCCCCAACCTGCGGTTTTGGAGACCGCTGCTCTGCCAATTGAGCTACTGGCCTATTTATCTAACCCATTATTGGGTCAGACAAATATTCTTTCAACATTATTCGAAGATTTTAGCAACAACACCAGCGCCAACAGTACGGCCACCTTCACGAATCGCGAAGCGTAAACCTTCGTCCATCGCAATCGGAGCAATCAACTCTACTGACATTTTGATGTTGTCACCAGGCATTACCATTTCAACGCCTTCTGGTAACTCGATAGAACCTGTCACGTCAGTTGTACGGAAGTAGAACTGAGGACGGTATCCTTTAAAGAATGGAGTGTGACGTCCACCTTCGTCTTTGCTCAGAATGTATACTTCTGATTCGAACTTAGTGTGAGGAGTGATAGTACCTGTGTGAGATAATACCTGACCACGCTCTACGTCTTCACGCTTAGTACCACGTAATAGTACACCTACGTTGTCACCTGCACGACCTTCGTCCAACAACTTACGGAACATTTCTACACCTGTTACCGTAGTTTTCGTAGTCTCTTTGATACCTACGATTTCAATCTCTTCACCTACTTTAACGATACCGCGCTCTACACGACCTGTTACAACAGTACCACGGCCTGAGATTGAGAATACGTCTTCGATTGGTAACAAGAATGGCTGGTCTACAGCACGCTCTGGCTCTGGGATGTAAGTGTCAAGTGCGCCCGCTAACTCTACGATACGCTCTTGGTACTCTGCATCACCTTCTAACGCTTTCAACGCTGAACCACGGATGATTGGCGTGTCGTCACCTGGGAAATCGTAAGTGTCTAACAACTCACGCACTTCCATTTCAACCAACTCTAACAACTCTTCGTCGTCTACCATGTCGCATTTGTTCAAGAATACAACAATCTTTGGTACACCTACCTGACGTGATAACAAGATGTGCTCACGAGTCTGTGGCATGGGGCCATCTGCTGCTGAACATACTAAGATCGCGCCGTCCATCTGAGCAGCACCTGTGATCATGTTCTTTACATAGTCAGCGTGACCAGGGCAGTCAACGTGAGCATAGTGACGGATGTCTGACTCATACTCTACGTGAGAAGTTGCGATTGTGATACCACGCTCTTTCTCTTCTGGTGCGTTATCGATCTCGTCAAACGCTTTCTGCTCTCCACCAAACTTCGCTGACAATACTGTACACATTGCCGCTGTCAAAGTTGTTTTACCGTGGTCAACGTGGCCGATAGTTCCTACGTTGACGTGGGGTTTCGTACGTTCAAATTTTTCCTTAGACATGGGATGCCTCCGAAAGCGTCTAGAAACAATTACTAATAACTGCAGTTCTGCGAAAATAGATTATTTATTACTTTCGCACCAAGATATCAAAATAGCGCTGCAACCGATGGTGCTGATAACCAGATTTGAACTGGTGACCTCTCCCTTACCAAGGGAGTGCTCTACCGACTGAGCTATATCAGCGTAATCTGGAGCGGGTAGCGGGAATCGAACCCGCATCATCAGCTTGGAAGGCTGAGGTTCTACCGTTGAACTATACCCGCAACATAGTCCTGTAGGACAGAAAATGGTGGAGGGGGCTGGATTCGAACCAGCGAAGCTTTCGCGTCAGATTTACAGTCTGATCCCTTTGGCCGCTCGGGAACCCCTCCAGAGCAAACTTTCTAATTGTAGAGGAAGGAGCTTTCCTTCCTTCTTTAATAACAGAACATAGCTCTATTATTAGGAATATGGTGCCGACTGAGGGATTCGAACTCTCGACCTACTGATTACAAGTCAGTTGCTCTACCAACTGAGCTAAGTCGGCTATTCACTTGGGTTTCACCCCAAAAGCGAGGCGCAATTGTAGCGGCATGATTTCAAAATAGCAATGCCTAAATTTAATTTTTTTTCACTCTGGTTAAAGCTCGAACGAAAAGGCCGTCCAATACAAGATTTTGGTGGTATTTAGTGCAAAATCCACTCATTTCTAACCGTTTTCTCAACTTATTAAACAGTACTTTCCCGTCTCCTCCAGTGAAAATGACAGCAGAAATGGAGTACTCGGCCTTAATTTTTTTACATTCCTGAAAAATAAAGCCAAGAAAAAGCGCTAAGTTCCCATTATAGACGCATTCTGCAGTATTTTTTCCGAGTATATCCATGGGATCTTTGTTATCTTTCTTAAAAAGAATATCCTCGGTATCTTTCAAAAGAGACTTAAGGGCCATTTGATAACCTATGGAAATAAAGCCTCCTAGGTGTTTCCCTGATTCATTAATTACATCAACAGTCAGTGCTGTACCAGCATCAATAACCATAACTCCCTTGTTTAACATATTTTGCGCTGCAATCATCGCTAACCAACGATCAACCCCCATATCCGAGACTTTGTCGTAAGCATTAACAAGCCTCCCATAGCTCTGCTCTGTTTTTGCAACAAAAAACTCGGCATTTTGCCAGGGGCAGCTATTACGCATTAGCTCAATCAATGATGGTCTAACCGAAGATAAAGCAATGAGTTCCGGCTGGTCTTTCGAGCAGGAAGTATTGATCATGTCCCATAATTGCTCAGGGACTTCCATTTCTTGATGCTCTAGAACACCGGAATCCAGTAGTTTTCCAGCTTCTTCAAGACAATACTTGCCCCACTTTATTCTAGAATTACCGATATCAAGCGCAAGAATCATAATTCTTCTCTCAAGCTGATTTCTCCGGCGGAAAAAGAGGTTTCTCCTTTAGCGGTCTGTAGCAACAATGTTCCGTCAGCAAGAACCTCTTTATAGATTCCTTTGATTGACTGATTAGGAAGTAATAAATTTACCGTTTTTCCAGAGTATTCATCGTATGAATCCCACTTTTCTTTAAACTCCCCAAATCCCTTTTCAGAGAATAAAACCAAGTCATTCCAAATCTTGGTAATAACCGAACCAATTAATTCACCCCGAAGTTGAGTAGTAGAGAAAGGTTTAATATTGATCCACGGCTGATCAATCACATTATTGTCTGGCATATCCCAATTTAGCCCTACGCCAATAACTATGTCAGTAGAATTCATATTAGAGCTTATCGTTTCAATGAGTATCCCGCCAACCTTCTTTGAATATAATCGAAGGTCATTTGGCCATTTCAATTGAATATCCGATACCCCAGCAGTTTTCAAGCTCTCAGCAATGGAACACCCTACGGTTAAACTTAAGCCGGATAATTCGTGTATGCTGACAGGTAACCGACACCTTAAAGACATGTAGATGTTACGAGCAAAAGGGGAATGCCACTCTCGTCCTCTGCGCCCTCTTCCTTCACTTTGATATTCAGCAACACAAAGATACGGCTCAGCAGAATCAACTTTCATCGTCGACAAATATCGATTCGTAGATGCAATATCAGTGAAGATAAGAATTTGGTTATGCTCACAGAAAATAGAGGAGAGTCTTTTATAAAGGTCATTATGCTCAATAAGATCTAATTTGGACGAGAGCTTATAGCCTTTTCCCTGAACACAATAAATATCAGCCCCTACTCCCTTTAGTTTATTAACAGCTTTCCACACTGCTGTACGGGAGACATCTAGCTCATTTGCTATATCTTGTCCTGAGTGGAATTGTCCATCGCTGATTATGGCCAATAACTTTTGCTCAAAGGACGCACTTTTTCTCATCTAAATATTCGAACCTCAGGTTCCAAGTTAATCCCATAAGTATCATTAACGGCTTTTTGAACACTCAAAGAAAGCTCATATATATCTTGACCAGTTGCTCTCCCGTAGTTCACTAGAACCAATGCCTGCATCTCATGAACGCCAGCGTCTCCTATGCGATAACCTCTTAAACCAAGTCTATCTATTAGCCATCCTGCAGCTAGCTTATATCTATTCTCAACTTCAGTATCATAATAAATTAAGCTAGGAAAAGAGCTTTTTAGCTCGTCCAGTTTATCTTTATCAACAACAGGATTTTTAAAAAAACTCCCAGCATTACCTAAAGTTGTTGGATCAGGCAATTTACTCGCCCGAATTTTCATCACTTCCTTCGCTACATCTATAGGTCCATAGCTGCCCTCAATCTTGTTGTTGAAGGTTAATTGTAGTGGCCCATAATCAATCACAGGCTCAAATGACTTATTCAGAATAAATGTTACTTTAAGAATAAGATAGCGATTTACTTCTTGTTTAAAAATGCTATCTCTATAACCAAATTTGCAATCACTTTTTGTTAAAGTAACTCTTGTTCCTGTATTCAGATCATAAGCTTCAAGAGAATAGAAGTGCTTTTCTAGCTCAACACCATAGGCTCCAATATTTTGGACAGGTGCGGCACCTACTGTGCCAGGAATAAGAGCGAGGTTTTCGAGACCAGAATACCCATCAGCTAATGTTCGCAAGACAAATTGATGCCAATTATCACTTGCTCCAGCTTCAATCAATACATGGTCTTTTGTTTCTTCTTTAATCTCATAATTATTTATTTCGGCCTTTAGGATTAAACCGTCAAAATCGTTAACAAAGAGGAGGTTTGAGCCTGCGCCAATGATCAGGTGACGGCTATATTTAGCCATCTTTTTTGAAAGAAGTGAAAAATCAGAATCACTACTTAGGGTAATCAAAGTCCTAGCGACGGAGTCGACCCCAAATGTATTCAGTTTTTTTAAGCTGACAGAATTTTCTTCTAACAAGTTATTTGCCTAAAGATAGATAGAGCATTCTATTTTAACAAATAATGCCCGCCGAATATCATCCTTAAAACGAAAAAACCCCAACATCATTGATGCTGGGGTTTAAAATAAAAGCCTGGCGATGACCTACTCTCACATGGGGAAGCCCCACACTACCATCGGCGCTGAACGTTTTCACTTCTGAGTTCGAGAAGGGATCAGGTGGTTCCCGTTCGCTAATGCCACCAGGCAAAACTGGTCGATATTTCTATCTTCTTCGATTGACCGCTTATCGCCATCAATCTTCAATCTGGATTCGTCATACAAGCACTTAAGTGCATTCGTTCAATGCCACCTAAGGAAACTCCTTGGGTGTTATATGGTCAAGCCTCACGAGCAATTAGTACAGGTTAGCTTAATGCCTCACAGCACTTCCACATCCTGCCTATCAACGTCGTAGTCTTCAACGGCTCTTCAGGGAGCTTAAAGCTCCAGAGAAATCTTATCTTGGAAGGGGCTTCCCGCTTAGATGCTTTCAGCGGTTATCCTGTCCGAA
>NZ_JAMXSB010000007.1 GCF_024124665.1 Pleionea sp. CnH1-48
CGTCATTCGTTTTTACGGCAGCCATAATAATCAGCACTAACCAAACAATACCTAATACAAACATGAGTATAATGCCAACAAACACAAACATAAGCAGAACACAAACCAGCCCTGCAATCCCCATAGTAATATTAAAGTTAAGCGCTTCCATACCATGATAATTAATGTATTCAGATTGTTCGCGCTTCATTAGCCACAAAACCAAAGGGCCAACAATGCTGCCAAAGGGAATTAGTAAACCAGCAAATGCACTCAGGTGGCAAAACATTGCAAAGTCTTTTTCTTCTTTTGACAGAGCGCCAACACTATCGGTTACTTGATTGTCATTATCCATTGAGAAACCTCCCCAGTATCCTACGACCCGAAAGCTCAGTCGTACTGTTAATTGTATTATTATCCAGAGGTACTATAACAAGCTAAGCGGAACAACCCAAGTAATAACCAGACTTTTACGTATTCTTGACCTTCTCCAACTCAATCGAGCTTCAACTCAACCAATCGGTTTATAATGATAGCAATAGTCTTGTATTCCTTTGCTGTAACTATCCTCTTTATCAATCAAAAAAACTAATTTTGCTAGCATAACCTAAATAGCCGTTATTTAAAGAAAAGGAGAGATTCGCAACTCTATTACAACTAATCAGGGCAAGCTTGGTGGAATCAACAATTTATTCGTCGCTCTATTGTTGCAACGGTATATGAAAAACCTGTTGCAACAGGCAATGTACTAACAAACGCTGAGGTGGTTCAACTCAGAGTGGCAATGCAGAAAACTCAATCACACTACAATACTTTATATAATGGAAATGCAGACTTTGCTATGGATATTGAGTTTAAGATAACTCACTAGAAGATGGCAGTCGAGGCCACCTGGAAATCAAACGGGCAAGACCCTGGAGTTGACTAAGAAAAAAGCCTGCTTGTCATAAGACAAGCAGGCTTTTTAAAGTGATTAATTGTTTTTCGATGGAATATTGATTTTACGCGAAATATGCTCAGCCGCTTTTCTAGCATTTTCTCTTTCTGCAGCCGCTTGCTCTTTTGTGATACAACGACGTGACTTCATACGCGTTCCCACTTTTGCGGTCTTTTCACAAACCAGCTTATCTTTATAGGATTTTTTAGCAACCTGCTGCTTCGCATCTTTAGCGTCTAATGCATCCTTGGTGCCCTGAGTCGTCGAACATCCAACCATTAAAACACAACACATTCCAACTAATACTGATAACTTTCTCATAATGTCCCCTTCTATCCGATTTATTATTAATTGTGCTCATAAAGCATTGCATAAAATCGGAGATATTAGTATCCAAAAGAATGGTTACAAGAATTGATTAAAAGCTTAAGATTTATTGAATTTGAGTTGATGACCGACAACAAAGCCCTTCTCCAATACATCCTGACTAAACGTAAGCTCCAACCCAGCACTTTTAGCCATATTGATAAACTCTTCTCGCTGCATACGTGTCAGTGTTGAGTCCACCATATTCTGTAATCTTTGCGCATTATGCTCTAGCTGCTGTTGAGTCTTTTTTATGAATACTTCTTTATCTTTGGCGGATTCCTGCTTCTTGTCTTTCATAATGGCATTAACCAGCTCAAAGCAGTTGTAGATGATGTTCGCATTTTGATAAGCGCCAGCCAGCTCCTGTAACTGAGCCAGAATCTCGTTCACATCATTTCGATACTTATCAGCTTTCTTCGACTGCTTTAGTTTTTCTACGTCTTCAGGCCTTGTTAAATCACCCATTTCTCGAACAAGCTTCTTGAGAGCAACAAAAAACTTTAAACTCATTATTTTTTCAAACTGAACCAGCTCATCTTGCGCAATGTTATAAACAATCGATGAGTCGGTATGAATGAAAAAAGCGGCCTCACCATCCTGCTTAAGTAAATTAGCAACAAGAGGCAACGTCTCACTCCAATCGGTATATTCAATACCATACTGACTGGTAACTAAGGAGTATTGCTTTTCAGAAACAAACTTTTCTACTTTTGTTTCTGAATAAAAGTTGAAAATACCCTGGTGACTTTCTTTTAACTCCTGAATTGTTGACTCTGATACTTTTGCCGCTTCGATACCATTCAGCTCCAAACTTTTCTCATTTGTCTGGCAAAACTCAATAGCGAGCTTTAATATCGATCCATTGCCACTGCATAAGTCAAGCAGCCTGGCGTTATCATCCAGCTTAACAAAACTATCATTCCACATTTGTTTGATACTGCCATCATAGCCGTCATCAAAAGTCGTATTAAGGGAGGATAGGTTGCCTTCGGACCAAAAGTCACTCCAGGCAGAATCAAAGTTCGTCATAACAAAATTCCAAGAATCCAAACAAATTACTTAATTTCAAAAAGAACACTATAACCAAAACATTTCAAGTTGCAGGTAGGCGCCAGCAAGCAAATCCCCTGAGCTTAGATACACTAAGTGATTAGGGTGAGTGCGCGCAGCCAATACTGCTGTATCTTGAAAGGCGACGGATATATCAAGAGCGCCAACGAGACCATGAGTTAAAAGCAACGACGATACGTTCTTCCTTACCCATGTGAGCAAATACTTCATGTCTCAGATAAGATGGAAAGATCACAAGCTGACCATTTTTATGCCCGTACTCCACACCACCTAAACCGAATTTTCCCTGTAGGTTTTCATTGGATGGGTCCTGATACATATCGGCCCCCATGCGCGGATCATGAAATCGAACTTTACCGCTGAATGCCTCAGTGTCAGCATCAGTTCCTGTCTTTATGCAATAAATGCCGGACCAGGATGCCATAGGATGATTATGATTTCCCTGAAAACCTCCTGTTTTAGTCACATGAAACCAGGAGTGATAAAAAAACTCTATCTTGTTTAACTGCTCAGCAGAATAGCCATTATATTGTACTACGACAGAAGCGAGGGCCTTGTGACAAAATTGAAATAACTGCTGCACACTCGGTTCATTCCAATAAAACAGATCAAACTTACTTTCAAATACGCCGTTATTTTGTGTACTTCGCATTGTTTCGTTTTTGTAACGACTTTCATCGTTACTGCATTCAATAAAAAGCTTGGCAAGCTTAGGGTTTAGCTGTTCTGCCTGCTCCCATCGAAAAGTCGTCAAAGGCACAGAAAAGTGGTCAAGGGTTTTCATATATAAACCTACTACTGACAGTCTATTAAATGAAAAAAAAGGCCCCTTGCGGAGCCTTTTTTAACCTAACTCAAAAACTTAGAAGTTTTGAGTGTATCGAACGTAAGGAACACGTCCGAAGATGTCATGTACTTCTGAGTCATAGAAAGGATGACCAAAAGTAGCACTCTGTGGAGGTTCTTCGTTAGTCAGGTTAGTCGCACCAACTGCGATTTGACCGTCCCAAGGAGTGTTATAAGTGAACTGGATGTCAAATGTTCTCCAGCTATCCAGAGTGTTAGTGCCGTCTTGAGCTTCATCAATGTAACGCATGAATAAGCTAGCACCCATATCACCTAGACTCCACTGAGCACCTAGAGTGTAACGGAAATCAGGTCGAGCACCGTTTGCAGCAGTAACCTGACCTTCAAGGTTCTCAAAACCGTCACCTGGAGCAACTTCTTGCTCAAAGTTAAGAACTTTAGTGAACTGACCTGAGAACTTGTAAGCACCAAACTCAGTAGACATGTTATAAGCAACGTCGAAGTCGAAACCGTTAGTCATTACACCAGACAAGTTTTGCTGGTTAGTACGAGTAACCGTTTGAGCCCCTGAGCCGTCACGAACAACTGTGTGAGACTGACCTAACTGCTCACGGTTAAACATACGCTGTGCAGTAAGAGTCGCAACCTGGTTTGTGAACTCAATGTCGTAGTAATCGAAAGACAAGCTTAAGTCTTCCATTGGCTGCCATACAACACCAAAACTCATAGACTCAGATTCTTCTGCATCTAGATCTGGGTTACCACCACTAAATGTTTGGTACTGAGTAGTACGACAAATCAAAGTGTCTGGAGTACCATCGTCGTCACCATCAAAAAACTCATCAGGCTGCCCATCACCAGTAGTATCTCTTCCGCCAGCAAGGAGCTCACCATTTGAATCAACAACTTGAGCAGCAATACAACGAGAACTATCAACTGCATCGTCAAAGCTTTGAGATTGGCTACCATATAACTCAGTCATATCAGGGGCACGGAAACCTTCACCGTAGCTAGCACGAATCAACAGGCCATCAGCAGGACGATAAGCTGCACCAATTTTTGGGTTAACCGTTGTACCGAAATCTTCGTACTTATCCCAACGTAAAGCGGCAGATAGTTCTAGTACGTCGGTAACAGGGATGATAGCTTCTGAGAATAGAGAGAAACGCTCACGGAAACCAACAACATTATCACCACCAGAAGTACCGAATACGTTACCAGAGTTAGACTGAGGGTCATTAACCTGCTCAAATACAACATCTTCGTACTCGAAACCAACTAACGCAGCGATTGTACCCGCGTCTGTGTCAGCAATATCAAAAGTGATGTTACCGTCAGCACCGTGACTTTTAACTTCACTACGGAATACCGTCATGTGACCGAAAGACTGAGCGACACTCGCATCAGTAACACCATTCACGCCAAAGATATCAAAAGAGCCATCATCGATAGCGTTTTGTAATAGAGTAGAGAAACCGTAACCAGAACCTAAGTCCAAGTTAACAGCGCGATTGTAAGTCATCGCTAACTCCCAATCGAAACTATCAGTGGTACCCTGAACACCAATAACCTGAGAGATATTATCATCAGTTACGTTAGAGTCACGAGTTCCACCAGGAACATTACGATAGCCGATATCAAGACTGAAACCGCCAGGATTCGCAGGGGCATAATTAACGCTTACCCCATCAATAGGACCAAATATCCATAGACCATCATCGTTCTGACTGTATCCATATGCAGGACCATTGACATTAGGATTATTGAGCAGAGGATTATTTGGGTTATTCGCTGCCATAGTAGGTAAGAAAGGAGTACCGCCAACACGAGGAGCAGGTGCGTAGCGACCAAAACTCTTTACGCGAGAAACGATAGTACGGTTGAATAAAGAAATATCTTCATTGATTTCATAGTCACCATCAATGAATACGGAGTCGCGTTTTACAGCAGCTGAGTGAGCAGAAGTCGCAGCATAGTTAAACAAACACGCCTCGCCACCAAAGAATCCAGACTGACCAACAAACGAATTGGGGTATTCAGCCGAAGAACCTAAAGTCGCAGGACACCGTGAGTCAGCAAATGATAAGGTAATATCATGATAAGCAGGTGTTCCAGTGTTGACATCAGTTAAGTTACCATTAGCATCCAAATATTGGAAATTACCAGTCTCAGGGTCTCTAACCTGCACCAAACCACCATTCGCATCTAAAGCATTAGAAGACGCTCTGTAAGTGCCAGGGAAACCAAATGAGCTGAAACCGTTAGCAGTGAAAGTACGGTCAGTGTTGAACAACATTTCACGATCATAGTGTTCCCAACTGAACGTTAAGCTACCTTTGTCTGAAGCAACACCCATAGTGAAAGACATAGTGTCTTCGTCAGCACCAGACTCAGTAGGACGGTTAGCACCAGCAATTAACTGAACGCCGTCGAAGTCTTTACGCAAGATGATGTTGATTACACCCGCAATTGCGTCAGAACCGTATACCGCAGAAGCACCGTCACGTAATACTTCAACACGCTCTACAGCAGCAAATGGGATTAAGTTAAGGTTTTGAGAAGAACCACCGAAAGATGGAGAACCAGAAATACGGCGGCCATCTAATAATACTAGGGTACGGTTAGCACCTAAACCACGAAGGCTCACAAGTGCGTTACCAGTAGCACCGTTACCGCTACCAGAACGGTCACGATACGAACCGAAGCTGTTGAACGTCATTTGACGTAAAGCATCAGCGATAGAAGTGTCACCAGAAATGTCTAGGTCTTCACGAGAGATAACGGTGATAGGTGATGCAGTTTCTACGTCAGTACGCTTGATACGAGAACCGGTGATTTGAACTTTGTTTTCTTCCGCACCGTCTTCGCTTTCTGCGAAAACAGCAGGCATTGCTACAGTAGCTGCACCTGCGATCAACGCGTAGCGCACAGCTTTAGCAACTGGATTGCTATTAAGAGTACTCAATTTCTTTCTCCCTGGTTATTACGTTTATTCTTCTCTCAGGCTTCTGTGTTATGCTCACAAATTGACCTGGAAAAGCATTATTGGCCTTTGGCCTTTTATAAATCAGTCACGATACTAACCATTTTCTATTTCAAAGGTCAACGCTTTTTTTAACATCCAGAAACAATTATTAATAAACTTTAAAAAACTTATAAATAGCTTTAAAACACCGAATTTTTATTGAATTTTGAGCCCGCGAGCCAAAGGAAAATACAACAATAAAACAAACGTAATAAAAGCAACTAGTAGCAAAGAAAAACCGTATTTTGAGTACAAAGTTTGTGCAAACGTAAAATTAACCTCTGCGCTCAAAACACCTTGCTTAAATGCCTCAATTCGATGAACAATCGTTCCTTGATGATCAACAACAACGGTAATCCCCGTATTGGTTGAACGTAATAAAGGAATTCCGTTTTCCAGCGCTCGCATCTGAGCTATCTGAAGATGCTGATGAGGCCCCCATGAACGACCAAACCAAGCATCATTACTGATGGTCACAATGATTGGAAATAGTTGATTATTAAGATCTTTTGAAAAACCCTGCAATAAGCCGGAATACGCAATCTCATAACAAATAGCAGGCAGTACAGCCCAATTATTAATCTGGATCGCTTTTTGCTCTGTTGAACCGGGAGTAAATGACGACATGGGCATATCAAGAAACTCAATAATACCTCTTAACCACTGCTCTAAAGGCACAAACTCACCAAAGGGAACAAGATGTTGCTTATCATAGCGTGCTTCCTGGTGGCCCAATGCCAGCATTGAGGCGTATATTTTTTTCGATTCAAGATCGACGACAGGAATACCCAGAAGTAAATTTGACTGATGCTGCTCAGCAGCTTGATCCCAACGTTCAAGCCAAGCCTCTACTCGATGCTTTACCGCTGGAATGGCGGCTTCAGGCCATACAATTAAATCACTCTGCCAGTAAGGCTGAGTCATAGAATCATAACGCTGAATGAAGCGCATCAAGTTCTCACGTTTCCACTTCTCTTGCTGTGGAATGTTGGGCTGCACCAAAGCAATTGATGCTGTTTTACTAGCGCTCAGTCCAGTATGACCATAATGATCAGCGCCACCAGCAATAACTAATCCACCCACCATCAAACTTATCGCTATCACCATATGCCTTTTGAGCGGGTGCAGTATTAACCAGGCAACCATAACGGACTGAAAAACGATCACGAAAGAAAGACCATAAACTCCTAATATTTTTGCCCAACCATCCCACCAGGTGCCAACAAATCCATATCCCGCAAAAAGCCACGGAAATCCAGTAAGAAATGACGCCTGAAACCAATCAAATACAATCCAGATGACAGCGAATGACAGCACCCCATTCACTTGACCAAAGCGATGGCTAATACGCGCACTTAACCAACCAACCGCTCCTTTAAACAGCCCTAAAAAAAAGACAAATAGGAAGGTTAACAAAATACTCAAAGTCAAAGGCGCGTGGCCAAACTCATGAATACTGACATGCACCCAGCTGACGCCTGCGCCAAAAAAACCCACACCATAGCAATAAGCAAGCCAAAAGCTTTCTTTTGGCGATTTGTTAAATAACAAAAGATACAGAGTGATGATTGAGAAAAAAATGGCAGGCCAGAAGTTAACAGGAGCCAAACCCAGCACATATATTGCGCCACTCATAAAAGCTACAACAAGCTGAATACCAAACGGTTTAGCAGCTATCGTCTGTTGGATAGACATAGAATAATAATTACCTTTGTTATTTTTACTTTTGTTCGCGGGTTTTATAACTCACAAATAGGCATAAAAAAACCGACTCTAACATTTCTGCGAATCGGCTTTATGATAACAAACTAAAGAGACTAACAATTATTGATTAGCAACCTGCTCTAACTCAGGCGTGCGATTTAATAAGTTAAGTTTGAGTAGTTTAACTCGACGAGTATCCGCTGCAGTCACGGTAAACTTGTAGTGCTCTAGCTCAACAACTTCTCCGCGCGCAGGCATGTGCCCTAAAGCTTGCATAATGAGCCCACCGATGGTGTCAAACTCTTCGTCACTCAACTGAGCATTAAAGTATTCATTAAACTCATCGATAGGCGTTTGTGCTTTCAGCATAAACTCCGTTTCGCTGTGCTTTTTAATCAGATCGTCTTCATCGTCAATATCAAATTCGTCTTCAATTTCACCAACGATCTGTTCAAGCACGTCTTCGATGGTAACTAGACCAGCGACGCCACCATATTCATCCACAACAATCGCCATGTGGTTTCGATTCACTCGAAACTCTTTTAACAACACGTCAAGGCGCTTACTCTCGGGCACAATGACTGACGGTCGAAGAATATCTTTTAAATCAAAACGCGATTGAAAGTCTTTTGACTCGACCTTCTCCAAAAGTACTGGTAGTAAGTCTTTAGCTAACAAAACCCCTTCCACATCATCGCGATTATCGCCGATAACAGGGAAGCGTGAGTGAGCCGACTCTATCACCGTCTTTAAAATATCTAAAAGCGGCATTTGTTGTTCAATAACAACCATTTGCGAGCGCGGCAACATAATATCTCGAACTTGCATTTCGGATACTTGCAGCACGCCTTCTAGCATGGTGAGAACTTCACTATTAATGAGAGAGTTTTGCTCTGCGGTTTTGAGAATTTCCAGAATATCGGCTCTATCCTTGGGTTCAGCCTGAAATAATAGTCCCAATCTTTCTAACCAGGTCCTCGAGGGAGGTTTTTCGTCGTTCATCAGATTTTCTATGGCCTCTAAAATTAATGAGTCAAAGTCAGTGTAACAAACCAGTTTTTATTTGGCTATTACGAATGATTAGTATTCATTGCTGCTAAGTCAGACATGTGCTTTACACTATTACTCAAGGGTAAATAGCTAACAACAATTGTGCCAAAAGCTCATATCATTCAATGTGATAGGGATCGTTAAAACCCAGCTTTTGCAAAATTTTCGTTTCAATAGATTCCATCTCTTCGGCTTCTTGCTCCTCAATATGATCATAACCGAGCAAATGCAAAGTGCCATGAACCACCATGTGAGCCCAGTGCGCCTCGGGTGTTTTTTGTTGCTCATCAGCTTCTTGAGCAACCACTTGCGAGCAAATAATCAGATCACCGAGCAAATTGGATGGAATAAAATCAGGAATATCGGCAGGAAACGACAGCACATTAGTCGGTTTATCTTTACCGCGATACTGCGCATTAAACTGCTGACTTTCTTCTGTCGAGACACAACGCAGTGCAATCTCTGCCTCATCCTCAGCATAATCAATCAACGTCAGCGCAGCCTGAATCCATTTAATAAAATCAGCTTCAGGCGGTATTTCTAAATCACTGTCGTTTTGAACATCGATAAGGATATTCATGACTCGTCACGACTTCCATTGGCATCGTGAGGTCGATTATCAAAACGCTCGTAGGCCTGCACCACCTTTTGTACAACAGGGTGACGAACAACATCCGTCGACTGAAAAAAGGTAAAGCTAATGTCTTTTACACCTTTGAGTACCTGAATCGCTTGTCTCAGACCAGAATCCTTGCCTCTTGGTAAATCAATCTGGGTAATGTCGCCTGTAATTACAGCGCGCGAATTAAAACCGATACGAGTCAGCAGCATCTTCATCTGCTCGGCTGTCGTATTCTGACTTTCATCCAGAATGATAAAAGCCTCATTTAATGTTCGCCCACGCATATAAGCCAAAGGAGCCACTTCGATAACATTACGCTCCATCAACTTGGCCACTTTTTCAAACCCTAACATTTCGTATAAAGCGTCATATAAAGGTCGAAGATAAGGATCCACTTTCTGAGCCATATCACCGGGTAAGAAGCCCAGCCGCTCACCGGCTTCTACCGCAGGTCGTGTCAAAATAATACGACGCACTTCTTGCCGCTCAAGCGCATCCACCGCACAGGCAACGGCAAGATAGGTCTTACCCGTCCCCGCAGGTCCGATCCCAAAACTGATATCATGACTCAATATATATTCGAGATACTTAGTCTGATTAGCACCCCGAGGGCGGATCTTTCCACGGCGGGTAGCAATAGAAACTTCCTGCTGGCCATGACTTTCAGCAGCCACAGTGAGTTGCTGACATTGCTCTTGCAACAATAGATGAATCGATTGGAGCTTTAATGCCTGGCCGTTTTGAGTATCAAGATACAGGCTCTCTAACACCTCGCGACCAACCCGAATATTTTCAGGTTCTCCGATAAGGTGAAAGCTGTTGCCACGATTACTGACTTCTATCCCTAAACGTCGCTCTATTAAGCGAAAATTTTCATCCAGATAACCACAAAGGTTTGCCAGCCTCTCATTATCGGCTGGCTCCAATGAAAAATCCAAAGAACTAAGTTGTCCCAAAGAAAAACCTCTTTTTATTGAATCAATTCTGCTCTCAACGAATTGGGTAATGCTTCTGTGATCATAACATCTGCAAATTGCCCAATTAATTTATGAGAACCAGTAAAATTAACGACTCGATTGTTTTCTGTTCGTCCACTGAGCTGCATAATGTCTTTCTTGCTTGGCCCTTCAACTAATAAACGCTGACGTGTCCCCACCATGCGGCGGCTGATTTCCATCGTCTGCTGATTAATGCGTTGTTGTACCAACTGAAGACGCTCTTTTTTCACCTTCATGTCTGTATCATCCTCTAAATCAGAGGCAGGTGTTCCAGGTCTTGCACTGTATATAAAGCTGAAGCTGTAGTCATAGCCCACTTCAGCAATCAAATCCATTGTGGCTTCAAAGTCTTCATCAGTCTCTCCTGGAAACCCAATAATAAAGTCTGAAGACAGGCAAATATCCGGTCGGATCTCTTTCAATCGATTGATTTTCTCAAGATACTCCGCCGCCGTGTGGCCACGTTTCATAGCCGCAAGAATGCTATCAGAACCACTTTGAACAGGTAAATGCAGATGACTAACCAGCTCAGGTACATCACGATAAACTTCAATGAGGCTATCAGAGAACTCAACCGGGTGAGACGTGGTAAAACGAATCCGATCAATACCGTCTACCGCCGCAACATAGGTAATCAGCTCTGCCAGATCAGCCAAACGTCCATCATGAGTTTCACCACGGTAAGCATTCACGTTCTGCCCAAGCAGATTAATTTCTCGAACGCCCTGGTCCGCTAGCTCGGCAACTTCGGCAATCACGTCATCAAACGGACGGCTCACCTCTTCGCCACGAGTATAAGGAACCACACAGAAAGTACAGTATTTGCTACAACCTTCCATAATAGACACGAAAGCGGTCGGACCTTCTGCTCGAGGTTCAGGTAAGCGATCAAACTTTTCTATTTCAGGGAATGAAATATCGATAACCGGATTATGATCAGTCTTCACACTGTCGATCATATCTGGCAGGCGGTGCAGTGTCTGAGGACCAAAGACCATATCAACAAAAGGCGCACGACGGCGAATTGAGTCGCCTTCCTGACTCGCAACACAACCACCGACACCAATCATCAGATCGGGGTTATCTTTCTTCATGTTTTTCCACTGTCCTAACTGAGAAAACACCTTCTCTTGTGCTTTTTCTCTAATAGAACAGGTATTTAGCAGAAGAACATCCGCATCATCGGGATTATCGGTAACTTCATACTCATGTGAGTCATTCAGTAAGTCAGCCATACGAGACGAATCATACTCGTTCATCTGACAACCCCAGGTTTTGATATATAGCTTTTTGGTCATACTTCCGCGCTAATAAAATTAAGACGACTTAACAAAGCCGACCATTATACCATCGGTTAAATTGCGTTCACCAGTTTAAAAATGCGAAAAATTAAAGCCTGAGACTCATCCAGGTTAAAATAAGCTCAATCCGTTGCAACAACATCCAATACGTGGTGTTTTAATCTCCTATCGAGCGAATGAGTGTTTGCTCGATCATTTCCAGTTCTTCGTCAAAAGCCTCAAAATCCTCTATCTCGACGGCTTCTTGTGCTGGCGCAGCCTCTTCGACTGTATCATCGTCGTAAGTCTGAGTTTCGCTAATCTGCTTACGTGCTCCCTGCGCTGCTCGCTGCATCATCTGACGATTTAAATCCGATAGTCCAGCCATGAGAATGGTTAACTGGCGACCTTCTCGTTCGTCAGTAAAAGGCACATCATTAAGCTTGCGCAAAAGCTCTAATAGAGGTTTTTTGGTCCAGCTGGCCATAAACGTGTTTAATCCTCATGTGATTTATCAAAGTCATTGCAATTTTAAGCATAGAGGTATAATGAAAGAATTCCAAATATCACGTTTAGAATTGCTACCGAGTACTCAAAGGAAACCGATTGAACTACTTAGCTCATGCGCGCCTGTCACCGCCCGACCCTTTAATGACTATTGGCAATCTCATCGCCGATCATGTAAGAGGAAGATTGCCCGAGGCCTGGCCAAGCTCACTCACGGCCGGAGTCACCATGCACCGACAAACCGACAATTACTTTGATCACCATCCGCGTATTGCTGCTATCCGCCAAGGCTTTCCTCAAGGTGTCAGGCGATTCTCGGGTATTGCCATTGATCTCGCTTTTGACCATTGGTTAGCGCTCAACTGGGACGCTCAAGAAGATATCAGTCTGGAGGATTTCCAACAGGATATCAGCCAGCTATTACGTATGCATTGGCAATACATTCCCAACTCACAACAAGCATTTATGGATTACCTGATCAGCAGGCAGCTCTTTGTTCGCTACCAAACACCCGAAAGCATTTTAAACACAGCCCATCGGCTGGCTCAGCGCTTTAAAGATCCAGAGCCTTTGATCGCAGTCACAACCACACTGGTTTCTTCTATTGAATCTTATGAGGAAGTATTCAGTGACGTTTGGCAAGATACTCAAAGCCACTTTGAGAACTTGCCGTAAGGTTATTTTTTCTTCTGATAAACACCGTAAAACACACTGGTCCAATGGGTGCCTTTGTCGCGGCTCATTTCCCAAATTTGATGCACATCTCCATTCTTTTTCGGCTTCCAACGAATACGATGCAATTCTTTTTTTCCTTTGGCATCCACCTGCTCTCCTGATAATTCCATGGTATTTCCTTTCCAGCGACCTTCCAACACCAACAGGCGCCCACCGTTATCAACCCAGGTTTGGTGCCAAAGCTTGCGGCTGGCATCATAAATATTAAAACTTTGCCCATGATAACCGCTGGTAGCAGAATAGCTTTCATGAACCACACAGTTACCCATTTGTTTGGTAATCGTGTTGGTGCCAGCCACCTTTCCATCTTTTTGATAGACCGTCCACTCTCCCAGCCAAAAATCAAACTGTTTGAATGCAGCTTTATCACATTGTGCCCAAGACAATGACACAAAACACAAACTTATGATGATGATCAATATACGCATAAAAACTCTCAACTAAAGGGGCGAAAAAAAGGCAGCTTACGCTGCCTTTTTAAGTCTTACTCGTTTGAACCTGCGTTTTCAGCAGCAGGTGCCGGCTCTTGAGCCGGTGGATCGATTAAGACTTTCATACTTAATCGAACACGTCCCTGACGGTCAATCTCAAGTACCTTAACTTTCACTTTGTCGCCAATGGCCAAGTGATCGGTGACTTTGTTGACACGCTCGTGAGCTATTTGAGAGATGTGAACCAAGCCATCTTTGCCTGGCTTAATATTCACAAATGCACCAAAGTCTGCAATACGTGTTACTAGACCTTCATAGATAGCGCCTTCTTCAACGTCTTCTACGATATCTTTAATGCGCTGTTGTGCGCCTTCACCGGCTGACTTTTCAACAGCAGCGATGCGTACTGTTCCATCATCATCGATTTCAATGGTCGCACCAGTTTCTTCGGTAATAGAACGAATAACACTACCGCCCTTACCAATAACTTCTGCAATCTTCTCAGGATCGATTTTGATAGTAAGAATGCGTGGTGCAAACTCAGAGATGTCATCACGGTGAGCTGGAATCGCTTCGTTCATCACTTTCAAAATGTGTAAGCGACCAGATTGAGCCTGATGTAAAGCCACTTCCATGATTTCTTTGGTAATGCCTTCAATTTTGATATCCATCTGCAACGCAGTGATACCGTCATCAGTACCCGCAACCTTAAAGTCCATATCGCCTAAGTGATCTTCATCACCCAGAATGTCAGATAGAACAACAAAGTTATCACCTTCTTTTACCAATCCCATCGCGATACCGGCAACAGGCGCTTTTAATGGCACACCCGCGTCCATTAACGCTAAGCTGGTGCCACATACGCTGGCCATAGAGCTTGAACCGTTAGATTCAGTGATCTCCGAAACCACACGTAATGTATAAGGGAAGTCTGCAGCAGAAGGGACAACGGCCTGCATACCACGCTTAGCCAAACGTCCGTGACCAATTTCACGACGCTTAGGGCCGCTCATAAAGCCAGTTTCGCCAACACAGTAAGGAGGGAAGTTGTAGTGCAACATGAAGGCATTCTTCGACTCGCCTAATAGGCTGTCAACGATTTGCGCGTCACGCTCAGTACCTAAAGTCGCAACCACTAAGGCCTGAGTTTCGCCACGAGTAAACAACGCCGAGCCGTGAGTACGTGGCAAGATGCCTGTTTTGATATACAGAGCACGAACCATGTCACTTTCGCGACCATCAATACGAGGCTGACCTGCAACAATGCGCGAGCGAACAACACTTTTTTCTAGCTTAGAGAAAAAGGCTTTCACGTCGTCAGCGTCAATTCCGCTTTCTTCTGTCGCCAAAGCAGCAACAACGCCTTCACGAATTTCACCTAAACGGTCATAGCGCTGCATTTTGTCGGCAATCTGATAAGCACTAGTAACATCCGCTTCAGCCATAGAGAATACTTTATCTTTTAGCTCAGTATTTTCTTCTGCTGGTTTCCAGTCCCAGTGGTCGATTTCTACTGCAGAGGCAAACTCATGGATGGCTTTAATAGCAATCTGTGACTCAGCATGGCCAAACATAACCGCGCCCAACATAACAGACTCAGACAGCTCTTTTGCTTCTGATTCAACCATCAGTACAGCGCTTTCTGTACCAGCAACAACCAAATCCAACTCCGACTCAGCCAGTTCTGCCTGAGTTGGGTTTAAAATATATTCACCGTTTTTATAACCAACACGAGCCGCGCCCAGAGGACCATGGAATGGAATTCCAGAAATTGCTAATGCAGCCGACGTACCAATCATGGCAACAATATCGGGCTCAATTTCAGGGTTAATAGATACAACGGTTGCAACAACTTGCACTTCGTTCATGAAGTGATCTGGGAATAATGGACGAATAGGACGGTCAATCAGACGCGCAATCAAAGTTTCGCGGTCACTTGGGCGGCCTTCTCGCTTAATAAAGCCACCTGGAATTTTACCTGCTGCGTAAGTTTTTTCTTGATAGTTCACAGTCAAGGGGAAGAAGTCTTGGCCTTCTTTTACATCTTTTTTACCCACTACACTGACTAGAACTGAAGTGCCTTCCATATCAATTAATACGGCACCAGTTGATTGACGGGCAATCTCCCCCGTCTCCAAGGTGACAGTTCGGCCACCAAATTCAAAGCTTCTCTTTATGGGATTCACAAGGTTTCCTTAATCGATTTATTCATAATTTCGATATTTTTTTACATTTCTCTTTTTTGCATAGGAATAATAGCAAAAAGGGGCCATGAAGGCCCCTTTTCGTTAGCGTTATTAGCGACGCAGACCCAGTTTCTGAATCAAGCTGCTATAGCGCTCTAAGTCTTTTCGCTTGAGGTAGTCAAGCAGCTTACGGCGCTGACTAACCATTCTCAACAAGCCACGACGCGAATGGTGGTCATGGATGTGCTTTTTGAAGTGTCCCTGAAGGTGATTAATTTGAGCAGTTAATAATGCTACCTGAACTTCTGGGGAACCCGTGTCGCCTTCGCCACGTGCGTGATCAGCGACAATGCTTGCTTTTGCTTCAGCAGATAAAGACATGTTTCATTTCTCCGTTAGTGAGTTACTACTTACACTCTTAGCCGATCACTAATTCAGCCAGAGCTATAAATAAGCCGCGCAATTCTACCCGACTCCCCTTAAGGCAGCAAGCAAAATGCATAGTAAATGCCCTAATTAGCAAAGATTAAAGTAGACACTCGCCCAAATAATCGATTCAAAGTGCACGCAGGAGGCAAGTAAGCCAATTTCCCAAGGGTTAAAGCACTACTGGCGGGGTAAGTGCGTGCAGCCAGCTCACGCAAAATTTGCAAAGTGACGAATATCCATTAAGGCATCAAGGTGTTTTTAATCGCAATAAGAGTCTGGTCGTCATTAATACGCTTACCGCCAAGGAACTCATTAAGGGTTCCATCAATGCTCTCTAGCAAGGACTGTGCACTGCCGCTATGTTGACGAACCAGCTCGACCACCCGCTCAATACCGAATTCTTCTCCAGCAGGACTTGTCGATTCAATAACACCGTCTGTGTAAGCCAATAATAAATCCCCCGGCTCAAAGGTCACTTCTAGAATTTCCCACTGGTACTCTCGCAATACTCCCAGAGGAATGTCTTGAGACTTGTCCAACAAAATAATCTCACCGTTACTCTTACGAACAATGGCAGGAGGATGGCCAGCGGACGCATAGCGCAGAACCTGGGTTACAGGTTCATAGTTTGCCGTAAACAGAGTCACTATATTGCCGCGATTTTTACGCGTAAAGAAATGCTGATTTAAATAATTAATAACTTCTGCGGGGGCGGTCTCAAAATCCCCTTTAAAGGTTCGTAAAATAGCGTCTAACATGGCCGCTTCAATAGCAGCACCGGGTCCGTGGCCGGACACATCAGCAATCACCAGCCCCCAGGCTGATAATTGGTCATCGTAATCAGGATAAACTTCCGTTAAATATTGAGACAGATCCACCAGATCATAATAGTCTCCGCCAACATACTTGAAGGTTCGAAAAATAACACTGGAATCAACGCCTGGCAGTTCAAATTTATCAGGGTGAAGGGCTTGCTGAATATTGGCCATAGAACTCAGTTCATTGCCAATCCAATGATTCATTTCGTCATACTGTCGACGGAACAGGCGATGCTGCTCTTGCGCGAAAAACAGATGGCACATAGAAACAAACGGAACATAGTCAAGCGACTCTACAAAGTCGGGCTCATTGACGAGCAATAACAACCAATGCTTTGCCTTTCCTTCCAGAATAATAGGAATAGGTAATACATAGTCAACAGCAAAACCGATACGCTCAAAAAATCGCTCATTAGCGAATGAGTTGCGAGCAAATAACTTAGGTTCAGACTTGCGAGCTTCGAAACATAACTCTGGCACCACAAAAAGACGATTGGCTTCTGATATACCTAATAAAGAATCTCGCTCCAAAACAATCTCTTCACCATTAACAATACCTTTAAACTCAAATTGATGATCATTACCCACTTCTGCCATCAAGGCAAAAGGAACCTCGACGCCTAAGCGACACAATAAGTTTTTTAAAAGGCTTAAACTCGACTGTTGAGCCGGTTGGCTTGAATAGCAAAGCAGTTCGTAGAGCTCTTGAGTTGTCATCACAAAACATTGAAGTCCGTCAATGATATAGATGAATACTAGAGTGAACTAAAAGTGAATTCAACGATAATCCGAGAAGAATAAAATAAAGCCAGCAATAATGCTGGCTTTATTCTTAAAAGTTACTAGAAAGTAACCGTATAACTCACAGACACTTCACGCCCGATAGGGTTAGAGAATCCGCCGTTATTAAAGAACCAAGGCCATTGGTTATTGGTTGGGTCAACCGCTGGATCTTCGTTAAAGAGGTTATTGATGCCCAGACTGATTAAGCCTGCGCTCCCCATATCCCGACGAATGCTCACATTGGTCAGCTGATAGGGATCAATAAACTCAGAAGATAAGCATGAACCATCAGGTGCGCCACCACCATTGACACCACACATATCACCAACCCACTGATGCTTAAGCGTTGCTCCCCATTCATCACGGGTCCAATCAACAGTTACATTTGCTCGCAAGTCAGGAATGCTGGCAAATCCGGTGTTTTCTACAATAGGGGCAGAAGAATCAAATTGAGTTTTGAACGAATCAACATAAGCTAACTCAAATTTAAATGCGAAGTCACCAAGGTTTTCTGCTGGTAATTTATAACGCGCTGTGATGTCAGCCCCGGTGATTTCTTGCGATGACAGATTACGGGCAACTGCTGCAATTCCAGATAAACGACCTGCAGGATTACGCGTAATATTGTTACAGAAGCGAACGCCTGTCGAATCACACTGATTAACCATAAACTGCGCGGTTGGTGTAGACACAATATTTTCCAGGCGCATGTTATAGGCATCTACCGTCAACGAGAAATCGTCAGTAACACTCCAGACAACACCGATGTTGAAGTTCTCACCTTCTTCTTCCTCTAAAGCCACATTAGACCCAGTTTGAGTCGGAACAGATTGCTCAACCCACACTGGCTGGCTGTCATCAGTTCGAGGGATGGGTTCAGCTGGATTATTAGGATCTGGGGTGAAGTTAGGATCCGTTACAGAAATAAATCCGTTAGTAGTTGCACCAAATAACCGTTGAAGATCTGGTGCACGGAAACTTTCACCCGCTGAGAAACGAACTAATACTTCACTATTCGGACGCCAGGTTAAAGCAACACGAGGACTTAACGCACTTCCCACATCAGAGTCGTCGTTATAACTGTCATTACGTAATGCGACACTCATTTCCCAAGCTTCTGTCAACGGCAACCCTAGCTCGAAGCCCACACCAATGTGATCTCGCTCACCGCTACCAGCAGAGCTTCCATCAAAAGCGTCTCCCGATAAGGTGATAGGATCTGCAGTATTAAAAAACCATTGACGTTCGTAGTCAACAAACGCAGCAAAACCAACGGCGCCACCAGACAGTTCCCAAGGGAGTTCACCAGAAACCTGGAAGTCAGCAATCACATTGTTAGATTCGGAGTTACGCACCGACATGTAAGAAACGCTATTAACAACAGAATCTGGAATGATCTGGAATAAATCCAACCCATTGGTTACCAGATTGTTAAATGCCGAACTGATAATGTTCTTACGTTGAATCGTTAAACGACTCTGATTGTAACCGACTGATGTAGTCCAATCGTATTGTCCGCTACCGAAAGTACCTTCGGCACCCATCAAAACATTCACACCATCGTTTTGAATTAAGCTAGAACGATCACCAAATTCAAATAAACGACGACGGAAGAATCCATCACGCTCATTGGCTGTACCAGTGGTTGGGTTATTCGCAGCTCCCGCTGGAACCATACCCCATACATAATCAAGAGAACCATTAGGCAAAGTGCCCTGACTCACACCCGCCAATATATTACTCACAGCAGGAGGAGACACAACAGAGAAGTTATTGCCTGGCTGCTGTCCACCCCACCAAGCATTGTAGTAGTTGGGCTCAAGATTCGTACGAGTCTTGTAGTTAGAAAAACCTGCACGAGCATAAACTTTAATATCGTCTGTTAGCTCATGATCAACTCGTGCCATGATGGCTTTTTTATCGTTTTCGGGGAACAACTGACGATGCTGAGAACGATCATAACGACAAAAATCACCAGCAACGCCCGTATTAACTAAACGACTGCCCAGCTCATCGTTAGGATCGCCGCATAGAGGGTAAGCAATAGTTTCGGAAGACAAGTTGCCATCGGCATCAGCCGAAATTGCCTGGAAGTTAGCACCACCAGAACTGTAAGCACCTCTAGGATCAGCGATATCGGTCGCAGCATAATCTCGATCGGTCGCTTTTAACTCGTCATTTGCCGTAAATTCAGCCATAACACTTACTGAGGTCTGACCGTTAGTTGAACCAGCGACTACTGACACACGTTTGTTTTCGTAGCCACCATCAGATGTATCACCAAAACGAACACCTAACTCCAGACCTTCAAAATCTTTACGAGTAATGATGTTGATAACACCAGAAACGGCATCTGAACCGTAAATAGCCGAAGCACCATCGGTTAAGATCTCTACACGCTCAATCATTGAGGCAGGGATCGCAGATAAATCAACAAAGTTATCGGTTCCTGAATTGGCAACAGGATAAACAGGTAGACGTTTTCCATCGATTAACGTCAATGAACGTCCATTACCAAAACCTCTTAGGTCAACAGAAGAAGCTCCTGGTGTAAAACCAAAGGTAAAACTTTGATCAGTAGAACCACCGGTATTTTGAACAAGTGCATCCATTGCATCCTGCAATGTTGCATATCCCTGGTTTTCCATATCCTGTCGAGTGATAGTGACAACGGGTGATGGGCCTTCTGCTTCAGAACGCTTAAGTCTAGAACCCGTTACAACAATTTTTTCGTTCCCACTTTCTTCATCTTCAGTCGCAGAAAAAGCAACAGGCATCATTAAAGACGAACTCAACCCTAGTAGTAGTACATTCCTAACGGCATGCACAACAGTATTATACTTTTTGTTATTCATGATTATTCCTCAAAGAATAGCTCCACAGCTCAACCAATACACTGTTGTTATATTTTTATAATGTCTGGTCGAGGCGATTGTTTGCCTTATAAACAAGACGAATCCATAAAATAGGATTCAAGAAATAAATACAATTGAGGTGTAAATGAATAATTATTTAATTTCTTTTGAATAACTTTAAATTAAATAAATTTAAATATTTGAAGGATAAAAATTCGATAAGCTCACATTTTTAATAAACAAGAGAAACACTTTGTTACCTATATGTAACTAATATTTAAGGTTAAAGCCAGAACAATAAAAACCATAATTTTCACTTCTAACTTCTTAATAAAATAAGCATTTCTGTCAGATGCAAAAGACACACCTGCTTCATAACTATTAGATAGACAAATCCAATGCTTCCATCTCAAAACATGACCTGTGTCACAATAGCTACTTATAAGGAAATAATAAAAAAGAGCCCTATGTCCATAGGGCCGTAATAACCAGAAAGTGCCTTTTTTACAAGGCCCAGCTATTAAGACAAATAACCTACGATGAGTACAATCTCGACAAGGTTGAAAATCCGTTTAATTTTTCCTACTTATGTTTAATAAGCAAAATTTCTCGAAAACTCAGGCATTTGCGGAGATAAAAAATAAACTATTTCACTTTTTTTCAACATTTTTCAAATTCCTGTAACCCTTTTCATCTCTATCACGTCTTAATAGAACAGCAATCAAAAAAAGGCAGTCTGTTCATTACACACTAGATACGATTCGTTTCAAGAACGCTGTTGAGACAAGCAACTTCAAGGGTATAACGAAACGCACTCCGTGCTTTACTTGTAGCACAAAAATACTTATTCACAAGGGCTTTGCTAGCAACAATTGATTACAAATGAATAATATTTGTATCTTACTTTTTTGCTAAAAAGAACAGGAATAAGCAATAGGTCGCTTTAATCAAGCGGTTAATCGAATTGGCTATTTTTATATAATATTTTTTAAACTATTATTCAGCCATTATCGATGCACATAAAAAGCAGACCGTAAGTGCAGAGAAATGCAGTAAGCAAAAACATGAACAGATTGGCAAATAAATAAAAAGAGCGAAGCTATAGGCTTCATCTTTTAAAGCAGTACTTTTTATCATTAGGAGGAGTTCAGGTGATGTACGAAAAGACATCGAATACAAATCAAGATTCAACCGTTAAGATAGGCAAGCTTGCTCTTTGCCGAGACACCCATACACTATTGATTAACAATGAATCTCATCACTTAAGAAATAAATTATTTCTGCTCCTGAATTATTTAGTCATCAATCAAAACCGACTGATTAACCGAGATGAGCTTATCTCCAACATTTGGGATGGGAACTACTATATTGGTGAAAAAGGATTAACTCATGCAGTTTGCATGTTAAGAAACCTGTTGAAGAAGGATCCTGACTGCGGCGTATTAATTGATACGATTCCCAAAACGGGCTATCGCTTAAGAATCAGAACAGAAAATAAAGAAGCACCGACGGAAGAAAATCAATTGTCGGTAAAAATGGATGCGGATCTTCCAAATTGGTGGCCAAACTCTTCTTTCTACATGCATGAAGCAATTTAGCGATAGGTAGATAAACTCCAACTGATGATAAAAAACTGGAAGCCAAAGCTTCCAGTTAAATCAAAGATTAACTAACCGTTTAGGAGCCAGCTGCATTTCTGCATTAAGTTCTGCCACTCCAAGAAAAACACGATCAGAATTAAATACCTTTACCATACCTTCACTTGGCGCATCAGGAACCGACACTGCTTGACCTTGTAGAAAATAAGCAGCAACCGCATCAATTAGAGTAACCTCTGGCAAATCGCACAAAGCAGCATCAATAGGAAGCAATAGAGCATCCATTTCTTCAAACTGCTTTTGCTCCTTCATATCACGTAAAGACTCTAGTGATACCATAGCGTCTGGCTGAAAATCAGCAACCCAGTCGCGGTACAAATAGGTAACATGAGCACCACAACCTAACTTTTCTCCAATGTCTTCAACCAGGCTGCGAATGTAAGTCCCTTTGCTACATTCAACATACAAAGTGAAATTATCTGCAGAGAAATCTTCTATCTCTATGTTATAGAGATGAATGGGACGGGCCTCGCGTTCAACTTCAATGCCTTGACGAGCAAGTTTATAGAGCGGTTGTCCCTTATGTTTCAGGGCTGAATACATGGAGGGAACTTGCATCGACTCCCCCAGAAAAGACATCACCGCATCATGAAGTTGTTGTTCAGAAACATCAACAGGAAGCTCTTCACGAATCTCCCCCTCAGAATCACCGGTGGTCGTTTTAACGCCAAGCTTAGCAGTTACTCGGTAAGCTTTATCTGAGTTCAATAAAAACTGAGAAAACTTGGTCGCTTCGCCAAAACAAATCGGCAACATACCGCATGCTAATGGATCAAGACTGCCAGTATGACCTGCTTTTGCAGCATTAAAGAGCCGCTTTACTTCTTGCAGAGCGTGGTTTGAAGTCGCTCCGGTCGGTTTATCAAGCAACAAAATGCCATTAACCGGACGGCCACTAAAACGTCTACGTGCCATAAAATTCTCTTAGCTTATTAATCAGTATCTTTGGAGCGAGCTTCATTAATCAAAGAAGTCATCTCCTGACCTCGAATAATTGACGCATCGTATTGGAAGTGTAGATGAGGCATGACTCTCATTCTAACTTTTTGAGCTAATGTGCTACGAATAAAACCTTCTGCCTGAGTCAATATCTCTAGCGCAGTCTTAACATCGTCTTCTTTGTCGATACCAAGAAACGAGACATAAACTTTAGCATGTTGCAGATCCTTAGTGATATCTACTGCCGAGACAGTAGGCATACCAACACGAGGATCTTTCATCTCGCGCTGTAAAATAATAGCCAGCTCTCTTTGAAGCTGCTCAGAAACGCGATCTGTTCTTTTAAACTCTCTAGCCATAAAACCTAAACTTAGAGTGTTACTCGAACCTAAATGGTTCGAGCAACCTCAATAATTTCGAAACATTCGATCTGGTCACCGACCTTAACGTCGTTGTAGTTCTTAACACCGATACCACATTCCATACCATTTCGAACTTCATTGACGTCATCTTTGAAGCGACGTAACGATTCCAATTCACCTTCATAGATAACAACATTATCACGTAGAACGCGGATTGGATTATTACGTTTCACGTAACCTTCGATGACCATACATCCAGCAATTGCACCTAACTTAGGCGAGCGGAATACATCACGAACTTCTGCCAATCCAACGATGTCTTGTCGACGCTCAGGAGAAAGCATGCCCGACATGGCGCTACGCACCTCTTCGATAACATCGTAGATAACACTGTAATAACGCAGGTCAACACCTTCGCTTTCAACAGCACGACGAGCAGATGAATCAGCACGAACGTTAAAGCCAACAATGATGGCATTCGACGCTGCCGCTAACGACACGTCAGTCTCAGCAATCGCACCAACACCGGTTGCAACAACATTCACCGAAATTTCTTCTGTTGATAAATCCATCAATGATTTGCTAATGGCTTCAACAGAACCTTGTACGTCTGCTTTGATAATAACGTTAAGCGACTTAGTTTCATCTTCGCTCATATTAGCGAACATGTTTTCAAGTTTTGCTTTTTGTTGACGTGCGAGTTTTTCGTCACGCTGCTTGCTCTGACGGAACATAGCAACTTCGCGAGCTTTACGTTCACTTTCAACAACCAGCATGTCATCGCCTGCATCAGGAACACCTGACAAGCCTAAAACTTCAACTGGCATAGATGGGCCAGCCTCATTTACCGTCTTACCTTGATCGTTAATCAATGCACGAACACGTCCATAGTGCAGACCTGCCAGCATAATGTCGCCTTTGCGCAATGTGCCTGACTGAACCAGTACCGAAGCAATAGCACCACGGCCTTTATCCAAACGAGCTTCAATAACAAGACCTGATGCCAAACCAGAGTCACTTGCCGTGAGTTCTAAAATCTCTGCTTGTAGAGAAATAGAATCCAATAAGCCTTCAACACCTTCACCTGTTTTTGCAGAAAGATGAACGAACTGAGTATCACCACCCCAGTCTTCTGGAATCACTTCGTGTTGTGATAATTCATTCTTTACACGATCAGGATCTGATTCAGGCTTATCAATTTTGTTAACAGCGACAATCAAAGGCACTCCCGCTGCTTTCGCATGCTGAACCGCTTCAATCGTTTGAGGCATCACACCATCATCGGCAGCAACAACCAAGACAACAATATCAGTCGCGTTAGCTCCACGAGCACGCATTGCTGTGAACGCCGCATGGCCAGGAGTATCTAAGAAGGTAATACCACCACGCTCAGTATCAACATGGTAAGCACCAATATGCTGAGTAATGCCGCCAGCTTCACCATCAGCAACTTTACTGGTACGAATGTAATCCAATAAAGACGTTTTACCGTGGTCAACGTGACCCATGATTGTTACTACTGGTGCACGGCCTTTTTGTGACGCCGATGCATCACTGGCAGATTTCTCTTCTAACAGTTTATCCTCAGCAGAAACTTGACTTGCAGCAATGGCTTTATGACCCATTTCTTCAACGATCAACAATGCAGTGTCCTGATCAATCGACTGATTGATGGTGGCCATAGTGCCCATCTTCATCATGACTTTCATCAGGCTGGCAGCTTTAACACTCATCTTCTGTGCTAACTCACCAACAGTGATAAACTCAGGAATCTCAACCTGATGAACCACAGGCGCTGTTGGCTTAGAGAAACCATGACGCAGTGCTTTCGGTGCTTTCATTGGGCGAGTAGACTGAGTGATGTCATCCAGTTTACCTGGCTTACGTTTAGACGAAGAATATTTGTTAATCATTTCTTCGGCTTCGTTCTCAGAACGATTACGATTGGTTTTCTTTTTGCGGCGCTTCTTCGCAGGAGCTGCAGGTGCATCGGTAGCAGCAGTTCCAGGAGCCGTTGTCGCAGGAGCAGCAGCTCTTTCAGTCGTTTTGGCAGCAGCGGCAGCAGGCTTGGCCTTGCTATCAACTTTTGCCTTACTCTCTGTTTTTGCTTTAGCTTCTGTTTTAGTGTCGCTTTTAGCTTTTTGAGCTTTCGACTCACTGTCTAGAATTTGCTTGGCTTTTGCTTCTTCTGCTTTGCGCTTAGCGAGTTCTTCTTCTTTACGCTTAGCATCTTCGGCATCTTGCTTCGCTTGTTCTTCAGCCTTACGTTGCGCTTCCGCTTCTTCCTCTTTACGTTTGGCTTCTTCGGCAGCTAGACGTTGCTCTTCCTGTACGCGCTTCTCTTCTTCAAGCTCCTTTTCTTTACGAGCTTCTTCTTCAAGATTCGCCTTCTTAACGTAAGTACGCTTCTTTCGAACTTCAACGGTTACTGTTTTTGCTTTTCCAGTAGCGCCAGTTACTTTTAACGAGCTCTTGGTCTTACGCTGCAACGTAATTCTTTCTGGTGTAGCACTGGATGAGTCACTACCGCCATGGCTGCGTTTTAAGAAAGCTAAAAGAGTCTTCTTCTGCTCATCAGATACAACATCTTCTGAACTTTCTAAATCAACACCAGCTGATTTCATTTGTTCGAGCAGCTTATCAACAGGAGTGCCGACTATCTCGGCTAATTTTTCTACAGTTACTTCAGACATTTATTCTCGGCCCCCATTAAGCGTCGTCTTCATTTTCAAACCAAGGCGCTCTGGCAGTAAGAATCAGTTGACCTGCTTTCTCTTCCGTCATACCTTCAATTTCTAATAATTCGTCAACTGATTGCTCAGCTAAATCGTCCATTGTGCTTACACCAATGGCAGCTAATTGGTAGGCCAGATTTTTTTCCATGCCTTCCATATTTAATAAGTCTTCGGCAGGCTCAGATGCATCTAACTTTTCTTCGCTAGCAATCGCTTTTGTTAGCAAGGCATCTTTTGCACGTGCTCGTAATGTTTCAACAAGATCTTCGTCAAAACCATCAATTTCAAGCATCTCTGCAAGAGGCACATAAGCCACTTCTTCAATCGACGTAAAGCCTTCCTGAACCAGGATAGAAGCCAGCTCATCATCAACGCCCAAGTCATTCATTAATTTCTGTGCAATGCCCTGACTCTCAGCCTGATTTTTCAAAGCAAAATCTTCTTCAGTCATTACATTGAGTGTCCAACCCGTTAGCTCACTGGCCAGACGAACATTTTGTCCACTGCGGCCAATCGCTTGTGCTAGCTGATCAGAAGAAACGGCAATATCCATGCTGTGATTATCTTCATCAACTACAATGGCAGCCACTTCAGCAGGAGCCATTGCATTAATCACATACTGTGCAGGATTATCGTCATACAAAACAATATCGATGCGCTCGTTATCTAGCTCACCGGATACTGCTTGAACACGAGAACCACGCATACCCACACACGCACCAACAGGATCGATACGCTTGTCGTTGGTTTTAACCGAGATCTTTGCTCTTGAACCAGGATCACGAGCAGCACCACGCAGCTCAATCACTTCTTCTGCAATTTCAGGAACTTCAATGCGGAACAACTCGATAAGCATTTGTGGGCGAGTTCGGCTGATAAACAGCTGAGGACCACGTGCTTCTGGCTTAACGGCATATAACAGGCCACGTACTCGATCACTGGTACGAACCGACTCGCGCGGCATCATTTCATCGCGAGGGATAATAGCTTCGGCATTGTTGCCTAAATCTAAAATAATGCTATCGCGGCTGGCCTTTTTCACCACGCCTGTTACCAGCTCACCAACACGCTCTTCAAAAGCACGAACAACTTTCGCGCGCTCAGCTTCACGTACTTTCTGAACAATGACTTGTTTAGCAGTCTGAGCAGCAATACGCCCAAACTCAATAGATTCAATTTGCTCTTCTACATATTCGCCGACTTGTATCTCGGGTTCTTCAACCTCTGCTGCAGAGAAGCTGATTTGAGTGAAGGGGGACTCTAGTCCAGTATCACAATCTTCAACGACTTCCCAACGGCGGAAAGTTTCATAATCGCCAGACTCACGATCAATCGATACTCGAACTTCTATTTCACCACCATTTTTCTTCTTCGTAGCCGTCGCGATAGCTGCTTCCAGAGCCTGAAAGATCAGTTCAGGTTCAACATCTTTTTCATTTGAGACGGCATCTACAACCATTAATATTTCTTTGCTCATACCTTCAAACCTCGACCTCACCTCTCAGTCTGACTATTCGTAGTCAGGAATTAATCTAGCTTTATCAATGTTCCCATGTGGTATCGTTACCTTATCCTCGTCAACACCAAGAATAATGTCTTCACCTTCAACGGCAACAATTACCCCACGGAAATTGCGACGACCGTCCACCGGAACCATACATCGAACTTTTGCTTCTTGCCCCAAGAACTGCTCAAAGTGCTGTAGCTTAAATAGCGGTCTGTCAGAACCTGGAGAGGATACTTCCAAGTTATACTGACCAGATATAGGATCTTCTACATCCAGAACACCACTGACCTGATGGCTAACAGTTGCGCAATCATCAACATTAATGCCTTGCTCTGAATCAATAAATATACGCAGAACAGAATGTCGACCCTGTGCAACATACTCAAGACCGATAAATTCGTATCCAGCGGCTTCAACAGCTGGTTCAATCAATCGGTTTAGCTCTTCAATGACAGCCACGTTAAACGCCTCTACTTGCAGCAAAAACAAAAAATGGGCACTAATTGCCCATTTTGTACACTTCATTTGGGCGGCATCTACCGAATTTCGGTAGTAAAGAAGGCCATGACGAGCCAGCCTTCAAATGCCTACGAAAAAGCCCCATAAAGCGGGGCCTTTCAAAAAACTCACTAGCACACTAATAACGTCTTATATCAAGCCATAAATAGGTGCTTATCTGAAGCCGACTGAGGCTCCAGTAGTACTTAGGCCGGAATTTTAACGAATACAGCCACCGATAACAAGTATAGGTCACCAGTTCATCAAATTTCGATAGAAATATGGTGGTTTAGTTTCTGATATAAGAAGAAATCATCTCATGATGGGCCAGAGACCTGACGCAAGTTCACATCTCGCTGAGGAAAAGGGATTGTAATATTGTGTTGGCTCATAGCATCATACACAGCTTCATTAAGCAAATCAGACACTTTGCCTCTCAGCTCGGGCTCAGCTACCCAACACAATAATTCGAAATTAATCGAGGAGTCACCAAAAGTACGAAACCGAACTCTTGCTGCGGGTGATTCGCAAACCTCTTCACAAGCATTGGCTACCTCTAACAATACCTCGCGTATTTGCTGAACTGAGGAACCATAGGCCAGACCGATTTTTATACGAATACGATACTTTTCATGGGGGCCAGCGGTCTCATTGATGATTTTGCTGTTCCCCATAATCGCATTGGGAATAGTCACCTCGACATCATCACGAGTCAATATACGGGTACTACGAATGCCGATATGAGTCACTTTGCCACGCTCACCGCTATCTAGCACAATATAGTCGTCCAGCTTATAAGGAGCATCGGCCAAAATAAAAACACCCGCGAATAAGTTGGCCATTGTATCTTTAGCCGCTAGAGACATCGCTAAGCCCAATATCCCAGCTGAGGCAACAATGGGTCCAACATTAATATTCCAGGCAACCAGGATGAAGTAAATCCCCGTAGCGCAGGATGCTAATATCAGCACATTGTCGAATAAGGGTAAGGTTCTATTCTGAATGAACTTTGAGGTTTTGTTCGAATTAGCATTTGCTCTCAATAGATAGCGGCAAACATTTAACACAAACACCAACCAAAGTACGATGGCGACACTCATCATAAAAGAATAAAAAATCGCCTTCCAGGACTCATCTATCGGCAAACGGTGGATACCTAAATAGAATGCGAAAAAGACAATGCTCCAAAATAAAGGAGTCCTTGATTTTTCGATCAATAAATCATCAAATTTATTTTGAGTCTTTGATGCACCAGACACCAACAATCGACTTAAAATTGCGAAAGTCGCCTTAGCAACCAGAATCCCTGCAATAATCCAGACAAAAAACTGCACCCAAGGGTTAGGAAACCATTCAACAATAAGGAGCTTGATCTCTTCCATTAATCACTCACTTAAGAAAATGCCATCAGACAGTATCGATAGATAACATCAGGGGATATCCCTAACACCACAAAACCCAAACAATTAAAAGTTAAGGCAAAGCGAATACTACGACTTGGCATAAACATAAAATCTTTGGTTGCCTTATCAAAGAAGATAACTTTGACGACTCTCAAGTAGTAATACAAACCAACCACCGAAAAAATCACAGCATAGACAGCTACCTGACTATATCCAGAAGCCACTAATGCGCGAAAAATTTCCAGCTTAGGCCAGAAACCTAATAAAGGAGGAATACCCGCCATTGACAGCATCACCAGAGTAAACATCAAACCATACCAGGCATTCTGTTGGCCAAGACCTTTAAAATCATCCAGATCTTCACACTCATAACCAAGACGGCTCATGAATACCAATAAGCCAAATCCAGCCAATGTCATCATGGCATAAACGAAAACATAAAACATGGAGGCAGCATAACCACCATAATCACCAGCGAAAAAGCCCAGCGCAAAGTATCCCATGTGAGCAATGCCAGAATAAGCCAATAGTCTCTTAAAATTCGTTTGCGCCAAGGCAACCAAATTCCCTAAACCAATCGACAACATTCCAGCTACCAATAAGATCTGAGACCAATCGGAAACCTGAGCATTGACGCCTTCTAACAATAAGCGAATCGTTAATCCAAAGGCCGCTACCTTAGGAGCGCTAGCTATAAAAGCTGTGACTGAAGTTGGCGCACCATGATAAACATCCGGTATCCACATGTGAAAAGGAACCAGTCCTAATTTAAATACAACACCCGCCAACATAAATACGATGGCAAAACGAGCTAACCAAACAAATTCGGTAGGCTCGAGTAAAACTTGACTGATTGCCGATAATTTAAGGTGCCCTGTCACACCGTAGAGCAATGACATTCCATAAAGTAAAAAGCCAGAAGCAATGGCTCCCGTGACAAAATACTTAACCGCCGCTTCAGGCGCTCTCTTATCATCACGCTGCATGGCAATCATGGCATACAAAGTTAATGAGAGTAACTCAATCCCCAGATACACAGTTAACAAACTATGTGCCGATACCATCACCATCATACCCAAAGCAGCGAACAAGGTAAGTGTGTAATACTCTCCACGCAAAAACCGTCGGTCTCGAATAAACACACGAGCGTAAACCAACGCAACAAAAGTGAGCAACAGTATTCCCAGCTTTAATAACGTTGCTAAAGTGTCGAACACAAAAGTTCCGTGATACAAAATCTGTTTGGGTTGATGAATACTTCCCAATAACAAAATGAAAACGGAAATGATCCCTAGTTGAGTAATCAGATAACAGGTTTTCTTTTCACGATCTTTAGAAAACAAATCACTGAATAAAGCTAAACACGCAACACACAGTATCGCGATTTCTGGTAGCAAGGGGTTTAAAAAGTTCATGGTTTGCACATCCCCTCTAGGCTAATTTTGCTTCTTGTGCCGCACTCAACCAAATGCTCAACAGAAGCCGACATGAGATCGAGCAATGGCGCAGGCCAAAGGCCAAAGACAAAAACCAATATGGCTAATGAAGACAGGATAAGCATTTCACGCATATCCAAATCTTTTAGTGCCGCAATCTTATTATTGGCCGTTTCGCCAAACATGACTCGACGATACATCCATAAAGTGTAGGCAGCCCCTAACACTAATGTTGTGGCAGCAAAAAAGGCATACCAGGGACTTGCATGAAATGCCGCCAGGATAACCATAAACTCACCGACAAATCCCGAAGTGCCAGGCAAGCCTGCATTCGCCATAGCAAACACCATAAATAATGCTGCGTATTTAGGCATTGCATTAGCAACACCACCATAGTCCGCAATCATGCGGCTATGCAATCTGTCATACAAAACACCAATGCACAGAAACATGGCACCAGAAATAAAGCCATGGGAGATCATTTGAATCAATCCCCCCTGAATACCCATGATCGCAATATCTTTATGCTCGCCAGATAAGAGTGCAAACGTAATGAAAAAGCCCAAAGTGACAAAGCCCATGTGGGCAATAGAAGAATAAGCAATGAGCTTTTTCATATCCTCCTGAGCCAGAGCAACTAGACCAATATAAACGACAGCAATAAGGGACAATAAAATGACAATATCCGCCCAATGTGCAGCGGCGTCAGGTGTAATAGGTAAACTGAAGCGAATAAAACCATAGGCCCCCATCTTCAACATGATTGCTGCCAATATAACCGAGCCGCCAGTAGGTGCTTCAACGTGAGCATCAGGCAACCAGGTATGCACAGGCCACATGGGAACTTTAACAGCAAACGCAATAAAGAAAGCCCAAAATAAATAGCTTTGTACTTCTAATGTCATTGGATGTTGATGAAACGCAGCAATCTCAAAACTTTTGGTTTCAATGCCTAAATATATCAATGCGATCAACATTAGTACCGAGCCAATAAAGGTATAAAGAAAGAACTTTATGGTCGCGTAAACTCGGTTTGGCCCACCCCATATACCAATCGCCATAAACATAGGCACTAGCATAGCTTCCCAAAAAACGTAAAATAAAATAGCATCTGCTGCCGCAAAAACGCCATTCATTAAACCGCACATCATTAAGAATAAAGACAAGTACAAACTAACGCGTTCTTTTACCGATCGCCATGCGGCTAAAATCACGACGATGGTCATAAAAGATGTCAACATGATAAGAGGCAGCGTAAAACCATCCACTCCCACGTAGTAATAGATATTCAGAGACTCGAACCAAACATCTTTTTCGACAAACTGTAGCGCTGCCGATTGACTATCGAAATTCAAAAACACCGGAATAGTTAAAGCAAAAGTGACAATGGCTAAGGCTAAAGCCAACCAACGATGCAATCGAACACGCGTTTCATCTACTCCGAATAGTAGACTTAACCCTCCCAAAATAGGCACCCATATTATTAGACTTAGCCAGGGTACTTGATATGCCATAAGAGTTTATCCATTGTTATTTTACTTGAAAATAAAGCCACAAAAACACAGCTAGAAGTCCGACTAACATGAGCAAGGCATAGTGATATAAATACCCCGTTTGAATATGGCGAATAACGGCAGCAAATGTGTTAACAAGCTTGGCACTCCCATTAACCATCATACCATCAATAATACGTTGCTCACCTGCTTTCCATAAACCTTTGCCCGTTAACAGTCCAAGACCAACCAGAACTTTTTGATAAAAGGCATCAAAATAAAAGTGATTCGACAATATCTTTTCAGGCAATGCAAGCTTGCTAACCAAACGCGTCCGCCACTCGGGTTTAATCACAAACAACATTAACGCAGTAATAAAGCCAGCCACCATAAGATAAAAAGGAAGTGTTGCCATTCCATGCAATGTAAATGCACGAATACCATGAAACTCTCTGGCCATCATGGCTAAGGAGTCATGCTCAGGCAAAACATGAATCGACTGTTTAAAGAAGTCACCAAACAACATAGGCTCCATGGTGTTCCAACCAATAGCGAATGATGGCACAGCCAGTAAAATCAGAGGCAGAGTGATAACCAGTGGCGATTCCTTTAAGCCAGAACGAGTATGGTCATCCATTCGTTCTTTGGTATGAAACACTAAAAAGAAAACCCTGAAACTATAAAGTGCGGTAAAGAACACACCCGCTACAAGACAAACATAAGCAAAAGAAGACCCTGCAATTTCAGTATGCCTCACGGCTTCTATGATCGCATCTTTTGAATAAAATCCAGCAAAGGCTGGCATCCCAACCAGAGCCAGGGTGCCGATCAAGGATGTGAAGTAGGTAACCGGCATATACTTTCTTAAATTACCCATCTTACGAATATCCTGCACGTGATGCATGGCGACAATGACCGAACCTGCCGCCAAGAACAGTAATGCTTTAAAAAATGCATGTGTCATCAAATGAAAGATACCTGCGGCATAAGCTGAAGCACCCAGTGCAGCAACCATATAACCTAGCTGAGACAATGTGGAATAAGCTACCACGCGTTTAATGTCTTGCTGAACAATCCCCAGCAATCCCATAAAGAAAGCAGTGCATGCGCCAATAACCAAGATAAAAGATAAAGCGGTTGTCGAAAGCTCAAATAATGGTGACATTCTGGCCACCATAAAGACTCCGGCAGTCACCATCGTAGCCGCGTGGATCAGTGCAGAAATCGGTGTAGGCCCTTCCATTGAATCAGGTAACCATACATGCAAAGGCACTTGAGCAGACTTGCCCATGGCACCAATAAACAAGCAAATACAAATAAAGGTCAGTGCAGACCACTCTCCCATTCCAACAGAAATGACAGGACCACCATCGGTAATAAATTTAGCCTGAGTAAAGACACTTTGATAATCAAGAGAGCCAAAGTAATACAGTACTCCTGCAATCCCTAATAGAAACCCAAAGTCCCCCACTCGGTTCACTAAAAACGCTTTTAAATTAGCGAAGACCGCACTGTCTTTCTTAAACCAAAAGCCAATGAGTAAATAAGAAACAACGCCAACGGCTTCCCAACCGAAAAATAATTGCAAAAAGTTATTAGAAAGCACCAGAGTGAGCATAGAGAAAGTGAAAAGAGAAATATAACAAAAGAAGCGCTGATAACCAGGATCATCTTTCATATAGCCAATCGTATATATGTGCACCATCAGCGAAACAAAAGTAACGACGGAAATCATAACGGCACTAAGAGGATCCAATAATACTCCAATACCCAAGGATAAATTCCCTAGACGCCCCCACTCATAGAGCTGAATATTAATAACTGGAAAATCACCGTTAGTAATTTGCCATAAAATCTGAAAAGACAGTAAGCAAGAGGTCGCAACACCAATGATAGTAACGTAGTGGGCACCAGCTCGGCCAATCCAACGTCCAAATAAGCCAGAAATGATAGCTCCCAGCAAAGGTAAAAGAATAATGGCTAAAATGGTATTTTGCATGGCAGCCTCCTATCCCTTCAGTTGGTCAAGTTCTTCTACATCAATCGTTGCGCGATTTCGAAACAGAGCAACTAAAATAGCGAGACCTATTGCAGCCTCAGCAGCAGCGACCGTTAAAATAAAGAAGACAAAAACCTGCCCCTGAATATCATTTAGATATCGACTAAAAGCGATGAAATTAATATTGATGGATAACAACATTAATTCGATGCACATTAATAGAGTGATGACATTCTTCCTATTAATGACAATACCTGCAACACTGATCGCAAAAAGAATCGCTCCCACTAACAAATAATCAGATAAACCAATCATGCTTTTTCCCCATCCGAGATTTTGGGACTGACAACCGGCTCTACCTTCACCACTTTTAGACGGTTCTGTTTGTTTGCTTCAACCTGTTTATCAATGTCCTGACTTTTTCGCCCACGCTTTCCTCTAAACGTCAAACTTATCGCGGCAATAATAGCAACCAATAAAATAACGGCAGCCAGTTCAAAAGGATAAAAGTAGTCGGTATATAACACTCGGCCAAGCTCTCTTACATTACTGTAGTCTGCCGGGTGCTTTTGTGGTTCAGCGATAATGTTGAGGCCAAAGTGCTCATTGCCAACCAACCATTGCAGCAATAGCAAAAACCCGAGAGCGACCATCAAAGCAATAGGCAAGACCTTGGTATACCCTTGCCTGAGAGCCGAGTAGTTAATGTCCAGCATCATCACTACAAATAAAAACAGCACCATAACGGCGCCGACATAAACAAGCATCAGGGTAATAGCAAGAAATTCAGCTTCTAACAGTAGCCAAAGTGCCGAAGAAGCAAAAAAGCACAACACCAGAAACAGAGCGGCTTTGACACTGTTTTTGACCAGGATCACCATCAGCGCCGAAAAAATAAGCATGAAGGAAAAGCCATAGAAAACAATTTGTTCGAAGCTCATAAAAATGCCACTCTGATGGTCTGATGTTTATTTTCTTTTTTTAATAAATGCATAAGGCACTGTCCTTTAACGATATCGAGCATCTGCAGCTTTATCTGCCGCTATTTGAGGCTCCAGCTTATCGCCGATTGCCAATAATTTGGCTTTTGTCATAATTTGTTCACCACGCTTTTCGAAGTGATAATCAAATACTCGTGTCTCAACGATAGAATCTACCGGGCATGATTCTTCACAAAAACCACAATAAATACACTTGAACAAATCAATTTCATACAGCGTTGTTCGACGAGTTCCATCTTGTTCTCTGGGGCCAGCTTCAATGGTGATCGCCAGAGCAGGACAAACGGCCTCACACAGCTTACAGGCGATACAACGTTCTTCGCCATTTGGATAACGTCTGAGCGCATGCAATCCGCGAAAACGAGGCGACATAGGCGTCGTCTCTTCGGGATATTGAATGGTTATTTTCTTTTTCCATAAGTGGCGCCCCGTCACTCTCAAGCCTTGGACGAGCTCCCACAGTAAGAAGGTCTTAAAAAACTTTCCGAGTTTACTCATGACGCCCCCCATAACCAAAATGGTGACTTTATCCATACCGCCAACACAACAATCCACACAATCGTGACCGGGATAAAGATTTTCCACCCCAGACGCATCACTTGGTCATAGCGAAAACGTGGAAAAGTCGCTCGGAACCATAAGAATAAAAACAGAAAAAAACCAGCTTTAAGCAACAGCCAAACGGTTCCAGGTATCCAGGACGTCAAGTTATCCAAAACAGGAATGCCCTGAAACGGTGACAGCCATCCGCCAAAAAACATCACTGCAGTCAGACAGGAAATCAAAATCATGTTGGCATATTCCGCTAAGAAAAATAGCGCAAATGCCATACCGGCATACTCGACATGAAAGCCAGCTACAATTTCGGATTCTCCCTCGGCCAAATCAAAAGGAGCTCGATTGGTTTCAGCGACGCCAGAAATCCAGTAAACGACTAGCATGGGGAATAATGGAATGAAGTACCAGCTCGCAATGCCTCCCGATTGTTTCTCGATGATGGTGCCAAGGTTCATACTATTGGAACACATCAGCACACCCACAAGAGCAAATCCCATTGCCAATTCGTAAGAGACAATCTGAGAAGCCGAACGCAATGAACCTAGAAAAGCGTATTTGGAATTCGATGCCCATCCAGCAATAATAACGCCGTATACACTGATAGAAGTCATGGCCAAAAGAAACAGTAACCCCGCATCGATGTCAGCTAATACTAATTCAGCATCAAATGGCATCACAGCCCACGCAGCTAAAGAAGGCCCAATAAATAAAATAGGTCCTAGAATAAATAAACTTCGGCTGGCACCGGTTGGGACAACGATTTCTTTCATTGCCAACTTAATCACATCAGCAAAGGGCTGAAACAAGCCTTTGGGACCAACTCGATTAGGGCCAAGGCGCAGTTGCATATAACCAATGACCTTGCGTTCTGCATAAGTCGTGTAAGCAACCGCCAAAATGACAGGTAATAAGATCGCAGCAATCTTTAGCAAAATGTCCAACAAGATGAGTGCCCACTCCATAATCATGAGACATCTCCGAATATTGACTGTATCAATTCATAGCGCCAATTATTTTTGGCATCCGCTGTTGCTTGCAATGAAGGTGAGCGACGCACTAAGGGGTCCGCATCGTAAAGCCCCAGTCGGCGAGGACTTTCTCCGCCCTTCTCTAATTGTTCTGGAACTCGATATTGCCCAACCACTAATTCACTTTTTGCTTCGCTTCTCGTTTTAACTTCGTTTCGAACATCTTTTGATGAGTTGTAATCGAATCCGCTTACATCCAGTAAATTGCCCAAAACTCTAAGAATTTTCCAGGCTGGACGCGCTTCTCCTTTTGCTTTCACTGCAGCTGTAAAACTTTGCCACTTGCCTTCAACACTGACATAAGAACCGGATGTTTCTGAAAAAGCAGCGGTAGGTAACAAGACATTGGCGTAATCTAAAAACTGTCCTTGAGCAAATGGCGTCATACACACAACAAAGTTTGCTTTTAGCAGAGCCACTTGAGCGGCATCTTTATAACTGGAATCCAGATCAGGTTCGGTATTAACTAACAGGTAAGCCTCTAACCCTTTTTGCAACATCTGAATAGTATTCCAGCCACAAACATCGCTTTCTGTACCGCCGATGGTTCGGTGAGGTAAAGCCCCAGCAATATGTCCACCCGCACTATTAGCACCATGAGAAAGCTCACCATAACGCGCATGACTGAGACGAGCAATCGTTCGAGCAAGCCAACGCAGATGGCCACTGTTTGAATGTTCCAAACCACTTTGACCAAGCACAACACAAGCATTCTCTGCAATACGCAACTGACTGGCGATTTTTTCTTGCTCGGGAGAAAACTCAACATCGGCAAACAGCTCAACTAAATCAGCACTGACAGGATCTTTCTGCTGTTTAATGAGAGCCGCCACCACACCATGCAGCTGGGTAGGAATATCCGCAGGGTTAGCCTGCAAATCAACGGAGAGTTTAAAGTTATAATTCGCTTCGAAAGAATTAACCGCCATCACCTGGCCGAAACGAGTCGACTTGCGCAACCGCAATGCTAATAGAGGTTGTTCTTTACGTAGGTCCGAACCAATTAACAAGGTTGCATCCATCTCCTCAAAATCTGAGATAGAAAATTCTAAGCCGGGATACAAGGGGTCATCATGTTGGCAAGAAAAGTCGACCTGTCGTAATCGATGATCAATATTATGCGAACCTAACCCTCGCATTAACCGCTGTGCAAGATACATTTCTTCGGTCGTACTGGAGCTTGAAACAAGACAACCAATAGACTCAGCTCCACGAGACTCACAAATGCTTTTAAATTGATCGGCAACGAGCGATAAAGCTTCTTCCCATGTTGCGTCCTGCCACTCATTATCTTTTTTAATCTTTGGTGTGAGCAGACGTTTTGCTTTATTCAGCGACTCATAAGAAAAACGATCTCGATCAGAAATCCAGACTTCGTTAATATCTTCATTTTCTTCTGGGACAACCCGAATCACTTCGCCGCGACGATGATGAATACTGATATTCGTACCAAGGCAATCGTGAGGTGCAATAGCTGGCGTCGATTGAATCTCCCAGGCTCTCGCTCTAAAGCGCGAAGGCTTCGCCGTTAAGGCACCCACAGGACACAGGTCAATGATGTTACCGGATACTTCTGACTCGATGCTCTTTTCTATAAAAGTGCCGATTTCCATGTGTTCGCCACGCCCAGTAGCGCCCATTTCTCGGATACCAGCTACCTCGGTACCAAAGCGTACACAGCGAGTACAATGAATACAACGCGTCATATCTGTCGCAATTAAAGGACCAATATTTTTATCTTGAACAACGCGCTTGCCTTCCGTAAAACGAGAGACATCACTGCCATATTCTAGAGCCACATCTTGCAACTCACACTCACCCCCCTGATCACAGATAGGGCAATCTAAAGGGTGGTTGATCAATAGAAATTCCATCACTGACTTTTGAGCCATTTTAGCCTTCGGTGAATCAGTGAGAATTTTCATTCCCTCAGCAACGGGAGTGGCGCAGGCAGGCACGGCTTTAGGTAAGTTGCTCACATCCACTAAACACATTCGACAATTGGCCGCCACTGACAATTTTTTGTGATAGCAAAAACGAGGAACGGTTAAACCTGCTTCGTCAGCGACTTCAATAATCATGGAGCCAGTTTCTGCCTCCAGTGCAACGCCATCAATTTCGATATGAACTATACCCACTCGTTGCTACCCTTTTCTGTTGTTAGCACGATAACAGACTCCCATTACGCGGCTCTGTCTTTATGGTCATCCACCCAACGTCGACCGGTTTGTATCATGTATTCAAACTCATGACGAAAGTGCTTTAAAAATCCACCAACTGGCATCGCGGCGGCGTCACCCAGCGCACAAATTGTCCGCCCCATAATGTTGGCAGCGATGTCATCGAGCTTAGCCAAATCATCAGAATGCCCTTTGCCTTCAAGAATGCGATGGATCACTCGAGACATCCACCCGGTTCCTTCACGACACGGCGTACATTGTCCGCAGGATTCTTCATAATAAAAGTGTGCTGTTCTTGCGGCCACTTCTACCATGCATGTATCTTCATCCATCACGATCACAGCACCGGATCCCAACATGGTCCCCGCTTTTGACAAAGCGTCGTAGTCCATGGTGATATCCATCATAGTGTCTGCTGGTAATATCGGAGATGATGAGCCGCCAGGTATCACTGCTTTTAATCGCTTGCCATTGCGCATACCACCACACAACTCCAGCAACTCTTTAAACGGCATACCAAGATTCACTTCGTAATTACCTGGTTTCTCAACATGACCGGATACCGAAAATATTTTTGTTCCGCCGTTATTAGGCTTACCAAGTTCAAGGAACCATTGTCCGCCATGTTGCAATATGGCCGGAACAGACGCATAACTTTCTGTGTTGTTAACGTTAGTCGGACGCCCAAAAACACCGTAGTTTGCAGGAAAAGGCGGTTTGAATCTTGGCTGTCCTTTTTTTCCTTCTAACGACTCGATGAGTGCTGTTTCTTCGCCACAGATATAAGCACCGGCTCCCAGCACATTATGCAGATCAAACTGAACGCCGCTGCCCAAAATATTCTTTCCTAAATAACCATTATCGTAAGCTTCTTTTAACGCTTGCTCCATACGAGCAAAAGGTTCAAAGAATTCGCCTCGCATATAGTTATAACCGGTCGTTGCTGTCATAACATAGCCAGCAATGGCCATACCCTCAATGAGCTGATGGGGATTAAACCGTAAAATATCACGGTCCTTAAAGGTACCCGGTTCTCCTTCATCAGAATTACAAACAACGTATTTTTTTCCTGGCATGCCTCGCGGCATAAAACTCCATTTCAACCCTGTGGGGAATCCAGCACCGCCGCGACCACGCAAAGCCGACGTCTTGAGTTCATCAATGATTTTGTCCGCTGGCATTTTTTCTTTCAGGATCTGTTCCCATACCTGATATCCACCAACACTCTTATAGCTTTCTAACGACCAGGGTTGTTCAAGATGCAAGGTTCTAAAACAGACTTCATTCATCTTCATCAACTCCTAGCTCAGCAAGAATGTGATCGACTTTCTCTGTCGTTAAGTTTTCGTGAAATTCTTCTTTAACTTCCAACATGGGAGCACCGCCACAAGCGGCCATACACTCGACTTCTTTTAAAGTAAAAGCACCGTCTTCTGTTGTCTCTCCCAGGCGAATGTTCAAACGTTTTTCTAGATGAGTCACTATGTTTTTAGAACCGCACAACATGCAAGAGAGATTGGTACATACCGAGATCACTGTTTTACCAACAGGTTTGGTGTGATACATCGAATAAAAGGTCGCGACTTCATAAACCGCAATATGAGGAACATCCAGGTAATCGGCCAATGCCTGCATCAAAGGTTCGTTAAGTGAATTGTTATTTTCTTTTTGAATAATATGCAGTGCAGCCAAAATGGGTGGGCGCTTTCTTTCGACAGGGTATTTTTTACGCCAGTGTTCAATATCTGCTACAGCCTGTTCAGAAATCATTTTTTCGAGTTTCAAAGCAACAGCCATCAGCGATCCACCTCTCCAAAAACTATATCCATAGTACCGATAACTGCCACAACATCAGCCAACATGTGGCCTCGTGTTAACTCATCCATAGCGGCCATGTGGGCAAAACCTGGTGCACGAATTTTGACTCGATATGGCTTGTTGGCTCCATCCGACACCAAATAAATGCCAAATTCACCTTTTGGATGTTCGACAGCAGCATAAGCTTCACCTTCTGGAACACAGAAACCTTCGGTAAAAAGTTTGAAGTGGTGAATCAAGGCTTCCATATCATCTTTCATGGTGGCCCGATTAGGTGGAGTCACTTTATGATTATCTAACATGACAGGGCCAGGATTTTCTCGTAACCACTGAATACACTGACGAATGATTCGGTTGGACTGACGCATTTCTTCTACACGAACCAGATAGCGATCATAGCAATCACCATTACGCCCAATGGGAATGTCAAAGTCCAACTCATGGTAGACTTCGTAAGGTTGTGTTTTTCTTAAATCCCAGGCAACACTGGACCCACGCAACATAGGTCCAGTAAATCCTAACTGGTATGCTCGTTCAGGCGATACCACGCCAATACCTACGGTTCGTTGCTTCCAAATTCGATTATCAGTCAGTAACGTTTCGTAATCGTCAATATGCTGGGGAAAGGTTTCGGTAAAGTCCCACAAAAAATCGAGCACACCACCTTGACGATTACTGTTTAACTCATCAGTCTCTTTGCTGTTGCGCCATTTTGATGGAGCATACTTTGGCATCTCATCAGGCAAATCACGATACACACCACCTGGACGAAAATAAGTTGCATGCAACCGAGCACCCGATACCGCCTCGTAACAATCCATTAAGGGTTCACGATCGCGGAAACAATACAAAAACATGGTCATGGCACCGATATCAAGGCCATGGGCACCCAACCACATCAAGTGATTTAGAATTCGGGTGATCTCTGCAAACATGACTCGAATGTATTGTGCTCGTTTAGGTGCTTCGATTCCCAATAGCTTTTCAATCGCCAATACATAAGCATGTTCATTACACATCATCGAAACGTAATCGAGACGATCCATATAACCAATGCTTTGATTATAGGGTTTACTCTCTGCTAACTTTTCGGTTGCTCGATGCAATAATCCAATGTGTGGGTCCGCACGCTCAATGACTTCACCATCAAGCTCTAAAACCAAGCGTAATACTCCATGAGCCGCAGGATGTTGCGGACCGAAATTCATGGTGTAATTGCGTATTTCAGCCATTACCCCTCCTGCTCACTGGTTGGAACATTGTCTTTGTTTTGCTGACGAATAACACGAGGCACTAATATTCTAGGTTCAATAGAAACAGGCTCATAGACACAACGCCCTTGCTCTGCATCGTAACGCATCTCAACGGTTCCAATGAGTGGAAAATCTTTTCGGAATGGATGGCCAACAAAGCCATAGTCGGTTAACAATCGTCGCAAGTCATTGTGACCTTCGAAGCGAATACCAAACAAATCAAACGCTTCTCGTTCATACCAGTTAGCACTCGCCCATACATCATTTACTGAAGGGACCGTGAGTGTTTTATAAGGAACAAACACACGCATTCTTAGGCGGCGATTATTAGCAATAGATAACAAATGATATACAACGGCAAAACGTTTCTTTTGTGCTGCATCTTCATTTTTTTTGTTATGGGATACAACCGCTCGAGAAAACCCAGAGCCTGAGGCTTCGGATGTTTCCCATTCACTTTCTCCGTAAGCAGAATAATCAATGCCGCATAAGTCGATCAGTTGTTCAAAGTGCAGCTCATCTTCGTCACGCAAACGGCGCGACACTGCAATCAATAATTCTGCATCGACTTCAATGGTCACTTCTCCACGATCAACGACACAACTTTCAATTTGGGAAGTGAGTAGTTGTTTTAGTTGTTCTACCCATTTGTCCAAAGCTTTAGCTCCTATACTTGTCGAGCAATAGTGTTGGTTCTCTTTATTTTATTCTGCAGCTGAATGATGCCATACATTAAAGCTTCAGCCGTCGGCGGACATCCTGGTATATAAATGTCGACAGGGACAATGCGATCACACCCTCTTACGACCGAGTAAGAATAGTGATAATAACCGCCACCATTAGCACAAGATCCCATCGAAATAACCCAGCGGGGTTCTGGCATTTGGTCATATACACGACGCAATGCTGGCGCCATCTTATTGGTTAACGTACCAGCGACAATCATCACATCAGACTGTCTCGGAGAGGGTCGAAAAACCACGCCAAAGCGATCCAGATCATAACGAGATGCTCCAGCGTGCATCATTTCAACGGCGCAACAAGCCAGACCAAATGTCATTGGCCACATACTGCCTGTCCGTGCCCAGTTAATCAGTTGATCAGCGGATGTCGTAAAAAATCCTTTGTTTGCTGCTACTCCCACTCCAGCGCCCCTTTTTTCCACTCGTAGATAAAACCAACCACCAGAAGTCCCAGGAATACCGCCATCGAAATCACACCAAACCATCCAAGCTCGTCAAACACCACAGCCCAGGGAAACAGAAAAGCAATTTCGAGATCAAAAATGATAAACAGGATAGCTACAAGATAAAAACGCACATCGAATTTCATTCGAGCATCTTCAAAAGCATCAAAGCCGCACTCAAACGGAGCGTTTTTTGCGTCGTCAGGTTTGTTCTTTCCCAGAATAAAGCCAGCTAACTCAAGGCCGACTCCCAAACCAAGGCCAAGAATTATGAAAACCAAAATAGGAATGTAGTTTTCTATCATACCGCACCAGTTCTTTTTTTATGCAACCGTTCAGTACTTTAGCCTAAGCATTGAGCATGCTTAGCGGCTTACTGCTAGAGGAGCACTGGTCGCTTAACAGCACTCTTCTTTAGCTTAGGCAGACTAGAATATAGCGTAACTGTTGACGGCTTTCTTTTTTAACTTAAGATTAGTCGCAGATCCTACTTTTGTAAAACCATCAATCACTTACAAGCTATCGATGCAGTCTACACATTTTCGTTTGAATAACAAAGGAATTTAGAAGACGTGCTGCAACATTGGTCACAATCACAATGTTTAGCGATAGGCGCTGTATAAAAATGATGCAACGCGAGAAGTTTCTGTGAGATTTGCGGTGAAGTGCTAACCATTCAAAATGAGATAAATCATCAGTATCGCAAAATCAAAGTGTCGCCCTGTTGAGAAAAATCCACTTGTTTCAAGACACTCATCCCTAATAATATCTCCTCACCTTCAAGGCCTGGTGAGATAGCAGCATCCACATTATTGAACTGTAAGTTGCCAATACTTAAAGATTTCAAGCGTGTGTAATAGGAAGTACCAATACCATTAGCTGTTTGTGTTTGAAAGGCGCGTCCTTTCTTAAGCCCCACTCTTTGCGCTACCGCTTCAGGAATAGCAACCATCGTTGCGCCAGTATCCAGAAAGAAAACAACTGGCTGATTGTTGATCGTCCCACTCGCAACATAATGACCGTAGCGATTACGCTTAAGTATGACCTCTTTGGTCATACCATTATCAAAAGTTTCGGGATCTTGATTAGGATTCAGACGCTCTTCGAGAATGTCAGAGAAAAACCAGGTAAGTCCGGCCAAGGCGATAATCCAGGCAACAAAAGCCATTTTTTTGCCGACCTTTTGAGTTGAATCCCCATGCTCCATAACAACAATTACCCTTCTAATAAAAAGATCATATCCGCCATCGATGGCTGCCACTGAAAATCCGCTAACCTGACTCTCGTCTTGTTAACCACCACACCTTCTTTTTCTAACAGGCGCTTTTGCTTTGTCGCCATTTCTGAATAACGTGGAAACGCTAACTCACCACTCGAACGCAAAATACGATGCCAAGGTAACACCACATCGGTTTCCTTTAACACCTTGCCGACTAACCTTGCCCGCCCAGGCAACCCTGCCAAATCTGCAATCTGACCATAACTTGCCACTTTTCCTTCTGGAATGTGCGCAATGGTCTTTATGATGGATTCATGTTTCTGTTTCATACTTTTATAGTAATCGAGTTCCAAAAGATCTCAAAACAGAGAAATGTGACGAAAAGTTTGACTGATTAAAACGCAGATACAAAAAAGCCTTGGAAAATTCCAAGGCTTTTTTAAGATGGTGCCGAAGGCCAGCGAGTTGGATTGAAACAACTCAGAGTCCTAGCTCGACCTTCTGAACGCAACTATATCCTAATGAATTGATATGTAAAGAATTTAATCTTCACATATCAATTTTTGTACAAAAGATTCAACCCCACATGTTCCGTCCAAATCCGTGTAAATCCATTCCAGTTTACACCGATTCTACACACACTGGGGGCAACGCAACTGCCCCGATTTGACGGAGATTTAACCATGGCTTCTATTGTAAAAACCCCATCAGGAAAATTTCGCGCATTTATTCATGTAAATGGTATCCGCGACAGCAATATCTTTCCTTCCCGTAAAAAGGCTCAATCCTGGGCAAAAGACCGCGAAGTTGAGCTTCAAAAGCATGCTGGTATTGTTCACGACAATTATACCCCGGGCGACCTGCTCAACAAATACGCTAAAGAAGTATCCCCCTCCAAAAAAGGGAATGACAAAGAGATCCTTCGCATTGAATCATTTATAGCGAATTACCCCAAACTAGTGGCGATTAAACTTATCAGATTAGCTCGGGAAGACTTAGAAAATTGGATTACCAAACGACTAAAGAAAGTCAAACCATCTACCGTGAATAGAGAACTTAACCTGATTAGCCACGCCTTAACCAAGGCGCGCGTCTGGCGACTCATGACCCATAACCCTTTTGCAGATTTGGAACGCCCCACAGATCCACCACCTCGATTTCGCCGCATTGAACCTGATGAAATAACAATCATGTGTCACGCGCTCAATTACCAGCCAGATCTAGCCATCACAGAAAAACGGCAATTTGTAGCTGTCGGCTGGTTACTCGCCATTGAAACCTGCATGCGTCAGGGTGAGATATGTGGACTCACGCCAAACACCGTGGATTTTAACAAAGGTGTTGCACATCTAGGGGATACTAAAAATGGTGCAGCACGAGACGTCCCTCTTTCACCGAGCGCCATTGCATTACTAAAAAAGCTACCAACCCCCAAAACGGCGCACCACCCTTTCTTTCAAATGAAAGCGAGCAGCATGAGCTCAACTTTTAGGAAGTACCGAAAGACTACAAGCATTGCAAATCTAACCTTTCATGACAGCCGACATGAAGCCATTACCCGGCTAGTTGATTCCAATCGGTACAATGTACTTGAGGTGGCTTCTATTACCGGACACAAGGACATTAAGGAACTAATGACCTACTACAATAAAACCGCCGCCCAGATCGCGGCCGATATGGCCAAGTGCTTAGACACAAAACCTAAAGCCGATGTATCCAACACGATTGATCTGAACGACTTGGTAAATGTGGAAGGCTTTAAACATATTATTAAGGAAGCCTTAGCCGAACAATTACAACAACATTAGTCATTAGTGCTCCTGATGGCTCGCTACCCACTTAATCACTTCGCCCGCATACCAACGCGGGCGGCCTTTTGTTTGATTCTTGCTGGGCATTCTTAGCGCATTCGGAAACGTGTGGTGGGTGACAATATATTCACTGGTGTATTTATAAGTCACACCGATGTAATTCGCGACATCCTGCGTATTCCAAAGCGCCATATCAAGATTCACTTTCGGGACAACTTTACAATCCAAGGTAATCGATATTAATTGCTCTAGTTTATTAACCACATCGCTTAAGTTTGCTGGGTTGGTTTCTTCCTGTTCCATAACACTACCTCTAGTGGATGATTAAATAGACATCAAGCACCATGGCATAGTTTAAGTGTACCGAACACGAAAAACGTTTTTCCCATTTTCGGACACTTCTAAAAAGCTCTACTTAAGTACTGGCTCCGTAGTGACATGAATACTCTTTTCTTGCCGTTCAACAGATATCACCCCCTGATGCTTTTGTGTTTCAAACATGTTAACACCCACTGAAAGATGCTGTGGTGCTTTTCGCCCTAAAACCTTAGCCATGCTTTTCCAAAGTTTAATATTATCTTTCGAGAGAATAAGCTTAAGGGGTACTAATGTTGGCTCTACAAGACCACTCTCACTTAAAGGAAGCTTATTTCCATTCAAGTCTCTCGCACTCGCGAGCTTAAAAACGTTTAAATACGCATCCCAAATCAATGCAAGATAAGCATCGGGCAATCTTAGCCAAATGTGTGCAGGCTTCCAGCCACCAGGAATATATGCACTGTAATTTCCTTTAAACTTTATCTTTTCATCCCACAGAAACTCAGGAGAAATAATACTAACCACCTCACCTAATTGAGCATTAAGATAACGAGTTCGCTTTGCCGAATAGTTCGTTAGCTGGGCATTCGTTCGGAAAACACCGACACCTTTGCTATCTGACAGCCATATCACAATAGTATTAGAAACACCTTCTAACCATGTATCTTCCGCGACTTGAGCAACCATCCCCAAGGTTTGCCATACTTTAAACCCAAGCGATAATGACGACACCCCTGAAACAGAATATCCACTCTGTAAATCTTTCCTAGATATCAAGGGAGGCATATTGAGCTTGAAATGCTCAAACAACTGAGCGGTTCCATCAAGCATGCTTTTGGCTGCATCAGATTGTGATTTCGTTCCCTGTATCGGCCCTTTTATAAAGTCTTGATACTGACCGTCTGTTGGCATTTTAAATATAGCCACCAGTCGATCATAGTACTCCAAGCGGTCCGATTGACGATTGAAGAAATAGATAACATGAGAAACGTTGCTCTGCGCATAAAATAGATCGGGCCACAAACGCTTTACTATTTCCTTTTTCTTTTTTGGGTCATCACAAAACCCTTCACAGTCCATTAAATAGTGTTGCGCAAATAGCGGTAAGCAACCTAATTGCAGAACGATGCCAAATACAATTCTAAATACCATTGCGATTTCTTTACCTGGATATATTCGAATCAAACAAAAAGGCCTTACCATCCGAATGATAGTAAGGCCTTAGAGGAGTCTACTTTGTTGTCAATTTAGTTCTCTTTGACCGTCACGTTCTCAGTCTGACAACCCGTAATGCACTGCCCGCCAACCCAAACAGACACATTACCGCCAGAGCCGTAGCTGTTACCGCCACCATTACCGAAACCAGCACTTACGTTACTGTCTTCACCACCGCTATTATCATTTCCTTCACCAGGCGTTTCGTCACCTTCACGTACCGTAACCGAGCCATTGTGATTACCAGATCTGAACTTTTTAACCGCTCCTGATAAATGAGCAACTTTACCTTTGAACGCTTTGTCCAACAGCTCCCAAATATCAATATTGGCATTAGAAATAGTTAAAGTTGAAGGAACTAATTCAGACTTAGGATAACCGTTTTTGTCCAAAGGCAACTGATGGCCATTTTTATCCAACGCTTCAACTAGTTCAAAACGACCTAGCTTGGAGCTCCAAACCAAAGTTAAAGCACCATCTGGAAGCATCATTCGAATTTGAGCAGGATGCCCGCCATATTGGACAGAACTACTTAGGCTCCCTTGAGCACTACCAGTACCTTCAAGCATACCAGTCGGGGAAGTCACCGTCACAGACACACCCATCTGAGCATTCATTTGACCAGTCCGATTTGCCGAATAGAAATCGAGTTGTGCAACGACCTGACCATAAGAAAGGTTTAGCTCCCCTGCAAGCCAAGTGACAAAAGTATCTGAAAGCCCAGCCATCCAGCTAGATTCACCATATGTAAGTGAGCGCTGTAAGGTGTGGCTATCAAGAAAACCAATGTCTGTAGATAAAGCACCTCTGTATGTATAACCCGTTAGAACATTATAACGAGCTGCAAATTCTGGCTGATCAAGACCAAAATAATTAAATAAACCACCAGTTCCTTCTAGCATTTCTTTTGCTGCATCTGCTTGGGTTGCTGTCCCTAATTTAGGACCATCAACACGGCTTTGAGTAATACTGGTGCCAAATACACGAGAGGTTTCAACTAGCTTTGTGTAATACGTTAATCGCTCTGTCTGTGAATCGTAGAAATAAACAGAGTGCTCCTGTGGTTCACCCAATGGAGCTGTACTTGGAAGCATATTATCTGCGATTAATTTTTTCTTTGCATCGTCACTACAGAAACCTTCACAATCTATCAAATAGTTTTCTGCATGAGTTAGAGATGAAGCTAAGGCCAATCCAAAGGCCGCAATAGTTTTTAATTTCATTGTTACTACTTTTCCATTAATAATTGAACTTCATAGTCAAACTTTTGGTTAGTGTATCGGCAACAAGCTGAATCTAAACTTAGCACCAATACCTAGCCTTTCCGTTGGCTTGACTAGCTACCTATTTCTAGGCACTTGATGAAAACAAGGCGATCTTAACTAAACGATTTAGGACAAAACAATGGTAAAAAGCACAAATGAAAGGCGGCAATACAAATTGAGATAGCAAAGCACGTAGCACACGATATACATTTCTTGATGACACTAGCTTTTGTTTATTAATCGAACTAACTACGATGCTGTAGCAAATGCCCTAACAGAGATATTTTCTGTCTTTAGGAAGTGACAACGATTTTTTTCAGTTCTGGCTTAAGGAAAATCAAGACAAATAAGTGACCAAAAACCTTTCAAAAACTTCTAAAAGATTTCCGAAAGGTTTTTATTGTTGATTTATAGAGGATTTTTACAATCTCCTATCTGTCACTACAAAAAGACAGAGCACTAAAATTATTGAATGTTTTTCCTGTGCAGCAACCTTTCAGAAAGGTCGCGCAATGTTTCGAAAACTTTTGGGAAAAATAAAACCATCAAAAGCAGGCAGTATCCTGCCTGCTCATTGAGAAATGCTTGAGTGAAATAAGAAGTGATTAAACTCGTTACACCCCGATATAATTTGCCACCACGTTAATGCGCTCATGACCCAATTCGAGAGCTAATTCTTTTCTTGCTCTCTGGTCAATTTGCTTTTGTTCTCGGGTCAGCTCCTTCCGACGAGGACCACCCATAACCGGACAGTGCCACCCTGCCAGTTCAAAATATCGGTCTTGGGCATACTGATGCCGCAAGCCATGAGGCTTGATTAGTCCGACAGTGCGCAGTGCATAGTAGTAGTGTCTTCGATGTTGGGAATAACTTTTACTTGGGGGGATTAACGAACCTTTACCCGCTATCGCTTTCGCTTCGTTCAGAATGTCACGTTGTTGTTCGGTTCGAATTGGGACAAATCGCTGTTTACCGCCTTTGCACCAGGACGCCTTTAACCAGAGTTCACAACCTTGGTCAGCGATACCAGGCTGTATTTTTAACACTTCCTCGGTTCGCAACCCAAAGACTGCTGCCAACTTGATACTAATACGTACATGCTCGCTTTTGACACCTTCGAGCTTGGACTCATCCAGTCGCCAAGCCTTGCTCTCGTTCGTCACATACTGTCGATTCGAAATGCCATATTGTGCATTCGTTTTATAGACCACACCTTGGCGGTCCTTCTTCCGAGCCCACCAACGAACATAGCTCATACGGGTTTTTATCGTACTCACCGCAATACCTTGAGCCTTCCAATGCTCAACCAAGGCAATTACATGCTTCGGCTTTATCGAACGCGCACGCATTTTCCGAAAGCCTAGCTCTCCCACCAAAAGCTCGCCCATCGCTTTCAATTCTCGGACACGCTTCGCTTGTGTATCAAAACTGCCATCCTTATTTCTGTTACACAACTGAATAAAATCAGACACGATATCTTTCATCGCCTTACCTCCGCCTCATGAATGAAGGCAAAGCATAATCCGATTAAAATACCAAAGAACGTAAAAACGTTTTATTGAATTCCTACAATTAATGAAGCCTAGAAAACACAGTGTTGAGTTTGAATGTTTCTGTGGCCAAGCAATACACTCTCGCCACCGAGTGTCATTTTTCTGGTAAGTGAACATCCTCTTTTGCGTTCCGAAGAATAGGCAAAGTTAGCCAAGCTAACAACGAGGTATTCGGGCACTAATCCAACATTCAAACACCGCATAACCCTGCGGTAATGATGCGCGATTCGAAATACGCTGCCATCAAAGGGGTATCAACACCATAACTACTGTTTTCTATCGTTCGTTTACGCTCCTTATCGTTGTATCGTTAACGTTTTTCATATTGCTTATTCATACAGATTGCTTCTCAATTACCCACTTTTTTAATCCAGTTGGACTCTGGTTTGTCCTTTTCTATACGGAAAGGATGAATTAAGTCAGCCATCAATCCCAAGGGATAGACGGATGACGGCCACAGCACGAAAATAACGAGCATTTTAGGTGGTTTGTTTTTGAGAATCATGACGGCACTGACAACAGCGCTATCATTTCATTGATAGAATCAAAAGATTATGTTGATGAACATCCTAATAAGGATTTAATTATGGTTGCCTAACCTCAACAACCTTTAGAAAGGCCTGGCGACCTTCCTATTAACCTGTCTCTGATAAGAGCTAGATTGATGCATGCGACAAAAAGTCGCATGTCTAACGACGCATGACCAGTATTACATAGTAGAAATGTACCGGCAATAAAAAACGTTTTCCTGCCGTTCCGGATTAAAAATAGGCTAAACCGTTGATTTTATTCGTCGCTAGGTATGCTAAACCATCGTCACCTTTTAATTTTTAACAAAATTGGAAAAGGTGACGATGGTTTATGGGTTCGTTCCTGCACATCACCGACAGTTTAGGCGTCTATTTTGATAGCACCAGAGGGAGTAGTCAGTGTTATCGCTAACATTAAATCACCATAGCAATAGAACACAATGGCAACATGATTGCTGAGCATGATTTCGATTGATTGGTTACTCGTATATGAAGCAGAGGTGACAGATACTTTTCCAGCCCACTTGCCCAGCAATAGCTTTGCACGAGTCATCAACTCTTCGTCAACTTCCCCAGCCTTGTACAACTCCTCTTCCAAGGCAGTCAGTTGTTTTCTCACACTGTCCGTTATCTCGCCTTGACTCGTTTCGAGTAGCTTTAGTTGTTCAGCACGAGCTTTTGCGTAGTTGACCGCATTAATACTGACAGCATCGGTAGAGATTGACCAAGCCAGACTCGATAGACTATGACCCGAGGACAAAGAAATGCCTAATCGTTGCTCATCGGTTACAAAGCCGTTTATTTCAGCGCCAACAATAAGTTCCAGCTCTCTTTGAACATCATTGCTCATATCTCTTTTATCAGATCCTTTCGTCCCTTGTTGAGAGCTATTAATATTCTCTAGCGCCCACTGTTTAGCATCATCACTGCCTAAATACTCTCCATCCTCATCGGTCAAACACCCTTCACTCAGAACCGTAAGCGCCAACCCAACAATGGACGCCACTTTCAATTCTAACCAGTCTCCATAAATAGTGATAAGAAGCTCTGTATTTAATCCTTTGTAACCAGCTTTTGAGGCCAAAGATTTATCATGTTTAGATATACCTCCAACCTCTAGGTCAAAGCCAGACTCTTCCCCATCAATTTTGACAGGTAAGTATCCCAAGTCTTGGTAGAAATCCCACTCAGACTCAAATTCGACGCAATAACCAAACGACTGACACCAGCTCAAGATATCTTGACTGCTGGGAACCTGTTTCTTATTAAGTAACACCTTAAAAGTATGAGACATAATATTAAATCACCACATCTTCTTGCTGAACTTCTACCTCTGCTGGAGGACAAGAATAAGATTCTGCAAGCACATTAGTTGCTATGGTCACTAACGGCATCTTTAAATAGTCAGAGTGGCTTTGAGTTATTTTCATGGTTTCGATATCAGCTTGAACCAGCTCAAATAATTCCTTTGAGCTTGGACTTTTCCCATCAGGGAAACAAAAAACATCTTTCATGCCATTCAGTTTATTATGCTTCTCAACCATTCTCAAACTATCAAATATTCCTTGAAAGTAAACGGAGAACATATACTCGTAATCAAACTTACCTTGCTTGGTCTTTTCTTTCAGTTGGTAGAAGGTACTGACATTCCATTCGGCACCAAACGCAGTAGAACAAGAAAACAGCGATAAAGTGATTACAACTAAATATCTTCGAAACATAAGCATTATCATTTTTTACTTACAAAAATTTCAATGATGTCTGAGCCGAATACCCCTTGAAGCTTTCGGTTTCGCTTACCAGACATACCTTTTCCGGTTTTTAAGTCAAACGCTAAAACAGGTTTCCCCTTTAAATCCCTTATTTCTACATCAATACCCACAGATCCTTTTGCTCTCTTTTTCACCTGCTTTCCTGGATTGCCAGTACTGTCCCTGAACACTTCGGCCTTTATCACATAGCCGTACCGTTTGTATTTCTCGTTAATCTCACCAATGAGTCTTTCGAATTGCTGATGGGCTGCTGTACCTCTAGCCCCCGCATTGGCGAAACTCGTTCCACCAGATAGTTCAGCTAACAGAATGTTCAGCATAGATTCCTTTGCGAGCTGGATAATTTCTTCTCCAACAATCCCAAACGCATCTTTACCACTCCCGGTCAAAGCCCTGGAAATGGTTGCTCTCCCGCTTGAAGTCGCCAAGGTACTCAGTCGGCCATTGACCCTTAACGCAGCACCGATACTGGAAATTCCAAACATCCCAGAGGGATCGATAAAGTTGACTGGATCAGAGTAAGCATACAGATATTTATGAAGCGTGATGGGGGCTTGAGGAATACCTTTCCAAGTATCCATTTGCGTGAAACGGCCCACATTGGGGTCATAGTCTCGCGCTCTAGCATGATAGTGTCCGGTGGTTGGGTCGTAGCGATTGCCACCAAATATTAAGTCTTCCAATCGGGCTTCTGGACCACGCATGTATAAGACTTTTCCAAAGGCGTCATATCCATATTCAGCCACGAGTTTTCCGCTTTCATTTGTAACGGCTAACACATGGTTCTGATTGGTGATATAGGTAAACGTTTCCCCCCTGACCGTATCCGTTCGCATGAGAGGCAAGAACCCATTTCCATAGGTATAGGTATTAAGTAACGTTCCATTTTCGTCACTTTCAGAAATTACAACGGGGTATTCTCTATTCGTATCAACGGTGTAAAGAATGTCTGCGAAGCATGTGGAGACCGTTAACCAAAGAACGAAAAAAGACAGCAACTTCCTGTACGACATAGCGAATCCCTTTGAGAAGGTAAATTAAGGGCGAGGATTATATCGATGCAGGATCATTACTTTGTAGTTGGCTTTTGTTTAATTACGTTACGATGATTCACAAAAAAATGACTTAGGTGTTTGCAAGATAATCCTTAGCGCGCCGGATGGCTGAATGCCTTGCTGAGGGGTGTTTGCCTGACTGACCGTAAGGAACTCCCCCCTGCGGCGCAAGACCTATGCAAGCGCTGGCGATGAAACGCCAGCGGCCTTGCGCTCTTGGGTTTCGCTCCTTAGGTCTTTAGTCACGGCAAACGACACTCACCAAGACGATGCACACCCAAAGGCACTGGCCCTGAGTGTGATTATTATTTTCGGTTTCTCTTTCCGGCACCAACATCTTCCAATCCGATGGCATGAGAGAGGCACAGCCAAACCCAACCATCGCACTCGGCTTTTAACAGAGTGAGGTCCAAACATTCAAGCCGCGTGTTTGCGTCAGTCTTGCGTAGCATGGGTGATGGAAACAGGTGGCAACACTCGCATACTTTCAAGCTGGCAGGTGCTTTATATCGTAGAACCCAAACCTGACAATTCTACATGCCATTTATAGTCCGAAGAGCAAAAAAACGTTTTACCTTCTTCGTACACTTCAAGTATGTAAGATTGTTCGCATTGAAACGAAACGGTGAGTGACAATGCAAACAGATACTACAAACAACGAAAAACCAGACGAACGTCTTTTTTCAAAATTTGAGCAATTAATTGGTGCCGTCTTAGATAGCAAGGTTGCGCCTAAAGTGGATATAGATAAAACCCTTTGGGAAACACAAGATGTCGCTAACTACCTTAAGCTAAGTTACCGCTATACCAGTGAATACGTAGTTACACACCACACCTTCCCTAATGCTCTTAGATTTCCTACTCGTAACAACACGAAAGGTCACCCGCGTTGGTACGCGGGTGAAGTGATAGCCTGGGCTGCTACTTTTCAAGAAGGATAGCAGCTCTTCTTAACCAAGCTGTTTAGCGATATCAGCAGCCGATTTATTGTAATAGGTCATTAACTGACGAATATCCCTATGACCAACCATTCTAGCCAAATCTAACACCTCTATCTTTTCTGCCAATCGAGTAATGGCTTCATGTCGTGAGTCATGGAAGGTTAAATCTTTGATCGTCGTCATTTGGCAATACTTTCGAAACAATGTGCTCAACAATTGCGCCTCTAGTTGAAACACTGGTTCATACTCGCCTTGCCTCTTTGGCAACAGTTTAAGCAAAGCCATCGCCCTATTGGACAATAGCACTTGTCGAGGCAAACCGTTCTTTGTATTTGGTAAATGAGCTACAGCAGATTTAACATCAATCAATGCCTCACATAATTGACATATCTCGCCAGCTCTCATGGCTGTCTCTAAAGCAAACAGAAAGGCCACAGCTACAAATTGAGATTTACTCTTAGGTGTAAGCCCCTCACGATAGCCAAGAGCCAAGCACAACTCTTGTTCTTCCTCAGGAAGCACCCTACGATCTCTAGGAGGCGGGTTCTTGGGTCGTTCCAGATCTTTGAAGGGGTTATGCTCCATTAACCTCCATCGTCTTGCTTGCGTCAAACAGTGGCTAATCAGATTCAACTCTCGATTGATCGTGGACGCTTTTACCTCTTTCTCACGAAGATGAATCCAATCTTCAATATCTTCTCGCTTAACATCACACAACTTAGTAAGGCTTAAATCTTCAAAACGCAGCAACATATTAAGCCTCACCTTCTCCCACTGCGCTCCTTTCTTTTTTGGTGACACTTCCTCTGCGTAACGGGTAAACAATTCTGCCATTGTTACATTGCTTCGATATTTCTCATCAAGCTTACTTAGTTCCGCTTCCTTTTCTCTTGCCCAGCTTTGGGCTTTCTTCTTGTTGGGAAAGGTGGCCGTTTTGCGTCTACCTTGAACATACAGATAAACACGCACTTTGCCTGACTCTAAGGTTTCATAAGATGCCATGATGGACCTCGCTTTATATTCGAAAATTCGTGTAATACTGTGTGTAAAATTCGTGAAATAGTGAATGAACACAACAGGGCTAAAGCGATCCAAAGAGTTGGAAAACAGATCTGTTAAATTCCTTGTTCTTTTTTCAAGACAGCAAAAAACAGAGAATAAACAGATAGTTATTCACAAATAAGAACAGATACGAATATATACGAGATGAAAAAGCCCCGAAGGAAATTCGGGGCTTTTGAGAGATATGGTGCCGAAGGCCGGACTTGAACCGGCACGACCGATAGGTCACTACCCCCTCAAGATAGCGTGTCTACCAATTCCACCACTTCGGCAAAAAACTGTCTAAGAATGTAAAAGAAGCTTACTGGCCTTCTTTTGTGTCATCCTTTTTTTCTTCAGTAGCTGGAGGTGCGTCTTGCTTCGCTTCCTCTTTAGCAGACTCGATTGTTGTCTCTGCTTTTTCTACTGTCTGAGCAGGTTCTGGTTTTGCTTCAGCAGCAGGCGCTGTTGTTGCTGGAGTTTGCTCTTCTACTTGTTTAGCGGCAACATCCAATAATGTTTCTTCTGCAACAGCATCTTTATTGGCAGTGATATAACCCAAAGCCAACGCGATAGCGAAAAAGCAAATCGCTAAAATCGTAGTCACTCGTGTTAGCGTGTTTCCAGAACCACTTGCTCCGAAAACAGTACCCGATGCACCAGCACCAAAAGAAGCGCCCATGCCAGCACCTTTACCTTGTTGAAGTAAAATAATTCCAACAAGCGCAAGTGCCACTACTAACAAAATTACTAATAAAAACTGTTCCATTATATTAACCTGCTGCTTTACAGATTTGATAAAACTCATTGGCATCTAACGCGGCGCCACCAATCAGGCCACCATCGATATCTGCTTGAGCGAATAATTCGGTAGCGTTTGCAGCTTTCACACTACCACCATATACAATTCTTACCTCAGCGGCTGCTGATTCGCTGCGCGAAGCCAACCACCGTCGAATCGCTGCGTGAACTTCTTGAGCCTGTTCTGGTGAGGCAGTCTTGCCTGTACCAATAGCCCAAACAGGTTCATACGCAATAACCAACTCAACCAGTTTGTCGTTTCCGATTTTGTCGGCAACAACATTCAGTTGCTGGGTAATCACATCCAGAGTTTCGTTGCCTTCTCTTTGTTCCAGAGTTTCTCCGACACAAAAGACAGGCACTAAGCCAGCTTCAAGAACTGCGGCGACCTTTTCAGCGATGACTTCATCACTTTCTGCAAATAAGGTTCTACGCTCTGAATGGCCAAGAATAACATATTTACAACCGATATCAGCGCTCATTTTTGCTGATATTTCACCGGTATACGCGCCTTGCTCAAATGGCGAGCAATTTTGTGTACCGACATTGATCATGCTATCTGCAACAAGCTGTTGTACTTGAGCAACGTACAACGCTGGTGGGCAAACCGCCACATCACAGTTTAATGCAGAGAGTTCACTTTCCAATAGACCGTTCACTAACTGTTCAACACTCGAAACAGTGCCGTGCATTTTCCAGTTACCAGCCACAATAGGACGACGACTCATAATCTACTCAACATCCAGTACCCAAAACGGGCGCAAATATTACTAGAGACGCTGTCGAGATACAAGACCCCTTCCTATAAATAAGCGTTAGCCAGCCGAAAACTGACTGAGTTCAGTCACGAAACCAGTCCAGTCTCACTAAATTGATGAATAATCAGTCGATTTGCTAGCGGCTTGATTCGTTGGCAGTGGCTCCAACTCCCGAAAACTGACCAATAAAGGTATAGAACTCGTCAGCAGGAATTCCTTTGCTGACCAAATATCCCTGAATTTCATCGCAGTTATGCTGCGCCAAAAACTCCCATTGCTGTGTTGACTCAACCCCTTCGGCGATGACTTTAAGCCGTAAACTCTTAGCCATAGAAATAATGGCTAACGTAATAGCAGTATCATCAGGATCCACACACACTTCATCGATAAAGGTTCGGTCAATTTTTAACGAATCCAGAGGAAAACGTCTTAAATAACTAAGCGACGAATAACCCGTACCAAAATCATCAACAGCGATCTGCACACCCATACGCTTTAATCGGTGCAGAATTTTGATGGCCTGCTCCACATCTCTCATTAACATGCTTTCTGTGAGCTCTAACTCCAGAGAGTTTGGTGGTAAACGGTAACGCTTCAACATCATACTGATCATTTCGGGCAAATCCGACTGGCGGAATTGCAACGCCGATAGATTCACGGCCACTTTCAGGTCGGTATAACCGGCTTCTCTCCATTGCTGTACTTGGGTACAGGCCGTTTCCATGACCCAGCGACCAATTTGCTTAATCAGCCCAGTATTTTCTGCAATCGGTACAAACTCACCAGGAGAAATAAAGCCCAGTTCGGGGTGAGTCCAGCGTAGTAAGGCTTCTGCACCAATCACCTGACCACGGGCAATATCAACCTGCGGCTGATACACCAGACTCAATTCGCCTTTTTCTATCGCACTGCGCAAATCATTCGCAATACGATGTCGGCGCAATGCCAATTCATTCATTTCTGCTTCATAGAAAGCATAGGTGTTACGGCCAGACTCTTTGGCCTTATACATGGCTGCATCAGCTGCTTTCATCAGCGCATCAACATCATTACCATCATTAGGATAAGTACAAACCCCGACGCTCACGGTAGAGTTCACCACGTAGTTTGATAGATCGAAGTGCATGTTGAAGCTTTCAACAATTTTTTCGACTACTGTAATAATCCCTTCGGCATCACTGATTTCATTGAGGATAATAACGAACTCATCCCCGCCCAGGCGGGCTAAGGTATCTTCTTCTCTCAGAATATTTTGTAAACGCTTACTAGCGGCTTTAAGTAGCTCATCGCCAACAGCATGACCTAAGGAATCGTTTACATCTTTAAAGTGATCTAAATCAAGGAACATCAAAGCGGCATAAGTGCGAGTTCGTGCAGCCCGTTTGAGCGCATAGCGAATACGGTCCATGCACAGAGCACGATTAGGTAGCTGAGTTAACGAGTCATAATTGGCAAGATATTGTAAGTCTTTAACAGCACGTTCAAGACGTCGTTTATTTAACTGCAAAGCTTCTTCTGCAGCATCTCTTTCTCGTTGGCGACGTTCAATCGTCTCTAACATGTCGTTAAACGTTTTGGATAAAGAACCTATCTCGTCGTTCGAAATGATTGGCACGCGTAATGCGTAGTTTTGAACAGAGCTCACTTGCTGACTGATACTTTCCAACTGTAACAGCGGCCCTGATATGTACTTTTGTAAACTGCGCGCCAGTAGTACGGCAATCGCCACCATAATCAACATCAAAAATAGCAAGGTGAAGATAAATGAACGCAATTTATCATTTAGTGGCTTATTTGATATTCGTAAATAGAGCGTACCTATTTGTTCATCCAAAGCGTCCGTAATCGGTTGGTAAATATGCAGCCACCGATCATCCCAGCGTATTTCAGCTTCTTTTTGATAATCACTTTGAGAAATATACCCGCCGCCACGTTCAACCTGAGAAAATAAATTTCCGAGTCCATCGAAAATGGCCACACTGTGAGGAGAACTGAGTACCGCTTTTTCGAGCAGGTTTTCTTGAGCCTGACCCGCATAATTTAAATTCAGGTAAGTAAAGCTGTCTGTTGCCAGACGATGAGCCTGTGACAGCGCATCATTTTGTACAGAATCGCGCATGCTCTGGTAAAAGCTAATGCCAACAACCGTAAAACCGAGACTCATGGTTAACATGGATATGCCGACAATAATGATCGTCATTTTGCTGCGAATAGAGGCATTCCACTTCATCGACTACCACCTTCGGCGTAAATACGCTCTGCCAATTTAATAAATTGCACCGAAGGTTCGTGGCGACCGGCTTTAAAAGCGCGCTCGTTTAACTCAAACCGTGTTCTTTGATTTGCACCTACATATAAACGAATATGAATTCCCGCTTCAGCACTGCCTTCGGTGCTGGCAACAAAAATGGTCTCGTTCAAAAGACCGCTCTCAACAATTTTTCTAATTTCTTCGATGGGCACCTCGCCAACAAAAGCGACATGGCAGCCTCTCATGTCATCAATATCGCGTGCGTAAACTACTTCAATCTTTTTATTAGACAAAACTTTACCTGACACATTTCTCAGAACATGTCGATAATAATCTCGGTCTTGGAAGATACACAATCTAAAAGGGATCGCTTTATTGTTAAAGTCTGACTCAGCAGACCAATAAATCATTCGTGGAAGTTTTACCAAAATAGCGGTACGTAAGTTAATTTCAGGAACACCACGCTCGTCAGCCCACCCAAAGCTACTGACTAAACAACAGAATATGCTTATAAATATCCCTCTTACGAAGCGGTCCACAGTACGCGCCTAGTTATTTTTTTCATTAATAACCTTTCTCAAGCAGTATTGGCTGATGCCGGTCAAACCTCTAAGTTAAGAACAATTGCATAAAAAAGCATCAGCTTAGGATCTCTCACCGCTGATCACAAAAGGGATTAATGCAAAAAAGAGACCGTGTCATCAACTCCACACACCTATAAATATAAGTTTGGCAGTTATCTCGATAGAGTCAAACACGATTTAGGCAAGATATTTCCAACCATTATGAGAGTTTAGGTGGCGATCAGTTAATCAAAAGCTGTATAATATCGCGCGCTCAGAATTCGAGTTCGGATTTTGAGCAACTTCTTAACTTAGCTTAATAGTAATTTAAAGTCTTTTGTCGCATAAAACAAAGAGTTTATGCGAGAGGATACGGCATTGCCTTATAAAACAGGCAGATTACATGATGTTAGGCTATATTTCGTTTTAATTTCAAGCATATTAACGAATTCGACGCAGCGTATGATTAAAATTAAGAAAGGCCTCGATCTTCCCATCACCGGGAGTCCAGAACAGGTAATTCATGACGGAAACACTGTCAGTCGAGTTGCGATTCTGGGCGAAGATTATATCGGCATGAAACCGACAATGAAGGTAAAAGAAGGCGACCAAGTGGTTTGTGGTCAAGTTCTCTTCGTTGACAAAAAAAATGAAGGTGTCTCATTCACCGCTCCAGCATCCGGCACCATCAGTGCTATCAACCGAGGCGCAAAACGTAAGCTGCTTTCGGTCGTTATAGATATTGATGGCGACGACAGCTTGCAGTTCGATAAATACACTCCTGATGCCCTAAGTTCTCTGACCAAAGAACAAGTGACCCAGAATCTGGTGAACTCAGGCTTGTGGACTACCTTGCGAACTCGCCCTTTCAGTAAAGTTCCTGCTATCGGCAGTACTCCTGAAGCCATCTTTGTTACTGCCATCGATACTCATCCTCTGAGTGCCGATCCAGCAGTGATTATTAAGGAAGAACAAGATTCCTTTAATCACGGCTTGGCAGTCTTGAAGAACCTAACAGAGGGTAAGCTTCACGTTTGTACTGCAGAAAACTTCGACACATCCCTGACAACAGGCGAGCAGTCGACTTTCGCAGGTCCTCACCCAGCAGGATTACCGGGTACTCACATCCACTTCTTACATGGCAGCTCAGCGGAGAATGTTGTCTGGCATATCGGTTATCAAGATGTCATCACTGTCGGTAAACTCTTTACCGAAGGTAAGCTCATCAACAACCGAGTAGTGGCACTAGGTGGACCAGGCGCTAAAAAACCACGTTTAGTAAGAACTCTAATCGGCGCAGATCTTTCTCAACTGTTAGAAAACGAAGTTGAGTCAGGCGATATCCGCATCATTTCAGGTTCAGTCTTCAGTGGAACAATTGCCACCGGAGCACGTGCTTTCTTAGGTCGTACAGCGAATCAGGTCAGCATGTTGGCCGAAGGTCGTGAAAAAGAATTTTTCGGTTGGGCTTATGCTGGTCGCAAAAAATTCTCAGTGACTCGAGCTTTCATCTCACATCTTGTGCCTAGCAAAAAATTCGATTTCACCACCACTACTGGTGGTAGCGAACGAGCCATTATGCCAATCGGCAGCTATGAGCGAGTTATGCCGTTGGATGTGCTCCCAACACAACTATTGCGCGCCTTAGCGTCAGGGGATACCGAAACAGCTCAACAATTAGGCTGCTTAGAACTTGACGAAGAAGATCTCGCACTTTGTACATTCGTTTGCCCTGGCAAATACGAATACGGCCCACTGCTAAGAAGTGCGCTGGAAACCATTGAGAAGGATGGATAACGATGAGCTTAAAAAATTACATCGAGCATCTTGAACCTCATTTTGAGAAGGGTGGTAAGTACGAGAAGTGGTATGCACTTTATGAAGCGGTCACCACTATCTTTTATACGCCCGGTCATGTGACCAAAAGTAATGCACACGTTCGAGATAATATCGATCTAAAGCGTATTATGATTTTTGTTTGGGCATGTACCTTCCCTGCCATGTTCTGGGGTATGTACAACATTGGCTTCCAGGCAACAACAGCCATGCAAGGCTTAGGTTTGACTGAGCTAGAAGGCTGGCGTGGTGCCATCATGAGCATGTTTGGCGTTGCTTACAACGTTGACTCTATTGCAGGCAACATGTTCCTGGGTGCACTTTACTTCTTACCTATCTATGCGGTGACTTTCATCGTGGGAGGTTTTTGGGAAGTATTGTTTGCCAGTATCCGTAAACACGAAATCAACGAAGGTTTCTTTGTTACCTCTATCCTTTTTGCATTGACACTGCCACCAGACACTCCTTTATGGCAGGTCGCTCTAGGTATTAGCTTCGGTGTTGTTGTCGCAAAAGAAATTTTTGGCGGCACCGGCAAGAACTTCCTCAACCCAGCACTGGCGGGTCGTGCGTTCTTATTCTTCGCCTACCCAACCGATATGTCAGGAACTGACGTATGGAACATCGTAGATACTTTCTCTGGTGCAACTCCTCTAGCTCAAGCTGCTGTTGGTCAATTGGACTATGCCTTTAATGAAGGCTGGTGGGATGCTTTCTACGGTTTAATCCCAGGTTCTACCGGTGAAGTTTCAACTCTGGCCATTTTCATTGGTGGTTTTGCACTCATGTACTTCCGTATCGCTTCTTGGCGTATTGTTACGGGTGTCATGTTAGGAATGGTTGCTTCATCCTTATTACTAAACGCAATCGGTAGCGATTCTAACCCAATGTTTGCCATGCCTTGGTACTGGCACTTGGTCACTGGTGGTTTTGCATTCGGTATGATGTTTATGGCAACCGATCCTGTCTCGGCTTCATTAACCAATACCGGTAAATTTTATTTTGGTGCGTTAATTGGTCTTATGTGTGTGATGGTACGAGTGGTCAACCCAGCTTACCCAGAAGGTATGATGTTGGCGATTCTATTTGCAAACCTATTTGCTCCCTTCATTGATCACTTTATTGTTCAGGCCAATATAAACAGGAGGGCTCGCCGTCATGTCAGCAAGTAATGATTCATTTGGCAAAACTATAGGCGTTGCTGTTGGTCTGTGTTTGCTTTGTTCGCTGGCCGTATCCGGTGCAGCAGTAGCTCTGAAAAAAGATCAGCAAGCTAATAAAGCAGCTGATGTTCAGCGCAGTATCCTGCTAGCGTCAGGCTTGTTAAAAGAAGGCGAAGCGGGAGACGTTACCGCTCTTTTCGCAAATGTTGAAACGCTTATCATTGATATGGAAAGTGGCGAAAAGGTAGAAGGCGTAGATGTAGCTAAATTCAATCAGCGCAAATTAGCCAAAACACCTGGTGCTAATAAAGTACTGACTAAAGATGAAGACATTGCCAAAATCAAACGTCGTTCGAAGCAGGCAAAAGTTTATCTCGTCAGAGAGAATGGCAAGCTGAAAAGCATCGTTCTTCCCGTTCACGGTTATGGTCTGTTTTCAACGCTTTATGGCTTCATTGCCTTAGAAGCAGATACTAAAACCGTTGTTGGCTTAAAGTACTACGAGCACAAAGAAACTCCCGGACTTGGTGGTGAAATTGTTAACCCACAGTGGATTGCTAAGTGGCCAGGCAGAACAGCTCTTAACGATCAATACGAGCCTATCATTAAGCTAAGCAAAACCGGTGTCAAAAACGATAACGAAATAGACGCCTTATCGGGTGCGACCATGACCAGCCGTGGTGTAGAAAACATGATGGCTTACTGGTTAGGCAAAGACGGTTTTGGACCTTTCTTGAAGAACATTAGAGGTGGTAAACATGGCGTTTGATAAAGCAGAAGCTAAATCGGTCATCGTATCACCGATTTTTGATAACAACCCTATCGCCCTCCAGGTTCTTGGGATCTGTAGTGCGCTGGCGGTTACTGGTAAAATGGAAAAAGCACTGGTTATGAGTATCGCTCTAACCGTGGTTCTTGCTTTTTCTAATTTAATCATCAGTACTATTCGCAACCATATTCCTTCCAGCATTCGAATCATCGTTCAGATGACCATCATTGCTTCGTTGGTAATCGTGGTTGATCAGGTATTACAAGCTTACGCATACGAAACTGCAAAAGAACTTTCGGTCTTCGTTGGCCTAATCATCACTAACTGTATCGTTATGGGTCGAGCTGAAGCTTATGCCATGAAAAACGGACCAGTGATGAGCTTCTTTGACGGTATCGGTAACGGCTTAGGTTATTCGGCCTTGTTAATGGCGGTTGCTGCTATTCGTGAACTTTTTGGTTCTGGTAGCTTATTCGGCATGGTAATTCTTGACCCAATTAAAGATGGCGGCTGGTACCCCACTAACGGCTTATTGCTGTTACCTCCAAGTGCCTTCTTCGTTATTGGACTGCTTATCTGGGCGCTACGTGCCTGGAAGAAAGATCAGGTGGAGGCAGCCTAATGGAACATTATATTAGTTTATTCGTTCGTTCCGTTTTTGTTGAAAACATGGCGTTGTCTGCATTCTTAGGAATGTGTACTTTCCTGGCGGTATCGAAAAAAGTTCAAACTGCAATGGGTCTTGGTATTGCCGTTATTGTTGTTCAGGCAATCACTGTTCCAGTTAATAACCTGTTGTTTAACTACATTTTGAAAGACGGCGCTCTGGCTTGGGCGGGTTTTTCTGATGTCGACTTAAGCTTCTTAGGTTTGATTTGTTACATCGGCGTTATTGCGGCGATTGTTCAAATACTGGAAATGACTTTGGATAAATTTTTCCCTGCACTCTATAACGCACTGGGGATTTTCTTACCTTTGATCACAGTAAACTGTGCCATCTTGGGTGGAACCCTATTCATGGTTGAAGGCGACCTGGCGTTTGATGAGTCTGTTGTTTACGGCTTAGGCAGCGGATTTGGCTGGGCTCTTGCGATTGTTGCATTGGCCGGTATCCGTGAAAAAATGAAATACAGTGACGTACCGGATGGTCTACGTGGTTTAGGTATTACCTTTATCTCGGTAGGTTTGATGGCATTGGGCTTCATGTCCTTTTCTGGCGTCCAGCTTTAAGAGCAGAGGTAATTATCCATGCAAGAGATTATTTTAGGCGTCTCGGTCTTTACTGGTGTGGTACTCGCGCTGGTATTGATCATCTTGTTCGCCAAGTCGAAGCTGGTTAGCACCGGTGACGTACGCATCAATATCAACGATGACGAAGATAAAAGCATTAATGTTGCTGCAGGTGGAAAGCTTTTGGGCGCCCTTGCTGACAGCGGTATTTTCGTTTCATCTGCCTGTGGTGGCGGTGGAACTTGCGGACAGTGTGTCTGTAAAGTAACTGAAGGCGGCGGTTCAATTCTGCCAACAGAAGAAAGCCACATCACCAAGCGTGAGGCTCGTGAAGGCTATCGTCTTTCTTGTCAGGTTAATGTTAAGCAAGACATGAAAGTTGAGTTGCCAGAAGAAGTTTTTGGTACCAAGAAGTGGGAATGTGAAGTTATCTCAAATGATAACGTTGCGACCTTCATCAAAGAACTTCGCCTGAAGCTTCCAGAAGGTGAGAACGTACCTTTCCGTGCAGGTGGTTACATTCAGATTGAATGTCCTCCTCACGTTTCTGAATATAAAACGATGGACGTTGCCGAAGAGTATCATCCGGATTGGGATCGCTTTAAGATCTGGGACCTGGTTTCAGAAGTTAAAGAGCCTGTTATCCGAGCTTACTCAATGGCTAACTACCCAGAAGAGCGTGGCATGATCATGTTGAATGTTCGTATCGCGACTCCGCCACCTAATAACTGGAGCCTTGAGCCAGGTAAAATGTCTTCGTACATCTTTAACCTGAAAAAAGGTGACAAGGTGACTATTTCTGGTCCTTACGGTGAGTTCTTCGCTAAAGAGACGAAAAACGAAATGGTATTTGTTGGTGGTGGTGCAGGTATGGCTCCAATGCGTTCACACATCTTCGATCAGTTGCGTCGAATCAAAACCGACCGTAAGTTAACTTTCTGGTACGGTGCACGAAGCAAGCGCGAAATGTTCTATGTAGAAGATTTCGATATGCTGGCACGTGAAAACGACAACTTCGAATGGCACACAGCTTTGTCTGATCCATTACCAGAAGACAACTGGGAAGGTTACACTGGCTTTATTCACGAAGTATTGTTCGAGAATTATCTGAAGGATCATCCAAATCCTGAAGATTGCGAATACTACATGTGTGGACCACCCATGATGAACGCAGCAGTTATCAAAATGCTAGAAGATATTGGCGTCGAAAGAGACAACATCTTCCTAGATGACTTTGGTGGCTAATCGCTTCAATAAAAAACCCGCTCTGCGGGTTTTTTATTGCCTGAAGAAAAGTCATCACAATCAGGTTTTCAACTTTGGATCTACATCAATCTGCTTTATAATCCGCCACAGTTTGGACCAGTCTATTTATCTTCATGAAATTAACTCACTTTATTATTCTTAGCCTGTTGTTATTGTTAACAGCCTGTAGTCGTCCCTATGAGCGCATAAGCGGTGATACCATGGGCACCCAATATCATATCGCCTATTCTCGTGCCGAAGCGGATAGAGAACTCATTCAGGCAACCGTTGAGCAGTTGTTGAATAAAGTGAATCAACAGATGTCGACCTACATAGAAAACTCCAAATTGAGCCAGTTAAACCGCTCTGACTCCTTGGAGTGCATACCCCTTCCAAAAGAATTGCTTGCTGTTATTGCCGAAGCCAAAAACATTCATGCCTTCAGCAATGGTGCTTTTGATCCCAGCCTGGCACCTCTTATTGAGCTATGGGGCTTTGATAAAAAGAACACTCGTGATCGCATCCCTTCTGATAACGCTATTCAGCAAGCTCAAAAACAGATGCACTTTGATAAGGTAACCATTGATACATCGCGCAACTGCCTGACCAAACCAACACCCGATACCTCGATTAATCTGTCAGCCATTGCCAAGGGCTACGCCGTTGACGAAATTGCCAAATTATTGGAGCAGGGATACGGCGTTCAAAATTATCTGGTAGATATCGGTGGAGAAATCAAAGCAAAAGGGCAAAGTGCCAAAAAACGCCCCTGGCGAGTTGCCATCGAAGTACCCGACGCACAACAAAGAAAAGTGCAAAAAGTAATCAGTCCGGGTATAATGGGCGTCGCGACATCCGGTGATTATCGCAATTACTTTGAGAAGGACGGACAACGTTATTCTCATACGATCGACCCTGTTACAGGCCGCCCAATTACTCACACATTAGCCTCTGTAACAGTGCTTCACGAGTCGGCAATGACAGCCGATGCTCTGGCTACGGCTTTTATGGTATTAGGGCCTGAGCGCTCAATGGCATTAGCGGCCCAACATAATATTGCGGTTTATATCATCACCAAAACCGATTCAGGATTTAAAGCCGAATACAGCGACAGCTTTAATCCATACTTAACTAAAGTTTCCATGCAGTAAGGAACGAGCAACCCATGCTAGATGTATTTTTAATCTCATTTTCTCTGATGATCGTGGTCATTTTGATCATGGCCGTTGGCTATATCTTTCAGAAGAAAGAAATCAAAGGCAGCTGTGGCGGCATTACAGCGCTGGGAATGGATAAAGTGTGCGACTGCGACGATCCTTGCGACGATAAGAAAGAGCGCATGCGTAAAGAGGCGGCACGTAATCAAGAAGAAATCAGTATTTCAAATTTATAAAAAAGGGAAGCAACAGCTTCCCTTTTTTTAGTCCAATTGCACGAATCTCGCTACTCCCAATTAACTCCAATTTTCTCCAGCGCCTGTAAAATATTGTTACGCGAAATCATACCCACTAACACGTTCTTCTCAATAACCGGAAAGGTTCGGCATGTGCTCTTAAGGAACTTTTCGGCCACATCCGCGATGCTATCTTCAGGGTGAACCGAGATCACTTCTTTAGACATACGATCAGAAACCGTATCGCCCAAATCACCATTATAGATAGCGCTGAGCACAGTGTGGAGACAATCTTTTTCGGATAAGAAGCCAATGACTTCGGCATGTTCATTAACAACAGGAGCGCCAGATAATCGATATTCAAGCAAAGTTTCGGCGGCTTCCAGTACATCTTGAGCAGGCTTAAGCGTGATCGCCGAGGAGGTCATGTAATCACGTGTCGTGACAGATTTAAGCATAGAGGTCTCTCCCAAAAGACGACAACAGTAAGGACACTAACGGTCAGTTAACATGCTTGTCGTTTGTTATTTTTCTGTGATTTACAGAAAGCATTGTTTGATGAACTGCCATAAAGTCATCACTCACGATGCACTAGCACGGCATCGAGCAGAGCTTACTTTAAGTAAATCACAAACTAGGGGATTGCTCCAGAAATGTACCAACAATTTTGATGTTGCAGGGCGCAACTGCGCCCTACACAAATGAGCTTAACAGCTTGATTCTACCACCTTCGCTAATCGCTGCGCGCAATCTTTAACCAAAGCCATGTCTTCACCTTCTACCATTACGCGAATCACAGGCTCGGTACCTGATGCTCGTAATAATACGCGACCTCGACCCGCCAATTCGGCTTCAATGGATTCGATAGCGCTTTGCACATCTGCGTTTTCCATTGGCTTGCTTTCTCTCGATGGCAACCGAACATTGATCATCGTTTGAGGAAACTTATTCATTCCAGATTTGAGCTCATTAAGCGACAGACCTTCTTTAGCCATCACCGATAGCACCTGCAAAGCAGACACGATGCCGTCACCAGTAGTCGTCGAGTTAAGGCATAAAATATGACCAGATGACTCACCACCGTAATGCCAGTCGTTTTTCTTCAGTGCTTCCATTACATGTCGATCACCCACTTTTGCTCGAGTGAATTCGACATCCATTTTTTCGAGAGCTTTTTCTAAACCAAGATTGGTCATCAAAGTGCCGACAACTCCACCTTTTAAACAACCGCGTTTCTGTGCATCTCTGGCAATGATAAACAGCAGTTGATCACCATCAAGCTGTTCGCCTTTATGGTCAACCATCATCACTCGATCACCATCACCATCAAACGCAATACCGATATCAGCTTTTTCGGCAAGTACGGTTTCGGCAAGCTTACGCGTACTGGTTGCACCACAACCTTTATTAATATTTAGACCATTCGGCTGATCACCAATGGTGATAATGTTGGCACCTAACTCTTGAAACACAGCAGGTGCAATGTGATAGGTTGCGCCATGAGCACAATCAAGCACAATGTTTAGATCCGAGAACGATAGGTGTGAAGGAATGGTCGACTTACAAAACTCAATGTATCGACCTGCAGCATCTTCAACTCGAATTGCTTTGCCCAGATGTTCTGATTCAACCGTTTCCATATCGGCATCCAGCATGGCTTCAATTTCTAACTCCACTTCGTCAGGTAATTTATAGCCATCATGGGAGAAGAACTTAATGCCGTTATCTTCGTAAGGGTTGTGAGAGGCACTGATCACAATACCAGCGTTTGCTCTAAAGGTTCGAGTCAGATAAGCAATGCCAGGTGTTGGCATTGGTCCCAACAACAGAACATCAACGCCAGCAGCAATCAATCCAGCTTCCAGCGCCGATTCAAACATATAGCCAGAAATTCGGGTATCCTTGCCGATCAAAACTCGACCACCATTCCCCTTACCTAACACTTTACCTACAGCCCAACCCAGTTTAAGGACGAAATCGGGGGTTATTGGAAATTGTCCAACTTTACCGCGAACACCATCAGTACCAAAATATTTCCGCTGAGCCATAAGGCCTCCCTGAATGTTTGTATTATGAATAAATTGTTTTGAATACTTTCATCACGTCGACGGTTTCTGCAACGTCATGAACTCGAATAATTTTAGCGGATTTTAACATCGCAATTAAGGCAACCGCCAAACTGCCTGCCAAACGCTCTGAGACTTCTTTGCCAGTGATCTGACCAAGCATGGATTTTCGAGAAATCCCCGCGAGGATAGGCAAATCCAAAGTGAGTAAACTTTCTAAATCACGCAGTAACTCAATGTTATGTTCTAGCGTTTTACCAAAACCAAAACCAGGATCGATGCAGATCAGATCGCGACTTATCCCAGCGGCCTCACAAGCCTCAACACGCTGTTTTAAAAAACGGCTGACATCGTCAACCACTTGTTCATACTGAGGCGCCTGCTGCATGGTTCTGGGCTGTCCCTGCATGTGCATCAGACAGACTGGCACCTGACACTGAGCAGCGACCTGCAAGGCGCCGGGTTCTTGCAGCGCACGCACATCATTAATCATGGCCGCACCAGCATCAACGGCGGCTTTCATGACGTCTGCCTTACTGGTATCAATTGAAATGGGTTTGCCCAGTGGTGCTATGGCTTTTATGACAGGAATAACCCGTTCTAACTCGCCTGCAACGGTGACCTCTTTTGCACCTGGACGTGTCGACTCGCCGCCCACATCGATAATATCAACGCCTGCCTCGACCATTCTTTGCGCCTGCTCCAGAGCATATTCAATCTGGTCAAATCGACCACCATCAGAAAAAGAATCGGGAGTGACATTTAAGATCCCCATAACCAAGGGGCGGTCAGACTGATAAAGAGAATGCATAGATAGAATGCTAGATCCGTTATGTTAAAGCTGGACGTATTATCCCAGATAAATCCTCAAAAACCAAAAAAGGAGCCCTAAGGCTCCTTTAGAGAAGTGCTCGCAGATTAATGCTCGCCAGCAGGACCACCAATAGGATTATTGGTACTGTCAGCACCGGTTTTTCCTGTTGGATTCGATGGAGGCGTAGAGTCATCACCATCCCAACCTTGTGGTGGGCGAGGTTCTTTACCTTCCATAATGTCATCAATCTGAGTCGCATCGATGGTTTCATACTTCATTAATGCTTTAGCCATCGCCTCCAGCTGCTCTTTATGTTCTTCCAACAAAGCCTCAGCACGCTTGTAGTTGCGATCAATGATAGTACGAACTTCTTCATCAATGGCGGTTTGGGTATTCGCAGAAATATTCTTATGCTGCGTTACCGAACGGCCTAAGAACACTTCGCCTTCTTCTTCAGAGTAAGTTAAAGGACCAAGACGCTCAGATAATCCCCAGTTAGTCACCATATTGCGAGCAATTTCGGTGGCTCTCTGAATATCATTAGAAGCTCCTGTAGTCACCCCTTCTTTGCCGTTAATCATTTCTTCGGCAATACGACCACCGTACAAAGAACTCAACATGCTTTCGAGCTGCTCTTTGCTCTGGCTGTATTTGTCTTCTTCAGGCAAATACATGGTGACACCTAACGCACGGCCACGAGGAATAATACTCACTTTATAAACGGGATCATGACTTGGCACTAAGCGTCCAACAATAGCGTGACCCGCTTCATGATACGCCGTGTTGAGCTTTTCTTCTTCGCTCATCACCATTGAGCGTCGCTCAGCACCCATCATAATTTTGTCTTTTGCTTTATCGAACTCTTCCATACTCACAGTACGACGATTGGCTCGAGCAGCAAAAAGCGCGGCTTCGTTAACCAGGTTAGCCAAATCAGCACCTGAGAAACCAGGCGTACCACGGGCAATCACTGCCGCGTCCACATCATCGTTTAATGGAACTTTGCGCATGTGAACTTTCAGGATCTGCTCACGACCGCGAATATCAGGCAAGCCGACAACCACTTGACGGTCAAAACGACCAGGACGTAATAAGGCAGGGTCCAGCACATCCGGTCTGTTGGTCGCAGCAATCACGATAACGCCTTCGCCACCTTCAAAACCGTCCATCTCAACCAGCAACTGATTAAGTGTTTGCTCACGCTCGTCGTGCCCGCCACCCAGGCCAGCACCACGATGGCGACCTACAGCATCAATCTCGTCGATGAAAATAATGCAAGGCGCATGTTTTTTGGCTTGTTCGAACATATCGCGAACACGAGAAGCACCCACACCCACAAACATCTCTACAAAATCAGAACCAGAAATGGTAAAGAAAGGTACTTTCGCTTCACCTGCAATGGCTTTAGCAATCAAGGTTTTACCCGTACCAGGAGGTCCCACCATCAATACACCACGCGGGATCTTGCCGCCTAAACGCTGGAACTTACCAGGGTCACGCAAAAAGTCGACCAGCTCTTTCACTTCTTCTTTAGCTTCTTCGACACCAGCGACATCAGCAAAAGTGGTCTTAACCTGATCTTCTCCCATCATGCGTGCTTTGCTTTTGCCAAACGACATGGCGCCACGGCCACCACCGCCTTGCATCTGCCGCAGCATAAAAATCCAAAACGCAATAATTAGGATAATCGGCAACCAATACAGCAGAATACTCAGGAAAGCGCTCCCTTCATCTTCTCGGCTACCTTCAAACTTAACATCGTTTGCTAGCATGACTTCGACGGCTTCTTCATGGCTACCGTAAGGAATAACGGCTTTCTTGCGCTCGCCAGACGTTAAGTCAGCTTCGATTTCGTCACGACCAATCTTGGCCTGTGAGACACGATGAGCTTTTACATCCTCTACAAACTGAGAGAAGGTGTATTCATCCGAATAACTTTGTGTGGGTCCAAAATTGTTAAAGACCGTAATCAATACCAATGCAATGATTACCCACAGCAATAAATTTTTTGCCATATCGTTCAAGGCTACAACCTCACATGTCCACTTCTATTTAGGCATTATTACCCAAGGACTAACAGAGTCAAATAATCATTACAATCTCATGCCGAAAGATGTAATGATTGTCTCAATTTAACCCTTAAAGCCCTTGGCCATTATATAAACTTCTCGAGAACGCGCTCGCGATGCTTCTGGTTTACGTGTTTTCACAACATTGAATACTTGCCGCGTTTGGCGCATATAGTCATCAAACCCTTCGCCATGAAACACCTTCACCAAAAAACTACCACCTTTGGCGAGTACATTCTGAGCTAAATCCAGTGCTAACTCAGCCAGATACATGGCTCTGGGCTGATCGACGGCACTCATCCCACTTATATTGGGGGCCATATCTGATAAAACAAGGTCTGCTTTACGTTCACCAATATTATCTAGCAATTGCTTCAGCACAGCCTCCTCTCGGAAGTCCCCCTGGATAAACTCAACCCCGGCTAACGGGTCCATAGGGAGGATATCCAGAGCAAATACATGCCCCGTATCTCCAACCTTCTCTATGGCCAGTTCTGACCAGCCACCTGGAGCCGCCCCCAAGTCAACAACCGTCATCCCTTTGCGGAACAACTTGTCTTTTTGGTCAAGTTCTTCTAGCTTAAATAACGCACGGGAGCGCCTGCCTTCAAATTGGGCCTTTTTTACAAAGGTGTCGTCAAAATGTTCTTTTAACCAACGTTTACTGCTTTTGCTACGTGCCATATCCAGCTCATTTTTCTCAGTAGTCTCTCTATTATAAAGATCTCTGATTGAGCTTGCATGAAGATCGGGTAAAATACCCGCCCCAAATTTGGAGAATGTAATGAAATTAAGTACTCAGCAGATCAAACACCTGCGCGCGCAGGCCCATAGCTTAAAACCCGTGGTTATGGTGGGAGCCAATGGCATCACCGAAAACCTGATGGAAGAAATTAATATTGCCCTGACCGCTCACGAACTGATTAAAATCAAAGTTCGCGCCGAAGAGCGCGCAGAACGTGATGCGTTAATTGAGCTTATTTGCAAAAAGTCAGATGCCACGCCCGTCCAACGAGTTGGTCATAATCTCACGCTTTTCCGCCGCAACAAAAATAAGCCAAAGATTGAAATTCCTAGTAAGTAACCCGCTGGCGAATGCCCACTAGTATTTGTTGGCCTTTCTCCCGGTATTCTTGCCAATAACTTCTGATGACTTGATTCATACGCGTCCTAACCTTGGGCGCAAGTCCCTCATAGAATAAGTAAGTAGACGCCAACATCATAAGCACAATGGTCAGTTTACTGACTTTTACCAGTGCAAATACCGACATCACCACCATAAATAGAGCCCATACCATCCCCAGAGTGCCTACGGTCAAGCAAATATCTCTTTGAGTTTTTTTCACAACTCGTCCTTCTTCAAATCCTTACTAGACCCTAAATATACGATGTTCCTGCTCAGGTAGCGGTATTAAAATTGTAAATAAATCTATCGTTTATCAGCCTAGCGACGCAAAATCGCTATCCAACGCCAGACATTCAGCAAACTGGTTAAAGCGCCAGATACATAAGTTAGAGCAGCTGCTCGCAGCAGAGATTTAACCACCTTGAGCTCTTGTGGCGACAAATACTCTCCCTGCTCCAAAATTGGTAATGCTTTGTTAAAACTGGCATCCCACTCCACTGGCAATGTCACACAATGAACGATCACGCCCAGCAACATATTAGAGAGAGCAAACAACAACAAAAAGACGGTAACGTGCGGCGAATGAAAGATGGAGCCAATAAAGGGCGTGATCAAATACCCCATCACTCCCACTTTTTCGGCCTGCGCAGCGAATACCGCAAGCCGACTGCGCCACTTAAGCAAAGGCTCTTCTCGAGCATCCTGCAAAGCATGCCCTACTTCATGCGCAGCCACCGCTACAGCACTTAAAGAACGATCATGATAAAAACGGTGAGACAGGCGCACCACTTTGTCTTGTGGGTCGTAGTGGTCGCCTTCCGGGATGGCTTCTAAAGTCACAGGCAATTGAAAACGGTCAATTAAATGCTGAGCCAGCTCTCCTCCGGTACCCGGCAGGCGCTCATAGGGAACAGAGTATTTGTCGAGAACGTGTTTTACCCACCATCCTGGTCCCAGAATAATAAGTAAGAACAATAGAATACCGAAGATTACGAACACTCACTTTTCCTCAATGAATTCAGCCACTCAGCAGTCAAAGTGTAGCGATTTTCGTGGTAAAGAGATAGCAGAATGCCGCCACTTAAAGTGGGCGGCATTATAAAGATGAAGAGCGATGGTTCTTTTATGAAATGTCTCTAATAAGCTTCGGCAGTGGTATAAGGCTGACGCTCTAGAGAAAACACAACGCTGTTAATACCTGTGATACTGGCGTTGTTAGGCAACAGTTGAACTAATGATAAAGGCTTACCTTTGTAAGCTTCGCAACGACCATCTGATCCCATCATCGAATAAGGTTGACTTAATGAAGGTTGTTCTCTCATGGGTGTATAGAGCACTTCATCATTCACACCGCGAAAGAGTAAACCAGAATGTGCTTCAACCAGAGAAACACCAAAACAATCTGAGGTTTGATAATAACGTTTACCATCAAACTCTCGTAGCCAACCCTGATTATTGATTTGAAATAGATAATCCGTTTCTGCTACCAGATTCATCCATTGTCCACTGGAACCAATACCCAGCAAACTGCCAACAGCCCTGCCGTCGGCATCGATCGCCTGCACTACCAAGGTCACGGATTGTTCTGCCGTTTGTGGTGTTGCCACCATAGCGACCTGTTGTTGGCCTGCTTCAGATATCTTATCGCGCCAATCATTATTAAGAGCAACCTGTTGCTCCCATTGCTGAGACCATTGAACTCGCGTTTCCCAAATCTGCCATATCATCGCTGCGCCCAAAACTAAAAAGAGCCCAAGCAACGCAGACATTCGACGTGATAATTGCGCTTTGTTTTCCTGATAGGCTGTGACCAGATAATCACTGTGTGCTTCGGCACTTTCAATCAAACGATTATGTTGTTTGGTATGAAAACGAATAGAATCGCGAAAAATTTTCTGTGATTGCTGAAGCGTTTCTTCTCTTAACTCTCGTGTCGCATCATCTATTCGAAACGTTAATGCTGGTGCGATTTTGTTTTCAATCACCGACTCGAGCCATACCCGCATTTTTTCTTCAGCACTGGGTTCTTCATGATGCTCATGTTCATGATCGTGACCAATAAGGTGGATCTTGGTCAGCGCGGTTTCTAATACATTCGAATCTAATATTTTGGGAATAACATCAACCGCTCCCGCTTCCTGCACTTGAGCCAAATAATCAGCCCCCGAGCGTGCAGTAAACATCAAAATAGGAATGTTAGAAAGAGCGGAGTTTTGACGAATACGCTCAATAACCTGTAAACCATCCATATCGGGCATGGAGTGGTCCATAAAGATGACTTGAGGTTGCTTAGATGCCAGAAACTCCAAAGCTTCCTGACCAGAATATGCAAAGTCTGCTTTTACCCCATAACGCGCAAGCATGCGCGACAGTACAACACAGGCAGAGCGAGAGTCATCAACTATGAGTGCGGTTTTAGTGATTGACATGACAATCCTACCCTTAAAAAAGCTGTTATTGTCGAGTATTTATGAACTGAATAACGTGAGCCAGTTATCAGTTGATTATTCAAATAGTTACGGCAACTCATTAAAGTTACAGAAATGTTAAAGCGGTCAACAAAATGGAACATTCCAATAACTAGTGTCTTGTTATGCTGGTAAAACTTCTTAATCCATTGTAATGAAAGACAGAGTTATACTCTTTTATCCTAGCTGATAAAGCGCTGATTGCAATGAAAGGGAGATAGAATGGGCAGGCGGACGAACTAGATAATACGCAATAAAGAACCGATCAGAGAAAAAGAAGAGTCCCAAGACAACGACTCTTTTTTCAGTTGTTGTCTGGCACTTTTGCGTTTTGCTTTATAGGTTTTTTCGTGGACACTGGATTTAGTCATCAGTGGGTCACAAGCAAACGGGTTGCGGGGTTTATTAAGCTTCTGCTTTTTACGTTTCATAGGATTTCCTTACAAGTTAAAAAGGCTCCACCAAGAAAACAGTCATTGTTAAACTACTATGGAATACAGTTTTACAGGGTGTGCTTTTCTATCAATATAAATGATTCATAACTAAAAATGTCCCTGATTAACACTAGGATGCTCTTTATCATCCCTAGGCACTTCAAATCCTTGAAGCGCAGCCTGTCTTCTAACAAGCTGCGTCACATTATACTGAGATGGGCTTAATTTACAACTGCTGCTGGTGCCAACGGCTGATAATGTCAGCTATCTGGCGAACTCCATCAGTAAGCGCAGCGGGGCCTGGTTGCAATATATCAGCGGATTTTATTTCAAATATTTGTTGATTTTTTACTGCAGGAATAGCATCCCACCCAGCTCTTGCAGCGACTTTCTCGGGACGAAACTTTCGTCCACACCATGAACCTAAAATAATATCCGGTTGCCGCTCAATAACATCATCAGGGTTTTCAATAATACGATTCTTCCCTAAAGACTCTCCCGCCTTTTCGGGGAAGCACTCTTCTCCACCAGCACGTTCGATCAACTCTGACACCCAGCCAATACCAGTAATAAGCGGCTCATACCATTCTTCAAAATAGACTTTGGGCTTTACTTTGTACTGAGCTACTTGCGCATCGATGGAGTCAAGAGTTTGCTGCCACTGATGAATTAAAGCTTGTGCTTTATCAATGCAACCAATCATTGAACCCAGCATACGTATCATGGCGTAGATCTCTTCAATACTACGCTGATTAAATACATGAACCTGCACTCCGGCCCGAATAAGTTCTGCTGCAATGTCAGCCTGCATGTCAGAAAAACCCAAAACCAAGTCAGGCTCGAGGGCAAGTATCTTATCAATTTTGGCACTGGTAAAAGCAGAAACCTTGGGCTTTTCTTTACGCGCCTGAGGTGGTCTTACGGTATAACCAGACACTCCAACAATCCGGTCCTGCTCCCCCATTAAATATAAGGCTTCAGTGGTTTCTTCAGTTAAACAAACAATTCGAGTCGGATACATAATTCAAGTAGGTATTTCTAAAAATTAGATTTTACTGAAATTCGCCCTCCATGAATAGAGAGCAAGCAAATCTCATTTAATGATACACATAATCTCCTTCTTCCCACTCTAATTAGTAATAAACCTGCTATACCTATTATTGAGAAACAGACAAATTGTTTTATAGGTAACGATGCCTCAAATTCGATGTCGTCTGCTTTAACCAGTGGCAAATGCGTTGGCTTTAGTACACAATAAAGTGAATTTTCAATCGCGAAAGGTACAGCAATGCTATCTGATGAGCTTTTAAAGAATGCACTTGATAACACAATGGACATGATAATGATTCTGGAGGCCAATTTTGACGATGTGGGAGCCTCAAGAATTGTGTACGTTAATAGAGCATTTTGCGAAACCATGGGATATACCCAAGATGAACTGCTGGGGAAAAATCCAAGAATGCTTCAAGGCGATGATACAGACAAACGAACCAGAATGGATATTCGCGTGGCCTTAAAGCACAAAAAACCCATTCGCCGAGAAATTCTTAATGTCACTCAATCTGGAGAGTCCATTCAGTTAGACATTACGCTAACACCGTTAAAAAACGACAATGATGACGTCACACATTTTTTAGCTATTGAAAGAGTCGTTCAATCGTAACAAAGGTACTTTATGGAACTACCTGACTCGATATACAAACAGGCTTTGGACAATGCTTTGGATATGATCATGATCACCAAAGCCAACTTTGATGACGTAGGTAATAGCCCTATTGTTTATATCAATAAAGCCTTTTGTCAGACGATGGAATACACTCAGGAAGAAATCATTGGTCAAAGCCCTCGTATTTTTCAAGGCGAAAAAACAGCGATGGAAGCCCGCGATAAAATACGCAACGCTCTTAATAACCTCCAGCCAGTTCAGACAGAAATCCTCAACTACACCAAAACAGGCAGAGAATGTTGGTTAGAACTGAGTATTGTACCTTTGGTCAATGAACATCAAGAAGTCACTCACTATCTGTCTATCGAGCGCGATCTCTCCGAAAAAAAAGCGATAGAACAAAAGCTCTACCGGGATGCCACCATCGACTCATTGAGTCAGCTGTCAAATCGACAACACTTTATGACGCTCAGCGAACAAGAGCTGCATAAATCTCGTCGATATAAAACAAAAAGCTGTGTCCTGATGATGGATATTGATCATTTTAAAAGAGTTAACGATCAGTACGGCCACCAGATTGGTGACGAGGTCATCCGTGATACAGGACAAATCATTCAATCCAGCTCCCGTGATGCGGATATATGCGGGCGTATTGGCGGTGAGGAGTTTGCCGCTTTTCTGCCAGAAACCTCGACAGAAGAAGCGCAAAACGTTGCCGAAAGGATCCGTAAAAGCATGGAGGAGCACAGCTGGAGCCATTACGGAATTCAAGGAAACATTACGCTTAGCATCGGTTTATCCGAGTTTCGCGCCGATGATACTTTCGAAATTCTCATTAAGCGAGCCGATGATGCCCTGTATCAGGCCAAATCATCAGGGCGAAACCGCACAGTGACCAACAATCCTTAAGCAAGTATTTCTCACTCTATGCGACGAGCACTCTATCTTCGTCCCATACTGTTTTTAATAAGATAGGTCGCATAAAGTGTTTCACTAATAGTGATCTCTCCTACTTCAAAAACAGATTGATTAACTCTTCCCTGCTTTAATCCTCTATCACTAAACTCATTAAGAGCGACAGGAGCGACTAAAGGGCGTTCAGACACGTTATAAAGCTGTAATAAAGATTGGTCAAAAGCAGCAGCAACATCAGCCGCCTTCTTTTTGATTTGCGCAACCGCTTTGGCTTTAGCCTGGCTTCTCAACTCATCTTCTTTAGAATGGAAAAGGCGTATATTACTGATATTACTAATACCAATCTCAAAAGCCTGAGTTAAAAAATCACTGTATTTAGAAACATCTCTAAGCGTTAACTCAACGGTTCGACTCACAGTATAACCAATCAGTTTCCGCTTTCCATTTCGGTAATCATATTGCTGATTAAGCCTCAATTCTGAAGCTTTGATATCTCTCTTATTAATTCCCATTGACTTGAACAACTGCAATAACTTGGCAGCCTTTGCGTCAACACTGTTTTTCGCTTCTACCTGATTAGGCGCACTTTTTTCTAATGTCATAGAAATAGAAGCCGAGTCTGGTTGCACAACAACCTCTCCTGTACCAGATACTGAGATATGAGGCTGTTCAGGAATCGATTCAGCAAACGATACCTGGGCCACTAAAATAAGCACTAACCATAAATGTTTCATAGCAAATCTCCCATTTTTTTATTAAGGACATATTACTGCAAACTCAACGTTCTCTTGTAAAGTTTTTGTAAAACTATCTGAGTGAATCTATCTTCCATAATAGCCTCAAGCCAATCCTTTGTTACACAGCAAAAATGAAATGAGGTCTTTTAATCTACGATAAGAGTTGAATTGGTGGTGCGCTTGTCCTGCTTAAGAAACTCCTCCTCGAAGTCTTCTACAGAAACAGGGCGGCCAATTAAATATCCCTGAATCAGGTCACACCCTTTTCGCGTTAACCAATTAAATTGATCCTGATTCTCCACACCCTCAGCCACAGTTTTTAGTCCTAACTGCTTAGCGAGCTCGATAATAGATGCTGGGATTGCAATATCATAAGGAATGTCTGAGACGAAACTTTGATCGATCTTTAAAGTATCCAGCTGTAAACGACGCAAATAGGCAAGACTCGAGTAACCAGTACCAAAATCATCAATAGCGACAGAAATACCTAAAGCTCTAAGCTCTTTGATGATTCTCAGCTTGGCTTCCAGATTAGTCATTAACGTCGACTCGGTGATTTCAAACTCCAACATTGATGTACATTCAGGATATCGAGAAAGAATGTTCTTAAGGGTAGAAATAAACTCTCCGCACTCAAGTTGTCGTGGTGATACATTAAGGGCCACTTTTATTTCAATCCCCCAATCCAGCCACTTTCTTACTAACTTACAAACTTCTTCAATCAACCAAAAACCAATGGGAACAATTAAATGTGTTTCTTCTGCGATAGGAATAAAAGTAGCTGGAGAAATAACCTGACCATTTAAACGCCAGCGCAGCAAAATTTCGCAACCATCCAGCTTTCGGTTACCGGCTTTAACTTTAGGCTGCACATAAAGCATCATTTCATTGTTTTCTAATGCAAAGTGCAAACAGTTTTCGATCTGGAAACGAGCCTCACTGCTCTTAATCATAGCGGCTTCAAAGAAAGTATACTGTTCAGCACTGTTGGCTTTTGCACAATACATGGCAATATCAGCATGTCGCATTAGCTGTTCAATGTCTTTTCCATCATCCGGATAAATAGCAATTCCAATAGAAGCACAAGGTTCTATAGATAACTCATTTAACTTAACGGGCGTCTTCACAAGTGACAAGATGTCTTCAACAATGCCAATAAGCGCCGTATGATTATCAAATTTCTCAACGATGAAAACAAATTCGTCGCCACCCAATCGCCCAACTCGAATCGATGCTGGCAACTGAGTTCTAAATCGTTCCGCAAGTTCGCAAAGTAGTTCATCGCCCGCCACATGACCAAGCGTATCATTCACATACTTAAAACGGTCAAGATCCATAAATAACAGAGCAAACTGTCGCTGATTATAAAGAGAACGACGAATATTCGAGCCTAACTCCTCATGGATCAGAGCACGATTAGGTAACTTGGTTAGCGGATCACGAGTCGCCATGCGCCTCAGGTTTTGTTGCGTTGTCGCGAGTCGGTGGAGCATGTCATTAAAATAACAAACCAGAGAAAATAGCTCGCCTTTCTCATGGCCTTGAGCATTTGGAATGTATTTAAAGTCTAATGAGCCCGGATCAACCTTTTTTAAGTTTTCACCGATTTTCATAATTGGGCGCGTCAAAAACCGGTGGAAAACAATACCTAATACTAACGCCAGTAAAAATGATCGAATAATACTGGACCAAAAGCCCACACCAATAAGCTTTACAAATCGACGACTTGTTTTCAGCGTATCAAACTCAATATACAGATCCGCGATAACTTCTCGTTCAGCAGGACTTGAGCTCCAGTCGGGGGCTAATAACTGACGAGATACATGATCAAGATCAGCAAATAAAAAGTGAAAGTAACGATCGACCATAGAGGGAACGAAATTTCTTTCTTTGGTTACTTCGGCTTGAAGTACACCATCGGCCAATACAATACGCCCAGACTTGACCGTATCGATAGCAAGGAGCCCCTCTAGCATACTATCTGCCATGCCATTATCTAGATGCCAAGCGGCATTGGTCGCGGGGGATTCGGCAAGATTGAGAACCTGTCCTTGCAGGTCGCGAGTATCGTCTCTCAGCGTTTGAACCACAAATAACATTTCAAAAACAAAAATAAAGGCACCGACAAGCAACGCAGCCGCCATAACTCTCAGGCCTTGCCTCCATGTCAGAGATTCCCTATTTTGGATGATATGTTTGAGCGAGCTTAGACTCATAGAGTCACTCTATAACAATTTGTGATATCTTTCATTTTAGACTTATATTTACAAAGTGAGCAAACAGCTTATCACTTAATAAGTATCAATTGGATACAAACCTTAATCGTATCATCCAATACTTCCACTCAAAAAGAAAAATGCAGGAGACAAGCTCCTGCATCATAGCTTGATTATCAACGACTTAGTTTAATTGGAGGAGGCAGAATAATAATCTGCGACTTCAAGTTAACATTAGCGGTCGTTGTATAAGTTTCATCATAGCACGTGGTTCTTGCCGTAAAGGGTATATTATAGGTTCCTACTGGTGCACTCAAAGAGAAAGTCGCAGTACCGTTACCACCGTCACTAATTGGCGACAAAGTTACCGATGTTGGACCCGAAACTCCAGCAACAATACCTCGTGACACAGTCACGTTACAGGTATCCACGTCTCCAGAGTTAGACACAGTCATGCTTACCTTAATCGGAGAAAAAGGCGTTCCATTCACCGTTTTTGAAGGCATTGACAGAGTCGGTGGTGTTGCGGCAGAAAAGTTTTCTTCTGTTGCTAAAGCAAAAGACTCGCTGCTTGCACCATCAAAACTGCTGCTCCATGAATACACTTTAACAACCGCATCAATGGTATTTGCTGCCGCAACCTGATGCACATTGTCATTACCATCCAGATCCGAGTCATGGGTTGCAGGATTACCTTCATCGTACAAACGCACATTCAAATCACTCAAGTTATGAGCACTGCCGCTTGGACCAGACTCAAAGTTCGCTCGACGCTGCCAAACTAACGTCGCTTTTTCGTTAGTAAACATCTTGCCCTTAAACAACTTATAGTCATCGGCCGTTGCATTATTGTTACGCGGGATCACTGAGTTAACAAAATAGTCACTGCGATTGTAGTGAGATTCCCACATATCGATGTAACCCCAACCGTAGGACTTATCCCAGTGAGAGCCACTGACCTGAACATCGTCACTGTCACTGGAAGTATTTTTACTGTCCCAGGCATCAGCCGTATTAATCAATACCGCTTTTTGAGCCATCGGAGTATGGTTACCGCCGTCTTCCATCAAGATGATCGCACCTGCAACATGAGGAGCCGCCATACTGGTTCCGCTTTTTGAAATAAAATCAGCCTCTGTCGCCCAGTCACTATTCGTCGACATAATGTTAGTACCTGGAGCTGTGATGTCAGGCTTTTTACGATTGCTAACGGTAGGCCCAACACTTGATGATGAACGACGCTTATCATCACTGCGTGATGTCGTGTTTTTATCATCCATGTTGGCAACGGCCATCAGGTTATAGGCAGGCGCAGGATGCGTGATGGTTGGATTGGAGTCATTCCAGTAGCCATTACCAGCCGACTTAGTGACCATAACGTTATAGTTTTGAACGAAAGCATCGTAGAAGGCATCGTTATCATTGTAATCGCTAGAATTTGCAGTACCGTAACCAAGACTATGATTGACCACCTCTGGTCCCTGACAACTTCCAGTAATCATCCACTGCATGTTTGACATGGTTGTAGACTGGCCGCCAGAATTAGCCCAGATCACTGAGTCAACGCCATAGGCAGTCCCTTTATGAGTGCTGTCGTTACTCGCAACAATACCAGCAACATGAGTACCGTGATCGCCAGTCACTGAGCTGCCAGACTTGCTACAAAAAACGATACCCGCCGATGAAAACGCGGGATGGTTTTCTCGCACACCCGAGTCAACAACACCAAAGTCATAGGGATAACCATCGAAGCCAGCGTTATGCCAGGTATTAAACTTCGCTGAAGGAACACTCACATCCAGCTCATAGTCAGCTTCTCGATCGAGGTATACAGCTTTAACGCCTGGATACTCAGCAAGACGCTTTACGGCATCAGCGGCAACAGTCACACCCAAAGCACGACTTAAAGGAATGCGGTTTGTAACTTTGCCTCCCAGCGAGCTGACCATACGCGACATAGCATTAAGTGTTGAAGCCGAGGACTTTTCGATCAAAGTGCCTTTTTCTACCTTCATTGAATCCAATAAAGTATCGAGCTCTTCTTTAATATTAAGGGCCATCGACTGATCAACAAAATTCATCGCCATAGCACCAGACTTGATATGCTCCTGTTCTTCTTTTTCAGAAAGCGACTCTTTGGCTCGATATTTTGTTTGAATCAAGTTTAAACGCTCGGTTAGATCTGAAACCTGAGGTTTGTATCGACTATCAATAGCGTCAAGTTCTTTTTGAATACCTTCGCCTTCAAAATAAACAATAACGTTGACGGTCTTTTTCTGTTCCATTTGTTTAAGCAAATCTTGTTCTAACTTGCTCTCTTTTTGACTATGAAGTGGAAGTGTATAAAGCTCACCATCTTCACCTTTATGGATAGTAGATTGAGCAGAGACTGAAAGTGCAGCAATGACACAGCCAGCAACTGTTGCAAGCTTAAAACTCATCTTTTTCATGTTAAAACTCCGTATAATTTTTATGAATCCACTTCTAACAACATGGTTTCTTTTTACTGCATGTGACAAAGTTCACATTAAAGTCTTCATATAGAAGTTTGCGACTGCCAGGCAGTGTTCAGGATGAGAGCAACCGTCTGACTAAACAGATTGCTTGAGTTGGCTAGTCGTCAAATTGTTTTCATCCTGAAAATTTTATCGTCCTTCGATAAACATCAACCTGACGCCATTAATAATGACACTGACATCTAAGTGACACAATCAGATAAACTCTTGAGTTGATGTGAGAAATAGACCATTCTGATTTGAAATATTATGAAAACAAAAGTTACATAGAATGAAAGCGCTATCCATTTTATTAGGGTAGAATGCTGCAATAATTTGCAACTTAATAAAAAGCTGATGGACTCGATTACAGAGGCTTCCAATGTTATAGTTCAACCAGCTCTCGATAGAACAGAGATAATATTGATTAATAGACCATAGTGCTAAAAGGAACTTAGCCATAAGTATTGGTAAGGGAAAGTGCAACTCGCTTGTTATTTATTCAGTTGAGTGAAATAAAATTAAAAAGTATACAAGGAAACATAATGGCTATTTATGAAGACTTAGATGTGTTTGCAGGAAAAACCATCAAACCTTTTAAAGCAGATGATGCAACATTAAGCGCAGAATACGCAATCCGCGTCTCTGTCGACTATGAAGATGCAGAAGATGGTGTCACTCTGCTATCAGAAGTAGAAAAGCTAATAAATGCTCCCTTTGCAAAAGAACTGACTCATTTGATTATTGGTGAATGGGAAGAATGTTATGAAGACACGCCAGAAGATGCCATTGCTAAGTTAAGTCAATCGGCTGATGCACTCCCTGCATTGCAGTATGTATTTTTTGGTGAAATGACTTCTGAAGCTTGCGAAATGTCCTGGATACAGCAAGTTGACTACAAAGATTTTTTGGCTAACTTTCCTAACCTTGTTCACTTCCAGGTCCGAGGGGGTACGGGATTATTGATTTCTAATTTAGAACACGACAATCTTGAAACACTGATTATAGAAACGGGTGGCATGGAAAAAGAGCTGGTAGCACAAGTTGCAGAATCTTCTCTTCCATCGTTAAAACACCTAGAGCTGTGGCTGGGCGAAGAGAACTACGGCTGGACAGGCAGTATCGAGCAACTAGAATCTATCACTCAGAAATACGCCCCACAATTAAATTACCTGGGATTAAAAAATAGCGAAGAAAGTGATGAGATTGCTCAAATGCTACAGAAAAATCAGGATAGCTGGAGTAAATTGAGCGAGCTTGATTTGTCCATGGGCACGCTAGGCGATGTTGGAGCCGAAGCCTTGCTGTCTTGCGCAGCACTGGATCAACTCCAAAAACTCAACCTGGCCCATCACTATATGTCTGATGAGACCATGGTCAGATTTTCTAGTTATAAAACCCTTGATGTTAATATTTCCGAGCAAGAAGAAACCGATGAGTATGATGGAGAAGAATATCGCTACATCTCCGTTGGTGAATAATTTTCGAACAGTACACTGGGTTGTGATTGGCAACCCAGACAACCGGCGCACACAGTATTTTTGTCAAGCTTTATCAAGGCATCAGCAGACCTGCGTTACGCAGATAAATTATCTTGAGCTCATCAACCACTGGCATCAGTTAGAGCAGCTTCTCACACAAAAACTGTCAGCAATCAGTGGCCCGGTAGTCATTCGTTTTGAATCTCCAGGCGAATCACCACTGATGGAAGACAAATTGATACAGTTGGCGAAAGGCGAAGTAACACTCAACGATAATGGCACTTCGTTTGGAGAGATAAAGAATAACCAGCTTTGGTATGAGGGACTGAGTCAGTTTATTAAAACCATTGATTGTCTTCTGGATCACATTCTAAGCCGAAACACGATATATCGAATGTCGCCGAGTGATGACATCTTAGTGTTATTTGATAAAGAGCAAACAAAGCACCGACTTAGAGAGCTTGCGGTAACAACTATTCCTTCATTCAAGAATATTTTTTGCTTCGACGAGCTGATCGACTTTATGCAAAAGCATAATCAGCAGAGAGTTTTTATCAAACTACGTTATGGGTCTTCAGCTTCTGGTGTTGTTGCACTACAACGACACGCCCGCAAAAAACAGCTGCTCATGACCACTTCGATAGAGCTTGTGACTCATAACAAGAGCTTCAAGTATTTTAATAGTTTGAAAATTCGACATTACCGGGATGAATTCAGTATTAGGAATATCATCAATTACTTATTTTCTATCGGAGCTTATTGCGAACCATGGGTCCCCAAGGCAAGAGTGGGCAATCTAAGTTATGATTTAAGGATCATGACGATCGGCAATACTCCCAGTTTTTCTTTAGCAAGAATGAGTGAACACCCTATCACTAACTTGCACCTTGGTAATCAGCGTTGCGACATTCATTCCTTGGGTCTTTTAGCGGACGACATAGACAATATTAACCGCACAATATCGAAGGCCGCTTTATGCTTTCCAGAAACAACAACCATCGGCTGGGATCTGCTACTTACCGCAAAAAATAAAACGCCCTATATTATCGAAGGCAATGCCTTTGGCGATCTGATTCTGGATGCTTATAATGAGCAAGGCGATCCTTATGATAATCAAGTTATACATTGGTTAAATCATGATGCTGCTCGTACTTGATCTCGATAATACGCTGATCGATAGGGATCAGGCTTATGCAAGCTTCATGCAACAGTGGCTGAAAGAAAAAGCCTTCATGTCCAAACAACAGATAGAGGCCTATCTGCCACAGATAATGCGCATTGATAACCACGGTTATAATGAGCCTTTAGAGGCCTGTGAAAAAATACTCCGTGTGATTGAGGTTAATAAAATATCTGCCGAACAACTGTGGCAAGATTCGCAACAGTTAATAGACTACATTATGCCATCAGACTCTCTCAAAAGAATGTTGGATAGATTAGCGCTTCGTTATCAGTTGGCGTTACTCACCAATGGCTCTTCATCTCGCCAGAGAAAGAAAATTCATAATGCTACTTTAGCGCCTCACTTTGATTACATAGGCGTGTCAGAAGAAATAGGCACCAGTAAGCCCTCAACTTGTGCCTTCACTCATATTTTAGATGCCATGGGAGCTTCAGCAAGAGAAGCCATTTCGGTAGGAGACAATATTCACAACGATATAGAGCCTGCTACAAAAATTGGGATGAAAACAATTCATATTCCTCCCCATAGCTCTCATTACTCTTCACATGCCGACATCACACTTAATCATATATTCGAACTGGAACAGCACTTATTATGATACAAGCTCGTACACTGGCAGGAAGCCATAACGTCATACTGATTACTCTGGATACATTGCGTTATGACGTCGCTCAAAAAGCCTTCGAAGAAGGCCGCTTGCCGATCCTATCTCGTCACATAAAAGAATGGGAGCAACGCCATTCACCGGGAAGTTTTACCTACGCTGCCCACCAAGCTTTTTTTGCCGGCTTTTTGCCAACGCCTGTTGACTCCCCCACCCATAAACGACTCTTTGCTCTAGACTTCAACGGCAGCACTACTATTGACGAAAACACTCTGGTATTTGACTCGGAGAATATTGTTTCTGGTTTTCGCTCGATGGGCTATCAAACTCTTTGTATCGGTGGCGTCGGCTTTTTTAATCGTCAAACGCCTTTAGGTTGTGTGATTCCTGATATGTTTTGTCACAGTTACTGGCAAGAAGAATTTGGCGTCACCGAACGCAACTCAACTCAGCACCAAATAAATAAAGCCATTGAGCATCTAACACAAAATACGGCCCCTTTCTTTCTATTTCTTAATGTGTCAGCCATTCATCAGCCCAACTACTTTTATCGGGATGGCGATAACCGGGATGATAAACAATCCCATCAAAAAGCACTGGAATATGTCGATCAACAACTCGCACGACTGTTTGATTGGTTGCCAAAGCGCGGAGATAACTTAGTCATTATTTGCTCCGATCATGGAACGACCTATGGTGAAGACAACTATCACGGTCACCGTTTAGCACATCCACACGTATGGAATGTCCCTTACGCCGAATTTATTATCGAGTCAAACTTATGAAGTACCCAGCCTCTTTTCCTAAGCAGATTTATCAAGCTTACTCTTACTCCTACCCTCATAAAACAGCTTATCGTCACTTTGAGCATCCCATACCACTCAAAGATGTCTGGCAAAGCGAAAAAAAAGATGCACTGTTTTTGTATCTGCATATCCCCTTTTGTGAGATGCGTTGTGGATTCTGTAATTTATTTACGATTTCAAAACCCAATAATAATTTAGTAGAAAGCTACCTGAGTTCGCTCAGGCTTCAAATTCAAGCAATGAAAACGGCGTTAGGCTCCCATCAGTTTGTTCGATTCGCGATCGGAGGAGGCACCCCCACTTTCCTTTCAGCAACTGACATCAACACCCTCTATGAAGATATACACCAACACTTAAACTTGGTAGATGCGATTCCAACATCCATAGAAACGTCTCCAGAAACCATTTCTCAAGATCATTTGAGAGTGTTCGAAAACTACGATGTCCAACGCGTTAGCATTGGTGTGCAGAGCTTTTCTGAGCGAGAACTCAAAGCCTTGATCCGGCCACAAAAACTGCAACAGGTCGATCAAGCGCTAAAAATGATAAAAGCTTCAAACATACCGATTATGAATCTGGATTTGATTTATGGCGCACCAGGACAGACCTTAAACTCATGGCAAGCAACTCTAGAGCATGCGCTCAGTTATGCACCCGAAGAAGTCTACCTCTATCCGCTATATGAACGAGAAAAAACGGGAATGGATACCGTAAAACAGAGAGGAAAAAGTTCTCTACTCAGTCCGGCACAGGAAGAGAAAAGAGCGTTATACCGCTATGCTCGAGAACAACTGCTGCTAAATAACTACGAACAAATTTCAATGCGCATGTTTCGCAAAAAAGCACTCAACCTACATGAAGGCCCAGTGTATTGCTGCCAAAGCGATGGCATGGTTGGCATAGGAGCAGGCGCCCGGTCCTATACTCAAAATATTCATTATTGTTCTGAGTACGGCGTATCTAGAAGCAGCGTTAAGTCGATCATCGAAGACTATACTCAACTCACCCAGTCAGACTTTGAGCAAGCTCCCTATGGTTTCCATCTATCAGAGCAAGAACAGAAAAGACGATTTCTGATGCAGTCTCTGTTATTGAAACAAGGGTTCAATTTATCCGATTACTACCAACGGTTTTCGACTCAGGCTCTGGATGATTTTGACCAACTGGATCAGTTGCTCGAAACTGATCTGGCAGAACGTCATGATAACCATTTAATGTTAACGGACACTGGCCTCGAACTTTCGGATGCCATAGGCCCGTGGTTTGTTTCGGATAAAGTTAACCAGCTAATGCAAGAATATTCCGTCCTATGAATTTAAATATTTCGTACCGAGGCTTATTACATAGCTGTAACTATTCATGCCATTATTGCCCCATGGCGATGACATCGGAATCTAAAGAACAAAAAGAGAAGGATCGCGCTGCTCTACAGGATTTTTTTCAGTGGATAGTACAACACCCTCAGCATCGCTACAGAGTGTTAATTACTCCCTGGGGAGAAGCTTTGGTACGACGCTGGTATAGAGAAAAAATGATACAACTCTCTCATCTATCTCATGTTGAACAAATAACAGCACAAACCAATCTAAGCAGAAAACCAGACTGGTTACAGGATGCAAATAAAGAAAGCCTCTCACTCTGGGTAACTTATCATCCAGAGCAAGTGAGCCAAGCTCAATTTCTGCAACATATTGACCAGCTAGAAGCCCTCAATGTTCGTTACACTGTGGGTATGGTTGGAAAACCAGAATACCTCGAAGAAATAAACGCCATGCGAAGTCTGCTGCCTGAGCATCGATACCTCTGGGTTAATGCCTACCGCGCTAAAGACAAGTTATACTCGCAAGAGATGCTAGAGCAGCTTAATCAGATTGATCCTCACTTTGATGATAACAACTGCTCCTACTCGTCATTGAACAAAGCCTGTGATGGTGGAGAGTCCAGCCTGTTTGTCAACGGTCATGGAGATATTCATCCCTGTCACTTCGTTGACCAAAAGTTAACTTCCATTTATGACGAACACTGGGAGCAAAAACTGGCACCACAACATTGCCCTAATCAAGAATGTAATTGCTACATCGGTTATATCCATTTAAGAGAGCTGAATATGAATGCTAAATATGGCAAACAACGATTAGCAAGAATTCCCATTGAATTTCAAAATTAACGCTTTTATGTCATATCAATTTACATGTTCACCATCTTGAGGTACAAATTGACAACAGGCTTCTGGCAGCACTCAACTTTGGTCGTCGTTCATCATGCATCCATTAGAAATTACTAATGCTCGCAAAGTATTCAATCAGCACACTGCGATTGATAAAGTCAGCTGCGTCTTTCCCGAAAAAACCATCACAGCCATTATAGGCAAAAGTGGTTGCGGAAAATCGACACTGCTCAAGTTACTCAATGGGCTCGAATCCCCTGACGAAGGCGAAGTACTTTTTTTGGGGCAGTCTTTGCAAACGCAAAATATCAATGATGCAAGAAAGAAGATGGGATACGCTGTTCAAGGAACGGGGTTATTTCCTCATTTGACGCTTAAGCAAAATATCACTCTGGTTGCAGAGTTAGAGCAATGGTCTACTCACGATATAGAGCAACGCCTAAACTTTTTATCAGAAATCGTTCAGCTCGAAAGCGACTTGCTGACTCGCTACCCTCATACTGTGAGTGGGGGGCAGCAGCAACGAGCAGGTTTATGTCGAGCCATGATGCTAAAACCAGACATATTATTGCTTGATGAAGCTTTTGCTGCCGTTGATCCCATTACTCGAGTAGAGATTCATCATCACTTGCTGGCTCTCCAATCTCTGGAGCCTCGATGTATTGTTATGGTGACTCATGATATGAGAGAAGCCGAATTACTCGCAGATCGATTTCTTATCATGAAAGCCGGAACAGTAACGCAACAAGTAACACGCTCAGATATAAAAAAACAATATCCAGAAAGTTCTATAGAACAATGGCTACTGGAGTCGCTATGAGACACTATGTCATCATACTTTTATTGAGTATTTTTACAGCCTTCACCGCTAGTGCAGCCAATAACAAACCACTGGTCATTGGCTCCAAAGCCTTTATGGAAAGCCACATCCTGGCAGAAATCGCAGCACAACTGCTGGAACACAATGGCATACCGGTCAAACGAGAGCTGGGACTTGGCGGCACACTCATTGTTTATGAAGCACTCAAACAAGGCAGTATCGATATTTATCCTGAGTACACTGGCACCATAGCAACCGCTATATTAAAACAGTCCGAAACCTCTCAGGAATCTATAAGAGCGTCATTAGCTCATCACAAACTGGCGTTACTGGCTCCGCTGGGCTTTAACAACAGTTATGCAATCGCAATGAGCAAAGAGCTTGCTCAACAATACAATATAAAAAACATCAGCGACTTAAATCAATATCCTCAGTTGCGCTGGGCACTTTCTTTAGAATTTCTAAAACGTCAAGATGGCTGGCCATCCTTACAACAGCACTACCAACTGACAAACTCCGTTAGTGGTATAGAGCATGCTTTAGCCTATGCCGCTATCCAACAAAATAAACTGGATGTCACCGATGCCTACACAACGGATGGTGAGTTAGAACAATATAAGCTCGCACTATTGCACGATGATCGAGACTTTTTTCCTGCGTATCATGCTGCCTATCTGGTTCAGGAAGATTTGCCAATGCCTGTCGTCAATCTGTTAGACCAGTTAGCTGGCCGCATTACCGACGATCAAATGCGCAATCTAAATTACCTGGCAACCCAACCGAACCATACTCCAGCCAGTGTAGCGCGCCATTTCTTGCTCACAGAAAAACTGATCGCTCCTAATTCAGACGTTGGTACCAATGCAGATACTTCAACATTCGACCATACATTACAGCACCTCTACCTAACATTATTTGCTTTGGTTACCGCTTGTTTGTCAGCCGTTCCTTTGGCCCTTCTAACCTATCAAAATCAAAAATTGAGCCGTTTTGTTGTTTATAGTACTGGACTACTGCAAACAATTCCCTCACTTGCTTTACTCGCACTCATGATACCCTTATTTGGACTGGGTGAAACACCTGCCATCATTGCTTTGTTTTTATATTCTCTTTTGCCGATAGTACGTAATACTTTAAATGGTTTAAATAATATTGATCCATTACTAAAACAAGTTGCTGATGGTCTTGGGTTGTCTCCAAAGCAACGCTTATGGAAAATAGAGTTACCCCTTGCCATTCCCTCGATATTAGCCGGCATAAAAACGGCTGCCATCATAAATATCGGTACCGCGACATTGGCAGCCTTTGTGGGCGCAGGAGGTCTGGGAGAACCCATCATCACTGGGCTAACACTCAATGACCATCAATTGGTATTGCAAGGAGCCATTCCTGCTGCACTGCTTGCATTAACAACAGAGTTTATTTTTGAAATCATCGATAAAAAGTTATTACCTGCGCACCTGAGACGCAAGTAAACTCAGCAAACAAACATAGAAAAATGAATACGGATGGTGTTTCGTGACTAAATTATTTGCTTTGACTTAGCTTTTTAATTATAAAGAAGAACGCTCGATCACAAAGTACCGGATAGACTGCCAAAATGGTGAGCAAGATAGAATCAGAGATGGAATCTTATGGTTAGCTCGCTTAATTACTATTTGTGCCGGTTAAATAGCATCATATAGTCGGCTAAAAAATCATCGATAGCCTTCTCCCATCATTGAGAAGGTATGACACAAGCACCAGGGATATGAAATTAATTAAAAAAACACGTCTTCATTATCAAGACGATCGTTCCGATAAAATATACGAAGTCGATCTTGTTGAAACAACGGCAACAAAAGACAAACGTTTTCTGGTTAATTTTCGTTATGGTCGATCTGGCCATAAGCTTAGAGAAAGCACTAAGACCACCATTCCGGTTACCCTCGAAGAAGCCCAACGTTTATTTGACAGCTTAATCGTATCAAAACTCAATAAAGGCTATATTGATATTTCGGAGGCACCGAAAACGCCACCAGTAACAGAAAATGCTAATGCAACCGCTCTCCCTTCACAGGCAGTTAGTGAAACCCAGGTAAACACCCTGCTAACAAGACTGAACAGTGAAGCGGTATCCAAAAGACGTTCCCGAATTATTTGGCGTTTAGGCGAGATTGGCGCCTCTTCCGCACTGAGTGCCATTAAAAAATATATCGGAAGCGGTCACTGGCTAGAAGACTATTCGATCACCTGGGCTATCGGCCGTTGTGGTTCACACGACGACTTAGCCGATCTGGAGCATCTGACTCAGAGCAAACATAAACATGTTAGTCAGTTAGCTCATGAAGCCTTACTTTGTCTACTTGAACCATCAGAACGACAAGCTCAGCTTAATTCACAACTGGCATCGCTGCCCGAACCAATTAAAGAACATATTTCGGAACCCGCTGATCGACTCTATGGCCATCTTGATGCCTGTTTTAGTGAAGCGGCTAATAAATCCTATAACGACTGGTTAGTCATTTTATATCAAGCGACACTCATCTACCCACAACTGCATACAGCACTGCTGCAGTTGTTACGCAAACTACCGATAAAGCCAGGTTATTTTAAAGGCATTCGCCATCTCTATAAAATCGCAGAGATGAGACAAGATGCAGCCATGCTAGGCATACTGGCATTACGCTTTGATGCAACAAAAGCTTTTTTTAATAATGAATATGACTGGACTTACTTACCTGACGTCGGCAGTTTAACGCCGTCAAAAGAACTCAAGAAACCCAATGCTCGTCTCGCCTATTCAGGTAAGACACGAACTTATTTTCAACGTCGAACCCTGCGTCAATTAAGACGACTGGCTGCCTCGGATGATCCAAGATATCTAGATCTCGCAACGGGAATACTCACTGCTATCACCGATGAAGACGCCGTACCTGCCAAAACGATAAAATATTATGATTGGAGTTCTGGTGGTTATACCGACATTGAATACGGCCCCTTTGCACACTTTTTGGCATTTAACTACATCATCTATGGCAATAGCAGCAACTACAGATTAAAGAAAACCAACAGAGCATGGATCAAGACAGGTGAAGAAACTCATCAAGAGCGCACCGAAAACCATCCTCAGATGTGGGATAGAAATCCCGAAAAAATCATTGTCCTGTTATTAGAAAGTCGATGTTATCCAGTCCATCAGTGCGCACTGAGAATGCTGCAAGAACATCCCGACACCATAACTAAGTTAACAGCCGGTCAACTGGCAAAGTTACTCGAGAAACCCTACCAAGAGACAGCCAAACTAGCTCTCGAGCAAGTGAAAAACCGTCTTTCTGGAAACAGCTTTAACAAAGCGCTGAGTATTGCACTACTGAACTCAGTTCTTGATGAAGCCAGAGAGCTTGCCACTCAGTATCTAAACAATACGCTCGCTCTTTGGTATCAAGATGAACAACTTCTATGTGAAATACTGGCTTCAAAACATAAAGAGATTTTAAACTGGATATCGGAGATCGACTATCCGACTCTCGAGCCGACGATTCAAATACAAATCCTTAAGCAGCTTATAGCACATTACCAAACTTTATCAGCAGTGCAACCAGAGCAAGTGGATGCATTGATCCATTTTGCAGAAAAGAACTTACCCCAAGCACTGGCTGAAGTAGAAGTATTTACAATCAGCCATCTACTAAAGCAAAGTTCGTTAGGTTTAAGGTATTTAGCCGCTCAACTAACACTAAAAAGCCAAATTCCTTTTGAAGCTATTCCAACCGAGATTTATCAAACCATCAGTAGCTCTGCAGAAACATTGATTCGCTCGGTGGGTATTAGCTTGCTTGGTAAACAAAGTGACGATAAATTACTGCTGCAACCTAATACTGTACTCACCATCTTCCTTAACGGTGAATCTGAAGAACGGCTCGCTGCAGCAACCATCATACAACGTTTGCTCCAAGCCTCATCAGACTTCGGCGAACATACAACGGACACTTTTGTAAACGCAGCTTTTCGTGGTGAGGCAAAGCCCGGCTTACACGATGACTTGGTAGAATTATTTAAAGCTAACTTGTCGCCCTTTTGGAATACAATCGATAAAGATCAACTCTGGCGCATGCTACAAGCTCAATCTCAGGCAGCTCAGCGTATTGGTGCTATCGTATTATCATCACGGGAAGCATCGGCTTACAGTGTCAAACAATGGGCCATATTAGCTAACCACTCCGATAAGCAAGTGAGACTCTGGAGCCATGCGGCCTATCAAAATCATCTCCCCAAAATAGCGGAAGACGCTCGCAATGCCTTAAGAATTTTTGATAGTCAGTGGCAGGATACTCAAACATTTGCCGAAGGCTACTTCCGCAAGCAGTTTGATGACACTCACTGGACACCTGAGCTGATTGTCTTTCTATGTGACAACAACAATGACCACGTACAGGCCTTTGGTAAAGAAATACTACAGACTTTCTTTGAGCATGAACAAGGACAAGAATATCTGGAAAAGTTAAGCCAGCATCCATCAGAGAATGTTCAGCTCTTTGCCAGTCAATTTTTGCAGGACTATGCTTCTGGAAAAACGGACATCATTCTGGAGTTAAAGTCTTACTTTGTTACGGTGTTATCACAGGTTAATAAAGCTCGAGTTTGCAAAGACCGAATATTTGCCTTTTTAATGACAGAGGCCAACGACAATAGAAAAGTAGCAGAAATGGTAGCCGATATATTCACTCGCCAAAGCATTACCCTGGTTATGAAGGATAAAAGTACACTGATCCAAAACTTGTTAAAACTTAAGTTACGTTATCCGGATCTCTCATTACCTCTGCACTACTCAACCAAGCCAATATGGCAGTCTGCAAAGGGAGCCTAGAATGGAATTTCGATATCGTTATCAAGGCTCCAGTAAAGTCTCAACAAACTCAGCTAACAGCCAGCTTTCTTTTAGTCCTGACAGCCTAAGAGAACCAACGTATTTTGTTGGTAAGCTGCATCAAAAGCTAGCATTCCGAGAAGCCATATCAGCTTTGCACAACGTAGTCATTTCTGACATGCGTTTTCAGCCAAGAGATTTAACGGAGTACAAAACCTGGCTGGAATCAGAAGAACAAAGAATGCTCGCAGAGTTTATTGCCAGAGGCTCTGAAGCCGAAGCCAAAGCCACCGCACTTCGCTCAGAACTCAGTAAACTGAATAGAGATAGCTACGAGGTTCTTAAACCTTACTACGAAGCACAGAACAAATACTTTAAGTACCTTTATAAGCATGATATGGACGCCTGGTGGGTACTAGATCCCGTGATTACGGTGCACCCAGACGAAATATTTTTTGAGTGCTTCTCAGAAGACGAATCAAGCTACGGCAAACTCAGTTGTCGGCATGATGTATTTAAAGAAATTAACGAACACGCATGCGGCACGACAAACATCGATTATTCTCAGGGGCTTTACGACGAGTTTCAGAAAATTCGTAACTATCGAGAAACCGAACTCAAAGTAGATCCCGAAGGATTCGCGGTTAGTACTACTGGCGAAGACACTCATGAAGAAAAGAAAATCGATCTTCCAGAAAGCTGGGTAAGAGGCTTTTTGCAAGTCAGTTCAGCGATGACTTTGCCGCTAGTTCAATTTGATCTGCATCCGATGGATATTCATAACTTATGTTATTTATTACGAAGAAATAAAGAACGTGTTGGTCCTAGAGCTTTGCGTTATGAACTGACGCCTGGCGAGCCCATTGTCATTGTTCTAGAACCCTGGAATCATAAAATTGTCTGTTCGCGCTCAATTTATCAAGGCTCAAATGCAGCTCATATTAGAACTTGGGGACGGCGACGTTTGCATATTTTGGAAAGACTGATCCCTGTTGCTAATAAATTTACCGTTTATCTAACAGGTGATGGCTTGCCTAGCTTTTATATTGCCGATCTTGGAGACATGGCTTTTACATTGGGTTTGTCAGGATGGACGGCAAATAACTGGTCGCATCTTGGTAACTTCGACTTAATGGCACCTCGTGGTGATGTTGATGAAGTCACACTAAAACGCGTTTATAGCGCCTTGTTAGAAAACTGGGTTGAGTCATCGAGTAGTCTGGCACAACGATTAGGACTCGAAGAGCAAGTGGTCAAATCGGCACTTTCTCGTTATTGCCAGCAAGGCCAGGTGCTTTATGACTTACAACACGAATGCTATCGCATTCGAGCGTTGACTCGTGAAGAGCTACCTATGTCATTGCTACGCTTTGCCAATGAAAGAGAAGAAAAAGCCAATCGTTTTGTTGACCATAACTTAGTGACTGTGACGCAAAAAGATCACTCTCACAAAACGCTTAATCTGTCAGGGAAAGTCATGGACAATGCTGTCGAATACTCACCCAAAATACAGATTGATGATGATAATCGTATGACGCAAGCCAGTTGCGATTGTCATTTTTATCATGAAAATAAATTACGTAAAGGCCCTTGTGAACACATGTTGGCATTACGAGCTTGCTACCAGCAACAAACGGCATAACAAGCAAAATTAATCATGAAGAGGTTTAACTTAATCAACGACATTGATATACTGAGTTTTGACTGTAGTGTGATGAAGCTACCTTGCAACCCGAACGGTGGATCGCCGTTCTTGCTTATAGACCATTCACGCGTTACTGACCCAATCTTTACTGGGCCGTACTGCACCACCTATCGCTATTGCGGTATGGCTTCGGAGAAGCCAATGAGCGATAGGTGGTGCGTACGGCGTCGAGTTGATTGGTTCAGTTCTGAGAAATTCTACGAAGGCATTGTTCTTCACACTACAGTCAACTTTCTTTTATTTTGTGTCAGTCGATTATTTATTTTCTCTCTCTTCTTTTATTTAGAGCATTACCGGATTACGTCAAGTAAACCGAGCTCAACAAATCTGTAGTCGGATACTTTTATCATGGCAGAAACCGATAATAAAAAACTTACTCGACAAGAAATTTATCAACGCATACGCGAAACGAGTAAAGATGAGTACATACTATCAGAAATGAAACGTCTGGGCTTTTGGCCCGACAATGAAGAAAAGCCTCAGGTTGCTGCAGAGCTGATAGAAAAAAAAGTCGCTTTGAGCAAAGAGCTGCATGAATTAGGTAAAGAAATTGCACTTTATGAAGATCCTGAAGCGGCTCTACAAGCTCTGCACAAGCAACGAAAGAAAGAAGCACTAGAAAAACGTGAACATACGCGTCAAGAACGTAACAGAATACGCTTCGAAAAAGCGCAAGCCTGGCACCAACGTCAGCAGAATGAGATCACCTACATTGGCGAGGGTATCTCCAGAGGCCTCGGCGACAAAGAACAAGATCTGGAGCGTCTGACACAACAACAGCTTCCTGAGTTTTCTGATGAGCAAGCCCTGGCCTCCGCAATGGGTATTAGCCTCAATGAATTACGTTTTCTTTGTTATAAAAAGAAAGTGCACACAAAAAATCACTATCAACATTTTTCAATCCCTAAAAAAACCGGAGGCACCCGAGAAATATCGGCTCCTATGCCTCGCCTAAAAGCTGCACAGTATTGGATTCTTGATAACATTCTAAAGAAATTACCTTTAAACGACGCAGCCCATGGTTTTATCGATCAACGCTCAATAGTCAGCAATGCTCAACCTCATGTTGATAAAGCCATTGTTATTAATCTGGATTTAAAAGACTTTTTCCCGACCATCACATTTCGGCGAATCAAAGGTGTGTTTCAACAGCTGGGTTATAGCGAGCACATTGCCACCTTACTGGCTTCGGTTTGCTCAGAAGCTAATGTAGAAATGGTCGAGCTGGATGGCACTCATTACTTTGTAGCTACAACCGAACCGAAACTGCCGCAAGGCGCACCTACCAGCCCGGCACTCAGCAATCTACTCTGCCGCAAGATGGATCGGCGTCTGCAAGGTATCGCGAACTCATTAAACTTTACCTTTACACGCTATGCTGATGATCTCACTTTCTCGACACAAGCTAACAATGAAGCAAGCATTAAAAAGTTGCTTTGGCGCGTTAGGCAAGTTGTGAAGGACGAAGGCTTTGCTATTCATCCCGATAAAACTCGAGTCATGCGCAAGCACAAACAACAAGAAGTTACAGGCATCGTTGTTAACAAAAAGCTCAGTGTTAATCGAAAAACTTTAAAGCAATTTAGAGCACTACTTCATCAAATAGATAAAGATGGCCCAGACGGTAAATCTTGGGGCAATGGAGAGTTGTTTTCCTCAATCACCGGTTACGCTAACTTTGTTACCATGGTGGCGCCAGAGAAAGGACAAAAACTAAAAGAGAAAGTGCGGCAAATTAAAGCTAAGTACTCGGCTAAGCCTCCTCAGCAACGTTCTGCTAAATATCCAAACTTGCGACAGCAAGCTGCGGCAGGAAAATTACCAGCAGAAAACTGGTGGCAGGCAAAACCCAAGACAGCCCCAGATAAGGAACTTACTGCTGAAGAAATTAAGGTACAAAAACAGAAAGCTAAAGCGGCTCAATCTGAAAAGCCAAAGCCACACACTGCACCAGAAGAGCAAGTTACCAGTCCTGTTGCTAATGATCAAGACGCTCATGAAAACATCGACAAGATGGCACAAACAATGAAAATGATAGCACTGTTGTTTTTGGCTTTGTTGGCATTACTTTATTTTGCCAGTTAATGTGATAAAACTAAGGTCAGCAAGTTTATGCGGCATAGTCACCTGTTTATTACAGGTGACGCCTCATCCTTAAGCTATGACTTCCTACTCGCCGCCGCTCATTCATCCATTGATAATGATTAGCCATCCTTAGTTTACTTGCCTCTATTCCTTTTCTCGTTTTACGAAACAGAGAATATTTAAGTCCTTATCAACAATAATCCTTCTCCTCTATCGTGTTCACTCCTTTGTAAACGTTTCCTGCGCGGTGCGGCGTAGTGTGCATAAAGCAAGAAGCAATATCAGTCCAAACCACTCCAGGGAGCCACCGCCACCACGATACCCAGAGCGGTACTTAACTTGCGCAACCGATTTGTTCTCCTTTACTTTTTCTTTAAATTGTTCGAGAGATTTCTTTAAATTGACGCTCATGGCACTCATTGCATTATCAAAGCTCTTTGAACTCATAGTTTGATAGGTTTCTTCAGCCGAAACTGCAGTATGTATTTTTTTTGTCGTATCGATCCCAGGTGCACGAAACAGCAACTTTCTTGTCGCCACATCAAATACAGCAGTATCGACAAAGGTTTGTACGTCGGTGTTATCCCCAGGAATAATATAGGCCCCCACAATCGTCCAGTAAGTTAATGCCAGGTTATTTTGATGGTTGTTGGCAATTTGGTCATAAGATACCAGTGCAATCACATCTATATTGTATAAACGAGAAAGTTGCTCAATGGTGTTAAATCCTTTGCCTTGTCGCATATAAATATCAGGAATAACTTCGATATGTTCAATAAAGGCTTCCGTTTCAAATTGCTTTGCAACGTTAGTTAAAAGCTGATTTTTTTTTGCCTCAGATAATTGATTATGTCTGGAGTGCTGTGATGGTACGAAAGCGATTCCCACTCTTAACGGCAATGACAGCTGAGGAATAGCGTCGGCCCGATGAGAAGGTTGCTGACCATCGGGATAAAGAAAATCGACCAGACTTGCAGATTGACTGTGGCGACCACCACCAAAAGAACAAGCGGTTAAAACAAAGATAAAAAACATCCCTACTAATACTTTAAACTGGCGCATCATAACGCTCCGTCTGTTGTTGTTGGGCTTAGTATTCCCTCCCGAATCAAGAAAGCCAACCCAGCTGAACTAAGTCGAATAACAAACAACCTTAAGTATCAAATAAAGCTACTCCCCCCCCTGAATAGCCGATATAAGCGAATAAACCAGCTATATAGTTTAAAAAACAGCCTCTTTGAGTGGCCAAAAGCAGGGCGCTCTGAACTTGTCCCTGTTTATTCCCCAACTTATGGGGCGAATTTGCAGAGGGTTGATTACAATCAATACAGAACAAAAGAAAACTGCTGAGGATAAAATGAAATCAATAATACTCTGTCTACTCACTATCATGACGGCTCAGATATGGGGTGACGAATCGAAGCTAAGCGCACTGACGGGAACTTATCATTTAAAGCAACCAGAGCGTTCTCCCGCCGGACAAACTAGCCAGCTTGCGATAGAATACGGTCAACTTAACGGCAAGAAAGTGCTGGTAACTAAAGCCTGCAATCAATGCCCTCCTGCTGTCTACAGCTATCAGGAAGAGCCCAGTAACACATTGGGTTTTCCGGTGTTTTTTAATTCAATGGGGCTCTATGTTCTTGCCTACAAACCAGGCACCCTCATCAACCTGTTAGCCGACGCCCAGTTAGGCAATAAACCTTGGAAGCATTTTCGCTACATCAACATCTACAGCCAATCTAAATCCACTCTAAGCACGCTAACCTTAGAGCAGGCAAAGAGTTTTGCTCTTTCAGCCTCAGAGCAGATCATTAACGGTCCAGCGGTTAAGCAAACAGCACAGGGAACTCATGAGTATTTTCTGGCAGTTCCCATGACTCACGCAGGAAAGAAAGTACAAAGTTATCTTATTCCGCCCCCTCAGGCTCCAGATGCTGATGTGCAAACCTACATCTGTGAAAACTGCGCCTTTGATAGCTGGCTTTATCTCCCTGAGGAGAGCAAGGTTGCTGGCGTGCCAGTGTATTCAGGGAGCCGAACCACTAACCTTTATCATCTGCCCAACGGCACCTACCTTTGGACACGTATGCAGTCGCCTCTGGGTGATGCTCAATGGGGAAAACACGATTCCTACAATGTGTTTGCTAAAGACCGTCAATTTTTACGCCGTCTACTTAACAACAAGGCCGAGCAGAAAAAGTTAGATCAATGGCTTAGCCAACTAACGACTAAAATAAAAACCTATCGCGACCAGCAACGCCAAGAAAGAGACACCCAAAAAATCAGCCAACAAAGATTACCTGAGCAAGGTCTAACAGATGCCAACTTCGAACAACAGGCGCTCTCCTCGGCCCGAACACGAGCCAAACGAGAAAATTGGAAGGAGACCATCACGCGAACTTATTTCACTGGGTCTGACTGGTCTATCTTACGCAATCGTCTAACAGGCATTATTACAGGGCGGTCTATTGCTGGCATAATAGTTATGCAACGCAAAGATGGTTTATGCAGCTTTCACTATGCACAATTCGTCCAGGCATACGATGGAAGCAACTACACAACAACCTATTTATCGGGTTTAACCCCTGGTCAAATCAAACTTCATTGCGATAAAACCTAATAATTTGTTAAATATTTACACTTTGCTCGCTCATTAGCACGTGAGCAAAGTGTAGAGTTTTTCCCACTTCATTAGCTGATTGAGAAATCAATCATATTTACCTAACAAATTAGAGGGTAATATGTTGATAATCCGTACAGAATGCAGCGAATGAATGTTCACCGATCTTGCAACTTCAACAAGTACTAAAACTCGTTTGGTCAGCAAACCCTGATAGATACAAACAACCAGCTACTTATTCATACAGTAGTTGTTTCATTTAGCACTCTCTGTAGCACGAAGATACCGTGGCCATACAAGCATATTGTATATTTCAAGTTGAAATCTGCGGCCAAAACTGGTTATATATTGAGCTGTTTTTATAACGACGCAACCTGAAAAACCTGCCGTCTGTCACTCGGTAGCTTTCATTCTACTTTAGATAGTGCATATTTATTCTGTCTGGTAATGACGGTACTCAGGTTTTGTAATTGAAATAACTACTCTGTGTTTTGAGAGTGGATTAATTAATCAGCTTTTTCAATTAGTTAGCTGTTTTCGGTTGGTTTTAGCACTCAATTTATTTAGGAAGCAAGATGTCATATCGTGATCCAATGGCCTCTCTGGAATTAATTTCAGAAGACATCCATAGCGTACTCAATCAAGCTATGGCCCAAATAGAGGCTTTTCATAATAGCAATCACACAGGAAGTGAGCTTGAAGATGCCGCAGTAGAGTTACATAAACTAAGAAATATTTTTGCGCTTCTGGATATGAAAGGCGCTCACCAGTTAATTAAAGACATTCTGGCATCCATTAATCAGCTCTACGCAGAAGGCGTCTCTGATTCGATGATGGAAGCAATGGGCTACTCACTTTCTATGATTGGCCGTTACGTAGACTTCATGTGCCATAAACCTTTCGATCTTCCAGAGCTTCTATTCCCTGCTCTTAATGAGTTTCGTAAAGAATGCGATCTACCGCTTTTCAAAGAATCCAGTTTCTTTAAGGCCGATCACCACAAAATGCGAGAAACAGTAAAAGAGACTCGCCTGGAGCGTTATGACGCTGCCGAAAAATCTCGACTGTTTCGACAAATGTATCAAATTGGTTTGATTGAAGTCATTCGCAGAACCAATGTACCTGGCGGTCTGAACATGATGGGACGCGCGTTAAAACGACTGGATGAACAATGCGGTTGCTCTAATAGTCCCAACCTGTTCTGGATCGCTATAGGCGTGATTGAAGGCTATGTGAACGGTGGTTTGATCATAAACCGCGAACGCATCAAACTCTTTTCTAAACTGGATCTCCAAATCCGCGAGTTAGCCAAAGTCAGTGATGAGCTCAATTACCAGAATCGAGAGTCTGCCGACGCTCTGACTCAAGAGTTGCTTTATCTTGTTTCTCTTTCGGAATCTGAAGACATGACAACTCAACAGTTAAAGTCGCATTTTGAATTGAATGATGTCAGCATTTCTGATCGTGTTATTCATCAAGAATATTTACTTCTTAAAGGACCTAGCTACAAAGATTTTGAAGCCTTGTTTGATACCTTGCTTGATGATGTTACCAAAATCCATGCGCATCTGAGCGCCTATCAGGCCGGCTCTCGCTCAACCGAAAGCCTGATCCCAATCAAAGAACACCTCGAACAACTTTATAAACTACTTAGCGTACTCAAAATGTCTGAAGAAGCTGATGCGATTAAACCTTTGGTCGACACAGCGGAACAGCTATTACGTAGCAACGACGAAATGACAGAAGAGCAACGACTCTACATGCAGACTGCGCTTAAAACGATCGAGCAAGCATTAAAAGCGAAAAGCCGCGCACCGTTAAAAGGTGATGAAGCGGTGACTAAGTCAGCACTACCAACAGAGCACATTGCCCACTGTAAGAATGCCAAAAAGTCACTGCATCAGGCATGTCAAACTCTAGAAGACTTTATCGCTTACCACAATAACGTAGCCTTTATTAAGTTAACACCCGAGTTGCTAAAACAAGCAGCAGAGTCATTATCAAAACTGAATGATGGCGGCTACTCAAAAATCGTTTTAGAGTGCGCTCAAGTGGTTGAAGACTTCTTGTTGATCTACCCAGAGTCGATTCACAAAGATGCACTCCAACTGATGGCAGACATCCTGTGTAGTGTCGAGTTCTATCTTGAGTCGGCAGAAAAAGGGCATCGACCTAATCCACAAATTCTCGACTTTGCTTTAGAAAGCATGGCTAAATTAGATTTGTACATTAAAAAAGCCAGTAAAATTTTAGCCAAGCAAGCGGTATAAGCTTTAAAATACCAGAGACATTCATTGTCTCTGGTATTCATTTCTCTTCCTTTTTATCTCAATGCTCTAAACATCGGTCACTCTTTCGCTAACTTTCTCGGCCAATCACGCAAAGATCACGACCAAGTCACATAGTTTACAAGCAAATACCTTTAATATTGTACTTGTATACTCAATTAACGAATTGAGCTCATTCTCGCCTAGAGATACACGATTTTACTCACTCAACCGATTCTTCCTCGGTTAACTCTAAACTAGATAATTAGTTTATTTTCAGGATGGCAATTTGCCATCCTTTTTTTTGCCTACAGAAAATTGCTGCCACAAGATTTTGCATGTACATTTTTTAAGCTTAACTTCTTCATCAAAACCTCATCACTTTTCGTCGAAAATCTCAAAAAACACTTAACTTCTCACCTCATTATCTCAATAACTTTGTGAGTTTTTTGTGGTAAATCGAGACGAAAAAATAGCACACAAAAGTTCATTGATTTCACATTGAGTTTTATTCATTTTTGCCTGCGCCAATGTTGGCTATTTCAATAATTAGGAGAAAAGAAAATATGAATAAGCTCGTTATATTTTTTGTCGCATTGCTCAGCTTAAGCACCACGTCACTCATTCAGGCAGCGTCGGCAAAGTGCTACGTATCAAGCAACGGCAAAGAATTTTGTGTGATCTGTAACGATGACATGAGCAAGTGCAAAGTTGTCATTTTTGACAACAATGATGATCGATCAGTCTAACCCGTTCTCGAGGTGTCTTCCCAAAAGGAAGATGCCTCTTCTGCTACATGCAAAATCAGGAATCCAATATGTCTAATGGCAAAAATCTAATCATTGCGCTGCTCATGGTGATTTGCTTGTATTTATTATTGCAAACGCTTTATCATAAAAATGGTCATTCATCCCTAACCAACAATGATTCTTTAATAACGACATCAAAAGAACCACGAACAAAAACCTTCGAGACTTCTACCAACAACGAATCATTAAAAAAGCCACCATCTAACTCATCCTACTCCGAGGACTCATCAGACCCGTATGACGTAGGCACAGATAACGATGATTTTTTTGAGCAGCTAGGTGCTAAAATTGATCAATCAAAAACCATCGATAAATCAGATGAAATTCCCCAGCAATATGCGCTTGAAGAGCGCGATCCTGACTGGGCATTACCGACTGAAATCGCAATAGATAGTGCCTTAACTCAATCTTATTTCAATCACCAGCAAACCGTAACGCTGCCAGAATGCAAACACTCGATATGTCGTCTTGATTATCAATTACCTGAATTTAACCGAGAAGCCTTAGTCGATAGCCTGCAGCGTTTGGCAGCATCCTTGTTATATCACCCTAACTTGGCAAGGCTGCAAATCGTGACCTCAAACGACGACAGTGGTGCTGTTCGAGTCTACCTATCTGACCCTGAAAGACAATCCGATGACTCAGATGATTTCGACTATGATAACAATAACCAAAACCAGTAAAATAAGCTTATTTATCATGATGCTCAAACCGTGCTATTGTGCGCACATTGATGGTTTAATCGACATAAACTGTCGCTTTAAAGGAAAGTAAAATGCCGACATCACCTGATACGTTAATTCGAAAAATTATGATGCTGCAACGGCTCCCAACTCAGGGAAAAATGACAGCAGGAGAGCTATGTCAATATCTTGAGCAAGAAGGTTTTCCGGTATCACGACGCACTGTAGAAAGAGACTTAAAATCGCTTGAAGGCTACTTCGGTGTTTGTTGCGATAACAATACCGACACCTATGGATGGTCTGTGGATTTAAAGTCCATTCAACAAATAGGACAAATGGGCGTATCGCAGGCCATTACCTATTTTATCGCCGAAAAGGTGCTCAGCGATATCACCCCCAACAATCTTCTCAAATCCATGCAGCCCATGTTTAACATGGCTAAGAGAACGCTCAGCAGTAACAAAAACATCCATGCTCGCTGGCCAGACAAGGTTATGATCATTCCGGAGTTTATTGGTTTACAGAAGAAACCAGTAAAGCAAGAGATTCTGGACAACGTTTTTGATGCCTTACTAAGCGAGAGCCAGATTGAGATAAGTTATACAAAACGTGGCCAAACTAAGCCCAAACGCTATCAGCTAAGCCCATTAGGCATCGTAGTAAAGGGTCCAATACAATACTTGGTGGCTTATGACGAAAATCCAGAGAGTCGAGCAGTAAAGAGCTTTGTTCTTCATCGAATGGTCAGCTGTCGCGAATCTTTTGAGCCCATCAGCGTGCCGCAGGACTTCACCTTATCGAACTATGTTGAAGAAGGTGCCATTAACTTCAGTTTTAAACCATCAAAAATTCGCTTTAAAGCCATCGTCGACGAAAGAGTATGGGCTACTTTGATAGAAAACCCTCTTGGAGAAGATCAACAGCTCAAAGAAAAGAATGGCAAAATGGAGCTGCAAGTTACGGTTGCCAACACCTATGATTTCGAGCGTTGGGTATTAGGCTACGCCAGTCATATTACTGTATTACAGCCCAAAAAGATGGTTGATAAAGTAAAGGACTACATTGCAGAAATGATCCAAAATTACGATATAAAATGATCCTTCATTAAAGAAACCGCTTTTCTTAGAAAAGCGGTTTCTCGTCTATCAGTATTACTTCACATATTACTCATAAGTACCAGTAAGCGTTAGATCATCATACGCATTCCAGGTACGCACAATAACCCAGTAGCCACCAGGCTCAGGATTGTTGATCACACAGGTTTCGTTACTATCTAATGAAATATCACGGCAATCGTATTGTGACGTTGTTGGCTGGAAGCTTTTGCGAACATACAAATCAGCATCGCCATTGTCAGCAAAGGTTTTGAATGTTAGCTTAGTCATTCCCGCAGGTACGTTAATACGGAAAATATCGTTCTCACCACGGCTGGTGCCAGAAATATTTTTAATCACCATTTGTGGGTCAACAATCTCGGCAACAGTTACAGTTCGTGTAATCGAATCGGTAATGTCATCGTTATCGGTAACCGTGAGAGTGACTTCATAGCTACCCGCTTCATCATAAGTGTGAATAGGGTTTGCATCTGAAGAGGTATTTCCATCACCGAAATCCCAGGCATGACTTTCGATGGTTCCATTGCTGTCATTACTGTGATCAGTAAAGGTGACTTCAAGCTCATTAGTCGTATAACCAAAAGCAGCTCTTGGATCACCATTAGGTGGCACTTCATTATCCCCATCAGGAATAACACCACCAAAGAAGTTAGCAACCTGAGGCCAGATTAGATCAATACGAACCCCCTGATTTTCACAGCCGCCAAAGTGGTGCAATGCGATGACCTTATTTGAGCTAGCAGCTAATACCGGTGAACCCGAGCTCCCACCAATGGTGTCACACATATATCCAATGTCAGTATCGGCACCACGACCAAAAGCAAGTGGAGAGTCAACTCGACAAACCCCGCCCGCATTCTGATCACTTTCTATCGATAATTCTTTAGGATTACCTGAACCGTGTTGAGAAATATAAATGCGTTCATCCTGCAATGCATTCCTAACGTCCAATCCATAATAACCGAAGCTCTCAACCGCAGGAAAATCATTGATGGAGAACAGAGTATAATCCAGCGTGTAATCTGTCTTTAATAACTGATCGCCAGTAACAATAGTTGTATCATTAGTGGTACCGCTACCACAGCCAGTACGCTGATAGTTAAACCAGACCTCAGTACCTGACAAAGTCGATTGGCTACCAACACAGTGATTGTTGGTAAACATGTGATTGTCTTCGCCCACTCTCCAGGCAGTACAAAGACCAGAACCATTCATTAAGATACGAGCAGTAGGTCGTGTACGCTCATACTCAACAGGGTGAGAATCTGCCCAACACTGCACGTCTCGACGCTCATTCACACCACAGGTAGACAAACGTCCAGTGGGATCACTGCTGGTTTGATTCCACAATAAGCGCTGGATCTCTTGCTCAGAGTAACCTTGCATCGCAAAGTCTACATGAACCTGATAACGCTCGTTGACACTTTTTTCTGCCACAAACTCAACAATGGCAGTGTCGCCAACAATCGATAAAGCAGAAAAACGATTAACACCGTCATCGTTAATGCTTTCGTCCAAAGTCATTTTTTTTGCTTCGGTATTGGAGTAACGATAACTTTGGCTACCATCAGGACTACGAACTAAAACGTAACTGCCATCAGGAATATTAAATTGAGCAAAGTGAACTTTGATAAAGCTGGCATTCTTCTTGGTGATGACCATTTGCTTGTCGCTCAATACAGAAAAAGCACCAGGTCGAAACATTGCCGATGAACGACTATCGGCAAGCATAGCATTCAGTGACTTTTTATCGGCCACAGTAATCATTTGTTGCTTAGATGAGGACTCCATCTGTGCAGGAGCATCAGTTCTTGATAAAGAATCTGCCGCAATCGCATTTCCCCCCAAAAGAAACAGCGAAGCCATTATTGCAGACTTAACGGATGTATTGTTCATAATTACCTCGTTGAAAATTAATCGCCAATTACCCAACTGACTCATCTTTCAATTAATCTCAAACTCGGAAATTTTATTTGGATAATAACCAGCGATATCCCTATTTTTTATAAAGTGTGATTTACGAGTAAAATCAGTGATTAACTTATTCAAAGATAAGCGCAAACCAATTTAGACAAAGCCGCTTTTATTATCGATAACATAAAACTACAAATTTTGTTAAATTCAGCGTTTAATAAGACTACGAGATTGTAAATATTACAGCTTATTCACCTGTGCAATATATAACCTTATAATAGAAGGTTGGTAAACACTGCAATAAATACAGCACTTACTTATTAATATACTCAAAGTATTTCAAGGTGCAGGTAGGCGGCCAGCAAGCGAATCCCCTGAGCTTAGATAGACTAAGTGATTGGGGTGAGTGCGCGCAGCCAACACCACTGCACCTTGAAAGGCGACGGGTATACCCAAAGTATTTCAAGGTACAGGTAGGCGGCCAGCAAGCGAATCCCCTGAGCTTAGCTTTACTAAGTGATTGGGGTGAGTGCGCGCAGCGCTGCAACTTGAACATCAGCGCTGCTCCTTGAAAGGCGACGGGTATAAGTATTTTTATCCTTTCTTTAAATACTTGTTAGGATCAACAGGTTTGTCCCCTTCTCGCACTTCAAAATGAACATGGGGCCCAGTAGTTCTTCCTGTTGCACCAACCGTAGCAATTGTTTGTCCTTTAAAAACGATTTCTCCTTCAAGAACACTTCTATCATTCAGGTGAGAGTAAAGTGTTTGAACATTATTTTTATGCTCTATGATAATTATTTTTCCATACCCTCTATGGCCTTTAAGTTCATCCGTAGATAAAACCACTCGGCCATCTTCGGCTGCTAAGATGGGTGTTCCTGTATCAGCTTTATAATCAATGCCGCGATGAAAGTTTTGCTTATTAAAGATGACTCTTGATCCATAGTCTGACGATATGTCAGGCTGCTTAACAGGAGTGATCATTGACAAAGGCTCATCGGACTGACCTCCACTGACTAACACTGGCTGCATTGCCAAAGACAACCCTGTAAATAGCGCAGCGGCAGTGCTAATGCCCACTTTTGCTCGCCATGACTTGCCAAGGGATGCACCAGGGTGCATGATATTATGTATTCTCATTCTGAAACTCCATTGATTATCGGGTGAGAAGGGTGCCGTAATCGAGTCACGATCGATTACGGCACATTGACGAAGTGTCTTTAACATTGCTTGTGCATAGACGCTTCGTAAATCAGGTTGCTGTGCCAAAACATTAGCATCACACTCCAGCTCACTTGCCAGATCGATTCGTTTTTTAAAGTAATACAGCGCTGGATTAAACCAGCAAAAACATTCTATTAAACGAATAAAAAATATCAGGTGCGGGTCTTTTTTCTTTAAATGGGTCCATTCATGCTCTATCACTAACGACTGTTGCCTGGTAGAAAGCTGCGCAAAAAGGCTCTGCGGTAACATCAACACCTTATCAGGCCAGCGACATACAAAAGGTGGCACATTATTTCTCGTTACACGGATCTGCAAAGACTCTTCCGCCTCTACAGAGGTTAACAGGTGACTGACTTCCGAATTAATGTCCCGGCTATCGCGAAAGTCTATGGCGCTGGTTATCAGCTTTTTCAAACGTTGTAACTGCAAAGAGAAGTTAAGCAACTTAACTAGGCAGCCAATCACATAAATGCCCATCCATATCCAGGCAAAAGAGCTCAAAGAAAGAAAAGAAACCTCCTCGCTCACATCATACTCACTGGGTGCTGCAACTTGCGTAGCGCTACTCTCGGGTGCGGTGGACATTAGCTCCAGTACTAGAATTCCGTTATTTGATTTCTCAGGTAGTAGAAAGAACAAAAGCGGTATGCAAGTAACCACTAAGCAGGCAAACCAGAAATCGCGCCACTGACCAAGCGAAGGAAAAAAACGCAGCAACATACAACATAGCAGGAAAAGCACTCCTCCAATAACAAAGCTGTACGCACATAAGATTGCAAATTGATGCGCCATAGTATTATTCCTGCGTATCACTTTTTTCTGATGACGACTGCAAAAGAGCTTCTAACTCTTTAACCTCATCTTCATTCAGCAGCTTACTGTCAACAAAAGTAGAAACAGGCAAAGGTCCATCTAGCTCTAACACTCGACGAGCAAAATCACGAACGAAAGAAGCCAGGGTGCTAACCTTTTTTAAAGCTGGACGATAAATTCGAATCCCATGCGCATCCTCGGCGACAATCCACTGTTTTTGCATCATGCGCTCCAGCGTTTTACGCGTAGATGAATACGACCAGTCGAGCTCATCGACAACTAGCTCGTGAATTTCTCGAGCGCTTAATGGCTCCTGCTTCCATAATGCTTTCAACAAGCACAATTCAGTGGGGGACGGTTTCGCCGACATAGTAGAATTACCTGATAAGTTACTCCTGACACAATTATGCGACAAGTGTCACACGATGTCAACTAACACTTACAGAGTAGCGAGAAAAAACAGCTGGATATGAGATATAACCTTTTGATAAGCTTAGGATTCTAACGAGACTTAAGATAAGCAGGCTATGTCAAATATCAACTCTCTCGAACAGCGTTGGCAACAGCTCTTTAGCAAGGGCTATAACACCTCCATTGTTCAGCAACACTTTGACAAAATTACGACCTACTACAACGAAGCTCACCGTTACTACCATACTCTCAAACATATAGAAGCCTGCCTAAAACACTTTGATGAAGTCTCTGAGCAAATAGATGAGCCAGAAAGCTTTGAGCTAGCCCTTTGGTATCACGACGTTATTTATTCAACTCGCCGTAAAGACAATGAAAAACAAAGTGCAAACTTGGCAGAACAGTGCCTACAACAAATTAACTATCCGAGTAATCAAATAGCCACAGTCAAAAGGCTCATTAACATCACAGCACATCCATCTCCAGTGCACTCTGAAGACGAAAAGTTGATGGTGGATATCGATCTTTCTATTTTAGGTGCACCAACCGATATTTTTATGAACTATGAGCGCAATGTTCGTAGTGAGTTTCGGTGGGTTCCTAACTTGATTTACAAAATCGAAAGAAAAAAAGTTTTAGAAAGCTTTATCAAAGAAGAAAACATTTATAAGACAAATTATTTTAAAGATAAGTTAGAAAAAAATGCTAGAAGCAATATACAGAAGCTGATTAAAAGTCTGTAAAAAATATCACAATTAAACTTTATTTAACAAAACTATTTATCGTTACACCTGAAATATTTTGTCAAATGTATTGATATCTCTTTTCATATATTTGTTTGTCCATAGCCACCTATTAACTTGTCTTTTTCGTTAACTTTTAAGCATCTTTTAAAAAATTATTGCCCAAATAAATTCCATAAATATGTATCTCAAATAACAGTTCCAATAAAAGTTATTCAATAACATTGAATACACTTGATGCCTTAACTAATTCTCGCGACACTGTTTTCCGCCGGCACAGAAAAGAAAGATTATATTTAGTTTAAAGGAGAACTATAATGTTGCACAAAAACTTAAAAGTCGTCGCATCAACGCTTCTACTCACAGCTAGCAGTATTGCTTTTGCTGCTAACGATATTAATGATCAAGGAGATCAGTTTTCACAAGCTTCTTCAGATGGTGTACTCAAGTTTTCAGGTTTCATTGGCCTAAAATGTGCGAGTCCATCAACTTGTGGAAATTATTTTTCGGGTTGGGCTAGAGCAAAAGTTTATGAGAAATTTGAAGTAGACATCCCTCCTCGCCTGGAAATGCGCCTTTATTGGAAACAAAATACTCCAGCAGGTATTGCTGCGGGTCGAAATACTGCCAAAACGCTTGGAGCAGAATGTCCTGATGGCAGTCGAATGACAGCGACATGGACCTTGAGTAGCAGCGGCTATCCTCTTTCAGCAACAGCGATTGATTGTGATGGTCAACTGCACGCCTATTCAGTACGTCAGCCCTTCTAAACCAAAAAAGGCCATAAGCAGTAGCTCATGGCCTTTGAACCTAATACTTTCAAAGAAAATTTAATATTCAAAGTGACATTTTTTCTTTTGAACTTTCCATATAACAGGCTGCCAATAGTCTTTAATCGCTCGACTTAACTTATTCGGCGTAACTCGAGCACCAATGTAGTAAACCTCATCAGGTTTTACATCAATCTCTAGCTCTAGAGATTGACGAACCGAGGGTAGGCGCATAGAAATGTAAGGATCATCAATGAGCTCTTTTAAAACAAGAGTATGCTTGCCAACATTTAACTTATAGCTGTTTCGCTTAAAACTCACTTCGTTATCATCAATTTTTTTAAAAGAAGCTTCATATATACCTTTAGAACGGGGAGGACTGAAAAACACAGAGACCTCGCCACATGGAATATCATTCTCGGCAGATGCTAATCGATTATGAGAGAAGTCTTCGGTTCCAATTTCCAACTTCATGCTCGGCATAAAGCGTCCCGTTACTTCTGTTTCTATGGTTTGCGTTGAGCTGCCACGATCAATTTTTAGGCGCAAGTTCTGGCCAACAGTTAATAGCTGTAACGTATTAACGGCAGACTCAAAAGTATGCTTATTGATTCGGATATTATTGATCTCAGTCATAATATCGCCGCTTTTAATACCGATTTTTTCGGCTAAGCTTCCTGGAGAAACACTTAAAACTCTAACGCCATCTTCCTTTTCGGCCTCGATCACAATGCCTAAGTGAACCGATTTTTGCGCAGGAGACTCCCAGTTGAAGGTAAAGCTCTCAAAGTTATTACCCGCTTTCTCTTCTGTTTCAGAAATAGCAAGCAAAGTGCTTTTAATTTGAAGTTTGAGCTGTTCTAACAAACGTTGTGAATCAGGGCTTAAATCTTTTTCATTAACTTGAGAAAAGACAAGAGGTGACAACACACACAAACAGGCACCAATTATTGTTTTAATATTCATTTAATAAGTGCCTACTAGATACTTAATGATTTTTTTTCTAAGTGTTGGCTTAACATATTTTGTAGAATCAACTTTCTCTCTTTCCATAGCTCGGTTTTTACTTTATCAGATTTAGAGTCCAGATAAGCCTTTTGTATCTTAAGGTCAATTTCATCTAATTGAATCTGACTTAGCTTTACGCTCACCTTATATTCAAATTGCTCGCTACTTCTTAATCTTTCGATCAACGCATACATTTGTTGGTTTTCGCTTACCAGCGAATCCAGCTCAGAATGGCTATCTTTAAATTCGTTAATCACTAAGAAGGAAACCAAGGCTAAGATTGAAGCAGCTAGTGCAGAAGTTAAGTGTCGCCATACGCGCACTTCTTTTACACTGGATTGCATTTGATGCTCAACTTGCACATTGCGCCACACAGAGCGTTCCATTTTTAACTCTGGCAGTCGACTCAAGGACTTTCTCATAGACAAGAGATTGCCTTGCCGATAGCGGCATTCCTCACACGATTTAAGATGATCTAATTGCTCTGCGTCCGGCTCTAAAAGTTGCTCATCGCTTAAATGCATTAGACGGCTCTCTCTTTTGTTGTGATGCATACTTCCTGAGTTGAGCAAAAGCTCGACTCAAAGTCACCTTAGAAAAACTCTCAGACTTATCAAACATCCGAGCGATTTCTTTATGGTTAAACCCTTCAACCTCATGCAGCAGCAATACAGCTCTGGAATTCATTGGCAATTTAGCTAACAACTTATCCAGATCCTGACAGCTTTCTAGCCAGTTATTATTAAAAAGGTCACCATCTGACTCATAGAAGTACTCGTCTTCACCAACCAGGTGCAGACGTTGTGTACTGCGAATGCGGTTAATGGTTTCATTCGACACAATGCGACGAACCCAACCACCTAACTCCTCGTAGCCACGAAAATTACGGATCCCCGTCATTACTTTAATAAACACATCCTGAGTAATGTCTTGAGCAAGATCGTAATTATCCGATATGCGATAGGCCAAACTGAAACAGGCATTGGCGTAGGTGTCATAGATCACTTCCAGAGCACGCAAATCACCCTTACGAGCGCGATCAATTAAAGTATGAGCAACCTTTTCACCAAATCCCAAAACAGCTTTCCCAAACATTTCGTTTTATTGTAACTACCTGATGTAAGACACGCGAGCGCGCCAATGGGTTACATCAGAACCGAAGAGTTTTCTACACAGTTTTACACAGCTCACAAACTCGAGCGTCTATATCTTTGATCCTAATAAAGATTTTTTCAAGAGTTCTGGTTGATTAAAAACCAGAACTCTTGAAAATGTATAAAAAACATCCATACCCACATTGAAGCAGGCAGCCCCCCACTAGACAAGCTCACGAAAGTAACAAAGCATGACAAAAGACACTTCGTAGTCTCTATATTAGTACTTATTAACCTCAAAAAGATGATATATTCCAACCAGATAGCAAACACCCGCTAACTTGATACATAACATCCTGGTCACTTATATATTCTCTTTTTAGGTAATAAAAACATGCTGTATTTATGGATTGTCACTTTTTTATGGGCTTTTAGCTTTTCATTAATCGGCGTATATCTGGCAGGAGAAGTTGACGGCTATATTGCGGTGTTTATACGTATGGCTCTGGCATTAGTGCTGTTTTTGCCTTTTTTGCGCAAACCTCCCCATCAAGTAACAATGTTCAAGCTAATGATGATAGGAGCCGTTCAAATCGGCTTAATGTATCTCTTTTTCTATCATAGCTTCCTGTACCTGAGCGTTGCAGAGGTGCTGCTATTTACTATTTTGACACCGGTTTATGTATCGCTTTTCGATCGTTTAATTGCCCGCAACAAGGTAGGCTTATTCTGGCTAGTGCCCGCCGTGCTGGCAGTCATAGGCGCTGCAGTGATTCGCTATCAACCACTGACCTCAGACTTCGCCATAGGGCTGTTACTGGTTCAAGCAGCTAATATTTGCTTTGCCTTAGGCCAGGTATGCTATAAGCGCCTCTCTCTTCCAGCTCAGCAGCCTATCCACCAACACTTTGCCTATTTCTTTCTAGGTGCGACTTTAATTGCTCTGCCTTCAGCATTGTGGCTTGGAGATTGGCAAAAGCTCCCCACGACAACTCTCCAATGGTCAGTCTTGATATGGCTGGGACTTGGAGCTTCAGGACTGGGCTATGCTCTATGGAATGCAGGCGCCAAAAAGGTGAACACTGAGCAACTGGCTACCATGAATAATATGCTTATCCCAGCAGGTCTGCTGGTTAACTTCTTGATATGGGATAGAGAAGCCGACTGGGTACGTTTGTTAATTGGTGGCAGCATCATCGTGCTTTCGGTCATGCTGGCACAAAGCACCCTCTTTGCTCGTCAAAAAAACTAATCTTCCTGTGGTAAGGGTAATTTGTTGCCCTTTTCATCAAGATTAACAAAAGTGATAGAGGTTTCGAACAACACGCCCTTCCCTTGCGAATGACCTCTGGCACCATACACTGATACATCGTAGTTTAACGACGTAGTACCTTTCTTTTTCAAGTTCACCGAAAAACAAAGGATCTGCCCGCATTCAATGCGATGTCTGAATACGACATTCTCTAGCGCAATGGTCACCAACTGATGACCAGGGAACTGTGTATTTGCGGTGATATAAGCAAACTCATCGATCCACTTTAATAAATTGCCACCAAACAAATACCCCTGATGATTCATGTGCTCAGGTAGCACCAATTTAAAATGTTCCATGATGATTCCAGCTCAACTTAAGTAACTAGGTAACTTATTAATATGCTTAGTATTTTATCACTCTAATATATCAATGTATGCTAAATCGGCCTATTTTATTTCGTCTTTCTGCACTCACCCGCGTCTTTAATAACAGAACGTAATGAATCCTTGCTCAAGGCAGCATCTAAGGTGAAATGAATGACAGCAGTAAAAGACGTAATAGTGATCGGCGCGGGGCCAGTTGGGATCGCCGCTGCCGCCCATTTAATTCAACGAGGGTTAACACCTCTGATATTAGAGAAAGGAAACTCTGTCGGCAGTTCCATACTCGATTGGGGGCACGTGAGTGTATTTACGCCCTGGAAATATGTCTATGACTCCGTAGTTAAAACCATGCTAGAAAAACAGGGCTGGGTGACCGCTAATAACGATGAGCTGCCTACCGGAAAAGACATTGTCGAAAAATATCTGCAACCAGCAGCCAATCTTCCAGAATTAAAACAATCGATCTGGCTTAATAGCGAAGTCCTCGCTGTGACCAAAGAAAACTTAAGCAAGATGGGATCACAACAAAGAGATAATGCTCTCTTTGAGGTTCAGGTAAAAACTCCGAGTGGCATCCAACAGTTAAAGGCTTCGGCCGTCATTGACGCTTCTGGTTCCTGGAGCAGCCCAAACCCGATGGGCTTGAACGGGTTGCCAGTGTTCGGCGAAGTCGAAAACCAACAAAGTATCTCTTACGGTATTCCAGATCTGCTCGGCAAAGACAAAGCAACTTATGCCAACAAAAGAATTCTGGTTGTCGGCGGAGGGCATTCAGCTATCAATGTTGTGATTGATTTAATGAAACTTCAGCAACAACACTCTAAAACCACTATCAACTGGGGACTACGACGCAACAATATCGACAAGCTACTCGGTGGTGGCATTAATGATGAGTTACCAGCGCGCGGTGAGCTGGGAACGGCAGCGATAAAAGCCATTCAAAGTGGTCATCTTGATGTCTTGGCCCCGATGAAAGTTGAAGCGATAGAAAAAACGTCAACGAGTTTAAAAGTATTCTTATCTGTTGATGGGGTTGCGCAAGAGATTGAAGTTGATCGTATTATCGTTGCTGCTGGTTTTAGGCCCGAGCTCAACATGCTACGGGAACTCAGACTTGATTTGGATAACATCGTCGAAGCCCCGAGTGCTCTTGCTCCATTGATCGATCCTAACTTACACTCCTGTGGTTCGGTTAAACCCCATGGTGTAGATGTCTTATCCCATCCAGACAAAGGCTTTTATATTGTAGGAATGAAATCTTACGGACGTGCGCCAACGTTTTTAATGTTAACGGGATACGAGCAAGTACGCTCCATCGCTGCTGAGCTTGCAGGAGATCACAAAGGTGCTAGAGAACTCCAGCTATCTCTTCCACAAACGGGCGTCTGCAACACAGGAAATCGAGTAGGAAAAAGCTTAGATAAGTCTTCCGTAGAACAAAGAACAACAAGAACCTCTTGTTGTGGTACTTCAAAAACGAGTCAAGCTCAAAGTTGTTGTGGTTGATCGCTAACTTAATAAGCACTCAATGATATATTGAGTGCTTAGTCACACCTTTTACGTTGTTTCGCTCTTCTTTCGTAATCCATTAGATTGCCTTGAGCGTCATGACTAAAATGACAGCAGTCATCAAAGGCTTGTTTGAGCATACTGCGGCTTTTTTGCACTCTAGACTTTAATGTTGAATAACTAACACCAATCTCTTCGGCATATTCCTTTTGTGACAAGTGATTGATATCAATAGCCATCAACAGCTTGGCATTTTCTTCTGGCAATGAGTTAATAAAAGGAACGATACAATCCGAAAGCTCTGCTTTTATGTCTTCAATGTCTTCGTCAAATAAATTATCAACATCGCTTTCATATACAGGCTTATCTTTTCGATAAAAATCAATAAGTGTATTGCTGGCAATCTTAAACAGCCAAGGCTTTAAGCTTTTTTCTGAATCCAGTGTCTCGAGTTTAGAATAAGACTTAATTAAGATATCTTGAAAAATATCATCCACATCCGTTGGATTTGATACACGTCTGGCGATAAATGACTTTAAAGCGACACGATAATTGTTCCAAATATGTTCGATGCTCATATTACCCAACACTCCAAAACGACTTAAATAAGATACCTCAATTTACGGTTAATAAGAATTGTCTCATAAATAGCAAAAAAAATTTCGTCTTTTTTATTCCCTCTTCGTCTTAAATAGTAAAGCAGTTATTACCCAACCAAGGCTTATACATGTCATCAACACTAACCTCTCAGAACATGGCACAAGAATATCCTCAAAAGGTATCTGTGACGTTGCTTGGGATAGCACAAATTATTTCTTGGGGAACTCTTTATTATAGCTTTCCTCAGATCGCAGAAGCTGTACAAGAAGAATTTGGCTGGATAAAGTCCGATGTTTATGGTGCTCTGACTCTAGGCCTACTGCTGTCTGCCACTGCGGCCATCCCTACCGGAATGTTGATAGATAAAGGATATGGACGTAGGGTAATGACAATAGGATCAATTGCGGCAGGAGCCATTTTTATCTTAGGCTCAATGATCGAGTCACTTATTGGCTTCTATCTCGTATTTGCCAGCATTGGTTTGCTACAGGCAGCGACTCTTTATGACGCTGCCTTCGCCGTCGTAGCCAGAGCCGTTGATACATCCCAAACAAAAAAAACCATCACCACACTGACGCTGTGGGGTGGTTTCGCTTCCACGGTATTTATTCCCTTTATCGAGTTTCTGTTGACGACCTTAAACTGGCGAGAGGTACTTGTTGTTATCGGTCTTATCAATGTGTTCCTTTGTGCAGGAATCTATTCCAGATTACCTCAAAAAGCCGCTCAGTCTACTCAAACAGTATCGATGGCGAGTAAACCGAAATCCAGACAAGGTGTACGATGGGCCATACAGCAACCTATGTTTTGGGCGCTTTTTTTATGCTTTTTATTCTTCTATGGCACAACAACGGCCTTTAGCTTTCATCTTTATCCACTGCTTATCGAAAAAGGATTATCGATAGTCGAGGTTGTTGCCTTCTTAGCCATATTGGGCCCGTCTCAAGTCGCAGGAAGATTAATACTTTTTGCCTTTTCGCATCGTATTTCCATGGCAAAACTAGGCATATCAATAGCTGCACTACTACCCCTTGTATTTGCAAGCTTAGCTTACTTGCCTGGAAACTTCTGGGCCTTGGTTCCTCTGGCCATTTTGTTTGGCGCGATTAATGGCACTATGACCATCGTAAAAGGCACCGCAGTACCAGAGTTTCTCACACCGTCTTCTTATGGTGCGATCAATGCCGCCATGGGTGTTCCAGTCAAAGTGATAAAAGCATTGTCCCCTTCATTAGCCGCGATGCTTTGGGTAATGACCAATAGTTATGACAGCCTTCTGAACATACTGATGTTTTTAGGCGCTGGTTCTGCAATCTTTTTTTATTGGGCAAGCCGATTACATAGCTCGTCCACCAACAATATTTAAATGAGTTTAGGAGTAGAAACATGACTGATGTCCCTAATATTGTGCAAGATGTTGTAGATATACCGACAAATGAAAAGTTGGCAGTCACCGCACCATCAACTCACGCACCGAGAATTTTGTTGCTGTATGGCTCTTTAAGAAAAAATTCTTTTAGTCGTGCAGTCGTTGAAGAGAGCACTCGTATTTTGGAAATGCTGGGTGCCGAAGTGAAAGTATTTGACCCTCGAGGATTGCCTTTTCCAGATGATGCCGATGAATTGCATCCAAAAGTTCAGGAATTGCGTGAATTAGTGACCTGGTCCGAAGGTCAGGTTTGGAGTTCGCCAGAACGCCACGGCTCGATTACAGGGATCATGAAAACTCAAATTGACTGGATACCACTATCTATCGGCGCGGTTCGACCAACACAAGGGAAAACCCTGGCAATTATGCAGGTCGAAGGTGGTTCTCAGTCATTTAATACAGTCAATCAATTGCGCGTATTGGGCCGATGGATGCGTATGTTAACGATCCCTAATCAATCTTCTGTGGCAAAAGCTTGGTCAGAGTTTGATGAAAACCAACGCATGAAAGACTCGCCATTTTATGACCGCATTGTTGATGTACTCGAAGAGTTGGTGAAGTTCACTCTACTCACTCGGGATAGAAAAGACTATTTGGTGAGTAGATACTCAGAACGAAAATCAGATTTTAAAAGCTCTCAAAATGTCGGTAAGATCCAGGCAAAAATGTAGTTTAAATACCTATAGGTAAGTTCTACATAAGATTAAACATAAACTTTGAGTTACTGCTATCACACTTAAATAGGGTTCTGGTAGCAGTATCTTCGTCCCTATTATCGCTCATCATTTCTGCTTGGCTCATCCAACATTCCACTCAACGCGAACTTCACAAATTTACGACAGTTGTTTTGATAGTCTCTCATCCTAAAAATTACTCCCGATTGATTAAGCATTACAAGAACCCTATGAGAATTAACTTCACGGAGAGGCAATGAGCTACTTAATACGATCAACACTGCTTTTTTCACTGTTCATACTTTCAAGTATTCCTTTGACCGCAAAAGATGATCTTGCCAGTAAAAACACTAGTACCGACGAACTGCATAGATTCATACAACAGAGAGCCGATAATGACCAGTTTTCTGGAGCAGTTCTTTTAGCAAACAAAGAGGAGGTCTTGTATCAGTCGGCTTTTGGTTTAGCAAGCAAACGTTATTTAATACCTAATAATGTTCAAACTAAATTCAATCTAGCATCAATGAATAAAATGTTCACAGCAGTCGCAATAATGCAGCTTATTGAAAAAGGAAAACTCACTCTCACAAGTTCGTTAGTTGAGTTTATCGATGAAAGCTGGCTCCCTAAAGAAGTGTCTGAAAAAATAGAAATCCAGCACCTATTATCTCATACCTCTGGCCTTGGCAGTTATTTTAACAAGAGTTTTATTCACTCTGCCAGAGAGCGTTACCGCACTCTCAATGACTATAGAAATCTGGTTCAAAATGAAACACTGAGGTTCAAGCCTGGAACAGATTATCACTACAGTAACACAGGCATGTTAATGCTAGGTATCGTCATAGAGAAAATCAGCAACAAAGACTACGACACTTATATTAAAGAAAATATTTATGATCGCGCTGGAATGCTTAACACTGGCAGCTATGACATGGATCAGCCCGTACCTAATTTAGCCATGGGTTACCTACCTGCAAATAATCATACAGGATGGAAAAACAATCTGTTCATGCATGTCATTAAAGGTGGGCCTGCTGGCGGCGGTTTCTCTACCATAGAAGATCTGCATCGATTTGCTGTAGCACTCACTACTTATAAACTTTTAGGTAAAGAGGCAACCGAACAGCTGTATTCTGCAAAGCCCAAACTGAACTCAAAAAAATATGGCTATGGATTTCGAATAAAAAACAATGATGAAAACCGAATTGTAGGTCACGACGGAGCTTTTCCAGGAATTGACTCGAATTTGGATATTCATCTGGATAACGGATATATCTCGGTCGTACTTTCTAATTATGGCAGAACTTCCAAACCCATAATCGAAAAAATAAACGAGCTGATTTATCTCTGAGACTCAGAACACCACTGCTAATTTTACTGATTCACAAGGTAAGTGAATTTGCGTTACAGTCAATGCGGAAGCACGCAGTTTATAAATATAAGTGAGCACTTCCAACGCTGGATATAACGCAAATTCCGTGGCACGACACATAAACCCAGATTTTCTGATATTATAACCGTCAAGAAAAGACAAGCCAACAAATGCCAATATGCCAAGTATTCCCTGAAGTCATGTACCTTTGTGTACTCTGAGTTAACTCCAAAAGTAGAAAAAATCGACTTTCAGTTTTGGTGGTTATAATAGTTTGGTTTGAGGTTGTATCTATGTTTTCTACAATAAAGACTATCTTAGTCGCTTTTGTATTTTCTAAATTTGTAATCAGCTACAAACTTTAAGAGGGCCCATTCAAATAAGTTAACGGTGTTGTGGAAAACTGCTTCTTAAAATACTGAGTCATATGGCTTTGATGACTAAATCCCGTTTTTATGGCTATATCAGAAAGAGAGTAACTCTCAGACTTTAGAAGCCTTTTTACTTCTTCTAGTCTCAGGCGCAAGATAAATTGAGCAGGAGAAATCAAAAAAGTTTTTTTGAATTGTCGAGCAAAGTGAAAATCACTGAGGCCAATTTCTTTGGCAAGGCTTCCGACAGTGATCTTTTTATCTAAATGCTCATGAATAAAGGAGCGAATTTTTTTGCGCTGGAGTGGCGATAAGTAAGTGTCTATATTTCTGCGATCGATGCGAGTCTGGCTATATCTTTGAATCAGGTGATGAGATAACTTAATTCCTAATTCTTCATGATACATTTGAGGTTTGTTGGACTGAAGGCTGGAACGCATGATTTGTGCGAGCTTAGAATCATGAATATATGTTTCTTCGGAAAGGCCAAATCCTAGTAGGTCACGATCAAAATATAGAGAGGTTATTTCTTTTAAATACTCTGAATCTATATAAAAAAACACAAACTCAATAGAGTCGCTAATATTCCAGAGAGATTCATGCTGCTGAGGCATAAGGCAGATACTGTTAGCACCAGCATGTTTTTTTCTGTGATCACTACGAAAGCTTTTTTCTCCACCTCGGAGCGAAATGCTTACGGTATGTAACTGGTTGTCTATATACCGTACATTGCCTTGAGAATAACTAAGGTGATCAATATGTATGCCAGAAGTCAGGCGTCTTTGAGCCAACACTTTAACATTACTTCTGTGAAATGACACAATCTCCATAGTGAAAATGACTAATTAGTAAAAAACATAGAGCAGTAGTTAGATTCTATCATACCGACATATTATTGAAATTGAGGTAAATGCAGAAAATGTAACAAAAAATAAAGCAAGATTTCGATATATAAATAAATCACTCCTCATTAAGATCAATTTTTAATTTCCCAATAACGTAAATGACTAAGTTTGATCATTGCAACTAAAACTTGATTTTCGAAAGGAACAACTATGCATAGACTTCTTATTTTAAGCATAAAAATCTTATTTATAATTACTTTATCAGCTATACCGATTAAGAGATCTTTAGCTAAAGATTTCAGCATAGCCAAAAGAGTGACGATCAACTCGAAAATTCTAGATGAAAAAAGGTCCATCATTATTTCTTTACCTGAAGAATATGGAAATTCTGATGTTGATTACCCTGTACTTTACCTTCTGGATGGAGGAGCGAACTTAAAACATGTAGTTGGTAGTGCAGAGCTTTTAACCAACACAGGTTCTATCCCGCCAATGATTATAGTAGGTGTTGAAAGCGCTAACAGAACAAAAGACATGACTATATCAAGAGACGAAACTCAATCACCGGAAAGTGGAGAGGCTAAGTCTTTTATGAAGTTTATAGAAGAAGAGCTCTTTCCGTATATCGACAATAAATATCGAACGCACAGTTACCGAGTTCTTGAAGGGCACTCTTTTGGAGGGCTTTTTTCTGCTTATGCTATGATAAAAAAGCCTTCATTATTTAATGCATATATAATTATTAGTCCAGCACTTTGGTGGAATCAAAGAGAAATTTTTTCACATGTTCAGTCATATGCTAGAAGCTCCAGTTCATTGGAACATAATTTATATTTCGCTATCGGAGAACAAGACGGAATGGGAATGCGAAAAGAGCTAGAGTCTTTTGTAAAACTTTTACAAGAATCAAACCTTGCCAATAACCGTCTGAAGTATGAAGAATTTAAAGGCGAAGGACATATGTCTGCGACATTACTGTCAAACTACTATGGGCTGAAGTTCATTTTTTCAGATATTCAGTACCCCAGAAGTAAATGGGATAATTTCAGTTCAGATGAATTTCGCAAGCATGAATTGGACATCAAAAATAAGTATGGGAAAGTAGTAAAACAGTCGGGAGAAACTTATGCAGACTTAGGCTTTCACTTATTAGAAAACAAAAATTATGATGGTGCTACAACTGTGTTTCAAAGCTATGTCAAACACTATAGCGAACACGCACAGGGCTTTTCTTGGTTAGCCAATGCTTTAGAAATGTCAGGAAAAACTAGAGAAGCAATCGAGGCCTATAAAAAGGCATATGATATTGCACATAAAAGCAAAGTTGGTGATGGCAACGCTCAAGATTACCTTAAAAAAATCAGCTTATTAGAGAATCCCATTGTAGTAGATGACAGCCAACTTCAGTCATATGTTGGAATCTACAAATCGCCACAATTTTCATTTCAAATTATTAAAGAAGAAAGTCGACTTAAGGGAAAAATGGATGGTAGGCCTGATTTTTACTTATACCCAGAGTCATCGTCATTATTCTATTTGAAGGTTGCAGAGGCAAAGTTTGAGTTTGTTACGAACTCAGAAGGTAAGACCGAGGCGATAAACTTCTACGCAAACGGTAAAGTATTTGAAGTCAATAAAGTAGATTAACATGAATCTTTATGAAAATTATTTTTTGGTGGGGGGGGACACTCTTTTTTTATTACACTCTATCTTATTTATTTAACCCTTCTAGTTTGGTTATTGGGTTATTCCTTCGATAGTATATAACTCCAATAAAGTGTGATTTGCTTCACTTAAATCTCTCTTTATATGTCGCAAATCTCACTTTATATGTCGTTCATAAATTTACCAACAGTAGGCTACCATTGTAATGATGATCCCGTCTGATATTCCGTCACTCGCGTCTCGAAGAAATTTTTCTCTTTACGCATATTGGCTTGTTCATCTAGCCAGGGCAGCGTACTCTCGGCACCTTCAAAGGGCAGCTCAAACTTCAGCTGCTGCGCACGACGATTCGCAAGAAAACGAAATTGCTCTATATGATCGTTTGCGGAATAACCCAAAATAGGATCTTTCAAAATGTAATTTGCGTATCCCTGCTCCGCAGCCTCAGCTTGCTCCCACATTTCTTTTAATGCTTTTGGATCAAGTTTCACATTCTCTTCTTTCATTATTTGGCGAACCACGCGCAAGCCAAATGCACAGTGCATCACTTCATCGCGCATAATGTACTGCAACTGCTCTCCAGTCCCTTTCATTAACCCTCTTCGCTGGAGGGCAAAGATAGGACTGAATCCGTTATAGAACCAGCAGCCTTCAAAAATAGCCGAAAAGAAAATGTAAGACATAACAAACAGTTCCAGATCGTCACGGTTTCTGAGGTCGATATCTGAGCTCATCACCGCATTGAGACGTTCGTTGGCTATTTTAATTTTTCCATAAATAGCAGGAACGACACGGTAACGATTATAGATTTCACTTTGATCCAAACCAATGGTTTCGATGCAGTGTTGATAAGTCCAGGTATGCAGAGCTTCTTCATAAACCTGACGAGCCTGATAGATTTGCAATTCAGGAGCACTCATTTTTTCCATCACTGCCAGACCAATATTTCTCATGGCGAGAATATCGGACGTGGTCAGGTAAGCCAGCACGTTTTCATAAACGTGGCGCTCTTCAATAGTCAGTTTATGATTATAATCATGGACATCTTGCGACATATTAATATCGAGTGGTGTCCAGTGGTTTTTATTAGCGTTTAAGAAAAACTCCCAGGCCCATGGATATTTAAAAGGTGCTAGCTGGTTAACATCCGTTAGGCCATTAATGACTCGCTTATCTTCTGGACGTACTGGAGGCAAGTTCTCCAGCGACAACTCGTCTTCTGGCTGAGGTTGCTTAATTTTTTCTTCTTCCAAACATTCAGCGACTGAAGCGACTGGTGGAATGGCAACGGCTAATGGATCATCCCAATTAGGATTCATAATACTTTCTCCTGTTCTTATTGTTATTGGCAAGCTTCACATTCGGGATCGAGAATCGAACAAAACTTGGGAGCTTCATTTTCGGTGGCTGCAAATGCTTCTGTTTCTTTCTCTTCAGCATGATTGCTTTGGATGGAGATTTTCTCCTGCTGTGTTGCCCCTAATGAACGCAAGTAGTAAGTGGTTTTTAAGCCACGAGACCACGCTGTTTTATACAGATTATCGAGCTTTTTCCCTGAAGGCTCTGCCATATACAAATTCAAACTTTGTGCCTGGTCGATCCATTTTTGACGACGAGCACCGGCCTCAACCAACCAACGAGGATCAATCTCAAAAGCCGTTGCAAAGAGTTGCTTTACATCCTCTGGAATTCTTTCGATATTAGCGACCGAACCATCATAATACTTAAGATCATTAACCATGACAGAATCCCATAAGTTAAGCTCTTTTAACTTGGTTACAAGCCAAGGATTAATTACCAGAAACTCACCAGAAAGGTTCGATTTTACAAACAGATTTTGATACGTCGGTTCAATAGACTGTGATACACCAACAATGTTAGAGATAGTCGCCGTCGGCGCAATCGCGAGTACATTAGAATTACGCATACCATGTTGACTGATCAGATCACGAACGGGCTGCCAGTCTAGCTGTCGGGTAGTATCCAAAGTACTGTATTCCGTACCACGATGACGAACCATGTTTTCTAATGAGTCGATAGGCAAGATACCTTGATCCCACAGTGATCCCTGATAGGTTTCGTAAGTACCTCGCTCTTTTGCTAATAAAGCCGATGCCGTTAACGCATAGTAGCTGATCAACTCCATGGATTTATCGGCAAAGTGCACAGCTTCGGTGCTGGCATAAGGTAGCCCCAGTTTATATAAAGTGTCCTGGAAACCCATCATTCCCATACCAATGGGGCGATGTTGGAGGTTAGAGTTTTTAGCCTGTGGCACAGGATAAAAATTGATGTCGATAACATTGTCCAACATACGAACAGCAGTTTTGATGGTTTCTGCCAAATGCTCCCGATCGATTTCACCGTCTTTGATATGGTTAACCAGATTAACCGATCCCAGGTTACACACTGCGATTTCATCGTTGCTGGTATTTAATGTAATTTCGGTACATAAATTAGAAGAATGCACCACGCCTCGATGTTGTTGCGGTGAACGTAAATTACAAGGATCTTTAAATGTGATCCAAGGATGGCCTGTTTCAAATAACATGGACAACATTTTGCGCCAAAGAGCTGCTGCACTCACTGTTTTGAATAGCTTAATTTTGCCGTCTTCTGCCAGCGCTTCGTAATGTTCATAACGTTGCTCAAACTCAACGCCATAAAGATCGTGCAGATCGGGAACATCGCTCGGCGTGAATAACGTCCAGTCTTTATCTTCGAATACCCGCTTCATAAACAAGTCAGGAATCCAATTGGCCGTGTTCATATCGTGAGTACGGCGTCGATCGTCTCCGGTGTTTTTACGCAACTCCAAAAACTCTTCGATATCTAGATGCCAACATTCAAGATAAGCACAGACTGCACCTTTGCGTTTACCGCCTTGATTAACTGCAACAGCGGTATCGTTAACGACTTTAAGAAAAGGCACCACACCTTGAGACTGTCCATTTGTACCTTTGATATGAGAGCCCAGTGCACGCACAGGTGTCCAGTCGTTACCCAGACCACCAGCCCATTTAGATAACAGAGCATTATCTCCTAGAGAGCCATAAATACCCGCCAAATCATCAGGCACAGTGGTTAAATAACAAGAAGATAATTGTGAACGTTGGGTTCCTGAATTAAACAGTGTTGGTGTCGAGCTCATATAGTCAAACGATGACAGCAAACGATAAAACTCGATAGCGCGTTGCTCAGGTTTGTCTTCATTCAGTGCCAGCCCCATGGCAACACGCATAAAGAATACCTGCGGTAATTCCAGGCGACGATTATCGGAGTGAATAAAATAGCGGTCATACAGAGTCTGTAAGCCCAGGTAAGTAAACTGGTAATCTCGTTCTGCATCTAACGCCTGACCTAGCTTTTCAAGGTCAAACTTGAGTAACTCTTCTGACATCAATTCAAGTTCAACACCACGTTGAATCGCTGATACAAATGCAGACGGATACAAGGACTTCATCTGCTCACAAGATACGTCCTCTGCCAACTCCAAAAAGCTCAACACTTCGGTTCGTAAGCTGTCTAACAATACTCTTGCACAGACGCCCGAATAAGCAGGATCTTCTTCGATCAATGGACGCACCGCCATAATAAGCGCTGTGTTCACTTCTTTTTTGGGAATACCGTTGTACAGATTATTTAGCGCATCTTTTAATATCTTATCTTGATCGGCCATGGCCAAATCAGCACAAGACTCTGCGACCAACTGCTTAAGCTTGCCCACATTCAGTGGCGCCTGGGTCCCGTCATCTAAGGTAACGGCAATACCAGAATCCTCTTGAACTACAGGAGTCGGTTCGTTTTGCTGCCTTAATTTATTATGTTCTTCTCGATACAAAACATAAGCACGGGCAACTTTCTGCAATCCATTTCGCATTAATCCCAGTTCAACCTGGTCCTGGATATCCTCAATATGCAAGGTGCCGCCTTCTGGAAACAAGCGCTGAAATCGAGAAGATACATCACGGGTAATATCGGTGACTAAAGTTCTGACTCGAGATGATCCCGATGCTTGCTGTCCTTCAACAGCTAAAATTGCTTTGGTGATGGCGACTTCGATCTTGTGATCATCGTAGCTGACCGCTTTACCATTGCGTTTGATAACTCGTAATGATGGCTCATCAGAAGGGGTAGGCTCATAGACCGAGCTTTGCATAATGTGTTCCTTTAACCGCGTTGAACTGATTACCTTCTCGACGGATTTCAAAACACATCAAAATGCATACAACACAGATAAAAATCTGCGGTATGAAAAAGAGAGAATGTGTCATTTAACCTCATGTCGCGAAGGCGTTGACTGTTGCCTTTGGCAGGTTTTCGGACTTAAAAGCTCGCGACTCCTAATGGAGTCAGCACCTTGAACGACGGCTTCCCACTTAATACCAAGCAGTGCCTGTAGCTATCTACTCATCGTTCTCGTTCTTTAATACCGCTGCGCGTCAGTACTGGATTCTCACCAGATTCCCTCTAGCACCTTGATTACTGAATGTACAATTATTCAGCATATCTAGTGTGCGCACCAAAGTGGCTATACTATATATGGTGAGACTATCCCAGATCAAGCAGGACTTTGGCAGTGCTCAAAATTAATTTTTGTCAAGCAGAATTGCTTGATCATTATCGATAGAGCAGCAAGAATAGCCTCTTCTATCTGCACTGGAACCCTATCAATTTATGCGCAAAGGTCACTTCCCGGACGATGCCGATGCCCAGATCAGCTGGTCTACCCTCAAAGATCTCTGGCCCTATCTCACCGAATTTAAAACTCGCGTTTTCTTTGCTGTCATCTGCCTGTTAGCGGCCAAATTAGCCAGTGTCGGGCTACCCTATCTGTTGAAGTTTATTGTCGATGATTTGGATACGATAAACACTTTATCAACAGCCGCAGCCATTCCCCTTGGCTTACTGCTGGCCTATGGTATTGCGCGATTTTCCAGTGTGATATTTGGTGAAATACGCGATGCCTTGTTTGGCCGAGTCACCGAACGCGCCATGCGTCGCCTGGGCCTCAGAGTATTTCAACATTTGCACGCCCTTGATCTCGACTTTCATCTGTCACGTCAAACAGGCGGACTGTCTCGAGATATAGAACGCGGCACCTCCGGTATCAGCTTCTTATTGCGCTTTATGGTGTTTAATATTGTTCCTACCTTGCTCGAAGTGCTTTTGATCAGCGCCATCTTCTTCGTTGCATTCAATATCTGGTTTATGTTGATCGTTTTGATTGCCGTCACCCTGTATGTCGCCTTCTCGGTAAAAGCCACAGAATGGCGAACGGGGTATGTACGCGAAGCCAATGAAGCAGACTCCAAAAGCAATACTCAAGCCATCGATAGTTTACTGAACTACGAAACCGTTAAGTATTTTAACAATGAATCCTTTGAAGCCTCTCGCTACGATAAAGAGCTAAAAGTCTGGGAGCAGGCACGACGAAAAAACCGATTATCCTTGTTTGTCCTCAATGGTGGACAGGCACTGATTATCGCACTGGCCTTAACTTCGATGATGGTGCTAGCCTCCAACGAAGTATTAAAAGGAAATCTGACCATTGGTGATTTCGTAATGGTTAATGCCTATATGATGCAGTTATTCTTGCCGCTTAATTTTTTAGGATTCGTTTATCGAGAGATAAAAGGCTCCATGGCAAACATTGAGCGCATGTTTAACTTGTTAAAAAAACATCCCAAGATTGTTGATCGTGACGACGCCAAACCTTTGCAAGTGCATCAAGGCATCATTGAATTTCAGGATGTAGAATTTGGTTATGATGAAAAACGAAATATATTAAAAGGGATCAGCTTTAAAGTTGAGCCAGGGCAAAAGCTTGCAGTGGTAGGTAGCAGTGGTGCAGGCAAATCAACCCTCGTCAAGTTGCTGTTTCGATTTTATGATATTCAGGCGGGTAATATCTTCATCGATGGACAAGCGATTAACGGAGTAACACAATCTTCCTTACGCCAAGCCATTGGCATAGTACCGCAAGATACAGTGCTCTTTAATACCAGCATCTGGAACAACATAAAGTATGGCAATCAGGATGCATCTGATGACGATATTCGCGAAGCAATACGGCTGGCACACTTAGAAGATTTTATTCAGGCTCTTCCAGAAGGAGGAGAAACCATTGTTGGCGAGCGTGGTCTAAAACTGTCAGGAGGCGAAAAACAAAGAGTTGCTATTGCCAGAACCATTCTTAAAAGACCACCTATATTACTGTTCGATGAAGCCACCTCTTCTCTCGACAGCAAATCTGAACAGTATATTATGCAGGCAATTAATGAAGTATCCAAAGGCCATACCAGCCTGGTGATAGCACACCGCCTCTCAACCGTCGTGGATGCTGATCAGATTGTCGTATTGCATGAAGGCGAGGTAGCCGAACAAGGAACCCACGGAGAGTTGCTAGAAAAGGCCGGACTCTATGCGCGACTCTGGGAATTACAACAACAGGATAACGGATAGGCAGTTACTGTCGACCAAAGAGCACCAAGCACTGATGACTAATCAACTTATTATTACTGACTTAGAGAAATGGTTCGGCAGTCGGCGCGTATTTGCGCAACTGAATTTAACCTTGTCTAATGGCACTTATCTTCTGCATGGACATAATGGCTGTGGTAAGTCGACACTATTGTCGATTATCGCGGGCTCTCTTGATGAATACACGGGCTCGGTGCAATTGAATCAGATCGAGCTAAGAGCAAAGCATAAGTCGTTTGTTGATCTGGTTAGCTACTGCCCCGATAGCCTTGAGTTTTTTCCACAAGTTCAGGTGCGTGAGTTTATGGCCTTTGTCAGCCGCCACCGACGCTTGCGTCAAGACACCAGTATTCAAGCCATTGCAGATGACTTTCATTTTGACTGCAATACAAAAAAAACACTGGGTGAGCTTTCGTTAGGTAATGCCAAAAAAGCCATGCTCGTTGCAGCTTTGGCATTGGACTGTCAACTATGGTTGTTTGACGAGCCGCTCAATGGACTCGATGTAGAAGGTAAGCAAGCCTTTGTGGAACACCTACAAAAACTTTCTGAAAAAATATTAATCATTGCCTCACACCGCAGTGCCGACTATCAACAGGTCAACCCAACGACTATGGCTTTTAGCAGCCTAATGGAACAATAAATAGTTTATGGAGTTATTAAGAATACAACTGATTCGGGATGTGCAACAAGTTCTGAAAGCTCAAATGAACTTACTGATTTATCTTCTGCTGCCGTTGCCCGTTATGATCATGATCATTCCTGGTCTTATGGCTAATATGGCCGATACTAACGTGATATTTGAACAACGCATTGCCCTGTTCCTTATCACGCTCTACGGTTTGTTCTGGCTAGTGGATTTGTCTTTTAAACATTTGCATACTCAACAGAACTATCAATTCCTTCGCTCTCATGGCTTTAATAAGCATTCAATTCATTGGTCGCTTATTTCGCTTGCCAGCATTATTGTTTCGCCTATTTACTTTTTTATTCTACTTGCAGGTATCGGTGTTGTCTTTAATGATGAAAAAGAGCTGAGTTTACTGCTTTATACCTGTTACTTACTTTCAAGCCTGCTCATTATTCCAGTCATTGTTTATACCAAACCCAAAGCCTGGCCAGCCATATTTTTATTATCTGCTGGTTATTCTTTTTTATCGACAAACATAGCCTGGTCCATTGGGTTGTCCGCAACAGCGCTAGCTATCATTCTGTTGCAGAAGCTAGAACAACAGTCAGCTAGCTTTTCTTTGCAGTCCAGTCGACTTTTGCTCGTTAAGCCTTTTTTGCGCCACTATATTCAGCTAGTGACTCTGTCTTTAACGGCCTTAATATTGGCTAGCCTGATAGAAACTTCCGTTGATATTCAACAAGGCATTGAGCTGTTACTGCTAACGGTTTTACTCAATATACATACCTCCCGATTGCGTTATGTTTGCCTGTCAAACCAAAGCCTTGGGCATTACTTTGATCATATTTGCCTCTATCGAGACAGTATCTTAAAAGTAAACCTTTCTATTTTTGTTTCACTGTGGATGATGACTTTGATACTTTTTTTATTATTGTCGTCACAAAGCTGGGTGCTTAAAATTTGCGTCTTAACGAATGGATTAATCAGCTATGGAATCATGGTGCAACTGAATAGAAAACTGAGCGATAACGTTTATGTGATTTCAACCACCTGGGCTTTATTGGCAACTTTCTTAAGTTATAAATTGTTTATGTGATTTTATACCTGTGGCCTTTCAAGGTGCAGCGGTGTCGGCTGTACCTTGAAATACTTTGGGTAGATACAAAAAAGGCAGCTATTAAAGCTGCCTTTATTATCTTGCGAAGAGCTTATTTGCTACGCGAAATCTCTTTGCGCTTCTTGCCCATTAATGTCCAGTCATTCACTTCGGTTTGCAATGCTGCCAAACGCGTCTGATCCATTAACTTAACCTGTCGGATTTGGTAAGGAGGCAATAGACCGGTTCTTGCCAATCGCTGTTTATCAATAACGATGGGTAAGCTCACCTGTCCTGGCTCAAACCAGCTAGCGGAGTGTGCCAATACGGCTGGAACCATTTTGCCACTGCTATCGCGACCATATACCCAGGCACGCACTTCATAGCGGCCAGATTTGGCAATGCTTAATTGAGCATTAGCTTTGCCGTTCATCGCTTGGATACCATCAAGCTTGGCTGTCTGCTCATTAAGATCAATAGCAACCTCAGCCACTCGCTCTAATCCGTTGGCGGCTTTCATGGTTACAGCCAGCGTCCATAGCTCACCAGGAGCAGACTGAACATTGACATTTATTGGCCATTGCGTGGTTAGTTTTTGCTGTTGCATTTTGGCAGGCACATCCCAACGGCGTCCATCAGGAGCACGCAATTCAACGGCGTAATCACTGATCTCAGATGTTTTCGACAACAAAGCATTCAAGTTGATGGATTCGCCTTGTTTAAAGTGGCTTCGAGACACTTCAGCATTCAATGTCACCTGGCTGTTCTTATCAAACACATGCACCATGTATTGAGCATTGTCGGCTACTTTTTGGTGAGTTTTTAGTGAGAAAGCACCTCGGCCCATATCCGCACTCAGCTTAAACGCAGCCGTGTTTTTAAATAGCTCTGGATAGGCATCGTTCATCTGCTGGCTGTCAGCTTTTAGCGACATGGTGGCAGATTTTGCATTAACAGCACCGACTTTACTGATCACATCAAAGTCTGAAGGCTCAAGCGCTGGCGCCATTTGCTGAGACTTTTGAACGCCATCAGAAGAAGCCACAGGCGTTACTCGAACAATGGCTTCTGAACCATCAGCCCAAAGTTCTACACCCTTACTTAACTGTGCGCCAGAAACTCTTTTGTAGTAACTCTTGCTGGAAGTTTTTTGATTGCTTTCACCAAAAACGAGTTTCTCATCCGGTTGCAATATCTGAGTAAAGTTAACCGTCTCGCGTTCAAGTTTTAGGCTGGTGTTGTCTGTCGTCGGCTGAGCTGATGCTGCCATCACAGGGGCAGACATCTTTGTCGCTTTCGTTGCTTTGTCTTGGTCACCTTTCGCCAACACAGGTGTCGTTAGGGCGACAGCAACAGTCATAGAAATAATGGTTGGTATAAATTTCATTGGCTGGCTCCCTTAAAGATCATTTCTTAATAAAACATCGTAACCAAAACACTTGCGACGGCTTTGATTGTGACTAAGAGGCTCGCGACCATGAGTTTTGTCTTTGTCATAAAACCATAGTGAACCCGCACCGTTTTGTGAGGAACAATTTAGGAAGCCATCAGAACAGTTATCCAGCCAGTTCTGGGTGATTTCCAAACCGACATTTAAGGTGTAACCACCACAATAACTATCAGAATCCCAGATAGCCGACTCAACATCGGTACCAACAACATTCCAGAAGCCTTTAGGTAAGCTAGGACGACCAGACGTCCCTAACAACCAGTTAGCGTTATAATTCGCCATCCAGGCAACTTGCTGTTGACGAACCGCATCAGATTTGTAACCTAATATCCATCCTACCGAGCGCTCAAAAACATTGCCCTGCATTGACGCATCTGCCAGTGGTGTACCCAGACTTGAAGCCGCTAAGGCATTAACCCAGCGAATGCTGTTGATGATAGCGGGGTAACGACTGTCAAAGGTTGGATTCGACATAATCCAACGCATAACGTTGCCGCCGTTAGAATGAGTAATCACAACCAGATCATCGATATTTTTTGATGTGATAAAATTATGTAGCTGGCCCGCCAGACACCCCGCTGCAGCAGAATCCCACATGTATTGATCGAAATCACAGTTAACAACCAGCAAATTAGAGGAATTGCCTAATCCCTGACGCACGGACTCAATGATTCCTGATTGCCAATAATCGTTATAGGCGTTGGTCTGTTTTCCGGTACCATGAACGAAGGCAACCCCAGTATTAGCTGCTGCCACGATTAAAGAGGAGCTGGCCAGTAAAGCCAGTACAAACAAGCGTAGTCTTCTCATAAATCACCCTTATATTGATCTACAAGCGACTCACACGAAAAAGGAGTTTCAGTCTTAACACAAAATAAACACATGAACGGCCAAATTCCTGTAAGGCTCTTGATTTTTTATACCTAAAATTTCACGACTTCAGTTCATCTCTAGAAACATAATTCGTGAGAGACAAAGTTTTTGAATTCGCAGGAATAATTAGCACAGGGTCTCATTATTTCAGTATTGTTAAAATTTCCAGACAAGTGGCCGAAAGCCAAATTCAAACACGCGAGACACTCTGGTTAGACCTCTTATCTCATCAAATATATTTAATTAACAACAACTTATCACAAGAGCAAAAATCAAACATTCAAACAACATGAGACCTTTTGCACCATACTGGTACGACCAGAATATCCTTTTGCATCGCACAAAGCCATAACTTACCTAAGGTTTAAAACATCTGTTTAGGTTTACAATAAGCTATACATAAAATCTCAAGAGAGAAGAACTGTGTCATTGTGGAAAAAAGAAACAAACTTAGCCCATGTGAATGCACGCCAGCAGAAAACTCTGGGCAGCCATCTGGATATGAAAGTAGAAGCCATCGAAGACGATTTCTTGCAGGTATCGATGCCAGTTGATGAAACCACACACCAACCAATGGGTATCCTGCACGGTGGCGCATCGGTAGCGTTAGCCGAAACGGCGGGAAGTATTGCGGCTAATCTCGCCGTAGACAATGATCACTACTGCGTTGGCATGGAAATCAATGCCAATCATGTAAAGCCAGTGACAAAGGGACGTGTCACCGCCACGGCAAAACCCTTGCACATCGGCAGAAGTACTCAAGTCTGGGACATACGCATTCAAAACGAACAGCAGCAACTTACCTGCGTATCCAGGATCACCATGTCTGTACAAAAGAAACCATCATGACTCCCTCCCATTAAGGGAGTCATTCTGTGTTAAATCAAGATATGTTAAACCGAGAAAGGATATTGAATGGGCTCATGGTGTTGATAACCATGAACTTCAAAGTCATCCATAGTGACCCAGGTTTCCAGATCTTCTAAGGATTTGATATCAGGATTGATGGACAAAGTAGGAGAAGGGAAAGGATCGCGCTTAAGCTGCACATCACGCATTAACTCGAGCTGATCTTCATAAATATGCGCGTTCACAATCTTGTGATAAGCGATGCCTGGTTTTTTGCCAGTGATCTGCGCCATCAACGCCAGAAAAGTAAACACCTGGATTTGGTTAAAGTTCAATCCCAGAGGAACATCACAAGAGCGCTGAAAACTGGTGAGGTATAAGGTATCGCCCAGCAATGAAAAATTGTGCGTGTGCATACAGGGACGCAAACATCCCATGTGGAACTCGCCGGGATTGTAGAACGAAATAATCTCTCCGCGGTCATCGGTTCCACGAGTTAAATTCTCGACTACCTTTTTTAGCTGGTCCACAGTGCCACCATCAGGCTTCGACCAGGCGCGTCCCTGTATTCCGTAAACGCGGCCCATATCGTCTTCTCCACGACGATGAGGATTGTTCAACCAGGCTTCATTTAAATTAGCATTGGCATCCCAGGTTTTGGTGCCAAGCTTTCTAAAATCCGCGGCACTGTCGTAGCCGCGAATATAGCCAATAAACTCAGCGATAGCGGCTTTCCAATAGCTTTTACGGGTGGTGATCAGAGGAAACTCATTGCGGTCTACACGATACTCAAGATCGGCATTAATCAAAGTCAGGCAGCGTTTTCCTGTTCTTTCGTTTTCGACCCAGACACCGTCATCAACAATGCGTTGGCATAAAGCTAAATACTGTTTCATTATTCTTTTACCTAGTTTTTCTGTAGCTGCTTTAAGCAGCCGTCAGATTCAATGCGTTTAAGATTGTTTCGCAGACTTCTTCTTTTTGTTAGAAGAGGATTTTTTTGTCTTTTCTTCTGCAACATCAAATACGGGGTTACGATAAGCCATAACCATCAACATGATGCCAACTACAATCATCGGCAACGACAGCACCTGCCCCATACTTAAAAATTCAGCCATTTCTCTTAAGTGTTCATCCGGTTCACGGAAGTACTCAACGATAAAACGGAAGCTTCCATAACCAATTAAGAACAAACCAGATACCGCCATGCGTGGTCGTGTTTTTGAACTGAACCAGAACAACAGAGCAAATAAGGCGACGCCTTCTAATAAGAACTGATAAATTTGTGAGGGGTGGCGCAACAGGGCTTCGGGGTCACACACTTTGTTGTACCAGGGAGCGTTGACTGGATCACAACGAAAACGCATTGCCCAGGGCAAACTTTCATCCACTACCGGGCGGCCATAAAGTTCACCGTTTATAAAATTACCTAATCGACCCAGTCCTAATCCGATGGGCACGAGTGGCGCAATAAAGTCGCCAATCAAAAAGAAAGGTTTGTTGGTTCGACGACCAAAAATGTAAAAAGCCACCAATACGCCTAACAATCCACCATGGAACGACATGCCGCCTTCCCAGATTTTTAGCAAGTAAAGAGGGTTGTTTAAAAACATATCAAACTGATAGAAGAGTACATAACCAAAGCGGCCGCCTAACACGATGCCAGCAAAACCGTAAAAGATAAAATCAGAGACTTCATCTTCTGTCCACATACTGCCTGGCTGACGCGCACGGCGAACACCTAACCACCAGGCACCCAGCAAACCAAATAAATAGGTAAGAGCATACCAGCGTATTGCAATAGGCCCCCAGATAGGGAGTAGTACCGGATCTATATGAGGAAAATCCATCCGTTCAGCAACCTCTATTGTTGTTCGTTTCTAACCTGTATCCCATCAAATGTTATGCACAACTCGTTGCGTCACGAGAGCAATAATTATCATAGGTTGTGTGAGTTAAATACTTTGATAAATGATTCGGGCTCCCACCACTGCCAAAAAGACGGCGAAGACGCGCTTTAATTGTTTTGCTGGCAGATAATGCGCCAATCGAGCACCCAGTGGAGCCGTTAAACTGGATGCGACAATAATACCCGAAAAGGCCGGTACATAGATATAGCCCAACGACCATTGCGGCAAATTCTCATTCCAACCTACCACCATGTAACTTAACGCTCCGGCCAGAGCAATGGGCAAGCCACAGGCCGCAGCAGTACCGACGCAATGGGTTATTTTTTCACCAAGATAATTGAGGTAAGGTACCACTAATGAGCCACCGCCAATACCGACCAACCCGGATAAACAGCCAAAGCCAGTAGCCACCAAGGAGGTTTGCCACTTTGATGGCTGACCATGACCTTTGGCACTTTGTTTATCGCGCCAGATCTGGATACTCATAGCTATACCACCCAAACCAAACAGAATCGCCAGCACCCGACTGGGAAGTTGATCGGCAATCACTCCCGCCAAGGCCGCTCCAACGACAATGCCGGGAGTCAGTTGGCGCACCCAATGCCAGGCCACAGAGCCGCGACGATGGTGAGCCGTTAACGAAGAAATAGAGGTAATACAGATGGTCGCTAAAGAAGTGCCAACAGCTACATGCATAACCATTTCGGCAGGCACACCTGATTGTGGCAGCATGAATAAAAGAACAGGCACAATAATGAATCCACCGCCTATTCCAAGCAATCCGGCTGAGATTCCGGCGACAGCGCCAGCAATCAAGTATAGAATCCACTCAAACAAACTATTTCTCTCTATATTGTTATGTGTTTAATCAGCCTGGCTATCGAGCAACACCCGCAGTACCCTTTCATACTGGTCGCCAATCGCGATGAGTTTTTTCAGCGTCCTACTGCTCCACTGCATTTTTGGGAAGATAATCCCGACATTCTTGCAGGGCGCGATATGGAAGCCGGCGGTACCTGGCTGGGGATTCACCGTAGTGGTCGCTGGGCGGCAGTGACTAACTATCGCGATCCCACCCAACCGATAGGCGAACTCTCCCGTGGCGCTCTGGTCGTCGACTATCTGACCAGTCATCAAAGTGCCAACGAATGGTGCCACACTTTACGTGATCGAGCGGCAAAATACAGCGGTTTTAATTTAATCGTCGGACATTTTTTAACGAAAGAAATTTGTTATTTTTCGAACCGCGAAAACCAGATAAGAGAAATTCCGACAGGGATGATGACATTTAGCAATGGCCAGTTAGAAGACCAATGGCCCAAGATGCGTCGCTTGCAGGAGACATTTAAACAACAACTGACTCTAGACAACCTCTCTGATACCAAAACGCTCATATCGCTGCTCCACAACACCGCACATGCAGAACAACATGAGTTGCCTCAAACAGGTATTCCACTGGATTTGGAACAGCAACTTTCCAGTTTGTTTATCAAGCCTTTTAAAACCCCAAAAAACATCATGTATGGGACACGTTCTTCTGCTATGGTTGCATTAAATCGAAATGGTCAGGTGTCCTTTATCGAACAGACTTTTGACGAAAACGGACAACTTGCTTTAGAAACTCATCACGCTTTGGAGGTTTAATGTCTACTGATAAGCCTTTTTCACAAGCCTGCGAAAACAACAAGCAGCCGATTTTAGACGTCATCAAGAACTACTTTGGCAACACACCAGATGTGTTGGAAGTTGGCAGTGGTACTGGCCAACACGCCGTATTTTTTGCCCAGCACCTGCCTCATCTTTTTTGGCAGACCAGTGATCAGGCAGAAAACCACAGTGGTATTAAGCAATGGCTGGCCGACTACCCTGGCGATAACATCGGTGCGCCTCTGACTCTTGATGTAACAGCGCACTGGCCTATAGAAAGCGCCAGCTCGGTATTTAGCGCCAATACAGCTCATATCATGTCGTGGGAAATGGTATTAGAGTTCTTCGCTGGTGTTGGTAATATACTCAAATCCGGAGGCTACTTTTGCCTATATGGTCCGTTCAATTTCGACGGCCAGTTTACCAGCGAAAGTAACCAGCGGTTTGATGACTATTTAAAATCACAAAACCCAGCCATGGGTATTCGAGACTTTGAAGCTTTGCAAGAGTTGGCAGGGAAAGCTGGCTTACATTTTGTTAAAAAGCACTCAATGCCTGCGAATAACTTTATTTTGGTTTGGCAAAAGCCATAGAGTCAGGTACGATTTTTGCTGTAGTCTGATAATTAACAAATCTTAGTAATAATACCTTACAACCAGCTTACTACTGTGGTGTTATTAGTAAAAAATTGGTGAGATTAAACATTTTCAATGGATGCATCACAAGAACAAAAAAGCACATTGTTTAAAGAGCTTGTGCGCCGACGCATATTTTACATTTTGGGTCTTTACCTAGGCGCGCTGGTTGCCGCTCTTGAATTCACCGAAATAGCCATCCAGCGCTACAAGATCCCTGATTACTCGCTGGATCTGGTGTTAATGGGTATGCTCACCATGATCCCTGCGCTATTGCTTTTTGCCTGGGGACATGGCGCACCTGGTCGCGACAAGTGGAATCGCTCCGAGAAAATCGGTATTCCTGCCAATGTATTAATCACCTTTACCATCATGGTCTCGCTTATCCCAGCCGATAAAGACGCTAAGACCAATCAGCAAAATACCGTCACTATTGCCGCGACTGACGAATCTGGTAGTCAGGTATTCCGTGAAGTTCCGAAGCAAGAGTTGATTCAACGCCTGCATATTTTGTTTTTTGATCCCAAAGATCTATCAGCTGACAATGAATGGCTAAGTTATGGCTTACCTTATCTGTTAAGCAGCTTCCTGCAACAAGACAGCTTTATCAACACAGGTAATTTTTATAATGGCTATACCTCCGATAGCTTTTGGCAAGTTCAACGAGCAGGCTTTCAAGATGGCTTAAACTTACCCACTTCTTTGGTTCGCGCACTTGCTCGAGACAACAACACAGACTTCTATACTCAAGCATCCATTGGCGAAACCGATGCCGGCTTTAAGCTAACCATGCGTGTATTTGATGCCAAAACGGGTAAACAAAATACAACCTTTGAAATAGAAAACAGTGACATCTTCTTGTTGCTAGAAGAAGCAGCCAGCCAAATCAAAAACAGCATCAATACCTCGAGTATGCAGGGACAAACCATCAATGAGATCCCCATCAGAGATCTGGCAACAGATAATATTGAAGCCTTAAAGCTATATATCAATGCCAAAAACGCCGTGCTGCTCAACAATGATTACGAACAAGGCGCTGAGTTAATGAAGCAGGCCATTGATCTTGATCCCAGTTTTGCCATAGCCATGTTGAATTACGCCCGACTGATATCACGCCAGGGTAAAATGCAAGAAGCCGAAGGTTATTTGCAACAGGCACTACGCTACAGCTACAAGTTACCAGAGCAGATTCGATTTAATGCTAAAGCCAACAGTTATGCTTATCGTCGCGAAATCGACAAGGCTCACGCGGTCTACAAAATGTGGATAGAGCTTTATCCTAATGACACTTCCCCGAAAAACATGCTGGCTAATAGCTACCTGTGGAACGGCAATAAAATAGCAGAAGCCATAGAGCTATTTGAGCAATCACTAAAAGTAAACTCCACTCAAGATGGCTTAATCAGTCGATTAGCTTCGCTGTATACCGTTACCGGAGAGCTCGATAAAGCCAAGTCCTATTATCGAGAATACGCCAAGCGTCAGCCAACTTCTTACACTCCATTTGTTGATCTCGGCGATATTGAAAGACGAGAAGGTAACCTTAAAGAAGCACGAAGTAATTATCAGCGCGCCAGTGTTATTAGAACTGATATGGTCACTCCCGTCTTAAGACTGGCAGAACTTAATCTACGTGAAGGCAAACTGGCTGAAGCTCAAGTGCGTTTCGATGAAGCTTTGACTATTTCTCAGGCACCTAATCAACAGAGTGCCATCTATATGCAGCTGATGTCTTATTACTACACACTTGGTCAGCCGAAAAAAGCTTTTGAATATCTGGTCGCACTGCAAGACTCCATGCGCCAACATAAAGATCCCATTAACGTAATGTTCGAAACTCAGATCACTTTAATGCATCTGTATGTACAAGCCGGACAAGCAGAGAGAGCATACAAAGAGCTAAACGAGCTTAAAGATCAAATTCAACCACCTTTCGATAAGATGATTAGCTTTGGCTTTTTGTACTATCACCTTGCTCAACTAGAAGCTAAAGAAGCAGAAGAACACCTGCTTATCGTCGATAAAGCTGTACAAGAGGTCAAGATGGATCACTTATTCTACATCATGGAAATGAGCCGCGGCTTATTGGAAATGGTAAAGAAAGACTACAAGAAAGCGATTGGCCACTTTGAGAAATCCGTTGAGTTGTATTATGAGTCTGTAAGCAGCACCAACAACGAAAACACCATGCCGCTAATTTACTCATCACTCGTTGAAGCCAAGCATAAGTCTGGGCAACTGGATGAAGCGCTAGAAGTCGCAGAAATTTTCTTGAAGCAATGGCCCATGAATCCAAATATGAACTTGGAAGTTGCAGAAACCTACTTCAAAGACGGCGATAAAGAAAAGGCACGGCTAGCATTGAATAAAGCATTAGCCATGTGGAAAGATGCCGATCCTGAGTACTATGATTACCAGCGCGCATTGGAATTAGAAGATAAACTGAAGGCTCCTTGATTATCTGCTCTATTGAAAGTGTAAGCTAAAGTGGAGTCTTATATTTCTAGGGGCTTGAATATATTGAATAGGCGAAGTGCCACGAGCATTAGAATGGTAATAGGTTTCATCAAATAAGTTTTCAATGTAGATTCCGTAAGAGAAATCCTGTCCTCTTTTGAGGAAGTTATTCGAAGAAAGAATATTTAGATTGAGTGTTGTCCACGAAGGTACTTCGTAGATAGTTCTATCTAGCCCATCGAGAGTATTGGCTTCAGTATAGGTACTTGACCAATGATCCATAAACATTCCAACTCGCCAGTTAGTGTTTAAATAATAGTGAATACCTAGCTTTACTTTATTAGTTGGAACATCTAATGCTTCAGTGGCTCCATTAATGTTAACCTCATCAGGCATAGCATGCCTGAAACCTACCTGCCCTCCCCAGTTTTGTCCCTGCCACTTTAATAAGCTTTCAAACCCTTTTACTCGATGCTGTCCCGAAACTTGAGTCAGCCAAATTTGTGCGACATTATCAAAAACTTTCTGGTAAAAGTTCTTAGCTTCCATATCATATAGAGTACTGATATTAGCAAGTTTCAAGTCATTCCATATCCATTGTCTGCTGTAATTTATTTCAAACATATCCATTGTTTGTGAATCAATCTCATCATTTTCTACACCTTCAAACTCAAATATTGTGGGTGGGCGAAAGGCTTTTCCGTAGGTAAACTTCCAGGCCGATGTTTCATCTGGCTGATACACAACACTCAGTCTTGGAAGCCATTTTGAGTCAGTAAAATCTTGCTGATTATAACGAATGCCAAAAGTCGTAGTGAGTGATGCATCCTTGCTGAGTTGATGTTTTTCAACATACTGAGCATAGATAGCATGCTTATAAGACTTCTCTTTATCACTGGGCCACTCTGGAGGGGTAAAAGGAACCACTCCTGAGGGCGTATCAACATAACGAGTTTTTCTTCCGATTTGAGTACGCCATCCGTCATACCCCAAAATCCAGCTTAAATTTTCCTGGTTATATTCAAACTGAGTTCGAAAACGATATCGAGTGGATGGTTTAATCGTCTCCTGTTCGTTGAAAAGGTCGAGTTCATCATAGCTATTCGCAGTATCCGCGTTTCTCGCATTTAACCGATCTTTTTCTTTGTATTCCCGAAAGTAGCTGATTTCAGAAAAGCCATTCCACTCTTCACTTATCTCAAAAGAACTGCCCAGATAATAATGTCCATAACCACGCCGAGAATCATCTCCACTGATAAAATCATAATTAGGACGTTCAATACCACTGACATTCTCTGCACGAGTAATGTTAGTGCCGAGATAGCTAGATTTATAGTTTACCTGGCTATCCAACGTAAAATTTCTTTCTTTATTTCGAAAGAGATCAGGATCATGTGAGCGCAAATTGTTAATGATTGAGTTTCGACTGTAGTTTTCATCATCAACGACAAACTCTCTAATCTCAGAATAATCTTGGTCGCTGACAAAGTGACTTCCGCTGATAGAGAAACCCCAATCTCCTTTTGTGTGATTCGATAAAACATGAATATGCTGAGTATTGGCTTCCCCCACCAATCCACTTATCTCACTTTCGGAAAAATCATTCTGCAAACGAGTGACAACATTTATTACACCTTGAGATGCATTGCCGCCATACAAAGTTGAGTTTGGCCCCTGCAAAACCTCAATTCTCTCAATTCGACTAGCAGGAAAGTTATTCATAATAAATGCTTCATTCGCTAATAAATTCTGAACTTCTCTCCCATCGATAAGTAGCAAGGTACCCGCCATATTGCCTGTGAACCCTCGTTGCCCGCCAGGCAGCCAACTCCACTGGTAAAACAAATCCATATTAGGCACTGATGCGAGAATTTCTTTGAGGTCACGCCATCCATAATTTAAAATATCGTCTCTCGTTATAAGATAGACAGTACCGGAAGAACTTAACCAAGATTCGGATTTTCTAGCTGCAATAGAGACTTTTATCTGCATAAGTTGTTCCAACGACATGTCGAAAAGCTCTTTCGCAGAGTAAGCTGGTGCAATACTTTTCAATACTAAAAGAAAAAATATCGTAATTAGATATCGTCTTTTCATTGGAGCAGCTATCAAGAATTATTATCCAATGATTATAGACAGAATCAGTATGCTTTCCAACGATACAAATAGTTAGTGAATTAATACCAATAGGTTAATCTTGAATGGCTATTTTCTTTGATATGGTGTTTCCTATTTTGTCAGAGTAATAGAATATCTGTTATAAGTTTTGGACATTGCTAACTATTAAAGAGTATTTAAAGCAGTGCTCATCATTATTTTATCCAGGCTTTTAAGTGCTTCTCTTTAATCATGCCACTTTTGGCAAGCATGTTGCCATCTTCGTCAACAAAATAACTTCTTGGCAGTTCTCCAGACCAATCAGGATCAAGCAGATATTTAAGTTTCTTTCCTTTACCTGGCGTAAAGAAGAAGTTGGTTGTCGAAGAAAGCTTCAACTGTTCGATTATCTGTTTTCCTTCATCAATCAACACCGAGGCGTCATTGGTATTGAGCAATACAACTTGGCCTAACATATTCGATTTAAGCTTCGAAAGCATATCCAGTTCGTCAAGACAAGGCTCACAATCTTGTGACCAAAGCAATAGCACCCAGCGCTTGTCTTTATTGGATGCTTTAAGCTCAAAAAGAGTATTTTTATCGAATACTTCAGCCATTGAGGTAGTGCAAAAAGCAAAGAGTAAAATCGCGATAAATTTGTTCATAATGCAATTAGCCGATAACCAGCGCCTTTTTTATGCCAAGAGACAAACGTTCTTTTGTTATCCGAAATCAAAAAGGGACGATCAGCTTCGTCACTTGATGAATCAAGAATTTCTGGCGACTTAAAAGATTTTCCAGAATCTACCGATGCTCTTCTCATTAAATCCCAGTACTCCCCATTAAACGTTAACCACACGATGTCAACTCTGTTGTTTGATGCCAGTACATGAGGATGATGGTTTTGTTTATCAGAGATGCTGAAGTCAAATATGTCACTGCTCTTAAAATTCTCTGCGCTTTGACTTCTATAGAAAACGCCCTTTCTATTATTACCCTGTGTGTACCAAACCATGTGGCGCTTGCCATCGTTATCAATCGATAGCCCAGGCCCCTGATGGGGACAACCATTAATTTTCCAGTTATCATCACTAACCCGTTGTAACTTGTTGTCCACTTCACTTAACAACGCATGGTCTCGAATGTTATCACCAAAAATATGACGCCACATGACCACCAGGTTTTCATCTGAGTCCGTAGTTAACGCGATGCGACAGCAAACACAGGTATTATCAGCCAGCTTCTGGTTACTAAACTGCTTACCTTCCGGCTTCCATTGACCTTTATAGAGTGCAGAGCCAAGATAGGGCTGATTTTTCTTCTTTGCCCAAAAAGCTTCTCTTTTATCCAGCCATATCAGCGACACATGATTATTCTGTAGCTGCATCTCGTTAAAACTATGACCAATTTCTAATTGGTCATTATTAACAGTAATAGGATCAATAAAGGTTTTACCTTTATCATAAGAAGCGCTAAATCGTACATCGCCAGTAAATCGCTTTTTTCCTGGACGAGCCCATGACAGATAAATATTATCTTTATCTACAATGATTTTAGGTCGGTTTTCACCACGAGAAGAAATAGGCTCATTAATCTTTTCGATAACCTTTGGCTTCGAGTAGCTTTTTCCGTAGTCTGTTGATGTTTGCAACACCAGGCTCTGGTTTTGACTCCACAATAACCAGAGCGTTGAGTTTTCATCAAATGTAGCAGTAACTGTGCTAGCACATTTGATATCAATGTCTTTGCAATCAACTTTCTTCTTATTAACAGAGTGAGCATTGCTGCTCACTGTTATAAGGGCCAATAGTAATATTGATAATATTCTCATAATATTTCCTAGTGCCATTGATACTCTAAACCAACATAGATCTGCCTTGGCGTTCCAGGCTGTAATCGAGTACGACCATATCGTATTTCAGCTTGTTGCTCATATTGTTTGTCAAAGGCGTTAACAAGATTAATTTTAAAGTGCCATTGCTGCCCAATGGCTTTTCTCAGCTTTAAATGATGCACTTGGTAGCCTTGATATTCTTCACTGTTGATATCATCCATCCAATAGTCATCAATCATTTGGAGTTCCCATTGCATCGATAAATCGTCACTCCAGTCAGGCTCGTAGCTCACTCGAATATTAGTTATGGAATCTGGAGCAAGAGGCAAGCTATTACCGGATACATTGACAGCACGACTGTTTCCGGAACCATCAACTCTGCCTTCATCCAAAATATAATCATCAAACTGATGTTTAGAGCGACTATGAGCAAGTACAAACTTTGTTGATGATGTTACTTGCCAACGTAGTCCTAACTCAAAACCTTTGTGAATGACTCGGCCCGCATTACGCTGATAAGATTGTCCAAAGTCATCGTAAGCACGAACAATGGCATCATCAACATCCATATAATAAGCCGCAACATCAAAAGAAATATCATCGCGTTCAAGCTTGTATCCCATTTCAAGTGACTGAGAAGTTTCTTCATTTACCTGATCAATAAAGTTGCTAGTATCTGCAGATTTAAGATGGTAAAGCTCACCCGCCGTTGGCATACGAAAACCATCGGCATAGCGCCAGTAAACTATACTGCTATCATCTACCGTATAAAGAAGACTTGCTTTGGGAGAAAAGTGCGATAGCTTATTTTTTCTGTCAGCTAGTCGGCGATTACCGAAGCCATCATTATCTAAAGGCGCCAGATGATTATCGAAGTCATATTGAATATCATCGTATCGTCCACCTATAGAATAACGCCAATGATCCGATAAATTTGAGTCCAATTGAATATAAGGTGATATCCCTACAAACCGCGTCGAATCATCATAGAAAATATGGCCTGCAGGATAGGTTGCACCACCCCACCCTGTCGTAGTGATCGTAATTGGCTGATAGGATTTCATATCGCCTTCGCTGACTTCGATATCAGTCCCCATTGTTAGGTCACTGTCCTTAGAAAGCATCCAGCTTGATTGCAATAACAAGCCAAAGGTATCCACTTCAGATTCAACTTTCGGTAAGTTGTTTCTCCAGGTCGCTGTATAGTTATTGGATCTATGTCTTACATAGAGAATGATTGAGTAAGAGAAATCACCCTGGGTGCGATCATATTGTGTACTTAATCGAACGTACTGGCTAGTACGTTCAGGGTCCGTTGCCAGTACATCTGAGCTAAGACCAGACTGATAAGGATCGATAGCTATTTGTTCAGCACTTAAGCTGGCCGCCATTTCTTGGCGCAAGTCAGACAGTGTGATCAAGGTTGTCCAGTGACTTTCTGATGATGAGGAATACTCATGACGAAACGTCATACCCGCTCGCTCTGATGCAGTATGCTCTCGCCATCCCTCATTACGCAGATAGGATAAAGAAGTTCTTACACCTTGTTTATCAGAGCCCGTCCCATAATTGGCAGAAATTTTTCGATAGCTGTTTTCACCAAGGCTGACAGCCATGGCAGCTTCAGGGCTATCAGGAACAGGACGAGAAAGCACATTTACCACACCCGCTACCGCACCCGAACCATATATCGCAGTGCCATTACCCTTTTGCACCTCCAGGCGATTCGCACTCGAGTTAAAGCTGCTCCACCACAATGCATTGTGATTAAAGAATGCTGATGACTGAATAGGGATGCTATCTTGCAGAAATAAGTAGTAGCCCTGGTAATTAATAGGCATCCTAATGGCAGTATTGTGCCCTTGAGACCCTTGTAACTGATTGAGTAGTACACCTGAAATACCATTCAATGACTCAGCTATATGTTGTTGTGAGTCTTTTTTTAATTGTTCAAAATCAATCGCTTCAACAGATAGAGCTTGTTCAAGATCCAAAGCTTCTTTACGGCTACCTGTAACAGTAACGTATCCATCCTCTTTACTTTCGGTTAGTTGTTCTACGTCGGCTATAACCAATGAAGAAAAGCTCATCAGAGCCAGAGACAATTTATACATAAGGGATATTATTGTGATTCTTATTAGAGGCTGGCTATCTTATACCAGAGATATCGCAAACGTTAGAGATGCGACAATTTGTCGCACCTCTCTTGTTTTAACTTTAATGAATAAGTAGTCACTGCTTTGAGCTAACTTTCATTTTCTGGATCAATACCCTAATAGCAGTAATGATAGGACGATATACTTATAAGAATCATTTTATTAATTCGAATAAATATTAGCTCTCTGGTAGGAGTTCTCGTTGTGTGAACATTCTTTAAATATCGCTTTTTATCTATGGATTAATAGCAACATTGCACTAATCTTTTTCGCGAGTATGTGATGCTTGCATTGAGTTAAATAATAATTCTTTTAAAAAAATTCATCCAACTGAAACATATCTCGATTCATTGATTAGTGTTTTTTAAATCACATTACAGGCGATAACTTTCGTTTTGAAAGGAACAGAAACATGACTATCGAAAAAAGATTTGGAGATTTAATTTTAACCTTTACTGATCAGTATGAGTTGCGTTGGAATGACAAAGGCAGTGGCGCTCATTCAGATGGCGCTTACTGGCATCCAGTTCCTCCTAAAGGCTTTCATGCGCTAGGTAGCGTTGGTGTCAACAACTATAATGATATTAACAACAAGCAAGCCAGCATTTGTGTTAAAGCAGCAACGGATGATGCACTTAAGCCTCCGGTAAGCTACGACTTAATTTGGGCTGACCATGGCTCGGGTGCTGATCGTGACGGTTCTTGCTGGCGCCCCGTTCCGCCAGAAGGCTATGTAGCTTTGGGAGATGTTTTTGTTAATGGATACGATAATCCATCACAGCTAGATATTATGTGTGTTCGAAAAGATCTGACTCAACGAGCCGTTATTGGCAGCGAAATTTGGGCTGATCATGGCTCGGGTGCCGATAAAGATATTGATACTTTTGAAGTCATTGCACCCGCTCTGGATGTTGACACTAAAAAAGGTTTCTTCAGCGTCAATTCTATCGTGGCTAACAATCACTACTCCAAGCCAACGGATGCGCCAGAAATCAATTGTTTAAACCTTCCTTTCCCTGTTGAGGAGTTAAACGATCCTAATGCGCCAACGTTAAACAGTTATAACATGCCACCTACTTATTCGGGCAAAACAATTGATCGAATTGTGGCAGTGCCATTTACAGCGATTTGCGACGAAGCCTATTCTTTAGAATGGAAAGTTCAAAACTCACCATTTTATTACGTAGAAAGGCAGATCGCTTATCATCGTGAATTGTTTAACCACAATCAAACCAGTGTTCCACAAACAGTGAGCAAAACAGTGACTACAGGTGTCACAGAAACCAACTCAGAAACCTTCTCTCGCACAACCGGGATCTCGGTGACAGCAGAAAGTGGCGTTAGCTTTTTAGGAACCGGCGGCAAAGTATCAGCGACTGTTTCTGTTGAGCTTGGTTGGGAAACTTCACGCAGTGTGGCGGAATTTAAACAAGACAGTGTACTCAAACAATTAGTCACACCGGTTGATAAAGCCTCTGCTTTATGGGCTATATCCTATACCTTAATGGTGGCACGAGAAAATAACACTTATCTTGCAGATCAAATGGTATTCGATGTGGACTCGTTTGTTGAGAGTGAGTATCCAAGCTAGTCGGCAATATAGTTATCCGTGTTTCCTGTCTTATTGATGGGAGACACGGTTATTATAACCTTGTTTACTTACCTGCTCGAATCAGTCCACCTAATCCTTTAGATTCGATTTTCTCAAATAGATAAGCGTGAATATCTTTTGCCCGTTCCATTTTTAATACTTCTTCAAGGCACTCTTTGGCTTCTTTCTGGCTGATGTTATTAATAATCTTTTTGACCTTAGGCAAGCTGCGAGCATTCATGCTGAGTCCTTTAAAACCTAAACCAACCAGTAAAATAGTTGCAATGGGATCGCCAGCCATCTCTCCACAAATATAGTTGGGCGTATTGTTTTCGTCACAAGCATCGCATATTTGTTTAAGCGCCATAATAAGAGCCGGTTGAAAATTACTAAATAGCGAAGAGACTTGCGCATTGTTTCTATCAACGGCCATCAAGTATTGAGTCAGATCGTTGCTACCCACCGAAATAAAATCCACGCGACTGGTAATATTGTGTATTTGATAAATAGCAGAAGGGACTTCTAAAACGATTCCAACCTGCGGTGGTTGCAATAGTTCTTTTGCTTCTGGATTTTCTTCTTGAACCTCATAGTAGGCTTGACGAATTAACCGTTGAGCAGCATCAATTTCTTCTATAGTAGAAATCATAGGTAACGCAATTCTTACCCCTTGAATACCAAAAGAAGCTTTTAAGATAGCTCTAACCTGAACCAACATAATTTCGGGATGATCTAAAGTGACACGAATACCTCGCCACCCTAAAAAGGGATTATCCTCATCAATAGGAAAATAAGGCAGCTGTTTATCACCGCCAATATCTAGCGTTCGAATAGTCACTGACTTGCCACGAAATGCTTCTAAGGCTGAACGATAAATTTGAATTTGCTCTGCTTCACTCGGAAAACGCTCTCGCAACAGAAAAGGAATTTCGGTTCGGTAAAGTCCTACGCCATCTGCCCGCGCCTGAACGCTTTTCTCAAAATCAGCCATTAGGCCAATGTTAACAAACAATGGGTAATGAACATCGTCTGTTGTAATGGATGGCTGATGAAGTTGCTGCTCTAATTCTTGAGTCAGCTTCATTTCTTCTCTGATAAGTCTTTGATATTGCTTTTCCAGAGCTTCTGAAGGCGAAAGATAAACATGGCCATTATAGCCATCAATAATTAAATGCTTGCCTTCAAAACGATGAATTGGAATATCATGAAAACCAATGACAGCAGGAATTCCTAAAGCTTTCGCAATAATTGCAGCATGTGAAGAAGGCGAGCCATGTAAAGAGACAATCCCGAGTAGATGCTCAGAGGGTATTTCCGCAAGCATGGAAGCGGTAATTTCATCTGCAACTATCACCGACTCAGAGTCGAGTGTTGGCCGTTCAGCTCTATTGTCTTCTAAATGGAGCAATACATTGCGCGCAAGATCTTTTAAATCAGATGCTCGCTCACGTAAGTAAGGATCATCCATCGACTCAAAAACGCCCACATGTTTTTCTACAACTCTTCGCAGGGCACCGGGAGCCCATTGGCCTTTAGCAATCTCACCGACTACTTCATTACCTAAACTGTTATCGCTAAGCAACTTATAATAAGCATCGAATAACGCCAGTTCTTCCTGAGACACCAGATCGGTCATTCGCTCTTTCATAGTCACGACTTCATTTTGCGCAGCTCTTAAGGCCTGTTGAAATCGCTCTACCTCAAACTCAATATCCGTTATCTGTTTGTCAGGAACACTGCTTAGGTCAGCAGATGCATAGACGACAGTCGCAGCGCCAATAGCAATACCCGTTGATACTGGTAACCCCTCAAGTCGGCGCACTTCCAACCCTTGAGCTGGGCCCGAAAACAAACTCACGCTTTCGGCACTGGCAATTGCACCTGCGATCTGAGCAGATAAAGTAATCAGAAAAGTTTCTTCGTTATTAGAAAACTTACGAGAGGCTTTTTGCTGAATGACCAAAACCCCCAATACTTTGCGCTGGTGGATCACCGGAACGCCAAGAAACGAGGCAAATTGCTCTTCTCCAGCTTGAGGAAAATACAGATAGTTAGGATGCCTTGATACATCCTGCAGATTGATCGGTTCTTCTCGCTGAGCCACCAGACCAACCAACCCCTCAGTAAAACCAAGACGCACCACGCCAATGGCTTTGGGGTTTAGACCTTCAGTAGCAACCAGAGTGAATTGATGAGAATTGTAATCGGCCAGATAGACTGAGCAAACTTCAACTTTAAGAACGGAGCACACCTGCTGCACCATGATACGCAATGACTCCTGCATATCACTGGCCAAGTTGACTTCTTGGGTAATATGCCGCAGGTGTTCAAGCAAAAATTAGTTCCTCCGCTGATGATGCCTTCGTCGAGCCCGCCGTTGACGACGATACTTCTGTTGTTCATGTACGATAGGAAGCAACTCTAGCAGAGCACTTCGATAAACATCGCGCTTAAAGGCAACCACCTGCCGCAGCGGATACCAATACCCCACCCACATGAAATCATCAAACTCAGGGTGGTTTGTCACATCAAAGTCGATATGACCATCGTCTGTTACTAATTTTAGCAGAAACCACTTCTGCTTCTGTCCAATGCATAAGGGCACGCTATCGTGCCGGACATAACGACTAGGAAGGCGATACTTCAACCAGCTTTTTGTCGATCCCAGTATCTTGACGTCCTGACGTCGTAAACCTGTCTCTTCCCTCAACTCTCGAAATAACGCATCTTCAGGAGTCTCTCCTGCATCAACGCCACCTTGTGGAAACTGCCAAGAATTTTGTCCGGCTCTGCGAGTCCAAAGCAACTGACCAGAATCATTACAGATGATTATGCCTACATTGGCACGAAATCCTTCTGAATCAATCACTTATAAACACCAATTAAATTTTATTTGAATCCATTCAACCACACTTACCGAGATTCGGCAACGCTATTGCGCACTTTTCTTAATAAAAGTGCAGGATTCATGACATATCTATTAAGTGTAGCCTTATTTTTATCTTACTGTTTGATAATTCAACAAACCTTTGCGGTAACCGGGAATATCAGATAACATCTCGTTAAGGTATTGTTGTCATGTTCACTTGGATGGTCAGTAAAACATCCGGTATGATTGAGATACCCATTCTTCTTAATGACCTGAATAAGGAATGCAGTACAGGAGAGGAAAATTTTGATGGATAAATACTTTTCTTATTTTTGTATCAGTTTGCTACTTGGCGGTTGGCTAACCAGTGCGCGTGCCGCAGATGATGTTATGCAGCAAAAAGCCGCGGCTTATAGTATGTCGATACTGTTTAAACCCTTAGTTGAGAAATGTGACACCCGACTAAAAGACAGTCAAAAACGCTACACCAAAGCCTTCCAGCAATGGCAGCTAGAAAGCAGAGGGCTATTGCTCGATGCAGAACAAATTGCTTTCGCCATGCTGCGCCAGACTCAACAAGAGCCCATCTCTTTTTATCAGCAACAAAAAAAATTACTGCTGGACTGGTTTGATGGACAGGATGATGCTGCCATCAAACAACGATGTGATCAAATGCTCAACTCGATGCAGGTGAAATAAGAAAGGAATACGCCGAATGATGTCTAATCGCCTTGCTCTCCTTCCTATGCGACATCAGTTGCCCATCCAGGCGCACATATTACCGCTGTGGATTCTTGGAGCAGGGTTGTTATTAATTCTGATCGAACAGTTATCAGCTTCTCACAGCTACAGCGGTTACAGCGGCAACTCGCTTTACGCATTATTGGCAATTACCAGTTATTATCTTTTGAGCATTATGGGTGAACGCCAAAAATGGTTTCGCTACCTACTCCTGCTGGCGATTAATATCTCAATATACGCCACTACCTACAGTCTCTATAGCTATCACTTTGATCCCTTTTTTAATCCATTTCCTTATTACTTACTGCAAGCCTTCAACTTTATTTGCTTAATACTGTCTTACTGGGAAATAAGACAAGGTATTCGCTTTAAAAAATGAACCGTATTTTCCTTCTATTGCTGGCACTGACTCTGAGTGTTGTATCTTATGCTCAGTACCCGCCCTCTTCACAATCTTTGGTAAAAGCAGCACTCGCACGAACCCATCAGCAGGTCACCTACGATGGGCGCTATCTTTCTATCCCTTATCCTAATGGTGATGTTCCCGCTAATATTGGCGTGTGTACCGATGTGGTGATCCGCAGTTATCGGCAACTGGGTATCGATCTGCAACAAAAAGTGCATGAAGATATGAAAGCGAACTTTAAGCACTATCCTTCAAAGAGAATATGGGGACTTACACGTCCCGACAGTAATATCGATCATCGACGCGTTCCTAATTTGCGCACTTTCTTCTCTCGTCACGGACAAAGCCTGGCTGTCAGCCAGCAAGCCGCTAGTTATCAGCCGGGCGATCTCGTTACCTGGATGTTGCCAGGCAATCTGCCTCATATAGGCATAGTCACTAACCAGCGCTCAAGTGATGGATTGCGTCCTCTTATTGTTCATAATATTGGTGCAGGCCCAAAGCTGGATGACATGTTATTTGACTATAAGATCACTGGGCACTATCGCTATTTGCCAGCCTCCCAAACGCATCCTTAAGTTTTTCATTCACTCATTTCCTGACATAATGATGTCTCGACTTGTTCTTAACACAACCACAATATGCCGTTAGTTACGCCGCCACAATCCATTGATGAGCTGATGAAGCGAGCTGAGTCTCTTGCAGGATTTAGCTTGGGGCAACTGGCACAAAGATATCAGTCATCCATGCCTGATAATCTGTTGCTCGAAAAAGGCTGGGTAGGACAATTTATTGAGTTTCTTCTTGGTGCTTATTCTGGCTCTTTGCCCGAACCTGATTTTCCCAACCTTGGAATAGAGCTAAAGACACTCCCTGTTGATCAACATGGACGCCCCTGGGAATCTACCTACGTGAGTGTTCTCCCTTTGCACGATACCTTAAATGAGCAATGGGATACTTCCGTCGTTAAAAAGAAATTATCGTGTGTGTTGTGGTTTCCTATTGTGACCGACAAAGGTACACCACCCGAACAGCGTATCGCTGGAATGCCTTTGCTATGGCGCCCCGATCAGGAACAGTGGAATATCTTGCGCCAAGACTGGGAAGAAGCCATGGAAAAAGTCACCTTAGGAAAACTGGGAGAGCTGAATGCTCGATTCGGACAAGCTTTGCAAATCCGCCCCAAGGCTGCCAACTCAAGAGTCTTAACCGATGCCATTGGGCCAGAAGGAAGCGTTGTGAAAACGCTTCCTCGAGGTTTTTATTTAAGACGTAATTTTACCGAAGAGATTTTGCAAAAGTTCTATCAACTTTGACGAGACGATTGTTCTAACTTTTGGCTCATCAGCTGAATATCTTTACGTAATGCGATGACCTCATCGTGCAACGCTTGACGCTCATCATGCGCATCTTTAATGGCTTTTTTATCTGTTTTGCCCTGCTCCTGCTCATGTCGCGTTTGCATGGCATTAACCACCACAGCAATAAATAAATTGAGCATGGTGAAAGTAGCAATCAAAATAAAGGGCACAAAAAACATCCAGGCCATTGGCTGCTTTTCCATGACCGGACGCACAATACCCATCGACCAACTTTCAAGCGTCATGATCTGGAATAACGAATAAAAACTTTTCCCTAAAGTGCCAAACCATTCTGGAAAATCAGACCCGAATAGATTAGTGGCCATCACCGCAGAAACATAAAAAATCAACGACAGTAAAGCAACAATAGCTCCCATACCCGGCAATGACTGTAATAACGCAGACACAACAGAACGCATACTGGGTGCGACCGAAATGAGCCTTAATACTCGAAGCACACGTAGTGCTCGAACAACAGCAAAAGGCCCAGTTGCAGGGATCAGTGCAATAACCACAATAGTCAGATCGAAAATCCCCCAGGGGTCCTTAAAAAACTTCAATCGATAAACGAAGAGTCGAAGCACAATTTCAACAACAAAAACGGCCAAAATAATGCCATCGATCCAGCCGAGCCATGTCCCTATCGCCTGCTGAACAGTAGGCGATGTCTCTAATCCCAAAATAATCGCGTTAACAATGATCAACGCCATAATAAAGTTCTGAAAGCCCGTGGACTCAACCAAGGCTTCTAACTTTGCTTTCATAGTGCGAACTCTCTTTCTACTCAATCAATATTTAACCATTTTCGAATCTTGACTATGTTATCAACGGATTCGAATTTTTAAGCAACCTGTTAGCAAAATGCTTTTTGCTTATCCAGTTTTACAAAATAAACCCACAGCCCTAATGCCCGTGCAAACATAAAGCAGTAAAACGCAATCCAAATCCCATGATTACCCAGAGGTTGCAACAACCATAAAACAGGCACATAAACCGTTATAACAGCGATCAACATGCTATTGCGCATTTCTTTTGCCCGCGTAGCGCCAACAAAAATCCCATCTAGCCAATAGCTCCATACAGCAATAATGGGCAAGCCGATCAGATAAATCAGATACTCCTGAGCGATCTGATTCACGCTTTCTATACTTGTTAGAATGTCGATTATAGTTGTGCCGAATACTGCATAAATCAAGGCAAATAATAAACTGCATATCAATGACCAGATCCCGGCAACAACAATAGCCCCCATAAACTGGTAACGATCTTTAGCGCCAATATACTTACCCACCAGAGCCTCAACAGCATGGGCAAAACCATCCAGTCCATAAGATAACAACAATACAAAATTCATCAGTACAGCATTAGCAGCCAGTACGTCATCGCCTAATTTTGCACCGTTAGCGGTCATTAGATAAAACACCAACTCCAATGCCAGAGTTCGTATAAATATGTCTCGATTAAGATTCAACAATGCTTGCAAAGCACTCTTGCGAATCAGATCCAACCATCGCTCAACGACAGGATGACGGCGCAATAATCGCGCAATATAAAAGCCGCCGATTAACAGTCCAAGATAGTCGGCAATTAAGCTGGCCCAGGCGACTCCGGCAACGCCCATATCCAATCCAATAACAAAAACCAGATCAAGAGCAATATTGGTGATGTTAGTAACCAATAAGATATATAAAGGAACGCGGGCATTTTGCATTCCCAACAACCAGCCAATAAAGACATAGCGCAACAGCATAGCCGGAATGGCCCAGATGCGAATATCAAAATACACCTGCCCCAATTCTTTAACTGCCTGACTGCCATCGATAAAGTAAATCGCTACCAGCCAGATCAAGGTGTGACAGGCCAACACCACTGCACTAATGCCTAATGCCAGCAGACAGGCATTTAGCAATACTCGACGAATATCCTGATTATCTTGCGCGCCAAACGCCTGCGCAGCAAACCCTGTGGTTCCCATACGCAAGAAACCCATAGCCCATAGAATCATGGTCACAATGAGCGAACCGACTGCCGTTGCGCCAAGATAATGTGACTCATCAAGATGACCGATCACCGCTGTATCCACCAATCCCGTTAACGGAACAGTAAGATTCGACAAGATCATCGGAATCGCCAGGCGAAAAGTTTGCTGATGCAATGCAGGGTTACGCCAATAGGGTGTCATCATGTACCAAGATCTGTTGTTCTACCGACAGGGCAAGAAAGTCGCCATTGTAATCATCCACAACCGATACGTCAGCTCTCTTTTTTTATCTATATCCGTCGCCTTTCAAGGTGCAGCGGAGTTGGCTGCACGCACTCACCCCAATCACTTGGTCTATCTAAGTTCAGGGGATTCACTTGCTGGCCACCTAGCTGCACCTTGAAATTCTTTGGGTATAACTGGCGGCAACTCCCAATATTGATGGGGATTTGGACTAACCTTATTGATAAGTACTGACATTTCAAAACGGAGATATGGCTGCCAATAAAGTTGCTCATTTATTCGCCGATAACATAACAAAGGCCAATAACTCTCAAGCGAGAAAAACCACGGCTATCGAAACGAGGCCGATACCATCAAAGGAAGTTCAGTGAACTATTCGACCATTATTGGAGTATTAGCCGGCATTCTTGTTGTTAGCCTGGTTATCGCAGCAAGCTCAACGAATGCAGCTGCTTTTATTAACTTACCGGGACTGGGCATTGTTGTTGGGGGAACCTTTGCTGCCACCATGGTCAGTTATCCCATGCCCGAGTTTAAACGTCTCTTTAAATTGATTGGCATTGTGGTACGAGAACCTAAAGTAGATGCAAAGCATCAGGTTGAAGAAATCGAAACCTTGGCAAGGATGTGGTTCCGAGACGATTTTCGCGGCGTAGAGTCGCACATGACCCGTCTTAACAATACCTTTCTAAAAACGGGCCTTCAGCTCATTGTTGATAAAACCCCTTTGCCTGACATCCTTGATCTCATGCATTGGCGTATCACCCGGTTAAGAGCGCAAGAACACTCAGAGGCCAATATGTTTCGGGCTATGGCCTCATTTGCTCCCGCCTTTGGCATGTTGGGCACGCTTATTGGTCTGATCAATATGTTACCGCAAATGGGCAGCGGTAATCTGAGTGAAATGGGCATTCAGCTTGCTATTGCGCTGGTTACCACTTTTTACGGCTTACTGTTGTCTAATCTGGTGTTCAAACCCATCGCTATCAAACTTGAGAGACGCACGGAACGCAGAATTATGCTGATGACCATGGTACTGGAAGGTATCAGCCTGATGAGCCAGAAGCGAACTCCAGGGTTTATCCGCGCGACTCTGGATTCATTTATCGCCCAGCACGACAACGAGCTTTATGATGCCAAGAGCAATGCCAATAACCTTGATCTACACCAAGATCCGCGGATGTCTGGCTTTGGCGCACGAGAAGAAAATTAATGATAACCCCACCCGATTCTAGACAAGGCCCATTGCAGCAAAGCCTACTGCCAGCCCAGAATCATCTAGGAGATGAAAACTGGATGATGTCTTACCTTGATGTCTTTATTTTGCTCTCGATGATGTTTATCGTCCTGTTGGCACTATCCGATGATACCCCAACCCCCGCACAGGCTGAGCTAACCCAATCAGACATAATACAAGAAGAACAGCAATCGGCTCTCCAGGAAGCACCAGCGACAGCGCGCCCAACCCCTAAACAAACACCTCAATCAACGACGTTGGAGCATTGGCAAGAACAGGTCCATCAGGTATTAGACAGTCTCAAATTAAAAGACGATATTGCCCTCTCGTTAGAAGACGAGTTTGTAAAATTGCAAATTCAAGATCGCATGCTATTCGATTCGGCCAAAGCAGAAATAAAGCCAGAGGGACGTGGTGTCCTGCTAAAACTGGTGCCGCTGTTTGAAATGGCAGAAGGTGTTATTCTGGTAGAAGGACACACGGACAATATTCCCATTGGAACCAGCACCTATCCTTCTAACTGGGAACTAGGGGCAGCTCGCGCCAGCAGCGTGGTAAATTATCTGGCCAGCCAGGGAATGGAACAATCTCGCTTTCGCGCCATCAGCTATGCCGATACTAAACCTTTGGCTTTAAACAACACCGAAGAGAATCGTCAGAAAAACAGACGGGTTGCGTTACTACTGCGAATGCCAGATCAGGAATAAGGAAAGGGAAACAGCCCTAATGAGCAAACTGCTTCATAATGCGGCTTTTGGCTTTCTCATAGTCTTCACGAGAAATCCACCCCTGCTCCATCAAATTACGATGCAGGCGGGTTTCTTCAGCAAAGAAGGGTGAAGAAGCTGGAAGCGTGTTTTTTTCGATGCTTTCTTTTAAGCGCCCGACAAAATCATTTAACCCATCAGAGCATTGGCAACGATGTGACAACGACAACAAGGGCGCTTTGCCAGAACGAGAATAAAAGAAAGAGACTTCTCGACACGACACATAATAGTTAATAAACAACAGCAGCCCTAAAATCCCCGTACCAGCGGCAAGCCAATAGTCGCCTAGCATCACTCCAATACCAATAGCCGCAAAACCCGTTAACAATGAACCGAGGAAGGTCACCCAGGAAGAACGGCGAATTTTTTTGGGCTTAGATTCTAACAAACCAACATGAAAAGCCGTCGTACAAGGGTCTTCTTTCTCCTGTTTATCACAGCGCTCAATTTCCAGAAAACACTCGTTAAACAGGCGATAGTGATATTCATGGCGAGAAAATTTGGGATTTAGTGTGTATTCCACAGAAACATGACGTTCCTCTCCTTCGGGAGGAGTGAGTTGACGTTCAGCCTGAACGGGACTTTCAAGAACGATATCTTCGACCATGTTGGAGACACACTTTAATTACGTAAACTAACTGACAGTCGACTGCTTTTTTGTACAATTATTATACACAACAATTGCATAAAGTAAGCAAACTCCAAGAAGACTTTGCTATCAAAACAGCCGACTATAGACTGCTAACAGTAACCCATTTCTAAGTATTTTACTGTGATCAATCTCATACTTCGCTTACCACCAAAGTATGCAAGCACTCACACACAGCAAAGAGATTGCTATTACTGCTTCTTATTCTTAGCGAATAACTCATCACTACCCGCACCACAAGCAATGATGCTCTTCATCATTCTTTCGACACTGGCATCTGGGTAGAGTTCCACTTGCTCAGGGGGAACATGATAAATGTTACCAGATGTTGGATTGGGGCCTGTGGGCATAAACACGGTATAAGTGCCGTCTTCATGGCGCGAGGTAACAATAACGGTCACCGTCGTATTACATTCAAGCCCAAAGAGTTTTACACGAGCCACTTCACCACGAGCAAAAGGAGAGCTATCGGAATCGCCAAAGAACTGTCCAACAATCTCTTTGATTATCCGATATCCTGGAGCCAGTCTTGTAAGATAGTGGTCAAAATGACTATGCACCCAGCGACCAACGCTTGTTGAGATAATGGTTCCAACCAGAAAACAAAATACAACAATGACGCTTATTACTAACATATCCGCAATGACTTCGGGCACCGAATACTGAGTAAGAAGATAATCAGTTAGCGGCTGAATTAAGTCTGTAACGAAATAAAATGCCCAGCGTAATACAAAGCCCAGAATCACTAATGGCAACAACACCAAGATGCCACCCAGTAGTGATTTACGAGTAAAATTGCGTAACTTTTCCATCGATACCTCAAATAGTTTCCCAACAAAAAAGCGCCTCTTGTCCCAATACAGGATCACAAGGCGTTATTGTAAAAGTCAGGATTGGTGTGATTTTCTTACGGAGAATAAAACCTTCGCTCGCGATTACTACTCCAGCGAAGGCTTCGATACACAACAAAGAAATAGAACTGGGACCTGTTACTCTTTCATTGATGATCTCTGCCAAAACTCTTTTTTTGATCGGCAAGGCTGAATGAGCGCCATGTAATTATTCTACTTAGGCGAAGCTCTAATGTAGCCGAGTGAAAAATGGGATTGGCCTTAGTTCACTTCGATATCGACCATCAAATCATTGGCAATGCCTTCCAATGCCTGCTGTAAATCGCTCAACTCGACAGCTTCTGGCAAATGCACTTCGAGACTGGCTTTAAATAAACTACCACCAGACATAGGCGCTGCTTCTACCGCAGACTCCAACTTTTCTACATTTGCGTTCAGGGATTTCAGACACTGCGATATCTCATGGATAATACCGGGTTTGTCGTTACCCACCAAAGTCACCTGAGCATTGGCAGTCAAAGGCTCGATGTCACAAGCTTCTGCTTTCAACTCCAGTCCGGCGAGTTTAAACTCATTAAAAGCAGTGATGGCATCGTTCAGCTGGGCTTTTTCAAATTCGCATAAGACCAGGCCAACGAATCGGCCTCCCAAATGACTCAATCGACTCTCTAGCCAGTTTCCTTGATTAGCTTTCACCAATTCTGCAATAGACTCGACCAGCCCGGGCTCGTCATTGCCAAATACATGAACTAATACTTTCGCCTTCATAAAACGGTATTCCTCATTTTTGTCATCACAGGCTTTAACCCAATATACCCAAAGTACTTCAAAATGCAGGTAGGCGGCCAGCATCCTCTGAGCTTGGATGCTCCAAGTGAACGGCGCACAGCCAACACCGCTGCACCTTGAAAGGCGACGGGTATAGATCTTTTTATTAAGCCTACACTATCAATGATACAATATAAAAATATTACTTTTAGTCGGCAGCTTAATGCCGAGTCTTACTCTTTATATCACTGGAATTGCCGATGAGCTTAGCGCGATTAGTCTTAAAAAAGAACGAAGAAAAACGCATAAAAGGCGGACATTTATGGATTTTTAGTAACGAGGTTGATACACAAAAATCACCGCTAAAATCTTTTCAGACAGGCCAACAAGTATTGATAGAAAGCGCCAGTGGTCAAAAACTCGGGACTGGCTATATCAATCCGCAAACCTTATTGTGCGCTCGTATTGTCAGTCGTGATCCTAAACTGCAACTGGATCGTTCACTACTGGTCCACAAACTCAATATTGCTCAATCACTGCGCGAACGTTGCTTCGATAAGCCCTTTTATCGACTTTGTTATGGAGAAAGCGACGGCTTGCCAGGACTGATCGTTGACCGCTACAACGAACATCTGGTCGTTCAAATTACAACGGCAGGTATGGAGCAACACAAAGAAGCCATCGTCGATGCCTTGTGTAAAGTCGTCAAACCCACATCCATTTTGTTGCGCAACGACTCCTCAGCCCGCAAACAGGAAGGGTTAGATAGCTACGTTGAACAGGCGTTTGGCGAAACACCTGAGCAAATTGTTATCGAAGAAAACCAAACCCAATTCGCCATCCACCCTCATAGTGGCCAAAAGACCGGATGGTTTTATGATCATCGAATCAGTCGCAAACAAATTGCGCAGTACGCCAAAGGCAAAAAAGTCTTGGATGTGTTCAGTTACATAGGCGCTTTTGGATTACAAATGGCCACCGCTGGAGCTGAAGAAGTCTGGTGTCTTGATGCATCATCAAAAGCACTGGACGAACTGCAGTACAACGCCGAACTTAATGGCGTTGCTGATCGTTTAACAACCGTAGAGGGTGATGCTTTTACTGCGTTAGCGGCGCTAAAAGAGCAAGGAGAACGATTTGACGTGATTGTGGTGGATCCACCCGCTTTTATCAAAAAGAAGAAAGATCACAAGGCAGGATTACAGGGCTATCGAAAAATTAATGAACTCGCCATGCGTTTATTGAGCAAAGACGGTATTTTGCTTTCTGCCTCCTGCTCCATGCACTTAAAAGCTGAAGAGCTACAGGATATATTGCGCACTTCATCTCGTCATCTGGACAAACAGCTGCAAATCATTGAGCAGAATCATCAGGGGCCTGATCACCCAATCCATCCAGCTATCCCAGAAACGCGCTACATTAAAGGATTTATATCAAGAGTATTATCGGCTAGTTAAGCCAGAGCAAAGGTGGTGGCGCTCATTTGAATTAGCCGCCACCTTGCAAAGATACAGAGCAAAAAACAGGAGGCTATTCGCCCTCTGATTTAATATCCCTACCAAGCAGTTCGTAAGCCTGCTGAACTGGATCAGCCTGCTCGTGAACAATACGATAGATAGCGCGAGAAATAGGCATATCAACACCATATCGTTCAGACAATAACACGGCCTGATGCGCATTCTTTGCGCCTTCCACTACCTGGCCAATGTTTTTAATCGCTTCTTCAACTTTTTCGCCGCCACCTAATGCCAGACCAAAACGTCGATTACGCGATTGATTATCGGTACAGGTAAGAATCAGATCTCCCAATCCCGCCAAACCAATAAAGGTTTCTGACTTGCCGCCCAGCTTTAGCCCTAAACGCTGAATTTCAGCTAATCCACGAGTGATTAGCGCTGTGCGCGCATTAGCACCAAAACCTAATCCGTCGGCAATACCAGCACCAACGGCAATAACGTTCTTAAGGGCTCCACCCAGTTGAACACCCACCAAATCATCGCTGGTGTAAACGCGGAACGCATTGTTTACCAAACGTTCTACCATTTGCTGAGCAAACTCATCGCTATTGGAAGCCAGCGTGATAGCCGTTGGCATCGCTTTAGCTAGCTCGGTAGCAAAGGTAGGGCCAGACAAAACGGCCAGTGGAACCTGAGCACCCAGGGTTTCTGCTACCAGCTGATGCAAAAAGCGTCCTGTTCCTGGCTCCAGACCTTTACAGGCCCAGGCAATTCTGACGGACTCAGGAACATAAGGCTTGATAGCTTTGAGCGTTTCTGCAAAAGCACTACTAGGTACCGCTAATAGCACATCCGAAACGCCTTCAAGTGCCGCAGGCAAATCGCTATACACTTCGAGAGTCGATGGAAAGCCGGCGTCGCCAAGATAGCGCTGATTACAACGTTCTTGTTGCATCGATGCTGCTTGCTCAGAATCGCGCGCCCATAAACGTGTGGGATTGCCATTACCAGAAAGCAAAATGGCTAATGCAGTACCGAAAGAACCCGCTCCCAGTACCGCAATAGGAGAGAACTGCGTTTCTGCAGTTGTCATTAAAGATTACTCAGCGTTCTGTTGCTCAGCAGCTGCTTGAGCCATTTGAGCTTGGAATAACTCGTGGAAATTCACTGGAGCCAAGTAAATTGGAGGGAAGCCACCTTTGTTGATCAAGCTAGAGATGGTTTCACGTGCATAAGGATAAAGAACTTCTGGGCAGAAAGTGCTTAACAAATGACGTAACTGTGCATCGTCAAGGCCACGGATGCCAAATAGGCCCGCTTGCTGAACTTCTACCAAGAATGCTGTTTTTTCGCCTTGCGCAGCAGTTAATGTGATAGACAGTACCACTTCGTAGAAATCATCAGCAACTTTACGAGACTTGCTGTTCATTTCCATTTTGATTTCTGGCTTGAAGTTTTGGTCTTGGAAAACTTCAGGAACGTTAGGCGCTTCAAAAGAAACGTCTTTAGTGTATACACGCTGGATAGCAACCTGAACGCCATCTGGTGTTTCAGCTGTTGTTGCAGCGCCTTCTGGTTTAACCTCAACTTGATCTGTCATAATTCTTCTCTCTTCCTCAATTCATTAATGTCCTACATGGGACGTCATATTTTTTATTGATAAAGGCCACTGTAGCATTACCACAGCTTAACCATCGGCAGTCGCTATTTTTTCACCACTGGCAGGTTTTCACCCAACCAAGATTGAAATCCGCCCGATAGTTTGTGTGCTGTATAGTCTGCTTTTTTAAGCTGCTCACAAACTGAACCAGCTTGCATACCGTTGGCGCAGACAATGATTATGGGTTTGCTTTTGTGCTTTTCAAGTTCTTTTGAGCTAGATGTTACTTTTGACTGTGGAATATTAACGGATCCGACAATATGCCCCTTATTAAAATCGGCAATTGGACGAATATCGACCACTAAAGCATCTTCGCGATTGATCAAATGAGTAACTTCTTGAGGAACCAATGAGCGAACGCCATTGGTTAAATGCTTAATATGAGCCATAAGAAGTAATGCACAGACTACAACCCAGGCACTACTGAGTATCCAATGGTTGGATACAAATTCGATAAACTGTTCCATGACAACCTGCTGACTATTCAAATAATGGAATATCTAAGGCGCAGCATTATACACAGTAAAGATGGCCAGCGCAGTACCTTGACCATCTTCACATAGGTGCTTCCATTTTAGAGCATGGGCAGGTTAACTCACCGCCTCGACCTTTAAAGTGGCGCCATCCACATCAATCACACAAATAGCGGTGCCAGTAGGCATATCAGCCCCTTCTACCCGCCAAAAGGTGTCGTCGATCTGAATACGCCCGAAACCATTCACAATGGGCTCAGATAATGTCGCTCGTCGCCCTACTAAAGCCGCCGAACGCTGATTGAGTTTAACAGGAACTTCTGCTTCGTCCTTAGTAGGAGCAAAATAGCGCCAGGCAATAACACTGGCCAGAGACAACAACGAAAATAGAATCCATTGAAACTGCCAACTGATATCAGGAACCAGCCATTGCACCACGCCAACAACCAGTGCCGAAAAACCCGCCCACATAAAAATTGCACCAGGAGCAAACATTTCGAGCACAAAGAGCAGTAGCCCCAAGGTCATCCAATGCCAGAATTCCATCTGAGTTAACCATTCAACGATCATAAGCTGCCTCCAAATTATGACTTATTGGCCTTCATTGCGCCTTTTGCCAACTCCCCTATACCACCAATTGCTCCGATAACCGAGCTGGCTTCAAGCGGCATAAAGACAAGTTTTTCATTAGGTGCTGACGCAATGTCTTTTAGAGCATCAACATACTTTTGCGCTACGAAGTAGTTAATGGCCTGAACATCCCCCTGAGCAATCGCCTGAGAGACCATCTGAGTTGCTTTTGCTTCGGCTTGTGCCAAACGCTCTCGTGCTTCTGCCTCCAGAAAAGCCGCCTGTTTTTCACCTTCAGCTTCTCGAATAGCCGCTTCTTTTTCACCCTCAGCTTTAAGGATCTGTGAACGCTTTTCACCTTCTGCTTCAAGAATTTGCGCTCGCTTAATTCGCTCTGCTTTCATCTGCTGAGCCATTGCGTCAACCAAATCTTTCGGTGGCAGAATGTCTTTAATTTCGATACGAGTTACCTTAACCCCCCAAGGATTGGTTGCCTCATCAACAATGGTTAAGATGCGGGCATTGATTTGATCACGTTTCGACAAAGTCTCATCAAGATCCATGCTGCCTAGCACAGTACGGATATTGGTCATAACCAAGTTTTGCATGGCACGTGTCAAATCGTTTACTTCATAAACGGCTTTTGCCGCATCAATGACCTGATAAAAACAAACGGCATCAATAGTTACCGTCGCATTATCTTGAGAAATCACCTGCTGCTCAGGAATATCCAGCACCTGCTCCATCATATTGACTTTACTACCAACCGCCTCAATAACAGGCACGATAAAACGCAATCCAGGCACTAAATTACGATCAAATTTACCAAACCGGGTAATTGTATATTCATATCCCTGTGGGACCGTTTTCACTCCCAAAAAGACTAATAACAGTGCAAAACCGACTATGACATAAACTAAAATATCCACTCACTTCCCCTTAATTCAAATCGATTCAGGACAACTCTGCAGCTATCCATAACTAAACATGTCCACTTACCCTTGTCCTTTAGTTATAAATGGAACATCAATAATTTACTAACTCTGAGTACTGCAGATAGGTTTTCAATCCCGCTTTACGACTCAACAAAACCATTTCCACTCAGCACCTTAAGACAAAAACACCTAGAAATCAAAAACTTAAAAATCCTTATTCTTCCGGCAATATCGATATCCAAAGCATTTCGAAGTGCAGGTAGACGGCCAGCAAACGAATCCCCTGAGCTTAGATACACTAAGTGATTGGGGTGAGCGCGCGCAGCCAACACCGCTGCATCTTGAAAGGCGACGGGTATATTTCACATCCTCAAAATTGGGCCTAAAATGAAGCTATAAAAACATCATAATGAGACCTATCATGACTACCCAACTAATTACTAAGTCAGCGTTGGCACTGTTTTCTTACATTTTAATCATTACACTAAGCTTACCAACGTGGGCAGCAGACTCATCGCCTAAAACCCTCAACGTGCGTGGCCATATCTATATGATTACGGGACAAGGCGGTAATATCGGTGTGTCTTCAGGCGAAGACGGTCTGTTCTTAATCGACGACCAGTACGCTCCAGCAACGCCAACGATATTGCGCAGTCTTAAGAAGCTCCATCCCAACAAACCACGATACGTCATCAATACCCATTGGCATGGCGATCACACCGGAGGTAACGAAAACTTTGCTCGTGAGGGCAGTGTTGTTGTAGCTCACAAAAATGTTCGTACTCGTATGAGTCAGGAGCAACTGATTAAATTATTTCGACGTAAGGTTCCTGCCTCACCCGAAGCCGCATTGCCCATCATCACCTTTACTCAAAGCTTATCCTTATTCTTAAACGGAGAAGAAGCCGAAGTCGTGCACATGCCTCACGCGCATACTGATGGCGATGCCATTGTGTTCTTCAAAAAGTCGAACGTGGTCCATATGGGTGATATCTATTTTGCAGGCACTTTCCCCTTTATCGACACTTCTTCTGGAGGCCATATTGACGGCATGATCAGTGCTGTTTCGATGGTATTACAGCGCTCAAACCCACAAACACTCATTATTCCAGGTCACGGAAAGTTGAGTGACACAAAAACACTAGAAGACTACCTCAACATGCTTAAAGCGGCTCGCCAGGCTGTTGCCAACTCAATGACGCAAAATCAAACATTAGAGCAAGTTCAACAGCAACGACCACTCGCCGAGTTGGCCAAAGTGTGGGGCAAAGGTTTTATAAAAGAGGCCGCGTTTACCCAAATCATTTATGACAGTCTAAGCCAGTAAAAATCCACCTCCGCTAAAAATAGGACTATGCACAACCATAAAAAAATCCGATGACTTGTGATCATCGGATTTTGCTGAAAAATCAAGCTCTAATTGGCTTAACTGATCGGCATTACAGTATAAACTGAGCTTTTTTATCTATCGCTATGCTACTTAGAACGACGGCGACCTAAGAGCAATAAAGCTAATAAGCCAGCTCCGAAGGCACCACCGCCTCCGCCACCACCGTTTCCAGTAGATTGATTAGTCACAGTCACGTTAACACTCGCAGTATCAGTCGCACCACTGGTATCCGTTACCGTTACCTGGAACGCCATAGAGGTATTCGCTGTTACTGTTGGTGCAGTAAAGCTTGCTTGCGCTGATGACGCATTGCTAAGAGTCACTGAAGGGCCTGAAGTTTGAGTCCAGGCATAAGTCAGAGTGTCATTGTCTGGATCAGAACTGCTTGACGCATCGAGAGAAACAGAACCACCTTCAACCACCGAAATACTCGCACTGGCAACTCGCGCAACCGGTGCACTGTTACCGCCGTTGTCTGTAATATTTACATTAACTATCGCTGTGTCTGTTTTTCCGCTTGTATCCGTAACTGTCACTGAAAACTCCATCGAAACATTAGCAGCTACAGATGGTGAGGTAAAACTCGCTTGCGCTGAGGAAGCATTGCTTAACGTCACAGATGGCCCTGATGTTTGAGTCCAAGCATAAGTCAAAGCATCATTGTCAGGATCAGAACTATTAGATGCATCCAGAGAAACAGAGTCACCTTCAACTACTTCAATATTTGAATTCACAACTCGCGCAATTGGAGCATTATTGGTATCAATAACCATTACATTCACATCCGCAGACCCCGTCGCACCAAGCTCGTCGGTAACTGTAACCTGAAATGATAGTGAAGCATCATTCGTTAACATTGGCGCTGTAAAAGTAGCTTGTGCCGAAGAAGCGTTGTTTAGTGCTATAGAAGGCCCTGATGTTTGAACCCAAGCATACGTTATTGTGTCATTATCAGGGTCTGAGCTACCTGTCGCATCCAAAAGAACAGAGGTACCCTCATCTACAGAAAAATTAGAATTATCCACTTGTGCAATAGGTGCATTATTTATTATTCCAACCTGGTGAAACTTCTCCGTATATTTAGCTGCATGAGGGCCGTTAGGAAACAGAGTTTGAGCCGCTTGGACTGTAGCATTAGCCAAATCAGGCATTCTTAATCCAGCACCTAAACCAAACTGTGCCTCAAGAATGATTTGGTCCATTTCGGTACGAGCCTGGCCTGCAGCCATCAGTTCAACTAACGCCTGGAAGATTGGCGTTGACCACAGTTCATCACCTAACTGTCCATTAACGGTTTGGTGGGCACCGTAAGTTTGACTGGAATCATAGCGGAAGTTAGTACGGTTCATAACACGACCGCCCCAACAATTATTGTGCCCATCCCACGAGAAAACCCAATTAGGATTAAAGGTTTGACCATTTGGCGTACTGTAGCTATAAGAACCCGCCCAATAATCACCGAAACCTTCACCCATAGAGCCTGTGTCGCCACCAGACCAGTTAGAGTTAATGCTGTAATTTATCGCATGGCCATATTCGTGCAAGATAACATCAGAATCTTCATTGTCATCAACACAGCCATGACCAAAAGTCAAGCGATTAGTACCTGGATAATAAGCTGAGTTGTCGGCACCGTCTGCACCGTTGGCATCTATTTCCATAGAGCCTGCTTGGATGCCTTTGTTGCCAGTAAAACCTAATGACTGCATATAGCGCTGGTTTTGATCGATGTGGAAATAGGTGTTGGCATCATTAAAGGCAGGATTACCACGCTTGGCAGTCCAGTTACCATCAGACGTTGTACTAGGAGCTGCGGTAGGCGCATCCCAATCGATGATTTGAACCCAAGGTCCAACTAATGAGTAAGTACCTGAATTTAAGGTAATGTCCTGAAGGTTACGAGTCAGGTACGCTGGGTCAAAAGTTGCCGCAGGCGTATTGTCTTCAAGACTGGCATCGTTAAGCGTAGCACGAGGATCAGGATCAAACGTTAATGCTGTACCGGCTGCTTTCATTGCATAAGCTTTCATTGCTTGTGCTTTTGCCGCTTTTTCTGCTGATTTTTTCTCCCAGGCAGCTAATGCATCAGCAAAAGGAACAAAAGAATCAGACTTAGCAAACTGGCTCCAGGTCTTTTTGCCATCAGCGCCATTCGCATTGGTTTTCAAAGGCAAATCGATACGACGTGTTTTAAGCACTTCACCACTCGTTGCATCAACAAGAAGCTCCCAATCGCCACGAGGTAGGGAAGGTAGCAGGCTAGCTTTATAAACCAATCGAAACTCACCATTCTGATTAACATAAACCAACTCACCAGTCGGTTGAGACTGAAGCTGTCCACTACCTTGAATGTGCTTCCACGCATTCTCCATTGCCTGCATGTCGGTGATGACTGATTTAGTTGCAGCAACAGGCTCTGTCACAGGGTGGATATTGTTATAGGCTTTATCGATTTGTCCGGTATTAAGATTAACCGAAACAATCATCTCAGCTTTATCAACGTTAATGCCGTTCAATGTTTGCTGATAGTGGTAGTGTTTTGCTGTTAAACTTTCTTTAACGGTGCGTAGTGTCAGGTTAGACAAATCAGCAGCAAAGTGAAAACGCTCGCTGTTTGCTTTGAGGTACTGCTCGACAGTGTCTTGAGCATTTTTTGAAGCGACAGGAGAGAACTTCTCGTTCAGCATCAATTTAGGTGAGTTTCGATGATCACTATGGTAACTCACTGTCTCAGCAAAACTTGCAATGGGGGCTAGCGCAGAGGCAACAATGACCGCAATCGCGCTTTTCTTAAATGTATTCATTATCGACAACTCACTTCTGTGTTTTGATAGATACTACTTGGATAAATTCATCAACTGATTCAGTTGTTTAACTTGCTCTAAGCGGTAAATGGTTGAATAAGTGTCTCCTGCCAAAGTAGCAAAGCCGCTGGCGGAATAAAGCCACTTTTCTACCTTATCACCGTCTTTAATTTCTACCTGATAATCAAAGTCAGGACGCTTTTTTGTGACAACGGATTGCTTTTCTGTCCAGATTTTATTGAGAAGAGCCAAAGACTCAGGCTTAGAAATAGTCACCAACTCTTGGTTATTTTTATCTAGAACAACAATAGCTTTGTTCGCAGCATCCTCTTTACATCCTGCTAAAAGCAAAAGACTGGCGGCGAAGAAAGCCAAGATAAAAACACGCAACTGCTGCATTATAAAATACCTTTAACTGGTTAATTTGTATGGTTAATAAGAATTAATACTAGAACAATATTCAACATATTCGCTATGAACTATTCACTGATTTTGACTAAATACCTGTAATCAGATCACACTACTGACTATCTCAGGCATCAATTGTCTAGCTAAGGCTTACCAGTGTAGACAATTAAACTGAATATCACATTAACTAAGAGGTTGAATTTTTGGGTACTTGAGGCCTTGGCTAGCCGATATCAGCTAGCCAGGGGGATATGGGAGCTACTTGCCGGAGTTCGACTTAAAAATAATGACTTTTCTCCCTTCCGGGGTCGTCGTTAGCTTACCTTCAGGCTGCAACTGCTGCTTTAGGTTAGCGTTACTTGTCGAAACGGGTACTGCAAATACCTTTGCCAGCTTTTCACCATTGAGCCATAGAGAAGCTTCTACCGTTAAATAGTGAACCCCTTCTGCTAATACGTTAGCCTGAACGGTTAACTCTTGGCTCAAGGTTGAGGTTTGCTTCTGCAATGAGTACTCAGCAGACTCTTGCAGTAAGAGCTTACCTACATCTTTAGACTTTACCGAAACCTTTAAGTTTTCAGCAGCTTGTGGAACCTTAAAACTCAAAGCCACTTGCGCAACCTCACCAATCTTGTGAGAGCGAGTCACTTCTTTGATGTTTATTTCGATAGGCGCCGATGGCTTACCGGGTGACGTAAACGTCTCAGTGCCCTTGGCGATAGCAGAGATGGAGAACATCAGCCCTAAAGCACTTAAATAAGAAATCAATTTCATGGTCATCTCCGAAATCAGTTAGTCGCCGTTGCGATAGTAAAATCAATGCAATTGTCTCGACCGCTTGCACCGCTATCCACGTTGTTAAAGTCCAGAACCTCTGCCAGATAATCACCACTGGTTAACGTCAGCGTCAGACGCTCCTCTCCTCGATTAACCAGACACCCTCTATCGTCTGTTGCTGAACAAGGATTAATTGCCTCGCCTGCACGAGAAATCAAGATATCGGGATCACCATCATTGGTCTGTGATATCGCTGTAAACTGATAATCGCCATCCGCAGCAACATTAAAGTAGGCAAAACGACGGGCACCAATCTTATTGAATTTTGACGAAGAAGCAGCGCCAATCTGATCGGTACTGCAAAGCACCTTGGTAGCACCACCCACTGTCATCTCAGTATAAATGGGCAATACAAAGGTCGTACCGCCACCGTCATTCGATTCGGTAGAACCATAAATATCCATGGAACTGCTCACAATGCTCTGCGCACCAACTAACGTATCAATAGCGGCAGAATCATTCGCATTGGCCTGTTTTAGATAAGTTATGAACGAGAAAATAGTGGTGAATGCATTGGTCGTTCGTTGATTACCAACCAGCACGTTATAGATAGGAGCAAAGCCCATACTCAGGCTGTCATCGCCTTCGTTGGTTGTGTCGTATAAATCGTACAAAATCGACTGAACACTGCCTTCACTAAACCAGCCAGGATTCGTGTTGTTGTTATTTTCTACGTCAAAACCAAATCCATTACCCTGAGCGACCCCAAATGAATCCTGATACAAAGAATCATCGGTGGCCATTCCTGCCCAGGCATTACCCCAGCCTTCGCCAAAAGCGACACGAGGATCTAAGCGATCGCCTCCACTATGAGCACCGCCAATAGAATCAGCGCGGGCAAACTTATCTTCAAAGTAATGGCCCCACTCATGAACAATCACATGACCATCATACTCATCAGTATCAGCATCCGATGCGCCTAACACATAGATGTTGCCATCGGAATAAAAAGAAGTACCAATTTGCCCAGCAGCCAGATCGCCAGAAAAAGGCACATTATCAACACTCCAGTTGATAAGCAGTGCTGGGAATGCGGCATCGGCATCCACTTCTAGAATCTTGTTGTAAGCAATGTAGATGCTATCCAATATAGCAAAGGGTGCCGCCGCTCTAGGTGCTGTGTAATCAGTACCGCCCCAACCCGACGCAGCATGGAGGTTCTGGGTCAGTGAATCCTGAGTGGTAAACTGCTCACCATCTAAGGCATAAGTGGCATTGCTATTGGTATTGTCGACAACAGAAAAGTCCCAGGAAGGCGTTCCGGTTTGGAGCATTTGCGACAACACACGTATTTTGCCAGTGGTAGACTGATTATCGAGCAACACTACCTGAAAACTGTAATTTCCAGAACCATCGGATGCTGTCGTTTCTACAACACTGTCTGATGCATCAAGTAATTGTACAACAGCGCCACGAATAGGACTTGCTGCTGTATTGTCATAATCCAACTGGAAACTCGCACCATGAGGCACATGGTCATAGGTCAAAGTCCCAGAGATAGTAATAACCTTAGCAATGTTATCGTCGCCACAACCGGCAATGAGTAACGCAACACTAAGCGCTAAAATCTTTTTTAATTTCATTATCATGTACTTATGCTCTTGAAAATAGAAACCAGCAATCCCCAAAAACCTTACCCATCTGATTTTTATCATGTAGACGCCCTTTGCCCAAGGACAATAAGGTAACAGTAAGGCCATCGCCTACTCTATTCGAATGAACAATCAGAACCAAGTAAATATTTTTTTAAATGTCGAAAACTCGATAAAAAATAATGTCAGCAAAGACTCAAATTACGTGAAGAGACACTAACCGCCGAAGAAGTCTGACAGCTTAACAACATCAAAATGCCGTAAAACATTGGGGAGCTCCTGCTCCAGTACTTCCAATGTTTCTGGGTATGGATGCCCAATAATGACGGCCACACCTTTATTTTGCGCAATATTCATGGCTTTCTTTAGCTGCGCTCGAATGGTGCTCTTTTTGGCAGAAACCGGATCCAGAAACACATCTCGAGCGATCGCAGGCACGCCATTGTGCAAAGCAATAGAAAAAGCCACAGACCCTGCGACGGTTCGACTATCAACAAAGTACAAATCACGCTGCCTGGCTTCTTCCATTAACCACTTCATGGGTTCTGACTGCTTTGTTAAGTGGCTGCCCATGTGATTATTAAAGCCCCTAACATGAGGCACACTGGCCAAATTCTCTTCGAAGATAGTCATGGCCTCCTGATAAGAATGACTCGATTTAAGCGCATCCTGACCAAGCAGGTCGTGTCTTGTTGTCGCTTCCATGGGTAGGTGCAACATCACATCATGTCCGCGTTCGTTAGCCATATTAGCCAACTTCCGGGCAAAAGGCGTATTAGGCAAAAAAGCAATATTAAGAGGAACAGGGAGATTAATAATTCGACGCCCTAAGCGATAGTTATCCCCCAGATCATCCATGATGATAATTAGGCGTGACTTCTTTAACGGAACAGGCTCACCCAACTCAAAAGCAAAGCCAGGAGATACCAATAGCAACAGCGATAGGGCAAGCGTATTTAATAGATTCATTTAATTAGATTTTGCGGACTTATTCTGCACTCAATACGCACTAGACTCCGCGACACACAAAGCCAAAACTCAAAGGTTACGCTGGCTATGCTTTACAAGCAACTCCAAGGCTTCATTTAATATGGAATCGTGATCGGCTTCACTTTGCTCAGCCATGGCCACATCAGGCAATATGCCTTTACCATGAATAGAACGACCTTTCGGAGTAAAGTAACGAGAGGTAGTCAATTTAATCGCCGCGTCATGACGAATCGGCAAAACCGATTGCACCACACCCTTACCATAAGACTCGCTACCTGCAATGATAGCTCTTCCATGATCCTGAAGTGCCCCTGCAACAATTTCGGAAGCCGATGCTGAGTTTTTGTTAATCAAAACAACCAGTGGGATGGACTCCAGCTCATCACCAGGATTCGCGTAAAAACGTTGCTTGCTATCGGGGTCACGACCATCGGTTACAACAATTAATCCTTGTTCCAACATCAGGTCCACTACATCCACTGCCGCCTTTAAAACGCCGCCGGGATTATCCCGTAAATCCAGTACTAAGCCTTTAAACCCAGGACGAATAGCATTGAGACGCAACTGTCTTGATAGTTCATAGCCAGTGTCACGCTGGAAAACAGATATTCTGGCGTGCCAATAACCAGGGCGAACCTCGTCCAGGGCGACACTTTTTACTTCGAGCTTTTCTCGCACCAGCGTAAAGTCGATAGGTTTTCCGGCGCGGCTAATGCGCAAATGAATGCTTTCTCCTGCTTTACCTCGCATTTGCTCGATGGCCCGATCGGCACCAACCAGTTTGACCTTAGCATGATTCACTTCGGTGATGACATCATTCACCATAATGCCTGCGCGTTGTGCAGGAGAGTCGTTTAATGTATTAACGATCTTAACTTGCTGATTTTCGTTAACAACTTCGACACCAAGCCCGTCATAAAATCCATCAGAAGATGACTGCAAATCCATTAATGCATTTTTATCAAGATAGTTCGAATAAGGGTCCAGTGATTGCAACATGCCACTGATAGCACCTTCGATAAGCGTTCTGTCGTCAATTTCGTCGACATAAGATTGCTTAATCTGCCAATAAGTTTCGGCAAATGCTCGAAGCTCTTTCAGCGGAATCTGCTCTTTTTCGGTTTTACCCGAGGCAAACAAAAAACCACTATAAACACAGCCCAATAACAGTAGGGTGAGCAGGCGAGAGCGAACCATCTTTAGCGCTCCTTTATAAGTGACCTATTTAAAACTATAGTCCACAGATCCTGACTACACCACATACTTATCCGTTACAGCGATACAGGAAATATTATCGACGAACCCAACGCAGTGGATTTTTTGCCTGTCCTTGATGGCGAATTTCAAAATACAATCCAGAAACGTTGTGTCCACCGCTTTGACCGACGGTCGCGATCAACTCTCCCGCTTCTACCCAGTCTCCAACTTCCTTAAACAATGATTGATTGTTTCCATACAAACTCATGTAGCCATCGCCATGATCGACAATGGTCATCAGCCCAAATCCTCGCAACCAGTCGGCAAAAACAACCTGGCCATGATAAACCGCAGCCACCTCTCGACCTTCTGGCGCAGTAATTTGAATACCATTACTTTTTAAGCCCTGGCTAGATTTTTGTCCGAAGCGTGTTGTCACCTTGCCTTTCACAGGCCAGCTTAAACGACCTTTAACAGACTTAAGGCCGGATAAACTTTGTTGCTGCAATATTTCTTCTAATGCTTTGCGCATTTGATTCAATAAAGACTCAAGCTCTACTTCGTTTTCACGCAATCTAGCTAAGCGTTTGCCTTGCGAAGAAATTGACGATGAAAGTTTTTTTACCGCAACCTGACGTTTCTTTTTTAATCCTAGTAAACGGCTTTTTTCTTCTTTTTGAGAAGCTTCCAATACGTTCAGTTCGGCCAGTCTTTTTTGAATATCTTGCTCAACAACAAGCAACTCACTGATCGTGTTGCCAAGTTGCATAATAGTTTTTGTACGAGCTTTATTTAAGTAATCATAATAAACCAACACACGCCCTAGCTTTTCTGGCTGCTGTTGATTCAATAACAGTTTGACATATTCTTGATGGCCATTAAGGTAAGCTGCACGCAACTGACGCATCAACAAAACTTGATGCTCATCTCGTTGCTTTCTTAATCGACGCTGTTTACTTTTTTGTTCAGTCAGCAGCTTGCGTTCTTTTTTTATCTGTCGCTGGGTAGAGCGTAGAATTTTTGCTGCTGAACTGATTTGTTGTTCACTCTTTTTTACAGACACCACAGCGGCATCATATTGCTTGCGCTTTTTCCCTAAACGCTTTTGCACAGACTGGATCTGTTTTTTTACTTGCTCTAACTCTTCACGTGTTTGCTTTTCTTCTGCGGCAAAAACAAAAGCAGGGCTTATCATTAAGATAAGCCCTAGCAAACTGAGTATTAGACGACGCCAATACAGCATAAATAACTTAAAGCTATTGCACAGACATAATGGGACGTCCGGTCATTTCTGCCGGAATTTCAAGTCCCATTAAGGAAAGAAGCGTTGGTGCAACATCAGCTAACACACCATCGTCCACTAACACTTCAGCATCCCGTCCAACAAAAACAAAAGGTACCGGATTGGAGCTGTGTGCCGTATGCGCCTGACCCGTTGATGGATCTGCCATTTTTTCGGCATTACCATGATCAGCCGTGATCAATGCTTCGCCACCAGCTTCTTGCAACGCCGAAACGATTTGTCCTAAACACTGATCAATCGCTTCAATGGCCTTAACCGTTGCATCAAAGTTACCCGTATGTCCGACCATATCGGGGTTAGCAAAATTTCCAATGATCACATCAAAAGATTGAGCCTTAATAGCTTCAACTAATTTCTCCGCCATTAAAGGGGCGTTCATTTCGGGTTGCAGATCATAAGTTGCCACTTGCGGCGAAGGAATCAGCTCTCTCTCTTCGCCAACAAAAGGTTGCTCTACTCCGCCGTTAAAGAAAAAGGTGACGTGGGCATATTTTTCTGTCTCAGCAATACGGAGTTGTTTTTTCCCCAGAGACTGCAAGTATTCGCCCAATACATTTTTATGCTTAAGAGGAGGAAACGCTGCTGGAGCAGGAATATCGGCAGCGTACTGAGTGAGCATCACAAACCCGCTAAGCTCAGGCGTTGCTTCGCGCGCAAAACCTGAAAAGTCAGACTCAACAAAGGAACGACTCAACTGGCGTGCACGATCCGCTCGGTAATTCATAAAAATAACCGCATCGCCTGACTCAATCGCTGGATGCTCACCGATAATGGTAGTCTTAACAAACTCGTCATTTTCATCCCGCTGATAGGCGGCTTCTAACGCGGTTAAAGTGTCATCATATTGATATTCGGCCTTACGCAGGGTCAACATATCGTAAGCAGCTTGAACACGTTCCCAGCGTTGATCTCTATCCATCGCATAGTAACGTCCAACCATAGAAATGATACCAGGAACGCCTAACTCTTCTGCTTTGTCCTGAAAACGAATCAAAGACGCTTTAGCACTTCGAGGAGGCATGTCTCGCCCATCGAGAAAAGCATGAACATAAACTTTTTTGGTGCCACGTTTTGCAGCCAATTCCATCATCGATAGAATATGTTCTTCGTGACTGTGCACACCGCCGGGAGACAACAACCCCATGATATGCACAGCCTTATCACTGCCTACCGCTTTATCAACAGCCCCTAAAATAGTTTCATTATCAAAAAAGTCGCCGTCTTCAATAGACTTGGTAATGCGTGTGTAGTCCTGATAAACCACTCGGCCTGCACCAAGGTTAAGGTGACCGACTTCAGAGTTGCCCATTTGTCCGTGAGGCAGTCCAACATCCAACCCAGAACCAGAAATTAATGTCTTAGGATAACTTGACCAAATTTTATCCCAATTAGGTGTATTCGCTGCCATAATCGCATTATGCGCCTCAGACTCACTGTAGCCCCAGCCATCCAATACCAGCAATACCATCGGTTTTGGTTGAAAACTCATTGAACTCCCACTTCTCTGTTGTCAAAATTACATCTGGTTGCCGATTATACATGAGAATAAGAAGAAATTGAGGGTTGCAAATGATTAAACCCTAACTTCCTCTACTTTACGATAAGCGGCAATGGTATATACCCAAAGTATTTCAAGGTGCAGGTAGGCGGCCAGCAAGCGAATCCCCTGAGCTTAGACACACTCAGTGATTGGTGTGAGTGCGCGCAGCGCTGCAACTTGAACATCAGCGCTGCACCTTGAAAGGCGACGGGCATAAAACGCCATGCACCAGCCCAATCCGAGACGTGTTACACTGAACTGATAGTGGTGAATATAACAACAAAATGCTGAATTTTCTTAATGCTCAAGCCCATTTTCGTTTACCAAAAAGGCAGCCAGCCTCTGGTAACGATGCGACTAATCAACTTGCTTACCGAATAGCTTTGTTCGTCACGGCTCGGTGCTTCGCCTTGTTAAAAGTTAGTGCTCAATGACCTCGACCCCATCTTCCAAGTTATCTCTATGGAGTAGTGGCTGGCTGATATTACTTATCAGTGGGTTTGCCCTGCTCACCTTCGCGCGCTTCACTCCTTGGTTACAGCCCTTACTCACAGACTGGAAAAACCTGACCTATAACCTTGTTAATTGGCCAACAACCATTCGCGCACCAATTACTTTAGTGACACTGGACGCATCACAGCTCAGCACAACGACAGAACAAGAGCTTGCCAATGTCCTCAAGCAACATCGACCTCATACGATAGTGTGGCCAAATAAGCACTACCACACTCTATTAGAAGAAACTCCATCATGGCCTCTTAAGCAATTTAATTTGACGGCACAGCCATCAGTAGAGCTGGAGGTAGACCCAACCTACAAGACTCATTGGTATCAAGAACTAACTTATCAATTGCCAGCCCCTACAACACAAAACGATGTGCAAAATCTTGAACTAATTCATCATAGTTCATCAAAACCTTTAGCAAGCCTCGAACTATTAGTCTGGGCTCAGCTCAAACAGCATTCAAACCTGCGCACTAATGACAATGCATCGACATTATTTCTAGACACTGGATATTTAGCTTTAAACGCTAATGGCAGCGTCTGGTTACCGGAGACACCCGTAGAGATAAAGCAGCAGTCTTTAGCGGACTACTTGCTTAATCCAACTAAACACAATGTTATTTTATTTGCTACAGCTCCTGCACAAGCAACCGATTTTGTGAGTAACATCACTCGCCTTTATCATCAACAACAGGTCACAGAATCTAACTATACCTGGGTAATACTGGCTTTGGGTTTAATAGTTGCATTATTGCTTTTTAATATGACCATCAGCAAAAAGCTCTGGGTTGCTTTAGGGTTTCTCATCACTCTCCTGGTCGCTCTCGGTGGGTGGCAATGGTTTGAGTTAGTACATTATAAACAATGGCTACCATTACCAGAATTACTGATAGCTTATTTGGGCGCTTTCTTTTTTGCCTTGATGGAAAAACGGCACCAGCGACCTTTCTTTTTACAAAAACAAGAACTTCAGGTTCTGCTCTTAGAAACTGCAGAAATGAAACTGCACTCCGGCCAGCTGGAACAAAGTTGGGAGCTACTTACTCGACTTCCCGACTCTGAAGCTAAACGTTCAAAAAGCTATGACTTAGCCCAACAATGTGAACGTAAGAGAGATTTTCATCAAGCGTTACTGATCTATCAAGATATCGAGAAATCACAAAAGAATTACAAAGATTGTCAGCAAAAAATAGAAAGTATCGAAGCTTTGCAGAAACAGGCACTTTCTATGTCGGCCTCGGCTTCGATGGATAAAACTCTGATTATGTCTAATGACGACCTGTTACCTCCTTCACTAGGTCGTTATCAAATCGAGCGAGTGCTGGGCAGTGGCGCGATGGGTGTTGTCTATGAAGGCATCGATCCTGCGATAAATCGTCAGGTAGCGATTAAAACTCTGGCCCTGAGTAATGAATTCAGTGGTGATGCCGAAGCCGAAGCAAGAGCGCGTTTTTTTAGAGAAGCAGAGACTGCTGGCAAACTCAAACACCCTAACATCGTTACCATTTATGATGTAGGTGAAGATCATGAGCTGTCTTATATTGCGATGGATTTTCTGACCGGGGCTCCACTGGATCAATACATTCAGTTCAATCGATTACTTCCGATCCCGTTAATTTATCAATTAATGATTCAAATTACCTCGGCTTTAGCTTATGCTCACCAAGAAGGCGTTGTTCATCGAGATATTAAACCCGCTAATATTGTTTATGATGATGAACAGCAAAAAGTCATAGTGACGGATTTTGGCATTGCCTGTCTTACTGATAACAGCAAAACCAAAACCGGAGCAATACTAGGTAGTCCTTATTACATGTCACCAGAGCAGGTGCGTGGAGAGAAAGTTGATGGCCGCAGCGATCAATTTAGCCTGGCCATTACTTTCTATCAGCTTTTAACGGGTGAGTTACCTTTTAACGGAGAATCGATTGCTACGGTAGCATTGCAGATCAGCAGTAAAAAACATGAACCGATAAGAAAACTCAGACCAGAATTACCAGCCAGCGCCAGTCGAATTATCAACAAGGCTCTGCAAAAAGACAAAACAAAACGTTATCAATCAATGGAAGAAATGCGCCAAACACTGATCAGCGCATTGAAACGAGACTTTAAAATGGATGCGACCTAATAATGAGCTATCAATGGACTATTGCAGGTGTTTCGGATACAGGAAAAAAAAGAAAAAATAACGAAGATTCGATTGGTTGGATAACATCACAAGATGATCAATATTTATGTGCTGTCGTCGCCGACGGAATGGGAGGCCATGCCGCTGGCGAAGTCGCAAGTTCCATTGCTCGAACTTTGTTCATAGATTTTTTTGACACCTTTTTGCAACACACTTTAAAAGAAACAGAAGACGAAGATTTTATTGGTAATGCACTACTAGAGTGCATTGAACGAATACACCAATCGATTCTCGAAAGAGGTGCTCGTAATCCGGCAGAGCAAGGCATGGGTACTACTCTGACCGGAATTATTGCTCGCCAACAAACGCTTTGGGTCATCAATATCGGAGATTCTCGCTGCTACACCATCAATAACAAAAATATTCAGCAACTCACAAAAGATCACAGCGTTTTACAAGAGTGGCTAGATAAACAGCAAAGCGAAGAAGGCCTTGATGCGCGATACCGAAACGTTCTAACACAAGCATTAGGAGCCAAGAAAACCATTAAGCCTGACTTGATAAAGCTAGAACTACAACCCAATACCACACTGCTTTTATGCAGCGATGGATTAACCGCCTGTCTTGATGATGTGCAAATAGAAAGAACCATAGGCAAAGCCAACGAGCTGAGTGAACAAACCCAACTGTTGTTGGATGAAAGCCTCGCTGCCGGCGCCCCAGACAACGTCTCTTTGATTCTTGCAGAGTGGGTAGATAGCTCTACCGAAAGTTGACGTGCCAAAACGTTAAAAATGACATTCTTTTAAACAGTTCACATACCTAAGCAGCTAATTGCAGATACTATAGTCACAGAAAAAAGGTGACAGGCTGCTGCCTTGACATCAAATGCCGTCCCACAAATAATGCCAACCATCCCATATTGGGAAGAATTGAAATAACTGCACAGGCTCAATCAACGGGCTTTGCATCGAGTAATACTGGAGAAGACTATGGCCTATCTGGCTCTTGTGGTAGATGATGTAGTGGTAAATAAGTTTGAGCTGAACGACGATGCAACGACTATCGGCCGTTCGCCGGACAATATGATCCAGATCGAAGAACAAACCGTTAGCTCATCTCATGCCATCGTCCATAAAACTAATGATCCTTACATGGAAAATGCAATACGATTTGTGCTCGAAGATCTCAAAAGCACCAATGCGACCAAAGTAAATGGCAATAAAATTTCGTTGCAGCAGCTGTTCCACAACGATTTGATTGAAGTTGGCTACAATCAGTTTCGTTTTGTAGATGAGACTCAACGAAACCTTGAAAGAACAGCTGTAATACTACAAGACTAGCTTGAAACCCTATCACAAGGATTTAGAGAAGCCGCTAGAGTGTCTTTTTATGCTCTAGCCGCTTCAAGATATCACGGATCTCACTGAGCAGCTCAGTCACCCCTTCTTCACCCGATGGAGCATCGTCAGCAGCGTTTAGATTTTCTATCAATATGTCTCGCTGTTTAAGAACACTGTCTCTAAATTCGTCGGTGCCAACAATACCAATCAAAGTGATTAAAGGCCCTTGCGACGATTGCCCGGCAGTTTCAACCGTAATTTGCTTTAACTTAAACATCCGCATAATGGGCCCTTCTACCAGACCAATATCCGTTATTTGATCCAGAGGGATATTTTTCTCTACTTTAACCCAAAGGCCCTTTTTGACTTTCAGAGACTTCTCGGTCAATACGCAGCTCATGTTATCTAAATAGCGTTGAGTGAGCAGGCTGCCGATCAACAGCCACAAAATAAGAAAGGGAATCCCAAAAAGTGTAATGGCCAGAATAACACTGACACTAAACAGCCAATATATTTTCACTTTGGGGTTAAAAGTTGCTTCTTTTAATACTTTGGGCGTCTTTGACATGACTTTGCCTATAACCAAATTCGAGTTTCAGTCTCCCGTTATAACATCCAATACCGATTCATAAATAGTCATTCAGCGAAGATTAAGATTATTTAAAAAAAGAATTGACATAATATGTCTCTTCGAGCTACATTATAGACATATTATGTCATTTAGCTCTCAGCGGCTAACAACAGGAGGCAACATGAGCCAGTCACCAAAAAAAGCACTGACAGGCAGCATAGAGAGGACGCTTCAAAGCGCGCTCTTTTCTCTAGAGCAACAGCGCTTATGCCATCAAGAGCTCCATGATGCCAAAGAGTACCTGGCCCAGGCAGAAGACGCGCTGATTGAGTTAATCGTACAACAAAAAGATTGCCGTCGACGCAAAGACAAAATTACGGAGTCCATTGCGTTCTACGAAAAAAGCCACGCGCAACTGGAGTCACAGAACCCTAGTCAACTGTTGGCAGACATTGAGCAACAACTTAACCATTTGCGCAATGAGCAACATGACCTAACCACTGAACTAAGGATGTTCTCTCAATATATCAATCAGTTGGAGACTCAAATTAAAGAAACTATGAGCCTGTTAAAACATAAGGATACGAATCTTTCATTGATGAAAGCGGCTCAAGCTGAGCAAGAAATGCGTGTTATAAGTGGGGAATACGACTTATCGGAAGAAGAGAAGGAACTCGAAAACAAACTGGTTAAGGCAGGGATCAAACGCTCACCTAATGCGCAAAGGGTATTGGAACGCATCAATCGCTCAGCTTCTCCTAGTGAGGAGCCTTTAGCTAAGGAATAGCCTCTAAAATAAGGCAAGGATGCCAGAAGCACCTCCATCAGCAAACTCTCTGCTATTTACTCCCGAGATTCATCGATTGTCGAACCTTCCATAAGCCGTTATTATATGCCCCCGTGCTCATGTGGCATGCTTTATCTCATGAATACTCAGGAAGCAATGAATGAATTGGATTGTTCAACAACTCGAAATTTCTCATGGTAATCACACCCCACTCCGTTCAATGGAAGGGCTTCGAGGTATCGCTGTTTTTTTAGTATTCATCGTCCACTACTGCGCATTGGTTGAACCATATATTCAACTTGAATCCTTTGCGGCAGAATCATTAGAGTGGCTTCACCGCCTGGGCAATACTGGTGTTGATTTATTTTTTGTCTTGAGTGGATTTCTTATTTATGGCTCTCTGATAAAGCGCCCAACGCAACCACTCCCCTATTTAAAGCGTCGAGTGGTCAGAATTTATCCAACTTTTATCGCTGTTTTTCTGATTTATCTGGCTCTCTCCTTTGCGTTACCTGCTCAAAGCAAGATTCCAGCAGAAACCAACGAAGCTATTGTTTTTATTCTGCAAAACTTTTTCTTACTACCGGGCATGTTTGATATCACCCCGATAATCACTGTCGCCTGGTCGCTCAGCTACGAATTTTTCTATTATCTATTTATTCCTTTATTGATATTTCTCATTCAGCTACGCCGCTGGACAGTCAACAGTCGACTGATATTCTGGATATTGAGCAGCATCATTGGTTTTGCATTATTCGAAATCTATGATGACAGCTTGCTACGTTTAATGATGTTTGTCTCTGGTATTATTCTGTATGAGCTTAAGAGCCACTATGCAGTACAACTGCCTCGCTACTCTGGTGTCATAGCACTGTTTGCTGGCGTCATCTTATATGCCTACAAGTTTGATTTAGGGTTGAAAGGTATTTACCCTGTTGTTGCGCTCTTCGTACTATTTTTGATTACTTGTCTGGAGCCATTCTGTCGCCCAGATAAGTCAGGCTCAGCTCGTCTATTTACGCTCGATCCTTTGCGCTGGCTGGGCAATATGAGTTACTCCTACTACCTCATTCATGGTCTCGCACTTAAAGCTAGCTTTATGGTCATTAACTATGTCATAGTGCCTCAAAATCAATTCAGCCATTTATTTTGGTGGTTGTGGTTACCTTGTTTTATTGTGACACTGGTTGTGTCATTCGGTTTGTTTATTATTGTTGAGAAACCATTATCTCTTAACGTCAACCCATCGAAAAAATAATGACCAGATATCAGGCTTGAAATATTTTGTAAGAAAATACTGAGTGCAAAGACTCATTTAAGAGAAGTAAGGCAAACGACAATTTTCACAGTGCTGCTTTTTCGCTTTATAAAAGGATTATGGAGCTAGCAGCTATAATTGAGGTGCTTGACCTCAATCAACAACCTATACTGATTCATACTAACAAATAAAGTTGGTCATAGAATGATTAAAAATATGAACCATTTCAAATGGTTACTAGGCTTTGTCGCTTTATTGTGGGCTATTGAGATAATCAACCAGGTGACTGGGGGTTCATTAAGAACCTATGGTCTTATTCCGCGTCATATCGACCGCTTATATGGAATATTTACCGCTCCCATTCTGCATGGTGGGCTTGCCCACTTATTAGGGAATACCATTCCACTATTAGTACTTGGTTTTCTCGTTAGTCAAACGCGCTCACTGCTATTTGTCAGTCTTTTTGTCGTTATCGCAGGTGGCCTTATGGTGTGGTTCTTTGGTCGAGCCAATATCCACATAGGCGCTTCTGGTTTGATTATGGGTTACTGGGGCTTTTTATTAAGCTACGGTTGGTTCACCCGATCAATTAGAGGTATTTTAATTAGTATTTTCACCCTGTTATTTTATGGCGGTTTGATATTTACTTTACTGGACTTCAGAGAACACATCAGTTTCGAAGGACACATTGCAGGTTTTATTAGTGGTGTCTTATGCGCTTGGACATTAACTAAGTTTATGAAACAAAAAACGAGCACTTACTGACAGCTGAGTGTTCGAATAGATTACATTGAAAAATATAAGAATAAGCAAAGGTAGAGGATAGATTTAATGGATTCATTTGTGGCAATTATCAGTAGCTTTCCAACAGCTATCTATACGACTATTATGCTCGTATTAGGTGGTTGCTGGTTACTGGTTGTACTCGGTATGTTCGATATGGACTTTCTCAGTGTAGACATCGATCTCGATGTTGATCTGGATGTTCAGCCTTCAGGGTTTACCGGAGTACTGTCGACTTTGGGGCTCACTGGCGTTCCCATACTGATCGTTATTACCATACTCTTCTTTTTTGCCTGGGCCTTATCTTATGTCGTAGCCAAATACCTACTCGTTTGGTTCGGCAGTGGTGTCATTTACACATCACTATCTATTGCCACTTTGGTGGGCAGCTTCTTACTATCTCTTCCCATTACGGCCTGGGCCATCCGCCCTTTAAGAAAACTATTTAGGAAGCTTTATGGTTCTTCAGGCGATAAAGATCTAATGGGCAAAGAGTGCAAGGTTCGATCTTTAAAAGTAACGCCAACCAGTGGTGAAGCTGAGTGCCAAACCGAAGGTGCCAGTTTGATTATTAAAGTAAGAGCCGATGATCATATCGAATTAAATAAGGGCGATACGGCGGTAATTATCGATTACGATGCGAGTAATAACACTTACCAGGTCATCACCCAATCAGAATTCTATTCAAATAATTAATTATTACTATTTAAAAGAGAAGGAAAAACAATGAGCGATATCTTAATCTGGGCAGGAATAGCAATAGCATTCTTGATTGCATTTCTACTATTCATTACGTCTGTCTACAGAAAAGTCTCACAAGGCTATGCATTAATTGTCAACAATATATCGAACAAACCCAAAGTAAGCTTTACAGGATCGGTTGTTATTCCGGTTTTCCATAAAGCTGAAATTATGAAGATTTCTTTGATTACCTTAGAAATCGACCGTCGTGCTAAAGATGGCTTGATTTGTAAAGACAATCTGCGAGCCGATATTACCGTTGCCTTCTACCTACGTGTAAACGAAACCCGTGACGACGTACTTAAAGTAGCTAAATCGATTGGTGTTGATCGTGCCTCAGATAAAGACGCCGTTAACGAGTTATTTAATGCCAAGTTTTCAGAAGCTTTGAAAACTGTTGGTAAACAAATGGACTTTTTAGAACTGTTCGAGAATCGAATTCAGTTTCGAGAGAACATCGTTCAGGTCATTGGTGACGACTTAAATGGTTATATCCTAGAAGATGTCGCAATTGACTATTTAGAGCAAACGCCTAAAGCGCAACTTGATCCAAACAACATTCTCGATTCGGAAGGTATCCGTAAAATTACCGAAATCACAGCCGAACAAAATATCCAGACCAATCGTTTCGAAAAAGACGAAGAACTGGCAATCACCAAAAAGAACGTAGAGACCAAAGAATCTATGTTAGAACTTCAACGCCAGGAAGCCGATGCAGAAGCACGCCAACAGCGAGAAGTTGCAACTATACAGGCAAGAGAAGAAGCCGAAACATTAAAGATTCAATCGGAAGAGCGCGAAAAATCAGAAGAAGCGCGTATTTCTGCCGATGAGAAGATCGCTATTCGCGAAGAGAACAAACTGCGTCAGGTTGAAGTTGCCGAGAAAAACCGCGAGCGCGCTGTAATCATCGAAGAAGAAAAAGTGATTAAAGCAAAAGAGCTCGAAGCCGTTAACCGTGAACGAGAAGTCGAACTTGAGCGCATCTCTAAAGAAAAAGCTTTGGAAGAAGAACGCAAACTCATTGCCAATACCATCAGTGAGCGTATCGCGGTAGAGAAGAAAGTTGCCGAAGAAGAAGAACGCATCAAAGAAGTTAAAGAAATCCAGGAAGCAGAACGTAGTAAGCAGGTAAAAATTCTTGAAGCAGAAGCGAAAGCAAACGAAGAACTTATCTACTCTGTGAAGCGTGCTGAAGCCGAGGAAGAATCAGCCAAATTCCGCGCCAAAGAAATCAATATGATGGCTCAAGCAGAGCTGGAAGCGGCTGCAAAGCAAGCAGAAGCAGCTAAAAAGCTGGCAGAAGGTAAACAAGCCGAAATCGCTGCAGACGGGCTAGCAGAAGCAAAAATCATCGAAGCCAAGGCCGATGCGATGGAGAAAGAGGGTTTAGCAAAAGCTCGTGTTATGGAAGCGGAAGCCGAAGCAAACGAAAAACAAGGGTTTGCCGAAGCTAAAGTTCTAGAAGAAAAACTGCAAGCAGAAGCCAAAGGTAACGAGCAGATTGGTTTAGCGGAAGCGAAAGCAAATCGAGAAAAAGGAATTGCTGACGCGGCAGTCATCGAGCAAAAAGGTATGGCTGAAGCCAGTATCATCAAACAAAAAGCCAGCTCAGAAGCTCAGGGTCTGATTGAAAAGTTCGAAGCCATGAACAATATGAGTGTTGAAGCAAGAGAGTTTGAAGAGTTCAAGATGAACCTGGATGCTCACTTAAAAGAGATTATGGCAAAGATTGATGCAAACAAGTCTGTGGCTAAAGACCAGGCAGAGGTTATCTCTACTGCTCTAGAAAACTCAAACATCGACATTGTAGGTGGTCAGGGCGACTACTTTGACAAGCTGGCAAAGGGCATGGGTATGGGCAATGCCGTAGATGGATTCCTTGATAAGAGTCCAGTAGTTCAAGCTATGTTAGAGAAGTTTCTAGGTGGTGCTCCCACTAAAAAAGAAACGGATAACGACGCATAACGTCATATAAAAACCTGGCAGCCTTTGCTTTTATTCAAAGGCTGCCTAATTTTTTTAGTGTGTGAATACCTACGCCTTATATCTATCTGAAAGGATTAGACAGTGACCGATAATACAGATTCAACGGCAAACTCATCTATTGAAAGCGCAGTCACCGAAGGTGGTGCTTACGAAGTAATACGTAATCGTCTAACAGAGCAAGGCGCTAAGCTTGATGCCGAAATCAAAGCGCTTAATCATTCTCGAGAAGAGGAATTTGGCAGTACCGACCTGCAAGTTCTCACTCGTCTTAGATTACGAACAGAAAACAATTGCGACGCCAGAGATCTGGTCTTGGTAGGCGATTACGTATTATTTGGTTATAACGTCTTTTTAGGTTTACGAAAAGAAACCAAGGTTGAAGATGTTTTCTCAGTGTACAAACTCGAGGCAAACGAAAACGACTTTGACCTTACTCCTGTTCCTATCAGCGAGACTTTTCTTTCAGACCAAAGTTTTGTAGGCGATTTTAGAGAACTTTATACTTATTATAAAAATACGTTTCTAACTCAACTGGTTGTCAAAGACAGCAAGCTTCTTGCGTCATTTCAGATTGGTGATCGCTTATCAGATATTCGAGTTTTTCGATGGGATTTATCAGGTGATGGTAAGCAGGTAACCTACATCGACAATCGTGGAGAAAGAGACATACAGCTTCCCTCGAGCCATGATTTTGAATGGACTGAATGCCAGCGGGAAGATGTAGAAGAAGGTCGTCATCCACATATCAACGTACTCGATACACTGTTTGTCGATACATTGCGCAGTGATCTGACAATTAAAGTCGAAAATAATACCAATGTAGGACAAGGTATCTACTCAGAGCCGGTAGAAGATGGCAACCAATCTCTGGATGATGCTGAATTCTTCTATGCTGAACTAGGTCAGTTAATTGTCCTGAAGATAAAACCTTATCGAGAAGAAGAATGGCGCTATCTGGTCTTTAACAAGACAACAGAGAAAGTAACCCGTATAGATAAAATCGGAGAGTCCTGTGTTCAGTTACCGGAAGATCACGGCTTGATCTTTCCTGATGGTTATTACCTGACAACAGGCGAGTATAAAACCTTTGATCAAGAGTATGATAACTTGCTCTTTAAACGCGTCATGCGTTCTCCTAATGGCGAGGATGTCCTGTTTATTTTCTATCAACCTGACACCAATATTGTCGCTCTCTATCCGTACAACTTAATTAATAAATCTTTGCAAAACCCAATATTTGGACACGGATATGGATTCTATCCTGATGGAAAAATGCTGGTGTTCTTTGCTCAAGAAGAAGCCACTCGAATTCATCCGATCCAAATTTGGCAAACGCCTTATGTTTCGGACGAGTTTGCCAGCAATCAACCTCAAAGCCAGAACTTCTTTGGAAAGATCGGCAACGCTGAACTTGTACGAGGCATCTCTGAACTCTTCTCCATTGTTAAGCTTATTAAAAACAAAGATCCATCAGCTAATCACTATCATGATTTAAGCAAGCGTAGCTCTAAAATATTTGATAACTACCATTGGCTGGTTTCTAGTGAACTGTCTTCAATTGAGAAACTATTAAAAGAAGTGACAGCGACGTCTGAGCTGGTTATCGATGAATACGAAAAAGTTGAATCTATTCGTAAACAATCTGAACTAGCTCTAAAAGAAGCCAGAAGTTCACAACAAGATATTCTTAGAAACATTACTCCTGATAGCTGGCACTCTCCAGAAGACTACGTTAATGCTCTTAATGAGTTAAAGCATCAAAGAGGTCATCTATTAACAATCAGAGAGTATCGTTATATTGATCTCAGTGTAATAGAGGAGCTAGAGAAAGAAGTTGATGAGTGTGAAGACGATTTAAACCAGAAAACTCTGGAGTTCTTATCTGGAGAGGAAGCTCTTAAAAATTACTACGTTAAGATTGATGAGTACGTTCAGCAAAGTGAAAAATGCGAAAGTGTTGTAGAGCTTACTCCTATTATCGATGCTATCGGCGAGATGGCCATGGGGCTGGATCTTTTATCCGAGCTGATGGGTACTTTAAAAGTGCCCGATGCGACCTTGCAAACTCGCATCATTGACTCGATATCAGAAGTTTACTCAAAGATAAATCAACAGAAAGCCACTCTTGAGCATAAAAAGAAGAGTTTTGGCTCAGAAGAAGCCAAAGCGCAATTTGCTGCACAATTTAAACTGTTAAACCAGAGTATTCAAAATGCACTGGGCCTTTCATCAACACCAGAAAAATGTGATGAGCAACTATCTCGGCTACTGGTACAGTTAGAGGAACTGGAAGGACAGTTCAGCGACTTTGATGAGTTTTTAACGGATATTCTTACCAAAAGAGATGAGATCTTTGAATCTTTCGAGTCTCACAAGCAGCAGCTTCTTGAGCAACAACAGCGCAAGTGTCAATCCGTCTACGATGCAGGAAGCAGGATACTACAAAGTATTCAACGTCGCGCACAAAGGTTCTCTGATCAAGATGATCTCAACTCTTTCTTTGCATCAGATGGACTGGTTCAGAAAATTAATCAGCTCTCTCAGCAACTAAGCGATTTAGATGATGCAGTAAAGTCCGACGATCTCAATGCAAAGTTAAAAGCCATTAAAGAACAGGCTATTCGCTCTCTCAGGGATAAGTCAGATATCTACGAAGATGGTGGAAAGGTCATCAAGTTAGGCAACCGGCATAAGTTCAGTGTTAATACTCAAGAGCTGGACATTACTATCATTCCTCGAGAAGATGATCTCTATATACATCTTACCGGTACTGATTTTTATGAAGCTTTGAATGACTCCGAGCTTAATTCGCTTCGCCCCTTTTGGAGCATGACGCTTCCTTCAGAAACGAACGAAGTCTATCGAGGCGAATATCTTGCCTTTAGCATTCTGGACTCAGCGCTTAATAATACCAACGAAATCACATGGCAAGAGCTGTTGCATGCAAGTTCCGACACATCTTTATTATCTGATCTTGTTAAACGCTTTGTCGCTCCACGCTACAAAGAGGGTTATGAAAAAGGTATTCATGATCAAGATGCTGTAAAAATTCTCACTCTTCTTGTGCCTAGCTATGAATCAGCAAAAGCTTTGCGATACACACCAATATCTCGTGCTGCAGCAGCCATTTACTGGGCTAACTACCAGCAAGCAGAAGCTCAGAAAGAGTGGCCCAGTAGAGCAAAGAATGCAACCAACATTGCAAAACTCTTTAGCAACAATGAGGCATTACTCACTCTACAAAAAGAAATTGCTCAGAGCTTAAGTGATTTCGTTCAAACAGAATCCATCGAATTAAATGACACTCAACTGCAACAATCAGCAGAGTATCTGATCACAGAGCTGGCAGACGCTCAGATCAGCTTTGCGAATACCAAATATGCTCAGCAACTGGTTGATGAATTTAAACTCAACCTGGACACTCATAATCTATGGCGTGATTACCAGGATACACTGCGTATGTTATCAGGCCAGATCGGTAAGCGTTGGCACTTAACAAAAGACTGGCTCACCGGCTTTGTAAAAAGTCAGGACAAAAAGGAGCTGGAAAACTTCATTCCAGAAGCAATCACTTTACTTAATGCAGAACGACGAATCTCACATCATATTGAGCAAGTCGATTTAAGTTTTACAATTGCCAATCTGTTGGGTCAGCATGTACGCATTAAGGAACAAAGTTTACCATTGGTTTTAGATGAGTTTTTATATCGCCTACGCCATCACAAGGAAGTAGTAGAGAAAGGCTACTACCAGTTCCATGAGGTCAGAAAAAATACCATCGAGCAGCAACGTCATCGATTGAGGTTAGAAGAGTACATCGCACGACCGCTCTCCTCTTTTGTGCGTAATCGTCTTATCAATGAAGCTTACCTTCCCATTATTGGCGACAATCTTGCCAAACAAATGGGTACAGTGGGTGACAATAAGCGTAGCGACTTGATGGGTTTATTATTGATGATATCGCCCCCAGGTTACGGTAAAACCACTTTGATGGAATATGCAGCCAATCGACTGGGCCTTATTTTCATGAAAATCAATTGTCCAACCATTGGCCACGATGTTGTCTCTCTTGATCCCAATCAAGCTTCGAATAGTGCAGCGAGGCAAGAACTGGAGAAGCTCAATTTGGCGCTTGAAATGGGCAACAATGTCATGCTCTATCTAGATGATATTCAGCATACCAATCCAGAATTTTTGCAGAAGTTTATCTCTCTCTGTGACGGTACTCGTAAAATTGAAGGTATCTGGAATGGCCACTCAAAAACTTATGATATGAGAGGCAAAAAATTCTGTGTCGTCATGGCAGGGAATCCTTATACAGAGTCAGGGGAAGCTTTTCAGATCCCAGACATGCTAGCGAACCGTGCCGATATTTATAACCTTGGTGATGTACTTTCTGGTAAGGAAGAAGTATTTGAATTAAGTTATGTAGAAAACTCGCTGACTTCAAATCCAGTACTTGCGCCTTTAGCCACTCGAGAAATGAGTGACGTTTATAAACTTATTGATATCGCCAAAGGAGGAGAAAGCGCATCGACAGATCTATCTCACTCTTATAGTGCGGCAGAGATAGGCGAGATCACTTCTGTTTTCCAAAAAATGTTTATGGTGCAGTCTATCGTATCGAAGGTTAACCGAGAGTATATTGCCTCTAGCGCTAAAGATGACAAGTATCGTACTGAGCCATCCTTCAAACTGCAGGGCTCTTATCGAAACATGAATAAAATGACAGAGAAAATTTCTGCCATTATGACCGAAGATGAATTACTCCAACTCGTTTCGGATCACTATCAAGGTGAAGCACAGTTGCTAACTAACGGTGCAGAGGAAAACCTGCTTAAGCTTGCTGAATTGCGTGGTAATATGACCGAAGAGGAGAATCAACGTTGGGATGCCATTAAAAAAGACTTCTTAAGAAATAAAGCGATGGGCGGTGATGATGCTGATACGGGAGCACAAATCGTTGCACAATTAAATGATCTCGTAAGTCAGTTTAGTGAGTTACGTAGTCACTTACCCGAGTCTAAATCAGAGACAGAAAAAGATGAAACTGCGGGAACAGGACAGCAGTTAGCTCTTATTGAACAGCTTATCAGCCAGCAAAAACCACCACAGGTAGAAGTTGTGAACCAACCAGTACCAGGAATTGATCAGCTCTTAAAAACGCTGGCAGATACCATGGAAAATAGCATTCATCCATTAATCAAGATTATGGATGGAAAACTGAGTATTGATTTAAAAACTCATGAAAAGATGAATGAGATCGAAAAGAAGTTAAAAACCCTTGGAGCTAATTTAAAGGATCAATAGATAGTATTGGCTCGATGATATCATCGAGCCATGATTTAGCCTTAGCGACGGACGCTAATAGAGCCACTGCTGAGAAAGTTATAAGTGGTCGTTGCTACAGAATACCATCCTACAGGCCCGCAAGAATGAGCATAAACTCGAATGTCCTGTTGTGCTGTGTATGCCGCTAAGATCATCGCATAGATCTTATCATATTCAGGATGACTGCTTGGCACATAGAACCTGTCAGCTACTGTACATTGAGCTGGATTCCCGAAGCTTCCATAAACCATTATGCCATTGCCTCTTTCAAGATCTATCTGAGTGGGCTTTGCCCAGCAAAGCTATATCCCCCTGCTGCAGCTAAAGATGAAAATGCCAAAGTAGCAGCCGCTAATAAATACTTCATAATTCATTCCCCATAAAATTCTAATGTTATTCCGATTTGTTGTGATATCTAGCTATATCTTTTTACTTAGTTGTTGTCTGACTTCCATTAGAGCAAAACCCAATAAATTCAGCCCACACCAGCTATTTGGATTTAGCGCTTTAGGATCATCAGCCGCCAAACCAATGCCCCAAATTCTATCCACCGGACTTGCTTCAACGAGTACTTTTTTACCAGTACCTAGCAAATACTCAGATAATGCTGGATTTTGGCTAAACTTTTCAAGATTCGCTTGCACGACAATATCAAAGCGGTGAGCAATCCATCGTTCATCTTCATACCCTCTAACCTGACGACCAAGTGCTTTGGCGTCGCCCGGGTTAGTTGCATGAATGATTTTGTCATAGTGCACCTGATCACCAAAGAGCTTGGCTTTCTCAGCCATCATAAAGTGCTCAGCAGTTTTAAAAGCAATACCTTTTACTTCGAAAGACGCTTCATACCACTGACTGAAACAACTTTGAGTGATCTTATTATCTTTCTGTTGATGTCCCCAAAAGAACAAATAATTAAATTTTTGATTCGCATTAACCTGAGCTTGAAGCTGCTCAATTGAACGTATCTCCATCATAGTTTCCTTATAGTAAATCAGTAAAATATGCGCCCACATATCCTTGACGGCGCAATGCATCTAAGCGCGAGCGATTGTAATCGATTTAGGTGTTAGACTCAAAGCTAAATATTATAAGCTCAGGAGTGACCGCCAATCCTCATTACCATCTCCCAACACAAGAAAATGAGGGTTTAGTAAACTCTCTTTTGTATTATATCTTAGCTCTTCAAAATCGGTACGAACTAGCTGTCCACCAGCCTCTTCAACAATGCAATGGGCTGCAGCAGTATCCCATTCGGAGGTAGGAGCCAGTCGAGGATAACAGTCAGCTAAACCCTCAGCGACCATACACATCTTTAAAGAGCTGCCTCGACTGGATAAATCATAGTGTGGAAGCTTCTGGCACAGAGCCTCAACTTTATCCAATCCGTGACGACGACTGGCAACAATAGTGTAGTGCTTTTCATCATTAACAAGGGGGACAGTACGAACTTGTATCCGTTGCTTCTCACCCTGTTCGATTTTATAAGCGCCTAACCCTTTCGCTGCCATATAGAATACATCAAAGACAGGCACATAAATGACGCTCAATACAGAACGACCATTTTCGACAAGAGCTATATTAGTCGTAAAATCATCGTTACGAGCAATAAACTCTTTGGTTCCATCAAGCGGATCTACTAACCAGAACCGCTCCCACTTCTGTCGCTCTGCAAAAGAAATATCGGTGCTCTCTTCTGACAGCACAGGAATCTCTGGCGTTAGCTTTTTTAGAGCACTTTCGATAACGTTATGTGAAGCCAGATCAGCTTCTGTCAGCGGTGAATCATCCGATTTCACTCGCACGCCAAAGTTATCATCCTGGTAAACATCAAGAATAGCCTGCCCAGCCGATTTTGAAATTACAACAACTTCATCAAGCAGTTTTGCGTAGTCCATCTTCTGATCCTATATTCGTTATTGGCGCAGATATTCGTTTGCCATATAAAGAGCGGCAATACTTCGCGCTTCAGTAAAGTCTTCTTGCTGTACCAATGTGCTTAGTTTCGCTAGCGGATAGGGAACGACTTCTATCGGCTCTGGCTCATCACCTTCTAGCTTTTGCTCATAAAGATCGCGCGCCAATATGACATGCATACGATGGCTAAGATACCCTGGAGCCAGGGATATTACCTTAAGCAAAGTCAGTTCTCTCGCTCCATACCCTGTTTCTTCCATTAGCTCGCGATTAGCTGCCTCAAGTACGGGCTCATCAGACTCAACAAGACCTTTTGGCAAAGCCAGTTCATAGTCATGAACGCCCGCCGCATACTCACGAATTAGCAATACTTCGTCTTTATCGTTGATAGCAACAACCATGACGGCACCAGAGCCACCCGCTTTCAGCCGTTCATAAACTCGCTTGGCGCCATTGGAAAACTCCAAATGCAACTCTTCAACACAAAATAATCTGGAGCGAGCGACTTCTTTGGTTTCTAATACTTTAGGTTTCTTGTGCATAACTACAACTTAATAATTTCACTGAACTGATGCAAAGCCACAAAGGGCTCCATTGATTTTTCGGGTTGTTGACTGTCTGGCTTCGCGATACCAAATAAATGTTGAATCCCATATTTGTGTGCAGACTCCAATACAGAAACACTATCATCTATAAACAATGTTCGTTGCTTATCAAAAGACAATTTCGTTCTTAAGTCATGCCAGAACTGTTGTTCCTCTTTGGGATAACCAAAATCATGGGAGGTAATTAACTGTTCGAAGTATTGAGTAAAGTCCGCATTGAGCAGTTTTACTTCTAAACTTTTAGGATGAGCATTGGTGACGAGGTAGACTTTTTTTTCTAAGCGATTTAATGCCTGAAGAAATTCAAGCGCTTGTGGTCTAAAGGTAATTTTCGTTTGAATATCATACTTAAGTGCGACAATATCTAACTTGAGTTTCTCAGTCCAAAAATCAAGACAGTACCAGTTTAATGTTCCGCGTAGTGAGTCAAAAAGAGACATCAAGTAACGCCTGGACTCATCTTGACTTATATTATTTTGCTCGGCATAAACTGAGGGTAAATGATGCAACCAAAAGTAATTATCGAAGTGAAGGTCAAGAATGGTACCGTCCATATCAAGCAGAACGGTATCTATTTTTTGCCAATCTAACATATCACTATCGCATATTCAGTGGTACCGTCATATCCAATTTACGGCGACCAGCTTCAGTATCTTTCTTCATAAAACTAACAGCCTGCCGTAGCATACCCTGTTGCTCTTCTTTAACAGAAATATCGAGCTTCGCCGACTTTGGCCAGTCCAGAGTGATGGTTCCTTTGGCATCTAACACATTACGAGTCTTAGCAATATTAGCAACGACCTGACCTTTATCATTGGTAGCTAAGTTCAATTTAAAGTGACCTAAATCAAGATTTTGGCCATTAGCATTCACTTTAGCTTTCGTCCAGTCTAAGGAACCCGTGACATCACTTAAACCCGTTTCTTGGGCGATAGATAAACTGTCAAAGTTAGCCTTGATGTTGCCATTCAGGCTAGCGCCCTGTAATGGCAACATTGGACTTAACTTAGCAGCCGATGCTACGATAGAAAAATCACTAACAGAAAAACTTTGATCAAACCCGGCCTTCCAGGAGCCATCAGCTTGAATAACTTTATCTTGAATATCTACACTACCGCCAATGCCGCCAGTAATAAGAACTAAAGGGTTAATCGTCCAGGAAACATCTTTAATACTCTGGCGTTGGATAGCGACTGATTCAGCATGTCCGCTCCATACGCTCCCTGTGATACCAGATAATCGAATGTCAGCATTCTCTGGCATAAAAGTTTGCACAACCCAACGCGCCGGTGTCGTTGCAACCAAGAAAAAGATAAAAAGTAGGAACAATCCCAAAAATCGTTTAACAGACATTACTTATTAACCTTATTGTCCAACTAATCTGACATTAGCGCGCACGATACCTACTTCAGACGTTTGGCTGATAGCGACATCAGAACTGCTGATACCATAAGTATTCTGCAAATTAGCTAACCACGAAATCATCTTGTCAAATGCAATACGATCAAACCAGACTTGTAGTTCGCCGTTTTTCTTTTCTTCGATTCGAGACAATGAAAAACCATTGCTGCGACTGGTTCGCGTAACAACATCTGATAACGAACGATAGCTCTGCTTACCTCTTGAATTGCCGCCAGCTTGTGGAGCAGCTTCCTGTAGCATCACGATCGCTTTGCGATTATCGCTTACATCAGATTCTAATTCATTCACAGCGTTATTAATCGGCATAAGAATGCCAAAAATAAGAATACCAACAACCGCTGCAATCGCTATTATCTTTGCAGCTAATTGGTCTCGCTCAGATAGCTGTTCATATTTTTCTAATAAAGCGTTCATGAACCGCTCCTAATAATCAACCTGGTAGAATAACGATTGCCTTGTTGAGATGTTGAAGAGTTATCCACTGCAAGACCACTTTGTTTTAACGTATCTTTAAATGCATTAAGCACTTGTAGATCCTGTGCTAATACATCCATTCTTAACTCGCCTTTCTTTGTTGAAAATGAAACACTCGTTGGCTTTATTTTCTCTAGTGAGTCTATATGGGTAGATACTTGATTAAGCAATTTTAAGAAGGAGCTATCACTGCCTTTTTTATTCTTTCCGCGTAATAGACGACGCGTTTGAGAAAGCAAACTACTGCTTCTCGCACGTTTCTTGAAAACTGTACGATAAAGTTTTTCACCCTGCTCTCTTAGAGCGGTATTTTCTTCAGAAAGGTGCCAGTAGCGAGACCCTTGGTACCCTAGATGAATGACTAAAGCAATCACCACAACCCATAAGTAACGGCCATACTTAGCCCACTGAATATTAGATTCTCTTTTGGGTTGGTACTCTTGTTGCAGCAGACTAATGGTCGTTTTATCATAATTTCGAACATAAAAATCTAAAATGTCCGCGGCATCGATAGGATTAGCAATAGCATTTTCTTTATGCTCCCAGTAGTCTTCTAACTCACCAGTATGAGACAGACGAATAACGTTAACATCAGCAGTTAACTCACTCATATCTTCGTCGTCATCATCCTCGCTGTCTTCTTCGCCACTTTGCGCCTTTTTATTTTGCTCCAATAGCAATGGCAGTAAATCTCTTTGACAGCTCCAACGGAAAGAAGATTGCTCATTGATCATGGCAACATTGTTATCGAGCAAAATTTCAATGGCATCGTCAGAAGATGGCAATAAAGAAAGCTCATGAACCAGAGCATCGACTCTGATATCACATTGTTCAAATCCTTCTAGCCAACGCTGCATATTTTGGTGAGAAGTCCAGAGCACCTTGATGTCACCGCTTTTTTGGCGTGCACCATAGGCAAAATGGATCTGCTCAACGCTATCTGCAAGCTGCTCCTCTAACATATAGGGAACCGCTTTCTGGATCTGTTTTAACTGCTTTACAGGTGTTGCGACTTCTCGTTGAATCACATCGTTTGCAGGTACGATAACAATCGTTTCACATTGTCGTGACTTTTCAGCCAACGCAACCAGATCAGCTCTTAACAATTGCCCTCGTTCTGCCCAAGACTCGTCAGAAGGATTCCATACCCCCCATTCGATGGCATCTTCCGTCCCTTGTTTTAATCGAATAAATAGACGGTTCTTCATTTAGTACTCTCCAAAATATCTGGTAACGACTTCAAAAGGAGCACCTTTTTTTGCTCCTCTTTGCAGCAGTGATCCCATCTTTAAGGTAGCCCCCTTATAGGTCACTTCCATACGCACCAAAAAATAATCGCTTTTAAAAGTAATGCGTTGTTTTCGCTTGCTGGAAACTTTCTTACTATTTTTAACTTGCTCCCAAAATGATGATTCATCAAAACCATCTTCTGGACGATTGGTCAAAATTTCTTGAGCATCGCTCTCAGATAAATCTCCACCGATGAGAGCCTTTAATAACGGAGCTTTTTCTGTAGAAATAGTATTCACATTTACCTGATTTAGCTCAGCACCAGGTAACACACAAACATAGTCTTTCACCGTTTTATAAGTATCGGCATTAAAACCTTTAATCACCATTAGCTCTGATTTGTTGGCCATCCAGTTGTTTGCCGTCCGATAAGGAAAATCATAACTGGTGTATTCCAGATCTTCCGCACCGTCTGGGCCATAAGGCTCAAAGTCGCTGTCAATCCAATCGATAACCGCTGCGGCTAAAGCTTCAGGTTGCACTTCGACATCCGTTAATATCGATTGCATCAAATCAACAAAAATAGCTTGAGCGGGATCTTTTTTTGAATCTTCAGCTCCTCGACTTCCGCCTTGTCGTGGGGATGGCTGCGGCGCTGGGGCAGGAGCACCTAAAGGGCGAACCTCTTGCGAACGAGAATGCAAGGTGTTTAAATTAAAACAGGCTGTTGCATCTTCAATAGTCGCCGATATTTTTCCGCCTTCGATTGGAAACTCTAATGGCGTAGTTGCCCAAGGTTGGTTGAGATGAACCTTATCGACCTCTTTTCCAAAGCCCTTAGTCATCCACTGTTTCGCAAGCTCTTCTCCACCAAGCGCCAACTGAAACACCTGATCTCTTGCCAAAGTGAGTTCTGTACGCCTTTGGCCATAACTGGTTAGTTCTATCAATTGAGTAGCGATGAATGTAGCCAGAGCCACAACTACCAAAACGATAATCAGGGTCGCGCCAGTATGATTTTTCTTCATCCTCTGCGCCCCCCTTCTTCTTTACCTCCAGAGCCAGAGCCGGAATTAAAACCACCTTGGCCTGATCCAGAATCTCTTGAGCCATCATCACGCTGCTTTTTAGGACCAGAAGGAATGATGTAGACTTGCTCCAGTAGCCCAAAGTCATTTAACTCAATTTTCATTTTTACTGCTTCGGGCACTTGATGCAGTGCCACTTGCTCATCTTGATCGATGGGCCAATCTTCATGCCATTGTTCATCGGAATAGTATTCAATGACCAAACTTTTTACATCACTTAATATGGGACGCTCAACTTTTTGGTCTTCAGACGCTATGTCTAGTGCTAACCATTGTTCTCGAACTAACGCATCATCGCTCACTCGGTAAGACAGGCGCTCCATTTCTGTTCTGGGTAACTGTGCAGGATTTAATTTTCCTTGCCGCGTCCAGCTTATGCGTGAAGCATCGCCGTCTTTTTCACCAATCATAACCGCTTTAGGATCGCCATTTTCATCACGCACGGTTCTAATTACCAGTTGTTGGAAATCAATGGCTATACGGTTCATGGCTCGTTGCAGCTCAGCCAAACGACGATCACTTTGTTTAGCGCTTTTTTGCGTAGCCAATGCAGAGTTAAGTACCGAGTAGGCAGACACAGCAATAAACGCTGTAATCGCAACAGCGATCAGCATTTCTAGTAATGTAAATCCTCGATTATCTGCCATCTGAAGGTTTACCTACAAAAGCGGTAATGGTTGTTAAAAAATATTCTTCGTCTGATTTGTTAGCTACAGAAATTTCTACACGTCGCAAATTAGCTTCTGTTGTCTTAGAGACTATTTGTCGCCACTTCCAATCATTGTTTAACATCTTAATATCGCCCCGAGTCGTACCTTCATTGGGCCACTCAGGCTGCAATCGCACTTCTGCCAGTCGCCTCATAGCGACATAGTGAGCAAAGGTTTTATCTTTCAAATAGACGTGATTGCGAAATGTCTGATTCACAGAACCACTCAAAGCAATGAGAGCAGTAGCTAGAATCGTCAGCGCAATTAACACCTCTAGTAAGGAAAAACCTTTATTCACTGAATAACGCATCGTCATTCACCTCAATTCTTAAATCCCCTGATAGCGGTCCTTCAATATCCATATCACCGATCATGGTGCCGCTGATTAAATAATACGTTGGCTCATCATCAGTCCAACCAAGAGCAACTTTAAAATCGTTCATCTCGCCCGACGACAAAATGTAAATTTGTGGAGGCTCTATCTTCGGCTCGTCGCCTTCAAAAATATCAACTTCCTCTTCAAAGATGTCGACATTGTCTTCGTCGTCTTCACCAAACAAAGTGTTGCCATCAACAACCAGTTTGACTTCGAGAAACTCAGGAAACTCGCGTTTAACAAAAAACTTATCACCTTCTAGCGGCAACCATTCTTCACCGTCATAAAGATAAAATTGATAAAACTCTTCATCAATACGAATACCAATATCAAGGGATCTCAGTAGAGATTCATCTTGAGCTTGTCGTAAAAGTGCATACAGTCGCTGCGATTGCTTTTCGAGTTCATCTTTTCGTTTATCACCAAAGACTTGAACAGAAAAGCTAACTAATAGCGCTCCGATAACGAGCGCTATTAGGATCTCTATTAAAGAAAAGCCAGCGGCATTTCTTCTGATCACTTATCTTTTTCCTTCATGGCTTCTAGAACTTCAGCAATGTTCCAGTTAGTCACATCGGTTTTTTGATCTTCACCGCCTTCTTCGTTATCTGCACCTAATGAGATAATTTCGTATTCGCCTTCACCAAACTCAGCTGGAGACAGATAAAGATAATCATTGTTCCATGGTGTCTTTTCGATACGTTTGATATAGCCCTTGCTAGGATAATTAGTAGGCTCAGGAGAACTGTCTGGTTTAGTCACCAGAGCTTCTAACCCTTGCTCAGATGTCGGGTAAAAACCATTGTCGTTATAAAAACGTTCTAATGCATTTTCAAAACTCTGAAAGTCAGACTTTAACTTAAGATATTTTGCTTCTGTTACATTGTCGCCAAAACTCTGCAAAACAATAGACCCTAATAAAGCCAAAATAACCAGAGCTATTAAGATTTCCATCAAGGAAAAACCACTTTGTTTTTTCACTGTATAATTCTCCAAAAATTTAACCTGACATTAATTCGTTCATCTGGAAGATGGGCAGTAAGATCGCCAGTACGATCGTCAAAACAAAACCACCCATAAATAAAATCATAATAGGGCCAATAGCCGTAGTAATCACACCCACTAAAGTTTCAAACTGCCGGTCTTGATTATCGGCTGCCTTTTCTAACATCCGATCCAATTCACCACTGCTTTCACCGCTAGCAATCATATGTAACATCATTGGAGGAAAGTAGCCCGACTGTGCCAAAGCTATCTTTAAACTAGTCCCTTCTCTGACCTTTAATGTCGCATCATGCACAGCTTCGCGTAGTTCAAGATTTGTCATTACCTCACCAGCAATTTTTAACGCCCCCAATAGAGGGACTGCGCTTGAATTTAATATAGAAAGCGTACGTGCAAAGCGGGCTGCATTAATACCTCGAGCAACTTTGCCAAACAGTGGCAACTTTAATATCAAGCGATGCCAGCTTTTTTTACGCCCTGAATTACGCAGCAGCAACTGCATTCCCATAATGGCTAAAACCAGCCCCACAAGAACAAACAATCCCCAGTTAATGACAAAGTCACTGGCAGCAATCATTATCTGCGTAATACCCGGTAGCTCACCACCCATGTCTCGATACTGCTCAACTATGCTAGGAACAACATAAGACAAAAGAAATGCAATAACACCAAAGCTCACAACAGCCAAAATCATTGGGTAAGCCAAAGCAGAAGAGACTTTGCTTCTTAACTCTTGTCGTTTTTGCGTGTAGTCAGCCAACCGGTCAAGCACTTCATCCAGGTGCCCCGACTTTTCGCCCGCAGCTACCATTGAGCAATAAAGATCATCAAATATCTTGGGATACTCTCGTAATGCATCCGCCAAAGAATGTCCTTCAACTACTCTCGAGCGAACCCCCATCATGATCGTTTTTTGCTTGGCTTTTTCACATTGCTCAGCAACCGCTTTAATGGCCTCTTCAATAGGGATTGCAGCATTAATTAAGGTAGCCAGTTGCTGAGTAATCAGTGCTAAATCGCTCGCACTCATGCGTCCTGTATTAGCACTGGAAAAGAAAGATTCTGATTTAGATTGCTTACGATGCTTTTCGGTAACCGCTTCAACGCTTAAAGGTACCATTCCTTTATCGCGTAGCGATTGACGAATTTGCTTAGGAGTATCGCCTTCAAGAATGCCTTTTTTTTGACGTCCTTTTTCGTTTAACGCAATGTATTCAAATGCAGCCATTAGTCTTCTCTGGTTACTCTTAAGACTTCTTCAATTGTCGTGGTGCCTTCTAGTACTCGGTTTCGACCATCTTCGCGAATAGAAGGACTGTATCGACGAGCGTATTTTTCGACTTCTTGCTCACTGGCACCGTTATGGATCATGGTGCGCATTTCGTCGTCTACTAATAGCAGTTCATACAACCCCTGACGTCCTCGATAACCTAGGTGACGACACTCTTCACAACCTTTTGCTCGATAAATAACAGGAGCCTCTGCAACATCAAATCCCATTAACTGGCATTCTTTAGCCGTTGCTTTGTCTTCTTCTTTACAGTCTGGGCATAACGTTCTTACCAGGCGCTGAGCAAGTACCCCCAAAATACTGGATGAAAGTAAGAAAGGTTCGACCCCCATATCAACCAAACGCGTAACAGCGCCAACGGCAGTATTAGTATGCAGCGTTGATAATACCAAGTGACCTGTTAAACTCGCTTGTACAGCAATTTGTGCCGTTTCGAGATCTCGGATCTCACCGACCATAACAACATCAGGATCTTGTCGAAGCATGGCTCGCAAACCACGAGCGAAGGTCATATCAACTTTAGAATTAACCTGGGTCTGGCCAACGCCATCAAGCAAATATTCCACAGGATCTTCAACGGTCAGAATATTACGCTGACGGCTGTTTAACATTGTCAGTCCAGCATAAAGCGTGGTGGTTTTACCTGACCCCGTTGGTCCTGTAACCAAGATAATGCCATGAGGTTTATGCAGAATATCACTAACCTGATGCATTAACTGAGTAGGCATTCCCAAATGCGAGAAGTCTAAACGTCCCGCTTGTTTATCTAACAAACGCAGTACGATGCGCTCACCATGACTGGAAGGCATGGTTGACACACGAACATCAACGGCACGATTGGCAATTTTTAACGCAATACGGCCGTCTTGAGGAATACGTTTTTCGGCAATGTCCAGCTTTGCCATTACTTTAATACGAGAAACCAATAAAGGCGCTAATTGACGGTTTGGAGAAAGCACCTCTCGTAACACACCATCAACACGAAAACGAACTTTGAGTTCTTTTTCGAAAGTCTCGATATGAATGTCCGAAGCACTTTCTTTAATGGCTTCGGTTAACAAGGCGTTGATCAATTTAATGATCGGGGCATCGTCTTCGTTTTCTAACAGATCTTCTGTTTCTGGAATTTCTTCGGCTAGACGGAACAAATCCATCTCATCGCCTAAGTCTTCCATTGCTTGCATGGCTTCGGCAGAGTCACCTTGATAGGTTTGTCCTAGAATACGCTCAAACTCTTCGTCACCAACGGTTTTCAAAGTAATCGGCTTTGAAATATGTCGGCAAACTTCGACGATGATCTCAGGATCAAAACCTTCCTTTGTGACAATTTCAGCTGGAGTTGCGTCGGGCTCAGCAACGACAACACCATGACGTCGAGAAAAGCCAAAGGGCAATCTCATGGAGCCAGCAGGCTCCGCAGACATAGCAGAATCAGGACTACTTTTGTCCATTGATTCTTCTATAAAGTTTTCTACACTGTCGTCAATCTGGAGATCATCAGAATCACTCATTAGGTCATCAGAATCACTCATTAGATCATCAGAATCACTCATCTTCCTGTTTCTCTTTTATTGACTCATCAAAACCAGGTGGTAACGCCAAAGCATCATCGAATTCAGGTAACAGAGGCGTTTCGCCTTCCATTAATGAAATACCTTTAGAACGCATGTCTAACTGACGCGCGCGAATATAATTGTATTTACTGGAACTCAACTCATGAATGCTTTTGTCATCACGTAAGATCTTAGGACGGATAAAGACCATAAGATTACGCTTAGTTTTGGTGGTTCTTTCAGAACGGAATAATTGTCCTAAGAATGGAATGTCACCTAGTAAAGGAACTTTTTGCGAGCTTTCCTGGATGTCTTCATCAATTAAACCACCCAGAACCACAAGACCGCCATCATCAACTTGAACCGTTGTATTAATTTCACGTTTATTGGTGATAATGTCTTGGCCTGTTGCACCCGCAATGGATGAAACTTCTTGTTCAATCTTAAGACGGACTGAAGAACCTTCGTTAATAAGAGGGGTAATTTTTAGTTTCACACCCACGTCTTTACGATCAGTGGTTGTGAAAGGATTAGAGTTGTTATTACCAAGTGCAGAACCTGTCACGATAGGAATTTCTTGACCGACACTGATGGTCGCTTCTTCGTTATCCAGTGTTGTAATGCTTGGTGTTGAAAGTACATTAGACTCTGTATCAGAACCAAGTGCTCTAATCAGTGCAGCCCACTGCAAATCACCATTAGAATCACTTTGCCCAAAACCAAATGCCATACCCTGAACAGCACCTAACACTTGTGCCAAAGCAGCACCATTATCGCCATTACGACGAACAGGATTCACCGTAGCGTTACCGTTACCATCAACTACCGTTTCTCCACCAGTTTCCTGCCCTTGTAAAGCAGCGACACCTGCACCCACATTAGTAATCGGCACACCCGTATTACCAAATTGAGTCAATCCCACAGGCGCTCCGCTACCAGAACCGCCAAATAACCATTGTACGCCGAGTTCTTTGGCACGATTATCTGAAATTTCTACAATCAGAGCTTCTACGTGAACTTGTGCACGGCGGATATCTAACTGACGGATAACGGCTTCAAACGAACGTAATAAATCTGGCTGAGCGGTAATAACAAGGGAGTTGGTATCTTCGTGAGCTTTGATGCTGTACTCTTTGCCAGAGCTTCGTCTTTTTTGCGCTTTAGCTTTACCATCTTCGGTATTAATGGTCTCACCCACACCTTCAAGCAGCTGCGCAACGTCCTGTGCTTTGGCATAATTTAAGTAAACAACTTTAGTATTACCGGCATCATCGTTTTTAGTATCCAAACGAACGATTAGCGCTCTTAAACGTAAACGGTCTTGTTTCTCTGCGCTTAATAAAATGCTATTAGTACGCTCATCAGCGACAAAACGAGGCTTAGATGCACTTACATCTTTTTGCTGCCCCTGCTTTTGTAACGTTTCAAGAATACGAACAACTTCTGATGCAGCGGCATGTTTCAATTCAATGACTTCGATTTCTTCGTTACTTTCGTAATCGATTTGCTTGATGACTTTTACGATGCGTTCAACGTTAGCGCGAGTATCGTGAATCAATAAAACGTTGGTTGCACGAATCTGTCCCAAATGCATTTTTTGTGGAATAAGCTGACGTAAAACAGGTACCAGTTGAGTTACTTCGACATTTTCGACTTTAACGACTCGAGTGACTTGTTGATCAGAAGGAATGCCTTTTTCTCGTCCGGTAAAAACAATACTGGCATCCGCTTTGGCTTCTTGATCAGATATCACCTTAATCACATCGCCATCTTCAACCGCACCAAAACCATGAAGCTTCAAAACGCTTAAGAACACACCCCAGATTTCACTTTCATCAAGTGGCTTTTGAGACAGTACGGTGACTTTTTGATTCTTAACTCGCTGCCCAACAATAATGGTTTTGCCAGTCAAACGGCTCACACTCTCAATAAAAACCCGAATATCGGTGTCTTTTAAATTAATCGTCGCTTTTTCAGCGTGTACGGGAATCATTAAAGCGCACAACCCCAATGCGACCCAGTGTCGAGCAGCGCTCAAAAATCCTGATTTTTCCCTGCTTTTAAAACTCATAGGTTTACCTGTTTTCTTACTTATCATCGTTTAGTCGAATTGAAATATCCTGCGCCTGACCGTTTCGGAGTACTGTCAGGTGAATTTCTCCAGCAGTCATTAATGACTGCTGGAGACTTAATAATTGCGAAGGATCGTTTAAAGGAGCGCCATTGACGCTGGTAATAACATCATTGCGACGCAGTTTCATATCGTAAAATAAGCGGCGCTCTTTTCCGGGAGAGATTCTTACCCCTTGAATAATGCCGTTGTCCATAACAGGCTCCCAACGCACCATATCTTTTAAAGAGACAGGATCATCACGGAGCTTTTGACGCAAATCGTTAAGTTGTTTACGAACCCGAGGATTATCAACCACACTCACCTGCTTCTCTGGACCACCGCGATTAGCATCTACGCGAACCAACCGGCCTGTCGTTCGACTAGGAACGGCGCTCACGACGCTCTTAGCTTTATTCAGCTCCAGAGCTTCAAGATTGCCATTATTTGACAAAATCACTTTCTCTCGGTGAACTTTGTGCAATTTTACGCCACGAGCGTTCTTAACCTGATCACCGATAAAGTACACATGTTGCTTACCGTCAGCCCCTTCAATAATTGCATTAGCTTTATCGTCAGACTCAGCTGCATAAATGCCACGCAATTTTAAATTAAGATCAGTTTTGCCGACGACTTCTTGCACCTTAGGCTCTTCTTTAACCACAGGTGCCGCTGTCGCATCACCAAAGAGATGCTTGCTGACCACATTATTAACAGACAACCGTGCACCCACTCCTCGTTGAGGCGATACAACGGGCGCCGGAGCGGCCACTTTATAATCTGCTGAATAGCCTTCAACCCATAGCCACGTTAATTTTGCAGCGGCGTAAAGACTGTAAACGGTCAACACGATGCTTGCTACTACAAGCCAGGGCTGTGGTTTGCCGATTTTTTGTATTATTTGTTGTACTAACGGCTGCATACCGCAATGTATCCTTCAAAAACCTTAGTCATAATGACCTCTGTATCCAGAGGGCGATAAAGCATAACAAAAAATGCTCGTTAACTCGCCTCCCACCGCGTAACTATTACCAATTACTCCGCTAAATCATGCAATAAGTCACATATTATGAAAATACGGCTCTGCGAGTTAAAATAGAGCTTTGTACCATATCTTAGTGTATTTAACGATGACAATTGACGAAAAGGTTCGTCTTGATAAATGGTTATGGGCTGCACGCTTCTTTAAAACACGATCGCTCGCACGTGATGCCATAGAAGGTGGAAAGGTCCATTACGAAGGCAAACGTATCAAACCGGGCAAAATAGTTCAAACCGGTGCCACTTTAAATATCCGTCAAGGTGTTGAAGAGAAGGTGGTGACGGTTTTGGCAATTTCAAGTAAGCGAGGCCCCGCAACAGTCGCTCAAACCCTTTATCAAGAGACTGCTGAAAGTATAGCTCAGCGCGAGAAAGCCCGTGAGCAGCGTCAGGCAGAAGGTGTTATTCATCATCCTAGGCCCGACAAAAAACAGCGTCGTCAAATTCATCGTTTTATTCGAAAACAGGGATCATCCTGATGAACCAAACTAATCTCAGCCTTAGATTTTTATTTGAAGATCTTGCCGTTAGAGGCCAAATCGTCCAATTATCGACAACACTCACTGATATGCTGAAGCATCATCAATACCCCGAGTCCGCTCAAAAGCAGTTGATCGAGGCGACTTTGGCAACGGCTTTGCTCACAGAGACCATTAAGTTTGAAGGGAAATTAAGCCTGCAAGCTCAATCTTCTGGTCCTCTTTCTTTATTCCTGGTCCAATCCACTCACGATCAGAAGTTCCGTGGTGTGGTGCGCTGTGAAGATGACACACCTATCACTGACGATCTTAAGCAACTCATGCCCGGTGCACAGATGGCAATCACCATCGAGCCGTCTTCTGGTAGCCGCTACCAAGGCATAGTGCCCATGCATCAACACACGCTGGCGGGTTGCCTTGAAGACTACTTTAAGCAATCAGAGCAATTGCCCACTCAAATCTACCTCTTCACAGATGGGGTATCGGCTGGAACAGGTCTACTACTACAGGCCATGCCAGACGCCGACAATGAAGCCGATTTTGAGCATGTTAGCTACCTAGCGCAAACCCTCAAGGCAGAAGAAGCTTTATCGTTAGATATGGAAACCATCCTGCACCGACTCTACCATCAGGATAAGATTCGAGTATTCGAACCTCAACCTGTGACCTACGAGTGCGGTTGCAGTAGAGAGCGCAGTCTTTATTCGCTGACAGTGATGTCTAAAGAAGAGCTGTTAGAGATCATCAAAGAAGAAGGCAAATTGACCACTGCCTGCGAATTTTGCAACAGTCAGTATGAGTTCGATGTTATTGATGTAGAACAAGTTTTTGCTAATGCAGGACATGATCAAAGCGACTCAACACGGCATTAATGGATCCGTTGCCCAATCATTAACGAACAAGATTTGGGCAACTTAACTTATTGATACTAAGGCTACCTAATAATATTTCGGCCGTCATAACAAAATCCGATTTCTAATTGCGCTTTCCGCAGGTATAATTCGCGCTCAAAAATCACACACCTATGTTTGAAACAGGAAAACACGTCAATGACTCAAACGACTCCGTTTCACCAATTGCACATTGATGCTGGCGCCCGCATGGTAGACTTTGGCGGCTGGGATATGCCTCTAAACTACGGCTCACAAGTAGAAGAACATCATACCGTAAGACAAGATGCAGGTATGTTTGACGTATCTCACATGACAATTGTCGACGTAACTGGCAAACAGGCAAAAGAATATTTGCGCTTTTTGCTAGCCAATGATGTTGCAAAACTCACTCAGTCAGGAAAAGCCCTTTATAGCGGCATGTTGAACGAAGCAGGTGGTGTGGTAGATGATTTGATTGTTTACTACATTAATGACGAGTTTTATCGCGTAGTGGTTAACGCTTCAACTCGCGATAAAGACTTAGCCTGGATGGAAAAACAAGGCGCAGACTTTGAGATTTCGCTACAAGAACGCACTGACTTTGCCATGCTGGCAATCCAGGGCCCTAATGCCATAGAAAAAACCCAAGCTGTATTCAGCGAAGCTCAACAACAGGCAACGGCAGGTATGGGTGTATTTTTTGCGGTAGATTGTGAAGGCTTCTTTATCGCTCGTACTGGTTACACTGGCGAAGATGGCTACGAAATCATGATTCCACTCGACAAGGTTGAGAGCTTTTGGAATGCCTTAATGGCAGCAGGAGTTAAGCCTTGTGGTCTAGGCGCCCGTGACACTTTGCGTCTGGAAGCAGGCATGAACCTGTATGGCTCAGATATGGATGAAGAAGTATCGCCATTAGAGGCCAACATGGGCTGGACAATCTCCTGGGAGCCTGCAGAGCGCAACTTTGTTGGCCGTAAAGCCCTGGAGCAGCAAAAAGCCGAGGGTGTTCAGAACAAACTGGTAGGTCTTGTACTTGAAGGTAAAGGTGTCCTCCGCGCCCACCAGAAAGTCGTTGTAGAAGGTATTGGTGAAGGTGAGACAACCAGTGGAACCATGTCCCCTACCCTAAAGAAAAGCATTGCTTTTGCACGAGTTCCTAAAGCGACAGGAGAGTCTGTAACCGTTGAGATTCGCGGAAAACAAATCCCAGCTCGTGTTGTTAAAGCCTGCTTTGTTCGCAAGGGCGAGCCTTTAGTATAAAATAAGAGACATCAAATTAGAGAATTAAGAGGTTTAATCCAATGAGCGATATACCAAGTGAATTAAAATACGCTTCCAGTCACGAATGGGCGCGTGTAGAAGATGACGGCAGCGTAACTATCGGTATTACCGATCATGCTCAAAACTTATTGGGCGATGTCGTTTATGTTGAACTTCCAGAGTTAGAAGCCGAAGTAGCATCCAGCGACGAAATCGCGGTTGTTGAGTCAGTAAAAGCGGCTTCCGATATCTATGCTCCTATCTCGGGTACCATTCTAGCTGTTAACGAAAATCTAGAAGAACGCCCTGAGTTAGTCAACGAAGATCCTTATGGCGATGGCTGGATGTTCCGTTTAGAGCCATCAGCTATTGACGAAATGGACAACCTGCTTGATGCAGAATCTTATGGCAATGAGGTTGCAGACGACTAATTGTCGACACTCAGCCAAACCAATACAAGCCTCGACAGCACTCCTGTTGGGGCTTTGTTTTTTAATAGTGGCAGCATTATTACTCCATCGTTATCGATATTACGTAATAAATACGACCACGACATGAAGTTTACTCATTCAGGTATGAATTTATTTCAACTGAATGAGTTATCAAAGCATTACTTAATTGTCTGGATAGCACCGTTTTGATAATCGGCATTATCCTCTGTTAATTTCATTGGGAAAGTATATGAACCAAGTCAACCAATCATCATTATCACAATTGGAAAACCATGATGAGTTTATCCGTCGTCACATTGGGCCTGATGAGTCAGAAACTCAGGCGATGTTAACTGAGCTAGGATTGAGTTCTCTTGATGAATTGGTAGAACAGACGGTTCCCAAGAAAATCCAACTGGAATGCGCATTAAACCTGCCTAACATTCGCAGCGAACAAGAAGCACTGGATTATCTGGCAAGCTTAGGACAACAGAATAAAGTCTTTAAATCTTACATCGGAATGGGCTATTACGATGTAAAAACACCGACGGTTATTTTACGTAATGTTTTAGAAAATCCAGGTTGGTATACCGCTTATACTCCCTACCAGCCAGAAGTTGCACAAGGCAGATTAGAAGCCATCATCAACTTCCAGCAATTGACAATCGATTTAACGGGATTAGATCTAGCAAGCGCTTCGCTGCTTGATGAAGCAACCGCAGCAGCAGAAGCCATGGCACTTGCTAAGCGAGTTTCAAAAAACAAAAAGTCGAATTTGTTTTTTATCGACGAAGCAACTTTCCCACAAACGATTGATGTAATGAAAACCCGAGCAGAGTACTTTGGTTTTGAAATCGTGATGGGGCCTGCTGAGGAAGCAGCTAATCACGATGTATTTGGTGCTTTGCTCCAATATCCAGATCGCACGGGTGACATCAAAAATATCGAGCCCATTATTCAGCAACTACATGATAAAAAAGCCATCGTTTCTGTTGCCGCCGATATCATGAGCCTTGTATTACTCAAGTCACCTGGCGAACTAGGTGCTGATGTTGTACTCGGTAGTGCTCAACGATTTGGTGTGCCTATGGGCTTTGGTGGACCACATGCTGCTTTCTTTGCGACAAGAGAACAATATAAGCGCGCCTTACCTGGTCGAATCATCGGAGTCTCTAAAGATACTCGCGGCTCTCAGGCTTTACGCATGGCAATGCAAACTCGCGAACAACATATTCGCCGAGAAAAAGCGACTTCTAATATTTGTACTGCGCAAGTATTACTGGCTAACATTGCTTCCTTCTATGCGGTTTACCACGGTCCAGAAGGACTGCGCCGTATCGCGACACGTATTCAGCGTTTAACCTCATTGCTTGCCTCTGCATTACAGGCAGAAGGCGTTACTATCAAGAATAAATCATGGTTTGATACGCTTACTTTCACTTGTAATGAAGACCGCGATGCCATTATTTCGCGAGCTCAACAAGCAGAATTGAATTTAAGAGTCGATGAAAGCGGGTGTCTTGGAGTTTCTCTGGACGAAACAACCACTCGTGCAGATATCGAAGTTTTATGGCAGGTTATTACTGGTAAAACAGAATCACTAGAAATCGATTCACTCGATAGCAAAGTTGTTAGCGGATCATTCGGTGCTATTCCAGCGGATCTGGTTCGTACCAGCGACATTCTGACTCACGAAGTTTTCAATAGTTACCACTCAGAAACAGAAATGTTGCGCTATCTGAAACGCTTGGAAAACAAAGACCTTTCGTTAACGCACTCAATGATTGCATTAGGCTCTTGTACCATGAAGCTGAATGCAACTTCCGAAATGATTCCAGTCACCTGGCCAGAATTTGCCGACATGCACCCATTTGCTCCTCTCGATCAAACCAAAGGTTATGATCAAATGATCGGCGAACTGGAAGAATGGTTGATTGAAATTACTGGCTATGATGCGCTTGCCATGCAACCTAACTCCGGCGCTCAAGGTGAATACGCAGGATTACTGGCTATCATGAAATACCATGAAAGCCGTGGCGATGCCCATAGAAATATTTGTTTGATCCCAAGCTCTGCTCATGGCACGAATCCGGCCAGCGCACAGATGGCCAATATGAAAGTCGTCATTGTTGATTGCGACGAGAAGGGTAATGTTGATATAGACGACTTGCGAGAAAAAGCAGAAGCAGCTTCTGATAATCTTGCCGCAATCATGATCACTTATCCTTCGACACACGGTGTTTATGAAGAAGGCGTTCGTGAAATTTGTGATATCGTTCACCAACACGGCGGTCAGGTTTATATGGATGGTGCCAACATGAATGCTCAGTTGGGCATTACAGCACCGGGTTATATTGGTTCAGATGTTTCTCACTTGAATCTACACAAAACCTTCTGTATTCCTCACGGTGGCGGTGGCCCAGGCATGGGACCAATTGGTGTAAAAGAACACCTTAAACCTTTCTTACCCAACCACAGTGTACGAACCATTGAAGGCGTTGGTGACAATGGAGCGGTATCAGCAGCACCTTATGGTAGTGCAATGATTTTGCCTATTTCATGGATGTATATTGCAATGATGGGTGCCAAGGGACTACGTCAGGCAACGGAAATGGCACTGCTGAATGCAAACTACTTAACCAAGCATTTGAGCGAGCACTATCCTGTTCTTTATAAAGGACGTAATGATCGTGTTGCTCATGAGTGCATCATTGATTTGCGCCCATTAAAAGCAGAAACCGGTATTACCGAAGTTGATATTGCTAAGCGTTTAATGGACTTTGGCTTCCATGCACCCACCATGTCTTTCCCAGTCGCTGGAACCTTAATGATCGAGCCAACAGAAAGTGAATCTAAAGCGGAGTTAGATCGATTTATTGCCGCAATGATTGCTATCAAAGAAGAGGTAAACAAAGTCGCTTCTGGTGATATGGACAAAGAACACAACCCACTAAAATTTGCTCCTCATACTCAAGCCGATGTTGCAAACTGGGATCGCAGCTACTCAATTGCAGAAGCATGCTTCCCGTTAGACGATCAGCTTAGCAGTAAGTTCTGGCCTATAGTCAATCGTATTGATGATGTGTTTGGTGATAGAAACCTTATTTGTAGCTGTCCTTCTCCTGATCTTTATCGAGAAGAATAATCGCTAGATTTTAAGCACAAAAAAGGCTGTCGAATATCGACAGCCTTTTTTGTTTGGTTAATCTAAAACCTCGGTGATGATCCCGGCACCAACCGTTTTACCTCCTTCTCGGATAGCAAAACGAACACCAGTCTCCATGCCAACGGGTTTCAATAGCTCAACCTCGATCAAACATTGATCACCTGGATGAATCATTCCTGTATCATTCAGCACTTTAATATGCCCAGTCACATCCGTTGTTCCGAAGAAAAACTGGGGGCTATATCCGTCACTGAATCCAGTATGACGTCCACCTTCTTCTTTGGTAAGAACAAAGATTTGAGCCTGCGCCTTTTGTTGAGGAACAATAACGCCAGGAGCCGTAATCACCTGCCCACGACATACGTCATCTCGTTTAATACCACGAAGCAATAGACCAACGTTCATTCCGGCTCGAACTTCATCAACATCTTTGCGAAAAGCCTGAGTGCCAGTGACAACAATGGCATCATTCTTATCTTTATTTAGACCAACAATTTCGATAGCGTCACCCGCCTTCAAAGAGCCTCGCTCTACTCGTCCAGTTACCACAGTTCCTCGGCCAGCAATGGTAAAAACATCTTCAACTGGCATCATAAACGGGCTATCAAAATCTCGAGAAGGATCAGGAATAGCACTGTCTAACTGAGCAACCAACTCCTTGATACACTCAGTCTGAGGTGCATCGAAATTGCCTGCTTGAATGGCCGTCATGGCTTGCAACGCACTACCAAAAACAAAAGGCACATTTTCATATCCCTGAGAGGCAAGTTGATCTTCGAGATCCATTTGCACGAGCGATGCCATTTCGTCTCGCTCAGCATCGGATAACATGTCCATTTTATTCACAAAGACGACGATATGTTCTACATTAACCTGTCGCGCCAAAAGAATATGTTCAATGGTTTGCTTTGCAGCACCTTCTGTACCATCAACTAATAGAATTGCTCCATCCATTTGTGCAGCGCCCGTGATCATATTCTTGATATAGTCAGCGTGCCCAGGACAATCAATGTGCGCGTAGTGGCGAGTTTCAGACTCATACTCAACATGTGATGTATTAATCGTGATACCCCGCTCTTTCTCTTCTTTCGCGTTGTCAATTTGATCAAACGAAAGTGCATCTCCACCGATAATCGCGGCTTGAAGTTGTGTCAAAGCTGCCGTTAATGTCGTTTTTCCATGATCCACATGTCCAATGGTTCCAACATTTAGGTGCAATTTATTAGTCATTTTTAATCCCTCTATAAGAGTGTTATCCAAATAAAAGCCCCACACAGAATCATTCCGTTGTGGGGCTGTGTGTTATGTTTAATCAGGCCCATCCCAATTAAACCTGTTCAGTGCTTTGATTAATAAAATAATCATTGTTCATTCTCCAGCCTGTTCGAGTACTTCAACAAACCACCCAACTTTCTCCATCCCCAGCCATTTTCCTTTGTCACTCCGTAACCCTTTGCTTACCTTTGTCACTCCGTAACCCTTTGCTTTCCCTTGTCACTCCGTAACCCTTTGCTTTCCCTTGTCACTCCGTAACCCTTTACTTTCCCTTGTCACTCCGTAACCCTTTGCTTTCCCTTGTCACTCCGTAACCCTTTGCTTTCCTTTGTCACTCCGTAACTTTTACTTTCCCTTGTCACTCCGTAACCTCTTACTTTCCTTTGTCACTCCGTAACCTCTTACTTTCCCTTGTCACTCCGTAACCTCTTACTTTCCCTTGTCACTCCGTAACCTCTTACTTTCCCTTGTCACTCCGTAATCTCTTACTTTCCTTTGTCACTCCGTAATCTCTTACTTTCCTTTGTCACTCCGTAATCTCTTACTTTCCTTTGTCACTCCGTAATCTCTTACTTTCCTTTGTCACTCCATAACTTTTACTTTCCCTTGTCACTCCGTAACTTTTACTTTCCTTTGTCACTCCGTAACCTTTTACTTTCCTTTGTCACTCCATGACGTACTAGTTTCCTTTATCAAACTCACGAATAAGTGATAGCAATTCTGAACACCCAATTTTTAAAGAACGTTGCCATCATAAGTGGCATAAAAAAACCCGAGGGCTTACGCCTCTCGGGTTTTATAAATCCTAAGAGGCTTTCACCTCTCTGTATAACAGGAGGTCAAGAATCCAAAACTTTATCTTCTACTGAACTTTCGTTTTTCAGGCTCACAGCACAAGGTAGCAAACGTGATGTTGCTAGTATTGAGCAGTTATGTGTAAAGCCATTAATAAACACTATCTTCAGCCTTATTAAGTTATTGATTAATAATATTGCCTAAATCCAAGGATTTAAGCTCCTGCCTGCAACGAGATAAAAGTCATTATCCAGTTATCAGTTTAATTTATTAGGCTAAGCACTTAGCTAGTTTTAAGCTGGCTTGCCTGCGATGTTTTTTATTCTATAAAGAATTTGTTTTCCCTGTCAAACACATTATCTTGTTTTTCACTTTAAAATCAATAAGTTATGCAAACTTTAAAGCATATAGAAGCCTCCCGCCTAATAAGGAGGATAACACTTAGGTTGTTACGAAAAACTCGACTCAAGAGGCTAATATCGAACTTCAAGCTGGCCTCTTTTGTGCTCTCTATACAATCTCATCATCAGTGCTGCTTCTTATAACCATATATTTCAGACATAAAAAAACCCGGAGCTAATTGCTTCCGGGTTTTATAAAAACTTTGTTTTTATCTTATCCGGAAGCCACACTTCCGAATAAGGAAGTGCTTTATCTATCTGCTACGTATGATTTACGTTCAAACGAAATAATAGACACGAGCAGATCTCCGCAGACGCCTTGTGGCGTTACTGCTTCTTTTAATCGACTTGTATGCTGATTGCTTATTAGCATCTTGCTCATACCTTAATGTTAAGTTCAAATTTAGAACGTCATTTTATATAAACTCACAGCTAACCGCAATCACCATTCCGATTATTTTTTATCAACATAAATTTTCCAGCAGTCTTCATCAAGCTTATCCGTTTTAAATTCAATACCTGTCATCAATTTGATAACGTCCATATTGGTTTGAGTATGCATAGACAATTTACGCGTTGTAAAAGCTCCAACACCTGCCATGGCCATGGGCAGTAATAGCTGATCAGCTAAATACTCATCGACGGCTGCACCCGACCGAATAAACCGTTTCATTTTCCCTGCCGCACGCTTTGCAATGTTTTCTGCTTTCACTCCAACTTGCCCAACTTCTTCATAAACGATGTGGTATCCATCTTGTTTTAAGTGCAATAACAATGCGTTACCGCATCCGGGGCCATCTTCTATATGTTTATTAAAAGTCGATGGATTCCAATTTAGATATCGACATGCAGTGTCAAACTCTCGTGTTAAAATATTCTCTGGTAATTGGCTTAATACACCAGACAATTCATAATCACTCTCATCCGCTGTCTCCAGTAAATTTAACTCACGTAACTGCTTAACAGGTTTCATCTTAAGAGACCAATATCCACCACCCGCAGGATTAAACCCTAATTTTTCAACATGGACTTCATAGCTAAGCCCTAAACGCTTCATGAGCGGTAAGAACGATGACCGCAAAAAATCTAAGGAAGGAGACATACCATTATGAGTGCCTCCTTCGAAAGTTATATCTGACTCTTCATCAGCCATCATCAAGATAGGCAGAACCGTTTGGCAAACTAACGTAGTACTACCAGCACTGCCAATTTTAAAATGATACTGCCCTCCTTTTATCTTGCCTGGCTTAAAGCGGACGAATGAACTTCTTAGCTCAGCCCCTTCAACCTCAGCATCACAAATTTCGGCTGCAGCCAGCACACAAGTCAGGTGCTGGCGCAGTAATCCAGGTTTATGACGTCCAGCTCTGATATTAAAAATTTCGATATTCTGGCCAGTCATTGCAGCAAGACTTAGAGAACTCCTTAAAATTTGCCCTCCTCCTTCGCCTTGTGCTCCGTTAATTCTAATTGTCATTTTTCTTTCTTATCCCTTCACACAAACAATTTGCTTCAAAGTCGCTACCACTTCAACCAAATCGCTTTGTGCTTCCATAACTTTATCAATATCTTTGTAAGCCTGAGGGATCTCATCGATAACCCCAGCATCCTTTCGACACTCAACGCCTTCAGTCGCAGCAATCTGATCTTCAATCGTGAATAATTTTTTCGCTTTTGTTCTCGACATCACTCTTCCTGCACCATGAGAACAACTATTAAATGACTCAGGGTTTCCCAGTCCTCGAACAATGTATGATCGTGCACCCATGCTTCCAGGAATAATTCCTAGCTCACCTTTTTCGGCTCGCACAGCTCCTTTTCTTGTAACATAGCAATCCAAGCCGAAATGATGCTCACGGGAAATATAATTATGGTGGCAATTGACAGCCATTTCGTCCGTAACAAAATCAAAGCCAAGCTCTCGTCGAAATGCATTGATCGCATTGGCCATCATGACTTCACGGTTTTTCCGCGCGTAATCCTGAGCCCATTCAACCGCTTCAACATAATCATCAAAGTAATCACTCCCTTCCTTCAAATAGGCTAGATCTTTATCTGGTAAATGAACGTTATTTCTCTCGGCATCTTTCTTTGCCAGTTCGATGAAATAGTTACCGATTCGATTTCCTACACCTCGGCTTCCTGAGTGCAACATGATCCAGACATTGTCTTCTTCGTCCAGACACAACTCGAGGAAGTGATTCCCTGTCCCCATAGTTCCTAGATGATTAATATGATTACTTTTCGCAATTTTTGGATGCTTTGCTGTAATCGCATCGAAACGAGGCTTTAACTCTTGCCATTGCAGCCCCACCAACTCAGGGATGTTATGCCAGGCTCCTCGATCTCGACCTTTTGTTCTTCCATGAGGAACCGCCGCTTCAAAAGCATGGCGAATCCCACTCAAGTTATCGGGTAGTTGGTGAGCCTTTAAACTCGTTTTAGTAGCCACCATCCCACACCCAAGGTCAACTCCCACCGCCGCAGGGATAACAGCATTCACTGATGGGATAACACTTCCGATGGTTGCTCCTTTTCCCATGTGAACATCGGGCATAACAGCAATATGTGAGTGAATAAAGTCCAACTCTGCAATATTGTTCAACTGTTGTTGGGCTTGTTCCTCAAAAGGAACGCCTTGAACCCAAGCTTTAATAGGCGCTTTTCCTTCGTGCTCAATAATCTGAAAATTCGCTTCCTGACACATTCTATATACCTCTAACTATTAACTTTACGTCAACGACTCAACAAAATTTTAGTCAATTGAATCGTTTAAATTCATCAAAAACTAATAATAGTAATATCAAGTTCGATGCCAACTTTTCAATAAAAGGCCAAAATAACAGATAACCAATTGATTTTATTAACATAAAAAGAGACTTCCATTAAAGAGCGCAACACTAGCAATTTAACAAACAAAAAACTAAAATATCTAAATAGATATACAATTATCCAAAAGTCATGAAAACAATAGCTATCAGTATACTGGGTACTCAGTTAGATTATGCCGGAAAGAACACACGTCGTTGGTCAAAGTGGCGTCCGAATGTTGGGTTATGCAGCCAACCCGATTTGATCATTGATGAGCTTCATCTGCTGCACGAAAAACGCAGCCAGAAACTTGCCGACACCATAGAAGAAGATATTCATTCTGTTTCTCCAGAAACGAGTGTCACTCATCAACTTATAGAGTTTCAGAATCCCTGGGATTTTGAAGAAGTCTACTCAAAGTTGTTCGACTTTTGCCGCTCAATAAACTTCGACACAGATAAGAACAACTACCTGTTTCATATTACTACGGGTACTCATGTCGCCCAGATCTGTGCATTCCTGTTAACAGAGAGCCGACATTTTCCTGGTCGTCTCATTCAAACCAGCCCAGCAGGCAATGACAAGGTCAGCGGCACACACCAAATAATCGATCTGGACCTATCACGCTATGATCATATCGCTTCTCGTTTTCGAGAACAGAGGTTGGAAGGAGAAGATTTCCTTAAAGGAGGGATAGCGACCAAGAATAGAAACTTTAATCAGCTCATTACGCAAGTCGAAAAAGTAGCGATTCGATCACAAGCACCGATTCTCTTCACTGGCCCAACAGGTGCAGGAAAGTCTCAACTCGCATCAAGGGTTTATGAATTAAAAAAGCGTCGAGAGATGGTATCTGGCCCCTTCGTTTCGGTGAACTGTGCGACACTTCGTGGCGACAATGCAATGGCCGCACTATTTGGACACACCAAAGGCGCTTTTACTGGCGCACAAAGATCTAGAGAGGGTTTTCTGAAAAGCGCCGATCAGGGCGTCCTTTTTCTTGATGAAATTGGAGAGCTCGGTCTGGATGAGCAAGCAATGCTATTACATGCTCTAGAAAATAAAAGCTTCTATCCCGTTGGCAGCGACAAAGAAATAAATAGTGACTTTCAGTTGATAGCAGGAACCAATAGAAATCTCTTTGAAGACAGCGTCAATGGACGTTTTAGAGAAGACTTACTAGCAAGGATCAATTTATGGACCTATCAATTACCGGCTTTAAAAGAACGGCGAGAAGATATTGAACCCAATATCGACTATGAGTTACGACAATATGTAGAAAAGTACGCCACCAATGTCGACTTTAATAAAGAAGCTCGAGACAAGTTTTTAGCTTTTGCTCTGTCCCCTTCATCTCAATGGAAGGGGAACTTCCGTGATCTCAACGCTGCCATTATTCGCATGGCAACACTTGCAGAAGGCGCTCGAATCACTTTAAGAGAAGTTAAGGAAGAAATAGAGCGGCTATCACAGCAATGGTCTAGTGGCCAGACAACGACGGTCGAAAATGTAATAAGCCAGATATTGAGCTCCGAACAAATAGCAGATCTGGATTCGTTTGACCAAAACCAGCTTAATTATGTTTTAAACTGCTGTCGGCAACATCCCTCGATGGCGGCTGCAGGACGGGAACTCTTTAATGTTAGCAGGACGTTAAAAAAGCAATCCAATGACTCTTCAAGACTGCAAAAATATCTGGCGAAATTTTCTATTAGTTGGGCTGATATTAATAAATAGTAAACATCCCATCAATGTGGCGATGGGAGTTTATTCGTAAGAATAAAACCAATTGGTTTTGTTGCACTCTGGAGAACACTGAACGAGTAAATAATCATGATGACCACGCCAATAATAAACGGCCAGATTATTTCTCCATTCATCGGGCTCTCCCATTAGCTCAGTAAGGCGAGTTCTGGATATGGATGATTGATTAATATAGTCAGCAAGTTGACTCATTAATTCATGCTTTTTCCCTTTCCACTTGTCAAGCTCATCACGCCACTGGCCACCATTATAGTGCCCTTTCGCAGACTTTAACTCACGATACTCGCTGGCAATGGACTGTACATTAGAAGGAAAAATATCAGTGTTTAGGCATCCTGCTACCGTCAGGACAGCAGCAAAACACACGCTTGTTTTTTTGATAAAAGTAACGAATTGTTTCATGAAAGATACAAAAAGAATATACAAACTGGATATTGGCAATTTTACGGAATAATTAAGTGTGTGTAATGTGAATTATTCACCGACAATAGTAAGTCAAGCTGTTAGTCTCACAGTATGTCATCATAGAGTATCTGTTCATGAAAAAAATATTACCTATAGCCATAACGTTAGCTCTTTCAATGAGTTCCAATGCTGAAGATTCGAAAGATTGGATACAGCAAGAAACATCGAGCAGACAAAACATTGTTAAAATTTACACTTCTAGCATCGATGAATTTAACAAAGCATCCATCAGCTTACATGCAGACTTACTGGAATCAGATCCCAATAAAAAATTTATCATTGCAGATATTTCTGATCTGACACTGTCTAAACTAGAAACCTTAGGTCTGCACATCGAACCCGCCACCCAGTGGCTCAAAAAAAGAGATGCTTACCTCAAAGCTAAGCGTTTAGATGTAACTTCTCACAACAAACCTGGTATTGCAGGTTTCGAATGTTATGCAACCGTAGAAGAAACATTTCAGCAGGCACAGCAACTTACCAATGATCATAGCCATCTTGCTGAGTGGATTGATATAGGAAACTCCTGGCAAAAATCTCAAGGCGTAGGCGGTTATGACTTGATGGTATTAAAACTTACCAATAAAAATATTACCGGAAATAAACCTAAGTTATTTATTCACAGCTCAATGCACGCGCGTGAGTATGCACCTGCGGCCCTTAATCTCGACTTCGCAAAAGATCTACTCCAAAAGTATGATAACAATGCCGATGCCACCTGGCTTCTCGATCATCATGAGATCCACCTGTTATTACAGACTAATCCGGATGGTCGAAAACAAGCAGAACGTGGAGCCTCCTGGCGCAAGAATACCAATGATGCCCATTGCCCAGGTGGCCTAACAGGCGTTGATTTAAATCGAAACTTTACTTACTACTGGAACGTGACGCCCAATGGTTCCAGCGGTGATGCTTGTAGTAATACTTATCGTGGACCGAGTGCTGGCTCTGAGCCAGAAACTAAAGCAGTAGAGAACTATGTCCGTTCATTGTTCCCCGATCGTAGAGGCCCCAATCAAAATGATGCCGCACCTGACGACACTCAAGGAATGCACATTGATCTGCACAGCTACAGTGAATTAGTTCTTTGGCCTTACGGACATACCTCAACAGCATCGCCGAATGGTGAAGCTTTTCGAACCATGGGTAGAAAGCTAGCTTACTTTAATAAGTACGAGCCAATGCAAAGTGTTGGTTTATATCCTACCGATGGTACCAGCGATGATGTTAGTTATGGTGAACTTGGCGTACCAGCAATCACCTTTGAACTTGGCAACGCTTTCTTTGAACCTTGTTCCAGTTATCAAAATGATGTCAGACCCAAGAATTTACCTGCGCTTTATTATGCAGCCAAAATTTTACGCGCACCTTATAAATTACCAGCAGGACCAGATATCTATTCTATCAGTGTCAACAACAATGGCGTTCACCCTCAAATTGTTGCCGGGACAACGATGAGTATCTCTCTCATGGCTGATGACACACGATACTATAGTGGTCGTAACAACCCTGATGAACCACGACATCGAATTGAAGAAGCCGAAGTCTATGTTGATACACCTCCTTGGGCCAGCGGAGCAAAAGCTATTGCACTTCAAGCTGAAGATGGCAGCTTAAGTCATCCGCGAGAAAAAATGGTCGCGCAGATGGAAACAACCAATCTAAGCCTTGGCCGCCATACACTCTTTTTTAGAGCAAAAGACAGTGCTGGTAACTGGGGCGCAGTAAGTGCGATCTTTGTGACGATAGGCAGTAATAATAGCCCTAATGCAGCTTTCACAGAACAATGCACAAACTTAAGTTGTTCTTTTAATGCATCATCCAGTACCGATGATGGAACCATCAATAGCTATCAATGGAAACTGGGTGACGGAACAACCTTAGATGGTCAGACAGTCAGCCACACCTTTGCCAGCGCTAACACATATTCTGTCGAGCTCACAGTGACCGATGATCTGGGAGCCACTGATGTGATAACCAAACAAATCACAGTACAGTCAGGCAATAACAATGGCGGGAACAACTCTGGTAGCACCAATAGTGGCGGTGGAGGCGGCTCGCTGGGCTGGTCTGCTGGTTTGCTCTTGTTGCTGGCATTCCGGCGCAAAAAGTAATTATATCTGTCGCCTTTCAGGTGCAGTAGTGAATCAGGCTCAATGAATAGATTCATTGAGCCTTTTTTAATTGCTCTTTAGCTAACTGACCAAGAACAGCAATGGCTTCTTCTAAACGTTCATTCCAGGGCAAACCATAACTTAGTCGAGTACAGTGATTAAACTTGCAAGTAGGAGAAAAAATAGCACCTGGTGCTATGCTGATTTTGTTTTTTAGAGCCAGATGAAATAATTCTGCGGTATCACTTCCATCAGGTAATTGCACCCATACCACGGCTCCACCTTTAGGATCCGAGACGCGAGTATTTTCTGGAAAGTGTTGTTGAACCTGCGCAATCATCCTCTCTTTGTTACACAATAAAACCTGCCGCAACCGATGCATGTTTCGATCATAGTCACCACTGGCAATAAACTCAGACAAGGTCCATTGATTTAATAGCGATGATGAGCAAGACAAAGCTCTTTTAAGTCGTTTAACTTCTGGGGCGTATTTTCCTGCCAGGATCCAGCCAATACGATAACCGGGAGCCGCTGTTTTTGAAAAAGATGCACAGGTAAGAACCAGACCTTTTTCAGAAAAGCACTGCGCAGGCATTCCTCTTTGTGCCGTAAAATATAGATCGCCATAAACATCGTCTTCAATCAAAGGCACATCATGTTCTTCTAAAATATTCACCAAACGTTTGCGACGACAATCTGGCATGTATGAACCCACAGGATTATTGATCGAACTAGAAAATACACACGCTTTAATATTTTGAGTTTTTAACGCTTGCTCAAGATCATCAAGCCAAATTCCATCATCACTGCACACAGGAATTTCGAGAGCCATCATTCCGAGACTTTCGATCAATTCGAGAATGCCGAAGTAACACGGTGATTCAACAGCAATGACATCCCCTTTCTGTGCGACACATTGAAGTGCAATAGCAATCGCCTCTTGAGCACCATTGGTGATCGTTATTTCTTCTGGCGCGACTTGAAGACCAAAATCCAAATAACGCATTGCCAGCTGACGCTTGAGTGGTGCGAAACCATCCATAGGGCCATAGGACATCACTTTTGCGCCACCAGTGCTCATGACTCGGCGCATGGTTCTAGCCAGTCCTTTATCAGATGGATGAGCCATTACAGGATTAGCTAATCCCAACGGGATACAGTCTGGTCGATGAACACCTTCATAAACCTGTTCGATCAAGGATTGCTTACGCACCAACACAGGTTTACTTGTCATACTATGCCGAGTAGGTCGAGCACTCTCAGCTTGCAACGCTTTTAAGTAATAGCCTGACTTGGGCCTTGCTTCTACCAGCCCTTGTCTTTCCAGCTCAATATAAGCCTGCTTGACGGTAGGTACACTCACTTCAAGTTTTGCACTCAGGTTTCGTAGCGATGGGAGTTTATCTCCAGGGCGCAATGTGCCATTCAACTTCATATCCCTTATCAGATTAATAACTTGCTGATATAAGAAGCTTTCCTGATCTTTACTCACGGCCATCACCACAATCACATCTCCCAGAGCTTTATTGACATGCCTTATGACCACACCCAATCTGTATAGGTCACATTTCATAATTTCTGTATATGTTAAGTATACACAGAACAGATATAGTAACAACCGCTCTCCTAAATTCAGAGCAGTTGTGAGTTGGCCCCTGGATCTATTTTTTTCCAGGGGCCCTTTTTCTCAGTCTACTGATAGAACCGAAACATTAGGTTATTCACCAGGAGCTATAAAGTTATGAAAAGCACCGCTTTATACATATTGACCGTATTAATCTGGGGATCGACCTGGCTTGCCATTGAGTTTCAACTAGGAGAAGTCGCTGTAGAAGCATCGCTGATTTATCGGTTTGCTCTATCTGCGCTGATTATGTGGGCTTACTGCTGGTGGAAAAAACTGCCGATGACGTTTTCGGCGCGAGATCATGGCTATATTGTCTTATTGGCAGCCATGAATTTTAGTCTCAACTATCTGATTCTGTACTGGGCTCAGACATACCTGAGTTCAGCCATGACTTCCATTGCCTTTTCGACGATGTTGCTTATGAACATCATCAATACTCGTTTGTTTTTTGGTAAACCGATTGCGGGACGCATCTACCTGGGCGCCATCATGGGTGTCATGGGGATCGTGGTTTTGTTTTGGCCAGATTTACAAGACTTCAACTTACAAAATGACAGCATACAGGGATTATTACTCGTATTGACCGGAACTCTGGTTGCGTCACTCGGTAACATGGTCAGTGTAAGAAACTCTAATCATGAGCTTCCTATCTTACAGGTCAATGCCTGGGGAATGTTTTATGGCACCTTAATAATGCTGGTTATTGTTTTATTTAAAGGCACACCTTTAACGATTACTTCCACACCCTCTTATTGGATTTCGTTGTTGTATCTGTCTATTTTTGGCTCGGTCATTGCCTTTGCCTGCTACTTTTTACTGCTTAAAGACATAGGCCCAGAAAAAGCATCCTACAGCATCGTGTTGTTTCCACTGGTAGCCGTTGTACTCAGTTCCTTGTTTGAAGACTTCCGTTGGGAATACACCACCATTGCAGGTTTCTCACTCGTCATTCTTGGAAATGTCATTGTATTAACCCCAATGCACAAATTAGCACGTCTATTAAAACCAAAGGCGCTAAAACGCGCTTAGTGACTTTTTCTAGTTTCCTTCAGTCTGAGAATGCCATGGACGGCAAACAAGTAAATCCTATGGAGCTGGACAACTTAAGTTGCCAGATGCAGTCAACCTCGCAGGGCTTCTCTTAACTCCTTGATTCAGGTATAAGTGGTTCTTTGCGATCTTCTTAGTAGCTTTTTCACCCAATGAAAATTTATCACCTGTCTTGTTTAATGCTGTTTCCTCTCATGGTTAAAAGCGCAGAGTTGGCTCCCTTTACCACTGATGGATGTAGTGCATTCCCAGACGGCACTTTAAAAGAAAATCAATTATGGCTCGGTTGTTGTATTGCTCACGACCGAGATTATTGGGCGGGAGGTACAAAAGAAGAACGTAAACAATCGGATAAAAGACTCGAACAATGCGTAAGTCAGCTAGGTAAAGAAAAGCTCAGTAAAATTATGTATATGGGTGTTCGTTTGGGCGGAACTCCATTTTTACCCACCAGTTTTCGCTGGGGTTATGGTTGGAGTGAGTCACGGGGCTACAAACCCTTAACCGAAACAGAGCAAAAGCTCGTTGAGCAAGCCTGGAAACGCAGCGATTACTACCAGCATAACCCGCAGAAAAAATCTCAAGATAAGAATTCAAAGTGCGAGCCACTATCCATTCCAGAGTAAATGCGATACAACTAGATCAGTGACAAAGCTTGCTCTGGAAAACCAAAAGCTTGCTTTGGAGAACAAAAGAACACACAGTCCTTGTTCCGCGGTAAGCAACTCAGACCACCGCTTTGATAAAAACGACTCAAAAATCACCATCTATGAATAAAAAGGCTTCCACCCATCAGCTATCCAACTCTCTCTTCTGGGGATTCATTGTTCTATTGTTAATAGCCACCCTGTTTACCTACTACCATTATGAACTTAATCCAGATGCCTCTGAAGAACTAGAAACCCCTTCAGTTTCGGTGATTGCAGTTTATCCCTTTGATGATGAAAACAGCCTGGACGGCAGCCCCCATTTTATTCGTGGCGTTGCAGATACCATTCGCAGTCGTTTAAGTAGCGTGCAAGATATCAAAGTGATCTCTCGCACCACATCCATCGCACTAAAGAACAAAAAAATTCCATTAACTCAATTAAAAGAGACCTATGGTATTGGTGCTGTATTAAAAGGCAGTGTACACAAAGGTTATCAGAGCCTTCGAGTCAGTCTGACGCTCATAAACACTGGCGATGGCAGCATACTCTGGTCAACAGACATTGATGAATACATTCAAGATATCTTTAAAGTTCAGAACGACATCGCTCAAGCTCTGGCCAGCACATTAAAAATAAAGCTATCAAAAGACAACATGCCTTCGGGCATTACGGTTAATGCATTTGAGCACTATCTTTCTGGACGCTTATATTGGAGCCGTCGTAACGTTGAAGATGTAGAGCGTGCTATCCAACATTTTTCTGATGCTATCAAACTGGCACCTGACTACGCACAGGCTTACGTTGGTTTAAGCGACGCCTATCTGTTTCTGCACGAGTATGGTGACTGGCCCAAGGCACAAGCGCACCAACGAGCAGAGCAATATATTCAAAGAGCCCTACTGATCAATAAGGATCTGCCCGAAGCTCATGCCACCATCGGTCGCATGGCCATGGAGAATGGTCATCATAAAGATGCCGAAAAAGCCTACCAGAAAGCGATCGAATTAAATCCTAGCAACGTTAGAGCCTATCACTGGTACGGCATATTAATGAACAACCTGGGCCAGCATAAAAAAGCGCTGGAGTTGCATCAAACAGCACTGTCTCTTGATCCTCTGTCCGTCATTATCAATCGCAACATGGCGTACAGTCATCAGCTTAATGGCCAAACAGAACTAGCAAAGCAGTTTTTTGACCGTTCTATTGATGTTGGGCCGACGGCTTATGGCAATCCCTATTTGCAACTCAATTTTTATCCATTGACACAAACCGTAGCCAAAAACGCCATCACCTTTATCAGCGAAAAGTACCACTCTATTCCGCAAACCGTCCCTCATAAAATCACGCTTAGCCTGTTTGCCATCAGCCTGAACAAGCAAGAGCTTGCCGAACACTTTATTGCCGAAGCCCACACATTGGCCAGTGAGCATCCACGAATTCTGGATGCTCAAATTGCTCTGGAAGCCAGCCAAAAGAAGTGGCCACAAGTCATTACGCTGCTACAACGTAGAATCCAGCAGCAGCCAGAGAATCTGGATTTAAAAGTAGGCCTTGTTTATGCCACATGGCTGAATAACGACACAACCAAAGCGCAATCACTGATTCAACAAGCATCACCCCAGCTTGCAGAACACTGGCGGATCAAATTACTGGCTCAGGAGCAACTCAGCAAAAAAGAACTCAACACATTATCAGCAGACATAGCCTTTGGTACCAATAACGATCCTGTTAAACACGCAGCGATTTTGATTCGACTGGGCGAGACAGACAGCGCCCTGACGATATTAGAAAAAGCCATTAATGCCGGCTGGCTCAATGACGCCAATCAAACCTGGTGGACTCTGGAGCATGATTTAGCATTAAGTCAGTTAAACGAAGAGCCGAGATTTCAGGCATTACTGCAAAAACTTGAAACCAATACATTCGAAACCTCCAAACTCTGGCGACATTCATCCGACATTGCACAAGAATAGCGCCAAAGCACCATAATAGTGCAAGCCGTTTTGCCTTGTAGCAATATTATGGTGCATCCAGTCGCATTTCTGGCTAACTCATCTATAATTGGGCCCAAATTACCCCTACTTCAGGGAGTTTTAGTATGCAACATACACTGGCATACTAATTGCTTATATCGAATCAACTTTATTAAGAAACTCATTTTTCAATTTATTCGGAGAAAAACATGTCGGCAGAAAAAGTCCTCGAAATGATTCAGGAATACGATGTTAAGTTTGTAGACTTACGTTTTACAGACACTAAAGGTAAAGAACAGCACGTATCGATCCCTGTCAGCCAAATTGATGCGGATATGTTAAACGAAGGAAAAATGTTCGACGGCTCATCTATCGCTGGTTGGAAAGGCATCAACGAATCAGACATGATCTTAATGCCGGATTGCGACACAGCCTTAATGGACCCCTTCACTGAAGATGCAACTTTGAACCTGCGTTGTAACGTTTTAGAGCCTACAACAATGCAAGGTTATGACCGTGATCCTCGTTCAATCGCTTGCCGCGCAGAAGAGTACATGCGTTCTATCGGTATTGCTGATGACTGTTTGTTTGGACCAGAGCCTGAGTTTTTCTTATTTGACGACGTTCGCTACAAAACAGACATGAGTGGCTCTTTTTACAAAATCGATTCAGAAGAAGCTATCTGGAACTCAGACAAAGTTTATGAGCACGGCAACACAGCTCATCGTCCTAACGTTAAAGGCGGTTACTTCCCCGTTGCTCCTGTTGATTCATCACAAGACATTCGTTCACAGATGTGTTTGATTTTAGAGCAGTTAGGCATTCAAACAGAAGCTCACCACCACGAAGTGGCTACAGCTAACCAGAACGAAGTAGCTACTCGCTTCAACACTTTGGTTAAGAAAGCCGACGAACTTCAGATTATGAAATACGTTATCCATAACGTTGCTCATGCCTACGGTAAAACAGCAACCTTTATGCCTAAGCCAGTTGTTGGCGATAACGGTAGCGGCATGCACTGTCACCAGTCATTAAGCAAAGGCGGCGACAATGTTTTCTCTGGTAACAAGTACGGCGGTTTGTCAGAAGAAGCACTTTACTACATCGGTGGTATCATCAAGCACGCTAAAGCATTGAATGCATTAACCAATGCGTCAACAAACAGCTACAAGCGTCTGGTTCCAGGCTTTGAAGCTCCAGTCATGTTGGCTTACTCTGCTCGTAACCGTAGTGCATCCATTCGTATTCCATACGTAACTACACCAAAAGCAGCTCGTATCGAAGTTCGCTTCCCAGATCCAACAGCTAACCCATACCTGGCATTTGCAGGCATGTTGATGGCTGGTCTTGATGGAATCAAAAACAAGATCCATCCTGGTGATGCGATGGATAAAGACTTATACGACCTACCTGCAGAAGAAGCAGCAGAAATCCCAACGGTTGCAGCGTCATTCGAAGAAGCTCTGGCTGCTCTTGATAGTGACCGTGCTTTCTTAACTGAAGGTGGCGTATTCAGCGATGACTTCATCGATTCTTACATCGAGCTGAAAAGTGAAGAAGTGACTCGTCTACAAATGACAACTCACCCACTTGAGTTCGAAATGTACTACAGCGTTTAATAAGCTGAGTGATAGTTTAAAGCCCGGTACTCACCGGGCTTTTTTATGCGTTCAATATAGAAATTCATAGCAAATTGAACACGAGGCTTTTGACAAGCCGCCGCTATCTGGATACAAATAAGTATGCAGGTAATACAAACTCTTTTGATGCCGCCCACATTTCCAGACAGTCATCATGATGCTGAGCCGCTGAGGGAAGGAATTTTATGAATAAATTAATGATCACATTGAGCGTTTCAATTCTGGTATCGAGCCCGGTATACCTACCTCCCCTTTATGCTGCAGAAATAAAAGAAGCAGAAGAAGAAAAGGCACCAAAAAAGAAGAAGATATATCGTTGGGTCGATAAATCGGGCAATGTTCATTATTCCGATAAGCCCCAGAAAGGTGCAGAAGAACAAGACATTAAAGAAATTCCAGTAGTGAAGCAGCAAGAGTACATACTGGATGAAAAAATACTCAATCGCTTCCGAGAAAACATGGAGAAAGAGAAAAACAAGGATAAAACCAACAAAGGGAAGGAGCCGTTATACAAATCCATCAAATTCGTTGAACCTACCCAGGAAGGCATCGTCAGAAGCAATGATGGCAATATGTTCGCAACTATATCCGTCGCCCCAAAGCTCAAAGACGGTCACCGTGTCCGACTTTACCTTGATGGGCAGCCTACCAATATCCAAACAGAACTGACGTTTGCCCTCAGCGACGTGCAGCGTGGCCCTCACACTCTAAAGGCAGAGATCGTCGATGCTGATAATAAAAAAGTCCAGAGCAGTAAGCTCCTTAACTTCTTTGTTCACAAAGCCAGTGCTAACCGAAACAACAATTAACGCACCATTTTGGTGATGCAACCCTCATAAAAAGAACTATAATGGTGCAATGACCATGACACCGAGCCCTTCTTTGTATCCTTTGCTCACAACAGCAGTGATTGTTGTGACAGAAAAACTCGAATTCTATTCTATTAATGACGCGGCAGAAGTCCTTTTTGCACAAAGCAAACGTCGAATAGAAGGCGCTAAAGTAGCCGATATCATTATCAGCGACGATCTTAATAGCGAATTTCTGCAACAATGTTTCGAACAAAAAGGTCGTTGGTATCTAGAAGACGCCAGCTTCACCACGACCAAAAGCGAATGGCACCCTATACGCGTTAATATCAGCTACCAGTTGTTAGACAACCAACCCGTGCTAATACTCGAGATACCCGCAGGCAAAGAATCCCGCGATCTTAAAAGAGAGTACCAGCTCATCGATCAAGATCGCATCAGCCACTCCCTTGCCCGCAATCTGGCTCATGAAATAAAAAATCCTCTCAGCGGTTTACGTGGCGCGGCCCAACTGTTGGAGCGAAAACTCAACGACGACAACTTAAAGCGATTCACCAGCGTTATCGTGGCAGAAGCAGATAGGCTACAAAAGCTGGTTGATCGCATGCTAACGCCCGCAAAGATAGAAGCAACACAAACCATCAACATTCACGAAGTAACAGAAAAAGCTATTAATTTTATAGAGTTAGGCCAACATCAAACGCTCACTATTGTGCGCGACTATGACCCAAGCCTGCCGGAGTTGACCATAGCGCCAGAGCAGGTCTACCAGGCGCTGCTAAACCTGATGACCAATGCTTGCGAATCCTTAGACAATAGAGGACAAATCATCATTCGCACCCGAGCAGCCCACCAGCACACTATTGGCCCACGTCAATTTCGTCTTATGGCCAGAATTGATGTTGAAGATAACGGGCCAGGGATCAGCGAAGATCTAAAAGAAGTCATTTTTTTTCCAACCATCAGTGGCAAAGAAAGTTCAGGACTTGGCCTGGGAATTGCACAATCTCTCATTCGACAACATGAGGGCATTATCGAGTTTGACTCGATGCCAGGAAAAACCTGTTTTTCCATCTATTTACCCATAATAAGTTGAGCCTATGAGCAGCCCAAACCTTCCAGTTCTGGTAATTGATGATGATAACTCTATTCGTTGGGTACTCAGCGAAGCACTGACGGATGAAGGCTTTACAGTAGAATCTGCGGCAAATAGCCAAATAGCCCGACGGCTTTTGAGTGAACAAAATTTTGCTGTTGTTTTAAGCGACATTCGCATGCCTGGCGAAGACGGCTTTGTCTTACTCAAAGAGCTGAAACAACAGCAACCAGAAATGCCCGTGATCATTATGACGGCCCACAGTGATCTGGAAAGCGCCGTAACCGCCTATGAACACGGCGCGTTTGATTACTTGCCCAAACCATTCGATGTTGATCAAGCCATCGAATTGGTTAAACGCGCTGCGCAATCGAACCCCAACCTCACGGCCCCTCAAGATCAGCAATCCGTAGACGACGCCCCAATGATTATCGGTGAAGCGCCTGCGATGCAGGAGGTGTTTCGGGCTATAGGTCGACTATCACGTTCTAATATCAGCGTATTAATTAATGGCGCTTCTGGTACAGGTAAAGAGCTGGTTGCTCGTGCGCTACACAATCACAGCCGCCGTGGGACAGGTCCATTTGTGGCGCTTAATATGGCCGCCATTCCCAAAGATTTGATTGAGTCAGAGCTCTTTGGGCATGAAAAAGGTGCCTTTACTGGCGCCAATCAACGTTATCTAGGACGCTTTGAGCAAGCCGATGGCGGAACCCTGTTTTTAGACGAGATAGGCGATATGCCATTGGATACTCAAACTCGCCTGTTGCGAGTTCTGTCCGAAGGCTCGTTTTATCGTGTGGGAGGCACTCAACCGGTACGGGCCAATGTGCGCATCGTTGCGGCCACCCATCAGGATTTAGCAAAGCTGGTAGAGCGCGGCAGTTTTCGTGAAGATCTTTATCACCGAATTCACGTTATCCGCATTGAGCTTCCCAACTTAAAAGATCGCGCCAGTGATATTCCACTGCTGGCTCACTACTTCTTACAGCAAGCAGCCATCGAACTGGAAACAGAACCCAAACAAATTAGCCTCGAAGCCAGCGATCAAATGCTTAAATACGACTGGCCCGGCAATGTACGACAATTGGAGAACGTCTGTCGTTGGCTAACGGTGATGTCTTCTGGGCGCGAAATACTGGCCAACGATCTGCCTCAGGAAATTCGCTTTGATCCAACTCAAAAAGAATCGACTCCAATACAAAGTCCAACTTCCTCCAGTTGGCAAACAGCGTTAAAGCACGCATTAATACAATCGGTTGAAGCTGGAGACGCCGAGGCGCTGCAAATAATACAGGACGATATTGAGCAATTGTTGATAGAATTAGCCCTTAACTTGAGCAAAGGGCACAAACAGGACGCAGCCAAACTGCTTGGCTGGGGGCGTAATACGATCACTCGTAAGCTGAAAAAGTATCAAAACTACTCAGCATAATAAGGTATTACAAAACTCACTCTGCCACCGATATCGATACCATCCACTATGCTAAATATTGTTTTATTTGAACCCGAAATTCCACACAATACAGGGGCGATTATTCGACTCTGTGCCAATACAGGCTACCACCTCCATTTGATAAGGCCCCTGGGCTTTGAGCTGGATGATAAGCGTATGCGCCGTGCAGGCCTTGATTATCATGAGTGGGCAGAAATTAAAATCCACGATAGCTATCAGGATTTCCTTGATAACGAACAGCCAGCGACTCTGTATGCCGCATCAACCAAAGGCAGCAAACATCATCATCAAGTTCAATACAAAGCAGGCGACTACATCATGTTTGGCCCAGAAACTCGTGGCCTGCCAAATGAAGTGTTAGAACGATTAGAGCATCAGCAAATATTGCGACTGCCCATGAAAAAAGAAAGTCGCAGCTTAAATCTGGCAAACAGCGTTTCTATTTTTGTTTACGAGTCCTGGCGTCAGCTGGATTTTATCGACAGCGAATAATCCGTATTCTCTATCCTGAGCCATCCGAAAAGAAAAAGGTATGGCTCTTCTTCATATCGTTTTGTTATTACCCATTCATCACAGCGCTTCCTCTTAATATATTGTATTCACTACAGCCTTTCTAATTAGCATCACTTGCTGTGAGCAAGTACCCACAACCAATAAAGTGTACATTTTTTAAACTCTTGAAAATCAGCTATAAATAAATACAATGTCTGTCCACTTTGGATGCCAATAACCAGTTATAATAATGGCATAACCAAAAGTTATATCGAAGCTATGAATTGGCGACCACGCCGACAGTTCAAAGGCAATCAATCGTTCAATTATTAATGTGAGTACTTCATGAGTCTGGAACGTTACTTTCAACCCTTTAGAGACGGCATAGTCGGCAGCGACTTGACGGCAGAAATCAACTCTCAACAATTGCCAATCGTCTATGCAGACTGGACAGCCAGCGGGCGCCTGTATCAACCAATCGAGGACTTTATGAGTCGTGTTATTGGTCCTTATGTTGCCAACACGCACACAGAAACCACGATGACAGGCACAACTATGACTCATGCCTATCACGAAGCTCAAACCGTCATCAAAAAGCACGTTAATGCAGACGACAATGACGTCTTAATTGCTGCTGGTGCAGGCATGACAGCTGTTATTAATAAATTTCAGCGTATTTTAGGTTTGCGTATACCGGACAAATGGCTAGAGCGCATCGAGATTCCAGAAGAAGAAAAACCTGTTGTTTTTATCACTCACATGGAGCATCACTCCAACCAAACCACATGGAATACCTGTGAAGTGACCGTTCAGATGATTCGACCAGATGCTAACGGCTTACCGGATCTCGAACATCTAGAGTCACTACTAGAAGAGTTTTCTGAACGTACTCTAAAAATAGGTGCCTTTACCGCTTGCAGTAACGTAACGGGAATCAAAACCCCTTATCACCAGATGGCTGAAATCATGCATCGTCATGGTGGGTTATGCTTTGTCGACTTTGCAGCATCAGCCCCCTATGTCGATATTAATATGCACCCAGCGAATCCAGCACAAAAGCTGGATGCTATCTATTTTTCACCGCATAAATTTCTTGGTGGGCCCGGTAGCAGTGGCATATTAATTTTTGACAAAAAGCTTTATCAAAACAAAGTACCTGATCAGCCTGGCGGAGGCACAGTATCATGGACCAATCCGTGGGGTGATCAGAGCTTCTTCGAAGATATTGAAATCCGCGAAGACGGGGGAACCCCTGGCTTCTTGCAACTGATTCGCGCATCTTTGGCTGTTAAAGTGAAAGAAGCTATGGGTGTCAAAAACATTGAATCAAGAGAAAAAGAACTGCGTGATATTCTGCAGGTTGAGCTGGCCAAAAACCCCAAAGTTAATATCCTGGAAAATAAACAACAGGATCGCCTCTGCATCGTGTCTTTCTATGTTTTAGGGTTACACCATAACTTGATCGTACGCTTGCTGAATGATCGCTTTGGTATACAAACTCGTGGCGGCTGCTCCTGCGCGGGAACCTACGGACACATCTTATTAGACGTCGATCAAAACACTTCGAATGAAATCACCGAAAAAATCGATGCAGGCGACTTAACCGATAAGCCTGGCTGGGTTCGGGTTTCTTTACACCCGACCAGCACCGATGCTGATGCGCGTAAAATTGTAGCGGCAATCAACGACATTATCGAAAACGCCGAAGAATGGTCTCAAGATTATTCATTTAAAACCTGCTCAGGTGAATTTGAATTACGCCACGATAACACGCGTTATTTATCACTCGGTGATTTTGATCCTTTATCACCATCTAAGGCACCATCCTCTTCCAGTGGATTATTTAACTGGCTTCACCGTAGCGCCTGATTGAGTTAACCCAAAGGCTTTGCCTTTGGGTTCCTAAACTATAATTCTCCTTTTTTACCTCTATATCCTTTATTTCAATAGGCAATCGTTACTCCACCGTCTATCTTTTAACTATGTTTCTCTAACGCAATCGAAATATGTTAAAAGGAATCACTCAACGTCTATTGCTCTGTTCTTTGCTGCTCATCATAACAAGCTGCACTCAACCTTCTGCCCCAGTAAAAATAGCGATTAATCCCTGGCCCGGTTATGAATTTCTGTATCTGGCAGAGCAAAAAGGTTTTTTCGCTGATGAAAATCTCAATATTAAATTAGTGCAGTTGGCATCGCTGGGTGATGTACAACGGGCCTACCTTCAGGGTCGAGTTGATGGCATGGCAAGCACTGTTATCGAAGTGGTTCAAGTGGCCAGTGTAAGCAACACGTCTGTCGATATCATCCTGATACCCGATTACTCCATGGGTGGAGACGTCATCATTGCCCAAAAAGAGATAACTACACTAGCCGATCTTAAGAATAAACGCGTTGCTGCCGAAGTAGGATCTTTAGATGTTTTCCTGTTGGCACTAGCACTCAAAAAAGCCAACATGCGTTTTTCTGATATTCAGATGGTGGGAATGGGACAATTAAGAATTGCCAGTGCCATGCTAAATGGAGAAATAGATGCCGCAATATCCTATCCACCTCATTCCATCAAACTGCTCTCCCATCAACAACAACATGTTATCTTTAGCAGTGCAGATGTTCCCAAGCAAATCATTGATACCATCAGCTTACGCGGTGATTTGCCACAGGTTGATTCAAACTGGTTAAAAAAATTCTATCGCGTTTGGCAACGAGCTCTGGATTTTGCAAAAACCAATCCAGAAGAAGCCCATCAAATCATGGCGACAAGAGAAGGTATATCATCAGACGAGTTCGAAGAAGCTCTATCGGGGATGGTACTACTTACATCCAGTGAACAACGCGGCGCTCTGACACACCCAACACTGCAAGAAAATGTTGCACTCATTTGCCATACTTTGCTTTCAGAAAACGCATTACAAGGAGACTGTGAAAAAATTCAGGAAAAGGTAAGGGTAAAATACCCTGAGTAAATCACAATGAAACGGATAAAATTAGAAAAGCATTTGACTTCTCGCCTTCTGATTCCAATAGCCATTGGCTTCCCTGCCATTTTCTTCTTTATCATAATGGCTATTAATCAACATACTGAGACATTACTGGTTGATCGAGTCAAAGCCAGGGCTTATGAACTGGCAGAAACTTTGAGCCTGGTCATTGAATCGCGCAGTCACTCCTCCCTTATCATCAGTACAGCAAATTCCGTTGGAACCTTTGAAGATGTCGATCTCATCATTGTTGTTGATGATAGTAATAAACAAGTCATCGCTTCTAATAAGAACCAGCTTGTTAACCAATCCGTTGACACTATTGCGCTTGAAAAGATAAAAAACTATCTGGTTCCTGCTGTTGGTTCCTCCAATCATACATTTTCTAAATATGGAAAGGATCGATATGTCTTAGTGTATAAAGCACCTATAGCTCGCTCACAAAGCACTTCTTTGTCATACCTATCTATCGGTATTTTTTTACATTCCCAACAAAATGTACGAATAATAGAGGACTACACTGATTCCATTTATCTGGTGATTGCCGTCTCTATAGGTGTCCTCATCATCGCTTATGCCTTTATTATCAGAAGAATTATTTTAATCCCCCTTGCTCAGTTAAATCGCTCCATTACCGATAGTCGAGAACAAGATAAACCCTGCTTAAGCCATTACCAATCCACAGACGAGATCGGGCAATTGACACAAACTTATAACAACATGATCGCGGCTCACTACGAACGACAAGAAGCCTTAGAGCAGGCGCGACAATTAAGCGAAGCAGCGGCACAAGCCAAAAGCGATTTTTTGGCGACTATGACTCACGAAATAAGAACCCCACTTAATGGTGTATTAGGAGCCAACGAACTGTTGATGCAGTCCTCTTTGAACAAGGAGCAGCAAGAATATGTTCATCTAATTAAAAGCTCAGGAACACTGTTGCTGGCGGTTGTGAATGATATTTTGGATTTCTCTAAAATAGAAGCCGGAAAACTTGAGCTATCCAAAGAGTCCATTGAACTAAAAGATATCCTCACAGACGTCTCTTCAATATTTCAATTTGACGCCAACCATAAAGGACTGTCTCTCTTTGTGAACCTTCCAACGGAATCCATACCACCACTCTGGGGCGATGGTATTCGCATCCGCCAAATCATGATTAATCTGCTAAACAACGCCGTTAAGTTTACCGATACTGGCCATATTGAAGTCAAATTAGTGATTAAAGAAAAAAGTGCGACCCGCATTCTGATTCAAATTTCGGTCGTAGATACAGGGATAGGTATTGAAGCCGATAAGATTGACCTTCTTTTCGAAAAATTTACTCAAGCGGACTCATCAACCACAAGAAAATACGGAGGAACCGGGCTGGGCCTGTCCATCTGTAAAGAACTGATTGAGTTGATGGAAGGAGAGATCACCGTTAGCAGCCGTCCAGGACAAGGAACTCAATTTAATATCGACTTAGCTTTCCCCATAGTCGATGAAAAAATAAGCGCTCCAACGCCCGCGGCCCCCCTTCCAAGCACCAAATCGCTGTCGATACTCATTGCAGAAGACACCGAGGTTAATCGAATCATCATAACCAAAATACTTCAAACACAAGGACATGAAGCGCTTTGTGTAAACAATGGACAAGAAGCGGTAGAGATACTATCCCGAGAAAACTTTGACTTAATCATCATGGATTGCCAAATGCCCGTCATGGATGGATTCGAAGCTACTCGTCAGATCCGCAAAATGAACAAGGATATCCCCATCATCGCTTTAACAGCAGGAGCCACTCAAGAGACAAAAGACCGATGTCTTGCCAGCGGCATGGACCTTTTTTTAACGAAACCGATCGCTCCCCACCTACTACAAGAAGCACTCAGTAGCTTTACCTAGCTCAGTCTTGCTGATTCTCATCTCTATTCATTACTCAACATTCGTTTCGTCCCATTAGCAATTCGTTACATCTTTGACATAATATGACAGAACTCATCCACTAATATAGCCATTGAGTTCAGTAATCAGCGCACAAAATAAAAATAATTGAAATAACTTATGCTATTTCGGGACTATTTAGGCCGCTTGAACGTTTACTAAAAGAAATCAGAACGAATGTGAACATCATAAGAGCTATGTGAGCATTCCAACAGAATAAATTATGCCGCTTAAGAGAAGGAAAAAGTTATGAAAAATCTAATGGCGATTATTGCTTTTGCGATAACATTAAATGCGGGGGCATCGGAGTGCACGGAGTTTGGCAGTGATATTGCGACAGCGGTAGAAAACGCGGAAGCAAAGTGGCAAAAAGTAAAGATCAATGCCGAAGCAAAGAACAAAAAGATAAAACGAACAGATGCGAAACTCATTAGAACGGAGTTACTCAATCGTGAGCTAAGAAAAAAATCGCTCTCATCTTATTTGAAATATGTCTCTAGAGATTACAACGGATTCAAAGGAAAGCCAGTTAACGGCAGCATCATTGGTGCTGTTTATACTTATGAATGTGAAAATGATATCATTGGCGACACGCACATAGTGAACTTATACAGCTCACTTGAGCAGTGTGCACAAAGTGATGGTGACGATGCTTTTGAAAAAACAAAAAACTGTACTTCACAACAGCTTGCTAATCTGGAGTAATCAGCGATCACCTAAGTACCAAACTGCTCTTTCTGACAGTCTATTAAAGGCACTCGGGTAAACTTATCCGAGTGCCTTTCTTGAATAAAGGAATATCATAATGCAATGTCCTAGTTGTGTTGAAAGTTACTTGCGACCGGTCAAACTTACCGATAGCTTTCCTGCCTATCACTGCTTAGCATGTGAAGGTTATTTAATTGACATATTAAATTATCGAATGTGGCGTGACTCAAATCCACAAAGTGTTGAAGCTAAATCAAGCATCAAGGTGATCGAAGACACATCTAATGCTGTGCATTGCCCTCGTTGCGATAAATTTATGGCAAAGTATCGAATCAGTCATGAAACGGACAATCGCCTCGATGTCTGCAATCATTGCAGCAGCATCTGGTTTGATGGCGGCGAGTGGCATATACTCGCTAAACTTGGTCTCGAAGATAAAATACCCGAAATCATCTCTGAGCCCTGGCAAGTCAACATTAAAAAAACGATTGCACAACAATCCATTGATGGCAAATTTCAACAGCTTCTAGGCGATGACTTTAATAAAACGAAAGACTTCGCAGAATGGATAAAGCAACACCCTAAACAAGATGTTGTATTTGACTATCTTCTAAGAGTAAAAAATAAACTTTAACCTTTAGCTAAGAGAGAATCGAGCCAACGAGTAGGAAGCAGGCGTTTTAATATTGCAAACAAATGAGTTGGAAAAGTCACTCGATAACGAGCTTTAGGATTAGAACTCTCTAAAGCGTGAATCAACTTCTTGGTCACACTAGAAGGCTCCAAAGTAAACTGTGCAGCAATATCGGGTTTACCTAAACGTTCCAGTTGCAACTGATAGTCGGCAGCATGAACTGAGCCTTCAATATCGATATGCTGCTTGAACTTCGCTAAAGCATTCGCTCGAAATTGGGTCTTAATAGGGCCTGGCTCGATCAAACTAACATGAATATCGATATCCATAAGCTCTAACCTTAAGGTATCAACCAACCCCTCCAGCGCAAATTTGCTGGCATTGTAAGCACCACGAAAAGGCATACATACAAAGCCCAGCACAGAGCTGTTATAAATAATACGTCCGAACCCTTGTTTTCTCATCACTGGTAACACCAGACGAGTAAGCTCATGCCAACCGAAAACATTAGTTTCAAACTGCTCTTTTAATACTCCTGTTGGTAAATCTTCCACCGCTCCTGGCTGTCCATAGGCACCATTATGAAAAACCGCATGCAGTTCTCCCTGAGTCTGCTGTAAGATTTCTTCAACCACCCGTGCCATCATATCGAAGTCGGTAACATCTAATTGATAAGCATTTAATCCTTGTTGTTTTAGCTCTTCAACATCTTCTGCTTTTCTTGCTGTTGCAAAAACTTGATAACCTCTTTTATGAAGTGTCAAAGCACTATCCAGCCCAATACCTGTAGAACATCCTGTTATTAATACGGAATGAATTTTAGCCATCATGAGAACCAATATCGCTATGAGAAACTTGGTCATGTTATAACATACTCGCTGTAGATGTATAAAGGAAAGGTTACTCCTTATAGAGTATGAAAGGAGTATCTTATGCTCTTGATTTCAAACTTGAAAGTACCAAACTCTAGCTTTATGAATGTTTTTTAGGCGAATAAAATAATTTGCTGAATAGTCACTTAATCAGAGACTTCATTCTTAAAATATTCTTTAAAAATAAGTCTTTTACTGGCTTCATGCTAGATGATTATTCAGTTATTATTTTCACACCAAATGGAAACAGGATACATATCTATGAAAGCCCTTATCTGTATTTTAGTAATTTCTTTATCAACAACTTATGTATCAGCTCATGATAGGGATAGTATAAGTCGTCATGATTTTTATAAACTTGAAGAGAAAATTGATAAGCTTCTTCGTCAGAATCAGAAGTTAATTAACCGGGTTGCTCAACTAGAAGGTGAAGTTGAGAAAATGTCATCAGACTTAATCAAACTGTCTCACGATCGACCTTCACGGTATCATCCACCAAAGGAAGAATTTGTCTGTACTGTCAGCACCATGTCAAAAGGTACTTTTATCGGTAAGGCAACAAAAAAGATAGAAGCCCGAGCTAAAGCAATTCAAAAGTGTGAAAAAGCCGGTGGCAGAAGTCAATGCCAGATGAACCGTCCCGTTTGTGAGTAATAGAAATAAGCGTTAAGTTCTGATGCTTAACGCTTTTCATTTCCTATCATTTTATACTGCTCCCATAAATACTGAGCAACAGCTCCATGGCGTTTATCTTTACGCCGAAATGCTCTAACTTCTCCACTAAATTCACTTTCGGTATCGTCCAGAATAATTCTTTGCAGTTCACCAGATTTCAATTCATCTTCTATTTCATGACGAGAGATCAGTCCCCACCCAATACCCGATTTAAGCAGTGCCTTTAACGTAATAATATCTCGAGTCTTAAAATGTTGAACACAATTTTGATAACTGGTCAGTCGCTCATTATCAAAACTGAATTCTGTTTCCATGATCGAGGCAACGGGAATATGGCGTAGATCATCTGCTCTTTTGATTTTCTTAACATCAATCAACGATGGAGAAGCAACCAACACAATATTAAATGACATAAGCGGAAGCGTTTCCAGGTCACCTAATGAGTGAAATAAGTGAAACCAGGGGCCAATGCCCAGATCAGCTTCATCCTCGTTAATCTGTTTAAGAGAAGTAAACCGGACTCCCCCTCGGATACGAAACTCAGTGGCCTGAAATCGTTTTTGCGCCTCACACATAGGCCTCATCACCAGATCAACAGGACACACATGCTCGTAACTTAAACGAAATAAAGGCTCATCACCTTGTGCTAATTGTCGACCCAGGGATTTCAAATACTCGCTTTGTTCCAATACACTCAAACTCTGACGATAAAATGTCTTACCTCGTGAGGTTAGCTGCAATCGATACTGGGATCGATCCAGGATCTGGAAGCCAAACTCATCTTCCATTTTACGGATAGCCATCGACAAAGCAGGTTGAGTCTTATGTAATGCCTCAGCGGCTCGTTTCAGACTGCCCAGCTCAACAATTTGCTGCAAAATGCGTAATTGCTCCAGAGTCATAAATAATATTTAACAAGATTTAAAAATAATATAAATTTTATTTTAACACTGATGAGATTATTCTGCCCACCAATAACGTGGAGTTTCTCTGTTTAGACGATGCAAGCACTTACTTCTTGACGTCTCCTCGAGCAAGCCCTCCACGCTTAGATGTCGCCAGCTATACTATTCTGCAAATGTACGTTTATTTGAATTGAGATTATTATGATCGCTCGTTATCCACTAATTCTGATTACTACCATCCTTCTGTTACCGCTTACTGGCTGTGATTCCCCCCAGCAAGCCGCTCAGCAGGAGGTCATCCGTCCAGCCAAAATCACTCAAGTCACCGATGCCTCAGAGCAGTTGATTCGCACTTTTCCAGCTCAGGTTGAAGCCAATGTCGGATCGAATTTGGCATTTCGAGTCAGTGGAGAACTACAAAACTTCGTCGTAAAAGCCGGACAGGAAGTTAAACAAGGACAATTGCTTGCCAAGCTTGACCCAGAAGATTTTCAACTTCAGCTTGATGACCGCACTGCTCGACATCAACTGGCGATCTCTCAGTTCCAACGCGCTGAGGCATTGGTTAGCAAAAACTTATCCTCTCAATCAAATTATGACGAAGCAAAAGCCAATCTACTCATTGCAGAGTCGAACTTAAAGAAAGCAGAAACCGACTTGGCTTATACCGAGTTAAGAGCGCCTTACAACGGCACCATATCGAAAGTGTACATAAAAAATCATGAAAACATTCAAGCTAAGCAAAACATTCTGAGAATCCAAAGCCGCGAAATTATTGATGTATCCATACAACTTCCAGAGCGACTGGTTGCGCATATCAAAAAAGGCACTGGATACAAACCTACCGTTAGATTCGATGCTTTCCCTGAGAAATCTTATGAAATAAAAGTTAAAGAATGGGACACACAAGCGGATGCCGCAACACTCACTTATAAAGTCGTATTTTCTCTGCCGGTACCCGAAGGGTTTAATGTGTTTCCGGGTATGACCGCCAAAGTTTATATGGACCTCAGTAAAATCACTGACTTTGGACAAAACCTCTTTACGCTTCCTGTGGATGCTGTGTTTTCACCTGAAGACATACAACTGCAAAGTGATGAGCGATTTGTCTGGAAATTTGATCCTGAAACACAAACCGTTAGTAGACTTAAAGTAAAAGTAGGAGAAATTCACTCCGAAGGCATTGAGATACTTGAAGGACTCAACTCGGGAGACGAAATCGTCACCGCCGGAGTACATTATTTGTCAGAAGGTATGAAAATACGTCCTTGGTCTAGAGAGCGAGGCCTATAATGAATCTGGCACAAGCTTCTATTGAGAAAAAAGTTATCAGCTGGATGCTGACTCTGATCTTGCTCATTGGTGGAGTCGCTTCTTATTTTGGTTTAGGGCAGCTAGAAGATCCTGAATTTACATTAAAACAAGCCATCATCATTACCGCTTATCCAGGAGCCAGTCCGCAGCAGGTTGAAGAAGAAGTTACTTATCCTATCGAAAATGCCTTACAACAACTTCCTTATGTCGATCATGTGACTTCCATTTCGTCGCCAGGGTTGTCGCAAATTACCGTCGATATGAAAAGTACTTACCGCAAGGAAGATCTGCGACAAATTTGGGATGAACTTAGGCGCAAGGTTAACGACCTGCAAAACAAACTACCTTCAGGCGTACAACCTTCCAGCATCATGGATGACTTTGGCGATGTTTATGGAATTCTGCTGTCGGTCACTGGTGAGGGTTATTCTTATGATGAACTGAGAGATTATGTCGACTACTTACGTCGAGAGTTGGTCTTAGTCAATGGTGTTGGCAAAGTTTCCGTTGCGGGCGAGCAACAAGCGCAAGTGGTTGTAGAAATAGCCAGCCACAAACTCTCTGCGTTAGGCATTCCGCTTTCTCATATTTTTCAGCTATTGGAGACTCAAAATAGTGTCTCAAATGCTGGTCGTATTAAAGTGGGCAGCGAATCCATCCGCTTTCATCCAACCGGTGAATTCAAAAGTGTGGATGAGCTGGAGAATCTATTGATCTCTCAACCCGGCGCTTCCAAACTGGTTTACCTCGGCGACGTAGCCAGTGTTCACAAAAGCTACCAGGAAGTCCCGCAGAATATTATTAATTACAATGGCAAACAGGCTTTGCTTCTGGGTGTTTCTTTTTCTTCTGGTGTTAATGTAGTTGATATTGGTGACAAAATTAATCAACGACTCCAGGAAATAGAATACCAACGACCCATAGGCATGGAAATTAGCACCGTTTATAACCAGCCTAACGAAGTCAATAATTCGGTTAGTAGTTTTATCATCAGTCTGGCTGAAGCGGTCGTGATCGTTATTGTCGTTCTACTCATCTTTATGGGTTTACGTAGCGGCGTTTTGATCGGATTAATATTGCTTCTTACCGTACTCGGCAGCTTTATCTTTATGAAGCTTTACGCCATCGATCTGCAAAGAATCTCACTAGGAGCACTAATCATTGCCTTAGGTATGCTGGTTGATAATGCCATCGTCATAACCGAAGGGATACTCATCGGCCTTAAGCAAGGAAAAACGCGCCTTAAAGCTGCTGTTGATATCGTCCAACAAACTCGATGGCCGTTATTAGGCGCAACCATCATTGCTATTACAGCCTTCGCACCGATTGGTCTTTCTTCCGATGCAACAGGTGAATTTGCTGGCAGCTTATTTTATGTCTTGCTGATTTCATTACTCCTAAGCTGGGTGACCGCTATTACATTAACGCCTTTCTTCGCTAGCTTAATGTTTAAAGAAGAAATAGCTTCCGGCTCAACTGCAGACAATGATCCCTATCAAGGTGTTCTTTTCGTTTACTACAAAAAACTGCTCGACTTTTGTATGCGCTTCCGCTGGTTAACTTTGCTGTCAATGATTGGCCTGCTTGTTGTAGCCTTAATGGCCTTTGGACAAGTAAAACAGTCTTTTTTTCCAGCTTCTAACACGCCCATGTTTTACCTTGATTATTGGCGCTACCAAGGCTCAGATATCAGAGAGACACAAAAAGATATTGAGCAGCTACAAAGCTACCTGGCAAAGAATGATAAAGTGACTAACGTCACCTCCACTGTCGGACAAGGCGCACCACGTTTTATGCTAACTTATGCGCCAAAGCGAGCGTATGCTTCCTATGGGCAACTCATTGTTAGAGTCAAAGAACGTGACGATCTGCAATCAGTGATGGGTGACCTTAGAGACTATGCCAATAAAAACATGCTAAACGCCGAAGTGAAACTTAAACGCATGGAAATAGGACCATCCACGGATGCCAAGATCGAAGCACGTTTTATTGGCCCAGATCCAGATGTACTGAGAGAGCTGTCATTAAAAGCCAAAGCCATTCTTGCCGAAGATCCTAAAGCTTTTAATATCCGAGACAACTGGCGCCAGCGCAGTAAAATTATTCGTCCGCAATTTAATGAAGCAATTGCTCGACGATTGGGTATTAGCAAATCCGATCTCGACACACTGTTATTAAGTAGCTTTACAGGTATGCATGTTGGACTTTATCGCGATGGAACCCACCTACTGCCAATCGTAGCGCGGCTCCCTGAAAAAGAACGCCTGAACGTCGATAGTCTTTCAGGACTACAAATCTATAGTCCGGCAATGAAAGTTTATGTTCCGATCACTCAGGTTGTTGATGGATTTATCACTGAGTGGGAAGATTCTCTTATCATGCGCCGTGATCGAAAAAGAACTTTGACGGTTATGGCTGATCATGATGTGCTCGGTGATGAAACTGCAGCTAAGCTGTTCCAACGTGTGCGTCCGAAAATCGAAGCCATTCCTTTGCCTCATGGATACACTCTAGAGTGGGGTGGTGAGTTTGAATCATCTTCAAAAGCACAAAAAGCTATCTTTGGCTCTTTGCCTCTAGGTTATCTAACCATGTTTTTGATCACCGTCTTATTATTTAACGCCATACGCGCGCCATTAGTCATTTGGGCAACGGTTCCACTGGCTGTTATCGGGGTAGCCTTTGGCTTGTTAATCATGAACGCCTCGTTCAGTTTTATGGCGCTACTGGGATTACTGAGCTTGTCGGGCATGCTGATTAAAAATGGTATTGTATTGGTTGATCAGATCAATCTGGAGCTTGATGGTGGCAAACAACCTTACCAGGCCGTCGTTGATTCTGGAGTCAGCCGTGTTCGTCCTGTATCCATGGCAGCCATCACAACCATTCTGGGCATGATCCCACTCTTATTTGATGTGTTCTTTAAATCCATGGCCGTTACCATTATGTTTGGTTTAGGATTTGCCACGATATTAACTTTGATTATCGTACCCGTCTTATATGCGATGATTCATCGGATCCCCTACGGAGAAAAATAAAGCCTAGCATCGAGAGCATCGCTCTCGATGCTTTTTCCTAACGAGCTTTCGAAAACTTCCGGTATAACACTGGCAAAACTAACAAGGTTAACAAAGTTGAAGTGACAATACCTCCAACAATAACAGCAGCTAATGGACGTTGTATTTCTGAGCCAATACCGCTCGACAATAAAATGGGAATAAGGCCCGAAGCGGATGTTATCGCGGTCATCAACACAGGTCTTAATCTTGACACCGCTCCTTCGATAATGGCTTCTTGCATATCAGCAGTAGCGTCACGTCTTTGATTGATACTTTCCACCATGACCACGCCATTCAATACAGCAATACCAAATAGAGTAATAAATCCAATCGAACTGGGCACAGAAAGATAAAGATCGGAGACATAAAGAGAGATAATACCGCCAATAGTTGCAAGAGGAATATTGACTAAAATCAACGTAGCCTGAGCAATTGAGTTAAAAGCAAAGTAGAGTAACAATGCAATGAGCATTAATACGATAGGAACAACAATCATAAGTCGTTGTTGAGCCCTTTGCTGATTCTTGAACTGACCACCAATCTCAACCGAATAGCCCGTTGGCAACTTTAGGTTTTGATCAATACGATATTTAATATCCGCCACAACACTGCCCATATCACGTCCATCAACATTTGCTTGGACGACCACTCTGCGCTGAACATCATCACGACGAATTTGAGGAGGCCCGGTTTCAATTTTAATGTCGGCAACATCATCAACTAACACCCATGCTCCAGAAGGTGTCAGCAATCGCAAGTTAGCAATTTTTTCAGCACTATCTCGAAAGTTTTTTGCATATCGAACATAGACGTCATAGCGTTCGTTTCCCTTAATGATTTGACCAACTGCCTCACCACCTAAACCGACTTTTATCAGTTCCATCAAATCTTTAACTGAAAGACCAAAGCGTGACAATTGACGTCGGTCGGGGCGTACAGTTAACTGTGCTTCACCAGAAATCGCCTCTAACGCTACATCCCGAGTACCTGGAACAGATTTAACAAGCTGTTCAATGGCTTTTCCGTTCCTAGCAAGCAGATCTAAGTCGGGTCCAAATAATTTAATAGCCAACTGAGCTTTAACTCCAGAAAGCAACTCATCAACACGAGTAGCAATAGGCTGAGAAAAATTGAATAACAAACCAGGATACGAGGATAGCTTTTGCTGCATTTTTTTCTGTAACTCGTAGCGATTTGAAGCACTCGTCCATTCACTAACAGGTTTCATCCCTAAATAAATCTCTATATTGCTGACAGGCTCTGGATCACCGCCTATTTCTGCGCGCCCAACTCGACTGAGAGCATAGTTGACTTCAGGAAACTCCATCAATATAGCTTCTAACTTGGGAGCGACGTCTATAGCCGTTTCCAAACTGCTAGTAGGAGCCAGTGTTACTCGAATATTAAGAGTTCCTTCTTCTAACTCTGGAACAAACTCAGTACCAATACGAGATAGCAACCACAGGGCAATAACAAATAAAAGTAATGATGATGACAATACCCAACCTGGTTTCGTAAGCGCCTTTTGTAATTGTGTTTTATAAAAAGACTGAATTGAAAGCGTCCATTTACTTTCGCTGACTCTTGTACCTTTGCGAAATAAGATAACGGCCAGCGCTGGAACAAACACTAGCGCGACTATCAACGCAGAGATAACCGCAAGAATGATACTGGTCGCCATCGGTTGGAAAAGCTTCGCTTCAACACCTTCAAAACTATAAAGAGGAAGAAAAACCACCAAAATAATGCTGGTTGCAAAAAAGACTGGCCGCGCAACTTGTAAACAAGCAGTTTGTATGAGTTCTTTAGTAGAGTTCAATTCTTCTTTATAAGATAGACGCCTGATAATATTCTCAACCATAACAACAGAACTATCGACCAACATGCCTATTGCTACCGCCATTCCACCTAATGACATTAGGTTGGCAGAGATATCCAGTATACTCATCATCATGAGTGCCATGGCTATAGAAATAGGCACAGAAAGAACAACGAGTAAAGTCGCCCGTAGATTCATCAAGAAAAGTGCCAACACAACAATAATAATGACAAAAGCAAAAATGAGAGCGTCACTAACCGTTTCTATCGCCTTTGATATCAAATCAGCTTGATCATAAAACGCTTCAAATCGTACGCCTTCAGGTAGCGCTTGATTAATGAGTTCAACACGTTGATTGATACCATCTATCGTTTGTTTGGTGTTCGCCCCCATGCGTTTTAATACAATACCAGTAACGACTTCTCCTAGTGCAGTCGCATCACCCTCAGCATTACGTTGAGTCATAGAGACAGCACCTTGTCTTATTTCGCTGCCATAATTGACATTGGCCACATCAGACAGAGTCACAACAGCACCGTTAGTAATTTTTACCGGGATCTGTTTTATCTCTTCAATGCCTAGTTTCTCGCTTGATAACCAACCAACACCGCGGATAACTAATTGTTCTTGCCCACGATTAACATACCAGCCGCCGGCATTTTGATTATTGTCTTCTAGCGCAGTGACAATGTCCTCGATAGTCAGCCCTAACGCTAATAACCTCGATGGGTCTAGGTTCACTTGATATTGCTTTACTTCTCCGCCAAAAGATAAAACATCCGTGACTCCATCAACTGGCATTAACAATATTTTCACAACCCAATCATTGAGACTACGAAGAGCCATAGTATCAAAATCACTGTTAGGCTCTGCCACTAACAAGTATTGATAGATCTGACCAAGTCCAGATGTATCTGGACCTAACACTGGATTACCAACACCACCAGGAATCAACTCCTTAGCAGATTGTAGCTTTTCAAAAGCAAGCTGCCGGGCAAAATAAATGTCGGTTCCTTCTTTAAATACAACCGTAATAATCGATAAACCGGTTTTAGAAATAGAGCGAACTTCTTCAACACTGGGAAGCGAGTACATGACGGACTCAACCGGAAAAGTAATTAACTGTTCAACTTCTTCAGCTGCCAATCCAGGAGCCTCAGTATTAATAACCACTTGAACATTAGTAACATCAGGAAAAGCATCCAGATTGAGTTTAGGTATGGTAACAAAAGAAGTCACAATCAATACCAATAAAATAGCGGTTACTAATAGTGGTTTGCTGGTCGCCATTCTTATACATAACTTAAACATAGATAGACTCCATCAGCAATTAATGGTTATGAGGGTCAAAACCATTTTTTTGCTGCTCAGATGCAACAAAAAAGGCACCTTCTACAACCACACGGGTATTCGACTGAATACCAATGACTTCCTTCAAGTTACCGAATGTCCTGCCAAGTTTTATCTCTTTTGCACTAAAGTGCCCAGGTTCTTCTTCAACGTAAATCGTCCATTGTCCGTCGTTCCCGCGAATCAGAGCAGTTTCTGGCAATACAATTGTCGGGCGGTCTGTTTTGGACTCGAAAAATACATCGACAAACATCCCTGGATGCAACAAGTGTTCTTTGTTGCTTAAAATTAGTCGAATCACTCGCGTTCGCGTCACCGGATCAATGGTATGAGCTTCTTGTGCCAACTGAGCAGAGTACCTTTGGCCCTGAACTTGAATATAGACTTTAGTATCAGGTGTTAGGTTTAATCTCTCATTGACTGACAAACGAGCCTCTACCCATAACTGAGACTCATCTGCGAGCTCAAATAGAGGCTCACCGGCTTCGACTCTTTGTCCTTGATGAAATTTATCACGTAGTACAACGCCTTCGGTTTCTGCATAAAGGGTGTACTCTCCTAAAGCAACTGCTTGACGTGTTTGTAAAGTTTTAATCGCTTTGTCATTTAAGCCAAAAGCTTTTAATTTACCAAGTGACGACTCAAGAGCTACCTGGGCCTCGATACGACGTTTATCTTCGAGCAGGTTTTTACTCAATTTTTTTAGTCGATTCCATTCACTATAAGCCACTCGATACTCACCTTGAGCCTGAGCAATAGATTCACTAAACAAAGTGACCAATGGCTGCCCGGTTTTGACATGGTTACCTAATGATACGTGACGGCGAATAACAATCGAGGCAACACGCGGTGAAACCATAAACGAAGTATATCCATTGGTTTGCAATTCTCCAGGGGCATAACGGGCAAACCTGATAGGCTTTGCTTTTATAGTCTGAATTTTTATCTTGGCTAAAGTGATCTGTTGCGGTGTTAGCTTGATGGATAGCTCATCGCCGTGATTTTCAGTATGCGTTGACTCACTATGTTTATGAGTATCTTTTCTATCTTGATGATGGTGTTTATTTACAGTTTCAGAAGATGCTTGGTGCTCATGTTGTTCGCTGTGTTTCTCGGTATCCGAAAGTTGCGACTCTAGCAGTTCCGTACTGGCAGACAAGGTTGTTACAGCAAAGCACAAGGCCGTGCTCAAGAATACTTTTCTTAAGTTCATAATACTTGCTTCCAATAAAAAGGAGACGAGTTCTGTTGTTCATTAACAACAGTCCCAAAAAACGTGATGAAAGCCGAATGAAATAAGCACTGAGTTCAATACATTAATCTATTTTTGATAATGCAGTGACGGCTTATACAAACAGCAAAATGAACTTAAAGTATCGGTGGTCGATAAAGGGATGAAGGTATGATATCAGGAAGAATACTGAGATAACGAATAAGAGACTGATTGGATTCAATGGGTATCGATGCAGAACTAATATTGAATAAATCTGCAAGCTGTCCTCCATGACAGTGGCAACAATGCCCACAGTCTCCGGCATCTGAGAAGTCAGAAAAAGACTCTGCATGAGCAATATCTAATTCAAGCTCATGCTCATCGAGAACAATATGCTGATTAGGTTCTTGATGAAACTGGTGCACATCAACCGCAGCGACCATTGGCTGAGCCACAATAAGTAACAGTAATGTGAATAGAAAGTACAGTTTCATCAGGACAGCTTAATCAATGAGTCGGTTTGCCTTAAGTAGACCGCTTTATGATAACCAAAAAATATCCGTTAGCAAACCTCCAGATGGAAATTAGTGATTCTCGTCTCGATATAGCGTCCCCATTATCCAGTCAGTTATGGGAAAAGTAATATTGAAATTACAGTGTTGCATGATACGAACATCATGATGATGCTGGTGCCTTTGCTTCATGGAGATAAACCAGGATTGTCGAGTGATCCATCCTTGATAATCAATATGGTATAAAGTATGAAACACCTCATACATCAAATAGTAAGCGGACGCCGTAAAAATAAAAAAGCAGGCGACATTAAGACCAAATAGGTAGTTGACAACTAGGGCACCTGGCAAAGCAAAACCTATAAAAAAGAACAGCACTAAAGACAAAGGAAAAAGAGTGGCACAAAGATCTCTTTTTTCCTGCAACAGCATATTGTTATACGTATAAAAACGATGGTGCTGTAAAGTATGACGACGGAAAACCAGAGACAACCACGAAATACGTCGATGCATAACCCAACGATGTGCAGCATACTCAATCACATTGGCATAAAAAAAGGTGACAGGAATCGTCATTAACTGCCATACAGTGGGTTGTTCTAGTCCAATCAAAGACAACAGCATAATGCTGGTTGCGATAACGACAACCATTTTTGCATGTAGCTCCCCGTTATAACTTTTAGATATTCGGGTTTCCCGATAAATCGAACGATAGTTTAAAACTTTATCAATAACACCTGACATAACATAGTCCAAACGGCACACATTGTTATATTTTTATCGATATGGCTGTGAAATGCTTGACACGAGATGCAATATTTTTAACTCTAGAGACATCTCAGATTACACGGATAATCAATTTGCTATCTGTATCTTCTTATTATTTTAACGAGCTACTGCATTATGTAAGCAAGACTACGGCATTGTCTGTCGAAAAGCTTCAACAGCAGTATCCGTTGACCCCTGGAGGAGATAACTTTGAGATCAACCGTGTTTCTTTTGAACAGCATCAGTCGTTGATGCAACTTGGTGCAACAATCAGTGGTAACAAGCTTTTTGGTTTAGAATTTGGTCAACAAGCTTCCACTCGTTCTTTCTCTTTACTGGCTTACTTAACACTGTCATCAAGCACATTATTACAAGCGGCGAACCTACTACAGAAATATGAAGCATTGGTTAGCACCATTGGGCAAGCAAAGGTCTTCGAGAGAGAAGACAACTACAGTATTTGCTGGCATCCAGACACTTCCATCAATCACCTTAGTTATCATGTTATCGATGCTATTTTGGCTGGCTGGATTAACTTTGCTCGATATATCGTTCAACACGATATGAACCCGATCAAAGTGTCACTAAGCCATCATGGAAATCATGCTGAGATTTATCAATCGATTTGGAACTGCCCTGTCGAAATGCATGCATCAAAATGCGAGTTGTTAATTTCTAAGGCCGATATGGATCGTCCTGTTGTTTTGCAAGACAAGGTGACGAATCAAGCATTACAGATATCAGCCAACCGCAAGCTCAGAGAAATAAAAACCAGCCATGAATATTATGACAAAGTTTATCAATGTATCTACGAACATTACTTAACAACCAATATTGAACTAAAAGTCATAGCGGCCAAACTGGATGTCAACCCTCGTCAGTTACAACATTGCTTAAAGATGGAAGGTTACAGTTTTAATTTTATCTGGGATAGTATTCGCAAAGAACTTGCAATCACTCTGATTAATGGCGCTTCCGACGATTTAGTAGCAATAGCCCATCAATTACAGTTTTCGGAGCAAAGCGCTTTTAATCGAGCTTTTAAGCGCTGGACGGGAAGAACGCCTCGAGAGTATCAAGCTAATCCCGGGCAACTACACCTAACTTAATCAGGCGATCAGTATTTACTTTTCTGACAGCACACCAACGTAACCACGCACTACGTCCTATCAAAATACCAATCACAATTAAAACGACACTGAACATAAATGATAAGACATTAACGCCTAAACCAATAAAGAATAAACCACAAAAAATAAGCGTGATAGATAGCATAAAGTATGCAATTGCAGGAAGTGGGCTCGACACAACATTTTGCGTCAAATTATTGTAGGCCAAAGCTTCGAACTCTCGCCCTTTATTTTTTCCTGCAACAATTATATGGTCACCTTCATTCATCTCAACCGGACAACCAGGTTTCAAACAAACAAAGTGTTGCTCCAGCATAAAGTCAGCAAAATGAGAACGATTAGTAAGAGGACTTGCGTCAAACAACTCAGATGAAAACCGAATGCCTTTTGCGGTCCCGTTTAAAACTTTCAATGCTTTGCCTCCTTGCTCACAATTGACCTCATACTACAACACTCATCTCCAAAAAATCCAGCCACCCTACCTCTAAAATGTTAACGAATATTTCAATTCCAGATATTTTAGTCACTTGTTTTCGTCAACATATCTTTATAACCTTGCACAGTACTCGGTTCAAAGACAATCAACTTTATGGCTTGAGGATAATGAGATCATGACGACTAAGCAGAAAAAAATGTTAAAGCTTCCCATTACCAATATCTTTGCCAAAGGCGATTATAGTGTAAAGCTCTACCTGGGTAGTGAAAGACAACCGGCTTACGTTGTACTGGACACAGGCAGCAGCACATTAGCCATTCATGACGAAGTTTATCATCCACAAAAAGATCAAAACCTGACGCCAACCACTTACGCTCAAGATGTTACTTATGGTGTGGGAGGCTGGGCAGGCCCAGTTGTTCATACCACTTTAGATCTTCATACGGGTGATGAAGACATTCCCTTAAACAACGCGCCTATCGCGATTATGACCTCAGAACAAGAGAACTTTCTGACGGTTGATGGCATTTGGGGACTTGCTTATCATCATTTAAACAAAGCCTACAACATGGAAGAATACCTTAAAGAAAATGAGGTAAATCCCGCTAATACTTATCCTTGGCCTTTCCCGCTCGATGGGCAAGCGTTAAATATTAGAGACTTTAAACATTTGCTACAACAACAGCCCGAGCATGATATTACTCCCTACTTTACCGAGCTTGAAGAACATCAACTAGTCGCCAATAAATTTGCGTTCTATACCAAACGCTCAAGTATTCATATTACTCATGACAATGCACAAGAAGCCGATTTAATGGCCGACCCACTTAATCAAGGTTTTTTTATTATTGGTAGCGGTGAAGAACATACTGAGCTTTATGAGGGAGATTTCGCAGCCGTAAAGATACTTCATGACACTTATTACAATGCCAATTTAAAAAACGTCCGTGTCGAAGGCTGTGCCGATTTTGTTGCACCGCCATTAGATAAAGCCCATATCAATACCGCTTTTACCAATGCCATCATAGATAGCGGAACCACTCTGGCCGTGCTGCAACATTCCATTTATCAATACATTATTGAGAGCTTTACTCAAATAAACGCCGCATTCGCTGATTGCCTGGCACCTTTTAAAAACTTTGACGGAAAAGAACACGGCATTCCGCAGGAGCAAGTAAAACTCGAAGAGTGGCCAAATATCTACTTTACCTTCGAAGGCGAATTCGAAGACGTCACACTCACTTGTACGCCTCAAGATTATTGGCAGGTTAATGCACCACAACATGGACTGATTTCTTTCAAATTTTTGAGCCAACTGCCTAATTGGCCAGAACAATCCATTTTAGGATTGCCCGTTATGAATCCCTACTTTTGTATTTTTGATCGCTCAGAACACCAATTAGGAGTTGTTAAGTTCGCCCGCAGAAAATAATCTTAGTCTTTTTGCCAGGGCATCACATCGCAATCAGCCACCGTACCACTTTCATTAGCCTCAAGTTGCTTTGCTAACTGTTTGCGTCCCATCACTTTATTGTGATGATAATATTGAGCCAGCTTGGGATATTCATGAGCCTGCCCTACTGGGCAGGCGACGCGCGCATTACAACCTTGATGGCAGTCTGTACTGCTTTTGTGATAATCAAAACAGACCTTATAGTTCCAACCGTTATGACTGATCGCAGAAGCTGGACATGCACTCATACATTCTTGTTTGCATTTTTTACAGGGAGCGGGTTCATTTAATGTTGAAGGCGCTATTTTTTCTTTAGTAAAGCAAGCTAACCGAAGTCCAATCCACAAACCAAATTCAGGGTGGATAAGCAGCCCAGTAGGGCTCTTCCAACCCAGAGCGGCAACACCTGCCAACATTCGGAAATCAACAAAGTCCTTATCGGTCATTGAACAACGCCGCCACACGCGCGATGGTGATGGAATATCGACTTGCGACAAAGTATTTTTAATAAATTGGTCGAGAGGATGTTCGTGTTGCTTAAGAAAATTTCGATGCAAACTGAGATGATTGTAAAAAGATTGCCACAGGGCCCCACCACCAGAAGCAAACACGATAACAGACTGACACCCCTCTAAAACGTCTTGATGATTCTGACCATCGGCAACGGCATAGCAATTAATACCAATCTTGTGTAAGCCACCATAAATGGTTGCAATCTCTTGTGGCAGCTCGCTTGCCATTAATCAACGGCCCGATTAAAATAAAATGCAAAACGATCATCGCAATCAACATGAATATCAGGCAGTGGGATACTTTGTTTAAACATAGGTCCATCCGTTACCAAGGTATGAAACTCGCCATTTTCGCCACAAGGATCGACAGAGCTGGGTAGCTCAGCCAGAAATTCTAAATCAAATTTCCTGCCAGCAAAGCTTGCATCGAGCTGTGTCGTATCGACAGAAGCAATGGTCGTCTTTAGATTTTGACTTATCATTTCGCACGCTAACTGATGGGTATCTAACTTCCATAGAGGGAATAACAACGGCATGCCAAACTGATGAAATAAAGCTTCACGATATTTTCGAATATCCGATAAAAAAAGATCACCCATCGCCCAATGACTCACCTCCAGGTGTCGAGTTTGCCCAATCAAATCGGCAATTCCCTGTGCATAAACATCATGAGCAGGTCGCATGGGTAGATAGGTACGATACAGAGGCAACCCAATCGACTCGGCTTGTTTTTCTAGCCAACTTTCGTGTGTCGAATGAATGGCGACTTGGCGAGATTGCTCATCCACCGTCGTTACCAGACCAACCACTTCTACATCGTCTCTTTGCTGCAGCAAATGTAAAGTCCAGGCGCTGTCTTTGCCAGAACTCCACGAAATAAGAACTCGCTTTTTCATCATCAATAGCAGTCGTATTTAAATTGATTTAACCAGATGCAAAAAAGGCCCGCACAAGCGAGCCTTTAATTGCTTACCGTATTAATTAATAACGGTAGTGTTCTGGCTTGTATGGACCATCAATCTTAACATTCAGGTAGTCAGCTTGCTCTTGAGTCAATACGGTTAGATTCGCACCGATTTTCTCAAGATGCAGACGAGCCACTTTTTCGTCCAGATGTTTAGGTAACACGTAAACACTCTTCTCGTAGTTATCACCATTTGACCAAAGCTCAACTTGAGCTAATGTTTGGTTAGTGAAAGAGTTCGACATAACAAAGCTAGGATGTCCAGTAGCACAACCCAGATTTACCAAACGACCTTCGGCCAATAAGATAATACGCTTACCATCAGGGAAAATAACGTGATCGACCTGTGGTTTAATGTTTTCCCACTCATACTTCTTCAATGATGCAACGTCAATCTCATTATCAAAGTGACCAATGTTACAAACGATGGCCTGGTCTTTCATAGCAGCCATGTGATCGTGAGTGATAACATCAAAGTTACCTGTGGTAGTCACAAAAATATCGGCCATACCCGCCGCTTCTTCCATAGTCACAACGCGATAGCCTTCCATCGCCGCTTGCAACGCACAGATAGGATCGATTTCTGTTACTAGAACAGTCGCACCTTGACCACGTAGGGATTGCGCACAACCTTTACCTACATCGCCATAACCAGCAACCAATGCGATTTTACCAGCAATCATCACGTCAGTTGCGCGCTTGATACCGTCAAGTAGTGACTCTCGGCAACCATAAAGGTTATCGAATTTCGACTTAGTCACGGAATCATTAACGTTGATCGCAGGGAAAGGTAAGCCACCGTCTTTTTCCATCTGGTATAAACGATTCACACCTGTTGTGGTTTCTTCAGTAACACCCTGAATGCTCGTAGCTGCGCGCTCATAAAACTCAGGATCTTCTGCCAGCTTCTTTTTGATAGCAGCAAATAAGTACTGCTCTTCTTCACTACCAGGATTATCTAACACAGAAATGTCTTTAGCCGCTTTACGACCTAATACAACCGCTAGAGTCGCATCGCCACCATCATCTAAAATCATGTTAGCTGTTTCGCCATTACCCCAATCTAGAATACGATGGGTGTAGTCCCAATATTCTTCCAGAGTCTCACCTTTGTAAGCAAAAACTGGGATTTCGGCAGCGGCAATAGCAGCAGCAGCATGGTCTTGAGTTGAGTAAATGTTACAGCTCGCCCAACGTACATCTGCACCCAGTGCGGTTAATGTTTCGATTAACACAGCTGTTTGAATTGTCATGTGCAAAGAACCTGCGATACGTGCACCTTTGAGCGGCTGCGACGCGCCAAATTCTTCACGCATAGCCATCAGGCCAGGCATTTCTGTTTCGGCGATCTTGATCTCTTTGCGACCCCAGTCTGCCTCAGCAATGTCTTTTACTATGTAGTCAGAAAAATTCGCTGACATAACTTTCTCCATTCATTGAATGTGAATGGGCGCCCTTGCATCATGACAAGCAATTCATTTGAGCGTGACAAGTTGTTTGTACAAACAACTCGCTGCAGCGCCCCTCAAACGAACAGGAAACCCTGCTGGGTTTCTGACAAAATGATTTACCAAAACCTATGGGGTTATTGTAAACCATAAAATTTTTTATACGCTGTAGATTGGTTCAACAACACTTTGCTACTTAAAGAAAAAGCCCATTGATCATTCAATGAGCTTCGAAATCTGAAATTGGCAATGATTATAGTCCAGCGTCGGCCTTCAGTGCAGCTGCTTTATCCGTTGCTTCCCAGGAGAAATCAGCATCGTCACGACCAAAGTGACCATAAGCCGCTGTTTTGCGATAAATCGGACGGCGCAGATCAAGCATATCGATAATACCCTGAGGAGTTAAATCAAAGTGCTTACGAACCAGATCAGCAATCGCTGACTCTTCGATTTTGTGCGTACCAAATGTATTGATAGAGATAGAAGTAGGCTCAGCAACACCGATAGCGTAAGAAACCTGAATCTCACATCGATCCGCTAGACCAGCTGCAACAATATTCTTTGCAACGTAACGTCCGGCATAGGCCGCAGAACGATCCACTTTTGATGGATCTTTTCCAGAGAAAGCACCACCACCATGACGTGCCATACCACCGTAAGTATCAACAATAATCTTACGTCCAGTTAAGCCACAATCACCAACAGGGCCACCAATGATGAACTGACCGGTTGGGTTAATGTGGTACTGAGTATCAGCGTGTAGCCATTCTGCTGGCAGAATCGGCTTGATAATCTCTTCCATCACCGCTTCGCGAATGTCGCTTTGCTGCACTTCAGGATTATGTTGTGTAGATAATACAACCGCATCAACAGCAACTGGCTTGCCGTTTTCGTAGCGTAAGGTCACCTGCGATTTTGCGTCAGGACGCAACCAGGGTAATACTCCATTTTTGCGTAACTGAGATTGACGCTCCACCAGACGGTGTGAAAAATGAACGGGAGCAGGCATTAAAATATCAGTCTCATTGGTTGCATAACCAAACATTAAACCTTGGTCACCCGCACCTAACTGCTTTGATTCGCCTTCATCAACACCTACAGCGATGTCGGCTGACTGTTTGCCTATAGCATTTAAAACGGCACAACTGGCACCATCAAAACCCACATCAGAGCTATCATAACCAATGTCTAAAATAACGTTACGGACAACCTCTTCGAGATCGACATAGGTAGAAGTTCTTACTTCACCCGCGATAATCGCCATACCCGTTTTAACCATGGTTTCAACCGCAACACGGGCGTGGGCGTCATCGCGAATAATGGCGTCTAGAACAGCATCAGATATCTGATCAGCCATTTTATCTGGATGACCTTCCGATACCGACTCAGATGTAAAAATAGTGTAATCCGCCATTGATTCTAAATCCTCATAGCATTCGTTAAAACTAAACCATCTGGCGATGGCTTAAGGTTGTAGCAGACTGCTAGACTGCCAAAAAATTTGACCAATTTTACTGGTTTAACAGAGCTTTTTCACCCGTTTTTTATTTACCGTTCCATGCCCTTTTGTTCTTGTACATTTAGAACGGCTAAGGACCAGCACGAACAAAGCACTCTGCTTACTCTTAATCTGCTCGACACATTAAATATTGTTGAGAGAGAAAACAACACTTTTCAATCATTTTCGATTCACTATAGAATGGTCACAGATAGAAATATCTTTATGTTGATCAAGTACTTATTTTAGAGTTAAACATCTCTTCAAGAGAACAATAAACTAATTTTTAATCAATGCAATTCTGAAATGATTAAAAACCCAGCTAATAAGTAAGAGGTTGTCGACGGTCTATGAGTCATCGCCACGACGATTGTTACAAAATCTTATTAGGTTGGTAATAAATTGAGCAAGTCCGATTAATAAAACAACAATATTTTAGTTGAAGTATAAAAAACCATTTTATTGGAGCATTGAATTTATGGCGAAGCTACAGACTCCCCGTTGCGAGTTTGGCCTGCAGGCCCCTAATTTTATTTTGCCTGGGGTTGATGATAAACAGTGGACACTAGAACAATGCCGTGGTGCAACAGGCATATTAGTAATGTTTATAAGCAATCACTGCCCTTATGTAAAAGCCATTCGCCAGCAGTTGGTTAGTGATGTAAAAGCACTCAGAGCAATGGGACTTGGGGTTGTTGCGATTAACGCTAATGATAGTCAGCAATACCCTGAAGAGTCCTTACCTTTTATGAGGTCCATTGCCCAGCAACATAATTTTAACTTTCCTTACCTACAAGATACGGATCAAAAAATTGCCAAGGCTTTTGGTGCGGTATGCACGCCTGACTTTTTTGGCTTTAACGCCATGATGGAATTGCAATACCGTGGCCGACTAGATAGCAGTGATTTGGAAAGTCCGGACCAAGAAACACCTAGAGAGTTAGTGCTGGCAATGCGCCAGATAGCAATCACAGGCCAAGGCCCTAAACAACAGAATCCAGGAACAGGTTGCTCAATAAAATGGAAAAAAGAAGGGGCTGATTTATCGCAGTGGATGACGGCTTAGAAACCATCATCCAACTAAACTACTCTGCGCTTATTTCGCCTTGCTCAGAAATCAGTTCTTCAAGCTTTTCCAAATCAGGAATGGTGGCTTGAATGGAACCAATTTTAACGCGTGCTTTATCGGCGATACCTAGCTCAACCTCTTCAACCAAAGAAATGGCTGGCCGTGTTACGTGGGTCAAACGAGGGATGCCTTGTACGATGATCGCAATATAAGGTAGTTCTTCACTATCGCCAATGGTATTCACCACGGCCACACGTGAGCGCTTATTGGCTTGTGGATCTTCGCCGCCATTAAGAATATCAACAGAGACCAAAGGTACTTTCATATTACGCCAGTTAAGATGGCCAATGTACCATTCTGGCCCAACATCATTCAGTCGCTCAACATCCCCAAAAGGTACAATCTCTGCCACTGTTGAGTTGGGCAACAAAATGCTTTGATCAACAATCGGGATCATTAAGCTATAAACTTCATTTATTTGTTGTTCCACACAATTCTCCTGGCTTTATGGTATGGGCGAGGCAACGCTAACTGAATTATACAATTGCGCCAGACGCTCGGCGAGCTCTTCTGGGCTACCAATATACTCAACTTTATCGGTTTCAATAACAGAATCGGGCATGCTGCTATTGGCACAGGTATCCGGCTGCTGTGCCCAGACTTTGCAACCTGATTCACTGGCTTGCAAAATGCCTGCTTTGCCGTCATCACCCATGCCGCTAAATACAATTGCACCACATCGGCTTTGATAAACCGTTGCTGCGGCTTTGATAACATCATCAATGCAAGGCGCATAAGGCGGCGTCCATGGGGTATGTTTAGGACCCAATGTTTTATCTTGGCCGAACACAATATTATGTTTGATGGGTGCGATATAAATCGTTCCAGGCTCCATCGTCACCTGTTGTTCAATGATCTGCGCACTGAAAGGCGTTTGCGTGTCGAGAATATTAGCCAACACAGGCAAAAAGTTTTCGTCAATATGCTGGGCAAGTACAAAAGCAACATTTAATTCTGACGGTAATGCTTGAAGAAAACGTTTAACAGCCGCAGGACCACCAAGAGATGCTCCTAATACCCAAACATTTAAATCGGGTAACTCTGGCTCAGACTCCACATCTTCAAACTCTTCATCATCAGCTACTTCAAACACCATATTAACCGCTGTGTCTTCTAACAACGGTATATCAAAATCATCACTGGACTCGACTTCTGACTCAGAGGATGACTCTATGACTTCATCGGTCGCAGATTCTTCAAAATCCAGATGGGTATCGGTATCTAATGTGGTCTCATCACTGTCCATATCAAGCCCACCAGATGGGAGCTCGAAATCCAGCTCGCTGTCACTGATGGATGTTTTGGGTTGTGATAGATGATCACTGTCATCGCTACTGGCTACCTCGGTATCAAAATCCAGATCCAGAGTTAACTCCGGCTCTGCACTGAAAGTATCTAATTCTGGCTCAATCGCTTCAGGCTCGTTTTGATTCTCAGCGGAAAATATGTCCAGTTGCTCGTCTTCGCTGTTTTCCATTGCCTGAACTTCAGCAGGGATATCTGGCTGACTAGCCTTATGCTCATCAAAAGCACTGTCTAAATCCGCTTCAAAATCCGTCATTGCCTGCTCAAGCTCATCATCACTTAATGACAACTCACCTTCATCGAGTGTAGACACAGGTTCAGTCTCAGGCTCAAGTTCTACTTCGAGTTCTGATTCTACTTCAAAGGCTTCTTCATTAAGCTCATTGGTGTCGATAGCCAATGCATCAGTGGTTTCTTCTTTCCACTCAGTTTCTTCTTCGATGATATCCAGCTCAGGTATCGCAGAACTATCGGTTTCGCTTTCAACAGATTCACCAAAGTTGATATCAAAGTCTTCGTCTTCAATACCTTCAAGGCTGATGGCCTCTATATCATTGTCGTCGTCAGGGCTATCGATTTCATTACTCTGCTCCGATACTCCCATTAATTCGGCGGTAAAATCATCGACAGGCTCAAGACTCTCAGGAAAGCTCTCTTCAATGAGTGTTACTTCTTGTTCCTGAGTATCAAAAGAGTTTTCGTTAGCGCTTTCTGTCGTCAATCCATCATCTAAACTAAAGTCGAGGCTCTCTTCGATGGATTCAATAGAAAGCACTTCTTCGTCATCAGCCTCATCACTGGAGTCAGGAGCATCTTGAATGCTCTCAATATCCTCTTCAAAGTCCAGATCAAAACTTTCTTCAATGGCATCAGCCGACAATTCTTCTGTAGTCTCTTCGTCTATCGCGGCTGGAGGAGCGACAACATTTTCTGCCGTTGGAATATCTTCAGCAGGAGAATCAGCTTCTTCCAGTTCAGACAGTTCTCGAGTTAACTCTTCTGCAGAGAAAGAAGATTCTGAGCTCTCAGGATCGTCGGTTATTTCGTCGAGTACCGACTCCAACTGATGAGTCGCATCATCCAATTTGATGATGGATTCTTCGGTTTCCATAGTCACTGCAAGCGCAGCAGACTCTGAGTCATCTAACAATGAGGGCGCTGGCTGGGTCATTTCGATACCAGCCATCTCATAAAGTCGTTGCAGTAGATTTCGGCACCAGAACTCAGGATGAGTCTGTTTGCCTAAAGAACCCCGTTCATTAAAAAATACTGGGATAGATGATTGATCGAGCAAGTCATCGAGAGCATCGCTCCAATCATTGTCATCAATATCTAGTAACCAGACATGTAGATTTTCAGCAGCGATATGATCGGCTGCAATCTCTTCTGGAGAAATACAATACTCAATCGCAACGGATTGCTCTTTCAACAGGCCGACAAGACTTTCTGTTTCTTCCCCGCCTGATGAAATAATACCTAACGAAAGTGTTCCCTGCTGTTTCATTGCCCATGCCCAGGTAATAAAGACTCAATGGTTTGCAGCAGATCTACCTCATTATAAGGCTTACCCATATAGCGATTCACACCAATAGACTCGGCTCTCTGACGGTGCTTCTCTCCAGTACGAGAAGTAATCATGATAATGGGTAAGTCTTTTAAACGATCATCGTGGCGCATAATGGTTGCCAGCTCAAAACCATCCATACGTGGCATCTCGATATCCAGCAACATAACATCAGGCTTGTGATCATGAAGCACGTTGAGAGCATCAACACCGTCTTTTGCTGTCAGCACTTTATAATCATGGCGCTGTAGCAGACGTTGAGTTACTTTTCTCACCGTAATCGAGTCATCAACAACCATTACTGTTGGCACTCGTTCTTCAACCACGTCTTCAAGAATATGCTCTTCGCTCTGAACCGCATCCACACGACGAGTCAGTGCAGGAACGTCCAATATCAGAACAACACGTCCATCCCCAAGAATCGTTGCTCCAGACAATCCACTTAACAAACTAAGCTGTTGTCCAACGGACTTCACAACGATCTCACGGCTACCTAAGAGTTCATCTACCTGAACCGCTGTTGGATGCTCTGCGCCGTGCAACAATAAGATAGGCAGCGGACGTGTAACCCCTTCCAGATTTGGACGGCGATTATGATCTAATAACTGCCCCATATAGCGCATGGTGTAAGACATACCCGCATACTCAAAACGAGAATCAGGATTGTTGTAGTACTCTTGAACTTCATAAGGGCTGATACGCACAATACCCTCAATGTTGGTCAAAGGTATGGCATAAAGATCATCACCGACCTGAATCATCAACGCTTGGTTGACAGATACGGTAAAGGGCAGTTTTACGGTAAAGGTTGCGCCCTTACCAACTTCAGAGTTGATTTCAACCACACCACCCATTTGCTTGATTTCACTGCTCACGACGTCCATACCGACACCACGACCAGAAATCTGAGTCACTTCGGTGGCGGTACTGAAACCCGCTTCAAAGATCATCTGCTGTAATTCGTGATCCGTTAACTCGGAGTTTTCTGTAATCAACTCACGCTCAAGTGCTTTGGCACGAATAGCATCAATATTTAATCCGCGACCATCATCAGTGATCTCAATGAATACCTCAGAGCCTTGACGATACATTCGAATGCGTACACGACCAGTCTCTGGCTTGCTCGCAGCGATACGCTCTTGAGGGTTTTCGATACCGTGATCCATCGCGTTACGCAGCATGTGCTCAATCGGCGCAATCATACGTTCTAGTACAGTACGGTCCATCTCACCATCCGCACTGATGGACAAGTCAACGGTTTTACCTAATTCGTTTCCTATCTGACGTACGATACGACGCAGTCTTGGTACCAAGCTATCGAACGGAATCATGCGCGTACGCATTAAGCTTTCTTGCATTTCCGTATTCACTCGACCTTGCTGCAACAAGAGCGTTTCTGCGTCACCAGCGAGGTTATCCAAACTGTCTTTTACCGACAGCAAATCCGCAGCACTCTCGCCGAGTATACGAGTCAGTTCCTGCTGACGGGTATAACGGTCAAATTCCAGCGGGTCAAAATCATCATACTGACCAGTAATTTCTCGACGATACTCGATCTGTGCGTCCGTCTCGATTTCCAGATTACGTAGCTGCTCACGTAAACGGTCAATGGCTTGGTCCATCTCGTCAAGGTTGTAACGTAATACCGATACCTGCTGATCCAGACGAGCTCGGAAGATACTGGTTTCACCTGCGAGGTTAACTAAACTTTCAAGCTGATCGGAGCCGATACGAACCACTTCTTGCTGGCGCGAACGACGTTGAGGCGCAGCGTCATCTGCGGTTGTTTCTGGCTCAGGCTTCTTAGTAAAGGGCACCACTTTGGGTGTAGCGGTTTCGGCTTCGACAGGTGCCGGTGCAGAAGTAGTAATCTCTTCAAGCGGCTCGCCTTTCACCAATTGATCCAGCTGTAGCATGTAGGCTGCTGGCGTTGTGATCTGATGCTTACTGCGAACCTCTTCCACCATACTGCCGATAACATCGTAACCTTTCATCACAAATTGAATATGTGATTTATCGGTGGTTATCTTGCCGTCAGCAACAGATTCAAAATAACTTTCGAGCTCGTGAGTCAAATCACCAAGCGCGGTTAGATTTGATAAACGCGCGCCGCCTTTTAAGGTGTGCAGGCTACGCTGTAATGTTTCAATAGACGATTTGTCAGCGGTATCATGACTCCATACCTGCAATGCTTCGTCCATGTTCTCAAGAATTTCATCTGCCTCTTCGAGATAGATATCGAGAACTTCTTCGCCGTCTTCATCCAGCTCAATTTTTTGAACTTCACCACTTTCGGCAGCAACTTCAACAACCTCAGGAACACTTGGTGTAATGTCTTCAACCAATTCATCTTCGGTTGCCACACTAGCGACTTCATCCGCGCTATCGCTGACGGCATCTTCAACAGCATCGGGCTCATCAACGTAACGACGAATCTCAGCTAACAAACGCTCATCAAACTGATAGCTACCGTGATCACGCAGCTCTTCAATCATGACTCGGAAGGCGTCAAGGAATTTGAAGGATACAGTAATGTGTTTATCTTGAAGATCGACTTCGGCACTTGAAATAGCCTGATATAAATCTTCTAAACCGTGGGCCAGATTACCCGCAGACATAACACCAGCCATACGCGCACTGCCTTTTAAGGTGTGCAAATTACGTTGTAGGTTGGCGACATGTATCAAATCTTGAGGCTCAGATTTCCAGGCCTCCATGCGTTCTTCAATTTCTTCAACAAGTTCATCAGCTTCTTCGAGGAAGAACTCTAACAACTCTTCATCGATTTCATCTTCAGCTTCATGAACATCTTCTGGACGAATAGTTTCTGCCTGCTCTTCATGGGTATCTTCGATAGCAGGAGTAACGAACTCCACAACTTCTTCAACGGGAGCTTCAGCAACAGGTTCTTCTTGCGGCTCTTCAGTTGTGCTCTCTTCTACCTCTGGCAGCAGTTCTGGCTCAACAACAATATTTTCAACTTCTGGTGCATCAGCAATGTCTTCTGCAACATCTTCTTCAGACACAGCTTCTTCTGACGCAATATCTTCAGTGAGTATCGGCGACCAGTTTTGCAATTCATCGATGAGGTCGGCAGGACTTGGCAGGCGATGCTCTATCGCGGCTAAGTTCAGATACTCTAAAACTTGCTCTAATGCGCGGCTACCTAGCTGGTAGTAGTCATCATATTTAACTGCTTGAGTGTCTGCATCAAAGAAGCTTTCAAGCTCAGATGCTAACTGCTCCACTTCTTCAAGCACAGCCATATTAGCGCCACGCTTGAGGGTATGCATTTCTGCCTGTAAGTTGGTTTGAGCCTGACCCACATCAGCTTCGCGCCACTGTTCAAGTAGCTCCTGCGCTTCAGACACAATATCCATGCCTTCTGCCAAGAAGATACTGAGCAGCTCAGGATCTCGGTGTACCACATCACCTGACACAGCAACATCTTCGCCGAGTGTTTTCACCATATTAGCGCGCTGTTGAGTGAACTCATCAACCAGCTGCTGTTTTAAATCGTTGTGGTAATGTTTGTTTTCTTTTAGTGCTTCAATGCAATTGTCGAGATAACTTTCGGCTAACACAAAGTGTTCAATAAACTCTTTGCTCAGAGCAAGATCACGCTGTTTGTAATCTTTAATCAACAATTCAAGCGGGCTAACCAGATCAGCAATTTCGGCAACTTCTGCCATGTGTGCACTACCTTTTAAGGTATGTAGAGCACGTAGCAGCTCATCAGATGCCATGTTGCGTTTTTCTGTAGCAACTTCACGATTGAAGCTCTTAATAACTTCTAGATGTCCTTCGGCTTCATTTATAAAGATTTCCAGCAATACTGGATCAATATCAGAATCCAGATGAGCCACTGCATCGTCTGCTTCTGGCTCAAGCGCTTCTTCAAGAGATTCTGCATCTATCTCTAAAGTTTCTTCTGCTGGGCTTTCAGCAAATTCTTCTTCGACAACATGCTCAAGATCTTCTGTTTCGGCAAAACTCAGCTCGTCAACTACAGGGCTGGCTTCTTCTTCGATAACAGGCTCAAGTACTTCATCATCCAGCTCAAGCGGCTCATCTTCGGCAACAAAGTCAACAGACTCAAGTTCATCGGTAACTTCTGCTTCTAAAGTCTCTAGTACAGTCTCGTCTAACTCCGGAGTGACAAGTTCGTCATCTGTTTCCAGTAAGGCTTCATCAATAGCAAATTCATCGGCGGCTTCTCCATCACTGGATAAGTCTTCTGTGTCGAGTTCAAGTGTCTCAGCAAATTCTTCTTCTGCGGGAGCTTCTTCAACAGAGGTTTCTTCAGCAGCTTCAACAATTTCTGGCTCAACAGCCTCAGGCTCTACAACTTCTTCGACTGCTTCTTCTACAGGCTCAGCAACGGCCTCTACAGGTGGCTCTGCAGCAGGAGCAACTTCTTGTGGTAGCGGCAATGGCTCACCATTAGAAATGGCATGAGCTTTGGCCATGATAAAGTCGGGGCCTTCTGCAGGTAACTGATTTTTGGAGAAAGCGTCAACCAGACTCGGCATCATAGCTGTCGCTTCTTTAATAATACTAAAGACAATGTGATCCGCTTTGATGGTGCCATCAAGCACTCGATTTAGCATGTTTTCGATGGACCAGGCCAACTCACCAGCGAGGCTTGCCCCAACTAATCGGCCACTGCCTTTCAATGTGTGATAAGAACGGCGAATCGTCGTCAGCGTTTCTTCATCATCAGGCTTTTCGATCCAACGAGGCAATAATTCATTAATCGACTCAAGTTCTTCTTCAGCTTCTTCAATAAAGATCTCGAGTACTTCGTCATCAATAAGACTTTCGTCGGGAGCTTTATTTACCGCAATACTTTCGGCAGGTGGAGCAACCGCTGGAGCAGGCGTCTCAACAGGCGCAGCCTCTGGCTCCTGTGCCGGAGCGGGCTCAACCGCTTTTTCTGCTGCCGCTGCCGCCGCTTCTTCTTTTGCTTTTGCCTCGGCAGCTGCAATCGCCTCACGCTCAGCAATAATCGCCGCAGATTTCTCTAACTCATCATGCAGGATCTGTTGACTGTTCTTCGCTGCATTTAAGACAGAGTCAAAAGCAGAAGAACCAATTTCGCCGTAATTTTCTAGACAATATTCAATACTGGTAATGATGTCTGCTAAAGCATCCATCACCGACTCACTGGGCTTTTCGTGCAGCTCCAATAAGTTTTGCTCAACAAACAAGTCAGCGTTATTTAACAAGTCAGCGGCGGCTTCAAACCCGATGATGCGTAAGCCACCTTGGATTTCGAGCAACAACTCAGGTACATTTTGAATGAGCTCAAAGTTAAATGAGGATGCAATAAAGTCAACAATGCTGTCTTTCGCTTTTTGTAGATTAGCCTGGCTAGCACTGAGTAATTGAATTTTTGCTTCATCCAGCTGCGCTTCAGCGGATACTGCTTCTTGTCGAGCCGCTAACTCATCGGCCGAAGCTTCTTCTTGATCCGCAACATCAGCAGGTTTCACATTCGCTAAATTGGCTTCAACAAAGAGCAAAGCACCCGCGACATCCATTACTACGGCATCAGAAATTTCATCGCCTGACTCGATGCATTTATTGAGTGTGATGATCTGTTGTTTCACCACATCTCTTGGAATGCCAAGTCCCAGAATACCTAAGGTATCGGTAATCTTTTGCAGACTGGGAATTAACGCCGAAAGTTTTGCATGACTTTTATCACCGCCACGAACAAAAAGATCCAAAGTATCTTTTACGTTAATCAAATCGTCATTAATGGCGCCAACAACGGTTTCAATAGCCCCTGAGTCGGGCCCTTGCATACGACGTCGCTCTTCTTCAACCACCTGATCTGATGGCAAGGCATCGGATAGATTAAACGTCTCTTTTAACCGTTTGATATTGGCATGATTCGATTCAGACTTTGCAACGTAGTACAAAAGGTTCTTTAACAAATCATCAGGGATCTTATCGTTGAGCGCTTCGTTACCGACATCCGCTAAACGTTTAATATAACGATCTACTTTGCCTAACAGCGCATGGACCGCAGGATCCTTGTACTGACCTTTTTCAATAATCGCTAATAAGAAACCATCGGCTATCCACCAAAGATGGCCAACGGGATAACCCGCACTCACGGCTTCTAAACGTTCCAATACTTTGTGCATGCGTTGAATACCTTCTTTGATATTCGTACTGCGCATAACACTGAGCAAACCTTTTTGATAGTGATGGCGGAATTTCTTAGCTAACTCTTTAAACTCAGCAGCTGGAAGTGATTGTTGACCGCCTGCAGGCTCTGGTGGGCTCACACCCGACAACTGAGGCGCAAAAATAGCACTCTCTGCTAGTGGAGCAACGCCACGAGAGGCGCGTAATTCGTTTAATAAAGGTAATAAAACAACCGGTAGATCACGTCGACCTTCTTGGACGCGATCAAGATAACTGGGTAATTGCAGCAAGCTGCCCATTAACACTTCAAGTGCTTTTTCTTTTGCTACGAATTTGCCATTGGCAATCGCATCTGCCAGGTGCTCCATCTCTTCGGCTAGTAATGCAGCGCCGTAGAATTCGAGCATTTGTAACGTGCCGCGAACCTGGTGTAAACAACTGATACAGAAACGGATCTGCGTGACATCACTGTCATTTTCAGCAAACGCTTCTAACCCCTGCCGAGCCTGGTCCAGAGATTTATTAATCTCTTTGCGAACCCAACTGAGAGCTAATTGTTCATTCGTATCGGCCATGCTTGCTCCGTTTATACTTCTTTTTTAACCACCAGCACGTAAATAAGCTTGGCAGTGTTTGGTGGAAACTTTTTCAATCAGAGGATGCGTCAAATTATTTAGCTCACCAGGCCCTAAGACGAGTAATCCGCCTGGCGAAAGTCGCTCAACAAAATGAGTCACGATGTGTTGTCTACGCATGTTCTGAAAATAAATCAGTACGTTCTGGCAATAAATAACGTCGTATTGTTGTTGTGGTGCTTTATCAAGCTCCAACACGTTGCCCTGAACAAAGCAGGTTCGATGACGAATGCTGTTTTTTACTTGCATGTAATCATCAGGCAACTCTTCAAAATATTGTTTTAGCCAGTTAGAAGGTACTGTCGCTAGTTTGCGCTTGTGATAAATGCCTTCTCGCGCTTGTGCCAACGCGGGAAAACTAATATCGATACCGGTGATCCCATAATAAAAATGCCGCCCTTGGTTGGTCAGTGGAGAAGTATCCAGTTCACTCATCAACAGAGCCAAACTATAAACTTCTTCTCCTGTCGAACAACCTGCGCTCCACAGCTGAACATTCAGAGGCTTATCAGAAGGTTCTGCTGCGCTTTTTTTAATGAGCTTTTGAATATGGCTTTGAACGAGCTGCAACGAGGCTTGATCTCGGAAGAACCGCGTTTCGTGAACGGTTAACAGATCAACCAGATTAGTCCACTCTACTGCTGAGCTAACTCCAGACTCCAAACTACGAAAATAACTATCGTAGTCTTCGAAGCCGGTCTCGCGCATACGTTGTGCAAGGCTGGTTATCAGAAAAGACTTACGATTTTCTGATAACCAAACTCCGGTTCGTTTCTCCAGAAGCCCCTGCCAGCGCTGGAACTCTTTTGAGTCCATTTCTGGCAGGTTGAGTATCGCCGCCATAATAAGGGCCGAGTCTTAATATTAATAGGTTGGTAGTTTGAAACCAGCAACCGAGCTGTTCAGCTCGTCTGCCAGCTCAGCCAACTTACCGATACTGCTCGCAGTATTCAGTGTACCTTGCAATGTCTGGTTAGTGATTTCCTGGATAACGTTCATCGTATTGGAAACATGACCAGCTGATGCTGCTTGCTGACGTGCAGCGTTCGATATGTTCTGGATCAATTCCGCCAAACTACTCGATACACGCTCGATTTCTTCCAGTGCAACACCCGCGTCTTGCGCCAGGCGAGCTCCACGTACCACCTCTGCGGTCGACGCTTCCATCGAGATTACCGCTTCGTTTGTATCGGTTTGGATGGTTTTTACCAGTGCTTCAATCTGTTTGGTTGCGTTACCAGAACGTTCCGCAAGTCGCTGTACCTCATCCGCAACAACCGCGAAACCACGACCGGCTTCACCCGCCATCGATGCCTGTATCGCCGCGTTCAATGCCAGAATGTTCGTTTGGTCCGAGATGTCGTTGATCAGAGATACGATATCCCCGATTTCCTGAGATGATTCACCCAGTCGCTTAATACGTTTTGATGTTTCTTGTATCTGCTCACGAATCGTGTCCATACCGCGAATTGTATTACGTACCACTTCGGCACCTTTTTTCGCGATGTCCACCGATTTTTCCGCTACCTGAGAGGACTCAGCGGCGTTGGCAGATACCTGTTCGATAGAGACGGCCATTTCGTTGATCGCCGCAGATGCTCCAGTAATCTCTTGTGCCTGATTCTTAGAGGCCTGGGCCAACTCGTTCGAGATGCCTTGCGTTTCTTCCGTTGCGTTTGACAGTTTTGCAACCGAGTCGTTGATCGTCGATACCAAGCTTCTCAATTGGTCGATGGTGTAGTTCATCGCATCGGCTATCGCACCCGTGAAGTCCTCGGTTACCGTTGCGTTCGCTGTCAAGTCACCATCTGCCAGACCTTCCATCTCGTCCAGTAGTCGGATGATTGCTTGCTGGTTTCTTTCGTTCTGTTCACGTTCTCTCTCTGCCTGAGAGCGAGTTCTTGATTCACGCTGTCTGTCAGAGCTACGAATCTGTAAACCTAGTGCTATCAAAAAGATTAATACTAATGCACCACCAGCAATCGAATACCAGTAGTGACCACTACCTACCTCAACACGTTGACCGTAAGAACGATAAGCATTTGCCAGTAACTCGGCTTGTTCTAGAAGTTTGTTGGATTGATCGAAGATTTGAGTAGAAGCTTGCTGAACTTTAAATAAGGTGTCGGTACTGCTGATTACTTTGGTTACGTGCTCTTTTACTGTGACATAGAGGTTAGCGATTTCTTCCAAATCTTTACGCGCATCGGCGTTGGTGATTCGCTTTACGTCCAACATGGCATCACCGTTCAGCTGAGCATTTAGATACTCACCGAAGGTTTCAACGTCAGTACCAAAGTTTTCTGCAGCAACCAGAGCATCTTCTCCACCCTGCAATACTTTTTGGAAGCTTCGATTCAAACGTTCTGCAAACAGCATCTGACGAGACGCGAAATAGGTTTGCTCACCTGATGCACCAGAATCAAGTAAGATGTCATTAACTGTTTGATAAAGAAACTGCATTTGAGGGATGGTAGCGGATAGTTCGGTCTGTATATCATACAAACCCGTTACTACGTCCTCATTTTCGATGATGATTTCGGCTTGGTCAGAAACCTCATTCCAAGTCGCCAAAATCTGGCCCATCTCTTTGTTGCGGATAGAGGCAGGCGTCTCATCAATTTGTGTAACTGGGTTTTGCCCCTGCTTGCTGTTCAAGCTTTCAAGCAGTTTATCAAAACGCTCTTTGGAGGCTTTTAACTGCCTAAACGCGTCAAGGTTACCCTCAGCGGCCTCGGTCGCGTTCTTTGCTACCTGCTGTGATGTTACCCGTAAGTCTTCCGCATTTGATGACCAACTCAATACGTTGTTACTACTACGGAAACCGAGATACAGATTAGCAATCGTTAATATTAAGAAGAGTCCCAGGAGCCATACAACAATGCGAGTGCCACTGCCCCCATCTGCATTTAGGTTTTTATCTTTTACTGGTGCATTCATAGTTTTTGTTCCCAACTACATTTAGATCAAAGCCAAAAGAAAGGCGAATGGCTGCATACTTACAAAGCAACTTGCATAAATGAAGGACTTTCAGCCAAAGCAAATGGGCTAAATACCTTCCACTCCTCTTCACCACGAGTAAACGCGCCCTTGACGTAAGGCAAGATGGCCTCATCGTCATTAACGTCTTCTCTTCGTTCGGAATCATCGAAGTGCTGTAGCCCCAAGACCTCATCAACCATAACACCGCTATGAATGCCGTTATGGTTGATGACAAGAATTCGCTGGCTACGCATTGAAGGGATTGCTTTACGACCAAGAAAGCCGTGCAAATCCATGATGGGCAATAAAGTACCCCGGATGTTAGCTAATCCCTTCACCCAAGAACGGGCGCCAGGTACTTTGGTAAAACCCGGCATCGAAAGAATTTCGGCTACCTCTTTTAATGGAGCAACATACTGAACTTTATTCAACCGAAATCCAACACCGGTCCAAAATCGCTCAGATTGCTCACTCCGAGGCATCGACGACGCAGCACTGCTTCGCCGTTCAATATCTACCAGAATTTCAAATGCAACATTTTGACTGGTTTCTACCATGCTTATTATTCTCTACACGTGTTATAACAAGCTTCACAAGAAGCCTGAGCCAGGCTTAACCTTGCAAAACACCGTTAACCGTTTTCATTAGATTGCTTTCCTGCACGGGCTTAGTTAAATAATCTTTTGCCCCCTGACGCATACCCCAGATTTTGTCAGTTTCCTGATCTTTGGTGGTTACGATAATGACAGGAATATTGGATGTTTCTGGATCTTTCTTTAACTGACGGGTGGCCTGAAAACCATTTAACCCCGGCATAACAACATCCATCAAAACCAAATCCGGTTTCTCTTTTTTCGCACGCTCAACGCCTGCCTCCCCATTTTCGGCGGTAAGCACTTCGTGCCCATGCTTTTCGAGGATACTGCTCAACACATGCGTTTCTGTTGGCGAATCGTCAACGATCAATACGCGCGCCATGTAAAAACCCCCTTTACTCAAGAGTAAAATCTATTAATTCAACTTGCAGCTAGGCGCTCTGCCTGGCTCCACTAACATGTTGACGAATTGCATTAAGCAATTCATCACGACTAAATGGTTTTGTCAGATACTGATCAGAACCAACAATTCGGCCCTTTGCTTTGTCAAACAAGCCATCTTTGCTCGATAACATAATCACAGGCGTACTTTGAAACGCCTTATTATTTTTAATCAAAGCACAAGTTTGATAGCCATCAAGGCGAGGCATCATAATATCGACGAAAATTATATCAGGCTTATGATCAGCAATTTTTGCTAACGCATCAAAACCATCGGTTGCAGTAACTACTTCGCAACCAACTTTCTTGAGCAGTGTTTCAGCGGTTCGACGAATAGTTTTACTATCGTCAATCACCATTGCCTTTAAACCCTCAAAGGAACTATCCATCACCAACCCTCTAAAAGGCGTAACTATACAGACCTTCTAATATCATTAAACGAGATTAACAAAAAGCTTATTTGCCTATTATTGCAGTTTTTTACCACAACTAACCCCTATAATCTACTCTGATTTTACTTAATATAGAATAAGTTAGCTAACAAAGCTAAAGTAAATCATGGAGATCGAAGGCGACCCTTCCTCCAGCTAGTGATAGTCGCCATTACAGGATATACTCATACCACATAAAAAACAGTCACTTAGCCTGAACAGGCAGTAGGAGCGCATCAATGTCACTTTCGATCGGTGTCATTATGGATCCCATAAACACTATCAATATAAAGAAAGATAGCACGTTTGCCATGTTGCTGGAGGCAGAAATGCGCAATCACCAGCTATTTTACATGGAAATAGAAAATCTTTTACTAAGAGACGGACGCCCATTTGCGATCTGCAAACCACTTCACGTTTATGACAACGATCAAAAATGGTTTGAGCTTGGCGCAACCGAAGAAGTCGACCTGGCCGATTTGGACGTAATACTAATGCGCAAAGACCCGCCTTTCAATATGGATTATATTTATTCCACTTATATTTTAGAGCTTGCTCAAAAAGAAGGCTCTTTAGTGGTTAATAATCCAGCAAGTTTACGAGATTGTAACGAAAAACTCTTTACTGCCTGGTTTCCTGAATTGTGCCCTCCAACACTGGTATCTGCACAAGCCAACACCATCAAAGAGTTTGTAGCCAAACATGGAGACGTCATATTAAAACCACTTGATGGTATGGGCGGCGCTTCTATCTTTCGTATCAAAGAGAATGACCCAAATGTGAGTGTCATTATTGAGACACTTACTAATCATGGAAAACAACTTGCGATGGCGCAACGTTTTATTCCAGAGATCACCGAAGGCGATAAACGCATACTCATGGTTGATGGCGAAGCCATCCCCTATTGCCTCGCTCGTATTCCAGCCAGTGGAGAAACCCGAGGCAATCTGGCAGCAGGCGGACGCGGAGTCGCTCAACCTTTGTCAGAAAGCGATAAAGCCATTGCTGCCAAAATAGGGCCAGAGTTAAAAAAGCGCGGACTCTACTTTGTTGGTCTGGATGTGATTGGTGAATATGTCACAGAGATCAATGTCACCAGTCCCACCTGCATTCGAGAAATAGAAGCCGCTTTTGATACCTCAATCACGGCAAAGCTTTTTGATTCCTTAGAAAATACAGTCAACTCGCAATAACGGTAGTAGTAATGTTAGAAAACGGTGTTTTAAAAGAGACAGGCCCCAAAATCAGTGAGAATGATCGACTCACCTTTACCGTGTTTTTGGCGCTTGCCTTCCATGCAATGTTATTTTTGGGGATCGCTTTTGCAGCACCCGATCCCAATGCATCACTGTCTTCACCAGTGATGCAAGTCGTATTGGCGCAATACCACAGCCAGAAAAAACCTGATCAGGCCGACTTTGTTGGCCAGGATAATCAAGAAGGCGGTGGACAAAAAGACGTTGTGCAAACACCAACCACCACAGAACTGGCTCAAATCCCAGACCCTACTCGCCAGGCATCGGTTTCTTCTGTAGAGCCATCCGGTGCCAAGAGTACTCAGCCGCAGCCAGAGTTTCTAACCGCCGACCAAAGTAAGAACACCATTTTTCTGGCCGAGCAAAGAGACGCTCAACAAACCAATGAGAATACCTTGCTTGATACTGCGACTCTGTTGCAAAAAAGCTACGAGCTTGCAGGTCTAAATGCTCGATTAGACGATAAACATCAAGCAGCTTCCAAAGAGAATTTACGTAAACGACAAGCTTCAGCGGCTATTCACCGCTCCTCTGATGCCATGTATTTAAATTCCTGGATGCGCCGAATCGAAGAAGTGGGCAACAAAAACTACCCGGCTGCTGCACGACAAAAGAAAATCTATGGCGATCTGCTGCTTAAAGTTGCCGTTAACCGTGACGGCACCATCCGAGAAGTGAACATTATGGAATCTTCAGGCCATAAAATTCTGGATGATGCGGCCATTGCCATCGTACGGCGAGCGGCACCTTTTGCGCCATTTGATGAAGAACTTAAAAAGGATACTGATGTGCTAGAAATTGTCCGTTTATGGCAATTCCAGCCCGGTGATATTATCTCAACTCGATAATTTTGCCGATTTGCTCAAAAAACAACGAATTTGCCTTGTTTTTTTGATAGTAGCACTCACAATAAAACTATGAGCGACTTTAATAGCCTAAAAAGCCATTTTCTAATCGCGATGCCTTCGTTACAAGATCCCAACTTTGTACAAGGCGTTGCCTTGCTGTGTGAGCACAACGAAGAAGGTGCCATGGGCATAGTCATCAATCATCCTCTTAGCATCACAACCTCAGAGCTATTTGATCACCTGGAAATTCCTCTAGAAACTTCGCTAATGGAACAAGAAGGTTCGGTGATGGCAGGAGGCCCGGTTCAAACTGATCGCGGCTTCGTGGTTCATAGAACAGGCCAGCTATGGCAATCCAGCTTAGACATTAGCGAACAAATCACGATTACCACCTCTCCAGATATTCTGGTCTCAATGGCTCAAAATGGCGGTCCTGCTGAAGCCTTCATCGCGCTAGGTTATGCCGGTTGGGGCCCAGGCCAGCTCGAGCAAGAGATTACTGATAACTCCTGGTTGTGTGTGCCTGCAGATGCCGATATTATCTTTAACACCAAAGTTGAAGAACGCTGGCAAAAGGCCATTGAATTACTTGGCATCAGTTCAGCTCAAATCAGTACCACAGTCGGACACGCCTGATATCTTTTTATGACAAAACCACAAACTCTCCTAAGCTTTGACTTCGGCGAACGCAGTATTGGTGTCGCTTTTGGGCAAGCTATTACGGGTAGCGCCCGTCCCCTAAATGCCCTTAAGGCAAACAATGGTCAACCCAACTGGGATCAAGTTGCTGCACTTTTAAAAGAGTGGAAACCCGATGCATTGGTTGTCGGCTGCCCTTTGAATATGGATGGGACTGAACAAGAGCTCACACTAAGAGCACGCAAATTCGCCAAACGGCTCCATGGTCGCTTTGGTCTAAAAGTTTACGAAATGGACGAACGACTGAGTACTGTCGAAGCTCGCAGCCGACTGTTTGATGAAGGCGGTTACCGCTCACTGGAAAAAGGCAGGATAGACAGCGAATCAGCTGTCATCATTATGGAATCCTGGTTTAGTTACGGCGATGATACCCCTGCGTATTAAGCAAACTCATTGCACCGCCTACACCGCCCAAACATTTATCGTTGAGGCTGATATTCTTGATAGCTTTCAGGCCTCAGCTTCCTATTATGAAGTCGCCATTAATAATAAAGCATACCCCGTTCTATCCATTCACGAAAACAAGCTAAAACTACTCAGCTCAGAACAAACTCTGCCGCAAACCCTATCATTAGTTCCGAAATCCATTTCGATTGAAGATCCTGAACTTATCATTACCGATAGCAATGGCTTAATCATTGCCAGCCATCTGTTGCTTAAACATCAAAAACAATGGCAAGCCAAACGCTTATTACTCATCAGCAATTATCAGGAGAACACGCTCTTTAAACCGAGACCATCACAAATCATGGTGAGTTCTATCCCTCCATACGCTATAGCCTCCGTTCCACTGTGGGAAGATCTGGGTTTTGCCAGTCGCCTTTGCCATCCGGATCACCCCGGCTGTTATGACGAATCTCCACTTTCACTAAGCCAACGTCTTAAAAGCTCAGATAGTGAAATCGAATCCCTACTCTTGATTGGTGATTTTTCAGAAGAGTTAGATCAATGGGATAAAGAATTTCCCTGTTTCAATTATTGGTCAGTTAAATTAAGCTAAGGCACCACTTTGCAGCAAGGAATGCCAAACAGTAATGAACCAAAAACCTCAAATTTTTCTGCAATATCCTTCTCTCGAAAATAACATTCCCTGGATACCTCTGATAAATGCCCCTACGCCAGTAGAGCAGTTAGAACTTCCACAAAATAGCGAATATGGTGCCATCGACAATTTATGGATAAAACGGGATGACCTGACTCATTCTCTGTATGGCGGTAATAAAGTCAGAAAGCTGGAGTTTATTCTGGCTGATGTTATCAGGAAGAAGAAAAGAAACATTGTTACCCTGGGGGCAATAGGCACTAATCATGGCATTGCCACTTCACTGTTTGGTCATCTAAAAGGCATTGGTTGTACTATTTATACTTTCGATCAACCAGTCACATCGACGGTGAAAGAAAACCAGAAGTTACTCGAGCATCTGGGAACGACATTAAAACACAAAGGCACGATCCTTAGAGCCGCTTTAAGTTTTTATTGCAGCCAAGTTTTTAGCAGAGCCGGTGCTTATTATCTGCCAGCTGGCGGCTCGAGTCTTTTAGGCTGTCTGGGGTTTGTTAATGCGGCGTTTGAGCTCAAGACTCAAATAGACTCTGGACTACTGATAGAGCCAGACTATATTTATTGTCCTGTTGGCTCTAGTGGCACACTTGCCGGGCTAACCCTAGGCTGTAAACTGGCTGGCTTAAATGCCTCTGTAATTGGTGTTCGAGTAGCGCCTTCACATCTGGGTGTTATCCCCATTTGCACGACAAAAACTATCAGCACTCTGATGGAAAAAACCTATAAATATTTAAGAAAACTGGCTATTGAAGTTCCAGAGATATCTATGCCAACAATAGATCTTAAAGAGTCATTTTATGGGGATGGATATGGCTGCCCGACAGAGTCAGGAACCAAAGCCATTAATTTGTTCAGTAAAGCAGATATAAAACTAGAGTCTACCTATACAGCAAAATCAGTGGCGGCGGCATTACAGCACTGTAAAGAAAGTCCTGACAAAAAAACTCTATACTGGCATACTTTTAACTCAGTTGATACTTTATCCCAGTTAAGTAATTAAAGAGTCTAAATGGAATATAACTCAAAGAGGATCACAAACTGGTTTCAGATACTATGAATCGATAGCGTTTCTCTTTTCAATTAGCGACTAGGGGAATTTTTAAGTGTTGAACCGTTTAAAAATAATCATTAACACTTAGTTTATAGGAAAATATTAAGGTTTATTCGTGGACGCTAGTAAGTTATTTGATTTTTCGATTTTCGCTGGAGAGCTTGCTCTCAGTGTGATTATAGATACTTTGCCACGTGCAATTGGCTTCGGGTTGATAGGGGTTATTTTATCAATACTATGCTTAAGTTTTGTGCACAGAAGAAAAATGTATTATAGAGAAAAAATATTGTGGAACCTTGCAACGAAATTGCATTATCCATTGTGGATGTTTGCTTTTCTGATATTTGGTATGGTCTGCGGCTCAATAAGTGCAACGAAGTCTATTGCTGTAAAAACCTTGGATGAACAGCTAGAACCTTTTTTAGTGTCAAAACTTCCAGAGCTTAAGGAGTTTCTGACATCCAGATTACCCGCTCAATTTGGTGATGAATTGCTTACTGTTAACGATGCCTCACAGTATTTCAATGAACAGTTATCTTTACGAGAAGAGCCAGGGAAAAGCACATCCAAAAATGGCATTGAGAATTATATTAGCCAGGAACTAAGTGATCGTATAGCTATCTATATGATGGAATATACGTTACAAGAAGTGATTAAGGAACTGGGATTAACCTCAGGGTTAGACGATAACATAGTTGAGTTTAGCGCTATTCTACTTGTGACAGTTGACTTTTCTAACATAGAAAAAAGTGCAGCTCAAGCTACAACAAAGATAGTAAAGAAACAAACTAAAGCTGCTCTAAATACTTTATATCTTAATGCTCTCCTATATTTCCTCTTGTTCATTAGCATACTTTGCTTGGAGCCATTACTTTATTATAAGTGGTGGCTGCCACGAAATAAGAAGCCACAAACTTACGAAGAACAAAATATTTGAAAACCTAACTTTTGCATCTCAAGATAGCTACCCTACCCCGTTATAACCTTTCGCAGGAGGAAAATACAGCCCCGTCACTCCCTCAGATTCAAGCAACTCTGCCAAGTCAGAGCGAATAATAATCACCGACCCCCAGTGCTTAAGACGAAACAACTTGCTGCTTGGAGGAATTTTATCTTCGTTGAGAACCATACTCTCACACCCCATAAGCTCCTCTGGCGCCAGAGGGTTCCATTCAACCACTGAAGCCTCTTGATCGATACAATCAACGATCTCCTTGGGGTGAAGAATAAAGTAATTATCGGGTTCTGGATGGCCTTTGTGGTTCAGAATAGTCACGGGAAGAAATTCTATATTCCCTTCGGGCAGCTCTTTAGCGAGAATGTCGACGATTTTTTGAGAAACGATTGGAAATATCGAGCCATAAGGATTATCGACAAGCTCTATGTCCTCTGGATAATCATCATCCATTGGGACAGTAACATCATCGGGCCAACTGCAGTGCAAGTCCTCACCCAGATATTGTGACTCATCATCTACAAGTGGCGAGTCTAATACGCAATACCCATCTTCCTGGTCGCTACTCCACCTTAAAAACTCCATCGTCTATCTCCTGATAAATTCTTTTGATCTTCAAGTCATTACTTAAAGTCATTGCCTCTAAACTGCTTAACTTTCTCGACCAATGCCATTACCGCTTCACATTGTTTTTGAGTGCCTTTACTTAACTCACATTTCTTTGCTCGGACCTCAAAAAAATTAATGATAGAGTTATCCATTTTCGATTCTATATCAACTCTTATCTTTTCCTTTTCTGGGCTCTCAGAAATAAAAAAGCAACCACGATATTGAGAGTCGACTTTCCCATCTAACAATATCCATAGGTTTTTCTTATTTCTTCTATCTATTTGAAAAACCATGCTTCCACCATCGGTCATCGAATAGAACTCCACAATACTAGCGTGATTTAATTGAAGAAAACCTTCACTGGTTGCTTCGGCCAGTTGGAAGTAAGCAGAAATAATAAAGAATGTGGCGATCTTCACGCATGTTTTAGTCATAGCAGTCTATCCGCAGCTTTTCCACTCATACTCTACGCGATTCATATCTTCTTAAAGTAGGCTATATTGCAGAAAATGAAAATTTACCTCGGTAGAATTTTTTAACTTTATGTTCTAAAAAGAGCTTTAATATCCTAGGCACTAAGACTCTTTATACTATCTAACTTAAGGTAAGCACTTATCAGCTTTAATCGCATAGACAGTATCACCTAAACCAAGATAAAGCGTTCTGCCATCTTTCGAAAACACCATATCAGAGAAACTGGTTCCATCAATTTTACTAGCAAATACATCGGTATTTCTCCAGGCATCAGCAATAAGTAATTGATGTTTAGATATATCAAGAATGTACATATGATTACCAAAGGGGCCTGACTGACCAAAGCGAATAGAGGTCAGGCTATTTAGTTTTCCTGACTTAAACATTTTCGACATGCTACCATCACTGACAATACGCCAGACTTGCGGGTTGCCAGTGTAGTTATCAGCAACATATAAATCTGCGCCAAAGTCTCCACCTCCACCAAAAATTATATGACGAGGCGACTGATTGACTGTCCAGTTTGTCGGCGCATCAAATAAGCGGCTGCGTGTGCCTGCATGATCCAGTTTATACAAAAAAAGTACATCACTGGAAGCTCCCTGAAAATCCATCACATAAAGACTACCCGGCAAACTTCCCGCTGCATTTTTTTTATCTCTCAAAAAGTTTCCTTTGAACATACTGCAAAGAAGCAGAACATGACTCGATTCCTTTGAGTCATGCTCACTTATCTAGTTCTTCTTAAAACGGTTCATCCTGCTCTTCTAATGTCATACCACCCACGCCACCGACGCCAGTTTCAAGACTTAATTCGGACTCATTGCTATCCAACTTAATCATCAGACGCAGATCGTTTGGAGAGTCCGCATGATGAAGCGCGTCTTCATAAGTCACTTCACCTGTTTTAAATAATTTGAACAGGGCTTGATCGAAAGTTTGCATTCCGTGTTCCGTTGATTTAGCCATCAAATCTTTGATCAAATGCATTTCACCTTTACGGATGTGATCAGCAACCAGTGGCGTATTGATTAATACTTCGATAGCCGCTCGGCGACCTTTTCCATCAGGGGTTGGAATCAATTGTTGTGCAACAATCGCGCGAAGATTTAATGACAGATCCAATAACAGCTGATGACGCTTTTCTTCCGGGAAGAAATGAATAATCCGATCCAGTGCCTGGTTAGCGTTGTTTGCGTGAAGAGTACACATACACAAGTGACCCGTTTCAGCAAAGGCTACCGCATAGTCCATGGTTTCTGAAGTTCGAACCTCACCAATCAAAATAACATCAGGAGCCTGACGCAAAGTATTTTTCAATGCTGCTTCAAAGGTCTCAGTATCTAAACCAACTTCGCGCTGAGTAATAATACACTTAGAGTGCTGATGAACAAACTCGATAGGATCTTCGATAGTGATAATATGACCAGTTGTTGATTGATTACGATAACCAATCATTGCCGCTAACGATGTTGACTTACCAGTACCGGTTGCACCCACAAAGATAATCAAACCACGCTTGGTCAAAGAGAGCTTTTTTAATACCGAAGGTAAACGCAATTCGTCCAACGTTGGAATTTGCGTTTCTATTCGACGTAGAACCATACCAACCTGATTGCGCTGCTGGAAAGCACTCACACGAAAACGGCCAACATTGGAAGCACTAATAGCAAAGTTACACTCACGGGAGCGAGCAAAGTCACGACGTTGTTCTTCGTTCATAACACTCAGAACAACTTCTCGAGCTTTTTCTGCGTTGAGTGCGCGCTGTGTAACAGGCATTATTTTCCCGTTAATTTTTATTGACGGTGGAACTCCTGCTGTAATAAAGAGATCCGAGGCTCGTTTTTGAACCATGAGTCGTAAGAGTGCTTCAAAATCCATTATTGTGTACCTGTTGTTTCAGCCGCTATTAGTTACTCATCAAATGATGCAATAGCCAACTTCTCATAACTAAAAAATAAATGTTCTCAGCAAATTAGAAATCTTCTTTCGCTTTTGCTTTTTCGCGGGCATCGTTACGATTAATCAGCCCTTTTGCCAGTAAATCTTTTAAACATTGATCCAATGTCTGCATACCATGCTGCGCTCCCGTTTGAATGGAGCTATACATCTGTGCCACTTTATCTTCACGAATCAAGTTTCGAATTGCAGGGGTACCTACCATGATTTCATGGGCCGCCACTCGGCCGCCACCCACTTTCTTAAGCAGTGTTTGCGAGATTACCGCTTGCAATGATTCGGATAGCATTGAGCGAGTCATGTCTTTTTCGGCTGCTGGAAATACATCAACAATACGGTCAATGGTTTTTGCAGCAGACGAGGTGTGCAAGGTGCCAAACACTAAGTGACCCGTTTCGGCTGCGGTTAACGCAAGACGAATGGTTTCAAGGTCACGTAGCTCCCCCACCAGTATGATGTCGGGATCTTCACGCAGTGCAGAACGCAGTGCTTCGTTAAAGCCCAGGGTGTCACGATGCACCTCACGTTGGTTAATGAGGCAACGTTTACTTTCGTGGACAAATTCTATTGGGTCCTCTACGGTCAAGATATGTCCGTAGTCGTTATCATTGATATAGTCGATCATGGCAGCCAGTGTCGTACTTTTACCAGAACCTGTTGGTCCTGTTACGAGCACTAATCCTCGAGGATGCATACAGACTTCTTTAAAAATAGCCGGAGCGCCTAGTTCTTCAAGCGTTAATACCTGAGAGGGGATGGTACGAAATACCGCACCTGCACCACGATTATGATTGAAGGCATTCACACGAAAACGTGCAACACCGGGTAATTCAAACGAGAAGTCCGTCTCTAGAAATTCTTCGAAATCTTTACGTTGCTTATCGTTCATAATGTCGTAGACCAGACTATGAACAGTTTTATGATCCAAAGGAGGTACATTGATCCGACGAACATCACCGTCTACACGGATCATAGGCGGCAGGCCCGCCGACAGGTGTAAATCAGATGCTTTGTTTTTTACACTAAATGCCAGTAATTCAGTTATATCCATTCGTTCTCGCCCCGGATTTTCTAGTTTTATTGCATAAATTTAGTAATAATGCACCGAATTAATTCTAGTCGTTGAACTCAGTTTTGTATTGGACTAACTTGAGCGTAAAAGAATGACCATCGAACAAAATCTAAATAAGGTAAATCAACTTTTACAAGATGCCATTGAAGAGGCCAACCGAACTGTTAACTCTGTCACATTGTTAGCAGTGAGTAAAGCGCAGAAAATCAATAACATAGGTGAGGCTTACGCCGCCGGTCAAAAAGCATTCGGCGAAAGCTATGTGCAAGAAGCAGTGGATAAAATACAGGCGCTTCGAGAGTATGATATTGAGTGGCATTTTATCGGTCCGATTCAGAGCAACAAAACGCGAGATATCGCCCAGCATTTTGACTGGGTACAAAGCGTAGATAGGCTCAAGATTGCTCGACGCCTCAATGAGCAGCGTCCAGAAGAGCTTGCGCCATTAAATATTTGTGTTCAGGTCGATCTTTTTGCCGAGTCCTCAAAACAAGGGGCGACAACCGAAGAGCTCAAATCATTGCTAGATTATGTCTGCGATGCTCCCCGACTCAATCTCAAAGGCATAATGGCCATCCCTCCTAAGCAACAAGACACAGCACAACAATTGAAACAATTTGAGCAGATCTCACAGTTGTTTCTTGACTATCAGCACCAATATCCATCATTAACGACTCTTTCTATGGGCATGTCACAAGATATGACAGCGGCCATAGCAGCAGGCAGCACTATGGTGCGAGTAGGGACAGGCATTTTTGGCCCGCGCCCAGCTAACTGGAAACAACAAATTTAATCACCAGCAATACTTAAGAGCTTTGTGTTCATGACGTTACCAACTTCTCTCAATGAAATAACCTTCGGCTTTATCGGCGCTGGCAATATGGCATCGGCCATTGTCCGAGGGCTGCTGGCGGCAGGCCATGATCCCAAAAAGATCATGCTTTCTAACCCAACTCGAGCCAAGCTTGACCAATTGTCGACAGAGCTGAACGTGCAAGTCACCCAATCTAATCAGGCTGTCTGTGATACCGCTGATGTTCTGATCCTGGCGGTGAAACCACAAATGATGACCGCCGCTTTAGAAGATTTAGAATTTACCAAGGTTCATTGCGTTATCTCTGTTGCCGCAGGGCTAACCACCAGCCAACTGAGTGCCCAAGTTAACCAGATGCCCGTCATTCGCTCGATGCCTAATACACCCGCAATAGAATTGCAGGGTGCTACGGGATTGTATGCCGACAGTGCAACCAAAGCCGCCTATCATCCAGTTGCAGAATATTTGTTCGGCGCTGTAGGCGAATTTGTCTGGTTGGAAAAAGAAGACCAGATGGATATAGTGACCGCAATCGCTGGCAGCTCTCCAGCCTATTTCTTCTACTTTATCGAAGGAATGATTGAGGCAGCTAAGGCTCAAGGTATGACCGAAGAGTGCGCCAAAACGTTAGTCGTCCAGAGTGCGCTCGGTGCAGCAACGCTGCTAAAAAATCATCCAGATGTAGACATTGCAGAACGCCGTCAGCAGGTTACCTCACCCGGAGGTACCACAGCGGCCGCCCTAACCAGCCTGCAGCAAGACCAATTACAGCAAATTGTTGCTAATGCAGTGGATGCAGCTATCACTCGCGGCCAAGAATTAGCAGCCAATCATTAGGAGAACCAATGACTATCGTATTAACTGTTTTCGCCATCTTAACCAAGTTGTTTATGGTGTTTGTACTGTTGCGCTTTATAGCCCAGTACTTTAAGGCGGACTTTTATAATCCTGTCACTCAGTCGGTAGTAAAGTTGACCAACCCTGTACTCGCGCCCTTACGACGTCTGATCCCAGGCTTTGGCGGGATCGATCTGGCTTCCATCATCTTAGGTTACTTTTTGTCATTGGCGATCTTGGGATTTGCTTATAATTTCTGGCAAGGCTATGAGGTTCAGTTACTAACCATATTGCTTGGTGGTTTACTGGAGTTGCTGTACGCACTGTTGGATTTGTTCTTCTACCTGCTTATAGGTCGCGTTATTGCTAGCTTCTTAATGATTGGCACTCAGCTGATGAATAATCCCTTTGTCCAATTGGTTATCCAGCTAACGGATCCTATTTTGCGCCCATTCCAGCGAATTATTCCCCCTGTTGGTATGATTGACTTTTCAGCAATCGTTGTTTTTATAATAATCACTTTGTCACAGCAGGGATTACTCAGCTTGGCTGGTAGTATGACAGGAATGCGCTTGATTTAATCTATAAAAGTGATGCTTTGTGTCAGTTTTTTTGACAAAGCTAATAAAAAACCTGATTAAATATCTGCAAATGTGCGTTTTTTAACGTTATTTTCTGCTAAAATGAGTAAAGTTTAGACAACCTAAATAGGTTTAATTGTAGGTGTAATGTTATGGGGCCCAAGCAGTTTGTTGATTCAGTAGGAGAATTTGGTCGCTGGAAAGAGTCCATTGCCAAAGAACTTAAAGGATTCCGTTTGTGGTTACGTAGAAATCAGCTTTGTACTGAAGAAAACGATAGCCGCGTATCCCACATGCTGGAGTCGCTCAAAGCTGAGTATCTGACCATCGCATTTGCTGGTGAATTTTCTCGTGGTAAAACCGAGCTTATCAACGCCATCTTTTTCGCCGATTATGGTCAACGCATTCTGCCTTCTCAAGCGGGCCGAACCACCATGTGTCCGACCGAATTATTGTTTGATCAAAGTTCTCAGACCTCTTACCTGCGCCTGCTCCCTATCGAAACCCGACTACAAGACGTTGCTTTGTCTGACTATCGAGATATGAAAAGCCACTGGGTCGACATTCCTCTGCTAACACATTCTCCACAAGAAATGGCCCAGGCCATGCAAAGCATCACGCAAACCAAAAGCGTGTCTCGTGTTGATGCTATTGCACTGGGTTTTGATGCTGCGACACTGGAAGAAAGCGAAGAAGCCCCCGATAAAGTCGAAATTCCAGCTTGGCGACATGCCATTGTTAGCTTCCCTCACCCATTGCTTAAGCAAGGTTTGAGAATCATCGATACTCCCGGATTGAATGCATTGGGCAGTGAGCCAGAACTCACCTTTAACCTGTTACCTCAAGCTCAGTCCGTTGTTTTTGTTTTAGCTGCTGATGCGGGCGTCACAGCCAGCGATTTGCAGATCTGGGAAGAACATATCGAGCAATTAAAAACTCGTCCCAACCTCGGTCTGTACGCTGTATTGAATAAAATTGATGCGCTATGGGATGATCTGGCGGGCCGTAAGAAAACCGAAAAAGCCATCAATCGCGTGATTCGCCAAACCGCTCGCCATCTGAAGATCAACGAAACCGACGTGATTTCGGTATCTGCTCAAAAGGCTCTATTAGGTAAAGTAAAAGATGACAAAGCGCTGGTTCTAAAAAGCCAGATTGATGAATTAGAAAACGTGCTCTCAGAGACTATCCTCGGCAACAAAGAAAGCTTGCTCTGGGATGGCATTTTGGAACAATCCACTCATTTGATAGAAGACTCCAAACAAGTCCTGAGAAGCCGAAAAGAACAACTCGAATCACAAAGAGGCGAATTAGAACAACTACAGGGCAATCAAGAAACCGAACTACGAGAGCTGTTAGATAAAAGCCGCGACACTCAAGAAGAGTTTAAAAAACGCCACCTGACGTTAAAACCCAGCCAACGCTTGCTAGAGCGGCAGACCGAAATCCTGCTAAACACCGTGAGTCGTAAGACTATGGACGAGATGATTCAGGCAACGCTACAGGATCTGGTAAATAGCCGCACAACCGTGGGCATGATGCGCACACTCAAGCGTTTCTTCCGTTCTATCGAAGGCATGATGAACGAATTCTGCCGCGAAGCAGAGCTCAGTAACAAAATGGCCGAGTCCATGTACATCAAGTTTCAACGCGACTTCGGTATCGAGCTTCTCTCTCCTCGTTTGATTCAAGCCAAGAAGACACGTCGCGAACTACAGCATGTATTAGATAATGCCAGTCAGCTAAATCACAATTTAATCCTGACTTTGAGTGAGCAAAGTGTTGCAGTAAAACGCTTCTTCACCACAACCGTGCACCAGGTTTCTCAGTTCCTTAAACAAGTACGCAAAGAGCTGCGTCAATGGTCTATTGATGTGATGAATCCTTTAGCCCACCAGGTTAACTCACAAAAAGAACTGATGGAAAACCATCATGAAGAGTTACTGTCACTACAGCACACTGATGCCACCATTGAAGGACGTTTAAAAGCTCTGAACATTCTGATACTGGAGCTAGATACTGAACTCGTGAATGCGGAAGACTCGCTCAAAACGCTGCGACAATCAGCCCCTTCAAAGTCTTCTGAAAACGTCGTCGAGTTTGCTCGCGTTAGACGTTAAAACTCTTTTCAATACCTGCTGAACATGGGTTTGGCAGGTATCCTCTCCGCACTCAAAGCGATTGCTTATTCAAGCTCTATTACAAGCCCTACGAATTGTGTGAAACACTTCGTAATTCACCGAACCTGACTCGATCTTATAAATCCGGTACTCTATATTTAATAGGAGCAGTGACCAGCTCTTGCCTCAGTATTTAGCTTGCAGTTTCACTGGTTACTTACAGTTCTTTACGTGCTTAAACTATACCCCAAGCATTTCACACGACATGTAGGCGACAAGCAAACGAATCCCCAGAGCTTAGATACTCTAAGTGGCAGGGGGGGAGTTCGCGCAGTCAACACCCGTGCCGTTTGAAAGACGACGGGGATATACCCCAAACAAGATTACCTGTATGGGCTACGCCTCCACAGATATTCAGTCACTCGATGGAGATACCAATGAACATTCGCCGCATCATCAGTCTTTGTGTCAGTTACGTACTGCTCACCATTTGTTCCAGCGCACAAGCAGAGCAAAGCAAAAATATCGGTGACTATGTGGTGCATTACAATGCATTCACCAGTGACTTTATTTCTCCCGAAACAGCGCGCCAGTATGGGATTCAACGTTCTAAAGCGCTGGGTCTGGTTAACATTACAGTGCTTAAACAAAATACCAAGACACCTGTAGGCACGAGTGCCAATATCATTGGCAATGCCTACAACTTGGCAGGACAAAACAAAGATCTGGCCTTTAAAGAAATCCGTGAGGGTGATGCAATCTACTACCTTGCCAATTTTCGTTTTGCCAACGCAGAAAAACTGACGTTTAAATTGAAAATCACGCCGCGCGGTGAAGAAACGCCACTAGACTTTCAATTTACTCAGCAGCTTTATACCAGCAAATAATTCATCATCGCTTATCTTTGACAATAAGAATACCCATTCCAGCAGGTATTCTTATTGTATATTCGCTACAATAGCCCTTTCATTTTTATCGCGCGTACATCATGTCGAACAAAATTGTTTTAGCCAGTGGCAACCAAAAGAAAATTCAGGAGCTGCAAGATATTCTTGCTCCACTAAATTATGAAATCGTTCCTCAAGGTTCATTGAATATCGATGACGCTGTAGAAGATGGATTGTCTTTTGTTGAAAATGCCATCAAGAAGGCTCGTCATGCAGCCAAGTTGAGCGGCTTGCCAGCACTTGCCGACGACTCAGGTATCGAAGTCGACGCGATTAATGGTCAGCCTGGTATTTACTCGGCTCGATTTTCTGGTGACCAGGCGACCGATCAAAAAAACAACGAAAAGCTATTAAGTTTGTTAAAAGACACGCCAGAGGCTGACAGGACAGCACGTTTTCAGTGTGTCATTGTCTATATGCGACATGCCGAAGATCCCACCCCCATCATCTGTCAGGGCAGTTGGGAAGGCCGCATTCTTAAAGCACCGCAGGGTGATAGTGGCTTCGGCTATGATCCTCTGTTCTATGTATCCGAACACCAATGCTCGGCGGCAGAATTGAGTAAAGAGCAAAAGCATGCTCTCAGCCATCGTGGCAAAGCGCTTGCGTTACTCAAAGCAGCACTCTAACAACTTATGCAACACCTGACTCAACTCCCCCCGCTGTCACTGTATGTCCATATTCCTTGGTGTGTACGTAAGTGCCCCTATTGCGATTTCAACTCTCATGAAAATCGCCAGACTATGGATGAACAAGCCTATATTGATGCCTTGGTCGCCGATCTGACGCAGGAGCTGCCTGCTGTCTGGGGCCGCCGTTTATCCAGTATCTTTATTGGTGGCGGTACGCCTAGTTTGTTTTCGGCTCAAGCCATTGATTCTCTGCTCAGTCAGATCAGAGCATTAATTCCATTCAATGGGGATATCGAAATCACTCTGGAGGCGAATCCGGGTACTGCTGAGGCAGATAAATTTAAAGGCTTCTTCCAGGCAGGGATCAACAGACTTTCAATTGGTGTACAAAGCTTCAATGATCAACATCTACATACGTTAGGGCGCATCCATAAAGCGAATGAAGCGCTTAAAGCCATAAAAATGGCGCAAGAGGCCGGATTTGAGCGCATTAATGTAGATTTAATGCATGGTTTACCCGAGCAGACACAAGCACAGGCCATGCAAGATCTGGCCACTGCGTTTGATTCTGGCGTCAGTCATTTGTCTTGGTATCAACTGACCCTTGAGCCCAATACACTGTTTTATCGCCACCCTCCCAAGCTCCCAGCCGACGATGCCTTGAGCGATATTCAAGATGCCGGAGAAGCCCGTCTAAAAGACGCTGGATTTAATAAATACGAAATCTCAGCCTACGCCAAGGCCCCTTCACTTCAAAGCCGACATAATCTTAACTATTGGCAATTTGGTGATTATCTGGGTATCGGTGCGGGCGCTCATGGCAAAATCACTTTGCCAGCAGAGCAAAAGATCCGACGCTACAGCAAAAAACGCCACCCCAAAAGCTATCTCGATGCTAGCCAGCCCTATTTGGACAACCAAAAAACACTCGCGATAGAAGAACTGCCGTTAGAGTTTTTTATGAACACCATGCGTTTGACCCAAGGAGTAGATCAACAACTGTTTTTTGAGCGAACAGGGTTAACGCCCGCTCTGATAAACGACAACATAGAGCAAGCAGTCTTCAAAGAACTCTTGGATACAACGGAAGGTATTTATCGACCGACCCCATTAGGTCATAAATTTTTAAATGATTTGCTCGAGATGTTTATGCCGGAGAATCTGTCTCCCCGGCTCAGACAATCCATTGATGTGCTTAATCTCTCAAATTAGGCTTGTAGGTGCTTTTAAGGGCAGTGCCTACTAACATCTTTTAAGCGCTCTAGACCTCTAATAGAGCTTTTATAGCCACGAGATCCCTAACGCTTCTTTGCGATTCTACAAACTCCACCACCAATAATCAACAAAACGTTTCATTTCGAAAACAACACCACTTAAACACCAAAACTGGCTCAAAATACAAACTTAACTACTGATCAATATTTAAACTTTATTGCAGTACAATACCAAATGTTTTTCTCTGAAAATCCCAAAACTACCTCTTTTGACACTTTACTAAAAAAGCTTATATCTAGTACGTAAATACTACTTGCATAACTGGTCCAACCATTTATATAATCTCGCACAAGGATATCATAAACGGATTTTGTGACGTCCTTCCTTGCTAAGAAGATAATAATAATTTACGGAACATTTACAAAAATTTCTCATGGAATTGAGGAAATATTTCATAGCTTAGTTGTTAAGCAGTTATCGGGGGCATTCAGCTCATCATAAACAACATAAAGGTTAAAAGTCGTATATGGATAAACTACGAGCGTTTCAAATTAAAATTGAAGAACAAGGGCGTGATCTAGGTCATGCACGTTATGATAAACAAATCACAAAAGCACAAAAAAAAGGAAGAGAAGACCAAACAACATACGGACGTAAAAAGTTAGCAGAAGCATTCCCAGAGCTAACTGAGGGTTTTACATTGGCACTAGAAAGTAAGACAAGGCCCTCTATCCCTGTAAAGTTGGTTAAAGGCTTCGTTGATCCAGAAACATTATCATTTCTAACACTCAAAAGAATCATGGCCCGCTTAACGTCTGCCAGAAGTATGACTAGCGTTGCTATGCGTATTGGTGAAGCTATTGAATTAGAGGTGTTATGGAACTCATTAAATGAAGAAGCACAAAAACACTATGAAAGTATCATGCGGAAAGATAAAGGAGCAAACGAAAGAGAGCGAACACAAACACTCAATTATGTAAACAAAGAACACGGTGAACTCCACAAAAGTTGGGAGGATGATCAAAAACTTAAAGTAGGCTTATTCTGTATCGATACTTTACTTGTACATAGCGATTGGCTTGAAGTTATCCCACCACAAAAAAAAGGAGGTCATAAAGCGCTAGCTCCAACCGCATCTATGAGGAAATGGATTGAAGAAAACAAGGCGAAATATCGAGATTTATCACCAATGTATTTACCAATGATAACTAAACCCAGAGACTGGAACATTCGAAATATTAAATCAGGATGTTATCTAACAGATGCTCAAGAAAGCTTACCGTTAATTAAACGACAAATCCCAGAGCAAAGAGATTTAGTTTACAAAAAGAATCCTGAGAAAGTCTTTAAGGCTCTTAATCTTATCCAAAGCACAGCCTGGAGAATCAGAAAGCCAGTTTTAGATTTGCTTAATACGATGATTGATAAAAAGGATGAGTTAGGTTTACCACCAAAAAAGTTTGTACCGCAAAAAGACATCAAAATTTCGGATGAAATGAACTACTGGAAAAAGAAGGAAGTTGATAAGAAAAATAAAGCGTATGAAAGTCTAAGAGTTAATATGGCTACCAATTTGCAAACAGCAGAGCAATTTAAAGACTTTGAGAAAATCTATATTCCATATCAACTAGATTCTCGTGGGCGTGTCTACGCGGTTCCAAGTCTAAACCCTCAAGGTCAGGACTATATCAAAGCCTTGCTTGAATTTTCAGAGCCAAAACCATTAGGTAAACATGGACTTTTCTGGCTACACCTTCACGCGGCTGGTTGTTTTGGAATAGATAAAGTAAGTTTTCGAGAACGTTACTACTGGGTTAATGACAATATAGAAGAAATCCTTATGTCTGCGGACGATCCAATTAAAAACCTTTTTTGGACAAAAGCTGATAAGCCGTTTTTATTTTATGCTGTGTGTTTAGAGCTTAAGGGTTATGTTGAGCAAGGCGATGACTACCAATCAAGAATGCCTATTGCTTTTGATGGCACGTGTTCTGGACTACAACATCTTGGAGCTGCTTTTAGATGCTCTGACACAGCAAAGTCTGTAAATTTGTTACCACCTAATGAAGTAGAAGACAGTCCCGAAGACGTTTATCAAGAGGTATCTGATATTGTAACGGACATACTTTTAAAAAATGATGATGTCTTTGCGAAAACTTGGCTAGACTACGCAAACGGACGTTTATCAAGAAGTGACTTAAAAACATGTGTAATGACATATTCCTACGGCTCTAAGGCATCAGGATTTCAAGATCAATTATATACTGGAGTTATTAAACCAGCACTTGAAGAAGGTAACTTCAAACTTCCTGATGGTGATAAGTACGGTCACAAGTGTGCTCGTTACTTAGCCGAAATTGTAGAGTTTGTTATAAAGAATAAAGTTGTAAAAGCAGAAGAAGCTATGAACTGGATGCAGGACAGTGCAGGATTAATTGCATCGAACAACAAGCCTATTAAATGGACTACACCACTTGATTTCCCGGTGCTTCAACTGTATCCGAAAACTGAGTTAAAAACTATTAACACCAGATTATCTGGAGGACGTTATCAAATTAGCTATAGGAAAGAGCTTGATAAAATCAACACGCGAAAGATGCGAAATGCTATCAGCCCTAACGTTGTTCACTCATTAGATAGTACCCACTTAATGATGACCGTTTTAGAAGCTAACAAAGAATATGGATTAACAGATTTTTGTTTGATTCATGATTCTTTTGGGGTTCATGCAGGTGACTCTCAGGAGTTTTTCATACTTATCAGAAAAACATTCATTGATTTATATGAACAACCTATTTTTGAGAAGTTAAAACTAGAGTTTGATGCTCAAATGACACCTTCTAAAAGAAAGAAAGCACCGCTTTTACCAGCGTGTGGTGACTTTGACTTGAATGAAGTTAAGGAGGCGCTATACGCATTTAGTTAAACAAGAAAAATGCCCTCACTCGAATCGGGCATTCTATCAGAGTGTCATTTGAGTGAGGGGTAGGGAAGAAAGTATAAACAAAAATCTCTTTTTGTCCTTACTTACAGTACACTAATAAGCTTAATAACTCAGACATAGCACGAGATGAATTAGCACTATATCCAACTTGAATGTAGTACAACTTTTAACTAATTCAAGCTATTTGGCACATCGTTCACAAAGAATCTTGCCAAGCTTTCATTGTCTTTGTAAGTTCAGCAGATAGTCTTGAAAACTCACTTCCTAAACCTATACGTTGACTTGCAGAGTTTTTATCTCCACTCAAAGCCACTTCTAAGATTGAACCAGCCTCTTTGTGAAAGTCTGCATGCAAATTAACAACAGTACTATAATAACTTGAACTCTTCGCTTGGGGATCTATCCGCCCATGTAACCATTTGCCAAATGAACAATTGTTATCTTGCTTAACTTTAGCGGGTGTTGATTCGCATTTACCTGTATCAATAGCATTGCGCAGCTTATTTTTCCATTGGCCGTGAGCTGCTATCGCTTTACTTATCTCATCGTATGTACTCATAGAAATCTCTCTAAGTAAAAATAAATGTAAGAATAGAACATAATTTTCATGCCTACCAAAATCTCAGAAGGAGCTTAAAAACAACGCCCGAACATCAATACAGGGGCAATCCTTACCCTTATCTAAATCTCTGTGTCCTAGAATCTCCTGAATCGGAAAGCGTAGCCTTAAGTCACCATAGAGCTTCTTCAAGGTCTCATACTGTGCGAGCGTGTAATTGGCGTCTGGCTTGCCGTTCTCATCAAGCCCACCTATGAGACACACACCGATAGTTTGAGCGTTATAGCCCCGAACGTGAGCGCCTTGATATTGTAAGGAGCGCCCAGACTCTAAGGAACCATCACGATTAATCACGAAATGATAGCCAATGTCAGACCATCCCCGTTCCTCTGTGTGCCATCTTTTGATTATCTTAGCGTTTACCTTCATGCTTGGCTTTGTGGCGCTACAGTGGACCACAAGGCCGTATACGTTTAATTTATTTAGTTTTCTCATGTCTTTTCATTTTCCTTAATGAATTGTTTCGTTTGATTGTTAAATTTGAAAGGGGCTTAGGACAGCCCCGAGAATAGACTTATATAAAATTACATTGGGGAGTTAGAGCAAACTTGGTGGAATTCAAGTTTTACGCTGCCACTCTAAAGACAGCTTGAGGCTTTTTTCTTATATTCTCCTTTTGTAAGCTCCAGTAAATCTCTTGATAATGATTGTGCTTAAAGCGGCCTCCAACGTCGGTATTTCGAATCGCATCGACCATTAGAATTGTTGGTCTTGATGTTAACCCTCGAAACTTCCTATAGACCTGTAAGCAAATCAAGCCATTCAAAAGCAAAGTTTCATTGCTTTGAGGTAATGTCTTTAAGTTTATCTTTGGTGTTAGTGTTTTGCTTTTTATGAAGAACTGAGATACACCATTATCAATGAACTCCTTTAGCTTGCTTAAAGGGACCTCTTTTCTTACGTTTGAATAACCTCCAAACACCAAATCTTTCTGAAAGTAGCTCGCAATCAATCCATAAGGACCATACTCACTTGGTAAGTTGGCTTTGAGATAAGCTGTTAAACTACCTTCATCAACACTTAATTCATATTCTTTAGTTGTGCCAACACGACACCACTCACTTTCCGTATAAAGTTTCATGACGAAATACCTTTTAGTTTTAATTTAAAGTGAGCAATTCCGTTTGCTCAAAGTTATCTAGGGGATATAAGCCATCCCTTGCTTAACAGAAAAATCAATTTTAGAAATAACGACTTATTGAAGGCTAGTCAACAATCCCCCTTACTTTTACAGCCCTCTAAGTAACATTTAACTTTGTTAAAGTCAGTTTCTTTGAGTGTATTAACAGCAATAACAGTCACCAATGATACCACTCTCAAGACTACAACCAAGCACTTTAATATAGCACCAGAATTTTCTGAATCATTAACGTATATCCAAACAGTGCTGTTTTTTTGGCTTATTAACAACTCTCTATTCCGAGGCAACCCTATGCTGATTCTGGTTCTTGACATCCTTCTTAATCCTCTTAACTCGTTACTTTGCGAGCCACACTGTACCGCCCCATTCTCTTGAACATACTATACGGGGGCATGATACCTTTCCGAAAACATTTAAAAAGAGCGCAATCCATACGCCCGAAGTGTATATTTATACTTGTCTTTCAATATACCCTCTAAAATAAATAAAGCCCAATGCAAACCACAAGATGGAGAGTGGAAGAATAGCCTTGACACCAATAGCTATAGCTGCAATCGAAATTGAAAGGACTATCAATAATATTTGACATATCTTCTTTTTATTTTCCTGAAAAGCAAGAATAACTCCAAAAGAAAAATATATTAAAGACACACTCATCATACTATAGGAAGTTAAAAGATAGTCCGCGACTCTCTTAATTTGAACCTCATTTAAATGAATTAATGTAATTAAAGCGAAAAGACTAACGAAAGAATAATGCACCCAACGAACTAATCTTAAGTTATTCATAAATTAACACTCACAGTTATTTTTTTCATAGTTTGGTCTTAGAGAATTTGCTAAATGTTCAGTTGCTCCACCAATAAAGCCAGAAGCGACATCTCTGTCAATATCATTTAAATCCTCACGAGGTAGAGGTTTGACTTTAAGTCCTGCTTTTTTTGCCCAGTACTTAGGATTTAGCTTAGTTCTTTTCGGTTGATGCCAGTAAGGAGGATAGAGCTTCTTACCAACTATCGCACCAAATTTCCCCCCCAAGCCAGCGGCAATACCACTAGCACCAGCTTCAAGGTAACTAACGTTATCAAAGCCATTACGTCTTGCTTGTTCAACAATAGACAGAGTACTCGATGCTAGTATTGTTCTGATAACTGATCCACCACCAGAAACAATACCTGCTAATCCTGCATAAAGGCCAGCCCTAATGGCACACCATCCTCGTTTGCCAGAAACAAGTGCTGAAACCAGACCAAAACCGAAGCCAGCTAGCCCTCCAGCAAATTGTGCAGCAGGGATCTCGCCAGTTGGATCAACAAAAGATAACGGACTGTTTTCTACATAAGTATAAGTATTAATCCCAGCAGCTAAGCCAATAGGGTCACTTGTGATATATCGGCCTAACATCGGATCATAATAACGATTCCAGTTATAATGCAGATTTGTCTCACTATCGAAATACTGACCTGTAAATCTCAGGTTGTTTTCAACATCACTTACTAAGATTTCGGCACTACCCCATAAATCATAGTCGGCTTGCCATACAACAAACTGCTGTGAGTCGGTTAATATCTCGGGCGTTCCTATATGCGAGTTATGATAATAATAGATATCGTTGTACTCTAACATAGCTAGAGGCCGCTTATTGAGGTAAATATACTCCTTGGAGATATCTCCTTGCTCTGAAACCTCCGCAATTAATACCCCTTCCTGATTATAAATATAACGAGTGGTTACACCGTTAGCCGTTTTATGAGTTCGCAGACCATTCGCATTGTACTTATAGGTAATGAGATTACTGCTATTCATGGCACTGGCTAAACGGCCAGCGTGATTGTATTCAAACAACCAGCCGCCTTTAGAGCGCATATTTCCTGCGGCATCATAAGAGAATGAAAGGTTGTTGAAATCCGTTAACTTATTGTCATCATGACCATAGTTATAAACTGTGTACTTTGGTTCTTGAGTCGGTGTGAAAGCTAAACGTGAGTTAGATTTTCGCTTTTGATTCACTAACCACTTTTCAAAACGTGAGCTACCTTTGGATAGTTCAACCATGTCTGCTGAAAGCATCCCGCCCGCACAAAGCTGACGCAGGTTTTCACATTCTTCTGGAGAAACAAAAGAGCAAACAGTGTCTAAATCATCACATAGATTTGGGTCAGTGTCGCCGCCGCAATCTTGAATAGTCGGGTCACAACTGGGCGGTTCTTGGCAATCCGGTGCGTTAGGCAGGACGCCGCAAAGTGTCACATCACAATCACCATAGGTACAGTTCTGCTCGGTATCCCAAAAGAGAGCAATACAATCGTCTAAGGTGTTGACTCCGAACACACCTACAGGACAAAACAACTCTTTTGTTCTATTGCCTACAAAGTCATAACCGTAAACCTTAAAGCCGCCTTCAACGTTCAGGCCCTTTATTTGATTACGTTCATCAAACCTAACGTTAACACTGCTTAATGGGTTTAAGTTATCCGTAACGCCGCGCAGATTGCCTGCGGTGGTATAGTCATAGCTTTTGTCAAAGATATTACCGATAGTTGTACTCTGTAGATGGTAGTCTAAGTTGTATTGGTTATTTAAAGCCAAACCATTACCAAATGTCATGGATACCATTGGACCAAATGGCAAGTACTCAATATTGCTCGCAATCTCTTTTGACTCTCCATTACTAAGAAGACTTACAGACTTAACCTGACCTTTATCAAGGTGGTAGTTAACCGTCTTACCGCTTGGGTAAATAACGCCTTCAAGCTGACCAAAAGCGTCATAGAGATAATCAGTAGTAAAGCTTTGACTACCGTCTTTCCAGATGACTTTTGTAATAGCGCCAAAGTCATTATAGAAATACTCAGTTACCCCTGAATCATCTTGAACTTTCGTTAGGCGTCCAATGCCCTGATTCCCGTTTTCAATGCTATCATAACTCAAGGTCACGTTTTCTAAGTTGTTAGGCGTGGTAACAGAAACCAAACGCTTTAAGGCGTCATAGACCATGTGTGACTCTGTTCCGCGAGCATCTTTGATATGAACAACGTTGCCTGCATCATCGTATTGATTTTCGGTAACACCGGTATCTGGACTAGTGCGTGTTAACACTTCACCAAACACGTTATTTTCGAAAACAGTTTCTAATGTGTTCTGAGCGGTGACTTTTAAGAGACTATCATCAGCATCAAAGGTTTGTTTGATTGACTCAGAGGCACTATCGCCAAGCTCGGCTGCACGTCCTAATTCATCCAACCAGAAGCCTTTATAATAACCGTCCGCGTCTTCAAAACCTGTGTAGGTTGTTCGAGACCTACTGATATTAGTCTTACTTGAGTTGCTTGCGGTCACTTCTGTCAGTGCATTAAAGCGATTGTAAGCATACTGTGTTGTAAACTGCTTTGCGCCTAAACTATCTATCAGGTTAACAATGTGAGGGCGGTTTTCTTTATCCGGTGTAATATCAACCTTTTCACCTTGAGCATTCACAATGCTGGTTAGCGCTCCCGATGCTGTGTAGTGATAAGTAAATGATTCGCCGTTTGAAACGACCACCGACTTTAGACGATTAACACCTTCATAAGTGAGTTCTAACGTTCTTAACAATTCGCCTTCACTGCTGGCTTGAGTCAGCTTTTTGATTCGCCCTAAGTCATCATAGACAACAGTAATCACTAAACCGTTGGGGCTTTCAATTCGTCCAACCTTGCCATCTAGCGTGTAGTCAGAAAGGTAAGTTACATGACCTAGAGCGTTAGTAATAGACTTTAGTTGACTGCATGAACTGCTTAAGCCAGCGCAATCATAATAGTTTAAGGTCACTACATCATTAACATCTTTTCTAGGGCCGTCAATTGATACCACTTGATTATTATCATTGTATGTCAAGAATGTAACACGACTTGACTCAATGCCTTGCGCATCTTTCCCTACCTCTCTAACGGCAACAACATTATAACTTGCATCATAGTCGAAGTGCTTAGTTAGCTGACCTCCGTTTGCTAACTTCGGATAGGTAATGCTTTTGATTAGGTCCAACTTATCGTTAACATAATCAAAGACCGTTTTGCGCACCAAAGCTTCATCAACGGATTTAAGCAAACCACTACTGGTATACTCATACTTCGTTGTTATTTGGCGATTGCTTTGCCTCTCGGTCCACGAAATCAAACGACCTTCTGAGTCATACTTGATGACGTCGGTTTGAGTATTTTTCTCACCATCATGAAAGTATATTTGCGAAATCTCACCAAAATTGAAGTTATCATCTGAGTGAAAGAGATAGTTTTCTCTTTTAGCCCAGCCGTTGTTCACTTGATTACTTTGGTACTCAATATAATTTTCTGGGCTTACATACCACGAACTTGAGTTACCATCATAAAAGTATTCTGACTTTTTATCATCAGGGTCGGTAACTGTTATGCGATAATACTCCCACATACCGCTATCGCCTGTTGGGTAGCCAATACCAGTATCAACACCATCTGCTGGCTCTGTCTTAAACTTCCAAGTTCCTTCAAACGGCTTTGTTATCTCAGTGATATACACATCACTATCATATTTTATCGTACTCTTATAGCCCCCCATATCTGTGAGAGAAACAAGGTTTTTATTGGAGTCATATTCAAAGATTGCTTTTCTACCGAAGGGATCAGAGACCTCTTTAACTAAACCACTAGAGTAGTAAGTAATTCTTGATTTGCGTCCTTGTGCATCTTGAATAGTTTTTAACTGAATATTGCTGTTATAACCTAACTTTACTTTATGGCCGTAAATGTCTTTTATTTGTGTCAGCAGTACTTGTTGTGAATGGGTGTTATCAGGAATAGCAAAGGTGTACTGAGTACCATCTAATAAAGTCAACTCGTAATGTGTTGAATGAACTTTTTTCAAAGCTGACTCGGAACCATAAGCTTTAGCAAAACCGCCTTTACCATCAGCAATAAACACCATGCGACGGCCATCGGCCATAAATACCGTTGCCGCTTCGCCAGGATCTTCAACTAAGTACATGCCGTAGCTGAAAGACCATTTATTTCCAAAAGGCTCATACTGTTGAAGAGCTGATTGAGAATTGTAACTAAGTTTTAACTCAATGTTGGGACCATAGGGCGTTTCATACCAAATAGGCGTGTCAGTAGCATATAGATTCATACTAACTTTATTCACTGACCAAACAGGGCAGCCTTTACCACCTGCGGGACACTCGTTCTGCTTTGGTTCGCCTAAATCGGATTCTGGTCGTTGGATTCCACAGCAACCGCCATAGGTCAGCTCTGCATCTAACAAAGACATCGCTTTGCTTTCTAATGAAGCGAGTAACGGAGAATCTTTCTCAGAGAACACTAAAAGTTTACCGTCCCACTCTTGAGAAAACTCTTTTTGTGTTTGAGTAAAACGTCGTTGCTTTTGTTCATCATAGATGGTCACACCTTTATCATTGACCTGTTCGACAATCCAATAATGGCCTAAACCATTCGTAGCGCTTCGGTCGATGTGAGCAATGGCAGGTAGAGGCATGTCTTTAAGCTCATCAGGAGACACATTAAGCGCTTTCATGGCATAACCATAATCACCCGCAAGCTCGCTTAACTCTTTAATACTAAAACCCTTAGCATTATTTGGAAGTAGCGAGCGAACTCTTTTTGCTTCGACAAACTTACCATCACGTTCCAGCAAATCACTAAAGGCTCGGTTTCCGCAATTTGCCAGAGCTTTGCCCTGTGCTTTAAGTTTTGCAATACGGCTTATCCACGTAGCCGCATAGGTTCGTTGACGCCAATCAGAGCCATCTTTCTTAAGCTCCGAAAAAATACCTTGTGCATCGCTCAAGCTGTTTTCCATGACTCGTAAAACAGCTAAACGGCTCTTTGCTTTTTCGGCAACTTTTCGAGCGCCTTCAAAACGATGGTTTTCATACTTCTTTACAATGCGAGAAAAGCGCTCATTGGCCTCACGATAACGGCCATTAAAGCGGGCTTCGCAACCCATATGCAAATCGGCCTCACCCGCCCAGATACCGTTCGGGTACTTCGCTAAGTAATCGCTCATTAAATTAGAAGCGTACTTATAGTTGTGCTGATTCCACTCATCCATCGCTTGAGCAAACGCACTATTTTGAGTGGCTATCGTATCTGTGCTGATACGAGAAAGCGAAAGGGATAATGAGGGGTCGTTAGTATCTACGTTAGGATGTAAAATCCCGCCTAGCTGTCCAGAGGCTTTTACATCATCTATTGAGGGGTTTTGAATATTTCCCACCGCTAAAAGTGAGGGCTTTATTTCACTCTGTCTTTCAGTTAATTTAGATTGACTAAACGCAGAGGGTAGACTTAAAACCGATAACGAACTTATTAATGATAAAGCTAAAATATTTTTCCTATTAAAAAACTTCATTTCTTAATTTCTCCTGAAGTTCCATTTAAAAAAAAGCATCAGAAAATCACAGATAGCGACCTTGCTACAATTATGGACTTCCTGATGTCATGCCAATCGCAACAAAACATCCGGTCTTATTGCTGGGCCGAAATGCTACAGAACGGATAGAGCTTTAAAAAGGAAAATATGCAAATATTTCATAATAAATTCACATAGGAGATATATCTGCGAGCAACTACCTCCAAATGAGATACATCACTTAGTAGTACGTAACTTATTGATAAACTGCCTACTTTTTCAAGCGCTTTTGTAACGTGCTATCAACTATCCCACGAAGCAATGAGCGAAAGCCCAACGTATCAATGAAGAGTCCGGCCATCAAATACCAGTACCATTCCGGCGTCTCTTTTAAGGCTTCAAATCCTTGTTTTACATAAATTTGCATATCAGGGATAAACGATAAAATAATTGGAACGGTCCCAATCACCAATAGATATTCATCTTTCCAGCCTCGTGTTTTCAATGCGACTAAATCAAGATTGATGTCTGCGGCTTCCTGATTTTCTGCACGTCTTATTTTACTTTGAGATTCAGCTTTTAAAACTGCTAACTGTGTCTCTGTTTTGATTTTCTTTACTTCTTGTCTGTGAGAGACCCAGTTAACCAACGGACCTGATAAAACTTCTAATACTTTTAATAACATTCCTTTTATTTTCTCCTTAAGCTACTCCCTAGCTGTTTTATAATCATGACATGGATAACAAAGCGATTGCAGATTGTCAGGACTATCGGTCCCGCCTCGCGCTTTCGGTGTGATATGGTCAACCGTTTGTGCTGCTTGTATGCGACTGACTGCGAAACATATCTGACACAAGTACTTATCACGCGCTAAGATTTCCTTTCTTAGCTTTTGCCACTTTGCACCATAGCCACGTTGTGACGATGTTCCCCGCTCACTTTGCCATTTACCCCAACTTGCTAAGTGTGCATGCTCGCTACAATATCCATGTCTTTCTATCGTTAACTTTGTGCAGCCTCTTTTTCTGCACCCTCTAGGCGCTCGCTGCGGCATTCGTTTGCCTCCTTATTGTTTATTACCTACAGCCCTAACAATCGCGATTTCTTTTTGATTCGTTAAGGCTGTCTTGTGTATTTCTTTTAACTGGCTCTCAGTTTGTGAAAGCCTCTGATTTATTGCGGCTAATCTCGCGGCTGTCTCGATAGACATTTCGCGAGTCTCATCTAACTTGACCGCAATCTGATTTAGTCGCGCGTCCACGTTGCGCGTGTAGTAGGTTGTGAAGCCTTGGAGAATCGTGAAGGTAATCCCCAAGACTGCAACCAGTATTTGTGTTTTATTTTCTTTCATCTTTATCACTTTATTGCTATAACTAACCTAATAAGTACAACCGCAAATCAGTGAAAGCTATTTATTTTTTCTCACAGAACAGAGTCTTAGATGCTAATCATTCAAAATATTCTCAGATAATTTTGACTTAATGACTTAGGTGCTGAATCAGGATATGGAAGCAAAGCAATGTTATAGCTTAATTACCAAATACTATGAAGAGGCTTTAACTGAACTGTTTAGCTCTTTTGGATGCGAGGTTGTAAAATGCAACCAAGAAGTCAGCAACCTAACGTCCGAGCCTTTAGCAAGAATAGATGCAGGTACTTTTGATTTAGAGGTAATACTCATTTTAAATGTGCCCATGACAGTCCTCTCACTCACCTATCCAGTAAGCGGTGAGATAATCAACATAGATGATGAGGCTTTAGAGGACTGGCTCCTTGAGCTATCTAACCTTTTGATTGGAAAAGTGAAGTCAAAATTAATCAACCACAATTGCATTCTTCAACTGGGCCTACCTGATGCTATATTTGGAGGTCACCTGTCTAGCTATCAAGAATCTTCTTATGACACGACAAGAGTTAATTTAGAAGTGGATGGAGAGCTGATTGTAACATATATTGGGGTTGATTTTTTATGTGAACATATTTCTTTTGATGAAGCTAAAGGGGAAAGCACCTATGTAGAGGGTGACCTTGAGCTTTTTTAACAAAGTTGATAGTTCAAAACACAGTAGCCCAACCTCTTTATTGATAAGTACAGCCTCTTTATACTCCCCCAGCAAAATAAATAATCTTATTTGCATCATAACCAATACTTACGCCCGCTTTTCCTCTCCCTTGGCGGGCCTCTGAGATTCTTCTAGCTGCCTTGACTATATTCCCCAAATCAAAATCGTTATTGACCATGCAGCGAATAACATCATTGCAAGTTACGTCTAATGATTCGCCTTTCTGATTCGTAATAGTGAAATCATAATAGCTGGAGGAACCGCCAGAACTTTTAATAGATTCATTCTCGTTAACTCTCACAGACTCAGGATAGCCGTTAATAGTCGTTTCAAACCCGCTTTGCTTCCACTCGCCAGCACCAGAACCCTTTTTAATACAATCATGACAACTATAAACGTCGCAGTTTTTAGATTTACTATAATAGAGACAGCTATCTTTTAAGCTGCCTTCTGTTGTTTCGGTTTCCATAAAATCACTTTCTTATTTTCATTATCCCAATCAGAGGCCCTAAGAATACGCGCCATGCGTGCGTTCAATAGTGCAACCTCTTCGCTCAAATCATTTACCTCGTAGGTACTCAAAACGATTTCCCAAGGATCATCGCAAGGAACCTCACGACGCCTTAACTCCGTTTCACCCTTGCGTTTTCCACTCTTAAGAACATGTTCATAAAGCTCAACTTTTTTCTTACTCATAATCAAACGTAAAGCTGTGGCCATGCCAAAACTTGGTGCACCTTGAAAACCATCTGTAGGATCGCCCGCTATGCACTGCGCATAGAAAAAGTTATCTGCGTCTTGCTCTGTGATTAGCCTTGGTGAAGCGTCTTTATCAGGGTTAAAGAAAAGTCCAGGCACTGTTTGAATATCTTTATCTATCGATACAGCGATTTTTTCATAACCTTGTTTATAGCGTGGCTCCGTCATTAGAATGCCTATAATGTCATCACCTTCCAGTTTAGGACGCATAAAAGATTCGTAATGCTCTGCTAGCATTCTTTTCACTTTCTCAAGTCCTAAAGGTCTTATAGATTCTTTTCGACCGCCTTTGTAATCTCCAAGCTCGTGCCTAAAGTAACCGCTTGGATCACTCCAACAAAACACCACCTCGGCTTTGAGTTTCTCTGCGATTGAGTCAATTTGTTTAGTAGCCGATTCAACAGCTCTTTGTTTATTTATGTGTGCCGTACAAATGCCATCACCCCAATCGCTTAGTTTTTCATGAGCAACCGCCGCTTTCCATGCGAACGGATCACCATCTAAAATTAGCACTCTTTTAATCTTCAATCTCCTTATTAAAATCTAATGTGTTTCAAACCAACTCTTACCAATATTTGAATCCGTAGCTAAAGGACACCTAAACGAAAATATTTTTTCTACATTACTCATGGCGTCTTGACTTAAAATTGATAGATGCTCTGCGACTTTCTTTGTCTTACAAGCAATTTGCAATTCGTCATGCACCCAAGCGCAATAAGCAAAATCACCATCCCATCCGTGTTCTAAGCCTTCATCTATAGCCAGCTTCTCTAACTCCACAATCCACGCCTTACAAATTAACGCACCCGCCGACTGTAAGAGCGTATTAAGCGTCGCATGAGCCGAACGGATATACACAGGGCGACCATCAAGGCCAATAATATAACCACGCTTAGCGGCCTTTGCTACGGCGTCTTTGAGATACTTTAGAGCGGGCACACTATTAAAAAACGTTGCTTTTAGTTTCTTACCAATACTCCTTTGTTTCTTGGCGCTAGAATGAGGTTCAACTATGGAACCCACAAGTTGATCACCAGCGCCGTAACATACGGAGTAAATAAATGTTTTCGCGTGGTCCCTTGAAGGCAACCCCGCCGCTTTCTGATTTACCGTGTGAATGTCACCGTTTAGAATCGTATCGATGTATGCGCCATTGTCCCAGCGACTCATGAAGTGACCTAGACAGCGTAATTCAAGGCCGCTTGCATCTGTCCCTAGCAAAAACCAGCCACTGGGAACCGTCCACAGTTCCCGACACTCACGACCAAAAGGAGCGCGCGCGGAAGGTACTTGTGCCACGTTTGGGTAAGCATGTGTAGCTCTTCCAGTTACTGCACCGTTAGGATTAACTGAGCCGTGAATACGTCCTTGCCTGATTGCTTTTAACCAGCCTTGATTCCCTTCGGCAAGTTGTGCAATACGTTTCTGTAATAAGAATTGCTTAGCAAATAGCTTTGCCTCTTCATAAGGCAATTTAGCAAGTATCGTTTCATCAATCTTAGCTTGGCCGCTTGGTGTGAACTCTCGCGGTTTCCATCCCTTTTGCGTTAACACTCTCTCAATGTGTTGCCTTGAGCTAGGGTTGAAGTCAATCCATTTAATTTTACTGTACTCTGCACCTTTGACAGTCGCTAAGGCATTAGAACCCTTTTTCGGTTTTACTGTGCGCTTTGCCTTTTTGACTTCTTCACACTTCCACCAACCATCAAAGCGCTTTTGAATCTCCCTATCAATATCAGAACGCTTTTGTGATAGACGCGCATAAAGTTTTATCGCTTTTCCTTCATCAAAACAGAATCCGTTTCGTTCTTGTTGAGAAAGCACAAACGCTGCTTGATGCTCCAGACTCAGAGCTTGCCGTGATACCTCCTTGCTTTGTAGTTTTCTCCATAAATCCAAATTGAGCTTTGTATCTTGCGTGCAATACTCTAGCATTTCCTCAGTGAAGTGTTGCCAATCCGTAACCTCTGCAAACTCACCTTTATGATTACCCAAGCGGTAGCCCCAAGCTTTCAATGAGTGGGAGCCTATTAATTTGCTGGGTAACTGAAAACGGCCTCTATGCTTAAAATCGATGTCTTTAATATTCGAATAGATAAGCCTAGAGCTTACAAGGGTATCGTAAATCTCTGAGGTCAGTTTAAGATTGACACCATAAAGCTTTTGAATCACTGGTAAATCAAAGTTGATAATATTATGCCCACTCAAATAAGAGGCCGATTTAAGGTAGTCAATCCCTTGCTCTATCTCGTGCGGCCTAAACTCTCTTATGACGTCCGTGTCAATATCGATTGCGGTGATACAGTGTATTTTCGTTGCGTCAAAATATAGTCCGTTTGTCTCAATGTCGAAGACAAGACGCATTCTCACACCTCCTTTGTTATTTCGTTAATAGGAGATTCATTGTTATTGCAGGGCGTTTAAAATTAACTGTGCATTGATTAATGCGCGACGTGTAACAAAGGGGCTAAGGTCGTTTCGACGTTCCATCAAATAAAGCAAATCTGAAACATCTTTAAGCTCTTTAACTTCTACGTCTGATAGTTCGAACTTAGCGCACTTAGTCACTTCTGTTTCTGTCATATCCATAATAAAAATCTCCTAGTAGATTAATTGTGTGTTGTGTTGATTATTTAAAAGTCTGGTGGGTGCTCGTTAAATGGGTTGCTAAATTCCGTTTCAGCCTCAAACATCTTTCCAGTGTCTGAGTTGTACCCTAATGGGATTGTATGGCCAACAGAGCGACCTGTGAGCCTGTCCTTAAGGCATCTTAAAATTGAGGTGTGTCTATCTTCTTCATCATCGGCCTGTTGATTCCTTTCGATTCCGAACATAAAGAATGACCAAAACCCGATTGCTCGACTTCCTTTAAATTGTCGAATAGTCACGCGCCCGCCTTCCTCGTGAGACTTTCCGTCGGGTGTGGTCAAGTGACTAATGACATGAATCATCGCACCTAATCGATTAGCGATTTCGTACAAACCTTTCATGATTCTTTCAAGTTCGGTGCGTTCGTCTTCCTCGGTCCCTGTTGCCATTGCTGTTAGATGGTCGATAAAAAATCGTTTAACACCTTGACCGATGTAATACAACATTACGCCTTGTATTGATTCCCAATCGGTAACGCCATTCGCATCATAAAGGTGTAAGTTTTCATAAAGTCGCGGGTGTGTTAAAGCGTCTTTCAGCTCGCCAGTCTCCCAGCTTCCATCGGGCAAGTGAAAGCGCTTTCCTTGAGCTTTCCCTGCGGTACGTTTCGCGGCTTCTTCGGGGTTCATCTCCATATAGAACACCGCGCAAGGCTCGTTAAGCTCTATACAGTCATAAGCGATTTGCTGCGTGAAAAAATCCGTTTTTCCAACGCCAGTCCCAGCGCCTAGTGTATAGATTTCGCCGTATCTTCTGCCATAGGTTAACCGCGTGAGTTCATCGCACCACCACGGATCACCTTTAACGGGGGGCGTGAGGCAGGATTCAAGAATATCCGAAATTTTTAAAACGCCTGCGGGTTTGTATTCCTGTGCGTTCCAGATAGCTTTAATCAAGTCGGCTTCACGCCCCGCGAGTAACATATCGTTAGCGTCTTTAAGCGGTAGTTTTGCAAGCTTGATTTTTATGTGGCCTAGCAAATGCTTAGCGCATGACTCTGCACTCGTTTGTCCTGGCTCATCACTGTCAAAGCACAATATGACCTCATCGAATCTCTTTAAATACTCAAGGTTTGCCAGTAAAACTTTAACGGCTGACTGAACACCGTTAGGCAAGCTTACAACGGGATAACGATTGCCTTGTGCTTGGCTCAAAGACAACATATCAATTTCACCCTCGGTTATTACAAGCTTGCGGCCACCTGTCCAGAGGTGCATACCTATAAGCGGCTTACTTGATAAATCACCGATTACTCTAAAGTCCTTATTTGCCAACCTTAACTTTTGAGCAACGAGAGTTCTTTTATCATCATAGATATTACAAATATGAACAGGCTTATCTTGATAGGTTCCGATTGTGTAATTGAATAACTTACACGTAGCCTGATTAATACCTCGCTTGGTTAAGGCTCGGCTTTCTCCCTGTATAGAATCTTTTAACGCTCTGGGCTTCCCTTGCCCTTTTCTAATACTTCCTTGTTGCCCATCTGCGGGCGGTTCTCTGTAATCACAGTCATTACCAAAGCAATGCGCCGAACCGTCTTTATATCGCCCTAGATTGTCCTTAGAGCCACACTTAGGGCAGCTCTCTTTGCGTTCATAGTTTGAAACGTCCATTGTTCACCTATGAATTAATGTAATTGTGACTTAAGTAATTTATTCAGCTTTTCTGATTGCTTTTGTGCGAGTTTAAAATCCGCTCGATGCAATGAGTTGTTGATAGCTAACATTAAAAATTCTGATTCTTGCGACACATTACGAACGAGCGTATAGAGCCTTGTGGTTTTGTCTCGGTTGGTTTTTATATTCCAGCCAAGCCCACGCAGACGCATAATGACATCGTGAAGATTGCGCACGCCTTTGACTTGCAAAGCATATTCTTTATCGATGTAGCCATGTGTTAACAAAGCCTCTCCGACTGTTTTGAGTTGACCTTTAAGATTATTTGTAGAATGTAGAATCATGTCTCTCCTTGATATTCTGATAGATTAAAGTTAAAGCTCTCCTTTCCCTTCTTAACGATTTTCTTTGTGGCAATTATTCTAAATATTTGACGGTCGTTGAATCCGTAACGTTCCGCTAAAGCATCTAAAAATGGTTTAAAGGTGTTATCTAGGTCAGAGTTTCTATTACTCACACCAACAACCACTGATAACACCAGTGGACCTTTAGGCACTTCAATGTCAGGAAGTAGTTTTGAAAACTCTTTTCGAAAGTGCCTATAGTTTGGCGAAAGTACTTTTCTACCTAGATGAATCTGGTTCGTTGAAAAGGGTTTTATATATACGGTCACCCATTCAGTTGTCATCAAAAATCAAAGTCCTCTGCATCGCCGCCCGTAGAGGCACTAAAATGATCCTCTGCGCCATCTTCTGAAAACTCGAACCCATCTACAGCGGTAAAGCCAAAGTCCTCTGCATCGCGCTCGTAAGTGTCTACAAGATTAATTACTTGAACCGCGTAGATTCCTAGAGTAATTCCTTTGTTAGCACCGTTGACATAGCCGCGCATAGTTCCTGCGACTTTGATGATTGAACCACCATAAAGTTTTGCTAGCTCCTTAATGCGTTTTCCTTTCGCATCGTAGAAGACCAGCTTCACAGAATCGCCGTTAATCACACCGCTCTGTTTGAGTTTTACTGTGTAGGTTCCATCCTCGTTCAACTCATACGGCACACGAAACTTAGATGCGTCTTGCTTCTTTCCGGTTTTCTCTGAGACTTGGCTAACGTAGTGTTTTAAGTACTTATCAATCTTATCTCTCAGAGGTTTCGATTCTTCCGCGCTCATCACCAAGTCAACTTTGTAAATACCGTCTGCATCAAACTTAGTATCTAGCTGCGTCAATGATGGATATACGGCACGTCCTGCGCCTGTGGTAAATGGTACGTTTTTGTTGTTGCTCAAATTAAATTCCTTTTTGATTGTTGTTTATGCCTTGCTTAATGTGTTGCGCTCCATGCGCTTTGTGCTGCTATTCTCATAGCGGGTGTAATTTCTTGAGGAACGTAACCAAACTGGTCACGCATGTAGTTGATTAGAAATTGTCGTGTCATCTATAACGCTCCTTGCGTTGCTAAAAGTTGTCCTTGAGACGGTCGCCTCTCTATTCAGTGTTTAGCCACTTCTCAAAGCGCCTAAAATTTAAGCGCCTTTTCACGCGCCTTTCTATCCATAGTTTAGCGACTTCTTTTAGGTGCCTTTATGCCAACTATGAAATGGCTATCTGAAATAGGTCAAAAGTTGAAATAATGGTCATTGCTGTTTGATGTGTAAAACTGGTTATAAAAGATCCGGCTAAGCTCTGAATAAAGAGGCGACCCAATGTTGACTGCTTTTTGTTCGTCATAAGATCCGGCTAATCACTGGATAAAAAGGCTAGTGATTGCTGGCTAAGTTCTATCCAAAAAAAGATGTGGCTAAACTCTGGATAAAGAAAAGAGAAAATCTAAGAGATAATCTTAAAGACATCTTTAAGACAATCTATGAGATCAACTTAAAGATAATCTAAAAGATAGGTTCAAAGGTTATCTTTAGGAATATCTTTAAGCACATCTCTAGGCTCTTTCAAGTGGACGAGAACTAGCCAAAAAAAGATGTCGCTAAACTCTGGATAAAGAGGCGACCTATTTTAGAACCTTAAAGATGTCTACGGGGTGTAGGCCAGAAATAATCAAACAAGGAAAATTTAAATTTATGATTAGTACGATTATCAACTATCAAACATTACCTATCAAAGTTTACAAGTTTAACAATGAGACATGGCTAAGCTTAAAAAACATCGCATTCATAGCCAACATTGAGAAACCTATAGGTGAACTTATAAGATTAGTCCGTTTAACGGATTCAGTGGTTAGTTACACCAATCAAGGTGGTTTAAACACGGACATAGTTATCACAGCATCAGAGGCGCTTGATCTTGTAAAACGTTTTGATCCAGTCAATGCAGCTTACTGTGAGGTATGGCTAGAAAATATCGAAGGTGAGTTAATAGAAGCTCAAGACAAAAGTAGCTTAATGGATTTGCAAAGAGAGGAGCTATTAGAACGTCTTAACAAGAGCCTTGCTCGTGCAGAAGAGCTAAAGCAACAACTAGAGAAAAATCGAACTAAGAGCAAAACAACATTTAACCAAGTGCATTAAGACAGGTTGAAAGGAATCTTTAGGTTGGTCATAAGGTCAACCTTTCAGGAAAGAAACATTAAATACAGAAAAGGAAATTAAAATACATGAACGTAATACCATTTGAATTTGATAATCAGAATATTCGAGTAATTGAGAAAAACGGTGAGCCGTGGTTTGTGGCAAAGGATGTCGCTGAGGCTCTGGGCTATCAAAATACAACCTATGCCGTAAAACTCCACTGTAAGTGCATGAAATTACTTAAAAAGAGTAATTTACGCTTTTTAGAAATTCCCCCAAGAGGTTTACAGATTATTCCTGAGCGTGACGTTTACCGACTTATTATGCGCTCAAAGTTACCCAGTGCAGAACGCTTTGAGGATTGGGTTGTGTCTGAGGTGTTACCAAGTATCCGTAAAACGGGTGGTTATGCTATCGACCCTCATAACATTGACCTTGAGCAAGCCTTAACGATTGCTTTAGATGCAACAAAGGAAAACAAAGAGCTTAAGCACCAAGCACAAATTGATGCGCCAAAGGTCCATGCTTATGATCAGTTGATGGACTGTGAGAACTCGCTAACAGTTTCAGAAGCTGCTAAGGCTTTAGGTATTCGACCACAAAAAGATTTAAGAGATTGGATGTTTGCCAATGGTTGGATCT
>NZ_JAMXSB010000008.1 GCF_024124665.1 Pleionea sp. CnH1-48
AAATCTTGAATTAACAGATATTGAATATCTCTTTCTTTCAACACTCAAATCGATAATGTCGTTATTGACGCTTATCCTATCTGAGTGCCCACACAGATTACTTTATCCTGATTGTCAAAGAACATGTTCAAATCAGTCTCGCTGTTTGAACTTAGTGAGGCGTGTGCCTCAATGTGGAGCGAGATTATATAGAGAATTTCGGCGATGACAAGCACTATTTCGAAAAAAAACGAATATTTTTGCCAAAGCTCAAATACCAATCAAAATCAAGCGTTTTGCACTGGCTTTCGTATAAAAAACCACCAAAAGCGAACTCCCAATAATGCGCTCAGAATGAACGCGTAAAGCAGGGGCTGGTTCAAATCGAGTTTACTTTGCCAAATAAAGTGAACAACCGCTAAAACACCCGCGACATATACCCACTTGTGCAGTGCTTTCCATCGCTTACCCAATCTCTTTTGCATCGCTTTGGTTGATGTAATGCTTAAGAACAACATAATCACAAAGGCTCCCATCCCTACTGTAATATAAGGACGCTCAATAATTTCGTCGAAAAGTTGCGACAGATCCCATCCCAGAAAAAACCATAGAAAGGTTATAAGGTGTAGCAAAAGATAGAAAGCTGCATAGAGTCCTAACATTCGGCGGTAGCGAATCGCTTTTCCCCAACCCGAGAGATAACGAATCGGTGACAGGGCCAGAGTGATTAGTAATAAACGTAACGCCCAGATCCCAGTAGTATTAAGTAATGTTTCCTGGGGATCAGGGCCAAGATCATTCGTTACCGTTCCCCAAACTAACAAACCCAATGGAGTGAGCGATAAAATGTGTACAAGCAATTTAGACCAAAACATTCAGCAAAAACCTACAACTTGAGCATTTAAAAGTGACGGCTAAGATCCATACCTTTATACAAATGAGCAACATGCTCAGCATAGCCATTGAGAAATTCTGTTTTAATGCGTCGGGTTCCACTAAAAAGTGATTCGCTCAAAATTCGTCTTTCTTTGGCCTGGCTCCATCTAGGGTGAGGAACATCAGGATTAACATTGGCATAAAAGCCATATTCTTTGGGTGCGGTCTTTTGCCAGGTATTCACAGGCTGCTTTTCAACAAACTTTATTTTTACGATGGACTTGATACTTTTAAACCCGTATTTCCAAGGCACAATCAGGCGTAAAGGAGCGCCGTTTTGTGGCGGGATATTCTTACCGTAGAGACCTGTCACCATTAAAGTGAGAGGGTTCATGGCTTCATCCATACGTAAACCTTCAACATAAGGCCAGTCGAGAGATGAAAAATTAAAAACTCCGCGACGTTGCCCTGGCATCCTTTCGGGATCATAAAGCGTTTCAAACTGAACATACTTTGCTTTGCTGGTCGGCTTTAGTCGTTTTATCAATTGTCGTAGCTCAAAACCATACCAGGGAACAACCATAGACCATGCTTCGACACAGCGTAATCGATAAATACGCTCTTCTTGCTGCACCCATTTGAGAATATCTTCAAAATCATACACGCCCGGACTTTCTACTTCCCCTTCTACAGCGACCTGCCAGTTATTGGTGACAAAGTTCTTGGCCTTTTTCGCAGGCTCTTCTTTACTCAAAGAAAACTCGTAGAAGTTATTGTAATGAGTAATAGAATACTCTGATGTCTTTTGTTCAGAAGTGGAGTAAGGAGAGGCTTTACCCGCCAAAATAGGCAAACTGGATAGCGCACCTGATGCAGCCATTCCTTTAATCAACTGACGTCGATTAATAAACGCAGACTCATCAGTAATTTCGTATTCTGGGCAATTAAAATCAGGTTTTGAACGGGTATTCTTGATTAACATCTGTCACTCCTCAATGCTGTTACCAATAAGACCATTAGTGGTCAGCACTGTTACACATCATTTTCTGATTTAGACAGAGTATAAATATAGAACAGCCCGAAGCTGTTAGCGCACTTTGCCATGAACCGCAGAGTGCGCCAGAAATAAGAAGGGAATTATTCGGTTGGTTTGTTACTATTTTCTTCTTCTGCTTCAGCCTCTGTTTTGCCGCGCTTATCCTTAAGAGACCGCATTCTAACCACCGTTAGCACAGGTCCTGATAAGGCATAAATCGAAAACCCAATAAATAAAACAATGGGAGGATCATAAGCAATAAGAACCAGAATCAGAACTGAAACCAGAATAGCAATAAAGGGGACTTTGCCACGCCAGTTCACTTCTTTAAAGCTGGAATAACGGAAATTACTCACCATTAATAAACCCAGACAAATGGTAATAATCGCAACAGGCAATCCAAACTGCGTACCCGATGGATAGTCTGAATCCACACCAAGCCAGACCATACCCGCTAAAATTGCTGCGGCAGATGGTATAGCTAGCCCCTGAAAATAGCTTTTGTCGGCTGTCTCAACTTGGGTATTAAACCGGGCTAATCGCAGCGCTCCCGCAGCAACAAAGATAAATGCAGCTAACCAACCTAACTTGCCCTGCTCCGTTAACGCCCAATTGTAAGTAACTAACGCGGGAGCGACACCAAATGACACTATGTCAGCCATGCTGTCGTATTCGGCACCAAATGCTGATTGAGTATTGGTCATACGCGCGACTCGACCATCCAGGCCATCCATGATCATGGCAATGAATATCGCCACAGCAGCGACTTCAAATCGACCTCCCATAGACGCAACGATGGCAAAAAAACCGGCAAATAGCCCCCCCGTCGTCAGCAAGTTAGGCAATAAGTAGATTCCTCGGCGAGGATTCTTGTTTTCTGTATTTTGGTTTGGCATAGATGAAATACTCAAATAAATAGCTTTAAGAGCTGGCTCTGCTAGACTTCTATTCAAAGCAGACTAGTTTAACCCGCTTTTAGGTCTTGTTAAAAGCTTGAAAATCAATGATTAGGGTCTGTTAACAGCCCCAACAGGTTGACATCGAATTATGTTATGTCAACATACGCCGCGCAACTCAACATAATATTGAACTTGGCGACTACGAATGCTACTAGAGGAAAATCAGAAACTCACCATAATAGGGTTGAATGAAGAGGGGCAAAAATTTCGCCCGTCTGACTGGGCAGAACGCCTGTGCGGTAGCCTTTGTACATTTCGTAACCGCAGAATGTATTACTCCCCATTACTAAGACCCGCCGTCATTGATGGCGTAAAATGTGTTGTAGTAGACCATCGTTTGCAGCAAGAACAGGAAGAAATGTTCACTTATGTAATGGGATTTGTTCACGAAAATAAACTTCAATCGAGAATAGAGGATAAATAAGCGCCAGTTTCAACCTCTAGCCTACTGACTTTACCCCCAATTTAGCGCTATATTATTACTTATGAGCTGCAAAGCAGTAATTAAGGAACAAAGTATGAAGAAAAGCACTCTTTTGATTGGCACACTCTTGGCCATCTTTTGCACACTAAGTACCGCAGAGAAAAAACCCTATTACAAGTGGAAAGACTCTGAAGGCAACGTGCAGTACGGCGAGCGGCCTCCCAAAGGCGTAAAGTACGAAATTATAAAGATTCACTCAGGTAAGAAAAACTCCCGAGCAAGTGCTAAGCCAGCAGCCACTCAAACTGACACTTCTCAGCAAGCCGAAGACAATTCATTACATAATGAGTTGCGTAAAGCAAAAGAACGCATTGATGAAGGTTGTCGCGTTGCAAAAATTAACATGGAAACGCTTAAAACAGCTTCTCGAATTGGTGTCGATGACGGCCAAGGCGGACGCCGCTTAATTACCGCAGAAGAAAAAGCGAAGAAAATGGAAGAAACTCAAAAGCAGATTGATCGTTACTGCATCAAGAAAGGCTAGCTTTACTAAATAGAGCACCGACGATAGGTGCTCTATTTAACCATTCTTTATCGAAAGACAATTTCCTTCTCTTCTACTGTTACCTGAATCATCTCGCCACTGTGATATTGCCCCTCCAAGATACGTTGAGCCAATGGGTTTTCTATCCATTGCTGAATCGCCCGCTTTAATGGACGAGCACCATAAACCGGATCAAATCCTCGTTCGGCAATAAGGCTTAAAGCTTCTTCATCAAATTCAATAGATAGATCATTATCTTCAACTCGACGTGTTAAGTTTGCCAATTGAATTCGGGCAATGGCTTTAACAGCATCTCGTGGCAACGAATGGAAAACCACCGTTTCGTCAACACGGTTGATAAATTCAGGTCTAAAGAACTGACCAATGACTTCCATAATCTTATCTTTTAGAACGCCATGCTCTTCTTCTCTGTGTTCAGAGATAACATCGGATCCTAAATTAGATGTCATAACAACAACGGTATTACGAAAATCAACGGTTCGACCTTGACCATCCGTCAAACGACCATCTTCAAGAACCTGCAACAAAACATTAAATACATCAGGGTGGGCCTTTTCGACCTCATCCAACAGAATAACAGAATAAGGTTTGCGTCGAACGGCTTCGGTTAAATAACCACCTTCGTCATAGCCAACATAGCCTGGAGGCGCGCCAATTAATCGTGCAACAGCGTGTTTTTCCATAAACTCAGACATATCAACGCGAATCATGGATTCTTCACTATCGAATAAAAATTCGGCCAAGGCTTTGCAGAGCTCAGTTTTACCAACACCTGTTGGTCCTAAGAATAAAAAAGAACCATTAGGTCGATCTGGTTCAGATAATCCAGCTCGCGCACGCCGAATAGCGTTTGCAACAGCAGTAACCGCTTCGTTTTGCCCAACCACTCGCTGATGCAATCCGTCTTCGATCTTTAACAACTTATCGCGCTCGCCTTCTAGCATTTTATTAACAGGAATGCCTGTCCACTTAGAAACGACTTCGGCAATTTCGTTATCAGTGACTTTATTTCTTAATAGAGTCATATCTTGCATTTCTGCCTGAGCCGCCATGTCGAGTTGTTTTTCGAGTTCAGGAATTTTTCCGTACTGCAGCTCAGACATACGCGCCAGATCACCCGCTCGATGCGCCGCATCCAAATCAAGGCGAGCCCGCTCTAACTCAGTTTTAATATGTGTGGTCCCTTGGAGCGCTGCTTTTTCTGCGGTCCAGACTTCATTCAGTTCAGCAAAATCTCTTTCTAACTCAGTGATCTCGCTCTCTAATGCCTGCAAACGCTTTTTGGAGCTTTCGTCGGTTTCTTTGCGTAACGCTTCTCGTTGGATCTTTAGCTGAATTAAACGTCTTTCTAACTTATCCATTTGTTCAGGTTTGGAGTCGATTTCCATACGGATCCGACTGGCCGCTTCATCAATCAGATCAATCGCCTTATCTGGCAGCTGCCGATCGGAAATATAACGATGAGATAGTGTCGCAGCACCAACGATAGCGGGGTCGGTAATATCGACACCATGATGCACTTCGTAGCGCTCTTTTAATCCTCGCAAAATAGCGATGGTATCTTCTACTGTAGGCTCATCCACCTGCACTTTTTGAAAACGACGCTCTAAGGCAGCGTCTTTTTCGACATACTTACGATACTCATCAAGAGTCGTCGCTCCTACACAATGCAATTCTCCACGAGCCAATGCGGGTTTGAGCATATTGCCGGCGTCCATCGCACCATCAGCTTTTCCGGCGCCAACCATAGTATGAAGTTCGTCGATGAAAAGAATGATACGGCCTTCCTGCTTCGACAGATCGTTCAGTACAGCTTTTAAACGCTCTTCAAATTCTCCACGAAATTTAGCGCCCGCGATCAAAGCTCCCATATCAAGAGACAGAACGCGTTTATTTTTTAAACCTTCTGGTACTTCGCCATTAATAATTCGTTGAGCTAAACCTTCAACGATAGCGGTTTTACCAACGCCGGGCTCACCAATCAAAACAGGATTATTTTTCGAACGACGCTGCAATACCTGAATCGTACGACGGATTTCATCATCACGACCTATAACGGGGTCGAGCTTACCTTGCTCCGCTCGTTCGGTTAAATCAACGGTAAACTTTTCGAGTGCCTGACGTTGTTCTTCGGCATTAGGATCATTGATTGTTTCTCCGCCACGCACATCATTAATAGCTTGTTCAATTGTGGCAGGCGTTGCTCCAAGACTTTTTAAGATACGCCCTAGTGTACTTTTGTCACTTAGAGCGGCTAATACAAGCAGTTCAGAAGAAATGTACTGATCTTTTCGATGTTGAGACAGTTTGTCACACAGATTCAACAGCCGCACTGACTCATTGGATATTTGGACATCGCCATCACTGCCTTCTACCTGCGGCAATTGATCGAGAGCTTCAGCAATTTGAGAACGTAATGCATGAACATTAACATTCGCTTTTACCAGTAGAGGACGAACCGTACCGCCATCCTGATTTAACAAAGCCATCATTAAATGTAATGGTTCAATAAACTGATGATCACGTCCAACGGCCAGCGATTGCGCATCCGCTATCGCAAGTTGAAACTTACTGGTAAATTTATCCATTCTCATGGAGTTGGCCCCCTCAGGCAAATAAGCAAAAAGATCAAACACCAGAGTTATTGATAGCCGCTAGTGACAAATAAGCAACTTTAGTTACTGGTTATTCATACCCAAAGTATTTCATAGTGCTACGGGTATAGACTGGCGACTGCAACAACCGATTTAGTTTATAGATGGGGGGTCGTCGATTTTTTTTCAAGTGAGTCAGTACGACCTAACAACAATTCGCCTAAACGATCGTCGATACACTTGTCTTCAAAAGCTTGAGAATCAATGGATGGAAACTGCTGAATATTAATATCCGCTCTCAATAGCAAGGAGGTAAAAACCGATCCTTGAGCTCGGACGCCTTCCAGACGAAGGGGAAAAACTGTACAGGGAACTTTCGTTACTAGCTTGCGCAATCCAGGTTTCAACTTAGTGCGCTTTTCATCATCAAGGTGGATCCTGCCATGAGGGAACAAAGCAACCACTTCACCTAACTCTAACTGTCGGATAGCTTCTCGAAAAGCACCATCGACTCGGCCATCCCGGTCAACAGGAATACACCCTGCTCGCTTAAACAACCAAGTTAAACCAAAGCGTTCGTATTCCTCTTTCGCAATCAAAAAACGCAAAGGTCTGTCGCACGCAGCAATCAGCAGGAGAGGATCCAGCCCAGAGATATGATTTGAGACAACAATACTCCCCCTATCTGAAGGAATTGATAGATTAATAGGGTTAATGTGATGGAAACGGCGGCAATATATTCGCGCCCATCCATCAACGGCATTGGCTAACAAGAAGCCCCAGTCGGCCCCTTTGTTTTTAATACCAATCGCCAATCCGCCCATAAACAAAAGAACGGCTACAGAAGCCACAAAAAGAAATGTCATTGGCTATTGTGCTCCAGAACTCAACCAAATTAGTGATGCCATTCGGCCCGTTACGCCATCTCTGCGATAGGAGAAAAATTGTTCAGGATCAGAATAGGTGCAAAAATCACCACCGTATATCTGTACACCCAGAGCAGAGAGTTGTTCTCGCGCAATACCATAAAGATCAGCCAGGTATTTACCTTTTTTATCACGAGCCTGAAAAAAACGGTCAAACGAGGAAGATTGAGCACAAAAAGCCTGCTTCACATCATCCCCAACCTCAAAGGCCTTCGAACTTATCGCAGGCCCTAACCAAGCCAGGCAATCTTCTTTTTCGCCCTGATAGGAATCCATCGTCTTCAATAAGATGCCATTAGCCAGCCCACGCCAACCTGCATGAGCCGCTGCAACCCATTGCCCTTTCTTGTCGGTGAACAAGACAGGCAAACAGTCAGCGGTCATTACCGCACATACCTGAGATGGTTGCTCACTATAGCTGGCATCGGCCTCTATAGGTGTTTCAGACAGAGAAGTTACAGGCACAACATCCGTGCTATGAGTTTGATTCAGCCAGAAAGGTTCTGAGGGTAATGCTAATGCCTCAACTAGCCGCTGGCGGTTAGTGGCTACATGCTCAGCATCATCGCCAACATGATCGCCCACATTCATTGCTTGATAAACGCCTTGGCTCACCCCACCGGAACGGCAAGTTGATGCCGCCTGAACCCACTCGGGAGCAGGCCAATCAGGCTTAATGACAGCCAGATTCATTAATCTTCAGCTCGAATAACGTCAAGTAGATGGGCGTAATCACTGGGTACATCCGCTTCCCAGCTCATAAACTCATCTTTCTCTGGGTGCATTAACCCTAATTTGCGAGCATGGAGGGCCTGACGACGAAACTCTCTGAGCGCAGTTCTTAGCGCATCAGAGCTGCCAGAAGGTGCGTAGTTTTTCTTACCGTAGGCCAAATCTCCAACCAGAGGGTAACGAGCATGAGCCATGTGAACGCGGATCTGGTGAGTTCGACCAGTTTCAAGATTCACTTGCAAATGCGTAAAGTGAGTAAACTTATCTTTTAATCGATAGTGAGTGATCGCTTCTTTTCCATTATTGACCACAGCCATCTTCAAACGGCTCGTAGGATGTCGGCCAATGGGCGCATCAATGGTTCCACCTGATACAAACTGACCATGGACAATACACTGATATTCCCGCTCAAAGGCTCGCTCTTGCAACTGGGCCACTAGATGGGTGTGTGCCTCTAAGGTCCGGGCGACAACTAAAAGCCCAGTAGTGTCTTTGTCCAGACGATGAACAATACCTGCTCGAGGCAATTGAATCAGCGATTCATCATGATTTAGCAGGGCATTGACCATGGTTCCGCTGTAATTGCCCGCAGCAGGATGAACCACCAATCCCGCCGGTTTATTAATCACCAATATGGCTTCATCTTCATACACGATATCAAGCGGGATATCTTCAGGTTCCCAGGTACCCGCCTGCTCAATCTCTGCGTCTACCGTAATGGTTTCATTGCCCTGAATCTTATAGCGAGTCTTGGTAACAGGCTGTTCATTCACTAGCACCTGACCATTTTTCACCCAATCTTGTAGGCGCGAACGTGAGATACCCTCACAGTAAGCGGCTAAAACCTGATCAAGTCGGTGACCATAATCTTTTTCGGTAACTTCAAACGTCTGTTGATAACTGGTTTTTGTGCTCATAAAAACTAAATTTTCAGGGAACCTTTTGTTATTTTCAGCCTCTCAACCCTTTATAGACGAGGTTGCCGTTTGTTAAACACAGACTGAACAATTGCAATTAAGTCAAAAAACATTGGCCTCTATCCTAACCTTGGGTAGAATGACCAACCCATAACGATTCAAGTAGATTTTAACGATATTTTTGAGCGTATGAAGAATTTTCGTATTTTATTTTTAGTAATTCTAGCTTTAATGCTACAGGCTTGCGCCACAACGGGCAATGATGACAATGATACGCCAGCAAATGATCCCGGTGTTAGCCTCCATGAAAAAGCAGAAATTGCTATGCGGGCAGGTAATTATCGTAGTGCTATCCAGTACTTAGAAAAGCTGGACAGTCTTTATCCATTTGGCCCATCTTCACATAAGGCTCAATTGTCACTTATATACTCTTACTACAAGATTGGTGACAGTGCACTAGCAACAGCTGCTGCTGATCGCTTTATTCGCCAAAACCCCAATCATCCTGACGTTGACTATGTCTATTACATGAAAGGCTTAGTCGCTTTTAATGATGAATCAGGCTTTATCAAAGAACTGCTATCAGCAAGCCTTTCTAAGCGTGATGCAGAAGCGGCTCGAACGGCCTTTAAAAACTTTGCCGACCTGGTCAGAAAACACCCTAAGAGCCGCTATTCTAAAGATGCTCGCCAACGCATGGTATTTTTACGCAATCTACTTGCCGAGCATGAATTACACGTGGCTCGCTACTATATGGAGCGCCAGGCTTATACGGGTGCTGCCAATCGTGCGCAGTATATTGTAGAAAACTACCCTAAAACGCCTGCCATTCCAGAAGCTCTGGTCATTATGACAACGGCTTATGATTTGTTGGGTCTGCCTGAGTTAAAAGAGAAAGCACGTAGACTGTTGCTACTGAATTACCCTGAGCATGCCAAACAACTCGATATATAATTGAGTTTGTGCAGCCCATAAAAAAAGCCGCTGATTAGCGGCTTTTTTTATGGGCGCTCATCGATGCATTAAATGGCGCTTTCGTTTTCTTCTCCCGTTCGAATACGAATCACTTTTTCGACATCAGAAACAAAGATTTTTCCATCGCCAATTTTGCCGGTACGAGCAACTTCCAAAATGCTTTCAATGCTCGCATCAACCAGTTCATCACTGACCACAACTTCAACTTTTACCTTAGGCAAAAAATCAACCATATATTCTGCACCACGATACAACTCGGTATGCCCTTTTTGACGACCGAAACCTTTCACTTCGGTGACTGTCATTCCTGCGACTCCCAAATCTCCTAATGCTTCGCGTACATCATCAAGCTTAAAGGGTTTAATAATTGCTTCGATTTTTTTCATTGACAGGTTCTCATTGTGGAGCTTCTCTGGCTCTTATTGAATGAAATCAGCATATCATAGTTGGCGAAAAAAGCCGGATGTAATCGGGTAACGTCGATCACGTCCAAAGGCGCGACGGCTGATACGCACACCCGGAGCCGATTGACGGCGCTTGTATTCATTTCGATCCACCATTTTCATAACATGACGAATGGTATCTTCTTCGAAACCTAGCGCAACGATATCCGCAACACTTTTATCTTCAACAACATAAGCTTCAAGGATAGCATCTAATATCTCGTAGGGAGGCAAACTATCTTCATCTTTTTGATCCGGCGCTAATTCTGCCGAAGGTGCTCTTGTAATCACTCGCTCAGGAATAACTTCTGAAAGTGTATTTCGATATCTGGATAAACGATAAACCCATATTTTAGGTACGTCCTTTAAAACATCAAATCCACCAGCCATATCACCATACAAAGTAGAATATCCCACTGCGACCTCGGATTTATTACCAGTGGTTAAAACAATGCGTCCACTTTTGTTCGAAATGGCCATCAGCAATGTTCCTCGGCAACGCGCTTGAAGATTCTGCTCGGTCGTATCTACCAATGTGCCTTCAAAGCGACTTGCTAAACCTTGCATAAAGGCTTCATACATAGGTTCAATCGACACAACATCAAAGTCGACTCCTAACAACTCAGCTTCTTTTTGTGCATCTTCAATGCTCATATCGGCGGTATAACGGAATGGCATCATCACCGCTTCGACATTCTCAGCACCAAGCGCATCAACAGCAACCGCCAGAGTTAAAGCCGAATCAATGCCACCCGATAAACCAATCACAGCACCTTTAAACCCATTCTTGGTGACATAGTCTTTAACACCAAGAACCAAAGCGCGGTACATTTCTTCCTCTGAATTTTGTGGCAGGCTAGCCTCGTTGCTAACAACCTTCCATCCATTGTCGTTCCACTCGACACAGGCAAGTGCCGTATCAAAAGCTTCGACTTCATATACAACATCACCCGATGCATCAATCACCAGCGAACGACCATCAAATACCAGTTCATCCTGTCCGCCAACCTGATTAACATAAATAACAGGAAGGTTATTGTCTTTAGCCCGCTGAGTAACCTGAAGAAGGCGATCCTCACGGTGAGCATGATGGTAAGGAGAAGCATTAGGCGACAGAATGATCTCGGCTCCTTCTGCCTTTGCTTTAGCAACAGGCTCTTCAAACCATAAGTCTTCGCAAACGACGAGTCCTAACTTTTTCCCTTGATATTCAAAGACACATGAACGATCACCACAGGCAAAATAGCGCTTCTCATCAAATACTGAATAATTAGGCAGCATCTGTTTATGATAGGTATGAAGAATGGCCCCATCAGCAATAAAAGAAGCCGCGTTATACACTTCATTTTGATGTTTATCAGGGTGTCCTAAGACAATAGCCACCCCTTTCGTTTCGACGGTGATCTGATGGATAGCCGAAGCCACACAATCAAACAGGTCCTGGCGTAATAACAAATCTTCTGGCGGATAGCCACATACGGCTAGCTCAGGAAAAACAATAACGTCCGGTTGCAGTTCATCTTTAGCACGACGGATAGCTTCAATAATCAATGAAGCATTTCCAGAAATATCGCCAACAATAGGATTGATTTGGGCAAGAACAATACGCATAGCCACTCTTTAAATATTCAACATACACTATGCTGCTATTTTCCCGCATTTATCAGTCTTGCGCAAAAAAATCCGCTCCAGGCGAACGAAAAGCTTCAAACTCGCAAAAGCGGCTAAGTTTTATGCGAATACCTCTTCTTTTCCTTTTCTCCATGGAGTTTTCACTAGCCTTGAGTAATGAGTTACACTCATACTATGACCTTAGCCAGTGAAGACTCCAATAAAATACAGTAAATGAAAGACTTAAAGGCTGCACATGAAGTAACAGCATGGCGCGCATTACAGATATACACCCTGTATCGAATTGTCGTATCTGGCTTTTTATTGGTGCTTTTTCAGCTCAAAGCCGATGACGTCTTTTTGGGCCAAAATGACGAGATACTGTTTCACTGGACTTCAATAGCTTACTTTCTGACCAGCGTATCCTTTTTTGCTTTATCCCGAATCACTCGAATTCCCTTTCATGCCCAGGTTGAACTGCAAGTTTTTCTGGACATCATTTTAATCGCCCTTTTGATGCATGCCAGCGGCGGAGTAGCCACGGGTCTGGGCATGTTGATGGCCGTCTCGGTCACCACGGCCTGTTTGTTATTGGCCAAAAGCTCTTCTTTATCATTTGCGGCCATAGCCACCGCAGTTGTGATTGGTGAAGCCGTACTGTTAAAACTGACTGGCGATAAATCTGACCATATTACTCAGGCAGGTCTGCTCGGTGCGACTTTCTTCGCGACCTCTTTGTTTGCATTGCTTACAGCACAGCGCTTAAAACAAAGTGAACTGGAGGCAGAAGCCACCAGTGCCGATCTGGCCAGCATGGAAAAGTTGAACGAGTCTATTATTCAATTTATGAAAACAGGCGTTATCGCACTCGATAGCCGCATGTATGTTCAATTTATTAATACTGCCGCCTGGGAACTACTGGAAATGCCCGATCATGTAGAAGGCAGGCCATTGCATGAAGTGAGCGAAGAACTGGAAAAAGTGCTTTCCTCTAACGAAAACCAACCCGCAAGAATATCCAGCTTTCGTCATAGTCCTACCGGACCGAGAATTCAGATCACGCAATCGGTTATTAAAGACTCAAACAATGCACGCTTGTTGTTTCTGGAAGACACGACAGAGATTACGCAACAGGCACAAAATTTAAAGCTGGCTTCATTAGGCCGATTAACGGCCAGTATCGCTCATGAAATAAGAAACCCTTTGGGTGCCCTCAGCCATGCCACCCAACTGCTGGAAGAGTCACAAGACTTACCAGCTTCAGACATTAAGTTGCTGAGTATCATTCAGAAAAACGCGGTGAGAATGAACACCATTATTGAAAACGTCATGCAGCTATCCCAGCGTCGAGCGCCAACGACCGAAAGAGTCGAGATGCTGCCTTTTCTGACACAACTTATCGAAGAGAGGAAAAAAGCGGCCGACGCAAAACTTATGGTCGTTATTGATGTAATGCCCGATACGTTAAAAGTACCTTTTGACCGTAGCCAATTAATGCAAGTGGTTAATAATTTGGTAGAAAATGGTCTAAGGTATAGTTTTCAGAACACACAAAAGTACCAGCTCAGATTAACCGCGGGCTTTGATCTGGCAAGAAGCCGGTGCTTCCTCGAAATCATTGATAAAGGCGAAGGGATAGAACCTGAAAAAGCCGAGAAGATTTTTGAGCCATTCTTTACCACCAGCCCCACAGGTACAGGTTTAGGGCTCTATATATCAAAAGAATTATGTGAAGCCAATCGCGCCAGCCTGGATTATATTCCAGTTCCATCTGGTGGAAGCTGCTTTAGAGTGACATTTGCAAGAGAACATATCGAATGACAGAACCGACTGCATTATTGATCGACGACGAACCCGATATATTGGAACTACTTTCCATGACTTTGCTGCGAATGGGGATTAATTGCCATACCGCCAGCAACGTTTCTGAAGCCAATCAAAAACTAGAAAAAAACACCTACGACTTTTGTTTAACTGATATGAGACTGCCCGATGGCAGTGGGCTCGAAATCGTCGAGAAAATCCAGCATCTTCCTCAAGAAATTCCGGTCGCCGTACTGACGGCACATGGCAATATGGAAACAGCGATCGAAGCGATGAAGTTAGGCGCTTTTGACTTTGTCTCCAAACCGGTTGATTTATCTAACCTGCGAAATCTGGTGACACGAGCACTCAAAGTTAACAGTTCTCAATCCAAACAAAATCAGTTTGCTGGAGGTCGCCAATTTATAGGGTCAACGGATTGTGTTCAACGCCTCAAACAAACCATTCTAAAAGTTGCCAAAAGTCAGGCTCCTATTTATGTGCATGGCGAATCCGGTACAGGAAAAGAAATGGTTGCCCGCTTGATTCATAAAAATGGCCCCCGAACTGATGGCCCTTTTATTGCGGTTAACTGTGGTGCCATCCCTTCAGAGTTGGTAGAGAGCGAATTCTTTGGTCATAAAAAAGGCTCCTTCACTGGTGCTTCCCAAGACAAAGAAGGGCTTTTTCAGGCTGCCAACGGAGGAACTCTCTTTCTGGATGAGATCGCTGATCTGTCATTATCGATGCAAGTGAAGCTGCTAAGAGCCATTCAAGAACGAGCTATTCGTTCTATTGGTTCCGATCAAGAGGTTAATGTCGATATACGAATTATTTCTGCCTCTCATAAAGATCTCAAAGCCCTGGTCAAAGATGGTCACTTTCGTCAGGATTTGTTTTATCGAGTGAATGTTATTGAGGTTGATGTGCCTGCACTCAGAGAACGCAGAGATGATATTCCAGAACTGACCAATTACTTTTTAGAACGACTGGCAGAACGCAACAATACAACCAAACCTAGCATTACAGAAGCTGCTTTGGCCAAGTTAAAAAGCTACTCGTTTCCGGGAAATATTCGCGAGTTAGAAAACATGTTAGAACGCGCTGTTACCCTGTCGGTAGATGCCAGCATCGATGTAGCAGATATTAAAATCGATCAATCTGAGTCCTATCACATTCCTCAGGAAACGACGGTTGAGGACATACCCTCTCTGCCCAGACGTGGGAACAAACCACTAGAAGAATTCTTGGAAGAAGTAGAAAAAAACACGATTATGGAAGCATTGGCTGAAACCAAAGGCAATAAAACAGCAGCGGCTCATCTACTTGGAATTAGCTTTAGAGCTATGCGTTACCGATTAAAAAAGCTCGGCCTTGAGTAACCCTTCCCGTTACCTGAAGCTTGCTCAAAAAATCTTCAGGTAACAACCTTAAAGATAAGAGATCATCAAAACCAGCCTATTACTAGTATCAAAACATTTGATTTGATCACTATCAAGTTGCACATTCACACTTCGACGATTTTCCAAAGATCTCCCACTTCGCACCTAGTCAATCTCTCACAACAATCTGCGTGATTGCAGCTTCGAATAGCCTATTGATTGAGGCACACTGACCGCGATTCATTATCGGGCACTCTCTATGGAAACGACAGCACCCGAATTTTTTACTTTAAGGATAACTATGAAATCAAAAGGTTTTACATTAACAGAGATGCTTGTAGCCACTGGCATTGCAGGCATACTTATAACGGGCGCCATCCCAAGTTTTGGTCACCTGTATAACCGGACCATCGTCAACACCGAAGCGGCCAAATTAGCAAACGGATTACAGCTTGCCAGAGAGTACGCCATTAAATATCAAAAGCATGTAGCCGTGTGCGCTCAAGCCTCTCCAAATAGTTGCGGTGGGAATTGGACAAAAGGTTTTCTTGTTTTTGTTGATGAGGATAAAGATCAACAACTCACCGACAAGGATGAAGTGTTGTTTTTTCATAAGCCACAAAATAAAAAGTTAAGCATTCAGTGGCGCTCATTCAAAGGAGATAGCCCAATTACCTTTGCACCAACAGGTATAACCTGGCACAACAATGGAACTTTTACGTTTTGTCTAAAAGAAAAGCCGCGTCACGCACGCGCTATCTTTCTAGCCAAAACAGGACGAGTAGCCCCTTCGAAAGATAGTAACAACGATGGCTATCACGAAACCCGAAGCGGACGCGCGTTGAACTGCGCCTAAATTTGAATCCCATTTTCGCAATTAAGCGAAAATGGGATGAGCTCTAATTGCGAAATACCTTGATATTATCGAAGCCTTGCAGAGTGAGTTGGTGAGCCTGAACTTGGCTCATCACGCCTTTATCGCAATACAGTAGGTAACGCGTGTTTTTATCTAACTCTTCGAGACGATTGCTAATGGAATAAAATGGAATCTTGAGAATTTTATTATTGGTTAACATCAACGGCGATAAGCTTTCTTCGTCGGGATGTCTAACATCAATAATAACATCGTTCACATCAGGTGTGGCGATGACCTCTACGTTAGTATCAGTGACAACACCTTCCAGAACTTGATGAATACTGACTATTTTTTTCTCTGCGATGGCGTTGTCGAGAACAGAAAAGTCGAAGTCACTTTCTGTCTCTAACACTTTATCTAATTTTGCTCGCGTTGTTGGTTTGCGAGAAATAACGCCACAATACTCTGGCATGCTGGCGGCAAAATCTTCGGTACCAATGTCACGGGCGATGGCAATAATATCTTGTTTGTCCATCGAAATAAGAGGGCGTAAAACCGTAGCATTTGAACATTCGTTAATGACATTTAAGTTGGTTAGAGTTTGGCTTGAAACTTGACCTACAGCCTCTCCAGTAACGATTGCAGGCAAAGCCAAATCTTCTGCTACCTTTTCGGCCGCTCGCAACATCATGCGTTTAAGAACGACTCCCATCAAAGAGGAATCTACCTTCTGCAGAATTTCATTCACAACCTCTTCAAAAGGTACCGAAACAAATTTCACTCGTTGGGTACTGCCGTACTTTTGCCACAAGTAAGATGCAACCTGTTTAACACCAATCTCATGAGCTAAGCCACCCAAATTGAAAAAGCAGAAGTGCGTTAAAATACCACGACGAGTCATCAGATAACTCGATACGGTTGAATCAAACCCGCCGGAGATCAGTGACAAGACAGCCTCTTGCTGTCCTAAAGGATATCCACCTAAACCTTCAATCTTCTCTCTGACCAGTGCCACAGTTTGATCGATGATTTCCAGTTGCAGTAAGTATTCTGGATTGTGAAGATCCACCTGACGCGCTTCGGTATTGTGTAGTATGGCACCACCTATCTGGCGCTCAGCTTCACTCGAGGTGAAAGAGTGCTTACCTTTACGCTTAATACGCACGCAAAAGCTCTTGTCTTTCACGTCTTCGGCATAGTGACGAATACACAATTGCGCGACATCGTCCAACTCATTGAACTCGTGGCTGTCTACACGGTAGACAAAGTCGATTCCGGGCGTGCACTGTAATCGTTCTTTTAAGACTTCCCAGGTCGTGCTATCAATATCAGGCATTTCTACCTCGATCTTATCCCAGCGGCTAAAAACCTTGGCTTCAGGCACAATTTCCTGAATCAATTTGGTTAAATTGCGGCGTAACTGGGTAACAAACAGCTTTCGAACAGGTTTGCTTTTGACAACAATTTCATGGAACAGCTTAACGACGAGTTTCATAGGAGATAGTAATAAATGCTTCGAACAGAAAAGAATATTTTACCTCAAACACGAGGTATTACACAGTTTAAAGCATGAATATAAGCAAAATCCCATGAATATCCCCGTCGTCTTTCAAATGCTTTGGCTATAACGGCTGTATTCATGGGACTAGAACAATAGGATAAGATATCAGAAAGGCGGTTACGCCCTAATCAAGCCAACAAACTGACCTTCAATAATCAGTTGATCGGGAGCCACCTCAATAGGTTGGAAGTCAGAGTTTTCAGGATACAGAACTGGATTACCGTTTTCTTTGCCTAAACGTTTTACCGTCACTTCGTCTTCGATTCTTGCGACGACAATTTGTCCAATATCAGCTGTCTGAGATTTGCGTACGGCAATCAAATCACCATCAAGAATACCGGCATCCTTCATACTGTCGCCACGAACACGTAACAGGAAAGTCGGCTTTTTGCGTCTTAAAATCTCAGGAATCGTTACATAACGCTCAATATTCTCTACCGCTTCAATGGGTAGACCGGCAGCAACGGATCCCAACAAAGGCAGCTCATCAACCTCGCTGGCAAGAATCTGGATCCCGCGCGTTTTCTCACTGTGCAACCGAATTGCGCCTTTTTTTGCCAGCGCTTTCAAATGATCGGCAGCAGCTTTTGTCGAGCTGACATCAAGTAAACGAGCGAGCTCTGCATGAGTCGGCGCAATTCCATTTTCTTCAATAAAGTCTCTTAATACGTCCAGCACATGCTGCTGACGCATGGTCAGTTCTCTACTCATAAAAAATTATCCTAGTGTTCTGATTACCAAACAAATTAATACTACTTATTTAAGTAGATTGCAAGTTTTTCTTAAAATTGTCCGCTTTCTTTTTGTGCTGAAAATCAGTTTTGTACTATAACTAAGTTAAAAATAAGAGGTAATCAACCAACGTGAATCCGCAACCGACGGCATTGAATTTTTTTGGCTCTTTCGCACAGATAAACCAGATACTCAAACTGTCTGCGTTGCCTCTGTACGAATCCCATCAGCTAAAAGATCCCTTTATTCCAACCAAAACAATGACGATTGAATTTAATCGTACCGAGATGCTCGAAAGCACCATCCGCCGCATGGTGGGATTGATTCTCAGCAAGAGCTCTCCTAAAGGAAACCCTAACCATCCAATGCAAAAGGTCATTCGTCGTTGGCGCAGCGAAGAACGGTTTGAAAGTGAAAAAGATATAAGAACAGCACTAGAAAGCCTGTTGCCAACAGTTGTTGAGCAAAATTATCACCAGGCAGAAACCTATTACGAAGATTTGCGGCAATACATCGAAAACCAAAGAATTGTACGCTTTTTTGATAATCTGAATGACATACAGCTGTGGAATTCAGAAGCTCAGCACTATACAGGTGCGGTCATTCGTTTTGACTTTTCTGATGACGAATCCTTTATGTCTCAATTGCATCCTGCTAACTATCCCACCACTCCAGCTAAAGTGCTGGCTCTTAACTCTTGTATTCAGCTCATGCTTGGAGAGCTTAATGAAATAGAGCTTAAGCCAATCGAGTTGCTTCTCGTGCAAAACAAGCTGTTTAAAAGTCAGAAAGAATGGCGTTATGTGAGCCCGTTAGATAGCGATGCCAAACCGTGGCATCCTTTTAACGAGCAAAATATTAGAGCGCTCTATGCAGGCCCATTGATGCCCAAAGATAAACTGGCGCAACTGCAACAGCAATTCCACCAAATAGCCCCAGATGCTCCCGTGTACCAGACTGTAACCGCAGAGCATTCTTTCGAGTTTAAGTTTGAAGCAATATCAACGGAAGAACTGCAACAATAAGGTAACCCTAAACCAGTTTTAGATGGCTAGTATCTGGCGGAGGAGGTTCATTCTTTTCTGTCTCGGGTAAGATTCTTTCGCCTGTTCCGGCTAAAGATAACGCAGAAGTATCCACTTCTCGCTGCTCATAGACCTTTTCTTTGACGAGTCTTTCACCGGCATTAGCAACACTCCAATCACCACCTTCGGGTGAATCTTCATTCGCTTGCGCAGCGACGGGCGCTGGCACGGCCTCTGCTGGTGGAGCAGGTTGTTGAGCAACAGGTTCTGCCTGTACAGGAGGCTCAGAAACAGGTTTTGCAGCCTGAGTCGGCGTTTCAGCGACAGCTTCTTCGGTCTCAATTTTCTGAATTAAGACCATAGCACCAGCTTGCTTAAGCGCTGACTGGTATTTCATGGCGGTTGGGTAATCCAGGCCTTTTTTAATGACATTGGCTTCGCCAGTAAACAAACGTTCCATCTGCTCAACATTGGTCTTAAACAATTTGGCCAGATTTAGCTTCACTTCGTCCAGATCGGCGTTAGGCACAACGCGACCAGAGAATACGATATTAAATTTTCCATCAATCATAAGCCACTCAAAACTCTGTTAGCGTATTATACAGGTTATCAAATAATACCAGCTTGCTATAAAAAAATCATCTAGTTACAAAGAGTTACATCACAAACTTGATAGAAATACCCTCTTTGCCCACATCAACTACCACGGCCTCAACAACAGGCATAGGCTCAGGAAATCCAATGGCCTGAACCGTAATAAAAGTGCCCGGTGGTAATTCGGTTAAAATATTGGACTGAATAAAAGCGCCACTATCTGATAATTCGCTGGTCGTGGCCATGACAGTACCCATAATGTTAGTCTTCACTTCAACATCAGCACGAATAGCAGCAGATTTTGTGGTCGAGTTTCGAGGCATGGTTCATATCCACATTAATTTTTATAAGTTTAGACGATTCAATAGTTTTGTCCCAATAACCAGCGAAAACAGAGCTTTGAGCGGTTAAATTAGTGATATTAATAGTTCTGGCGCAGCCCAATTCCAGCACAAAAGACTTACGTATAACGCCCAATCATTGATAAACTCAGGTTAAGTTGTATTGATGTACCGATAACCATGTCTGACGAAGAATCTCTTTTTGCCGAAATGACCGATGGCGTCAAGCCGTTAAAGCAAGATAAAGTCATTATTAAGCCTAACGAAAAGGCCGATGTGTCAGTCTCCGTCAGACGGCATGCCGCTTTGAATGATCAACGTAGAGACGAGAATTTCCTCTCTGATGCTGATATCCCGATGGTCGATCCCTTAGATATTATCTACAAAAAAATGGATGGTTTGCAGGAAGGTGTTTACAAGAAAATGCGCCTTGGCAAATACACATTGGATGCTCATTTAGATTTGCATCGACATACCGTAGAAGAAGCACGTCAAGCCCTGTTTAGATTTATTAAAACCAGCCTCAAGCTGGAATGCCGCACGATACTAATCACTCATGGCAAAGGAGAACGTAGTAACCCGCCTGCTAAACTAAAAAGCTACGTTAACTACTGGCTACACCAAATTCCAGAAGTGATGGCCTTCCACTCGGCTCAGCCAAAACATGGCGGCACCGGTTCAGTTTACGTATTATTAAAGAAATCAGAAAACAAACGGCATATAAACAGAGAGTCTTTTCGGCGCTAGCCGTCGACAGTATGTTCAGCTCCAAGCCCTCATACTGTCGCTAGTGTATTTATTGGCCGCCTTTTAACAAAGCCTCTTTCTCTTCTTTCGAAAGAGATTTATCAATATCAAACTTCAAATCGCCCAAGCGAACCGTTTCGTAGTCCTTAACATCAGGGGGTAACTGATAATTCATGTGAACCTGGCCGTATTTATCAGTCCATTTATAAATCACTTTATTGGCTTCGCGAACTGACATGGGTGCTCTGGACACTCGGATGCCACGAAACACAGAGATAGTCTCGGCAACAAGCTCACCAACAGATTCAGTATCTTGATAGTTATCGAAAACGATAGACCACTGGCCAGGGTGTGCTTCTTTTACCCATAACACACGACCAATGATTAATGCCAAAATCAACAGAATTAACAATACTTGCTTCATACAATAAACCTTGCCCAAAAGCGTTAAGTACAATCGATATCTAGATTGTAACGGATACTGAATAATCTCCAAATAAAGATATCACAAAGCGATTAAATAGTTTATCAATAGTCACCTGGCGGCTTCGAACAGGTCGCAACAATGCTTAAGGGAATTGTGTACGCCAGGAATGAATATCAGAATGTTCTGCTTCAATAATCTCGAAGCCACAAAGGTAGGTAGGCATATCGTCGATTTGATCGCACCAACGCACTTCGCCCGTTAATAGAAAACGACTAGAGTCATCCTTAAACTCAACCAAAAGCTCCAACAAACTGTTTACTTTAAGAGGATAGCTGGACTGAACTTTAAGCCCTGTAGCGGAAATATCACGAGTTGAGCATTTAACAATAAGTCCGTCGTGTTGCTCAGCAGAAGAAGACAGCACCTCAATGAAAACCAACTCTTCGCGACGATAGCGATTTTCTTTACGCAGATCTTGTGACGTCTCACTATCGATCTGAATTTCATTACTCATTTTTTCTCTCTTCATCCACTCGATGTGTCCTCTTGATCAAATAAGGTCTTCCAATCACTAAAATCGGATGATTCTTTATCGATCAAGCAAACCCCAGCAGAATAGGTTGGCGTATTATCTAACTCAAGGCACCATTGAACTCGGCCTATCAGCACAAACACTCTTTCGTCATCAGAAAATATTACATTTAAATCGAGGATTTGACCAATCGGAACGGGTTCGTGACAAACTATCTTGATTCCAGATAAAGAGATATCACGAATGCGACTGGCGTGCAACTTCTCGGCACCATCTAACTGGGTGAACTTATAGCGAATAAATGCCTCTCGCTGAACTGCCAGACGAGCTTCCGAACGTAATTCTTGCGATGCTCCCTCCATTGCCATAACGCCTCTCTCCTACAACGATAAAAAGTCACAATATCTACAGAGAGTATAGCTTATACCGCTACTGACGGCCTATTTAGCGGTGAAAGAACACCTGCTGCGCCTTGACCGCAGGCAATAAAGACAAAAATTGACTGAAAACCTGATGGCTTAGCGCCAGTGAACGATCCATTTGATAAAGAGTCTGCGCCCAAATAGACTCAATTCGAGCTTCAGCTTGCTCCAATCCCAGCTCTTCTAAGTGCTGAGGTAACCGCAACCAGCGTTGAATTAATGGGAGATTAGCTTCCAGATGAAATTGAAACCCATAAACATTGTCATTTAGACGAAAAGCCTGATTGTGGCATTGTTGCCCACTCACGAGGAGCTCCGCACCAGAAGGAAGCTCAAATGTGTACTCATGCCACTGAAACACCATCTCTGATGACCCGAAGTGCTGGATAACCTTATCGGCACCACCAGCAGGGGTCGGCGCTAACTCGGTCCATCCTACCTCTCGTTCATCCATCTGACGCACATCAGCTCCCATCGAAGAAGCAATCAATTGAGCACCGAGGCAAATACCAAGAATAGGGATCCCAAGCTCAATAGCTTCTCTAATCAATGCCTTTTCAACGTCCAAATGTGGGTAGTTGGCTTCTTGGCCAATATTCATAGGCCCGCCTAATACAACCAACCCATCGTAGCCTCTAAGAGAAGGTTGTTCATTTGGGTCACGGCCAAAATTAACGTAGCGAATACGATGCCGTGCCGCCCGAATCAAGGGATCTAAGGTCCCCAATGGTTCATAAGGCACATGTTGAAACACCATCACTTTCGCCACTTACTGCTCCTCTTTGCTAACTAAACAGCCCATTCTAATAACCGACACACCTATCATACGCTCAAAAAACACTCAAACAACGGATAAATATCCACCTTTTCTTTCGCTGTTGGTGCTCATTAAAGATTATTCATAGTTTTAAGTTAGACTACTAATACAGTTTGGCTATGACCTTACAACCATTTTGCTTCAGCACCGAGTATCAGCGTTTCACGATACGGGTGACTTGATTTACAATAGCGGAAAATGCCGTATCACTCAGGGAATATCAATGCCGTTTGTTAATTTTCGTAAACATCCAATTCGAGCCATCTTATTCAGTTTATTGCTGCTGCTTGCTCTTATTGTTGCGCTTAGTTCTTATGTCGTTAAGTTTGCTGTAACACACTGGTTTGAACAACAAGGTGCAGAGATCACCATCGAAGAGCTCGATTTATCACTGTTCAATTCTCGCCTTCATATAAAGCAATTTAATTCCAGCCAACAGCAGCAAACTTTAAGCTTTGATGATTTAGTACTCGACTGGCGCTGGTCTCCACTCTTTGAAAATCAGGTTGTCATTGACGAGTTTGAACTACAAGGCTTAACACTCGACCTGGTTACCCAGCAAAAAGTGGTGCAACAAATCGGCTCTATTGTCCCTCCAGCACCAAGCAACGATACACCACCAGATGAATCAGCCACACCTGCAGAATGGAAAATAAACCTGACCAATCTGGAGCTTGGATTAAAAGCAGTTTGCTGGAAAGACAGCGATGCCATAAAGCCCATGTTTGAAGCGTTAGTACACCCTGATGCACCAGCGAATCAATTGTGTTTAAAAACGCAACTGCAATGGTTAGGTGACGTAAAGATTATTGCGGGCCAACAGGTGGATTATTCTGTTGAAGGTAAATTTTTATCATCGTTGTTCGATTTGCAACTGAATCAAATGTCGTTGCTATCTCATCAACAGTTGATACTGGACCAATTGCGTCTAACACCCGAAGCCATCAAACTGGATCAAATCGACTGGCAACAGCCTTATTTTATGTGGGATAAGCAGGCACAATCTCCTCATAGTATGGCCAAGCTGGCTGGCTCAATTGATGAACTCGCTTTAAAAAACCTATCTTTTGCGCCAGACACCACAACCGTCGAACTTAACGAATTTATCAGTAACAACATCAAGACGTGGGCGACTGCCAAAGATCAACAACTACATCCACTAGCTTCTTTAAGCAGTATTGTGGTGAAAAACGTTTTTCACCAGCCGACTTCCAGCAAAGTGGAGGCATTGGAATTATCCGAATTTAAAGCGCTGGATCAATCCGTCGTGAGCCTTGAGCCTCAGGCAGACGAAAACTATCACGCAGGTTTTGCTAATCTGACGATCAACCATATCGACTGGCAAAACAACACGCTGGTTATCGACGAAGTGCTCAATAAGGGCACCTTTTTGTACGCAGAAATTCTACCCGATGCACAGTTTAATTTAGCGCAATGGTTCCCAGCTAGTGAGGCCTCCGATGAATCAGCCGCATCGACAGAAGCTGAAGCAGAAATGAAACCCGAGGCAGAAACGCAAGAAGAAACCTCTGTTCACTATACAATAAAACAGCTTTCTATTATCGATAGTCAGACCTTACAGGTCATTGATCATAGTGTGCATCCAGTTTCAAAACATCAGCTAGAAAAACTAAACCTGACTGTTAAAGATTTAAACAGTGAGCAACGTGTCAGTGACTTTACTTTTGAAACTTTGATTAACCAGACTGGCATTTTAAAAGCCGATGGACAATTAACCCAAACAGCCAAAAGTCCAGATGTTGTCGTAAAAGGCAATTTGTCAGGATTGAATTTGGCCGCCTACTCACCTTATGCCGCCAAATTTATTGGCTACCGAATTGATCAGGGTCAGCTCAATACCGACATCGACTTTAATCTAAAATCAGACCAACTCGACAGCGAAGTGAACTTTTCTTTCAACAAGTTTGAGCTGGGAGATCTGGAGCAGCATGAGAAAAACGAACTCACCGCAGAACTTGGTGTGCCTTTGCCTCTAGCTTTAAACCTTTTGCGTGACAGTGATGACAATATCGAGCTCTCGATTCCTCTAAAAGGTGATGTTAACAACCCCGACTTTTCGATTAACGACGTCATTACAACCGTGAGTATTAAAGCCATAAAAACCGCTGTTATTTATCAGTACTCTCCTTTTGGATTACTGACATTAGCAGGCGGAGTACTTGATCTGGCTACGGGCCTGAGTTTTGATCCGGTGCCTTATGCGGCGCAATCGAAAGACTTAAACGATACCGCCAAGCAGCAATTAGACAAGCTGGCACCCTTGTTAAACGAAAAACCCAAAATTACACTCGTACTCTGTGGTCAGGCTGGAAGAGACGATCTCCCTCCTCCCGCTCAACCCGTTGCAGAGGGTGCAAAATTACCACCATTGACCAAAGAAGAAATCAAACTACTGACCAATCTGGCGGATCAACGACAGAAGTCAGCAGTTCAATATTTAACAGCCACCCACAAGATCGCTGCGCAACGACTATTGGCATGCAATGTAAAAATCGATAGTACGGGAACCGCTAAACCAAGCGTTACCATTTCAATCTAATCGCGACAGGCGTGTCTTTTTCCACGAAACACCCTTGGGTTTAAACCCAGGGGGTTTCGTCTTAATCCAGTCAGCATACCGAGCCACCTCTTCCACAGCACGTAACTTATCCATATCGTAATAATGAAATGCCAGCTCTTTTTCGGAAAATAGTCGGTGAATATGGTCGTGACAGCACCGACACAACCAGGCGACTTTGAATAGCCGCTCGTCGCGAGAAAAACGCTTACGAATCGACTTTCTGTTATGCAATGTTTTGGGGATCAGGTGATGTTTTGTTAAATGGGTCTCACGACAACACAGCTCACACTGCTCCGGTATCTGCGTTTCCTGCAAAATGATTATCCTAAATTCAATAACTAGTTTGCTAAAATGGTGGTAATTAAGGCCATTTTAAAGCCCTTGCGGAGACAAAAAGTACGAAATACCCTCAGAAGCCACAGCAAAACCAAACTTTTCTTAACGAGTGACCATTATCTCTATTATAATCGGACTTTCTTTTTACCTCTCCACGAGAGAGTAAACCGTATCCATCGCTACACGCATATAGGAACCAATCCATGCAAATCGAGCATAAAAAAGTTGTTTACATCCATTACACCGTAAAAAATGACGCTGGTGAACTTATCGACTCTTCTGAAGGTAAAGATCCATTGGCTTATTTGCATGGATATCGCAACATCGTTGTAGGTCTAGAAAAAGCCCTGGAAGGCAAAACAACTGGCGACAAGCTAGAAACCACCGTCAGCCCAGAAGAAGGCTACGGCGAAGTTCAGGAAGAAATGGTTCAACAGGTACCAAGAGAGCAGTTCCAGGGCATTGATAACATCGAAGTAGGTATGCACTTCGAAGCTCAAACTGAGCAAGGTCCACACTTGGTAGAAGTAACAGCCATTGACGATCAATTCGTTACTGTTGACGGAAACCATCCTTTGGCAGGTTCAACGTTAAACTTCTCTGTAGAAGTTATCGAAGTTCGTGAAGCAACTGAGGAAGAAATTGCTCATGGTCACGTTCACGGTGTAGGCGGCCACGAGCACTAAGCCAACATCCTTCTAAAAGTGCAGCGCCCGCCTTGGGCATTGCACTTTTTCTTTTCTGATTTTTCTTTCGTGCTATGCCGACACCACCACCTTATGGCGTCGATTAATTTCCAATAAAGGCTCTATCAATTCCAGCGCCGTTTTGTCGCAGGGTGGTAACTCCACAGCAGCCTCAGCAATAGGCTCTACTCGAGCTCCCCAACGCAAGTAAGCAGCTCCCCAGGTCAATCCAGCCCCAAAAGCCGGCATCACAATCTTGTCATAAGGCTGTATACGTTTTTGTTCCAGTATCTCTGTTAAAGTGACAGGAATCGTTGCGGCAGATGTATTGGCATAACGATCTACAGTAATGGCAACTCTGTCCATATCAATGTTCATGCGCTTGGCAACGGCTTCAATAATACGGCGATTGGCCTGATGCGGAATCACCCAGTCAACTTCTTCAACATCGACATTGGCATCCGCTAATGCACCCTGAGTGGCTAGTACCATACCGCGAGTTGCCCGCTTAAAAATTTCCTGTCCATCAAACTCCCAGGAAATATGCGCATAGCTATCTAGACCGCGATTCGCTCCTGAACCAAAATTATCGGTGGCCAGAGTATCTCGCATATCTCCATAGCACCCCAACTTGCTCGATAACACACCAACAGGCTCACTGGTAGCTTCTAACACAACAGCCCCCGCCCCATCACCGAACAAAACGGAAACATTGCGGTTGGTCCAATCCAAAAACCATGACAGTTTTTCGGCACCAATCACAACGACCTTGTTCATGACACCGGCCTGTATCAATGAAGTTGCCGTGCTGATGGCATATAAAAAACTGCAACAGGCGCTGTTGAGATCCATACAGGCCGCCACTTTATTGCCCAGTCGTTTTTGCACATAAGAAGAGCAATTAGGCATGAGCGTAGTAGGCGTCATAGAACCAAAAAGAATACCGTCAATATCATTGACTTCGAGTCCTGCTGCGGCAATTGCTCGAGCCGCAGCAACATAAGCCAACTCATCAGCATTCACATGAGAGATACGACGTTCTTTCATCCCCGTACGAGAGAAAATCCATTCGTCAGAGGTATCCATAATCGTGGATAAATCATCATTCGTTAGTGTTGCCGGGGGCATGCATTTTCCCCACCCGGTAATTTCTGCGTACCGCACTCAATGTCTTCCCAGAAGTTTGTCTCAGCGCGCTAGTGTATAGAATTAATTACGCTGAAGACCTCCAACCAGATTGATTTTGTAAGGATATTCCAACTCCTTTTTAAAATAAGGTAGAATCAACGCCAAGAGGTCTTTGAGTGAAGACTTTTTGATTGTCGACAGATGCATGAATCCCACTTAGATTTTTTGCCTTTTTCACTTTCAACGGAACGAAAATGTGTTGTCGCTCAGGTGACGACCCAAGGCCTTCACTTAAAGATCATTTACATATACCCAAAGTCTTTCGAAATGCAGCTAACATGGCTACACCTTAAAAGGCGACGAGTATAGACATTCAATCAATTTTGAGGCCATATCATGGATTCTATCCAATCATCTGAATTGCAGATGGACACTAGCTCACTTTTTAAAGAAGAAGTCGTTACCGATCAAAAAATCGGAACGATTAGAATTTTAACGCCTATTACGGTTGATGGCGCAGTCGACGAATCACGCAAAGTGACTTACCTGGGTCAAACGCAAATGTTGACTCCTGCCGGTGCACTGCCATTGAACTTCGAAATTGAAGCAGACAGCCTTGCCGCAGCGATTGAAGAATTTGCTAAAGGCGCGCAACAAGCCATGGAAAAAACCATGGAAGAACTCAAAGAACTGCGTCGTCAGCAGTCATCTTCTATCGTTGTTCCTGGTGCTGGCGGTGGTGGTGGCAGCCAAATCCAGATGCCATAACCCAATTTGGCTGGCGCAATGCCAGCCAATATATAACGGCCCTCTTTCCATCGAGTCATCCATGCCATTTGAAAGAAGGTGGTTATCAAGCATTCAGTATTTGTTCAGACTCATTCCACTAGAATACATCTCATAGTCAAAAACGTTTCAGGTTAAGCCATGAGATCTCTTTCGGTAGTTAAAATTTCCGTTGTTGCAGTCACGCTGATAGCACTGACTGGTTGTTCTATTCATAGTCGCCACCACGTCAGACACGGTCATCATCATGGCTACCATGGCCACACCTCAGTTCATGTACATGGTCACGGCCGCGCCGCAAAAGCCCTGGGTATTCTGGCAGCAGGCGCTATTATTGGACACGTTATCCATGAAGCCAGCAAAGACGATGAGCCAGAAGCTCCACCACAAGCACCATTACCAAAAAGCTACTACCTGAAAACTCTTGAAGGCGATTGTGTTTATGTTCAACAAGACCGCCATGGTGAAACCCGTACACCGGTCGCCCACAGCTACTGCGATCAATAAGTTAGGAATTATCAGCAAATACGTCCATAAGCCGTACCAGCAACAGCACATCGATTGGTCTTAAGTTCATTCACTCGACTTGCCAGCTCTTTGCAGAAACTGCTTTTGTTACGGCTATCACGGCGCTCAATAATCGCGGTTAATTCAAATACTCTCGACACCAACCAGCGGCAGCTCGGTGAAGACTCTCGCTTCACCGCCTCCTCACGCGTCAAAAGCTCACTTTTGGACACTCCTGTCGATAGACCGGTTTGCGGTTCGCCTGCAACTAAGGCTAGCTGATCAGGCTCCTCTTTTTGTGAATCCATTGCCTGTTCAAAAATGGATTGAGCGGAGACATCGGTGGCAGAGACGACAGACGTCGTATAATCGATACCCGGTGCAGGCCGCGTCGGCGTTAATTGCACGCCGCCAGACTCATCAACCCATATATAGACCGGAAACTCAGTACCATTAACGGTGCCCTGTGAGACTTCATCCACCACCAACTTCTGATCATACTGATGCGCCCAGACCAAAACCGGAAAATACCAGATGATATTCACCAACATGGTTAATATGAGAATGTTTATGAATGTCTGAATAATTGTCGCCGGCATTTGTCCCTCACAGTATGACGGCTTATCAGTCTCACCACTCAATCGACTGATGCGTTAGAGAAAGCGTCGGTTCCTTAGTTGATGAATCAACGACATCAACCTAACCATATTATGTTGAGACTATAAATAAAACAAGCACTTAGATACCCAGAAAGAGTTATTTTTTGCTATAACAATTTTGCATAATTCAATAAAACAGATTAAATGATAGACAGAGATTTAACTTAGTTTTTTGTAGAATCCGTTCTAAAATAACGTCATTAACGTTACAATTATCGCCACGCCACCATGATCTTGAAAGTTCAAGCAATTAGCTTTTTTCAAGAGGTTTGCAATGCTCTTCTCGATGCACAGGATTACGCAATATGCTCGACCTAAATAAACATATCCCTTATAAATTAGCAGTGCTCTCTAATACTATCCGCCAAACAACGACCGATGTTTTTGTAAAAGGCACAGGAATGTCGCCAAGAGAATGGAGAGTCCTGGCTATTATAGGTATAAGCAGTCCAGTCACTTCTGTAAGAATTAAAGAACTTACAGGAATGGATGCAGCCACAATTACCAGAGCCAATGCGCGTTTAATCGAATTGGGCTTCGTGCAAAAAACACCAAATCCTAATGATGGCCGTAGCACTCTGTTAACCCTTACCGATAAAGGCAAAGACAAGTTTGAACTGCTGATGCCGAAGATGCAGGCTTCTGGACAACACTATCGTCAGGCTCTTAGCGAAGGAGAAGCCATTTTGCTGCTTGAATTAATAGAAAAACTGCAAAACCACGCTGAATTATTATTAAATCAAGAAGGCTAGCGCTTATTTAGTTGAATTTTCAAATAGTTTCACCTAGCATGGTAAAATGTTTTCGATTGGGAATAAACTATCATGCCTTTAGTCACCCCTTTATCTCAAAACCATGATCAAGAAGTTGTCGAATTAGCACGCTTTTTTAATGAAACTCTAGGATTTTGCCCTAACAGCGTGCTGACCATGCAGCGCCGTCCTGCGATTGCCAAAGCCTTTATTCAATTAAATAAAGCCGTTATGGAAAATCATGGTTCCGTCACTAGCGAACAAAAACGTTTAATTGGTTACATTACCAGTGCCAATACTGGCTGCCGTTACTGTGAAGCACACACCATTCTCGCCGCCCATCGTTACGGCGGCAGCGATGAGCGCTTGCAAAACATCTGGGATTTTCGGGATAGCTCGCTCTACTCTGACGCTGAAAAAGCAGCCTTTGAGTTTGCTCTGGCCGCCTCATCGATTCCTAATGCCGTTAATGAAGACATCAGCGCAAATCTTCATGAGTACTGGAACGATGATGAAATTGTCGAAATTCTTGGTGTCATCTCTCTCTTTGGTTATTTGAACCGCTGGAACGACAGCATGGGAACTACCATGGAAGACGGTGCCGTTGATGCAGGAAAAACCTACCTGGGTAACACCAGCTGGGAGCGTGGAAAGCACGTTTAGATACCAAGTAAACTAAGCTCGGACCCGGCCGTGCTTAGTTTGTCTTACCAATGATTGCTAACAATAAAACCACCCCAAACCACATTACGATCCGCCTTACCGGATTTAACCTCCGATGATTGCATACGTAACAGGTAGCTAAAGCGCCAGCCACTCTCAAATTGTCGAGTCACGCCAGCCCATACATCAGCGATGATAGGGCGAACATCGTGTGACGAATAGGTTACTGGACTGTCTTTAAATTGCCCTTGTAAAAAAGAATTGTAAGCTCTTAAGTGCAAATTAAATCCTCCCCAGAAATAAAATTCTTCCGAACTTTGATTGACACCGACCAAGCTCGCAGATTTTTCTGAGTAGTCGTTAAATTGCGGACGAAAGCTGTACCAGGGAGAATTAAACTGACCAACACGCCCCGCCAACCCCCAGGAGATCTCAGAAATATAACCGACACTTGCCTGAGTGGCTGTACTCAGCTCAACATTGCTGGTTTCGTCATAATCCCCATAAAAGAGATTTTGTCTTGCCACACTATAACGAAAAGTTAACTCTCCACCTTCGCTGATTTGGTTATCCCAGCCAACAGGCTTGTCGCCTCCTAAAACCTTATGTAAACCACTCTGAATATTACTCACAACCGGCGCACCTAAAACACCCAGAGTTAAGGTAGAAACCCAGGCACTGTCATTTTCAAAATCAATCGACTCGTGGGTATTAGAAAGATACAACAAGCTAGCGTAAGGCCGATCATTCATTTGCGCGGCAGTACTCTTAATGTCTTCTGGAGTGAACACCGTAAAGCCCACTTCAAAGCTGTGTAGCTGTCGATCATGACCGCTGTGACGCTGAGTTAATCCGGTGACATTATTCACTTGCGTCAATAATGGATCTAACGAAAACCAATATTCCGTTGCGCGTCGCCCAGCCAATGTGACCGACAGCCCTCCCGTATAATCCTGATCAGAACTGCGCAATGCAAAAAGATCATTATCAAAATACAGAGCCCAGCCCGTATCCCATGGCTCTTCGTCAGTATCCCAAATCCAGCCACGATGAGGGTTCTTTTCGCTATTCACACTACCAAATAAAGCAGCCGCCTTAACATCAACCGCTTTCTCTTCACTTTGATCAACGAGATTTGCTGCGGGCACCATTGGTGCTTCACTGTCTTTAACATTGGCCAATGCCCCGACTGAAAATACAGTCGAAATGACCAATGCATTCAACCATCGATTACGAACCACTCTGTTTACCTCTATTTATATGACCAGTCGTCTTTAAACCAGCAAAATATATGACCGGTCGTCTTATTTCAAGCCAAAATTTTTTTCTACAACAAAATCTTAAACAAAAAACTGCTCTAATTGATTTCGGAAAATAGTAAATGGCTGACAGTTACGTGATGCTTTCATGCGCATCACAGCCCCTTCCCAGGCACAATGAATAAACTCAGCCAACTCAGCACAATTGCAATGCTCACAACATAATTCACCGCAATCTTGTGCCGCTCTTAAACAATCTGCAATAAGCGACACCTGTTTATTAAATAGCTTATCAACAGTTGCTCGGATCCCTTCGTTTTCATCCGCCATCTCTAAGCAGAGATTGCCTATAATACACCCGCCATTGAACTCTTCACTTTTGTAGTCCTGATGGATACCATCAAAAAAGTTCAAAATGCGTTGTTTAGGACTAAGGTCAGAACCCATTAACACGGCACGACTGTGTTCCTCATGTTGCGCAGCCACCGCTTCAAGGGCCTCAATAACAAAAGCTTCTTTACTCTCGAAGTGGTTATAAAAAGAACCTTTCGGCACACCTGCTGCCGTGGTAATCTCTTTCACGCCAGTACCGTTGTACCCTTTTTGGTACAAAACTTCGGTGCCAGCGGCCAATATGTGTTGTCTACAGTGTCCTATGCGTCCCATAGTGACAAATATATGACCGGTCGTCTTAAAAGTCAAGACAATATTCTCTCAACAACGCTTACCTCTTAGAAAGAAAGGCAAAACCGATTCATTTGACACAGAAGACGTGTTAATTTTGAGTCTTACAATAATAACTCTAAAGGGCTGTAGCCCTACATTGATGACGCTATCTTAATGACTCACTTTTCTCGATGGCAGATAGGGATTATCTCTACAGCATCTATTCTTTTCTTATGGCTCAATACCAGCCACTACCTTTTTGATACTCTACCGCCATTCGAGGTGCAACTGGCCTTTGGTATTGGCCTATTTCAGCTGATGCTTATAGGCATCACGTTTTATCATTCAAAATCCAACGCTCACGGCATAGAACCCTTATTTTGGCTAATTAACGGGACAGCGTTTCTCACTGGTTTTATCCTTGCTCTGGCATTTATCGATCAAACGATGTCTGAGCGACCATTACTCCCTAATGTGTTTATCCAGTTTTGTTATTTTTTGTTTTATACCCTGCTGATTGGTGCTATCGAAATCAAGCAATACCGCAGAGCAAGAGAATTACTAACAACCAGCAGCATTATCCGTTCTTCCACTACTCTGCTTTTTACCTTTGGACTTTTTATCTATTTCGCACTTGCCAATTATCAATCCACCAACATCGAGCAAGATAGCCAACAATCTGCCCAGTTGTTTCATATCATTATGCTGAGTTACCTGGCCGTGCAGTGGTTTGAGCAGGCATGGCATCAACGTTCTATCGCACCGACTTTCGCAGGGTTAGCATTTCTTTGTTGGGCTTTGTCTTTCTATTCAATGGAACAACCAGCTTTGCAATGGATGATCAATGGCCAGTCGACACTGCTCATTTCAACAGGCTTCTTTTTATTCATCATCAGTTTACTGCTACTGCCAGCATTGAACGACTCAGACAGTTACAATAGATCTACCAGTCGTCAAAGAAAGCTTTCTATCAATGCTTTCAGTCTGATTAGCATAATAATCATCTGGCAAATAGCACTGGTAATGTCACACGAACCAGCTCTCGTTTTGCCCGATTTAAAATCCCTTTCTCTACTTTTGATTTTGTCGGTCGCCTTACTCTTGCTCTATCTGCAAACTCGGTACGATAGAAAAGCCGCCACGCTTAAACTCCTTGAAGTGGAAAAACTGACACTCGATAATCATCAGCTAAGTTCAGAGTTAACGCACCAACATCAATCCGTTAAAGAGAAGTCTGCAATCCAGGATGCCATACTGGAGAACACTCATAACCCCATTCTGACCGTTGACCATTTTGGCAATATATTGACCTGTAACTCTGCGACCATAAGGCTCTTTGGTTACTCCGAAGAACAACTTATTGGGCAGGGATTTTCGATGTTAATCAAACCGGAAGAAGAACTGGCGCATATTTTTAACTTTCAAAGTTTTAAGCAAACCTTGATTCGCTCACCGCAGGGTTTAGAAAGAGAGTCGATAGGACTGACTAAGTCGAAAGAAGAAATTTACATCCATGTGTCATTCTCTGAATATCAATCAGAACTTCAACAAATGGTGATTATTTCCATCACCAACATCTCTCAGCAAAAGCAGGTTGAGCAAGAAGTTCTGAGATTGAAAGACGAGTTTATTGCCAACATATCACACGAGTTTAGAACGCCCCTCACCATTATCAATGGTGTCATCGATAATCAGCTGACTAACACTCAAAAAGAACAAGATAAATCTCAGTTACAATCGGCAAAACGCAATAGCCTAAGAATGATTCGTATGGTAGAACAACTGTTAGAGTTATCTAGAATTCGAGACCAAGTCTTAACTTTTTCTAACTTTAACGCTCGTTCTTTGCTCACTCAAATATGCGAAGCATTCGTTGTGGTAGCACAAAAGTCAAAAATTGAATACGAGTACCGCATCAATATGGATGTGTGGCTAAAAGCCAATCCATCCGCTATAGAAAAAATATTGTTTAATCTTCTATCTAACGCTTTTAAATATACACCACAAGATGGTCAAGTATCAGTTAGCTTATCGCAACAAGGAAACAACTACTGCCTGACGATACAAGACAGTGGGATTGGTCTTTCAAAAGAACAACAAGATAAAATATTTAACCGCTTCCACCGAATTGACAGGCAAGAAACTCGTCATATTCAAGGTGTAGGAATAGGGCTAAGTTTGGTAGACGAGCTTATATCCATACATAAGTGGAAAATGGATCTTCAATCAGAACTTAACGTCGGTACCTGTTTTTCTATTTTCATGCCTCAAAGCATGAGCACTACCAATGACTGGAGTGGCGAAAAACTAACAGACTCCACCCTGTTTGATGTAAACATTGCCACAGAATTAAGCGAGGTTGATCTCCACAATCAACGACAACAGCGCTCTGATAGTCGTCATTCAGTCCTCGTTATAGAAGATAATTTTGATATGCAAGCTCATCTGCAAAGCATTTTAGCAGAACAGCATCATTGCTTATTAGCGTCTAATGGTGAAGAAGGCATTGAGATGGCCATCAACTATGTACCAGACATTATTTTATGTGATGTCATGATGCCCGGCATTAACGGTTTTGAGGTGTTAAGAACGCTGAAGCAAACAGAAATGACAGCTCATATCCCTGTTATTATGTTAACAGCCAAAGGGGATTCAAAGAGCAAGATAGAGGGACTGGAATCCGAAGCCGATGATTACCAAACCAAACCTTTCAATGCTCAAGAGCTTCTATTGCGTATCCAAAACCAGATTCAATCCCGTCAAAGATTGCAACAAAAACTAGCTCAACAATGGGAATCTTCTGGTCAGCCCGAAACCACCTTCACTCAAAATGAAAATCAGTTCTTAAAAAAACTGCATAAACAGGTAGAAACTCATTACAAAAACTCAGAGCTGTCGATGAGCTTCATCGCCTCTGAACTAGCAATGAGTGAAAGGCAGTTACAACGAAAAGTAAAAGCTTTGCTAGGCTTTAGTCCTAATGACTTTCTCAGAAACCATCGATTAAGCGAAGCAAAAAAATTATTAACTACGACCAAACAGATAGGTCATGTCGCTCAGGAGTGTGGTTTTTCTTCACAAACCTATTTTGGGCGGTGTTTTAAAGAAAAATACGGTATGTCTCCGCGAGACTATCAAAAGCAATAGTAATGAGCTAAGCCCAAATGCTTAGCTCTCACTCACATCTAACTCAAAGGTCTCAGCATATTGTCGGATATCACCATGAGCAATGACTGTTTGTAATACGCTCGCACTGATGGATTGCTTGATCTCTAAGATTCCTAGCCATTGGCATTCTTCATAAAGACAACAGCTCTGAACGGCTAACTCCGTTAGCATCAAAGACTGCTCCCACCCTAGATCATAAGAACTGTTGCTATCAAATGGATAGAGCGAGTAGCCTACTTTCAAGATGATGGACTGCCCTTCCAGTTGCGTATCACCATAACTAAGTTGACGGGACAAGTTGGAAAACTGATTTAACATCGCGTCAATATCACCGCGGTTTTGAACAAAGCGAATAATGGCAATTTCATTATCACTCCACCGGCAAATCAACTGATACTGATGGCTCTGCTGTTGCAACTTTTGAATAAAGTTAAGTAAGACTCTTGATGCAGCCCCCTCGTCTTTCCTCCGTAAACTTTCTAATGCAGGAATACGAAGAATAGAGACACACATTTTGAGTCGATTATCAGATGTACTATCTGACTTAGAAAGCATCGCCACACATTCTTTATAGGCCCCCATAAACTCTGTCAATATCCACTGACCTGGCAGTCCCGTTTCTTGATCTCGTCCAGAGTGTGCTTTCAGATAACTAAGCTTTTTTTCAAGTTCATTATTGAGCAATTTCAACGCTTGGGTTTCATGTTCAACTCTATGATGAACCTCATTGTGAAAGTAATCTTGCTGGGCAATTTTTCTAGCTTGCACTCGAATAAATAACACTAAGGATATGATAGAGATCAAACCATAAAGCAGAAAAGCCCACCAAGAAAGCCATGGAGCAGGAAGCACCTTAATATCAATAGAGATCCCTTCTTCGTTCCAGACACCATCATTATTGCTTCCCCTAAAGTGCATTCGGTAATTGCCTGAAGGTAAATTGGTGTAGGTCGCTCGATTAAGCTCTCCGCTGTCGATCCAGTCAGAATCAAATCCTTCTAAAAAATATTGATATTGATTCTTTTGAGGTGCAGCATAGTCAAGAGCCAGGTATTCAAAGGCAATTAAATAGTCATTATGAGTGAAGATAAGAGAATCAATTTTTTCTGGTCGATTATCGAGAGCGACAGGGTCATTTTGTACCAACACTTTGGCCAGTACAATTTCTGGAACATGCTGGTTAGTCACTATGTTTTCAGGATAAAAGGTCGAAACACCATTTAATCCACCAAAATAAAGGCGCCCATCCGATGCTTTAAGATAAGCACCTTGATTAAATTCGTTTTTGTGCCACTCGATAGCCAGATTATAGTGTTGAAACTGGCCACTTCTGGGTTCAAGAACGCTGACACCGCGATTGGTACTGATCCAAAGCTTGTCATCATTTTGTTGTAGAATACCATTCACGGTACTGCTGTTTAATCCATTATGAATCGAGTAATGTTTAAAGTTTCCTCTTCCTAAACGGCGATCTTTGGCAGACCAAAAATTCAAACCGTTTGCCTGAGTCCCAATCCAGAAGTTGCCAGCCACATCTTGCAAAATAACCCAGGCAGTATTACCAGACAAACTATTCTCATCACCCGGTTGATTAATAAAGCGACTAAAAGACTTTCCGTCTTTGTTTAAACGAGCGATACCGCCACCATCCGTCGCCACCCACACATAACCGTCGTCATCCTGAATCACCTGAAAGACTTTGTTAGATGATATGCTAGTGTCATCCCCCTTATTATGAACATAACGCTCAAAACTCATATCATCTGCGTTGAGCTTATTCAAACCACCGCCATAAGTAGCTATCCATATACGCCCAGCACGGTCTTGATAAATGTCAGTAATACCATTAGCGCTTAAGCTTTTTTCGTTGTCTTCAGAATGGACAAAATGCTGAAGCGTTTGTTTTTCTATAGAATAAATATACAAGCCTTTACCACGAATACTAAAAAACAATTCTTGTTGGTCATTGACAAGTAATGCAGTAATTCTGGCTTTTGATATATCCAATTGGTTGGATGATAAGTCAAGAGAAGAAAAGCGTTGCTCTTTGGGATCCAGTATATTGATGCCACCACCAAAAGTAGCAATGTAAATCAGCCCACTCTTATCCTCAGAAAAATCGGTGACCAGGCTATGCTTAAGACTATTAGCTCGTTCGGGAACGTGCTTGTAATGAGAGAAAGCCGCCGTCACAGGATTCCAGCGATCGATGCCCTGAATAGTCCCAAACCACATGTTTCCACCGACATCTTCCATGATAGATAAAACTCGATTCGCACTAAGACCTTCTTTTTGCGAAGGCAAATAAGATAGTCTGGCAAAATCATCATCTTTCTCACGATACAAACTGATGCCAGCATCAGTCGCAACCCATAGTCGTCGATGAGTATCCTGGTAAAGTTGATAAACACGATTGTGTGTAAGACTGGTCTCATCATTCACATCATGTTTATAGTGACGAAAATGATGTGTTAATTCATCGAAACGATTAACTCCGCCCCCACGTGTCGCTATCCACATTCTTCCTCGGACATCTTCAATGATGCTTCGTATACGATTATGCGATAAGGATTGAGGATTCGATTTATCAAACTTAAATCGCTCTTCTTCATCAAAGTTGGCACTGAGCAAAAGAATGCCATCGCCGTCTGTGCCGACCCAAAACCTACCTCGAGAGTCTTCTTTAATTTCAGTAACACTCAGCTCTTTGATTAACTTCAAGGCCTTAACATCTATTTGCGTACCAGAGCCCTGACTTTCAGGTAAATCGAGAAGATAAACTCCCCCTTGTTCGGCACCAATCCACAAGCGCTGCTTGCTATCTATAAAAAGCTTATTTAAACGAATGGATGAAAGCTCTTGCCCCTCACTTTTTAGAACAACCGGCTGAAAAACACTGCTATTACTTCTACGAACATTGAGTCCTTTAAAAGTGGCAACCCAGAGGTTACCTTGCTCATCTTCGATGATGTCGCGGATGACATCGTGAGAAAGCGTATAGGCGTCTTGAGGATTATGTCGATAGACAGTAAATGTTTTGCCGTCATATCGATTTAATCCTTCTTGTGTACCAATCCAGATAAATCCAGAACGCTCCTGATAGATCACTTGAGCTGTTTTTTGTGATAAACCATGTTGAGGATAGAGATGATCAAACCGAATACTATGAATGTCCAATGCTTGCGCCAAAGCATTGCTACTCCACAACAAAACTAAGAAGTAAAAAACGCGAATTATTTTCATTGTTATCGTTATAGTAAGAAAAAAGCCGAGGGAAATACCTCGGCTTTATAGTAGTTCGGTAGACCGAAACTTAGCAAGTTTATTCTTCAGTCACCCATGCATTGATAGCAATGAATACCTGATTCAAATCCTGCCAAATTGTAGCATCTTGCCATGTTGTTGCATCTTGCCATATTGTTGCATCCTGCCACGTCGTGGCATCTTGCCATGTGGTCGCATCCTGCCACGTGGTTGCGTCTTGCCATGTCGTCGCATCTTGCCAGGCAAATCGACCAGACCGGTCAAGGAGACCATTCCATAATAAACTTTCTGCCGCACGAATATAGTAATCACCATTTTGTGCTCGCATGGCTTTGCCAGAAAAATGTTGAGAACCATTTAAATCCTGTGCGATGTTTAAGCCAACATTTGCGCATCCATTTAAGCGATTTTGAACGGCTTCAAATGCATTCACCTGACCAGCGCCTTGCTGAAAGACACTGTAAGCCAACTCTCCTGTTGATTTTTTTGCGGCTTGCGCGGTAGCCATTAAACGGCACTTAACATTATCAGGGGTAAGAGACGAGTCATCACTCAACATCAACGCAGCAATACCACTTACCACTGCCGCAGACTGAGAAGTCCCCGACATCATAAAGTACTTACCACCGTCGTGATATTCAGGGTGCTCAGAAGCTATGTGTGTATTCGATTCCATCACGCCCATTAATCGAGAACCCAATGCAACAACTTCAGGTTTAATAAACCGCTCATGAGTCGGTCCCGCTGAAGAAAAATTCGCTAAAAAATCATCGTTATTATTAGTATCGGTTGAGTTATCGGAAACTGCACCAACGGTTATGACATAAGGATTATTACCAGGAACACCGATGGTCATAGGATCTGGTCCTTGATTACCAGCTGAGGTTACAACCGTAATACCTGACTGCCACGCTGCCATCACCGCTCGATTAAGAGGATCTTGCCAATAATAGGAACGAGGAGTTGCGCTGAAAGATAAGTTTAGAACTTTGATATTAAATAGCTCTCGGTATTGCACTAACCACTGAATACCACGAATAACATCAGCATAGTTACCAGCCCCAGCTTGAGTAAACGCTTTTACATTCATCAATCTTACATTGGGTGCTAAACCATAAAATCGCCCGTAGGCATCTCTTTCGCTATTCGCAACGACACTGGTGACATGAGTGCCATGTCCACTGTCATCACTATCATTCATAACCACTTTATTGCGGATCGCATCATAGGTTCCGTACACACGGTTGCGACCATAAGCATCGTGACGTAATCCGTTAATGGATTTGAAGCCGCTGTCTAATACTGCAACGGTAACACCACTGCCCAATATCCCTGCAGCATGCAGCTGTCCCGCGCCGGTAACTTGAGAAGCCGTCGCAGGAGAAAAACCGATCCTTTGTCCCCATGCAATGCCACTCGACTGAACACTGGCATTAGGAAACAGTTCGACAGACAGTTGAATTAAATCTTGATATTGCTGTGCAGTCAGCTCAGCGGCTACCGATTGGATAATAGGCAGTTGGTGAGAAACAACAATCTTGTGTTGCTTTAAGTATTCAGACGCGGCTGAATGAGTCAAAGGAATAATATAGCTCTGAGTTTTGTCTTTGCTTACGTGGCCATAAAATAAAAGGAAATACAATGTACAAACTAACAGCAATAAGCCTGTACCTAGCCGACTTAACTTCCCAGAATCCAAAGCCATCTTTGCCCCCTTATAAAATGACTACAAATAAACTCAGCGCGACCCGCTGCAAGGTCAAAATGCCAAGGCATTCTCGCAGGTAGATAATCCACTATATTTTGCTTCTCGACGAGCTTATCAGACTACCAATGCTCCTTGAATATACCACCAAGAGATTAAAAGACCAAAACCTTGCACTGAACCACAAAGCAAAAGTGCTTCCTGATGTCATCAGAAAGCACTTTATTATAACAATAGCTTATAAAAGCGAGGATTTACATCCCTTGAACATTCAGGAAATCTTCGTCATGAGGATAGCCTGATGTGTTGTTCCAATTAGCCGTGCTCTCTGCGGCGTTAAGCAAAGCAGAACGCACATTAAAGAAGGCACTGGAGTCCATAGACTGAGGATTAGAAGCCATATACAAAGCTGCCGCACCCGCAACGTGTGGAGAAGCCATTGATGTACCACTCATGGTCGTAGTTCCACCACCTGCTCGTAATGACAGGATGCTACCACCTGGTGCCGCAATCGCTACTGGAGCAGATTGGTTGCTTGTCCAGTTAGCGCTGTTATTACCCCAGTTAGAGAAACCATTCCAGTCGTCGCCCTGCTTAGCAGAACTCACTGTGATTACAGCGTCAGAGAAACCAGCAGGTGTGTAGTTTTGAGCGTCCGCACTGCTGTTACCAGCCGCAACTACTACTACTACACCAGCGTTGCGAGCATTACAATAAGCTTCGTAGTAAGCATCGTTTCCGCTATGGCCTGAGTTGGTACAATTACCATTCACAGAACCAGCACCGCCAATACTCAAGTTAGCAACGGCAGCTTGCCCACGAGCCTGTACTTCACTCACCACCCAATCCAAACCTGCAATTGTCGAAGAAGAAGGACAAGAGCCACGACTTGAACATATCTTCACGGGGTGAATGGTTACTTCTGAGGCCACACCCACAACATCAATACCATTATCGATAGCTGCGATTGAACCCGCTACGTGGGTACCATGACCATGGTCATCATCCCAATTTTGATTACAGGAGCGACCTTTACATTTTTGTGCTGCAAACCCATTACCTAAGTTGCCCGCAATATCGGCGTGATCAGAATCGACACCGGTATCTAGAACATAAACGTGCATCCCTGCACCTTCGTTACTGTTGTTGTCAGCACCAACTCGAGAAACTCCCCAAGGAGTCGTTTGTGGATTAGATCCACCACCGCCATTACCAGGCTTGCCTTTCTGAATTTCAGGCTCTGGTACCTTGTGGATGACGTCAATTTCTACACTTGCCACTTGGGGATGATTACGTAATGAAGCCAGTCGCGCTTCTGGAACCGAAGCAGCAAATCCAAATAAAGCACTACCATAAGTATGCTTAGGAGATAAACCCAGGCTAGCGGCGATGCCTTTCGCTTTGCCCTTATTGTTAGCATGGTTACCTACTGAAAATTCAGATTTTAAAGTTACAATAACATCAACTTTACCGTTAGCCGCTTCTACTGATGCCGTTAGGCCTAAAGCCAATGCAGTTGCCGTCGCGACAGACTTCATATTAAACATTTACCTACCCCTATATTTTAATTAGCAGAGCACTATTTTGTTATTGTTTAGTTTGAATAGTAGCCATGCTAATGAGCTGTTTACTACTCGAATTAATTTAATTGGGAGCAAAATTAAAACGAGATTGATTTGGTCCGCAGTCATCATTGATAAAATTGAATATTTGCGATAGCAATAAAACGACAGATCTTCGAACAGAACCGACAAAGACGATAATAACTTTAAAAATCAACAGGTTAAAAACGTGGTAATTTAACGAGGAGAATAATCTCTTTGCCAGATTCAATATTTTCATTGAAAGTTCAATTAAATAAAGACATCTCTTGGTGACAATTAGGACACTATTTGTACATTACTCAAGCAGATTTTTTCAGTTCTACTCTTTCCCTTTCTTATAAATTTGCTCAAATCCAGCCTTAGAAAATCCATTCATCCGTTGCCTGCCTACTAAAATAACGGGCACACCGCGAGCATTAAGTCGCTTATAGTCCCGCCGAGCCTGTTTTGATTTATCGATATCCAGTTCTGTAAAAGCAATATTATTCTGCTTAAAGTAGCGCCGCGCTTTCTTGCAGACACCACACCACTCGGCGCTGTACATAATCACCTTATGCTGCTTGGTCATCTGTTGAAAATAGCGACTGGCTTTCGAAGTGCTCACATTGGTATAAGTGTTAACAGGCCCCAGTTCGACTTCTTCAACCTTCTGCTCAGCAGGAGGCTTATCACTGTAATGCAACTTGCCGTCCTTGTCTCGCCACTTATATATCTGTGCTGCTTCACCGATATTGCCAAAAAAGCCCATCGCTCCAATCAAAAATATAACGGTCGTTTTAACCATAGTTACTGCCCAGGCTCAAAATCCGGTAGAATGTTTCGCACGTTTAACTTGATTAAATTATACGCGACCCACTCTAAGATGATACCCGATCCATCACAGTTATCTGGACTCAGTGAAGAAGACGCATTAAAAATGCAGCACACTCTGGCACAAAAAATCGTCCAAAGTGACCAGTTTACATCGATAAAAACCATCGCTGGCACTGATGTCGCCTACGAAAAAGATGGGCAAGAAATCGTCTCTGCTGTCGTAGTAATGGATGCAAGCACTCTCGATGTTCTAGAAGTAGCAACCGCTAGAGATAAAATAAGCTTTCCCTATATACCAGGCCTGTTTTCTTTTCGAGAAATACCTCCCCTATTAAAAGCCTTTAAAAGTTTACAACATGTACCCGATCTCATTGTTTGTGACGGGCAAGGCATCGCTCATCCTCGACGCTTTGGACTGGCTAGTCATCTGGGAGTGCTACTTGACCGACCAACAATAGGTTGTGGAAAAACTCGACTGTGCGGTGAGCATGATGATTGTGATGACGAACGCGGTGACTTTGCGCATCTAATAGATAATGATCAAATCATCGGAGCAGCGTTAAGAACGCAAAAAAATGTTAAGCCCGTTTATGTATCTGTAGGCCACCGCATTTCGCTGCCTACGGCCATAGATTGGATTCTTAAGTTAACGCCTCGCTACCGACTTCCAGAGACCACTCGAAAAGCCGACCAGGCAGTCAATGCCATTATGAATAACCGCGAGATTATGTTTAGCTAGTCGTCACTAAGACAAGAAATAGTTATTCACTCAAAATTACAATGTCCGTCTTATAAAAGTATTAAGAGCAGCATGGGTCCATGCTGCTCAAAGCACTCATTTATTTAACGATTTAGTTCAATAGTTACCCTTGCTTGAAGTATGACAAAGTATTATTGCCTTCGTCACACTCAGCTTGTTGGTTATAGATATCTGCCGTTGCTGTTAATGAAGCATCAGGATCAAATACCCAGTAAGAAAAATAAAACGTCAAAGTCACTGTAGCGCCCGCCGCTAGACCTGCAACGCCTTGGGTCGAAGCCGCTCCTGTTCCGGGATCTAGCAAGCGAGTATAAAATAACCCAGCTGCTGACGCGCCAATGTTAGTAACATCAACTTTAACAATCGATTGTCCAGCACCATGATCCCAAACAGGATCATGAATTTTGCTAACAATTAAGTCTGCTTTTCTGCACTCATCTGGTTCCACACACAGACACATAAAGTATTCGCTGCGTTTCACCAAATTATTTCTCCGCGCAACATAACATACAGGTTCGTCATCGTATTGATTACCATAAATCCAATGAGAAGAAGGATCATTGATACCTTCATAAATGATGGATTTATCCCGTGTCACTTTACACACCGCAGCGCGCTCGCTTTCGGGTTCAACATCATTGCTTTTCTCCTGTTCGGCACGCGCACCTACCCAAGCATCACAAGTCTTAGGACACGTCATAGGTCCATTGCCCTGAATGAAGTTGGGATACCATCCCGCCTTATAGTTTTTCATTGACATGTCTTCGATGGGATCAGCATAGCTGACAACCGAAACGAAAATTACAACCAGATTCAACATCAGATTACGTATAGATTTCATGATAAAAATCTCCCTTTTATCAAGTTAAGTGCTCCAAGCAGTCATTTTCAACATAGTCGAAAAGTTAACCATCAAGCAATGGATAATCTCTGAAACCCTTTGAGCAATCTCTGAAACCAACAAAAAAACCAACCTTGAGATAATCTCAAAAGCAAGATAACAAACACACCGTATTACGACACTTGCTGTCGCCACACTCACTTATAATAAACATCCTCACGACGTAAAGCACAACACTCCTTACTCAGGAGAATCTTTTTTAATTGACTATTAGCCGTTCTATCTTAGGAGCTGTTTATGTATCAAATTATCGATGATTTAGTTGTCGCCACCCAAACCATTAAACAAGGCACGCAACTCTTTTATGACTATCACTACATTGAAGACTGGGAGCTAACCAATCCAGATATTTTATGGGACGAAAACAGACAGAACCCTTTGCTGATTACTTGTGAGTTCAAATTCATACGCCACCATGATGACCCCAACATCTGTATTCGAGGGGAAGGAATTATTGACATACTGCAAGATATCCATCCAGGTGAAGAACTCACTCACGACTATGGTGAGCTTTATCGACAATATTTGGAATATCGTTCATTAAAAGCCTCATAGCAGAGAAGAGTGATTTCAGGCCAGGGATTCGGCGCTTATCTCTTAGATATAACAAAGAAATATTACCATTAAATTTTCTGTTGTAGCTATTTTGCTACATAAAATCACTCCCCGAACATCTTTCGGTTAAAAATAAGAGACAAAAAACAAAGTATAAAAAACCCTATAAAAATCAAATCTCTACTCAATTAAAAAACGTGTTCTTTTACTACCAATTAGCCAATAGCTTTATTCATTAAGCAAACATTGAAATTCTTTTTCACTCTTAATGCATCAAGAATTCAACATACCGATACAAACCTTCAATACTCAACACAAAAACGCTCGTGATAAAAACAAAGGCATTCAAAGTAAACGACAAGGTAAAAGTCAATGAAAAACTTTTTCATTAAAGCAGGAGTCATTTGTTTAGCAAGCGTTGCATCTCTTAGTTATGCTGCATCAGATAAAGCACAGTCGACAATACGAATTATTGGTGGTGAAGAGTCAGCTAAAAATGCCTGGCCTTTTATGACGGCACTCGTAAGTCGAGGTCGAGATGCCTTTAATGGTCAAGCCTGTGGAGCCTCATTTATTGGCCGTCGCTACGTTCTGACGGCATCTCACTGTGTAGAAAACGCCAGCGCAGAAGACTTTGATGTCATTATAGGTATTCATGATCTCAAACAGGAAGCTAACGAAGGTCAACGCATCAAGGTACGCAATATCTACATGCATGAATCCTATAGCAAGCCTGTCGAGATAAACAACGACATCGCCATACTCGAATTAGAAAAAGAAGTCACAGGCGTCACACCCGTAAAAATCATGACGCCTGCCATAGCACAACAAATTGCTGCAGGAACAAAATTGACAGTTATGGGTTGGGGTAATCGTTCAACCACCAGCACTGATTATCCAGCCACTTTACACCAGGTAAACGTTAATCTTTTTTCTGACGCTCAGTGTAAACAAAACTATGGCGACCGTGTTACCGACCAGATGCTTTGCGCGGGTATACCGGAAGGCGGTAAAGACTCTTGTCAGGGCGACAGTGGCGGACCACTGGTTGTGAAGCATAATAACGAATGGTACCAGATGGGTGTTGTCAGTTGGGGTGACGGTTGTGGCGCAGCAGGAAAAGCTGGTGTCTATGCAAAAGTTTCATTGTACCCAGACTGGGTCGCTAAAAAAGTCGAAGGTGTCAGTTTACGTCAATCTCACCAATTAGGCTTTGTCGAAGCGGGCTTTAATGATGACTATTCCTATGAAGTTACTAACTTCACCACCGCACCTTTCAACATAGCTTCTGTTGAGCTAGTAGATGCAGAAAACCTCTCTAGCTACACAAAAGTAGATGATCAATGTAGTGGCAAAAGTTTAGCGGTTAATAGTTCCTGTTCAGTTAAGGTTAAAGTAAAAGGGCCTAATAATGGTAACGCCAAGTTTGCCATTAAAGTAACCACAGATAACAGCGTTGCCGGAGAAGTATCGGGGCAAACATTTTTTGCAGCGTTACCTGACGCAGGTTTTGATGTGAATGCAGCCGTCGACAGCAGCAACATTCGGTGGTCTAACGGTGGAACAGTCGCTTGGGGAACTCAGTCAACTCATACCAGTGCGGGATCAACTGCGGTTGCTAACGGCGATATTAACGATAATGAGGCGAGCATTCTTTTGGCGGTTGTAGAAAATGCTAATAAACTCAGCTTCGACTATAAAGCATCGACAGAAGAAAATTACGACTTCTTTATTGTTCAGGTAAATGGCAAAACCGTTTTTGGTAAATCAGGTGCCATGAGCGCATTTGAAAACAAAACGCTTGAATTAACAGGCAACAAAAATCGCATTGCCTTTATCTATCAGAAAGATCAAGAAGTCAGCGAAAATGATGACACCGTGTATCTCGATAAAGTCGCAGTCACATTGAATAACCGCGCACCAAGCGCAGCGGTTGCACAAGCGAGTCTGGAACTCGACGAAGGCGCCAATGTCACTCTTGATGCTTCGACCAGCAGTGACCCAGATGGCGATTCACTCAGTTATAGCTGGACTCAGGTATCAGGCCCCAATGTCACGCTAAGTCAGGCTAATGCTGCAAAAGCAACTTTTAAAGCGCCTTCGGTCACAAAAGATGAAACTCTTGTCTTTAAAGTCACCGTAACCGACGGCAAAGGTGGTTCAGCAGAAGCCAAGGTATCCGTCAAAGTTAAAAATAAGAAAGAATCTGGCGGTGGCAGCACGACCCTGGGTTTATTGATGGGGCTGGGTTTACTAGCAAGATATCGAAAAGCTCGATAAACATTGAAACAGAGGCCGTTGATACGGCTTCTGTCTTCTAACGGAGTATTAAATATGAAGCTTATTGTTTCTTTTTCTGCACTAATCATTTTGGTTTCCGCTTGCAGTTTTCAAGCGCAAAGCCAGCCTCAGCCTACCGATAAAGCGCGAACACCAGAAACCGTTTATGGCATCCAGGTCCGAGAAAACAGCATCCAGTTTAAAGTAAAAAGTAACGGCTGCACCAAATCGAAAGATTTTACTTTGAGTTATAAGATCACTCAACTGAACGCTTTTGAAATCGAACTGTTACGCAACAAGCCCGACTTTTGTCGTAAGCGGAGTTCGGTAAAGACCATCAAAACGCCATTGCCAGACATTATGCAGGCAGAAGAATCACTCAAAGTCATTTTACTGAATCCCATTGCCAAACCTCATCAACAGTGGTTGCAGGGAAAACAGCCATTTTATAACCATAACAAAAGTTGACTCTCCACCCTTTTTGAGGGTTTCGACCCTCTTTTTTCAATCCTTTCCTTTCGTAATAGAAAACTTGCAATCCAACCTATGCTCGGTATATTACGCAATTTGTCGCGTAATACCTTTGGCCGTTGCGCTCACTTTACAACCAATCATCCCAAACTAAGGTGTTTTCTAATGAGCTCAACCCACCGCAAAGTGCTACCTAGCGAGTTTTATCCAACTCCTGATGCTGTGGTTGATACGCTTATTCGCCACCTGAATTTAAAGCCAGAGGATCAGTTTCTTGAGCCTTGTCGTGGTGATGGTGCTATTTTTGATAAGGTTCCGTTGCCAGAGCAGCAAAAAGCCTATGCAGAAATTCGTGAAGGCATTGATTATCTAAATACTTCCTTCTCACCCAAAGATGTGATCATTACCAATCCGCCATTTTCTTTAACGGTAGAATTTATCCGCAAATCATTAAGTGAACTGACGGATGATGGCACCATGATCTATTTGCAGAGATTAAATTTTCTAGGCTCGAAAACGCGCATTCCTTTTTGGCAAGAGGTCGGACTGCCCGATAAAGTGTCTATTATTGTGCCACGCCCACGTTTTGTTAAAAACGCGAGCGATTCTTGTGAGTATTGTTGGTTTATCTGGGATCGTGGTGATCGGCTAACGCTGCCTAAAGGCATTAGCCATCTGGTGACACAAATTCAGTAACAGTTACCCTGCTAACGTTTCTTATTTCGTCTTACAAGCCCTAAAGCCAATAACATCCAAAGACTTAAAGCACCGCCACCAGAACCGCCGCCCGAATTGCCATTGCCGCCACCTCCCGTTGCCGTAGGATCGATAAAACCAGCCGAACCATCATTTACCAATCGCACAGTACGATCCAAACCACCACTATCGGCCTGGCTTCCATTCGTTGACTCATATCGACTCCAGGCACCATTTGACCAGTCGACTACCGTTGCAGGTGATGCGTCGAGGGAAGCGCCAGAAAGGTCTTGAGTTTGGATAGCAAATTGCAGCAACTGAGCACCGTTCATATTTGTCGAAGCAGGCACTGTAAAATTAAACAGAAAAGCATCGCTTTTGTAACGAGAGAAATGTTCCATCCCTCCTCCCGGTACATTCAACCAAGTACCCGATGTAGTACTGAGTGGTAAAGAGAAACCATTACCACTCGCGTCTTTTCCTTCAAGCGCAACACTTGGCTGTAAGGTCACCGATAAACCAGGATACTGAATTGTTTGGTCTTGAGCATTACGCCAACGCATCGGTTTATTAAACGTTATTTTAAGGCGATATTCGACATCGTTAACAAGCCCTAAATTGGTTGACTCATTCCATTGACGAGCCATTGCAGAGGTTGCTTGCCACTGCCCGGCAAAAACAACTTCAGAATTGTCAGCTCTTTCTATCCTGATCCCAGTAACCGCTGGTGGCCCGGCTTGTCGAAAGTAGCCCAGTATCGAGGCATTTGCCAACTCACTTCTCACTCGAGTAATCTGCGAGTCTGGCAAAATGAAACCGTCATGAGTCACCCCCGTTCCGCCATAATCAGCACCGCCATTAGATGACGGTTCCGTTTCTAAGGTATAAGAAGGAATTTGATAAGTATTCGCAAAATACTCATCGGTAGAACCGATACCACCACCCGGCTGAGAGGGACCATAGTCATAAGTGTTATTGTTTACTGCTCGCATTGCCGTCGCTAAGTTTTCTGTAATCGCATTGCGACGAGTGTTACTGGTCATGGGGGTAAAATAAATTTTTGTGAACGAATGCGTATCGATATAAAAACGCAATCGATTAGCCGGCCCCAAATTTGCGGCGGCTTGCAAAGCTTGAGTTTCTGGCTCAGAAGCTGGCCCCGAGCCGTGATGAACGAGAGACTGATTATCAGATGATGACCGATTTGAACTCGCCCAATAAGGATTGTTGTTACGATTAAGATCAACGCCAAAAAGATTGTCGGCTTCGGTAGCGATATCAGTATCTACACCACGCATATTTTTGCGGCGCATACGGCCATCTCTAGGTGTCGTTGATGAGTCACCAGAAAAAGTCGACAGCATCACTCGCGTAGGAGAACGTTGTGTTTGAGTAAAACCATCAATATTTAACACAGGTATAATGATAACGGAGGTGTTCTCAAGTAAGTACTGATAAAATCCTTGGTCTTGTTCGTTATCAAAAAAACGTTCAATAATGCCTGTGACGACTTCAGGAGACTGCCACTCTCGAGCATGAATACCACCATTTTGCAGCATAGCCCCTTCGATGATCATGCCTTCATGTGTCACATTATCGCCATCGCTCAACACATAAGCCCAGATATCTCTGCCCAAAAACGTTTGCCCAATAATCTGGCCATTAATATGTTGACTCACTAATGCCATGTCCTGATGGCGAGCATGCAAACTATTAAAAGTACGAAAACCATCAACAGGCAATGTTGAAGCAACTGGAACTGGCACCGGATAACCCAGTGCTAAATTACCATTACTTGAATCATTTTCGGTGTAATCAACTAATGTAGCTAACACTCCCGCCTGAAAGGCAGTTAAAAAAAACAGTGACAAAATTCGTATCATAACGATGCCTCCTTAAGTTCTTTTTTGTAGGGAGAGCGTTCGGTAAGAGATTTTGCCAAACGAGTTAAAGCAGGTTGCTCGGAATGTTTTAAGATCCAGATAAGCCGTTTGTGAAACAGACGGTCAGGCGTTTTATCAAAAGATGACGAGAGCATATCCAGATGCTCATGACCTAGTATCTTTCTTAAAGAAAAGGCTGCCGCACCACCTAAGCGTCTATCTGATAAATAGGGCAACAAAATAGTAACCACCGAGTCATCCCTATCGATATTGGTCATCTCTTCTGCTGCAACAGAAAACAAATGAGGAGACTCAAGAAGACTTGCCAAAATATTAAAACTCAAATCGGCATCAAATGTTTGTCGAACCAGAGCAACCTGATGAACGGAAAAGACAGGCCTGGCAGCCATAAAAGCTTTTTTTACCAGCCGATGCTCACCCAACTTAAGACCGATGGCCAAAGCAGCCTCTGCCACCATAGGCTCGCTCACCGACTTTACTTGCTGCTCAAATGATGAGAGAAGATAAATAGGACTCGAGTCAATCGCATCTAGCAAAGCCTCATGGTGCAGTTTAGAGTGTTGACTATAAGAGAGGGCCAACGACCAATTTTGCTTACTAATCAGGTGACGAATCTCATGGCTGTAGCGCTCAACAACCCAGCGGTTTAATATGTTTTTTGCTCTCGCTGCAATAGGAAAAACAGGAACAGGAATTGCGTAAGCACCATCTTTTAAATGCCGATAAAACTCTGGCTCTATCGACACTTGCTGGTTAAGAAAGTTTTCGGCTTCTTCCGTAGCCGCCAGCTGACTCAGGCGCAATAAGGTCTGGTAACGAATGTAGCGCTGCTCCAGCAATGACCACTGTTGTCGTTTGAGGTGAACATGACTGACAGAGATCACTTCGTTGCTTTTTACCAGCTTATCGATGCGCTCAACATATTGTTGCATATCACTACGCTCAGCCAGTTCTCTCAGTTTTTGATCCGATACGGTTTGCTGTGCGCTTGCTCCCAGCATCCCAAAGGCTAAAGCTATACTCGCTATCCGATTTAATCGCCGCATGCATTTATCTCCACCGATCCTTTTATCTAAATATAAAGAGAATCATGGCAACGATCATCTTGAATTTCTTTAATCGCCGCAAAAAGGCCGCTAGCTGGATAAGAGCCCCCTTTTTTGTTGCTCAGCAGAATAAAAAGCCATAAAAAACTCTCTCTGCTATATCAATCTAAGGTTCCACCAGCTCAATATCAGTCCCCTGGACAATGGCTTCTGCGTAATGGAGCAATAGCTCACGGTCCGGCGATTGAGTCACTCGAACACGCTGATAGTTATCATCGATTCCGTTGAGCTGATAACCGGAGATTCGTCGATGTGAGCCACTAGCACCTGACACCTTAAGGATTTGCAGATAGCGGAGCTTTATCTTAGACGAAGGTTGTAAAATCGCCTTCTCCTCAAGCATCAGGCCCCTGATGGTTATGTGTCGATAGTAGAGAACAAAAATGACGAGAGCGACAATCAAAAAAATGACGTTGACACTATGAATGGCGTTTTCCCAACCAGGCTGAAACAAAAGACGCAAAACAGGTCCAGCAACTCCAACAGCAAAGAAGGACAAAATGAAACAAATCAGAGAGGATGATGGGGCAAATACAATAGCCCCCTCCTTGCGCAGCATTCTATGAGTCGCAAAGCTTGCTATAGAGCTTCCCTCAGCTTTACTTAAGCTTGATGGGAAATGTTCTGGCTGAGGAAAGCTCCGAATATTCGACTCAGGAATGACTCTACGACGAGAAGAAAAATAAACCGCCAGGGAGATCAGTGCCAGTGGAATAAACAAGGATATAAATCGAATCATCATCTGGCTAACATAAGATCCCCGCTGCTCTGTTTTCTTGTCAAAACGTTGAATAAGCTTTTCCAGGTGAGCTATCGCCTTAACTTGCGCAGCCGCAGGTTCTTCCAGGGCTTTTAACTTCTCCAGTTTTTCATGTAATTGAACAAGACTTGCCTGATGCTGTTGATCTGCCGCGCTGGATTGCTGATAGAAGCGGGCAACAAAGTTATATAAAAGTATGGCCACCATAATAGCGACCAGCGCAGGCACAAAGCGTTGTATAGAAGTCAAAAAGTCATCCTCAAAAGCCAGCAACATGGCAGGCTTGCATATACAGGTACACAAAGCGACATTTTAAAGACTTGTACAACACCAAGACAATATGGAGATTTACGGATCGGCAAATATCGTCCAATGTTCATATCAACCGCTATACTTCTCATCGAATACTTGCCAGAATAAGACCAAGCAAATTGACGAGGAATACGCATGCTTTATAGGGGACATTGTCACTGTGGATATACTCAGATTGCTTTGCATTTGCCACAACCACTTGATCATTATGAGCCACGGCGTTGCGACTGTGACTTTTGCGTCTCAAGAAACATCAGTTACCTTTCTGCGCCGACAGGCTTGATTGAGATTAGCGCAGACACGCCACTCGATACATTACACCAAGGTTCCCAGCAGGCTGACTTTTTAGCATGTCCGCAATGCAAGACCGTTATTGCAGCAACCTTTAAGAATGATGTTATGCGAATAGGCTCTCTTAATGCACAACTACTGATAGAGCATGACAAATTAAGGCCGTCCATCAGCGTTTCACCGCAACAGCTTTCTGCGGAAGAAAAGCTGAGTCGCTGGCAACAGTTATGGTCCAAGGTAGTATTGCTACACGACTGTGTGTGATTTCCCAAATACGATATCGCTTAAAAAATTTCAATTATCGACGCAAACCTTCGACTCGCCGGATAATCCATGTCATTTTTCGTCTCTCCCTCCATAATGATTGTTAAGGTTTCGGTAGGACAAAACAAAATGATTTCTCGAACATTGCTCTTTCTATCCATTTTAATCGCCGCTCACTCCTCTCACTTGCAGGCAGACTCAACCAGTGAAATAAAGCAGGCATTAGAAAGATTTAATCAGGCATTTATGGACGCCGATACTCAAACCCTCAATACCTTGCTCACATCAAATTACGTTCACACCAACTCAGGCTCAAAACCCTTTGGAAAGACAGCCTGGTTAAACTGGTTGAAGACACGCAAGCAAGCGCTCCAAGATAAACTTTTCCACTACAAAAACTATTCGACGGAAGAACTATCGATTCAAGTGTACGGTGACAGTGCCGTGGTCACAGGAAGAAATATCGCGGAAGGAATGAACAAAGGGCAACCCTTTCAACATGATATACGCTTCACTCATCTGTGGATACGAGAACCCTCTGGTTGGAAGCGAGCAGCGTTTCATGATACCAGCACAAAAAAATAACTGGGCAACATGAGCTAACGACTCAACCGAGGCAGTTTTATAAACTCCATGGTGAGTGCTGTGCCCGTTAATATCAACATCATCCCCAAGATCATCGATGGAGTAATGGCTTCATCAAGCAACAACCAACCAAATAAGACACCAAATATAGGGATTAAGTAAGTCACAGCAATGGCTTTAGAAGAGCCGATATTTTTAATTAAACGAAAGTACAACAGCAGAGCCAATGCTGTGCATAGTCCCCCCATGGCAAGAGCAGCTCCCCATGCTTGAGCAGATATCGATTGCTGTGGCCAATAAAAGAAAGCTAAAGGTAACAACATCAGAGCCGATTGCAACTGGCTTTCTGTCGTGATGGTTAGTGGATCGACGTCCTGCAAGTGCTGTTTCGTATAATTAACGGCGATACCATACAAGAATGTTGCGGCCAACCCAGCGAGTACACCGGACACCGCGAGCATCGAACCCAGCATCATTTTTTCGTAGGTGAGCACCACCACTCCCACGAAGCCGATCAGTAGTCCAATGAGCATCGATGAAGTAGAAACGGCTTTAAATAATGCAAATCCGATGAGCGCTCCCCACAAAGGTGAAGTGGAATTAATAACCGACGTATATCCCGCCGATAAATAAAGCACCGCATAGGAAAATAACAAATAAGGAATGGTTGTGTTTGTTAAGCTCACTACAAGAATCTTTTTACTGTGCGGCCCCCACAAGCAAAATCCTTTTCGATAGATAAGTATAGGAAGTAGGATCATGGTTGCAAATGCCACCCTCACCTCAACAAGCATAAAGACACCAAACTCAGGCGCTGCGATACGCATAAATAGAAAGGAAGCTCCCCATATTGCAGCCAGCAGCACAAACTCTATGCCATTTCTCATTTTCGGTCATTCCTCAGTTTTTGTTGAGACCTGTACAGAGTACTCAATGAGTAAGCTTGATACTCGCCGTTTTCGGTAGTCCAGGTTCATTGATAGTAGATACACATAAACCAGGAGCAATGGCTCTTTTGTTGACGGTCTCAGCTGAACCTAACTTTGTCTGGTTTTGAATTGCGCCCACCGCTTGGTGATAGAAGAATCCTCATCCTTTAAAGCAATGTCGATAGCCCAATTAATTCCGTCTGCCCGATACCACTCTTCGTAATGCTTGTTGAGAAAATCATGAGCAATAGGCACAACCATTAAGTCTGTAATGGCAGCGTTTTGTGGGTGCTTTCGGTATTTGCGAAAGCACTCTTGTCCATACGAAGACAATAACCCCTTCTTAGCAAGCCACGACAGCATAATCATAATAGGTCGATGAGCATGGAGCTCATGTTCCTCTAAGTGCCAGTCAGCCCGATCCCAAGCATGGCCAGAAGTTTCTTGCTCATGCAAGGCTTTTAAGGCAGGATGCAGTGCTTCCGGATTTTCATTCATCAATTGCTTGAACTTCTTTTTCCAGCTCATTTTCACTCTCTTTTTTATTATCTATCATGCAGCATAAGTTTCAAAAACAGTCACCGAGCTTGTCTTTCATATATTGACCTGGAGATATGCCCACAAAAGTTTTAAAGTCCTTTATGAAATGAGATTGGTCACTGTATCCCAGATCGTAAATCATCTGATAGACATCCTCGTCTTGGTTTTCTAAACGCTCTAATACTTCATGTAAACGATACTTTCTTATGACCCACTTAGGACTCACGCCAACATAGCGTTCAAACAGTCGCTGTAACTTTCTTTTGTTCATGTCAAATGGAACAAGCAAATCTTCCACTTTCAAAATATCTCTGTCTTTTGCAATAGTATCAATAATGTTTTTGATTTTTCCGACTTGTTCATCCGGCTCCGACGGAATGGTGGAGCTAAAGAAGTCTTCAACAATATCAATCATATTTTTAACATTATCAGTAGCTCGTACCCTAGACTCCAGAAGTCGACCTTGCTCTCCCCATATCTCTTCTATTGAAAATGATTGGTCGGTCATTTCTGAAGCAACGATCTTAAAGCATGAATAGAAAGCTCCAGGGTGAAACTTAACACCTAATATCCAGTTACTTCCTTCCATCTGATAAGAAAACTTCTGGCTAACAGGCCCCAAAACACGTGTGCCTTCAGGTTCAAAAGCCAAGTTCACACAGGGGTGAGGAAGATTTTGTTGAGTGTGAGGAGAGCTCAAATTCCAAGAAACATGCCAGTATTGCTCGATAAAGTAAGAAAAAGGCGCTTCAGGAAAAAGCCGCGTCAACTGACTTTTACCTTCGCTAGCAGCTCGATTTAATACCCCTTTTATGGGTTTATTATTGATTTTCATAACGGTATAAAATTAAAGGATGCTATCGAAATTAAAGTTGTCGCGTTTATACTATTACACTAACCATAAAGGTGATTACAATCAACTGAATATGCAACAGAATGATGGCAGGAGAAGCAGAATGTCAGACAATGAGTTTACAATAGATTCCTGGGAAGAAAGCAGCTATTTCGAAGATACTGATGGAACCAAGCTGGCAAGAGTTAAAGTAGAAAAAGTCTATCGAGGAGCCTTAGAAGGAAAAGGAGAGTTAAACTACCTGATGTCGTACAATGATGATGGAAGTGCTGACTTCATTGGCTTAGAACGTGTGGAAGGTAGTATTGCAGGTAAGTCTGGAAGCTTTGTGCTTTCACATGAGGGAACCTATAACGAAGGAACAGTAAACTCAACATTTACTCTACTCGAGAAATCAGCATCCGAAGACTTAAAAGGTCTGTCTGCTTCTGGTAGTTATACCACTAGCCATAGCATGGTGGTGCCTTTCGATCTCACCTATAAGTTTACAAATTAAGAAGTACTGGGCACTGTGCAGGACGAATCCAGCCAGTGCCGCTTTTTAATAAAACTCCACTACAACTTATAACTGATACCAAACTGCAGATAGCGCTCTATCGTCAAGATACCATTTTCATTATTCCAAACTGCGGGCAAAACGGCTTCTCGATCAAACAGATTTCTGATGCCAAATTGAATATTCAGTTGTTTGTTAATAGACCAGTCCAAGGTCGCATCTGTTACAAAGTAACCGTTTAGCTCTGGTGGATTAGGAACATTATTACTAATCGGCCCTTCTTTAGCACCTCGATGCATTCGATTAGTGACATACAAATCTAAATCGTGATCAGGAATCGCATAACCGAAGTTTATATTGTAAATTTGCTCAGGAAACGCAGCATAATCCACATTGCCACTCGCCGTGACCGCTTCACTAGAAATCCACGAACCACTAAAATCCCAGCGCCAGTCGCCAGCTTGCCCACGGAAAGTCAATTCATATCCGCTGGCTTCGTTGATACCAACGTTAGCATATTCTGCATTAAAGTTGGGGTCAGTCGTCGGAACAATAATAATTCCGTTTGTCCAATCACTCTGAAAATAAGTCGCGTTAAATTTCCATGATTCTTTTTGCAGCATATAGACCAACTCAGTGGTCTCTACAATTTCTGGCTGAAGGTTGGGGTTGCCTTTTATGATGCCAGCGCCAAAAATTTCTGCTGCGATAGGCGCTCGAAAAGCTTCACCGTAAAGTAGCTTAATTGCAGACTCTGAATCGGGTAAATAAATAACACCAAAACGAGGCGTTGTTTGATTGCCAAAGTCTGAGTATTTATCGTAGCGACCACCATAAACGAATTGTAAACTATCATCTAATACTTTGGTTTTTGCCGAAACGACCAGACCTTCTACGTCCCGCTCAAAACCAGACTGGGCTGTAACGATTTGGCCAATAACAGTGCGATCAGTACCACTTACTGTGAACTCAGTACTGGCGCTGTCTATTGCTCCTGTTTTTAGGTCGAGTCCCACTGCCCATTGAGTATTCCATGAGTTTTCTGACTGCTTAACAAGAAGGCTAATACCTGTGAGACTTTCTTCAGAGAGGCCTATAGACCCCACTCCCGTAATAGTGGTTGTGTCTGTGAAGGTTTCGCCCTCGCTTTCCCAATGAAACACTTTACCTTCAAAAGTAATGTTGTCGTCAAAGTTCGCTTCGAAGGCCGCTTTAAAAGCCACCAGATCTTCATAACCATCGGTGATATCGCGATCTAAAAATATACTCCCAAAAGGCGACTGGTTCTGACCACCACTCACACTTTCAATAGAATCATGCTCTTTAACATAAACGCCATATTCCGTTTTAAAGGTATCAGAGTGAGTAACATCTAGCTTAAAAACACCTGTGTGCGCCTCATAGCTATTAGCCCGGCTAGATGTTCGTACAATAGAAGTACCCGGAATGGTATAGGAATAGGGAATATCTTGAGCGGATTGATCAACAAGTCCAGCGGTCGCGTTAAAGGTAACGCCTTCGCCAACAACCGTTGTGTGATTCACATTACCAATCTTGCCACCTTCACTAGAAAACAAGAAATCAAAGTCGGTATTGTCTTTATCGGAGCGATAGGTTTTCATGGAAATTACCCCATGAAATGCATCAGAACCATAGAGTGCAGAACCCGGCCCTCGAATCATCTCTATTCTGTCGAGGCTTGCCGCTACATAACTGCGCACCTCATAAAGCGCGCTGCCCGAGCGTAAATTATTCATCGGAATGCCATCAAGTACCGTTGCGATCCCCCGTACCGATAAGTTAGATGCATAACCCCGAATCGCAACAGCCGAACCACCCCAAGGTACTGGATACACCATGGTGCCTGGAAAATGGCTTATCGCATCAGTGACACTCTCTGCTCCATAGTCTTTCCATTGGCGTTTTAAAATAACTTCTACCGTCGACCCTGATTCCAACTCAGTTTCTTTAAAGTTGGAAGCAACGGTGACTTCCAAACTCAACAAATCTTCGAGTGACAGATCGTCAAATCCCTCTTCCTCGCCTTCTGATGCAAAGGAAGACATGGCAACTAATCCTCCCAATACAGCTCCCGCAATACGCGTTTTCTTATATTTGTTCATGATGCTACCTAATTTTGTATATTTTCTCCTAAGTTAGTTGTAGCAGACAGATGTTTAAATGACCAAAAATCGCGCTAAAAAATATACAAAATACACTTTCTATAAGTCGATGAATTATTTCGTTTTATGTCATCGAAACCGATGATTTCCTCCTTATGAGGCCATTCATGCCAAAAAACCAATAGTTCAATAAATAACCTAGCAACCAATTGTATAAATTGTTAGTACAATTAAGTATAAATTATTAGCATTGTTCAATTTTAGTTATCTCCTTATACTTTCTTCCCATGAATAGGCCATCACCGCCTCACCATTTATCCCCTCTATTTAAGGAGTTAGATTATGAAATTTAAGTCACTCATTGCTGTATCGGCACTGCTATTAAGCCCTCTTACCTTTGCAGACAATATTCTCGTGGTTATGTCTGACAAAGCAGAAATGACTTTAAAAGCAGGAAAAACCTACCAAACAGGATTTTATTTCAATGAACTCATGGAGCCTGTAAAACGCTTTATTGATGCAGGACACACGGTAACTTTTGCCACTCCCTCTGGCGTAGCTCCTGCGATGGACCCGAACTCTGATAGCTTACAACTTTTTAAGAATGACCAAGACTACTACAACGAGCACAAAAAGCTGTTGTCTGACTTAAAATTGATGGACCCTAAAAACAGTCCAGTGATCAGTTTTGATCGAGTGGAACAAATCGGAATTCAGAACTTTGACGCCTTCTTTGCTCCTGGTGGTCACGCTCCTATGGAAGACCTGGTGATTGACGATCAGCTGGGGCGCATTTTAAAAGCCTTTCACAAAAGCAGTAAGCCAACAGGACTAGTATGTCATGGTCCTATTGCTTTGCTATCGGCACTACCAAATAATGATCAAATCGTTGATAGATTGAAACAAGGTAAAAAAGTATCGCCATCAATAGACTGGATCTATGCCGGATATAATATGACCGTCTTCAGCAACAGCGAGGAAGTCACTGCAACCAAATACTATTTGGATGGCGGCGAAATGTATTACTTCCCGCAAGATGCGCTCAGTGCTATCGGTGGAAACTATGAGCGTAGTGAGCAAGACTGGCAAGCCAAAGTGGTTGTTGACCGTGAGTTAATCACCGGACAAAATCCAGCCTCAGCCATCGGAGTTGCAGATGAAATTTTAAAGCAATTGAAGTAATCAACTAACCATCAACTAATAAGGAGCAGCTCAGTCTGCTCCTTTTGTCATTGTCACACCACTTATTAATCACAAGATACTCAGGCTTGCTTAACTCCCCGTTAAATAAGGAGTTTTATCGCCTTTCGATTGATAGTGTCCTATAACTGTCCTATGATTGTCTCATTTCCAGGGGGTATTTCGGGTATCGATGTCTCACTCCAAACCACATACTGAGGCTGCCTTCACCAACATAATGAAGTTGAGAACATCTAATGAAAATTAATGCAAAGTTAGTCAGTAAACTTAGAAAACAGCGTTCATGGACGCAAGAAGAGTTAGCAATAGCTTCTGGACTAAACTTAAAAACGGTTCAGAGAATTGAAAAGAAGGCCACAGCATCTCTTCAGTCTAAGAAAGCTTTAGCATCGGTTTTTGATATTGATGTTCAAGACTTAGATCATGAGGAAAAGCCTATGACGCCTTGCCCAGAATGCCATTCTGAGAAAATCTATAAATTCACAAAAACCATCGAAACGAACCCTGAATGCTTACCCCACATGTTGCCTAAACTAGGCTCAGGACTCACCTTTTATTCTGAGTTTGTACCTGTGGTTTGTGAAGATTGCGGTTATATCCGCTACTTCGCCGATGAAAAAGCGCGTAGTAAGCTGTCAACTTCCAAGTATTGGGAGCTGCTTGATTAGATAAGCCTTTCTTACATGGGCCTAAATAGCAGCATGTCACTTCTGCTTTAGGCTCAGATTTATGAGAACACTCTACTGTTATTTAGATAAGTGCCTGTCCAGCTGTGACTCTCCTCAGACTTAAAGAGGGCTCCGAACATATCCATTGGCAAAAAATGATAAGGGTAAAAAAGCCTCCCTGCGTCGTATATTGGCTGCCATCGACATCCAGACATGACGGCAACACCATAAAGAGAAAAAGCAAGAAAGCGAAATGGTATCTCTGAAAATAAAGATTTAAGGTTGACGATCTTTTTGCTCTCTGGAAAAAACCGGGACGCCATTTTTGACAACAAGGACAGGTTGGCTCAGAGTCGTTATATCTTCATAAGGATTCGCTTCCAAAACTACGAAGTCAGCCTGTTTTCCTGTCGAGATAGATCCAATAACTTTATCTAAATGAAAAGCGGAAGCATTTCCACTCGTTATCGCTTTTAAAATATCTTTGTTTGATACGCCTGCCGCTTGCCAGGCTTCAACTTCGCCGAGTAACGATGAGGCATGTAACGTACCAATGTTGCCAGCATCAGTACCAAGTGACACTTTAACACTGGATTCAACGAGCTTTTTTAAGTTCTGTTTTTGAATGTCTAAATATTTTGACGAAAATACTTTTCTCAGCTGCGAAACGATCCCCTGCTCTTGTTGAGTCAAATTTGAAATAACGTCTTCATGCTCATCAACATATGGCATATATTTAAGAAAAATTTGAAACATCTGATCGGCCTTACTTTGGTTCTTACTCAACTCTTCAAAGCTCTGAATCACTTCATCAACAGAATGCATCTGTTCAAATTGGCTAAAGCTTAAAGTCCCTTTAAAAAACTCAAAATAATGTTGATATGCCGTTAAGGTGGGCATGTAAGTCACGTCATGCTTGCGCATTAAAGAAATTAACTCATTGTCTACATGCTCTTTCAGAGCACCATGAACCAGAATGTCAGCACCTACCTCAACAGCTTTTTTTGCATTATCAAGTTCCTCTACATGGATCGCTACTACCAGCTTATTATCTTTAGCTATCTTAATGGCAGGTTTATACAAATCTGCCAATTGCTGCGATGACAGTCCGGTTTCTTGGCTCCATACTACCTTTAAAATATGGGCTCCCAATTTAAGTTGCTGATAAACGGCATTGACAGCCTCTTCTTTGTTTTTTACTTGCAAAAATGTGAATCCGTTGGCGTTTAACTGTGGCATTTCCATCGGAGAGAGCAATGGGCCAGAAAAATATATCTGTGGTAACTCAGCATTCATTGAGAAGCTTTTATACTGACTTGTGTATTCTGATGGCCCACCCAAATCAACAATTGAAGTTATCCCTAGTTTGACATACTCCTTTAGAATCTCTTCTTGATTGTTTAACAACCAGGTCTGTTCTTCCTTATACGGAACAATTTTTGTTGCATCGATAACATCTGGTCGGGTAAATGCGCCCCCTGACTGGGCCAAGTGAACATGTCCATCAATCAACCCAGGTATTACCCACTTCCCCCCAAGCTCCTTAACATTCGCACGGTGAGGGATCGGTGCCGAGTGAGGTTGAATTTTAAGAATTTTCCCTTCAGCAACCAAGATAGTGGCATTGAGTATTGGCAACTCCACACTTGGCTCCAGAATATTCGCATGAGTAAAAGCGGTTATGGGGGAATCAATTGGTTTGTTGGACTTATCACCACTCGCATGGGTAATGGCAGGAAAGACAATCATCGAGAGCACAAGAGAGAGCAAACGCTTCACTTTTCTTCTGAGTTTTTCTTTAACCATGGTATCTCCTCTATTTATTAAATGACTCTCTTTCGGGTATCAAGTTAGATACCGATGATGTTGGAGCTTCCCCCTCTATAAAGACATGATGAGCTTCTAAAATTTCCCTAAAACTTCTCTATAATTCTCTTAAGCTTTTGTTTTATAGTAGCTTTTAAAGACATCCTTAAACTTCTCTTCCAATTCAAACCACTACTGTTATGTTATACAATGTTCTAAATCATGGCTAAAAATTGACTTCTCAGGATTAACTTTGACTTCTACAGATGTAAGCTGCGTTATCTATCCAGACAAGGGGGAAGTCTTCCTCAATGAGCAAATAGTGCAACTTAGGCCAAAATCCTTTGAATTACTTTTACTATTAGCCTCAAAGCCGGACACTGTTTTTTCCAAAGCCGAAATACTCCAATCTATATGGGGCAGCTCTATCGTTGACGAGCAGGTTGTTTTTCAGTCAGTCAATGAAGTACGCAAAGAACTAGGAATAGCAGAGGCGATAAAGACATTTCCTCGGCGAGGCTATAGCTGGACTTTGACTAACACTACCATTGAGCAGAGTCCTGAGCCTAAGCAGCCACCTCAAAACTTGAAAAAAACCTTCAGCAGAAAACCGCAACTAGTACTATTAGCTCTGCTTTCAGTTGTTATACTGATCGGCTTATACTTCAGCATGAGTCCGTCACCTCCATCAACAGAAGTCGATGAAAGCCCCTCTCTTTTCGCCCAACGAAGTTCTCATAAAGGAGTGCTGATTCTACCTTTTGATGTTCAATCATTAGATAGCTCCCAAAAGTGGATCCGCTATGGTGCTATGGAAGGACTCATTAACAAACTCACTCCCAACAGCAATGTCACCGTTTTTCAGCTAGAAGATATTATCGATATCCTTAGTCGACTCCCTATGGAAAGTCGAGACAACGCAGAGAAGATTTTCAAGAAATCGGGCGCCTCCATCATCTTGAAGACATCCACAACGGGTGTGCCTGGTGATTACAATATTATCTACTCAATTTACCGACCGGATTCGTTAGCTACGAAAGCAGTGAACGTCAAGAACATTAACGCAGGCATTGCAGAGCTGGTATCCGTATTTGAGGAGACTTTACACCAGAGCTCATCGATTGATTCACAGTTTCTAAATACGCAGTTTCAAAACGATTTAATGATCAGAGCAATTCAATTTATAGAGCTGGGCGACTACCAATCAGCAGCCGCATTTTTAGAAAGTGCCGTTGCCAATGATAGTCAAAATGTTTACGCCTTATATTTGTTATCAACGACCATGTTAAAACTAGGAGATGTAGATAAAACGCTAGAAAAGGTTAACACAGCCTTAAGCTTAAGCACCTCTCCTGCCTACGAGCAGTATGAAAACAGATTTTTATATTTTAAAGGCAGCTTATTACTGGCAAAAAAAGAGGTCGAAAAATCCAAACAAATACTAATCCAAGCCGAAAGCCGCTCCAAATCCAATAAAGATTGGCTTTATTACTCCTACTCACATTCTATGCTTGGTAAAGCTCATCAGTTAGAAGAAGACTATGAGACAGCACTTACTTATTTTAACTCGGCAATGCAGTACCAAGAATTAATACAATGCCCTATGGGTATTGCTCAAGGGTATATGGATCTAGCGGAGTTCTATTTATCAAAACAAAACCAAACAAAGGCCTTAGAAAACTATCATAAGGCTGAAAAGTTAGTTTCAGATCAAAAGCTCATCCAAGCTGAGCCTATTTTGAATAGGGTCCAAAAGAAACTAGCCACAGCTCAAGTGCATCAATGATCCCACATAAGCTTTGAGCAAATGCGGTCATCACAAATCAATCTCTTACTTAGTCTGCCATTTAGATGATTTGATATTTAAGCTGCGATGTTTGATGAGTTCACTAACCAATTGAAAGGGCTCATTTTTATCATAGTCGATGATAATGTCCGGCTTAACAGATTTGTTATTGCTCCCACCTTTCGGTCTTTCGAGGTAGAAACGCGGGCTTATTACTCTTAACTTTGAATATTTAAGGCTGGTTGCTTGCGTCCCCCCTGTTTGCCCACTTTTTCCACCGGTTGCTTCTCCAACCAACAGTCCAAAGCCATGATCTTGAATAACATTCGCAAACAGTATTGCCGATGAATAAGTAAAGTCACTGATCAAAACAGACACATCTCCCTTAAACTCAGTGACATCCGAATTAACTTCTTTAAAGCTATTCTGCCCCTCAATAACGTCACCGACAGATTGCCCTTCACGAGCTCGACCTTCTATAACCTTAACTTTATAGTGGCTGCCTGTTCTCCATTTTTTATCTGCAATATAAGGTAAGATACCGTCAATCCAAATTTTATCATCGCCACCGCCATTCTCTCGTATATCGATGATAAGGTGCTGTATGTTGCTTTTCGCTATCTTGGAGAATGATAAATGCAAAAATTCAATAACATCTGCATAATCTTCGCCCCAACTGAAAGTATTTATCGTTAACAATGCATTACTAGTATCCAGCATTTCGAATTTAAAGTTATCAGAGAATGTCTTATCCTGAGCGAATGCTTCTCGACTCGCAACAACCGTTACTTTTTGTTCTTCTCCGCACTTTCTCATCACCAGATCGAAAGTTTTGATGTTTCCATAATATAGCCAAATGTACGTGGCAAAACGCCTTTGTAATAAAGCTTTCCTGAATCTTTTACTATCACCATTAGTTCGCTCTAGCAGAGGCTCCACAAAATCACGGATGTTCTGCCCATTAATCTTGGTGATTTCATACCCTTTAAACTTCGTTGGTTTTCCATGAAGCTCAGAGCGGATAAACAGCCTGTTGTTACTGAAAACCACTTGGTAGGGAAACAGACCACCACCACTTCTCACATGTTGGTTAGCTAACTCCCTTAGCTTTGGTAAGTTGATCACTGTATGGCCATCATTTAACGCTCGATTAAATGAAGAGACTAACCGCCAAAACTCCAATACAGAAATAGGCTGAGTAATACTTGACTTAAGTTTTTCTACGTCGCCATAGAAAGCTTCGACATTATCCACGGTGTACGAAAGTTGAGGATGAGTTTTATCCAAAAACTGTATCCATTGATTGAGGTCCTCAGCTACTTGCTCTGGTTGTAGCATGGTATTCAAATAATCTTCCGAATAAGCCATCATATAGAAACAGCTTAATATCAAAACAATAAGTAATTTAAATGGCTTCATAATACTTCTCATATAAAGGCAATCACTCTCAAGGCATTTAATTATCAATAGATAACTCAAAACCAATTTATCTTAATGCTCCACTCCCATAGGGTGGAGAATTAAACTCCAGCAAGCATCAGAGTTCTTCCCGTGAGCCAGGCACAATTAGCTCTTAGGGTCCTCATCCTTTCATCTTTTTATCTGCGAGTTAGTCGAGTAGCCTTCAATATGTTTTGTGGTAATGCTAGTGCAGGGTAGATGCTTAAAACAAAACTCAAATGTGTTTGGTATAGAAACCATTTCCAACCATTCTTGCTCTGTGATTTCACGAGCATCCACCTTATTGATAGAAGTGATGACCGAGCCAACTTTAAAACCCTGTTGGTTCGCAATCAAATCCGGATAAACCTGACGAACTACCAGCATGTCATTTTTTAATTTACGCAAGTCTAGTCCGGCAAGATTATATCGAGAAGAAAATGAAACTTTCTCGTAAGGTCGAAAGGTCATAATATTGTTTTGGTAATCAATGATAGTAATAAACTGGTTCATCAACGCGCTGCCTATGACCCAATAATCATCCTCATCATCCGCCTTGATAACATTAGTTTTAACCCCCTCTAATCTCAAGTTACCCAAACTTAAACCGGGTAACCTTATTCGCATGTGTTTGGCTTCTCCGCTAAGACCAAAGTCTGAAGCTTGAATCGCAACATCAGGAAGTTGAATATCACGGTTCTTAACGTATTCAGTATTGAATTTAAAATAATGGCGACTACCTGTATCTATAGAAACCTGCTGTTCAAAATCTCTTCCGCCAATGTGCATTGTTACAGGCATTTTAAGTTTTGAGAAAGAAACATCAAAAGGTATCTTCACATCATTAGAGTTCGATGAAAAAGAAGCGTTAGCGATACTTATTTTGCTGGCTTCTTTATCGAACATCCAATTGAAGTGTCTTAACAAGTCATGCCCAAGCACACCATCATAGATAGCTTCGTCGGGAGTTAGGTAATACTGAGTCGTAGAAATAGGAATATAAGCTACTTTTACATCTTCAAAACCCACGCCACCAAAAGAAACTGATTTGAGCAGCGTCTGATATGCCGGTGAACTCTCACCCTCTCCCCACCCACCAATTTCGAGAGAGAAACCTCGCTCAAGTTGCAGTTTAGAGACCTTTTCTGTGTCAAATAGTATAGTAAATGAAGCGCCAGTATCAATAAGAAAAAGAAGCTCCTCTTTTCCGTTTATTTTTACTTGAATGTAAGGTTTTTCTCCTATGTAAAACGCTTGCATACTTTGTTCAAAATGACGACTATCTGATGTCGGTAGTATCGGTTCAATGCCATTGTTTGCATTCTTCATACGCATATAGTTGACTACAGAACAACTACTTAGGGTCATAATAGCGATTAAGGTTAAGATTATTTGTTTCATAATCATTTCCATATTTGCGGATTTATGCCAGTATCCAATAAGCATGGTCAATTTAGGGTAAAGAAAAAGGGTTTACCCTAAAATGACCTTTCATTTGATAATATCAGCGCTACTTATTGTTAAATCTAGCTAGAGGTTCTATGAACATTTTGTTAGTTGAAGATAATCACGCCATTGCCTCACAAATAAGTACTTTCCTTGAAGCTCACGGTTGGGAGCTGGATTTTGCAGCCACAGGAAAACTTGGCGTTGATTTAGCGTTAGCGAATAATTTTGACGTCATCATCTTAGATTTAAACTTACCTGACATTGATGGGCTAGACGTGTGCGAACAAATCAAGCGGCAAGATACTTCAAATACCCCGATTCTTATGTTGACAGCACGAGATGCATTTCAAGATAAAGCAAACGGGTTTGGCAAAGGCGCGGATGACTATTTAACAAAGCCCTTTGATTTACGCGAGTTGGCACTTAGATGCGAAGCAATGAAAAGACGGCCTATGTTGCATCAAGACTCTATCGTACAACGAGGTAAGCTGCGATTGGATAAAAAAGCAATTAAGGTAGAGTGGGATGGGCAACCCATAAAAACCACCAAAACAAGCTTTGTTATTTTGTCAAAGCTGTTGGATGAATATCCTTATCCAGTAAGTCGCTCTGAACTGCTACAGCTGTTATGGGGAGACGAGCCACCTGAGAGTAACTCCCTAAAAACACATATATATGAATTACGCAAAGCAACACAACAAGTTGCACAGCAGTCACTGATACTAACGATCAGCAACATTGGCTACAAACTGATTAAGTTAGATGATTAATACGATAAAATACCGCTTATTTATCACCTTTGGCAGTCTCGCTGCATTTATATGCCTTTTATTCACTGGTGTGACCTGGCTGTTTGCAGCAGTGACCGAAGATGAAGTCCTCAGACATTTACTTGCGACCGAAGCAGAGTATATTTTGCGAGAATACAGCAAGAGCAACGAATTAAAACCAGCCCGAGCGGATTATATGCAAACTTATTTATCTAAGTCTGCATTGCCTGCCGAAGTGTTACAAGGTTTCCAGGACAATCCATACGAAAAAGAATTTTACGTTCATGGAGATAATTATCATATTGAAGTTTTTGCTACACCTGAAGGAAAACAATTTTACATAACTTTGAACGCATCTAAGTTAGAAGGTCTTTCTACACTAAACAAGATGATTTGGAGCTTTTTATTGGTGATATCCAGTCTTGTGCTCATATTGTCTCTACTCTCAGCCTGGTTTTTATCTAATCGCAGTGCCAAACCACTACAACAGTTGAGTCACAAAATTGAACAATATAAATTCGGTGAAGCCCGGCCTTCGTTGCCCACGGAACGCCGCGATGAAATTGGCATACTCAGTCGTTCTTTTGAGTCCGCTTTGCAAAAAATCTCCTCGCTTCTAGAACGAGAGCAAGAGTTCACCCGCGATGTCAGTCATGAGCTGAGAACGCCAATGACTCTTATAAAAAACACTATCCAGCTAAGTCGCCAGCAGCCGCTGAAAACGGCAGAAGTAGAACTCATTGAACATGCATCAAATGAATTGGAGCAAACCGTTGATGTGCTTCTAGCTCTCGCTAGACAAGAGAACCTTAACTTTAGCAAAATCAAGTTAACACCCATCTTAGAAAAGTGTCTGCTAAAAATTTATAGCATTCATCCTGAGGTGAAGTTTGATCTGGATATCCGTGTTGATGATCATTTCTATGTGATGGGAAGCAAGCATTTGATCAGTCTTTTATGTCAAAACCTAATCAATAATGCATTTTATCATAGCAACAGTTCAACGATGGTTATCAAAGCAGAAGGCAATCTTATATCTTTTGAAAACGCTCTGGATGGCCAACAAACAAAACCTTTTTATCAAGGGTTAGGACATGGGCATTATTTAGTAAAACGCATAGTTGAAGAAATGTCCTGGAGCATAGAGACCGAAAAACGCGATGATACTTACAGTGTTGTCATTAGGGTTAAGAAGTAAAACTCATGTAGTAACACTAAGACACCAACCACAAATTCCATTTTAAGATGCAACTAAGACAGAGGTTTTACACAGAGGCAAGGATTCTCAATGAATCTCTTATAGGGCCATAAACAAAACAAACTTATAAGCATAAAAAAAGGCCCATAACTTGCGTTATGGGCCTTTTAGAAAATTGGTACCAGAGGACGGACTCGAACCGTCACACCCGCAAAGGCGGGGGATTTTGAATCCCCTGTGTCTACCAATTCCACCACTCTGGCTTCATCGTCAGATGAGGCGCTCATTATAATGATAACTCACCTAAATGCAACACCTACTTAACGACTTTTTTCTTATTTATTACACCTGGTAAAACTCGCGATACCAGCTCACAAAGCGCGCAATTCCTTCTTTAACAGAAGTATTCGGTCTAAAGCCCGTCACGCTTTCTAGCTCAGATACATCGGCGCAAGTTGAAGGTACATCACCCGCCTGCATCGGCATCAAGTTTTTGATCGCTTTTTTACCAACGGCTTCTTCAATGGCTTCAACAAAATCCATCAATTTAACCGGGTTGTTGTTGCCGATATTGAATACGCGATAGTTACAGTAGCTAGTCGCAGGATCGGGTTTATCACCACTCCATTCTGGATTTGCTCCAGGAGGATTATCCATAGAACGTACGACACCTTCAACAATATCATCGACGTAAGTGAAATCTCGGATCATATCGCCATTGTTGAAAATATCGATAGGCGTGCCTTCGATGATTCCCTTGGTAAACAAGAACAAGGCCATATCGGGACGTCCCCAGGGACCATACACAGTGAAGAAGCGCAGCCCCGTGGTTTTCATACCATATAAATGAGAGTAGCTATGGGCCATCAGCTCATTAGACTTTTTACTGGCAGCGTACAATGAGACAGGATGATCAACATTATGATGCTCAGAAAACGGCTGTAAGGTATTAGCGCCATACACCGAACTCGATGAAGCATACACCAGATGATTCACATTATTGTGGCGGCATCCCTCAAGGATATTCAGTGTTCCAATGATATTGGATTCCATATACACATGGGGATTTTCCAATGAGTAGCGAACACCCGCTTGCGCTGCTAAATGAATAACGTTATCAAAGCCTTCTTTCTTAAATAGCTCTGCCATACCGTCTTTATCGGCAACATCCATTTTCACAAAAGAAAAGCGTTCATTTTTTTGCAAGCGTTCAAGACGAGCTTCTTTCAAGCGAACGTCGTAGTAATCATTAATATTATCGAGACCAACAACCTCGTCGCCACGACTTAACAAATACTGACTTACATTAGAACCAATAAAGCCGGCAGCACCAGTAACTAAAACTTTCATCGAATAACCCTTCGCTTATGCTTTTCTTACAAACGCCATAATTTTAATGCTGTTTCAGCAAAATGTTCACGACTGAAGACACCCTTCACATCATAAACATGACCGGTCTCAGCCATCATGTTTTTAATACTTTGCATTGATAACTCACGATACTCTTTATGAGCAACGGCAACGAAAGCCAAATCAATATTTTTTAACTGTTCGTCATTAACGAGCTCAACGCCATACTCTTCTTTCGCTTCCGCGCTGTCAGCCATAGGATCATGCACCAAAGGCTGAATACCATAAGTCTGCAACTCATGGATAATATCGATAACTTTTGAATTTCTTAAGTCAGGACAATCTTCTTTAAAAGTAAGTCCTAATACAGCAATACGGGCAGAGTTAATGTCTTTGCCATCAAGAATTAACTTTTTAATTCCTGACTGTGCAATATGAGCACCCATGCCATCATTGATTCTACGCCCAGACAAAATAACTTCGGGGTGATGACCCACAAGCTCAGCTTTATGGGTTAAGTAGTAAGGATCGACACCGATACAATGTCCACCAACCAGTCCAGGACGGAAAGGTAAGAAATTCCATTTGGTTCCTGCTGCTTCCAACACATCTAACGTATCAATATCCATACGCCCAAAGATAATCGCCAGCTCATTCATCAAAGAAATGTTCAGATCTCGCTGAGTGTTTTCGATCACTTTAGCGGCTTCTGCCACTTTGATCGTTGTCGCCTTATGAACACCGGCCGTCACAACACTGGAATAGACATCAGCAACAATCTCCAAGGTCTCTGCATCCATCCCAGATACGACTTTGGTAATTTTGGTAAAGGTGTGCTCTTTATCACCAGGATTGATTCGCTCAGGAGAGTAACCTACGGTAAAGTCAACACCACACTTAAGGCCCGATTCACGTTCTAAAATAGGCACACAATCTTCTTCAGTTGCACCGGGATACACTGTCGATTCAAAAACAACAATGTCTCCTTTCTTCAGTTGTCCACCAACGGTTTTAGAAGCCGCTAACATTGGGCGCAAATCGGGCTGACGAGCCTCATTGATAGGCGTTGGTACAGCAACAATATGAAAATCCGCCTTACGCAAATCCTCTGCATGACAAGAGAATAAGATATCCGCCTCTTTCAGCTCACTCGACTCAACTTCTAAGGTGCGATCATGACCTGTTTTTAACTCTTCAATGCGCTCCTGATTTACATCGAAGCCAATTACCTGCTGAGATCTGCCAAAAGCCACTGCCACGGGCAATCCAACATAACCTAGTCCAACAACGGAAACTTTTCTATTGTGAGCCATACTCTCTTCCTAAATCTGGCTGATATTAAGTAATAAGTAGAAGAACATCATTACTGGCTAAAAAAACATCGTTTCTTATGCTTAACCAGTAGTTTCCCTACCTATCTATCGAAATGACGCGAATTGTACCACGCTCTGGTTGAAAATGGCTCGTTTTGATACACTAAAACGCTGATTCTTTTTTGCGACTCAACTAACTTCATGACAACACCCTCTAATAAGCTTCAAGTTTCACCTGCCAGCCCCTGGAAACGTCTCTTTGCGTGGGTTTATGACCTATTACCAGCATTTGGCGTATTGGTATTATTTATGATTGTGGGTTTAGCCATCACTAGCCTGATTGGTCATTTATTCGGCGTTGCTTTTCACGACGTCTCTGTCGCTTTGAGAAATCATCCACTATGGATACTCTATCTTGCAGGCAGCGTTAGCTACTACTACCTATGGTGTTGGCAAAAAGCGGGGCAAACCGTCGGCCACAGAACCTGGCGCATTAAGTTAGTACGAGCAGACGGTCAATTACTCAGCTGGAAAGACGCCTTCTTGCGAGGCTTACTATCATGCGGTGGCATTGCCAATCTCTGGGCGTTTTTTGATGGTGAAAACCGAGGATGGCATGATGTCATCATGGACACCTACGTTGTCCAACTGCCAAAGATGGAAAAAACTGCCGAAGAAAAGAAGCCATTGATTTAGCCAACGACACGTTGGCTACTCCATAAGCATTCACTTCAATTTAGCTGGCCCGCTTCAGCAGAAAAATCGCAATGCCGCCAAATAGTAATAATGGCATCATCGCCCCTAAAAACGGAGGCAGGTTATAAACCAAACTGATGGGACCAAAAAACTGGCTGGCAATATGGAATGCAAAACCTACGACAATGCCAGACATCAAACGCGCGCCCATACTGACTGAACGCATAGGGCCAAAAATAAATGAGCTGGCAAGCACCATCATGACAATCAATGCGATGGGTTGTGCAACTTTACGCCAAAAAGCCAGTTGGTAACGTCCAGCGTCCAGCTGATTATTTTCCAGATAATCCTGATACTCTAACAACCCAGCCAAATTCAACATCTCAGGCTCTACCGTCAGCACATCAACATGCTGTGGATCAAGCTCTCCCTCCCACATGTACACACTGTGAGTCTGTTGCTCAATTTCTGTTTCACCCGGCTTTCGACTAACAGCATTTTGTAACACCCAGGTTTGCTGATTAAAAAAGGCTTCTGGGCTTGACACCATCTCAAGCAAACGGGCTTTGTTATCGAGTCGAAATAATGTGACACCGACTAATTCATCACTGGAAACAATGCGCTTAATATGCAAGATATCATTTTGACTGCGAGCCCAAACACCAGTTTTTGACTGAGTGATATGACCGCCACTGATTTCTGCCGCACGCAACTGTTGAGCTTCTCGACTAGCCACTGGGGCAATAAACTCTCCGACAATAATGATGATAAACATCAACACCAAGGTCGCTTTAAGTGTACTGCCAACAATACTTTGAGTTTTAATGCCAATAGCGCGCATTACCGTTAGTTCTGACTGACTTGACATAACACCCAACGCAGATAGCCCACCAATCAACACCGACATCGGAAACAACTCATAAATACGTGCTGGGATCAGCAACAACACATAATAGGTCGCATCAATAAATTCGTAGTTGCCCTTGCCGAGATCACCCGTTTCATCCAGCAAAGAAAACAAGGTTCTCAATCCAACCAGTATCAATAAAGTAAAGGTCACACTAGTGATCACATTTCGCGCGATGTACTTATCCAGAATAGACAACTTATTCATTAGCCTCTCCCTTCACAGACACCACCTTCTTCCTCTTTATCTTTTTATGTTGTGAGCGATACTGCCACAAAGTGAATACCGCCAGCAGACCATGAATCCACCAAAAACCAAGAACGCCAGGCACCTTGCCATCTTCAATCGCACCTCGAGTTGCCAGCATCAGAACGGCGTAAGACATATAAATGATAATCGCCGGAAGCATGCGAGCAAACTTACCCTGCCGCGGTTGAACTCTGGATAAAGGAACCGCAAGCAATGCCAACAAAGGAATACTGATTGGAACAGACAAACGCCAGTGAATTTCGGCCCAATGCTCGTCAGACAGCTCTTGCAACAAGGTTGTCGTTGCGACCGCTTTTACTTTAAGACGACGCTGACTTTTATCTTGCTCTGGGATATTCATAAAGTAGCGAGCAAACTCGGTTAGCGTCCATTCTCCACCCTGCCCAGGTATTTGATAAGAAACCCCGTTATTAAGCACCAGAAAATGCTGACCCGTTTTTTCATCCTGCCAATAATTTCCCTGCTCCGCGCTAACTAACGCCCAGGGTAATTCTTTTTCTTCATCCGCTAAACGAGCAAAAAAGACCTGCTTGAACTCTCCGTCTTCACCATTTTCCGCCACATACATAATGCCTTTTTTGTCGGCGGTTTCCTGAAAACGTCCAGCTCCCAACAACCTTAATTCTGAACCAGAATCTTGCAACGAGAGCAATTGCTGCTGAGTTTGAATCGACCAGGGCGTTAAAAAGAGCGTTAAAACCGATGCGACCAGTGCCAGGCCAATAATGGACGGTGCGATAAAGCGCGCCAGCATTTTATCGCCTACGCCTAAGCTACGGGTTACGACCAGCTCGTTATCAACGTACAAACGACCAAAGGCCAACAAAATCCCCAGAAAAAACGCCAAAGGTAAAAGAAAGCCAATCAGCGCAGGAACTTGCAAACCAACCAATGACAGCAACACATCCGATGCTATTTTGCCCTCAACGGCATCCCCCAAAAAGCGGACGAAGCGTTGGCTCAAAAAAATCAACATCAAGATAAATGTGATAGAGAGAGTAGAAGATAATACTGCTTTGTTAAGATATCGCCTTAGTCGCACGAAAACTGCCCTATATCATTAAATCCACCACGAAAAGACCAAACACCAGCCCTCACCAAGCCCACTCCTGTTATCTAGCCGGGCAATTTAGAGGCATTGTCGAAAAGACTAATAAAACTTATACTTTTGGTGAACTTTCATTGGTTTTGGTCTAAAATCGGTATTTTTAGACGTTATTCGTTCAATAAGCACCTAATATAACATGAAAAAATAGGTGCTTCTAAGTTATTTCACGAGTAAACATTAGAGGAACTCGCATGGAGTTTAGTGTAAAAAGCGGCAGTCCTGAAAAGCAACGTAGTGCCTGCATCGTCATTGGTGTTTTTGAACCACGCAAGCTTAGCCAGGTTGGCGAACAGCTGGATGAAGTCAGCGAAGGCTACATCAGTAATATCTTGCGTCGTGGCGATCTTGAAGGAAAACTAGGTCAGGTATTATTGCTTCACAATGTCCCCAATACCCTATGTGATCGCGTACTGCTGATCGGCTGTGGAAAAGAACGCGACTTTGGTGATAGCCAATACAAAAAAGTAATGGCCAAAGCCATTACCACATTAAACGAAACGGGTTCTATGGAAGCGGTATGCTTTTTGAGCGAACTCAACGTCAAAGGCCGCGATATTTACTGGAAAGTAAAACACGCTGTTGAAGCGACTCAAGATTGCCTTTATACCTTTGACACATTAAAGAGCAAGACCGACACCGCGCGACGTCCGCTGCGCAAACTTATTTTTAATGTGACAACCCGCCGCGATCTGACTCTTGGAGAACAGGCCATTAGCGCAGGGCTGGCCGTTGCAGAAGGTGTAAAGTTCGCAAAAGATCTGGGCAATATGCCACCGAACATCTGCCATCCCACCTACTTGGCCGAGCAAGCAGAAAAAATCGCTGCCGAAAACGACAAGATTGATTGCAATATTCTCGAAGAAGAGGATATGCGCGAGTTGGGCATGGGTGCGTTCTTGGCTGTCAGCCAAGGCTCCGCACAACCAGGCAAACTGATCTGCCTGGAGTACAAAGGCGCCACCGATCCGAACCAACAACCTATCGTACTGGTTGGTAAGGGACTGACCTTTGATAGCGGCGGTATTTCGATTAAGCCAAGCGAAGGCATGGACGAAATGAAATTCGACATGGGTGGCTCTGCGGGTGTCTTCGGTGCTTTCGTTGCGGCAACTCAACTGGATTTGCCGATTAACCTGGTTATGGCAGTAGCTGCCGCAGAAAATATGCCGAGCGGAAACGCTTGTCGTCCAGGTGATGTAGTCACCACCATGAGCGGACAAACCGTAGAAATTCTAAACACCGATGCCGAAGGTCGTCTGGTACTTTGCGACACCCTAACCTACGTAGAAAAATACGACCCAGATGTTGTGATTGACGTTGCAACCCTGACAGGTGCTTGCGTTATTGCCCTTGGTGCTCATGCTTCAGGTCTTTTAAGCACTCACAACCCGCTGGCTCACGATCTGCTTAATGCTGGCGAAGCAGCTGGTGATCGCGCATGGCGCTTACCACTGTGGGACGAATACCAGGAACAACTCAACACCAATTTCGCAGATATGGCTAATATCGGTGGACGTCCTGCAGGCACCATTACCGCGGGATGTTTCCTGGCTCGTTATACCAAGAAGTATCACTGGGCTCACCTGGATGTTGCAGGAACAGCCTGGAAGAGTGGCAAAGCTAAGGGGTCTACTGGACGTCCAGTTCCATTACTGACCCAATACCTGATTGACCGCTCACAAAGTAAATCTGCTTAAGACATATCTTATGACGAAAGTGGAGTTTTACATTCTACAGGACGAAAAGCCCCATGCGGCTTTTCGTCGCGCTGTAGAGCTTATTCAAAATGTTTACAACGACAACAAGCGTGTTTTTGTTCATACTCAGGATCAACGTGCCGCTGAACGCATGGATGAGCTGCTATGGACTCACGAAGCCAATAGCTTTTTGCCTCATTTAATCAGTGGCGAAGCCTCGGGGTTACTCCCTCCGATCCAAATTGGTTATGGACAGGAACCCGAAATCCGACCGGACGTGCTGATTAACCTGTCTGATGAAATCCCACGATTTCATGGTCAATTTGCTACGGTTGTCGAATTTGCCCACGGTGACGAAGACACCAAAGCAAAAGCCAGAGAACGTTTTAAATACTATCGTGATCGAGGCTACCCTCTACAGCACTTTCAGGGATAAAATCGTTCATAATATCGCCAGTCTCCGCTGGCGAACCTTTAATCTCATTTCCCTCGTCTCAATCCCTAAGACCATCAGCGCTCTCTCAACACAAACTCAACGTAAAATAGTTCACTATTAGCACTGGCTAGCTGCCGCAGGAAACCGTAGAATACGCGGTCTACTTGTATTCTATGTTCATTGAAAGACGATGGACATAAACATGGGGACTCGTCTGTCATTTGGCTTGGCGAAGAACTAATAACACCGACGGCACTAAGAGCTAAAGAGAATGGAAAAAGCATATAACCCGCAGAGCATTGAACAAAAATGGTACGACAACTGGGAGAAGAATAATTACTTCGCTCCATCAGGAGAAGGCAATCCTTATTGCATTCTAATACCACCACCCAATGTCACCGGCAGCCTGCACATGGGGCATGCTTTTCAACACACCATCATGGACACGCTTACTCGATACCATCGTATGAAAGGTGACAATACCTTATGGCAAACAGGAACAGACCATGCCGGTATCGCCACACAGATGGTGGTAGAGCGCCAGTTGGCTGCCGCAAACATTAAGCGTCAGGATTTGGGTCGAGATGCGTTTATTGAAAAAGTCTGGGAGTGGAAGCATCAATCAGGTGGCACCATTACCCAGCAGATGCGTCGCCTGGGTAACTCTACCGACTGGAGTCGCGAAGCCTTTACCATGGATGACAATTGCTCCAATGCCGTTAAAGAAGTCTTTGTACGATTGTTTGATGAAGACATTATCTATCGTGGCAAACGCCTTGTTAACTGGGATCCTAAATTCCACACCGCGATTTCTGATCTGGAAGTAGAAAACCACGAAGAGAAAGGCTTCTTGTGGCATTTCCGCTATCCTCTGGCTAACGGCGCCAAAACAGCCGACGGCAAAGACTACATTGTAGTTGCAACAACGCGTCCAGAAACCATGTTGGGTGATACAGCCGTTGCGGTCAATCCAGCCGACGAACGTTACAAAGAGCTGGTTGGCAAATCCGTCATGCTACCTCTTGTTAACCGCGAGATTCCTATCGTTGCCGACGACTACGTGGATATGGAGTTTGGAACAGGCTGTGTAAAAATTACGCCGGCACATGACTTCAATGATTACGATGTAGGTAAACGTCACAACATTGCTTTGGTCAATATTTTCTCTAAAGACGCCTCTATTCGAACAACAGCAGAAGCTTTTGACTATAAAGGCAAAACTTTAGAAGATTTCGATGGCAGGTTACCTGAAGGCTACCCTGGCCTGGATCGCTTTGATGCGCGTAAAAAAATCATCGCAGACTTCGAGCAAAAAGGTTTACTGGATTCCATTAAAGATCACGTATTACAGGTACCACGTGGCGATCGTAGTAACGAAGTCGTAGAGCCCTTCTTAACGGATCAATGGTACGTTGCCGTTGAATCCCTGGCGAAACCAGCTATCGAAGCAGTAGAGCAAGGCGATATCAAATTTGTGCCAGAAAACTGGAGCAAAACCTACTTCCAGTGGATGTATAACCTACAAGACTGGTGTATTAGCCGTCAGTTGTGGTGGGGTCACCGAATTCCAGCCTGGTACGATGCCGAAGGTAACGTTTATGTTGCCGAAGACGAAGCCTCTGTACGCAAAAAATATAATCTGGACGAGAGTGTTGAGCTTTCTCAAGACAATGACGTACTGGATACCTGGTTCTCTTCTGCTTTATGGCCATTTGCAACACTGGGCTGGCCAGAAGAAACCAAAGAGCTAGAAACCTTTGTTCCTTCATCGGTCCTTGTCACTGGCTTTGACATCATTTTCTTCTGGGTTGCCCGAATGATCATGATGACGCTGAAGTTCACTGGCAAAGTTCCCTTTAAAGAAGTTTACATTACAGGTCTTATCCGCGACGAAAGCGGCGAGAAAATGTCTAAGTCTAAAGGTAACGTGCTTGATCCTATCGATCTGATTGACGGTATCGATTTGGAGTCACTTGTCGAAAAGCGCACTGGCGGCATGATGCAGCCTCAGAAGGCAGAAAAAATTGCCAAGCGCACGCGCAAGCAGTTTGCTGACGGTATTGAATCTTACGGCACCGACGCTTTGCGCTTTACTTTCTGTGCGCTAGCCTCAACCAGCCGTGATATTAATTTCGATCTGGGCCGCGTAGAAGGCTATCGAAACTTCTGTAATAAAATCTGGAATGCTGCACGCTTTGTATTAAGCAACACAGAAGGTGAAGATTGCGGACAAAACGGCGGCGAAATGGAACTGGCTCTTGCAGATCGCTGGATCTGGGGTCGACTACAAACCGCTATCGCTGATTACGAAAAACATATCACTGAATACCGTTTTGATTTGGCATCCAGCTCATTGTATGACTTTATCTGGAATGAATATTGTGGTTGGTATCTCGAGTTATCCAAACCCGTTTTATCCTCTGACGCAAGCAGCGACGCCGCCAAGCGCGGAACTCGACATACACTGGTGAACGTACTCGATAACATCTTACGCTTAGCGCACCCAATGATGCCTTTCTTAACAGAAGAAATTTGGCAACGTCTGGCTCCATTGGCAGGTAACGATGGCTCAACGATCATGACACAGAGCTTCCCAAGTTATGATGAGTCTCGAGTAGACTCAGCGGCGGTTGCCGATCTTGAATGGGTTAAGCTGGTCGTAGAAGGCGTGAGAAACATTCGTGGCGAAATGAACATCTCTCCCAAAACCACAGTGCCTTTGTTAGTACACAACGGTAATGCCGAAGACAAACGACGCCTACAAGAAAACGAAACTTTCTTGTCAACGCTTGCCAAGATTGAGTCTATTCAGTGGACAGAAGCCGACGATGAGTTGCCTATGGCGGCCACATCACTGGTTGGCGATATGGAAATACTCATTCCAATGGCAGGCTTAATCGATGTTGAAGCAGAAAAGGCACGCTTAACCAAAGAGCTGGATAAAATTGGTAAAGAAAAAGCTCGCCTGGCTGGCAAACTGTCTAACCCGAACTTTGTTGATCGTGCACCCGAAGCGGTTGTTGCCAAAGAGAAAGAAAAACTGGCCGAAGTAGAAGGCGTTTTATCTAAACTGGAAGAACAAAAAGCTCAGTTAGACAATATGTAGTTGACTTAATCAACGCTCAATAAAAAGCCACCGTTACTAAAAGTATCGGTGGCTTTTGTTTATCTACTCGCTTTCTTCATTCTGACTAAACTGACGCAGCAACTGTGTTAATGCATCGGCAAAAGAAAGCTCCTGTTCCACAGCAGGACCTTGAAACAATAATTCATCAACACCCTGCGCCACATTATCGATCAACTCTAGCGGTTGCCTGAATTGCGCAGCGTTGTCGAACAACTTATCTACTCGATCAAGCAAAGCATTAATATCTGCAATAGCAGGGCGGTTACTGCCTGTACTTTGTTGCTCATAAGCAGCAATGGCCTGATACGTTTGTGTCTGTTGTAAATTCAGATCCAGGCTTTTTAACTCATCACGATTAATATCCAGCTCTAACGCTTTATTAAAGGCTTCGTCCAAATTGCCCTGATAAAAATCCTGAGCCAAACTCTCAACATCGGCCAATACCGCATTGATAGCTTCCAGCTCTTCCTCATTAAGATCTCCCTGAACTGACAACTCGAAAGTGCTTTCAAAGCGAACCTGTTCGGTATAGCCAAACTCAGTCTTGTCCGCTGAACTCTCATAAAAAGCAGCACTGCGTGAAGAGAAAGCCTCGGCAAATGAGATTTGAACAATATCCCCTTCTTGAGTCACCAATTCTAAATCAAACGACTGAGTTTCTTCATAAGACTCGGCAATACCCAGCCTGCCCGTTGGTGCGATTTGAGTGCCATTTATATCGTCACGTAATTCATCGATCCCGTTGGTCACACGGTCATAGGTATCATTAATCTGCGCAGACAGTTCATCATTCAATAATCCCAAGGATTCAATAATGCCTCGAGCTTCTTCAAATCCTTTGTTAAAGCCTTCAAGCGCTTCATCTAAACGCTGATTAAGTTCTTCATCTGTTGCTCCAGCCGCCTTATCAGCCTGAATACGGCTTTGGATAAAGTTCAGAATATTATTAGCAGCCTGCTCAGAGCTTAAAGGTTCAGCGGATGGTGATGTAAATCGAGAGTCAAAAGGCTTACTAACAAAAGGACTACCCGCTTGCTGCAAAATACGATCATTGAGCGCTTTGTTAAACACCTCAAAACCGGATGTAGAGTCAGGTTTTATACTTGGGGCTTGTCTCGGCTGGCTGAAACTTCCAGGTTCGATACGCCCTTTATTTTGTGGAGTCAGCAGTGAACCGTCTTGAACAAGACCTTTTAATGGAGAAGATTCTATCATGATGGTTGTTCCTTCATCATCGGTGCCATATCGTTTCATCGGCCTGGCAAAATCCATCTTTAGAAAATAATGCAATTTTTTAAAAGACTTTCTCTTTTGCCATTCCAAAATAGAGATGATTAAACTAAAAACATGACCAAATTATCAAAGTTTCTAATTCTGTTTTGATTAGATTTCAATAACCTTCATTATTAATTCGAGTGATTTAGACAGCTTATCAACTACTCATTTAGAGATAGTTTTTAAACCTCAAAAATTGAACATATTTTAGACAACATTTAAGCCCTTGTTTAATATGAGAAATCACTAAATTAGAAACCCTTAAAATTCAAAATGAGATAAAAACCACTTTCAATTAAAAGTAAATTAGCTCGCATGGAGATTGCATATTAAATTGTCAGAAAATGCCTCCCCCCATCTCTCGCCATCTCAAAAATGTGAATATTTCACATAAAATTCAATTTTTTTAAACACTTAGATACTTTAAAAGTGATATCCCACTAAAAATAGTAAGTACCCACATACTATTTTTTGGTAATTTTACCATTGATTTTGTTTAGTGAATGTTCAATTTTGCAATTGAGCAAGTGATTGCTCGTAGGACCTATTAAAAAGTCAATATAATAATTAACAAGATATGAGGTTAAATCTCATGGTAAATACCCGATCTAAAGTTTTAATGACGACTTTAATCGCAGGATCAATTTCCGCTGTACTTGCGCAGTCGCCAACAGAACTGAACAAAATTGGTTTCGATGGCAATATCCAATTACCAGAATATGCTGAAAAGCGTTATATCGTTACTTTTAATAACGATCAGCAATTCATGTCTAAAAATTCACAGGGAGTGTCTGTTTTCAATAAAGCGGCTGCCAGTAGTTTTTTAAAAGGCAGAGCTGGTGAAATTAAGCGTTTTCTTTCTGAGCAGAAATCTGTAGCAGTAATGATGACTCAACGTCAGTTGAAGTCGTTAGAGCAGCAACCAAACATGTCAATTGAGGTTGATCCTATTCGTCGCATCAGCGCGGAAAGTACTCCTTATGGCATCACTATGGTTCAAGCGAATCAGGTAAGTGACTCGTTAACTGGTAACCGTAAAGTCTGTATCACCGATACTGGTTATGATCGTTCTCACGAAGATCTTATTTCAAACGGTGTCACTGGTGACGACAACAACGGTTCAGGAAGTGACACTGGTAACTGGTACGAAGACGGCCATGGTCACGGTACACACGTAGCAGGTACGATTGCTGCGGTTGGCGGTAACAGCAAAGGTGTTGTTGGCGTTAATCCAAGCGGCTTATTAGGCTTGCACATCATTAAGGTATTTAATAATTCAGGAAACTGGGGTTATGGCTCAGATCTGGTTGCTGCAATCAATCAATGTCGTGCAGCGGGTGCCAATGTAATCAGCATGAGCTTAGGTGGAGGTGCTTCAAGCACAACCGAGCAAAACGCCTTTGACAGCGCACTAAGCGCAGGTGTTTTATCAATCGCGGCCGCGGGTAACGGTGGTAACAGCAGCATGTCTTATCCTGCTTCTTACAACTCCGTTGTGTCAGTAGCAGCTGTAGACTCCAACAAAAACCGCGCATCTTTCTCGCAGTATAACTCGCAAGTAGAGATCGCAGCACCGGGTGTTGGCGTACAATCAACTTGGACTGGCGGTGGTTATAACACTATCAGCGGAACCTCAATGGCAACACCTCATGTTGCTGGTGTGGCTGCGCTAGTATGGAGTCATTACACTGACTGTTCTGCGACTCAAATCCGTAACGCTTTAAATGCAACGGCAGAAGACCGTGGCAGTGTAGGACGTGATACTCAATATGGTTATGGTATTGTGCGCGCAAAAGCGGCATTCGACTACCTCGCTGATGGCTGTGACGGCGACGGCGGTGGTGGCGGTGGCGGCGGCGGAGGTGGCAATGAGCTCACCAACGGCGTAGCTAAAACGGGTATCTCTGGTGCTCAAGGCTCGCTTCAGTACTACACTCTCGACGTTCCAGCTGGTGCAACTGGCCTGAACTTCCAGATGTCTGGAGGCTCTGGTGACGCCGATATGTACGTACGTTTTGGTTCTCAACCAACCACTTCAAGCTATGATTGTCGTCCTTATCTGAATGGTAATAACGAAACCTGTAACATTAGCAATGCTCAGGCGGGTACTTACCATGTCATGGTTCGTGGTTATACTTCCTTCTCTAACACCAGCTTAACCGGTTCCTTCACTGAAGGCGGCGGTGGAGGCGGCGGTAACGGCGGCTCCTTTAACGAAGCTAACCTGTCTGGCTCAATCTACTCGTGGAAACATTACACAGTCGATATCCCAGCTGGAATGTCTAACTTTACAGTTAACATTGCGGGTGGAAGTGGTGACGCCGACCTTTATGTGCGTCGTGGCTCTCGACCAACCACTTCAAGCTATGATTGCCGTCCTTATAAAAACGGTAACAATGAAACCTGTAGCTTCAACAACCCTACTGCTGATACCTACCATATCAGTATCCGGGCCTACCGCAGCTACTCAGGTGTAACCCTTAGTGGTGAATGGCAGCCTTAAAATTAACTTTTTAAGTTAAGCCAATGAACAGCCAGCTCTTAAGCTGGCTGTTTTTTTATATAGGATTATCAAAGAGATAGCTTGTCTTATTCATCACCGCACATTTTAAGAACATTAAATTCTAAAAATCAGCCGGTGCAGATTTTCTTTCGTTCATCAAGTTCGTTTATATTGAAACATGACGTTTAGAAGCCTTGATTCTCAATCTGAAATAGTCTCTTTCTATTTTGATTAAGGCCGCTAAACTGAATAATTCGTGATAGGAGAACTCTTTATGTCTGTTAAGTTTCATGAATTTGTAAATGCGATTAAAACCAACCTCGAGTACAGAAATGTAACGGCCTGGGATCTTAATATTGAAGCCATGGTCATTCAGTTTTTGTTGATAAAGCATCCTTACTTACTCACAACGGATGACAAAGAAAAAATTACCTATCTGTCCGACAAAGACGAATACTGTCCTCAGGTCACTCAAATTAACTGCTCCTATAAAGCTTCGACCTTAACGCTCAGTATTCTTTATACCGCCCCCAGTACTTCCGAACATAACTCCGTATCAAGTTTACGGCTGATTAACTTTATTCTCGATAAAGAACACGATGCTCAGCACTACTCCAAATTTAAAATACTAAACGACACCTTTGAGCAATCAATTCCTCAACAACTATCTGCAGGTTACCAATAGCACCGGTCATCATCTCTTGTTAGTTTTGAACAAACGATACTCTAATTTGTCTAGTGTTATGGTGGTTCACTATTCATGAGTAAAGTTGATAGTGCTATGACAAATTTTTTAGCGGTGCCTGCTTATTTAACGTTACTATTGTTAGGCTCAACACTAACGACTCCTGCGCATTCTACAAACAAAGAGAAGCGTGTTGCTATTGATTCATCGCTTAACTACAAACGTTGCTTTTTACTGCAAAAACACCAACAACTCACTGTGAGCTTCAAGACTTCAGATCCAATCAATTTTAGAATCACCTACAACGACAAACAAGGTATGAATACATTGTTATCTATGCCTTTACTAAACGAAATAAAACCAACGCCTTTTACACTACCAATGACTACCACTTATTGTTTGCATTGGCATAATCCCCAAGCTTTCAAAATCCATTTGAGATACCATCTCAAGTCTCATAAAATGCAACCCTCTTCAACTTAATAGCCCGCATCAAAAAAATCTTTTGGGAAAGACTATGCTGAACTTTATCCCCCAGAAAGGACACACAGTTTGGAAACTCGGTGCGTTTTTATCCATCCTTTTGTTGTTGTACCTCACACTCACCCCAATAACAGCCCCATCACTGGCTATCGAAAATATCGATAAGCTTTATCATTTTATTGCTTTTGCAGGCGTTACCTGGCTGTGCAAAAATGCTTTTATAAATATTTCGGCCTTGAAACTTTTCGGCTCGCTTTTATTACTTGGACTAATGATCGAAATAGTTCAACATCAACTTCCTAACAGAAGTTTTAGTTGGCTTGACTGGGTTGCCGATGGCGTGGGAATTGTATTTGTAATGGGGCTATTTAGGACTTACGAACATATCATACAAAAGAGTCGCTGTAGTGAATAAATGCCTCTCTTATGCTCGAACAGAGAGGCATTATATAGAAGTTAGTGAGTCGAGTTAGCTATTGCACTACTTTGACACCTGTTTTGTATGCACTCTGTTAAAGGCTTAGGAGCAACAACACAAATACCAACAGCACCGCTTTTTTCATTACCTTGGCGCTTTCTCTTATTATATCGAGCAACAACCTCTTTAAGAGCATCTACATCGGTTGCTGTCTGTGAGTAAATCAAGTATTTATCTGGACCACCACATGGGCGCGCACCTAATCCTATCGATTTGCACTCAGCATTCGTTTGGCAACTTTTATTGCCCGTTAACTCGCTGATTTCAATCAACTCTGGTTCTGGTAAAAATTTTTCTCCATCATTGTATGAAGGTGGTTCATTGGCTGTACATGAAATAATAAGTAGCGAACTCATTAATGTTATCAGTACATTTTTATTATTGTTTAATTTCATTGGTTCTTCCTCTTGTCTTGTAACCGGGGCCACCTAGGATTCCATTTCTGGAGATGCCACTCTCAATACTTCTTCAATCGTCGTCAAGCCTTCTGCTACTTTCATAGCACCGCTGACGCGCAGCAAATTCATACCATCGCTGATAGCCTGATCTCGAATCGGAGCCACATCACAATTTCGAGTAATCAGTTTTTTCATGGCTGGATTTGCTGTTAAAAATTCATAAATCCCCTGCCGTCCTAAATAGCCCGTTTGACGACATTCATTGCATCCTACCGGAGCACACACTTTTTTAGGAACGGGAAGCGCATAAGGCGTTACCAGATACTTCCACATTTTCTCATCCACTCGAGTGGTTTTCTTACAGTGTGGGCAAAGTGTTCGCACCAATCGTTGAGCCATTACACCTAGTAACGTCGCATTCACCAAAAATGGTTCAACGCCCAGATCAATCAATCGAGTCACAGCCGAAGAGGCGTCGTTGGTGTGCAAGGTAGAGATTACCAAGTGGCCCGTTAACGAGGCCTGAACTGCCATATCAGCCGTTTCTTTATCCCGGATCTCACCAATCATAATGATATCAGGATCTTGACGTAATAAGGCTCTGACACCTGCTGCAAAGCTCAGGTCAATATCATGATGAACCTGCATTTGGTTTAACTTAGGGTCTACCATTTCGATAGGATCTTCAATGGTACAAACATTCACTTCGGGTTTTGCAATGGATTGCAAAGTCGCGTACAAGGTGGTTGTTTTACCACTTCCCGTTGGGCCTGTTACTAATACAATCCCATTCGGCTGGCTAACCATAGATAACCATTGTCGTTGCAGCTTCCCATCAATACCCAACTGCGAGAAGTCACGCGTCAACACCACCGGGTCAAAAATACGCGCCACCAGCTTTTCGCCAAAGGCAGTAGGTAATGTAGACAAACGTAGTTCGATTTCTAAATTATCGGGAGTACGTGTTTTAACACGTCCATCTAACGGTTTGCGTCTTTCGGCAACATCCATTCGTCCTAGTATTTTAAAACGCGCTAATACCGCACTGGTGATATTGGCTGGTAACTCATAAACCTTATGCAACACCCCATCAATACGAAACCGAACAATGCCTTGTTCACGACGCGGCTCGATATGAATATCACTGGCTCGTTGAGAATAAGCATACTGTAATAGCCAGTCAACAATCTGTACGATGTGCTGATCGTTAGCATCTACCTCTCCCAGATTGCCTAGCTCAATCAGAGACTCCAGATTGCCAACGTTAGACTCTTGATAATTCTCCTGCTTTGCCCCTTTAATGGATTGAGACAAAGCATAAAATTCCCGCTGATAACGCTCAATCGCCACTGGACTAGCCATCACCCGCTTTATGTCTTTGCGCACCGCATGTTGCAAGCCGTTCATCCAGCCCTTCACTCCAGGTTCTGCTGTCGCAACAGTGACCGTGGTATCGTTAACATCATAGGCAATGATTTTATGGCGCTGAGCAAAGGCTTTGGACATCACAGAAGTGACGGAATCCACATCAATTTTTAGCGGATCAATAAAAACATAAGACATGCCACATTTGTTAGCAAACCACTCGGTTAAAAACTCATCCGTCAGTGTTTGGTGAGGCTGGCTGGCATGTTTTAAGTTAAGAGAGGCAACTCCAGCAATGGGGTGCTTACCTTCGCCCATGGTCCGGAGTTTAATTCGGAGTGTTTCAAACTGTTTTTTGTCGATCAATCCGTCAACCAACATTTTTTCTAGAAACTTAATAGGAATGATTTGTCGATCAGCAGTCATGCACTGGCCCTTAAATGATCGTAAGCTTTGCTTATTAAACAGCTTACTGAAAACTATGTAGACTCCAAAACGGATTGATTGAGGAATGGTATTATTTACTTCTAGCGCTTACCCAAACAGCTCTCAATCACTTTTAACACTCACTTCGGAGTGGCATGCTGTTATAACGCAATTCCACAAACAATACTGTGAAAGTGCTCACTCATGATTGTTTTTAATTCTCAATGCACTGTAAGCATTGTGCGTTGACTGTTCGGCAATCTGCAACGGAGGTTCTTCTCGCAACGCGCACAGCGCTCGAAAATTATCAAAAATATGCAAAGGCGTATTGCGCTTTGTTTTACATGTCGCTGGGGGCATATCTGGCGCATCGGTTTCTAAAACAATGCTATCAAGAGGCAACTCTTTGACCATCGCTCTCAGTTTAACAGCGCGTTGATAAGTAATCGCGCCACCGACCCCTAATTTGAAACCCGCATCGCAATAACGCTTGGCTTGGTTGAGATCACCATTAAATGCGTGCACAACCCCACCTTCGGTGTAATTTAACATACGGATTTGTTTCAGTACGTCTTCATGGGCTTTGCGAGAATGCAAAATAACGGGCAAGTGACAATCTTTTGCCATGTGCAGTTGTTGATGAAAAAACTTCTCTTGTCGAGTTTGATTGTCACGGCCATTGTAATAATCCAATCCAATTTCACCGACAGCCGCTAAAGGTCCAACTGACAGAGCCAGCTCAAGATCGTGAAGATCCTGCTCGGTATGCTCATCAATGAACATAGGATGCAATCCTAACGCAGAATGAACGTTAGTATGCAACGCTGAAAGCTGACGAATAAAACGCCAGCCATTGCGTTTAACACCAGGAACCACCATACCATATAAGCCATGCTCTTCGGCAACACTGAGTAGCTTCTTGCGATCGCTATTAAACTCAGGAAAGTCGAGATGGCAATGAGTATCAAATAAGTGATACTGATGGTCTGGATCAGTCATATCTAGTGTTCTCGAGTCTCATAAAACTCAACGTCGGGAAACCTTTCTTTGGTTAAATTCAAGTTCACCATCGACGGTGCCAAATAGGTTAAGTTATCGCCCCCATCAAGCGCCAAATTATCGCTCGCTTTATTTTTTAGTTTTTCCAACGTCTTCTCATCATCACAACCAACCCAACGGGCCGTAGCAACATTGATAGGCTCGTAAATACAATCGACGTTGTACTCTGTCTTAAGACGATGCGCTACTACATCAAACTGTAGCACACCTACAGCGCCCAGAATAAGATCATTGCTATTCATTGGACGAAAAACCTGAGTTGCGCCCTCTTCGGACAGCTGTATGAGGCCTTTTTGCAACGCTTTGCCTTTTAATGGATCTTTAAGACGCACGCGTCGGAACAGCTCAGGGGCAAAATTAGGGATCCCGGTAAACTTCAACTCTTCGCCCACCGAAAAGGTATCACCTATCTGCAAATTACCGTGATTGTGCAAGCCAATAATATCGCCAGCCCATGCTTCTTCCAGGTTACTTCGATCACCCGCCAAAAAGGTCACTGCGTTTGATATCTGTACATCTCGTTTTAATCGAACATGACGCATACGCATGCCTTTTTTATAGCTGCCAGAACAGATACGCATAAAAGCAATACGGTCACGGTGTTGTGGGTCCATATTGGCCTGAATTTTAAATACAAATCCAGAGAACTTTTCTTCCGATGCCTCAATATCTCGAGTGTGCGTTGCGCGCGGCTGTGGCGCAGGTGCCCACTCAACAAAGCCATCTAGCAACTGGGTGATGCCAAAGTTACCTAAAGCAGTACCAAAGAACACAGGCGTTAATTCACCTTTTAAAAACGCCTCAAGCTCAAACTCGTGGCTCGCTCCGAGTACCAACTCTAACTCATCTTTCAGATCAGCAAGAAAATCGCCCAGTTGTTCTTCCGCTTCTGGGCTATCAATACCCTCAATGATTTTTTCTTCTTGAATAGTATGACCAAGACCCGATTCATAAAGATAAATCTTATCTTGTAATATGTGATAAATACCTTTGAATTCTTTACCCATCCCAATAGGCCAGGTAACAGGCGCACAGGCAATTTTCAGGACGTCTTCTACTTCATCCATTAACTCGATAGGATCACGAATATCACGGTCCAGCTTATTCATAAAGGTAACGATAGGAGTATCGCGCAAGCGACAAACTTCCATCAATTTAATCGTTCGTTGCTCAACACCTTTACTGCTGTCAATCACCATCACCGCAGAGTCTACTGCTGTCAGAGTACGGTAAGTATCTTCCGAGAAATCTTCGTGACCGGGAGTATCCAGCAAGTTAACGATTCTATCGTTATAGGGAAACTGCATGACCGAGGTAGTTACCGAGATACCACGCTGTTTCTCGAGTTCCATCCAGTCAGAAGTCGCATGCTTTGAAGCTTTGCGTCCTTTTACGGTACCGGCTTCCTGAATCTGCCCCCCCAAAAGCAACAGCTTTTCGGTCATGGTGGTCTTTCCGGCGTCGGGGTGGGATATTATCGCAAAGGTTCTACGCTTAGCGACTTCAGCAGCTTGTTGAGACATGAGATACCTAAAAATTTCAGTGATTTATAAGCCAATCTGATCTTTTGTATTATATACCTAAAGTATTTCAAGGTGCAGATAAGCGGCCAGCAAGCGAATCCCCGAACTTAGCTTTACTAAGTGATTGGGGTGAGTGCGCGCAGCCAACACCGCTGCTCCTTGAAAGGCGACGGGTATAAATCCAGATCCGCCATGATGAGAAGGGCGAAATTATATCAGACCTCATTAAAATAGCTAACATAAGCCATGCACAACTCACCAAGGCCAGAAGCATAAACCGGCCACAGCTTCCTTTCACTAGCCAAACTGTTCTATGAAGACTCAGAGCTACATAGAGTTTTCGCCATTACCCGACCATCTTCTTTGCCATCATCAGGTAGTCGATAGTAGTTTTTGCGCACCCCAACCTCTCTAAACCCCAGCGATAAATAGAGACTATGGGCTGGTTCGTTAGAAAAACGAACTTCTAACAGTAGCACAGACTTATCGTCGTTAATCGACGAGTCTAACCAAAAGCTCATGGCTTCACGTCCCCAGCCTTTTCCTTGGTGAGTACGCACAATACATATATTTAATAAATGACTCTCATCAAGCACATGCTGCCAGATGATGTGGCCGACAACCTGTCCTTGATACTCAATGACCCAAAATTCGAATTGCTCGGCAAAACAATCGAGAAACATCTGCCGTCGCCATGGCACTTCATAGGATGCTTCTTCATTGGCAACCACATCAGCCAAATCCGATTCCACAGCGAGCCGAAAAAACAATGAAGAAACCAAGTCCACGGATCAACTACCCATTCAAAGAATCATGCTGCGAAGCATCTCTAACTCCGACATCAAATGCTTCTTTAGCAATGGAGACTGGTAAATATCATAAGGATGATAGGTCACAATAAACGGCGTAGAATCGGCCAGTGTCCATTGTCGACTTTGCCACTCTTCCAGAGAGCGCTCTTCTCCTGTCAACTGATTGGCCGTTGCAGCCCCCATCAGCAATAGTGCTTTGGGAGGATGCTCTTCAAGCAACGGAGCAACGGCTTGCGATGCGTCACTTAACCCAGCTCCCGTCACCTGAGCGTAAAACAATGATTCAGAATAATCTTCTTCTACCGCTTCGGTTACAAAGTATTCAATAGCATTCAGTAGATTAGCCAGAGTTTTCGAAGGACGCCCGTGATTAACGAAACTGCCAGCAGGCTGCCCCACTTCGTGCCGACACAAAACACCAATCCCATTCGCTTTCCAGCGTGTTCCCGGAGGTATAACGGCATAGCCACGATCAAGAGGTTTCTCGACATTAACAGGTTGAGCAAGTTCTTCGCTCACTGGCTCCTTAACTGGTGCAGGCTTAGAGACGGCGGCTGGTTGAGAAGACTGAACAACCGCTTCAGGTCGACCTGGCGTACTTGAGCCAGCAACGGAGGGAGCATCAGGTGTCGTAGCAGTTTGTGCAGGCGCTGTCTCTTGTGTTACAACGACAGGCACCTCTTGCTCACTGGCGCCAGGGACCCACAACTGCACTCCCATTGCATCCAGATAAGCTAAACGTAAAGATTCTTGCATAGATAGACCGAACGAATAATCATTGTCCCTAATGATACCTCAATCCAACCACTTCACAAATGCTGATGCTACAAAACCTCAAGCAAGCAGAGCTTGCTCCAGACTCTGCTCATTTTTTGACTCTATAAAACCAATTGCTTTAGCTCATTATCGGACAAGCCCGCACCCGAGTCGGCTCGCTCTTTAAAGCGATTAAACGCGCAATTGAGTTCTTCATCTGACGCAAAAGCAATGCCTAGCTGATCTAGACGACTACGGAACGCATGACGCCCAGAATGCTTGCCTAACACCATTTGCTCACCGTTCCACCCAACATCTTCGGCGCGCATGATCTCATAAGTTTCGCGATGCTTTATGACGCCATCCTGATGGATTCCTGCTTCATGGGCAAAAGCATTACGCCCGACAATCGCTTTGTTAGGCTGAACAGCAAATTGCGTAATCTCAGAGACCTTTTGCGACAAATGCACAAGATGCTCGGTTTTAATATCGGTATAGACAGGAAACACATCTTTACGTGTATTCACAGCCATCACCACCTCTTCTAATGCCGCATTGCCCGCTCTTTCTCCTAACCCGTTGATGGTGCACTCTACCTGTCGAGCCCCCTGTTCAATCGCAGCCAAAGAATTAGCCGTTGCCATACCCAGATCGTTATGACAGTGAACCGAAAAAATAGCTTTATCTGCATTAATAACTCGCTGTCGTATCTCGGCAATCAACTGCCCAAATTGATGTGGCATAGAATAGCCTACCGTATCAGGCAAATTGATCGTGGTAGCTCCGGCATCAATAGCCGCTTCGATGACACGTACCAAAAAGTCACTGCGACTACGTCCAGCATCTTCACATGAGAACTCAACATCGTCAGTAAAATTGCGCGCACACTGCACCGCTTTAACCGTTGCAGCAATCACCTCATCGGGCGACATTTTGAGCTTGTACTTCATGTGAACATCTGAAGTTGCAATAAACGTATGAATACGAAAACGCTCAGCAGCAGATAACGCTTGTGCTGCAGCTTCAATATCTTGAACACGTGCTCGCGATAAACTGCACACACGAGAACTTTTGATCTGTGCGGCAATTTTTTTTACTGCGTCAAAATCCGCAGGACTCGCCATTGCAAATCCGGCTTCAATCACATCAACACCTAAAGCTTCGAGTAAGAGAGCGAGTTCGATTTTATCGGTAACAGACATGGTGGCACCGGGACTTTGCTCGCCATCGCGCAAAGTCGTATCGAAAATCACTAACTTCTCTCGGTTAGACATTGATACAAACTCCTAAATTGAGCGAAATAAAAAAACCGATCACCGCTCGTAAGCAATGACCGTTCGATGAAACTGTTTTTTAAAAATAGTTTTAAGTTCCTTTGATGCTAACCATTAATAAAAAACCTGCCAATCATCTTTAGATATAAGCAGGTTTAGAAGGCAAACCTCATAATCACAGATTATAAGAGAGCGCTTTTTTCCGTTAAAAACCCAGTTTTTTCATTCATCCCTAAGAATTTTTACATTGGTCTTACCAGCAACTCAAAAGTATTCCTTTACGTAAAGGTTAACTTAAAGGCATAAAAAAAGCCGGATAAACCGGCTCTTTTAATTAAGACGTGATTAACGACGACGTCGACCACGTAACAATAATAATGGCAACAACAGTAAGCTCATGGCGCCACCACCACCGCCGCCAGAGTTATTATTGTTTCCGTTACCATTGCCACCACCACTGCTGGCAAAGTTAACAGTAACAGATGCAGTCTCCGCAGTAGTGCCTGTTGCATCATTGTCATGTTCTACATTCAGTACAACAGCTTGACCAGCAAGTGACGCATCACCTTGAGCGGTAAAGCTAACCGTTTGTGCCGCAGCAGCAACAGCACCGCTCCATGACAAGGTACTGCCATTTAATGTAGCTCCATTTGTTAAAGAGCTCGCATTCACAGTGATGCCATTTGGAATCGTTGCACTTAAGGTATAGTTACGAGTATCTGAACCATCATGATCGAGCGTAATGGTGTAAGTAAAATCCGTGCCTGTCGCAGGAGCTGTGTTACTCGCTGCAATAGAAACATCATTAGAGCCACGAACAAAGGAGAACAAGCTACGACCTAACTCCTCGCCACCCGCTGTTCGACCCAGTGACAACTTACCATAGTAACGAGAATCTTCAGTATCCAGTCCACTCCATGTCATGGTGATATCGGCAGGTGTCGCGCCATCACTTGAACTAGGAGCAGTGAAGCTTAATGCGTTACTGGCAGCAGTTCCTAATGCACCGGACGAAATCGAAATCGTATCTCCTGAAGCATTAGTATCATCCCAGTTTTGCACCAAAATCCAGTAGCTACCGCCAGTTGGGTTATTCAAAATAATTTGCTCGTTAGCATCACCAGTGGTACTGCGAGCAATCTCTTCCCCCTCAGAAGGCTGACCATCGTTGTTGCTATCAAAACCAACAAACAGATCCATATCAGCCGCTGTTGAGTTGTGAGTTTCAACAATTAAACCTTCCGATGAAGCAGGAACAGTAATCGTCTGGAAAAACACCCCATCATTCAAATCATCATAAGGTGAGTTGTTGTCTGAGTCTTGCGATATGGTTTGCGTTACTGTACTCGCCGCCACAAGGTGTCCAGTGGTAGTCACTGTGCTTTCGGCAATAATTTCGATGTTTTCAAAAGTAAAGCTACCGCCATCACGCTGACCCGACAGGTTACTGGTTGAAGGTAAATTACTGTTAGAAATTCGTGTAGCAACAGGTAATCGCGTTACTGAATGCGTATTGTTGGTTGGTGTTAACAACACAGAACCAAATGCCCACTCACCATCAACGCCCACTACGTTTGCCGTCACATCCAGGCTTTGGCTGGCATTCTGCGCCAACGTAAAGCTGCTTGAATTTGCAGACAAAGTCATACCCGTGCCGTTTTCAAAACTCACGTTCCAGGTATTGGCGCCAACCGCAGTCAAGTTACGAGTCCAGCTACAGTTCACCACACAGCTGTGATCAGCTAAACCAGGTAAGTTAAGAGCAGAAGGATCGCCACTTGCGGCTGGATCAGCGGCCATGAATTGTGCATCGGTCACGTCCAACAACAGTCCCGCTTTAGCGGCAGCAGGGATATCAATACGTCCGCCACCGATATCATTAGCGTCGGCATCCGTCGTACCATTTTCTTTTTTCAGCGCTACGATGCCAGTGGTCATCAGAGCGGAGTGAATTTGTCCAGGCGTCCAAGTTGGGTTTAACTGCTTTAACAGAGCGCCTGCACCAGCAACATGTGGACTCGCCATTGAAGTACCACTCTTAAAGCCGTATTCAACAGGTCCTACATCTGCGGCATAAATACTGACACCCGGTGCAGCGACGGAGGGTTTCATAATGCCCTGAGGGAATCCGGTCGGACCACGAGAACTGAAGCCAGCAACTATATCTGCCGCCGCAGCATCAACCCCAACAGGTCCGGTCGTGCCGTTAATGGTTGCTGTGTGGCCTGCGCCAGAACTCAACCAGCTTTTAAGCGTGTCACCATCAGCGGAGCTAATATGAATACCAGGGATAACATAAATGTCATCATTTAATGATGTGCTGCCGCCCGATACGTTGGCAAGTACATAACCACCTGCACCACCAGCCTGAACATTAACAGCTTTTTCTACACGAGCAATTTCACCACGGTCACACACAACAATCTGCCCAGAGAAGGTGTTGGCAGGGAAAGGACTCAAACACTGTTCAGGATTAGGGTCACTGTTATCAAAATCACCAGCATAAACAATCGATGCCGTAATGGAGCCGGTTAAACTGGTTCCATTCATAGTACCGGGTGTTGACGAGCCACCACTGAAGTTAGACATACTTTTGCCAGGATAATCGCCACGGTCATGAGTAGAAGCCGCCACCGATGTAATCCAGGGCGCATTGGCTGGAGAACCAACAGTAGTCGCACCAGAACCATCATTACCTGCTGAAGTAGCCACAAAAACCCCCGCATTACGGGCATTTTTAAACGCGATAGAATCGCTGTCATTCCAAGGATTAGCAAAAGGAGCCGAAGCACCAATGGAGTAGTTGATCACATCAACGTTATCAGCAACCGCTTGATCAATCGCAGCGACCAAAGCAGGAGGGTCGATAGTACCTTGTGCGTTTTCAACTTTATAAGCAATGATGTTAGCGCGAGGGGCAACACCAGATAAATCGTAAGAATTCCCATTGCCTAGATCAAAGCTCAAATGGTTACCAGCTGCTGTAGAGGCCACGTGCGTACCATGACCATCAGCGTCTTCTGGTGAGTTTTCACCACTCACCATGTTATAGGCACCAATCAATTTATTATTACAAAGACTGGCATCGTTAACACATTCTCCTAAGAAGACATTGGCGCCTAAAGGATTCACATGAACATAGCCATCTACCGGATCGACTTCGGCAAAAGAAGGATGGTCGGTGTTGATACCCGTATCGATGATCCCCACAACCATGCCTTCACCTTTAGCAGCAACACCCGTTGCAGTTCCGTCCCAAACAGAAGGAGCATTAATCAATGTGGGTCCACGGTCAGTATGCAAGTGATAGGGTTTACTTACAGAAACTTGTTTTACTTCTGGCAACTGCTCTAATTTGCGCGCTTCGCTGGGTGTTAACTCGACAGCAAAACCGTTGAATGCATATTGATACTGATAACTTGGCGAGATACTGCGCTTAAACTGGCGAGTGGCTTCTACTAATACTTGAGTTTGTTGCTTTAGCAGGTGCTGTTTATAAGCCACACTCGCAGCACTCTTGTAGTTAGTAATAAGACGGCTGCCACGTTGTACTTTATTAGCAGAAGACTGAACAGCATTTAGACCTTTAACCGAACCTTTATAGTTCGCTAAAGGATCACCAACAAGCTCTACCATATAAGTTGAACGCTCGTTATGCTGAACTTTGCCAGAGTATTTGCGCCCTTTATCTGGCATAACCTGAGCATTGCCAGAGTCAGACTCAGCCAGCACAGACAGTGAATAGGGAGAGAGAAGCGCTGCGGCAACAGCGAGAGCTACTTTATTCTTCATTGCTAGATCCTGATTCAATTCGAACTTCTAAAAGACGAGTATCAATGGGTTTGTAATATGATATTGAGATAGAACAGGTTAAAACGTTACTAACTTTCCTTTGATAAACCGATTTTTGTAAGACAAAGCGATTATTTTTGGCGATAGTTGGAATTTTACACCCGCCAAAGTACCCCGAACGGATCAATACCATACGTATCTTCTAAAAGTAGCATATCAGAGGAAGGTCGCCTAGAGGTTGGATGATTGCAATATTTACCTAAAGGGAAAAACAATAGGGCCCAGAACGGGCCCATATTCATTAAGATTTTGGTTGAGGAGTAATCAACAACTCAACACGGCGGTTCTTGGCACGACCGTCGCTAGTACCATTGTCAGCAATCGGACGAGTTTCGCCATAGCCGATAGCGGTCAGACGGCCACCCTGGACGCCATGCTGGCGTAGATAGCCAGAGACTGTATTCGCTCGCTTAACCGATAAGTCATAGTTATAGCTGTCTGAACCGGAAGAATCCGTGTGTCCAGCTACCTGCAAATTCGTTTCGTCATATTCTGCTAAGACCAGTGATACTGAATTTAACGTATCATGAAACTGCTGTTGTAAATTCGCCTGATTAACGGCAAAGGTGATGCCATTTGGCATAATTAAGCGAATGTTATCGCCTTCTCGTGCTACCTGTACACCAGATCCACGCAAGCGCTCTCTCAAATCAGCTTCTTGAGCATCCATATACGCGCCAATACCAGCCCCAATTAAACCACAGGCTAACGCTGCATTACGGGCGCGTTTACCGCTTTTACGAGAACCGATTGCCCCACACACAAAAGCACCAATGGCACCATACTTCACTGTGTTACTGACTTTTTCTTCTCCCGTATAAGGATCAAGAGTTTTACAGGCAGTAAGACTAAAAACGCTGGCAGCAACCAATGTTAGCTTAAATAATTTCATTCTTTTATCCTCAGATTGTTATCCATTGCTCTAAACTTGCGGCTCAGGCAGCTTATCAAAATTAACATCTTAATAAGGCTAAACCAGGTTAACCAAACCTTTCTCCGGATTTTAGTCACCGCAGATGACTCAGAGCTGAACAAGCTTGCTTTTTTACCACAAAAAAAGACTCAAAACCGGGCGCCTAACTCATTGTTGTAGATGACAGTCTAATTGTCTAGACCTCAAATTGACTAACTCATTCTACAAATTCTGATCAATTCGTTATAATTAGACCTAAATCACAATTTTTTAATGGAATCGTTTTGACAGAAGTCGTTTTAGTTGAGCCATCTCCTACTTTACGCTTTGGCCTAAACAGATTGCTACAGCAGCATGGTTATCATGTAACCAGCTTCGATAGCTATCGCTTGTTATGTGCGCACTTCTCTCAAAATGACAGCCCCCCTCCTCAGCTGTTGGTTGTGGGCTGGCCCAATCGCTACGAGTCTGAACGCGCCCATATTGTCGAGTTGTTCGCCTCGGATCAGCTTAGTTCTGTTCCAGCGCTGGTCTTTGCCCGCAGTATGGAAGAATCGGGTATCAACACTATCTCGAGTCGCTCACAAACGCTGGTTCAGCTGTGGCGCAACTATCAAGAAAGCATTTCGGCGATCCAACAGTTGCTGCAGTTTCAGCAAACCCAAGGTACCGATGCCGTCAATGACGACAGAATTCATGTCTTGTTGGTGGACGACTCTAAAAGTGTCAGAAAGATATACGGCAATCTGCTCAAACAGCTCGACTTTGATGTAACGACAGCCGAAGACGCAGAGCAAGCCTGGCAAATCGTACAGGAGAAATCCTTCGATCTCGCCATCATCGACTATTTTATGCCGGGAGAAAATGGCGCTATGTTATGCCAGAAACTCTCTCAGTCACCAAGACATCGCCAAATTATTAAAAGTGTTCTTACCGGCACTTATAAAGACGATGTGATAGAAGAATGTCTGAACGCTGGTGCGCACGAGTGCATGTTTAAAAACGAGTCAACGAACTTATTTCGGGCCCGTGTTAAAGCCATGGCTAAACAAGTACGAAACTCTCGCAATCTCGCTCAGCAAAAAGCCCACTTTGAAAGTATCCTTACCTCCGTAGGTGACGGCATCTATGGTGTTGATCACCTAGGTAATCTCATTTTTATTAACCCGGCAGCCAGCCATATTCTACGCTACAGTAATGACGCAGGTATTTTGGGTCAGCCTGCGCATAAGTTGTTCCATGGCAAAGATGAACACGGCAATCCGATCAGCGAAGATACCAATTATCTCTATCAGGCTTATTTGCTTGCCGATACCCTACACGATTGGGAAACGGTTTTTTGGACATCAGAAGATAACCTGATTCATGTCGAATGCACCATCAAGCCGCTTACCAGCAACAACGAAAATCTGGGCGCCGTTGTCGTATTCAAAGACATCTCAGAGAGAAAGCTCATAGAAGATGAGCTCAATTGGCAGCTCAATCATGATCACCTTACCCAACTTTTGAACCGTTCGTCCTTCGAACAACAACTCGGCCAAGAAATACTGCGACTCAAACACAATAGCAATTTATCGGCACTACTTTATATCGATCTTGATAACTTTAAGATGGTTAATGATGAAGCCGGACACAGTGCAGGCGACGAACTGCTGGTAATGATCAGTGAGCATATTCGTTCGCGACTGCGCCACAGCGACTTAGCCGCTCGCCTCGGCGGTGACGAATTTGCCATTTTGTTGAGAGATATTAAACGAGAATCTCTTGACGCTCTGGCTAACAACTATCGTGAGGTACTGGAGAATATTCATTTTGAGTTCAACGGCAAAGCCTACCCAGTGTCTGGCAGTATTGGCGTGAATGTTCTGTCTTATCAAACAACAAGCCGGTCACTGGCCTTGGAGCATGCAGACTACGCTTGTAAAGTTGCCAAACAGACAGGAAAAAACCAGGTTCATATATTTACTGATAACGATAAAAAGTCCATCAGTTCAGAACTCGACTCTGGCTGGAAGCACCGCATCGAAAAAGGCTTATCAGATAACCTGTTCCATCTTGAGTACCAACCCGTTTACGATATAACAAACGCAGATTTCAGTGAATTATCAGAAGTCAAAAAACAAGACGTACAAAGCTGGTTACAGGCGAACCTGCCTATTGCTCAATACGAAGCATTTATTCGCCTCCGTCAGACTGATGGGTCTAACTTTATGCCGCGGGCTTTTCTGAGTGATGCGGAGCGCTTCGATCTTATTACTCAAATCGACCTCTGGGTTATCGAAGACACCCTGTCAACCTTAAAAGAGATGGATAACGACATCACCTTTAACCTTAATTTGTCAGCCATCACTTTAATGGACAGTGATACACAACAACTCATTGCTGATAGATTGTTTGCCGATCAGGATGTTGCCAAACGCATCAACATCGAGTTGGGTGAACAGCACCTGCTGCACTACCGAGATCAACTCAAACCCACCTTAGAAGTGTTAGCAGACATAGGGGTAGGGATTTTGATTGATAATTTTGGTCGCAACTTTAGTTTATTTTCTAAAGTAAGAGAGCTACCTGTGACTGGCATAAAAATCGATGGTCTCTTCACTCAAAATATTGCCTGGGATCCAATCGATAGAAAACTGGTTCATTCGATGGTAGAAGTAGCTAAAGCGGGCGGCGTACACACAACAGCAAAATCAGTAGAAACCATTGAAGCGCTGACCAACCTGCAACAGGATGGCGTACATTATGCCCAAGGGCACTTACTTTGCTACCCATCAGACAATCTACCCAGTTAATCTGCAATCCTACATTCCAACAGACTCTATCAAAAATCAACCTAAGCGTGGTCAAGCCGTATCGTTTACATTAAGATGATGTTATGCAAAAAACTCAAAACAACGCATTTACTCTTATTGAATTGATCGTCGTCATTAGCATTCTAGGCATTTTGACACTGGCCGTTCTGGCGAAATATGCCGACTTTAAAGCCGATGCTCGTCGCGCTTCACTGTCTGCTGTAGAAAGCTCCATTCATTCCATGTCGAATCTGGTTCATCTAAAAGCAGGCTTAGAACAAGTCGACAATGGAACCATCAATATCAATGGCCGTAACATCAGTTTATTCAATGGCTATCCAGAAGCTCACTGGAACAGAGCTTTTCGCTATCTGTTAGAACTGTCGGCTGCCTCAGGATTTACCCGCCCAAATACCCGTTGTTCTGGATTTGCTTTTTGCGGTGTTGGTAATCGACGTAGCATCCCTGGCATTGGTGCTTTGGCTTCTGGTCGTGCCGTGATGGTTTGGCCCGAAGGATATTTGCTAAATGAATTATGCTTTGTTTACTACGTCAATCCAGAAAATGGCGATCCGCCAACGATTGGACATACCTTCGACGGTTGCTAACTTATACCCGTCGCCTTTCAAGCTCTGATTTAGCACCAGCTTACCGGATCAACTTTGAAGTATTTCGAAAGCAAACCATAAACTTGAGGATGTCGATTAAGCATCGCTTGCGACTGCTCAAAGAAAACTTCGGTCGCCACCGCAAAAAACTCAGCTGGATTGGTCGCCCCATAGGCATCAAATAAGGTATCAATACCGCTGTTTATTTCTCGTTTTAATAACTCAAACTCACGATTAAATACATCAGACCATTGCTGATAACTCATGTCTTTGTTCAGCAACGGAACACCATTAGTGTCACCAGTTTCATGATCTAATTGATGGGCAAACTCATGGATAACAACATTTTGTCCATCCTCCGGTTCTTGAGCACCAGAGACTGTATGTTGCCATGAGACAATCACTTTACCTATGCTCCAGGATTCTCCTGACAGTACCCGACGCTGCTCATGAACAACACCCCCTGCGCTAGTATGTTGATGACGGGCAACAAATGCCGATGGATAAACATAGATGCTTTTTAACGCGGGATAATAGTTAGTTTTACGATTTAAAATTAATAAACAGGCTTGAGCTGCAATGGTGACTCGAATGTCATCATCAATCACAATGCCATCGCATCCAACAAAATCTTTTTCAGCTAAAAATACTTGAATATGTTGCTTAAGCTGCAATTGAAGATCAGCCGGCATTAAATAAAAATACGGCATACGACGACGTAATATCTTACGCCACTCAGCCGGAAAAGGCTGTTCGCGAATGCCTTGTCGTTGCCTTTCTTTTATAACACCGCGCAATGCAACCCATAACACCAACGCTAATGCAACAACACCGATAATCAATAATGGATACACAAAATACCTTTATGTTAAGCCAATCTTGGCACTGCCTTTTTAGGGCTTTATTGCCGTGTGGTAACCAAGATTATTTTTTAGATTAAGTATTAAGTGGGGAGCATTTAAGAGATTTCAACAGTTCGAAAAATACGCTTACATCTAGGGTTAATTATACCCAAAGTATTTCAAGGTGCAGGTAGGCGGCCAGCAAGCGAATCCCCTGAACTTAGATACACTAAGTGATTGGGGTGAGTGCGCGCAGCCAACACCGCTGCACCTTGAAAGGCGACGGGTATATACCCAAAGTATTTCAAGGTGCAGGCAGGCGGCCAGCAAGCGAATCCCCTGAGCTTAGACACACTAAGTGATTGGGGTGAGTGCGCGCAGCGCTGCAACTTGAAAACAACGCTGCATCTTGAAAGGCGACGGGTATAGTTCAAATACAAAAAGCCCGTAAGAGTCACCTCTTACGGGCTTTTGAATGACTTAATACAGTCAGTAATTAGGCAGCTTTTGATTTCGCTTTTGGCTTACCTTCTTTACCTGTCGCAATGTACTCTTTGCTGTAGTCATCAACCTGAATCGCATCAAGTCGTGCAGCTTCAGCTTCTGCGTACATATTCGCTTCTTCCTGAGTGAAAACCCCCGTTGCCAAAGCAGTTGCGATAGTATCTTCTTTGGTGCGGCCAGCTTTCAACTTACCCGCTTTCATAGCATCACGTAATTTCAATGCCAGTGGAGCAGATGCCAACACTTTCTTAAAGGCATGTTCGATACGACCAGCTGGGTCATTCTCTTCACCAATAAAGATGTTGTTAGTCAAGCGGTCACGCAACTCACAATCTGTCAGCATGGACTGAACAATTTTGTGATCTAACTTATCTGATGGCATTTTATAAGCACGGCCATAAGGGAATACCAAACGCTTCAATGTCGCACCTAACCAGCTAACAGGTAAGTTATCGAAGAAGTCCATGAACGCTTTTTGAGTCAAGAACAAGTTCTTCTGCAAACACCACTCAACATAAGGAAGATCTGACAGAGGACGGCCATTATCTTCGTAGAACTTAAGGACTGTAGAAGACATGTAAAGGTAACTTAATACATCACCTAAACGAGCAGACAATCGCTCTTTACGCTTCAACTCACCGCCCAGTAGCATCATGGAGATATCAGATACCATAGCAAGAGCAGAACTCATTCGAGTCAGCTGCTGATAGTAGTAAGCGGTTTTGCCACTGGTAGGCTTGTGCGCAATACGGCCCGCAGTGAAACTCAAGCTCAAAGTACGAACAAAGTTACTTACGCCGTAACCAATATGGCGGAAGAACAATGAATCAAATTCATTTAGACCAGCACGCTCGTCAGGGTTGTTAGCCGCTTGCATTTCGCGGAAAACAAATGGATGACAACGGATAGCACCTTGACCAAAGATCATCAAGTTACGAGTCAGGATGTTCGCGCCTTCTACTGTGATAGAAATCGGCATCGACATGTAGCCAGATGACAAGTAGTTCCGGTCACCCATGATAACGCCACGGCCACCATGAATATCCATCGCATCGGTTACGATGTTACGAGCCAACTCAGTCATGTGATATTTAGCAATCGCTGTCACAACCGAAGGCTTGCACGACAAGTCAACCGCGCCTGCAGTCATAACACGCATCGATTCTAGCTGATAAGTATCACCCGCTACACGAGCCAGAGCTTCTTCGACACCTTCAAATTGACCGATAGACGTTTTGAACTGCTGACGTAGTACAGAGTAAGCACCCGTTAAGCGGTAGCTCAATTTACCTGTCGCAGCGGCTGATGACGGCAACGAGATGCCTCGACCTGCAGACAGACATTCAACCAGCATGCGCCAGCCTTTACCTGCGTATTCTTGACCACCGATAATCCAATCAATTGGAATGAACACGTCTTTACCATGAGTCGGTCCATTCATAAACGCCTGACCCATTGGGTAATGGCGGTTACCAACTTCTACGCCTTCGTGGTCAGTAGGAATCAATGCACAGGTAATACCTAAATCTTCTTCATCACCCAACAAGCCCTCTGGATCGTGCAGTTTGAAGGCCAGACCTAATACTGTCGCGATAGGTGCAAGTGTGATGTAACGTTTGTTCCAAGATAAACGAATACCTAAAGTTTCTTTACCTTCGAACTCGCCTTTACAAACGACACCTAAATCAGGGATAGCGCCCGCATCAGAGCCAGCTTCTGGACCGGTCAATGCAAAGCAGGGAATCTCTTCGCCTTTTGCTAAACGAGGCAAGTAGTGATTTTTCTGTTCTTCTGTACCGTAGTGAAGAAGTAACTCAGCAGGTCCCAAAGAGTTAGGAACCATAACCGATACTGATAATGAACCACTGCGTGTCGCTAACTTAGAAACAACAGTAGAGTGGGCAAAGGCAGAAAAACCAAGGCCACCGTACTCTTTCGGGATAATCATTCCCAAGAAGCCTTCTTTCTTCATGTATTCCCAGGCTTCTGGGGGTAAATCTTTATCTTCGTGAACCACTTTCCAGTCATTAACCATCTTACACAGTTCTTCAACCTGATGATTAACAAAGTCGTTTTCTTCTTTCGACAATTCTGGCTTAGGATAGCTCAGCATTTGTTTCCAGTCGGGGTTACCTTTAAATAACTCACCGTCCCACCATACATCACCCGCTTCAAGCGCTTCGCGCTCTGTCGAGTTCATAGGAGGAAGTAACGATTTAAAGATCTTGAAGATGGGCTGCGTAATTTTATCTTTACGCAAATCTTCCAGAAAATACAGAGCAGCAAATGCGCCCAGTAGAATCCATGGTATTAATGTGAATTCCCAGATTAATCCCATAACAACTAATGCAACTGCCGCCATAGCAAGAGCATTACCCGTTCTCATTCGCTTATATCCACTCACCCAAACTACAGCGATGAGTGCTAACAACTGCCCTAACGCGATCATGACTTCACTCCAACTTAAACAGAATATCTAAATCAAAAAGAAACTTCGGCTCGTAACCCAGCACCAAGAAACGGTAACAAGCGTTCCATGGTTTGCGATAAATTAACCGTTTCACCAAAATCCGATGCTGCGATATCACGCAAAGCATCGCTACCTGCCAAGGTAAATATGACGGTACCTAACATAAAATGAAGCCGCCAAAACATCTCTTTCGGTTCCAATTCGGGGTACGCCTTATGCAACAAACGGGTAAAACGACTCAAAACAGGAGCATAATTCTCCATCATGAATCGTCGTAAATGCCCCTGTGTTTCGGCATAAGCCCGGCCCAGCAACTTCATAAATACTGACGAACCATCGGGTCGCATTCCCTCGATAGCCAATAATGGCTTAACGACGGTATGTAACACCTGATCAATCGTCACTTTTTCGACCTGTTGCTCCAAACGAGCCATCTCTACTTGTAGGTCATCACTAAAACGTCGTAAAAACCGGTCAAATACGGCCTGAATCAACGACTTTTTGGAACCAAAGTGATAATTAACAGACGCTAGATTGACATCAGCACGTGTTGTAATGGTTCTAAGACTGGTTTCTGCAAACCCACGCTCAGCAAAGAGCCCTTCGGCAGCATCCAGAATTTTGTCTTTGGTAGATTGTCGGTTACTCATCAGCTCAATCAAAAATCCAAACAAGTGTTTGAAACATACGTTCAATTCAACTGTTTGTCAAGCACAACGACCCTTACTAAAGTCTAGCCTAAGGGTTAGATTATAGAGTTGAGATAGGATATTTTTTATACGAAATTGATTTATCCAGCAGCGCTTTTAGAAAGATAAGAAAGAATGCAAAAGAAACCCTCAGCTCTTTATAAAAAACTCAAGACCCGAGGAGATATCAATCAATAGTCTTAAACACTTCTTTGAGAGACAATTTACGAAAGGTCACCCTCTTGAGAACGAACCCACTCAATCAGTTCACCATATTGAAAAGGCCAGCCTAATTCTCGGTTAGATTTTTGGCTTAAGATCACAGGAATTCTTTCGCCATATTTATTCACCCATTGTTGCTCTTCGACTATATCGACAACCTCAAATGACAACATTTTATCAATATCACCATGCTGCTGCGCATAGTCAATCATGGCTTTCGCCTCTTCGCATAAATGACACCCTTCGGTGGAAAAAAGTAAAAACGACATGATTTTTTCTCAATTCGCCAAAAAAAATAAATATTTTTAATTTAAACTGGCGCATCTATAACAAAACATATTCACATTTGTCTATAGTAGTTTTATAATCCGCGCGCAAATTTTAATCACAAATGAATAAAGGTTCAAAACCATGGCAAAAGCGAAAGTAGCAAAAAAGAAAGCCGCCAAAAAAGCAGCTCCTAAAGCAGCGAAAAAAACGGCTCCAAAAAAAGTAGCAAAAAAGGCTGTTAAGAAAGCAGCTCCAAAAGCAACTCGTAAAGCAGCACCTAAAAAAGCAGCTGCCAAAAAAGCGGTAAAAAAAGCAGCTAACGTATCTGCATTACAGCTTGCAAAAGTAGAATTTGAAAAAGCAGCAGCTAATCTAGCTTCTGTTGCAGCGAAAGAAGTAGCAACAGCAGAGAAAAACATCGTTAAAGTAGAGAAAGCTGCCAAAGCTACTGCTGACCGCCTAGCCAAAGCCAAAGAAAAACTGAAAGCGGCTCAAGCTAAAGTTAAACAGAAGAAAACTCCAGCAGCCGTAAAAAGCGTTGCTACCAACAAAGCAAAAGTTGCTGAGCTATCAGTAGCAGCAAAAGAAGCTAAAGCTAACCTTGATACAGCAAAAGGCGACATCAAAGTTGCAAAAGACGAGCAGAAAAAAGTTTCTGGCCAGATGAAAGCCCTAGAAGCACACAGCAAGCAACTAGCGAAAGAAGAAGCTGCAGAGCAAAAAAAGCAGGCAGCAAAAGACAAAGCGAAGGCTAAAGCAGCTAAATTAAAAGAAGCAGCTAAGAAAAAGGCCGATCGTGAAGCGAAAGCAGCGGCAAAAGCTGAAGCAGCAGCTAAGAAAAAAGCTGACCGTGAAGCAAAAGCAGCGGCAAAAGCTGAAGCAGCAGCCAAGAAAAAAGCGGAGCGCGAAGCGAAAGCAGCAGCTAAAGCTAAAGCAGCGCCTGTAGCAAAAGAAGAAGCTCCAGCAACTGAAGCACCTGTTGCTGAAACTGCAGAATAATCGCAGTCTTCTATGAAAGCCAAGGGAGAGCATCTGCTCTCCCTTTTTTATATCTCTCATTACCCGCAGTAAGCATTCGACAGACCACTTCCCCCAAGGTCAATTTACCCTTGTATTCTGACGCCAAAGCGATTAGCTTCTTTGGTACATAAACAAAGACAATAATTATGAGGAAGCGTGCATGGCTTTTCCACTTGCAACCGCCGAGTCTGATATTACTCAGGCTTACGCAGATTCTACTCAATATGATGCGGTTATTATCGTATCACCTGATGCCAATCTATCACTTGATGCAAACCTGCAATCCATACTCCAGGAAACTCAAAAGGTCGATCAAAGACTAGGCAACAGTTGCGTTGTGATCCATCACCCCAAAGTAGCAGGTGGACGACTTATCCACTCAAGTTGCGGCGACTTAACACGAGATTTCGATGATGTTCGTCAGGTCGGTGACGCGACTCGCCAAGCCATATTAGAGGCTCGTGCCGCAGGCGTAACAAAACCGCTTTTAATTATTGATGGCTTGCCTCAATCACCTGCCTACGACAATGCATTAGAAGTCGCTTATCTAAGCGCCTGTCAGGCACTATGGCAGCCTCTGGAAGCACGAGAAGCTTTAGATGAAAACCTGGAGCCTATAAGCCACATCGCCCTGTTAAGCCAGAAACCTTTGAACACTGACTTTTTAAACGGTCTTGAAAGTGGCAAGCGTCTCGCTCGCGATTTGTGTGGAACAGAACCCGAACGAATGGCACCTCCTCGTTTTGCCGATATGTGTGCAGAAGCCTTGGCTGGTTCATCAGTCAAAGTTGATGTTATTGACGATCAACCACGCATTGAAAAAGACTATCCACTTTTGGCCGCTGTCGCTCGCGCCTCTCAATCGGTCACTCGTCACCAACCTCGTGTAATTCATTTTGAATACGAAGGCAAAGGCCCAATTAAGCAAACCTTATTCTTAGTAGGTAAAGCCGTCACTTATGATACGGGTGGAGCGGATATTAAAGTGGGTGGCCACATGGCGGGTATGAGCCGTGACAAAGGCGGCGGTGCTGCAGTTGCTGGTTTTATGAAAATGCTGGCAGAACTACAACCCGAAGGCATTAAGGTCGTAGCATCTATTGGAGCGGTAAGAAACAGCATTGGAACCGATTGCTACGTGGCTGATGAAATAATAAAAAGCCATGCAGGATTGCGCGTTCGTATCGGTAACACTGACGCCGAAGGTCGCTTAGTTATGGTCGACTTGTTGTCTCACCTGCGCGAACAAGCCGTCAAAGAAACTAATCCTCAGTTATTCACTGTCGCTACGCTAACAGGACACGCTGCTTTGGCTGCTGGTCCATATACGATTTTGATTGAAAACGAACAGGCTCGCTCACAACATTTGGCGGCACAGTTGTCTACTCAAGGCGACCAGTGGGGAGACTGCATTGAGATCAGCCGTCCACGTCGTGAAGATTGGCACACGGTTCGTCCACGCAGTAAGGCCGATGATATTTTGTCATCAAATAACGGCCCTTCAGTTTCCATCGCTCGAGGTCACCAGTTCCCTATGGCCTTCTTATCTGCGGCTTCAGGACTCGACAAGCACGGAATCCATTCTGGCAAGCCAATCGCTTACACCCATGTAGATATAGCTGGTAGCGGCGTAGAAAGTGGAAACTGGCAACACGATACGCCCACTGCGGCTCCGATCACCGCTTTGGCGGCTCACTATTTAAAATAATCCTTAAGGCCAGCACGCCCGTGTTGGCCGTTATTTTTTTGGACCAAGTTTTATGAACCTGTTGCTAAGGTCATCTGTGAATCTAGTTAGCTGTTTATCCTTGTTAATACTCAGTACAAGTTCTGCCAACGCTACCAACCAAGACGCCAAAATCCAATTAGGTAAACAACTTTTCTTTGATGTACGACTGTCAGAACCGGCTGGCCAATCCTGTGCAACCTGCCATCAACCGCAATCCGGTTATGCAACTCGAGACTTAAATGTCACAGCAGGTGTCATCGTCACTCGTTTTGGTAATCGAAATACGCCTTCCATTACCTATTCATCCTTCACACCGCAATGGCATTACAACGACGAAGACGAAACCTGGATTGGCGGCTTCTTTTGGGATGGCCGAGCGTTAACACTTGAAGAGCAAGCCAAAGGTCCGTTTTTAAATCCAGTCGAAATGGCAAATGAAAGCCCAACACAAGTTGTCTCGAAAGTTAGACGTTACCACGGTACTCACTTCGAGAAGATCTACGGTGCTGATATCTGGAAAGATACCTCCCGCGCCTTTGATGCTATAGCCAATGCATTAGCCGCTTTTCAATCCAGCGAAGCCTTTGCACCACGCTTTAGCTCAAAGTATGACGCTTATCTGAAAGGCAAAGTACAATTGTCAGCGCTCGAACAAAAAGGGTTAGAGCTATTTGAAGATGAAAAAAAAGGCAACTGCGCCGCATGCCATCCAAGCCAGCAAGAACCCAATTCACCGCCGCCTTTATTCACCGACTTTAGCTACGATAATCTGGGCACACCCAAAACCTGGGATCTACCTTTTTATAAAGTCGATAAAGCTTTTAATCCAGACGGCCCCAATTACATCGACGAGGGATTAGCACTGAATCCACGCATCAAAAACCCTGCGGCACAAAAAGGAAAGTTTAAAGTGCCGACTCTACGCAACATCGCTATTACAGCACCTTATATGCACAACGGCGCTTTGATCACCTTAAAAGATGTTGTCGACTTTTATAACAAACGAGATGTTGATAAGCATATTGGCAAGCAGCCTGAGGTAGCAGAAAACATCAATACCGAAGAACTCGGTGATCTCAAACTGACCGATGAAGAGGTCGTGGCAATCGTAGCCTTTATGGAAACCTTAACCGATGGTTGGGTACCACCTCCACAACTCAAAAGAAACAAGTAGAAAAACACCTGCGATAGAATAACCTCGCAGGCGTTTAATCATTCAAATACTGACTAAGCAGGCTTTTTCTCGATCACCCAGCAACGATGCAAAGGCTTCTTGGCAAAGTCTCTTGAAGTGGTTTCTTTGGTAATCTCTCGGCAAGTCACTTTGTCCGTGGCTTTAAATTCCATCTTAAACTTCTTAAAGTTATTCGAGAACACTAATTTACCACCTGGCTTTAACAGTCTCAGTGACATGTGGATCAGGTTGATGTGATCTTTCTGAACATCAAAATGCTGCTCCATTTTCTTAGAGTTCGAGAAAGTTGGCGGATCCATAAAGATCACATCATAAGTAGGTTCGCCGACTTTAGCCGCCTGCTCTAACCACTCAACACAATTAGCTCGAATAAACTGATGCTGTGACAAATCCAGCTGGTTCAGCTGAAAGTTACGCTTTGTCCAGCCAATATAGGTATTCGACATATCAACCGAGGTTGTTTTTGCCCCAGCCAGTGCCGCTTGTACACTGGCAGAGGAGGTATAGCTGAAAAGATTCAGCAAATGGCCGTCTTTACACCAACGGGCAATCATCTGGCGCGTTTTACGATGATCCAGAAAGACGCCGGTATCTAGGTAATCGGACAAGTTCACCAGCAATCGAGCCTGGTACTCTTCAACAATTAAGTCGTGTTTCTCGGTACTTTGTTTTTCGTACTGTCCTTTACCTTTTTGCTTACTGCGCGTCTTAACAAAGACTTTATCTTTGGCAATGCCCAATACACCAGCAGCCACACGCTCTATATCTCGTAAACGGCGCTTGGCTTTATGCTCGTTAATGCTTTTGGGTGGCGCATATTCCTGGATATGCAAATGCCCATCATAAACGTCGATAGCCGCAGCATATTCAGGTAGATCAGCATCATAGATGCGATAGCATGAGAGTTTTTGCTGTTTCAAAAAGCTTTTTAAGCTGGCGAGATTTTTTTGTATTCGGTTTGCCAGCATCTGTGCCCCTTCGGACAACTGATGATCCCAGGGTAGATCACTGTCCTGGCTACTTGTTTTCTCAACGAAGAACTTTTCATCCAGCTCAAAACGCAGTAACTCGCATTCGATGGAGCCGTTCATTAACCGATAGATTTTGCGAGCACGAATACCTAAGGCATGGCCATGCTCTTTTTCAGTCGAAAGAATAGCGGCGGTATCATTAACAAAACTCTGTTTAAGGCACTTACCCAACTCTTGATACAGATGCCGTACTTTTTCTTTCTGCTCCAATCTTTCTCCATAAGGAGGATTGGTAACGATCAGGCCAGGTGCCTCATGGGCTGGGCGTTGCAGATTCTGAAAAGGCCCTACCTGCCAATCGATAAACTTATCCAGTCCTGCGTTTTGTGCATTTTGACGAGCCAGAGCCAACACTTGAGAGTCTTGGTCATTGGCAATAATTAATGGATGCTCGGGCGCCACCAAACTGTCTTTGATATCCATCGCTTCTGCAACGATTTGTTCCCAGAAGTTTCGATGGAAAGGCTTCCAGCCACGGAATCCCCAATAATTACGAGTCAGTCCCGGTGCAACTTTGTAGGCCATCATAGCCGCCTCTATCGCCAAAGTGCCAGAACCACACATAGGATCAAGAAACCACTGCCCCTCCTGCGCTTTCTCAGGCCACCCGGCACGGTACAGCAACAAGGCAGCCAGATTTTCTTTCAACGGCGCATCGCCTGTCTTAAGGCGGTAACCACGTTGATGCAGACTGCCGCCAGACAGATCAATACACAGCGTAGCCCTATCTTTGTTTAGACGGCAGTGGATCTGCACATCCGGTTGGTCGGGATCAACATCCGGTCGCTCGCCATATTCGTCACGAAAATAATCGACTACCGCATCTTTCACTTTCTGAGCGCCATAGCGTTCGTGATTGATATTCGATTTACGCGATACAAAATCAACGGCCATAGTCTGTTCTGGTGACAAGTGAAGATCCCAATCAATATCTCGAACCGCTCGATACAGAGCGTTATCATCAGGACAGTCAAACTCTTCGATAGGATAAAGAACGCGGTTAGCCAGACGGCTCCACATGCAGACACGATAAAGGGTTTCCCAGTCACACTCGAATCGAACCTGGGTCAAGCCTTCTTTGGCCTCTTCCACACCGATGGATTTTAGCTCATCAACCAGCAGGTATTCGAATCCCGGTGGAGAGGTAATGATAAATTTAGGCATTTAGTTAAATTACTTGCAATCAAAACGTCATGTCAGTATTATACGCGCCTCGTCGAGACAAGACGATGAAAATAATAAGATTAGTTGTGATTAATCTTATTTCCAGTTGCGGGGTGGAGCAGTCTGGTAGCTCGTCGGGCTCATAACCCGAAGGTCGTTGGTTCAAATCCGGCCCCCGCTACCACATTCTAAAAAACCAGAAAATCAAATCGATTTTCTGGTTTTTTTATGCCTGTTAGAATCTAGCGGTTAGCAAAAACAAACGTCTGGATATTGATAGACATTGACAATGACGACGCCATTGCATCTTGTTTTGCCAACCAATAATCTTTTGATACTTCCTCGCGCTGGCCAACGAAGTCAAACATCGACAGGAAGCTCTCTTTGTTCAAAGCCACATCTAACTCCCTCACACCATCACCCGATTGAACACCCACACGAACAGAAAAGTCCTGTTCTAGTTTAAGCCCATTTTGTCGAGCCATTTCTGGTAACAATGTCATTATCTGGCGATCACCCTGATACAGATCACAATGCGCCTTTATCACATTGCTAAGAGCTTTAGGCCCCTTAAAGGTCGCATCATTAACATCGACAACATAGAGCAAGCCTTGTTTCTTTAACAATCGAGCCATCTCTTCGATAGCGAGTTCAGGACTGGTTAAATGAATGAATAAGAAACCACAATGCAAAACGTCGTAATAATTTGACTCAAGGTGTGTTTGATAGGCACTCCCGTTGTGCCACCCAATGGCAGGGAAACTTTTCTGAGCTTGTAAGTAAAGCTCAGTCGAGCCTTCCAACCCCTCGATAGAAAACGACTTAAACTTATCATGGGTACTGAGCAGATTCAGGTAGACGCCGGCTCCCGACCCAATATCAAGTAAGCGACCTGAGTTTGGTAGCTTCTGAACAGAATCATAAATCGGCGACTGTAGTGAAAACAATGCAGCAGCTTGCTGAGACAATCTAGGCAGTTCACTTTCAAGATCGACACCTGCAACATAAAGGTTCTCCTCTGCCAGCTTCTTAGCCGCGACGAGATCATGACGGTGATTCTCGCGCAAAAAGGTTAATAAGCTGGGTAGCTCTACATCAGAGTAGGTGCGACGAGTCAAAGTATAGAGTGTCCGTCGGCATATAAGATACTGATTAAGTAATGCCTCACCTCCATCACACACCAATAGATCACCTTCTGACATCGATTTATAAAACTGCTTTCCCCAATAGTTCATATAGAATTTAGCAAGATGCTGGTGTTGAGGAATGAGCAAAACAAATGTTCGGTCAGGTCGAATAATTTCGTAGATAGTTTTTCCTAGATAAGCACATAGCAACCCATTCAGATTTTTGCCTCTTATGGAGGGAGCCTCCATGCGCATACCGTAACGAACCGCACGCCCCCATTCAGATGCACTCCCATACTGCTGTCCAATCGGGCTTTTTTTATCAAGAAAAAAAGCCGAAATACTCGAAACCAGCTCACCATCATAAAAAGCACCAAGATGAAGCGCTTCACTGTCTTCTTCTGGATTTACAAAACCTTCGGCAACACCTTGTTCTTCAACATAAATTGACTGGCGAAACGATTGAATTTGCTCCTTATACTCGTGGTAGTTCATCCATTTAATAGTCAATTTAGAGGGTTCAATTTTCATAACTAGATTTACACGTCCATTTAAATGGCGGCTATTATACCCGAAGCCTATTCGACACTCTGATAGCTTTTTAGGTAAATATTGAACCTCGTCTCATAACTTTCAAGGCATCAGTTGCAGGTGATAGTAAGGGCGCTTACATCAAGGTGTAAGCGCTGCCGTTTTCGAAACCAACTTTAGCTTCCAGTTTTCCATGGGTGTTCCCGACAAATCAAGATGACTGGTTAAGTAATAAAGTCGTTGCGTTGCCAGTCCATCAGGAGCTAATTCAAATCGCTGCTTCAACCAATATGGAGGAATCGACTGGCTATAAACCGTCGCTTTTACTGATAACTTCTTGCTATTAACATTTTGGGGCAGAGATACTTTATACAACAAGCTATCTTGCCCTTTAAAATCGAGAGAGTCGTTTTTATTCTGATAATCTTTATCTTGTAAAGCGAGTCCTTCTGGATCCGTCGCCTCCATAAACTGATAAATCACTTGCCCTTGAGGTTTAAAGTAACTGGCCTGACGCCATCCCTTGGGCAATAAGCGATTGTCTTTAATGGCATCGACTCGATGAATAAAACTGGTAGTAAACTCTTCTTGTGCATTCAAGTTTAACTCTTCGTAGATCTGAACCTGATCTTCGCGAGTGATGACTTGATGATGCTGTTGATAACTGTTTTTATTAGGCAAAAACTCAGTGTTCAAAGGTTTGTTATCGGCACCGAGTATTACACCAACCGAGTTGGTCTTGCCAGAGCTCCATATAGGTGACTCCCCATCAAAAACGGTGAACTCGATAAACACCCGTCGAAATGCAACACCACTGGGCAATCGATGTCCCGTTTTATTGGTAAGAGTCACTCGAGTTGTCAGCAGATTATTTTTTAAGGACTGGATGTTAACATCCAGTTCAACCGTATCTCTTTGCGCCTGAGTAATCATACTGTTCAGAGCCAACTCATTACCCGTTGTTGCCGAGGTCATATAGTCACTCTTTTCAACACCAAGAATATCACTGAACTGATTAAACATTTCTAACAGGAAGACATTCATTCCCACATGAGTATGACGCTTGTAGGTATCTCTTAATGGCACGGTCATTTCTTTGAGTGGCAATAAATGTTCAGCATCAGTGCCATCACTATCTTGTATGGTGGCGATTTTCGTAACAAGACTATCGATATTTACAGATTGAGTATCCGACTCAAATTGAAACTTATTAGGCATGTGGCAATCCTGACAACTCTGGAAGTCTTTCCCTGGTTTTCCATTGTTATCAACTTCTGCAAAAGCGCTGTTCTGCCACTCTAAAAATGTCGCTTGCTCTATCGTGTGATTGTAATCTTTAAAAGGCGTGTCTGCGCCCGCCGCCGTAAGCACCGGAAATTTATTTTCATCTAATCCAATGTTTGGTAAGTTGATGGTGTGACAGGTGCCGCACAATTGAGAGTCCTTAATATAAGGGTTATTAAAAGGCGTTGCGCCGAGTGCATGCTCCATCGGCTTTTCAATAACATCAAAGGGTCCAAAAATTTTATCCGCTGGCCCCTGATTAAACTGCCCCGTCGAGTTATGAAAAAGCACATAGGCTAATTCTTTAGGTGTGGTACGATTAATCCAGTCAGGTTCGGTAGGACTCCAGTTTTTAACCGCTAGAGGATCAGGTGCGTCAATATGATGACAAACCATACAACTGATGCCTTCGCGCGCTAGTGCTCCATATTTATTGTATTCATAAGTCCCCTGCTTTTGCTGTTGCTTCTTTTCTTTTTCTGTTAAAGCCTCAGTCAGGTAGTAGTAATCCACTTTAAAGTTTTTATCCAGATGAGGATTTGTTGCTGCATCCTTTGCTAACTGACGCTGCCCCATCGCTCCGTGACAACTTAAGCAGGTATTCGTCACCGCTTGTTGTGTCGACTTTAATGAGCCTTTTAACTCATGAGGATGATATTTTTCATTATTAACGAGAATAGCCATTTCGCTTTCTAGCTGCGCATGAAAAATAGGATCTCTACCAGCCAATCCCATAGGCGACCACCGCCACTCGCCGTATTCAGAAACATTAAAACCATCACCATATTGAGGTCCAGTTTTCACAAACATAGTGACACCATAAGGAGAGCCACCTAATCCTCCATGACATCCCATGCAATTATCAGAGGTAACAAACTCCGTAGGATGCTCAGCAGGCATCACGACGTGATCGAGCCATTGTGGAGGAAACGCTTTAACGTTGTTTTTGGGTACGGGTTGAATTTCTGGAAACGTTTTTACAAACTCGGCATTAATCGATGAAGACTGAGCTTTCTTACTCTTGCTGACTAAATTATCTCTGGTGCTGTGATCAATATTAATCACCTTAGAAGTTGCCGATTTACTTGCAGACTTTAATGATTGTTGCGTATCCCATGGTAATAAAGGCTTCGATAACATCATTATGCTTTGGACAAAGGGATCATCTTTGAGTTTATTCAGAGGATAAGGATCAGGTAGTGGGTTAGGTGAAAAATGCTCTTTTGTGCGCCAAGAATTATCAACAAAGAAAATGATAGGATCGCCAGAAAAACCTTTGATGTTTTCTAATGCACTGAATGTCAGCTCTTTCTCTGCTGAAGAATGACAACGAACACAAGGCATAGCAAACCCTGAGTATCGCAACTGAGAGCCACTGCCATTTCTATTGGCCTGAGTATCCACTTGTTGAGCGATAGACTGTTCTATGGTCTGGCCATTTTTCGGCAAGCTGACACTGCCCCAAAACCAGCCATCGGCAGATGCTTGGCTATCTTTAACCATAATAGTCCAGTCACTGACTAAAGAGGCTAGTAATTTGTCGTAATCTTTGGGATCACGATATCGAGGATCTTTTGCCAGCTCTTGATACAAAGCAGCCGGAGGAGTAAACATTTCTTTGATGATCATCGATCCATCAGGTAAATCACCACGACGTCCTCCCTGTAACCACATCATCACTTCTGGCGAATAATAGATTCTTACCGCAGGGTGAGTACCGTAATACGTCTGATTAATGTAAGGACCAGTATCACGTACGCCTTTATCAACAGCCCATCCAAGCTTTGTGTATTGTCGCTTTAAGGTCCATCGATAAAGCACTTTTTCATAATCGACTAACGGCAAGCTACTCGGAAGAGGCAAGTCGGCTTGTTCTCCCATATTTTGATTAGCATGATTGGCACTTACCAGAATGGAGTTTAAAAATAACAGCAATAACAATGGCAGTTTACAAAACGTTAATAGACGTAAAAACCAGGTATTGCCAAAGAATGACGCTTTCATGGTCTGTCTCCCTCAGTCCTTTTTGTAGACATACTCTTCAAGGCTCGCATGCTCAAGAAGTGATAGTAGATAACGGCAAAAGAAATAGATGGTCGCACAGCCAAGTCTAGTAGGACTTAGTCACTTTACGTAGGCCAGAAGAATTTATATTAGATAATATCTCAAACTCGATAATCGACAGACCAAAAATATACCAAAGCATTTCAAGGTGCAGGTAGGCAGCCAGCAAGCGAATCCCCTGAGCTTAGCTTTACTAAGTGATTGAGGTGAGTGCGTGCAACCAACAACGCTGCACCTTGAAAGGCGACGGGTATAAATAGGCAACAACATCATATTCTTTTGTTATTATAACTTTATGATTAGAACTGACAGAGAATGCGTATCATGACCGAGCCTAGACGCCCAGTGAACCAACACAAAGCTTATCATGCCCATGTCTACTTTGATGCTGATACGGTAGCCTTCGCTTCCAACTTATGTAAACAAGCAGGAGAGAAATTCGGTTTAAAAGTGGGCAGAGTCCATGAGAAACCAATCGGTCCTCATACTCGTTGGAGCTGCCAAATTACCTTTGGCACAAAACATTTTGACGATTTTATCCCCTGGCTTGATCAACATAGAGAGGGACTATCGGTATTGGTTCATGCCCTATCAGGTGATGACTTAAAAGATCATACTGATTATGCCTATTGGCTGGGTGACGAGGCAGAACTGGATCTTTCCATTTTCCAATAACGATGTTTGGCTCATGTCGATGAACAAAGATACCACTCAATACTTTCAATCAAGGGGTGATGACTACGCAAAATTTCGCCCAACTTATCCCGTCGAATTGGCTCAATCGCTCGAGACGCTTGTCCCTCAACATAAACAGGCATTAGATGTTGGTTGTGGTAATGGCCAATTGACTTGTTTGTTAGCACCTTTTTTCGAGCAGGTAGTCGGAACTGATGTCAGCGCTAATCAGCTTCAACATGCAGCCTCTTTAGATAATGTGAGTTATCTGCACCAAAGAGCCGAAGAGCTTGAGTTACCAGACAACTCCGTTGATCTTATCGTGGTAGCACAAGCTGCACATTGGTTTGATCTGGCGTTGTTTTATTCTCAAGTGCGTCGAGTGGCAACTAACCACTGCGTGATAGCTTTGATCAGTTATGGCGTTCCTTATATCAAAGCACCTGTTAATACTATTTTTCAGCAAGGCTACTGGCAAGAGCTTCATTCATTCTGGCCACCAGAAAGAGTGCATGTAGAAACAGGCTATGCAGAACTTTGGTTTCCTTTTACCGAGCTTGAACTTCCAAATCATAGCTGTCAAAAGATCATGACCTTCGAAGAGTTTGTTGGCTATATTAAAACTTGGTCTGCTTATACCAATGCTATAGAGCAACAGAGAGAAGATGTTTTTGCTCTCTTCTTTGAGCGTTTACAAAACCGATGGCCTCACCAACAAACACTCGAAGTTGTCTGGCCAATTTCGGTCAGAGTAGGACAAGTTTTTGACTAACTTTGAATCTATGGTCGAGCAAAGCCAGACGACTTTGCTCTAACTCCATAGTTTCATAAGTAGAGCTCCGACAACGCCACCCACAATAAATACCGGAACTAAGGCATATATCGATACGGTGTTCTCCATCTGCTCAGGTTTGGGATCATCCTGGTGCTGAATAATGTCTTCGATGGTTAACTCAAAAACTGCACACAAACTTAGTGCCGTTTCTTTGGACGCAGCGCCGTGACGCTCAACGCGTTGAACCGTTCTCACACTGACATTACATACATCAGCTAGATGTTGTTGTGTCCACCCATTAGCGGCACGCAGCGACTTAATTCTGTCTGAATTTATTTCCAAAATTTTGTCCTGTTAGCCGATCAACACGGTCATTAAACGAACAGTAATAAATCCTGCAACAAATCCAACCGCAGTCATCATTAATATGCCTTCTAGCCCACGATAAGTTTTGCCAAAGGGGCCTTTAACAATTAATGGGCGCTCGTCTTCGTCCAGCAGCTCCAGGTCGTGATAAAACTTGCAACTTACTCCGGCATCAAAAAACTGTCGTCTTTGAATAACGATGCGAAAATCCTTTTCCCATAATCGGAAGTGATGAATGGCGGTCGGCAACAGGCTGTATTTGTCAGAAACAATGGCGTCGTCAACATACACCATTTGTCTGCCGGTAAGATCATTTAAGCATACGCTCACTTCATGACCTTGATGATTAAAAATAAAGGTATTGCCTACCAGTGGTTGAGAATCGCTGTGCTTATCGTTCATTTGTTCTGAGCTTGTGTTCATTATTTTTCCTTTTGAGTCTTGCATGATCGCAGGACCCAATTAGAGCAAGCATAACACAGTTAAATCGACGTCAGAATCGCGACAGTCCCCCAAACTGTCAGGTGACAGCCTGGCTGTCACTTCGTAACTCATTGAAAAGCAATAAGTTTAAAAAGCTCTGATAGATGCCCCTTCCTATAGCATCGGCTAAAGGCGATTAAACTTTGTCCCCTTCGATGCCTATTTTTTTACGATCTAAGAGCACCTTTTAGCACATATTTTCATCAGCCGAATAAATTTGGGAAACTTTAAAAATAAGTGCTTGCAATCGTCACTTCATGTCGGTAGTATGCGCACCTCGTCAGGCAAACTGACGCATTACATTGATGCGGGGTGGAGCAGTCTGGTAGCTCGTCGGGCTCATAACCCGAAGGTCGTTGGTTCAAATCCGGCCCCCGCTACCACATTCAAAAAAACCGAAGCCATTGCTTCGGTTTTTTTATGCCTGAAAGAAAATAACGGTAATTTTCAAATCTTGAGACACCAGCGAAGCAAAATCCCCTCTGGCATCTCAAGTAGCAGAGTTTTACTGCCGAGCTAGCTTAATCGCCCGTGCTGCCGCTTCAATCAAAGCAGGCCCCTGATAAATAAAACAACTGTAAATCTGAACGAGGCTGGCTCCCGCATTGATTTTATCAACGGCTGACTGTCCATCATGAATGCCCCCCACTCCAATGGTAGGAATATTTCCTTTAAGTGCCTTATTCAATCGCGCCAATACATCGGTGCTCATCTCAGTTAGTGGACGTCCACTCAAGCCGCCCGCTTCATTACCGTGTTGTAGCTGTTCGACTCCCGTGCGCGACGATGTGGTGTTAGTCGCGATGATGCCATCAATATTGTGTGTTAAGAAGGTCTCTGCCAGCTCTTCTACTTCGGCATGCTCCAGATCAGGAGCAATCTTAACCAGTACAGGCACCTGCTTTGAGTGCTGAGTCGCTAATTCCCCCTGACGCACTTTGATGGCCGCCAACAAATTATGCAACGCTTCACCAAATTGCAGATTACGTAAGCCGGGTGTATTAGGTGAAGAGATATTCACCGTGATATAGTCTGCATGCTCATAGACTTTGTTCATGCAGTGAATGTAATCGTCTACCGCATTTTCTTCGGGAGTGTCTTTGTTCTTGCCAATATTGATCCCCAAAACGCCATTAAAGTTTGATGCCTTTACGTTTTCCACCAATTGATCAACGCCATGATTATTAAAGCCCATGCGATTGATAATGGCGTTGGCTTCTTTTAAACGAAACAGTCGTGGAAGTGGATTTCCTTCTTGAGGTCGAGGCGTTACTGTACCCACCTCAACAAAACCAAAGCCAAGCGCACCGAGGGCATCGATACAGGCACCATTCTTATCTAACCCGGCAGCTAAGCCAACGCGATTAGGAAAATCCAGTCCCCACAACGAAAAAGCGTCATCCACTCGCTTCTCTCTCATCAGCCCGCTGAAAGGAGAGCTCTCCATCCACTTCATCATTTTGAGCGAAGTGTCATGAGCTTTTTCTGCGTCCATCGAAAATAGTAAGGGGCGAATAAGGGGATAAAGAGTCTTCATATTAAAAGGAGCCTGCTATGCAAATGGAGAGGGTTGATCGTTTAACGCGGCGATTAAATCATCTTTTGTAGTCTGGGGCAACTGGTTCCAGACGAGATCCTCTAGTGCGCCATACATCGCATACAAAAGACTGAGTGACACTTTGTACCCAGCCGACTGCAATAAACGATAGGCCGTTACGGGACCAAGCTTTTGTAAATCGTCATAAGTGTAGACATCAATCGCCGCCAGCCATTGCGCCGATTTGGGCCCTAGATTTCTGAGCGATTCAATAGGAGCCATTGTTGAAGTTTTGGTCATTTTGCCTTTTATGCCTTACAGAAACCAAAAAACCTCTTAAAAGCCAAGACTTCTAAGAGGTTTTTAAAGAAGAACATCACCTAAGATTTAGCTTTGGACTTCTTCTCAGTCACCACCCAGCTACCGTCTTTGTAGTGCGCGCTCCAGCCAGTCGCCTTGCCGTCTTCGTTTTCACTCATGACGTACTGCTCTTTCGATTTACGACTAAAGCGAATTACCGACTTGTTCCCATCTGAATCCTGCGTTGGCGCCTCTGTAAGATAGGCAAACTTAGGGTCCAGCTGGTCTTTCACGGTCAGAATTTCTTCAACCAGAGGTGGTCGAGTTTCTCTGTTTTTAGGGAATTGACTGGCCGCCAGGAAAATACCCGAAGCGCCATCTCGCAGTACATAAGTGTCTTCGACCTTACGGCATTGCAAATGAGGCATTGGGATAGGATCCGCTTTCGGTGGTGCTGCTTCGCCGTTCTTAAGCAGTTTACGGGTGTTCTTACATTCTTCGTTCGTACACCCAAAGTACTTACCAAAACGTCCCGACTTAAGCTGCATATCCGAGCCACACTTATCGCACTCGATGAGCGGACCGTCATATCCTTTGATTTTGAAAGTACCTTGCTCAACTTCAAAACCGTCGCAAGAAGGGCTATTACCGCAAACGTGCAGCTTACGCTGCTCATCGATCAGGTAGCTGTCCATCGCCGCACCACACTTAGCGCAACGATGCTTGGCACGCAGATTTCGGCTTTCAGCTTCTTCGTCTTTATCGACGGCTTCTGCTTCATCTCCAGGCACCAGATTGATCGTATTCTTGCACTGCTCTTCTTTCTTTAGTGCAAACCCGGCACAACCTAAAAACACACCTGTAGTTGCTGTGCGAATGGTCAGTGGGTTCTTTTCACACTTAGGGCAGGTAATATCAGTAACAACGGGATTGTTAAGCTTCATCCCGCCATCTTCAGGTTCGGCTTCTGCCTGCTGCAACTTGGTTACAAAATCTTTATAGAATTCGTTAAGCGTTTGCTTCCAGTTTTTGTCGCCACCAGCAATCGCATCGAGATTCTCTTCCATCGAAGCCGTAAAGGAATAATCCAATAGGTCCGAGAAGTTTCCAAGCAGGCGATCCGTTACAATCTCGCCCATCTTTTCGGCATAAAAACGACGGCTGCGTAGACTAACGTAACCACGATCCTGAATCGTTGAAATAATAGAAGCATAAGTAGAAGGACGACCGATCCCTCGCTTTTCTAACTCTTTAACCAATGCCGCTTCACTGAATCGTGGTGAAGGTTTGGTAAAGTGCTGCTTCGGCAGTAGTTCTTTAAGATCCAAAGACTCGCCCGGCTTAAGATCAGGCAAGCTGACATCATCATCATTCTTTTTCATCGGTGGCTGAACACGTGTCCAACCATCAAAGCGTGTCACTCGACCTTTTGCTCGTAACTCATAGTTCTCGGCAACAACGGTTAAGGTGGTCACATCATACTCAGCTGCTGTCATCTGACAGGCGACAAACTGACGCCAGATCATGTCGTACAACTTCACAGCGTCTGGTTCCATTCCCATTAGCTCGTTGCCACGACGGCCAACATCAGAAGGACGAATGGCTTCGTGAGCTTCTTGAGCACCTTCTTTGCTGCTGTAGCTGATCGCTTCTTTGGGCAAATACTTATCGCCGTACTCACCTTCAATCAAGTCACGACAAGTCGCCACTGCATCGGCACTCAAATTGGTCGAGTCGGTACGCATGTAAGTAATGTAACCCGCCTCATACAATCGCTGGGCAAGCATCATGGTCTTTTTGACCGAATACTTTAAGCGTGTACTCGCAGCCTGCTGCAAAGTAGACGTAATATAAGGTGCACCAGGACGGCTGCGTGAAGGCTTGTCTTCTCGCTTTAATACTTCGTAGCTGGCTTGATTGAGAACGGCCAATTCTGCATCAATTTGCTCTTTTGATGTTGGCTTAAACTCTTTGCCATCTTTTTTGTTCACCTGCATGCGCAACAAGTGCTTTGCTTTTGACTTTAGATCAGCATGCAAATCCCAATATTCTTCTGGCAAGAAGGCGCGGATCTCACGCTCTCGCTCAACAATCAATCTAACAGCAACGGATTGCACACGCCCTGCTGACAAGCCTCGTGCCACCTTTTTCCATAATAAGGGTGAGACCATAAAGCCCACCACACGATCAAGGAAACGGCGAGCTTGTTGGGCGTTTACAAAGTCCATATCAATAGCAGATGGCTTATCAAAAGCTGACTGTATCGCCTTTTTGGTTATCTCATTAAAAACAACTCGCTTATATTTCTCGCTGTCACCACCAATGATTTCCCGCAGGTGCCAGGCAATGGCTTCCCCTTCGCGGTCCAAATCCGTTGCGAGATAAATTTCGTCGGCTTTTTCTGCCTGAGTAACGAGTTCTTTGATAACTTTTTCTTTGCCCGGCAACACTTCGTACTGGGCTTCCCAATCTTGCTCAGGATTAATGCCCATACGATTAAACAGCTGAGCCTTGGCTTTTGCTGCCTTGTGTTTGACTTTCTCGTCTGGAGACATCTTGCGAGTGATTGCGGCTTGCTTGGCTCGTTCTTTAGGGTCGACTGGAGCCTTGGCTGAACCACCAGAGGGAAGATCTCGAACGTGACCAACGCTCGATTTAACGATGTAGTCTTTCCCCAAATATTTGTTGATCGTTTTGGCTTTAGCCGGTGACTCAACAATAACTAATGCTTTTCCCATTGACTAAAATCTGCTCTTAATTAACCCAATGGCTCTCACCAATGGAGGGCCTTTATCTGTTCTTTCGATTCTATGCTGCGGTCGAAATCTTATTTATTTTTGGACCAAACTGATATCGAAATCAAATTATTTATAAATTTTTCTGCTCTGCCTTATCCTATGAACCTTCAATTTACTATATAACATAGTATAAAAATCATAGAGTTATGAACAAATAATAAAACTTGATGAGTTTAAATTGTATACAAAAAAACCATCAAAGCGATTCACGAAGGGCCAAGCATCCTACTAATCAGCGAAAAGTAACACAGCTGATCGCCGATTGAAACGAACTCTGCACAATTTTATTCATAAAGCTTTCTTTCTGTGACTTAGCCAGTTGATTGTCTCCTAGAGTAGCACGCACCTCGACAAGGCGCGTCATTATGGTCAGGATTATATGAAGAATTAATGATAGTAATAGGCTCAAAGGGAGTATTAACGCTCCCTTTAAGCATCAGGGTTAAGCTTCTTTTAATATCTGCGCCGGAGGGGTTTTTAATACCCTCTGATTTCCCCAGACGCCAGCAGGAACAATCAGCGCCACCGCCACTAAAGGAGCACTAAACCATAACCAGCCATGGAATTCTGGAGTGATCTGAAACACCTGTTGATACAAAACTAAAGCCAAACTTTGCGCCGATAATGCAGCAAAACCGCCTGCTAAAACCCCTAACACCCAGTATTCAACCAAAGTTGTTTTGCGTACAAATCCTTTGTTTGCGCCAATGGTTTTTAACAGCGCCGCTTCGTACATTTTATCGTCCAGAGTCGCTCTTATGGTGGCAAACAAAATCGCCAGCCCAGTTAAAATAACAAAAATTAATACAATCTCGACAGCAAGTGATGCTTGAGTAAAGACCTTTCTTACTTCTTTTAATATCAAATCCAATTCAATAATGGACACGGTTGGATAACGCTCTAACAAATCGTTAAGGAGTAACTTTCGATCAGATGCCAGAAAAAAACTGGTCATATAAGTCGAAGGAAACGACTTCAGCGACTCATCATTAAAAATGACATAGAAGTTGGGTTCAAAAGAATCCCAGTCTACTTTGCGAATGGATGTGATAGGCGCCGAAACTTGCCGTCCACCAATATCAAAGGTTAACGAATCACCTAGTTTTAAACCAAGCTCCTTGGCCATTTTTTGTTCAACAGAAATATGGGTTTGCTCATTGGCCCCCATCGACCAATCACCTTCCAGAAGCTGATTAGAATCCGCCATCTGAGACGACCAGGTCAGATTTAAATCCCGTCGTAAAGTATTGTGCTTGAGTGCCTTTTCCGACAAAACATCTTTAGGCGCCTGGTCATTAATCGCAACCATCCGGCCTCTGATCATCGGATACAAACCCGCCGATTTAATCGACTGAGCAGTGAAAAACTCATTCAAACCTTCTACATCTTCAGGTTGTAGGTTCACCAAAAAGTGATTGGGCGCATCTTCTGGCAGTTGCTCTTGCCAATCCACTATCAGTTCGTTACGTAGCAATAAGATAGTGAACAGCAAAGTTAAGGTTAAACCAAAGGCGGTAATTTGAATCAACGATGCGCTACGATGACGAGATAAATGTTCGACCCCGAAGCGCACAGCCATAGAACGACCTTGGGTGATTTTTTTTGCAGCTTCAAGCAATAGACGAGACAGCAATAAGCCTACAGCCATTAGCAATGAGCCGCCGATTAACAACACCAATACTAATGTCAGATTTTGTGCATACAAGAACAATATGGCGCCCATGACCACTAAAGATAATGCCAATACCAACCAGGATGACATGGCCATAGGTTCCAGCTCGCGTCGGAAAATGCGCATGGGTTCAATTGCTCGAATACGTAATAAGGCAGGCAAAGCAAAACCTAGCAACACCACCATACCCGTTGCAAAATCCAGAGCTAATGTCGTCCAACGTAGACCCGGCAACTCACTGGGCAGAACATCGGCCAGAACCATCACCAGAATCTGATTTAACCAATAGCCCGTGAAAATCCCCGCAATCGTGCCCAATGCCCCAGCAAATACCAGAACCCAACAGAAGATAACCACCACCTGGTTCTTTTTTACGCCTAAACAACGTAACAACGCACTATGATCAAAATGACGAATTGCATAACGATTGGCAGCGATGGCAATTGCGATGGCACCTAATAGTAAGCCCAACACTCCCGACAAATTAAGATAGTTTTTGGCACGACCAAGGGCAGATCCCAGAGCAGGAGCACCAGAGTTGATACCCGTTAATCGTTGAGTACGATTGAGTTGTGGACGCACCCACTCGGCATAATCAGCTAACGCTTGCTCACTACCACTTAACGACAATCGATAGTTAAGCCGACTCCCAGGCTGGATGATATTCGTTGCTTCTACATCCACTAAATTCATCATTACCGTTGGCGAAAAATTAAAAAAGCTACCACCGCCTGGCTCACTGATAATAACGCCATCAACAACCAACTCGCTGGTTCCGATTTGTAGCTTATCGCCTTTTTTTAATTGCAACTTGTGCATCAAACGCGGTGACAACCACACGCTTCCCTGAGCTGGAGCCCCTACTTTTTCAGCGCCTTCAGCAAAAGGTTCATCGGCAATCAGCAAGGTACCGGCTAATGGGAATTGGTTGTCGACAGCTTTAATGGTAGATAAATTAAATTCTTCTCCAGCCACCACCACACTCGAAAACCACAAAGATGATGAGTGTTGCAACTGGAACTGCTCAGCCTGACTGACCCATTCTGCATCAATCGCTCTTGGTGAGCTTAAAATCTGATCCGCGCCTAATACTTGCGCCGCCTCTTTTGTCATGCCTCGATCAATGCGGTCAACCAACAAAGTTACCGCCGATAAACCACTGATGGCGATCCACAGCGCAAACATTAAGACACCAAGTTCTCCGCTACGCCACTCTCTGCGAAAAAGCCTCCAGGCCAATTTGATATTAAGCATTCACGACTCCAGGTTGAGCTTCTTCTGCCACCGACGAATCCAGAATAAGACTGCCCGCTTCAAGCTCCAGTCGACGCTGGCAACGCAACGCCAGTTGTCTGTCATGAGTCACCAACACCAAAGTGGTTCCTTGAGTTTCATTCATTTCAAAAAGTAAGTCAGCAATCCGTAAACCGGTTTTAGTATCCAGATTGCCCGTTGGCTCGTCGGCAAACAGGACTTTGGGCTCAGACGCAAAAGCCCGTGCAATGGCAACTCGCTGCTGCTCACCACCACTCATTTGTTTAGGATAGTGAGTAAGACGATCAGCAAGCCCAACCTTACTGAGCAGTTCTTCTGCTCGCTCCATGGCATTGGTCGCGCCTTTAAGTTCCAGTGGCAAGGCGACATTCTCTAATGCAGTTAAGGTAGGCAGGAGATGAAATGACTGAAAAACAAAACCGATATTACTCGCTCTAAAAATAGCGCGTTCATCCTCATCCATTTTAGAAATGGATTGTCCTGAGATTTCTACATCTCCCGAAGAAGGTTGATCCAAACCAGCCAGCAAACTCAATAAGGTAGACTTACCAGAACCAGAAGCGCCAATGATGGCCACAGATTCTCCCTCAGTAACCTGAAAAGAGATATCATCAAGAATAGTGAGGTGGCCGTTATGTGTTGCGACCTTCCGACTTAAGTGAGAGACTATCAACATATATTTCTTCGCCTAAAGTTTATACCCGTCGCCTTTCTGAGTGTATGGGTGTTAGCCGCACTTGGAAATACTTTGGGCATACGTGTTTCAATTGGATACCAGAACCTTTATGACCAAGCCTATCATGAAAAATCGCTCAATACTGTCCCGGATTTTGTTAATACTTATTTCTACGTTTACACTCAGCGGCTGGAGCCAATCACTGATAATACTGGGCGACAGCCTGAGCGCATCTTACAATATCCCACTAGAAAGTGGCTGGGTTCATTTATTGGAATCCCGATTAAATAAGGATTATCCAGACATTAAAGTGCTCAATACCAGTATAAGCGGTGAAGTGACAGGAAATGCGTTAAAACGACTGCCTGCCATATTAGAACAAAATAAACCAGCGGTTGTTGTGATTGAGTTAGGTGGCAATGATGGTCTTAGAGGGTTTCCTCTTAAGCAAGTGAAAGCCAATCTGGAAAATATGATCAAACTCTCACAAGCTGCAGGGGCAAAGGTAGTGTTAACCGGTATTCACTTACCACCCAACTATGGCCCAGCCTATACCCAAATTTTTTCGAATGCTTATCAGCAACTAGCGACTCAATATAAAACAGAGTTCGTCCCGTTTATTTTGCAAGATGTTGGAGACAATCCAGAATTGATGCAAGCCGATGGTATCCATCCGACCGCCGAAGCACAGCCCATCGTATTAAAAAATATGTGGCCAGCAATCGAGAAAGCCATTAATAAAATATCAGAATAAAAATTTCGCTATAAAAAAAGGAGCCTTCTGGCTCCTTTTTTTGTTCATGCACGTTTTGCATCCATTAAAAGTTGTTATCCAACAACTTTAGCAATGCCTTTTTCTAATGCATCAAGGCCAGCAGTTAACTCTTCATCAGTCACAACTAACGAAGGTGCCATACGTAATACGTTTGGACCAGCCATTAATATTAATGCACCTTCTTCAAGCGTTGCATTCATAAAGTCGCGAGCGCGGCCTTTATATTCTTCTTTCAATGCACAGCCAACTAACAAACCACGACCACGCACTTCTGTGAACACATTATGCTTTTCGTTAATGGCATTAATACGCTGCTCAATCATATCGCGCTTGGCCATCACACCTTCTAAAACTTCTGGAGTGTTAATCACATCAAAGACAGCACTGGCAACGGCACATCCAAGAGGGTTACCACCATAAGTACTACCATGAGTACCAACGTTCATGCTCTTAGCAATTTTATCGGTTGTTAACATTGCGCCAATCGGGAAACCACCACCTAAAGCTTTTGCCGTTGTCATAATGTCAGGAGTCACAGAAGTATGCATGTATGCGTAGAGTTTACCAGTACGACCTAAACCCGTTTGAACTTCATCAAAAACCAACAGAGCACTATGCTTGTCACATAAATCGCGAACGCCTTGTACAAACTCGTTATCAGGAACAATAATTCCGCCTTCACCCTGAATGGGTTCCATAACAACCGCACAAGTTTTGTCAGAGATTACTTCTGCCAAAGCTTCAAGATTATTGTATTCAACATGCTTGATTCCACCAGGCAAAGGCTCAAAACCTTGAGTGTACTTTTCTTGACCACCGACACTCACGGTAAATAAAGTACGACCGTGGAAACCTTGATAGAAAGCAATGATTTCATTTTTCTCTGGAGAGAAATTATCTTTTGCATATTTACGCACTAATTTGAATGCAGCTTCATTTGCTTCTCCACCAGAGTTAGCAAAGAAAACTTTTTCGGCAAATGTGTTAGAAACTAATTTTTGAGCTAATTCCAACGCAGGTTCATTAGTAAACACATTACTCATATGCCATAACTTATCTGCCTGCTGCTTTAACGCATCAACCATCACCGGATGACAGTGTCCTAGAGCATTTACTGCAATACCACCAGCAAAATCAATGTATTCTTTGCCTTCTGAGTCCCATATACGGCTACCTTCACCTTTAACGGGAATCATAGTCATTGGTGAATAATTAGGAACCATTACTTCATCAAATGTTGCACGAGAAACTTCACTCATAACGCACCTGTAGTTGCTAGCTTTATATCTTCTCTCATCATTATAGAGAAGGTGTTCATTAAACGCCGTATCTTCGCCGTTTTGCTTCTGGATTTCCACCCCTTAGCGTTAAATAAACTGTATTAATTTGTAGCTTCAAAACCTACGCAAATGCGTTAGGGGTTAACCTTTGCTACTATTTCTGCTTATAATGTCGCGCTCAATCACGGTTCAAGTTCTAAACTTTTACATCTGACATGTATTTCAAGGGCTAATATTTCATTAATTAAATATGAAAAAACAATGAGTTGCCTTGATAAGTTACTTTCGGTTACATAACGGATTCAAAAAGTTACCACTTTTCTGATTGATAATTAATTACTATATAAAGAATAAAAAACCTAGTGAAGCGAGTACAGGAGAACGGCCTAATGATGTTATTTCGCCCGGTCAGGCAGGAAGATTTGCAGCAAATTGCTGCACTTGCTCAAAAAACAGGAGCAGGATTAACGACCTTGCCTAAAGATCCGGAGAAACTGGAAAAAAAAATAGCGCTCTCAATTGACTCGTTTAATAAAACACTAGCCGATCCTGGCGATGAATATTATTTATTTGTATTAGAAGACACTAACACAGGCGACGTTGTCGGTACATCAGCGCTTGCTGCTGCGGTAGGATTAGAGCAACCATTTTATACTTATAAATTAGGAAAAACGGTTCACGCCAGTCCTAAACTAAAAGTTCATAAATCCATTCCCACCTTGATTTTAGGCCATGACTACACGGGCACAACAGAGATTTGTACTTTGTTTTTATCACCAGATCATCGCGGTGGTGGTGCAGGTAAGTTATTGTCTAAAGCGCGTTTTTTATTTTTAACGCAACATCCTTCTCGCTTCTCAGACACCGTTATTGCAGAGATGCGCGGCTATTCTGATGAGAATGGCGTATCCCCTTTTTGGGAAAGCCTTGGCCGTCATTTCTTCGACATGGACTTTGAAGATGCCGATCGTAAAAGTGGCGAAGGTACCAATGAATTTATCGCTGAATTAATGCCTAAGTACCCGATTTATGTACCTTTGTTAGGCGAAGAAGCCGAACAAGTATTAGGAAAAGTTCATCCAGATACAGAGCCAGCACTTGATATGTTAAAGTCAGAAGGCTTTGAGTATAAAGGCTACGTCGATATCTTTGATGCGGGTCCAACGATCGAAGTAAAGAGCGATGAAATTGATACCATCAAACGCTCGCATAAATATTCTGTTGCTGCAATTGAAGATGTAGAAAACGACTCTAGCTTTCTTGTTGCCAATTTAGCGCTTGCAGATTTTAAAGCCGGGTTATCCAGTGCGGTAGTAAAAGATGAAAAAATAACGATAACCTCTGAACTTGCAAAGGCTCTAGAACTTAAAGTGGGTGATACAGTCATTGCTTCACAATTAAGATAATTTCTTTTTTCAGAGAAACCGGTATCAATAGATCCCGGTTTTTTTGTACCTCTAAAAAATGAAAACTCATGCATCAACCAGCATAATTAATCACAAAAAATTTCTTAAAAATTTATTTTTTATAATACAAAGTAATCCAAGCCTGATTGTACTGATCGAACGCACTGATCGAGTGCAATTAGAAAACCTACGCGAATAAAATAATTTAATATGAATCTTTATGCATTAAAAAGAAAAAAGGATTTGAGCGAAATAAAACAGATTAAGAAATTAAGAGCTTGCTGGAGCTATTAATAAAAAGGCTCCAGCAAGAATATGACAAGCTAGTTATGGATACGAGTACCAAACTCACTTTCGCCATTAGCAACGGCAAGAAAAGCGCGAGGATCACGACCGGATACAATCGCGATAGATTCAACACCTTGAGACAACAACGAAACAGCCTCTTCAACTTTAGGGATCATGCCCCCTTGAATGACTTCTGTTTCAATGAGCTCTTTTGCCGACGCGGGTGTTACATCCGTGATCCGTGAGTCAGGATCATCCAGATCAACAAAGATGGCTCCAACTTGCGTTGTCAGCAACAACAAGTCGGCTTTTAATTCTCGAGCAATTTGAACAACAGTCGTGTCTGCATTGATGTTAAAGACTCGACCTTTCTCACCAACACCTAATGTTGCAATCACAGGAACAACACCTAAAGCTAACAAACCACGCAATAGTTCGCCGTTAATGCCTGTCACATCACCTACCTCACCAAAGTCGATAGGATCAGGACCAGCCCCAGACATCACTCGAGGCGGGCGCTTAACTGCTTGAATTAGCTCACCGGATGCACCATGACAGCCAAAGGCATTCACTCCGGCTTGTTGCAAAGCTGAGGTTAACTCTACGTTAACCTCACCAGCAATCGCTTGCTTGACCACTAACAAGTCGTCAGGACCAGTTATGCGTCGTCCGCCAACTTTATTCGGTACCAAGCCATGCTTTTCTTGCAGACGATTGGTTTGAGGACCACCACCATGCAATAACACAACCTGCCAACCTGCATCGATTAGCGACTTAACATTGCTGGCTAAACCGGTACGTTCGGCATCATCCAATAAAACATCGCCGCCAACTTTAACGACAGCATTCTTTGGATTTACACTCATGGCCACATTCCAGGCGCGTCCAAACCAAAGTGCATTGGCTTATCAGTCATTAGGTTAAAGCTTTGAATCGCTTGACCCGCACCGCCTTTAATTAAGTTATCAATTGCAGAAGTACAACACAGTGTTTTCACACCAGTTAACTCGTCAACACGAACCGTAATACCGATCTCTACTCGTGCAGTTCCCGATACTGCAACCACTTCTGGCGAAACGCCAACTGGCATAACCGTCACTAGCTTATGATTTGCGTAATAATCTTGATAGATTTTTTGAATCGACTCAGCATCATGACCTTCAGGCAAATCTAATTGAGAAACTGCTAATATACCTCTTACCAATGGCGCAGAAACTGGCACAAAGTCTAACGCAATCATCTCGCCACCAGCGCTATTAAGCGTTTGCAAAATTTCGGAACGGTGTTGATGGTGAAGAGTCTTGTAAGTTTTTAGATTGTTCACGCGAATCGCATGGTGAGTGCCAGCTTGAGGCTTAACGCCTGAGCCAGAAGAACCTGTCATAGACACGTTTCTTACATTCACGTTTTTCAATAAGCCCGCTTGTGCCAATGGCAATAGACCCATCGCAATCCCCGTTGCAAAACAACCTGGACTTGCAACGTGCTTGGCAGTTTTAATAGCTTCTTCATTTAACTCAGGCATGCCGTAAGTGAAAGTACCTAAACGGTCAGCACATGGATGCTCAGGAGCATAGTCACGTAAGTAATCTTCAAGATTTTCTAAGCGGAAATCACCGGACAGGTCGATAATACGAACGTCAAGGTCAAAGAGTTCCATAGCTACTTTGGCGGTAATGATATGTGGCATTGCCAAGAAAACAATGTCAGCACCTTCGGCACACTCTTTAGGAGAAATATCTTCCAAAATAAGATCATCGTGACCTACCAATGCACGGTGTACTTTGCTGACAGGTTCACCAACATAGTCTTTACTCGAAATGCGCAATACTTCAACATCATCTCGAACCAATAGGTGACGTAAAATTTCTGCAGAACCGTAGCCAGCGCCGCCGATAATCGATACTTTTACTTTACTCATTATGAAACCTCATGTGTTAATCGGTCACAACTTTATGACAATCCAATAAAGTGTTGGGTATTAAATACTTCAACACTCGACTTATTAAATTCTGGTTTTTCGAACCACTAACCCTGCTCTTTGTCCAACAGGCACTTTGGCGTTAGGGAAGACAATAGCTTCTCCATCTTCTTCTACACGATAGCCACCATCAGAATCTTCTGACAACTGAAAACCAGCATCAAAACTAGAGAAATTTTCAAGGTCATCAGAAATATTTAGAGCAAAAGACTCTGATTTTTTTAGCAGCTCATCTTTAACTTCAAATAGGTTAAAGTCTTCATTATCAAAGGCTTTCACATTCACCGTTTTGCCTTCAATAAGAGTCGATAAATTGGCAGTAATCGCAGCGAAATCAGACATCGTGTTTTCGCCAAAGGGTTTCACCTTACCTAATTCAACAGTAAACGCATGAGCCTCAAACTGATGGCTGCTGAAGTAAGAGAAAGTACCTGATGGCTGATGACCTAATAAGATGGTGTTGATATCACTCGCTAACATAAACGACAGCTGCTCTTTGTTCCAGTCTCGTCCATCAGGGTAAGGATAAATTGAAAAGCGAGCGTACTTTGAGCCACGAATAGCAGTATGCAAATCATAGTGACAACGTGTGGCATCCTCTCGCTTACCAAAAAAGTCTTTCACATAATCTTCCAGGCGTTTAGCACGAAGCGCTTCATGATGCTCTTTGCCCTGGTGCTTGCCATTGAACAAACGGTTCATATTTTCGATATCGAAACGCTGGCTCATATTCATCGCCACTGGGTTACCGATAATGCATAAAACGCGATTATGAACGGACAGTTCTTGCATTAAAATGCGACGCACCAGATCATCGACAATTTCAATGGGGGCTGTTTCATTACCGTGAACTCCCGATGAAATCACTAAATCGGTGTTAGCAGGCGAAGAGGGTTCAAATACAATGACTCCGGTATCCAACAATTGAACCTTTAGGCCATCATCAAGCGCAAATTCCAGGGTTTCTGGGATTCCAGCCTCATATTCTCGCGTTAGCGCTAAAAAGCCTTGTTCAACGAGTTGTTTCTTCAATTGCTCTACTGTAGACATGGTATCTCTTTTGCGAGTTGTTCATAGCAACTTATTATACATTGTTAAATCTTTGATGGAATCTTGACGACTCAAGATCCGACAAGATTCTGCAAATTGTAGCAACTTTGCTATATTCAATTTGAGTCTATTGAGAGTCCAATGCTTTCGTTTTATCCACTACCCTGATAGGCTATGCGCCACTGCCCTCCACTCCGTTGAATAAAGATCGCTTTAACAACAAAAGAAAATGCAGTGGCTAGCCCATATAATGTTTCAATGAGTGGTTGATAATTTAAGGCATAGTAAAAAAAGCAGCGGTAATAGCTTGTTCAACAATTTGATTTGTATCAATTTGTAGTAGGAATTCAGAATTATGAAAGCATTTGAAGTTAACTTTGATGGTTTAGTCGGCCCCACGCATAATTATGCAGGACTGTCTGTAGGTAACGTCGCGTCCTTATCGAGCGCATCTCAAGTTTCTAGCCCAAAAGAAGGTGCAAAGCAAGGCTTGCAAAAAATGAAAGCATTGCACGATATGGGTTTAAAGCAAGCCTTATTACCGCCACTGGAAAGACCAGATGTTCACACACTTAGAAAACTCGGCTTTTCTGGATCTGATGAAAACATTTTAACGAAAGCTTATCGTGATGCACCGCAAGTTTTTGTGGCGGCCTGCTCCGCCTCTAGCATGTGGACGGCTAATGCCTGTACCGTTTCTCCCAGTGCTGATACAGCCGATGGAAAAGTTCACTTTACAGCGGCTAACTTGTCGAACAAATTTCACCGCTCTATTGAGTCACCCACAACGGCTCGAGTGTTAGAAGCGATTTTCAATAACCCCAACCACTTTGCTCATCACACTCCATTACCACTTGGAGATCACTTTGGCGATGAAGGTGCAGCTAACCACACCCGTTTCTGTACTCAGTACGGCGCTAAAGGTGTCGAGTTTTTTGTCTTTGGTAAGTACGCTTTCGACAACTCAAAAGTAGCGCCGCGCAAGTTTCCTGCTCGACAAACTTTTGAAGCTTCTCAAGCGATTGCACGTTTACACCAACTCTCTGATGACAAAACGGTTTATGCTCAACAAAATCCAGATGTCATCGATCAAGGCGTTTTCCACAATGACGTCATATCCGTTGGCAACCGCAATACACTTTTCTATCATGAGCAAGCCTTCCTTAACACCGACGAAGTGCTGCGACAACTACAAACAGCTTATGGAGACGATACTTTCCATGGTGTGATGGTTCCTGAAGCCAAAGTTTCTGTCGATGATGCGGTAAGAAGTTATTTATTTAACAGCCAGCTCGTTTCTCTGGATGATAACAATATGGCTTTAATCGCGCCGGGCGAGTGTCAAGAGAACCCCAACGTTGATGCTTACTTAAAAGAGCTAGTGACTCTTGATAATCCCATTAACGAAGTCAAAATTTACGACGTTAAGCAAAGCATGCGCAACGGCGGAGGCCCAGCCTGTTTACGACAACGTGTTGTGTTGAATGAGACAGAAATAGCAGCTGCTAATCAGAATGTCTTTATGAATGACGAATTATTTAAGACACTCAATAGCTGGGTTGATAAATTCTATCGAGATGAACTTTCCGAGAAAGACCTGGCCGATCCTCAGTTACTTATCGAATCACGCTCTGCTCTGGACGAGTTAACTCAAATATTGAATTTGGGTTCTGTGTATCCTTTCCAATTAGCGGGCGCATAATACAAATGCTAAAGGCTGGTCTAATGACCAGCCTTTAGGCAAACTTGTTATCAATAATCTTCATAATCTCTTTACACTCAACAGGCTTCGAATAGTAGTACCCCTGAGCGTAATCACATAAATGGTTCTTCAGATAATCTGCCTGCTCTTTTGTTTCTACACCTTCTGCTACAACTTCAATACCCAATCGACTTGCCATAATTAAAATGGTATCTACCAACGTTTGCTCATCTCGATTAATAGCCAGTCCTTTGATAAAAGCTCGGTCGATTTTTAATATATCTACCGGAAATCGAGTTAAGTAGCTAAGGGACGAGTAGCCTGTACCAAAGTCATCAATAGCTAAACTGATGCCCCGCTCTTTAACTTCTGTTAACAGGTCATAAGAACTTTTCGCATCTTGAACAAATAAGTTCTCGGTAATCTCTAAAGTTACTTCACTGTATTGTTTAAGCTCAACCAACGACGAATACCATTGATCATGATCTTTATCTTTCGCTAATAACTCCCTTGGAGAAACATTGATGGTGACGGATATGGGGCGTGTTCGGCCTGCATTAATTTGTTTGAAGTCTTCACACACTCTTTGGACAACAAACTTACCGATTTTATTAATCAGTCCAGTATCTTCTGCCAGGCTAATAAATATTTCGGGAGATACAAATCCAAACACATCGCTATTCCACCGAATCAAGGCTTCGCACTTAACGAGTAACCCTGTATCCAGATCAATAATAGGTTGATAAAACACCATTAATTTATTGTCGGACAAATCCCGAATAAGCTCAGAATGCATCTTTTGTCGATGCTCTGTTGCTCGTTGCATTTCTTCGGTGAAGTACTGCCAACAATTGCGACCAGATTCTTTTGCAACATACATCGCATGATCGGCATTTTTGAGCAATGTTTCTGGCTCAGAGGCATCTTCGGGATACAAGCTGATGCCGATACTCGCGCTAATATGAATATTGCTGTCTTCGATCTGAAAAGGTGTGCTGATGCACTCAATAATATTCTCTGCAACTTTATAAGCGGAAGAGAAGCGATCAATCTCAGATAAAATCACCGCAAACTCATCACCACTGAGACGGGCAATGATGTCGGTTTTTCTCACCGCGCTTTCTAATCGTCCAGCGACTTGAATCAGCAACTTATCGCCGACATGATGTCCCAAAGAATCGTTAACTGGCTTAAAATTGTCGAGGTCTAAGAATAAGAGAGCCATTTTTGAATTGTCTCGATAAGCTCTATCGACAGCACCTTGCAGTTGACGATTAAACAACACACGGTTAGCAAGCCCTGTTAATTGGTCATAACTGGCCTGATACTCGATAAAATCAGCCGCTTCTTTCTTTTCGGTCACATCCTGAAACGCACAAGTGATAAAAGGCGAGGTTTCTTCTAAAGCACCTCGCTCTCCTAGCACATAGAACCAAAGTTTTTTTCCATTTTTATTAGTTCCATCCAGCTCTAGCTCAAAGCTTTCTCCAAGCTCGATGGCTTTCGAAAATGCCTGATTGAATTCTTCTTTCGACTTTTCACTTAAGTTACTAATTAACTCTTCCAGTGTCGGCGTTTTTTTGTGAGTATCGACTTGCAGTGTATCTAATAAACGACTATCAACGCGAATCACTTGTTTATCAAAATCAATTCTGGCTCCACCTATCGAAGCCAACTGTCCAACACGAGATAATAAATCCTCACTTTCTCTTAATGCCAATCCCATCTGCTTTTGTCGTATTCGATTACTATGATGAATGGTTAAAAAGAGGATAAAGAAAAAAGCAACGGTGCCTCCCGTTGTTCTTATGGCCCAGATGTATTGAATATTGCTGGCCCAACCGCCACGAGGTCGAGCTGCCAACTGATATTGATTGCCTTCAATATTGACCGACATCAATACCGGATTATCGTAAAATACATCACCATTACCATAAAACACTTCTCCACTGGCTCCCTGCCCATCTCTTCCTCGAATGGCCACATCAATATCTTCGGCAGACTCATAAAGCCCGATCTTTTCATAAAGCTGCTCGAGTCGAATCGGCGAAGAAACCACCCCCCAAAATTTATGCTCCCCATTATCATCATAATAAACAGGCACCCTACCAATCAGAGCCGTGCCCCCTTGAACTAGATTCACAGGACCCGCAATCATCAAACGCCCCGTACGTTTAAGCAACATAACGACCGCACGTTGTTCTTTGTTTTTATTGTAATCCAAGCCAATAACTGACTCGTTGCCCCTCAATGGATAGACATATCTGACAACCATGTCCGGCGCGGCTGCCATGTTTAACAGTAAGTCTTCTTTTTCCATGACAGGCTTAACGAATCGATCAAACTGTTCTCTTTGAAGTTCCGGGCTTTGTTCGATAAAAGCCGCCAAGCCATAAAGATAAGCCAGGTTACTGGTTAGCTGCCCTTCAAGACCTGCTCGCACTAAAGAAAGGCGACTGAGCGTATCTACTTTTCTTTGTTCCAGTGTTCGTTTTATATAATCTCTTTCAAATAAAACGGTGACCACCAACACCAAAGTGCTGCATGCAATAATAACAATCCAACTACCTTGTCCCTTTAAATAAAAATAGGCCAAAGAAATAACCAGTATCGCCAAAATAATGCCATACAAAACATTACTTGAAATCCTATCGCCATCATCTTCGTAGAATAGATGACTGACATCCAGATTGCCCGATACACTACCGCTGCTAGACAGTAGTTGATAGGTTCTTTCCCAACGTAACATGTTACTGTTACCCAGGTTCGTCACAGGATACAAAATGTAGCTATCAATGTGATCGGCAAACCATTGGTTATACCCTTTTTGGTCTTCATACTTAATCACATGTCGAGGCAGACGCTCTGATATTTCATGAACCAGTTCTTTACGATTTTTAAGGGCATAACGCCAGCCTCTTAAACTTGCTCGCTTGAAGCGCTCAACCAACCCTGGTTTCTTCTCTAGCAATGAGCGGCGGGTATAGAGAGTATCACCATAAAAAACGACACCGTAATCAGAGGGGCGAATAGAAAATAAATTAATGCCCATTTCCCTCGCCTGATACTCAGCCGATACACCGTAGGTCATAATGGCGTCAGCTTTGTCTTCAACCAGTGTTTTTACATTAGGCGGGGCATCAACAATATTGAGCTTGTCGGTAGCGAAGCCCTCAGCTTTTAATAATGCCAACAGTTCCCGATAAGTTGCATCTTCTTTAGCGACAGCGATGCGCAAATTGACCAAATCCGACAATGACTTAATGGGTTTACTACCCAGAGAAAATATGGCGCCTGCACTTTTTTGAAATACAGGAAAAAGCACAATAAAATCTCGACCTTGATCCTTCTCGATCAAAATATCCAAAGCGCCTATTGCAAAATCGGCGTTACCATTTTCCAGCTCTCTAGCCGTACTACGAAATTGGCCTTCAGGGGTGAAGGCAGAACGAATCTCGACCTCAAGGCCTTCTTCGGCATAATATCCCTGCCACTGAGCCGCATAAAATCCAGCGAACTGAAATTCATGCTCCCATTTTAGCTGCAAGACAACCTTGTCTCGTCCAGCGGCTTCATTGGGTATTAACACAAATAATAAGAGACACCACACGCACCATTTTATGACACGTGAAGCCCAGCAATTTATCAGCATAATTCCTAATAAATGATTGAATTTATGTAATTATTCGCACGTCTGCGAACTCTGTCTTTTAAATAGTAGTTGATATTGCCAGATCGCACTGTCTTTTTTCTTTTCGCTCACTTTCGTTTTGGGGCCAAGACTGTTAGTCTAGAGCGATTACAATATTATAAATTTCAAGAGGTTAGGATGCTTGGTTGGTTAAAAAGTGAGTCCTTAAGTACACAAATTCTGATTGCACTTGGATTAGGCGTGGCATTAGGTTTGATATTAAAAGCGCCCTTTCTAGCGTCTTTTTCTGGTGCCATAGATACCTATATCATCAGCTTTTTTGACGTGATCAAAACGTTATTTATCAATAGCTTAAAGATGATGGTTGTACCGCTGGTTCTAGTCTCTCTGATTTGTGGTGTTAGTGCCCTGAGCGACCCATCCAAATTAGGTCGTCTGGGAGGCAAAAGCCTTTTACTCTATTTGTTTACGACCGCAGCAGCCATCAGCATGGCGTTATTACTCGCCAACCTGGTCGATCCCGGCAGTGATGTTGTTGCTAAAGCTACCGACTATGAACCTAAAGCAGCTCCTAGCATCGCCGATGTGTTCAGCGGCCTGATTGCTTCCAACCCAATCAATGCCATGGCTAACGGCAATATGCTTCAGGTTATCGTCTTTGCCTTATTATTTGGATTCGCTATGTCTCGCTCTGGTGAGTCAGGCCAATACATGGGTAATTTCTTTAATCACCTAAATGAAATCATTCTTAAATTAGTGTCCATCTTAATGAGCATCGCTCCCTATGGTGTATTTGCCATTATGGTGGGCGTTACCTATAAGCTGGGATTCAATGTATTCAAAGACCTAGCCACCTATTTCTCTCTGGTTGCCATAACCTTAATTATCCATGCGCTAGTTACTTACCCTACTCTTTTAACGTTCCTGGCTCGGCTAAACCCTCTTACCTTCTATAAAAAATTAAGACCCGCAGCCTTGCTAGCCTTTTCTACAGCATCCAGCGCGGCCACTCTGCCTGTCACCATGAAAGTGGCTCAGCAGCGTTTAGGTGTTGGAGACTCCACTCGTTCCTTTACTCTGCCATTAGGTGCCACCATCAATATGGATGGCACAGCCATTATGCAAGGTGTCGCCACGGTGTTTATTGCTCAAATGAGTGGTGTTGATTTAACGATGAGCCAGTATTTAACCGTTATCTTGATGGCAACCCTTGCCTCCGTTGGTACGGCGGGTGTTCCGGGTGTAGGTCTTATTATGTTATCGATGGTGCTGGTACAGGTAGATCTTCCAGCCGAAGCGATAGGCATGTTGCTCGGCGTGGATCGTCTACTTGATATGATGCGTACAGCCGTCAATATCTCAGGTGACTCTGCCGTTGCCTGTATCGTTAGTAAAAGCGAAGGCGACTTTGACGAAGACATGTTTAACGACCCAGAGGCAGGCCTTCATCTGGAAGCTGTCTAAAAATAAAAGTGAGGTCTGATAAATTATGATTAGACCAATCACTCTCAGTCGCCAGGGGCGATAACAAAAAGCCAGAGTTTCCTCTGGCTTTTTGTTTATACGATATCTACAGGAGTGATGGATTCTTCGAGTGGAATCGCTAAGATTTTACAATAAAAATAGAGTTCAGCTTCTAGCGCTCTCTCTATGTTTTGCTGCATTCGGAACCCATGCCCTTCCCCTTCAAACTCAATGTAAGCATGAGGAATTTCTTTCTCAGACAATGCCGCCACCAACTTATGAGACTGGCTGGGTGGAACCACTTTGTCCTCAGAACCCTGTAAAATCAAAATAGGACAAGACAATTGATCCGTGTGATAGATAGGAGAGCGCTCTTTGTACTGAGCCAACTCATCAGGGTAAGCACCAACAATGCTATCTAAATAGCGCGCTTCAAACTTGTGCGAATCCGTCACCAAACTTTCGAGTTCGGTCACACCGTAACGAGTCATCCCCGCCGCGAAGTCATCAAAGAAAGTTAATGCGCACAAGGTTGTAAAACCGCCAGCGGATCCACCTCGGATCAACAAGCGTTTGGCATCCGCTTTGCCCTGCTCAACGAGATAACGTGCAGCGTAAACGCAATCGTTCACATCAACGATGCCCCATTGTTCGTTCAATAACTCGCGATAATCTCTACCATAGCCAGTACTGCCGCCATAGTTAACATCAACCACCGCGAACCCACGAGAGGTCCAAAATTGAATCGCCCAACTTAATGTTGATGAAGTTGCTGCCGTTGGCCCACCATGAGACATTACAATCAGCGGAGGTTGTTCCCCTTCCTGCCCATCGTACTCAGAATGGCAAGGTGCATAATAAAACGCATGCGAAGCATAGTTACTGGACGACTGAAAAGAAATCGGTTGAGCAACCGAAATCATATCTTGAGTCACGGGCAAACTCGACTCGCTGTCTAACTGATGAAAAGCCAGCTCATCATTAATATCGAGTTTGTAAATCCCTTGCGGAATCATCGGCGCACCAGCAACCACATACAAAGCATCATCACCAAAGTGCACCTGCCCAGGATAATCTTTAAACGGCAAAGCTAGTGGCTCAATATGACCTGTATCGGTATTGATATGACAAAGCTGTTGCTGACCGTCTTCGAAATACGCCGCATAAATATTATCGCCCTCACCAAAACAATAAGTACTGGTGGCAAAAATCCACTGCGGTATAGAAAACTCTCTGTCTACCGGCGTTAACGCGTTGATCACGCCATCGCGGAAAGAATAAAGATTGGCCCAGCCGGAGCGGTCTGAAATAAAATGCAATACACCATCAGGGCTCCAGCTTGGCTGATAGATAGACTCATCTTCACAACCCGCTACACAATGTTGTGCAGACAATTGACCTTGGCGATCAATATCTGCAACCCAAAGTTCTGTGGTATCCCAGGGCATGTTAGGTTGGTTCCAGCATGTCCAACAAATACGTCGACCACCAGGAGACACTCTAGGGAAACTATAAAAATCGTATCCTTCGGCAACGACTTTAACCTCGCCCCAATTCTCAGAGCTTAAGTCAATACACACTAACTCATTTTTGACAGGCTCTAGATCGTGACGCTCACGAACGCAAAATAGCCAATCATTATCAACGCACATCGAAAAATCAGTGTAACGCCAGGCCCGTAACTTTTCGGACGGCGTCGTTAAACCTTTTTGCTCACCGTCATGGGTTAACAGATAAACCGCCTGATCTTCATCGTTACAATAAAACACGCCCATTCTCGTCACTAGAAAATCACCGCCGCCGTATTCATGGGCGCGCGAGCGTACACTGTGTTCGCCAAGATCCAGGTCGCGTTTTTTGTTTTCATCATCCCAGCAAACAATAACACCTTTGCCTTTCAATTCGGGACGAGACTCAAGCCAATAGACAGAGCGATTAAAATACTGCATGTGGCCTAGCCGCGTTCCCTTAGATGAAACCATTTGGGCATCGATAGGCGACGGCCAAGAACCATAAGCTTTTTGAACTTTGGACATAATTTATTCTCTTAATAATCTACTCAAAGATATTCAATAACAAAAGCGGCTTCGTATAACTCAGTCACCCCTATCGCCTGAAAGCGAGGCTCTTGCTCCAATATAGAAGTATAGTGTATCCGCTCTAGTTTATGCGCGTCGGCAAACAAAGATTCAACCAGCGAACAGGAGACAGAAAAAGGTGGCCCAGACATTTCTTTTTGCGGGTATTCAAAGGTTACCAGCAACATAGAAAAAGGTCGTGGCATAATGCTCAACAAATGTTGAACATAAGCATTGCGCAAGTCTTCAGGAAGAGCAACCAAAGCAGCACGATCATATACTTGATGAACACCAGCTAACTCGTTTCCTGTTAGCTTAAAAAAATCCCCTTGATACAGTCGATAATGCTCGTTTTGTAAAAGCAGGCCTTGCTCACAGACTTCCCGTTGAAACAGCAATGACTGTTCTTGCTCAAACGCATCAAGAGCTAACTCACTGAGCTCAACTCCAACAACAGGACATTGCTGCTCCACCAAATAAGGCATGTCTAAAGTTTTACCACACAAAGGTACAAACACAGGAGCGGGTTTAAAAACTTGCTGAGCGTATTGTTTTAGAATCGGGTTCACCTCATTAAGATGAAACCCTATCTGCTGATTATCCCATCGCTGTAGCCAGAAATCGCTTTCCATACTTAACTCTTTATTTAAACAATCGCTGTAACGTGTCTTTCTGTAGCAAGCTGGTAATTGCCGATTCAACACCTGCTTTTATAGAAAACGCCAATCGCTCAGAAATGGATTTCTTGATTTCAAATTCTACTTCGAAGGCGTCAAAGTTTGCAGACCACTCAACCAGAAAATCATCACTGGTTTTAATTTCGTCAATTAAATCTAAGTCAATTGCCTGAGAACCGTACCAGTGTTCACCAGTTGCCACTTTCTCAACATCCAATTGAGAGCGATTATCAATAATAAATTGTTTAAAGAGCTTGTGAGTATCTTCCAGCTCTTCTAAAAACTTGCTGCGTGCTTTGTCGGTGTTTTCACCAAACATGGTGAGTGTTCTTTTATACTCACCCGCAGTATGCATTTCAAAATCCACATTATGTTCTTTTAGCAAACGGTGAAAGTTTGGCACCTGTGCCAGAACACCGATAGAACCAATAATAGCGAAGGGAGCGGCCATGATATGATCGCCAACACAAGCCATCATGTAACCGCCACTGGCAGCCACTTCGTCAACAGCAATGTTGAGTTTAATGCCTTTATTCTTAATACGCTGTAATTGTGACGAAGCCAGTCCGTAGGTATGAACCATACCGCCAGGACTCTCTAAACGTAGTAGCACTTCGTCTTGAGGCTCAGCAATACTTAAAACAGCGGTTATTTCTTCACGTAGGTTATCAACCGCCGATGCTTGTGTATCGCCTTCAAAGTTCAATACAAATAATCGCTTGTCGGGAGCTTCTTCTGCTTCTTTTGACTTATCTTTCTTTTTATCTTTTTTGAGTTTTTCTTTCTCTTCTTGCTTTTGAGCCTTGATGTACGCCTTGTATTCGTCTTTTGACAAAAGCTCCTGACGCAAATGATCAGCGGTTTCTTTTAAACCTTCAGACAAATGAGTCACTTTTATTTGTCCATCCGTTACTGGCTTTCCTTTTTGACCAGCGCTGGCAATTGCACCAATAATGACCACCACGGCAACAACAATGGTGATAGCCTTAGCTAAAAACAAACCGTAATCACTCAAAAATTCCAAGATTCTACTCCAGACTTAATTCAGATAACCCATGGGGAAAACTGTTAAAGTTTTCTACCCTTAAAACAAAAATGCCCTCGCTATAGAGCGAGGGCATTTTAACTATCCAACAGGGGGCCTAGTCAAGCAATGACGGGTCATTGACAACGACAGCGGTACCACCTGATGCGATAAACGAAGCAATGTGAGCTTGCATCTCTGTGGTCACATTTAAGAAACCAACAGGGTCAGTATCGCTCGCAGGACTCAATACTGTTGAGTGAGAGCCGCTGTTAAAGCGAGACAACAAGCGACCACCAGCAACAGGGCCAGGATTTTCAGCGGCTACAGGCTGTAGGCCTAGGTAAGCAGCTAATGGATCAGTACCTGATAAAGGTGCTGTAGCAACATTGTTAGGAACAACCGCATCATTCAGAGTGCGCAACATCAACGTAGGGATGTTATTCGCCAACGCGACTGTTGTTGTATTGATAGGGTCGCCCGAATCAATAACAGTCTGAGCAGCAAACATGAACTGGTCATACTCTGGAGAACCCGCTTCGATACCCGCAGCAGCCAATCCAGCGCGAATACGAGGACCAAAAGAGTCGGATGCATCTAACAGACGAGCAATACCGCCACCAGGATTCGCCAAGATAGCAATCTTAACCATGTCAGACTGACCAACGAAGCTCGAACCAACGATGCCACCTAAAGAGTGTCCCATAAAGAAGATGTTGTTAGCATCAAAGTCAGGACCACCACCGTCAACGTCCATACCAGGAACGGCTTTTTCCAGAGAGAGCAGGTCAAATATTGCCTGACGTAAGTTATCACGAGACACTAACAAATTTTGTAGGTTGATAGTATGAGCGCCTGAAGCATCAGGAATGCCATCTGGGCCAGGAGCACCCGTCGTGTTCGACAAATAGTCAACACCGAAAGTACGCTCTCTTAAACCACCAGGCGTGTAGCCTTCGAAAAACTGAATCGCACCACCGGATGCATCATCAAGAGCCTGGTGTATAAGATTATCTTCAGTAATACCATGCAGTGGCATATCCATAGAAACTACAGCCACGCAAATGCTTGCCATGGTGTCAGCAATACCTAACATTGCAGTACGGTTAGAAGTAATACCGTGCTGGAACAACATTACAGGATAACCGGCTGCAGGCTTAGGACAGTTAGCAGCTTTAGGCATAGAAACCAGTAGAGGATGAGTTTCTTGACCTGTTACTGCTGGTAAAGAATTCACATAAGTCAGGTTTTGGCCGAATGGATTAGGGATAGTGCCGCCGCTACCGTCTGGAATCTCACTAACCGCACGCCAGAAGTGATTCAATGGCGCAGTAGGATTTTCTGCCGTAGGGCCAGACAACATGTAGTTAGTGGTGATTTGACCTTCATAAAGATCAGCCAGACCACGACCCATAGTTGATGAAGTATCAATCGTCAGGCTGCTGAAGCTTGTTGCAGGGATAGCACCTTGGTCGATGTACATGCCTTTTGCAGACTCAGTGACTGTATTAATGGATTGAGTCGTAAACTGGAAAGTTAAAACAATCGACTCTTTAGCCACTGGATTCGTTAATGCACTGTCAGAAACCAGATCTTCCATACGGTTAACCAAAGCCTGAACAGGAGCCAGTGCCGCCAAAGAACCCGCAGCACTTAAATCAGCGTCGCTGGCAGCGATTTGATACTGACCATCAGCAATGATAGGACGACCAGCAGAATCCTGAATACCATTAGTCGCTACCACGATGTAAGTGGCGCGCTCTGCCAGAGGCTTGGTAGGGATAACACCAACTGACATGCCATTAGGTACGGCAACAAAGTCTACCAGAGGCTCTAACTCTCGAATCACAGAGATAGGAGCAAAGGTCGGTGGCACCTGAGTGTTCAAATCAAAGGTTGTATCAGCCAAGACTTCAAAAATACGAACCGTAGAACCAGGAATAACAGTACTTGCATTCAAGCTAATGCTGGAATCAGGATTACGTAAAGAAAAGGCAAAAGCTGCAGTTGTAGACCAACCGTCCAAAGAACTGATAGCTAATAACGGATTGCTGTAATCAGTTGGATCAGTGATACCAGGAACGTTCAAAGTAAAGTCGGTGGTTCCACCAAAAATGAGGTCATTTGGTAAGGGTAAATCACCAGTGGATGGCGTAAAAACGGCAATCGTATTCGACGCGGGTATGACAGGCTCTTTTGGGCCTTCGCTATCACTACACCCGGTTAGAAGAAAACTACCCAGGGTAAACAGTCCCAAAGTTAACTTATTCATTAAACTCTCCCAGTCTTGCATAACAGGCCTTGTGATGAGCAATATTTCGACAAATTAATATCCGGAAAAAGCCAATCCAAGTGCCCCATTATTTTTATTTTTTAACTGTCTATATTCAAATCCAACCCAAATGCTACTCACTGTTGAATATCAACGCAAGTGGGCAGACCAGTTTATTGTGCATCATCAGCAACTTATTGAAATCCATGCACTTTATTAAGCGCTAATTAAAGGCGATTTTATTGCCCCGCAACATAGAAAGGATAAGCCATTGTTTTTCATCCGTTCTTTTCCATTCATCTCAATATTATATTTATTTATATCATTTTAATACTTAGCGACTATTTATTAACTATGCTTAAACATAAGGATTTTGAATTTATTTTACCGTTTTTTCAGACTTATAGCCCTTCTCCGAGGGCGATTAATTGATTGAATTGAGCAACGATTATGCTTTGTGGAAAGAGCGTGAAATTGCGTCACGAGTTAACCTGGCGAGAGGTGCGAAATGAGCATATTTAATAAGTATCAGGAGCGTTACGAAAAACGGCAGGAAGAAGAAATAACACTGCAGGAATACCTTGATTTATGTAAAAAAGATCCCCTTGTTTATGCCACCGCAGCAGAACGAATGTTAGCCGCCATTGGCGAACCCGAATTGGTCGATACATCGCAAGAGCCCAGACTGAGTCGATTATTTTCGAATAAAGTCATAGCCCGCTACCCCGCTTTCTCTGAGTTCTTTGGAATGGAAGATTCTATTGAACAAATTGTGTCTTACTTTAAGCATGCCGCGCAGGGGCTAGAAGAGAAAAAACAAATTCTTTATTTGTTAGGTCCGGTGGGTGGCGGTAAATCCTCCCTGGCAGAAAAGCTTAAAAAGCTGATGGAGAAGTACCCAATTTACGCCATCAAAGACTCCCCCGTTTTTGAGTCTCCCTTAGGCTTATTTGATCCTGGCGAAGACGGCGAAATTCTAGAAAAAGAGTATGGCATTCCTCGGCGCCACCTCAACAAAATCATGTCACCTTGGGCCGTGAAGCGCTTACATGAATACGGTGGTGATATATCTCAGTTTAAAGTCGTTAAATTACAAGCCTCAATCCTGGATCAAGTTGCCGTGGCCAAAACGGAACCTGGTGACGAAAACAATCAAGATATCTCTTCCCTGGTCGGGAAGGTCGATATCCGTATGCTAGAAAAGTATTCTCAAAACGACGCCGATGCCTACAGTTACTCAGGAGCATTGTGTCGCGCGAATCAGGGTCTGATGGAATTTGTCGAAATGTTTAAAGCGCCCATTAAAGTGCTTCATCCATTATTAACGGCAACGCAAGAAGGTAACTACAACGGCACTGAAGGCTTATCAGCCCTTCCCTTTGAAGGCACGATACTGGCTCACTCCAATGAGTCCGAATGGCAAACCTTCCGTAATAACAAAAACAATGAGGCCTTTTTAGATCGAGTCTATATCGTCAAAGTGCCTTATTGCTTGCGTCTGTCAGAAGAAGTAAAAATTTATCAAAAGTTACTGGCCAACAGCTCTCTATCCGATGCCCCCTGTGCGCCCAGTACCTTAAAAATGCTGGCTCAGCTGAGTGTTCTGTCTCGTTTAAAAGCACCAGAGAACTCCAGCATCTATTCCAAAATGAAAGTGTATGACGGTGAAAGCTTAAAAGACACCGATCCTAAGGCCAAATCCTATCAGGAATATCGTGATTATGCGGGCGTTGATGAAGGTATGGATGGTCTTTCTACTCGCTTCTCCTTCAAAATACTATCGCGCGTTTTCAACTTTGATCAGGCAGAAGTGGCAGCAAATCCTGTTCACCTGCTGTATGTATTAGAGCAACAGATTGAGCGCGAACAATTCCCTCAAGATATTCACGAACGTTATCTGGAACATATTAAAGGTTACCTTGTTCCTAATTACATCGAGTTTATCGGCAAAGAAATTCAAACCGCGTATCTCGAATCCTACTCAGAATATGGTCAGAATATTTTTGACCGATACGTGACTTACGCCGACTTCTGGATTCAGGATCAAGAATATCGAGATCCAGAAACAGGCGAAAACTTTGACCGTTCAGCGCTCAATGAAGAACTGGAAAAAATAGAAAAGCCTGCGGGTATCTCTAACCCTAAAGATTTTCGTAATGAAGTGGTTAACTTTGTTTTACGAGCAAAAGCTCATAACAATGGCAATAACCCTAAGTGGACCAGTTACCAAAAACTCCGTAGTGTCATCGAAAAGAAAATGTTCTCCAATACCGAAGACCTGTTACCTGTTATTTCCTTCAGTGCCAAAGGCTCAGAAGAAGAACAGAAAAAGCATCAGGACTTCGTTTCTAGAATGGTTGAAAAAGGGTATACGGAAAAACAAGTACGCTTGTTATGTGAGTGGTATCTCCGCGTTAGAAAGTCATCGTAAATTGACATCCTAGGAGCATCCCTTATGGCGCAACTTATTGATAGAAGACAAAACGCCAAGAATAAAAGCACTGTCAATCGACAGCGCTTTATTCGGCGTTACAAAAAACAAATTAAAAAGGCCATTGCCGATCAAATTGGAAAGCGCAGCGTTACTGACATAGAAAAAGGTGAAAACATCTCTATTCCATCAAAGGATATTGGAGAACCAACGTTTGGCCATACATCTGGAGGTAAGAAAGAACGCATTTACCCTGGCAATAAAGAATTTACCAAAGGTGATCGTATAAAACGACCGCCACCGGGCGGCGGTCAAGGCGGTGGCGGTAAGGCCAGTGATCAGGGTGAAGGCGAAGACGACTTTATGTTTGAGATTTCCAAAGATGAATACCTCGACATATTGTTTGATGATCTTGAGCTGCCTAATTTACAAAAGAACCAGCTCAAAAAAATGACCAAAACCAAAACAGTGAGAGCAGGCTTTACCACCAATGGTGTACCAGCCAACATTAATATTGTGCGCTCACTCAGGGCTGCACTGTCTCGTCGAATTGCATTAAGTGCAGACTCACGTCGTGAACGTAGCGAATTAAAAGAAGAATTGGAACGGCTCGAAGCCGACGGAAGCGCAACACCCGAAGAAATTACTAAGTTAAAGATAAGAATCGAAGAACTCGATGAAAGAATACAGAGAGTTCCTTTTATCGATACCTTTGATTTAAGGTTCAATAACTTTACTCAACGTCCCGATCCAACTTCTCAGGCCGTGATGTTTTGCATCATGGATGTCTCAGGCTCAATGGATCAGGCCACCAAAGATATGGCAAAGCGTTTCTTCATCCTGCTTTATCTTTTCTTATCCAAATCTTATAAAGACGTCGAAGTTGTTTTCATTCGTCACCATACCCAGGCCAAAGAAGTGGATGAGCAAGAGTTTTTCTATTCGCAAGAAACCGGCGGCACGATTGTTTCTAGCGCACTGAAGCTTACCAAAGAAATTATCGCCGAGCGCTACCCATCGAACGAATGGAATATCTACGCAGCACAGGCATCGGATGGTGATAACTGGAATGATGATTCACCGCTTTGCTACAAACTGCTTGATCGAGATATTTTGCCACTTATTCGCTACTTTGCTTACGTTGAAATCACTCAACGAGATCATCAAAGCTTATGGGAACAGTACTTGAAGATTGCCGAAACTCACGAGAACTTTGCCCTGCAGCATATTAAGTCGCAAAGTGATATTTATCCCGTCTTTAGAGAGTTTTTCAGGAAACAAGCCGCATGAGCAAACGAGAACCTATCTCAACCTCTTCTGAGTGGACATTCGAACTGATCGAAACCTATCAGGCAGAAATAGAAAAGATTGCTTTTGATGACTTCAAACTTGATACCTATCCTAACCAAATAGAAGTCATCACTGCAGAACAGATGCTTGATGCCTATGCCAGCGTTGGAATGCCTATCGGCTACCATCACTGGTCTTTTGGTAAGCACTTTATTCAAAATGAACAACAATATCGGCGCGGCTATATGGGGCTCGCCTACGAAATAGTGATTAATTCAAATCCCTGCATCGCGTATCTGATGGAAGAAAACACCATGATGATGCAGGCGCTGGTGATTGCTCATGCCAGTTATGGTCATAACTCGTTTTTTAAAGGTAACTACCTTTTTAAAACCTGGACAGACGCCGAAGCCATCATTGACTATCTGGTATTTGCCAAAAACTATGTCAGCCAATGTGAAGAACAATATGGCATCGACAACGTCGAAGACATTCTCGATTCTTGCCATGCCTTAATGAACTATGGCGTTGATCGTTATAAACGCCCTTATCCTTTATCAATGCGCGAAGAAAAACGTCGCCAAAAGGAAAGGGAACACTTTTTACAATCTCAAGTTAATGAACTGTGGCGAACAACGATCCCCAAACGAGAAGAGTTAGAAAAACAAGTGGAGGCACGTTTTCCTGCTGAGCCACACGAAAATATTTTGTACTTTATTGAAAAGCACGCACCACTGCTCGAGCCCTGGCAACGAGAAATCGTGCGCATTGTTCGTAAGTTAGGACAATATTTTTATCCACAACGCCAAACCCAGGTAATGAATGAAGGATGGGCAACCTTCTGGCATTACAACATTTTGAATCGTCTGTACGATAAAGGCAAAGTCACCGATGGCTTTATTCTGGAGTTTTTGCAAAGCCATACCAATGTCGTCTATCAACCAGATTTTGACAGTAAGTATTTTTCGGGTATCAACCCTTATGCTTTGGGTTATGCCATGATGACCGACATTCGTCGCATTTGTGAAAACCCAACCGATGAAGATAAACGTTGGTTCCCAGAAATAGCCGGTTCAAACTGGCTGGAAACTTTAGATTTCGCTATGCGCAACTTTAAAGACGAAAGCTTCGTAGCCCAGTTTTTGTCGCCTCGAGTGATTAGAGAATTCAAACTGTTTTCTATTTTGGATGATGATACTCAAAAAGAATTAGAAGTAACCGCCATTCATGATGACGCAGGATATCGAGCAATACGGCAGGCGCTTTCTAATCAATATAATCTCAGTATGAATGAGCCGAATATTCAGGTGTACAATGTCGACATACGCGGTGATCGCTCTTTAACACTGCGCCATGTTCCTCATAACAATGTTCCCTTGGCAGACAGCAAAGCCGAAGTCTTAAAACATCTACACCGCTTATGGCACTTTGATGTAAAGCTGGAATCATTTGATAGGGATGGAGAGGTAGTTTTGTTGGATGCAGTGCCACCCGAAGTGATGGAAATGGAACAGAACAAAAAAGCGAGTTAAAAAAAACGCGGCTTCTGCCGCGTTTTGATTATTCTTCGTCCAAGTCGCTTAAGGCCGTCAGCTTAGAACGCATCTCTTGCCAAACCGCCCCACTCTCACGACCATAGTGCCAAAGCTTGTCGATCAAACGTTCAATATCTTTGCTCTCTACAATCTCAACTAACTCAGCGTAAAAACCACGAGCCAGTTCACGGGCTGAGCTACTGCTAAAGTAATACAAACCAATGCGATGATAAATAGGCTTAAAACCATTCAGCATCAAAGTATACACAGGGTTGCCAGCAATCAGTGTCGAGCCATGATTAAAACGCCAGTCATAGTTAATGTAACCTTCGGCGGTGTCTTCAACATCTTTTATCTCATGCAGCAAGTCAACAACTTGTGTTGGGCTGCTTTTTACAGCGAGTCGAAGATAAATAGCGCTCATGTTAGTGCGAGCGTCTAAAAGTTGATCAGCTAAGGTTAAAGAACCACCATCATCCAAACGTGAGATGGTATCAAGAATATTCAGCCCAGACGTATCCCAGATATTATTAACACGGGTTGGCTTACCATGCTGAATCGTCAACCAACCATCACGAGCAAGGCGCTGCAATACTTCGCGCAAGGTTGTTCGAGTCACACCAATCAAATCAGATAACTCGCGCTCTGCCGGAAGAATGCTACCAGGAACAAACTTGCCGCGCCAAATGGACTCGACAATATATTGTTCTGCAAAGGCAGCTGGGCTTTTCGCCTTAATGGGCGATGTCATGTGATAAGTTACTTTGTTTTGGTGATCGGTCATTAGTTCTAACTGGTCTGATATCTTACCTATAGTCCTAGCATAACTCTTAATCACTCAATTTAAAACTGCTTATGCAATTTTTATATCCATAGCACACAACACTGGGAAAATGCCTTAAAAAAGACTAGAATTCCTCAAGAGATTATCTATTTATATGAAATAAAACGAAAAATAACCACGTTTTCACAAGGAACAACACAATGACCCAGTCATTTAGCAGCGCCTTACTGGATAATTTCCTGGGTAACGCGCCGGATTGGTACAAAAAAACCATCGTCCTCTTTTTGATCATCAACCCTATTATCTATTTTGCCGCCGGAGACGCGGGCCCGACGATTGCCGGGTGGGCTTTAATTCTTGAATTCATTTTTACCTTAGCCATGGCACTCAAGTGTTATCCGCTACAGCCCGGTGGTTTACTAGCCATTGAAGCTCTGTTTATCGGATTAACCAGCCCAAGTACGGTGTATCACGAAATTCAGGCAAACCTCGAAGTAATCTTGCTCCTGGTCTTTATGGTTGCAGGTATTTACTTTATGAAGAACCTGCTGCTGTTCGTGTTTACCAAAATACTGTTAGGCGTTCGTTCAAAAGTTGTACTGTCCTTAATGTTCAGTGCAGTGGCAGCGGTTTTGTCTGCCTTTTTGGATGCGTTAACAGTGACCGCCGTGGTTATCTCTGTGGGTGTTGGCTTTTATGGGATTTATCATAAAGTCGCCTCGGGGAAAAAATTCCACCACGACCATGATCACAGTGACGACGATCAGGTTGATGAACTCAACCGCGAAGATCTGGAAAACTTCCGTTCGTTCTTACGTAGCTTATTAATGCATGCTGCTGTTGGTACAGCGTTAGGTGGTGTGTGTACTCTGGTTGGTGAGCCGCAAAATCTTTTGATTGCCGGACGCGCTAACTGGGAGTTCTTTGAGTTCTTTATTCGTATGGCTCCAATTACTCTGCCCGTTTTCGTTGCTGGATTAATCACCTGTGCCGTACTCGAAAAAATTAAAATTCTTGGCTACGGTCAAGAACTGCCAGAAAAAGTCCGTGGCGTTATGGAAGATTTCGCTGAAGCGGAAGACGAAAAAAGAACTAAAAAAGACATTGCTTCTCTTTGGGTCCAGGGCTTCACAGCAGTTTGGTTAGTGATTGCATTAGGTCTTCATATCGCTCCTGTTGGCTTAATTGGTTTATCGGTTATCGTACTATGTACTTCCTTCACAGGTGTAATCGACGAGCACAGCATTGGTAAGGCCTTTGAAGAAGCGCTGCCTTTTACTGCCTTATTGACAGTTTTCTTTGCCATCGTAGCGGTGATTGCAGACAACGGCTTGTTTACGCCTATTATCACCGAAGTATTGAAGATGGAAGGCACCACTCAAATCGCCATGTTCTATTTGGCGAATGGCTTCTTATCTATGGTGAGTGACAACGTATTCGTTGCGACGGTTTACATTAACGAAGTAGCCAAAGCAGCGCTGGATGGCACTATCTCTCGTGATACATTTGACATGCTGGCCGTAGCCATCAACACAGGAACCAACATTCCAAGTGTGGCAACACCGAATGGTCAAGCAGCCTTCTTGTTCTTATTAACATCGGCTTTAGCCCCACTGATTCGTCTATCTTATGGACGCATGGTGATTATGGCTTTCCCTTACACCATTGTAATGAGTCTGGTTGGCTTAGCCATGGTGTATATCACTTTAGAACCTGCCACCGAAAAAATGTATGAGAAAGGCTGGATTAAGCATCATAATCTGGAAACTCTTTGCGACAGTGTCGGCGGAAGCTGGGAAAATGATAAATGTAAGCTGGACGAAAAGAAAAAAGCTGGCGGCCATTAATCAAACACTGGCATCATAAAAGAAGCGGCTAACTAGCCGCTTTTTTTGTGTCTGAATTTTTCTAAGATTGCGCTAACATTTTATTAAATTTACGCGCCATAAATTGATGAAATCGATTAGGAAACAAACGTCGAAAATGATGGGCAAGCCAGGGCAATCCATCTGCCACAATCACTTCATCTCTTCCTTTATGAATTTGCTTAAAGCAGCGTTTCACAAACTCATCTACATTCATGCCTTGCTGAATATCTTCATCCATTTCACCAAAGGTTTGCCCCTCTCCAGTTAACGCATTAACGCTAACGTTGGTTTTAACAAACCCAGGACATACAACCACCACGCGAATATTCTCTCTCGATAACTCAACCCGCAAACTGTCCATAAAACCAATCAAAGCATGCTTGGCGGCAGAATAAGCACAGCGATAAGGCGCCCCCAGTTTTCCAGCAATACTTGAGATGTTAATAATAGTTCCAAATCCCTGTTTGCGCATAAGTGGCAACACTGCCTGCGTTAACGCAACGGTACCAAAAAAATCCACTTCCATGACTTTGCGAATAACACTCTCGCTGGTTTTAACAGCCAGCGAACGCTGCGATATGCCACCATTATTGATAAGCCAATCGATGTGCCCATAGGATTGATGGAGCTCGCTACATAGCTCATGAAATGTATCTGACTGGGTCAAGTCGAGAGGAACGACCCTATGCCGCTCAGGTGACTGACAAGCTTGACGTACCGCTTCTAAATCCGCTTCAGAACGGGACGATAAAATCAATTGTGCGCCCAGCTTATCAAGATGCAACGCCATCGCCCGACCAATACCTGAGGATGCACCAGTAATCCAGATAACTTTATCTTTAACTTCCAATGACTCGTTCCTTTATTATTGTAGGTATCAGGCGGCCAGCAAGCGAGCGAGCAGCCAACACCGCTGCACCTTGAAAAACGACGGGTATACCGAGCGGCTACGGCTTAATTAAGCTTATCCCACAAAGACTCGCCACCAGCCGCTTTGCGAATAGTCTCTAACATCGCCGTATGATCCGATAACTCTTGGTCCGTTGCTCCAACGACTTTCAAAGGAACGGATCGCGTTAAACGGCGCACACCCAGCTCTTCTTTACCTTCGTTGAGATAATCTTGATGAGAAGACAAGGTCAAACTGGTTTGCCCTCCCGTCATCATCAAATAAACATCGGCTAAGATCTCAGAATCGAGCAAAGCGCCGTGTAGATCACGATGAGAGTTGTCGATGGCGTAACGCTTACACAAGGCATCTAGATTGTTCTTTTGTCCGGGATGTATCTGACGCGCGAGCACGAGAGTATCCAGCACAGAACAATAGTCGCTCATCACTCCCTTGCCAGCACCTAATGACTTTAGTTCCCAATCCAGAAAGCCAATATCGAAGGGGGCATTATGGATAACCAGCTCAGCCCCATCAACAAAGCTCAAAAAGTCGTCAACCACATCCGCAAAGCGCGGTTTGTCGGCCAGAAACTCATTGGTAATACCGTGAACTTCTATCGCGCCGTCATCAATCTCACGATCCGGTTGTAGGTACTGGTGATAATGTCGACCAGTCAAGCGGCGATTAACCAGCTCTACACAACCAATTTCGATGATCTTGTGGCCCTGTTCAGGCTCTAAACCTGTGGTTTCAGTATCAAGTACAACCTGGCGACGAACTTCTTGCGTCATGGTCAGCCCTCTGTTCATGGTCTTAAAATAGGAATATGGATTATGGTTCAACGCTTGTTTGGCAATGAGTATGTTGCCCGATCAAGGTACTAGTTTTGTACTTTTTTTAACTCTTGATCCACCAGCTGACGCACGCCTGGTTCTGCAAAACGTGCAGGTACCAACTTTGAGTTGCGTGTCCAGCTTGGCCTGATTGGCGTGAGCGTTGAAACTTTCTTGCGGGCAATTATAAAGTAATGACTGGTAAAGCGCGATGCCAGAAGGCGGTTAACTCCCGAAAAAAGCCCTGGCTGACATCGTTGCCAATAGGAGCTTAAGCCAGAGCAGTCGTCGAGCGCGAATCCTAATAGCATCAACCAGTCTTTGATACGTGCCATACCGATGAGCTGCTTTTCCAGGCATTTTTGTCGTGCGACGCGACATCCCAAATAACGCATCCCGTAGAAGCTAAAAGGGTTCACGCCGGACAGTATAATCTTGCCTTCAGGAATAATGACTCGCTCGGCTTCTCTTAATACTCGATGCGGGTGCGATACATACTCAAGCAGATGACTGATCACCATGAAGTCAACGGAATCTGATGCAATAGGTAAACGGTGATAGTCGCACAGAATATCATTGTCGTTCGGCTTATCTTCGAGATGGAACCAATGGCGAATAGGTGAGCTACTTACATCCAGCTGTTTTGAAAGCGGCCCAAGGGTCAGACCATAATAACCAAAACTTTGCGGTAATTGTTGCTCCAGGTGGTACTGCATGCACAAAAATGCCTTACGACCACCGGGCAAAGATTCCCAGTTTTCGGGGCCATTTGAAACTGTTTTTGCAGTTGCTAAGAGTGCCATTTATCAGGATACTACCGCTTAAGTATGAGCCAATATCGCCGAAAAACATGTCGACTTTTACCGTAGAGCCAATTAAGGCCTTCAATGATAACTATATATGGGCCTTGAGAAATGATCGAGAAAAAAAAGTCACCTTGGTGGACCCTGGTGATGCCAATCCAGTCATCGACTATCTGCAACAGCACCAGCTGACTCTGGACTCAATTTTAATCACTCATTACCACCGCGATCACGTGGGAGGAATCAAGCGCTTAAAAGCCATGTCTTCGTGCCATGTTTATGGGCCTTCTGCAGAGACGATTCCAGATCTGGACACCCCTCTGTGTGAACAAGATAACGTGGTTATTGAGCACTTACAAACCACTTTCCGCGTGTTAGATGTGCCAGGACATACCTTAGGGCATATCGCCTACTATGCAGAGCCCGCCCTTTTCTGTGGTGATACATTGTTTGCTGGTGGTTGTGGCCGTATGTTTGAAGGCACTCCCCCGCAGTTTTTGAGCTCGCTTACGAAACTGGCTAACCTACCTGCCGCAACCAAGGTTTACTGTGCACATGAATATACCCAGTCCAACTTAAAATTCGCTCAAGCCGTTGAGCCCGACAATGCAGAGCTTAAAGCCAGAATCTCGCAGGTCGAGCAATTGCGGCTAAAGGGACAGCCCACCGTTCCTTCGTTACTTGGAGAAGAATGCCAAACCAATCCCTTTTTGCGCTGCCAACAGCCATCCGTTGTGGCCGCTGCCGAAACTTTTTGCGCCGAGCCGTTGTCTACTCCATCAGCAGTGTTTGCCACCATACGCCGATGGAAAGATACCTTTTAGGGCAGATATATAGGTAAACAATAAATACAACAACACGCCCACAAGGCCTTGTCATCATCTGCACAGACCTCGTTGAAAGACTATAATTGACTCAACAGACGTGCATAGAAAACCATTTGACACTCTTGTGAACAAAAAATAACATGAGCGCGCATATCTCAGGACCATTATTTCTGCACCAAGACATGCAGAAACCGATATGTAGCCTCTTTCAACTGAATAATTAAGACGATCCATGCGAAAACTCGTTGTTGCACTATCATTAGTATCCGTTTTATCAGGATGTAAATTAGCTACTCAGGCACCTGCAAAGCCCTTGCCTGAAGACTCACACACTGTTCCAGCTCAACAAACACAAGTCATAGTACCGCCCACAGACGCACCAGCCCAGCAACAACAATGGGTAGATGAACTGGAAATTGTCGAATCTCCTGTCACTTTTACTCAAGAACACACTGCGGCAGCTGACAATTTGTGGTGGTTGGTGCGCAGTCAAATGAAGCTGGCAACGCCAGATAACAAGCGTTTTCATTCGCAGCGCAGATGGTATGCCAGACACCCAGGCTACATAAAAAGAGTCAGTGAACGCGCACGCCCTTACCTGTATCACATTGTTCAAGAGCTACAAAAGCGTGATATGCCCATGGAACTGGCCTTACTACCCATTGTAGAAAGTGCCTTTGATCCCTTTGCTTACTCTCATGGTCGTGCTTCTGGCATGTGGCAATTTATTCCAGAAACAGGTAAACGATTTGGACTTCACCAGAATTGGTGGTACGACGGTCGTCGTGATGTTTATTACTCAACCTTGGCTGCACTTGATTTTCTTCAGTATCTAGAAAAACGCTTTAAAGGCAACTGGCTTCATGCCATTGCGGCCTATAATTCCGGCGAAGGCCATGTTTCACGAGCCATTCGTAAGAATAAAAAGAAGAACAAACCGACTGACTTTTGGTCTTTAAAACTGCCAAAAGAAACCGAAGCTTATGTGCCCAAACTATTAGCTCTGGCAGATTTACTAAGACACTACCAAAAAGAAAATCTAACCTGGGCTGCAATCCCTAACGAACCTTATTTTGCAAAAGTCACTGTAGATTCTCAAATTGACCTGGCGATAGCCGCCGATATGGCGCAACTGTCCATGGATGAATTCTACACCCTGAATCCGGCATTTAATCACTGGGCCACAGAACCTAAGCGCTCAACAGATATTTTGGTTCCAGTAGCCCATGAACAGCATCTAGTCGATGCCTTAGCCAAAGTGCCCGCTAATGAACGTATTGCCTTTAAGCGTTATGTGATCAAGCAAGGCGACAGCCTGCTCAAAATTGCCAAGAAATTTAAAACGACTCCAGCACTGTTACGATCTTCGAATGGTATCCGTGGAAATACTATTCGAGCAGGTAAAGCAATTTTAATTCCGACTGCTACCTATAAATCTGGCAACTACTCTAAAAGTTCAGAACAACGCTTAGCAGCCAAACAAAACCGCAAACGCAAAGGCAACAAAACCACCATACGCATTCAGAAAGGCGATTCCTTCTGGACCTTATCACGCAAACATAAAGTCGGTATGCGTGAGTTAGCCGCCTGGAACAACATGGCACCTACTGACCCACTGAAGATTGGCCAAAAGCTTGTCGTGTGGAGCAAAAGTTCTAAAGCAGTTGCATCCACCAGTCGCATTAAAAATAAAACGCGAAAAATTCGCTATAAAGTGCGCAAGGGTGATTCTTTGGCACGAATTGCTAGCAAGTTCCGTGTAAGAGTTGCCGACCTGGTCAGCTGGAATAAAATTAATCCATCTCGTTATTTACAGCCAGGGCAAGCACTGACTTTGTTTGTTGATATTACTCGGCAGTATTAAGCATCTCGCTTTGACAATCAGAGCAAGATTGCTCTGATTGTCCCTCTCCCTTCAATCACTTTATTTTATACTTTATTCCTTAGTAACAGTCCCTCAATCCCCTTTTCACATTGCAAATAGTTAGAATGCCCCCATGAGCAGCACCAGGGTGATATTCAATGGTTCATCACATATTCATCTTTTCATAGCTAACGATTAAAGATACTCTTAAATCTATTTTTTAGCGTACAAACAGTAAGACCCCTTTAAACTCAATAATAACAACGAGGCTTGCTATGTCACCTTCTAATCCATTCTACTTGCTGATACCAATAGCCTTACTTTTTAGCAGCTTTACAACGGCACAAAATAGTTATGATGATAAGATTTATAACCGGGCAAAAGTATTTGTCGATAAACTAGAACGTCGATATGACAAACTTGAAAATCGCTGGGTTCGGCAATTTGAAGACAAAGTGACTCACAATACAATAAAAGTAACTCGGCAAGATCTCATCAACTCAGCCAAAGCTTTTCAAAATGATTTTCGGCGGCATCAAGATGCTTTCAAGCAATACGAAAACTGGAAAAAGCTACAAGATACCAATGCCAGAGATAGCTTTCGGCGCAACGTCTATTATTTACTAACAAACGCCATTAACCAAAGCTGGCGCACCCAATTGAAAGAAGCCTGGTATCGTATTCGAGCCATTGAACATGAGTTCTTTTCTGTTGACGCCCTGAAGCACTACGATAAAAACCTTGATTCCGTGCGAAAGCCCTATAAGTACTATGGAAAAGAACATGATGCCGCTGTCGCGAGTTTTAATAAAAAAGTTCTCGTAATAGAAAAGAAAGCCAGAGCGAAAGCTTTAAAGGAGTATAAAGCAGTCACTCAGGAACTACTGGATCGCCGCCGAGAACTTGTCGCAGCAAGCTGGGGTTGGGTTGACTTCATATCGAAACTGGGCAACCAAGAATTAGCTCTCGCCATGAAGAAAAACCTATATACCGAATTTGCAGCTGACTTACGTGGCCGCCATAAACCTGTACACAAAGAACTAAGCATCGATTTTTTCACACGAGATTCAACTCTGGATCTTTGGCATAGGAATGTTCAACCTCAAGATCTGATGTTCTTACGCAACTATGTGCTGCCGAGAGAAACACCCTATTCTTTTAAGATGAATGACGACTTTCTTGCTGAACGTGTGGATGCGATTCAGTCAGTCACATTGGATGACAAAGCTCGAACTTATCAAATTTCTTCTGTTAAAGTGGATGATCTTCCATGGTTTCAATCTTATAGTCAGCTAAAACAAAATATTACAGATACTCGTCAAGAGCTGGAGTTTGTCAAAGAGTACTTACAGCAAACGCAGCAAGAGGTTAAACAGCTTAAAGAGTCACAAGACAAAGCAAAAAAAGCACAGGCAGCCTTTTTAGATGAAGTAAAACAGGCACAAATTTTCCTGCAACAACAGAAAAATAATTATCCTCCTTCTCTCAAATACCATCTGCAAAACAGCCGCAGCTTACAGCAACAAGTCGATGCGATTAATGTTCTTATTCGACAGCTGGACGAAAATGAACATTACAAAGAACTATTAAAACTAGCAGAACAGGAAAAGTCACTGCTAAAACGCAAAGCGGTGAGCGACAAATTTCTCAAAGAATCCCGCGCAAAAGATACCCTTCTACAAGAAAAAATAGCCAAAGCCGAGAGTATAGTAGACGGCCGTCATAGCAAACGGATTCAGTTTAATCATCAACTGCGCATCCTGGGAGTTGATCTCAAATTCGCTCAGGCTCGATTAGCAGAAGATAAAGCACTCGTCCAACAGCTTGAAGCATCTCTAAAGCCTATGCTTAATGCAGAAAAAGCCTTTGCTAAAACGGAAGCCCAAAGAAACAGCAAAGGTTCATTGGTTAACTATGTTGCGGTTTTCGCTGACAATAAACTGCGCTTCAGTGCGTATCGCTATGCACCGGGAAGCGTTCTCAATGAGCTCGAAAATGAAATAGAGAAAAAGCGTAAACAAGTGCAGTTTGCCAAGCAGGGATTAACTCGCTCAAGTGCTGAATTTACCAGTGCACTGGAATATACACGAGCAGAACTGGCTCAACTTGCCCGAGTTATTATGGGCTCAGCCTACGCTCAAACAGCCATCGAAACAGCCGACTTTATTTATGATGTATTAAAAGCCAATGAAAAAGGAGGACCTCCAGCCGCTTTAATAGAAGCAGTCTATAAATTGGCAGAACAAAGATACACAGGCAGCAGTACCATAGAGACACTGAGTGATGCAGAAGTTAAAGATGTAGAAAAGCAAGTTCAAGCCGAATTAAATAACAAAATCAAACGCTCCATACGCAAAAAAACTCAAAAGTTACCAGGTTATATTTATACTCGAACCTTTGAGGAAAGTGTTGGTAACTATGCCAAAACCAAAGCTTATCAATCGACCATTGCCGGTTGGGCACAAACCATGATACGCGATAATCGTGCGATGTCGTTACAGGAGCTTTATCGGAAGACACCGAATATTCAGCAGTACTTAAAGATAATGGGAGGCAAAGAAGCAGCACTCAAACGAGCTCAACGTCAACTAGATTTTTTGCAGTCGCCCTACAGTATCGATCTCAAAGATGTTAAAGAAGCCGCTGGAAACTACGTAAAAGATGCCGCCAAAAGCTGGGCAAAGAATATTGCCAAGAATGCAGAGCATGCCGCTTGGTATCGCTACTACCTGGCCGATGCCAATGCACGAGCATTGCATCCCGTTTATCAAGAATGGCACGCGTTGTATTTTGATACTCAAGACCAACTCAATGCCTTATTAAAAGCCAGAAGAGATATCTTGGCAAATTACGATCCTAAAACAGGATTCAAAGCAAACTTAAACCGAACCTTTGAACAAGGACAGGTGCTAAGAGCAAGTATTGAAGTAGATGGCTACAGCACAGACTACGAACTGTTCCTTGATACCGAAAAGGCTGCCGCTGACGGCTATCGAAAATATCGTATTGAAACCAGCTTTATTCAATCGAAAGCGAATAAGTTGCCACTGATTATCAAAGAAAAAGTAGATAAATAAGGACGTACAGAATCACAGGTTTAAATGAATCTTGATAAGCCAAGCTTTCACACTTATCTCAAGCTTTTCAATATCTTGAAAGGTTTGCTCTTTCACAGAACTTGAGCTCTCATCCGAGTTATCCCAGTATTCAACCCAATACATCCCTTCATCAACAGAAACTTCTACTGACTTTTCATTTGAAGTAGCATAAATAAAACTTGAGTTACCATCTCCCTTTTGCTCTATCGTTTCAGAAAATGGCGCTAAATTTTCTACTAAGGTCTTAAGTCTATCTAACATAAACAGTTCCTTCCACATGCCCAGACATAGGAATAAAATTAGCTTTCTGTTCTTGCAAAAAAAATCCAGAGCTAAACAAGCTCTGGATTCTTAGTCATAGCTTAGAATGAAAATATTCTAACTTCTAAACAAGACCGTTTCTCGATTAAACCAGTGTGTGCACATATACAGCAAGATGCCAGCAACAGTCACCGTTGAGGCAAAAATAACGCCTAGCATGGTGTAATCGATAGTTCCTTTTACAATCTCTTTGATCGCTAAGGATACATTCGCTAAAGGAATCGAAGCCATGATCCAGTCCAATTCAATACCTGGCAGTATCGCGACAATAATTGGAACAATCGTCAGCATAATCATGGGGGACATATAGTTCTGCGCTTCTTTGAAGTTTCTAGCATAGATGGATATCGCCAGCAAAACGGAAGCAAAGATAGAAGCCACAGGAATCAACATTAAGATGACCAAAGAAACATCCAGCATGCTAATGACAGAGAGCACTTCTTGAACTTTAACAAAAGCAGCCACGTTGCCAGCCAGTATCGACATGGTTAACAAACTTAGGACTTCGAGAAATACCGCCAGGAAGCTGGTAGTAAAAATCACCAGAAACTTCGCCATAACAATAGATGAACGAGGAACAGGGGATATCAATAATGTTTCCAGCGTGCCGCGCTCCTTTTCTCCCACGCCTAAATCCAGAGCTGGATACATGGCTCCAGTTAAACACATCAAGATAATCAAATAAGGCAACAAACCACCAATTCGATTACCGAGTTCTTCACGCTTATCGGCGGTGCTTTTCTTTTCTAGCTTAATAGGCTCATCCAGACCCGCAAATAAATCACTATCGATACCGTAGCGTTCAAACAACATTTCTTTATGAGGCGTCGAAATCTCTTTAACAAGCTCCGATACGCGCTTATGAACTTTATTGGCAAAAGCAGCGTTGTTGTAATAAAGCTTGATGGTTATCTGTCGACCTTTGTCCATTCCTTCGCGCCCTTTTTCGGGCAATACAATGGCAAATTTTATCTTTTTCTCTTTAATGGCCTTCTTAACATCATCAAAGGCAATATTTTCTACTAACTTAAACTTTTTATGTTCGTTTAACGCCGTTGTGATCGCTGGAATCTCTTCGCCATTAAAGATGGCATACTTTAATATTTCTTTCTCATTCTTTTGCGTCACGTTATGAACAAAAACCATCATTCCAAAAATCAGAATTGGAATAACAATCGTTGGCATTACAATGGTAAAGATCAGCGTTTTTTTATCACGAATCAGTTCGATAAATTCTTTTTTATAGATTTCCCACATAGTAACCTCTGTTATCCGGCTCAGGCAGCATCAATGAGTTTCAAGAAGGCATTGTATAAATTGCCCGATTCATCATGAGCACGAAACTCATCAATCAAACCAGAGAAGCTGGCGATCCCTTCATTAATCACGGTCACCCGGTCACACAGTTGCTCCACTTCGTGCAAATGATGTGTCGAAAAAATAACCGATGTTTCTGAGCCACGATAAGATTCGATAAAATCCATAATGATTTTGGCAGCCACGACATCCAGCCCAGTCGTCGGCTCGTCTAAAATCAATACCCGAGGTTGATGAATAACTGTTCTGGCGATATTGGCTCTTTGTGCCATCCCCGTCGACAAGTCTTCAGCCTTTTTATGCTCAAAGGAGTTGATGTTAAGAATATCGAATAAACGATCAATTTCGGATTGCAGATGGTCTTCTTGCATACCATGCAATCGACCAAAATATTCAACATTCTCACGCACCGACAAACGGCGATAGAGTGCCGTTTTGCCCGATAAAAAACCAATCTTCTTGCGCATTACCAGAGGATGGGCAACAACATCCTCACCATCGATTAAAATTTCGCCAGATGTTGGCTGCAAAGCCGTCGAAAGCATTCTCAGAGTCGTCGTCTTACCAGCACCGTTAGGTCCGAGTAATCCAAGAACCTTACCACTTTCGCAAGAGAATGAAACATCACGCACAGCGTGGAATTTAGCGCCATCTTCCCGTGGATCTTGAGCGGCTTCTTTTTTCTTTTGACGCTCTTTTAACGCCACTTTGTCGAACTTGAAGGTCTTCGACAAGGCTTTCACTTCTATCATTTATTGTCTCCAAGACTCACATTACCTAACCTAGTCCTTAGCTTTACTGAAAACTTACAGGCCTCATACAGAAAGACTGCAAGTAAGATACCGGACCTAAAGTGACATATTGACAGACAAATCTGCTCAGAATCAACTCAAAAGGGAATAAAATGCGTGATGAAACGTATTCTAATGTAAGAAATTAGCCCATCAGGGTACTAAGCGGAAAAAACTTTATTTTTGGGGATTTGAGTATGAGTGTAATGAGTTCATTAGTGGATATTTTTGCAAGCCCATCAAAGGCGTTCACAGAACGCAAGGAAAATGGAAAAGTCTTTTTACCTTTAATGCTTATTCTTGGACTATCTGTTTTTCAACTTTGGTTATATTTCGATAAGGTCGACTACGATTATTACATCGACTATAGCGTATCTCAAAGTGCAGAAGACATGACACCAGCTCAAATTGAACAAACTAGAGATGCTTTGAGCAGTATTCCAAAGACTGGCCTAATGTCAGCGGCTATGGGTTCTGCAGCTGTGATGACATTAATATTATTTTTACTTCTTGCCGTTTACCTAATTGTCGTATCGAATGTTCGAAATGATGAACTGACTTTCGGTCAATGCTTTTCACTAATAGTCTGGTCTCATTTCGTCATGATAGTGTCTATTCTTATTGGTATCGTCGGCATTTTACTTGCAGACAGTAACCAAATACCTCTGGAGATCGCTAGAGGGCTTTCACTACAGAACTTGCTTTCGCTAGCTGAACCTGCCGATAACACGTTTAAGATATGGTCAAACCTTGATCTGTCATCAGCAGTATGGGCCAACATTCTATTAGCGATTGGCTATAAGCAATTTACTAACAGCTCCATGACAGCGTCTCTAATTATTGGTTTCATTCCAACAACAATAATCATGACTCTTGTGGTTATGTGGGCTCTTTAATACTATGAAAAAAGCTCTTATCATTGGTGCGATTATCGCGGTGATCATCGCTGTTCCGTTGCTAAAAAAAGCAACGAACAGCGACTCTAAAGAAGTCACTGTCACAATCGCTGAAGAACGTGTTATCGAATCATCTGTATTAGCGTCGGGTCGGCTTGCTCACGAAGATCAGGTGCGCTTGACCACCGAAGTCATCGGAAAAGTAAATAAGGTGCTGGTAGAAGAAGGCGATGCCGTCGAGCGAGGCCAACTGCTTTTGACGATTGAGGATGAAACTTTTAGAGCATCAGTAGAACAACGCGGGGCTACCGTTCGAATGCAAGAAATTGCCATCGAGCGCCAGACTGTCCAGTTAGAAAACTTAAAGCGTCAATTGACTCGCCAAAAGAAATTGTTTGAACAAAAACTACTGGATGAAGATCGTTACGATGCGGCGGTGAACGCTTATGATATTGCTAAGATCGATCTTAAGTCGGCCAAAGAATCCTTATCGCAAGCCAAAGCGCAGCTGACTCAGGCTGACGATCAACTCAGTAAAACGCGCGTACAGTCTCCCTTTAGCGGCATTGTTACATCTCTCGACATCAAAGAGGGAGAAACGGCTATCGCCAGTACCACCAACATAGCTGGCTCATCCCTGATGACCATTGCTAACCCACAAAGCATCATTACAGAGGTTTACGTTGATGAAGCTGATATTGCCGACATTCAACTCGGCCAAAAAGCAAAAGTCGTTGCTATAGCGTATCCTGATGTCAATATTGATGGTGTCGTTAAATCCATAGCCACTTCAGCCAAGCCAGTATCTGGCCGTCAAGGATTGAGCTTTCTGGTAAAACTTGAAGTCACTTCAACCGAGGGAATCAATCTTCGTCCAGGCATGAGTTGTCGTGCAGAAATTTTTACTCACTCTTCCAGCCCTGTGACGTCGGTTCCTATTCAAGCCATAGTGACAGAAGAAAAACGCAGCATTAACGAAACTCACCAATATCTTTTTGTTGTTGAAAATAACATTGCCAGAAAAGTGAAAGTGGCGACGGGCATCTCTGACGATACTTATCAGCAAATTACTAGTGGTCTGGCCGATAATGTCTCGGTCATCAATGGTCCAGACAGAATACTGCGTCATCTAAAAGATGGAGACCTGATCTCTATTCGAGGAAACCAGTAACCTATGGCATTAATTGAACTGACGGATATCAGCAAGCACTATCAAATGGGCGACCAACTGGTAAAAGCGCTTGATAAGGTGTCTTTATCCATCGAAAGAAACGAATACATTGCTTTTGTAGGAGCATCCGGTTCAGGCAAGTCCACCATGATGAACATTCTGGGGTGTCTGGATACACCCACCTCTGGCACTTTTCGTTTGAACGAAAAGAACGTTCAAGATATGAATGAATCGCAGTTGGCAGATATTAGAAACCAGGAGATAGGTTTTATTTTCCAAAGTTTTAATTTGCTGCCCAGGGCATCTGCATTAGCCAATGTGATGCATCCACTCATCTATCGAGGTATTTCTCTAAAGCAACGCAAAGTATTGGCCACAGAAGCTCTGGAGAGGGTCAACCTGGCCGAAAGAATGGATCACCTGCCTAACCAGCTGTCTGGCGGCCAACGCCAACGAGTGGCCATAGCAAGAGCTCTGGTAACGACTCCTTCCATTCTGCTGGCTGATGAACCTACAGGTAATCTGGATTCGCAAACCACTGTCGATATTATGAAGCTGTTTGATATGCTGCATCAGGAAGGCCATACCATCGTCATGGTGACACACGAAGATGAAATCGCCAACCACTGTCACAGAATCGTACGACTGCAAGATGGTGGCATCATTGAGGATAAATTAAATGCACACGCTGCTTGAAAGCATTCGCTCTGCGCTAATGTCGATTAGAGCGCACGGTTTTCGGAGCTTCTTGACCACCCTTGGAATCGTTATTGGTGTCGCTTCGGTGATTACCGTTGTTTCTGTGATTCAAGGATTAAGCTACTCAATCAACAAACAATTCGAAAGCTTGGGCTCAAATAGTTTATCCATCTCTTCTTACCTGCCATTCGAAGAAAGGCTAAAAGGTAAGATCGCCCGGATCACCGAGAGAGATCTCAACGATATTAATTATCGCGTTGAAAATATTGAGTCGCTCACTCCTGTGCTCTTTGCTCAAGGCAATCGTTCGAGTTCAGTTCAATACGGCTCTCAAACGGCTTTTGCGCAAGTGCAAGGCACCACTTATTCCTATCAAAACGTATCGCAGATTTTTGCTAAGCATGGTCGTTTTTTATCATTAGAAGATAATAAAACGCGGCGTAAAGTGGTTGTCATTGGAGAAGAGGTTAGAAAAGATTTAAACCTTAAACCCAATCCTGTCGGTGAATACATACAGGTGGGTGGAGAATGGTTTAAAGTGATTGGACTGGCCGAGAAGAAAGGAGAGCTTCTGGGATTAAAGCAAGATAACTTTGTATTGATGCCCTTCTCCACAATGGAAGGACTGATCGGTAATCAGGTACGCCCGGATATCTTTATTCAATTAACCGTTACAGGACCAGAAGTACTGGAATCAGTACAGCAACAAATAGAACGAATTTTGCGTCGTAATCATAAATTAAGATATGGCGAAGAAAACGACTTTAAAATTCAAACCGCAGAACAGTTGACGAAAACTATTAGTCAAGTAATCGATACTTTGACTCTGGTTTTAGGAGGTATCGTTAGTATATCTCTGTTAGTTGGTGGCATTGGAATTATGAACATCATGCTGGTGTCAGTGACTGAGCGAACGCGAGAAATCGGCATCTGTAAGGCCATTGGTGCCAAAAGGCATCACATACTGATTCAGTTTTTAATTGAAGCCGTAACTTTGTCTTTGTTTGGCGGTGTGATAGGTGTCGCTATTGGTTACGGGTTAGGAGCCCTCGCATCTTCGTATATCCCCAACTTTCCTCCGGCGACCGTTCCACTCTGGGCAATTGGCGTGGCCTTTGGGTTTTCGGCAATGGTAGGCATTGTATTCGGTATTTTGCCTGCAGCCAAAGCAGCAAACCTAAAACCCATTGACGCTTTACGCTATGAGTAATGGAATTTACTCATAGCGCCAGGATTTATTAAATCAATGGAAAATTCATATTAAAAGGTCAGATTTTAATTTAGCGACAACTTTAATTTTTTTAGTATTCGCAGGTGTACTTATTATTAGCGCAGATACTCACGCAATTAATCCATTCTTTGTACCCATGTTCATAGGTCTCCTTGGTGGTGCTCTGTATTTATATCTACGACTGCAAGGCGTATCTGACGAAGAACTCACTCCAGAAGAATATCATACTGATACTATCGATGTTGCCAACGGACAGGTGGTTTTTGGAGGCGATGCCAAGTACGATTCAATACCACTCGAGCAACTTTGTGATGTTTTTTATGAACCTTTGGATCAAGACTTCCAGGAAGTAACGTTTGCTTTCACAGAGAAAGGAAATTTTATATACAGTCTCAATAACTCAGTGGACTATATAAAAGAAGCGGTTGCTCGAGTTCATTCGAGCTTACGCTAACCGTTAACCTGCTAACTTTGCGAAAACCGACTCATTCGGTTTTCGCATTCAATAATTCAAGCTTAATCTTCTTTACTGCCAGACGTCGATGTTAATAGTCGGTTCTTCACCTCTTCAATCACATCTTTTTTCAATTCAGATATTTTAGGAGCTTCATCTTTATCAAAGGTAACCGGGCGACAGTATTCCATGGCTTTGAGTCCAACTCGTAAACTGGCAACACCAGCCCCCAAACCTTGGGCAACGCGAGCGGATATCTTAGCACTCAACTTAGCTCCCAATGCTTCTAATCCTAGATCTAATGCGAGCTCGGTTGCTCCCGCTAGCATCATATTCCTTAGGATGTCGCGTACCATTCGTGTCTTTTCGAAGGGTGCATTATGCATACCGTAGACTTTTGATACTTCATCTACCATTTTGATGCTGCGCCAAAGTACCAGTACCATATCTAACGCAGCGAAAGGACTGAGTGCAATCATTAATGCGGATTCGCTGGAATAGCGGGCAACAATCCGCTTGGCTTTTTGATCCATTCCCTTCAACACAACAGAGGAATACAGTTGAATCATCTCTGAGTCATCTTGGCAAATATGACTTTGCTGTCGGAACTGTGCGAGTTCTTTGTTAGCTGCTTGATGAGCCATATTGGCATGTAACTCACTGATTTTCGCAATAGCCTGCCCATGACTTTGAGGGGTGTTCAGCGCCTGTAGTTGTGATTTTAGAGCCTGTCGACGACGATTCTTTTTCTTTTTACCCCAGATACGAGCTAACCAACGTCCACCAAAACCTAACAAACCAACATTAATCAGCGTTGCAATCCCACCAAGATAAGGGCTGATATTATAAGCTGATAGGGTGACATCAATGAGTTGCAGAATAGCCAGCAAGCCAACCAACGAAACTCCCCAGCCAAGCAAAGTAGGAAGCTTAGTGTCGTCCTTGTCGGTTTCAGACAACTCAGGCTCTGCATCAATTTCCACAAGATGCTCGCTGGATACCCTCATAGCCTTTTCTGGTAGTACCGTTTGAGTCTCTACTTGCTCAGTTTGAACCTTTATCTCATCGGCTTTAAATTGTCCAGGCTTTATTTTTGTCATAACAATTTATCTCCCAAAACCAGCTCGAGTACCTTGCCCATACGAATGTGAGGCAACTCTGAGTGTGCACTGGTATTTAAAACATTGGGTGAGTAGGCAGGCAGTTCATAAGGCTCATGCTCACGACTAAACAGACTGTCGATTGATTCAGGAACTTCGCCAGGATACACAATAACCTCTTCGTTATTTTCCTTTAGTGTTCCTTTGACACAATGAACATTTTCACCGTTAATTTCTGCAACCACCGCTTCTGCCGCTCGAATCGAAGAAAGCGTTAGCAAATGGCTTTCGACGCCCTCAAAACGCACTTTGCTTTCTGAAGCGTAAACTAATGACTGTAAAAATGACTGCAATCGATATTGTTGGTTAGATGGTACTTGATCTGATTTGGTTGCCGCAAAAATCAACTTGTCGATCTGTGGTTTAAAAAGCCGTTTAATCCAGTTTGAGTGACCATAATGAAAAGCCTTCAATAAATGGCTTAGCGCACTTTCAATTTCTTGGGCACGTTGTTTCGATTTGTTCAGCAAGCTCAGACAATCCACCAAAATAATTTGTCGATCAAACTGACTAAAGTAATTCTCAAAAAAAGGCGTGATAACCTGCTTCAAATAAAAGTCATACTTTTCTTTTAAGCGTTCTTTAATCGTCTCAGTATCTACCTTACTCTGTTCTAAAGCTCCTTCAGGTATTGGGAAGAAATCAAGAACTGGGGCACCTTCTAGCTCACCAGGCAAAACAAATCGTCCTGGCATGCAAATAGCGCCTTGAGCCGCTTTATCTTTGAGGTATCCACGATATTGCTCCGCAGTGCGTTTTATCCATTCATCAATATCAATGGAGCTATCATTAAGCTCAACAAAACAAGATTTCCAATCAGCGGATGATTCATAAAGCTCTTCATTTTTCGTTAACTTGCCAACATATTCTGACCATTCTTCATAACTCTGATTAAGCATAATAAGATCAACCAGCCATTCTCCCGGATAGTCATAAACATCAATGGTGATAGTTGGCTTTTCTACTATTTTGCTAATGAGGCTGTTTTCTGTTTTGTAACGTAGAGACAATCGTAACGCCGAAACACTGCGTGTTGACTCGGGCCAGTCGCCCTCCATCAGGGCATTAACAGAAGCTTGATAAGGAAACTCGGGGATCGTTAAATCGGGGACCACTTCTAACTGAGCGGCAATCAATCGATCTTCTTCGGCTAGTTTGAAAAAGGGCAGATTATTGTATCGGTTAACATGCAACAATTGATGGATAAGTGACGCAATAAAAACGGACTTTCCAGCGCCTTGGAAGCCAGTAACCGCCAACTTTACATTTTGATTCGTTGCCCGTTCGAGAGAATGTTTGCTTTTCCTAGATAGCTTATCCAATGTGTCTTTCAGCATTTGTTGCATACAAACTTCCGTTTAATACTCTGGTATTGAATATATTGTAGCGCTAAAAGATATTTCAAACGAGAGAAGGTAACCATTTGTTACGGGAGTAGACGAATATCTGCAGACATAAAAAAAGCCGCTTAAAGCGGCTTTTTTTAAACTCCTTCGGCCATACGGCGAAGTTTTTCTATTCTATCTCGTATAAAGCTGATCCAGCGGTTCGAATTTTTCTTAAAATTCTTGTACTTAGCAGCTTGCTCAAAAGCTGAAATAGCCCCAGGAAAATTACCATCATTATACAAAGCATCCGCCTTGCCGAAATAAGCTTCACCAGGATCTTTCAAGCCACCTCGCTGAAGTGCTTTATCATAAGCTTTAACAGCTAACTTCCACTTCTCGGCTTCGCCGTAAAGCTGAGCCTGCTTCAAATCATGCCTACCATTATCAACATACTCTGCTGCCTTTTTGTAAGCATAGATTGATTTATCAATCTCTTGAGCAACATGAAAGTTTGATGCAACGTTTTTCCAGTTTTTCTCGTTAGACTCAACGACTTCCTTCTCGATACCTTCTTGCAAGACTTCCGCAGATTTGTAGGGAACATCTAGCATGGCATAAAAAGAAGAAAGCTGTTTGTAATCAGCCGGTTTATTGAAGCGCTTTTGGCGATGTAAAAGCTCCATCACCGCAAGAGAGTCACGATGTCTCTCAGACTTCGCATAAAGGCCTGCAAGATTACGCCAATAAATGGTTTCTTGAGGAAACAACTCCACCATTACTGTTAAAATCTTGATAGAACCAGGAATATCGTTTAACTCATAATGGCTGTTTAGCAAAACACCAAAGATATTCTTATTGGCTTTAGTGGATTCTTTAATTGCCAGATAAGCCGGGCAAATGGCTTCCTTCAACTTATTTTGAGCACTGAAGTTAGCAGCCATTAAAACATAACCCTGAACTTTAGGATTTGTTTCGTTTTTGAACCATGCACGCAAGTGTTCAAGAGATTTTTTGTGATTATCTTCACCATAGTACAAATTAGCGAGTTGCAAACGTGCACTCTGTTCTCTCTCCCATGGTAAAACCTTTGCTGCAACCACTTTTTCCAAATAACGAATAGACTGAGCTATCTGGTTTAAATTGGAGTAGGCGTAGTTGATATTCAGGTTAATCGTCGCCAATGTATAAGCATTACTTTTGTTACGATTAGCCAAAGCCAACATCATATCCAACGCTTCTTGATGCTGCTCTTTACTTAACAAGCCTAGAGCTTTGTTCAAACGCTTATGCACACTTTCTGTTAAAGCTCTCAATACACGTTTCTCTGGCGGCTTTGTTGCTGCCAAAGAACGGCATGATTTGGTATACCGAGTCGAGACATCGACATTGAGCTTCTTTTTCGGTGCTGCATTTGCTGCATTGTTAGCAGCAGCTTCTACAGAAGAAACACTCACTAAAGATGCAGCTAACAGTGCAGAAACCAACGTATTTGAGAATACTTTTTTCATTATGACTAACCCAACATGTAACTATTAATCAGTGAGCGTAAAATCCATAGTGTAAAACATATTGTGCTGATGCACAGCTTTACCATTGACAACCTTCGGCTTAAAGCGCCATTTGTAGATTACTCGGCGCGCTGCCTTATCAAAAATTCGGCGAGGTTTAGATTCAATCACCTTTACGTCTTCAGGAAAGCCATCAGGTTTAATCGTAAACTTCAACTTTACCCAACCTTCGATACCTTCCATCGCAGCTTTACGAGGATAGGGTGGCTGAATGATATTCAAAGGAATAGCATCACCATCCTGAGTCATCATCTGAGCCATGTTACCGATAAAAGGTCCGTCACCACCAACGCTCACATCCAATTTAGATAATTGAATATTAACGTTTTGTACCGTCGGGTTGGTCACCTTAGATACTTTTTGAGTTTCTGGTGGTGGTGGCTCTTTAGGTGGTTCAGGCTTTTTAGGCACCTTACGTTGCTTACGACGGCTCTTTTCTTCAGGTTCCGTCATATTGTAATCAACCGTTTGATATTCTTTTCTTTTGAAATCACCGTCAGCAGTATCGATTAACACCGCCATAAAGATGAACAAAGAAAAAGTAATACCAGCACCTAACAATAATCCAATTAAAATTCTTGGCATGGATTAACCCCCCTCTGCTGCAGCAACAGAAATGTCTTTAACGCCAGCTCCCTTTGCAGCATCTAACACTTTCATGATGACACCTGCTTTAGAACCTTTATCGGCTTGAATTACAACAGCACCTTCTGGGCTTTCGGCCTTAATGCGTTGAATCTCAACTTTTAAGCGCTCAAGTTCAACCTTCTTTTTATCCATATAGACTTCACCAGTAGAGGATACGCCTATAAAGACATTCGCATCTTTCTTCTTAACAGCGGTTTTAGCTTCAGGCTTTAATACCTGAATGCCCGCTTCTTTCACAAAAGATGTTGTTACAATGAAAAAGATCAGCATGATGAAAACGATATCCAGCATTGGCGTCATATCGATTTCGGATTCTTCTTCAGGGCGTCTTACAATCTGTTTTGGCATAATTCAATCACCCTAATGATGTGGCATATTGTCAGCTAATTGTTCAGCTTTAATTTTCGCCGTAAATTCAAGGCGAGATGCCACAAACAATCCAGACAGTGCAGCAACCATTCCAGACATAGTCGGTATAGTCGCCTGTGTAATGCCAGCGGCCATATCGCGAGGATCACTGGTTCCAGAAATAGCCATTACCTCAAATACAGTAATCATTCCGGTTACAGTTCCTAACAAGCCAATCATAGGACATATAGCAACGAGAGTTTTAATAAAACCAACCCCACTGCTTAGTTCTTCAGACATCTGAGATATCCAGGCTTGGCGAATGCGGTGTGCATTCCATGATGTGGTGTCTTGACGAGCATCCCATTGGGCAACCAATAGGCGAGCATCTTTTGGATAAACCAAAGAGAAATACCATAAGCGCTCAAAGATCAAGGTCCACATCACGAAGAGCACGGCAGCCACCGCGTACAACACGGGGCCCCCGGCATCAACAAAGTCTTTGACTAAGTTGAGCAATTCCATATTAAGAACCTTGGTTTTCAGTATGCTGTGCAATCAAACCAGCAGACTGCTCTTCTAACAGATGTACCAAGCTCTTAGATTTTGCAGATACTACGCTGTGGATAAGAATCAACGGGATTGCCGCAACGATACCCAATACTGTAGTAATCAAGGCAGATGAGATACCAGCAGCCATTACACCTGGGTCACCAGAACCGTAAAGTGTAATACCCTGGAAGGTTTCGATCATACCAGTAACCGTACCCAACAGACCCATAAGAGGCGAAACTGCTGCGAAGATTTTGATGATAGCAACACGAGTCTCTAGACGAGGAAGCTCTTTTAACACCGCTTCATCCAGCTTAAGCTCAAGATTCTCAACATCGTCATCTTTATTAGCTAAGTAGACAGCCATGATGCGACCAAGAGGGTTGTTACCAGGGTTTAAGTTACCTGCTTGCTTACGCATTTTACCGCCAATAGCACCCAAGGTGATTAAACGCTCTAGAGCAATAACGAAACCAATGATCAATACACCGATGATTGAGAAACCAACAACACCCGCGTAGTTCTTAACACGGTCAGGCCAGCTTTCGCGACCAGTCTCGATTTCTACGATAGTGCCTTTTGTTGGGTCAATAGCAACCAAAGACATTTGACCAGAGTTTTGGAAGTCACTGATACCAGCACTGAACTCACCGCTGTTAGGCTGAGTAGCGATCTGCTCTACGTTTTGGCTGTCTTTGTTAAACTTCAGATAGTCACCGTTAGATACCAAGTTAAATACACCAATACGATCTACAGTGGCATTAACTTTCACGCCTTTACTGTCAACGATCTCGGTGTCGTATCGAACGATTTTGCCCTGCTCGGTCATTTCTGTTTGCATTTCTGCCCACAAACGACGCAACTCAGGAATTTGAGGAATTTCTTTACGCTGCGCTAAATCATCCAAGTAGCCGCTACGATTAGGTAGCTGTGAGCTGATGATAGACGAGCTGATTTTTGCAGAAGTATCGGCAGCTTCTTTTCTTAGAACACCAACCGCTTCACCCAAGTTACCCAGTTTAATGTTTAACTGGTTTTCCATTTCAGCAAGAGATGCTTCATTGGTATCAAACTGAGCTTTTAACTGCTCGCTGCGTGTTCTTTCACGAGCTAACTCTGCATTCGCTTCGTTCAACAAGCGCTGCTGTTGATTCTTTTGCGATAAAAAGCGTTGGTAACGCTGTTTGTTTGCTCTTGATTCAACACCTTCAGCTTTCTTAACTGTTTGTAACAGTTCATCCAAGCTCTGAACTTTAGGTGCATCAGCGGCCTGTGCAACAGAGAACAAACCAGCAAATAATGACGACAATAATACTTTATTCATAACCTTACTCATTACGCTCTCTCCGGTGCGCTCACTGGAATTACAATCAATTTCTTATTATTTCGCTTAACATCTTTATAAGCACGAGCAACCGCAGTGGTTTGTGCTGAATCCAATGTTTTCCAAGATTTGGAATTGATATCCCAAGCTTTAGCTACTGGGTTATCACCACGAGTAATAAACATAAGCGCAGTACGTCCGAAGCGTAAAACGTCGACTTGTTTCTCAACACCGTCTACGTCCATCGTCTCTTCGTAAGCTTGTACAGAGTTACCGTAGTCTAATTCGATTTGGTAAGCTTCCATAATGCGACGGTACTTTTCTGAAACAGAAGTATCCGCTCGTAACATGCTGTTGCGTAAGCGAGCAACACGGTCAACTCGCTTTTGCTTTAAGAAAGGCATGTCCAACTCAATGAACTGCTCTAAAGTGGCAATCATTTCTTCCATTAAAGGAATAAGACCGCGCTCAGTATCATCAATGGTGTTCATCTGCTGCTGCAGAGAGGCCATTTCTTCTTCTTGACTTTTGATACTGACTTCAAGGCTGTGGTTATAGATTTTATATTGTTCGATTTGACTTAACTTGTGCTTGTAGTCCAAGTTTAAATCAAGTGTTTGCTCTGCAAGTCGGTCAATACGTTTTTGGTTAGAAGCTGCACTTTTACCAATACGCTTTTCGACTTTAATCGAAGGCTCCAGTTTTCCTGATGCGAAAGTAGCTCCTGTCGAACAAAATAGAGCAGTTGCTGCGCAAAGCGCAATGATACGAGAGATAGAGTTCTTATATAGCATGTCACTTCCTGACGCTGATTGAAAGTTATGCTGGCATTACAGTTTGGAATTACAAACTGCCCCAATCACACTCAGCTATAAAACGTTTGAGGTTAAAAGCTGAACACTTTAGTTAGAATTTAAGGTAAAGCGTGAACCTCGCAAAAAATACGTGATCCGCGATTCGCATCGAATATAAACACAAAACTCGGTCTAGTCAATGAAATCTCCCTTGAATTAAAATGCGATATAAATGAATGGAAACGTGATATTTGCTAACGAGCAGACAGGAGGAATGGGGTTACAAAATGGAGGTCAGACCAGGGAGATTTCGGAGATATTATGGCTTCATTTTGCGGAATTCTTTGTTCAGTTCAAACTTACCCGAGGTAACATAAGCTTCGATTTCTTGAACTTTTTGCTCAACTTGCGCCAAGGAGTTTTCTGCTTTGTTAAGCGCATTGAGTGCCATTTGCTCGGAGGTTCGACTATCCTTTGAATAGAAAGCCTCTGATTTAAAAGACTTTTTTGATTTCTCCTTCATTTGATAGTCACGCGGAGCAACATCAAGAATAAAATAAGCCACCAGATAACTGGCTACCGCGAAGAAGGTCGAAAAGCCCGCAAAAACAGCAACTACCATAAAAAGCCGTATAACCCAAACTTCCCAGCCCAAATATTCGGCGACTCCGGCACAAACTCCGCATATCTTGCCTTTGTGAGGGATACGATACAGCCGACGTTTACGAGAAAAAGCTTCATTTGGTGTCATATTTTTTTCTCCAATCCGGTGTTTCAGCATCCAAAATAGCTTCCAAATTTTGCACCCTGTCAACCAAGTCTTCAGCTTTTAAAGATAGCTGATGAATACGGTCATAATCAGCCGTTGATGTTTTTTCGTCCAGCGGTGCTTTCTTTTTGGTCATAATTAGTACCATAGGTACCACAACAACCATAAAAATTATACACAATACAAATATATACTCTTCGCTCATACTGGCCTACCACCCTGTTTGATATCACTTTATATTAAAGATTGAATCTCAGTCATTTTTGTTTAATTTATCTTTAAGACTGCGCATCTCTTCATCAACCTTCTCACTTGCTTCCAGTTCTGCAAACTCTTCATTCAGACGTGCTTGATTCCCTAACCCAAAGCTTTCTACTTCACCTTCAACTTGATCAAGTTTACGCTCAAACTGTTCAAACTTGTCTAAAGCATTATTACTGGTGTTCATTTCTGCCAATGTGCGTTTGACTTTAAGACGCGACTCAGCGGTTTTGTGCCTCATTAATAATGACTGCTGGCGAGCACGAGCATCTTTAAGCTTCTCTTGAAGCTGAGAAATTTCATCATTTAGATGAGAAATAGAAATCTCGACATTTTTTAACTGTTGAGATAGCTCATCGGCTAGCTGCTGAACTTTGTGCTTTTCGACCAACGCAGCCTTTGCCAAATCATCTCGCGACTTAGATAAAGCCAACTCAGCTTTCTTCTGCCATTCTCCGGCTTCTCTTTCCAACCAGGTGATTTTACGCGTCAACTCCTTACGCTCAGCCAGTGTTTTAGCCGACATGGTTCTCACTTCAACCAAAGTGTCTTCCATTTCCTGAATAATCAAACGAATCAATTTTTCAGGATCTTCGGCTTTATCCAACAGCGCATTAAGGTTGGAATTAATAATATCTGCAAATCGAGAAAAAATACTCACTACTTAATACCCCCAGAAAGATGATTGACCTTCAGCGGCTTCATCCACTGTAACTTCATATTGACTAAATCCCGTTTTCGCCAAATTATGAGCCCTGCTGTTAGATTTATCAGCAAACATACTGACCATAAATAGAAAGGCTCCAATGACGCCTAAGGTAGCCTGTGTGGCCACACGGGTTTGGCGCTTATTACTTAAATCCAAGTTTAACATTTTCCTATTTCCTAGTAATACGATAATACTGAAAAGGTATTCATAATGCGTGCCAACATTGAAAGCCCTATAACTTAATGTTTCCTATAGTTTTTTTTTAATTTAACTGGAAAAGCAGGATTAAATAAGGTTAAATTAACCAAAAGTTAGCTTATTTAGCCATAACGATGCAACGAGAACCGGAAAACCTCATAGGGGAATCATCTAGTTTCCTTGAAACACTGGAGAAAGTCTCGCGCTTGGCCCCTCTTGATAGGCCAGTATTGATCGTTGGAGAGCGCGGAACAGGAAAAGAGCTCATCGCCGCGCGTCTTCACTACTTGTCACAGCGTTGGGATCAACCACTTATCAAGCTTAATTGCGCAGCCATTAACGAAAACTTATTAGAATCCGAATTATTTGGTCACGAGTCGGGCTCTTTTACTGGCGCCAAAGGCAAACATCAGGGACGTTTTGAGTTAGCTCACAATGGCACCTTGTTTCTTGATGAGTTAGCGACCTCCTCACCTTCTGTTCAAGAGAAGTTATTGCGAGTGATAGAGTATGGCGAGTTTGAGCGAGTCGGAGGAACCAAAACAATAGAAGTTGATGTTCGCCTTATCGCAGCTACCAATGAAGACTTGCCCACTCTGGCAGAAAAAGGTCTGTTTAGACACGATTTGCTAGACCGCCTGGCCTTTGACGTGATCACGCTCCCTCCCCTACGCTATCGGCAAGAAGACATATTAATTCTTGCCCATCATTTTGCCGCTAAAATGACTCGTGAGCTTGGGGTTAATAGTTTTCCAGGTTTCTTAAAGAATGCAGAAGAAGCTTTGTTAAATCATCCCTGGCCAGGGAATGTGCGTGAGCTCAAAAATGCGATTGAACGCTCGCTTTATCTGGCTTCGCCAGGTTTGCCTATCGACAACATAGTGTTGAATCCATTCGAATCACCTTATCGGCCATTAGTCGACGGGACTCGCCAACAACAAGACATCCAGACTCCCCAGACGGCTCCCGTTCAAAATGCTCCTTCAGCGCAGTTTCCTATCGATTTAAAAGAGTTTATTCAAGAAACCGAAATCCGTATCTTAAAGGAAGCCTTAGAAGACGCTCAGTTTAACCAGAAAAAAACAGCAGAGTTGCTGGGACTTACCTATCATCAATTAAGAGGCTACTTGAAAAAGTACCAATTACTGGAATCTTAGCGGCTCGACACAGACTTTAACGACATGCAAATAAGCCAGCAAATTTTTAGTTACTCACGTCACTGCACGCAAAGCATGCTTGCTGTATTTGTGCTACTGTCGCTAACCAGTTGTGGTGATGATGCCATCATGCAACAAGCCATGGCCTCTACTCTGGTTTATTGCTCCGAAGCCAGCCCAGAAACATTCAACCCACAAACGACAACATCAGGTTCAACTTTCGATGCGTCGGCCAGACCTTTGTACAATCGACTGGTAGAGTTTAAACCAGGAACATTAGAAGTATTACCCTCACTAGCCAAAACCTGGAAAGTTAATTCTAAAGGCACCGTTTATACTTTTGAATTACGCAAAAATGTTCACTTCCATACAACGCCCTGGTTTTCGCCAACTAGACCATTTAACGCTGACGATGTTATTTTTAGTTTTAATCGTCAACGTCGATCACAAGATCCTTTTCATGTATCGAGTCAACAAGACTTCCCTTACTTTGAAACTCAAGGGTTGAATGATCTGATTGTCGATATAAAGAAGCTCGACAATTATCGTGTTCAATTTAAGCTATCGAAAACGACAAGCCCGTTTCTCTCTATTTTAGCAATGGAGTTCGCCTCCATTTTGTCGGCCGAATACGCAGAACAGCTACTAGAAAAAAACGCCATCGATAACTTGAGCAGCAAACCGATTGGAACAGGCCCATTTAAATTAAAACGCTATCAACCGGATGCGTTTATACGTTACGAAGCTCATGAGCACTATTGGAAAACCAAAGAAAAACTTAAGCACTTAGTCTTTGCGATTACACCCGATCCTTATCTACGTTTTGCTCGCCTGACGGCTGGTGAGTGTGATGTCATGAGTAATCCGCTGCCCGTCCATTTGAGCGCACTGGCTAAAGAAGATGATCTTAATATACTGAGCACACCAGGACTCAACATCGCTTACTGGGCCTTTAATACGCGCAAACCACCATTAGACAATCCTTTGGTTCGTAAAGCGTTGAGTCATGCAGTCAATCGAGAAGCCATAATAAAAGCGGTTTATCGGGGCTCAGCCGAAATTGCCAAAAATCCTATCCCCCCAGGAATGTGGTCTTATAACCACTCCATTGAAGATCATGAATATGATCCTCAATACGCACGCAACCTATTATATCGCGCAGGTTACCCAGATGGATTCAGCCTCGATATCTGGGCATTCTCCGAACAAAGATCTTATAATCCCAACTCTCGAAAAACTGCGGAGCTGATTCAACAAGATTTAAGAAAGATTGGCTTAACCGTTAAGATTGTGAATTTAGAACTTGCGACTCTGCTCAAAAAAGTCAGGCAAGGCGAACATAAAACCGCTCTTCTTGGTTGGGTTGCTGACAATGGCGATCCTGATAATTTTCTGGGCACTCTGTTGAGCTGCGAAGCAACCAAGTCTGGTCAAAACTCATCATTTTGGTGTAACGAAGAATTTGACTCCATCATAAAAGATGCACGCTCAATTCACAGTAAGCGTCAACGCACCAAGCTTTATAAAAGAGCCCAATCCATTTTTAAAAAAGAAGCCCCCTGGATGACATTAGCTCACACTCGACAAACACTGATTTTGCGAGACAGGGTCAAAAATCTTGTAATGTCTCCAGCGGGTGGCGTTTCCTTTAGCAAAGTTGAGCTTGCCGAAGCAAAGCAAGAGGAAACAAACTAATGCTCAAGGTTATATCGCGCCAAATATTAGTTTTAATCCTCAGTTTTTTGGGTATCACCCTGCTCTTTTTTACGCTCACTCAACTAACACCCGACGACTCTAATGTTGTCTGGCAGGGTCATGTGCGCTCAGCAGACAGTGCCCTGGCGCAAAAAGCCATAGAGTTGGGTGTTGATGACTCTTATGTCTATCAGTACATAAATTATTTGCGCAATATACTGTCTGGTGACTTTGGCTTGTCCATAACCAGCAATCGTCCGGTACTATCTGAATTTTTAAATTTTATCCCAGCGACATTAGAGCTAGGTTTTTTTGCAACATTGATCGCTTTGATATTAGGGATACCTGCTGGTGTCGCTGCGGCAACCAATAAAAACACCTGGGTTGATAGCCTGATTATGACGGTAACACTCATTGGCTATTCGATCCCCGTTTTTTGGTGGGGCATGCTGCTGATTTTTGTTTTCTCTTTATTTTTGGATATTACTCCAGTAGCAGGACGCATCAGTTTTATTTTTGATATCGATAAAGTCACGGGATTTATGCTGGTGGACTCGCTGTTAGCTTATCCTAAGTATCAACTCGCGGCATTCTTTGATGCACTAAAACACTTGATTCTTCCTTCCATTGTCTTAGCAACCTTGCCATTAGCCGTTATCGCCAGAATGACCCGCTCAGCGATGCTAGAAGTTCTAGCCAGCGAATACATTTTGACAGCAAAGGCTAAAGGATTAAGTCGCTTTCGGATTATCTGGGTTCACGGTTTAAGAAATGCTCTTATCCCTATTATTACGGTGATTGGATTACAATCCAGTATCTTATTAACCGGAGCCGTTTTAACCGAAACGATTTTTGCCTGGCCTGGCATCGGAAAATGGATGGTAGAGGCGATCTATCGACAGGACTATCCTTCCATTCAAGGGGGTATTCTGTTGATTTCCAGTATCGTAATACTCATCAATATCAGCATCGATTTGCTCTATGCTTTTATTAATCCTCGTTTGAGGAAGCCAGTATGAATGAGATTAAACTTTATCAAGAAACTCATATTCCCGGTCCCTGGGAAGAGTTCTGGTATCAGTACAAGCAACACAAAGCCGCTATGGTTGGGCTTGTGTGCCTGCTCATCATTGTCTTGCTGGCTTTTATTGGCCCTATGCTCATTGAGCATGATCCAACCGTGCAGTTTTCGGAATCTCTACTGATTCCTCCGGCATGGGAGGACGGCGGCAGTCGGATGTTTTTGCTTGGCACCGACGATCTAGGCAGAGACATGTTATCTCGTGTTGCTTATGGCTCACGATTGACATTGGGGCTCGCTGTTATCGTGGTATTTATCGCAACCATTGTTGGCGTCGTGCTGGGTGCCATGGCTGGAATCAGTAAAGGCCCGGTAGAATTTATTATTCTGCGACTAATGGATATTTTTCTGGCTGTTCCTTCACTCTTACTTGCGATCCTGATTGTCGCAATCATAGGCCCAGGATTGTTAAACACTATTTATGCTGTAGCGATCGTACTGGTTCCGCATTTTGTCAGAATAGTTCGCGCAGTTATTCGTGAAGAGCTCGATAAAGAATACGTCATTGCGGCAAAACTGGATGGCTCCAGTCCCACTCGTTTATTTTTAATCTCTATTTTGCCCAATATATTACCGCCGCTTGTTGTGCAGATCACACTTAGCTTTTCGACAGCTATTCTGGATATTGCCGCCTTGGGTTTTCTTGGTCTAGGCGCTCAGGCCCCTAACCCAGAATGGGGAACGATTCTGTCTCAATCAAGAGATTATATTCAGCTCGCACCATGGACAGTAGCAGCACCGGGCTTAGCCATACTGATCACCGTATTATGTATTAATCTAGTAGGTGATGGCTTACGTGATGCACTAGACCCCAGAGGATCTCAATAGTGAAGTTACTGCATATAGAAAACCTCACGGTTGAATTCGATACTTTGACGGGACCGGTACGTGTACTTGATCGCGTTTCTCTTAGAATGGAACAAGGCGAGGTGCTAGGAATTGTTGGCGAGTCGGGCTCAGGAAAAAGCATTTTTGCTTTAGCGATTATGGGACTCTTGTCGCCCAAAGCTCGTTTCACCGCAGACTATATGAACGTTAATGGTCAGGATCTTATGAAACTGACGAAAGAGCAAAGACAAAGCTATCTCGCTCAAAACGTCAGTATTATTTTTCAAGATCCTCAAAATAGTCTAAATCCATGTTTCACTATTGGTTTCCAATTAATGGAAACCTTATCAATGCATGGTATTAGTGGCCGCAGAAATAAAAAACTCCGCGCCATTCAATTATTAGAATCTGTTGGTATAGCGAATCCTGAGTCGCGTCTTAAAAGTTACCCGCACCAGTTATCGGGGGGTATGAACCAGCGTATTATGATCGCCATCGCCATTGCAGCAGAACCGAAGCTACTCATTGCCGACGAGCCTACAACCGCGCTGGATGTGACTATCCAATCGCAGATTCTTCAGTTGCTACTCGACTTAAACCGCCATACAGAAACAGGACTGATGCTCATTACTCATGACTTCGCTTTACTATCAGAAACAGCTCAGCGAGTTTGTGTTATGTACAGTGGTCAAATTCAGGAGAATGCACCAACTCGAAGAATACTGGCTCAACCCAAACACCCCTATACTCAAGCACTACTGCACAGCATCCCTCATATCGGCGAAAGACACGCCCAGGGAGAACGTTTATTCTCTCTACGGGGAAGTATTCCACCTGTAGATCATTTACCTGTAGGTTGTCGCCTTGGACCACGTTGTCCACGCGCCGCCAAAGAATGCGTTAGAGCACCGAGATTAGAAAATATTCATGGCCACGGCTTGGTTCGATGCCATTTTCCACTCGATGGAGAGGAGACCTAGCTATGGGCAGTATTTTACGAGTACAAAATATTTCGCGTAAGTATCGCCTTAACAACTGGATGTTTGGACGCAACAATACTATTGATGCTATCGACAACATTTCTTTCGAATTGCAGCAAGGCAAAACTCTGGCCATCGTTGGTGAATCAGGTTCGGGAAAGTCTACTTTGGCTCGTCAATTAGTCGGTATAGAACGCCCATCATCGGGTCAGGTATTTATTGACGAACGCCCCGTTTACGAATTGACAGAAGCCAAGCGAAAAACGCTTTTTCTGCAAGTGAGAATGATTTTCCAAAACCCTTTTGCATCGCTTAATCCACGTTTAAGAATTGGTAGCATTCTCGAAGAGCCATTAATCATTAATACCTCGCTGAACGCTAACCAACGTAGAGATAAAGTAGAATCAGTATTACAGAAAGTAGGTTTAAGGGCCGAACATGCCAGACGCTTTCCGCACATGTTTTCTGGTGGTCAGCGCCAACGGATCGCTATTGCTCGCGCCTTAATTCTTGAACCCAAAGTCATCGTCGCCGACGAGCCCCTGAGTGCACTCGATGTATCAGTGCAGGCACAAATACTCAATCTGCTATTGGCATTGCAAGAAGAGTTTCAAATCTCTTATGTATTTATTTCTCATGATCTGGGTGTCGTTGAGCATATAGCCGATCAAGTGCTGGTTATGTACCGTGGCCAAGTTATGGAATATGGCGATGTAGAACAAATATTCGATACGCCGAAACATCCCTACACACAAACGTTGTTTGCCAGTACGCCTATCTTTCGAGATCGAGTAACCATTCAAACGGTTCGCGGTTATACATCTCGTTCGGCAACGGCCATACAGGCCAATGGATGTCCTTTTGCCAAGCGCTGTCCCTGCGCGACAGAACAATGCACCACCGAAACGCCAAAAACTCGAAACATATCTGGTCAGCTAATAACCTGTCATAGCCCCTTGCTCTAATCAAGTGGCTAAAAAACTGATGAAAGTCTGATAGGCTACCAATATCTCACTGCTCCGATGTCAAAAATCAAAGTACTACCTCCGTTAGATTCATGTGATAAACTGCGGCCTCTAACATAACTAACGACATAGGTATGGATATGGGTTTTTTAACAGGTAAGCGAGTCCTGGTGATGGGATTGGCTAGCAAGCGCTCAATTGCAGCAGGCGTTGCAGAAGCAATGCATAAACAAGGTGCTGAATTAGCGTTTAATTATCTGGGTGATAAATTAAAAGGCCGCGTAGAAGACATGGCTCAAAGCTGGGGCTCAAACATCGCACTTCCTTGTGATGTATCCAGCGACGAATCAATCGAAGAGTTCTTCGCACAACTCAAAGAACACTGGGATGGTTTTGACGTTCTGGTTCACTCTATCGCTTTCGCTCCATCTGACCAACTTGATGGCGACTATTTGGACGCTGTTACGCGTGACGGCTTTAAAGTGGCTCATGACATCAGCGCTTACAGCTTTGCAGCAGTTGCAAAAGCAGCCAAACCAATGATGGTTGGCCGTAACGGCTCAATGATTACCATGACCTATCTTGGCGCAGAACGAGCACTACCTAACTACAACGTAATGGGTGTCGCTAAAGCCAGTCTGGAAGCTAACGTTCGTTATATGGCAAACAGCCTTGGTAAAGACGGCATTCGAGTCAACGGCATTTCTGCTGGCCCTATTCGTACACTGGCAGCATCCGGTGTTAAGAGCTTTAAGAAAATGTTATCATACTACGAAGATAACACGCCGATGCGTCGTAACGTGACTCAAGAAGATGTAGGTAATGTTGCAGCTTTCTTAGGATCTGATTTAGCTCTCGGTATGACAGGTGAAATCCTCCATGTTGATAGCGGATTTAGCATCATCGGCATGCCAGAAAGCTACATGGAATAAGCTATATAAAGGAGTGCTATCTTTGATGGCCTCCTATTTTGTCTTTATTAAAGACATAAAAAAAGCCGCAATAGCGGCTTTTTTTATGTCTGATGAATACTTCTTAGCGAATATTCTCAGAAAACTTCTGTACATCTGCTTTATCGCGTAATGCTTGTAGCAAGCTGCTGTTGCTCAAATCGCTCATTGCGCGCTGAACTCTAGCTTTTGACTGCTGTTTCTCAGCATCCGTTAGCTTAGCGATGTCTGGCTCAGAAACTTTTTCAACGATAAGAACAGCAAAGTCACCATTCGCTAATTGCTTACCACTAACGCTAGCCTGGTTTTCTTCAGGCTTACCAGCCTCAAAAACATAACCCGTTAACTCATAGCCTAGTTGTGAACTGTTACGACGCAAGTTCTTCGATTCTTTCCAGGTCAAATCACCAGTATCGATATCGCTTGCGTTTTTACCCGCTTGTAGCTCAGCAATAATCGCTTCACCTTTTGCTTTAGCAAGCTCTCTCATCTTTTGTAGACGAACAGCTTCGGCCACTTCAGTTTTTACTTCGTCAATGGTTTTGCTACGCGCTGGCGTGTGGTCTTTTTTGCGCAGAACAATAATATGTGTTTCTGACAAGTCCAAAACATCAGAGTTTCTGTCGTCATTTAATACCGCATCAGAAAATGCAGCCGTCGAAACTTGAGGGTTAGCAAAAACACCAGTGCCTCCAGTACGACCGAAAGGCTCACTGGTCTTGATATCTAGCTGTGACTTAGCTGAAGCTTCAGTAAGTGAGTTATAGTTATCATAAACCAAAGTTTCGATATCTGATTTTAATGCGTAGAACTCATCTTCTGCTTTCTCATTTTTTAAGTCAGCAACAATAGCATCTTTAACTTCTTCTAAAGGACGAACTTCACCCGCTTTGATATCAAGCAGTTTGATAATGTGATAACCGAAGTCTGTCTTAACAATTTCAGAAATATCACCAACATTTGGCAAAGCAAACATTGCAGTTTCAAACTCTGGAACCATTACACCCTTGCCTGCATAGCCTAAGTCACCACCAGCATCTTTTGATGTATCTTCTGACTCAGCTTTTGCTACCTCAGCAAAATCTTCGCCTTGCTTCAAACGCTCTGCAATGGCATCAATCTTAGCTTTTGCTTGTTCGTCAGTCGTCTCTTCACTAATTTTAATAAGTATGTGAGCAACCTGACGTTCTTCTTCCGTTTCATACTTATTTTTGTTGTTTTCGTAATAGTCGTTAACTTCTTGATCCGTAACAGACATACGCTCAAGTAAATCTTCTGTTTTTAACTCCAGGTAATCAACAGCGACTTTTTCGGCAACTTGGTATTGATCAATGTTTTCGTCGAAGTAAGCCTGAACGTCTTCATCTGAAACGTTAACATCTTTCTCAAAGGCCTTGTTCTCAATCAATAACGATTTTACATCGCGTTCTTGCTGCTGGAGTTGAAGACGTTTGTTTTGCTCATAATCCAACGCGAACTCAGTATCGATTAACAATTTGCTGAATTGTGTTTGCGCGATTTCGTCATTGATCAAATTAAGAAGATGGCTTTCGGTCCAGTTACGGTTATTCAAAAACTCGGTTACACGGTCTTTTGAATATTTACCATCGACTTGAAAAATAGGGTATGACTTTAGTTTCTTGATGATTTGATCATCAGAAGCAATGAATCCTGCGCTTTTTACTTCTTGCAACAGGGCAACATTGTTAATGACCTTATCCAGAGTATTGATACGAAACTGGCGCTTCATCTCATCAGTAGGGTGCAATTGCTCAAACTGGCTGCCGTAACGACTCTGCTCTACCTGAACACCTTCCATCCAACGTGTGGTACTGATTTCTTCACCATTAACTTTAGCAACAGCGTCTGCTGAACCACCAGAAAAGTTGGTAGTAAGCGCTCCAGCTAAAATGAATGACAAAATGATGATACCGAGAAAGACTTTAACCCAAGTTTTTTCGATACCGCTTCTTATGCTCTCCATCATCATAACGAGATACCTGAATAATTTTTAAATTCGTCTGTTTTATGCGTATAAAAAAAACGCGCCAAAAAAGGCGCGCTGGTAATGTTGGCGGAGCAGACGGGACTCGAACCCGCGACCCCCGGCGTGACAGGCCGGTATTCTAACCAACTGAACTACTGCTCCTGAAACATTGTTGAAGATATGGCTTGCGCCTTACCTTCCGAAACCCACTAAATAAATTTGGTGGGCGCTACTGGACTTGAACCAGTGACCCTCGCCTTGTAAGGGCGATGCTCTCCCAACTGAGCTAAGCGCCCATCTACATCTAAGGCGCGCTAGTTTACCGCTTCTTTTAATGCTTTACCAGCTTTAAATGACGGTACTGTTGCCGCTGGAATTTCAATCTTCTCGCGAGTCTGAGGATTCAGGCCAGTACGAGCAGCGCGCTCTTTAACACTAAAAGTACCGAAACCAACTAAAGCTACTTGGTCACCTTTTCTTAACGACTCAGTTACCGCATCTAACATCGCGTCTAATGCACGACCAGCAGAAGCTTTAGAGATATCGGCACCCGCTGCGATAGCGTCGATCAACTCAGATTTATTCACTCAACTTCCCCTTGTAATTGTTGTCTGGTTTATGAATACCAGTGGTTATATTTACTTTCTAATTTACTACCTTGCTAGGGCGAGCGAACTTTATACCAACAGGTTAAAATACCTGTCAAGCAACTTTCGCCGCGAAGCCAGTATTTATGCGGCCTAGCGCATACTTTTCACCATCACTGCCGATATATTGTTCAGAATTAAACAAAATATCAGCAGCCATGATTTGTATGCGGCAAATTAATGAGGTTGATTACTTTGCTTAAGATTGTCCTTTTGCTCGCCGGATAAAACTGGCTGTCCTTCTATTTCGCTTGTTGCCAACGGCTTCGGAGTGTCAGACAAAGCGATCTCAAGCACTTCGTCAATCCAACGTACAGGAACGATCTCTAAACCGCCAATAATATTTTCGGGTATTTCCGCCAAGTCTCGTTCGTTCTCCCAAGGGATCAGAACTTTCTCGATACCGCCTCGATGCGCTGCCAGAAGCTTCTCTTTCAGACCACCGATACGCAACACTTCTCCGCGCAACGTGATCTCACCTGTCATAGCAACATTCGATAAGACAGGAATGCCCGTTAACGAAGATACCAAAGCAGTGCACATACCAATCCCTGCGCTTGGGCCATCTTTAGGCGTAGCGCCTTCAGGTACGTGAACATGGATGTCTTTCTTTTCATAAAAGTCATCCGAAATACCCAACATCTGAGAGCGACTTCGAACAACCGTCATAGCGGCTTTGATAGACTCCTGCATCACATCGCCTAACTGGCCAGTGAAAAGAGTTTTACCTTTACCTTGAGTTGCCACTGCCTCAAGAGTAAGTAAGTCACCACCTACTTCGGTCCAGGCTAAGCCCGTTACCTGCCCTACGCGATGTTCTTCTGAAGCCTTTCCGAAATCAAATTTGGCAACGCCAAGATATTTATGGAGATTACGTTCAGTCACAGAAACACGCTTATTCGTCGGTTTTAATGACACCTGCTTAACGACTTTGCGGCAGATTTTAGCAATCTCTCGCTCTAAGCTTCGCACGCCAGCTTCACGGGTGTAACGGCGAATGATAGTACGTACAGCCGAGCGACTGATGCTGATTTCCTGGCTTTCCAGTCCCGCATTTTCTAACTGCTTAGGGATAAGATAACGTTCAGAAATCGCCAGCTTTTCGTCTTCGGTATAACCGGGTATGCGAATAACTTCCATACGATCCAATAAAGGTGCTGGAATATTCATGGAATTTGCGGTTGCAATAAACATCACCTCGGATAGATCGTAATCCACCTCAAGGTAGTGGTCGTTAAACGACTGGTTTTGCTCTGGATCTAATACTTCCAGTAATGCCGACGATGGGTCACCTCTCATATCTGAGGCCATCTTGTCGATTTCATCAAGCAAAAACAGTGGATTTTTAACCTTGGCTTTGCTCATCTTCTGAATGATTTTACCAGGCATAGAACCAATATAAGTACGGCGATGACCACGAATTTCGGCTTCATCTCGCACACCACCTAACGACATACGAGAAAAATCTCGTCCTGTTGCATGTGCGATAGAACGGCCCAAGGATGTTTTACCAACACCAGGAGGTCCTACAAGACATAAAACTGGACCTTTGATCTTGTCGACACGTTGCTGGACCGCAAGATATTCCAAAATACGTTCTTTAACTTCTTTAAGACCATAGTGTTCTTCTTCTAACACATCTTCAGCCCCGGCCAGATCTTTTTTGACGTCGCAACGTTCCTGCCACGGCACATTAAGCATCCACTCAATGTAACCACGAACGACGGTTGCTTCAGCAGACATCGGCGACATCATTTTTAATTTGCGCAGTTCGGATTCCACTTTCTCGCGAGCGTCTTCACTCATACCCGACTCAGCGATTTTCTTCTCTAGCTCTTCAATGTCTTTGCCAGATTCGTCAATATCGCCCAGTTCTTTCTGGATAGCCTTCATCTGCTCGTTCAGATAGTACTCACGTTGGCTACGTTCCATCTGCTTTTTGACACGTCCACGGATACGTTTTTCGACCTGAAGCAGATCGATTTCACCTTCCATAATCGCCATCAAATGCTCTAGACGTTCTTTTACGTCCGTCATCTCAAGTATCTTTTGCTTCTCATCAATTTTTAATGCCATGTGAGAAGCCATAGTATCCGACAGGCGACAAACGTCTGTGACGCCAGACAATGCAGATAAAATTTCTGGAGGTACTTTCTTATTAAGTTTTACGTAATTTTCGAATAAAGATACCGCAGAGCGCGTTAATGCCTGTGTTTCGGTGCTTTCTGGCTGCTCAGAAACAATCTGTTCTACATGAGCAAACAGAACATCGTCTGATAACTCAAAAGATGCAACTTCTGCACGCTTCTGCCCTTCTACCAACACTTTTACATTTCCATCGGGCAGCTTCAGCATTTGCAAAATATGAGCAATACACCCCGTGTGATAGACATCGTCTTCAGAAGGATCTTCTGTGGTTGCTTCTTTTTGTGCCAAAAGCAAAATTTCTTTATTGCTACCATAAGCACTTTCTAACGCATTGATAGACTTATCTCGGCCCACAAATAGAGGAATGACCATGTGAGGAAATACCACCACATCTCTTAGGGGCAATACGGGAATCATAGAAGAATCGACTTTAGAACTATCGGTCATAACCTTTTTTCCAGTGCTTGAAAAAGCAAACTAATACAATATGAATTGTAATATGGGGATAATTGAGTGAGTTTCAAATAATAAAAAAGCCGGTTACCCGGCTTTTTTATTAATCAGATGAGGCGGCGGCTTTACCATTCGCCGATTCATTCTCAAAAATGAGCAATGGGTCAGACTCTCCATCAACAACGGCCTGATCTATGGCAACTTTCGAGACCCCCTTCATTGAAGGAAGTTTATACATGGTATCGAGTAGAACTTTTTCCATAATAGAACGTAAGCCACGAGCACCAGTCTTACGCTCCATGCCAAGGCGAGCGACGGCTTTGAGAGCATCCTCACGGAACTCCAAGGTGACGTTTTCCATATCAAACAGCTTCGAATACTGTTTGGTTAAAGCATTCTTAGGTTCTTTTAGAATACGAACCAAGGCATCTTCATCAAGTTCTTCGAGGGTCGCCACGATTGGCAAACGACCAACAAACTCAGGAATCAAACCGTATTTGACAAGATCGTCTGGCTCACAATCACGCAGAGTTTCGCCGACATTCTTAGACTCGTCTTTGCTGTGAACTTCAGCACCAAAGCCAATGCCACCTTTTTCGGAACGATCTCGGATAACTTTTTCTAGGCCAGCAAATGCTCCACCACAAATAAACAGAATATTGCGAGTGTCTACCTGCAAAAATTCCTGTTGAGGGTGTTTTCTTCCACCTTGTGGAGGCACCGACGCTACCGTACCTTCAATCAGCTTCAGCAATGCTTGCTGTACGCCTTCACCGGATACATCACGGGTAATCGAAGGATTATCGGCTTTGCGCGAAATCTTATCGATTTCATCAATATAAACAATGCCTTGCTGCGCCTTCTCTACGTCGTAGTCACAACGTTGCAGCAATTTTTGAATAATGTTTTCAACATCTTCACCGACGTAACCGGCTTCGGTTAGTGTCGTTGCATCTGCAATAGTGAAAGGAACATTTAGCAAACGAGCCAAGGTTTCTGCCAAGAGTGTCTTACCACTACCAGTAGGGCCTACCAGCAAGATATTACTTTTACCCAGCTCTACTTCATCCTGACGTGACGACGAACCGCCCGCGTTAAGACGCTTATAGTGGTTATAAACCGCTACCGAAAGAACTTTCTTTGCCTGAGCTTGACCAATGACGTACTCATTGAGGATTTCATTGATCTCTTCGGGCGTCGGTAACTGAACACCTTCGGAGTCCTGAGTGGCTTCGTCAACCTCTTCACGAATGATGTCGTTACATAGCTCGACACACTCGTCACAAATAAACACGGAAGGCCCCGCAATCAGCTTTCTCACCTCATGCTGACTTTTGCCGCAAAAAGAACAATACAGCAGCTTGCCGTTATCGTCCTTTCCACCAGTGCCTTTGGTATCACTCATGAAAATTCCTCAAACTTTTATTAAAAACTAAAAATAGTACTCAAAGGGTAACACCTAAACATAATGTTAGCCGTTTTTAACCCAATGTCCTACCTAAAGGCAGGAAAAACATTAAACAGTGTAACCGATAGCTCTTCAAGCGATAATTTATAACACGTGAGTCTATAAACTATTTCTATCAGTGATAACTCGGTCGATCAAACCGTACTCAACAGACTCTTCTGCACTCATAAAGTTATCACGATCTGTATCTTTCTCGATATCGGCCAGTTCACGTCCTGTATGATGCGCTAATGTCTTATTCAACGCGTCTTTCATCTTCAAGATTTCCTGAGCGTGTATAGCAATATCCGATGCTTGCCCCTGGAAACCGCCTAGCGGCTGGTGAATCATGACTCTTGAATTAGGTAAAGCAAAGCGCTTTTCTTTAGCACCACCGGCTAATAAAAAGGCTCCCATGCTACAGGCCTGACCAATACACAAAGTACTAACATCAGGTTTAATAAACTGCATGGTATCGTAAATAGACATACCCGCGGTAACAGAGCCACCCGGCGAGTTAATATAAAGGAAAATGTCTTTATCTGGATTTTCGGACTCAAGGAACAACATTTGAGCAACCACCAGATTAGCCATGTGATCTTCTACGGGTCCTACAAGGAAAATAACCCGTTCTTTTAATAATCTAGAATAAATATCATAAGAGCGCTCGCCCTTAGCTGTTTGCTCAACGACCATTGGCACAAGGCCGCCAGTTGCGGTCGTATCAATCGCTTGATATTTGTCCAGCATAGGATCTCCTTTCAGATTGCTGCACTTGATAACCAAACCTTAAAGTGGAGACAAAATGGCTAACCTCAAGGGATCATCAAATAAAAAAGCCTGGATACCTACAACTATAGCAGTTTTGGCACCAGGCTAGGAATGTTTTTTCTTTTTAATTATTAAACACTTAGCAAGTGTTTAAATTATCATCAACAATCTTGGAAATTATTGCAGAATCAAATTACTTTTGGTTCATCACTTCATCAAAAGTAGCATCTACATCTGTTACTTTAGCTTCTGCTAATACAGCTTCAATGACCATGTCTTCTAGAACAAGCTGTTCAATCTGAGACATACGGCTCTGATCGGCTTTGTAGTACTCAATAACTTCTTCAGGCTGCTCGTAAACAGAAGCCAATTCATTCAATTGAGTTTCAACACGATCTGCGTCTGGCTTCAATTCTTTAGAATTGATGATAGCACCAACGATAAGACCTAACTGAACACGACGTTTGGCTTGCTGCTCGAACATTTCTGCAGGCAAGCTTGCCGCCATTTTCTCGTCACCACCATACTGAGCAATGGCCTGCTTACGCAGATTATCAATTTCACCGTCGATAGAAGATTTAGGTACATCAACATCATTCGCTTTAACTAACTCGTCCATCACCTGGTTTTTCAAGCGATTTTTAAGAGCGTTACCTAATTCACGCTCCATGTTCTTGCGAACTTCTTCTTTCATTTTGTTGATGTTGCCAGACTCAACGCCCAATACATCAGCTAACTCGCCAACTTTTGGCAATTCTTTTTTGCTAACTTTATGAACGGTAGTTTTAAATACGGCTTCTTTACCCGCTAAATCGTTAGCGTGGTAATCTTCTGGGAAGGTAACCGTTACATCAACAGCATCACCAGCTTTGGCATCAACGAGTTGATCTTCAAAGCCAGGAATCATGCTACCAGAACCTAATACTAAAGGATGGTTTTCTGCGCTACCGCCGGCAAAAGATTCGCCATCTATAGTACCTTCGAAATCGATAGTTACTTGGTCGTCGTTTTTCGCTTTACGCTTTACCTCAACCCAGTTAGCACGCTGCTCACGTAATGTATCGATCATTTTAGCCAAGTCTTCGTCTTGAACTTCTGCAGTTTGTTTTTCTACAGTAATTTCGGAGAAGTCTTTGATTTCTAGCTCAGGATACACTTCGAAAGTTGCAACGAACTCGATGTCTTTGCCTTCTTCAGTTTGAGTAAACTCAAAGAAAGGAGCACCAGCTGGAGTGATTTTTTCTTGAATGATGGCTTGATAGAAGTGCTGCTGCATAGCTTCAGTCATTACTTCTTGGCGAACGCTTTCACCATAACGCTTTTTCACAACTTTAAATGGTACTTTCCCTGGACGGAAACCATTGAGTTTTACGTTGCGAGCTAAATTCTGAAGGCGTTTTTGAGATTCGGCGTCAATAGATGCAGCGGGAATGCCGATCGTCATTTTACGGCCGAGGTCAGAAGTGGTTTCTACTGAAACTTGCATTGATTTACTCCACATTGGTCTTTGCATAACGCAAAACGGCTGCATTATGCAACCCTATAACTTTGCATTCAAATACGGTAATTACTGGTGTAATTGAAACAAGACCACCGGGAGGACCATGAAATAGTTGGTGCGAAAGGAGAGACTCGAACTCTCACGCCTTGCGACACTGGAACCTAAATCCAGCGCGTCTACCAATTCCGCCACTTTCGCATACCATTAAACAGGCAGTACAACATGCCCGGGTGAGGCTTGAACGTATAACACCCTACATGTTTGTTAGCTAATATTACCTGAATATTTCGCTAACTTAAACTGGGGTGGATGATGGGATTTGAACCCACGACGACCGGAATCACAATCCGGGGCTCTACCAACTGAGCTACACCCACCACTAAACTTTTCTACCTCAAGTAAACGTTCTGAACTACCTATCGGAACACCGAAAATGGCGCGCCCGGTAGGATTCGAACCTACTACCCACGGCTTAGAAGGCCGTTGCTCTATCCAAATGAGCTACGGGCGCCTTATACAGCAACCCAGGTTACGACTTACTTGAAGTCTTAAAATCTGGTCGGGGAAGAGGGATTCGAACCCCCGACATCCTGCACCCAAAGCAGGCGCGCTACCAGACTGCGCTATTCCCCGAAACATCGCGTTTTTGACGTTGCCGTCTCAACGAGGCGTGCATATTACTGATTTAGATCGCCAAGGTCAACAACAAAAATTATTTTTATTTCATTTAATTCAGGCTCTTTCAACAATGGATAATTCTTGAGAAAATACTAAGCTACTTTCTAATCAATTCAAAAGAATCATCTACTTATATGAGTGCCCAGTTAATCGATGGTAAATCCATCGCCGCAAACCTAAGACATCAAGTAAAGCAGAACGTTGCAAAAAGAATCGAGCAAAACCTCTCTCGGCCCGGTCTGGCAGTTATTTTGGTCGGCAGTGATCCCGCCTCGAGTATCTACGTCAACAAAAAGGTCCAGGCTTGTGAAGAAGTAGGTTTTCTTTCGCAAAAAGTCGAACTTTCGGCAGAAATCTCCGAAGCTGAGCTGATTGCCGAAATCGATAAGCTAAATGATAGCGACAATATACACGGGATTCTACTCCAGCTGCCGCTGCCAGAGCATATTGATTCAAGCAAAATGCTGGATAGAATAAAGCCCAGCAAAGACGTCGACGGATTCCATGCTTATAACCTTGGGCGTTTAGCACAGCGAATCCCCCTCCTACGTCCATGTACGCCTAAAGGCATTGTTACATTATTAGAGTCCACTCAGGCACCTATCCGTGGTCAAAATGCCTGTGTTGTCGGAGCGTCCAATATCGTTGGTCGCCCGATGGCTATGGAACTACTATTAAAAGGCTGCACTGTTACCGTCACTCATAAATTTACCAAAGATTTAGCGAAGCACTTAGCCGACGCCGACATCGTTGTTGTAGCCGTTGGCAAACCTGGAATTGTGAAAGGAGAATGGATTAAACCCGGTGCTATTGTCATTGATGTAGGCATTAACCGACTGGATGACGGTAAACTGGTTGGTGATGTTGACTTTGAAAAAGCAGCCGAGCGTGCTTCATGGATCACCCCGGTTCCTGGAGGTGTTGGCCCCATGACTGTTGCTTGCTTAATGGAAAATACGGTACAGGCAGCTGAACTTACCGACTAAGAGAACCTAATCGGACAAATCTTCTACACTGGATGCCTGGTGATATGACTCAAACAACATCTGGGCATCCAGCGGTTTAGAATAGTAAAATCCTTGCGTGTAATCACACTGTTGTTGCAGTAAAAATTCAACCTGATTTAAATTTTCGACGCCTTCTGCCAACACTTTTAATTCTAATTCATGAGCCATCGCTGACATGGCCCTGACAATAGCACGGTCATTGCTGTCATTTTCGATGTCTCTAACAAAAGTACGATCTATTTTAATGACATCCACTGGAAACTTTTTTAAATAACTTAGCGACGAGTAACCCGTACCAAAATCATCTATCGCCAGAGTGATTTTTTGCTGTTTAAAATCCTCTAACAATCGAATGGTCTCTTCGATGTCTTCGACAAGAATGCTTTCTGTCAGCTCCAGCTGCAACAGATGAGCGGGTAGTTTCGACTGTTCTAAAGCAAACAAAATGTCATCATAAAGTTCATTCTTTCTACGAAACTGATTAGCTGAAATATTTATCGCCAATTTAACTTTTGGAAATCCTCTTTCCACCATGCTGGCAAACTCGGCGCAAGCATAATGGATAACCCAGCGCCCCAAACTTACTATGAGAGACGTCTCTTCAGCTAAAGGAATAAACTCTGCCGGTGAAATCATGCCTCGCTCAGGATCATTCCAACGCACCAGCGCCTCGATTCCGACTAAATCACCAGACTTCAACTCAAACTGCGGCTGATAATGGAGTATGAACTCTTTATTCTTAATAGCCTCTCTTAATCGGTTTTCTAACTGAATACGCTTTTGAGCTTTTTCATTTAAAAACTTTTCAAAAAACTGGAAGTTATTGCGGCCTTGTTCTTTTGCATAATACATGGCCATGTCGGCATGCTTCATCAACTGCGCAGCATCTTCAGCATCGTCTGGATAAAGGCTGATACCAATACTGGAATTTACAACAACATCACGACCATCAATTACAGTTTTTGTATTAAGGCGATGAAGAATATTCTCTGCGACATGAACAATATCATTTACCGACTCGATATCTCCCAGAATAACTGTAAATTCATCACCGCCTAAACGAGCGACGGTATCTGAGTTACGAACAGATAACGCCAAAGATTCAGCAACATGCTTGAGAAATAGATCACCAAAGTCGTGACCTAACAAATCATTAATGTTTTTAAAGTTATCAAGGTCAAAATACAATAACGCAACTTTTTCGTGATGGCGGTCAGCAACATTAATAGCCTGTTGAATCCGATCTTGATACAGCCGACGATTTGGCAAATTGGTTAAAGGATCAAAATAAGCAAGTTGGCGAATCGTTTCTTGGGCATCGTGTAACTGAGTATTATCTTTGGAAGTCCACAATAGTTGTCGAATATCGCCTTTGCTGTCCTTAATGGCAGATATCGATTGCAACGACCAATAGCTTTTACCATAACGGTTGGAACATTCAACTTCTGTTTCCCAGCTACCAACGTCCATTACTTTCTTCATTATTTTGCTGTTAGTAGAAAAAGTATGCGCAATCTGATTGAGTTCCTCGATATCCTTACCTAGAACCTCATGAGCTTCGATGCCAGTCAACTCCGAAAAATAGAGATTGGTATATTCAATTTTTCGCTCTGTATCAGTGATGATGGTAGCGCTTCCACTTTGCTCTATGGCTTGAGAGAGTTGTTTTAACTGAACCTCAGAGCGAATGCGTTCTTCTTCGAGTTGAATGTAGAACATAGCAGCACTGATATCATTGCTCAGACTGGAGAGTAGCTCCAGAGTGCTTTCATCAAAAGCATTTTCTTCTGACGAATAAATAGCAAAAACGCCAAGACACTGATCTTGCTTCAAAATAGGAACAGCCGCCAGAGAATAAAAGCCACTTCGTAAAGCCTCATCACGCCAAGGTCGAAAACTCTCATCACTACGGGTGTAATTGACACAAGCGACTTGATTGGTTGTCGCCGCAATACCAACAGGCCCTTTAGACAACTCACTACCATCTACTTTAACTACAATGTTATTCAAGTAAGGATCATGAGCTCCGGCAGCGGCAACAGGCTCTACAAACTGATCTTCAATTAATCCAATCCAAGCCATTTTAAAATTGCCATGCTGAACGGCAATTTGGCAAATTTCTTCTAACAAATGTGCTCTATCGCGGGTTTCGAGAATGGCTTTATTCGCAAGGTGCAGGATATTGTACAAACGGCTAACGGTAGAAAAATTAACCTGGGCTAAACGACGTTCCGTGATATTACGTAACATTTGCACAATACCAACACGACCGTCATTGAAGACTAATTCGGATAAAGTGACTTCATAGTAATGTCCATCTCGTTCGATTTCCTGATAGTAAGGATAATCTTTTTGAATAATTGCCTGACAAATAACACAGCCAGTGATAGGAACATCGGCATGAAAAATAGCATGGCTATTGCGTCCAATGAGCTGTTCTGAACGCGTCTTGGCATAACGGGCAGCAGATTCATTAACCTGAACAATAACCCCCACTTCATTGAGAACCGTGATCGCATCAGGAATACCATCGTAGGTATTAGCACTTAACGACAGAGATTTAAAAGGTTGATTTAATGTAAACTCAACGAGCGCGATATAAATAGCCCAAAACGAAAACAGTTTTAAAATATGACCGACAATTGCTGAACTTGCACTTATCGTTGTATATAAAGTGAACGCAACTTCGGCTAATATTGTTAGACCGATAGAAAGTATAATTAGTTTGAAAACGCCAGAATGGAGTCGATGGCGATGATAATAAAAAGATAATGCCGAAACCAAAAGAATAAAAATAACGAGGTATTCACCCCAGACTTTAATGGGTGTTAGCCCTTTTCCTTCGACAAACATAACCGGAAAAGCACCACTGTAAATAGCAATGCATACAGTGGCAAATATGCCTCCGAAAATACCGAAAAAGAACGGCCACTTGACTGGTTTACTAAAGAATAATGATGTCGATAATAGAATGAGAGACTCGAACAAGCGCGCCGACATCCAGTATTGAATAGCGGTGTCGTCTCCATTAACTCTAAATAGACCAAAGCTTTCGAAGGCTAACGCATGGGAAAGATCAAAAATACCTACCCAAAAATACCCACAACCTAAAAACATTAAAAAATGGCTGCGTGAGAACTTATATGTGTTTATTGCGACAACAAAACACAATACAGCAACAATAACCGCAAAGAGCTCAACAAGCGTATGAAAAAAGAGATAACTACCGAGCGCAATAGGTATGAGAAAAATCGACAGCAATATGGGGACAAGCCACTGAAGCAATGGGGAATAACTTTTTAGTGATTCGAAATTAATCATAATCATAAGAGGCCAGCTTCCAGCTCCATAATAGAAGTTTACCGGACCCGTTTATTGCCAACTAACAGAGAAACCATTCCATACGCCCTAATTTATAAAAACAACCACTCCTAACAAACGGAGATACGTAACATTTATCTGTGGTCCAGAGTTCATTTATCGGAGCAAAAAGCTTGAGTAGCCCACTGCATTATTCTAAAGATAGTTGAAACATCAATGAGATGATAGTGAGGAAAATAGAAGATTCCCTCACTCTAGGGCACTATCGAGCAAAAAAGCTATTTTTCTGCAATTGCGAAGGCGATCACTTGATGTTTTTCATCCGACAAACTGATATGCAGTTCGGTAATGCCCAAACTCTCTTTGACTTCTTGTGCCCTTCCAGAAACAACGACATAAGGCTTACCAGCACTGTCATTTAACACAGAAAAATTATCAAATCGAAGTTTATCAGCCAACCCTCTTCCTAGTGCTTTCATGAGCGCTTCTTTTGCAGCGAAGCGCTTAGCCAGATAACGTTCGGGGTGTGATTGGAAACCCGCACTTTTCTGTTCTTCAGCGGACAATATACGATCAACAAACTTTTGGCCAAAACGCTGGTAAGATCCCTCTATTCGAGGGATATCAAGGATATCAGTACCGATACCGACTATTGCCATTGACGGGCCTCTACCATCAAACGCTTCATTTCTTTCACCGCAGACTCCAGTCCAACCATCACAGCTCGAGCAATTAACGCATGCCCGATATTTAGCTCAACTATCTCAGGAATCATAGCAACAGGCTGCACATTATGATAGTGCAATCCATGTCCGGCATTCACTTGAAGTCCAATGTCATGAGCAAAAGTCGCGGCTTGCTGGAGCTTCTTTAATGACGGTAAGGCAGCATCTTCATCTCTAAACTCGGCATAGTGACCCGTATGCAACTCAATTAACTCAGCGCCACAACGTTTTGCCGCTTCAATCTGACTCGACTCAGCATCAATAAAGAGTGAAACTTTGATCCCCGCCTCCATCATTCGATGACACGCATCCTTAATTTTGGCTTCAGCTCCAACCACATCCAATCCGCCTTCAGTGGTCAGCTCTTCACGCTTTTCGGGCACCAGGCAAACGTAAGCTGGTTTGACTTTTTCGGCAATGGCGAGCATTTCTTCTGTCACCGCCATTTCCAGATTCATACGAGTTTGCAGAGTTTCTTTTAACAAGAAAACATCTCGGTCCACAATATGACGGCGATCCTCACGTAGATGAATAGTAATGCCATCAGCACCCGCTTGCTCCGCAATCAAAGCAGCCTGCACTGGCTCAGGGTAGTAAGTACCACGAGCTTGACGTAGCGTGGCAACGTGATCGATATTCACTCCAAGTAAAATAGGCTGACGCATGGTATTTGCCTCTCTGATAAGATCTTGACTGGCGCTTATTATACTGAAACCAGCTAAAGAGTAATGATTATTTTAAGACCTAGAAGAATCATTCATTGATTCTTCTTTCTGAGCTTTCGCTCTGCTCTGTTTGTGATGCCAGTCCAGCCATAGTTTTCTACTAACTAAAGGCTTGTTACCCAGATGTGGCGTTAACATGACACGACATATCTGCTTGAGGGCATTAAGAGCAGAAGGATTTTGCAGCTCTCCACGAAAAATCTGCAATAAATGAAGACCACTGACATACAGTCGCGATGGCTCACGTACACTAGACTCATCAATAGCTCGAAAACCCTGTTCTGTCACTAGATAGCAAAACTCTTCAACTACAGCCTGCTGTTCTATGGTCTGGTTAAATTGAATACCGTAACCTAGAGATTCAATCACTTTTAATTCTAACAAACGTAAGGATATCAGTCGGGCAACATCATCGTGTGCCGACTCAAAAGCCGATCGAATATAATCGTATAAGGAAGGATTGGGCTCCCAGCGTGGAAGCGTACGAAGCAAGAGCTCACTAATGTAGCTGCAGCAGATGAATGCTTCACCTTTTTGTATGGCTGCTGGTGTGATCACCTCACAAGATTGCAGCGTTTTAACTTCGCCCTTACCACCTAAAACCGCTTCCAATTCTGCAGAAGTCTGTAAAGCGGCTCGAACTTTTTGTTTACTAGGTGAGCGTATGTGCTTGGCAATAAATGTGAGCCTTCCGTGCTCTTTGCTAAAAGCATCTACCATAAGAGCCGTCTCTTGATAGGGACGGGCATGAAGAACGATCAAGTGTTCTTCAAGTCTCATTGTCCTTCATCGTATCCAAGAGAACGGAGCGCACGTTCGTCGTCAGCCCAACCATCTTTAACTTTAACCCAAAGCTCCAAAAATACTTTGGCTTCGAAGAGGCTTTGCATATCCAGACGAGCATCGCGACCAATTTGTTTTAACTTTTCGCCTTTTTTTCCGATAACGATAGTCTTTTGACCTTTGCGTTCAACCAAAATAAGGCCATTGATCCTCACCAATCCATTCTCTTCAACTTTAAACTGCTCGATTTCGACCGTGACAGAATAAGGTAACTCTTCGCCCAAATTACGCATGAGTTTTTCACGAATAATCTCAGCGGCCATAAAGCGTTGGCTTCGGTCGGTCACATGATCTTCTGGAAAGAACGGAATGCCTTCGGGGATCAAGCTAAATAATTTTTGTCTTAACGTTTCGACATTGTCGCCTTTTTCGGCAGAGCCAGGAATAACCTCAACAAAATTAATTTGTTTTGAAACCTGCTCCAAATGAGGCAGTAAGGCTGTTTTATCTTTTATCAGATCGATTTTATTAACGAACAAAAGTACCGGACATCCTGATGCTTTAGCATAGTCACATGCCATTTGATCATCATCGGTCCAGTTTGTGCCTTCTAACACCCACACAATCAGATCAACTTCTTTGGTGGATGTCGTCGCAGCCTTATTCATCAAGCGATTAATGGCTTTCGTTTCGTTTAAATGCAAACCGGGAGTGTCGACATAAATAACCTGAGCATCTTTTTCGGTATCAATGCCCAAAATACGATGACGAGTCGTTTGCGGCTTTTTGGATGTGATGCTAATTTTTTGCCCAAGCAACCCATTCAGCAAAGTCGACTTGCCAACATTAGGGCGGCCAATAATGGCAACATAACCGCAACGAGAAACGTCGGCGGGTTTATTAATCTCACTCATAACTATTTCTCACCCAGTAACAGAGATAACATTTTTTCGGCAGCTGCCTGTTCTGCTTTACGGCGGCTGGAACCTTTGGCTTCGGTTTTCTGCTGACCGTCGCGAGTTTCACAAGATACCCAATAGGTTCGGTTATGCTCTTGTCCTTCGGTTTTAGTCACATCGTAAATTGGCAACTCTTGTTTGCGGCTCTGTAGCCACTCCTGTAACTGAGTTTTAGGATCTTTGGTTGCCTGATCCAGCGTCAGTGATTTCATACGCTCATCATAGAGTCCAAGAATAACTCTCTGTGCAGACTCCATACCACCGTCCAGATAGATAGCTCCTAATATGGCTTCCATTGCGTCGGATAAAATCGACGCTCTACGATAACCACCACTTTTTAGCTCTCCGCCACCGAGCTTAAGAACATTGCCAACCTCAATTTCGTTCGCCAGTTCGGCTAAGGTCTTCTCTCTTACCAAATGCGCACGCAAGCGCGTCAGGTGTCCTTCTGAGCCTTTTTCGAACAGGTGATATAAACGCGCAGCGATAACAAAACCCAAAATGCTGTCGCCTAAAAACTCAAGGCGCTCATTATGAGCGCCTTTTGCACTGCGGTGGGTCAAAGCCTGTTTAAGTAAATCAGGAGACCTAAAAGTATAGCTTAGGCGTTTTTGCAAACGCTCTAAGTCATGTTGTTGCCACATTCACTAAATCTCAACACTATCATCAAATTCAACGAGAACGGAAAGGTTGCTAACTAAGTCAATCTTTACATCATAAACAATGCTCACTCGCATCTTGCCGCCACGAGTTGGCTTAAAGTGAATGTTTTCTTTGGTCACTCGCTCAACTTGATTAATATTAAACTGAGCAGCTAATTTGCGGTTGACCTGTGCTTTGCTCATCTTGGTATTTTCTTTCTCCAAGCTTTCCAAGGCTTTTTTGACACTCATGTTCTCAATGTATACAGGAACCAACTGAATGCCCACCATGCCATAGCCACCTACCATCGCGCCAATCATCATAATAGACCAGATGCTGGCACCTTTTTGACGTCGAAACATGAATCGTCTCCCGAAAAAATGAATACTTATCTATTTTATACCACCAACTCGGTCAAAATTCACACCAGTTGGGATATAACTCCAGGGTTTGCCTTTGTCTTCGAAGCCAAATTCCAGATGCAACCAGATGGCTTCGGCCTTACCAACCATTCGTTGCTCAGGTACAAATCCCCAAAAACGCGAGTCTAAACTTTGATTACGATTGTCACCCAATACAAAATAACTGCCTTCAGGTACTTCAACACCCCGCTTCCAGTCTTCTATGAAGGTGTTGAATCTGGCAAAAAATATGCGTTTATCAATTTTTTGTCCAGCCAGCTGGAGTTTTTTGAACTCGGCGTGAGCACGAGGGCTGTACTGTGGTCTGCCACTCTTAAATTCTGATTTGATCATAATTTCGTGCTCAACACCGTCGAGGTTTTCTTTATAAACATCAATGCCATTAAAGCCTTTAGCCGCAACAAGAGAATGCTCGATCTTGTTTTTAACTCCGCACTTTAGCTGTTGAGGGGTATATTCTTCAGGGCCATTGCATTTTGGCTTAACCCAAAGTTGCTGATAAGGATCCAGATATACAACGTCTCCAGGTAATGCAATCAAACGCTTGATGTAATCTTTGGTTGGCTCATGAGGCGCGCGAAAAACCACAACATCACCTCGCTTAGGCTGCTCACCTTCGGTAATACGCGTCTTAGTGACGGGTAAACGCAATCCATAAGCATGCTTGTTAACCAAAATAAAATCGTGAACCCACAGAGTTGGTTCCATAGAACTAGAAGGGATTTTAAAAGGCTCATAGAAAAACGAACGTAAAACGACGATAACTAATAGCAACGGAAAGAAAGACCAACCATAATCAGCCCACCACGGATCTTTTTCGACCGCTTCAACTTCTTTGTCATGAGGATTACTGTTGCGTTTATATAAATCAGCCAGTTGTTGTTTTTTCTTTTTGGCTAGCCAGGTTTTCTCAACAATGGCTATTAATGCGCTCAAAAACAGAGCCGTAACCAGAATCAGTTCAAAGTTTGGCAACATCAGCCAAACAACGCCAACGGCACAACTCAAAACAAAAATAGTATCGCTAAACTCAACCCATTCAGGCTTTTTCAAAACGCTTTCGATGCGCTCAAAATCGACATTTTTATTCTTCTGTCTTAAATCATCAGCAGCCTGTGCACGTTTTTTTGCCCAGTTCCATTTGTCCATCGCACTGATAATCGCTGATGACACTAATGCCACCATCAAAATCATTTCAAAACTCATATATTGTCCCAAACTATTCGTACTTTGAATGATGGTTCCGCAGCAATTTCTACGGCCACTCTTTTTTCAGACATGCTGGCTCTCCGCCAGCATGTTACTTATTTATCGCTACCGATTTGCAATACTGCCAGGAACGCATCTTGTGGAATCTCCACTTTACCTACCTGTTTCATGCGTTTTTTACCTGCTTTTTGTTTCTCTAGCAGCTTGCGCTTACGACTCACGTCGCCACCGTAACATTTTGCCGTTACGTTCTTACGTAATGCTTTCACGGTTGAACGAGCAACGATGTGATTACCAATGGCAGCTTGAATAGCCACCTCAAACATCTGACGAGGAATTAGCTCACGCATTTTCTCGACCAGTTCGCGACCACGATAGAATGCCTGATCTTTATGAACAATAATGGCTAACGCATCGACTTTTTCACCATTAATTAGAATATCCAGCTTAACCAGATCCGCTTGCTGGAAACGAACAAAGTTATAGTCTAATGACGCGTAACCACGGCTCACCGACTTCAAACGGTCAAAGAAGTCGAGAACCACTTCGTTCATGGGCAGCTCATAGCTCAGTGAAACCTGATTACCCACGTAATTCATATTCTTTTGCACGCCGCGCTTTTCGACGCACAAAGTAATCACATTGCCCAGATATTCTTTTGGTAACAGCATGCTGGCTTCAACAATAGGCTCACGCATTTCACTGATGGCGCCGGGATCGGGCAATTTAGAAGGATTATCGACATACAGCGTTTCGCCTTTTGAGTCGATCACTTCAAAAATTACCGTTGGTGCAGTAGTGATAAGATCGAGATTGTATTCTCGCTCCAGTCGCTCCTGAATGATTTCCATGTGCAGCATACCCAAGAAGCCACAACGGAAACCAAAACCTAACGCTTGCGAATTTTCTGGCTCATAAAACAGCGAAGCATCATTCAAGCTTAACTTTCCTAGCGCATCACGAAAGGCTTCGTAATCGTCCGAGGCAACAGGAAAAAGTCCAGCATAAACCTGTGGCTTCACTTTCTGAAATCCTGGCAATGCCTCATCAGCAGGTGCTTTAGCCGTAGTCAAAGTATCCCCTACTGGCGCTCCCTGGATGTCTTTAATCCCAGCGATAACAAAGCCTACTTCACCCGCTTTAAGCTCTTTTAAATCTTTACGTTTTGGTGTGAAGATACCAACATGGTCAACAACGTGAGCTTTACCCGTCGACATAACGAGCATTTTGTCACCGGGAGACAAACGACCTTCCATAACTCTGACCAAAGAAACAACACCCAGATAATTATCAAACCAGGAGTCTACAATCAGCGCTTTTAGCGGCTTATCAGGATCACCTTCGGCTGGTGGAACATCGGCAACGATGGTTTCTAATACGTCTTCAATACCGAGTCCAGTTTTAGCAGAGCAGGTCACCGCTTCGGTTGCTTCAATACCAATAATGTCTTCGATTTCCTGGCTTACCGTGTCAGGATCAGCTTGTGGCAAATCAATCTTATTAAGAATTGGAATCACTTCCAGCTCTTGCTCTATCGCCGTATAACAGTTAGCCACGGTCTGTGCCTCAACACCCTGAGCGGCATCCACCACCAGCAAAGCGCCTTCACAGGCCGCTAAAGAACGCGATACCTCATAAGAAAAATCCACGTGTCCGGGCGTATCAATGAAATTCAACTGATAGGTGTTGCCGTCTTTCGCTTTGTAATCGAGGGTAACACTCTGGGCTTTGATGGTAATCCCACGCTCTCGCTCCAAGTCCATAGAATCAAGGACTTGCGCTTCCATCTCGCGGTCACTTAGACCGCCACAATGTTGAATAAGACGATCAGACAAGGTCGATTTGCCGTGATCGATGTGGGCAATGATTGAAAAGTTACGGATGAACTGCGTATATGACATAAACTCTGGCCAATGAACTCAACGTAAAGGGCATCACTAAAAATAGTCACTTTGCGAAATCAACACCAAAAAACCTTTTAACCTGTTGATTTTAAAGCCTAAAACAACCAACTTCCTAAACTAGGATAAAAAGATGGACGCCAAAAGACTATTTTTAGAGATGCCAACTCATTAATTCTGTACAAAGGGCGCAGATCTTACACTATTTTTGAACTAAAGAGCAGTGGCTAATCGCCACCGCTCCACAGAAAGTGTCTATTTGAGACTGATTGCTAAATATTGCGTCTGACCGCGACGGAAAACCAGTAACGCCAGGTCTCCATCGTCCTTTTTGGCTTCTACCAGCTTTTCGAAATGCTCGACGGATTTCACCACTTCACTACCCACTCGTAAAATCACGTCGCCTTTCTCAATACCTCCTCGATTTGCCGGGCCTGAGTAGACTTCTTGAACAAATACACCGCTGTCTAACTGAGCAGCTTCTCGGTAACGGTCTGGAATTTCACGCACCGCCAGCCCTAGTAAACCGCCTTGCGAGGAATCACGACCACTACTGGATACCGCACGCTGCTCGCGTTCGCCCAACACGACTTCGATGGTTTTCTTTTTCTTACCACGAATGATCTTTACATCAATCTCTTTACCCGGTTCAAGCAAACCAATCAAGTAGGGTAAATCCCCTGCCTGTGTTACTTCTTTGCCATTAATGTGAGTCACAACATCCGAAGGCTCAAGACCAGCTTTATCTGCAGGAGAGCCTGCCGCCACACTCTTAAGAATGGCTCCAGTCACCTTACTCAAACCAAAGTTTCGTGCCAGATCATGATCCAAATCTTGATATTCAACACCCAAGTATCCGCGCTTGATATGTCCGTATTCTTTGAGTTGGCCAGCAATATGAACACCTAAATTAATTGGAATAGCAAAAGCTAAACCAATATTTCCAGAGCCACGAGCGCTCTTAATACGTGAATTAATTCCAATCACTTCGCCATCAACATTAAACAAGGGGCCACCAGAGTTACCAAAGTTGATAGCTGCATCAGTCTGTAAAAATGGAACATACTGCTCAGCGCCTGGTAAGCTACGATTCTTGGCACTTACAATGCCCGCTGTAATGGTTTTTTCCAGACCCAAAGGCGCTCCAAAGGCAACTACCCAGGCCCCCACTTTTACTTCATCGATGTCCGCAACCTTTACTTCTTTTAATTTGGGAGCATCAATTTTTAACAACGCCAGATCGGTACCTATATCAGCACCAACGACTTCGGCATCGTACTCTTTTCCGTTACCTAATTTCACTCGGATAAAAGTCGCCTGCTTATCGCCCTGACGACCATAATAGGTTTGATACACCACATGACGATTCGTCAAAATATAACCATCATCATCAATGACAAAACCTGAGCCAAAAGACGTTCCAGAATCCTGGTACTCGCTATCAAAACGCGCAGTAATCACCACGACAGAATCTTTTACGTCTTCAACCATTTCAGTAAAGTCGGGGTAGCTGGCCGCACGCCCGATACAGCTCCACATAATTAAAATCAAAACGGCAGAAAATGACCTTAATTGTTTCACTAATCTTCTCCTTTGAAGTTTGTATGTATTCAACCCAAAAGCCTGAGTATTAAGCGTAATATACCCAAAGCCCTATGAAGGCATCGGGTATTAACTCAGCAATATTGGATCGATGTTCAATATTTTCAACAAATATGACAAGCGCTCATACAAAAAGTGTCATGTAGTTTGTAACACAATATTAGGAAGGAAACTCAAATGACAATAGCGCTCTGACAATTTAACTATTCGAGATATTCAGGGAGGATTTACTCAACATAGCAATACGCGTAATGGCTTGTCGCTCAAGCAAAGAACTGAGCCAACGAGCACAACCGAACCCAAGCATCATTCCCAGAATCGAACTTAGAATAATCCAACCTTCCTTGATCACGAGTAAGTCGCCAACCAATGCTGTTGCAAATAAAAACAGTAATGGTAATAAATACAGCACGAATGAGCCTAACAACAACCCTTTTTCGGGAATACTCACCAACACCTGTTCACCAACTTTGGCATTCAGAGTGTTAGGAATACGGGTATAAAAAGCTCGACGGCCTAATATTTGACTCAGCAAACCAGTGCCACAAGTTTGGTTCACATCGCATGAAGCACACCCTGACTTGGCCACAGATTCTAACCAGGCAAAATCGCCATCAACAGCGACTACTTTGGCGCTTTCTTTTAGCATGATTCCAAATATTGCAGATAAGAGTAACTGCTATTATGGACAAGATAGGAAGGGAAATAAAGAGATGGCCTGAGCCATCTCTTTGGATAGGAATTACTGCTCTAACACTTTACTGTTTTCTTTGCGCGCCTGAATGCGGGCTTCTTCGTTACGACGCTCAAGCTCAGCCATCAACTGACGAAACTGGCGTGGTGACATGCGGTAGGTACGAGCCTGCTCGCCACTCACCATACGAACACGAGGTAATTGGCTGCCTTGATTGTTATGGGCTGACTGTTGAGCAAATTGAGCAAATAACCCTTCGATGCGCTCTAACTGAGCCTGCTCTTCGGGGGTTACATGGTATTCGGCTAACAGACTGCCTTGCTCGCTAGCGGCCGTATCAGCAATCTGAGTCGAACCAGTATCACCAGTCGGCAACCATTGCACGCTGACTAACGCCACTGCAGCAACGGATGCAGCTAAAGCCCACCCAGTAACAGCCTGACGAATGCCACTGCGTCTTACGGGTGCCAAAATAGCTGGCTCATCAGCAATAGCAGCAGCGACTTTGTCACTAAAATCCGGTTGCCATTCTGATGCGACTTCATCATTAATGACGGCGCGCATCAAATGATACGATTCCCAGGACTTCGCAGCTTCAGGATCTTTTAACAACTGTTTAAGCGTTTGCTCATCCAGATTGTCTTCATCAACCCATGAAGAAATGTTCTGATTAACTTCTTGTTGACTCATTCTCTCAACCAACCCCGTTGGATAATTATTATCGTTTATAGCTTTAGACTCTTCGTGCTGCAAGTTAGGTCACATACCGAAAGTAACTACTTACCAATCCTATAGAGACTAAAGTTAAATACATCCAGAGAAAGTAACTCGCACATTAAATGAGCTATCGCTAGATGTAAAGAATTACCTGCCATCGTTCGACTACAAAAGTTCCTGAATGTTCCGCTCGATTGCTTCACGAGCCCGAAATATTCTTGAACGAACGGTCCCAACGGGACAATCCATTACTTCTGCTATCTCTTCGTAGCTTAACCCTTCCATCTCTCGCAAAGTGATGGCCGAGCGTAAATCTTCCGGCAGCTCTTCAATCGTCTTGAAGACACGCTGCTTTAATTCGTCTCTCAAGAGCATACGCTCTGGAGAGCCAACTTCTTTTAATGAATCAACACCGCTGAACTGTTCTGCCTCTGTGGCATCAATGTCAGAATCCGGTGGTCGTCGCCCCTGGGCCACTAAATGGTTCTTGGCGGTATTCACCGCAATACGGTAGAGCCAGGTATAAAACGCACTGTCTCCACGAAAATTAGCCAGCGCCCGATAAGCCTTTATAAAAGACTCCTGTGCAACATCGGCAACCTCGGCGGGCTCTTTAACCAATCGGCTAATCAAACTAAATACTTTATGCTGATATTTCTTTACCAGCAAATCAAATGCTTTTTTATCGCCGCGCTGGACGCGCTCAACTAACAGTTGATCATTCCCGGCACTCATACAACCTCCTTCAGAGTGTCAGGTTGTGTTTCTTCTTGTGTCATTCTAAGACCTCATGCCAAGCAATAAGTTCGCCGACATTTCTTTATTTTTTACATATTTGTTAATATGTGTTGGTCAAACATTAGAATTTCAAGCAAAATCCGCAACAACTGACGGGATAAATATCGAAGTTGGTCAAAAATCAGCTAACTCGGTGTTATATTTAAACAAACTGACCTAATGATGGTTCAATGAGTAATCACCAACACGACGTACTAATTATTGGCAGCGGAGCCGCAGGACTCACTGCAGCATTGCATCTTAGTCAATATGGCAAGGTAGCTGTACTTTCTAAAGCAGCATTGACCGAAGGCTCAACCTTTTATGCTCAAGGAGGCATTGCAGCCGTCCTCGACAATGATGACAGTGTTGAGTCTCACGTACAGGATACTTTAGTCGCTGGAGCTGGTTTGTGCGATGAAGAAGCCGTGCACTTTACAGTTGAAAACAGCCGTAAAGCCATCGAGTGGCTGATCGAGCAAGGAGTCGCTTTTAGTACACGAGAAAACTCCGCAGGCGAGCAAGAATATCATCTGACTCGTGAAGGCGGTCATAGTCGTCGTCGTATTATTCACTCTGCCGATGCAACCGGAAAAGCTGTTGCTACCACCCTTGTCGGAGCCGTTAAGAAACAACAAAATATCCAGTGGTACGAAGGTTATAACGCTGTTGATTTGATCACATCTTCGCCATCATCAAGCGGTGGAAAACGCTGTATTGGTGCCTACGCGCTCAATCTGACAAGCAACGAAGTCGAAGTTTTTAGAGCGCGCTTTGTTATTTTAGCAACCGGTGGAGCCAGTAAAGTTTATCTCTACACCAGTAATCCTGACGTCGCCTCAGGCGATGGTGTTGCTATGGCCTGGCGTGCAGGTTGTAGCGTAGCTAATTTAGAGTTTAATCAGTTCCACCCTACCTGCCTGTTTGATCCACTGGCCCGCTCTTTCTTAATATCTGAAGCATTACGTGGCGAAGGCGCTTTTCTTAAACGCGCAGACGGTACGCGATTTATGCCAGAGTATGATGAACGAGCAGAACTGGCACCACGAGATATTGTCGCCCGAGCCATTGATCACGAGATGAAAAAGCGCGGGCAGGAACATGTTTTGCTGGATATCAGCCATAAAGGCAAAACCTTTATCCAGCAGCATTTTCCGACCATACATCAACGCTGTCTGGAGCTAGGGCTGGATATCACAGAACAGGCCATTCCCGTTGTTCCAGCTGCCCATTACACATGCGGTGGCGTTCGCGTTGATTTAAATAGCAAAACCGATGTCGACGGTCTCTATGCGGTAGGTGAAGTTGCCTGCACAGGTTTGCATGGTGCCAACCGCATGGCCAGTAACTCTCTTTTAGAATGTCTTGTCTATGGTTACTCAGCAGCAAAGGACATCATTAATCACTGGGACACCCCGACATTAACGACCGAAGTACCACAGTGGGATGATAGCCGAGTCAGCAACTCTGACGAGCAAATTGTAATTACTCATAACTGGCACGAACTGCGCCAGGTGATGTGGAATTATGTAGGCATTGTTCGCAGTGACAAACGTTTGCAGCGGGCGCAAAGTCGCGTGAACTTACTCAAACAAGAAATTCATGAGTACTATGCAAACTTTAAAGTAGACAATGATCTACTGGAGCTAAGAAATCTGGTATTAGTCGCAGACCTTATGATCAAAAGTGCGCAAATGCGTAAAGAAAGCCGCGGCCTGCATTATACACTCGACTATCCTGAGCTATTGCCCGAGGCAAAAGACTCAGTATTGACACCTCAACCGTAAGTATGGTCGCCAGCGTAGGTTTGACTGCGCTGATGACTATGCAAACAACGACTAAGCTCACGAAAACGTTGCTCACCGAGCTCATCAATAGCCCAAATCATCGTTCGCACCGAACTCTCATTGTTCTTTTTTGTTCGCATGATAATGATTTGAGGCAGTAATAGCGTCGGTGTCATCACTTCGAGCTCTTGCTGTCCATGCTCATCTAGCCAATACCATCGATGATTCAAATACAATAACTGATGGGTGACTCCAGATAACGCCACCCAGTAGTGATAAACGGCCAGACACCAAATTGCCGTCGATATTAACAACAGCCCAGCCAACATCGCTCCTACTTCTAACAACGCCATTTGCAGCATAAAAACACCTAACTGTGCTAAGCCGCAGTAAACAACAAACAAAAGCGAAGGAGTCAGCTTAAATGACTGCATTATCTTAGGCCCGTTGCCTCAGGGTTTAATGCGCTCGTTGATATAACGAATCATTGCCGCCAAGGCTTCATCCTCTGGCTGGCCATGTCCCATCAACCAATTGAACAAATCGGGATCGGCCTCTTCTAGCAAACGCACAAAAGTGGCTTTTAATTCGTCATCCATCGACGAAAAATAACGCTCAAAAAAAGGAATCAAAATCACATCTAATTCCAACATGCCACGACGACATGTCCAACGAATACGTTTTTCGTTAAATCTCTGCTCTGTCATATCTTACAACTCAAAACACTGCTCCCAATTAGCAGCAGCGACATAAATGCTCACAAGCGACTTTAGATAGCGCATAAATTAAAGTAAGCTTCCACGTTAAGCAAGCTATCTATTTACAGTACTGGCAAATCAACAGATTGACGGTGCAAATAAGTCACAAAGGTATACATTATGATCGAACAATGGCGCTTAACCATTGACCAATGTCTCCAACATAACAACGATGGAGATGCCGACTTATCATTATTTGATTTATCCAACTATGGACTACTGGCAGTCGAAGGCGAAGAATCGGCCAAGTTCCTGCAAGGCCAGCTCACCATTAATATTGACAAAGTCACTTCTGAACAAGGCAGCATTGGTGCGTTTTGTAACCCACAGGGGCGCATGCGTTCTTTGTTTGTTGTTTTGCCATCCTTGAACAATGAGGGCGACTACTGGTTATTGCTGCCTAAAGAAATATTGCCCCATACTCTGACGGAACTAAAGAAATACGCTCCATTTTTTAAAACCCAGTTAAGCGATCAATCGGATCAGTGGGGTATCTTTGGTCTCGCTGGTGCTCAAGAAAACTCTCCGAGTCAACAGAACGCCATCACTCAATGGCACGACGGATTACTCTACGCGCCCTACAATGACGCTCATTTTGTCGCCATCTTGCCCTTAAGCAGTGCTAACGAATATTGGCAAAAGCACCAAGAGCAAGCCCGATTTGCACCTTACTCAGAATGGTTGGTTCATTCTATCCAGCAGGGAGTGCCGCGTTTGTATCAATCTACTCTGGATCTCTTTTTGCCTCACTACCTGGACCTTCCCCCTTTAGGTGGCGTTGATTTTGACAAAGGCTGCTACACAGGCCAGGAAGTTGTTGCACGCATGCACTACAAAGCCACTTTGAAGTCTCATTTATACTATTTTACTGGCGAAAGTGATGTGACACCGGAACCGTCTACCCCTATTTGGGCAGATGGAAAAAAAATGGGTGACGTCGTTTGTGCCGAAACTCAGGGGCATCAGTTACATGTTATCGCTGTCACCAAAGACAGCATAGAAAAAAGCTCAAATATTCAGTGCATTGATGAAAATGGGCCTATACTTCAATGTAAAGGAAAAGCCCAATCGGATTAAAAGAAACGACTTATGAGTTTGCAACAAACCTTTCTCAATGAATTACTGGACGCAATAAAAAATGACCGACTGACACTTCCCACGTTACCCGAAGTGGCGCTCCGTATTCGCGAGGCAGTGGATGATCCTGATGTCTCGGCAGCCAAGCTGGCCGATGAGATATCAAAGGACGCTGCGATGGCCGCGCGCATCATTAAAGTAGCCAACAGTCCATTATTGCGAGGACGAGTTGTTGTAGACAATTTGCAGCTGGCGATATCCAGAATGGGGATCACTTTTGTACGCAATCTGGCAACAGGTTTAGCCATGGAGCAAATGTTTCAGGCCACCAACGATGCCGTTGACGAAAAACTGCGTTCCTCCTGGGAGCACTCAATAGAAGTGGCTTCCATTTGCCAAGTACTCGCCAGTCACTTCACACGCCTGAAGCCAGATCAGGCCATGTTGGCAGGATTGGTTCATGAGATTGGTACTTTACCCATTTTAACCTGTGCCGAAGAAACCCCAGAAATTCTGGAGCATCCAGGTATATTAGAAAAAATCATTGAACGCCTGCACCCGCGCATAGGCACAGAAATACTCAAAGCCTGGGATTTTCCCGAAGAGCTCGTTGCTGTTCCCATGGGCTATCTTAACTTCACTCGGGAATCAGAAGGCGACTCTGACTATGTCGATGTGGTCACTGTCGCCAATTTGCAGAGCTATCACGGCAGCAACCACCCGCTAGCTGAAGTGGATTGCAGTGTTATTCCAGCCTTCAAAAAGCTGGGATTATCTCACGAAGTTGATGTCCATCATGTAGAAGAGCTGGCAGAAGATATTGACGAAGCACGCAGCGCATTGCTATAAGTCAATCTCACTAGGCCAATAATTCTCAGTAAACTGTTGATTATCTACCGTTTATCGGCGCATTTCAGGTCTCTGGAGGGGTTATAATTAGTAATCTACCAATGAGGCTGATATGGTTAAGTATTAACCACAGTTAACTGAGCGCTCACTCTATATTTCAGCAGTAGGTAGGCACCCTTGTTAAAACCTCGTATCCCGTTCATAGTTGTAGCTCTGCTTTTTGTCTTTTCTTATCGGCTTGCTCATGCTGATTATGTCTTTCAGGTCGTGCCTCAAACCGCTTTTGACAGTGCCACAACAGATGTCGTTTGGACCAATGATGGCAGTCAGACGGGCTTCCCCATTGATGATGATTACCAACTGGTAAATATTGGCTTTACTTTTTATCTGGGCGAAACGGGTTATACACAAGTACGCATATTGGCAAATGGTGCTTTGCACTTTGGTGCCGATCAAGGCTTCCACAAAGATTACACCAACGAAGCCTTGCCAATTACTGGCGTACAGACCGGTCCCGGATTCGAAGAAGCCGCCGACAGAACGATTCTGGGCTACTGGGATGATTTAGAACCTAGCTCAGGCGGTACAGTGCGTTACAGTACGTCAGGCACAGCCCCCTATCGTCGTTTTGCCGTGAGCTGGATTTCAGTGCCTCGATACAATCAACCTACTACCGACTACACCATTCAGATCGTCATTTATGAAAATGGTGACATTCGTTTTCGCTATGGCAACGAAGATGAAAATGGTTCTAGCGCCACCATCGGTGTTGAAGTCGACGATTCCGACTTTACTCAATTCTCCTTTAATACTCCGAATACAGTTAACGACGCTAATGACATCTTGTGGACTCGAGAATTGCCGGCTATCTCCAGTATTGAAGCCAGCTGTTCTGATCCCGACACCATTATAGTGACCTTTGCAGATACGGTCTCACCAGCACGAGCCAACGATCCTCTCACCTATACACTGAATAACGGCGCATCAGTAACCAGCGCCAACTTAACCAGTGCTACAACCGTAGAACTCACCACAGCTGCGGCCTTGAATCAGGGTATTACTTATACACTTAGCACAGGTACTCCGACACAAAACCAGAATTTTCAACTCACGGCCACCACAAATGTCACCTATTCTGATAACTTTTCCAGTGGTGGTTACAGTGGCGGTACAGGAACCTGGGCAAGCAACTGGATAGAAGAAGATGACAACGGCTCCAGTGCTTCAGGAAACGTTTTTATTTCAGGTAACGAAGTATTTATGGATGATCGTCCAAACTCTGGTGGCGAGCCTGCTCTATACCGACAAGTCGATCTATCAGCAGCAACCGCCGCGACTTTGACCGTCGACTTAAGGACGTTTAATACCTTAGAAAATAGTGATCGCTTTGCGGTAGAAGTATCCAGCAATGGAGGTGCCAGTTATACCACCTTGCAACTCTTTTCGAATGATTTCTCGGGTACGTTTAATTATGACATTAGCGCTCACTTGTCTGCTCAAACTCGAATTCGATTTCGTATTGACGCAAACTACGGCGGTTTTAACGAGTTTGTGGGTATAGATAATATTGTCATTGCAGCCACCGAAACCGCCACCTGCGTGCCCGCTGTGGATCATTTTGAAATCCTCCATGATGGTAACGGGATTAATTGTCTGGCAGAGCCCATTACTATAAAGGCCGTCGATTCTGGCGGCACCACGGTAACCGGCTTTACAGGAACGGTCAATTTATCGCTGTCGACCAACAACGGTAACTGGTTTACGGTTGATAACAACAATACCAGCATCGATCCCGCTGAAGGCACATTAACCGATACCGCTAATGATGATGATGGCGCCGCCACTTATCAATTTGTCGCCGCCGATAACGGCGAAGTGGTACTGTATCTACAAAACACTCATGAAGAGACTACGAATATTGGTGTTACCGACGGTAGCATTACCGATGATGACAGCGAAGGAAACATCACCTTCCGTCCTTTCGGTTTCTTAGCCACACCAGCACCTGTAGGGACACAAATTGCAGGTCGCCCTTTCAATATGTCATTGACAGCAGCGGGCCAAACTCCCGGCAACCCCAACTGCGGTGTCATTGAAGAATACGCGGGCACAAAAGCCATCAACTTCTGGTCCAGTTATGTATCCCCCGCGACCAGCCCTACCAATGTCACCGTTAATAGCAACACCATCGGTACTTCCGAAGCGACCTCCAGTAGTCAGAATGTCAGCTTTGTAAATGGTGTTGCCGTGATTTCTGTACAGTACAACGACGTTGGGCAAATCAGCTTGAATGCCAAAGATGATATTGGTATTGGTGATCCCGTTGCAGGAACTACAAGTGAAATCATTGGTGGTGTGGCACCTTTTGTGGTGCGTCCATTTGGCTATGATATTCAGATAAGTACAGACCCTTATGCCGATGATGCCAACGACGATATGTTCACTCGCGCGGGCGTCGATTTCTCAATGACCGTTCGTAGTGTTCTGTGGCAAGCAGGAGACGATCTTGATAATAATGGTATCCCTGACCCTTATATCGATACCAACGCTGATGGAAGGCCTGACTCAGGCGGTGATCTCAGCAATAATGGCGCTACCCCTAACATTCATCAAATCAGCGGCAGTGTTGCTCTTACGCCCGTCCCAATCATAGTGGCTAATGCAGGCGTTCTATCGGTTAGCAGCTTTAACTTTAGTTCTTTTGTTGCAGGCAGCTATACCTTCAACCAACAATGGAATGAAGTAGGCCTATTACAAATTGATGCACTCACTAATGACTTTATGTCGACGGGCCTAAGTATCGAAGGAGAACGAATTAATATCGGACGCTTTGTTCCCCATCATTATGATTTGACCATTGATACTATTGCCGAACAGTGCGGCACTTTTACTTATGCGGGTTTTGATGACGGAGTTAACGCTGGTCTTGATAAAAACGGCCAGCCCTTTTCAGTCAGTGGTAACATCACCGCAGAGAATGCCGCCAACGGCACCACACAAAACTATCAAGGTGCTTTTGCCAAACTAGTCCCTGCTAATATCAGTGCAACACCCTACAATGTAACAGCTGCTGCTAACGCGACTGGAACGCTTAATTTCTCTTCCTCTGCGTTAAGTTTTTCTGCAGGCACCAGCAGTTATTCCGCTGCGGCAGTCGACTACCAACACCCCGCTCTGGCTGCTCCATTTAATTTGCGAGTAAACATCAACGCAGCAGATTCAGACGGAATCACGCTACCCTCCATCGTAAACTCCAACGACTTTGAAGTCAGACAAGGGCGTTTTCAGATAACCAGTGTGTATGGACCTGAAACTCAAATGCTCGAGATGCCCGTGTTTGCAAACTACTACAATGGCACCACCTGGATAGTGAACAATGCTGACAACTGTACTCAATATCAGGCCGCAAACATTAGCTTTGTACCTGGAACTTATACAGGCACACTGACCGCAGGAAGCACCAGTGCCACAGTTCCCATTTTATCGACTCTGGTTACAGGCCGCTCAGATGTTGGTGATGGAATTTTCTTCTCTGCCCCATCCGGTGGCCAAACAGGACAGGTGGATGTGCTCTACTCACTCACAGCATTGCCATGGCTTGGCTTTGACTGGAATGGTGACAATTCGATTAATTCACCACGAGCCACCATCAGCTTTGGTAGCTATCGAGGCAATGATCGGGTTATTTATTGGCGCGAAAATTAATAACATCTCGACACCAGCATCAATGCTCCAACTTATCGGGTCGGCATTTGATGTTGGTCATGCAACACTTGTTGTAAACGTGTTGCCACGGTCCCCAATAACTTTTTACAGGTCACCGCATCATGACTCAGCAACTGATTAAATCTTTGTGCATCCAACACAATCACCATAACGTCATCCAATGCAGCCACATCTGATGCTCTAACGCTCCCGGTGATGGTTCCTAGCTCACCGACGGGTTGGCCGGCTTTTATTCTGGCCACAGGTTGCATGCCCTGTTCGGTTTTTAGTTGTGCCTGTAACTCTCCTTTATACAACAGATATAGCTCATGAGAGTGTTCCCCTTCCTGACATAAGGTAGCACCTATGGCATAAGCTCTGACTTCTGATAATTGTGCCAGACGAGCTAACGCAGGCAGATCCAGGTTTTTAAACAGGTCAAACGTTAATAGCCAGGCCAGGCGATCAGTAAGAGAGATGGGTAAGCGCTTGTAATCTTTTGATGCTCGAGACTCACCAAACTGCCATCTTAAACGAACATTCTTTTGTTCACCCATGGTGATGGGTTGTTCGCTCGTTATTGCGGTTTCACGTTTGATGCGACGACGCCCCAAAAAGATCTTCGCCGCAGAGCTGTCGGCACATACCCATACTTGACCTTTATGCTCATAAAAATGCGCATGCATAGGTAACAACTCACTAGAAGCAATAGATAAAGAGGCGAGACTGGATGCCCCCATGGTAGCAGGGAGTGAAGTACGAAATAATTCTTCAGGCTGCCCCCCTACGGAAACAAAAAAATGAACCTCACGTTCTCCATGAGTTTCAGGATGCTCAGCTTGCTGTTTAGCCGCCGTAATAAATTCGTGACTAGCATAACGCTCATAAAAATCGGCAAGCTGCTCCGTTGGCTTGCCTTCACTCAACGCCAGATGCGCATAAAAGCTGACATAAGGATCCGGATCTTGCGACAAAGACTGCAATAAAGAAGACACTTCAATCTGGCTCAACAAACACACCAAGTCTAAAGGTTTATGGGGGGTTGATGCACGTTTGGTTAACAAGTATTGACGAAAGTTTTCATCAGCCCTCAATAGATCAGGCAACACATCTTCCAGTTCGTGAAACTCAAGGCGAGCCTGCAAAAAACCACTCACAGAAAAATGTAAGTCCTGCAACATACTTTGTTGCTCAGACTGTATATCCAAACTCAAACAATTTTTGATGTACTCATTCATTAAACTAAATATGCGCATCGAGAGCGCATGAATCAAAACAATAATGGGAGTTAGATGGCCAGCCTCTTCCATCCGCTCCAGACTGCGAAGTTGATTCACTTCATGTTCAATGCGCTTTAAAAGGTTCTGGTTATAATTTCGAATAGGGTTGTTGGTTCCAGCAATATCAACGAGCCAGGCTTGATAGTCATGCTCATCAACAGCATACAAACTCCGTAACCGATTCATTTCTTTTTCAAAACTTTCTGAGCTCATTAAAGCCGATAAAGAGACATCCGAATCGGTTTGCTGTAATAGCCAACGCTCAGCCAACGGTTTAAAGGACTGAAAACCAGCTTGACGCTGTTGGTTTCGTTGGCGGTCAACATCCAGTAATGAAGCATCTTCGACGCCTAACGATAAAATAATACTATGATGCTCTTCTTCACTGAGCCCCAGGTTTGTACGAACGTCAGCCAACACCGTTAAGCTTTCAACCGACGTAATCCCTCCTTGCTCTAACATATCCTTTAAGGTTTCTCGATAAACATTGGCTTTCTGCTCTTTACTGATGTTGGGCAAGGTTTTTGCCAGGATATACACTTCATCCGCTTTTAACTCTTCTAACTTGCGCCCTTCGAGTAAGTTAGAAAAATCGATAGGTAAAGTGCGCAACTGTCGAATCAATGACTTCATCAGAGATTCACGTCGATACTCTTCGGGGTTTCGCAACCAGCTCTTAACCAACCATAATGTACTGATAATAGTAAGAGCAAATAGCAGAAATGATACAACTTCAGCTGAGAAAAAAAGCAGTAAGTTTTGAGTGCTGTAAAAATAAAACACATTAAAAGTGATAAACGTCGTCACACAATAAAAATTATGTTGAATAACCACGGGATTAAATGAGCCATACTGATTTAATAATGCCTTGGTAATGGCTTCAAAAGTGCGCGCAATGATATTGGCAACCACAACACTCAAACCCAGTATCAAAGGAACAACAAGCCAACTCCAAGCCACCGTCACACTTTGATAAGAGGAAGGCAGTAAGCTTTCTAGCACTTGTAAAAATAGAGCATTTTCATAAAAGCCAATAACCAACCCAATAAGTCCATAGGTAGCCCACTTGCGTCCTTTTACATTCAGTTCCTGCCAATATTGTTTTTCTAAGTCGATGTCGGGGCAATAGGCTTTACAGCCGACACAGGTACTCACATCTTCATTTCCTCCCGCCGAACGGCACATGGATTTTGGCGTGCGAGTATTAGCATCGTAAAAATGGCTTTCTAACAAACCACCCGGCTCAGAATAGAATTTTTGTACCGGAGCCATTGGGCAAAAATAGTGACACCATGTTTTCCCCCCAAACAGATAACCACAAATAATGGCCAGACTGATTAAACCCAGAAAAAACAGTGCTAATAAGAATGGCTCATTGCCAATCCAAAGCGCACGGCAACACACACCGACAAATAATAATGAAAACTGCACCAACCAAAAGTTTTGTGCCAGCCAGCTGTCCTTATCAATAAGTCGAATACGACGCTCAATCTTTCCATTTTTGGTATTAAAAGATTTTTTCATCCATTGAATACCTAAACGCCGTGGCAACTGCATCAAAGCAGACAAAGGACATACACGGCGCCAGGCTTCATGGCCAGCCACCATTAAAAAAACAGGAATAAAAGGAACAAGAATCGTCCAGAAAAGTGTTAAAGAAAACTCTGAAGGATCATAAATACGATGCGTTGTTTGAATATTTTCAGACCACAATAAGCCAACAATTAAACAGCCCCAGCCGAACGCCAGTAGATAACTTAACCAACGAACCTTTATTTCGGCCATTCTGGACAGCATATCGTGGCTCCCCACCGTGTTTTCTTATCTTGATTAGTGTAACATTACGCCAGCTTTGGTCAAATAACATGCGATATCATGACACAACAACATTTCTTTATATTACTACTCGCTCACTTAGCGGGCGGACAAGAACATGTCTCTGCTGCCCAGGTTGAAACTTTACTGAAACTCAAAAAGGACTTTCCACAGTGCGCCCAATGGCTGCCCGAGTCCGAAATGGTTTTTGCCAAGTTATGGGGAGAGATTGGCGGTCTTGACGCAGCAGCCCGATTAACTGCTTTACAACAAAACTGGGCACCATTGGCAACCGCCAATGTCGATACACAAACAATCGAAAAAATCGCTTTAAAACTGTTAGCTGCAGAAAGCCTGCTGCCTAACGTGGTTGCTCCAGAGCAACACCAACAACAAGTTCAAGAACTACTGCAACAACTCAAACCTGCCAGCACACAAGCAGCCACGGCAGAAACCATCGCTGTTGCATCTGAAGAAATAGAGGTCGAAGATGTTAGCCAGTGGCCACTATGGGAAAAAGGACTCACCGAGCTTCGTTGTGTGAATGTGATCCAGCAAACTCACGACGTAAAAAGCTTTCAGTTTGTGTCTGAACCACGACAGAAATTTCATTATAAACCCGGTCAATTTGTTGCTTTGCAATTGCAAATAGACGGAAAACGGGTGATTCGCTCTTATACTATTTCATCATCACCTTCTCGCCCCTATCTGCTAGAAATCACCGTTAAACGCGATCCTAACGGTCTGGTGTCCAGCTGGTTGCATGACAATATGCAGGTTGGCGAGCCACTTAAGGTACGAGGCCCCAATGGTCGCTTTAATAATTGGGACCACCCCACTAACAAAGCACTGTTACTATCCGCAGGTAGTGGTATTACGCCCTGTATGTCGATGGCACGTTGGTGGACCGATACCAGCAGCGACACCGACGTTGTCTTCTTCCATAGCGCCAAAGCGGTTAAAGATATTATCTTTGCCGAAGAAACTGCACTGATGGACAAAAACCATACTGCATTTCGCAACCTGGTCACCTGCACGCGCCCAGAAGCCGGTGAAAGCTGGTCAGGATTAACAGGACGTCTAAGTGCCGAGATGTTGCAGCTGGCTTGTCCAGACTTTCATGAACGTACGGTCTATTGCTGTGGCCCAGAACCCTTTATGACATCAGCGAAACAACTGTTGGAAAGTCTGGGTTTTGATATGTCACGTTACTTCGAAGAAAGCTTTGGCGGAGCAGCCAAAAAACGCCCTACACCACCCGCAGGAAGCAGCAGCCAACCTAAGCCTCAGCCTAAAGTAGCTGCACCAGCAAAACCAGAGCCAGCGCCACCCGCCCCCGTTGCCGAAGCTTCAACAGCAGCCCCAAAGGCGCCGGAGCAACGTGCTGGTGAGTATCAGTTGAGCTTCAAGCAGAGTAACAAGCGCACAGTTTTGGGAGAGAATGACTTTATTCTCGACAAAGCAGATGAAGAAGATGTTTTTATCGATTATAGTTGCCGTTCAGGTACTTGTGGGACCTGTCGAGTAAAACTGCTTTCTGGTGACGTCAGTATGGATTGTGACGAAGGCCTTGATGCCGACGCTCGCGCCGAAGGTTACATACTAACCTGCACCACTCGGCTGAAATCAGATGTCGTGATTGACGTTTAATCAAACTATTTCCACTGCTCTGCCCATACAATCACGCTATGCAGAGCAGTCATAAAATAACAACATGTTGGAGAAATCAGTGAAAAAACTTACCATTGCTTTGTTATCAGCCGCTATTTTGAGCGCTTGCAGTGACAACAAAGAAGCAGCACCAGCACAAGAGGCTCCTGCCAAAGAGCAAGCAACTCAAGCACCAAGCCAACCGGCAAAAGACGCTCATGGCCATAATCATGAAGGCCAGCACGATCACAAACATGATCATGCTCACGATCACGCAGCCTCAGCGCCTTCGATGCAACTCTACGAAGAAGTAGAGCCTCAGGATGCCTGCGAAGCACCTATCGTTATCGAATTTTTCGCTTACCAATGCCCACACTGTAATACTTTGGAAGACTACCTGAAAAAATGGGAAAAACCAGAAGGCGTTATCTTCAAATTGGTACCTACCGACTTAGGTCGCAAAGAGTTCTTTCCATTCATTCTGGTTCATGTTGCAGCAGAAAAGTTAGGCATTATCGATACGGTAAAAACTGCTTTGTTTAATCGCATCCATAAAGAACAAAAAATGATCCAGAGCCAAGAAGATGCGATTCAAATTCTCGTTGAAGCAGGCGCTAAAAAAGAAGCTGCCGAAGCTGTACTTAAAGACGAAGAATATCTGAAAACATCGATAGAAAGTAACTATGAGTTGCTGAGAAAATACAAAATTACGGGTGTGCCTGATTTACTGGTCAACTACCAATACAAAACTAGCCCAAGAACTGCAAAAGGCTACGACAACGTATTTCCGACCATCAATAACTTGTTAAAAAATCCGCTTAAGTGCAAAAAATAAGTGATAACCGCTCCCTTACGAATAAGGGAGCGGTCTTTTATTTTAAGGAAATGAAATAACCTCAACTTCATCGTACTCAAACAGTCCATTGTTATCGACGATTTGCCAAATAATATAAGTTCCGCTGGTCACATCACCTCGTTCATTAAAGTCTATAACACCGGACGCTCCGTTATAATCAATATCACCACCTGCCAAGATGACACTTTTTGCCGTTGCAAATTCGTTAGGATTAATGATCGTTGATGCAGAGCCATTAGGATTAGATACGCTGCTGATCTCGCTAATGATTGCCGCACGAGTTTCTACACCTGCCTGTTGCATCGCTAATGCAATTAAATAAACCGCATCATAAGAGGATTCACCAAAAGGGCCAGGTGCAAATCCCCAAGTGTCACTAAAGCGACTGGCAAAAGCTTGATAGTTCTGAGTCGCTTGCGGAGGCACAGGAGCTGTGCCTTTCATTCCTTCAATAACCTGCGGAGCACCATTAGATAGTAGAAACTCGCCAAAATTGCCATCAACACCATACAAAGGAATATCCGTATGACCAGCGGATGCTAAATCACGGGTAAAATTAGCACCATCGGTAAAAAACGTCATAGTGACAATGGCAGGAGGAACACCATTCGCCAATAGCGCATTCACCTCATTTTCAAAACCAATTTCTTTAGTATCAGGATACGAAACCTGACTGAGAATCGAACCGCCTAACTGCTCGTATCGTGGCTTAAAAGCAGAAAATAAACCGTTACCATAAGAATCATCTCGAAATATCACACTGACAGAAAAAATATTATCCGCCACCAAAAGATTCGCCAATATAAAGCCTTGAAATTCATCGGACGCTATAGTTCGCCATACCGTATTATTGTCATCAAGATCAGATATCTCTGGCGAGGTCGCAGAAGGAGAAATTAAAGGCATACCATCTGCAATAGTTTGGTTCTCTGCCGTATATAAAGTAACAGAACTCGCGGCCGCTCCAATGATAGCGACGACGCCCTGCTCACTTAATTGTTTTGCAGCCGCAGCTCCAGTTGGCCCATCCAAACGAGAATCCTTAATCAACAGCTCCAACATTTTTCCGTTAACGCCACCCGTATCATTGATCTCTTTGATGGCTAATTGAGCTGAGTTTTTGCTGGTTAAACCAAAGCTGGCCAAGGCTCCTGTGGTCGGCAAAATCATGCCTATTTTTACGGAGTCGGGAGAAGGCACGACTTCGGGATCATCAACGCTCGTATTGCAGCCGGTGAATAAACTCACTAGAACACAAATCAACCATACTCTTTTCATGTTCAGCTCCCCTAAAATCGAAACGAATAAGAGACAGAAAGGGTTCGTTCTCGGCCCGGAACATCAATCCCGGAAAACCCAGGTTGTTCATAGTCTTCGTCAAGTACATTCAACATTCGTAGTGACAGTGCATGCGAATTGAATTCATAAGAATAGATGGCATCAAGCAGTGTATAAGGCTCCAACTGATAAGGTTCGCTGTCATTAAACTGGATATTCGAGCGAGTTGCCCGGCGTTCTGAAGCATAACGAGCAGATATTCCCACAGAGCCATATTGAGGCATTTGCCATTGCCAACGAATTTGTGTTGATAATTTTGGGTACATATCACTTGGCGAAACCAAAACGCCCAATATAGGATCAAGCACCGAATTTTCTGTATCTGTATAAGCAAAGTTGGCCGCTAGCGAATGGTTCTCATGAATTCGATAATGCACCTCACCTTCTGCACCATATCCCGTCTGCGCACCTCTATTTTGCGGTTGACTGTTGTTTCCTACGGGTATTAGCTCAACTCGATTATCAATTTTATTATTATAGACATTGAGCACTAACTTCAGTGTTTCACTAACAGACCAGTTAAGCTCGATCTCAGAAGTTGATGCTTCCTCAGCCTGCAATAGCGGATTGCCGAAAATCTCTCCGGCATACAGAGGTTGAGCATATAACTGCATAGCCGCAGGCGCTTTAAACGATGTTCCATACAAAGCCTTAATAGATAGTTTGTCGGTGACAGAAAACACCAGTCCAGCTCGATAGTTTGTCGACTCACCATAAATATTGTGGTCATCAACGCGCAGGTTTAAAGTCACCCCCATTGCTTCTGTGGCATAGGTCGTAAATTGAAGATAAGCGCCTTTGTTCTCAAACTTCTGCCTTCCTTGAGACTGGCTGACTAGAGTTTCTACCCCCGTTATCGAATCAACATTAAAAATTTCAATGAGCTCTTCGTTATTGTTGGTATTATCAAAACCGAAAATCAGAGAGGTATCTTCAGAAAAAGTATAAAGTCCTTCGATCATTATATCGTGGGCATCATAAGCAAATTTTCGTCGAGGAAAAGTCACAGCGGAGCCAAAATTTAAACGTTCATTAGACCCTGGCTCTCCCCAGGCATGAGCATAGGAAACTTTAAAGTTAAGTTGATCGCTATAACGCCAAAGCGCATCAACACGAGCGGTTTCGGTTTCAAGTGATATACGATTATTGTGACTCAAGATACCGAAGTCGATAAACTCAGCAAACGTATCCAGAACACTTCGATGAAACATACCTTCAATGGTCCAAACGTCACTAAAAGAATGCTTAAGATCAAAATAAATATTTCTCGGTCTTGTGGTGTCATTTTGTGACACCAAATTATTGGCATTAACAAAGGTCGAGTACAGTGGTGATGTTGTTGGCAACTGATAACTGTTACGTTCTTCTTTACCAGCCATAAAAGCAGCATTCAAGCGAGTCTTCTCACCCACATAACCAAACCATCCCGATGTGGCCTGTTGACTATTCACACCATAGGAAACCTGAATATCTCCACTCCATAAATCCTCTGCTTTTCGTGTAATAATATTAACAACACCTAAAAAAGCATTCTCACCATACAAAGCCGATGCAGGACCACGCACCACCTCAATTTGTTCAACCGCTTCCATTGCAATGAGTTCAGGCCCCAGAAAATTTGCTGAGTCAGAACGAAATGCTACAGACTGACCATTAATCATTACCTTGAGATTTCGACTATAAGCTCTCAATCCACCGTTGCTACCCCTGACACCAAAATTAACACTCACAAAATCATCCACACCATAAAAGCCTGGAACTTGTTGCAAAGCGTCAGCAACGGAACGGTAATTCCAGTTTTTAATATCTTCTCGAGTGATGACAGAGATAACCGCAGGCGCTTCTGATTGCTTTTGCAGGCCTTTGGAGACGGTAGTTACCTGAATATTACGTAGTTCTTCAAGAGATTTATCAAAAAGCTCTTCTTCAGCATATAGGAAAAAGCTACTTAAAAGAAATATTGTTATGACTATTTCGGTGGTCTTAAATTTGCGCACCGTGCCTTCTCTTTTACCAAACTTATAAAAATTATGGTACACAAAAGACCAATTTCAAACTCTTCGAACAATATTAAGATTGAAAAGCTCGATATAAGCTTTTCAATCCTGTTCACAGAAAAAAACATATCTGATTGAGAACATCAGGGAATAGATATCACTTCCAGTTCAGCAAATTCCAAGTTACCAGAGTTGCTTTGAATTTGCCAAACAACATAGGTACCACTGGTTACGTCACCATTATTATCAAATCCAATTGCCCCTGATGCTCCTTCGTAGTCAATATCGCTTCCGGAACTTACGGCCGAAATAGCCGTTGCAAACTGATTCGGAGTAATAATAACAGCACTGGAACCATCAGGCCGAGAAACCGATTGCAAGTTATTAATAATCGACTCTTTAGTAGCAGCCCCACCTTGTAACATGGATAGAGCAATTAAATAGACAGCATCATAAGAAGACTCTCCAAATACGTCTGGCTCAAACCCAAATGTCGACTCAAAATTGTTAAAAAACGTTTGATAATTCGCAGTTTCTTTAGGAGGGACAGGCGCTGTACCTTTCATTCCCTCTAAAACTTGAGGCGCTCCATTATTAATCAATGCAACCCCAAAATTACCATCAACGCCGTAAAGTTGGATATTATTTTGACCAGCAGCTACAAGGTCTCGGGTGAAATTACCGCCGTCAGTAAAGAAAGTAATAGCGACTATAGCTTCGGGTGTACCATTGGCAAGCAATGCCTGAATTTCGGCATTAAATCCGAACTCTTTAGAACCGGGATAGGATACCTCAGCGAGAACCGTTCCCCCCTGAGATTCAAAGCGCTGTTTGAATGCTGCAAACAACCCACTTCCATAAGGATCATCTCGAAAAAAACCACTCACCGTCGAAACATTATCACTGATCAACAAATCTGCGAGAATCACTCCTTGAAAAGCGTCAGACGCGATGGTTCGCCAAACAGTATTATTATCATTTAATTCAGCGATTAGAGGCGAGGTTGAAAATGGGGATATCAATGGTATCCCATCGGCAATGGTTTGATTTTGAGAGGTAAAAAGTGTCACAGAACTGGCTGCTGCGCCTATGATTGCAACAACCCCTAGATCTCTCAGCTCTTGTGCAGCGGCAACTCCTGTCGGTCCGTCAATTCTAGAATCCCTTATGATGAGCTCAATCTGCTGGCCTCCAATTCCACCAGCATCATTAATTTCTTTTACAGCCAACTGTGCCGAGTTTCGACTGGTAAGTCCCAAACTCGCTAAAGAACCAGTGGTCGGAATAATCATCCCCACTTTAATTGAGTCACTCGACAAAGTACGACCGGATTCGTTTACATCCGTATCACATCCAGCAACGATTATGAGGCCACCAATAAGACATAACAACTTTTTGAACATGACATTTCTCCTCAAAAGCTGTAGGAATACGATGCGTAAACTTCTCGTTCACGTCCAGGCACATCAATTCCAGAGAAACCAGGGTCTTCATAGGATTCATCCAGTATATTTTGAACTTTAATACCAAGTTGATGCTCTTCTAGTCGATAATTATATGAAGCATCTAGAACAAAATAAGCATCTAGCTGATAAGGCATATCATTCGTTAATTGAATGTTAGAGCGTGTGGCACGTCGTTCAGAAATATAACGACCAGATAGACCAAAAGTATGTGCGGGACTGTGTAGCCATTGCCAACGTATTTGAGAGGTTAGCTTCGGGTACATATCCGAAGCAGTTTTTATCGCTCCAAAAATAGGGTCATTAACAGTATTCTCAGTGTCTGTATATGAAAAATTTCCGGCAAAAATATGGCTAGAAGAATAAACATACCTTAACTCGCCTTCGACTCCCCTACCTTTTTGATTCCCGACATTTTGCGGTTGATTATTGTTTCCAACAGGTACCAACTCTACTCTGTCTTCAATTTCATTATCATATGCATTTAATACAAGTCCCAGACTTTTAGTAATGGTCCAGTTCAATTCCACTTCAAATGTAGAAGCGTCTTCTGCTCGCAAATTAGGGTTGCCGATAACTTCTCCAGCGTAGAGGGGCTGCGCGAACAACTGCATCGCTGCTGGCGCTTTAAAGGAAGTTCCGTAAAGTCCTTTAATCGACAGTTCGTCAGAGAATACATAAACTACACCCGCTCTGTAATTGGTAGAGGCACCATATATATTGTGATCATCTCTACGTACGTTTAAAGTAATGCCCATAGAGTCAGTAGGATAAGAAACAAACTGCACATAAGTGCCTTTATTTTCAAAATTCTGTATACCTTGCTCAGCACTGACTAAGGTTTCTTCTCCAGTATCAATAGCCACATTAAATATCTCTAACAGCTCTTCATCATTATCAGTGACATCATAACCAAAAGTAATAGAACCTTTTTCGGAAAAGCTATAACGTCCCTCTAGTGACCAATCATTAGCATCATACGAGAATTTTCTACGCGGAAAGGAAGTATCGGAACCAAAGCTTAACCGCTCATTGTCACTGGGATTACCCTCGGCTTTGGTCAACGAAACATTGAACTCCAAATTATCAGAAAATGCCCACCCACCTTTAACTCTGATGGTCTCAGATTCAATAGATAGACGGTTTTCATGACTCAGGATCCCAAAATCCAAAAACTCAGCGTAAGAATCCAAAGTGCTCTGATGATACATAAATTCAAGATTCACTTGCTCACTAAACTGATGTTTCGTTTCTAGATAGATATTCTCTGGCTTTGATTTATCATTAACGGATTCAAGATTGTTAGCACCCAAATAAGAAGCATAAAGCGGTGATGTTGAAGGAAGTTGATTTCCATCTCGTTCATCATTTGCGGCAGAATAAGCAAAATTAAATTGAGTTTGCTCATTACTATATGCAACCCAACCAGATATAGCACTATCAGCATCTTGATCTAACCGGAACTTAACATCACCATCCCAGTTTTCTGATGCCGAACGGGTGATTATATTAATGATCCCTAAAAACGCATTTTCTCCATATAGAGCAGAAGCAGGTCCTCTCACCACTTCAATCCTTTCTACCGCTTCCATCGATATCAATTCCTCCCCGAGATAGTTTGCGGAGTCTGAACGGAAAGCTATCGACTGTCCGTTAATCATCACTTTCAAGTTTCGGCTATAGGCTCGTAAGCCACCATTACTGCCTCGGACACCAAAGTTGACACTGACGTAATCGTCTACGCCATAAAACCCAGGTACTTGAACCAATGCGTCAGCGACCGATTTATATCCCCAATTATTAATATCACTTCGAGTAATAACAGAAACAACTGCTGGGGCTTCCGACTGTTTTTGGGCTTCCTTTGAAACAGAGGTTACTTTAATGTTAAGCAAGTCTTCTAAAGAAAGCTCTAAAAACTCTTCCTCTGCGATTAGGACATTTACATATAAGATGGGTGCAATAAGTACATATTTAGCGATCGACTTGACTCTATCCATTTTATTTACCGATCAATCAATAAGTGGATAAATTATGGCATAAACTAACTAGTTAGCAACTAACTCAAACTCTGACAATGTACGAGCCAACAATTGTTCATATGAATATGAAATTATCATTTAAGCCTAGATTTACAGGTTGCTCTATACCGTTGAGATTCAGAAAACACCCGGTGGGTTAAAATCATGATGACAATCATGATTCTATATTTTAACTTATTGCTCTTATATTCAAAGTAGTTATGTAATCACTCCTTTAGAGGTTTAAATATTGAAATTCTCTCCATTTCGACTCATAGCGATTATCAGCACAATACTCATATCTTCGTGTGATTCACACTCTAATCACTCAGGCCCAGAAAAAGATACATCTGAAAATATTTCTAAATTAGGCATACCTGATAATAGGTACGAAAGTATCTCTCCAAAAGATTCTTGCACGCAACCTATCGTCATAGAGTTCTTTGCCTACCAATGCCCTCATTGCTATACATTGGAAGACCATATCGAAAAGTGGTCCCCACCTAAAGGCGTAACCTTCAAACAGGTGCCAACGGATCTGGGGGATAAAAATTTTCGGCCATTTGTCTATGTCCATGTATTGGCAGAAAAGCTCGGCATACTTGATAAAGTTAAGCCACTTTTATTCGAGCGCATTCATCAACATAAAAAAGGCATTAACAGTCCACAGGAAGTAGGTGAGATATTATTGGCAGCGGGTTCAACGGCTCAAGCTGTAGAAGATGTTCTGAAAGATGAAGCTGATATTCAAGCGCGCTTGAACAATCACTTTAATTTATTAATGCGCTACAAGATTACTACGGTTCCCGATCTGCTGGTTAACTATCAGTACCGTACAAGCCCTTCTCAAACAGAAGGATATGACAAGGTATTTCCAACAGTAGAGCAACTGCTTAAGCTGCCAGCAAACTGCCTCGAAAAAACGCCCACAAAACCTCAGTGAGGCTTTGTGGGATATTTCTTTCTAAGCAGTGCGATATCTACGCATCCAAGCTAAAGCTACAACCGCAAACATCCACAGTGGCATACTACCGGAGCCACCGGAGGGAGTAACTGCAGGAGGCTCAGTAGGATTGCTGGCCGTTAGCAGATCAGTCTGTACGATAAGTTTATCGTAATAAGAAGGGTCGTATTCTGTTGGTCGAGTTGCATCAAAAGGCTCAACCGAAAGGCTCGTTGAAGGCGGAACATAATTCGAACTCGTCAACTCTTCCGCTATCAAACGATCATTAATGGATCGGATTCTGTATATGAAATCCTTATTGGCAATGAAAGCTGTTTTACCATCGGCTTCCCAGGCGACGCCACTAAAACTGCGAATTCCGGCCACGGCGGTGATCAATTGCGAACGATCAGCAGAAATCATACGTAATGACCCACTGGCTTCAACCGTTGTTGGAGCACCAATAAAGGTTCCACGAACATACAGATTGCCATTAAGATCTTCAGAGAAATTTGAGAAACCGCCAATCCCCTCAGGCTTGCCACTGCCATCACCGGGCCAGACCAATTCGACGGTACCACTGGAAGAAACCTGAACCAAGTTTCCATTAGCATTGGTGACATACACCGTGTCGTTAGACCCCGTCTTAACCAAGTCATTGTTGGCAAAAACAGGACTTGTCGCACCGTCAGGGATGCCACGGCTATAAATAGCTTCGACGCCATTGTTATAACTCACCAGACTGTTGAATGTGTCAGTACCACCGCTACCAGACGACATAATCAAAGTACCATTACTCAATACCGAGCCGCCATCAACATCTCTTGCCGTTGATATCATTCGATTAGTACCATTTTGATCGGTAACGACGGAAGGATCAGAGGTTGACTGAGTTAGATGGACAATGTCTCCCGGTATTTCCTGAACCTGAAAAACACCATCATTGGCGAAAGAAGAATAGATATTTAAGTTTTGGTCAACCGCAACGAACCAGCTGCTACCACCACCGACGCCGTCAACAACCACTCGAGAACCTAACTTAACCCGCGTTGTAGGGTCCAGATCAATTTTTGAGATGGTTGCACTGGAGTTATTCATCACATAAAGATCACCGTTAACATCCATCGTGATATCAGAAGAGCCATCGATACCGTCATCAACCTTGTTCGCCAACACTTCAATATCAATACCAGGTGCAACATAAGCTGGTAGCTGACTAACAACGGCTTCCGTTGCAACAGGCACTGTACCACTGGCCGTCACTAAAGCGGTGTAATAACCTGGGTTAAAGTTCTCTTTGGTCACAATGATCTCAATCAGACCGGCTTGAATTCCAGTGAAACTAAACAAACCATTGGCATCCGAGGTTGTTGTTTGCCCAGAGCCAAGCGTTACCGTCGCTTCAGGAATGACGGCTGTTGTTGTCGTATTAACACGAAAACGGGTTTCACCAGAAATATCAATGGTTCCTAAACTCGCGTTTAAAGCCTCCGCCAGAGTACCGCTGGTAGCACTTAACTTGTATAACGTGCGGTTAGCATTAATGAAAAATAAAGAGGTACCATCGTAAACTAATGCACTGTCGGTGTTAGAAGTTGATGATAACTCTGGCCCACTGGCCACCAGAACCAGGCTGCCATCAGACATCACAGCATACAAATGCCCTGATGCACTGTCTAATTCAAAGACCATGTCGCCGACTATTTCTAGCCCAACATTGTTTACCCCGCCTGCACTTTGGTCGCGCTTATGAATCAGAGAAATGGTTCCGTCTGCGGCTTTCCTAAAAATGTCGCCTTTCGAAAAACCTGCCGTTAATGCGCCGCTGGCATCCACTGCGATGCGAGACATAATAGAGGGCGGATCAATAGGCAAATTCAAGGCTAAAATTTCATCCAGCTGCAATACGGGCTCAAAAAAACCATCGCCAGGATCGACTTTCAAAATAGCATCACGGTAAATAGACTGAGGCCCACCACGAGCATCAACTCCCACATAAATATCATCGTTAGAAGTCGCTTCAACATCAATGATTAAAGGAATACTACTGAGCGTTCTAAAAACGCCAGTATCTGTCGCACTGGTTCGACGCCAGGAGGCCAACATCAAGTTACTTACACCAAAATACAAAGTGCCATCAGGACTAAAATCCATTCCACGGCTAAAGAAAGGAATGTAAGGAACATCGATAAACTCGGAACCAACACGCTTGCGCATTTGCAAATCAACGACAGTGCCATTGCTTGGATCAATGGCAATAATATTGCCGCCTTCCGCAATGATCGACACATCAAATGCTTGCGCAATAAAAAGATTACCCGTTAAAGGATCCAGTTCTAAATCACCAACACTACCCGAGAGATGAGTAATTTCGGCACACCCATTGGATCCATCGCTATTTTCACAGTAGACAACTTCTAACTGCAAACCAGGACGAACGTCCAGTGCTAAAGCCGTCGTCATTGAGGCGACGGTCAATAGACTCAATCGTAATATGTTTTTTAGAATGTCCATGAAAAACCTCCCCAAACAGAGCGACCAAACTTCTCTCCAGCACCTTTCAAGACCTGGTCATACTCAAAATATTCAACATGCTCATCATCAAGCGCATTGTTGATCGTAATGTAAAGACTCAGATCTTCGATTGGTCTATAACGTGCAGAAACATTTAAGATTGAATAAGCTTCTTGGCGGTCACGGGTAAAATTAGGCCCGTCAGGAGAGATATTGCCCGTTTCAAACTCAGAACTATCTGTCTTGCTGACATAATTATAGCCAAAATCAACATCTAGCTTATCGCTGACTTTCCAGTTACCGCCAAAATTGATTTTGTGCTCAGGAGTAAAGAAAGTTTCTCCAGCCACACTGTTCAGATTTTCAGGATCTTCGAATCGATAGTTAGCATAAGTACTCAAAGACTCACTAGCAATCCAGACCACGCTTACTTGTAAACCATCTGCTTCAGCCGTGATCGACTGGTTTTGGAAAGAAGTTGTGGTAAAGAACTGATTGTTAGCCCCATCAATAACCACATTTTGCAGTAAACCTGAGTCGGGATTTCCTATAATGTTTTCGTATTCTTCATGAAACCACTCTACCGTTAGCTGCATTGTATCGGTTAAGTTAGTGGTGTAAGTAATATCAAATGAAGTAATGGTTTCTACTTCTAGTGCTGGTCCGCCATCAACTAAAGCCGCTCCAACAAAAGAAACATTTTGGTTTTGGCCAGGAACAACCAAGTTCACTTGCGAAAACAGTTCAAATAAGCTTGGCGCTCGGAAAGCACTTCTGGCCGTGGCTCGAATGGAATCGGTCTCGTTAATAAAATGAGACAAGCTCAGAGTATAACCGTCATCATTACCTGTAATAGAATCGTCATCAATCCGATAACCAGCCCCAACTTGCCAATCTTCCTTAAATTTATAAGTAAAGTTAGCAAAGTAAGAGGTAATATCTTTATCTCGGTCAAGAACCAAACCACCACGATTTTCAATTTCTCGAACTTCAGCACCAGCAACCCATTTCACTCGGTCTTCCAGCGCACTTCCCACCGCTTGAATGGTCGCATCAAAGGTATCGACTTTTCCCATAAAAATGCCATCAGTGGCAAGGTGAGGATAATAGGCGTACCCATTTGTAGGATCGTTGGCGAGCAAAGCAGCTACGGCTGCTGACGAAGGAACCAGAGGCGTCGCATATTCGAAAGTATTTTGATAGATATTCAATTGAAATGCAGGACCATCTTCTACCACATAATTTGAAATAAAATGAACGTAGTCAGTATCGATATCCCATAGGGTTCTAGGTAAACCAGGTTGTTGAAACAGCTCATAGCTGCCTTCGGTCATTCCAAAACCAAGCTTAAAGTCCATCTCTTTGGTAGCCTGCATCGTCACCAGACCATTAGCTTTACTCACCCACTCTAAACTGTTTTCATCGGCAGCAAAGTTGGAGCTAGTCTGAAAACGGTTATACCCTTCGAAAAACACATCCGAATTTTCGTTGTCCAGGTTTTGTAAGGTCGCACTCAACTTAGCCGTCACTTTTTCGCCTTTAAACTGGCCTCTAACGTTGCTGTAATGACGATTGTCTTCGCCAATATGGTGTCTGACAAAACCACCTGATTTATCAACGCTCTTGGTTATGATATTAATCACACCCGAATAAGCATTTGCACCGAACAAAGCAGACGCAGGCCCTCGAACGACCTCAATTCGTTCGATATCATCCATCGCAATCGGAAAAGCATTCCACAAAGTCACACCAAATAAATCATTGTATTCGGTGCGCCCGTCAATCATCACCAACAAACGACGATTGAAAATAATACCTTTACCTCGAATCGACACTTCTGTTTGAGAGGCGCCGATCCTCAAAACATCAATCTCAGCTAATCGGGCCAAAACATCAGGAATGTTATCAAGACCACTCGCCGCAATTTCTCGCGAGGTAATAACAGAAATAGGAGCAGGAGATTCACTCAATTTTGATTCAGAGCGAGTTGCCGATACAACTTCTATATTGAGCAGATCTTCCAGAGAGATAGAACCTAAATCATCTTCTTCAGCTTCTTCTGCATGAACTAATGAGGAGTTAACACAAGACATAGAAATACAAGCTGCCACAAGACTCAGCTTAAACACTTTTTTCATCAGGCCCTCCAATGGGCGCACTATTGTTCACCGCTACTTATTTACAACCAAACGACACGTACAAAAACTTCAGGTTAATGTATAGTCGAAGAAGTCATAAGCGTCTAATTTCTGGAAAACAAATCGTCTGAAAAATGCGTCAAGTTTTTGTCACTTTGATAACAGAAACTTATAAAGAAATACCCAACAACTCATTGAGTGAATGTAATATCAATGACTTAACCCTTATAAAAAACAAAGCTTTAGCTATTTATATAATTGCGACACAATCGATCTCTATCCGATTGATATTATTGGCCGAAATAGATATCCTAAACAAAGATATTTACTGGGAAATAAACTATATGGACATCACTCAACTTTTATCCGATAGTCAAAGTGGCGACTCGAAAGCCGTTGAGGAACTTTATCCTATTATTTACGATGAGCTGCATCGAATCGCCCATCAACAACTGCAAAAGGTGTGGGCTGTTGAAACCTTATGTACAACAGCTCTTGTTAATGAGGCCTATCTAAAGCTCATCAAGTTCGATAACAACAAAGCCAATAATCGCAACCACTTTTTTGCGATTGCCGCCAAAGCTATGCGACAAATACTGATCAACTACGCTGAACAGAAACAAGCTCAAAAACGAGGGGGGGAGTGGCAAAAAATTACTCAAGATGACTCACTTTCTTCAACTCAACATAATATCGAACTGCTATTGTCAGTACATTATGCGCTAGAAGAATTGGAGACTCTGGATGAAGAGCTCTGTAAGTTGGTCGAGCTGCGCTTCTTTGCAGGTATGACAGAAGAAGAGCTAGCCAGCCTTTTTGAAGTATCGCCTCGTACTATCCGCCGTAACTGGAAAAAAGCCCGAGCGCTGCTTGCTCAGGCGATGGCCTGATAGCAATGGGAATCAAACTGTCTAAACAACGATGGGCTTTTATTCAGCCTGTATTAGACGAAATTCTTGAGCTACCCGAACATGAACAACTCGCCCAGCTAAAAATTCGCTATGGAGAAGACAAACGCCTGGTTGAAGAAGTCTCTCAGCTATTAGATGCCGAAAGCCAGGCCCCTGATGAACTGGAAGGTCTAGCCATTGAGCTAGCAGAATTGGATAGTTCAACATCATCATCGGTGGCATTCACTCCATCCATTCAATCAATAGGCCCCTATCGTTTGTGTGAAGAAATAGGCCGTGGTGGCATGGGGGTAGTCTATCGAGCAGAAAGAAACGATGGTCGCTTTGAGCAAGAGGTCGCCATAAAGCTGTTAAATACAGCCAATAACCACGGAGATATTTTAGAGCGTTTTGAACGCGAGCAACAATATCTCGCTTCATTACAACACACTCATATCGCACGGATTTACGATGGATCTCAAACTGATGATGGTCAACCTTACTTTATTATGGAATACATTAAGGGAGTGCCTATTGATCACTACTGCGAACAAAACAAACTTTCCATAGCACAACGCTTAGCTCTCATTAAACAGGTCATACAGGCACTCAGTTTTGCGCATAAGAACCTGATCATTCATCGCGATATAAAACCCAGTAACCTCCTGGTCACCGATGATAGTCAAGTGAAGTTGCTCGACTTTGGTATTGCTAAATGGTTGCATCAGGACTATCAGCTGGAACACACACAAACAGCTGCACAGATGATGACCCCCGCCTTCGCAGCGCCAGAACAACTAAATAGCCAAACCGCAACTGTACAAACAGACATCTACCAACTCGCCTTAGTTATCTATACCCTGCTAACAGGGCATCATGCTTTTCAAGATGACAAATTGTCTTATGTCGAGTTGCTAAAAAAGAAAAGTTCGGAAGAGCCTGGATTACCAAGCACAATAGTTAATCACGGACAAACACCTAAAGACGGCTTCATTGCAAGTTTGTCTCATAAAGAACGGAAACAATGGGAAAACTCGCTAAAAGGAGATATTGATGCCATCTTAATAACCGCGCTCAAATCTAAGCCAGAGTTTCGCTATGCTTCTATGGATGCATTACTGCAAGACGTCAATGCCTACTTTGATAAGCGCCCAATCAGCGTTCAACATCTGGGATTATACTATCGTATAAGGAAATTTGTTTGGCGTAACTGGAAGCCCCTGACCATCGCCTCCGTATTTATTGTATTGAGTATCAGTTATATGGTCACGGTTACTTTACAATCGCAAAAAATACGCCATGCCCTACTGGTAAGCAAACAAGAACAAAGAAAAGCTCAGTCTGTCTCTAACTTTATGCTTAATATTTTTAAAGCAGCCGATCCTAATGTGTCAGGAATAGAAAAAATAACCGCGCACCAACTGCTCAATAAAGGTTACGACAAAATACTTTCAGACCTTGGAACTACTCCAGATATACAGGCTCACATGTTAACTCAACTTGGCGAGATCTATTTTAGTCAAGGACACTATGAGCAAAGCGTTACCTTGCTTGAGCAGGCACTAGCGACTCATCGACTAGAAGAAATAGAAGATCCGCTGAGTCTGGCAAATACACTGACTCAGCTGGGTGTGGCTTATACCAATACCAAACAGCTAGAAAAAGCCGAAGCCCTTTTTGAAGAAAGCCTACTCCTGCATAAAAAAAGCATGCTCAATGCAAATTCCTTGGCATCAATGGAATATGCAGAAACCAATACAACTTATGGTCAGCTATTAAGAAAGCTAGGGCAATATGAACAAGCGAAAGCTCACTTCGAAAAAGCCATACAGATACTTAGAGACAACCCCGATTATGATCGCTCCGAACTTGCCGTCGCTCTCAATGGTCTTGCTAACTTAGAAGCATCGATAGGCGACTACACAGCATCCCGAAAGAACATGCTGGAGGCCATCGATATCCACAGAGAAGTATTAGGTACATCGCATTCTTATCTGTCGATCTACCTCAATAATCTGAGTATTTTGCTGACAAAAATGGAGCGCTTTGAAGAAGCAGAAAAATACAGTGAGGAAGCCCTTTCTATTCAACGAAGAGTACTACCCGAGGACCACCCTTATTTTGCAGCCACCTATCGCTCCAGAGCCATGATTGAATATCACCAAAATAACCTTAGACCAGCAAAAAACTTGCTAACCAAAGCACTGGCAATTAATAAGAACAGCTTGCAATCCAATAACTATATTACGGCTATTCTCTATGAATACCTGGGCTTTGTTAGTCAAGATCTCAAGCAACTTGAAGAAGCAGAAAAATACTATCAATTAATGAAGGAAACCTATGAGCAGTTAGGAGCTGGAAAAAAAGTCATCGCTCGAAGCTTGGGACGACAAGCATCACTGGCTCATAGCAGAGGAGAACATATTACAGCCCAAAAGCTCTACGAACAGGCCCTGAGTGATATACAGACAACAACAATTAAGACTTCCTTTATAAACCATGGCTATGCAAAATTACTCTTTCATCTTAGAGATTACCCCAAAGCTCAAGAAGTAACGGAACAACTACTAGAACTGAGAAGAGAAAATCTTGGAGAAGAACACTCGCTTACCAAGCAAACCCAAAGTCTACTCGATAAAATAAAACGCTCTACTCTACCTTTGGATAACTCTAAAACTGCAACTTACCAATAAGCTTATCATAAACATCCACGAGTCTTTTCTTTCGATTCATTTGGCTAAAAGGGTTTATGAATCGAGTCATCACTCGCCAATAAAATCCCAGCGAATCAAAACGACGGCGTGGAATAATATGAATATGGACGTGGGGAATATGTTGTCCAGAGCTACGGCCATCATTAACAATGACATTGCAGGCTAATACATCTGGAAATAGATCAGGCAACATCTGAGAAATTTTTCGAACTGCAAGAGAAAGCTCTTGGTAAGTACTTTCAGAAAGTTGGTGTAATTTCTCTCTGTGCTCACTAGCAATAATCAGAATATGCCCTGGTGTGACGGGCTTTATATCTAGCACAACCTTGTAGCTTGGCGTTAACAGTAGCTCATAAGAAGTAAAGTCCCCACGAATTATTCCGCAAAAGATACAGTTATCGTCCACTATCTATTTCCTACTCCCCATTGCTTATCATGATAGTTCAGATACCTTTTCTTTCAACTCTAACTCGCCCGTATTGTTGAGGCTAAATATATTAATGCACTCCCACTTGGCCAGGCTTTTCTTCTGCTCCTCAGAAAAGTCAGACTCAACCTCTGATTGAGCAATCGTTAAAGAGTCGGGAGAGAACCACCAACAATCGTCTTCAATTTTTTCGGGCCAATCAAATCTACTAAATGCCAGATTATGTTTATCAATAGACATTTTTGATAATTGACTGACCCGCTCAAGAAACTTATCCATAAAAATTCCTTTTGGCAGATTAATTTTTTCTAACGCAATGACGGATAAATAATAAACATGAAAAATCCCCCCTGCTCAACAGGTCGGACCATAAAAACCTTGTTTTTTATGAGATATAAATCAAATAGAGATTAAGAAAGGATTTTTAACCGAGATAATCTTTAAGAAAAATCAAAAAAATATCTAAATAAAGAATTTTTCTTGGCATATTTTTTTCAACTTTATTTTATAAACAATATATGACGACTAGACAAAAAAACTTAAACTGTCAAAAACTCAAATCAAGAATACACGTCTTACTTTCGCATCGAGTAAAACCGATAAAACTCGATGCGAAATGCATATTTCTTTTTAATATATCTATTTATTAGTAGTTAAGGTTTATAGTGGATCGATCTTATCCGGTGGTGCACAGGCGTAAACAGGCACCGTTGTAAACTCGCTGACATTAAAAGGATTGTAAGTAGGTATATTGGTCTGAATACCTTGTTGCAAGCCTGGACACTCAATGATGCCTGGTTCCAGACGGAATGAATCGCCCAACTGTGAATCACAAGGAATATCACTCCCACAAACCTTCAAACTAAACATGGGCGAGCAAAATGCCTCTTCGTTTTTCTTACTCCAAAACTCAGGACATTCAACATCAGGAACAGGAATTCCGGTGGGGCCAGGCTTTTCTGACAGAGCAAGACTATTTGCAACACAGAAGTGAACACCAGGAGGCTTAATAAAGCCGGGGGGACACAAAGCTGCTTTTGCTATAAAAAACTGGCTAGAAGCTTCTTTTGTCTTTGTTTCGAAAGATTCAGAAAGATAATGCGCCTTACGTTTTTCTTTAAGAAGATCGATGGGGTTTATTAACTCGACAACACCTTCTCTTCCAACAATAAGCGCCAGTTTTTTTGCCACGCAAACTACAAGACCAGGAGGTCGAGTAAAACCTTCGCGACAGTAATCTTCAAAATGGCCATCAATGAAATAACGTTTTTCCTGGATATCTAGAGATAGCTGGTCTCGGATACAGAATGTCTGAATGCCAGTTACCTCATTATAGTACCTAGGACACTCACCACTACTAGCCAATGGATAGATAGCCAATGTAGTAAGATGATCGGCCAAACAAAGATTAAAAGAACTTAACCAACGAAATCCCTCAGGACAATCACGGGTTCTCACTTTTAGTGAGTCCAAACTGACCTCTGCTCCACTGTTTTTTATCAGTTGATAGTTCGATACTGTTAGCGGCTGTCCGTAGGCCTTAGCTCCGATTAAAAGCACGCAGAAAAGTGCAATTAGATGTTTCATGATACTAGCTCCTTGTCATTACCATGTTTGTAACTCTACTACTCTGATACAGAAATAATAAAATAAACCGGACAAACAACTTGCTCTATTTTTTTAACGAATGCTCTTTAAGTGCTCTAATTCTGCTCACCTTATCTTCCATTATATTTTTTTTAGTTTCCATGACCTCTATTTTTTTCATTCCCTGTATTGATCACCTGAGTAGATAAGATTCATGACTGATTCTTAAAACTTAAACAATGAAAATCATTTAACTTTACAAGGAAAAAACAATGAAACAACTAAAGAACATGGCTACAGGAATCATCTTAACCGCAACAGCGGCCTTGTCGATTTCGGCGTCTGCAACTCAATATCATCCCGCAAAAATCACTCATATTGCGTCAGGTGGTGCCTACAATGGAGACGTCGTTATTCGCTTAGATGGACACGATAATGCCAACAAGCCAGGTTGTGCCAGTGGGTTCTGGTCATTGCGCTTCGATGGCACTACTGATGAGGGCAAGCAAGCCTACGCCATGGCATTACTCGCCTGGTCTACTAACGCTTCTCTCACTGTTCAAGGTGAAGGTTCATGTAAGTCAGGTACGACAACGGAGCAATTACGCTGGATACGTGGACGCTAATTAACTTTTTTGGGATATCATTATGATTGATACAACAAAGCAATCTAAACGCTTGAAACAGCGCTCCCTACAGGCAATGGGTACTTTATTTTTTACTGCACTCGGAGCCTTGACTCCACTCAGTGAGAGTCTGGCTGCTGCGTGTAATGTTAAAGTAAATAACGATGTAAAAGTCGCTCAGAAAGCGCCTGGTTTTGACAGTAATGTCATGGTTGATGAAGTCGCCGCAGCCATGCAACAAAGTAATGTTAAAGGATACGCGCTCAATGTTTTCAATCGTTGGGGAGAGTCCGTAGCCAGCGTCACTCATGGTCTTGCGAGGACCCAATGTGATAACGATGGCGAACGCACATTTTCTCTAAACACAGAAACCCCTTGGGGCAGTGTAAGCAAACTGTTAACAACAGCAGCCGCGATTCATGCAGTGGATCACAACCCGATTGATTTCGACGATAAATTAGTGGATTACCTGCCCTATCGCTGGCGCTCAGAACTACACCCTCGATTTCAAGACGTGACCCTGGCAATGCTATTGCAGCATAAAGCAGGATTCAGACATTCTGGCTGTGGACGCCCACTGAGAGACAGGTTGAAGGAAGGTGACGCCGTTAACGGCTGCTCTGGCAGCAATCCTCGCCCCAGTGTTGGTACAAAACAATACTCCAATACGGGGCCCGGTATCTTCTACGTCATTCTGGCTTATATGACCCGACCGGATTTTATGCACACCATTGATTTTGGTTATCAGAATCACAGTGACGCAGTCTATGACTCGGTTATTCAAGGTTATACCGCCAGTATCTATAACGACTACGTAGAAGACAATGTGTTAGCGCCCGTCGGCGTCTCTGCCACCTGTAATATGGCGGATAACGCTGGAGGCAACTACACACTTTGGTACTCTTCGGCTAATGATTCTTCTGGCAGCATGCCTTCTGATCAATCAGGACATTGCTCATCAGGAGGGTGGATCATGTCGAGCAACGAAATGACTCGAGTACTCAGTCGACTAGGCAACAGCGAAGATATTCTCAGCCGTGAATCTTATAAGTTGATGGAGTCCAGTTGGGAAGACAGTCTTGGTTGGTGGCGAGTAGGCCCCAATCAACGACCACACTTCAGTCACAATGGCGCCTGGGGAAGCACTCGGTCACAGGTTTATTCTTTGCAAGGAGGTTATACCGCAACTTTAGTAACCAACTCTCCTCCAGCGAATGGAGTAAGTCTGGGAGGTCTATTAATGGATGCTTACGAAAACGCTCGAGAAAAAGGTGTCGGCAATGACGCTATTATTTCAGCAAAATATATAATGGAATAAAAGTGATATGGCGGGTTTCTTGACCCCGCCTCGCTTTTAGTTGTGAGCGTTTTATAATTCTCGAATAGTCATTTCTTTAACTCTCCAAACCCCTGGGGCAGGATTACCCATAGAAAGAAAACCAGAAACCCAACCCGTTTTAGATACGGTAATAACGCGAGCAATATTTACATCTCCTTTTTTGTCAGCAGTCAATTGATGCTGAGAAATATCGTCTCCTACATTATGAATAAGTACACCCTCATCCCCCCACATGTATCCAGCTATTATTTCTAGTAGGTATTTTTTATTTTTCTCTAAATGAAACTGATAGCTCAACTTTCCAACTTTAACTTCATTAGAGAAAACCCAGATATTGTGGTAAGGATTCGCAATGCTGGGATAAGTAGCAGCCACTAAACCTCTATTATGGTAGGGGTTTCGCGCAGTTAATTTTGCATTAAATGTAGAAGAGCCAACGACATTAGAGAAATTTACATTTTTTGGCTTATTAAAATTCAATGCTTTTTCGAGTTTTTTATTCGTGGTCAGCTGCATAGCTTTTGGAGCATTGTTTATATAGTTCTCAGAAACTTTGGTAGTATGAGTGTTAGCAGTTAACAGGGAGGGATTTAATTTAATGGCCTTTAACGGCACTTTGCCTCCTACTGGTTCAGACGCGTAGACTCCAGCAGTGATAAAGAAGCTTAAATAGATGATAAAAGATTTCATAGTGCCTCGACCCTTTCATTATTTTTCTTTTAGTCATAGTAGCACATCGACAAATTAAAGTGACAATGCCCAAGGTGCGAATGCCTGTTGCCTAGTTCACAGAATGCCGAAATAGATAATGACCTTTAATCATTAACAGAAAATAAACGAAACATCCTTGTTTAATCACTATCACAATACATTTATCAACAAAACGAAGTTATCCATTAAGTACGTTTAAATCGATTAATCGCCAATAACCCCACAACAAATACCAGCCAACTCATAGGCTCTGGAATCGAAGTTTGAGGAGCCAGGCCAAAGGTAAAGCCGTGCCAATATTCAGGCTCGTCCGCAACCCAGCTAATAGAATCAAAAGAACCATTAAATTGAATAACGGCGTGAAGCTCAAAACCTTCTAAAATATCATCCGCATAAACGTTATAAAAACCATCTCCCCAATAGCCATGGCCTTCACTTAACACGGTAAAAGAAGCGTTAAAATCGTATTGAACTGGTAAACTGGTTCGGCCTTGACTCACAATGGCCATTAAAGGATTAACAACGGTTTCAGAAAAGGTAATCGTATTAAAAATGTCAGCACGGGACATTGCAATCATCTCGGCTGCCGTAGGTGCATTATCAACTACGGAATTGCCGGTATAAGGTGCAGGTGTGCCTTCTGTCCAATAGTTAATACCCGCTCCTAATTGAGCAAAGGTGACATCTCCGGTGTAGGAGATGCCCACGCTGCCCATGGTTCCAGAGGCACTTCCACTAACCCCTGTAGTCGCCGCAACCCAGTCAGTCCAAGTAATAAAAGAGGCCGAGGCCGGTAAAGAAGCCATGCCAATAAAGCTAAATAAAATCAGTTTTAAATATTTCATCACTCAATCCTTCCATCACAAGCCTGTATGAATTTAAAGCAATTTATATTCCGATGAGATTTTTTAGATAGTATTCAATAAGATAAAGTGGCTAACACTTCTTACTGAATGCCAAGTGTAAATATCTATGACAGGGCCAAGAGCGCTTCATGATAACTATTCGATACTATTTAGCTCTCAATAAGGAATCTATATCAGGCCCTAGCTTTGCGAAACGGCCATTTCGAACTGCCCCATCAACTGCTTAATAGCATCAATATCAAAAATATCAGCTGCCGTTGCCAAACGATTAGAGTAGGCCAATACAGCGGCATCATCGTTTTCCTTGCCATACTCTTGCAAACTCTGAGCAAACTGTGCAATGCCAGATAAGTTATTCGTTGCTCTAAGCTCTTTGCAATCTTCCAAGAAACGTGAGCCAAGCTCACTAAGCACGCTGTTTTCACAGTGACTTAAATCAGACTCTTCCCGCTTGGTTTCTTGTACTTCTTTTTCTTGATAAGACAAGAAACGTTGAAGTTCGACAAAAAGTTCTTGCCGTAACACTGGCTTCCTCAGATATCCATCAAAGAAGCGACTGCGCTTCGATTCATATTCATCACGAATAACAGAAGCTGTCAGGGCTACGATAGGAATATCTTTATTGATCCCTTTGATATTTTCGGCCGCCATGTAACCATCCATAACGGGCATTCTAATATCCATAATAACTAAGTCATAGTGATTATCTTTGCAGGACTCAACAGCCAGCTTGCCGTTTTCAGCCTGCTCAGACTGCAGACCAATTTCGTCAAAAATTTCTTTCAAAAGTAAGCGATTGTTTTCTATATCATCAACGATTAAGACCTTAGCACTATCAAACAATACTTGATTGTTTTTATCACTAGAAGCGTGTTGAGGCTCCTCTGCCTTCATGCTAGAGACACCTACCTTCTTTAGAACAATAGCAAAACAAGCGCCTTTTCCTGGCTCACTGGTAAGGTGAATATCACCTCCCATCAATCCAGTTAACCGTTTCGAAATACTAAGACCCAGTCCCGTTCCACCGTACTTCTTAATACTTTGTCCTTCTGCCTGCTGAAAGCTCTCAAAGATCTTTTCCTGTTCGCTCTCTTCAATGCCTCGACCGCTATCAATGACTTCGATACGCAAGTCTACGGAGCTTTCTATTTTGTCTTCATTTTCACTAACAGCACGAATTTTTACAAAACCGCTGTCTGTAAACTTAACGGCATTTCCGACCAGATTAAATAATACTTGTCTGATTCTTGTTGAGTCCATAAGCAAGGACTCAGGAATATCCGGTGCCACATCCATAATGATATCTATATTTTTCTTACGTGCACTCATAACAAACACATTCGCTATCTCATCAAAAATAGCATAAGGATTTGTTGGCTTAAGCTCTATGGCCAGCTTTCCAGCTTCAATTTTAGATAAGTCCAGAATATCGTTAATAAGCATTAAGAGCGAATTGCCCGCAGACTTTATCGTCTTAATAAATGTTCGATGCTTGTCATTTTTTACTTGCTCATCCAATAGTTCAGTAAAGCCAATAATCGCATTCATAGGTGTTCGAATTTCGTGGCTCATATTGGCCAAGAACTCCGATTTAGCACGATTCGCATATTCAGCAGTTTCTTTTGCTTGTTGTAAATCACGCTCCATTGCCATTCGATCATTAAGATTGATCAACATGTTTAAGAATGCATCACCGCCAGAAAATTGAATAGGTAAGATGGAGAGAATACCGTCAATAGAAGTCCCAGATAGGGAATTGACTCTAACCACTTGCTCCTTTACTCGACCAGACTTCTTTAACTCCTGTACAGCTTGTATCACCGATGCTTCATTTTCGTTTATTTGAAAGAAGCGCTGGCTCTCTATTTTTCCAGAGTCATCCACGGTCAGAGTCAGTTCTTCTACAGCGGTGGGATTCGCCATAAGAATAGTTTTCGAACGTCTTTCAGTAACAAAAACAATAACCGGCATATTATCAATGAGAGAAATAAGATTTCGTTCACTTTGCTTTAAATAACGCTCAGTTTTAGCTCTCAGGCTTACTTCATTCCTGAGTCGGCCATTCCAGTAAGAAATAGCTAATAATACAATAAGGCTTAACAGGCTGATTTTAGCTATCAACTTATAATCAGTCGTCACTACAACATCCTGCTGTCCCCAACGGGACAAGATGCTCTTTTTCTGAGAAGTAGGAATAGTTTTTAATGCCTTGTTAAGAATAGATGCCAATATGGCATTTTCTTTATTAACACCAAACCCTAGTCTCATGGTGTGCTTTGTTTGTCCGACAACACGTAAACTATCATAACCATTTTCGGTTATTTCGTAATTTGCCTGGGCAAGAATGGCAACAAAGGCATCTGATTTTCCACCGTTGACGGACTTCAAGCCTTCAAATGTATCAGGGACAAACTGAAATTCTTTTCCTGGAAAGCGACGAACAATTTCATTAGAACTTGAATAACCACCTATCAAGGTAATTTTTCGGTCCATGATATCCGACAGCTCTTCTACATAGTCGTCGTTTTCTTTCATTACAATAACGAAAGGTGCACTGATATAGGACTCAGTAAAGATAGCTTCTGGGAAAGTATCGTGCTCTATGGAAGCCGAAATCATGACAACATTTTTACTGTTGAATAACTCAACAGATTCATCCCAGCTTGATGTGGGCAACACGCGAAACTTAATACCAAGCCGAGTTTCAACAAGTTTTAAAATATCTGGAACCACACCTACATAGTTGTCATCTTCCTCAAAAGACTCATAAGGCATCCAGTCAGGATCACCGACCATGGTTACGACAGGGTTATTCCTTAACCATCTCGTTTCTTCATCGGTTAAAATTAACTTTGAGCTATCAGTTATTTGCCGGCTGATGCCCCACTTCTGATAAATCTCCTCTCGCTCGGTTTCCAAGATGGCATCCAGCGCTTTATTAATGATACTAACAAGATCGTCGTAATCAGTTCTAACCCCAATCCTTAAGTCGTTAATAACGCTTCCAGGAAGCGGCTTAAACCTTTCTATTCGGTGTAAGTTCATTTGTTTAATCAAAAAGCTTGCAACCGCATGAGATTCAAAAGTCACGTCAGCATCTCGACGATCAACGCTAGAAAGTGCCTCTTGCACTGAGTCGACATAAATATAGTTAAGGCCTTTTACATGTTTTCTGATGTCTTGTTCCATTGCCGAGTTTTGTACCAGAGCAATAGTAAGACCAGACAAATCAGCCAAAGTGTTAATGCGCAAGTCGTTTCGAACATAAAAATGGTGGAGAGAGCTAAAATAGGGCTTTGAGAATAATAAATACTTATCTCTCTCAGGGTTTTTATAAACTGCAGGTAATAAGTCTAGTTTCTTATTTTTAACTTTATCTAATGAGGTTTTCCATAGTGCTGAGTGATATTCGAACTTAAGTCCCGTTATCTCTGATACTTTGTTCATTACATCATGAGACAAACCAACATGCTCACCATTTGCATTCACAAAATCGAATGGAATCCATAGCAAATCAGAAGCGACTCTAATAGTAGGATGTTCCTTAATCCACTTTATTTCTTCTGGAGTAAGGGAAAAACCTCGATCTTCTTGCCGAGGTCTGAACTTTGATTGAGTCGATAATCCCCACTTGTTCTTGAGAGCTTCTATATCGACAGGAGAAATCAGAGCCATTCCTTTATTAATTATTGACATCAGCTCGGGGTTATTTTTTGTCGTTGCCATCTTCAAATCAAATATTCTCGCTCCTTCGATCGATTGAAAAGGAACAAAATTTGTAATCTGATTCTTATCCAGTTTGTATTGAATCACAGCATAAGAATCAAAGATCAGCTCAACTTTATATTCGAGAAGCATGGTGATGGCTTCATCTATGGAATTAACCAAGACAATGGATAGCTCGGGATATTGCTTTCTTATTTCATCTTCCACTAAATAGTCTTTTACGAGGGCAAGCCTTTTCCCTGCAAAGTCGATGTTTGACGAAAACCTCACATCTTTTCGAGTAAAAAAATAGTCCAGAGAGCTTGCATAGGTATTCGAGAAAAGAAAAAAAGCTTCTCGCTCTTTTGATGGATAAACACCCGGTAATAAGTGAGCTCTCTTATTGATCGTACGATTAAAAGACTCACTCCAGGTATGAATATCTACAACGAAGTTAAGGCCAGTGGTCTCAGCCAACAAATCTATATAATCAGCAATAAACCCGCTGTACTCACCACTATCGTTCTTAAACTCAAAAGGTTCCCAAAAGTCAGCTCCCGCAATTTTAACTTCTGGGTTATTCTTCATCCATAACTCTTCAGCTGGACTTAACTTAATTTTATCTTCGGATTCCGCAAGTACCAATGAAGAAAGAAAAAGTAGAATGATAAAGAAGAGTGATTGAAAACGGCAAGTCATAGGCTATATTTTTGCAATGGTGACGAACTCATCCAGATGCTCCATAAAAATATCAACCAACTGAGGGTCAAACTGAGTTCCAGTGTTATTTTTGATGTACTCAACAGCCTCATCAAGGGGCCATTTTTCTTTATAACATCGCTTATGGACGAGCGCATCAAACACATCAGCAAGAGCCACAATGCGTCCAAAAATATGAATTTCATCACCTTTAAGTCCGAATGGATAACCTGTTCCATCCCACTTTTCATGATGCTGCATGGCGATAATCGATGCCGCTTTTAAAAACTTTCGGTTGGAGCTCTTAAGAATGTCTCTCGCTTTAAGCGTATGCTGCTTCATTATCTCAAACTCATCGTCGGTTAAACGCGATGGTTTGTGTAATATCTCTCTTGGAATAGCAATTTTTCCAATATCGTGCATCGGTGCGGCATGATAAATAAGAACCTCATCTTCGCCCGATAAAAACTCAGTATAATGAGCCAGCAAGCGAGAATACTCTGCCACTCTCTTTATATGCTTTCCAGTTTCATCCGACGTAGACTCCATCATTTCCATTAAGACATAGATCATTTCGCGCTGATTTTCTTCTATCTCTTTAATCAGGCGAGATTTTTCTAATTGTGCCTTATTACCCAACTCTATGTTGTGTTGCCGCAATAACTTTTTTGTTTGATATAGCTCAACATGAGTTTTAACCCGAGCCAGCAATTCATTGGAGTGAAAAGGTTTGGTTAGATAGTCCACCCCACCAATATCAAAGCCTTTGGTGACTGAGTCAACATCCACTTTCGCCGTTAAAAAAATAATCGGAACATCTGCGCAATAACGGCTTTTTTTGATTTCACGACAGGCATCAAATCCATTAACAACTGGCATCATGATATCTAGAAGAATTAAATCAAAGGCTTCGTTATTACATAAATCAATAGCTTGCTGACCGTCCGTCGCAAACGAAAAGGTGTAGCTTTCTTCCTTTAAAATATTCATCGCTACCTGAATATTTTCAGATACGTCATCAACAATAAGAACTTTTGTTTCAACATTAAACACGTTTTAAGCCCCTAAAATAGCGATTTCTTCTTTAAAATCCAAACTTTAGCTCAGCAACGCTAAGTATAGACTAATTATTTTAAGCTATTTAATAACATAAAAAGCCTCGCTTAAAAACATAATAAGCGTGCTTATTTAGAATTTTCTGCTCTAGTACTACGGAACGACGATATAACAAAGTGTTATGCACAAAGCTCACAACAAGCACCACCATTCTCATATTGAGTTTTTAGTTTCTTCTCTTTTCTTAATCCTCTTTGAGATAAAAAACTTTCTATTAATTAGAATATGTTCTAAAAAATATAGTCAACGAACGTCATTTAGGCGATGTTTCGATATCAGTTTTCACGAGAGCCCGTTGTTCTTTATTTATCAGTCTCAGTTGTAACTAGAGCAATAGCTCCAAATCATCTAAATGACTTCTCATCCTCAATCAGGCAGTTGGCTTTGCGTTACCTCACATAACAATATCGTAAAACCGTTGAGGCAAAGATAGCCCCGTCTCCTCATTTAAACCATCATAGATATGAGACACGGCATCTAATCGTTCCACGGGCTTGGGGTGCGAGTTGAATAACATTTGCAACGCGCTGTCATCAGGGTTCAGCTGATCCAGTTTCTGCAACACACTAACTAATGCATAAGGATCGTAACCCGCGCGAACCAAAAGAACCACAGCACTCGCATCGGCCTTGTACTCATCATCTTTACTCAACCCTTTGGTATAAAGATTGTGAGTAGTGTTAATGAGCTGCTTAGCGATAGCTCTATTTTTATAAAAATCACTATTGGCGGAACCGGGATTTTTAGCTTGATAAACATCGCCTGCTAACATGGCAACATCGCCCACTAGCGACAATTGATTGCTCTTTTCCATAGCCACCAAATGATGACGTTCATTAATATGAGCAATTTCGTGAGCCAGTACCGCCGCTAGCTCGGCTTCAGAACTGAGTGTCTGTAATAACTCAGTCGTCACCAATATATAACCACCCGGCATTGCAAACGCATTAATAGAAGGAGAATCAACGACGCCAAATTGCCAAAAAATATCAGGGCGCTCCGATTGCAGAGCAACCCAACGCCCAACTCGATTCACATACTGTTGCACTGACTCATTCTTATGCAAAGATGCGCCGCCTAAAATAACCGCAGTCATTTGTGCACCAATATTTTGTTCTTCTTCGTAAGAAACGTCACCAGAAGTTAATACTTTTTTGCCAATATCAGCGACACGCCCGACGTTGATCCCTTGAATAACCAAGCCGCTGCATCCAACCAAGATAAGGCTCAAACATAAAATGAATAACTTTTTCATTTTTCTTGCTCCTTATTGGTCACGTATTGTTGCTTTCGCGCTTTTAGCTTACCTTGACGAGCAAATTCCGTTGCCGTTTTCTTCGAACTTCTATTTCGCGTTAGCTCGGCGAGTTGAACAAAGTTTGGCTTGGCATTTTTTAAACTTTCTTCAGAGAGGCCCCTAACCCCAGTTGTCATAGTGATATCACTGTGTGCTGACTGAGTGCTTTTTAGAACCGAGCTTAAGCCAATACGTCCGCGCTGCTTTGATAGATTTTCAAAGCGCACGAAAAACATCTTAACCCAGCCTTGATTGGTTGATGTATCAACAAAATACCAACCACCCTGTCGTTTTTTGACGACGACCGACTGGTCTTTTTTCAGCACTCGAATAACTTTTGCCTGAGATTTCGGCATCGTTTTTAACTCAGTCGGCTTAATCATAGATCCTTTGTCACTCGCCCAACTTACTGAGCTGGATATGAGGATAGTTACAGCCAAATAAGAATATCTCTTCATAGTGTATCTCCTGCTAATCGATACAAAGTAACCGCTTCTTCGCGCCCCTTTACTTGAAAGTCGCCTTCTTTTACAACTTCAAGCGATTGAGAACATGCTTGTAACGTTTGTTCCGATATTAAAATTCGAGCTCTATTCTTAGTTAAACCTTCTATACGGCTAGCCAGATTCACACTGTCTCCAATCGCCGTATAGTCGTAACGTTTTTCTGCTCCAATCATACCGACCACTGCTTCGCCGGTATGAAGCCCAATACCAATGTCAAACTCCTGCAAATCTTCTGGCAACTGCTTACGAAATGTTAATAAGTTTTCAACCATTTTTTCAGCCGCCTTAATAGCATTATCGGCTTGTTTATCGTCATCAATGGGAGCCCCCCAAAATGCCATCACAGCATCACCAATAAACTTATCCAAAGTGCCGCCAAACTGAAACAGAGTGTCTACCTGCAAAGAAAAGTAATCATTCAGTAAGCTAACCACTTCTTGAGGCTGGCGTTTTTCTGATAACGAGGTAAACCCTCGAATATCAGAAAACAAAACCGTTATCTGACACGACCGTGTTTGTGTCGACAACTCTAGTTCGTTTTTTCCCATTAATTGATGAACAACTCTTGGGTCCATAAAGCGACTAAACAAATTGACGGTTTTGCGCCTTCTGGAATATTCTAAAAAGCCCTGCCATAAAGTAAGAGCAACCCACCAACACCAAAGATTCAATAATAAAAAACCAACGTAAAGAATGTAGCTTTGAGTTAACAACCATAAACTTAAACACACAGCCGAAATAGATATCAAGATCAGAACAGGCCACTGCCGAGTCACTAACTGACGATAATGAGTTGCGTTGAGAGCGCTATAAGTCAACATAAAAACCAAAACAAAGGCACCATAAAGAGTCCAGTCCCTCGGCAACTCTTTTAAGTATCGATCAGACATTAAGTTATCGATAGCTGTTGCTAATATAGAAGTTCCGGGATAGTTCTTACTCATCGGCGTTGCTCGTAAGTCATGCAAACCTGCGGCAGTCGCACCAATAACAATGATTTTATTTTTCACTAAAGACTCGGTCGTCTCAGAATAAGGCTGATGAACGTCATTAAAAAGGTGAACATAGCTAACATTAGCAAAAGGAATACGCTGACGCCCCAGCCACTGTAATCGAATCGTTGATTGCTGCGGTAACTGCGCTCCCAAGTTACTTGCAACCAATGCTGGTAACGATAACCATTGCCACCCGTGCAAATCTCGGTGAAGCTGATAGCTGCGCCCAACTTTATCTATGTCTGGAGTAAAGTTAATACTGCCGACGTTCCACTTTTCCGGCGGTTTTATCCATGAATAAGTTTGTTGAGCTTCAGGAATAACCACCCAGGGTAAAGCCAACGTAGCCGTCGCTTCTGCCGCTGTTTGACTGTTTTTCGTTAAGCTTAATACCTCAGCATAATCCGATAACGAAAACTGTCGCATGTGCGCATTATCATTGAGTTCGACTCCGGCAAAATAAATATTAGGGTATTGAGAAACCACTTCATAAAAATAGGCGTCAGAATCTATTCGATAAATATCCTGATCCGATAGAATAATATCAAAGACAATAGCCTTGGGCTGATAGTCTGCAAGCCCCTCAATAAGACTGGCGTGCACACTACGTGGCCATGGCCACTTACCCACCCCCATATTCGCCAGGCTAACATCGTCGATATGCACAATAACAACATCATCTAACGGCTTCTGGCGTATAGCACTCCAACGTAACCCATTGTCCATGACGGTATAATCCAAGCGAATTGCCAGCGGTGACAGCTGTAATAACACACTCAGTAAGCCAGCACTGATAGCAATAATAAAAGCACGTTTCTTTGACATTGATATCCCTGACGCCATTGATTGGAAACTAATGCTAAATAATAACCGCGGCTATTGGCTCCTCCCCTTTCAAAGCCTTAAACGCGAATTTCTCAAACACCCTTTAATCAGTCTAGCAATCTCAAAGAAAAATACCGCTTTTATCGTTAAATTAAGGGCAGCTGCTCTCTATTCCCTGACTTTTTCGTATATCCTGGCGTCGATAAAAAGTTTGACCAGATGCGAATCTAACTTACCGTCTGAGGCTTCCATATTGAGAATATTCAATGCTCGCTCGTTAGGTACAGCGGGTTTGTAGGGCCTGTCTCTGGCCGTTAACGCATCATATATATCGGCGATGGTCATAATGCGCGTTTGTACGGGTATCTGTTCGGCTTTCAATCCAAAAGGATAGCCACTACCATCTAACTTCTCGTGGTGTCCAATGGCAATCTCAGGAATGCCAGCTAAATCTGGAGTCCATGGAATTTTCTGCAAAAACTCGAAGGTATGATTAACATGAGACTGAATCTCATCTCGTTCTTCAGTGGTTAAGCTGCCTTTGGTTACAGACAATGAAAGCAGCTCTTGATCCGATAGCAACAGGCTTTCTTTCTTTTTTTGTTGTTCGTCTAAAAACGTCGACAACTGCTCTAGCTGCTCACGATGATTTTTATGTAATACAGAAGGTTCGTTGGTATGACGAATCAAGCTCTGATAAAAAGACAGCTGCTTTAATTGCTCATCCAGTAGAGAATAGTGGTGGGTATACCATGATTGATAATTCTGATCCGATGAAGTTTCTCGCTGTCTTAGTGCTTCCTGATAAAATTCTCGCTCCCACTTTTCTTTTAAAAAATCGCCTCTTAGTTCAATCAATTCTAGCTGTGAAGGTTCGAGCTTCTTTGACTTTTGTAACACTCTTTCGCTAACACCCACTTTACCAAAGTCATGAAGTAATGCGGCATAACGAAGTTCACGCATTTGATCAACACTTAAGATGGAACACTCCAGCTCTTTTTGCACATGAGGCAAATGTTCAGCCAACAAGCAGGTATACTCAGCCACCCGAAACGAATGCCCACTGGTAACCGGATCTCGAGCTTCAATGGCCGTTACCGCAGCAGAAACAAAACCTTCAAACAGTTCTCGAATATTTTCTAACAGACGACTGTTATCAATAGAAACGGCCGACTGACTTGCTAGGGCCATTAACACTTCACAAGCGGCTTCATCAAAAGGTAGCCCCTGTAGCTCTTCTGACTTTCTGTTGAGAAACTGCAGCACACCAATGATCTGTTGATTATGATTCAACATCGGAATCGCAATCACCTCTCGTGTGCGATAACCATGCTCACAGTCAAAACTGGCATCAAACTGATAAGGTGCCGAATCATTAAGCTGGTAAACATCTGGAATATTTAGAATTTCTCCGGTCGTGGCAACGTAGCCAGCAATCGATGAACAATTGAGAGGAAATGATTTTTCTTGGACTTCAAGAGCAAGCTTTTCGTTTTGAAACAACTTAAACCGAAGCTGTCGTTGCCCATCTTCCAGAGTCTCTATCAGATAAAGGGATGCTGCCTCACAGTGAGCCAGTTTACGTCCCTCGGTCAAGATGAGGTCCAACAATTGTGCCAGCTCTTTTTGTGCTGACAATGCAATGCCAATCTGGGCGATCTCATGTTTTTGATCAATATGCTCTGCGACTTCCTGTTCCAGAACACTGCGCTGTTGGTAAGCCTGCCAAAACTTAATGGCAGTCTGCCATATTGTTTGCCACTGCAAAGGAGGCATTTTAGGGGTAAGAACTAAATCAACGCCTTCGCAATAATGAGAGGCCACAACCAATCCACAGTAGCCATCGGCCAGCGGTGGCAGCTGATGGTCATCTCCTTCCGAAAACTGCCATAGGAGTAAAGCAAACTCTTGATAATCCAGCAGTGATTCGCTGCTTACCACAAGCAACTCAGCCTGAGTCGAAGCTATCTCAGATAATGGCTGAAGCAGGCTTTGGTCATTTGCCAAAATCACTAATGATTTGCTCACACAGTCTTCCTCGGCGGTGAAGATAACTTAAGTGTAAGCCACAAGTGTTAACAGCTCAAAAATCTTTGGGTGCTTATCTCTATAATGAAAGCGTCGGATTATTGACGCTGATTGGCTAAATAAAGCAGTCGTTCAATTACCTTGATTAAGATGCGACATCACCAACACCAAAGTGACGCCATTAAACACACAGTGCATAATCAGTGGAACCCATATTGAGCCGCTATGGATGCGGGCCATACCCAGTATCAAACCAAAAACAAAAATAACGGATATTTCGAACACGTCGTACTGAAAATGGATCAAAGACCATATGAGTGAAGTTAGCAGGATACTTCCCCACGCTCCTAGTGAGGTTTGCTGCCAAACAGAAATTAAATATCCCCGAAAAAACACTTCTTCGAAAACAGGTGCCAGAAGTACAACCGCTAGTGCAGTCAACGCCAGATAGTTGGAAGATGATACTACTTGTATCACAAAATCATTGACGGCTGGCTGGTCAAACCATTGTGCTATATACGGATAGGATAAGATAAACCCAGCCAATACCACTAGCCAGAACATAAGGCGAGCCAATGAAAATCGGCACCAGCCAAAATGAACAGGCGCCTCATATATCTGTAAGCGACTCACCTGCCAAATAACCAATAAAGCAATAGGTGTGGATACACCAATAACAAGCGTTAGTAGATTACCATCAAACCCACCAAGACTGACGCCACCACCAAGCCATTGAGAATAAAGCACGACCACAGCCGTTTGCAGTAGATTGTAAAAGGAAAGAACAGCAAAAGAAATGACAAACCCGACGCCAATCTGACATCGAGAAAGTAAAGCATGGTGCACAGGCTCTTGAGGCTTAATGCTCCGCGAGAGCCAATTATTCATTGTTGGCACGAGATTCAGCAGGAATATCAATGCCAAAAAGCTTCATCGTTTTTTCTGAACGCAAGAAGCCTCGCAAACCAATGAAATAAAAGATTTTTAAAAAGGTAAACAGAATCAATCCCACACCAGCCAGTGTTAATAAGCTTCCCCCTTGCATAAAAAGCCCCAATCCTTGAGCCAATGCCAGAGCATAAATTAGAACTTGAGCAAAACCCAACAAGGCTTTAACTCTTAGCCACAACATTATCTGTACCAAGATCAAACCTGCTACCGTTAGCTGTTCAATCAGCAAAGTAATGTTAAAACCAACGCCCTGAGAAAATGCAGAGTAGAGTGAATAGATACCTATCGCTATTAGCAGCGTATTGATCCACAACACGTATTTCATCGACAGAAGACTCCTGAAAATTACTAAAAAGCAGTGACGAGCGCTCTAGAAAAAGAGCGCTTTATCATAGAGCTTAACCTTGCGGCTTCATGTGTGGGAACAAGATAACATCTTTGATCGTCGGCGAATCAGTAAACAACATAACAAGACGATCGATACCGATACCTTCACCTGCCGTTGGCGGCAAGCCGAATTCTAATGCAGTAACGTAATCTTCATCGAAGTGCATGGCTTCATCATCACCGGCATCTTTTTCTTCTACCTGCTTACGGAAACGTGCCGCCTGATCTTCAGCATCATTAAGCTCAGAGAATCCGTTAGCCAGCTCACGGCCTCCGACAAAGAACTCAAAACGATCGGTAATAAATGTGTTTTCGTCATTACGTCTTGCCAGCGGAGAAACTTCCCACGGGTACTCAGTAATAAAAGTAGGCTGGATAAGCTTGTGCTCAGCAGTCTCTTCAAAAATTTCGGTGATGTATTTACCAGGCCCCCAGACATTAACATCTTCGGGTTCTTTAACACCAACCTGTTTTGCATAGGCACGGATATGCTCGATGTTGTTTTCGGGATCAGCGAATACAGCAGCATCAAAATCAGGGTTATATTTTAATACCGCATCAACCATGGATAAACGCTCGAACGGCTTACCAAAGTCATACTCAACTTCTTCCAGAACATTACCTTCTTCGTCTTTTACTGTGTTCTTGATGATGGTTGTACCTAAGATATCTTGAGCAAGAGTACGTAACATATCTTCGGTCAGGTTCATCAGATCTTTATAATCAGCATAAGCCTGATAAAACTCCAGCATGGTAAACTCTGGGTTATGGCGGGTCGATAAACCTTCATTTCGGAAGTTACGATTGATTTCGAACACACGCTCAAAGCCACCAACAACCAGACGTTTCAAATAAAGCTCTGGTGCAATACGCAAATACATATCAATATCTAGCGCGTTATGATGAGTCACGAACGGACGAGCTGTCGCGCCACCAGGAATCACCTGCAGCATAGGCGTTTCAACTTCCATAAAGCGACGCTCGCTTAAATAACGTCGAATACCATCGACAACCTGAGAGCGAATCAAAAAGTCACGTCGTGTTTCTTCGCTGGTGATCAAATCGATATAACGTTGACGATAGCGAATTTCTTGATCTTTCAAGCCAGAGTGTTTGTCAGGCAGAGGACGCAGAGATTTCGTCAATAACTGGTACTCTTCCATATTAACGAAAAGGTCACCCTTGCCAGATAACTTCAATTGTCCTTTAACACCAACAATATCGCCCAGGTCCAATTCACCCCAGCGCGCTTTAATATCTTTTTGAACATCTTTATTCGCATAAGCCTGAATACGTCCGCTCATATCCTGCAATACCAAAAATGGACCACGCTTAGCCATCACACGTCCAGCAAGACTGACGATTTTATTAAGCTCAAGGATCTCTTCTTTTGATTTCTCACCAAATTCCTGTTGCAGATCGCCAGCATAATGTTCGCGATCAAACTGGTTAGGATGTCCATTTGCAGAGCATTCTTTACGAATGTTTTCTAATTTGGTTCGACGCTCAGCAATAAGTTTGTTTTCTTCTAATGCGCTGTTTTCTGGTGATTGATTGTCTGTCATTGTTTTTGTCTCTAAGTTCAAACTTGGTTTCCGCAGTAGCGACCTGCGGCACATAATGTTTACAGTCCAGCTTTTAGACTCGCCTCAATAAATGGATCGAGGGCACCATCCAATACCGCTTGGGTATTGCGGTTTTCAACCCCGGTTCGCAAGTCTTTAATACGGGCATCATCCAAAACATAAGATCGGATCTGACTGCCCCAACCAATGTCAGATTTGCCGTCTTCCATTGCTTGCTTTTCTTCGTTTTGTTTCTGCAATTCCAGCTCATACAACTTCGCTTTTAGCTGATTCATCGCTTGCGCTTTATTCTTGTGTTGTGAGCGGTCATTCTGACACTGAACCACCGTATTAGTGGGTAAGTGTGTGATCCTGACAGCAGAGTCGGTTCTGTTAACGTGCTGACCACCAGCGCCACTGGCGCGATAGGTATCAATTCTCAAGTCTGCCGGATTGATTTCAATATCAATATCGTCATTCACTTCTGGGAAGGCAAACACCGATGCAAAGGATGTATGGCGTCGATTACCTGAATCAAAAGGCGACTTACGCACTAATCGATGAACACCAGACTCAGTACGCAACCAGCCATAGGCATATTCACCCTGAACCAGAATCGTTGCACTCTTGATGCCCGCTACCTCACCGTGTGACTTCTCAGTAATCTCAGCCTTAAAGCCATGGCTTTCGCACCAACGCAGGTACATGCGTAACAACATGTCTGCCCAGTCTTGTGCTTCGGTACCACCGGATCCGGCCTGAATGTCCACATAACAGTTGTTTGCGTCCATATCGCCCGAAAACATCCGTCTAAACTCTAATACCTCTAGCTCTTTTTCTAACCGAGCCAACTCGTCTTCGACATCCTGAACACTGTCCTCGTCGTTCTCTTCGACGGCCATATCCAACAGCTCACTGCAGTCATCAACGCCCGAAAACAAGTTCTGTAACGTATTCACCACGATTTCTAGTGAGGCCCGCTCTTTACCCAAGGCCTGTGCTTTATCAGGCTCGTTCCAAACCTCAGGCTGCTCTAATTCTTTTTCAACCTCGACTAAGCGTTCGCTTTTGGTTTCGAAGTCAAAGGTACCCCCTAAGCGCACTGCTGCGTGACGCTAAGTCTTTGATTTTCTCACGAATCATGTTTACTTCTAACATAACTACCCTTATCTATGGCTGTTCTTTATGGCCAAAAGGCGCTATTGTACAAAATGGAGCCTGATAACGACAGATCTTCTCGACATAAAAGGAGGACAATTCTCATGGTCCTGATTAGAAGTTATAACAAATCACTTTCACTACTTGCTTTAGTAGTGCTCACAGGGTGTGCCTCTTTTTCTCCGCAAGAAGTCGATCAGCGCTTGGCTGAGTATAAAACCTTCGAGTTTGCTAAGTTGCTCCAACTGTGGGGAGTGCCAACCAAACAATACGAACTGGACAATCGATTTTATGTAGAGTGGCATAACATTGATAACCAGCACACAACTTCCTTTTCGCTCGGCACATCAACCAGTGGTCGAGGTTGGTTTGGTGGCCTGGGAGTAACACTTCCTATTAATAGCAGCGAAGACACTTGTGTTCGCCGCGCCATATTAAATCAAAATAAAAAGCAGGTTCTAGATCTTCAATGGGAAGGTGACTCCGATCTATGTGGAGAATTGATCAAGCCCCTATCACAAGAAGTTGCTGACAAACCTTCGTAAAAATAACTCATAGAAATCCTTTTACGACTGTATCGATTGTCGCTTTCGACATATTTATCTTAAATAGGTTGGCTTTTTCATTGGAAGAATATTGAATTTAAATCTTCATTAAAGAAAAACTTGCCAACTCATCACTTTCATCGTATCTTTCTTTCATCTTACCGAAGAGTCATCAAGAAACATTTTTTTACGCTTGTTTAAAAGATTGAATCTATAACTCGACTCAGAATAAAAATCAGTTTTTAATAAATAAACTCAATAGAAATCCTTCCAAACTTGTAACAAATCTGACGCACTTCTTCGCTATAAGTTTCAAAACATGACTGGAAGTAACATTCTTTTTCAGAAAAAACTTCGACAAACTTTTATTTACATTTGTCAAATTACAAATTGAGAATATTCCTCCATACTAAAACTCAACGCGACATGAAGCCTTAACGTTTTTGTCTTCTGTCTAAGTTTTAATAACACTAAAAAGACTTTTCCAGTCTGTCTTTTACACTTGAAGGAGTAATACAATGAAAGTTGTTTCAGCATTAGCAATCGCATTGTTATCAGGTAGTGCATTAGCAGGAGATACCACATACAGTGTTAGTGAGTATTGTGATCTAAAGCGAGTAGAAAAAACACAACTCGACACTAATTACTTAAAAGCTTACGAAAAAAAATTAGGCTTTGAGCCGACTCATGATCAATGCAGAGAAGATCGTTCTAACCGATACAGTAACTACAGAAGCCACGGAACTAACGCAGAGTTCTTCATGCGCCGTCCTTACAAAGGCTCTGTGATTCGTTTATCGCCCAACCAAATTGAAATGTTTAGAAGTCTTGGCGTAAAAGGCGCAGATCTTTACGGCTACTAATTTTCTCATCCCTGGATACGAGAGACTTGGGTCAGGCATGTTCCCAATACTTTAACCTGACCCCTTTTTTTATTTTTCTTCTAATTGCTCAACAATCATCTGTACAGACTGATTGCCCATATATTCATTAACATCTAATTTATAAACCAGCTCAACACGCTCAAAAGACTGTGCTAAATGATGTTCTGGCGGATTAAAATAAATAGCGTCTAAATTTTCTTTTTGTTCTGTTTGTAAAACCAGTTTCAAATGTTTTTGTCCAACAATACGTTGATGAACAACAGAGAACTCACCATCAAATAAAGGCTCAGGAAACGATTGCCCCCAAGGTCCAGCCTGACGAAGCAACAATGCCGTATCAAGGGTCAACTCTTGTGTCTCCAAACGGCCATCAGTCACAATATGCTCATCAAACATTTTTTCGCCTAACCAGCTTTTTACTTCAGCATCAAAGGCACTTCGAAAATCATTTAAATGTTCAATAGAAATACTTAAACCCGCCGCCATTGCATGACCGCCAAACTTGGTTAAAAGGTGAGGAGATTTCGCTGCAACATTAGCAAGAACATCTCTAAGATGAACACCACTGACACTGCGCCCCGATCCCTTAAGGCGCGTTTCGGACTCTTTAGCAAATACAATGACTGGACGATTCAGTTTGTCTTTAATACGAGAAGCAACGAGCCCAACAACACCTTGGTGCCAGTCTTCATTATATAAACACAGGGAGAATGGGCGTTCGTTTTCAGCAAGTTCTAACTCACGAGAAATATCCCCCATCGCTTCATCAACCATCTCCACTTCAATTTCTCGGCGATATTGATTAAGGCCATCGAGTTCAAAAGCTAATTGTCGAGCTTTATCCATTGAGTCTGTAATAAGACACTCAATACCCACCGACATGTCTTCTAAACGCCCGGCAGCATTCAATCTTGGACCAACCGCAAATCCTAAATCCGTTGCCACAGTCCGTTCATGCTTGCGCTTAGCGGTTTCTAACAAAGCCAAAATGCCAGGGCAGCATTGGCCACGACGGATCCTTTGCAAACCCTGAGCGACTAAGCGTCGATTATTAGCATCCAACGGAACAACATCAGCCACGGTACCAAGGGCGACGATATCGAGCCAACTCGCCAAATTTGGCTCTGCTACTTTATGTGTATCAAAGTAGCCTTGCTCACGTAAACTCGCACGCACGGCAATGAGCAAGTAAAACGCAACACCAACACCGGCTAAAGACTTGCTGGCAAAGTCATCGCCCTGCAAATTAGGATTCACAATGATATCTGCCTCAGGCAAAGTCTCCGCCGGCAAATGGTGGTCGGTAATCAACACTTGAATTCCTAGCTCTTTCGCACGAGCTACACCATCATGATTACAAATGCCATTATCAACGGTGATGATCCAATCGGGAGCATCTTTTGCGATCTCTTCAACGATTTCTACCGATAGTCCATACCCATATTCAAAACGATTGGGGACAATATAATTCAGAGAGGTAAGACCCAAAGCAGGCAAAGCTCTCATTAATAAGGCAGTACTGGTTGCTCCATCAGCATCAAAGTCCCCCACCACAATGACTTTTTGCTGTTGCTTAATCATCGCAACAACCGCCTCGGCGGCCTCGTTTATGTGGCTCAACTTACGATAATCAAGTAAGTGAGTTAATGCAGTATCAACTTCTTCCACATTCTCCACACCACGACTGCCATAAAGCCTGGCCAATAGTGGTGGAAGCGAATTAAGTGAGTCGGAAGAATAAGAAGGACGTCTTTTGATTTTTTTATAAAACATAGCTTTGTAATTGATTGAGCCATTATGGCTTTTGTAATCAGGCTTTAAACCACTGATAAAAATATCGTCGCCATGATGACAACGACCAACATTGATGTTCACCAGACACCTGAACAACAGGGTATTCAGCGATGGACTCATTGATTAACGCTTGCTTTTGCAGCAGCCAATCATTCAATCGTTCGTACTGACCATCACAATAATATTGATATCCATGCTCAAGGTAAACCGCAGGTCGGTTGTCTGACAATGAGCTTTGCTCGGACTGTATATTTTGCAGCCAGCTGGCATCAGTTTCTTTGATTTGTGTTTGCACCAGATCACAAGGAAACTCGATGTTCTCAATCCATACCCCATTGACTTTAAAGAAACGTTGAGTCTGTATATTTTGTTGACTCAAAAACATCTGCATTTCGGTTATCAGAGCATGCCACCACACTCTGTCTTTTCCTTCTGGCAAGACATGCAGCAGGTTTCTACCTCTGATTTCATGAAAACTTAGAGCGGTTAATTTTCTCTCTGCGGGCAAAGCAATAAACCAGTCATGATCCTGCTGATAAAAATGAATGCCTTGCTCAGAGTAATAATCATTAAGCGCTTCCAACAGGTATTGATTTTGTTCTATTGAGAGATAGCTGTTAAGGCCAGTGCTCACCAAAATTCCCGCATGATCGGGTACCTGCTGAATTAAATTTAATCGATACCAACGTTTGCCAGAAACGCCCGTTAGATGATTAAAATACTCATCGATCAGCTCTAAATCATAATTTGACTCAGGTACCGACTTAATAGCACGAAATGAGCGTAACAATCGCTGCCAACTACTGGCAGCTTCAACCTCGGTTGTTAACAATAATTCCAAATGGCGAATGATGTAATTCATAACGTTTTAACGACTTCCGGCTTTCAGCCCTTTTGCTCCAACAAGAATGAAAGACACAAGCAATCCGGTGTTTTCTCTACAGTTACACTAACGATGAGTCCCTCTCAATAGCTTACGTCTTATCATTCGTTTTGTCGAAAATAAAGCGGTTCAAAATCCAGATAATGGCTCTGTCCATCAGAGCAACCTCTAATACTTTTAATAGAATAGCCTTTGGTAGCAGCAAGTTAGCTGCAATACAGGGTCGTCTTTCAAGACATTGGGAGACCATGCCATCTTTCAAACGACATGGGAGTTGGCAGTACGCACTTGGTCTAATCCTTTAATGCGCCTAAGCTCAAGTGCTCCCCTTGCCTACAATTTAAAAATACTTTAGATATAAGGTCGACGATGCTCCAAAAGTCTTTTATTCTCTCCGAGAGGCTCAACTTCAGGCGCTATGAATTTAATATTTGGCTTAACGGATTCAGGGGGAAACAATCATGTTGATCCAACAAGACAGTGGTGATCACAGTGTCCATATTAAACGTTTTGAAGATGGGTGCTTACACATCAATGACAGAACTTACCAGCAACCGCTTGTGGTGACCCCAAACGCTGTCTATACAGACTGGTTAACAGAGACATTTTTGCAACTTGATGCGAAAAGCTTAGAGAAGGTCGTCGCGCTTGAACCCGATGTGATATTAGCCGGGACGGGTAGTAAGCAACAGTTATTGCCGATGAGCCTTGAGCCTTTTTGCGCTCAATATCAGCTGGCTATAGATACGATGACAACAGCAGCCGCATGCCGCACTTTTGCCATATTAGCAGCAGAGCAACGTAAAGTGGTTGCTCTGCTTTTTCCGAACTGAAGCAGGTAAAATTATCCCTGCTTATTTTGCTCTAACGCATTCAATAATTTTTCAGGCTCAAGAAAACCGCTAATCAGAAAACCATCTTCCGAAATGATCGCAGGTGTTCCAGTAAGACCAAGCTGACGCGTCAAGTGATATTGATCAGATACCGGATTGGTACACTCTTTAGGATCAAACTTATTGCTCAATTTAGCATCGTCCATGGCACTGGCTTTGTCGTCCGCACACCAGATAGAAACCAGCTTATTGTATGCAGAAGAGCCAACACCTGCGCGCGGGAATGCTAAGTAACGCACGGTAATACCACGACTCAAATAGCCGTCCATTTCTTGGTGTAATTTACGGCAGTAAGGGCAATCAACATCGGTAAAGATATTGACGACGTATTTTTCTTCTGGTGCTTTAAACACCACCATGTTGGATTCTTCAACGCCAGCAAGAAGCTTAGCACGCTCAGGCTCTCGCTCTTTTTCAATTTGGGCTTGAGTAGCACGAGACAAATTCACTAACTTGCCTTCTTCAACGGCCAGAAGAGGACCTGGGAATAAGTATTTATAGTCGTCACTGATGTAAATCAGCTGACTCTGAACTGCAACCACATAAAAACCAGGCATGTTGCTTGGCATTATCTTGGAGATAGGAGCAGGCCCTAGGTGGGTCGTGATAGCCTGACGAATCTCAGCATCTACTTTTGCGGAAACTCCGGTATCCGTAGAGGTTGCTGGAGCAGGTTGAGATTTTTCTACGCTGGCCTGTTTGATGTCAGCCTTTGCCACATCATTTGTCGCCTCACTGCAGGCAACCATCAGGCAAGCGCCAGCACTTAGCCCAATGTATTTTGTTAACTGTGATATCTTCATGTTTTAACAACTCTAATTGCTATATTTATGCGTTCTACATAGTAAGCCAAGACTAACATATTCTTTTGGTAATTACGCTGCAATTTTACCCTCTTGGGTGATGCTGCTGATGCAAATTTTTTAGTCTTTCTTTGGCTATATGGGTATAGATTTGCGTGGTCGATAAATCAGAGTGGCCTAGCAGCAACTGCAAGGTTCTCAAATCGGCTCCATTATTCAGCAAATGCGTTGCAAATGCGTGACGCAAGGTGTGCGGAGACAATGAGGTCGAAATCCCTGATAATTGGGCATAGTGTTTCACCCGATGCCAAAAGGTTTGGCGAGTCATCTTCTTTCCACGTGAACTCAAAAATACCACATCGCTTCCTTGCTCTGGTAAAAAATCAGGACGAGATGCCGATAAATAACGCTCAACTGCTTCAAGCGCCTGCTCACCAATTGGAACCAATCTTTCTTTATCACCCTTACCAATGATACGCACAACCCCCTGCCGCAGGCTCATTTGGCTCATCTCTAAGTTAACCAGCTCAGAGACCCGTAATCCACTACTGTACATGAGCTCAAGCATTGCAAGGTCTCGACACCCCATAATGGTTTCGGCATCAGGACTGTTGAGTAAAAGCTCAGTCTCTGATTCACTCAACACTTTAGGTAAAGGACGTTCCAGCTTGGGTGACTCGATCATGAGCGTGGGATCTTCATCGAGCTGGTTTTCTTGCACATAAAACTGATAAAACCGCCTTACCGTGGATAAGTAGCGAGCGGTGGAACGTGGGCTAAATCCCTTTTGATAACGCCGTTGCAGGTATCTTTGAATATCGGCGGACGACGCCTTCAATAAATCAGAAGAGCTGCTTTTTTCTAACCATTGAGCAAACTTAACCAAATCGCTTCGATAGCTACTCAATGTATTATCACTCAGTCCCTGTTCCATCCATAAGTGATCTAAAAAACGCTCAATTAACTGCATGTGGCTACCAGCTGCGCTTCCCAGTTTAACAACCACTGTTTGTTTTCGATAAGTATGCCGCTTGTCTGCCCAGCAAACCCACCGATACCCGAAGCACTGACAATACGATGACAAGGCACAATCACGGGTACAGGATTGCGTCGGCAGGCACCGCCAATTGCCCGAGCTGATGACTGCAATTGATCTGAAAGCGCACCATAAGTCATAACACTGCCCAAAGGTATTTGAGTGAGCGCTTGCCACACTCGCTGTTGGTACTCGGTACCCGCTAACGTATAAGGCAAATCAAAGTGATTTAAACGTCCATCAAAATAGGCCTGAATCTGATTCTCAGTTTCTTTTCTTAGAGCACTGGTTTTGTCCAGTACTTCACCCTCAAAGTTAAACTCAACTTTAGTAATTGAATCATCCTCTACAACAAACCCCAACGCTCCAATAGGAGTGTTGCAAACAAAGGTGGCAATCATAACGCTCCTCTACAATGATCCAACGAAGACAACAGGCTTTTGCATTGCAATATGTCTAAAACTCAATAAGTTACGTCATCCTAACATATTTGGAACTCATCTCGTCAGCACCTCCAACGAGAGAAGCCCGCTGATTGCGTTCTGGCATGAAGCCCCAAATACACGCATTGAGTGTAATATTACCAATCAGTTGGTTAATTAATTACCTATATTAGAGGCCGCTTACATTGATATTCTTAGTCCCGTTACTAGAGAAACCTAGTGCTGGCTTAGTGTTCTGCTGAGCTTTAGGTCGAACTTGTGTGTTGCTTTGGTTATTACGTTTTGGCACGACTTAGTGCTAAACCTAAGCTTTTATAAGCCTGATTATTCAGGCTTTTTTTTATTTTTACGCCCTATTTTCCTCACATTATTCCTTCCGCCTGCTTTTTCGGCACATTTACTGATTTCAGCTAATATCGTCTACACTAATTAGAAAGGCAAACATTGTGCTATGGCATAGCCAACTGAACTCCAAACCTATCTCACATCATGCAGTTAGCCAATTTCGACTGGAGTTTTTTTGAGCAAAACCAATCAATTGGGGAAGCAAAATAATGCAAACTTTGAACGTGGCGGTTATTGACGATGCCACCATGATCCGTGACCTGGTAAAAAAGTTTATTCGACAGAATTTCCCACAAGCCAAAATTTTTGATGCCAGCAATGGCCAACAAGGTAAAACCCTTTTAAAAACCCACCCTATCAACTTGATTCTCTGTGATTGGGAAATGCCAGGAATGAATGGCGAAGAATTACTGGTATGGACACGTCAGCAAGACAATTTTAAAAATACACCGTTTATCATGGTGACCAGTCGCGGTGACAAAGAGTTTGTGGTCAAAGCGATTGAGTCAGGTGTCAGCGATTATCTGGTAAAGCCTTTTAACAATAAGCAATTTCTGGAAAAAATTCATAAAGCGCTCAAACGCCACGGTATGAAAGTCCCCGAATCAGCAACCGTTGCAAAACCTATGACAGGACGAGGCGGCGACTCTTTGGCTGTATTAACTGCGGGAAGCAGCAAGCCTTCATCCCCAGCTCCGGCAAAGAAGAAACCTTCAGGCCCGCTGCCTAAGGGTGTCGCTTCGTTACGAACTTCTGAGGGTGAAGTAAAGTGCGCTCTCAAAAAGTTAGACTTAACCAGTATGTTGGGCGTTTTTAAGTACTCAGACTACATGCCAGAACTGTTAAGTCAGGTATCAATGGATTTAGAATTTACGCGGGGTGAAGAGAAAAAAGTTTTACGTATGAACGGCTTTATTCAGTCTATGAGTGCGACAAACAATCAGGCTGATTGTGAATTCATACAAACTAAAGTGATCTTTATGGATGAAGATGCAGAGAAACGAGCGCTTATTTCGGAATATGTCGGGCAATTTAATTAGGCCCATTGCTCTAAGCGTATGAACAACGAGCCTTACCCTTACTATCAGATTTTGAAACGACCAAAAACCTAATCGATGTTAGAGATCGGAAAGCTAAAGATAGGCGTGGCAAATTTATCGGTTCTCACTCTTGCCAGGATCTTACCTTTTCGAGTCACTTCTTGGGTATCCGCATCCTTAATGTAATATAAACATTCAGAAATCCCGTGATACATATCTACAGCTAATATATCAATTCGGCTAGCTTGTGATGTATCCGAAAGATTCACAATAGGAATAGACAACCCATAAGTGTCATTATCAGTACCTAAAGAGGTAAAGAATACATCAACTTCACTCTCTGCATCTTCTTTTTGCTCAACGAAGTCGATCTGAAAGCGACGAGCCAAGTCAAGCTTGATCATTTGATCTGCGTAACTGAGAGTTTGGTTAGCAACGATAAAGTGGCTGCGTAACAAAACTTTCTTTCCGGCTAAACCAGCAAAATCTTCGGCTGGTAATTGAGCCACTAACTTATCGATACTGTAAGTAACCAGACGCTGCTCGGTAGAGCCAACATAAGTACCGCCGACTTGGCGTGTGGTACATGCTGTCAGCATTAATAATCCCACAAACAATAATAAAATCCGCATATTTTTAGTCCGTATATCGTTTTTTATTTTTTAATAAAAATGTTTTAACTCATTTTTATAATAAAGCAATGATGGATTTTGAAGCAAAAAAAAAGCGTCATAATGACGCTTTTTTTAAACCTGAACGGTTTATATTACTTGTCTAACTTCTCTTTGATACGCGCTGACTTACCAGAACGCTCACGCAAGTAATACAATTTCGCTTTGTTAACATCACCACGACGCTTAACTGTGATGCTGTCGATCAGAGGGCTATAAGTTTGGAAAGCACGCTCAACACCAACACCTGAAGAAATTTTACGAACGGTGAATGAAGAATTCAATCCACGGTTACGCTTAGCAATTACAACACCTTCAAATGCTTGAAGACGCTCACGGTCGCCGTCTTTTACTTTAACCTGAATAACCAAAGTGTCACCCGCACCAAAAGTAGGGCTCTCTTTGCTCATTTGTTCTTTTTCCAGTTCAGCGATGATCTTGCTCATGGCCCACTCCTGATAACAAATTGAAAATTAAAAAAACAATAGGTATTACAAAATACCCTTAATTCTGTTCTCGTTGGAATTCATCAAGCAAACGTTGTTGCTCTTCGGTTAACTCCAACTGGCTGAGCATGTCGGGACGCCTTAACCAGGTTCGTCCGAGTGACTGCTTTAAGCGCCACCGGCGTATTAACTCGTGATTACCACTCATCAACACTTCCGGTACTGACTCGCCTTCGAATACTTCGGGGCGAGTATAATGCGGATGGTCTAACAAACCCTCTGCAAACGAATCTTCTACGGCTGAATCTTTATGACCCAACACATCTGGCTCTAATCGAATGATACCATCCATCAAAGCCATGGCAGCAATTTCACCACCACTTAAGACAAAATCGGCCAGTGATACTTCTTCGTCAACTTCTCGTTGAATCACTCGCTCATCGACACCTTCATATCGACCAGCTACAAAAACCAGATTTTGGCGCTGTTTTAACTCTTCAATGACCTGCTGTGAAGCGGGTCGCCCTTGAGGCGAGAGATAAACAACATGAGCATCATTACCAACTTGAGACTTAGCGGCTTGTATGGCCTTAGATAAAGGCTCAGCCAGCATCAACATACCAGGTCCACCACCATAAGGTCGGTCATCAACGGTTCGATGCTTATCTTGTGTGAAGTCTCGTGGATTCACAAAACTCACATCAACCAAACCGCGGCGAATCGCTCGACCAGTCACCCCATACTCGGTGATAGCCTGAAACATCTCAGGAAACAGCGTTACCAGTGCAAAATGCACAACGCACTCCCTTCACTCAAGTTAAAAATCGGCATCCCACTCTACAGCGATTTGCCTTTCTTTAGCATTAACATGAACAATCACGTCGGGGATAAAAGGAACCATTCGTTCTTTTCGATCTTTCCCCGTTGCCTGCTCTGATGTCTCTTTAATGACTAATACGTCATTTGAGCCTGTTTCAATCAAGTGAGTAACGGTGCCGAACTGAACACCCTCTTGATTGATCACTGACATGCCTTCAAGATCACGCCAGTAAAACTCATCATCTTGTAACTCTGGAAGCTGACTTTCGTAAACACCGATAGTCACACCCGACAAACCTTCTGCCAGATTACGATCACTCACCCCTTCCAGCTGCGCCGCAATGGTCTTGCCCTGCTGACGCCCGTTGAGGACTTTAACCGTCCTCCATTGCCCATCCTGCTTTAACAACCAAGACGAGTAGTTCAAGATGTTTAGGCGCGGTTCTGAATAAGAAAAAATTTTTACCCAGCCTTTAACGCCAAAAGCCGAAGTAATTTTGCCCAGTTTGACAATTTCTTCGGCCATAGTAAGCAATAAACCAGACTAAATTAAGCGGCAGCTTGCTTACGGAAAGTCTTAAGTAACTGAGCAACACGGTCAGTTGGCTGTGCGCCTTGACCTACCCAGTATTCAATACGCTCGATATCTAGACGTAATGATTCTTCCTGACCTTTAGCAACAGGGTTGAAGAAACCTAAACGCTCGATGAAACGACCGTCACGCTTGCTTTTTTTGTCAGCTACTACTACTTGATAAAATGGTCGCTTTTTAGAACCACCGCGAGCCAAACGAATGGCGATCATCGTCGCTACTCCTCTTACAATATTTGCTTGCCCAAAGAGGCAAGAGTTAAATTCTTTCTTACAGGCGCAAAAATGGCCCTAAAAACAAAGGACGCGCATTTTAGCGCCAAAATGAGCTTTTGGAAACCTTTTTCATAAGAAAATACGATCAGTATTTGCTCATGAGCAGGAAGTGGCCGTTTTTTTGCCTATATCAGCCTATTAGTTAGTAATAACTAACGCATTCCTCCGCCCATTGGCGGAAAACCACCACCAGGAGGCATCATCCCTTTCATACCGCGCATCATTTTCATCATGCCGCCTTTGCCACTCATCTTCTTCATCATTTTTTGCATCTGCTTAAACTGCTTAAGCAAACGATTGATATCTTGAATCTCGGTACCTGAGCCCATAGCGATACGGCGCTTTCTAGAGCCTTTAATCAAGTCTGGGTGTCTGCGCTCATGAGGTGTCATGGAGTTAATAATAGCCTCCATACGCACGGTGCTCTTGTCATTCATAATCTGCGCTTTCGCTGAGTCAGGGATCTGCCCCATGCCAGGCAGTTTATCCATCATCCCAGCAATACCACCCATGCTTTTCATCTGTACCAGTTGCTCGCGGAAATCTTCCAAATCAAAGTTTTTGCCTTTGATAACCTTGCGAGCCAGTTTTTCGGCCTTTTTCTTATCGACCTTACGCTCAACTTCTTCAATAAGAGAGAGTACATCCCCCATGCCCAAGATACGCGAAGCTACACGATCGGGATAAAACGGCTCCAGAGCATCGAGCTTTTCGCCAATCCCCATGAATTTAATCGGCTTACCCGTAATATGACGAATCGATAACGCAGCACCACCACGAGCATCACCGTCAGCCTTGGTCAGTATAACCCCAGTCAATGGTAATGCATCATTAAAGGCTTTAGCCGTATTGGCGGCATCTTGACCCGTCATACTGTCTACCACAAACAGAGTTTCGACAGGCTCGATGGCTGCATGCAGCTCTTTAATCTCGCTCATCATCTCTTCGTCAACCGCCAGACGACCCGCGGTATCGACGATAATAACGTCAGCAAAGCTCTTTTTGGCCTGCTCAATAGCTGCATTAGCAATTTCGATGGGCTTCTGATCAGCAGAACTTGGGAAGAACTCAACCCCGACCTGTCCGGCAACGGTTTCTAGCTGTTTAATAGCAGCAGGACGGTATACGTCGGCACTGACAACCATGACCGACTTTTTCTCGCGCTCTTTAAGATAACGAGCCAGTTTACCAGTACTGGTGGTTTTACCCGCACCCTGCAAACCCGCCATCAAGATAATCGCAGGCGGCTGAGCCGACAGGTTCAAGGCATCATTAGCCTCACCCATCGCATGAACCAGTTCGTCGTTAACGACTTTGATGAAAGCTTGGCCAGGCGATAGGCTTGTGGAAACTTCCTGTCCCAGGGCACGTTCTTTAACACGTGCCACAAAGTCTTTGACAACGGGCAGTGCAACGTCGGCTTCAAGTAGTGCCATACGCACTTCTCGTAGGGTCTCTTTGATATTATCTTCGGTAATACGTCCTTTACCGCTGATGTTTTTTACGGCCCGATTAAGACGTTCGCTGAGGTTGTCAAACATAAGAAAGGAACTCTCTATTGTATTCAGTGTTAGTGAAATAATAACTTGTCATAATAGGGGCAAAGTTTAATACTTTAAAGCCCGGCATTGACTAACGGCACACTAACTACTCAATTTGGTAGCTGGCAACGTTTCTAAAAGCCTATTTTAAACAAGTCAATCATTGATGATACATTGCAAAGGTCGGTATTATAGACCTAAAGCATTAGTAGACAAAAATATAAACCAGCTCAGCGAGGGAAATCTTTGAATCTGGCACTGATAAGTGGAATGACCGCCGCACTCAGCTTTGGCGCAATAGGTCTTTTTATCGTCAAGCAGCTAAAAGCCCGTCATCCTATCAACCGAAGTTTCTACCTGTGGTGTCTTGTTCCGTTGTTGGCTCAGGGTTTCTTGCTGTATCGATTAATTGACGCAAGCGATGGTCAAAACTTAAGCATCTTCAATATGCTGTCCATGACAACCTGGTTAGCCATGATGGTGATTATTTACCATGCTCTACGACGCGAATCCCCACTGATTGTTGCCCTGATGGCCTTTGTTTGTGCCATAGCCAGCGTTTTACCTTTCGTTACCGAGAGCCAGGACATCTGGTATTTAAAAAGTCAGTGGGCAAGCCTTACCCATATATTCTCGGCCATAGCAGCAACAGGGTTTATGCTTCTCGCCACTATTCAAGCATCTATGCTGGCCTATGCCGATCACAGCCTGCGCAAACACCCCACGCAAATTCCAGCCTATTTCCCGCCGATTCAAAGTCTGGAGTCTCTACTATTTAAATTACTCGTGGTTGGTTTTGTATTAATGAGTGTGTCTTTACTGACAGCATTCACGTTTTTGGCAGACGAAATGGCTAGCCAGCCCTTACATAAGCGTTTGTTATCTATTATGGCCTGGTTAACCTTCGCAGGGCTGCTTCTTGGTCATAAAATAAGAGGCTGGCGTGGTGTGGTGGCTGCCAAGTGGACGATCAGTGGATTTATTTTGCTATGTTTAGGTTACTTTGGCAGTAAATTAGTTTTAGAATTGATACTTAGCCCTGCTTAATCAGGGAATTTTGTTTAGCAGCATGAGGCTCGAATTTCTTTGGACGACATATCAACAACCAGCTTAAGCATTAGTCTGGTTGGTTTAATCTTCCTATCCGCTTTTTTCTCCAGCTCCGAAACCGGCATGATGTCCCTGAACCGATACAGGCTCAAGCATCTCGAAAAAAATAACCATCGTTCTGCCAAAATTGTGAGCAAGCTCCTAAAACGCCCCGATCGATTACTTGGACTCATCTTGATCGGCAACAATCTGGTCAATATCCTCGCTACATTGATCTCGGCCGCCGTCGCGGAGCGTTTATTTGGAGAGTGGGGTCTTGCGGTTGTACCAGCAGTACTGACCATCGTATTTTTATTGTTTGCAGAAGTCACCCCAAAAACACTGGCGGCCGTTTATCCAGAGCGAATTGCGTTTCCAGCGTCTTACATACTCTATACCTTACTTAAGTTGATTCTGCCGATTGTGATGCTGGTTAACTTTATGTGTAACGGTATTCTGCGCCTATTTGGTGTTCACCCCGAAGATTCCAGCGATGATCATTTGAGTTCAGACGAATTACGAACCGTGGTAGACGAAGCTGGCAACCTCATTCCCAAACGTCACCAGACCATGTTGCTGAGTATTCTGGATCTAGAAAAAGCATCTGTAGAAGATATTATGATCCCGCGCAATGAGATTATTGGAATTGATTTAAGCGATGATCTTGAAGATATCTTAAAACTACTTTGTAACTCACAACACACTCGCTTGCCGGTTTATGATGAAAGCATTGATGAAGTGAAAGGATTGCTCCATGCCCGACATATCATCAACCTATTAAATCGTGAACGTGAAGAAGTTACCAAAGAAACCATCCTGGAATACATTACTCCTGTTTATTACATTCCAGAAGGCACTCCACTTAATACTCAGCTGCTAAAGTTCCAACGCAATAAGCAACGTATTGGCATGGTGGTCGATGAATATGGCGAGATTCAAGGATTGGTTACCATTGATGACATTCTTGAAGAAATCGTTGGTGAGTTCACCACTGACTTTGCCGCAACCACCAATAGAGACATTCACCCTCAGGATGATGGCAGCTACCTTATTGATGGAACCGTTACCATCAGAGAATTAAATAGAGCTTTGGATCTCGATTTTCCTACCGATGGTCCCAAAACTCTGAACGGCTTGATCATTGAATATATGGAATCTATTCCACAGTCAGGAACAGGATTACGAATTTCTGGTTATCCGATGGAAATACTTCATATCAAAGACAATATCGTCAAAAGCATTAAGCTCTGGCCCAAGTTAAGGGACGATGACAGTCAATAAAAAAGCGCCATTTTGGCGCTTTTTTATTTCTGTTCCTGGCACTTTTATAAATAAACGATGGCACTGATAATTATCCAACAAGCCATCATTATCTTAAGCCGTTTAGCCCCCAAAAGAACAGCAACACGCCGAGCAATAGCACCACCTATCATTGCCGCAGGAGCAGCAAACAACAAGATATTATAGTTGATAACATCACCGAGATTGGCATGATAAATCACTCCCGTCAAAACACTGATGGATGAGACACACACTGCCGCAGCAACGGCAATATGGACTCGATAGCCTAATCTTAATAAAACAATGGCCAATATTTCTCCAATACCAATAGACAACCAGGCAGTGATAGCACCTCCGGCAACAGAAATAAAAAACAAAACAACCTTTTCATTATGGCTAAGTCCAGTCTGTCGACCTAAGCCCTCTTCCTTGTAGCGTAACGTACGATATAAAACAGCAAATCCAACAAACAGTGAAAAAACCGAGAACAACACATGAATATTAAATGGCGCACTCGGTATGAACTGCTGGGCCAAAACAAGCCCGATAATTGAGCCTAAACTACTGACAAAAAGAATCCCACTAAATCCATGCCATCGACTCTGACGACTCTCCCACTCGCTGCGAGAAAAATTCAGCCAGGCCAAGGCACCCGATGTCATACCAAAACATTGAATAGCAAAGCTAGTAGCAAGTGCTTGCTGAGGCGTCACTCCCAAAGCCATGAAGGCAGGTAAAAAGATAATGCCACCACCCGCTCCGGTTGAGTTTGCAACCGTTGCCGCCAGTAAACCAATAAAAAAGAAATGCCCATATTCAGTGACTTTCTGGCTTAAGGCAGGAAGGTCACTCTCAACTCCCACACATAATAAGTACAACAGAATGACACTTAAACAGTAGAAGCCAAAACGGATTTCTGGGCGTCCAAGTACTAACATAAATCTACGTATCTCTAAAATAAACCAGACCAATTAAAAAACATAGTAAGCGGCAAAACGTAACTGATCTTCATAAGGTGTTAAGCCAAACTCACAATACTCACATCCCGAAAAAGCTTCATATTCAATCCGACTGGAAAAACGCTGAGTCCAGTTTTGAAACAACTCGACGCGCCAAAAATAACTATCATCATCCAGATTAAACTGATTGCTGACACGAAATTGAAAAAACTGATCAACTTGAGTATTACTCAGCATAAGGAAGGCATAGCGCTGTCTCAGCTGACCATTACTCAAGATGTTATTTGCTGAAAATAAAGAACGGAGAGACATAGGTACATCCACTCCGTTCAAATAGTTATCACGGGCTAGTTGAGTTTCGTTAACAAGACTTTGCCACTCTTGGCTATCGTATCCATGCTCGTTATGAAGATATTCGGCGACAAAACTCCATTGGTTCGAGAAGCTATAATTCATGCCCACAACGGCTTTGTGATAGCCTTCATTCTGAACCTCATCAGATAGTGTAGAAAGCGGCAGCTCTCTTTGTTTTTGATAAGACCATTCTGCTCGTAAAGTGGTAACCTCCCCTAATAGATGACTCCATGTAAGGGCTGAGTTTATTTCCCCTTCTTCTACTTTGTGTAGAATAAGTGACAAATCTATCGGCGCTTCTATCGACCAACGAACAGCTCCCTGAAAGTCTCCCTCAATGGACTCTGGAGCCTTCGCTACCCAAAAAGATAAAGAGGTTCCATCAAATTGGCGCTGAACTTCAATCAGATCCCAACCTTTCAATTGTTTAAGGTTATCCACATCACTGCTAGGTCGGTCAAAATAAGGCTGCATCAGGTTAGCAGGAGACCAATTAAACCCATTACCCCATTGAAGCTTCTTGCGTCCAACGGTTAACCACCAGCTATTATCGTCAGAATGGGTTTCTATATAACCTTCTAACAAAGTATCTTGACTCTCTGAACGGCGATTCAAACTGAATTGGCCATGCTCAGTGACAGCACGAAAATACCCTTTTATACGGCTTGATATTTCTGATTCTAACTGAACATCCAGAGCATACTTACGTTCACGTTCAGAAAAATCAATCAAACCAGGATTAAACAAAGTTGAGCGAACTTCCTGCCGCTGCCAATAAGCGAATAAATTGGCTTGAAAATCAACGGCTTTATTTTCTTCTTCCAACCGAAAATCCGGTGCAGCAAAAGGATCATCAAATTCTTGTGCTACCAGATACGAAGGTAGCAAAGCTAAACATAGGGCGAATCTCATCTAGCTTATAACCTTGTTAATGACTCTTTCTGAAAAATATTTTCATTCAAACTCTGCTCTTGATAATTATCGAACATCATCCAGGTGTAGCGCCCCTCCTGAATGGGATCGACCAACAATAACTTATGTAACTTCTCTTCGCCTTCAAAGGACTTAAACTCTTTATAAAAAGCCGTTTTTATCAATTTACCACTGAGTGAATAAAACTCACTTTTCACAGGTCGATAAGGCGCATCCTTTTCAACGCGAAACTTAACTTGATAGTAGAGCGACTTCTTATCTTTAGCCGTTAACAGAAGTTCGACTTCTTTATCATTTTCTGCTGGTCCAAGAACTTTAGCACTATAGTCCTGATGAAGTTTAATCCCTACCACATCCCCATTACTTGTCTCGCCTAACAAACGCTGTGCAGGAGCAACGCGAATGACTCTGCGAGTACCAGGAATGTGTAACCACATATCCTTTCCCTCTTTAAGCATTGCCCGACCTTTTTCTCTGGCTGGAGACAAAAACTTCACTAAGGACTTATCATCAAGCACTTTCACTTGCAGCTGATTCTGCCGAGGTTCTTTGTCGGGTCGATAGCTGATATTAACTACGCTAAAAGAGAAGCCTTTGTCTTGATAACCGCGAAATCCATCAATATGCTTAACGAACTCGTCTGCGCTCATCTCTGCTGCTATATAACCACTCATCACGGTTAGCAACACGGGTAAAACATATTTCATATCAACTCCTAAGCAAACCGTAAAGCATTTGTTATTTGCAACCGGGATGCTTTAATAGCCGGATACAAACTTGATAATAAGGCAATTGCTACGCCTAATAGCAACGTCTCTAGCAAAACCTCTGTTTCGATAAAGACTCGAATAGGAAAATCCTGACTGCTACCAGGAGGCGTAGGCATCATCCATCCAGACAAAGTAATAAGGTGAGCAGATAAAGCACCAACAAGAACACCGGCAATACTGCCCAAGACTCCTAGATAAAGAGCCTCTAACAAAAATAAATGAATCACTTCTCCTGGCGTTCCGCCCATCGCTCGGATAGTACCGATCTCTCGAGTACGCTCCATTACAGCCATCAACATCGTATTGGAAATGCTAAGAGCAACAATAAATAGAACGATGATCTTGATAAAACCAAAAACACCATTAAATAAATTCACTACTTCATGATAATACCCAGCCAGATCAGACCAGGATTTCATTTCCAATTTCAAGCCTGCCTCATTAAAAGCAACTTCGAGCTCCGCTATCATTGAATCAGTTAACTCTGTATCCTCAAGCAGCACAACAACACGAGTCACTTTATCGGTGTACATGAGCTGTTGAACCAAAGCAAGGTTCGCCCTTACCAGACGGCTATCGACATCACGGATCCCAGTCGATATTACACCAGTGACCTGAATATCAGTTGCGTTAATAGCACCATCTGCGGTCGACGAGAGCAAGGTTAAGTATTCTCCCGTGTTAGTATCTAAAGAGCCAAACAACCCCTCACCTAACAGCGCACCGCTTTCATCTTCCTCAAACAGATCTTCGCCTTTTTTCAACGAAATAGCAGAGCTCAGCAAGGCTTCGTTTTCGGCTAATACGCCTTCGCCCAACACGGCGACAGAGTTTTTGCCATCGCTGATCAAGCCAGAAAAATTCAACCTTGCAGTAGTTAAAAGAATGCCAGGAGTAGAGTTTAGAATTTCTGTTGCTTTGTCGAGCTGTTGTTTAGAAATTAAATATTTTTCTGGCTCACTTTGTCCAAACTGGTTATAACCTTTGGCATAAATTTGAATGTGGCCGAGTTGCGAGCGAATAAGGTTCTCGCGCATGCCTTCATACATAGAAGCCACGAACCCGCCAAATACGACGAGGCTGACGCAACCAAAAACAATCGCTGTTAACGTAATAAGGCTACGGCGATAATTACGGAAAACATTCAGTAAAGCAATTTTATAACTCAATAGCACAACTATATCTCCGCAAGCTTTTGTTTCGCTCGCTCAGACCATGGCTGAATATCATTCGCTTGGACTTTCAACAACAGCTCTTTTGCCTGATCAAGCTGGTTGTTCTTTGAGTAAGCCGTTGCCAGATAAAAGTCAATAAACGCATTGAAGCCATTGGCCTGCTTAACAGGGTAGTGTTTCTTAACGAACTCAAGATCTTCAACGGCCAGATGAGCTCTATTTAGAAAGGCAGGCATAGCAGCACTTGAGACACCTCGTTGCATTCTGACACCAACATGGTTGGGTGCTTTTTTTACAGCATAATCCATTAAGCGAGTGCCTTTGCGCGAATAGATCGCCATCTTGGCATAATTATTTAAATGAAAAATGGTCATGAAAGAGGTGATTGAACCCAACGCAGCTTTAACCTCCATGTCCTCCTTGTGTTTCTGTGCGAAACTTTTGGCTTCATCATAAACCATCTGAGCCTGCTCTAATTTAACATCTGGATTTGCTGTGACGAGAGCAATTTTGGTTAGCAAAACTTTCTTTTCGAGTGGATAATCCACATGACCTTGCTGCTTGCCCTGTGAAAACGAGTCGACCAAAGCAAGCTGCTCTTTCTCACTCTGAGGAATCAGAGTAGGAGCGGTAATATCCTGAGCAATCACAGAAGCACATAAAGTAAGAATGATACAAAGAAGGATAACTTTCATTATGACACCTCTAGTTCGTTTTCATGAGTATCGGAGGCAAACTGACTTGCCGATGTATTGGGCCGCTGAAGGTCACTGATAATACGACCATCTTTCATTTCAATGATTCGGCTGGCAAGACTCATAACATAGTCATGATGAGTCGCGATAATAAAAGTGATATCACTTTGTTTATTAAGTTCTTCCATCAATAACATAATGTTGGCGGAAGTTTCAGAGTCTAAATTCGCCGTCGGCTCATCCGCCAAAATAATATTAGGCTGGGTAACGATGGCTCGAGCTATTGCCACCCGTTGCATTTGCCCACCGCTTAACTGCCCTGGTCTATGGGCCGCAAATGCTTTGAGCCCCACTTTATCCAAAGCGTCCATCGCACGCTCCTTAGCATCTTTTGCTCGGCTAAGAGAAAGTGGATAAACGACGTTTTCTACCGCGGTTAAAACCGGAATCAAATTAAAAGCCTGAAAAATAAAACCAATTTGGTCTCTACGTAAATGAGAACGACGGCGTTCGTTTAGCTGGTTGAGCTCAACTCCATCAATAGCCAGACTTCCCTTGCAAGGTTCATCCATTGCACCAAGAATATTGAGCAAAGTACTTTTACCACTACCACTTGCCCCTTTGATAACAACGAACTCACCTTTATCAATACTAAAACTGACGTTATCTAACGCAGTCACCTGGTTTTCACCCAGCGAATAGTATTTACATAATGAATCAGCAACAACCAGCATATAAACCTCTAGCTTTTACCTAGCTCGCGTGTAAGCTTCTGACATTCCGTTAATGAAAGATCAGGACATCCACCAATAGGCTCTAACTTATTTAAGTAGTCTTTCGAACGAACCAGAGCACTTTGCTCACCACTATCGGCCTTTACTTTATAGGCATTGGCCAGGGCAACATAAACGCTTTGATACACTTCATTAGGCAGCTGAACATTGCTTCCAGTCAAATGTTCCATGACCCATTGTTCATCCTCAAAGACTTTATCAAAGTCGCTATTAATATCTCCAAGGAAGCCAAAAGTAATTAAACGACTGATGCGAACAAACATATCTTGAGGAGCAAGCTCGACGGCCTTATTGAGTCCATCAATGGCATCTTGAAGCTTATTTAACTTGTAGATCCCCATCGAAAAGTCCATCATCGCCCCAGCTTTTTTCGATTGATTTGCACTATAAAATGCAAGAACAAGAGGGTCTTCAGGCTGCAAAGTCAAAGCTCGGCTCAGCACTGCGTCAGCTTCATCGAGATGGTTGTGGTTAGAATACAAAGAACCCAACCATGCCATCGCATCAACGTCATCAGGTTCTACTGACAATACACCATCCAACTCGGTCTTCATTTGCTTATCAGCTTCAGAAAATGGAACAGGAGCAAAATCAATCGGTGCAGCACCCGATAACCAGGCAATGGTATTTCCAATAACAAAACTAATTGCAACAAAAGACAGGATTTTTTTTGCTAACACAGCAGACTCCCTATACCTCTACAGAATTTTCAATTAGCTGAGCATCCATTTCTTTCAAAGTTGTATGCTCATCAAACACCAGATTCTCAGGATTCATTACGCCAGGGTAAAGCTGCTCACAGATAAGAATCACTTCGACAATATTCAGTGAATCAACACCCAGCTCTGCCAATGCGGTATCTCCATCCACTTCATCTTTGTTGAGCATTTGTGCCACTTGAACTTTTAACTCATCAAGATTTGATTCGATTATTTCAGACATTTGATATTTCCTCTTTAGTTACAACTTCATCAATCGACCATTGATTAAACCGGAACAAACAATCCAGAGTCAGCATGGTTAAACAAAAGCGATCAACAAACACATGACTTTCGTCTACTCCTCTCACAACTTTGGAAGCCATTGGAGGTGCTAGGTGAATGAAGCTAGAAAGCCCCGGCTTGCTGGCATGCCAAAAAAGCCGTTGCATTGCTTCATAAATATTTTGCATAGGCGCATCATCCAGGCGCCATCGAAAAATCTCAGGCAAGCTAGGCTTATCGTCAGACAATGCTTTCAATTGCCAAGAAACGGAATTTGCAGCGAATTCAATATCTCTTCCAGAAGAAGCTAAAGCTGCACGTAGGTTTGCCTGATACTCAGGGACTCGAAATTTAAGCGAAAACCATTGATCAAAACGTATCGGAGACTCTTCCTTACGATAAAGTTCGAGCAGTTCTTCTCGCTTTTTGGATAGATAAGTGTCCGCTTGCACTCGTTTTTTAAAGTGTCTTAGAAGCATTGAGGACACCTTATCGTAGCAAAACTCCATACCGCCATTAACTCTGGTATTTAGCCAGGATTGACAACCCAGATTAGAAACCACATCGACGTTTTCTTCAATAGCAGCCGAATAGGCCATCACCTGTTCAACATCAAATACTGGCATTGCCATTTTCGTGCTCATTTCAGGCAACAGATTAAACAAGCGCTGATGGTCGAAACGATCAGCTTTTAAAGTTTCAAGATCACCTGTTTCAAGATTTTCATCAAGCTGCTCTAGCCATGAATGTGAAGGTATGACCGACAATGACTCTTTATAATCAGATGCCAAAGAATTTGATAATTTAAAAGTTTGAGCATCACCAATGTTCAGTTGCTCAATACCTTTAAATAAGGTTTTTCCTCCAGTGATTGCGCCCCATGTTGTCATTTCAAACAAAGCTTCAGGGTCAACACTCGCGGCTTGGCTTGCAGACAATGTCGCTATATGATCGGATAGATGGAGTTGCTGATTCTTTTTTGTTAGATAAATGGGATAGCTCGATTGACGACCTCTGAACACTAACAGAGTCGCATCAGTATCATGATAAATAACAAAAGAGATATCACCTAAGATGTGTTCAACACACGCTGACTGCCACTGCTGATAAGCAGCAGCTAATATCATGGCAGTCCCGGCACTCTGTGATAAATTCAGTTTGTTTCGCAAATACTCTTTATTAGTGATGTCACCCCAGTAAATCAGGTCCTCATCAACATTGGCTAGTGTAGAGAAGTGCAAGCTTAGTGCTTCATGCCATAGGCATTGTTGCTTATTGTTCTGAGGAATCGATGCTTGAGCTGTCATGCAACCATCTCCTGCTTAGTCGATAAGGTATTGATCTCTGAGCACCAACGAGTTAACTCAGTAGCACTGGCAGAAATAACGCTCATATGATTGCTTTTGGGCAATACCACCAGGGACTTTTTTAACGAAGGAGAGAGATACCATTTGAATAAGGTTTCAAGTACCTTGTGATCAATAACTTCGTCATTCTCTCCTACTAAAATGCTGCAAGGAATATCGATAGCAGAAAACAACTCAGGATAGTTCTTAACGCTGTACCCAGAAAGCATCATGTAGCTATATGACATCGCATCACTACCAGGCAGCGCAGTAATAGCAGGAAACTCCAACACTTTAGAGTGACGCATAAAAGGAAACATACGCGCTAGAAAATACTTAGATAAGTTCAGCTTGGGCAAATATTTCTTTGCGTTATCGGGCATCACACGATGATAAGGTCGTTTGCGCGCGTAGCGAATACGATACAAAAAGTCGTTTTTAGCCCAGTCGTAACGATTAGTCTCATGAGACTCCGTTAGTGGAGGTGCAATGGCAAAGAATCCAGCAATTTTTTGGCTGCCAAAACGTTTAAGATAACGTAAGCAAATGAGCGAACCTGCAGAATGTCCTCCAAGCGCAATAGGATGGCTGACTTTTTCAGACAAGTGATTAACAAGAACATCGACATCTTCTTCGAGCTGCTCAGGGTGGTCTATATCGCCCGGAGTTCCACTGGACTCGCCATGGCCACGCCAGTCGGGCAAGCATACATTAATACCCTGCAAATTTAGAACTCTGGCTAAAGTCAGATAACGTCGACTATCCAGGCTACTGCCATGAAAACAAACCAGTGTCATTACCGCATCTGTCGCAGGTAACCACCGATAGGCTAACTGAGTTCCTTGAGAATCATACTTCTCGACTATCATGATACAGCCTCCAATTGACGGAGATTATTCTGTACGGCTTGCTGCTTTACATCCAACTCTCGCCATGAAGTCTCAGTGAGCAACCATTCAAAATAATGATTTTCGATTCCACGATATATAACACTCGGATACTTCATCGCGGCTTTGGTTTTTTGGTAAATAAGTGCTGGCGTCGACTCCGACATCATGACACTTTTAAATTGCTGGTAGTTTTCTTCCAACTCAAAATTAAAGTGTGTAATATTGCGCTTAAAACGAGTAACAACACGCCCTTTTCGCTTATGCTTTTTGACAATCAAGCACCCAATACGTCCACCACCTCCCAGGGTGACCAGAACGAGAGGCCCACTGTCCAGATAGTCATAATACTGTTGCAGTTCAAAAATAGGCTTTAAGCTCAACACATGGTTGTGATCTTGTTCATAACTCGGTAACCAGCTTTTAGTGTTTAAGCCCTCCAGAAGAGATTTGCACCACTGAGAACAAATATCAAAAGACACAATTCTTGAATCGATGGGTAGCAGCTGAAAATATTTACGCATTTTCATTAACATAACTTGCGCGCTACGAACGCCCGACTCTTGTGCCCAGAGATTCAAATCAAAAACTTCAATCGCATTGTCGCCTGCTTTAAGAGAAACATCGAGCAGACCGACGCCGGTTTTTACTTCTAAACCATCTTGCTCAACTTCATTACCAATCCCAATCGCGTTAAGACATGCTTGCTGTAATGCTTGATTCAGTTCTAAAACACAAATCAGTGAACGTTTTTCATTAGAATCTAGAAACGCCAACATTGCGGCATGAACGCTGGTGCATGCTGCACCAACAAAGCGTACATTAAATCCCTTTCGTTCCAGTTTGGCCACAAAGCTTCTAACAACCGGATCTAACAATACATTCACTTCTCCAGCCGAAACGATATAAACACAACTAGGTAGAGATTCACTTTTAAGTAACTCCTGCTCAAGAGCTTGAATACCTAATTCTGACGAGGTTGTTTCAGCTGCCCAGAAGTGATTAATGAACACGATTAACTTCTCCTTCAAAGCCAGTGTCTGCAAGGTATGTTGTTACCTCATCCAAATTTGCTTCACTATCTTGATGATAACAACGATAGAAAAATCGATTATCGCCCTGCTGCAAGCGGAAACGACATAGATAATCCTCAATGACAACAAAAGGAATATTCTCGTTTTGCAAACGCTCTTGTTCCGAGTGGATATCTTGTAACATCAATACTTTTTCGTTGAGTAGACTCTTCGGTAACCGAGAGCCACTGGGCATGGATATTTTTACCAAGATCATTTCAATGTCAGAGTTATGTTCAAGAGTCAGCTCAACTAAGCGAGCCAAAACCTCAAAGTAATCTGCAAAGCTCAGAAATACACGGGCATCACTTGTGGGTAGAGATGCCATCATCCGAAAATCACTTTCGTTCATTAACGGCATCGTTTGCGCCAAAGCTTGTGAAGGTCTGTTTGGAAAAGGAGTACGAGAGAGCACACCTTGATATTCAGTCAACTTAAGTGTCATGACGGAAGCCTCTCACTTTTCTGGAACAAAAGCTGTGTGTCAGAATTAATACTGACCTGCGCCATCGAAAAATACCCATTTAAAGCGATAGAGCAGGCCAGAAAATCCTGCTGCTCCTGAATAGTGTTATCGAGGCCATGTTGCAGGATAGTCAACCAGGGGTCACTACCAAAACAATGGCCATACTGTTCGTGCAAATCAGGCAACTGTGGACTGCCATTTAGCATACGAGTAAAAATCTGTCGGATATGATCAGGGAAAAACGGCAACGCTAAGGTCACATCTTCTACGGACATCATGTGACGGCGAATAATGGTGGCAAACTCCGCAGTTGAGTTATAAGTAGTGGCACAGCCTGTTGTTAAGGATTCCATGGCGCTATCATCAGCTTCCAATAGAAGAGTACAAAGACCAAATCCGGAATGTCCCCAATTTTCGTTGTGTCGCCAGAACTCAAAGTCCATCAGGTTGGCATCAAGAATAGAAACCAATAAATAACGAGATGACGGACGGGTTAAAAAGTAGCGTAATGAATAGCCCCATGATGCACACTCATAGGCATTCACATAAGTGCAAGGCATGGGTATGTCATCCTTGCGAATGTTCTTACGAATATCATTCCACTGTAAAGCCCCAGACGTGAAAGGAAGCTCAATCATGGTTGAACATAAAAAGTGACGCTCAATGCTCTTTTTCTCATCATCAGCCAGGCAAGCAACGACGTCACGAGTTTGCTGTTCGATAACCGGAACAAGTTGCTCAAACCCCGTTTGTACATCAGGAGTTTGCTCAAACAATGGATCGGGCAAAGAATGGAAGGCTAATGATTTAATCAATAAACTCATCGGCGACTACCTTTTTGCTTACTATAGATCTCAAAGAAGCAACGATAGGAACTGCCTTCCATCTTGGTGAAGGCCAACAAGTCTCTCTGAACGTCGATATCACTCACATAACCATTCGCCACTAAACTTGCTAAGAGTTCGTTTGATGCAAACTTAATGGCTAACACTCTATCGACAGAGTGCATAGAAAATTCTCGATGAGCAATAAGAGCAGAACAAGTTTCAATAAGGTAATCACGCGCTTCTCGATATTGATGTTCAAACTGAACTGTACCTTGTTGCTCTAAATACACCAGAAAGTGCATCAATGACTTAACCAGTCGAGGACGGCATAAGGTAAGAAAACGATTAACAGCCCCAAGGCCTCCTTTCGCTAACATGTCGGATTGATAGGCATTAATGGTCCCTTTGATGTTCCCTAATTGAAGCTTGCCATCGAGGAAAGGTTTTCCAATAGCGGACGGCGTCAATTGAGCGGAACGTTCAGGATCGATGAGCAATGTCATGGGGAAAGGTTTGCCCTGTTGTCGGGTCACGATCATCAAAAATCCAGGGTCCTGAGCTTCAATACCCCACATTTTATTAACGTTAAGAGTGAAGCCCTGTTCGTTTGGCTCCATCGAAGTTTGCCAATGAGCCAGTGTAGGCCCGCCAGCGTCAGTCATCAAAAAGTGACCAAAGAGCCCCTGGTCAACCCACTTTTGAACGTTATCAATCTGTTCTTGTGTACCGGACAGACTTAACATGATCGAACCGAACAAGCCAATAAGTTCATGAAAATGTGGTGCGAGTCCTTCTTCTTTCACCTTGTCAATAAGCTGATCGATAACAAATTGCTGTTCAAACTCTTCCAGCGGTTGCTTAACACTTGGCTCTCGTAACTCGCGACGCTCAGCAAAGTTGTCTTCGATGATCATTTGTGAATCCATCAAGCGCAACGCAGATTGATTCAACATGCTAGCAAATGCTTCTGGTACCCTGACAATGCCATTAAGATGATCAGTGATAAAACCGCCAAATAATTCTGAAGTCGATGTCATACTCATAGATTATTACTCCACCAGATACACATTGGCTTGTGGAAGATCGAGGAAAGGTGAAACCGTATAACTCGCGTTATAAGCACCGCAATCCTTAAATACGAGCACATCACCTACATTGGCTTTAGGACTTCCCTCTGGCAGCAAACCGATGATGTCGTCTTTGTTGCAAGAGGTTCCAACCACGTGGCAGGGGGTTTCCAGACTTTCGCTGTCAGGCTGTAAAGAGAATACTTCGGGAGCCTGATAGCGACGAAATGTATTTTCTGTTTGCGCTAACAAGAAGCTCTGATTCATCCCGCCATCGGCAATCAAATAGTCTTTATCAAAAATAGTCTTCTTGTAACGAACCTTAGCCATAAAGTAGCCAGCGCTCGACATGATGCCTCGGCCCGCTTCATGAGCGACCTGAATATGAGACGGAAATTCAGTCAATAGCTCTCGGTATGCTTTAAAATCAAAACTTTCATCGAGTTCTTTATCAAAACCACCGCCCAGATTCACAAAAGAAATCGGTTTCTCTAATATGGATTCAAACTCATTCACTATTTGTAATGCAGCTTTGACACTGGCATTAGCTGTTTTAACAAAAGAGTAAGATCCTTTGAATACATGAAATCCTGCGACATCAATATTCAGTTCTTTGGCTCGCTGCAAACACTGCTGAGCCGTATCCCAGTCCATACCAAAATGATCGGTACGGAAGTTTTCATGTTCCGGGTTAAACTGCTTCAAAACCAGGCTATTTAGCCGCAATAAAATAGGATTAACGGGCCGCTTGCCAATAAACTCGCCGACCATTTCTAGCTGCTCAATATTGTCGATGATAAGAGTCGCTTTAGAAGAAATAGCAATGCGGATGGTGTTTTTGTCCATTGATGGATTGTTGACATACTTAACACTGCCACCACTGGCAATCTTATTAAGCTCGCCAACAGATGCCACTTCGATGCCATCATCAAACAGATGCCCGCAACGGACTAACACATCGAGATTACTGTTCGCCTTTAATGAATAAATGACCGGAGTACCCAAGGCTTCCTTGAGCGCTTGCATATTTCGCTCCACATCAGAAATGGAATAAATATAACAAGGTGTTTGAAACTGGGCCTTATTGGCTTGCCACATTTGTTTAATTTTATCTAACGAAGGACTCATCTCTAAAACCCCAAACTTAATTCGACATAATTTCTTTTAAACGCTTTTTATCCACTTTGCTGTTGATGGTCAGAGCCATTTCATCTACAAAGCGAATTTCTCGTGGTAGGTAGTCGCTATCAGTCGTCGACTTTAACCACTCGGTTACGTTTTTTCTTGTTTCGTCACTGTCTTCGGTCAACTGTATGACCAAAAGTGCAATTTCATCACCATAACGATCTTCTTTACCTAGCACAGCACACAAATTGATATCTTTATGTTTTTCGAACTGCGCTTCTAACTCCGTTGGGTACAAACAAAATCCAGCCTGTTTGATCAACTCTTTGGTTCGACCTTTGAAATAGAAAAAACCATCGTCATCCTGGCTAAATAGATCTCCCGTCGACAACCAGTTATCGTCTCGGTAACGACCAGCAATAATTTTTGCTCCACCGGAGGCATTTTGGTCATAGTAGGACTGCATAACAGCGCTGCCTCTTACATAAAGCTCTCCGATTTCTCCGGCTTCGGCCTCATGGAATAAACCGTCTCTTTCAATAAAAATTTTGGCATCTAATCCTGGAATGGGTTTTCCGACTGAGCCAATTTTCTCTTCCCATAAATCGGGGTCGAGGTATAAGGCTCGTTTACATTCTGTTAGCCCGTACATGGCGTAGACTCGAATATCTGCCGACAATGACTTCCACCCACGGATCACTGACTCACCCAAGTGTCCACCTGTATTAGTGAGCTTGGCTACCGAACTGATATCAGCTTTCATTACTCGAGCGACTTTTTCTAATGCCGTTGCCATTGCAGGTACCAGAGGCAGCAAAGTAATTTTATGCTTTGCTATGGTGGCCAATACCTTCATGGGATTAAATGAACCCTGATACAGAGTCAAAGAGCAGTCATTTTTGATCGCGAATAACAGTTGATATAAACCGTAATCAAATGACAAAGGAGACAACGCCAGAATTTTTTCTTGAGAATGAATATCAAGATAGAGACTGATGGATTTGAGTGCCGTCACAACATTATTGTGAGTCAGCATAATGCCTTTAGGCTTGCCTGTACTCCCAGAGGTGTAAATAACCATGGCTAAATCTGAGCCACACACTCTCGGCTGAGAGTTAAACTTGAACTGATGCTCTTCTTGCTGATGGTGCTCGCAAGGTAACCACTCACCTTGCGACCATATTGCCTTTGCATTGCAATCAGCCGCAATGCTATCGGTAGCACTGTTGTCTATATCGTGCTTTACAGGAACAACGACCAGGCCGTAGTGCCATGCGGCCAATAAGGTAGCCACACTTTCAATATTATTATCAGCGCGTATTAAAACACGATCGCCAAAATGGAAAGAACAAATAGAGGACCTGATTTTATCTGTCGCAGATAACAGGTCTTCAGTTACCAGCTGTTCTTCAGTTTCTGATGTTAAAATACAACCAGTAAAACTTTTATCAACAACTCTTTGATAAAGTTCTGCTAAAGAAAATACTGCCATATTCCCCCCTTAATCAGTAAAGCATGATGACTAACGTCATACTCCACCCAAGAATAAAACCAAACGGTTGAGCTTTGGTTAATAAACCTTACGCGTATTGCTGCGACCGAGTCATAAAGGTATCGCTATTAGACTCAAGAGCCGAAACATCTTCTCTTTTTATGATTTCGTATTTTGAGAAGACGTTGGGCAATATATTGTGAATGTAAAACTGAGCGGATAATATTCGGCCTTCATAAAAAGCCTTCTCATCATCATTCACGTCGCTTGCGGTGATAGCGCTCTGTGCAATCAAAGCACCATCTAGTAACAACCAGGAAATAGTCACCTCTGCCATCATTTCAAGAAACCGGGTAGAAACGCCAAAAATCATTTCTAACTTTCGTTCTTTAACCCATTGCCCCATCAATGCATGGGCTTCTACCAGGGTGCCGACTGCTCGCTCTAATGTGAGCAGTTCCGAGTGCAATACATTGTTGCCTCTATGCTCATCAAGAAACGCAGACACTTCGTTATGAAACAACTTAAGCAATTTAGAGTCTCGTCCCATGGCGAGCTTGTCGCGCATAAGGTCGGCAGATTGCATGAAGTTAGTGCCTTCCCAGATAGAAAGAATTTTAATATCTCGGGCGTACTGTTCGAGAGGATGATCGGCAATATAGCCGTGCCCGCCATAGACCTGCATGGCCAGTTCAGCAATTCGCCAAGCTTGATCGGAGGTGTAGGCTTTCACGATAGGTGTCAATAAATTAACAATACCTTGATGTTTAAAATGCTCTTCTCGCCACGGTGCTTTTTTATCTTTATCGTGAGCATTTTCGAACTCAATGTTCATCGCCATACTTTGATGAAAGGAGAGCTTCACAATCAATGCTCGACAGCCTTCCACTTTACTTTTCATTTCTAACAGCATGCGCTTAACATCCACATGCTGAATGATGGGTACTTTGGCTGCGCGGGGGTTAAAAGCTTGGCGAAAATCAGCCCCCTGAACACGACCACTCGCATACTCTGCCGCATTCAGGTATGCACTAGAAGCCATTCCCAGAGCATAAATACCAGTAGCAATACGAGCAAGATTCATCATATTGAGCAATTGGAACAGGCCGATGTTTTCGCGATCACCTAGCAGGTAGCCATAACATGGCTCTTGTAAACCAAACTCCAGGTGAGCTGTCGCACAACCATGTAAGCCCATTTTTTCCTCAAGGCGAACACAATGAACGCCATTGCTTTCTGCTGGCTCACCTTTTTCGTTCAAGCGGAATCTGGGTACGACAAAACAAGATAGTCCAGCGGTTCCACTCGGTGCACCTTCAGGCCGAGCCAGAACAATGTAGGCAATGTTGTCGGCCAGATCGTGCATACCCGCAGAGATGAATATCTTCTCACCTTCGATTCGATAAGAACCGTTATCTTGTTTAATCGCTTTGGTTCTTAATGCGCCAACATCACTCCCCGCTTCCGCTTCGGTCATACATAAGCATGCAGACCACTCCGCAGAGGCGAGTTTCTGACAGTAATTATCTTTAAGTTCATCACTACCAAATTTGTCGATCAAATAGAGCGCAGGATTGCAGAAGCCCGAATAAATCATGAAAGCGGGGTTCGCTCCCATCAAGATTTCATTAACCATCTGGCTAACTACATAAGGCGCTCCCATCCCATCATATTCTGCTGGTGCACCTAAGCGGCACCAATCCGCAGCACGAAACTCATCCCAGGCAGTTTCAAAGGCTGAAGGCAAACTGACTTGACCATCTTCGCCCAACTGGCAGCCATCTCGGTCAGCACTTTGATAGCAAGTTCCCAAATGCTGATAAGCAAAATCACGGGCATGGAACAGAAACCCTTCGATGGTTTCGCGAGTATAATCAGCATAAAATTCGTTGTTCAGTAATCGTTCGTCGACTTTAAACTGCTCCCAAAGTAAGAAAGCAAACTCTCGTAAATCGACACGATAAACATTTCTATCTAACACAACTTACCACCTGATCTTTTTACAACAATGACTAAACGGCTTCATCAGCTTCAACCAACGATAAATCGATAGGCTGACTCATGAAATCTTCTTGTATGTCTCGAGCAAACTTAAGGAACACAGGAACCATAAAGGGCATAGCAATGTACTCTTGCTCTGCTTTCCACAAAGAATTAGCCAGAGTTCGAATTTTCTTTTGTTCTTTTTCATCACACTCGGGATCAACGATGGTCACACCCACCTGATTGGTCTCGAAGGATGTTTCGGTCACTTCGACTAATACAGTGTGTTCTGTTTGCTGCTGTAATTCTTCGGTAAGTTGTTTTGAACATTTTGCGAGAATGTCAGGTAATTCGGCTTTACCCATTTCTTGACAGTTTATGAGTTCGGGGAAAGGCAAAGCCATGTGTACGATACGCCGTGTAGCAAAGTTTTTGAGGTCAAGTTTAATACCGGTCACTCGTAAGAAGATTTCGGACCATAGTTTGACCCGCAAGTCGATACGCCAACCATCTCGACCACGTTCTCCCATCTGGAAAACAAAAAACTTATAAAGATCGGCACCAGAATCGAAAAAGCCAGTGCTGTTTTCTCGGTAGTAGCGTTCTTCTTCTTTCAAGACATCGACAGTCAACATAATCTGTTTCTGCAAAATCTTTTCTAACGCTAAATAGCCTCGGCGCAAATAGTCTTTCTTTTTCCAATATTCATGGTCATTGTAGAAGCCAGCCATGTAATCCCAGGCCGCTTCCAAAAAGTAGGCCGCGGTGTTGTATGCAATAATAGGAGAACATAACTCACCGCAATCCAACACAGGATAGGTGTTTCGTACGTGGGCATAAAGCAACTGGAAAAACTCAGCGCCAATACGATTAGCAACAGGCACTTTTTCGTCAATGATGGCTTGGCCACTGGCGAGATCAGGACTACCAAGATCATCCAGAATTAACTGCGCTAACGAGTCATTAAGTAAAGCAATCACATCCCCACCACCACTGAAGAGTGGATCGAGAAAGAAAGCCGCAAATCCTGTCGCTCCCCAGCGCTCTTCGCTGACAAACTGATCAGAACGATAAGCCAACTGGCCCCACGCTTCAAAATCTTCAAGTTCAGCGCCTTCCAAAAGATCGGCAATGGCTCTATGGCGTTTGATAAAAGCTAAGAATTCTTCTTGTTTGCGAGGATAGTCTTTCACTTTAGATTTATCGCAAACAACACCAACACTGGTATGTCCGCCACTGAGAGGAATAAACCATACCCAATAACCATCACCACCAAAGTGGTTGGTAGACAAGAATCGTCCGTAGGCTTTCGAGCGCCATTCTTCCGATCCCATGCTATCGATATCTTTGATGTTACTAAAACGTCCCCAGGCAGCACTATTTTGTGGGACATCATCTTTGCGATGCCATTTTTGCTTACGGCTGATCACACGGCGACGGCCACTGGCATCAATTAACCAGCGCGCCTGTTTTCGATGGGTTTCACCTTGATATTCAAAATCAACTCGATGTTGGCCGTTGTTGATTTCAAAATCGGTCATCTTGGCACCGAGCAACACATCAATACCATCTTGACGATTCATCTCGACCAGATCACGCTCAAATTTAATACGATCGATTTGAAAGGCAGGATGGGGCGGAATCGCCGTGGTACCATGCTCACTCATTTTATGAAGCGGTAAATCAAGCTCTGGAGAGTCATAAAAGAAACGCAATCCATTTTTAGGAAAATGATTACGATAGAGATAATTAACCAGACCTAGTCGTTTAAGAAAATAATGTCCGGTAAGTTCTACGGTTGCTTCTCCAACCTTGGCAGTAAACTCTGTTTGTGCCTCGAGAACTAATATAGAAATGTCAGCTTTATTGCGCTTTAATTGCCTTGCTAATGTTAGCCCGGCCCAGCCGCCGCCAACAACTATTACGTCATACGACGCAACACTCATAGCATTGCTCATTGCTCCACCCCACATGACCTTGTTGAACCATGTTGCGCGCACAAAGCAATAGCGTCACATCAGCTACGGTGTAAAAATTGCTTTTCCCCTAACCCGAGCAATTTTTGAATTCTAGTGTTATTAGCAAACGCGACAGCTACTAAGCCTTGCTTCATACGGCAACACTTATTTTTTGTAATTCTTGTTGTTCTTTATTATTTGTATTTTGATGGTCAACAGCGGCGAGATATCTCGTCAGACCAGTCAAGAGCTGCGTTACCAAGTAAACGACAATGGACACATCTTAGTCAAGTGTGAATTTTACATATTGTTACATTCTGGACGAATCCGGTTTAGCAATCTAAAAGGCCATCTATGCTGATTACCTATAGAAAACAAAAGCATGGTAGCGGCGAATTATGAATTTGAAATGTCAATTACCTAACAAAATGCGAATAAAGCTAGACGGTCGACCACATCTCAAAATCATTATAACTATCATTATCTTCACGCCACTCTGCGATTACCTCTTTAACCACGGCATTCCGCGGCCCTTGATGGGACCATTCCAGTAATTGCTTTTGTTGTTCCTCTGCACCACTCGCCAACCACTCAACACGGCCATCAGATAAATTCCGTACCCAACCCGTAAGACCTAACTGACGCGCCTTCTCCTGCGTTGATGCACGAAACCAGACACCCTGAACTTTTCCAGACACATAAGCATGTAAGTGTTTATTATTCATAAGTCGTCCCCTTAAACAAACATTCTTCTTGCTGTTTTTTATAGCACAGCTTGCTTACGTTTAGATGGAGTAACACCTTAAATAAACACTCTACGAAAAGAAATAGCTCCGCAATTCTTGAACTTCCATCTTAAAAAATAACAAACTCCAATACTATAGTCGGCAGCTTCATTCCTTATTCTCTGCACATTTTGTAGCGCACAAAAATTATTTACTTTCAGGGATCAAATAAAAAAGAAAATTAAGGAAAAAATCGGATATGAAATAAAAAGCCAGGTCCCATCAATAAAAAAGCCCCGATGAAAAATTTCATCAGGGCTTTTTTGCAAAACTACCTCTAAATATCTAATACCAGATGGAGAAAAAGAATCGTATTACACCAGCATTGAAGTGATATAAAGGTTCTTCGCCTGCGTTAAACACACCAGGCTGATTTTGATGGACCAACACATTTCTAAAATTGTCATATTCAAACTGAAAATAATCGTAGTAGAAATTAACTGCCGCTCGATCAAAATATTCCCAGTCTTTTAATTCGCGCTCATAAACAACTCCAAATCCAAAAGACTGATTTGAGAAAGCACTCATCTCTTTGTCTCTTGCTCTAAAGTTCTGCTCGTTTGAGCGCGAGAACAAGTCGCTGTAAAACTCAGCTTGCGTCTGGCTATAGGTTCGATACTTGGCTTCAAAAATCCAATGATCGCCCCAGGGATGGGTATAGGCCAGCTCGTAGTTATTCGCTTTAATCTTCCAGGTATCGCTAAATGTACGAGCTTCTAACTTCAAAGATGCTCGATAGGGAAGATAATACATGGCTCGTAAAGCAACCGCGGTACTGGTTCGAGTTTCAGGATACACTTCGCTCTCAAACAGAAAGCCTCCGGCACCATCTGAGAAACGAACCGCTCGGTAAGGGTTATTCAAAAAGCCTTCGTCGGTTACTGACTCTAAACCAAGCCCGAGTATCAAATCTTTGGTCAAAATCTGCGAAATATTTAATCGGTAAGCCTGACGACCAGCATCACGCGCAAACACCTCAGTGTCATCAGCCGTTGCGCGTTTACCAACAACATCGCTGCCTTTAGCGTAACCAATAGATACATTGGTTAAGTCGCCGAAGAAATCCTGCGACACACTAAAGTAATAGGTGCTGGCATCGTAATCGTTTTCTTTACTGGCTGTATGGCCAGCGCTCAGTATGGTTTTATTATAAAGATAATCCACCCCAAGGCTGTGCTCTTTTCTTTGCTCGGTGTAACGACTCGCTGTCGCTAACACGTCAATAGAAGCACTGGAGACATTATCCACATAGTAATTTGCCGAAACAGAAAACTTATTCAAAAAAGATTTACGCACCAAAACAGAAGGTCCGTCGATCTTTACACCACCACCTTCAAAGGAATGATACATAGCATCGGCACGGTCTTCTGGCAAAACAGCACTATGGCCATACCAAGACAGACTCACTAACGCGGTGCCGAGAAGAGCTTTTAAATAGCGCTTAATACTTTTATTCATCATATCTTATTTATAAGAGTCTCATATCAGCCGCATGCGGCTTTACGTATTGAGTGCGGTTAGTTACAACCGCACCCACCTCCGCCGCCGCCTTCTGCGCCACGCGCAGCTTCACGAGCTTGATAGACGTGATGCATATAGTTGGCAGATATGGCATCGCGAGAAAAGCTCATAATAGGATCGGCAAGATTATTTCGTTCATAAGGCTTAACCCAAGGTTCGATGGCACAACCTGAGATAAACATCAGAGCAATGACTACCAAGCTTATTCGTTTCAACATGAACTGATTATTCTCTCATCAATGCTTTCATTAATTTTTTGTGATGCTTTTCATCGCCTGACTTGTAGCCACGATGTAAAAAGCGCACGTTCCCAGCACGGTCAATAAATACAGTACTTGGCATCGCATCAACATCAAACATCTTGCTGACTTTGTTTTCTTGATCAAACAAAATTGGGAAGGTAACAGGTACATCTTTCAAATAGCCAACCGCTTTCGATGAATCTTTTTCTACATTGATACCTAAGATTCGAAACCCAAGTTTTTTATACTTTTTGTAGAACTCTTCAAGGATTGGCATTTCTTCTCGGCAAGGTCCACACCAAGAAGCCCAAAAGTTAAGCATGATCACTTCGCCACGCAGCTCACTTAGTTTAACGTTACTGCCGTCCATGCTTTTAAGAGTAAAATCTGGCGCTGGCTTATTGAACTCTTCGGCATGAGCGGTCGCCGAAAACAACAGGGTTAAGGCCAGAAATGGAGCAATCAGTTTAATCAATTTCATGAGTTTCACCTTTCATACTACTTAAGTCTCTTAGCACTCATTAGATTAAATAAGTGCTAGTATTCTACATTTGTATCCGCGGTTAAAAATAAGCAGATACACCGAACGATACTTCTAAATTATGAGTAGTTTTAGTATCGCCAAATAAATCAGAGTTAAACATGTGGTCTCGAGTATCCACATAAAAAGACAACCAGTCATTAAACAAGAAGCGGTATCCGGCTCCAACGGTAATGGTTAATTGTCTTTCCCCAGCAAATTCGGTATTACCAACACCCGCAATCAAATAAAACTGCGTGTTAAATGCATGAGATTCACCAACGAAAGCTTCGCCTGGCAATGCGTTCCATCCCACACTTAAATCATAATAGGTGTATTCACGCTGCTCGTCTGTTAGCAGACGAATGTTGCCATTCAACACTTCGAAACTGGTGAGTCCACCTTTTGCTTGCCCTGCCGTTAAGTTAATGAAGAAATCTTCACTCACATGGTAAGCAATCTTCAGTCCTTTAACAGGGGTTGCACCAAAGTCTTCGATGTTGAGTTGGCCATAAAAAAGGCCGACTTCAAAATCTTCACTGTCGATCAAGTCTTCATCCACATCACGACGCTCAACCTTAGGTTGAAAGATATCGCTGGGCGACTCTGTATCGGCTTTTTCTGGCTCGGGCTCCGCCGCAAAAACGCTTTGGCTCGTTCCAGTTAACACAATAACGCTAACAAGCGTTAGAAAAATACGCTGAATCCGATTGTCCATTCTTCTACTTCTTCGTTGTTTTCTCTACTGGTTAAAATGACATAGTTTCTATATTCCAGGCGGACTAAGAAACGATTACTCACATAGGTCTTTAATCCACTCTGAACAAACAAAGCTTCATCAGTACGATCAACAGCCTGAACCAAAGTCGCACTGGGTCGAGTCGTAATGCTCCCCACTCCAATACCGACATAAGGAGAAAAACGCCAATCATGAAAAGGTTCGTTGTTAATTGCTGCTGATATTTGCTGAATCTCGGAGAACTCACCTAACGCCTGACCTAATACTAATTCAGCCGATAAGTTTTGAGTGAAGTTCCAGGTCGCGTTAGCCCCCAGCAAATTCGCTCCGCCAAAATCTCCAAAACGTCCACCAAACTCCCACTCGCGGTCAAAAAAGTCTTGCAGTCCCAACTCTGCCAGCGATACAGGATTACCATTAGGCGACAATGTTTTTTGCAGTTCACTTTGGTGAACCCAACCTTCTTGCCCCTTGACGGTACGAACTTTAAACCAAACGTTTTTACGCTTTAATATTTCAATGGACTCGCCCTGTTCCACAACATGGAACACAGGATAACCTCGGCCAGGTCCTGTCGCCATGCGAATAAAAGCATCGGCAACAGTTACCTGTTGATATTCGTCTTCAGCATAACAATGACTGCTTAACAAACTGATACTTAATAATAAACTTACCGTTAAAATTTTTATTGTCATAGGGTCACAAACATTTGTTTTGATTACAGCAACAAAATGGCCATCTATCACTTTCAGAACACCAAGGTAGCCTCTCGCTACCTCCGTTCTCCTCAATACGACAACTGATATCGCTGACATCGAGCGTACTTACATTACACAATCAACTTAACAAAAACCAGAAGCATGGTGATTATTACGCTAAGCAAAAACCTCTTTCACAACAACTGTAAAAGAGGTTAGCGTAAACTACCTTAATTAGCCCGCTATGGACACAGTTAATTCGCTTCAGGTGCGTCGAAAGGATTATTGAAGTATTGAGCACCAATATCAACCCATTCTGCAATAATTCTCAATTCAGCGTCGGTTAAGCGACCTTCATGAGAACCACCCGGTAAAAACAGATTAAAGAAGTTACCGCTCGCAATGGCACCTGCAGAGCGCAATGGAGGCTGTATTGCGTTAGTCATTCCCAACATAGACGGAATAGGAACAGGAATAGGAATGGTTTGTGGATTGCCATTACCATCCAAAATCAGATTACCAGCCATGTCAGTTAGATGAATAGGCGTATTATCGGTATCCGTTAACACCGTTGGAGTACCGTCATTGCCAGGAACAAAAATGAAGTTTCCATCAGCATCGGTAAAGTAAATCAACTCGCCATTAACATCTGAAGTCTGATAAATCATATCACCGTTAGGTGCAAGAATAGGAACGACGAGATCCACCAGAGCACCGTTGGCAATTTCTTGCTCATTATCACCAAACAACAATTCTCGATAAGCGATAAAGTGCAAAGGCTCTTCCGGCGAAGCCGTTCCAGACAACTCCAACTGACCCGCAGGAATTTGCACCGCATTCATTGCATCGCGAGAATTATGGCAGGTAGTACAGGTGTTATCAGCCAGCACGGTCATACCATCTACGTCAAAGACGCGACGATCCACTTCCCAGATGGGCTGTATCGCGGTTTCGTAATTTAACAGGATGCGACAACTGGGATTCCAGGTCGTGGCACATGCATTAGGAATGGGAGCAGGTGTTGTCAACGCAGAATATAGATAACTAAATGACGGTGCCTTCGGGATAATATTGGCATCCGTCCAAACATCATCAAAGATAACGTCCAGATTCGGATTAGGTATACCGTTAATACGTGTATAAGTTTCGGCCATGGTTTCACCTTGATCAGGGAACCAGGCAGGATCGCTATTAGGGTAAGGAACACCCGTTGTCGTTGCGCCTACATTGATGGATGCTGGTTGCGCTTCGATTCGGCCATGTGGCACATTTTCATCAGTATGACAGCCGCTACATTCCATTTCTTCACCGGCCTGTAATTGCAACCAGTTCTGGTGACGAGGAGAAATACGACGTCCGCGTTGATCCAGTACACTGATGGTAAAGGCGATATTGGCAGGAATTTTCACTTTGACAGAACCGTCAGGTTCTACAGGCGCATAACCAATAATTTCTTTCATCAACTGACCACGGCCAGCACCGAAAGCAGAGCCATCAAAGTCATAAACTTCGTCATCAGGTATCGCCACCGCTTTAACAATTCGCAAAAAACGCGCAGGTCGATCAGCAACAGGCGTTGTTACCGGATCGGCCATGGCAACAATGCCCGCAGGCGTTGAATCAACACCGTCAATATCGTAAACGCTGCGGATATGCAGAACGCCAACGTTCTCATCAACCAAGGTCTGGTCAAGATCAATACCGCCGACGCCATCAACTAATACATCCTGACGCGGACGAGGCTGCACGGTTATCGGATTGGTAAACCAGAAGCCATCTTCGGCAATCACTACAGGCAATTGAGTTCCAGAGGTTTGATCCCACATCCAGATACTGTACTGAGGCGGCGCTTCGACCAGAGCCGTATCGGCCAGATTCTCCTCGGTACAAGGTAAAGTAGTGGTCTCTTGTGTATTAGGATCAATACGATTCAACAAACAGGGCGACCAGCTAACCAAGAGTCGATTGGATTCATCCCATAACGGAAAAACACTGTGGAACAAACCGCCAGGAGATGGCTGGTCATCGGTATATACCGTGTCTGAAGCGAGAGACGTTTGCGCGGGCGCTGTACCAGCCCCGTTAAAAGAGACAGTATTCTCGACAAAATTAGTCACATCAATCACCGCCATGTCACCACCAATACGCATATTGCGGCGAGCCTTGGTAATGACCTGCAAGCGCTGATCAGGCATTTCTATAGGACTAAAGAACTCAACCGTATCACCATTTGCGCCTGTGTCATGACTATAGCGGCCATAAAGCAGCTGCACATCACGTCCATCAGGGCGTACAGAATACAAATTAAAATCATGGTCAACGGTATTTCGGTCCCAGTGCAAATAAGCGATACGACCATTGCTCATTACCGTTGGGTAAAGATCTAAGCTCTGATTAAAGGTGATTTGATGGACATCACTGCCATCGGGATTCATGACATGGAGGACAAAGTTAGGCCCCTGCAAGGTTTCTTCCTGGCCATCAAACTGAGGTTTGCCTTCATCCAGCAAAATCGCTTTGGCCTGACGCTGTCGTGTTGATGAAAACACAATGCGACCATCGGGCAAAAATGCGGGCATAATGTCGTGCCCAGCTTCTGCGGTAATATCCGACGTGATCACTCGTCTGAGTGTCGATGTCTCTAACTCGTAAGTCCAGATGTTCCATTTAGGTTGATCTTCTGGATCGGCGTTTTCGATTTCGGGCGCCCGCATGGCAAAAGCTAAAAACTCACCATCAGGAGATACGACCAAGTCGCGAACATCATATAAAGGAATGGGGTCATCAGGGTTTTGTTGAAAGGCTGCTGTGGTGATGTCTCTATCTTGTGCGCTGGGTGCGGCACGATCACGCAAAATCAATGTAGCGCCAGCACGGAACGAAATGGGATCATCAAAAGCAATGGGATCCGCCAGATTTTCGCCCACTCGATTTCCGTCTTCATCAACAGGAACAGGCCTCTTTATATAGGCAATGGCAAAGTCTAGTGTAACCGGATCGGGTTCCTGATTACTGCTTATAATAGTGTCTTCACTGGTGCATCCAAACAATAGACAGCTGGACGCCCATACGGCTGCTACCCTGGTCAAGTAGCTAACTCTTTGATTAAGTGTCTCTTTAGGCATTGGGTGCTCAAATACGTTATTTGGAGGTATAAGTCGATTGCGATATCGCTTTTAACCTCATTATGACTAAGTTTTATGATTATTCTGTGGCCGCCATCACGAAAACCAAAAGCATTAATCTCTAGAATAGTTCATTCACAGTGAAATAGAACTCATCTCAATTAGCACTTGAGTTGGCGTCATCAATGGACTCTGTTGGACGCACTGTAGCAAATGGGCCCATTCTTGGATAGCAACAAAACACGTTGATGCCACCTTAAGCCCGTCTGCCGCATTAATACCATACTTTTTTTATGGTCTTTACATCGTAAAAAAACGACCTTGCGTAAAATACTCAAGTCTTTTTGAGATGAGTTTTATAGAATAAATATTAAAACAATATAAATTTTGACAACTAAGAGGCTGGCTACAATGAGATCGAACATGTCATTAAGCCATTCATTGAAACGTTTTGCGAAACTGGCAGGTCATACCACTTTAATCGCAACGCTCACAATGAATGCCTGGGCAGGACCAAAAGAACAAGCGAAACGTATTCACGATCGCTTGGCTGGTACCCACCCAGACACTGCAACCCTGGCTGCGATGGAAACGCTCATTCAATCAGGTGACGCTAATGCGGCGGCTTACCTGGCGATGGAGAATGATGCTTTCTATAACGTCACACTAAAAAATCTGATCACTCCTTGGACTAACGAGCCTCAGACCGTATTCGCTCCCCTTAATGACTATACTGCGACAGTCATTGGTATCGTGCGCGATGATCTGGATTTTCGTGAAGTGTTATCAGGCGATATCATCTATACCGCCAACAGCGCCACTCAGGTTCCAGCCTACTCTAATAGCAGCAATGCTCACTATGAAGCTTTAGAAGATAACAACTACAGCCTTAAAGACGTATTGGAACGCCAAACTCAATCATCGGTGACAGGACTACCAGCGGATGCGACCGCTGGCGTGATGACCACTCGAGCGGCAGCGCGAGCTTTCTTCTCAGCCGGTACCAACCGAGCGATGTTCCGCTTCACTTTAATGAATCACATTTGTGATGACTTAGAAGCCTTCAAAGATTTCACTTTATCACCGGATCGTATTCGTCAGGATGTGACTCGCAGCCCTGGTGGCGACAGCCGTATCTTCTTGAACAACTGTATTGGCTGTCACAGCGGCATGGACCCTATGGCTCAAGCCTTTGCTTACTATGAGTGGCAATACGACGCCGATAATGATCCTGATGGCGAGAATGGCACCATGGTTTACAACCGTGAAGGCCAAGTCGATCAAACCACTGGCACGCGCGTTCAGCGTAAGTACCACATTAATAACACTAACTTCTCTTATGGTTATGCCACCCCAGACGACAGCTGGGCCAACTACTGGCGTTCAGGCCAAAATGCTGTGATTGGCTGGTCAGATGCTCTGCCTGGTAGCGGCAATGGTGCAAAAACCATGGGACAAGAACTGGCACATTCAGAAGCATTTGCTCACTGCCAGGTTAAAAAAGTGTTCCGCAATGTTTGTCTACGAGATGCTGCCGATTCAGCAGATCGAAGCCAAATCAGTAGCATGGTCACAAACTTTAAAAGTGGCGGCTACAAGTTAAAGCAGGTGTTTGCTGAATCAGCCACCTATTGTATGGGCAACTAACGCGGTAAATGTGGAGACAAACGATGACAAAGAATCAATCCAAGCTCTCATTGTCCGCGCTCATTAAAAATAGTGCGGCAATTATGGTATCGACGCTGGTTTTAACAGCGTGTACCGGTGGCGGACCAGCGACCGAAACGACTCCTCCCAGCAGCGGCTCTTCGCCTGATACTTATTCAGGCCCACCTCCAGCCTCTGACGATGTACAACGATTTAAATTGTTTGTATGGGACAATCTAGCAACCAATAACCGTTGTGGTGCTTGTCACAACGAAACGGGCCAATCCCCTCAGTTCGCTCGTGGCGATGATGTTAATCTGGCCTACGCGGCAGCCAACACCATAGTTGATCTGGCAAACCCCGATCAGTCACGCATGGTAACCAAAGTGGCCGAGGGTCATAACTGTTGGGAAAGCGTCGCACAGGTTTGTGCAGACACCATTACTTCCTACATTAATAACTGGGCAGGTAACTCTGCTTCATCAACCACAGAGATCACTCTGACAGCACCTCCTATTAGAGATCCAGGCGCCAGCCGTGCTTTCCCTGATGATCCGAGTAACTTCCAATCAACAGTTTATCCATTATTAACTCAATACTGTTCTGACTGTCACACCGACTCGGCTTCGGTGCCCATTTCGCCTTACTTTGCCAGTGCCGATGTCAATACGGCTTATGAAGCTGCAAAAAGTAAAATCGATCTGGATACTCCAGCCAGCTCACGTTTTGTTATTCGCTTAAGAAATGAGTTCCACAACTGTTGGACTACCGATTGTGCGTCTAACGCTAACGAAATGCAGACAGCCATTGAAAACTTTGCTTCAACCATTCCATTGACTCAAATTGATTCAAGTCTGGTTGCCAGTAAAGCGCTTACCTTATTAGATGGTATTCAAGCGTCTAGCGGTGGCCGCTTTGAAGCCAACGCTATTGCGACTTTCCAGTTTAAAACCGGAAACGGCGTAACGGCCTTTGATACCAGTGGTGTTGAACCCGCAATGAACCTGACCTTTAACGGCGACGTTGAATGGGTTGGTGGCTGGGGCATCAACATTCGTGATGGTAAAGCCCAAGCTTCAACAAGCTCCAGTAAAAAGCTATATGACTTAATCACCGCGACTAACGAGTACTCTATCGAAGCCTGGGTAGCTCCGAATAATGTGACTCAAGAAGGTCCTGCGCGTATCGTTAACTACTCAGGTGGAGCTGACTCTCGCAACTTTATGTTAGGTCAGACTTTATATAACTACGATTTCTTAAACCGTAGTACTAACGCTGATGCCAATGGTAATCCATCGTTATCCACTGCAGATGCTGATGAGCGTCTACAAGCAACCTTGCAACATGTCATCGTCACTTATGATCCCGTTAATGGTCGCCGCATTTATGTGAACGGTCAGTACACTGGAGACGCCGATGGTGTTGAGCCAGGTACATTAAACGACTGGAACGATACCTTTGCTTTTGTTCTTGGTAGTGAGGTTTCTGGCGAATTTAAATGGAGCGGTGTTGTTCGCTTTGTTTCGATTCACAACCGCGCACTGACAGAAGAACAGATTCAACAGAACTATGACGCAGGTGTTGGTGAGCGCTTCTTCTTGCTCTTTAGTGTGGGCCATCTAGTTGATGTTCCAGATTCCTACATCGTATTCGAAGTCAGTCAGTTTGACAGCTACGGCTACCTGTTCGCAGAGCCCTTCTTTATCAGCCTTGATGAAACGGCAACGCCAAACAACATTCCTGTTCAGGGTATGCGTATTGGTATTAACGGTGCAGAAGCTGCTATCGGACAATCATTTGAAAAACTCAACATGGCTCTGGACGATGCGCAATATAACTCAGGTTCTGGTCAGGTGATTTCACCTTTAGGTGCTGTTATTGCACTAGAAAAAGGACCTACTACCGATGAGTTCTTCTTAACTTTCGAACGTCTTGGCACTCACGAAAATGTGCGTGTTGATGCACAACCACAGCCAGCACCGACACCTCCTGATCTCGATGAGCAATCGGACTTAGGTGTACGTACTTTCGAAGAAATTTATGCCACCATGGCACAAATGACTGGCGTGAGCATGAACGAGGCTGGTGTTCGCGGAGTATATCTGACCGTTAAACAACAGTTGCCAACGAACGACGCTCTAGAAGGTTTCTTATCTTCTAATCAAATGGGTGTTACTCAGTTAGCCATTCAGTATTGTTCTGCGCTGATGGACGACACTAGCCTACGTGCAAGCAAGTTCCCAGCCTTTAACTTTACGGCAGACCCTGCAACTTCGTTTACCGCTCAAGGCCGTAACGACTTCCTTGACCCCTTGTTAGAAGCAACGATGGGTATCGGCCTGGCTAGCCAGCCACAAGCCAATACCGTAAAAGGCGAACTGAACAATCTGATTGATCAGCTCACCACCTGTACTAGCAACGGCAGTTGTGAAGCAGGTCGAACCATTAAAGTCACCAAAGCAACCTGTGCCGCTGCCATCGGTAGTGCCATCATGCTTGTACAATAACTCGGTGGAGAGGATTTAGATATGACACGTAAAAAACGCGCTTTACACCCAGATGCTCCACTGCTTCACGCAGCGCATAAACGCCCCACTACCCGTCGCGACTTTGTCGCGCAGGGTCTTGCGGCGGGCGTAGGCTCTGTAGTTGGAGGTTCTGTTCTTGGTTTATTTGCTAATCCGCGCGCTGCCTATGCAGATTTATCGCCAGATATCGATGCGCTTCGAGCTCAGTGTGGTATCGCTGTTCAAGGTGCCGGTAAAATTCCATTTATCTGTTTTGACCTGGCAGGTGGCGCTAACATTGCTGGCTCTAACGTACTGGTTGGTAAACAAGGCGGCCAGCTCGACTTTTTGACCACACAGGGTTACAGCAAGTTAGGTCTTCCAGGTGATCAGGTGCCCAGCATTGTTAACACTGATACGGGCACTAATGATTTCGTCAACACGGATCTGGGTCTGGCATTCCACAGCGACAGTGCTTTCTTGCGCGGAATGTTAGAGAAGATTTCTCCAGAAACCGCTGCTCGTACTAACGGTGCGGTTATCCCTGCTCGTTCTGATAACGACACAGGTAATAATCCGCACAACCCGATGTATGGTATTCATACGGCAAAAGCTGATGGTTCTCTGCTGTCTATCATTGGTTCTCGCAGCTCGGACTCAGGCGGTAACTCCATGGCACCGCAATCCATGTTGATGAATACCACATTACGTCCAACCAAAGTTGATCGCCCAAGCGATGTAACCGGTCTGGTTGATGTAGGTGATCTGTTAGGCGTACTGTCGCAAGACGAAGCTGTACGAGTAATGGAAGCCATTCAACGTATTTCTGATATGAAACTGGGTAGCGTGAATACTCAGATTAGCCGTGATGCGATAGTCAAAGCTCTGGTGAGCTGTGGTTATGTTAAGAGTGCCGACTTGGCCGATCGTTTTGGTAATCCATCGACATTGAACCCAGAACTCGATCCTGACATTGTTGGTCCTGCTGGTATCTTCTCTTCAGCAGAATTCAACAGCGACGGTGAATTCCGCAAGACCGCTTCAGTTATGAAGATGGTTATTAACGGTTTTGCTGGTGCCGGAACCATTACCATGGGTGGTTATGACTACCACACGGGTGAGCGCGGCACGGGTGAAATTCGAGACCTTCGTGCAGGCCGCTGTATGGGAGCCTGTATCGAGTATGCAGCACGTATCGGTGTGCCTCTGATGATGTATGTATTCAGTGACGGTTCTGTTGCTAGTAATGGTCGTCTGGACGAATCAGAAATGGGTCGTGGTAAAGGTGAGTGGACAGGTGATAACTCATCAACGGCTTCTCCATTCTTTATGGTTTACAACCCAGGCGGACGTCCGCAGTTGATGGGTGGCACACCAGAGCAACAAGCTCGCCACCAGCAGATTGGTTACATGCGTCCTGACGCATCAACGGAAACCACTGCAACGCCAGCGGCTAACAACGTTAATCTATTGGTTGAAACCGTTGTTCTTAATTACATGGCGTTACATGGTGAGCAAGGTCTGTTTGATACCGCTAGTTACTTCCCGAATCATGGTTTGGGTAATGCGAACCTGCGCGACAGCCTGACGGCCTTCCAACCGATTGTTAACGGAACGATTGGCGCATAAAGCAAGGCTTACAGCTCTAGTCAAAGCGCTCTTCGGAGCGCTTTTTTTATGCCCGAATTTAGGATATTGGGACTCTCAAACTTCTAAGTCTCTACCAAGCTATTGATATTGCATTGAGTTTTTCTCTCGCTTCACTAAAATGGGATTAATTTTTTGATTTTGTTGTGATACTGATCCTTCATGCTGCTCATTCCAAGTCAGGTTAAGTTAGATAGAAAAAACCCGCCGCTGTTAACCCTATTGTTGGTTATTATCAATCTGGTTGTTTTCTTTACCCTGCAACTGAACGACGACGAACAATATCAAAAAACGCTCGACTACTATCAAAACTCCGAATTATTCGTACAAGAAACCGATGCCTTCCGCGCTTATCTGCAAACCCCGGATGCCCTCGCTGACTACCGAAACATATCCACCATCGACACCCATGGACCCAACCGCATCCACTATATGGCGTTCGATCTGAACTTTCGCCGTTATGTCGCGGCACAGCTGGCTCTGAATCAAGAAGCTCTGAATATATGGCAAGCACAAAATAGCGAACTCAATCGATTCAAAAATTCCGTCAGCTTTTATCGCTGGGGGATTAAGTCAGAAGCACTGACCATCGATACCCTTATCTCTCATAGCTTTTTGCATGGAGATATCTTTCATTTGATTGGCAATCTGTTGTTTCTGGTACTGTTTGGCGTTGCAGTAGAAGCCCTCTATGGTCGCCTGCATTTTGCTACCCTGTATGTGATTTCAGCCATTACGAGCGGATTGTTTTTCTCTCTGATACAGGGCACCCCCTACGCCCCTCTTATTGGCGCTTCTGGCGCTATATCGGGTTTAATGGGGGCTTTTGTTGCCTACTATGGTTTGCAGAAGGTTCGCTTCTTTGGTTGGTTTGTCTTTTACTTTAATCACTTCAAACTACCAGCGTATCTGGTATTAGGTTTTTGGTTGCTCAAAGAAGCTTTATATCAACTCACTGATCGCGAATCGAATATTGCTTATATGGCTCATCTAAGCGGTATGATCACAGGAGCATTACTGGGATTGCTAATGAAAACCTCGGTTAATCCTACGGAGGAACCCGAAGCAACGCCCAAACCACAACAAGAGGATCTTTATCATCAGGCGCTGGAACTAATACGTAAGCTGGAGTTTGCCGAAGCTCGTCAGCATTTGTTAACTCTGCTAAAACAACAGCCCAGTCATTTTAAAGCCCTCGCCAGCCTTTACAATATTGATAAGATGGCACCATCAAGCCCACAATATCGAGAAACCATCAATCAAGTTTTTTCCTTTCCGCTTAAATTTGCCCAAGCCGACGAATTTGTTTTAAGCGTGTCGCAAGAAGCCTTAGACACCCACATAAAGCTTCAACATATCAAAGTGCTTCCACTGTTCTTTTTGTGTCAGCGACTGCTAAGAAACGACAAGCTTCATACCGCCGAACCCTTGGTAGAAAAAGCCAAGACTCAATTTGCCGAATCAGAACATCTACCAGAACTGCTTTATCGTTGGGGTGCCGCCCTTCAACGCCAGGGCAAGTCAATTAAAGCGCGAGCGGAACTGAATTATTTGGCCAACTACTATGCCGAAACAGAATATGGCAGAGCGGCCATCCAACATCTTAAGAAATTCCCCCCCAAACCTTCATAACAATTGCGTAGAAGACTTTTATTCTCAAAAATAGTTTCAACTTCAATCATCACCCAAAATTACCCACAAGTAAGTAATTCTTGCTCACTAATTCGACAGCTTATAATAAATTCACTAAAACGTTCGTTTTAGATTGAGAATATCCTTAATTTATCCTTATTTTTCCTCTTCACAAATATCTCAATAAGTATATAATTCCGCGGAATTTTTCACACCGAAACTTCGGCAGAACATGATATTTAAAACACGTCAATACCGACGATTTCTTACTTCATCATGGACGATCTCTCACAAGGCTTTCGGATATCGCTGATTGTGAACCTTGTCACATAACTTAATAATTAACGAGTAGCTTAGGAGACAGGCATGGACGACAAAAAAATACTTTTTCAACAAATAATCAAAGCATTCAAATCCAGCAAATTCACCAAAAGTGAAGCTGAGACCTCGCTATACTGGATTCGAAAGTATCTTAGTTTTCATAATCTGAGAAACCCTGCCGAAATGGGTGCTACAGATGTCAGAGAATTTTTATCGGATCTCTCAAAACAGGGCACGATGCCTTCTAAGCAAAAAGAAGCTTATGACGCTCTCGACTTTTTCTATAACAAAGTACTGGATTTATCTATCTGGTCTATGACCAAAGCAGCGCCAGTGGTTGAAGAAGCGACTGCCGATTTTAATTCTGGTGTAACGGAAGCCACACCAGAATGGGTTGCTCGATTGCAAGAACCCTTTAAACTGATTGCCCGTTTGACTTATGGATGCGGGATGCACTTAGAAGAAGTGCTAAATTTGCGCATAGAAGATGTTCAGCTAGAAAAACGTCACATTGTCTTGAGAGACGCTTTTGGTGACGAAACAGAAATGATGTTATCAGACAACATACTTCAGTCACTGGCATTACAGTTGCGTAAAGCACACCTTACTTACAAGCAAGATTCTCGCGAAGGCGCTACTTATGTACATCACCCACGTCAGTTAACCAATAATCAACTGGTTAACAAGGAACGTTGGAACTATCTGTTCTCTGGTGGCGTGCACTTCAACCTTCAAGAAAAATGCCGTGTTCGTTACCCTATGGATGTGAAAAACGTTAAGCATGCCTTCCGCCAGGCCGCACAAGGACCACAAAGCGCAACCAATATTAATACAGCGACAAGACGCCAAGCGGCCTCTTTCTAGTTGTTACCGCCTTACTAACAACAACGCCGCTTTAAAGCGGCGTTGTTGTTTTACGAGCATAAAAAGTGATGAGGCTAACGTCGTGAGCTTCTGGATGGACGAGCCGACTTCTTATTTGCAGGACGAGACTTCATAATTTTTCGACGACGAGGATTTTGTGGAGTTCGATGTTTCGGTTTTGCCGATGGCTCCAAACCGACTTCTTTTTCGATCTCACGCACCAACGAGTTATCAAGCTCTACCCAGTTACCTCGACGTAAAGAACGCTCCAGCACCACAGAGCCGTAGCGTACGCGAGTCAAACGCGACACCATACACCCTACCGCTTCCCACATACGTCGAACTTCTCGATTACGTCCTTCCTTCAAGGTGACGTGATACCATTGGTTAGTACCCTCACCACCAGAAAACGTAATCCGATCAAAACTGGCCATGCCGTCTTCTAACGCAATACCCGTTTTAAGCTGCTTGATGGTATCGTCAGACACTTCGCCTTTGATACGCACTGCATATTCACGCTCTAACTCATAGCGGGGATGCATCAGACGATTCGCTAAATCACCGTCATTGGTAAACAACAGTAGCCCTGATGTATTTAAGTCCAGTCGACCAATAGCTATCCAGCGGCCTTTTCCGGCTGAAGGTAGTTTCTCGAATACCGTAGGACGCCCATCAGGATCTTTGCGTGTACACACTTCGCCCTCAGGTTTGTTATAAGCAACAATTCGACGCACAAAATCTTCTTGTTTGGTGATCGATATTAAGCGTCCGTCGACACGAATTTTATCTTCTTCGGATGCCCGAGCTCCTAGCTCAATGATCATGCCATTGACGCTCACACGCCCTTCGGCAATAACGGCCTCCATCTCTCGACGGGAACCTAACCCAGAACGGGCTAATAACTTTTGTACTTTATCAGTCATAGAAACATCGTATGTTTTCATTGATCAGACGGGGTAGTTATTCAGTCCTTTCTACCACATCATTTTCGACGATATCCTTCACGCCTGATTCGGCCTTATCGTCATCATGGTTGTCAGATGCAGATTCTACATCCGACAGCTCCTGTTCAGTATAGTCGTTCCCAGCATCAGCAGGCTCAACCTCTGACACAGAAGCTTCGTTTTCTTTTTCCAGTTTGGCTGCAAAATCCGAAGACTCAGATTCCGATTCGTTTGAATCATTGTCTTCTTCTAGAAGCGTTTCGCTTTCTGTTAATTCTGCAGCGTCGTCAGCCGTAGCTTCTACACTCTCGGTATTCTCTTCGATAGCGTCAGCTTCCGCAGTATCTGTATCTGTATCTGTATCTGTATCTGTATCTGTATCTGTATCTGTATCTGTATCTGTATCTGTATCTGTATCTGTATCTGTATCTGTATCTGTATCTGTATCTGTATCTGTATCTGTATCTG
>NZ_JAMXSB010000009.1 GCF_024124665.1 Pleionea sp. CnH1-48
CGGACTGCCAAGAACCGCCCAGTTGTGACCCGACTATTCAAGATTGCGGCGGCGACACTGACCCAAATCTATGTGATGATTTAGATACTGTTTGCTCTTTTGTTTCTCCAGAAGAATGTGAAAACCTGCGTCAGCTTTGTGCGGGTGGGATGCTTTCCGCAGACATGGTTGAATTATCCAAAGGTAGCTCACGTTTTGAAAAGTGGTTAGTGAATCAAAAGCCTAACTCACGTTTCGCTTTCACACCGACTCCAGAACCTAAATACACCGTCTATAACTATGCTAATGGTGACAATAAGCTAACCGACTTTAATAACCTTTCATTCTCTTATGATGCCGCAGGTAACATGCGTTCGAAAGGCGGTTGGTTGTTTGAATATAACCACGCTGGACGTTTAGCCAGTGCCATGAATAGCAACCACCTCATTACCTATAAGTACAATGCAAATGGTTTGCGAACTCATAAAACGGCTAACGGTGTAACCACTCGTTATATTTATAATCTGGAAGGGGTATTAATTGCAGAGGTATCAGAGCAAGGGAATATCTCCAAGGAGTATATTTATCTTAATAAACGGCCTCTGGCTATGTTAGAGTATGACGATATCTATTATTATCACAACTCGCATATAGGAACGCCTGAGATATTGACCGACTCACAACAGTTTGTTGTATGGCAAGCCGATTATGATTTATGGGGTAGCGCTACAATCCTTGTGGGTGATGTTGAGAACAATCTTAGGTTTACAGGTCAGTATTTTGATAGTGAGACAAGCCTGCATTACAACTGGAATCGTTATTATGATCCGATGTTAGGTCGTTATATTACAAGTGATCCTATCGGTTTAGCGGGAGGAATCAATACATATCTGTATGTGAGCAATAGCCCTTTCTCTTTGGTTGATCCAACAGGTGAGCTAGGTGTCAAGGGCGCTTTGTTGGGGGTAACTGCAAGTATTGGCTTACAGCTCTTTAAGAATGCTGGGCGTTGGTGGTGCATTGATTTAGTTGAGGTTGCACTTTTTGGAGCTATTGGTTTTTTTGCACCCAGTAAACTTAAGTTTTTGGGAAATGCACGCAAAAGTGGTAAGCAAGTTAAGAAGCTAAAAGAAGAGATTAATAAAGGCAAAACTATTACTACACAGAAGACTAAAGGTGGCTCTACAATTATACGTTCCTCCAAAAAAATTATAGATAAACACATGTCTGATAGGGGAGGAGAGATTCTTTTGATAGGTGCTGGAATGGTTCTTAAAGAAGTATATAAGGATCAAGATAAGTTTACTTATCGAATTGAAGATGTTTTTAATTCAAGTTTCTTTCGAAAGTTTATACCATTTGAAGCTTATAAGTTCTTCAAGGATAAGTGTGATAATAAAGAGTGTGTTTAAAATAGGAGTAATGTTTTATGACCTTGGGATTAATAATAATTTATTCTGTTATTGTGCTTGTTTCATTCAGGGTAAATGGCTGGAAGGCAACATTGCTTTTAGTTCTCTTGGGCCTTCTGATTGGAGCTGTGGATATAGGTGCAGCTCACTATTGGGGAGCGAAAGGGCAATTTATTGTAATACTAGCACTAATTGTTGGAGGCTTTTATTTAAATCGGAAAGAAAAATCAAATAGTGAATGACTTTCACTGATTTAAAACCCGTAAAACCTAAGTAATATCTAAAGGGCGTATGGATTGCGCCCTTTTTAAATATTTTCGGAAATGTGTCATGGAACTTTATACGGAAAGTGAGTGGTGTCGTGTTGGCACAACTAAAGAATATGAATTAAGCGTTGATGAAAGTAAGTTAACAGCTTATCTCAAGGCTAATCTACCAAAAAAGTTTGGCACTGTGGAGAAAAAAGAATGAAAAGACAAAGAATGACTGTTGGGGCTATTGTTGAAATACAATTAAGAGACGGGAGTTTTACTTATGCTCAGATACTTGAGGAAGCATTGGCATTTTTCTCTATCAAAGTAGATAAGCCGCTAGGGAAAGACGAGCTGTATAAAATACATGAGGCAGACGATTTGTATTTTCTTGCAGTTGATTATTATGTAGTTACTCAGGGGCATTGGCTTAAAGTTGGAAAGCTTCCCGTAAAGGAAGAACATGAAGTTTTACCTATGACATTTATCCAAGACTCGAACACTGGTAAATTTCAACTATATGAGCCTAGCACAGGTGAAATTACAGACTCAACCTATGAAGAATGTAAAAGCTTAGAATGTACGGCTAGCTGGGATAAAAACCATGTTGAAGATAGACTGATTGACCACTTTGAGGGTAAACCTAATATTTGGGTTGAACAGTTAGCACCAAAGAAAATTTGATTTCTCTGTTAAGCAAGGGATGGCTTATATCCCCTAAGATATCTTTGAGCAAACGGAATTGCTCACTTTAAATTTAAAACAAAAAGGTATAGCGTCATGAAACTTTATACGGAAAGTGAGTGGTGTCGTATTGGCACAACTAAAGAATATGAGTTAAGCGTTGATGAAAGCAAGTTGACAGCTTATCTCAAGGTTAATCTACCAAAAGAGTTTAGCCCTTATGCATTAATTGCAAGCTACTTTCAAAGAGATTTAGTGTATGGAGGTTACACCAATGTAAGGCAAGAGATCCCTTTAAGCAAGCTTAAGGAGTTCATAGATAACGGTGTTTCTCAGTTTTTTATTCAAAGTAAGACACTAACGCCAAAGATAAACTTAAGGACATTACCCCAAAGCAATGAAACTTTGCTTTTAAACGGCTTAATATGCTTACAGGTATATAGAAAATTTCGAGGATTAACATCAAGACCAACAATATTAATGGTTGATGCAATACGAAATACAGAGGTTGGAGGACGCTTTAAGCACAATCATTATCAAGAGATTTACTGGAGCTTACAAAAGGAGTATATAAGAAAAAAGCCTCAAGCTGCTGAGAGAAAGGCAGCGTAGAACTTGAGAATTCCATCAAGTTTACACTAATATCCCCAATGTATTTTATAGTTATTTAAGTGTTTTCACTAGGAACACAAAGATTTTTTAAGGACTATCTAAGAGAAGTAAGGGGCGCTTTAAGCCCCCTCTGTTTCTGTTTTATAAAGAGTGATCTTACCCCGATTTGACGGACACATTATTTGATAGGTTAAACTATTCAAAGAGGTGTAGATAATGAAAAAGAAGCAAAGAAGAAGCTTTACGCGAGAGTTTAAGGTCGAAGCAGTTAAGCTGATGGAAAACTCAGATAAAAGTCAGGAACAAATCGCTCGAGAATTAGGTATTACAACCACGATGCTTTATAACTGGCGTAAAAAGTATAGCGGCAGTGAAAGTAGCTCAATCGATAATGAAAGCCAATTAACGCCCGAGCAATTAAAAATCAAACAGTTGGAGCTTGAGAATGCTCGGTTGCGAGAAGAACGGGACATTTTAAAAAAGGCGGCTGAAGATTCAATTGGTCAGCGCAACAGTTATCCTAAGATATTAAATTGTTGCGGAGTGTCTAATGAAGCGTACATATACACGAGAAGAGAAAGAGCTTGTTTTCGATTTATGGAAACAAGGAGCTGGATATAGTGATATAAGCCGAGTAATTGATGCTAAGCCAGGTTCTATATTTACTATCCTACGAGATCATGGAGGCATAAAACCCAGTAAAAGAAATCGAGCTATTCACCACCTGACTATTGAGGAGCGTGAAGAGATTAGAGCAGGATTATCAGCAAAAATGAGTATCCGATCGATTGCAAAAATGTTAGGGCGAGCGCCTTCAACGATTTCACGGGAGATAAAAAGAAACAGAGGCCGACGCTGGTACAAAGCTGTAGATGCCGATAGAAGAGCTTGGAGAATGGCGAAACGCCCTAAGCTCTGCGCACTTGCGAGCAATACAGAGCTTAAAAAATTAGTAATCCAGAAGCTACAACTAAAGTGGTCCCCTGAACAAATTTCTGGATGGTTAAAAGTTAGCTTTCCCCGTCAAAATAGCATGCACCTTTCTCACGAAACAATTTATAAAACGCTCTATGTACGTAGCAGAAAGACATTACATCACTCATTGGCTGTTCACTTAAGACGTTCTCATAAGATGCGGCATAGTAAGCACCATTCTCGTTCTGGCGACCGAGGAACAATAAACATTGTAAATGGCGTATCAATTCATCAACGTCCTAAAAATGCTGAAATTCGGAAGTCTATTGGTCACTGGGAAGGAGACTTGGTATCTGGCTCTCGCAATACCCACATAGCTACTCTCGTTGATAGGAAAACGAGGTTTACGCTAATTTTAAAGCTAAAAGGTAAAGACTCGGGTACAGTCAACAATGCCTTAATTGATGTCTTCAAAAAACTGCCCGCGCCAATGAAAAAATCACTCACTTGGGATAGAGGCATGGAACTGGCAAAACATGCTGAATTTACAAAAGCGACAAAGATTCCAGTTTACTTTTGTGATCCGCAATGTCCCTGGCAGCGAGGTACAAATGAAAATACCAATTCACTCATTCGGCAGTACTTTCCTAAGAAGACGTGTTTGGCTCAGCATTCTCAAAAGAAACTCAACGAAGTAGCTACTCATCTAAACGAAAGGCCAAGAAAAGTGTTGAAATTTAGAACGCCTAAAGAGATGATGGAAAAAGCGTTGCGCTGATGGATTGAATCTTCAACCGCATTCTTTGCGAACGAGTCGAAGTAAAGTATGCGTATATTAGTAGACAACGGCTCTTTCATAGTGTGAGCAGGCTTTGTCAGGTTTTATTGGTGTCACGAAGTGGGTTTTATGATTGGTTAAAACGGCAACCAAGCCAGCGTAGCCAGGAAAACAGTGCTTTAACTGAAATGATAAAGTCGATTTATCAAGACTCACGAGGAACGTATGGGGCTCCCCGAATCCATGCAGAGCTAAAACGTCAGGGTATCCAGGTGAGTCGAAAGCGCATTGCTCGTCTGATGCGAGAGCAAGGATTACGAGCTAAGAGCAAGCGGCGTTTTAAGGCAACGACCAATAGTCAGCACAATAAGCCTATTGCGCCCAACTTGTTGGCCCGAGAATTCAATCCCATTCGAGCCAATATTGCTTGGGCCGCAGATATCACGTATATCCCAACAAACGAAGGGTGGCTTTATTTAGCGACTGTGATAGACCTTTACTCGAGAAAAATTGTGGGTTGGTCGATGTCAGAACGCATGAAAACAACTTTAGTCGAAGATGCATTAATGATGGCCATTCACACTCGTCAACCAGACCCCGGTTTAGTTCATCATTCGGATAGAGGCGTACAGTATGCTAGCGAAGGTTATCAATCACTACTGACTCAGTTTGGAATGCGTTGTTCTATGAGCGCAAAAGGTGACTGCTATGATAATGCAGTGATGGAAAGTTTTTATCACTCGCTTAAGATTGAACTCGTCTATCATGAGCGTTACCGAACTCGAGATGAAGCCAGACAAAGTATTTTTGATTATATCGAAGTATTTTATAATCGGCAGCGACTTCATTCTACGTTAGGATATCAATCTCCTGTAGAGTATGAGACAGCTGCTTAAACTAGGTGTCTGTCAAAGTGGATCAAGATCACTGTTTAACTCCTAAGTTACTAATCAGAGAGTCATAGGTGTGAGCCTACTATTTTAAGCTAGCGAATTGGCTCTAACTTTCCTTAAACTTTTAGAAGTGGAATATAAGGTGTGAAGCAAAGTTTACTGAGAGTCATTTAAATAAAAAAGGAAAGGCATGGAGTATTTTCTGATATTCGTAATGATCTTTATGGCTATTAGTTTCTTGGTTGGAAGTGTTGGCATGGTTTTAGCTCCTCACTCAATCTCTGATGAAAAGCTAGAAGAGTCAAAAGGAGATAGAATGGAAATTATGGATTTTCCACAACTTTTCTCGAAGAGTTGGTATAAACCAGAACGATACTGGGTTTTATACTGTAATCGGAGGGGCTGGGGGAGCACTGTATCCTTATTTTTATTGGTCTTTATTATTGGAAAACTATTTTACGCCTAGTTATTACAAACTAAATTTGGTGGAGCCTGTTGGAATCGAACCAACCTATACCGGTTTAAAAGACCGGTGCACTGCCACTATGCCAAGACTCCGTTTCTTACTTATAAATTGGCGGAACAAGCAGGGATTGAACCTGCGACCCTCTGCTTAACAGGCAGTCGCTCTACCAGCTGAGCTATTGTTCCAAATATGGTACCCAGGGAGAGATTCGAACTCTCAAGCCTTGCGGCACCGGATTCTAAATCCGGCATGTTTACCAGTTTCAACACCTGGGCTTTTTGCTAATTTGGTGGAGCCTGTTGGAATCGAACCAACCTATGCCTGCTTAAAAGGCAGGTGCACAACCACTATGCCAAGACTCCATATCTTGTTTTTAAATTGGCGGAAGTCGAGGGATTCGAACCCACACGTCAGTAAATACCAACCTTCAGTTTTCAAGACTGCTGCCGCTACCCAGAATCTTTCGGCTAAGACTTCCTAATTTGGGGTGACTATCCGGACTCGAACCGGAACCACAAGGACCACAACCTTGAGCTCTAACCACTTGAGCTATAGCCACCATTGTTTTTTCAGTTAGAAAAATTTCCTTCACTAATCATTTGGTATCCCTACGGGGATTCGAACCCCGGTACCCAGGATGAAACTCTGGTGTCCTAACCACTAGACGATAGGGATATTCCTTTTTAAATATGGCGGTGCTTACAAGAGTCGAACTTGTATTTCGCGCTTAACAAGCGCGTATCATAGCCACTTAGATCAAAGCACCTTAATTCTCTGGTGGAGCGCCCTGGATTCGAACCAGGATACCTATGGTGGGGACCGGATTTACAGTCCGGTGCAGTTGATCCGTCTCTGCACGCACTCCAATGATTTTTCTCGTTAATAAAAATAAATCTTGGTTGTTTAATTATCTGATGTCATCACAAAAGAACATAATCTATATCGTCTTGACTACTTTCTATGACAATCCAGCTTGATTATTCCTTGCTGTGTCGTTATCCAAAAACTATGGAAAGTTTTGCTTTTTTAAAGTCGATAACCTGATCACCAATTTCCATTTATACGAGTTAAATACTCTCTACTTTGTTAACAACTGATAACGCAATCACTGCTTAGTTGTTAGTAGTCTTAATAAAGAAAGCGCTGAGTATTTGCTTTCTTTAACAAGGTTTGATTCCGTTCAAAGTATGGAAGCCATTGTAATGTTATTTTTTCGAAAGTCAACAAGAAAAATTGAAAAAGTTAAATAAAAACAATGGGTTATCTTTTGCTTGGGTGTAGGGCAGCCGCCAAAAAAAATTGGAGCAAAAAACAAGTTCTATCCGTGGTCAGTCACATTTTTTTAGTGGTTAGTGAGTGCCTTTCTTTATCAATATTCTTTCCTTAACTCTTTTCTTTTGCTGACAAACAGCCATAAAAAAACCCGGTATCCTTGCGGCTACCGGGTTTAATAAAATGCGTTTTATCTTCAGCGTGACTTAAACATCCGGGAGCCATTTGCTCCCAAATTTAAGGAGCATTAATTTAGGAGTGAATACTCCTTTTTGGCATTGGAATGTTTTTGATCAGACACGGCAAAGCAGGCAGCGCCTTGAGCTGCTTGTTGCTGAATGTTCCAATCAAATACTGCTTGCATGTTTTACGTCCTAATGTTTGTTTATACCCGTCGCTTATCAAAGCCCTTTGGGTAAGTCTGGCGCTATTTTAGCTGACTTGGCAGTTTATGTTCAAGCGACGCAATAGGAGCCAAGGTTATAAGGCGAAGTGCTTCGTTCTTCATGGCCAAAGAGTTTACTTTCCATTTAGAAAACAAATGGTTACCAGCCTTGCTGGGGCATACTAAGCACATCTGGATGCATTAGAAAGTTAAGTGTGGGTTCGATTTTCAATAATTATTTGTCGATTTTCGATAAATAATTATTGAAAATCGATTTGCCAAAGGCTATTGTAAAAGCCAGTGAGATATTTAATAGGATTTTGTAATGAGCGAAGAGCATCTTTCTACTATGCGATTAACCGTTGGTGTAAAACGATTTTTGGATTATTCATGTCTGCTTGTGGCCGCCGGTTTAATTATTTGGGCCATTGCTGTCGTTGTGATTGGAGTGAATATTTCGTCAGAGCCAAATGAGCGCCACACCGACATTCATTTTTTGTTGGGGTTTAAAGTGTTCCAAAATGTTGAAGGAGTGGCTGAGTTCACTGAACATGCGGAGCTGATTGAAGGGCGAGGTGATATTAAGGTGAACAACAGCAAAAGCCATTTTGCTTGGTACTTGTCGAATGGTATTAACGAAGTGATGGGGTTACTGGCTTTATACGGCTTGTTCATTGCGCGAAAGATTTTTTCTCTGTTGGAAAAAAGAGAAGCCTTTAATCATGAGGTTCCAACGCTTATACAAAAAATAGGCTATGTCATTATTGCTTGGAATATCATTTATCCAATTTTGACTTATATAGGTGGAGTTTTTATTTTGCAAGATATCGGACAGCATTCATCAGCGATTCAACTAAACCCCGTAGTTTATTTTAATCTGGGGGGCTTTTTTATTGGGCTGGCTGTATTGGTGCTAGCTGGTGTTATGAAAGAAGCTGCAAACATCCACGAAGAACAAGCGTTGACAATTTAATATGGCTAAGTCGATCAAAGTAAACTTGGATCTTTTATTGGTTCAACGTAAAAAGTCTCTGACAGAGCTGTCTGAAGAAGTGGGCATTACTATGGCAAACTTGTCGACTCTAAAACGAGGAAAAGGCAAAGCCATTCGTTTTTCTACACTGCTTGCACTCTGTGAGGCGCTCGATTGTGAGCCTGGTGATTTGTTGCAGTTGGAAGATATAGAATAGCTCGATATTAAAAAGGTTTAGCAATGAATTTAAATCAGATCACATTACCTGTAAAAAATATGCCGGAGGCCGTCGCCTTCTATCAAAAGTTAGGCTTTAAGCTGATCGTTGATACACCACATTATGCTCGATTTGAGTGTCCAGATGGGGATGCCACCTTTTCGTTAGATCTTGATGAAGATGATTATACTAATGGTGCTGTTATCTATTTTGAACATAGCAAGCTAGACGAATGGGTTAATGAATTGATCAAGCAAGGCATTGAGTTTGACTCGATGCCAGAAGATCAACGTTATCTTTGGCGTGAGGCGATTCTTTTTGATCCCAGTGGCAACAAGATAAAGCTCTATTGGGCTGGAGAGAATCGTAAGAACCCGCCGTGGCGAGTGAGATAGCCGATGTGACTTTCACACAAGGGGAGTGCATTTCGGCAGGTTTTGCTGCTCATCAGAGATACTTGTCGATAGTCTGAAGCTACATTCAATGAGCAGTAGGACATAGCAATGAGACAGTTGACATATACCCTTTTTGTAGTGGTTTGTTTGATTTCCTGGAATGCAATATCGGCGGGCGAAACCGACCAAGATGTATTTTCCGAACAAATAGAGTTTAAATCCATCAAGTTAGGAGAAAAAAGAACATTTCATATCAAGCTTCCAGCTAGTTATTATACTAATACAGAGAAAAATTACCCTGTCCTTTATGTGCTAGACGGGGATAGACTCAAAGCTTTCGCTGAGTTTACGCAGGGTTTTTTAGCTTCCAAACAACATATTCCTGAAATGATCATTGTATCTATTCTTAATACTGGTGAGCGAACACGTGATTTTAGCCCTTACTTTCGCTATAACAATAAAGAAAATTCGGGCGCGAGCCACTTTCTTGCTTTTCTTAAAGAGGAGTTAGTTCCGTTAATAAGCAAAACCTATCGTGCATCCGATTATCGTATTCTCGCTGGTCATTCAAAAAGTGGTCTTTTTGTTTATCACTCACTTATTAAAGAGCCCGAGCTTTATCGGGCTCGCTTTGCTTTCAGTCCTTCTCTTCACCATACTCCAAAGTTACAACAAGACCTAAAAGACTTTCTAAAGTCGAGTAGTCAGATTAATGGGTTTTTGTATACTAATGTTGGGGGTAATGAGTTTTTCAAAATAAAGGATGGTTTTGAGTTTGCAAAGCATTCATTTAGTCAGTATCCCAAAAACGGTCTTCGTGTTATTTTCGACCACAACGAATATGATGGCCATCAGTCAACTCCAAACATTGGCTTCCATAATGCCTTTAAAAGCTTATATCAGCCGCATAAGTTATCCTCCGGCTATAGAACATTGTCTTATTCGCAAATTGTCGCGCATTTCGAAGACGTTTCCCTGGAGTTCGGCCAGTCAATCTTCCCTGGAATTTCAGAGTTGGAAAGCATGCAAAGATACTATTTTTCTACCGAGCCTGATGTTACCGTTCTGAAAAAAATTCACCGCGTCATGAATTATTACTACCCTAATGAAGAAGGTAACAACAATGGTCTGTTTTATATTAATTGGCTGAATAACGGCGCAAGCACGAGTTTTGACTATTCTCAAGCTAAGCCTGATGAGTCTGTGTTGCTTGATCTTGCTTACACGAAAGCGATTAAATCAGACTTTAATACTGCTTTATTTGTTATTGAGTTGGCTATAAAATCTTACCCTGATTCTTACAAACCCATTGAGTATAAAGCTCAGCTTTTAGAAAGAATGGGTGATAAAAAAGAAGCATTGCTCTTCTATAATAAGGCTCTGAAATTAAATTCAAAAAAAGGTGCTGAGTTAGTCGAGTTTTATAAGCGGAAAATAAAACAGCTAAAAAGTAACACAGTTAGTAGAGCCTCAAACTAATGCATGTATATAGGTTTAATTATAATCATAGGTTGTGCGCAACATACACTTAAGGGAAGTGCTTGAAAACTATATTGCTTATATTATTCTGTACTGTGTGTATTTCAAGCTCTCTAAAGGCTAATGAAATACCAGAGTACTTGGGTGAGCCTCTTGATCTAGCAAAGTTCCCAGTTGCAAAACTCTATAAAGGTGATGATTTCAAATTGGTTGCAGAAGATCTTAACGTGAAAGGCATATTTCGTGAGGTTTCGAGTGAACAAAATGTTTGGCGGATACAACTCCCATTTATAGTGGCAGACAAATACTTGAGTCGTCAGGATATCTGGTTTCAGTTGAGGTCTAATGTGGTTGCAACCACTGTTTCTATTAACGGTCAATTGCTATTGAAAAATGGGGCGGTAGGTCAAAGTGCTGATGAGGAGGCTGCAGGTAGAAGCTTAGTAAGGAGTCAGATTACTAACGAAACCTTAAAAAAAGGAGTCAATGTCATTCAGCTTGAGTTTTCTAACTATCGTCATCTTAAAGGGGCCATTTTTAGAGATGTAAGCATTGGGCCTCTTGAAGAGTTTCAGCATCAGTCTCGGCTGATGTCTACCGCACCGCTTGTGCTTTCTGGAATATTCTTATTTTCCGTGATTGCAAATCTTGGGTTTTACTTTGCTATGGGTAGGCAAATTGTATTTCTAACTCAAACCTTATTGTTTTCCTTATGCTTTTTATTGATGCTAAGCGAAGTGTTGTATTGGAACGGATTGTCAGCAACCGTCTCTCTTATGGATAAGTCAACATTCACTAGTTTGCTTGAATATGCAATTTACATTAGCTTGTTACTAACCCTTAATGTTCACTTTAAGATGTCTAAGAAGTGGCTTTTTAAATGGTTTCTGGCGTTTATATTTCTAGTAGTGATTGCTGAGCTTGTCGGATTGCATAGCGCCTTGGTTTTATCGACTTTGTTACTTGCTTTTTGTTTATTTGTAACGATGAGGAAAGAGGAAGGCAGTATTTTAATGCTTGCTTTTTCAGTCTTTTTTGTCGCTGTTGTCTATATTGACCAAAGTGATATTTTAGACAGTGAAAGTTGGGTTTTAAGTAATTTTATTATAACCTCATTTGTATTTAAGATTGATAACTTAGCAATGGCTATTTTCAGTATACTAATGATGGTTATTTCGTCTAGACGTATCTTGCGAAATACAATAGCTCTAAACAAGACGAAGATGCAGTTGGAACAATTAGAGTTTCAGTTTGTCCAAAAGCACATCCAACCGCACTTTCTTATGAACACTTTGATGAGTTTGCAACAGCTAATAAAAACGGACCAAAAGCTCGCTGGAGAGATGGTTGAGGCATTATCAGAAGAGTTCTATCTAATGACAAATATGTTAAAGCGGCCTGAAGTTAAGATAGATCAGGAAATACGAATGTGTTACAGCTATCTTAAAATTATGTCATTGCAGCAAAAGGCAAACTTTGAGCTAAAGGTAAAGAATATCTCGGGCGATGAGCTTATACCTCCGGCTGTATTTCAAACTATTATAGAGAATGGGTTAACCCATGGTTTTAAAAGTGCTGAGTCAGCAAAGTTTGTCATTATTAAAGAAGAATCTATGAGTACGAGGCGCTATATCATTTCTAATAATGGTTCTAGGTCGTCAAGTGTTTCACATTCGACAGGAACTGGGTTAGATTATGTTAGATCTCGTTTGGAATATTGGTGGCCAAATAGCAGTGAGGTTACATCCAATAAGACGAAGTATGGCTGGGAAACAGTTATCAAGTTAGAGCTTTAATAAGATTTGAGCATGATAAATATTTTGATCGTAGAAGATGTCGCTTTAGTAGCTGACTGTATTGCCGATTTATGCCGTGAATATTTTTCGAGGTGCAGAGTAGATATTGTTAACTCAACGAGCATGGCAAAAAATAGATTGGACACTAATCAATATGATTTAATGCTTCTCGACCTAAATATCAATGGTGCTGATGGCTACTCTGTTCTCGAGCATCGCAATGCGAAAACGTTTTACACCATAGTCATTACTGCTTCACCTGAAAAAGCAGCTAGAGCTTTTGATTTTGGTGTGTTGGACTTTGTGACAAAACCAGTTTCTGTCAAACGTTTCCACCAAGCGATGCGACGCTTTGAAAATATAGAAAAAAGCTCACGTATTCAGATATCTCAACTTTCAGTCAAGTCGCAAGGTGAACTCACTCTAGTTCCAGTGGAGGAAATAGACTTTATAAAAGCTAGCGGAAATTATAGTGAAATAGTTACAAAGACGGGCCAGCGACTGTTGCATGATAAAAGCATGGAGCAGCTAGCTTCATTACTGGAGGATAGTTTTCTTAGGGTCCACCGTTCATATTTAGCTCAAAAGTCCCTTATTAGGTCTGTTGTCAATCATGGTGCAGGTAAATATAGCGTGACACTTAAAACAGGTAGTAACCTACCTATGAGTAGAGCTGTTTATAAACAAGAGTATAAAGATAAAAAATAAAGTTTAAATATTAACGGTCAGTGCCAAAAAACTCTGTGACTTTTTACTTTATCAGAAGATAAGCACGGCCTTTGTCTCGAGGTGTTTTTTCGATCCTCGGCGGGAACAAGATAAAACTCTATTGGGCTGGAGAGAACCGTAAAAACCCGCCGTGGCGAGTAAAATAAAAGCAGTTATATATAATCTTCGATGACTTTTGCTATAGGCTTGATAACGTCTTTATCCTCCCAGTACTGTCCATGGCTGGCAGGATTCCAGTTGGTCAAAAAGCTGCCGACATTGACTTCGTGATCGTGCAGCCAGTCTACCTCATAAGATAATGCCATATTTTTTAGTGGGTAGCCTAAAACATCAGATGAATCAAAGTAGTTGTGCCACTCAAATTCATCATTCGGACGCTCAAATAGTTGTGGTGAGTCGAGAGCAGCTCTGAAGATGGGGATACTACTGCCTGTGGTAAATAAATACTTACAGGAATCAAGCCGACGAAAACTTTTTTCTTCGCTAGTTCCAGAATCAGACTCAAAGAAACGTAGGTTTTTCATTGCGTCCCAAATATAGTTCGATATTTGCTCCGAGCCCAAAGAGTGAGCAACTACCACCACTGGAGAGTTAGCGTTTTCCAGTTCTGCCAAGGTATTGTCAAAAGCCAGTGCAATTTTTCCATGCACTTGTTTGTAGAGACGTTGGTCATTACTGAGACTATGCTCTATCGACGCAGCATCGGAAAAGGAAAAAAGCATAAACTTTCTTAGGAAGTCCCACTTGAGGTCATATTTTTCGTCAGCCTCTGTCCAATAGTCTTCTTGATTCGCCTGTAACAAATCTTGATAGAAGCAGCTTTCTAAATGAACGTTTTTATCCCAGTCACTTTTGCCTACGCGTTTTCGAAGCTTTCTGACTAGCTCAAGATGATAGTTGGGATTGGTATCTCCCATACCGTGAATTGTGATAACACCCACTTTTTTAGCCATGTGCTTTCTCCCTTCGCTAACTCGTTGAGCAATAATTGCTCATTACATTCCAAACTATAGACACAAGTGCTCGATGTCGGTTGTCTCTAGTGAATAAATTGCACAATGTTCTCAATATGAGCTTTGTGATGATTTGACTTCTTTGGTGATCAGTACTCAATAATCCGTTATAAAATATTGATTTTATTGCTATTGTTACTTTTGGCGAATATTTTAAAAGAAAAGCAAACCACTATGGGGTGGGCTTCGTCATACAGGGTATATGAATAATAAAGAATACATGAGCGTGGCCCAAATTAAAGCGGGAGACCACCAAGCCTTTCAATCATTGGTAGAAGCCTACAGCCAGAAGCTGTATGCCGCTGCCTATCGTATTTTGCAGGATCAAGCCCATGCAGAGGATTGTGTGCAAGAGGTGTTTGTTAAGGTCTATCAAAAAATCGGCAGCTTCGACGAGAAAGCAAAGCTTTCTACCTGGTTGTATTCGATAACGGTTAATCATGCTATCGATATGCAGCGCCGACTGTCGAAGCAAAATAGCCGCGAAACTTCCACAACCGTTAATGAAGAAGATTCGTCGAATCCAACCCCTGAGCAAATACAGTGGAATAATAATATTCACTCGTTAACGCAAAACGCACTACTGCAACTGGGGGATGACATTCGCATTGCTTTTCTTCTGCGTCACTATGAAGAGCAAACCATCGAAGATATTAGCCTGATTCTAGATGTGAATCCGAACACGGTAAAAAACCGAATTTTTAGAGCTGTAAAGCGCTTAAAAGAATTACTCGAGCCTAAGTTAGGATCGGTAGAGGTAAACCGCTATGAATGAAGAAGACTTGATTTTATTTTATTACGGCGAGTTAGAGCCAGAAAAATCAGAGGCTATGGTTAAAGCAATGGAAGCTTCACCAGAACTGCAACTAGAGTATGCAAAACTGTGTGAGTTAATGGACGCCACATTGACAGAACCTGTGCCTCAGGCCAGTGTTAATCTGAATCAAAATATTATGTCAGCGATACATAGGCTAGAGCCAGAGTCTATGAAGAAAAAAAATAAGCAGCAAGATGCATCGAGCCAGTGGCAGTGGTTACCTTTATTTAAGGGCTCTTTCGCTTTCGGCATTAGTATGGCATTGATTATGGGAGCATTTTTCTTAGGCCGTTGGAGTGGTGAACCTCCAGTAGATATTGCTCAACAGCCAGTCTTCTCGAAGCAGGACAGCCAAAGAATTTTACTCGCCAATATCAGTAGTCACCTAGATTCCAGTGACCGTCTACTAACTGTTGTCAGCAACGGCAATGGTGATATCGCTCAACAGATCCATGAGCGAAGACAGATAATTGAGGAACTTGTTGTCTTCAATCGATTGTATCGAAGAATCGTAGAAAATAATGGCGACAAACAACTTTTAGCTACGCTCCAACAAATTGAATCTATTCTAATTGAACTGAATAATAACTCAGAACAGATACCTGGTAATGAAGAGTATAACGACCTCAAACTCGTAAAAGAACGGCTCCACAGCACCGATCTTTTATTTAAGTTACGAATTACCAATAACAACTTAAAAAGAAATCGAATTTAAAGCAAACCTCCGACTCTTCTAGTCCGTCATAAAAGTGAATGCAAATAGAAAGTCAGTTAAGTAAGGTAAATGATTATGAAGAAAGATGGATTGATTAAAAAACTAATTCCAATGGCCGTTGCAATGGGTTTTCTAGGCTCTGTGGCTGTTGTAGCGAATGATCGCCTCTATATCGAAGGTCAGGAACAACTGGATAATAAAGAATGGAAAGCGGCACAACGTTCGTTTGCAAGGATCGTTGAAGAAGAAGGTAAGAAGAGCGACGCGGCATTATACTGGTTAGCTTATGCTCAATTTAAAAGCAAAGAATATCATCAGGCACTTGCTAGCATTAAGACACTCGCTAAACGTTATCCTGATAGTCGCTGGGTTGACGATGCTCAGGCTCTAAAAATTGAAATTAGAGACAAGCAAGGGAGTCATGCCGAAATCGATGATGAAGAAATGAAACTCTATGCAATCAATGCACTGATGAATTCGTCGTCGGATAAAGCGATAAAGATATTAGAGAGCATCTTGGATGGTGAGCATTCTGCTCAGGTAAAGAAACGAGCGATGTTTGTTCTAAGTCAGTCAGGTAGTGCTGGTGCATTCGAGAAAATAGCTGACTTAGCGTCCGGTAAAGGAGACCCATCGTTACAAGTTTATGCCATCGAAACGCTTAGTATTTCTGGCTCTAAGTCGGCATCTTCAATCTTATCTAATATCTATAAAAAAACAGGTGATACGCAATTAAAGCTGAAGCTATTAAAAAGCTTTATGGTCATGAGTGACGCTGATTTATTATTTAATGCCGCTAAGAATGAACAAGACAAGGCACTACAGACCAAAGCGATTCGACTTATTGGGGCGATGGGAAGAGCTGATATGCTTTGGTCTTTGTACTCAGATAGAGAGTATGAAGAAAATAAAGAGGATATCATTCAAAGTTTAGCGGTTGGTGGTGGTGTTGAGCAACTTAATAAAGTTATCCAGAGCGAAAAGCAAGAAGAGTTAGTGCTTCATGCTGTAGAGAAAATGGGAATAATGGGGGCGGACAAAACCCAGAAGTATCTAGAGGCAATCTATAAAAATAGCGACAGTATTAAAGTTAAAGAGCGAGTTATTAAAGCTCTCTTCATCCAGTCTAATGCAAAAAGCCTGATCAATATTGCTAAGTCAGAAAGTGAGCCACAGCTAAAGCGAGAGGCCATCAAACGTCTTTCAATGATTAACTCTGATGAAGTTCTTGAGTACTTCAGCGAAACTTTTCAGTAAGGGGATAAATTATGAATAGGAATAAAAAGCCAACTCGAACACTGACCTTAATTGGTTTGACCGTCTTAGCAACTGTCGTGGTTCGAGGTGCTACCGCAGAAGTATCTCGAGTAAGTTTGAATGGCACGGTTGCTGAAACTATAAAAGCCCAAGAAGTAAAAGATAGCCAGTGGTTTGCGTATGATGTAGAAATGGAGCCCGGAAATGGCATGCCATGTTGTTATCAGCGCGATGGAGAAGCGAAATGTGAACTGGATAAAAAGGGTAAATATTATGGCGGGATTAACAAGGGTAAGCTGGGAGACTCAAAGAATCTAACTGTATACCTTAAAAAAGAGCGTGGTGGAATTGCTCGACTGCTTAGCGTTGGCGATGCATGTAAGGTAGAGAGCAACGGGATATCCGTGACCTATCTCGAGAAAGTTTCACAAAAAGAAAGCTTATTATTCCTTGATGATCTAATGGTTAAGAGCGATCATGATGCTTCACCTAATAATGTTAAACATGCAGCGCTAGCCAGCATCGCATGGCACAAAGGAAAGAAAGCTCATCAACTGTTAGAAGAATATTCTAAAGGTAATGATACAAAGTATCGTAAGCAAGCCATTTTCTGGCTAGGACAAGCGCGAAACAAAGCAGGCTATCATTCTCTTAATGATATTTTGCAGGAGTCTAAGCGAACTCTTAGCGACAAAAAGAAAGCGATATTTGCTCTAAGCGAAAATAGCTATCCCAAGTCAGTTGATAAGCTTATCGCCTTAGCAAAAAAACACGAGAATAAAACCTTGCGCGCGGAAGCTCTCTTCTGGTTGGCAAATAAAAATGCTCCAAAAGCTTTATCAACTATTCAAACTGTTATTGCTAAAGAAAACTCCAAGTACGTGTTAGAGAAAGCTGTTTTTGCACTATCTCAAGTTGAATCTGATGACGCATGGAAACTGTTATTGGCGTATGCAAAACAGCACTCGAAAACAGTAGTAAGGGAAAAAGCTATCTTCTGGCTTTCGCAAAATAAAGAGAGAAATGCTTTGCCTGTATTAATGGAGATTGCAGAAGGGAAGGATGCCAGGAAGGTCAGAGAGTCTGCCGTTTTTTCCATCTCTCAGTTAGATAAAGAGTATGCGACTAAAGGCTTGATTCAGTTAATTAAAAACGATAATCCTAAGTTTATAAAACAAAAAGCTATCTTTTGGCTAGGACAATCCGATGAGCCTGAAGCCTTAGATTATTTTGCCTCTGTACTCGCTAAGCATTGAAAGTATAGTTAAAAATTTTAGCCTCCTACCTATAGTATAAAAGGAATGGAGGCTGATTATCCTTCCTTGATAGAAAGTGTCATTCACTTTACTTTTAGTATCACCTTCGTTGTTTTGTTTACACCTGGATTATCGAGAGTGTTATAACCCCTTTGTTGAAAAAATATCTCTATAACAACACAACTATAAGGGGACTAACAATGAAAAGAATAGCGGCGTCTGCTGCTGTTGCCGTAGCACTAATGGCAAGCTCAGATATCAATGCTCATACACCCATGGATGAGGCTCCTGATCTCAGCCAGTTCACTAAGTGGGTAACAGACAACGAGCACCATGAGAGTTTCTATTTAGGACAAGAGCTCGACATTCTCGATATGCATTTGCACCCTGGGAGCTATGATAAACTTGGGCCTAAAGGCAAAGAGTTTGTTAAATGTGTATTTCCTATTGACCTTCCTGATGCCATAAAAATTCCTTTATTAAGACTTTTTTCTTCATTCCAACTTAATCCTTATGGCGCTTTTATTGGTATAAAAAACGAGTGTCGTCGGGCTGCGGCAAATAACTGTATTCTATTTGCAACTTATGCACCAGAAACATGGGGCATCGAGCCAAATGAAGATCTGTTAGGGTACCTAGATGATCAGCGTAATAGTTTTGAAGACAAGCCCTATTTTTATGGCTTAGCAAGTTTGAGCGTCGAAAATTGGGATACAGAAAAAGCAGCAAGCCTTGAGAACTTGAAGAATGCTTTATCTCACCCTTATGTTGTTGGCATAAAGCTCGCATTTGCGCATACTCTGACACCTTTTGATGATCCTAAATACTTTGATGTCTATGAAGTGGCAAAAGAGTACGACAAGCCTGTTTATCACCATGTTGGCACAAGCCCTTTACGTAAAGTATCTGAGTTTGATGAAGATGAGTTGGATTTTGTTATGAGAACCTTTGACCCCGTCTATCTGGAAAACGCCATTAAACAATATCCAGATGTTAAGTTTGTTTTAGGGCATGCTGGTAATGATGCTAATCATGAAGGCTATACCAAAATAGAAGAAGTTTTTCACCTGGCGGAGAAGTACGATAATGCATACATTGAGATTTCTGCATTGGGTTCTCAACGTCACGACCCTAATGGTGAGCTCATGGACAGTGTGTTAAGTCGAGCAAAAAGCGCTGGCATTGTTCACAAAATTATTTATGGATCGGATGGTCCTGGTAGCCCCGGCAATACTAAGTCGTACAAAGACCTAGTGATTGAAAGCATGCAGCGTGTGGATTATACCTTTGAAGAAGCTCAGCTAGTTATGGCTGGCAACGCTAGAGACATCTTTAAAATTCCAAGAAATTAATATGCATTCCTTGTTGCAATATTAATTATGAGTGTAAAAAAGGCCCCGATTATTAAGTCGGGGCTTTTTGTATGACTTAGAATTTAAAATGGAAATAAGCTATCTGCTTTGTCATCCACATCTTTTTGTTCTTTGTTATCTCCGTACTGATCCCATAAGGTCATTCTACAGTTTGGTCCTACTGTCACCAGAGCATGCTCGTGTTGTTTAAATACATCGCCGTCGTTAAAGGTAACCGTTTCTACATAACGCAAGCTAACCTGGTCGTCGCCGACTGGCTCGATGTGATCAAACTCCAGTTTGAAGTCGATGAAGAAGAAAGCGCCTAACCAGAAGAAGTAGCCTGGCTTATCAGTGTTGGTATCGATGCCATTGTGAAGTTTGGCAAACTTTGAGTCATAACCTGATGCCGCACAAAAAGCATTCTCGTTCTCGATACAAGTCATGATTCTTAAAACAGCTTCAACAGGATCTTCACAAGAACGAGCAGCTGTTGAGTTGGCCATGCTCAAGCTACTGACTGTTAAGAGCAGTGAGCTTAGCAAAAGTTTTGATGTTTTCATTATTTTTCTCCTATGTATTGTTGTCGTTATTGGTGTTCCCCGAGCAGGTACTTTCCTATCTTTTGTAAAAATCGGTTATAAAAAAATACCATCCATGGTAATAAGTTCCCCCTGGACCCTTAGTTTGCCTCCCCACTAATAGAAACGCCGGAGTAGCTACTGTAAGCTTTTATACTAAAGTACCAAAGACCCGACTCCGGGTTAGATATGGTACATGTCTCGTTGTTTCCATTTTTGTAGGGGCGACATTGATAACTTGAGTTTGTAGGTTGTTCTCCTCTGCGCACGTACAAGTCTGCATCGCCTGTGCCATTCGAAATTTTTCCGACGAGTTTGGTCATGCCTTCTGGAACGAGTAAAGAATAGTGCTTCCAGCTTCCGGTACTATCTGACACGTTGTTTTCTTCAAAACTGACTCCTGAGCTGCCTGATGTATAGTCCGCTAGTAAGCTAACACCGGAGAATGCACGATAGGCTTTTAACAAGACATAGTAGCGACCCACACGGGGCGAGTTGATGCGGCAGGTTTCTCGGTTACCGCCCAGGTAGGGGCGACAGTCGTAGCGGTCTTCGTTGGGGTGTTCGCCAAACTGAACATATAAATCGGCATCCCCGTCACCGTCATAAGTATTAATTGTTAAGGTTTGAGCTTCGTCAGGAACATCAAAATAAAAGAGCAATTCTTTATCTATTGATGCATTCAGGTTTTCTGTCGCTACTCCTTTTTGAAGTGCCCCATTATTATTGTTTGTGATCGAAATGATTTGGCTATTAGAATTTTTGTTGCCATCGTTGTCAGTAACTTCAAGATTCACAGAATAGTTGCCAGCACTAGCATAAACATGTGTCGGGCTTTTTTGATTGCTACTTTGGCCATCACCAAAATGCCACTGGTGATAAGTAATTTGGCCGTTGCTGTCGGCACTCGTATCGGTGAAGTTGACTTCGAGAGCATTGGCAGTGACATCAAAGTTGGCGACAGGTTGGCCCGAAGGTGTTCCATTGTCACCTACCGGGATTTGGTGATTAAAAAACGTTGTCACCTTGGGCCAAATTTTGTTAATAAGAACTCCCTGGTTTGGGCAGCCGCCAAAATGATGAAGTGCTAAAACATTATGACTACTGACCGCTAGAACCGGGGAGCCAGAACTTCCTCCTGTGGTATCGCACATATAACCCATGTCAGTATTAGGAGCAGAGCCATCGGCCAAAGTGACATCCACTCGGCACAAACCATCACTATTTTCATCGCTTTCGATAGCCAGTTGTTTGGGATCGCCGCTTCCATGTTGTGGAATATAAATGCGTTCTTGCTCGATTGGGTTACGAACATCTAAACCAAAGTGACCGAAAGATTGGATTGTCTCGAAATTTTTAACCGTAAACAGCGTGTAGTCGAGGTCACTGTTGGTAGATAGCAGTTCATCACCCGTAACAATAACGGGAGTAGAACTTGAGCCACTGCTGCATTCTGTATTTTGATAGTTGAACCAGACTTCTAGGTTTTTAACACCCGATGCACCAGAAACACAGTGATTATTGGTGAATAGTCGATTGTTTTCACCGACGCGCCAGGCCGTACACAAACCAGAGCCGTTAATAAGAAGTCGTGCGACAGGACGAGTACGTTCATATTCTGTTGGATGAGAATCAGCCCAGCATTGTACATCCACTCGTTCATTGATTCCGCAGGTAGACATAGGTGCGATGTCTGAACTTTCCAGGTAAGACTGGTTGTAAGCAAGGTCAGCTTTATTCAGTCCCCCCATAAAGGAGTCGATTTCTATATGATATGGCTGCTGTGATGATTCAGGACCAAACCATTCTACAACCGCTGTGTCTCCGATAATGGATAAGGCAGAAAAGGAACGAATCCCATCGTCCCCGGGTTGCAATGTATAAAGTGATGATGCTTGTCCTCCATATCGATGTATTTGAGAACCGCTTTTATTTCTTACTTCAACATAGCTTCCCGCTGGAATATCGAAATTACTAAAGTGCAGTTTAATAAAGCTCGCGTCTGATTTTTGTATAGTTATTTTTTTTGCGTTAAGAGTTCTATAATTGTGTGCTGTTTTTAATAATGATTTATTAGTAATGAGAGCTTTGAATAAATTGGGCTTTGCTGCTTGTACAACCGACTGAGTACGTAAAGCTTTTTCGGTAACCTCTTGTTTTTGAGCATAAACACTTGGCGCTATGATTATGCCAGTGGCTGCTATTACCGAAAGATATTTCATTGTAACCATGATTTGCCTCTTTTTTATTGTTTGTTTTAAGACAGCTTTATCATTGGTTGCTGAGCTTGTCGCTTACCTTATCTTCTTAGAGATGCCATAGTTTCTAATCAATAGAAACAAATCGACTCGTAAGCCTGAGCGCAAAACCATGGTCGCTAATTTAGCAAGAATTTCGTATTAAGCTTTGATATAAGATCTCATATCATTGTCACGGAGTCTTAACCTGAGTGAGTTAGTTGATTTTGCCTCTTGGTATAAGCTTTTTATTTTTAGATAAGGGTGTTTGAGGTATTACACTTGCGCAGAGTAAGAAGGGCGGATAACTCCGCCCTGTGTTGCTTAATTTACAGTATGAGTGGCTGATAGATTAACGCCAGAGAAGGTTCTGTAAGCTCTTACCATTACATACCAGTTTCCTGATTGAGGGCTGGATATGTTTACTGGCTCGTAGTTGCCATTACGATAAGGACGATGGTCATACTCTGAAGTTGTTGGGGCTGCACCATAACGAATATAAATGTCTGCATCGCCACTGCCACCTTCAATGAGGAATCTAAGTTCGGCAGTATCCGCAGGAACGTTCTTAAGAACATAGTGAAGTTCTTCGCCTGTGGATGCCGATAAGTCAGTGACCGTGTTGCCATTGATCAGCTCTGTTGGGCCATTGTCATCTGTCGAGACTTCAATACTCTGTGTAACGCTATTGGTTGCTCCGTCATCATCGGTAACCGCGAGAGTGACATTGTAGCTGCCAGCTTGAGCATAGCTGTGTGTGGGATTGGCATCGGTTGATTGAGTGCCGTCTCCAAATGTCCACAAACGTGATGCAATTGAACCATCAACATCACTACTGGTATCTGTGAAGGATGCAGATAACCCGCTGGTGTTCACATTAAAGCTCGCTGTTGGAGCTTGGTTATCTGATGTTAAGTAAGAGGCTGTTAACGTGACACCCGAATAAGCTCGATAGGCTCGAACCATTAAGTGCCATACTCCGCCTTGCGGTGAAGGAATATCAACAGTTTCGTTGTTGCCATTTTTGTAAGGACGATAATCATATTGACTGGTCGTTGGAACAGCACCATAACGAACGTAAATATCGGCGTCACCGGAACCTCCACTGATAGCAAAGCGCAAGTCACGTGCATTAGCAGGAACATTCATTTTGAAGTAAAGCGCATCGTTTCTTGCTGCCGACAGATCGCTGATACTTGCACCGTTTTCTAAACCGTCATCACCATCGATAACAGAAACAGTTTGTGTGTTGCTATCTGTGAGTCCATCATTGTCAGTAACTTCCAAGGTTACATCATAGCTGCCTGCCGCATTAAACGTATGCGAAGGATTCGCCTGATTTGAAGTTGAGCCATCACCGAACGACCAACTCCATGAGGCAATGCTGCCATCGCTGTCGCTGCTGGTATCGCTAAAATCTACGGTGAGGTTATTTTTTACATAAGTGAAGCTGGCAGAAGGTGCTGCAGAGTCTTCTACAACGGTCACGTTTTTGCTGGCATTACCAGTTTGGCCGTCGTCATCTGTGACGGTAAGCGTAACAGTGTAAGTGCCTGCTGCATTGTATTGATGAGATGGACTCTCTTGTGTAGAGCTTGAACCATCACCAAACTGCCAGTTGTAAGAAACGATATTTCCATCGTCGCTGCTGCTGTTAGTAAATTGCACGGATAGCTCTGAGGCAGAGAATGAAAAGTCTGCCGTAGGTGGTTGAGTGGTGAGTTCTTTGATCAGAATGCCGTCATTGTCATCTAGCAGTTGCTGAATTTTGCTGCCGCCAGGGTAGTAGTCTGCCGAGACAGTTCCACTCAACATATCTTTTGCCCAATGTAAGGCAAAATCTTGCAGATAGTTAATGTTGTGAGTTTTTGGCGTTCCGCATAACCAGGTAATGATGCCACCTGTCGAGCTGCCTTCTACATCGGTATGCTTGGAATCATTGGTTAGCTTAATACCAACGAATGCATCAGTAAGGGCGCGCAGCGGTTGTAGGGCATTATTGCTTGAGTTACATGAACTCGAGTTTGCCAGAATAGACAATACTGGATTGCCATTATTCAGCATGGATTGTAAGGGTGTTTGCATACCATCGTTGGCATCAACAGGATCAAACAAGATGGCGCCTTGAAGTGGTGCGTAACCTCGCTGTACTAGCTGCCCTCCCATGTGGCTAACAAATAGAGCACCAGCAGAATGACCGGCTACTATCATTTTTGCTGGTAGTGGAATGTTATTTGGAGGCGTTGGTGGATTGTCGACTAAAGCATCGGCGACACTTTTGGCCAGATTCGCGTTGCCTCCTGTTACGCTGCTGTTAATGGTTAGCACCATCAGACCGTTGTCCATCAAGTGCGTGGCTAAATCATCCAAATTACTTTTGTTACGTTGAAAACCATGTTGCAAAAGTATCCAGCCGTTGGGTGCATTATCAGGCAAATACCAGGTCGCCTGGCGGTTACCTGCTAAATCAATTGACTCGTTAACTTTTTCTCCGGCAAACAAAGGTCCTATCAAACAAAGTTGTATACACAAGAGCTTTAAGTAGTGTGTTGCATTTCTCATTGACTCTGTCTCCATATTATTATCATTTGAATTCTCACATTCACAGAAATTTTATGAGGTTTATTCTTAAACACTGTCGAATGCGGAGCCTGAAATTTACTGAATTGTGAATCACGATGTTTGCCTTAAAGTCGCACTTGATTGTCAATGAGTGTCAATTGGTCTACTGAGCAAAGCGCTAAAGTTCTTCCTGAAGTAAGCTGAATATGCGCTGTTTATGCGCTAATTAGAGTTTGAGATGCAGCTGTAAAGTGCACAAAAAATGAGTGGTATTTTCAATATATACTTTGAGACGATTAAACAAAGTAACTCTCTAATCAATGTGGTTTTTAAAAAAGGCAGCGCTTGCGGTTAAAAATATCTCAAGAAATAAAAACAAAAAAAATATGGGATAAAGCTATCTCAAAAATGACAACTAAGGGAGTATTTACATTGACCTGTATAGTCACTTTAGAGCAGACTGGCAATGAGATGTTTGAGTCAGAGTTGAAAATGGCAGCAAGAACAAAAATTATGAGAACCTCTGGATTTATATTTCGCAATATCCTTTTTTTGGTTGTGGCTTTTGTTTGCTTGTTCAGTCATGCCGAAGGCGACTTAATGCAAACGCCTAAGACTATGCGGCATACGAATCCGCAGTTGGCTATTCGTGTTATAGAAAATAATCGTGACATCCTTGCTAGTCATTCGGACGCTTCTTTTTTTGAAAGCCAGTGGTTGTTGATCGAGCTCTATCTCAAAACGGGTGACTCGATGAAGGCGGAAGAAACCTATGAACAGTTAACACGGATCTTTAGAGAAAATGCAAACTATCAACCTCAATTAGCGTTAATACATGGGATGTTGATGTTACACAATCTGGATATGGAAAACTTCTTAAACCGTCTGGCACCCTTTCAGACCGAGTTTTATAGTGAACCTCAGACTGAGTTGAATGTTTGGTATACGTATTTATTAGGCACTTATCATGTACGGAAGTACCAGTTCACTAAAGCCTTGCCTCAACTTACTGCTGCACTCGAAGGCGCTAAAAAACTTGAATTGGCTGGGCTCGAGTTAAGTATTCGCAATCAAATAGTGCAGCTGTTTTATTACACGAAGCAATATGAACGTGCACTGAGTTTTAGTAACGAAAACATTTTGGTTGCTCGTGCTATGGGAGATCAGTATAGAGAGGTTGCGGCGCTCTCAAACAACATGAATATCTACTATGCGCGAGCTGTGGATATTGCAGATTCGTTGGCATCGGGGAACGCCAAAGATAATCCACAGTACCAACAAGATATGGCTCAAAGTCAGGCTATGCAGAAAAAAGTGTTGAGCATCGCTGAAGGTATACAGGATTATCGTTCAATGTTACGGGCGTTGATCATTCAGCAAAGTCAATATATCAGTCAGAATAGTTTTCAACAGGCAGTGGAAACCGGCAAGAGAATTCTTGCGCTTGCAAGCGAGCATCGACTGGAATATGAAAGCGCTGTCGCTTCTAATAATATGGCTATTGCTTACCGTCAGCTGGAACAGTTTGAGGAAAGCATATTATCTCTTAAGGCCGCAGAGACCTACTATAAAAAAATCAATAGTATTCAGTCACTGATGTGGATTTATGAAGACTATGCTTTGACTTATCAAATGTTAGAGAATCATGAACAAGCACTTGAATACTATAAGCTCTTTCATGACAGCTCACTTAAGCTGATTAATCGAACTAATAATCAAACGCTCATGGACTTACAAGAGAAGTACGACGCGAGGGAGAAAACACAGGAGATTTCTAGATTAACTCAGCTGGCTGCGGTTAATAGCTATCAACTGAAGAACGAAAAAACACAGCGCTGGTTATTGATGATTGTATTATCTGCGCTTTTAGTTATTGCTTTGCTACTTTATCAAAAACGTAAGCAGCTTAAGTTATTACTGGATAAAGAAGCCGAACTGAACCAGAAGGCCATTGAGGTTGGAGAGACAAAGCAACGTTTCTTTAATAATTTATCTCATGAGTTTCGTACCGCTTTAACTTTGTCTATTGGACCGCTTAAATCTTTACTTGCCCATAAGAACTTACCCCATCGAGAGCCCGTTGAGTCTGCATTAGAAAACAACTTGCATATGATGACTTTGTTAAATGAAGTGTTAGATATTGAAAAGATTGATGCTAACACCATGCCTGTTCTTGTATCGGAATTTAATTTGTCGCAGGCGATTGATGCTTGTGTTAATCGCTTTCAATTACAGTTCAAAGAAAAAAATATTCGCTTAAAGAAACAAAGCTTCGAAGGACACACTACTCTATTTTTTGACCCCTCACACTTCGAAAAAATCATCTCCAATATACTCTCTAATGCCGGTAAGTACTGTGTTAATGGTTGTACTATTACCTTAGAGCTAGAAAACGAGGATGATCACTACGTTTTGTCTGTTAAAGATGATGGCCCTGGAATTAGTAAAAGCGAGCTGGCTTACGTGTTCAATCGTTTTTATCAGGGGAAGTCATCTGCTGATAAACGCCTTCCTGGAACTGGTGTTGGCCTTTCTATGGTCAAAGAGTTAATCGAGCTTCATGAGGGAAGTGTGAGTATTTCGAGTCAAGAAGGCGAGGGGTGTTGCGTTAAGCTCAGTTTTAAAAAGGGATGTGAACATTATTCCAGGGAGCTTCTGAGTTCCTTTAAAAAAGCACAAGAAGACAACTCTGATAATCATAGTGAGCAACATGAACTTTCAAAAGACTTGGTGACTCAGCTTGCACTGTCTGACGTAAACAAAGCAGCCGGCAATCATACAGAAGCGGAGCCTACGCAATCGAAGCCTGTGGTGCTGGTCGTTGATGACAATAAGAAGATCCGACAGCTGATACGTGGGATCTTGCAACCCGATTATCATATTGTTGAAGCTGAAAACGGGCTCGAAGCACTTAAGGTGGCAGAGTCAATTCAGCCGGATCTACTCATTGTCGATGTAATGATGCCAGAGATGGATGGTTATCAGTTAACTGAGCAATTAAAGTCAAATCCGCAGTTGGCTCATTTATCGATTATATTACTCACGGCATTGTCGGAGACTGAGCAACGAGTTCATGGTCTTTTGCTTGGCGCCGATGACTATGTCACTAAGCCTTTTGATAATGACGAGCTCAAAGCAAGAGTTAAAAATCATCTGGCACAAAAACAACGCTTATCTGAAGTACTGTTAAAAGAGTTCCAACAAAGTGGCGGTCGAGAACTCGGCAATCATTCTTTTGAAGGGCAAGACGCTAAGCGTTGCAAAAAGCTCGATAACATTATTACTAAAAACTTAAGTAAGTATGAGTTTGACGTAGAGCAAATGTATACCGCACTTAATATGACGCGAAGTTCGTTGTATCGCTATACACAAAAAATCTATGGTTGCTCACCGATGAATCTGCTCAAAAAAAGACGATTGGAACTGGCCCATCAAATGTTAACTGAATGCGATGGCACTATCAGCGAGGTTGCTTATGCGGTGGGTTATCAAAGTTTATCGGCATTTAGCCGAGCTTTCCGAGAGCACTTTGATTATCCTCCTACCAAAGTAAAAGAAGGGCGGCAAAAGACACAACCCGTCAGTGATGAAAGCTCTCCGGTTTTTGCGTCACTCGATTGATGGAATGCTATTGGGGTATTGAGCATGCACTCTTAAAAAAGTACATGCTTTATACCTTACTGACTTGTCTTGTGAGTATCGTTATTCTTCAAGGATTCATATCTATAAAAACGGTGGACGCCTCACCGTAATAATGAGTTCCAGCCGCGGAGGCAGCAACTCTTAAGCGTTGACCTGGTTTGGGATAGGGTACTTCTATACTCCAGCTTTTATTAGATGCGTTCGTTGATGCCATCGTTTCTGGCGCGGTAATATCTTTAACTTTGGAAACTTCATTGACTATGGGTTCTACTAAAGCTAACACGATACCATCAAGAGCAACTTTAGATTCAACACGAAGGAATAGTTTGGATTGAGGTGTTTTTGTTGCTGACAGAGTCAGAGACACATCCCCATTTTTTAATTCACAAAGGCCACTTAGATAGCGGCAGTTAGGTTTCTCTACCAAAACATAACTTTGCCCTTTCTCGGCTCTTTGAGCTGGTTGGCTCACCAGATAGTCAACAGCAAAGTAGCTGATGAGCGCCAAACAGGGTGCCACCAGAAGCGCGACGGTTATGTGTTTATTCTTTAACATCAAAGCTTCATTTCTCCGGGTTAGTGGTCTTGCGCACGGCTAACGCCTGAAGGCACTCGTATATATTCAACCAACTCTTGTACTTCAACGGGTGGTTTGCCCGTCATTCGTGTCACAATGGCCGCCACTGTAAAATTAATAATCGCACCCACAAAGCCAAAGGCATTCGGCTCTATTCCCAAAAACCAGTTAGCTTTCATATCGCCTAAAAAGGAAGTGCTTTGCACAAACATGATTCCTTTGTGTTGGAAGACGTAAAGTAAAGTCACTGTGATCCCTGCAATCATTCCTGCAATGGCTCCCTGTTTGTTTATGTTCTTACTAAAGATCCCCATCATGAGTGCAGGAAACAAAGAGGATGCCGCCAAGCCAAATGCCAGTGCGACTGTGCCTGCTGCAAAGTCGGGCGGATTATAACCGAGGTAACCCGCGAGTCCGATAGCAACGGCCATAGCAATCCGGCTGGCGAGTAATTCTGCTTTTTCATTAATATCGGGAATGAACACACCTTTAATTAAATCATGAGAAATGGCTGAAGAGATGGCTAACAATAGCCCTGCGGCGGTTGATAAGGCTGCGGCTAACCCTCCTGCCGCTACCAGGGCGATTACCCAGTTAGGCAGTTGCGCGATTTCTGGATTAGCAAGGACCATAATGTCGCGATCAATCTTTACCATCTCGTTGTCTGTGGTATCAGCAGACATCTGAATGCGGCCATCGTTGTTTTTATCTTCAAACTTTAATAGACCTGTAGTTTCCCAGTTTTTAAACCAGTCGGGACGCTCATCATAAACCAGGTGGTCGCCTGGATTCGGCTCTATGGTTTCTATGAGGTTTAATCTCGCCATGCCAGCAACGGCAGGTGCGGTGGTGTAAAGTATGGCAATAAATACTAATGCCCAGCCGGCTGAACTTCGTGCATCTTTTACTTTGGGTACGGTAAAGAAGCGAATGATGACGTGAGGAAGTCCTGCTGTGCCGATCATTAGTGACATGGTATAAGCAAACATGTTTAAAGTGCTGAGGCGCTTTTCTGTTGTGTACTCAGCGAATCCTAACTCAGTGACTACCTGATCCAGCTTATCAAGTAAGTAGGTATTGGTTCCTGTCATAGTGTCACCTAATCCTAGTTGCGGGATAGGGTTGCCAGTCAGTGTTAAAGAAATAAAGATAGCAGGAATGGTGTAGGCAAAAATCAATACGCAGTATTGTGCAATTTGAGTGTAAGTAATTCCTTTCATGCCCCCTAGCACGGCATAGATAAAAACGATCAACATGCCGACCATAAGTCCAGTACCATAAGATACTTCAAGAAAGCGAGAAAAAGCGACGCCAACACCTTTCATCTGGCCAATAACATAAGTCACTGAAATAATAATGAGACAAAGTACAGCAACGATGCGAGCTGCGTTAGAATAGTAACGTTCACCGATAAATTCGGGTACTGTGAACTTGCCAAACTTTCGTAAATAAGGTGCGAGTAACATGGCCAATAAAACATAACCGCCAGTCCATCCCATTAAAAAGACGGAACCGCCATAACCCATAAAGGCGATTAAGCCTGCCATTGATATAAACGAAGCGGCTGACATCCAGTCGGCTGCCGTCGCCATCCCGTTAGCTACCGGATGGACACCTCCACCAGCAATATAAAAGTCCTTTGTCGAGCTGGCCCGCGACCATATTGCAATGCCGATATAGAGCAAAAAAGTTGCCCCGACAATAAGATAAGTAACCGTTTTTAAATCCATAACAACAAGCTCCTATTGATCATCTAAACCGTATTGTTTATCCAATGCTTTCATTTTTTTTGCATACACAAAAATAAGAATCACAAAGGTATAGATAGAGCCCTGTTGAGCAAACCAGAAGCCAAGTTTGTAGCCACCGAGGCGGATTGTATTAAGTTGGTCAACCAGAAGAACACCGAATACAAATGAGACGATGAACCAGATGGTTAATAGAATCATCATGAGTTTAACGTTGGCGCGCCAATAAGTCTGAGCTTTATTTTTATTATCAGAAGTCATGGTCGATCCTTATCATGCAGAAAGGCGTTAGGTTTTGATAATACGTAAGTTTTGAACCTAATTCGACCAAAATTTAGTGCTTTTTGGGAGGCGATATTCAATAGCTATTGAAGATGTTGTGAGTGGGAACTCGTAAGGAGATAAGTGTAATGGGATGTAATCGAATAGAAAGGCGATTCGTCTTAACCTTGAACTCAACTGCTAAGGACTAAAGGAAAATTTAGTGAAAGGCAGTTTTGTTCAACAATTTAATTTAGGAGAAATTAAATGAAGACGATTAAGGCATTTATATTGTCACTGCCATTTATGTTCACATCCGCTGACTCTGCTGCGGTTAATGGACAGGATGTTAAGCTTGTTCACACCAATGGTTCGAGCTTCTATCAAATTGGCAGTAAGTGGTATGAGAGAGGAGGTGCACCCAATTATTCTCATAAATTTGTATTTACCGAATACGGTCGAGATCAATGGTCGGTTTATCTGTTTGATAGCGCCAGAAATGTCCGCTTGCAATTAGATTTGTGGACCAAGAAAGTCAATTATCTTGGGCCGAATAGTTCTGACTGGAGAACCATCTTTACCATATCCAGTTCTAGCCCTCATCAAATTGCGCTGAATGGCCCTACGTTATATCAACACAGCAACTATGGTGGCTATGGTGTAAAGCTGTTGGAAGGCTCGTATACACTTAATGTTCTTAATGCTCGTGGTATTAAGAATGATGATGTGTCATCAGTAAAAGTACCGAGTGGTTTTCAGTTAGATACTTATGAGCATAATAACTTTGGTGGTTGGAAACAAAGTTATGTGGTTAATACTTCTTATGTTGGTAGCAGCAAAAACGACGAGCTTTCTTCGGTGGTTGTAAAAGCGATTGACCCTATTAAAAACAGAGCCATTAAAGTTTATCGCCATAGCATTGCACCCAGCTTTTCTAACAGTGAGGCTGATCGTATTCTTGGTGATGCATCTGATATTTTATTAACACAAGATGGCAGTGATGATGTGGCATGTCCTGTAACGATGAAACGTTCTGGAAATGTAACAACCACAACGCAAGGTGATGGTACCCTCGATGCGCGAGGCGATTTATCGGCTTACCCTGATGGCATTACTCTAGTTAAAGCAATAAATTATTGCTCCAGCTTGTCTCCTAATATCATTGGTTGTGCTAGCACACCGGGCAAAAAGGCCGTCTTCATTCGATTTACCGAGAATCAGGAAGGTATGGTCTGGGCCCATGAATACGGTCACAACAAAGGATTAAGCCACCGTAATGGTAGCAACAACTTGATGGACAGTTATGTTGGTACGTCGAAACGTAGAGTGAATCAATCTGAGTGCAACTCTTTTATTAACAACTAACTTAAGTAACTAAAGGATAAGACAATGAATATTTCTATGAAGAAAGCAATAGTGACATTTTCTGCGCTTGTGATGTCTGCTTCCAGTATGGCTGCTGAGTTAATGAGTGTTAATGAGTTTGTTAGCAAAACCTATATTCAAGGTTTACCTTACGAAGAAGCGCTTCAATACAACGAGGTCCACGTTCCTCAACTAAAAGCGATTTTGAACGATTACTCACAGAGTGAGTTATGGCCCAACACCATAGTAATGTTAGAGATCATCGGTGACAAAGAAGACCTGGGCGATATCATTCGCTTTATCGAAAGAGATCCCGGTGATGAATATAGCATTGCCCATGAGCGTGCAAAAAATGCAGCCATATATGGCCTGGGTTATTTTATTAACCACACAAAAAGTAAAAAGGCATTACGTTATTTGGTAGCCAGTCTTGATGAAGAGACCTGGACTAAGCGCAATGTAAGAGGTTTAGGTAAGTTGCACAAAACAGAGGGTGAAAGAAATGCTGACTTTAGCAAGTACGCAATGTTAGGGCTGGCACTTTCTGGCGAGTACGAGGCGATATCTGAACTCAAACGGTTTAAATCACGAAAGACTTTAAAGATGCAAAAAGCTGGAAAGGCGAAGTCTCAGCAGACTCGATTTGAACGCATTGCCGAAACAGCACTTGATGAAGGCGGAAAAATTAATAAAAAGGGTCTGAAAGCCTACTACAAGCAGCAACATCAACACGAACATGATGGACACGACCATCATTAAATGACTCCCTTGGTCGACGATGCTGTCATGGTATCGTCGGCGTTTTAGAGATTGATTGTTCTCGTTAAGAGATTTTTTTTAAGCCTGTTTTATAGCCAGCCAGTTATTTAAGAACGAGACATATCTCATAAAAATAATATAAATAAAGGTAAATATTCTCCAAAGCCTTCCTGCCGCCAGCGCCAAAGATGAATTACCCCCATAGAAGGGATACAATTATCTTCCCTTTAACGGACAAATTGTGTGCGCATGCCTACGGAGCAAACCCGATATATTCAAAAGAACATCCTTGGAAAAGGCGGATATGGTACTGTCTATAAGGCCTGGGACAAACAGTTAGAGCGTGATGTTGCAATAAAACTGTTTCATAAGCACCAAGCAAAAATTACTCAGGAAGCCAGAACCCTAGCACAGGTTAACTCTCCTAATGTGGTTACCATCTACGATATTCTAGATTGGGATGGGCAACAAGCCATGGTGATGGAGTATGTTGATAATGCTCTACCGCTAACCTTTGAGACGCTCAAGCATTTTAACCATGAAGATTTTGTGAGCTTTTTGTTGTCAGCTGCACAGGGTATTAAAGCGATTCATGAAGCCGGAATTATTCATGGTGATATTAAGTTAAGTAACATGCTTATGGAGTCTTCTAAGCAGGTTAAATTGACAGACTTTGGGTTGGCCAGAGCAGGACAAGATACTGCAAATGATTCCTCCAGCGAGCACTCATCAGACAGTCAGGTGTCTGGTACATGGGAGTGTCTCTCACCGGAACAGATCAAAGGAGAAAATGTTTCGGATAAAACCGATGTATTTGCTCTGGGGATTATTCTTTTCTCAACTATCTATGGACGGCACCCTTATATTGAAAATAACGATCTGGTCGAAGCCAGAAAGCGATTAAATCGTGAGATCAACTTCTCGGAGTTTTTGTTGCTTGATGAGCGTTACAGAGCTTTTGAGTCCCTCTGCCAGGCCATGCTCCAACGTAAACCCGATAAAAGACCTTCCATCCATCAGGTAGTTGATATCTTGTTACAGAGCCAACAACAACTGTCTTCAGGTCATGCCGACACGCTCACCGAAACCATTGATATTGAAGTGTCTTCTAAAAAGCGCCCGTTACTTTATCTTTTGCCTGCAGCACTGTTAGTGTTCATTGCTATCTTTGCCTATTACTGGTCGCCACAGCAAGAAGTCAAAACACTGGTTATTCCGGCTTTGGTCGTCAATCAAACGGACGACCTTAGCGCAGACAGCTCGCAATTTGATGTGTCCTTGCTCGAGAAAAGCAAAGAGTTATCTGTCATTTTAAATGATGAACTGATGCAGTCTGTATTATCGGCGTCTGGGCGAATGCTTGTTCCTAATCGCGAGTGGCGAGGAGAACGGCATTGGCCAGAAGTCGCAGAAAAGTTAGTGGTTGATGAAATCTTATTTAGCGAAGTACATTGCAGCAATAATCTGGCATGCGACGTTAAGATTGCCTTGTTTAGTAAGCAGGAACGCAAGGTGATTAAAACAGAAGAACTGTCGGTTCCGACAGATAACTTATTGGTGTTTGCTGAGCTGGTTCATAGTTTGTCTAACAAGATCATTGGTAATGAAAACAAAGAACATGCTGCTTTAAATCTTGATGAAGCCTCATTAAAAAAGTACGCTTACTTTCGAGCCCATATTGAGCAGCTTCCTGTTGACGAGATTATTACTGGACTCAAAGAGTTGAGTCGTAATAACCCTGACTTTACTGGCAGCACATTGCAACTCGGTAAAGTGTATCTACAACAGTATGATGCGACTCAAGATGATACATGGTTAAAAAAAACGAAAGAAGTAGCGGATCGCATCAGTGACTCTTCCAGTGGGCAAGAGCTGTTGTTTTGGTATTATCTGGAGGCCAATCAATTTGAGAATGCACTAAGTGTATTAGAGCGGCTGCGACAGTTGCCGAACATTGATTATAGTTATCTGGTTTTAAGGCATACGATGCTTTTGTTTGAACAGGGCAAAGAAGCCGAAGCGGTTCAGTATCTAGATGGCCACAGTAATATTCGTAAAACAGGAAGTTATTATCATTTAAAAAGTTATATGCTAGAAGTGCTTGGCCAATATCAGAACCTGCTTGATGTGGTTGAGTTATGGCTGGTGATGGATGCCAGTAATATCATAGCTAGAGAATATCAACTTATTGCCTACATTCATCTGGGTAATATGGAGCAAGCTGCGCAATTGGGTAAGAGTTTTGTAGGACAGCAAGTAACCGATGATATTCGTTATAATTTAAGTGTTGCCTATTTGTTGAGTGGCCAGTACAACAAGAGCATTGAAGAGTTACAAAAACTGCGGCAGTCAAATCCTCAAGATAGACGAGTACTAATTAATCTTGCCGAAGCTCAAAAAAGTGCTGGAAATCTCGAAGAGTCTAATCGGCTTTATCAAGCTTACGTTGAAGAAATTATGGAACTGGAAACGATTCAATGGAAAGAAATGGCTTACCTGGCGATGGCTTATGCTCATCTGGGGCAAACTTCTAATGCGCTACTGGCGCTGCAAGACATGAGTGCAAAAGCCTCTGTTGATAAAGTTTCGGATAGCAGCTCTTATTATCTATTATCCTCTCAAATTTATGCGTTGCTAGGACAGCAAGAGGCGGCTTTTGTTAATGCTGAAAAGGCGTTGAAATCTGGTGTTGGATTGCATTGGTATAACTTTCCCTGGCTTAAAAGCTTGAAAGAAAAGCTAGAGAAAGCCGCGCTTACAACAGCTTAAACGACATAGCCTTAGTAATACGCTATGCCGTTTAATGTGCTTTCCAATTTTATTAGAATCTTGGTTTTGTTGGCTTGGTTGTATCGGTTGGGTCAACAATAATAATCTCTTCATTGCCGTTGTTATCGCTCTTTTTCACTAATAAGCCATAGCTATAAGAGGCACTTAAACTTTGATGAATGGTGACCTTCATACCCAGTCTCTGTTCATCAAGGATAATATGTTCTTTTTCTATTTTTCCATCGGCTTTATCAGTCGTTAGTTGGGTGTAGCTTTCTGGAAAGTAAAGAATGCTAATAGGGGTGTTTGAGTTGTAAGCATCAGACAGCTGTTCTTTAAATGATTGGAACACGATCTCTGCATCCAATTCGTTTTCTATAACAATCTTCAGGTTGTCTACCCGTGCTCTTAATGCTGTTAATATAGATTGCTGTTGCACTGTCAGGCTGTCGCTCAGCGGGTCAAAACCAATGCCATCGATAAAAGAATAAATATCTGGGCCTGAGCCTTTAATGCTGATCTTGTAACGACGGGTCACCGAATCCGAAAAGTAGTGAGAAGGTGACGGATTAGTAAAGCTTTCTAGCGGTACGCCTGTTGGCAAAAAGACCAGGCAAGTGCCTTTTTCAATATCCAGAGGGTAGAGCGTTGCGTCAAGAAAGCGGCTGTTCATTCGATACATAAAAGCCGTTGATTGTTCATTACTAATTTTCTTGAGAGAAACAGGCGTTACGTTACCCGACTGTTCAGCAGAAAAACTCTCGTTTAAGTTTAATGCGTAATCTTGGTCTCCACTGCGATTCACAATAGCATAGTCTTTTTCTATGGTAAGAGATTGAACAAACCATTGAGACAGTAAGTGCTCTCTAGGCGGTTTATTCATCAGCACTACTTTATTTGTTCCATCAATACGTGAAAGATAAAGGCCATTTTTAAGATTTTTCAGGCGGAAAAATTTCGTTTCTGGCTCTACCTCTACAGTCCATAAGATGCGTCGCGGTTGAGCATTTTCTTTTGCAACTCGGGTTAGTGTTTCAAAAACCGGTTGGCTATTTTTTACCGACAAATTAACGCTGTTAATCATCGGATTTAAATTGGTTGTATACGGATGAGAAATCAACATGGCATTGTGCCATTCTTTATCAAGAGTATCTGATGCATCGTCTTGTGCGAATACCGATGCGCAGGTAGCTAAGGATAGCGCCGTGAGCTTGGCGATGGTGTGACCAAACTCATTGAGTTTTGAAGTGAAGCTTTCGGTGGCTGAAATTCTTGCTAAGCTGTCCATAATTGTTCTCCAAAGTTTTGTATGCCCTGTGGCATATTTCCTGTTTGATACTGCTTGGTTGTGTATTCTAGAGATAAACATTTTTAAAGCCATTACATCCTATTACTTCCTAATAATCTCTATATGAGAATCATGTCGCCCTGTTCGTTGGTTTTTAGTCGCTCTATCTTATGAAAAGTTGCGCTCTGCATTTGATTAAAACTTGAAAAGTCAATAACATTCCCTTACACACGCACGGATAGACAAAGCTGCATCATGGGAACCTTTAACTCGGTACATTCCAACACCTCCATTTATTTAAAACCTGTGCATATCGTAGGCCGAGATGCCAATGCGGCTGATACGCTTATTTCTCACCCAGGCAGCTCTCGGTTGCACTGTGTCATGCGCTGGCAAAGTGGCCATTGGTTTGTGACTGATGAAAGTAAAAATGGTTGTTTTATCAACGGAAAAAGAATCGAGAAAGGGCATAGCTTGTGTTTAAACAAGGGCGATGTATTTTCTACCTGCAAAGATAATTCGGTTGCGTGGGTGCTTGAGGATGACTCTGAGCCTCGCCCAATACTGGTTCACAAAGAATCCTCTACTAGTATCGAGCTGGATGAACTGAATATTTTGCCAAGTGAGGAGCAACCTGACTGTCAAATTATTAAGCAAGGACAGCAATGGTTTTTTGAAAAAGACAACGAACACCAGGAGATAAAGGAGGGATTCAGTTTTATTATGGATGGAAAACTGTGGCATTTTTATCCTAACTTCTTATTACAAGAAACTGAATTATTCTCTGATCAAGAACAAGAAATCCCCCAGATCATTTTTGATGTTAGCCGCAACGAAGAACATGTTGGTGTTGTATTGAGAGTCCAAAACGAGGAGTTTAATTTAGGACGCAAGATCTATCATTACTTGATGTTGGAACTGGCTCGGCATCGGCTGGAGGATAAAGATGCTAAGGAGAGTGACCGCGGATGGCTCAGTAATGATTTGATGCTGCATACCTTGGGGATTGATATGAATAATTTCAATATTCAAATCTATCGAGCCAGAAAAGCACTGAAAGAATTTTCGCCCTACTGGAGTCAGCATTTGTTCGAGAGACGTCGTGGTGAAATCCGATTGCATGAATGCTTGATAGATATTCGTAAAGGCTAGTCCCATAGCTCTATTGTATGACTGTTTTTTGTATATGACGAAAAAAGTCGAATCGCCGCCATTAACATATTGAACGTGAGTGAAGTGCTTTCCAACTAGAGATCGCACTTTTTCTAATATTAATTCATTAATTTTTCCTTAATCACACATATTTTTACATTCTTCACCAAACCAAATCACCAGTCTGATCGTCTAAAGCTATTTGTAGTGTGCGATTGCTTTAGAAAATAAAAAAGGCTGCGTTATGTCAGATAATAATTCCAGTGAAAACACGCCTCTTCGGGCGGTTCGTGATACTTTGAATCGACCACCTCAAAAGGAAAGTAAGCTATTTAAGTTCTTCGCTTTTCTTTCTCTCACCGATTATCAAGTGCTAAAAGAGTGTGGAAAATACGATCATACGCTGGTCTATGCCATGGTATTCCGCCAGATAGTCACTTTTGCATTCACTTGTCTGCTGTTTTCTTATGGCGTTTCCATGTTTTTGGATTTGTATGCGGCCATTATCATCGGGGTTATTTTTGCTCTGACACTGTTCTTTCTTGATCAGGCCATCATTGGCTCTGACTGGGCACTGAAAAATCCCTTTAAAGGCGGGTTGCCCATTCGTAGCTTGTTTGGGCTCATCCCGAGAATTGTTTACTCACTTATCATCGCAATAGGATTGGCCACTCTGGCTGAGATCAGCTTACAAGCGAATGCCATTGATGAGCAAATACAGAAAGAATCAAACGAAAAGAATCAGGAGTATTTTGCCAAGCTAGAGAAGTATGAGCAGGAGTTAGAGACCGGCATTGGTGTTGATCGTAAAAAAGTTGAAGATATTCAGGCCGAGATCGTACAGCTGAGCGAACAAAAGTCACGTTACGAACTATCTGTCCGTTCAAATGATACAGAGACGCTGGGCAATACTTTGACGGTAAAGCAGGAAAACCTTGCTGAGCTTCAACGCACACAACAAGTGCTTATAGCCGAAATAGCTTCTATTAATAAACGGCTGGCCACCAGTCGAGAAGAATACAGCTACTGGTTTAATGAAGCCTTGTTAGAGAGAACAGGTAAAGACGGACGAGCACCGACGGAAGGTCCTAAATATCGTCGTGCGGTTTCTACCTATACCGATATCAAGGAACAGATAGGCATTTTAGAAGGCAGTTTGGCTGACGCAAAGGATAAGCTCACGGCTTTGAAGCCCGATATTGACACCGCAACAGAAGAGTTAAATCTTGTGCAGAAAGAGCGCAATGAATTGATATTATCAGAAACCAATTATGCTCAAAATGGAGAGAATATAGGTCGCTTGAATGACGATCTGTTGGCTGCTAAAGCAACTCTTAACCGTGCTATCGATGATAAGCAAAAGAAGATGGATGAGTATCGAACTAAGTTAGAAAAAGACGGTTTATTCTACGAAGTTAAAACGGGGATGTTGCGTCGTTATCTGGCGCTGAAGAGTATTCATAACGATCCCGAGGTCGGCGAAGCGGCTTCTATGTTTAGTTTGCTGTTAAAAATCTTCTTTATTGCTATCGAGTTAATGCCAGTCATTGTTAAACTATTTTTCTCCCCATTCAGCTTCTACTCGTTACGTATGTATCGAAAAATGCAGATAGCATTGCTTGAAGAAGAAGAACTTTTAGAGGCTGCAAAAGCCGAACGCAAGATGGCTCGCGAGCGAAGAATTCGTGAAACCGGAGAGCTTGATGCGGTGAATGCGGTTTAAGAAAAGCTCTAGAGGCAAGTTAAATAATTCGTTGTCGATACTGATCGTCGGCACATGCCAGTTTTTTTGACTGGCTGTATTTGCTTTGTCGATTAGCCCCAATTATCGAGGGGCTTTGACTATAAGTAACATCTCATGAGTTAGTTAAGGAGATATGCCAGGTCGTTTTCTTTTTTCGTGCTCCGTCAATAGGGATTCATGTTTCGAGTTTTATTGTACCATAAATGATGTAGTGGTTTTTGGCGTTTCTTTGATAAAAGGGGAAAGTAACAATGCCACAGCTGAAGTTATCTGGAGTTGAATCAGGAGATTTTTTCTCCCTTCTTTTCTCAAGAGCTATCCGTTTGCTTTGAGTCTTTTTATCGGCATTGGTAAATTGTTTTCTGGCTTATTTTTTTAAGTCATTTTTAATATTAGCTTGTGTCAAGTCCGAGTGTGACTTAGATGCTGTATCCATCGGCAATAAGAATAATAACAGAACTGAGATTGGTTTCATGAGGTATATGGTCTGCATAAGTTGAAATCATCCTTTGTTACTTGTATGAACTTATTTGGGGCGCAGGGGTTACGTTCGAGAAAATTCTTATGTTTGACTGGCTGGTTTTTTAGACTGACTCAGCAGGCCAGAAAAGATACTTTCTGCCAAAGGAGCTAGAAATGATTTGGGCAGCAAGCTTTCAACAAGACTGATAACGTCATATGTTTTTTCTGTAATTTTATCTATTAACCTGTCCGCTTCATTCTCAGAACTGCATTTGTTTTTCATCCGTAGGGGGAGCTGATTTATTCGGTAAGACAGAAGAGGGGATGAGATCACTCAAAGAGTCATTAGAGGATTGTATATTACCTGATGGAGGCGCTTTGGACGAGTAATGCTAATAGGAGGCTGAAAAACAAAAGTGTGTGACCGAGAGTCTTCGATAGGCTCTAGATAAATGAAATTTACTTTATAGCTACGTCTTTAGCGTTCTATTAATAGATAATTAACTGCTAAATTAAGCGATTGGTTGACTTTTGCACTGGTTTTGCGTATAAAGTCGCCTCTATTTTAATAGGGACTCAATAGAAAGGATTTCATGTATTTGTTAAAAGAGGCTGCTTTAGATGAGAGTTGTACTATTAGCACTAACTTTGCTGTGTTGTTTGGCACAAGCACAAGAGAATGATGTTGTTCGAGTTTTAAAGAATACTGGATACATTACTGAGCCAGTCATTTTCAAAAATAAGATTCTATTTACAGTTGACCATAGTGATTATGGTGAGGAACCTTGGGTTTCTGATGGAACAGAAGCTGGGACTTTTATTTTATCTGATATAGTTTCTGGCCCCTCATCTAGTGATTATCATCGTTACCGAACCTCTTTTCGACGTATATTTTATATTTCTGGAAACTTGGCTTATTTTACCGTGAATAGAGACAAGTGGCATGAACAGCTATGGGTGACGGATGGTTCTCAGGAAGGGACTCGATTGCTGAAAGAATTTGAAGTGGGCTGCGATCCTTACTGTCAGCGTTCGACCAGCAAATATGGTCGAACTAGCATGTTACTCTTTATTCCCTATAAAAACATGATGTTTTTTACTTTGCAGCTGGCTGACGGTAGCTATTCTCTTTGGCGTACAGATGGGACTGAAACTGGCACTGAGCTATTTCATAATGGGCGTGTTATTTCAGGAAAGATGTTTCAAGGAAGTTTATATTTTACAGTAGAGAATAAAGATAGTTCCCCTAATAGAAATGATATTTGGAGTTCTGATGGCTTTTCTAAAGAGTTTAAAATGTCATTGCCTGCATCGACCCGAATGGTTGCGGTTGATGAGAACTACATATACACATTGTCTTCAGATAAGTTAACTATTGGTCGTAATCAGGGGGAAGATGGAACACAAGTAAACTTAATCGAAATCTCTTCTGGTATTTCAGGATCTTCCAACACCGCAATTGTCAGACAAAATGCTAACTATATCGTTCTTGCCATTGGTAGAGAGCTTTGGTCTGTATCCAAAGCGACAGGAGCAGCAGGTAAAGTTTTTGACATGATGGATCAAGCGAATGAGATTGATCTTGTTGGTGAGAAAGTTTATGTCACGACGTTTGATGATGGTCTGATAGTTACGGATGGAACTATCAATGGCTCCTACACTGTTGACCCTGATAAACGAAACAGGTTAGTCAGTAGTCAAGATTCCGCTAATCTATTTTTTATTCAACAGGATGCTGAAGAGGTTGCTTCATTGTATCGAGTGGATTACAACCAGAACTCAGTACTTTTCGAAACTAGCTACCCAAAAATTGATAATATTAACTACCTGACCGACTCTGTGATGACTAATGGCATTATTTTTTCTAAGGCACATAATTATATAGATAATGTAGAACCTATGGAACTTTGGGCTTATAAGGTATCTAATGTCGATACTCCTGATGCCAGTAGTGATGAAGGTGGCGGTGGCGCCATTAATCCTTTTATTTTAATTTTATTCGGTTTTTATTTAGGGGCTTTAAGAAGACGGGCTTAAGTTAGTTTTGTGCTTGTTGGATAACTTGATTTAGTGTTATTCATAATCATTCAGTAAACCGAGGATAGATATTATTTACGCAGATATACCAAACGGAAACTTGGCTTCAAGTTCTAGTGAATGGTATCGATAGGAGCTTCATCATTAAGCTGCCATTCACTTTTGAACCTGAGGATAAGTCCTGGAGTCTGTTTTTATCAAGTCTTACCTTGCATGTCTTCTCTGTCTAGAGCTTCTAGGATATATTTTGCCGTATCTACTACATTGGAAAGCTCATTATTGTATGAAATAATACCTAGCGACTCATTATGATGAGTTGAATATCCATGCTCGCCATTAAAAATGGGTTTATCAAATAAAGGTCTGTCTGATAGAGCTTGGGGTTGAAATACAAAGCCAGGTTTGAGCAGTACATATAACTCACCTGAGTTTTTATAATTCATCAAAACGGGCTCTAGTTCCTCCTTTAAGAGAACTTTCTCTGCAACAAGCTGTCCCGGTGCTGAGGCCTTAGTTGCGAAAACGCTCCATGTAATTTATTAATCGCTTCTTTTTTCTCTTTATCATTAAAGTTCTGATTTACATAGATAAGAGCTGATACTTTCCTTGGGATATCTCTAACATTTCAGTTTTGCTCTATTGAAAATACCTGCTTAAAAATAAACTGATTCAGGTTGATTACTGTATTAACAGGAGTGAAGCCATGTCCTGAGTGACTAAAAGCTCATTGCCATTCGCTTTGGCATAGGTGTTAGTTCTTGCCAAATTGTTATCCATACGTTGATAAGCACTTTCTATGATTGTTTTATATTTTGGGGAGATAGTGTCGTCTGTATTGTGCGTCAGTTGAAAAAGTGCATGACCATATCGGTCGATAATAGGATAATCCAATAAAATGAGGTCATAGTTTTCTTTAGTTGTTGAGTATTGAAAAACATCCATAATATGACAGGCTTCATAACTCACATCTTCTATGAAAGTATTGTCGCTGACACTTCCTTTGGTAAAGTGAGCGGCCAGAGGCTAATTGGTGATCGTCGCTACATGTTGATTGATATTTGCAATAGAGGCTTGAAGCTTTCCTGTGGGGATAAATGTTGGGCGTATATGTAACTGGGAGCCATTATTATCGTCGACTATCTATTTTGCTCTGCATCTTTTAAGTACCCCCCTGAAAGCTCCCGTATCAAGTGTTATCCACTGATTAGGCTTGAGCTTTTTTACAACGCTATTAGCAATCTTATCGTCGTTATCGAGGATAAGTGTATTGTTATCTTTTGAACTTGATATGTAGAGAGGGTAACCGTTGTATATTTAATAGCGTTTGGGTTTATCCGAGTCTTCTAGTGCTATCAGATTTCCTCCATCGACAACCTGCCCTTGAGCATAAATATCAACATTGTTGTGCTGCGTATATTTTCCGTGGGTAGTAAGCACTCCAATATTGAGTACTTTTATTATGAGCTTTTGGGGTGGTGGCTTGAGTTTGGCTAGCCATTGACTCAAGTTCTTACTTAGATGCCCGTTGTTATTGAATATGTAAAAACGATACTGGATTTAACTCATGCTCATTTGGTAAAGAGAATATTTTGGGGCAATACTTCATATCTATGATCATTTTTTTGTGCGCTCTATTGATATTGGCTGTGAATGGGTAAAGTTGTGGATTGTTTTGAACCGTATTAATAAAGCATATTTTTCATCAAAGATACTGGCAAGGAGGATTCAGAGTCACCACTTCAAAAGCGATGTCTCGTAACGTCTTTTGGAGATCGTCGCTAATGCCAAGTCCAGGAGTGTTGTTTAACTCGTTAACTGGATTATTAGTGATCACTTGATAAAAAACATAAGCCGTTAGCAGTGCACCCGTTGGATTTGAGTGGTTGCCATCGGCAGCGTGCAAAGTGACGAAGGGATGTTCTGCGATAAAGGCATCCCACGCAAGCCCTATGGGAGCGACACAGGCGCTTTCTCTTGTCGCTATATCGACATGCAGTTCATGAACTCGCAAGCCTTCCTCATAGTTTCGTCGTCTTGGCCATTCGGGGAACATAATTGGAGTGGCTTCTTGTCGTTTCACCCGTCTGATCCATTCTTCGGCTGCTGTGGTGGGATACCAGTATTGTCCCGTTGTCGAATACTTTTGAGCTTGCAGGCTCACATGAGTCCATTGACGTCCTGTTAAATAAGCATTCGTTGTTGGATCATTCAATCGATCATCGAGAAATTGCCATCCAGGGGCGGCTATCACATTGGCTGTTTTACCAGAAGAGCCTTGTTCAATAAGTCGTTCAATCAGTCCGGGTAGATTGTTATTAGAGCTGTGGCTGTTGCCAATTAACAGCACTTCATAATCTGCTGATGCCAGTTGAACCAGCTCATCGTCAACTGGTGGGCTGGTATCATTTTGATTCGAGCTTTTGCATCCTGCCAGAATAATCATTAAGACGGTGATAAGTAGATAGTGTTTGCGCATTATTCACTCCTGCAAAGAACTAGACTAGGCTCTGTAACATAGTACCTTCGGCAGGTTCTGCCGAAGGTTATTGGAAGGTAAACTACATTCGCTTTTTAATGGCTGCACGAATGATTAGACATGCCAGTAGCCAGAATGACAGGCTTCCTCCACCGCTTCTCGCAGGCTCGATTGTATTGTCATCGGTGTTATTATCACCCATATCAAAGTTGCTTTTTTGTAATCGATATACAAAGGTGACGGCAGATAATCCACTGGTTCCTTTTTTAACTATTTTTTCATAAGCGCTGCCGTCATTTGGAATTCGAAAAACGGCGGCTGGTGAATTAGTAATAAAGTAGCCTTCGCCGTCCTCTTTTAGAGCGGCTGGATAAGCAATATCAACCAAAGTGCTTTTTATAGCGCCTGTTTGTCTGTCGAAGATCATAATCGCATTGCTGCGCTCAGCTGCTACATGAAGTTCGTTTTCTTTCACAAGAATCGCTCGCGGCGCTCTTAAACCGCCTTCGCCTTCAACCACAACCGGAGAAACGTTTTTGGTATCCAGATTGACTTTGATGATGTTGTTGCTGTAGTAACCAGGTAAGTAGAGTTCATTGTCATCACCTATGACCATTCCGGAGTCTATTCCATTAATGTATCCATTGTTGGCCGGTAGTATCTCGTCTTCGATGGTCCAGTTTTGTGTGTTTACTTTCACTACAGAATTAAGGGTGAAGCTGGCAACGTACATCATGCCGTTATCGTCCATGATGGCGCCGACCGGATTTTGTATGAAGTTGTCTTCAACTTCTGCCGTTGTAGGGTCATCTCCCATCACTACGGTGCCTTCGGAGAGGGTTTGATAATCGTATTTGATCAAGCGTCCGTTGTTCTCACTGATGACCAATATGTCGCCATCTGGCGCTTGTAGAATGCCTAATGGTCCACGGATGAGGCCTTGACTGTCTAGGTCGCGGATAAAGTTGCCTGTGCATCCATTGTATATTTTCACATTGTTGGCATTCCAGTCGCTTACCAATAATAGCGATTCGCAATTTTTCTGTTTTGAGTTTGCGTCTGCTGCTGCGGCGATTCCAGGGATAAGCAGAGACAATGAAATCATTAAAAAAGATTGAATTGATCTATAAATGACATGTGAGGTTCTGCAAAAAGTCCACAACTTTGCCGTGAGAATAGGTTTGTTTTTACGCATTGTTTTTATCCATCGTTGTTAAACAGGTCTGCGATTCAACATATTCAAATTAGGCTGTAATAAGCCTGTGGAAAGCCTCTTTTTAATATCCTCAAAACCTCCTTTTATCGTTATAATTGTTGTAACTGATTGTTTTATTTAAATTATTGAAATATGGTTATGAAATGACCGAGAAATCACTAAAACAGCAAAGTACGCCTTGCCATTTTGGCGGTTGGCGTTTTGATCCTGCCGATGGCAAGCTCATTTCTAAGCAGGAGCAACGAAGACTGCAACCTCGAATTGCGAAGTTGCTGGCTGTTTTTCTGGCCAACCCAGATAAGTTACTTTCGCGCAATGAACTCATCGAAAACTTGTGGCAAGACAGGGCGGTTAATGAAGATGCGTTATCTCGGTGTGTCGCTGAGTTACGCTCGGTGTTGGGGGATAGCACAAGCAATCCTGTTTATATTGAAACCATTCCTAAGAAAGGGTATCGCTTTATTCATCCCGTGAATGAGGCATCAAAACCAACATTATTATGGAGTGCTTTCGCTGGTGTGCTATTGCTCATCGCGTTCATTTATTTTCTGTTGCCGACGGCTTCACCAACGTCTGCCATTCAAGCTGCTATTTCCAATGCTCAACGATTGACCACTGATTTAGCCAATGAGGTTCAACCAGAGCTATCCAATAGCGGAGACAAGATTGCGTTCTCGGTGAATCAAAATAACCAGATGGTCATTAAATTGGTTGATACCCAAGATAAGACCGAAAGAGTGATTCAACACGAAGAGTTGCATCTATCTTCAGCAACATTTTCTCCTGATGACTCGCAGTTGTTGGTAGCTGGCTACAAGGGGCAGCGTTGCGATATCTTGCTGTATCAATTGTCGGATTTACAACATAAAAGAGTAGGGCAATGCGCCCTGGCGGGCATCACTCGTATATTCGACTGGTCACCTGATGGAAAGCGCTTTGCCTATGTGGCCCCCAGCAGTAACAGCGACAATAAGTCGTTGTGGCTTTTTGATTTAGATTCTGAGTCGTCATCACAAATTACTTATCCTACCGACGCCAAAGTGACTGACTCAAATCCTCGTTTTTCTCCTAATGGCAAATACCTCGGATTTACCAGAGGAACGGATTCATCCAGAAACATTCATTATCTTGCATTTGATAATACTGAGTTGGTGGTGGCGATCACTCATCAATTTGGATTTATTAACGGTTTTGAGTGGTTAAGTGACAGTCGAACACTTCTCTTTGATAGTAATCATCAAGGCGATAAACAGCTGTGGTTAACTACTAAAGACGATCCCGAGTTGACTTTATTAGGTGGGCGAGACGCGCAGTTTTTATCGATGAGCCAAGATAATACTCGACTGGCTTTTCAGGTGTTACGTTATAACGCCAATATTTGGCAGGTGAGTACTGATTCCGTTGACAGCAAACCGTCTCGAATTATTCATTCCATTAAGTACAACAACTTTCCGGCTTATTCTCCCGATGGTAGTGCGATTGCTTTTTCTAGTAACCGCCAAGGTAAGTCTTCTATATGGGTATACGATAAAAAAAGTGAACAACAATCGTTAGTGGTGTCGCTTCCTGATCAAGACTTGATATTTCCTCAATGGTCGAGTGATGGTAAGAAGTTATTGTTCACCAGACGGGGAAAAGACGGCTATCAATGTTATCAGACGGATTTGGCAACAAAGTCGTTAGAGTTACTTACTCCAAACTTTTCGCTGTTTAATTGCGTCTATTCTTTAGATGATAAAGTTTACGGTATTGTTAAGTCTGAGGGGAAAGTTGCTCAGATAGTCCAGCTAGCTGAAAATGGTGCAACAAAGTCTTTAACAGAATTTGCCGTTAATCGAATACAAACAACGGCACTGGACAGTATTATTTATTCCCGGCCCGGTGAGAATAAACTCTTTTCTATGAGTTTAAAGGATGGCGAGCATCGAACCGTTTTGGATGATTTTAATATTGCCTATGATGAACACTGGGTAGTGCAAGGAAGCTATCTCTATTATCCAAAGACCAAGGCGGGTAGAGGTATTTGGCGCTTAAACTTACAAACAGGTGAAACGAATAAAGTGACTCACCAGCTGCCTTCTGCAATTGGATTATCTTTGAGTGTGCACCCTGAGCATTCTCAGATTATCTTTAGTCAAACGGATAGTCGTGAGTCGGATGTTTATATTTCTAGGGTTGAGTAGGTACATCAAGAGATACTATTTATGCACTTTCGATTCGATGACGTAAATGATAGCTTAGGTAGGAGCTTAATTGAAAGTGGGAGTGAATGGCTTCAATTATGGATGTGACTAATTAGATTTTTATTGTATTAACCGTTATATCTAATAAGGTATGAGTATGGGACCTGATGAAAAAGTTGAAGCAGAAGTGAGAACTGTTTTGGGCAGGCTTATTAGTTTCTTGAAAAGCAACTATGCATTTATTAGTGCTTTATTACTTTGTATTTTCTACTGTTTATGTGCTGCTTTTAGCACTGCCTTTCTTTTATCTTTTGATATTCGATTTTCTTTATTCACTAGCTTCAGCAGTGTAATTGATATCGCACTCGCAAATGGAATAATACCCATTATATTTTCTATTACAATGATTTTGTCTGGAACAGTATGGTTTACTTATTATTTTATTCGTGTCAACTACAATAAAGCATTAACTCATCAATCAAAAAAAGGAAAGATACCTAGTAAAAAGTTAACTAAAAACTTTGAGTTTATCTTTCCTTTATTAGCTATCATTTTTTTGTTGGTGGTATCTATTAAAGCTACTATTATGCTGTTATTTAGCCCAACAAAGTATGCTCAAGAAATAAAGGATGGATTTTCTGAAAGGTACTCTTTTGAAACAAAGAACAAAAGAAGCTATAGGTGCAACGCTATCATTGCAGGTTTGTCTAATTACATGATTCTTTGGAACGTGGAGAAAAAGAGGCCTATAATTATATCGCGCGCGTCAATAACAGTTGCTGAACTTGTAGTGAACATTCCACCAGGAGGGTGGCCAGTGCCTCCTGATCGTCACGATTCTGATGAAGACTATAGGAAGAAACTAATTAAATATATTGAGACGCGTAAAAAATGGTCTACCTCACTGGCTAATGAATGTAATCAAAAGGTTGATTGGCCAGATATAAGTGAGTTATTAGAAGAGTACAATTTGAAAGAGATATGATTAGAAAGCTAGGCTATAAGATTTACGTTTTGCTTCTGTATGATAACGAGAACATAAAGACCTCGGCTGAGATCTTTATGTTCATTTTCCTGGAACTTAAAGCGTTAAACGACTTAAATCCACTGGACGTGAGCGAGTCCCTCTATTCCAGTGTCTTCCGCTGGGGAATTGAAGGTCTGTCCAACCCTCACCATTTGCGTAATTCAGATCAAGGAATACATCGCCTATGTTTTGTCGGTTAGTAGAGATATTTCCTGTGCATCCAGGGCAAAGACCTGTGGATGTAATGTAACTCATCACAAACTTTTTATCGCCAGTCGGTGTTCCGCCTGCTACCCCTTGTGCCCAAACAGGCTCACTACCATCGAATAAGTATGCTGTTACTACTGTATTATTTGGAGAAGCTTGACCTTCATAGTCAACTGACAATCCCCATCCTGAAAGTGCGGGTTCATACCATAGTCCGGTTACGCCGCCATTACCAAAAAATTGAACCATATACTCACTGCCGCTTCGGTTTCCATAAGCTGCGTTGAATTGCCATGAGTATTTCATGGTTTTATTGTCGTACATTTCGAACTTAACTTCACCGATAGGTTCTGACGTTGTTGATTGTGTATTTTGGTTCCAGGTTACTTTATGTAGTCCCGCAATCCAGACGCCGTAGTACATAGGTTTTAAATCACTGATATACCAGATAGGTGTTCCATCACTTTTGTAGGTATACCAAATCATGACATATTCATTATTAACACTTTTAGAAATTTCTAATCCATGACCTGAGCGCCCTTGGTTATACCAAAGACCCGATTGTGGTTTAGCCGCTGAGTTAATGGATTGAGGTATAAATTTAACATCATCGACATAAAAGCCTCCATGACGAGCAGAGTGAACGACGTTGCTTTGTGCTGTGTCTTGCATTTTGAAACGAATTTTAGCTGTATGCCCACTGAAAGAAATGCTATTTCGAGTTGATGTTCTAAAGGGTTGATTCAGCCTGTTATCATTATGTTTTAAGTAATAGTATCGACCAGTAGTGAAATTGTTAATTATTCTGTAGAGAGTGCTCGTCTGGACAAAGTCTTGATGATCTACTTCTGGAGCTATTTTCCAGCGATATGAAAGTTTACTCGCTTCAGGAAAAACAAAGGTTTGTTGGATTTCTCTCTGTAAACAGTAGGGATCTGCGCCAGCAATTGTTGCATGTTGTCCGCCGTACGGGTTTCCATGGTGATATCCAATGTGAACTGGAGATGGATTTCCTACTTGATTTTGAAAGTTTTCACAAAAGTAAGTGGTGGTTTTAAATCTTGCTGTCCAACCTGTCGTACCATTGCTGAAGTTTCCATTAACAATACCCGTTCCAGAGTTAGATGCAGCAGCCTGAGTAAGAATAGATTGTACCGGCGGCTTTGTATATTGTTTAACAAATACCCCGTTAACAACGATGTTTCTATAAGACGCATGATTACTCGAAACATTGATTTCATTACTCGTGACTAAAGTTTGCTCATGATCCAGCTCATGAATATCAATGACTCGGTCTATTTTTAATCCCTGGCTATCATTCGCAGTAATATTGGTTTTATTGACGTTGTCAGCCAAAAAAACATTGTCTGATTCTGCGAGTGATTTACTCTTTGAGTTTGAGCCATCAAATGCGATGCTTACTAAGTAAATGTTTTTGTCGTTATAAAAGTCGACTGCTTTGCTAGAATAACATCCCGCTGCCTTTGCTTGTTTATTCAGCAAATCTTGTTGAACTCTGATTGCTGTGGGTTGGCTCTTAATGGTTTGACGACTTAAGATATTACAGTCTTTAAGCTGAACATAGGTATAACCTTTTTGGCTGTAATATTCGATGAACTCGGCGGTTAATTCCTTTTGAGTCATCAACCCTTCATATTCTTCATTAGCTTCTACTCTCTCAATTCCTACGCAGGAAAGGAAAGTAAGAGGTATTAATTTTAGATACCACTTATTCTTCATCATTTTCTCCAACTATTTTATTGGTATGACGCCAATCGAAAACCAGAAGTAAGTTACTCAAAAGAGGCTTACCTGCTCTCAATTAACGATCTAAATAATCTATCGCCGCAAAACCTTAACGCCTTTTCTGTTAGGACCAGCCAGTCTGACAATGTCACTAAAAGGAATAATGCTTCAGCGCGCACGAAATATAACTCTTTGAAATTGAATGAAAAATATAGGCGTCGTTATAGGTTAAGAGGTTGTCGCTATAGGTAAACGACATTTATTTAAATGAGACAGAATGATAAGTAAGGAGATATAAAGTAATGACTATAAAAGTTCATAGGATTACGTATATTCGGTATTTAAGTTATCGAGAGGTGTGGATATTTTTCAGCTATCAATAAGAATATATTGTTCTCGCAAAAATATGCGTCATCAACGAATAATCACAATGAAAACCAGCAATATTAGCTTCTACCCACTCATCCCTTGATACTAAGTCCCAATTAATCTTGTAATGATGATTCCCCACAAATTCATCAAAAAATAATCTTTGGGTTCGCCCATTCCCATCTCTAAACGGATGCACAACATTTAAGTCACAATAAAACTCAGCAATCGTACTAGCAACTTCATCCTGGTTCATTGTTGATAAGGATGTTTCATTGAGAGCCGCTAGAAGCTTTTCCGCTTCTGGTTCAATACGGGAAGTTGTACAAAAACGAGAATTACCTTTACTAATATCAACCGTCCTTATTTGTCCTGCCCAGCTATAAAGGTCCTGAAATAAATGATAGTGGATGGTTTTTAAATGATTCAGATCAAAGTTTGTAAAGATTGGTTCATAGGATTGAACACGGGTAAGGATAAATTCTGCTTCAGCTTCCTCTAGTTCTTCGAGGTTTCTGATATTCAGTAAGTTTTTTAGGACTGTTGATTCTGAATAACAGTAGGTGTCTTGTTCAACACCGTACTTATCGCGCATATTTGGCTTTTAATTCACTAATACTTTTGGTTCGGGAGCTAAGGGGGGGTTTAATACCTTCTAACCGCAAGCTAGCCACCATATTAGCTCTTGCAGTGCGTTTAAATTCTTTCTTTTTCAGTTCGTTAGTTGCCATATAGCCCCCTTGCTTATTGGCAAAATTATAGCTTTTTAGAGCCGTTATTTCAATTTGTGGGGCTACAGTAAAGGTTCGCAAAACGAGGTTTCGAAATAGAGCCAATATGGATTGTAGAGGGCTAGCCGGGTGTTGTTTCTTTCTGACGAGATGAAGTAAAAATGGTGGGCCCTCACAGACTTGAACTGTGGACCTACCGATTATGAGTCGGGTGCTCTAACCAGCTGAGCTAAGGGCCCATTTTTACTTTTATGGGTACCTACCTATTTAGCGCGATTTCTATGTGCTTAAACTTGGCGTTTAATCTCATTTCTAAAGCGGAGTAGGTTGGGGTATTTTGAGAGATGAGAGTTCTCGGAAAACCCCTGCAAAAGCTATACTTAACTTGGATAATCGTCCGTTTAACTCAACAGACTCAATTCTGACGTATAAATCCGTTATAGTCGCTTTCGCTTTGACTATGCTGAACAATAATTGAGCGGTTTAGGCAGTGCGAAAACACCTCAAAAACGCAGTCGATTAGTGACAGCAGAGGGGCGCAAGTTTACGGTAAAATCGCCTCGGGTTCAATCCCGTTAACGACTTTTTTCCGCAGCCTAATAGCCATGTAAAATAATGTAAAAAATCCTGATATTCAGTAAGTTATCCATTACCCTGATATCTGGATTCCCAAGGTTTAATTTTAGAGAGAGTGATTTCTGAATGAGTGCTGTTTCTCGTAGAAAGATCTTATTACCACTTGTGGCCCTTATTATAGGGGCTGTGGCGTATCAACTGATCACATCTAACCCGCCCCAAGGAAGAAAGTTTGGCCAACGACCCCCTACCGCCGTTGCTGTAGAAATGAAAGCACTGGAACGCGGCGACTATCAGGTTACCGTTGATTCTTTTGGTGTCACCCAGCCCAAAGTGCAATCGCGATTGGTCTCTGAAGTCGGCGGCAAGGTGGTTCACATTTCCGAGTCCTTACGCTCAGGTGCCTTCTTTAAACAAGGTGACGTTTTATTAAAAGTCGATCCTCGCGACTATCAGGTCGAAGTATCGGTAGCTGAAGCCTCCGTTGCCGAGGCCGAAGTTGCTCTCGAGCAAGAAAAAGCGCAAGCGGCCATCGCCGAGCAAGATTGGAACCGTAAACCCAGCACTCAGAAAGCCCGTGCATTGGCCCTAAGAGAACCTCAGGTTGCAGCAGCGCAAGCACAACTTAAAGCAGCCAAAGCGCGATTAGAAAAAGCCAGACTCAATCTCGAGCGAACCGAACTTCGCGCACCTTATGATGGTCGTGTATTGGCAAAAATGGTCGACATTGGTCAATTGATTAACGCCTCAACGGCTGTCGCTGATATCTACGCGACTGATGCCATCGAAGTGCGTCTGCCAATTCAAAACCGAGAGCAAGAATACATCGACTTGCCCGGTGATTATATCGGTGCCAAAGACAACGACATTCTCCCCAAAGTAATTTTCTCTGCGCAAGTCGGTATGAGTCATTATGAATGGGAAGGCGCTATCATTCGTACCGAAGGGGCTATCGATTCGGGGACTCGACAGCTTTATCTGATTGCACAGATTGAAAATCCTTACGAGCAATCTGATAACCAACGTCCGTCCTTAAAAATTGGCCAATTTGTTGAAGCAAAAATCTACGGCAAATTATTAGAACAAGTCTTTATTTTGCCGCGCCGAGCCGTCTCGCAAAACAATGCCTTGGGTGTTGTGATAGAAGGGCGTTTGGATAAACGCAATTTAACGCCTGTTTGGTCTGATGACGATTACATTATCGTTCGCGACAATCTGGATGCTGGAGAACGCTACTCATTAACACCTGTCAGCAATGTGCCAGCAGGTACCCGTGTACGTGGTCTCGATGAAGCACAAAAAACTCCTGGCAAAAAAGGTCGTGGAGAGCGGGTTGCGAAAGAAAAAGAGAAGCCCGCCAAGCAAGTCTCTCAACGTAAAGCTGCGGCAACGCAAGGTTAATCAGGAGACTCAACGATGCACGGATTAATTGCCTGGTTTACCAAGAATGATGTTGCCGCCAACTTGTTAATGGTCGCGATATTTGCCATTGGTCTTTATTCTTTGAACAACAGAATTCCACTCGAAGTCTTCCCTGATTTCGAAATCAATCAAGTGAACGTTAGAGTGTCTTTTCCTGGTGCCTCTCCTCGCGAAGTAGAAGAAGGGATCAGTATTCGTATTGAAGAGGCGGTACAAGATCTCACGGGCATTCGTCAGATTGTGTCTCGTTCAACGGAAGGCAGTTCGCGTATTACCATCGAAGCAGAAGACGGTGTTGAACTACGAGAGTTAATGGATGATGTTAAAGTTCGAGTGGACGCCATTAATTCGTTTCCAGAAGATGCTGAGCGTCCTGTTGTTAGCATCGCTGAGCGACGTCGAGAGGTTATCAGTGCTGTAATTTATGGTAATGCTGACGAACTGACTTTGCGTAATTTAGCCGATGAAATTCGTGATGATATTTCAGCTAAACCAGGTATTACTCAAGTCTTTTTAGAGAATACTAAACGTTTTGAAATCTCTATCGAGCTATCGGAAGCGACGCTCAAAGAGTATGGTTTAACTTTAGAACAAGTGTCACAAGTTTTGCGTCAAAACTCGCTGGATTTATCGGCGGGTAATATGCGTACTCAAGGTGGCGATATCTTCATTCGTAGTCGTGGTCAGGCTTACATCGGTTCTGATTTTGGTAGCATTCCGGTAGTGACCAGTCAGGATGGCTCTAAAGTTTTATTACGAGATATAGCGACTATTCGTGATGGATTTGAAGAAACACCATTAAAAACTCGATTCAATAATCAGCCTGCGGTAGAGATAGAAATATTCCGCGTGGGTGATCAAAGTGCCATTGAAGTAGCTGATATCGTAAAAAGCTACATCGATGAAAAACGCACCACGTTACCGGATGGTATTTCTTTAGACTTCTGGCGTGACCGCAGCAAAATTGTAAAAGCCCGATTAGAAACACTCTCTAACAATGCGATGCAAGGAGCATTCTTAGTCGCGCTTTTACTTGCTCTGTTTCTTCGTCCTGCGGTAGCTCTTTGGGTTTGTATTGGTATACCGATGAGCTTTATGGGCGCTTTTATTTTGATGCCTGCTTTTGGTATTACGCTCAATATAATGAGCTTGTTTGCTTTTATTCTCGTGCTGGGAATTGTCGTAGATGATGCTATTGTAACGGGAGAAAATGTTTACTCTCATTTGCAACGAGGTGTCGATCCATACAAAGCTGCGGTTGAAGGCACTCAAGAAGTGGCTGTGCCTGTGACCTTTGGTGTTTTAACAACGATAGCGGCGTTTGTTCCATTAGCCTTTATGGAAGGGCGTGGTTCCTGGTATCAATCGATTCCTTATGTCGTTGTTCCTGTTTTATTGTTTTCTCTTATTGAATCAAAATTTATTCTTCCTGCACACTTAAAGCATGTGAAGCGTCGCACTGGTAAAGATAGAACTCGTTTAACGCGAATTCAGCAGGCGATAGCAGGCAGTTTAGAAATCTTTATCAATAAATGTTATCGACCCGTTCTACATTGGGTGTTGGAGTATCGTTATACTTCAATTGCCGTCGCTATTAGCGTTTTATTTATTGTTTCTGCCATGTTCTCTAGTGGGTGGACCCGGTTTACCTGGTTCCCTCGGGTGCAGAGTGAAGTGGCTCGTGCTGATCTGACGATGCCTGTTGGGACCGCTTTTGAAAGCACTGATGCCATGGTGGAACATATTAATCGACAAGCTTTAAAGCTAAAAGATAAATACATTGATCCGGTGACCAACGAAAGTGTGATCAATCACATCTTTTCGACAACTGGTGCTGGAGGCAGTCATATTGGCCGTGTGCGAGTTGAAATCGTTGCGCCAGAGTTTAGAACCATTGAAGTTTCGAGCCAACAAATTGTTAATGAGTGGCGCAAGCTGGTTGGTAAGATTGCTGGAGCTGAAAACTTAAGTTATCGCGCCGAAATAGGCTGGCGTGGTAACCCTATCGACATAGAATTGCGTGGTCATAATATTCAGCAGTTAGAAGCCATGGCTGCGGAAGTTAAAGATCGATTAGGTGAATACGAAGCGGTGTTCGACATTCAGGATTCTTTATCGGATGGTAAAGAAGAATTGCAGCTCGAACTTAAACCCGAAGCTCGTTTGCTTGGATTGAATCTAACTACTTTGGCGCGTCAGGTACGTCAGGCTATTTATGGTTTTGAAGTTCAGCGCATTCAGCGTGGCCGTAATGAAGTGAAAGTTATGGTGCGTTATCCACTGGAAGCTCGCAACTCTCTGGCGACTTTGGATTCTATGTTGATCCGAACCGCAGATGGTCGAGAAGTACCGTTTCATGAAGTGGCTTCTGTTAAGCCGGGTCGTAGTCCTTCCACTATTCAGCGTGTTGATCGTCGCAGAACCATTAATGTCACCGCAGATTTTGATAAAGAGCGCGGTAATATGGAAGTGGTGAAGCGAGAAATGGATGAGCAGATCCGCAATATTTTGCCTTCTTATCCGAGCGTAAGTTACAGTTTTGAAGGTGAGGCAAAAGATCAGCGAGAAGCTTCAAACTCGTTGATGTATGGAGCACTGGGATTATTCTTTATGATCTTTGTGTTGCTGGCGATTCCTTTTAAGTCTTATGTTCAGCCTTTTATTGTGATGTCAGTTATTCCCTTTGGCGCCGTCGGAGCCATTGCCGGTCATTGGATCATGGGGATGAATCTTACTCTGCTCTCGGTGATGGGCATTCTGGCCTTAAGCGGTGTTGTGGTTAATGACTCCTTAGTCTTAGTGGACTATGTGAATCGGAAACGGGCAGAAGGTATGTCTATCGACGAGGCCGTTCGAACAGCGGGCGCTGCGCGATTCCGCCCGGTGTTGCTAACGTCACTCACAACTTTTGTTGGTTTGATGCCTTTATTATTTGAGAAAAGCACACAGGCGCAATTCTTGATTCCTATGGCGGTGTCATTAGGATTTGGGATTCTGTTTGCTACGCTGATTACGCTGCTATTTGTTCCGGTAAATTATCTAATCTTAGAAGACATTCGCAGCCTTATGCGTCGGCTTAAGCGAGGAGTGCTTAACTTCTTTGGCTTTGAAGTCGCAACTTCAGAAAGTGTCAGCCATAATAATCAATAGTGACCAAACAGGCGGGAAGTTACTTTCCGTCTGTAACAAATACTCAATGACTCAATCTATTGATTAACGTTATTTTGACACCGAATCATGAATAAGAAACTGCAAAACAAACTCAGAACCTACCAATACACAGCCATCTTCAGCATCTTCTTTGCCCTTGTAGGTTTTAGCTACAATGTGTGGCGTTTAGAAATTACTGAAGAAAATAATAATGTCCGTACTGCCTGTTTTGAAATGCTTGAGGAGTTGGGCGAGTTAGAGCAAGTGGTTTTCTTTGCTCACTACGATAAGGATATTATTGAAGGCAGTCCTCGTCATGGTTGGGTGCGGGTCGGGTTGATTAATGATCTAAGTGTTGTTTCTACACCCGAAATCCAACAGAAAGCTTCAGCTTTAAAGGATGTCTGGCAGAAGAACTGGGAGTCGATGGTAGAGAGTCGACAAGCGGTTGATAATATTACCGAGTCTATCGATGAGCTGCGTTCTGAAATAAAAAAGACATTAAAAACCTTATCTTGAAGCAAATTAAATAAAGAAATTTTCTATGAAAAACTTACTAGTAGCTTTGATAATTTTTTTGAGCAGCTTATCTTTAGTTGCAGAGGATAACACCAAGCCAGCGACTCAGGGCATTGATCATTTAGGTCTTACGGTTTCCGATCTTTCCGCAACAACATCATTCTTTATTGATGTATTGGGGTGGCGTCTAGCGGGAAGGGATAAAAGTTATCCTGCAAACTTTGTTACGGATGGCCAGTCATTTGTGACTTTGTGGCAAGTGAAAGATAAGAGCAAACTGGTAACCTTCAATCGTAAATACAATGTTGGTCTTCACCATTTAGCAATTAAAGTTTCCAGTTTTGAAACATTGGATGTTCTTTATAATAGGATGAAAAATCGAAGCGATGTGGTTATCGAGTTTGCTCCTGAGCTTTTTTATGGTGGGCCAGCTAAACACATGATGATTCGTGAGCCTAGTGGCAATCGGTTGGAGTTTATTCATCGCCCACCGAAAGCTAACTAATCGATATTCCTAATTCTTGAGCTAAAGCTTTTCGCGGTTTCTCCAGTTCCTGATAGTCGCGCAAGCTGGTCAAAAACGCTTTGAGCAATGCCTTATTCTGGTTTTCAGAGGCCAAAGCTTCAGACAGCATGCGCAACGTTTCTTGTAGCATCTCTTTGTTGTCGCCAGTGATCACCAATTTTTTTGCAGCTTTCTCCAGCTCTTCCAATAGCTCAGAAACCGTTCTACTTCGTTTGGCTTCTTCTTTATGTAAAAAAGCTTTTCTCTCGAGCAACCAATGCTCATCAAGTAGCGGTGTTTGTTGGCTGTCCAGCAATCCATTGACGATAAAATCAGTGAGATTGCAAAGGTGGTCTGCGACTTTTTTTCCGCTGAGCTCGATGTTGTCTAGCACCATGGTCATTTCTAGCTCTTGCATCATGCCATTGAGTGAATTCACCACATCCAGCCGCCAGGGACGGATCGCATCACCATATACCAGAACCAGTGCGTCCTCTTGTGACATTTGCAGGCGATAACGGTATTCTTTGCTGTAGTTGATCAACTCTTCACTCAGTTCACAACCTGTAAGCACTGTTTGAGAAAACTGAGAGTTCGCTCGAACGTCTTCGTAATAGCAATAGATTTGTTCTCTTAACTGCTCTCTTGGAGTAAGTGAGCTATCACTTTTTATCTTGTTAATCTGCTCCCAGACTTCTTCTTCCAGATGGCGAAAGATGGCGAGAAGGATCTCTTGCTTTGATTTGAAGTAGATATAAATAGCCCCCTTTGAGATCTGGGCCTTATCTGCAATGCTCTGGATACTGGTGGTTTGATAGCCCTGTTCTAAAAACAGTGCTTTTGCCGATTCCAGAATTCTGTCTCGCTTGTCGCTCATGGATGTCCTGGTTGGTTTTCTATTAAACGCAGAGGTATCTTATTTTCTGACTGTCTGGTCAGTCAATTTTTATTTGGTCACAAAAATATTGACCAGTTGGTCAGTGCGGTGCTTTAATAGTCACATCTGAAGTCATAAAGTTTGAAGGAATCATTATGAAAGATGAGAAGGCCAGTTATAGGAAGCTTTTTGAATTGATAAAGTTGGCCAAGCCAGGTCGGGCTTTGCTAGTGACGATTGCACTGTTAACTCTTTTGAGTTCGGCCAGTTCGTTGCTTTTCCCTATGTTGACGCAAAAGTTGGTAGACAGCTATTCCTCATTGGGAGCGGTCAGCAATGAGTTTTTATGGATTTTGATTGCGGTACTAATTGCAGGAGTCGCAGCAGCCGGAGTTAATACTTACTTAATCGGTAGAGTAAGTAATAGAATGCTGGTGCATTTGAGACAGTCGCTGCTTGGCAAAATTTTCTATTTTCCGGTGCGCTTTTTTGATAAAGAAACCTCTGCCGAACCAGCTAGCCGTGTCGTTAATGATACTGATGTTATTAACGAAGTGGTCGCACAGCATTTTGAGCCGTTTATATCCGGTATGGTCACGGTGATCGCGAGTTTGATTATCCTGTGGGTGCTTGATTGGCAGCTTACTCTGGTATTGTTTGGATGTTTGGCAGCCTCGTTCTTGATTACGATCCCTGTCGCTGGCCGTCTTAATGCAATTTCTACGGAGATTCAGAGTACAGAAGCGTCTTTTCTAGGTCGAATCACTGAGGTGTTTAGTCAGATCCGTTTGATTAAGTCCTTTGGTACCGAGCAGCGAGAGTTACAGCGCTGTGACGAAAAGCTGAATAAGCTATACAAGCTTGGCCAAAAAGAAGTTGTGATCATGGCGGTGATGGCGCCTATTGCTGGCATTACTATTACCGCGGCGATGATTGCCATACTCGTTTTTGGCGCAACCCGTGTCGCTCAAGGGGATATTACTCTTGGAACTTTGATCGCTTTTATTCTGTATCTGTTTAATATCGTTTTCCCGCTAATCCAGTTCAGTATGTTTTTTGCTGGTCTCAATAAAGCGGCGGGTGCTGCGGAGCGTATTCACACCCTAATGCATTCAGAGGTGGAGCAATTAGACCAAGGAGCTCCGGTTGCCGATGGGATGCAGGATATTCATTTTGAGCAGGTTGATTTTGGTTACGGAGAAGATAAAAAGATCATCAAGGAACTTTCTGTCAGTTTTGCTGCAGGTAAAACAACGGCTTTGGTTGGCGGCTCGGGTGCAGGAAAAACCACGTTATTTTCTCTGTTGCTTGGCTTCTACCTGCATCAGCAGGGACAAATACGTTATGGCGAACAAAATGTTGCTGAATTGCGAGGGGCTGATTGGCGTGACAAAATTGCTTATATCGCACAAGACACACCACTGCTATCAGGGACGTTGCGGCATAATTTAAGTTATGGTGTAAAGGGAGAAGTAACTGACGAAGCCATCGCCGAAGTGCTTAAGCAAACCCAACTGGCTGATTTTGTAAAAGAGCTGCCTCAAGGACTGGATACTGAGGTTGGGGAAGATGGCGTGTGCTTATCGGGAGGCCAACGACAGAGAGTTGCTATTGCGCGAGCTTTGTTGTGCCAGTCGCCGATCCTGCTATGTGATGAAGCGACCGCCCATTTAGATGCAATTACTGAGCAGCAACTGCAAACGGCGATGAAGCCGCTGCAAGCTCAATCCACAACACTCGTAGCTGCCCATCGACTTTCGACGGTGATGGAAGCCGACCAGATCATTGTGTTGGCAGATGGTACGGTATCGGCCCAAGGGACTCACGATGAGCTAATGGAGTCATCGGATTATTATCGTGAGTTGGTCGAAACTCAATTTATACGCCATCAACCTTTAGCTACATCTTCTGCAGCTTGAAGTAAGTAAGCGCCCACTGAGGGCGCTGTATCAGCTATGAGCTAACTCAGGTGCCGCTTTCTTTGATTGAATAAAGGATGTTACCAAGGTCACTATGGCACCAATCATAAAGACGGTAATAAACATGGTGAAGAATTGTACCGCTGGGCTTGAGAACATTTCTTTCTCTGACTCCAGACGTTTTAAAGTCTCAGCGATTTCAGCTTCACTGGCACCGCTATTTTTTACGCTCTCTACAAAGTATGAATAGTATTCTTCCATAAATTCTGGATGGAAGATTTCTACATAAACCCAGTTAAAGATGCCAAACATAGTTCCTGCAATGGCGCTGATCGCTATACCTAGGCGGAATACCTGCCCAAAAGTGACGGATTGGCCTGGTTGCTGAAGGCGATATTCGTTGCAGGCAATGTAAATAACAAGCATGGATAAAATCATGGTGGAATAGCCAATGATTTCGCCAATGCGATAGTTCTCTGGAGCAGGTTTCATTAGCGCAAAACTGATACTAAAGATCAGTATCATCACGCCGCCACTTAGGAGTCCGTATTTTAGAATGGTTGATTTCATATTTGTTTCTCGACAGTTATCTGGAAGCCTTATTTAAGGATTTGTGCAGGGTTTTGACCATCGCCCAAATGGGTGAAGCTTTTATTACTCTATTAGTTTCAATAGCTTAGCTTCTGAGGCTGCTTGAGTTCGGTTATTGACCCCGAGTTTATCGTATAGCTTACTAATATGAGTTTTTATGGTATTGGGGGATAAATCCAGTAATTGGGCGATTTCTTTATTAGCGTAACCTTTAGCAATCAGATTCAATACTTCTAATTCTCGTGGACTAAATTGTGCCAGTAAGTCGGGATCTGCCATCGTCGCCTCTTGAACGGGTCGAGTAAAATACCAGGTGCCTGCAATGCCAATGAGTAAGAAGAAAAAACCGACCAGACCGAGATAAGTGCTCAAAGTGATTTTGTAGCTAAAAAAGAAGTATTCCATTAATTGAAAAACAGCAAGCAGCAGAAATAAAACGATTCCATATCTGAGTACCATTTTAGCCATGAAGCCTAAACCTTCTTCTGAGACATAACAAAGTGTAAGTAACTAGAGGGCAACTGGCCCTAGTTGATTCTATGAAAAAAACGCTGCTAAGTGTATCGAAAGACTTATCCATAATGTGGTAAGTCTCATATTTGAGCTTAAAAAGTGGATACTATTTAAGAATGAAAGGAAATATACAATATAGTTTTTATTGTAAAAATGAATCAAAATCACAGTGTGATTCTGGACACCCACACTAAAATCACGCAGTTCTGCGTGATCCAAACTCGTAACGCGATGTATTTATTGGGATTAGTTATGAGCCATTCCGTTTTCCTCTAGTAGTCTTTTTCGAATACCTATTTAGTGTAATACCTTTTGAGCCAAAGCTCTATCAACCACTTTTTTTTGAGATTTTCGAATCTCAATATGTGTTATTTTCGTGTTCTGATGAGTAATTAATGAACAAAATCACGAATTCTTTGTGTGATCACAGTGTGTAATTTTTCTGTTATCTATATAAAAATCAATAAGTTAACAGTGTTGTCATCTCATATCACATGAGAATCACGTATAAATCACAACATGAGCTTTTGAAATCAAGTTTAATAATCTCAGGACGACGAGTTTTGACGTCTCTTTTTTATTTCATTCGTATTCGGTGGAGGTACACACGATGGAAGCTATTTTTGATAAACACGGCGACGTAGTGTCGTGGTTAAGTAACGATATCATTTATGATCTCAATGGTACGGCAACAGCTTTAATTGAGTACAACAACGTATTCAGTTTTCCTGGTAAACATTTAGGTGTGATTGAAAAAGGTTATTTTCGTGATCATGCAGGACATGCCGTTGGTTTTCTTATCTGGGCTCACGAAGGACCCAAACTACCAGAAAGAGGTTTAGTGCCTCGTCCACCAGAAAAACAAATTATTCCTTATAACTTTGGTACATCAATGCCGCCAATTCCTTCTCGCCCAACCAGTGACTGGTCACCGTTAAACTGGCAAGAATTTACTTACGGTCAAGTGGGTGTCGGAGCCACTGGATTCGAGCAGCTAAGAACCGCATCAGCGCACTAATTGGCTGCCTCCGCGAGAATGAAATGATAATGGGTACAGCGCTGACGACAAATGTCGTTAGCCTTGTGCCTGATTAGCATCCTGAGTTTTGAATAATATAGCCCGGCATAGAGTTTGCCGATGCCGCTTGTTCGTAGCGAAAGTAGCAATTGTCATTGATCGGATTCCCATCTTCATTTAAATCAAAACCAAAATAAATAAATGGTAGCCCGCTGAGTTGGGTTTCAATTTGATCGGACAAGTTCAGATGTTGTTCGATATCCGTATTATCCAGATAACCCCATAACAAACGTGTTTCAAAACTTCCATTTCTATCGGTATCTAAATCGGTAATGCGATTGTCCACCTGGATCCGTGGCGTAGAAGGTAAACGGAATAGAGTATTGATCAAAGTATTTGCTGTACGTGCAGAACCTTCCAGAGCTTGTAGGTGGGCATTTCTGGCATCGGATTGAACATTAATATATCGAGGAACGCTAAGGCTCGCCAGCAGCCCAATGATCACAATGACGGTAAGCATCTCTATTAGTGTGAAGGCACTACTCGATCTCAAAAAGCTCTATCCTCGTCGTATCTAATAATGATTTGTCTCAAAGGTTCTCTTTAATTACATCAAAAAATGGATGATTCTTCCAATATCTGGGTGATTTAGGTCCATAGAGCTCAATTACAGGCAATAAAAAAGGCTCCGAAGAGCCTTTTTTAATATGCTTTATTGCTCGTCTAAGAAGCTTCTTAGCTTCTCTGAGCGAGAAGGGTGACGCAATTTACGTAACGCCTTGGCTTCAATCTGACGAATACGCTCACGAGTTACATCAAACTGCTTTCCTACCTCTTCCAAGGTGTGATCCGTGTTCATATCGATACCGAATCGCATACGCAGTACTTTCGCTTCACGTGCTGTTAGGCCTGCAAGAACGTCTTTAGTCGCTTCTCCAAGACTGGATGAAGTGGCTGAGTCTACTGGAGACTCCTGCGCATCGTCCTGAATGAAGTCGCCTAAGTGCGAATCTTCATCATCACCAATGGGAGTTTCCATCGAAATGGGCTCTTTGGCAATTTTGAGAACTTTACGGATCTTGTCTTCAGGCATTTCCATACGTTCTGCCAACTCTTCAGGCTGAGGCTCACGGCCCATTTCTTGAAGCATTTGACGAGAAATACGGTTTAGCTTGTTGATGGTTTCGATCATGTGCACTGGAATACGGATAGTTCTGGCCTGATCCGCAATCGAACGAGTAATGGCCTGACGAATCCACCATGTTGCGTAGGTCGAGAATTTGTAACCACGACGATATTCGAACTTATCAACTGCTTTCATCAAACCGATGTTACCTTCCTGAATCAAATCTAGGAACTGCAAGCCACGGTTGGTGTATTTTTTTGCAATCGAAATAACCAGACGCAGGTTGGCTTCTACCATTTCTTTTTTAGCTCGGCGAGCTTTAGCTTCACCAATCGACATGCGACGGTTGGTTTCTTTTAGCTCGGCGATGGTGAGATTGCATTTGCCTTCGATATTAAGCAGTTTATTCTGACAACGCAGAACATCTTCGGTAACGCTTTCTAAGTCAGCTTTGTAAGCGACATTTTTACCAAGATGAGCATCCAACCATTTGGTGTTGGTCTCATTGCCTGGGAATTCAGAGATAAAGGTTTTACGCGGCATTTTGCCGTACTCAACACACAGTCTCATGATCAGACGTTCTTGTGCTCGTAGCAAGTCCATCTGGTTGCGCATGTTGGTTGCTAAACGATCAAACTGTTTTGGCAACAGCTTTAACTGCATGAATTGATGTTGCAGTTCTCCGATTTCTGCCTGAGCGGATTTGTGTGCTCGGCCATATTTGGCAACGGCAGCAATGGTTTTTTCGTGTTGATTTCTTAATGCTGTGAAACGTTCTTGCGCTTCTTCAGGATCTGGGCCGTCATCAACGTCATCGTCATCGCTGGATGTGGTATCAACGTCTTCGTCTTCTAGTTCATCAGCAGGAACTTCAGAACCTACGTGGCTACCACCGAGGGTTAGCTCTTCTTCTTCACCGTTCGAAAACCCAGTAATTAAGTCAGACAGTTTTAAGTCGCCCGCTTGATAACGGTCATAATCGTCCAATAAGGTTTCTATAGTGCGAGGGAACTCAGAAATAGCGATAGCAACCTGACGGATGCCTTCTTCAATTCGTTTGGCAATGTCGATTTCGCCTTCGCGAGTCAGCAGCTCAACCGTACCCATTTCTCTCATGTACATACGAACAGGATCGGTGGTTCGACCAAATTCGCTATCGACCGATGCCAGGGCTGCAGCAGCTTCTTCGGCCGCATCTTCATCGGTTAGGGCGTCGCTCATCAACAATGAGTCGGCGTCGGGTGCAGATTCGTGAACCTGAATACCCATATCGTTGATCATTCGGATGATGTCTTCGATTTGGTCCGGATCGACAATATCTGGGGGCAGATGGTCGTTGACCTCCGCGTAAGTCAGATAGCCTTGCTCCTTACCTTTGGCGATAAGCAGTTTTAGCTGGGATTGCTGTGTTTCGTTAGAGAAATCTGACATTCAGTTACAACCTTTTGATGGGTTATCTATGTGAGTGATAAATGTGCACAAATGCGCTGTAACAAACAGCACACCACTGCTGAACACGAAACGCGCAATTATACACAGTGTAGCCGCTTACAGGCAAATTTGCTGAGCTGGATTTTGCCTTTAATACAAACTTCTCAGCTCTTTTCTTTCTTCCGGTGTCAATGGAGGCCCGGTGCGATCACGTGCTACCAGTTCCTCTCTTCGTTGAACAAGCGTCTCTTCTTTTAACTTCACCATGATGGCTGGTATTTCTTGCGCCATTTCCTCAATCGGAATCACCGGTGTGTCATTGATGAGTTTGTTCAAATGCGGTTCATATTGTGTTCCGCGCCAATGCTCAATAAGAGCTCCTGTCGACATGTGGGGGTTGTTGCGCAAAATTTCAAGCATTTGATACAAAAGATCTTTACCTGCCACTCTGGATTTAGGCAGCCAGTCATAGTCGTCAATGGTTTCGACATAAGAGCCTTTGTGCAGCAATACTTTGATGATCTTACGAACCGGGGTTAGCTGACTCATCGAAGAGGCTTTTTGCGCAGCAGGAGCAGGTGCCGGAGTTTGCGGCTGGTGTTCATCGAGCAATTGGGTCAGCTTTTGTTCACTTAACCCTACATCTTTAGACAAGCTGGCCAGAAATCGTTCACGATGAATGGGATCTTCAATTTGATTCACAAAGGGCTTGGCGATATTGGCCAGTTTGCCAGGCCCTTCAAAGGTGTTGAGATCCACTTGCGATTTCAGATGTTCAAATAAAAATTCGAACAACGTTGGTGCTTTTTGTAGCTGCTGACTAAAAGCATCTGCGCCTATTTTTCGCACCTGTGTATCAGGATCTTCACCATCAGGTAAAAACATAAAGCGAATTTCGCGATTGTCGCGAATATGATTGAGGCTTTGATTGAGCGCTCTCAATGCAGCGTCACGTCCCGCTCTATCACCATCAAAACAAAAGATGATTTTGGGGCATACTCGGAACAGTTGGTGAATGTGAGCGCTGCTGGTGGCAGTACCTAAGGTTGCGACGGCATTCCGAATACCAAACTGGGCTAGAGACACAACATCCATATAGCCCTCAACCACGGTTATCCATTCGACTTTGCGATTGGCTTGTCGAACTTCATAGAGACCGTAAAGTTCTTGCCCTTTATGGAAAATCTCAGTCTCGGGTGAGTTGAGGTATTTGGGCTCGCCTTTATCCAACACTCGGCCACCAAAGGCAATGACACGGCCACGGCGATCTCGAATGGGGAACATAATACGATCACGAAAGCGATCATAATGATTGTTTTCTTTTTGTATCAGCAGTCCACAATCGACCAGAGCTTTGTTCATTGAGGGCTGTTGCCCGAAAAGCTGAGACAGGCTGTGCCATTCGTCTGGCACAAAACCGAGTTTAAAGTCTTTGGCGATTTCGCCACTCAAACCTCGGTTCTTCAAATACTCAATGGCGCGTTCGTGTCCTGGTTTGCGTAACTGTTGTTGATAAAAAACAGCAGCTCGTGACATGAGTTCATAAAGATCATGAGACCACTGGCGTTGCGGTTGTTCCTGAGCTTCTCGTGGCACGTCCATGCCCAGATTGTGTGCCAAATCTTCGATAGCATCGACAAATTCCAGTCGGTCATATTCCATCACAAAGGTAATGGCGTTACCGGTGGCACCACAGCCAAAGCAATAGTAGAACTGTTTTTCTGGACTGACTGAAAAGGAAGGGGTTTTTTCGTTATGAAAAGGGCAACAGGCTTGGTAATTTCGACCTGCTTTTTTGAGTTGCACTCGCTGATCGATAAGCTCGACAATATCGGTTTTGTCGAGCACATCGTCAATAAAGCTTTTGGGAATTCTTCCTGCCATAAAAACCCGGAATGGTAATTTATGTAAATCATTCACTCATCACTGAGTGAGAGCCGGGCTACTGGCTTATGACAAGCGAGCTTTGATCAGCTTGCTTACCGCGCCCATGTCTGCGCGACCCTGCATCTGGGGTTTTAGAACACCCATGACTTTTCCCATGTCTTTCATGCTTTCTGCACCGGTTTGAGCAACGGCTGCTTCGATAGCAGAGTTGATTTCTTCTTCGGTGAGCGCTTCGGGAAGGAAGTCTTGTAAAACAGCAATTTCTGCCTTTTCGACAGCAGCCAGATCGTCGCGACCAGCTTCTTCATACTGCTTTAGAGATTCTCTGCGTTGCTTAACCGCTTTATCAAGAATAGCCAGCACGGTTGCATCGTCGGCTTCTTCACGGTTATCAACTTCGTATTGTTTCACGGCTGCGAGAAGCATTCGAATGGTGCCAAGGCGATCTTTCTCCTTGGCACGCATCGCATCTTTCATCGCATTTTTGATGGTATCAAGTAATGCGGCCATATCAGCTTAAGGTACCTTAATTAGTACAAACGGGTACGTTTGAGGTTTTCACGCGACATCTTTTTCAAGTGACGCTTAACTGCTGCGGCTTTTTTACGTTTGCGAACTGAAGTTGGCTTTTCGTAATGTTCACGACGACGAACTTCGGCCAGAATACCGGCTTTCTCACAAGAACGCTTAAAACGACGCAGAGCCACATCAAACGGCTCGTTTTCCTTTACCTTAACGCTTGGCATGAAAAATCACCACCTTAAATAGTTTAATTAAAAAAATGATTGACCAAAAATTGGTCCTCCTCTCGGAGGGCGTGGATCTTAATGCTTTTTGGGGTTGATTGCAAAAACTTTAACCAGATTTTAGCGGTTTTTAGTCTTTTGCGATAGGAAGTCTGTCGTAAGAGCGGGTTGCTGTTCCCAAAGTGCTTCAAGGTTCAGTTAGGCGGCCAGCAAGCTAATCCCCGGAGCTTAGATAGACTAAGTGATTGGGGGGAGCGCGCGCAGCCAGCACCGCTGCACCTTGAAAGGCGATGGGGATAGATGTCACTGGTTAAGGGAGGTATCATTAGGTAGAACGTCTTATTAACTGGAACTCCCCTTAAGTTATGAAAGTATTAGGTATCGAAACCTCTTGTGATGAAACAGGTATTGCGATTTATGATTCAGAAGAGGGAGTGATTGCACAGGCACTTTATAGCCAGATTGAACTGCATGCTGAGTATGGCGGTGTGGTGCCAGAGCTGGCTTCACGGGACCACATCCGCAAAACGGCATTGTTAGTCAGGCAGGTGATGAACGAGGCTCAACTGGAAGCTACCGATATTGATGGTGTGGCTTTTACCCAAGGGCCGGGGTTGGTTGGTGCTTTGTTGGTGGGTGCCACACTGGGCCGTAGCCTGGCTTTTAGTTGGGGGTGCAAAGCCATTGGTGTCCACCACATGGAAGGCCATCTACTGGCGCCTATGTTAGAAGATAATCGTCCTGAGTTTCCTTTTGTTGCTTTGTTGGTATCTGGCGGCCATACCCTGCTGGTTGATGTCAAAGCATTAGGCGAATACGAGATCCTGGGTGAGTCTATTGATGATGCTGCCGGAGAAGCTTTCGATAAAACAGCCAAAATTATGGGGCTGGGCTACCCTGGCGGGCCACAGTTGGCTGCATTGGCAGAAAAAGGCTCTGCTGGAAGATTTCGCTTTCCGCGGCCGATGACTGATCGACCCGGTCTGGATTTCAGTTTCAGTGGGCTAAAGACTTTTGCTGCGAATACCTTGCGCGACAACGATGACGATGAACAAACCTTGGCTGATATTGCTTACGCGTTTCAGGAAGCCGTTGTGGATACCCTGTTGATAAAGTGTCGTCGAGCATTGAAAGAAACAGGGCATAAACGTTTAGTGATAGCGGGTGGTGTAAGTGCTAACAAACTGCTTAGAGAAGAGTTAGGCAAGTACATGACGAAAATTGGAGGAGAAGTGTTCTATCCTCGTCCGGCCTATTGCACGGATAATGGCGCTATGATTGCTTACGCTGGATTTTGTCGTCTACAAGCTGGTGCCGAAGATGGAATGGGGATTCAGGCAAGACCTCGTTGGCCGATCAGTGAGTTAGAGCCTGTATAAAACGCTTACCTATAGAAACAAGTCTGCTGTTTCAGGATGCTTTATTACCTATGCTAGATTCGTCACCGGACAGCAGTTTTCGAATATTGCTGTGGTGGCGAATAATCAGCAAAGCGCACATAGTCACCAAATAAGGAAATTGCTGTGGGAAGAAGAACCAGGAAAACATCGGAATAACAAAGGCTGTTATCAGTGCCGACAAAGAGGATATCTTGAAGGTGAAGGCACAAATCAACCAAATGCCTGTGGCGAGCAGTCCCAATTTAAAGTTAAGGGCTAGCAGTACACCAAAAAAGGTGGCAACACCTTTGCCACCTTTAAAATGAAAATAAACCGGAAATAAATGCCCGATGAAAGCTGCCAGGCCAGCCGCTGCGGCTGTCGTGACTGGGTAGTTCATAGCTAACAGTGCGGCCACCGGAATGACACCTTTAAGCATGTCTCCCAGCAAGGTTAACAATGCCGCCTTTTTGCCCCCAATGCGAAGAACATTAGTAGCGCCAGGATTCCCTGATCCTGTATCGCGCGGATCACCATAGCCAGATAAGCGACATACGAGTATGGCGCTTGATATCGAACCTAAAAGGTAAGATAGAAAAATAATGGCAATAAATGAGGTTTCCATTGGTTTCGCTGCTATTGTGGGTGTCGCAATGTTGCGACCTCGTTATAATGGAGCATTAACGGCGCTTTGAATATCAGTACATGATGCAGATCTGTATTAACGAAAGCAAGAGGCAAATTCTCACTGTAGAATAAAACTCAACAATCGATAAGCTCGATTAACTTAGATAGGTTGACTGACAAAAAAACAAATATACCCGTCGCCTTTCAAGATGCAGCGATGTTGGCTGCGCGCACTCACCCCAATCACTTAGTCTATCTAAGTTCAGGGGATTCGCTTGCTGGCCGCCTACCTGTATCTTGAAATACTTTGGGTAAAGAAATGGGTGTAAAAGTTTATGGATGTAGTATTTATTGAAAACCTGGTCATAGAAACGGTGATTGGTATTTATGGTTGGGAACGCAAAATTAAGCAAAAAGTAGCGTTTGATATCGAAATGTCGACGGACATCCGACCTGCTGCTGCGACCGATACGATTGACGAAGCTTTAGATTACAAAGCCGTTGCAAAGCGTATCATCAGTTTTGTTGAAAACAGTGATTTTCAGCTGGTAGAAACCATGGCTGAACGTGTGGCTGAAATAATTATAAAAGAATTTGGTGTTAAAAAAGTAAAACTCAAATTAAGTAAGCCTGCTGCAGTGAGTGGCTCTGATGCTGTGGGTGTCATGATTGAACGAGGCGAAGCGAGTTAAGTGGAAAGGGTATTCATCAGCATTGGTACCAATATTGAACGACGTAAACATCTAAAGTTTGCTCTGGATGCTTTGTATGGTCGATGGGGGTCGTTGCAGCTTTCGTCTGTATATGAAAGCGAAGCCGTTGGATTTGTGGGGGATGACTTCTACAACATGGTGGTAGGATTTAAAACCACTGACTCTATTGCTGACCTCAATACTGAGTTTAAGGCCATCGAATTGGAAGGTGGTCGTGATCGCCATGCCGCTAAGTTCAGTGCACGAACCATCGATATTGATCTGCTTAATTATGGCGACAAGATTTATGCTGAGCCTGTGGCGTTACCTCGCGCCGAAATTTTACACAACGCTTTCGTGTTGTTGCCTTTTTACGAGCTGGCTCCCGACTGGATCCATCCCGAACAAGGTGTTTCTCTATCTAAGTTGTGGCAGGCATTTGATCAACACAGCCAGCCGCTTAAAAAAATCGAAGACCCTATCGACATGAGCCCATATAAGCAATGAAAAAAACAGCATTGGTAACGGGCGGCGCTATTCGAATTGGACGCGCGATTGTGGAAGCCTTGGCCGAAAGTGGCTATCGCGTCATTATTCATTATGGGCATTCAGAGACGCCTGCAAAGGAGTTATCGCAATGGATGACAGAGCAGCAATACGAGCATTGTTGTGTTCAATGTGACTTGAGTTCTCCTGAAAGTACCGATCAGCTTTTTTCTTTGTTGCCGGAGTCTTTTCGATCTCCTGATGTGTTAGTGAATTCGGCAGCGGTTTTTCCTGAAGGTGATGATTGGCAGCATTTGCCTACTCACTGGCAAAGCATTATGAACATTAATGCTTATGCGCCTTTGTCTTTGAGCCGACAGTTTGCGTTGCAGAACCAAGGTGGGCATATCATTAATATTTTAGATGCTCGTTTAAATCGTCCTATGGGTGACCACTTTGTGTATCGAATGGCAAAAGGTGTGTTGCACGATGCCACACTCAATCTGGCGCGAGAGCTCGCGCCAGACATTCAGGTCAATGCTTTGGCTCTGGGTGCGATTTTGCCACCACCAGGAAAACCGCAAAGCCATCTTGAGCGTTTAAAAGAGAGCATTCCTTTAAACCGTGTGGGTGATTTATCCATGGTACAAAGTTCGGTTTTATATTTGTTGTCTCAACCTTTTTTAACCGGACAAATTATTAAGCTCGATGGCGGAGAATTTTTATAAGATGCATCGCCCATGTTTTGAAGACTATTGTCAGTTAGTCCGCAATCAGTGTTATTCCCTTGGTGATTTACCTTTGCCGTCAGAAAGCCAACTGGCAACCAGCTATCAGTTATGCTTACAAATGATCACCGCTGCGCAAGCCAGTGATGAGCAGGCGTTAAGTTTTGCTGAGTTTGTTCATCGGGCACTTTATACGTCCGAGCTGGGATATTACGTTAACGGTCAACTGCCATTTGGTGAGCTGGGGGATTTTGTTACCGCGCCAGAAATTTCTTCGATGTTTGGTCAGTTTGTGGCAAGTAGTCTGTTGCCTGTATTGCCACATGTCGATGAATGCATTTATGAGTTTGGAGCAGGCTCTGGTCAACTGGCCGCTCAAATATTGCTGTATTTAAAGTCGATAGATTTTCCACTAAAACACTATTTTATTATTGAAGTCTCAGCGCCCTTACGCGCACTCCAACAGGAAACTTTAACGAAAGCGGGAGTTTATGACCCGGATATTGTTCAGTGGCTATCTGCACCGCCTGCCAAAGAGTTTAGCGGATGCGTACTGGGTAATGAGGTTCTCGATGCCATTCCGTCCCATCGTTTTAAGTGGGTTGAGGGTGAGGCTCAAGAGCAGAAAATACGTTGGAGTAAAGAAGGATGGCAAACAATTTGGAGTTCTCGTTTATCTGACGAGCTAGAACAATGGTTAATGCAGCATAGGGATAAACTGCCTAAAACTGAGCAGGTTGTTTTTGAGGCATCGCCCTGGCGTAGTGGGTGGTTGGCGACCCTGTCGCAAACCTTGTCAACAGGGGCTATTGTACTGTTGGATTATGGTTATGCGGCGGATGAGCTATTTCATCCACAGCGGATCGATGGCAGCGTTCAGTGTTTCTATCGCCATCGTCGTCATGTTCATTTTGAACAGCTAGTGGGATTGCAGGACATCACGACTCACGTTAACTTTTCTGAGTTATGTGGCATGGCCGAATCTTTAGGGTGGGAGTTAACGGGTTACTGTTCTCAAGCCGAATATTTATTAAGTAATGGTACCCATTTGAATATGGCCGAGGAGTCATCACTTGTGCAGCGTGTTGAGCGTTCTCAGAGTTTACAAAAACTGTTGTTGCCATCAGAAATGGGTGAGAGTGTGAAAGTCATTGCCTTTGTTAAAAACATCAGCGAGAATGCTCGGCCATCTGTCCCTGATACATTAGAGTCGAGGTTGTAACATGACAAAGGTGCTTAATTCCTTATTGGTTGTATTGGTGCTTTGGGCCATCCCTCAGACGGTTTGGGCGGTTGAACCTCTCGATTGGAAAACCCATGGTTTGGGTGCCTTAGTAATCGCTACGATTGGCGCTATTATTCTGGCTAAACGCAATCCTCGTATCGAGAGTGTACATGGGCACATTTTTGGGTTCGGCATCTATTTTTGGGTGATTATGTTTACAGAGGCGATTCTGTACAGCATTTATTACGTGACCCTTCGTTAAATTTTTATTTCCAGACTGATATTTGAGGCAACAATGGACTGGTTACAAATTATCCTTCTCGCTCTGATCCAGGGGCTTACTGAGTTTTTACCGATTTCGAGCAGCGCTCACCTGATTTTGCCTGCGCAAATATTGGGATGGAAAGATCAAGGCCATGCCTTTGATGTTGCCGTTCATGTGGGAACCCTGACTGCCGTTCTGGTGTATTTTCGAGAAGAAGTGGGCAGTATGATTGCGGCGTTTTTTCGCTCTGGATTTAAAAAAGACATGGAGCAAGATGCCCGCCTGGCATGGGCCGTCATTTGGGGAACGGTACCGGTAGGATTGGTTGGTCTTGCTTTTAGTGTTTTTGATATTGTTGATCTTTATTTAAGAAATCTTCCGGTGATTGCTGCGACCACCATTATTTTTGCTCTGTTATTGGCTTATGTCGAAAAACGAGTAAAGCGCGAGCGTAACGAATATCAGATGACCTGGAAAGATGTTGCTGTTGTTGGCTGTTGTCAGGCATTTGCTTTGATCCCCGGAACCAGTCGCAGCGGTGCCACCATCATGGCGGGATTGTGGCTGGGGCTTACACGTCAAGCTGCGGCAAGATTTTCTTTCTTGTTATCTATCCCGGTCATTATCCTGTCCGGTGGACTAACAAGTCTTAAGTTAGTCACACAGGCTGAACCAGTAAAATGGGGAGCCATGCTGGCAGGGTTCGGCATTGCTGCCGTCAGTGCGTTTGCCTGTATTCATCTATTTCTAAAACTGATTGATCGCATCGGCATGATGCCGTTTGTCTGGTATCGGCTGGCAATGGGAGCTGTGTTGATTGGATTGATTATTTGGGGATGAGCTTGACTGTTGGCTTGTGAGACTGCTAGAAATAAAGATTAGAGCTATAATTTAGGCAACTTAAGTTAAGGAGAGTAAAACGCGTTGATACTTTCGATTAGGAAAGAGGTCGCACTACTCTTACTTCTTATATCTTGTTCTGTTTTTTCAAGTGACGGCTCGATATTAAGGAGCCCCGAGCTTTTCATTCATAAAGGCCTATCTGAAAAAGAAAGCATAACGGTTTTTTATCAGGATTCAGATGGATTACTTTGGCTGGGTAGTGAATACGGAGTCTTAACATTTGATGGTAAGAACGTCGAAAGACTTAACCCTGGTGATCCTGAGCAGGAGTTCAGCATCACGCGAGTGAACGCCATCGTCGAGTTTAAAGATAAGCTATGGATTGCGGCAAGTAACCAGCTCATCACTTATTCTAAGGAAACGGCCTCTCTGGCAAATGTTTCTCCTGACTTTGATACTGGAGAGTTACTATCATTCTTTGTCGATAATCAAAATATCTTATGGATTGGAACTTCTAAAGGCGTCCTTCGCTATTTTCACTCTCGTAACTCGTTTGAGTATGTTGCTTTTGATAGTGTTGTAGAAAGAGAACTTCACCTTCCATTAGAAGATGGTCAATGTATCCTCAAGGATGGCAATCGCTTATTGGTTGTAACTGGAAATGGAGTGATTGTTTCTATAACCTCTGATACAAATGAAATAGAAATTGATAGTTATATACAGTTAGGGTTGGTTCATCAATGCACTCAGGACAGTCGAGGCATTTGGCTATCTTCAGATAGTGGTTTATGGCTACGCTCCGTTACGGATAAACAGGTTTCTCAAATTTATGCCGAGAATGTTAGAGGGAGTGCTAGTTTGGAAGGGCAATTGTGGTTCTCATCTAATGAAACTTTGTGGCAAATGTCTTCGGACACTAATATTCCTGTAGATATTGGTGACGGTGGTTTTTCCAAACTCTTTTTAGATAACGAGGGCACACTATGGGCAAGTAAAAGTGAAGGGGGAATTTATCGGTATGCTCCCAGTGCGAATAAGTTTACAAATTTATTATTATCGGATGAAAAGCTTTACATTGAAGATGTTCTAAGAGTGAAGGAGCAGTTTTGGATAGCAACATCGAAAGGGCTATACGTGTGGGATGGTAAAAGCGCATTTTCAAAAATACTGGAGCAGCGTCGATTTATCCTTTTATATAAAGGAGTCGAAAATATTATTGGCGTATCGGAGCATTCTGTAACTTGGATTGATCCTCAAACTGGAAGTATAACCAGACAGGTCCCTATTGTCTCTACTAAAAAAAGTGGGTTAAAACCGACTTCTGTAGTAGAAGACAAGCAGTCAAGAGTCTGGATTGGATTGTCTGGAGCCAGAAACAGTAACATTCTTTTTATTGAGAATAGTAGCGTTGAATTTAAAGCATACCAGGGGGCTGGTTTTGAAAGTTACCTTTCTGCTAACTTCCTTAGCATTACTCCTGATGCAAATAATAAAGGAATCCGAATTTATGCTGATGCAATGAGAGAGGCTAGGATAGAAACAGAAAGCTTGGAGCTTTCTCCAGTTCTGGAGCAGAAGCCGCCATTTAAAGAATTAAGGAAAGTGAAGTATGAGCAGGGACGTGTAGTCTTGTTCCATAATGATAATGATATTTCACTTGGTAGAGCTGATAAAGAAGCTGGCCTTAACCATCTCGAGTTACTTAACTCTCCTGTGGCGAGTGTAGAATGTATTGTAGAGCAGTCTAATGACGTTCTATGGCTCTTTGATCGGGCTGGCTTATTATGGCGATGGTTACCAAAACATAATAAACTAACCGAGTATAATCAAGATGATGGTTTACCTGAGTCAGGTTTAACTGGCGATTTTTGTTACTATGATAAAGATAATCGTCAGCTATTTTTCAGCGCTAAAAATAGTATTGCAACAATTAACGTTAGAAGTATCAAAGAGAATAAAAAGGCGCCAACAACTTATTTGATTCAGGCCCGTGTTAATCGCTCCTCTGTTAATATTGTTAATGACTCATTATACCTGAATGAAGATGATCATCTGCGTATTGAAGCAAGAAATAGCAGCTTGGTATCTCCTGACAAAAATCAATGGCTATGGGTATTGAGTGGGAAAGGAAATATTTATAAAGGAAAAGAGCAAGAGTTTAATCTGGCTAGCATTTCTACTGGTGAATATACATTGACTTATTCGTCATCCAATAATGATGGCGTGTGGGGAAGTGAACGTAGCTTGAGAATTTTCGTCAAACCACCCTTTTGGAAAAGTAAGCTGGCTATTTTTCTTTATATGATCATGGCTATTGTATTCATTGGCATCTATGTTTTAAGAAGTCACTATCATCGAGAGTTGCTAAAAAGAAAAGTCGAAGAGCGAACTCGAGAAGTCTCTAGTTTGTTAAAACAAAAGGAACGTCTTTTTACAGGGGTGTCACATGAATTTAGAACGCCTATTACTCTAATTATGGCTAATGCTGAAAAAATAGACTCTCAACACTCGAAAGTTTCGCAGCAGTTAAAAGCTAATGCTCGGCATTTACTTAATCTGGTAGAAGAGTTATTGGAGTTTTCTGTCAGTGGTATTAGAAACGAAACTAGTCAGGTCACCATCGATCTTTCCGCAGCAACAAAAGCCATTGTATATTCTTTTAAAGAACTCATTATCTCTTCAGGTTTAAGAGATAATATCCATATCGATAGTAGCGTCGTTTCGAAAGTTGCCTACGGAGACTATGAAAAAATTCTATCTAACTTGCTTACTAATGCTGTGAAGTATAATGTCTCAGATGGTTGGATAAGTGTTGAACTATCGGCTGATAGCGAAAATATATTGCTTTCAGTAAAAGATGGCGGTGTGGGGATAAAAGAGGGAGAACTGGATAAAATATTTGAACCACTATATCGATCGCCTGACATTTCATCTATTGATGGCAATGGGATCGGGCTATCGCTTGTTAGTGAGTTGGTAAAGAAGAATAACGGAAAAATAGTTGTGAGGAGTCATTATGGCAAGGGTAGTGAGTTTTTAGTAAAACTTCCTGCTGCCTCTGTTTCGTCTGAGAAAGAGATTGAAAGTCAATTTAAGGTCAGTGTAATTGATAAGGCTGCTTATCCTGTTCAACAAGCTCACTGTGATGAGCTTAGGCTGGTAGAGCCTGTTGATTACGATGATTCCAAACCTATTGCCCTTATTGTCGAAGATAACATCCACCTCAGAGAACTTATTTGCGACTCTGTATCTGAAGACTTTTCAATTTTATCAGCCGAAGATGGAGCTCAGGGTATTGAGCTAGCACTTGCTCATGTTCCAGATATTATCGTCTCAGATATCATGATGCCAAAAAAAGACGGATTTTCATTATTAGAAGACATTCGAAATAATAGATTAACATCACACATTCCGCTCATTTTGTTAACTGCAAAAACAGACTTTGAAAGTCGATTAAAGGGCTGGGACGAAATGGCTGATGATTTTATTACTAAGCCTTTCAGTGCACATGAACTAGTTATGCGGATGAGGGCGCTAATATCTATTCGGAACATTCTGAAAAACCAGTATAGTAGTTATATTGAAAATGAGAGGCGTGATTCAGGAGCGGTATCAAATGTTCCAGAAAAAGATGCTTTATTTGTTAATGAGCTGGATTCTGTGGTAGAGAAGTTCTATGCCGATGTAGAGTTTAAAGTCGCGCAACTTGCTCAAAATATGAGTGTTAGCGAACGCCAGCTGCATAGAAAGCTTAAGGCAAGATTTGATATTACCCCTACCGAGTACTTGAGAAATTATCGTCTGGAGAAAGCCAAGTTAAAGTTGATTGAAGGAGAGGGGGCGAGCATCGTTTGTTATGAAGTTGGCTTTTCTTCTCATAGTTATTTTACTAAGTGCTTTAAAGCAAAATATAATGTATTGCCTTCTGATATCTATGAGTTAGATAGTTAGTTGAGTTAGGCGGTTAATTGAGCTTCGGAGAAATATCATTGGAAACTTTATATAAATACTGATTTCCAAACTTCTCCGTATGATAATAAATCCACTTTCTACTTTGACTGAGGAAGAAATTTCCTGCCATGAAGTTTTTTTGGACGGTTGATACTTTTAGGCTTGATAAATCTAGCGTTTTTAATTCATTGCCACTTAAAAAGTAAAGCTCCCGCCTGTTAATGATTAAGTTACTGATTTTTGAGTTTAATTCTATCAGATTTTGATGTTTATCGATTGAGTATGTCCATAGGCCGGGCTTTTGCTCTTTGGTATAGTAAAGAGTCTGAGTTCTTGTATCATAAGTTAACTCTTCGGGATCGTCGATAGGCAGATGGGTAAACTCCAGTGTATTTATATTAATATTAACCACGCCTTTTTTATTGTTCGCTGTGACGGTGGCTAATACATTATCTTTATTTTTCCATATAACACGATGGAAGTAAGTGTTATTCTTATCAATATAGCGAGTGAGGTAGTGACTACTGTCAAGATCTATAATGACCAGCTTATTAGAGTTAATGCCGAGTAGTCTGGTTGAATCGGCACTGAGACTTATATTTTCAATGAAGGTATCCTTTGCAAAGTTTGAAATCCTTTTGGCTTTATTATTGCTCTCCTTTAGCCATAATTGGCGACCAGATTCTTTATAAGATACCCAGATGATTTTCTTCTCATCATGGCTAACAATAGGATTTTGTTCTGATGCTATTGAAGCTTCTACAGACTCTGTGATTTTTCCATCGTAAGAAGTTCGGTAAATATCTTTTTCAGTAAATGATGACATTATTAAGCAAATTCCCATGCTTGATAAGTTCTCTCCAAATAAAAAGGGATCTCTAAATTTAATTTTTAAAGTAAGTACTTTAGATACTTTATGTGACTCGATATTTAGTGAAGAAATTGTGCGTTTATTGCTTCTGAAAACCACCTTCTTGCTGTCTTTTGACCAAGATAGTCGAGATAAAGTAAGTGGGTTGTTGTGAAGATGTGTAAAGGTGTTACTTGTTAAATCATATATCCATATTTCTGTTGTTCTAAAGTATCGACTCCTTAATACGGCCAGTTTCTTTTGGTCAGGGGATAAACTAAAAAAGTAATCTCCTTTACCATCATTAGGAGGTGTTAGTAGGCTTTTAATCTCTCCACTTTTTGTATTAAGTCGATAAATACTCAATGGACTCCTGGTTGAGCTGGCTTTATTAAAAATTACGATATCTTCAGATACTTTTAACGAAGATGCCTCAAAGGCTTTATTGTCATTGCATGGCATTAATTGAGACGACTGAATTACCTGTTCGTAAGAAGGAGTTAAGTCAGCTATAAAGTAACCGCAGGAGTTCTGGTAATGTTTTATATAGGTAATTTGGCTGCCATCATACGACCACTCAGGCTGAAAGTAAGAGGCCTCCCCTGATAGTAAACGAAAACTTTTTTTCCTGATGGTATCAAAAGTCCACACTTCCCAATTTTTTGAAGTATTGTTTATATGACTATATAGAATGTAGCGCCCGTCTGGTGATGTTGAAGGAGCTATTTCCAATCCTTGATGTAGAGTCATCGGTTCTAACTTATAGGCCAATGCACTTTCTGAAGGACTTGTGGCATAAAGGAAGGTCGAGTAGAACAGGCTCGCGTAAAAGGTGAGCTTGATCAGGTTTATCCGTTGTTTTACAAACTGTAGATTCGGAGACAGTGTCATTTATGATTTCTTGTTGTTAACCGATGTAGATTCTTGAACTTTGGCAATTCTTTCTTTTTTGATTTGCTCGCCAATGGCCTTGCCTTGAAACCCCTTTTTAATAAAAGCTTGAGCGGAAACTGGAGCGCTCACTTCTAATGCTGATAATAAAAAGTGTCGTTGGGGGTAGTCTTTGTTTTCGAAACCAGTTCGGCCGCGAAAATCTGCTTCGCAGGCAAGAATAAATTGCTCGAATACATGAGGGTGACGGTAAGCTCCAGTATTCTCCATCAGCGTCACTATGGCGGTGGCGTCCATTTCGAAAATACGATGCAGGTGCAAATGATATTCCGAAGCGATTTGCGCCAGTTGCTGATATTTCTTAGGAATTCTTAGCCGTTTGCAGGCAGCTTCAATAAGAGGCACTCCAGATTTTTCATGGCCTCGATGACTGGGCCACTCTTCTTTGGGCGTTAGCCCTTTACCCAAATCATGGCATAGAGCGGCAAAACGTACCTCGGTTGAATCAGAGAGTTTGGCGGCTTGTTCGAGCACCATCATGGTGTGAATGCCGGTATCAATTTCTGGATGCCACTCTTCTGGATTGGGAATGCCCCAGAGTTTTTCCAGTTCTGGAAAAAAGCAATTCAAGGCATTGCAGTCGTGAAGCACCTGAAAGTAGATATGAGGCGAGGGCTCCGATAAAGCCCTGACAGTTTCTTTCCACAGACGTTCACCACTGAGGAGTTCTATTTCTCCTGAGTGAGCAAGTTCTTGCATCAGGGCAAAGGTCTCTGGCGCAATGGTAAATCCCAGTGTGTGATAGCGGGCGGCAAAACGTGCGACTCTTAGAACCCGCAGAGGATCTTCGACAAAAGCCGGTGACACATGTCTGAGAATTTTGTTTTTGATATCTGAGATGCCGTGGTAGGGATCGACAAGCTCACCATCGTGTTTTTGTGCAATAGCGTTAATGGTTAAGTCGCGCCGCATCAAATCTTGCTCGAGAGTCACATCGGGCGCAAAGTAGCACTCAAAGCCCTGGTAGCCCTGGCCTTGCTTCTTTTCGGTACGTGCCAGAGCATACTCTTCTTTCGTTTCTGGATGTAGAAACACAGGGAAGTCTTTGCCAACCTGTTGATAACCTTCTGCTAGCAGTTCTGCTGGCGTCGAGCCGACAACGACCCAGTCATTATCTTCACTGGGACGGTCTAGTAACTTATCGCGGACAGAGCCGCCAACGAGGAATACTTCTACAGCCATGAAATCTCTCTATACCCGTTGTCTCTCGAACTACACGGTTGGTGACCACGTTAGCTCTCAGTTCGTTGGGTGAGAGCTAGCTCCTGGGATTATTTGCCGCCTGCGCACCATTTAAAATACTTAAGGTAGCTATTCTGAGCGTGCAGCCATAGGGCGGTTATCTTCTACTTTAGCTATTATAGTGAAGTCTGAGAGGGCATAAAATAGAATCCGGTTATTAAGAGAGAGCTAACCCCGTCATCTTTCTAGTATTTTGGGTAAATTAAGAGGTTGGATGATAAGAGATGGCATTGAGCGGGAGAATGCGACATAAACTAGAACTGTTGTATTTGGTCACAGGTTATCCACAGGTTTGTTAATTTTGACATTCAGTGCTGTGGTTGGCGTTTTCTCTAACCGAAAGTGGTATGCTTGCACGTTAACTATTTGATGAATGGAATCATTCATTGTTTGGCTGGTCAATGCAGGGGCAAGCCTTTTATAATTTAAGTAAGTTTTTAGTTGGATTTTGAGCATGTACGAGAGTTTTTTTGGGTTAAAAGAGTTGCCTTTTTCGATTGCACCGGACCCGCGTTATCTCTTTATGAGTCAACGGCACAAAGAAGCATTAGCTCATTTGGCTTATGGTATTCGTCAGGGAGCGGGATTTGTTCTGCTGACGGGGGAGGTAGGTACTGGTAAAACGACCATCTGCCGCCAAATCTTACGTAAGCTGCCCGATAATACTCAGCTGGCTTTCATTCTTAATCCTATGTTGAACGCCAATGAGTTGTTGGCCACTTTATGTGATGAGCTGGGGATTGAGTATGATGAAAAAAATTATTCTCTCAAACAGTTAACAGATAACCTCACGAATTATTTGCTGGATTGCCATCGACAGAACTTTAACGTGGTGTTGATGATTGACGAAGCACAAAATCTGGCTCCTGAAGTGCTTGAGCAAATTCGCTTACTCACTAACTTAGAAACCGATCAAAAGAAGTTGCTGCAAATTATTCTGGTGGGACAGCCAGAGTTGCAGGAGTTATTGGCACGTAAGGAGTTGCGTCAGTTAGCACAGCGAATTACCGCTCGTTATCATTTACGACCATTAAACTTGCAAGAAACTGCGGTCTATATTCAGCACCGTTTGCGCATTGCAGGTTCTCACTCCAAGTTATTTTCAAAACAATCTGTTAGAAAAGTTTTTCAGCTGACGGAAGGTGTTCCGCGTTTAATCAACACACTCTGTGATCGTGCCATGATGGCTGCCTATAGTGCTGAAAAAAGAGTGGTGAGTGAAGCTTGCGTGAAGGCTGCAGGCGCCGAAGTATTGCATTTGCAAAACATGGCTACGGAGCCGAAGAAAAAAGTCTCATTACCTTGGAAAATGCCCGTTGCTGTTGTGGTGACTTTGATTGTCGGCGTATTTCTAGGGCGTTGGTTTGCGGGTGGCGATTCGCAAGAAGCGGTCAATGTTGATAACCACGCTGACACTGTAAAAACAGAAGCGGCGACAACACCAGGGTGGGAGTCGCGCAAAGATATTTTTGACCTCATTATGCGTGGCAGCGATGTTAGTCGTTCAGAAGATGTGGCGCGGAGCTATTTAGCGTCACGTTGGTCAGTAGATTACGATGAATCTCGTGATGGGGACTTTTGCCGATATGTTGCGGACTATCGTTTGTTATGCGAAAGCGGGATCTCTGACTGGCAGGCTATCACTAGCTACAATCGTCCAGCGGTTCTAAAGCTGGAAGATGGTCAAGGCCGAGTAAGTTGGGTTACTTTGCAGGGTGTTGTTGAAGATAAAGTCGATATCGAAACCTCAACCGGCCAGCGTCGTGTTAAGCTGGATTGGTTATTGGCGGTGTGGACTCGCCAGTTTGTTATTTTATGGCAAGCGCCTCCTGATTATTTGCGTCCCATAAGAAAAGGTGATCGAGGCGAAAATGTTAATTGGCTAGCTAAGCGAATTGCCTTTGTTTATGAAGATAAGTCGATCAACGATATCGATTTGTTTGATGAGTATTTGCAAGATCTCTTGATGGATTTTCAGAAACGACATGGTCTGAAAGCTGACGGAATTGCGGGTATGAATACATTAATCCAGCTGAATACCTCAACGATTGACGGTATTCCCCGTCTTATTTAGGTTACCGTATGTCGATTATTTTAAATGCATTAAATAAAGATAATCATGAGGCTCAAGATTCTGAGTTTGGCCATGACATTGCGAGCGAAATCGATGAGTCGGTGATTACTAAAGATGAATCTTTTTCATCCAATGATAAGACGCTTTATTTTTTGTTAACGGTTATTGCGCTCCTGTTATTGGTTATCGTCGTTTTTATGGCTATCGATAAGTTTAGTCAGCCAGCAACCGTTGTTGAACCCGTTCGTTCTGAGCCCGTTAGTCAGACTCCACAAACGAACGAACAAGCTCGTACTGTTACTCCACCGACGCTAGAAAGCCGAAGTGAAGAATCTCAGAGTTCGTCATCATCTCCTTATTTTGAATCTTATGCCGCCGAAAAAAGTGTGGTAAAACCTCAGCAGAATGTTAAACGTGCCGTGGTGCCTCGTAAAACCGTTAGCTCTCAGGTGGTAAAAGATCCTGCGCCCACTCCTGTGTCGGAGCCTGTTGAGTTAGAAGCGCCTGCACAACCAGAAATAGCGGGTGACATTATTAGCTTCGATGATTTATCTGCGCAGCAAAAACTCTCAATGGCGTCGGTGCGTATCGATGCTCATGTTTATTCTGAAAATCCAGGTAAGAGCTTTATTTTCTATGCCGGCAAGCTAAAGCAAAATGGCGATCTGTTAGCAGATGGCTGGGTTCTAAGCGCTATCGAAGAAGATGCCATCATTGTTAGCAACGGTATCCTTATTGTGCGTAAGAAAGTTAACCAGAATTAATAATAAAAAAGAGGATAGATAATGGGCGTTTTAAAAAGATTGGTTATTGCCTTTGTAGTGCTCATCGCTTTGATCTGTGTTGGCGGATTGTTTATTTCGCCACAATATGAAGTAAAGCGACAGATTGAAGTGAGATCATCGGCAGATTATGTTTATCAACATGTTGCGGATTTAAAAGCTTGGCAAAAATGGGGTGTATGGTTTAAGCGCGATCCTGACATGAAAGTTGAATATTCCGGAGCTAGTCAGGGTGTAACGGCAAAATCTAGCTGGAAAAGCGAAACACAAGGTTCTGGTGAGATGACTATCACCCATGCTGAGCCTGCAAAAATGATTCAGTACAATCTGTATTTTCCAGATATGGATATGACATCTATTGGCAAGATGACGTTTACTCAATTAGATAATGGCAATACCTTGATTGAGTGGAGTGACAGTGGTGATATGGGATATAACATTGTGAACCGCTACTTCACTCTGTTTTTGGATGATATGTTAGGGCCGGATTTTGAAGAGGGTCTTAAAAATCTTAAGGCGTTAACTGAAAAATAATATTAAGGCTTAGTGGCCTGAAGTTGCTGTTCTATGGCAAATGCCACTAAGCTTGCTTTTGCGCAAAGTGTTCTAAATCTTCTGGGACTAAAGGCTTACTGTAATAATATCCTTGAATTTCATCACAGCCATAGCTTCTAAGTAATTCGAGTTGTGACTGAGATTCTACCCCTTCTGCTATCACCACCAAGTCCAGGTGTTTCGCTAAATCAATAATGGTTCTAATGATTGCTTTATCGGCTTTGTGGGTCGTTATATTGTCGATAAAGGATTTATCTATTTTTAGTTTATCGATAGCAAAGGATTTTAAGTAGCCTAACGATGAATAGCCTGTTCCGAAATCATCGATGGAAAGTTTTACGCCTATCCTATGAAGTTCTTCTAAGATAGTGACTGAGCGCTCAATATCATTCATCAAGACGCCTTCTGTGATTTCCAGCTCGAGGTGTTTTGGAGGTAATCCTGTTCGAGCCAGGATATCTTCTACCGATTGCAAAAAATTGCGATGGAGAAACTGCAAAGGCGATATATTCACGGCGCAAATGATTTCTTTTTCTCCTGATTCAATCCATTTACGAGTTTGGTAGCAGGCTGTCTCTAAAATCCAGGCTCCTAGCTCCACAATCAATCCGCTGTTTTCTGCAACAGGAATAAATTCTACGGGAGAAATAAAGCCCTGCTTATTGTGCTGCCAGCGTACCAGCGCTTCTACTCCGCGCATGGTTCCTTGTTGTGCACACATTTTGGGTTGATATACCAAAAAGAATTCTTCTGCATGTAAACCAAAACGTAAGTCCACTTCCATGGTGAGCCATTTTTGCTCATTGACCATCATATTGGGGTTGTAGGTGAGAAACTGATTGCCTCCATTGCCTTGTGCCATAGAGTAGGCGGCATCAGCATTGCGCAAGAGGCGATTGTAGTCGGAAGTATCCTCGGCACCATAGGCGGCTCCAATACTCAGGTTTAAATAAAAGTGTCCATGACTGATGGCAATAAAGTTATTCATTTCGCTTTGAAGCAACTGAACAAATTGATGAGTGATGCGCGTGGTGTTTTCAGCTTCTGTAGGTTCGAGTAGAGCAACAAACTTAGCTTCAGTAAATCGATAGAGTGTTATGGATACTGGATGTTCATGAAGGCTCTCGATGACCGTTTGCATTTTTTTTATAATCGCAATGATAATTTGGTCTCCCACTTTAAATCCGTGAGAAGCCGTTACTTGATTAAAGCGATCAATACCAATCAATAATATGGCTATATTTTTTTGATCAGAAAGAGTCAACTTTCGTTGTGAGTCTGTTTCTAGTTTTTTTCGATTAGGCAATCCCGTTAATGGGTCATGGTAAGCCAGGTACTCTAACTCTTGCTCTGTGCGTTTTCGTTGTGTGATGTCTTCAAGGTAGATAGTAAAGGTTTCGACATCTTCTTGCTTATACAGTATGCAAAGAAAACAGTAGCCTTCTATTTCATGCAGCCAGGTAAGGCGTGTTATGGAATCTTGTTTTGAACGAGTGATGTGTTCGTCAATGTCTGTGGGTAACAGAGAGGCTTCTGAGAGTCTTTGTTGATAGTGAGTCCAAGATGGATTTTTGTAATGTAAGTGTCCATTCCAATCCATACTGGCTACCGGATTGGGGTTGCGTTCGACAAAGAGGGCCAGGCGTTTTTTTTCTCTCGCCTCGAGCAGGTATTGCCTTATTTGCATTCCTGTCGCAATCGAAATCAGGATGGTTACGAATGTAAAGATAAACACCAGCGAAGACATCTTGGCAAGTGTGTTGGTGCTTTTGTGCTTGTCGAGCTCAACATGGTTTTTAATATCGGCAACCAGATTGTCGAGCAGTGGCATGGTTCTTTCACCCAGATGAGTGACGGCTTTCAGTTGATCTCTAGCCTCATCCCAGTCTACTTTAGCTGGCATTAGTGTTTGGTCAATCTGATTGGATAGTTGCTTTAACAGAATAAAGTTTTCTTTGACTTTGTTAAGTGTTGTTTGGTCGTTCAGTCCTGCTAGAGAGTTTAAATTCGTTTCAATAGTCCCTGATATTTGGTGGTAGTTGGAGAGATAAGTCTCTCTTTCTGTTGTGGCGTAGTACTCGTACAAGACTCGTTCGAGTTCAACAAACTTTTGTCGGATGAGCGAAATTTTTTGCAGCTGGGGGATGCTGTAGATAACCAGGTTATTATTGGCTTTTTCGATTTGTTGCCCCGAGTGATAAATGAAATAGGAGAGCGTCGCACCTGATAGCGCGATAAGAATATAGATTACGACGACTTTATATCGAGGCATCAGTTTATCGTTGGCAAAGTTAAAGGTAACTAAAGTATAGTGTTTTTCTACTAAACTGACGGTGACAGGGATACTTTGTTACTTTTTATTTGCGATAAATTGTAGATGCCTCTTTATGCAATGGGGTTGTGGGATACGAGACTTCGCAACAAATTGTTTTTTAAGTTATTTTTTTGCGCTTTAACTAACCCTAAAGGCTTATCTTTATAACGAACGATTACCTCACCATTTTGCTCTAAAGCATTTTCCAGATTTCTACCTTGGAGGTATTCCCGAGTGTCTTCTGCAGAAAGCTCTGCAACATTCGAGGTGGCGTGGCCGCCAAATACGATGGCAAAATCGTGACTACTGCGTGTTTGTTGTTTATGTAGTTCACACAGCTTGAAGCCTGAGCGGTTGAGTTTGATGGGGGTGGCAATCTGGGTGGTTGCGTCAGGGAATAACCAGACTTCTTTGTCTTTTTGCCATAAATGATTTTTCTGATCAGAAAAATCGATGCCAAAGTGCTTCAGATAGTACTCTGTTACCTGTTGGAAGTTTTTGCGACTGATGGGAGTGTAAGGCCATTTGGTGGGAGCCGGAGTCTGATATTGATCTGCACTGAGTTCACCTTGTTTTCTAAAGGCCGCAACAAAGAAGCCTTCGGAATCATAAATGTGTGGGAACACATGCAAATAGCCTTCTGGGGTTGTACACTCATTCGCACCCGCAAATAAATTTGTCAGGGGCTGTATTGTCATATCTTGATAGTGTTCTAACAGGTAATCGCATACATCTTGATTCTCTTCTCGAGATAAGGTGCAGGTCGAGTAAATCAGAGTGCCGCCGGGGGCAAGAGCTTCGTAAGCACTGCTGATAAGTTTTTTCTGAATCTCAGATATGTCTTCCAGTGCCTGTAAGCTCCAGTTATTCAGCGCATTGGGATCTTTTCTTAAGGTTCCTTCGCCACCGCAGGGAGCATCCAATAAGATGGCACTAAAAGTCTCTTTGAGTCGGTCGCCCAAAAGGCTGCCGTCCATGTGGGTCAGACATACATTTTTAACGCCACAGCGTTGTACGTTTGCGTGTAATGCTTTCAATCGTGAGGAAGATAACTCATTGGCAATCAGCGTGCCTTCGTTGTTCATGTAGGCTGCCAGCTGAGTGGTTTTTGAGCCGGGTGCTGCTGCCATATCGAGGAGCAGATGAGGTTCATCACACTGCGACATCAGAGCGACTGGAGGCAACATTGAACTGGCCTCTTGGATATAGAACAGGCCTTGTAAGTGCTCAACAAAATTGCCCAGCGATTGAGTATCTTCTTGCTCTTTACTTCGTACAATCCAGAAACCTTCGTTGCACCAGGGGATGGGAGTCAGCTGCCAATCGAGTTGTTCGGCTCGAGTTTTAAAATCTTCGACGGATATCTTGAGTGTGTTGACGCGGATACTTTTTCTTAATGGTCGGTCACAAGCCGCTAAAAAGGCTTCCATATCAAAATCGTTATCAACTTGCGATTGTATGTGTTGAATGAATGCAGGTGAAGTCATTGTCATTTGAGAGCAGTGGCGCTTATTATTTTTTCATACAAACTTGTTTCTATTTTATCACTAACTTTTGCAGAATCCTTGTTTTCTCTGCACAAATAAAAAAGCCACTCGATGAGTGGCTTTTTTATCAGAAAGTAATGCTTAGCCGTCGCCAAGAGACAGCAGAGTGGCATTACCGCCGATGGCTGCTGTGTTGTTGGTACGAGTGCGCTCAGTGGCAAAGCGATGGAGATAATGTGGGCCACCTGCTTTGGGACCTGTTCCAGACAGTCCCTGACCACCAAAGGGTTGAACACCCACTACCGCACCAATCATATTTCGATTGATGTATACGTTACCAACACGAACGCGAGAATCGATATAGAAGGCGGTTGCTTCGTTGCGGCTGTGGACACCTAAAGTAAGTCCGTAGCCATAGCCGTTAATGCTATCAATCACTTTATCCAGATCTTGCGAGCGATAAGTAATGACATGAAGAATCGGGCCAAACCACTCTTGAGTTAAATCATTAATGGAATCGATTTTGAAGGCTACGGGTGCAACAAAGTGGCCTGCGTCGGCATTCGCTGGCAAGTTGGCTTCGGCGATGAGGCGACCAGCGTTTTTAAGATCTTCGATGTGACCTTTTAGCTCTGCCTGTGAGTGCGCGTCGATCACGGGACCAATATCGGTTTTGAGTTTGGTTGGATCACCCAGGATCAGCTCTTTCATCGCGCCTTCAAGGATGGTGAGTACACGCGGTGCGATTTCTTCCTGCAAGTAGAGCACGCGCAAAGCCGAGCAGCGTTGGCCTGCACTGGTAAAGGCTGACTCAATCACATCGGCTACGACTTGTTCTGGTAACGCAGATGAATCTACGATCATGGCATTCTGACCACCTGTTTCTGCGATCAGCGGTGAGATAGGACTGTTAGCTCGGGCTGCCAGAGTCTGGTTAATGCCAACGGCTGTATCTGTTGAACCTGTAAAAGCAACACCAGCGATGCGTGGGTCGCCAGTTAACACTGGACCAATAGCTGAGCCGCGACCAGGAATATAGTGCAGTACATCTTTAGGAATGCCTGCATCATACATAAGTTCTACCGCACGGTGAGCAACGAGTGTGGTTTGCCCTGCTGGCTTACATAAAACAGAGTTACCAGCCGCCAGTGCTGCGATAACCTGACCGGTAAAGATTGCCAATGGGAAGTTCCAGGGGCTGATACAGGCAAATACGCCACGTCCTTGAAGATAAAGTTCGTTGCTTTCACCTGTGGGTCCGGGCAAGACTTTTGGCTGACCAAAATCTTTGCGGGCATTGGCTGCGTAGAAGCGACAGAAGTCCACTGCTTCTCGCACTTCGTCAATACCATCTTGCATGGTTTTACCCGCTTCTCGACTACATATCGCAATCAATTCGTGCTTATGTTGCTCAAACAAATCCGCTACTTTATCAATGCAGTCCGCGCGATGGTGTGCGCCAACGGCATCCCAGCTTACCTGAGCTTTCGCTGCAATATCGATGGCTTTAAGCGCGTCATCTTTGCTGGCGTTAACGGTTGTTCCCACCACGGTTTGTTTGTCGTAAGGACAAACTACGTCGGTTTTTTCGCCTTCAATGGTGTTACCACCAATCATAGGGCGGGCATGCCATTTTTTGTCCAGGTGTTGCGCAACGGCAGCCATAAAAGGTGTGATCTGACTTTCGATGTGCAGATTGGTGCTAGAAGAATTTTTACGCTCTTCACCGTATAAATCACCAGGCAATGGAATGCGATCATTCGCCAGTGTTGGATAACTGCGTAACGTTGTGATTGGGTGAGTTACCAAATCATTAATGGGTGTGTTCTCATCCACAAGACGATGGACAAAAGATGTGTTGGCACCATTTTCTAACAGACGACGTACCAGATAGGGGAGTAGATCTTTATGCTGACCGACCGGAGCGTAGATTCTTACGTTCAGGCCTGGGTTTTGATCGAGTACTAAATTATAAAGTTGCTCACCCATACCGTGTAGACGTTGGAATTCAAAGTCACGACGCTCACCTGCCCAATGCAAAATGTTCATAACCGTTTGCGCGTTGTGAGTTGCAAACTGAGGGTAGAAGCTGCTGTCTGTGCTCAGAATGTATCGTGCACAGGCGAGGTAAGACACATCGGTAGCGGCTTTACGGGTAAAGACTGGGTAGCCTTCGGTGCCGCCTTGTTGACACCATTTGATTTCTGAATCCCAGTAAGCGCCTTTAACCAATCGTAATGGAATACGACGGCCAACGTCTTTTGATAACTGGTTGAGCCAATGTAAGACAGGTAGAGCTCGTTTTGAGTAAGCTTGAACAACTAAACCAAAACCTTCCCAGCCATCACAGACGTCGCTGCGGTAGACTTTTTCGAAAAGCTTAAGGCTTAATTCAAGGCGATCCATTTCTTCGGCGTCAATCGTAATGGCAACGCCCAAAGATTTTGCCTGACGTGCAAGCTGACTGAGTGTCTCGAACATTTCAGTCATGACACGATCACTTTGGCCATGCTCGTAACGTGGATGAAGCGCACTGAGTTTGATTGAAATGCTGGGAGGTAGCGTTGACTTTTGGCCTCCTGCAATGGCTTTACCGATAGCGTTGATAGCCATGCTGTAGGCATCAAAATAGCGCTTGGCATCTTCCATGGTAAACGCCGCTTCGCCGAGCATATCAAAAGAATGGGTATAACCTTTTTCGATAGATTTTTGGCCACGCTTTAGTGCTTCTTCGATGGTGCGTCCTAAAACAAACTGCTTACCCATGATTTTCATGGCCTGATTCATTGCCTGACGAATAACAGGTTCGCCGCACTTATTGACCAGTTGTTTTAAAACGTTAGTGGGTTGTTCGTTGATAGGATCTTTTTTGAAGCTGACAATACGGCCGGTCAACATGAGGCCCCAGGTAGCACTGTTTACCAACCAGGAATCACTTTGACCAACATGTCTGTTCCATTCTGCTGACTGGATTTTATCTTTAATTAAGTTGTTGGCGACTTCGGCATCAGGGATTCGCAACAAAGCCTCAGCCAGACACATCAGGGTAACCCCTTCTTTTGTGCTCAGGCTGTATTGCTGTAAAAAGGCTTCTATACCATCTTTTGCAGAATAGTCGGCACGAACTTGCTGAACCAGCTGGGAGGCATTTTGAGTGATGGTATTGAGCACTGAGTCATCTTCGGAAGCCAGATGCAATAACTCTTCAAGATAGGCTGACTCATCAACTTGATAGTTATTGGTTATGGATTGCCAGATACTGTCGAGCGACTCTGAAGTTGACGTTTTAGTTAACACTTCACTTGCTTTAAACATACACCAGTCTCCTGAAAAACGCTGGTTCAAAATAACGATGGTTAAGCCATAAGGCTATGAAATTAGCGGCGTATTATCTGGGATATTGTATAATTTTGCTAGCAAAAACAGCCTGGTCGATGCTGTGAAATAACCATCAATTATAGTGTGTAATTTCACTCTTGAAATGTTGTTTTAAGTGTTTGATTTTAAAGGTAAAAAAATGCTGTTGTGCAATAAATGAAAATGCGTTGGTAGGCTATTGTTCGAGTTGAAAACTCATAACCCAGCCCTTGCTATGAGATAAAGTCATAAATGGATTAGTTTAACAAATCGCTGAATGGCTGAACCATGACTTTTTCGCCACTGCTCAGGCTTGCTTGAGCGGCAGGTAGCACAATAAAGCAATTGGCTTTTGCCATCGACGAGAGTACACCAGAGTTTTGATTACCTACACTTCTGACGACTAACTCTCCGGTGGCATCATAAAACATCATTCCACGCTGAAAATCTCGCCGTCCTGGGCGTTTTTTGATATCGCTAAGGGTCGTAGCTGGCAGCATTTGTTCGGGCTCGTAGGCTTCGCCCTGAAACTTGCGCAGCATAGGCACTGCAAGTTGATGCAGTGTGACCAGTGCCGACACAGGATTGCCGGGTAGGCCAATAAAGTGAGCACCACCAATTTGGCCATAGGCAAAAGGTTTGCCTGGCTTCATGGCAATTTTCCAGAGTTCTAGTGAGCCATGTTCTTGAAGCACTTGTTTAATGTAGTCTGCGTCACCAACAGACACACCTCCAGAAGTGATGATTACATCGGCCCACTCTGATGCTCTTAACAAGGCTTTGGTTATTTCTTGTTGATCATCTGGCAAGATGCCCATATCCAGTGTTTCGATAGCCAGCTTTTTTAAAAGTGATAAAGTGGTAAATCGATTGCTGTCATAGATTTCGCCTAGCGCCAGTGATTCTCCTGGCGCTTTCAGCTCATCGCCAGTAGAAAACACGGCAACTTTTAAGCGTCGGTGGATGACGACACTTGATAATCCTAATGAAGCCAGTAGTCCTACATCGGCGACAGAGAGTCTTTGTCCTGGATGAAGAATAATACTGCCAGCTTTAAAATCATTACCTGCTCGACGAATGTTCTCACCTAATGCCGGTTGATTAAGAAACTCAATGGATGAATCTAGTTCGCGACTTTTATGAGTATTTTCCTGCATGACAACGGTATCTGCACCATCAGGAATGATGGCTCCGGTCATGATACGGACGCATTGGCCCGGTTCGAGTTTCTTATCAAATGGTTTTCCAGCATAGGCATGACCTACCTGTGTAAGATGGGATTGTTTTTCTAGATCGGCGCAACGCAAGGCATAACCATCCATTGCTGAGTGATCAAAAGAAGGGACGTTAATGGGGGAGACAATTGTCTGAAAGTTAACCTGAGCTAATGCATCACAAAGTGGAACGTCTTCTGTTTCACTAATCGTTTCTACTTTGCTAAGCAAACTGGCCAGTGCCTGATCAAACGGCATGAGTCCTGATTGTACGTCGCAATCCATCATACAAAATAGCCTTTTATGAGCGATTACTTTTCTGGTTAACCATCCAAACGGCGGCTTCGACTCGAGAACGCATATTTAATTTCTTTAACAAATGTTTAACGTGTACTTTAACGGTGCCTTCAGAAATTCCCAGGTTACGTGCGATCATTTTGTTGCTTAAACCGTGAGCAATAAAATCTAGAATTTCGTACTCACGATTGGTGAGAGTTGAAATCAAATCGGTTTTTTCTGCACCGCTTTCACGTAATGCTGTGGTCAAAATTTGTCGCAGGCTTTCGCTGATAACCATTTGACCAGAAGTGGCTTCTTTAAGCTTGTGCATAATATCTTCTGGCTCCATGTCTTTAAGTAGGTAGCCATCTGCACCAGAACGGATACAGTGAATCACGTCTTCATCATTATCCGAAACCGTCAACATAATAATTTTTGATGTGACGCCTTTATCCCTTAGTTTTTTTAAGGTTTCTAGGCCACTCATTTCACCCATGTTGAGATCCAACAAAATAACATCGGGCTCGTCATCCATGCTATCAATGTGGTTGACTGCTTCTTCGCCGGAACTGGCTTCGCCGACTGTGTGAAGACTTGTATCCAGGTCGATCAGTTGCTTCACTCCTTTTCTAAATAAGGGGTGATCATCAACCATATAAATAGTGGCACTTTCTGTCATTCTATATACCTCTGCTTCTTTGTGGTTATTTCCATTATCGCGAGACCTGTACATTGAATGCAATATGCAATGACGGAAACATTGAGGTAGATCGGCCCAATCAGTTTATTTTATATAAATTTTACTGTGATATGAGATAGTCAAAATCAATAGATCGTCACAGGAAACAACGTTTTAGCTTTAAAGTCCATACATACACCCTACCATAAATTATGCTGAAAGTGAGTCTCTGCAAGGTGTACGAATTGTATTAAAAAACGTCAAAACTTCACTTCTATCCCCATGATGATGGTGTTATATGTCTAATGAGATATGTTTCCGATGAACTTCAAGAATTGTCAGATGAAAATGTCTGAAATTTTGGTGGAGTTCCTTGTTTGAAATTAAATAGTACTTGCGTACCAGTGGCCAGACGTTGAATGTCTAATTCGCCAGATAAATTGCGACTGCGTTCCTTCATGATGGCCAGGCCATAGTGCTCCATTTTTTCTGGTGTGTCTGAAATTCCTATGCCGTTATCGACCACTGACAAAGTGATTTGGTTATGCGTGTCTTTTTTCATACTGATGTCGATCTGGGTGCCATGAGAATGATGGATTGCATTCTGGGTAGCCTCTCGAGCAATCTGTAACAAATGAATTTCTTCATTGGGCGTAAAAGAAACGCTAGGGACTTCGTAGTCAAGGTTGATATGAATATTGGGATAGCGCTCACTAAATTGCGTGACAGTTTCTTTGAGTGCAGACTCCAGGCCACTGCCTGAAATTTGCAACCTGAAGGTGGTGAGAAGTTCACGTAGCTGGCGGTAAGCGGAATGAATTCCCTGGCGTAGTTCAAGCAATATGTCATCAACGTCTGCAACATGTTCTGTTGAAGCGATGGAGTACTCCAGTCGTGTGACCTGAATCTTTAAATAAGACAAAGCTTGAGCCAGTGAGTCGTGCAGCTCTCTGGCGATGGTGGTTCTCTCGGTCATCAACGCCATGCGTCGGTCCTGATCTCGTTGGGTTTTCAGGTTGAGTGCCAGAGCGACCTGCTCAGCAAAAGAATGCAGTAGTTGATACTGCCAGTCTTTAATTTTTCGTTGCGGTTGAATAATACACGACAAAATACCGAAGTTGGTGCCATCTTTTATTAAGGCAAAGCGTAGTTCTTGAGCATCTTTGGGCGTTTCTTTGGCTGCGAGATCGGCCTCAGAGGCATCTCGGGTATTAATGATGGAAAGTTGTATATTGGGTAACTCAATAATACGCGCCAACTTATCAAACCAAAGATCGAAGTCCAGTTCCATTAGAGGATTTTCGCTGATGCCTTTTGCCGTTTCGTAGAGAAATTGCAGAGACTCTTGATTTCGTTCTAGCTCAAAGGTTTTTGCTTCGACCTTTTTCTCTAAAATATCATACATGGTTGAAACGGCATCACTCATACGATTGATCGTATCTGCTAACAAGCTGAGTTCGCCTTCACCTTCTATCGATACTTTGTGAGCCAGGTAACCCGCGCTGATTTTGTGAGCGCTGTAGGTGAGCTTCTCTAATGGCTTTTTAATATGGAAGTAGAGGGTGTAAAACATGTAATAGATAAATACGATGAGCATGACCAACAGCAACAGTTGTAACAACTGCATCCATTCCAGTCGCTTTTCGGCATTGCGACGGTGCAAATAAGTGAGCTTGTCTGCTTCACTAACAAAACTGTCGACTTCTGCTCTGAGTTGTTGCCACGATACTGAGCTGCGTTTTTGGCTTAGTAGCAAAGGTTTGATCCGGTAATGCCATTCATCAACAATTAAATTGTATTGTTCTTGATGCTGAGTGCTGGTGGGATCCTTATGATATTGAGTTAATGCGGAATGCGATAAATTTTTTTCAAAGGACTCAATATCACTGCCAATTTCGTGAAGGTGATGCTGACTGAGTTGGCTAAACAGTATTTTGCTTAAGATTTGATAGCTATGTGATTTTAGCGCCGCTGACTTTTCCTGAACTTCAGAGTCGCTGGCTGCTGTTTGGGCTATTTGATAGGACAAAAATACGCTAACTACTGACAGGCTGCTAATGATCAACATAAGAATAGCGATTCTTAGACCAATAGAATGCTTTAGTTTATGTAGCACTGAAAGTCTCCGGTCATGTCCATTTTTTCTTCTTATCAGAAAGCTCTGGTTTCAGTCTATTGCGCTTCAATTTATTTAGCGGTTAACAGAGATGTTTACCAGCTTGCTGACTTTTATCCTTTGTTCGTTAAATGCTGCATAAGGTAATCGAGCCATGAAATTGAGAATAGCTATAGTAAAACAATATCTTAACGAGCTTTTCCTCAAACGCTGATACCTCGCAGTGAGTACAGGTAGGCTTAGTTTACTCTATTCATTATTTTTAGTAGAGCTTTTATGTGGATAATAGGGTTTTTATTTTGGTTTGATGGTGCCCCAAGTTGGTCTAAGGTGTTACCCAATAGAATCTCCTGTTACGTAACTATCGACTTATGAGAGAACAAACAATGAAAAAAGTGACGATGCTTTGGGTGGGATGGATGGTGGTTTGTTATTCATCTGTGATGAACGCGAAAGAGTTACCTGATGGATTTTCTGATATTGAAGCTGAAATTCCTGGAGCGATGATTGAGTTACGTTACATCACTAACCATAATTTTGTTGGCAACAAGGTAGACGGCTATCTTACTGCTCGGGGTATTCTGTCATCAAAAGCCGTTGCCGCGCTTAAGAATGTACAAAAGGATTTGCGACGTTTTGATTTAGGTATCAAGGTATTTGATGCTTACCGACCACAGCGAGCGGTTGATCACTTTGTTCGATGGGCAAAGGACCTATCTGATCAAAAAACAAAGTCTATTTATTATCCAGATGTAGAAAAATCTCAATTATTTGCCTTGGACTATATCGCCTCGCGTTCTGGTCATACTCGGGGAAGCACATTGGATTTAACCTTGATTTCGTTGTCGAGCGGTGACGAGTTGGATATGGGAAGCGGATTTGATTTTTTTGGCAAAGAGTCCTGGCCTGAGCATAAAGAACTAACACTTCAACAACGTGCCAATCGCATGTTGTTGCAAACGGTGATGGTTAAGCATGGCTTCCTGCCTTATCCCAAAGAGTGGTGGCACTTTACATTGAGCAATGAGCCTTATCCCGAGACCTATTTTGATTTTGCAATTGAGTGATTGCAGAAATAAAAAAGCCGCTGGATTACAGCGGCAAGGGTTGAGACGTCTTGAGGAATACAATTAAAGTTCGCGAATATAACGAATGTCTCCATTCCAATAGTTATGTTTGACTCGAAACTCGCGAATGCCCTGGTGTTTTACTTTAAATACCAAAGTGTATTTAAAGCTTTTGAAGCCATTGTCTACATCGATAGCTTCTATGAAGCGAGAGTTACGTATACCAAACTTACGTCGTGTTTCGCGAATCGCATCATAAACATGCTCTTCTGGAAATGAGTAATCATAGATTTCTGATAGGTCGCCGTTGACGCCATTATTGTAGTGATCATTACGAACCTGCCTGCACCAACCACCACCTAGTTCAATAAAATATTTTTGGCGCTCAATAAATCGTCCACGAATAGAATGTCCCCAAGCATCGACACATTTATATTGTGTTGTATGGCGATCATAGTGTGGCTGTTGCCAGTGGCGCTCATGATGCTTAACAACTTTTTGATGTTGTTTACTGGGGGCTTGCTTAGGTGCTGATTTTTGTACTTCCTGCTTTTGTGCAGCGAATGCCATTAATGGAGTCAGTAATAATACAGCAAATAATTTTCTCATTGTGGCTTTCCTATTTGTTCAGGATTTAGTAGCTATTATCCATGTATTAACTGAATCCAAAGTGAATCAAATAGAGCTTGGTTATTCGATCTTAATTCTTCTTCTCATAGTAGTTAACAAACATAGAAACAGAGGTTTCGATAATGTGTTCTATTTCTGTGCTATCAGGGAAGGGTTGGTTTTTGATCAGTTGAGGCCAGAAGCAAAAAGTTTTAAGCATGCCGATAAAGTGATTCGAAGCAAACTGACCGTCCGATGTTGCTAGTTTTCCATCGGCAGCAGCGGCATCAAACCACTGAGACAGATTGTCTTCGATACCAGCAAACTGTTCTGAAGCTTCTTGCATTTTTTCTGGCGAGTGGATGCCTTCGGCAATAACCGCCCGTGCCAGATCAATAAACTGCGGAGTTGATAGCAGCTCAATTTCGCGCCTTGCTAACTCTGTGAGTTGCTCTCTGACATTGCGCTCAGAACTGTATTCGATAGCGGTGGCTTCGCTTAGCATGTTCAACATGTAGTCGACAATACCATTAAAGAGTGCATCTTTACTGGGAAAGTGATTGTAAACGGTTCGCTTCGATACATTCGCTCGAGCGGCTACTTTATCCATGCTGGTACCGTTAAAGCCTGCCGAGCGAAACTCTTCTGCGGCGGCTTCGATAATTTGTTTGCGCTTGATTTCAGATAACTTCATGCGGTCGGCCGTGCTGATGATTTGGTGTGATCTTATCATTTTTCATATTTTATTACACTCACCAGTTTACTTTTTGGGAAATAAATGTAAACTATACAGTGTAGTTTACATTCTGACAGGGCCATAAACCGATGAACACAATGATGCAATTGTCTCAGAACACCTCGAAGCGACACTCAAGACGCTGGCAATCTGGAGTTAAATGGCTGATTTTTATCACTTTAATAGGGAGTGCTATCACTATGTTTCTATCATCTTTAAATGCTGAGGCGGCTCAGGATGAACTTTCTTTCGAATCATCTCCTCAATTCAAAGAAGGAAAATTCAGCAATCCGGTCCCTATTCGTGATTTGGTTTCAGGGAATTATTGGTCTCTGTTAAAGCGCTATATGTTTGAGAAGAGAGAAAGCCCTGCACCAATATCTGACATTCCTTTACACAAACTTGATTTTGCCCAGCTGACTGCGTTGCCTAATGATCGTATTTCTGTCATTCGCCTTGGTCACTCCAGCATCATGTTAAAGGTGAATGGAGATTTCTGGTTACTGGATCCTGTTTTTTCTGAGCGAGCATCGCCATTTTCTTTTGCTGGGCCAAAGCGTTTTCATCAATTGCCTATCGATTTAACGGAACTTCCAGATATCAAAGGCGTGATCATTTCTCACAACCATTATGATCACATGGACGAAAAAACACTGAAATTGTTAAGTCAAAAAGTGGAACACTTTTTAGTGCCGCTAGGTAATTTTGCTCAATTGACCAAGTGGGGAATCGATGAGTTTAAGATCCAGGAGCTGGACTGGTGGCAGTCAACGAAAATTGATGGTGTGACTTTAACGGCTACACCTGCTCAACATTTTTCCGGGCGAGGGTTATCTGATCGTGATAAGACGTTGTGGAATTCGTGGGTGATTAAATCACAGGGGCAATCTGTCTTTTTTAGTGGAGATACGGGTTATTTTGATGGCTTTAAAACCATTGGAGAAATGTATGGGCCTTTTGACATCACTTTGATGGAGACAGGGGCTTACGATGCCTATTGGCCCGATGTGCACATGACGCCAGAGCAAACTATGCAGGCACATCTTGATGTAAGAGGTAAAAAGTTATTGCCCATTCACAATGGCACTTTTGATCTAGCATTTCACGACTGGGATGATCCCATGGAATCCATTGTTGCATTAGCCGATAAGTTTTGGGTTGATCTACTCACTCCCATAATGGGACAACCGATTACTTTACAAGATGAAGCATCACTGGAAGAAGCTCGAGATTTATATTGGTGGCGCGAAGCGAAATAACTGACAGACGTCATAAGCTCGACTAAGGTAAGGATATTATTGTAAAGGAGATGCGTTATGACAAACACGAAACTACCCATTTCACTACCCGGCTATAGCCGGGTTTGTCCTTATCTAATGGTCGAAAATCTCGAGCAGCAGGTGACCTTTTTAACGGAGGTTTTTGCTGCTGAAGTTATGGAAATCATCAGCGACAATGACGGCAATAAAACTCATGGTGAAGTGAAAATAGGGGATGTTGTTATTATGATGGGGCAAGCCAGCAGTGAGCATGTTCGTAGCAGTATGAATTATGTATTTGTCGAGCAGGTTGATGCAACTTATCAAAAAGCCCTTGCTGCTGGAGCCGAGTCGATTTGTGAACCAGATGATCGTTATTACGGTTTACGAGAGTGTGGAGTGATTGATCCCTGCGGTAACCAGTGGTGGATTGCACAAGTCGTCGAGTTATTAACACCAGAAGAAATCCAACAGCGTGCTAGAGCTCAATCATCAAAATAGATTGTAATGTTTTCTTGAGTTAATCATCTATTGCTTGTGATGTTAACCCGATAAATAAGAGAGGCAGCATGATTGGCCGTCAGGTATTTGCAGCATTTGTGACTTTTTTTACTATCATCAGTTGGGCCGTTGAACATGGTGAAAGTCAATTAGAAGGACAGATATTAAAAGTCTACTACGAAGATACCCGGCAATGGGTATCACCGGAGCGCTTCTTTGAGCTTGAGCTCAAGCGCCTCAACGGACCAACCTATGGCACTCCTCAACACTACCCTCCTTATGATCAGGTCAAAGAATGGGAAACATTAATTGATCGTTTACCTGATGGACGCCAATGCCCTATGGTGTTTTTTCATGAGCGTTGGCGCCGACTGCCTGATGTGCTAGCTCTCGATGAGCGGTTAAGAAACTATGGCGGTTGTGCTGATGTGTTTAAGTATTAGTGAAGAGAAACTCTAGCTCTCTGGAAGGAGAGCTAGTCGTTTATAATCATCCCTTTTTCTTTCATTCTTTTTTGCCATTGTCGTCGAGCTTCTTCTTGCATGTCGACGGCTTTATCTTTTTCGTCAACGATTTCTAAACCCAATAAGGTTTCGAGTACATCTTCCAGAGTGATAACCCCTTCGACGCCACCGTATTCATTGACGACCAACAGCATGTGAACCCGTGAAGAAAGCAATTCATTTAATGCTTGGTCCAGTAGCATAGAACTTAAAATACTGTGCAGATCACGGCCGTAGTTGGCTAAGGTATTGTCGCTATTACCTCGGGCTTGCGCGAGGAGTAAGTCGCTACGAAAAACAAAGTGGGTGATGTTTTCTTGATCTCCAGAATAAATCGGAATTCTAGAGAAGGTGTATTTATCGTATTTGTGGAAAAACTCCTCCACCGTGACGTTATCTGATAAAGAGAAAATAACGGTGCGCGGTGTCATTGCGTCTTTCACCTGCGTTTCTTTCATGAGTAGCAAGTTTTTCAGGATTCTGGATTCTTGCTCAGCGATTTGTCCCTGTTTTGAGCTGAGCTCTGCCATTACAGAGAACTCTTCACGGCTAAAGCCACTGAGCGTGGGTTTGCTGGTGAACTTTTGTGTCAGGATCTCAGAGAGTTTAACAAAGGGGTAAAGTATGATAATGAGATATTTAAGGGTGTAAGCGGTAATTGGAGAAAGTTGTTTCCAGTAGAATGCGCCTAAAGTTTTCGGAATAATTTCTGAAAACACCAAAATGAGTAATGTTAAAACCGCTGAGGCAACGCCTACATAGGCGTTACCAAATACCGCCGCTGCCTGTGCGCCTGCACCCGCTGCACCAATAGTGTGCGCTATGGTGTTGAGAGTGAGTATGGCAGCAAGAGGCTTGCCTATTTCGTCTTTTAAAGCTCTTAATAAGGGGCCGTGCTTTTTTTCTTCTTTTTCTAATAGTGCAATATGAGCACTGTTCACGCTCAATAAAACGGCTTCCATAATTGAGCAGGCGAAAGAGAATCCTATTGCAACCACGATATAAATAACGAGAAGTGTCATGTTGTTGGTTAAAAAATGCCAGAAGTTGTTGGTATCTTATAATATGTTAAACGATTAGACGACCATTCTGAAACGGAATAATTGGTAAGACAATGTTAACTCTTGCAGATGTAGGGATCTCTGCGTAGCCGATGGAAGGGGAAGTAGCCTCACCAGGTTAGGTGGTAAGGCTAATGGAGGCTAAGCCTGAGAAACCAGATAGCTTTGGTTTCTGTCGAGGTAGGTCAGTAACTTTTGTTTAAAGTCACCGACGACCGACTGTTTGACGTAATGCTGCTCAAGCAGATTGTGAGACAAAGCTTCTAACTTGCTACCTCGTTCTATGAATCGATGGCCCAGTTGCCGCTCCAGAATACTGTAGCGCATCAACAAGGGGGCCAGAGCTGAGTCGACCAAACTAAAATCATCACCATTGAAGTAGCTGCCCTGAATGACTGCTTCGAGTCTTTGCAAGCCCACACTGACATTGTTCGACTTTTCTTTAAAGTCTGCCTCAGTTTTTGCCATCGTCAGCTGATATTGATTCATGAGTTGCTGACTGCTGTATTCTATCCAGGCACGTGCTTTAGCTTTGGGCAGTGCTTCTTGCGGTAGCAGAGAGCCTGGGGTGATTTCATCAAGATATTCGTTGATAACCGCGGACTCAAATAAAACGTCGTCGTCAACGCGCAGAACAGGTACTTTTCCTAAGGGGGAAAGTGCCAGAAACCAGTCTGGTTTATTGGCAAGATCAATGTAAGTAATCTTAAAATCGACGTCTTTTTTGAGCAGAGTGATAACGGAACGTTGAACAAAAGGGCAGAGTTCAAAACTGATGAGTTCGAGGGTTTTCATGAATTTGGTCCTGACTTTAATATGTTAGTATACTTTTGATACTATTAGGTTCTATCAATGAATTACAAGTAGATACCCCTGAGTGCATTACTAACTTAAAGGTGACTAATGAACGAAATCAACGAGTTAGAAACACAAAAAAATCCGCTGCAGGATTGCCCTTTGACCACCGCAATCGAAGTAATTGGCGGAAAATGGAAGGTGATCATCTTATACCAACTTAAAAATAAAACTTTGAGATTTGGCGAGCTAAAACGAAGCATTCCAAAAATTACTCAAAAAGTACTGACCCAGCAGCTCAAAGAAATGGAGCAGGACCAGTTGGTTCATCGAAAAGTGTATGCGGAAGTGCCGCCAAGAGTGGAGTACAGCCGTACAGAGTTGGCAGAAAAACTTGATCCTATTTTAGAAGCCATGTGTCAGTGGGGAGCGGATTATCATCGCTTGAAACCTGCTTTGGCTGTGAATAACTAGGATCTGTAGCTCTTTCATCAATGGAAGAACTACAGGTCCTGATACACTTTTGTCACAGCAAGAAGGAAGAAATTGCATATACTTAATGATAACTGTGACTTGATTCTGTCAGGGAGGCACACATGGGTTTTTTAAATAAAGCTCACACAACGAAAAAGGTGATTACTGGCGAGCATGCCCGCATTTACATCGAAATCGATGGCGGTCAGCGAAGTAAATCTTTCAGTATAAAAATCAGTGCGGAATCCAGCTTGCATGATATTGAAGTCAAACGCATTTATCTTGAGGTACGAGGACGAGAAGAGATCGAAATCCCCGATACAGAAGTCCTTTATGATAAAGGCAGTGTTGTCGAAAGGCGTCGAGAGACGATTCACGCCTCACACACAACCGTTGCCAGCGAGTATCCAGTTGAAGATTCCGTTACTCTAAAAGCAGGTCAGCAGCATGAATGGGTTCTCGATATTACGTTGCCTAAAAGTGCAGAACCCACCTATCATGGGCGTTATTGTCAGCATCGATATGTTGCCAGAGCCATATTAGATTGCTATGGCGACAAGCCTAATTCTGGGTGGCGAGAATTAATTGTGGAGTAAGGTTTATCTTTTTTAGAGATTGATTGAATGGCAGAACTTAAAACAAAAGTTAATGATGGTGATGTGAGTGCTTATCTCGAGAGCATTGAAGATGAGCAACAAAAAGCCGATTGTGAATATCTGATGGAGATGATGTCAAAGGTGACTCGTAGTAAAGCAGAGATGTGGGGCAAGTCTCTTGTGGGTTTTGGGCGATATCAATATCAGTATGCTAATGGGAAGCCTGGTGAGTGGTTTCTTACGGGATTTTCTCCTCGCAAAAACAACCTGTCTATTTACATTATGCCCGGTTTTTCTGACTATCCGGAACTGATGGAGCAGTTGGGAAAACACAAAACGGGTAAATCTTGTCTTTATATTAAAAAGCTCACCGATGTTGATCCCAAAGTACTAAAAAAGCTGGTTCAGCAATCGGTGAAAGACCTTAAGAAAAAACATGCCTGAGTCCAATCGAGGCTCCTTATCGATATGGCGAGCTACTAATCGTTCGTAATCTTGGTATGCTACGTGCTATACATAGCTAAAAAAGTAATCAAAGAAAGGCGATGGCTATAAACTTAGGCGCAGCGTGTAATGATTGCTGCTGAGCGACGTCTTATAGTTAATCGTTAAACTTCAAACGAATTGTCTGGTCAGAGAGAGGCTTCTACCAGGTATTATCTGGCCTATCAGAAGTGATTGAGCCTATTGTGTTTGCAAAGGTGGTTTATGCTGCAAGATCAACAAGGTCGTGAATTTCGTTATTTACGGCTGTCGGTAACCGATATCTGCAACTTTCGTTGTAACTACTGTTTGCCGGATGGAAATCAGGACTGTCATTCTCTTGAATCTCACTTAAGCCTTGAAGAAATTTCTTCTCTGGTGGCAACCTTTGCCCGTTTAGGAACACAAAAAATTCGCATTACCGGGGGAGAGCCCAGCATTCGGCGTGATCTAACAGACATTATTCGTATCTGCAAACAAACGCCTGGTATTCAATCCGTCGCTTTAACAACCAATGGTTACAAGTTGCCTAAGTTTGTTCAATCCTGGGTGGATGCGGGGTTGGACCGACTCAATATCAGTGTGGATAGTCTTGATCCGCGCATGTTTCAAAGTATCACTGGGCATGATCGTCTAGAAGAGATTTTGCAGGGCATTGATTTAGCGCTGCAAAGTGGTCTTGAAAAAGTGAAGATTAACAGTGTGCTGATGCGAGAATATAACTTAGGTGAATTTTCTCAGTTGGTGCACTGGGTAAAAAATAAATCTGTGACTCTCAGATTTATTGAATTAATGCAAACGGGAGACAACGAAAAGTTTTTTCGCCGTAATCATGTTTCTGGTGAAGAGCTTAAGCAGTTTTTATTGCAAGATAATTGGATTCCTGTTGCACGCAGCAAAACGGCGGGCCCAGCAATTGAATATATGCACCCTGACTTTGCTGGTCGAATCGGTTTGATTATGCCGTACAGTAAAGATTTTTGTAAAAGTTGTAATCGTCTACGAGTGTCATCACAAGGCAAGTTACACCTCTGTTTATTCGGAGAAGAAGGTTTTTCTTTAAGGCATTGGTGTCGCCCTGAAGCGCAAGAACTATTGCAACAAAAAATTTATGAATTTGTTACGCTAAAAAAAGACAGCCACTTTTTGCATGCAGGAAAAACCGGCGCGACTCGACATTTAGCCATGTTGGGAGGCTAAGGAATGATGAGCAAGCTTACAAGGCAAAAAGAAAATAGACTGTTACTCAAAGAGGTTTTAAATGTCACAGCAAGATAAAACAGTGCCATTAAATATTTGTGTCTTAACCGTGTCTGATACTCGTACAGAAGAAACGGATAAGTCAGGCAATCTGTTAGTAGATAAACTGACACAAGCAGAGCATGTGTTGCTCCACAAGAAAATTGTTAAAGATGATGTTTATCAAATGCGGGCGGTTGTTTCTGAATGGATCGCTGACACATCAGTGCATGCTATTTTGGTAACGGGAGGAACGGGGTTCACTACCCGTGACTCTACACCAGAAGCGTTAATGCCATTATTCGATAAAGAGGTGAATGGATTTGGCGAGTTATTTCGTCATATTTCTTATGAACAAATTGGTACTTCCACGATTCAATCAAGAGCGTTCGCGGGTATTGCCAATCACACGGTGATCTTTTGCATGCCGGGTTCTACTAATGCCTGTCGTACGGCGTGGGATTCTATTATTGAGCAACAGCTTAACTCTAACTATAAACCCTGTAATTTTGTTCATCACGTCACCTTCCGCCCCGAATAAAAACAGTAGTAAGGTAATTAATGTCTTTATCTCATTTAAATGATCGTGGCGAAGCCAATATGGTGGATGTAAGCGATAAGTCGGTTACTCAACGTAAAGCGGTTGCTGAAGGTTATGTGTCGATGCAACCACGTACACTGGAGCTTATTCAATCAGGGGAACATGCCAAAGGAGATGTCTTTGCTGTCGCACGAATCGCTGGAATTCAGGGAGCAAAACGTTGTTCCGACTTAATACCTTTGTGTCATCCTTTGGCGTTGAGCAAGGTGCAAGTCGACTTTTACATCGAGGCGGATAAAAATCGTGTACGCATCGAAAGCCTGTGTAAATTAAGTGGCCAAACCGGTGTCGAAATGGAAGCTCTAACAGCAGTATCTGTTGCAGCTTTAACTTTATTTGATATGTGCAAAGCGGTTGATCCTGACATGACAATTAGCGGCATTCAGGTGTTGTCAAAAGAAGGAGGCAAAAGAAGGAGGCAAAACGGGTCATTGGGAGCGAGCCAATGATTAAGGTTTTATTTTTTGCTCAGCTGAGAGAAGAATTAGGGTGTGAGTCCATCGACTTGGCCGAGCAATCTAGTTTAACAGTTGGCAAAGTAAAAGAAATACTGGCTAATAAAGATGAGCGTTGGGGCAAAGCATTTGCTGGTAATCTTCTGGCTGCGGTTAACCAAGAAATGCAAACCGATGAAGCTCTTGTTAAAGACAATGACGAAGTGGCGTTTTTTCCGCCGGTTACCGGAGGATAATGTGAGCCAGCCCTATATTCTTGTCGATGAAAAATTATTTGATATTGCCGCAGAGACAGATGCGCTTTACCAAGATAATCCAACGGATGGGGCCGTCGTCACTTTTATTGGATTAGTCCGAGATTTCAATCAAGGTAAAAACATTAAGCAACTGACATTAGAACATTATCCTGCCATGACACAAAAAGTGTTGGCAGATATTGTCGAGCAAGCAAACCAACAATGGTCGTTGGGTCGCGTTCGGGTTATACATCGTGTGGGCGATTTAGCCATCAATGACCCCATTGTATTCGTGGGAGTCAGTGCTATGCATCGTGCTGATGCTTTTATGGCGGCACAGTTTATTATGGATCTATTAAAAACTCAGGCCCCCTTCTGGAAAAAAGAACAATCTAAAGAGGGGGAGCATTGGGTTGAAGCTAGAGCTTCCGATCAAACAGCGGCGCAAAAGTGGCTAGCAAAGTAGCTTCACTCATTATTTTTTGTATTGCGATGGTGAGTTTTGCAGAGGAAGTCGCTGCGAAAGATAGAAACTTCTCTGAGACAGTGCATCAAGGACTGCTTTGGCTTGAGCCTAAGCTTAATCAGAGTTTTAAATACTTTCAGAAAAATGAACGTTGGCCGGAGAAAAAACGGCTTAAACTAGAGCCGCTCCCCGACGACATTCTAAATATCGAGTATTACTCGGACCCAATGTTTGTTTTGCATTTTAAGCACTCAGACAAAACTTTAAATGGACGAACTATTATCATCGACTTTGATGGTTATTGGGATTGCAGTGGCGGCTCCATGCCAGATATTTATCGTCCCTCAGTGTGTCGGACTGAAGATTAACTCCAGCCCGTATTTTTCTTTCGTGTCGCTCTTCCAAACACTATTCCGAGGATTACACCAACCAAAACGACGACTGCCCCAGCAAAAAAAGTTTCTTGCTTAAATCGTCCAGAAATAAGGTCATTTTGTTGCTTTACGGAGTTGAGTTCGGTTTGCAGCTTACTAATGGTTTGTTGAGAAGTCGCTGCCTTTTTAGCCAAAGATGACAGGTTGGCTATACGATTTTCGAGTTCTGTCACTTGAGCTTTATGGCTGGATTTTAACCGCTGGATTTCTTGATTTGCTTCGGACAGAGCAATTTTTGCCCCCTTGATTGGGGATACATATTTGGCTTCAAGCCAACCGTCTCTACCACGAGCATCAAGGATAGGCTGGTAGCCATTTTCAGCTTCGCCATTCAGAGTGACGGCATCACCGGCTAGCAAAAAGTATTTGATTCTATAACCATCAGTAGGGCCACTACGAACATGGATTTTCAAGTCATTAGTGACATAGGCTACTTGATTCGCCTGGGCTGCCGAAATAAATGCAACAGCTGTAAAAAGAATGAATTTAACCAAGGTAGACATGGTATTTCCTCGACCACAATTTTAAAACATTGTAAGCCAATCTGACGATCTGTCACAGTGTTTAATCACCTGAGAGCAGTGACGGGGTTCTGATATTTACGAAATGGGAAGGGGGAGGAGAGTGGCCGACAGTGAGTCGACCACTAGAGGAATTATACGAGAGCGGCTTTGAGCAGGAAGAAGAAAATTACTGAGAACAAGGCGCCCACGGGTAAGGTAACAACCCAGGAGACAAAAATGGTTCGCACCACACCTAAATTCAAAGCAGCAATGCCTTTAGCCATACCCACACCTAATACTGCACCAACCAGCGTTTGCGTGGTCGAAATCGGCAGTCCGGTTCCTGATGCCAGAACTACTGTCGTTGCAGCAGCTAGCTCGGCAGCGAAGCCACGACTTGGCGTAAGATGAGTAATGCCCTTACCGATGGTCGCCATGACTCGGTGGCCAAAGAGAGCCAGACCAGCGACAATACCGATACCACCCAGAGGCAGAATCCACCAGGCTAGAGCCGCTTTCTTGGCGATTTCACCATCATTCTGCACTACATTAACAATAGCGGCTAAAGGTCCAATCGCGTTAGCAACGTCGTTAGAGCCGTGAGCAAAAGCCATACAACAGGCTGTCACTACCATAAGAACAGCGAACACTTTTTCTACGTTGTTAAACTGCATCTCGCGATCAGCAGCAGGATCAATCTTGATTCGCTTGATAAAAAGAACACCAATGATAGCAATGGCAACACCGATAAGACCGGCATAAAGATAGGCTTCTGAAGTAGAGATCGAGAAGTCTTGATCTTTAATGATATGTTTCAGGCCTTTCTTGATGGTTACCAGTGACAATACAAAGCCTGCCATACCCATATAAATTGGCACATAACGTTTAGCATTTTTAAGTGGGTTATCTGTATCGAAAATGAGCTTCTGTGCGCTCATAAAGATTAGATAAGCGATAACACCAGAAATAGCAGGAGTGATAATCCAGCTTCCGACGATGCCACCGACTTTGCCCCAGTTCACTGCGTCCATACCAACACCCACAACGGCGAAACCAATAATGGCACCAACGATAGAGTGAGTGGTAGAGACCGGCCAGCCTTTAACAGATGCAATCGCAAGCCAGCTTCCTGCTGCCAGTAGAGCCGATATCATGCCGATGACAAGCAACTCGGGATTGGGCAAGAAGGGGGTTGAATCGATAATCCCCTTACGAATGGTTGAGGTGACTTCGCCGCCCGCTAAATAAGCACCTGCGAATTCAAAAATGGCAGCGATGATAATCGCCTGCTTAATAGTAATGGCTTTTGAACCAACAGATGTTCCCATTGCATTGGCAACATCGTTTGCACCGATACCCCAGGCCATAAAAAAGCCAACGAGAGCACCAAATATGATAAGCATCAAGCCGTAGGTTTGGATGATATCCATGAATTATTCCTATCGATAAATGTAATCAGTCGTCATCAAATCTTTTTGTTCTCATTTTGCAGATGACATCAATCAGAGTTAACTGAAGGACTGAAGCAAATGGAGATTAAAAAGGATAAAGCGCTGCCTTAACGGGCAAGCATAAGTTCTAGGTGAGAGCCAACTTTCTCTGCTCGATCGGCAAGATCTCCCAACCAGTCGATGATCTTATATAAGAAGATCACATCAACGGGAGGTAGCTCTGCCTCAAGTTGAAAGAGTTGCTGGCGAAGCTTGATTTGCATTTGGTCAGTATCGTTTTCGATAGCATCGAGTTCTGACACCATGTTTTCTACCAGTGTCACTTCGCGGCCACGAAAGCCAGTTTCTACTAACTCATCAAGCTCGTGAATCGCTTTGTCTGCTTGAGCAGAGGCATCGATACAGCGCTGTGTGTAGGCTTTGAAATATTCCTGCACTTCTGAAGGGATTTTCATTTGGCGGCCAGTCATTAATCCGGCGATGTCTTTTGCTTTGTTAGCAATTTTATCTTGAGCGGTGAGAAGCGCTAAAAGGTCTGTTCGAGCAACGGGCAAGAAGAGGCCGTCAGGGAGTTGTAGCCGAATGGCTTTTTTAAGATCATCTGCGTCGTTTTCGAGATGAGCAATTTCTAGTTGAAGCTCGGCCACTGTTGACCATTGTTGCTCTATAACTGCTTCCATAAATGGCTGCAGTTTACTAACACATTCATGCACCTTGCTGATATGTTCCTGCATGGGGCGGAAGGGGGATGCTGCAAACAACTCACTGATAATGTTCATGACACTTGTTTTGCACTTCTGTTGTGATTTTGTGACGCGAATTTTAGTGATCCAGTTCTCTAAAGTCTAGCCTATTGTCATGGAAGGAAAAGTGTTTTGGCTTGTTTTTGACGTGCTTTACATTTTGGGGGAGCAAAGGATGATTCAAAATATCTTTCAATATCAAATAATTGGATTCTGGTTTGTATGGGTAAAAAGTAAGGGAGCCGCTCAAAAATTACCTCGAATTTGTTAAAAGTTTGACATGAATTTTGGCGTGACAGCGTAGCATTGGCTGGGTAAACTGACTTAATTACAACATAAAGGTGCTATATGGCAGACTGCTAGATGGCTAACGAAATTGAAGTAAAACTGATTGCGCCACCAGAATTGGTCAGCAGCATAAAAGAAATGACGTTCGATGGAGTTATCTCAACAAGTCCATGGAGTTCAAGTCATTTAGAAAACACTTATTTTGATACGGATTCTTTTAAACTAAGAGAGCTGCGTATTGGGTTGCGTGTACGCAAAGACGGTGAGCAGTATATTCAAACCGTTAAGTCATCCGGCAAAGCTATTGGCGGATTGCATCAGCGTAACGAATCTGAATCTTTGTTGCCTGAACCAGAGCTGGATTTAGAGCTTGTTGAAGACCCTTACTTAAAGATCTTGTTAGAAGAGGCTCAGGAAGAAGGCGAGCTGCGCGCAGTTTTTGATACGAATTTTCATCGCGAAAAAGCCGAGTTGCATTTTGACGATGGCTCTCGCATTGAGCTTGCCTTAGATATAGGAACCATCGAGTCTGATGGCAAAACCTTAAATATTTCTGAAGTTGAATTAGAGCTTAAAGAAGGTGATGCCAAACATCTTTTTAATTTGAGTCGACAGTTGATCTCAGAGAAAGGATTTTTGATTTGTAATGCCAGCAAGGCTCGACGCGGCTATCGATTATGTAACGGTTTACCCGCTACGCATCGACGCATGACTACTACCGAATTAACTCACGGAATGGAAGCTGAGAAGGCATTTGAGATCATTTGTTTTGCGGGATTAAAACATTGGCAGTATTACGAGCAGTTGCTTGATTCTGACATGGCCGCAACAGCCATTTTGCAAATGTATCGAGCCATGGTTTATATCCAGCATGTGTACCATGTTTTTGGCAGTATCATTCCACGCAATGCAACATCAGATTTGAGAGCAAACTGGAACTGGGTTGCTGAGTTTATGGAAACCATCATAGAAGTGGCCCGTAATCAACAGCATATAGATATGTTGGCAGAAAACGGCGCTGATGGTGAGGCATTTCTTCTTGCAGCGCAAGAAAATCGCAAGCAACTAGAAAGTGCTATTGAGCGTTTTCGCGCGTTACAGGCGACGGAGCGTTATAACCTCGTGATGCTGGGTATTTCTGAATGGTTGTTCTTTAAACGTTGGCAAGATTTCATCGAAGACCGCGATAAAGAACAGCTACATGCACCTATTGTGGCTTTTGCCAAAGTGCAACTCGAGCACATGCTCAAAGAGTTAAAGCGTTCTTTGGGGCCAAAGCGCAAAATGGAACCCAGTGACTATCTTGATGAGGTGGCTAGCTTACGCAGAGCATTAGATTTAGGGCTTTTCTTTGGCGCTTTATTCGATTCTAAAAAACGTCAACAGTATCGTCAGCCTTGGCTTGATCTGTTAGCTGGCATAAGAGAGTTACAATACAATCTCTACGCAGCTCAAATCTATCTGGACTGTAATTTAAAAACCGCCGATGAAACGGAACGCTGGTTAGAAAAACGCAATGACTCGGTGTTAGAGGCAATGGAACAAACTCGGAACGCTGTTTTTAAAAATAAGCCTTACTGGTTAATCGGCTAAATTTTATTTTTCTAGCAGTGTGAAAAGAAATGTTCAAAATTACGTCATTGAAGCGTCTTTAATGCTTACTAGTATCATAACCAGTAAAAAGCAATGCACTGGTAAGTTATGGAAAGCTCAATTTCGTTGGCCATTTATCGCAGCATTTTTATTTCGGATATTCATTTAGGCACTAAAGACTGCAAAGCAGACTATTTATATCATTGTTTAAGCCAGCTTCGGTGCGATACTCTTTTTTTGGTTGGTGATATCGTTGATCTTTGGGCGTTAAGGCGCAAAGCTTACTGGCCTGAATCTCATCATAAACTCTTTAATAAATTTGTTGAGCTGGCACAAAGTGGCACGCGTGTTGTTTACATTCCTGGTAATCACGATGAAGCCATACGAGATTATTTGCATCTTAATATTGCTCAAGTTGAATTATTTGAAGAGTATCATCACTTAACTAATGCCAATAAACGTTTGTTGGTTATTCATGGTGATGTGTTTGACAGTGCCGTCAGAGCGGCCCCTTTGCTCACCTGGACAGGCGATTGTTTGTATGACTTTTTATTATTTTTAAATCGATGTTATAGTCGATTGCGAAAACTCTTTGGCCGCCCCTATTGGTCATTATCAACTTTTATCAAGTCTAAGGTTTCTAAAGCTCAGGAGTATATTTCTCGTTATCGTTGTGCTGCACTCAAGTGTGCAAAAAACAAAGGCTTCGATGGTGTTGTTTGTGGGCATATTCATCAGCCCGATCTGTGCGAAACTGAGCAAGGAATTTATGCTAATTGTGGCGACTGGATAGAGAACTGTACTTTATTAGTTGAGCACTTGAACGGAGATATGGAACTCGTTCGCTGGACAGAAGTGCAACAAGCTATCTCTCAGTATCGAACACAAGTTTCGTCTATGGATGATTTAAATGAAGCAGCGTAATCGATTGCCTCTAATTATCGCACGTTGATTTGTCTGTCATAAAATATACATTTTTCTGTCACCTGGCTTTCACTGCGTCTTTATATTCTGAGCAAGTGTGTAATAAGCTCCGATGATTTTATGTTTACCGTCGAAAAAGTAATATCTGAGAAATATCCCGATATCACTAGAAAACCTATGTTTTTTAAACTAGTGACAGGGGTACTGAAGTACTTGCTGCATGAGCGTGAGTGTCGTCAATTTGAGAAAGATTATCCTCACCTTGATGGTCTTGATTTTGTAGAGCAAACTCTTGATTACTTTGATTTTAGTTATGCGATTTCTAATCGAGACCGAGAGCGTATTCCTGCATCTGGTCGAGTGGTTATTGTAGCCAATCATCCTATTGGATCACTTGATGGGTTAGCGCTGCTTAAATTGATCAGCGAGATACGTAATGACGTAAAAGTCGTTGCCAACGATATGCTGATGGCATTGAAGCCGTTACATAGTTTAATACTTCCAGTAAATAATATGGAAGGTAACACGCCTAAAGAAAACTTAAAGAAGATCAATGAACACTTAGAAAACGAAGGCGTTGTCATTATTTTTCCTGCGGGCGAAGTTTCTCGTATGAGCTTTTCTGGCGTAAAAGACGGCGAGTGGCGCAGTGGATTTCTTAATATCGCTCGATCAGCTAACGCACCGATACTTCCATTGTTTGTTGATGCTCGTAACTCGATGGCATTTTATTTGGCATCGTTTGTTTATAAGCCGTTAGCAACATTGCTCTTAGTCAAAGAGATGATGAAACAAACAAAGAAAACGGTGACCATCAAAGCGGGAGATATGATTCCGTTCGAGCAGTTTAAAAGTGGCAAACTAAAAAAGAAACCTTTGGTGCAGCTATTCCGAAAACACCTTTATAAAATCGGCAAAAATAGACCGGGTGTTTTTAAGACGCAATCGGCTATTGCTCATCCAGAGAGTCCTTGTCTAGTTTATGAAGAGCTGCAACAACATCAGTTGATCGGTGAGACGCCAGATAAAAAGCTTATCTATTTATGTCAGTCATTAATTGACTCTGTGGTGTTACGTGAAATTGGTCGTCTTCGAGAGGTCGCTTTTCGTGCGGTAGGAGAAGGCAGTGGCAAAAAGCGTGACACGGATCTTTATGATCGCCACTACTATCATTTGGTCCTATGGGATCGCGATGCAATGGAAATTGTTGGAGCCTATCGATTCTGTGAAACAAAAAAAGTGATTGAGCAGCAAGGTATTGATGGTCTCTATAGCAGCACTCTGTTTGATTATAAAGAGGGAATGTCGTCTTACCTGGATTCTGCACTCGAGTTAGGACGTAGTTTCGTCCAGCCTAAATACTGGGGTAAGCGCAGTCTAGATTATCTATGGTTTGGAATTGGGGCCTTCTTAAAGTCTAACCCTCAGTGTCGTTATCTTTATGGGCCTGTAAGCATCAGCAATGATATGCCTGCGGCGGCAAAAGATTTGTTGATTTATTTTTATAAGTTGTATTTTTCACAACCCCAGGTGATGGCTCAGTCTTATCAACCTTATAAGGTCAGTGATGATGCCTTAAGTGAATTACGAGCCAAGTTTGTCGGTAACGATTACAAGGCCGACTTCACACAACTGAAAGATTATCTTGCTAATATGGGTTGTGCGGTACCGACGCTTTATAAGCAATATACTGAGTTGTGCGAACCAGGCGGTGTTCAGTTTTTAGATTTTGGCATCGATCCCGACTTTGCCGGATGTGTCGATGGACTTGTTTTAGTGGACCTTGCTTTGTTAAAAGAAAAAAAACGCAAACGTTATATGAAGCCTGAATAGGTGGATATCAGGCATCAACATATTTCTGGAGAGAATCATGAGAGGCCTGATCACAAAATGGAAAAATGCAATTAAGCAAAAGGTATTGCTAAAAAACAAGGAGTATCAATGGTGTTATCGAGCTAGCAAAGCTGCTCCCCTTGATCGCACCTCTGAGGGGATGGATTCCCTGTTACGTTTTTATTTTATTCCCGACTAAGGGAGCCGAAAAGATCGAAAGAGAGAGTTGCTTTGATGATTCTTAAAGATCTAAACTGGTACCTTATTATTTGATTTGCTAACTAAGAGAATAATTTATGATATCAGTAGGCGATAAAATACCTGATGTTCCTTTACAGTTATTAAGCGAAAGCGGTGCTCAGGATGTTGATTTTGAGCAGCTTTTTGCCAATAAAAAAGTTGTCGTGTTTGCCGTACCTGGCGCTTTTACTCCCACTTGTTCAAAAGCTCACTTGCCCGGCTTTGTGGTTCATGCTGATCAGATTAAAGCCAAGGGGGTAGACACCATCGCTTGTGTTTCGGTGAATGACTCATTTGTAATGAAGGCATGGGGTGATGCCAGTAATGCCGAAGACATTATGATGTTAGGTGACGGTGATGGCGCATTTACCAAAGCACTAGGGTTGGATGTTGAGACGGGCAGTTTTGGTGGACTGCGTTCACGTCGTTATTCAATGATTGTGGATAATGGGGTTGTGACCCAGCTGAATTTGGAAGAGCCTAAGCAGTTTGAAGTGAGTAACGCTGAAACACTATTGCAGCAGCTATAAGCTGCCATTGCTAACATAAATGCCAGGGAAGGGCTTAAAAGGGTATAGTAACCTTATATTGTTTATGGATGATTCTTAAAAATGCTCAAATGGATGCTTGAAAACTGGTCGATTTTAAGTAACTCGGTTATTTGTCACTATTATATTCAGTTTTTTTTTAATATTCTTTCAAGGTCGTGTTTTAAACCGGGTTAGACAACTTGACCAAAATAATAACCTCCCATTTTATGGGGTAACAAAAAAGACTGTGAACTCTGTCACAGTTTGAATTGGTTTAGCGGTTAAGTTGTTGGTAGTCTTCTGGGAAAAGACTCTATATGACCCATTTGATAAAGTGAACTGGTGACCGTGACGGTATTTCGCACAGTATTTATTTTTTTTGTTTGCCTATCCATAAGCAGTATCCGTGCTGAGGTTGGAGATATCCAATCTCAGCTTGATGAGGTTCGTGCTGTTATGTTGCAGCAACCAGATGCAGCGGAAACCAAACTCAAACAATTGTTAAGCGATGCCCAAAATACTGCTCAGCGTATAGCGGTGAGTGTTGTTCTTGCTGAGCTTTATATTGAGAAAGAAGAAGCCATATTGGCTCGCAACCATGCACAAGCTGCCTTGGAATTGATCGCTGATAGGCAGTTTGTGGCACTACGCATTGAGGCATCGATTCATTTAGGTGCTTCCTATCTGATAGAAAAAGACTTTACCAGCGCTCTGGATTTATTTCGACAAAGTCGTCACGAGGCCAAGCTCAATGCATTGCTCCGATTAGAGGCGCAAGCTCTATACCACATGGCTTATGTTTATTATGTTCAGTGGCGATCAGCAGAGGCATTGGCAGCCATACAAAGTGCTTACGATATTTACCAAACGTTAGATGAGGATCCCCGAGGCAAAGCAATCTGCTTGGTGATATTAGGGAATATCTACAACGATTTCGCTGATTATGAAACGGCGCACAGTTACTTCGAACAATCTTTACCACTGTATAAAAAAGTCAATGACCTGCTCAGTTATTCGGTTTCTTTGTATGCCTTGGCAACGAATGCTGTGAACAATAATAAATTGGGTATTGCGGAAAAATATTTTACTGAGCTTAAGCAAATGTCGATCTTACGACAAGACTCATTGAACTTGTTGTACGCTAATTTAGGCTTGGGGCGAACCTACAATCATCAGGATAAACTAGACAGTGCCAAGGAGTATTTGCAAACGGCACTTAAGCAAGCAAGAGAAATGCAATTGCGCCACATCGAGTATGAAGCTTTAACGATGCTCAGTGGAACACTTATGAAAATGCAGGATATTGTGGCAGCAGAAAACTACATCGATCAGGCTCGTAACTTTTTAGAAGAAAACGGTGATGTCAATTTTAAAGTCCATGTGTATGAGTTAATGTTTGACTTAAAGTCTCGTCAAGGTAAGTATGAAGAAGCAACCTTGTGGGGCGAGAAATGGAAAACCTTGTATAAAAAAATTGTACAAGAGACGAATAAAAAGCAAACCCACGAAATGAAAGTGCGTTATGAAGTTGAGCGAGAGGTCGCTGAAAAGAAACTATTGGCAAAAACCATTGAGATTGATAAGGCGCTGATCAAGCAACGAGAGACAGCCAGCGAAACACAAAAGAAGTGGTTGGTTGCTACCTGTTTGTTATCCTTGGTTCTCATAGGCAGTCTTTTATTTTTAACTCGCACGCAAATAAGATTATATCGTTTGGTCAATTCCGATAATGTCACTGGCATAGCAAACCGTTACCGAACATTGACGGAAGCGTCTCGCCTGATGCACTGGTCACGCCGATTAAAGCAACCTTTTAGCCTGGTAATATTTCATTTGGATGGACTTAAAAGCGCGGGCTCACAATTGGGGGATATTAGTGCTAATGAGCAGTTAAAAGACATTGCTCGAATGGCCAGTACTTCTTGTCGTTCCAGTGAGTTTGTTGGGCGTATTAGTGATGATGAATTTTTGTTGGTTATGCCAAATCGAAGCCTCGACAGTGCTTTTGTTAAAGCTGGAGAATTGAAGATGAGCATTGATGCCTATACAAAAACATTGAAAGAGAATGGATTTCCCTTTACTTCCAGTTTTGGAGTGGTGGCTCAGTCGGTAGAAAACGATATGAACCAGCTACTCGAAAAAGCCATACTTGCCTTACAAAAAGCTAAATCTTCAGACGGTGAGCAGATCAGTTCAATCGGTTAATGCGAAAAACTGTTTATTAAGGATTAGAGGCGACGGCTTACTTTTCTTGCTGTTGCTCAATCAACGAAGCGATGGCGTTTCCTGCATCTTCAATATGTTGCTTCAGTAATTTGCACGCTGCTCTTTTATTGCCTTCTCGACATAGCTCCAACAGTTCTCTATGTTCTGACTCTGCTTGCGGGATTTTATTGGTTAATAGCAATTGCAGGCGAATATAGCGATCAGAGCTGGTATTTAATGACCGAATTAAATCGAGAGTGAAAGTACGATGTGAGGGTTGGTAAAGTGTATTGTGGAATTCCTGATTAAGCTCACTCCAGTTTTCGATAGATTCGCCAGAGTTCAGCAGAGAATCAAAGCGATCTAGAATGTTTTCGGCTTTATCCCAGTCTTCTTGCTGTTGATTCGATATGGCTAGCTTCAGTACTTCGGTTTCGAGCATGGCTCTTAACTCAAAAAGCTCACGGCATTCATCGGGAGACAACTCCGTCGCGACGGCTCCTTTGTGGGCTTCAAATTTAACTAAGCCTTCTGCCTCTAGTTGTAACAGAGCTTCACGAACTGGGATTCTGCTAACTTTTAACTCATCCGCCAGCGCATTTTGCCTTAGCGGCTGGCCTCCTTTGATGGCTCCGCTAAGAATTTTCTCTCGAATTGCTTCCGCTACAGCCTGGGTTCTCGTTTTATATTCTATTGTCATAAGCCGATCTAAATACTCCTTAATAGGACATTATAACCATTAGATATAGAAATAACAGGCCAGACCCGTAAGGAAAAGAGGAATCAGGCGCATGATCCACAAAGTTCCATAATTGAAGGTAAAAAAGCCGCTAATAGCCTTTCTTATGCTAGGGGTAATTAGGCTAGGTTATCCAATATTTAGAATATTTTAGTTAATAATTGCAGGTATATATCTCTCAAAGCTATGAGATCGGCAATGGATACCCGCTCATTAAATTGGTGAATGGTCTGATTGGGGACGCCGATTTCGTAGACTTCGCCTGCGAGTGTGGCAACAAATCGGCCATCAGAAGTGCCACCAGAGGTCGATAAAGCGGGGTGGTGTCCTGTCACTTCAAAGATGGACTTTTCTAACGCAGGTAATAAATAACTGCCTTGGGTATTAGCGTCAGTCATGTAGGGAAAACAAGGACGATCCCAACTGATACGGTACTCGTCGGCGACTGGATTAATCGTATTAACGATGACCTCGTTGAGGCTTTTTTCTGACCATTGGTGACTGTAGCGGATGTTAAAGTGGATATGACAAACGTGGGGGCTTACATTATCAACAAAGTCGCCGGAGTCCACATGGGTGATCTGCAAACTGGTTCCTGGAAAGTCCTGGCTGCCCTGATCCCATTGAATTTGATTGAGGGCTGAGATCACCTCACCCATGATGTGTACTGGATTAATAATATGATGGGGATAAGCAACGTGGCCCGCTTTGCCTTCAATGGTTAGTTTACCTGATATTGCACCGCGACGGCCCACCTTAATTGTGTCGCCAGTAAAACGACTGGCTGTGGGCTCGCCCACAATACAGGCATCAAGAGTGACATTTTGTTGTTTAAGGTGCTCAACGATGGCGCGCGTGCCATACTCTGCTTCGCCTTCTTCATCTGAAGTGACCAAAAAGTACAAACTGCCATTAAAATCAGCGTTGTCTTGTAGGAATTGTTCGAGAGCGACTAGCCAGCAGGCGAGGCCACTTTTCATGTCGGCTGCGCCACGACCATAAATAAAGCCTTGGTGCATTTGGGCGGAAAAAGGAGGATACAACCAACGGGATTCATCTCCTGCTGGGACGACGTCCGTATGTCCAACAAAACCTATTGCTGGCTTTCCTTCACCATACTTGGCAATTAAATTGGTGACGCCGTTTAAATTGAAGATCTGGCATTCAAATCCTAGCCGTTGCAGACGTTGGGCCAACCAGGGGATGCAGTCGCCGTCATTGGGAGTTATCGAGGGTTTGCGGATCAGCTCTTGAATATAACGAATAAGGCGTAGACTTTCTTCGGCTCGATATTTTTTTTCCGGTAAATAGGGCTGCATAAGCATTGTTAAAAAGGATCATATTGATTGCCATATCGCTAGGCTATTGAGCTGGCGTTGCACCTTTATGAATGGCGCATGATGCTTTTATGTCGTTCGATGCGTTGCGTTTGGGATAAGGTGGTGTTGATATTTTTTCCTATTGCCAGTTTTGTAAGAAGGCAGCAACGCTGCGCCCCAGAGCCTGTAGTTGATAACCCCCTTCTAAAAACGCTATGCCTTTTCCTGTGGCGGTTGCCTGGGCTTGTGCTTTTAGTGTTTCGCCAAAGTAAGCATAATCATCATCGGTCAAGTTTAGTTGGGCCAAAGGGTCGTCTTGATGCGCGTCAAAGCCTGCGGAAACAAGTAATAAATCGGGTGCATAATCGGCAATCGCTGGAATAACCTGTTCGCGCCAAATCGTTCGAATGTCTTCACTGCCTGTTGCTGCAGGCAGAGGAATATTAAAAATATTATCGGCCAAGGGCTCTTCGCCACTGAAGGGATACAAAGGTGATTGGAAAGTGGAACAAAGCCAGAGCCCATCTTTGCCCGCCACAATATTCTCAGTGCCATTACCATGATGCACGTCAAAATCAATTATGGCTACGCGTTCATAGCCTTGTTGTCGAGCGTAGAGCGCGGTGATAGCAATATTGTTAAAAATACAAAAGCCCATGGCTTTGTTGTGCTCGGCGTGATGTCCTGGAGGGCGCATGGCGCAGAAAGCTCGCTGCACTTCTCCTTGAGCTATCAAGTCCAAAGCTTGTGGGCCTGAGCCTGCTGCTAAGAGTGCGGCTTTTAGCGAGGCGCTGTTCATTTGAGTGTCTGCGTCGAGCTGTAAGTAGCCTTGTGAGGGGGCGTGAGTTAACACATAGTCCAGATACTCTGTCTGGTGGGCCAGTTGAAGTTGTCTTTGTGTCGCAGGTTGGGCTTTAACATGATAAAAGGCATCCCACAGCCCGCATTGCTGCAAAGCGTTTTCTATGCTGTTGAGTCTGGCGGGTGCTTCAGGATGCGAATTGCCCATTTCGTGAGCCAGACAATGTTGATGATAAAGATAATACAGCCCCATGCTTTCTCCCTGCTCAGCAAATCGATGTGCCCTTACATTTATGGTGCTCGAAGGCTTAGGTGTCAAGACTCTTTTGTGATTCTTGCTTTAGATGAAGGTAGTGAACTGCGGCTGTTTTTCGTTGCGTCAGTTTAATGTCCGAGTAGAATAACAGCACCTATCCTTGGTAAATGAGGCTTCTGTGGTTGTGAAAGAGAAAACGCAATTGACGCTTGGTTTGGCGCAGATCGCACCGGTTTGGCTTGATCGTGTAGCTACTTTAACAAAGGTTCTTGACTGCATTGAGCGGGCTGCAGCTCAAGGTGCTGACTTGATTGCTTTTGGTGAAGCCTTTGCTCCTGGTTATCCATTTTGGATAGAGCGTACCAATGGATCCCAATTTAATTCATCAAAACAGAAGAAGCTGCATGCTTTTTATGCGCAACAGGCGGTGCAGATTGAGGCGGGTCATCTGGATGCCGTATGTGCTGCATCCAAAGAGCATTCGATAGCGGTTTATCTTGGGATTATTGAACGGCCAACGCAACGCGGTGGGCACAGCTTGTATTGCAGTATGGTTTACATCAATGCCGAAGGTGATATTGGATCGGTTCATCGCAAACTGATGCCAACCTACGAAGAACGCTTGAGTTGGTCTCCCGGTGATGGTCATGGGTTACAAACTCACAGGCTCGGTGCTTTTACTGTTGGAGGGTTAAACTGCTGGGAAAACTGGATGCCGCTTGCGCGTTCTGCGCTCTACGCTCAGGGCGAAGATCTGCATGTAGCGATTTGGCCGGGTGGCGAGCATAATACGATTGATATTACCCGGTTTATTGCCAAAGAAAGTCGTTCTTATGTCATGTCTGTGAGCGGTCTACTAAAGGTGTCTGATATTCCAGAAAGTGTCCCTTTTTATGACGATATTGTCGCAGCTTGCGACGGTGAATATCTGGCGAATGGTGGTTCTTGTGTCGCTGCACCCGATGGTGAGTGGGTGGTTGAGCCGCAGATAGAAAAAGAAGACTTAATCATTGCTCACATAGATCATGCTCGGGTGTATGAAGAGCGACAGAATTTTGATCCTGCTGGGCATTACTCTCGACCTGATGTCACCCAGTTGGTGGTCAATCGCCAGCGACAATCGACGCTTGTATTAAAGGATTAATGACTCAATCGAGAGTAGATTAGGGAAGCTTTAGCTCAACCCGTTGATTTCTCTTTTGAGTGTTTCGCTTGGATCTGTAACGATTTTTTCGAGAGTCTTTACACGCTCTTCCAGAGATTCCAGGCTAGCGAGCCGCTCTTTGAGGTGAGCCACTTCTGGATCGGTTTTTGGCTGCCGACTGCTGGCTTTATGTTTAATGGCGTACTTAAGTACCTCCGCAATCGTGAAGACGATCATAATCAGGGCAAACCATTTCATGAATTCCATTATCTAAGTCCTCTTAACCATTGGTTATTCTCAATAATTTTAATAAACAGAATGAGTTATCGCTATACGCTCAACAAAAAGCTGGTATAAGATATACACGTCGCCTTTCAAGGTGCAGCGGTGCTGGTTGCACTTTGAAATACCTCGGGTATAGATACTGAGGAGCACACTTCCTACCCGGGCAGATTCTCAACTATCAGTAAGCAGGTAGTCTTTCATTGAATAAAATACTTACAACTGAGATTGATTCTTTATGGTCACGCATTTTTAGCGAGCAGGACGAAGACCTAAAGCGCCTGAGCGAACCGCATCAACAGATGTTGAAGCAAGCTTTGGCTTTGAGCCCATTTTTTGGTGACTGTCTGTTAAAAGACAAAGCCTATTTTATTGATTGGCTACAAAACAAAAGTTATCTCGAGCGACCTGATTTTGAGGCTATTCAGCAACAGTTAGAGGAGTCTCTTAATAACACGACCAATCTTGTATTGGCCAAGCAATTGCTGAGACAGTGGCGGCGTCGCTGTATGGCGCACATAGCCTTTAGAGATGTGTTGGGGTTGAGTGAAATCGAGCAAGATTTTGCTGATATTTCTTATTGTGCAGAGCTTTTGGTTCGTCAGGCCTATGACTGGTTGATGCCGGGTTTTTGTAAGCAGTGGGGAGAGCCTTTCAATAGACAGGGAGAGCGACAAAACCTATTGATTCTGGCCATGGGCAAATTTGGTGGGCGAGAGCTTAATTTTTCTTCGGATATTGATTTAATTTTCTTCTATCAGACCGATGGAGAAACACAAAACAGCCAGCGCAAACTAGCGCATCAAACATTTTTTATTCGCCTGGGCCAACAGCTTATTGCTTTGTTGGCAGAGGTGACCCGCGATGGGTTTGTGTATCGTGTTGATATGAGACTGCGCCCTTATGGTGACGGTGGTCCTCTGGCGATGAGTTTTGATGCGGCAGAAGATTATTATCAGGAACAAGGTCGAGAGTGGGAGCGTTTTGCTTTAATTAAAGCGCGACTGTTAACTGGACGAGCTGAAGAACAGCGTCAGTTTTATGAAATGATTCGCCCTTTTGTTTTTCGTCGTTATATCGATTTTGGCGTACTTGAGTCGATACGAGAAATGAAAACCATGATTGAGCAGGAAGTTCGCCGTAAGGGGCTTAAAAATAATATCAAGCTAGGTGCGGGAGGGATCCGTGAGGCCGAGTTTATCGCGCAAGCACTGCAATTGGTTCGTGGTGGACGACTTCCCGAATTACAAGAACGACATTTTTTGAGTGTACTGCCTTTGCTAGAACAGGAGCAGTTGTTGCCTAAAGGCAGTGGTGCTGAGTTATCTCAGGCTTACTTGTTTTTACGCCGAACAGAGCACTTAATTCAGGCCATGTATGATCAGCAAACACAAACATTGCCAGATAAAGAAATGGATCAACTGCGTTTGGCGACTGCCTTAGCTTTCGAAACCTATGAAGCTTTTTTAATTCATCTGGATTATCAACAACAAACGGTTCGTCGCCATTTTTCTGCCGTGTTTGAAGCATCGGTATCCAACGAGCCGGATGTAGAGTCTTTGCCAGACATAATGGATGATGATTTCATCCAGCAGCTGTTCGGTTCTGTTAACGAAGACGAACAGCGTTTACTGACTCAAGAGATAGAAGCCTTTACAGCAATGTCGCTTTCGGATCAGGCTCGCAAGCGTTTACTGCGCTTTTTACCTCAGTTATTAACCTTTGTTGGGCAACAAGAAAATCCGCGCCAAGTGTTGCAGCGCCTGTTCCGATTATTAAAGTCTATTGTACGGCGTTCATCCTATTTGGTTTTGTTAGCAGAGAATCCTCCTGTATTAGAGCATCTGGTTCGATTGTGCAGCCAGAGCTTCTGGATCAGCGAACGTCTGGCTGAGTTTCCTATGTTGTTGGATGAACTGTTGTACCCTAACTCTTTGTATCATCCATTATCCAAACAAGAACTGGTCGAAGAGTTGAATCGACAATTGCTTCGCGTTGAGCCTGATGACGAAGAACAACAGCAAGAACAGCTGCGTATTTTTAAGCAAACCAACGAGCTGAGAGTGGCAGCCGCTTTTTTGAACGACACCATTGATATCAAAATGTTAAGTCGATTGTTGAGTGGCATTGCCGAAGCCGTCGTATTGGCTACTATGCGTTTAGCCTGGCATCAATTGTGTCACCGGTACGGTGTGCCGCAGATAGATGGCGCCAGCCCGGATTGTTTACGTGGATTTGCTGTTGTCGGCTATGGCAAGTTGGGGGGGGAAGAGCTAGGGTTTGGTTCTGATCTTGATATTGTTTTTTTATACGATGCAGAACCCGAGAGTGAGACCCTGGGCAAAAAGCCCATTACGCACAGTTTGTTCTTTACTCGTTTAGCACAACGTATCATTCACATGTTGAGTGTGCGAACTATGTCGGGTGTTCTGTACGAAGTGGATACTCGATTACGCCCGTCAGGAAATTCTGGATTGTTAGTGAGCCATATTGAGGCATTTCATGATTATCAAGAAGAATCTGCCTGGACCTGGGAACATCAGGCTTTGTTGAGAGCTCGTGTTGTGGGAGATGACAGCACATTGAATGAGCGCTTTAATGAGATTCGGCGTCTGGTGGTTCAACGCAATCGTGATGAACAACAATTGCGTGATCAGGTGATTGATATGCGCATTAAGATGCGCCAAAATCTGGATAAGTCCACTGAAGATTCATTTGATATTAAACAAGGCTCTGGTGGAATGGTGGATATTGAGTTTATTGCTCAGTATCTAATACTAAAACACGGGCATTGTATTCAAGATGAAGAGATACCTTCACGGACCACGCAACTGTTTCGACTATTGGAGCATCTTGAGACAGTGGCGGAAGATGATGTTGAGTTATTAAATGAGAGCTATCGCTGGTATCGCAGACAAGTGAATCTCAACTTGTTAACCGGGGCTCAAGTCTGGGGAGAGAAAGATCATCCTGTAGCGAAACAACTCAAGCAGCATCAGCAGAGGGTAAAAGAACAATGGAGCCAATGGCTGGAAACTTGAGTATATCCAGGTGATTAAGGCTATAATTAGCAAGAGAAGACGGTAACTTAAGCAATGGGAGCAAGTTAATGACAGTAGAAGCAGAAAATGCCGTTGATCGAAGCGATAATGTATGTTGGGTTGAGCCTGAGCAACTACCTTTGAGCTGTCCTACCGAAGCGACGGAACTGTGGAACATGCACCCAAAAGTTTTTTTAGATATTAAAAGCCAAGGGCAGGTTAGTTGCCCCTATTGTGGCACTCTATATCGGTTAAAATCATAAAATAAACCAAAAGAATAGGATTTTTCGAGTTTTTCGAGCTTATATTAACAAACAGAAACATTTTCATAACATCAAGAAACCCCGTCTTTATAAATTTGGCGTATAACTGTCTACTACGCTATGGCTATTTTGAAATATACATCTGGTTTAGTGTCGCAGAGAAGTGCTCATGGGGTTGAGCTGGCTGGCATTGTTCTGGTTGATATGTGGTTGTAAATAAAAGTTAAACGAAATGATTTTAGCCAGGGTTATTTTTTTGGATTTCTATGTTTCTGAGTTGGAACACAAATAAAGTATTGGGGTTGATATGAAAACAAGTCATTCTATTTTCGCTGGTATTGCCGTGATTGCAGTAACGGCTGTTGGCGTAATGTTCATGATGAAAAGCAAGCCGGAAGCGCCAAAAAAGCCAACTGTAGACAGAACTCCACTGGTTGAGGTGATGGAGTTGGCCCCTGATACGGTGCAGTTTAACGTCGAAAGTCAGGGGGTGGTAATGCCCCGGACCGAAACCACACTGGTATCAGAAGTATCTGGGGTGGTACAAAATGTATCGCCCAAATTTGTGGTTGGTGGATACTTTAAAAAAGGCGAAGTATTACTTGAAATTGATCCTACCGATTATCAAGTTGCGCTTAAGCAAGCAAAAGCCCGTTTAGCTGGCCAACAAGCACAATACGCACAAGAAAAAGCCCGCGCAGAACAAGCGTTAAAAGAGTGGGACCTTTCTGGAAGAAAACGTTCTCAAGCGCCCGCTCTTGCATTGAGAAAGCCTTATCTGGCTGAAGCCGAAGCCAATGTGCTATCCGCTGAAGCCGATTTACAAAATGCCCAACGCAAGCTAGAAAGAACCACCATCCGCGCCCCTTATGACGGCATGCTAAAAAACAAACTTTCTGATATTGGTCAGTTTGTAGGTACCGGTACTCAGCTGGGCGTTATTTTTGCGATTGATTACGCTGAGGTGCGTTTGCCATTAACGGATCAAGAGCTTGCTTACATCAATGTGCCGGATATGAAAATGCTCAACGAAGAGGGGCATTCTATTCCTGTGACGCTACAAGCCAACTATGCTGGCGAAGACATGACCTGGAATGCCGATATCGTACGTATGGAAGGTGTCATCGATTCGAATAGTCGCGTGCATTATGCCGTAGCTCAAATCAACGACCCCTATCGTTTATTTTCTACGCAAGGCAATACAGCCCCACTGAAAGTTGGCACTTTTGTTACTGCAAACATTAATGGAGTGGAATTAGATAATTTATATAAAATTCCACGCGATGCATTTCGCGATTTAGACAAAGTGTTGGTCAGTGATAAAGACAGCCGTTTGTACATTCGTGAGCTGAAAGTTGTTCGAGCAGAAGCCAACTATGTATTTGTTGACTCCGGGTTGTCTGAAGGTGACCGTGTGGTTCTTACCTCCATGGAATCTCCGGTTCAAGGTATGAAAGTGCGCAGCGAAGGTGATGTTTCTGAAGTAGAAACTGAAGAAGCCGTTGCTAAAGCCGCACCAAGTACACCTGTACAGCTTAATAAGTAATCCATGGGGCCAAGTATGAATCCAATTAAAAAAGAGAAAGGCTTAATCGCCTGGTTTACTTATAACTCCGTTGCGGCCAACTTGTTGATGGTTTTCGTTATCCTCGCTGGATTAGTTTCCTATATGATGATGACCAAACGCATGATGCCTGACATTCAACCTAATATGGTTCATATTATTGTGCCTTATTTGGGTGCTGCACCAGAGGAAGTTGAGCAGGGCGTTATTATTAAGTTAGAAGAAGCGATTCAAGATGTTAAGGGAATAAAGCGCGTTCGTTCTACTGCATCAGAAGGCTCTGGTTCGGTAATGGTTGAGCTGACCAGTGATACTGAACTAGACGCAGCATTAAATGAAATTAAAATTCAGATTGATTCGATTGCGACTTTTCCTGCAGAAACTGAGAAGCCTGTTATTTATAAAGTGGAGTTTTCTGCCGATGTAATGTGGTTAAGCATTTTCGGCGATATGGATCGTGCCAGCCGACAAACCATCGCGCGCGAAATTCGTGATGGGGTGATGACGCTACCCCAGGTGAACAGTGCTGAGTTGATGGGTAACCGAGCTTACGAAATTGCTATCGAGCTGTCTGAAGCACAGTTAGAGTCTTATGGCTTGACCATGTCAGAAGTGGCAACGGCCGTAAGACGATCATCGCTTGATCTTCCTGGTGGGACCATCAAAACCGATGGTGGTGACATTCGTCTTAGAACCGTTGGCCAGGCTTATACGGGTATCGATTACTCCCAGTTAGTGCTACGTACAAATCCTGATGGTACTCGTTTGTTATTAGGTGACGTAGCGAAGATTAATGATGGCTTTGTTGAGTCTGATGGTTATGCGCGATACAACGGTAAGCGATCTTCCGTGATTCGAGTTAAATCCGTCGGTGAGCAAAATGATTTAGAAATCGCTGAGGCTGTTCGCAATTATGTTGCAAAGACTAGAGAAACATTGCCCGAAGGAGTCAATGTAGAAGTATGGGGTGATGGCTCTTATTATCTACAGCAACGCTTAGATATGATGTTTGACAACATGATGATGGGAGCTCTTCTCGTCTTTATTTTGCTAACTCTGTTTTTGCGCGTACGCGTAGCCCTTTGGGTTCTGGTGGGGATTCCTATCTGTTTCTTTGGCGCTTTCTTGTTTATGGATAAGCTGGGTACCATTGCTACTAATATTAACTTCTTAAGTTTATTTGGTTTTATTCTGGTGCTGGGGATAGTGGTGGATGACGCTATCATAATAGGAGAAAGTATATACTCCGAAGTGAAGGCCAGTGGGCATACTAAAGAGAATGTCATTATAGGTGCCAAACGTGTTGCTATGCCTGCCACCTTTGGGGTTCTAACAACCATTGCTGCCTTTGCTCCTATGCTGACCCTTGACTCGATTGTGGCTCCATTCTTTGAAGCTATATCGGTGGTGGTTATTCTGTGTTTGCTATTCTCTCTGGTGGAATCGAAACTTATCTTGCCTGCACATTTAGCACACATGAAGTATGAAACTTATGACGATGCCAAAGCGTCTCGTTTAGGTAAAGTACAACATGGAATACGTGAAGGCATGGAAAGGTTTGCTAAGAATGTGTACCAACCTTTACTGCGTAAGGTTGCGCAGCATCGTTATTTAACATTGTTGTCATTTGTTTGCGCCTTTGTTCTGTGTATTGTCATGACGGTGAGTGGGCATCTAAAGTTCGAGATGTTCCCGACTATTGCCAATGACGGAATTCAGGTTTCATTTACTCTAAATAACGGCTCTCCTATTTCTTCTCGTGATGCTATGGTGCAGCGGCTGGAGAAAACAGTACAAGCTGTTGATGAGCGATTGAGTGCAGAACGTAACGATGGTAATCCTATCATCGACCACATGTTGTCATGGACCAATGGCGACAGTGGTGGCGGAATGTTTGTTGAATTAACCAAAGGCGAGTTCCGTAATGTGAACACCTTTGAATTCGAAAAAGCCTGGCGCGAAGAGATTGGTGAAGTTGCTGGTGTAAAAGAGTTGCGTTTGCAGTCAGGTGCTGGTGTAGGTGGTGACTCAGCCTTAAGCTTCCGTTTAGTTGGAAGTAACTATGAAAACCTGGAGGCGGCTTCAAAAGAACTGCAAAACAAACTGGCTGAGTATGATGGCGTTTACGATATTCGTTCATCCTATAGCAGTGGCAGTCAAGAGATTAAGTTGAAGTTAAAACCTGGAGCAGAGACTCTTGGGCTGTCTTTGGCTGATTTAGGCCGACAGGTTCGTCAGGCGTTTTATGGTGAAGAAGCTCAACGAATCCAGCGTGGCAAAGATGAAATCAAGGTGATGGTACGTTATCCAAGAGAAGAGCGTCGTTCAATCGCTAATCTTGAGAATATGCGTATTCGTACACCGGCTGGTGATTGGGTTCCTTTCTCTGCAGTGGCTGAGTTTAGTATGGGGCAAGGATTTGCTTCTATTCAACGAGAAGATCGCAAACGTGCGGTATCTGTACGTGCTGACATCGATCCTGAGAAAGTAGAAACTCGTACTGTTGTTACTGAGATTACTCAAGAATTCTTGCCTAAGATGTTGGTTAAGTATCCTGGTGTGTCTTCTGAGCTAGGCGGTGGTAATGCTGAGCAACAAAAGTTTGCTGCTGAGTTAGGGCTTGCTGCTTTGGTTGCTATTGCGATGATCTATGTGTTAATCGCAATTCCATTAAAATCATACCTACAGCCATTCATTGTAATGTCCGTTATTCCCTTTGGATTGATTGGTGCATTTATTGGACACATGTTACTGGGCCATAGTTTGAGTATGATGTCGATATTCGGTTTGGTAGCGCTGTCCGGGGTGGTGGTCAACGACAGCCTGATATTGGTGGACTTTGTTAATCGGGCCCGTAGTGCTGGTGTCAAATTGGTTGATGCTGTATTAGAGGCCGGAGTAAAACGATTCCGCGCGATTATGCTGACGTCACTCACCACCTTCTTTGGTCTGTTGCCTATCTTGTTTGAACAGAGTTTACAGGCTCAGGTCATTATCCCGATGGCGATTTCATTATCCTTCGGCATTATGTTTGCGACCATGATTACGTTAGTGTTGATCCCTGCGCTCTATTTGATTTTGCAAGACATTACGGGATTGTTTAAATCGAAGAAGAGAAAGGAAGAAGAGGCAGCTTTAGAAGCATTGAAGCCGGCTCTGAGCAACGAATAATTCATTATTCAGAGCATAAAGCTTCACTCTAAAAAGCCAGTCAATATTATTGACTGGCTTTTTTTATTAGAAAACGAAAAGGGATTTAGTGTATTCAGTTAGGTATTAGCGTTTTCGCATTAACACAACATCGGACGCGATAAACTCAAGAGACATGGAGTATCGTTCGGCCAGCCACTCAAAGGTTTCATCACTAAAAAAGCTGATATGCGTAGGGTCATTTTTGTAGTGCCATTTTGCGAAGGCTTCTTTATCAATAACGCGTTTGGTCATAAGGCCTAACCAGCCGCCAGGTTCCAGAATGTCATAGAGTTGCTTAAAAATCTGACCTGGTTTTGATAGATGTTCAACGACTTCCGTTGAGGTGATGAACTGATAGGTCTTATTGAGCATTTCTTTATCTGGAAAGTAGTAGATGTCGTAGAGACTACAGTGGAATCCTTCTTCTTCCAGCATGACCGATAGCGTCGGGCCTGGACCACAGCCAAAGTCGAGGCCCCGAGCTGCGGGTGCCAGTTTACTGATTAGGGGCTGAGTAAGGCGCGATAAGAACTTCCTATAGCCTTGATCTTCTGGTGTATTTTGATGTTTATCATACTCGTTTTTTTCGTCATGGTGACTCAGATGAAATTGAGAGGGGACGAAAACAAGGCGACAGGTACCGCATTGATAATACTCTCGCCGCTTATCCTGCCAGAAAAAAGCACTATGATCTGCGAGGCATAAAGGACAGTTTAAACTCATATTCGTATTTAGTTAGGAAAACAGAGACGTCTTTGACTATTATTTTACTCATATTCGTCATAATAACACGTCATTTTTATGCCAGAAGCTGATAGCCAGTCCTTTGCTCAATATCTCGAAATACTAAAAAAACGAGAGCTGCCCATTATTGATGATGTGCAGGGAGTGAAAGCGCGACTAAAAAGCGATGATTGTGCCGCAGGAGATATTGCTAAGGTCATCGGTAATGATCCTGTCTTATGTTTGTATGCTCATCATGAGGCCGCAGAGAAAAGTAAGGGGCGCACAGGAGAAGTCGCTGGTATCGATCATGCTCTAAGCGTATTGGGGCTGCAAGGCTGTGAACCTATTTTTAAATCTCTTACTCGATTAGAAGAAGGAACATCAAGAGAATATCATCAGCTACTCGCAGAGAGTATGATGGCTTCGATCATTGCTGAGGTGATAACTCGAGAACGAGGGGGGAATGTTCATGAGTTAGCATGGGCGAGTTTGTTTGCTCGTGTTGCAGAGTGGGTATTGTATTGGCAGCAACATCGGCGTTGTTGGCAGGTTCGGCGAATGTTTTATCGCAAACCTTTTCAGCAAGATAAAGTAACTCAGTCTCTGTTTAATTTTTCCTACCCCGAGTTTCAAAGTGCTATTTGTGAGCAACTTTTGTTGCCTGCTATGAATCAGCGCCTGGCTGATTTTTCGTTAGTGCCAGTTATCCGCGAGATGATGCAGGTGATTCATTTATATCGCGAACAGGACTTGCGTCTGGAGGAATGCAGTCGCGAGTTGAGAATGCATTTATCCGCACCAGAGATGACCTTGCTGCTTGCTAACAAAGTGGCTCAGGCAATGTGTTCGCCATGGTTGCGTAACAGTTGGTCGAACTGGTTTGACTTATTGGCCATTCACAGCCACATCAAAGATCATCAACTCAAAAAGCTTTTATGGGATTGTTGTCGTAAAGCTGAACGAATGAATGTGCATGTTGGTGAGCAAGGTATGGTGTCGGCGCTGTTCTGTGAGCTTTCGCCATCTCCCTATCATTTGTACATGCCCAGCAAAGATGCTGCAAAGAAGAAGGCTCAAGCTAAGTTAGAACAAAAGCAACGAGCTGCCGAGAAGCCATCGCAACCAGCATCTAAGAAGAAGCCCACTGGTTCGGTATCGGTAGTGGCGCCCAAGCCGAAGAAGCCAAAAACTCAATCAGCATCCAGTAGTAAAGAAGAAGTCATACATCTCTATGAGCCTAAGCAACAGGCTCAGGTGCGCAAGTTTACTAATAAAATGCTCGATGCTCCGGGTAGCTTTGAGCATATTAAGAAATTGGTCGATGAAGCTTTATCGGTTTGTCTTAACGAAATGCAGTTTGATCGTGCTGTTTTTTGTGGGTTGTCGAAAGATAAAGAAAGCATCAAGTCATTGATGTCAAAACAAAGCTCTGCACAAGAAAAAATACCTGGGTTTCAGGTGGTTTTAAATCAGTCACCGTTGTTTAATAAGTTTATGCAAAAGCAAACCTTTTTGCAGTTTGATAAGCAAAAGCATGCTAAGTACTGGAGCCAGCTTCCTAAGTTTATTCAGGAAGATGAACGATTAAAGCAGTTTGTTTTTACCTCTATCAGTTACAATGGTCGAGTGCGTTCTTTTTTGATGGCTGATCGTGTGAATTCTCAACATGCTTTTGAACCTATATTACTGGCCGATTATAAAAAGTTTGCTGGTGCTTTGGCATCGGCATTGAGACACCTTAGCGGTCATGGTCGCTAGTTCGTGATATCGTACATGCAGTGTGTTTACTCTATTTCTGGTCGTCGAGGCATGAATCGCTATCAAAAAGCGTGGCAAAGATTTATTTTTCAACCGAAACGTCGCTTTAAACAAATGCTCATTGGCACGGGGATTTTTTTTGTTGGCGTTGTCATAGTGTACCTTGCTGCGGGGTGGGAAAGTCAGTGGGTGTTTTATGGGGGAGCTGTATTGATGGTGGCTGGTGTCATTGTTGCGGCCCCTGGATATCTGGGGATTCTTTTATGGCGTTTAATTGGCAAGCGTAATCGTTAGAGGCTGTTGCTCTTTGACTACGGTTCTATTGTGACTGAGAGGAGATCACAGTGCAGGTTCTGGTTACTGGTGGTACGGGGTTTGTTGGTCGTGCGCTGATCGAGATTTTAAAGCAGCAGCACGAGGTCATAGTATTGACTCGTGATTTGTTGCATGCGCAACGTTTATTTACTGACGAAATTAAGTGCGTTAGTGATTATCGCAAATTAGATGCCTCACAAATTAATGCTGTGATCAATCTGGCGGGAGCTCCCATCGCTGACAAACGTTGGTCAGCTAAACGTGTTGAGGAGCTACGTGGTTCTCGTATTCAGCTAACGCGAGAACTCGCTAACTGGTTAAAGTTTAATAAAGCGGAACTAGAAGTTTTCCTATCTGCATCGGCGGTGGGCTTTTATGGTCGGCAAGGGCATCGATTTGTTGATGAACAAACCACTCCCGTAGATGAATTTACCCATCAGCTTTGTAATGACTGGGAAAAAGAAGCGCTTTTAACTGAGGCCTTTTGTCGCCGAGTATGCTGCATGAGGTTTGGGCTGGTGGTTGGTGCGGATGGCGGTTTTCTACAAAAGATGTTACTGCCATTTAAGTTGGGGCTTGGGGGCCGTTTAGGGAATGGCGAGCAGTACATGAGCTGGGTGCATCTCTCCGATGTGGTTAAAACAATGATTTTTTTATTGGAGCATCCAACCTGTCAGGGAGTATTTAATGTGACAGCACCTCATCCGGTAACCAATACGGAGTTTACTCAGACGCTTGCGAAGGTATTAAATCGTCCTGCATTTTGCCATGTGCCAGCCTTTGTATTGCAAACGGCATTAGGAGAGATGAGTGATTTGTTGTTGACTGGCCAACGTGTCATTCCAGAACGTCTTAAGCAGGCTGGGTTTGAATTTGAATACGAAGATTTAGAGAAGGCACTACGTGAAGTGATATAAAGCAGCAGTCGTATGACTGATGCCTTATATCTGGGATATTCAATGGAGGAACAGCTGGCTTTAGTAGTAAGGGTTTTCACCCTCAGTGTGTTCTGTGATATCTCTAACCCCTTGTACTTCAGGCACTTTTTCTTTCAAGGTTGTTTCGATACCTTCTTTCAAAGTCACATCGACCATTCCGCAACCCTGACAACCGCCACCAAACTGCAAAACGACAATGCCGTCTTCAGTAAACTCAACCAAAGAGACCTGACCGCCATGGTTGGCAAGCTGAGGATTGATTTCTGCTTCTAGAAAGTACTGAATTCGTTCAGTGACTGGTGCATCATCAGCTACTTTTTTTACCTTAGCGTTGGGCGCTTTTAACGTTAGTTGGCCGCCCATTTGCTCTGTTTTGTAATCAATGAGAGCGTCTTCCAGATAAGGAGCCGACTCTGCATCGATAAACGTGGAGAACCCTTCGAATGAAAACTCCATATCGTTTTCTTCTACCGCATCCTGTGGGCAGTAAGAAACACCACACTCTGCATTAGGGGTGCCTGGATTAACAACGAATACACGGATATTAACGCCGTCGTCGTCTTGAGTGGATAATAACTTGCGAAAGTGCGCTTGAGCTTCTTCTGTGATGGTGATCATGGATGATTGGTGGTAAATCTTACAAACAATGGCCGGATTTTAGCATGTTCGCTGCCAGCTGCGTACATAAGCTTTAAATATTTGGTCATAGCGGGTACTTATAGAGTGTTTTTGAGCGTTGTTTTTGGTCCAATTTGGCTGGCTCTTATTACACGCGACTCAATGGCAAACGCCTGAATCTTATGCATTTAAACTGAAAATCGCTTGCGTATAGGGTGAAGGTTCTCTATGTTGAGGGCAAAAGTCTTTGTTAAATAAATATCCTTATGAAATTAATTATCCATGCCTTTTGTTTGCTGTTTTCTGTGGTCGCTTTAGCGAAAACAGAGTTGAGCTACTACTTTGATGAGTCGATTCAGTTTGACCCAGAGGTGCCGACCCCTGAGTCGGTCCTTGGTTATCAAGTAGGAGACTGGCACGTGCGACCAGAGCAAATATCCGAATATATGTATGCTCTGGCATCAACATCAAAGCGGGTCCAGGTTGAAGAGATGGGCCGTAGCTGGGAACAGCGCCCTTTATTACTGGTCAGTTTTAGCTCGGCGAGCAATATTGAGAATCTGGATGCTATCAAAACTCGTCATCAGAATATCCTAAAGCGTGATAACAAAGGCCCGGGTGTGGTCTGGATGGGGTATAGCGTTCATGGTAATGAAGCCAGTGGAGCTAACGCGGCGTTATTACTGGCTTATTATCTGGCAGCGGCGCAAGGCGAAAAAGTTGAGCGTTTGCTTGATAATATGGTGATTCTGATGGACCCCGTGCTCAATCCCGATGGGCTATCAAGATTCGCCTCGTGGGTGAATCAGCACAAAAGCACCCAGACAGTCGCCGACCCTCGAGATCTTGAGCATAACGAAGTCTGGCCTGGCGGTCGCACCAATCACTATTGGTTTGATCTCAATCGAGACTGGTTGTTAGCTCAGCACCCTGAGTCTGCTGCTCGCCTTAAATGGTTTCATCAATGGAAGCCTCTGGTGTTGACTGATTTTCATGAGATGGGAACTCATTCGACTTATTTCTTTCAGCCTGGTGTGCCTGAGCGTACTAATCCCATTACACCCCAGCAAAATATCGACCTAACGAAAACCATTGCAACCTATCATGCGAAAACCTTGGATAAGCTAGGTTCCAGTTATTATACCCAGGAAAACTTCGATGACTTTTATTATGGCAAAGGTTCAACCTATCCTGATGTGAACGGCGCTATAGGGATTTTGTTTGAGCAAGCCAGTGCTCGTGGACATCGACAAGAGTCTCCTAATGGTGATGTGACGTTTCCGTTTGCTATCAGAAATCAATTGTCGACGTCTTTCTCTACCCTGGATGCCGCTCTGGAGCAAAAACAGGCACTGCTGAAATATCAGCAGGACTTTTATAAAAAAGCACAAAGGGAAGCTCGAAAGTCTGATATTAAAGCTTATGTCTATGATGCCGATGGTGATGAGACTCGATTAAAAGCATTTAACGACATACTGGCAAAACACCAGATTCGTTTTTATCAACTTGGTCGTGATCTAACTATTGATGACCACAAGTTTAGCAAACTGAAAGCGTATATTGTGCCGACGCAACAGCCTCAGTACCGATTGATTCGAGCATTGTTTGAAACCCAAACCAAATTTAAAGATAACACTTTTTATGATGTATCGAGCTGGACGTTACCCTTAGCCTTTAATCTGGATTATCGTGCTGTCGATAGTGGTGACTTCAGTGAACGTTTGCTCACCAAAATTGGCCATCAAGTGACTAAGGCGAAGACCCTAGAAATTAATGACGAGTCGATTGCCGTAGCTCTGGATTGGACGGATTCGGCAGCGGCGACGGTGGCTTATAAATTGCTCGACAAAGGTATCAAAATTAAAGTGGCGACCAAGCCCAGTCAGATGCGCACCCTTTCTGGAGAAGTTGCTTTTAAACCAGGTACTCTTTTTGTCATGTTGTCTCATCAGCCTTTTGGTAAAGAGGAGCTGGTAAATCAAATTAATGATTTGCTACAAGATACATCGATTAAAGCTCATCAAGTGATTGCTGGTCTGGCTGTGAGTGGCATTGACCTGGGCAGCCCTTCAATGAGGCCGCTTACATTACCTCGCCCTTTGATGGTTGTAGGAGAGGGGGTTAACGGTTATGAAGCGGGTGAAGTTTGGCATTTGATGGATCAGTCTTTAGAGATACCCATGGTTCGCGTTAAAGCAAAACAATTACCCAAAATGGATATGAGCCGTTTTACTCATCTGATTTTGGTGTCTGGACGTTACACATGGAAAGAAAAAGAAGCAGAAAAAATCCACCAGTGGGTTAAAGGCGGTGGACATTTAATTGCTAGTCGACAGGCGGGGCGTTGGTTGTCAAAACAGTCCTGGAGTTCTATCAAACGGCAGAAAAATGATGAAGTGCAAGACATTGAGCGCATGGACTACGCTAAGCGCGCTCAATATAGAGCCGAAAAAATCATCGGCGGAGCTATCTTTTCGTGGGATGTTGATATTTCCCACCCACTGGCCTTTGGACTTGAGCGCCGTCAGTTGCCCGTTTTTCGACGTGGCACTGATGTTTACAGTGTCGATAAACAGCCTTTTGCACAAGTGGCTCGTTATCCAGAAGCGCCTCTGTTAAGTGGTTATGCGTCGTTAGATAATCAACAAAGAATTGGTGACACCGTCGGTATGGTAGCTTTGCGAAAAGGCAGCGGTAGTGTGGTGCTTTTTGCTGATAACTTAAACTTCCGCGGTTTTTGGCAAGGCAGTCGCCGTTTGTTTGTTAACAGCTTGTTCTTCTCTGATAGTTATTGGTCATCAGCGAATTAATTGTGGTTTTTAGAAAAGTAGAAAAATAAAAGAGGATGCTATGAAGCGGGCTTGGATTTATTTGGGGTTACTATTGCTTGCTGTTTCTTGTGTCGATGCTAAATCGTTAAAGAAAGCAACGCAGGGGATGCAAAAAAAAGAAGGCTTTTTTGATGTTTATTATCATCAAAAGCAAGCTAAGGTTTATCTGTTGGTTGATCTAGAACAGGACTTTATTTATGTAAATGGATTGCCTTATGGATTAGGTTCCAACGATATTGGCCTGGATCGAGGGAGACTGGGTGAACCACGCATTGTGAACTTTCGTCGCGTCGGTCCCAGAGTATTTTTAGTACAAAAAAATATGCAATATCGAGCTGACTCAAGTAATGCGTCAGAAGTTCGCTCTGTAACGGAAGCTTTCGCTGAATCTACACTGGCTGGTTTTGACCTGGTTGCAGAGAGTGGTGACAAGGCTCTTATCGATGTAACAGCCTTTTTGTTGTCTGATCTTGCGGGTGTCAGTCGCCAACTGAGTCGTCGTGAGCAAGGGCGTTTCTCTGTTGATTCTGGACGCTCCGCACTGGATCCCAATGTTCTTAAGTCGTTCCCTGATAATACAGAGCTACAATCGATTCTTACCTTTACTGGCAACAATCCTGGCCAATATGTTAGACAGGTTGCTCCCGATCCTTATTCATTCTCTTTGCGTCAAAGAGTCTCGTTTATTCGATTGCCAGATGATAATTATCAACGTCGTGTTTACCACCCTCGCTCAGGATTTTGGACTCACGATTATAAGAACTATGCAGCGCCATTAACCCAGTCGCAAACGGTTAAGTTGATACAGCGTCATCGTCTAGAAAAGAAATTTCCTGACCAAGCAAAAAGCGAAGCGATTAAACCCATTGTTTATTACGTTGACAATGGTGTACCGGAGCCCGTGCGCAGTGCATTAGTAGAAGGCGCTTTATGGTGGAATCAGGCGTTTGAAGCCGCCGGATTTGATAATGCGTTTCAGGTTAAAATTTTGCCAGAAGACGCTGATCCTCTGGATGTTCGTTACAATGTGATTCAATGGGTACATCGTGCTACCCGTGGGTGGTCTTATGGCGCGTCGATTGCTGATCCTCGTAGTGGCGAAATTATTAAAGGTCATGTCACCTTAGGATCTTTACGAGTGCGTCAGGACTTGTTGATTGCTCAAGGGTTAACGGCACCTTTTGCCGAGTCTAATCCTGCCCAGTCGCAACAGTTGCAAATGGCTTTGAATCGCATTAAACAACTCTCAGCCCATGAAGTTGGGCACACATTAGGTATTGCTCATAACTTTGCTGCCAGTGCCGATGGGCGACAGTCGGTGATGGATTATCCGCATCCGTTGTATGAAATAAAAGACGATGCGATTCAGTTAACGAATGCTTATGCGACTGGAATGGGAGAATGGGATAAGCTGGTTGTGAAGTATGGTTATAGCGAGTTTGCTTCGGGTACCGATGAAGAGCAAGCGTTACTGGCGATCATTAAGGAAGCTGAAACTAAGCAACTGCATTTTATCAGTGATCCTGATGCCCGCCCTCAAGGTGGCTTGCATGCCGAGGCTCATTTGTGGGATAACGGTCGTGATCCGGTTCAAGAACTTGAACGCCTTATGACAGTACGGCAATTAGCTCTTAGTCAATTTAATCAAAATGTTATTCCTGATGGTACGCCTTTCTCACAGATTGAAGAGGTGTTGGTGCCTATTTATAACTTGCACCGTTATCAAGTTGAAGCCGCTGTTAAACAGGTAGCGGGCCATCATTATCAATATGCAGTAAAGGGCCAAGATACATTTATTCAGCATCCTGTTGAGGCCAAACAGCAGGCAGCCGCTATTGAAGCTCTGTTAAAAACTTTGCAGCCTGACGTTTTGTTACTACCATCGTCATTGATTGATTTAATTCCCCCAAAAGCTTATGGCTACGAGAAAACTCGCGAAAGCTTCAAAGGAGCGACAGGATTGTTATTTGATCCTTTATCAGCAGCAGAAGCCAGTGCAGAGCATACTTTAAGTTTATTATTAAATGCCAAGCGCCTTTCGCGTTTGAGTCAGCAACATGCTAGAAACGACGAGTATCCGTCGCTAAGTGTGTTGCTTAATCAACTTTCTTCACAGCTGATTAAAAGTAAAGCCGCTGATGAGCCTCAGCAGCAGATCCAGATGCGTATTGCTGTTCGTTATCTGACGCATCTGTTGGCATTGATTCAAAATAATCAAGCGCCTATTGAAGTTTCGTCGGCTGCGACAAAAGAAGTGTTTCAAAATCGAAAGTGGTTAAAGCGCAAAATTGATCGCGCTCGTTCCAGCGATGAAATGCTTGGATATTATCTGGTGTTACAATCCATGTTGGACACTCAACATGCAGAAATACCTTATCCAATGAAAGCGCGCCCGCTGCCTCCAGGATCGCCTATTGGTAACTAGGTGCTTATTTTAGAGGCTGAGATTGTCGATGAAAGAATAACAGCCTCTGGTACAACTTGGACGTAATAAAAAATTATTATAGGTGACTGTATTTTTAGCTGAGGGGTAATCTTCTGATTACCCCTCATAGGATCGACTGTTTGATAAGAGAATTATAATGTTGTTTCAAGACTCTTCAATGCTGTCTCTAGCGGATAACGCAAAAACATACTTTCGTATTTTGGCGTCAATCACATTTGGGATTCTGGTTCTGGGATTAATCGTAGCAGCTATTATTTTGCTGTTAGTCAACCAGATATGGCCTGATCTCTGGATAGTATTAGCTGCTTTGGCCGCAATGGCATTGTGGGGATACTTACAGATTGTCTACTTACCATCTCGTCGTTATGAAACCACCCGCTGGCGTTTTGACGAACAAGGTATGCATATTGTACGTGGCATTTTTTGGCGCAAGCAACATGCGGTGCCTCGTAGTCGCGTTCAACATATTGATGTGGCTCAAGGACCATTGCAACGACAGTATGGTATTTCAACACTGGTTATTCATACTGCAGGAACCCTGGATGCCTCTGTTTCATTAGTGGGGTTGAGTTTTGAAACCGCTGTTGAAATTCGCGATGATTTGTTGCAGCAGGAAGTCGCCGATGGTGTCTGATGTTGAAAGCTCTGTAGAGTCTCCTTCTGAACAGGTGATTGAGCGACAGCTTCATCCTATGTCGTGGCTGTTTTCTGTTGCTCGTAATATCAAAGCGTTTATTTTTCCTCTTGTAATTGCCTTGGTCGCTGGAGGAGACAAGTATCAAATTTATGCTGCCTGGCTAGTTATCCCTGGTATTGCTATCTCTTTGCTGCAAAACTGGGTTTATCGATACATTTTGGATGTTAATGAAATCATTGTTCGTGAAGGCATTCTATTTAAAAATGTTCGCCATGTGCCTTACGAAAAAATTCAAAATCTTAATCTTATTCGTAATCCTATACATCGATTACTCAATGTTGCTCAGGTTGAACTGGAGTCTGCCAGTGGTGGCAAGCCAGAAGCTGTGATTCGTGTAATATCGATGAAACGCATTGATGAGTTGCAGGCTAAGTTGAATAGTGCCGCAAAGCAAGATATCGACTCATCGCTTGATAACACTGTTGATGAAGAAGTACCCGAAGAAGCTTCTAAGTCTTCGAGTATATTGTCACTGGAGCTTCTTGAGCTTGTTAAGATGGGGATTATTTCGAATAAAGGCATGGTTGTCGTCGCTGCCTTTATGGGGATTTTTTACCAGATGCCTAACATTGAGAATAAGGCAAAAGAACTGTTGCGCAACAGTGAGCTTTTTTCTCAATTGAGTTTACAGGGCAATGATCCTTTATCTATCGCCATGCTGGTGTTGGGTGGCGCAGTATGTTTTTTAATTTTTATTCGAATACTTTCTATCGCATTTGCGATAGTGACATACTACGGCTTCAAGCTTGTCGAAAAAGACAATAAGTTAGTCGCTTCCTATGGTCTGTTAACTCATATTAACGCAACACTGCCTGCTCAAAAAATTCAGTTGTTGACGGTTCGTGAAACTTTATTGCATCGATGGTTCAAACGCAGTGCTGTTCGAGTTGAGACGGCGGGCGGCGGTTCCAGTGAGCAAGGTGCAACCACTCGGCTGGTCTGGCTGGCACCGATTATTCCTTCTGCCTCGATTGATGATTTTTTACATCAGGTTCAACCGGATGTTGATACTCATGTTGAGCAGTGGCTCAAAGCGGACTTTGGTGGATGGTTGCGTATGACACGGGTACGCAGTTTCTGGTTAACCTTGATAACCTTGCCTTTAAGTTATTGGTTGTCTTCTTACTTTCTGCTGTTGTTCTTGATGTTACCACTGATAGTTATTCATGCTCGTCGCTATGTGGCATCGATTCGTTATGGTTTTTCATCCAATGCTATTGTGTATATGAGTGGCTGGCTGATTAAACAAAAAACCATCGTACCTTTTCATAAAATGCAATCGGTGAGTCTTGAGCAATCCTTTTTTGATAAACGAACCAATATGGCATCGATAGTTGCAGACAATGCGGGATTGGAGATTATGCGTCATCATATTGATATTCCATTTTTGCCACAGCAACAGGCTCGTGAATCGTTTGATTTTTTGTATGAAGAAATTTGCCATACCGAGTATCGATGGAAATAGTGCAGAGTAGACTTCAATGGGCATAGTGGCGGTTCATCATCCTGATTATCGTATCCATTGGGATCCTGAACATCCGCTCAAGATGACCAAGTATGGCGCTTTGGCTGATTATTTGGCGCAGCACTCTGCGGTGATACCTGCCAATAGAGTGTGCCCCAAGCCTGCAACACCTTCGCTATTGGCCAAGGTGCATGCCCACCAATACATTGAACATTTTCTCAATGGTACCTTAACCGCCTCTGAGCTACGACGCATGGGCGTGATTTGGAGCCCGGCGTTGGTTAAGCGAGTTTTAAGTGCCGCTGGTGGGACTTGCGAAACCGTTCGTCAGGCTTTGCACACTGGATTTGCCGCTAACACCGCGGGTGGGGCTCATCATGCACATTTTGACCATGGCGCTGGATTCTGTGTGTTTAACGATGTGGCGGTGGGTGCTCGCCTGGCTTTAGACGAACTGGATGTGAGCCGAGTTCTTATTCTTGATTGTGATGTCCATCAGGGCGATGGGACTGCACGTTTGTTTGCGGAAGATGATCGAGTATTTACCTGCTCCATGCACAGTGAGAGGCTGTACCCTGGTCGTAAAGCTAACAGTGATAAAGATATTGAATTACCTCCTAAGATCGGTGATGAAGCCTATTTGGCTATTCTTGCAGAACAGGTACCCATGATTGTTGATGCTTTAGCGCCTGAGTTAATTATCTATATTGCGGGTGTCGATGTTTATGAAAATGACAACCTGGGCAATTTCTCGATTTCTGAGCAAGGAATATTGGAACGTGAAAGAAGGATTCTGGAACTGGCAAAAGTGCGCTCGATTCCTATTGCTGTTGTGATGGGAGGAGGGTATCTGGATGATGTTAATCACTTGGCCTATTTACATTCCTTAGTCTTTCAGGCCGCTGTAGAGCACTATGCTTAAGTGCGGTCCACCCCGATTGGTTTAGAGTCTTGGTTATTTCCCTGGTTAGGTATCGAGGCGTCCGCAAACTGGTTACTACGAAGAATGGGTTGTTAGAGGCGATGGGGAAGCTCCCCACACACCTAGTCAAATAAGACCGCACCTACTACTACACCAAAAGCAATGTCTTCCCAGCCGCTGCGATAGTGCCAGTGTGGGCAGTGATGGCCATGATGGTGCGTGTGCAGATAGTCATAGTAATAATCGTAAACCCATACTGGATAGTGATAACTCACATGGTAGTTGTAGTGTCGGTAGGGGCGATAATAATGTCCGCTACGATGATATCTACTGTAATGACGATGAGGGCGGTAGTCGCTTCTCCAGCGTCTTACATTGTCGCGGTGCCAGTTGTGGCGATGTTTATCATGATTGCGATAGTGCTTAACAGTGCGACGCTGTTTTTCGGCGTTCCAGGTTCGGCTACTACGTTCGCTTACCTGTGAATGACGATAACTGCTGTTGCGATGACTATTGTGCTTGATCGCATGTTGTTTGCCGCCAGAGTAAGAAGCATTGCGATGGTTGCCATGATTGCGGTGGTTAGAGCCGCGATGACTGTGCTGTCGGGATTGCGAGTTACGTGAGGAATGGTAACTGTTTCGATGACCCGAGTGCTTAACCGTGCTTTGACGTTGACTATGGCTGCGATGAGAGCTATTGCGGGTCGAATGCTGTTTGGCACCACTCGAAGTGTATTTACGCGATTGACCTTCTCGATGCGCACTTTCTCGAGCTTCCAGTTGTGGCAATGTCAGGATTAAACCTAGCATGGCGGCAGTTGCCAGAATTGTTGGCCTTTTCATTGTTGTGTCCTCAGTTAATTGCCATCATGGAACTTAGTTTACCGTTTGAAAACTGAACGCTAACTGAAGGAATCGATTGAATTGTCAACGAATTAGGCCGCTTAAATAATAAGGTTATTATTCAGTGGGGCTGGTTATTCGTTAAAGCTATAAGAAATTTGGAGAATTTGAAAATAACCTCTTGCAAATGATAATGATTCGCATTACTATTTCTCTCGTGGGTTGCTAAAGCACACAACTCTGGAAACAACAGCGACTGGTCCCGCTAGTTTCTAGATGATGTCAGGCTCTATTGTCGCACGGAATAGGAAATTGATGGGTCGCAAGCATTAATCTTCCTAGTGACATGGATGTTCCTCCCTAGAGTGGTGGCATCAATATCCGTCGTCTTTCAAACCGCACGGGTGTTGGCTGCACGCATTCCCCCCAGTCACTTAGTTTGTCTAAGCTCAGGGGACTCGCTTGTTTGCCGCCAACGTGCAGTAGGAAAAACTTTGGATAAATATTGTAAAACGGCTTGTTACTTGTGCCTCAACGAGTAACGCTCTTAGGTGTCTCAACCTTTAGCCTGTCAGGCTTGTCTTGACAGGCTTTTTTCGTTTGCTATCTGTTAACTAACTAAATTGTATTTCTGCTCTGTGCCTTTATTTGGGCATAATAGCGCGTATTAAATGTGTTTAATTAAGTAGTTGAGACGATGGAACCAGAATTTAGCCGAATCAAACGCCTGCCGCCCTATGTATTTAATATTGTTGGTGACCTCAAGCAGGCTGCTCGAGCCCGTGGAGAAGACATTATAGACTTTAGTATGGGCAATCCGGACCAGCCTACGCCACAGCATATTCTTGATAAAATGATGGAGGCCTCACAGGATGGTCGTACTCATCGATATTCCCAGTCAAAAGGAATCCCTCGTTTGCGTAAAGCCATCTGTGACTGGTATCAACAGCGTTATGATGTACAACTCGACCCTGAAACCGAAGCCATTGTCACTATTGGCTCTAAAGAAGGTTTGGCGCATTTGGCGTTAGCAACTATGGAGCGTGGCGATTCGGTCATCGTTCCTAATCCAGCGTATCCTATCCACCCTTATGGGTTTGTCATTGCTGGTGCTGATATTCTCCATGTGCCTTTTGAGAGTGAGGATGGCTTCTTTGAGGAAGTGGAAAAAACACTACGCATGACCTGGCCACGGCCTAAGATGTTGCTGTTGAACTTTCCGGCTAACCCAACGACCGATGTTGTTGAGCTCGATTTTTTTGAGCGTGCGGTCGCCTTAGCGAAAAAACATAAAATCTGGCTGGTTCAAGATTTGGCCTATGCCGACATTGTGTTTGATGGCTATCAAGCACCGTCCATTTTGCAGGTAGAGGGGGCAAAGGATGTTGCTGTTGAATTTTATTCGCTATCAAAAAGCTACAATATGCCTGGGTGGCGAATTGGTTTTTGCTGCGGCAATCCGACACTGATCCATGCTCTGGGGCGTATGAAATCCTATCTGGATTACGGTATTTTTACGCCGTTGCAAGTAGGGGCGATTGCCGCGCTAGAAGGTCCGCAAGACTGTGTTGAAGAGATATGTGAACGCTATCGCCAACGTCGAGATGTTTTGTGTGAAGGTCTTAATCGACTGGGATGGGAGGTGACACCACCCAAAGCAACGATGTTTGTGTGGGCTCCTATTCCTGAGCAATATAGAGATATGGGGTCTTTGGAATTTTCTAAGTGGCTGCTAAAGGAAGCAAAAGTAGCGGTATCTCCCGGCATTGGGTTTGGCGAGTATGGTGATCACTATGTTCGTTTTGCATTAATCGAAAACGAACATCGAACACGTCAGGCTTTGCGTGGTATCAAAAAAGCCTTCTCTCAATAAGCTAAGTCCTTTAGCACTGGCGCTAACAAGCGCTAGTGCATCAATGGCAGTACATAGTGAAAGAACTGCCTGTCTCTTTGGTAGCCTTTAGCCTCATAAACCTGCTGGGAGGTGAAATTATTTTGCGCCGATGAAGCCTTAAGGCATAAAGCGCCTGTTTCTTTGGCCATTGTTTTGGCGGCATCTAAGAGGCCAAAGCCCACGCCTTTTCGACGAGCAGTAGAACGGACATAAAGATCATTCAATATCCAGATTTTCTTTAAATGCACAGAAGAATAAGTCGGATAAAGATGAACAAAGCCAGAAGGTTGCTGCTGATGAGATGCAATAAAGGCAATGGACTCTTCGGCTTCTAGTCGTTGTTGTAAGAAAGTTTTGCTCTGTTCGAGATTATCAGGTTGTCGATAGAATTGGCGATATTCGTTGAACATAGCGGCTAAGTCGTCGATGTCATCGAGTGTAGCTTGGCGAATCACAAGGTCGTTATTCATATTTTGATAAAATTCAATAAAAACGTATTAACCGTATACAATAAGAGGAATGGGTGCTTTAGGCCGCTTGTCTTTTGTTGGTTTTAGACGGCGACTTTATCTATACCCAAAGTATTTCACACAGCACCTTGGCAGCCAGCAAGCAAATCCCTTGAGCTTAGAAATACTAAGTGATTATGGTGAGGGCTTGCAGTCAACACCCGTGCTGTTTGAAATGCAACAGGTATAATTAGTATAACAGTGCTTAGACATCTATGACGATAAAGATCTGGACGTCTGAACTCACTTATTTGTAACCGGAAATATTGTTGCTCAGTAATCAGTAGTTTTTATTATTAAAATAATATTTTTTTATGGCATAAGCGGAAGCAAAAAAATAGACTAGTGCACCCTGATATATCACAGTGAAATCGATTGTTAACAGAGTTTAAAAAATATCTATGAGTCCGATTGAAGCATTATTTGATTCTTGCCGCTCTGAACTGGAAAGCTTGTTAACGACACTCAAGCAGTCACGATTTCGCACGCCTGTTCTGCTCAATATGCCTGTAAGTGATGCTGTGGAGTTATTGTCTCTGTTGCATTCGCAGGGGATTCTAGAGGCGTTTGCTTTATCAGAGCATCCCATTGGAGAATTCGAAACTATCCCATTAGAGGGATATCGCTCGGTACTTGGTAGAGAGTTTGAACATTGTATTGTGAATGCCAGTGAGGATGTGAGTGCCAATGTTATTGGGGCTATTGCAGGAGTTGTTAAAGCGGGGGGGATTTTATGGATAATTGTACCACCGCTGGAGCAATGGCCTGAGCTGCCGAGTTCTGAACATGAGCGTTTGTTTGGCCAGGCACTATCGCACTCTAGCCGATATATTGAACGTTTGACTCAATGTATACAGTCTCACCCAGCCAGTGTCATGATCAATAAAACGGGCATCGTAAAACCGTTTCATTGGCACTATTGTCGGCCTGGGATTGAACCTGTTTATGATGAGCAACAACAAGCTATTGAAGCCATTAAGCGTGTGGTAAATGGGCGAGCAAAACGTCCTTTGGTATTAACGGCGGACAGAGGGCGAGGCAAAAGTTCAGCTCTGGGTATCGCCGCTGCGGAATTAGCTAATGAGCATGATAAGCAAATCATTCTAACTGCCCCGACAAAACGATCGGCACAACAAGCGATTGACTGGTTTGATAAAACGGTCAATGCCGAGTTATCCATAAATTTTATTGCTCCAGACGAACTTATCAAACAACAACCCGCAGCGGATGCGGTTTTTATTGATGAAGCTGCTGCTATTCCTGCGGAGCAGTTAAAACAACTGCTTCAACTTTATCCTCGAGTTGTGTTTGCTTCGACCATTCATGGTTACGAAGGAACAGGACGAGGGTTTGCTATTCGCTTTAAAAGTGAGCTGGATCAACAGACTCCACAATGGAAACATCTTGAACTTAATCAACCTATTCGTTGGGCTCCAGATGATCCTCTGGAGGACTGGATTAATGAACTGTTGTTACTTAAGGCGTCTGCTGATGAGATCACTGCAATGGAGTCAGTGGAGTTATCGTCTATCGAGTATCGCTGGTTTGATAGCAGTGCTGCCATTGATAAGCAGTGGTTACCTTCTGTTTTTGGTTTGTTAGTGGACTCTCACTATCAAACTTCGCCAGATGATTTACGCCAGCTCATGGACCATCCTGAACGGGGAGTGTTGGTCGCTTCCATCGAAGGTAAAGTGATTGGTGTTGTGTTAGTACTTAGAGAACAAATTACTGACGATGATTTATTGCAGCAAATTTCTCAGGGCAAGCGACGACTACGAGGGCACCTGGTTCCCCAATCTTTGGCTTTTCATTTGTTATCACCTGAGTTAGCTAAGCTAAAAAGCTGGCGTGTGCAGCGCATTGCTGTTCATGAAAAGTTGCGAGGCAAAAGAGTAGGCACTGAGCTATTGCAACAAGTCACAAAGCAAGCATTGCAGGCTAAAGTTGATTACTTAAGTACCAGCTTTGCTGCAACGTCAGACTTGATTGAGTTCTGGCACCATAATAAATTTGTTCCCATTCGTCTAGGCCGAACCCGTGATAAGAGTTCTGGTTGCCATAGTTTGTTAATGGTTTCCTGGATCGGCGCTCTCAATATTTATGAATGGCGACTACTATCAAGTAATTTTTTTCGAGAAGTGCGTTTGTTATTACCAAGAGTATTCGAGCGTTTAGAGTTAGCATTGATATTTCAGCTCTGGAAGATTTCCCCTCGAGGACAGAGCAAAGGGATACCAAAGCATGTACTAGAAGAAGTGAGCTTGTATCTTGATGGAGCAAGACAATGTGACGATACGGTGCTCTCTTTATTTGAATTAATAGAACATTATTTTTCAGATAAGTCGTCAATGTTGCAGTTACAAGAGCCAGAGGTTACTTTTTTAATGGCAAGGTTTTGGCAACATAAAGAATTTACTGCATTGGCAAAGATGTTTTCTTTAAATGGAAAAAAAGAAGCCGAAAATCATCTAAAAGCTATTGTTGGCAAGTTAATCAGTTTAAAAGAATAGACAGTGTCTCAGCCGTGAAAAAACAAAAAGAGAATTTTTATGAATGAAATCGTTGATATGTTACGTGAGAAAAATGAAGATCGATTTTCTTCCGTAGAGTTGCCAGACTTGGATTTGCTGGTAGAGATAGAAGAAGAAATATTTATTCCATTGCCAAAAGAGTTTAAAGATTTCTTAATGTCAGTCAGTGATGTGGTGTATGGATCGATAGAGCCCGTTACCGTGAGTGATGATGCTTTACATACTCACTTACCCGATGTGGCTGCTGAGGCATGGGATATAGGTGTCTCACGCGAGTTGATACCTATTTGTCGCCAAGGGAGTAATTATTATTGCATTACTCAAACTGGAGAAATTGTCTTTTGGCAACACGGTGACATAGACTCGGCCCAAGAGTGGGATTCTATCTGGGAGTGGGTAGAAGAAGTTTGGCTGGGGCAGTAAGCAGGCATTTTTTGAATGAATCGTAGAGTTATTGTGAAAGAGTTCGATGACCGTTGGCCTGCAATGTTTAAGGATGAAAAGCAACGGATTTTTTCTGCCTTGGGAACTCAAAATATCTTAGCGATTCACCATATTGGTAGTACGTCTGTGCCTGGACTATCAGCAAAACCTATTATTGATATATTAATGGAAGTAGCATGCCTCAATAGGCTGGATAATTCGTCAGATAAAATAGCTGCGTTAGGTTATATCTGTAAAGGTGAGTATGGCCTTAAGGGCAGGCGTTACTTTTATAGAGGTAATGAGAAAAGAACACACCATCTTCATACGTATCAACAAGGTGATGTTTCTATAAAACGCCACTTGGCTTTTCGAGATTATTTGTTGGCTCATAAGGATGTTTGCCAACGTTATGCTGAAATAAAAAGAGAGGCTGTAATCGCTTCCGATATTCCCAAGGATTACCAGCAATATAAAAGTGACTTTATTTCGAGCTTTGAGCAACGTGCTTTAGTCTGGCTTCAAAGTCAGGAATAATCTCATACATTGAATTGCGTCGCATATTTAAATTAATATACAATTTTATTTCTATTTTGATTAATCTGGAATTATTATTTTTTTGGGAGATTTTATGAGGATTATTTTTGTTAGTATAGCGTTGTTTCTATCACTTCCTGTGTTTGCTAGCTCGGCAACGGGAAAAATCGACTGGTTGATAGTTCGTGACAGTGACGGCTTAACCTACTTTACCTTAAAAAATTTTAGTCGCGATGAAAAGCCTGCCTGTGCTAAACATGACTACTGGATGATAAAAGATGAGAAGTCGGTATCAGGAAAGCACCAGCTATCTATTTTGTTAGCTGCTCAGGCAAGTGGAAAAACAGTGACTGTTCGAGGGTATGCGGCTTGTACTCGTTGGGGAGATGGCGAAGATGTTAACTCTATACAAATTAGAAGTGAGTAAACTACTCTAATACATAAGGGGGATATTCTCATCAGTTGTCATGAATATCCCTTTTTATAGTTTGAATATTTAAAACTATAACCTAATTCTTTAAGTTTACGATTATCACAACGTTTGTTTCTATTTCTTTCTTCACTACTGGGTGTGGGTGGTGGAAGGCCTCTCGACTGTGCTAGCCAGGATAGTACATCCCAGACTGGCGCAGGGTCGTCATCGCTACCCAGATATATCGACTCTATGGAGTCATCGGCTAGTTTTTTTTGTACCAGATAGCTTAATATTCCAACGCAGTCTTCTCTATGTATTCGATTGGTATAAACTTCTGGTGATTTAGGTACGGGCTTTTCTAGTTGTTTTAGTAGACGTTGGCTATGGCTATCATAAATTCCTGAAAAACGGATAATGGTATTCTTCTTATGGTAGGTTCGTAAGTTTTGCTCTGCTTCCAGTAAAATTTGACCTCTACTGTCTTCAGGCTTTGTTTCTGAGTCTTCATCCACCCATTCACCATTCTTTTGCCCGTAAACGCGAGTAGAGGAAACATAAGTAAAGTGAGTTTCTTTATTTCGCTGAGCAAAATGTTGTAATAAGTTATCGACAGACTCTATGTAAGTTTTTCGGTAGTTTGCATCATCGTACGCGTCCGGCGTTAAGGTTACTACCACTTGATCAAAATCATCTGGAATATTAGCAACTGATCTCTTGTCAGAAAGATCAATGCCGAGTTGGCTAATGGATGACGCTTCCGTTTGAGGTGAGCGTCTTAGCGCCGTTATTTGATGCCCTTGCTGCTGTAATTGTACAGATAAAGGACGTGCCAGTTTACCAAAACCTGCTAACAATAACTTGGCCAAAATTTTTTCTGCCTATTTACTGTCTGTGGATGGACCACTCTAGCATTTGCACCATCATAATTCACTTTTCTTATTCGAAAATCAATTTCTCGCACCAAAAAAGTGCTTCAAGAGATGGTCGTTTGTGCTCTACAAGGCTTTTTCTTGTTTTTGCTAAGTTGGCACGAGCTCTGCAATACATCGAATATAACGAGATAAATATTAGGGGTGGAGTATGAACATTGTGATGGCCATTATTAAGCCATTCAAACTTGATGATGTGAGAATGGCATTAAATGATGCGGGGATATCGGGGTTAACTGTGACCGAAGTGAAAGGATTTGGTCGACAGAGAGGTCACACTGAGCTGTATCGAGGTGCAGAGTATAACGTCGACTTTTTACCTAAAGTGAAAATAGAAGTAGCGGTTCCTGATGACTTGGTCGACACCATTGTCGACAGCATTATCGAAAACTCTAAAACTGGGAAAATTGGTGACGGTAAAATTTTTGTTTATCAATTAGAAAACGTCGTAAGAATAAGAACCGGGGAAACCGGTGAAGAAGCGGTATAACTGATTAAGGGGCGTCGAGAATGGTTGAAGTAAAATACGCATTAGATACGTTCTATTTTTTAGTATCGGGTGCTTTAGTAATGTGGATGGCAGCAGGTTTTGCCATGTTAGAAGCGGGGCTTGTTAGAGCCAAAAATACGACCGAAATATTGACGAAAAATATTGCACTTTATTCTTTGTCTTGCATTATGTTTTTGTTGATGGGTTATCAAATAATGTACGGTAGCCCAGAAGGTGGTTGGTTACCAAACTTTAGTTTCTTGTTAGGAGATGAGCATAGCGCAGAATCTATTAAAGCGGGTAATGCTGATCACTCTCTGTATTCAGACTTTTTCTTCCAGGTTGTTTTTGTTGCTACGGCGATGTCGATTGTATCGGGAGCCGTTGCCGAACGTATGAAGCTGAGTGCCTTCTTAATGTTTACTGTTGTATTGACAGGTTTTATCTATCCTGTTGAAGGTTATTGGAAATGGGGATCTGGCTTCTTACACACGTTGGGATTTAATGACTTTGCTGGTTCGGCCATTGTTCACATGGCGGGTGCGGCGGCGGCATTAGCAGGGGTTATTTTGCTTGGGCCTCGTACAGGAAAATATAATCAACAGGGACAGGCGAAAGGTATTCCTGGGGCTAATCTTCCGTTGGCAACATTAGGTACCTTCATCTTGTGGATGGGATGGTTTGGTTTTAATGGCGGTTCACAGTTGGCGCTGTCCAATATTGAAAATGCCAATGCGGTTGCCAAAATTTTTGTTAACACCAATGCGGCTGCCGCAGGTGGTGTGATCGCTGTATTTCTTTATACCCGTCTGCGTTATCGAGTATCTGACTTAACTTTGATATTAAATGGTGCGCTAGCAGGGTTAGTAGCGATTACTGCTGAGCCATTAACTCCTTCTCCTTGGGTTGCAACCCTGATTGGCGGAGTGGGCGGTCTTTTATGTTCTGTGTCGATTACTGTGTTGGATAAATTAAAGTTGGATGATCCTGTTGGTGCTATTTCTGTCCACGGTGTTGCTGGGATCTTCGGTGTACTGGTTGTGCCTCTTACCAATGAAGGAGCAACTATGACGGCACAACTTATTGGGCTGGTGTGCATTTTTGCCTGGGTATTTACAACATCATTCGCCGTTTGGTGGATTCTTAAGAAAGTCGTAGGTATTCGAGTATCACAAGAAGAAGAATATGTTGGCATGGACAAAGTAGATTGTGGATTAGAAGCCTATCCAGAATTTACCACAGTCAGTGGTCAAAACGGACGTTAAGAAAGAATGGCCTGACAGGTGGGGTGCCTTGTCAGGTCATCAATAATTATAAAACTTTACGATACCTAAAGCGTTTTAAGTTGCAGCTAGGCGGCCAGCGAGCGAATCCCCTGAGCTTAGATGCACTAAGTGATTGAAGTGAGTGCGTGCAGCCAACAACACTGCATCTTGAAAGGCTACGGGTATATTTGGCAAAGTGTTTCATCGCCTGGACACTTTGCTTTTTTTATTTTGTTATTGCCAAATTGATGGCGTTTCTTCATTTTGCAAAGTGCCTAATTGCTCTTTTAATGAAAGCAATTGTTCTTCCCAGTATCGCTGAGTATTAAACCAGGGGAAGTTATGCTTAAAACTGGGGTCCTCCCAGCGGCGCGCCAGCCATGCCATATAGTGCATCATACGCATCGCTCTTAGTGCTTCAACTAAATGCAGCTCGCGATAATCGAACTCGCGGAATTCTTCGTAGCCATCCAACAAAGCATTACGCTGTGCAACTTTGTCTTGCTCTGCGCCAGTAATCAGCATCCATAAATCTTGCACTGCTGGTCCTATACGGCTGTCGTCAAGATCGACAAAGTGAGGACCATCGTCAGTCCATAAAATATTGGAAGGATGGCAGTCACCATGGATACGAAAAGTTTCGATATCTGAGAAACGAGAAAAGCGTTCGACACAGGCTTCAATTAAAGGCAGACATACGCTGTTCATGGATTCTTTAAGGCTGTCTGGAACAAAGCCTTGTTGCATAACAAAGTCGTGACTTTGTTGAGCGTAAGCATCAACATTAATGACAGGACGTTGGTTATAATTTTGACTTTCGCCGATAAGATGGATACGACCAATAAAACGACCTAACCAGGTTAAGGTTTCTTCGTCATCAAGATTGGGCGAGCGCCCGCCACGACTTTCAAATAATGAAAAACGAAAGTTCTTAAAGTGCAAGAGCGACTGATCATTAAATAGAGTCGGGGCAACAACCGGAATTTCTGCCTCGGCGAGTTGTAACGAAAACTGGTGTTCTTCAAGGATTTGTTCATCACTCCAGCGGTGAGGACGATAGAACTTCACGACCCAGCGTTTTTGCGCGAAGTCTCTTAATTGGTACACTCGATTTTCATAGCTATTTAAGGCCAGTAGAGCAGCCTCGGCCTCGATACCCGTGGCATCAAGAGCATCTAATATAGTATCAGGGTCGAGCTGATAAAACTCATGGTGTTGTGTCATAACAATAGCGGCTCGCGGTAGTAGGCTCTGGTTTTATGCTAGCTTAATATCTGTCCACTTTTTCTGGTTCCACAACCAGGCAAAAATTCCCGCCTGAATACTGCGATAGACAAATTGAACAGTCCAGATGGCAGTTAAACCAAAGCCGAGCATTGGACCCATGGTATAAGCCAACGGCAAGAACAGTAACCACTGCATAATAAGAGAAACTTTCATAGTATCTTTGGTGGCTCCTGCGCCTTGTAAAGCGTTCATTAGAACCAGCCCAATAGCATCTAACATAATGCCAATACCCACCAGGCGTAAGGGGAGTATGGCGATGTTGATAGCGGTAGCTTCGTGTAAAAATAGTCCCAGCAAAAACTCCGGCACTATGATCATGGGAAGTCCGATAATAAACACGGTGATCATGGCAATGACGGTGGTATCCCAGCCCCATTGATGGGCATCGTCGGGCTCACCTCGACCGAGTGCTTGACCTACGAGCGTGGCTGCTGATATGCCAAATGCAATACACGGAAGAATGGCAACCAGAGTGATATTGGTTAGAACATTAGCTGCGGCAAGCTCAGCGGTGCCAACCTGACCAACAATCCAGAAGAGTATGGTAAAGCCCATGGCAAAAAATAGCTGTTGGATGGATGAAGGGATGGAGATGCGAACCACCGTGATCAGGGTTTCTTTGTGTGGCAAATGTAAACCAAAGCCAAAATCTCTGGTGTGGCGTAATGCCAGATAGGTGTACACCAGCGTCCCACCAAACATTGATAGTGCTGTACCTAAGCCTGCGCCTGCTACCCCTAGCTCAGGGAAGCCGAATTTGCCGTAAATCAGTAGATAGTTAAGTACGATATTGAGGCTATGCATGATGAGCAGGGTGCGCATGTAAAAGCCTGTCAGCTTAATCGCACTCCAGTAACCTCGATAGCAAAAGTTCATACCGACCGCAAAAATCGCCATCAAGCGAACTTCGAGATATTCAGAGCCGTAACGAATGACTTCGGGATCGTCGTTGAGCCAGGCCATAATGTTTTCGGCATAGAGCGTCAAAACGATAGATAGTGGGATCGCCGTGACGAGTATGGCAACCAGAGCACCGTTAAGTGGATTGGCCGCGTCTTTTTGGCGACCCTCGCCAATACGGCGGGCTACCATGGCTTGGACACCCGCTGACATCCCCATAAATAGAGCTGCGGCAACAAAATTAATAAAGCTGGCGATACCAACAGCTGCCAGTTGTGCGGTGCCCAGATAGCCAACCATGGCAGCGTCGACCAGATTCAGTATATTTTGCGACATCATACCGCCGAGAATAGGCAGCGCCAGGCTTAGAATTTGTTTGTATCTGTCTTTTTTGGGCACGATAGGGCTACTCTGGTGATTTCCGTGGTTTGTAACATGGGCTTGAAAATAGAGCAAGCTTAATCGGTGGTAATTCAGATAGTGCGAGGCTCTCTGGAGCCTAATGATAGAAAACGAGATTTTATTTTATCTTGCAACGGAACGTGCAGCAGCCCATACATGGACTTCCTTGCATCCTGCTTTTTTGAGCTGTTTGGCTAGTTCGCGAACAGTGCTGCCTGTGGTGATGACATCGTCAATAATGGCGATTCGCGCAGGCGGTTGAGCACAGACATAAAATGCATTGCGCATATTTTGATTACGTTCGTTGGCATTGAGTGAGGTTTGTTCGGCGGTGGCTCTAATTTTCTTTACTAGCTTGGTGTTGAGTGGAAGGGCCAGTTGTTTGGCAACACCTTGAGCAATCAGCTGGGCTTGATTAAAACCGCGCCAACGTAGGCGCTTTGGATGCAAAGGGACGGGAATTATTAGGTCTGGCTTCTCAGTCGATGCTTTTTGCTCAACAGCTTTTGCGATGACATGCGCTAACCACTGACTAAGATAAGTTTGTCGGTGAAACTTTAAGGCGGGTATCCAGTGACTTAGAGGCGGTTGGTAGTCAAAGGGAATTAACAAATGATCAATGACGGATGGCTGTCGCAGGCATTGCCCACAGAATTGCTGAGATTCTGCGATAGGAGTCGGGCAGCTTTGGCATAGATGAGGACTATAGGGCAAGTGATTAGCACAGCTACTACAAACCGGTGAAGTGGGGGGCATATCGTTGTTGATGGCCAGTCGACACAGTGCGCACTGTTTGCCCATCAGATAGGTGCGCCATTCTACGAGCTGTTGGCGCAACCGTTTGACCGACTGTGACTTAACCATCATGAAGTAGAATTAGGCATATCAAAATGCGCATGCAGAAGATTGCTGATTTGTTGCTCATCAAAAGGTTTTAGCAAAAAGTCGTTAAACAAATCTTCTGGCTTTTGTGACTCGTCAAGCATGGAGCCAGAAATTGCGACAATGGGGATCTTGCTCGTTAGCTGGTTGGTTTTCATGTGTTTCGCTGCTTCCCAGCCATTCATGCTCGGTAAGTGAATATCAAGAAAAATAATATCAGGAGAAGACTCTTCGAGCATCGCAAGTCCTTCTTCTGCGGAGTAGGCTGACGTAATATTAAAGTTTTTGATTCGCTCAACATATTTTTTAAGCAATAGGTGATGAATACGGTTATCTTCGATGTATAAAATGTTGCCGGTTCCATTCAGTTTTTGTTTGGAAACTGTGGGCTTAGGCATTTGAGTTTGGTGATTGTCTTCCGGTAGGTTTAATACAAACTTACTGCCCAGGCCAATTTCTGATTTCACACTGATGTTGATGTTCATGAGTTCTGCCAAGGCACTGCAAAGACTCAAGCCAAGACCAATGCCTGGAATTTCTGAACGTTCAAAGCCAAGTCGATTGAAAGGTTTAAATAGCGTGTCCAAATGTTCTTTCTCTATTCCTGGCCCATCATCTTCAACCTGGATTTTTAAACTGCTAGCTGTGCGTCTTGCTTTAATGTCGATAGAACTATGATTGGGTGAATACTTAACGGCGTTGGAAATCAAATTAATAAGAATCTGTTTTAACCGTAATTGATCAGAAAAGACTTCAATATGTTCAGGTACTATATGAATACTCAGGCGTTGTTCTTTCTCTTTAATTTGTGGTGATAAATAACTGACGGCTTCATGGATCAACGGAGCCAGATCGAACTTTGCCAAATAAAGTTCGAAATTGCCGGATTCAATCCGTGTGATATCAGATAATTGTTCGGTCAGTTCTAGTAGGTGGTGACCAGCTTGTTCTATCGCACCTAGTAGATTTTGTTTATCTTTGGGAATAGTGACTTCTTCCTGAATCAATTTGCTAAAACCTAGTATTGAATTGAGCGGCGTTCTCAATTCATGGCTGATGCTACTAACGAACTTGCTTTTTTCAGCATTGGCTTTTTGAGCTATCTGTTGTTGAGCTTTTAGATCCGAGAACATCTTATTTTTTTGGATAAGCTGGCGCACATGGATCAGCAGTTCTTCGATGTCATAAGGTTTGGTTAGGTAGTCATCAATGCCTCGCGCAATGAGTTCGCAACGACGCGCGGTGTCGTCAAAAGCGGTTACCGCTAAGATAGGTATTGCACCATAGGCTTCGGGAGACTTGCGGATGCGACTGACTAACTCAAGCCCACTGGTGGAGCCTTCGAGCAAAATATCTGTGATAACCAAGTTAAATGATTGAGCAACAAATAGGTGCCAGGCTTGTTCTACGTCTGGCGCACATTCGACTTCCAGACCAATTCCGGTTAATGCATAAGTGAGCAAGTCACGTTGAGAACGAGAATCTTCAACCACTAAGACACGACCATCTATATTGGCGTGAATGCGTTGCAAGCGGTTAAGGTAAACCAGTAGTTGTTCCAGCTCGGAATTAAAAAACACCTCCGTTAACCCAAATAAATGGGCCTTCTTCATCACTTCTTCTTTTGCTTCAGAGGTGTGCAGGATAAAAGGGGTAAAGAGTAGTCCTTCTTCTTTACGCACGTGTTTGCACAGAGCAAATGCATCGCCGTCGGGTAGTTGATGGGTGCTGCAAATAATATCGATATTGCTATGATGGATTAACTCTCTGGCCTCGGCGAACGAATGGGCATTAATGACTTGATAATCTGTATCCGATAGCAGGTTAAGTACATAGTTGATAGTGGATTCGTTTTCTTCTACCAGAAGCAGCTTCATAAGTCTAAAAGAACAATGAGAGATAAGAGTAATTGTAGTTGAAAACGAGCAAAGTATAGGGATATTGGCTGGCTGTTTTTTGTTCGTTTGTCAACTTTTATTCATGGCATTCGTTGACATGGTAAGCCTAGCCGATACCATGATGCCCAGATATTATAAAAAATTAAGGTATGTGGCATGTTGCAATATAAGTCATTGTCGTTGGGAGCGCTGAGAAGTGACTGGACCGTCTCGCAAGTAGATGAAATTTTTTCTATGCCTTTCAATGACTTGTTATTTTATGCCCAGAGCGTCCATCGGCAGCATTTTAATCCAAATGAAGTGCAAACCTCGACCTTGTTAAGCATTAAAACCGGGGCGTGTCCTGAAGACTGTGCCTATTGCCCGCAAAGCGGCCATTACAACACCGGGCTTAGCAAAGAACAGTTGATGGCGTTGGAAGAGGTATTGTCTAGCGCTCGTCAGGCAAAACAGAATGGTGCTACCCGTTTTTGTATGGGAGCCGCCTGGCGTTCGCCGAGAGCGAAAGACTTCCCCGTTGTGCTTGAGATGATCAAAAATGTTAAGCAAATGGGCATGGAAACCTGTGTGACTTTAGGAATGCTTTCTGCTGATCAGGCACAAGAGCTTAAAGACGCCGGACTCGATTATTACAACCATAATCTCGACACCTCAAAAGAGTATTACTCTCAAATTATTACCACTCGTACCTACGATAATCGCCTCGACACGCTGCAAAATGTTCGTGATGCGGGTATCAATGTATGCAGTGGCGGTATCGTTGGCATGGGAGAGACGCATCAAGACCGTCTGGGTTTACTAAAAGAGCTGGCAAATCTTCCTGAGCATCCTCAAAGCGTGCCAATTAATATGCTGGTTGCAGTCGAAGGCACACCATTAGCCGATACGCCCAAGATGGATCCCATCGAGTTTATTCGTACCATTGCGACAGCTCGCATTATGATGCCTAAGTCTTATGTGCGTCTGTCTGCCGGTCGTGAAGAAATGTCGGACGAAACTCAGGCTCTTTGTTTCTTAGCCGGAGCTAATTCTATCTTTTATGGTGAAAAGCTACTGACGACGGCCAATCCCGAAGAAAACACCGATCGAGAGTTGTTTGATAAATTAGGAATCAAGCCTGAAAGCCGTACTCATACCGAAGAAGATATTGAGGTGCCAACTATTGAGCCTGCGCAAGCTCAGCAACAAGGTGCTCGCTTCTACAATGCTGCTCAATAAATCGAGCAGCAAAGACATACGCATCTTTTACTGATAGCGATGAGCTTGATATGAATTCAGAGTTTAGTCAGTGGCTTGGCAAGCGCTTAGTTGAGCGACAGCAAGCAGGTTTGGAACGCAAGGTATCGACTTTGGAATCCAATCAATCTGCACAGGTAATATGCGCAGGAAAACAACTGATTAATTTTAGTAGTAACGATTATCTGTCATTGGCCAGCGACCCCTGCACTTTAGCTGCGCTCAATGATGGCGCACGCAAGTACGGTGTCGGCAGCGGCGCCTCACATTTGATCTGTGGCCACAGTGAAGCCCATGAACTGCTAGCGCAAGAGTTAGCGGATTGGACAGGGCGTGAGGCCGTTGCGTTGTTTTCTTCGGGTTATATGGCGAACCTGGCGGTCTTGAATACTCTCACTGATAAGTCTGATTTATTAGTGCAGGACAAACTTAATCACGCTTCTTTAATCGACAGTGGTTTGACTGCGGCTGCGAGCAATCTTCGTTATCGGCATGCCGATATGCAGTCATTGCAGCAACAGTTAGCTGCACGAGATGCTCGATTTAAATGGATTGTCAGTGATGGTGTCTTCAGCATGGATGGTGATGTTGCTCCAATCACAAAAATGGTAGATATTGCCACGCAGCATCAAGCGCTTATGATGATTGATGATGCTCATGGTATTGGTGTACTCGGGGCCAATGGTGCCGGGTTACTGGAACAGTACCAGGTGTTGCCTTCGCAGGTAACCGTATTGATGGGAACCCTTGGCAAAGCACTTGGCACGGCTGGTGCTTTTGTCGCGTCTAGCCAAGAGGTGATTGATTCCTTAACACAATTTGGTCGTTCTTATATTTATACAACAGCCATGTCGCCCGCGATGGCCTATGCCAGCTATCGCAATGTTCGTTTGTGTCGAGAGCAGCCCCAGCGACGACAAACTCTGGAACAATCAATCTCGCTGTTTAAATCCATGGCGCAGGAGTTGGGTATCGCTATTATGCCATCGGATACCGCTATTCAACCGGTGTTAATCCATGATGATAATGCCTGCGTTGAGATTGGAAAATGGTTGCGTGAGCGTGGTTTCTGGGTGGGTGTTATTCGTCCTCCTACTGTACCCAAAGGCAGTGCTCGTTTACGTGTTACGCTTAATTCTGCCCATACGCAATCGCAGATTGAGCAGTTGCTGTTGGCCATCAAAGATGCGCTAATGCGATTTGCTCCACAGCGTTTAAGTTAATATTCATTGAACTACTGTTCGTTAACTTGATGAGTCAATCGTTTATATTGAAGAGATACTTGAGGAAAGAAAAACACAATGGCGTTAAAACCTTATTTTGAACAGTTTGGCCAGGGGCCTGATTTAGTATTGTTGCACGGTTGGGGTATCCATGGTGGCATCTTCGAGCATCTCTACGAATATCTTGAGCCTCACTTTCGAGTCACTAATATTGATTTGCCAGGGTTTGGCCGTAGCCCTGTTCCGAATGCGAGTTATCAGGTTGCGCTGTTGCAAGAGCAGATCTTATCGGTAGCCCCCGAGCAGGCTCATTACGTTGGGTGGTCTCTGGGCGGGATGCTGGCAACCACCTTAGCTTTAGATTTTCCTGAACGTGTTAACAAGTTGGTAACCGTCGCCAGTAACCCTACATTTTTGGTGAAGGACGAGTGGAGTTACGCAATGAAAGTGTCTGTTATGGAAAACTTTATTGCGATGCTTGAAGAAGATTACGAAATGACTTTGATCCGCTTTTTAGGGATTCAAACATTAGGCAGCGAAACGCACAAAGAAGATATCAAACGACTAAAAGAAACGGTGTTTTTACATGGTCGCCCAGCAGGCAAAGCCTTAAGAGGAGGCCTTGAGCTGTTAAAAGAAATGGATGTGCGTGAACGACTTAAAAGTATTGAACACCCTTTTTTAAGAATGTATGGAAAACTCGATGGCTTGGTACCCGTAAAAGTGGTTGAGCAGATTGACGCCTTGTCGCCTGCTAGTCGTTCATATATTTTTCCTAAAGCCAGTCATGCGCCGTTTCTTTCGCACAAAGAATCTTTTATTGAAGTCCTAACTGAGTTTTTACAGCAAGAGGCGCATGTTGCTTGATGACGGCGGTAGATAAACAAAAAGTAGCGGCTTCGTTTTCTAAAGCGGCCAAACATTACGATAACTTTGCCTTCTTGCAAAATGAAGTGGGTGAGCGATTGTTTGAGCGCTTGTCGTTAATGAATATTAAACCGCAACGTATCGCCGATTTAGGTTGTGGTACTGGCGTGTTTACTCGGAAGTTAAAGAAACAATACTCTAAAGCTCAAGTGACAGGTGTTGATATTGCCGAGGGTATGATCGAGCAAGCAAAAAAGAAAAATGGCTTGTTTTCTCGTTGTGAATATATTTGTGCTGATCTCGACGAGTTGCCTTTCGCCGATAACTCCATTGATTTGTTATTTTCGAACTTAGCGATTCAATGGGTTCCTGATTTATCCGCCACGTTTCGTGAATTAAATCGAGTACTAAAACCACAAGGACTGGTTTTGTTTTCTACTCTGGGGCCTGACACTCTTAAAGAATTACGCCATGCCTGGCAGCAGGTCGACAGCTATACGCATGTTAATGATTTTATTGATATGCACGATGTTGGTGATGCCATGTTAAGTGCAAAGCTGCAAGATCCTGTTGTTGATATGGAAGAGATCCAGTTGACCTATCAAACGGTCACGGGACTGATGAAAGATCTGCGAGGGATTGGGGCACACAATATGAATGAAGGCAGTCAGCGAGGACTGATGGGCAAATCTCATTGGCAGGCGATGGTCAGTCACTATGAGGCACTGCGTAATGAGCAAGGTGTGTTACCTGCAACCTACGAAGTCATATACGGTCACGGGTGGCGACGTCCTGTTGCTTTGGAACAAGATACCTACTCGATTGAAGTGAAGTAATATTCAACCTTAATTTATGCCGAAACATCACTGGAGATTATAAGTGAAACGATATTTTGTCACAGGTACAGATACTGAAGTGGGCAAAACCTATGTGACCTGTTTACTTAGCCGTTCTCTGGCTGCTTGTCAGCAATCTGTCGCCAACTTTAAACCTGTGGCTGCGGGAGCTGAGTTTATTAATCAACAACTCTGCAATGAAGATGCATTGTTATTGCAAGTCTCTGCCTCCAAAGCACTAGCTTATGAGCAGGTCAATCCATTCTGTTTTGAACCCGCTATTGCTCCTCATATTGCGGCTGCTAATGCAGGGGTTGAAGTGACTGTTGAAAGTATTGAGCAATCTCTTAGCCTGGATTCGTTTGATGAGGATATTGCATTAGTCGAAGGCGCTGGCGGATGGCTCGTTCCTCTTAACGACAACCAATCTTTTGCCGATATTCCTGCTGCACTAGATTGCGATATTATCTTGGTGGTTGGGATGCGACTTGGCTGCATTAACCATGCTTTGTTAACCGTTGAATCCATTCGTGCGCGGGGTATGAAACTGGCAGGATGGGTTGCTAACGAAATTGATCCTGACATGAGTGCCTATGCTGACAATCTAGTGACACTGACTCAATTGATTTCAGCGCCTCTTATTGCAGAAGTTCGTTACAGTCGTGACAAAGAGTCTCCTTTAGTCTCATCGGATCAATTAGCCCCTCTACTTTAATTCAAACGACTCCTGTATGATTTAAGGCGTGTCTTTATATATACTCTCTGTAGCAATACTTTGGGTATATACCCGTCGCCTTTCAAGTTGCAGTGGTGTTGGCTGCGCGCACTCACCCCAGTCACTTAGTAAAGCTAAGCTCAGGGGACTCGCTTGCTGCGCCTACCTGCACCTTGAAATACGTTGGGTTGAGTAGCTGAATCGATTCGTGGAATTTATAGCTGGGGTTGAATATGCGTCATATAGTCATTTTTTTATTACTAGGGATTGCTGCAACAGCGTTAAATGCTGAAGTTAAGCATGCTGTTGATCAAGGATTTGAGTTGTCAGGACATATCGTGGTTGATGCGAGCCAGGATGCAAGCTGGACGGTACTGACTCAACAAGCTCATAAGTGGTGGAATCCCTCTCATTCTTTTGCTGGTAAAGCTGAAAATCTATACATTGATTTGGATAAAGAGTCCTGTTTTTGTGAAACCTTATCGAATGGTAAGGTGAGACATTTAAATGTTATTCATCATGCTGCTCCTAATCGATTAACCTTCAGCGGTGGCTTAGGACCGTTGCAAGATCAAGCGGCCTATGCCGTACTTAATATTCAACTTAAAGCCGAAGAAAAACGAACTCGAATTAATTGGACTTATCGAGTGAGTGGCTATATGCCAACTGGCTTTACGGCATGGGCAAAACCTGTTGATGGTGTTATTGAAGAGCAGTTCTCACGCCTTAAAAAAGTAATTAACGGAGAGAAACTATGAAGCTCGTAGGATTGCTGGGGGGGACCAGTTGGCATTCATCGGCAGATTACTATCGAATGCTCAATGAGCAGGTTAATCAAAAACTGGGGAAGTTGCATTCTGCTGATTTATTACTGCGTAGCGTAGACTTTCAGTGGCACCACGAGCGGCAACAGCAAGATCAGTGGGACATGCTTGCACGAGAGTTTACAAAAAACGCTCAAGCTTTAGAGAAAGCCGGTGCTCAGGGTATTGTTATTTGTGCCAATACCATGCACTTAATGGCCGAAGATATCCAGAACCAAATTGATATCCCTATTTTGCATATTGCTGATGCTATTGCCATTGAAGCAAAACGATTCCAAACCAATACATTAGGCGTCATAGGGACGGCTTATACGATGGAGAAACCTTTTTATCGCGAGGCTTTAGAGCAACGGGATATTCAAATGTTAGTTCCTGATGAGTCGGGCAGGAAAGAAATCCATCGGGTCATCTATGAAGAGTTATGCAACGGTAAAATTGAATCATCGTCACAGCAAACTTATCTTCAATTGATCCAGTCTCTTGAGGATAATGGTGCAGGTGCTGTTGTTCTTGGGTGTACTGAAATCGGGTTGCTGGTACAACAAGCATTAACACCAGTTAAACTCATTGATTCGTTAAAAGCTCATGTTGACTATGTTGTTGATTGGATGATTGCTGACTAAATTGGTTACCGAAACCTGACACCATGAATATTGTTTTTTTGCCACTCAACATTATTTTTATTTTGGTCATTGTTCGTTTGTCGGCGCTGGTGAGTCAGGGAAGCGCGAGTGGTTTTTGGTTGGGTGCTATTATAGTTTTGGTGCTCCTGACAAACATTGGAGTCTACTTCTGGGTAAAAAGCAACTCTGATCCTTATAAGCGAGCATCTCGCTATCTTAGTAAACCTGTTACCATGGCCTGCTTTATGAAACAGCATCAAATGACAGAGGCTCAGGTGAATGAAGCGATTGGAAAAGGGATACTAAAAGCTTATGAGTTTGAAGGTGAAGTATTTATTGATGAAGATGCTTACGAAGAAAGTGGCCGTTCAATCAATTAATTGAACGGCTATTATAGAGTCGTATTGCAATTGTTTTTGGCTACCAGCCCATGCGCTCCTGCATTCTTTCGTGATGACGACGCTTCATCTTCTTTTTAAGCTGAGCCATTTTGGTTTGCTGCTCGGCTGATAGATGCTGCTTTATTTCATCTCTTGACTGTTTTCTAATAATCAAAGCATCGGCTTTTTTATTGGCAACAGCCTGAGTCAGTTGACGCAGTTTTGACTCGTCTAGAACATCGGCTTGCATCACTTCTCGAATTTCTTTGCGCAAAGCTCGAATATCTTTATGTAAGCTTTTCATCTGTGGCTTACGATTTTCCATGATTGTACGTACCGCTTCCTTTTGATCAACGCTTAGTTCAAGGTGTTCAGCCATGCGCTCAAAACGCTTCTCATGTTTATGAGAGAAGTCACCCATTGCCAAAGCACTGGTTGCCATCATCGAAAATAAACCTGCTAGTACCCACTTGGATTTAAGTTTCATCATTATATGCTCCTGTTTCCCAATTATTACCCATTCAAGACTTAATCATAAATAGGTGTATCTCAAACTATTTCTGTAGGTTAGAGTGTTATTGCTTAACCGTTACACATAGTTTATGAGAACAATGTGCAAATAAGGGTAGGGACTTTGTAAAGATTGTGTAAAGAGGTGCAAATAACTACAGAAATCTTTACAGCATGGCATACTTGTGTCGAGATTAAGTAAGTATTATTACTCGTAGCCTTTCAAGGTGCAGCGGTGTTGGCTGCGCGCACTCACCCCAGTCACTTAGTGTGTCTAAGTTCAGGGGATTCACTTGCTGGCCGCCTACCTGCACTTTGAAGTACTTTGGGTATACCCGTCGCCTTTCAAGGTGCAGCGGTGTTGGCTGCGCGCACTCACCCCAGTCACTTAGTGTGTCTAAGTTCAGGGGATTCACTTGCTGGCCGCCTACCTGCACTTTGAAATGCTTTGGGTATATAGTTATTAATTATGTTGAAATACAGGGGCACACTTCAGGATGTATCGTTTACTTATCGTTGATGATGATCAAGAGCTTTGCAGTTTGCTGACTAGCTACCTTTCTCAAGAAGGGTTCGAGGTAACCAGTGTTCATGATGGCGGAGAAGCCGCAGCGCGCATTCGAAGTGCTGACTTTGATTTGATTGTTCTTGATGTGATGTTGCCGACAATGAATGGGTTTGACGTATTGCGAGATATTCGTCGTCAGAAGTCTGTGCCTGTGCTGATGCTAACGGCGAAAGGCGAAGAGATTGATCGGATCGTGGGCTTGGAGATGGGAGCCGATGATTACCTTGCTAAGCCCTGCAATCCTCGTGAACTTGTTGCTCGAATTCGTAGCATTATTCGACGTGCAGAAGCTATGCCTCCTCAATTAGATGCCGAAGAAAGCAAGGATTTGACATTGCTTGACTTGACCATTGAAGTTGGCAAGCGGATTGTCAGTGTGAATGATGAGGTGATTGAGTTGACCGCAACCGAATTTCAAATCTTGCTGTTGTTGGCTGATAATGCGGGAGAGCTGGTCAAACGAGAGTCTATCAGTGAAGAGTGCTTGGGACGTAAGTTGGCCGCATTTGATCGCAGTATCGATATGCACATTAGTCATTTACGCAAGAAGTTAGGAGCCGGAACCACAGGAGAAGAACGTATCAAAACCATTCGAGGTGTAGGCTATCAATATGTGGCCATTTAACAAGATATCCATTTTTTGGAAGTTGTTTCTCTGGTTTTGGGGCTCGATACTCTTCTTGTTTTTTGTCTCTTTGTTTATCTGGGTACAGTTTAAAGAATCTATTACCTTCCATGATGTTGACCCTGGTACTCAGAGAGTCTTGTCTAAAATGAAAAGGGTGCTGGAATCGGATGTAAAGACAAGACGAAAGCAACGTCTACTGCATGCTTTGCACGGCCCTGTTGATGTATTTCGCATGCGCACAGAAGAAAAGCTTGCCGAGAAAAGACGCTTTATTCCTCATTACATTCTTGATGAAGAAGGCATCGAGCGAGCGGGGCATCCGGTCCCTGAGTCATTAAGCGCATTGCATTTAAAACGAAAGCAACAAGGCATGCTGTCGGTATTGCATGGAGATCTATTGATCTCTGGGCCTAAAAGAATCGTTATCGATGACGAAAGGTATTATTTATATCTTTCGCGACATCTAGGGCGTTTTAGAACCAAAGTTTTTTTTCGTTATCTCTCGACGATTAAGCCTTTGCAGTTTTCTGCCGCGATTCTTGTTAGTTGCTTATTAAGCTTTTTGATGGCTTTAAGTATTGTTGGTCCCATTCGCCGTTTACAGCAGGTTGCTCGACAGATGGCTAACGGTGAGTCTGTCTCTGCCGTCGATAAAATGGGACGACGACGAGATGAGTTCTATGAGTTGGCCTGTGACTTTGATTCAATGTATGACACCATCAGTAAAGTGATGGCTTCGCAAAAGCAACTCGTGAGTGATGTTTCTCACGAGTTGCGCTCACCTCTGGCTCGCCTACAAGTAGCTGCCGGACTTATTGAGCAAAAAGCTGGTGAAGAATTAAAAGAAGATGTTGAGCGTATCGAAATGGAGTGCCATCGGTTAAATGATATGATCAGCCAGTTATTGCATATTTCTGCTTTAGAGCGTGGGCAAGTGTATGAAGCTGAACAGCTCTTTGAGCTAAATTCATTGTTAGACGATGTTATACAGGATGTTGCCTTCGAAGCGAAAGCACGTGAGATTTCCTTAAGGGCTCAACTGGAAAGTCAGATTCAGTTTAGCGGTTACTTCACTTTGTTGCGTAGTGCTATAGAAAACATTTTGCGTAATGCACTACGCTATTCTCCAGATGGCGGTTCCATCATGCTGACTTCGTCTTTACATAAAGAGACTTTACAGATCACTATCGAGGATGAAGGGCCTGGAGTGGCTGAGGCCGAATTACAAAATATCTTTAAACCCTTCTATCGAGTCGATTCTGCGCGGGCTCGCCGAGATGGTGACAGTGGAGCAGGGCTAGGGCTCGCGATTGCTTCTCGAGCGATTGATGCCCATCAAGGATCTCTCAGCGCTAGTAATAGAAGTACAGGGGGCTTGTGTGTGACTATTGAAGTGCCCATTAAGAAACACTAATCCACCTGTGTCTTTATGATGTTTGAGTTTGTAGTTCTGGCAAAGTCGCTTCTTCTTGATGGTAAAGTGGAGTGACTTGTGCCCAAAGGGCTTCCTTTAAACTTTGTAGGCTATCCCAGTTTTCTTGTTGTAGCCATTGGGTTAGCGCATCTGCGACATTCGGAAAATTAACCATTGCAGGTCGTGGCTCGGTGAGCCATTGAGCGACACTGTCATGAGTAAATTGGCTGACAACCGTCGCCATGTTAAGTTGCTGAAGTGCTAATCCATTGGATTGTTGTTCCATCTGTCCTTTTAACGGCTGAATAAGCAGTTTTTTTCCGAGCTGTATGGCTTCGCTCGGTAATTCAAATCCTGCTCCTGTAATAATCCCCTCACAAGCATGTAGATGATGTTGAAATCCTTCTCTCGAAAAAGGTCTCACGTGAATATGATGATAATCAACGGCTTCTTTGACACCGTGATAGATATAAAACTCATAGTCATTAAAAGGCTTTAACAGGCTGATTAAAGTATTGAGATCATCAAAGGGATAGTAGACCAGATACTCTTTATTGTTGACAACACTCTCTCTATGCGGCGCTTCAACCAGTGGAGGTAGAATATCACCATTAAAGTGATCCCAGTGTATTCCAATGGGAAGCGAAACAGGGGCAAAGTATTTCATCACGAGATCGGTAATCAGGTTGTTATCTTTTTTGGGGATCTGAAAGCGAAAGGCATTTTGATGAGAAACACCGATTGAGAATTTTTTCTGTTTTTTTGCCGCCCAGGCCGAGATAGGTTCGAAGTCATTGATCACCAAGTCATAGCCAGAAAGATCAAGCGCATTAACGTCTTTGTAAAATTGCCACAAGTTATTTTTGCAAGCCGTTTTTATATAGCTGATTTGTCCTTTCTCGATGGCGAATGTAAGTCCTTTAAAGCGTTGGAAATCTCCAAAACATTCCATATCAAAATATTGATCCAGCTCTCGTCCCGAAAACATCCAGTCAACTTCTATTCCTGCTTTGTTTAGAGCTTCACACATTACTCGTGCACGGGTAATGTGACCATTACCCGTGGCTTGTACGCCATATAGTATTTTCATAGTTTTTTTGTTCGTTTTATAAAGATCAATTAAAAAAGGACCCGTTAAAAAGTTGTAACTAAATACAGTGCGCTACTAGCGGCGAAAATGCCGAGTAGGGCGCCTGCTGCGATATCACCAGGATAATGAACACCTTGAATGATTCGAGATAAACCGATCAGGCCTGCCCAGATGAAAACGCTAAGGCTGTAGGCCGGATAAAAGTGGTAAACCATTACAGCGAATACAAATCCTGCAGCGGTATGACCGGAAGGAAAACTGAATTGATCCGAAGGTTTTATCCAGGCTTGATAGTCCGTTAACCGATCGCAAGGTCGGTCTCGTTTAATGGCGTTTTTCAATATCAGATAAAGGCTGACTTCAATGCCATAGGCAAGTAACGCGGTCAGAAAAAAAGTGGTTCCGTATATCGGTTCTAACAAACAAAGTGTTAAGCCTATAACAGCGTATAAAGGGCCATCGCCTGTACGAGAAATAAAACGGACCAGTCGTCTGTAATGACATCCTTGCTTATTGGTTACCCACAAAAAAGCATGGGTGTCCATTAAGTGGATTCTTTGGAGAAAAGTGTTCATAATTCGCGCTCACTTTGCTTCATTAATCACACTTTGGTATCCAGGCATGTCAGTCAAGTGAACGCTTTTTGAACGTTTGGTGACAGTCGGTGTTTTTAGAATGATCGGTTATAAGTTGTTTGGTTATTGATTTAAAATGTCATTAATGTCGAGCAGCAAGTACTGTTAAAGAAATTTGAGGATGGATATGGCCAAGCCGGGAAAAACAGGTATAGCACGTATTATTGATGCATTTTTTTATTCTATGAAGGGGTTTAAAGCTGCATGGAAGAATGAGGCGGCTTTTCGTCAAGAAGTATTGATGGCAGCGGTTTTGATCCCTGCGGCCTTTTGGTTGGCCCAAGGACATATAGAGTTGATCCTATTGATTGCCAGCGTTTTCTGGGTGCTGATGGCTGAGCTGATTAACTCTGCCATTGAAGCGGTCGTTGATCGAGTCGGTGCAGAAAAGCACGAACTTTCGGGGCGAGCGAAAGACATTGGCTCGGCGCTCGTACTGGTCAGTTTGGTGTTAATGGGAATAATCTGGATAATAGTCATTAAAAATCGCTTTTTTGGCTAAACCTTTACTTGATTTGGCCGATAACGAGATTGGATAGTAGTGTTCTTTGAGGTGAACTATGCAAATTGACGGGTTATCAACAGCTTTAGGTGGTTTTCAGAATGCCGTTCAACGTGCTGGAACTGCTGCGCAAGAAATCGCGTCTGCTAATGTCGAAAAACAGGGAACACAAAGTTTAGTCGAACCATTGGTTGAGCTTCAGGTGGCAGAGCGAGATGCTTTGGCCAACGCACGCGTTATTGAAACTGAACAGAAGGTTCTCGGTAGTATTATTGATATCAAGGCCTGACGATGGTTGTTAATCCTGCTACGACAGCTCTTCCTATTACTACGGTTAATCCGCCAACGGAAGCCGTGCGTAAGGATGCTGAGCGGCAGGAAAGAATTCCAGAGTCTCGACCTGGCACCGAAAGTCAGGGGTTACGTCAGTCAAATAATCAAGATTCCGCTGATACTCAAATCTTTGACCAAGAAGGTCAGATAGAAGACGAAGGCTCAGAAGAGCAGAGTCAACAGCAGTCAGACAGTGACCGTGATGAAGCGGGCGCTAATAGTGCTGCGTCAGATAACCGTAACACAGGCGTCGAAGAAGAAGCGTCATCCACTGGCGAATTCTTTCAGGAGCGTACAGAGCGACAGGAAGCGGCCGAAATTCGAGAGCTTGAACAGATTGATCGTGCCGTTAGAGAGCACGAAGCTGCTCATGCTCGTGTTGGTGGACAATTGGCAGGCTCTCCCTCATTTGTCTTTAAAACTGGCCCCGATGGAGCTCGTTATGCCGTTGCGGGTGAGGTCTCTATTGATGTTTCAGAAGTTCCTAACGACCCAGAAGCGACCATCAGAAAGCTGCAACAAGTTCGACGAGCAGCACTGGCTCCTGCGGATCCTTCTGCACAAGATCAGCGAGTGGCTTCGCGCGCGGCTGCGGGTATTGCTGAAGCCAGAGCAGAGCTGGCAGCAGATGAGTTGAGCGGTGAAGCCGATAGTACAAGAGGTTCGCTACGAACAGAACGCGAGCCATTAGCCAGTGACGAAGAGACGGTAGCTACAGACAGCCGACAACGTTTTGAATCTCGATTGCGCTCTCTAGGCGTGCTGAACGCTACAGCAGCAGGCGACCAAGTGAGCTTGCGGGCTTAATTCCGGTTACTACCAAACCTGCCAGGTTATGTCGCAAAATCGTTAAAATTACCAATACCCCACAAATCCCTCTGTTTTTTAATATTTGTTAACATTTTCATGGCTTCAAACAGGCCCTCCTTATCATTTCAGCTACTCTTTTGTAATAGAATTAACCCCTTTAGAGCATGCTGGTCACCTATTGTGTAAGCCCGCAAGGGAGTCGTGATGAGTGTGTGGTTATTACTTTGTTAGAAAGACATGGGTAAGGAGCCTACATTGAAACATTGGCAAATACTTGGAGTTGGCGCGTCATTAATACTGGCTGCCTGCCAATCTCCTAATGTCGCTACTCAAAAATCCGAGAAGCGAGCACTCCCCGAAGGGATCCAATTCATCGAGCGAGTTTCTCAGGTTGAAGGCGAGATTGTCATTCCTTATGAGAAATATCGAATGGATAATGGACTGACCATCGTGATCCATGAAGATCACTCTGATCCCTTGGCTCATATCGATGTCACTTATCATGTTGGTTCTGCACGTGAAGAACTAGGTAAGTCAGGATTTGCTCACTTTTTTGAGCACATGATGTTCCAGGGCTCTGAGCATGTGGCTGATGAAGAACATTTTAAAATTGTGTCTGAGTCAGGCGGCACTCTAAATGGTACAACCAATAGTGATCGAACCAACTATTACCAAACCGTGCCTGCTAATCAGCTAGAAAAGATGCTGTGGTTAGAAGCTGATCGAATGGGCTTTTTGTTAGATGCGGTGACTCAAAAGAAGTTTGAGGTTCAACGTGAAACCGTAAAGAATGAGCGCGGTCAACGCGTTGATAATCGCCCTTATGGTCGATTGTTTGAGCGTGTATCTGAGGCAATGTATCCCGTTGGGCATCCTTACTCATGGCCTGTTATCGGTTATATGGAAGATCTTAACCGGGTGGATGTTAATGACTTAAAACGTTTCTTCTTGCGTTGGTATGGGCCTAATAACGCCGTACTAACTGTTGGTGGTGATGTTGATACTTTGCAAGTACTGACGTTGGCGAAAAAATACTTTGGCTCCATTCCTCGTGGACCTGAGGTCGTTGATATTGAGCCGACCCCTATTAAGTTAAACGCTGATCGTTATATTTCAATGGAAGACAATGTGCATCTTCCGCTGGTATTGATGTCATATCCTACGGTTTATGCTCGCCATGAAGACGAAGCGGCTTTGGATTTGTTGGGCGAAATCATTGGTCGTGGCAGAACCTCATTACTCTATAAGAATCTGGTAAAGAGTAGTATTGCTGTGCAATCCAGTGTCAGCCATGGCTGTCAGGAACTGGCCTGTAATTTTGTTATGTATGCTCTTCCTCATCCTGCTTCGGGCAAAACGCTGGCAGACATTGAAGCTACGATTCGTGCTTCTTTAAAAGAATTTGAGCAGCGCGGTGTGACGGATGATGATCTGGCGAAAGCAAAAGCGACATTCGAAGCCAATACTATTTTAGGACTTCAATCTGTTGCCGGAAAAGTAAGCCAGTTAGCGGCTTACGAAACTTTTACTGGTAATCCTAATTACATACAAAAAGACATTGAGCGCTATAACTCAGTAACACGCGAAGATGTGATGCGTGTCTACGAGCAATACCTAAAAGGCAAGCACGCCGTTATCATGAGTATTGTACCTAAAGGGGCGCTGGCTACCATTGCTCATAAAGATACTTTTACACCAGCAACACGAGAGTTTGAGTATCAGCCTGTTAAAGAATCTGAATTGAAGAAGCGCGTTGCCGTTGATAATTTTGATCGTAGCAAACAGCCAGAAGCCGGTGCTAATCCGCTCGTTAAATTACCTGAGTTCTGGAAGTCTACAACAGCTAATGGTATTGAAGTATTAGGTGCGAAGAATGACGAAACACCGACGACTTCACTATATGTTAGTGTGAAAGGGGGTCATTATAATGAGACGATTGATAAGGCTGGTGTTGCCGAGTTAATGGCTTCATTGATGAATGAATCAACCCGTTCACGTAGCTCAGAAGCTATGAGCCTTGAACTGCAAAAGCTGGGCAGTTCTATTTCTTTTTCTGCAGATGATGACAGCGTCAACATTTATGTTAATTCCTTAACAAAGAACTTAGATAAAACACTCGCTTTGTTAGAAGAGAAAATTACTCAGCCTGCTTTTACAGAAGCTGATTTTAATCGCTTGAAAAAGCAAGTCGAGCAAGGCATCGAAAATCAGAAAAAAGATCCCAGCGCTCTGGCTAGCAATGCCTGGTTGTCTGTACTTTATGGCAATACCATTGCGGGCATTCCTACCTCCGGTACCTTGAAGTCGGTTGGTGGATTATCTGTGGCAGATGTTAAGGGCTTCTACAGCAAATTCTTTAAGCCTGCGGGGGCAAAGATGGTGGTTGTGACCGACTTACCTGAAGACAAAATGAACAAAGCATTGGCTGTTCTTAATTCCTGGAAAGGTAAATCAGAAGCTACAGACGTTACTTTTGCTAAGCGCTCTTTTGACCCCAAAACTATTTACATGGTCAATAAAGATGAAGCCGCACAGTCAGTGATTCGCATCGGTAAGCGCAATATCCCTCGTGACTTTACTGGCGAGTTCTTTAAGTCCGGCTTGATGAACTTCGTTCTAGGCGGAGCATTTAACAGCCGTATTAACTTGAATCTTCGTGAAGACAAAGGCTATACGTACGGTGCTCGTTCTTACTTTTGGGGCGACAAGTTGGATGGTGGTTATACGGCAACATCCAGTGTGAGAGCGGACGTAACTGACAAAGCTTTTGTTGAAATCATGAACGAAATTAAAAACTATCATGACAAAGGTATTGCTGATGAAGAGCTGGACTTTATGCGTCGAGCGATTGGTCAGCGTGATGCTTTGAAGTACGAAACGCCTTCTAAAAAGCTTGGATTCTTATCTAACATCCTTGACTTCGAATTAGGGCAAGGTTTTGTCGATGAGCAATCAGGTATCATCAAGAATATATCGAAAGATGAGATCAATCAGCTGGCCAAAAAACATCTGGACGTGAACTCTATGGTGAAATTGGTGGTTGGTGATGCAAAAACTTTAAAGCCTCAGTTTGAAGCTCTGGGTTATAAAGTAGAGATGCTATCTAACGATTAATTCTGTTAGCCCCTTGCTAGCAAGGGGCTTCTATTTTGACTCTTTTGGTTGTTTTTTGATCTTTGTTGCTTCTAGTTTCATCTTTAGCAAGCACTAATACTTGTGTTGCTTGACTGTTCATTCATTTAAAACGTATCTGTTACTGCATTTTCTGCCAATTTCCCGTATAGTTGCAGCCAATTCTTATACTTAAATTTCAGAGTAATTAATCATTGCGTTCAGGGCAATATAGCAGACCATTTCTTAAGTGGGCCGGCGGTAAATTTCGGTTGCTCGACCGAATTTGTGCTGAGCTTCCTGCTGGAAAAAAGCTTATCGAACCCTTTCTGGGGTCTGGCTCTGTGTTCCTTAATACGGATTACGAGCGCTATTTGCTCGCTGATATTAATCCGGACCTCATTCACCTCTATAAAACGCTAAAAAAAGAGGGACGCTCCTTCGTTGAATATTCAAAGGAGTTATTTCAGCCTAAATATAATAAGGCGCGCAAATACTATGAGTTGAGAGAAGAATTTAATGAAATAGAAGCCAGCGCCAGAAAGGCGGCTTTGTTTCTGTACTTTAATCGCCACGGATATAATGGCTTATGTCGCTACAACCTGGATGGTGGCTTTAACGTTCCTTTTGGCAAATATAAGCGGCCTTATTTTCCAGAAAACGAAATGCTGTATTTTTGGAAGAAGTCCAAGAAAGCCACGTTTGTTAGTGCTGACTTCGAAGATGTGTTAAAGCGTGCAAGGCGTGGCAATGTTGTTTATTGCGATCCTCCTTATGTGCCGCTGTCTCCGACGGCCTACTTTACAAGTTATGCAAAGCATGGATTTTCGTTGCATGATCAAGAGCGCCTGGCGCATCGAGCGGAGCGGCTAGCCGCACGTGGTGTATGCGTGGTGGTGTCTAATCATGAAAATGCGTTTACGCGTGATATTTACCAGAGTGCCGACATATCCTCTTTCCCTGTGCGTCGTTTTATTAGCTGTAACGGCAAGCAGCGTGACCAAGCTCAGGAAGTTCTTGCAGTATTTCGGTAATACGTTTTACTTCCAAATGCAAGTAGTTCTCAATTCCTTATATCAAAATGGGTCACATTTATAACAATTTGTTCCTAACTGCTCTCCATATTTGTGATTCTGTGTCATATAATAAACCTGACAACTATCGCATCTTCTCTCTATGAGATGATGCTAAGGGAGAAAAACAGTGAAAGTCGTAGCAACGAATCGGCTTGCTGAGGCGAAGGAGAAATTCCCCGCTTCCGCAGTGGCTTTGGACGGCTGGTTTCGCATAATGTCTTATTCCGATTTTTCCTCGGATATAGCATTACGTCGAACGTTTTCTGAATTGCGAAATACAGGAAACGATTATTGGTTTCTTGTGCCCGGAACGACATTGTTGTTGAAAGCAACGATACATTTTGGTTCACAAGTAGCAATGGTTAAAGACATTCGACCCGGTGTAATGTAAACAAATTTTTGAGGAGATAGAGGAATGAACGCAATGAACGAACAACTGCAAACAGCTATAGACCACTGGGGTGCTGTAGCCCCTATGATTCAATGTCCAAGTGTTGAACAGGAATACGAGACGTTATTAGAGCATATGGAAGAGGCACTGACTCTTGCAAATGGTAACCCTGATAGCCCTCTGAACAGTTTGATACAAGTGATGGCTCAAGCGATTAAGCAGTACGAAGAGCAAAACATCATGAACGCTACAGGTGGTGGAATCTCGGCTCTCAGATATTTAATGAAAGTCCACAAAATCAAACAATCTGATTTGAAAGAGGTGGGCAGCCAAGGTGTGGTTTCTGAAATTTTAAATGGTAAGCGTTCTCTTACTGTTCGACATATCAGAGCTTTATCCAAGCGATTTGGTATCAGCCCAAACACGTTTTTGGAACCTTGATCATTAAATAAGGAACACTTTTTCTTGTTGTACTCTGGTTTATCCGTTTAATTTAATTCCAGTGTCTGGTATTTAATTAAACGGATGGCCGCCGTTTCTTAGCGCTTTTCTTAAATGATTACTCTGCATTAATAAGCAACATTTTACGCTGCTTATTAAGGCTTTCTTACGTCTAAACTATCTATAAAAGTTATTGGTTGTACGCGACAAAATAGGTCGTAGCTGCTTACCACCCTCAATGTGTACATGAAGGTGATAAGCGAGTGACATGTGATAATAAATTTACAAAGTTTTTAGAACGTAGCTGCCTGGTGCATCTTCTAGCGCTGGTAATTTCCCTTTGCTTGGATCTTTGGCATTGATAGTTCTGCCGCCATTTCCTTGTAGCCACTCCATCCAGTTTGGCCACCAAGAGCCTTCTTGTTGCTCCGCACTTGCTAGCCATTCATCGCTGCTATCCTTGAGTTCTGTATTATGGAAGTAGCTGTATTTTCCGCTGTCTGCTGGGTTGATAACTCCGGCTACGTGTCCTGAGCCAGCCAATACAAAAGTGACATCGCCTTTAATCAGGCGAGCCCCTAGATAAGTGCTTTCCCACAGAGCGATGTGATCTTTTTGTGCAGAAAGGAAATAACAAGGAATGTCGATCTTGCTTAAATCAATCGCGACACCATTGATCTCGATTCCTGCAGGTTCTTTTAACTTGTTTTCCAGGTACATATTCTTCAAGTAAAAGTGATGCATCGCCGCTGGCAAATTGGTGGCATCAGAGTTCCAGTAAAGCAGATCGAACGCTGGAGGTTCTTTGCCCAGGAGATAATTGTTTACATGGTAGGCCCAGTGGAGGTCGTTTTCTCTCAACATGTTATAAGAAAGGGCTAAAGCTCGACCATCTAATACACCTTCTACATCCATTTGCTGGCGTAGGATTTCCAGTTGTTCTTCTGATAAAAAGCAACCCAGCTCACCTGGGTGAGTAAAGTCCAGCAGTGTTGTAAAGAAGGTGGCCGAGGTGACTCGGTTGTCCTTGATGGCTTTCATATAAGCCAAAGTGGTTCCGAGCAGGGTTCCGCCGAGGCAATAGCCCAGTGTATTCACTTTTTTGGCACCTGTTGTCTCGCACACAGCATTGATAGCTTCGATGACACCTTCTTGAACGTAATGAGCGAAATCTTTGTTTTTGTGACTCTGGTCGGGGTTCACCCATGAAATCATAAATACGGTTTGACCTTGCTTTACTGCCCAGTCAACCAGAGAGTTCTTGGGCTGGAGATCAAGAATATAGTATTTATTGATCCAAGGTGGCACGATAAGTAGTGGTCGCTCACTTACTTTATCGATCTTTGGACTGTATTGAATCAGCTGAATCAAGTCATTCTGGTAGACGACCTTGCCTTCTGTGATTGCCAAGTTTTCTCCTGGCTTAAAGGCATTGAGGTCGGTCATGCGGATATTATGCAGTCCTTGCCCTCGCTCAAGATCTTCGAGGTAATTCGTCATGCCTTGAAGTAAGTTGGCGCCGCCAGTTTTTTGGGTTTCTGCTATGGCCACAGGATTGGTCATCAAGAAGTTGCTAGGAGAGATGGCCGATAGCCACTGGCGCAAAAAGAAGAGTACGCGCTCTTTTTTGGCTTCATCAAAACCGGGTAATGCCTCAATAAGCTCTGTGGTTGCATCACAGTAATTTAGATACATTTGGCTTAGTTCAGCAAAACCTGCCTGCTGCCATTGTTCATCTTTAAAGCGTCGATCCTTTTTGGGGACTGTCACAGGCAATTGACCTGTAAAGCCTTCGGTGATGCGCTGCTGATATCGTTGCAGAAGCTCTGGGTGGCTACTGAGTGCTGACATGGCTTCGTTTAGCTCTGTCATCATAAGCGTCTGGCGCTGCATATCAAACCACATGCGATTCGCATTTTGCTGAATTATTTCTCCTGCTTTAATCATCTGATTCCCGAGGTTGGATATAAAATCGGTGAACTCTTGCTGATTGTTCAGGTTATCCATCATCTTCTCTCCAGAATGAAGTCGCTTGTTTTACTTACATGTTGCATTGCGAAAGTGTCACTTTTACGTCATTTTGTCGATAAATAATAAACTTGCAAGCAATTTTTAGGGATTTATCTATTTTAACGATGGGTCACAAATTATTCACATAATATCTCTGATTAATTGTTGCGCAGCAAAAAAAAGTGTTCTATGCTGTGTTGCAGCAAAAGTCGTTCTATAACTAAACACTCACCAAATATAAGGGAGAAACCAGTATGTTCGCGCAATTCATGAACCAGTTCGCCGAGCAAAGTAAGGTGTTTGTAGAGCCTGCGTTTGAAATGAACCGTATTGCACTTGAGCAAATGCAGAAAATTGGTCAAAAAAATCTTGAGCTAGCAAATGAGTACGCAAAAGTTGGCTTCGAGCAGATGACCAAGTTATCAAAAGTAAAATCACCAGAAGAACTTCAGTCTCTGGCTCAGGAGCAATTAAGTGTTGCTGCTGATCTGTCTCGTAAAGTTGCCGATGACGCTAAAGGCGTGTTGGTAATGGGTCAGGAGCTAGGTGACGAATGGAAGAAGTTTGTTGAAGTAAGCTCAGAAAAGTCGTTCTCAGCAGTTGCTCCTGCTAAGCCTGCGGCTAAGAAGTAATTGTAAGAAAGTAATGTCCATTTAAGAAGGTGCTGCTGTTGCAAAATGGCAGCATCTTTTTTTATCTCTATGATAGTAAAGACTTTTATCCACCAGCGTTATAGTCAGAGATAATTGAGTTTACCATCCACATGACAAGAGATATAAAGATAATCGTTCCAATAATCCCGGCAAAAATAAACTCTGCAGCACTACCTTTCTCAAAGTCTTCTTTACGTTTCTCTTCACTCTGAACCCCTATAAATGCTGCCAGCACACTTTGAACAACACTAAAAAAGTTAGAGCGTTTTTTGCCTTCAGTTTTATGATTCTCGTTCAATGTCCGGCCCTCAGTTCAGTGAATGCTCTGCCATCATAACAGACATAAAGACAAAAACCTTTATTAAATCAGCTTGTTATCTCTAAATAAGTAGAAGCCCGGTACGGTGACCGGGCTTCTTAATTCGATGAGAGGGGGATTTTTTATTTAATAGAATAATTCAATAAGATCTTGGAAGTGGAGGCTACCTAGCTTATGTTGTTTGACAAGCTTATCAAACCAGCTTGGATCTTTTTTATTCTTTTGGTCTTTGTCTTTTTCTGAGGCCGCTGCGGCTTCTTGCTCTGCTACCTGAAGCAACAGATCGGATTCTTTTGGGTTAAAGTAACTTTGCTCATCGCATTTTTTGTGCACTGAAGCTTGTTTGAGCAAGTGAGAGTTATTTGACTGCGACGAGTCTGCTGTCACGCTCAATGACATAATAATACTTAGTAAAATTAACCACTTAGGTAGTTTCATGGTAACCCCCCAAAGTCCCCATTTCGAATTCCGTTCGCTACTCCGCGCTTATTGATCAAATAAGCATCGATAAATGCCTAGCTATTAACTGATAAGTTTTACCATATCTGGTTGCAAAGATACACCTCTTTTATGCTGACTTAAGACTAGCTGAAGCAGTAGCTCGATAGCCTGACTGGGATTAAGCCGTGGATCGACCAGAGAGCGGTATCCTGTTTTGACATCGTCTGCGCTGGCGTGATGGACGCCACCAGTACACTCCACGACATGGTCACCTGTTAATTCAAGGTGCAGACCTCCCAGACAACTATTAAGTGCCTGATGAATTTCGAAGGTTTCCTGCATTTCTTTAACTATGGATTCAAAAGGTCGTGTCTTTTGTCCTTTATCTGTTACGACGGTGTTTCCATGCATAGGGTCGCAGCACCAGGTGACATTCAGTTTGTTGCTCTGAATATGACGGATCAGCTCAGGGAGTTTGTCTTGGACACGATCGACACCTAGTCGAGTGATCAACATCAGTTTGCCAGCTTGGTTGTCTGGATTTAAAGCTTGGCAGATTTCCAGTAACCAATTGCTGCTCATTCGCGGGCCTACTTTTATGGCAACGGGATTGGTGATCCCGCGTAGGTATTCAATATGGGCTGAGTCAGGTTTTGCTGTTCGCATACCCACCCAGGGTAAATGCGTCGACAAGTTATACCATTCGCCGTTTTGCTGTTGCCGGGTAAGCGCTTGCTCATAGTGCAAGTGTAGCGCTTCGTGGCAGGTAAAAAACTCTGACAAAAATGGATGCGGGTATTGTTGAATATGGCCCAACATGGTCATGGATTGCTGAATAGGCTGGATCAAAGGAGCATATCGGCTATTGGATAACCCCAGTAGTTTTTCTTCGGTCCAGGCATCCGGCTGTAAGAAGGTTTTGACCTGCTCGCTGCCAAAGGCTCGAATGTAGTTAAGTGTAAGAGAGGCAAGGCTGTAGCCTTTAAGCAGTCTAGATGGATCTGCCGTTCGAGCGGCTTTAGAAAACTCAATGTCGTTAATCAAATCACCGCGATAGCAAGGTAGCGAAAGACCTGCTTTGGTTTCTGTGTGTGCTGAACGAGGCTTTGCATACTGGCCTGCCATTCGGCCAATTTGTACAACAGGTTTCCCTTGGCTGTACATCAGCAAAGCGCTCATTTGTAAAATAACCTGGAGCTTGCGATTGATGGATATTTGATTGCAGTCGGCAAAAGACTCTGCACAATCCCCTGCCTGCAGAATAAAAGCTTCGCCGCGGGAGGCTTTGGCGTTGAGTTCTTTTAACCGTGCGACTTCTTTGGGACTGACCAAAGGGGGCAGGGTATTGAGTTCATTGATGACGGAGTTAAACGCCCGTCTATCTTGGTAGTCGGGTTGTTGCTCAAGTCTCTTTGTTTGCCAGGAATCTGGAGTCCACATAACTGCTGATGTATCTCTTCGGTTAGCTCGATGTCAGCTTTGTTTATCGAGCGCTTGCCGTCAGGCCCTGATCATAACCTTAGTTGACATAATCTGCCAGTTTCCTGCCGTGCTAGACCAGATAAAAAGGTGTAAGGTCTTCCAGTTCCATCAATGCAATGAGCTGAGAGAGTGCTTGTTCAAATTTTTTTGCCTGATTGGCGGCGTTTTTTCGGATAACCCCCAGTTCTTCAGAAAACTCTTCGAGACGCATATAGGGAGGCGGCAAAAAGTGTGCTTTTAATATGCGATAGCGGGGATTTTTGCGTGCTTTCAGAATGAATTTGGCGATTTCACGGGCATCTGGCATTGCTGACTCAGGAACGACGGTTATGTCGCTCTTGACGGTTGCATCTTGGGGAGGAAAGGTGGCAAAAAATCGTGTCGAAAAACCGGCTTCTAGTTGTCCTTTACGGCTTAATCTGGGTTTTATTTGTTCGTAAAAATAATCCATCAGATTAATGCTGGAAAAATCAAAATAGTCGCCCTGTTTAAACTGCCAAAGCAATGGCGATATATTGTCTGTTACGCCTGCAGCTCGAATGCTGTATTTGCCTCCTGGATAGCGACCGATAAAAAAAGGCAGGGAATTCAGATAAAGACTGAACATCGACTCCAACATTTCGGCTTTCACGGTAAATTCTATTTCTTCATGGCACTCTTGCAATTTATCCTTGTTGTTAGCAATTAGTCGACTGAAGAAGGATTCTCCTTGATGAGCATTATCGCTATAGTCTGTTTTTAAACTGATGGCATTTTGATGATGGTGAATGCCTACGATCTTATAAGGTACTTGTGTCAGGCTAGCCGTTTTTTTGGCTATTTTTTGTAGCTCTGGCATATTGACTGTGACACTGGCGCCGAGCTTGAGATCCGTTGGCAATAGGGCCGATGTTGACAGTTCAACTTTTAATCCCCCGGGAGAAAAATCAACCGTGTTGGCTGAAAACTCTTTGTTGTCGGCAGTAATAATGACCTCTGACTTATACACAAAGCGTTCTTCTTTGCGTTGTTGTCGATAGCCAAGTTGCCAAATAGGATTGGCATTAGGTTTGAGCTGATAGTTTTTAAGAGAAGCCAGTTGTTCTGACTGGTTGTTAAGCGTTGATTCGGGGTTGAGCTTTTCTTCAACAAGGGATAGGTAGGCAATATGTGTAGTGCTTTCCCAGGTTTTAAGTAACGACTCTGCACGAACAGGATCCACTTCTGTCAGAGGTGCCATCAGCTCTTTGGTCAAACTAATATCATTGTGATGAACGGCTTGCAGTGAAACGAGTACTCGTGCAACAAAATGCGCTTTGGTCGCGATATTAAAGAAATCATCAATGGTATTATCTTTGAGCAGGGTTTGCCTTTCGGCGCAATAAACTCGCTCTTGACGATTGCCTTTAATAACAAAAGATTCCAATAAAATATAAGGTTCTTTGGTTAGCTTTTGCAATTTAGAAGGACTAAAAAAATGATCCAGTGAAGCCGACAATGACGAGAGCAGATGATCTCTGAGTGAATCTTGTTTGCCAAGCCTTCGGGCTGCGTACAAGCTGTTAACATTGCTCGGAGAAATATGAAGAAGATTTAATGTGGTCGGAGTCGAAAGAGTGTAAATGCGTTCATAGACTTTCGCCGTGAGTGCCTGCAGGCTGTCTTCGAGATCTATCTTGTAGCGGCTTATATAGGCTTGGATGAATTTCGGTAAAAAATCATCAAACGCTGTTTCTTTTTCGCTGAATATTCGAATTAAACGCAGTTCCACTTTGCGAGATTCAGACACTTCTTGCGAAATCACTTTGTAATCTACGTTACCTAACTTGCGTCTGTGTTGTTGTTCTAGTTTCGGATACTGAATTTGGACTTCTGTTTCGGCCGTTAACTCTTCGACTTCTCTTGGCAGAATGACTTTGATACCACTAACCGAAACATCACTGGTTTTTGCTGTGATTTGAGTGTTTTCTGACAGAATTAATATGACCTCAGTCGCATAGTTCAAACGTTGTTCTTTTCGTTGTACGCGGTAACCAAATGGAATTAACTCGGTTTCGAGGAGTGGTTTGCTGGATTGAGACTGAGAGGTATCTGCTGAGTTGTCAGAATTCTCATCTGATGACGCAAATAAGGGATCATGAACAACCTGGGCTTGCTGTTTTTCTCGCTCGGCGCGTCTTTTTAAACGTTCTTTGTTTTCTTTCTCATGCTGGGCTTTAAAAGTATGTTCGGCCGATTGGACGGCTTCAAAAACACCGACGGTGTATTTGTTATCGAATTCCGCCGCTTTGGTTTTAAAAATTTCAATGCATTTATCATCCAGATAATGAGCATAGCCTTCATACTCAAAGATTTTGCACTCGCCTGGCACTTTGCCACGCATATCCATGGTAATGTTGCACGCCATGCTGAGTCGACGCAGTTCCATACGGGCGAGAAAGTGAGCGGTATCCGAGCCCTCTTTGACTTCTTCGTCAACAATTTGCTTGCCCGAACGCCCCGTGGATTTATAATGCCGGATGATGTTTTTTTCATTGTCTGCCAAAACGGAAAATGTCCTCTAAGGTTACTAGGGTCTAACTAAATGCTTGATTGGATAAACTTTTCTGAGCTGAACCAGACCTGATTGTAGGGCCAGTGAAATGACTCAGGGCGCGATTAAATTATAGTAAAAATTGAAGAGATACGATGGCGAAAACGAAAACTCAATACGCGTGTACCGACTGCGGTGCTGTTTTTCCTAAATGGACAGGCCAGTGCAGTGATTGTGGACAATGGAATACCTTGGCCGAGCAACTCCCAGCAGCAGCGAATACTCGTTCTGCTCGACATTCCGGATATGCGGGCAAAACGGGAGCGATTCAAACCATGGCCGATGTGGAATTGCAAGAAGTGCCACGCACTTCGACCCAATTGCAGGAGCTGGATCGAGTATTAGGCGGAGGGCTTGTTCCTGGTTCGGTGATTTTGATTGGTGGTGATCCAGGCATTGGCAAGTCGACCATATTATTGCAAGCGATGTGCGTGCTCAGTCAGCGTTTAGAAGCCTTGTATGTGACGGGAGAAGAGTCGCTACAGCAAGTCACCATGCGCGCCAAACGATTAGGTCTCAATGGTGACAAGTTGAAATTGCTGCCAGAAACTCAGGTAGAGTTGATGGTGGCTCACGCCGATGCCGAAAAACCATCGATCATGGTCGTGGATTCGATTCAAACGGTGTACACCGAACAGTTGCAATCTGCGCCCGGTGGTGTCTCTCAGGTTCGAGAGAGTGCCGCGCAACTGGTGCGTTATGCTAAGCAAAATAATACGGCTTTATTTCTGGTTGGGCATGTCACCAAAGATGGCGCTCTGGCGGGGCCGCGAGTTTTGGAACACATGGTCGACGCTGTATTGTATTTTGAAGGTGAACGTGATGGTCGCTATCGTATTCTACGTGCTGTAAAAAATCGATTTGGTGCGGTCAATGAGTTGGGTGTGTTTGCCATGACCGAAACTGGGCTTAAAGAAGTTAAGAACCCTTCGGCAATTTTTCTATCCAGTTATGAACAACAAGTGGCAGGCAGTACAGTGATGGTGACCTGGGAAGGCTCGCGACCTATGCTGGTAGAGGTGCAGGCTCTGGTTGATGAAAGTCATTTATCGAACCCAAGGCGTGTCACTGTTGGACTGGAGCAAAATCGACTGGCTATGTTGTTGGCTGTTTTAAGTCGACATGGTGGGGTATCGACTTTTGATCAAGACGTGTTTGTAAATGCAGTGGGTGGGGTACGAGTGACCGAAACCAGTGCCGATCTGGCGTTGCTTTTTGCTGTGCTTTCGAGTTTAAGAAATCGGCCTCTGCCTCGAGAATTGATTGTTTTTGGAGAAGTGGGGCTAGCAGGAGAGATTCGCCCAGTACCCAATGGCCAGGAACGGTTAAAAGAAGCGTTCAAGCATGGTTTTAAGAAGGCGATTGTCCCTTATGCTAACCTACCCAAAAAGTATCCAAAAGACGTTGAAGTCGTTGGCGTCAAAAACCTCCAGGAAGCGCTTGACCAACTGCAATAAGCGTTAGGCTTGCTGCGAGTGTTGCTCGATGAGTGTTGCCAGTTCTCGGTTGAGCAAAGTGCTGTCGCCCGTATTCAGTTCGATGGTTCGACGCAGCAAGCTGATGCTTTCAACATCGATATGCACGCAGTAGAGCCCAACAGAACCTTCTTCTTGGTGTACGATTTTGCTGGCCATATTAATTTTGTGTCGGTCATGGCCTAAGAAGAAGGTAAGAGAGGCTTCACTTTCTGCTTCAAACTCAGTTTCTGAGGGAAAGCTAACCAGTGCTCCTTTTAGTGATATGTCTTTCAACTGACACGGGTAGCTGGTGCCATTCTGCGTTAATGTCGCAGAATGATCGAACGGAACTCGATGAAATAGCCGTCTTTCTGTTGATTCTTCCATTACATATCCTCCACCTATAAATGTAGCAGATTATTAAGGTCTGTTGATTTTTCGTTGAATGTCTTTGTAGAGCTATATTGGGAATCAATAGAAAGCGAGTACTTCTTGTCGTCGTGATGGTTTTTTATATGAGATATCAGTGCTTCATTGCATTGCTAATACAGAACAACCTCATGATACTTAAAGGGTTTTATCTGTCTTAGAGCTGAAGCAAGTGTATCGACAATATTGGAAACAGTATTTTGCTGACTTTCGGGAGGTAAGATCGGTAAAATAGCCCCCATTGAAATCTTGTGGCGTTAATAACAAGCGTACCTGAACGAATCTGAGTAATACTGAATGAGAATACTAATAGCCATGTTGGGCGCGGCTTTGATGGTGGTCCTGTTAACCCTGATAGCGATTGGACTGTATAACGCATTTCCTGATGAGGAAATTGAAGTCACAAAAATAGAGTTAAATAATGTGATTAGCGGAACCGACTATCGTGTTGAGAGCATACAGTGCCAATGTCAGAACGAAGAGCTCGAAGAAGATATTGTCGAAACGGCAGTAGGATACGCATGTAAGCGTCGTATATTATCTCAAACTCAAAGGGTTGAGTTACCTCAATGCAGCGAGCTTGAAGAGCCGTCTGCTACGCGCGTCAATTAGTTTTTGAAACAGTGAGCGAAAGAATTTTTCTGGCTTAGTTAAAGCAAAGTATTCGGTAGTGCCGGGATTTTTTCTCTCTTTGAAACGCATAAAAAAGCCGAGCTATTGCTCGGCTTTTGTGTTGGTAAACTTATTTATAAGTCATCGCCTAACTTTTTGTACTTAATTCGCTGAGGCTGATCGGCGTCTTTACCTAGTCGACGCTTACGGTCAGCTTCATAGTCCGCGTAGTTACCTTCAAACCAAACGGTTTCACTGTTACCTTCGAAAGCTAACATGTGAGTTGCGATTCTATCCAGGAACCAGCGATCGTGCGAAATCACAACGGCACAACCAGGGAAGGCTAACAATGCATCTTCTAACGCACGCAGTGTTTCAACGTCCAGATCATTGGTTGGCTCATCCAGCAGCAAGACATTGCCACCACTGCGCAACAGTTTAGCCAGATGGACTCGATTGCGCTCACCACCAGACAGATCTTTAATGAACTTTTGCTGATCGCCACCACGGAAATTAAAACGACCAACATAAGCACGCGAAGGAACTTGATAATTACCGACTGTGATCATATCCAGACCATCAGAGATTTCTTCCCAAACGGTTTTGTTGTCATCAAGACTGTCTCGTGACTGATCAACGTAGGCTAGTTCGACAGTTTCACCAATGCTGATTTCGCCACTGTCAGGATTTTCTTGTCCCATCAACATTTTGAATAATGTTGATTTACCGGCACCGTTAGCTCCGATAATTCCCACGATACCACCTTGAGGTAGGCGGAAGTTCAAATCGTTGTAGAGAACTTTGTCGCCATAGGTTTTGCTAACGTTGGTGGCTTCAATCACATTGGCACCCAGACGAGGGCCCGGTGGGATATAAAGTTCCTGAGTCTCGTTGCGTTTTTGGAAATCTTGAGAAGAGAGTTCGTCGAAGCGTGATAAACGCGCTTTACTCTTTGCCTGACGACCTTTTTGGTTAGAACGAACCCACTCTAGTTCTTCTTTCATGGCTTTGCGGTGAGCATTCTCTTGCTTCTCTTCCATCGCCAAGCGCTGTTCTTTTTGCTCTAACCAGGACGAGTAATTGCCTTCCCAGGGAATGCCATGGCCGCGATCAAGTTCTAAGATCCAGCTGGCCGCATTATCTAGAAAATAACGATCGTGAGTCACCGCTACCACTGTGCCTTTGTAGTCATGTAAAAAGCGTTCTAACCATGCTACTGATTCTGCATCCAGGTGGTTTGTTGGCTCATCGAGCAATAACATATCGGGTTTTGATAACAGCAGTTTACACAAAGCAACACGACGTAGTTCACCACCAGATAAATGCTCTACCTTGGCATCCCATGGTGGAAGGCGCAACGCTTCTGCGGCGCGTTCTAGTGTTCTTTCTATTTCCCAACCATTGCAGGCATCGATCTTATCCTGCAATGAGGCTTGCTCAGCTAGCAAGGCATCAAAATCGGCATCAGGCTCAGCAAAGGCGTTGCTGATTTCTTCGAAGCGTGTGAGATAGTCTTTGATTTCGCCGAGTCCTTCTTCGACATTTCCGCGTACATCTTTGGACTCATCCAGGACAGGCTCTTGAGGTAGGTAGCCGATATTGATGCCCGGCTGAGGGCGAGCTTCGCCATCAATGTCGGTATCAACGCCAGCCATAATGCGTAGTACGGTTGATTTACCCGCACCGTTAAGTCCGAGGACACCGATTTTTGCACCAGGGAAGAATGAAAGTGAGATATCTTTAATAATGGTTTTGTTAGGTGGAACAACTTTGCTCACCCGGTTCATGGTATAAATGAATTGTGCCATGTGAGTTTTTCTTTTATTAATGAAGTTAACCTTATTTTATCAGAATTTTATCGTTTCGCAGGCAGTAAATAATAAGAGTAAAGAATATGAAAAAAATAGCGTTTGTTCCTTTGTGGGTATGCCTTCTTTTTATGTTGAATGCCTGTGTTCATAAAGCTCCTGAATCACAAAGTTTCTCTCCCCAAACAACGGCTATTATTGAACAGCTTTATACGCAAGCCGATCGACGAGCAATAAACTGGTCTATTTTTGAACAGGGGTTAGGTGACTCGAATGAAGAAGTTCGAAAGCTGGCTGTGCTTAGCCTTGGACGTATCGGTGGTGCCCATGCTGCGGAACGATTGAGTTTAATGCTAGCGGATAAGAGTGCTGTTGTGCGAGCTGCGACGGCATTAGCATTGGGAATCAGTGCCGAGCCCGATAGAGTGCCTCTCTTAATACAGGCTTATTCTACTGAATCGACTGTTACCGTAAAAAAAGAGATGTTGTTAGCTCTGGGAAGCTTGGGAGGAAAAACGGCAGCCCAGTTTTTGAACCTGCAAATTTTGCGAGACGATGTGGCTGACGCTGCGGCTCAGGCCATCGGCCTGTTGGCGACCTGGCATCGGAATGATTTGATTGTCACTCCTTCGCTTTATACTCGTTTGTTAAAACTTTCTGCAATGCAGAAAACAAAATCATTAAACGCAGCCTTTGCACTCACACGGATCCCCTGGCCTAAGGATTATATTGACGAGTCAGCCTGGGAGTTGGCCATTAACTCTGCTCAGGCACCAGCAGCAAAAGCTTTGTTGATTAAAGCGTGGGGACGATTGCCAAAGGTCAAAGGTTTTGCGGTTATATTGCGGCAGATGTCTAACTCTTCGATTGCGGTTCGTATAGAAGCCATTCGCGCTTTACATGGGTTTGTTGATCAACCTCAAGTTAAGGCGATGCTTTTTGATTGTGTTGATCGTTGCAAGCCTGCTTTAGCCGCAGAAGCGATCACAGCGTTAGCCAATACAGCAAGTCCTCAGGTTTTTGAGCAACTGAGCGCTCGTTCCAAAAACTTCAATTATCAATGGTTGAAGGTATCGCTGTTTGACGCATGGCTAAAACGTGACCGTCGAGCCGCGCTTCAATGGTCGCTAAACCATGTTTCTCCAGAAGATGTTGTCTGGTTAGCTAAGTTGATAAAAGAGCTCGATAAAACAGAGTACCAAACAGAACGCTCGCGTTTGCTAACCTGGTTACAACAAACCGCAAAACATCGACAGCAGCGGTGGAAGCACGAGCTTCCTGAAGCTAAAGAGCCTGAATATCCTGCTCAATCGACACCTGACTATGAGCAGGTCGCTCCTATAAATCTGTTAAAAGTTGAGGTGGTGACTAATCGAGGCACTATGGTGTTTGGTTTTGACAAGCATGCGCCTTATACCGCCTACCATTTTATTCAACGGGTCAGAGACGGCTTTTATAACGGTTCTCTTTTTTCTCGGGTGATTCCCAACTTTGTTGCGCAGGGTGGTGAGCATCAGGGTGATGGAAGCGGGCATGTTGGTTACACGATTCGCGAAGAAATCTCATCGCTTTCTCATCAACCTGGAACCATCGGTATGGCGACCATTGGCAAAGACACAGGTGGCGCTCAGTTTTTTATAAACCTGGCTCCGAACTTGCACTTGGACCGTCATTACACATTATTTGGTAAAGTGATTAGTGGCTTTGATGTTGCACAGTCATTGCAACTGGGCGACTGGATTGTGACAGCACGAGTAGTTGACAGTTAACTGTTTCTTTATGGACAATTCCCACAAGCTGTGTGAAGTACTTTGGCTATAAACAGAAGGATGGCTTAAGTTTGACGACGATAAAAACAACAATGTGTATTCTAATCTCCTGCCTCCTTTTGGGGTGCAGTACCTATCGGCCATCGAACGCGAATGATCTGTGTTCTATTTTTCGTGGTGAAACTGACTGGTACGAAGATGCCGTAGATGCTAACGAACGTTGGGGAACGCCTATTTGGGTGATGATGGCGATCATGAAGCAAGAATCCAGTTTTCGTCATGATGTGCATGCGCCACGAGATTACCTGCTGGGATTTATCCCCTGGGGATACAAATCGAGTGCTTACGGTTTTGCGCAAGCGAAAGATGAAGTTTGGGGCGAGTATCGAGCAGAAGTGAACTCGGGCGGCTCGAGAGATGATTTTGGTGACGCTATTGATTTTATTGGTTGGTACACTCATAAAACACAGCGTCGACTCAACATATCTAAGTGGGATGCCTACAATCAATACTTGGCATACCATGAAGGTCGTGGTGGTTATTCTCGTGGTACTTATCGTTCAAAAGGCTGGCTGATTAATGTCGCAAAAAAGGTGAAGCTGCAAGCGGCTCGTTATAATACTCAGTTAAAAACTTGTAAAAGCGATCTGGACGATGCCATCGATGGTTGGTTCTTCTAGTTGTTCATTTAATTACATAATAGAAATAAGTTTAAAAAAGCCTCATAAAAAGTATGAGGCTTTTTTGAATAACTCCGTCAGCTTTTAAGTGCCAGAGTGTTAGCTGTGCCTTTAAATATTTTGAGCTTTCTTTAGTTTTATTGAGTGTGCTTCCAGATCTGCATTTTTTGAAACTGCATGTCGTCGATAGTATAAGGAATGCCACCGATACCTAAACCTGAGTGCTTTAAGCCTGCAAAAGGCATAGCATCATCGCGAAAAGCCGTGTGCTCATTCACCATAACCGCCGCTGCATTCAGCTGTTGATAACATTGTTCTATTTGTTGAATGTTATGAGAGTACACTGATGCCTGAAAAGCAAAGGGCGTATCATTGGCTTGTTGGATCGCTTCTTCTAAGTGCTCGTAGGTATAGATGCACAACACTGGACCGAAGACTTCCGCTTGGCTGACTTTAAGGTTTTTGTCGGGGTTGAGCAAAATGGTGGGTTCAAAAAAATGTGCATTAATAGCTTTGCCACCTAGCACGACTTCGCATTGATTGTTTTTGGCTTCTTCAATCCATTCTGTTAATCGGGTGACTTCTTTGCTGCGAATCAAAGGACCAACGTCGGTCTTAGGATCTCGGGCATCGCATATATGCAATTGCTGGGTAGCTTCCACCAATTGTTGTAAAACTTCTTGTTGTCGACTGGAGTGAACATAGAGTCGTTGTGTTGAGACACAAACTTGGCCTGCGTGATAAAAAGCGCCTTTAACAATATCTGGGATTGCTCGTTTTAGATCGGCGCTTTCAGTGACGACGCTGGGTGCAATGCCTCCATGCTCCAAGGCGCAACGTACTCCAGGATTAAGTTTTGCTCTTAATTGCCAGCCCACTTTTGCTGAGCCAATAAAGCTAAAAAAACCTTCGGTTAGATTGTCTATGAGTGCTTGAGCTATGTTTAAGTCTGCTGTAATGACAACATCGATGTAATGTTTCGGCACACCCACTTGCCACATCAGTTTAACAAAGTTTAAGCAGGATAGAGGCGTGTCTGGTGCAGGTTTTATGACACAAGGACAACCCGCTGCTAAGGCTGGGATCACTTGGTGTACGATAAGATTTAGAGGGTGATTAAAAGCACTAAAAGCTAATACCGGGCCGATAGGAAACGCGCTGGACATGGCGCGCCTAGGTGCTTGAGATTGTGTGTCTGTTAAAGGATATTGTGTACCGTCATTTTGATGAAGGTAATGAATCGCAGTATGAATGCCCGCGACGGCTCGAGCCGCTTCGACACGAGCATCTTTTAGAGGTTTTCCCCCTTCGGTAGCGATGGTTTGCGCAAAGGATTCTTGTTGTTCGGCTAATTGCTCTGCTATCTGCGTTAACCAGGCAATGCGTTGATGGACCGGAAGTCTTTGACTAGCATCTTGATAAGTTTTATGAGCCGTGGCGAGCTTTTGCGTTGCCGACTCAAGAGAGTCGGCGCAAAGTGTTTCGATGATATCACCGGTAGAAGGATTGAGCACATCAAGCTGCAATCTTGGAGACATGTCGCTTCTCTTTATGATAGATGGATGCTCTAGTGTACCTCTTTATTCGGCTGCCGCCCACGCCTCTAAATCATATCTGCGAACGAAGGTGGCTTTCTTAAAACCGGGGACAATGTCATTGCTTCTGGCAAAAAATGCCTGCCCACTTTCGTTGTAAAACTCAATAGGAAATGTTTGTGTGACCTTTTCCCAATCCAATGCATTTTGTACTTGCAGGTGTAGGTGAGGCTCTGTGGTATTGCCTGAGTTTCCACAATGAGCAATTAATTCCCCTTGTTTTACTGACTGGCCTTCGGCAACGACAACACTGTTCTGTTTTAAATGTGCCATAAGAACAAAACGCTCGGGGGCTATTTCTATAACAACATAATTACCAGTGAGATTATCTTGATCACTATTGCCTATTTTAACATCCGGGAGATGAGTTTTTATTTGACGCACGATGCCTTGGGTGGGGGCGTACAGGGGAATATCAAAGCAGGGGTAGTCTTCCAGTTTTTCAGATAAGGTGTCTTCTGCGCGTTGTGCCAGTGTCATGTCTAAAGCAAACCGCTGTTCCGGCAAATGGAAGTGATGGTTAAATAAACTACTGGCTCCGCCCTGGCCTACATAAGCCGCTTGTTGGAAAGGAGAATGCAGCTGCACCGCATCGGCAAATTGCGTGCGAGAGAATTGCAGCAATTGAAAGATCAATACGCCGTTCATCAAAAGGAACAGTGCAAATTGAGGCCAGTTTAATCGCGAGGTGGGTATCCAGCTAGCAATGATAATAAATACCGGACAACCAATCATCATGATCAGAATCCAACGATATTCATCCGCTGAGAAACTGAAGGCGGGCAAACGCTGCAAAACATAAGTGAGCACCAAAGCAAAAAAGAGCGTCTTGTTGAGCGCAATAAGCCAGTAAGACAGGCCTTGTTCCTGCACCACTTGCTGCCAAAAAGTGATACCGTATTCTTGATTTATAAGTGCCATCACCAATTTGATGACTTCTACGCCACAGCGAAAAATAAGATAAACATTCAGCAGGTTGTAGAAAGTCCCTGTATAGAAACCTAATGTCAGTACTGCACCCAGTAACACAACGCCTGAAATATCGAGAATCATCCACCACATAAATTCGATTACCACCCATTAAAAATCACTCTGAAACCAGCATAACCAGGTTGTTGAGTAGCGAACACCCCTTGGGCTCGGTATACTTTGCAGGTATCAAAATAAGATACCCGGGTGGACAAAATATGAAAGACTTGGATGAGCAGCTGGTGATTTACTGCTTAGGAGCGATTAAAGAAAGTCTGCAGCAACAGTCGATTACCTATGCCGAGCTCGCTCAACGATTTGAAGTGGCTGAGGTGACCATTAAGAGAATGCTCAATCAGTCCGATATTGCTATGAGCCGCTTGTTGGCTCTGTGTGACATTGCGGGATTGTCACTGGCTAAGTTGCTGGAAGATTTTAACAGTCAACCGCCTCTGCACTACTATTTTTCTGCACGGCAGGATGAAGCTTTTTATCAACATCCCGGCCTATTACATTATTTTTCTGAGCTGTTTTATACGGGGTTATCGGCAGAAGAAATTGCCGCCAAGTATCAGCTTAATGAAGTATCTAGCTACCAGTATCTACGCGCGTTGGAAAACATCGAGCTGATAGAGCTTTTGCCACAGAACAAAGTTCGTTTTTTAGTCCAGGCGCCCTTAGGGTTTGATCACCAAAGCAAAGTGCTCAAACAACAGGTACAAAAGAGCATTGAAGCAACCTGCGACAAAGTGATGAATGCTCCCGATGCAGCAGAGCATTTTTTTATTGCCAAACCCTTAAGCTTATCACCGCAACTCTACGCCAAGCTGATTCAAGAGCTGATGAAAATCATTGAGCGTTTTGCGCAGATATCAGAGTGGCAGGCTGGTGGATCAGACGATCAAGGATATGAGTTGATTATGATGGGTTGTCCGACCACCGAAGAGGAAACATCTCTTATTGTTAATATCCCTGTCGATCATTTTGAATAGTTAGGGTGTAAATATTTACGAAAGTGATCGTGATTGTAACAAACGAATTTCTGGCGCATCCCTGCAATAGCTATCATTGTATTGGGAGTTCCCTATGTCAGTATTTAAACGCAGTATCCAGTTGAAGGTGTTAACTGGTTTTTTTATTTTGACAGCCATTATTGTTAGTTTGATCGCCGCTATTCTTACGATGTCAGAGCAGAGTCAAAAGCTGGCAAATGGTAAGGTAGTTGTTCACGGGTTAAACGATACAATCAAAACCATTCAGCGCAGTAGCAGTACTTATTTATCGAATGCTGCTCGAGATTACGAGAGCTATTTTCGAGATGTCGAAGTTTACTATCGGGTATTACTTAAAGACATTGATGTTGTTACCGCTAAAGTAGAAAGGTTATCTGAGTTAAAAGCCTTGGTAGAAGAGCTGGCTGGCAGTCGTATGACACTGATTGATAAAGCTGAGTTTGATAATTTATCATCGACCATTGCAGAGACTGAAACCCAATGGGCTAGCTTTAAACAATCTATTTTTGAAGAGTTTGGTGATAATGCCGATGAGCCTCGATTGGAGTGGGGAGCTCGATACATAAACAATCAATCACCTGATATGGTGGCTCAATTTGAGAATATGGTGATTCAGTTTGATAGTATCGCCAATCGTCAAACCAAAGTGTCTGCCATGGTAGGGCAGTTTACCGTGGCGATTGTGATTACTTTTACTTTGTTATTTGCATCCTGGTTTTATTATCAGGTTATCCGTCCTCTGGTGGTTACTCAAAAAGCCTTTATGCGCGTGGCTGATGGAGACTTCGGACATCAGGTACCCACTCAACGCATTGATGAGTTAGGCCAGCTAACCGAGTCTTTCAATCAAATGTCGGCTCGCTCGGAGCTCGTGCTTAATATTCTTACTCGATTGCAAAATGCCACATCGGTGGCGGATGCTGTCGACAGTTTGTATCAAAGTGCTCACTCTTATCTCGCCTGTGATGTGATTATTTATGCCGAAAAAAATGCGAAAGAAACGGCGTTTAACTTTGTACAACTATCGCCCAAACAGTCTTTTAAAAATCTTTATAAGATAACGATCCCAACAGGAGTGGGTAATCAACGAGATTTGTTTTTAAATCAAATTAATAGTGGCGAACTGGTCTATGCTAATCACATTGCCAGTTATGTGAATGAGCATGTGGATGCGACTCTGTTAAAGGCCTTGATTGATCGTTACCCGTTGAAGTCGGCAATGGTTCAACCGCTTAATAAGGGAGATTGGCAGTCGCTGCTGATATTTGCCAGCTACAGCGAAAATCAATTTAATCAACGTCACATTGAGCTACTGACGCAATTGCAGCCAGTTATGGAAGAGCGTCTGTCGGTGATCAGTCTGGCCAGTAAACCACAGGTGGAGGCAGCCTGATAATAAGATAGATTTCTCTGTTTGCGCACGTCAGTATTTCACTTTGTGATGATGGCGTGCGCAACCCTTCTTTTTCTGTGCTTTTCGGCAAGTTTGAGTATGTATTAGTATGTTTTCGAGGCTTCGGGCTGACCGCGTCGTAGCCAACTTTGACACTTTTTTAACCTGATGTAACTTTTTTACATATCAATAAGACACAGCCTCAACAAATACGATAGAATAGCGCAACTTTTCACCATCAAGTTGAGGACTTTGTGAATGAGCATGTTGCATGATGCTTCTTCTATCGCCGAATACGATCCCGAGATTTGGCAATCCATCGAAAATGAGCGCCAGCGTCAGGAAGAGCATATCGAACTGATCGCTTCTGAGAACTATACTAGCGCGCGCGTTATGGCAGCTCAGGGCTCTGTGTTAACCAATAAATATGCTGAAGGATATCCTCATAAACGCTACTACGGTGGTTGTGAATATGTGGATGTGGCAGAAGATATCGCTATTCAGCGAATCAAAGAGTTATTTGGTGCCGACTACGCTAATGTACAGCCTCACTCCGGCTCGCAGGCAAACGCTGCGGTTTACATGGCCTTGTTGAAGCCCGGCGACACCGTATTGGGTATGAGCTTGTCGGACGGTGGTCACCTGACTCACGGTTCACCGGTTAACTTCTCTGGCAAAATCTATAACTCAGTTCAGTATCCGGTTAACGAAGAAGGTTACATCGACTACGACCAGGTTGAGCAGTTGGCAATTGAGCATAAACCTCAGATGATTCTGGCGGGTTTCTCGGCCTATTCTCGTGTGGTTGATTGGGCGCGTTTCCGTGAGATCGCTGATAAAGTAGGTGCCTACTTTATGGTTGATATGGCTCACGTTGCGGGTTTGATCGCAGCTGGACTTTATCCTAACCCAGTACCTCATGCTGATGTTGTGACTTCAACAACTCATAAAACCTTGGCGGGTCCTCGTGGCGGTATTATATTGGCGCGCAGCAACCCTGAGTTAGAAAAGAAATTTAATTCTGCGGTTTTCCCTGGTGGCCAGGGTGGTCCTCTGATGCATGTTATCGCTGCTAAAGCCGTTGCTTTTAAAGAAGCCTTAGGTGACTCTTTTAAAGAAACTCAAAAGCAGGTGGTTGCAAATTCTCGTGCCATGGTAGACGTGATCATGGAACGCGGTTATAAAATAGTCTCTGGCGGTACTGATAACCATCTGTTCTTGATGGACTTAATCGACAAAGACATCACCGGTAAAGACGCTGAAGCTGCATTAGGCAAAGCGAACATCACGGTGAACAAAAACACAGTACCTAACGAGCCTCGTTCGCCCTTTGTGACCAGTGGATTGCGTATGGGTACGCCTGCGGTGACGACGCGTGGTTTCAAAGAAGACGAAGTGAAGCAATTAGCGAGCTGGATCTGCGATATTCTTGACGATATCGAAAACGAAGCGGTGATTGCAGAAGTGAAAGACAAGGTCAAAGAGCTAACGGCTCGATTCCCTGTTTATAAGTAATCGCCTCTGGTGTAGGATGACACCATCTTTGGCGTCGGCTCAATTTACTGCCTGGTTGTTCGCAAACAGAACAACAAGCAGTCATTGGGCCGTTGCTTTATTGGGCCTAATGGCCAGGTTATATGTTAATAAGTTTATGAGGTGAAGCATGCATTGTCCTTTTTGTTCACACCCCGATACCAAAGTCATCGACTCTCGCTTGGTAGCGGATGGAGGACAAGTTCGCAGGCGTAGAGAATGCTCTGCCTGTGGTGAGCGCTTTACTACTTTCGAGACCGCTGAGTTGGTCTTGCCTCGATTGGTCAAAAGTGATGGTTCGCGCCAACCTTTTGATGAAGAAAAAATGCGTGCCGGTGTTATGCGTGCAGTAGAGAAACGTCCGGTGAGTGTTGAATCTCTCGAAGAAGCCATCAACAAAATCAAGTCTAAATTGCGTGCAACGGGTGAACGTGAAGTCCCCTCATCCATGGTGGGTGAGTTGGTGATGAATGCATTACGTGATCTGGACGATGTCGCTTATGTTCGCTTTGCTTCTGTTTATCGTCGTTTTCAGGATGTAAACGCATTCCGCGAAGAAATCGACAAGCTGGAATCACAAAGCACTTAAGCTTGAACTGTGTTCGGCGAGAGCGTGTTCTCGCCATTAATTATTTTGACTAATCGATACCCCAAGTTATTCAAAGTGCTTCTAGGCGACTAATAGCCCTACACTTTAATAAAGACGACGGGTATATTTCCCATCTTTTTGAGGTAACTCATGCCTTTTGATACTGATGACTGTCAACACATGGCTCGTGCTTTGCGTTTGGCTGAGCGCGGTTACTTATTAGCGCGCCCTAATCCGCGAGTGGGCTGTATCATCGTTAATCAAGGTAAGGTTGTGGGCGAAGGTTATCATCAGCGATTTGGTGAAGGCCATGCCGAAGTGAATGCCCTTGCCGAGGCGGGTGAGCAAGCCAAAGGAGCGACATGCTATGTGACGCTGGAGCCTTGTGCTCATCAGGGTAAAACCGGAGCCTGCGCCAAAGCCTTGATCCAGGCTGGCGTTAAACGTGTGGTTGCTGCCATGCGCGATCCCAATCCTAAGGTGGACGGCGGCGGTTTTGCTCTATTGCAGCAAGCTGGCATACAGGTTGAGTCGGGGCTAATGGAAGCGGATGCGCGCGCCATCAATCCCGGATTTATTTCTCGTATGACTCAACAACGTCCGTATGTGCGTTGCAAATTGGCAATGAGTCTGGACGGTCGCACTGCCATGGCCAGTGGCGAGAGCTTGTGGATTACAGGAGCCGCTGCTCGTTCTGATGTACAAAAACTGCGCGCCCGACATGATGGCATTATTACTGGGCTCGGAACCTTAACCCATGATAATCCATCACTGAATGTTCGCTTTGAACAATATCCTGAAGAGGTTTCTGACTCGACACAACAAGCATTCCGACAGCCAGTTCGAATTTTGGCCGATCGTGATGCCAAAGCCGATCTGTCACAGCAGTTTTTTGCTATTCGCTCACCTATCTGGTGGGTGGGTCATAACCACTATGACGCAGAGCTGCCTGAACATATTGAGCGCAGAGTTTTTTCTCAGCAGGAAAACTGGTTGCAAGATTTACTCACTGAATGCGCGCGTCACGAAATGAATGAAGTCTTAATTGAAGCGGGCGCTGAACTCGCTGGTGCTTTTGTGCAGCAAGGGCTCGTTGATGAACTGGTGGTTTACATGGCGCCCAAGCTAATGGGCAGTGATGCGCGACCATTAGTTCATTGGCCGTTAGAAACCATGTCTCAAGCACAAACGCTGGTATTAACTGACATGCGCCAGCTAGGTAGTGATATGCGCCTAACTTATCGGTTATCTACTGATTAGATTGTCATCAACTCACGAAATAATGAGGTTATATGTTTACTGGTATCATTGAAGCGGTTGGTCAAATTCAGGCCATCGAAGAGCGTGGTGGTGATCGCCGCTACACCATTGGCACGGGCAAGCTTGATATGAGTGATGTTGCTTTGGGCGACAGCATAGCCTGCAATGGGGTTTGTTTAACCGTGATTGAATTTGGCCAGGATTATTTTAAAGCCGATGTTTCTGGAGAAACTCTGGAACTTACCGGGTTTGATCGCTACGCCAATCAAGCGCCACTGAATCTGGAAAAAGCTCTCACGCCGACCAAGCGCCTTGGAGGTCATCTGGTCAGTGGGCATGTTGATGGTATTGGTAAAGTAATGCATCGTTGGCAAGATGCGCGCTCTGTTCGTTTTGTGATTAAAGCGCCTGATGAGTTGGCCCGCTACATTGCGCACAAAGGTTCGATTTGTATTGATGGCATCAGCTTAACGGTTAATAAGGTCATGGACACAGAGTTTGAACTCAATATTGTGCCTCATACCCTGCAAGAAACCATCATGGAGAATTACGCCGAAGGTACTTTGGTTAATCTGGAAGTCGACCAGATTGCCCGTTACCTGGAGCGTTTACTGCAATTCTCTGGTGAGCAATCAGCGGACGGCATTACCTTGGACAAACTGGCCCAATATGGCTTTATGAAATAGGTTTTGGTCGAAATTGACCCCTTATAGGTAATTTATTGGGCGTAATTGCAGCCAAAAGCACTTAACAGTCACGCTTTTGAGAGCGCCCTGATATAATAGCTATCAGCAACATCATTGAGTGCAGGTATTTTATGGCTCTTAGCAGCATTTCAGAAATAATTGAAGACATCCGTCAGGGCAAAATGGTCATCTTGATGGATGATGAAGATCGCGAAAACGAAGGCGATCTGATCATGGCTTCGACCATGGTACGACCCGAAGATATTAATTTTATGGCGCGCTATGGGCGCGGTCTTATCTGCCTCACTCTAACCCGTGAGCGCTGTGAACAGCTCAATCTGTCGTTGATGGTTAACAACAACGGTGCCAAATACGCAACGGCATTTACGACTTCTATTGAAGCAGCCGAAGGTGTCACAACAGGTATTTCTGCAGCTGATCGAGCTCGCACAGTGCAAGCCGCTGTCGCTTCAGATGCGAAACCGTCTGATATTGTGCAGCCTGGTCATATCTTCCCATTAATGGCGCAGCCTGGTGGCGTACTTAATCGTGCTGGTCATACTGAAGCCGGTTGTGATCTGGCTCGTCTGGCGGGATTAGAAGCTTCTTCTGTGATTGTTGAAATCTTAAACGAAGATGGCACTATGGCCCGTCGTCCTGATCTGGAAGTGTTTGCCAAAGAGCATGGCATCAAAATGGGCACCATTGCCGATTTGATCCAGTATCGCACCATGAACGAGAAAACCGTAGCCAAGGTGAGTGAGTGCCATTGGCCGACGTTACATGGTGACTTCCGTCTCCATACTTTCCAGGACAACATTGATGGCAAGTTACATTTTGCCATCGTCAAAGGTAACCCTAAGCCGGATCAACCCACCTTGGTTCGAGTTCACGTTACTGACAATCTAGCTGACTTGCTGGAGCAGCAACGCGGTGACCGTTCTAGTTGGTCGCTTAATCGTGCTATCGAGCGTATAGCTCAAGAGGGCGAAGGGGTTGTCGTTGTACTTGCCAATGAAGAACCTACCGAATCCTTAATTGCTCGCATCAAGCGCTTTGCCGACGAAGACGAAGGCATTGAGTCGCCTAAAATGGCACCCAGTGATGCGTTACGTAAAGTCGGTGTTGGCTCGCAAATTTTGGCTGAGTTAGATGTTCATAAACTACGCTTACTTAGCCCTGAGAAAAAATATCACGCCCTGTCCGGTTTTAATCTGGAAGTGGTTGAATACATAGAAGATAACGAATAAGCAGGAATAAAGAACATGCAAACATTCGAAGGCCAGTTAGTGGCTTCTGACAAAAATGCTAAATTTGCTATTTTGGTAGCACGTTTTAACAGCTTCATCGTAGAAAGCCTGCTAGAAGGCGCGATTGATACCTTAAAGCGTCACGGTGTTGATGAAAGCCAAATTGAGATCTTCCGCGTTCCTGGCGCTTTCGAAATGCCCATCGCTGCTCAACGCATTGCGGCAAAAAAAGATCATCAAGCAATTATTGCATTAGGCGCAGTGATTCGTGGCGGTACGCCACACTTTGATTATGTTGCGGGTGAGTGCACCAAGGGCTTAGCTCAAGTGTCACTCAACTTTGATGTACCTGTTTCGTTTGGTGTATTAACCGTTGATTCTATCGAACAAGCGATTGAGCGTGCGGGCACCAAAGCTGGCAACAAAGGCGGCGAAGCAGCCGTTACGGCGCTAGAAATGGTTAACTTGTTTGACGCAATTGGTTAAAACATGACTATTAAACCTTCTCTCAGACGTAAGGCCCGCTACTACGCAGTACAGGGCGTTTACGAATTTCAAATGTCGGGCAATCCTTTGCTCGACATCGAAACTCAATTTTTGGAATTAGTAAATCCCAAAAAAACAGACATTGAGTATTTTCGCGAGTTACTCAAAGGTACTCTCACGTCTCTGGCCACTCTGGATGAGAAAATTGCCCCTCATCTAGATCGTACCCTGGATGAGGTCGATCCCGTTGAGCGTTCTATTTTAAGGATCGCAACATGGGAACTTTCTGAGCGCATGGATGTCCCTTACCGGGTAGTTATTAATGAAGCATTGGAATTGGCAAAAATTTTTGGCGCAGAAGATGGTCACAAATATGTCAATGGTGTGCTGGATAATTTGGCCAAAGAACTGAGACCTTTAGAAGTTCGCTAAATAGAGTTATCTATGTCAGTTTCGGAATTTAATATTATCGAGCAATTTTTTGTTCGAAAAGAGGGAGATCGTCGCGATGTGGTTTTAGGCATCGGCGACGATTGTGCATTACTGAATGTACCTTCCGATCAGTGTCTTGCTGTTTCTATGGATACCTTGAATGAAGGTATCCATTTTTTATCGGGCACTGCGCCTGCGGATATTGCGCACAAAGCCATCGCTGTTAACTTAAGTGATTTAGCGGCAATGGGTGCTGAGCCTGCGTGGGTGTCTTTGTCTTTGTCGATGCCTACAGCAGAGTTAGGATGGTTACAGTCTTTCAGCGATACCTTTCATGAGTTATTGCATCACTATGGTTTACAGGTCATCGGTGGCGACACCACTCGAGGACCCTTAGCGATTACCTTGCAGGTTCATGGTTTTGTGCCAGAAGGTGTGGCACTCAAACGCAGTGGCGCTAAAGCGGGCGATCTGGTGTGTGTCACTGGCACACTAGGTGACGCGGCTTTAGGATTGCTCATTGCTGAGCATCGATTGGCGGCTCAAGGTGAAGTGCGTGATCACTTGCTAACCCGTTATTACCGACCGGAGCCTAGAGTGGCTGCGGGGATTGCACTGCGAGTCGGCGCATCGGCAGCAATTGATGTATCTGATGGCCTGGTGGCTGATTTAGGTCATATCTGTAAAGCGAGTGAAGTTGGTGCTGTGATCAATGCAGATGACATTCCACTCTCTGAAGCGGCAACCAGTGTGACGACTCATGAACGAGCTCTGGATTGTGCACTGACCGGTGGCGATGATTACGAGCTATGCTTCACGGTTTCGGAAGACAATTACCGAAAAGTACAGTCTGCCCTCGAATCTGTAGGTGTTGCTTGTTATGCTGTTGGGCGTATCTCCGGTAAAAGCGGCGTACGTATTTTGAAAGACGGCGAGCCGTTAGAACTTAATAAATCTGGTTTTGATCACTTTGCATCCTGATGAATGATTTGCCGTTAACAAAAAAACAAATACTACTGCACCCGGTCTATTGTTTAGCCTTTGGCTTTGGCTCGGGTTTCGCACCTAAAGCGCCTGGAACTGTGGGGACGCTACTGGCAATTCCTTTATACATAGCTTTGGCGAGTCTGCCATTTGCTGTTTATGTGGTAGCTACCATTGTGGCAATGGGAGTGGGCATCTATCTCTGCGGTGAAACAGCTCGCGCGATACATAAACACGACCATCCCGGTATTGTGTGGGACGAGTTTGTGGGCTTCTGGATCGCCATGATGGCATTGCCTGCTAATGACTGGCGTGCCATAGTATTAGGATTCGCCTTGTTCCGATTATTTGATATCGCCAAGCCTTGGCCCGTCAGTATTGCGGATAAAAAGGTTAAAGGCGGGTTAGGAATCATGCTGGATGATATTCTGGCGGGTGTTTTGGCAGCGATAATAGGTGGTTTATTGTGGCACTTAGGTTTGCAGTATGGTGTTTTATAGTCGGTAGCTTTTTTAGCTCACTGGTTTTCGCCAATGAGTTATCTATTGATGTAGTCGGCCTTTTTAAGAACACTGCTATTGTTAAGATCAACGGCCAGCAACGCATTCTAAAAGTCGGCAAAACCTCACCAGAAGGTGTCACTCTTATTAAAGCCGACAGCCGCAAGGCGGTGATCCAATGGGGCGGCAAAAAACACACTCTGGCCCTGTCTTCGACTTCTTCTTTAAGCTCCGCTGGTTTTGCGGCGGATACCAATAAAGGCCAGGATAAAGTATTGCAACTGATCCGTCAGGGTGACGGGATGTTCCGTGCCAAAGGATTGATTAACGGCGTTTCGGTTAACTTTTTGGTGGATACGGGAGCCACGGTGATCGCGATGAATCACTCTGTGGCTAATCGAGTTCGCATTCCTTATCGTACCCAAGGTCGGTTAACCAAGGTAGAAACAGCCTCAGGCATTACTGATGCTTATAAAGTGAATCTGGCGACGGTGCGCGTGGGTGATATTGAACTGAAAAATGTGGAAGCCGTAGTGATCGTCGGCGCTCAGCCCAGTAGTGTTTTGTTAGGTATGTCATTCTTAAGCCGACTGCAGATGAAGCAGGAAGGTACGCGGTTAACCTTGTCGCGGTATTGAGTTTTTTGTATCTAGGATTTTTTTAACAGACGATTGGTCTGCTATTAATGGAGATTTTGAGAGTATCTCTCGCTGTTTATTTTTTATTCCAAAAAACTCTTTAAATGTAACTTTATATTGATAAAAGCGATTAAGTTGGGTATCATTTCGCCACTTTTATTGAGGCTATTAAGATACTAGGCTCAAATCCTCACGGAATGAAAGCAAGACACGGCTAAGGTTAGCCAAAGAAATATTAATAATATCAAATAATTAGAAACTTTTTTTGGAGCAGGTAGATTGTCTGCTTTGAAGACAGGTTTTTGTTTTCAGGTGTTGGTTGTACTTTCTGACAGAGAATATCGGCAGGTCACATTGCTGTGGATTTCGGTTCAGAAAGCGAAGACTTGAGAAGGTAAATATAGCCAAAGTATTTCGAGGTGCAGGTAGGCGGCCAGCAAGCGAGTCCCCTGAGCTTAGATAGACTAAGTGATTGGGGTGAGCGCGCGCAGCCAACACCGCTGCATCTTGAAAGGCGACGGGTATAACAGATGTCTCCACCTTTTGACTGTGGCAGACACTTAAAAATTTCTCAGTTGAATGATTGCCAGAAGGGCCTTAAGCACTTTATTGGCGTACAGATATACACGAATTTTTAGATAGCTCAGCCAGGACCTCATTTTAGGTGCTGGACGATTCAACATTGACTCAGGAATGATTTGAATGAAGCGATTATTAGGTTCATCGATAGCACTGACTTTAAGTGTCTTTTCTTTTTCGACCGCACAGGCGGTCACGAATCCGACGTTCCCCTGGTACAGTACGACTCACAATGAAGTGACTGGCGATTTTAATGGGGATGGAAAGTCCGACAGTTTCATTCAAGCCAAAGCACGAGGCGCGACCTCAGGGTTAATGCCCACCAGCACCAGTGAAGACATCACTTCACCTATCTATATCAATTGGACATCCACTCACCCACAAATCACCAATATCGAAGACTGGAGTGCAGAGAGCTATCAGGCCTATGCCTCTAACTTGAATGCGAATCCTGGTGATGAGCTGTTGTTGCTAGGACAACAGCAGTTTGTGTTCTTACACGGTGACATCATTACGCCTATTGCTATTGCGCCGAATGTTCCGAATGCGATTGTGTCCTGGGATGTGAGTGGGAATGCTTCTTATACTGAATTCCAGATGGATGATTCACTTACAAATCCTCGTGTGGTATTTGGTGATGTTGATGGTGACGGCCACAATGAAATGTTATTACAAGGCGAAGGTGATAATGCGCCAGCCACTTTGTTGGACAGTAACGGCTCGTTACTACAAAACTTTGCTAGTGGCTATCTTGGTTTAGATTGGTCTACCTCTTCATCTATCTTATTCCTGGATGTGAACGGTGATGGCCGTGATGATATGGTTATCACCAATAATCAGGCGTCTTACACGTTATTAGCGGGCGTCGGTGGTCAGTTCGTTGAAATCCGTACAGACGACGCTTCAACAGAAATTGCACCAGCCATTCACGTTGAGCCTATTCCTGCAAGAGACATCACATCCGATGCTGTTGGTATTACAACGGGTCAGTTCCGAGTCGATGAGTCGGGTAATGCTACTTATCAATTACCTATTTACACTCCTAAGGGCGTGGGCGCTATCGCACCTTCTTTAGCTCTGGCTTACAACTCTGGTGGCGGTAATAGTCATGTTGGTGTTGGTTGGAGTATTTCTGGCGTATCTTCCATTTCTCGTTGCGGTCAAAGTAAGTTAATCGATGGATACGATAAATCCGTAACTCTTTCTTATGATGATCGCTTCTGTTTGGACGGTCAGCGTTTGGTGTTGGTCAGAGGTGAATACGGTAAGTCCGATTCTGAATACCGAACAGTAACAGAGTCTCATACTAAAGTTATTGCAAAAGGACAAGCAGGTGCCGGACCAGATTACTTTGAAGTGTGGCTTAAAGATGGTAGTTACAACCGATATGGTGCGACGTCTGACTCTCAGTTTTTAGCGAATAAAAATGGTGTTGTTGCACAAGAAGTTTTGGCTTGGGCACAAACGTATAGTGAAGACCGCTTTAGCAACCGTATTAGTTATGAATATACCGAGTATGAGTCAGAAGGCGAGTTCCATATCAATAAAGTGAGTTATGGTCCTAACGTTGTTATTCAGTTTAATTTCGATACGACTCGTGATGATTACAATGTTGGTTATGCTCTGGGTGGTAAGACTCGACTGAGAGACATTTTGAATAATATCACCGTATCTGATGGTGGTGTAGAAGTTCGAAAGTACACTCTGAGCTACGGTAACTATGCGGATAACATTAGCCGGTTGCAATCTATAACCGAAAGTAAAGATGGTGTAAATCTTAAGCCGCTCACTTTTACTTGGAAAGTTGCTGATAAAGGCATCATTGCCGACACGCTTTCCCATAATGGAATTGAATTTAAGTCAGGCATTTACATCAATTTGGATAGTGACCCAACACCAGAATGGTTGCATATAAATGGTGAAGAAGTTGCTTGGATAGATCCAAGCACTGGTGAGCCACAGAGCTCATTTGGTAGTCCGCAGTCAGATTGGGTTCGAGGTTCTTTCCTTGCAATTAGTGAGTTTGATGGTGAGCAATATAAGCAGGTATGTCAGGGATATGTAGAAGGTGACATTCATGCCGATCATACTTTTGCTAACTTCGATATTAACGGAGATGGCGTTGATGAAGCCCTATTAACTACGCCAACAGAATTAATAGCAGTATTTTTTGAGAACGGATGTCTGAAATCAGACTTTAGTCAGAGAACCTTAAAGTTATCTGATATTGATAGCGATAGCAAAAACTGGTTCTTAGGTGACATTAATGGCGATGCATTACCTGATTTAGTATATAAGCGTAATGACCGTTCTTATGTTCGTTATCATTTAGGTGCGAATGTAACAGAGGGTAAGTATTTTTCTGATGAGTTCGCTGTTGAGTTTGAAACGACTACAGTTCAAACAAGCTTTGGTGGTATTCAAGATGACATTTTTGATTACCACATCGTTGTTGACACCGAGCATTCTGTGGTAGCTGACTTCAATCGTGATGGTCGTATTGATTTAGTTGCAAAAGTAACTCGAATGAGACGAGTAAGTGATGATTGGTGTGCTGCTCACCTAGGTGCAAAAATTTGTCGAGAGCCTAGGATAACAGAATCTGACTACTTTTGGGTTGCTTATACATCAGAAGGTAGTCATAAGTTTAAAGATGTTGTGAATCTTGGCCAGCTTGGAATTAACGTTCTTAATGATAAAGATTTTCAGGTGGCTGATGTCAACCTTGATGGAATATCTGATATTTATTATAAGGGCAGTGGAGGCTACTGGGTATATCGTATTTTTACTGGTAAAGAAATGTTGCCAGAGCAGTCAACACTCGTTGATAAAAATGACCCAATTTGGTTCCTGGATTTAGACCAAGATGGTTTAAACGAAGTTTACTTTGTTCATGATGAATATTTGAAGTATCGAGAGTTTAATCGTGACGGTGAGCTGGTTGATGTGATTCATAACTCCATGATGCGTGGAAGTATTGGCCAACATATTTCCCCTGTTGACCTAAACAGTGATGGAGATCTTGACTTTATCTCTGTAGTTATTGATGAGCATACTACCTATACAAACTTCGACAACTATGCTTCGTTTAACAAAACACCATTTGAAGTGGCAAACCGTATTACGGAAGTCACGACAGGCATGGGTAACAAAACCAAGATTACTTATAAGGCGTTGAATGATCCAAGCCAGCCTAACTTATATCAAGGCACTAACGGTTGGAACATGCGCCAAGGCCATGTGACTTATCAGTTTGATGGCCCTCAGTATGTGGTTCAAAAAGTAGAAAGCTCAGCACCTGCTCACAATGATGCCAGCAATATGAATGGCATTGAATATCGCTACGGTCAGGTTCGTACTCAACCACGCGGTCGAGGCGCTTTAGGCTTTGAGTGGTTGGAGACGCGTGATTTGCAAACCAGTGTCATTACCCGTACAACTTATAGTCAGGATTATCCTTACATTGGCAGTCCATTAAAGTCTGAAGTTTGGTATGGTGAGCAGACCGACAATCGCTTAATGAGTCGTGCAGAAAATACCTGGAACACTAAAGTCACAGGAAGCTACCTGACAGACAGTGGCGCAAAGAACATCATCCTTCCTTATATGGAAAAAGCGGTTGAAGACAGCTGGTTCTTTAATACAAGCACCTTAGAAAAAGGTGGTTTGACAAAGCAAGCGATTACCGTGAATGAATACAATACCGATGGTGAGTTAACTCAAAGTGATTTGTATGTGTGTGCATCCGGTGTAACTGGCTGTGATACAGGCAGTTGGTTAACCCATAAGCGTACAGTGAATACTTTTGAAACACCGGATACAACGAACTGGATTCTTGGTCGTTTGTCTTCAACCAGTGTGTTGCACGAGCGAGCGGGACAAACTTCTATCACTCGTTCTACCGCGTTTGAGTACGACGATATGACAGGTGCGTTAACTCAAGAAATTATTCAGCCTAACAGCACTGACAAGTCAGAGTATCTGAAAACCGAGTATCGTTACGACAGCTTTGGTAATAAAACTTATGCCCTTATGTGTAGCTATGGGGTGACTTGTTCGACGAACCCTTCCGAGTCGACAAGCGATGCTTACTTCATTCAGCGTGCAGCTCGTACCGACTATGATGTTAATGGTCGTTATGCCACCAAAACCTACAACGGTTATGGTCAGTTGGTTTCAGAAGTTGTAGCGCGTAATGAGTTAGGATTGCCGACTCAGGTGAAGAATGCACAAGGCGTGGTCAGTGAAAGCCGCTACACCACTTTTGGTGATGAATACTTTACTCGTACAGCAACAGGCGGATGGTCGAAGACCACCAAAAGCTGGTGTTCGGTCGAAAGCGACTGCCCAACGGGTGCTGTGATTAAAGTGACCAAAGTGAGTGCGGGTGGTGCGTCCAGCATTACGTATATAGATGCATTAGGTCGTCCATTACGTGCAGCGAATATCCATTTTGATGGTCGTAGCACTTTTGTTGATACACGTTATGACAACAAAGGTCGTGAATACACTACGAGCCAGCCTTACTTCAGTGATGGTACTGCACAGTATTGGTCAACGAATCACTTCGATGTGTTGAACAATGTGGTTCAAATCACGCATGCCGATGGCAGTGTCAGCAAAGTCAACTACTTGGGCCTGGATGGCGGCTTACTGAAAATCGAATCGGTCAATGATAAAGGTCATAAGAAAACCGAATACAAGAATGCGGCAGGTGAGTTGGTTAAGGTTGTCGATAACCTGGGTGGTGAGTTGGATTATGAGTATGGTTCATTAGGTAACTTACGCACGGTAAAGTTTAACGATGTGTTGCAATCGCAAGTGAATTACGATGCCTTGGGTCGTAAGACGTCCATGTTGGACTGGGATAAAGGCGGTCAAAACGATAAAGCTTGGCATTATACCTACAATGCGCAAGGTGCGGTTATTGAGCAGAAAGATGCGAAAGGCCAGATTGTCTCTAACTTCTACGACCGCGAAGGACGCAAAGTAAAGCAAGAAGATAAAGATGCAAACGGTACAATAGTTGGACGTGCTCATTGGACGTTTGATAACAGCACTGTTGTTTCAGGTTCTATAGGTCAATTGACTAAAATTCATGACGACTACTCAAACTATGTAGTTGAGTCGGAGTTTGACGATTACGGTCGAGCGGATTTGGTGAGAACCACCATTGATGATGTGATGTTTATTCAGAGCACCACCTTTGATGAGTATGGTCGTGTGTTCCAGAGCTTTAACACGGCGGGTGGTAACTACGGATTGCGCTACGTTTACAATGAGTATGGTTTTGTAGAGAAAGTGCGTGATGCTCGCGGTGGAGTGAATGCCACCGTGTATCAAACCATCAATGCGATGGATGCCTTTGGCAACGTGGTTAAAGAAACACTGGGCAACGGCTTGGTAACAACACGTACCTACGATGACAAGATGTCACGCTTAACGGGTATTTCTACTGTGAATGCGAATACACAAAGCATTCAGGATTTGGAATACAAGTGGGATTCCATTGGTAATCTGGAGCACCGTAAAGAGCTGAGTGGTGGTAAACAGCTGCAAGAACTCTTCGGCTACGACTCACTTGACCGAGTGACAACCGTTAATGGGGTTGAGAAGTTCCGCTATGATGCCACGGGTAACTTAACCTGGAAGCATGATGTAGGTGACTACCGTTATGACGGTGCGACTTGTGGGAGTGTGAAAGCGGGTATTCACGCTGTGACTCAAGCAGGTAATAACAGCTACTGTTATGACTTAAACGGTAATATGGTCAGTGGTGCTGGTCGTACGGTTGAGTACGCGACCTTTGATAAGCCGAGCCGTATTCAGAAGAGTGGTCATACAACAGACTTTGCTTACTCACCCATGCGCAGTCGATACAAGCGTGTCGATACTAACAGCTCCGGCAAAACAACGACCTATTACTTAGGCGGCACCGAATACATTCAGAAGCCAAACGGTGACAAAGTGTTTCGTCGTCAAGTACCTGGAGCGGTTATTGAAATCAATGGTTCTACAGCGACAACCCACTATGTGTTAAAAGACCATCTAGGCTCCACCGATGTGATTACCAATGCATCCGGTGTGATTGTTCAAGAGAACAGCTTCGATGTGTTTGGTAACAAACGTAACGCGACTACCTGGAGTGGAGAGTTCACTTCGGTTATCTACAGTCCATTAGGTATTACCTCACAAGGTTATACTGGTCATGAGATGTTGGATGAAGTCGGAGTCATTCACATGAATGGCCGTATCTACGATGCGAAGTTGGGCCGCTTTATGCAGGCCGATCCTCATGTAGATGGTGCAACGGATTCGAAAGGCTTTAATCGTTATTCTTATGTGAAGAATAATCCGCTTAAGTACACTGACCCGACGGGGTATAAAGTGAGTGGTGGATTGAAGAATCTTCGCCGTGTGGCAAGGTTTGCTATGGGAGGAGTATTTGGTAATTACTTCTATAATAAGTTTCCTGGTATAGCCAGTACCGTTGGAAGCATTGCAGCTTCAATCGTTGCTGTTGGATGTCCTCCTTGCGGAGCGGCTGCGGCTGCTATGAATGCTGCAAATAATATTGCACTAGGTGGAAATCTCAAAAGTGGAGTGACGTCTGGGGTTCGTAGTTTTGCCACATCTTATATCTCAGCTGAAATTGCCGATGGGATCGGCAATCATCTTGAAGGGATCAACGCTGCGCTGGCACATGGCACATTAAGTGGCACTATGACTGTTTTGAATGGAGGTAAATTTGGTCATGGGTTTGTATCTGCGTTCTTTACTAAGCTTGCTGGAGGCTGGATAAATGATAGTATTGATACGGGTAATGATGGTTTTTCGTGGAAGCGAACCATCGCTGCTGGTGTGACTGGAGGGCTGATTTCTCAGGCGACAGGTGGTAAGTTCACTAATGGGTTTATGACTAATGCTATTCAGTGGGCTTACAATAATGAAGCAGGGAAAGAGACCATTCCTTACAACAAAACCAGAAAGTATGCATTGAAGAGAATTCATGAAGAATTTGTTGAAAAAGATGGATTGTTCCACTTTGATACTGAAGGGACTACTTTGGTTGAGGCGATGAAAGGAAAGCAAAGTATTAGGTTAAAATCAGGGGCTAAGTTAACATTAGATCAATCCAATGTGATTGTTGAGGGAAAGACTGGTTATTATAAACTGTCTGGATCATTAGGTATGGCGAAGTTTAAAGGGTTAGTTGATATTGATACCGGAGAGCTAACATTGACAGATTTTCGCTTGGGAGCTGACTTTAAGTTTAACGAAAAGTTTAAAATTAAGGCCGAATTTAGTATTGTGAGAGCGGTTCGGTCATTCTTTACTGCAACTGCTACAATGTTCGAGTCAAGTGTTTATCATAGTGATGTAGCTAGAACAATTAGAAACAAAAACTATGAAACTTACAATGCTGATAGGAAGGATTAAAGTGTATAGAATACTATTGGGGAGTTTCCTTTTATTTTGCTCCTATATTGAAGCTATTGAATTCTCTCATGAAGTTGAGAAGATAAAGTTTAAGGGGTTTTCTATATGCCCTTTAAGCTTGCCAAGTAAATCAGAGCTAATAGATGAGGGGGAGTCCATTGTATCTGTGTTACAAGTTAAGTGTAATGGTGGACTCTTAAGTCTAAGAGAAAGAAGTGAGCAAGATGGGCTTTTTATTGAAAAAGAGTTTGTTTATGCTCATCCCCTTATCGTTTTGACTAAGGGTTTTAAGCAAGTAGGAAAGTTGCATACATTGATGATGAGTAGTCGATTAACTTATATCAGTGTTAAATCTTGCGGTGGTGGTTGTTATGATATTTATGAGCAGTGGGATCATAGTCAGAATAGTAATGGTAGGAGATCAGGTTATAAGTTTGAAGTGAAACGAAAAATAAGTCTGGTAGAAAAAGAAGGGAATATTCTCGTGAAAGAGTATAGTAGTCATTTAGATACTACATTTAATAGTCAATACGACACTAATAAAGGATGGTACAGTGAAAAGGAAGTTAACTTGGGAAATAAAAAATACTTCTGGCAGAAAAAATAAAGGACACTCATTTTTCAGTTTGACAAGCTAATTGAGATGAAAGAGCGTTGAAGCTCGTCAGGAAGATGAGCTTTTTTCTTATTAATAAAAAGTTTTTTCGATAACCGTTCTCATGCATAAAGGCTTAGCGTACTTAAAAAGTGCTATAGTTTAAATACTCCTCAACAAGCTGCTTGTTAGAATTATTGGATATCAATATGTCAAACTATATAGATAGGAGAGATAAAGGACACCCATCTTTCAGTTTGACAAGTCTAACCAGATAAAATACTGATGAAGCCCGTCAGGAAGACGAGCTTCTTAGACTTATTAATTAAAAGGATATTATAAATGACCCGTGCACGAAAGGAACTCGTGTGTTCAGAAACGACTTCGTATTACCATTGTATTTCCCGTTGTGTCAGGCGCGCATTTCTATGTGGGGAGGATACTCTCACTGGAAGAAACTATGAACACCGAAAGCAATGGGTAGTAGACAGGCTTGCTGAGTTGTCGAAAGTGTTCTCAATTGAAATAGCTGCTTATGCGGTTATGTCGAATCATTATCATCTTGTTGTACGCTTAAACGATGAAGGTTCAGTTGATTGGGATGAGCAAGAGGTCATTCATCGATGGCGTCAGTTGTTTTCTATACCAGTCATAGTCGAACGATACTTAGCAGGAGTCGCTACTGTTGCAGAGCAGACTAAAGCCCTGGAGCTTATTGGAAACTGGAAAGGAAGGCTCTGTTCGCTATCTTGGTATATGCGTTGTTTGAATGAACACTTGGCTCGTCGTGCCAATAAAGAAGATGAGTGTACAGGTCGTTTCTGGGAGGGCCGTTTTAAAACCATTGGGCTGTTGGATGAAGCCGCTGTGTTAACGTGTATGGCCTATGTACATATCAATTAGCTGGTAGTCAATATAATTAACCACACACTCCCTTTTTAACCTTTATGATCTCCCAAAACTACCTTTATGACACTTTATGTCAAAAACTTATATCTAGTACGTAAATACTACTTGCCTAGCTGGTCATACCATTAATATAATCTCGCCCCGTGATATTGACCAAGGAGGTTAATTATCACGATATTTATTGCGGATTAATGGATTGCTATTGGCCTATGGATAAAGGCATCAAAAGAGTATTTAAGATACACAATGGATTGCTAATGGCACATGGATAAAGGCTCAATTATTGACCGCTGTTTATACATTTAGAGCCGCACAGGTTCGCTAACAGACATTTAAAATAGGAAAGTCGCTTAATGGATAATTTAGAAAATGTACAAATCGAAATGGAAGAACTAGGAAGGGATTTAGGTCACGAGCGTTACGACAACCGAATCAAAAAAGCACAAAAGAAAGGAGCCGAAGACGAAACACTATATGGGCGTAAAAAAATCGCCGAAGAATTACCCGAACTAACAGAAGGCTTCAAAAAAGAGCTCAGAAAGAAGAAAAACTTATCAGTTCCTGTAAAACTGCTTAAGGGTGTTGTTGAGCCTGAAATATTAGCTTTCCTGACCCTTAAAAGAGTCCTATCGACCATCAGCAAAGAGCGCAGCCTAACTTATGTAGGGATGCGGATAGGCGATGCTGTAGAGGATGAAGTTTTATGGTCTGGGCTGTCTAAGAAGGGCCAAAAACATCACCAAAACTTAATAGATAAAGACAAAGGCGCGTCTGAGTGGGAGCGTAAAACCGCCTTACAGTATATCAATGATAGATACGAAGGAGTCCATAAAAGTTGGGACGAAGCAACACAATTAAAAGTAGGTGCGTTCTGTGTTGATGTACTTGAGCAATCGACTAACTGGATTGAAGTGAGAGAAGTAAAAAGCGCTAATAAAAAAAGAAAACAGAAAAGAGTTTTTGCAACTGAATCGATGCGACAGTGGATAGAGAAGAATAAGGACAAATACAGAAACTTGTCCCCTTTGTATCTTCCGATGGTAGTCAAGCCGAAAGACTGGAGTATTCATAACTTAAGGCGTGGTGGCTATCTTACCGATGCTCAAGAAGCCGTACCTTTTGTTAAGCGTAAAATACCAGAGCAGCTTTCGTTGATTTATCACAAAAACCCTAAGCATGTATTTAAAGCGCTGAACATAATTCAATGCACAAAATGGAGAATCCGAAAGTCTGCCTTGAAGCTTCAAAAGATAATGCTTGAGAAAAAATTAACACTGGGCTTGTCTTCCAAAAAGTATATACCTCATGAAGACATCAAGCTAACAGATGACATGAGTTATCTAGAAAAAAAGGAGGTTAAAAAAGTTAATCAGGGATTCATAAGCCAACGAGTAAATCGTTTAACTCACTTAGATATCGCTGAACGATTCCAAAACTTTGATAAGATTTACATGCCCTATCAAGTGGATACTCGTGGCCGTGTTTATGCAGTCCCAACGTTGAATCCTCAAGGACCCGATTACGTTAAAGCCTTACTTGAGTTTTCAGAAGGTAAACCACTGGGGCGACATGGTATGTTTTGGTTAAAGATTCACGCATCGGGCTGCTTTGGCGTCGATAAGGTTAGCTTCTTTGACCGTATCAAATGGGTTGATGACAACCTTGAAGATATCCTTGACTCTGCGGAAGACCCTGAAAATAATCTTTTCTGGACAGGTGCAGACAAGCCATTTTTATTTCAGGCCGTTTGTGAAGAGCTTAAGGGTGCTTTTGAGCAGGGCGATAAGTATCTATCGAGAATGCCAATTGCTTTTGACGGGACATGCTCGGGCTTGCAACATTTAGGTGCAGCTTTTCGTTGCATGTTAACTGCCAAGTCCGTTAACTTATTGCCTCCAGAATCGGTACGCGATGCGCCTCAAGATATCTATCAAGATATCGCTAATGGTCTGCGTGCAGCTCTACTTAATTCTGACGATGAAATGGCAAAACTATGGTTAGCATTCTTTGCGGGAGTCATCTCTAGGAGCATCACCAAGACGCCTGTAATGACGTATCCCTATGGCGCAACCGTTGCAGGTTTTCAAGAGCATATCATGAAAGAAATCGTTAAGCCTGCTTTGAAAGAAGGACTATTAACTTTACCAAAAGGTGATAAATACGGACAGAAAATGGCGCGCTTCCTTGCAGAGCAAATCTACAGTGTGATTGAAAGCACCGTACAAAAAGCAGAGGAAGCTATGAACTGGATGCAGGAAACAGCAAGACTAATCGCGGAGGATAATAAAGCCATCGCCTGGACAACACCGTTGAACTTTCCAGCGTATCAAGTGGCTTATGAAACAGAGTTTAAAAGAATAAATACTCGGTTAACAGGTGGGCGTTGTCAAGTTGGATTCCGTAAACAGCTAAGTGATATTGATGTGGATAAAATGGTCAATGCTATCAGCCCTAACGTTGTTCATTCATTAGATAGCACCCACTTAATGATGACCGTTTTAGAAGCTAACAAAGAGTATGGGTTAAAAGATTTCTGTTTGATACATGATTCTTTTGGAGTTCATGCAGGTGACTCTCAGGAGTTCTTCATACTCATCAGAAAAACATTAATCGACCTTTATAAAGAACCTGTTTATGAAAAGCTGAAAATGGAGCTAGATAGCCAAATGCTTCCTGATACTCAAAAGAAAGCACCGCTCTTACCTGCGTGCGGTGACTTTGATTTGAATGAAGTTAAAGAGGCGTTATACGCATTTAGTTAAACAAGTAACTTAGAGAGGGGCTTAATGGCCCCTTTCTTTTATCCCTCCGAAAACAGCGCCCGAACATCTATGCAGGGACAATCTTTACCCTTATCTAAATCTCTATGCCCTAGAATTTCCTGAATCGGAAAGCGTAGCCTTAAGTCATCATAGAGGCGTTTCAATGTTGCATATTGAGCAAGCGTGTAATTAGCGTCTGCTTCTCCCTGTTCGTTAAGCCCACCTATGAGACACACGCCGATAGTTTGAGCGTTATAGCCCCGAACGTGAGCGCCTTGATATTGTAATGAGCGCCCAGACTCTAAGGAACCGTCACGATTGATCACAAAGTGATAGCCAATGTCAGACCACCCCCGATCCTCTGTGTGCCATCTTTTGATTATCTTAGCGTTTACCTTCATGCTTGGCTTTGTGGCGCTACAGTGGACCACAAGGCCGTATACGTTTGATTTATTTAGTTTTCTCATCTCTTTTCATTTTCCTTAATGAATGTTTTAGATTTGTTGTTTAATTTGAAGAGGGGCTTAGGACAGCCCCGAGAATAGACTTAGATAAAATTACATTGGGGAGTTAGAGCAAGCTTGATGGGATTCAAGTTTTACGCTGCTACTTTAAAGACAGCTTGAGACTTTTTTCTTACACTCTCCTTCTGCAGTTTCCTGAAAATTTTTTGATAGCCAACTTGAATGATTTAGTTTAGGCATGGTAATCGAGCGAAGCTAAGTTGCGTGCAAGGACACTTGATCACACATCACAGCAACAAGCAAGAATAGCCTCTTAACACTTAGCTGATAGACTTTCTGCATGCCTATCAGCTATTAACACCTACATTCTACTACTGATGTTTTTTTAGTATTGCTATTATTTCATCAGGGGCATCTGTTGATATAGCATAAGATAAAGGGGTCCACTTGCGGTCATTTTGATATTTAGGGTCTGCTCCGGAAGAAATCAGATATTCAATTACTTCAGGACTTTTCCCTCCAATTGCATCAAACAACGGAGTGCAACCAATATCTCCAATAGCGTTCACATTAGATCCAACTTCTACTAATATCTTTACTGGTTCAAGATCACCCCTGCGACATACTGTACGTAATGGTGTATCTTCCATAAAATTAGTATCGTCTACACTTTTCAACTTTTGTCCATACCAAGAGGGAGTATCTAAGCACTGTTTTAATACACCTTCAAACTATTCACAACAATCCCATTACTTGCGATAGAAAAGTCAAAAAACTATCCAAAAAAATAACTATTTACTTGAAGTGCTCACTAAGGCTCTATAAGTTCATCAAGCTCATGTTGATTTTCAGCAATATGCTTAAGGACTGACTATTGACACGATAAGACTAGATTCTCCTTTAATATGTCTTTAAGACTTGTGTATATTAAATCAATTTATTTCCCTATAGGATAGATTGACTGAGCAGGTTCAGGTTAATTTTCCTACTCAGTCAAAATGTTATTAAATAGCTTTCCAGATAAGCTTTATTTTTTCAACGCGCTTTTCAAAGCTACCATAAATATTGATTGGTGCGTCAAATGCAGCCTGATTATCTGCTACATGCATGAGGGTTTCATATAACTGATTCATAATCGGCTCTATGACATTAGGTTCATTTTCCAGCTTTAACTCAATTGCGCGAAGATAACAATGAGCGGTATCAGCTGCATCAAGTTCATCATATTCTTTTTCTTCAATAAATTGATTAAAACTTAACATATAATATCTAAAAGGTATTTCAGGCATTGCTCTAAGCTCTGAGACAGCCTCAATGACATTAGCTCGAAATCTAACATATGACTCATCCATAGACTTTCCATGAAAATGCATATAGGCATACTTCAGCTCCTGACATCGATTAATATCACCCCAATCTTTCTCAACAGGAATACATTTCATTACTTATCCTCTTCCTCTTGTGTTGCACACTTCGGCGCGCATTTCTTTTTATACTTGCCTTTTAAGTTAGCAAGTCGTAATCCCCAAGTCTCAATTTTCTCTGTATGACGCCCAGGGTTCCACTTAGCATCAAACTGCTTATAGAACTTAATACATTGTTTAGCATGATCAATTTGCTTTGACAAAGAAGAGCAACTATCACCTCTAGGCTTTGAATCGCAGTAACCTTTAGCTCGCTCGTACTCAAGTTGTCTTGCCACCGATGGGTTAGCTCTGTCAGTAGCGGGGTTTCCAGTTCGCTCTTCATCACCAGCTCTATGTGATGGTGTCGGAGCCGTAATATCCGAAGGCCCATTAACCCAATCGTAAATATCAGAACCTAAAGTCACGCCACCATTAGCAACAGTATAAAGACTATTAGCTGTTGAGCCAATTCGATACCCAACCACTCCTGCTCGACCAACAGGATGAGCTCCTATCGAAGCACTAATAGATGATTCGCCATTGGAGTCATAATAGTTGACCGGATTTTGATGAGTGTATGAATAGGTATTAACACCATCACCTAATCCAATAGGATCACTCTCTATATAACGTCCAATACTGGGATCGTAGTCTCGAAAGTAGTTATAATGCAAACCACTTTCTACATCATAATACTGCCCAGGGAATCGGATGTTATTTTCTACTGTATTAACAGTTACTTGAGCTTCTCCAAAGGGAGTGTAGCTCGCGTTCCAGACAACATTTTGGCTGTTATCTGTCATTAACTCAGGCGCACCTAGATGAGAGTTATGATAATAGTAAATCTGACTACCAACAATCTGTGCATAAGGTTGATTATTTAAATACACATATTCTTTAACAATCGCGCCATGTGCATCGCCTTCTGCTATGAGCTGACCTTGAGTATTGTAAATGTAATGTGTTTCAACTCCATTCAATATTTTAACGCTACGCTCACCTTTCGCATTATATTGATAGCTAGCCGTTGTGCTGCCTTTGGCTACCGAGCTTAATCGATTGGCTTGGTTGAAGCTCATAAACAAATCATTTTTACGAATCGTATTACCAACTGCATCATAATCAAAAGTGACCGCACGATGACCTTCAGACTTGAGTAACATAGTCCCATCCACTGATGGCACTTGAGTAGATTTGCCATAAGTATAGGTCGTATTGTCACCATTCTCTGCCAGTTGAGTTCGATTGCCGACTGAATCGTAACCGTAATCAAGAGAGCCGTATTGCCCACTCGCTGAATCTAATCGGTTAAGTTCATCGTAAGAGAATGTCTGATTAGCCGCTTCGGTATTATTGATGGTGGTAATTTGATTGTTGTTATCAAAGTTATAGTTTAAACGCCTAAGTCCAGTCACATCACTTTGAGTCAGTCGATAATCCAAATCATAGCCGTTAAATTGAACCAACCCATTGCCATAGGTTAAAGAAGAGAAAGGTCCAAAAGGCAAGTAACTCATATTACTCGCAATGGTTTGAGGAACACCATTAATTGTAACTTGCACCTCATGAACTTGCCCCAAGGCGTTATACACATAGTGAAGCTTGACACCAGATGGATACGTCAGTCCCGTTGCACGTCCGTTACTGTCAAAGTGGTACTCTGTAATATAAGACTGATTGTTGACAACTCGAATATCTTTAATCATCTGTCCGAAGGTATTGTAGACATACTGAGTGCTACCCGAAGGCTCTATCACCGACGTTAAATGCCCTCGACCATAATTCCCATCTTGCATATCATCATAATGAAGCGTTACGCTCTCTGAAGCACCTTGATATTGAACCGTCGCTAATCGATTAAGCGCATCATAGGTATAGGAGACTTGTACGTTTCTTGCGTCGGTTTTTGTTAGCAAATTACCTGCGCTATCGTAAGTATAGGTCGTCATACCTGTTGCAGGGCTTACTCGCTTAGTCACATCACCAAACGCATTATATTCATAAGTGGTTGTTAATGTTTTTGCATCTTCAACGGAAATAACTCGACCTTCGTTGTCATACTGAATAGAGGTTTCGCCATTTAAAGCATCTTTCACTTTAGTTAATCGACTTAGCGCATCGTAGAGGTTTTCTGTAGTGTTCGCATTCCCATCCGTATGTTGCTTCTGATTGCCTGCTTTATCATAAGCAAACTGTTGACTTTGTGCATTCGCACCTAACAGAGTCACTAACTCTCCAAGTCCATTGAAAACTTGCGAATGCTTTTTAAATACAACGCCGGAAACATTCTGGTTTTCCGATGACAGTTGATTACCCATCACATCATAGGTATATCGAACGCGATTACCTGACTTGTCGGCAATGCTGGTTAATCGACGGGCGCCGTCATATTCATAGCTTAAGGTATCACCCGAGGGTGAAGTGACTTTAGCGATTAGTCCTACTTCATTGTATTCAAAATTGGCCTGAGCACCGTTAATGGCTTGTGTTAATGGCAAACCACGGTGGTCCCACGTATAGGTCGTCGTTTGATTATTTGAGTCAACAATGCTTAAAGGCCTTCCATCAGCGTTGTAATCCGTAATCTGAACAGTATGCCCTAATGCATTATCAAACGAAGTTAACCGCCCTGTACTCGAATCGTAACGAAAGAAGGCTGTATCGTTAACATCCGTTCGAGGGCCATCTATAGATGTAACTTGACCAAACGAGTTGTAAGTGTAGGTAGTAATACGCGATTGATTGGTTGCAATATCTCGCAGTGTTTTGGTGAGCACTTTGCCATGTGCATCATAAATATACGCTGTCTCTAGATTCCCTTTGGTGATGCTTTTGACTTTATTGGCGGCATCATCCCAAACCTTGGTTGTTACCGTTTCTTCAGGTTTCCCTAAAGCTTCTGTAAAGGATATTTCTCGTTGATTGCTATCGTATCGATACTCTTCAATGTTACCGTTGGCATGAATTTTTTGCTTAAGGTTACCAACCTTATCATAAACATAAGCATCTTTACCCACCTGACCACAACCAGAACAAGGTAACGTTTCGATTTCGGTGACACGACGTCCACCAATAGAAGTTTCATAGCGATAAATCTTTTCGCTATATTCTGTCTCAGAAACATATTGTCGAACTTTGGTTTGATGTTCGGTTGAGTAATCAAACTCCACTCGGTCTGCACCGCCATCATGTACACTGGATGTTGCACGCCCTTTGTCGTCATACTGCCAGGTTGCATAACGCACACCCGACTCATCAATAATACCGGTTAAACCATGAGGAAAACGACTGTCTTCAAAGAGGAAAGTTTTAGTTGGGTTATCGGTTAAATCGTTATCCGTACTATCTGGATAAATTATTTTAATCAGATTTTTATGAGCATCGTATTCGAACCGATAATCTTTGTGACCCGGAGCCGTTACTTTACTCACCAAGCCATCCGAATTGTAATCAAACGCTAGAGTTTGTCCGAAAGTATTTGTTATCGACGCGAGTTTTCCAGATGAAGAACCAGACTCATGATAATGGTAAGTTCGCTGAATGCCGTTGGATTTGGTTTCGGAAACATGTCGACCTTCTGGGTTATATCGGTGTAATGTACCATCAGACAGCGTTTCTTCAACGCTTTTGTCCGCTAATACTTTTGCTCGTGCGCGACTTCCCGTTGTACTTTTTAATTCGTTGGCATTGTCGCCGTAGTAATATTGAATGTTACCATTTGCTTTTTGAATGCTGACAATCCATTCAGAACCCCATCGGTCAACATGATTTCCAGTCACTTTGCGTTCGAAAGAAAACCCTCGCATAGCGCCAAGCATACCCAAGCTTGGTGTACTGCTAGACGATGAATCTTTACTTATTTGGTCTTGGCTATTATAAGTAGTGGAGAAAGACAAGGCATCATGTCCCGAGCCTTGATAAATAGGCGTCGATTGATATTTAGTTCCCGTTAAACACCCAACAGGATTACCTTGAGTTTGCTCCGGATTAGATGGGCATGATTTTCCACCCACATGAAAGCTGTAATAAAAGAATGGATAACGAGTACCGTCTTCTCGATACCATCCCGCAGAATACACACGCATACCCGCAGCATTTCGACCTGCCGAAGGACACGAGCTATCTGGCCTAAACTCTCTTACTGCCGCATCACAGGCACTTTTTGCTTGAGCATCTGATTCAACAAACTCATTGACTCTGATATGGGTTCCACTGCCACCTGTAGCAGCTGACTGAACAGCATGAGCACTGAATAAAGCCCCACACAATAACAAAGACCGATAAAACATTATCATCTCCATAGAAAAATAGGTATATACGCCAGGTACGCAATCGGGCTAAAGTAATGCCCCAAAAAATTGCTTACCAAAGATTGATTAACAGCGCTTTGTATCTAATGCGTTAGAACGAGTCCTTTTCCGTTCACTCTGGATATCCGTTCAGAGCAATGCAATAAAGCGCAACTTTCATTCAAGAGAACTCCATTTCCACCTTAATGAGTTAAAAAGTACAAACAAACTTTCTGAGAAGCCCGTGGCAATAAAAAATACCCAATGTCCTATCCGTGACATTCTAGACTCAGCTCAAAAAGCGAACGCATTTTATCCACACGAGAGATGCATTGCAACCCAGAGAAGTAAGAATATGGCTTTTTATAACCTATTGAGAGTTGTTAGGTGCTTATAGTGCCAAGATTATGCACGTGTGTAGCACAAGGCTCTATTTAAAGCGCTTTTGTAACGTGCTATCAATGATGCCGCGAAGCAGCGAACGAAAGCCCAACGTATCAATGAAGAGTCCGGCCATTAAATACCAGTACCATTCGGGTGTCTCTTTTAACGCTTCAAAGCCTTGCTTAACGTAAATCTGCATATCAGGGATAAACGATAAAATTATCGGAACGGTTCCAATCACTAACAAATATTCATCTTTCCAACCGCGAGTTTTCAATGCGACCAAATCGAGATTGATGTCTGCGGCTTCCTGATTTTCTGCACGTCTGATTTTACTTTGAGATTCAGCCCTTAAAACTGCCAACTGTGTCTCTGTTTTGATTTTCTTGATTTCCTTTTTATGAGTTAGCCATGAAGTTAATGGACCCACAGCCATTTTCAAAACATCAAATAACATTCCTTTTTGTTTTCTCCTTAAGCTATTCCCTAGCTGTCTTAAAGTCGTGACATGGATAACAAAGTGATTGCAAGTTATTGGGATCATCGGTCCCGCCTCGTGCTTTCGATATGATGTGATCAACGGTTTGCGCTGCTTGTATTCGACTTGCTGAGAGACATATCTGACATAAATATTTATCACGCGCTAAGATTTCCTTTCTTAGCTTTTGCCACTTTGCACCATAGCCACGTTGTGACGATGTTCCGTGTTCGCTTTGCCACTTGCCCCAACTGGCAAGGGTTGAGTGTTCCTGACAATATCCATGTCTTTCTATTGTTAATTGCATGCAGCCTCTTTTGCGACATCCTCTAGGCGCTCTCTGCGGCATCTTTAAACCTCCTTATTATTTATTACCTACAGCTTTAACAATCGCGATGTCTTTTTGATTCGTTAAGGCTGTCCGGTGTATTTCTTTTAATTGACTCTCAGTTTGTGAGAGTCGTTGATTAATCGCGGCAAGTCTTGCGGCTGTCTCGATGGACATTTCGCGAGTCTCATCTAATTTGACCGCAATCTGATTTAGTCGCGCGTCCACGTTGCGCGTATAGTAGGTAGTGAAGCCTTGGAGAACTGTAAAGGTAATCCCCAAGACTGCTATTAACCATTGTGTTTTATTTTCTTTCATACTATTGTGTTAATGTATCAATTGGACCTTTCTCAACATCTAACTTAAAGGAAATTAAACTATGAATCCGTTTGCTCCCCTCAAACCTTTTTTTGACTACAAAAAATACACCATAAAGAAAGTAGAGCTTCTGATAAACGCAATTGATAAAGAACTTCTTCAAGGCGTAGAACTAAAAGACGCTAAAGAGTTTATTCAAATGAGCCTATTCAAGCTGCGAACAGGCATTAAAGCAGACGCCGAACAACGAAGATCACTAATAGACTTTCATAGCCGCTATAACGGATTTTTTAGTTGGACCCAATTGTGGTGCTGCCTCCCATACTTAAAGCAAGATATGAAAAAGGAAATAGAAGTAGAAGTAAATGCGAAGGATGTAATATTGTCAGTACTTTTCATCGGGATAGCTATTAGTTTAATTATAGTTTCTATAAAAAGTTTTGATGTTGCTCTAAGCAGCGAAGAGTTTCTTGCTAAAAGCGCATTCACTATCGTCACCTTGACTACATTTATTTCGTCTCTATTTTACCTCTTTCCCATTATTCAGTATCTATCAGCACTAAATTTAAGGCGGCAAGTTCGACTTCAAGATGCTGAGTTGGTTAGCCTAGAAAAATAAATAATCTTATTCACATCATAATCAACACTGACGCCCGCCTTGCCTCGTCCTTGGCGGGCCTCTGAGATTCTTCTAGCTGCTTTAACGATATTACCTAAATCAAAATCATTATTGACCATGCAACGAATTACATCATTACAAGTCACCTCTAATGATTCACCTTTTTGATTTGTAATGGTGAAATCGTAATAGCCAGAAGAACCGCCAGAACTAGTTATAGATTGGCTTTCTTTAACTCCAGCCCGAACTCTTACCGAGTCAGGATAACCCCGCTCGGTCGTTTCAAAGCCGCTTCTTGACCACTCACCAATACCAGCACCTTGTTTGATACAATCTTGACAACTATAGACATTACAACCTTTTGACTGACTGTAATAGATGCAATTGCTTTTTACGCTGCTTTTTCTTCTTTCTGTTTTTGTGGTGTCCATAGAATCACTTCCTTTTTTTCATTATCCCAATCAGAGGCCCTTAAGATTCGCGCCATGCGGGCGTTCAATAGTGCGACCTCTTCACTTAAATTATTAACGCTGTAAGTGCTCAAAACGATTTCCCAAGGGTCACCGCATGATACCTCTCTACGCCTTAGCTCTGTCTCTCCCTTGCGTTTTCCTCTCGTTAACGTGTGTTCGTATAGCTCAACTTTTTTCATTTCCTTAAGCAGTCGTTGAGCTGTTCCCATGCCAAAGTTAGGAGCGCCAAAGTAACCGTCCGTGATATCACCAGCGATACATTGAGCATAAAAAAAGTTATCCGCATCTTGTTCTGTGATAAGCCTTGGCGATGCGTCTTTGTCGGGGTTAAAGAATAGTCCTGGTATCGTCTGAATATCCTTATCAATAGACACAGCGATTTTTTCATAACCCTGTTTATAGCGTGGCTCTGTCATCAGTATTCCTATGATGTCGTCACCTTCAAGTTTTGGGCGCATGAAGGATTCGTAATGCTCTGCCAAACCTTCCTTGATATCTTCGAGACAGAGCGGCCTGATACTTTCCTTGCGACCGCCTTTGTAATCTCCAAGCTCATTTCTAAAGTAACCGCTTGGGTCACTCCAGCAAAACACTACCTCAGCATTTAACTTCTCTGCAATTTTATCAATCTGTTTAATTGCGCTCTTGATTGCATCATTAATATTTGTGTGTGCGGTGTAAATCCCATCACCCCAATCGATTTGTTTTTCATGAGCAACCGCCGCTTTCCATGCGAACGGATCACCGTCTAAAATTAAAACCCTCTTAATTGGTAACCTCCTTATTAAACTTTAATAGCTCACTCCCAATAAACTGTGCAATATGCGGGTCTAAACTATTTCCGTAATGTTTTATTGCACTTCGTGCCATCCTTTGGGAAATCGCATAGTCTCTTGATATAACAAGTCCTTGTATCCACTTGGCAAACCATTTTGATACGCCCTCACTAGTAAACTCGGGCTTTTCCTTTTTGTTGCTGATTGGCAGGGAATCCCCGTTGAGGATAGGTCTTTGTAATCTCGGTGTGTTGGGGTAGGCAATAATAAACAATCGCGCTCTTTGGTGATTCGCACCAAAGGCGCTAGATGGGATAACGTGCCACTCCGCATCATACCCGACGTCATGTAAATTTTTGAGGATGGTTGCAAGTCCTCGATGTCTAAGGTTCGCTGAATTTTCGATAAGTACATGTTTTGGTTTCACCTCCTTGATAACTCGAAAAAACTCAAACCACAAACCTGATTTCGTACCGTGTAAACCTTTTCCTTTTGTGTTGGCTTTTGAAATGTCCTGGCAAGGAAAACCACCACAAATCACATCGACATCTTTAAGCATCCCTACATCAAGGTATCTAATATCGTTGTAAATTGGTGTCTCAGGCCAATGCCTCTTTAATACATTTATTGCATGTTCATCAACTTCACAGAAACCAACTATTTCAAGTCCAGCTCTTTCTAATCCCAGTGCGAAACCGCCAATACCTGAAAACAGGTCTAAGACTTTCAGTTTTTCCGTTTTAATTTATTCAATCCTTAAAAAATACTTAGTGTGTTTCATACCAGCTCTTACCAATGTTTGAATCGGTAGCCAGAGGACATTTAAAAGAAAACATCTTTTCTACATTTCTTATTGCGTCTTGGCTAAGCTTTGATAAGTGCTCTGCGACTTCCTTTGTCTTGCAAGCAATCTGCAACTCATCGTGAACCCACGCACAGTATGCAAAATTACCATGCCACCCATGTTTTAACCCTGCTTCAATTGCCAACCTTTCAAGTTCCACAATCCACGCCTTGCAAATCAATGCACCTGCTGACTGTAACAGCGTATTAAGCGCAGCATGCGCCGAACGGATATAAACAGGTCGACCGTCAAGGCCCACAATGAAACCACGCTTAGCGGCCTTTGCTACGGCGTCTTTGAGGTACTTTAAGGCGGGGACACTATTAAAGAATTTAGTTTTTAACTTTTTACCAATATTCCTTTGTTTTTGTGCACTTGAGTGAGGTTCAACAATTGAACCAACCAATTGGTCACCAGCGCCGTAACATACGGAGTAAATAAATGTTTTCGCGTGGTCTCTTGTAGGCAGTCCCGCCGCTTTCTGATTTACTGTGTGAATGTCACCATTTAGAATCGTATCGATGTATGCGCCATTGTCCCAGCGACTCATGAAATGACCTAGACAGCGTAACTCAAGACCACTTGCATCGGTCCCTAACAAAAACCAGCCGTTGGGAACTGTCCATAGTTCCCGACACTCACGGCCAAAAGGAGCGCGCGCGGATGGTACTTGCGCCACATTCGGGTAAGCATGGGTTGCTCTCCCTGTTACTGCACCGTTAGGATTAACAGAACCGTGTATCTTTCCTTGTCTTATTGCTTTTAACCATCCTTGATTACCTTCGGCAAGTTGTGCGATACGTTTCTGTAACAAGAATTGCTTAGCAAAAAGCTTTGCCTCTTCGTAAGGCAGTTTTGACAAGATAGTCTCATCAATTTTAGCTTGGCCGCTTGGTGTAAACTCTTTCGGCTTCCATCCCTTATTCGTTAACACTCTCTCAATGTGCTGCCTTGAGCTTGGGTTAAAGTCAATCCATTTGATTTTACAGTATTCCGCTCCTTTGACCGTTGCGAGAGCGTTAGAACCCTTTTTAGGTTTAATAGTACGCTTTGCCTTTTTGGCTTCTTCGCATTTCCACCAACCTTTGAAACGCTTTTGAATTTCCCTTTCAATATCTGAACGTTTTTGTGAGAGGTGTGCATAAAGCTTAATGGCTTTTCCTTCATCAAAACAAAACCCATTTCGTTCCTGTTGAGAAAGCACAAAGGCCGCTTGGTGTTCCAGTTGTAAAGCTTGCTGTGATACGTTCTTGCTCTGTAATTTCCTCCATAAATCTAAATTAAGCTTTGTATCCTGTGTGCAATACTCAAGCATTTCCTCAGTGAAGTGTTGCCAGTCGGTAACCTCTGCAAACTCGCCTTTGTGATTGCCTAGACGATAGCCCCAAGCTTTCAACGAGTGAGAGCCTAATAATTTACTGGGCAACTTAAAACGGCCTCTATTCTGAAAATCAATGTCTTTAATATTCGAATAGATAAGTCTCGAACTTACTAAGGTATCGTAAATCTCTGAGGTCAGTTTTAGATTGACACCGTAAAGCTTTTGAATGACTGGCAAGTCAAAGTTGATAATATTATGCCCAGTGAGGTATGAGGCCGACTTAAGATAGTCAATCCCTCGCTCTATCTCGTGCGGCCTAAACTCTTTGATAACTTCCGTGTCAATGTCGATAGCGGTGATACAGTGAATTCTCGTTGCGTCAAAATATAATCCGTTTGTCTCAATGTCGAAGACAAGACGCATTCTTACACCTCCTTATCATTCCATGTTGGAGACATCCATTACTGCAATGCGTTTAGAATTAACTGCGTATTAATTAACGCTCGACGTGTAACAAGGTGTTTTAAATCGTTGCGACGTTCCATCAAATAAAGTAAGTCGGAAACGTCTTTTAACTCTCTCACTTCTGTATCTGATAACTCGAAGTGAACGCGCTTGATTTCTTCTGCTTGCTTCATATCCATAATAGAAATTTCCTAATTGATTAATTGTGTGTTGTGTTGATTATTTAAAAATCTGGTGGGTGTTCGTTAAATGGGTTGCTGAATTCCGTTTCAGCCTCAAACATCTTTCCGGTGTCTGAGTTGTACCCTAATGGGATGGTATGGCCAACAGAACGACCTGTGAGCCTGTCCTTAAGGCATCTTAAAATTGAGGTGTGTCTATCTTCTTCATCATCGGCTTGTTGATTTCTTTCGATTCCGAACATGAAGAATGACCAAAAGCCGATTGCTCGACTTCCTTTAAACTGTCGAATAGTAACCCGTCCGCCTTCCTCGTGGCTCTTTCCGTCTGGTGTGGTTAAGTGGGAAATAACATGAATCATTGCACCTAATCGATTAGCAATCTCATAGAGTCCCTTCATGATTCTTTCTAACTCGGTGCGTTCGTCTTCTTCGGCTCCTGTTGCCATTGCTGTTAGATGGTCGATGAAAAATCGTTTTACACCCTGACCGATATAGTAAAGCATCACTCCTTGTATACTCTCCCAATCAGTAACGCCGTTCGCATCGTAAAGGTGAAGATTTTCATAAAGCTTTGGGTGTGTTAAGGCGTCTTTCAGTTCGCCAGTCTCCCAGCTTCCATCGGGCAAGTGAAAGCGCTTTCCTTGAGCTTTCCCTGCGGTTCTCTTTGCAGCTTCCTCGGGGTTCATCTCCATATAGAACACCGCGCAAGGTTCATTGAGTTCTATACAGTCATAAGCGATTTGCTGTGTGAAAAAATCCGTTTTCCCAACGCCAGTACCCGCACCCAGTGTATAGATTTCGCCGTAACGTCTGCCATAGGTTAACCGCGTCAATTCTTCACACCACCAAGGATCACCTTTAACGGGAGGCGTTAGGCAAGACTCTAAGATATCAGCAATCTTTAAAACGCCCGCTGGTTTATACTCCTGCGCATTCCAGATAGCTTTTATTAAATCAGCTTCACGTCCAGCCAATAACAGTTCGTTAGCATCTTTGAGCGGTAATTTTGCAAGCTTGATTTTTATATGGCCTAGCAAATGTTTAGCACAAGCCTCCGCACTCGTTTGTCCAGGATCATCACTGTCGAAACACAAAATCACCTCGTCGAATCGCTTAAGATAATCAAGGTTAGCTAGCAGAACTTTAACCGCTGATTGCACGCCATTTGGCAAACTCACAACGGGGTATTTGTTCCCTTGTGCTTGGCTCAACGAGAGCATATCAATTTCGCCCTCTGTGATTACAAGCTTTCTCCCACCTGTCCAGAGGTGCATACCTATAAGTGGTTTACTTGATAAATCTCCGATTACTCTAAAGTCCTTGTTTTGCAACCGTAGCTTTTGAGCAATCAGCGTTCTTTTGTCATCGTAAATATTGCAGATATGAACGGGCTTATCTTGATAGGTTCCGATTTGATAGTTAAATAACTTACACGTTGCCTGATTAATACCGCGTTTACTTAAAGCTCTAGTCTCTCCCTGTATAGAATCTTTTAACACTTTGGGCTTCCCTTGCCCTTTCCTTAAACTTCCTTGTTGCCCGTCTGTGGGCTGCTCAAAGTAATTACACTCATTACCAAAGCAATGCGACGAACCGTCTTTATATCGCGCTAGATTGTCCTTAGAGCCGCACTGGGGGCAGCTCTCTTTGCGTTCATAGTTTGATACATCCATATAATCAAACCTGTTTTAATGTAATTGTGATTTAAGTAATTTATTCAGCTTTTCTGATTGCTTTTGCGCGAGTTTGAAATCTGCACGATGTAATGAATTGTTGATAGCCAACATCAAAAATTCTGATTCCTGCGACACGTTACGAACAAGCGTATAGAGCCTTGTGGTTTTGTCTCGATTCGTTTTGATATTCCAGCCGAGACTACGTAGGCGCATCACGACATCGTGAAGATTGCGCACGCCTTTGACTTGTAATGCATATTCTTTGTCGATGTAGCCATGTGTTAATAGCGCCTCTCCAACAATCTTTAGTTGACCTTTAAGGTTTGCCGTTGAATATAAAATCATGTCTCTCCTTGATATTCTGATAAATTGAAATTAAATGTTTCCTCTCCCTTCTTAACGATTTTCTTGGTGGCAATAATTCGATACACCTGACGGTCATTGAATCCGTAACGGTTCGCCAAGGTGTCTAAAAATGGCTTGAAAGTGTTATCTAAGTCAGAGTTTCGATGGCTTACACCAACGATGATTGATAACACTAACGGACCTTTTGGCACTTCTATATCTGGTAAAAGACGTGCAAACTTAGCTTTAAACTGTCGATATTTAGGTGTGTCCGTTTTCTTGCCTAAGTGCATTTCATTCGCTGACAAGGGTTTTATTTGCACAGTTACCCATTCCGTTATCATCAAAAGTCAAAGTCCTCTGCATCGTCGCTCGTAGAGGCACTAAAATGATTCTCTGCGCCTTCTTCGGAAAACTCGAACCCATCTACAGCGGTAAAGCCAAAGTCCTCAGCATCGCGCTCGTAGGTGTCTACAAGATTGATTACTTGTACCGCGTAGATGCCTAAAGTCACTCCTTTGTTAGCACCGTTAACATAACCGCGCATAGTCCCTGCGACTTTGATAGTCGAACCACCATAGAGCTTTGAAAGTTCCTTAATGCGTTTTCCTTTCGCATCGTAAAAGACCAGCTTTACAGAGTCGCCATTAATGACACCGCTCTGTTTTAACTTTACGGTGTAGGTGCCATCGTCGTTCAACTCATACGGCACACGAAACTTTGATGCGTCTTGCTTCTTTCCGGTTTTCTCTGAGACTTGGCTAACGTAGTGTTTTAAGTACTTATCAATCTTATCTCTAAGAGGCTTTGATTCTTCTACGCTCATCACCAAATCAACTTTGTAAATACCCTCTGCATCGAACTTGGTATCCAGTTGTGTAAGTGACGGGTATACGGCACGCCCTGCGCCTGTGGTGAATGGTACGTTTTTGTTATTCGTCAAATTAAATTCCTTTTTGATTGTTGTTTATGTCTTGCTTAATGTGTCGCGCTCCATGCGCTTTGTGCAGCTATCTGCATAGCAGGTGTGATTTCTCTTGGGACGTAACCAAACTGGTCACGCATGTAGTTAATCAAGAATTGTCGTGTCATGTGTAACGCTCCTTGCGTTGTTAAAAAGTTGTCCTTTGGGAGGCCGCCCCTTCTTCTAAAGTAGAGCGACCATAGATTTTTCGAGCCGCTCCTTCTTCTAAAGTAGAGCGACCATGGAAAGTTCTTGTTTTCTTTGTAAAAGTCACCGTCTATTTAAAGGGCCTGTGAGCTGGCTTTATGAGGCTTTTAAAGTCGCCCACCTAACTGCATTCGGCTTTCATGTTCACCGCTTAGAAGATCTCTTAGGGGCCCTCTGAGATCTCTACCAATGGATTTTGAAAATATGAAGTTTTTAACACTGAATTTTTATGGTCGCTCTACTTTAGAAAGAGGGGCGCTTTTGTGTGGCTTTGCTTGACCTCTATTTTCTGTGTAAAAAGCAGTCAATTTTATGGTCGCTCCACTTAGGAAGAAAGGGACCGTTTTAAGGCGCTGTGTCAGGCTTATTTTGGTGGTTGAAAAACCATCAATTCTATGGTCGCTCTACTTAGGAAGAAAGATAACCTTAAAGATAATCTTAAAGACACCTTAAAGATCATCTTAAAGACTGCTTAAAGATACTCTCCAAGATAGTCTCTAAGATCATCTTAAAGACATGGCTCAAACACGTTCAATTCTATGGTCGCTCTACTTTAGAAGAAGGGGCGGCTTTGAGTTCTGCTTTCAGTCCCGCTTAAAGAGTTCAAAAAGTGGTCTGATTCTATGGTCGCTCTACTTTAGAAGAAGGGGCGGCCCTTTGGCCAATCTGAAATTAATCTTAACGATGCCTACGGGGTGTAGGCAGAAATTAATCAAACAAGGAAAATAACATTTATGATTAGCACAATTATCAAATATCGAAACATGCCTATCCAAGTTCACAAACTTAATGGTGAGCTATGGTTCAACTTAAAGCATATTGGATTTTTATCAAACCTAGATAAACCTATCGAGCAACTCGTGGATATGGTCAGCAAGGTTGATGGGATCGTAACTCACACCAACCAAGGTTGGACAAGTTCAGAGTTTATGATTCCAATTTCAGAGGTCCGTAAACTGATTGTACACAATGACAAAATAAACATGCCCTACTTTGAAGTGTGGCTTGAGTGGGTCGAGGAATCCCTTAACGACCTAGAAACCGGTTGTCATTTGATGAGCTTACGTAAAGCTGAGTTAGTTGATTTTATTAACAAGACTAACCAAGAAATCGAACAGATGGAGAAGGTGCTTGAAGAGAACGACAGAAAGAAAAGAGCCTTACTTTACTTGGTGCACTAAAGCGAGTTGAAAAGGAATCTTGAGGTTGGTCGTTTAGCCAGCCTCTTAGTAAATAGAAATTAATCCAGATAAGGAAATTTAAAGTAATGGATATTCTGTCTTTCAAGTTTAATAGTCAAAAAATCAGAGTGGTGGTGTGTGGTAGTGAGCCTTGGTTCATTGGTAAAGATATTGCCGAGGTGCTGGGTTATGTGCAACCTTGCTCTGCTATTAGACGCCACTGTAAAACGATTAAACATTTAAGCGCTGCAAACTTACTTGATAAGGATATACCGCCACGTGGCTATCTGATAATTCCTGAAAGTGAAGTCTTAAGGTTGATTGTCAAATCCAAGTTACCTAACTCATTCGAACTTGAGGACTGGATTGTCACAGAGGTGATGCCTAAGATTGAAAGAGAGGAAGTGACACATAGCATCCAAAGTATGCCAGATAAGGAATTACTTAAGTTCACTTTGAACTTGCTACAGGAACACGAAAAACTAAAGGAAAAGTTTAAGACATTTGAAGACTGTCTTACTTACCAATACAACTTATGTAAAACACAATAAGGACATTTAAATCTATGAACGTAATCCCATTTGAATTTGAACAAAATAACATCCGTATCATTGCGCAAGACGGTGAGCCATGGTTTGTGGCTAAAGATGTCGCCGAGGCTTTGGGGTATAAAGCTCCTGCTGACACTGTACGCCGCCATTGTAAGAGGGTCGACGAAACATCGACCCCTATAAACGGTATAATTCAATCAATCAAAATCATCCCTGAGAGTGATGTATTTCGTCTTATCATGCGCTCAAAGCTTCCCAGTGCAGAACGCTTTGAGGATTGGGTTGTTTCTGAGGTGCTCCCCAGTATTCGCAAAACAGGCGGGTATATGATGAACCCTGATGACATCAGTAAGAAGCAAGTGGCTCAATGGCTGTTAGAGTCAGAGATTAAAGTTGAACAACTGGAAGCACAGGCGGAAGAAGATAAGCCCAAAGTAAAAGCGCATGATAAATTAATCTGTGCAAAGAATACGTTATCACGTAGAGATGCAGCTAAGAAATTAGACATTAGGCCCGTTGATTTAAAAGAGTGGATGCTCAATGAGAAATGGATTTATCGACAGGCTTTCACCAACAATCTGTACGCCTATCAAGATAAACTCAATGCTGGTTTATTGAAACACAAAGCGCGCTCTATTATGGGGCCTTATGGTTATCAGGAGATTGAACCACAGATTAGAATCACACCGAAAGGCTTAGCCAAGTTAGCACAACAAAGTATTCCAAGAGGTGACTTGAAGCAGAAGAAAGCAAGCTGATCATTGAGGTGATCCGGATGTGATCTTTAAGGCGTCTCTAAGCCCCTCTGAGCGACTTTCTCAAGGGGGTAAGGGGTATCTAATAGCTAGCGTTAAAAGGCGCTCTGACCGCCCGCCAGTGTTATTTTCACACCGTCAAAATGGCTAAGGCTTTTTTCTGTCAAAAGGCTTGACATACAACGCTTTACACCGTTCAATTCGCGCTGATAAAAATTGCAAGATGGATAATTTATGAGCAACAATCAGTATTTCAAGCCACCAATACCAAAAGGGTATCGAATCTTTTATAGCGAGATTGACGTTTCTGGTGTTGGCTTTAGAAAAAAGGCCATTCATAAAACGTTTTCAAGTTCAAATCCAGAGTTTTATTTGGAATCAGAGCCACATAATAAACACGATGATAATGCTATTAAGGTGATGGCACTGAAAAAAGGTTGGTTCAGAACTAAAAAATTTCATATTGGGTATGTACCTAAAGAAGTTGCAAAAGAAATAGCCGATAAAGACTTGTTTGATAAATTGTTACCCAGAATTAGAAATTTGTGGTTAGGTGATCGTGGTGGAGTAAAAATCTATATGGATATTCTGGGACTCAAAGAAAACTACACTAAACTAAAAGGCAATTAACGTTATAGACAAAGGAGAATAAATGGCAGGACGCCCAAAGAAACCGACAGTCCTCAAGGAACTAGAGGGAACTGCAAGACCAGACCGAACAAACCCCAATGAACCAAAACCCGTCCGTGGTGCTAGTCCTCCCGACTATCTTGAAGAGGACCAGAAAAGAGACTTTCTTTCATTAGCGCGAGAGTTTAACGCCTGTAACTTATTGACGGTGTTAGATGCGCCAGCGCTTGCAATGTTCTGTGAGCTAATGAGTGATTACCGAGATTTAAAAGCCATCATTAAAGAAAAAGGAATGTTGGTTGATCATGTAGCAACGGGCGGGTTTACGGTTCAGAAACTTAACCCTGTAGCACCTCAGTTAAATAAAACACGAGATCAGATCCTAACATTGCTTAGAGAGTTTGGTGCTACACCAGCAGCAAGGAGCAAAGTTAGTACAGTGCAAGACATTGATAGCGGAACGGACCCGCTTGACGATTATTTAAAAAATAAAGGATTGTAATAAGGAGATTTAAATTAGTAATGGACCTTACTTTTTAACCCCTCAAGATATCATCGAATACGCGGAAAAATCAGTCAGTGGTGAAATTATTCAAGGTGAGCCTATGCGCTTAGCCTGCAAACGTTTTCTCAATGACTTAATGCGCTCAAAGCTTGAACCTGATTACCCCTATGAATGGGACCAATCAAAAGCGAAAGAGCATCTTGATTTTTATCCGCTCTTTACTCAGCACGTTAAAGGAAAACTGGCCGGAGAACCCATTGAGGTTGAGCCGTGGCAAGGTTTTATTGTAGGCAACCTCTTCGGTTGGGTGCACAGAGAAACACGCTTACGACGCTATAGAATCGCTTATAACGAGGTCGCACGTAAAAACTCAAAGTCTACTCTATCAAGTGGCATTGGTCTGTATATGACTGCGCTTGACGGTGAAGGCGGTGCAGAAGTTTATAGTGCAGCAACCACAAGAGACCAAGCGCGGATTGTATTTAACGATGCTCAGCAGATGGTGAAGAAATCTAAAGCACTATCAAAAGTTTTTGGCGTTCATCAAAGAAACATACACCACCTTGCAAGCGGCTCTAAGTTTGAACCGTTATCAGCAGATGCAAACACACTCGACGGCTTAAACGTTCATTGTGGAATTATTGATGAGTTACACGCCCACCAAAAGCGGGATGTTTATGATGTCATCGAGACCGCCACAGGTGCGCGAGAGCAGCCGTTAATATTTGTGATAACTACAGCAGGCTTTAATAAACTAGGCGTGTGCTACGAGCTGCGCGAGTACGCTATGAAAGTGCTACGCGGTGTTGTTGATGATGACTCGTTTTTCGCTGCGATATTCACACTAGATGAGGACGATGATTGGCGCGATGAATCCGTGTGGATGAAGGCTAACCCGAACTTGGGTAAGTCAAAAAAATGGGATGACATGAGGCGGCTCGCGAAGAAGGCAAAGGAAATGCCGACAGCCCGCAACAACTTCTTAACAAAGCACTTGAATATCTGGGTAAATGCGGCAAGCGCATGGATGAACGCTGAAAAGTGGGCTGAACTTCCAGAATTCAAAGTTACTCATTCGTCCTGGCCTTGCTGGATTGGTTTAGACCTATCATCCAAATTAGATATAACCGCGCTCATTGCTCTTTTTCGAAATGGCGAGAACTACGCTTTCAAATGTAAGTTCTTTCTACCCGAAGAAACCATAATCACCAAAACGCAAACGATAGCGAATCTCTATCAAACGTGGTGCGATTTGGGATTCTTGGAACTAACCGAGGGAAACGTCATAGACCATGAGGCGGTGAAAGAGTCGATTCGAGAATGGGGGGCAAGTTATAACGTTCAAGCGGTTTGCTTTGATCCTTGGAACGCTACCCAGTTAGCAACTGAATTGCTGGCCGAAGGTGTCCCGATGGTTGAAGTTCACCAGAGCGTTAAGAATCTTTCTGAGGCGATGAAAGAATGCGAGGCGCTAACTTATTCAGGCCGTATCGCAAAAGAAGTTAACCAATGTATGGATTGGATGATTTCAAATGTGACATGTGTTGAGGATAGAAACGGGAATGTATTCCCAAGGAAGGAACACCGAGACAATAAAATTGATGGACCTGTCGCGTTGTTTACCGCACTTTCTCGCGCCCTTCTTAATGATGTTGCTTACAACCCTTATGAAGACGACGATTACGAGGTGTTAATTTTATGAGAAACAACTTAATAGACTTACTGTTTTTACTGGGGCTTAGTTTTATAGCGTCTGGTATTTACTTACTTTTCGGATTGCCCGCGACACTGTTAACCATTGGCACAATATTAACAAGTTTAACGTGTGCGGCATCCCTGAACATTTTTAAACGATAAAACATGCTTACCTATTTATTTGAAAAAAGGAATGCTGAAAACCCAGATAAACCATTAACCAGCATGACACTAGAAGATTTCGGAGGTAACGAAAGCGCTTCTGGTGTTGCAGTTAGCGAGGCAAACGCTTTACGACTCTCGGCGGTGTATACCTGTATTAACGTTATCAGTAAAACGCTCGCTATGTTGCCCGTAGAAGTCAGCGAGAAAACCAAGGACGGTAACAACTTAAAGCCAAAGCACCCCCTTAAAAACTTACTGAATCTTGAGCCAAACATGAGGATGACCGCCTATTTTTGGCGATTGCAAAGTACAGCTCATGCGGCGGGCTGGGGGAATGCGTACAGCTATATCGAACGTGCGGCCAGTGGAAGGCCCTTAAATCTCTTACCGCTGAACCCTTGGGAAACAGAACCCATAGTTAAAAATAACGGTGAGCTGATTTATAGAACGCTGGTTAGTGCAGAGTATTTTGATGTACCCGCGCAAGATATTCTACATATACCCGCGTTAGGTTGGGATGGTGTAAAAGGAATTTCGCCTATTAAACAGAACGCTGAATCTATCGGTTTAACCATAGCCGCTCAACGATTTGGTTCAAGATTGTTTAAGAACAACGCGCGGCCCTCTGGTGTTCTGATTATGAAAGACCAGCCAGGGAAAGGAAGCAAAGCCGCAAGCAATCTTGCAGGTGCTTGGCGTAAAGCGCATGGAAGCGATGGTCAACTAGGTACGGCGGTGCTTGAGGGTAACATTGAGTATAAACAACTCACGATACCGCCGGAAGATGCCCAATATTTGCAAACACGAAAGTTGGGACGCAGTGAGGTTGCGGGGATTTTCGGCGTACCCGCACACATGATTAACGACTTAGAAAAAGCAACATTCTCAAACATTACTGAGTTAAATATTTTCTGGGTTCAACAGACTGTGCAACCTTGGGTGACTGCGTGGGAACAAGAGATAAATAGAAAATTATTCTTACCAAGCGAGAAAGGAAAGCTCTTTGTTAAGTTTAATTTGAATGCGCTTCTTAGAGGTACGCCCAAAGACCGCGCGGATTACTACGGCAAGGGAATCAAAGACGGATGGTTGACGCGGAACGAAGCCCGCGAACTCGAAGACTTAAACCCAATAGAGTCACTAGGTGAGCCTCTTGTACCGCTCAACATGACAACACCCGCACTATTGGAAGAACAAAGCAAGGAGGAACCTGAGAAGGAACCCGATGACGAAGCACAGGAAGAGGAAGAAGATAACGACAAGGAAAACACAAAGGAAGATGACGAAGAAGGAAACGAGAAGTCATAACGGCGAAGTAAGAGCGCACAAGGATGATTCAGGACAAACCACTATCACAGGTTATGCGGCGGTTTTTAATTCACTCTCTGAGAATCTAGGAGGATTCCGAGAGCAGATAGAGTCAGACGCATTTAACGAAGTGTTAGAAAACGATGTACGAGCGCTATTCAACCATGATCAAAACTTTGTATTAGGTCGCTCTCAATCAGGCACTTTAAAACTGAGTGTAGATGAAACCGGATTGCATTATGAAATCACACCGCCTGACACTCAGACAGTGCGTGATTTAGTACTTGAGCCTATGGCGCGCGGTGATATTTCGCAAAGTTCATTTGCATTTACCGTCGAGGATGACGACTGGCGCGAAGATGACGAAGGGCGAATAGTAAGGACGATTAAAAAGGTTCGCTCATTACTCGATGTTTCTCCCGTAACTTACCCCGCATACACCGATACAACATCGGCAAAACGTTCTTTAGATGAAGCTAAGGAAAGCAATATAATTCAAAAGAACAACACCGAACAACTTAAAACTGAAATGGAACAACGAGACCGCGAACTTTATTTACTAAGTCTCTAATTTTTAATTGTAAAAGGAAATATTTAATTGAGTTATTTAGCAAAACTGAAAGAAAAACGCTCTAAACTAGCAAGCGATATGGTAGCGCTTAACAAAAAAGCCAAGGACGAAAAGCGAGGCTTTACCCCTGACGAGCGTGAACAATGGGAAAAGATGTCTAATGATATCACTGACTATGATCAACGGATTGAAACCGAAGAACGCGCCGCACTGTTAGAGGCGGAAGAAAGCACCGTTACTAATCCTTTGCCTACAGGTGAACAGCGAAGCCGAGAAAGCGAAGACAAAGAAAGCGCACTTAATTCTGCGTTTGACAAATTCTTGCGCCACGGACTAAGCGCGCTTGAAAGTGATGAGCGTACCTTGCTGCGAGAAATGCGTGCGCAGTCTGTCGGTACTCAATCAGAGGGTGGTTATTTAGCCCCTGATGAATTCGGGAACCGTATTATCGAAACCATGAAAGCATTCGGTGGTATTCGAAGTGCTGCGACGGTCTTAACGACATCTAATGGTAATCGTCTGCCTTTCCCAACGAATGACGGCACAAATGAAATCGGTGAAATCATCGACGAGAACACTCAGCACAATGAAGGTGACACCGTATTCGGCGAGGTAGACATTAGCGCCTACGCTTACAGCTCTAAAATCATTCGAGTTTCTGAGGCACTGTTACAGGATTCAGCAATTAATCTTGAAAGCTTTATCGGTCGTCGAATGGGTATGCGTATTGGTCGAGCGCAAGCGTTGCACTTTGCAAAAGGTACAGGAACAAAACAACCGAGAGGTTTAATGGTGGCCGCTCCTGTAGGTTACACGGCTCCTTCTGCGACTGCGTTAACGTGGAGAGACTTTATCAAACTAAAACACAGTGTTGATCCAGCTTATCGTTTAAACGCTCGCTGGGCGTTTGCCGATTCTGTTCTTGAAGCTGCAAAGTTACTGACAGACGGAAATAACCGCCCCTTGTGGATGCCAGGTATTGCTAGTGCGAATGCTTCAACGATTGACGGTGATAGATACGTTGTTGATCAAGGCATTGATGCCATCGGTAACGCCAAGGTTGTTGCGGCTTACGGTGATTTGTCTCAGTACTTAATCCGTGATGTTCGTGGTATGCGTGTTAAACGACTAACCGAGCGTTACGCTGATTATGATCAAGTTGGCTTCTTAGCCATCATGCGAACGGATGCAAATCTACTAGATACTGCGGCCATCAAAACGTTGCAAATGGCTGCGTAAAGAATCTAAACAATAAACTCCAGGGGGGGCTTTGTGCCTCCTTTTTTATAACACTATCAAGGAATGATAAACGATGACCCGAAAAATCGTAACAATGCTTGTGCCGATGTCAGGTGTTACACCAAGAAATCAAGGCGATGAGATTGAAATGGATGCAGAGGAAGCAGACCGATTAATTAAGGCCGACTATGCAAAGTTATTCAAAGGCAAACAAAGCAAAAAAACACTCATCGAACTCAGTGAGTCTGAAAAGAATGAAGATGAGGAAAATTTGGAGGTTGAATAAATGAGCTTGAGCAATCATTCAGCTCAAAGCCTTGTGACTCTCGAAGAAATCAAGAAGCACCTAATCATTGATAATAGTTTTACTGAGGATGACACATTAATCATGAGTTACGGATTAAGCGCAACTCAACATGTAGAGAATTATTTAGGTTATGAACTGAAACTTGATGCATTACAGAAAGCAACCGGACTTACTCTTGAGAAAATGCCTGAGACCATCAAGCACGCCGTGCTTTTGCTCGTAGGACATTTTTACAATAACCGAGAAGCTACCAACACGTTAACCATTAAAAACGTGCCACTCGCTTTTGAGGCGCTGTTATCGCCTTACAAAATACAATCAGTAGGTTAAGGGATGCAAACAGGGAAGTTACGAGAAAGTATCACGCTTTATTCAACAGCTACTACGAGAAACGACCACGGACAGGTTATTGATTCAGAGGTGGTGCTAGGGACTATTAGAGCTGAATTACTAAACGAGTCAACACAGCTTATGCATTCAGAGAGCCGAGACAACACAGTATTAACAAAGGTCTTTCGTGTACGAAAAGACTCAAGAATCACGGCGGGCCTTAATGTGTCTCATAGAACTCATAAAGGAGAGTTAACGACAATTGAGCATTTAACTAACCCGCTCTTCCTTAATATCACTATGGAGGTGCGCAATTAATTAATGAAAATGGATTTTAAAGTTGACGGACTAAGGGAAATAGAAAAGGCATTGCTTGAACTTGAAGCAAAGGTAAGCGCTAAAGCCTTACGTGCAGCAGGAAGAAAAGCGATGAAACCTGTTCGAGAGGATGTGATAAACGGTGCAGGATTTGACCCTTTAGCAACCAGTAAACACATGCGCGATGATATCAAAATGTCTGCTCGCGTTGCGGGTAGGCGTTCCACTAAAACCGCTTTGAGCGTTACGGTTTTTCCTCACAAATCACATAACCATAAAGCGATTGCTCAGGAGTTTGGGACCGAGAGACAGAGCGCTAAGCCCTTCTTAAGACCCGCGCTTGATAATAACGCCAGTCTGGTGATATCGATTTTTACACAAGAGGTCAGAAAGGCAATCGAAAAGATAAACAAGAAAAATGGAAAGTAATCTAAAGGACTATTTAGAAACGCTCACAGGCTTAAAGGCGTATCCGTTCAAACGGCCAGAGGACAAAGGCCCCTGTTTAATTTACTTCTTAGTGAGTGAACAAAGAGGCCATGTGATAACACAGCGCTGGCAAGTCGATATCTGGGGCCAGGATTTTATAGTAACTCGAAACACTAGCAAGCTAATCGCAAACAGCTTCGAGCGTTTCAGAGGAAACTTAAACGGCGTAGAGATACAAAAAGGATTTGTTGAGAATCGCCGAGAAAGTTTTTACAACAACGGAGAGTTAATGAATATCTCTCTTGATTTAATTTTAATTCATCAAATAAGGACATAAACATAGATGGCAATGGATGACGTTACAAAATACGCCAAAGTACCAGCGGGTACAATTTTCGAATTTGAAGACCCCGCAACACCGGACACATTCATTAAACTGCCCAATATTGATTCACTGGGTGAAGTGGGTCAAACGGGTACGTTTGTGGAAGTCACAACCCTAGTGGATAAAACAAAGAAATATGTAGCCGACCGACCGGACGCACCCGAAAAGGAACTGGTATTTATTGATAACGCAGGTGACGCCGATTTTAAGAAGTTTCTCGACGAAGCTGAAAAAGGTTCTAACGTGCGTTGCAAAATCACCTTTCCAAGTGGACGGATTGCAGAAACAAAAAGCCTGACGCTTGCAGGCTGGAAGATGCAGGATGTTAGCTCAGGGGATAACAGCGCTATGAAAATTTCAGTGTTAGCGCGTCAAAATGATATTACATGGAGTAAGTCAGCATAATGGGAACGAAACACAATTTACTAAATCCAGTGAAAGCGAAAAGGAAGTCTCTGGATATCTTGGGGCGAAAGTACTTTGTTAGAAAGCTTCCCGCTAAGAAGCTTATTCGATACTTGAGCTTTGCAGACGGCGAGGCCGATTTCAAAATCATGATTGATGCGAACGCTGAATTAATCAAACAATCAGTCATTGATGAAAATGGCAAGGTGGTATTGAAGACAGAAAAAGCGGAAGTATTAACCGAAGTTTACGACCCGTTTGAACTTCAAGAAGCCGCCGAGAAAATCATTGAGTTTAATTTACCTCAAGCGGTTGAAGTGGAGAAAGCCCGAAAAAACTAATCAACTCTCCCCTGACAGGTTTTCTATTTATGCTAGCGGACCGCCTCGGGGAGAGAGACCCGTATAAACTGGCAGAAATGCCTATAGATACGCTTATCTATTGGATGGGCTACCACAACATTGAAATAAAAGACAACAGCGCACAGGGAGAAGAAGAACGCGCAATCAGCCTATGGGAGAAGTAAAGGAATATGAAAAACGTTATAGGCACACTAACGCTAGCTCTAAAGGCTAACTCAGCTCAATTAGTAACAGCCTTAAAAAAGGGACAAGATAGAGTCAAAGAGTTTTCAAGGAAAGCTGGCAAATATTTAAAGCAAGCCCGTAAGCATTTTAACAGTGTTGCAAAAGGATTTGCCGCACTGGGTGCAGCGGGTGTTGCAGGATTAACCGCGCTTTACAATAAGCAAGCAGATACGATTGATCAGTTGGCGAAGTTTTCAGATCAGCTAGGGATAACCACGGAAGCTCTGACAGGTCTAAGGCATCACGCCGAGCTAACAGGCGTTTCTAGCTCTGTTCTTGATAAAGCCTTAGTGAAACTACAAGCAAGCGTCGGCCAAGCCTCAGAGGGGTTCGGCGCGGGTGTCAAATCGTTTGACCGTTTAGGATTATCAGCTAAGGATTTAGCAAAACTTTCTGTCGATGATCAGTTTAAAGCAATTGCGGATGCAATGGGGAATGTTGAGAGCAAAACAGAGCGAGCAACAATCGCTTATGAGTTGTTTGGTTCGAAAGGTGCTGGACTGATAAACACACTTAACGGTGGCAGTGAAGCGATTCAAGAATCTATTGATGAAGCGGAACGGCTGGGCGTGACATTAAACCGCATTGATGCCGCTAAAGTCGAGCTAGCAAATGATGCAATGTTTCGAGCTGGACAAGCAACAGAGGGTTTTTCTAATAAAATCACATCCTTGCTTGCGCCTTATGTTGATGATGTAGCGACACGTTTTTATAACGCTGCGCTTGAGTCTGGCGGGTTTTCAGAGGTTGCATCAAAAGGCTTGAAGGTGGTTTTTAAGGGCGTTGAAGTGTTAGCAAAATCATTACATGGACTATCACTTTTATGGAGTAGTTTAAAAGTTGTCGCTAATGATGCGTTACAAGGGATTCTAGAGAGCATTAGTAATAGTGTGAAATGGATCAATGACGTACTTGATACGGACATTGGGACAGGCTTTTTAGATGGAATGATTGAGAGCTTCGACATTCAATCGGCACAGCTTAATCAAGACCTTCATGATAAGTTACTTAACCCACTGGATGAGCAATTTGTAACATGGTCTGAGGAAGTCGCGCGGAAATCGACGGAGCGAGCAAAAGAAATTGCTGATAGTGTTACCTCTGAGATTGCCCTAAATAATCCTTATCAACGCGACGCTGTGCAGCAGGACGATGGCGAAAGTAACAAGGATAACAAGGAGGAGGATAAAAAAGGTGCTTGTGGCGACGGCTGTGACGACCAGAAGCGCAACGAGTGCTTTAACAAAGAGAAAGGCTTTCTTGATAGAATGGCTAACTTGAAGATTAAGAACTCAAAGAAGATCTTTCTTGCTCAAAAAGCTATTAAATTAAAAGAGGCCATTGTAACCGGCTTTCAAGGTATTCAGTTGGCCGCAAGTTCTGCGCCGCCTCCCTTAAATATTCCATTTATTGCTATGGCAACGGCAGAGATGGCCGCGAACATTGCAGGCATTAAAGGACAGCGGGCAAACGGTGGTCCGGTCGGTTCAAATCAATCTTACTTGGTCGGTGAGCGAGGGCCGGAACTATTTACACCAACTACTAGCGGAAACATTACCAGTCACGAAGCACTAAAAGCTTCAAGGCCCGTAAGCGGTGATAAGGCGGTAACATTCAACATTAACGCAACGGACGCAAACGGTGTTGAAGAATTACTTATCAATAACCGCGCTCTGATTCATCACCTTGTTAGCGAAGCAATGGCCGAAGAAGGAGCCGCACTATAAATAGAAATAAACAAAAAGGATTTTAAACAATGTCTACTTTTCCAAGCTCGATTGGTATTAGCTCTATAGCCCTTACCAGTCAGGCCCCCACTATCAGCACTGAATCTAAGAGCTATCGGCGACATGTCGGAAGAATCCCCGCACATCGCTTTGAGGTGCGCTTAAAAACCATTCCGCTTAATCAATCACAGCATCGGGAGTTGTGGGGATTTATAACTGCTCTTGAAGGCTCTTTTAATCCCTTCTCGATGGTCTTACCGCTTTACTCAGAGCCTAGAGGTGTTGCAACAGGCTCACCTAATGTTAAGGCGAATACGAACGCGGGCGCTAAGACAGTTCTGATTCAAGGCTATACGCCAAGTATTAACGGCATTGCTAAGACGGGCGATGTGGTGCGCTTTGCAGGCCACACAAAAGTCTATCAGGTTCGTGAGGATGCCAACAGCGATGCACAAGGAGAGGTGATATTAAAACTCAGCTCAAACCTGATTGAGAGTGTTAAAGCGAATGAAGTATTAACGGTGCGACATGTGCCGTTTACCCTTTCTTTGAAAAACGACGCTCAAGAATTTAAAGCGAGCGCGCAAACGGATTTTGTCACTATGGAATTGGACCTACAGGAAAGCTTTTAAATCATGTTAAATTTATCACAGCCCATCTTAGAGGCTATCGCAAACAAAACGGAATTTTGTCACCTTGTAAAAATTGATTTTGCGCCGACACCTCAGTACTTCACAGATTGCATTTTCGATATCGAATATCAAAATGACACTTATCAAGGTAATGGCTTGTTATTATCGCTTGACCCAATTCAAAACAAAACTGAATTAACCGTCGGTACAGTAAAGCTCGAACTTTCAGCCGTGGACCAAACATTGATTTCTATCCTATTGAATCAATCACAGGTCAATCGCGACATTACCATCTATCGGGTGTATCTGGATGAGGGGAATATCATCGATAAGCCTATAGAAATCTGGAGCGGCATGATAACGGATGCAGCAATCGCAGAAGGCAAAGACGCCATTATCCGATTGAATGCTGCGAGTGAGTGGGCCGACTTTAAGAAAGTCATAGGAAGACGAAGCACCAGTAACAGTCAGAAAAAGTTGTTTCCTGATGACGAGGGAATGAGTTTTGCGAGCGTTGCGGGTGTGGAATATAAATGGGGACGTAATTAAATGGGATTAGGAAGTCAATTAAAAAAGGCTTTGAATATAACCTCGCTGGGTTTATTTGGAGCGATTGAGAAGTTTAGAAAAAAATTAGAGTCGTGGCTTTTTCCAGAAGAAGAGCCGCAAGGTATCACAGTAGAGAAAAGTGGGACTGACCACGCCATTCCTGTTGTGTATGGGCGTCGAAAAGTACCAGCAATTAAAGTCTTTAAGGCGACCACAGATGCAGAAGGCGGCGCGCGTAATGAGTTCTTACACTTGATTTGTGTATTCTGTGAGGGTGAAGTTGAGTTAATCGAGAATATTTTCTTTAATGATATCTCTGAATTTACCAAGGGAAGCAAGTGGCTAAAAATTGAAAGATATAACGGCTCTGATAATCAACAAGCGAGTGCTGAATTACGCGCCGCTTTCCCAGAATGGACCACAAAACACAGACTGCAAGGATTGTGCTATGCCTACATTCGCTTGCAACAAAATTCCGAGGTGAACATCTGGCAGGGTGAGCCGGAAATTAAAGCGATAATCCAAGGTAAGAAAGTTAAGGATATTCGCAATAACACTATTAAGTTTTCGGATAACCCCGCGCTTTGTCTTTATGATTACCTAACCAATACGCGCTATGGTAAAGGAGCAAGAGAATCAAGGATTGATTTAGAGAGCTTTAAAACGGCTGCGGATTTCTGCGAGGCGGGCGAAACCTATCGCCGCGCTTTATATACCTATTACTACGATGAAGAGCTTAGGCAGACTTTTAGACGCTTTGCGGGTTACGAAGTATTGACCACGGCGCGTATGAGTTGCAATGCGTTATTAGATACCAATCGAAAAGTGTTTGATAACGTTAAGACGCTTCTTTCTGGTATGCGTGGCTCGCTTCCCCCATTAGGCGGTAAAATCAGGCTGCGTATTGAGGATGCTGGGCAAGCTGTCTATCACTTTGATGACCGTAATATCTCTGGAAATATCACAAGCGGTCACGGCGGGAAACGCGAGCGCTATAATCGTGTGATTGTTCGTTATGCAGATAAGGCGTTGCTGTATGAACAAAACGAGGCGGTTTACCCTCCTGTAAACTCAGAGAAGGAAACGCAATGGCGCAATGAGGATAACGGCGAGCTATTAGAAAGCTCGTTTAACTTCAATACTATTTCAACGCAAGCCGAAGCGTTGCAGATGGCGCAACTGATTGCAAATAGAAGCCGTCAGGATGTCACATGCTCATTCAATGCCTTGCCCGAGACATTAGTGGTTGAGCCGAGCGATATCGTCAGTATCTCTAACGCGCTGCGTGGATGGGATAACAAACTATTTCGCTGTGACTTCGCCAAGATGCAAGCGGACGGGTTAATGAGCTTTAGCTTTACGGAGCATCAAGACTCGATTTATCCGTGGGCTGTCACTGACACAGTTGAAGAAATCCCCGACACCTTTCTAGCGCCGCCTGATGACATTGACGCGCCAACAAATGTTACCTTTACGCCCGATAATAATAGTTCGACTCGTTCCGGCGTTGTCACTTGGGATTCAGTCGATAATCAGTTAATCACCTTCTACAAAGTTCAAGCAGTAAAAGACAATCAAGTTATTAAAACCTTTCTCACGCATAATAAGAAAATGGATTTACCTTTCTACCCTAACGGCTCAGGTTATCAAGTTCAGGTTGCGGCGGGTAACTCCAGTTATGAGACTGACTTTACAAAGTCGAGTGAGTTTACTTTAAGTAATTACGACCGCGTAAGTCATGCCAGCATTCAGAGTTCTTTAAGTAACCTTTGGCGAAAGAATAAGGCAGGTATTTGGAATCCAACCGCAACAACGAACACAATCACCGCAACATTTTATAAGGGTCAGGAAGTCTTAGCGAAAGAGACGGTAACGTTGACCTTGAACACCTCAACGGGAAACATTAACGCGACGCAAGGCAATGACAATCATAGCGCTGTTACATGGACTGCCACGGGTAATAATTCGGATAATGTTTACCTAACCTTTGCTTACGACGACGGAACCTATCAGCACTCGATTTCACAAAGTTTTATTACTGTGATTGATGGTGTGGACGGTGATAGCGGTTCGAACGGTGAAAGAGGCTCTAAGAGCTTCTACAAGGACGTTAAAAGCTTAACTGCACCGAATCATAAACAGTGGTCTGAAAGTGCCGCAGAGAGCGCAATTACCAGCGAGGGGCTAACGAAAGTTAACCGCGATGTTGTAACGCTGTATAACTCAGAGCAAGCAAACGCATTTTCTGAAACCCGTTTTTGGAATGGCTCAACGTGGGTTAAAGTCGGACAAGTCATTGACGGTAACACCATCGTACACGGAACAGTCAGCGCCGATGCGTTAGACGTGGATTCAATCTTTGCGAAAAACATTAATGTTTCGGGAAGCATTAAGACCACCGAGAGCGGCGGCGGTGTGGCTCAGATGGGCGGTGCGAATCTCCTAGAGGCTAAAGACCGACAAGGCGAAACGGTTTTCTCTGTGGACTCTCAAGGCAACGGACTGGTTAACGGTAATCACTTGAAACCCGCCTCAGTGAATCTTGAAGCCTTAAGCCCTGAAATTATTGAGCAACTAGGTAATAACAGCGGCGGAAACGGAACAGGTTCAACGGGGGGAACAGCGAGCACTTATCAGCACTTTACGACGAGCGCAACGGTGACACTAAGCCCGCCAAAGCATAAGCCTGGACAAAACATAAAACTCACCGTGTCAGGCCGTGGCGGTGTTAATCGCCATCTAGGTTCAACACTCACCAAGCCAAGCGCAAAGCTAACTTTGAAACGTGGCTCTTTGGTCCTTGATGAACGAACCATAGCAGGCACAACAGAATCGATGGGCGGTGTCGGTGAACCTTTAGAAAGCTTTACGACGTGGCCCGTTAATTATGTTATTAACGACGACCCCACAACCGAAGACGTTACTTATACGTTAACGGTTTCAAACGTGACGGGCGATATGGGTACTGGCACAGTTACTTTATCAAGCGTTGAAGATTTTCAAGCGGGTTCAGGAAGCGTTACCCAACATACGCATTCAGAATACGCCGAGAAAAGTAAATCAAATACCTTTAATGCTTCGCAAGTGATTTCTGCGGCGGTCCCAGTGTTATCCCTTAAGGATGATAACTCAACAGGCAATCAGCAAGCAGGATGGATTAGCTTTAAGGATTATCAGAACAATGAGAAAGCATGGTTTGGTTATGGCTCTGACGGTAACAGTGACTTATCCATACTGAATCACCAAGGCCCTGTGGTGTTGTACGGCTCTGAGGTTGTTTCCAATGCTAACGTCAGGTTAAACAATAAGGCGCTCTTAGGCTTTAGTTACTTAGGCGATGGCCGCAATATTCAATTAGGCAGTGCTCAAGGCCGTGCGTTATCGATTGGTTATTCTGGCGGTAACTATGGCAGCATTGGTTATAACGTTAACTTTACCGATGTCAGTCAACAATACACCTCGTTTTCATCGGACACCATGTCCTTAATGATGATGCAGTCAGGCGGCTTTAAGTTTTACGGTGAAGGTTTGGGGAGTGCTGGCAGAACAACAAGCCTTATCCATTTAGCTACCTTGGATGTTGCTGGAAGATTCACCACGACCTCCGATATTCAAGCGCAAGGGTTTATGCGTGCGAAGTCTTGGGGCAACGGTACGGCTGGCGCAAAGGTGATGACATGGAATGATTTTACTTACCAAGACAACCCTCCAGCGGGCCTTGAAAATGTCATTAATGCAAACTGGATTCAAGCGGGAGCAATCAAGGCGCATCATGTTAGCGTTCAGTCATCGGGTGATGAGTCTGGGAATAATTCAGGTGTAAAGCTGGAGCTAAACCCCTTCTCAAGTTCACCCTTAAACATTCGCGACAAGTCCACAGATGAAACTGTTTTTGCTGTTCAATTAGTCGATGGAAAACCGCGCGCCTCTGTATTCGGTTCGGGTGGAGACAGTTTTATCAATGATCCCGCCGCAATCACTGACAACGTTAAGAAAAGTATTAATCAATATTTTCTTGGAGGCGGCACAAAGGCAAACGCAACGCCAACTAGTTTAGGTAATGGCGCTTACTCAAACTTTACGATTGCAACCGGAAGCGGTGGCCGTGTGGTTATTAAATTTAAGTTATATGCGTCGAATAGTTATCGTAACAACGGAGCGAATAGAAATTGGACCGCGCCCGATTGGACGGTAACCATTCGCAGAGGCTCAGCCAGTGGCCCTTTGATTTATCAGCGGCGTTACCAAGGCACCGCGAACAATGAGCAAGAGATTGATGTGGGAGGTCTCTGGTTTGGTTCTTATAGCATTAGCATCAATGATGGCTTCACAGACGACACAGCACCGCTAAATAGTAATGAGCCTTATTTCATTGTGCTAACTCGTCACGGTGGCACTGCGACCAGTTTAAACCTCTATTTGTTTTCTGGGGAAATCTTATCGTTTCTTGAAAACACCATGTCAATGAATGTAACAGGTTATTGGCGTGATAAAGATACTGGCTTAATGATTCAATGGGGTAAGGCCACGGCTGCATTAATTAATAACGCTAATCAGTACTTTGCTTTTCCTGCAACCTTCTCACAGGTTTACACGGTGGTAGGATGTTCAAACGAAAATCATTTAGCGGCTGATCCTTGTCACCCTAGATTGTGGACTAATACGGGGTGTACTTGGGTGAATGGTTCCCACCAAAACGGAACAACACTAAGTTGGATTGCAATAGGTTATAAATCATAAGGAGGTAAATATTTTTAAGGCTAATGAAGACAACGTAAGGCGATACGTGCGGGAAGTCGAACAGGGAAAGCTTGAGTTTTATCACGAAGATATAGACAAAGAGATCCCCGAAGACTGCACCGAGATCACCTTTCAACAATGGCATTATGCGCTGAGTTCTGGGGTTAATCGTTTTGATAAGGACTTGCATTTATTTTATATCGAGGACTTAAGGAAACCCAAAGAGCGTATCGCAGATGAACGCGCATGGCGTGATTCTGAGTTGCAGAGGACCGATAAATATATGACCTTAGACTATCCGATTGGAGATGCTGAAAGAGAGGCTATGAAGGCTTATAGGCAGGCTTTGAGGGATTATCCAAAACATAAGCCAATAAACGCTTGGCGACGCCCTCAAGCGCCTCTATGACAAACTAGAAGGGAGCCGTTAAGCTCCCCATTTTCTTACGCCACTTTCCGATTAAAATTATTTTTCCTAAGTGTATCGATTTTTTTCTGATAACCTTCTATTTCAACTTTCATAGTAAAGCCATCATCTGACTGCCATAACCAATATTGAGATTTATTTTCTCTTGTAAAAGTCACTTCATCTTTAATATGCACCGTATCAACACCAATTTCTAACTGAATATTAAGGCGGCGTAATTCACGAGCCAAAGCATGACGTTTAGCATCGTCTTTAACCGCTGCGATTAACTCAGGCAAATCTGACTTTGAGTAATCTGCATTTTCTTTTTCTTCAATTTCCTTTGTTAATCTCTTGGCTTCCTCTTCCAAGCTTTCCAGCTTCTTTTGAATGCCCGCATTAAATCCGAGAGATGCAATAGCCTCAACCAAGTTACTTTGTTGTTCTGCGTTTACCTCTAAAAGAGCGCGAGATTTTTCAAGCTCTTCGGGGTTAAACTTCGGTCCAAGAATATCTCTACCATTTTCTAGAAGCCACGTTAAAACAGCACGCTCAACATGATGATAAGGCATAAAAGGTAAATCACACCCCAACCCCTCAGTTTTAGAACGACAAGCAAGGTATTTATAGGACGTTCCACAGAAGCGCATAGCACCGCCGCATTTTTTACAAGTCGCAATACCTGTAAAGAGATTGCTCATGCGTCCGAAACGTGCGCCTGTGGTGGTCCCTTTTCCCTTACTGCGATTTCTAACGGTCCAATAGGTTTTCTCGTCAATGATAGCAATAAAGTAATCTCTGATTAAATCTCCAGCAGGCTCTCGCTTACCCTTGACTTGTTTATGTGGCTGAAAATGACCAATAACGGCTTGAGTGTTCGTTAGCCGTTGAATCATTGAGGTGTTCCAAGTACTTCCAGAAGGCGAAAGAATACCCATAGAATTTAGTTTGGAAACAGCAGCAGCACGACCAGAGCCAGACATTAAAACATCAAACGCAGCTACTACACGTTGAGCTTTAATTTCATCTACGGCCATTTGTCCGTTTTCATCCCAATATAACCAGCTAGGCAAGGTAACTTTAATGTGTTTACCTTCTTCCGCTGCGGCCCTTCGGCGAGATTCCCAAAGCGCACTAATGCGGCGAGACTTCACTAAGCTCTCCTCATGGGCACGACTCATAATAGTTAAACTGATGATGAGCTGTGTTATCTCCATGTCTTCGGCTTTATACACTTGATTATCTGACAAGGTAACAACAATGAGACCTTTCTCAAGAAGTTCTGAAAGCAATCTAAAGGCTTTCATTACTTCCATTCTGGATAAACGGTCCAGACTCTCAATGATGAGCGTAACGCCTTTTTGAATGCGTCCTTGTTGCATATCTTTAATAAGATTTGATAAAGCGCCTATTTGAGCGTTAGCGCCTTTAAAAGCAGATACGCCAGAATCAACAATGGTTTCATCCAGAGTTAATCCATTTTGTTTGCAGTAATTTTCAGCGGCTTCAAATTGACGGCGGTAACTATCGCCCTTTGCTTGTTGAGTTGATGAGTATCTTAAATAGCTTATTGCAGTGTTATTTTCTCTAATCATATTTATCCTTATATACTAGATTCCAGTATATAATTATACCTCTTGAAGAGATTATTGACTACCAGTGAATTTAAGAGTGTCGACTTAAATCCTATCAGAGCAAATATTGCCAATACACCCGAGGAATCAGACTATACTTCTATTCAGCAGCGACTGAAAGTTCAGTCAACTGCAAAGACAGAACTGCCACTAATACCTATTACTCGAGCAGAACAGAAGCATAGACATTCATTCTCTTTCTCTTTGAGTGACTACCTGGAGCTGGTTGACTGGGTTGGAAGAGTAAAAATAGAAGGAAAGCGTGGGGTTATTAAAGAGAGCGTACCGCCCATACTAAGACGATTGAATATCAGAGAAGAGGCTTTTGTTAGTCGAATGGTTGGAGGCAGGCTCTTGACCAATATTGGTGTTTTGGGAAGGGTGAAGAGTATTAAGCATTTGATAAGCAGATGGGAGCGCTGCTTTATCAAAGGTCAATCGTTATCGAAGTTAGTATTTAATTAGGATTCAAAAAAAGAAAGGTTTTGGAGGTGCTCTCAAAAATAAGAGTAGCTGGCTTCGAACCAATTAGCCGAACCATAACCTAAGACGTACACTTTCCATTTTTTGTACTGTCGCATGTTGAAGAAATCTGGTATTTATTTTTCATTTGATTTGGAGCTGGGGGAGTCTATAGATTAGTTAGAATAATGGATGTCCTTTTATTCTCCAATATTAGTATTTTGGAGCGGTTGAAAGATATTGAGAGAACTGTCGAGAAATGGAAGCAGGGTTTCATCAAAGGTCAGTCTTCATCGAGGTTAGTATTGGGCTAATATTTAATAACTGATGGGTGCCCTGAAGATATCCTCCTTGTTTCTGTAAAAGAAGCCATGGACTTTGCAAAAGTTTATCGGTCATTGACTGATGGTGAATAACAATGATTTTTTCAATATTATATAGGTTAGGTTTAGCGACTATAAGTTTGATTGTAGTTGTTGGTGTAGTGCTTGGTGTGCTTGATCTTATTTTTGTATTAGAGATGGATTCGTCATCGCCCGCATTTTCTATCGCTACCCATCTCTTAGCTTGGAGCTTCATGATGTTCCTGTTTAATGGCGTTGTTCTTATGTTTCATAATATATACTATATTATTAAGTGTATTCCTCAACGTTGTATTGGCTTGTTAATGTTCTCTGTGGTATTTACGGCATTTTCTGGATACATATTGTATAAGAGAGTTCTTGATATTAAGAGCAATTGTTAGATGCTGGATAAAGGGCACTCATCCTTCAGTTTGGCAAACTAAGTGAGATAGAATAATGTTGAAGCTCGTCAGAAAGGCGAGCTTCAACATTTATTGATTAAAAGGATATTGCTAATGACCCGAGCACGGAAGTAGATGCATTATTCTAGGTTATTTTATGATTGATTTTTTATCAGAGGTTGGTTCAAGTGTTCCTTGGATTTATCGAGGGTGGTTACTCTTGGTTTCCGATACATACCGCGATGAAATTAGGAATAACTGGAGGAAAGAGAGCCTTTTTTATAAAGTATTCGATATCTTTATGTCTTTAGTATTTATGCTTTTTGAAGTCTATCTTGTCTATTGGATTTTATTCTCTTAAACATAGATGCTTAATATAAGCAGATAAAGAAACTCTACAGGAGCGACTTGATAGGCTTACAAGTAATATATATGAGGATTCTCTTGACCTAGCTAGACCTGAAGGTTTAAAAATAGTTGGTGTAGAGTACTTATATCGTGAAGATGGAAGTATTGACTTTAATAAAGATGGAGAGTGGGTTGAACAGGATCTTATACAAGTTCGATACGGTGGCTATATAGATGAACAGATTCAAACCGTTATCTTCCATGAGCTGCTTCATGTGGATGAGGCTAACAATACCATTACTAATGAAGTCTAGCTGCTTGGGAATACCTTGAAAATGTTCGTCACTTGGGTCTATGAAATTCACTTTGACTACAAAACTTAGCGATTGACTCATGCCAGTTCATGGGATGCAACCGTACCTAAGCCTAAGTTATCTGACACACCTTGGAGAAAGTAAGTTGAAAAAACTACTAGCTTTTTTTATTGCTTTTATTCTTTTTGGATATATTGCTTTCCAATATATGAAGGGAACATATCAAGAACAAGAAAGGGAAATTTCTATGATGGGTAAAGATGCATGTTTAATTATTAGAGTCTCTGACATACTAAATATGTACTATAAAAAACATGAAAGTTACCCATTGATTGAAGATTGGAAGAGAGTTCTACTTGATAATGATTATGAATCCGGGTTAGGTTGCGGTGTATTTACGGGAAGACAGAATAAAGATGAAATCATAAACTTCCTAGGAGATCCCTTCTTATACGATTATGTTTCCCCTAATAAAGTACATGTATATTCTGATTACGCCTATGAACGACTTAAAGTTAAATATGTGTTGGAAGGAGGTGTTGTGGCCAAGGTGTATCACAAGCCATAGTTACCTAGTCAACATGAGTATTAGTACAGATGGTTTATGAGAGGGTAAATCAGATCTCTCATAAACCATCTGTACTAACTAAAAAGGATTGCTAACTAGTTGGGTTTATAAGATTTAGTAAATAGCATGCATAATATTGCTATAGTTAGAGTACTGGGAGTTTGATGAGCTACTGAAAAATAAAGGTTATTAAGTATGAAACTTTTAATGGCAATTTCACTTATTCTTATCGTATCTTGTTTTTCTGAACCTTCAGAACGAAGTGGTAAGTCGTGCTTTTTAGATGTCATTGAATTTTATGTGGGATATCGCCTGGCTTTAGAGAGTGGTAGCGATATGTCGGAGTTCTACAATATAGAGTTTCTCATTAATGAGTTTTATGATAACAAAAACAGTACCCCTGTTATAGACAGAGTTGCTCGTTATATGGTCGGTGTTGGGGATAGAAACTTGAATTTGAAAAATATTAGCAGAGCCTATGTTAGGTGTAGTAAAACATCTAAAGCTCAGCAGCTTATTCTTTACGGGGAAAATAATAGCAGGGATATAGCTGGAGGTTATTTATTTATATCTTTAAAAGATTACAGGGTTGTTGGTGCTTCTGTTTCGGAAGAGTTGGATTCCATAGATGATTTATCTGGTTATCAAAAATTTGATTTTACGCGAAACTCAGAAGGTGATTTCCTTTTGAGTGGAGAAAAAATTCAGTGAAGTTAAAAGTCTTATAGTCAGAATGCTCGTTGGTATTCTTTAGTAGTTGAGTGTGGAGATGTAAATGTTTGTGACTCTATTGGTTGCGTATGCTTTGTCTTTATTGTGTGCACTCGTTTTTAAGCTACTAATAAGAGATGCGTTTTTATTTTCTTTAGTTGTAGGTGGATGTCTTGTAGTTCTTGGATATTTGGTTTTCTTTGGCTGGGAAATAGTTGAGGTAAATGAGTTGCTAAGTAATACCAACTTGAAAGCATTTTTCTGGTTTTTAATGGTTAACTGCTCTTTTATCCTAAATAGATACTACGGGAGTCATGAAGATCGTAAAGATAAAGGGAGTTAAGATACAAGAAGTCCCCCCCCTCTGGGGTTAATATTCCGAACTAAATAAAAGTGCTATAGTTTAAATACTCCTCAACAAGCTGCTTGTTAGAATTATTGGATATCAATATGTCAAATTACATAGATGGATTCGTATTGCCCATACCTCGAGATAAACTAAGCAAATATAGGGAAGTTGTTGAAAAGGTTGCCGCTATTTGGAAAGAGCATGGAGCGTTAGACTATCGTGAGTATGTTGGAGATGACTTTAGCCTAGCAGGCACTGGCTCTTTTATTGATGGGACTAAAGCCAAGGACGATGAAGTGATTATCTTTGGATGGGCAACATTTGAGTCTCGTGAGGTACGTGATCTTATTAATGAGAAAGTAGCTTCTGATCCTAGAATGACGAGTTTGGTGAATCCTATTACTGAATCTTCTGAACCAATCTTTGATGCAAAAAGAATGATGTTTGGTGGCTTTAAGCCTCTTTTATAGCAACTAATAACTCTTTTATGTTAGTAAGAATAATTGTTATTTGATAATTGACTACAATAAGCTAACAATGATTACACTGAATGCTGTATTTGCAAGAATGAGACGTCAAAAAATTGAAGAGTTTTCTGGAGAATTCTTTTTGTGTGGAGATGATGTAATTGAAACTATACCTTCCTTACGAAGATATGAAGAACAGCAGTTTCTGTTTGGAATTTACTTTTCTGAGGAAAGGTGGACCATTTTATCTGTAAATTATCTTTATGCTCTTTGCGATAAAAGATTTTCTACTTTACGTTTAGATGAAGAGGCAGATATTGTATGTAACTACTTTTGTAATAATGACTTCTCCAGCGAAGTTCATCTAGATGATGGACGAAGCATTTGGATGAAATCTCCTGAGCTTTCTTCGTTAATATTAAACCTGATGTTGATGTTAAAGAAGGTACCGTGTGAAACTAGGTTGAAATAAAAAGAAATTAAGCTTTTTCTCTTAATCCACCACACTCGGTATTAAAATCACTAAACCAAAGGCTTATCAATACACAGATCGTTCTAGTGGTTATGGCTAGTAACATCTTCCATAAATAATTATCCGCGTTTAGATAGAGTTTCCACTTCGGCTTTCCTGACTCTTTTGAATAAAATTTGCACCCTACAAATTTTCCTGTATCATTCCCCCTATAACTTTTAAGAGAGCCATATAAATGTTCTTATCCTTTGATTGGCAAAATACAGCGATGCAAGCAGATGTACGTTCTGCCTGTACATCTGTGCCCGGCCAACCAAGCAGTCGTTTAGAGTTAGGATACAGAACAATATAGTAGTGCTTCTCTTGGGAGCACGAGGCTCCCGGAAAACAAGCGTATTTTATAAAACCCGGTAGCCATTGGTTACCGGGTTTTTTTATGGGATCAAAAGCATACAACTAACAAATACAAGGATTCTTTTTTGATAGCGAACAATTTGGGTTAAACACCACATGAGCAGTGGCAGACCAGTATTATCTTTTATTTTTATCTGACAAAGAGTCAGAGGCTGTCTCATGTCTGTTGTTTTGTAAGTTGTTGAAAAATAAATAAAATATTTTTTATTTTGTGTTGACATAAAGTTTTTCTGATATACAATGAGCTCATCAAATACGAAACAACATTTAAAAACTAACGTTATGAAACAAGCAAGCGCATTAATACAAATTGAACAACCCGCCAAAAGTTGGCCGAGTAAAAATTTGCGCACGCTTTGCGATTATGGAAGAACAAATAGATAGGTCTTAACACGAGTTTGTTGAGGCCATGATACTGCCTCATAGGATCTAATTACCCAGTGAGGCAACAACCCACTGGGTTTTTTATTGGGAGTTACTATTGTGAGAAACGTTAAACGAATATGAATAGATACATCTTGCATGATGTTAAAGCTTCATTGGCTACTCAGAAAGCAAGATAGATCTTGGCTCTATCGTTTGACGGTAAACTAACAATAGGCGCTTTAAGTGACAGCGGAGTTATACTCCCTAACGATAGATAATCGGCTGATCTCGGTCTGAATCCGAGCAGAGCCACTAATTTGATAAACGGTAATTTATTTATGAAACAGCTAAGACAAAATACATCTGCATTACTCAGTTGCCCCGGAAGAACCTGGCAGCGTCGCACGTGTCCCGCGTTTGTCGGAGCCACAGTAATGAATGAATTAAGTCGTGCGATCGATTTAGAAAACTTACCATTGTGATCTAACTTTTATAAGTGAGGTCACATGGGCCTCACCCGGAGATAAAACCCGAGAGGCCCAAAGCCCTCGGGTTTTTTTATGCCAATACGGCAAACGTTCTTTAAAAATGAGTTGGTAAATTTGGAGTTTAAGAGCTCCACAAAGCAGGCATGGTGTAGCGGCAGCATGAGAGTCTTCCACACTCTGGGCCTGGGTTCGAATCCCAGTGTCTGCTCCAAATAAAAAATAGATGTAGAGTAGAGCGAATATCGATTTAGTTCTCCACCTATTCAGTAGCAAGATAGCTTAACTGGAAAAGCGCAGCTTTCATACGGCTGAAGTCGATGGTTCGATGCCGTCTCTTGCTACCACTTTTTAACAACATCTCGGTGTAGCGCAGTCTGGTAGCGCTCTTGGTTTGGAACCATGAGGTCGCAAGTTCGAATCTTGCCGCCGAGACCAATTTAAGGTGCCTTGGTCTAATGGCAATGATCTACGGTTGTCTCCCGTGGGATACGAGTTCGATTCTCGTAGGCACCGCCAATGTTTTGGAGAGTAATCTCGGATGGTCTGAGTCTCGGTTGCTAACCGAAGAGACTGGTAACGGTTCTGGTTCGATTCCAGTGTTCTCCGCCACGCCCTGAAAGCTGAATTGGAACAGCAGTGGGTTTCTACCCCACCGGTTGAAGGTTCAAATCCTTCTCAGGGCGCCAATTTTAAATGCCGATCGTCTAATGGCAAGACGCCAGCTTCCAAACCTGGTCATCAAGGTTCGAGTCCTTGTCGGCATGCCAAGTTATAAGCGCTATCCCTATCGTCTAGTGGTTAGGACACCTGACTTTCTATCAGGTTACCGGGGTTCAAATCCCCGTAGGGATACCAATATTTTGGGGATGTAGCTCAACGGGAGAGCGTCTGCTTTGCAAGCCGATGGTTGCGAGTTCGAATCTCGCCATCTCCACCAAATAGTAAAAGCCCGAGTGGTGAAATGGGTAAACACGCAAGATTTAAAATTTTGTGAGCAATGCTCTTGTCGGTTCGAATCCGACCTCGGGTACCAATTTATTCTGGGGGTGTAGTTCAATGGTAGAACGCCTGCCTGTTAAGTAGAGAACGATGGTTCGAATCCATCCTCCCCCGCCAGTTTATTAATGTTGCTTAGCTCAGTGGCAGAGCACTGCTTTCACACAGCAGATAGGTAAGTTCGATTCTTACAGCAACAACCATACCCTCGTAGCTCAAATGGAAGAGCGTTGTGCAGATTTTTGCTCCTGCAAAATCTGCACTCCCACATCCCTGTAGATCGTCTTCGAAACCATAGGTTGCAAGTTCGAGTCTTGCCGAGGGTGCCATATTCATTCAACAAAGGCTTGTAGTGTAGCGGGTTAACACATGTGACTTTGACTCACATAACGCAGGTTCGAGTCCTGCCGGGCCTTCCATTTTTAATGCCGGTTTAGCTCAGTTGGTTAGAGCGCCTGCCTTGTAAGCAGGATGTCGTGAGTTCGAATCTCGCAATCGGCTCCACATTTTTAGGAGGTGATGATGAAAGTTTTTTTAGATGACATACGTGAAGCCCCTAAAGGGTGGAAGCGAGTTTATTGGCCACAGGAAGCCATTGCTTTGTTAATGACTGGCAGTGTAACAGACATCAGTCTCGATCATGATTTGGGCAATGATTCAAAAGGGACTGGCTATGACGTGATTATCTGGATGGAACGTGCTGTTGTTGAGCGCGGATTAATTCCGCCAGCAATCAAAGTTCATTCCGCCAATATTGCGGCCAGACAACGTATGGATGCGGGTATTCGCAATATTCAAAATCTTTATCGCAAACGATTTTCTTAATGGGCATGTGGCAGAGTGATGATGCACTGGACTGCAAATTCAGCTAACGTCGGTTTGAATCCGGCCATGCCCTCCAATTTAGAGCAAATTCATAATGGAGGTAATCATGACTGCTCGAATCTTGAAACTCAATAAGGCTGGGATGCCAATTAAGTGGATTGGTTTGCAAGAAGCAGCCTATCTTCATTGCAAAAATCAAATTCTGTGGTCAATTGGTGAGAAAAGCGACCTGAGCATTTGCGGCGGCATAAATCGCATTACTCAACAACGATCACGTATCGAATTTGCTCCAGTGATTGCGGTAGACGGTGCTCTGCATGCCAATGCACAGCATATACCTAAACTCACTAACAATATGCTTTTTTCTCGGGATCATTACTTATGTTTGTACTGTGGTGAAAAGTTTACCAGCGAGATTTTGACTCGTGACCACGTGATTCCTCAAGGACAAGGAGGCGCTGACATATGGGAGAATTGTGTTTCGGCCTGTAAGAAGTGCAACAACCGAAAAGGATGCAGAACCCCAGACGAAGCGGATATGAAACTGCTCGCGATACCCTATCGACCGAATAAGTACGAGTATTTAGCTTTACAAAACAAAAGGATTTTAGCCGATCAAATGGCATTTCTTAAAAAAGGATTTTCTTCTAACCACTTTCGTATTCAATAATGCGAAGGTGGTTTTTTTATATTCCTCGAAAACCCTACCAGTGCACTTGTCTATACAAAGCCTTCTTTTATATCCGACTTTTTTGTATTCTTGAAAAACTACTCATTGTTAGTTATTATCACGCCGCGTAAAAGCAATAATGCAGTTGGCTTTTACATAACGAATACTTCAAGGAAAGGAGTGTCGAATAAGAAAGGATTGGTATTGTTCCCAGTGAATCACCACTACATCAGGCAACTAAGTTATTGATACCAGGAAGAGCACTTGCTCGAGGCTAATTGAATTAACTTAATAGAAAGGATTGTTGGTTGAAAAAGCATCATATAGATGTCAATTATTGACACCTTAAGCTTATGGGAACTCATTGTTGATATTTATTAATAAAGGTTCATTATGAGAAAGTCATTGTCTTTAGCTGCTATTTTATTAGCATCATCTGCTTATGCTTTACCTTCACTTGCAGAAAATCAAACGCCAGAAGCATTTCAGCCAGATTGGTACGCTGGCTTCAGTTTAGGTTCTGCCAAAGCCGACTCTAATACCGGCGCTCAGAGTTTTAAGTACTTGAACGTTGGCGGCAATATTGGTTACCGTTTCACTGAGCATTTTTCGGGTGAGTTTATGGCTACCTTCGCTAGTGATGATGAGCGTGATGAGGTGGTATCTAACTTAATCAATGAAAAAGTTGGAACCAAATTTGACGCTATCGGTTTATATTTAGTCGGTCAAACGACTGGTGACTTCTATGTAAAAGGTCGCCTGGGAATTGCTGAATCTCGATTCAGTTATTCTGCTCCTGGCTTTGAAGATGAAACCAAAGGCTCGTTCGGTGCTTCTTACGGTGCAGGCTTCGGTTTTAAAGCAGAAAAGTTCAATGTTGAACTTGAGTATGTTGTGACTCCTGAAGCGGATGACCCGATATTCTCAGCAGAAAGTTATGATACGAATGTAATTTCCCTAACAGTTAGTTTTAATTTGAATTAACTTAATCGTTCTATTGATAGTAAGTATAAAGGGGCTCCCATCATTAAGTTAGTAAGAATGGGTGTTTGTGTCGGATGAGAGAGAGTTGATCTGTTGACACAAAAATGAAGGTTAGCTTGATAAAGGCTAAATCTTTTTCGAAGCCGATATTGGTCTAATATTAAATAGTTGATGGGTGTCCCTGATATATCGTTAGTTTTCAGAAGCAATATTTTTCCTAATGCCCCTTCCTTTTGGGGGACGTTTATATTGAGTTCTATCCTGATTCCAGTGATTGTTTTTATGTAGGATTGAGTATAGAAGAAGAGCTTAGAGACTTAGAGGTCGTTGGGGATGTTGTTGTAGAGTTGGGCTACGTGTTAGTCTGAAGCTATAATTGCAGTGCTAATGTAGATGGTTTTCTTTTAAAAGTGTTATAGAAGAGATGCATAGTGGAATCAACCACTAAAATTAAAAAGAGAATAAGCACTTCATAAGATTAGTTTGATAAAAATACATAGGAACCCTAATGAGTACCGTCTCCTTTGAACTTAAATTTAATGCAAGTAAGTTTAAAAAGAACAATCGAGATAAATTTGAATCAATCTATAAAAGTTATGTTCCTAAGAACAGTGAAGAGCAATTCTTTAATTATAGAGATGATAGTGCACATTACATAAGCAACTTTGTATCTCCAGAAGAAGTTGATTTGGCCTCGCTATTAGCTGATTTGGAAGCCGCTGGTGCAAGAGAGAGTCTGATTATTGGGTGGTATAGTTCTACAGGAGAAAATACGTATCATATTCGTAAGAATGGAAAGATTTTGGATTTTGATTCTCTAGAAGAAATGAATGAGCATCTAAGGGAAATCGAGAAAGAACAGGCAGCTATAAAAATAAACTATGGCAAAAAGACTATTAACCAAACCTTGCTAGTTCGACTTCATGTCAAAGCAAAGGGTAAGAGAAAAAAGCATTTTGAGTTGTTTGATAAGCAATTGAAAGAGCCTGAGCAAAACTTTAAGGAAATCTTCGATTCGGTCGTTAAAGCGGAAACTCATGATATCGAGTGGGGAAGATTTAAATGGAAAGAAGACAGTAGCTGGAACTTTGCTTTCACGGATGGCTTAATTGATACATTGATTGATGTGCAAGAAGATGATGAGTTTATATTGTTGGCTTTTGATTTAGATAAAAAGGAGATAACAGTCGATGACTTTATTTGGTTTGTCTTTTTTGGGTTGGATGGCGTAAGAAAAGTTTGGGTGAAATACAGAAAAGGGAGCCACCAATTATACTTGCATGAACCAGGCATGGGCGATGAAGCTTTCTTTATCGATAAGACCATAGAAAACGATAATGACTGGCCTAAGCTTTAATTGCTTCAAATGACTGAAAGTTAGCTGAAGCTTTTGTATCTTGGCATTTAAACAAAAAAGCCCAGCAGATGTGTTCTGTTGGGCTTTTTGCTTTCTTAAGGAACTGTTTTAAAGAGAGTCTCTTTGGATAAGCGAGACTGTAAATAACTCTGTGTAACTGTCTATTATTAACCTATTGAATAGGAGATGGTAGACCGATGGACAAGAAAGAAATTGAAGCCTGGGCACGTAAAGCAGCTAAAGGTATCAAGACAGAGGAA